>NZ_JALGRF010000010.1 GCF_022815725.1 Streptomyces sp. APSN-46.1
CCCCCCCCCCCCCCCCCCCCCCCCCCCCCCCCCCCCCCCCCCCCCCCCCCCCCCCCCCCCCCCCCCCCCCCCCCCACACCCCCCCCCCCCCCCCCCCCCCCCCCCCCCCCCCCCCCCCCGGCACCGGCCCCCACCCCCACCCCCACCCCCGGCACCCCCCGGCATCGGCCCCACCCCCGGCCAGCCGCCAGAATGGGAGGGTGACCTCGACTCCCCGCGCACGGGCGCGGTCCTTCGATGCCGCCGCCGCGTTGTACGCCGCGCACCGGCCCGGGTATCCCGACTCGCTGTTCGACGCCGTCGAGGAGCTGAGCGGCCGTTCGCTGCGCGGGGCGCGGGTGGCCGACGTAGGCGCCGGGACCGGGATCGCCACCGGGCTCCTGCGCGCCCGCGGCGCGGACGTCGTCGCCGTCGAGCCCGGCGACGGCATGGCCGCCGAGTTCCGCCGCACGCACCCCGGGATCCCCGTCGTGCGCGGGGACGGAGACCGGCTGCCCCTCGCCACCGCCGGGTTCGACCTGCTCACGTACGCCCAGGCCTGGCACTGGACCGACCCCGCCCGCTCCGTCCCCGAGGCCCGCCGCGTCCTGCGCCCCGGCGGCGCGCTCGCCCTCTGGTGGAACGACCTGGACACCGAGGTCCCCTGGGTCGCCGAGCAGGCCGAGCGGATCCGCACCTTCTTCGGGGAGATCGGGCTCACACCGCGCGAATCCCTGGACGAGCTGGACTTCACCACCCGCACCATCCCCTGGTCCCGCCGGATCTCCCTCGACCACCACCTCGCCAACCTCGCCAGCCACTCCGCCTTCCTCCTCCTCGGCGAACCGCGCACGACCGAGTTCCTCCGGGGCGAGCGGGCCCGGCTGGCCGCGCTCTTCCCCGACGCGGTGGTGGAGGAGCCCTACGTCGTCACCCTCAGCGTGGCCGTCCTCTGAGGCGGGAGGGAGCGCGGGAAGGAGCGTGGGAGGCCGCACGGAGCACCGCCGACCGGCACGCGGCCGGCGTGCCCCACGCGTCCCGCAGCGGCCGCGCCTTCCGCAGCCACAGGGAGAGGTCCAGCTCCTCCGTGTAACCGACCGCGCCGTGGAACTGGAGCGCGGTCATCGCCGCCGCGTACGCCGCCTCGCCCGCCGTGAGCTTGGCGGCCGCCACGTCACCCGGATCCAGGGACAGCGCCGCCGCCCAGAGCAGCGGGCGGGCGAACTCCAGCGCCAGGAGCGTGTCCGCCAGCCGGTGCTTCACGGCCTGGAAGGACCCGATCGGCGCGCCGAACTGCGTCCGCCGCTTCGCGTACTCCACCGTCCGCGCCAGGAGCGCTTCCCCGACGCCCAGACACTGGGCAGCCGTCAGGAGACGCGCCCAGCAGCAGGCCGCCTCCGCCGCCGCGGTCACGGCGGGCCCCGCCGCCAGCACGTCACCACCCCCCACCCCGGCCGCCACCGACAACCGCCGCGCCGGATCGGTGGAAGCCCGTACGCCCCCACCCCCACCCCCCAGCCGCAGCTCACCCGCCTCCGACACGACGAAGCAGTACGCGGCCGCATCCGCGTCCAGGACGTACGGCCCCCCGCCCGGCAGCGCCAGCGTGGCCATCGCCTCGCCCGCCACCAGCCCGGGGAGGAAGCGTTTCGCCACCCCCTCGTCGCCCACTCCCTCGTCCCCCAGCCGCCCGAGCAGTACGGAGGCCGCCACCGTCTCCACCACCGGCCCCGGCACTCCCGCCCGCCCCAGCTCCACGAAGGCGACCGCCAGTTCCACCGGCAGCGGCTCCGGCCCCACACCCCCGTACGCCTCGTGCGCCCCCAGCGCGAACAGCCCCGCGTCCGCCAGCCGCCCCCACACCGCCCGCCCCGGCGCGTGGTCCCCGCGCGACCAGGCCCGTACCGCCGCCGGTACGTCCGACGAGCCCAGCAGTCCGCGCAGCGCACGGGCGAAGTCCGACTGCTCGTCGGTCAGCAGGAATCGCATCAGCGGCGCCCCTTCGGCAGGCCGAGCAGCCGCTCGGAGATGATGTCGCGCTGGATCTCGTTCGTGCCCGCGTAGATCGGCCCGGCCAGCGAGAAGATCCAGGGCTCGGCCCACTCGCCGTCCGCCAGCTCCGCGTCCGGGCCCAGCAGGTCCAGCGCCGTCTCGTGCAGCGCGATGTCGTACTGCGACCAGAACACCTTGTTCAGGCTGGACTCGGCGCCGATGGCCTCACCCGCCGCGAACCGCGAAGCGCATCCCCAGGTGAACAGCTCGTACGCGCGCGCCCCCACCGCCGCGTCCGCGACCCGGTCCCGCAGCGCGGTGTCGGCCGGATCCCCGGCCGAGCGCCAGAGCGACACCAGCCGGTCCGCCGCCGCCAGGAACCGCCCCGGCGAGCGGAGCGTCAGCCCCCGCTCATTGCCCGTCGTGGACATCGCGATCCGCCAGCCCTGCCCCGGCTCCCCGATGACGTCCTCGTCCGGTACGAACACCTCGTCCAGGAACAGCTCCGCGAAGGCCGGCTTGCCGTCCAGCCGCCCGATGGGCCGCACCGTCACCCCCGGCGCCCGCAGGTCGAACATCAGGTACGTCAGCCCCTGGTGCGGTCTCAGCCCCTGGTGCGGTCTCAAGGCCGCCGGGTCCGTGCGGAAGATCCCGAAGGCCCGGTCCGCGAAGGCCGCCCGCGAGGACCAGGTCTTCTGCCCGGACAGCAGCCAGCCGCCCTCCGTACGCACCGCCCGGGACCTCAGCGAGGCCAGGTCGGAGCCCGACTCCGGCTCCGACCAGGCCTGCGCCCAGATCACCTCGCCGCTCGCCATCGACGGCAGCACCCGCGCCCGCTGCTCCGGCGTCGCGTGGTCGAACAGGGTCGGGGCCAGCAGGCTGATGCCGTTCTGGGAGACCCGGCCGGGCGCGCCCGCCGCCCAGTACTCCTCCTCGAAGACCAGCCACCGCTCGATGTCCGCGCCCCGGCCCCCGTACTCCTCGGGCCAGGACACCACCGACCAGCGGTCCGCGTGCAGCAGCGCCTCCCACTCCCGGTGCGCCGCGAATCCCTCCTCGGTCTCCAGCGAGGGGAGGGGGCGGGAGGGTACGCGGTCGGCCAGCCAGGCCCGGGCCTCGGCCCGGAACGCCTCCACCTCCGCGTCATGGGTCAGGTCCATCAGGCAGCACGTCCTTCCCTAACAAGTGTTTGGTAGGTTAACGTACGGCCATGAGTAGCGTCGAGGAGTTCCGCACCCGGATACGGAGGGGCACGCACGCACCCGCGTACGTGCCCGGGCACGGGCTGCTGAAGGACCGGGCCGCCGTCATCACCGCCGCCGCCGGCGCCGGGATCGGCGGGGCCACCGCCCGCCGCTTCCTGGAGGAGGGCGCGCGCATCCTCATCAGTGACGCCCACGCCCGCAGGCTGAAGGAGACCGAGGACGCTCTCGCCGCCGAATTCGGGGCCGACCGCGTCACCTCCCAGCCCTGCGACGTCACCGACGAGGAGCAGGTCCAGGCCCTCTTCGCGCGCGCCGAGCAGCTCCACGGCGCCCTGGACATCGTGGTCAACAACGCCGGACTCGGCGGCACCGCCACCCTCGTCGACATGACCGACGAACAGTGGGGCCGGGTCCTCGACGTCACCCTGAACGGCACCTTCCGCTGCACCCGCGCCGCACTGCGCTCGTTCAAGGCGGCCGGCACCGGGCGCGGCGTCATCGTCAACAACGCCTCCGTCATCGGCTGGCGCGCCCAGGCCGGCCAGGCCCACTACGCCGCCGCCAAGGCCGGGGTGATGGCGCTGACCCGCTGCGCCGCGCTGGAGGCCGCCGCGTTCGGCGTACGGATCAACGCGGTCGCCCCGAGCCTGGCCATGCACCCGCACCTGGCGAAGGTCACCAGCGAGGAGCTGCTGGCCGAGCTGACGGCCCGCGAGGCGTTCGGCCGCTACGCCGAGCCGTGGGAGGTCGCCAACGTCATCGTGTTCCTGGCCGGCCCGTACGCGTCGTACATGACGGGCGAGACCGTTTCGGTCAGCAGCCAGCGCGCGTAGGCCGAGAATGGGCGCGTGCCAACGAACAAGAAGAAACAGCAGGTGACCGCCTCACCCGAGCGGCGCCGCGAACTCCTCGACACGGCCGCCGAGGTCTTCGCCGCGCAGGGCTACAACGCCACCACCGTCCGCAAGATCGCCGACGCCGCCGGCATGCTCGCCGGCAGCCTCTACTACCACTTCGATTCCAAGGAATCGATGCTCGACGAGATCCTCTCGGCCTTCCTGAACGAACTGTGGGAGGGCTACGACAGCGTCCTCGCCGCCGGTCTCGGCCCCAGGGAGACCATCGAGGCCCTCGTCACCGAGTCGTTCCGGGAGATCGACCGGCACCGCGCCGCCGTCGCGATCTACCAGAAGGAATCCCGGCACCTGTCCGCGCAGCCCCGCTTCCACTACCTGTCCGACTCGCAGCAGAAGTTCGAGAAGGCCTGGCTGGGGACGCTGGAGCGCGGAGTCGCCGCCAAGGTCTTCCGGGCCGACCTGGACATCCGCCTCACCTACCGCTTCGTACGCGACACGGTGTGGGTCGCGGCGTCCTGGTACCGGCCGGGCGGACAGCACAGCCCCGAGGAGATCGCCCGCCAGTACCTGTCGATGGTGCTCGACGGGATCGCCGTACGCAGCTGACCCGACTGACCGGGACCCGACCGGTCAGAACCGATCAGAGGAGTCCCCATGTCCGAGGCCTACATCATCGACGCGGTACGCACCCCCGTGGGGCGGCGCAAGGGGGGCCTGGCCGCCGTCCACCCCGCCGACCTGGGCGCCCATGTCCTGAAGGCCCTGGTCGCGCGCTCCGGTGTGGACCCGGCCGCGGTGGAGGACGTGGTCTTCGGCTGCCTGGACACGGTGGGACCGCAGGCGGGCGACATCGCACGGACGGCGTGGCTGGCGGCGGGTCTGCCGGAGGAGGTGCCGGGGGTCACCATCGACCGCCAGTGCGGTTCCTCGCAGCAGGCGGTGCACTTCGCCGCGCAGGGCGTGCTGTCGGGGACCCAGGACCTGGTGGTCGCGGGCGGCACGCAGAACATGTCAATGGTCCCCATCGCGTTCGCCTCCCGGCAGGCGGCGGAGCCGCTGGGCCTCACCGAAGGCCCCTACGCCGGATCCGAGGGCTGGCGGGCCCGGTACGGGGACGCGCCGGTCAACCAGTTCCACGGCGCGCAGCTGATCGCGCGCAAGTGGGGGATCTCGCGGCGGGACATGGAGGAGTTCGCGCTGAGGTCGCACCAGCGCGCCGTCCGGGCCATCGACGAGGGCCGTTTCGACCGCGAGATCGTCGCGTACGGGGACGTGGCGGTGGACGAGGGGCCGCGCCGGGACACGACCCTGGAGAAGATGGCGGCTCTGCGGCCGGTGCTGGAGGACGGCACGATCACGGCGGCGGTGTCCTCGCAGGTCTCGGACGGGGCCGCCGCGATGCTGATCGCGTCCGGGCGCGCGGTCGAGGAACACGGCCTGACACCGAGGGCGCGGATCCACCACCTGTCCGTGCGGGGCGAGGACCCGATCCGGATGCTGTCCGCGCCGATCCCGGCGACGGCGTACGCGCTGAAGAAGACGGGCATGTCGCTGGACGCCATCGACCTCGTCGAGATCAACGAGGCGTTCGCCCCCGTGGTCCTGGCCTGGCTGAAGGAGACGGGCGCGGACCCGGAGCGCGTCAACGTCAACGGCGGCGCCATCGCGCTCGGCCACCCCCTGGGCGCGACCGGCGTCAAACTGATGACCACGCTCCTGCACGAGCTGGAACGCACGGGCGGGCGGTACGGCCTCCAGACCATGTGCGAGGGCGGCGGCCAGGCCAACGTGACGATCATCGAGCGGCTGTAGTCGGCGGGTGGCAGGGGGGCCCGCCGGCCGGGCCCCGCCGGGCGGGTCTGCCGGGAAGGGGACGGAGGTCACATATACGGGTCGGCACGCCGGACCGGGGTGTGCTAGCTTTGGACACGTTGCAGTTGTGGTACCCATGAACTTTATGTGCGCCTGACGGGATTGCTCCGACAGGCGCTTCATTTGTTTTTACCGGAATCTCCGGATGGGGCCCTTGCCGCCTATTCAGGAGATTCAAAATGGCACTTGGCACCGTGAAGTGGTTCAACTCGGAAAAGGGCTTCGGCTTCATCGAGCAGGACGGTGGCGGTCCGGACGTGTTCGCCCACTACTCGAACATCGCCACCCAGGGCTTCCGTGAGCTCACCGAGGGTCAGCGCGTCTCCTTCGACGTGACCCAGGGCCAGAAGGGCCCCCAGGCGGAGAACATCCTCCCCGCCTAATTTTTTCAGCATGCCGGGGTCCGCACCGCGAGGTGCGGGCCCCGGCTTGTCTGCTGTTTCGACTGTTTCGACCTTTGTTTTACCTGCCGGTTTCAGGAGGGCTTTCTCGCATGACCAGCTCCAACTCCGCACGACCCAGCCGCCGCCCCACCCGGGGTCGAGGTGCGGCCCAGGGGCGTCCGAAGTCTGGCGCGGGACGGCAGAAGTCCGCTCCCGTTGCCAGGCCCCAGGAATTCACCATGCCCGAACCGCTGACCCCGGCGCTGCCGCCGGTCGCCGCGTTCGAGGACATGGGCATGCCCGAGGCGCTGCTGAAGACCCTCGCAGCCCAGGGCGTCACCGAGCCGTTCCCGATCCAGGCCGCCACGCTGCCGAACTCGCTCGCCGGCCGCGACCTGCTCGGCCGCGGCCGCACCGGCTCCGGCAAGACCCTGGCCTTCGGCCTGGCCCTGCTGGCCCGCACCGCCGGGCGCCGCGCACAGCCGAAGTCGCCGCTCGCGCTGGTCCTCGTACCGACCCGTGAGCTCGCCCAGCAGGTCACCGACGCGCTGGCCCCCTACGCCACCGCCGTCAACCTGCGCATCGCCACCGTCGTCGGCGGCATGTCGATCAACCGGCAGTCGGGCGCCCTGCGCCGCGGCGCCGAGGTGCTCGTCGCCACCCCCGGCCGTCTCAAGGACCTCATCGACCGCGGTGACGCCGACCTCTCCCAGGTCTCCATCACGGTCCTCGACGAGGCCGACCAGATGACCGACATGGGCTTCATGCCACAGGTCACCGCCCTGCTCAAGCAGGTCCAGCCCGAGGGCCAGACCATGCTGTTCTCGGCGACCCTCGACAAGAACATCGACAGGCTCGTCAAGATGTTCCTGCACGACCCGGTCGGCCACTCCGTCGACCCGTCGGCCGGCGCGGTCACCACCATGGAGCACCACGTCCTGTACGTCATGGACGAGACCGACAAGAAGGCCGTGGCGACGCGTATAGCCGCTCGCGACGGCCGGGTGATCATGTTCGTCGGCACCAAGCGCGGGGTCGACCGCATGGTCAAGAAGCTCCTCGCGGACGGCGTCCGCGCCTCCGGCCTGCACGGCGGGCGCTCCCAGCCGCAGCGCAACCGGACCCTGGACTGGTTCAAGACGGGCGAGGTCACCGCGCTGATCGCCACCAACGTGGCCGCGCGCGGCATCCACATCGACGACCTGGACCTCGTCGTCAACGTGGACCCGCCCAGCGACCACAAGGACTACCTGCACCGCGGCGGCCGTACCGCCCGCGCCGGTGAGTCCGGCAGCGTGGTCACCCTGGTCCTCCCCGAGCAGCGGCGGGACATGACCCGTCTGATGTCGGACGCCGGGATCTCCCCGCGCACCGCGCAGATCAAGTCCTCCGACGAGGAGCTGTCCCGCCTGACCGGCGCCAAGGAGCCCTCGGGCGTCCCCGTGGTGCTGGAGGTTCCGCAGCCGACGCAGCCGAAGGCGCGCTCCGGCTCGGGTTCCGGCCGCTCCGGCTCCGGTTCCGGCGGTGCGCGCCGTCGCTCCGGCGGCGGCCAGGGCGGCGGCCAGGGTGGCGGCCAGGGATCCTCCGCCACCTCGGCCGGTACGGGCGAGGGCCGCTCGCGCCGGGCCCGCTCCGTCGGTTCCGCCGGCGGCCAGGGCGGCCAGTCCGGCGCCCGCGGTCAGGGTGGCGGCCAGGGCGGTGCCCGCTCCGGCGGCGCCCCTGCGGCGGCTCGCCGCCGCTCCGGTGGCGGTCGTCCCGCGGCGGGGCGCACCAGCTCCTGACGCCGACCCTTCGGCCGTGACATTTGAAAACATGCCGGTACGCCGGGCAGCGCCACGCGCGCTGCCCGGCGTACCGCTGTCCGGGCCCGTCGCGCAGCCGCCCGTTCCGTTCCTTACCCGACCAGCTTGGCCTGGAGGTTCGCCAGGGTCCGCAGGTCCAGGCCGAGACCGTCCGTCAGATAGCCGTAGAAGCCGCCGAAGTCGGCCTCCATCCGGGCGGTCGCGGCGTCCAGGTAGTCCTGGCGGACTTCCTGGAGCGGAATCAGCAGGTCCGGGTTCTGCATCCGCCCCGACTGCTTCAGGCCCGCGCGCACCTGCGCGTCGTACGTGGCGCGGAAGGTGTTGGACGCCAGGTAGTCGCGCTCGGCCGTGTCCTCGGGGACGGCCAGGGCGCGCAGCAGCACGTAACTCAGCCAGCCCGTCCGGTCCTTGCCCGACGTGCAGTGGTACAGCAGCGGGCCCTGGCCGCCGGCCGCGATCTCCCGCAGGGTCGCCGCGAACTGCGCCCGGTTCTCGGGGCTCGTGACGAACGTGCGGTAGATGTCGCGCATGTAGGCCTCGGCGCGGCCGCCGCCCAGCATCTGCTCCTGTTTGACCGGGTCGCCGCTGGAGATCGCGCCGACCAGGGTCCCGTACAGGCCGAGGTCGCTGACGGGGCGTGAGGTGACGGAGAGCCCGGCGGGCAGCCGGTCGGCGCCGTCGTACTGGAGCTCCATCGGGATGCGGAAGTCGACGACCTTCGTGAGGCCGAGACCGGCGACGGTGGTGACGTCGGCGGCGGTCAGCTTGCTCAGTGCGTCGGAGCGGTAGACCAGCCCCTGGCGGACCCGGCCGCCGGTCCAGGTGCGGTATCCGCCCAGGTCGCGGACGTTGACCGCACCCTGGAGGGGAATCTGGCGAATCGTTTCTGCCCACAGCTGCCGGTGCTGGCCGGCGGCTGCTCCGGGCGCGGCGGCCTGTGTCGCGTACGCGGAGGCGGGCAGGGTCCCGAGGGCGAGAGCGGAGGCGAGCACCGCGGTCGCCAGTCGGATTCGGGCACGGCTCATCTGGGCGACTCCTGTGGCGGAGAAGGGGGATCACCCTGGTGGTGGCAGGGCGCCGAGCGGGTGCGGGGGTGCGGGTGGTGCGGCGGGTGCGGGGGGGTTGAGGCCGTGCAGTCGGTCCAGCACGGTGTGTGCCTCGGCCATGACGCGCGCGACGAGTTCCGCACAGGACGGAAGATCCTCGATCACGCCCGCGACCTGGCCTGATGCCATGACACCGAGGTCCGTACGGCCCTCGACCATGGACGCCTTGAGGAGCATCGGGGTGTTCGCGGCGAGCAGGACCTGGCTCCAGGACAGGTCCCTGCCGTGTTTCATCGCGAGGCCGTCCCGCACCATCCGGGACCAGGACAGGCCGGACAGCTCCCGGAAGCCGGCCGCGTGCCGGACGGCCCGGACCAGCGCCCCGGCGCGACCCGCCCGCTCCAGGGAATCGACCAGCTCGCTGCGGAGCATCCGGTGCGGAAGCCCGTCGACCGCCGTCGTGACGGTGACGTCCTTGACGCCCGCCTTCAGGTACGCGGCCTTGACCGCGTCCGGGACCGTGGAATCGGAGGTCAGCAGGAAGCGGGTGCCCATGGCGATGCCCGCCGCCCCGTACGAGAGCGCCGCGACCAGGCCCCGGCCGTCGCTGAAGCCACCCGCCGCGATCACTGGAATGTCCACGGCGTCGACCACCTGCGGCAGCAGTACGGTCGTGGCCACCTCCCCGGTGTGCCCGCCGCCCTCGCCGCCCTGCACGATCACCGCGTCCGCGCCCCAGGCCGCGACCTTCTCGGCGTGCCGGCGGGCCCCGACCGAGGGGATGACGACCACGCCCGCGTCCTTGAGCCGCGCGATCAGCTCCTTCGAGGGCGCGAGCGCGAACGAGGCCACCCGTACGCCCTCGTCGACGATCAGCCGGGCACGCTCGGCCGCGTCCCCGGCGTCCGCGCGCAGATTCACCCCGAACGGGGCGTCCGTACGGGACCTGACCTCCCGGACCGCCGCCCGCAACTGGTCCAGGGTCATCGTCGCCGACGCCAGGATGCCCAGGGCGCCCGCGTTGGCCGCGGCCGACACCAGGCGGGGCCCCGCGACCCAGCCCATGCCCGTCTGCACGATCGGGTACCGCACCCCGACCAGCTCGGTGAGTGCCGTCTCCATGGCGTCAGACCCGCACTTCCCGCTCGCGCAGCCCCTCGGGGTCGATGACCTCGCGGATCAGCCGCAGCTCCAGCGCCGTCGGCTCCCGCGTGTACGGAACGGCCCCGCCGTCGGTGGGGCCGACGGCCAGGGCGAACCCGGTGGCCGCCCGGACCTGCTCGACGGTGACACCCGGGTGGAGGGAGACGAGGCGCATCGAGTGGTGCGGGCCGGTGAAGTCGAAGACGCCGAGATCGCTGACCACCCGGGGGAGCCGGTGGAACCGGGTCACCCCCGCCGCCTCGGCACGGTCGTAGCCGACACCGCTGACCATGTCGACGCGCTCGACGAAGACCCGGGTGGAATGCCTCGGGATCCAGTAACTCACCGGATTGTTGAGGGTGTTGACGGGCGCCCCGCGCACCCCGAGGAGCTGGCGGGCCGGCCGCTCCCAGTCGCCGATACAGGAGATGTTCTGGTTGCCGAACCGGTCGATCTGGCTCGCGCCCATCATCACGTGCCGCTTGCCGCCGGTGACCATGGTGAGGTGGCGCCGGTAGGGGAGCCAGCCCTCGGGCGTGCCGTCGAGACCTACCAGCATGGCCTCGCCGTCGGTGAGGAGGAGCTCGGGGGAGAAGGTCCGCTTCGCGAGCCGGGCCCCGAACGAGGGGATCAGGCCCATCGGGCTGGCGAGCACCTCGCCGTTGCCGCGCCAGGCCTCGGCGCAGGCGACCACACAGTATTCGGCGCGGGTCACGGCGTCGGCCGAATCGGCCGCTGTCTCTGTGCCGCTCAGCCCTGTGCCGCTCAGCCCTGTGCTGCTCAACTCTGTGCTGCTCAACTCTGCTCCTCGTGCCAGGCCCGGACGGCGGACTGGTAGTCGTGCTCGCTCGCACCGGAGAGGAACCGGGCGGCGAACTCCGGCCAGGGGGTGGTCGCGTACAGCTTCTGGAAGGCCTCGTCGCGGTCGTGGTCGGGCACGCAGGAGGTGAAGTGCGCGCCGTTCGGGGTCTCCACCACCCCGGTGACCGAGTGCCGGCTGACCAGCAGGGACTGCGGGGGGCCCGCCTTGGAGAGCTCCGCGGTCTCGACGAGCCGCTCGCACGAGACGTAGGCGGCGTCGGCGGCCTCGCAGAAGAGGTCGTCGAAGTACGGGTCCGGGCCCAGGTACTGGGCGTTGCCGAGGCGGTCGGCGCGGTTGAGGTGGACGAGCGCGGCATCCATCCGCAGCGCGGGGACGGCGACCAGCTCCTCGCCGTCGGCGTACGGGGAGGTGACGGTGCGCAGCTCCGGGTTGACCCGCATGACGTCGGATCCCAGGCCCGCGCGGACGGGGAGGAAGGGGAGCCGGTTCGCGGCGGCGTGCAGGCCCCACATGAACATCGCCTCGTCGAGTTCGGTGAGGGTGAAGGCGCCGCTCTCGCGGGCGGCCCGGAAATGCGGCTCCAGCGGGATCGAGTCGAGGGTGGCGAAGGGGGCGACCAGCCTGCGGATCCGGCCGGCCGCGGCCAGCACGCCGACGTCGGGGCCGCCGTACGAGATCACGGTCAGATCGGTGATCTCGGAGCGGAGCAGTGCTCTCACCAGCGCCATCGGCTTGCGCCGGGATCCCCAGCCGCCGATGCCGACGGTCATCCCGCTGCGCAGCCGCCCGACCACGTCCTCGGGGGACATCACCTTGTCCGGGCCGTCGCCGCCGCTCATGCCGATTCCGCCTTTCCGAAGGTGTCGCGGACCCGGTCGGCCACCCCGCTGAGGTTGGCCTCGAAGGTGAAGCCCTGCTCGAAGCGGTAGCTGCGGCGTACGTCCACGGGGTCGATGCCGTTGATGGCGGCCTTGGCCAGCCGGATCAGGTAGCCGTCCTTCCGCGCGATCTCGGCGGCGAGTCCGAGGGCGGCGGCGCGCAGCTCCTCGCGCGGGACCACCCTCCAGACCGAGCCGTGGAGGTGCAGTTCGGCGGCGGTGGCGGTGCGCGAGGTGTAGTAGAGGGCGCGCATCAGGTGCTGGGGCACGAGCCGGGCCAGGTGCGTGGCGGCGCCGAGCGCGCCCCGGTCGAGCTCGGGAAGTCCGAAGGTGGCGTCGTCGGAGGCGACGATCGCGTCAGCGTTGCCGGCCAGGCCGATGCCGCCGCCCAGGCAGAATCCGTGCACGGCCGCGACGACCGGGACCTCGCACTCGTAGACCGCCGCGAACGCCTCGTAGCAGCCGCGGTTGGCGCCGATGAGGGAGGCGTGGCCGGTGTCGCGCTGCATCTCCTTGATGTCGACACCGGCGTTGAAGCCCCGGCCCTCGGCGGCGAGGACGACACACCGGGTCTCGGGGTCGCGGCCGGCGGCGCGCAGGGCGTCCGCCAGGTCGTACCAGCCGCGCACGGGGAGCGCGTTGACGGGTGGGAAGTCGACCGTGACAAGTGCGATGCCCTTGCCGGGGCTTGAGGTGGAGACACCCATGAGCGGATCAGCTACCTTTCCACCAAACATTTGTTAGGTGAGGAAGGTAGCAGCCGATGGAGCTCAACGGGAGGGTCGTCGTCGTCACCGGCGGAACCCGGGGCGTCGGCGCCGGGATCGCGCGGTCGTTCCTCGCGGCGGGGGCGCAGGTGGTCGTCTGCGCGCGGCGGCCACCGGAGGAACCGGTGGCGGCGGCGGGCCGCGAGGCCTCTTTCGCGGCGCTGGACCTGCGCGAAGGAGGCCTCGCGACCCAGGACTTCTTCGCCGCGGTCGCGGGGCGGTACGGGCGGCTCGACTGCCTGGTGAACAACGCGGGCGGGACCCCGTACCGGCTGCTGGGGGAGGGCGAGGCGCAACGGCACGCGCGGGTCGTCGAGCTGAACCTGCTGGCCCCGATGGCGGCCTCGCTGGCGGCGTACCCGTGGCTGCGGCGAAGCCGGGGCTCGGTCGTGATGATCGGCAGCGTCAGCGGAACCCGGCCCTCCCCGGGCACGGCGGCGTACGGGGCGGCGAAGGCGGGACTGGAGAACCTGGCCCGGTCGATGGCCGTGGAGTGGGCCCCGGAGGTACGCGTCAACTCGCTGGTCCTGGGCATGGTCCGGACCGAGCTGGCGCACCTGCACTACGGGGACGAGGCGGGTGTCGCGGCGGTGGGCGCGACCGTACCGCTGGGGCGGCTGGCGGAGCCCTCGGACGTGGGGGCGGCGGCGGTGTTCCTGGCCTGCGACGACCGGGCCGGGTACGTGAGCGGGGCGAGCCTGCTCGTGCACGGGGGCGGGGAACGCCCGGCGTTCCTGGACGCGGCGACTGCGAACAAGGAGAAGTGAGATGGCTGAGACGGCTGAGATGGGTGAGATGGCTGAGATGGGTGGTCCGGGTGGTTCGGGTGGTCTGGCCGCGGGGCGTGTCGTCGTGGTGACGGGCGCGGGGCGGGGGCTGGGGCGGGCGCACGCCCTGGCCTTCGCGGCGGAAGGGGCCCGGGTCGTGGTCAACGACCTGGGGGTGGGACTGGACGGGCTGCCGGGGGAGGACAGCCCGGCGCTGCGGGTCGTCGCGGAGATCCGGGACCTGGGCGGGGAGGCGGTGGCGCACGGCGGGGACATCGCGACGCCGGAAGGCGCGGCCTCGCTGGTCGACCGGGCCCTTTCCGCGTTCGGGCGGCTGGACACGCTGGTCAACAACGCCGGGTTCCTGCGGGACCGGATGCTGGTGAACCTGGAGGAGGCCGACTGGGACGCGGTGATGCGGGTGCACCTGAAGGGGCACTTCCTGCCGCTGAAGTACGCGGCGGCGCACTGGCGGGCGGAGGCGAAGGCGGGCCGGGGGGTGGCGGCGCGGGTGGTGAACACCTCGTCGGGGGCCGGGCTGTTGGGATCGGTGGGCCAGGGCAACTACAGCGCGGCCAAGGCGGGGATCCTGGGCCTGACGCTGGTCGCGGCGGCGGAGATGGGGCGGTACGGGGTGCAGGTCAACGCGATCGCCCCGGCGGCGCGGACGCGGATGACGGAGCGGGCGTTCGCGGACGCCATGGCGGCGCCGGCGCGGGGCGCGTTCGACGCGATGGCGCCGGAGAACGTGTCGCCCCTGGTGGTCTGGCTGGGCTCCGACGCGTCGGCGGGGGTCACGGGGCGGGTCTTCGAGACGGAGGGCGGGCGGATCACCGTGATGGAGGGCTGGCGGCCGGGCCCTTCGGCGGACCGCGGCGCCCGCTGGACCCCCACCGAGGCGGGCGAAACCGCCGCGAAACTCCTCTCCCGCTCCCCATCCCCGCACCCGGTTTACGGCTCGGGCACCCCTTAGGTCCGGCCTGGGCCGGGCCTGGGCCTGGCCTGGGCCTGGCCTGCAGTTCCGAGTTCCTTTGGCTCCGACGCCCGTTTGGCTCTGACCCCGTTCGACCGCTGGGCCGGTGATGGGCTGATGTACAGACATGACCTGCGAGAAGAGGCCGTCAGCGCCTCGGGTGAGTCGTCGGCTGTCGGCTTGAGAGTGGTACCAAAACGGCTTGGAGCCGTGGCGCCTACGGAAGTGCTTACAGACACCCGCCCGCTCGGCCCGCTCGGGCCGGCCCGCCTGCCCCGCATACTCGGGCTTCGCCTACTGCGCGGGGCGGGCATATTCAGCCTCGCCGGCGTTTGAGGCGCGGGGTCTGGGGCGGAGCCCCAGGAAACCCGGCTCCGCCGGGCACCGGGCTCCGCCCGGACCCTCCCCCAGACTCTGTCCGGGGGGACCCCCACTCAAAGGCCGGCGAGGCTGGATTTGGCGGCGGGGCCGAGGGCGAGCCGGTCGCGGAGTAGGACCACCGCAGACGCGGGACGCGGAACAAGACGCGGGCCCGGCCCCCTGGCGAGGGGTCGGGCCCGCATCCGGCACTCGTGCGATGAGGTATCTCTACCCACTGCGCTCACTCCCTGAACCCCAGCCACCCCATCGGGTTTGCCCCCGGCTGCGGGGGCTGTGGAGGCTGAGCAGGTGGGTGAACAGGCGGGCGGCCGGCCGGGGGAGGGCGCTCAGGTGTCGCAGTCGAGAACGGTGTGACACAGCGCGCAGCGGGCCCTGATCCGCCCCCGCACCGGAAGCCGCAGCCGCTGCGCGCACACCGGGCAGGGGAAGTCCACCCGCAGCCCGTCGGCGTCGGTGGCATGCCGTTCGAAGCGGTACGAGGACCCGGGCGCGGCGGCTCCGGCCCGCCGGGCGGCCGCGTAGCGGCGCCGTTCCGCCCAGCCCGCGGCCGCCAGCGGAGCCCGGCGGTGGTCCCGGTCGGCCCGGGCGCGGCCGCGCACGTACGCCTCGTACGCCTGGGGGCTGGTGAACCAGGTGGAGAGGTCCTCGCCGAGCAGGCTGCCGCGTTTGGCGAGGACGTAGCCGAACTCCTCCGGGGTGAGGTAGCCGAGCCTCTGGTGCGTCAGCGCGTCCTCGCGGTAGGCGTCGAGGAGCAGCCAGCCGGTCCCGAGGAGGGCGGCGGCGGTGTCGGTGAGGATCTCGTTCTCCGCGGTGGTGGGGAAACCCAGGTCCAGGCGGTGCAGTAGGACATGGGTGATCTCGTGGGCGAGGGCGGCCGCCAGATCGCGGCGGTGGGTGCGGAAGCGGTCGTTGACCTCGATGAAGTACTCGGGGCCGGCGGCCAGTTCGACGGTCGCCGCCTGCTCCATCTTCCGGTAGCTGATCACCATCCGCGCGTCGGGCAGCCCGAGCGCGCGCACCATCGCGGAGGCGACGCGCTGGGCTCCCAAGTGGAGGTCGTCGTCGGGACCGAAGGCCGCGTCGGCGGGGGCGAAGCTGGTGTCGTAGGACCGGATCCCGTCGCAGGAGAGCCGGCGGAACAGGGCCGTGATCGCCCTGTGGACCGTGTCCAGATGCGGAAATCCGTGCTCGATCGGGCCGCCCGGCCCACGGTTCTCCGTCATGCCGTCCCCCTCGCCGCACGTCCTGCCGGAAGTTGGCCGAAAACTCCTTCTTGATGCCGGGCATACCGCCGATGTGTCATGGACTTGTCATTCACCCAATGACGCGCACGGCCCAACCCCCCACGAAAGGCAGTGTGTTGACTGTGTCTTCCCTTGCCCGGATCCTCAAGCGGACCCTCGCCGTCGGTGCGGTCGCCCTCGCGGCGGTCAGCCTCCAGCCCGCCAACGCCGGCGCCTCCCCGACGCCCGTCGTCGGCGGAACCCGCGCCGCCCAGGGCGAATTCCCCTTCATGGTCCGGCTCTCCATGGGCTGCGGCGGCGCCCTCTACACCCAGCAGATCGTCCTCACCGCCGCCCACTGCGTGAGCGGTTCCGGCAACAACACCTCCATCACCGCCACCGCCGGAGTCGTCGACCTCAAGAGCTCCAGCGCCATCAAGGTCAAGTCCACCAAGGTCCTCCAGGCCCCCGGCTACAACGGCACGGGCAAGGACTGGGCACTCATCAAGCTCGCCCAGCCCATCAACCTGCCCACCCTCAAGATCGCCGACACCAAGGCCTACGACAACGGCACCTTCACCGTCGCCGGCTGGGGCGCCACCCGCGAGGGCGGCGCCCAGCAGCGCTACCTGATGAAGGCCACCGTCCCCTTCGTCTCCGACGCCAGCTGCCAGGAGTCGTACGGCAGCTCCCTCGTCCCGAGCGAGGAGATCTGCGCCGGCTACGCCCAGGGCGGGGTGGACACCTGTCAGGGCGACTCCGGTGGCCCCATGTTCCGCCGGGACAACGTGGGCGCCTGGATCCAGGTCGGCATCGTGAGCTGGGGCGAGGGCTGCGCCCGGCCGGACTTCCCCGGCGTCTACACCGAGGTCTCCACCTTCGCCTCGCAGATCAAGAGCGCGGCCGCGACCCTGTGAGCTGAGCCCGAGCCCGTGGGCTCCTGAAGACCCCTCGTCCTTCCGGCCGAGCGCGAACCGGCCGGAAGGACGAGGCCCCGTGCCGCCTGCGCACGTAAGGCCGGCCGGCGCCGCATCGCGGGGCTGGGACAGCGCCGTCCCGGCCCCGGCCCCGGCCCCGCGGACCCCTCCCGGCGGTCGGCCGCGCGCACCGGTCCCCCCGACGCCGAAACTCGACGGCCTCGAAGTCGCCCGGCGGCTCTCCGACCGGGACGAGCCACGCGTCGTCATCGTCACCACCTTCGACCTCGACGAGTACCTCCACACGGCGCTCCACAACGAAGCGTCCGGCTTCCTCCTGAAAGACGCGAGCCCGGCCATGCCGGTTGAGGCGGTCCGCGCGTCCGGTCGGCTGCCGCCGGTTTACGGGCCGTGCGGGGGATTCGCGGCGCGGCGTCCGAGCCCGCGCCCCCGGGGAACGCGGGCGCGGACCCCGCGAGGGCGCGCTTGGCCGACTGCGTTCGACCGCTGGGCCGGTGATGGGCTGATGTACAGACATGACCTGCGAGAAGAGGCCGTCTGTGCCTCGGGTGAGTCGTCGGCTGTCGGCTGTCGGCTAGCTCGCGAGTGGTACCAAAACCGCTTGCCGTCCCCGCCGGGTGCGGCCCGGCCCGGCCCGGCCCGCCGGGTGTGATTCGGCCCGGCAGGCCCGATGTGGTCAGGCTGGGCGCGGTCTGGTCGGATGCGGTTGGACGGGGTGCGGCCCCGCCGGATGCGGCCTGGCCCTGCCGACCGGGTGTGGTCCAGCCCGGCAGGCCCGATACGGTCCGGCTGGGTGTCTGTAAGCACTTCCGTCGGGACCACGGTTCCAGGTGTTTTGGTACCACCCTCGAACCGGCAGCCGACGACTCACCCGAGGCGCTGACGGCCTCTTCTCGCAGGTCACGCTTGTGCATCAGCCCATCACCGGCCCGGCGGTCGAACAGGCACCGGAGCCAAAAGAACTCGGAACTCTGGTACCTGCGAACGTTGCTGCAAACAGTCAGGCCCGGCAGGCCCGATGCGTCCGGCAGGCCCGATGCTTCCGGCCCGGCCCGCCGGGCGCGGGCCGGGCAGGCGCGGGCCCGGCGGGGAGGCCTGCGTGCGGCCGACCGGTCGGCGCGGCGGCTTCCTCACCGCGGGCCCCGCCCCCCGAGGGCGGCCGGCTCGGTATCGCTGCCCCGCCCCTGGAAACGCCCGCGGAATCCCGTACCGCCCGGCCGTCTCAAGGGACGACTGCCCGGGGAACCGAACACTCCGGCCACGTATTCTCGGGAACCATGAACAGCAGCGACACCGACGACACCGACGAGAACGTCACCGCCGAACTGGCCCGCCTGCGGGACAGCATCGACAACATCGACGCGGCGGTGGTCCACATGCTCGCCGAGCGCTTCAAGTGCACCCAGCAGGTCGGCCACCTCAAGGCCAAACACCAGCTGCCGCCGGCCGACCCCACCCGCGAGGCCAGCCAGATCGCCCGCCTGCGCCAGCTCGCCGAAAACGCCAAACTCGACCCGGCCTTCGCCGAGAAACTCCTCAACTTCATCATCGCCGAGGTCATCCGCCACCACGAGACGATCGCCGCAGGCGAAGAGTAGGCCCCTGGGGCCCGGCAGCGCTTTTGCGGCAGCATGGGCCCCATGTCCGCACTGACGCGCAACGAAGCGCAGCTCCGATCCCAGGTCCTCGACGTCCACCACTACGCCGTCGCCCTCGACCTCACCACCGGCGGCGACGACACGTTCGACTCCACCGTCGTCATCCGGTTCAGCGCACGCGCCGCCGCAGACACCTTCGTGGAGCTGAAACCGGACGAACTGCGCGCCGCCGAACTCGACGGCCGCCCCCTCGACCCCGCCTCCCTCGACGGCAACCGCCTCCCCCTCACCGGGCTGAGCGAAGGCCCGCACGAGCTGCGCGTGGACGCCCGGATGCGCTACTCCCGCACCGGCGAGGGCCTGCACCGCTTCACCGACCCCGTGGACGGGGAGACGTACGTCTACTCCCAGATGTTCATGGACGACATCCAGCGTGTCTTCGCGGCCTTCGACCAGCCCGACCTCAAGGCCGTCTTCGAGTTCACCGTCACCGCCCCCGCGCACTGGACCGTCCTCGCCAACGGCATCACCACCCGCACCGGCGACCGCGAAGCCGGCAGCGGCGGTGACCGTGACGGCACGGGCAGCGCAAGCAGCGCAAGCGGCGGCGGCACGGGCAGCGCAGGCGGCGACGCCACCGGCAGCGCCGGAATCTGGCAGTCCGCCCCGACGCCCGTCATCTCCACCTACCTCGCCGCCATCGCCGCCGGCCCCTGGCACAGCATCCGCACCGAACACGCCGGACTGCCCTTCGCCATCCACTGCCGGCAGTCCCTCGCCCCCTACCTGGACGCCGACGCCGCGGAAATCCTCTCCATCACCACCGACTGCTACGACCGCTACCACGAGAAGTTCAACGAGCCCTACCCCTTCGACTCCTACGACCAGGCCTTCGTCCCCGAATTCAACGCCGGCGCCATGGAGAACCCGGGCCTGGTCACCTTCCGCGACGAGTTCGTCTTCCGCTCCGCCGTCACCGACACCGAACGACAGCGCCGCGCCATGGTCATCGCCCACGAAATGGCCCACATGTGGTTCGGCGACCTCGTCACCCTGCGCTGGTGGGACGACATCTGGCTCAACGAGTCCTTCGCCGAGTACATGGGCTACCAGACCCTCACCGAAGCCACCCGCTTCACCGGCACCTGGACCGAATTCGGCATGCAGCGCAAACCCTGGGGCTACGACGCCGACCAGCGGCCCTCCACCCACCCCGTCGCCCCCGACGCCGTCCCCGACACCGCCTCCGCCCTCCTCAACTTCGACGGCATCTCCTACGCCAAGGGCGCCTCCGCCCTGCGCCAGCTCGTCGCCTGGCTCGGCGAGAAGGACTTCCTCGCCGGCATCAACACCCACTTCACCCGCCACAAGTTCGCCAACGCCTCCCTCGCCGACTTCGTGGACTCCCTCGCCGCCCACACCGACCGCGACGTCCACGCCTGGGCCGACATCTGGCTGCGCACCACCGGCGCCGACACCCTCACCCCGCGCATCGAGGAGAGCCCCGGCGGCTGGACCCTCACCGTCGACCACCACGGCAGCCGCCCCCACCACATCGCCGCCGGCTCCTACGACCGCAAGCCCGACGGCACCCTCGAAGCCCGCGACACCCTCACCCTCGACCTCCCCACCGACGAGGTCATCTCCGTCAGCGGCCCGCGCCCCGCCCTCCTCCTCCTCAACGACGGCGACCTCACCTACGCCAAGGTCCGCCTCGACGAGACCTCCGTGGACACCGCCCTGCACGCCCTCTCCCGCATCCCCGACCCTTCCCCTAGCTCTCCGAGCTGTGGAGGCCCCTTGACCCGCGCCGTCGTCTGGACCTCCCTGCGCGACATGGTCCGCGACGGCGAACTCGACCCCGCCACCTACCTCGCCACCGCCGAGGCCCACCTCCCCGACGAAGCCGACCTCGCCATCGTCCAAGGAGTCCTCGCCTTCGCCCGCGAGCACATCGCCCTGCGCTACGTCGCCCCCGCACAGCGCACCGAAGCCCTCGCCACCCTCACCGCCATCGCCCGTGCCCTGCTGCGCCGCACCGAGGACGGCTCCGATCCCGGCATGCGGCTCGCCGCCGTACGCGTCCTCGCCGACAGCGCCACCCAGCCCGACACCCTCCTCGGCTGGCTCGCCGACGGCACCGTCGCCGGCGGCCCCGAACTCGACCCCGAGCTGCGCTGGCGCATCCTCGCCCGGCTCGCCGTCCTCGGCGCCGTCGAAGAAACCGACATCGAGGCCGCCCTCGCCGCCGACCCCAGCGCCACCGGCGAAGAAGGCGCCGCCCGCTGCCGCGCCGCCCTCCCCACCGCCGAGGCCAAGGCCGCCGCCTGGCAGCGCATGTTCCACGACGACACCGTGTCCAACTACCTCTTCAAGGCCGTCGCCCAAGGCTTCTGGCAGCCCGAACAGGCAGAACTCGTACGGGACTACGTACCCCGCTACTACCCCGACGCCGTCGCCCTCGGCGCCCGCCGGGGCCCCGCCATCGGCGAAGCCGCCGGACACTGGGCCTTCCCCGCCCACGCCGTCGACGAGGGCAACCTCGAAGCCGGCCGCACCTGCCTGGAGAACCCCGACATCCTCCCCATCCTGCGCCGCAAACTCGTCGACCAGCTCGACGACCTCGCCCGCGCCCTGCGCGTCCGAACCGGCTGAAAGACACCCAACCCACGAGCGGCAAAACCACCGGACAAACCCCGGCGGTTACCCCATTCGGGTCGGATCGTTGTGCTGGGCGGGGACCACGTCGCCCCCGCCCAGCCTCCGTGAGGACCCCGCATGACAGCGCTCCCCGGCACACCCACCCCGCCGCCCCCGCTCGCCGGCGGCCCCGGAGGCGCCGACGCCCTGCGGCCCCTGCTCGACACCGTCCTCGACGCCCTGCGCACCGGCACCGCCGCACGCGGCGGCCCCCTCCCCGCCGGCGGCCCCCACACCGTCACCGCCCGCGTCCACACCGCACTCGGCGACGTACTGCCCGACCGGGGAACCGGCGACCACGAAGCCCTGCGCACCCTCGTCCACACCCTGGCCGCCGGAGCGGCCGACCCCGCCGACCCGCTGTGCGCGGCCCACCTGCACTGCCCGCCGCTCGCCGTGGCCGTCGCCGCCGACCTCGCCGCCAGCGCCCTCAACCCGTCCCTCGACTCCTGGGACCAGGCCCCCGCCGCCTCCGCGATCGAGGCCCTCGTCACCCGCACCCTCGCCACCGAGCTCTACGCCACCCCGCACGCCGACGCACTCGTCACCACCGGCGGCACGGAAGCCAACCAGCTCGCGCTCCTCCTCGCCCGCGAACGCCACGGCCCCGGCCTCACCGTCCTCCACGGCGCCAACGCCCACCACTCCATCCCCCGCGCCGCCTGGCTCCTCGGCCTGGCCCCCGCCGTCGCCATCCCCACTCCCGCCGGCACCCTCGACCCGGCCCGCCTCACCGAAACCCTCGACCGCACCCCCGGCCCCGTCCTCGTCACCGCCACCGCCGGAACCACCGACGCCGGACTCATCGACCCCCTCGAAACCATCGCCGGCCTCTGCCACCACCACGGCGCCGAACTCCACATCGACGCCGCATACGGCGGCCTCCTCGCCCTCAGCCCCCGCCACCGACACAAACTCGCGGGCCTCACCCGAGCCCACTCCCTCACCGTCGACCTGCACAAACTCGGCTGGCAACCCGTCGCCGCCGGCCTCCTCGCCGTCCCCGACACCGCCCTGCTCGCCCCCCTCGCCCACCAGGCCGACTACCTCAACGCCCCCGACGACACCGAAGCCGGCCTCCCCGACCTCCTCGGCCGCTCCCTGCGCACCACCCGCCGCCCCGACGCCCTCAAGATCGCCGCAACCCTGCGCTCCCTCGGCCGCGACGGCCTCATCCGCCTCATCGACCGCACCTGCGACCTCGCCCACCAGCTCGCCCGGCTCCTCGAAGCACACCCCCGCTTCGAACTCCACGCACCACCCACCATCAGCACCGTGCTCTTCCGGCCCACCCCCGCCGACGACACCAGGCTCGCCACCCTGCGCCGCACCCTCCTCCTCGACGGCACCGCCGTGCTCGGCCGGGCCACCGCCCACGGCCGTCTGTGGCTCAAAGCCACCCTGCTCAACCCCCACACCACGGCTGGGGACCTGGACACCCTCGTCACTCTCCTGGAAGGCAGCACCCACCGATGACCGCCCACCTCGATGCACCCCACGACCTCGTCGGAATCGGCATCGGCCCCTTCAACCTCTCCCTCGCCGCCCTCGCCCACGGCCTGCCCCAGCAGGGAGCCGCAGAACTCGCCACCGCCTTCTACGACCAGCGCCGCGACTTCCGCTGGCACCCCGGACTCCTCATCGAAGGAACGACCCTCCAAGTCCCCTTCCTCGCCGACCTCGTCACCCTCGCCGACCCCACCAGCCCTTGGAGCTTCCTCAACTACCTCAAGCACAAGGAACGGCTCTTCCCCTTCTACTTCGCCGAGCAGTTCCACATCCAGCGCGCCGAGTACGACGCCTACTGCCGCTGGGTCGCCGGCCGCCTCCCCGGACTCCACTTCGGCCACCAGGTCGACGCCGTCCGCTGGAACCCCGAACGCGACCTCTTCGAAGTCGACTTCACCCAACTCGACCCCGACGGCGAAGCCGAAGCCCTCGGCCGCACCCACACCCGCAACCTCGCCCTCGGCATCGGCACCGCCCCCTACGTCCCCGAACCCCTGCGCCCCCTCGTCGACGCCCCCACCGTCCCGGTCATCCACTCCGCCGACTACCTCGACAACCGCCAACGCGTCCTCGAAGCCGAACACGTCACCGTCATCGGCTCCGGCCAGTCCGGAGCCGAAGTCTTCCTCGACCTGCTCCGCTCCCGCCCCGCCGGCCGCGAACGCCTCACCTGGCTCGCCCGCACCCCCTCATTCGCCCCCATGGAGTACTCCAAGCTCGGCCTCGAACACTTCACCCCCGACTACACCCGCTACTTCCACCAACTCCCCGAACCCGTCCGCGACCGCCTCGTCCCCGCCCAATGGCAACTCCACAAAGGCATCGACGCGGACACCATCGCCGCCATCCACCAGGAGCTCTACCGCCGCACCCTCGGCGGCGGCTGGCCCGACGCCGTCCTCACCCCGGGCGTCAGCGTCCGCACCGCCGGCCGCGTCGCTACCACCAAGGTCGAACTCCACCTCGAACACGTGGAACAGGGCACCCGCTCCCGGCTCACCACCGACGCCGTGATCCTCGCCACCGGCTACCGCGAACGCCCCCTCGACAGCCTCCTCGCCGGCCTCGACCCCTACCTGCGCAAGGACTCCTCAGACCGCCCCCGCATCGACGCCGACTACCGGATGATCCTCGACCCCAGCGTCACCGGCAGCATCTTCGTCCAGAACGGCGAACGCCACACCCACGGCGTCGGAGCCCCCGACCTCGGCCTCGCCGCCTCGCGCAGCGCCGCCATCCTCAACACCCTCACAGGCAAAGAGCCCTACCCCCGGCCCACCCGCACCGCCTTCACCACCTTCGGCCTCGCACCACGCGAACACACCCGCCCCCGGCCCGCCGGCGAACTCCTCCCCCTGGTCGAACACCCCTGACCCCCCGCCGGACACACCGCGCCGCCGGGGCCGCCACAGCGGACCCCGGCCACGCCGCACCGGGTGACGACTAGAACACCGGCACACCCGCCCGCGTCAGACGCCAGTCCACCGAAGCGAACCCCGCCGGATCCACCGTCCCCTTCGCCTTCACCCACTGGATGATCGTGTTACGGATTTCATCCGAATTCGCCCACAACTGCCTGGCCTGCGGAACATGCGGGAAGTTCCCGCCACCCGAGGCCCGGTAGTTGTTCACCGCGAGCACGAACTGCCCCACCGGATCCACCGGCTTCCCCTGGAACGACAACCCCGTGATCCGCGAACCCACCGGCTGCGCGATGTCGATGTCGTACGCCAGCCCGTACACGGCGTCGTAGTTGTAGTCGGGGATGCCCTCCGCGTTCGTCAGCTTCGCCGGATCCACCGCGTCTCCGGGTGCCGTCCTCACGAAGTACCGCGCCGAATACTCCAGGTAATCCTTCAGCTGCGCACCCGTCAGCAGCCGCGCCTCCATCGTGTTCTCGAACGGATACAGGCCCGCCGCGTCCCTGATCGTCACCTGCCCGGCCGGGATCGACGCCGTCCGCGAGAAGCACGAGGCCTGCGACAGCACCGGCAGCGCCGCCCACTCCGTACCGGCGAGTGCCGTCTTCACCGTCTCCGCCTGGACATGGTTGATCAGGTCGATGATCGCCACGTCCTTGACCGGGCCCTCCGCCGACGACATCGCCCGCGTCGAGGTGCCTATCACCTGGTTCACGTACGCCACGACCTTGCGGTGCTCGTCCGACAGCAGCCCGGTGATCTTCGGGTCCTCCGCCGCCGTGTTCGAATTCAGCACCCGCGCCGACACCTTCGCCACCGACCAGCAGCCCTTCGACCGGGTCAGCTCAAAGTCGAACAGCGTCAGCCGCTGCCCCCACTTCAGCGGCTCCGACAGCACCACGTCCTTGCCCGTCGCCTTGTTCTTCACCCGGTACTCCGGGATCTCCGTGTGCGCGTGACCCACCAGGATCGCGTCGATCCCCGGCACCTGCTCCGCCACCAGAGCCGCCGCGTTCTCGATGTACGGCAGCTGATCCCCGTAACTCGACGTCCCGCTCGAACCCGAGTGCGCCGACACGATCACCACATCCGCGCCCAGCGAACGCAGCCGCGGCACATACTTCGCCGCCTGCTCCTCCAGACCAGGAAACGTCATCTTGCCCTGCACATTGGCCTTGTCCCAGAGCGCGATCCCCGGGTTCGTCAGCCCCAGCACAGCCACCTTCACATCCGGCCCGTGCGGCGTCCGCAGCCGGTGCACGCTGTACGGCGGGAACGCCGGCCGCAACGTCCTCGCATCCAGGGCATTCGCCCCCAGCAGCGGAAAGTCGCACTGCTCCTCGAACTTGCGCAGCACCGGAATGCCGTAATTGAACTCGTGGTTCCCCAGCGCCGCCGCGTCGTACCCGATCGCGTTCATCGCCTGCGCCATCGGGTGCACCGGACCCCGCCGCGCCGTGATCGGATCGACCTTCGCGTAGTAGTACGACAGCTGCGTGCCCTGAATGGTGTCACCCGCGTCGATCAGCAGCGTGTTGCGCCGCCCCTTCTCCGCGCGCACCTCGTTCACCAAGGTGGAGATCTTCGCCAGACCGACGTCATTGTGCGCCTTGTCGTCGAACTCCTTGTCCGTGAAGTAGTCCCAGTTGAAGACGTTCCCGTGCAGATCGGTCGTCCCCATCACCGTGAACGAGTACGTCCGCGGCGCCGGTCCCCCCGACTCGCCCTGTGCGGCTGCCGGGCTGCTCGCGGCCCCCGTCAACGCGACGGCCGCACCTGTAGCGGCCGTGGTCCCGAGAAAAGTCCTGCGGTCGAACGCCATGCCATCTCCCCTTCTGAGGCGTGAACAACGCGCGTAGATTCACGCGCGTAGATTCTGGCCCACCGGTAACAAGGAGCAACACCCCCACCAGGTTTCGATCCGATGACCACACCCGTACGAGCGACAGTGCGACAGTGAAGCCATGACTCAGGACGCATCGCACCAGCCCTACGGAACCCCCGAAGTCCCCCGTGTAGCCGTCCGCGGCGAAGCCCGCATCGAGGTCGACCCCGAGATCGCCCGCATCGGCATCACCGTCAGCGCCCGCGGCACCGACCGCCGCACCGCCCTCGAAGACCTCACCCGCCGCAACGCCACCGTCCTCGACCTCATCAAGAGCTACGGCGACCCCGTCGAGAAGCTCGAAACCGGCGCCTTCTCCATCACCCCCGAACTCACCCGTCACGGACGCGGCGAACGCGTCCGCGCCTACCACGGCCGCGTACACCTCACCGCCGAACTCAACGACTTCACCACCCTCGGTGAACTCACCACCCGCCTCGCCGACCTCGAACTCACCCAGGTCGACGGCCCCTGGTGGGCCCTGCGGCCCACCTCACCCGCCCACGGCCAGGCCCGCCGCCAAGCCGTCCTCGAAGCCGTCCAACGCGCCCGCGAATACGCCGAAGCCCTCGGCGCCCGCCTCGCCGCCCTCGTCGAACTGGCCGACCTCGGCGCCGAGAACGCCATCGCCCTCACCGCGACCGCCCCCGGCGGCATGATGCGCTCCATGGCCTACGGCACCGCCGAGGAAGCCGGCGCCCCGCCACTCGATCTCGAACCCCAGCGGCAGACCGTGTTCGCCCAGGTGAACGCGCGATTCACGATGACCCCGCCGCAACTCTGAAAACCACAAGAATCACGCCCCGGGGGTGCTCATCGGAGCACCCCCATGCACATTCAACAATTGTCAATAACCTTTTGCTCAAAGGTTGTTGAGCGGACACCCGGAACCAATTTCCTACTGCCTGGTAGGGGAATACGCTCGCCTCATGCGCCGAGCGAAAATCGTATGTACCCTGGGCCCCGCCACCGACTCATACGACCAGATCAAAGCCCTGGTCGAAGCCGGAATGGACATCGCCCGCCTCAACCTCAGCCACGGCACCTACGCCGAACACGAGGAGCGCTACCAGCGCGTACGCAAAGCCTCCGACGAGACCGGCCACAGCGTCGGCATCCTCGCCGACCTTCAAGGCCCGAAGATCCGACTCGGCCGCTTCCGCGAAGGCCCCGTACTCCTTGAACGCGGCGACGAGTTCACCATCACCACCGAAGACCACGAAGGCGACCGCCACACCTGCGGCACCACCTACAAAGGCCTCGCCGCAGACGTCACCGCCGGCGAACGCATCCTCGTCGACGACGGCCGCGTCACCCTCGAAGTCACCACCGTGGACGGCCCCCGCGTCAACACCCTCGTCATCGAAGGCGGCATGGTCTCCGACCACAAGGGACTCAACCTCCCCGGCGTCGCCGTCTCCGTCCCCGCCCTCTCCGACAAGGACATCGAAGACCTCCGCTGGGCCCTGCGCACCGGCGCCGACGTCATCGCCCTCTCCTTCGTCCGCAGCGGCCGCGACATCGAAGACGTCCACCGCGTCATGGACGAAGAAGGCCGACGCCTCCCCGTCATCGCCAAGATCGAAAAGCCCCAGGCAGTCGAGAACATCGACGAAATCGTCGCCGCCTTCGACGCCATCATGGTCGCCCGCGGCGACCTCGGCGTCGAAATGCCCCTCGAACACGTCCCCATCGTCCAGAAGCGAGCCGTCAAACTCGCCAAGCGCAACGCCAAACCCGTCATCGTCGCCACCCAGATGCTCGACTCGATGATCGAGAACTCCCGGCCCACCCGCGCCGAAGCCTCCGACGTCGCCAACGCCATCATCGACGGCACCGACGCCGTCATGCTCTCCGGCGAAACCAGCGTCGGCAAATACCCCGTCGAAACCGTCAAAACCATGTCCCGCATCGTCGAAGCGGCCGAAGAAGACATCCTCGCCAAGGGCCTCCCACCCCTCACCGACCGCAACAAGCCCCGCACCCAAGGCGGAGCAGTAGCCCGCGCCGCCGCCGAAATGGGCGACTTCCTCGGCGCCAAATACCTCGTCGCCTTCACCCAGAGCGGAGACACCGTCCGCCGACTCTCCCGCTACCGCTCACCCATCCCCCTCCTCGCCTTCACCCCCGACCCCGCCACCCGCTCCCAACTCAACCTCACCTGGGGCGTCGAAACCTTCCTCGGCCCCCACGTCGACTCCACCGACGCCATGGTCGCCCAAGTCGAAGAAGAACTCCTGCGCATCGGCCGCTGCGTACCCGGCGACATCGTCGTCATCACCGCCGGCTCACCCCCCGGCGTCACCGGCTCCACCAACCTCGTCCGCGTCCACCACATGGGCGACCCCGTCCGCTAGACCACGCACAAGACGCACAAGACGCACCGCGTCGGGCAACCCAACCGGCTCCCACCACCACTCGGGAACGCCCGCCCGACGCGGTCACCGGAAGGGCCGTCCAGCCCGGCGCCGCCGAACGCTTTGCTAGTTTCGGTCGCATGACATCACTGGTACAGGTGTGCGAGACCGACTTCCGCGTCCGGGCCGTCCGTCAACAGCGCTGGGGCATAGGCCTGATCGCCGTCGCCTCCCTCATCTGGCTCTGGGTCGCCTTTCAGCTGGTGTTCGCGTTCACCATCGACCGCGACGGGCGACGCGACAGGGAGTGCGAGTCCCGGGCCTTCTACGCCTTCGGCGTCGACGACCGCTACAAGCAGAGCTACTACGAGTCCGAGGGCGATGCGTGCGAAGCCGTACGCGACTTGGCCCCCATGCTGGCCTGGGTGCTGCTCTCCGTACCGGTCGGGGGCGTCGGCCTCTTCCAGCTCACCGCGGCCACCACGCGCCTCCAGATGATCGGCCACGTCGCCGAGACCGCCCGCCTCACGGAATCCGAGAAGGGCGAGACCCGCGGCTAGGTCCAATGTCGCCGACTTACTGACTTCGGCTCGTCAGGGTGATTCTTCTTGTTCGAGCAGAAGATCAAGCCGACAGAGGTCGCGCGGCAGCTGCGGGTGAGCCGGAAGTCGGCCTACCAGTGGCACCGGCTGTGGCGGGACGGCGGTGTGCAGGCTCTGGCCTCCGGCGGCCCGGGCGGGTCGCGGTGCCGTCTGTCGCTGCGTTGCCTGGAGAAACTCGCCGTCTACTTGGAGCAGGGTCCGGCCGCGCATGGCTGGGTGGAGGACCAGGTGTGGACCGCATCGCGGGTGGCCAGACTGATCGGCAGGAAGTTCCACGTCTCCTACAGCGTCTCCGGGGCCACAAGGCTGATGCACCGGCTCGGGTTGAGCCCGCAGGTGCCCGCACGGCGGGTCGCCGAGCGCGACGAGCAGTCCGTGATCGCGTGGCGGGAGGCGACCTGGGCGGAGGTAAAAAGAGCCCGGGCGGCCTGCGAGGGCTACGTCTGCTTCGAGGGCGAGGCAGGCTTCACCGGCCTGTCCCTCGACGCTCCAACGTCACCCTGACAAGCCGGGGGCAGTAACTACATGACGTGTGGCGTCGCTCTGCGTGACGCCCTACCTTAGGCCGGTGTTTCGCAGACGGCATAGAGAGTCACGTCGATGTCGTCGTTGCCCTCGTTGGTCACGGTCGTGTGCCAGGCGGTGTCGGAGAAGATGGAGGGGTGGGTCTCATTGATCCGGATGGAAGCGAATTGGGCCGGTCCAGCATTAGCGCCGCCCGACACCGGCTCCAAGCCTGCCGGGCATTCGACATCATGGCCCTCGACAGCGCCGGGGAGAATGTTGAACGGACCACTGGTGGCGATCTCCCGCTCCAGCGGTGTCGCCGACGTCGACGACGTTTGCGTCGCGCTCTGAGTGCAGTTGGAGTTCTGGTTGCCGTTGTGGTTGGCGTACCCGTTTTGGACGTTGGGGTAGCAGATGTTGATGAGAGAGGGTCCGTTGAGGATGCCGTTGACGGCCCCCAGCAGTCCGTCCCCGTCTGCGTGAGCACCGCCGGCACTCACGATGGCCGCGGTTGCAGCGGCGGCGCCAATTGCGATGATCCTATGAGCGAGCCTCATTGAACATCCTCCTCCTGCGGTGACGCCAGGTCTGTGGTCTTTCATCGCAGAGCATGGTGAGACGGCGCGTAGATAGGGCCTGTGGCACGCCGCGGGCCACGTTCTTCAGCCGTGCGGCGCAACCACGAGTAGGACGTGTACGCGCTGCACGTCGGGGAGGAAGTCACCCTGACGAGCCGAAGTCAGTAACGACTGGCCGCCCGCATGATCGCCCGCCTGGCAGAGGCGGTCCGCCGAAAACGGAACCATGAAGCCCCAGGGGCGCGACCCCGCCTCACGGCAACGAATGTGTGAGCCATACCACTTCACCGCTGTCTTCCGTGGAAACGTGATCCCGCTCGAACCCGAGCTTCTCAAGAACACGGAACGACGGTGTGTTCCACGCGCCAACGGTCGCCCAGAGCCGTTTCCGCCCGGTCGCAACAGCGGCATCGAGCACCGCCCTGGCCGCCTCGGTGGCGTAGCCACGCCCACGCGCGCGCTGGAACAACTCATACGCGATTTCAGGCTCCTCCAGGGTGGAGCGGCCGATGATCAACCCGCAATAGCCGATGAAGTCGCCCTCATCACGGCGCTGGATGGGTAATAGGGCGATCCCCGTAGTCGCCGTCGCGGTGAGCAGCTTCGCGATGGCCGTCCGGGTGTGCTCAACCGTGGACGTCGTCCCGTTGCCGCGTTCGGCGAGGAGGGCGCGGAACTCAGCGGCGTCCGACTCGGCCCACGGCCGCAGTATCAGCCGCTCGGTCTCAAGGTGGAACGACATCGTCTCGTACGTAGACATGCCCCCACTCTGCCTCACGAGTCACCACGAACTACAGGTCAGCGGCGCTCATTGGTCTTTCTGCTGAGGGAATTCAGCGTCCATGGTCTGGAAAGCACATTGCGTACAGGGGCGTTGACGGATTGGATTGCCAAGGTCAAGAAACGGGCGATATGTACAGAAGGAAGCGACGAATGACATCCATGCTCGACGGCTGCACGCCCTGGCCCGAGGAGTTCGTCGATCGCTACTGGGCGGCCGGGCACTGGCGCGGCAATACGCTCGACAACCTGCTGCGCGGCTGGGCCCTGCAGAACGGACCGCGGACCGCGCTCGTGCACGACGGCACCCGCATCACATACGCCCACCTGAACCGGCGCGTGGACCGCATGGCCGCCGGAATCCGGCTGCGCGGCATCCGGCCCGGGCAACGGGTCGTCGTCCAGCTACCGAACGTTCCCGAGTTCGTCATCACCGTGTTCGCGCTGATGCGCGCCGGCGCGGTCCCCGTGTTCTGCCCCGTCTCGCACCGCGCGTCCGAGGTGTCCCACCTCGTGCGGGTCACCCAGGCCGTCGGCTACGTCGGCCCCTCGACGTACCAGGGCTTCGACCACACGGCTATGGCCGCGGACATCGCGGCCCGAGAGCCCTTCCTGCGACGGGTGTTCACCCTTGAGGCGCCCGGCGCCTCGTCCCCGTACGGCGGCCTCACGACCGACCCCTCGGGCTGCCAGTACAGCCCGCTGGGCTCCATCGACGCCCCGCCCGAACCGGCGCTCGCGCAGAACGCCAACCAGGTCGCGTTCCTCCTGCTCTCCGGCGATACCAACGCGGAGCCCAAGCTCATCCCGCGCACCCACAACGACTACGCCTACCAGGCGCGGGCCGCCGCCGAACTGGTGTCGCTCACCGAGAACGACGTATACCTCGCCGCGCTGCCCGCCGAGTTCAACTTCACCTTCGGCTGCCCCGGCATCGTCGGCACCCTCTCCGTCGGCGGCACCGTCGTCCTGGCCGAGAACCCGGAACCCGCCGAATGCCTTCCGGCCATCGAACGCGAGCGGGTCACCATCACGTCGGTGGTGCCCGCCGTCGCCCAGCGCTGGCTCGACGCACTCCCCACGACCCAGGCCGACCTGAGCAGTCTGCGTCTCGTGCAGACCGGCGGCGCGCCCTTGCACCGGGCGACCGCCGAACGGATAGGCCCCGAATGGGGCTGTCGCCTGCAGCAGGTCTTCGGCATGGCCGAGGGGCTGCTCACTCTCACCCGGCCCGCCGATCCGGACGAGACCGTGCTCACCACGCAGGGCCGCCCGCTCTCGCCCGACGACGAGATCCGCATGGTCGACGTCGACGGCAAGGACGTGCCCGACGGGGAGCCCGGCGAACTCCTCGCCCGCGGCCCGTACACCCTGCGGGGCTACTACCGGGCGCCCGACCACAACGCACGCTCCTTCACCACCGACGGCTACTTCCGCACCGGCGACCTCGCGCGGCGCACCCCGGACGGTAACCTGGTGGTGACCGGCCGCCGCATCTAGTACTTCGGCCCGATGCGGGCGTCCATCAACGCGACGGACGCCTTGCGGGCGATGGACACGTTGAAGGCGTTCGCCTGTCTCCACTCGACCCCGAGGCGGTCCAGTGTGCTGGTCAGGAGCGCCGTGATGTCGGCGGACCGGTTGGTGAAGAAGTACCGCGGGTACTCGTAGCGCTTGCCGTTCCGGACGGTCCAGTTGGTGATCCGGCACCCGTCGGAGTGAATGAGCCCCCGGATAAACTCCCAGGGATGCGCATCGACGATCTCCTGTTGCCAGGGTTCGAGGGCGATCCGCCGCTCGTGCTTCTTGCCGGGCCCGTGCTGTGGGAACAAGCACGTCCAGTGCCGTCCGTAGCTCGTGACGGCCACGCAGCCCTGGCGTTGCAGCACGTAGACCTTGTCGTTCGGCCGCACCTTGGTGATCGCTGCGCGGCACTGATCGATGAGCCCCGGCCATGCGTCGGCGCAGAAGATCCGGAGGTGGTGCCCACCGCGGGGGTGCGGGCTGATGCAGCCGTCACCCAAGTAAAGACCGAGCAGGTACGCGTACGCAGGGGAATCGGCCGGGCCGGTGCAGGCGGCCACTTGGTTGAGGCGAGGCAGCGGGTCGATCCGCACTTGCCAGGCACGGAGGGCGGACCGGGATATGCCGGTTTCTTTGCTGACTGAGTTCAGGCTGCGGCCTTGGGCGACGAGTTCGAGAGCTCGGCGACGGGTGATCGGGTCGTACATGCGGACGAGGATGCGGAAAGACTTTCGCCTTCATGTGCGGATCGCGGCACTTTCGCCCGAAAGGGGGAAGGTCAACCATTCAGGAGGTGACCTTGGAATTCCAGGAAAGGTGCCCCAGGTGGGATTCGAACCCACACTGTCCGCTGTTTGAGAGCGGCCTCTCTGACCAGTTGGAGTACTGGGGCCTGAGAAACGAAGGTTTCGGGAAACCCTGCGTGGCACCACCTTACAGGAGCTAGGTAGGCTCGGGGGAGCTGTTATGCCCCGCAAAGAGGAGCCCCCGTGACCGCCGAGCACGAGTCGACGCCCACGCCCGACGCCGACCAGTCGCACGTTCCGCCGCTGACGACCCGCGTCGTCATCGCCGAGGACGAGGCGCTCATCCGTCTCGACCTGAAAGAGATGCTGGAGGAGGAGGGCTACTCCGTCGTCGGCGAGGCCGGGGACGGCCAGACGGCCGTCGAGCTGGCCCGCGAGCACCGGCCTGACCTCGTCATCCTCGATGTGAAGATGCCCGTCCTGGACGGGATCTCCGCCGCCGAGAAGATCGCGGAGGAGTCCATCGCGCCGGTCCTGATGCTCACCGCGTTCTCGCAGCGCGACCTGGTGGAGCGGGCCCGGGACGCCGGGGCCATGGCGTACCTGGTGAAGCCGTTCAGCAAGAGCGACGTCGTGCCCGCCATCGAGATGGCGGTGTCGCGCTTCGCGGAGCTGCGGGCGCTGGAGAAGGAGGTCGAGGACCTCTCCCAGCGGCTGGAGACGCGCAAGCTGGTGGACCGCGCGAAGAGCATTCTGCAGACGCAGTACGGGCTGACCGAGCCGGCCGCGTTCCGGTGGATCCAGAAGACCTCCATGGACCGTCGCATGTCCATGCAGCAGGTGGCCGAGGCGGTCATCGAGGACGCCGAGGAGAAGAAGAACGCCGCCAACGGGTAGGACGTACGCCCCGAGGTACGAGTGAGGCCCGCCACCGGAAACGGTGGCGGGCCTCACTCGCGTACAGCGGGTGTCAGTCCTCGCCGAGGTACGCCTTGCGGACGTCCTCGTTGTGGAGCAGCTCCTGGCCGGAGCCGGAGAGGACGATCTTGCCGATCTCCATCACGTGGGCCTGGTCGGCCAGCGAGAGGGCGGCCTGGGCGTTCTGCTCGACGAGCAGGATGGTGGTGCCCGTGGCCTTGAGCTCGGCGATGGTCGCCATGATCTTCTGCATCATCAGCGGGGAGAGGCCCATGGAGGGCTCGTCCAGCATGAGCAGCTTGGGCTGGGACATGAGGGCCCGGCCCATGGCGAGCATCTGCTGCTCACCGCCCGAGAGGGTGCCGGCGGCCTGCTTGCGGCGTTCGCCCAGGATGGGGAACATCTCGTAGGCGCGCTGGACGTCCTTCTCGATGCCCTCCTTGTCGGTGCGCAGGAAGGCGCCGAGCTGGAGGTTTTCGGCGATCGTCAGCCGGGGGAAGATGTGGCGTCCCTCGGGGGAGTGGGCGAGGCCCAGGGAGACGATCTTGTGGGCGGGGACGCTGGCGAGCGGCTGGCCGTCGAAGGTGATGGTGCCGCTGCTGGGCTTGAGGAGCCCGGAGAGGGTGCGCAGGGTGGTCGTCTTGCCGGCGCCGTTGGTGCCGACGAGGCAGACGATTTCGCCTTCGTTGACCTCGAAGGAGATTCCCTTGACGGCTTCGATCTTGCCGTAGGCGACCTTGAGGTCTTCGACCTTGAGCAGTGCGGTCACTTGGCCTCTCCTTCCGTGCTGGTGGTGCCGGTGGTGCTGTCCGCGTCGGCCTCGGCTTCTGCGTCGGCTTCGGCCTCAGCGGCCTCGACTTCCGCCTCGGCTTCGGCTTCGGCCTCAGCGGCCTCGGCTTCGGCGTGGGCTTCGGCGGCCTCGACCTCGGCGACTTCTTCCTCGCCCGGTGCGCCCTCGAAGGGGGTGCCGAGGTAGGCGGCGATGACGCGCTCGTCGCCCTGGACCTCTGCCGCCGTGCCCTCGATGAGCTTCTCGCCCTGGACGAGACAGGCGACGCGGTCGCAGAGGTTGAAGATGAAGCGCATGTCGTGCTCGATGACGAGGACGGCGATGCCCATGTCGCGGATGGCGAAGATGAGTTCTTCGGCCGCTCGCGTTTCCTGCGGGTTCATGCCGGCGGTGGGCTCGTCCAGGAGGATGAGTCCGGGGTCGCTGGCAAGGGCGCGGGCGATTTCGAGCTTGCGCTGCTCGCCGTAGGGGAGGTTCTTGGCGAGGTGGCCGGCCTTGTGCTGGAGGCCGATGAACTCAAGGAGTTCCATGGCGCGCGCTTCGCTGGCGGCCTCGGCCTTCTTGAAGCCGGGGCCGCGCAGGATGGCGGACCAGAGGCCTTCCTTGGTGCGGGTGTGGCGTCCGACGAGGACGTTCTCCAGCACGGTCATGTTGTGGAAGAGCCGGATGTTCTGGAAGGTGCGGGCGACGCCTGCTGCCGTGACCTTGTGGGGCGTGGGCGGCAGGACGGTGCCCTTGTAGCTGACGGTGCCCTCGGTGGGGACGTACAGCCCGGTGAGGCAGTTGAAGAAGGTGGTCTTGCCGGCGCCGTTGGGGCCGATGAGGCCGACGATCTCGCCCGCGTTGACCTTGAGGTCGACGCCCTTGACGGCGGTGAGGCCGCCGAAGCGCATGGTGACGCCGCTGGCTTCGAGCACGGTGGTCGTGGTCGTGGTGGTGGTGTCTGTGGTGGTCATGTCGTTCACGCCCCCGCCTTGGCGGTGGCCAGGTCCGTGGGGGCCTGGTCAGCGGTGTCGTCGTGGTACTCGAGCTGCGCCCGCTTGTTGGCGATGAGGCCTTCGGGGCGGAAGCGCATGAGCAGGATGAGGGCGATGCCGAACGCGAGGAGCTGGTAGTCCTGGAGGAAGGCCAGCTTCGCCGGGATCAGGAAGAGGAGTGCGGCGCCGAGGATGGGGCCGCGGATGGTGCCCATGCCGCCGAGGATGACGGCGGCGAGGAGGAACGCGGAGTTCGGCGGTACGGGGCCGGCGAAGACGTAGTTCTCGGGGACGACCGTGCTGTTGACGTGTGCCTGGACGGTGCCGGCGAGGCCGGCGAGGGTGGCGCCGAGGGCGAAGGCGATGAGCTTGACCTTGAAGCCGTTGATGCCCATGGCTTCGGCGGCGGTCTCGTCTTCGCGGATGGCGACCCAGGCGCGGCCGATGCGGCTGTTGCCGGCGCGGGCGAAGACCAGCACCACCAGGGCCATGACGAGCAGCATCAGGAAGTAGTAGTTGGCGTAGGCGCCCAGGACGATGCCGCCGACGGTGTGGGACTCCCCGAAGTTCCACCCGAAGAGGTCGAGGTGGGGGATGTTGGGGATGCCGTTGGGGCCGTTGGTGATGTCCGGGCCGGAGTCGCCGTCGAGGTTGCCCATGGCGATGCGGAAGATCTCTCCGAAGCCGAGGGTGACGATGGCGAGGTAGTCGCCGCGCAGGCGCAGGGTCGGTGCACCGATGACCACGCCGAAGATGAGCGAGGCGAGTGCGCCGACGATGACCGCCGCCCAGAAGGGCAGGTGGATGCCGAAGGCGGAGGCGGTGCTGCCGGAGACCAGGGCCGCGGCGTAGGCGCCGACGCCGAGGAAGGCGACGTAACCGAGGTCGAGGAGGCCGGCGAGGCCGACGACGACGTTGAGGCCGAGGGCGACGGTCGCGAAGATCAGGATGTTGACCGCGATGAGCGTGTAGGTGTCGCCGCTCTGCTGGATGAAGGGGAAGGCGATCGCGGCGGCCGCGGTGCCGAGGAGCGTGACCTGGCGGTGCTTGGCGGTGAGGCTGCCGAGCCGGTCGAAGAGGCCGGCCTTGAGCAGGGCGAAGCCCGCGATGCCGACGGTGATCAGGTACGTGACGAAGAGCTGCGGTTCCTTGTCATCGGTGTCGATGCCGAAGGTGATGACGTAGAGGCCGAGGGCGAAGACGCCGGTGATGATGAGGATCTCGGCCCAGGCGGGCAGTCCCTTGGCGGGGGCCGCCTTGTGGCTGTCGTCGGGGAGCTTGTACGCGGCGAGGGCCGGTACGAGCGAGCCGACGAGGGCGACGTAGGCGCCGGGCTCCAGGTGGGCGAAGCCGCCGAGGACGACCGCGATGGAGAGGACCGTGAACCAGGTGCCGGCGAGGGTGCCGAGCGCGAGGATCCAGACGGGCTTGCGGGCGCCGGTGGGGGTGAGCCAGCGCAGGCCCTTGACGCCGAGCGCGGAGAGCGCGAAGGCGGCGGTCAGGGCTCCGGCGATCAGGCTGAGGAACTGGATGGGCGCCGGGCTGCCGTAGTACGTCAGGTCGCCGGGGAATTCGGCGGTCCAGGTCCAGGCGAGGAAGGCGCTGATGACGGTCAGGAGGCTGCCGCCGATGACCGCGTAGAGGAGCGCGGCGGGGGCGGGGCCCTGCTTGGCGACGGCGGTCTGCGGGGTGGTGTTGGTGGTCATGGTTCTCACGCCCGATCCGCGACGCGCTCGCCGAGCAGGCCTTGTGGCCGCACGAGGAGGACGACGATGAGGAGTACGAACGCCCAGACGTTGGACCAGGCTCCACCGCCGAGCTGCTGCATGCCGGGGATCTCTTCGATGTACGCGATCGAGAGGGCCTCGGCGAGGCCGAGGACGACGCCGCCGACCATGGCGCCGTAGATGTTGCCGATGCCGCCGAGGACGGCGGCGGTGAAGGCCTTCAGTCCGAGGATGAAGCCCATCTCGAAGTTGATCTGGCCCTTGTCGAGGCCGTAGGCGACGGCGGCGACGGCGGCGAACGCGGCACCGATGGCGAAGGCCATGACGATGATGCGGTCGGTGTTGATGCCCATCAGCTTCGCGGTGTCGGGGTCCTGCGCGGTGGCCTGCATGGCGCGGCCACTGCGGCTCTTCTGGACGAAGACGCCGAGGGCGAGCATGCAGAGCGGGGCGAGGATGAGGACGAAGAGGTCCGCGCGCTGGATGGCCAGGCTGTCGGTGATCTTGAAGGCGGCGCCCTTGAACTCAGGGAAGCTGACGGCCTTCTTGGCGTCCGGGTAGAACTGCCAGACAAGCTGCTGGAGCGCGATCGAGAGGCCGATTGCGGTGATGAGCGGGGCGAGCCGTGGTGCGCTGCGCAGGGGGCGGTAGGCGAAGCGTTCGGCTGCGGTGGCGACGAGGACCGAGGCGAGTGCGCCTCCGACGATCATGACAGGTATCGCGATCAGCAGGGAGGTGCCGGTCGGGAGGATGGCGTAGGCGCTGAGCGCGCCGAAGCCGCCGATCATGAAGATCTCGCCGTGGGCGAAGTTGATGAGCTGGACGATGCCGTAGACCATGGTGTACCCGATGGCGATGAGGCCATAAAGGGCACCGAGGGCAAGGCCGTTGGCCAGCTGTTGCGGCAGTTCGTGCACCGCAGGGCCTCCGATGAGCGTGTCGGATAAGACTCCGCGCGAGGGCGCTGTTTGCGCCCTCGCGCGGCTGGTTTTTTTGAGGGGTCAGGCCGTCGGGACGGACCGGCCCGGGGTCCCGGCTAGCGGGACGTGGGGATTACTGGTTGAAGGTGTCGCTCTTGACGTCGACCCACTTGCCGCCCTCGACCTTGTAGACCGTGAGCTGCTTGTTGGTGGTGTCGCCGTACTGGTCGAAGGCGACCTTGCCGGTCACGCCCTCGAAGGAGACCTTGCCGAGAGCCTCGACGACCTTGGCGCGGGCGTCGGTGGGCAGCTTGCCGCCGTTGGCGGCGACGGCGGCCTTGACGGCCTGGATGACGGCCCAGCCGGCGTCGTAGGAGTAGCCACCGTAGGCGGCGTACGGGTCCTTGTAGTTGGCGGCCTTGTAGTCCTCGATGAACTTCTTGGCCGTTTCCAGCTTCTCGACCGGGTAGCCGATGGAGGTGGAGAGGTCGCCCTCGTTGGCCTCACCGGAGGCGGTGATGAAGGCGGGGTCCTGGATGCCGTCGCCGCCCATGAGCGGGACGTTGGCGCCGGTCTTCTTGATCTGGTCGGCGAGCAGGCCGCCCTCGGGGTACTGGCCGCCGAAGTAGACGGAGTCGGCGCCGGAGGTCTTGACCTTGTCGGCGGTGGAGGAGAAGTCGGTCTCCTTCACGGTGACGTGGTCGGTGCCGATGACCTCGCCGCCGAGCTTCTTGAACTCGTCGGAGAAGATCGCGGCCAGGCCGGCGCCGTAGGTCTGCTTGTCGTCGACGACGAAGACCTTCTTCTTGCCGGCGTCCTTGAAGAGGTACTGGGCGGCGAACTTGCCCTGGACCACGTCGGTGGCGGCGGTGCGGAAGTAGGTCGGGAAGGGGCGCTTGAACTCGCCCTTGCCCCAGTTGTCACCCTGGCTGAGCGCGGGGTTGGTGTTGGCGGGGGAGACCTGCGCCAGGTTGGCGGAGGCGAAGACGCCCTGCATCTGCTGGGCGACACCGGAGTTCAGCGGGCCGACGACGCCGACGACGTCCTTGTTGCCGACGAGCTTGGTGGCGTTGGCCTGACCGGAGGCGGGGACCGCCTGGTCGTCGAGGGCCTCGACCTTGAACTCGATGCCGGGGACCTCGTTGTTCTTGTTGGCCGTCTTGGCCGCGAGGTCGACCGAGTTCTTGATGCCCTGGCCGAGCGCGGAGAGCGAGCCGGTGAGGGGGGCGTCCACGCCGATGACGACGACGGTCTTGGAACCGTCGGCCTTGTCCCCGGTCTTCGCCTCATCGCGCGAACCGCAGGCGGTGAGGGTCAGTGCTCCCGTGGTGATCACGGTGGTGAGGACGAGCAAAGAACGGTGTCGCACGATTCTTCCTTTCCCTGGCGCGGCCGCCTCATGTGTAGAGGTGCCGATAGGTCACCGGGCCGCACTGGGATGTCCACGGCCATGCTGAGTCGCGCCTCAGTGGCGCGGTGACTGGCCGTGACTCTAGGCCCGAGGTGGCGAATGCGGGGAGCGGAGAAAGGAGGATGTGACGCTCTTGTTATGCCAAGGCCAAGAATGTGCGGTGAGAGTACGGACAGATCGGACATTTGGTTACGTCGGGGGGTGACCACATGCTGAGAATTCCCTGTTCTCCTAAGGGGCTTGAGGCCCTCATGGTCCTGTCATTGATCAAATTTGACCGAATGTTGCTGCGCGTGTCTGAAAATATCCATCGGGTGGTAATGCGCAGGGGAAAAAGGGGATTCAGTAGGGCGTGAGCATTACGCAGGGTAATGGGACTCCTTGATTCACTTCGGGTGGCTGGATCTTGGCTTGATGCCCAAAGTGCTCGCGACCTGCGGTTCGTCCCTACGTCGGCAGGTGCCCGGAAGGCGGACAGCGCGCGCGGAATTCCGGTCACCGGGTCATGTCGGGGGCCGCCAGTTCTCCGAACTCCCGGTGGCGCCGTCCTGCTCCGCGCAGCGCCGCGCCACGAACCGGTCGATCAGCTCAAGTGCCTTGTCGCGACCGGCAGTTCGCTCCTCGGCCCGGCCCGCGGCGACCGCGTCCTCGTGGATCGCGTACTGCTCGTTGGACAGGCCCTTCTGCTCCCAGTCGAGGCCGGACCACAGGGTGCCTTCGAGGGTCTCCTTGGCCCAGTAGGACACCAGACTTGTGCAGATCTGTGCCGGTGAGGACGGACTGGGCGCGGGAGTTGGGGAGTTCTGCGGCGCGAAGGGGGCGGAAGCGGAGCATCCGGACAGGGCGAGCGCCGCGAGCAGGGCGGCGGTCGCGCACCGGAGCGCGGCGGGTGACGGGGTCCCCATGAGGGGAAGGTAGGTCGTCACCATAGGTGACACAACAGCCGTCGCCGGAATCTGCCCGGACTGGCGGATTCCGGGTGGTTCCCGGGCCGGGTGGCGGCCGGCGGGCGCCCCGGCGGGGGCGAGTCGCGGGCGGCGGCCAGGCGGGGCTGGGCGGCGGCTATGCGGCGGTCAGGCGGACCGGGAAGCGGCGCGGGCCCGGATCCGCGCGAGGGCGGGTCCGGGCCGGCGTGGCCTGGCGGGCGGGACTTCGGCGACAGGGCTCAGGAGGCGGAGGGGACCCCGCCGGCGCCCTCGGCGTCGCGCAGCAGGCAGGTCAGACGGGCGGTGCAGACCCGGCGGTCCTGCTCGTCGCTGATCACGACCTCGTAGCTGGCGGTGGAGCGGCCCAGGTGGAGCGGGGTGGCGACGCCGGTGACCAGGCCGGAGCGGGCGCCGCGGTGGTGGGTGCAGTTCAGGTCCACGCCGACGGCGATCTTGTTGATCCCGCCGTGCAGCATCGCGCCTACGGAGCCGAGGGTCTCGGCGAGCACGGCGGAGGCCCCGCCGTGCAGCAGTCCGTAGGGCTGGGTGTTGCCCTCGACCGGCATGGTGGCCACGAGCCGCTGGGGTGAGGCCTCCAGGATGCGGATGTCCATGCGCTCGCCGAGGTGGCCCGCGGAGAACAGCGTGGGCAGGTCGATGCCCAGGGCCGCGTACTCGTCGAGGATCTCCTGCGGGAACTTCACAGCGTGGTGCTCGCCCATGGGCCGGCTCCGTTCGTCAACGTTCGTTAACCATCTTGTCCTGAGGTCGTTTTATCAGGCCGGTTCGAAGCGCACGACGACGGACTTGCTCGCGGGGGTGTTGCTGGTGTCCGCGGTGGAGTCGAGGGGGACCAGCACATTGGTCTCCGGGTAGTAGGCGGCCGCGCAGCCCCGCGCGGTCGGGTAGTGCACGACGCGGAACCCGGGGGCGCAGCGCTCCACACCGTCCTTCCACTCGCTGACGAGGTCGGTGTACGAGCCGTCGGCCAGGCCGAGCTCCGCCGCGTCCTCGGGGTTGACCATGACCACGCGGCGGCCGCCGGTGATCCCGCGGTAGCGGTCGTCGAGGCCGTAGATCGTGGTGTTGTACTGGTCGTGGCTGCGCAGGGTCTGCAGGAGCAGCCGTCCCGCCGGGACGCGCGGGTACTCCACGGGCGCGGCGGTGAAATTGGCCTTGCCGGTCTTGGTGGGGAAGCGGCGCTCGTCGCGCGGGGCGTGCGGGAGCTGGAACCCTCCGGGTCGGGCGACGCGGGCGTTGAAGTCCTCGAAGCCGGGGATCACGCGGGAGATCCGGTCGCGGATGGCCGCGTAGTCCTTCTCGAACTCCTCCCACGGGGTGGCGGAGGCGGCGCCGAGGACGGCGCGGGCCATGCGGGCCACGATGGCCGGCTCGGAGAGCAGGTGCGGGCTCGCGGGGGTGAGGTTGCCGCGGGAGGAGTGGACCATGCCCATGGAGTCCTCGACGGTCACGAACTGCTTGCCTGAGGCCTGTACGTCCTTGTCGGTGCGGCCGAGGGTGGGCAGGATCAGGGCGCGCCGGCCGGTCACCGCGTGGGAGCGGTTGAGCTTGGTGGAGACGTGCACGGTCAGGGAGGCGTTGCGGATCGCGGCCTCGGTGACCTCGGTGTCGGGGGTGGCGCCGACGAAGTTGCCGCCCATGGCGAAGAGGACCTTGGCCTTGCCGTCGCGCAGGGCCTGGATGGAGCGGACGACGTCGTAGCCGTGGGCGCGCGGCGAGGTGATCCGGAATTCGCGGTCGAGGGCGTCGAGGAAGGCGGGCGCGGGGCGTTCGAAGATCCCCATGGTGCGGTCGCCCTGGACGTTGGAGTGGCCGCGGACGGGGCAGACGCCGGCGCCGGGGCGGCCGATGGCGCCGCGCAGCAGGAGGAGGTTGACGACCTCGCGGATGGTGGCGACGGCGTGCTTGTGCTGGGTGAGGCCCATGGCCCAGCAGACGATGGTGCGCTCGGAGGCCAGGATCATGGCGAGGGCGCGCTCGATCTCGGGGCGGGTCAGGCCGGTGGCGGTGAGGGTCTCGTCCCAGTCGGCTTCCTTGGCGGCGGCCGCGAATTCCTCGTATCCGTGGGTGTGCTCGCGGATGAAGGCCTCGTCGGTGGCGCCTGCCGTCTCGATGACGAGCTTGTTGAGGAGGCGGAAGAGGGCCTGGTCGCCGCCGATGCGGATCTGCAGGAAGAGGTCGTTGAGGGCGGTGCCCTTGAGCATGCCGAGGGGGGTCTGCGGGTTCTTGAACCGCTCCATGCCGGCCTCGGGCAGCGGATTCACCGAGATGATCTTCGCGCCGGCGGACTTGGCCTTCTCCAGGGCGGAGAGCATGCGCGGGTGGTTGGTGCCCGGGTTCTGCCCGGCGACGATGATCAGGTCGGCCTGGTGGAGGTCTTCGAGGGAGACGCTGCCCTTGCCGACCCCGATGGTCTCGTTCAGCGCGGAGCCCGAGGACTCGTGGCACATGTTGGAGCAGTCCGGCAGGTTGTTGGTGCCGAACTCGCGGGCGAAGAGCTGGAAGAGGAACGCGGCCTCGTTGCTGGTGCGGCCCGAGGTGTAGAAGAGGGCCTCGTCGGGGGAGCCGAGGGCGTTCAGCTCCTCGGCGATGATCTCGAAGGCCCGCTCCCAGGGGATGGCCTGGTACCGGTCCGCGCCTTCCGGCAGAGCCCCTCTTTCCAGAAGCATCGGTTCGGTGATCCGGCCCTGCTGGCCCAGCCAGTACCCGGAGCGGGTGGCCAGGTCGGCGAGGGGGTGCGCGGCGAAGAAGTCCGGGGTGACCCGGCGCAGCGTGGCCTCCTCGGCGACGGCCTTGGCGCCGTTCTCGCAGAACTCGGCCGTGTGCCGCTTGTCACCCTCGGGCCAGGCGCAGCCCGGGCAGTCGAAGCCGTCCTTCTGGTTGACCTTGAGCAGGGTGCGCGCGGTGCGGGCGACGCCCATCTGCTGCTGCGCGATCTTCAGGGTGTGCGCGATCGCGGGCAGGCCGGCGGCCGCGTGCTGGGGGGGCGCGACCTGCGGCGCGTCCTGTACCGGATCACCTGCGGGCGGCTTGGTGGCCATGTCGCTCCCCTTTGAGCTTCGCAGCGCGGCTGCTGTGTTCTCGTACGTCTCCGATCCTGTCACGCTCCGCTGACACCGCGGGCGCCGGAATTGTCAGCGGGGCCGCCTAGGATCGAGGGCGTGGCAGATTCAGCATCGAAGAAGACCGACCAGACGACCGCAGCGGACCGCCCCCGCCTGATGCTCATGGACGGGCACTCCCTGGCGTACCGGGCGTTCTTCGCGCTGCCCGCGGAGAACTTCACGACCGCGGGCGGCCAGCCGACCAACGCCATCTACGGCTTCGCGTCGATGCTGGCGAACACGCTGCGCGACGAGGCGCCCACGCACTTCGCGGTGGCGTTCGACGTGTCCCGCAAGACGTGGCGTTCCACCGAGTTCCCCGAGTACAAGGCGAACCGCTCCAAGACTCCCGACGAGTTCAAGGGGCAGGTCGAGCTGATCGGCGAGCTGCTCGACGCGATGCATGTGCCGCGGTTCGCGATCGACGGCTTCGAGGCCGACGACGTGATCGCGACGCTGGCCACGCAGGCGGAGGCCCTCGGGTTCGAGGTGCTGATCGTCACGGGCGACCGGGACTCCTTCCAGCTGGTGTCCGAGCACACCACCGTGCTGTACCCGACCAAGGGCGTCTCCGAGCTCACCCGGTTCACCCCGGAGAAGGTCGAGGAGAAGTACGGGCTCACCCCGCAGCAGTACCCGGACTTCGCGGCGCTGCGCGGCGACCCCTCCGACAACCTGCCGGGCATTCCGGGCGTCGGCGAGAAGACGGCCGCCAAGTGGATCACCCAGTTCGGGTCGTTCGCGGAGCTCGTGGAGCGCGCCGAGGAGGTCAAGGGCAAGGCCGGGCAGAACTTCCGCGACCACCTGGAGGCCGTGAAGCTCAACCGCGTCCTGACCGAGATGGTCAAGGACGTGGAGCTGCCCAAGACTCCGGCGGACCTGACGCGCCTGCCGTACGACCGGTCCGCGGTGACCGGCGTGCTGGACGTACTGGAGATCCGCAACGCCTCGCTGCGCGAGCGGCTGCTGGCGGTGGACCCGGGCGCGGCCGAGGAGGAGGCGCCGGCCCCGGTGGCCGCCGTGGAGCTCGACGCGAGCGTCCTGGGCGCGGGCGAGCTGGCGCCGTGGCTGGAGAGCCACGCGGGCGGGCCCCTCGGTGTTTCCACGGTGGACAGCTGGGCGCTGGGCCAGGGCAATGTCAGCGAGATCGCGCTGGCGGCGGCCGGAGGGGCGGCCGCCTGGTTCGATCCGTCCGAGCTGGACGAGGCGGACGAGCGGGCCTTCGCGGCCTGGGCCGCGGACGCGGCGAGGCCCAAGGTCGTGCACAACGCGAAGGGCCTGATGCGGGTCTTCCCGGAGCACGGCTGGAGCCTGGCGGGCGTCGCCATGGACACCGCGCTCGCCGCCTACCTGGTCAAGCCGGGCCGCCGGTCCTTCGCGCTGGACGTGCTGTCCAACGAGTACCTGCACCGGGAGCTGGCGCCGGCCGCGGCTGACGGGCAGCTGGTCTTCGGCGCCGACGAGACGGCCGAGGCGGAGGCGCTGATGGCGCAGGCTCGCGCGGTCCTGGACCTGGGTGACGCCTTCACCGGCAAGCTCGCCGAGGTGGGCGCCGCCGAGCTGCTCCACGACATGGAGCTGCCGACGTCCGAGCTGCTGGCCCGGATGGAGCGGGCCGGCATCGCCGCCGACCGCGACCACCTGGAGGCGTTGGAGCAGCAGTTCGCGGGCGCCGTGCAGCAGGCGATAAAGGAGGCGCACGCGGCGGTCGGACACGAGTTCAACCTCGGCTCGCCCAAGCAGCTCCAGGAGGTGTTCTTCGGCGAGCTGGACCTGCCGAAGACGAAGAAGACGAAGACCGGCTACACCACGGACGCGGACGCGCTGGCCTGGCTGGCCACGCAGACCGACCACGAACTGCCGGTGATCATGCTGCGCCACCGGGAGCAGGCCAAGCTGCGCGTCACCGTCGAGGGGCTGATCAAGATGATCGCCGCCGACGGCCGGGTGCACACCAGTTTCAGCCAGATCGTCGCCGCGACCGGACGTCTGTCCTCCACCGACCCCAACCTGCAGAACGTGCCGGTGCGCACCGACGAGGGCCGGGCCATCCGCCGCGGGTTCGTCGTCGGCGAGGGCTACGAGTCGCTGATGACGGCCGACTACAGCCAGATCGAGCTGCGCGTCATGGCCCACCTCTCCGAGGACGAGGGCCTGATCGAGGCGTTCCTGTCCGGCGAGGACCTGCACACCACCGTCGCCTCCCAGGTGTTCGGCGTGGAGCGCTCCAAGGTCGATGCCGAGATGCGGCGCAAGATCAAGGCGATGTCGTACGGCCTCGCGTACGGGCTGTCCGCCTTCGGCTTGTCCCAGCAGCTGAACATCGAGCCCGCCGAGGCGCGCGGGCTGATGGAGACCTTCTTCGAGCGGTTCGGCGGCGTACGGGACTACCTCCAGCGCGTCGTCGAGGAGGCCCGCGCCACCGGCTACACCGAGACCGTGCTCGGCCGCCGCCGCTACCTTCCCGACCTCAACAGCGACAACCGCCTGCGCCGCGAGGCCGCCGAGCGGATGGCGCTGAACGCCCCGATCCAGGGCACCGCCGCCGACATCGTCAAGGTCGCGATGCTGCGCGTGGACAAGGCGATCACCGAGGCCGGGCTGAAGTCGCGGATGCTGCTCCAGGTCCACGACGAAATCGTGCTGGAGATCGCCCCGGGCGAGCGGAAGAAGGTCGAGGAGCTGGTGCGCCGCGAGATGGGCGCGGCCGTCGAGCTCCGGGCCCCGCTGGATGTGTCCGTCGGCGTCGGCCCCGACTGGGAGTCCGCCGCGCACTGATCCCCGTAAGAAGCGTGCCGCGTCCGCCCGTTCCCGCCGCTATGCGGTGGGGACGGGCGTTCGTGTGTCCTCGTCCGTGTGGCGCCGCTCGCGCGCGGGGCGCAGGCGTACGAGGATCCCGTACAGCAGCAGCCCCACGGTGAGGCCGCCGCCCGCGCCGAAGCAGACGGTCGGGATGATGTCGAGCGGGGACTTGATCCGGTCGAAGAACGTGAAGAAGCGCAGCACGCGCATCGTCACCCCCGCCGCCACGCACACCAGCAGCAGGGCGAGCGCGGCGCGCGTCTCCGCGCGGCCGAGCACGGGAACGGTCGCGGGGGCGGGGGAGAGCGGCAGCCGGCGCAGGGCGGTCACCGTGAACCAGGCCAGGGCGCAGGCCGCGAGCGCCGAACTGCCGTACTGGAGATACGAGTAGAGCGGCAGTCCGAAGGCGAGCGGCCGGCCGAGATCGGGCAGGGCGTTGGTCCCCCACCGGTCCATGTGCGTGAAGCTGTCCCACGCCACGTGGGTGAGGGAGCCGGCGGCCGCCGAGAGGTAGAACCAGAGCGCGAGCGAGGGGAGGCGGCGCCCCCGCCAGTCCTCGCCGCGCACGAAGGTGTGGACGCGGCCCCGCCAGGCGCGGGGCAGGAGCGCGACCAGCGGTTCGCGCAGCAGCAGCCAGCACGCCACGAGCGCGGCGGTGAGCGCGGCGTCCGCTGTCAGCACGCCGGTGAGGGAGTGCGTGAAGTCGCCGTACCCCATGAGGCCTTCGACCACCGCGTCCGCGAAGTAGAAGGTGTCGGGCGCGAAGGAGCCGAGGACCAGGGCCGAGGCGACCAGCGGCCCCCGGGCCCGGCCGGTCCGGCGGATCGCCGGCAGCACGGCGGCCGCATGGCTGAGGGTGAACGGCATGGTGCCTCTCCTGGATGTCCGAAGGGTCTTGAGGCGTTCCCTACTTCGCCTCAATGCGTCCTGAACGGGTCCGGACAGTATGCGTGACCTGCGCAAGACGTGCGGAAGTCGTGAAATCCGGGCCGTGATACGTGCCCTGCACAGGGAGTTGACGTACTGTCACGCGGACGTCGAGGAGGAGGGGGTCCGGCCCATGCCGGCTCGAATATCGGCTCGCGCATTAGCTCACGCAATAGCTCGAACGACGGCTCGAACGACGGCTCGAACGACGGCTCGTGCGACGGCTCGTACAACGTCCCGATTCGGACGCGGGCTGCGCAGGGGCGGGGCCGCCGCCGTGGTCTCCGCGCTGGTGGTCGCCGCGGTGACCGCCTCCCAGGGGCCGGCTGCCGGGGGCGAGGGCCTGGCCACCGCCGCCTCCGGGGGCGGCGGCGCGCGGACCGCGCCGTCCGCCGGATCCGGCGGGGACTCCGCCTACCTCGACGAACTCCCGCCGCCGGTCGGACCCGAGCCGTCGGCCGTACCGACGCCGACGGGCGAGCCGCAGGCCCGGCAGCCGGTCCCGGCAGCGGCGGCGGCGGACCGGCCGGCCGCCGAGGCGGTGGCGAGGGGCGCCGGCGAGGGCGCGCAGGGGATACCGGCGAGCGTGCTGGCCGCGTACCGGCGCGCCGAGCAGGTGGTGGGGGAGAGCGACCCCGGGTGCGGGCTGCGCTGGCAACTGCTCGCCGCGATCGGCAAGGTCGAGTCCGGGCAGGCGCGCGGCGGCCGGGTCGATGTCGCCGGAACCACGCTGCGGCCGATCCTGGGGCCCGTACTCGACGGCAACGGCTTCGCGACCATCCGGGACACGGACGGCGGGGCGTACGACGGGGACGCGGTGTACGACCGGGCCGTCGGGCCGATGCAGTTCATCCCGTCCACGTGGGCGGCGTGGGGTCAGGACGCGGACGGCGACGGCCGGCGCAACCCGAACAACGTCCACGACGCGGCCCTCGCCGCCGGGCGCTACCTGTGCGCGGGGAGCCGGGACCTTCGAGTGTCTGGGGATCTGGACCGGGCCGTGCTGTCGTACAACCAGTCCGGGGAGTACCTGAGGACGGTGCGGTCCTGGTTCACGTACTACGTGAAGGGGACGTACGAGGTCCCGGACAGCGGGAGTACGGGCGTGCCGACGGTGCCCCCGCGGACCCCCACCCCCACCCCCACCCCTACGCCGAAGCCGGATCCGAAGCCCACTCCGCCGCCGAAGCCGACCCCCAAGCCGACCCCCACGCCCAGCCCCAAGCCGACTCCCACGCCGACACCGACACCGACACCGACACCGACACCGACACCGACACCGACACCGACGCCGACGCCGACTCCAACGCCCACGCCGACTCCAACGCCCACGCCCACGCCCACGCCTACGCCGACACCGACACCGACGCCTACGCCGACTCCCACGCCGACTCCCACGCCGACACCGACACCTACGCAGAGCCCCAAGCCGGCTCTCACGCCTGCCCCGACCCCGACCCCTACCGCCAAGCCGACGCCGTTGCCGTCGCCGCCGACCCCGAGCGCCACCGCCACCGCTTCCGCGAAGCACGGGACCACGCCGTCCCCGTCGCCCGCCCCCTAGCCGGCCCGGCCCGGCAGGCCGGTTCGCCACGCCGCGGGCCTGGCCCGACGGTTCTCATCTCGCCTCCGCGTTGCTACGGTGCCTCCGCCCTGACGCCCAATCAGATTCCGGAGGCCCGGATGCGCGCAATCATCGCCGCCGCCAGCGGGCTCGTCCTCGCGGTGCTCCTCGTCCTCGCCATCACGGCGCTCGGGGCGCCCGAAGGCAAGACCTCGCCCAAGCCCCTGCTCACCACCGCGCCCGCCGCGCCCGGACAGTAGAGGGGAGGCCCGACCATGAGACGCACCGCCAGCCTCGTCCTGCTCGCCCTCGCCGTGTTCTGCGCAGCCCTCGCACCGCTGCTGCGCTGGTACGCGTACCCACGGCTCGCCAAGATCCCGCCGAGCCAGTACCAGGAGATGGTCCTCGAAGCGAAGGACGCGACCCTCCTCGACTACTCCGCCGGAATGCAGCCCAAGAAGGTCGACAAGGTCACGATCGTCCAGACCCTCAAGGGCAACGTCGAGGCGTCGAAGGAGATCGAGGCGAGCGCCGGCAAGGACGTCGTCGTCTGGGACACGCTGTCCCACATCATCGGCCCGGACGGGAAGATGGTCTCCCAGATCCCCGAGCGCTACATCTTCGACGCGCACACCCAGGCCCCGGTGCACGCCACCGGCGAGATGGTCGACGGGGACCCGGTCGAACGCGAGGGCATCGAGTTCAAGTGGCCGTTCTTCACCGAGCCGCGCGACTACCTCTACTTCGACGCCCAGACCCGCACCTCGTCGCCGATCCACTACGTCGGCCCGCGCACGTTCAAGGGGATGGAGGTCTACTACTACGAGCAGACCGTGCCCTGGACGAAGGTCTCCCTGCCGAAGAAGATGCCGATCGAGGGCATCGACCCGGCGACCTTCGAGCAGAGCACCGGCACCAGCCTCTGGTACCAGGTCAAGGCCATGTTCTGGGTCGATCCGGTGACCGGCGCGCCCGTCAGCGCCGAGCAGGTCATCGAGCAGGAGATGCGCGGCGGCATCGCCGCCGGCGCCCCCGACGGCCGGCTCACCGTCTTCGCCGGGCACGTGAAGATGCGCGAGGACTACGCCCAGTACACCCTCGACCTCGTCAAGTCGAACCGTACGAAGGTCCTCGCGCTGCACACGTACGCGCCGATCGGCCTCGCGGCCGGCGGGCTCGCGCTGTTCGGGACGGCGCTGTGGCTGGAGGCCCGGAGCCGCCGCGGCGAGGGCGGGGAGGAAGAAGGGCTCACCGCCTGAGCCGGGCGTTGGTGTGCCGGGTGGGCTCGGCGGTCGCCGGGTCCTCCGGCCACGGGTGTTTGGGGTAGCGGCCGCGCAGCTCGGCGCGGACGGCGCGGTAGCCGCCCTGCCAGAACGACGCGAGGTCGGAGGTGACGGCGGCGGGCCGCCCGGCCGGGGACAGCAGGTGCACGAGGAGGGGCACCCCGGCCACCCGGGGCGTCTGGGCCAGCCCGAACAGCTCCTGGAGCTTCACGGCCAGTACGGGCTGCTCGGCGGAGTAGTCGACCCGGATCCGGGAACCGCTGGGCACCTCGATCCGTTCCGGGGCGAGCTCGTCCAAGCGGACGGCCTCGCCGGTGGCCCAGGGCAGCAGCCGGTTCAGGGCCTGCCCGGCGTCGATCCTGGCCAGGTCGGCGCGGCGGCGGGCCCGCGACAGCTCGGGCTCCAGCCAGTCGTCGGCGCGCGCCAGCAGCGCCCGGTCATCGGCTACGTCGGGCCACGCGCCGCCGAGCGTCCGATGCAGGAAGCCGAGCCGGGCCCGGAGCGCCTGCGCGTCCGGGGTCCAGCGCAGCAGGCCGAGCCCGTCGGCGCGCAGCCCGTCGAGGAGGGCGGCCCGTACGAGGGCGGGGTCGGGGGTCCGCAGGGGCCGCGCGACCAGCTCGATCGCCCCGAGCCGTTCCGCTGCGCGGGCGACCACGTCTCCATCCTCCCAGTGGACCTCTTCGCCGGTGCTCAGCAGATGCCCGGCGGCGGCCCGGGCCGTGTCCTCGTCGATCACGGCGGCCAGCCGGACCCGGGCGGAGGCGGAGTGCGGGGGCCGGTCGGCGACGGCCACGGCCAACCAGGGCGCGCGGCGCAGCGCGGATCCTTCGCCCACCTCGGCCCCGGTGCCGGAGGCCATGAGGAACGCCGCCTGGCCCCGTGCCTTGGCGACCCGCTCGGGAAACGCGAGCGCGGCGACGAGCCCGGCGGCGCCGTCATCGGTGACGCGTTCCGAACCGGGGCTCCGCCCCGCACCCCGCGCCTCAATCGCCGGCGGGGCTGGATTTTGGCTGGTGCTGTCCGCCTGGCGCGGCTGGATTGCCCGCAGGGCAATTTCAGCCTCGCCGGCGTTTGAGGCGCGGGGGTCCGGGGCGGAGCCCCGGGGGGTCTGGGGCGGAGCCCCGGTTTTGGGGGAATCGCCCCGCGCGGCGGACTCCAGGCGGCGGACCTCCGCGCGCCAGCGGGCGGCGTAGCCGTCGCCCCCGCGCCGGGCCGAACGCCACGCACCCGCCAGATCGTCCCCGTACTCCCGCGGCGGCTCCTCGCTCAGCAGCGCCACCACCTCCGCCGCCCGCCGGGCCCCGAGCGCGGCAGACCCGTCCAGCAGGGCCCGCGCCAGCCGCGGGTGCAACCCGAGCCGGGCCATCCGCAGCCCCCGCGGCGTCGGCCGCCCGGCGGCGTCCACCGCGCCCACCGCGAGCAGCACCTCCCGCGCCGCGGCCATCGCCCCGGCCGGCGGCGGGTCCAGCAGCGCCAGCCCGCCCGCGTCCGGGTCGCCCCAGCACGCGGCCTGAAGGGCGAACTGCGCCAGGTCGGCGATGCGGATCTCCGGGGAGGGGAACGCGGGCAGCCGCCCGTCCTCGGCCTCGGTCCAGCACCGGTACACCGCCCCCGGGGCCTCGCGCCCCGCCCGGCCCGCCCGCTGGCTGCCGGCCGCGCGGGACGCCCGTACGGTCGCCAGCGCGCCCAGCCCCCGCGCGTGGTCCACCCGGGGTTCCCGGGCCAGTCCCGAGTCCACGACCACCCGTACCCCCGGCACGGTCAGGCTCGACTCCGCGACCGCGGTCGCCAGGATCACCCGGCGGTGCGGCGAGGGTGCCAGGGCCGCGTCCTGGACGGACGCCGGGGCCCGGCCGTGGACCTGGAGCACCTCCGCGTCCACGCCGCCCAGCTGCCCGGCGACCCGGGCGAGCTCGCCGACGCCGGGCAGGAAACACAGGACGTCGCCGGAACGTTCCGCCAGCGCCCGCCGGACCACCGAGGCCACATGCGTCAGCTGCGCCGGATCCACCCGCATCCCGTGCGGCGGCCGCACCGGCCGGGCGGGAGGCGCCCACACCGTCTCCACCGGGTACGAGACGCTCGCGGCCTCCACCACCGGAGCACCGCCCGGACGGCCGTGACCGAGTACGTGAGCCCAGCCGGCCGCGTCGGTCGTCGCCGAAGCCGCCACCAGGCGCAGCTCCGGCCGCAGGGTCTCCCGTACGTCCAGAAGGAAGGCGGCGACGGTATCGGCGTCCAGATGCCGCTCGTGGCACTCGTCCAGGACGACCACGTCGACCCCGGACAGCTCCTGGTCGCGCTGCAACCGCTGGAGCAGCACACCCGTGGTGACCACCTCCACCAGCGTGTCGGGCCCCACCACCCGCTCCCCGCGCACGGTGAAGCCGACCGAAGCGCCCACGGCCTCGCCCAGCAGCCAGGCCATCCGCCGCGCCGCCGCCCGGGCGGCGATCCGCCGGGGCTCCGCGACCACGACCCGGCGCCGCGGCTCGCCGCCCACCAGCCCCGCCAGCACCAGCGGCACCAGCGTGGTCTTGCCGGTGCCGGGCGGTGCGCAGAGCACCGCGGTGCCGTGGCCGTCCAGCGCCGAGACCAGCGCGGGCACGGCCTCCCGTACGGGAAGGGCGTCGAGGGCGGCGGTCCGCGGGCTCACGCGGGTCACGCGGGTCACGTCGGTCAGTCCCTCTCGCACACGAAGATCGCGGTGCCCGGGATCAGGTTGCCGCGCAGCGGGGACCAGCCTCCCCACTCCTGGGCGTTCCACTCGGGCCACTCCGGCTCGACGAGATCCACCAGGCGGAACCCGCCCGCGACCACGTCGCGCACCCGGTCGCCGATCGTGCGGTGGTGCTCCACGTAGACCGCGCGGCCCCGCTCGTCCTGCTCCACGTAGGGCGTCCGGTCGAAGTAGGACGCGGCGACGGACAGCCCCTCGGGGCCGGGCTCGTCGGGGAAGGCCCAGCGGATGGGGTGGGTGACGGAGAAGACCCAGCGGCCGCCCGGGCGCAGGACGCGGTGGACCTCGCGCATGACGTTGACGGGGTCGGCGACGAAGGGGACGGCCCCGTAGGCGGAGCAGGCGAGGTCGAAGGCGCCGTCGCGGAAGGGCAGCCTGCCGGCGTCGGCCTCGACCAGCGGGACGTCATCGCCGATGCGCAGGGCGTGCTGGAGCTGGCGGTGGGAGAGGTCCAGGGCCACCGGGCGGGCGCCCTGGGCGGCCAGCCAGCGCGAGCACTGGGCGGCGCCGGCGCCGATCTCCAGGACGTCCTTGCCCTTCAGGGAGTCCGCCGGGCCGAGCAGGGCGGCGTCCGCCTCGTCCAGGCCCTCCGGTCCCCAGACGAAGCGGTCGTCGCCGAGGAAGGCCCCGTGCTCGCTCTGGTACTCGTCGGCGTTGCGGTCCCACCAGCCGCGGCTCGCCCGGCTGCTCTCCGCGTCGTCGGCGTTACGCCGGGTGGCCTCGGCGTCGTCGCCGGCGTCGTCCGCAGCGTCGTCGCCGGGGGCGTTGCCGGCGGAAACGGCTTCGTACGCTTCTTCGGAGGCGTAGTCCTCTTGGTTCATGGGGCCCGTCGTCGTAGTCTGCGGAACAGAGCGGGAAGGGCCATAGGTGCCCGCCCGCCCAGGAATTGTGCCGGTTGTGCGGTGATCCGCCCGGGGTGTGCGCCTTCGCGCATTGACCCTGTCCGGCTACCCCCGTATGCTACAAGTTGCGCTGCGAGCCTGTGCTCCTCAGACCTAGCAGGCTGCGCTTGCATCTGTTGATGTCCCCTCGGTTTTCGAGGCCTCTCCGCTATTGCTGCGGATCAGGGCTTCCTTGGCTGTCCGGCTTCTTCGGCAGATGCCGATAAGGGCTCCCGGCGTGGCATTACCTACGACTTTCTGTCCGTAACCGGAGTCCTTTCCCACATGACGAGCAGCACCGAGACCACCTCTACCACTCCGCAGGTAGCGGTCAACGACATCGGTAACGAGGAAGCCTTCCTCGCCGCGATCGACGAGACGATCAAGTACTTCAACGACGGCGACATCGTCGACGGCGTCATCGTGAAGGTCGACCGGGACGAGGTCCTGCTCGACATCGGTTACAAGACCGAAGGCGTGATCCCGAGCCGCGAGCTCTCGATCAAGCACGACGTCGACCCGAACGAGGTCGTCAAGGTCGGCGACGAGATCGAGGCCCTGGTTCTCCAGAAGGAGGACAAGGAAGGCCGTCTGATCCTGTCCAAGAAGCGCGCTCAGTACGAGCGTGCCTGGGGCACGATCGAGAAGATCAAGGAAGAAGACGGCATCGTCACCGGTACCGTCATCGAGGTCGTCAAGGGTGGTCTCATCCTCGACATCGGCCTCCGCGGCTTCCTGCCGGCCTCCCTCGTCGAGATGCGTCGCGTCCGCGACCTCCAGCCCTACGTGGGCAAGGAGCTCGAGGCGAAGATCATCGAGCTGGACAAGAACCGCAACAACGTGGTCCTGTCCCGCCGCGCTTGGCTCGAGCAGACCCAGTCCGAGGTTCGCCAGACGTTCCTCACCACCCTGCAGAAGGGTCAGGTCCGCTCCGGCGTCGTTTCCTCGATCGTCAACTTCGGTGCCTTCGTGGACCTGGGTGGCGTCGACGGTCTCGTCCACGTCTCCGAGCTGTCCTGGAAGCACATCGACCACCCGTCCGAGGTTGTCGAGGTCGGCCAGGAGGTCACCGTCGAGGTTCTCGACGTTGACATGGACCGCGAGCGTGTCTCCCTGTCGCTGAAGGCGACGCAGGAGGACCCGTGGCAGCAGTTCGCCCGGACCCACCAGATCGGTCAGGTCGTCCCGGGTAAGGTCACCAAGCTGGTTCCGTTCGGTGCGTTCGTCCGCGTGGACGAGGGCATCGAGGGTCTGGTCCACATCTCCGAGCTGGCCGAGCGCCACGTGGAGATCCCGGAGCAGGTCGTCCAGGTCAACGACGAGATCTTCGTCAAGGTCATCGACATCGACCTTGAGCGTCGCCGGATCTCGCTGTCGCTGAAGCAGGCCAACGAGTCCTTCGGTGCCGACCCGGCGTCGGTCGAGTTCGACCCGACCCTGTACGGCATGGCCGCGTCGTACGACGACCAGGGCAACTACATCTACCCCGAGGGCTTCGACCCCGAGACCAACGACTGGCTCGAGGGCTTCGAGAAGCAGCGCGAGGCCTGGGAGGCCCAGTACGCCGAGGCGCAGCAGCGCTTCGAGCAGCACCAGGCCCAGGTCATCAAGAGCCGCGAGGCCGACGAGGCCGCCGCTGCCGAGGGTGCTGCCGCCCCGGCCGCCGGTGCCAGCGCCGGTGCGGGCATCTCGGGTGGTTCGTACTCCTCGGAGTCGGACGAGACCTCGGGCGCCCTGGCCTCCGACGAGGCCCTGGCCGCGCTCCGCGAGAAGCTGGCCGGCGGCCAGAGCTGATCGCAGCGCGCACCACGCTCCGCGCCTCGGCGCGAGTGTGAGCTGAGCTGAAAGACAAGGCCCGTCCCCTCAGGGGGGCGGGCCTTGTCGCATGTGTGCCCGCGGTGCGTATGTGTGCCCTGCGGTGCGTACGTGTGCCCGTGGTGCGCCGGCTTCGTCGCGTTCCCGTAAAAGCGCTCAACTGGGGAATGGTGGGGCCGCCTTGGACGTTCTTCGCAGAGAACGCGGCGAGGAGGAGCGGTGACGGTGCTTGATCCACAAGGTTTGTACGAATGGGACGCCAAGGGCCTGGCGGTGGCGGACCTGGCGCTTGCCCAGGACTCGGCCGGGCTGGTCATGCTGTACCACTTCGAGGGCTACATCGACGCGGGTGAGGCCGGCGAGCAGATCGTCGAGCGGCTCCTGGACACCCTGCCCCACCAGTTGGTGGCCGCCTTCGACGCGGACCGGCTGGTGGACTACCGGGCCCGCCGTCCGCTGCTGACCTTCCAGCGCGACCACTGGTCCGACTTCGAGGAGCCCCGCCTGGAGGTGCGCCTCGTGCAGGACGCCACCGGCGCGCCCTTCCTGCTGCTCTCCGGCCCGGAGCCGGATGTGGAGTGGGAGCGCTTCGCCGTCGCCGTCCGGCAGATCGTCGAGCGCCTCGGCGTCCGGCTCTCGGTGAACTTCCACGGCATCCCGATGGGCGTTCCGCACACCCGGCCCGTCGGCATCACCCCGCACGGCAACCGCACCGACCTGATGCCGGGGCACCGCAGCCCGTTCGACGAGGCGCAGGTCCCGGGCAGCGCGGAGTCGCTGGTCGAGTTCCGGCTCGCGCAGGCCGGGCACGACGTGCTGGGCGTCGCCGCTCACGTTCCGCACTACGTCGCCCGCTCCCCGTACCCGGACGCGGCGCTGACGACTCTGGAGGCCATCACCGCGGCGACCGGGCTGGTCCTGCCGGCGGTGGCGCACGCCCTGCGGACCGAGGCGCACCGCACGCAGACGGAGATCGACCGGCAGATCCGGGAGGGCGACGAAGAGCTCGTCACCCTGGTCCAGGGGCTGGAGCACCAGTACGACGCGGCGGCCGGTGCCGAGACGCGGGGGAACATGCTCGCCGAACCCGCGCAGATCCCGTCGGCGGATGAGATCGGGCGCGAGTTCGAGCGGTTCCTGGCGGAGCGCGAGGGCGAGGGCTGAGCGCTCTGAGCGTTCCCCGACGCCGGGGGCTAGGGGGCTATAGGTGGGCCGGGACGCGGGGGCTAGTGTGCCGGGCATGCTGAAGATTGGCCTGACGGGCGGAATCGGAGCCGGCAAGAGCGAGGTCTCGCGGCTGCTGGCGGGGTACGGGGCGGTCATCGTGGACGCCGACCGCATCGCGCGGGAGGTCGTGGCGCCCGGCACACCCGGGCTCGCGGCCGTGGTCGCGGCCTTCGGGGAGTCGGTGCTGACGCCGGAGGGGGAGCTGGACCGGCCCAAGCTGGGCTCGATCGTGTTCGCCGACCCGGCGAAGCTCCAGACCCTCAACGCGATCGTGCACCCGCTGGTCGGGGCCCGGTCCGCCGAGCTGGAGGCGGCCGCGGGGCCCGACGCGATCGTGGTGCACGACGTACCGCTGCTGGCGGAGAACGGCCTTGCGCCGCTGTACGACCTGGTGGTCGTGGTGGACGCCGCGCCGGAGACGCAGCTGGCGCGGCTGACCTCGCTGCGGGGGATGTCCGAGGAGGAGGCGCGGGCCCGGATGGCCGCGCAGGCGACGCGGGAGCAGCGGCTGGCGGTGGCCACGCTCGTGATCGACAACGACGGGCCGCTGGAGGCGCTGGAGCCGCAGGTGCGCAAGGTGTGGGAGGAACTCACGGCGCGGGCGGCCGCGGCGTCGGCTTCCGAAGCCTGACGGGGCGGCTGGGCGGCTGGGCTGATGGGCGGACTGGGGTCGGGCCGAGCGGGCTCGGGTCGAGCGGGCTCGGGGTGGCGGCTGGGTCTGACGTGCACATGGAAGAGCAAGCAGGGTGGGGGCGTGGAAAGCGCCGCAGAGGGAAGGATCTGATCGTGTCCGACACCAGGCCGCCGTCCCGTCCGTCGCAGCCGTCATCCTCAGGGGCCGGCAGCCCGGAGACGCACGTCATCGACTACCGGGCCGCCGAGCACCTCCTTGCCGCCCGTGACCCGCGCGGCGCGGTCAAGCTCCTCGACTCGGTGATAGCCGCGCACCCGGAGAACACGGCGGCCCGGCTGCTGCGTGCCCGGGCCTTCTTCGCGGCGGCCCAACTCCGGCCGGCGGCACTTGAGTTCGAGCTGGTGCTGGAGCGGGAGCCGGACAACGCGTTCGCGCACTTCGCACTGGCCCGCACGCACGAGCGGTCCGGGCGGCCCGAGCAGGCGCGCAAGCACTTCCGGCTCGCGGCCGCCCTCGATCCGCAACCGGACTATCTGGCGGCGGCCCGCTTCGAGAACTGATCCGCGGCTGAAGGGTGATCCCCCGGCCGGGTCAGCGGTGGCGCGGGGGCTCGTACGGGGGGACGTCCGGGCCGGGCTGGTAGTGCGGGCCCTGGCGGATGTGGCGGAGTACGACGACCAGGTCCACCGCCGCCAGCACGAAGACGACGGCGCAGAATGCGGCCCACCCGGCGCGGTCGGCCAGCGCGAACGCGGCCGCCCCGCCGGCGGCCCAGATCAGCCCCCACAGGCTCAGCCAGAACCGCAGCCGCAACGGACTGCGGGCGGTCACCGGCTCGTTTCCGGATCGCATGGGCATCGCCTCGCCTCACTGTCCATGGTCCCACCGGCGCCGCCCGCGGGCCGCTCGTGATCAGGGATTGAGCCTGTTCACAGCCGTCGTGGTCGTCTTCTTGAAGGCCGGGACGGGGGCGTCGGTGAGGTGGCCCATCTGGCCCCACCGCACGACGGTGACGGTGGAGCCGTCGCGGCCGATTCCGAAGAGGTGCACGCCGGGCTCGGATTCCGGGACCGACGTGTGTACGCCGTAGACGTGCGCGCCCTCCTCGACGCTGATCCGGCCGTAGTCCTGCCACGACGCCGTCCCGCCCGGGGTCATGCGCAGCCAGTCGGCGGCGCAGGCCGCGACCTTGCGCTCAAGGGTGGCGGTGAGGTCGGCGGCCGCGGCGGCGGAGGAGGCGCGTACGGAGATCTGTACGGCGTTGGTGTCGAACTCGGTGCCGAGGTCGCGGTGCCAGCTGCCTGCCGCCGGGAGCACGCCGTCCAGGCAGAAGGGGGCGAACTCGGGCAGGCCCTTGGTGACCGCGCCGGCGTACCAGGGCGAGCTCGGGTGCGGCGGGAGGTCGGCGCCCTTGAGGAAGCCGGGGGCGGTGGTGGCGGCGGCCGTGGCGGTGGCCGAAGTCGTGAGGAGCAGGGCGGCGGCCGCAGCGGCGAGCGCGGTCGTGGTGGCGGCGATCGTGCGTCGGAACATGGTCTGTTTCTCCCCGTGGTGTGATCGGTGGGCCGGTCTGTGTGCAGAGCCTTTACCCAGGGCGGGGTGTCGGGCGACGGGACGCGGCGGATTCGGGACACTGGAACGGCCATACGTGCCGTCACCTGGGGGAACACCCCTTGCATGGAACGACGTCACGGGACGGGGGGAACGCCGTGGGCGAGGCGGAGCGGTTCGCGCGGCTGATGCGGGAGCTGAAGGAACGGGCGGGGCTGAGTTACGGGGCGCTGGCGCGCCGGCTGCACACGAGTACGTCGACCCTGCACCGCTACTGCAACGGGGAGGCGGTGCCGACGGAGTTCGCGGTGGTGGACCGCTTCGCGCGGGCGTGCGGGGCGACGCGGCCGGAGGCGGTGGATCTGCACCGCGCATGGCTCCTCGCGGACGCCCGCCGCCGCTCACTGACGAACCCCCGCCTCACACCGGGGCGCGCGCCGGAACCGGTCCCGGAGGCGGAGCGGAAGCCGGAGCGGGGGCGCGGCCTGGAGCCGGCGTCGGTGGGGGAGCAGGGCTCGGACTCGGAGCCGGTGCGGGGCGCGGGGCCGGGGTTGTCGGTGCGGTGGTATCGGAGTCGGCGGGCGGTGGTGGTGGCCGTCGCGGGGGTGGCGGCAGCGGGGGTGGCCGTCGTGGGCCTGACGGCGGCGGGCGCCGGCCGGGGGCGGGGGACGGCTGCCTCACCCGCGGCCGCGTCGGCGGCTCCGAACCCCGGCCCGAGCCCGGCGCGGACCTCGCCCCCGAGCGCCGGCCCGACGCCGAGCCCGGCTTCGACGTCGCCCTCGGACCCGGGCTCGAAGCCGGCTCCGTCCGCGACGGCGCCTCTTCGGGCGGCGGTGCGGTCGCACGTGTGGGCCGCGGGCTGCGACCACGCGTACCTGGCCCGGCAGGGCCCGGCGGACGTGCCCCCGCCCCCGGTGGAGGCGGACGCGCCCGTATGGGCGTCCGCACAGCGGGCGGTGCACGCGGGGACGCAGATCGTGGAGGTGACTCTGCACGGCGCGGGCCCCGGGGCGCAGGCCGTGGTCCTGGAGGACCTGGAGGTACGGGTGGCAGCGCGGCGTACTCCGCCTGCCTGGAACGTGTACCAGATGTCCCAGGGCTGCGGCGGCGCCCTCACCCCCGCCGGGTTCGCGGTCAACCTGGACGCGCCTCGTCCGCTGGCCCGCCCGGTGGCCGGCAAGGACACCGGGGACGCGCTCCCGGCTCCCGCGTTCCCCCTGCGGGTCTCGGCGGCCGAGCCGGTCGTACTGCGGGTGGAGGCCACCACGACGGGGTGCGACTGCGACTGGTCCCTCGACCTCCGCTGGTCCGCCCCCACCGGCTCCGGCACCCTCCGCCTCGACGACAACGGCCGTCCGTGGCGCACGAGCGCCGCCCCGAACCGCCCGGTGTACGGCTTCGCGCACGAACAGGGCCGCTGGTCCCGCTGACCTGACCCCCCAGCCCACCCCGTATGCGCAGGTCAGCGGCGTTGTCAGTGGCCGCGCCTAGACTCGTCGACAGTGGGGCTGAGGCAGTCCGACAGGCAGCGGACAGGGAGGAGGGGGACGCATGACACCGCAGACACCGGCAGCCGCCCGCGCGCTGCTGCGGCATGCCGCCGTCTTCCTGCCCGCCGCTGTGCCCCGTGAAGGCCGGGTCGTGTTCTGGGCCCCCGGCGGGGACCCGCTCCCCGGGGACCCGCTCCCGGGGGAGGCGACACCGCTCGCGCTCGTCCGGCCGTATGGTGACGGGGTCCGCACCCGGACCGTCCCCGGCCTGGCGCTGTCCGTCACCGCGGCCCTGCCGCTGCTGGCCCAGGCCCCGCACAGCGCCGCCGCTCACCCCGCCACCCGCGCCTGGGGCACCGCCGCGACGCAGGCGCTCACCCTGGTCGCCCGGGGCCGCCTGCTGCCCGGGCTCACCCCCGACGGCATCGACGCCTGGCGCGTCGGCCCGCTCGGCGCCGAGGACCTCGGCCACCTCCGCGCGATCGCCGCCGCGCTTCCCCACGAGGGGTACGCCACCCCGCTGGCCGGCCGCCGCCCGCTCCAGCTGCCCGAACCGGAGGCCCTGGTCCGGGCGTTCCTCGACGCCGTCGCCGACAGCCTGCCCCGTACCCCGGCCGCGCCCGTGGCGGCCGGGCGGCCGTTCGCCGCGCGGGAGCCGCAGCGGGTCTCCGGGATACGGGACTGGGCCGCGCAGGTCGCGGCCGGCGCCGACATCGGGGTCGGGATCTCGCTCCGGCTCGACCTGTCCTCCTTCCGGATCTTCGACGAGGCCGAGGAGGACGACACCCGCCGCGCGGGCGCCGCCGTCGTCCAGGTCCACAGCCTCGCCGACCCCACCCTGGTCACCGACGCCGGGGCGCTGTGGGCGGGCACGGCCGCCGCCGGCTTCGGGCCGCGTGCCCGGATCGACGCGGTGCTCGCGCTGCGTCGGGCCGCCCGGATCTGGCCGCCGCTGCTCCGGCTGCTGGACCAGCCGGTTCCCGATGCGCTGGCCCTGTCGGATCCCGAGCTGGAAGACCTGCTGGGCGCGGTCGCGAGTCGGCTGGCCGCCGCCGGGGTCGTGGTCCACTGGCCGCGCGAGTTGGCTCGTACGCTGTCCGCGACCGCCGTCGTACGGTCCACCGCGCCGGGTTCCGCCACCGACGGCACCGCTTTCTTCGACGCGCAGCACCTCTTCGCCTTCTCCTGGGAGCTCGCGCTCGGCGGCGACCGGCTCACCCCGGGGGAGATGGACGCGCTCGCGCAGGCCCACCGGCCCGTGGTGCGGCTGCGCGACCAGTGGGTGCGGGTCGATCCGGAGCTGGTGCGCAAGGCGCGCAAGCGGGAGCTCGGCCTGCTGGACCCGGTGGATGCGCTGGCCACCGTACTGACGGGGACCGCCGAGGTGGACGGGGAGCCGGTGGCGGCGGTACCGGTGGGGGCGCTCGCGGCCCTGCGGGAGCGGCTGACGGGGGAGTTGGCCCCGCTTCCGCCGCCGGCCGGTCTGAAGGCCACCCTGCGCGACTACCAGGCGCGCGGCCTGGCCTGGCTGGATCTGATGACCTCGCTCGGCCTCGGCGGATGCCTCGCCGACGACATGGGCCTGGGCAAAACGGTCACGCTGATCGCGCTGCACCTGCACCGGGACCGCCCCGAGCCGACGCTCGTCGTGTGTCCGGCGTCCCTGCTGGGCAACTGGCAGCGGGAGATCGAGAGGTTCGCGCCCGGCACGCCCGTGCGCCGCTACCACGGGGCCGGCCGCAGCCTCGACGGGATGGCGGATCTCGACAGGGGGTTCGTGCTCACCACGTACGGGACGATGCGCGCCGGCGCCGCCCGGCTGGCCGAGCAGAGCTGGGGCATGGTCGTCGCCGATGAGGCGCAGCACGTCAAGAACCCCCATTCGGCGACGGCGAAGGCATTGCGCACGATCCCGGCCCCGGCCCGGGTGGCGCTGACCGGCACCCCGGTGGAGAACAACCTGTCCGAGCTGTGGGCACTGCTCGACTGGACCACACCCGGCCTGCTGGGCCCGCTCACCGCGTTCCGGGCGCGCCATGCCCGTCCGGTGGAGCACCAGCAGGAGGAGGACGGCGGCAATGAGGCGGCGGTCGCCCGACTGGCCGCGCTCGTACGGCCGTTCCTGCTGCGCCGCAAGAAGTCCGATCCCGGGATCGCGCCCGAGCTCCCGCCGAAGACGGAGACCGACCATCCCGTGTCCCTCACGCGCGAGCAGGTCTCGCTGTACCAGGCGGCCGTGGACGAGGCGATGGCCGTGATCGAGGAGAGCGAGGGCATAGAGCGGCGCGGCATGATCATGAAGCTGCTGGCCTCGCTCAAGCAGATCTGCAACCACCCGGCGCAGTACCTGAAAGAAGAGCAGCCGCGGATCGCGCACCGCTCGGGCAAGCTGGCGCTGCTGGACGAGCTGCTCGACACGATCCTGTCCGAGGGCGGCTCGGTGCTGGTCTTCACCCAGTACGTGACGATGGCCCGGCTCATCGAGCGGCACCTCGCCGCTCGGGGCGTCGCCACCCAGTTGCTGCACGGAGGTACCCCGGTGGCGCGCCGGGAGGAGCTGGTGGACCGGTTCCAGGCGGGTGAGGTGCCCGTGTTCCTGCTGTCCCTGAAGGCGGCCGGTACCGGGCTGAACCTGACCCGGGCCGGGCACGTCATCCACTTCGACCGGTGGTGGAATCCGGCGGTCGAGGAGCAGGCCACCGACCGCGCGTACCGGATCGGCCAGACCCAGCCCGTGCAGGTCCACCGGATCATCGCCGAGGGCACGGTCGAGGACCGGATCGCGGAGATGCTGGAGGCGAAGCGGGCCCTGGCCGACGCCGTCCTCGGCTCCGGCGAGTCGGCGCTGACCGAGCTGACCGACCGCGAGCTCGCCGACCTCGTCTCCCTGCGGAGGCCGGCGTGATCACCGCGCGGGACGACCGCCGCCGCACCTTCGAGACCGTGCCCGCCGGGGTGGAGGCCGTCACCTGGTGGGGCCGGGCCTGGGTGGCCGCCCTGGAGGAGCGCTCCCGCGACGCGGCACGCCTCGGGCGCGGCCGCGCGTATGCCGAGCAGGGCCATGTCGACGCCGTCACGATCACGCCCGGCCGGATCGTCGCGTACGTACGGGGCAGCAGGCCCCGCCCCTACCGCACCGAGCTGTCGCTGAACGCCTTCGCGGACGCCGAATGGGGGGAACTCCTGGAGGCGGTCGCGGCCGACCCCGCAGCCCTCGCGGCGCTGCTGGAGAGGGAGGTTCCGCAATCTCTGGCGGAGTCGATCCTGCCCGGCGCTGGCGAGCTCGTCCCGCGCTGCTCCTGCCCGGACATCGCGCGCCCTCCGTGCAAGCACGCGGCGGCCCTCTGCTACCGGGCGGCCCGGCTGCTCGACGAGGACCCGTTCGTCCTGCTGCTCCTGCGCGGCCGCGGTGAGCGGGAGCTGCTCGATGAGCTGACCCGCCGCAATGCCGCCCACGCCGCGCGCGAACAGCCCGACGCGGCGCCGGACTTCCCCGGGGTCCCGGCCCGCGCGGCGCTGGCCCGCGCCGTCCTGCCGCCGCTGCCCGCCCCGCTCGCCGCGCCCGCCGGCGTGGGACTGCCGCCGGCCTACCCGGGCGATCCCGCGGCCCCGGACCCGCTCGCCCTGGACCAGCTCGCCACCGACGCCGCGACCCGGGCCTTCGCCCTGCTCACCACCGGCGAGGACCCGATCGCCGGTCTCACCCTCTGGCAGGACGCTGTCCGGCTGGCGTCCGCGCACCCCACGGCCGGGCTCACCGGCCCGGCCCGGAGCCTCTACCGGGACCTGGCTCGCGCCACCGGCCGTACGACCACCGACCTCGCCCGGGGCGCCGCCGCCTGGCGCCAGGGCGGCCTGCTCGCCCTGGTCGCCCTCGACGAGCCCTGGGACCCCCCGGCCGGCCCCTTCGACCGGGCCCGCCCGGCCCTCCTGGCGGCCGGCCAGGGCTCCTTCCGCCCCGACCGCAACCGCCTCACCTGCCTGAACCGCCAGCTCCGCCTGAGCCGCGAGGGCCTCTGGTACGCCTACGAGTCCCGCCTGGGCGACGAGGACTGGTGGCCGAAGGGCCGCCCCGCCCCGGACCCGGTCGCAGCCCTCGGGTTGTGAGCGGCCGGGCGCGCGAGGTTCACCCGGGCAGGTCGGCGGCCCAGCGCGTCAGAGCGGTGAAGTCGCGGTCGCGGAGGCCGTGGCGGGGGTGGATGCGGAGGAGGAGCGCCGGGGCCGGGTGGTGGGTGCGGACCCAGGCGCGGTCGCGGGGGTTGATCATGTCGTCGACCCAGGCGAAGGGGCGGCCGGCCGCCCAGTCGAGCAGCGGGCGGGTTTTCCAGAAGAGGCCGTCGGGGTCGTGGGCGAAGAGTTCCGGCCATTCGATGACAGGAAGATCAGCGGGAAGTCCGATGTGCGGGGCGATCATCGTGTTGGCGTCATCCGTCCAGGCGGTGGCCCAGGCGAGTTCGAAGGGGAGCGCCAGCAGCCGGGCGCCGTGGGCGGGGTGGAGGCGCACGCGCAGGCCGCGCCGGGCGCTGCGGGAATCCGGGGCGCGGCCGGACATCCAGACCGCCGGGCGCATGCGGTGACTCGTGTATCCGCGCAGCCCGGCGAGACGGGACCGGAAGGGGTTGAGAGGGCCGTCCACATCGAGGAGGAGCAGCGGGCGAACAGTCATGAAGAAGGAAGTACCCAGTACACGATGGAGTGAAATGCGTACCGGCTCTATAACCCGAATGGGTTGACCCGCGTTGTCTCCGGTGCGGGCGCAGCGCCCGTGAACCTTCCGGAAGGCAGGAAAGCTGATGCGTCACAGTCGTCGGAATGGCTTGATCGCGGCGGTGGTCGCGGGTGGCGGACTGGCCGTAGCGGGGGTGAGCGGTTTCGCCTACGCCGATGCGGAGGCGGGCGGACAGGCCGAGCGCTCCCCGGGTCTGCTGTCGGGGAATCTGGTGCAACTGCCCGTGAGCGCGCCGGTGAACGTGTGCGGCAACACCGTGAGCGTGGTCGGGTTGCTCAACTCGGCCGCCGGGAACCGGTGTGTCAACGAGAGCCCGGGGGACCACGGGTCGCCGGGGCCGAGGCCCTCGGATCCGTCCCAGCGCGCGCATCCGTCCAAACCCGGCGCCGGTGCCACGGGGCGGGGAAAGGATTCACCGGGGGTGCTGTCCGGCAATGGGATCCAGCTCCCGATCGAAGTACCGCTGAACATCAGTGGTAACGCGGTGAGCGTCGTCGGTGCCGGCAACGCCTCCAGCGGCAACACCTCCGTCAACGGGGAGCCCAGCGTCGGCAAGCCCGTCCAGCCGCCCGCCGTCCGGCCCGTCACCCCGCCGGCTCCGGCGGTCACGCCCGCTCCGCCTCGCGACACCTCCGCGCTCGCCCACACCGGGGCCGACGCCGTCGGCTACCTCCTCCCCGGCGGCGGCGCGCTGCTCCTCGGCGGCGTGCTGCTGTACCGCCGCTTCCGGCTCAACTAGCGCCTTCCGGGCCGCCCGTGCGCCATCCGTCGAGGATCGCGTCGATCCGCGCCGCCAGCCGGGCGCGGGCGGCGAAGCGGGGGATGCCCGCCATCAGCAGGGCGTCGTACTCCGTGTCGGTGTGGCGCACGGCCGCCCGGACCGCCATCGACACCGCCTGCTCGTCGAGGGCCCGGCCGGCGGCGGTGCGGCCCACCCGGCCGCTGCCGCGGAGCGAGGCGTGGGCGGCGATCGCCTGGGCGCGGTCGGCCGGGCATCCGGGGAACAGCCGCCGTATCTCGGCGGCGAAGGCAGCTGTGAAGCGGGTGTCCTCGGCGGCGCGGCGCAGCCGGTCGCGCTCGCGGCGGCGGGCCCGCGCGTCGGCGTCCGCGAGGCAGGCGCGCTCCGCGCGGGCCAGGGCGGTGTCCTCGACCAGCAGGCCCTGGCGTTCGTAGCGGCGGCGGCGTTTGTGGAGGCGGAGCACGACCGCCGAGAGTGAACTGGCCTCACGGGCACGGCGGGTGAGCGCCGCGTCGCCGCGCGGCAGGTAGACCAGGTGCCCCAGGTCGGCGCAGTCCAGGCAGCGGGGCACGCCGGCCTCGCGGACCACGTGCCGGATCGGGCCGCGCCGGCACTCCGCGCAGTGGATGTGTTTCACCGACTCGAACACCACGAGACTCATGCCGGATTGATACCGCCGCCCAGACCCCATATCACCTTGCGGCGCAGGTTTGTTGGGGTTTCGCCAATCCTCACTGGAATGGCGGATGTCCACCTACTGTGACGCACGGGCCAAAGCCGGAGCCCGTGGAGGAGGAGCACATGGGTGGACGGCAGGCAACGGCGCGGCGCCCGGGGATGGCGGAAACTCATGCCGAGACTCACGCCGACCTGGAGGGTCGCGAGATCGTCATAGCGCCCGGGGGCTGCACCGGCTGGCACTACCACCGGGTGGAGCTGATCGCGGTGGTGAGATCCGGGACGCTGACCCGGATCCTGCACGACGACTCGGTCGTGGTGCACCGGGCCGGGACCAGCTTCATCGAACCCGCGGGCATCGCCCACATCCACCTCGGACGCAACCTCGGCGCCGAACCGGTCGTGCTGTACGTGACCTGCGACGCGCTCCCCGAGGGCGCCGAGTTCTCCATACCCAGCCCGGCCCCACCCGGCTCCACGCCCTGCGCCTGCTCCGGCCCCGCCCTGTGAACCGGCCCGGCCCCCCGCCCCCGTGAACCGGCCCGTCACACCAGTCGGCGTATCTCCCCGCGCACCCGGTAGAAGCCGCCCGAGGCCGCATGCAGCCCGTCCACCACATACCGGGCCCCGACCTCCCGGATCCCGCGCGGGAACTGCACGTTCCACGAAGGCTCGTAGTCGCCGGAGACCACCTGGACGCGCATTCGGCCGCCCTGTTGCACGCACTCCACCACCACCGCGCCCGCCGGGGCCGCGGCCACCGAGACGGTCGCCACCGACGCGGCCGACGCGGCCGGGGTGAACACCGGAAGCGCCGCCGCCGACTTCACATCCACCGCCACCGGAACCGAGCCCCGCTGGGCCGCCGTGATCGCCGCCTCGCTCGCGTCCACGCACACCAGCGAACCGTCCGTGGTGACCAGGTACAACCGCTCGTCCAGGTACTGCATGGACAGCGCGGACCCGCCGCCCGTGCCCAGCTTCCACAGCCGCCGCCCGTCGGCGTCGAAGCAGTACACGGAGGAGGACGAGTCGCCGGCGAAGACGTACCGCCCGTCCGGCGAGGTCGCGCACGAGTACACCGCCGCGTCGCACCCGTACGAGGCCTCGATGGCCCCGGTGGCCTTCGACAGCCGCTGTACGACCTTGCGGCCCGTGCCCGCGTACACCGCGTGCTCCTCCTGCCAGCCGAACAGCACCGAGCCGTTGGTGGGGGTGTGCCACAGCTCCCTGGTGCCGTCCGAGGCGTACGCCGTCACACCGCCGCTGTGGCCGTGGTAGACGGCCGCCTCGTCGGCGCGGACCATCCAGGCGCCGATCCCCCCGGACTTGCGGGACCACTGGAACTCGTCCTCGTGGTCGATGACCGTCAGGCCACCGCCCGCGTCCGACACGTTCAGCACGCCCTCGTGGATGTCGAGCCAGTAGATGTCCACATCCGCCGCGATGTCGTACGCCCCGAACGGCACCTTCGACGACAGGTCGTACACCGTGCCGTCGTCACAGCCCGCGTATATCCAGAACTCGTCCGCGACCAGGCATTTCACCCCCTCCGGCAGGGAGTAGCGGGCCAGCACCTCGCCGCCGTGGCTCAGCGTGTAGACGTCCCCCGCCTGGTTGCCGACCCAGCAGCGGTCCTCGTCCACATGGATCCCGAAGGCCGAGGAACCCGTACGGAAACGCCACAGCACCGGGGCCACCGCGCGCGCCGTCGACGGCGCGGAGGTCACCTGGCGGCGGGTCACCGACCGCGCGGCGCGCTGCCCGCGCACGGCCGGGGCGTACCCCTTGCGGACCTTCTCCCCGATCTTCTTCGCGGCGGCCGCCCGGGCCTTCTCGGCCGTCGGGAACGAGGAGTTCTGCATCTGGCCGTCCGCGCCGATGCGCCCGTACCGCACCGAGACCGCGGTGCCGTCCACGGTCACCTCGTAGAACTTGTGCGCTCCGCCGCCATCCTGCGACAGCTCCAGATACGTCGTCTCCCGAGCCATGACAGACCCCTCCCCAAGGCCGGGCCGCCGGCTCCTGTCGCGCCGGTGATCCCTCGTGAAAAACGCTAAGGCCGACCACTGACAATGGGCTCGTGCAGCTGGAAGCGATCACATGGCAGCGGATGGCCGAGCGCCTCGCCGGCCACCTCGACCAACACCTCGACGAACACCGCACCGCCTCCGGCCAGGGAGCCTGGCAGCGGGTGGGCATCGACGGCGCGCCCGCCGCCGGCACCGGTGTGCTCGCCGGACACCTCGCGGACGCCCTGCGCGGGCGCGGCCGTCCGGCGCCGGTGGTCCCGGCCGAGGGGTTCCTGCGGCCGGCGTCGCTCCGCTTCGAGTTCGGCCGCGAGGACGTGGACGCGTACCTCGGCGGCTGGTACGACACCGCCGCGCTCTGGCGGGAGGTCTTCGGGCCGACCGACCCCGGCGGCACCGGGCGGGTGCTGCCCGACCTGTGGGACCCGGTGACCGACCGGGCCACCCGCAGCCCGTACACCGAACTCCCGGCGGGCGGCGTGCTGATCGTGCACGGCCCGCTGCTGCTGGGCCACTGGTTCCCCTTCGACCTCAGCGTGCACATCCGGCTCTCCCCGGGGGCGCTGGCCCGCCGCACCGAGCCGTCCGCGCGGTGGACCCTGCCCGCCTTCGCGCGCTACGAGGCCGAGATCGACCCGGCGGTGCTGGCCGATGCCCTGGTCCGGGCGGACGACCCCCGCCGTCCCGCCTGGACCGGGATCCGCCCCGGCACGGCCTGAACGCCGGGTCAGGGCCGTCCGCCCAGCCGGGTCACCGCCACCGCGGCCGTCCGGCACCCCGCCCGGGCGGCCTCCGCCGGGTCCGCGCCGGCGAGCCGGGCCGCGAGGAACCCGCCGGTGAACGCGTCCCCCGCGCCCGTGGAGTCCACCGCCTCGACCGACTCCGCGCCGACCTCGGCGGTGATCCGGCCCGCCTCGGCCACCAGTGCCCCGCCCGCGCCCCGGGTGACCACGACCAGCGGCACCCGCCGGCTCAGCTCCGCCGCCGCCCGGGCCGCCCCGGCCCGCTCCGGCAGTCCTGCGAGCAGCCGCGCCTCGTCCTCGTTGGGCAGCAGTACGCCGGCCCCCGCCACGGCGTCGAGGAACCGCCGCGGCCCCAGGGTGAGCAGGAACCCGGCCGAGGCCGGATCCACGCTCACCGGTATCCCCCGGGTCCGCGCGGCCCGCAGCGCGACCAGGGCCAGCTCCCGGCTGCTGTCCGCGAAGAACAGGTACCCGGAGAGGTGCAGATGGGCCGCCCCCTCCAGCAGGGCCGGCGCCCAGTCGGCGGGCGAGAGGCGCAGCGAGGCCGCGCTGTCGGTCAGGAACGTCCGCTCCGTGTCCTTGCCGACCAGGGCGACCACCGTCCCGGTCGGCTCGGCCGGGTCGATCACCAGCCGCGGCCGTACCCCCGCGTCCAGGAGCGCCCGCTCGTGCCAGCGCGCCGATTCCGTGCCCACCCGTGCCAGGAGGCGTACGTCGGCCGCGCCCGCGTACGCGGCCCAGCAGGCCGCGTTGGCGCCCGCGCCGCCGGGCAGGGTGCGGATCCGGGCGGCGGTGTCGGTGGCCGGAGCCAGCGGCTCCGGGTGCACGGCCACCACATCGGTCACGACGTCCCCGACGACGAGCAGCGCGCCCGCCCCCGCGACGCGCGCCGCCCCCGCTTCCGTGCCCGTGCCCGCTTCCGTGCCCGTGCCCGCCTCCGCGCCTGTCCCCGCCTCCGCGCCCGCCCCCGCTTCCGCCTCCGCGAGGCCGTCCGTGCCCGCCTCAGCCCCCGCCCTCGCTCCCGCGCCCACTTCCGCCCTCGCCTCCGCGCATGCTTCCGCCCTCGCTTCCGCGCCTGCTTCCGCCCCCGCTTCTGCCTCCGAGACCGATTCCGAGACCGCCTCCGCGCCCGCCCCGGCGCCGGTCACGGCCGGGCCGTCCAGGCCGCCGCGATGCGGGCCCCGAGGCGCACATTGCCCCGTACCGCCGCCAGGTTGGCCTCCAGCGAGGCCCCGCCGGTCGCCCGTACGAGGAACCCCAGCAGGAACGGGGTCACCGCCTGCCCCGTGATCCCGCGCTCGCGGCACTCGGCGAGGGCCTCGGCCAGGACCCGGTCGTGCAGCTCCGGATCCAGTTGCTCCGATTCCGCGACCGGGTTGGCGACCAGCAGCGCCGACTCCGGTCCGCCGAGCGAGTCCTGAGCCGCCATCACCGCCGCGACCTCCTCCGGCCGGTGCACCGTCCAGTCCACCGGCTCACCGGAACTGGCCAGGTAGAACCCTGGGAAACGATCCGTCCCGAAACCCAGCACCCCCACCCCCAGCGTCTCCAGCCGCTGAAGGGTGGCCGGTACGTCCAGGATCGACTTCACCCCCGCGCACACCACCGTGATCCGCGTCCGTGCCAGCAGCGACAGATCCGCCGACTCGTCCTGCGTCTGCGCGTACTCCCGGTGTACGCCCCCCAGCCCGCCCGTCGCGAAGACCCGAAGCCCGGCCCGCGCGGCCAGAAGGGCCGTCGCGGACACCGTCGTCGCGCCCGTCGCCCCCGTCGCGAGCGCGGGCGCCAGATCCCGGTGGCCGAGCTTCCGCACGCCCTCGCCGCTCGCGATCCGCTCCAGTTGTGTCTTGTCGAGCCCGGCGTACGCCACCCCGTCGACGACCGCGATCGTCGCCGGAACGGCTCCCTCCGCCCGAACCAGGGCCTCCAGTTCCAGGCCTACCGCCAGATTGCGGGGGCGGGGCAGGCCGTGCGCGATGATCGTCGACTCCAGGGCCACCACGGGCCGCCGCCGCGCGAGCGCCTCGCGTACTTCTTCCGACAGGACCGGTCCGCCGGACAGGGGTGTCGAACGGGGCCGCGGAGATGCTGTGTGCTGTGACATGTCCCCATCCATGGCACGGAATCCACGCCCCCAAACGCTCACCCGTCACACCCGTCACAACCTGTCCGAGGAGCGATCCCTCTGAGCACGCGCCCCGCAGACGCGGGCTGGACAGGGTGACTCGTCCGCCGGGCCGAACCTGGACGCTCTGGCCACCGTGCCGTGCGGCCCCGCCGGATTACGCTGGCGCGCCATGAGCACCAGTGATCACACCGCGGCCGCCGCCCCTGCCTCTGCCGCCACCTCCGCCTCCAACCCGGCCCCCGCCTCCTTCGCCGTCTCCGTACCGGACGTCCCGGACGCGGAACTGGAGGTCGAGGAGCTCGACCCCGCGCAGATCGTCTCCGGCGCACCGGTCGTGACGGGCAAGGTGCTGTGGGAGGCCCCGGACGGCTCGCAGGTGCGCGGGATCTGGCAGATCACCCCGGGCGTGGTCACCGACACCGAGGCCAACGAGCTGTTCGTGGTGGTCAGCGGCCGCGCCACGATCGAGGTGGAGGGCGGCGAGACCCTGGAGGTGGGCCCCGGTTCCGCCTGCGTGCTCCGCGAGGGCGACAAGACCACCTGGACCGTGCGCGAAACGCTGCGCAAGGCCTACCACATCAGCTACTGAGCGCCCTGGACCGCCGCCTTCGCAGGCACCGGGTGGCGGCGCGCGGTGAACAGGGCGAGGGCCGCCATCGGCAGCAGCAGGGCGGCTCCGATGGCGTTCAGCCAGCCGTAGCCGGCCTGGGACATGACCAGGCCGGCGGCCGCTCCGCCCACGCCCGCTGCCGTGTTCATCGTGAGGTCGCTCAGGCCCTGTACGGCGGCCCGCGCGGGCTGCGGCACCGAGTCGGTCAGCAGCGCCGAGCCGGAGACCATCCCGGCGGACCAGCCCAGGCCGAGCAGGAACAGTCCGAGCGCACTCTGCCCGTGGTGGGGCCCGGCCGTGCCGGCGAGCAGGGTGGCGACCGACAGCAGCCCCGCGGCCAGGCCGATCACCGACAGGCGGCCGAGCCGGTCCGCGAGCCACCCCATGACGGGGGAGAAGGCGAACATGCCCGCGATGTGACCGCTGATCACCAGGCCGACGAGCTCCAGCCCGGCGCCGTGGTGGCCCAGGTCCACGGGGGTCATCACCATGATCGAGACCATGGTGGTGTGGGACACCGCGACGGTGACCAGCGCGAGCCTGGCCCGGGGCGAGGCCTTGACGGCGGCGAACCCGGCGCGCAGCGAGCGGCCCGCCCCGGTCCGCTCCTCGGGCGCGGCCAGGGCACGGGCCGTGAGCAGCGGGTCCGGCCGCAGGAGTACGGCGATCAGCGCGCCGGTGAGTACGAAGACGGCTCCGGCCCACACGAAGGGGCCCGCCGTCTCGGGTATGGAGGTACCGGCGAAGCTGCGGCTGGCGGGGGCGGACAGGTTCGGGCCGAGCACCGCGCCGATGGTGGAGGCCCAGACGACGACCGAGATCGCCCGGGCCCGGCGGTCCGGGGCGGCCAGGTCGGCGGCCGCGAACCGGGCCTGGAGGTTGGCGGAGGAGGCCGCGCCGAAGCAGGCCATGCCGAGCATCAGGAGCGGGAAGCTCTTGACCACGGCGGCGAGGACGACCATGGCGGCGCCCGCCGCGCCGATCGCGTAGGCCACGACCAGCCCGGGCCGGCGCCCCCGCGCGGTCATCAGCGCGGCGAGCGGCAGCGAGACCAGGGCGGCACCGATCACCGAGGCGGTGGAGGCGAAGCCGGACAGCGCCTCGGTGCCGCTGACCTGCGTCGCCAGCACCGGGGCCAGGGCGATGCTGACGGGCACGCCGACGCCGCCCAGCATCTGGCTGGCGATCAGCACGGCGGAGGTGCGCCGCTGGAGCTGGGGCAGCGCCGCCCGATCGACCGGCGGAATCGGGCGGTCGGTGCCGGGTGTGGCGGTCACGCCGTACCTCCTCGCGGGCGCGGGAGGCGGCGTACGGACTCGGTGGGGCCTGAGACGGCGCGAGTGCTCACCGGCGCAGTGTCGCACCCCCCACCGCGGGGCGGAACCGGGCATACGCGCCGTACGGAGGCGCGCGGGAGCAGCGCGCCGGACCGCTTGGCCGCCGCGCGCGAAGGGCGGGTCCGGACCAGGGGCCGGAGGTCAGAACAGGGGCTGTGGGAGGACGCCCTCCAGCGCCAGCAGCCGCCGCTTGGTCTCGACCCCGCCGCCGAAGCCCCCGATCCCGCCGTCGTTCTCCACGACCCGGTGGCAGGCGACCACCACCGGCAGCGGATTCGACCCCATGGCGTTGCCCACGGCCTGGGCCGCGCCCGGCTGGCCGACGCGGGCGGCCAGTTCCCCGTACCCGACGACGGCGCCGTAGGGCACGGAGCGGTCCAGCTCCAGCAGCACCTGGCGGTTGAAGCCGGAGCTGAGCCGCCAGTCGAGAGGCAGGTCGAAACGCCGTAGCGAACCGGCGAAGTACGCGGTCAGCTGACGTATGGGCTCGGCCAGCAGCACCTCCTCGCCCGGGGCCGGCCGCCACGCGTCGGCGCCGAGCCGGGAGACGAGCGAGCCGATCATCTTGTCGGCCCGGTCCGGGGCGGCATGGAACTCGACCCGGACCAGACCCTCAGGGGTCGCCGCCAGGAGCAGGGGGCCGATGTCGCTCGCGACGACGGTCCATTCGAGATGCGGCCCGCGGGGCCGCTCGGAGCTGTCCACGCGTCCACCGTACGGCGCCCCACTGACAGCGCCCGTGCCGCGCCCGCGCCGCCCGTGCCGCGCCCGCGCCGCGCCCGTGCTCAGAAGCCGCCGATCGCCTCCCGTACGACATCGGGGGCGTTGCTGATGATCCCGTCCACCCCCATGTCCTGCACCTTCCGCGCGGTCGCCGGGTCGTCCACGATCCAGGTGTCCACCTCCATGGCCTTGCCGTGGGCGCCGAGCAGGTTGTGCACCGCCGTGACGTAGTCGGCCGAAATGGTGGTGTGCCACGGGTTGATCCGGTCGGTGAACCGGGCGTACTTCGGCAGGTCCGCCACCGTCGGGGTGCCGAGGAACGCGGTCACGATGTCCGGGCGCATGTCGTGCACGATCCGTACGGAGTCGGCGCTGAAGCTCTGCACCACCAGGCTGCCCGTCACGTGGCGCTCATCGAGCCAGCCGGCCTCGTCCAGCAGGTACAGGGTCTCGCGCTCGATCCCGGGGTAGAGCTCGGGCTTCTTGATCTCCAGCAGCAGCCGCTGCTGGTTGCGCTGTACCCGGGCGAGGTACTCCCGCAGGGTCGGCACCCGGGCGCCCGCGTACTCCTCGGAGAACCAGCTGCCGGCGTCCAGCGCGGCGATCTCCTCCGCCGTGAAGTCCCTGACCCTCCAGGGCTTGCGGTCGGGGAAGCGCTGCTCGACGTCGGTCGTGCGGGCGAGGGTGTCGTCGTGGACCACCACCAGCACGCCGTCCCTGGTGCGCTGGACGTCGTTCTCGACCCAGTCGAAACCGAGCCGCATCGCGAGGTCGATCGCTTCGAGCGTGTTCTCCGGCGCGTACGCCGAAGCCCCCCGGTGGGCGTACACGACGGGGGTCGAGAAGGGGCCGGGGAGCCCGCGGACAGGACCGGAGGCGGCGGACGAGGCCGTCCCGCCCAGCAGGGTGAGGGTGAAGCCCAGGACCGCGGCTGCGGCCGCGGCGGCGGGTCGGACGTACATGTGCGTTCTCCTCGGGTCGTGAGCCCTGGGTCCCCGCCTCAAGCGGGCGTGGAACGGCAGACGTTGCGGCGATGCACTTCACGGGGCGGATCTGATGCGGACATCTCATGGCGATCATGGCGTTGAAGATCACCGAGCCGCCACTGAACTACGACAAACGGACCAGAGCGCCGTATACCGGACCCCCGGCGCGGCGAACCGCCCGCACCTGCGGGGACCCGCAGGAATGTATGAGTGTCAGTGGGGGGTCGTACGGTTGACCTATGCGGCCCGTATCGAAGATCGAACGCACGGTGGCGCCTTTCGAGGTCGTCAGTCCCTACCAGCCCAGCGGCGACCAGCCGGCGGCCATCGCCGAGCTGGAGAAGCGCATCCGTGCAGGTGAGAAGGACGTCGTCCTGCTGGGGGCGACCGGCACCGGCAAGTCGGCGACCACGGCGTGGATGATCGAGAGGCTCCAGCGGCCCACGCTGGTGATGGCCCCGAACAAGACCCTCGCCGCCCAGCTGGCCAACGAGTTCCGCGAGCTGCTGCCGAACAACGCCGTCGAGTACTTCGTCTCGTACTACGACTACTACCAGCCCGAGGCCTACGTACCGCAGTCGGACACGTACATCGAGAAGGACTCCTCGATCAACGAGGAGGTGGAGCGGCTGCGCCACTCCGCGACCAACTCGCTGCTGACCCGGCGGGACGTCATCGTCGTCGCGTCCGTGTCCTGCATCTACGGCCTCGGCACCCCGCAGGAGTACGTCGACCGGATGGTCTCCCTCAAGGTGGGCGAGGAGATCGACCGGGACCAGCTGCTGCGCCGTTTCGTCGACATCCAGTACACGCGCAACGACGTGGCCTTCACCCGGGGAACCTTCCGCGTGCGCGGCGACACGATCGAGATCTTCCCGGTCTACGAGGAACTGGCCGTCCGCATCGAGATGTTCGGCGACGAGATCGAGGCCCTCTCCACCCTGCACCCGCTGACCGGCCAGGTCATCAGCGAGGACCGCGAGCTGTACGTATTCCCCGCCAGCCACTACATCGCCGGCCCCGAGCGCATGGAGAAGGCGATCGCCGGCATCGAGGCCGAGCTGGCGGAGCGCCTGGCCGAGCTGGAGAAGCAGGGCAAGTTGCTGGAGGCGCAGCGGCTGCGTATGCGCACCACGTACGACCTGGAGATGATGCGTCAGATCGGCTCCTGCTCCGGTATCGAGAACTACTCGCTGCACTTGGACGACCGTGAGCGGGGCTCCGCGCCCAACACCCTCATCGACTACTTCCCCGAGGACTTCCTCCTAGTCATCGACGAGTCACACGTCACCGTCCCGCAGATCGGCGCGATGTACGAGGGTGACGCCTCGCGCAAGCGGACCCTGGTCGACCACGGCTTCCGGCTGCCGTCGGCGCTCGACAACCGGCCGCTGAAGTGGGAGGAGTTCCAGAAGCGGATCGGCCAGACGGTCTATCTCTCGGCCACCCCCGGCAAGTACGAGCTCTCGCGCTCGGACGGCTTCGTCGAGCAGATCATCCGCCCCACCGGTCTCGTCGACCCGGAGGTCGTGGTCAAGCCGACCGAGGGTCAGATCGACGACCTGGTGCACGAGATCCGCCGGCGTGTCGAGAAGGACGAGCGGGTCCTCGTCACCACGCTCACCAAGAAGATGTCCGAGGACCTCACGGACTACTTCCTGGAGCTCGGGATCCAGGTCCGCTACCTGCACAGCGACGTGGACACCCTCCGCCGCATCGAGCTGCTGCGCGAGCTGCGGTCCGGCGAGTACGACGTCCTGGTCGGCATCAACCTGCTGCGCGAGGGCCTCGACCTGCCCGAGGTGTCACTGGTGGCCATCCTCGACGCGGACAAGGAGGGCTTCCTGCGCTCCGGGACCTCCCTGATCCAGACCATCGGCCGCGCCGCGCGCAACGTCTCCGGCCAGGTCCACATGTACGCGGACAAGATGACCCCGGCGATGGAGAAGGCCATCGACGAGACCAACCGGCGCCGCGAGAAGCAGATCGCGTACAACACGGCCAACGGGATCGACCCGCAGCCGCTGCGCAAGAAGATCAACGACATCGTGGCCACCATCGCCCGCGAGGAGCTCGACACCGAGGAGCTGCTCGGGACCGGGTACCGGCAGGGGAAGGACGGCAAGGGTCCCAAGGCCCCGGTGCCCGCGCTCGGCGGCACGGCGGCCCAGGCCAAGGGTGCGAAGGGGGCAAAGGCGGGCAAGGGGGCCAAGGGCGCCAAGGGCGCCAAGGCCGTCGAGGTGCTCACCGACCGGCCGGCCGAGGAACTGGCCTCGCTCATCGAGCAGATGACCGAGCGGATGCGGGGGGCCGCGGCCGAGCTCCAGTTCGAGGTGGCGGCCCGGATCCGGGACGAGGTCAGCGAGCTGAAGAAGGAGCTGCGGCAGATGAAGGAGGCGGGCCTCGCCTGACCCGGGGGTCGTCAGTAGGGTGGCACACGGCCGCAGGTACACGCTGCGCGCAAGGTATTGGGGCGGGCTAAGGAGAGGGGACAGCGCGTGACGATCAACATGACCAAGGGTCAGGCCATCAGTCTGCAGAAGGCGGACGGGGGCACGCTGACCGCGGTCCGCATGGGCCTCGGCTGGCAGGCGGCGAAGCGCCGCGGACTGTTCGGTACGCGGACCCGGGAGATCGACCTGGACGCGTCGGCGGTTCTGTTCGCCGACAAGCAGCCCGTGGACGTCGTGTTCTTCCGGCACCTGCAGAGCGACGACGGCTCGGTCCGGCACACGGGTGACAACCTGGTCGGCGGCGCCGGCCAGGGCGGGGACGACGAGTCGATCCTCGTCGACCTCCAGCGCGTGCCGGTGCACATCGACCAGATCGTCTTCACGGTGAACTCGTTCACCGGCCAGACCTTCCAGGAAGTGCAGAACGCGTTCTGCCGCATCGTCGACGAGACCAACGGCCAGGAGCTGGCCCGCTACACCCTCGACGGCGGCGGCCAGTACACGGCCCAGATCATGGCGAAGGTGTCCCGCGTCGGCAGCGGCTGGCAGATGACGGCCCTCGGCAACCCGGCCAACGGCCGTACGTTCCAGGACCTGATGCCGTCGATCCTGCCGCACCTGTAAGCAGCACCGGAACAACAGAGGAAAAGGCACGGGGGAGGGCTGCACGATGACGGCCGAACTGGTCCGGGGGCAGAACCACCCCCTGTCCCATAGCCGGGTGGAGGTCAGGGTTTCGGCGGGCACGCCCGTGCTGGCCCTGGCCTTCGCCGGCGACGACGAGGGCCGGCCCGCCGGCCCCGAGGCGGTGGCCCACCCCGGTGCCCGCGCCCTGCCCGGGCTGGAGGTCCCCGGGGCGGTGGCCGGTCAGCACCGGTTCACCGTGGACCTCGACGCCGTCGGGCCCGCCGTGCACCGGGTCGAGGTGGTGCTCGTCCTGCCGCCCGGCGGCCCGGTGCGCTTCGGCGCGGTTCCCGCGTCCTACGTCGCGGTGGCCGACCCGGAGGGCGCCGAGCTCGCCGGGTACACCCTGACCGGGCTGGACTCCGAGACCGCCGTCGTGGCGCTGGAGCTGTACCGGCGCCAGGGCGCCTGGAAGGTCCGCGCGGTGGGCCAGGGGTACGCCGACGGGCTCGGCGCGCTGCTGTCCGGCGCCGGGCTCCCCGGCCCGGCCGCCGCCACCGTGGCCGCGGCGGCGCTGCGCGCGGTCGCGCCCGATCCGGCTCCCACCGCCGCCCCGACGGTGGCGCGGGACCTGCGGGCGCCGCGGGACGCCGGGCCTGCCGGGCGGGACTCCGGGCCCGACGGGCCCGCTCCCGTCCCGTCCACGCCGTCCGTCGCGCCCGTCCCGCCGGTCCCCTCCGCGCCGGAGCCGCCGGAGCCGGTCCCCGTCTCCGCGGTCCCGTACGGCGGTACGCCCGGTCCCGCGCCGGCGGACACCCCCGACGGGCCGCCCACCATCAGCTACGCCCACCCGCGCCGCCGCCGGACCAGCACCGAGCCGCCCGAGCCGGCGCCGCGGCCGGCCGAGCCCGCGCGGCCGGGCGAGCCGCCGCGCCCCGTCGCCGGGGACGCCGGCGGCTGGTCCATGGAGGAGCGGCTCTACAACCAGGTCTGGGGCATGTTCGAGGACCTGGCCCGCACGGTCGCCGCCTACCGCGGCGCCGTCGAGTTCGCCGACTCCCGGATGGACCGGGAGCTCGACGAGGCCCTGTCCGACCCCCGCCACCGCATCGGAGGGTCCGGCAACGCGGCCCGCGACGCCGCGCGGGCCCGCCGCGACGAGCTCGTCGACCGGGCTCAGGCCGTCCTCGACCGGGACCTCGCCCAGCTGGTCGCGGAGACCGAGGTCGTCGAGCCCGCGCTGCCGGCCGCGTACGCCCGCTGGAGCAACCCCGTCTGGCACAGCGGCAGCGCGGCAGGCCTGCCCGAGGAGAGCCCGCTGGCCCTGCGCCTCGGGGACCTGCACCTGCCCGAGCGGCCCGACCTGCGCATCCCGATGCTGATGCGCCTCCCGCTGGAGCGCGGCCTCTGGATCGACAACGGCCGCACCGGTTCCGAGGCCGCCATGACGATGGACACCGACCGGCTGCGCCGGGCGGCGATGGACATGGCCGTCGCGCACGCCGTCCGGCTGCTCGCGGTCCACCCGGGCGACCGGCTCACCGTCCACGTCATCGACGCGGCCGGGGCGGGTGCCGCCTCGCTGGTCCCGCTCGTCCGGTCCGGGGTGCTGGCCGGGCCGCCCGCCGCCGGCCCCGACGCGGTCACCCGGACACTGGCCGCGCTGACCCGGCGGGTGGACCTCGTACAGATGGCGCTGCGCGCCGGGGCCCCGGAGGATCTGCCGCCGGATGTGGACACCGCCGAGCAGCTGCTGATCGTCCATGACTTCCCGCACGGGTTCGACGACCGCGCCGTCACGCAGCTGCGCTACCTGGCCGACGAGGGCCCGGCGGTCGGCGTGCATCTGCTGATGGTCGCCGACCGTGACGAGGCCTCGGCGTACGGGCCGCTGCTGGACCCCCTGTGGCGCTCGCTGATGCGGCTTTCACCGGTCCCGGACAGCCACCTCGCCGATCCCTGGGTCGGCCACGCCTGGACCTTCGAGCCGGATCTGCCCCCGCCGGGCAGCCGGGTCCTCGACCAGGCACTCGACCGGATCGTGGCGGCCCGGCGAGGGGCCCGCCCCTGACCGCGGGGGGCGGGTCCTGGCCGGTCGATGACCGTCCGGTGACCCGCCGCTGACCAGTTCTTGGGGATCCTTTTACCTTTTCCGCCTCCGGCCGGTACTCTGGGGACCGCGGAGGGGAGTATTCCTGCATCCCTGCTACGACGTACCCGTCAATACGGACACTTCGGTCATGTAACCGCAGTCGGTTATCTGAACGCAGTCGGTCCCGGGGCGCCGGCCCACGGCCTCCAGGTCGCCCGGGTGGAAGAGACCTCCGGCAGCCATGACGCTGACGAAGTGCTGAGCCATCTGCCGGAGGCCTGAAAACAGTGGATGTTTCGTTGACCCTCTGGATGCTGACCGTTCTCGGTCTGGGCATCCTCATCGGCGCCGATTTCCTCATCGGCCGCACACCCCATGACGTGTCCGTGAAGGAAGCCGGCATCTGGACGGTCGTCTGGATCGTCCTCGCCGCGCTCTTCGGCCTCGGCCTGCTGGTCTTCGGCAACGGCCAGGCCTCCCAGGAGTTCTTCGCCGGCTTCATCACCGAGAAGTCCCTGAGCGTGGACAACCTCTTCGTCTTCGTCCTGATCATGGCGAAGTTCGCGGTGCCCTCCCACCTCCAGCAGCGCGTGCTGCTCGTGGGCGTGCTGATCGCCCTGGCGCTCCGCACGATCTTCATCGCGGCCGGCGCCGCGATCATCACCAGCTTCTCGTGGGTCTTCTTCCTCTTCGGCGCGTTCCTGATCTACACCGCCTGGAAGCTGATCCAGGAGGCCCGCAAGGACGAAGGGTCCGCCGAGGAGGAGTTCGAGGAGAACCGCCTCCTCAAGTCGGTCGAGAAGAAATTCGGCGTCGCCGACCGCTACCACGGCACCAAGCTCTTCATCCGGGACAACGGCAAGCGCGTCCTGACCCCGCTGATGGTCGTCATGCTCGCCATCGGCACCACCGACGTGCTGTTCGCCCTGGACTCGATCCCCGCGATCTTCGGCCTCACCCAGGACCCGTACATCGTCTTCACCGCCAACGCCTTCGCCCTGATGGGTCTGCGCCAGCTCTACTTCCTCATCGGCGGCCTGCTCAAGAAGCTGGTCCACCTCAGCTACGGCCTGTCCGTCATCCTGGGCTTCATCGGCGTCAAACTGGTGCTGCACGCCCTGCACGAGTCCGGGGTCCACGTCCCGCAGATCTCCATCCCGGTCTCGCTGGGCGTCATCTGCGGCGTCCTGGTGATCACCACGATCACCAGCCTGACGGCCTCGAAGAAGCAGGCGGCCGCCGACGAGACCGGCGCCCGCCGGGAGACCATCGACGCGTAACGCGGTCCTCGGGGACTACGCGGGGGCGGCCGCTTCGGCCGCCCCCGTTACCGTACCCGCGTCCGCGTCCGCCGTCCGTGCCTGTACGACCGCCGGATTGGTCTCCGGCAGCAGCGCGAAGCACACCAGACTGGTCAGGGCGACGCCGGTCAGGTACACCGCGACGCCCCACGGCGGACCGGAGCCGTCCGCCAGGGCCGTCGCCACGATCGGGGTCAGCGCACCGCCCAGGACCCCGCCGAGGTTGTAGCCGACGGCGGCGCCCGTACAGCGGATCCGCGGGGCGTACAGCTCCGGGAGGTACGCGCCCACCACCGCGAACATCGCGACCATGCCCAGCAGCGCGCCGACGCAGCCCAGGGTCATCAGCAGCGGGTCGGCCGTGCGCAGCAGCGCCACGAAGGGGAACATCCACAGGGCGCAGGCCGCACAGCCGGCCAGGGACACCGGACGCCGCCCGTAGCGGTCGCCGAGCAGCGCCATCAGCGGGGTCGCCAGGCCCTTGAGCGCGACGGCCGCCATGACGCAGGCGAGCATGACCGTGCGGTCCACGCGCAGGTGCTCGGTGGCGTAGGCGAGGGACCAGGTGGTGACCGCGTAGAAGACGGCGTATCCCACGGCGAGGGCCCCGCCGGTCAGCAGGAGCAGCCGCCAGTGGCCCCGTACCACCTCGGTCAGGGGCGCCTCGGCCCGTCGGCCGGTCTCGGCGAGAGCGCGGAACTGCGGCGTCTCCTCGACCGACCGCCGCAGCCACAGCCCGGCGAGCGCGAGCAGCCCGGCCGCCCAGAACGGCACCCGCCAGCCCCAGGACGTGAACTGCCCGTCGGTCAGGTTCGCGGACAGGCCGAGCATCAGGCCGTTCGCCAGCAGGAAGCCCACCGCCGGGCCGGCCTGCGGGAAGCTCGACCACAGCCCGCGCCGGCCCTCGGGTGCGTGTTCGGCGGTCAGCAGCACCGCGCCGCCCCACTCGCCGCCGAGGCCGAGCCCCTGGAGGAAGCGCAGCAGGAGCAGCAGGACCGGCGCGGCCACGCCGATCGAGCCGTACGAGGGCACGCAGCCCACCGCCACCGTGGCCAGGCCGGTGAGCAGCAGGGAGCCGAGCAGTACGGGACGGCGCCCGTAGCGGTCGCCGATGTGCCCGAAGACGGCCGAGCCCAGGGGCCGGGCGAGGAAGCCGACGCCGAAGGTGCCGAAAGCGGCGAGGGTCCCGGCGAGCGGGGAGAAGGACGGGAAGAAGAGCGGGCCGAGCACCAGGGCGGCGGCCGTGCCGTAGACGAAGAAGTCGTAGAACTCGATGGCGGTGCCGGCGAGGGAGGCCGAGGCGAGCCGCAGCATCGAGGGGGCGCGCGAGGAGTCCGATGAGGCAGGGGCGGTAGGGGCGGGGTCGTATCGCATGGTGCAGCAACTACCCCGCCCCGTACCTCCAGGACGTGCGTTCGGCCGTCATCGACCGGAAGGAGTGCGGTCCTTCACGGTGTTGACGGCCGGATCGGCCGAGACCTACCAGCCGCGCTCGCGCCATTCGGCCAGATGCGGCCGCTCGGCGCCGAGGGTGGTGTCGTTGCCGTGCCCCGGGTAGACCCAGGTCTCGTCGGACAGCTGATCGAAGAGCTTGTGCTCCACGTCGTCGACGAGGCGGGCGAAGGCCTTCGGGTCGCCCCAGGTGTTGCCGACGCCGCCCGGGAAGAGGCAGTCGCCGGTGAACACGTGGGCGTGCCCGTGCGGGTCGTCGTAGATCAGGGCGATCGACCCGGGGGTGTGCCCGACCAGGTGGCGGGCGGTGAGCTCGACCCGCCCGACGCGGATGGTGTCCCCGTCCGCCACGAGCACGTCGGTCGCCACCGGGATGCCCTCGGCGTCGTGGGCGCCCGCGTAGGTCCGCGCGCCGGTGGCCGCGACGACGTCCGCGAGCGCGCCCCAGTGGTCGCCGTGCCGGTGGGTGGTGACGACGGACGCGATGCCGTCGTCACCGATCAGCCGCAGCAGGGTCTCCGGCTCCGCGGCCGCGTCGATCAGCAGCTGCTCGTCGGTGGCCCGGCAGCGCAGCAGGTACGCGTTGTTGTTCATGGGGCCCACCGCGACCTTGGAAATCATCAGGTCCGGGAGTTCGTGCACGTCGGCCGGACCGCCGACCTTGACCGCTCCGCTGTACGTCATGAAACCGATCCTAGAGCGGGGGGAGGGCCGGGAGGGGCCCGCCGGCGGTGGTCAGGGAAGCGCCCTTGTCGGCGCGGCCGGCCAGCCAGGCCAGCAGCCCGGCGGCGGTGCCGGACACGGTGACGGCCGGGTCCCCGGCGGAGCCGGTCCGCCAGCCGCGCCCGTCCGCCGCGACCAGGGCGGTCGGCGGGACCTCGGGGCGCCCGGCCCAGCGGTCGGCGAGGAACTCGATCTCCCGGCCGGTGAACTCGTCCGGGAGGTCTTCGAGCTCGTAGCCGATGTTCAGGTCGACGTGGTGGAGCTCGACCTCGACGAGCCGGCGGAACGGCACGTTCGAGGCGAGGTCGGTGACCCCGTTGCGCAACTCGACGGTGCGGGACCAGTCCTGGTCCGCGCCCTCCTGGGCCAGGAAGCGCTCGCTGGTCTCCCGTAGGTCGGCGAGCTGGACCTCCAGCGGGCGCGAGGAGTCTCGCTCGATGTCGCGGTCGCGGGCCTCGGCGCTCGCGTACATGGGGCGGCCCTCCAGGACGTTCACGAGGGCGTCCGCGTTGCGGGCGAGGTGGGCCAGGATGTGGCCCCGCGTCCAGCCGGGGAGATGTGACTCCTCGGCCAGGGCGGCGTTGTCCAGTTTCGCGACGGCGGTGAGCAGTCGGTCGGTGGCCTCACGTACAGATCGCAGGTCGTGCACATGATCAGTCATGGGTCCGAGCCTAGTGCTCCCGGGCCTCCCGCCACACGATCGGGTGAAGCGGTCTGCGGAGTGCCGTAAATCGAATGCGCGTGCTATACGCTCGGAAGTCCACTCTCCAACTCCATCGCAGAGGCGGCCCCCCTACCCTGGGACGGGGGCCCCGTGCCCCCGCTCTCTCAAGAAAGGTGCGGACCGGCGTGACCGACCGTCTCATCGTTCGTGGCGCTCGCGAGCACAACCTCAAGAATGTCTCGCTCGACCTGCCCCGCGACTCACTCATCGTCTTCACCGGACTCTCCGGGTCGGGCAAGTCCTCCCTGGCCTTCGACACGATCTTCGCCGAGGGCCAGCGCCGCTACGTCGAGTCGCTCTCGTCGTACGCCCGACAGTTCCTCGGGCAGATGGACAAGCCCGACGTCGACTTCATCGAGGGCCTCTCGCCGGCCGTCTCGATCGACCAGAAGTCGACCTCGCGCAACCCGCGCTCCACCGTGGGCACCATCACCGAGGTCTACGACTACCTCCGCCTGCTCTTCGCCCGCATCGGCAAGCCGCACTGCCCCGAGTGCCGCCGGCCGATCTCGCGGCAGTCGCCGCAGGCGATCGTCGACAAGGTGCTCTCGCTGCCCGAGGGCAGCCGCTTCCAGGTGCTCTCGCCGCTGGTGCGCGAGCGCAAGGGCGAGTTCGTGGACCTCTTCTCCGACCTCCAGACCAAGGGCTACAGCCGCGCGCGGGTGGACGGGGAGACCATCCAGCTCTCCGAGCCGCCGACGCTGAAGAAGCAGGAGAAGCACACCATCGAGGTGGTCATCGACCGCCTCACCGTCAAGGACAGCGCCAAGCGCCGGCTCACCGACTCGGTGGAGACCGCGCTGGGCCTCTCCGGCGGCATGGTGATCCTGGACTTCGTCGACCTCGCCGAGGACGACCCCGAGCGTGAGCGGATGTACTCCGAGCACCTCTACTGCCCGTACGACGACCTGTCCTTCGAGGAGCTGGAGCCGCGCTCCTTCTCCTTCAACTCGCCCTTCGGAGCCTGCCCCGAGTGCACCGGTATCGGTACGCGCATGGAGGTGGACCCGGAGCTGATCGTTCCGGACGAGGACAAGTCCCTGGACGAGGGCGCGGTCTCGCCGTGGTCGCTCGGCCACACCAAGGACTACTTCCAGCGGCTGATCGGCGCGCTCGCCGGGGAGCTCGGCTTCCGTACGGACATCGCGTGGGCGGGGCTGCCGCTGCGCGCGAGGAAGGCCCTGCTCTACGGGCACAAGACGCAGATCGAGGTCCGCTACCGCAACCGGTACGGGCGGGAGCGGGCGTACACGACGGCCTTCGAGGGTGCCGTGCCGTTCGTCAAGCGGCGCCACGCGGAGTCCGAGAGCGACGCCAGCCGCGAGCGCTTCGAGGGCTACATGCGCGAGGTGCCCTGCCCGACCTGTGAGGGCACCCGGCTCAAGCCGGTCGTGCTCGCGGTCACGGTCATGGAGCGGTCCATCGCCGAGATCGCGGCGATGTCGATCAGCGAGTGCGCGGAATTCCTGGGCCGGCTGAAGCTCGACGCCCGCGACAAGAAGATCGCCGAGCGGGTCCTCAAGGAGGTCAACGAGCGGCTCCGCTTCCTCGTGGACGTCGGCCTGGACTACCTCTCGCTGAACCGCGCCGCGGGCACCCTGTCGGGCGGCGAGGCCCAGCGCATCCGCCTGGCCACGCAGATCGGCTCCGGCCTCGTCGGCGTGCTGTACGTACTGGACGAGCCCTCCATCGGCCTGCACCAGCGGGACAACCACCGGCTGATCGAGACGCTGGTGCGGCTGCGGGACATGGGCAACACGCTGATCGTCGTCGAGCACGACGAGGACACCATCAAGGTGGCCGACTGGGTCGTGGACATCGGCCCCGGCGCGGGCGAGCACGGCGGCAAGGTGGTGCACAGCGGCTCGCTGAAGGAGCTGCTGAAGAACACCGAGTCGATGACCGGGCAGTACCTGTCGGGCAAGCGGTCCATCGCGATTCCGGACATGCGCCGGCCCGTGAACGGGGAGCGGAAGCTGACCGTCCACGGCGCCCGGGAGAACAACCTCCAGGACATCGACGTGTCCTTCCCGCTCGGCGTGCTCACGGCGGTGACGGGTGTATCGGGCTCGGGCAAGTCGACGCTGGTCAACGACATCCTGTACACGCACCTGGCGCGCGAGCTGAACGGCGCCCGGTCGGTGCCGGGGCGGCACACCCGGGTGGACGGGGACGACCTGGTCGACAAGGTCGTCCATGTCGACCAGTCGCCGATCGGGCGGACGCCGCGGTCGAACCCTGCGACGTACACCGGTGTCTTCGACCACGTGCGCAAGCTCTTCGCGGAGACCATGGAGGCGAAGGTGCGCGGCTACCTGCCGGGCCGCTTCTCCTTCAACGTGAAGGGCGGCCGGTGCGAGAACTGCTCCGGTGACGGCACGATCAAGATCGAGATGAACTTCCTGCCGGACGTGTACGTCCCGTGCGAGGTGTGCCATGGCGACCGGTACAACCGGGAGACGCTGGAGGTGCACTACAAGGGCAAGTCCATCGCGGAAGTCCTGAACATGCCGATCGAGGAGGCGCTGGACTTCTTCGAGGCGGTGCCGACGATCGCGCGGCATCTGCGGACGCTGAACGAGGTCGGGCTGGGGTACGTCCGGCTCGGGCAGTCGGCGCCGACGCTGTCGGGCGGTGAGGCGCAGCGCGTGAAGCTGGCGTCGGAGCTGCAGAAGCGTTCGACGGGGCGGACGGTGTACGTGCTGGACGAGCCGACGACGGGTCTGCACTTCGACGACATCTCGAAGCTGATCAAGGTGCTGTCGGGGCTGGTGGACAAGGGGAACTCGGTGATCGTCATCGAGCACAACCTGGATGTCATCAAGGTGGCCGACTGGGTCATCGACATGGGCCCGGAGGGTGGCTACGGGGGCGGGCTCGTCGTCGCCGAGGGCACCCCGGAGCAGGTCGCGTCGGTGGGCGCGAGCCACACGGGCAAGTTCCTGCGGGACATCCTGGGGGCGGAACGGGTCTCCGACGCGGGGTCGCCTCCGGCGGTGGTCGCGGGAAAGAAGCCCCTGGCTGCCAAGAAGGCCGTGGCCGCCAAGAAGGCCGCTGCCCCGGCCAAGAAGACGACGGCGCGGGCCCGTAAGGCGTAGCCCGGCCTGATCTTGCGCGACGAAGGGGCCCGCCCGGCGGCGGGGCCCCTTGCGCACGCGGCGCCGTTCCCTGGGGCTCTGCCCCCAGACCCTTCCCCCAGCTACCGCTGGGGGAAGGGTCTGGGGGCAGAGCCCCAGGAGCTTGGTCGGAGCCGGGGTCAGGAGGCCACGCCCACCGCGCGGCCCGTGGCGGTGGCCCGGACCCTGTGGGCGGCTATCGGTTGAGCTCCGCCGCGTACGGCGGCTCCGCGCCCGCCCGGGTGCAGGTCAGGGCCGCCGCGTGCGCCGCGTACCGCAGGACGTCCGGCCAGTCCACCGGGCCCCCCCGCGCCCCCGAAAGCCGGTGCAGCAGGGCGGCGTTGACCGTGTCGCCCGCGCCGATCGTGTCCGCCACGGCGACCCGGCGGGACGGCACCGAGTGCTCCGCGCCCTCCCGGGTCCAGACCGTCAGGCCCCCGGCTCCCCGGGTGAGCACCACCGCCGAGGGCCCCGCGGCCAGCCAGTCGCAGACCCGCCCGCCGAGCCAGGCCGCGTCGTCCTCCGACAGCTTGAGCACGGACACGTACGGCAGCCAGCCCAGGAAGCGCGACCGGTACGCCGCCGGATCGGCGATCAGCGCCGGCCGGATGTTCGGGTCGAGCAGGGTCAGCAGCCCGCGCTCCGACTCCCGGCGCAGCAGGGCCTCGTAGGCGCTCGCCCCCGGCTCCAGCACCAGCGAGCAGGTCCCGAGCGCGAGGGCCCGTACACCGGCCGGCAACGCGGGGGGCAGGGTGAACAGCCGGTCCGCCGTGCCCTCGACGTAGAAGCCGTACGCCGCCGAGCCGTCCCGGCTCAGCGAGGCCACGGCCAGGGTGGTCGGCTCGGGCCCGCGCTGGACCAGCGACAGGTCCACCCCGGCGCCCCGCAGCCCGGACAGCAGGCCCTCGCCGAAGCCGTCCGCCGAGACCCGGGAGCAGAAGGCCACCTCCGCGCCGAGCCGGCCCAGGGCGAGTGCGGTGTTGTACGGCCCGCCGCCCGGCCGTGGCAGCAGGGCGCCCGGCGGCTCCGCCACGGGCACCAGGTCGATCAGGGCTTCTCCGGCGACGACGATCACGCGGGGGAAAGTACCCCATCCGGCGGCGGTATCGTCGGGTGGGCCGAGCCAAGCCGTCACGCCAGGAGATCCGCATGTCCGCGTCGCAGTCCTCCCCCAGCTACCGCCGGGAGGTGCCCCCGGCCCGCCGTACCGTGCTCAAGGGCGCCGCCGCCCTCGCCGGGGCCGCCGGGGCCGGGCTGACCCTCGCGGCCTGCTCCACCGAGACCAACAGCGGCGCCGGCTCCCCGGCGGTCCCGGCCGAGCCGGTGGAGCTGGGCGCCGCGACCGAGGTCCCGGTCGGCGGGGCCAAGCTGTTCCGCGAGCGGAAGCTGATCGTCAGCTGCCCGGCGGAGGGCCAGTACAAGGCGTTCAGCGCCCAGTGCACGCACGCGGGCTGCGTCCTGGACAAGATCGTCGAGGGGGAGGGCAACTGCCCCTGCCACGGAAGCCGCTTCGACGCGGCCACCGGCAAGGTGCTGCGCGGCCCGGCCACCGACCCGCTGCCCGCCGTCCCGGTCCGGGCCGAGGGCGGCAAGCTCATCGCCGGCTGACGGCGGTCCCCGAGAAACACCCCCTAGTCCCAGTCCCAGGCGATCCCCAGGAGCCCGCGCCGCACCGCGGGCTCCACCAGGTGCACGGCCCGGTGCCGCCCGCTCGGCGTGAGGTCGGCGAGCCCGCCGCGCGGCGCACCCGGGCCGGTCCGGCTGAACCGCCGGCAGCGTACCGGCAGGGCCGCCTCGTCGAAGCGGACCTGGAGCACGTACTGGCCGCCGCTGTAGCTGAAACCCCGGACGTACTCGGTGCAGCGGCCGCCGGTGCCGTCCTCGAAGCCGTAGCCGAAGACGTACGTGTCCCCGGCGCGAAGCCTGGCGTCGAAGAGCAGCTCCGCGACCAGCACCTCGGCCTCCCGGTGCCACCGGACGCGCCCGGTCCGGCAGTTCTCCTCCGCCCGCACCCGGACCCGGGCCGGGTCGCAGCCCGGATCTCCGTGGTGGACGGCGAGGTACCGGTCGACCCCGTCGCGGTGGGCCCGTACCACGTGCTGCGAGCTGCGGCCCAGCAGCTCGCCGCCCGCCCCGACCCGCACCCGCTCGTGGTGGCCCACGGTGTGCAGGCCTCCGTCGGTGGGGAGTTCCATCCCGGCCAGCAGCTCCTCCACCGCCGCGCCCACGCTGACCAGTGCCCGGTACGACCGGGCCGGCGGGCGGAGCGTCCCGGGCCGGGCGCCGTCGGGGGCGGCCAGCAGGCGCAGCAAGGTCCCCTCGGGCAGTTCCAGGATCTGCTCCAGCGCCCGTACGGCCCTCAGGGACTCCGGGCGGCGCGGCCGCCGGGCGCCCTGCTGCCAGTAACTGAGGCTGGTCACACCGACCTTGATGCCGCGTGCCGCGAGCCGGTGCTGCACCCGGTGCAGGGGCAGCCCGCGGGCGGTGAGCGCGGCGCGCAGGGCCAGGTGGAACGGTCCGCCACGCAGCAGCTGTCCGAGTTCGGTCTGGTCGCCGGGCCGTCGCATGGCGACTCCTCTGTGAACATTCACACGCACCGGGTGGGGGCCGGGCCGATGACTCCGGGGGGCCAGGTGGAACGCTGGCAACCGTTCACACCGCAGACCCACCGTTCACACTGCAATGTCACGGCGTATTGAAGCCGGTTGACCTGATCGCGACAACTCCCCGATGCTCCTCCACAGCGTCCGGACGCGCTCCTCCACCCCCACATCCCCACGTCGGGAGGAACGCGATGCGCCACCCCAACCGGCGGCTTTCCCCAGCCGCCGCCTTCGTCACCGCCCTGCTCCTCGCCCTGTCCCCGGGCACCGGCACGGCAACCGCCGCCGACGCCGGTACGGACTCCGTCCTGGCCTACAAGCGTCTGGACATCACCATGCAGGCGCAGCAGAAGACCAACTGGTGCTGGGCCGCCGGCGGCAACACCATCGCCACCTGGTTCGGCCGGAACTACACCCAGAACCAGTTCTGCAACGCCGCCTTCAACCGCCAGCAGGGCTACGACTGCCCCAACAACCAGGCCACCCTCGGCAACGTCCAGACCGCCCTGGACTGGGCCGGCATCAACTCCGGCTCCTACGTCAGCGGATGGCTCCGCTACCCGACCGTCCAGACCGAGATCAACGCCAACCGGCCCGTCGAGACCCGGATCCAGTGGTCCAACGGCGGCGGGCACATGCACGTCGTCTACGGCTACGACACCGCCGGCAGCTGGGTCTACTGGGGCGACCCCTGGCCCTCCAGCGACCGCTACAACTGGGCCTCGCACGCCTGGTACGTGGACAACAGCACCTTCTCCTGGACCCACTCGCTCTACCGGATCGGGGCGTGACCGCCATGAGGACGCCCGCTTCCGCCGCCGCGGTGCTCGCCGCGGCCGCCGCCAGCGTCGCCACCGTCGCCACCGCCGTCATCGTGCTGGCCCCGCCGGCCGTCGCCGCCACCGCGGCCCCCGTGCCCGGGCCGCGGTCCGCCACCGCCGAGGACAGGGCGGAGGCCGCGCGGGCGGCCGCCGCCCCCGAGACCCTGGCCACGCTCTCCCGGTTCTTCGCCCGTGAGGGCAAGGTCTCCGCGACCGCCGCGCGGCCGCGGGTGGCGGGCGAGGCGATACCGGTGCACTACCTCTCGCCGGACTTCGTGGCGGGGAAGGCCGGGGCCCCGGTCGCCCGGCTGGAGTTCCTCGCCAGCGAGGCGGTCTCCTCCGACGGGCAGCGCGCGGCGCTGTGGACCGCCGAGACCGGGGCGGGCTGGCAGGTCGTGAACATCGCGACCGGCGATGACGAGTTCCGCTACGCGCAGCTCGGCGCGGCGAAACTTCCCGGCGGGGTGGTGTTCCGGGAGCCGCAGATCGACGCGTGGTACGTGGCCGAGGGCGGGCGGGTCCTGCCGTTGGACGAGGACGCCATACGAGCCGTGGGCGACGGGACCAGCCTTGTCGCGTACCGGGCGCGGGTGGTGAAGGCGTACGGGGACAAGCTCCCCGGCTCGGCCTACGCCAAGGCCGGCGAGGCGGGCGGCTTCAGCGACGAGACCACCGTGCCGGCTGCGGCGGAGCAGGGTGTGCCGGTGACTTCCGGCGCCGCCGTGCCGCCTGCGGCGGGGCTCGGTGTGCCGGTGATGGCCGCCGGTGCGGTGGCGCTCGGGGTGACCGCCGCCGTACGGAGGTCACGCCGGGGCCGCGTGGAGGCCTGACCTACGCTCCCGGCGGGCGGCGAGCTGCACGCGCCCCCCGTCGTAGTCGGTCCCGCTGCGCGGAGCTGTCCCCGACCCGCCCTTTCACCGTTCCTCCCCCAGCTACCGCTGGGAGGTACCCCCAGGGGCTCCGCCCCAGACCCCGCGCCTCAAACGCCGGCGAGGCTGATTTTCAGCCTGCCGGCGTTTGAGGGCAGGCCCCGGCGTCGGGGTCGAGGGGTACGGTTCGTTGTCGGTCCTCGCCAGTAGGGTGGAAGGCATGGCCGACCCTTCCAGCTATCGCCCCGAGCCGGGCCAGATTCCTGACTCCCCGGGCGTCTACAGGTTCCGCGACGAGCACCGCCGGGTGATCTACGTCGGGAAGGCCAAGAGCCTGCGCCAGCGCCTGGCCAACTACTTCCAGGACGTGGCGAGCCTGCACCCCCGTACCGCCACGATGGTGACCACGGCCGCCTCCGTCGAGTGGACCGTGGTCTCCACCGAGGTCGAGGCGCTCCAGCTCGAATACTCCTGGATCAAGGAGTTCGACCCCCGGTTCAACGTCAAGTACCGGGACGACAAGAGCTACCCCTCCCTCGCCGTGACCATGAATGAGGAGTTCCCGCGCGTCCAGGTCATGCGGGGGCCCAAGAGGAAGGGCGTGCGCTACTTCGGTCCGTACGGGCACGCCTGGGCGATCCGCGAGACCGTTGACCTGATGCTCCGGGTGTTCCCGGTACGGACCTGCTCCGCGGGCGTGTTCAAGCGTTCCGCGCAGATCGGCCGGCCCTGCCTGCTCGGCTACATCGGCAAGTGCTCCGCGCCCTGCGTCGGCCGCGTCACCCCCGAGGAGCACCGCGAACTGGCCGAGGACTTCTGCGACTTCATGGCCGGCCGCACCGGCACCTACCTCTCCCGGCTGGAGAAGGAGATGCACGAGGCGGCCGAGGAGATGGAGTACGAGAAGGCCGCCCGGCTGCGCGACGACATAGGGGCGCTGCGCCGCGCCATGGAGAAGAACGCCGTCGTGCTCGCCGACGCCACCGACGCCGATCTGATCGCGGTCGCCGAGGACGAGCTCGAAGCCGCCGTGCAGATCTTCCACGTGCGCGGCGGCCGGGTCCGCGGCCAGCGCGGCTGGGTCACCGACAAGGTCGAGGCCGTGGATACGGCCGGCCTCGTCGAGCACGCCCTCCAGCAGCTGTACGGGGAGGAGAAGGGCGAGGCGGTCCCCAAGGAGGTACTGGTCCCGGCGCTCCCCGACGACGCGCAGGCGCTGAGCCAGTGGCTCGCCGAGCGGCGCGGCGCCCTCGTCAGCCTGCGGATTCCGCAGCGCGGCGACAAGAAGTCCCTCATGGAGACCGTCCACCGCAACGCGCAGCAGTCCCTCGCCCTGCACAAGACCAAGCGCGCCAGCGACCTCACCACCCGCTCCCGGGCCCTGGAGGAGATCGCCGAGGCGCTGGAGCTGGACAGCGCCCCGCTGCGCATCGAGTGCTTCGACATCTCCCACCTCCAGGGTGACGACGTCGTGGCCTCCATGGTCGTCTTCGAGGACGGGCTGGCGCGCAAGAGCGAGTACCGGCGCTTCCAGATCAGATCGCATCCCGGGCAGGACGACGTCCGCTCCATGCACGAGGTGGTCTCCCGGCGCTTCAGGCGCTACCTCCAGGAGAAGCTGAAGACCGGGGAGTGGTCCCCCGGGGACGGGGAGGACCCGGTGGAGGAGGACGGGCGGCCCAGGCGGTTCGCGTACCCGCCGCAGCTCGTCGTGGTCGACGGCGGTCAGCCGCAGGTCGCCGCCGCCAAGCGGGCCCTGGAGGAGCTCGGGGTCGATGACGTGGCCGTGTGCGGCCTGGCCAAGCGGCTGGAGGAAGTCTGGCTGCCCGGCGATGACGACCCGGTCGTGCTGCCCCGCACCAGCGAGGGCCTCTACCTGCTCCAGCGCGTACGTGACGAAGCCCACCGGTTCGCCATCCAGTACCAGCGCAACAAGCGCGGCAAACGGCTGAAGTCCGGCCCGCTGGACGAGGTGCCCGGCCTCGGCGAGAGCCGCAAGCAGGCCCTGATCAAGCATTTCGGTTCGGTGAAGAAGCTGAGACAGGCGACAATCGACCAGATCTGCGAGGTCCCGGGGATAGGCCGCAAGACGGCCGAGACCGTGGCCGCGGCCCTCGCCCGGGCGGTCCCCGCCGGCCCTGCCGTCAACACGGCGACAGGAGAGATCATTGAGGATGAGACGCCCGCGCATGCGGGAACATCGTTCGAACGGGGGACCGAGCAATGACCGAGCACGAGACCGCGCACGACCGAGACACCGCGCACGACCGAGAAGCCGCGCACGACCGAGAAGCCGCGCACGACCGAGACGGAGCACAGGTGAGTACGGGCACGACAGTGGAGCCCGGCGAGGCCGCCGAGGCAGCCATCCCCGAGCTGGTGATCATCTCCGGTATGTCCGGAGCCGGCCGCAGTACGGCGGCGAAGTGCCTGGAGGACCTCGGCTGGTTCGTCGTCGACAACCTTCCGCCGGCCCTGATTCCCACCATGGTGGAGCTGGGCGCCCGCTCCCAGGGCAACGTGGCGCGCATCGCCGTCGTCGTCGATGTGCGCGGCCGCCAGTTCTTCGACGCGCTGCGCGAGTCCCTCGCCGACCTGGAGGCCCGCGGGGTCACCCGGCGCATCGTCTTCCTGGAGTCCTCCGAGGACGCGCTGGTGCGCCGCTTCGAGTCGGTCCGCCGCCCGCACCCGCTCCAGGGCGAGGGCCGCATCGTCGACGGCATCGCCGCCGAGCGCGACCTGCTGCGCGAGCTGCGCGGTGACGCCGACCTGGTGATCGACACCTCCAGCCTCAACGTGCACGAGCTGCGTGCCAAGATGGACGCCCAGTTCGCGGGCGACGAGGAGCCCGAGCTGCGGGCCACCGTCATGTCCTTCGGCTACAAGTACGGCCTGCCCGTCGACGCCGACCTCGTCGTCGACTGCCGCTTCATCCCCAACCCCCACTGGGTTCCCGAGCTGCGCCCCTTCACCGGGCTGAACCCGGAGGTGTCGGGCTACGTCTTCAGCCAGCCCGGCGCCAAGGAGTTCCTCGATCGCTACACCGAACTGCTCCAGCTCATCGCCACCGGCTACCGCCGCGAGGGCAAGCGGTACGTGACCATCGCGGTCGGCTGCACCGGCGGCAAGCACCGCAGTGTGGCCATGTCCGAGAAGCTCGCCGCCCGCCTCGCCTCCGAGGGGGTCGAGACCGTCGTGGTCCACCGGGACATGGGGCGAGAGTGACCGGACGGAGCCTGCGGCTGCGCCGCTTGCGTCGGCTCACCACAGGCCGGGGCGACGACGGCGGCGGCCGCACCGGCCGCCGCCGCGGCGCGGCACCCAAGGTCGTGGCGCTCGGCGGCGGGCAGGGCCTCTCGGCCTCCCTCACCGCCCTGCGCAGGATCACCGGTGAGCTCACCGCGGTGGTCACCGTCGCCGACGACGGCGGCTCCAGCGGCCGGCTCCGCGAGGAGCTCGGCGTGCTCCCGCCCGGCGACCTGCGCAAGGCACTGGCCGCGCTGTGCGGGGACGACGACTGGGGCCAGACCTGGGCCCGCGTCATCCAGCACCGCTTCCAGTCGGCCGGCGACCTGCACGAGCACGCGGTCGGAAATCTGCTGATCGTCGCCCTGTGGGAGCAGCTCGGGGACCCCGTCCAGGCCCTCGACCTGGTCGGCAGGCTGCTCGGCGCGCAGGGCCGGGTGCTGCCCATGTCCGCCGTGCCGCTGGAGCTCCAGGCCCTGGTCAAGGGCCACGATCCGGCGCGCCCGGAGGACGTGGACACCGTACGGGGGCAGGCCACGGTGGCCCTCACCCCCGGCGAGGTGCTCTCCGTACAGGTCGTGCCCGGCAACCCGCCGGCCGTGCCGGAGGCCGTCGCGGCCGTCCTGGACGCCGACTGGGTGGTACTCGGTCCAGGGTCCTGGTTCTCCTCCGTCATCCCGCACCTGCTGGTGCCGGAACTGCTCGACGCGCTGATCGAGACGAAGGCCCGGCGGGTGCTCTCGCTGAACCTCGCTCCGCAGCCCGGCGAAACAGAGGGCTTCTCTCCGCAGCGTCATTTGGAGGTTTTGGCCCGACACGCCCCTAAACTCGCCCTCGACGTGGTGCTGGCCGACGAGGCCGCCGTGCCCGACCGCGAGTCCCTCGCCGATGCCGCGAAACGGTTCGGTGCGGCGGTCGAGCTGGCGCCGGTGGCCGGGCAGGACGGCAGTCCGAAGCATGATCCGGAGCTGCTGGCCGCCGCGTACGACCGTATTTTTCGGATGCATGGAAGGATCGGCCCATGGCGATGACGCCCGCGGTGAAGGATGAGATTTCCCGCCTCCCCGTCACCCGGACCTGCTGCAGGAAGGCTGAGGTCTCGGCGATTCTTCGTTTCGCGGGCGGGCTGCACCTGGTGAGCGGCCGCATCGTCATCGAGGCGGAGCTGGATACGGGGATCGCGGCCAGACGCCTGCGCAAGGACATCCTGGAGATCTTCGGCCACTCCTCCGACCTGGTGGTCATGGCGCCCGGCGGACTGCGCCGCGGCAGCCGGTACGTCGTCCGCGTCGTGGCGGGCGGTGACCAGCTGGCGCGCCAGACGGGGCTCGTGGACGGCCGCGGCCGTCCGATCCGAGGTCTTCCCCCGCAGGTGGTCTCCGGGGCCACCTGCGACGCGGAGGCCGCCTGGCGCGGCGCCTTCCTGGCCCACGGTTCGCTCACCGAGCCGGGCCGGTCCTCCTCGCTGGAGGTCACCTGCCCCGGTCCGGAGGCCGCCCTGGCCCTGGTGGGCGCCGCCCGTCGGCTCTCCATCGCCGCCAAGGCGCGCGAGGTGCGCGGTGTGGACCGGGTCGTGGTCCGCGACGGCGACGCGATCGGCGCCCTGCTGACCCGGCTCGGCGCGCACGAGTCGGTGCTGGCGTGGGAGGAGCGGCGGATGCGGCGCGAGGTCCGCGCCACCGCCAACCGCCTGGCCAACTTCGACGACGCCAATCTGCGTCGCTCGGCACGCGCGGCGGTGGCCGCCGGAGCCCGCGTCCAGCGTGCCCTGGAGATCCTCGGTGAGGAGGTCCCCGAGCACCTCGCGGCGGCCGGCCGGCTGCGCATGGAGCACAAGCAGGCCTCCTTGGAGGAACTCGGCGCGCTCGCCGACCCGCCGCTGACCAAGGACGCGGTCGCGGGCCGGATCCGCCGGCTGCTGGCGATGGCCGACAAGCGGGCCCAGGACCTCGGCATCCCCGGTACCGAGTCGAACCTCGACCTCAGCGAGGAGCTGGCCGACAACATGGCCGGCTAGCCGCGGAGCGCCGTACCGCTGGGAAGGGGCCCGTGCGAGTGATCGCGCGGGCCCCTTTCGGCATGCCCCATTGACATGGGCATGGACTGATCGTGAGCCTGTCGTGCGAACGCTTTGGTGGCACTGACGACGCCCAGGGGGGCATATGAGGCACCGCGCGAGATCGATCCTCGCCGCAAGCGCACTCGTCTTCGGAACCACACTGGCCGCGCTTCCCGTCGCGGCCGGGGCCCAGCCATCGTCCGGTACCGCGTCCGACGCCGACGAGGTACGGGTCTACGACGCCGACATCACCCGTGAACAGGTCCCGCTCGTCCTCGCCGCCGGCCAGGACGCCCACGAACTCTCCGAGCGCGCCCCGGAGTCCGGGACCGCCAAGGTCGAACTCTTCCTCACGGGTGGCCAGGCCAAGGACCTCGCCGCCCAGGGCGTCAAGCTCGCCGAGCGAAAGGTTCCCGCCAAAGCCTCGGCCCGTTCGGAGGCCGCCGGCGACGGGGTCTTCCGCCCGTACAGCGGGAAGGGCGGCCTCCAGGAGGAGATCCTCCGGACCGCCCAGGAGAACCCCGGCCTCACCAAGGTCGTCTCCATCGGCAAGACCGTGCAGGGCAAGGACATCCTCGCCCTCAAGGTCACCAAGAACGCGAAGAAGACCCCCGACGGCGACAAGCCGTCCGTGCTGTACATGTCCAACCAGCACGCCCGCGAGTGGATCACCCCCGAGATGACCCGGCGGCTGATGCACCACACCCTGGACAACTACGGCAAGGACCAGCGGATCACCCAGCTGGTGGACTCCACCGAGCTGTGGTTCCTGCTCACCGCCAACCCGGACGGGTACGACTACACGCACGCCCCCGACGGCGAGCGGCTGTGGCGCAAGAACCTGCACGACAACAACGGCGACGGCAAGATCACCGCCGGCGACGGCGTGGACCTCAACCGCAACTTCGCCTACAAGTGGGGCTACGACAACGAGGGTTCCTCCCCCAGCCCGTCGAGCGAGACCTACCGGGGCCCCACGGCGTCCTCCGAGCCCGAGACCGTCGCCCTCGACGCGTTCGAGAAGCGCATCGGCTTCACGTACGCCATCAACTACCACTCCGCGGCCGAACTGCTGCTCTACGGCGTGGGCTGGCAGGTGGCCACCCCGACCCCGGACGACGTGGCCTACAAGGCGCTCGCCGGTACCCCGGAGCACCCCGCCGTCCCCGGCTACTACCCGCAGGTGTCCTCCGAGCTCTACACCACCAACGGCGAGGCCGACGGCCACGCCTCCAACGCCAACGGCATCATGATGTTCACCCCGGAGATGACCACCTGCCGGACGGCCTCCGCGATCGACCCGGACGACCGGTGGAAACCCGAGGACTGCGCCTCCGGCTTCAACTTCCCGGACGACGAGAAACTCATCCAGGCGGAGTTCGCCAAGAACATCGCCTTCGCGCTGTCCGTCGGCGAGAGCGCCGCGCGCCCGGACCGGCCGGTGTCCTCCGTGGGCCTGAGCGCCGCGGACTTCACCCTGGACCCCTTCACCACCTCCTACGTGGCCCGCGGTGAGGACCAGACCGTCTCCGTGACCGCCCGCAAGGCGCTCCGGGACAAGCAGCTGAAGTTCCGTATCAACGGCGGCCGCACGCACGACGACGGGCTCAAGGCCTGGAAGGGCGGCGACGTCTACGGCGGCGAGGACAACAACTGGTTCGACGAGTACCGCGCGAAGGTGGACGGCGCCAGGCCGGGCGACAAGGTCGAGGTGTGGTTCACCGGCCGCGACCGCTCCGGCCGGCAGGTCTCCAGCGAACACTTCACCTACACGGTGGCCCAGCGGCCGCGTGCGGACGTGCTGGTGATCGCCGAGGAGGGTGCCAAGGCCCAGCACGCCCAGACGTACGTGGACGCCCTGCGCGCCAACGGCAGGTCCGCGGCGGTCTGGGACGTCGCCACCCAGGGCGCCCCGCACCACCTCGGCGTGCTCTCCCACTTCCGTACGGCCGTCCACTCCACGGGCGCCAAGACCCCCGGCGGCGACACCCAGCTCGCGCTACGGGACTTCCTCAACGAGGGCGGCAAGCTGATCGAGGCCGGTGAGCTGGCCGGCGGCAACGCCCAGGTCGGCCGCGCCGTGACCAACGACTTCAGCCAGTACTACCTCGGCGCCTACAGCCGTACGAGCGTCAGCGGCGCCACCGGCTTCACCGGCGCGGGCACCCTGGCCGGGGCCAAGGGCGGCCTCGGCGACGCGGCGGGCAACCCGCTCGACGCCCCCGGCGCCTACACCGCGACCTCCGACACCCTCGCCGCGGCGCAGTTCCCGCAGTTCAAGAGCGCGCAGGCGGGCCAGTACGCCGGGGTCGTGAATCCGTACGCCCCCTTCGCCGGCACCGGGATGGCCTCGGCCACCCATGACGACAACGACTGGAAGCGGCTGGTCCGCACGATCGACCTGACCGGGGTCACCGCCGCCGACAAGCCGCAGCTGAAGATGGCCCTCAACTGGAACATCGAGGAGGGCTACGACCACGCCGCCCTGGAGGCGCACACGGCGGGCGCCGACGACTGGACCACGCTGCCCGAGGCGGGCGGCCTGAGCAGCCCGACCGTCCCCGAGGAGTGCGCGGCCGGGTTCTTCATGAACGGCCACCCGTTCCTGCGCCGCTACCTCACGCTCGACGCCGGCGGCTGCACCCCGAAGGGCAGCAGCGGCGCGTGGAACAGCTTCACCGGCTCCTCCGGCGGCTGGAAGCAGGTCTCCTTCGACCTGAGCGCGTACGCCGGCAAGAAGGTGGAACTCGCCCTGTCCTCCATCACCGACCCCGGCTCGGGCGGTCGCGGGGTCTTCGCGGACGAGGCGCGGCTGTCCGTGGGCGGCGCCGACCAGGCCGCGGAGGGCTTCGAGAGCTCGCTGGGCGGCTGGTCGGCCCAGGGCGCACCCGCCGGAAGCCCCGAGGTTCCCGGCGACTGGTCTCGCTCCGGGGAACTGTTCACGTCCTACGCGTCCATCACTACGGGTAACACGGTGCTCCTCGGGTTCGGCCTGGAACACCTGCCGGCCGCGGCCGATCGAGCCGTACTCGTCGGTAAGGCGCTCCGTTCGCTGAATCGTTGATCGGCGGCCCCGTCACCGCTCACCGTGGGTGACGAGGGCGAAGGTCCCCGGCGTCCTGTGCCGGCGCCATTGGTACAGGACAGCCGGGGATCCCCCCGCCAAGCGGGGGGAGTGTCAGGCCCCGGCCGATGTCACTCCCAAGCTCACGGAGAGGTAGGGTCGTAAGCGGTCGGGGACATCCCATACAGCTCGCCGGCGCACTTACCGGCGCACATACGAGGAGATCGGTTCGTGACGATCCGCGTAGGTATCAACGGTTTTGGCCGAATTGGCCGCAACTACTTCCGGGCGCTCCTGGAGCAGGGAGCGGACATCGAGATCGTCGGTGTCAACGACCTGACTGACAACGCCACCCTGGTGCACCTGCTCAAGTACGACACCATCCTGGGCCGCCTCAAGGCCGAGGTCTCCCACACCGACGACAGCATCACCGTCGGCGGCCAGACCTTCAAGACGTACGCCGAGCGCGACCCCGCGAAGCTCCCCTGGGGCGAGCTGGGCGCCGACATCGTCATCGAGTCGACCGGCATCTTCACCAAGAAGGCCGACGCCGCCAAGCACATCGCCGCCGGCGCGAAGAAGGTCCTCATCTCGGCTCCGGCCAAGGACGAGGACATCACGATCGTGATGGGCGTCAACCAGGACAAGTACGACGCGGCCAAGCACCACGTCATCTCCAACGCCTCCTGCACCACCAACTGCGTGGCGCCGATGGCCAAGGTCCTCGACGAGAACTTCGGCATCGTCAAGGGCATGATGACGACGGTCCACGCGTACACGAACGACCAGCGCATCCTGGACTTCCCGCACTCGGACCTGCGCCGCGCCCGCGCCGCCGCCGAGAACATCATCCCGACCTCGACGGGTGCCGCCAAGGCCACCGCGCTGGTCCTCCCGCAGCTCAAGGGCAAGCTGGACGGCATCGCGATGCGCGTCCCGGTCCCGACCGGGTCGGTCACCGACCTGGTCCTGGAGCTCGACCGCGAGGTCTCCAAGGACGAGATCAACGCCGCCTTCCAGAAGGCCGCCGAGGGCCAGCTCAAGGGCATCCTCGACTACACCGAGGACGCGATCGTCTCTTCCGACATCGTGAACTGGCCGGCCTCCTGCACCTTCGACTCCTCCCTGACCATGGCTCAGGGCAACCAGGTCAAGGTCGTCGGCTGGTACGACAACGAGTGGGGCTACTCCAACCGTCTCGTCGACCTCACCGTCTTCGTCGGCGGCCAGCTCTAACAAGTCCCTCGGGCAAGGCAGCACGATGTGAGCACAGGGTCCGGGCAGCGCGACGAAGCGCCGCACGGGCCCTGTTGCTTGCCTCGTCCGACCTGGCCCGGCACGCGGGTATCAGCCCCGGACCGGTATAAGGAGTAGAACAGCATGAAGACCATCGACGAACTTCTCGCCGAAGGTGTCTCAGGCAAGCGGGTGTTCGTCCGCGCCGACCTCAACGTGCCGCTCGCCGGCGCCACCATCACCGACGACGGCCGCATCCGCGCCGTCCAGCCGACCATCGCGAAGCTCGCCGAGGCCGGCGCCCGCGTGATCGTCGCCTCGCACCTGGGCCGCCCCAAGGGCGAGCCGGACCCGGCCTTCTCGCTGGCGCCCGCCGCCAAGCGGCTGGGCGAACTGCTCGGCCAGGACGTCGCCTTCGCGACCGACACCGTCGGATCCTCCGCCAGGGCCACCGTCGCGGCCCTCGCCGACGGCCAGGTCGCCGTCATCGAGAACCTGCGCTTCAACGCCGGTGAGACCGCGAAGGACGACGCCGAGCGCGGCGCCTTCGCCGATCAGCTCGCCGAGCTGGCCGACATCTACGTCGGCGACGGTTTCGGCGCCGTCCACCGCAAGCACGCCTCGGTCTTCGACCTCCCCGCGCGCCTTCCGCACGCGGCCGGCTACCTCATCGCCACCGAGGTCGGCGTCCTGAAGAAGCTCACCGCCGAGGTCAAGCGCCCGTACGTGGTCGTCCTCGGCGGGGCCAAGGTCTCCGACAAGCTCGCCGTCATCGACCAGCTGCTCGGCAAGGCCGACCGCATCCTCATCGGCGGCGGCATGGCGTACACCTTCCTCTACGCCAAGGGCTACGAGGTCGGCATCTCCCTGCTCCAGAAGGACCAGGTGGAGGTCGTCACGGAGTACATGGCCCGCGCCGAGGCCAACGGCGTCGAGCTGGTCCTCCCGGTGGACATCCTGGCTTCCGCGGACTTCCCCGACCTCAAGGGCAAGACCCCGGCCGAGTACGTCACCGTCGACGCGGACAAGATCCCTGCCGAGAAGGAGGGTCTGGACATCGGTCCCATGACCCGCGAGCTGTACGCCTCGAAGATCGCCGACGCCGAGACCGTCTTCTGGAACGGCCCGGTCGGCGTCTTCGAGCACCCCGACTACGCGAACGGCACCAAGGCCATCGCGCAGGCGCTGATCGACAGCAGCGCCTTCACCGTCGTAGGCGGCGGCGACTCGGCCGCGGCCGTACGTACGCTCGGCTTCGACGAGAACGCTTTCGGCCACATCTCGACCGGTGGCGGCGCCTCCCTCGAATACCTCGAGGGCAAGACGCTCCCCGGCCTCGCCGCACTGGAGGACTGACCCTTAATGAGCACCCGCACCCCGCTGATGGCGGGCAACTGGAAGATGAACCTCAACCACCTTGAGGCCATCGCCCACGTCCAGAAGCTCGCCTTCGCCCTGGCCGACAAGGACTACGACGCCGTCGAGGTCGCGGTGCTGCCGCCCTTCATCGACCTGCGTTCGGTCCAGACCCTGGTCGACGGCGACAAGCTGAAGATCAAGTACGGCGCCCAGGACCTCTCGGCGCACGACTCCGGTGCCTACACCGGCGAGATCTCCGGCTCCATGCTGGCCAAGCTGAGCTGCACGTACGTGGCCGTCGGCCACAGCGAGCGCCGCCAGTACCACGGCGAGAGCGACGAGCTCTGCAACGCCAAGGTCAAGGCCGCCTACCGGCACGGGATCACCCCGATCCTGTGCGTCGGCGAGGGCCTGGACGTCCGCAAGGCCGGCCGGCAGGTCCCGTACACGCTGGAGCAGATCGACGGCGGCCTCAAGGACATCCCGGCCGAGCAGGTCGAGTCCATCGTGATCGCGTACGAGCCCGTCTGGGCGATCGGCACCGGCGAGGTCGCCACCCCCGAGGACGCGCAGGAGGTCTGCGGGGCGATCCGCGGCCGCCTCGCCGAGCTCTACTCGCAGGAGCTGGCCGACAAGGTCCGCATCCAGTACGGCGGCTCGGTCAAGTCCGGCAACATCGCCGCGATCATGGCCCAGCCCGACGTGGACGGCGCCCTGGTCGGCGGCGCCGCGCTGGACGTGGACGAGTTCGTCAAGATCGTCCGCTTCCGCGACCAGTGAGCGAAGAGACGATCGCCGTGAGTATGCGGTAGGACGGATCCGTCGTACCCTTGCGGGGGCCAGGAGGCTGAACCACCAGCCACTGGCCCCCGTGCACATCCCAGCAGAGCCGAAAAGCCAGAAAGCCAGAAAGTAGGAATCAGCCGTGATTATGGGGTTCTCGATCGCCCTGATCGTGTTCAGCGCCCTGCTGATGCTGCTCGTGCTGATGCACAAGGGCAAGGGCGGCGGCCTCTCCGACATGTTCGGCGGCGGTATGCAGTCGTCCGTCGGAGGCTCCTCGGTCGCGGAGCGCAACCTGGACCGGATCACCGTCGTGATCGGCCTGTTCTGGTTCGCGTGCATCGTCGCGCTCGGCCTGCTGATGAAGTCGGGCAGCTGACGGTTCTGGCCATTCCGGCCGTCCGGCCCGTTCCCCCCTGCCTATCATGGGGACCGGCGCCCGTACTCCGGAGCGAGTAACTCCGGTCACTGGACGTGCGTTGGGCCTTCCGTAGACTGGGGCGCCCGCAGCGGAAATTCCACTCACGCTCCGCGGCACCATCACGCAGGGAGTTACGACCGTGGCAAGTGGCAACGCGATCCGTGGAAGCCGGGTCGGAGCGGGGCCGATGGGTGAGGCAGAGCGTGGCGAGTCCGCGCCCCGCCTGCGCATCTCCTTCTGGTGCTCTAACGGGCACGAGACGCAGCCGAGCTTCGCCAGCGACGCGCAGGTGCCCGACACCTGGGACTGCCCGCGCTGCGGGTTCCCGGCCGGCCAGGACCGGGACAACCCACCCGCGCCGCCGCGCACCGAGCCGTACAAGACGCACCTGGCGTACGTGCGGGAGCGGCGCACCGACGCCGACGGCGAGGCCATCCTCGCCGAGGCGCTCGCCAAACTCCGCGGTGAGATCTGAACATCCGAATGTGCGTGTGACATGTGGCCCGGCCCGCAGGAATCCTCTCCTGCGGGCCGGGCCTCTTTGTGTGCGTTGCCCCTCTTCCGATCCCTTAGGTTGGTGACCGGCGGGGCACGACAGGATGGAAGAGGTCTGATGTCCGAGATGAACGCAGAAAGCCGTGCGAGGCTCAACCGGACTCCCGAGTGGCTGGCACTCGGCAAGCACCGGGAAGAGCTGGGGCAGACGCGTCTGCGGGACCTGTTCGAGACGAATCCGGGCCGGGGCACCGGCTACACCCTGCGGGTCGGCGACCTGCACATCGATTATTCGAAGCACCTCGTGACGGACGAGACGTTGGAACTGCTGCGCGAACTGGCCTCCGCCACGGGCGTGGCCGAACTGCGCGAGGCGATGTTCCGCGGGGAGAAGATCAACACGACCGAGGACAGGGCCGTCCTGCACACCGCCCTGCGCGCGCCGCGGGACGCGGTCGTCGAGGTGGACGGCGAGAACGTCGTCCCGGCCGTCCACGCGGTCCTCGACACGATGGCGGCCTTCTCCCGCCAGGTCAGGTCGGGGGAATGGACCGGCTTCACCGGCAAGCGCATCAAGAACGTCGTCAACATCGGCATCGGCGGCTCCGATCTGGGCCCGGCGATGGCGTACGAGGCGCTGCGCGCCTTCACCGACCGGGATCTGACCCTGCGGTTCGTGTCCAACGTGGACGGCGCGGACCTGCACGAAGCGGTGCTGGGGATGGACCCGGCCGAGACGCTGTTCATCATCGCGTCGAAGACCTTCACGACGATCGAGACCATCACCAACGCCACGTCGGCGCGGGAGTGGCTGCTGGCCGGTCTGGGCGGGGACCGGGCGGCGGTGGCACGGCACTTCGTGGCCCTGTCGACGAACGCCGAGAAGGTCACCGAGTTCGGCATCGATCCGGCCAACATGTTCGAGTTCTGGGACTGGGTCGGGGGCCGCTACTCCTTCGACTCCGCGATCGGCCTCTCGCTGATGGTCGCCATCGGCCCGGACGCCTTCCGGGAGATGCTGGACGGCTTCGCGCGGATGGACCAGCATTTCCGGACGGCGCCGCCGGAGGAGAACGCGCCGCTGCTGATGGGCCTGTTGGGGATCTGGTACGGGGCGTTCTTCGACGCGCAGTCGCACGCGGTGCTGCCGTACAGCCACTACCTCTCGCGGTTCACGGCGTACTTGCAGCAGCTGGACATGGAGTCGAACGGCAAGTCCGTGGACCGGCAGGGCAATCGGGTGGACTGGCAGACCGGGCCGGTGGTGTGGGGCACCCCGGGCACCAACGGGCAGCACGCGTACTACCAGTTGATCCACCAGGGGACGAAGGTGATCCCGGCGGACTTCATCGGGTTCGCGCGGCCGGTGCGGGAGCTGCCGTCGGCGCTGGAGGCCCAGCACGACCTGCTGATGGCGAACTTCTTCGCGCAGACGCAGGCGCTGGCCTTCGGCAAGACGGCCGAGGAGGTGCGTGCGGAGGGCGTGGCGGACGAACTGGTCCCGCACAAGACCTTCCAGGGCAACCACCCGACGACCACGATCCTGGCCACCGAGCTGACGCCCTCGGTGCTCGGCCAGCTGATCGCCCTCTACGAGCACAAGGTGTTCGTCCAGGGGGCCGTGTGGAACATCGACTCGTTCGACCAATGGGGCGTGGAGCTGGGGAAGGTCCTCGCCAAGCGGGTCGAGCCGGCACTGAAGGAGGGCTCGCACGTGGAGAGCCTGGACGCGTCGACGCGGGCGCTGGTCGCCACGTACCGGTCGCTGCGCGGGCGGGACTGACCGTCGGGAGTCCCGGGGTGGGGGGGGGGGGGCCCCCCCCCCCCCGGCGTGCCCCGGGAGGGGCCCGCGCGGGGGGGGCGGGCCGCCCGGGGGCGGGGCGGGGGGCCGCGGGGCCGGGGCCGCCGCGGCGCGGGCGGGGCGGGGGCCGGCCGCCCCCCCCCGGGGGGGGGGGGGGGGGGGCCGGCCGGGGGGGGGGGGGGGGGGGGGGGGCCCCCCCCCCCCCACCCCGGTCATTCCCCGTTCAGGCCGACGCCGGGGGGTACAGGGCCGCCGGGAGCTTGGCGGCGGCCGCGCGGTCCAGGAGCCACAGGGTGCGGGAGCGGCCGTAGGCGGCCGCCGCCGGGGCCTGGACACCGCCCGCGCCGCCGAGGGCGATGGCCACCGCGCCGGCCTTGTCCGCGCCGGCCGCCAGGAGCCAGACCTCGCGGGCCGCCCGGATCGCCGGGAGGGTCAGCGAGACCCGGGTGGGCGGAGGCTTCGGCGCGCCGTGGACGCCGACCACCGTGCGCTCCGTCTCGTGCGCCGCCGGGTGCTCCGGGAACAGGGACGCCACGTGGGTGTCCGGGCCGACGCCCAGCATCAGTACGTCGAACCGCGGCACCGGGCCGTGGTCCTCCGGGCCGGCGGCCGCGCGGAGCTCCTCCGCGTACGCGGCGGCCGCGGCGTCCACGTCCGACCCGTACGGGCCGTCCGAGGCCGGCATCACGTGCACGCGGGCCGGGTCCACCGGGACGGCGTCCAGGAGGGCCTCGCGGGCCTGCGTGTGGTTGCGCTCGGGGTCGTCGGCGGGGACGTACCGCTCGTCGCCCCACCAGAGGTCCAGCCGCGCCCAGTCGATCGCGTCCCGCGCGGGCGCGGCTGCGAGGGCCGCGAGCAGCCCGTTGCCGTTGCGGCCGCCGGTCAGGACCACCGAGGCGGTGCCGCGGGCCGCCTGGGCGTCCACGATCTTCGTGATGAGCCGGGCCGCCGCGGCCTGGGCCATCAGCTCCTTGTCCCGGTGGACGACGACCTGAGGTGTCGTCATACCCATGGCTTCGCCGCCTTCTTGTGTGGTTCGATGCCGCTGCGCGGAGCCTCTCCCCGCCCCGCCCTTCCTCCGTTCCCTGGGGCTCCGCCCCAGACCTCGCGCCTCAAACGCCGGCGAGGCTGAATTTTCAGCCTGCCCGGCGTTTGAGGGCCGGGTCCGGGCAGAGCCCGGGGAACGGTGAAAGGGCGGGGCGGGGAGAGGCTCCGCGCAGCGGGTGGTGTTACTTGGTCGCGGCCTTCTTGGCCGGCTTGGGGGCCGGCTTCGCCGGCGGGGCCTCGTTGGCCGCGGCCTTCTTGGCCGGAGCCGCCGCCGGGGCCGCCTCGGCCTCGGCCGCCGGGTCGGCAGACGTGTCCAGCCGGGCCACGCCGAACTTCAGCGAGGACTCGTACGTGTTGTCCGGGTCCAGCCGACGGAGTTCCTCCGCCAGCAGCTCGGCCGTGTCGCGGCGCTTGAGCGCCACCGCCCGGTCGGGCTGGCCCGGCATGCACAGCGTGGCGAGAGCCCCGTCCGCGCGGTCCAGGACGATCTCCCCGTCCTTGGTCCGCAGCCGCACCGCGGTCAGGCCGGGGCCCGCCGAGAACGTCCGCTTGACCGGGACCTGGAGGCGGTCCGCCAGCCACATGGCCAGCAGCTCGCAGCTCGGGTTCTCGTCCTCGCCCTCGACGACCGCCGAGACGACCGAGACGGTCTGCTGGTCCAGCGCGGCCGCCAGCATCGAGCGCCACGGTGTGATCCGGGTCCAGGCCAGGTCCGTGTCACCGGGCGCGTATGCCGCCGCGCGGGCGGCGAGGGACCCGATCGGGTCCTCACAGGCGTGCGTGTCCGTGATCCGGCGCTGCCCCAGCGCACCCAGCGGGTCGCCCGCCAGGTCCGTCGGAGCGCCGTCCGGCCACCAGACGACCACGGGGGCGTCCGGCAGGAGGAGCGGGAGAACCACCGACTGGGCGTGGTCGACCAGTTCACCGTGGAGGCGGAGCACCACCGTTTCGCCGGTGCCCGAGTCCGCCCCGACGCGGACTTCCGCGTCGAGACGGGCATCGCGGCGGCTGCGCACGGAACGGCTGGCCCGCTTGACCACGACGACGATCCGCGAAGGGTGTTGGTGGGACGCGTCCTTCGCCGACTTGAGCGCGTCGTACGCGTTCTCCTCGTCCGTCACGATCACCAGCGTGAGGACCATGCCGATGGCAGGCGTGCCGATGTCCCGGCGCGCCTGCACCAACGCGGCGTTGATCTTGCTGGAGGTTGTCTCCGTGAGGTCGATCTTCATGGCCGACGCCAGCTCCGTCCGTCTCGTGCGAGCATCTCGTCGGCCTCGACCGGCCCCCAGGTGCCCGCCGGGTACTGCGCGGGCTTGCCGTGCTTGTCCCAGTACTCCTCGATCGGGTCGAGGATGTTCCAGGACAGTTCGACCTCCTGATGACGCGGGAAGAGGTTCGCGTCGCCGAGGAGCACGTCGAGGATGAGCCGCTCGTACGCCTCGGGGCTGGACTCCGTGAAGGACTCGCCGTAAGCGAAGTCCATCGTGACGTCCCGGACCTCCATCGAGGTGCCCGGCACCTTGGAGCCGAAGCGCACCGTCACGCCCTCGTCCGGCTGGACCCGGATGACCAGGGCGTTCTGCCCCAGCTCCTCGGTCGCGCCCGACTCGAACGGGAGGTACGGGGCCCGCTTGAAGACCACCGCGATCTCGGTCACCCGGCGTCCCAGGCGCTTGCCGGTCCGCAGGTAGAACGGGACGCCCGCCCAGCGGCGGTTGTTGATCTCCAGCTTGATGGCCGCGTAGGTGTCGGTCTTCGACTTGGGGTCGATGCCGTCCTCTTCGAGGTACCCGACGACCTTCTCGCCGCCCTGCCAGGCCGCCGCGTACTGGCCGCGCACGGTGTGCTTGCCCAGGTCCTCGGGCAGCTGCACGGCGGTCAGCACCTTGAGCTTCTCCGCCACCAGCGCCTTGGGGTGGAAGGAGCCGGGCTCCTCCATCGCCGTCAGCGCGAGCAGCTGGAGCAGGTGGTTCTGGATGACGTCGCGGGCCGCGCCGATGCCGTCGTAGTACCCGGCCCGGCCACCGATGCCGATGTCCTCGGCCATGGTGATCTGCACGTGGTCGACGTACGACCGGTTCCAGATCGGCTCGAACATCGTGTTGGCGAAGCGGAGCGCCAGGATGTTCTGGACGGTCTCCTTGCCGAGGTAGTGGTCGATCCGGAAGACCTCGTCCCGGGGGAAGACCTCGTGGACGACCTTGTTGAGCTCCTCGGCGCTCTTCAGGTCGTGGCCGAAGGGCTTCTCGATGACGGCGCGCCGCCAGGAGCCTTCCTTCTGCGCGAGACCGTGGTCCTTGAGCTGCTGGACCACCTTGGGGAAGAACTTCGGCGGGACGGACAGGTAGAAGGCGAAGTTGCCGCCCGTGCCCTGCGCCTTGTCGAGCTCGTCGATCGTCGCCTTCAGGGTCTCGAAGGCCGCGTCGTCGTCGAAGTCGCCCTGCACGAACCGGCAGCCCTGCACCAGCTGCTGCCAGACCTCCTCCCGGAACGGCGTGCGCGAGTGCTCCTTGACAGCCTCGTACACCTCCTGGGCGAAGTCCTCGTGCTCCCACTCGCGGCGGGCGAAGCCGATCAGCGAGAAGCCCGGCGGGAGCAGGCCGCGATTGGCCAGGTCGTAGACGGCAGGCATCAGCTTCTTGCGCGACAGGTCACCCGTAACGCCGAAAATGACCAGGCCGGACGGCCCCGCGATGCGCGGGAGCCGCCGGTCCTGTGCGTCACGAAGCGGGTTCGCTCCGTTTACAGACAAGGTGTTCAGGCCTCCGTGGGGGCGAGGCGCTCAAGCTCCGCCTCGGTCGACTTCAGCAGGTCGTTCCAGGACGCCTCGAACTTCTCGACGCCCTCGTCCTCAAGCAGCTGAACGACATCGTCGTACGAGATGCCCAGCTTCGCGACCGCGCCGAGCTCGGCGCGCGCCTGCTCGTAGGTGCCGCGGATGGTGTCGCCGGAGACCTCGCCGTGGTCGGCGGTGGCCTCCAGGGTGGCCTCGGGCATGGTGTTCACCGTGCCGGGGGCGACCAGGTCGACCACGTACAGGGTGTCCTTGTACGCCGGGTCCTTGACGCCGGTCGAGGCCCACAGCGGACGCTGCTTGTTGGCCTGCGCCTTGTCCAGGGCGGCCCAGCGCTCGCTGCCGAACACCTCTTCGTAGGCCTCGTAGGCCAGCCGGGCGTTGGCGAGGGCAGCCTTGCCCTTCAGGGCCTTGGCCTCGTCGGTGCCGATGGCGTCGAGGCGCTTGTCGATCTCCGAGTCCACGCGGGAGACGAAGAAGGAGGCGACCGAGTGAATCTTGGAGAGGTCCAGGCCCGCGGCCTTCGCCTTCTCCAGACCCGCCAGGTACGCGTCCATGACCGCGCGGTAGCGCTCCAGCGAGAAGATCAGCGTCACGTTGACGCTGATGCCCCTGCCGATGACCTCGGTGATCGCCGGCAGGCCGGCCTCGGTCGCCGGGATCTTGATGAGGGTGTTCGGGCGGTCCACCAGCCAGGCGAGCTGCTTGGCCTCGGCGATGGTCGCCACGGTGTCGTGCGCCAGACGGGGATCGACCTCGATCGACACGCGGCCGTCCTGGCCCTCGGTGGCGTCGTAGACCGGGCGCAGGATGTCGGCGGCGTCGCGGACGTCCGCCGTCGTGATCATGCGGATGGCCTCGTCGACGGTGACCTTGCGGGCGGCGAGGTCGGCGAGCTGCTGCTCGTAACCGTCACCGCTGCTGATCGCCTTCTGGAAGATCGACGGGTTGGTGGTGACACCGACCACGTGCTGCTGGTCGATGAGCTCGGCCAGGTTGCCCGACGTGATGCGCTTGCGGGACAGGTCGTCCAGCCAGATCGCCACGCCCTCGTCGGAGAGGCGCTTGAGTGCGTCTGTCATGGGTTACATCTCCTCCTTGGTTCTGGTACCGGCGTCAGCGCGCGGCGGCGGCGAACGAATCCTTGGCGGCGGCGGTCACGGCCTCCGGGGTGAAGCCGAACTCGCGGAACAGCACCTTGGCGTCGGCCGAGGCACCGAAGTGCTCCAGCGAGACGATGCGGCCGGCGTCGCCGACGTAGCGGTGCCAGGTCAGGCCGATGCCCGCCTCGATCGCGACACGCGCCTTCACCGACGGCGGCAGGACGCTGTCCTTGTACGCCTGGTCCTGCTCCTCGAACCACTCGACGGACGGCATCGAGACGACCCGGGTGGGGATGCCCTCGGCCTGGAGCTGCTCGCGGGCCTCGACGGCCACGTGCACCTCGGAGCCGGTGCCGATGAGGACGACCTGCGGCGTGCCGCCGTCGGCCTCGAACATCACGTAACCGCCCTTGGCGGCGTCCTCGTTGCGCTCGTACGTGGGCACGCCCTGGCGGGTCAGCGCCAGACCGTGCGGGGCGCCCTTGCCGAACACCTTGGTGTGGCGCTTGAGGATCTCGCGCCAGGCGATGGCCGTCTCGTTGGCGTCGGCCGGGCGGACGACGTTCAGGCCCGGGATGGCGCGCAGCGAGGCGAGGTGCTCGACCGGCTGGTGGGTCGGGCCGTCCTCGCCCAGGCCGATGGAGTCGTGCGTCCACACGTAGGTGACCGGCACGTGCATCAGCGCGGAGAGGCGGACGGCGTTGCGCATGTAGTCGGAGAACACCAGGAAGGTGCCGCCGTAGACGCGGGTGTGGCCGTGCAGCGCGATGCCGTTCATGGACGCGGCCATGGCGTGCTCGCGGATGCCGAAGTGGAGGGTGCGGCCGTACGGGTCGGCCTCCGGCAGCGGGTTGCCCTTCGGCAGGAACGAGGAGTTCTTGTCGATGGTGGTGTTGTTGGAGCCGGCCAGGTCGGCCGAGCCGCCCCACAGCTCGGGGATGACCGGGCCGAGCGCGGCGAGCACCTTGCCGGACGCGGCGCGGGTGGCGACGCCCTTGCCGGCCTCGAAGACGGGGAGCTCGTCCTCCCAGCCCGCGGGCAGCTCGTTGGCGTTGATGCGGTCGAACTCGGTGGCGCGACGCGGGTTGGCGGTGCGCCAGGCGGAGAAGTCCTTCTCCCAGGCGGCCTTGGCCTCGCGGCCGCGGTCCAGCGCCTTGCGGGTGTGCGCGATGACCTCGTCGGAGACCTCGAAGGTCTGCTCCGGGTCGAAGCCGAGGACACGCTTGGTGGCGGCGACCTCGTCGTCACCGAGGGCCGAGCCGTGCGAGGCCTCGGTGCCCTGGGCGTGCGGGGCCGGCCAGGCGATGATCGAGCGCATCGCGATGAAGGAGGGGCGCTCCGTCTCGGCCTTGGCGGCCTGGAGGGCCTCGAACAGCGCCTTCGGGTCGAGGTCGCCGTTCGGCTGCTGCGCGACGCGCTGGACGTGCCAGCCGTACGCCTCGTAGCGCTCCAGGGTGTCCTCGGAGACGGCCGTCTCCGTGTCGCCCTCGATGGAGATGTGGTTGTCGTCCCACAGCAGGACGAGGTTGCCCAGCTTCTGGTGGCCGGCCAGCGCGGACGCCTCGTGGGAGAGGCCCTCCTGGAGGCAGCCGTCACCCGCGATCGTGTAGACCATGTGGTCGAAGGGGGAGGCGCCCTGGGCGGCCTCCGGGTCGAACAGACCGCGCTCGTAGCGGGCGGCCATGGCCATGCCCACCGCGTTCGCGATGCCCTGGCCCAGCGGGCCGGTGGTGGTCTCGACGCCGGCCGTGTGGCCGTACTCCGGGTGACCGGGCGTTTTGGAGCCCCAGGTGCGGAACGCCTTCAGGTCGTCGAGCCCCAAGCCGAAGCCGGCCAGGTAGAGCTGTGTGTAGAGCGTGAGGGACGAGTGCCCTGCGGAGAGCACGAAGCGGTCACGGCCGACCCATTCGGGGTCCGCCGGGTCGTGCCGCATCACCTTCTGGAACAGGGTGTACGCGGCGGGGGCCAGGCTCATCGCCGTACCGGGGTGGCCGTTGCCCACCTTCTGGACCGCGTCCGCGGCCAGGATGCGGGCGGTGTCGACGGCCCGCTGGTCCAGTTCGGTCCACTCGAGCTCTGTGGTCGTCGGCTTGGTGCTCACCGTGAGTCAGGGCTCCTCTCCACATGTCGTTTCCCGGTGACGAACGGTGCACCGGCGCGATTCCGAGCCTACCCCCGCAAAGGTGTGCGGCTATTCGAGATCGACCTGTGCTTCATCAGGTCTTAAGCCGTTGCTCAAACGGGGCCTGCCCCACTCACCTGACAGCCGCCACTCGGCCCGGTCCGATCGGCCCAACACGAGGCGACCCCCGCGCGGGGCGACCTGAGGGCAACGTCTAGAGTGGCGTGGTACGCGCAAGCCTTTACCGGGCCTTCACTCTTGAAGGGTCCGAGTCGGAGCTTGCTGGATTCTCTCTCAGGGGTGTGCGTGACGGCCGTCGAATCCCGTCCAGCGGGGGTACTCGGGACGAGCCCCGGTCGCCGGCCGTTCGGGGCCCGGGTCATGGCTTTCGTGGCTTTGACCAAGCCGCGGATCATCGAACTTCTGCTGATCACCACAGTCCCGGTGATGTTCCTGGCCGAGCAGGGCGTGCCCTCGCTGTGGCTGGTCCTCGCGACCTGCTTCGGCGGCTACCTGTCCGCGGGCGGCGCCAACGCGCTGAACATGTACATCGACCGCGACATCGACGCCCTGATGGACCGCACCTCGCAGCGGCCGCTGGTGACCGGCATGGTCAGCCCGCGGGAGTGCCTGGTCTTCGGCATCAGCCTCGGGGTGGTCTCCACCCTGTTCTTCGGCCTGCTCGTCAACTGGCTGTCGGCCGCCCTCGCGCTCGGCGCGCTCCTCTTCTACGTCATCGTCTACACGATGCTCCTGAAGCGGCGCACCACCCAGAACATCGTCTGGGGCGGCATCGCGGGCTGCATGCCGGTGCTCATCGGCTGGTCGGCCGTGAAGGACGAGGTCTCCTGGGCCGCCGTCATCCTCTTCCTCGTCATCTTCTTCTGGACGCCGCCGCACTACTGGCCGCTCTCGATGAAGGTGAAGGACGACTACGCGCGGGTCGGCGTGCCGATGCTGCCGGTCGTGGCCGGCAACAAGGTCGTGGCGCGCCAGATCGTCCTCTACAGCTGGGTGATGGTGGCGGTCTCGCTGCTGCTCACCCCGCTGGGGTACACCGGCTGGTTCTACACGGCGGTCGCGCTCGTGTCGGGCGGCTGGTGGCTGTGGGAGGCGCACGCGCTGAACGCGCGGGCCAAGGCCGGGGTGACGGGCGCGAAGCTCAAGGAGATGCGGCTGTTCCACTGGTCCATCACCTATGTGTCGCTCCTCTTCGTCGCCGTCGCCGTGGATCCCTTCCTCCGCTGATTACTCGCCGGTAGCATGGTGTACATGGCAGACACCACCGCAGAGACCGCAGGCACCGAGGGCACCGCAGGCGCCGCGGCCAAGAAGCAGGACCGCAAGGCCGCGAAGCTGGCCCGGCAGATCGGCGCGTTCGCCAAGGAACACGGCGGCGCCGAGGGCCAGCTCGCGCACATGGGCCAGGCCGGCACCCGGATCGTGCTCGTCGGTACGGACGGCGCCTGGGGCGACCTGGTGGCTCCGGCCTACGCGACCGCCCAGCTGGCCGCGGAGAAGGCCGGGCTCACCCTCCACGAGGAGTTCGACGGCGAGTTCGCCGCACGGGTGAAGACGGGCCCGTACGAGTGGACGCGGATGGCGGGAATCCAGCTCGGCGGGACCCCGAACCGGGCGGCGTGAGGTCCCCTTCGCCGTCTCGGTCAACAGCGCGAGCAACACCTCGCACCCCGCTCACCCGTTAGGACGTGTGGAAGCCCCTTCCTCACGTCCGCAACGGGATGCCCGGATGATCGAAACGCCGCCCCTGGTGGACCAGTACTGCCACGGAGTGCTCCGTACGGAGCTGGGACTCGGCACCTTCGAGTCCCAGCTGATCCCCTCGGCCGGTCCGCCCGCCGCGGGAACCACCTTCTTCGACACCCAGGCCGGCTTCGCCGTGCGCCGCTGGTGCCCGCCGCTGCTGGGGCTGGAACCCCACTGCGCGCCCGTCCGCTATCTGGCCCGGCGGCGCGAGCTCGGCGTGGTCGAGGCCGGGCGGCGGCTGCTGCGCGGCTCCGGGACCTCCGCCTATCTGGTCGACACGGGGGCGCCCGGGGACCTCACCGGCCCCAAGGAGCTGTCCCTGGCCGGGGACGCCGAGGCGCACGAGCTCGTACGGCTGGAGTTACTGGCCGAGCAGGTCGCCGACACCTCCGGGACGGTGGCCGCCTTCCTCGCCAATCTCTCCGAGGCCCTCCACCACGCCGCCGCCGGGGCGGTCGCCTTCACCTGCGGCGCGGACGCGGGAGCCGGGTCCCCCTCCCTCGGCGCCGCCCTCGCCCTCGCGCCCGAACCGCCCGGTCCCGGCGAGGTGCGCGGGGCCGCCGGGCGGTGGCTGGCCGGGCGGGCCAAGGGCGAGGCGGTACGGGATCCCGTACTCCTGCGGCATCTGCTGTGGAGCGCGGTGGCGTCCGGGCTGCCGCTCCAGCTGCACACGGGCACGGGGGAGGAGGGGGCGCCGGAGCGGGGCGATCCGGCGTCGCTGACCGCGTTCGTACGGGCCACCGCGGGCCTGGGGACGCGGCTGGTGCTGCTCGGCGGTCACCCGTACCACCGGCAGGCGGCGCGGCTGGCGGCCGTCTTCCCGCACGTGCACGTGGATCTCGGCCTGGCCCTCGCGTACACCGGGGCCCGGGCGGCCGCGGTGCTGGCCGAGCTGCTGGAGGTCGCGCCCTTCGGGAAGCTGCTGTACTCCAGCGGCGGGCGGCGGCTGCCCGAGCTGCACGCGGTGGGCGCCCTGGTGTTCCGTGAGGCGCTGGGGCGGGTCCTGGGCGGCTGGGTCGCCGACGGGGCCTGGTCCTGGCGGGACGCGGACCGGGTGGCGGCCATGATCGCGGCGGACAATGCCCGCCGCGTCTACCGGCTGGACGAGCGCGGCTGAGCGGCTCCGGCCCGCCCGTCAGACCGCCGAGAGCTGGGCGTCGTCCCGTACGGCGGTCCCGACCGGGTCCGCCGTCCGCTCGCGCAGGCTCAGCGCCACGCGGAGCACGGCGATCCACACCAGGCAGGAGCCGAGCATGTGCGCCGCGACCAGGAGCTCGGGCAGTTCGGTGAAGAACTGGACGTAGCCGACGGCGCCCTGCGCGAGGAGCACGATCAGCAGGTCGCGGGCGCGCGCCCGGGTGTCGGCGGGGGCGTCCACCACCCGCAGTACCAGCCACATCGCGACGGCGAGCGCGCACACCAGCCAGGCGGAGACGGCGTGCACATGGGCGATGCCGGCCCAGTCGAGCGGCATGCGCTTGATCTCGCTGCTGTCGCCGGCGTGCGGGCCGGCACCGGTGACCACCGTGCCCGCCGCGATCAGCACGAAAGTGGTCGCGAGCATCGCCCACGAGAGCTTGCGCACCGGACCCGGCACCCGCGGCCGGGGCGCGCCGTCGCCCTCGCGGGTGCGCTGCCAGGTGACGGTGGTCACCGCGATCAGGCTGGTGGCGAGCAGGAAGTGCCCGGCCACGCTGTACGGGTTGAGCCCCGTCATGACGGTGATGCCGCCGAGGACGGCGTTGGCCATCACGATGACGAACTGCAGCCAGCCCAGCCTGGTCAGCGCGTGCCGCCAGGGATCGGCCGAGCGGGCGGCGATGATGCCCCAGCCGACGGCCGCGGAGAGCACGTACGTCAGCATCCGGTTGCCGAATTCGATGACTCCGTGCAGGCCCTGGGCCTGAGTCGTGATCAGGCTGTCGTCGGTGCACTTGGGCCAGGTGTCGCAGCCGAGACCGGATCCGGTCAGCCGCACCGCGCCGCCGGTGACGACGATGGCCACGCTCATCACGAGTGCGGCGAACGCGGCCCGCTGGACGATCCGGGGTGACGGAGTCCAGCGGCTGGCGATGTATGCGAGGGGGTTCAACACGGCGCCTATCGTAATCGGCGCCTTGTGCAAAGTTTCACGAGGGGGTCGGCGCGGCAGATTCGGGGCCGATGATCCGCCGGAACACGGCGCCGGCCGGATCGCCCTCCTGCTGCCACCAGACGTGGACGCGCCAATAGCCGCCCTCGCGGGGGCAGTCCGCGGAATTCATGAACCCCTTCAGCAATTCGCCCCCTATCTCACTGGCTGACCTATTGCGCACTTCTGCGGAGTCACGCCAGGGATATCCCGCTATGTCCCACAATCCGTCGGCTCCCCGCACGTCGATGCGCCACACCGCGAGCCAGGAGGTGACCTCCAGCATCGTGGCCACCTGGTCGGCGCTCAGGCGCAGCCGGGCCGCGATCTCGGCCGCCGGCACCCCGCAGATCCGGGCGGCCGCCACGGCCCGCGGCAGCAGCCGTTCGGGCAGCAGCCCCTCGGCGCGCAGCCCGACCAGGGAGTCGAAGTCCAGGAAGCGCAGCCGCAGTTCCAGCTGGCGGCCGATGTGGTCGAGCGCGTCCTCCGCCTCCAGGGACTCCTCGGAGCCGGGATGGGAGAGCAGCAGCTTCCGGAAGTCGGACTCCGCGTCCACCGCCCAGGCCACCGCGTCGGCGGCGAAGCCCAGCTCCGCCAGACGGTCCCCGAGGAAGACCTTGGCCTGCGCCAGGCCCCGGCGGTTGACCGGGTCGTGCTGGTCCAGGGACTCCCAGAGGGCCACCGCCGCGCGGGTCGCGTCACGGGCGCGCTCGCCCGCCGCCCGTTCCATGGCGCTCGGGCCCTCCTCGGCGCCCGGGCCCAGCGGGTGCCGGGGCAGCCGGTCCGCGTCGCTCAGCGGCCACGCCAGCCAGACGCCCTGGTTGATCAGCCCCCGCGCGTACCAGCGGGCGTACTCCGGGGAGTACGGGGCCGCGCGCTCGGAGCTCCGCAGGGCCTCCTCGATCGTGGCGAGGGCGGAGGCCCGGTCCCCGGCGGCGAACCGCACCGCGGCCTGGTCGGCGAGCCGCAGCCCCAGCCGGGCCGTGCATTCGGGGTCCCCCGGCAGCGCCCGCAGGGCGGTGATCAGTTCCCCGAGCAGCCGGTCGCGCTCACCGGGCTCGGCGGCCACGGCCCCCGACCGGACCCGTGCCCATTGTTCGTCCAGCCGTAGAACGGCTTCCCGCTGCGCCATGCCCGCCCCCCGGCTTCGTGGTTTCCACCTCAGAAGTGGATGCTTCCGTCCTCGTGGGAACGCCCCGCCGGGTGGAAGGAGTTCCCGCGACGTGAGGGGAGAGGTGGGGAGAGTGAAGGGCTTGGGCGGCCCGGGCCCGGGGGCCCGGGCCGCGGAAGGGTCAGTCCCAGCGGAAGAACCGCGCCGCGGCGCCCAGCCCCAGTACCGCCCAGCCGGCCAGCACGGCCGCGTCCCCCCACGGCAGCGAGGCCCCGTGCTGGAGCACCTCGCGCAACCCGTCGGACAGCGCCGCGATGGGCAGCAGCCCCAGTGCCGACTGCACCGCGCCCGGGAACCTGTCCAGCGGCACGATCACCCCGCCGCAGACCAGCAGCAGCAGGAACACCAGGTTGGCGGCGGCCAGGGTCGCCTCGGCCTTGAGCGTGCCCGCCATCAGCAGCCCGAGCCCCGAGAACGCGGCCGTGCCCAGCAGGAGCAGCACCGCGACCGACAGCGTGTTCCCCTGCGGGGACCAGCCCAGCGCGAAGGCGATCACCGTCAGAAGCGCGATCTGCAGCACCTCGGTGACCAGCACGGACAGGGTCTTGGCGGCCATCAGCGCCCAGCGCGGCAGCGGCGAGGCCCCGAGCCGCTTGAGCACCCCGTAGCGGCGGTCGAACCCGGTGGCGATGGCCTGGCCGGTGAAGGCCGTGGACATCACGGCGAGGGCGAGGATGCCCGGCGCGAGGAAGTCGACGGACTTGCCGGTGCCCCCCTCTCCAACGGGCAGGGTGACGATGTCCACGGCCGAGAAGAGCACCAGCAGCAGCGCCGGGATGATCACGGTCAGCAGCAGCTGCTCCCCGTTGCGCAGCAGCATCCGGGTCTCCAGAGCCGTCTGCGCGAGGATCATGCGGGACACGGGCGCGGCCCCCGGGCGGGGGGTGAACGTACCGGCGCTCATGCGCGCAGCTCCTTACCGGTGAGCTGGAGGAAGACGTCTTCGAGGGTGTGCCGCTCCACCGCGAGGCTGTCCGGCATCACCCCGTGCTGCGCGCACCAGGAGGCGACGGTGGCCAGCAGCTGCGGGTGGACGTCGCCGGTGACCCGGTAGACGCCCGCGGTCAGCTCGGCGGCCTCGGTGCCGTCGGGCAGGGCCTTGAGCAGCGAGGCGAGGTCGAGGGACGGGCGGCCCGTGAAGCGCAGGGTGTTCTCGGCGCCGCCCCGGCAGAGCTCCTCGGGGGTGCCGAGGGCGATGACCCGGCCGGCGTCGATGATCGCGACCTCGTCGGCGAGCTGCTCGGCCTCGTCCATGTGGTGGGTGGTGAGGACGACGGAGACCCCGTCGGCGCGCAGCTCCCGTACGAGGTCCCAGGTGCCGCGGCGGGCCTGCGGGTCCAGGCCGGCGGTCGGTTCGTCGAGGAAGACCAGCTCGGGGCGGCCGACGACGGCCATGGCGAGGGCCAGCCGCTGCTGCTGCCCGCCGGAGAGCCTCCGGTAGGGGGTGCGGCCGCAGCTGCCGAGTCCGAGGCGTTCCACCAGGGTGTCCACGTCCAGCGGATCGGCGTACAGCGTGGCCATGTGGCGGAGCATCTCGACGGCGCGGGCGCCGGAGTACACGCCTCCGGACTGGAGCATCACGCCGACGCGCGGGCGCAGGGCCCCGGCCTGGGCGACGGGGTCGAGGCCGAGGACGCGGACGGTGCCGGCGTCGGGACGGTGGTAGCCCTCGCAGGTTTCGACGGTGGTCGTCTTGCCCGCGCCGTTGGGACCGAGGACCGCGGTGACCGAGGCGCCGCGGACGGTGAGGTCCAGGCCGTCCACCGCTGTTTTTGGGCCGTACCGCTTCACCAGTCCGCGGATCTCCACGGCGGGGTCGTTGCTCATGCGGGTGAGTCTACGGAGGGCCGGAAGGGGACTTTTTTCGCCCCGGGCTCCTGGACGGCCCAGCGGGTTCCGGTCACTTTCGGCGGTGTCCCGGGCGCTCCGCGCCCCGGCTCGCCACGGGGCGGGGGATGGCTGGTGGGGCCCGTTGGGCGGCCGCCGGAGGGGGACCGGTCACGAGCGCAGAACGTTGCCCTCCGATTAACTCTCCGTAGATAAATAAGGTAACCCTTAGTGATGGAGGCCACCAGGAGTGTCGTCCGTCACGGCTTGTCGCCGCTCGACTAATTACGCAACAATGGCGTTGTGAAATACGGCGAACGAATGATCGGGACCCCTCAGGGGGAACTCGCTACCGGGGAGCGGTCAACCCGCAACCGGGTGGCGCGCTCCATCCTGGACCACGGCCCGTCCACCGTCGCCGACCTCGCCCAGCGTCTCGGCCTGACCCAGGCCGCCGTCCGCCGCCACCTCGACACGCTCGTCGCCGACGACGTGGTCGCACCCCGTGAGCAGCGCGTGTACGGCGCGCGCACCCGAGGTCGGCCCGCCAAGGTCTTCGCGCTCACCGACTGCGGCCGCGACGCCTTCGACCAGTCCTACGACTCGCTCGCCGTGGACGCCCTGCGCTGGATCGCAGAGGGCGCCGGCGGAGGCGAGCGGGGAGAGGCGGCCGTCGCCGCCTTCGCCAGGGCGCGACTGGCCGCACAGGCGGAGACCTACCGGGAGTCCGTGGAAGCGGCCGCCCCCGCGGAGCGCACCGAGGCCCTTGCCAAGGCGTTGACCGGGGACGGGTACGCTGCTACGGCCAAGAGCGCTCCCGGTCCGCACAGCGGAGAACAGCTCTGCCAGCACCACTGCCCGGTCGCACACGTCGCCGAGCAGTTCCCGCAGTTCTGCGAGGCGGAGACCGAGGTCTTCTCCCGACTGCTCGGGACGCATGTGCAGCGTCTCGCCACGATCGCCCACGGCGACGGGGTGTGCACGACGTTCATCCCGCGAGGCGCCGGCGCCGCACAGACCGACACATCAGCATCTGCAAGTACGGCCGGGAGGAACCCCGCATGACCACGGAGACTGCTCACCCTGAGCTCGATGGCCTGGGCACCTACGAATACGGCTGGGCCGACTCCGACGCGGCCGGTGCCGCTGCCAAGCGGGGTCTGTCCGAGGACGTAGTCCGCGACATTTCGGCGAAGAAGAGCGAGCCGGAGTGGATGCTCAAGCTCCGCCTCAAGGGCCTCAAGCTGTTCGCCAAGAAGCCCATGCCGACCTGGGGCTCCGACCTCTCCGGCATCGACTTCGACAACATCAAGTACTTCGTGCGGTCCACCGAGAAGCAGGCGGAGTCCTGGGAGGACCTGCCGGAGGACATCAAGAACACGTACGACAAGCTCGGCATCCCGGAGGCGGAGAAGCAGCGCCTCGTCGCCGGTGTCGCGGCCCAGTACGAGTCCGAGGTCGTCTACCACCAGATCCGCGAGGACCTGGAGGAGCAGGGCGTCATCTTCCTCGACACGGACACCGCGCTCAAGGAGCACCCGGAGCTCTTCCAGGAGTACTTCGGCACGGTCATCCCGGTCGGCGACAACAAGTTCGCGTCGCTGAACACCGCCGTGTGGTCGGGCGGTTCGTTCATCTACGTGCCCAAGGGCGTCAAGGTCGACATCCCGCTCCAGGCCTACTTCCGTATCAACACGGAGAACATGGGCCAGTTCGAGCGGACGCTGATCATCGTGGACGAGGACGCCTACGTCCACTACGTCGAAGGCTGCACCGCGCCGATCTACTCCTCGGACTCGCTGCACAGCGCCGTGGTCGAGATCATCGTGAAGAAGGGCGGCCGCTGCCGCTACACGACCATCCAGAACTGGTCGAACAACGTCTACAACCTGGTCACCAAGCGCGCCGTGGCGTACGAGGGCGCGACCATGGAGTGGGTCGACGGCAACATCGGTTCCAAGGTCACCATGAAGTACCCGGCCGTCTACCTGATGGGCGAGCACGCCAAGGGCGAGACCCTGTCCATCGCCTTCGCGGGCGAGGGCCAGCACCAGGACGCCGGCTCCAAGATGGTCCACATGGCGCCGCACACCTCCTCGAACATCGTCTCCAAGTCGGTGGCGCGAGGCGGCGGCCGTACCTCCTACCGAGGCCTGGTCGAGATCGGCGAGGGCGCGCACGGCTCCAAGTCCAACGTGCTGTGTGACGCGCTCCTGGTCGACACCATCTCCCGCTCGGACACCTACCCCTACGTGGACGTCCGCGAGGACGACGTGTCCATGGGCCACGAGGCGACCGTCTCGAAGGTCTCCGACGACCAGCTCTTCTACCTGATGAGCCGCGGCATGACCGAGTTCGAGGCCATGGCCATGATCGTGCGCGGGTTCGTCGAGCCCATCGCTCGTGAGCTGCCGATGGAGTACGCGCTGGAGCTGAACCGGCTGATCGAGCTGCAGATGGAGGGCTCGGTCGGTTAACACCCGGCCGCCCCGAGTCCCGCAGCAGATTCTTTACGCAGGCAGTGCTTTTTAAGAGAGCGAGCAACACGACAGCCATGGCAGAGGCTCAGAACATTCCGGTGGGTTCGACCACCGCCGGCTCGATCGCGGTGGCCGCCGAGTCCACCGTCGCCACCCGGATGAGCGCGCCGCCGTCCTTCGACGTGGCGGACTTCCCGATTCCGCACGGCCGCGAGGAGGAGTGGCGGTTCACCCCGCTCGCCCGCCTGCGTGGTCTCCACGACGGCACCGCGGTCGCCAACGGCTCCATGAAGGCCCAGATCGACGCGCCCGAGGGCGTCACCGTCGAGTCGGTGGAGCGCGACGACGCCCGCATCGGCACGGCCGGCGCCCCGGTGGACCGGATCGCCGCCCAGGCGTTCACGTCCTTCGCCAAGGCCACGGTCGTCACCGTGCCCAAGGAGGCCGTCCTGACCGAGCCCGTGCGCGTCTCGCTGCACGGCGAGGGTGGCACCACCTTCGGTCACACCGTCTTCGACGTGCAGGCATTCGCCGAGGCCGTGATCGTCATCGACCACACCGGTGACGGCGTCCGCGCCGCCAACGTGGAGTTCCTCGTCGGCGACGGCGCCAAGCTCACCGTCGTGTCCGTACAGGACTGGGACGACACCGCCGTCCACTGCTCCCAGCACAACGCGCTGGTCGGCCGCGACGCGACCTTCAAGTCGGTCGTGGTCACCTTCGGCGGCGACGTCGTCCGCCTGCACCCGCGGGTCAGCTACGCGGGCCCCGGTGGCGAGGCCGAGCTCTTCGGCCTGTACTTCACGGACGCCGGCCAGCACCAGGAGCACCGCCTCCTGGTCACGCACGACGCGCCGCACTGCAAGTCGAACGTGGTCTACAAGGGCGCGCTCCAGGGCCAGGACGCCCACGCCGTCTGGATCGGCGACGTCCTCATCGAGAAGAGCGCCGAGGGCACCGACACGTACGAGATGAACCGCAACCTCGTCCTCACGGACGGCGCGCGGGTCGACTCGGTGCCGAACCTGGAGATCGAGACCGGCGAGATCGTCGGCGCCGGCCACGCCTCCGCGACCGGCCGCTTCGACGACGAGCAGCTCTTCTACCTGCAGGCCCGCGGTATCCCGGCCGACGACGCCCGCCGCCTGGTCGTGCGCGGCTTCTTCGCGGAGCTCGTGCAGCAGATCGGTGTCGCGGACATCGAGGAGCGCCTGCTCGCCAAGATCGAGACCGAGCTGCAGGCGTCCGTCTGATGGCCTACGTCAAGGTGTGCGCGCTGAGCGAGCTGGAGGAGAACACCCCCAAGCGGGTGGAAATCGACGGCACGCCGGTGTCTATCGTCTCCACCGAGGGGGAGGTGTTCGCGATCAACGACATCTGCTCGCACGCGAACGTCTCGCTCTCGGAGGGTGAGGTCGAGGACTGCATGATCGAGTGCTGGCTGCACGGGTCGTCGTTCGACCTGCGCACCGGCAAGCCCTCCGGTCTGCCCGCGACGCGCCCCGTCCCCGTATACCCCGTAAAGATCGAAGGGGACGACGTGCTCGTCTCCCTCACCCAGGAGTCCTGAGGTACCCATGGCAACGCTTGAAATCCACGATCTGCACGTCTCCGTCGAAGCCGAGCACGGCGCCCGCGAGATCCTCAAGGGTGTTGACCTCACGGTCAAGCAGGGTGAGACGCACGCCATCATGGGCCCGAACGGCTCCGGCAAGTCCACCCTGGCGTACTCCCTCGCCGGTCACCCGAAGTACACCATCACCGGTGGCACCGTGACCCTCGACGGCGAAGACGTCCTGGAGATGACCGTCGACGAGCGCGCCCGCGCCGGCGTCTTCCTCGCCATGCAGTACCCGGTCGAGGTCCCCGGCGTCTCGGTCTCCAACTTCCTGCGCACCTCGGCCACCGCCATCCGCGGCGAGGCGCCGAAGCTGCGCACCTGGGTGAAGGAGGTCAAGTCCGCCATGGAGCAGCTCCAGATGGACCCGGCCTTCGCCGAGCGCAACGTCAACGAGGGCTTCTCCGGCGGTGAGAAGAAGCGCCACGAGATCCTCCAGCTGGAGCTCCTCAAGCCGAAGATCGCGATCCTCGACGAGACGGACTCCGGCCTGGACGTCGACGCCCTGCGCCAGGTCTCCGAGGGCGTCAACCGTGTCCGCGCGACCGGCGAGGTCGGCACGCTGCTGATCACGCACTACACGCGGATCCTCCGCTACATCAAGCCCGACTTCGTTCACGTCTTCTCGGAAGGCCGCATCGTCGAGTCCGGTGGCGCCGAGCTCGCCGACAAGCTGGAGGCGGAAGGCTACGAGGCGTACAGCACGAAGGGTGGCGCGACCGCGTGACACAGTTGCCCGGCCTCCTCGACATCGAGGCGATCCGCAAGGACTTCCCCCTGCTGGATCGTGTGGTCCACGACGGGAAGAAGATCGTTTACCTGGACAACGCGGCGACTTCGCAGAAGCCGCGCCAGGTGCTCGACGCGCTGAACGAGTACTACGAGCAGCACAACGCCAACGTCCACCGCGGCGTGCACGTGCTCGCCGAGGAGGCCACGGCGCTGTACGAGGGTGCCCGCGACAAGGTCGCCGCCTTCATCAACGCCCCGAGCCGCAACGAGGTCATCTTCACGAAGAACGCCTCCGAGTCGCTCAACCTGGTCGCGAACATGCTCGGCTGGGCGGACGAGCCCTACCGGGTCGACCGCGACACCGAGATCGCCATCACCGAGATGGAGCACCACTCCAACATCGTGCCGTGGCAGCTGCTCTCGCAGCGCACCGGCGCGAAGCTGAAGTGGTTCGGCCTCACCGACGACGGCCGGCTCGACCTGTCCAACATCGAAGAGGTCATCACGGAGCAGACGAAGATCGTCTCCTTCACGCTGGTCTCCAACATCATGGGCACGGTCAACCCGGTCGACGCGATCGTCCGGCGCGCGCAGGAGGTCGGCGCCCTGGTGCTGATCGACGCCTCGCAGGCCGCTCCGCACATGCCGCTGGACGTACAGGCGCTCGGCGCCGACTTCGTGGCCTTCACCGGCCACAAGATGTGCGGCCCGACCGGCATCGGCGTCCTCTGGGGCCGCCAGGAGCTGCTTGAGGACCTGCCGCCCTTCCTGGGCGGCGGCGAGATGATCGAAACCGTCTCGATGCACTCCTCGACGTACGCCCCCGCGCCCCACAAGTTCGAGGCGGGCACGCCCCCGATCGCCCAGGCCGTCGGCCTCGGCGCGGCCGTGGACTACCTGACCGCGATCGGCATGGACAAGATCGCCGCGCACGAGCACGCGATCACCGAGTACGCGGTGAAGCGCCTCCTGGAGGTGCCCGACCTGCGGATTATCGGCCCGACCACGGCTGAGGACCGCGGCGCCGCGATCTCCTTCGTGCTCGGCGACATCCACCCGCACGACGTCGGCCAGGTGCTGGACGAGCAGGGCATCGCGGTCCGCGTGGGACACCACTGCGCGCGCCCGGTCTGCCTGCGGTACGGAATTCCTGCCACGACGCGAGCGTCTTTCTACTTGTACTCCTCTCCGGCCGAGGTCGACGCGCTGATCGATGGTCTGGAGCACGTACGGAACTTCTTCGGCTGACCGAGGGCGACGAGGACGAGGACGCAGTGAAGCTGGATTCGATGTACCAGGAACTCATCCTGGACCACTACAAGCACCCGCACGGGCGTGGCCTGCGCGAGGGTGACGCCGAAGTGCACCACGTCAACCCGACGTGCGGCGACGAGATCACGCTGCGCGTGAAGTACGACGGCGAGACGCTCACCGACGTCTCCTACGAGGGCCAGGGCTGCTCCATCAGCCAGGCCAGCGCGTCCGTACTGAACGAGCTGCTCGTCGGCAAGGAGCTGTCCGAGGCGCGGAAGATCCAGGGCGTGTTCCTGGAGCTGATGCAGTCCAAGGGCAAGGTCGAGCCGGACGAGGAGATGGAGGAGGTGCTGGAGGACGCGGTCGCGTTCGCCGGTGTCTCCAAGTACCCCGCGCGTGTGAAGTGTGCTCTGCTGAGCTGGATGGCGTGGAAGGACGCGACCGCCCAGGTTCTGGGCGACGCGGAGAGGAAGACGGCATGACCGACAACGCGACGCCCGAGGCGTCGACCAAGCCGGCTACGGAGGAAGAGGTCCGCGAGGCCCTCTACGACGTGGTCGACCCCGAGCTGGGCATCGACGTCGTCAACCTGGGCCTGATCTACGGCATCCACATCGATGACGCGAACATCGCCACCCTCGACATGACGCTGACCTCGGCGGCCTGCCCGCTGACGGATGTCATCGAGGACCAGGCGAAGTCGGCGACGGACGGCATCGTCAACGAGCTTCGCATCAACTGGGTCTGGATGCCCCCGTGGGGCCCGGACAAGATCACGGACGACGGCCGTGAGCAGCTGCGCGCGCTCGGCTTCAACGTCTGACCGCTCCTTGCGTACGAGGGCCCCCGGCACGGTCGTGCCGGGGGCCCTCGCTGTTCGTCCGGCGGACGGGCTGAGGGGGGCTGAGGGGGGCTGAGGGGGAGACGGCCCGGGCCGTATGTGTACGAGCGTACGCAACGATGTGTACCTTTGTACGCATGCCCCCTTACGCACTGCTCGCCGCCGCCATCGCCGCCGAGGTCGCCGGGACCACCGCCATGAAGTACAGCGACGGCTTCTCGAAGCTGTGGCCGTCGCTGGCGACGGTGGCCGGCTATCTCATCGCCTTCACGCTGCTCGCGCAGACGCTGAAGTCGATGTCGGTCGGTACCGCCTACGCGATATGGGCGGGCGTCGGCACCGCCGCCATCGCCGCGATCGGCATGCTCTTCATGGGGGAGGCGGCCACCGCCGCGAAGATGGCGGGGCTGGTGCTGGTCATCGCCGGGGTGGTCCTGCTGAATCTGGGCGGGGCGCACTGATGGCCGCGGCGGGTGTGCGCAGGTACGACCCCGAGCGGCGGCAGCGGATCATCGACGCGGCGATCCGGGTGGTGGGCGCGAAGGGCATCGCCGGGCTGAGCCACCGGAGCGTGGCGGCCGAGGCGGACGTGCCGCTGGGCTCGACGACGTACCACTTCAAGACGCTCGACGACCTGCTGGTGGCGGCGCTCCGGCAGGCCAACGAGGCCTTCGTGGTGACACTTCCGGCCGCCCCGGGGGAGGACCTGGCGGAGTCCCTGGCCCGGCTGCTGGGCGAGCTGCTGGCCGCGGACCGGGGGCGGGCGGAGCTGGAGTACGAGCTGTACCTGGCGGCGCTGCGGCGGCCGGCGCTGAGGCCGGTGGCGGCGGAGTGGTGCGAGGCGGTGGCCGTCGCCCTCGCGCGGTGGACCGACGCGGTGACGGCGCGGGCGCTGGTGGCGGTGATGGACGGGATCTGCCTACAGGTGCTGCTGACGGACGCGGAGTACGACGAGTCGTACGCCCGCGACATCCTCGGCCGCGTCCTGCGCGGGGCGTAGCCACCCCGGCGCTGCCGCGCCCCGGGGGTCCGGCGCCGCCCCTGCGCTGCCGCGCCCCGGGGGTCCGGCGCCGCCCGGAGTATCGACACCTCGGAGGCTGCCGTGCTCCGGCGGTTGCGGCGGCCGGGGTTGCCGCTCCCGCGTAGCCGGTACCCGGGGATGCGGAGTGCGGGGGATCCGCGCTCAACCCCCGGGCGGATGCGGCGCGTAAGGGGGTTCCGGCCGGCTAGGCCTCGGCGGCGGAGCGGATGGTGCGCAGGGCCGTCGTGACGCTGGCCTCGATGTCCCGGATCGGGTACATCACCTCGCGGACCGTGCGGTCCCGGTCCACCACCAGGGTCAGCCGCTTCATCCGGCTCATCCCCGCCGCCCGGAACGTCGGCAGCCGCAGCGCCGCCGTCAGGGCCAGATCCGCGTCCGAGAGGAGCGGGAAGCGCAGCCGCTCCTTCTCCGCGAACTCCCGCTGCTCGTCCGGCCGCTGCGTCGACACCCCGTGGACCGTGGCCCCCGCCGCCGTGAACTCCGCCAGCTGGTCCCGGTACGTACACGACTCGAACGTACAGCCCTTCGCGCCCGGGATCCCGGCCCAGCCGGGCGGGTAGGACTCGGCGCGCGCGTAAGCGCCGGGGAAGCCGTACAGCACCGTGAAATCCGTGTCCGCGACCGGATCGCGGAGCTCGCCGAAGCGGTCCGGCAGCAGCAGCTCCGGCAGCCTGGTGCCCCGCAGCGCGTGCACCCGTGCCGCCTCGCGCGAGGCCTCGTCCGTCGTCGCGGTCATCTCTCCCTCTCCCAGGACCCAGGTGTCTCCCCAGTCCTGGAGGGCCACCAGGACCGGCAGCAGCCCCCGTCCGCGCGGGGTCAGCCGGTACTCGTGCCGTACCGGACGTTCCTGGTACGGCTCGCGCGTCAGCACCCCGGCCTCGACCAGCAGCTTCAGCCGCTCGGCCAGAACCTTCCGGGACACGCCCAGCTCCCGCTGGAGCTCGTCGAAGCGGTGCACGCCCCGCGCGGCGTCCCGCACGATCAGCAGCGTCCACCAGTCGCCCACGACGTCGAGGGCCTGGGCGATGGAGCAGTCCGCGTCACCGAGGTGTGTGCGCTGGGCCATGGGCACTCCTTTGTCCGTTGACCCGAGGCTGTCATGCTGACATAGTCCGTTCCCAAAAGGAACTGACTCGTGGGACCTGGGGGGACCGGGCGTGTTGCAGGGTTTCAAGGACGTACCGAGAGCGGTGTGGCTGCTCTCGGCCGGCGTGTTCGTCAACGCCGTGGCCAGCTTCACGTTCATCTTCGTCTTCGTGTACCTGACCGGCCCGCGCGGTCTCGGCATCGCCGAGGCGGGCCTGGTCACCGGAATCGGCGGCATCGGTGTGGTGGCCGGGAACTTCACCGGCGGTTGGTACGGCGACCGCTACGGCCACCGCCGCGTGCTGCTCGCCGCCTCCGCCCTCGGCGGCGCCGCCCTCACCCTGCTCCCGCTGCTGCCCACCGCCGTGCTCTACGTCGCCCTGCCCCTGGCCCAGTACACCCTCGGGGTCGTCCGCTCCGCCAACTCCGCCCTGGTGGCGGTGATCGTCCCGGAGGGCGCCAGGCGCCAGGCCTTCGCCGTCGTGCGCTGCGTCGCCAACGGCGGCTTCACCCTCGGCCCGCCGCTGGGCGGCCTGATCGCCACCGGCCTCTCGTACGACTGGCTCTTCGTCGGCGACGGCATCGGCACCCTCCTCTTCGCTCTGTGGACCGCCCGCGCGGTCCCGGCGAGGGGCACTGCCCGGCGCGCCGCGACGGCGGAGGGCGCGAGCCGCGGGGGAGTCTGGCGCGAGCTGCGGGCGCGCCCCGCCGTCCTCGTGCTGCTCGGCGCGATCGTCGTCGTCGACGTCGTGTACCGGCAGCAGTACTCGACCTTCCCCGTCTTCCTCGCCGACCACGGCCTCGACACCCGCGCCTACGGCCTGATCCTCGCCCTCAACGGCGCCGTCATCCTGGTCCTGGAACTCCCGGCGGCCGTCGCCCTGCGCAACCGCCCGCCGCTGCGGATCGTCGGCACCGGACTGCTGCTCGTGGGGGCTGGGTACGCGGCGCTGCTCGCCGGGGTGGCCGTCGGCACGGCCGTCGCCATGATGGTGCTGCTCAGCCTCGGCGAGATCCTCTACAAGACCACCGCCACCGCGTACATCGCCGACCAGGCACCCGAGCACGCGATCGGGCGGTTCCAGAGCCTCTACGCCGGTGTATCGGTCAGCGGCGTGGTGCTCGGTGCCCCGCTCGGCGGAGCGCTGTACTCGGCGGCCCCCGGCCTGCTGTGGCCCCTGTGCGCACTCCTCGCGGCGGGGGCGGGCGCGGCCGTGCTGTGGATGTCGGCGCGCGAGGGGCGGCGACCGGCGCGACCGGCACGCCCGGCGCGACCGGCACATGAGACCGGTTCGCGACCGCGGCCCGTCGCCGGTTAGGTTTCAGGCATGACTGCTACGCGTACCACCGGCGCCGTCGCCGCCGGACTTGCCACCATCGCCGCCGACGGCACCGTCCTCGACACCTGGTTCCCCGCCCCCGAGCTGGTCGCCGAGGCCGGCCCGGCCGGCTCCGAGCGCCTCGGCGTCGAGCGGGCCGCGGAGCTGCTGGGCGCCGCCGCGGCGAAGGCGCTGCGCCAGGACGCGGTCCGCGGCGTCGAGGTCGTGGCCGTCCGTACGGTGATCTCCTCGCTGGAGGACAAGCCGCTCGACGCGCACGACGCGTACCTGCGCCTGCACCTGCTCAGCCACCGCCTGGTCAAGCCGCACGGCCAGAACCTGGACGGGGTCTTCGGCCTGCTGGCCAACGTCGCCTGGACCTCCCTGGGCCCGGTCGCGGTCGACGAGGTCGAGACCGTCCGCCTGAACGCCCGCGCCGAGGGCCTGCACCTCCAGGTCACCTCGATCGACAAGTTCCCCCGGATGACGGACTACGTCGCCCCCAAGGGCGTCCGTATCGCCGACGCTGACCGCGTCCGCCTCGGCGCGCACCTCGCCGAGGGCACCACCGTCATGCACGAGGGCTTCGTCAACTTCAACGCCGGCACCCTCGGCACCTCCATGATCGAGGGCCGCATCTCCGCGGGCGTCGTGATCGGCGACGGCTCCGACGTCGGCGGCGGCGCGTCCACCATGGGCACCCTGTCGGGCGGCGGCAAGCAGATCATCTCGATCGGCGAGCGCTGCCTGATCGGCGCCGAGGCGGGCGTCGGCATCGCGCTGGGCGACGAGTGCATCGTCGAGGCCGGCCTGTACGTGACCGCGGGCACCCGCGTCACCCTGCCGGACGGCGAGATCGTCAAGGCGCTGACGCTCTCGGGCGCCAACAACATCCTCTTCCGCCGCAACTCGGTCACCGGCGCCGTCGAGGCCCGCCCGAACAACGCGGTCTGGGACGGCCTGAACGAGGTCCTGCACAGCCACAACTGACGATCCGTCGCGGGACGGCGCTCGGGCCGGTGTCGCGACAGCGCCCTCCCACCCCGGTCGGGGTGGGAGGGCGCTGTGCGTATGCCGTCAGCTCTGCGGGAGCGTGCGGATCAGGCCCGCGAAGGCCTGTTCCTCCGCCTCGGTCAGTTCCACCGACTCCATCGGGTGCGCGGCCGCGCCGCGCTGCGTCGGGATCATCGGGAGGACCTCGGAGGCGACGGGCTCCCGGTCGTTGAAGCGGCTGTTCCGCAGCTTGTGGCCGAGGCCGAGCACCCAGACGAGGGCCGCCACGAACAGGACGGCGAGACCGATTTCCTGGGCGAGGGTGATGGAGGGGAACACGCGCGGTCCTCCGGAGAGTGCGAGCGGTACGTGATCGGGCGTGGCAGATACTCAACACCAGAACCGCCCGGTTCGGCGCGGATGTGTCGAGCGTCACGCCAGTGCCGAAAGTCCCGAAAGTGTCCCGGAAGTATCCCTGCGGTCGGCTTGGTCAGTCCGCCAGTCGCAGCTTGAACCCCTCGTGGCTGCGGGCGAAACCCAGCCGCTCGTAGAAGCGGTGGGCATCGCTCCGCTGCTTGTCGCTGGTCAGCTGGATCCGTCCGCAGCCCCTCTCGCGGGCCCGATCCACCGCCAGCCTCATCAGCTCGGCGCCCAGGCCGTGACCGCGCCGGTCCGCGCGGACTCGTACCGCCTCCACCAGCGCCCGCTCGCGCCCGCCCTGGCCGAGGCCCGGGATGTACGTCAGCTGGAGGCAGCCGAGTACAACGGCGTCCTCCACGAGGACCAGCATCTCGTTGCGGGCGTCCGCCTCGATGGCGGCGAAGGCCCGCTCGTGCGCCTCGCCGACCTCGGCCCGCTCTTCGCCGGCGTCCGCCAGCAGGGCGAGTAGGGCGGGCAGGTCGTGACGCGTCGCGGTACGGAAGATCATGGGCCGGAGTGTGGCAGGGGGGCCGGGCTGGACGGAGCCCGGCCCCCCCCGTTTCAGGTCCGCACCGCGGTTACGGGCGGAAGCGCAGCACCTGCGGGTCGTGGTCGCTGTTCTGGTCGGCGAACTCCGCGTTGATGTGCACGCTGTCGTACGTGAACTTCTTGATCGCCGGGCTCGTCAGGATCTGGTCCAGGACCTGCGCGTTGCCCTGGTAGACGTACGAGTACCGCTCCGCCTTCGGCAGCGACTTGACCGCCGGGTACAGCGCCCCGCCGTCGGCCAGCGCGTCCGTCGTCGCCGAGAACTCGAAGTCGTTGATGTCGCCGAGGACCAGGACGTTCGCGTGCTTGTCCGCCGCCAGGACCTCCTTCACGAAGCCGTTCACGGCCTGCGCCTGGAGCAGTCGCTTCTCCTCCGACTTGCGCACCGGCGGCTGGTGGTGCGAGGTCAGGCCCTCGTCGCCGCCCTTGGAACCGAAGTGGTTGGCGATCACGAAGACCGTCCTGCCGCGGAAGACGAACTCGCCCGCGAGGGGCTTGCGGCTGTCCGCCCACGCCGGGTTCGCGGGGTCGATCCGGCCGGGGGAGTGGGTCAGGGCGGCCTTGCCGTTCTCCTTGACCACGCCGGTCGCCGTCACCGCGTCACCCGGGGCGCGCTCGGTGAAGGAGACCCGCGCCGGGTTGAAGAGGAACACCTGGCGGATGTTGCCGCCGGGCTCGCCGCCGTCCTTCTTGTCCTCCGGGTTGACGGTCCGCCACTGGTAGGCCGGGCCGCCCGCCGCCGTGATCGCCGTGGTGAACTTCGTGAGCGTCTGCTCCGCCGAGACGGTGCCGTCGTTCTTGGCGCCGTTGTCGTCCTGGATCTCCTCAAGGGCCAGGATGTCGGGGGAGGCCAGGTTCTCGACGACGGCCTTCGCGAGCGCGTCGAACTTCGACTGCGGGTCGGTCGGGTCGAGGTTCTCGACGTTGTACGTGGCCACCGCGAGCTCGCCCTCGGACTGCGCCTTGGTCTTCTCGGGGGCGAGGGTGCCCGCCGCGACCGTGCCGAGCGTGCGGGCGACGAGGGTGTAGCCGCCGAACTGGTTGAAGTCCAGCGGGCCCTCGGTGGTACCGGTCAGCTTGTCGCCGACGTTGGCGACCGGGAACGGCTGCTGCGCGAGGGGCGCGAGCTGCTGGATCTGGAGGCGGCCGGTGTTCTGGGACTCGTACGAGCCGTAGATCGTGCCACCGCGCTTGGCGGGGTGCTCCCAGCCCTTCACCGTGACCCACAGCTCCGCGTACGGGTCGGTGGCGCCGACCACGCGGGAGGTGCCGATACGGACGTTCATGCCCTCCAGGGACTCGTAGAAGTCCAGCGCGTAGCGCGAGGGGTCCAGGGTCAGGCCGTTGATGCTGCCGGCGGCGGCCGGGTCGCCGGCCGGGGCGTACGCGGCGGGGACCGTGTACTCGGTGATCGCGGCGCCCTCGGGCAGCGCGTTGCCCGAGGAGACCACCGTCACGGCCGGCTTCGAGATCTGCGTGACCGACTGGTTGCCGGAGTTGACGCCGCCGGGGATGTACTCGCCGACCAGGCCGGAGACCGTGACCGCGTCGCCGACGGCGACGGTCGGGACCGAGCTGGTGAAGACGAAGACGCCCTCACTGGTGGCGTCGTTGTCGTCGGCGTCGGGGTCCTGCATCCAGAAGCCGCGCGAACCGTAGGTGCGGACGCCCGTCACGATGCCCGCGACACCGGTGACCTGCTTGCCGGCGAGCGGGGATATCCGGGTGGTGCCCTGGATGTCGTGGATGCGTATCGGCTCGGCGGACGCGTCGCCTTCGGCCGCGCCGGCGGAGCCCGCGAGCAGGCCGGTGGCCAGCGCGGTGGCGACGAGGGCCGCGACGGCGGCGGAACGGGGATGCGAGGAGCGCATGGGCAGGAACTCCGGTGTGTGGAGGAGGAGAAGCGGAAACCCGGTGGTCTCGCGGGTTCCGATAGGTCTACGCGCGTCAATTTCCTGTGTGAGCGGCAAAGTTGTCAAGGCCTCCAGGGAAGACGGCGGCTGACTGTGGGATGAACCAAAGGTGATGGCACGCCAGGGGCGCCCGAAATGCGTCTACTCTGGGTCGCCGTACGCACCCGCACCACCGCCGCACCCGCACCATCGCCGCACCACATCAGCGAGGAGAAACCACCGCATGTCCGCAGAGCCGCACCACACGCTGCCGCCGGTACGGCTGCACTCCGATGCGGAACTGGCCCGCGAGGCCCTCGGCGCCCCGCTGTTCGCCCGCGCCGTAGGCCTCGCCCGCTGGGCCGGACCCGGCACCCGCGTCGAGGTCGGCGGCGAACTCGCCGCCGCGCAGCTGCCCGAGGCCGTCGCGGCGCTCGGGCTCGACGCCGACGACGAGGACGCGCCGGTCCACACGAGCCGGGCCTGGCGGGTCGCCGTGGACACCGGGCTGGTGGATGTCACCGAGCCCGAGGAGGACGGCGCGGGCGCGCCGGGCTGTGCGGACGCGACACGCGGTGCGGACGCGACACGCGGTGCGGATGCGGCAGGCGCGGCGGACGCGGCAGCTGCCGCGGAAGCGGAATACGGGACCGCCGCGCCCGGCGAGGACCTCGCGCTGGTGACCGGCGGCGCACCCGGCGACGTACTCGACCTGTGGCTGGCGGCCCTGGACAGCGTGCTCGCGGACGCGGCCGTACCGGACCTGGACGAGCTCGTCGACGCCCTGGACGCGGGCGGCGACATCGACTTCGACCGGCTCGACTGGAACCCGCAGCGCGAGGCGGACTTCCTCGACGGGGTCCTCGCCAACCTCTACCTGCTCACCGTCGCCGAAGGCGGGGCCGGCGAGGGCGCGGTGCCCCTGCCCGTGCTCGCCGCGTCGATGGTCGTGCCGGAGGGGATGGGCGAGCCGACGGACGAGGTGCTCGAACGGGTCTCCGACACGATGATGCGCCTCGACGACCAGTTCCGGCAGCTGGAGCCGATCGGGCTGGTCGAGTTCCGGCCCCTCGACGAGGCGCTGCTCGCGGAGGCGGCCGACGAGGACCTCGCGGCTGCCTCCCCCGACCTGGCCGGATACGACGACGAGGACGTGTCCCGGTACGGGATGGTCCGCCTGACCCCCCTCGGCCTGTACGGGGTCCGCGCCCGGATGCTGGAGGCCGGGGTCGAGGCCCCCGCCATCGGGGAACTTGCCGGGAAGGGCGCGGACGTCCTGCTCGACACGGTCTCCCGCTACCCCGAGGGCTCCGCCCAGGCCGAGATCGAGCAGTGGCTGGCCGGCCGGGACCTGCCCGCCGCGGTCGCCGAGCTGCTGGCCGCCGCCCGCGGTGAGGACGAGGCCGCCCCGCTGCGGAGGCTGCGCTGCCAGCAGGCCCTCGCGGCCGCCGGGCCGGCCGCCGAGCCGGCGGTCCGCTCCGTGCTGGACGACGCCGAGCTGGGCGGCCTCGCCCGGGTCTGGCTGGCGGAGCTCGGGGCGCGCGACGTACCCGCGCCCGACGCGGAGATGGTGTTCTGGCTCACGATCGACACCATCGCGGCGCAGCTCGCGGCGGACGGGGAGACGCGGGAGCTGCCGCTCCTGATCGAGTCCCTGACGGCGCACCACTCCGGGTTCTTCGAGCAGGCCTGGCGAGTGGAGCACCCCGCGACGGCTGACGTGCTGGAGGCGATCGGCCGGCTGCACCTTGACAAGAAGGCCGCGAAGGAGGCCCGCAAGGCGGCCTTCAAGGCGCGCTCCCGGCGGTCCTGACAGCGGGCCCGTGACCGCGCGCCCCGACCGAGGCCTGACCGCGCCCCGACCGAGGCCTGACCGCGTCGGCCTTCCGGAAGCGCGCGGCGGCTGGGCCGGGGCGTGCACAACGCGCCTTTTTTGGCGACGGAGTTGGCCATTCCGCGCACCGGCAAGGGGTCCGACCGTGTTCCTGGGTAATTCAGCCGCCGTTCACGTGCGGGCGGGAGCGTGTGCGCCGACGACCGCATCACAGGCGCACCACCTCCCCACCCCTGGAGACCCCGATGCCGCTCAGCCGTAGAGACTTCACCGCCCGCACCGTCATCGCCGGTGCGGGAGTCGCGCTCACCGGGACGGTCGGCGCGCTCGCCACCGCCCCGGGGGCGCTGGCGGCCGACGACAGCACCCGGCGCGACGAGCACGGTCGGCCCTGCGAGCCGGGCTACGGCCCGCTGCGCCCCGACCCCGCCGGACTGCTCGCCCTGCCGGCCGGATTCACGTACCGCGTGATCACCCACAGCGGTGTCACGAAGCTGGACTCCGGTGAGTCCACCCCGTCCGGCCACGACGGGACGGCCGCTTTCGAGGGCCACCGCGGCGTCACCCTCCTCGTCAACAACCACGAGCTGAAGGGCCCGCGTACACGCTGGGCGCACCCCGTGCCGCTCACCGAGGGACTCGTCTACGACCCGGCCGCGGCCGGCGGCTGCACGGTCGTCGAGGTCCGGCGCGGCGGCGAGGTCGCCGAATGGGTGGGCATCGCGGGTACGTCGACCAACTGCGCGGGCGGCTCCACCCCGTGGGGCACCTGGCTGACCTGCGAGGAGAACGAGGACCTCGCCGGCAAGAACGGCATGACCAAGGACCACGGCTACGTCTTCGAGGTCGATCCGCACGACCGCCGCGCCAACCGCGAGCCGAAGCCGGTCAAGGCCTTCGGGCGGTACGCGCACGAGGCCGTCGTCATCGACCCGCGCCAGGGTCACGCGTACCTCACGGAGGACGCCTCGGGCCCCAACGGGCTGCTCTACCGCTGGACTCCGCCGCGGGGATTCCGGCACGGGCGCGGCAAGCTCCGCGACCTCGCCGCCGACGCGGGGGTGCTCGCGGCCGCCAAGTGCTTCGACAGCGCGGGCCGGTTCGTGGACGACCTCTCGCGCGCGACGAAGATCGGCACCGTCTACGGGGTCGACTGGGTGGAGGTGGCGGACCGGGACGCCCGGACGGTGCCGGTGCGCAAGCAGTTCGCGGCGGGCGCCGTGACCCGGGCGCGCAAGCTGGAGGGCATGTGGTGGGCCGACGGGGGCGCGTACTTCGTCTCCTCGTACGCCCGTGAGGAGAGCCCGGGCGCCGCGCACGACGGCCAGGTGTGGTTCTACGACCCCAAGCGGCGCACCGTCCGACTCACGGTCCTGATCGGCGTGAACGCCGACCCGTCGGCGGAGGGCGGCTACGACGGCCCGGACAACATCACCGTGTCGCCGTACGGCGGCCTGGTCATCGCGGAGGACGGCTCGGGGCTCCAGCACCTGTTCGGCGCCACCGAGTCGGGCCGCACCTACCCGCTGGCGCGGAACGAGCTGAACATCGGGACGGCCGAGGAGCCCGAGTACTCGGAGTTCGCCGGGGTCTGCTTCTCCCCGGACGGGCGCACCCTGTACGCCAACCTCCAGGACCCGGGCATCATGCTGGCCATCACCGGTCCCTGGCGGCGCGCCCACTGACGGTCGCGGGGACGGGCCGGCGGGCGGGGACGGGCCGGCGGGCGGGGACGGGCCGCCGGGGACGGGCAGTCGGGCGGGCGCGGGCCGGCGGACAGGCGCGGGCCCGCGCCGCCGGCGGCCTACTGGGCCGCGGAAAGCTCCGCGCGGGAGGCCGCGGCCCACTCCTCAAGCAGGAACTCGTACGCCGCGGAAGGCCACTCGTCGTCCACCCTCGTCTCGACGAGGTGCCGTATCGCCTCATTCGCCTCCGAGGCGGACGGGCGGGCGGGACCCGCGGGCTGGAGTGTCGTGTGCATGAGTTCAAGGCTAAGGGCGGGCACTGACAGTCACCTCCGGTTTCCGGGTGGAATGGCTCACCCGAAAGCTGTCTCGGTAGCTCCATGTGCCCGCCCACCTGCTCAGAGTGCCTGCGCTGCGGGCTTGACCATGCCGCGCACTGTGCGGGATTTCACAAACTCGCCGATGGCCGTCATCTCCCATTCGCCGGAGAACTGCTTGATCATCTTCGCCATCATGACGCCGGTCTGAGGTTCGGCGGTGGTGAGGTCGAAGCGCACCAGCTCCTCGCCGCTCGCCGCGTCGATCAGGCGGCAGTAGGCCTTGGCCACCTCCGTGAACTTCTGGCCGGAGAAGGAGTTCACCGTGAAGACCAGACCGGTGGCGTCGGCGGGCAGCCGGCCGAGGTCCACGACGATCACCTCGTCGTCCCCGGCGCCCTCGCCGGTCAGGTTGTCGCCGGAATGCTTGATGGCTCCGCCGAGGATCGACAGCTTGCCGAAGTAGCAGCTGTCGATGTGGTTGCGCTGCGGGCCGTACGCGATGACGGACGCGTCGAGGTCGATGTCGCGGCCGCGGAACGCCGGCTCCCAGCCCAGGCCCATCTTGACCTGCGAGAGCAGCGGGCGCCCGCCCTTGACCAGGGAGACGGTCTGGTTCTTCTGGAGGCTGACGCGGCCCTTGTCGAGGTTGATCTTCCCGGCGGCGGCCGGTGCTGCGGGGGCGGGCGCGGCGGCGGGCGGCGGCGGAGCGGCCTGGGTGGCCGGCGTCGCCCCGCCGAGCCACGGGGAGGCGGGGTACGGGGACGGCGGCGCGGCCGGGGCGGAGGGGGCAGCGGGGGTCTGCCCCCAGGCGGGGGCGGCCGGCGCCTGCGGTGCGGCGGTGACGGTGGCGGGCGGCGGGGTGGGCGCGGGCTCCTCGTCCACGGAGACCCCGAAGTCGGTGGCGATGCCGGCGAGGCCGTTCGCGTACCCCTGGCCGACGGCGCGGACCTTCCACACACCCCCGCGCTGGTAGACCTCTACGACGACGAGGGCGGTCTCGGAACCCAGCTGCGGCGGGGTGAAGGTGGCGATCACCGAGCCCCCGTCCGCGTCGCGCACGGTGGCGGTGGGCTCGATGCCCTGGAAGGTCTGCCCGGCGGCGTCGGGGCTGGCCGTGACCACGATGCGCTCGATGCCCGGCGGCAGCGCGCCGGTGTCCACGGTGATCGAGTCCGGCGCCGCGCCGCCGCCGGACCGGTGGCTGACACCGGGCCCGGACGGCTGGTTGTAGAAGATGAAGTCGGCGTCGGAACGCACCTTGCCGTCCGCCGCGAGGAGGAGCCCCGATACGTCGAGCCGCACCGGAGCCGCCACATCCACCGTCACGCGGACGGTATTGAGCGGCAGGTTGGAACCAGGGGTCATAGCGGTCATGCCCGGAGAACGACCGGAGGCGCTTTGCCGTTCCCTTACTCTCGCGGGAGATTTTCGCGCGGTGCCGGGCCCGGGGGTCTCAGCGTCGGTTGCGCGGGTGGTTCCTGGCCGTCCGCTCGTTGCCGAACTTGTAGGCGCCGGTCCAGCGGGCCATCACCAGCTGGGCGTCACCGGACTCGACCTCGGCCAGGAACTTCGCGGCCCGGCCGCCGCGCAGGGTGCCGGCGGCCCGGCCTTGGTGGGTGATGACGACGGAGTCGTCGCCCAGTCGCTTGTACGTGAATCCGCTCGGCTTCGGCATGCGCCGCAGCCTGCCCCCGCCGGGCGGATCGGGCAACGGATTTAAGAGTCTGCCCGGCCTGCTCGGCTGCCCGGCCGCCTGCCCTCGGGTGCCCCTGCCTGCCTGCCTGGCGGCGTCAGAGGTCCGCCAGGTGTTCCGTCAGCCGACGCCCGTCACCCGGCGCGGCAGCCCCAGCGGGTTGGCCTCGCGCAGCTCCGCCGGAAGCAGCGCGTCCGGCATCGACTGGTAGGCCACGGGGCGCAGCCAGCGCTCGATCGCGGTCCCGCCGACGGAGGTGGAGTGGGAGGTGGCCGCCGGGTACGGTCCGCCGTGGTGCTGGGCCGGGGCCACCGCGACCCCCGTCGGCCAGCCGTTGACCACGATCCGCCCGGCCAGCGCCGTGACCCGCTCGACCAGCTCCGCCGCCCCGGCCGGCGCGCCCTCGGCCTCGGCGGCCGACAGCTGGAGCGTGGCGCTCAGGTTTCCGGGAAGCCGCTCGAGCACGGCGGTCGCCTCGTGCCCGCCCTCGTACCGTACGACGACGGTGACGGGGCCGAAGCACTCCTCCAGGAGCAGGTCATGGGCCCCTCCCTCGGCGAGGCGGGCGGCCGGCACGGTCAGGAAGCCCGCGCCGACGGTGTGCTCCCCGCCGGGACCCGGGAGGACGGGCGCGCCGACCCCCGGCAGCGCGGCCCGTTCGCGCACCCCGGCGATGAAGTTGTCCCGCATCCGGTGGTCGAGCAGCACTCCGGGCCCGGTCTCCCCGAGCGCCTTGGCCAGCGCCTCGGTGAGCCGGTCCCCGGCCGCGCCCTCGGGGACCAGGACCAGGCCCGGCTTGACGCAGAACTGGCCGACGCCGAGGGTGACCGAGCCCGCGAGTCCGGTACCGATCTCCTCGGCGCGCTCGGCGGCGGCCGCCGGGGTGACCACGACGGGATTGAGGGAGCCGAGTTCACCGTGGAACGGGATGGGCACGGGCCGGGCGGCGGCCGCGTCGTACAGCGCCCGCCCGCCCCGGACGGAACCGGTGAATCCGGCGGCGGAGACGAGCGGGTGGCGGATCAGCTCCAGTCCGGCGTCGAATCCGTGGACCACAGTGACCGCGTCGGCCGGGAGCCCGGTGGCGACGGCGGCCCGGCGCAGCAGTGCGCCGCACAGTTCGGAGGTGGCCGGGTGGTCGGGGTGGGCCTTGACGACCACCGGGCAGCCGGCGGCGAGCGCACTCGCGGTGTCCCCTCCCGGCACGGAGAAGGCGAGCGGGAAGTTGGAGGCGGAGTAGACGGCGACCACCCCCAGCGGCACCTTGTAGCGGCGCAGTTCCGGGCGCGGCGGGGAGAGGGCGGGGTCGCCGTGGTCGATGCGGATGTCGAGGTACTCGCCCTCGTCCACGGCGTCGGCGAAGGCCCGCAGCTGGCCGGTGGTGCGGGCGAGCTCGCCGGTGAGCCGGCCCGCGCCGAGCGCGGTCTCGGCGTCGGCCGCCTCGATCACGCGGGCCGCGGCCTCGTCGAGCAGCTCGGCGGCCGTGCGCAGGAACGCGGCGCGGACGGTCCGGTCGGCGAGCGCGCCGCGCGCCGCGTGGGCCGCGCGTACGGCCTCGTCCACCTCCCGGGCGGTGGCCTCGTACCCGACCTGTTCGCGCTGCTTCCCGGTGCGGGGGTCCACACTCCAGACTGGTGTCGCTGCCATGGCTCGCACTGCCTCCTGGATCTACGCTGACCCGCGCGGTGTTGTTCAGTATTCTGAACGCCGTTCCTGTGGATGAATGATCACATCCATCGAGGACTCTATTTCCGCGTCTTCCGGGTTGACAAGAGACAACGAGCGACAAGAGGGGCACGAGGCGAATGACGACAGCTGAGTCTGCTGGGTCTGCTGGGTCCGCGGAGTCGGCGGGGCCCGCGTCGGGCGCGCCGGCGGCCGTCAAGTCGGCCGTGCGCACGGTCCTGTTGCTGGAGCACTTCGCGGCGCGGCCCGGGCTGCACAGTCTGGCCGACATCCAGCACGACCTCTCGCTGCCCAAGTCCAGCCTCTACATGCTGCTGCGTACGCTGGTGAACCTGGGCTGGGTGGAGACGGACGCGTCGGGGACGCGGTACGGGATCGGAGTGCGGGCCCTGCTCGTGGGCAGCTCGTACATCGACGGGGACGAGGTGGTCGCGGCGGCCAGGCCCACCCTGGACCGGCTCTCCGACGACACGACCGAGACCATCCACCTGGCGCGGATGGACGGGACCAGCGTGGTCTACCTCGCCACCCGGCAGTCCCAGCACTACCTGCGGCCCTTCACCCGGGTCGGGCGGCGGCTGCCCGTGCACTCGACCGCCCTTGGAAAGGCGCTGCTGGCCACGTACACGGACGAAGAGGTACGGGGGCTGCTGCCGCAGCGGCTGGAGGCGGTCACCGAGCACACCATCACCGACCGGGAGCGGCTCATCGAGGAGCTGGCGCTGGTGCGGGAACAGGGCTACGCGATGGACCGCGAGGAGAACACGCTGGGGCTGCGCTGCTTCGGGGTGGCGGTGCCGTACCGGACGCCCGCGCGGGACGCGGTGAGCTGCTCGGTGCCGGTGGCCCGGCTGACGCCGGGGCACGAACAGGTCATCAAGGCGGCGCTGTTCGAGGCGCGGGACCGGCTGTCGGTGGTCACGCGCCGCATGTGAGGCGGTGGACGTTGGCGTGGACGTGGCGTGGGCGAGGCGTGGGCGAGGCGTGGGCGTGGCCTTCCTCCCCCGCATGGGGGAGGCGGTTCCCCTTCACGGGGGACGTGGCGGGGGCGCCGCACAGTCGATGGTTGACGCATGACCACACGAGCCGTTCACATGCCGCGCAAGCCGGGTACCCCGCAGGGGCCGGGTACCCCGAGTACGACACGTACGCCGCAGCCGTCGGGCCCCGCCCTCGGGGCCCGGCGGAAGGCCCTGCGGGTGGTGGCCCTGGCCGCCACCGCGCCCTATCTGGTGCTCAAGTTCGCCTGGCTGTCGGGGAGCCGGGCCGGGATTCCCGACGGCAGCCCGCTGTTGGAACCCGGGATGTTCCTCACCCTGGCCAACGTCGTCACGCTGGCCATGGACGCGAGCGTGATCCTGCTCGTCCTGGTCCTCACCAGACCGTGGGGGATGCGGGTGCCTCCCTGGCTGCTCGCCGTCCCCGCCTTCGTCGCCACCGGCCTGCTCACCCCGATCCTCACCGCGTTCCCGGCCCAACTGCTCATACGGGCGGCGGGCCTGGGCTCGGGGGCGCCCGCCGGGGAGGCGGCGCGGCCCTTCCTCGACTCCTGGGTCTTCACCGTCGTGTACACCGGATTCACCATCCAAGGACTCGCCCTGGCCGGACTGTTCGTGCCCTATGCGCGCGAGCGCTGGGGCCGGCGGTGGCAGGGCGTGCTGGGCCGCGGGCTCCCGTCACCCACGGGGGTGGTGGCGGGAGCCGCGGCGGCGGGCGGCCTGCTGGTCGGAGCCGTCTACGGGTACTGGGCCTTCGGCGGGACGGCCGGGATGGGCGCGGAGCAGGCGGCCGCCCACTCGGCGGCGGCGGGCGTGGTGTCCGGGGTGCACGCGATAGGCGCGCTGGCCGCGGCCGCGGGGGCGCTGCTGCTGGCCCGGGGCGGCAGTCGGCGGGCATGGTGGCCGCTGGCCGTCACCTGGACAGGCTCGGCGGCGGCCCTGAGCTGGGGGCTGTGGACGCTGATCGCCTCGCTGGGTCCGCAGCTCGATGGCGGCGAACAGCCCACTGCCGCAGTCCAGTTGATCTACGCTGGCCAGATGATCACTGGACTGCTCGCCGCCGCCGTGCTCACGCGGTTCCTCACCTCCCGCCGCGACGGGTGATGAGGAAGGCGGCGGCCCGGCTGCTGGGGGCGCGGGCTCGGCTGCGCTGGGTGCACCTGATACTCGGCGGGGCCCTGCTGATGCCTTACTTCCTGCTCTCCCAAGTGGTGGTCGGCCTCGTCGCCGGGACCAACGCCCTCAACTCCTTCCCGCTGGTCCTGGCCTCCTACGCCGTCTCGCTGCCGCTGGCCGCCGCCACCGCGGTGTTCGGGCTGGTGCGGCCGATGTCGGTGGCCGCCGTACGGGCCATGTGCGGGGTACCGGGAGAGAGGCTGGCCGAGGGGCCGGCCCGGTCCTGGGCGGCGCGGGGTCGGGCCTCGGCCTGGTGGACCCTGCACCTGGGGCTCGGCGCGGTGCTCAGCGGGATGAGCCTCGCGGTGCCGCCCATGGCGGTGGTGCTGATCGCCCTCCCGTTCGTGGAGGCCCTGCGGACCGCCGAGATGGGGCGTGACTGGCTCGGCGTCGCCGGCGAGCCCTACGCAGGCGCCCTGCTCGGGATCGGCCTGCTGGCCGGGCTCGCCCTGTGCGCCGCCGGAGCCGGGGAGCTGCTGGCCCGGCTGGCACCCGTACTGCTCGGGCCGACCGCGGCGGACCGGCTGGCGGCGGCCGAGGAGCGGGCCGCCGACCTGGCGGTGCGCAACCGGCTGGCCCGGGAGCTGCACGACGCGGTCGGGCACGCATTGAGCGCCGTCACCCTCCAGGCGGGCGCCGCCCGGCGGGTGCTCGACAGCGACCCCGCGTTCGTACGCGAGGCCCTGGCCGCCATCGAGGACACCACCCGGCGGACGGTGGGTGAGCTGGACACCGTCCTGGGGCTGCTGCGCGACGGCGACCCGGCCCGGGCCGACGCCGCCCCCGCGCCGACGCTCGCCGCCGACCTGGACGGGCTGCTGGCCCGCACCCGGGCCGGGGGCACCGTGATCACCGCCCACCAGGACCCCGGACCCGCCGGGGACTGGGGGCAGCTGCCCGCCATCGCGTCCCGCGAGGCGTACCGGATCGTGCAGGAGGGCCTGAGCAACGCCCTGCGCCACGGCGCGGGCCCGGTCCGGCTGGGGATCGCCGTACGGCAGGCAGGAGAAGGCAGCGGACACCGTGAACTGGAGATCAGCATGACCAACTCGCCCGCGAGCCCCGTCGGCCGCGAGTCCCGCACCACCGGGGGCCGAGGGCTGCACGGCGCCGCCGAGCGGGCCGCGCTGCTCGGCGGCCGCGTCGAGGCGGGCCCGCACGAAGGAGAGTGGCGGCTGCTGGCCGTCCTCCCGCTCGGCGGAGGCCCCCGATGACCCCGACGCCCCCGGTGAGCCGGCCGCCGCTGCGCATCGTGCTCGCCGACGACGAGCGGATGGTCCGCACCGCCCTGCGGGTCATCCTCGAAGCCGAACCCGACATGGAGGTCGTCGGGGAGGCGGCCTCCGGCGCCGAGGCCATCCCCCTCGTCCGCTCCCTCGGCCCCGATGTGGTGCTGATGGACGTCCGCATGCCCGAGATCGACGGCATCCGGGCCACCGAGCAGATCCTCGCCACCATGTCCGAGCCACCCCGGATCGTGGTCGTCACCACCTTCGAGAACGACGCCTACGTCTACGACGCGCTGCGCGCGGGCGCCTCCGGATTCCTCCTCAAGCGGGCCGACGCCGACGAGCTGATCGGCGCGGTCCGCCTCGTCGCCCGCGGGGACTCGCTGCTCTTCCCGGCCGCCGTCCGCGCGCTGGCCGCCGCCCACACCAGCGCGGCGCCGCCCGCCGCCCCGGCCTGGGCGGCGCGGCTCACCGAGCGGGAGGCCGACGTACTGCGCCTGATGGCCACCGGACTGTCCAACCACGAGCTGAGCGAGCGGCTCGGCGTCGGTCCGCAGACGGTCAAGACCCATGTCGCCGCCGTCCTGGCCAAGACCGGTTCCCGCGACCGCACCCAGGCGGTCATCGCGGCCTACGAGGGAGGCTTCCTCATGAAGAAAAGCTGAGAACCCGGCCACAATAGGGGCAGAGCGGAACGCCTGGGGCCGCCGGGGCGTCCTTCTGGGGGATGAACAAGACGATCAGGCGTGCGTCGGTCTTCTGTCTGCTTCTGGTGCTGGCCCTTTTGGTGCGGGTCACCTGGGTACAGGCATACCAAGGCCAGGCCCTCGCAGACGACGAGCACAACCGACGGAACCTCATCGGGCAGTACGAGAACCCGCTGGGTAACATCATCGTGGGAGGGGAGGCGATCACCGGCTCGACCAGGACGGGCGGCAAGGACTTCGGGTACAAGCGCACGTACACCGACGGCCCGCTCTACGCGCCGATCACCGGCTACAGCTCACAGGCCTACGGCACGACCATGCTGGAGGGCGTCTTCAAGAACGTCCTCAACGGCTCCGACAACCGGCTCAAGACGGTGATGGACACGCTCACCAACAAGCGGGCCGACCCGGGTGACGTGCTGACCACCATCGACAAGGACGTGCAGAGGGCCGCCTGGGACGCGCTCCAGGGCAAGCAGGGCTCCGCCGTGGCCATCGACCCGGCGACCGGCGAGATCCTCGCCGTGGTGAACAACCCTTCGTACGACCCCGGTCGGATCGCGGGCGCCAACGACGAGGATGCCTGGCAGGAGCTCTCCGCCGACCAGGGCAAGGCCATGGAGAACGTCGCGCTCCGCAAGCCCCAGGCGCCCGGCTCCACCTTCAAGCTGGTCACCCTGGCGGCGGCCATCGAGAACGGGCTGGTCACCGACATCGACACGCCCACGGGCACCCCCGACCCGTACACGATCCCCGGCACCCGCACCCAGCTGCCCAGCGAGGCGGGCTCCGCGGCCTGCGACAACGTGTCCCCGCGCACGGCCCTGCGGCTGTCCTGCAACAACGTCTTCGCGGAGCTTGCGTCCAAGCTAGGCCAGGACAAGATGCGCGCGATGGCCGAGAAGCTCGGCTTCAACACGCAGATCGACACCCCGGTCCGCACCAACCCGCCGAGCAAGTACCCGTCGAAGAAGATGTCGATCGACCAGGTCGCGCAGACGGGTATCGGCCAGTTCGACGTACAGGCCACCCCGCTCCAGATGGCGATGGTGACCGCCGCGATCGAGAACGGCGGCAAGCTCGTCGCCCCGCACATGGTCTCCGAGGTCACCGACGCCAACGGCAATGTGCTGGAGAGCTTCAAGGACCCGAAGTCCGACCAGGTCATGAAGGAGCGGACCGCCTCGATGCTCCAGGACGCCATGCGGACGGTCGCCACCGAGGGCGGCGGCAAGCCCGCCCAGGTGGCCGGCGCCGAGGTGGGCGGCAAGACCGGTACCGCCCAGCGCGGCGTGAACAACAGCAAGTCGCCGCTCGCCTGGTTCACCTCGTACGCGAAGGCGGGCGGCAAGCAGATCGCGGTCGCCGTGGTGATCGAGAACTCGGACACCGACCGCTCCGAGATCGGCGGCGGCAAGCTGGCCGCGCCCATCGCCCAGAAGATGATGGCGGCCTGGCTGAAGAAGTAGCCCCCTTCGCACAGGCGGCCGACGCGCCGGGAACCGACAGGGGTTCCCGGTGCGTTTCCCGTTCCATGATCAGAACCGCGCTCGCCGCCGACCTCGACGCCATCGCCGCCCTGCACACCCGGGCCCGCGCCACCTACTACCGCGGTCGCGTCCCCGAGGAGGCCTACGCGGGTGACGCCGAGCTCGCGCGGACCCGCGAGGGCTGGTCCCGGGCCGTCGCCCGCGCCGCCGACGACGGCGGGGTGCTCTGCGCCGAGCAGGACGGCGCGCTCACCGGCGTCGCGGCCTTCCGCACCGCCGCCGGGGAGACCACCCTCACCCAGCTCCACGTGGACCCGGACCACTGGCGGCGCGGCACCGGAGCCGCCCTGCACGCCGCCTGCCTCGACGCCTGGCGCCGGGCCGGGGTGCGCCGTGTCCGCCTGGAGGTCTACGCGCACAACCTGCGCGCACAGGCCTTCTACGCCGCCCAGGGCTGGCGCGCGGACCTCGCGGGAACCCGCTCGGGCTCGCACCTCACCCTGTGGCTGAGCGTCGCCCCGGAGTCCGGGGAATGAGACGCTCCGCTAGATGGTTGAAGCCGGAACCGTTTTGATTTGGTCCCGAACCCGGAGAGAAGAAGGAACATGCGCGTCGAGATCTGGAGCGACATCGCCTGCCCCTGGTGCTACATCGGCAAGGCCCGCTTCACCAAGGGGCTGGCCGAGTTCGCCCACCGCGACCAGGTGGAGGTCGTCTTCCGGTCGTTCGAGCTCGACCCGGCCAGCCCCAAGGGCGACACCGCTCCCGTCGTGGAGATGCTCGCCAAGAAGTACGGCCGCACCCTCGACGAGGCACGCGGCATGGAGGAGCACGTCGCCGCCAGCGCCCGCGCCGAGGGGCTGACGTACCGCACCGAGGGGCGCGACCACGGCAACACCTTCGACATCCACCGGCTGCTGCACCTGGCCGCCGCCCGCGGCCGCCAGGAGGAGCTGCTCGACCTCGCCTACCGGGCGAACTTCGGTGAGGAGCGCTCCGTCTTCGACCCCGAGACGCTGGTCGCGCTCGCAGTCGAGGCCGGACTGGACGAGGCCGAGGCCCGCACGGTGCTCGCCGACGACTCCGCCTACGCCGCCGAGGTACGGGCCGACGAGCGTGAGGCGGCCGAGCTGGGCGCGAACGCCGTGCCCTTCTTCGTCCTGGACCGCCGCTACGGCATCTCCGGCGGCCAGCCGGCCGAGGTGTTCACCGGGGCGCTGGAGCAGGCGTGGGCCGGGCGCGAGGTCGAGGAGCCGGCCGCCGGCGCCGAGTCCTGCGACCCCGACGGCGCCTGCGCCGTCCCCCAGGCCTGACGCCCGCGCGCGGCGTCCGCGCGCCCGCCGTCCGCCGCTGACGGTCCCGTGGCCTCGGGGCCGTCAACGGCGATGAGTTGAAGGGCGCGGGTCTTCGGGCCGCACGCCACTTCCAGCCTCGCCGGCGTTTGAGGCGGGGGTCTGGGGGAGGTAGCTGGGGGGAACCCGGCTTCGCCGGGCACCGGGCTCCGCCCGGACCCGCGCCTCAAACGCCGGCGAGGCTGGATTTGCCCGGCCCGCCCCCACCCGTCGGGCCCCACCCGTCGGGTCAGCGCAGCGTCGCCGACCGCGCCGACATCTCCCCGGACAGTGCGCCGCCGCCCGCCGCCAACGGACGCCGCCGGGTCTGCCGACAGGGCCGTCGCCCCATCAGCAGCGAGGCCTCCGCCACCCGCAGCGTGGTGGCCTCCGAGGCGAGCCGTCACGGGCCGGCAGGCCGATACCACCGCCGGCCGCCCGTGGCCTTCTGGGCGCCGATCACGCACAGGTCCACGCCCCGCTCGTCCGGCAGCAGCGGCTCTGCCCCCACCGAAGCCACCACGTCCAGTATGAACAGCGCGCCGTGGGCCCGTACCGCCTCACCGATCTCCGCGACCGGGTTCGTGTTCCCGGTCGCCGCCTCGGCGTGCACCGGCGAGACGAAGTCGATCGACGCACCGCCAGGTCGATCACCGTCGCCCCGCCGTCGCCGGGCCGGTGACGATGTTCAGCGCCGCCGAGTCGGGCCGGGCCCCCGACCGGATGCACGTCTCCAGCGGCAGCGGCGTCTTGCCGTGGGTGATCACCGCGTCTTCGTCCGGGGGTACCGCCAGAGCCTGCCGAGCGCGCACGTACAGTGCCGATATGAGCGATGTGCTGCACGTGAAGGGGCGGGTGCTCGTGGGGCCCGACGAGGTCCGCGACGAGCTCTGGGTGGTCGGCGGCCGGGTCTCGTACGAGCGCCCGCGCACCGCCGCCCACGAGATCACCACGGTGACCGGCTGGGTCCTCCCCGGCCTGGTCGACGCGCACTGCCACGTGGGACTCGACGCCCACGGCCCGGTCGACGCCGGGACCGCCGAACGGCAGGCCCTCGCGGACCGCGACGCGGGCACCCTCCTGATCCGCGACGCCGGATCCCCCTCCGACACCCGCTGGATCGACGACCGCGAGGACCTCCCGAAGATCATCCGGGCGGGCCGGCACATCGCCCGCACCCGCCGCTACACCCGCAACTACGCCTACGAGATCGAACCCGCCGACCTCGTCGAGTACGTCGGGCGCGAGGCGGTGCGCGGAGACGGCTGGGTGAAGCTGGTCGGGGACTGGATCGACCGCGACGCCGACGACCTGACGGCCTGCTGGCCGCGCGCCGAGGTCGAGGCGGCCATCGCCGAGGCCCACCGGCTGGGCGCCCGGGTCACCGCGCACTGCTTCGCGGAGGACTCGCTGCGCGACCTCGTCGAAGCGGGCATCGACTGCGTCGAGCACGCCACCGGGCTCACCGAGGACACCATCCCGCTGTTCGCGGAGCGCGGGGTGGCGATCGTCCCGACGCTCGTGAACATCGCGACGTTCCCGAAGCTGGCGGCCGGCGGCGAGGCGAAGTTCCCCGGCTGGGCGGCCCACATGCGCCGGCTCCACGAGCGGCGGTACGACACCGTCCGGGCCGCCTACGACGCGGGCATCCAGGTGTACGTCGGCACGGACGCGGGGGGTTCCCTCCCGCACGGGCTGGTCGCCGCCGAGGTTGCGGAGCTGGTGCGCGCCGGCATCCCGCCGCTCGACGCCCTCTCGGCGACGGCCTGGGCGGCACGCGAGTGGCTCGGCAGACCCGGTCTGACCGAGGGCGCGCCGGCCGACCTGGTGGTCTACGGCGACGACCCGCGAGCCGACGTACGCGCCCTGGCGCAGCCGCTCCGCGTGGTCGTCGACGGCAAGGTCATCGCCTGAGCGCCTGAGCGCGTGGCGCCGCCCGGGTTGACGGGCCGTGACATCGAGGCCCGGACGGTCGTTATGAACGGCTGTGCCGGGCCAACGCGCGCGCGGGCACCGGTCAGCCCTGCGGCGGGAGGGAACTCCCGTTCCTCGTGAGGCGCAGTGATTCGAATGTGCGCACGGAAACCACCCTTTGGGGTGAACTCACGCCAGGTGGCTGCCTGTTCACTCACAGTGCGTAAAAATCCGAGGGTCGAAGCCGTCGGCGCGTGCGATGTCCCCCATTGGCGCCGCGACGGCATCCATCTCCTTGGGGGTTTCACCACCTTGAACAGCAATACCTTCCGCCTGCCCGCGGCCGCTCTGCTCGCCACGGGAGCGGTCGCCCTGCTCGCCGCCCCGCCCGCCTTCGCCACGGGAGGCGGCCCCGCCGGGGGCGAGGGCAAGGCTGGGGCCGTCGTCCTGCGGACCGGGCTGGACGTGGGCCTGCTCAACAAGACCGTGCACGTCCCGCTCAAGGCCGAACTCAACGAGGTCAGCGCCCCGGCGACGGCCGAGAAGGCGGCGCTCAGCGTGACCCTGGACGGCGTCGAAGGGGGGAAGCCGGTGCGTGTCCTGCGCGCCGACGTCGCCACTTCCAAAGCGACGGCGGACGACAAGCGCGCCGAGGCGGAGGCGCATCTCGCCAACGCCGAGGTGCACGTGCCGGGGCTCCCGTTGCTCTCCCTCATCCAGCTGGAGAAGGTCACCTCCAAGGCCGTGTGCGCGGCGGGCGCGAAGCCCGTGGCGAGCGCGAACGTCCTCGGGGCGGTGACCGTGCTCGGCAAGAAGGTCACCCTCTCGGCCGGCGGCCCGACCAAGGTCGAGGTGCCCAAGGTCGGCCTGGTCAGCCTGGAGCTGTCCGATGCCCGGACCACCTCGACCACCGCCGCCGCGGCCGCGCTCCGGCTCAAGGTGTCGGTGAACCCGCTGGACCTGAACGTCGCGCAGGTCGAGGGCGAGATCGTGCTGGCCGAGGCGCATTGCGAGTCCCCGAAGGGGCCGGGGCCGAACCCGTCCGCGAAGCAACCCGGCATCAAGCCGCAGACGGGCACCACCGGCACCTCCGGCATCACCGGCACCTCCGGCACCTCCGGGACCACCGTGGCCCAGGCCAACCTGGCCGAGACCGGCGGCGGTTCCCTCACCCCGTACGTGGTGGGCGGCGCGGTGCTCCTGCTCGGCGCCGGCGCGGGCGCGCTGGTCGTGGCCCGGCGCGGCCGCGCCTCGTAGCACGGGAGTCCGTCAGCGGGTGGCGTGCTCCAACCCCTGGTCGCCGGCGCCACGTGACATCACGGCCGTGCTGACCTGCTTGTCGATGGCGGCGTACTCCTTCTGCTTGGCGGCGCCGATGCCGCTGTCGGCGGGGGCGCAGGAGGCGCAGACGACGCGGAACGGCGGTCCCATGTCCGAGTACTGCGTGAGGTACTCGGCCTTCGTGACCTCCCAGCGGCCCGGATGCGCCGTCGCCGGGGAGAAGGTGAAGCGCGGGATCGAGGACTGGTTGCCGCGCAGCTTGTCGGCCGGAACGAAGCTGGCGACCTGGTCGCCCATGCCGAAGACCACCCAGGTCCCGTTGACCTTCTCGTAGGGCTGCGGCACGTGGTTGTGCGTGCCGATGATCAGATCGATGTCGGGGAGTCCGTCCGTCCCCTTGGAGGCGGTCAGCGCCTGCGCCAGCTCACGTTGCTGCTTGTCGGGCGCTGTCTGCCACTCCGTACCCCAGTGGACGCTGAGCACGACCACGTGCGCGCCGGCCGCCCGGGCGGCGCGGGCGTCCTCGATGATCCGCTTCTGGTCGATCAGATTGACGGACCAGGGCTTGTCCTGGGGGAGCGGAATGCCGTTCGTGCCGTACGTGTACGACAGCTGGGCGATCTTGGCGCCGCCCGCGCTCACCAGGGCCGGGGCCTTGGCCTCCTCGGCGCCGCGGGCGGAGCCCACGTGCTTGATGCCCACCCGGTCGAGGTGGTCGAGCGTGCGGGCGAGTCCCGCGTAACCGGCGTCGAGCGTGTGGTTCGAGGCCGTCGAGCAGCTCTCGTACCCCGTGTCCTTCAGGGCGTCGGCCAGTTCGTGCGGGGCCTTGAACGTGGGGTAGCCGGTGTAGGGCCCGCCCGGCTCCCCGTACGGTATCTCGTGGTGGCATATCGCCACGTCGGCGGCGGAGACGATGGGCTTCACGCCCGCGAGTATCTTGCGGAAGTCGTGGCCCTTGCCGCCGGCGTCGACGGCCGAGCGCTCGATGATCGACGGGTACGGGATGATGTCACCCGTCGCCACCAGGGTGAACGGCTTCCCCTCGGGCGCGGGGGCGCCCGCCGTGGTCCCCGCCTTGGTCCCCGGCTTCGCCTGGAGGCGCTGCTCGCCGGCGCTCCCGCCCTTGTCGAGCAGCGTGGGCACGGCGTAGATCCCGCCCCCCACGACCGCCAGCCCGGCCACGGCCGCGGCTATTTTGGCCGATGCCTTCATCTTCTGTCCCCCCGGTGTCGACCTGCGTGTCGTGCAGATCATCGCCCAGGGGGCGCTCCGCATGCGAACGGCGGGCTGCCCCCCGCTGTCCTCCTGCCTGCTGTCCCCTTGCCCCCGCTTCGCTCCGTCAGTGCGCGGCCAGGGCCAGCGCGTGGTCCATGGCCTGCAGCAGCCGGCCCGTCGTCGCCCGGTCGCGGACCGCCAGCCGGAGCCAGGAGTGGTCCAGCCCCGGGAAGGTGTCCCCGCGGCGGACGGCGAACCCCAGGGCGCGCAGCCGGGTCCGTACCTGCGCGGCGCCGGCCACCCGGATCAGCACGAACGGGCCCTCCGCCACCCCGGACACCGTGATCTCGTCGAACTCCGCGAGACCGGCGAGCAGATGTGCCCGGTCCACCGCGATCCGCCGGGCCGCGGCCTCCGCCTCCGCCAGCGCCGCCGGAGCGACGCACGCCTCGGCCGCCACCAGCGCCGGAGTGGACACCGGCCACAGCGGCTGCGCGGCCGCGAGCTTCGCGATCACCTCCGGCTCCGCCAGCACGTAGCCGATCCGCAGCCCCGCCAGCCCCCACGTCTTCGTCAGGCTCCGCAGGACGACCAGCCCGGGGACGTCCATCCGCCCCGCCAGGGCCTCCCGTTCGCCCGGGACGGCGTCCATGAACGCCTCGTCCACCACCAGGATCCGGCCCGGCCGGGCCAGCGCGGCCAGTGTGGCCGCCGGGTGCAGGACCGACGTCGGGTTGGTCGGGTTCCCGACCACCACCAGGTCGGCGTCCTCCGGTACCGCCGCCGGGTCCAGCCGGAACCCGTCCGCGGCCCGCAGCAGCACCCGCCGCACCTGGTGCCCGGCGTCCCGCAGGGCCGCCTCCGGTTCGGTGAACTGCGGGTGCACCACGACCGGCCGTACGGCGCCCAGGGCCCGGGCGATCAGGACGAACGCCTCCGCGGCCCCGGCCGTCAGCAGCACCCGCTCGACCGGCAGCCCGTGCCGGCCCGCCACGGCCGCGCGGGCCGCCCGGCCGTCCGGGTACGCGGCGAGGTCCCCGAGCGAAGAGGCGATCCGCTGCTTGAGCCACTCCGGAGGCGTGTCCGACCGTACGTTCACCGCCAGGTCCACCAGCGCGCCGCCCGCGTCCACCACTTCCGCGTCACCGTGGTGGCGCAGATCGTGCGCGTGGGCCGTGGCCACCGCGCAGGTCGCCGCCACCGACCGCCGCTTGGGTACGAGGAGTTCCCCGCCGCCGGCGAGCGCCGCGGCCTCCGCCACCGAGGGGGTCCCGGCGGCGTCCCGTACGGCATCGGAGGGGTGCGGCACGTGGACGGCGGCCAGCTCCTCGGCGGGGTAGCCGATCAGCGGTACGCCGAAACGTTCCGCCGCACCCGTGATCCCGGCCTCCAGGACCTTCGACTCCACCGTGGCCAGTGCCGTCACCGCCTCGGAGGGCAGCCCGGCCCCCCGTAGCGTCTCCTCGACCAGCGCGCACACCTCGGCCACGGAGACCCCCGCGCGTCCACCGACCCCGACCACCAGCCGCGTCGCGTACTCGCCCACCGGGATCACCCTTCTCTCGTCAACAGTTCGTGTCCCGCCGCCCGCGCGGGGACGTGCGCGCGCGGCCGACAGTCGGTATTCAGGGGCACATGGCCGTGATCGTCGCGTTGGGCGCGTTCCTGATGACCCTGGCGGGCGGATGGACGGCGCAACGCGTCACCGACCGCCGCCACCTCGTGCTGGGCCTCGCCGGCGGGCTGATGCTCGGCGTGGTCGGCCTCGACCTGCTCCCCGAGTCGCTGCATGCGGCGGGCCGCGAGGTGTTCGGCGTCCCGCTGGCCCTGCTGCTCTTCGTGGCCGGGTTCCTGATCGCGCACGTGGCGGAACGCCTGCTGGCGGTACGTCAGGCCGCGCACGGCGCCGAGAACGGGGGCCGCGTCCCCCAGGTGGGGCTGACGGCGGCCGCCGCGATGGTCGGCCACAGCCTCGCCGACGGCGTGGCCCTGGGCGCGGCCTTCCAGGTCGGCGGCGGGATGGGCGTGGCGGTGACGCTCGCCGTCATCACCCACGACTTCGCCGACGGCTTCAATACGTACACGCTCACCCGCCTCTACGGGAACGAGCGCCGGAAAGCCCTTCTGATGCTCTTCGCGGACGCGGTGGCTCCGGTCGTGGGAGCGGCGTCCACCCTGCTGTTCACCCTTCCGGAGGAACCGCTCGGCGCGTACCTCGGCTTCTTCGGCGGTGTCCTGCTGTACCTGGCGGCCGCCGAGATCCTGCCCGAGGCGCACCACAAGCACCCCGCCCTGTCCACGCTGATGTGCACGGTGGGCGGAGTGGCCGGGATCTGGCTCGTGGTGGGCCTCGCGGACTGAGTTCAAGGGCGTGCGGCTGCTGCTGCCGCCGGCGTTGTCGCCGCCGCTTCCGTGAACCGGCGGGCCACGGAAGGCTCCGCCGCCCAGTGCGTGTGCAGGTAACTGGCGTGCACGCCCTGCTGTACGAAGCCCTCGACACGGCGCTCGGGATGCGTGAAGCCCCACGCAGGCGCGGCCCCGGCACCGGGCTCGATCACCGTCCGGTGGAACTCGTGCCCGCGCAGCCGGGTGCCGACGGCGGCGAGCGCGCTGTCGGACACCGCCACCGCCTCGCGGTAGCCGAGTGTGAGCCGCTCCGACATCCGCGCGTCGGCGTCGAGGACCCCGCACATGGGCTTGCCGTCCAGCGACCGGGCCAGGTACAGCAGCCCGGCGCACTCGGCGGCGACCGGGCCGCCGGCCGCGGCGAAGTCCGCGACGGCCTTGCGGAGCGGCTCGTTGGCGGACAGCTCGGGCGCGTACACCTCGGGGAACCCGCCGCCGATCACCAGGCCGGTGGTGCCGGGGGGGAGTGCCTCGTCCCTGAGGGGGTCGAAGGTGACGACGTCCGCCCCCGCGGCTTGCAGCAGCTCCGTGTGCTCGGCGTACGAAAACGTGAACGCGGCCCCGCCCGCGACCGCGACCACCGGCCGTGGACCGGGGCTCCGCCCCAGACCCCGCGCCTCAAACGCCGGCGAGGCTGGATTTGGCCGTGGACCGGGGCTCTGCCCCAGACCCCGCGCCTCGAACGCCGGCGAGGCTGGATTTGGCTGATGCAGGCCTGAAGGTGCGCGCAGCGCAACCCGCCCGGCGGGGCTGGATTGCGCGGAGCGCAATTCAAGCCCCGCCGGCGATTGAGGCGCGGGGTTTGGGGCGGCGCCCCAGCTGCGCGCCAGCGCAGTGGCCGGAGACCAGGCCTCGCAGGCCAACGCCGGGGCGGTCCGGGCCAGGGCCAGGAGGCCCTCCAGGTCGCAGCCGGCCCGGACCTGGTCGGCCAGAGCGGCCACCGCCGCCAGCGCGTCGGCCCGCCGCTCGGCGACCGGCACCAACCCCAGGTGCCGCGACGGCGCGGCCACCTGCGGAGCCCGCCGCAGGACGCCCAGTACCGGCGTCCCCGCCTCCTCCAGCGCCTCCCGCAGCATCGCCTCGTGCCGGTCGGACCCCACCTTGTTCAGGATCACCCCGCCCAGCCGCACCTGCGGATCGAAGGACGCGAAGCCGTGCACCAGCGCCGCCACCGACCGCGACTGCGACGAGGCGTCGACGACCAGCACCACCGGCGCCCGCAGCAACTTCGCCACCTGCGCCGTCGACGCCAGCTCACCCCGCCCCGCGGCACCGTCGTAGAGCCCCATGACGCCCTCGACCACCGCCAGGTCGCACCCCGCCGCCCCGTGCGCGAACAGCGGAGCGACCAGCTCCGGCCCGCACATGAACGCGTCCAGGTTCCGCCCGGGCCGTCCCGTGGCCAGCGCGTGGTAGCCCGGGTCGATGTAGTCGGGCCCGGCCTTGTGCGGGGACACGGCGAGGCCGCGCTCCGAGAAGGCCGCCATCAGGCCCGTCGCGACGGTGGTCTTGCCGCTGCCGGAGGACGGCGCGGCGATGACCAGCCGCGGCACGTTCAGGGACGTCACCACTCGATACCCTTCTGACCCTTCTGGCCGGCGTCCATGGGGTGCTTGACCTTGGTCATCTCGGTGACCAGATCCGCGAACTCCACCAGCTTCTCCGGCGCGTTGCGCCCCGTGATCACCACATGCTGCGTGCCGGGACGGTTCCGCAGCACCTCGATGACCTCGTCCACGTCGATCCAGCCCCAGTGCATCGGGTACGCGAACTCGTCCAGCACGTACAGCTTGTGCGTCTCGGCGGCCAGATCGCGCTTGACCTGCTCCCAGCCTTCCTTCGCCGCCTGCTCGTTGTCGAGCTGCGCGTCGCGCTGGACCCAGGACCAGCCCTCGCCCATCTTGTGCCAGACGACCGAGCCGCCCTCGCCGGAGGCGCCCAGCACCTTGAGCGCGTTCTCCTCGCCGACCTTCCACTTCGCCGACTTGACGAACTGGAACACCCCGATCGGCCAGCCCTGGTTCCACGCGCGCAGCGCCAGCCCGAAGGCCGCCGTCGACTTGCCCTTGCCCGGGCCGGTGTGCACGAAGACGAGCGGGCGGTTGCGGCGCTGGCGCGTCGTGAGTCCGTCGTCCGGAACGGTGGTCGGCTGTCCCTGCGGCATTACGCGGCCCTCCTGTTGGTGTGGGATGACTGAGATGTCACTGAGGTACGTACGTTCTTCACGAGCCCGGCCAGCGAGTCCGCCCGCAGCCCGTCGAGGGTGACGGCGGGTCCGCCGAGGTCGGCGGCCAGCGCCCCGGCCAGCCCCAGCCGGACCGGCCCCGACTCGCAGTCCACGACCACCGAGGCGATCCCCTCGGCCGCGAGCAGCCGGGCGCCGCGGCCCGAGAGTTCCCGGGGGTCGCCGCCCAGGGCCCCGGCCGAGGTGGCCCTCCCGTCGGTGACGATCACGAGCAGCGGCCGGCGGCTCGGATCCCGGAGCCGCTCGATCCGCAGCACCTCGTGGGCCTTGAGCAGCCCCGCGGCCAGCGGGGTGCGCCCGCCCGTCGGCAGCCGCTCCAGCCGGGCCGCGGCGGCGTCGACGGAAGAGGTGGGCGGCAGAGCCAGCTCGGCGGTGGCCCCGCGGAAGGTGATCAGGCCGACCTTGTCCCGGCGCTGGTAGGCGTCCAGCAGCAGGGACAGGACCGCGCCCTTGACCGCGCCCATGCGCTGCCGGGCAGCCATCGAGCCGGAGGCGTCGACGACGAACAGTACGAGGTTCCCCTCGCGCCCTTCCCGGGTCGCCTGCCGGAGATCGTCCTTGCGGACCACCAGCCCGCGCCCGCTGCGCCCGCGCGCCTTCTGGTGCGGGGCGGCGGCGTGGACCGTGGCGGCGAGGTGCAGCTTCGTCAGCTGGCCGCGCGGGCGCCGGGCGCCGGTGGTGCGGCCGTGGGCGGTGCGGGCGCGCGAGCGGCGGCCGGCCGCGCCCTCGCCGAGGCCCGGCACGCTGAGCATCTTGGTCCGGAACGGCTCGGCGGCCCGTACGGCCGCCTGTTCGGCCCCGGCTCCGGCTCCGGCGCCATCGCCACCGGTCTCCTGGGCGGAGGGCTGCGGCTCGGGGGCCTCGGGGGCGTGCTCCGGCTGGTCGGCCCGGTCCGGCTGCTCGGATTGCTCGGACCGCTCGGACCCTTCCGGCGTACCGCCCTGCGGCGGAACTCCGCCGCCACCGCCGTCCCCGTCGGGACCGCCGTCATCCGGGCCCTCGGGCTCCGGCTCGGGCTCGTTGTCGGGCTCGTCGTCGGGTTCCTCGTCCGGGAACCGGTCCAGGATCTCGTCCAGCTTGTCCTCGTCCAGCCCGGGCGCGTCGAACGGGTTGCGGCGCCGCCGGTGGGGGAGCGCCAGCAGGGCGGCCCGCCGGACGTCCTCCTTCCGGACATCGGTCCGCCCGGCCCAGGCGGCCAGCGCGGTCGCGGTCCGGGCCATCACGATGTCGGCCCGCATCCCGTCCACCTCGAAGCCGGCACAGGTCGCCGCGATCTGCATCAGGGCGGTGTCGCCGAGGGAGACCTGCGGGAGCAGGGCCCGCGCGGCCACCACGCGGGCGCGTACGTCGTGCTCGTCCCCGGCCCACCGGGTCGCGAAGCCCGCGGGATCGTCCTCGTAGGCGAGACGGCGGCGCACCACCTCGACGCGCTGCGCGGGCTCGCGGGAGGCGGCGACCTCCACCGTGAGCCCGAACCGGTCGAGGAGCTGCGGGCGGAGCTCGCCCTCCTCGGGGTTCATGGTGCCGACGAGGAGGAACCGGGCGGCGTGCCGGACGGAGACGCCCTCGCGTTCGACGTAGGAGGCGCCCATCGCGGCGGCATCGAGGAGCAGGTCGATGAGGTGGTCGTGGAGGAGGTTGACCTCGTCGACGTAGAGAATCCCGCGGTGCGCGTCGGCGAGCAGGCCGGGCTCGAAGGCCTTGACGCCTTCGGCGAGGGCCCGCTCGATGTCGAGGGCGCCGACCAGGCGGTCCTCGGAGGCACCGACGGGCAGCTCCACCATCCGCGCGGGGCGCACGGAACCGGGCCCGGGCCCGTGCGGGCCGTCGGGGCAGGCGGGGTCGGGCGCGGCCGGGGCGCAGCTGAACCGGCAGCCGGGTACGACGTCCACCTGAGGCAGCAGCGCGGACAGCGCGCGGACGGCGGTGGACTTGGCGGTCCCCTTCTCGCCGCGCACGAGCACACCGCCGACCGCCGGGCTCACGGCGTTCAGCAGGAGCGCCAGCCGCAGATCGGTCTGGCCGACCAGTGCGGTGAACGGGTAGGGCGTGCTCATGCGTTGCTCACTCCTTCGAACGTGCGGATCCTGGGCGGGGCCTGGCCGGGTGTTCTGCCGGGGCCGCTGCGCGTGCCCGCGTGCGCCGCCGCCGCTGGGGCTCCGCCCCAGACCCCGCGCCTCAATCGCCGGCGAGGCTGGAGGTGGCCGATGCCGTCCGCCTGGCGCGGCTGGATTGCCCGCAGGGCAATTCCAGCCCCGCCGGCGTTTGAGGCGCTGGGGGTACCCCCAGCGGTAGCTGGGGGAGGGTTCGGGGGCAGAGCCCCCGACAGCGGCGCCGCACCGCAGCCCCGCAGGGCCAGGGCCGTCACGGCGCGCCCGGGGGGAGGAACGGGAGGCCCGCCGGGGCACCGGCATCGATCAGCCGCAGCAGCGCATCCGTGTCCGCGTGCTCCTCGATCAGGTCGCCCAGCAGGTCCAGCTGCTCCTCCCGGAGGGAGGAGAACGACGTGTCCGGGGCCGGGACGAACCGGCGGCCCGCCGCAGCGGCCACCTCCCCCAGGAACGCCCGGCGGAAGCCGTCCGACTCCAGCGAGCCGTGCCAGTGGGTGCCCCACACCGACCCGACCCGGCAGCCGTCCAGGAAGGGCTCCCCGCCCAGGACTTCGGCCACCCCGTGGTGGATCTCGTAGCCCTCGACCGGCTCGCCCAGCGCCGAGCCCACCGGCCGGGCCAGGGTCTTCTCCGCGGCGAAGCGGACCCGCACCGGCAGCAGCCCGAGGCCGGAGACGGACCCCGCCCGGGACTCGACCTCGTCCTCGATGTGCTCGCCCAGCACCTGGAACCCGCCGCAGATGCCCAGTACCGGCCGGCCCTCCGCCGCCCGCCGGGCCAGCGCGTCGGCCAGCCCGCGCTCGCGCAGCCACTCCAGCGCCTTCACCGTGCCCCGCGTACCGGGTACGACGACGAGGTCCGCGTCGGCCAGCTCCTCCGCCCGGTCCACGAAGCGCACCACGACCCCCGGCTCCGCCGCGAGCGCGTCCACGTCCGTGAAGTTCGACATCAGCGGTACCGCGCACACCGCGACCCGCAGCACGTCCTCGCCGAGCGGCGGAGCCACCACCGACTCCCGCACCGCGCCGCGCAGGGACACTCTCAGGCCGTCCTCCTCGTCGATGCCCAGCCCGTGCTGGAAGGGGAGCACCCCGTAGGTGGCCCGCCCCGTCAGCCCGCGCAGCATCTCCATGCCGGGTTCCAGCAGCGTGACGTCCCCCCGGAACTTGTTCACCAGGTACCCGGCGATCAGCTCCTGGTCCTCCGGCGCCAGCAGCGCCGTCGTCCCGAAGAACGACGCGAAGACCCCGCCGCGGTCGATGTCCCCGACCACGACCACCGGGAAGCGCGCGGCCCGCGCGATCCCCATGTTCACGATGTCCGTCCGCCGCAGGTTGATCTCGGCCGGACTGCCCGCCCCCTCGCAGATCACGGCGTCATACGTGCCCCGCAGCTGCTCCAGGCAGTCCGTGACGACGCCGAGCAACTGCTCCTGCCTGCCCCCGTGGTAGCCGCGGGCGCTCATCTCGCCCACCGGCTTGCCCAGCAGCACCACCTGGCTGCTGCGGTCACTGCCGGGCTTCAGCAGCACCGGGTTCATGAGCGCCGTCGGCTCCACGCACGCGGCCTGCGCCTGCATCGCCTGGGCCCGCCCGATCTCCGCGCCCTCGCGCGTCACGAACGAGTTCAGCGACATGTTCTGCGCCTTGAACGGCGCCACCTTCACGCCCTGCCGGGCCAGCCAGCGGCAGATGCCGGCCGTGACCACGCTCTTGCCCGCGTCCGATGTCGTGCCGGCGACGAGGAGTCCGCCGCCCAGCTTCGCGCCGCTCATGCGCGTCCCCTCCCAGACCGAGTCCCGGACCGACTTCCCGACCGGCTCCCGGACCAACGCGACACCGCACACCGCAGTGCCACACACGTGCCCAGCGCCAGCCACGTCACCTGCCGCGACAGCCGTACCGCCCGCTCGATGTCCGCGACCTCCACCGGCCGCCCCGCCTCGCCGTTCAGGACGGCCCGGTGCTCGACCCGGCCCCCGTACGCCAGCGTTCCGCCCAGCCGGACGCCGAGCGCCCCGGCGAACGAGGCCTCCACCGGCCCGGCGTTGGGGCTCGGGTGCTCGGCGGCGTCCGCGCGCCAGGCCCGTACGGCCCCCCGCCGGTCGGGGCCGGCCAGTACGGCGGCGAGGGCGGTCAGCCGGGCCCCCGGCCAGCCGGCGAGATCGTCGAGCCGGGCCGAGGCCCAGCCGTAGCGCAGGTAGCGGGGGGACTTGTGGCCCACCATCGCGTCCAGGGTGTTCACGGCGCGGAAGGCCAGCAGTCCGGGCACGCCGGCCGCGGCGCCCCACACCAGGGCGCCGACCACCGCGTCGGAGGTGTTCTCGGCGACGGACTCCACCACCGCGCGGGCCATCTGCTGCTCGTCCAGGGCCTGCGGATCGCGCCCGCACAGGTGCGGCAGCCGCTCCCGGGCCACCTCGGCGTCCCCCGCGGCCAGCGCCCCGCCGATGGCCCGGGCCTCGCGGCCCAGCGAGGTACCTCCCACGACGGCCCAGGTGGCGGCGGCGGTGAGGGCGATCCGGGCCACCGCGGGCCGGGAGCGCACGGCGCGGGCGCCCAGCGCGCCGACGGCGGCAGCGCCCCCGGCGCACAGCAGGGTGTGGACGGCGCCCCGGGCGCGGTCGTCGCGCCACAGGGCGCGCTCGACGGCGGCGGCGGCTCGTCCGAAGGCGGCCACGGGGTGCCCTCGGCGCGGATCACCGAGGATCCGGTCGCCGATCAGGCCCGCCGCGGCGCCGTACGCGTAGACGCGATCGGCACGCATGGTGGCAGGTATGTCCTCACTCAGGGTCCGCGCCCTGGTTCGACGTGTCCGGCGGCGAGAGTTCCTGGCTCCCGGGGGCCCACGCGCCGCGTGCGCTCCCCGGTGACAGTGGCGGGACCGCGCCGGATTCGCACCGGACTTCCTCTCCATGCCGCCGTATTGGCTCGGGCAGTCCACCACGCGCTGCGAACGCCCGTCAACTCGCAGTTGACCTGCGCCGGGGCACGCGAAAGCTCCCCCCGGCGAACCGGAGGGAGCTGTCGTGCGGGCTGTGTTAAGCGACGATCAGATAGATCCCGTACGTCACGGCCGCCGCGCAGAGCGCGAAGCAGGCGTACGCGCCGCTGCGGGCCAGGGTGGCGGCCCCGCCCTGCTCGGTGGCGGCCTCGTGCTTGGAGAGGCCCACCAGGCCCAGGGTGAACAGGGCCACGAGGGCGACGGTGGCGGAGAGGCTGACCCCGAAGACGGAGCCGAGTGCTTCCCAGTCGATCTTCATACTGCGGATTCCTCTGTCGTTCTCGGGGTCAGACCGCCGCGGCCGGAGCCGCAGGGGCCGCCGTCGCGGCCGGGATGGTGGCCTTGAGGTCCTCGTCCGTCACGGCGGCGGTCGTACCGGCCGCCGCGGCGGTCGGCGGGACGGTGACGGCCGCGATGGCCGTGGTGACGACACCCGGCTCCGCGGCGTCGGCCGACTGCACGTCGTTGACGTTGTGGTGGTCGATGACCTGGCGGCGCGAGATGAACCAGATGGCGAGGCAAGCGGCCACCAGGAAGACCACGACGGCGGCGACGCCGATGTCACCGGTGCGCATGACCAGCTCGGCGCCCGCGGAGACGAGGGCGGCGGCCGGAAGCGTCAGGCCCCAGGCGATGAACATGCGGGTCGCGGTGGACCAGCGGACCACACCGCCCTTGCGGCCCAGGCCCGCACCCATGACCGCGCCGGAGCACGAGTGGGTGGTGGAGAGCGAGAAGCCGAGGTTCGAGGAGGCCAGGATGACCGTGGCGGCCGAGGTCTGGGCGGCGAAGCCCTGCTGCGGCTGGAGGTCGGTCAGGCCCTTGCCCATGGTGCGGATGATGCGCCAGCCGCCCAGGTAGGTGCCGAGCGCGATCGCGAGACCGGCGGAGAGGATGACCCACACCGGCGGGTTCGCGTCGGGCGCGATGGCGCCGCCCGCGATGAGCGCCAGGGTGATGATGCCCATCGTCTTCTGCGCGTCGTTGGTGCCGTGCGCGAGGGAGACGAGTCCGGCCGAGGCGATCTGACCGGCGCGGTAACCCTTGGCCGAGGTCTTCTCGCCGACCTTGTCGCCGAACTTGTACGTGACCTTCGTGGCCAGCATCGCCGCCACACCGGCGACGAGCGGGGCCGCGATCGCCGGGATCAGCACCTTGGTGACGAGCGTGTCGCCGTTGACCGCGCCGAGGCCGGCGGAGGCCACCGCGGCACCGATCAGGCCGCCCATCAGGGCGTGGGAGGAGCTGGAGGGGAGTCCGACCAGCCAGGTGACGAGATTCCAGAGGATCGCGCCGACCAGGGCGGCGAAGATCACTTCTGGCTGGATGCCCTCCTCGTTGACCAGACCCTTGGAGATCGTCTTGGCGACCTCCACGGACATGAACGCGCCGACGAGGTTGAGCACGGCGGACATGGCCACCGCCGTCTTGGGCTTGAGGGCGCCGGTCGAGATGGTGGTCGCCATCGCGTTGGCTGTGTCGTGGAAACCGTTCGTGAAGTCGAACACGAGAGCGGTGATGATCACGATCCCGAGGAGAAGCGTTATGTGCTCCATTTACCCAGGCTTCTGTTTGACGTCAGTGGCAGGCCGACCGTAGGCAACCTGGGTGAACGGAAGGTGAACTGAGGAGGTCGGAGCGGTGGAGCACCCTGCCCCGCGATCGAGACCTTCGTCCTGATTCCATCGTGGATACATCGATTAATGCACGTCAAAGCCGGGTGAATGAACCGATCCGTCGCGGACTTCCGGGGGAACCCGGGCCCGCGCGGGGCGCTCGAAGAGACCTAGATCACTCCTCGCGCCGCCCGTTCCGATCCACGTGGCCTCTCCTTCCGGTCCCCGTTCCGCTTCCCGTTCCGGTTCTCGTTCCGGTCTCGGCGGACGGAACTGCTCCGGTGGCCCCCGTGACCCCCCGCGCCGACACTGGAGCGGTGCGCACCGCAACGGTGACGGCCGCGGCCGTCACGACGACCCTCCTGGGAGCCGGCGCGGCCGCGATCGCCGCCGGCCGGTACGTCGCGGACGCGGCCCTGCGGCCCCGGCCCGGCCGCCCCCTGCCGGAGGGGCCGAGGCTGAGCGTCCACGCCGCCGCCGACGGCCGGGTCGCCCTGACCCGCTCGCTCTCCTCCCTGCGCCCCGGTACATACGGACTGACCGCGCCCGGGGTGCACGCGGTCGTCGGCCCCGTCCTCACCGACGTCCCGCACGCACCGGACACTGTCGTCCGCGAACTCCACGCCGTCACCCACGGCAGCCTCGACCCCGGCACCCGGGTCGCGCTCACCCCCCAGGTCCACCTGGGCAACCCGGGCACCGCCCTCGGGCTCGACCACGCCGACGTGGACATTCCCGGGGAGCTCGGCGCGCTGCCGGCCTGGTTCGTGCCCGCAGCCCGCGACACCTGGGTGATCACCGTCCACGGGCTCGGCACCGGCCGGGAGCACCCGATGGTGGTGATGCCCTTCCTCCACCGCCACCAGCTTCCCGTCCTCGACCTGGCCTACCGGGGCGACCTCGGAGCCCCCGTCTCCCCGGACGGCCTCGGCCACCTCGGCGAGTCGGAGTGGCGGGACGTGGACGCCGCCATCCGCTACGCGCTGCGCTACGGCGCCCGCCGGGTCGTCCTGCACGGCTGGTCCACCGGCGCCGCCATGGCCCTGCACGCCGCCGAGCGCTCGGCGCTGGCCGGACGGATCGCCGGACTGGTGCTGGACTCGCCGGTGCTCGACTGGCACACGACGCTGCGCGCGCTCATGGCCGCGCGCCGCTCCCCGGCCGTGCTGCTGCCGCTCGCGATCCGGGCCGCCGAGGGCCGCGCGGGGCTGCGGACGGCCGACCGGCGGGCCCCGGGCGCGGACCCCGGCGCGCTGCGCGTGCCCGTCCTCATCTTCCACGGGCCGGACGACACGCTCGCCCCCTGGGAGCCGTCGCGGCGGCTGGCCGCGGCCCGCCCGGACCTGGTGACCCTGCGCCCCGTCCGCGACGCCCCGCACGGGGCGATGTGGAACGCCGATCCCGCCTGGTACGAGGAGGCGCTGCGGCGCTTCCTGACCTCTCTCGTGTGAATCCTCGGCCCCGCAGTCAGGGCCGCGAAGGCGGATTTTCCCCTCTTGTTCTCGCCTCGTTCTCGCCGCCGCCAGTGGCAATGGCCCGTTCCGTTTGGGCTTTCGGGCAGTGACGGGCGAGACTGCTTCCGTGACGTCCCGAAAGCCTGATGAGCAGTTGGCTCGCGACTCCAGACTCCGACTCGTCTCCCCGCGCTCCGTCGCCACGGCCCGCAAGGCGGTGACCGACCGGCGTACCCGACCCGCCCCCCGGCCTCCGGCGGGCACGCCCGCCACCGCCGAGCTGGCGAACCGGGCGCGCGCCTCGCTCGCCGACGCGGTACGGCTGGCCCGCTGGGCCGAGCTGAACCTCGGGGCGGGCGACGGGGGCCGACCCGCCCCCGCAGGCGCGTTGCCCGTCGCCGACGTCGAACGGGCCGCCGGGGAGCTGTGCCTGACGCACGGCCAGATCCGGGTCGGCTGGGACCGCGCCCGGCTCGCCGGACTGGTCGAGGTGCACGGCGGCCATGCCCGGCCGGGCTGGCGGCTGCGCGCCTGGGACCGGGACGACACGGCCGTACTGCGCGGCTGGGTCGCGCTGTTCGACGCCTGGTCGCTGGTCCACCCGGCCCCCGCCGACATCGCACCCTCGGACGTCGCCGAGGTGGTCGAGGCGATGCCGCAACTCCTGTCCCTGCTCCAGCTGTCCGCTGGTCCCGTGACCGTTCCCGATCTGCTGGACCTGCTCGGCCAGCGGGTCACCGAACTGCGCGACGAACGGTGCGAAGTCCCTTACGACGCCCCGGCGCAGGCCGCCTCCGACGCCGGCACCTCCGACGCCACCGGCACCGCCGCCGCGTCCGCCGCGCAGGAGGCCGTGCCCCCGACCCCCGTCCCGCTCGCCCGCCTGCTGCGCTGGGCGCTCGGCGGACTCGCCGCCGTGGACGCCGTCACCCTCGGCCCGGCCCGGGCCACGCTCACCCCCCTCGGCAGCTGGGCCGTCTGGGTCAAGCTGGAGCAGATCTGCGTGGCCGCGCAGAGCCCGGCCGGGAACATCGAGCAGTCCGCCGCCGCCATGCTGCACGGCTGCGCCCGGCTCACCCCGGGACCGGCCCGCGCCGAGTACCGGGCCTGGCTCGCGGCCCGGCCCGTCGGACACGCCGTCACCGAGCTGCTGCAGGCCGCCCGGGGAGAGGACGCCCTGCTGCGCGGGCTCGCCTTCGAGGCGCTGCGCGTGGTCGGCGCCCCGGCCGAGTCCGAGGTGCGCGCGGCCGTACGCGAACCCGCCCTGCGGCCCTACGCCCTGCTGTGGCTCGCCGAGCACGACGGAGTGGACCCCGACGACGCCCAGGACGTGCTCACCGCCGAGGAGTCCACCTGGCTCTGGGTGGACACCGCGGCGGCCATCGCCGACCACGGCGAGGCCGAGCTGCTGGCCCGTCACCTCGACTCCGCGGTCCGCACGACCGTCCCCCGGCTGCTGGACGAGGTCCGCGCGGTCGGCCACCCGCGCACCGTGCAGGTCCTGGTCGCCCTGGCGGCCGCTCACCCCGACCCGGCCCTCGCCAAGGCGGTACGCCGGGCGGCCTTCCAGGTCCACACCGGCGGAGCCTGAGCGTCAGCTACGCGCGTACGCGCCGCGGGGACGGGGGATTCAGACCTGCGGCGCGTACGTCCCGAAGCTCCAGATGTTGCCCTCGCCGTCCCGGGCGATGTAGTCACGGGAGCCGTAGTTCTGGTCGGTGGGTTCCATGAGGATCTCCACGCCGTGCTCCACGGCCCGCCGGTGATGGGCGTCGACGTCCTCCACCACGACGTAGACGCCCGCCGGGCCGCCGTCCGCCATGGCCGTGGCGAAGACCCCGCCCCTGCCCTTGCTGCCCAGCATCACCATGCCGTTGCCGTACGAGAGCTCCGCGTGGACCACCGAGCCGTCCTCACCCTCGTACACCGCGACCTGGCTGAATCCGAAAGCCTCGGTCAGCAGCTTGATCGCCGCCTTCGCGTCGCGGAAGACCAGCGTGGGATAGATGCTCGGAACGCCTGCCATGACGATCACTCCCCTCTCGTGCGTACGTGAATGTGACCCACGACACAGCATGGCAGCTGCCGCTGACAGTCGGCGGAAAGGACGCCGGCCGTCCGGCGGCCCGGAAACTAGTTGCGCACGCCCGGTAGAATGTCTCCCATGGCAAATCTCCTCGCGGATTAGCGGCGTCGAAGCTTCGCGTCCCTGCCTTCCGCCGTCCCCATCCCGCCCTGGAGTATTTCCGTGATCACCGCCACCGGCGTCGAGCTGCGCGCCGGCGCCCGCGTCCTCATCGAGTCCGCCTCCTTCCGCATCGCCAAGGGCGACCGCATCGGCCTGGTCGGCCGCAACGGAGCGGGCAAGACGACCCTCACCAAGTGCCTCGCCGGCGAGGGCCAGCCCGCCGCCGGCTCCATCGCCCGCTCCGGCGAGGTCGGCTACCTCCCGCAGGACCCCCGCACCGGCGACCTCGACGTACTCGCCCGCGACCGGATCCTGTCCGCGCGCGGGCTCGACGTACTGATCAAGAAGATGCGCGCCAACGAGGAGCGCATCGCCACCGGCGCGGGCGCCACCCGCGAGAAGGCGCTGCGGCAGTACGAGCGCCAGGAGACCGAGTTCCTCACCAAGGGCGGGTACGCCGCCGAGTCCGAGGCCGCCACCATCTCGGCCGCCCTCAGCCTGCCCGACCGGGTGCTCGGCCAGCCGCTGCACACCCTCTCCGGCGGTCAGCGCCGCCGCGTCGAGCTCGCCCGGATCCTCTTCTCGGACGCCGACACCCTGCTCCTCGACGAGCCGACCAACCACCTCGACGCCGACTCGATCGTCTGGCTGCGCGACTACCTCAAGAACTACCGCGGCGGCTTCATCGTGATCTCCCACGACGTCGACCTGGTCGAGACCGTCGTGAACAAGGTGTTCTACCTCGACGCCAACCGCGCCCAGATCGACGTCTACAACATGGGCTGGAAGCTCTACCAGCAGCAGCGCGAGGCCGACGAGAAGCGCCGCAAGCGCGAGCGCCAGAACGCCGAGAAGAAGGCCGCGGCCCTGAACTCGCAGGCCGACAAGATGCGCGCCAAGGCCACCAAGACGGTCGCCGCGCAGAACATGGCCAAGCGCGCCGAGCGGCTGCTCTCCGGCCTGGAGGCCGTCCGCGTCTCCGACAAGGTCGCCAAGCTGCGCTTCCCGGACCCGGCGCCCTGCGGCAAGACCCCGCTGACCGCCGAGGGCCTGTCGAAGTCGTACGGCTCGCTGGAGATCTTCACCGATGTCGACCTCGCCATCGACAAGGGCTCCCGCGTGGTCATCCTGGGCCTCAACGGCGCCGGCAAGACCACCCTGCTGCGCCTGCTGTCGGGGACGGAGAAGCCGGACACGGGCGTCGTGACCGCCGGTCACGGCCTCAAGCTCGGCTACTACGCGCAGGAGCACGAGACCCTGGACCCGGAGCGCACGGTCCTGGAGAACATGCGGTCCTCGGCGCCCGACCTGGACCTGGTCGCCGTACGCAAGACGCTGGGCTCCTTCCTCTTCTCCGGCGACGACGTGGACAAGCCGGCGGGCGTGCTGTCGGGCGGTGAGAAGACCCGGCTGGCCCTGGCCACCTTGGTCGTCTCCTCGGCGAACGTGCTGCTGCTCGACGAGCCCACCAACAACCTCGACCCGGCCAGCCGCGAGGAGATCCTCGGCGCGCTGCGCACGTACAAGGGCGCGGTCATCCTCGTCACGCACGACGAGGGCGCGGTGGAAGCGCTGGAACCGGAGCGGATCATCCTGCTCCCGGACGGCGTGGAGGACCTGTGGGGCCCCGACTACCGCGACCTCGTGACCCTCGCCTGACCCGGCCGGGCACCTCCCGGACAGCGTCCGGAGGGTTGATCCAGTTCCTTATGGATCATTCGGCCCACGCGTGATCCATCATCTGAGTGAGGCGGTCTCATACCGTCGCACGCCTACGACGGCCCCGGCCGTACCCCTGCGGGTACGCGGCCGGGGTCGCGTCTTTTCCCGGGCCCGGCCCCTGACCTGGTGATTCCTCGCGAGGTCGAGGAAGTGTGACGGAAGTCATGCGGCGGAAGAGGAGATTCCGTTCTGCTCGTGTGTCCACTCCTCGGGAAATGCAGCGGCATCGACCTTGCTGAATGGGTGGCCAGGAAGCCGGGGAGGGGTGATCATGAGAAGTCCAGAGCGCACTTCCCATGAGGAGGCACGGGTGGCCGAGACTCTGAAGAAGGGCAGCCGGGTAACCGGCGCCGCGCGCGACAAGCTCGCGGCAGACCTGAAGAAGAAGTACGACTCCGGTGCGAGTATCCGGGCACTGGCCGAAGAGACCGGCCGGTCCTATGGATTCGTCCACCGGATGCTCAGCGAGTCCGGAGTCACGTTGCGTGGCCGCGGTGGCGCGACGCGTGGCAAGAAGGCGGCTTCGCTCTGACCCAGGCCCTGGCCGTCAGGTCAGGGGTCGGGGCCGGGCCGAGGTCTGCCCAAGTCGACTCAAGGCTCAGCTCCAGCTCCACGCTCGTGATCCAGTCTTCAACGCGGTTCCTTCGGTGACCCCCGGTCGGCTCCGTGGCCGACTGGGTGGTTACTGTGCAGTCACTTAGGCCGAGCTTGCGGCCGACTGCACACCGGAGGCGTAGAGATGGCTCTGCTCGACAAGGACGGCGTACGGCTCACCGTCGATGACACGGTCGCCACGGTGACACTGACCAATCCGGCCAAGCGAAACGCTCAATCCCCCGCGCTCTGGCGGGCGTTGGCGGAGGCCGGGAGGTCGTTGCCGGGCACTGTCCGGGTCGTCGTGCTGCGCGCCGAAGGCATGTCCTTCTCTGCGGGGCTCGACCGGCAGGCGTTCACGCCCGAGGGCTTCGAGGGCGAGCCGTCCTTCATCGAGCTCGCGCGCGGTTCCGACGAGCGGCTGGACTCCACCATCGCCGAGTACCAGGAGGCTTTCACCTGGTGGCGGCGCAATGACATCATCTCCGTCGCCGCCGTGCAGGGGCATGCGATCGGTGCCGGCTTCCAGCTCGCGCTCGCGTGCGACCTGCGCGTCGTCGCGGAGGACGTGCAGTTCGCCATGCGCGAGACCAGCCTGGGCCTGGTCCCGGACCTGGCCGGCACCCAGCCGCTGACCTCGCTGGTGGGTTACGCCCGCGCGCTGGAGATCTGCGCGACGGGCCGTTTCGTGCACGCCGAGGAGGCCGAGCGGATCGGACTGGCCAACCTGGTCGTCCCGGCGGAGGAACTCGACGCGGCGGTCGCGGACCTGACCACCGCGCTGGTGGCTCCGCCGCGGGACGCGGTGATCGAGACCAAGGCGCTGCTCCGCGGTGCGCCGTCGCGCCCGTACGACGAGCAGCGCGCCGCCGAGCGCGCCGCCCAGGCCCGCCGCCTACGCGACCTGGCCGGCCTCTCGGACTGACGCACCCCCGCCGCGTCCCCCGCGCCCGATCGCGGCCGTGGCCGGCCCCGGCCCCAGCGCATACCCGGGGCCCCGGCCCCCGCGTCCGCGTGCGGCCGCGCCTCGATCGCGGCGCGGCCGGCCCCCTGCCGGGCGCACGCCCGGGGCCCCGCGCCCGATCGCGGGCGTGGCCGGACCCGGCCCGGGCTGCCCGCGTCGGCGCATGCCCGGGTACCTGGCTCCACGGCACGTGTGGCGAGGGTCGGGCCCAGGAACCGGACTCCGCTCCGGCCTTGTGGACCGGGCCGGGGCGGAGCCCGGTTCCTGAGCCCGACCGGCGATCGCGCACCGGGTCCGCGCGGCGGTCTTACGGGATCAGCAGGGCCTTGCCCGGGATCAGGCGGGCCTCGATGGCGCGGTGGGCCTCGGCCGCCTCCGCGAGGGGGAAGGTACGGGCGATCACCGGCCGCAGCCGCCCCGCCGCCGCCTCCGCGAACGCGGACCCGGCCAGCCGGACGATCTCCTCCGGCGGAAACTGCACGTCCGCGATCCCCCTCACGCTGATCCCGCGCCGCGCCGCCTCGGCGGGGTCCAGATCCGCGAACCCCCCGCTCGGCGCCCCGTGCGCCGACACCCGGCCCCCGTCCCGGACCAGCCCGAACCCCGCCAGGCCCAGGTCGCTCCCGACGCCGTCCAGCAGGACGTCCACCGGGCCGCCGACCCGCTCGGTCCAGCCGGGTTCGGAGTAGTCCACGACGGCGTCGGCCCCCAGCTCCCGGACCAGCGCCAGCTTCCGCTCGCCCCTGGCCGCGCCCACCACCACCGCCCCCGCCGCCACCGCGAGCTGGACCAGCAGGGTCCCCATGCCGCCCGCCGCGCCCAGGATCAGCACGCGCTCGCCCGGCTTGATCGCGACCCCCTCGGCGATGCCCGTCCCCGTCACCCCGTCGTGCGCCAGCGCCGCCGCTTCCCGTACGCCGAGCCCCTCCGGGACCGGGACCAGCAGCGCCCGCGGAACCCGTACGAGTTCCGCGTACGTCCCCTTCGTGCCCGGCCCGGCCACCACCCGCCGTCCCAGCCAGCCCGGATCCACCCCCTCGCCCACCGCGACGACGGTGCCCGCGGCGGCGCCGCCCGGCACGAACGGCGGGATGAACCCGAAGGCCTCGCCCCAGCCGCCGCGGATCTGGGTCTCCACGTAGATCGTGTCCACGGCCTCGGCCCGGATCACCACCTCGCCCGCCTCCGGGACCGGATCCGCCGCCTCGACCTCGACCAGGACCTCCGGACCGCCGAACCCGTCCACCCGTATCGCCCGCATGGCTTCCCCCTTTTCGAACCGGTCGTACCGGCGCCAAGGCCCCGCGGCCTTGATCACGTACCCACTCTCGGACCTCGACCACGGTTGAGGTCAAGGGCTCGCCGCGACCACATCGGCCGGGCCGACCGGCGTAGTCCTCGGGGCGTCGGAGGGCCGGCGCGCTTACGGTGGTAGGAGCCCACCCGCGCGAAGGGACACGCGATGACCGAATCCGTATCCGGGGGCGCAGCCAAGCCCACCAAATCTCTCGCATCTCCCGCCGACCGGGGGCGCACCAGCATCGCCGACGGAGTTGTGGAGAAGATCGCCGGTCTGGCCGCCCGCGAGGTGGTCGGCGTCCACGCCATGGGCAGCGGCAGCGGCCTCTCCCGTACCTTCGGCGCCGTGCGCGAGCGAGTGCCCGGCGGGGCGAGATCCTCCGCCACCCGTGGCGTCAAGGCCGAGGTCGGCGAGGTCCAGACGGCCCTCGACCTGGAGATCGTCGTCGACTACGGCGTGTCGATCCGTGACGTGGCCCGGGAGGTCCGTGAGAACGTCATCTCGGCGGTCGAGCGGATGACCGGCCTGGAGGTCGTGGAGGTCAACATCGCCGTCAGCGACGTCAAGCTGCCGGAAGAGGAAGAAGAAGAGCCGGAGTCCCGGCTCCAGTAGCCGCGAGGAGCGGTGAGGAGCGGTGAGGAGCCCTGACGGGCCGTGACGAACGGTGAGGAGCCCGGATGAGCATGGCGGTCGTCGGCCTGTTGGCCGGCATGGCACTGGGGTTCGCCGGATACTTCGGCGGCTTCGGGGCCTTTCTGCTGGTGGCTGCGCTCGGCACCATCGGCTTCATCGGCGGGCGGTTCCTCGACGGGGACCTGGAACCCGGTGACCTGTTCCGGCCCCGCGAGCGCGGCGGCCGTGGCGGCCGCGGTGAGCGCGGCGACCGCGACGACCGGCTCAGGTGAGGCGCCGATGAGCACCCCACGGGCCACACCGCCCCGCGTGCCCCCCGCCGAGCGGGGGGCCACCCGTATCGCGGACCGGGTCGTGGCCAAGATCGCGGCCCAGGCCGCCCGGGAGGCGCTCGCCGGTGCGCGCGCGGGTTCGGGTGGCGCTTTGGGGGGTTCGGGCCCCGGTTCGGGCGCCGGTTCGGGCGCCGGTTCGGGCGCCGGATCGGCGGCAGGGGCGGCCGCCCCGCCGCACGCCACCGTCACCGTGCACCATGACATCGCACGGGTACGGGTGAGCCTGGAGCTCGACTACCCCTCCGACCTCGCCGCCCAGTGCGCGGCGGTACGCCGCCAGGTCGCCCACCGCGTCGAGGAATGCGCCGGCATGGCCGTGCCCGAGGTGGACATCGACATCGAGCACCTGCGCTCCGCGCACTTCCGGTCGGCCACCGGACGGGACCGGCGGCTGCTGTGACGGCATCCGGCCAGTCCCCCCGCCGGTTCCGGTCCGCCCGGCGGGTGCCCGCCGCGCTGACCGCGCTCGCCGTGCTCGCGGTGGCCTGCCTGTTCCTGTACGACCTGGGGGCGGTACGGGCGCACCGCCCCGGCATGGGCTGGCGCCGGGAACTCGCGCGCCAGCTGGAGCGGCAGACGCCGACGGACGCGGGCGTGATCATCGCGGGCGCCGTCCTCGTGCTGGCCGGGGCGGTGCTCCTGCTGCTGGCGGTCACCCCCGGGCTCCGCCGGATCCTGCCGATGCGGACGCCGGAGGGAGCGGGGCTACGGGCCGGGCTCGGCCGGAAGGACGCCGCGCTGGTGCTGCGGGACCGGGCGATGGAGGTCTCCGGGGTGCGGTCGGCCCGGGTCAAGGTGGGCCGCACCCGCATCGCGGTCCGGGCCGGTTCGCACTTCCGCGAGCTGGACGACGTACGGGCGGACTTGGACGCGGTGCTCGCCGTCGGCATCGAGGAGCTCGGTCTCGCGCATCCGGCGCCGCCGCGGGTACGGGTCGGCCGGGCGGGCGGGAGAAAGGGGTGACGGGATGCTCGGGATCGTGAACCGGGCCCTGCTCGGGGTCTTCGGGGTGCTCCTGCTGGCGGCGGGGGTCGTGGTGTTGACCGCGTCGCGGCCGCTGGGCGGGCGGCACGAGCCGCTGCTGACGGCGGAGGCCAGGGGGCGGTACGGACATGCCGAGGGCTGGGTGTGGTGGGCGGTGCTCGCGGGGCTGGGGGTGTGCGTGGTGCTGGCGCTGTGGTGGCTACTGGCGCAACTGCGGCGCCCGCGGCTGGCGGCGGTGGTGGTGGACACGGGCGACGGGGCGTTCGCGCTGTTGCGGGGGCGGGCGCTGGAGGCCGCGGTGGCGGCGGAGGCGGGCGCGCTCGACGGGGTCGCGGGGTGCAAGGTCGCGCTGCGGGGGCGGCGGGGGGCACCGACCCTGCGGGTCGCGCTGGAGCTTGAGCCGCACGCGGTGCCGGCCGATGCGATGGCCGCGCTGGCCGGCCCGGTGCTGAACCACGCCCGCACCTCGGCGGGCCTCCAGGACCTCCCCACGGAGGCCCGCCTCCAGGTCACATCCCACCGCGCCCAACGCGTGTCGTAGCCAACCCGCCCCACCGGGGCCGCGCCGGCGGTCCGGACGGGGAGCCCGAACCCGCCGCGCGGCCCGGCTGGGGCCGGACGCGCCGAGCGGGACCCGGGGCCCGCCGCCCGGCTGGGGCCGGGCTCCGCGCCGAGCGCGCCGAGCTGGACCCGGGGCCCGCCGCGCGGCCCGGCTGGGGCCGGACTCCGCGCCGAGCGCGATGGCGGCTGTGGCGACGGATCCCGGGCGCTGCCCGCCGTGCGGTTCGGGCCGGGGACCCGGGGTTCCCGCGCGACGGCGTGGGTCAGGCGCCGGCGGGGTCGTCGGGTGGGGTCAGAAGCCGTGGCGGGAGCCGCCGTCTACGGGGAGCATCAGGCCCGTGAGGTACGACGCCGCGGGGGACAGGAGGAACGCCGCCGCTCGGCCGAACTCCTCCGGGGTGCCGTACCGCCGCAGCGGGATGCCGGATTCGTTCGCCGCCCGGGCGGCCGCCGCGTCGCCGGACAGGGCGTCGAGTTCGCGCACCCGGTCCGTGTCGATCCGCGCCGGCAGCAGTCCCACCACCCGGATCCCGCGCGGGCCCAGGTCCACCGACAGGGACTTCGCGAACCCCGCCAGCCCGGGCCGCAGGCCGTTGGAGATGGGCAGGCCCGGGATCGGCTCGTGGACCGAGCCCGACAGGACGAAGCCGATGACCCCGCCCTCGCCCAGCTCGGCGGCCGCCGCCCGCGCCAGCCGGACCGCGCCCAGGAAGACCGACTCGAACGCGGCCGTCCACTGCTCGTCGGTATTGTCCGCCGCCGCACCCGGGGCCGGGCCGCCGACGCTGATCAGAATGCCGTCGAAGCGGCCGAAGCGTTCCTTCGCGGTGGCGATGAGCGCCGGCGCCGCCGCCGGGTCGGCGTTGTCCGCCGCCACGCCCACCGCGTTCGGGCCCAGCGCGGCCGCCACCTCGGCCGCACGCGCCGCGTCCCGGCCCGTCACGACGACCTTCGCGCCGTCGGCCGTCAGTTCGCGCGCCGAGGCGAAGCCCAGACCCCGCGTGGCTCCGGTGACGACGTACACACGGTCCTTCAGTCCAAGATCCATGCCCGACACGCTACGCGGTGGGTGCCGGCTCCCGCTCCGGGAAGTCCGGATCCGCGGCTTCCCGGGACGCGGCCGCGGCCGCCGCCTCGCGGTCGCGCTTCTCCCGCCGTACGAGGATCACCCACCCCACCGGCACCGCCGCCGCGAACAGCCACCACTGCACGGCGTACGCCATGTGCGGGCCGATCGAGTCGTGGTCGGGCTCGGCGACCACCTCGGGGCTGCCGTCCGCCGGGACCGGCGCGGTGAGCTCCAGGTAGCCGCCGAGTACGGGCTTGCCCAGATACTCCGCCTGCCGCTCGCTGTTGATCAGCATCACCTGACGGTCCGGCAGGCCCGTGCGCTCCTTGATCCCGCTGCCGCCGCTCGTCTCGTCGGCCTTCAGCCGCCCGGTGACCGTCACCTCGCCCGAGGGCGCGGCGGGCACCGGCGGATACGCGCGCGGGTCGCCGCCGCCCGCCACCCAGCCCCGGTTGACCAGGAGGACCCGGCCGTCGGCCAGCACCAGCGGGGTCACGACGTGGAAGCCGACCTTGTCGTCGTTCGAGGTGCGCATACGGACGACGACCTCGTGCGCGGAGTCGTACGTGCCGGTGGCGGTCACGGAGCGCCAGTAGTCGGCGCGCGGGACGACGTGTCCGGGGGAGGTGACCTCGGTCATGGGGACCGGCTGCGCGCGCAGGTTCGCCGCGATCAGTCCGTTCTGCGCGACCCGGTGCTCATGGCGGTGGAACTGCCAGAACCCCAGCTTGATCATCACGGGGATGAGCGCGAGGGCGACGAGGGTGAGGCACACCCACTGCCGGGTCAGCACAAAGCGGTACACGCCCACGACGGTACCCCCAGCCGCGAAGACCCCCGCGGCCGGGGGCAGGGAGAGTCAGACGTGGTCGACGATGCCCACCTTCCCTTCCGCGCGGGCGCAGTGCCCTCCGCAGAACCACTGGCCTTCGACCTCGACGCCCTGTCCGATGATCTGGACCCGGCAGTGCTCGCAGAGGGGCGCCATGCGGTGAATGGCGCAGGAGAAGCAGTCGAAGACGTGCACGGCGCCCTGCGCGTGCACCTCGAAGGACATGCCGTAATCGTTTCCGCAGACCTCACAACGTGCCATGCGCCACAGGGTGGGACCCGAGGGCCGGGCGGCGAAAGGGGTTGCCGGGCGAGTCGCCCGACGGTCACCCGTCTGCCGCAGCCACGTCCCGCAACAGCTGGGTGAAGGCCGCCTCGTCGACGACCGGTGTTCCGAAGGACTTCGCCTTGACCGTCTTCGACGTCACCGAGTCGGGGTCGTTCGTCACGAGCAGGCTGGTGAGCCTCGACACACTCGTCGCGACGTGCAGGCCCGCCTCGACCGCGCGGTCCTCCAGGAGTTCCCGGTCCACCGAGGTGTCGCCGGAGAAGGCGATCCGCATGCCCTGCTTCAGCGGCTTGCCGTCCACGAACCGCCCCGGGTTGGGGTGCGGGCACGGCGGGCGCTTGCGCGAGGGCCGCCAGCTGCCGCCCCGGTACGAGCTCTGGTACCCGACGCGCGGTGCGACGGGGGAGTCCGACCACTCCGTCAGCGCCCGGCACTCCAGCAGGGGCAGCCGTACGCCGTCCCGCGCGGCGGCGTGCAGCGACGGGCGGAACGCCTCCGCCAGGACCCGGGCGTCGTCGAGCGCGTGGTGGGCGCGCTGCTGGACGACGCCGAAGTGCGCGGCGAGCGACTCCAGCTTGTGGTTGGGCAGCGGAAGGTTCAGTTCCTTCGACAGGGCGATGGTGCACAGCCGCTGCCGGACCGGCGCGGTCTCCTCGGCCCGGGCGTACTCGCGGGCGATCATCTGCCAGTCGAAGATGGCGTTGTGCGCGACCAGCACCCGGTCCGCGAGCCGGCCGGCGAACTCCTCGGCGATGTCCTTGAAGAGCGGCGCGTCCTGGAGCATGTCGCTGGTCAGGCCGTGGATCCACACCGGGCCCGGGTCCCGCTGCGGGTTGACCAGCGTGTACCAGTGGTCCTCCACATTGCCCTGCGCGTCGAGCCGGTAGACGGCGGCGGAGACTATCCGGTCGTCGCGAGCGAGCCCAGTGGTCTCCACGTCGACGACCGCGTACCCCTGGGGGTACGCGGTCGGCCACATCGTCTCTGCGGTCGTACGGTCGTCGAGCATGGTCACAGAGGATATCGGCCCGGACTGACACCCGGGGCCCGCCGGTTCATCGCGGCGGCGCGGACGGTGTCAGCAGGGCCTGTACGAGCGCGCGTACGGACAGCAGGAACAGCCGCTCCGGATCCGCCGGGCGGGCCAGCGCGCGGGCCAGTTCCGGGTCGTCGGGGGCGGTTGCCGGGTCCCAGAGCTCGCCCTCGGCGGGGGACTGGGCGGGGGAGCGCTCACGGTTGCGCTCCACGAGCAGGAAGCCGACGATCTGGAACTGGACTGCGCGCACCGCGTCCGCGGCCCGGGCCCCGCGCAGCCCGGCCGCGTGCACCTCGTGGACCAGGGCCTGTTGGGCGGGCAGGAACATGCGCTCGGTGAGCCCGCGCTCGTGGACCATCGCGATCAGGTGCGGCCGCTCGCGCAGTTCGCGGCGGAGGATCCGGGCCACGGAGAGGATCCGCTCGGCGGGGGTGCGCCCGGCCGGCCCGATCGCCCCCATGTCCTGGACGGTCCGTTCCACGAGGGCGTCGAGCAGCGATTCGCGGTTGCCGACGTGCCAGTAGATGGACGTGACGGCGGTACCCAGCTCGGCGGCGAGTTTGCGCATGGTGAGGGCGGCCGGGCCGTGCTGCTTGACCAGGGACGCGGCCGCCTCCAGCACCTCCGCGCGGGTCAGCGCGCTTCGGGCCATCCCATTCCACCACCCATCTGTCGATCCGTCAGTTCTCGTGTGTGCGGGGGTCTTTACCCTTCATCGGCAGCGGTGTAACTCTGTTACAGAGCCCCCGGGGCTGACCCCAACGAAGGGTGGTACACCCATGGCACGCATCCGGTACGGAGCGCGCACCGAGGCGGAGATCGCGGCCTCGCGCGAGAAGAGCGCCAAGCTCCCCGACATCTGGTCCACCGGTGTGGTGGCCGTCTGGGAGAGCGACCCGGACGTGATCGCGGCGGTCCTGCCGCCACCGCTCAAGCCCGCCGAACAGCCCCTGGTGCGGGCCAACATCAGCAAGGTCGATCTGCCCGGCTACCCGCTCGGCGCCGGCTCGGTGGCCGTCGCCGCCCGCCACGGCGGGGTCGAGGGCTGGTACCCGCTGGTCATGCCGATGACCCACGAGCGCGCCCTGATCGGTGGCCGCGAGGTCTTCGGCGAGCCGAAGAAGCTGGGCGAGGTCACGGTGGAGCGCGAGGGACTCGTCGTACGGGCCGCACTCGCCCGGCACGGGATCGCCTTCGTGGAGGTACGCGGGGCGGTGGACCGCGAGCTGCCGCTGCCCGAGCCCACCGCCAAGACCGACTTCTACTTCAAGTTCCTTCCGGCCGTGGACGGTTCGGGCTTCGACGGCGACCCGGTGCTCGTGCACTGCGTCCGCAACGAGAAGGTCCGCAAGCTGGAGCACGTCACCGGTGACATCGTCCTGCGCGAGTCGATGTTCGACCCCGTCGCCGACCTTCCCGTACGCCGGATCGTGGAGATCACCATCGGCGAGAAGACCACCGACCAGAAGGGCCGGGCCGTCGAGCGGGTCAGCGCCCAGGCCCTGCTCCCGTACATCCACCAGCGCTACGACGACCCCCTCCAGATCCTGGACGCGCCCCCGCCGGGAAGCACAAAGGGGACAAAGGGGAGTGTCTGAGATGCGGCTCGAACCGGGACAGGTGGCCGTCGTCACCGGCGCCGCCAGCGGCATCGGCCTCGCCATGGCCCGCCGCTTCGCCGCCGAAGGGCTGCAGGTCGTCCTCGCGGACGTGGAGGAAGGCGCCCTGCGCAAGGCCGCCGACGAGCTGACGGCGGACGGGGCCCAGGTGCTCGCCCAGGTCGTGGACGTCAGCGACCGCGACTCCGTCGTCTCCCTCGCGGACGCCGCCTACGACACCTTCGGCGCCGTCCACGTGCTCTGCAACAACGCGGGCGTCGGCTCCGGGGCCGAGGGGCGGATGTGGGAGCACGAGCCCAACGACTGGAAGTGGGCCTTCTCCGTCAACGTCTGGGGCGTCTTCCACGGCATCCAGGCCTTCGTCCCCCGCATGATCGAGGGCGGCGCCCCGGGCCACGTCGTCAACACCTCCTCCGGCGACGGCGGCATCGCCCCGCTGCCCACCGCCTCCGTGTACGCCGTCACCAAGGCGGCCGTGGTCACCATGACCGAGTCCCTGTACGCGCACCTCAAGGCGGAGGGCGTGGACATCGGCGCCTCCGTCCTCTTCCCCGGGCCGCACATGCTGCGCACCGGGCTGTGGGAGTCGCACCGCAACCGGCCTGAGCGGTACGCGAAGGAGCGGCCGCGCAGAACCCCGTACCGCAGCCTCGACCAGTACGAGGCCGCGATGCGGCAGGCCGGCCACGAGGTGGAATTCACCCCGGTCGAGGAGGTCGCCGAGCACGTCCTCGACGGCATCCGCGCCGACCGCTTCTGGATGCTCCCGGCGAGCGAGCACAGCGACCGGCAGATCCGCGCCCGGTCGCAGTCGATGCTCGACCGCGCCAACCCCGCCTACCTGGAAAGCTTCATCCTCGACTGAGGAGCGTCGTCGTGAGTGCGAAGAAGGACCCGTACGAGAACGAGAACGCGAACGAGAACGCGTACGAAGACCCGTACCTGATCATCTCCTCCGACTGCCACGCGGGCCTGCCCACCGAGCGGTACCGCCCCTACCTCGACTCCCGCTTCCACCCCCAGTTCGACGAGTTCCTCGGCCAGCGCGACGCCCGGCGCGAGGAGGCCACCCGCCTCGGGGTCCGCAACGAGGCCTTCGCCCAGAAGTGGTTCCACGACCACGAGGAAGGCCTCAAGGGCGGCTGGGACACGGGCCGGCGCCTGAAGGAACTCGACGGCGACGGGGTGGCCGCCGAGGTCGACTTCCCCGACGCGGACGCCGTGGACAGCCAGACCGCCGCCCCCTTCGGGGTGGGTCTGGGGCTCTCCGGCGACCAGGACCCCGAGCTGGGCATGGCGGGCGCGCAGGCGCACAACCGGTGGCTGGCGGAGTTCGTCGGCGAGCATCCCGAACGCCACTGCGGAGTCGCCCTGCTGCCCATCACGGGCGAGCCGGCGAAGGTGGTCGCCGAGATCCACCGGGCCAGGGAATCCGGGCTCGGCGCGCTGATGATCCCCTCGATGTGGGTGGACCGGGCGCCCTACCACGACCGCCGCTACGACCCCGTGTGGGCGGCGGCGGCCGAGACGGGGATGCCGGTCGTCACGCACTCGGGCGCCGCCCCGCGCCACGAGTACGGAGACCACCTCGGCATCTACGTCTCCGAGGTCACCTGGTGGCCGGCCCGCCCGCTGTGGTTCCTCCTCTGGTCCGGCGTCTTCGAGCGGCACCCGGGACTGAGGTTCGGCATCGCCGAATCGGGCTGCTGGTGGCTGCCGAACCAGCTGTGGTTCATGGACCGGCTCTACCTCGGCGCCCACGGCGGCAAGAAGCTGTCCCCGTTCGCGGAGCTGAAGCGCCCGCCGAGCGAGTACCTGGACCGCCAGGTGTTCATCTGCGCCACGAACACCAAGCGGCGCGAGCTGGCGCAGCGCTACGAGATCGGCGTGGACAACATCTTGTGGGGCTCGGACTTCCCGCACCCCGAGGGGACTTGGCCCGACACCCGCAACTGGCTGCGGAACACCTTCCACGACATCCCGGTCGAGGAGACCCGGCGGATGCTGGGCCTGGCGGCGGCGGAGGTCTTCGGCTTCGACACGGGGAAGCTGGCCCCGATCGCCCGCCGGATCGGTCCGACGCCGGCGGAGCTGGGCCAGCCTGCGGACCAGGCGGCGGTGGAGGCTTCCTGGGCCCGCTCCCGCGAGGTGGGCCGGCACTGGCTGACGGACCACGACTTCCCGTCGCTGGGGGTGTCGTCGTGACGTCCGAGGACCGCTACACGGTGATCTCGGCGGACTGCCACGCGGGCGCGGACCTGCTGGACTACAAGCCGTACCTGGAGAAGCGGCACCACGAGGAGTTCGACGCCTGGGCGTCCTCGTACGTGAACCCGTACGAGGACCTCCTCGCGGACACGGCGGACCGCAACTGGAACTCCGCGCGCCGGCTGGCGGAACTGGAGGCGGACGGCATCGTGGCCGAGGTCCTCTTCCCGAACACCATCCCGCCGTTCTTCCCGAGCGCCTCCCTGATGGCCCCGGCGCCCTCCCGCGAGGAGTTCGCCCTGCGCTGGGCGGGGCTGCGGGCCCACAACCGGTGGCTCGCGGACTTCTGCGCGGACGCCCCGGGCCGACGGGCGGGGGTGGCCCAGATCCTGCTGAACGACGTGGACGAGGCGGTGCGCGAGATCCGCCGCACGCGCGACGCCGGCCTCACGGGAGGCGTCCTGCTCCCGGGCGCCCCGCCCGGCAGCGGGATTCCCGAGCTCTACTCCGCCGCGTACGACCCCATCTGGGCGGTGTGCGACGAGCTGGACGTCCCGGTCAACCACCACGGCGGCTCGGCATCCCCGCCGCTCGGCGAAGAACCGGCGGCCCGGGCGGTGTTCATGGTGGAGACCACCTGGTTCTCCCACCGCGCCCTGTGGCACCTGATCTTCGGCGGGACCTTCCGCCGCCACCCCGGCCTGAAGCTGGTCCTGACCGAGCAGGGCTCCGGCTGGATCCCGGGGGTGATGGAGATGCTGGACTACTACCACGGCCGGCTGGTCGCGGCCTCGGCCACGGCCGAGTCCAAGTTCGGGGCGGGCCTGGCCGATTCGATGGGCAAGGGCCCCAGTGAGGTCTGGCGGGACAACTGCTTCGTGGGGGCGAGCTTCATGCGCCCGCACGAGGTCCCGCTGCGGCACCGGATCGGCCTCGACAAGATCATGTGGGGCAGTGACTACCCCCACGACGAGGGCACCACCCCCTTCTCCCGCGAAGGCCTCCGCATCGCCTACGCGGGCCTCCCGCGAGAGGAGGTCGCCGCGATGGTCGGCGGCAACGCGGCCCGCGTGTACGGCTTCGACCTCCCGCTCCTGGACGCGCTCGCCGCCAAGCACGGCCCCCTGGTCCCGGAGATCGCCGAGCCCCTGACGGAGGTCCCGCCGCACGCCACCAGCCCGGCCTTCGCCCGTGGCGGCTCGGTCCGCGTCTGGTAGCGCAGCCGTTCCATCGAGCCCCGCCCTCCCGCTCACGCCGACCGGGAGGGCGGGGGCGCGAACCGTCGGTAACATCGATGGATACCGATCGGTAACAACCCCTAGCGGCACCCCGGAAACCGCCTCTATGGTGCGGGCATGCCGAACCTGCCCGATGTCGTGCTGTGGTCCATACCCGCCTTCGTTCTGCTCACCGTCATCGAGCTGGTGAGCTACCGGATCCACCCCGACGAGGACGCCGCCGGATACGAGGCCAAGGACGCCGTCACCAGCGTCGGCATGGGACTCGGCAGCCTCGTCTTCGACTTCCTCTGGAAGATCCCGATCGTCGCCGTCTACACCGCGCTCTACGAACTCACCCCGCTGCGGGTGCCGGTGCTGTGGTGGACCATCCCGCTGATGCTGCTCGTACAGGACTTCCTCTACTACTGGCAGCACCGCGGACACCACGTGATCCGCATCCTGTGGGCCTGCCACGTCGTCCACCACAGCAGCCGCAAGTTCAACTTCACCACCGCGCTGCGCCAGCCCTGGACCAGCGCCACCTCCTGGCCGTTCTACCTGCCGATGATCGCCCTCGGCGTGCACCCGGCCGCCATCGCCTTCTGTTACTCCGTCAACCTCGTCTACCAGTTCTGGATCCACACCGAGCGCGTCGGCAAGCTGGCGCGCCCCTTCGAGTACGCCTTCAACACCCCCTCCCACCACCGCGTCCACCACGCCTCCCAAGGCGGCTACCTGGACCGCAACTTCGGCGGGATCCTGATCGTCTGGGACCGCATGTTCGGCTCCTGGGTGGGCGAGGGGGAGAAGCCCGTCTACGGTCTGACCAAGAACATCAGCACCTACAACCCGCTGCGCGTGGCCACGCACGAGTACGCCGCCATCGCCCGGGACGTACGCCGTGCCTCCGGCTGGCGCGAGCGCGCCGGGCGCGTCTTCCGCGGCCCCGGCTGGCAGCCCGCGCCGACACCGGCCGGGGCCACCGGCGAGGCCCCGGCCAACGCCCCGGCCGGCGCCGCCCCCGCGACCGCCCCCGCGACCGCCGAGCACGCCGCGTGAGTGCCGCCGAGTCCCGTACGCCCACCTGGGCCCGCCCGGTACCCGCCGACGCGGCGCCCGCCGCCGGGGTGCTGCTGGCCGCCTTCGCCGCGGCCGCCGCCCTCGACCTCGGCTCGCTGCTGGCCGGCTGGCACCTCGGACACGTCATCGCCAAGCCGCTGCTGATGCCGCTGCTCGTCGCCGGCATGATCGTCCGCCGGGCCCCCCGCCCGCTGATCGCGGCCCTGCTGTTCGGCTGGGGCGGGGACCTGGCCCTGCTCTTCGACGCCGAGCCCGCCTTCCTCGTCGGCATGGGCTCCTTCGCCGCCGGGCACGTCTGCTACCTCGTGCTCTTCGGCCGCCGCGGGACGCACCCCGCGCTCGGGGCCGCGTACGCCGTGGCACTCGTCGGTACCGTCGCCCTGCTCTGGGGAGACCTCCCGGCCGACCTGCGCGTCCCCGTCGCCGGCTACAGCCTGCTGCTCACCGCCATGGCCTACCGCTCCAGCGCCCTCGGCGTGCGCGCCGGCGTCGGCGGGGCACTGTTCCTGCTCTCCGACACGCTCATCGCCACCGGGGTCGCCGAGTGGCCGCAGCTGCCCCGGCCGGACTTCTGGATCATGGCCACCTACCTGGCGGCCCAGTACCTGCTGGCCACCGGGGCCCTCGGGCGTCCGGATCCGGAAACCGGCGTACGGTAGGTCGGCCAGTCGTACAAGACTGAACCATCCCCGAGCCGGAGGACTGCACCACCATGCGCGCCACCGTCATCCACGCCCCGCACGACATCCGCGTGGAGGAGGTGCCCGACGCCGCGATCCAGCGCCCCGAGGACGCCGTCGTCCGCGTCCTGCGCGCCTGCATCTGCGGCAGCGACCTGTGGGCCTACCGTGGCGAGGCCGCGCGCCAGCCGGGCCAGCGCATCGGCCACGAGTTCCTCGGCATCGTCGAGGAGACCGGCTCCGCGGTGTCCGGCCTGCGCGCCGGCGACCTCGTCGTCGCCCCGTTCATGTGGTCCGACGGCACCTGCGACTACTGCTCCGAGGGCCTGTACACCTCCTGCGCGCACGGCGGGTTCTGGGGCTCGGTCGGCCACGACGGCGGCCAGGGCGAGGCCGTCCGGGTCCCGCACGCCGACGGCACCCTCGTGAAGCTGCCCGCCGAGGCCGCCACCGACGAGCACCTGCTGACCGGGCTGCTCGCGCTCTCCGACGTCATGGGCACCGGGCACCACGCGGCGCTGGGCGCGGGGGTCCGCAAGGGCTCCACGGTCGCGGTCGTCGGTGACGGCGCGGTGGGCCTGTGCGGCGTCCTCGCCGCCAAGCGGCTCGGCGCCGAGCGGATCATCGCACTGGGCCGCCACACCGTCCGTACGGACATAGCGAAGCTCTTCGGGGCCACCGACGTCGTCGCCGAGCGCGGCGAGGCCGCCGAGGCGGCCGTCCGCGAGCTGACCGGCGGCCAGGGCGCGCACTGCGTCATCGAGGCCGTCGGCACCGAGGTGTCCATGCGGACCGCCGTGAACATCACCCGCGACGGCGGCGCCATCGGCTACGTCGGTGTCCCGCACGGCAGCGGAACCGGCCTGGACCTCGGGGTGATGTTCGACCGCAACATCACCCTGCGCGGCGGCGTGGCCCCGGTGCGCGCGTACATCCCCGAGCTGCTGGAGGACGTCCTGAGCGGCGCCATCGACCCGTCGCCGGTGTTCGACCGCGCCGTGTCCCTGGAGGAGGTCCCCGAGGGGTACCGGGCGATGGACGACCGCAGCGCGCTGAAGGTGCTCATCAAGGCCTGACCCCGCGCGGCGGCGGGAACGGCCGAGGGGCCGCGGGGAGATGTTCCCCCGCGGCCCCTCGGTACGTCGTACGTCCGGTACGCCCGGTACGTCCGTGCGGTTAGTTCACGGCCTTCAGCGCGTCGACCACGCCGTAGCCGTAGTAGCCGGTCTGGCCCCACTTGCTGTTGCAGGTGGTGGCGTCGATCAGCGCGCCGGTGTTGTCGTAGACCTTCTCGGGGCAGGCCACCTTCGTGGCCTGGCCCTTCAGCATCGCCTGGAGCTGCGAAGGCGTCGCGTACGGGTGCGCGCTCTTCAGCAGGGCCGCGACGCCCGCGACGTGCGGGCCGGCCATCGAGGTGCCCTGCTTGTAGCCGTAGCCGCCGCCCGGGACGGTCGACAGCACGCGGCCGTTGGCGTCCGGGGTGCCCGGGACCTGGTACTTGTCGCCGCCGGGGGCCGCGACGTCGACGACACCCAGGCCGTAGCTGGAGTAGTACGACTTGAAGCCCTTGTCACCGGTCGCGCTCACCGTGACCACACCCGGCAGCTGGGTGGGCATGTCCAGGCAGACCTTGGGGTCGATGGTGCGCGGCACCGGGGTGGTGTCGTTCGGGCTGCTGTCGTCCAGGATCGAGTCCGCGGCCAGGTCGTGGTTGGAGTTGCCGGCCGAGGCCACGTGGAGCACGCCCTTGCGCTCGGCGTACTTCGTCGCCCGGGAGAGGGCCTCCACCAGCGCCTTCTGGTCGTCGTCCGACTTGCAGTTGTAGAGCCACGGGTCGACGTAGTAGCTGTTGTTGGTCACCTCGATCCCCTTCTCGGCGGCGAACATGAAGCCGCAGACGACCGCCTCGGTGTAGAAGAGGCTGGTCCCGGGCTCGCTCACCTTGATGCCCGCGACCTTGACGCCGGGCGCCACGCCGCTGATGCCGACGCCGTTGCGCGCGGCCGCGATGGTGCCGGCCACGTGCGTGCCGTGGTCGCTGCCGTCCGCGTACGGGCGCCAGGCGCCCTCGGAGGTGTCCGCGACACCGCCGACGCAGTTGGCGGACTGGCTCGCGGAGAAGTTCGGCGCCAGATCGGGGTGGGTGTCGTCCACGCCCGTGTCGATGACGCCCACCGTGACGTCCTGGCTGCCATCGTTGATCTTGTGAGCCTGGTCCGCCTTGATCGCCCGCAGGTCCCACTGGTTGGGCTCCAGCGGCTCCTCGCCCGTCGCGGCCTCCGCCGCCGACTTGGCGGCGTCCGCCTCGCTCAGCGTCTGCGTCGTGCCCTCTTCGGTGGTCTGCACCGGCGACAGCGGGGCCGTCCGGGTGGCGCCCACCGACACGAACAGGCCGCGCTGGGCGCGCAGCTGCTTGGCGAAGTCCGGGTTCTGGGAGTGTGCGACGACGACCCCGATCTGCTCATAGGACGTCACGACCGTTCCACCGGCCCGCTCGATGGCCTTCTGCGCGGCCGTCACCGTGGCGTACGTGTTCAGGTTCGCGACGTACGAGAGCTTGGGGCCGGTGGTGTCGGGCTTCGCCGCGGTCGTCGCGTCCGCCGTGTTGCCCAGCGGGGCGGCGGAGGCCGCGACCGAGGGCAGGAAGGCGAGCGAGGCGGTGAGCGCCAGGCCGACCGGTACGGCGAGACGACGCCGGCGGCCGGATCCCAGATGAGCCATGGGTTCTCCACATCATCCGTAAAAAAGGCCGTCCGCGCGCGATTGCGCAGGACGACGGGTTCATGACAGGTGAACCTAGTGCCGACATTCGCCTTTGCGCCATCAGTTCGAGAAATCAGTTTTCAAAGAATCAGCGGGTGTTGAACCGTCGCGACACGCCGGCCGTGCCGTTGACAGGGGGGATCAGCACCGCCGTCCCCCCACACGGAGGTTGTTTTGTCCGTCGTCCCCACCGCACCCGCGTCACAAGGAGAGCCCCCCGTGACCACCGAAGCAGCGCCGCCCCAGGGCAGCGCGGGAACATCCGTGGCGAGCCACACGGCCGAAGAGTTCAGGAGCGTCCAGCAGAGCGCCGACTTCGCCGAACTGCGGACGTCCCACCGCTCGTTCGCCTTCCCGCTCACCGTGGCCTTCATCGCCTGGTATCTGCTCTACGTCCTGTTGTCCAACTACGCGGGCGACTTCATGGGGACCAAGCTCTTCGGCAACATCAACGTCGCCCTCGCGCTCGGCGTCGCCCAGTTCGCGACGACGTTCCTGATCGCCTGGCTGTACTCCCGGCACGCCGCCGCCCGGCTCGACCCGAAGGCCGACGCGATCAAGGCGCGGATGGAGGCCGGCGCATGAGCAACACCCTCCCGACCCTCCCCCTCGCGACGACCCTCGCCGCCGGCGCCTCCGAGCACCGCCCGCTGATCATCACCCTGTTCGGGCTCTTCGTCGTCGCCACCCTCGTCATCACGGTCTGGGCCGGCCGCCAGACCAAGGACGCCGCCGACTTCTACGCGGGCGGCCGCCAGTTCACCGGCTTCCAGAACGGCCTCGCCATCTCCGGCGACTACATGTCCGCCGCGTCCTTCCTCGGCATCGCCGGAGCCATCGCCCTCTTCGGCTACGACGGCTTCCTCTACTCCGTCGGCTTCCTCGTGGCCTGGCTGGTGGCCCTGCTGCTCGTCGCCGAGCCGCTGCGCAACTCCGGCCGCTACACGATGGGCGACGTCCTCGCGTACCGGATGCGCCAGCGGCCCGTCCGGACCGCAGCGGGCACCTCCACCATCGTGGTCTCGATCTTCTACCTGCTGGCCCAGATGGCCGGCGCCGGGGTGCTCGTCTCGCTGCTCCTCGGCATCACCAGCGACGGCGGCAAGGTGGCCATCGTCGCCCTGGTCGGCGTCCTGATGATCGTCTACGTGACCATCGGCGGCATGAAGGGCACCACCTGGGTCCAGATGGTCAAGGCCGTCCTGCTCATCGCGGGCGCCCTGCTGATCACCTTCCTGGTGCTGCTGAAGTTCGACTTCAACATCTCCGACCTGCTGGGGAAGGCCGCCGAGAACAGCGGCCAGGGCGCCAAGTTCCTGGAGCCCGGTCTGAAGTACGGCAAGGACTCCACGACCAAGCTGGACTTCATCTCCCTCGGCCTCGCCCTGGTCCTGGGCACCGCCGGCCTGCCGCACATCCTGATCCGCTTCTACACGGTGCCCACCGCGAAGGCCGCCCGTAAGTCCGTGAACTGGGCCATCGGCATCATCGGCGGCTTCTACCTGATGACGATCGCCCTCGGCTTCGGGGCCGCGGCCCTGCTCAAGCGGGCCGACATCATCGCCTCCAACAAGGCCGGCAACACCGCGGCCCCACTGCTGGCCCAGGCCGTCGGCGGCGGACCCGACTCCACCGGCGGCGCGATCCTGCTCGCCGTGATCTCCGCCGTAGCCTTCGCCACCATCCTCGCGGTCGTCGCGGGCCTCACCCTGGCCTCCTCGTCGTCCTTCGCGCACGACATCTACGTGAACGTGATCCGCAAGGGCCAGGCCACCGAGAAGGAGGAGGTCCGGGCCGCCCGCTGGTCCACCGTGGTCATCGGCGCCGTCGCCATCGGCCTCGGAGCCCTCGCCCGCGACCTCAACGTGGCCGGCCTCGTCGCCCTCGCCTTCGCGGTCGCCGCCTCCGCCAACCTGCCGACGATCCTCTACAGCCTCTTCTGGAAGCGCTTCACCACCCGGGGCGCGCTGTGGTCCATCTACGGCGGCCTGGTCTCCTCGGTCGTCCTGGTGCTCTTCTCCCCGGTCGTCTCCGGGAAGCCCACCTCGATGTTCAAGGACGCCGACTTCTACTGGTTCCCCCTGGAGAACCCCGGCATCATCTCCATCCCGCTCGGCTTCCTCCTCGGCTGGCTGGGAACCGTCCTGTCCAAGGAGAAGGCCGACCCCGACAAGTTCGCGGAACTGGAGGTCAGGTCGCTCACGGGAGTCGGCGCCCACTGACACCCAGCGTGGCCGCGTCGTACTTCTCTACGACGCGGCCGCGTCACGTCTCGTTCATTCGGGCACCACTACATGTAACAACCGTCGCGTAGGCTCGAAACCAGCGCAGACGTCCACCTGATGCCCGCGTGAACCTCGATGGAACCGGACAGGGGAGGAGGCCCACAGTGCTTCTCGACACCTACGGCCGCGTGGCCACTGACCTGCGCGTCTCACTCACCGACCGGTGCAATCTGCGCTGTACGTACTGCATGCCCGAGGAGGGTCTGCAGTGGCTCGGAAAATCGGATCTGCTCAGTGACGACGAGATCGTCCGGCTGATCCGCATAGCGGTCACCCGGCTCGGCATCACCGACGTCCGCTTCACCGGCGGCGAGCCGCTGCTGCGCCCCGGCCTCGTCGGGATCGTCGAGCGGTGCGCGGCCCTGGAGCCCCGCCCGAAGATGTCGCTCACCACCAACGGCATCGGCCTCAAGCGCACCGCACAGGCGCTCAAGGCCGCCGGCCTGGACCGGGTGAACGTCTCCCTGGACACCCTGCGGCCCGAGGTCTTCAAGACCCTCACCCGCCGCGACCGCCACCACGACGTCATCGACGGCATGGCCGCGGCCCGCGAGGCCGGCCTGACCCCCGTCAAGGTCAATGCCGTCCTGATGCCCGGCCTCAACGACGACGAGGCCCCCGACCTGCTCGCCTGGGCCGTGGAGAACGAGTACGAGCTCCGCTTCATCGAGCAGATGCCGCTCGACGCCCAGCACGGCTGGAAGCGCGACGGCATGATCACCGCCGGGGACATCCTGGAATCCCTGCGCACCCGCTTCACGCTCACCGAGGAAGGCGCCGCCGAGCGCGGCTCCGCCCCCGCCGAGCGCTGGGTCGTCGACGGCGGCCCGGCCACCGTCGGCGTCATCGCCTCGGTCACCCGCCCGTTCTGCAGCGCCTGCGACCGCACCCGGCTCACCGCCGACGGGCAGGTCCGTACGTGCCTCTTCGCCACCGAGGAGTCGGACCTGCGCGGCGCCCTGCGCTCGGGCGCCCCGGACGAGGAGATCGCCCGGCTGTGGAAGGTCGCGATGTGGGGCAAGAAGGCCGGGTCCGGCCTCGACGAACCGTCCTTCACGCAGCCCGACCGCCCGATGTCGGCGATCGGCGGCTAGCTGTATGCGGCCGGCCGGCCGTATGGAGGGCTCGGACGGCTACGGCCGCTCCGAGCCCTCCGGCTGTACCCACTGGTCGAGCTCCACGACGTCCTTGAGGAAGCCGCGCACCCCCAGGAACTGGGAGAGGTGCTCGCGGTGCTCCTCGCACGCCAGCCAGGTCTTGCGCCGCTCCGGCGTGTGCAGCTTCGGGTTGTTCCACGCCAGGACCCAGACCGCCGTGTCACGGCAGCCCTTGGCGGAGCAGGTGGGAGCGGCGTCGGGGCTCTCGGAGGCGTTCGCATCCGTATCAGGGGAGTTCACAGCCTCAACCCTACAAACGGAAGGGCGACGCCGAGCAGCCACGGGGGGAGCTGCCCGGCGTCGGTCCGTCGCTCCGACGGGGGATGCGGAGCGCGTAGGCAGTATGTCACGCAGGACCCGGTGCGGTGCACCGGAACTTCATGATTGATCTGAGCTTTTCTTGAGGTTTCCCGCGCCCAGCGCCGGACGCACCGGCGCGGGCATGAAATGGGAGGGCAGCGAGGGCGTCGACTCGCGGCCCGCGTTGGCGATGACCACGGCCACGTAGGGCAGCAGCGCGCCCGCGACGAGCGTCACGATCGCCACATGGCGTTCCACGTTCCACAGGAGCACCGTGGCGATGACCGACAGGGTCCGGATCCCCATCGAGATCACGTACCGGCGCTGCCGCCCGCGCACGTCCTCCGCGAGACCCATCCGCGCCCCGGTGATCCGGAAGACCTCGGCCCCGTTCCGCTTCGTCCGCTGCACGCTCCACCACCCGATTCGTCTGCCGGACACTCCCCGGCCCGGACGCATCCACCGTACGCCGCCTCCCCGGAGGGCAGGAGAGGGGGTGTCGCCCGAATGGCCGCCCGACATGCGCGGTGGACCGGCCGGCCCGAGACTGAGCGCACTGCGCACAACGCGCCACGAGGAGGCTCGACATGCAATGGTTGTGGGCGATCATCGTCGGTTTCGTGCTGGGCCTCATAGCCCGGGCCGTCCTGCCCGGCAAGCAGCACCAGCCCCTCTGGCTCACCACGCTCTTCGGCATCGTTGGCGCCCTCCTCGGCAACGCCGTCTCGGGGTGGATCGGCGTGGAGGACACCAGGGGTATCGACTGGATCCGGCATCTGCTGCAGCTCGCCGGAGCCGTCCTGATCGTCGGACTGGGCGACATGGCGTACAAGGCCGTCAGAGGGAACAAGAGCCGGACGGCATAGCCGGCCTCAGCCCGTGACCTCGACCGCCGCCAGGTTCTTCTTGCCGCGGCGCAGCACCAGCCAGCGCCCGTGCAGCAGGTCCTCCTTGGCGGGTACCGCGTCCTCGGCGGTGACCTTCACGTTGTTCACGTAGGCACCGCCCTCCTTCACGGTCCGGCGGCCGGCCGACTTGCTGGGGACCAGCCCCGTCTCCGCGAGCAGGTCCACGACCAGGCCCGGCTCGGCGACCCGCGCGTGCGGCAGCTCCGACAGGGCCGCGGCGAGCGTGGCCTCGTCCAGCTCCGCCAGGTCGCCCTGGCCGAACAGCGCCTTCGACGCGGCGATCACGGCGGCGCACTGGTCGGCGCCGTGCACCAGCGTGGTCAGCTCCTCGGCGAGCGCGCGCTGGGCGGCACGCGCCTGCGGTCGCTCGGCGGTCTGCGCCTCCAGCTCCTCCAGCTCCTCACGGGACTTGAAGGAGAGGATCCGCATGTAGGTGGAGATGTCCCGGTCGTCCACGTTCAGCCAGAACTGGTAGAACGCGTACGGGGTGGTCATCTCCGGGTCGAGCCAGACGGCGCCGCTCTCGGACTTGCCGAACTTGGTGCCGTCCGCCTTGACCATCAGCGGCGTCGCCATGGCGTGGACGTTCGCGTGCGGCTCCAGGCGGTGGATCAGGTCGAGACCGGCCGTCAGGTTGCCCCACTGGTCGGACCCGCCCTGCTGCAGGGTGCAGCCGTAGCGACGGTAGAGCTCAAGGAAGTCCATGCCCTGGAGCAGCTGGTAGCTGAACTCCGTGTAGCTGATGCCCTGGTCGGACTCCAGCCGGCGGGCGACGGAGTCCTTCGTCAGCATCTTGTTGACGCGGAAGTGCTTGCCGATGTCCCGCAGGAACTCGATGGCGGTCAGGCCCGCCGTCCAGTCCAGGTTGTTCACCATGACCGCGGCGTTCTCACCCTCGAAGGACAGGAACGGCTCGATCTGCGCCCGCAGCCGGTTCACCCAGTTCGCGACCGTCTCCGGATCGTTCAGGGTGCGCTCGGCCGTGGGCCGCGGGTCACCGATCTGACCCGTGGCCCCGCCGACGAGTGCCAGCGGCCGGTGCCCGGCGAGCTGGAGCCGCCGCACGGTGAGCACCTGCACCAGGTGCCCCACGTGCAGGGAGGCGGCGGTCGGGTCGAAGCCGCAATAGAACGTGACAGGACCGTCCGCGAACGCCTTGCGCAGCGCTTCTTCGTCGGTGGACAGGGCGAAGAGCCCACGCCACTTCAGTTCGTCGACGATGTCCGTCACGGTCTCTCGACTCCTTCGAATCCTTCGAATGATGGAATTGCGTCACTCAGGTGACTCAGTCTAGGTGGGTCAGACGCCCTTGCTGACCGAGCTCATGTTGAAGTCCGGGATGCGCAGAGCGGGCATCGCGGCCCGGGTGAACCAGTCGCTCCACTCGCGCGGCAGGGTCTTCTCGGTCCGGCCGGCCTCGGAGGCCCGCGAGAGCAGGTCCACCGGCGACTCGTTGAACCGGAAGTTGTTGACCTCGCCTACGACCTGCCCGTTCTCCACCAGGTAGACGCCGTCCCGGGTCAGGCCCGTGAGCAGCAGGGTGGCCGGATCCACCTCGCGGATGTACCAGAGGCAGGTCAGCAGCAGACCCCTCTCGGTGGCGGCCACCATCTCCTCCAGGGACTTCTCGCCGCCCCCGTCCAGGATCAGGTTCCCGAAGCCGGGGGCGAGCGGCATCCCCGTCATGCCCGCCGTGTGCCGGGTCGTGAGCAGACGGGCCAGCTCGCCGTCCCGGATCCAGTCGGTCGCCGGGACCGGCAGGCCGTTGTCGAACACCGAGGCGTCGTCGCTGGAGCTGTGCGCGATCACGAACGGCGCGGTCTCCAGGCCCGGCGCGTTCGGGTCGCTGCGCAGGGTGAGCGGCAACTGGGACAGCTTCTCCCCGAGCCGGGTGCCGCCGCCGGGCTTGGAGAAGACCGTCCGGCCCTCCACGGCGTCCCGGGCGACCGCCGACCACATCTGGTAGATCACCAGGTCGGCTACCGCCGTCGGCGGCAGCAGCGTCTCGTACCGCCCGGCGGGCAGCTCGATCTTCCGCTCGGCCCAGCCCAGGCGTACGGCGAGCTCCGCGTCCAGGACCGTCGGGTCCACGTCCTTGAAGTCCCGGGTCGAGCGGCCGGCCCAGGCCGAGCGCTGCCGGTCCGGTGACTTGGCGTTGAGCTCCAGCGTGCCGTTGGGCTGGTCGTGGCGCAGCCGCAGCCCCGTCGAGGTGCCGACGTACGTGGAGACCAGCTCGTGGTTGGCGAAGCCGTACAGCTCCCGCCCGCCGGCGCGGGCCCGGGCGAAGGCCTCGCCGAGCGCCGGGGCGAAGTCCGTGAACACCGCCGAGGAGGTCTCGGCCGGGGCGTCGGTGAAGTCCGGTGAGGCCGGGGTGCCCTTCACCAGCGGCTGGGCGTCCTCCGCCGGGGCGGCCCCGCGCGCGGCCGCCTCGGCGGCCCGTACCAGCGGCTCCAGGTCGTCGGCGGTGACGGCGGAGCGCGACACGACCCCCGAGGCCGTGCCCTCCTTGCCGTCGACCGTCGCGATGACGGTCAGGGTCCGGCCGCGGGTGACGCCGTTCGTGGTGAGCGCGTTGCCCGCCCAGCGCAGGTTGGCGGTGGACTCCTCGTCGGCGATGACGACGCAGCCGTCGGCGGTGGACAGCTCCAGCGCGCGCTCGACGATCTCGTGCGGCTTCATTCGGCTCATCGACATCAGCGTCCGCCCTCCTGGGTGGTGTTGAGAATGTTCACGTCGCGGAACAGCGCGGACGGGCAGCCGTGCGAGACCGAGGCGACCTGCCCCGGCTGGGCCTTGCCGCAGTTGAAGGCGCCGCCGAGCACGTAGGTCTGCGGGCCGCCGAGCTTCTCCATCGAGCCCCAGAACTCGGTGGTCGTGGCCTGGTACGCGACATCGCGCAGCTGCCCGGCCAGCTTGCCGTTCTCGATCCGGAAGAACCGCTGCCCGGTGAACTGGAAGTTGTAGCGCTGCATGTCGATCGACCAGGAGCGGTCGCCGACCACGTAGATCCCGCGCTCCACCCCGCCGATCAGGTCCTCGGTGGACAGCCCGCCCGGATCCGGCTGGAGCGAGACGTTCGCCATCCGCTGCACCGGGACGTGCCCGGGGGAGTCGGCGTAGGCGCAGCCGTTGGAGCGCCCGAGGCCGGTCAGCTTCGCGATCCGCCGGTCCAGCTGGTAGCCGGTCAGGGTGCCGTCCTTGACCAGGTCCCAGCTCTGGGCCTCGACGCCCTCGTCGTCGTACCCGATGGTGGCCAGGCCGTGCTCGGCGGTGCGGTCACCCGTCACGTTCATGATCGAGGAGCCGTACTTGAGCTTGCCCAGCTGGTCGAAGGTGGCGAAGGAGGTCCCGGCGTACGCCGCCTCGTAGCCCAGGGCCCGGTCGAGCTCGGTGGCGTGGCCGATGGACTCGTGGATGGTGAGCCACAGGTTGGACGGGTCCACGACCAGGTCGTAGCGACCGGCCTCGACGCTCGGCGCCCGCATCTTCTCGGCGAGCAGGCCGGGGATCCGCTCCAGCTCGGCGTCCCAGTCCCAGCCGGTGCCGGTCAGGTACTCCCAGCCGCGGCCGGCCGGCGGGGCGATGGTGCGCATCGAGTCGAACTCGCCGGTGGTGCCGTTCACGGCCACGGCGGTGAGCTGTGGGTGGATCCGCACCCGCTGCTGCGTGGTCATGGTGCCCGCGGTGTCGGCGTAGAACTTGTTCTCGTGGACGGCGAGCAGCGAGGCGTCCACGTGCGCCACCCCCTCGGCCGCCAGCAGGCGGGAGCTCCAGTCGGCGAGCAGCGCCGCCTTCTCCGCGTCCGGAACCTCGAACGGGTTCACGTCGTAGGAGGAGATCCAGGTCTTGTCGGCGTGCACCGGCTCGTCGGCGAGCTCCACGCGCTCGGCCGAGCCTGCCGCCTTGATCACCTGGGCGGAGAGCTTCGCCATGGCCACGGCCTGCGAGGCCACCTTGGCGGCGCCGTCCATGGTGAGGTCCACGCCGGAGGCGAATCCCCAGCTGCCCGCGTGAACCACCCGGACCGCGTAACCGAGGTCGGTGGTGTCGGACCCGCCGGAAGGCTTGGCGTCGCGCAGCCGCCAGGAGGCGCTGCGGATACGCTCCAGCCGGAAGTCGGCATGGTCGGCGCCCAGCGCGCGGGCCCGGGCGAGCGCCGCGTCGGCGAGCGCCCGCAAGGGCAGCGCGGTGAAGGCCGCGTCGATGGAATGGGGCACGGAAGTCCTCCCGGGGTCGGGGCCGGTCGCCCCGATCATGTCGCGCTCAGGGCCCGTGTGCCTACATCTTTCTGTAGGGACTCGACAGAGCCCGTCGCAAGGCCCTGTCGGAGCCGGATTCTTTGTACAGCCGATCCGGCCTATAGGTTTTCGGTACTCATACCGCCAAGCGAAAGGGTGATCTGTTGAGCCGCTCGGTTCTCGTCACCGGAGGAAACCGGGGCATCGGCCTCGCCATCGCCCGTGCCTTCGCGGAGGCCGGAGACAAGGTCGCGATCACGTACCGGTCCGGCGAGCCGCCGCAGGAGCTCATCGACCGGGGTGTCCTGGCCGTCCGCTGCGACATCACCGACTCCGACCAGGTGGAGCAGGCCTACAAGGAGATCGAGGACAAGCACGGCGCGGTCGAGGTGCTGGTGGCCAACGCCGGCATCACCAAGGACACGCTGCTGATGCGCATGTCCGAGGAGGACTTCGCGTCGGTCGTCGACACCAACCTCACCGGCACCTTCCGGGTGGTCAAGCGCGCGAACCGCGGCATGCTCCGCGCCAAGAAGGGCCGCGTCGTCCTGATCTCCTCGGTCGTGGGACTGCTGGGCGCCGCCGGGCAGTCCAACTACGCCGCCTCCAAGGCGGCGCTGATCGGCTTCGCCCGCTCGCTGGCCCGTGAGCTCGGCTCCCGCAACATCACCTTCAACGTGGTCTCTCCGGGCTTCGTGGACACCGACATGACGAAGGTGCTCACCGACGAGCAGCGCGCGGCGATCGTGGGCCAGGTGCCGCTCGCCCGCTACGCGCAGCCCGAGGAGATCGCGGCAGCCGTGAGCTTCCTGGCGTCCGACGACGCCGCGTACATCACCGGAGCCGTCATTCCCGTTGACGGCGGATTGGGCATGGGTCACTGATCACCATGAGCGGAATTCTCGACGGCAAGCGCATCCTCATCACGGGGGTGCTGACGGAGCAGTCCATCGCCTTCCACACCGCCAAGCTGGCCCAGGAGCAGGGCGCCGAGGTCATCCTGACCGCGTTCCCCCGCCCGACGCTGACCGAGCGCATCGCCAAGAAGCTGCCCAAGCCGGTCAAGGTCATCGAGCTCGACGTCACCAACGACGAGCACCTGGCCCGCCTGGAGGGCATCGTCCGCGACGAGCTCGGCGGCCTCGACGGGGTCGTCCACTCGATCGGCTTCGCGCCGCAGGACGCCCTCGGCGGCAACTTCCTGAACACCCCGTTCGAGTCGGTGGCCACCGCCATGCACGTCTCGGCGTTCTCGCTGAAGTCGCTGACCATGGCCTGCAAGCCGCTGTTCCCGCACGAGGGCGCGGCCGTCGTCGGCCTCACCTTCGACGCGCAGTTCGCCTGGCCGCAGTACGACTGGATGGGCCCGGCCAAGGCCGCGCTGGAGGCCACCAGCCGCTACCTCGCCCGCGACCTGGGCAAGGAGAACATCCGCTGCAACCTGGTCTCGGCCGGTCCGCTCGGCTCGATGGCCGCGAAGTCCATCCCGGGCTTCTCGGAGCTGGCGGACGTCTGGAACTCGCGCTCGATGCTGGAGTGGGACATGAGCGACCCGGAGCCGGCGGGCAGGGGCGTCGTGGCCCTGCTGTCGGACTGGTTCCCGAAGACCACCGGCGAGATCGTCCACGTGGACGGCGGCCTGCACGCGATGGGTGCCTGATCGCCTGATCCAGGGCCCCGAGTCCGTACGGCGGCGGCCGCGTCTCCCTTCCGGGAGGCGTGGCCGCCGTCGTGTTCGGGGGTGGGGCCGAGGTGTCGATCGAATGTTCGCCCTCCGGCGGGATCTTCCCGAGTCGAAAACGCGGACAGATACCTGCAAACTGGCATCGTCGGGATCTTCCCGGCTCCTGCGGGGAGGAGGTACGGGAGTGCGCGCGAGGCGGAGCCGAGCGGTATCGCTACTGGTCACCTCGGTGGTTCTCACCGGATTCCTGATCCCCGGAGCCGTCGCGCAGCCCGACGGAGCCGACCCGGCGTACGGCCCCGAGGCGGTGCCCCCGGCGGTCGTGGACCTGGACGAGATCCCCGCCGAGCCACCCGTACAGCTCGCGCCGACGGCCTCCCGCGAGCTCTTCGGCGCCGACTGCGACACCGAGATCGAGGGCTCGCGGGTGGCGGCGTACTGCCACAACAGCTACCCCGAGACCGACCGGATCCGGCTGCACGTGGAGTGCGACCGCTGGTGGGACGTGGACGGGGACGGCGCCGCCGTGGCCGTGGGGCCGGCCGGGCGGGTCGAGCTCGCCGGCCGCTGCTGGAAGGAGGTCCGCTCCGCCTGGGTGAGCCACGAGCGGCCCTGAGGGCCGCACCTGAGGGCGTATCTGGAGCCGTCCCCGGGAGTCGTCGCTCCCGTCGCCGGCGTCAGCGCTTGCCGAGGCAGACGAACGGGTAGCCCGCCGCCTCCGAGGCCGCGGTGTCCGCGTCCCCGCGCCGGACCGCCTCGATCAGCCGCGCGTGGTCCACGTGCGACGCGGGATCGAGCACCGTGCCGACGTCCGTCCGCAGCCAGTCCGCCACCAGATCGCCGAGGTCCGCGTACAGCTCGATCAGCACCTCGTTGTGCGAGGCCGCCACCACCGCCATGTGGAGCGCCACGTCCGCCGCCACGAACACTTCCGCGTTCCCGCCCTCCCACGCCTCCTCGCGCCGGGCCAGCAGCGCGTCCAGCTGTACGAGGTCCCGCGCGCTCCGCCGCTCCGCCGCGAGTCGCGCCGCCGAGGACTCCAGCGTCGAGCGCAGCTCCGCGATGTCCCGGGGGTCGGCCCCGGCGAAACGGCGGTGCATCACCCCGGCCAGCTCGCTGGTGGCGAGCACGTACGTGCCCGAACCCTGCCGGATGTCGAGCAGGCCGTTGTGCGCGAGGGCCCGGACGGCCTCCCGCACGGTGTTGCGGGCGACGCCCAGCAGCTCCACCAGCTCCGGCTCCGTGGGGATGCGGGAGCCGACCGGCCATTCACCGGAGGTGATCTGGTTCCTGAGCTGGGCGATCACCTGATCGGCGAGCGCGGATCGCCGGGGCGAGGTCAGCGGCATGGGGGCGGGGTCCTCTCCGAGAACGGAAGGCACAGTGGACAACCAATCATCCCATGATTCTATGATGGCTGAATGCTCGACGACGAAATCCAGACCCTGAACCGGCCGCGGGCCACGCGCACGGCACCCCCGTCCACCGCCGCCCCGGCCGGCCCGGCCGCCACGGCCGCGCCCGGCATGGCCGCGCCCGGCGCGCCGCGACCCGCATGGCTCGGCCCGGTCCTCATCGTCGGCATCGTCCTCGCCGCCCTCAACCTCCGGCCCGCCATCACCAGCCTCGGCGCCCTCTTCGAGGAGACCCGCACGGGCCTCGGCATGAGCGGTACCGTCGCCGGACTGATCACCTCCGTCCCCGCCCTCTGCTTCGCCGTCTTCGGCGTCACCGCGCCCCGGCTCTCCCGCCGCTTCGGGCCCGCCGCCGTCGTCTGCGCCGGCATGGCCGCCATCGCCGCCGGACTGCTGATCCGGCCCTTCGCGACCAACGCCGCCGGGTTCCTCGCCGCCAGCGCCCTGTCCCTGGCCGGCATAGCCCTGACCAACGTGCTGCTCCCGGTGATCGTCAAGCGCTGGTTCCCGGACCGGGTGGGCACCATGATCGGCCTCTACTCCATGGCCCTGGCCGCCGGTACCTCGCTCGCCGCCGCCGCGACCGTCCCGCTGACCTCCGCCCTCGGCGGCAGCTGGCGTACCGGCCTGCTCGTCTGGGCCGTGCTCGCGGTCGCCGCGGTACTGCCGTGGCTGCCCATCGCCGCCGCGAGCCGCCGGGAGCGCTCCGCCGCCGCGGTCGCCGCCGCGACGGCCGGCTCCGCGACGGCCGCCTCGACCGCGCGCCCGGACTCCGGCCCGCGCGCCGTCCGCAGCCGCACGGCCTGGGCCCTGGCCTGCTACTTCGGCCTCCAGGCCACCGGCGCGTACGTCACCATGGGCTGGCTCCCGCAGATCTTCCGCGACGCCGGGGTCTCCGCCGGGACCGCCGGCGTCCTGCTCGCCGTCACCATGGTCATGGGCGTCCCCCTCGCCTTCGTCATCCCCCGCCTGGCCGGCCGGATGCGCAACCAGGGGCCCATCGCCGTCACCCTCGGCCTCTTCGGCCTCGCCGGCTACCTCGGGCTCTACCTCGCCCCGGCCGCCGGCGCCTGGGCCTGGGCGCTCCTCCTCGGCATCTCCAACTGCGCCTTCCCGCTCGTCATCACGATGATCGGCCTGCGCGCCAAGTCCCCGGCCGGCGTCGTCAAGCTCTCCGCCTTCGCCCAGAGCACCGGCTACCTCATCTCCCTCCCCGGACCGCTCGTCATCGGCACCCTCTACCAGCACAGCGGAGGCTGGGACCTGCCCCTCGCGCTGATGGCGGGACTGCTGATCCCGCAGATCGTGGTGGGCGTCCTGGCCGGACGGGACCGCACGATCGAGGACGAATGCGGCATGCGAGACTGAGCGACATGTCGCCCGTACTCGAACCCAACCCCCAGGACGGCCACAAGAAGCTCGGCATCGTGCTCGGCGCGATGCTGCTCGTGACCGTCGTCATCGCCGTCATCGCGACGCTCGCCTCCCCCTGAGGCGGCGCGGACCCGGGAGGGGTGGGGCTACCCCCACCAACCCCTAGGGGGCCAGGTTCAGGGTGAACTGGGGTGTCCCCCGGATGGGAGCCGCTGCTCCGGATCCATAGATTCGAAGCCAGCGAGCCAGTCCCACCCCGCACACCCACGGAGGCGGCCATGTCGGCCCCCACGCACACCCCCTACCTCTCCACCGCCGTCCCCTCCCGCCGCCCGGCCGCCGCCGGCGCGAACGCCCGCCTGCACTGGTGGGCACTGGCCCTGCCCGCCCTCGCGTTCGGGCTCCTTCTGCTGCTCCTCGCCGGGTCGGCCGAGGCGCACGCGGCCTCCGGCGAAGCCCCCGCGCTGCTCCAGGTCACCGAGCAACTGCTGCGCGTCGTCGGCTGACCCCTTGCAGCGGGGCGCGCACGCTGCGCGGGCGGGCACGCCAACACCCCGGGCCGGGTGGCTCGTTTCATGGGAAGCTGGGGGTCATGAGCGCCGACACACCCCGCAGGATCGTCCTCCTCCGGCACGCCAAGGCCGACTGGCCCGAGGTGTCCGACCACGACCGCCCGCTCGCGGAGCGAGGCCGCCACGAGGCACCGGCCGTCGGTCTGAAGCTGGCCGAGACCGGCATCACCTTCGACCTGGCCCTCTGCTCCACCGCCGTCCGCACCCGCGAAACCTGGAAGCTCGCCGTCCAGGAACTGCCGCACCGGCCCAAGACCTTGTACGAGGAGCGGCTCTACGACGCCTCGCTCGGCGAGCTCATCGCCCTGCTGAACGAGACCTCCGACGACGTCTCCGACCTCCTCGTCGTCGGCCACAACCCCGGTATGCACGCCCTCGCCGACGCCCTCTCGGGGCGCGCGGAGGGAGACACCGCGAAGCGGATGCACCGCACCGGATTCCCGACCGCGGCGCTCGCGGTCGTCTCCTTCACCGGCTCGTGGAAATCGCTGGAGCACGGGGTCGGCACGCTGCTGGACTACTGGACGCCCACGGAGCACTGACCCGCGGGCGGGCTAAGGGCTACGGGCTACGGGCTACGCGCGAAGGAACGGGCCCCGGCCGTGTGCGCCGGCGCCCGTGCTCTTCGTAGGCCGGCTCAGCCGAGGTCGGCGGCCTCGACCTCTTCCCGGGTGATCCCCAGCAGGTAGAGCACCGCGTCCAGGAACGGCACGTTCACCGCGGTGTGCGCGGCCTCGCGGACCACGGGCTTGGCGTTGAAGGCCACGCCCAGCCCGGCCGCGTTCAGCATGTCAAGGTCATTGGCGCCGTCACCGATCGCCACCGTCTGGGCCAGCGGCACCCCGGCCTCCATGGCGAACCGGCGCAGCAGCCGGGCCTTGCCCGCCCGGTCCACGATCTCGCCGATGACCCGGCCGGTCAGTTTCCCGTCGACGATCTCCAGCGTGTTGGCCGAGGCGAAGTCCAGCCCCAGCTTCTCCCGCAGGTCGTCCGTGACCTGCGTGAACCCACCGGAAACCACGCCCACCTGGTAGCCGAGCCGCTTCAGGGTCCGGATCAGGGTCCGGGCCCCCGGGGTCAGCTGCACCTCGGAGCGGACCTTGTCCACGACGGACGCGTCCAGGCCCGCCAGCAGCGCGACGCGGGCGTGCAACGACTGCTCGAAGTCGAGCTCGCCGCGCATGGCCCGCTCGGTGACCTCTGCGACCTCGGCCTCGCAGCCGGCGTGCGCCGCGAACAGCTCGATGACCTCGTCCTGGATCAGGGTCGAGTCCACGTCCATGACGACCAGGCGCTGGGCCCGGCGGTGCAGCCCGGCCGACACCACGGCCACATCCACGCCGATGTGCGCCGCGGCGAGGGCCAGGGCGGTGCGCAGCGGCTCGGTCTCGGTGCCGGACACGGCGAACTCCACCGCCGTCACCGGGTACTTCGCGAGCCGGAAGATACGGTCGATGTTGCCGCCGGTCGCCGTGATCCGGGCGGCGATCTGGGCCGTGGACTCGGCGGTCAGCGGGTGGCCGAGCACGGTGACGTGGGAACGCCCACTGCCGCGCGGCCGGTTGTCGCCGGTACCGGAGAGGATCTCCGCCTGCAGCTTGAGCGACTCGGCCCAGCTGTGGACGGTGGCCCGGAGTTCGCCCTCGGTGCTGCCGGCGGGCTGGGTGACGAGGGCGCACAGCACGATGCGGCCGCGGGTGACGACCTGCTCGATGTCGACGACGTCGACGGAGTAGGCGGCGAGGGTGTCGAACAGCCCGGCGGTGATCCCGGGCCGGTCCTTGCCGAAGATCTTGACGAGGAGGGTGGGGACGTCGGAGGTCTGCGAAGCGCTCATGGTGCCCTCACCGTATCTTCCCCGGCCGCGCCGGTGGACCCCCGTCCCACCCTGCGGTCCCCTTCTTGATTGCGCTCCTCGCACGGCTCGGCCCCGGGGGGCCTCGCCGGCTTCGGATCGCTGCGCTGGGGGCACCTCCCAGCGGTAGCTGGGGGAGACTCCGTCCGGCGGGGGCGGGGCGGGAGGCCGGCCCGGTGGTCAGGGCGGGGGTGTGGGGGGAGGGGTGGCGGCGGCGGGGTCGCCGCAGGGGCGGGGCGGGAGGCCGGTCGGCGATCAGGATGGGGGTGCGGGGGGAGGGGGTGGCGGTGGCGGTGTGAACGGCGGTCGGCGGGCCGGCCGCGGGGTCCTCGGGGGCGCGCCCGTGATCGTCACGTCCCAGGACACGTCCGGATCGAGGTACGGGGAGGCCCCCTGCGGCGGCGCCCCTCGCCCCGACCGGCCCGACTCCTGTCCCGCCCCTGGGCCCGGCCCTCGGTCCGGCCCCGGGTACGAGCCCGGGTACGAGCCCGGGTACGAGCCCGGGTACGGCCCCGGGTGGGGTGGGCGGGCCGGGTCCGCCGGGTGCGCCGCCGGGACCGGCGGGCGCGGTAGGGGTGGGCGGCGGCGACGGGTCAGCAGGGCGCCCGCCGCGCCGGCCGCCGCGCCCCAGCCCGCGCCGATCAGCAGCGCGTCCAGGGGATCCCCGCGCAGCTCCACCCCGGCATCCACCACGTCCACCCCGAGCACCGCGAGCGATGCGTCGGCCGACAACCCCGTCAGCCACACCAGCCCCGCCAGCGTCGCCCCCGCCACCGCCGACAACCGCGCCGCGCACCCCAGGATCCCGCGCCCTGGAGTCCGTACGGCCGCCAGCACGCCCGCGTACAGCATCAGCAGCCCCGCGCCCGCGACCAGCAGCCAGACCCGCCCGTCGTACTCCGCGAGCCGCGCCACCGTCACCGGCTCCCCCGCCGGCATCTCCAGCAGATCGTCCAGCGGATCCGGCAGCAGCCGCCCGACCTCCCCCCAGGCCCGGCCGCGCAGCGGCACGAACACCCCCAGCAGCACCCCCACCCAGCTCCCGTTCGGCGCCCCCAGCAGCGCGGCCCCCAGCACCCGCCCCGGATGCTCGTCACCCCGCGCGGCCCACCCCGCCGCGGCCAGCCCGGCCGCCACCGCCACCAGCAGCACCGCCACCACCGCCGACACCGCCGGCCGCAGCCGCGCGAACGCCGCCGGCCCGCGCCGCGAGGCCAGCAGCGCCACCGCCAGTACGGCCAGCACCCACACCGCCGCGCCCAGCAGCGTCGGCCCGAGGTCCACCGAGAACCCCACCCGGGTCCGGGTCTCGACCAGGTCCCCGATCCGGTCCGGGAGCAGCCCGCCGATGTCCCCGAGACCGGGGATCTCCACCGTCTCCGGCCTCCCCGGGAGCCCGGGCAGCCGCGCCCCGTCGAGGGTGACCACGTCGTGTCCGGCCCACGCCAGCCCGCCCGCCATGGCGACGAGCAGCGCCGCCACCACGCCCGCCCGGGCGACGAGCTCACCGGCCGGGGCACCGGTCCGGAGCGAGCGCAGGAACAGCCGCGCCAGTACGAGCGCCCCGGCCAGCCCGACCCCCAAGGGCGTGACGTCCAGGGAGGTTTCCGCTCCGGCCCCGGTGACCCCGAAGGCCGACACGTCACCGGAGGGCGTGACCGTGCCGCCCACCGCCAGTACCACCGCGGCCGCGGTCATCGCCCCCAGCGATCCGCCCGCCGCGTCGGCGCCCAGCAGATGGAGCCCCAGCGCGGCCACCCCGGCCATCACGATCAGGGACCAGCCCACGGCGCAGACCCCGGACAGGACCACGTCTCCCCATCGAATGCGACGCATGCTTGCCCCCGGTCGGTGCGTGGGACGCCGGGAGAGAAGTCCCGTATCTCACTCTCCGGGTGACTTGCGACCCCGTCAACGGGCAGACGTAGACGCCACGCACAGGCCCGGATTCCACATGTGGCCCCAGGCCTGAAATAGTTCCCCCGGATGTTCGCCATCCCTAGACTCCCTGGCAGCAGGGGGATTCTCGGGGGACTTAAGTGGGGCTGGAGTGCCGGAACTCGTACTGGAATTGAATGGAAGGACCTGGACGCTCGATCCGTCCAGGTCGTACTCCCTGGGGCGCGACCCCCAGGGAGATGTGGTGATCGATGACGCCCGGGTTTCGTGGCGGCACGCCACCATCAGCTGGAACGGCCGTGGTTGGGGCATCGAGGACCACGGCAGCACCAACGGCACGTACGTGCACGGGGCGAGGGTCCAGCAGACCGAGCTCGTGCCCGGCACGCCGGTGCACCTGGGCAACGCCACCGACGGCCCGCGGCTGAACCTGAGCGCCGCCGCCGCGCCGCAGCCCGTGGCCCACCAGGCGCAGGCCCCCGCATACCAGGCCCAGGCCCCGGTGTACGAGGCCCCGGCCCAGCAGCAGGCCCAGCCGCAACAGCAGGCTTGGCCGCAGCAGCACCAACAGCAGCCGCACCAACAGCAGCCGCAGCAGCAGTACCAGAAGCCGGCCGCGGCCCAGCAGCACCCGCACGTCCCGCACCAGCAGGGCGGCGGGCCCGCCGCGTCGAGCCCCGCACAGGGCGCGACCCCCGGCTACAACGACCGCAGCCCGACGACGTTCCATGAGTTCTCGATGGGCCACGTCATGCGGATCGGCCGTGCGCTGGAGAACGAACTGGTGGTCTCCGACCTCCAGGTCTCCCGCCACCACGCCGAGTTCCGCTCGATGCCCGGCGGCCGCTTCGAGATCCACGACCTCGGCAGCCACAACGGCACGTACGTCAACGGCCAGCCGCTGGCGAAGTCCGGCAGCGCGCTGCTCGGCCCGAACGACATCGTCGGCGTCGGCCACTCGACGTTCCGCATCGTCGGCGACCGCCTCGAAGAGTTCGTCGACACCGGTGACGTCTCCTTCTCGGCCCGCCACCTCACGGTCACGGTCGACGGCGGCAAGCAGATCCTGCGCGACGTCACCTTCGGCGTCCCGGAGAAGTCGCTCATCGGTGTCATCGGCCCGTCCGGCTCCGGCAAGTCCACGCTGCTCAAGGCACTGACCGGCTACCGGCCCGCCAACGAGGGCGACGTCCTCTACGACAACCGCAACCTGTACAAGCAGTTCGCGGAGCTCCGCCAGCGCATCGGCCTGGTCCCGCAGGACGACATCCTGCACAAGGAGCTGCGCGTCCGCACGGCCCTCAAGTACGCGGCCAAGCTCCGCTTCCCCGGCGACACCGCCGAGTCCGAGCGAGCCGCCCGCATCGACGAGGTGCTGCGCGAGCTCAAGCTCGACATCCACAAGGACAAGAAGATCACCGCGCTCTCGGGTGGTCAGCGCAAGCGCGTGTCCGTGGCCCTGGAGCTGCTCACCAAGCCGTCCCTGATCTTCCTGGACGAGCCGACCTCCGGCCTCGACCCGGGCATGGACCGCGACGTCATGCAGCTGCTGCGCGGCCTCGCCGACGACGGCCGCACGGTCCTCGTCGTCACCCACTCGGTCGCCGAGCTGGCCATCTGCGACAAGCTGCTGGTCATGGCCCCGGGCGGTTCGGTCGCGTACTTCGGCCCGCCGGACGAGGCGCTGAACTTCTTCGGCTACACCACGTGGGCCGACGTCTTCTCGGCGTTCGAGAACTACCGCGACTACGACTGGGCCGGCCGCTGGAAGGGCTCGCAGCACTACCAGCTGTACGCCGCCGACCTCGACGCCGTCGCCCCGCAGTCCGTCGCCATGCCGCCCGCGCAGCAGATGATGCCCCCCAAGCCGCAGGCCTGGGGCTCGCAGCTGTGGACCCTGATCCGCCGCTACCTCTCGGTGATCGCCTCCGACAAGGGCTTCATCGGCCTGATGCTGGTCCTGCCGGCGGTCCTCGGCATCGTCTCCACGGTCATCCCCGCGAAGTTCGGTCTCGCGCCGCCCGTGGCGCCGTCCCGCTTCAACGGCGACGCCGGCACGATCATGCTGATCCTCGCGGTCGGCATGTGCTTCTCCGGCGCCGCCAACTCGGTCCGTGAGCTGATCAAGGAACGCGTCATCTACGAGCGTGAGCGCGCGACCGGCTTGTCCCGGTCGGCGTACCTCATGTCGAAGGTGATCGTCCTCGGCATCATCACGGCCATCCAGGGCGTGATCATCTGCGGGATCGGCTTCACCCCGCGCGACCTGCCCACCGAGGGCCTGCTGATGCCGCCCGCCGTGGAGATCTGCCTGTCGGTCATCGCGCTCGGCTTCACCTCGATGATGTTCGGCCTGGTGATCTCCTCGCTGGTGAAGACCGCCGAGAAGACGATGCCGCTGCTCGTGATGTTCGCGATCGTCCAGGTCGTGTTCACCGGCATCCTCTTCCAGGTGTACGACTCCCCGGGCCTGGAGCAGTTCGCCTGGCTGATGCCGTCCCGCTGGGCCATCGCCGCCGCCGGCACCACGCTGAACCTCGGCGTGCTCATGCCGCCGTGGGACGCCGAGAACCCGACCAACACCGACCCGCTCTGGGAGGCCACGGTCGGCCAGTGGAGCCTGAACATCACCGTTCTGCTGCTCCTCGGCATCGCCTGCGGCTTCCTGGTCCAGCGCCTGCTGCGCCGCCACGAGCCCGAGGTCATGCGCGCCGGCAGGTAGCCGGACCGGACGCCGCGCCGCCCGTCACGAAAAACGCCTCAGGGCGGCTCCCGGAATTCCGGGAGCCGCCCTGAGGCGCATGGGGGTGCGGTGCGGCGTGGGACGTCGGCGGCCTAGTAGGCGCTGTTGACGTTGTCCATCGAGCCGTAGCGGTCGGCCGCGTAGTTGCAGGCGGCGACGATGTTGGCGACCGGGTCGTACTGGTCGAACTTGGTGCCCGCGACGTGGTACGCCTTGAAGGTCGGGAGGATGACCTGGAGCAGACCCTTGCTGGGGATGCCGTTCTGGGCGTTGATGTCCCAGTTGTTGATCGCCATCGGGTTGCCGCTGGACTCACGCATGATGTTGCGGTGGATGCCCTCGTACGTGCCGGGGATGCCCTCCCGCTTCATGATGGAGAGGGCTTCCTTGATCCAGCCGTCCAGGTTGTTCGCGAAGACGGGCGTGCGGGCGGCGGACCGGCTGGCCGCCTCCTTCTCCGCGCGCAGCTTCTTGGCGGCGGCCTCGGCGTCGGCCTTGGCCTTGGCGGCCTTCGCCGCCTTCGCCTCGGCGGCGGCGTCCTTCGCCAGCTTGTCCGCGACGGCCTGCTGAACGCCGAGGTGCGCCTGGACGGTCTTCGTCTGGGCGCCGTCCACCACCTTGGTCCAGGCCACGGGGGCGGCGTTGATGGCCGTCCCGGTCTGCTCGCCGGCGGAGCCCGGAACGAGGGAGAAGGCCAGCGCGGCGGCGCCGAACGTGGCGACGGCGGCGAACGACAGCTTCTGCGTCTTGTTCAGACGACGACTGTTGCTGGGGGTGCTGGTCTCGGACATGCGTGAGCAACCTCTTCGAATAGCGGGTGCCGCAGGAAAGCGCCGCGAGGATCCGGGATCCGCAGCGCTGTGCGACGACGGCCATTCTTAGCGGTGGCAAAAACGCCTGGCAAAGGTGTGACGTACGATCCTGCTTAGTGGATCAGGGGCGCCCGTCGAAGCCCGATTTCGGGGCTCGGCTCTAGGTACAGCAGTCCTGACAGCGCCCTTATATGCCCACTAGGGAACTTAGTAAGTGATGTGGGTCCTATGCGCGGGCTCACATCGACCGCGTAACAGTCTCACCAAGCGTTGCTTCAGCAATGCAATCGGTCACGGTCCTCATCCTTGAGTAGCAGATACAGATCCCCGAACTCATGCCAGAGGCAGAGCCGGCCCCTCGCCTCCCCGTACCCACGGCGTACGCCGCGCGCCGCCACCAGCTCCGCCTGGCGCACTCCCACAGGGCCCTTCGCCCTACGTCCGCAGCCCGATCCCCCAGGTCAACGCCGCCGGTACGGTGATCCCATGACCGCCAGCCCCCTGTACGGCGGACCCCGCAGCGGCCTGGCCGCGGTGAGCACCGCCCTGCTCGCCATGAGCCGCCGCCTGGAGGTCCGCGACGTCCTGCGCACGATCGTCGCCTCGGCCCGCGAGCTGCTGGACGCCGAGTACGCGGCCCTCGGCGTCCCGGACGACCACGGCGGCTTCGCGCAATTCGTCGTCGACGGCATCACCGAGGAGCAGTGGCGCCGGATCGGCCCCCTGCCCCGCCAGCACGGCATCCTCGCCGCGATGCTCCACCAGGACGGCCCCGAGCGGCTGGCCGACGTACGCGAGGACCCGCGCTTCGAGGGGTGGCCCCCCGGCCACCCCGACATGTCCGACTTCCTCGGCGTGCCCGTACGGGACGGCGAGGAGACCCTCGGCGCCCTCTTCCTCGCCAACAAACAAGGTGCCCGCGGATTCACCGACGAGGACGAGGACCTCCTCGGCCTCCTCGCCCAGCACGCGGCGATCGCCCTCACCAACGCCCGGCTCTACGAGCGCAGCCGCGAGCTCACCATCGCCGAGGAGCGGTCCCGGCTCGCCCACGAGCTGCACGACGCCGTCAGCCAGAAGCTGTTCTCCCTCCGCCTCACCGCCCAGGCCGCCTCCGCGCTCGTGGACCGCGACCCGGCCCGCGCCAAGGGCGAACTCCAGGAGGTCGCCGCCCTCGCCGCGGAGGCCGCCGACGAACTGCGCGCCGCCGTGACCGAACTCCGCCCCGCCGCCCTGGACGAGGACGGGCTCGTGGCGACCCTGCGCAACCACGTCCGCGTACTCGACCGCGCGCACACCGCGCGCGTCACCTTCACCTGTGACGGAGTACGGGCCCTCCCCGCGACCCAGGAAGAGGCGCTGCTTCGCGTCGCCCAGGAGGCCCTCCACAACGCCCTGCGCCACTCGGGCGCCGACCTCGTCGAGGTCACCCTGGCCCGCCGGGGCACCGGAGCGGCCCTCCGCGTCGCGGACGACGGGAAGGGCTTCGTCCCCTCCGCGGTCCGCCGGGCGGGGCGCCACCTCGGCCTCGTGTCCATGCGGGACCGGGCGAGCGGCGTCGGCGGCCGGCTCACCGTGCACTCGGAGCCCGGAACGGGCACCACGATCGAGATGGAGGTCCCCGGTGGCTGACGCACCCGGCCGAATCGGCAGCCCGATCCGCGTACTGCTGGTCGACGACCACCAGGTGGTCCGGCGCGGCCTGCGCACCTTCCTGGAGGTCCAGGACGACATCGAGGTGGTCGGCGAGGCCTCGGACGGCGCGGAGGGTGTCGCCGGCGCCGAGGAGCTGCGCCCCGACGTGATCCTGATGGACATCAAGATGCCGGGCACCGACGGCATCGAGGCACTGCGGCGGCTGCGCGAGCTGGAGAACCCGGCGCGGGTGCTGATCGTCACCAGCTTCACGGAGCAGCGGACGGTGGTCCCGGCTCTGCGGGCCGGCGCGGCGGGCTACGTCTACAAGGACATCGACCCCGACGCCCTGGCCGGAGCCATCCGCTCCGTGCACGCGGGCCATGTCCTGCTCCAGCCGGAGGTGGCGGTGGCCCTGCTCACGCAGGACGACCAGGCCCCGTCGTCGAGCCGCGGCGGCGCACTGACGGACCGGGAACGCGAGGTGCTGTCGCACATAGCGGACGGCCGCTCCAACCGGGAGATCGCCCGGGCGCTCGTCCTGTCGGAGAAGACGGTCAAGACGCACGTCTCGAACATCCTGATGAAGCTGGATGTGGCGGACCGCACCCAGGCGGCGCTGTGGGCCGTCAGACACGGGATCACGGACTAGTTCCGATTCTGATCCGAGATTCATACGGTCGGGTGTATGTCGCCCACATGGCGTATCCCGATCGCGGAGTGACCGTTCTCCCTACGTGCCGCGGCGGCTGGCCGCGGCAGACGTACTGGAGGACGAAGAACGTGAAGAACATCAAGAAGGCCACTGCCGTCACCATGATCGCGGGCGGTCTCCTTGCCGCGGGCGCCGGTGTCTCCGCGGCGCACGGCGGTGCGTCGGCGGACGGCCAGGCCCTGAACTCGCCCGGCGTGGCCTCCGGAAACCTGGTCCAGGCCCCCGTGCACGTGCCCGTGAACGTGGTCGGCAACACCGTCAACGTCATCGGCCTGCTGAACGGCGTCTGGGGCAACACCGGCGTCAACGCTTAAGGCGGCCCTCGCACTGCTTCGCAGGCTTCGGCCCGCTGCGCCGGACTCCGTCCGTCGGGTGGCGGGTGCTGCCCGCTTAACAGGGCACTCGTTCACAGCCCCGCTTCCCCCCTCTCCCCGGGAAGCGGGGCTGGGGCGTTTCCGGCGGCGCCGGGAAAATCCAGCCTCGCCGGCGTTTGAGGCGCGGGGTCTGGGGCGGAGCCCCAGGAGCCGGGGCCCCGCCCCGCCCAGCCCCGCGCAGCGGACCGGCGGCTAGCGCCCCCGCTCACGCTCCTCAACGGCCGAGTTGTACGCCGCGACCAGCGCCCGCCGCGCAACCCGCTCCACCGGCCGCAGCGCCTCGGCCCGCGCCGCCATCTCCGAGGCGGCCACCGCACCCCCGTGCCCGTTCTCATACGCCAGCGACACCATCAGGTCCACCCGCTGCGCCAGCGCCAGCACCCGCACCGCCCGCGCCGGATATCCCGGAGCCAGCGCGTCACGGCCCGCGTCCGCCCGCGCCCGGTACGCCGACAGCGCCGCCTCCGCCACCGGCCCCGACCCCGCCACGTCCAGCCGGGTCAGCACCACCGTCGCCTCGCGCAGCGCCTCCGCCAGCTCCCGCTCCGCCTCGCCCAGCGACGGCACGTCCGCCGGCGGAGCCTCCCGTACCGGCAGGCAGTGCCAGGTCACCGAGACGTGCACGTCCCCCGCCGGCCCGGCCTCGGCCACCTCCGGCACCAGACCCAGCGCCGCGCCCACCGCGACCACCGCCTCCTCCGCCTCCAGCGCCCGCGCGTTGAACTCCGGCGGCCCGCTCAGCCCCAGCGGATGCCCCGGCGCCGGCAACGCGACCCGAAGCCCCGTCACCCCCAGCGCCCGCATCCGACCGAGCGCGAGCGTGAGCCCCACCGGCCCCGATTCCCCCGGCAGCCCCGCCACCCGGTGCACGGCGTCCTCGCCCACGATCGACAACACGGCCTCGTCGGGCGAGACCAGACCAGCCAGCAGCGCGTTCCCCCAGGCGGCCAGCCGCCCTGAACGTGGTTCGAAAAGCATCCCTCCACTTTACGGACCGGCCCGCGAGGTCCCCCGCACCCGGCCTGGCGCCCGGACCGCTCCGCGAGTGGCGTAGGTTTTCCCCTGGGGCTGCGCCTACAGGTGCACACAGCGAACCGAGACTGCAAGGGGAGACAACACGCTCATGAGCGATGTTCTGGAGCTGGTGGACGTATCCGTGGTCCGCGAGGGCCGGGCTCTGGTGGACCAGGTCTCCTGGTCGGTCAAGGAGGGGGAGCGCTGGGTGATCCTCGGCCCCAACGGCGCCGGGAAGACCACCCTGCTCAACGTCGCCTCCAGCTACCTCTTCCCCACCAAGGGCGCCGCCACCATTCTCGGCAGCACCCTCGGCAAGGTGGACGTGTTCGAGCTGCGCCCCCGCATCGGGATCGCCGGCATCGCGATGGCCGACAAGCTCCCGAAGCGGCAGACCGTCCTCCAGACCGTCCTCACCGCCGCCTACGGCATGACGGCGACCTGGCAGGAGGAGTACGAGGAGATCGACGAGCAGCGCGCCCGCGCCTTCCTCGACCGCCTCGGCATGACCGAGTACCTCGACCGGAAGTTCGGCACCCTCTCCGAGGGCGAGCGCAAGCGCACCCTGATCGCCCGCGCCCTGATGACCGACCCCGAGCTGCTGCTCCTCGACGAGCCCGCCGCCGGTCTCGACCTCGGCGGCCGCGAGGACCTCGTACGCCGCCTCGGCCGCCTCGCCCGCGACCCGCTCGCGCCGTCCATGGCCATGGTCACGCACCACGTCGAGGAGATCGCCCCCGGCTTCACCCACGTCCTGATGATCCGCCAGGGCAAGGTCGTCGCCGCCGGCCCCATCGACCTCGAACTCACCTCGCGGAACCTCTCCCACTGCTTCGGTCTCCCGCTGGTCGTCGAGCGCAACGAGAACGACCGCTGGACCGCCCAGGGCCTCCCCCTGCGTTAGGTCGGCTCGTACGAGCGGTACGCGCCCCCCGCACCCTGTCCGGACCGCGCCCGCCCGACCTACCATGACCACGTGAACATCGACGCATGGGTGTGGTGGCTCATCGGCGCGGTCGGACTGGGCATCCCCCTCGTCCTGACGGCACTGCCGGAGTTCGGCATGTTCGCCGTCGGCGCCGTCGCCGCCGCGGTCACGGCCGCCCTCGGCGGGGGAGTGGTGGCACAGGTCCTCGTCTTCGTGATCGTGTCGGTCGCGCTCATCGCCGTCGTACGGCCGATCGCGAACCGGCACCGCGACCAGCGGCCCCAACACCGCAGCGGAATCGAAGCGTTGAAGGGCAGAAGCGCCGTCGTACTCGAACGCGTCGACGGCAGCGGCGGCCGCATCAAGCTGGCCGGCGAGGTCTGGTCCGCCCGCGCCCTCGACGCCGACAGCAGTTTCGAACCCGGCCAGTCCGTAGACGTCGTGGAGATCGACGGGGCGACCGCCGTCGTCATGTGACAAGCAGCCTGCTCGCGGCCCCCGGGTCTGCGAGACTCCGTTCAACGGGGCAGCACAGACAGCCGGAAGGGCACGGGGAACCGCATGCAACCGATCATCATCGTCCTGATCATTCTGGTGGTTCTGGTCTTCATCGCACTGGTCAAGACGATCCAGGTGATCCCGCAGGCCAGCGCCGCCATCGTCGAGCGGTTCGGCCGCTACACCCGCACCCTCAACGCGGGCCTCAACATCGTCGTCCCGTTCATCGACTCGATCCGCAACCGGATCGACCTCCGCGAACAAGTCGTCCCGTTCCCGCCGCAGCCGGTCATCACCCAGGACAACCTGGTCGTCAACATCGACACGGTCATCTACTACCAGGTGACCGACGCCCGCGCCGCGACGTACGAAGTGGCCAGCTACATCCAGGCCATTGAGCAGCTGACCGTCACCACGCTGCGCAACATCATCGGCGGCATGGACCTGGAGCGGACCCTCACCTCCCGCGAGGAGATCAACGCCGCCCTGCGCGGGGTCCTCGACGAGGCGACCGGCAAGTGGGGCATCCGCGTCAACCGCGTCGAGCTCAAGGCCATCGAGCCGCCGACCTCCATCCAGGACTCGATGGAGAAGCAGATGCGCGCCGACCGCGACAAGCGCGCCGCGATCCTCCAGGCCGAAGGTGTCCGCCAGTCCGAGATCCTGCGCGCCGAAGGCGAGAAGCAGTCCTCCATCCTCCGCGCCGAGGGTGACGCCAAGGCCGCGGCCCTGCGCGCGGAGGGCGAGGCCCAGGCCATCCGTACGGTCTTCGAGTCCATCCACGCGGGCGACGCCGACCAGAAGCTCCTCGCCTACCAGTACCTCCAGATGCTCCCGAAGATCGCCGAGGGCGACGCCAACAAGCTCTGGATCGTGCCCAGCGAGATCGGCGACGCCCTCAAGGGCCTCTCCGGAGCCATGGGCAACTTCGGCCCCATGGGCGGCGGTTCGGGCTTCAACCCGCAGAACCCCGGCAAGTCGGGCGGCGACAACGGCGCGGCGGCGGACCGCCGCGAACAGCCCCCCATCGACTAGGGCGCCTAGGGCGCGCTCCTTCCCCTCATGCATGATCGGTGAGGCCCCTCGACCTTCATGGCGGGGAGGCGACTCACTCATGCAAAGGGGATGGCCCAGTCCATGTCCATCTGGGAATCACTCGCGGTCTTCGCCGCCGGTATCGGCGCCGGCACCATCAACACCATCGTCGGCTCCGGCACCCTGATCACCTTTCCGGTGCTGCTCGCCACCGGCCTCTCACCGATCACCGCCAACGTGTCCAACACCCTTGGCCTGGTGCCCGGTTCCCTCAGCGGGGCCATCGGCTACCGCAAGGAACTCCAGGGCCAGCGCGGCCGCCTCATGCGGCTCGGCGCCGTCTGCCTCGTCGGCGGACTCGCGGGCGCCGTACTGCTCCTCACCCTGCCGTCCGACTCCTTCGACACGATCGTGCCCGTCCTCATCGGACTGGCGCTCGTGCTCGTCGTCCTCCAGCCCAGGCTGGCCGCCGCCCTGCGCAAGCGCCAGGAAGCCGCCGGAGGCGACCCCGGGCACCCCGACGGCGGCCCGGCCCTGCTGGGCGGCATGCTGCTCTCCAGCGCGTACGGAGGCTACTTCGGGGCAGCGCAGGGCGTCCTCTACGTCGGCCTGATGGGCCTGCTGCTCCACGAGGACCTGCAACGGATCAACGCCGTCAAGAACGTCCTCGCCGCCCTCGTGAACGGCATCGCCGCCGTGTTCTTCCTCTTCGTCGCCGACTTCGACTGGACGGCCGTCCTCCTGATCGCCGTCGGCTCCACCATCGGCGGCCAGATCGGCGCCAAGGTCGGCCGCCGCCTCTCACCGACCGTGCTCCGGGGCGTCATCGTGACCGTCGGCATCCTCGCCATCGTCCAGCTGCTGCTCCGCTGAGCGACGTAGCGAAGTTACGTCGCCCAGCGGAGCCGAGCACCCTCAAACGCGCAGGACCACCGGCAGGACTAGGCAGGACTAGGCGGAACGCTCCAGCCACTCGGGGAGCGCCTCTCGGGCGCCCACCCCCAGAGCAAGCAGCATGGCGTCCGCCGGCGACGGCACGAACGGCCTCCGGAGGAGCGGCATCCCCGCCTCCTCCGGAGTCCGCGCCGCCTTGCGGTGGTTGTCCTCGGCACAGGAGGCCACCGTGTTCAGCCACGTGTCCCCACCCCCCTGGGCCCGCGGCAGTACGTGGTCCACGGTCGTCGCGCGTTTCCCGCAGTACGCGCACCGGTGCTGGTCCCGGGCCAGCACCCCCCTCCGCGACCAGGGCGCATGTCTTCGGAACGGCACCCTGACGTACCTGCACAACCTGATCACCCGGGGCATCGGAAGCTCCATGGTGGCGGCGCGGACACGCAGTTCGGGGTGCGACTGCTCGACGACCGCCTTGTCCTGAAGCACCAGGACCACAGCCCGGTTCAGCGTCACCGTCGACAGCGGCTCGAAGCTCGCATTCAGCACCAGCGTGTCCCGCATCTCGCCCACCTCCCGTGTGCAGGCCCGCGACCACCCTGGCGGCAAGGCCCGCGACCACTCTGGCCGCGCGCGCCACGCGGGACAACGCAATAAAAATGCCCGGTCCTGATCGCCTTTAGACCAGGACCGGGCAAACGCTTGGAGAACGATCAGCCCGCCGGAGCCCCGTACTCGGTGATCAGCTGAGCACGCCCCAGCGTGTGGAACCGCAGATTGAACCCGACGACGGCAGGCGAGACGTCGTCCCCGAGACCGAGCTCCTCCTTGTCCACCGCGTACACGGTGAACACGTACCGGTGCCGTTCCCCGGCCGGCGGAGCCGCCCCGCCGAAGTCCTTCGTGCCGTAGTCGTTCCGCACGTGCACGGCCCCCGGCGGCAGCCCCTCGAACTTCCCGCTGCCCGCACCGGCCGGCAGCTCGGTGACCGAGGCCGGCAGATCGAAGAGCACCCAGTGCCAGAACCCGCTGCCCGTCGGGGCGTCCGGGTCGAAGCACGTCACGGCGAAACTCTTCGTACCCTCCGGGAAGCCCTCCCACCGCAGATGCGGCGAGACGTTCCCACCCGACTTGGCCCGGGCCTCGCCCAGCTCCCCGCCGGGCTCCAGATCGTCACTCACCACGGAGAAGGCGTGCACCTCCGGGTGGAAGTCGTGCGGAAGAGGAGCCCTGCTCTGCTCGGCCACTGCTGAACCTCCTGATCGCGAACCAGTACCGCCCCGAGCCTAAAACCGCTCAGAACCAGTTGCGCTGAGAACCGACCGAGGCGATCCACTGATTCAGGTAGGCGGCCCAGTCCGTGCCCTGGTACGACTGGAGGCCCACCTGGAAGCAGCGGTACGTGTCGCTGCCCTCGCTGAACAGACCGGGCTTCTTGTCCATCTCCAGGACGACGTCCATCTCATTGCCGTCCGAGACGAAGGTCAGCTCCACCTGGTTCAGCCCGCGGTACTGCGACGGCGGCAGGAACTCGATCTCCTGGTAGAACGGCAGCGTCTGCCGCGTCCCGCGGACGTGCCCCCGCTCCATGTCCGCGCTGCGGAACGTGAAGCCGAGCTGGCGGAAGGCGTCCAGGATCGCCTGCTGCGCCGGCACCGGGTGCACGTTGATCGCGTCGAGGTCGCCGGCGTCCACCGCACGCGCGATCTCCAGCTCGGTGCTGACCCCGATGTTCATGCCGTGCAGGTGCTGACCCCCGAAGTGGGTGATCGGCGTCTCCCACGGGATCTCCAGCCCGAACGGGACGACGTGCAGCGCGCCCGCCTGCACCTGGAACGCACCGCCGAGGCGCTGCTTGGTGAAGACGATGTCCTGCTTGTACTCCTCGTCGCCGCTCTCCACCTCGACCCGCGCCTGCAGGCCGACGGACAGCCCCTCGATCTGCTGCTCCACCGATCCGCCCTGGATCCGGACCTCGCCCTGGACGATCCCGCCCGGAACGACGTTCGGCTCGGTGATGATTGTGTCCACCGAAGCACCACCGGCACCCAGGCTCGCGAACAGCTTCCTGAACCCCATGCTCTGACTCCCCTAAACGGACTGCTGAAGGACTGTTGTGCGACTACCTCTTACAAACGCGGAACCTTAGGCCCCGGTTGCACCACCTGGGGAGTCGCCCCGGTTCCACTACGCTCGACCGGATGAGCGCGCGCCCCGACCGTACGCCCCTGCCCCGGTCCTTCTTCGACCGGCCGGTCCTCACCGTTGCCCCGGATCTCCTCGGCCGCATCCTGGTCCGCCGTACCCCCGAAGGCCCCATCGAGCTCCGCATCACGGAGGTGGAGGCGTACGAGGGGGAGGCCGACCCGGGCTCACACGCCTACCGGGGCCGTACCGCGCGCAACGCGTCGATGTTCGGCCCGCCCGGACACGCGTACGTCTACTTCATCTACGGCATGTGGTTCAGCCTCAACCTGGTGTGCGGGCCGCCGGGGCACGCGAGCGGCGTCCTGCTGCGCGCGGGGGAGATCACTGTCGGCGCCGACCTGGCTCGTAAACGTCGGCTTTCCGCCAGAGGAGACCGAGAACTGGCCAAAGGCCCGGCCCGCCTGGCCGCGGCCCTGGAGGTGGACCGCTCACTCGACGGCACCGACCTCTGCGGTGGCCCGGATTCCCCCCTGTCCCTCCTGGCGGGCACCCCCACCCCACCCGACCTGGTGAGCTCGGGCCCCCGCACCGGAGTAGCCGGCGCCGGCGCCGCGCACCCGTACCGCTACTGGATCACCAACGACCCGACGGTGAGCCCGTACCGCGCCCACGCGCCACGCCGTCGGTCAACTTGACTCGGCCCTGACGGACGCCTAACGTAGCCCGAGCCGCTTGAACGGGGCACTGCTGTCGGCAGACCCCCAGAGCGGCCAAACCACTACCTACGACTTACCCCTGGCGGGGTCTTATTCGGCATGTCCGGATTCGATTCCGACTGGCCGATTATGAGCCGCAAGGGATAAGCGCTAATGTGGTGGAGCGCCGAAAGGCAAAAGGCCCCCAACGGCCACCGAATTCAAATCCAAGTCCGGTTAAACGGCGCGGAAATGATCTGGTAGAGTTGGAAACGAAGGAAGCGCCCGGAGGGCCCGGAAACGGGAACAAAGGAAGCGTCCGTTCCTTGAGAACTCAACAGCGTGCCAAAAATCAACGCCAAAAGTTGATACCCCGTCCACTTCGGTGGATGAGGTTCCTTTGAAAAAGACCTGTGAGGTCGCCTTCGGGTGATGCTCG
>NZ_JALGRF010000011.1 GCF_022815725.1 Streptomyces sp. APSN-46.1
CTGAATGTCGAGGTGTCGATCCGGTCGCTGTTCGAGGCGCCGACTGTGGAGGGCCTGGCGCGGCGTCTGGACGTGGGTGCGGGGGTGCGTCCGCCGGTGGAGCGGGTGGAGCGGCCCGCGGTGCTGCCGCTGTCGTATGCCCAGCGCCGCCTCTGGTTCCTGCAGCGGTTCGAGCAGTCATCGACCTATCACATTCCCGTAGCCTTGCATCTGAAGGGTGACCTGGCCCTCGATGTACTGCGCTGGGCGCTGGGTGATGTGGTCGCCCGGCACGAGAGCCTGCGTACGGTGTTCCCCGAGGTCGACGGTGTGCCGCACCAGCTGATCCTCGACCCGGCCGAGGCGCGCGTCCAGTTCGACTCGACACCTGCCGACGCAGAGGACTTGGAGCGTCTGGTGCTGGAGGAGTCCTGCAGGCCCTTCGACTTGAGGGTCGAACTTCCTTTGCGGGTCCACGTGTTCACCATGGCCCCGGACACCCATTTGCTGCTGCTGGTGCTGCACCACATTGTCGGCGACGGCTGGTCGATGGGGCCGCTGACCCGTGATCTGGCCGAGGCCTACGGAGCACGTTCACGTGGTGAGATTCCCGCGTGGGAGCCCTTGCAGGTCCAGTACGCGGACTACTCCATCTGGCAGGAGAAGCTGCTCGGAGACCGGGATGAACCGGATAGTCTCCTCAGCCGGCAGATCCAGTACTGGACGCAGACGCTGGCTGGGCTTCCGGACCGGATCGCGCTGCCGGTCGACCGGCCGTACCCCGAGGTCAACTCCTATCGGGGAGAGTGGCTGCCCTTCGGGTTCGACGACAGCATTCACCGCGGTGTCCTCAGGCTCACCCAGGACTCCGATGTCACGCTGTTCATGGTGCTGCAGGCTTCATTCACAGTGCTGTTGACGCGCCTCGGCGCGGGCACGGACATCGCGCTGGGCAGTGCGATCGCGAACCGTACGGATCAGGCGCTCGAAGATCTCGTCGGGTTCTTCGTCAACACCCTTGTGCTGCGTACGGACACGTCCGGAAATCCGACCTTCCGTCAGCTGCTGAAGCAGGTCAGCAAGACCGACCTGGCCGCGTACGCCCACCAGGACCTACCGTTCGATCTCCTCGTGGAGACGCTCAACCCGCAACGGAACCTGTCCCATCACCCGCTGTTCCAGATCATGTTCGCCCTGCAGAACACCGCTCAGGGACGCCTGTCGCTGGAGGGGCTCTCCGCTTCGTACGAGAAGGTGGACACCGGTACGGCCAGGTTCGACCTGTTCCTCAGCCTGTGGGAGCGGCACGACGCCGGCGGCCAGCCAGTCGGTATCGACGGCACGATCGAGTACTCCGTGGACCTCTTCGACGCGACGACCATCGAAACGCTCATGCAGCGCTGGGCGCGGGTTCTGGAGGCGGTGGTGGCCGATCCGGATCAGCCCATCGACGGAATCGAGATCACGACGGACGAGGAGCGTCAGTGGCTGCTGGGTGACTGGTCGTACGGCGACTGAGGACACCGCGGGCGGCGCCTGGCGACGCGAGCACGAAGGGCCGGGGCCTTCCTTCAGAAGTGACTGAAGGGAGGCCCCGGCCCGTGTGCGGTGATCCGCCGCGTCAGAGGGTCAGAGGCATGGCGGCCCGGCGTCTGCTCTCGTACGCCGCGATCTCCTCCGTATGGCCGAGGGTGGCGGCTATGGGGTCGAGTCCGTTCAGCAGTCTCTGCCGTACCTGGGCGTCGAGGGGGAACGACTGGGTCCGGTCCAGCCAGTGGACTTCGAGGCGTTCGAGGTCCACGGTGATCTCGGCCGACGGATCCGCCTCGATCGTCTCCCAGAGGGATTCGACCACGTCGTCTGGCACGGCAACGGTCAACAGGCCGTTCAGTGCCGCGTTCCCGCGGAAGATCTCACCGAAGCGTGACGAGACGACGACTCGGAAGCCGTAGTCCTGGAGCGCCCAGACGGCGTACTCCCGGGAGGATCCCGTACCGAAGTCGATACCGGCGACGAGAACGGACGCCCCTTCGAACTCCGGCTGGTTGAGGGCGAAAGAGGGGTCGTCACGCCAGTCTGCGAACAGCGCGTCCGCATGGCCATGGCGTGTAGACCGGGTGCAGAACCGCACCGGGATGATCTGATCGGTGTCGGTGTTGCTTCGGCGCAGCGGCACCGCGGTGCCGTGGTGAACGGTGAACCTCTCCATGCTCTCAGCCCTGCCCTTCGAGATCGGCCGGGCAGGCGAGCCGGCCGACGACGGCGGTGGCGGCGGCGACCATGGGCGAGAGGATGTGCGTACGCGCCCCCTTTCCCTGGCGGCCTTCGTAATTGCGGTTCGTGGTGGACGCGGCGCGCTGGCCCGATCGGAGCCGGTCTTCGTTCAACGCCGCACACATCGAGCAGCCCGCGGCGGCCCGGAAGTCGGCGCCGGCCTCGGCGAATACCTGGTCCAGCCCCTCGGCCACGGCCTGGCGCCGTACTTGCGCCGAGCCGGGGACGATGATCACGTCGACACCTCGATCGACCTTCCGCCCCTGCAGGACCTGGGCAACCTGCCGCAGGTCCTCGATCCGTCCGTTGGTGCAGGAGCCGATGAACACCGTGTCGACCGGGATGTCCCGCATGCGGGTGCCTGGCGTCAAGTCCATGTACTCCAGGGCTCGTTCCGCAGCAGCGCGTTCCTGCTCGTTCTCGAAGTCCTCGGGTGCGGGAACCGTGCCCGCCAACGGAATGCTCTGGCCGGGATGGGTCCCCCATGACACATAGGGGCTGAGTTCCCCGGCGTCCAGCACGATCTCCTTGTCGAACACCGCGTCGGGATCGGTGTGCAGGGACTTCCAGAAGGCCACTTCGGTGTCCCAGTCGCGGCCCTGGGGCATGCCGGGGCGCTGGCGCAGGTAGTCGAAGGTGGTGCGGTCGGGGGCGATGAGCCCTGCCCTCGCCCCGGCCTCGACGGACATGTTACACAGTGTCATCCGTCCCTCCATGGAGAGGGACCTGACCGCCGAGCCGCGGTACTCGATGATGCATCCCTGGCCGCCGGCCGGGCCGATCCGGGCAATCAGGGCAAGGACCAGATCCTTCGCGGTGACTCCGGCCGGCAGTTCGCCGTTCACCGTCACGGCCATGTTCCCCGGCCGACGCAGCGCGAGGGTCTGGGTGGCCAGTACGTGCTCCACCTGGCTGGTGCCGATACCCAGCGCCAGAGAGCCGAACGCGCCGTGTGTGGTGGTGTGTGAGTCGCAGCACGCGATGGTCATACCGGGGCGGGTCAGGCCGAGTTCCGGCCCGATGACATGGACGATGCCTTGACCGGGATCCCCGAGACGGTGGAGAGGGATGCCGAACTGCGCGCAGTTCTCCCGCATCAGCGCCGACTGTTCGACTGCCAGAGGGTCTTGGATTGCCCTGTTGATCGCAATCGTCGGGGTGTTGTGATCCTCGGTGCCGACCGTCAGATCCGGCCTGCGTACCGTGCGCCCCGCGGCCCGCAGCCCGTCGAAGGCCTGAGGCGTGTTGACCTCGTGCAGAAGGTGCATGTCGATGTACAGGAGGTCATCGTCACCCTCAAACCGCACCACATGAAGGTCCCAGAGCTTCTGTGCCAATGTTGAGCTCATACGGTTTCTCGGCCCTGTACTGGTGCGCCCTCGGAACCGGGGAAACTTTCGGCGAGACGTGCCTTGAGTATCCCGAGTTCTTCGCAGTCCGCCTCCACCCGTTCGGCGATGTGGACCTGGTAGAGCTTGGTGAGCTGCTCGTTGTCGACCTGGACACCGAGCTCGTCCAGCAGGTGGCGTAGCACCGCACGTCCGGAGTGACGCCCGATCAGGAGGGAGCGCTCACGCCCGAACCGGGAGGGCTCGACGTATTCGTAGGTGGCCGGATTGCGCAGGACGCCTTGCTGGTGGATGCCCGCCACCGTGCCGAACGCATAGTCGCCGAAGATGGACTTGGTCCGAGGAGCGGGGAGGCGGATCACTTCGCGGAGTGCGTTGTAAGCCTCGTACATGGACTCGGTGTTGATGTCCGTGTAGAAGCCGTAGTGCTCCTTCTTGTACAGCAGCAGGGCGGCCAGCTCCTCCAGAGGCGTATTGCCCGCTCGTTCGCCGATCCCCCCGAGGGTGACCTGTGCCTCATCCGCTCCCGCCTGGAGACCGCTCACCGCGTTGGCCAACGACAAGCCGAAGTCGTCATGGCAGTGGGTCGAGACCCCGACCGACGGCGGAGCCCACTCGCGGAACGCCGCGATGGTGTCGGCGTACTGATCGGGAGTGGAGTAGCCACAAGTGTCCGCTGGTACAAGCCGTGTGGCACCGGCCTCGACAGCACCCTCGGTATAGGCTCGCAGCAGGTCGTGCTCGCCTCGGCTCGCGTCCTCGATGGCGAGGGCGATCGACTCGACTCCGCAGGAGCGTGCGTACGCTACAGCGTCAACGACCTCACGGATGCCTTCGGCGCGGCTGATCCCGCGCTTGTGCTCCAGGTGAAGGTCGCTTCCCGATACCAGCACTTGAATCTCGTGGCGTTCGGTGCCACCGGCTCGCACAGCGGTTTCCACGTCGCCGCGAACGGCCCGGGAGAGCGTGGCGATCCTGGCTGTTTTGAGGTGCTGGGAGGCGAGTTGGGCGGCTTCGAAGTCACTGGGAGACGAGGCTGGGAAGCCCACCTCGATGCGGTCGACTCCGAGAGTTTCCAGCCGGAGTGCCACACCGAGCTTCTGCTTGGGGGACATCGCATTCCCGGGCGCCTGTTCGCCGTCTCGCAAAGTTGTGTCGAAGATGGATATTCGGCGCATTGTACAGCAGCCTTCCTGTTGTCAACTCCATGATGCGGCAGGGGGAGTGAACAGCGGACCTCTCGCGTCGACCAGCCGCCAAGTCGATGAGAGCAGGAGATCATCGGTCTTGATCAAGGATAGCGACTGGTAGCTGGCTGGAGAGGTGGCGGAAGCAACGGTTTACGGGGCGCTGCCACCACTCGGATACCGCCCGCCTCGACCGGCCCGGTCAGTTTCGCCACCGTAGGCGCGGCATAGAAGTCGCGGACGCGCACGCGGAACTCGTCCTGACGGAGGCGGTCGAGGCCGGTGAGGGCATGGACCTGTACGCGTACCTCGTCGGCCAGCTCTCGGCGGGCGGCAAGGCGGACTACGTGATCGTGGACGAGGCCCAGTTCCTGGCCCCGGAGCAGATCGACCAGTTGGCGCGCATCGTGGACGACCTCGACATGGACGTTTTCGCCTTCGGCATCACGACGGACTTCCGCACGAAGCTCTTCCCCGGCTCGCAGCGCCTCATCGAACTCGCCGACCGCATCGAGCAGCTCCAGGTCGAGGCCCTGTGCTGGTGCGGCGCCCGCGCCACCCACAACGCCCGCACGATAGACGGCGAGATGGTGGTCGAAGGCGCCCAGGTCGTCGTCGGCGACGTCAACCGCCCGGCGGAGGAGATCGGTTACGAGGTCCTCTGCCGCCGCCACCACCGCAAGCGGATGACCTCGGCCGCGGCCCACGCCGGCGCCCTCTCCCCGGACGTCCTCCCGGTCAACCACGCCTGACGGTCCCATCGGCCCTCATCGCCCCTGACCCCGACCGCCCTCGCCTAGCGGCCACCCGGCGCCGGACCCAAGGCCGCCCGTGCGAAACCCAGTTCGTCAGCACGGGACCGCGCGCGACGCACGTCCGGGTGGTACTTGCCCGCGCGGGCGCATTCTGCACGTTCGGACCCGGGCGGGCGGCAAGAGTTGGGTCATGATCACGGATCGCGATGCCAACTCCGAAACCCCTGAAGCTCCCGGAACCCCCGGCGAGCCCGCACCGGCGACCTCCCGCCGGCCCTCCCGCCGTACCGTCATCGCCGGCGCGGCCGCGGTCGCGGCAGCGGGCGGGCTGACGGTCGCCGTCACCTCCGCCGAGACCTCGCAGGCCGTCCCCGGCGCCGCGGTCGCCGACTGGGGCGCCTGCCTGACGATCGCCCGGGCCATCCTCGTACGGGACGACGAGGACCAGCCGCTCGTACCGCGCTACGCCGACATCCTCCTGAAGAACGGCCTGCCCCGCTCGCGCCGCCCCGGCAAGAAGGTGCTGGTCGTCGGCGCCGGGCCGGCCGGCCTCACCGCCGCCCACCTCCTGCGCGAGGCCGGCCACCAGGTCACCGTCATCGAGGCCAACGCCAACCGGGTGGGCGGCCGGATCAAGACCTTCCGCACCGGCGGCCACGAGAACGCCGCCCCGCCCTTCGCCGACCCGAAGCAGTACGCCGAGGCCGGCGCGATGCGCATCCCCGACAGCCACCCGCTGGTCACCGGACTGATGGACAGCCTCGGCCTCAAGCGCCGGCGCTTCCACCTGGTCGACGTGGACGGGGCCGGCCGCCCCGCCTACCGGACGTGGATCTATGTCAACGGCATCCGCGTCCGCCGCGCCGACTACGCGCGCGCCCCGCAGGCGCTCAACCGTTCCTTCGGAGTGCCGCAGGCGTACGAGTCCGTCCCCGCCTCGCAGATCGTCCGCGACGCCTTCGCCCCCGTACGCAAGGAGATCGAGGGCAAGAAGGACAAGGAACTCGTCGAGGGCTGGGCGCGCGTCATCCAGCGCTACGGCCACATGTCGATGTATCGCTTCCTGACGGAGGAGGCCAAGCTCGACGAGCGGACCATCGACCTGATCGGAACCGTCGAGAACCTCACCTCCCGCCTGCACCTCGCCTTCGTACACAGCTTCATCGGCGCCTCCCTGATCAGCCCCGACACCGCCTTCTACGAACTGCCCGACGGCACCGCCACCCTGGCCGACGCGCTGTACGCCCGCGTCAAGGACCTCGTACGGCTCGATCGCCGTGCCACCCGCATCACCCACGGCGCGGGCAAGGTCACCGTCGAGACCGTCTCCGAGGGCCGCGGCGGCAGCCCCGTGCGGCGCGAGACCTTCACCGCCGACACCGCCATCATCACCGTTCCCTTCTCCGGACTGCGCCACATCCCCATTTCCCCCGCGCTCTCCTACGGCAAGCGGCGCGCGGTCACCGAGCTGCACTACGACGCCGCCACCAAGGTGCTCCTCGAATTCAGCCGCCGCTGGTGGGAGTTCGACGAGGCCGACTGGGAGCGCGAGCTCGAAGCCGTGCAGCCCGGCCTGTACCGGAAGTACCAGACCGGTCAGACCCCGGCGAACGGAACCCTGCTGGGCGCCCACTCCTCCGTAGCCGAGGGGCACATCTCCGCGGGCCAGCGCTCCCACTACGCCGCCTGCCGCGTGGTCACCCGCGACCAGCCCGAGGCGGCCGGTGTCATCGGCGGCGGCTCGGCCACCGACAACCCCAACCGCTTCATGTTCCAGCCCTCTTACCCCGTCGAAGGCAGCGCCGGCGGCGTCATCCTCGCCTCCTACAGCTGGTCGGACGACGCCCTGAAGTGGGACTCCCTGGACGACGAGGAGCGCTACCCGCGCGCCCTCGCCGGAGTCCAGGAGGTGTTCGGGCAGCGCATCGAGGTGTTCTACACCGGCGTCGGCCGCACCCAGTCCTGGATGCGCGACCCGTACGCCTACGGTGAGGCGTCCGTACTGCTGCCCGGCCAGCACACCGAGCTCTTCCCCCACGTCCGAAAGGCCGAGGGCAACCTGCACTTCGCCGGATGCCACACCTCCATCAAGCCCGCGTGGATCGAGGGAGCCCTGGAATCCGCGGTGCGGACCGCCCTGGAAGTGCACACGGCGTAGCGGCCGCCCGGGCGGGGCCGTCAGCTCTCGGCGAGCACGATCAGCCAGTCCTCCTCGGAGAACCGGACCCGCTGCCGCTTGTCGGGGTTGATCCGCACCCCGTAGTCGGGGCCCGTGGCGCTCCGCGCGCGCAGCCGGTAGCCGACCGCGCATTCCCGGCGCCGCCGCGCCGACTCGACGGCGGTGGCGAACGAGACCTCATGGCCGGCCCGGACGTAGTCCGCGGCCGGCTTGAGGTGGAACTCGTGGCCCTCCGCCTTGAACAACTCCTCGAAGACCGCGGCGAGATACGGGCTCTCCGAGATCTGCGTCATCAGCAGGCTGATCAGCCTGCCGCTCACGATGAAGTCGGCGCCGTCCCGGGCGGGCGCGAGGAGCCGGTTGCCGTCGTCGGACATCTCGGTGGTGACCGCGAGTTCCCGCTGTGCGGCGTCCCCGATGGCCCGCAGATGCAGCAGGGTGACCAGCGTCCTGTCGTCCGCCCGCACCTCCGGATCCGTCACCGGAGCGAGGGCGGCCATGGGCGCGTCCGAGGCCCCGGGCTCCGTCTCACCGATCACGATCACGCTGTCGTACGAGGGCACGTCCAGCTTGGCCAGGGTGAGCGGGTCGGTGATGTCCCCGTCGTGGAAGGACACTTCGAGGCGGGGCGGCGCGGCTGTGACGGCGTCGCGGGCGCCGCGCGTGGCCGCGTACTCGCCGAGTGCCACGACGTCCAGGGTGGTTCCCGGGCTCACGTACTGGTCGAGCTGCTCGATGACGAGCGGGGCGCGGCGGTTCCAGCCGAGCAGGAGCAGGCGTTCGGCCTGGGCGATCCTGGGCGCGGCCGTCACGATCGCGGCCTCCTCGACATGGGAGGCCACGTCCGCCCGCACGGCCGTGTCGTCGTCCTGGGAGATGACGATGATCCGGTCGGCCGGGCCGATCGTCGCCCCCGGATCCGGATTGAGGGTGACGCTCCCGCCGGCGTGCAGCAGGCCGACCGCCGAGGACGTGGCGAACCACAGCAGCACCTCGCCGAACGTACGCCCCACGAGGCCCTCGGCGGCGACCGGATAGAACTCGTCGCCCTCGAAATCCAGCAACTCCGAGTAGACGAGCGAGAGGCCGGGCTGCCGGGCCGTCTGGACCAGGAGCCGGGCGACGATGTCATCGACGCACAGGACGTGTCCCGTGGGCCCGGCGGCCAGCCTGGCGGTCATGTGGTTGCGCGCGTCACGGACGGCGGCGACCACCACCGCCTCCTCCTCCACCTGTCCGGACCTGGGGACGGCCGCGCGGGCCGGCGCGGCGAAGGCCAGCAGCGTCTTCACGACATGAGCGTCACCGGTGTCCCCCGTGTCCCCGGTGGGAGGCAGCACCAGCACCGCCTTTGCCGTTCGCGGACTCACCCGGCACAGCTCGGTGGGGTCGGTGGTGCTCCCGTTGCGGCAGATGATCCGCGTCCTGCCACTGTCGGTGACGCGGGTGGAGATCTCGTCCTCCATCCACACCTTGTCCTGCGGGGCGAGCACGGCGATGGCGGAGCGGCGCTGGTTCGCGTTGGCGGCCACCAGCTCCCCGATCACGGGAAAGACCTGGTCCGACCACCCCAGTACGACGGTATGCCGGGTCTCCAGCACGGTGGAGTGACCGAGGCGCAGCGACATGATGCGCCGGTTGATGCCGGTGGTGATCAGACTGACCAGGGTCGACACGAAGAGCAGCGCCACCAGCGCGAGCGATACGGAGGCCAGCACGTGGAGCGGGGAGCCGACCGCACCCCCGATCTTCAGCGTCTGACCGACGCTGACCCACACGGCGGTGAGCCGGCCGGAGAGCGTGGCCGGAGCGGCCCGGTCGGACCAGACGAGGACCATGCTCGCCGGAACGACGACGGCGAGGCAGGCCAGGGCGAGCCAGCCGATGAGCGCGGTCGTTCCCCCCGAGACCAGATGGTCGAACCGGTACCGGAGGCGGAGCCGGAGTGACGTCGTGTCCTGCTGCGCCACACGAGCTCCCGAACATGAGTCGACGCGCCGATCGGAGCGGCTGCCCGCCACCCCAGGAGCCACCCTAGGCAGATCTCTGCCCCCGCCCCCCTCGAACCCCACCGACCTCACTCAGAGGTATGAACGCCCACGATGGACGCCGGCCCGGGCGGGCTCTGGGCCGCGCGTAGGACTCCGGGAGATCAGCCCGCGCTCCGGATGATCGTGAAGACCGCGCCTTCCAGGTCCGCGACCGTGGCCAGCCGGCCGCCGGGTCCCTCGTGCGGCGGCCGGACGACCGTCCCGCCCAGCCGTACGACCTGGTCGGCGGCCGCGTCGGTGTCCGCCACCTCGAAGTGCGTCATCCAGTGCGGGCCCCGGTCATGCGGCAGCGAACGGCCCACGCCGTGCACGGCGGCCACCGGCCGGCCCTGTAGGCAGAGGGTCAGGTAGTCGAAATCGGCGGAGGCCTCCGGGTGGGTCTGCGCCTCGTGGCCGAAGACGTGCTCGTAGAACTTGCCGACCGTCGAGGTGTCCTGGGTGACCAGCTCGTTCCAGACGGGGGTGCCGGGCGCCCCGTGCAGCCGGGTGCCCATGTGCGTCTCGGCCTGCCAGATGCCGAAGATCGCGCCCAGCGGGTCGGAGCAGATCGCCAGCCGGCCCGCGATCCCGGCGTCCAGCGGACCCACCGCCACGGTGCCGCCGCAGGAGCGGATCGACTCGGCGGTGGCGTCGGCGTCGTCCGTCGCCAGGTACGTAGTCCAGGCCACCGGAAGATGCCGGTCCGGCGGCATCTCGCCGATGCCGGCCACCTCCCGGCCGTCGAGCAGGGCGCGGACGTACGGGCCGAGCGGCTGGGGGCCCGGTTGGTACTCCCAGCCGAAGAGACCGGTGTAGAACTCCTCGGTGGACCGGAGGCCGTGCACCATCAGGCTCACCCAGCACGGCGTGCCCGGCGTGCGCCGCGTCGCTTCCGATGCCTCGGTCATGTCAGGTGTCTCCTCCGTCGTAGCCCGTGTCGAGGCCTGATGCTTCCACTCCGCGGAGCCCGGCGCGCCCCGACCGGGCCGCGTATCGCGGGTGCGGAGACGAGATGACCGAATCAGTGCGGCGTGTGCGTGTCCGGCTTGTTACACGGGTTGTGGGGTGGGGAGGAAGATGGGTCCATGACTGCGATCCTCTCCGCTTCCGAACTGATGAGCGCGCTGGCCGGACCCCGGCCGCCGGTGCTCCTGGACATCCGCTGGCAGCTCGGCGGGCCCGACCAGCGTCCCGCGTACGAGGCCGGGCACATCCCGGGTGCGGTGTACGTGGACCTCGAACGCGAACTGGCCGGTCCGGCGGGGTCCGGCGGTCGGCACCCGCTGCCGGACCCGGAGGCGTTCGGGGCGGTGATGCGGCGCGCCGGGGTCTCGGCGGACACGCCGGTGGTCGTGTACGACGGCGGGCTCGGCTGGGCGGCCGCGCGGGCGTGGTGGCTGTTGCGCTGGACGGGTCACGCCGAGGTGCGGGTGCTGGACGGGGGCCTGGCCGCGTGGACGGCGGCGGGCGGTGCGGTTTCCGCCGACGCGCCGTCTCCCGTGGAGGGCGATTTCAAGCCAGCTCCGGGGGCGATGGGGCTGCTCGACGCGGACGAGGCGGCGGCGTTGGCCCGCTCGGGGCTGCTGCTGGACGCGCGGGCGGGGGAGCGGTACCGGGGCGAGGTCGAGCCGATCGACCGGGTCGGTGGGCACATCCCGGGCGCGGTGTCGGCGCCGACGTCGGAGAACGTGGGTCCGGACGGGCGATTCCTGCCGGCCGACGCCCTCCGGGCCCGGTTCACGGAACTGGGTGCGACGGGTGACACCCGCGTCGCCGTGTACTGCGGGTCGGGTGTTTCCGGGGCGCACGAGGTCCTCGCGCTGGACGTGGCGGGGGTCCCGGCGGCGCTGTATGCGGGCAGCTGGTCGGAATGGTCCTCGAACCCCGCCCGCCCGGTCGCCACGGGCCCGCTGCCGCAGTAGCCCCTGATCCGCCCGCCTGATCCGCCCGCCGCCGTCGCCGAACGCCGCCCCCCGGCACCGGCATTGCCGGGGGCCGAGGAGGACGGTTACTCCTGCTTCTTGCGCCGCGTACCGAAGACGATCTCGTCCCAGCTCGGGACCGCCGCGCGGCGGCCCGGGCGGACGCCGTCGGCCTCGGCCTGACGGTCCGTGGTGCCCGTGAGGCGGTCCCGGTGGCCCGCCACCGTGCGCGGCATCAGGACGTCCGCGTACGCGGCCCCGGCCCCCGCCGACGCGGCCGGGGGCTCCTCCGCCTCCGGCTCCTCGGCCGGCGCGTCGGCGCGCTCCGGAACCACCAGGTCGCCCCGGAAGCTCGGCACGGCCTCCAGCAGGCTGGTCAGCGTGTCCCGTTCGTCCTCCGGCTCCGGCGGCGGCGGCGCGGGGCGCTCCAACTGCCGGTCGAGCGCGCGATCCAGCGGTCGGTCCCGCGGCAGCCGCGCGATCCTCGGCACGAAGGGGAAGCTCGGCTCCGGCGTCGCCGGCAGGTCGTCCGACTCGCCGATCAGGGAGCGGGCCTCGTCGTCCACGGCCACGACCAGCCGGCGCGGCGGGTCGTACGTCCAGCTCGCCGAGTGCGGTTCGCCCGCGACCCGGTACACGAGCAGGACCTCCCACGTGCCGTCGTCGCGCCGCCAGGAGTCCCACTGGACGGATTCCTTGTCGGCCCCGCGCAGCGTCAGCCGCTCCTGCACGGCCTCGCCCAGCTGGGGTCCCTGCCCGGTGTTCTCGCCGGGGCGCCGGACGGGAGTCTTGCGGGCGCGCTCCGCCATGAACGCGCGCTCCGCGAGCACCGGGCCCTCGAAGCGGCGTACCCGGTCGACCGGGATGCCCGCGAGTTGAGCGACCTCCTCCGCGGAGGCACCGGCCCGTATACGGGCCTGGATGTCGCGGGGACGGAGGTGGCTCTCCACCTCGATCTCGATCTGGTTCAGGCGCGCGCGGTCATTGCGTACGGCAGCACGCAGCCGCTCGTCGATCGGAAGCGTGTACTCCGTACTGTCCGCAGCCTTGAGCACCAGTCGTGTGCCGTCATTTGAGACGGCCACGACACGCAGTTCGGGCATGGGGACCTCCCGGGTGGTGCCTGCCGACGTCACGTGCGTCGCTGCTTCCGCTAGTCGAGTGTGGCCTGCCCGGGTGCAGCCTGCCACAACCTTGCCGAGTTAAACCGGCGTGTCGGGCATGCGCCCTTGATCGCCGTTATGGCACGGTTACCTGTTGGGCACGCACAGTGACCGAACGATTACTGTGCGCAGCAGGAACCCGTGCAACACCGCGGCATCGCCGGTCTCGAGTGCCGTTTCATCATCGTCCGGCCCCCTCTCCCGAGTCCGGACATCCGTAAGGAAGGACGGCCCCAGGGCTCGCCACAGTACTCCATTCGGGCCACCTGAGTGGACCGCCGCGCCGCCGAACTTGTCTCCGACGGCGGGAGTTGGGCTGCCCTGAATCGGCCCCGGATCCGCCCGGGCCCGCAACCGCGTCCGTTTTCGGGTGACTTTGGACGAGCTCAGGTGCCGGGGGTCATTCCCCCAGCACGCGCCGCAGGTAGTCGTTGCCGAACACCCGCTCCGGGTCCAGCCGGTCCCGCAGCGCCGTGAACTCGCCGAAACGCGGGTACACCCCGGCGAAGTACTCCGCGTCCCGGGTGTGCACCTTGCCCCAGTGCGGACGGCCGCCGTGGGCGGTGAAGATCCGCTCGGCCGCCGTGAAGTAGGCGTGGTACGGAGTGCCCTTGTACATGTGCACCGCGATGTACGCCGTCTCGCGCCCGGAGGCCGTGGACAGCGGGATGTCGTCGGCCGGAGCCGTCCGTACCTCCACCGGGAAGCTGATCCGCAGGTCCGAGCGGTCGACCTGGGCCTTGAGCTCCCGCAGCGCCTCGACGACGCGCTCGCGCGGAAGGGCGTACTCCATCTCCACGAAGCGCACGCGCCGCGGGCTGGTGAACACCTTGTACGGGATGTCCGTGTAGGTGCGCGCGGACAGGGCGCGGCTGGCGACGCGGGCGATGGAGGGGATGGCCGCCGGGACCGCGCGGCCCAGCGAGTTGACGGCCTGGAAGAGGCCGTTGGAGAGGAGTTCGTCCTCGATCCACGCGCTCACCGCCCCGGGCGGGGCGGCCGGGCCCTGGCTGCGGTTGTTGCGCTTGGTGTTGCAGTTGCCGGTGTGCGGGAACCAGTAGAACTCGAAGTGCTCGTTCTCCGCGACGTGCTGGTCGAACTCGGCGGTCACCCGGTCGAAGGCCATGGGCTCCTCACGGGCGGTCAGGAAGAAGACCGGCTCGACCGCGAAGGTGAGGGAGGTGACGATGCCGAGCGCCCCGATGCCGAGCCGGGCTGCCGCGAAGACCTCGGGATGCTCCTTCTCGGAGCACGTCAGCAGCCGCCCGTCGGCGGTGACCAGCTCCAGGCCGCGGATCTGCGCGGCGATGGAGGCCGAGTCGCGGCCGGTGCCGTGGGTGCCGGTGCTGGTGGCACCGGAGACGGTCTGCTCCATGATGTCGCCCATGTTCGTGAGCGACAGGCCCTCCCCGGCGAGGGCCAGGTTCAGGTCCTTGAGCACCGTGCCGGCGGCCACCGTGACGGTCCCGGCGTCCCGGTCGATCGACCGGATCCCGGTGAGCGCCTGCGGACGTATGAGCACCCCGTCCGTGGCGGCGGCCGCGGTGAAGGAGTGGCCGGTGCCGACCGCCTTCACCTTCAGCCCGTCCTCGACGGCCCGGCGGACCGTGTCCTGAAGCTCCCCGACCGAGGCCGGGGTCACCACGCGGGCGGGCGTGGCGGTGACGTTGCCCGCCCAGTTACGCCACGCGGTCGGTGTCCCCCGCCCTGACTTCCCTGCTGTCGCCGTCCCCATCGCTAGCTGGCTCCTCCCCTTGCGCCGGCCTCGTCAGCCGGCGGTAACCCGCGAACGCCACCGCCGCCGCGGCGGTCCCCGCCGAGATGGAGACGACGTACCCGGTCTTCGCGCCGGCCGCGTCGATGACCCAGCCGGCCACGGAGGAGCCGAGCGCGACCCCGACCGCGAGGCCGGTGCTGATCCAGGTCATGCCCTCGGTCAGCTTCGCGCGTGGTACGTGCGCCTCGATCAGGGCCATCGTGGTGATCATCGTGGGAGCGATGGCGAGGCCCGAGACGAAGAGCGCCACGGCCAGAAACGGAAGGTTCCCGGCCAGTAGGAGGGGGATCATACTCACGGCCATCGCGCAGATGCCCAGTACCCAACGACGCTCTGTCCTGCTCTTGAGGTGCAGAAGGCCGAAGACGATGCCCGCGAGGCAGGATCCGGCCGCCCAGATGGCCAGGATGAAACTCGCGGAGGACTTGTGGCCCTGCTCCTCCGCGAAGGCGAGGGTGGCCACGTCGATGGAGCCGAAGATCGCGCCGGTCGCGACGAACGTGGCCGTCAGTACCTGGAGGCCGGGGGAACGCAGGGCCGAGGTGCGGTCGGTGTGCTCGCCGCGCGGGTGCGGCGCGGGCTCGGTGGAGCGCTGCGCGGTGAGCAGCCAGACGCCGACGAGCAGGCAGACGGCGGCGATCAGCGGGCCGGCCTCGGGGAACCAGGTCGTGGACAGTCCGATGGCGATGATCGGGCCGAAGATGAAGCAGACCTCGTCGATCACGGACTCGAAGGAGTACGCGGTGTGCAGTTCGCGGGCGGAGTCCCGGTAGATGACGGTCCAGCGGGCGCGGACCATCGAGCCCACGCTCGGTACGCATCCGGCGATCGCCGCGAAGACGAAGAGGGTCCAGTCCGGTAGGCCGTTGGCGGCCGCGAGCAGCAGTCCGGCCACCGAGGCGACGGAGATGAGAGTGGCGGGGCGCAGGACGCGCCGCTGCCCGTACTGGTCCACCAGGCGCGACACCTGCGGGCCGATGACCGCGGCGGCCAGCGCGAGGGTGCCGGTGAGGGCGCTGGCCATCGCGTAGCGGCCGGTGATCTCGGAGATCATGGTGAGGATGCCGACGCCGACCATGGAGATCGGCAGTCGGCCTATGAGGCCGGCGGCGCTGAACCCCTTGGTGCCGGGGGCCGCGAAGATCGCGCGGTAGGGACTGGGCAAGGGCCCTCCGTAAGGGACGTCATTGGCCCCCACAGGTTACGACTGCCGACACGGCACGCGCATGGGGAAGGTTCCGAACAACTTAGGGTCACCTTACCTGTGGGGCGGGTCGGGTCACGGCCGGGCCGGTTCCCGCCCGAGGACGCCGGGTGGCAGGATTCGATCCATGTCAGACCAGCTCCTCCCGCCCGCCGGCGGGCCCGCCGCCCCCTACGACGCCCTCCTGCTGCTGTCCTTCGGCGGCCCCGAGGGACCCGACGACGTCGTGCCCTTCCTGGAGAACGTCACGCGCGGGCGCGGGATCCCCCGCGAGCGGCTCAAGGAGGTCGGGCAGCACTACTTCGGGTTCGGCGGGGTCAGCCCGATCAACGAGCAGAACCGGGAGCTGCTGGCGGCGCTGCGCGCGGACTTCGCCGAGCACGCCCTCAACCTGCCCGTGTACTGGGGCAACCGCAACTGGGCCCCGTACCTGACCGATGCGATGCGGGAGATGGTCCAGGACGGGCACCGCCGCATCGCGGTGCTCGCGACCAGCGCGTACGCCTCGTACTCGGGCTGCCGGCAGTACCGGGAGAACCTCGCCGACTCCCTCGCCGCCCTGGCCGGGGAGGGCCTGGAGCTGCCGAGGGTCGACAAGCTCCGGCACTACTTCAACCACCCCGGGTTCGTGCGGCCGATGATCGACGGGGTGCTCGCGGCGCTGGAGTCGCTTCCGGCCGAGGCGCGCGCCGGCGCCCACCTCGCCTTCACGACCCACTCGATCCCGACGGCGGCCGCGGACACGTCCGGGCCGGTCGAGGACCACACCGGGAACGGCGAGGGCGGCGCGTACGTCAAGCAGCACCTGGACGTCGCCCGGGTGGTCGCGGACGCGGTACGGGCGCAGACGGGCACCGAGCTGCCCTGGGAGCTCGTCTATCAGTCGCGCAGCGGCGCCCCGCACATCCCCTGGCTGGAGCCGGACATCTGCGACCACCTGGAGGCCCTGCACGGGGCCGGCGCCCCGGCGGTGGTCATGGTGCCCATCGGCTTCGTCTCGGACCACATGGAGGTCCTCTACGACCTCGACACGGAGGCCACGGCCAAGGCCGCCGAACTCGGCCTGCCCGTGGCCCGGTCCGCGACGGTCGGAGCGGACCCGCGGTTCGCGGCCGCGGTACGCGACCTCGTGCTGGAGCGGGCCGCGGCCGAACGCGGCGAGAGCGTGGAGCGGTGCGCGCTCGGGCTGCTGGGCCCGAGCCACGACCTCTGCGCCGTGGGCTGCTGCCCGGCGCGGGCGCCCCGGCCGGCGGCCGCGGGCGCCGACAGTCCGTACGCCTAGGAAATGGGAACGATAGTGATCTCCGAGGAACTGAAGGCCGAACTGCTGGCCGTGGGTCTGGACGCCGCCCGGCAGGCGGGAGAGCTGCTGCGCGACGGGCGGCCGACGGACCTGGGGGTGGCGGCGACCAAGTCCAGCCCGATCGACGTGGTGACCGAGATGGACATCGCGGCGGAGAAGCTGATCACCGCCCTGATCGCGGAGCGGCGGCCGCAGGACGGGCTGCTGGGCGAGGAGGGCGCGGACGTCCCGGGCACGAGCGGGGTCCGGTGGGTCGTGGACCCGCTGGACGGCACCGTGAACTACCTCTACGGGCTGCCGAGCTGGGGCGTGTCCATCGCCGCCGAGTACGGCGGCGAGACCGTGGCCGGGGTCGTGGCGGCCCCGATGCGCGGGGAGACGTACCACGCGGTGCTGGGCGGCGGTGCGTGGCTGGGGACGAGCCGGCTGGCCTGCCGGGCGGCCGCGCCGCTGGACCAGGCGCTGCTGGCGACCGGGTTCGGGTACCTCCAGGCGCGGCGGGCGCACCAGGCGGAGGTCGTCCGGCAGGTCATCCCGGTGGTGCGTGACATCCGGCGGGGCGGGGCGGCGGCGCTGGACCTGTGCGACGTGGCCGCCGGGCGGCTGGACGGGTACTACGAGCGGGGGCTGGCCCCGTGGGACCTGGCGGCCGGCGGGCTGATCGCGCGGGAGGCCGGTGCGGTGACGGGCGGCCGTCCCGGCATGCCCGCCTCCGGGGAACTGGTCCTGGCGGCCACGCCGGCCGTGTTCGCCTCGTTGCAGCCGCTGCTGGAGGAGGCCGGGGCCTGGCACGACTGAGCGGGCCTGAAAAAACGGGGAACCCCGGCCGCCCTGTCGGGCAGCCGGGGTTCCGGTGAAGGTCAGCAGGCGGATACGGGTACGCCGTGTTCGGCTGCGAGGCGCTGGAGATCCTCCAACTCCGCCTGCTCCACATCCGCGAGGTAGTCGTCGCCCGTCTCGCGGGCCTGCTTGAGGTCCGACTGCGTGTTCCTGATGCGCTGCAGGAGACCCGCGGTGAATGCGTCCATGGGTGCGCCCCCTCTGCGTGGGTCGCGGCGGGCGAGCACGTGGCTGTCCGCCGTCAGGGAGTGATTGGGGTGTGGAGAGGGTCCTCCCCGGCACCCTGGGCGCAGAAACCTCGTGAGGCCAGGGAATCCTCACTTCCGCCCCCGCACGGGTGCGGAGCGGCGTCTTACAGCCGGTTTACGGCCGAAACCGGCAGGATGGACGCGCCATACACGTGTGCCCTACCGGGCTCTGAGGAAGGAAACGACGTGCGCGTACTCGTCGTCGAGGACGAGCAGCTGCTCGCCGATGCGGTGGCCACCGGACTGCGCCGGGAGGCCATGGCCGTGGACGTCGTGTACGACGGCGCCGCCGCCCTGGAGCGCGTCGGTGTGAACGACTACGACGTGGTCGTGCTCGACCGGGACCTCCCGCTCGTGCACGGTGACGACGTCTGCCGGAAGATCGTCGAGCTCGGCATGCCCACCCGGGTGCTGATGCTGACCGCCTCCGGTGATGTGAGCGACCGGGTCGAGGGGCTGGAGCTGGGCGCTGACGACTATCTGCCCAAGCCGTTCGCCTTCAGCGAGCTGACCGCCCGCGTGCGCGCCCTGGGGCGGCGTACGACGGTGGCGCTGCCGCCCGTACTGGAGCGGGCCGGCATCAAGCTCGACCCGAACCGGCGCGAGGTGTTCCGGGAGGGCAAGGAGGTGCAGCTGGCGCCCAAGGAGTTCGCGGTGCTGGAGGTGCTCATGCGCAGCGAGGGGACCGTGGTCTCCGCCGAGCAGCTGCTGGAGAAGGCCTGGGACGAGAACACCGACCCGTTCACCAACGTGGTGCGCGTGACGGTGATGACGCTGCGCCGCAAGCTCGGCGAGCCGCCCGTCATCGTGACCGTGCCCGGTTCCGGATACCGGATCTGATGACGATGCCCGCCACCCCGGCGCCACCGGCGGCGCCACCGAAACCGACCTGGGACCCCGGCCAGCCCGAGGGTCCTTTCCCTTGGCTGCGGCCGACCATCCGGATACGCCTCACGCTGCTGTACGGCGGGATGTTCCTGATCGCCGGCATCCTGCTGCTGTCGATCATCTACCTGCTGGCCGCGCAGGCCCTGCGGGAGGGCAATGCCCTGCCGTTCAAGATCGTCGGAGGTACGAAGGTCGAGGTCGCGAGCAGCACCTGCTCCGGGGTCGGCACCGACCAGTCGATCGACCAGTTCAACGCCGCGATCAGCCAGTGCATCCTCGACCAGCGCAAGCACGCCCTGGACGACCTGCTCAGCCGGTCGCTGATGGCCCTGCTGGGCCTCAGCATCATCGCCTTCGCCTTCGGCTACGCGATGGCCGGACGGGTGCTCTCGCCGCTCGGCAAGATCACCCGGACCGCCCGCCGGGTGGTCGGCTCCGACCTGACCCGGCGCATCGAACTGGACGGTCCGGACGACGAGCTCAAGGAGCTCGCCGACACCTTCGACGAGATGCTCGACCGCCTGGAGCGGGCCTTCACGGCCCAGCAGCGATTCGTGGCAAACGCCTCGCACGAGCTGCGGACGCCCCTCGCCATCAACCGGACGCTGCTGGAGGTGCACCTCTCCGATCCCGGCGCGCCCGTGGAGCTCCAGCAGCTGGGCAAGACGCTGCTGGCCACCAACGAGCGCAGTGAGCAGCTGGTGGAGGGCCTGCTGCTGCTGGCCCGCAGCGAGAACCAGATCGTCGAGCGAAAACCCGTGGACCTGGCGGAGGTCGCCTCGCGCGCCCTCGACCAGGCGCGCGGGGAGGCCGAGGCGAAGGGCGTGGAGATCCGCGGCGAGCGCGCGCCGGCCGTCGTCCAGGGCAACGGCGTGCTGCTGGAGCGGATCGCCCTCAACCTGGTTCAGAACGCCGTCCGGTACAACGTGCCGGAGGGCGGCTGGGTGGAGGTCACCACCGAGGTCCAGCACGGCCACGCGGTGCTGCTGGTTTCGAACACGGGTCCCGTGGTTCCCGCGTACGAGGTGGACAACCTCTTCGAGCCCTTCAGACGGCTGCGTACGGAGCGAACGGGCAGCGACAAGGGTGTGGGGCTCGGTCTCTCGATCGCGCGCTCCGTGGCCCGCGCTCACGGCGGCCGCATCCAGGCGACCCCCCGCGAGGGCGGTGGCCTCGTGATGCGTGTCACGTTGCCCCTGTGACCAGCCGCTACCAACTGCGACCAGGGCGTCGAGCTGTTCGCTGTTGGCTGAACGGTCCAATGCGCGAGACAGTGGTAGCTGTGTGATCGATCACATGGTCGAGTGTCCGGTCATGTGCGTTCAGTGACCTCAGGAAGGCCGGAAAGCCCGGGAAGTCCGGGTTTCCGGTGCCTCCAATGGCGGGAAATACACGGGGTGGCGTTCGTGCAGGACGGCCCCCGGACCGTGTACGGTCCCGGTCGTCATCCCAGCCAATTGCTCCTTCGGGCAGGCGGCTGGGTGTCGATTGAGTAACAGACCTTGATGTGAGGCAAAATCTCCGCCTCAGGTCGGGCACAAGTCCGGCCTCTCGCGCGTTACGTGCGCTGAGACACCGCTAAATCCCAGAGGGGGAGAGCGAACAATGGCAACGGACTACGACACCCCGCGCAAGACCGACGACGACGTCGACAACGACAGCATTGAAGAGCTGAAGGCCCGGCGCAACGAAAAGTCGTCCTCAGTCGTCGATGTGGACGACTTCGACTCGGCGGAAGGAATGGAACTTCCGGGAGCGGACCTCTCCAACGAGGAGCTGGCCGTCCGGGTCCTGCCCAAGCAGGCCGATGAGTTCACCTGCATGAGCTGCTTCCTCGTGCACCACCGCAGCCAGCTGGCGCGCGAGAAGAACGGTCAGCCGATCTGTCGCGACTGCGACTGAGCGGCCAGGGCCGTGACAGGCTCGACGCCCTTTCGGAAGCGAAGCCTCCGGCGACGTCTCCGAAAAGAGGGTGGTCCGGCGGAGACGCAGGCGGGATCCACGGGCCCGGAAACGGGCCCCGGAGCCCCCGGCGCCCCCGCTTTCGAGACGAGTGCCGTGACCCCCGACACCGCCCCAGCGGTGCCGTCGGCCACAGACGCTGATGAGGGGTCCCGGAGCAAGACCGGGGCCCGTCGGATGCAAGCCGTCCGGAACGGTGTGCGCAAGGGCCGCGACAGTGTGAGGGCCGCCGGCCTGCACGTCGCCGACCGGATCATCGAGAACGCCCCGCGCGTTCCGGTGCGGGACCTCGCGACGCTGCGCGCGCAGTTCCCGGGCCTCGGTCCCGATCAGCTTGCCGACAAGCTGATCGCGGGCGCCGCCAACGCCACCTCGGCCGTGGGTGCGGGGATCGGCGCGGCGGCCATGCTTCCGGTGCCGCCCGCGATGCCGGCGGAGCTGGCGGCCGAGATCACCGCGGTCGCGGCGATCGAGCTGAAGCTCGTCGCCGAACTCCACGAGGTGTACGGCCTGCGGCCGCCCGGCGGTCTCAAGGACCGCAGCCTCGCCTTCCTCGCCGCGTGGACGGAGGAGCGCGGGGTGGACCTGACCAAGCCCGCGACGCTGAACGCGGCCCTCGGTCTTCAGATGAGGCGCGAATTGCGCCAGCAGATCATGAAGCGGACGTTCCGCAACCTCCCCAACCTGATGCCGTTCATGGTGGGCGCGGCCGTGGGCGCCGTCATGAACCGCCGGGACACCCGCAAGGTCGCTGAGAAGGTACGTGCCGACCTGCGGAGGCGCGCCGTGGCGTGGGATGCCCTGCCGCAGCTGCCGCCCCTGGAACAGCCCGCCCAGCCCCTTCCCGAGGCCATCGCGGCCGCCCTTGAGGTCGCCGACCAGGACGCGAAGGACTGAGCGCCGCCGCCGGGCCTCAATCTCCCCGGCTACGGCTGGGAGGTGCCCCCGGCGGAGCTGCTGGACCTCGCCGCGAGGATGGCCGCCCGCAGGGCCTCCGGCTCGCGGGTGGAGAGGTAGACGTACGGGGTCGGGTCCGCCGGGTCGGTGACCTCGACGCGGACCGCCGTCGGAACGTAGCTGCGCATCACCATGTAGGCGCGGGTGTCGGCCTTGTGCGTCCGCCAGGCGCGGGCCTCCTCCGCGTCCAGGATCTCCGGTTCGCCGAGGGCCGTCGCCGGGATCCGGGCGTCGCCGGCCGCCAGCACACCGTTCACCACGCGCACGCGCGCGGAGCCGTACGAGCTCACCAGCGTCCCCGCCAGCGCGGTGCCGCCGATCAGGCCGGCCAGCAGGGGCAGCCCGCCCAGCGGCAGCAGCATCAGCGCGCAGGCCAGACCGGTGAGCGCGGCGATGCCCCACCAGGAGCGGGGGGCGGTGAGACGTTCGTCGTGGTGCGCGGGGGAGAGCTGCATGGCGTCAAGCCTGCCACGGGGCGACCGGTGGGTAGCCGCGCGGGTAAGGTCTGCGGCTGTGAGTGGACGAAACACAGCGTTGACGCCCCCGGCCGAGGCCACCGCGCCGGTCCGGCACCCCGATGCCCCGGCCCCCGGTGAGCTCCTCGGCGCGCACTACGAGCACTGCTTCGGCTGTGGCGGGGGGCAGCCGCACGGACTCCAGCTGGAGGCCCGGGCGGGCGAGGGCGTGCGCGTCACCGCCGAGTTCACCGTCAAGCCCGCCCACCAGGGGGCTCCCGGCCTCGCCCACGGCGGCGTCCTGGCCACCGCACTTGACGAGACGCTGGGCTCGCTGAACTGGCTGCTGCGCGTCATCGCGGTGACCGGACGGCTGGAGACCGACTTCGTGCGGCCCGTGCCCGTGGACACCGTGCTGTGTCTGGAGGCCGAGGTCACCGCCGTCGCCGGCCGGAAGATCTACTGCACGGCCGTGGGCCGGATAGGCGGCCCGGCGGGCCCGGTCGCGGTGCGCGCCGACGCCCTCTTCATCGAAGTGAAGGTCGACCACTTCATCGACAACGGTCGGCCCGAGGAGATCCAGGCGGCCATGGCCGACCCGGACCAGGTCAGGCGCGCACGCGCCTTTGAGGTGAACCCCTGATGTCCCAGAACAACCACGCCCCGCGTCATGCGATCGACGTGCTGATCCGCCGCATCGACCCGGAAGTTCCCATTCCGGCGTACGGCCACCCCGGCGACGCCGGCTGCGACCTGGTCACCACCGAGGCCGCCGAGCTGGAGCCCGGCGAGCGCGCCGTACTGCCCACCGGGGTCTCCGTCGCGCTGCCCGACGGGTACGCCGCCTTCGTGCACCCGCGCTCGGGCCTCGCCGCCCGCTGCGGGCTCGCGCTCGTGAATGCCCCCGGGACGGTGGATGCCGGGTACCGTGGAGAGATCAAGGTGATCGTGGTCAATCTCGACCCGCGCGAGAGCGTCAGGTTCGAGCGTTTCGACCGCATTGCCCAGCTGGTTGTCCAGAGGGTCGAGAAGGTGCGCTTCCACGAGGTGGCGGAACTTCCCGGCTCGGCCCGGGCCGAGGGGGGTTTCGGCTCCACCGGCGGTCATGCGGCCGTGGCCGGATCCGGCGCTGGTCAGCAGGGTGGGAATGGCTACGCTTCGGTCGTAACCGACCGGGAAGGACAGTGACGTGTTCGGACGTCGCAAGAAGAACGACTCCGTCAAGGACGGCGGCGCGGCCGAGCAGGTCGTCGACGGCGCGCACGCCGATGAGCGGGACGGCGCCGAAGACCTCGACGCCACCGCCACGCCGCGCAGGGTGAACCTGCCGCCGGCCCCGCGCCCGGACGGGCCCTGGGACGTCTCCGAGGTGCTCGGCAACCCCGAGGACGGCAGGGTCGACCTGGGCGGCATTCTCGTACCCGGTGTCGAGGGCATGGAGCTGCGTGTCGAGGTTGCGGGTGACGCGATCGTGGCCGCGACCGTCGTCCTCGGCGACAGCGCCGTGCAGCTGCAGGCCTTCGCGGCGCCCAAGAAGGAAGGCATCTGGGGCGAGGTCCGCGAGGAGATCGCCGCGGGCATCACCCAGCAGGGCGGAATCATCGACGAGGTCCAGGGTCCGCTGGGCTGGGAGCTGCGCGCGCAGGTGCCCGTGCCGCTGCCGGACGGGCAGACCGGCGCCCAGCTGGTGCGCTTCGTCGGCGTGGACGGCCCGCGCTGGTTCCTGCGCGGCGTCATCTCCGGTCAGGGCGCGGTACGCCCCGAGTCGGCCGGTGTGCTGGAGCAGATCTTCCGGGACACCGTCGTCGTCCGCGGCGAGGGCCCGATGGCCCCGCGCGACCCGATCGTCCTGAAGCTGCCGAACGACGCCCAGATGGTGCCGGACGGCGTGCAGACGGCCGAGGAGTCCGAGGGCTCCCGCTTCGGCGGCGGCATGGGCCAGCTGGAGCGCGGTCCGGAGATCACCGAGGTCCGCTGATCCCGCCCGCGGGGGCCGGCAGGCCTCCGCCGTACGCCTGCGTACACATGTTTCCGGCCGGTGGGCCCTCCTCCTTCGGGGGACGGCCCACCGGCCTTCGCATGCCCGGCCGCGGCCGGCCCGGCCGCGACCGCGTCAAAGCTGCGTCAGGGATGGCCGTAAAGGCGCACACAGGTACGTGAACGGGGCAAACGTCCCCGAGAATGAGCGCATGGGACGCGGCAAGCTACGGATCTACCTCGGCGCGGCACCCGGCGTGGGCAAGACGTACGCGATGCTTTCCGAGGCCCACCGCCGGGTGGAGCGGGGCGGCGACTGCGTCGTCGGCTTCGTCGAGCACCACGGGCGGCCGCGTACCGAGGTGATGCTGCACGGCCTGGAGCAGGTGCCGCGCAGGACCATGTCGTACCGGGGCGCCGACTTCCCCGAGATGGACGTGGACGCGGTCCTGGCCCGCGGGCCCGCCATGGCGCTGGTGGACGAGCTGGCGCACACCAATGTCCCGGGCTCGCGCAACGCCAAGCGCTGGCAGGACGTGGAGGAGCTGCTGCGGGCCGGCATCGACGTCGTGTCCACCGTGAACATCCAGCACCTGGAGTCCCTCGGGGACGTGGTCGAGTCGATCACCGGGGTGCGCCAGCGCGAGACCGTACCCGACGAGGTGGTCCGGCGCGCCGATCAGATCGAGCTCGTGGACATGTCCCCGCAGGCGCTGCGGCGGCGGATGGCACACGGCAACGTCTACGCGTCCGACAAGGTCGACGCGGCCCTGTCCAACTACTTCCGGCCCGGGAACCTGACCGCGCTGCGCGAGCTGGCGCTGCTGTGGGTCGCCGACCGGGTGGACGAGTACCTGCGGGAGTACCGGGGCGAGCACGACATCCGCTCCACCTGGCAGGCCCGCGAGCGCATCGTCGTGGGCCTGACCGGCGGGCCGGAGGGGCGTACGCTCATCCGCCGCGCCGCCCGGCTCGCCGAGAAGGGAGCCGGCGGGGAGGTGCTCGCGGTCTACATCGCCGCCAGCGACGGCCTCACCTCCGCCTCGCCCAAGGAGCTCGCGGTCCAGCGGACCCTGGTCGAGGACCTCGGCGGAACGTTTCACCACGTCATAGGCGACAGCGTCCCGGACGCGCTCCTGGAATTCGCGCGGGGGGTCAACGCCACCCAGATCGTTCTCGGGTCCAGCCGCCGCAAGGCCTGGCAGTACGTCTTCGGCCCGGGCGTCGGCGCCACCGTGGCCCGCGACTCGGGACCCGACCTCGACGTGCACATCGTCACGCACGAGGAGGTCGCCAAGGGCCGGGGCCTGCCCGTGGCCCGCACGGCGGCGCGGCTCGGGCGGACGCGGATCACCGCCGGCTGGGTGGTGGGGGTGGTTCTCCCCGTCCTGCTGGCCGTGCTGCTCACGCATGTGGACGCCGACCTCGGGCTCGCCAACGACATGCTGCTGTTCCTGTCGCTGACGGTGGCCGCCGCCCTGCTGGGCGGGCTGTTCCCGGCACTGGCCTCGGCGGCCGTCGGCTCGCTGCTGCTGAACTACTACTTCGCGCCGCCCCTGCACCGGCTCACCATCTCCGACCCCAAGAACGTCGTGGCCATCGCGGTCTTCTTCGGAGTGGCGGTCTCCGTGGCCTCCGTGGTGGACCTGGCCGCCCGGCGCACCCACCAGGCCGCCCGGCTGCGCGCCGAGTCGGAGATCCTCTCGTTCCTGGCCGGCAGCGTGCTGCGCGGCGAGCACACGCTGGACGCGCTGCTGGAGCGGGTGCGCGAGACCTTCTCGATGGAGTCGGTGGCCCTGCTGGAGCGCGCGAGCGAGGTCGAGCCCTGGAAGCCGGCCGGCAGCGTCGGGCCGAGCCCGGCCGGCCGGCCCGAGGACGCCGACGTGGACATGCCGATCGGGGACCACATGGCGCTGGCACTGTCCGGGCGGGTGCTGCCCGCCGAGGACCGGCGCGTGCTCGGCGCGTTCGCCGCGCAGGCCGCCGTCGTACTCGACCGGCAGCGGCTGGTCGGCGAGGCCGAGGAGGCGCGCCGGCTGGCGGAGGGCAACCGGATCCGGACCGCGCTGCTGGCCGCCGTCAGCCATGACCTCCGTACGCCGCTGGCCTCGATCAAGGCGTCCGTGTCCTCGCTGCGCTCCGAGGACGTGGACTGGTCCGAGGAGGACCGGGCCCTGCTCCTCGAAGGCATCGAGGAGGGCGCGGACCGCCTCGACCACCTGGTGGGCAACCTGCTGGACATGTCCCGGCTGCAGACCGGCACCGTGACCCCGCTGATCCGGGAGATCGACCTCGACGAGGTGGTTCCGATGGCGCTGGGCGGCGTACCGGAGGACACCGTGGTGCTGGACGTGCCCGAGACGCTGCCGATGGTGGCGGTGGACCCGGGGCTGCTGGAGCGGACCGTGGCCAACGTGGTCGAGAACGCCGTCAAGTACAGCCCGCTCGGGGAGCCGGTGCTGGTGGCGGCCAGTGTCCTCGGCGACCGCGTCGAGGTGCGCGTCGTGGACCGCGGGCCGGGCGTGCCCGACGAGGCCAAGGACCGGATCTTCGCCCCGTTCCAGCGGCACGGCGACGCGCCGCGCGGGGCCGGGGTGGGGCTCGGGCTGGCGGTGGCCCGCGGCTTCGCGGAGGCCATGGGCGGCACCCTGGCGGCCGAGGACACCCCCGGCGGCGGACTCACCATGGTGCTCACCCTTCGCGCGGTGACACCCGACCGCGCACCACATGCCACCGCGGACGACGCGGCGGGCCCGGACGGTGCCTTCGGTGCCTTCGGCGCCGATTCACCCACGCGCACCGAGCGCGTGGACCTTGACCCGATACGACAGGAAGCAGGACCTCAATGACCCGGGTGCTCGTGGTGGACGACGAGCCGCAGATCGTCCGAGCTCTCGTGATCAATCTGAAGGCACGCAGATACGAGGTCGACGCGGCCGCCGACGGGGCGGGCGCCCTGGAACTCGCGGCCGCCCGCCACCCCGACGTGATCGTCCTCGACCTCGGCCTGCCCGACATGGACGGCGTCGAGGTGATCAAGGGCCTGCGGGGCTGGACCCGCGTCCCGATCCTCGTCCTCTCCGCACGGCACAGCTCCGACGAGAAGGTGGAGGCCCTCGACGCGGGCGCCGACGACTACGTCACCAAGCCCTTCGGCATGGACGAGCTGCTGGCCCGGCTGCGCGCCGCCGTCCGCCGGGCCGAGCCGGGCGCCGGCACGGGCGAGGACGAGGTGATCGTGGAGACCGACGGCTTCACGGTGGACCTGGCCGCCAAGAAGGCCGTGCGCGAGGGGCGCGACGTACGCCTCACCCCTACCGAGTGGCACCTGCTGGAGGTACTGGTCCGCAACGGCGGCAAGCTGGTCAGCCAGAAGCAGCTCCTCCAGGAGGTCTGGGGTCCCACGTACGGCACGGAGACGAACTACCTGCGGGTCTACATGGCCCAGCTGCGCCGCAAGCTCGAAGCGGATCCGTCGCACCCGCGGCACTTCATCACCGAACCGGGCATGGGATACCGCTTCGAGAGGTAGTGGGGGCGCCGGTACGCTTCCTCTATGAGTGCTGAACCGCGTCCCGAGAAGCCCGCGAAACCGGCAAGGCCGGCGGGCCGGTTCCGCCGGATGATAGAGCGGCTGTCCACCTCGCAGGAGGAGCTGCATTCGGCGGAGCTGCAGGAGGACGCAGAAGCCGCGGGATGTACGCGGATCTCCGACTCCCACGACCGCGAGATAGTCAAGGTGACCGGAACCCTGCGTACCGTCACCCTGCGGCCGCGGGCCGGCGTACCGGCACTGCAGGCGGAGCTGTTCGACGGCTCGGCCGCGCTGGACGTGGTGTGGCTCGGACGTCGCTCGATCGTGGGAATCGAACCGGGGCGGCGCATGATCGCCTCCGGCCGGATCTCGATGAGCCATGGGCGACGGGTGCTCTTCAACCCGAAGTACGAACTCCGACCGCTCGGACAGGAGCAGTAACCGGTGACGTCACTCGACAAACCGACCAGCCCGGAGCCCTCGGCGGATCCCTCCGCCGACCAGAAGGCCGTGACCCAGGCGGCCCTCTTCGACGCCTTCGGGGGCATTCGCGGCACCGTGGAGACAATGCTCCCCGGGCTGCTCTTCGTCATGATCTACACGATCAACAGGGACGTGAAGATGTCCGCCATCGCGGCGGGCGCGGTCGCGGTCCTGCTGGTGATCGTGCGGCTGCTGCGCAAGGACACCGTCAAGCACGCCTTCAGCGGGGTCTTCGGCGTGGGCGTGGGCGTGGCCTTCGCGCTCTTCACCGGCAGCGCGAAGGGCTTCTACCTTCCCGGCATGATCTACGGGGCCGGTCTGGGGGTGGCCTTCACGCTGTCGGCGCTCGTGGGCTTCCCGCTGCTGGGCGTGGTCCTGGGACCGGTGTTCAAGGAGAACCTGTCCTGGCGCACCCGCAACCCCGGGCGCAAGAAGGCGTACACCAAGGCCAGTCTGGCCTGGGGCATCATCTTCCTCGCCAAGTACGCGATCCTCTTCCCGCTGTACTGGTGGGGCGACGCGACGCAGCTGGGCTGGGTGCTGATCGCGCTGAAGCTCCCGCCGATGGTGCTGGCGGTGTACTTCACCTGGCTCTTCCTGGCGAAGGCGCCGCCGCCGATCGACGTGATCGCGGAGTGGGAGGCCAAGGACGCTGCCGCTCGGGACCGGGGTACGGGCTGAGCCGCACTCCGCAGGCCCGGTGCGGCGCCGCGGCCGGGGCTCTGCCCCGGACCCCGCGCCTCAAACGCCGGCGGGGCTGAATTGCCGGGCGGTGACGCCGGCGGGGCTGAACTTGCCGGGCGGTGACGCCAGAGGGGGCGGGGTGACCTGGTGGTCACCCCGCCCCCTCCGTGTTCCGTCGAGCGTGCCCGCAGGGCTAACGGCGGGCCTGGAGGAGGTCCTCCAGTTGCTCCTCGCGGGCCTGGGCGGCCACGAAGAGGAGCTCGTCGCCCGGCTCCAGGGTCTCCTCGCCGTGCGGGGTGAGCACCCGGTTGCCCCGGATGATCGTGACGAGCGAGGTGTCCTCCGGCCAGGTGATCTCGCTGATCTGGGTGCCCGCCATCGAGGAGTCGGCCGGCAGGGTCAGTTCGACGAGGTTGGCGTCGCCGTGGCTGAAGCGGAGCAGCCGCACCAGGTCGCCGACGCTGACGGCCTCCTCGACCAGGGCCGACATCAGGCGCGGCGTGGAGACCGCGACATCGACGCCCCAGGACTCGTTGAAGAGCCACTCGTTCTTGGGGTTGTTGACCCGCGCCACGACGCGGGGGACCCCGTACTCGGTCTTGGCCAGCAGGGAGACGACCAGGTTGACCTTGTCGTCACCGGTCGCGGCGATGACCACGTTGCAGCGCTGCAGCGCGGCCTCGTCCAGCGAGGTGATCTCGCAGGCGTCGGCCAGCAGCCACTCGGCCTGCGGCACCCGCTCGACCGAGATGGCGGTCGGCGCCTTGTCGACGAGGAGCACCTCGTGGCCGTTCTCCAGCAGCTCGCCCGCGATGGAGCGTCCCACGGCGCCGGCTCCGGCGATCGCGACTCTCATGCGTTTGCCTCCTCGGGACCCTGGGCGAAGGCCTCTTCGACCTTGGCGATCTCGTCCGTACGCATCATCACGTGGACAAGGTCACCCTCCTGCAGCACGGTCTGGGAGCTCGGCAGCATCGCCTCGCCCAGCCGGGTGAGGAAGGCCACGCGTACGCCGGTCTCCTCCTGGAGCCTGCTCACCTTGTGACCGATCCAGGCGTCGGCGATGTGCACCTCGGCGAGCTGCACGCCGCCGCTCGGGTCGCGCCACAGCGGCTCCGCGCCCGAGGGCAGGAGGCGGCGCAGCATCTGGTCGGCCGTCCAGCGCACGGTGGCGACGGTGGGGATGCCGAGGCGCTGGTAGACCTCGGCGCGCTTGGGGTCGTAGATGCGGGCGGCGACGTTCTCGACGCCGAACGTCTCGCGGGCCACGCGCGCGGCGATGATGTTGGAATTGTCACCACTGCTGACGGCGGCGAACGCTCCCGCGTCCTCGATCCCGGCCTCCCGCAGGGTGTCCTGGTCGAAGCCGACTCCGGTGACGCGACGGCCGCCGAATCCGGCTCCCAGCCGGCGGAATGCGGTGGGGTCCTGGTCGACGACTGCGACCGTATGCCCCTGCTGTTCCAGGGTCTGCGCGAGGGCGGAGCCCACTCTTCCGCAGCCCATGATGACGATGTGCACGGCCGTCCTTCCGGCTGCCAGCGTGCGCTGGTTCCCAGCCTCATTGCATGCTCTGGCTTAACAGGGTCTCAGACCATGGCCCAAGCTACACACGGGCGGTCACCGATGTGGCCTCTTCGGGCGCGGTCGGGGTTAGCGGTCGGGGTTAGTCGGGGGCGTAGTCGGCGGCATATAGGTGGCGTATGGACGACGTACGGGCCGCGTATTGCCGTTATCAAGGGGCGCGGGTTCGTCAGGCGCATTTCGAACGCTTACGATCCTCTGCGTGTCCAAACTGACCGACGTGCCCAAACGGATCCTGATCGGCCGGGCGCTCCGCAGCGACCGCCTCGGAGAAACACTCCTCCCCAAGCGGATCGCCCTTCCTGTCTTCGCGTCCGACCCGCTCTCCTCGGTGGCATATGCCCCGGGCGAGGTTCTGCTGGTCCTGTCGATCGCGGGCGTGTCGGCGTACCGGTTCAGCCCGTGGATCGCCGCGGCGGTCGTCGTGCTGATGTTCACCGTGGTCGCCTCCTACCGGCAGAACGTCCGCGCCTACCCCAGCGGCGGCGGTGACTACGAGGTCGCCAACACCAACCTCGGGCCCAAGGCCGGTCTCACCGTGGCGAGCGCCCTGCTCGTCGACTACGTCCTGACCGTCGCCGTCTCGATCGCCTCCGGCGTCGAGAACCTGGGCTCGGCCGTCCCGTTCGTCGTCGAGCACAAGGTGCTCTGCGCCATCGGGATGATCCTGCTGCTCACGCTGATGAATCTGCGCGGCATGAAGGAATCCGGCAAGCTCTTCGCGATTCCGACCTATGTCTTCGTCGCGGGCGTATTCATCATGATCGCGTGGGGTGCCTGGCGCGGCTTCGTCCTCGACCAGCCCATGAAGGCCCCGACCGCCGATTTCGAGATCAAGGCGGAACACCAGGGACTGGCCGGGCTCGCCCTGGTCTTCCTGCTGCTGCGGGCCTTCTCCTCCGGCTGCGCCGCCCTCACCGGCGTCGAGGCGATCAGCAATGGCGTGCCCGCCTTCCGCAAGCCCAAGAGCAAGAACGCGGCGACCACTCTGGCCCTGATGGGCGGCCTGGCCGTCACCATGTTCTGCGGAATCATCGGCCTGGCCATGGCCACCGACGTCAAGATGGCCGAGAACCCCGCGACGGACCTGCTCCAGGACGGTCAGGCAGTCGGCTCCGAATACGTCCAGAACCCGGTGATCTCGCAGGTCGCCGAGGCGGTCTTCGGCGACGGCTCGTTCCTCTTCGTCCTGCTCGCCGCGGCCACCGCACTCGTGCTGTTCCTCGCGGCGAACACCGCGTACAACGGCTTCCCGCTGCTCGGCTCGATCCTCGCCCAGGACCGCTACCTGCCGCGCCAGCTGCACACCCGCGGCGACCGGCTCGCCTTCTCCAACGGCATCGTGCTGCTCGCGGGCGCCGCCATGCTGCTCACCTGGCTCTACGGGGCCGACTCGACGAAGCTGATCCAGCTCTACATCGTCGGCGTCTTCGTCTCCTTCACGCTCAGCCAGACCGGCATGGTCCGGCACTGGAACCGCCACCTGAAGAGCGAGACGGACCCCGCCAAGCGCCGCCACATGTTCCGCTCCCGCGCGATCAACACCTTCGGCGCTTTCTTCACCGGCCTGGTGCTGGTCGTCGTCCTCGCCACCAAGTTCACCCACGGCGCCTGGGTCGCCCTGCTGGGCATGGTGATCTTCTACGGCACGATGACAGCGATCCGGAAGCACTACGACCGGGTCGCCATGGAGATCGCCGCCGCCGAGGAGCGCCCCGACGAGTACGTGCGGCCCTCGCGGGTGCACTCCGTCGTCCTGGTCTCCAAGCTCCACAAGCCCACCCTGCGCGCCCTCGCCTACGCAAAGCTGCTGCACTCCAACCAGCTCGAAGCGCTCAGCGTCAACGTGGACGAGGACGAGACCAGGGCCCTCAGGGCGGAGTGGGACCGGCGCGGGATCAACGTGCCGCTGAAGATCCTCGACTCCCCGTACCGCGAGATCACCCGGCCGGTGGTGGAGTACGTGAAGGGGCTGCGCAGCGAGAACCCGCGCGACGCGGTCAGCGTGTACATCCCGGAGTACGTCGTCGGCCGCTGGTACGAGCACCTGCTGCACAACCAGAGCGCGCTGCGGCTCAAGGGCCGGCTGCTCTTCACTCCCGGTGTGATGGTCACCTCGGTGCCGTACCAGCTGGAGTCCTCGGAGCTCGCGAAGCGGCGGGCGAAGAAGCGGCAGGAGTGGAACGCCCCGGGCGCGGTGCGCCGCGGACCGGTGGACACCGCGCGGCCGAAGGAACCGTCGCCGAAGCCCTGACCTGGTTGGTGAACGGCCGGACGAGATCCACGTAAACTGGTGGGTCGGTCGTCCGGCCGTTCCCCTTTTTCAGTTTTTTGGAGTCTCCCCACCATGACGAGCGCCGAGCAGAACGAGAAGCAGTCACTGGTCGGGGAGGAGTACGAGGTCGAGGTCGGCCCCGTCGCACACGGCGGGCACTGCATCGCCCGGACCGCCGAGGGCCGGGTTCTGTTCGTCCGCCACACCCTGCCCGGCGAGAAGATCGTCGCCAAGGTCACCGAGGGCGATGTGGACTCCCGCTTCCTGCGCGCCGACGCGATCACCGTGCTGGAGGCCTCCAAGGACCGCGTCGAGGCGCCGTGCCCGTACGCCGGCCCCGGCAAGTGCGGCGGCTGCGACTGGCAGCACGCCAAGCCGGGCGCCCAGCGCCGGCTCAAGGGCGAGGTCGTCGCCGAGCAGCTGAAGCGGCTCGCCGGACTCACCCCGGAGGAGGCCGGCTGGGACGGCACCGTCATGCCGGCCGAGGGCGACAAGCTACCGGCCGGGCAGGTGCCGCAGTGGCGCACCCGCGTGCAGTACGCGATCGACGACGACGGCCGGGTGGGCCTGCGCAAGCACCGCTCGCACGACATCCAGCTGATCGACCACTGCATGATCGCGGCGCCGGGCGTCAGCGAACTGGGCATCGAGAAGCAGGACTGGCCCCAGATGGCCACCGTCGAGGCCATCGCGGCCTCCGGCTCGAACGACCGCCAGGTCGTCCTGACCCCGCGCCCCGGCGGCCGCCTGCCCCTGGTCGAGCTGGACAAGCCGGTCTCCGTCCTGCGCGTCGAGGAGAAGGACGGCGGAGTCCACCGCGTCCACGGCCGCCCCTTCGTCCGCGAGCGCGCGGACGGCCGTACGTACCGTGTGGGCATGGGCGGCTTCTGGCAGGTCCACCCGCAGGCCGCCGACACCCTGATCAAGGCCGTCATGCAGGGCCTGATGCCGCGCAAGGGCGAGATGGCCCTCGACCTCTACTGCGGCGTCGGCATCTTCGCGGGCGCGCTGGCGGAGCGGCTGGGTGACACGGGCGCGGTGCTCGGCATCGAGTCCACGAAGCGCGCGGTGGAGGACGCCCGGCACAACCTGGAGGAGTTCCCCCGGGTCCGGATCGAGCAGGGCAAGGTCGAGGCGGTCCTGCCGAAGACCGGGATCACCGAGTGCGACCTGGTCGTCCTCGACCCCCCGCGCGCCGGCGCCGGCAAGCAGACGGTCCGCCACATCGCCGGCCTCTCGGCCCGCCGCATCGCCTACGTCGCCTGCGACCCGGCGGCCCTGGCCCGCGACCTGGGCTACTTCAAGGAAAACGGCTACAAGGTCCGCACCCTGCGCGTCTTCGATCTGTTCCCGATGACCCATCATGTCGAGTGCGTCGCGATCCTTGAGCCGATGGCAAAGGGCGTCTGACCTGCGGTTTAGGGCGTGTGCATGACGTGCGGTGTGCGCGTTAAGGGCGATATGTTGACGCACGTTTGTCGTGCTGGGTTCAGGCGGCTGCCGGACCCGCTCCTGAACGACCACGGGAGCGGGTCCGGGCGAGTAGGCCGTGGCGGGGTGCCAGGCACCAGACGACGGCGAAGAGCGCCGTCAGGACCACCACGACGGAACCGCCCGCCGCGAGGTCATAGGCGTACGACACGTACAACCCGGCCAGCGACCCCGCGCAGCCGAAGGCCGAGGCCAGCAGCGTCATCGGGCCCAGCCGCTCGGTCAGCAGCCGGGCCGTGGCCGCCGGGGTGATCAGCAGGGCCAGGACGAGTACGTTGCCCACCGCCTCCAGCGACATCACGATGGCGCCCGTCACCACCAAGTACAGCGTCAGGTCGAGGCGGAGCACCGGAAGTCCGGCGGCCCGGGCGGTCTCCCGGTCCAGGCACACCGCGACCAGTTCCTTGCGCAGGGCCAGGACAACGGCAACCAGCACGGTGCCCGTCACGGCGACGACCGCCACGTCCTCGGCGCTCACCGCGAGCACCTGCCCGAACAAGAAGGAGGCCAGGTCGGTGGTCCAGCTGTCGCGCGTCGAGACCAGGACGATGCCGAGCCCGAAGGCGAAGGCGAAGAAGACACCGATGACGGTGTCCTCCTTGAGCCGACGGTTCTGCGAGACCAGTGCGATCAGCGCGGCGGTGGTGATGCCGGCGGCCGCCCCGCCGAGAAGGAGATTCCCCTCGAAGGTGTAGGCGAGGGCCACACCGGGGAAGGCCGAGTGGGCGACCGCGTCGCCGATGAAGGCCATGCCGCGCAGGACGACGTAGACGCCGATCACCCCGCACACCAGGCCGACGATGCCGGAGACGAGGAACGCCCGCTGCATGAAGGGCAGATGCCAGGGATCGGTGAAGAAGGCCAGCAGAGCGCTCACGGTGCGACCACCTCGGCCGCCTTGTCCAGGCCGAAGGCCCGGAGCATGCGCGCGGGATCGGACAGCAGCTCCGGGCCGCCCTCATCGACCACCGTGCGGTTCAGCAGTACCACTCTGGTGCAGGTGCGGGCCGCGGCCGCCAGATCGTGCGTGGTCATCAGCAAGGCGCGTCCCTCTGCGGCAAGTTCGCCGAACAGTCCGTTGAGCAGTTCCTGGGTGGGGACGTCGACCCCGGTGAAGGGCTCGTCGAGGAGCAACAGCCGTGGCTGCGCCGCCAGGGCGCGGGCCACCAGGACGCGCTGTCGCTGACCGCCGGAGAGTTCCCCGATCGGGCGGCGGCGCAGTGCACCCAGCCCGGTGCGCTCCAGCGCTTCGTCAACCGCCGCGCGGTCGGCCGCCCCGGCGCGCCGCAGCCAGCCGATGGTCCGGACCCGGCCGCTGAGTACGGCGCCCGCGACGTCGATGGGGAAGTCCCAGGCGAATTCGTGCCGTTGGGGTACGTAGGCGGTCGCGCCGGCTGTGTGTACCGCGCCGGCGGAGGTGGGGACCAGGCCCAGCACCGCCCGTAGCAGCGTGGTTTTGCCGGCTCCGTTGGGGCCGAGCAGTCCGACCAGTTCGCCGGCGGCCACGGCGAGGTTCGCATCCTCGACCGCGGGCCGCCCGCCCAGTCGTACCGACAGGTCGTCGATCTTCAGCACGCTCAGGTCCCCGATTCCGTTTCCGCTTCGGCCGGGGCCCCCGCCGCGGCCCTGCGTCGCCGGGCCGCGTACACAGCCGCCGCGCCGAGCGCCGCGAGTGCAGCCGCCGTACCGCCGATGACCGCTGTGCCCGGCGCTCCGGTGGCAGCCATCGAGCCGCCCCCCGCAGATCCGCCGGTGGCGCTCCCGCCCGTGGCCGAGCCACCCGTGGAGCCGCCTGTCCCACTGCCGCCTGTCCCACTGCCACCGGTCCCACCGCCGGCGCTCGCCGAGCCACCCGAGGCGCTCCCGCCTCCCGGCGGTACGGACTTCGGGTCCGCGGACCCCACGGCGAAGGTGACGGTCTCGGTGTCGCTGACGGGCGCACCGGAGGCCAGTGTTCCGCTCATCTTCAGGGTCAGGTGGTAGATGCCTTCCTTGGAGAAGGCCCAGCCGCCGTGCGCATGGGTGTTCTGGGGTACGGGGAAGGCGTCCGGGAGTCCATCGCCGCTGTTGAAGCGGACGGCGGCGCCCGACATCCCGTCGAAGTTGTAGAGGACCACCTGCCCGGGCCCCTCGACCTTGGTGAGGGCGAACTCCAGATCACCCCGCGTCGCGCCCGCCTCGATGTTGTCGGTGCTCCAGCCCGGCCACAGGAGACCTGGCTGCTGTACCTGGTCCAGCAGCCAGACCGGGTCCCCGGCCTTGCCCAGGAAGGAGAAGGCCGGGTTCGCCGGGATCTGCTTCTTGGCCGCGGGCTTGACCTGGAGCACGACCGAGGAGGGCTCGCGCCACTCGGTGCGGCCCGCGACGGTGCCGTCCTTGACGTGCATCTGCAACCGGCCGTCCAAGACCCGTGCGGCGAGGTCGACATGACCCTCGCCGAGGACGGTCCGGCTGCCCTGCTGAGGCTGCGCCGGCGGCCCGGCGGGCTGCTGCGCCGGCACTTGCGCGGGCCGGGCCGCCGCAACCAGTGGACCAGCGTCCGCACGCAGGGATCGCGCGGGCTGCCGGTTCGCGTCCGACCCCGCACCCGGGGCGGGAGTCCCGGGGGAGGCGGCAGCCGGAGGGGGCGCCGCCGCGGCTGCCGCCGCGTCGCCGACGAGCACGTTGTACGAGACGTGGGCGGGCGCCAGAGCCGACGAGTCGGCGGCCTCGGCCTTCGCGGTGAACGTCACGGTGTAGCTGCCGGGCGCCGTGAAGGCCCAGCGCAACGGACCGCTGCCGCCGACGGGCAGCTCGTATCCGTCGGGGAGCCCGTCTGCGCTGTGGAAGCGGACCGTCGGCATCCCGTTCTCGGCCCGTTCGTACACGGCCAGTGCGCCCGGGCCCTCGACGCCGGTCAGCGACCACCGCACCCGGTCGTCGCGTACCGCACCGGCGGACACCCCGCGGGTGTCCCAGGCCTCCGGAAGCTCCCAGACCTGGGCGCCGGGCTTGCCGAGGAAGGCGTACGCGCCCCCCTCCGGCAGCACCGCGCGGCGGGTGTCGTCGACCACCACGGTGGTCGGCCTGCCCGCCGGATCCCCGCCCAGCCCGAGCCGTCCGTCGGCCAGCGTCATCCGGGCGAGTCCGGCCGGCTGCTGCGCTTCGGTGGTGGGCGCGGGCGGCTCCGTGCCCGATCCGGCGGCGACCGCCGTCCCGGCCAAGGTCACCGCCAGTACGACACCGGTCGCCGCGACCAGGGTCCTGTTCCCGCGTTCTGCGTGTCCGCCCCTCACGGGGGTCCTCCCTTTCACTTCTTCGTGCCTGCGAGGCAGCGGGCCAGTTCGGCCGCGTTGTGGCGCATCATCGAGACGTAGTCGTGCACCCGGTCGTCGAAGGAGTCGCCGTAGAGGGTGCAGACCGCGACGCCTTCGTCCGCGGCGACCCGGCGCAGGACGTTCGCGCGGGCCGCGAGGTTCGGTTCGACGAACACCGCGGGGACGCGCTTCTCGCGGATGGTCCTCCCGAGCCGCTCCACCTCGGCCGCGCTCGGCTCCTGGCTCGGAACGGGAACGACGAAGCCCGCGACCTCCAGCCCGTAGGCGTGCGCGAGGTAGCCGAAGGCGTCGTGTGTGGTGATGAGCTTGCGGGCGTCCGCCGGAATCGTGGCGAGTCGGCGTGCCACCTCGTCGTCCAGCTCGTCGAGTTGCTTGAGGTACCGCGCCGCATTGCGTTCGTACGTGGCCTTGCCCGCGGGGTCGGCCTTGGTCAGCTCGGCTGCGATCCTGCGGGCGTAGGCCTGGGCGTTGGCGACGTCCTCCCAGGCGTGCGGGTCGAGATCGCCGTGCACGTGCTTGCCGAGTACGGCTTGCGGCAGCACCCACAACGGTGTGCCGGGCGCGCCGAGGAAGCGGAAGGCCTCCTCCTGGGGTACCTGCTCCTTGGCCGCGTCCGGTACGGACAGCAGCACCTGGTCGGCGGCATGCCGGGTGCGTTTGCCCGTCGCCGGATCGTCGGAGCGTACGTACACGGACTTGGCGGCGGTGTCGATCGCGACGTCGGCGTGCCCTGCATCCAGGACGGTGGTGCCGGGCGCGGCCGTGGGCGCACCTCCGACGGCGAAGGTGATGGTCCCGCGCCCGATCGGGGTGCTCTGTCCGTCGAGGGTCTCGGTCTTGCCCTCGACCGTCAGGCGGTAGGTGCCGGGCCGGCTGAAGGCCCAGTTGACGTGGGTGTGCGCCTCGGGCGGCAGAGTGAAGGAGTCCTTGGTGTCGAAGCCGTCGGTGGAGTCGATGGAGGTCTGGGGGGTGCCGAGGGTGTCGGTCAGATAGACGTGAAGATCTCCCGGACCGTCCAGACCAACCGCCGTCGTACGTACGTGAGAACCATCGCCTGCCACTTCTCCCTCGACCGCCCAGCCGAGCCACAGCACATCGAGTCCGAGGTCCTCCTCCAGCTTGATCACCGAGCCGCCGTGCTGCTCCAGTTGCTCGGCGACCGCGACCTTGGGCGTGCCCTTGCGGGCGTTGGAGTGGACCATCTTGAGAATGCCGGGCTCTTCGAGCAGAAGCCCGTTGCTGAACACCACATCGGCCGCCGCCACCTTCGCGGCGTCCCCGGGGCTCGGCTCGTAGGAGTGCGGGTCGCCGTGGTGCGGGACGACGGAGGTGACGTCCACCCGGTCCCCGCCGACCTGGCGGACCAGGTCGGCGAGGATCGCGGTGGTGGCTGACACCTTCAACGCGCTGTCAGACGCGCCGTGCTGATGGGGTGCGGTGCAGCCGGTCACCGATGCCGCGACGGTCACCGCCAGGGCCGCCGCGGCACGTATCGGGGTGCGGAAGGGTGTACGGCTCATCGCGCGGCCCGCTTTCTGCGGGCGACCCATACGGCTGCGCCGCCGGCGGCGACCGCTCCGGCGGCCAGGCCGGCGGGCAGGGCGATCGCGGCGCCGGTGGCGGCGAGTCCGCCGGCCGCCGCCGGCGCCTGCGGGCCGGCCGGGGCAGGCAACGGCGCTGAGCCGCCCGTGGCCACGGACTCAACGGGGACCGAGGGCGAGGGCGCGGACGGGGGAGCCGTGGTGCCGCGCGTGGGCGCGGGCGAAGGCGTGGGGATCATGCTCGGCGTAGGGCCGGCCGTCGCGGTCGCGGACGGACTGGCCGAGCCGGTCGGCGTCGAGGTCGGCGTGGGCGTGGGCGTGCGCGTGGGAGTGGGCGTGGGCGTCGGGGTCGGTGACGGTTCGTCGGGCTTGCCGTCACCGGGTTCCACGGTCGAGGGATCGACGTTTCCCACCGCCACCGCGAAGGTGTCCTCGTCGGATACCTGTTCACCGGACGGCAGGGTGGCGCTCATCCGCAAGGTGATCCGGTAGACGCCCTCGGTGTCGAAGTACCAGAGCGGATGCGCGTGTGTGTTGAACGGGAGCTCCACCGCGTCCGGCAGCCCGTCAGCGGTGTCGTAGTCGAGGCGGAACTTCATGCCCCACTCCGGGTCGTCCGCCCACTGGGCGTGGACGAACCGGCCGGGCCCCTCGGCCTTGGCCAGGGTGACCGTCACCGGGCCGGTCAGGTCATCGGCGTCCAGTGTCTCGGTGCTCCAGCCCGGCCACAGCATCGTGGTGCTGTCGTTGCCTTCGCCGTCTTTCCACAGGACATCGCCCGGCTTCCCGAGTACGTCGTAGATCGGATTGCCGCCGATCTCCTCGTGCGTGGGGATGGTGAACCGGTGGGCCGGGCCGAAGTGCAGGACCAGATCGGACGGCTCGCGCCAGACCTTGGAGCCGGGCACCGAGCCGTCCTTGACGCTGAACTTCAGCCGCCCGTCGACGACGCGGGCGGCGAGGTCCAGATGACCGTGGTCGAGGACCGCCCGCTCACCGGGCGGCGCTTCGCGGGGGACGTCGTCGGCCGCGAGCGCCGGATCGGCCGCCAGGGCCATCGGCACGGCGAACGCGAGGGCGGCGACCAGTCCCCGGCCGAGGCCGGAGCTGAGCACGGGGGTGGGGAGCGTGGCAGTGGCTGCCCGCATGGGGCGGTCTCCTTCGCAGGGCACACCCCGGGGGCGTCGGCGGGGCGGTGGCCAGCTCGCCGACGCCCCCGGGAGAGATCCGGTGGACGCGGACGGTCAGGCGCCGACCTTGAACGTGTAGTTCACGTTGGCCGAGTTCACGACGGTCCCGTTGGTGAGGGTGCCGGTCACCTTGAACGTCAGGGTGTAGGTACCGGTGGCGCTGAACGCCCAGTTGGCGTGCGAGTGCTCCCCGGCCGCGACGTTCTTGGAGTCGGCCGCGGAGATGCCGTCACCCGAGTCGAAGGACTTGGTGCTGCCCGGGCAGAGCCCGTTCTTGTAGACGCTGAACTTGCCGGGGCCGCTGACCGCCACCAGCTGCGCCTGCACCCGGTCGTTCTGGAACACGCCGGTGGCCAGGTGCTCACCGGAGATGCCGGGCCACAGCAGGTTGCTGTTCTGCACCTCGGGCAGCCGGTAGACGGTCGAGCCCGCCGTACCGAGGAAGGAGTAGCAGCTACCGCTCGGAACCGTGTACGCCGAGGCCGGCAGGGCCTGGAGGACGACATCGGCCGGGCTGTACTCGACGTCCGGAGTGACCGACTCGTCGTGCACGTGCAGGTCGAGGACGCCACTCGCGTACTCGACGTCGAGTACGTCGACGTGGCCCTTGGAAAGGGTCACCGGGGTGACGGCCGAGGCGAGCCCGGCCATGGACAGCGACGCAGCGGCAACGCCGGTAACCGTCAGTACCCGCTTGAAGGTACGCAAAAGAGCCCCCACAGAGATCAGAAGGATTGTCCGAACACGAACAAGCGTGACGATAATCGTTTTCATTAAGCGGGCGCAAGTAGCCGAGCGGGGAGCTCGCGGACAACGAGGGCCTCAACGCACCCGGCGTTCCTCCAGCGGTGCGCGCCTGAGCATCTCGTCGCCCACGCGCGGCAGATGGGGAGTGTGGTTGACGAGCCGGGCCGAGTTGCCGACGACCGCGATGCTGCTGGTGTTGTGGAGCAGGGCCGCGAGGACCGGGTTCATCGTTCCACCGGCGCCGGCCACCAGGCCGAGCAGGTTGACGCCGATGGCGAGGCCGTAGTTCTGCCGTACGACGCGCAAGGTGTGGCGGCTGAGTTCGACGACGGCGGGCACCTGGCGCAGGTCGTTGCCGGCAAGCGCGATGTCGGCGGTCTCCAGCGCCACGTGCGAGGAGTGCTCGCCCATCGTGATGCCTACGTCGGCCAGTGCGAGGGCGGGGGCGTCATTGGTGCCGTCGCCGACCATCGCCACCGTGTGGCCTTCGGCCTGGAGGTCGCGGATCAGCTGGAGCTTGGCCTCGGGCAGGGCGTGCGCGTGCACCTCGGTGATGCCGAGCGCGTCGGCGACGACCTGGGCGGTCTCCGGTGCGTCGCCGGTGAGCAGCAGCACGCGGGCCACTCCGAGGTCGCGCAGCTGCTCGATGACGGTGTCGGCCCCGGCGCGTACGGCGTCGGACACCCCGAGCATGCCGATCAGGTCCTCGTCGTGGGCCAGGCAGATGACCGTCTCGCCTCCGCTGCGCAGCCGTTCGGTCCAGCCCTGTGCGTCCGCGGTGAGGCCGACGCCATGCTGGCGCAGCAGGGCGGGGCTGCCGACCAGCAGGCGGGTGCCGTCGAGTTCGGCGCGCATGCCCATGCCGAGGACGACCTCGCAGGCCTGGTGGATGGGGACGTGCAGGTGCTGTTCCTCGGTGCGGGCGACGATGGCTTGGGCGAGCGGGTGACGCGCGTGCAGCTCCCCCGAGGCGGCCAGGCTGAGCACCTCGTCCGCGGTGAACGCGTCGCTGAGAGTGACCACACTGGTGACCAGGGGCTTGCCGAAGGTGAGGGTGCCCGTCTTGTCGAAGACGACGGCGGTGACACGGCCCACGCCCTCCAGGTGGGTGCCGCCCTTGATGAGGGTGCCGCGACGGGCTCCGTTGCCGATGGCGGCGCTGATGGCGGTCGGGGTGGCGAGGCCCGCAGCGCAGGGGCAGGCGATGAGCAGCATCGTCATGGCGCGGCGCGCGTCGCGGGTGACCACGTAGGTCAGTGCGGCCAGGGCGAAGGAGACGGGGACGAAGCGCTGGGTGAAGCGGGTGGCGACGGTCTGGATCGGTGCCCGGTCGGACTGGGCCTCCTCGACTCGGCTGATGATCCGGCCCACGGTGGTGTCCCTGCCGACCGAGTCCGCGCGGACGGTGAGCGAGCCGGAGGTGACGATCGTGCCGGCGTAGACGTGGGAACCGTCCCGGGCGTAGACGGGCAGGGCCTCGCCGGTGACGGCCGCCTGGTCCACGAGGGCCTCGCCGTACATCACGTGTCCGTCGACCGGGATCCGGTGGTGCTCGTACACGGCGACCACGTCGCCGGGCTCCACGGTCTCCAGATCCACCTCCACCTCCACTCCCTCGCGTACCAGCCACACGCGCTCCTCACCGATGGTGAGCAGCTCCTCGATGGCACGGCGGGTACGGCGCAGGGTGAGGGTCTGGAGGAATTCGCCGATGTTCAGCAGCCACAGCACGGTCAGGGCGACCACGTTCTCGCGAAGCACCAGCGAGATGACGGTCGCCGCAGTGACCAAGGTGTCGGTACCGGGACTGCTGCGGCCGCGCAGCGAGCGCAGAGCACCCCGGAAGAAGGGCAGACCGGTGAAGACCGTGACCACGCCGAGGAAGCCCGAGGAGCCGAGGGTGAGACGCGGCCGCCCCAGCAGGCGGCGCAGGGCCACGAGCGCGAGCACGGCGCCGCCGACCACCAGCCGCGCGACCTCACCGGTGGAGGAGTCGGGCATGGACCGGGTGGCTTTCGCCGGGGCGGAAGCGGGCGGGGCCTCTTCGAGAGCGGCGACCAGTTGCTCGACGTCCAACTGTTCCGGCGCCATCCAGATCACGACGCTGCCGGTCCGGGGGAAGATCCGCAGGGCCCGGAAGCCGCCGATGCCGGTCAGCCGGTCGTCGACCAGTCCGGCGCAGCCCGGGCGGGCGCGCAGCCACGGCACGGTCAGCCGGGCCCGTCCCGCCGCCACGGAGCGCACGAGGACGGTCGACATGATCAGTGCTCGTGACCGTGATCGTGGTCCACGTTGACCGCGGAGGGCGGCGGGACCTCCTCGCCGAGCGAAGTGCGGGCCTCCGCGAGCACGTCGCCGGCCTTGAGCCGGGCTTCCTCGGTGGCCGAGGCCAGCCAGCGGCTCGCGACGATGCCGCCCGCGAGACCACCGACGAGTGCCTTGCGCGCGGCCGGCTTGGCGGCCGGGAGGTTCTTGATGATCAGGCCGCCCACCACGCCGGACACCGCGTAGTGGGCCAGCTTGCCGGCTGTCGCGCCGGCGATGGCGAGGGGGTGCATGAGCAGCTCCTTCCGTCCGCACCGGGAGGGCGCGACGGGCCTCCATTCCAGTGTGGACCTGAGGTACCACGGGGTCGAGCGGAGGCCGGCGCGCGGCGATTCAGACTCTCGCCGCGGGCCGCCCCGGTGCTGACGGCACGGAGCGAGGTGCGCGGTCGGCACGCTGGGTGCCCGTCAGCCGGCAGACGACGTAGATCAGGAACGAGATGGTCGTGACGTAGGGGCTGATCGGGATGCTGCTTCCGAGGGCGAGCAGGATCCCGCCCTCCATCGAGACCAGCGCGAAGAGCACACTCAGCACGGGCAGCAGCACGGGGGAGGCCGTGAGCCGCGCGGCCGCCGCCGCCGGAGTGACGAGGAGCGAGAGCACCAGGAGCGCTCCGACGATCTGTACGCACAGGGCCACCGCCAGGCCCAGCACCAGCATGAATGCCAAAGACAGCGAGCGGACGGGAATGCCTCTGGCCTCAGCCACCTCCGGATCGGCGCTCGCGAACGTCAGGGGCCGCCAGATGACAGCGACGGCGATCAGCACGACCGCGGACGTGCCGATGAGCCACGCCATCTGCGGAGTGTCGACGGCGATGATCTGGCCGGTCAGGATCCCGAACTTGTTGGCCGCCCGCCCCTTGTAGAGGGAGAGGAAGAGGACGCCCAGCCCCAGGCCGAACGGCATGATGACACCGATGATCGAATTACGGTCCCGGGCACGCACGCCCAGTACGCCGATGGCCGCGGCCGCCATGAGGGAACCCACGATCGACCCGGGCACGATGTTGACCCCGAGCAGCAGCGCCGCCGAGGCTCCGGCGAAGGACAGCTCACTGATCCCGTGCACCGCGAACGGCAGGTCACGCATGATCACAAAGACTCCGACCAAACCGCCCACCAAGCCGAGCAGAGCCCCCGCCAGCACCGAGTTCTGGACAAGAGCGAGCAGCTCACCGTAGTTCTCGAAATTGAAGATCTGCTGCCAGAAGCCGCTGTCCTCCCCGTCGACGAGCGGTCGGCGTCCCGTCATGGCCCTCGGCCCCCGTTCGGCCCGGTCGCATGGTGGTGCACGGTGGCGGCGTCGGGTGCCCCCGCGACGACGATGCGGCCTCTGACACGGACCACATCGACCTGGGTCCCGTACAGCCGCGACAGGGTGGACGTGGTCATCACCTCGTCCGGCGGCCCTACCCGGAATCCGCCCGGGGCCAGGTACAGGACCCGGTCCACCAGCCCCAGGACCGGATTGATCTCATGCGTCACGAAGACGACGGCGGTGTCGGCGGAGCGACGCCGCCCGTCCACCAGGGTGGTGACCGTGCGCTGGTGCTGCAGGTCGAGGGAGAGCAACGGTTCGTCACAGAGCATGATCCGCGGATCGGTGGCCAGCGCCTGCGCGATACGGACGCGCTGCTGTTCCCCGCCGGAGAGCCGGCCGACGGGGACATCCGCGTAGGGCATCGCTCCGACGGACTCCAGGATCTCGTCGACGCGGCGACGGACCGTGCGGGGGGCGAGCGGCAGCCCCCACCGGTGCCCGTCGATCCCGAGCCGTACGAGGTCCCGGGCCCGCAACATGGTGTGCGCGGGGAGGTACTTCTGTTGCGGGACGTAGCCGATGTTCCTCCCGCCACGGCAGGGGGAGCGGCCGAGAACCGTCACCGTCCCCGCCGTGAGCTGCTGCCGGCCCAGGAGCACGCGCAGCAGGCTGGTCTTGCCGGATCCGTTCGGCCCGAGCACGGCGAGGAATTCGCCGGGCCGTACGTCGAGGTCCAGATCGCGCCACAGTACGCGGTCGCCGTAGGCCAGCGCCGCCCCTCGCAGGCTGACCACCGGTGCGGCGCGGGCCCTGTCGGTGGCGCCCGTTTCCGGTCGGGTGAGCGGCGCAACGGCCTCCGTACGGCGGTCCATCACCGATCCAGAGCGCTCTTGATCGCATCGACGTTGGACGTCATCCAGCTGATGTAATCCTCCCCCTGCGGAAGGGTCTCGGTCACGGGCACGACGGGGATTCCGTTGTCCTCCGCGGCCTTCTTGACCTTCTCCGTCTGGGGACCGGCGGTCTGCCCGTTGTACACCAGCGCCTCGACGCCTCGGCCGGTGAACAACGCGAGCGTCTCCCGCAGACTCGTGGGGGAGACCTCTTCGCCCTCCTCGATGGCCTCACTGAAGTCGCCAGGAGTCCTGTTCACCAGGCCGCTCGCCTCGATCAGGTACAGGGGAACGGGCTCGGTGACCGCCACCGCCGCGCCCGCGTGGTCCGCCTTGACCAACTCCGCCTTGGACTGGAGCGAAGCCAGCTTTTCCTGGAACTTCTCGGCGTTCTCCCGGAAAGTGCGGGAGCCGGCGGGCGCTGCCTTGACCAGCGCGTCCGCGATCCGGTCGGCGAGTTTGCCCATAGTGGGGAAGTCGTACCAGACGTGCTCGTTGAACTCCCCAGCCGCGTTCGGGGTCTTCCCTGAGACCTCCACGGCGTCGATGACTTCGGCTGATGTGTTCTTCGCGCTGCGGAGCATCCGGCTGATGAACTCGTCGTAGCCGCCGCCGTTCTCCACGACGACCTTCGCCTTGGACAGCTCCAGCTGGTTGCGTGTGCTCGCTTCGTACGAGTGCGGATCCTGCGAAGGGTCGCTGATGATCGAGACGACATCGACCTTGTCGGCCCCGATCTGCTCGACGACGTCCCCGTACACGTTGGTCGAGGCGACCACCGGAATGACGGTCGGGGGAGTCAGGCCCCGTACGCTTTCGGCGGAGACGGCAGCGGGGCCGCCGCAGGAACAGGTCAACGCCAGCATGGCCCCGGCAAGGACGCCCGGGCCCCGGGCAAGAGACCCCTGCATGCCGTCCTCCCGACCGTGAGGAAGCCGAAACGGTAATCACTTGAAGTATCTCCCCGCGCCGTCGCTCCCTCTACTGGAACACCATCCGGGGTCACGGCTGTGGCGGCGCGGGCGGCTCTGGCAAAGGGCGTCTGACCTGCGGTTGGCCGCCTTCCGGGACGGGCTGTGCGCCCGGCCCGGAAGGCGGCTTCCGTGCAACTGGGCAGTCCTGCGTTCGCCGAGCGTCGTTACCCGGCGGCGAGCTCCGCGCGGATCAGCCACAGGCGGTTGGCGTGGCGGCGGTCGCGGGGCTGGACCTCGTAGGGCCAGCGGCCTTCGCCGGCGCCGGGCTCGCCCGGCTCCTTGAGGTCCGTGACGCTCCAGCCGTTGGCGGTGAGGAACTCCTCCGGCTGGTCGGTGCCGAAGATCCACGGCGTGCCGTCCGCGGCCAGGGTGTCGAGGAACGGCTTGGAGAAGGGGCTGCGGAGCAGCGCCTTGCCGAGGATGTCGAAGGCGAGCCGGCTGCCGGGCGCCGAGGCGGAGGCGAGGAGCCGCAGCAGGCCGGCGGCCTGCTCCTCGGTCAGGAAGAAGGTGAGGGCTTCGGCGATCCACAGGGTGGGGCGGGCGGGGTCGAAGCCGGCCTTCTCCAGGTCGGGCAGCCACTCCTGGGTGAGGTCGGCGGACACCTCGCGACGGTCGGTGGCGGCCTCGGCGCCCAGGGCGTCCAGGCGACGGCGCTTCTCCGCGATGAGCGGGCCGTGGTCGACCTCGAAGACCTCCGTGCCCTTGGGCCAGGTGAGCCGGAAGGCACGGGTGTCCATGCCGGCGGCGATCAGGACGACCTGCTGGATGCTGCCGTCCGCGAGCAGGTCGCGTATCGCGTCGTCCAGGAAGCGGGTCCGGATGGAGATGAACGGCAGCAAGCCGCCGCCCACGTAACGGTCGATCAGCTCGAAGCCCTTGGGCTCCGCCAGATCGCGCGCCAGCGGATCGACGAACAGCGCGTCCTCCCGCTCCGATTCCAGCGCACGGGCGGCTGCCATCCACTGGGCCGTGTAAGAAACTGCGTGCATGGTGGGATGTCCCTTCTCGGGGTCAGGCGGAAAGACGCCTTCGCAAAGGTGGTAGGAGGTACGGGGCGTGAGCGGAGACCGCATCAGTTCCTGATGACTGTCTTGCTGCGCATGAGGAACTCGGCCAGGAACCCGTCATGAGGGAGCCCTGGCGCTATCTGGTATGTCGGCTGGTCGCCCACGTAGAGGTTGCTGATGCCCGGCTCCGCGAGGAGCCGGTCGACGAGTTCGTCCCGGTGGGTGATCACGGTGAGGACGAGACTGTCCCGCAGCGGGGCCAGACCGTCCTCGGGTGTCCAGGGGGCGACCCAGACACACGGGAACGGCAGCTCGATCCCCAACTGCGGCGCGTCGGAGCGGTCGGCCTGGTGGACGGCGGGACGCAGTACGGCACTGCCGTCGCCGAGGTCGGCCACGACGTCGGCGCTGCCGAGCCAAGGCCGGGTGCCTTCCGCCCGCTGCCCGAGGTACGCCGCGATCGCCCGCGCGCCGGCGGCGGGCTGGACCGGCAGCACCGCCTTCTCGTCCTCGGGCGGGAGACTCGGCAGTGCCGCCAGGCGCTCGGCGAGTGCTGCGCAGAGCGGTGCCGGGTCGCCTTCGACGAGGACCGTGGTGGTGTTCACACAACCGGTGCCGCCGTGGTGGCTGACCGAGGCGACGATGGTGTCGAGGTGCTCGCGCCAGTCGACGTCGGCGGTGAGCAGGATCTTCGAGCGTCCCGGACCCTGGAGCAGCAGGGTCGGGTCGGTCGCGTACTTGTGGACCACGTCCGCGCCGCCGTAGACCATGCCGAGGTCGGCGCCGCGCAGGATGTCGTCGGCGCGCTCGTGGTCGGTGGGAAGCAGCGCCACCTCGTCGTCCCCGAACCCGGCCGTCCGCAGGGCGGTGATCAGGCGGTGAGGGGTGAACGGCTCACGGCGCGACGGGCGGACGGCGACGCGGTAGCCCAGGGCGAGCGCCTCGGGCCACAGGCTGTGGGTCCCCGGGTGGTTGCCGGCGGCGTGGACGGCGAAGACGTTGCCTCGCCGCGTCCACACGGCGTGTCCCGTGCGGGTGAGCGGGTCGCGCCAGTCGTCCGCGGCGCCCCGGGGCTGCGCCTGCCGGACGCTGTAGTGGGCCATCTTCAGCCGGACCGCGATCGACCTGGTCGCCGTGCGGACCACCGTGAGGGGGAGCCCGCTGACCCGGCTGACCGCGTGCTCGTACTCCCCGACCGACTGGCCGTTCACCGTACCGGCCGAGAAGATCTCGGCCGCGCGGGCGATGGCGTCGATCCGCTCGTCCACCGGCCGGCCGGCCGCCTTGCGCAGCGCGGTCATCGTACGGTTGACGAACACGGCCGGTACGAGGCTCAGTTCAGCCACGGCGGCGCCCGACACATCGGTGATCGCCTGGCGGTTGCGGGCCCGGAAGGCCCCCTTGGCTCCCAGCGCGTCGAGGGCGATCAGGCCGGGCTCGGGATGCTCACCCGTCATCAGTAGACCCCTTCGATCACAGGCTCGTTCTCGAACCGCAGGACCGGCGCGATGTCGGCGACGGAGTCCCCGAAGGCGCCGTCGAGCGGCTCCACCCGAGTGGCCAGGTCACGTTCGAGGTTGTTCGGCAGCAGGAACGATTTGCTGAGGTGGTGCACCAGGACCCGGCCGCGTTCGCCGTAGCCGACGGGCTTCAGGCTCTGCGGGTCGACCACCGAGAAGGACACGTACGGACTGAGCGGGTCGAACACGCAGGGGTCCGTGTCGGAGAGGCCTGGGCGCTCCCCGGCGAAGCCGAGGATCATCGTGCTGCCGTAGTTGCCGCTCAGCACGATGTCGGGGAAGACCTCGGTCTTGTAGAGGAAGCGGGAGTCCGCGTCCATCTGCGTGCCGCCCCAGCGGATGGCGTGCACCTTGCTGTTGACCAGGTCGACCAGTTCCTCGCGCCGGGCCAGCCGCTCCAGCAGCGGGGGAGTGATGGTCAGGACGCCGATCCGCTGCGAGCGCAGCAACTCGGCGGCCTGGTCCACGACGTGCTCGGCGTAGGCGTTGGCCTCGCCGGCCCGGCCCTCCGCGATGACCCGCTTGACCCAGCGCGGGTCGAGGTCGACCGAGAAGCCGTGGACCCCGTGCGTGGTGGCGGAGCGGCGGAAGTACTCGCCGACGATGTGCGGCCCGGAGGGGACGGTGCCCAGCCAGTTCGCGCCGCGCCGGAAGCCGTGGGCGTCGAGCTGTGCGTTGCTCCACTCCAGCATGCGGTCGAGCCAGTCGCGCAGCAGGACGACCCGTTTGGGGGCGCCGGTGGTGCCGCCGCTCTCGAAGATGCCGACCACGTCGGGGTTCTTGCCATAGCCGCGGGGGATGAGGTCCTCGGCGGGCACGTCACGCAGTTCGGCGGCGACGTTCGGGAAGAGCGTGAGATCGGCATGGGTCGTGACGTCGCGCCGAGGGTCGAAGCCGAGGGTCTCGGCGCGCTCCAGCCAGAAGCGGGAGCCGGTGTCGGGGTGGAAGTGCCACTCCATCGCGGCACGGACCAGTTCGTCCGGGTCGGGCCGGACGTCTGACGGCAGGTCCAGAATCCGAGTGAGGTCGAGCGTCATGATCTCCCAAGTCCCAGTGCGAGGTGGAGTGGCGGACGGCCCGCCGCGCTCACGCGGTGTGCGTGGAGGCGGCCAGAGCGACGGGGTTGCCGTCCGGATCGGCCACGTAGGCGATCCGTTCGCCCCAAGGCATGTCGACGGGTCCGCGCAGCAGGGGTATGCCGTCGGCGCCGAGCTTTTCGAGCGTGGTGTCGAGATCGCGGACGAGCACGAACATCTCGAACCGCAGCCCCTGGCCGGCCGCCCCGCCGTACCGGGCCGCGGGCCAGGAGGTGTCGACCACGGCGATCTCCGCGGCCCCGCGGCGCAGTCCGACGTACGTCGGCTCTCCGGTGGGCGGGTTCTGGCTGTGCCGGGTGAAGCCGAGCTTCTCGTAGAAATCGGCCGTGACTGGTACCCGCCTGGCGAAGATCAACGGGAAGGTGCGCTCCGGTACGGCGCCGGGCTCGCCGTGATCGAGTGCTGCGGTCATCTGGTCCACCGAACGTGATCGAAGGGATGGGGAAGGGGACGGGAGCACACGGGCACGGCCAGGGGCGGGCTCAGGGCTGGAGGCGGGAGGTACGCCACCCGGCGCCGTCCCGGTCATAGCGGAGCCGGTGGTGCAGCCGGTCGGAGCGTGCGCACCAGAACTCCACCTCGGCGGGGCGCAGTACGTACCCGACGAACCGGGCCGGCCGCGCCAGCGCGGTTCCGGTCGCGCCGAGGCGCTCGGACTCGGCCCGCAGCGCCGCCGGGTCGGGCAGCGGCTCGCTCTGCCGGGACGCGGTCGACATGGCGTGCAGAGGGACGGGACGGGCGTTCCAGATCGCGTCGGACTCGTCGTCGCCGAGCTGTGCCACGGGGCCGGAGAGAATGATCTGCTGCCCGGTCTCGCGCCAGTAGAGCAGGCCGGACGCCCAGGGGCGCGCGGCCAGGTCGCTCGCCTTTCGGCTGCTGCTGTGGGTGGTGAACACCAGCCCGCGCTCCGCCACTTCGGTGATGGCGACGATGCGGCTGGAGGTCCGCCCCCGCGCGTCCGCGGTGGCGAGCGCCAGGGCCCGCGGCTCGCGGACTCCGCGCTCGACGGCGGTCTTCAGCCAGCTCTGGACGAGCCCCATGGGCTCCACCGGCGGGTCTTCGTACTGGGGGAAGTCGAGGTCCGTCTCCCCGGTCAGGCTCTCGAACTTGCTGGCCGTCATACGAGTCTTCCTAGATGTAGAGGGTGCCGCGCGCGACGGTGATGCCGTGTCCGCCCACCCATACGGTCCGCACGTCGTCACCGACGCCGTCGACGGTCGCGAGCATGAGCGAAGGGCGGCGCATTTCGACTCCCTGGAGGATCTCCAGGGGCTGCCCGTAAGCGGCGAGTCCGTGCCGGGCGAGGTGGATGCCGAGCGGGCCGGCCGCGGAGCCGGTGGCCGCGTCCTCCACCACGCCGTAGGCCGGGGAGAACATCCGCAGGCGCCAGTTCAGGCCTTCGCCCGCGAAGCAGATGGCCGCCATGTCGGGGAACGCGGACAGCGCACGGTGGTCCGGGTGCAGGGCCGAGAGCGCGGGCACGCTCTCCAGCCCCACGAACACATGGCGGGGCCCGTTGCGGTACGCCTCCACCGGCACCGTCGAGGAGTCCGGACCGAGCGCCGCCAGGAGTGCGTCGGCGTGCTCGTACGGTTCCCAGCTGGGGATCGGCTGCCGCATGCGGACGGACGCCGCGCCTCCCACGCCGTCGGCGTCGCCGTCCACGGCCTCGACATCGAAGGGGATGACGCCCATGGCCGTCTCCAGCCGCAGCCGGTCCTGCTTCATGGTCTGGCTCAGCGCCACGGCCGTGCCCAGCAGCGGATGCCCGGCGAAGGGCAGTTCGTTCACCGGAGTGAAGATCCGGATCCGGGCGTCACCGCCCTGCTCGGGCGGCAGTACGAAGGTGGTCTCGGACAGGTTCATCTCGCGGGCGATGCGCTGCATCCGCTCCGCGCTCAGGTCGCTCGCGTCGAAGACGACGGCGACCGGGTTGCCTTCCAGCGGTCTGCGGGCGAAGGCGTCCACAACCATGTATTCGTGCATGAGCGTTACCCCCTGTGATGCGGTGGAATACCTCAGTCGGCGAGTGCGGCGCCGAGACCGTGCAGGGCGGAGAGCGCGTGCGCCCCCTCGGCCACGGCCTCGGCCTCGAAGTGCATGCGGTGGCCGGGCGGACGGCCGATCAGCTCGGCCGCCCGGTTGGGCGGCAGCTCCTCGCCGGCGGGCCGGTCCGTCTCCCACACCATGACGGCGCCCCAGCGGTTGCGTTCGCGATCGGCTATCCAGAACTTCAGCTGCAGCCCGGGGACTTCGGCCCAGGTGTCGACCGCGCCGTCCCGCAGGTGCTCCCGGAGGGAGTCGATGGTCTGGGACGAGCCGTCCAGGTCCCACCAGGAGATGTCGACCCTCACCGGCCCAGCACCCCCAGGACCGCCTCGGCGATCAGCCGCGGGCCGTCGACGGTGAGCACCGATTCGGCGTGGAACTGCATCGAGGCGAAGCGGGGTCCCCGCAGCGCGTCCACCACCCCGCTCTCACGGTCCCGGCTCACCTCCACCAGGCCGATGCCCGGCACCTCGTGCTTGTCCTCCGCGCTGACCGCCGCGTAGGTGTTGTAGAAGCCGACCCGCTCGCGCGTCCCGAAGAGACTGATCTCGCGCTGCACGCCCTGGTTGGGCTGCGGCAGCCGCACCAGATCCAACCCGAGCCGCATGCTGAGCAGTTGGTGGCTCAGGCAGACCGCGAGGAAGGGGATGTGGCCGGCGAGCAGGGTGTCCATCGCCGCGTTCATGGAGGCGATCTTCGGGTCACCGGCCGCGCGGGGATCGCCCGGACCGGGCCCCATGACCACCAGGTCGAAACCGTCGAAGTCATAGGGCTCGTCGAAGCGGCGTACCTCCGCGGCCAGGCCGATCGCGCCGAGTTGCTGGACGATCATCGCGGTGAAGGTGTCCTCCGCGTCGACGATCAGCACCTTCAGCCCGGTCAGCCCGGCCACCGCCGACTGGTCCGCGGTGCGCTCCTTCAGCCAGAAGTCCGCGATCCCCGCATTGCGGCGCCGAAGGGCCGTCCGGACCTCGGGGTGCGCTCCGAAGCTCCGCTTCCCGCCCGCCTCCAGCGCACTGAGCAGGGCCGCTGCCTTGGCCCGGGTCTCCGCGGCCTCCGAGACGGGGTCCGAATGACGTACGAGCGTGGCGCCGACGGCGATCCGCACCCGGCCGGCCTCGTCGATGTCGGCCGTCCGGATCAGGATGGCCGAGTCGAGGGTGCGCTCGCCCGAAGCGTCCCGGCCGATCAGGGCGGCGATCCCGCTGTAGTAGCGCCGGCCCTGAGGCTCGTAGCGGTCGATGACCCGCGCCGCACTCTCCAGCGGACTTCCGGTGACGGTCGGGGCGAACAGCGTCTCGTGCAGGATCTCCCGCACGTCGCGGCCGGTCCGCCCCTCGATGAAGTACTCGGTGTGGGCGAGCTGCGCCATCTCCTTGAGGAAGGGGCCGACCACGCGGCCACCCGCCGCGCAGATCCGGGACATCATCTTGAGCTCCTCGTCGAGGACCATGTAGAGCTCGTCGGTCTCCTTGCGGTCCTCCAGGAACTGCGCGATGCCGCGCAGTGTCGGCCCGCCCTGGGGATAGCGGTAGGTGCCGCTGATGGGGTTCATCACCGCGGTCCCGTCGTTCACCGAGATGTGCCGCTCGGGGGTCGCGCCGACGAAGGTCCGACCGCCGACACTGATGACGAACGTCCAGTACGCGCCCTGCTCGCGCTCGATCAGCCGGCGGAACAGCGACAGCGCGGCGTGCGGCGTGTATCCGCCGATGTCGGCCAGCAGCGTTCGCTTGATCACGAAGTTGGCGCCCTCGCCGGTGCCGATCTCGTCGCTGACGACCCGGCGGACGGTCTCGGCGTACTCCTCGTCCGAGACGTCGAAGTGCTGTCCCGACAGGGTGATCGGGGAGTCCGGGATGCGGTGCATGAGCTCCGGCAGGCTCAGGCTCGACTGCTCGGTCACCGACAGGGCGAGCAGCGGAGCACCGTCGTCGGGCGCGGCGAATCCGCGCTCGGCCAGCTGCCGGTACGGGACCATGACGAGGACGTCGTGGACCGCACCCGTGGCGTCGAGGGGCCCCGTGGGCAGCGGGACCTGCGCCAGCGAGGCCGGCCGGGTCACCTCGCCCACCAGGACGTCCACGACACCCGGCGTGCCGCTCTCCGGCCGGTACAGCAGCGCGAAGGAGGGCGTCTCCAGGGCCAGGACCCGGTCCAGGAGGTCACGGCCGGCGGCGGGGGCCTGCCCGGTCACACGAACACCTCCTCGCTGAGGACGGACATCCCGCACCGCTGTGCCACGTAGTCGACGGCGAGCCGGTGCTCGTCCGCGCTGAAGTCGGCGACCGCATCGGCCACCAGGAAGGGCTGGATGTCGTGGGTGAACGCGTCGACCGCGGTGGCCAGAATGCCGACGTGCGCGTAGACGCCGCAGATGACCAGCTGGTCGCGGCCCGCCGCGCGCATCCGCTCCAGCAGGTCCGAGCGGAAGAAGGCGCTGTAACGCCACTTGGTCAGCGTCCAGTCCCTCTCGTCGGGGGCGAGTTCGGGCACCACCTCCCGGTCGTCGGGCGCGGTGCGCATGCCGGGACCCCAGAAATCCCGGAGCAGACCGCGCTGTTCCTCCGTCATGCCGCCGGGCTGGGCGGTGTACGCGACCGGTACGCCGAGGCTCGCGGCCCGCTTGCGCAGCAGCGCCGCGTTGTGGACCACCTCGGAACGCAGCGGTTCGGGGACCGGCCGCAGGAAGAAGTGCTGCATGTCGTGGATGACGAGCACGGCGCGCTCCTGGCGCAAGGTCCAGTCGGCGGTGTTCTCGGGCAGGCTGCTCCTCGTCGGCAGGGGATAGGGCGCGATGGCGGGTATGCCGGCCATGAATCGGTTCCTTCCAGGCGGGAGCGCGGCGGACGGCAGGCGTTCAGAGGGAGTCGGACCAGGCCGAGACGAGGGAGACGGCCTGGCCGGGGTTGAGCCGGGGGTCGCAGAAGGTGGTGTGCCGGTCGCCGACCGAGCCGAGTGCGGAGATGTCGGCGACGCATTCGGTGACCTCGTCGGGCGTGGTCTCCAGATGCAGTCCGCCGGCGACGCCGCCGGTCACGGCCATCACCCCGAGGAAGCTGCGGACCTCCACGAGCATGCTCTGCAGGAGGCGGGTCTTGTTGCCGTCGGGAGCGGTGATCGTGTTGCCGTGCATGGGGTCGCACAGCCAGACCACCGGGTGGCCCGCCGCCCGTACCGCTCTGACGAGCGGCGGGAGGCGGTCGGCGAGGACGTGGGCCCCCATCCGGCTGATGAGGGTCAGGCGGCCGGGGTCACGTCCGGGGTCGAGCTGCTCGCACAGGGCGGTCACCTCGGCGGGGGTCGTACCGGGGCCGATCTTGCAGCTGACCGGGTTGACGACGTCGGCGAGCAGTCGGACGTGCGCACCGTCCGTCTGCCGCGTCCGCTCGCCGATCCAGGGCCAGTGGGCCGAACCGAGCCAGCGGCTGCCGTCGCCGCTCTCGCGGACCATCGGGACCTCGTAGTCCAGCAGCAGCGCCTCGTGGCTGGTCCACACCTTCCCGGCGCGAGGCCGTACGGTGTTGCGCCGGTCCAGTTCGCGGGCGATGTCGTCCGCCGCCCGGTAGCAGGTGAGCATCCGCTCCGGGTCCGGTCGGCGCTGCTGCGGGTCCGGTTCGGGAGCGTTGACCATGTGGCCACGGAAGACCGGGAGAGCGAATTCGCCGACCTGCTCGAAGCGCTCCGAGCGGGGCTTGGCGTACTGTCCTGCGATGCGGCCGACCCGGAGTACCGGCTTCCCGGTGGCCTCACCCAGGATGTCCGCCAGTGCGTCGAGCAGCGCGGACTTCCTGCGGACGTCAGCCGGCGAAGACTCCGCCGGGTCCTCGGCGCAGTCCCCGGCCTGCAGTACGTGGGCCCTGCCGGCGGCCACCTCGCCCAGCAGGGAACGAAGTTCCCCCACGGCGTCCGCCGTGACCAGGGGCGGGAGGGACGACAGGACCTCCCGCACGCGCCGCACCTGGGCGGCGTCTTCCCACTCGGGCTGCTGGAAGGCTTTTAATTCGTGGAGTTTTGGGGCGAGCTGCCTCACGATGTCCCCCGCGAGATGAAGAGTGGAATGGGGCTCGGCGGTTCACTGGCGCCGGCCTCGGTGCCTCAGGTGGGAATGCCGGCCCGCTGGACCGTCGGCACGTCGATACCCAGAGCCCGAAACTGCTGACACGGGTTCATGAATTCACGCTGCTTCTTTATCTTTCCGTTCTCGAACAAGAACGAGTGCAGGAAGTGATTTCGGTAATGTCCGTCCGGGTATCCAGGGAAAAGTATCCGGCCTTCGCCGTCACATTCTACCCAGAACTGGTTCGGGTCCTGGGTGTCGAAGATTTCGACATTCGTCCAGACCCAGTCCGGGAAGCATTTCAACGACCAAACGGCATGGTCGCCCAACCGGTCCCGGCCGGTGATGACGATGGGCTCGCCGCTCTCCGTGGTCCACAGACCGCCGATTCCGTCCTCGGTGAAGAGGAGGTGGCGCCGCAGGCGGTCCTGGCCGCGGGTGTTCATGTACTGCGCCACGACGGCGCGGTTCTGCTCGCGTACCTCGTTGTCATCGGACATGTCGAAGTGTCGCCTCCGTGAGGATCTGCCGGGGATCTGCCAGGGGAAGGTGGACGTGCCCGGCGCGGTGCCGGTCAGACCAGGGAACTGAGGTCGCGCGGGTCCTTGCCGACCAGCGCGCGACCGTAGACCTGCTCGGGGATGCCCATGCCGAAGCCGGCGTGCCGGCTGCCCACGTTGATGTCGCGCCAGATCCGCTGGAGCGGGTTCGACTCGCTGAAGGCCGATGAACCGTAGGTGGTGACCAGCAGGTCGATCGCCTCCCGGCACTGCTGCGCCACGTGCGTGGAGTCCATCCGGGCGCGGGCCCGGGTCAGCAGGTCGGGGTTCTCGCCCGCGCGGGCGTGGCCGTCGATGGTGTCGGCCAGGCGCCGTGCGTGCAGTTTGGCGGTGTCGACCTTGACCGCGGCTGCGGCCAGGTCCAGTTGGGTAGTGGGGGAGTCCACCTGATGGGCGTAGGTGGAGCCTGCCACGGGACGAGTGTGGACCTTCTCCCGTACGTACTCCAGTGCCGCCTCCGCGCCGCCGATGAGGGATCCGATCAGTCCGATCGTGAACACCCCGGTCATGCTGTTGCGGTAGGCGTGGCTCTCGGGGACCAGGCCGTCGGTCTCACCGTTGAGGACGGGTACGTAGGGCAGCAGCCGGTGCCTGGGGATGAAGATCCCGTCCGCCACCACGGTATTGCTGCCGGTCCCGCGCATTCCGGCGAAGTGCCAGGTGTCCTTGATGGTCACGTCGGCCGCCGGCATCAGCGCGAAGTAGATCTCGGGCTTGCCCGATGCGCCACCGATCGCGATGAGGCCGCCGAACCACTCCGCGTGCAGGGAACCCGAGGCGTAGCCCCACTCCCCGGTGACCCGGACGCCGCCTTCGGTCTCCTCCACGGAGAACGCCGGCCGCCCCAGGACCTGCGCCGTGCGGGCGTCCGGATCGCTGCCCCAGACCTCGTCCTGGGCCTGGTCGGAGAAGAGCGAGACCACGTAGTTCCCGGCATTGAGCACTCCGGTGACCCACGCGGCCGAACAACAGCCGCGGCCCAGCTCGGTGGTGACGTCCAGCAGTGTGCGGACGTCCGTTTGGTATCCGCCCAGCCGCTTCGGCGTGAGAAGCCTGGTCAGGCCCGCCCCGGTGATCTTGCCGATGACGTCCTCGGAGAGCCGGCGGGTCTGCTCGCTCCCCGCGGAATCCCTGCGCAGGTCGTCCCGCAGCACGGTCGCCCGGGCCACCAGGTCGGCGTGCAGGACGTCGTCGGGGACAGCGGTCCTTTGAACAGAACTGTTCATTCCCCTTAATTCCTCCCGGCTTGATCGGGGCAACGGCTCCCGATTGAAAGAGATGCTCCGGAGTGGTTTCGGCCCGAACTTTCCCGGCCGTCCGGCAGAGTACGTCCTCGCGTCGGCCGCAGCCACCCACGTCGGATCGGACTCGTACCGGCCCGCGACCCGCGGTGTCCGACTGAGGAATTCCTCAGTTGAACGTCCGCACCGGAACGAGGCCAAGTGCGCGGTGCGCCGCTAACGTGACCTCGGTGAGGGCTGTGCCTGGCGAATGAGGCCAGTGAATTAGTTGCACCAATTGCAACACTGGAGGAGAGTTCGTATGAGCAGCAGCATCGACAAGCCTTATGATTTCGCCACCGCGGACTTCAACGCCGTCTACCGGGGCGGGGAACTGTTGGCGGACGCGGAGATCAGCAGCGTCCCGTGGGACATCGGCGAGGCCCAGCCGGGTGTGATCGAATTCGAGTCCCTGGGACGCATCCGCGGTGAGGTGCTCGACAGCGGATGCGGTCTCGGCGACAACGCCGTCTTCCTTGCCGGCCGCGGTCACCGGGTGACGGCCGTCGACGCTGCCTCGGCGGCGATCGAGCAGGCCGTCGAGCGTGCGAAGGGGACGGGCATCGAGTTCGCCGTCGCCGATGCCACCAGCCTGGCCGGATACGAGGGCAGGTTCGACACCGTGCTGGACAGTGCGCTGTTCCACACCTTGGACGCGGCGTCCCGGCAGCGCTACGTCGCAGCGCTGCACCGCGCCACCAAGCCCGGTGCCTGGCTCAACATGCTGTGCCTCGCCGACGTCCCCGGGGGCATGCCCGCGCCGCTCTCCGTGTCCGAGGCGACCGTGCGGGAGGTCCTGGCCGAGGGGGGCTGGGCCGTGACGGAGCTGCGCCGGACCATCTACTGGGGTGTGGCGGCCTCCACGAAGACGTTCCTGGCCAAGGTCGGGTCGAAGGTCGCGATCGACGACAAGGGCCGGACCCAGCTCCCCGTGTGGACGGTCCAGGCCGAGCGGGCCGCCTAGCGCTCGGCGCGTGGTTCCACCGAGTGACACTCCTGAAGGAAGGCTCTGCCGATGGCAAAGACCATCAAGCCGCTGAACCTTGAGCTCGACCGGCTCGAGGCGATGGCGGAGTCGGACTACTACAACCCGTACACGATCTTCGAGTGGCCCGACACGCTCGAAGAGGACCGCCCCTGGATGAGCGAGGACCTGGTCACGCTCGCCGGCACCGAGCACTGGGACGCACTGACGCGTGAGCAGCAGCTTGCGCTCACCCGGTTCGAGGCGGTCAACTTCTTCAGCCTCAACATCCACGGCATCCGTGAGCTGCTCAGCGAGGTCGTGCTGCGCATTCACACCAAGACGTACGCGGATGCCTCGGAGTTCCTCCACCACTTCATCGGTGAAGAGAACGAGCACATGTGGTTCTTCGGCGCCTTCTGCCTGCGCTACGGCAAGAAGGTCTACCCGGCCGGTCCGGCGGTCGGCGTCAACCGGATCGAGGGAGTCGGGGAGGCGGCCAGTGAGCTGGTCATCTTCGCCCGCATCCTCATCTTCGAAGAGATCGTCGACTACTTCAACGCGAAAATGGCGACCGATCAGGACCTGCCGCACATCGCGAGGGAGATCAACCGGGTCCACCACCAGGACGAAAGCCGGCACGTGGCGTTCGGCCGGTACATCTTCACGCAGCTGCTCGAGCAGGTGAAGGAGAACCACCCCGAGGACATCCCTGTCCTCGCCAAGTACCTGGATGCGTACCTCGACTACAGCATCCGCAGTCTGTACAACCCGGCGGTCTACCGCGATGCAGGGCTGGAAAACCCGCTCGAACTGCGGCGTCAGCTGCTTGAGCACCCGGCCCGCAAGCTCGCTCACAACCGCATTCTCAACCGTACTCAGAAATTCCTAGAGCGGTCCGGTCTCGGAGTCCAGGGGGCAGAAGCATGAGCGACAAGATCACTGCGGTGCTGGAATTCATCACGAAGCGCAACCCCGCGGTGGGCGAGGTGGGGCTCGACGACGACCTGATCGACCGCCGGGCGATCGACTCGCTGGCGTTCGTCGAGTTCCTCTACCTGCTGGAGGAGCTCGGCGGTGAGCCGATCGACCCCGAGGACATCGACGTGGACGACTTCCGCACGCTTCGCAAGATCGACGCGCGCTTCCTCGCGCGCGCGGCGAACTGATGGGGACCGCCACCGGGCGGACGGACAGTGGGCTGGGCGTGCTCGGCGCGGACGAACTCCGGCTCATCCGGGCGTTCGACGCGCTGGTCCTCTCGTGGGCCGAGCGGCTGGAGGCCGATGAGCGCCGTTACCCGGTGCTGCTGCGGGCGGAAGACCTCGAAGGCATCGACTACTACGAGAACTTCCCGCACCTGGGCCTGGCCGTCTCGACGGCCGACCCGGAACGGCTCACCGCGCTACGGGCGTCCGCCGGCCAACCGCTCACCGCGCTTCCGGCCGAGGTACTGAACGAGGCACGGCTGGGCCTGCCGTCCGCCGCCTGCTATTCGGTCTACTTCGACCTGCGCGGGCAGACCCTGCCGTCCGAGGCCAACCGGTTCACCACGGTGGCGACCTGCTACCGCAACGAGACCCGGTACGAGGGGCTGCGGCGCCTCCTCGGCTTCTCGATGCGGGAGATCGTCTTCGTCGGCGGGGGCGACGGTGCGAAGGAGCACCTGTCCGGTGCCAAGGAACTGGTGCTGGGCCTGGCGGGAAAGCTCGGGCTGGACATGAAGACCGAGGTCGCGACCGACCCCTTCTTCGACAGCAACGGCTCACGGGCCAAGATGCAGCTGCTGTTCCCGGTGAAGGAGGAGTTCATCGTCGACGGCCTGGCCATCGGTTCGGTGAACTACCACCGCAACTTCTTCGGGGAACGCTGCGAGATCAGCCTCCCGGATGGCCAGGCGGCGCACACCAGCTGCCTCGCCTTCGGACTGGAGCGCTGGGTGCACATCCTGACCGCCCGATTCGGGAGCGCGAGGTCCGCCACCGAGGCACTTCTCGAAGTGCAGTGACATCAGCCGGAGATGAACCGATGACAGACACGACCGTCCACGACACCATCGAGACCGGCACGGTCCGGGTGAACGACGACATAGAAATCGCTTACGAGCGCCGCGGGGACGGCCCCGACATCGTCCTGATCAACAACTTCTTCATGGACCGGAAGTCCTGGCGGTCGTACACCGCGAATCTGGCCTCCGGGGCGCGGCTCCTCTCCTACGACCTGCGCGGGCAGGGCGAGTCGACCCCGCAGGTCGGCGAGCCCGTCTGGGAAGACCACGTGACCGACCTGAAGGCGCTGCTCGACTCCCTCGGGATCGAGAAGGCGTTCCTGCTCGGCACTTCCTTCTCCACCCTGATCTGCCGCGACTTCGCCGTGGCGTACCCGGAGCGGGTCCACGGCCTGGTCTTCGCCGGTCCGGCGATGAGCCCCTACGGTGGCCAGCGCCTGCGCCGGATCACCAAGTCCTGGCTGAAGGCGCTGGACACCGGGGGACTGGGAGTGCTGTACGACCAGCTGTACCCGCTGGTCTCGGGCGACTACGCGGTGGAGACCGCGGGGCCGACCGGGTTCATCGGCCGGAAGCAGAACTTCCTCGGCATCCACACCCAGGAGTCGCTCCGGGCCGGACTGGCGGTGTCCGTCAAGGCACCGCTCGAACCCGAGCTGCTCAGCAAGGTCACGCAGCCCACTCTGCTGTTCGTGGGCGGCGACGACTTCTCGCTCGGGTCCAACGGGGCGGAGGAACTGGCCCGGTTGCTGCCGGACTCGGAGACGGTCACGGTGCCCCGCGGGGGGCACCTCGCGTTCCTGGAGGAGCCCGAGTGGTTCCAGAAGGAGGTCGTGGCCTTCGTCTCCCGGGTCATCGGGGCGGATGCCTGAGTCAGCCCTGACCGACGGCCGGCCCGCGGGAATCCTGTTGGAGGTCGCGCGGGTCGACCCTCCGCACGGCCCGGCCGAGCAGCGCCGTGCCGGCCGTACCGCGGCCGGCACGGCGCTCCGGCGTGCCGGCTCGGCTGTGCTGACGGTGGGCCGCCGCTCCGACGGCGCTCCGGTGTTCCCCGACGGTTTCGCCGGTGCGATCACACATACGCCATCCTTCGCCGTCGCGGTCGTCGCCCGGGGGGTCACCGGCATCGGCGTGGACCTGGAGACGGGCCACCTCGGACCGGGGCTGGACCGCTACCTCCTCAACGACACCGAGCGGGCACTGCTGTGGCCGGACCGGAGCCGGCAGACGCTGCGTCGCCTGTTCGTCGCGAAGGAGGCCGGATTCAAGGCACTCTCCGACTGCAGGCCGGCCCATGGCGGTCTCTTCTGGCGGGTTCGCCTCAGCCGGTCCGACGGCCTGCTGTGGGCCCGGGCCGGAGCGGACCGGGCTCTCGTCACGCTCGGCGGCACGAGGGCTTTCGCCTTCGCGGTCGCCGTTCGGCACTCGACGACCCATCAGGCATAACCAACAGTTCTGGTATCCACAAAAACAAGGTCTTGGACTTCTGGTACCGGGTTCGGCGAGCATTCAGGTGCGACACCGTACGCCCGCCCTCCGACACCAGTCCCCCGCTGGCGGGGGGCGGGCCACCACCCTCCGACTCCGGGCCCCACGCCGCGCGCCCACCGAGAGGAACGAACATGAGCACCGGGCATGACGTGCCTGACCCCACCATCGCCCTTGGACCGGCGATCGGGGAACTGTCCGGACGCGTGAGCGGTCCGGTCCTGCTGCGCGGTGACGAGGCGTACGACGAGGAACGCACCGGTTATCAGACCTTCGGGGTCCACCGCCCGGCCCTGGTCGTCGGCGCGACCCGTGCCGAGGACGTGCGAGCGGCCGTGGAGTTCGCCGCCGCCCACGATCTGCCGGTCGCGGTCCAGGCCACCGGCCACAGCCCCGCTCCGGCCGCCGACGGCGGACTGCTGGTCACCACCCGCCGGATGACGGACGTGACGATCGACCCCGAGGCCCGCACCGCCCGGTTCGCCGCCGGTGTCACCTCCCGGCAGCTGATCGAGGCGGCCACCCCGTACGGGCTGGCCCCGCTCAACGGGAGCGCCCCGGGCGTCGGCGCCGTCTCCTACATGCTCGGCGGCGGCCTGGGCCTGATGGCCCGCCGCCACGGATACGCCGCCGACCACATCCGCGCCATCGACGTCGTCACGGCCGACGGGCAGCTGCGTCATGTCACCGGCGAGAGCGACCCCGACCTGTTCTGGGCACTGCGCGGCGGTCGCGGCAGCCTGGGCGTGGTCACCGGCCTCGAAGTGGACCTCGTACCCGTCGAACGCCTCTACGGCGGCGGCCTCTACTTCGACGGCAGCCTCGCCGAGCACGTCGTCAACGCCTACCTGCGCTGGACCGGCACCGTCCCGGACGAGATGACCTCGTCCATCGCGCTCGTCCCGCTCCCCGACATCCCGGCGCTCCCGCCGCCGCTGCGGGGACGGTACGTGGTGCACGTACGGGTGGCCTACCTGGGTGACGCCGAGACCGGCGAGCGGCTGGTCGCGCCGCTCCGGGCGCTCGGCCCGGCCCTGGCCGATTCCGTACGCGAACTGCCGTACGCCGAGTCCGGCTCGATCCACAACGACCCGGTGCAGCCGGCCCCGTACATCGGGACCAATGCCATGACCCGCGACCTCGACGAGGGCCTGGTCAAGACGGTGCTCGAACTGACGGGCCCCCAGGCCCCGGTCACCTGCATCGTGGAGATCCGCCACCTCGGCGGCGCCCTGGCCCAGCCGCCGGCGGTGGCCAACGCGGTCGGCAACCGCGACGCGAGGTACATGCTCGCCGTGCTGAACCGGGTCGCACCCGACAACCTCGACGCCACACGGGCCGCGCACGCCCGGCTGATCGAGGCCCTGGAGCCCGTCACGACCGGCCGCTCCCTGAACTTCCTGTACGGCGAGAACGCCACTGCCGAACAGGTACGCATGGCCTACGACCCCAAGGACTACCTGCGCCTGAGGGAAATCAAGGCCGTGTACGACCCCGCGAACATTTTTCGCCTCACGCACAACATCCCGCCGATCAATGTCCAGAGCATCCGCTAGCTCGGCCGGCAGAAGGAATTCACATGGAAAAGAAGTGGTGGACACTGTTAGCGGTGTGCGGGGGCACCTTCATGCTCCTGCTGGACACGACGATCGTGTACGTCGTCATGCCCCCCATCCAAGAGGACCTGAACGCCAGCTTCGCCGATCTGCAATGGGTCATTGACGGCTATTCACTGGCACTCGCCACGCTGCTGCTGACCAGCGGAACGCTCGCCGACCGGTTCGGCCGCAAGCGGCTCTACGGCATCGGTGTGGTCGTCTTCACCATCGGCTCACTGCTCTGCGGTCTGGCCCAGTCGCCCCTCATGCTGGTGCTCTCCCGCATCGTGCAGGGCGTCGGCGGCTCGGTGATGTTCGCGACCGGCCTGGCCCTGCTGGCGGGCGCGTTCCGGGGCAGGGAACTCGGCACCGCCTTCGGCACCTGGGGCATGGTCACCGGCCTCGCCTCCGCGATCGGCCCGGTCGCGGGTGGTCTGATCACCGCCGGCATCAGCTGGCGGGGCATCTTCCTCATCAACGTGCCGATCGGCATCGCGGTCGCCGCGATCGTAATGCTGCGGGTGGACGAGGCGAAGTCCCCCTTCGCCCGGAAGCTCGACTGGCCGGGCTTCATCCTGCTCACAGGCGGTCTGGCCACGCTCGTCTACGGCCTCATCCTGGCCGGTGAGTCCGGCTGGTCCGACTCGACCGCGCTGACGTTCCTGATCTCCGGCGCGGTCCTGCTGATCGCCTTCCTCGTCGTCGAGTCGAAGGTCGAGCAGCCGATGTTCGACCTGGGACTCTTCCGGATCCCCACCTTCCTCGGCGGGGCCATCGCGGCGTTCGCCATGAACGGCTCCCTCTTCGCGATGTTCCTGTTCCTGGCGATCTACTTCCAGGAAGTGCTTGAGTACTCCTCGCTGGAGACCGGGCTCCGGCTGCTCACCGCCTCCGTGGCGATGCTGGTCGCCTCGAACATCGCCGGCAGGCTGAGCAGCAAGCTCCCGGCGCGGGTCCTGATCGGTGGCGGCCTCATCCTGGTCGGCGTCGGGCTGCTGCTGATGGGCAACGTGGACGCGGACACGGGCTGGACCCACTTCATCCCCGGCTTCGTGCTCGGCGGCATCGGCGCCGGCCTGGTCAACCCGCCCCTGGCTTCCACCGCGATGGGCGTGGTGGACATGTCCAGGTCGGGTATGGCCGCAGGCACGAACAGCACCTTCCGCCAGCTCGGTGTCACGGCGAGCGTCGCGGTGCTGGGCTCCATCTTCGCCGCCATCATCGGCGACAAGCTCGCCGGCGGGCTGCGCGGCACCCCCGAACTGGCGGGGCGCAGCGCGGAACTCACCGCCCAGGTCCGGGGCGGCGACATCGGTGCCGCGGTCGCCTCCACCCCCGAGCAGTTCCACGAGAAGGTCAACGATCTGGCCCTGTCGGGGTTCGTGGACGGGATCAACACCCTGCTCGCCATCGCGGCCGGACTGGCCCTGATCGGCGGCGTGCTGGCCCTGCTGCTGATCCGCGCCAAGGACTTCGTGGCCAACCAGCAGCCCAAGCCCGCTCCGGCGGCGGACGCCCCGGGACGTCCGGTGGCGGCCGAGAGCTGATCCGTCGTACGGCACCGCCGGCCCCGACTCATCCGAGTCGGGGCCGGCGGTGTTGCCTCGTATACGGGGACCGCTCAGCCGGTGGCCAGACCGGCCGTGACCGAAACCAGCCGGTCGGCGGGCGCTGTGAGGAAGGAGTGGCGGCAGTGCGCCAGCAGTTCCCGGAGAGCCGCGCTCTTGCCCGAGTTGTATACCAGGGACAGCACCGCGAGTGTCTCGATATCGTCGATGACGAGCGTCTCCAGGCCGTCGTAATGGGCGGCCATGGACTCGGAGAGGACGGCGACGCCGAGGCCGCGGAGGGCCAGGTTGGCCACGGTGCTGGGCGCACTGGCCTGCAGCGCTATGTTCGGCCGGATTCCCTGGGCCGCGCAACCCTGGTCGAACACGGCACGGATCCCGGTGCCTTCGGGCAGGGAGACGATCGGGTAGGCGCTGATGTGGTCGAGCGTGACCCGCGCGGATTCGGCGAGGGGATGGCCGAAGGGAACGGCTGCGACCAGCCGTTCGCTGATGATCGGCATCGCTTCCAGACCCTGCGGAGGCTCGTCGGCGGTGCCGATCAGGGCCAGGTCCGCCACACCGCCGCGAACCTGCTCGATGAGCTCGTCGGAGTTGTGCTCGGCCAGCGTGATCTCGACCCCCGGATGGGCCCGGTGGAAGGAGGCGAGGGCGTCGAACAGCGGGGTGACCGTGCACGCGGTGACCATGCCCACGGTGAGCCGGCCACGGAGCAGTCCGTTCACTTCGGCGACCGCGTGGCGCGCGGCCTCGGCAGCCGCGAGGGCCGCCCGGGCGTGGCTGAGAACCGCCTCTCCGGCCGAGGTCAGACTCGCAGTGCGACCGGAGCGATCGATCAAGGTCGCACCCAGGTCGTGTTCCAGCTGGCGGATCTGGGCGCTGATCCCGGGTTGGCTGATACGCAGTCGTTCGGCGGCCCGGGTGAAGTTGGATTCCTCTGCGACGGCGATGAAGTACCTCAACTGCCTGAGTTCCATAGCCGTTGATTATAACGCTGATCAGGTTGATTGATTGGACTTGTGAAGATGCGGCGTTGGAGACTGGTAGTGCTGAAAGTCAGCCATGCACGGAAGGACCCCTGTGTCGGAGAACGAGAAGGCATTGAAGCCGGAAGACCTCACCCGTCTGTTCGTCGAGCGTGCCAATGCGGGCGATGCGGCCGGTATCGCCGCGCTGTATGAGGAAACCGCTGTCATGGCCTACCCTCCGGGCAGCGTCACGGAAGGCCGCGAGGCCATCCGCGAGCTTTGGGGAAAGGTTCTGGCGCACGCCCCGAAATTTGAGCAGGAGACCCCGCTGCCCACCCTGATCAGTGGCGACATCGCCCTGACCTCCACTCCTCCCAAGGACGGCTCGGGAGCCCGTGCGCAGGTGGTCCGCCGCCAGCCCGACGGTACCTGGCTGCGCCTGCTCGACCAGCCGGAGTTCAACCCGCCCACGCGCTGACGGAGGGCTGGCGGGAGCCGGTCAGGGCCCTTCGGGGTCGTGACCGGCTTATTGATCTATGGGCAGGGGTCAACGAAACTGTCTGGGAAGACTGTTGGCTTCTCCACCACGACTCGACGACAGCAGTCGGAACAGGAGGGCGCGGCAGGGCGCCGCACAGGCTCGCACCACCAGAGGAACCTTCCGGCTAGGTATCGACCCAGCCGGACACCACTGCGTGTGCGATGCAGACCGTCAATTGCCTCGGCCGAAATCGGCCTCGATCGTTCAACGCGCCTGACTTCACATGGCGATCTATCGCCTATCTCACGAAGAGAGGTTGTTAGGAATGGGTGAAACCGGGGGAGCCCTCGACTTCGAGGAGCAGTGCGTATCTGCTGAGCTATGGGACGCTCAAGTCGGCAGACTTGCGGTTGTTCGCGTTCCGATTCGATCAATTCAAGCCGGTGACTCGCCGCGACTGGAAGGTGAGAGCGCTGACCACATAGAGACTCTCGCTCAGTCGAATGTCTCGCTGCCTCCGGTCATCGTACACCGTTCCACGATGCGTATCGTCGACGGAACGCATAGATGGAGAGCGGCTGCGCTCAGGGATCAGGACGAGATCGAGGTCCAGTTCTTCGACGGTAGCGAGAAGGAGGCATTCCTCCTCGCCGTCAAACAAAATGCCCGTCACGGATTGCTTCTGACCCGGGCCGAGCGAAATGCCGCGGCAACACGCATCATCCACTCGCACCCCCAGTGGTCGGACCGGATGATCGCCGCCGCCGCAGGCCTCTCACCCAAGACCGTGGGTGCGATCCGCAAGCGTTCAGGTGAGACCATTCCTCAGTTGAACGCGCGCGTGGGGCGCGACGGGCGCTCCCGGGTGGTGGACGTCACGGAGGCCCGCCGGCTCGCCCGCGACTACGTCGTCGAGCACCCCGGCGCGACCTTACGGGAGATCGCCACCGGCGCGGGTGTGTCCCTGGCGACCGCCCGCGACGTCCGGGCCGCGGTCCGGCGGAGCGAGAATCCGCTTGCGCCGAAGCCGCAGGAGCAGCCCGATGAGCAGCAGGCCGCCATTCCGATCCGCGACAGGGCCGTCGGCTCCCCCTCGGTGGGAGAGGCCCTGGTGAACCTGAAGCGGGATCCGGCGGTCAGGTTCACCGACCAGGGGCGTCTCCTGCTGCGGCTGCTCGATTTCAATTCGCTCACCACGGAGCAGTGGAGACAGCTGGTCGAGAACATCCCGACCCATTGGGTGCCCACCGTCGCTGCTGTTTCCCGTGAGCTTGCCGAGGGCTGGCGCAACGCCGCGCAGCAGATGGACGAACGGGCCAGGTCGGTCGGCGACTTGAAGGGTGTGGCCAGAACGGCCGCAGCGGAATCACGCCGGTCGTCACAGGGGCAACGGGCCATCTGACGCGCTCGCGATCGAACGAGCCCGAATTCGAGCACATGTGGCCTCTATGATCTGAGCATGACAATTCTTTTATCCGGTGCGACCGGAAAAATCGGCCGGCATGTGGTGGACAACCTGCTCGCGGCGGGAAAGGACGTACGCGCACTGAGCAGGCGACCGGATAGGGCCGGCCTCCCGCCCGAGGTCACGGTGGTCGAAGGGGACCTGACCGTGCCGGAGAGCCTGACCGCAGCCCTGGACGGGGTCGAGAGCGCCTTCCTCTTCCCCGTCCTGGAGGCCATCCCGGACTTCGTCGCATCGGCGAAGCGGGCCGGCGTCCAGCGGATCGTCCTCTTCACCGGAGCCTGGGCAGCAGGCCACACGGAGCGTGACATCGGGTCGTGGGTCTACCCCCGCTACCGGGCCGCTGAGGCCGCACTGGAGAGCAGCGGCGTGGCGCAGTGGACGATCCTGCGGCCCGCACCGTTCCAGACGAACATGCTGTGGTGGGCGTCCTCGGTCCGCGCCGAGAGCGTGGTCCGGGCGCCCTACCCGGCAGCGACGTGCCCGCTGATCCACGAGGCCGACATCGCGGCCGTCGCAGCCTTGGCCCTGACGGAGGACGGCCATCACGGTGCGCGCTACACCCTGACCGGGCCGGCGGCCGTCTCGCAGACGGAACAGGTCGCGGCGATCAGCGGCGCGATCGGGCGCGAGATCCGCTTCGAGGAACTGACCGCCGATCAGTGGCGCGAGTCCACGGGGAAGTTCCTGCGGCCGGGCATCGTCGGTGACCTGCTGCGGGAGTGGTCCGAGACGGCGGCGGACCCGTCCTGCGCGCTCCCCGTGCTGACGACCGTGGAGGAGCTCACCGGCAAGCGGCCCCGCTCCGTCGACGAGTGGGCCGCCGATCACGCCGCAGACTTCGCCTGACGCGCAGGCCAGCCATGGACATGACGGAGCGGATGTCACAAGGTGGCGGCCATGGAGTTCACCCGCCTGGGCCGCACCGGCCTGACTGTTTCGCGTCTCTGCCTCGGAACCATGAACTTCGGCGTGCACACCGAGGAGGCCGACGCCCACCGCATCATGGACACCGCTTCGGAGTTGGGGATCAACCTCTTCGACACCGCCGACATCTACGGCTGGCCGGCGCAACGGGGACTGACCGAGACCATCATCGGCAACTGGCTGGCGCGGGGCGGCGGCCGTCGAGAGAAGACGGTGATCGCCACCAAGCTCTACATGGACATGGGTGACGGGCCCAACGAGGGGAAACTCTCGGCCCTCCACATCCGCCGCGCCGTGGACGCCAGCCTGAAGCGGCTGCAGACCGACTACATAGACCTGTACCAGATGCACCACGTGGACCGGGACACTCCGTGGGACGAGATCTGGCAGGCCATGGAGGTTCTGGTCGCCCAGGGGAAGATCATTTACGTCGGCTCCAGCAACTTCGCCGGCTGGCACCTGGCCCAGGCCCAGGAGACCGCCAAGGCGCGGAACTTCCTCGGCCTGGCCAGTGAGCAGTCGCTCTACAACCTCCTGGAGCGCAAGCTCGAACTCGAGGTCATCCCGGCCGTGCAGAACTACGGCCTCGGCCTGATGCCCTGGTCACCCCTGCACAGCGGGCTGCTCGGCGGTGTGCTGCGCAAGGAACGCGAGGGCGTCCGGCGGACCGTCGCCCGAGCCGCCGCGGCGCTCGTGGCCAAGCGCGACGCGATCCAGGCCTACGAGGACCTGGCCGCGGAGATCGGTCACGAGCCCGGCGACATCGCCCTCGCCTGGCTGCTCGCCCAGCCGGCGGTCACCGCCCCGGTCGTCGGCCCCCGCACCCTCGACCAACTGCACACCTCCGTCCGTGCGCTGGAGCTGACCTTGGAGCCGAAGGTGCTGACCCGCCTGGACGAAATCTTCCCGGGCTACCGCCCGGCCCCGGAGGAGTACGCCTGGTGACACGAGCCCACCGGGGCCTGCCGCTCCTTCGGAGGGGCGGTTCAGCAGGAGAGAAAAGTGCTGGCTCCTCCGTGCCAGGAGACTCGCAGGAACTCCCGAGCTCGGGTGCCTGGGTACCGACACCTTGTTGCCGTAGATGCGCTGGTGTGTGTCTGCTGCGATGAACAGGTCGTCCGGCCCCGGTGTCACCAGAGCGCGCAGCATGCGCCATTGCACGCCAAGCCCGGCCCGCCGAAGCCCGTCCAGCGGCCCGCCGGGGACCGCTACCGGGTTGATCTGGCCGGAGGCGTCCTGTGGGACACCATCCGGTACGGGCGGCCCCGCGCTCCGGGACGGCGGCGGCTCAGCGATCGACCGGGAGGCCCGTGGGCTCCTTGACGCGCTTCATGATGATCTGGGAGTTCACCTCGGTGATCCCCGCCAGGGCCGTGAGCTGCTCGATCCAGAGGCGTTCGTACGCGCGCAGGTCCGCGACGGCGATCCGCAGGAGGCAGCCGGGACTGCCGAACAGGCGGTAGGCCTCGATGACGTCGGGGATGTCCTGGAGGGCGGCCTCGAACGCCTCGACGGCCTCGCGGTCGCGCCGTACCTCCACGGAGACCAGCACCTCGAAGCCGCGCCCCACCGCCTCGGGGTCGATCACCGCGCGGTAGCCCTGGATCACCCCGTCCTGTTCCAGCTGGCGCACGCGGCGCATGCAGGGGGAGGGGGTGAGGCCCACGCGCTGGGCGAGCTCCTGGTTGCTGAGGCGGCCGTCCCGCTGGAGCTCGCGCAAGATTTCACGGTCAATGGCGTCCATCGAGCAATTATCCCCCGCCCAGTGTTGCGGCGCGGCCAGAACTGGCAATCGCGTTGCGCGTGGATTTCTCTAATATTGCTGCTTCGGACACGTGTGCGCCCGCTCGTCGGCGCCCGACGAGGTTTTCAGGGAAGGGCGGCCATGGGACGGATCGTCGTCATCAGCACCGGTGGGACGATAGCCAGCCGCTGGCAGGGTTCCGGCTTCGCGGCCGACGCCGACGGCAGCGAGGTCATGGCCACCGCGCCGCTGCCCGAGGGCGTCACCGTCGAGGTGGTGGACCTGTTCAGCGTGAACAGCCCCCGGCTGACCACGGCCCACCAGCTCACCCTGCTGCGCACCGTGCACGAGGTACTGGCCGACCCGGGCGTGGACGGCATCGTCGTCACCCACGGCACGGACACGCTGGAGGAGTCGGCGTTCCTCGTCGACCTGCACCACCACGACGCGCGCACCGTGGTGTTCACCGGCTCCCAGCTCCCCATGGGCACGGCCGACGGGGACGGCCCGGAGAACCTCTACGACGCGCTGCTGACCGCGGCGACGACGCGGGGCCTCGGCGTGCTGATCACCTTCGCCGGACGGGTGCACGCGGCGCGGGGGACCGTGAAGACCCAGGCCGTGGCGCTGGACGCGTTCGCCGACCCCTCGAAGGAACTGCTCGGGAAGATCGGCTTCGGCAGGGTCGCGATGCTGCGCACCCCGCAGCGGCCGGAGCCGCTGGCGCTGCCCGCGATGCCGGAGTTGCCGCCGCGGGTGGACATGGTGATGCACCACGCCGACGGCGACCCGGTACTGCTGAACGCCGCCGTCGAGGCGGGCGCGCGCGGGATCGTCCTCATCGGGACGGGGGCGGGCAACGCGACCCCGGAGATCGTGGACGCCGTACGGGCCGCGGTGGCGCGGGGCGTGCTGGTGGCGCTGACCACGCGGGTCGCGGCCGGGCCGGTCACCGAGATCTACACGCACGGCGGGGCGGTGGACCTCGTCGCCGCCGGGGCCGTCCCGACGGGGACGCTGCGTGCCGGTCAGGCCCGTATCGCCGTCCTGGCGGCGCTGCTGTCCTCCGCGGACCCGGCCGAACAGGCACGCGTGCTGCGCGAAGCGCTCTCGGCCCCCGGTCCGGCCCTGATCAACGCCTGACGCGGCGGTTCGCCGCTGCGCGGAGCTTCTCTCCCCGCCCCGCCCTTTCGCCGTTTCCCGGGCTCTGCCCGGACCCGCGCCTCAAACGTCGGCGAGGCTGGATCTTTCAGCCTCGCCGGCGTTTGAGGCGCGGGGGTCCGGGGGCTGGCCCCCGGCAGCGGCGCCGCGCTCGGTGGTCAGGCCTGGCCGAAGGCCGTCAGGATGTGGTCCGCCGCCAGGGTGGGCGTGAGGGAACCCTCGCGGACCCGGGCTTCCAGCCCAGGCGCCAGCTCCCGGACGCCCGCATTCGACCGCAACCGCTCCAACAGCTCGTCCCGGACCATCGACCAGGTCCACTCCACCTGCTGCTCGGCCCGCTTCGCGGAAAGGCGGCCGTTCGCGTCCAGCAGCCGGCGGTGCTGCTCCAGCCGGTTCCAGACCTCGTCCAGCCCCGAAGACTCCCGCGCGCTGCACGTCAGGACCGGCGGGGTCCACGCCGCGTCGGCCGGGTGCATCAAGCGCAGCGCGCCCGACAGTTCGCGAGCAGCCGCCTTCGCGTCGCGCTCGTGCGGGCCGTCCGCCTTGTTCACCGCGAGGACGTCCGCCAGTTCCAGGACGCCCTTCTTGATGCCCTGCAACTGGTCGCCCGTACGGGCCAGGGAGAGGAGCAGGAAGGAGTCGACCATTCCGGCCACCGTCGTCTCCGACTGCCCGACACCGACCGTCTCGACGAGGACGACGCCGTAGCCCGCCGCCTCCATCACGATCATCGACTCGCGCGTCGCCTTCGCGACCCCGCCCAGTGTTCCGGCGGAGGGGGAAGGGCGGACGAACGCCGCCGGGTCCACCGCGAGGCGTTCCATCCTCGTCTTGTCGCCCAGGATGGAACCGCCCGTGCGCGTGGACGAGGGGTCCACCGCCAGCACCGCCACCCGGTGGCCCAGACCCGTCAGCATCGTGCCGAACGCGTCGATGAAAGTGGACTTGCCGACTCCCGGCACACCGCTGATGCCGATCCGGCGGGCCCGGCCCGAGTGCGGCAGCAGCTCGGTCAGGAGTTGCTGGGCCAGCGCCCGGTGCGCGGGCAGCGTGGACTCGACGAGCGTGATCGCGCGCGCGATGAACGCGCGCTTCCCGTCGAGCACCCCCTTCGCGTACGCCTCGATGTCGATCTTCGGCATCGTCCCGCGCCGCCTACAGCTCGTGACCGAGATCCGCGGCCAGCCGCGTCACCAGGTCGTGGGCCGCGTCCGGGATGACCGTGCCCGGCAGGAAGACCGCCGCCGAGCCCATCTCCAGCAGCGTCGGCACGTCCTGCGGCGGGATCACGCCGCCCACCACGATCATGATGTCCTCGCGCCCTTCCTCCGCCAGCTGCTCGCGCAGCGCCGGCACGAGGGTCAGGTGGCCGGCCGCCAGCGACGAGACGCCCACCACGTGGACGTCCGCCTCGACGGCCTGGCGGGCCACCTCCGCGGGGGTCTGGAACAGCGGGCCGACGTCCACGTCGAAGCCCAGGTCGGCGAAGCCCGTCGCGATCACCTTCTGGCCGCGGTCGTGACCGTCCTGGCCCATCTTGGCGACCAGGATGCGCGGACGGCGACCCTCCGCCTCCTCGAACCGGTCCACCAGCGCACGGGTGCGCTCCACGGACGGGGACTCGCCCGACTCGGTGCGGTACACACCCGAGATCGTACGGATCTGGCTCGCGTGCCGCCCGTACACCTTCTCCAGCGCGTCCGAGATCTCACCCACCGTCGCCTTCGCCCGCGCCGCGTCCACGGCCAGTGCGAGCAGGTTGCCGTCGCCGCGGTCGGCCGCGTTCGTCAGCGCCCGCAGGGTGTCCTGCGTGACCGCCTCGTCGCGCTCCTCGCGCAGCCGCCGCAGCTTGGCGATCTGCTGGCTGCGCACCGAGGAGTTGTCCACCTTGAGCACGTCGATCTGCTCGTCGGTGGCCACCCGGTACTTGTTGACGCCGATCACCGGCTGGCGGCCCGAGTCGATGCGCGCCTGCGTACGGGCCGCGGCCTCCTCCACCCGCAGCTTCGGGATGCCCGCGTCGATGGCCTGCGCCATGCCGCCGGCCGCCTCGACCTCCTGGATGTGCTGCCAGGCCCGCCGCGCCAGGTCGTACGTCAGCTTCTCGACGTACGCGCTGCCGCCCCAGGGGTCGATGGAGCGGCAGGTCCCCGACTCCTGCTGGAGCAGCAGCTGGGTGTTGCGGGCGATGCGCGCGGAGAAGTCCGTCGGCAGCGCGAGGGCCTCGTCGAGGGCGTTGGTGTGCAGCGACTGGGTGTGGCCCTGGGTGGCCGCCATCGCCTCGACGCAGGTGCGGGTGACGTTGTTGAAGACGTCCTGCGCGGTCAGGGACCAGCCCGAGGTCTGCGAATGAGTGCGCAGGGAGAGGGACTTGGCGTTCTGCGGGTCGAACTGCTTGACCAGGCGCGCCCACAGCAGGCGGGCGGCGCGCAGCTTCGCGACCTCCATGAAGAAGTTCATGCCGATCGCCCAGAAGAACGACAGGCGCGGCGCGAACGCATCGACGTTCAGGCCGACTTCCTGCCCGGCGCGCAGGTACTCCACGCCGTCGGCGAGGGTGTACGCGAGCTCCAGGTCGGCCGTCGCGCCGGCTTCCTGGATGTGATAGCCGGAGATGGAGATCGAGTTGTACCGGGGCATCTTCTGCGAGGTGAACGCGAAGATGTCGGAGATGATCCGCATCGAGGGCTTGGGCGGGTAGATGTAGGTGTTGCGGACCATGAACTCTTTGAGGATGTCGTTCTGGATGGTCCCGGCGAGCTTGTCGGGGGAGACGCCCTGCTCCTCCGCCGCCACGATGTAGAGGGCGAGGACGGGCAGCACCGCGCCGTTCATCGTCATCGACACCGACATCTTGTCCAGCGGGATCCCGTCGAACAGCTGCCGCATGTCGTAGATCGAGTCGATCGCCACGCCCGCCATGCCGACGTCGCCCGTCACGCGCGGGTGATCGCTGTCGTAGCCGCGGTGCGTCGGCAGGTCGAAGGCCACCGACAGGCCCTTCTGGCCGGACGCGAGGTTGCGCCGGTAGAAGGCGTTCGACTCCTCGGCCGTGGAGAAACCGGCGTACTGCCGGATCGTCCAGGGCTGGTTGACGTACATCGTCGGGTACGGGCCTCGCAGGTACGGGGCCACGCCCGGGTAGGTCTGGAGGAAGTCCAGGCCCTCCACGTCACGCCCGGTGTACAGCGGTTTGACGCCGATGCCCTCCGGGGTCTCCCACAGCAGGTCGCCGCCGGCGGTCCCGGTGGACTCCTTCACCGCCGCGCGCCACTGCTCCTCGGACCCGGCGGCGCCGTGGCCGCCGAGCGCGAGCTCGGAGAAATCGGGGATGCTCACAGAGCGACTCCCATCCGGTCGAGTACGGAGGACAGCACGGCGACCGCGTCGCAGCCGGCGAAGACGTACTCGTCCACGGCGGGCGCGGCGGTGCCGGGGCGGCCGGCGAGGAACACGGTCGTGGCGCCGGCCGAGCGCAGGGCGGCCGCCACGGCCTCGGCCTGCTCCTCGTACAGGGCGTCACTGGAGCACAGCACGGCCATGCCGTCCGCGCCGCTCGCGGCGTACGCCTCGGCGGCCGTCGCCGGGTCCACGGAGACCGGGTCGTGCACGGGCTCGATGCCGCCCGCCTGGAACAGGTTCGAGGCGAAGGTGGCCCGCGCGGTGTGCGCGGACGCCGGTCCCAGTGCGGCCAGGAAGATCCTCGGCCGGGCGCCGGTCGCGGCCCGGTGCGCGTCGCTGCGGGCGCGCAGCGCCTCGTACGCCTCGTCACGCCGGACGCGGGGCAGTCCGCCGGTGGGCGCGGGGGGAGCGGGCTCCCGGACGACGGGCTTCTCCGAGAGCAGCGGGAACTCGCTGACGCCGGTGATGGGTTCGCGGCGCTTGGCCAGCTTCTTGGAGCGCTCGGCCCAGGTGGCGGCCAGCCGCTCCGCGACCAGGCCCGAGCGCAGGGCGGCGGCCTGGCCGCCCGCCTTCTCGATCGTCTGGAAGAACTCCCAGGCGGCGTGGGCCAGTTCGTCGGTCAGCTGCTCCACGTAGTACGAGCCGCCCGCCGGGTCGATCACCCGGGCGAGGTGCGACTCCTCCAGCAGGATCGTGGAGGTGTTGCGGGCGATGCGGCGCGCGAAGGCGTCCGGCAGGCCGAGCTCCTGGTCGAAGGGGAGCACGGTGACGGAGTCGGCGCCGCCCACGCCCGCCGCCACGCAGGCCACGGTGGTGCGGAGCATGTTCACCCACGGGTCGCGCCGGGTCATCATCACCGGCGAGGTGACGGCGTGCTGGCGCTGGGCGCCCGCCTCCGGCGCTCCGCAGGCATCGGCGACGCGGGCCCACAGGCGGCGGGCGGCGCGCAGCTTGGCGATGGTGAGGAACTGGTCGGCGGTCGCTGCGTAGCGGAACTCCAGCTGGCCGAGGGCCGTTTCCATGGTGAGGCCGGTGCCGGCGGTGAGGCCGTTGCCGGTGGTGAGGGCGCGGAGGTAGGCGACTCCGGTGGCCAGGGACAGGCCCAGCTCCTCGGCGGCCGAGCCGCCCGCCTCGTGGTAGGGCAGGGCGTCCACGGTCAGGGTGCGTACGTGGGGCCAGGCGGCGGCCGTCTCCCGGGCGAGGGCGGCGGCTGCGGCGAGGTCCAGGGCCTCTCCCGTACGGGCCTCGTGGCCCAGCGGGTCGGCGCCGAGGCGGGCGCGGGCGGCCTCGGGGGACACCTCGCGCTCCTCGTACAGGGCCAGCAGCGCGCGGGCGGCGTCGGCGTAGTCGGCCCCGGCGTCGAGGGACACCGGCGCGAGGTCGAGGTAGACGCCCTCCAGGGCGCGGGCGAGGCCGTCGACGGGGATGCCGCCCCGGCCGACGGTGAGCCACAGCGAGGTGGTGCCGTTTTCGAGGTCGGCGAGGGCCGCCTCGTTCAGCCGCGCCGGATCCGTGCCCGTGAACCGCTGGCGCACGTCCCAGCCGGCGACGGAGGCCCCCTCCGGCGTGCCGCCCCGTACGAAGGGGGCGAAGCCGGGGAAACCGGTGTCGGCGGCGTTCTCGCGCGCGGTGTAGAGCGGGCGGGTGGTGAGCCCGTCCTCGAGCTTGGTGGACAACGCTTCTTCAGCTGCCTCGCCGGATACTTCCTTGCCCGACTTGCGTAGTACGCCTTCAACCAGGCGCTGCCACTGCTCATGCGTCGCGTCAGGGAACTCGGCGGCCAGGGAAAGCCCGTCGTCAGGCAGGACCGTCATGGCTCGAATGCTAGGGGGGTGCTCTGGGATGGACCATAACCACTGGATGTGATCTCCCCCTCTCATGTGAGACGGGAGGGGTCACGAAAGAGCGGATACGGTCGCGGCGGCGCGGGTCGCGGTGCGCGTGGGTCGCGGCGGCGTGGGTCGCGGCGGCGCGGGCCGCGTGTGCGCGGGGGTCGCGTGCGCGCGCGGGGGAGTACGGCGGGGCTCGTGAGTGGGGCGCGTGCGCGCGGCGGGCGAAGGCGCGGGCGTGGTTGGCGGGGTGGGGGCCGGTGCCGGGGACGGGGTGGGGTGTTGTCCGGGACTGCATGATTTTTGGCGCCCTGGCGGGAGCTTTCGCCGTGCGGCGGCACTGAGCGCCACAAATCACGTTTTACGTCCCGGACAACACCCCACCCCGTCCCCGTCCCCGGCAATATTCAGCCGCGCCGGCGTTTGAGGCGCGAGGGTCCGCGGGCTGGCGCCCGGCACACTCCAGCCCCGGCTGGCCATCCTCAGCCTCGGCCGGCGATTGAGGCGCCCGGGGTGCGGGTTTACGAGGGGCGGCGGCGTGGCGGTCGCGTTGCGGGGCCGTGAAATCCGGCCACGGTTTTCGGCCGTCGCCCGCGCTGCGGGACCGCGAGAAAGCCCAGGTCGCAGGCCGTGCGGTGGACCCCAAGGCAGCGTAACCGGCGGGGCCCGGCGAGGGTTGACCCCCAGCGGAGGCGCTGACAGGCTCCGAGTCATGTCCGCGACCGAACTTCTCGCCCCGCGGCTCCACACCCCCGGCCCCTGTACCGCGCCGGGCGAGTGTCAGGGCCGCTGTCCGGCCCCCCGCCGCGCCGTCTGAGTCACGGGCCGCCCCCGCGCCGTCGAGCGCTCCCCCGCCGTCTGACGCCCCGCGCCGTCCGAGGGCCGCGCCCGTCGCCTGACGCCCCGTCGCCCCCACGCACCCGAGGCCCCGTCGCCCGAGGCCCCGACGTCGCGTTCGGTCCCCAGGACCCGTTCGGTCCGTGCCCGTACCCCACCGCGCCCTGCTCGGCGTACGCGTACCCCCATTTCTTCCGCTGCGGAAACAAACCCCAGGGAGTCCCCATGGCCACCGCCATCCCCACCCTCACCGTCACGAAGATCGGCGGCCGCATCGGTGCCGAGATCGGCGGTGTCCGCCTGGGCGGCGAGCTGCCCGCCGGCACCGTCGCCGAGATCCGCGACGCCCTCCTCGCCCACAAGGTCGTCTTCTTCCGCGGCCAGGACCACCTCGACGAGGCCGGTCACGAAGCCTTCGCCGGGCTGCTCGGCGCGCCGGTCGCGCACCCCACGGTTCCGTCCGCGGACGGCCGCTACGCCCTCGGCATCGACTCCCACTACGGCGCCCGCGCCAACCAGTGGCACACCGACGTCACGTTCGTTCCCGCGTACCCCGCCTTCTCCATCCTCCGCGCCGTCACCGTCCCCCCGTACGGCGGCGACACCCTCTGGTCGAACACCGCCGCCGCCTACGCCCACCTCCCCGAGCCGCTCCGCGCCCTCGCCGACAGCCTGCGCGCCGTCCACTCCAACGAGTACGACTACGCCGCGCTCAAGCCCGACGCCCTCCCCGAGGCCCTCGCCCAGTACCGCGAGGTGTTCACGTCCACGAAGTTCCTCACCGAGCACCCCGTCGTCCGCGTCCACCCCGAGACCGGCGAACGCTCCCTGCTCCTCGGCAACTTCGTCCAGCGGATCAAGGGCCTCACCGGCCACGACTCCCGCGCCCTGTTCGACCTGTTCCAGTCGCACATCGAGAGCCCCGAGAACACCGTCCGCCGGCCATGGCGGGCCGGGGACGTCGCGATCTGGGACAACCGTGCCACCCAGCACTACGGGGTCGACGACTCCGACGACCACGAGCGCACCCTGCGGCGCGTGACGGTGGACGGCGACGTCCCCGTCGGTCCCGACGGCGTTCCGTCCCGGCTGCTCAGCCCCGAGGCCGTCCCGGACCCGGCCTTCGGCATTCCCTCCGGCGCGTCCACCGCGTCCACCGCCTCCACCGCGTCCGCCTGACCGCCCGCCCCGCAAGGAGAGCCCCCGTGCCCCGACTGCTCGCCCTCACCGGCAGCCCCTCCGCCCACTCCCGTACCGCCGTCGTGGCCGACCACGTGCTGCGCCGCCTCTCCCACTCCGGCTCCGGGTTCGAGACCGCGCACCTCGCCGTACGGGAACTGCCCGCCGCCGACCTCCTCTCCGCCCGCCGCGGCGAGCCGGAGATCCGCCGGGCCCTCGAAGCCGTCGCCGAGGCCGACGGGGTGATCGTCGCGACCCCGGTCTACAAGGCCTCGTACACCGGTCTGCTCAAGGCCTTCCTCGACCTGCTCCCGCAGGACGGCCTGGCCGGCAAGACCGTTCTGCCGCTCGCCACCGGCGGCAGCCTCGCCCATGTCCTGAGCCTCGACTACGCCCTGCGCCCCGTCCTGGCCGCGCTCGGCGCGCGGCACGTCACCGCCGGCCGGTTCGTCCTCGACTCCTCCGTCGAGCGCGGCGAAGGCCCCGACCGGCTGCGGCCCGAGGCGGAGCTGGACCTGTTCCAGGCCGTCGACGAGTTCGCCGAAGCCCTGCGCGCCGCCGAAGCGGCCTCCCTCACCACCGCCCTCTGACCCGTACCGACAAGGACCCGTCATGCCCGCAGCCCTCAGCTCGACCACCACCTCCCGACGCCAGTTCCTCGCCCTGCTCGGCATCTCGGCGGCCGCGGTGAGCTGCGGCACGGCCACCGCCACCGGCGGCTCCGGCGGCTCCGGCGGCTCCGGCGGCGCCAACCAGGTCACGACCCTCAAGTACCAGGGCGCGGTGGGCAGCGTCACCCTCCCGGAACTCGCCGCCGACCTCGGCCACCTCGGTGACCTCACCCTGGAATGGGTGGGCAACACCATCAGCGGCCCTCAGGACATCCAGTCCGCGGCCACCGGGCAGACCCACTTCGGCAGCGCCTTCAACGGGGCGGTCATCAAACTCGCCGCCGGCAAGGCCCCGATCAAGGCCGTCATCTCCTCCTACGGAGTCGACCAGTACGCGTACGGCGGCTACTACGTCCTGGAGGACAGCCCGATCCGCTCCGCCCGCGACCTGATCGGCAAGAAGGTCGGCATGAACACCCTGGGCGCCCACTACCAGGCCCTGCTCGACATCTACCTGAGTCGCAACGGCCTCTCCAAGGCCGACGCGGCCAAGGTCGAGCCCCTCGTCGTCCCGCCCGTGAACACCGAACAGGTGCTGCGGCAGAAGCAGATCGAGGTGGGCGTGCTGACCGGCGTCCTGCGCGACAAGGCCCTCGCGGCCGGCGGGATCCGCCCGCTGTTCAGCGACTACGACCTGCTCGGCGAGTTCAGCGCCGGCACGTACGTGATGACCCGGCGCTTCATCAAGGAGAACCCCGACACCGTCCGGACCTTCACCACCGGCGTCGCCCGGGCCATCGAGTGGTCCCGCACCACCCCGCGCGAGGAGGTCATCGCCCGGATGACCGAGATCGTCAAGAAGCGCGGACGCAACGAGGACACCTCGACCCTGCGGTACTGGCGCTCGTACGGCATCGCCGAAACCGGCGGCCGCGTCGAGGACGGGGAGTTCCCGCTCTGGATCGACTGGCTCGCCGAGCGCGGCGAGGTCAAGAAGGGGCAGCTGAAGGCGGCCGACCTCTACACCAACGAGTTCAACGGATACGGGAAGGGCTGAGCGGCGCCATGGCGAAGATCGTGTTCGAAGCGGTGACCAAGACCTTCCCGACGAAGGGCAAGAAGAGCAGAAGGAGCAAGGGTGAGTTCACCGCCCTCGACGGCATCGATCTGGAGATCGAGGCGGGCGAGTTCGTGGTCGTCGTCGGCCCCAGCGGCTCCGGCAAATCCACCCTCCTGGACCTCCTCGGGGGCCTGACCCGCCCGACCTCCGGCCGGATCCTGCTCGACGGCGAGCCAGTCACCGGGCCGGGGCTGGACCGGGGCATCGTCTTCCAGCAGTACGCGCTGCTGCCGTGGCGCACCGCGCTGGGCAACATCGAGTTCGGTCTGGAGGCCACCGGCGTCCCGCGTCGTGAACGGACGGCGCGCGCACGGGAGTTCCTGGACCTGGTCGGCCTGACCGGATTCGAGGACCGGCATCCGCACGAACTCTCCGGCGGCATGCGCCAGCGGGTGGCGATCGCGCGCTCGCTGGCCTACGACCCGGACGTGCTGCTGATGGACGAGCCGTTCGCGGCGCTCGACGCGCAGACCCGCGAATCGCTCCAGGACGAACTACGGCGCATCTGGCAGCGCACGGGCAAGACGGTCGTCTTCATCACGCACGGGATCGAGGAGGCGGTGTACCTGGGCCAGCGGGTGGCCGTGATGACCTCACGGCCCGGCCGCGTGAAGGAGGTCGTCCCGGTGTCCCTCGGCATCCGCGGCGCCGGGGCCACGGGCGAGGATCTGCGCTCCAGCCCGGAGTTCGCCCGACAGCGCCACGAGATCTGGACCCTGCTCCACGACGAGGTGGCCCGCGCCCAGCGACTGGAGAAGGAGGAGGCCACCGTATGAGCACCGGAACCGACACGACGATCGCCGCCCTGACGGGCCTGGCCCCGCCGGTGACGGACACCGCGTCCGCCGCGTCCGCCGGGCCCGCCGTACGGACTCCAGCGCGCCCGCGGTCGCACCCGGCCGGGGGAGTGGGGCGGGTGCTGCGCGCGGCCGGGCTCCGCTCGGCGGCCGTCCTGGCGCTGCTCGCCCTGTGGGAGACCGCCCCGCGGCTCGCCCTGGTGGACGCCACCTTCCTGCCGCCGGTCAGCGAGGTCGCCAAGGCCTGGTGGGAACTCCTCGCGGACGGCCGGCTCGGGGAACACGCCCGGGCCAGCCTGGTCCGCTCCCTCGGGGGCTTCGGCATCGCGGTCGCCGTGGCCGTGCCGCTGGGCCTGCTCATCGGCTGGTACCGGCCCGTGGCGGTGCTGCTCGGCCCGCTGCTGGAGGTGTTCCGCAACACGGCCGCCCTCGCGCTGCTGCCGGTATTCGTGCTGCTGCTCGGCATCGGGGAGACCTCGAAGGTGTCGATCGTCGTCTACGCCTGCGTGTGGCCGATCCTGCTGAACACCATCAGCGCCGTGGGGAACGCGGACCCGACGCTGGTGAAACTGGCCCGGTCGATGGACCTGTCCACGCCGAGGCTGTTCCAGAAGGTGATCCTGCCGGCGTCCGTACCGGCCGTCTTCACCGGGATCCGGCTGGCGGGGGCGGTCTCGATCCTGGTGCTCGTGGCCGCCGAGATGATCGGCGCCAAGGCCGGCCTCGGGTACCTGATCAACGCGTCGCAGTTCAACTTCGCGATCCCCCAGATGTACGCGGGCATCGTCACGATCTCCGCGATCGGCGTGGCCTTCAACCAGCTCCTGGTCACGATCGAACGCCGCCTCAGCCTCTGGCGCATCCCCACCTGAACTACCCGAATACCCCGAGCTGAACTACCCCGAATACCCCGAGGAACAGACATGACCGCACCGCGGACCCTCCACCTCAACGCCTTCCTCATGAACGCAGGCCACCACGACGCCGCCTGGCGGCACCCCGACAGCAGCCCCGAGCGCGTCACCGACCTCCGGTACTTCCAGGAGCTCGCCCGGACCGCCGAGCGCGGACGGCTCGATTCCATCTTCTTCGCCGACGGCCTCGCCCTCTGGGGCAAAGCCCGCTACAACGCCCTCGGCGGGTTCGAGCCGCTCACCCTGCTCTCCGCCATCGCCGCCGTCACCGAGCACATCGGGCTCATCGCCACCGTCTCCACCACCTTCAACGAGCCCTTCCACACCGCCCGGAAGTTCGCCTCCCTCGACCACATCAGCAACGGCCGCGCCGGCTGGAACATCGTCACCTCCGGCACCGTCGACGAGGCCCGCAACTTCGGCCAGGACGAACACCTGGAGCACCGCCTCCGCTACGACCGGGCCCGCGAGTTCCTCGACGTCGCCACCAAGCTCTGGGACAGCTGGGAGGACGACGCGATCGTCCTCGACAAGGAGCGCGGTATCTACGCCGACACCGACAAGCTCCACCCGGCCGCCCACCGCGGCGAGTACTTCGGCGTCGCCGGTCCGCTCAACGTGCCGCGCTCCCCCCAAGGGCACCCGCTCCTCGTGCAGGCCGGCTCCTCCGAGGACGGCAAGGAGTTCGCCGCCCAGTACGCCGAGGCCGTCTTCACCGCCCAGCAGACCCTCGCCGACGGGCAGACCTTCTACAAGGACCTCAAGTCCCGCCTCGCGAAGTACGGCCGCGCCGACGGCGACCTGCTCGTCCTGCCCGGCATCGCGCCCGTCATCGGGTCCACCGAAGCCGAGGCCAAGGCGCTGGAGCGGCAGCTCACCGACCTCCAGGTCCCCGAGTACGGCCTCGCGCAGCTCTCCGGCATGCTCGGTGTGGACCTCACCGGCCACCCCCTCGACGGCCCGCTGCCCGAGCTTCCCGAGGAGCGGGACATCAACGGCAACAAGAGCCGTTTCACGCTCGTCGCGGAACTCGCCCGCCGCGAGGGCCTGACCCTGCGCGAGCTGATCGCCCGCCTCGGAGCCGGGCGCGGCCACCGCGTCGTGGCCGGGACCCCCGAGCAGATCGCCGACCAGCTGGAGGAGTGGTTCACCCGGGGCGCCGCCGACGGCTTCAACATCATGGCGCCCGTCCTGCCCACCGGTCTCACCGCGTTCGTCGACCACGTCGTGCCGATCCTCCAGCAGCGGCGCCTCTTCCGTACCGAGTACACCGGCCGCACCCTCCGCGAGCACTACGGCCTGGCCCGCCCGGCCAACCGCCACACACCGGCGCGGCCGCCGGTCGTCTCCTGAGCGGGCCGTGCCGCCGGAGCGCGTGTGTCGTCGCTCCGGCGCACGGGCCGACAGGTCGGACGGTCAGGTCAGACGGTCAGGTCAGACCGTCAGGACGATCTTGCCCCGGGTACGGCCGGCGGCGCTCAGCTCCCAGGCCTTCGCGGCATCGGCGAGCGGCAGCGCGTGCTCCACGTTGACCGTCAGCTTCCCCGCGTCCGCCAGTTCGGCCAGGAAGGTCAGGTCGGCCGTGTCCGGGCGCACCCACAGCTGGTGCGCCCCCTTGGCGGCGGCCTCGTAGTCGGCGATGGAGACCACGCGTCCGCGCTCCTTGACCAGCGACTGGAGCGTCTCGATGACGTCGTCCCCGTAGAAGTCGAGGCCCGCGTCCACGCCTTCGGGCGCCAGCTCGCGCACCCGGTCCGCCAGGCCCTCGCCGTAGAGCACGGGCTCGGCGCCGAGCGAGCGCAGGTAGTCGTGGTTGTGGGCGCCGGCCGTGCCGATGACGCGCAGGCCGAGGGCCACCGCGATCTGCACGCCGAAGGAACCGGTGCCGCCGGCCGCGGAGTGGATGAGGACGGTCTCGCCGGCCTTGAGGCCCACGCGGGTGAGCGACTGGTAGGCGGTGAGGCCCGCCAGCGGGATTCCGGCGGCCTGCTCGAAGGTCAGCTCGCGCGGCTTGCGGGCCAGCGTCCGGACGGGGGCGGAGACCAGTTCGGCGTACGTGCCGAGCTCCACCCACTCCTTGCGGACGTAGCCGTACACCTCGTCGCCGACGGCGTGGTCGAAGGTGTCGGGGCCGACGGCCTCGACGACTCCGGCCACGTCCCAGCCGGGTATGACCGGGTAGCGGACCTCCAGGATGGGATCGAGGTAACCGGCGGCGAGCTTCCAGTCCACCGGGTTGACGCCGGCGGCCTTGACGCGGACGAGCACTTCGCCCGGGCCCACCTTGGGCTGCGGGACGTCAACGAGCGTGAGACTGTCGGAAGTTCCGTACGCGCTGTATGTGATTGCCTTCATGATCGCCACCAACGGGGATCCGTACGCGGCTATTCCTCAGGCGGGCAGGGTGTTGTGGTGCGAGCGCCGGCGGGCCGCGCTGAACAGCGCCTGGATCTGGGCGCCCGACTGCTCCACGTGATCCAGCGGGGACGGGAACGGCAGCCGTACGTCGCGGTGTCCGCGCGCCTGCTCAAGGCGCAGGGTGATTCCGTACCGGTCCATGGCGACGGGCAGGGCCCGTACGACCGCGCCGGCGGTGTCGCGCGCGGGCGGCGGGACCAGGCGCAGCAGCAGGGTGACGAGTTCGGCGTGGTCGTCGAGGAGGTGCGTGAGCATCCCGGCCTCGTAGGGGGCGAGGGGATCGGGGGCCGCGGCTTCCAGCTCTTCGAGGCCGACGGAGGAGCGGCCGTCGGCGGTCTCCAGGACGGCCTGGACGAACTCCACGCAGGTGGAGCCGGAACCGTACGGGGTGAGCAGCCGGCCCAGCACCGTGACGCGGGCGCGCACCCGGTCGCGCACCGGGGTCGGGGCGATGTCGGTGAACTCCAGCCGGATCGCGGGCCGGTGCTCGGCGGCCCCGCCGGGTTCGGCGGGGTGCAGGTGGACGTGGCCCATGGGGTCGGTGCCGTCGAGGTGGCGGACCTCGGTGCGCAGGCCGTCGGTGACGACGGTCATGGAGTGGGCGGCGGCCAGGACCGACCGGACCCGCTCGGCATCGGTGGGCAGGGCGGCGGGCGCGGGGCGGGCGGCCGGGGTGTCAGGGGCACCGGACTTGCGCATGCGGATCTCTCCATCGTCCCGAGTGGGTCACTGGGTTCAATTACGGCTCGGTTCACTTAGGGTTGCCTAACCTAACCTATCTGCTCCGTCGGGAGTAGCCCGCGTCCCTCGTGTCGTTGTTGGGCTGAACGGGTGAAACGCGAGAGGATGGGGGGATGCACAAGAAGCGCGCGGCCGAGGCGGCCCGGTGAGCAGGTACGACGTCACCGACGAACAGTGGGAGGGGCTCGCGCAGGTGGTGCCGCTGCGCAGTCGCAACGAATGGCCCTCCCGGGTGGACCACCGCACGATCCCCACGGCGCCGGGGGCGTCCGCGGCGGAGCAGCGGCGCTTCGTCGTGATACGGGTCCAGATCTTCGCCGACGCGCGGGAGGTGGCCGAGTACCTGATCGCGCAGATCCCGGTGCTGCTCGACCTCACCGGCGCGGACAGTGAAGTGGCCAAGCGGATCCTGGACTTCAGCAGCGGCGTGGTCTTCGGGCTGGGCAGCGGGATGCACCGGGTGGACCGGAACGTCTTCCTGCTGGCGCCCGTCGGGACCGAGGTCGAGGGGATCGCGGCCGCCGCCGTCCCCCGATCGTAGGAAGGTGGCGCCGACGGAACGGTTCGCCGGGCCCATGGGGGGCCCGGCGGCCCGTAGCGTCCGGCGCATGGACGCCCCCGCCGCCACCGCGTTAACCGACGCCCCCGCAGTCCCCGCCCCCGCCACGCCTGTTGACGCCGCGCTTGTTGACGCGCGCCCGCCCGGCCCGCCGACTCCGGACGCCCTCGTTCCCGCGCCGCGTGGTGACGCCGCCCCGGCCGGCCGGCTGCCGGGTACTGCCGCCGGTGCCAGGTCCGGTGCCAGGTCCGGCGTCGGTGCCGGTGCCGGTGTTGCGCCGGGACCCGCCGCTGCCGGGCCGGCCGGCCCGGCGGTGGCCGCCGCCGCCCCCGTCCTGCCCGCGCACGCGACACAGCGGCCCGCCGTCACCGAGCTGCGGCTCTCCGCCTTCGCCTCGCACCGGCGCGCCGTCTTCCCGCTCGGGCCCGTCACCCTCTTCGCCGGGCCCAGCGGCAGCGGCAAGTCCCAGACCCTGGCCGCCTACGAGGCACTGGCCGGGCTGGGTTCCGGGGCCACCCTGGAGGAGGTGTTCCCGGATCCGCGAGCCCTGGTCCCCGACGGGGCCGTCCCCGACGCCGAGCGGCGCCGCGGATTCCGCGTCGGCTGCACGGTCGGCGGACCCGTCGGCCCGGTCCGGCTCGACCTGGCCGTGCAGGCCGAGCCCGCGCTGCGCGTCGTCGGGGAGCGGCTCTCGGTGGACGGCGAGATCCTGCTCAGCACCGCGCTGCGCGACCCCGGGCGGCGCTCCGTACAGGCCGCCTGGCTCACCGGGGGTTCCGTCGGCGTCACCAGGGCCCCGCTGCCCGACGACCGGCTCGGCACCGCCCTGCTCCCGCTCCGCGTGGCCGGCGCCACGGCCGGGCAGCGGCGGGTGCTCGCCGCCGCCGAGCAGGTGGTGGTGGCCCTGCGCTCGGTGTTCCCCTGCGATCCCCGCCCGGAGCGGATGCGCGCGCCCGTCCCGCCGGGGGAGGGGCGGCTGCTGGGCGACTGCGCCAACCTGGCCGACGTACTGCGCCGGACCCGCCACGAGTGCGGCACCCGACACGCGCTGCTGGCGGAGGCGGCCCGGGCCGGCTGCGCGGGCGTGGTCGCCGGTCTGGACGTACGGGCTCCCGCGGCGGGCGGCCCGGTCACCGCGCTGCTGGACCGCGGCCCCGGCCGGCCCGGCACCGAACTCGGCCGGCTCGGCGCGGGCGAGCTCCGCTTCCTCGCGCTGGCGCTCGTCCTGCTGACCGGGCCGGGGGTGCTGGCCGTGGACCCGGCCGCCGAACTCCCGTCCGCGCGGCAGGCGCTGACCGTGCTCGCCGACGGCCTCGACCGCGATATGGACCGGCGGCAGAGCGCCGAACTGCTGCGGGTGGCCCTGCTGGCGTGCGGGCGGGGCCATGTCCGGCTGGTGGCCTCGGTGGGGGAGGAGTGCGCGGGAGCCGCGCGGCTGCTCCCCGGTGTCTCGATGGTAGACCTGTCGTCATGAGTGACGTACGAGATGTGGGCGGCGAGAACGCGGGTGGCGCAGGGGGCGCCGGTGACACCGGTGGCACGGGGGGCGGCACCGGGGGCGGGTCGGAGGAGCGGCTGGGGCAACTGCAGCGCCGGCTCGCCGAGTTCGCGGCGGCGCGGGGCTGGGGGCCGTACCACACGCCCAAGAACCTGGCGGTGGCGCTGAGCGTGGAGGCGTCGGAACTGGTCGAGATCTTCCAGTGGCTGACGCCGGAACAGTCGGCGAAGGTCATGGAAGAGCCGGAAAGCGCGCACCGCGTGGCCGATGAGGTGGCCGACGTGCTCGCGTATCTCCTGCAGTTCTGTGAGGTTCTCGGGGTGGATGCGCTGGATGCGCTCGCGGCGAAGATCGAGAGGAACGAGCTCCGCTTCCCGGTACCGGGTACTCCGACACCGAATTGTCACTCTTCGGAGTGATGGCGTCGTCCACAATCATGTCTCTGTCCAGAGATTTCCGAATACCCCTGGCTTTACTGGCTCGTTGCCTTCACTCTGGGTAGTGGGAGAACGGCAGGATGTCGTGCGGACGGGGGACGGCATATGGATGCGGTACGGCTCATCGCAGCGGGCCGGCACGCGCTGGCACAGAGTGGGGCTGCGTGGGGCATCGTGGGCGAGGCCTGGCAGGCCCAGGCACTCGCGCAGGGGATAGGGAGCTGGCTGGCGGTCACCGGGCCGCCGGAGCTGAGATCGGAGGCACGGGGGCTGGGTGAAGCCGGGGGAAGAGGCTGCGGGGTGCTCGACAGAGCGGCCCTGCGCGGCGAGGGCAGCGCGCCCGACCGTCCGCCGCGGGCGGCGCAGCTGACCGAGGTGGGGGATGTCCGGCAGGCGCTGCTCGGACTTCAGGCGCTGCTGGGCGAGGTGGGCATAGCCCTGGTCGGGGTGGCCTGCGGGACCGATGACGAGAGCCTGTACTGGCAGTGCATAGAGTCGATCGACGCGGCTGACGAGTCGAGCGATCGGGTACGGGCGCTCCTGCGCCGGATGGTGGTCCGCGAGCGGGGGTCCGCCTCGGGCGTGGCCTGAGAAGGCGGGGCCGCGGGCTCGGATGGGGTCCCGCCGCGCGCGACGGGACCCGCACGGTCAGAACGACCGGTCGGAGTGGTGCTCGCCCTCGGCGCCGCGGCCGGCGGTGCCGTGGCTGCCCGGAGCCAGGGTGGTGCCGGTGGGCGTGCGGTCCGCGGAGTGCTGGAGGTCGGCGTCGAGCTGGGAGAGGTCGGCGTTCAGCGCCGCCATCAGCTCTTCCATCTGCTGCAGCAGGCCCTTCGGCGCGCCGCTGCCCTGGACGGGTCCCGCGGACTCCTGGCGTGCTTGGTCGTGTGCTGCCTGTCCGGTCTGTCCGGTCTGTCGGGGGGTCTCCGGCACGGACTCGTGGGACATGGCGGCCTCCTCGGCCCTGGCCCTTCCAAGGCGGAAGGGGGCGGTGGACGCACCGGCGATAGGCCGCCGGCGCGCGGGCCGGGCGGTCCGGCTCCGTCCGAGCCAACGATCTCCATCCTCGCCGGTCACTGGCGGGGGCGGCGGTGGGCCATCCGGATGACGGAGATTCACCCGGCAGGGGCGGGATGGGGCCGGCTTCGTGGGGTCCCCCCCCGGAGGAGGCTCCCCGGAGGAGGGCTGCCCGGCGGTAGCTGGGGGAGAGGTGGCCGAGGGGGGCAGGATGGAGGTATGGATCTCCGTATTTTCACCGAGCCCCAGCAGGGCGCCAGCTACGACACCCTCCTGACGGTCGCCAAGGCCACCGAGGATCTCGGCTTCGACGCGTTCTTCCGGTCCGACCACTACCTGCGGATGGGATCCGCGGACGGTCTGCCCGGCCCCACCGACGCGTGGATCACCCTCGCGGGCCTGGCCCGCGAGACCAAGCGCATCCGGCTGGGCACGCTGATGACGGCCGGCACCTTCCGGCTGCCCGGGGTGCTCGCCATCCAGGTGGCGCAGGTCGACCAGATGTCCGGTGGCCGCGTCGAACTCGGCCTGGGCGCGGGCTGGTTCGAGGAGGAGCACAAGGCGTACGGGATTCCCTTCCCGGCGGAGCGGATGGCCCGGCTGGAGGAGCAGCTCGCCATCATCACCGGTCTGTGGGCCACGGAGCCCGGCGCCACCTTCGACTACGCGGGCATCCACTACCAGGTGGAGAACTCGCCGGCCCTGCCCAAGCCGGCCCAGGCCAAGGTGCCCGTGCTCGTCGGCGGCCACGGCGCGAAGCGCACCCCGCGCCTCGCCGCCCGGTACGCGGACGAGTTCAACATGCCGTTCGCGTCGATCGCCGACAGCCGCCGCCAGTTCGCCCGCGTCCGCGGGGCCGTCGCGGAGGCGGGGCGCAAGGCGGAGGAACTCGTCTACTCCAACGCCCTCGTGGTGTGCGTCGGCAGGAGTGACGCCGAGGTGGCCCGCCGGGCCGCCGCCATCGGCCGCGAGGTGGACGAGCTCAAGGCGAACGGCCTGGCGGGCTCCCCGGCCGAGGTCGTGGAGAAGATCGGCGCCTACGGCGAGATCGGCTCCTCGCGGATCTACCTCCAGGTGCTCGACCTCGATGATCTGGACCACCTGGAGCTGATCTCCTCCCAGGTGCTGTCCCAGCTCGGCTGACGGAGGAGGAACACCCGTGCCGCGTGCGTCCGGCCCGCTCGCCGAGGCCCTGGCCCGCAAGGCCGTGCTCCTGGACGGCGGGCTGAGCAACCAGCTCGCCGACCAGGGCTGCGACCTGTCCGGCGGCCTCTGGTCGGGCCGGGTGCTCGCCGAGCGGCCGGAGCAGGTGGCGGCCGCGCACGCGGCGTACGCCCGGGCCGGCGCGGAGGTACTGATCACCGCGAGCTACCAGGTCGGGTACGAGGCCTTCGCCGCCCACGGCTACGGGCCCGCCGAGACCACCTCGCTGCTGGCCCGCAGTGTGCGGCTGGCGGCCGACGCCGCCCGGGCGGCGGACCACGAGGTGTGGGTGGCCGCCTCGGTCGGGCCGTACGGGGCGGTGCTCGCGGACGGCTCCGAGTACCGAGGCCGGTACGGACTCAGCCCGCGCCGGCTGGCCGGCTTCCACCGCCCCCGCATCGAGGCACTGCTGGCCGCGGGGCCTGACGTACTGGCCCTGGAGACCATCCCGGACGCGGAGGAGGCCGAGGCCCTGCTGGGCGTCCTCGCCGGGACGGGCGCCGCGGCCTGGCTGAGCTACACGGTGGAGGGGGGCCGCACCCGGGCCGGCCAGCCGCTCGCCGAGGCCTTCGCCGCGGTGGCCGGGGCCCCGGAGATCATCGCGGTCGGCGTCAACTGCTGCGACCCCGCGGATGTCCTCCCGGCCCTCGAAGCGGCGGCGGGCGTCACCGGCAAACCCCTGCTGGCCTACCCCAACGACGGTTCGGTCTGGGAGGCCGCCACCCAGACCTGGCACGCCCCCGAGCACCCCGATCCCTGGCCCACGGCGGCCTGGCGGCGCGCGGGCGCCCGCCTGATCGGCGGCTGCTGCCGCATCGGCCCCGACCGCATCGCGGAGCTGGCGGCCGACCCGGGCCGGCGTACGGCACGGCGTACGGGCAGGCGTACGGGCGGCTGAAGATCAGCGGTCGTCCATCGCGGCAGCGCACTCGGGGCACACCAGGTCCGCGTACGCCGGGTCGTACCAAGAGGACTCCGGCTGCCCGGACGGGTTCCACTCGGCCGTTCGCATGGCGAAGGTGTCCTTGCCGCACATGGTCCTCGGGCCGCGCGCGGTGGTGCTCCCCGGGGCCGCGGGCGCGGCGTGCACCCGGCGGACGGACGGCCTCTCCCCGAGTGGCAAGTCCGCGGCCACCGGCTTGTCCAGCTCGTACACCACGACGATGCCGCTCATGATTCGACGGTAGGCGACCGGTGCGGGACCCGCTCACCAGGAGGAGCCGGCCGGCATGTAGACCGGCATGTAGACCGGCATAAAAACAGGAGGCGGTCAGGGCGCGTGACCAGCGACAATCGGCCATGTGTTCCTGACGATCTCCACCACCGGCATCCCCGAACGACCGGCCACCGACCTGGGCTTCCTGCTGCACAAGCATCCCGGGAAGGCGCAGACGTTCTCCACCTCCCACGGCACCGCCCACGTGTTCTACCCCGAGGCCTCGGCCGAACGGTGCACGGCGGCCCTGCTGCTGGAGGTGGATCCCGTCGCGCTCGTGCGGCGCGGTCAGGGCAAGGGCCGGGGCGGAGCGCCCGACGCCGCGCTCGCGCAGTACGTCAACGACCGGCCGTACGCCGCGTCCTCGCTGCTCGCCGTCGCACTCAGCGCGGTGTTCGGCAGCGCCCTGAGCGGCCGCTGCACCGCGCGCCCGGAGCTCCCGGAGCAGGCGCGCCCGCTGCGGGTCGAGATCCCGGCGCTCCCCGCCCGGGGCGGTGCGGAACTCGTGCGCAGGCTGTTCGGCCCGCTGGGCTGGGACTCGGTGGCGGTGACATCCGTACCGCTCGACGAGCAGTTCCCCGAGTGGGGCGAGTCCCGGTACGTACGGCTCGTGCTGGAGGGCGAGCTGCGGCTCGCCGACGCGCTGCGGCAGCTGTACGTACTGCTGCCCGTGCTGGACGACGCCAAGCACTACTGGGTCGCACCCGACGAGGTGGACAAGCTGCTGCGCGCCGGAGACGGCTGGCTCGCCGCGCACCCCGAGCACGCGCTGATCACCTCCCGCTACCTGGCCCGCCACAAGCACCTCACCCGGGACGCCATGGACCGGCTGGAGCTGGTCCGCCTGGCCGAGGCCGACGGCAGCGAGGTCGAGGAGCTCGACAACGCCGTCGCCGAGGCGACGTGCACCGAGTCCGCCGAGTCCGCCGGGTCCGCTGAGTCCACTGGGTCCACCGAAGACACAGCCGAGCGGACGGTGCCCCTCGCCGTGCGGCGGCGCGAGGCGATCCTCGCCGCGCTGCGCGCCGCCGGCGCGGCCCGGGTCCTCGACCTGGGCTGCGGACAGGGCCAGCTGGTGCAGGCGCTGCTCAAGGACGTCTCCTTCACCGAGATCGTCGGCGTGGACGTGTCCATGCGGGCCCTGAACCTGGCCGCCAAGCGGCTGCGGCTGGAGCGGCTGGGGGAGCGCCAGAGCGACCGGGTCCGGCTGCTCCAGGGCTCCCTCGCGTACACCGACAAGCGGCTGGCCGGGTACGACGCGGCCGTGCTCAGCGAGGTCATCGAGCACCTGGACCTGCCGCGGCTGCCCGCGCTGGAGTACGCCGTGTTCGGCGCGGCCCGCCCCCGCACGGTCCTCGTCACCACCCCGAACGTCGAGTACAACGTCCGCTGGGAGTCCCTGCCCGCCGGCCACGTCCGGCACGGCGACCACCGCTTCGAGTGGACCCGCGAGGAGTTCCGGACCTGGGCGGCCGCGGTCGCCGAACGGCACGGCTACGCCGTCGCGTTCGTTCCCGTCGGGGACGACGACCCCGAGGTGGGGCCGCCGACCCAGATGGCCGTCTTCACCCAGGCCGTCCTCACCCAGAGCGCCGCAACCGACAACGACACCTCGAAGGAGGACCGGGCAGCATGACCACCACCGACAGCAAGCGCGTCCTTCCCGTCACCGACCTGTCCCTCGTCGTCCTGATCGGGGCCACCGGATCCGGCAAGTCCACCTTCGCCCGCAAGCACTTCAAGGCGACCGAGGTCATCTCCTCCGACTACTGCCGGGGCCTGGTCGCCGACGACGAGAACGACCAGAGCGCCAGCAAGGACGCCTTCGAGGTCCTGCACTACATCGCCGGCAAGCGCCTCGCCGCCGGCCGCCTCACCGTGGTCGACGCCACCAGCGTCCAGCAGGAGGCCCGGCGCCAGCTGGTCCAGCTGGCCCGGCAGCACGACGTACTGCCCATCGCGATCGTCCTCGACATGCCCGAGGAGGTGTGCGCCGAGCGCAACGCCGCCCGCCCCGACCGGGCCGGGCTGCCCCGCCAGGTCATCCAGCGGCACCGCCGCGATCTGCGCCGCTCGCTGCGCGGCCTGGAGCGCGAGGGCTTCCGCAAGGTGCACGTGCTGCGCACCGTCGAGGAGGCCGACGCCGCCGAGGTCGTCCTGGAGAAGCGCTTCAACGACCTCACCCACCTCACCGGCCCCTTCGACATCATCGGTGACATCCACGGCTGCGCCTCCGAACTGGAGACCCTGCTCGCCAAGCTGGGCTACGAGGACGGCGCCCACCCCGAGGGCCGTACCGCCGTGTTCGTCGGCGACCTCGTCGACCGGGGCCCGGACAGTCCCGGCGTCCTGCGCCGGGTGATGGGCATGGTCACGTCCGGCAACGCGCTGTGCGTGCCCGGGAACCACGAGAACAAGCTCGGCCGTTACCTCAAAGGATCCAAGGTCCAGCAGACCCACGGTCTCGCCGAGACCATCGAGCAGCTGGGCCGCGAACCGGAGGAGTTCGTCCAGGAGGTCCGGGAGTTCATCGCGGGCCTCGTCAGCCACTACGTGCTCGACGGCGGCAAGCTGGTCGTCTGCCACGCCGGGCTGCCCGAGAAGTACCACGGCCGCACCTCCGGCCGGGTCCGCTCGCACGCCCTGTACGGGGACACCACCGGCGAGACCGACGAGTTCGGCCTGCCCGTGCGCTACCCGTGGGCCGAGGACTACCGGGGCAAGGCCGTCGTGGTCTACGGTCACACCCCGGTCCCGAACACCGCCTGGATCAACAACACCATCTGCCTCGACACCGGCGCCGTCTTCGGCGGCAGGATGACCGCCCTGCGCTGGCCCGAGCACGAACTGGTCGACGTACCTGCCGAGAAGGTCTGGTACGAGCCCACCCGCCCTCTCGCCGCCGAGGCGCCGGGGGGACACGAGGGCAGGCCGCTGGACCTGGCCGACGTGCACGGGCGCCGGATCGTGGAGACCCGGCACCTGGGCAACGTCACCGTGCGCGAGGAGAACGCGGCGGCGGCCCTGGAGGTCATGAGCCGCTTCGCGGTGGACCCCCGGCTGGTGCCGTACCTGCCGCCGACCATGGCGCCGACGGCGACGTCCCGGGAGGACGGCTACTTGGAGCACCCGGCCGAGGCGTTCGCGCAGTACCGCAAGGACGGCATCGCGCGGGTCGTGTGCGAGGAGAAGCACATGGGCTCCCGCGCCACCGTCCTGGTCTGCAAGGACGCCGCGGCGGCCCGCGAGCGGTTCGGTGTCGAGGGGCCGACCGGCTCCGTCTACACCCGCACCGGGCGGGCGTTCTTCCACGACCCGGAGGTCACCGAGGAGGTCCTCGCCCGGCTCCGCGCGGCGATCACCGACGCCGGCCTCTGGGAGGAACTGGCCACCGACTGGCTGCTGCTCGACGGGGAGCTGCTGCCCTGGTCGCTGAAGTCCGGCGGCCTGTTGCGCAACCAGTACGCGGCCGTGGGCGCGGCCTCCCGGGCCGTCTTCCCGGACGCCATCGCCGCCCTGGCGGCGGCCGGTGCCCGGGGCATCGACACCGCGGAGCTGCTGGAGCGCCAGCGGGGCCGGGCCGTCGACGCGGCCGCCTTCACCGAGGCGTACCGCCGCTACTGCTGGACCACCGACGGGCTGGACGGCGTCCGGTTCGCCCCGTTCCAGCTGCTGGCGGCGGCCGGGCGCTCGCTGGCCGCCGTACCGCACGACGAGCAGCTGGCCTGGCTGGACCGGCTCGTCGCCGCTGACGAGGCGGCCGGCACCGGGCTGCTGCGCCGCACCGGCCGGATCCTGGTGGACACCGCGGACGAGGACTCCGTACGGGCCGGCACGGACTGGTGGCTGGAGCTGACGGCCGCGGGCGGCGAGGGCATGGTCGTCAAGCCGCTCCAGGCGTACGCCAAGGACGGCAAGGGGCGCCTCGTCCAACCCGGCGTCAAGGTGCGCGGGCGCGAGTACCTGCGGATCATCTACGGCCCGGAGTACACGCGTCCGGACCACCTGGAGCGGCTGCGCGAGCGCTTCCTCGGGCACAAGCGCTCCCTGGCCCTGCGCGAGTACGCGCTCGGGCTGGAGGCGCTGGACCGGCTGGCGGCCGAGGAGCCGCTGTGGCGGGTGCACGAGGCGGTGTTCGCGGTGCTCGCCCTGGAGTCGGAGCCGGTCGACCCCCGGCTCTGAGCCGCCCGTAAAGCCCGTCCGTAAAGGCGGGGCCCCCATACGGCCTGGAATTAGGTCGTATGGGGGAACTTTCGTGGAGAACGCCGGGGAAACCACCGGCGGGATCGTTCATCCAGGACAGCGGAGTGTCCGCGACCCTGGAAGGACGGAACGTCACCTATGAAGATGACCGCGCGCGGAAGCATTGCGGCGCTCATGACCTGTATGGCGGCGGCCGGCGCGGCCTCCCCGGCCGTGGCCGACTCGGTGCCGGTGGGTGTCCCGCTGGAAGTGCTGGAGACCACGCTGGGCGTGGACGCGCCGCGCGTGGGCACCGGGGTTCCCGCGCCGATGGTCGGCGCGCCCGAGGCGCCCCGCCACCACACGGGCGACCTGCTGCCGGTCCCGCTGCTGCCGGTGCTGCCGATCGACGCCGAGCTCGGCCGGACCCTCGTCACCTCCCCGGTGCCGAACCTGCTCGGCGCGAAGGAGACGGACGGCGAGGGTTCCCTGGAGTCACCGGCGACCACCCTGCTCGCCCGCACCCCCGGCGCGGTCGTCGGCGCCCCGCTGACGATGCCGGACGCGGGCAACTACGGGATCCCGAACGTGGTTCTGCCCAAGCTGGGGCTGACCGCCCCGGAACTCATCGGCGCCCCGTCGGCGCTCCTCGGCCTCACGACTCCGCGCTGAGCGGACGCCAGGTCAAAAAGCCGTCCGGTCTGGGAACGTGTACGACATGGGATTCCATGTCGATTCCGAGACCGGGCGGCTTCGCCGCGTCATCCTCCACCGGCCCGACCTGGAGCTGAAGCGGCTCACACCGAGCAATAAGGACGCCCTCCTCTTCGACGACGTGCTGTGGGTGCGCCGGGCCCGCCAGGAGCACGACGGCTTCGCCGACGTGCTGCGCGACCGGGGCGTGGAGGTGCACCTCTTCGGAGAGCTGCTGACCGAGGCCCTGGACATCCCCGAGGCGAGACACCTCGTACTGGACCGGGTCTTCGACGAGAAGGAGTACGGGCCGCTCGCCACCGACCACCTGCGTTCCGCCTTCGACGGGCTGTCCTCGGCCGATCTCGCGGAGGCCCTGGTCGGCGGGATGACCAAGCGGGAATACCTGGAACGGCACGCGGAGCCGGTCTCGGTGCGCTTCCACGCCCTGGACATGGACGGCTTCCTGCTGGGGCCGCTGCCCAACCACCTGTTCACCCGGGACACCTCCGCCTGGATCTACGACGGGGTGTCCATCAACGCCATGCGCTGGCCGGCCCGGCAGCGCGAGACCGTGCACTTCGAGGCGATCTACAAGCACCACCCGCTCTTCACCACCTCCGGAGCCTTCCACTACTGGTCGCAGGGTCTGGCGGACTACCCCTCGACGATCGAGGGCGGGGACGTCCTGGTCATCGGCAAGGGCGCGGTGCTCATCGGGATGAGCGAGCGGACCACCCCGCAGGCGGTGGAGATGCTCGCGCGGGGCCTGTTCGCCGCCGGCTCGGCCACCAGCATCGTGGCGCTCGACATGCCCAAGCGACGGGCCTTCATGCACCTGGACACGGTGATGACGATGGTCGATGGAGATACGTTCACTCAGTACGCGGGGCTCGGCATGCTGCGCTCCTACACGATCGAGCCGGGCGACGGGGCGAGCGAGCTGAAGGTGACCGACCACCCGGCGGAGCACATGCACCGGGCGATCGCGGCGGCCCTCGGCCTGGATTCGATCCGGGTGCTGACCGCCACGCAGGACGTGCACTCGGCGGAGCGCGAGCAGTGGGACGACGGCTGCAACGTGCTGGCCGTGGAACCGGGGGTGGTGGTCGCGTACGAGCGGAACGTGACGACCAACACGCATCTGCGCAAGCAGGGCATCGAGGTCATCGAGATCCCGGGCAGCGAGCTGGGGCGGGGGCGGGGCGGCCCGCGGTGCATGAGCTGTCCGGTGGAGCGGGACGCCGTGTGACGGGTTGACGGGTTTGACGCCAGTTCTGTATATCAATACGGAGTATCGTATATAGTTCCAACATCCCCTGTCCGTGCGACTCTGGAGCGTCCCCATGGCCACCGACCTCGTCGGCCGCAGTTTCCTCAAGGAGCTCGACTTCACCGCCGCCGAGTTCTGCGGCCTCGTCGAGCTCGCCGCCGAACTCAAGGCGGCCAAGAAGGCCGGAACGGAACAGCGGCGGCTCCAGGGCAAGAACATCGCCCTGATCTTCGAGAAGACCTCCACCCGCACGCGCTGCGCCTTCGAGGTGGCCGCGGCCGACCAAGGCGCCTCCACCACCTACCTCGACCCCTCCGGCTCCCAGATGGGCCACAAGGAGTCGGTCAAGGACACCGCCCGGGTGCTGGGCCGCATGTTCGACGGGATCGAGTACCGGGGCGACAGTCAGGAGGTCGTGGAGGAACTCGCCGCGTACTCCGGCGTGCCCGTCTTCAACGGACTCACCGACGACTGGCACCCCACCCAGATGCTGGCCGACGTACTCACCATGACCGAGCACGGCGCCAAGCCGCTGGACCGGATCGCCTTCGCCTACCTCGGCGACGCCCGCTTCAACATGGGCAACTCCTACCTGGTGACCGGCGCGCTGCTGGGCATGGACGTACGGATCGTCGCGCCCAAGGCCTACTGGCCGGCCGAGTCCGTGGTGGCGCGGGCCCGCGAGCTCGCCGCGGCCGCCGGGGCCCGGATCACGCTGACGGAGGACGTGGCCGAGGGCGTGTCGGGGGCCGACTTCGTCGCCACCGACGTATGGGTGTCCATGGGCGAGCCCAAGGAGGTCTGGGACGAGCGGATCGAGGCGCTGGCCCCGTACGCCGTCACCATGGACGTGCTGCGCGCCACCGGCAACCCCGACGTGAAGTTCCTGCACTGCCTGCCGGCCTTCCACGACCTGGGCACCGAGGTGGGCCGGGAGATCCACGAGCGGCACGGGCTGGACTCGCTGGAGGTGACGGACGAGGTGTTCGAGTCGGCGCACTCCGTCGTGTTCGACGAGGCCGAGAATCGGCTGCACACGATCAAGGCCGTCCTCGTCGCGACGCTCGCGGCCCCCGCCGCATAGTCATACGGCGCGCTTTCCGGCGCGCCCATGTGTCGCGTTTCTGTGACGGCAGTCACGACTCAGTGATACCGTCGAGAACGTGAGCCCCTTCACCGGTTCCACACCAGCGACCGAACGGTGGCGCCACCTCCGGGTGACCCGGCAGGACGGCGTGGCCACCGTCACCCTCGACCGCCCCGAAAAGCTGAACGCGCTCACCTTCGGCGCCTACGCCGACCTGCGCGATCTGCTCGCCGAACTGTCCAGGGAGCGTTCCGTGCGCGCCCTCGTGCTCGGCGGCGAGGGGCGCGGCTTCTGCTCCGGCGGCGACGTGGACGAGATCATCGGCGCCACCCTCGCCATGGACACCGCCCAGCTCCTCGACTTCAACCGGATGACCGGCCAGGTCGTCCGCGCCCTGCGCGAATGCCCCTTCCCGGTGATCGCCGCCGTCCACGGGGTGGCCGCCGGCGCCGGGGCCGTCCTCGCGCTCGCCGCCGACTTCCGGATCGCCGACCCCACGGCCCGCTTCGCCTTCCTCTTCACCCGCGTCGGCCTCTCCGGCGGGGACATGGGCGCCGCGTACCTGCTGCCCCGGGTCGTCGGCCTCGGCCACGCCACCCGGCTGCTGATGCTCGGAGAGCCCGTACGCGCGCCCGAGGCGGAGCGGATCGGCCTGCTCAGCGAGGTCACCGACGAGGGCAAGGCCCACGTACGGGCCGCCGAACTGGCCGCCCACCTCGCCGCCGGGCCGGCCCTCGCGTACGCGCAGACCAAGGCGCTGCTCACGGCCGAGCTGGACATGCCGCTGGCCGCCTCGGTGGAGCTGGACGCCAACACCCAGGCGCTGCTGATGAACGGCCAGGACTACGCGGAGTTCCACGCCGCCTTCACCGCGAAGCGGCCCCCGGAGTGGAAGGGCAGGTAGTCCCATGTCCGCTTGCGCCATGAGGGTCGCCGTCGTGGGCGGAGGGCCGGGCGGGCTGTACGCCGCCGCGCTGCTGGCCCGGCAAGGGCACACCGTGGAGGTCTGGGAGCGCAACGCGCCGGACGACACCTTCGGCTTCGGCGTGGTGCTCTCGGACGAGACCCTCGACGGCATCGAGCGGGCCGACACCGCCGTCTACGCCGCCCTCGGCGCGGAGTTCGTGCGCTGGGACGACGTGGACGTGGTGCACCGGGGACGGCTGCTGACCTCCGGCGGCCACGGATTCGCCGCGCTCGGGCGGCGCCGGCTGCTGGAGATCCTGCACGAGCGCTGCGCGGACCTCGGGGTCCGGCTCCGGTTCCGCGCCGCGGCCCCCGACGCGTTCGAGCTGGCCGCCTCCCACGACCTCGTCATCGCGGCGGACGGGGTGCACAGCGCGACCCGCGAGCGCGGGGCCGCGCACTTCGGGCCGACGGAGACGGCCGGGCACTGCCGGTACATCTGGCTCGCCGCCGACTTCGCCCTCGACGCCTTCCGCTTCGAGATCGCGGAGACCGAACACGGGGTCATGCAGCTGCACGCCTACCCGTACTCGGCCGACGCCTCGACGGTGATCGTGGAGATGCGGGACGAGGTGTGGCGGGCGGCGGGCTTCGACCTGTGCGACGAGAGCGAGTCGGCGGCCCGCTGCGCCAAGATCTTCAGTGAGGCCCTGCGCGGGCGGCCCCTCCGGGGGAACCGCTCGGCGTGGACGCGGTTCCGCACCGTCGTCAACGCGCGCTGGTCGCACGGCAACGTGGTGCTGCTCGGTGACGCGGCGCACACCGCGCACTTCTCCATCGGCTCCGGCACCAAGCTGGCCGTCGAGGACGCCCTCGCGCTCGCCGAAGCCGTGGCCGCGCAGCCGGACGTACCCGCGGCCCTGGCCGCGTACGAGACGGCGCGGCGCCCGGCGGTGGCCAGCACCCAGCGCGCCGCCGCCGCCAGCATGCGGTGGTTCGAGGAGCTCGCCGGGTACGTGGACCAGCCCGCCCGGCAGTTCGCCTTCAACCTGCTCACGCGCAGCCGCCGCGTCACCCACGACAACCTGCGGCTGCGCGACGAACGGTTCACGCGGGCGGTGGAGCGGGACTTCGGCTGCCCGGACGAGGGCACACCGCCGATGTTCACCCCCTTCACCCTGCGCGGCCTGACCCTGCGCAACCGGGTCGTGGTCTCGCCGATGGACATGTACTCGGCCGACGGCGAGGACGGGGTGCCCGGGGACTTCCACCTGGTCCACCTCGGCGCGCGGGCGCTGGGCGGGGCCGGGCTGGTGATGACCGAGATGGTCTGCGTGAGCGCCGACGGCCGGATCACCCCCGGCTGCACCGGCCTGTACACGGCCGGGCAGGCGGTCGCCTGGACCCGGATCGCGGACTTCGTCCACACCTCCGCGCCCGGCACGGCGCTCGGGGTCCAGCTGGGCCACTCGGGCCGCAAGGGCTCCACGCGGCTGATGTGGCAGGGCATGGACGACCCCCTCCCGGAGGGCAACTGGCCGCTGGTCGCCGCCTCCGCGCTGCCGTACCGGCCGGGCGTCTCTGCCCTCCCGCGCGCCCTGACGACGGCCGAACTCGCCGCGGTCCGCTCGGACTTCGCGGCCGCCGCCGTACGGGCCGCCGACTGCGGCTTCGACCTGCTCGAACTGCACTGCGCGCACGGCTACCTGCTGTCCGGGTTCCTGTCCCCGCTGACCAACCACCGCACCGACGCCTACGGCGGTCCGCTGGAGAACCGGCTCCGCTTCCCGCTGGAGGTCTTCGACGCCGTCCGCGAGGTCTGGCCGGACGACCGGCCCATGACGGTCCGCCTCTCGGCCACCGACTGGGCCCCCGGCGGCACCTCGCCCGAGGACGCCGAACGGATCGCCGCCGCCTTCGCCGCCCACGGCGCGGACGCCATCGACGTCTCCACCGGCCAGGTGGTGGCGGACGAGACCCCGGAGTACGGGCGCTCGTACCAGACCCCCTACGCGGACCGCATCCGCAACGCCCTGGGCGTCCCGGTCATCGCCGTCGGCGCCATCTCCTCCTGGGACGACGTCAACTCCCTGCTCCTGGCGGGCCGAGCCGATCTCTGCGCCCTCGGCCGCCCCCACCTCTACGACCCGCACTGGACCCTGCACGCGGCGGCCGACCAGTCCTACGCGGGCCCGTCCGCCCCCTGGCCGCCCCCGTACCGCGCGGGCAGCCGCAAACCCCCGACGGGCCGCGCTTAAGGCGCTGCCCGGGCGGACGAGGCCTACGGTTCCACGAACCGCGCGCCCGCGTCGCGCAGGCGGGCGTGGAGGTCGGCGAAGACCGCCGCCGCGCGGTCGCCCGGCCAGTCCGCGGGGAGCAGCGCGCGCGGCAGTCCCGGGTCGGCGTACGGGAGGCGGCGCCAGGTGTCCAGGGCCAGGAGGTAGCTCCGGTACGCCTGCTCCGGGGTCGGCTCGGGGCCCGACTGGAGGGCGCGCAGAACGGGTTCGTGCCGGTCGAGGAATTCCTCGTGCTGCTTGGCCAGCGCCGTCAGGTCCCACCAGCGGGCCACCGCCTCGGCGGTCGGGGCGAAGCCTAGGTGGGCGCCGCGGAAGAGCTCCACGTACGCCGTCAGGTGCAGCCGGTCCAGGGTGTGCCCGGTCTCCTCGGCCAGGTGGGCCGGGGTGATCCACACCCCCGGCGCCACATTCCCGAAGCCCAGCCGGGCCAGCCGGGAGCGCAGCAGGTGCCGCTTGTTCCGCTCCTGCTCCGGGACGGAGAACACCGCGAGGAGCCACTCCTCCGAGAGATCGGCGGCGGCCCCGTAGATCCGCCGGTCGCCGTCCTCCAGCAGCTGCCGGGCCTCCTCGGAGAGCTCGTAGGCCGCCGAGCCGTCCGCCGCCCGGGCGGGCAGCAGGAAGCCGCGCCGCTTCAGCCGGGACACCGACGAGCGGACCGAAGGGGCGTCCACGCCGACCGCGCCCAGCAGGCGGATCAGCGCGGACACCGGTACGGGTCCCTCGAAGGCCCGCCCGTAGGCGCCGTAGAAGGTGACGATCAGGGATCGCGGGGTGTGCTGCTCGGCCACGGGTTCACTCTAGATCGCGCAGCCGGAACCGCTGTAGTTTCCCGGTGGCGGTCCGGGGCAGGGCGGGCAGGAAGACGAAGGACCGCGGGCATTTGTGCGGGGCCAGCTCGGACCGCATGAAGGTGCGCAGGGCCTCCTCCGTCAGCACCACACCCTCACGTGTGACGGTGTACGCGACCACGATCTGCCCGCGCCGCTCGTCGGGGTGCCCGACCACCGCCGCCTCCACCACGTCCGGGTGGCGTAGCAGGGCCTCCTCGACCTCCGGTCCCGCGATGTTGTAACCGGAGGAGATGATCATGTCGTCGGCCCGGGCGACATACCGGAAGTACCCGTCCGGATCCCGTACGTAGGTGTCCCCGGTCAGGTTCCATCCGTCCCGTACGTACTCCCCTTGCCGCGGATCGGCCAGATAGCGGCACCCCACCGGGCCCCGCACCGCCAGCAGCCCCGGTTCGTTGTCCGCGACCGGCCGTCCCGAGGCGTCCACCACCCGGGCCTGCCAGCCCGGGACCACCCGTCCGGTCGTACCCGGCCGGATGTCCTCGTCGGCGGCGGAGATGAAGATGTGCAGCAGCTCCGTGGCCCCGATGCCGTTGATGATCCGCAGGCCGGTGCGCTCGTACCAGGCCTGCCAGGTGGCGGCCGGCAGGTTCTCGCCCGCCGAGACGCAGCGCCGCAGGGAGGACAGGTCGTAGGCCCCGACGTCGTACGGGCCCAGGGCGTCCAGCATCGTCCGGTACGCGGTGGGCGCGGTGAACAGGACGGTGACCCGGTGTTCGGCGACCGCGGGCAGCAGCAGCCGCGGCGTGGCCTGCTCCAGCAGCAGCGAGCAGGCCCCGGCGCGCAGCGGGAAGACGACGAGCCCGCCGAGCCCGAAGGTGAACCCGAGCGGCGGGCTGCCCGCGAAGACGTCGTCGGGGCGGGGTCTGAGCACCTCGCGGGAGAAGGTGTCGGCGACGGCCAGCAGATCGCGGTGGAAGTGCATGCAGCCCTTGGGGCGCCCGGTGGTGCCGGAGGTGAAGGCGATCAGGGCGACGTCGTCGGCGGAGGTGTTCACGGCCGTGTAGGGCTCCGGGTGGGCCTCGGCCAGGCGCAGCAGGTCGTCCGGGGCCTCGCCGCCGTACGCGGTGATCCGCAGCCCCGGTACGTCGGCCTTCGCCAGGTCGTCGAGCACCGCCACATGGCACAGGGCGTGCCGCACCTCGGCCATGGCGCATACCGTGGCGAGCTCCTGCGCGCGCTGCTGGGCCAGTACGGTGACGGCCACCGCGCCCGCCTTCATTACCGCGAGCCACGCGGCCGCGAGCCACGGCCCGGTGGGGCCGCGCAGCAGCACCCGGTTGCCGGGGACCACCCCGAGATCGGAGGTGAGCACGTGGGCGAGGCGGTCGACGCGCTCGCGCAGAGCGCCGTACGTCCACACCTCGCCGTCACCGCCGCGGAACGCCGGGCGGTCGGGCCCGAACCGGGCGATGGTGGCGTCGAGCAGCTCGGCCCCGCAGTTCAACCGGTCCGGATAGGACAGCCCGGGCAGCTCGAAGAGCAGCTGCGGCCAGGTGTGGGCGGGCGGCAGGTGGTCGCGGGCAAAGGTGTCGGCGTGAGCGGAAGGCTTGAGCTCCAAGGCGGGTTCGCCCCCTTGCGACGGTCCGGGCCCCTTGGGTGTGGGACCGAGTGGGTCGAGCCGGCCGTGCGATTGCTTCACGAGCGTATCGTGATGGTGACGGTAGTCAATGGGACGCGATAGATCGATGAATGCGGGGACACTCGGATGACCGGATTCGCGCTCGGACCGGAACAAGAGGAGTGGTGCGCGCGGCTGCGGGCCCTGTCGGCGGACCGGCTGAAACCGCTGGCGGAGAAGGGGGAACCGGGGCGGGTCAACCGGCCGCTGCTCGCGGCGCTGGGCGAGGAGGGATTGCTGGAGCGGGTCTTCACCTCCGGCGCGCTGGAGCTGTGCCTGCTGCGCGAATCCCTCGCGTACGGCTGCACGGAGGCCGAGACCGCACTGGCCCTCCAGGGTCTGGGAGCCCACGCGGTGCTGCGCGCGGGCAGCACCGCACAGCGCGAGCGCTGGCTGCCGGGCGTGCGCGCAGGGCGGGCGGTGGCGGCCTTCGCGCTGAGCGAGCCGGGGGCGGGCTCCGACGCGGCCGCCCTGGCCCTGTCCGCCGGCCGGGACGGCGCCGGCTGGCGGCTCACCGGGGAGAAGTGCTGGATCTCCAACGCCCCGGAGGCGGATTTCTACACCGTGTTCGCCCGAACGGGTGAGGGGCCGGGTGCCAAGGGGGTGACGGCCTTCCTCGTCCCGGCGGACCGCCCGGGCCTGACCGGGGAGCCGCTCGACATGCTCTCCCCGCACCCGATCGGCTCGCTGGCGTTCGACGGGGTGCCGGTCGGCCCCGAAGACCTGCTCGGCGAGCCCGGGCAGGGGTTCCGGGTCGCCATGGACACCCTGAACCTGTTCCGGCCGAGCGTCGGCGCCTTCGCGGTCGGCATGGCCCGGGCCGCGCTGGACGCGACGCTGGCGCACACGGCGGGCCGCACCGCCTTCGGCGGGGTGCTGGGCGACCTCCAGGCCGTGGCCCACCGGGTGGCCGAGATGGCCACCCGTACCGAGGCCGCGCGGCTCCTGGTCTACGCGGCGGCGGGAGCGTACGACAGCGGCGCCCGGGACGTCCCGCGCCGGGCGGCGATGGCGAAGCTCCTCGCGACGGAGACGGCCCAGTACGTGGTGGACCACGCGGTCCAGCTGCACGGCGCCGTCGCCCTGCGCCGGGGCCACCTGCTGGAACACCTGTACAGGGAGGTGCGGGCGCCGCGGATCTACGAGGGCGCGAGTGAGGTGCAGCGCACGATCATCGCGAAGGAGCTGTACAAGGAGTTGCGCAAGGGGTTGCGTGAGGGGTCGCGCGAGAAGTCGCACCAGGAGCCGCACGAAGGGGTGGCCGCGCGATGAGTCTGGAACGGGTCAATCCGGCGGAACTCTCCCCGCCGACGGGCTTCTCGCACGCGGTGACGGCCACCGGCGGGCGACTGGTCTTCCTGGCGGGCCAGACCGCGCTGGACGGCTCCGGCAAGGTCGTCGGAGAGACCCTGCCGGAGCAGTTCGAACGGGCGCTGGCCAATCTGCTGGCCGCGCTGGCGGCGGCCGGCGGCGCCCCGGCCGACCTGGCCCGAGTCACCGTGTACGCCGTGGACGTGCCGGCGTACCGGGAGCACGCGCCCGAACTCGGCCGTATCTGGCGGAGGCTGGCGGGGCGTGACTACCCGGCGATGGCGGTGATCGGCGCCGTCCGGCTGTGGGACGAACAGGCGCTGGTGGAACTGGACGGTATCGCCGTCGTCGCCTAGGCCGAGCACGGCGCCTCCTGGAGGCTCGGCCTCGTCCCCACCTGCTGGCTTTGACAGTGGGCTGGGGGCGAGGCACGGTTGAAATGGCCCCTTTTGGGACTCTTCGCGTTCAATACACGGAGGTGTATGGATATGCGTCGTGGGATCGTAGCGGCAGCCGTTGCGGGCGCCGCAGGGATCACGCTCGCTCTGATGCCCGTCAGTGGCGTCGCGGCCGCGGGTCTCCCGGAGACCCAGCCGACCACCCAGAGCGGCGGCGGCTGGTGTTCCTATGACTGGCGTGGGGACTGGCGTGGGGACTGGCGCGATTGCTACCGGAACAATTGGAACTGGGACAACGACCGCTGGGACAACGACCGCTGGGACAACGATCGCTGGGACAACGACCGCTGGAACGACCGCAACTGGTACGGCAACTGGAACAACTACGACAACTGGAACAACGGCCGCTGGTAACGCGGCCGTTGGTGGTTGACGGTTGACCGGTCAGCGACCGCCCTCCAGCAGTGTCCCCATCCATTCCTCGATACCCGCCACCGTACGCGGCAGGGCGCCCGACATCAGTCGGGCGCCCGTCGCCGTGATGACGAGGTCGTCCTCGATGCGCACGCCGATGCCCCGCAGCTCCGCCGGAAGGGTCTCGTCGTCCGGCTGGAGGTAGAGGCCCGGCTCCACCGTCAGGACCTGACCCTCCTCCAGCACGCCGTCCAGGTACGTCTCGGCCCGCGCCTGCGCGCAGTCGTGCACGTCCATGCCCAGCATGTGCCCGCTGGCGCACAGCGTGTACCGCCGGTGCAGGTCGCCCTCCGCGTTCTTCAGGACGCCCCACTCCGCGAGGCCCTCCGCCATGACCCGCATGCCGGCCCGGTGGAAGTCCCGGAAGGTCGCGCCCGGGCGCAGCGCGGCGATGCCCGCCTCCTGGGCGGCGAGGACCAGTTCGTAGATCTGCCGCTGAACGGGGGAGAAGCGGCCGGACAGCGGGAGGGTGCGGGTGACGTCCGCCGTGTAGAGGGTGTCCGTCTCCACGCCCGCGTCCAGCAGCAGCAGCTCGTCCGGGTTCAGCCGGCCGTCGTTGTGGATCCAGTGCAGCATGCACGCGTGGGCGCCTGAGGCCGCGATCGTGTTGTATCCCGTGCCGTTGCCCTCCGCGCGGGCGCGCAGGCCGAAGACCCCCTCGATCCACCGCTCCCCGCGCGGGTGTGCCAGGGCCTGCGGCAGGGCCCGTACGACGTCCTCGAAACCGGCCGCCGTGTGGTCCACGGCCAGTTGCAGCTGGGCGACCTCCCAGGTCTCCTTCACCAGGCGCAACTCCGAGAGCGCGGAGGCGAGTTCGGCGTCGGTCGCCGCGTCGCGGCCCCGCGGTGAGCCCAGCGTGTCCAGGTGCGCGCAGCGCAGGCCGGTCAGGCGCTCGGCCTCCGCCAGGTCGGGGCGGCGGCCCACCCAGAACTCCCCGTAGCGGCGGTCCCGGTAGAACTCCTCGTTCCCGTCGGCGCGCGGCGAGCGCGGCCGCAGGTACAGCACCGCCTCGTGGGCGTGCGGGCCCGCGGGCTCCAGGACCAGGACGTGGCCCGCCTGGTCCTCGCCCGTCAGTCCCGTCAGCCAGGCGTACGCGCTGTGCGGGCGGAAGCGGTAGTCGGCGTCGTTGGACCGGACCTTGAGCTCCCCGGCGGGGACGATCAGCCGCTCGCCCGGGAACCGCGCCGAGAGCCGGGCCCGGCGTCCGGGGGTGACGGCGTACGCGGGCACCCGGTCGGTGTCGGGCAGCGGCGACGTGGACCAATTGTCGGCCATGAACCGGGACAACTCGGGGGATACGGGCAGGTCGTGGCTGCCCGTGTTCAGGCCGGAGGCGGCGCCGGAGGGGGTGTCGGTCATCGGGGGCTCCCTCAAGAAGGTGCGAACTGGTGGGCGCACAGGTCTTGTCAGTGCAATTTCACATTACTATGTTACAGCTCACATCGCGGCACGTTAATCCCCGTCAAACGCCGTGTGAAGCAGGGCACTTCGCCCCTCTCGGGGCAGTTCACGCACCACTTCCCCCACCTCCCCTCCCAACCAGGAGTCATTGGTGTCCCAGCACAGAGCTGTGCGTACGTCCCTCCTTTCCGCCGCCGTGGCGGTCACCCTGCTGGCCTCCGCCGGCCAGGCCGTGACCCAGGCCGCCGAGACCGGCGCCCCGGTTCCCGCCACCTTCGCGGCCGCCGCGACGGGGCCGGCCGCGGACCGTGAGTCCCCGGGGGTGAACCCGTTCGACGAGGTCGACCGCCTCGCCAACGCCAAGGAGGCCACCCCGGCGCCCGCCCCGGCCCCCGGCGGCCGGTCCGTCACCGGCGGCGAGGTGCCCGGCGCCGCCACGGCCGCCGCCACGGCCGCCGCCACGGTCGCCGCCGCGACCGCCGAACGCACCGAGAAGAGCCGCAAGCTCGCGGCCACGGCGCCCACCGCGAAGAGCGTCGCGGCGGGCGTCCCCTGCACCCTTGACGGGATCAAGAACCTCTCCCCCGAGCAGTTCGCCGACTTCCTCGGCGACCAGGCCGTCCTCGCCGACGGCTGTCTGCGCGGCCTGATCTGGACCTGGGACGCCCGCCTGGCGCCCGTCATGTCCGACGCCCACGTCCAGGCCGTCTCCCGCCGGATATCCGGCCTGGCCGCCTCCCACGACGGCCGTAACTCCTCCCACCTGGAGGAGATGTTCACGTACCTGCACGCCGTGGCCTACCACGACTACTCCCGCTCCGAGATCGACGTCACCGACGCCCCGACCGTCGACGCCATGCGCCGGGCCATCGCCGACTTCGGCAACGCCGCCCGCACCTTCGATATGACGGCCTCCAACGCCCGGACCCTGCGCGAGGCCCTCTACGCGGCCAGCGCGCCCGGCCTGCGCCAGCATCAGCTCGGCCTCATCGCGAAGGTCCTGGCCACCATGGACCCGTCGCACCCCGCGACGAACCAGGATGCCGCCTGGGCGGGCGCGGCCCTCGCCGCGCTCTCCGTCAACTACCTCGGCGTCTACCCGGGCAACAACGACACCGCCTTCCACGCGGCCGTGGCCGCCGACCCCTCCTACCGCGCGGTCTTCAAGGCCTTCGCCGGCTACACCCACCTCAAGGACACGGCGAACGCCTGGGTGGCGCGCGACGCCCTCGGCGAGTACGGCCGCTTCGGCCAGGTCCCGGCCCTCAAGGACCAGGTCGTCGCCGACCTCGGCACCCTGCTGGAGCCCGTCAAGTCCGCCTTCGGCAACGGCAGCGAGCAGTGGGCCAAGATCGTCTCCTGGCTGAACTTCTACGAGGCCTGCAAGCAGTACGGGGTGTGCAAGGAGGACATCGAGAAGCAGCTCTTCCCCTACACCTACTCCTACGACAACGGCGCCATCAAGGTCCGCACCGGCCTGGACCAGGCCACCGTCGACCAGCTCTACTACGCGAGCAAGCAGGTCAAGTCCCAGTTCCACCGGGTCCTGGGCACCGAGCAGCCGCTCGCCGGAGACCCCAACACCACGCTGAACATCGTGCTGTACGCCTCCCGCGCCGACTACGTGAACTACCACCCGATCCTGACCGGCTACGGCACCAACAACGGCGGCATCTACATCGAGAACGGCGCCACCTTCTACACCTACCAGCGCCGCGTCCCGCAGGACTCCTCCCTCACCCTCGAAGAGCTCTTCCGCCACGAGTACACCCACTACCTCAACGGCCGCTACGCCGTCCCCGGGTTCTTCGGGGAAGGCCCCTGGTACGAGGGCGACCGCACGACCGCCATGGACGAGGGCACGGCCGAGTTCTTCGACGGGGCCACCCGCGACAACGGCATCGCCGTCCGCAAGTCCCTGGTCAAGAGCATCATCAGCGACACCTCCGGCGGCGGCCCCCGCATGTCGGTCGAGCAGCTGCTCAACGCCACCTACGACGGCGACGGCTTCCGCTTCTACAGCTACGCCGGCACCTTCTTCGAGTTCCTGTGGACCGAGAAGCCCAGCCTGCTGCGCGAGATGTACACCCACCTGCGCAACAACGACGTGACGGCCTACGACGCCTGGCGCCACCGCCTGAGCTCCGACACCTACCTCCAGCGCGACTACGACCGCTTCCTGGACGCGCAGATCGCCAAGGTGAACGAGCTCTACGTACCGAACACCACGTTCACGCCCAACGCCCAGCTGCGCGACTCCGCGCTCGCGTCGGTGAAGTCGAGCTTCGCGACGGCCACCTACAACACCCCGGACTGCGTGGAGAACGGGACGGCCGGCAAGCGCCGCTTCGTCTGTACCGGGCGGATCACCGCGAACCTGAAGAACTGGCGCAGTGACGACCAGAACTTCAAGGACATGTCCGAGACGGTCGACTACTTCATCCTCGACCGGGCGGGCGCCGCCTCCAACAACCTGGCCGACATGAACTGCTCCTTCGGTCCGGTGGAGGTCTGGAGCAACAAGGTGGCGGGCACGTCCGGCTACAGCTGTGACGGACCGCTGCGCGACTGATCCGGTGACCGGGCCGGTCCCTCGCGGGACCGGCCCGGTCAACCTAGGCACCGACTAAAGAATGTGACATATTACTGCCGTGCCCAAGAGACATCCCCTGGACGTCGTGATCATCGGCGCCGGTGTCGTCGGCGCCGCGTGCGCGTACTACGCCCGCCGCGCCGGACTCTCCGTGGCCGTGGTCGACCGCGGCTCCGTCGCGGGCGGCACGACCGGTGCCGGGGAAGGCAATCTGCTCGTCTCCGACAAGGAGGCGGGCCCCGAGCTCGACCTCGCCCTGCTGTCCGCCGGGCTCTGGCGCGACCTCGCGGCGCTCCTCCCGCGGGGAATCGAGTACGAACCCAAGGGCGGCCTCGTCGTCGCCTCCGACGAGACCACCCTGAAGGCCCTGCGCGGCTTCGCGGACGGCCAACGCGCCACCGGAGTCGAGGCCGTCGAGGTCGGACCGGGGGAACTCGCCGAGCTGGAACCCCACCTGACCCCGGGCCTCGCCGGCGGCTTCCACTACCCGCAGGACGCCCAGGTCCAGCCGGCCCAGGCGGCGGCGCGACTGCTGGCCGCGTCGGGGGCCGAGGTGTACCTGGGGGAGGAGGTGACGGACCTCCTCCTGGAGCGCGGCACGGTACGCGGAGTCCGCACCCCACGCCGCGAACTCCTGGCCCCGGCCGTCGTCAACGCCGCCGGAACCTGGGGCGGCCACGTCGCCGGACTCGCCGGAGCGACCCTCCCGGTACTCCCGCGCCGCGGCTTCGTCCTGGTGACCGAACCGCTGCCCCGCATCGTCCGCCACAAGGTCTACGCCGCCGACTACGTCGCGGACGTGGCCAGCGGCTCCGCGTCGCTCCAGTCCTCGGCCGTGGTCGAGGGCACCCCGGCGGGCCCGGTCCTGATCGGCGCCACCCGCGAACGCGTCGGCTTCGACCGCACCCTCTCCACCGAGGCCCTGCGCCGCCTCGCCACCCAGGCGGCGGCGCTCTTCCCGGTCCTCTCCGACGTCCGGATCCTCCGCACCTACCACGGGTTCCGCCCGTACCTCCCGGACCACCTCCCGGCCATCGGCCCGGACCCCCGCGTCCCCGGCCTGCTGCACGCCTGCGGCCACGAGGGCGCGGGCATCGGCCTGGCCCCGGCGACGGGACTGCTCATCACCTCCGCCCTCACTGGCACGGAACCCGCGCTGGACCCCACGCCGTTCCGCCCGAACCGCTTCGACGAACCCCCTGCCGGGGCCGGGGACGGGCCGGGGTGTCGTCCGGGACGTAAAACGTGATTTGTTGGCGCTGCCGCGCCTCAGCTGATTCAGCTCCGACCAGGCGCCATAAATCATGAGTCCCGGACGACACCCCGGCCCGTCCCCGGACCCGGCCCGCACCGCCCCCCTGAGGAGGACCCCCTGATGCGCAGCCCCCGCGACCTCGTCGGAGGCAGCCCGGCGGCGACGTACCCCATCGCCTTCGACGGCCGCGAGCTGACCGCGCAGGAGGGCCAGTCCATCGCCGCCGTCCTCTGGTCCGCCGGGATCCTCGCCTGGCGGACCACCCGCGAGACCGCCGCCCCGCGTGGCGCGTTCTGCGGGATCGGGAGCTGCTACGACTGCCTCGTCATCGTCAACGGCCGCCCGAACCAGCGCGCCTGCCTGGTGCCCGCCCAGCCCGGGGACACCGTCACCACCCAGGAGGGAACCGGCCGTGCCGAGCTCGCCGTCTGACCGCGACCGCGTCACCGACCTCGCCGTAGTCGGAGCCGGCCCCGCCGGCCTCGCCGCCGCCGTCGCGGCCGCCGGCCTGGGGCTGCGGGTCACCGTGCTCGACGCCGGGGACCGCCCCGGCGGCCAGTACTACCGCCACCCGGCGCCCGGCCTCGGCGCCGCCCGGCCCGAGGCCCTGCACCACGGCTGGGCCGAGTTCGCCACCCGCGAAGCCGCCCTGCGCGCCCACGAGTCGGCGGGCCGGCTCACGTACCTCCCGGCCCACCACGTCTGGACCGTGCTCCGGTCCCCGCACCCGGCCCCCCACCCGGCCCAGGGCCAGCACCCGGCGCCGGACCAGGAGGTCTGGGTCCTGCATGCCGTCGCGGGGCCCGGTCCGGAGGACTCGGCGGTGACCGTTCATGCCAAGGCCATCCTGCTCGCCACCGGGTCCTACGAGCGCCACCTGCCCTTCCCCGGCTGGACGCTCCCCGGCGTGGTCGGGGCCGGCGGGGCCCAGGCCATGCTCAAGGGCGGGCTCGTCCTGCCGGGCAAGCGGGTCGTCGTCGCCGGGAGCGGGCCGCTGCTGCTCGCCGTGGCCGGATCGCTGGCCGCCGCCGGCGCGCGGGTGCCCGCCGTGGTCGAGGCCGCCTCGTACACCGGCTACGCGGGCCGGACCCCCACCCTGCTGCGCAACCCCGCCAAGATCGCCGAGGCCGCCACGTACGGCAGCGCGCTGCTGCGCCACCACGTCCGGCTGCTCACCCGGCACGCCGTCACCGAGGCCCACGGGACCGACCGGGTCGAGGCCGTGACGGTGGCCCGCCTCGACCGGGACTGGCGCCCGCTGCCCGGCACCGCCCGCCGGATCCCCTGTGACGCGCTCGCCGTCGGCCACGGTCTCGTACCCCAGTTGGAGCTGGCCACCGGGCTCGGCTGCGCCACCCTGCGCGCCGCCGACGGCACCGTCGCCCTGGAGCTGGACGACCGGCAGCGGACCTCCGTACCCGGTATCTGGTCCGCCGGGGAGACCGGCGGTATCGGCGGCGCTCAACTGGCCCTGGCGGAAGGGGAGATCGCCGCCTTCGCGATCGCCGGCGCGCCCGTCCCCGCAGCCCTGGTCCGCCGCCGCGCCCGGCTGCGCGCCTTCGCCGCCGCGATGGGCGCCGCGCACCGTCCCGGTGACGGCTGGACCGGCTGGCTCCGGGACGACACCGACGTGTGCCGCTGCGAGGAGGTCCCGGCCGGGTGCGTCCGCGAGGCGGTGGAGGACCTCGGCGCGCGGGACGTCCGTACCGTCAAACTGCTCACCCGCGCCGGCATGGGCTGGTGCCAGGGCCGGATGTGCGGTCCGGCCGTCGCCGCCCTCGCCGGACAAGAGCCGGCGCCGGACCGGCGGCCGCTGTCCTGCCCGGTCCCGCTGCGGCACCTCACCGAACTTCCCACCACGGACGGCTGATCCGGCAGGCCCGGACCCTTGTGGCCTCCTCATAACCCCCAGTAAAATGTCACACATCACTTTAGGGAGCTCTCTCATGACCGACGCGCACACCCCCGCGCACACCCCCGCTCACGCCGCCGCGCCCACCCGCACCCGCCCCTGGCACGGCATCATGGTCGCCACCGCGCTGCCGCTGCGCGAGGACCTCACCGTCGACTACGACGCGTACGCCGAACACGTGGCCTGGCTGATCGCCAACGGCTGCGACGGAGTCGTCCCCAACGGCTCGCTCGGGGAGTACCAGACCCTCACCGACGAAGAACGCGCACGGATCGTCCGCATCGCCGTCGAGGCGGCCGGCGACGGCGCCCGCGTCATGCCCGGCATCGCCGCCTACGGCAGCGCCGAGGCCCGCCGCTGGGCCGACCAGGCCGCCGAGGCGGGCGCCGGCTCCGTCCTGCTGCTGCCCCCCAACGCGTACCGGGCCGACGAGGCCGCCGTACGCGCCCACTATGCCGAGGTCGCCGCGGCCGGGGTGCCCGTCGTCGCGTACAACAACCCCATAGACACCAAAGTGGACCTGACCCCGCGGCTGCTCGCCCGGCTCCACGGCGACGGCTCCATCGTCGCCGTCAAGGAGTTCAGCGGGGACGTGCGCCGCGCGTACGAGATCGCCGAACTCGCCCCGGGCCTCGACCTGCTCATCGGCGCCGACGACGTCCTCCTCGAACTCGCCCTCGCCGGCGCCGTCGGCTGGATCGCCGGCTACCCCAACGCCCTCCCGAACTCCTGCGCCACCCTCTACCGCGCCGCCGTAGCCGGAGACCTCGACACCGCGCTGCCGCTCTACAAGTCCCTGCACTCGCTGTTCCGCTGGGACTCCAAGATCGAGTTCGTCCAGGCCATCAAGCTCTCCATGGACCTGGCCGGCCGGCCCGGCGGCGCCACCCGCCCGCCGCGCTTCCCGCTCACCGGCGACACCGAGGCGGCCGTCCGCGCCGCCACCGAAAAGGCCCTCGCCGAGGGCCTCAACTAACCAGCAAGGGGACCCCATGCGCACGCGCCACATCTACCACGCGGTGGACTCGCACACCGAGGGCATGCCGACCCGGGTGATCACCGGGGGAGTCGGGGTGGTCCCCGGCGCCACCATGGCCGAGAAACGGCTCCACTTCATCGAGCACATGGACCACGTCCGGACGCTGCTCATGTACGAGCCGCGCGGGCACGCCGCGATGAGTGGCGCCATCCTGCAGCCCCCCACCAGGCCCGACGCCGACTTCGGCGTGCTCTACATCGAGGTGTCGGGCCTGCTGCCGATGTGCGGGCACGGGACCATCGGGGTCGCCACCGTCCTGGTCGAGACCGGCATGGTGCCGGCCGTCGAGCCGGTCACCACCGTCCGGCTCGACACCCCCGCCGGGCTGGTGAGCGTGGACGTCCGGGTGGAGGACGGCGCGGCCACCGCCGTCACCCTCACCAACGTCCCGTCCTTCTGCGTCGGGCTCGATCTGAAGGCCGAGGTCCCCGGCTTCGGCACGGTCACCTACGACCTCGCCTACGGCGGCAACTTCTACGCCTTCGTCGAACTCGACGCTCTCGGGCTCCCCTTCGACCGCGCCCGCAAGGACGAGCTGCTCACCGCCGGGCTCGCGATCATGGACGCGGTCAACGCCTCCGGCGACCGGCCCGTCCACCCCGAGAACCCCTCCATCGCCGGGGTCAAGCACGTCTACCTCGCCGCCCCCGGCTCCGACGCCCGCCGCTCCCGGCACGCCATGGCCATCCACCCCGGCTGGTTCGACCGCTCGCCCTGCGGTACGGGGACCAGTGCGCGCATGGCCCAGCTGCACGCCCGCGGCCTGCTGGAGCCCGGGGCCGACTTCGTCAACGAGTCCTTCATCGGTACCGAGTTCACCGGCCGGCTGATCGGAGAGACCACCGTCGGCGGGCTCCCGGCCGTCGTCCCCACCGTCACCGGGCGGGCGTGGATCACCGGTACCGCCCAGTACTTCCTCGACCCGACCGACCCCTTCCCCGGAGGGTTCCTGCTGTGACCACCGTCCGCACGACCGACTACCACACCGCGGGCGAGCCCTTCCGCATCGTCGACCTCACCGGCCGCGCCGAGGCCGGGGTGCCGCCGGTGCCCGGCGACACCGTCGCCGAGCGCTGCGCCACCGCCATCGGCCCGGGAGGCTCCGGTACGGCCCCGCGCCGGGGCGAGCTGGACGACGTACGGCGCCTCCTCGTGCGGGAGCCGCGCGGGCACGCCGGGATGTACGGCGGGTTCGTCGTGCCCCCGGACGACGACGGGGCCCACTTCGGGGTGCTGTTCTGGCACAAGGACGGCTACTCCACCGCCTGCGGCCACGGCACCATGGCTCTCGGCGCCTGGGCGGTGGACACCGGCCGGGTCGCCGCCCCCGACGACGGGGACGCCCAGGTGCGGATCGACGTACCCTCCGGCCGGGTCACCGCCACCGTGCACCGGGACCGGGGCCGCACCACCGGGGTCACCTTCCGCAACGTTCCGGCCCGGGTGGGCGCCCGCAAGGTGCCCGTCGCCACCTCGCTGGGCATCGCGGAGGTGGACATCGCGCACGCCGGGGCCTGCTACGCCTCCGCCTCCGCGCGGGACCTCGGCCTGGAGGTCACCCGGGCCGCGCTGCCCGAGCTGGTGCGGGCCGGGCGGGAGATCCGGACCGCGCTGGCCACCCACCCCGCGACCTGGCATCCCGGCGGGCCGCTGCTCTCCGGCGTCTACGGGGTGATCCTTCACGAGGAGCTGCCCGACACCCCGTTCGGGCCGCACCAGCGCAATGTCACCGTCTTCGCCGACGGGCAGATCGACCGCTCGCCCTGCGGCTCCGGCACCTCGGCGCGGCTCGCGCTGCTGGCGCAGGACGGCCGGCTGGGGGTGGGGGAGGATCTGCTGCACGAGTCGGTCGTGGGCACGGTGTTCACCGGCCGGGTCGTCCCCGGGGATACCGGGGACGGCCTGGTCACCGAGGTCACGGGCACCGCCTACCGGACGGGCGAGCACACCTTCGAGCTCGACCCGCACGACGCCCTCGGCACGGGCTTCCTCCTGTGAGCCCACGCTTTGAGAGCCCGCAGTCCTCCCGCGGGGCCGTCGTCCAGCTCGGCGCCGAAGAGACGGCCGGGCTCCTCACGTCGGCCGCGGCGGCCGACGCGCTGGCCGATGCCCTGCGGGCCGGGCTGGACCCGGAGGGCTGCCCGCGGCGCAGCGCCGTGGACGTACCCGGCGGCCAGCTGCTGCTCATGCCGGCCGCGTCAGGGGCGTACGCCGGGGTGAAGATCGCCGGGGTCGCGCCGGCGAACCCGGCGCTCGGGCTGCCCCGCATCACCGGCTCCTATCTGCTGCTGGACGGCCCGACCCTGCGCCCGCTGGCCCTCCTGGACGGGGCGGCGCTGACCGCCGTACGCACTCCGGCGGTGTCGGCGCTCGCGCTGCGCCACCTGGCCCCGGCCGGGCGGCCGCTGCGGATGGTGCTCTTCGGATCGGGGCCGCAGGCGTACGGCCACCTCGAAGCGGTCGCGACCGTACGGGAGTTGGCCGAGGTCGTGGTGGTGGCCCGCAACCCGCGGGGCGCGGAGGAACTGGCCGCCCACGCCCGCGGCACGGGCCTGGCGGCCCGGGTGGGGGTGGCCGCGGACGTGGCGGGCGCCGACCTGGTCGTCTGCTGCACCACGGCCCGCGAACCCCTCTTCGACGGGCGGCTCGTCGGCCCGGGTGCCACGGTCGTCGCCGTCGGCTCGCACGAGCCCGATGCCCGCGAGACGGACACGGCGCTGGTGCGGCGTGCGGCCGTCTACGTCGAGTCCCGCGCGGCCGCGCTGCGCGAGGCGGGCGATCTGCTGGTGCCGGAGGCGGAGGGGGCCATCGGACCCGGTCATATCACCGGCACCCTCGCCGACCTGGTCGCGGGCCGCATGCCGGCGGGCGGACCCCCGAGTTCTCCACAGCTCTTCAAGAGCGTGGGCATGGCCTGGGAAGATCTCGCTGTGGCGGTCGCACTGTTCCAGGCCGCCGGGGCGACCAGAGAAACGTGACATTGTACGCTGTTCCTCTGCTCGTCGGTGGGTGACGGGGTTCTCGGAGGAAAAGCAATGGGTGACCTGAAGCAGCACAGTCTCATCAAGGCCCAGGAACGGCTCCGCGACCAGGTCGGCCATGCCCTTCGAGCAGCCCTGATAGCGGGTGAACTCCGCCCGGGGAACGTCTACTCGGCCCCGGGCCTGGCCGCCGAACTCGGGGTCTCGGCCACGCCCGTGCGCGAGGCCATGCTCGACCTGGCCCGCGAGGGCCTGGTGGAACCGGTCCGCAACAAGGGCTTCCGGATCACCGAGGTCAGCGAGCGCGACCTGGACCAGTACACCGAACTGCGCACGATGATCGAGGTACCGACCATCGGCCGGATCACGAAGATCGCCCAGGCGGAGCAGCTGGAGGCGCTGCGCCCCATCGCCGAGGAGATCGTCACCAGCGCGCGCGAGCACAACCTCATCGGCTACCTGGAGGCGGACCGCCGTTTCCACCTGACGCTGCTCGGCCTCGCGGGCAACGACCGGCTCGTCGAGACGGTCGGCGACCTGCGCAAGCGCTCCCGGCTGTACGGACTGACGGGCCTCGACGAGGCCGGCAAGCTGGTCTCCTCGGCGGAGGAGCACGTCGAGCTGCTGGACCTGATGCTGAGCGGCGACGCGGAAGCGGCCGAAGCGTGCATGGCCCGCCACCTCGGCCACGTCCGCTCCCTCTGGGCCCAGGGCCGCGACGAACCGGTGGGCCGCATCCAGGGCGGGCTCGGCTCGGGCCTGTAGCCCCACCGGGGCAGGCCCCCCGCAGGGCTACTTCCCGGGCCGTCCGAGCTGGTGCACAGTCCACCCAGCCGCGCGCCAGGACTCGGCGTCGAGAGATGTGCGGCAGTCGACGAGCAGAGGGTTCGCGGGGCCGTCCACCAAGGCCTGCGGGCTGGCCTGCCGGTACTCGGGCCACTCCGTGGCCAGGACGACGAGATCCGCACCACGCAGGGAGGCGCGCAGATCGCCGGTGTAGTCCAGCTCCGGATTGCGGACCATGGCCGTGGCCACGGCCTGCGGGTCGTGAACGGTAACGGTGCCACCGGCCTGCTGGAGGGCGTGGGCGAGGGCGAGCGCCGGAGACTCCCTGACGTCGTTGGTGCCGGGCTTGAACGCCGCGCCCCACACCGTGACCCGGGCGGCCTTGAGGGGGCGGCCGCCCAAGGCGCGGGTGATGAGGGCCATGGCCACCGCGGTGCGGGACTCGTTGATCTCTTCGGCCGCGCGCAGGAGCTTCGCGGCATCGGTCGCGCCGAGCTGCCGGGCCGAGGCGGTGAAGGCGCGGACATCCTTGGGCAGGCAGCCGCCGCCATAGCCGATGCCTGGCATCATCCCGCCGCTGCCGATCCGCGGGTCGATACCGAGGATCTCCACGATCCGGGAGACGTCGCCGCCGGCGGCCTCGCACATGTCGGCGACCGCGTTGATGTAGCTGATCTTCAACCCGAGGAACGAGTTTGCCGCTCCCTTGGCGAGTTCAGCGGTCTGCGGGTCAGTAACGAAGATCGGGACACCGGCATCCAGGATGGGGGCGTAGACGGCGCGGATGGCCTTCTCGCCCTCGGCGGTGGTGACACCGGCGATGATGCGGTCCGGGCGGAGCGTGTCCTCCACCGCGTGCCCCTCGCGCAAAAATTCGGGATTCCACACGACGTCGACGGCCTGGCCTGCGGGCGCCAACCGCTGGGCGAGCGCGGTGACCTGGATGGTGGTGCCGACGGTGACGGTCGACTTCCCGACGATCGTGCATGCCTGGTTGAGGTGGGGTGCGAGTTGGCGGATGGCGCCGTAGACCTGTCCGGTGTCGTAGGAGCGGCCGTCGGCGTCGATGGGGGTGCCGACGCCGATGAAGTGCATTTCGGCGAACTCGGCCGCCTCGCGGATGTCGGTGGTGAACCGCAGGCGCCCGCTCGCGGTGTGGCGGGCGAGCAGCTCCGGAAGGCCCGTCTCGTAGATGGGGCACTGGCCGGAGTTCAGGCTGTCAACCTTGGCCTGGTCGACGTCCACACCGATGACTTCGTGCCCCAGTTCGGCCATCGCCGCCGCGTGAGGGATGCCGAGGTGCCCGCAGCCGATTACAGAAATACGCATTCCTTGACTCTCATCCTGGGAGGGGCCCGCGTGCGGGGCCGGGGAACGAGCCCAGAGGCTAGCGCCATTCCCCGGCCCACAGTTCACGCGCTGGTCGGGTCGAGGTTCAGCAGCCGCTCCAGGTCGCTGATCGCGTCGGCGGCCGTCTGCCGTACGACGACGTCACCGGTCTGCGGCGCCTCCAGCGGGTACTCGAACCAGGAGCCGTCCGGACGGGGGAATCCCTCCGGGTCGACGTGGAAGACCTTGAGCCCGGCCTCGCGGGCCCGCTTGGCCACCCACCGCCGGTCGGCGTGCAGCCCGATCACGACCAGGGCCATCGCGTCGGGGTGGAAGTGGACCGGCGGGATCCGCTGGTCGTAGCGGCGCATGAACTCCTCCTCGAACCCGGCGCGGGCGCCGAGCGCGTCGAAGTTGTTCGTGATGAACGGGCCGACCATGTGACCGGCCTCGTCCATGCGCTTGAGGGCGTGCAAGGCCGGGGTGACCTCGGAGTTGAAGCAGGCCCGGTACATGTCCGACATCTCGCCGACCTTTCCTCGGTGTCGAGGAACATCTCCGCGAGGAGCGGGTCCCGGCCCGGCGCGAGGACGAATGTGAAGCCCTTGCCGAGCAGTTCGTCCTCGATGAGGTTGACGTGGTACATCTCGTGGAGGCGGTGCAGCGGCGGAATCCCCGCCTCGTAGGAGACTCCGCAGCCGACCTCGACCTGAAACGGCAGGTGGTCCAGGAGCTGGGCCAGGTTGTCGGCGTAGACCGGCTGTCCGGGGGTGTCCTTGACCCGGACACCGTGGGTCAGAACCTCCCACGGCCGGCGGCGGATCGTCCGCGGCGGGAACGTGTTGACGGACGTGAACACGCAGTCGATGACCTCGTAGTGGTCCGGCAGCTTGCGGCCCGCCCGCAGGTCCTCCGGATGCTCCTCCATCCGGATGATGTGGATGCGCAGGTCACCCAGCTCGAAGCGGCCCGGCCCCATCTCCTTCCAGCCGCCCTCGGCCAGCATGATGTGGTTCTGCTCCCACGCCACGTCGATCTCGTCGCGCGGCGCCGCCACCGAGTGGTACAGGTACATCTGCGTCATGGCCAGCGACGGGGCGGCCGTGGTGTCGACGAGCCCGTACTGGTGCCGGTAGTGGACGATGCGGCGGCGGGCGTCCCCCTCGCCCGTCCAGCCGGAGTTGGAGGCGGTCTCCTCCTGCTGGGTGCGCCGCCAGATGCCCTCCTCCTCGTAGCGGGGGCGGTCGGCGGTCACCCCGTAGAAGTCGTGCCACTTGCGGAGCTGGGCCTCGTCGAGCTGGTCGATGACCGTGACGGGAAACTGCATGTCGTGTCCTCGATCTCTGGTTCGAAACAGTCCGCTCCCTTGGATGAGGAGCGGCGGATGGGTTAGCTGAGGGCGGTGACCGCGTCGGTGAGCGCGGCGGTCAGGAAGTCGATGTCCTCCTCGCTGGAGTTCAGCGGGGGCGCCACGACCAGGCCCTCGCTGCGCGGGTCACCGGCTCCGGTGAACGGGTAGAAGAAGACGCCGCGCCGCTCGCACTCCTCCATCAGGGGCCAGAGCAGACCAGGCGTGACCTCCACCCCGTACAAGTGGCCGACGCCACGGACATCCCGCACCGGCGCCCAGCCGGTCAGGGACCGCAGAGACGTTCCAAGACGCTCTCCGCGAGCCGTGAAGGCGCCGAAGTCCAGGGACTCCAGCTCGTCCAGGACCCCGAGGCAGGCCGCCGCCATGAGGGGGTGGGTGGCCATGGTGCCCATCGCGGGCAGCGGGTCCACGTCCTTGTGCCGCAGCAGCGGCGCGATCTCCGACGACACCAGCACCGCACCCACACCCACGTAGCCGGCACCCAGGCCCTTGGACAGGATGACCAGGTCGGGCTCACACCCGTCCCAGTGATGACTCGCCAGAGGCGTGCCGGTGCGCCACAGCCCGGTCAAGACCTCGTCGTGGATGACCAGGACGTTCCGCTCCCGGCAGATCTCCGACACCCGCCGCAGGTAACCACCCGGGGGCACGAAGGCGCCGCCCGTGGTCCCGTTGATGGGCTCGATCAGGACCGCGGCGACGCTCTCCGCGCCCCTGCTGTCGATCGCCCGCGCCACCTCGTTGGCACACGAGGCATCGCACCCGTGCCCTTCATGGGTGTGGCCGTGCGTCGGCGGGTAGGGCGCCGGGAAGGCGGGGCCGAGGCCGTACCGGTCTTCCGGACGGGGGTTTCGGATCTGGTTGCCTGCGACCCCGAGGGTGAACACGCTGTTGCCGTGGTACGACAGGTTGGACGTCAAGATGTCCCCGCGCAGCTTCCCGTCGCGGACCCGGGTGATGTTCCGCGCCAGTCCCACTGCGACCTCCACGCCGAGCGTCCCGCACGTGGTCAGCGCGACGGAGTCCTCCGGGCGGCCCACGGCGCGGCACAGGCGGTCCATCAGCTCCATCTGGATGTGGGGCTGGACGACGGCGGCGCCACCGAACGAGTAGCGGGAGAACTGCTTCTCGATGCGGGAGAAGACCGCGGGACTGCCCTGCCCGACGTTCACGCAGAGGAGGCCGCTCGATCCGTCGAGGACCCGGCCGCCGTCGGCGCGGTGCAGCCAGGATCCGTTCGATCCCACGACACCGAAGTCCGGCAGGGGCCTGGAAGACGTCAGCAGACGTTCACGACACGGCAAGCGATCCACGGCGAAGTCCCTTCATGGGTGTGCTCACTGGGCGGGTGGGGAGGTGCGTGGCGGTCGTGGACCGCCGCAAGTCCAAGACCACCGCACCAGGACGCGGTAAAACAGTCCGTAGCCATAGGGCTGCAAGGAGTTTGCATCTCGTGCAAGTACGGACGGCCGCGTGCCGAGCCCCGCTCTGAGGGCCACGCAGCCTCGGCTACACCGGGACGGGTTATGGATGCGGTTCGAAAGCCACAGGGGACGTTCCCAGCGACGGCAACACCCGGCGAGGTGGTCCGCAGAACGCGTAGAACCCAGGGCATGACCCTGGCCAAGCTCGGGTCGCTGACCGGCTACTCGGCCGCCCAGGTATCACGCTTAGAGCGCGGAAAGTCCGCCATGACGGACCTCTCCGTGCTCCAGAGGTTCGCCCGGGCGCTCGACATCCCACCGCAGGCCCTCGGCCTCGCACCGACCACAGGCGCCCATCCGGACCCGCTCAGTCAGCGAATTGGGCCGTATCCCAGCCTGCCCGCCCCTACTGTGGGAATCCCAGGGCGCGAAGACGGAGAGGACCCGGTGCGCACGCGAAGGCAACTGCTCGCGAACCTGGCGGTCACCGCGGCGGCCGCCATGGGGGCTCCTGTCGCCGGCGCCGCCCCGGCCAAGACGGAGGAGGCGCGGCTCGGTGAGACGCTCGTCGCGGGGCTGCGGGACGCGATGCTGGGACTCGGCCGCACAGCCACGGACGCGCCCCTGGACCTCCTTGCGGCGGAACTGCGCCGCGCCTCGGCCGACTTCAACGACTGCGCGTACTCCAGCCTCGCCCTGCGGCTGCCACGCCTGATCTCCGCCGGGCACCAGTCCACCAGCGGCACCGACAACTTCGCCGTGTTGGCGCAGGCCTACCTCCTGGCGACGCGAATCCTCATCAAGCTCGACGAGCCGCAACTCGGCTGGATGACAGCCGACCGCGCCCGGCAGTTCGCCGCCGCCGGCGGGGCGCCCGTGGCGGTCGCGGAGGCGGCCCGTCAGCAGGCCGTTCTCGCCCGCAAGGCGGGGTGGCACGATCAGGCGCTCACCCTCGCTCTGAACGCCGCTGACGACCCGGCTCTGCGCGAGCTCGGGAACGCCGGGGTCGCCCAGCGAGGTCTGCTGGTCCAGTGCGCCGCCTACACCGTCGCCCACCAACGCGATCAAACCGGCATGCGTGAGCTGACCAGCGAGGCTGCCGCCATCGCCAAGGGCCTGGGCGCCGCCACCCACCTTCGGGATACCAACGGCGGGTTCAGCTGGGCCACCGTGCAGCTGCACCTGATCTCGGCGGAGAACACCGCCGGTGATCCTTCGGCCGCCGTCGCTGCCGCGGACGCTCTTGCCCCCCAAGCGCTCCCCACCACGGAGCGGCGCGCGCTCTACTTCACCGACCGCGCGAAGGCGTTCGCTCAGTGGGGCCGGCGAGACGAATGCATCCGCGCTCTCCTCCAGGCCGAGTACTGGGCCCCTCAGGAGACCCACGCCCGCCCAGCTGTGAAGTCCCTCGTCTCCGGCCTCCTGCTCTCCGGGCGCGCCACACCCGAGCTCCGAGGCATCGCCGCCCGTACCGGCGTCCTGCACGGCTAGCTAGCCGACGAGGCCGCCGATTGGCCGACGCGTGACGACGAAGAGGGCGGGCGCCGGGTCCGTTCCTACCCGCTCGCCCTCAGGGCGTCCATGTCGTCGGACCCCGCCCCGCCACTCGATCAGCAGTGGGTCGTCCAGGCGTACGGTGTGTCCGGATCCAGGCCAGCCCGGCGTCCGGGCCGGTACCGCCTCAACTCAACGGACTGCGGGCCTATTTGGACACGGCTGGATAACGTAGCGACCTTCCTCTTGTGCAGTGCAATTTCACATTACTATGTTACCGGTCACATCGTAGAGCGCGGCCCTTCACTGGAGTGACCCATGACCAAGCGCACCCAACTCGCCCTCGCCACCACCCTGGTGGCGGCTCTCGCACTCGGTGCCTCGGGCTGCTCCGACACCACCAAGAAGGGCACGGGCGCCGCCGGTGCCTCCAACCCCGCCGCCGCCAACGACGGCAAGATCCTCGGCGGCACCCCGGTCAAGGGCGGGACGCTGACGGTCCTGTCCAACCAGGACTTCTCCCACCTCGACCCGGCCCGCAACTGGACGATGCCGACCATGGACTTCGGCACCCGCCTCCTCTACCGCACGCTCGTCACCTTCAAGGCCGAGCCCGGCAAGGCCGGCAGCGAGCTGGTCCCCGACCTCGCCACCGACCTCGGCACCCCCTCCAACGGGGGCAGGACCTGGACCTTCACCCTCAAGGAGGGCCTGAAGTACGAGGACGGCTCGCCCATCAAGGCCCAGGACGTCAAGTACAACGTCGAGCGCTCCTTCGCCCCCGACCTCACCGGCGGCCCCGACTACGCCGCCCAGTACCTGGCCGGCACCGAGGGCTACAAGGGCCCCCTCCAGGGCAAGCACCTCGACTCCGTGAAGACCCCCGACGACCGCACGATCGTCTTCGAACTGAAGCGCCCCGTCGCCGAGTTCTCCGCGACCGCCACGCTGCCGACGTTCGCGCCCGTCCCGCAGTCCCAGGAGAAGGGCACCCAGTACGACGCCCGCCCGTTCTCCTCCGGCCCGTACAAGATCGAGACGTACGACCGCGACAAGCAGCTCGTCCTGGTCCGCAACGAGCACTGGGACCCCAAGACCGACGCCGTCCGCAAGGCCTACCCGGACAAGTTCGTCGTCGTCATGGGCCTCAAGGGCGGCCAGATCGACGACCGCATCATCGCCGGCGAGGGCGCCGACGCCTCCACCGTCCAGTACGCCGACATGCGCCCCGAGAGCGCCCCCAAGGTGCTCCCCAAGGCCGACGTCAAGGCGCGCCTGCTCGCCGAGTCCCAGGGCTGTACGGAGATGCTCCACCTGAACAACTCCCGTGCCCCCTTCGACGACCCCAAGGTCCGCGAGGCCATGCAGTACGCCGTCGACAAGGAGGCCGTGATCACCGCGGGCGGCGGCCCGGCCCTCAACGAGGTCGCCACCGCCTACCTGCCCCCGGCGCTCTCCGGGGGCAAGCAGGCCGACACGCTGAAGATCGCCCCGTCCGGTGACGCGGCCAAGGCCAAGGAACTCCTCAAGGCCGCGGGCAAGGAGAAGCTGAAGGTCTCCCTCGCCGTCTCCACCGGCGACAAGGGCAAGGCCGAGGCCATCCAGCAGGGCCTGTCCCGCGTCGGCGTCGAGGTCGTCATCGACACCGTGGACCCGGGGGCGTACTACGACGTCATCGGCGACCTCTCCACCACCCCCGACATGACGCTCACCGGCTGGTGCCCCGACTACCCCTCCGGCTCCACCTGGCTCCCCTTCGTCTTCGACGGACGCACCATCAAGGACAAGGGCAACCAGGGCAACTACAGCCAGTTCCGCGACGACGTGACCATGAAGCGGATCGACGAGATCAACGCCATGGCCGACGCCAAGCAGGCCAACCAGGCCTGGATGGACCTCGACGTGGAGATCATGAAGAAGTCCCCCGCCGTCCCGGTCCTGCTGGAGCGCAAGCCGCTGCTCGTCGGCCCCAACATCGCGGGCGCCTTCGGCCACCCGGTGTGGACCGGCACCATCGACTACGGCACGGTCGGCCTCAAGGACCCGTCGAAGAGCCAGGGCTGAGGAAACCGGAGCCCCCGACACCATGACCACCAACACCCCGCTCCCGGACGACCGGGCAGCCCCTGGCCCTGACGGCATCCCGGCTCCTGGTGCCGCACGGGCCCCTGGCAGCGCACCAGCCCCTGGCGCAGCCTCGGCCCCTGGCGCAGCCTCGGCCCCCGGCACCGATTCCGCCCCCGATGCCGCCACAGTCCGGCCCGCGGCAGCGCCCGGCAGCAGCCCCTGGCAGCTCGCCCGGCGGGAACTCCGCCGCCGCCCCGCCGTCCGCGTCAGCCTCTGCGTCGTCCTCCTCTTCGTCCTGATGGCCGCCACCGCCCCCTGGCTGGGGGCGCTGGGCGGCTGGTCGCCGGAGGAGTTCGACAAGACCGCCGTCGACCCCTACCTCGGGGGCCAGCCCCTCGGCTCCTTCGGCGGGATCAGCCCCGAGCACTGGCTCGGCGTCGAACCCGTCACCGGCCGCGACCTGTTCGCCCGCGTCGTGGTCGGCGCCCAGGTCTCCCTCCTCATCGCCTTCGCCGCCACCGCCATCGTCGTCATCGCGGGCACCGCCGCCGGAATCGCCGCCGGCTACTTCGGCGGCCGCACCGACACGATCCTGTCCCGCCTGATGGACCTGACCATGTCCTTCCCCTCCCTGATCTTCATGATCGCGATGCTCTCGGTGGCCAAGGACGTCAACCGGATCGTGCTCATGACCGCCGTCATCGGCGTCTTCGGCTGGCCCGGCGTCGCCCGCGTCGTCCGGGGTCAGACCCTCTCCCTCAAACACCGCGAGTACGTCGACGCCGCCCGCGTGGGCGGCTCCAGCGCCTGGCGGATCCTGACCCGCGACATCCTCCCGGGCGTCTCCGGCCCGGTCATCGCCTACACCACCCTGCTGATCCCCGGCATGATCAGCACCGAGGCCGCGCTCAGCTACCTCGGCGTCGGAGTCCGCCCGCCCACCCCGTCCTGGGGCCAGATGATCGCCGAGTCCGTGGCCTACTACGAGACCGACCCCATGTACTTCGTCATCCCGAGCGTCTTCCTCTTCCTCGCCGTGCTCGCCTTCACCCTGCTCGGCGACGCCCTGCGCGACATCCTCGACCCGAGGGGCGGCCGGACGTGATCCTCTACCTCGCCCGCCGCCTGCTCGCCCTCACCGGCGTGCTCCTCGCCATCGCCGCCGTCACCTTCCTCATCTTCTACGTCCTGCCCTCCGACCCGGCGGCCGCCGCCTGCGGCAAGACGTGCAGCGCCGAACGGCTGGCCGACGTACGGGAGTACCTCGGCCTCGACCAGCCGCTGTGGCGCCAGTTCGCCGACTTCCTCACCGGCATCTTCACCGGACGCACCCTCGGCAGCGGCCAGTACGCCGTCCAGTGCGACTTCCCGTGCCTGGGCTACTCGTACGAGAACTCCCTGCCCGTGTGGGACCTGCTGATGGACCGCCTCCCGGTCTCCGCCTCCCTCGCCCTCGGCGCGGCCGTCCTCTGGCTGTTCCTCGGCCTCGGCGCCGGTGTCACCGCCGCCCTGCGCAAGGACACCGCCACCGACAGGGTCCTGATGGTCGGCGCGGTCGCCGCCGCCTCGCTGCCCGTCTACTTCACCTCCGTGATGCTGATCTACGGGGTCATCCGCATCGCGGGGCTCCTCCCGTACCCGGCGTACCAGGCCTTCACCGACAACCCGCTCGGCTGGGCCTCGAACCTGCTGCTGCCCTGGACCGCGCTCGCCCTGCTGTACGCCGCCATGTACGCCCGCCAGAGCCGCGGTTCGATGATCGAGGCGATGGCCGAGCCGTACATCCGCACCGCCCGCGCCAAGGGCATGCCCGAGCGCACCGTCGTCGTCAAACACGGGCTGCGCTCCGGGATGACGCCGATCCTCACCATCTTCGGCATGGACCTCGGCGGGCTGCTCGCCGGAGCCGTCATCACCGAGTCCATCTTCGGACTCCCGGGGATCGGGCGGCTGTTCTACGGGGCGCTGGTCAGCTCCGACCAGCCGGTGGTGCTCGGGGTCACCCTGCTCGCCGCCTTCTTCATCGTCGTCGCCAACCTCGCCGTGGACCTCCTGTACGCCGTCATCGACCCGAGGGTGAGGTACTGATGGCCGCCGCCACACCACCGCTTCTCGAAGTACGCGACCTGCGCGTCACGTTCACCACCCCGCGCGGCACGGTACGGGCCGTCGACTCACTCGGGTTCACCGTCGAGGCCGGGCGCACCCTCGGCATCGTCGGGGAATCCGGATCCGGCAAGTCCGTCACCTCCCTCGCCGTCATGGGCCTGCACCGGGGCGCTGAGATCAGCGGCTCCATCGCGCTGGACGGGCAGGAGCTCACGGCTCTCTCCGAGAAGGAGCTGAGCCGGCTGCGCGGCCGCCGCATGGCCATGATCTTCCAGGACCCGCTCAGCAGCCTGCACCCCTACTACACGGTCGGCGAGCAGATCGCCGAACACTTCCGGGTGCACTTCAAGGCGGGCCGGGCCGCCGCGCGCAAGCGGGCCGTGGACATGCTCGGCGAGGTCGGCATCCCGGAACCCGCCCGCCGGGCGGGGGAGTACCCGCACCAGTTCTCCGGCGGCATGCGCCAGCGCGCGATGATCGCGATGGCGCTGGCCTGCGAGCCCGATCTGCTGATCGCCGACGAACCGACCACCGCCCTCGACGTCACCGTGCAGGCGCAGATCCTGGAGCTGATCGCGCGCCTCCAGCAGGAGCGCGGCCTCGGCGTCGTGATGATCACCCATGACCTGGGCGTCGTCGCCCGCGTCGCCCACGAGGTGCTGGTCATGTACGGCGGGCGGGCCGCCGAACAAGCGGGGGTCGATGCCCTGTTCGCCGAACCCGCCCACCCGTACACGCGGGGCCTGCTGGACTCGCTGCCCCGGCTGGACGACGCCGACGACCAGCCCCTGCGGGCCATCCCCGGCTCCCCGCCCTCCCTGCTCGCGCCGGCCCCGGGCTGCGCGTTCGCCCCGCGCTGCCACCTCGCCGCCGCGGGCACCCCGGAGCAGCGGCGCCGGTGTGCCACCGAGCGCCCCGCGCTACGGCCCTACGGGATCGCCCGGCGCACCGCCGCATGCCACTTCGCGGGGGCCGACGCGGTGCCGGGCGCCGCGCCCGCCGCGTCCGCGCCGACCGCCCCGACCGCCGCGCCCGCGCCGACCGCCCCGGAGGCGTCCCGATGACCGTAGAGGCCCGCCCCCCGGACACCACCGCACGGCCGGGCGGGGCCGGGACGGACCCGGCCCCGTCCCTGCCCGAGCCGCTGCTGTCCGTACGCGATCTCACCATGGCCTTCCCCGGCAGGCGCTCCGCGTCCGGGCGCCGGGGGGCGCCCGTGCGCGCCGTCGACGGGATCTCCTTCGATCTCGCGGCGGGCGAAACCCTCGGCCTGGTGGGCGAGTCGGGCTGCGGAAAGTCCACCACGGGCCGGATGCTGGTGAGGCTGCTGGAGCCCACCTCCGGCAGTGTCACGTTCGACGGACGGGACATCACCAGGCTGTCGCAAGGCGGGCTCCGCCCACTCCGCCGGCACATCCAGATGGTCTTCCAGGACCCGCACTCCTCCCTCAACCCCCGCCAGACGGTGGCCCGGATCATCTCCGACCCGCTGCTCGTGCAGGGCTGGTCGGCCTCCGACGCGCGCCGCCGGGCGGCCGAGCTGATGGACCTGGTCGGGCTGATCCCGGAGCACATCGACCGCTACCCGCACGAGTTCTCCGGCGGCCAGGCCCAGCGCATCGGCATCGCCCGCTCGCTCGCCACCAGCCCCCGGCTGATCATCGCCGACGAGCCGGTGTCCGCGCTCGACGTCTCCGTGCAGGCGCAGATCGTCAACCTGATGGAGCGGCTGCGCACCGAACTGGGCCTGGCCTACGTGTTCATCGCGCACGACCTGTCCGTGGTCAAGCGGGTCAGCGACCGGGTCGCCGTCATGTACCTCGGCCGGATCGTCGAGATCGGGGAGAAGCGCGCCCTCTACGAGAACCCCCAGCACCCGTACACCAGGGCGCTGCTGTCCGCCGTACCGCTGCCGGATCCGGCGGCCGAGCGGCGGCGCGAGCGGATCGTGCTGCTCGGTGATCCGCCGAGCCCGGCCGCCCCGCCTCCGGGCTGCACCTTCCACCCGAGGTGCCCCAAGGCGCAGGACATCTGCCGCACGGAGCGTCCGCTGCTGCGGATCACCGCCTCGCGCGAGGTGGCATGTCACTTCCCCGGTGACTGACGGGGATCCAGGGGAAGGACCCGCTCGCTCCCTGAGCGGGGGAGGCCCCCGGAGCCGACACGATCGGCTCCGGGGGCCTTCGCGCGGGTCGGCCGCAGGCCATGACGGCCGCCGGCCGCGGCCGCCGCCCGTCAGCCGTCCCTCAGGCGCCCGGAGTCAGTTCCCGGCGGAAGAACTCCAGTTCCAGTGCCATGGTCTTCTCCCGCGCGCCGTGCGGGGTCATGTGCGTGACACCGGGCAGGGCCAGTAGCTGGTGCGGGCGGCCCGCGTCCGTCAGGGTCCGGGAGAGGCGCAGGGTGTGCGAGGGGTGGACGTTGTCGTCGGCCAGGCCGGTGACCAGCATGAGGGGCCGGGTCAGCCGGGGCGCGTCCGGGATCAGCGAGTCCCGCTCGTAGACCTCCGAGTGCTCCTGGGGCAGGCCCAGGTACCGCTCGGTGTACGCCGTGTCGTACTGCCGGAAGTCGGTCGGCGCGGCCCCGGCGGCCGCCGCGTGGAAGACGTCCGGGCGGCGCAGCACGGCCAGGGCGGACAGGTAGCCGCCGTACGACCAGCCGCGGATCCCGACCCGGCCGAGGTCCAGGTCCGGGTGGCGCTCGCCGAGTGCGCGCAGGGCCGCGACCTGGTCCTCCAGAGTGACCTCGGAGAAGCCGCGGTACATGGCGTGGGTGAAGGCGGGCGAGACGTACGGGGTGCCGCGGTTGTCGACGGTGACCACGGCGAAGCCCTGGTCGGCCCACCACTGGCGGGCCTGCCAGCGGCGCGGCTCGGCGCAGACGTCCTGGTAGCCGGGGCCGCCGTAGCTGTCCATGAGGACGGGCAGCCGCCGGCCGGGCACATGGTCGCGGGGCAGGACGAGCGCGGTGGGGACGCGGTGCTCGGTGACTCGCTCCAGCAGCGGGGTCACCCGGTACGGCAGCGGCTCGCTCAGGTCGGCCGGGACGAACTCCCGCCCGTCGGGGGTGCGTACGGTCCGGCGTATCCCGTCGGCGTCGGCGGAGGTCAGCAGCAGGACCCCGGCCGAGGCCGACACGGAGTGCACTCCGGGCCCGTCCGCGACGGGGGTCAGCTCCCCGGTGTCCGGGTCCAGCAGCAGGACCTGCTGTTCGGCGGGGTCGCGCTGCCCGGCCTCGATGAGGAGCCGGCCCTCGTGGACCCCGGCCACCCGGCGGACCTGGATCCCGTCCCCGGTGAGCGGTTCCCCGTCCAGCGCGAGGGCGCGGGCGGCTCCGCCCGGAGTGTCGGCCGAGGTGAGCATCCGCCCGTCGGGGAGCCGGGCCGGGGTGCCGGGCAGCAGCGGGTCCACCCAGTGGGGGTGCGTGGTGCGGGAGAGCTCCCGGGTACGGTCGGTGGCCGGGTCGGCGGTGAGCAGCAGCACGTTCTGCTGGAGCCGGTCCTGCACGGTCAGCAGGATCTCCCCGGCGCCCGTGTCACCGGCGGGCCAGCTCGCGTCGGAGACGTACGGGTAGGTCTCGGCGTCCCAGTCGAGCCGTACGCGCCGGTCCTGCGGCCCGAGGATCCACAGCTGGACGTCGGCGTTCGGGCCGCCCGCCTCGGGGTACGCGAAGTCCTCGGCCGGGAGTTCGGGATGCGCCGGGTCGGCGAAGTGCCGTCGCTGGAGGGCGGATTCGTCGACGCGGGCGGCCAGCAGGGCGAGCCCGTCGGGGGACCACCAGTGGCCCCGGGCGCGGCCCAGTTCCTCGGCGGCGGCGAACTCGGCGACGCCCCAGCGGGCGCCGTCGGCGGGGCTGACCCGGCCGCCCGGGGCGGTGTACAGCGCGTCGTCGGCGACGTACGCGACGCGGGTGCCGTCGGCGTCGGGCCGGGGGTCGAAGACCGGTCCCGCGGCGGGGATCTCCTTGGGCTCCCCGACGGGCTGTCCGCTTCCGTCGCAGGTGACCGCGTACAGCCGCCCGTAGAGGGGGAAGACGGCGCTGCGGCCGTCGCCGGAGAGCGCGTAGGAGCCGATGCCCGCGGCGACGAGCCGGGTCCGCTCGCGCAGGCGCCGCTCCGCGACGGGGAGGGGGCCGGGCTCCGGGCACAGTTCGCGGGGATCCGCCAGCCGGGTCTCGGCGCCGGTCGCGGTGTCGAGGACCCAGAGGCTGTCGAAGGCGTCGGTGGGGCCGGTGGAGCGGAGGAACCAGAGCAGTCGGCCGTCGTCTCCGAAGGAGAACGCGCGCGGTGCGCCGTACGTGAAGCGGGCCGTGCTCGCGGAGAGCCTGAGGAAATCGTCCATAACACAGAGTGTGACATGTGAAATACCACATTGTACATCTCATATAGACTAGGCCGTTCGAGTGGTGACCCTGGGTGTGCGGGCTTAGCGTCGAAAAGGTGGACCGGAACGCATCGCCGACCAGAAGCGGGACCGACGGCAAGCTCCGAGGCAGCGGGAACGGGCTCGCGCTGGTCGTGATCGCCTCGTGCCAACTCATGGTCGTTCTCGACATCACCATCGTGAACATCGCGCTGCCGCACATCCAGACCGCCCTCGACTTCTCCACCGAGAGCCTCTCCTGGGTCGTCAACGCCTACACGCTCACCTTCGGCGGACTGCTGCTCCTCGGCGGCCGCACCGGCGACATCCTCGGCCGCAAGCGCGTCTTCATCTCCGGCGTGCTGCTCTTCGGCCTTGCCTCGCTGCTCGGCGGATTCGCCCACGACTCCGGCCAGTTGATGGCCGCCCGGGCCCTGCAAGGTGTCGGCGGCGCCATCGCCTCCCCGACCGCGCTCGCGCTGATCACCACGACCTTCCGCGAAGGCCCGAAACGCAACCGGGCGTTCGGCGTGTTCGCCGCCGTCTCCGCCGGCGGCGGCGCGATCGGCCTCGTCGCGGGCGGGGTGCTCGTCGAATGGCTCGACTGGCGCTGGGTGCTCTTCGTCAACGTCCCGATCGCCGTGGTGATCGCGCTGTTGGCCTCGAAGGTCCTCCGCGAGTCCGCACGCCACCCCGGACACTTCGACGTCGCCGGCGCGCTGCTGTCCACCGTCGGCATGGTCACGCTCGTCTACGGGTTCATCCGCGCGGCCCAGGAGGGCTGGCGCGACCCGCTGACGCTCGGCTCCTTCGGCATCGCCGTGGTCCTGCTGACCCTCTTCATCGTCAACGAGAGGCGCTCGGCGCAGCCGATCACCCCCCTGCACATGTTCGCCGACCGCAACCGGGCAGGGACGTACGGGATCATGCTCATGCTCGCCTGCGCGATCTTCGGCATGTTCTTCTTCCTGACCCTCTTCGTGCAGAACGTGCTGGACTTCAGCCCCCTGCAAGCGGGCTTCGCCTTTCTGCCGGTGAGCGTGCTCGTCGCGGTCGGCGCGGCCACCGCCTCCCAGCTCCTGCCCAGGTTCGGGCCCAAGCCCTTCATGGTCGGGGGCGCGCTGTCCTCGGCGATCGGCCTGGCCTGGCTGACGCGGACCGACATCCACTCGACGTACCTGGGCAGCCTCCTGGGCCCGATACTCTTCTTCGCCCTCGGCATGGGCCTGCAGTTCGTCTCGCTGACCCTGATGGCCCTGTCCAACGTCCCCGACCGCGAGTCGGGCGCGGCCTCCGGACTGCTCAACACGACCCAGCAGGTGGGCGGCTCGCTGGGCCTGTCCATCCTGGTCACCGTCTTCGGCACGGCCAGTCGCAACGAGGCCCGGACGCAGGTGCCCGCCTTCCTGGCCACGGCCGATCCCGAACAGCGGGCCGTCTTCCTGCGCACCGGGCAGCTTCCGGACCCCTGGGGCGATGTGGTCCTCACCGCGGGCGTGAGCTCGGCCTTCACCGCGGCGGCCGCGTTCACCCTGGTCGGCGCCCTCATCGCGCTGACCGTCATCCAGGTCCGCCCCTCGGACCTCGAACGCCTCCAGGGCAACCACACGCCGACGGCGGTGAAGTAGGAGCCGTCGTCCATCGGGCCGTGAGGGCCGGATGCGCGCTACCCGGCCAGGCTCCTGAGCCGGCAGCGCGCCGGTCCGTTCGCCCGCAGGGTGATACCGGCGCTGACCGGGATGTCGGCGTCGACGGCCTCGAACTCGTACGCCCGCAGGATCATCGCCAGCGCGATCACCGACTCCAGCATCGAGAAGTGCTGACCGATGCAGGCGCGCGGGCCGCCGCCGAACGGGAACCAGGCGTAGCGCGGGCGCCCGGCCTCGGCCTCCGGGGTGAAGCGGTCGGGGTCGAAGCGGTCCGGGTCCGGCCAGTGGCGCGCGTGGCGGTGCGTCACCCACGGGGCCAGGATCACGTCCGCGCCCGCCGGGATGGTGTGTCCGCCGACCCGGGCGTCCGCGACGGCCCGGCGGCCGATGACCGGAGCCGCCGGGTAGAGCCGCATCGCCTCCTTGAGCACCTGCGTGAGGTACGGGAGCCGGTCGAGGTCGGCGGCCTCCGGCGTACGGTCGCCCAGCACGCGGGAGATCTCCTCGCGGGCCCGCCTCTGCTGCTCGGGGTGGCGGGCCAGCAGGTGCAGGGCGAAGGCCAGGGAGGTGGCGGTCGTCTCGTGGCCGGCGAGCAGGAAGATGAGCACCTGCTCGCGCAGCTCGACGGCGTCGAACTCCGCGTCCTGCGTGCTCTTGGCGCCGGCGAGCAGGCTCAGCAGGTCCTCGCCCTCCGAGCCTTCTGCGCCAGCGCCAGCGCCGGCGTCCGTGCGGGAGCCGTCGCCGAGCCGCTCCGCGACGATCTTGTCGCACACCGCGTGCAGCTCGTCCAGCGCGGCGGCCGCCCGCTTGTTGCCCGGAGTCGGCCAGTTGCGCGGGAAGTTGGCGGGGGAGTAGCCGCGGCGCAGTACGTACTCGGTGATGACCGGAAAGCACCGGTCCACGACGTCGACCGCGGCGTCCCCGTCGGTGCCGAAGAGGATGCGGGTCACCGCGCGGAGCGCGAGGCGCATCATCTCGTCCGACACGTCGACGACCTCGGCCCCGCGCCAGGCGGCGAGCGTCAGTTCCGTCTCGGCGGCGACCGCGCCCGCGTACCCGTCCACGCGGCGCTTGGTGAACAGCGGCTGGACCAGCCGGCGCTGGCGCAGGTAGTCCTCGTCCTGGCTGGTCAACAGGCCGTTGCCGAAGGACTCGCGGACCTCCTGGTAGAAGGAGTTGTCCTTGCGGAAGTTGGCCGACTCCGAGCCGAGCACCTGCTGGACGCCCTCCGGGGAGAAGACGCAGTACAGCTCGGCGCGCAGCCCGGGCGGGCCGGCGGTGATCCGTACGACGTCACCGTGCGCGTGCTGGGCCCGCAGGTAGGTGCCGAGCGAGTCCGACTTCAGGTCGAAGAGCGAACCGAGCAGCGGCACCCCCGCGAGCCCGGGTACCTCCGTACTGCCCCCTGTGTGTGATCCGACTGCCATGGCGCCCCCCTGGTCCCGTACCGACGCAACGATTCTGCCGGGTCAACGGCCGTGCTGGCGAGCCCGGTTGACTTCCCGGTGTCAGCCCCTGTCGCAGGCGATGCCGTCCTTGTCCCGGTCGAGGGCGTCGCGGTAGCCGGGCTGACCGCGCCGCAGCGGCGCCTTGCCGGCGGCCTTCGCGGCGTCGCAGTTCTTGAAGTAGACGGCTCCGCCGCCATCGGCCGGAGGCGGCGTCTTGGGCGCCGTCGGCGGCTTCGCCGGGGCCGGGATCCGGGTGAGTGTCGGGGTCGGGGCGGGCGCGGGGGTCTTGGAGGGGCGCAGCGAGGCGCCGGCCCGCTCGGGGCAGGCCGTACCCGGGGCGGTCAGCGACAGCTCGACGGCGCTCTCGGGCGTCACGGCGCTGTCCGACGCCGGGGTCTGGAAGCACACCGTCCACGCCATGGGGTCAGCGGGCAGCGTGACATCGCCGTACGCGCTCACCAGCTCGGCCGGCGCGCTGATCACCTTCTTGACGAGGACGGTGGCGTCGAGGAGGCGTTCACCGACCACCTGCGGCATCACGGGCCGCGCGGCGGACGCGCCGGGCGGGGAGGACGGCGAGGCCGAGCCCGACGCGGCGGCGCTCGCCCCGTTCTTCGGCGCGGTGCCGGTGTCCTCACACCCGGCGCTGAGCAGGATGACCGCGCCTATGGCGCCCGCCACGGCACATCTCCGACGGTGGAACATGGTTGCCCCCAAGACTGGTACGGCGCGGTACGGCGCGGAACCGCCGCAGCATATGCCCCGCACGCCGCGCGCGCCCCGGAAACGGGGCTACCGCTCCAGGTAGGCCACCGTCCCTGACCTCCGGGCGGCGTCGATCTCCCTGAGCCGGTCGAAGTTGACGGGTGTCATGATCGCCTCCCACTCCTCCATGGTGTGGACCTGGAGCTCGGAGTGTTCCGCGGGATCGAGGACGAAGGAGTCGATCTGCTCGTCGGTGAGCGTGCCTCCGTCGAAGATGAACCCGATGTGGTTCGCGGGCCAGGCCTCGCCCTGATGTCCGATGAAGTGGGTGCCGAGGAGCCTCGGTTCGCCCTCGAAGACCATGCCGGTCTCCTCCAGGCACTCGCGGACCGCGCACTGCCAGGGCGACTCGCCGGGGTCCATGTTCCCGCCGGGCCACTGCCAGGGCTCGGCCGAGTAGGTGGCCCGCAGCTGCACGGGCCGTCCGGCGGTGTCGGTGAAGTACAGGCAGGCGTAACTGGTGGCCTGCGCGATGGTCTTGATGTACTCGGCGGGCGGGAGCCACGTACTCGTCATACGCCGAAGCTACCGGGTCCGAGGCCGGCGGCGGGTTCAGCCACTCAGCGGTTCAGCCACTCAGCCACCCAGCCGGTCGTGGAGGAAAGCCGTGACGTCCTCGCGGGCCTTGAGGGCGAGATGGCCCGGGGTTTCGCGGACCTCGCGGGTCAGGACCGAGTGGGCCATGCGGCCGAAGCCCCCGCCGTTGCCCTGCGCGGAGTCGAGCCGGATGACCTCGAAGGCGCTTCCGAGCCGGGCCCGCAGGGTGCTGAAACGTTCCTCCGGGGCCAGCGGGTCCGCACTGAAGCGCAGGCCCAGCACACACAGGCCCTCGTCCCGGGTGCGGTCGACGACGCGCCGCAGCTCGTCCTCGGACACGCCCGCGTCAGCGCGCCGGGTGGCGGTCAGGGCGACCGGGACCGAGGGCTGGCTCAGGACGGGGGCAAGAACGGCGCCGTCCACGGCGGCGGCCAGGGCGAAGCCGCCGGTGAAGCACATGCCGATGACACCGACCCCGGCGGCGGGCGTACGAGCCGCGAGATCGCGGGCCAGGGCCCTGAGGTAATCGGCGACGGGCCGCCGGGCGTTCGTGGCGAAGGCCCGGAACTCCGCCGAGACGCACACCCGGGCGCTGACCACCGCCGTGCGGGCGAGGGTGCCGGGCTTGCCGGGAGTCCCGAACAGCGACGGCATCACGACGGTGAACCCCTCGGCCACCAGGTGCTCGGCCAGGCCGAGCACCTCGGGGGTGATGCCGGGCACCTCCGGCAGCAGCACCACACCGGGGCCCTCGCCCTTCTCGTAGCAGTCGTACGTGAGGCCCCCGGCGGCGAAGGGCGCCCGACGCCATCCGCCAAGGCTCGCGGTCGGTGCGGTCCCGGTCATGCGCCCCCCTTTCGGCCGTGCCCCACCGGCCGAACCCCGGCGCCCGCACACCGGCCAGTGTGCCGTATCCCGAAGCCCTCCGTCCTGGAGCGCCTCGACCGCCAGGCGCACGCCCGACACGCCCGACACGCCGCGTCCCCGCAGGAGGTCGAGGCGCTCGCCGCCCGGTTCCGCTGGTCAGGGCTTGCGGTGCCGACCGGGCTGCTTCTTCGGCTCGGGCTGAGTGGACTGCTGCGGCTGCGGTGCGGGGTTGAGCATCCGGCAGGCCGCCGCGTAGTTCTCCACCGCGGCCAGAGGCCGCCAGGCGAAGCCGTCGTCGTCCATGGTCGTACCTCCGTCGAGCAAGGGCAGCACCCTACCGGCCGGTTTGCGCTGCCGGACATCCCTCATTCCGGTGGAGGTTCCCGCGGCCGCGGTGTGGTCCCTAGATGTCGCGGAAGATTTCGATCTGGGCGCCGACCGAGTTGAGGCGTTCCGCGAGTTCCTCGTAGCCGCGGTTGATGACGTAGACGTTGCGCAGGACCGAGGTGCCCTCCGCTGCCATCATCGCGAGGAGGACGACCACCGCCGGGCGCAGGGCCGGCGGGCACATCATCTCCGCCGCGCGCCAGCGGGTGGGGCCTTCGACCAGGACGCGGTGGGGGTCCAGGAGTTGGAGGCGGCCGCCGAGGCGGTTCAGGTCCGTCAGGTAGATGGCCCGGTTGTCGTACACCCAGTCGTGGATCAGGGTCTGGCCCTGTGCCGTGGCCGCGATGGCCGCGAAGAACGGGACGTTGTCGATGTTCAGCCCGGGGAACGGCATCGGGTGGATCTTGTCGATCGGGGCTTCGAGCTTCGAGGGGCGGACCGTGAGGTCCACCAGGCGGGTGCGGCCGTTGTCGGCCACGTACTCCGCCGAGCGGTCGTGGTCGAGGCCCATCTCCTCCAGGACGGCGAGCTCGATCTCCATGAACTCGATCGGGACCCGTCGGATCGTCAGCTCCGACTCGGTGACCACCGCGGCGGCCAGCAGGCTCATCGCCTCGACCGGGTCCTCGGAGGGGGAGTAGTCCACGTCCACGTCGATGGTCGGGACGCCGTGGACCGTCAGCGTCGTCGTGCCGATGCCGTCCACGCGTACGCCGAGTGCCTCCAGGAAGAAGCACAGGTCCTGGACCATGTAGTTGGAGGACGCGTTGCGGATGACGGTCACGCCGTCGTGCCGGGCGGCGGCCAGCAGCGCGTTCTCGGTGACGGTGTCCCCGCGCTCGGTCAGCACGATCGGGCGGACCGGGGAGACCCCGGCCGCGACCTTCGCGTGGTAGATGCCCTCGGTCGCGGTGATGTCCAGGCCGAAGCGGCGCAGGGCGATCATGTGCGGCTCGATGGTGCGGGTGCCGAGGTCGCAGCCGCCGGCGTACGGCAGGCGGAACTGGTCCATCCGGTGCAGCAGCGGGCCCAGGAACATGATGATGCTCCGGGTCCGGCGGGCCGCGTCCGCGTCCATGGCGTCCATGTCGAGCCTGGCCGGCGGGACGATCTCCAGGTCGACGCCCTCGTTGATCCAGCGGGTGCGGACACCGATGGAGTTCAGGACTTCGAGGAGCCGGTAGACCTCCTCGATGCGGGCGACCCGGCGAAGGACCGTACGGCCCTTGTTCAGCAGGGACGCGCACAGCAGGGCCACGCAGGCGTTCTTGCTCGTCTTGACGTCGATGGCGCCGGACAGGCGGCGGCCGCCGACGACCCGCAGGTGCATCGGGCCGGCGTAGCCCAGAGAGACGATCTCGCTGTCGAGCGCTTCACCGATTCGGGCGATCATCTCAAGGCTGATGTTTTGATTGCCGCGCTCGATGCGGTTGACGGCACTCTGGCTGGTGCCGAGTGCATCCGCAAGCTGACTCTGTGTCCAGCCCCGGTGTTGCCGGGCGTCACGGATGAGCTTGCCGATGCGTGCGAGGTAGTCGTCTGCCATGGGTGCACCGTATCTCAGATATGAGATGAGGTTCGCAGGGGGTGTGGCATAAGGGTGTTATCGACCGTCAGGTCCCATATCGGGGGCGGTGCGCGCGTGGTGCCCCCCGCCACCCGTCAGTGCCCCGTACCGCACCCGCACGCGCGGTGCCGTCCGCCGTGCACGGCGGTGTACGAGGCCGGGCGCGGCCCGGCCGCCCCGCGCGCCACCCGTCCCGAGGCGGCCCTCCCCGCTGCCGACTCCGCGTCGTGCACCACGCGCCCGCCGACCAGGGTCATGCGTACCCCGGTCCCGCTGATGTCGGCCACCGGACAGCGGGTCACATCGCGGTCCAGCAGCACCAGGTCCGCCGCCTTGCCCGCCTCCACCGTGCCCGTGACGGCCTCCTGCCGCAGCTGCCACGCCGTCCCGGAGGTGTGCATCCGCAGCACCGAGTCCCGGCTCAGACCCTCCAGCTCCCGGTACAGCTCGCCCGCGCCGTAGGCGCCCTGCCGGTCGATCGCCGTCCGCAGCTGGTTCCACACCTGGAGCGCGTCCACCGGCCAGTCGGAGCCGCCCGTCAGCCGGGCCCCCGCCTTCTCCAGGCTGCGGGCCGGGTACATCCACCGGTGCCGCTCCGGACCGATGTACGGGAGCAGCGCCTCCACCGTCCAGGTGTCCCGCGCCGCCCACTGGAGCTGCATACAGGCCGCGACGCCCAGTTGTGCGAAGCGCCGCAGATCCGCCGGGTCCACGATCTGCAGGTGGGCGATCGCATTGCGCGGGTCCCGCCCCGCGGCGCCGCCCGGCCGACCGGTCGCCCGGCGGGCGTACGCGTACCCGTCCAGGGCCGTCCGTACCGCCCGGTCTCCCAGCCCGTGGGCGTGCATCTGCCAGCCCGCCTCGTTGAACGCCGCCGTCAGCCGGCCGTAGTCCGCCGCCGAGGTGTACAGCTCGCCCCGGTTCGCGGTCGGCTTCCCGTTCCCGTCGAGGTACGGCTCCAGCAGCGCGGCCGTCTGCGCCGGGTACTCGATGACCCCGTCCAGGAACACCTTGATCATCCCGAACCGGAGGCCCCGTACGCCCTCGAACTCCCGCCGCAGCCCGCGCGCGTAGGCCAGCGCGGCCGCCGGGTCCGTGGTCTGCTCGGCATCCAGCCGGATGGCCGGAACGATCCGCTGCGGCAGCTTCCCGGCCGCCGACAGGGCCTGGTAGAGCTCCAGCTCGCGCCGTCCCACCAGGGCGTCCATCATCGTGGTGACCCCGGACGCGGCCGCCAGCTCCAGCACCTTCGCGCAGGCCGCGACCAGTTCGGCCGGGGAGGGCTCGGGGACGTGCCGCTTCACCAGGTCCTGCGCGTCGTCCTTGAGGACGCCCGTAGGCTGCCCGTCCGCATCCTTGACGATCCTGCCGCCGACCGGGTCGGGCGTGGCCGCCGTGATCCCGGCGATCTCCAGGGCCCGGCCGTTCGCCCACAGGTTGTGCCCGTCTCCGCCGACGAGGACGACGGGCCGCCGGGTCGGCAGGGCGTCCAGCATCGTGTGGTGCGGCACGGTCCCGGTCGGCAGGAGTCCGACCGGATTCCAGTCCTCCACCACCAGCCAGCCGTCCGGCTCCGCGCCCGCGCCCCCGGTGTCGGCGAGGAACCCGGTGAGGATCTCGCGGAGTTCCGCCAGAGTGGTCTCCGCGGCCTCCAGCGAGGGCCGCAGGGACCGGTCCCCGGCGCCCAGCGGGTGCACGTGACCGTCGTGGATGCCGCTCATCACGGTGTTGCCGCGCGCGTCGACCACCTCGGTGTCCCGGCCGACGAACCGGCGCAGCGCGGCGTCCCGCCCGGTGGCGAGGATCCTTCCGTCCCGGCCGACGGCCACCGCCTCGACGGGGGCCCCGCCGGGCAGCCCGGTGAACACCTTGGCGTGGTGGAAGACCAGCGCGGCCGAGCCGCGCCCGGCGCCGCTGCCGCTGCCGGAGGAGGACGAGGGCGAGGAGGACGAGGAGGAGAAGGACGAGGTGGCCGCCGCGGCCGGGCCGCCGCCCAGCAGGCCCGCCGCACCGGCGGCCCCGGCCGCCGCGAGGAGTCCCCGCCGGGACATCAGGGGGAACGGAGAAGACGGAAACGGAGAAGAAGGAGAAGAAGGAGAAGAAGAGGTCATGGCCACTCCAAACGTTGGTGTGGCGAGGAGACTGTGTGATTAACCCCTTAACCAGAACCCGTCCCCGCCCACGAAATCCGAAGGAGGGCCCGCGTGTCCGGACCGACGATCGCCGACATCGCGCGCGCCGCGGAGGTGTCCACCGCGACGGTCTCCCACGCCCTCAACGGCACCGGCCGGCTCTCCGAGTCCACCCGCCGCCGGGTCCGGGAGACCGCGACCATCCTGGGATACGGGTCGTACGGACACGGGTCGTACCGCGCGCCCCGCACCCGCGGCCTGGGGCTGGCCGTCACCACCTTCGCCGGATCCGCCTGGAACTTCGTGGCGGTCTCCTACTTCTCCCAGTGGCTCACCGCCGCCACCTCCGCCGCCCATGCCCGCGGCTACTCCCTGACCACCCTGCCGGCCCAGCGCGGGGCGGGAACCCCGTGGCACACCCTCGCCGTCGACGGGATGCTGCTGCTCGACAGCCCGAAGGGCGATCCGGTGCTGCGCGCCCTGCGCGCCCGCGGCATCCCCGTGGTCTTCGACGGCCGGCCGGCCGACCCGCGGCCCGGGGACGTCTGGGTGGACAACGACCACGCGGCGACCACGCGCGAGGTGCTCGACCACCTCGCCGCGGCCGGCGCCCGGCGCATCGCGCTGCACTGCGGATTCGGGGACGAGCACTACACGTACGCGGTGACGGAGGCGTACGAGCGCTGGTGCGCGGAACGCGGCCGACCGCCGCTGCCGATCCGCTTCGAGCCCGACGACGACCCCGGGCACGCGTTCGACCAGGTCTTCCGCGGGCGCGCCGCCGACGCCGTCTACTCCCTCTACGACCCGGGCGGCCGCCAGGTGCTGGCCGCCGCCGCGCGGCACGGCCTGCGGGTTCCGGACGAGCTGCTCCTCGTCTGCGCGAGCGAGGACCCGGCGTACGCGCAGGGCGATCCGGCGGTGAGTACGGTGACCCTGCGCCCCGGGGTGATCGGGGAGGCCGCCGTGGACGCGCTGGTCGCGTTGCTGGAGGACGCGCGGGGCCCGGCGCCCGGCCAGATCACCGTCCCCGCCGCGCTGACGGTGCGCGCCTCGTCCCGCCCCCGGTAGGACCCGGGGCGTAGGGCCCCGGGCGTATGGCCCGGGGCCCTCGTTGGGCCCCCGTTCCGGGCGTTACCCGGTGAAGGCCTTGTGATCTCGCCCATGCCGTGCATGACCAGGACGCGGCCATGCACTAGAGTTATCTCGACATCGAGATATCTGCCGAAGGCGTACCGCAGCCGCCCCTGCTGGTAAGGGTTACCTAACTTAGCCCTACCTTAGCGGATTGGCCATAGGGCGTGGCGGCAGGATTGCGGTTATACGCGCGAATTTCATGCATGAAGGAGACTGTCGTGTCGGCGAACAGCTTCGACGCCCGCAGCACGCTGCAGGTGGGCGACGAGTCGTACGAGATCTTCCGGCTGGACAAGGTTGAGGGCGCTGCCCGCCTTCCCTACAGCCTGAAGGTACTGCTGGAGAACCTGCTCCGTACCGAGGACGGCGCGAACATCACCGCCGACCACATCCGGTCGCTCGGCAACTGGGACTCGCAGGCCCAGCCCAGCGAGGAGATCCAGTTCACGCCGGCCCGCGTGATCATGCAGGACTTCACCGGCGTCCCCTGCGTCGTGGACCTCGCCACCATGCGTGAGGCCGTGAAGGCCCTCGGCGGCGACCCGTCGAAGATCAACCCGCTGGCCCCGGCCGAGCTGGTCATCGACCACTCGGTCATCGCCGACAAGTTCGGCACCCCGGACGCGTTCCTCCAGAACGTGGAGCTGGAGTACGGCCGCAACAAGGAGCGCTACCAGTTCCTGCGCTGGGGCCAGACCGCCTTCGACGAGTTCAAGGTCGTCCCCCCGGGCACCGGCATCGTCCACCAGGTCAACATCGAGCACCTGGCCCGCACGGTCATGGTCCGTAACGGCGTGGCCTACCCCGACACCCTCGTCGGCACCGACTCGCACACCACCATGGTCAACGGCCTGGGCGTGCTGGGCTGGGGCGTCGGCGGCATCGAGGCCGAGGCCGCGATGCTCGGCCAGCCGGTCTCCATGCTGATCCCGCGCGTCGTGGGCTTCAAGCTGACCGGCGAGCTGCCCACCGGCACCACCGCCACCGACCTGGTGCTCACCATCACCGAGATGCTGCGCAAGCACGGCGTCGTCGGCAAGTTCGTCGAGTTCTACGGGCAGGGCGTCGCCGCCACCTCCCTCGCGAACCGCGCCACCATCGGCAACATGTCGCCGGAGTTCGGCTCCACCGCCGCGATCTTCCCGATCGACGACGAGACCCTGAAGTACCTGCGCCTGACCGGCCGCGACGCCCAGCAGGTCGCGCTCGTCGAGGCGTACGCCAAGGAGCAGGGCCTGTGGCTGGACCCGGCCGCCGAGCCCGACTTCTCCGAGAAGCTGGAGCTCGACCTCTCCACGGTCGTCCCCTCCATCGCCGGCCCGAAGCGTCCGCAGGACCGCATCGTCCTCGCCAACGCCGCCGAGCAGTTCGCGCTGGACGTACGGAACTACGTCTCCGACGACGACGAGGCGGGCAAGGAGTCCTTCCCGGCCTCCGACGCCCCCGCCGAGCACAACGGTGTGCCGACCCGCCAGACCCTGGTCACCCTGGCCGACGGCACCTCCTTCGAGATCGACCACGGCGCCGTCACCGTCGCCGCGATCACCTCCTGCACCAACACCTCGAACCCCTACGTCATGGTCGCCGCGGCGCTCGTGGCCAAGAAGGCGGTCGAGAAGGGCCTGACCCGCAAGCCCTGGGTCAAGACCACCCTGGCCCCGGGTTCGAAGGTCGTCACCGACTACTTCGACAAGGCCGGCCTGACCCCGTACCTCGACAAGATGGGCTTCAACCTCGTCGGGTACGGCTGCACCACCTGCATCGGCAACTCCGGTCCGCTGGACGAGGAGATCTCGAAGGTGATCAACGAGCACGACCTCGCGGTCACCTCGGTGCTCTCCGGCAACCGCAACTTCGAGGGCCGGATCAACCCCGACGTCAAGATGAACTACCTGGCCTCCCCGCCGCTGGTCGTCGCGTACGCCATCGCGGGCTCCATGAAGGTGGACATCACCAAGGACGCCATCGGCATCGACACCGAGGGCAACCCGGTCTTCCTCAAGGACATCTGGCCCTCCGAGGCCGAGGTCAACGACGTCGTGGCGAACGCCATCGGCGAGGACATGTTCAACAAGTCCTACCAGGACGTCTTCGCGGGTGACGCGCAGTGGCAGGCGCTGTCGATCCCGACCGGCAACACGTTCGAGTGGGACCCGCAGTCCACCTACGTCCGCAAGCCCCCTTACTTCGAGGGCATGACGATGGAGACCACCCCGGTCTCCGACATCTCCGGCGCCCGCGTGCTGGCGAAGCTGGGCGACTCGGTCACCACCGACCACATCTCCCCGGCCGGTGCGATCAAGGCCGACACCCCGGCCGGCAAGTACCTCACCGAGCACGGCGTCGAGCGCCGCGACTTCAACTCGTACGGTTCCCGCCGCGGCAACCACGAGGTCATGATCCGCGGTACGTTCGCCAACATCCGCCTGCGCAACCAGATCGCGCCGGGCACCGAGGGCGGCTTCACCCGCGACTTCACCGTCGAGGGCGCGCCGGTCTCCTTCATCTACGACGCCTCGCAGAACTACCAGGCCGCCGGCATCCCGCTGGTCATCCTGGCCGGCAAGGAGTACGGCTCCGGCTCCTCCCGCGACTGGGCGGCCAAGGGCACCGCGCTGCTCGGCGTCAAGGCCGTCATCGCCGAGTCCTACGAGCGCATCCACCGCTCCAACCTGATCGGCATGGGCGTCCTGCCCCTGCAGTTCCCGGAGGGCGCCTCGGCGGCCGCGCTGGGCCTCACCGGCGAGGAGACCTTCTCCTTCACCGGTGTGGAGGAGCTGAACAACGGCACCACCCCGCGCACCGTCAAGGTGACCACCGACACCGGTGTGGAGTTCGACGCGGTCGTCCGCATCGACACGCCGGGTGAGGCGGACTACTACCGCAACGGCGGCATCATGCAGTACGTGCTCCGCAACCTCATCCGAGGCTAAGGGACAAAGCGGCCAAGGGCGCGCCAGGCGGAGCCGAATCATTCGGCTCCGCCCCGCTCTTCGGCACCATAGGGCCGTATCCCCGACAAGGGGGTACGGCCCTTCCGCTTATGCCGGCCGTCGTTTATCGGCCATGCGGGTGACGGTGAGGTCTCAACTCGGAAAAGCCGGGGCAGATACGTGTGCACGATCTTGCTCATCCGAGCGGAGGCGGACTATACCTGTGGCCCTCCTGATGAAGGCGAGGACTTGAGCATGGGATCCACCTCCGCCCACGACGAGAACAGCACCGGTGAGGGCCTCGGCCGCCGGGATCTGATCAAGCGCTCCGCGGCACTCGGCCTGATGTCCGTCCCGACCATGAGCCTCCTGTCCGCGTGTGCCTCCGGCGGCGCGGCGCCGAAGGGAAACGGAGCCAAGGCGGCCATCACCAAGGAGAACCCCTTCGGCGTCGCCAAGGGCACCAAGCTGGACGTCGTCGTCTTCAAGGGCGGATTCGGAGACGACTACGCCAAGGCCTGGGAAGCGGCGTTCGACAAGAAGTGGGGCACCACCAGCTCCCACCTGGGCACGCAGGAGATCACCGGAAAGCTCCAGACGCGCTTCAACGGCGGCAACCCGCCGGACGTCGTCGACAACTCCGGAGCCCAGAAGATCAAGCTGGACGTGCTCTTCAAGAGCAACCAGCTCGCCGACCTCACCCCGGTGCTCGACGCGCCCTCCCTCGACGACCCGGACAAGAAGGTCCGGGACCTGCTCATCCCCGGCACCGTCGAACAGGGCATGCAGGGCGGCAAATGCGTCTCGCTCAACTACGTCTACACCGTGTTCGGTTTCTGGTACTCGGGCAAGCTCTTCAAGGAGAAGGGCTGGGCCCCGCCCAAGACCTGGGACGCATTCCTCGACGTCTGTACGAAGGCCAAGGACGCCGGCCTCGGCGGCCTCGCCCACCAGGGCAAATACCCGTACTACATCAACGTCGTCATCATGGACCTGATCGCCAAGAAGGGCGGTCTGGAGGCCATGAAGGCCATCGACAACCTGGAGCCGAACGCCTTCGAGGGCAGCGCGGCCGCGCTCGCCGCCGTAGAGGCGGTCTACGAGGTCGTCGAGAAGGGCCTGCTGCTGCCGGGGACCAACGGCCTGACCCACACCGAATCCCAGACGGCGTGGAACCAGTACAAGGCGGCCTTCATCCCCTCCGGTTCCTGGCTGGAGAACGAGCAGATCAAGCAGACCCCGGACGACTTCGACATGCAGTTCCTGCCGATGCCGCTGCTCCCGGACAGCAAGCTGCCCTTCGAGGCCATCCGGGCCGGCGCGGGCGAGCCGTTCATCGTCCCGGAGCAGGCCGCCAACAAGCCCGGCGGTCTGGAGTTCATCCGTTCGATGCTGTCCCGCGAATGGTCGACCATGTTCGCGCAGCAGGCCAACTCGCTCACCGTGGTCATGGACGGCGTCGACCAGAGCGTGCAACTGCGGCCCGGCACCCAGTCGGCGGTCAAGGCCCTGAAGGCAGCCGGGGCGAACACGTTCAACTACCTGTACCCCGACTGGTACAGCGAGATGGACACCGCGATCCAGGACGCGTCCAATGAGCTCATGGCCAAGCGGATCCAGCCGAAGGAGTGGATCAAGCGGGCCCAGGCCGCGGTGAACAAGGCGGCTCAGGACCCGAACGCCAAGAACAACCGTCGCAGCTGACGCCACCAGGGACGGACACCATGAGCCACGTAGCCCAGGGCGGGAGGCGGGGCGGCTTCATCGCCGGCTTCCTCGTCGCACCCCTCGCGCTGTACCTGACCTTCGTCATCTGGCCGTACGTGCAGACGTTCGGTTACTCCTTCACCAACTGGACCGGCCAGTCACCGACCTTCGACTTCGTCGGACTGGAGAACTACTCGGCCCTGACGAAGGACGAGGTCTTCCGCGGCGCGCTGTGGCACAACCTGCTGCTCCTGGTGTTCGTCCCGACCATCACCATCCTGCTCGCCCTCTTCTTCGCCTTCATGGTGAACGCGGGCGGCCGGGGCGCCGCCGGCGGGGTGCACGGGGTGCGGGGCTCGGCGTTCTACAAGATCGTCTACTTCTTCCCGCAGGTCCTCTCCCTGGCCATCCTGGCGGTCCTGTTCAGCGCCGTGTACCGCAGCGACGAGGGCGGGCTCCTCAACGGAATCCTCACCCGGATGGGCCTGGTCGATCCGCGGGCGCCCATCGAATGGCTCAACGAGCCCTCGCTCGTGCTCTGGTGCCTGCTGCTGGTGGTCGTCTGGCACGGGGTCGGCTTCTACCTCGTCCTGTTCTCCGCGGCCATGCAGTCCGTCCCGAAGGACATCTACGAGGCGGCCCTGCTCGACGGCGCGGGACGCGCCCAGACCTTCTTCAAGGTCACCCTGCCGCTCCTGTGGGACTCTGTGCAGACCTCCGCGGTCTACCTGGGCATCGCCGCGATGGACATGTTCGTCCTGGTCTCGACGATGACCTCGGGCCAGTTCGGCGGCGGCCCCGACCACCACAGCGAGGTCATGGCGACGGTGCTGATGCGCAACTTCCTGACCTTCGGCAAGAGCGGGTACGCCTGCGCCATGGGCGTCGTGATGCTCGTCCTGACCATGATCCTCTCTGTTGTCACGCTGCGCGCCACCCGCCGCGAGCGCATCGAGTTCTGAGCCGGAGACCACCATGACCACAGTCATCAAGGCACCGGGCGAGGCGGCGGCCGAGCGGTCGGGCGGGGGCGGCGGGCCGGCGCGGCGCGCGAGGAGCGGCTCGGACGGCACGGTCCTCAACGTCTTCTCCCACGGCTTCCTCGCCGTGTGGGCCCTGCTGATCGTCCTGCCCCTGATCTGGCTGGCGCTCGGCTCCTTCAAGACCGACGCGCAGATCGGCGGCTCGGCGCTCAGCTGGCCCTCCCACTGGAGCCTCGACGCCTTCGGCCGCGCCTGGGACAAGGGCATCGGCGACTACTTCGCCCACACGCTGATCGTGATGGCGTTCTCGGTACCGCTGACCATGCTCCTCGGGTCGATGGCGGCCTACGTCCTGGCCCGCTATCCCTTCCCGGGCAACCGGTTCGTCTACTTCTTCTTCGTCAGCGGCGCGATGTTCCCCGTGTTCCTCGCACTGGTGCCGCTGTTCTTCATGGTCAAGCGGTTCGACATGCTGAACACGTACCACGGCCTGGTCCTGGTGTACGTGGCCTACTCGATGCCGTTCACCGTCTTCTTCATGCATTCCTTCTTCCGGACGCTGCCGACGGCGGTCCACGAGGCGGCGGTCATCGACGGGGCCTCCGACACCCGGATCTTCTTCCAGGTGATGGTGCCGATGGCCAAGCCCGGTCTGATCAGCGTCGGGATCTTCAACATCCTGGGCCAGTGGAACCAGTACATCCTGCCGTCGGTGCTGATGCAGCCGCAGGACGGCTCCGATCCGGAGCGTTACCTGCTCACCCAGGGCCTGATCCAGCTTCAGCAGCAGCAGGGATACGCGACCGACCTGCCGGTGCTCTTCGCCGGCGTCACCATCGCCATGATCCCGATGCTGGTGGTCTACCTGTCCTTCCAGCGCCAGATCCAGGCCGGCCTGACCTCCGCCACCCTCAAGTAACGGAGTCGGGCCTTCCTGTGCCTCAATGGAATAGGCACAGGCCTTTTCTGCGCCTTTCGACCGATAGGGGCAGATTCGCGCTGCGTGAGCCTCTTGACGTGTGGAGGCCCAAAGGCTCGACTTAAGGTTCACAAGTTGGAGAGACGCCGGAGTCTCGGAGCACCTGGCCGCGACGACCCGGCCGGGGGGCGACGGCTGGCCGTCGCTTATGGGCAGGAGTGGATGAGTCGTGCAGACTCCCGGATCGCAGTCCTCGCTGCATCGTGCGAATCTCGAAAGGGTCGTGCGGGCCGTGCGCCTCGCCGGGTCGCTGACCCAGGCGGAGATCGCCCGCGCCACCGGACTGTCGGCGGCCACGGTCTCCAACATCGTCCGCGAGCTCAAGGAAGCCGGGACCGTCGAGGTCACCGACACCTCGGCCGGCGGCCGCCGGGCGCGCAGCGTCTCGCTCAGCGGGGACGCGGGCATCGTGATCGGCGTGGACTTCGGCCACACCCATCTGCGGGTGGCGGTCGGAAACCTCGCCCACCAGGTCCTGGCCGAGGAGGCCGAGCCGCTGGACGTGGACGCGTCCTGGACGGAGGGCTTCGATCGGGCGGAAGCGTTGGTCGGACGGCTGATCGAGGGCATAGGGGTGGGCCGGGAGAAGGTCATCGGCGTCGGTCTCGGCGTCCCCGGCCCGATCGACGTCGAGTCCGGAACGCTGGGCTCGACCGCGATCCTGCCGGGCTGGGCCGGGATCAACCCCCGCCAGGAGCTCTCGCGGCGCCTCGGCGTGCCCGTCTACGTGGACAACGACGCCAACCTCGGGGCCCTCGGTGAACTCGTCTGGGGGAGCGGCCGGGGAGTAAAGGACCTCGCGTACATCAAGGTGGCCAGCGGTGTCGGCGCCGGACTGGTGATCAACGGTCAGATCTACCGGGGGCCCGGCGGCACCGCCGGCGAGATCGGGCACATCACGCTGGACGAATCGGGCCCGGTCTGCCGCTGCGGCAACCGCGGCTGCCTGGAGACCTTCGCCGCCGCGCGCTACGTCCTGCCGCTCCTCCAGGGCAGCCACGGGCCGGAGTTGACGATGGAGCGGGTGGTCGAGCTGGCCCGTGACGGAGACCCCGGCTGCCGCCGGGTCATCGCCGACGTGGGCCGCCATGTCGGCAGCGGCGTGGCCAGCCTCTGCAACCTCCTGAACCCGAGCCGGGTGGTGCTGGGCGGCTCCCTCGCGGAGGCGGGTGAACTGGTCCTGGCCCCCATCCGTGAATCTGTGGGGAGGTACGCCATCCCGAGCGCGGCCCGCCAGTTGTCGGTGCTCACGGGGTCCCTGGGCGGGCGGGCGGAGGTGCTCGGCGCGTTGGCTCTTGTGCTCAGCGAAATGGGCGATTCAACACTTTTGACGGAAAATGGCAGTGGAGTGCGAGCGCCCGCTGTCATGTCTTCAGTTAGATAACGGATGGCACCGTTGTCATCTCGTTAAGGATTCACTCCTTGACGGCAAACTTGCGGCCGGGGTTGACTCACATCCACCTCGGCCGCAACGTTGCGGCCTCGTCAGGGAGGTTCAAGTAATGAACACGCGTATGCGTAGAGCCGCCGTAGCCGTCGCCGCCGGCGCCATGGCCGTTTCCCTCGCCGCTTGTGGCAGCGCCAAGGAGTCCGGCACGGGTTCCAAGGAGACCGGCGCCGCCAAGGGTGAAGCGATCAAGGTCGGTCTACTCCTGCCGGAGAACCAGACCGCGCGCTACGAGAAGTTCGACAAGCCGCTGATCGAGAAGAAGGTCGCCGACCTCACCGGTGGCAAGGGCGAGGTGGTCTACGCCAACGCCAAGCAGGACGCGACCACCCAGAACTCGCAGGTCGACACGATGATCACCAACAAGGTGGACGTCCTGATCATCGACGCGGTGGACTCCAAGGCCATCGCGGGCTCGGTGAAGAAGGCCAAGGACGCCGGCATCCCGGTCGTCGCCTACGACCGTCTGGCCGAGGGCCCGATCGACGCGTACACCTCCTTCGACAACGAAGAGGTCGGCAAGGTCCAGGGCAAGGCGCTCCTGGACGCGCTGGGCGACAAGGCCAAGGACGGCCAGATCGTCATGATGAACGGTTCGGTCACCGACCCGAACGCCAAGCTCTTCAAGTCCGGTGCGCACTCCGTCCTCGACGGCAAGGTGAACATCGGCAAGGAGTACGACACCGTCGAGTGGAAGCCGGAGAACGCCAACACCAACATGGCGGGCGCCCTCTCCGCCCTCGGCAAGGACAAGATCATCGGCGTCTACTCCGCCAATGACGGCATGGCCGGCGGCATCATCACCGCCCTCAAGGCGGCCGGCCTGTCCCCCCTGCCGCCGGTCACCGGGCAGGACGCCGAACTCGCCGGTGTGCAGCGCATCGTCGCCGGTGAGCAGTTCATGAGCGTCTACAAGCCGTACGCACCCGAGGCCGCGGCCGCCGCCGAGATGGCCGTCGCCCTCGCCAAGGGCGAGAAGATCGACGACATCATCAACAACAAGATCGACAGCCCGACCACCAAGGGCGTCCCGTCCGTGCTGATCCCGGTCGTCTCGCTCACCAAGGCCAACATCAAGGACACCGTCGTCAAGGACGGCGTCTACAAGGTCGAGGAGATCTGCACCGAGAAGTACGCGGCCGCCTGCGCCGCCATCGGTCTGAAGTAAGACCCCCGGAAACCGGCCTCCCTCCCCGCGAGGAGCCCCCGCGCCTGTCCGGCGCCCCGCCACCTCTTTCCCCGCCACCGGCGGGGCGCCGGACAGAAACGCTTCCTCCATACCGCCAAGTCCCCCCATTCGCCCCGCTCCTGCTCTTTTGCACGACATCCCCGCCGGTCAGGCGGCGAAGGAGATGGTTCATGTGTCCGCTGCGCCCGTGCTGGCGTTGCGAGGGGTCTCGAAGCGGTTCGGCGCCGTTCAGGCCCTGACCGACGTAGAACTCGAGATCCACTCCGGTGAGGTGGTCGCCCTGGTCGGCGACAACGGCGCCGGCAAGTCCACGCTGGTCAAGACGATCGCCGGCGTGCACCCCATCGATGACGGCGTCATCGAGTGGGAGGGCCGCCCGGTCTCGATCACCAAGCCCCACGACGCCCAGAACCTGGGCATCGCGACGGTCTACCAGGACCTCGCGCTGTGCGACAACATCGACGTCGTCGGCAACCTCTTCCTCGGCCGCGAACTCAAGCGCCGCGGTGTCCTCGACGAGGTGGAGATGGAGCGCCGCGCCCGCGAGCTCCTGACCACCCTGTCCATCCGGATCCCCAGCGTCCGGATCCCCATCGCCTCGCTCTCCGGCGGCCAGCGCCAGACCGTGGCGATCGCCCGCTCGATGCTCGGCGAGCCCCAGCTCGTCATCCTCGACGAGCCCACCGCCGCCCTCGGCGTCGAGCAGACCGCACAGGTGCTCGACCTCGTGGAGCGGCTGCGCGAGCGCGGCCACGCCGTCATCCTCATCAGCCACAACATGGCCGATGTGAAGGCAGTCGCCGACAAGGTGGCGGTCCTGCGGCTGGGCCGCAACAACGGCGTCTTCAACGTCGCCGACACCTCGCAGGAAGAGATCATCTCCGCCATCACCGGTGCCACGGACAACGCCGTGACCCGCCGGGCGGCCCGCACCGGGGAGGCCCGCAAGTGAGCACCGAACACCACACCCACGCGGAAGAAGTGGCTCAGCTCGCCAATCCGGCCGCCCCGGCGGACGCCATCCCGGCCGTGGACCCGCGCCTGCTCGTCCGCGAGCAGGGCCTCTCCGGCTACCTGAGCGAGTTCGGCCGCAAGATGAAGGCGGGTGACCTGGGCTCCATCCCGGTCGTCGTCGGCCTGATCATCATCTGGGGCATCTTCCAAGGGCTGAACGAGAACTTCCTCTCCCCGGAGAACCTGACCAACATCGCGATCACGATGGTCGCCACCGGCATGATCGCCGTCGGCATCATCTTCGTGCTGCTGCTCGGCGAGATCGACCTCTCCGTCGGCTCGGTCAGCGGTGTCTCCGGCGCGGTCTTCGCCGTCCTCGCCGTCACCCACGGCGTGAACGAGTGGCTGGCCATCCTCGCCGCCATCGCCGGCGGCGCGCTGATCGGCGCGATCCACGGCTTCTTCTTCGCCCGGATCGGCGCACCGGCCTTCGCCGTCACCCTGTCGGGCCTGCTGTTCTGGTCCGGCGCGATGCTGCAGATCCTCGGCAGCAACGGCACGATCAACATCGACTCCGACGGTGTGGTCGGCCAGCTCACCACGTACTACTTCACGGACGTGGCCGCGGCCTACGGTCTCGCGGCGGTCGCGGTGGCGGTGTACTTCTTCGCCACCTTCTCCGACAACAACCGCCGCCAGGCCGCGGGCGTCCCGTCCCGGCCGCTCGGCGAGATCCTGCTGCGCACCGGCCTGCTCGCGGTGTTCACCTTCGGCCCCGCCGCGGTGTTCAACCAGTACAAGGGCCTGCCGCTCGCGGTGGTGCTGTTCGTGGTCGTCCTGGTCGGCACGGACTTCGTCCTGCGCCGCACCTCCTTCGGCCGCAACATCTTCGCGCTCGGCGGCAGCGTCGAGGCGTCCCGCCGCGCGGGCATCAACGTCACCGGGATCCGGATCGCGGTCTTCTCGATCTCGGGCACCTTCGCCGCCGTCGGCGGGCTCTTCTGGGCCTCCAAGATCGCGGCGGCCAACCAGAGCGCCGGTGCCGGCGACCTGCTGATGAACGTGATCGCGGCCGCCGTGATCGGCGGCACCAGCCTCTTCGGCGGCCGGGGCCGCACCTGGAACGCCCTCCTCGGCGTCATGGTGATCATCTCGATCCAGTACGGTCTGGCCTTGGAGGGAATCGCGACGCCGATCCAGTACATGATCACCGGCGCGGTGCTGCTCGCCACCGTCGTGATCGACTCGGTCACGCGCAAGACCCAGAAGACGGCCGGACGCGCCTGATCGGCGCCCCGGCACGGTAAGACCGGTCACAGTGCCCGGTGCCACTTCGTGTGGCGCCGGGCACCTGTGCGTACATCTGTGCGTACAGCTGTGCGGGTATACGCCCGTTTGTGATGTGTGACCTCGCGATGGTGTGTTCATGTATGACAAAGGTGTGACCGACCCGGTACCGCCCGATGACGGCCGCCGGGAGCGGAACATTAGACTCGTCAGATCAGCAAGCAACTGCAAGGAGGCACGGGTGCTGCTGCCCCGCATCAAGGGACCGCGCGATCTGGACCCGCTCAGCCAGGAGGAGCTCACTCAGCTCGCCGCCGAGATCAGGTCTTTCCTCGTCGACGCCGTCTCCAAGACCGGCGGGCACCTCGGCCCCAACCTCGGTGTGGTCGAACTGACGATCGCCCTGCACCGGGTCTTCGACTCGCCCAAGGACAAGGTCCTCTTCGACACCGGCCACCAGGCCTACGTCCACAAGCTGCTCACGGGCCGCCAGGACTTCGGCAACCTGCGCTCCAAGGGCGGCCTTTCGGGCTACCCCTCGCGCGCCGAGTCCGACCACGACGTCATCGAGAACTCCCACGCCTCCACCGTGCTGGGCTGGGCCGACGGCCTGGCCAAGGCCAACGAGGTACTGGGCCGCGAGGACCACCACGTCGCCGCCGTCATCGGAGACGGCGCGCTGACCGGCGGTATGGCCTGGGAGGCGCTGAACAACATCGCCGCCGCCAAGGACCGCCCGCTCGTCATCGTCGTCAACGACAACGAGCGCTCGTACGGCCCCACCATCGGCGGCCTCGCGAACCACCTGGCGACCCTGCGCACCACGGACGGCTACGAGCGCTTCCTGGCCCGCGGCAAGGAGATCCTGGAGCGCACCCCGGTCGTCGGGAAGCCGCTCTTCGAGACCCTGCACGGCGCCAAGAAGGGCCTGAAGGACTTCATTGCCCCGCAGGGCATGTTCGAGGACCTGGGCCTGAAGTACATCGGGCCCATCGACGGCCACGACGTCGAGGCCCTGGAGTCCGCCCTGCAGCGCGCCAAGCGCTTCAGCGGCCCGGTCATCGTGCACTGCCTCACCCAGAAGGGCCGGGGCTACGAGCCGGCCGTCCAGGACGAGGCGGACCGCTTCCACGCGGTCGGCGTCATCCACCCGGACACCGGCCTGCCGGTCAGCACCGACGCCGCCAGCTGGACCTCCGTCTTCGCCGACGAGATGGTCAAGCTCGGCAAGGAGCGCGAGGACATCGTCGCGATCACCGCGGCCATGCTCCAGCCGGTCGGCCTGAAGAAGTTCGCGGACGCCTATCCCGACCGCATCTTCGACGTGGGCATCGCCGAGCAGCACGGCGCCACCTCGGCGGCGGGCCTGGCCACCGGCGGCGCCCACCCGGTCTTCGCGGTGTACGCGACCTTCCTCAACCGCGCCTTCGACCAGGTCCTGATGGACGTGGCCCTGCACAAGTGCGGGGTCACCTTCGTCCTAGACCGGGCCGGTGTCACCGGCACCGACGGCGCCTCGCACAACGGCATGTGGGACATGTCGATCATGCAGGTCGTGCCCGGCCTGCGGCTGGCCGCCCCGCGGGACGCCGAGCAGCTGCGCGCCCAGCTGCGCGAGGCCGTCGAGGTCAAGGACGCGCCGACCGTCGTGCGCTACTCCAAGGGCGTCGTCGGCCCCGCCGTCCCGGCCGTCGGCAGGATCGGCGGCATGGACGTGCTGCGCACCCCGGCCCCCGAAGTCACCCGGCCGGACGTACTGCTCGTCTCGGTCGGCGCGCTCGCCCCGATGTGCCTGGAAATCGCCGACCTGCTCGACAAACAGGGCATCTCCACCACCGTCGTGGACCCCCGATGGGTCAAGCCCGTGGACGAGGCCCTGGCCCCGCTCGCGGAAGGCCACCGGGTCGTCGTCACCGTCGAGGACAACGGCCGCACCGGCGGTGTCGGCGCCGCCGTCTCGCAGGCCCTGCGGGACGCGGGTGTGGACGTACCGCTGCGCGACTTCGGCATTCCGCAGCGCTTCCTCGACCACGCCTCCCGCAAGGAGGTCATGGCCGAGATCGGGCTGACCGCGCCGGACATCGCCCGGCAGGTCACGGGCCTGGTCGCCAAGCTGGACGGCCGCTACGACAGCGAGCCGGCCGCCGCCGTCGACTGACCCCCGCCGGGTCCGCCCTGTTGCACGCCACGGGCCGGGAGATCATCCTTTAGGGGATGGTTCACCCGGCCCGTCCGTGTGCCGGGACTACCCCCTGGCTCCGCCGGGGGGACCCCAGTTCGGAGGTGCCCGTGACATCGGATCTGAACAGCCAATTCCGTACCAAGTCGGTCGAGCAGTCCATCCGTGACACGGAGGAACCCGAGCACCAGCTCAAGAAGTCGCTCTCCGCCTGGGACCTGACCGTCTTCGGCGTCGGCGTCATCATCGGCACCGGCATCTTCGTCCTCACCGGCATCGCGGCCCGGAACAACGCCGGACCCGCGACCTCCCTTTCCTTCGTCGCAGCGGGCATCGTCTGCGCGCTCGCGGCGCTCTGCTACGCCGAATTCGCGTCCACCGTGCCGGTGGCCGGCTCGGCGTACACCTTCTCGTACGCCTCGATCGGCGAGCTGCCCGCCTGGATCATCGGCTGGGACCTGGTGCTCGAATTCGCACTCGGCACCGCCGTGGTGGCGGTCGGCTGGTCCGGGTACGTGCGCAACCTCATGGCGACCAACCTCGGCTGGGACATGCCCGCGGCGCTGTCCGGGCCCGACGCGGGAGGAACCTTCGACCTGATGGCCTTCCTGCTGGTCCTCGCGCTGACCGCCATCCTGGTCGTCGGGACGAAGCTCTCGGCCAGGATCACCGCGATCGTCGTCGCCATCAAGGTCACCGTGGTGCTGCTGGTCATCATCGCGGGCCTGTTCTTCATCAAGGCGGACAACTACTCCCCGTTCATCCCGCCGGCCCAACCGCAGGCCGAGGGCACCAGCGGCCTGCACGCGCCGCTGATCCAGGTGCTCTTCGGGTACGCGCCCACCAACTTCGGTGTCATGGGCATCTTCACCGCGGCCTCCCTCATCTTCTTCGCCTTCATCGGCTTCGACGTCGTGGCCACCGCGGCCGAGGAGACCAAGAACCCCCAGCGGGACATGCCGCGCGGCATCCTCGGCTCGCTGGCCGTCTGCACCGTGCTCTACGTCGCCGTGACGCTGGTCGTCACCGGCATGCAGCACTACACGGAGATGTCGGCGAGCGCCCCGCTCGCCGAAGCCTTCAAGTCCGTGGGCCAGCCCTTCTTCGCCGGTGCCATCAGCCTCGGTGCGTCCGTCGGCCTGATCACCGTCTGCATGATCCTGCTGCTGGGCCAGACCCGGGTGTTCTTCGCGATGAGCCGTGACGGACTGCTGCCGCGCGTCTTCTCCGTCACCCACCCGAAGTACCGCACCCCCTACCGGGCGACCATCCTGCTCGGTGGGATCATCGCCATCGTCGCGGGCTTCACCAGCCTCGAGAAGCTGGCGGAACTGGTGAACATCGGCACCCTGTTCGCCTTCGTGGTGGTGGCGCTCGGCGTGATGATCCTCCGCCGCAGCCGCCCCGACCTGCACCGGGCCTTCCGCACCCCGTGGGTGCCGCTGGTCCCGATCCTGTCGATCGCGGCCTCGTTCTGGCTGATGCTCAACCTGCCAGCCGAGACCTGGATCCGGTTCGGCATCTGGATGGGCGTCGGCATCGTCGTCTACTACGTCTACGGGCGCCGCAACAGCCGCCTCGGGAAGGTCGGCCCCGACGCGAAGTTCTAGCGGAGTTCCAGGAGTTCTAGGAGTACTGGAAGCGGAAGACCTCTCCCGTCAGCCCTTGGCGGGGGAGGTCTTCGCGGACTCCGGGACCTTCCGGTCGGTCCGCAGGGCCTCCCACAACTGGTCCGCCTGCGGCTGCGCGACGACGACCCGGTTCGGGTCCACCTTGTCGTAGGCCACCGGCAGCATGATGGTCTCCATGGTGGCCGGGTCCACGCCCTTCATGCTCCGCGCGAAGTCGGACAGCGCGGTGAGCGAGGCCAGATCGGAGTCCGTGGTCAGCGACTTGGTGGCGGCGTCCGCGAGCTTGTACAGCCGCGCCGGATTGCCGAGGGCGTCCTGCTTCTTCACCTCGGCCAGCATCGCCAGCAGGAACTGCTGCTGGAGGCCTATCCGCCCGAGGTCGCTGCCGTCCCCGTAGCCGTAGCGCGTACGGACGAACCGGAGCGAGTCGGTGCCGTTCAGCCGGTGCGTGCCCGCGTCCAGCTTGAGGCCGCCCTTGGCTCCGCTCATCGGCTTGTCCAGGGTGACGGTGACCCCGCCGAGCGCGTCCACGAGTCCCTTGAACCCGGCGAAGTCCACCTCGACGAAGTGGTCCACGCGGATCCCGGAGAGCTGCTCCACGGTCTTGACCACACAGGCCGGACCGGCGAGGGAGTAGACGGAGTTGAACATGACCCGGTTCGCGGACGGCACGGCCCGGCCGTCCTTGTCCTTGCACTCGGGCCGGGTGATCAGGGTGTCGCGCGGGATGCTCACCGCGGTCGCCCTGGACCGGCCCTCGGGTATGTGCACGAGCATCGTCGTGTCGGAGCGGGCGCCGCCGACATCGCCGTGGTCGAGGTCCGCGTTGGCCCCGGCCCGCGAATCCGAGCCGAGCACGAGGACGTTCTGGGCGTTCGGGACCACCTTCGACGGCCGGTTGTCGATCCCGATCGCCTGGTCCAGATCGACGCTGTCGATGTTGCCGTTCAGGTGGCCGTACGTCCACCAGCCCGCCCCCGCGGCGCCCAGGCCCAGCACGGCCACCAGCAGAAGGGAGATCCGCAGAACGCGGCGGCCGCGGCTCCTGGGCCGCACCTGCTTGTCCGTCATGGGGGTGAATGATAGACAGACTTTCGAATGGCCGAAGCCCGCCCCCGGAAAGGGGGCGGGCTTCGGTCTCAGCGCCTGTCCGCGGGGCGGGTTACGCCGGGACGCTCGCCACGCCCGGGGCGAGGAACTTCTTGCCGTTCACGCGCTCCGAGATGCCTTCGCGGTCCAGGTACGGCGTGATGCCGCCCAGGTGGAAGGGCCAGCCGGCGCCCGTGATGAGGCAGAGGTCGATGTCCTGGGCCTCGGCCACGACACCCTCCTCCAGCATCAGGCCGATCTCCTGTGCCACCGCGTCCAGGACGCGGTCGCGGACCTGCTGCTCCGTCAGGACGACATCGCCCTGCACCAGGAGGGCGGCGACCTCGGGGTCCAGCTCCGGCTTGCCGGAATCGTAGACGTAGAAGCCGCGCTTGCCCGCCTTGACGACGGCGGCCAGGTTCGGGGAGACCGTGAAACGCTCCGGGAAGGCGCGGTTCAGGGTCTCGGAGACGTGCAGACCGATCGCCGGGCCGACGAGCTCCAGCAGCACCAGCGGGGACATCGGCAGGCCGAGCGGCTCGATGGCCTTCTCCGCCGTGACCACCGGGGTGCCCTCGTCGATGACGTTCTGGATCTCACCCATGAAGCGGGTCAGGATGCGGTTCACGACGAACGCCGGGGCGTCCTTGGTGAGGACCGCGGTCTTCTTCAGCTTCCTGGCGACACCGAACGCCGTGGCCAGCGAGGCCTCGTCGGTCTGCTCGCCGCGGACGATCTCCAGCAGCGGGAGGATCGCGACCGGGTTGAAGAAGTGGAAGCCGACCACGCGCTCCGGGTGCTGGAGCTTGGAGGCCATCTCCGACACCGACAGCGAGGAGGTGTTGGTGGCGAGGATCGCGTGCGCCGGGGCGACCGCCTCGACCTCCGCGAACACCGTCTGCTTGACGGACATCTCCTCGAACACGGCCTCGATGATGAAGTCCGCGTCCGCGAAGCCCTCGGCCTTGTCGAGCACACCGGTCACCAGGGCGGTCAGGCGGTTGGCCTTGTCCTGGTTGATGCGGCCCTTGCCGAGCAGCTTCTGGATCTCGGCGTGGACGTAGCCCACACCCTTGTCCACGCGCTCCTGGTCGATGTCGGTGAGGACCACCGGCACCTCCAGGCGGCGCAGGAACAGCAGCGCCAGCTGCGAGGCCATCAGGCCCGCGCCGACGACGCCGACCTTGGTGACCGGACGGGCCAGGGACTTGTCCGGGGCGCCGGCCGGGCGCTTGGCGCGCTTCTGGACCAGGTTGAAGGCGTAGATGCCGGAGCGCAGTTCGCCGCCCATGATGAGGTCGGCGAGCGCGGTGTCCTCGGCGTCGAAGCCGGCCTGGACGTCGCCGTCCTTGGCCGCGGCGATGATGTCCAGCGCGCGGTAGGCGGCCGGAGCGGCGCCGTGCACCTTGGAGTCCGCGATGGAGCGGCCCTTGGCGACGGCCGCGTCCCAGGCCTCGCCGCGGTCGACCTCGGCGCGTACGACCTCGGTCTCGCCCCCCAGGACCTTGGCGGTCCACAGGAGGGACTGCTCCAGGAAGTCGGCGCCCTCGAAGATCGCGTCGGCGATGCCGAGCTCGAAGACCTGCTTGCCCTTGAGCTGCCGGTTCTGGTTCAGCGAGTTCTCGATGATCACCGAGACCGCGCGCTCCGCGCCGATCAGGTTCGGCAGCAGGGCGCAGCCGCCCCAGCCGGGAACCAGGCCGAGGAAGACCTCGGGCAGCGAGAAGGCCGGGATGGCCTTCGAGACGGTGCGGTAGGTGCAGTGCAGACCGACCTCGACACCGCCGCCCATCGCCGCGCCGTTGTAGTAGGCGAAGGTGGGGACGGCCAGGGCCGACAGACGCTTGAAGACGTCGTGGCCGCCCTTGCCGATGGCGAGCGCCTCGTCGTGCTTCTTGAGCAGCTCGACACCCTTGAGGTCGGCGCCGACCGCGAAGATGAACGGCTTTCCGGTGATGCCCGCGCCGACGATGGAGCCGGCGATGGCCTCCTGCTCGACCTGGTCGATCGCCGCGTTCAGGTTGGCGAGGGACTGCGGGCCGAAGGTGGTCGGCTTGGTGTGGTCGAAGCCGTTGTCCAGCGTGATGAGCGCGAAGCGCCCCGCGCCGAACGGCAGGTCCAGGTGGCGGACGTGCGCGGACGTGACGACCTCGTCCGGGAACAGCTCGGCCGCGCCCTTCAGGAGCTCAGCGGTGGTGCTCACTTGGAGTCTCCCTCGGCGTTGAAGTTCGGGTTCTCCCAGATGACCGTGGCGCCCATGCCGAAGCCGACGCACATGGTGGTCAGGCCGTAGCGGACGTGCGGCTGCTCCTCGAACTGGCGGGCCAGCTGCATCATCAGACGGACGCCGGAGGAGGCGAGCGGGTGACCGTAGGCGATGGCGCCGCCGTACTGGTTCACGCGGGCGTCGTCGTCGGCGATGCCGTAGTGCTCCAGGAACGCGAGGACCTGGATGGCGAAGGCCTCGTTGATCTCGAAGAGGCCGATGTCCTCGATCGAGAGACCGGCCTGGGCGAGGGCCTTCTCGGTGGCCGGGATCGGGCCGTAGCCCATGACCTCCGGCTCGACACCCGCGAAGGAGTACGAGACGAGGCGCATCTTGACCGGGAGGTTGTTCTCGCGGGCGAAGTCCTCGGACGCGATGATCGCGGCGGTGGCACCGTCGTTGAGACCGGCGGCGTTGCCCGCGGTGACCCGGCCGTGGGTACGGAACGGGGTCTTCAGGTTCGCCAGGTTCTCCAGCGTGGTGCCCGGGCGCATCGGCTCGTCGGAGGTGACCAGGCCCCAGCCCGTCTCGCCGACCGCCTCGTTGGTGTTGCGCACCGAGATCGGGACCAGGTCCTGCTGGATCTTGCCGTCGGCGTACGCCTTGGCGGCCTTCTCCTGCGAGCGCACGGCGTACTCGTCGGCGCGGAGCTTGGTGATCGTCGGGTACCGGTCGTGCAGGTTCTCGGCGGTCATGCCCATGAACAGGGCGGACTCGTCGACCAGCTTCTCGGAGACGAAGCGCGGGTTCGGGTCGACGCCCTCGCCCATGGGGTGGCGGCCCATGTGCTCGACACCGCCGGCGAGGGCGACGTCGTACGCACCGAAGGCCACGCCGCCCGCGACGGCGGTCACGGCGGTCAGCGCGCCGGCGCACATGCGGTCGATCGAGTAGCCCGGGACGGACTGCGGGAGGCCCGCGAGGATGCCGGCCGTACGGCCCAGCGTGAGGCCCTGGTCACCGATCTGCGTGGTCGCGGCGATGGCGACCTCGTCGATCTTCTTGGGGTCCAGGTCCGGGTTGCGGCGCAGCAGCTCCCGGATCGCCTTCACGACGAGGTCGTCGGCGCGGGTCTCGTGGTAGATGCCCTTCGGGCCCGCCTTGCCGAACGGGGTGCGGACGCCGTCGACGAAGACGACGTCCCTGACGGTACGAGGCACGTTGGCTCTCCTCCAGGTGCGGGTGTGCACTGCTGCGCGGGGGCGCGTTCGGCAGAGTTGCTGAGCGCCCGCTCACCCGACCCATGCTACTTGCGGGTAACCAATGTGCACACCCCCTCCCCGAGGAGCGGCGAACGTCACATCCCGGCGCCTGTGACAGCGGCGACGAGAAGAGCCCCCGGCCGGTGGCCGGGGGCTCTCTCTGGTCGTGCCGTGCGCTCAGGCGGTCACGGCCAGGGCCTCGACCAGCGCCGGGGTCACCTGCTCGATCTGCCAGGGGCGGGCGCCGTAGCCCGCCAGGGTCTCCGCCACCGCGTCCGCGTCGAGCCGCAGCGGCGGCTCCCAGCACAGGCGGCGGACGGTGTCCGGGGTGATCAGGTTCTCCTGGGGCAGGTTCAGCCCCTCCGCCAGGGCGGAGACGGCCGTGCGCGCCGCCGCCAGCCGGGCCGCGGCCACCGGGTCCTTGTCCGCCCAGGAGCGCGGCGGCGGCGGACCCGCCGGGGTCGCCCCCGGCTGCGGAAGCTCGTTCTCGGGCAGGGCCTTCGCCCGCTCCACGGCGGCCATCCACTGCTCCAGCTGGCGCCGCCCCATCCGCTGCCCGTAACCGGGCAGGGCCGACAGCGCCTGCGCGTTCAACGGCATGGCCAGGGCCGCCTCGACGATCGCCGCGTCACCCAGCACCTTGCCCGGTGACACGTCGCGCCGCTGGGCGATCCGGTCCCGGGACTCCCACAGCTCCCGGACCACGGCCATCTGCCGGCGCCGGCGCACCTTGTGCATCCCGGACGTACGGCGCCACGGGTCCTTGCGCGGCGGGGCCGGCGGGGCGGCGGCGATGGCGTCGAACTCCTGGCGGGCCCATTCCAGCTTGCCCTGCCGGTCCAGCTCCTTCTCCAGCGCGTCCCGCAGGTCCACGAGCAGCTCGACGTCCAGGGCGGCGTAGCGCAGCCACGGCTCGGGGAGCGGCCGGGTGGACCAGTCGACGGCCGAGTGGCCCTTCTCCAGCACGTACCCGAGCACGCCCTCGACCATCGCGCCGAGACCCACGCGCGGGAATCCCGCCAGGCGGCCGGCGAGCTCGGTGTCGAACAGGGAGGTGGGCGCCATGCCTATGTCGCGCAGGCACGGCAGGTCCTGGGTGGCGGCGTGCAGGATCCACTCGGTGCCGGACAGGGCGTCGCCCAGCGTGGAGAGGTCGGGACAGCCCACCGGGTCGATGAGCGCGGATCCCGCCCCCTCGCGGCGCAGCTGCACCAGGTAGGCGCGCTGGCCGTAGCGGTATCCGGAGGCGCGTTCGGCGTCGACGGCGACGGGGCCGGTGCCCGCGGCGAAGGCCGCGACCACCCGGGCGAGCGCGTCGGCGTCGGCGACCACGGGGGGAATCCCCTCGCGCGGTTCGAGCAGGGGGACGGGCAGGGGGATGGGCAGCCCATCGGACGAAACCATGTCGTCCGGGGGGCCGCCCCCGGTGGTGGTGCGCAGGTCTGCTGCGGTCTCTTGGGCGTCGGTCACCGGTCCAGGGTATCCGTGCATACGAGGCGCCCGTCGCCGGAACGTTCCGGCGACGGGCGCGAGGTGGACGTACGGACGTTCCCCCGGGTTCCCCGGCCGTTGGCCGGGGCCCCGGGGAAAGGCCTCAAGGCCTCAGTGGATGATCCCGGTCCGCAGTGCGACGGCGACCATTCCGGCGCGGTCGCCGGTGCCCAGCTTGCGGGCGATCCGGGCGAGGTGGGACTTGACGGTCAGGGCGGACAGGCCCATCGAGACGCCGATGGCCTTGTTGGACTGGCCCTCCGCGACGAGGCGCAGGACCTCGACCTCGCGGCCGGAGAGCTCGCGGTAGCCGCCCGGGTGGCTCGGGGCACCCGGGGGGCGGCGGTGCATACGGGCGGCGGCGGCGCCGATGGGGGCGGCGCCGGGCCGGTTGGGAAGCCCGATGTTGGTCCGCGTGCCGGTGACGACGTAGCCCTTCACTCCGCCCGCGAGGGCGTTGCGTACGGCGCCGATGTCGTCGGCGGCGGACAGGGCCAGGCCGTTCGGCCAGCCCGCGGCGCGGGTCTCGGAGAGCAGGGTGAGACCGGAACCGTCGGGCAGGTGGACGTCGGCCACGCAGATGTCGCGCGGGCTTCCGACGCGGGGGCGGGCCTCCGCGATGGACGACGCCTCGATGACGTCACGTACTCCGAGGGCCCACAGATGGCGGGTCACGGTGGAGCGGACGCGCGGGTCGGCTACGACGACCATGGCCGTCGGCTTGTTCGGGCGGTAGGCGACCAGGCTTGCGGGCTGCTCGAGAAGAACGGACACCTAGGCCTCCTGGGGGAGTGGCGGGACGGCCGGCTCGGGGAAGGAAGCCGGTGCGAACCGTGCGGATGGTCACTGACTCCTTCGGCACGTCACCCGCCCGGCTTTAGGGAATGATCACGATTTGGTGAGTAACAATTCGGGCAATTCGGACGCACGATCGATCATCGGGTGATCAGAAGCCCACAACGGGCGTTCCGTTCCGGTACCCCGTTGCGGGCTCGATCGGTGTTGCGGGTTCGATCGGTCGCACCGGTCGCACCGCGTCCCGGGGCCCCGTGCCCGCGTGCCCGGCGCCCGCGTGCCCGGCGCCCGCGTGTCCGTCCGGACGCGCGTCCGGACCGCGGACCTCATCGGCCGCGCGGGGCACGCCGTACGGCTCAGGGCTTACGGCGCCTGCGGCTCCGCGGCTACGGGTGGTGCGGACCGCGCCGCTGCGGCAGGGAGACCACGCCCGTGCCGGCGTCCGTCGGCCCGGCCGGCGGCAGCCCCGCGATCTGGCACAGCAGCTCGCACCACGCGGACAGGTGCGCCGAGGTGTCCGGGACCCCGCCCACCCCCTCGCGCGGCGTCCACGAGGCTCTGATCTCGATCTGGGTGGCCGGCCGCCGCTCCGCGAGACCGCCGAAGTAGTGCGAGCTCGCCATGGTCACGGTCCCGCTCGCCTCCCCGTACGTCAGCCCGCGCGCGTCCAGCGCCCCCGTCAGCCAGGACCAGCACACCTCGGGGAGCAGCGGATCCGCGGCCATCTCCGGCTCCAGCTCCGCCCGTACGAGCGTCACCAGCCGGAACGTCCCGTGCCAGGCGTCGTGCCCGTCCGGGTCGTGGAGCAGGATCAGCCGGCCGTCGGCCAGATCGTCCTCGCCGTCCACGACGGCCGCCTCCAGCGCGTACGCGTGCGGCGCGAGTCTCTGGGGCGGCTTGGTGGGGTCGATCTCGATGCCCGGCCGCAGCCGCGCCTTCTTCAAGCCGTCGACCGCCCGCCGGAACGGGAGCGGGACGGAGCTCTCCTTCGCGCTGTCCATACCGTCAGCGCCATCTGAAAATCGTCCCTGAGCCGCAGCCATGCGGGGAAGACTAGGCGGAATGAGCGCCCCCACGGCGCAGGGACACCCGCGCCGGGTCGGGCACTTCTTCATACGTGCGAAGATTTGGGTCGTGAGCGCCAACGATCGCCCCACGGGCCAGCCGAGTCAGACGTACGATTCCGCCTTCCTGAAGGCGTGCCGGCGGGAACCGGTGCCGCACACCCCCGTGTGGTTCATGCGACAGGCCGGGCGCTCCCTCCCCGAGTACCGCAAGCTGCGTGAGGGCACGCAGATGCTGGAATCCTGCATGCGCCCCGACCTGGTCACGGAGATCACGCTCCAGCCGGTCCGCCGCCACAAGGTGGACGCGGCGATCTTCTTCTCCGACATCGTGGTCCCGCTCAAGGCCATCGGCATCGACCTGGACATCAAGCCGGGCATCGGCCCGGTCGTCGCCCAGCCGATCCGCCGCCGCGAGGACCTCGCACAGCTGCGCGACCTCACCCCTGAGGACGTCTCGTACGTCACCGAGGCGATCGGCATGCTCACGGGTGAACTGGGCAGCACGCCGTTGATCGGTTTCGCCGGCGCGCCTTTCACTCTCGCGAGCTACCTGGTCGAGGGCGGTCCGTCCCGCAACCACGAGCACACCAAGGCCCTGATGTACGGGGACCCGGAGCTGTGGGCGGACCTGCTGGACCGCCTCGCGGAGATCACCTCCGCCTTCCTGAAGGTGCAGATCGAGGCGGGCGTCTCGGCGGTCCAGCTCTTCGACTCCTGGGTCGGCGCGCTGGCCCCGGCGGACTACCGTCGCTCGGTGATGCCCGCGTCGGCGAAGGTCTTCGAGTCCGTCGCCTCGTACGGCGTCCCGCGCATCCACTTCGGCGTGGGAACGGGCGAGCTGCTGGGCCTGATGGGTGAGGCCGGCGCGGACGTCATGGGCGTCGACTGGCGGGTCCCGATGGACGAGGCCGTCCGCCGTGTGGGCCCCGGCAAGGCGCTCCAGGGCAACCTGGACCCCGCCGTGCTGTTCTCCACCCCGGAGGCGGTCGAGACGAAGACGGACGAGGTCCTCGCCGCCGCCGCCGGCCTGGAGGGCCACATCTTCAACCTGGGCCACGGCGTCCTCCCGACCACGGACCCGGACGCCTTGACCCGCCTGGTGGACTACGTCCACACCAAGACCGCGCGCTGAGGCCGGTTCCCGGGGGCGCTGCCCCCGGACCCCCGCGCCTCAAACGCCGGCGAGGCTGAAAGATCCAGCCTCGCCGGCGTTTGAGGCGCGGGTCCGGGCGGAGCCCGGGAGGCCGGCCCGCAGGGCCCCTAGACCCCCGCAGCCCGCACGGCGGACACGGCCTTGCGGGCGGCGACCAGGATCGGGTCCCACACGGGAGAGAACGGCGGGGCGTAGCCCAAGTCGAGGGACACGACCTGTTCCACCGTCATACCCGCCGTCAAGGCGACGGCGGCGATGTCCACCCGCTTCGCGGCCCCCGCGCCGCCGACGATCTGGACGCCCAGCAGACGCCCCGTACGGCGTTCCGCCAGCATCTTCACCGTCATCTCCGCCGCGCCCGGGTAGTAGCCCGCCGTATTGGTGGAGGTGATGGTGGCCGTCACGAAGCGCAGGCCCGCCGCCAGCGCGTCCCGCTCGCGCAGGCCCGTACGGGCGATCTCCAGATCGCAGACCTTGCTCACCGCCGTCCCGACGACGCCCGGGAACGTCGCGTAGCCGCCGCCCACGCCCGTGCCGATCACCTGGCCGTGCTTGTTGGCGTGCGTGCCCAGCGGGATGTGCCGGGTGTGGCCGGAGATCAGGTCCAGGACCTCCACGCAGTCGCCGCCCGACCAGACGTTCTCGTGCCCCCGGACCCGCATCGAGAGGTCGGTGAGCAGGCCGCCCGACGCGCCGAGCGGGAGGCCCGCCGCGCGGGCGAGGGCGGTGCGGGGTTCCACGCCGATGCCGAGCACGACCACGTCCGCCGGGTACTCGTCACCGGCCGCCGTGGCCACCGCGCGGGCGCGGCCCTCGTCGTCCGTCAGGATCTTCGACACCTCGGCGCCGGAGACGGTGCGGATGCCCATGCGGTTCATCGCGCCGTGCACGAGGGCGCCCATGTCCGGATCCAGGGTGGCCATCGGCTGCGCGCCCCGGTGCAGCACGGTGACCTCGTAGCCCCGTGCGACCAGCGCCTCCGCCATCTCCACGCCGATGTACCCCGCGCCGACCACGACCGCGCGGCGGATCTCCGTACGCTCCAGGGTGGTGAGCAGGTGCTGGCCGTCGTCCAGGGTCTGGACGCCGTGGACCCCGTACGCGCCGATGCCCGGGAGGCGCGGCCGGACCGGGCGGGCGCCCGTGGCGAGGACGAGCTTGTCGTAACCCGTCCACGATTCGGATCCGGTGTCCAGATCCCGGGCCCGGACGCGCCCGCCGGCGAGGTCCAGCTCCACGACCTCCGTGCGGGTGCGCAGGTCGATGTCCCGGGCGCGGTGCTCCTCCGGGGTGCGGGCGATCAGGGCGTCCCGCTCGGCCACCCGCCCGCCGATCCAGTACGGGATCCCGCACGCGGAGTACGAGGTGAAGTGCCCCCGCTCGAACGCGACGATCTCCAGTTCGGCCGGGCCCTTCATCCGCCGGGCCTGTGACGCGGCGGACATCCCCGCCGCGTCACCGCCGACCACCACCAGTCGTTCCGCCGCCATCGTCAGCCCCGTCCGTCCCGCACCGCTGCCTTCGCTTGGGGAACACGCTACGGGGCACCGGCCGTTGGGGGTGCTCAGCCCTCCGAGTCCGCCGGTGATTCGGCCGCCGGGGATTCGGCCGACGCCGATGCGGCCGACGCCGATGCGGCCGGCGTGGCCCCGGGCGCTGGCCGCGCCGCCGGGAAGCCCGGGATCCGCTTCGGGGCCAGGCCCGTCTTCGGCTTCGCCGGTCGCAGCCGCCGGTACACCCGGAAGCCCAGCGCCACCAGCAGGCCCGTCACCGCGAACGGCAGCACCGCGCCCACCGCCAGCGTCAGGAACCGCACGAGGGTCGTGAACACGTCCCAGCCGCCCCCCAGGGCGTCCATGAACGCCGGAGTCTTCTCCTCCTTCTTCTTCTCCGGCGCCGCCGCCTTCGCGGGCTCCGAGACCTCCATCGTGATCGTGCCCATGGAGGTCTGGTCCTTCAGCGCCGTCTGCTGTGCCAGCAGCGACTCCAGGTCCGACTGGCGCTTGCTCAGCTCGCTCTCCAGCATCACCACGTCGCTGAGCGCGGAGGCCTTGTCCATCATCTCCCGCACCCGGACCACGCTCGCCTGCTGCGACTTGACCCGGCTGTCGATGTCCGCGACCTTCTGGGTCACGTCCTGCGCCTCGACCTTGCGGTGCAGCAGCTTCCCGCTGCCCTCCATGGCGCCGAGCACCGCGTCGAAGCGGTCGCCGGGCACCCGCAGGGTCACCGTCGAGGTCATGCGGCCGTCCTCGCCGCGTTTGGTCGACTCGTTCCCGACGTAACCGCCCGCGCCCTCGGCCGCCGTCCGGGCCGCGACGAGCGCCTTCTGCGCGTCTGCCGTCTCGATGGCCAGGTTCGCCGTACGGATGACATGCGGCCGGACCGCGGCCGACTGCTGTCCCTCCTTGGGGGCCGCGGGGGCCGCCGCCCCGGTACCGGGCTTGCCCGGGGCGGGAGCGGCCGCGCCCTCCTGCGGCTTGGCCGCCGCCTCGCCCACCGCCGCCTTGTCCGAGGAGCCGCTCATGCCGTCCGCCCCGCAACCGGTGAGCACGAGCGCCCCCGTCAGGGAGAGGGCGGCCAGGGCCGCCGCCGAACGGTGTCCGGCCGAACGGTGCCTGGACGAACGATTTCTGGCCGAACGAGTTTTGTGCGTGCTCTGATGCATGGCTGAAACCCCCGAGGATCGGCTGATGTCGCCGGTGTGACGTTCAGGGTCCTGCCGCGGGTTTCGCTTCCGCGGTCCCGAGCCGATCCCGATGCGGTCACGGTCCGGCGTCGGTGATCGGTCTGAGACGATGTGTCCATGGACGAAGCGGACACACGTACGGACCAGCCGGGTCGCGCCGGCCACGTCGTCGTGATCGGCGGCGGTATCGCCGGCCTCGCGGCGGCCCACCGGCTGCTCGCGGGCGGCGCCCAGGTCACGCTCCTGGAGGCCGGACCCCGGCTCGGCGGCAAGCTGCGCGGCGGCGAGCTCGCCGGCGCCCCCGTCGACCTCGGCGCCGAATCCATCCTCGCCCGCCGCCCCGAAGCCGTGGCCCTCGCCCGCGCGGTGGGCCTCGGCGAGGCCCTCCAGCCGCCCGCCACCGCGACGGCCCACCTGTGGACCCGGGGCGCGCTGCGGCCCATGCCGCGCGGCCATGTCATGGGCGTCCCCGGCGACTTGGGCCCGCTCGCCGCCTCCGGGGTGCTCTCCGCCGAGGGCTTGGCCCGGATCGAGGCCGAACACGCGCTGCCGCCCGCCGAGATCGGCGAGGACATCGCCGTCGGCGAGTACGTCGCCGCCCGGCTCGGCCGCGAGGTCGTCGACCGGCTCGTCGAACCGCTGCTCGGCGGGGTCTACGCCGGCAACGCCTACCGCATCTCGATGCGCGCCGCCGTGCCGAACCTCTTCGAGGCCGCCCGTACGCACGCGCTGCTCGGCGAGGGCGTACGGGAACTCCAGCGCCGCGCGGCCCAGCAGCCCCAGGCGGCCGGTCCCGTCTTCGCCGGCATCGAGGGCGGCATCGGACGCCTCCCGGTCGCCGTCGCCGAGGCCTGCCGCGCGGCCGGGGCTCGGATCCTCACCGAAACCCCCGTGCGCGAGGTCCTGCGTACCGGCGAGGGCTGGCGGGTCGTCGCCGGCGCCGAGGTCATCGACGCCGACGGCGTGGTCCTGGCCACCCCGGCCGGGCCCGCCGCCCGGCTGCTGGACGTGCTCGCGCCGACCGCGGCCGCCGAGCTGCGCGCGGTCGAGTACGCCTCGATGGCCCTGGTCACGATGGCCTTCCGGCGCTCCGAGCTGCCCGCCGCGATCGCCGAGGGCGGCGCCAGCGGGTTCCTCGTACCGCCCGTGGACGGCCGGACGATCAAGGCGTCCACCTTCTCCAGCAACAAGTGGTCCTGGGCCGGCGCCGACCCCGAGCTGTTCCTGCTGCGCACCTCGGTGGGCCGGCACGGCGACGAGAAGGACCTCGAACGGGAGGATGCCGAGCTGGTGGAGGTCTCCCTGCGCGACCTCGGCGCGGCCGTCGGCCTCGCGGCCCGGCCGGTCGCCTCCACGGTCACCCGCTGGGACGGCGGTCTGCCCCAGTACCCCGTCGGCCACCTGGGCCGCGTCGACCGGATCCGGGCCGCCGTCGCGGCGCTGCCCGGTCTCGCGGTGTGCGGCGCGCTCTACGACGGAGTGGGCATCCCGGCGTGCGTCGCGAGCGCCGGGAAGGCCGCCGACGTGGTGATGGCCACGTTGGGCACCCCTGGCACGGACCACTGATCAGCACACGGGACAATGGACACATGACTGCACCAGAGAAGATTCCCAACGCGGGGAAGAAGGCGAAGGACCTCAACGAGGTCATCCGCTACACCCTGTGGTCCGTCTTCAAGCTCAAGGACGTCCTCCCGGAAAACCGCGCCGGCTACGCCGACGAGGTCCAGGAGCTGTTCGACCAGCTGGCCGCCAAGGACATCACCGTCCGCGGCACCTATGACGTCTCCGGCCTGCGCGCCGACGCGGACATCATGATCTGGTGGCACGCCGAGACCTCGGACGAGCTGCAGACCGCGTACAACCTGTTCCGCCGCACCAAGCTGGGCCGCGCGCTGGAGCCGGTGTGGTCGAACATGGCCCTGCACCGCCCGGCCGAGTTCAACAAGTCGCACATCCCGGCCTTCCTGGCCGACGAGGTCGCCCGCGACTACGTCAGCGTGTACCCCTTCGTACGCTCGTACGACTGGTACCTGCTGCCCGACGAGGACCGCCGCCGCATGCTCGCCGACCACGGCAAGATGGCCCGCGGATACCCGGACGTGCGTGCCAACACCGTCGCCTCCTTCTCGCTGGGCGACTACGAGTGGATGCTGGCCTTCGAGGCCGACGAGCTGTACCGCATCGTCGACCTCATGCGTCACCTGCGTGCCTCCGAGGCCCGTATGCACGTCCGTGAAGAGGTGCCCTTCTACACCGGGCGCCGCAAGTCCGTCGCCGATCTGGTGGCCGGGCTCGCCTGAGACCTCCCCTGGGGGGAAGGGCCGGAGGACGACCACACCGTCAGGTGAGCGCCTCCGGTGGATCGGGAGGCCCTGCCCCCGAAACGACGCAGCCGGAGATCCCGCCCGGAAGTTCAGACGACTGGCGGCAGCGGCACCCCGCGGGTGCTTGCTGCCCGGTCGTCCAGCGACACCGGTGCGGGCTCCGGATGCGGCGCGCACGTGACACGCCACCCCGGGGTGGCTCCCGTCAGGAGGTACCGCTCCACGTGGCGGTCCACGCAGGCATTGCCTGCGCCGGTCACTCCGTGGCTGCCGGCTCCCACCTCCGTGACCAGAGCGGCCGCCCCGCCGAGCCGCCGTTGCAGCTCCAGCGCGCCCGGGTACGGGGTCGCGCCGTCCCGCTCCGCCGCGACGATCAGAGTCGGCGGGAGCCCCGCCGTCCGCGATCCCACGTCCACCGGGCGTTGCCGCTCCGGCACCGGCCAGTACGCGCACGGCAGGTTCAGAAAGGCGTTCGCCCAGGTCTCGAACGGTGCCCGGCGGGCCAGTTCGGTGTTGTCGCGGTCCCAGGTCTCCCAGTCGGCCGGCCAGGGGGCGTCGTTGCACAGCACCGCCGTGTAGACCGCCGTCGCGTTCTCCGCCTCGGCCGCCGCCGCCTCGGCCGCGGCCGGGTCCGGGGCGGGCCCGGCCAGGGCCGTCAGCGGGCCCGGATCACCCCTCAGGAACGCGCTGAGGGCCGCCGCGTGGTCCGGCCAGACGTCGTCGTAGTACGCGACGCGCAGGGCGGCCGCCTGGAGTTCGCCGGTGCCGACCACCCCACCCGCCGGAGTACGGGCCACCGCCGCCCGGACGCGCTCGTGGCTCGCCGCCACGGCCGCCGGGGTGGCGCCGAGCCGGTAGGCGTCGTGGTGCCGGGCCGCCCAGGCCCGGAAGTCGTACCAGCGGCGCTCGAAGCCCGGCGCCTGGTCGAGGTTGTCGTGGTACCAGACGCGGCGCGGGTCGGGGTTGACCGCCGAGTCGAAGACCATCCGGCGCACGTACCGCGGGTAGAGCGTGGCGTAGACCGCCCCGAGGTAGGTGCCGTACGAGCCGCCCACGAAGGTCAGCCGGGGCTCGCCGAGCGCGGCGCGCAGCACGTGCAGATCGCGGACGTTGTTGAGGGTGGTGTAGTACGGGAGGGCCGCGCCGGCCCGTCGCGCGCAGCCGCGGGCGTACGCCTGGGCGGCGGCGACGCGTTCCTTCTTGTAAGCGGGGGAGGGCTGCTCCGGCACCTGGGTGGGGGCCTTCGGGCGGGCCGCCGGGTCCTGGCAGGACAGCGGGGCGGAGCGGCCGACTCCGCGCGGGGCGTAGCCGACGAGGTCGTAGACGGCGGCGATGCGGTGCCAGTCGGGCCGGTCGGCGAGGAGGGGGAAGGCCATGCCGGACGCGCCCGGTCCGCCGGGGTTGTGGACGAGGGACCCCTGGCGGGCGGCCCCGCCGCGGCCGGTGGCGGTGACCCGGCTGACGGTGAGGGAGATCTGCGGGCCGTCGGGGCGGGCGTAGTCGAGCGGGACGCGGAGGGTGGCGCAGCGGACGGGCTCCGGCAGCTGCTCGGCGTCGGGACAGGGCCGGAAGTCGAGCCGGTGTCCTCCGGCGGTGTGACGCTGTCCTCCGGCGGTGTGATGGGCGGCGGCGGCCGCGGTCTCGGCGGCTCGGCGGGCGACGAGTTCGGCCCCGGCATCCTCGGCGGCCTCAGCTGCGCGGGCGGCGGTGGCCGGGGCGGGGGCGCCGGGGTTCGGGGTACCGGGGCCGGCGGTGCCGGGGCTGGCGGGGCCGGGGTTCGGGGTGCCAGGGCCGGCGGGGCCGGCGGGGCCGGGGTTCGGCGTGGCGAGGCTGCCGGGGCCGGTGGTGGTGGGGTTTGGGGGGACGGGGCTTGGGGTGGCGTGGGTGGTGGTCGCGGGGGCCAGGGCGAGGGTGAGGGCGACGGCCAGGGGGAGCGCGTGGCGTGCGAGTGGCGTCCTCCGCATGGCGACGACCCCTTCATCTCATCGGCTGGTCCGATGAGATTCCGGGGTCGCCGCGTCCCGGTAAAGGCGCACCGCCCGGTGTCGCCCCGAATGCCCCCCGTTGCCGTAGCGCGGCAGGGTCAGGAACTGCTGGAGCAGCTGGAGCCGGACGAGCTGGAGCAGCTCGAACTGCTGCTGGAGCAACTGGAACCGCCGCTGCTCGCACAGCTGCTGGAGGACGACCCGCAGCTGGATCCCGAGGAGGCACAGCCCGAGACGCCGGAGCCTCCGCCGCAGCCGCTCGACCCGCCCCCGGATCCGCCGTCGCCGCTCGCGCACCACACGACGGGCAGCACCTCGGCGCCGGACCAGGAGGAACGCGAGCCCGACTGGGCCGCCGCCAGCCGGGTGCTCCGGGCGGCCGGCACGAGCAGCGCCCGCAGATACGGGTCGCGCAGCCCCGCCAGACCGAGCAACGCCGTCTGGACGTGCGGTGTCCGGTCGTACAGGTAGGCGGACCGCATCGCGCGCAGCGCCGTCCGCCCCGCCGGGGTGAGGCGCCGCCCGGCCCGCGCGACGGCGGCGCAGCCCATGACGACCCCGCCGATCAGTACGGGGAACACCTTCACGATGAACGGCACCTGGGAGCCGGAATCCACCGCCAACCCGACGAAAGTCAGCACCAGCGAGAACGGCAACAGGACCCCGCACACCACCGCCTGGGTCACCCCCCAGCGCCGCCACCGGCGCCCGGCGCCCGGCGGAGAGATCAGCCCGCGCGCGGCCAGCGCGTCCCCGGTCTCCTGGATCGCGGGGTCGAGCATGGCCCCGTACCGCACCTGGTACAGCCACCCGGACGGTGCGTTCGCGTGCGCCTGGAGCACGGCGCGCTCGGCGAAGTCGCCGGCCCGCGCCCCCGGGCTCACCCGCACGATGCCCGGGCCGCCGACGACCAGCCGCCCGTCCCCGAGCATCGAGACGAGCGCGGCGTCGACGACGGCGCCCGGGCCGCCCGCCAGGAACGCGGCCTCGGACAGGTCGTGCAGCCGGGGCTCGGGGCCGCCCGGCGCGGGCCGGGACCGGTTCAGGCCGCGAAAGAGCAGCACGGTCGAGGTGATGACGGCGACCCAGATCGCCGTGGCGAGGAGGTTCACGCTGCTCTCCCTACGAGGGCCCGGGCCCAGCGGACGATCCGGCGGGGCGGGCGCGCCCCGGCCCGGTCCTGCCACCAGGTGGTGAGACGGCGCCGGGCGGCCGGGTCGGCCGGCAGGTCCCGGACCAGCAGGTGCTCGGCGAAGTCCAGCGCGTCCCGGCGGTACCCCGCGGCGGTCATGGGACGGCTTCGGGCGTACCCGAGGAACGCCTCGCGGTACGCCTTCTGGCCGCCCAGGATCCCGGGTAGCTCCGGCGCCACCTTGGCCACGACCCCGGCCCGCTTGGCGGCCAGCGCCCGCGCCTGCACCCGGACCCGCTGCCGGTCGAACCCTTCGGGCACCGGCGTCCCCGCCACCAGGGCCGACAGCAGCGCGGCCTGCCCCAACCCCACCCGCGCCCGCGCGGCCTCCACCAGCGGCCCGACAGTCCGCTCGTGCACAGGACCGGCAGCGCCGGATCCGGCGCTGGGCCCCGCCGAGCCCGCGGGTCCGGGGTTGGGCCCTGCCGAGCCCGCAGGTCCGGTGGTGGGTACCGGCGAGTGTGCGGGTCCGGTGGTGGGTCCCGGCGAGCCTGCGGGTCCGGGGGTGGGTCCCGGCGGGGCCGGGGGGCCGCTGCGGGGCCGGGACGGGCGCGCCACGCGGCGGATCGCGGCGAGTTCGGCCTCCAGCTCAGCTTCCGGCGGGAAGTCGTCGTCCCGCTCCAGCAGCACGCCCGGCGGGTCCACCCGCTCGCGCAGCTCCGCCAGTACGTCCAGCACCACCGCCGGCACCGGGTGCGCGTGCGTGTCGTGCCAGACGCCGTCCCGCTCGATCCCGCCCGCGACGTGGACGTACGCCAGCGCCTCCAGCGGAATCGCGTCCAGTACGGCGGACGGGTCCTCGCCCCGGTTCACCCGGTTCGTGTGCAGGTTCGCCACGTCGATCAGCAGCCGCACCCCCGTGCGCTCCACGAGCTCCGTCAGGAACTGCCCCTCCGTCAGTTCCTCCCCGGGCCACGAGATCAGCGCGGCGATGTTCTCCAGCGCCAGCGGCACCGGCAGCGCGTCCTGGGCGATCCGCACGTTCTCGCACAGCACGTCCAGCGCGTCCCGCGTCCGCGGCACCGGCAGCAGGTGCCCCGCCTCCAGGGCCGGCGCCGGCGAGGAGGTCCGTACGAACGCGATGTGCTCGGTGACCAGCGGCGCCCCCAGCGCCACCGCCCGCTCCGCGAGTGCGGTCAGCTTCCCCGGGTCGGGCCGGTGCGCGCCGCCGAGACCCAGGGAGACCCCGTGCGGTACGACACGGACGCCGCGTTCGCGCAGCCGCAGCAGCGACGCGGGCAGGTGGCCCGGGCAGATGTTCTCGGCCACCACCTCGACCCAGTCCAGCCCCGCGAGCCGCTCCACCGCGTCCGCGATCTCCGGCCGCCAGCCGATGCCCACCCCCAGGTGTGCCATGGGCTTCATGTCCCCTCGCCCCCTCTCGTCGGTCCATGTGCCGGTGTCATGACCCCGACCGGGGCAACCCAACCGCCGCAGGCGAACGTTCAGAGCAACATTTGAGCTTCCCCGGCTCCCCGCTTCCCCGGCTCCGCGCCTCCCCGCCTCCCCGCCTCCCCCGGCGAGGTGTCAGCGCCGCGCCCGGAGCGCCGGGTGGTCCGCGATGACCGTGGCCGAGCCCGGGGCGATCTCCGTGAAACCGGCGTCGCGGACGACCGGCAGGCCGCTTCCGTTCAGCTCCGCCCAGCGCTCGCGCGGGGCCGTCCGTACGGCCAGCCGGAAACCGGAGGCCTGCCACAGGGCGCGCTCCGCGCGGGTCAGCTCCCACCACGCCAGCTGCGCCCCGTGCCCGGCCTGGGCCATCGCCTTGCCTGCGGACATCTCCAGATCCGGGTTCAGCCACAGCACCGGGATACCCGGCTCGACGGGGCCGGCCGGCTCAGGGTCGTCCAGGTCGGTCCCCGACACCTGGAGCTTGGCCAGCTCCTTGGGCCAGCCGTCGAGCGGAACGGGCGGGAACACCCGTACCTCCGCCGCGTCACCGTGCACCGTGACACCGGGCAGGGTCTGCGCCTTGCGCCACTCCGCCCCGCGCGCCCGCCGGACCACCTTGCGGATCCGCGCGTCCTGCCAGTCCCGGACGGCCCCGGCCCATTCGCCCTCGCCGAGGGACCGCTCGTCGCTCAGCAGCACCAGTACCGCGCGGGCCGCCGTCTCCAGCGCGTCCGTCCGGGCCGGGGGGTCGGCCTTCTCGATCCGCACGACCAGGGGGAGCACGAACTGCGGTGCCTCGTCGCGGGCGATCCGCTCCCGCCGGAACGGACTGTCCGCCCCGACGGCGGGTACCTCGGTGGTCTCGTGCGTGTTCCGGCTGCTCATCGTGCTGCTCTTCCCCTGCTCATGCCGCTGCTCATCCCCGCAAAGGATGCCAGCCTCCGCCTTGAGGAGGATGCCGCGGGGGTTCGGGCCGGGTGAGGATCGGGGCCATGAAGAGCGACCTTTTCGCGTCGGAGCACCTGGCTCAGCCGTCCGCCGCACCGGGCATGACCCTCCAGAACGCCAAGTCCGTGAAGTACGCCGTCAACGGTGAAATGCTCGCTCGCCAGGGCTCGATGGTCGCCTTCCGCGGCAACCTCCAGTTCGAGCGCAAGGGCCAGGGCATAGGCGGCATGCTCAAGCGCGCCGTCACCGGCGAGGGCCTGGCGCTGATGTCCGTACGCGGCCAGGGCGAGGCCTGGTTCGCCCACCAGGCCGGCCACTGCTTCATCATCGACTTCGAGCCGGGCGACGCCCTGACCGTCAACGGGCGCAACGTGCTCTGCTTCGACCCGACCCTGTCCTACGAGATCAAGATGCTGAAGGGCGCCGGCATGACCGGCGGCGGCCTCTTCAACAGCCTCTTCACCGGCACCGGCAAGCTCGCCGTGGTCTGCGACGGACACCCGGTCATCATCCCGGTCACCGCCCAGAACCCGGTGTACGTGGACACGGACGCGGTTGTCGGCTGGAGCGCCGCCCTGGAGACCGGCCTGCACCGCTCCCAGTCGGTCGGCTCGATGATCCGGGGCGGCTCGGGCGAAGCCGTCCAACTGATGCTGCGCGGCGAGGGCTTCGTCATCGTCCGCCCCAGCGAGGTGACCGAAACGGCGGCGGCGCACTGAACCTCACCGCTGTCGGCCGCCGCTACGGCCGACGGCGGCCCTGGGTGCTGCGCGGGGTCTCGCTGGAGCTGCCGCGCGGCAGCCTCGTCCGCGTCGAAGGCCGCAACGGCGGGGGCAAGTCCACCCTCCTCCGGCTCGCGGCCGGGATCGACACCCCGACCGAGGGCCGGATCACCGGCCGCCCGCGCCGGACGGCGTACGTGCCGGAGCGCTTTCCGGCGGCCCTGCCGCTCACCGCGGCGGCCTACCTGACCCACATGGGCCGGGTACACGGTCTGCCGCGCGCCGAAGCGGCGCGCCGGGCGGCCGAGTGGCTGGAGCGGTTCGGCGCCGCCGGGCACGCCCGCACGCCGCTGGCCGAACTGTCCAAGGGGAGCAGCCAGAAGGTGGCCGCCGCCCAGGCCCTCCTCGCCGAACCGGGCCTGCTCGTCCTGGACGAAGCGTGGACCGGGCTCGACGTGCCCGCGCGGGCGGAGCTGGACCGGGCCGTGGCCGAGCGGACCGCCGCCGGGGGCACCGTGCTGTTCGTGGACCACGACCCGGCGCGGCTCGCCGGGGGCGTCTCCGGCGGTTGCCGAGTGAGCGGGCCCGACGCGCACTACCGGGTCGAGGGGGCCGCGCTGGTGCCCGTACGGCCGACGTCCGTAGCGTCCGTACCGCCCGTACCGTCCGTACCGTCCGTACCGTCCGTACGACAAGGCGCCGACGCCGGGCCGTACGTACGGATCGAGGCCGCCGGACCGCCTGGTTCCGCGCCGCCCCCGGCGCTGGCGGCCGAGCCCGCGCCCGGCGGGGGCGTGCGGCTGACCGTGCCCGCCGTCCGGTCCGACGCCGTGTTGCGCGAGCTGCTCACCGCGCGGCCGCCGTGGCACATCCGGGAAGTGCGGTACCTGCCGTGAACGCTCTGCTGCGCTACCAGGGCGCCCTGCTGCTGCGCTCGCAGCGCTGGCTCCCGCCGGTGCTGCTGTACGTCGCCGTCCTGGCCGTCGGATTCCGGCCCGGGGACCCCGTGCCGGACTCGCTCGGGTACGCGGCGGCCCCGCTGGTCCCGGTGACGGCCTGGCTGGTGCGGGTCTGCGTCACCAGCGAACCCGACGCGGCCCGGGACTGCGCCGCCGCCGCTGCCGGTCCGCTGCGGGTGCACGCGGCGGCCCTGCTCACCGCGCTGGGCTGGGGCTCCGCCACCGGGGGCATCGGCGGGGCCGCGGTGCTGCTGCTCGGCGAGCACGCGGGGCTGGACATGCCGGCGACCGCCCTGGCCGGGGCCTCGGCGGTGCTGGTGTGCACCCTCACCGGCACGGCCGTGGGCGCACTGTGCGGCCGGCCGCTGATGAAGGCCCCTGGGTACGCAGTCCCGGCGGCGGCCCTCGGCAGCCTGCTGGCCCTGGTCACGGCGGGCTCCCCGGCCCGCGTGGCGGTGACCGGGCTGGTCACGGGCTCGGTGGAGGTCACGCCGGGCGCCCCGGCGGGGGCCGTGGCGCTGGCCTGCGCGGCGGGCGCGGTGGCCTGCGTGGCCAGTGCGCGGCGGGGCTGAGTACGCTCGTGGACATGGAAAAGACCGAGCGGAGCGAGTCGTACTGCCCCGCGCCGGCGGTGCCCGTCGCGGCCGTGGCGGGGCCGCCGTACGCGGACTGCCTGGAGTGCGGCGAGCCCACCGAGTACGGGGTGGACACCCCCGGCGTGGTGCTGTGCCCGGTCTGCGAGTGGCAGGACGCGCAGCGCACCGCCTGCTCGGGCTGAGCGGGCTGATCGACGGGGCTGACCGACGGGGCCGGTCGTCCTACTTTCCGATGAGTTCGGAGACCTTCACGAAGCGGTAGCCGCGCTTGCGCAGTTCCGGAACGATCTTTTCGATGGCCTCCTCGGTGACGGGCGCGGCGCTGCGGGTGCAGTGCATGACCACCACCGAGCCCGGCTTCACCCCGGCGATGACCTGCTCGGCCACCGCGTTCGCGTCCTTCGCGAAGGCGTCCCCGCTGACCACGTCCCACTGCACGGCCGTGACCTTGGCCGTGGACAGGGCCCGTAGCGTCTGGTCGTCGTAGCAGCCGCCGGGGAAGCGGAAGTACGGAACGGTGTTGACCGCCCCCGCCGTGCGGAAGGCCTCGAACGCCCGGTCCACGTCGGCCCGGGCGGCGGCGCCGTCGAGCGCGGGCAGTCCGTAGCAGGGGGACTTGAAGGCGTAGTGGCTGTACGAGTGGTTCGCGATCTCGAAGTTCGGATCGTTGCCGATGGACTTCGCCTGGTCCGGGTACTCCTCGGCCCAGCGGCCCGTCATGAAGATGGTCGAGGGCACCTTGAGCGTGCGCAGGGTGGAGATCAGCTGGGGGTTGTCGAAGCGCTCCCCGCCCGCGGCGCGCGGCCCCTGGTCGGCGGTCATGTCGGCGTCGAAGGTCAGTGCGACGGTCTTGTCCGTGTGCTGCTTCGCCCGCTCGAACACCGGGGTCAGCCCGTTCGGGCCGGGGGCCAGGGTCGGGGCCTTGCCGGGGGCGCCGGCCCGCGGGGAGCCCGACGGGGTTCCCCGGGGAGCCCCCGGGGCCGGGGCGGAGGCTGGGGCGGAGGCCGGGCCGGAGGCCGCGTTGGAGGCGTTGGGGGCGGAGGCCGCGGGGGTTCCCATACGGGCCTGGCCGCCGTCGGCCGACGTGCCGGCGCCGCCCCCGCAGCCGGCGAGGGCGGCGCCGAGGGCGCCACTGAGGGCGGCCGCGGCCGCCGCTTTGCGCAGTGAAAGGGTCACCTACGCAAAATATATGACTATGTGCCAATCAGACTGGCACGGCACTCGTCCACGTCGAACCGAGCCGTCGGATACTGCGGATCGATGGCCTCCAGGTGCTCCCGCAGCAGCGTGCTGATCGCCCAGTCGCGGTACCACTTGCGGTCCGCGGGGACGATGAACCAGGGCGCGGCGGCCGTGGAGCAGTGCTCCAGTGCCAGTTCGTACGCCTCCTGGTACGCGGGCCACAGGGCGCGCTCGTCGATGTCGGACGGGCTGAACTTCCATCGCTTGGCCGGATCGGCCAGCCGCGCCAGGAGCCGCTTGCGCTGCTCCTCGTGGCTGATGTGGAGGAAGACCTTCACTACGGTCACGCCGTCGTCCACGAGGGACTCCTCGAACCGGTTGATCTGCCCGTAGCGGCGGTCGAGCAGGCTCTGCGGCACCAGTTCGCGGACCCGGGCGACCAGGACGTCCTCGTACTGCGAACGGTCGAAGATGCCGATCTCGCCCGGACGGGGGAGTGCCCTCATGATGCGCCAGAGGAAGGGGTGGTCGCGCTCATCGGGCGTGGGCGCCTTGAAGGACTCGACCCGGCAGCCGGCGGGGTTGAAGAGGCCGATCACGTGCTTGACCGTGCCGCCCTTGCCACTGGTGTCCATGCCCTGGAGGACGAGGAGCAGGCGGCGGCGGTCGCCCGCGGTGCTCGCCGCGAAGAGCCGCTCCTGGAGGGCGGCGAGCGGGTCGGCCAGCTCGGTGATGGCCGCGAGGCCGGCCGCCTTTTCGGCGGGGCCGGCCGGGGTGGCGGCGGGGTCGAGCCGGCGCAGATCCGGCCGCTCGCCCTCCGGCACCCGCAGCAGCTCGCGCAGCGGGGTGGCCCGGGGCGTGGCCGGCGGCGTGCCCTCCGGCGCGGCGCGCGGCGGCGGACCGGACGTCCGCGCCTGCTGGCCGCCCTTACTCCGTTTGCCGTCCTTCCGGGCCACTGCTGCCCCCCTCGGTCGGGTCCCTCCGATCCTGCTACGGATCGGAAGGTCCCGCGACGGGAAGTCAGTGCCAGGGGCCGGTGACCGCGAACGTGCGATCGGGTAGACCTCGTCGCCCGGGGTCATGCCGAGGACGTAGAAGCCGGTGACGGCGTCACGAGATGGTCCGTGTCTCACACTCAGGCACGCGTGAGGCCGCCGTCAGGTTCCTGCCGACAGCGGCCTCACGACGTTGGCCCTGGGTAAGCAGTGGGCGGAGTCAGCCCGCGTCGGGCGTGAGCCGCAGCGAGATGGAGTTGATGCAGTAGCGCTGGTCGGTGGGCGTGGGATATCCCTCGCCCTCGAACACGTGGCCCAGGTGGGAGCCGCACTTCGCGCAGCGCACCTCGGTGCGGACCATGCCGTGCGAGACGTCCGCCACCAGCTCGACCGCGTCGGTGTCCTTCGGGTCGTAGAAGGACGGCCAGCCGCAGTGCGACTCGAACTTCGTGTCGGAGCGGAACAGCTCGGCCCCGCAGCCCCGACAGGAGTAGACGCCCTCCGTCTTGGTGTCGGTGTACTCACTGCGGAAGGCGGGCTCGGTGCCCGCCAGGCGCAGCACCTGGTACTCGGACGGGGTCAGCTCCGCCTGCCACTGCTCGTCCGTCTTCTCGACCTCGTACGACATGACTCCCGCTCCCTCTGGCCGTCAGTCCGACAGGCGGGCGAGGATGGCCGGACCGAGGTCCGTGACGTCGCCCGCGCCCATGGTGAGAACGAGATCGCCCGGCTTCGCCATTCCCGCGATGACGTCGGCGACGTCGTCCTTCTCGTGCTCGGCGCTGACGTCGGCGCCCGCGGCACGGGCCGCGGAGATGATGATCTCGCTGGTGACGCCGGGGATCGGGTCCTCACGGGCCGGGTAGATGTCCAGGACCACGGCGGAGTCGGCGAGCGCGAGGGCCTGGCCCATCTCCTTGCCGAGCTCCTGGGTGCGGGAGAACAGGTGCGGCTGGAAGACGACCAGGATCCGGGAGTCCGCGGCGGCGCCGCGGATGGCCTCCAGGTCGGCGGTCATCTCCGTCGGGTGGTGCGCGTAGGAGTCGATGACCTGCACGCCGGCCGCCTCGCCCTTGAGCTGGAGGCGGCGCTTGACGCCGGTGTACTTGCCGAGGGCCGAGGCCAGGTTGTGCGCCGGGATCCCGAGGGCGACACCGGCCGCGAGGGCGGCGACGGCGTTGTGCGCGTAGTGGCGGCCGGGGACCGAGACGGTGAAGGTGAGCATCCGGCCCCCGATGACGACCGTGACCTCGCTGGCCAGGCCGCGCGGGGTGATCTTGGTGATCCGGACGTCGGCGCCCTCTTCCTCGCCGTAGGTGACCACGGTCAGGCCGGCCGCCCCGGCGACGCGGCGGGCGATCTCGGCGGCGCCCGCCTGGCTGTGGGCCACGACCAGGGTGCCGCCGGGGACGATCTTGCCGACGAAGGTCTCGAACGACTCGTAGATCTCTTCCATCGACGCGTAGTTCGCGTGGTGGTCGAGTTCGGCGTTGAGGATGATCGCGACCTGCGGGGTGTACTTGTGGAAGCTGCGGTCGCTTTCATCCGCCTCGGCCACGAAGATGTCGCCCTCGCCGTGGTGGGCGTTGGAGCCCGGGGCGTCCAGGTCGCCGCCGATGGCGTACGAGGGGTCGAGGCCCAGGGCCGACAGGGACACCGCCAGCATCGAGGTGGTGGTGGTCTTGCCGTGCGTACCGGCGACGGCGATCGGGCGCAGGCCGTCCATCAGGCCCGCGAGGGCGTCGGAGCGGTGCACGACGGGGATGCCGAGCTCGGCGGCGCGGGCCAGCTCCGGGTTGTCGGAGCGGATGGCGCTGGAGACGACCACGCAGGTGGAGTCGGCGGCGAGGTGGCCGGCGGCGTGCCCGATGTGGACCGTGGCGCCGTGGGCGCGCAGCGCCTGGGCGGTCTCGGAGTCACGGGAGTCGCTGCCGGCGACCTTCGCGCCGCGCTGGGCGAGGATCTTCGCGATGCCGGACATCCCGGCGCCGCCGATGCCGATGAAGTGCGGACGTTCCATGGCGGTCGGCAGGCCGGGCGGCGTCATACGGGTTCTCCCCAAGGTGCGGGTCGGTACGTCGGAAGTCTCGGCACCCTCGGCGAGGGTGTCGGACGCCAGCCTATTCGTTGTGGGCGAAGAGCTTGAGCACGGGAACGCCGACCTTGTGCCGCGCCCGCGAGGCCCAGTCCCGGTGGAAGAACTCCTCCACGAAGTGCGGGGCGGTCAGAACGATCACCTCGTCGGCGTTGGTCTCTTCCACGACGGCCTTCAGTTTGTCGAGGGGATGGTGCTCGACGATCTGTCCGACGGCCGTGGCGCCCTTCGTGCGCAGGGCCTGCAGCGAGTGCTCCAGGGCGTTCTCGGCGGGACCCCGGGCGGCCTCGCCCTCGGGTTCGTCGGCTTCCCGGAGGGCCTCGGGGAGCTCACCGAGCGCTACGTCGTCGATGGCGCGCAGCAGTCGGTCCTGGTCGCCCCGGGGCTGCATGAGGACGACGAAGGAGACCGGGTCGTCTCCGTGAAGGGTGGTGACGAAGTCCACGTCGACCGGGGTCAGCGGCTGCTCGATCATCAATACGCTCGTGAACACGGACGCCCTCTCCTTCATGGGCCGAGGCCGGTCGGCCGGCCCCTGCGGAAACCATCCTGCCCCGCTGTCGCGCGGGGCCTCGCACGGATATATCTGCCCAGGAATGTGCCCATCGGAAGCTAAGCGGAACGACAAATTCCGCTTCTTCTCAGATCCGACGGTAGCTCGTGAAGAGGAACCCGGCCTCTTCCAGTACGGAGGCGGGCGCCAGCCGGTGCGGTACGGCGACCGAGGGGCCCCCGGCGATGCGCTGGGCGTCGCCCGCGGTGAGCATCGGGGAGATCGTCAGGCACAGCTCGTCCAGGGCGTCGGCGGCCACGAACTGGCCCAGCAGCCGGGGGCCGCCCTCCGTGAGCTGGCGCCGCAGACCCCGGTCCGCGAGCTCCCGTACGACCCGGGCCGGGTCCACGACCGAGCCGTCGCCCGCCAGGACGACCTCCGCCCCGGCCTTGGCGGCGGCGGCCACCCGGTCGGCGGGCGCGGCGGCGCCGGTGACCACCAGGGTGGGCACGAGCGGGGAGGTGAACAGGGGCAGCGAGAAGTCCAGGTCCAGGCTCGCGGTGATCACCGCGATGGCGGGGGCGGGGCCCTGGCCGGCCGCCTCGCGGCGGGCCGCGAAGGCCTCCCGGGCCCGGGCCGGGCGGTAGCCCTCCTGGCGAACCGTTTCCGCGCCGACGATCACCACATCGGCCAGTGCCCGCAGCGTGCCGAAGATCCGCATGTCGGTCTCGCCGGAGATGGGCTGCGAGCGCCCGTCGTGCTGGGCGGCCCCGTCGAGGGTGGAGACCATGTTCGCCCGCAGCCAGTGGGCGTCGCCGGCGAGCGGCGGGTACGCGTAGGCGTCCGCGAGCTCGTCCAACGACCACTCCCGGTCGGCCTGGGCCGCCGAGGTCGTCGCTGGTGTCGTCGCTGATGTCTGATCGGTCACAGGGAACAGGCGTCGCATCGGTGCAGTGTTACACGCCCCGTAGAGTGAAGGGCTGTGTCAACCTCTCTCTCGACCTCTGGTCCCGCCATCGGGCGGCAGCCGACAGCCGACGCCGGCCCGCTCGCCCTGTGCGCCCGCGAGCCGCACGTGCCCGCCGAGCGCCTGGTCGCAGAGATGGTGCCGCCGCCGCGCTTCGACGCAGTGCGCTTCGACACGTACGACCCGGACCCGGAGCAGCCGAGCCAGACCGAGGCCGTCACCGTCCTGAGCGGCTTCGCGGCCGGTCTGGGCGGGGCGCACGCGAGCGGCGCCGGCAAGCGGCGCTGGTTCGCGAAGAAGCCTGCCGCGCCGACCGCCCCGCGCGGGGTCTACCTCGACGGCGGCTACGGCGTCGGCAAGACCCACCTGCTGGCCTCGCTGTGGCACGCCACCCCGGCCGAGCCCGCGCTCAAGGCCTTCGGCACCTTCGTGGAGCTGACCAACCTGGTCGGCGCGCTGGGCTTCCAGCAGACGGTGCGGACGCTGGGCGGGCACCGGCTGCTGTGCATCGACGAGTTCGAGCTGGACGACCCGGGCGACACCGTGCTGGTGTCCTCGCTGCTGAGCCGGCTGGTCGAACAGGGCGTGGCGCTGGCCGCGACCTCCAACACCCTGCCCGGCAAGCTCGGGGAGGGCCGGTTCGCCGCCGTCGACTTCCTCCGGGAGATCCAGGGCCTGTCCGCGCACTTCCGGCCGCTGCGGATCGACGGCCAGGACTACCGCCACCGCGGCCTGCCCGAAGCCCCGGCACCGTTCTCCGAAGAGCAGGTGGCCAAGGCCGCGTACGCGACCCCGGGCGCGAGCCTGGACGACTTCCCGGGCCTGCTGGAGCACCTGGCGCGGGTGCACCCCAGCCGGTACGGGGCCCTGACGGACGGGATAGCGGCCGTCTGCCTGACGGACGTCGGCCCGGTGCCGGACCAGTCGACGGCGCTGCGGCTGGTCGTCCTGGCGGACCGCCTCTACGACCGCGAGATACCGGTGCTGGCGTCGGGCGTGCCGTTCGACCGCCTCTTCAGTGAAGAGATGCTGAACGGCGGTTACCGCAAGAAGTACTTCCGCGCCATATCGCGGCTCACCGCCCTGGCGCGCGACGCGAAGGGGCTTGTGGCCCAGTAGGTTTGGGGCGCCGGGCTGCTTCCGCTGACGCGGCCCGGCCGTTTCCACTTCTGCGAAGGGATCCACCATGGCCGCCACACGCAATGCGCACGCCGTCTGGGAAGGCGACCTGCTCACGGGCAAGGGCGTCGTCACGCTCGACTCGTCCGGCCTCGGCAACTACCCCGTCTCCTGGCCCGCGCGCACCGACGAGCTGGCGAACGGGCGGACCAGCCCGGAAGAGCTCATCGCCGCCGCGCACTCCAGCTGCTTCAACATGGCGTTCTCGAACGGGCTGGCGAAGGCGGGCAACCCGCCCACCAAGCTGACCACCTCGGCCGCCGTGACCTTCGTGCCCGGCCAGGGCATCACCGGCATCCACCTCACGGTCGAGGGTGAGGTCCCGGGCCTGGACAACGACGCCTTCGTCGCCGCCGCCGAGGACGCGAAGAAGAACTGCCCGGTCAGCCAGGCCCTGACGGGCACGACGATCACCCTCTCGGCCAAGCTCGCCTAACGGCTACCCGCCACGTCCCCCGGCCCCCCGGGCTCCGCCCCACCTTCAGTCCCGCCATCTTCAGCCTCGCCGGCGTTTGAGGCCCCGCCGGGCAAAATCAGCCTCGCCGGCGAGGCTGAAATGCGGGCCCGCTGCCTCAACCGCCGGCAGGGCGGGATGTACCCGGCGGGGCTGAAGATGGCCGGTCAGGCCGAAGGCGGCGGGGCTGAAAGGGTGACGCGGTCGGGGCGGGTCGAACGCGGCGGGGGGAGGAACGCGGCCCGGCGTGGTACCACGGCCCGGTCCACATCTCCAGTCCCGCCACGGGGAGTTGCCGATGCCCCTCACCCGCCGCACCCTGCTCGCCGCAGGCGGCATCGCGTTCACCGGGACCCTCGGCGCCCTCTTCGCCGGGAGCGTCGGCGCGGCCCGCCCGGCCCGCCCGGCCGCCACCCGGGGGTACGGGCCCCTGCTCCCCGACCCCCGCGGCCTTCTCGACCTGCCCGCCGGATTCTCCTACCGCGTGCTCTCGCGCGCCGGCGACCCCCTGCGCTCCGGCGAGGGCACCGTCCCGGCCAACTGCGACGGCATGGCCGCCTTCGGGGCCCCCGGAGACCGGGTCCGCCTCGTCCGCAACCACGAGAACCGCACCACCGCCGCCCTCCGCGTCCCTCCCGTCGACGGGCTGACGTACGACCCGGACGCCCTCGGCGGCTGCACCGTGCTCACCCTCGACGCCACCGGCCGCCGGGTCTCCGCCGAGCGGGTCGCCCTCGCCGGTACCGCCGTCAACTGCGCGGGCGGACGTACCCCCTGGAACACCTGGCTCAGCTGCGAGGAGACCGAGGACCGCGCCGGCACCTCCGGGTACGCCCGCGACCACGGCTACGTCTTCGAGGTGGACCCGGCCGACCCGCACCGCTCCGGCGCCGTCCCCCTCACCGCGATGGGCCGGTTCGCGCACGAGGCCGTCGCCGTGGACCCGTACCGCGGCGTCGTCTACGAGACCGAGGACGCCTTCGTCAAGCCGTTCGGCCTGTTCTACCGGTTCCTGCCGGCCCGCCCCCTCGGCGGACTCGGCTCGCTCCGGGCAGGCGGCGCCCTGGAGGCCCTGCGCGTCCCCGGCCTGCCGGACCTGGCCGTGGTGGACGAGCCCGGGGCCGAGTTCCCGGTGGAGTGGGTGCCCGTACCGGACCCCTCGGCCGCCGGGACCCCCATCCGCCTCCAGGACTTCGGCCCGGGCGGGATCACCCACGCCCAGAAGCTGGAGGGCTGCTACTGGGGCGACGGCGGCGTCCATTTCGTCTCCAGCTTCGCCCGCGGCAGCGAGGGCGCGGGCGCCGACCACCACGGGCAGGTGTGGTTCTACGACCCGCGCCGCGCCCGGCTCCGGCTGGACGTGCGCTTCGGCCCGGCCGCCGACGTACAGCTGCCGGGGGACTCACCCGACAACATCTGCCTGGCTCCCGACGGCGGCCTGATGGTGTGCGAGGACGGCGGCGGTGCGCAGTACGTCCTCGGGGTCACCCCGGGCGGCGAGGTCTACCCGATGGCCCGCAACGCGGACGACATCGGGCAGCCGGGGGCCCCGGAGTGGGGGGAGTTCGCCGGGGTCACCTTCTCCCCCGACGCCCGCACGATGTACCTCAACGCTTACGCTCCGGGCACCACCTTCGCGGTGACGGGGCCCTGGCGCTGACCTCGCGGTCCCGTCCGAAACGGTCGGATCCGTAGGGCGTGTCACCGACCGGCGCCCCTCGGGCCACAGCACGTGTACCGGAATCCGTTGTGTTCGGCGTGGACCGCCGGTCTGGGTCAGACAGTGGCGCCGATCCTCTGGGCGAACCGGCGCAAGCCGGGGATCTCGCCATTGAGTGCGAGCAGTTCCGAAGCGATCGACCGGACCTTGGGGCGTCGCGCTTCCTGGGGGGCGTAGCGCTCCAGGGCCCGGAGGGTATGGAACGCCTTCTCCGGCTCTCCCATGTCCCGCCACACCCGGGCAACGTCCATGCACATCCGTCCGCGCCGTTCGGCATTGGGCAGGCGCTCGGGAGGGATCTCGGCGGCGTAGTTGAGGGCTTGGTCGCCTTCACCGAGTGCGTGATGGACGGAGATCCTGAAGACGCGGGTCTGGTCGATTCCGAACACGCCGGGGATGTAGAGCTTCTGGGATTCGGTCTCCCGGCGACCGGCCGTCTCTTCGGCTTCGCCCATGTAGTCCGTGGCCTGGCCGCGCCAGCCGGCCTGGGCTGCGCTGTAGCCGGCGGTCAGCAGCAGGGTGCCTTTCATGGCGAGCTCGTCGGGGCGGCGTCCGAGCCGTCCGGCGGCTTCGTTGAGGTGGTCGATGGCGGCCTGATATTCGCCGGCGCGGCGCATGGCGATACCCATGGAGTGTGCTGCCTCACCCATCACGACGGGGTTGCCGGTCAGGTGGGCTTGCGTGCGGGCCCGGTCGGCTGCCACCCATGCGAACCCTTGATAGTTCTTGATCGCCAACTGGGCCAGCAGGACGTAGGAGCGGGCGGCGACGTCATGCGCGTTGGATGCGAGCGATCCCGCGATGAGCTGGGGAAGCTTGCGTCCCAGCTCCGTGTACTGAGCTTCCTGGAAGAGGGTCCGTGTCTGGGTGAGCGCGGTGACGAGTGATTCTCGGGTGACCGGCCGGGCGTTGGGGAGACGGAACAGCGAGCGTTCCACCAGGTCTTTCGGATCAGCCGTCGCAGCCACGGAGGAGGCGGGGAGGGCGGCGGCGATCCCCACGCCTAGCCCGAGGGTCAAAACCTTACGCCGGTGCACATCGTCCCTTTCCAGTCCCACAGCTTCTGCGGACACATCCAGGACATCACATAAGGCTGCCAGCGTGGCGGAATCCGGTGAGACCTTGCCGTTCTCCACCCGGGACATCCACGACGCGGAGTACCCCACCCTGGCGCCGACTTCCCCCTGAGACAGTCGCTTGGACTGCCGTCCGCGCCTGATCACGTCGCCCAACGTCTCACCCATGCACACAGTGTGCCGATGCGTGCACAGGATTTGCAGGCCCTCGGCAAGTCATAACCCGATTGGCGCCAGCGGCCGTTGAATCGTCATCAGCGCCTCGATCCCCCTCCCGTCAGCACGGGTTGAGACGCGATGGCTCCCCGTCCCTCCCTTCCGGGACGGGCAGTCCGTTCCCATACCTCGACCATCTTCCAGGGCGGCGGCGATGATTACGACGTACCTTACGGAGTACACCGAACGACACTTCCCTCGTGCCATCGCGCTTCCCCCTTCGCGCTGGCCGAGACCGGGCACCATCGTCCGGGCCATGAACGCCCCCGACCTCGTCGTAGGCGTTCTCGCCCGGTACGGCGTCTTGACCGACGCCTTCCCCGGAACCCCCTACGTACGCCCCCTCGGCGGAGGCCGCGAGTGGACCGCGAACCCCGAGTACCTCCGGCCGGCTCACCCGATGGAGATCAGCGCGGCCCGCATGCAGGAGTGGGCCCGGTGACCGCCACCGTGGACATCCCCGCCATCCGCACCGACCGGCTCACCCCCGCGCAGGAGACCGGCCGGTCCTGCTGCTGGTGCTCGTACTGGGCATCGCCCGACCGGCCAGTCGCCGCCCCGCGCACCGAACTGCGGCTTCGGGCCTGTCAGCGCTGCGCCGACCTGTACGGCATCGAGACCACGGGGACCTCTGGGTGAACGGCGCCCTCCCGTGGGTCGGAGACCTGGTCGAAGACGAAGACGGCCACATTGCGATCGTCACCGACGTCGCGGCGGCGCTGTCTGGTTCCTGCGCCACCCGGACTCCCTTCTCTCCGAACCGTGGGTCACCACCGACCCCCACAGCCTGCACGTAATCAAGACGCGCACCCAACGCCACGCGTCGCACCAACCCCACCGCATGACGCCGAAAAACCGTCGCAGGTCAGCATCCTGACCGCGCCATACTGCCCCCTTCACCCACCACGTGAAGGAGAGAAGCCATGGACGCCGTACAGCGCGTCAAGGGGGCTCTGATCGAAGCCGGACACAGCGGGGACATCACCGAACTCCCCGAACCGGCGCCCACCGCCCAGGCCGCAGCCGATCAGCTCGGCTGCCCGGTCGGGGCCATCGCCAACAGTCTCGTCTTCTCCGTCAACAACGCGCCCCTGCTGATCCTCACCAGCGGGGACCACCGCGTCGACACCCGCAAGGTCGCAGCCCTCCTCGGGGTCGGCCGGGGCAAGATCCGCCGCGCCGACCCCGAGTTCGTACACGCCGTCACCGGCCAGCACGCCGGAGGCGTCGCCCCCATCGGACACCCGGCACCCATCCGGACCCTCGTGGACACCCACCTGGGCACCTACAACCCCATCTGGGCCGGCGCCGGTCTCCACCACGCCCTCTTCCGGACGACACTTCCTGAGCTGCTCCAGCTCACCTGCGGCGAGACGGCGGAGGTCGGCGAGACGTAAAGCCGCAGCACTCCTTCATGCACCAGAGAGGTGATCCGTCATGGACAGCACGCGGTACATCCTGTTCATCAACGCGAATGACACCGCCCGGCACACCTCCAGCGCCAACACCGCGATCTACCCGAACCTGGGGCTGCTGACCCTCATGAGCGCCGTCCGGCCGCGTCTTGTCGGCACGGACCTGAGGGTCGGCTACTTCGACGGCACCCTCCACGGGAACCCGGCCCTGGAAGCGTTCATCGAGGCAAAGGCCGACCAGATCGCCGCCCTGTGCTTCTCGACGCTCACCGCCAACTACGGTGCCTCGATCACCATGGCCAAGCGGGCCAAGGCCCTGAACCCGGAAACACTAGTGGTCCTCGGGAATGACCACTTCTCCGCCCTGTACGAGCGGATCATGGCCAATCAGCCGGTCGTGGACTACGGCTTCCACGGCAACGACGTGGTGGAGGGCTTCGCCGACTTCATCACCGACGTGCTGACCGGCACCACCAGGCCCGGAATGGACTACCCGGGCCTGGTCCACCGTGACGCGGCCGGAACCGTACACTGCCAGCCCGAGGACCCCACCGAGTACCACCGCCTGCCCCTGGTGGACTACTCCCTCACCGACACCCTCATGCCCCACGCCCCCCGATATCTGGACGGACAGCGGCAGGTGTACTTCTTCATGCGGGACCGCGAATTCAACAGCCAGGTCATCGACATCGGCCGAGGATGCGTGAAGTTCGCCGGCGAACGCCTCGAAGGCGTCCCCCTCAACGCCTGCGACTTCTGCGGCATCATCCCCGGCTCCAAGGAAATCACCATGCCCGAGGCCGCTCGGGCATGGGCGATCATCGAGAACGCCTGGCGGCAGGGATTCAACTACCTGTACGTCACCGCCGACGAACTCCCCCTGACCATGTGGCGGATGCTCCGCAACATGGCCGCCAACCAGCCAACCTGGTACCAGTCCCTCCCCGTCGGCGACCGGCCCAAGATGTTCGGATACGCCCGCGCCGAAGCCTTCGCCACCGGCCCCGACCGCATCGATCTCCTCGTCAACCAGCTCGGCCTGGACCACTTCTTCATCGGCTTCGACGGCCTCTCCGACCTCTCCCTGCGGGTGATGAACAAGCAGCCAGTGGGAGGCCGCGGTCGCGCCGACCGGCCCATGGAACACAACCTCCGGGCACTGGACGGCGTCATCAAGCGCGGCGGGATGATCACGGCCGGCCTGGTCCTCACCCACCTCGGGATCACCGCCGACATCATGGCCGCCAACCACGCGGAACTCACCCGCATCGTGGACAGCACACCCCGCACCTTCGCCGCCCTCGACTTCGGCCCCCTGTGCCCGATCCCCGGATCCCAGTCCTTCCGCTACCTCACCCATCCCACCTACGCGGCCCGCCGCGCGGCCTCCTTCGGCCTGGTCGTCAACCAGGACTACCTCGAAGCCCGAGCAGCGTTCTACCGCACCGCCGACGAACTCGACATGGACCAGATGATCGGCGACTTCGTCACCGGCTGCTGCCCCAAGATCGACATGGACACGGTGGAGGAGTACATCTCCAAGACCGGCGACCTCGCCAACCGGCACGGCATCGTCATCGGCGGCGGCGTCTAGCGGCTCCTGCCGCCGGCGCCGGGCCGTTCAATCGGCGGCGGGCCGGGCCGCCCGGGCCAGGTAGTCGTCCAGGGTTCGGCGCGGGCTCCAGCCCTGGGCGTATGCCCGGGTGAGGTCCAGGACCACCGGGTGGGCGAGCTGGTCCACCGCGTAGCGGCTGAGGGCCGGTTCGCCGCCGCCGGCCCGGGCGAGGGCCTCCGCCGCGCGGGCCGCCGTACGGGCCAGGCCCAGCGGCAGGTGCCGGACCCGGGCGCGGACCCCGTGGGCCCGCAGGACCCGGCCCACGGCGGCGTCGCGGGCGTAGGGCTCCGCGTCGGCCACGTTGTACGCGCCCGGGGCCCAGTCGGCCGCCGAGAGGCAGGCATCGGCCAGGTTCTCCACCGCCGTCAGGCTCAGCCGGACGTCCGGCCCCGGCAGCAGCAGCGTCCCGGCCCGGACCCGGGAGAGCAGCCGGGGCAGCAGCTGCGTGTCGCCGGGGCCGTAGACGGCGCGCGGGCGCAGCACCACCGCCCCGGCCGCGAGGGCCAGGGCCTCGCCCGCCGCCTTGGTACGGCCGTAGGCGTTCAGGTGCCCCGTGCGCGGGTGGTCCTCCCCGACCAGGGCGCGGTCGCGGCGCGGGTCGTAGACGCTGGCGCTGCTCACCCAGACCACACTCCGGCCGCCGGCGGCCCGCAGCAGCCGCTCGGTGCCGCCGACGTTGACCGCGTACATCTCCGCCTCGGCCGCCGAACCGGGGGCCGGGTCGCCGACCGCAGCCGCGCAGTGCACGACGAGGTCGATGCCCGAAAGGTCCGGCAGCTCGCGGGCGGCGTCCCAGAAGCGGTGCGCGCCGACCGGGCCCGGCCTGCGCCCCACGCACACCACCTCGGCCCCGCGCGCCGCCGCGGCGCGTGCCACGTGGCCGCCGCAGAAGCCGCTCGCACCGGTGACCGCGATCGAGATACGGGAACTCACGCGCCCGCCCGAACGGTCAGCGAGCGCCAGCCGGGCAGGGCCGCCCGCCGGTCCACCCGGGCCCGCGCCACGACCGGCCGGTGCGGAGCGAGCGCCGCCAGTACGTCGGCCAGCTGTACGCGGGCCAGCCGGGCGCCGGGGCACACGTGCGGCCCCGCGCCGAACACCAGGTGGGAGACGGCCGCGTCCGCCGGGCGGCGGCCGTCGGGGTCGCGCCGGTGCGCCTCGGCGGCGTGCCGGGCGACCAGTACCAGCCGGTCGCCGCCGCGCACCGGGCAGCCGCCGACCGACCCGGCGCCGGCGGCCACCCGGGGCAGTACCGGCGAGGCCGCGGTGACCCGCAGCAACTCGTCGGCCAGCCGGGGGAGCAGCTCCGGGTCCGCGGCCTGGTCCCACAGCCCGGCGTCCGCGCACCAGGCCACGGCCCGGGGCAGCGCGGCCACCGAGGTGTTGACGGCGGCGACCGCCACCATGACGGCCAGGGCGTCGTCCGTACGGCCGAGCAGCCGCTGGAGCCGCGCCGCGGTACGGGCCGCCTCGGCCCGCGCACCCGGGCGGCGCGGGCCGGGCAGATGGCTGCGCACCGAGGCCGCCGCGGCCTCGGCGGCGGCCCGCGCGACGGCGCGCGAATCGGCGCCCGAGTCCAGGAGCGCGCACACCACCGACCCGGCCAGCTCCCGCGCCAGGTCCACCAGGTCCACCTCGCCGCCCCGGGCCAGCGGCGCGACCCCGCGTACCAGCAACGGCCGCCACACCGACCGCAGTTCCGACACACCGGCCGCGCCCAGCCGCTCGGCCAGGCCCCGCCGGTCCGCGCGATGGCCGCCGCCCTCCTGGTCGAACAGGACGCCCCCGCCTTCCGGCAGCGCGGCGCGCGCCGCCCCGCCGGTGGTGCCGGCGGCCGTACGGTCGAGTGGCAGCCGGGTCAGCGCCTCCCGGTAGGCGCCCGCGTCATGCACCAGCAGGGTCCGGCCGAGCCTGCGCACGGCGCGCCCGCGCGTGGCGGCGAGCAGCCCGAACAGCAGGGGATGGCCGCGCAGATAGACGCGGCGGTCGCGGCGGCGGGCCCGCGCGTGCGAGGGGGACATCGGACGTGTACCTCCGTGGTGTCGGCGGACCGGTCCCCGTACCGGAGCGGGGCCAGGTACGGGTGCGGGGTCCGGTACCGGAGCGGGGCCAGGTACGGGTACGGGTACGGGTGCGGGGTCCGGTGCCGGGGCGGGGCCAGGTACGGGTGCCGGGTCCGGTGCCGGAGCAGGGCCAAGTACGGGTGTGGGCTCCGGTACCGGAGCGGGGTCCGGAGTCTGCGGCCCGCGCGCCCCGCCCGTCAGCGGCAGCCCCGTCATGTCCGGCCGCCCTTCAGCAGGGCCGCCGCCAGGGCCGCCGTCGCCGGGCGGTCCGGCTTGCGCGAACGCCCCGACAGCGGGATCTCCGCGAACACCAGGGCGTCGGGCCGGGCCGTGCCCATGCCCCGCAGCGGCTCCGACAGGGCGGCGCGCAGGGTCGCTTCGGCGGTCCCCCGGCGCGGCTGGACCACGGCCACGAGCCGTTCGTCGCCGTCGCCCGCCGGGACGCCGACCAGGACGCCCAGTTCCACACCCGGTACGTGCAGCGCGGGTTCGTACAGGCCCGGGTAGATGTTCTCCGCCCGCCGCAGCACCATGTCCTTGCTGCGGCCCTCCAGGACGATCCGGCCCGCGCCGTCCAGCCGCGCCCGGTCCCCCGTACGCACCCACGGGTCGGGCTCCTCGCCGAGGTAGCGGTGCCGGGCGGCCGGCCCGGACAGCAGCAGCTGCGCGTCGGGCCCGGCGGACACCTCGGCCCGTACGCCGGGCAGCGGCGCGCCGACCAGGTCCCCGGGGCCCTCGAAGGCGGCCTTCTCCCGCGATTCGACCGCCGCGGCCGGGAACAGCTCGGTCAGGGCGTAGACCCCCCAGGCCTCGTCGGCTCCCGCGTCCCGGACCCGGCCGAGCAGCTCGGCACTGGCCGGGGCCGAGCCCGTCCACACCCGGCCCCCGAACCGGGCACCCGCGCCGAGCGCGTCCCGCAGCTGGGGCGGGGTGAGATAGGTGTCCTGGGGCCGCAGCCGGCGCAGCTGCCGGGCGAGCACCCGGGGCGAGCGCGCCGGCAGGGCGACGGGCGCGCCCCGCGTGAGGGCGGGGACGAGGACGAAGAAGGTTCCGCCGAGCACCGGCTCGTCGGGGCGGGCGGCGGCGAACAGCGCGGACACCGTCTCCATGCCGGCCGCCAGACCGGCCCGGGTGTGCACCACGGCCCGCGGCCGCGAGGTGGTCCCGGAGGTGAACACGATCACGGCGTCGTCGTCCCGGTCGCCGTCGGAGCCGCCGTGGACGGGAACACCGGCCCGCGTCGCGCCCAGGTCCAGCCCCGGCGCGCAGCCCGGCAGCCGCGGCCCCACCGTGGCCACCGGCCCCAGCTCCGCCAGGTCCGGCAGCGCCAGTCGGGCCCGCCGGGCCAGCGGCCGGGCCCACCCCGCCACCGCCTGCGCGGCGGCGTCGGCGAGCACCAGCGAGGGCCGGGCCAGCGCGAGGCGGGCCCGTAGCACCTCGGGCCCCGCGCCGGGGTCGAGGACGGCCCCGCGCAGCCCGAGCCGCCACAGCGCGAGCAGCACGGCGAGCGCCCGCGGCCCGGGACGTACGGCGACGCCGACGGTGTCCCCGGCCCGCAGCCCCCGCGCGTGCAGCGCGGCGGCGAACGCGTCGGACAGCTCGGCGAGTTCGCCGCGGGTGGCGCGCACCCGGGGCGCGCCGCCGCGGGTGGCGGTGAGGACGGCGGGCCGCTCGGGGCGGGCGCGCAGCGCGTGGTCGAGTCGGTCCAGCATCAGCGCGGGTCGTCCGTTCCGTGCGTACCGCTGCCCTGGTCGAGGTACCAGCGGGCGGTGCCCGCGAGGCCGTACGCCCGCAGCCGCCGCGTCGAGTTCTCCACGATCATCGACCGGCAGTGCGTGATCCGGTCGGTGTGACGGCGTACGGCGTTCAGGAAGAGCCGGTCCGTCGGCGACGGGCGCCGGGGCATACCGCCGACGGCCAGGTACAGATCGGCGGTGATCGCCATGTTGTTCCCGGCGTGCATGCGGTACGGGGCCCGGAAGCCGTTCCTACGGGAGTGCTGGGGCCGCAGCCGCCCGAAGAGCGCGGCGAGCGCGACCAGCGCGCCGAAGCCGGCCCGGCCGAGGGGGCCGTGCTCATCGCGGCGTGCGACGATCCGCCCGCAGACGAGCCCCGGCTCGCGCGCCAGCGCGGCGCGCGCGGCGCCCGTCCACCCGGGCCTCGGCAGGCAGTCGGCGTCGGTCCGGGCGAGCAGGGTCGCGCCCCGCCCGATCGCGTACCGGAATCCGGTGTCCACGGCCGAGCCGACGCCCTTCTCCGGCTCCTCGATCACCTCCACCGGGAACGGGGCCCTCGCCGCGAACTCCCGCGCGAGGGCACCGGTGCCGTCCGCCGACGCGTTGTCGACGACCAGCAGGGTGAAGTCCCGGTCCCGCTGGGCCGCGAGGGCGCCCAGGGTGTCGGCCAGCCGGGCCTCCTCCTCGTGCGCGGGCACGACCACCCACATCCGGCTCACGACTTCTCCCAGACCATCGTCATGATGCTGATGCCGCCGCCGAGACCGACGAACAGCACCCGCTCTCCCGGCGCCAGTTCGCCGTACACCCGGTCCAGCTGCACCCCGATGCTCGCGCTCGCGATATTGCCGAGCTCGGGCACGGTGACCACCAGCTTCCCGGCCGGCACCCCGGTCAGTTCCGCGAACCGCTCCAGATAGGGCATCGTCACCTGGTGCACCAGCACCTTGGCGAAGCCGTCCCAGTCCATTCCCGTGCGGTGCAGGGTCCGGTCGATGACCGCCGTTCCCACCTTCTCGAAGACCCCGCGCAGTTCGTGCCCGTCACCCCGGAAGTACGTGTACGCGTCCCCGCGCGGGTGCCGGGACCCGCCGCCCGGGATGCCCCCGACCTCCCAGTGCTCGGAGTGCGTCTCGGAGTCCACGTCGAGGATCCCGCCGCGCTCCACGGCCTCCACCACCACGGCCGCCCCCGCGTCGCCGAAGGTATACCCGGCGAAGCCGTCGCGGAACTCGGCGAAGTCGGCGGGCGCCGTGCGGACGGCCCGGCTCGGGGTCTCCCCGGTGACCACCAGCGCGCGCCGGGCCCGCCCGGCGAGGATCATGGAGCGGGCCAGATCGATCCCGTTGACGAAGCTGTTGCAGGCGTTGGTGACGTCCAGGGCGTGGGCCCGCGAGCCGAGTTCCGCCTGCACGATGTGCGCGGTGGCCGGTTCGACCATGTCGCGGGACGCGGAGGCGAACACCAGCAGGTCGATGTCGAGCGGGGTGAGACCGGCGGCGGCCAGCGCCCGGCGCGCCGCGCCCGCGGCGAGCGTCGAGGCGTACACCCCCTCGCCCGCGACCCGGCGGGAGACGATCCCGGTGGCCTGGGTCAGCAGCCTCGGCGGCAGCGCGAGGCCGCCGCGGCGCGCCACCTCCCGCTGGAGGTCCTCCGAGGACAGCACGTCCTCGGGCAGGAGGCTGCCGACGGCGGTTATCCCGGCGCGCGGCCGTGGGTCACTTGGCTGAAAGGGCATGCCCACACGATGACAAGCCGCCATCTCCCGGACCTGAGTACGGATGCTCAAATCGGTGCACGGGCCGGATGAGTACCCCCGGTCAGCGCCCTGACCGCGAAGTGGAGCGACTCCGGGGACTGTTGAGTTGCCGATGGTTCCCCTACCGTCTTCGCCAGACGCGCGGGCCGTCGGCAGTGACCCTTCCGTTCTCCGGCTGTACGGCCAGCTGTCAGACAGGGATCTCCGTCCGGTACCCCGGGGGCGTTGTCCTTGGGGCGCCCCTCGAACCCCCCTCACCCGCAGAGGTCGTCACGCCATGGCAGAACTCAACCGCCGCAGGTTCCTCCAGATCGCCGGCGGCACCGCCGCGATCGCGATGCTGAACGAGAGCATCGCGCGCGCCGCCGCCATCCAGGCGCAGGGCACCACCGGCACGATCCAGGACATCGAGCACATCGTCGTCCTGATGCAGGAGAACCGGTCCTTCGACCACTACTTCGGCGCGATGAAGGGGGTCCGGGGCTTCGGCGACCCGCGGCCCGTCCTCCAGGACAACGGCAAGTCCGTCTTTCACCAGTCCAACGGGACGAAGGACATCCTCCCCTTCAACCCGCAGATCGAGGACCTCGGGATGCAGTTCCTGGAGGGCCTGAACCACGACTGGGCCGGCGGCCACCAGGCGTACAACAACGGCAAGTACGACAAGTGGGTCCCTGCCAAGACGGCCACGACCATGTCGTACATGACCCGGAACGACATCCCGTTCCACTACGCCCTGGCCGACGCCTTCACCGTGTGCGACGCCTACCACTGCTCGTTCATCGGCGCCACCGACCCCAACCGCTACTACATGTGGACGGGTTACACGGGCAACGACGGCACCGGCGGCGGCCCGGTTCTCGGCAACCAGGAGGCCGGCTACGGCTGGAAGACCTACCCCGAGCGTCTGGAGTCGGCCGGAGTCTCCTGGAAGGTCTACCAGGACATCGGCGACGGCCTGAACGCGGCCGGCTCCTGGGGCTGGATCAACGACGCCTTCCGCGGCAACTACGGCGACAACTCGCTGCTGTACTTCAACACCTACCGCAACGCCCAGCCCGGCAGCGCCCTGTACGAGAAGGCCCGTACGGGCACCAACGTCAAGGCGGGCGACGGTTACTTCGACCGGCTGCGCGCCGACGTGGTGAACGGCGCCCTGCCCCAGGTCTCCTACATCACCGCCCCCGAGGCGTTCAGCGAGCACTCCAACTGGCCGACGAACTTCGGCGCCTGGTACATCTCGCAGGTCCTGGACGCGCTGACCGCGAACCCGGCGGTGTGGGCGAAGACCGCCCTCTTCATCACCTACGACGAGAACGACGGCTTCTTCGACCACGTGGTCCCGCCGTACCCGCCCACCTCCTCGGCCTGGGGCCTGTCCACGGCGAGCGTGACCGGCGACCTCTACAACGGTGGCGGCGGCTACGCGGCCGGTCCGTACGGGCTCGGCCCGCGCGTCCCGATGATCGTCGTCTCGCCGTGGAGCAAGGGCGGCTACGTCTGCTCCGAGACCTTCGACCACACCTCGTTGATCCGCTTCATGGAGAAGCGCTTCGGTGTGCAGGAGCCCAACATCTCCCCGTGGCGCCGCGCGGTGTGCGGAGACCTGACCTCGGCGTTCGACTTCACCCAGGCGGACGCCGCGCCGGCCGCCCTGCCCTCCACGGCCGGCTACATCCCGCCGGACAAGGACCGTCACCCGTCCTACCACCCGACCCCGCCGGCCACGGGAACCCTGCCCCGGCAGGAGGCGGGCTCCAAGCCGACCCGCGCCCTGGGCTACAGCCCGTACGTGGACGGCAAGGCCGCCTTCTCGACGGGCAAGTTCACCCTGACCTTCGCCAGTGGTCCCACCCTCGGCGCCCACTTCCACAGCACCTCGGGCAACCGTACGGACGGCCCCTGGCCCTACACGGTCGAGGCGGGCAAGACCCTCTCGGACACCTGGAGCACCAGCGGCTCCACCGGCAACCAGATCAACCTCACGGTCTGGGGCCCGAACGGCTTCCTGCGGACCTGGAAGGGCCCGGCGAAGAAGGCCGGCCCCGAGGTCACGGCCCGCCACGACGCGGCCACCGGCAACCTCAACCTCACCCTGGTCAACTCCGGTTCGGCGGCGGTCAACCTCACGGTGACCAACGCCTACGGCGGCGCCGCCCAGACCTTCAGGGTCACCGCCGGCGCGTCGGTCACCCACACGGTGGACCTGCGCACCACCGGCCGCTGGTACGACGTCAAGGTCGTCTCCGACCTCGACGCCACGTTCCTGCGCCGCTTCGCCGGCCACGTGGAGACGGGCGCCCCGGGCGTCTCCGACCCGGCGCTCAAGACCGTCTGACCCGTTCTCGTCCGGGTGAACCCGCCGCTTCCACCGCCGGCCGGAGGCGGACGCGAAAAACCCCTGGGGTACGAGGAGACCTCGTACCCCAGGGGATCAGGGTGAGTGACGGGACTTGAACCCGCGGCCACCTGGACCACAACCAGGTGCTCTACCAACTGAGCTACACCCACCACGACGGGCGGCGGACCGCCCGTTCGATGTGCATGCACAGCATAGCTGATCAGAAGGGTGGTTCCGCGACGCGTTATCCGGCGGACCGGCTGCCCACCAGGGTGGCGGCGAGCCTGGCCGTCACGCTGTCCGAGCGGCGGGCGGCGTGCGCGACGGCCGCCGCCGCGAGGGCCTTCACCACCGGGTGCGGCCGGGTGCCGTCCCCGGCCAGCTCCGGCTGGAACAGCGTGGCCAGGAAGAAAGGGTGCCCCGGCAGCTCCGCGATGCGGACCTGGCCGTCCTCGTCGTGCCCCGACAGCCGCAGCCCGTGCGCGGTGAGCGCCGGCAGGTGCCGGGGCGCCGGCCCGTAGTCGCAGTGGTAGCGCTCCATGGACCGCTCGGCGCCGAGCGCGGACTCGGCGAGCGATCCGGGCTCGGCCCGTACGAGGCCCTCGTGCCCGACGAGCGAACACGCGAGCGGCGTGATCAGCAGGTCCTCGGCGGCGACCTCATCGGGGGAGGCGTTCTCGGCGTGCGCGGCCCCGGTCAGCCCGCACACGGAGCGGGCGTACTCCAGGAGAGTGTGCTGGAAGCCGCCGCAGGTCCCGAGGAAGGGGATGCCCTCCTCCCGGGCCACCCGGATCGCGGCAAGCGCCCCCGCCTCGCTGGCGTACGGGCTGCCGGGCAGGATCCACACCGCGTCGAACCGGGCCAGCGCGCCGGAGGCGGCCTCGGCCTCGGCGTCGCCGGTCGGGATCCAGTAGGCGTCCAGGACCAGGCCGTCCCGGGAGGCGAGGGCGTCGAGGAGGAGCGGGATCCGGGTGTGGGACGTCACGTGCGGGGAGCGGTCGCCGACGAGGGCGATCCGGGCGATCTGTGCGGTGGTCATGTGGATCATCCTGGGGGCGGGGCCCGCTTCAGCGCCAACGATTGTTCCTGCATGATCGATAAGCAATGCTGATGACCATGGATCCGCACCTGCTCCGCACCTTCGTGACCGTCGCCCGGCTGTCCTCCTTCTCCGCCGCGGCCCGCGAGCTCGGCTACACCCAGTCGGCGGTCTCGCAGCACATCGCCGCGCTGGAGGGGGACCTGCGCACCGAGCTGCTCACCCGGCGGCCCGTGGAACCGACCCCGGCCGGGGTGCGGCTGCTGGAACACGCCGCGCCGCTGCTGCTGCGGCTCGACGCGGCCCGGGCCGATGTGCTGCGGCTGGCCTCCGCGCCGCCCGGGCGGATCACGCTCGCGGCCTCCCCGCTCGCCGTCGGGCCCCGGCTGCTCGCGGCGCTGCCCGCCACCGGGGTCACCCTGCGGGTGCTGCCGCCGGCCGAGGTGCCGGCCGCCGTCGCCACCGGGGACTGCGATCTCGGGCTGGTCGACGGACCGGCCGCGCCCAGCGATCCGCTGCGGCTGCCCGATGTGGCCCCGCTGGCGGTGACCGGCGTGGCGGAGGAGGAGCTGGCCGTCCTCCTTCCGGCCGGGCACCCCCTCGCCGGGCGGGCCGCCGTCCGGCTGGACGACCTGGCCGACGCGCGCTGGCTCGACGCCCCGGGCGTGGGCGTGCCGCCCGGCCTGGCCCGGACGGCGCCTGCCCTGCGCTACGAGGGCACCGACCTGCGTACCCTGTGCGCCCTCGCGGCCGCGGGCCACGGCCTGGCCCTGCTGCCGCTCCGGGTGGCGCGGACGGCGGGCGCGGGGGTCGCCGTACCGCTCGACGCGCCGCGCCTGGTCCACCGTACGGAGCTGCTGTCGCCCGGAAATTTGACCGGCGCGGCCGCTGCGCTCGCCGCACGGCTCGCGGGAGGATCCCCGTATGGACCATGAACCCGCACCTGTGAAGGGCTCCGAGCCCGAGCCGTTCACCTCCGCCGACTACGCCGCCCGGATGACCGCCGCCGCGGCGGCCGCCGCCGACGCCGGGCTCGCCGGGCTGCTGATCGCGCCCGGGCCCGACCTCACCCACCTCACCGGGTACCGCCCGACCGCCGAGACCGAGCGGATGACCCTGCTCGTGCTTGCCGCCGGGCAGGACCCGGTGCTCGTCGTGCCCGCGCTGGAGGCCCCCGACGCGGCCAAGGCCCCGGGCGCCGGGGCGCTGACCCTGCGCGACTGGACCGACGGGAAGAGCCCGTACGCGGCGACCGCCCCGCTGCTGGACGTGGCCGGCCGGTTCGGGGTGAGCGACAACACCTGGTCGCTCCATCTCCTGAACCTCCAGCGGGAGTTGCCCGCCACCTCGTACGTCCCGCTCACCGATGCCCTGCCGATGCTCCGGGCCGTCAAGGACGAGCGGGAGCTGGCCCGTCTCGCGGCGGCCGGCGCCGCCGCCGACGCGGCGTACGCGCAGGTCCTCCACCTCCCCTTCGCCGGCCGCCGGGAGAGCGACGTCGCCGCCGACCTGGCCGGGCTGCTGCGCGTCCACGGCCACTCCCAGGTCGACTTCACGGTGGTCGGCTCCGGTCCGAACGGCGCCAATCCCCACCACAAGGCCGGGGACCGGGTCATCCGGCGCGGCGACATGGTGGTCCTCGACTTCGGCGGCCTCATGGACGGCTACGGCTCCGACATCTCCCGTACCGTCCACGTCGGCGAGCCCACCACCGAGGAGCAGCGCGTCCACGACATCGTCCGCGAGGCCCAGCAGGCCGGCGTGGCGGCCGTCCGGCCGGGCGTCTCCTGCCAGGAGGTGGACCGGGCGGCCCGCGCGGTGATCACCGAGTTCGGCTACGGCGACCGCTTCATCCACCGCACCGGGCACGGCATCGGAGTCACCACCCACGAGCCCCCGTACATGGTGGAGGGCGAGGAGCAGCCGATGGTGCCCGGGATGTGCTTCTCCGTGGAGCCGGGCATCTATCTGCCCGGACGGTTCGGGGTCCGCATCGAGGACATCGTCACGGTGACCGGGGACGGCGGGCGCCGCCTCAACCACGCACCGCGCGAACTGGCGGTCGTGGAGTAGCGGAGCAGGGGAGTAGTGGCGTAGGGGAGTAGCCGTCCGGTCGGCGGCCCCCACCCCCAAGCCCCTCACGGGCCGAGTACCACCGCCGACTCGCCCGGTACGTGGATCCGCCCGTCCGGCCCCGGGTGGTCGAGGGGCTCCCAGGAGGCCAGGACCCGGACCCCGTTGCGGCCGAGCGCGATGGTCGCCGCCTCCGCGGACAGGTTGACCACGATACGGACATCCCCGCGCCGGAAGGTCAGCCAGCGGCGCTCCTCGTCGTAGGCGACCCGGACCGCCGCGAGGTCCGGATCGCGCAGGTCGGGGTGGCCGCGACGGAGCGCGACGAGGGTCCGGTACCAGGACAGCAGGCGGGCGTGCGGCTCCTGCCCGGGCTCGGTCCAGTCCAGGCGGGAGCGGTCCCGGGTGGCGGGGTCCTGCGGGTCCGGGATCTCTTCGGCCTTCCAGCCGTGCGCGGCGAACTCCCGGCGCCGCCCGGCGCGTACCGCCTCGGCGAGCGCCGGGTCGGGGTGGTCGGTGAAGTACTGCCACGGCGTGCCGGCGCCCCACTCCTCGCCCATGAACAGCATCGGTACGAACGGCCCGGTCAGCACCAGCGTCGCGGCGCAGGCCAGCAGGCCGGGCGAGAGCGAGGCGGCGAGCCGGTCGCCCAGCGCCCGGTTGCCGATCTGGTCGTGGGTCTGGGCGTAGCCGAGGAAGCGGTGCGCCGGCGTCCGGCGGCGGTCCACGGGGCGGCCGTGGCTGCGGCCCCGGAAGGAGGACCAGGTCCCGTCGTGGAAGAAGGCCCGGGTCAAGGTCTTGGCGAGGGCCGCGAGCGGGGCCTCGGCGAAGTCCGCGTAGTACGCCTGGGATTCGCCGGTCAGCGCACAGTGCAGGGCGTGGTGGAAGTCGTCGTTCCACTGCGCGTGCAGCCCCAGGCCCCCGGCGGCGCGCGGGGTGGTGGTGCGCGGGTCGCACCGGTCGGACTCGGCGATCAGGAACAGCGGACGGCCGCTCTCCGCCGCCAGTTCGTCGACGGCCGCCGCCAGTTCCTCCAGGAAGGTCAGCGCCCGCCCGTCGGCCAGCGCGTGGACGGCGTCCAGGCGGAGCCCGTCGACGCGGTAGTCCCGCAGCCAGGCGAGGGCGCTGCCGAGGAAGTACGCCCGGACCTCGTCGGAGCCGGGCGCGTCCAGGTTGACGGCCGCGCCCCAGGGGGTGTGGTGGGCGTCCGTGAAGTACGGGCCGAAGGCGGGCAGATGGTTCCCCGAGGGCCCGAGGTGGTTGTGGACCACGTCCAGCACCACCCCCAGCCCCGCCGCGTGCGCCGCGTCCACGAACCGGGCGAGGCCGGCCGGGCCGCCGTACGGTTCGTGGACCGCCCACGGAGCGACCCCGTCGTACCCCCAGCCGTGCCGGCCGGGGAAGGGGCAGACCGGCATCAGCTCCACGTGCGTGACGCCGAGCGCGGTCAGGTGCGGGAGGCGGGCGGCGGCCGCGTCGAAGGTGCCCTCGGGGGTGAAGGTGCCGATGTGCAGCTCGTACAGGACGGCGTCCTGGAGCGGGACGCGCGGCGGCCGCGCCCCGGGGCGCGGCGCCTCGGGCCGTAGCGCCTCGACGTCCACCACCGCGCTGAGCCCGCCGGGGCCGTCCGGCAGGCGCCGCCCGCGCGGGTCCGGCCGTACGAGGTCCCGCTCGCGCTCGTCGCCGAGCAGGAATCCGTACCGGTCCCCGTCGGCGGCCGGGGCCTCCACGGTCCACCAGCCGTCCCGGCCGGGTCCGCGCGGGTCGGGTGACATGTCGTAGGTGGCGCCGTTCAGCCGCAGCGCGACCCGGTCGGTCAGCGGTGCCCACACCTCGAATTGCACGGACGGTCCCCTCGTCTGCGGCGGTGCCCAGCATGCGTCTCGCGCCCATCATCGCGGGCCCGGCGGGGCCGTTCTGGACACTCCGGCCCTGACGGGCCGACAATCACCCTGTGACGTCGAGTTTCGAGTTTCCCGCCTACCCCGCGCCGCGGCTGTCCGACGCGGAGCGCGACCGGGCGCTGGGCCAGCTCAGGGAGGGCGCGGCCCTCGGCCAACTGTCGCACGACACCTTCCTGCGCCGCATGGAACTCGCGCTGGTCGCCCGCCGATCCGAGGACCTCGCCGTCCTCACGGCCGACCTCGAAGGCCGGGAGCGTGCCGAAAGCCCGTGGAGCCGCCGCCTGTTCGGCTGGGTCGGACGGGCCTCGGCCGTGTCCGTCGGCGTCCGGCGGGCCTGGGCGGCCGAGCGGCTGCCCACACTGCTCTTCCCGCATCCCGGCTACGGGCCCCTGCGCATCGGCCGCGATCCCGGCAACGGGCTGCGGCTCACCCACGAGACCGTTTCGCGGGCGCATGCCGAGCTGACCTTCCACGACGGCCTGTGGGTGCTCAAGGACCTCGGCTCCACCAACGGCACCACCGTCAACGGCCGCCGGGTCACCGGCTCGGCCGTGGTCCGTGACGGGGACCAGGTCGGCTTCGGGCGGGTCACGTACCGGCTGTCGGCGAGCTGACCTCCGGGGGCGGGTCAGGGGGAGGGCGTCACCGGTGGCACCCCCGCGAGCCGTTCGTACGCCGCCAGTACGGTCCGGGACTGGTGCTCCACCTGCGTGGCCACCGGCACCCAGCGGGCCTGGAACCGGGCCGCGAACTCCTCGCACCAGCCGGTGACCAGGCGATCCAGCGCGGGCGCCGCCGGGTCGCCCTGGGCGCGCAGTACGCGGAGCAGCATCGCGGCGGCGCGCAGCGACAGGCGCCGCCCGAAGGCGTCGAGGCTGCCGATGTGCGCGGCGGTGGCCTCCGCGGGCGCCCCGGCCCCCGTCCACTCGGCGGCGACCAGGGGGATCAGCGCCAGCGTCCAGTCCACCGCCCGCAGGAGCGGCGCGGCGGCGGGATCGGCGTGGTGGACGAGGTCCGGGACCCCGGCGCGGACGGCGGCCACCCGCGCGGCGTCCTCGGTGAGCCGGGCGGCGAGCATCCGCAGGGCGCCGCGCGGGTCGGGGTGCGGGGCCGGGTCGTCAACCAGGTCGGAGGCCCACATGGGGACTTCGACGATCGCGGTGGTGCCGGCGTAGCGGTGGGCGTGGTACCAGGTGCTGAGCCGTGTGTCCTCCGTGTGGAAGGCCCCGGCGGCGTTGCTTCCGGGCTCCGGGATGACGAAGATCCCCGGCCCGGGGGAGGGCCAGCCGACCGCGTCGGAGGCGGCGGTCTCCACGGGGATGCGCAGCTCGGCGGCGGATTTGCCGAACGGCTCGGCGAGGCCCGGAACGTCGCGGGTGAGCTGGACCCAGGACCCGCCGAGGTCGGTGCCGTGGAGGGAGACCTGGAGGAAGGGCCGCAGCTCGTCGATGACGGCGGTCAGCGCACGGGTCTCGGGCGGCAGCCGGTCCGGGGGCAGCAAGGACGGGGCCCACTCGGGCTGTTCGGGGCCGGGCGGCCGGAAGAAGTTCCGGTGGTAGTCGAGGAGGGAGTACGGGCGGGGCGTGCGGTGCAGGGCCGCGCCGTCGGGGTCCGCGCAGAGGAGGAAGTGCCAGCCGCACCCGACGCGGTGGGCGGGGTCGCGGATGAGCCGACGGGCGAGCGCGAGCGCGGTGGCCCCGCCGACGGGCTCGTTGGCATGCGCCCCGGCGACCACGAGCACCCCGCCCCCGCCCCTCTGCACCCCGCTGCGAAAGCCACCCCGCGGCCCGCCACCGGAGCCGTCGTCCGGGCCGTCGTCCGAGCCGTCGTCCGATCTGACGTCCGGGCTGCCGTCCGAGCCGTCGTCCGGGCTGCCGCCCGATCTGACGTCCGGGCCGCCGCTCGGGCCGCTGCTCGGGCCGCTGCTCGGGCCGCTGCTCGGGCCGACGGAGAGCAGCCAGAGGGGGGCTCCGCCCCGGGAGGTGCCGACCTGGCGGAGCCGGACCAGAGCGGGGTGTTCGTCCGCGAGGGCGCGGGCGGCGAGTGCCAGTTCATGCGGCGTGGGGTAGCACATGTCACGGATGAGGGTCACAAGGGATGCCATGCCCGCCGCGCACGCCCCCTACTGCTCCGCACGGGCCGCCATTTCCCCCCGTATCCCCCTGGTTGAAGCGGTACCACCCGCTCCGGGGATCGGCTACTGCTGGTGGAGGCCGCGGCCCGCGAGGGTGAGGAAGGCCTCGCCCACCGCCTCCGACAGGGTCGGGTGGGCGTGGATGTGGCGGGCCACGTCCGACGGCTCCGCGTCCCATCCCACGATCAGCTGGCTCTCCGCGATCATCTCCGACACGTGCGGCCCCACCAGGTGCACGCCCAGCACCCGCCCGCCGCCCCGCTCCGCGACGACCTTCACGGAGCCGCCCTGCCCGTGGACCATCCCCTTGGCCACCGCCGTCAACGGCATCGTGTTCACCACCACGTCGTACGACGCGTCCCGCGCCTGCGCCTCCGTCAGCCCGACGGCGGCCGTCTGCGGCGAGGAGTACGTCACGCGGGGCACCGCCGCGTAGTCCACCGGCGCGCTCGCCACCCCCGCCAGGGTCTCCGCCACCAGCAGCCCCTCCGCGAACGACGCGTGGGCCAGCCCCAGCGACGGCGGCGGCAGCAGATCGCCCACCACGTGGATCCCCGGCACCGCGGTCTCCAGCCGGGACCAGTCGGCCGGCGCCACGAACCCCCGCTCGTCGGGGGCCAGTCCGGCCGCCGCCAGGTCCAGACCGTCGGTCACCGGAACCCGCCCGACCGCCACGAGCAGCCGCTCCGCCGTGATCTCCCGTACCTCCCCGCGAGCCGTCCGCACGGTCGCCCGTACGCCGCCCCCGTCCGGGAGCCGCTCGGCCCCCTCCAGCCGGGCCCCCGTAGCCACGTCGATCCCGCGCCTCTTCAGCCCCCGCGTCAGATGCCGGGACACGTCCGCGTCCTCCAGCGGAACCAGCCGGTCGGCCGCCTCCACCAGCGTCACCTCCGCGCCCATCGAGCGGTGGAACGAGGCGTACTCCACCCCGATCGCCCCGCCGCCCAGTACCAGCACCGACCCCGGCAGCCCCGGCGCGAACAGCGCGTCGTCACTGGTGACGACGGTGTGCCCGTCCGGCTCCAGGCCCGGCAGGGTGCGCGGCCGCGAACCGGTGGCCAGCACGATCCCGCGCGCGGCGGTGAACTCCCGCCCGTCCTCCACCCGCACCGAGCGCGGCCCGGTCAGCCGGGCACCGCCGCGCACCACCCGTACGCCGGCGTGCTCCAAGTGCCCCTCCACGCCCCTGTGGTTGCGGGAGACGATGCCGTCCCGCGTCGCGGTCAGCGCCGCCCAGTCCACGGACTCCACCCTCGCCCGGACCCCCCACCGCTCGCGCGCCTCGGCTATGCCGTCCACGAGTTCGGCCGCGTGCAGCATCGCCTTGCTGGGGATGCACCCGCGGTGCAGGCAGGTCCCGCCGACCTTGTCGCGTTCCGCGAGGACGACGGTCAGGCCGAGGGCCGCGGCGCGCAGGGCGGTGCTGTAGCCGCCCGTGCCGCCGCCGATCACGATCACATCAACGGTGTTCATGCTCATGCTCATGCTCATGTGCCCAGCCTGCGGGGCCCGTTCCGATAAATCCAAGGCAATGATCTTCTCGCTTCCATGCACGCTCTTTATGCTTCCCGGTCATGAGCCTGCGCCAGATGGAGTACTTCCTCACCGTCGTGGAGGAGTCCTCCTTCACCCGGGCCGCCGAGGCCCTGCACGTCACCCAGCCCGCCCTCTCCCACCAGGTCAAAGCCCTGGAACGGTCCGTGGGCGGCGAGTTGCTGGAACGCCTGCCGCGCGCGGTCCGGCTCACCCCCATGGGCCGCGCCTTCCTGCCGCACGCCCAGCTCGCCGTCCGCAGCGCCCGCCAGGCGGAGCGGGCCGCCCGCGCCGCCGCCGGGGCGGCCGGCGGCGAGCTGCACATCGCCACCGTCCACGCCGTCGCCGTCGGCCTGCTCCCCGCCGTCGCCGCCCGCTGGCGCTCCCTGCACCCGGGCGTGGCGCTGGTGCTGCGCGAGTACGGGTCCACCGACGCCCTGGAGGAGCAGCTGGAGCGGGGCGCCGCCGACCTGGCCGTGGGGCCGGAGCCCGCGCGGTGGAAGGGGCCGGTGCTTCCGGTCGGGCGGGAGGAACTCGTCCTGGTCGTGCCGTTCGACGATCCGCTCGCCGCGCGGGGCGGCGCCGTCCGCCTCACCGAGCTCGCCGACCGGGACTGGATCCGCTGCGCGATGGAACCGGTGGTCCAGGGCGAGCCGTTCATCGACTGGGCGTGCGGCCGGGTGGGGTTCACCCCGCGCACGGTGCTCCGTACGGAACACACCTCGACGGCGGTACGGATGGCCGCCGCCGGGGTCGGCGTCGTCGTGGCCCCGGCCCACATGGTCCGGGGCGCCGTCGGCGAGGACTGCGTGCTGCTCTCCCTCGACCCGCCGTGGCACCGGCCGCTCGCGGTCTTCTCCCGGGTCCCGCTGACCGGGGCCGCCGCGGCCTTCGCCCGGCTACTCGACGCGCAGTAGCGCCACCGCCGGCCGGGCCCGCAGCAGCTCGGCGAGCCGTACGCCGCCGTGGTACGAGGCCTCGTGGTCCAGGGGTGCCCAGCGGCCCGGCGGCAGGTCCAGGGTGGTGTCGCGCCAGCCGCCCGCCCCGGCCAGCCGGTGCGAGAGCCGGGTGGCCACCGCGAGCAGCCCGGCCGTGCCGCGCCCCCGGGCGAAGGCCACGCAGTGCCGCGCCGCCGGGCCCCGCGCCGCGAGCGGGGTGTAGCCGGTGAAGAGCCCGGGCCGGTCGCGGCGCAGCCGCAGCAGGGCCGCCGTCAGCGCGAGTTTCTCCTCGGCCGGGCCCTGGGGGGCGGCGCCCGCGTCCAGCCGGGCCAGCGCCTCGCGGGGGAAGCGGGCCGGGCGCCGGTTGTCCGGGTCGACGAGGGCCCGGTACTCGGTCTCGGCGCCCTGGTACACCTCCGGGACCCCCGGCATGGCCAGGTGCAGCAGCGCCATCCCGAGGAGGTTGGCCCGGGCGGCCGCCGCGAGCTCCGCCGGGAGCTCCGCCGCCTCGGGCACCAGGGCCTCGATGCCGCTCTCGTACGCCGGGTCCGGGTCGGTCCAGCTGGTGCGCAGCCCGGCCTCGCGGGCCGACTTCAGCAGGGCCCCGGCCAGCCGGGGCACCCGATCCGGGACATCGCCAAGCCCCAGCGCGGTCTGCCACGCCACCCACGCGAGCTGCGCATCGCCCCCGCCCCCCGGTCCCACGGACCCCCCGGCCCAGCCCGGCCCGCCGCCGGGGGCGCCCCCGGGCAACTCCAGCCTCGCCAGCGTGTGAGGCTCCGCGCCGGGCACATCCAGCCTCGCCGGCTTTTGAGGCTCCGCGCCGGGCAAATCCAGCCTCGCCGGCGTTTGAGGCGCGGGTCCGGGCGGAGCCCGGTGCCCGGCGGAGCCGGGGTTCGGGGGGGG
>NZ_JALGRF010000012.1 GCF_022815725.1 Streptomyces sp. APSN-46.1
GGGGGGGGGGGGGGGGGGGGCCCGGGGGCGGGGGGTGGGGTGGGGTGTCGTCCGGGACTGCATGATTTTTGGCGCCTTGACGGGAGATTGAGCGCGGGCCTGATCGCGCCACAAATCACGTTTTACGTCCCGGACGACACCCCACCCCACCCCCGTCCCCGGCCACGGGTTCCCCGTCCCCGGGCCAGGTCCTAGTAAGACTTGGGCAGGCCCAGGGTTTGGTGCGAGATGAAGTTGAGGATCATCTCGCGGCTGACCGGGGCGATGCGGGCCACGCGGGAGGCGGTGATGAGGGAGGCCAGGCCGTATTCGCGGGTGAGGCCGTTGCCGCCCAGGGTGTGGACGGACTGGTCGACGGCCTTCACGCAGGCCTCGGCGGCGGCGTACTTGGCCATGTTCGCGGCCTCGCCCGCGCCCATGTCGTCGCCGGAGTCGTAGAGGTGGGCCGCCTTCCGCATCATCAGGCGGGCCAGTTCGAGATCGATGTGGGCGGCTGCGAGGGGGTGGGCGATGGCCTGGTGGGCGCCGATCGCCTCCTTCCACACCTGGCGGGTCTTGGCGTAGTCCACGGCCTTGGCGAGGGCGTAGCGGCCCATGCCGATCGCGAAGGCGGCCGTCATGATGCGCTCGGGGTTGAGTCCGGCGAAGAGCTGGAGGAGGCCGGCGTCCTCGTCGCCGCCCACGAGGGCGTCGGCGGGGAGACGTACCTCGTCGAGGGTGAGCTCGAACTGCTTTTCCGCCGCCTGGAGTTCCATGTCGATGACGGAGCGGCTGAAGCCCGGGGCGTCGCGGGGGACGATGAACAGGCAGGGCTTGAGGCGGCCCGACCGGGCGTCTTCGGTGCGGCCGACGATGAGGGTGGCGTCGGCGATGTCCACGCCGGAGATGAAGACCTTGCGGCCGGTGAGGATCCAGTCGTCGCCCTCGCGGCGGGCGGTGGTGGTGATGCGGTGGGAGTTGGAGCCGGCGTCGGGTTCGGTGATGCCGAAGGCCATGGTGCGGCTGCCGTCGGCGAGGCCGGGGAGCCAGGCCTGCTTCTGGGTATCGGTGCCGAAGCGGGAGATGACCGTGCCGCAGATGGCGGGCGAGACGACCATCATCAGGAGGGGGCAGCCCGCGGCGCCGAGTTCTTCGAGGACGATGGAGAGTTCGGCGATGCCGCCGCCTCCGCCGCCGTATTCCTCGGGGAGGTTGACCCCGAGGTAGCCGAGTGTGGCGGCGTCGGCCCACAGCTCGTCGGGGTGGCCGCCCTCGCGGGCGACGCGGGCGAGGTAGTCGCGGCCGTACTTCTGGCCAAGGGCCGCGACGGCGGCGCGCAGGGCCTTGTGCTCTTCGGATTCGATCGTGCTCATGAGGGCGATTCCTCCTGGACTACGGCGAGCAGGGCGCCGAATTCGACCTGGTGGCCGGTGGCGGCGTGGAGCGCGGTGAGCGTGCCGGAGGCGGGCGAGACGATGCGGTGCTCCATCTTCATGGCCTCCAGCCAGAGCAGGGGCTGCCCTGCGGTGACGGGGCTGCCGACGGCGAGGCCCTCGGCGACGCGGACGACGGTGCCGGGCATGGGGGCGAGCAGCGAGCCGGGTTCGGTGAGGTCCTGGGGGTCGGCGAACCGGGGCACGGGGGTGAGGGTGTGGGAGCCGAGAGCCGAATCGACGTAGGTCTTGTTCGATTTTTGTTTCACGTGGAACTGGCGGCGGATTCCCTCGACTTCGAGGGTGACCAGGTTCCGCTCGGTGGACAGGATCCGGGTCCCTGGGTGGTTCACAGGGTGGTACTGGACCTCGTACTCGGCGCCGGCCACCGTGTAGCGGCGGGTCTGGGGCTGCGAGCGGACGTTGCGCCAGCCGCCGAGGCGGGCGGCGAGCGGTGCGTCCGGTGCCGGGGCGGCTTCGGCGAGGGCGGCGGCCAGTGCGGAGAGGGTGGCGTCCGGGCAGCCTTCGGTGAGGGTGGCGAGGTGGCGGTCGTAGAAGCCGGTGTCGAGCTGTCCGGCGGTGAACTCCGGGTGGCGCAGGGAGCGTACGAGGAGTTCGCGGTTGGTCGCCAGGCCGTGGATGCGGGCTCCGGCGAGCGCGTGGGCGAGGGCGCGGACGGCCTCGGCGCGGGTGGGGGCGTGGGCGATGACCTTGGCGAGCATGGGGTCGTAGTGGATGCCGACGGTGTCCCCGTCGGCGAAGCCGCTGTCCACGCGTACCGCACCGGGCACGGCGAGGGTGTGCAGGACCCCGGTCTGCGGGCGCCAGTCCTGGGCGGGGTCCTCGGCGTAGAGGCGGGCCTCGACGGCGTGGCCGGTGGGCGCGGGGGGTGTCGGGGGCAGGGCCGCGCCCTCGGCGACGCGTAGTTGGAGGGCGACGAGGTCGAGGCCGAACACGGCTTCGGTGACGGGGTGTTCCACCTGGAGGCGGGTGTTCATCTCCAGGAAGTACGGGTGGCCGTCGGCGGTGACGAGGAATTCGACGGTGCCGGCGCCCCGGTAGGAGACGGCGCGGGCGGCGGCTACGGCGGCCTGGTGGAGGCGCTCGCGCAGGCTTTCCGGCAGGCCGGGTGCGGGGGCCTCCTCGATGACCTTCTGGTGGCGCCGCTGGAGGGAGCAGTCGCGGGTGCCGAGCGCCCAGACGGTGCCGTGGGAGTCGGCGAGGATCTGCACCTCGACGTGGCGGCCGCGTTCCACGTACGGCTCCGCGAAGACCTCGCCGTCGCCGAACGCGGAGCGGGCTTCGGCGCGGGCGCCGTCCAGCTCGGCTTCGAGGTCGGTGAGTTCGCGGACCACGCGCATGCCGCGGCCGCCACCGCCGGCGGCGGCCTTGAGGAGCAGCGGCAGGTCGGCGGGCGTGGCGGTGGCCGGGTCCACGGGGTCGAGGAGCGGGACCCCGGCGGCGCGCATGAGTTCCTTGGCGCGCGTTTTGGAGGCCATGGCCTCGATGGCCTCGGGCGGCGGGCCGATCCAGGTCAGGCCGGCGTCCTCGACGGCGCGGGCGAAGTCGGCGTTCTCGGAGAGGAAGCCGTAGCCGGGGTGGATGGCGTCGGCGCCCGCCGTGAGGGCGGCCTTGATGATCAGGTCGCCCCGCAGGTAGGTGTCGGCGGGGGCCGCGCCGGGCAGGCGCACGGCCGCGTCGGCCTCGCGGACGTGCAGGGCTTCGGCGTCCGGGTCGGAGTGGACGGCGACGGTGGCGAGGCCCAGGGTGCGGGCGGTGCGGAGGATCCGTACGGCGATCTCGCCGCGGTTGGCCACCAGGAGGGAGTGGAGAGTCATGGGCGGGCTCACATCCGGAAGACGCCGAAGCCGCCGCGGGCGCCCTCGACGGGGGCATTGTGGACGGCCGACAGGCACAGGCCGAGGACGGTGCGGGTGTCGCGCGGGTCGATGATCCCGTCGTCGTACAGCCGCCCGGACAGGAACATCGGCAGGGACTCGGACTCGATCTGCGCCTCGACGAAGGCGCGCATCCCGGCGTCCTGTTCCTCGTCGTAGGGGATGCCCTTCGCCTCGGCGGACTGCCGGGCCACGATGGAGAGCACTCCGGCGAGCTGCTGGGGGCCCATGACGGCGGACTTGGCGCTGGGCCAGGCGAAGAGGAACCGGGGCTCGTAGGCGCGGCCGCACATGCCGTAGTGGCCGGCTCCGTAGGAGGCGCCGATGAGGACGGAGAGGTGGGGGACGCGGGAGTTGGAGACCGCGTTGATCATCATCGAGCCGTGTTTGATGATGCCGCCCTGCTCGTACTCCTTGCCGACCATGTAGCCGGTGGTGTTGTGGAGGAACAGCAGGGGGATGTCGCGCTGGTTGGCGAGCTGGATGAACTGCGCGGCCTTCTGCGACTCGGCGCTGAAGAGGACGCCCTGCGCGTTGGCGAGGATGCCGACGGGATAGCCGTGCAGGGTGGCCCAGCCGGTGACGAGGCTGGTGCCGTAGAGGGGCTTGAACTCGTCGAAGTCGGAGGCGTCGACGATGCGGGCGATGACCTCGCGGGGGTCGAACGGGGTCTTGAGGTCGGCGGGGACGATGCCGAGGAGTTCCTCCGGGTCGTATGCCGGCTCGTGGGCGCGGGGCGGGTCCGCCTGTGGTTTGCGGTGGTTGAGGCGCGCGACCACGCGGCGGGCCTGGCGGATCGCGTCGTACTCGTCGAGGGCGTAGTAGTCGGCGAGGCCGGAGGTGCGGGCGTGCATGTCGGCCCCGCCGAGGGACTCGTCGTCGCTCTCCTCGCCGGTGGCCATCTTGACGAGCGGCGGACCGCCGAGGAACACCTTGGAACGGTCTTTGATCATGATGGTGTGGTCGGACATCCCGGGGATGTACGCGCCTCCGGCGGTGGAGTTGCCGAAGACGACGGCGACGGTGGGGATACCGGCGGCCGACAGCCGGGTGAGGTCGCGGAAGATCGCGCCGCCCGGGATGAAGATCTCCTTCTGGGAGGGGAGATCGGCGCCACCCGACTCGACGAGGCTGATGCAGGGGAGTCTGTTCTGGCGGGCGATCTCGTTGGCCCGCAGGGCCTTCTTGAGGGTCCAGGGGTTGGAGGCGCCGCCGCGGACGGTGGGGTCGTTGGCGGTGATCAGGCACTCGACGCCCTCGACCGTGCCGATGCCGGTGACCATGGACGCGCCGACGGGGTAGTCGCTGCCCCAGGCGGCAAGGGGGGACAGCTCCAGGAAGGGGGTGTCGGGGTCGAGGAGCAGCTCGACGCGTTCGCGGGCCAGCAGCTTGCCACGGGTCTTGTGGCGGGCGGTGTACTTCTCGCCTCCGCCGGCGAGGGCCTTTTGGTGTGCGGCGGCGAGTTCCGCGAGGCGGTCGAGGGCGGCGGTACGGGCCTGCGCGTGCTCGGGGGCATGCGGGTCGACGGTGGTGCCGAGACGGGTCATGAGCCGCTCACTTCCGGTGCGGGCAGCAGGTGGGCCGGGATGTCGAGGTGGCGGGCGCGCAGCCATTCGCCGAGGGCCTTGGCCTGGGGGTCGAAGCGGTGGCCGGAGGCGACGCCGTCGCCGAGGAGGCCGGTGATGGTGAAGTTCAGGGCGCGGAGGTTCGGGAGTTCGTGGCGGGTGACGGGGAGGCCGGCGGCCTCGGGGAGCAGGGCCTTGAACCGGTCCACCGTCAGGGTGGCTTGCAGCCAGGCCCAGGCGGCGTCGGACTCGACCCATACCCCGACGTTGGCGTCGCCGCCCTTGTCGCCGCTGCGGGCCCCGACCAGCGCGCCGAGGGGGGCGCGAGTGATGGGCCCTGCGGGGCCGAAACTGGGGCTCCGCCCCAGACCCCGCTCCTCAAACGCCGGAGGGGCTGGATCATGCCGCCCGGCGGGCTGGATTGCGCGGAGCGCAATTTCAGCCTCGCCGGCGTTTGAGGCGCGGGGGCTCGGGGGCGGAGCCCCTGCCGGGTCCGGGGCGGAGCCCCGGGACGGGGGGCTGGGGGCGGAGCCCCCCACGCGGCGGAGCCGCATATCCGGTTCGCCGGGAAGGGGCGGGGTGGGGGACTGGCCCCGCGGAGCGGACATCGGCAGCCGGGTGCCGTCTGGGAGGGCCGCCGTGTGGGGGACCGAGTCCGCCGGGACCAGGGTCGAGGTGAAGACCCCGTACGGCTGCGCCGGTCCGGGCGGCGCCGTGACGTGGAAGCCCGGGTAACTGCCGAGGGCCAGTTCGATCGCCTCGCCGGTCAGGGCGCGGCCGACGCGGTCCGGGGAGGGGTCGCGGACCACCAGGCGCAGGAGGGCGCTGGCCGTTTCCTCCGTCGGGGCGTCCTCGTGGTCCGTGCGGGACAGGGTCCAGTCGGCGGTGGCCACGCCCTCCAGGGCATCGGACAGCTGGGCGCGCACCAGGGCCGCCTTCGCCTCGATGTCCAGGCCGGTCAGGACGAAGACCACCTCGTTGCGCCAGCCGCCGATGCGGGTGACGCCCACCTTGAGGGTGGACGGCGGGGGTTCGCCCTCGACTCCCGTGACGCGTACGCGGTCGGGTCCGTCCTCGGTCAGGCGGACCGTGTCCAGGCGGGCGGTCACGTCCGGGCCGAGGTAGCGCACGCCCTGGGTCTCGTAGAGGAGTTGGGCGGTGACGGTGCCGACCGAGACCGCTCCGCCGGTGCCCGGGTGCTTGGTGATGACCGACGAGCCGTCCTCGGCGATCTCGGCCAGCGGGAAGCCGGGCGCGCGGACGTCGTGCCGGGTGAAGAAGGAGTAGTTGCCGCCGGTCGTCTGGGTTCCGCACTCCAGGACGTGGCCCGCGACCACCGCCCCCGCCAGCCGGTCGTAGTCGTCCGGAGCCCAGTCGAACCACCACGCCGCCGGGCCGCTGACCAGCGCCGCGTCCGTGACGCGGCCGGTCACCACGATGTCCGCGCCCGCCCGCAGGCAGGCCGTGATCCCGGCCCCGCCGAGGTACGCGTTCGCCGTCAGGGCCCCGTCCGTCAACGCCCCGTCCGTCAACTCCCCGCACGCCAGGGCCCCGCCCGCGAACGGCATCAGATCGTCGCCCTCGACGTGGGCGACCGAGACGGGGATGCCCAGCTCGGCCGCGAGCGCGCGGACCGCGTCCGCCAGGCCCGCCGGGTTCAGGCCGCCCGCGTTCGTGACGATCCGTACGCCCCGCTCGTGCGCCAGCCCGAGGCACTCCTCCAGCTGGCGCGGGAAGGTCTTGGCATAGCCGAGCGCCGGGTTCTTCAGCCGGTCGCGGCCGAGGATCAGCATGGTCAGCTCGGCCAGGTAATCGCCGGTCAGGACGTCCAGCGGGCCGCCGGTCAGCATCTCGCGCAGCGCGCCGAAGCGGTCGCCGTAGAACCCCGAGGCGTTGCCGATCAGCAGGGGGCGCCGGGTCACCGCGAGCTCCCCGGTGCGCGACCGGGGCCCGCCGGGCCCGCGAAGGCCTGGGCGATGTCCAGCCAGCGGTCCGCTTCCGGGCCGGTGGCCAGCAGGGCCAGGTCGGCGCGGTGCGCCCGCTGGGTCACCAGCAGACAGAAGTCGAGCGCGGGGCCGGTGACGCGCTCGGCCGCGTCCACCGGGCCGTACGTCCACAGCCCGGTCCCGTCGGGGGCGGCCAGCTCCACCCGGAACTCCCCGGACGGCGCCGGCAGGCCCCGTACCGCGTAGGCGTAGTCGCGGGCCCGTACGCCGATCCGCGCCACGTGCCGCAGCCGGGCGGTGGGCGGACGGCGCACTCCCAGCGCGTCGGCCACGTCCTGGCCGTGCGCCCAGGTCTCCATCAGCCGGGCGCTGGCCATCGACGCGGCCTTCATGGGCGGCCCGTACCAGGGGAACCGGGTGTCGGGCGAGGCGACGGCGAGCGCCTCGTCGAGGGCGGTACGGGTGGCCCGCCAGCGGGCCAGCAGCTCGGCGGGCGGCAGCCCGGCCCCTTCCTCGGCCCCCTCGTCGACGAAGGAGTCGGGGGCCGCCAGCGCCTCCTCGACCATGCGCCCGAAGCGGGCGGCGTCGGTGAGGGAGAGCAGCGCGGCCCGGTCGGTCCAGTGCAGGTGGGCGATCTGGTGGGCGATGCTCCAGCCGGGCGCGGGGGTGGCCTTCGCCCAGCCGGGCGCGGCCAACTCCCGTACTAGTTCATCGAGTTCCCGGCTCTCCTCGCGAAGATCGGCGAAGACGGCGGCGGCGGACGCGGCGGCGGACGGATCGGGCACGGTGCGCTCCCCTTCTCGGCGTGAGGGGAACACTGACAGGCCCGCGCAAAACAATCAAGCACGCTTGCATTCTTTTTCGGGGAGGGGATGGTGGAGGGAAGGAACCTTCAACCTCGTTGACTGGCAGGCGAGTTGCCCGACACCGAGGGGCGCGGGCCGCGCGGCGGTCCGGGACACGGCACGGTCCGGGACACGGCACGGTCCGGGACACGGCGCGGTCCGGGCCGCGGGGCGCATTTCAGCCGTACGCCCGCAAAACCGGGAAACATCACCGATGTCGCGCCGATACTGAATGCTCCGCTCCGGGCCCAGAGCGCGCACACGTTCATGTCACTCGACCCAGAGGATGAACTGACGTGGCCTCAGCCGACTTCTCCCGACCTCTCACCTCCCTGTATCCCGAGCTCGACGCGACCGCGCTCACCGCGTACGCCACCGCGCTGGAGACCGGCGAACCCGGCGGCCTGTCCCCTGCCCGGGCCGCCGAGACCGACGAGTTCCGGTCCCTCGCCGTCTTCAGCCGCGGCAAGGTCACCGGCGCCGACGGGGACCTGCTCGACGCCGCGATGTGGCGGCACACCGGACCCCAGCCGCGCCCCGTGATCGTGATGCCCTCGCCGTGGACGGACCTGGGCTGGCTCGCGTACGCCGTCCAGGCCACCCTCTTCGCGGCACGCGGCTACAACGTCCTCGCCTACACCGCCCGCGGTTTCGCCGGCTCACAGGGCGAGGTCGAGGTCGCGGGCCCGCTCGACGTCGCCGACGGCAGCCGCGCCCTGGACCACCTCATCGAGCGCACCGCCGGGCCGGTCACGAAGGTCGGCTTCCTCGGGGACTCGTACGGCTCGGGCATCAGCCAGCTCGTCGCCGCGCACGACACCCGCGTCGACGCCGTGGTGGCGCTCAGCACCTGGGGCGACCTCGGGGAGGCGTTCCACGAGAACTCCACCCGTCACGTCGCCGCCGTGCAGGCCCTCCTCGGCGCGGCCGCGCGGGCGCGGCTGAGCCCGCAGACGCAGAGCGTGTTCGAGAACGTGCTCGCCAACCGGGACATCGAGGGCACCCTGCGCTGGGCGGAGCCGCGCTCGCCCTTCACCCACGTCAAGGAGCTCAACCGGCGCCAGGTGCCGGTGTTCTTCTCGCACGCCTGGCACGAGACGCTCTTCCCCGGCAACCAGACCCTGAAGATGTTCAACGAGCTCACCGGCCCCAAGCGCCTCGACTTCTCCATCGGCGACCATTCGGGGCCCGAGATGTCCGGCATGCTCGGCCTGCCCAACCGGATCTGGACCGACGCCCACCGCTGGTTCGACCACCACCTCAAGGGCATCGGCAACGGCATCGCGGACGAGGGGCAGGTGCTCAGCGAGGTCATGTGGGGCCGGGCCCTGGAGCCGCGCCCCACCTGGCACTCCCTCACCGAGGGGATCCGCCGGGTGTACCTCGGCAGCGGCGGGGAGCTGGCCGACAAGCCCGAGGCCGGCTGGAGCGCGCGCGTGCTGTGCGGGGTGGACACCCCGGCGACCGTCGCCGACGAGATCGTGCGGTCCGGGTACGCGGAGCTGGCCGGACGCCCGAAGGCCTACCCGGCCGGTGACATAGACCGCACCGTCGCCGCCGTGTGGGCCACGGCCCCGGTGGAGGAACTCACCCGGCTGCGCGGCATCCCGCGGCTGCGCGTCACGTACCGGGCGGCGAACCCGCGCTCCAGCTTCGTCGCGTACCTCTTCGACCAGGCGCCCGACGGTTCGGCGCACATCGTCACGCACGCCCCGTACACGGACCTCGGGCGGGAGCCCGACAGCCTGGTCGGCGCGGACTTCGAGCTCCAGGCCACGGCGTACGACGTCCCGCGCGGGCACCGGCTGCTGCTGGTGATCGACGCCCGCGACCCGTTCTACGGGGACGCCAACCTGCCCCGCGCGACCCTGTCGTTCACCTCCCCGGAGGCCACACCGTCGTACGTGGAACTGCCGCTCGGTTAGGGCTCGGACAGGGGATGCGCGTCCGCCCGGCCGGTCCCCCCGCGGCCGACCGGGCTCGCCCGGGGGCAGCCCGGCTCATGGACTGTCACCCCGCCCTCGGGCCCGCCGATGGGCAGCGGCTGTGCGCCGCAGCGGGGGCACCTCGGCGGCGGGCCCTTCCAGCGGCCGGTCGGATAGGTGCGCGGATTCGTCATGTCCCACGCCTCCACTCCAGGACCCGACCGAGGCCGTCCTCACGCTGCCAACACCACTCGGGGTCGTGGCAAACCGCCCACCCGTAGCCGCACAGCCGGCAGTCGGCCCACGTCTGCCCGCAGTATCCCGGCCCCAACGGGGCAAGCAGCCCGCAGCCGACGCACCTCACGTGTTCCGCCGTACACACCCCGCCCGGGTGCGCGGAGGACGGCGAAACCTCAAGACTCAGTCGCGAAAGGTCGAAGGCCTGCCGCCACATCCGCCCCAGGTCATTCCCGACGGCCATCGGGTCAGCTCGCCTGGTCGACGGCGCGACGGAAGACCTTGATGACCCGGGCCAGTGCGCGGGCGTGGTTCCAGGCGCCCAGGGGCGAGTCCTCGGGGCCACGGCAGGTGAGGGTGTGCCAGTCCTCCAACGCTGCGGCGGCCACGTCCGTCTTGCCCAGGCGGACGACATCCCCGAGCAGCTGCTCGCCGCACCGGGTCAGTCCGTCGAGGAGCACCTCGATCTCCTGCTGGGAAGGCTTCAGGTTGTACGGGACGAGGGCCTTGGCAACCAGGGCCGTCAGGTCAACGGCGGTGGAGGTGTCGACGGGAATCTGACGCACAGCAGATCACTCCTCTACACGAACTTCACTCCGTCACTCATGTATATGAGTGACGGAGCAAGAGATTGCCCGACTCCTATACATGAGTCAACCCGCCACGGAGGAAGACTCGCAGCGGGCTGTGGTGAATTGAGTGGACGTCAGTCCTGCGCGGGGATGCGGTACTCAAAGACGAACTGGTCAGCGGCCATGAGCGTGTCGCAGACCTCCACGACGCGACCCTCTGCGTTGACTGCGTTCCGAACCAACTGGATCACTGCAGCACCCGCGCTGAGAGACAGCTCCGACACTTCTGCCTTGGTCGCCTGCCGGGCCTGAAGCGTCTCGACGAACTCACCGAACACCTGCCCGCTCTCCTCCAGTCGGGCGTAGATGCCGCCGGCACCCGGGTTCTCGGCGAACAGCTCAGGGATGTTCTTCGCGACGTCCCACGGCACGTATGAGGTCGCAGTCTCGACGGGCGTTCCATTCCGGAAGTACAGGCGTCGCCGCGCGAGCACCTGCTCGCCGGTCGCCACTCCGAGCCGCTCGGCGATCTCATCCGGCGCGGCCATCGGGCCGACGAACAGCACGCTGACCTTCGCTTCAGCCCCGGACTGTGTGGACTCGGCGAGGTACGCGGCCTTGCCTTCCTGGCGGAGCGAGCGACGGAAGCGGTCCGACGACCGGTGGCGCACGGGCGGACGGGTCCTCACGATCGAGCCCTTACCGTGGCGGGTCTCCACCAAGCCGCTGGCGCGGACCTCCACCATCGCCTTTCGGACGGTGCCGACGGAGATCCCGTAGCGCTCCATGAGGTCCGCTTCGCTCGGCACCATGTCGCCGGCATTCAGTACACCCGCACGGATCTGCTGGATGATGTCGTTGGCCAGCTGCAAGTACTTGGGTACGGCCCTGCCGTCGCTTCCGATTCCCATGCTCCTTCTCTTCCTCCTATGCTCCTGCACATGAGTACGGGTTCCCCGCCGGTCCAGTCAACGCCGCTCCACTCGGTTTCCGTGGCCGGAGCAGTAGTGCGCGAGGACGGGCGGCTGCTGGCGATCCGGCGGGCGGACAACGGAACCTGGGAACTTCCGGGCGGCGTACTGGAGCTGACCGAATCGCCCGAGGACGGGGTGCGGCGCGAGGTGCTGGAGGAGACCGGCATCGAAGTCGAGGTGGACGGGCTCACCGGGGTCTACAAGAACACGGCGCGGGGCATCGTCGCCCTGGTCTTCCGCTGCAAGCCGTCCGGCGGGAGGGAACGGGCGTCGGAAGAGTCCACCGCGGTGGACTGGCTCGCTCCCGAAGAGATCTCGGAACGGATGGCCGACGTCTATGCGGTCCGGCTGCTGGACGCGCTGGACGGCAGGGGTCCTCATGTCCGGAGCCATGACGGCCGCCGACTGATCTGAGCCGCAACGGAGTGGGGCGCGTGGCGTGCCCCTCCTGCGGCGTGCCCGTCGGTGCGCTACGTGCAGACCGGGCCCGGGGTGGCGGCCGCCGTCGCGCGGAGGAGGTCGCGGAGGAGGTCGAAGTCGATCTCGGCCGGGTTGCGGAAGCGGAGGCAGGCCTTGCCCATGTCGTGGCCGGCCAGGCGGTCCGCGAACGCGTCGCGGATGTCCGTGCGCATCAGATAGAAGGAGATGTACTGCTTCTGGTTCGCCCAGGCGATCTCCCCGGCCGGCTCGCCGGGCCGCACGTACACCGGCATCCCGTACGCGATGACCTCCTCGAAGCCCGTCAGTTCCGACAGGCACAGCTGGCGCAGGCGGGATAGGGCGGGGCGGCGGGCCTCCGGGGCCCCGGCCAGGTACGTGACGGCGTCCATCAGGCGGCCTTCTTCCGGGTCTGGGAGCGGACGGCGCCCATGCTGGCCGCTATCACCAGGGCGATGGCCAGTGCGTCCAGCGCCGACATGGCCTGGCGCAGGACCAGGAAGCCGGCCGAGGCGGCGATGGCCGGTTCCAGGCTCATCAGGATCGCGAACGTGGAGGCCGGGAGGCGGCGCAGGGCGAGCAGTTCCAGGGTGTACGGGAGGACGGACGAAAGGACCGCCACGCCCACGCCGAGGGCCAGGGTACGGGGGGCCAGGAGGTCGGAGCCGGCTTCGAGCACGCCCAGGGGGAGGGACAGGACCGCCGCCACCGCCATCGCCAGGGCCAGGCCGTCCGCCTGCGGGAAGCGGCGGCCGGTACGGGCGCTGAAGACGATGTACGCCGCCCACATCGCGCCCGCGCCGAGGGCGAAGCCGGCGCCGAGGAGGTCGAGGCCGCCGAAGCCGCCCCCGCCGTGGGTGGACAGCAGCACGACTCCGGCCAGGGCCAGGCCCGCCCACAGCACGTTGACCAGGCGCCGGGAGACGACCACGGACAGCGCGAGCGGCCCGAGGACCTCCAGGGTGACGGCCGGTCCGAGGGGGATGCGGTCGATCGCCTGGTAGAAGAGGCCGTTCATGGCGGCCATGGTCACGCCGAACCAGACGACGGTGCTCCAGTCCGAGCGGGAGTAGCCGCGCACCTTCGGACGGCAGAGGAGCAGGAGGACGATCGCCGCGGCGGCCAGGCGGAGCGTGACGACGCCCGCCGCGCCCGCCCTCGGCATGATCAGGACCGCGAGGGCGGCACCGAACTGCACCGAGATCCCCGCCGCGATCACCAGCGCGACCGGGGCGAGGGGGGAGCGGCGGTCGGTGCCGGTGCTGGTGCCCGTGTCGGTGCCGGTGCCGGTTCCCGTGCCCGTGCCTGGGGTGGGGGCGGTCGCGGCTGCGGGGGTCGCGGCATTCGTCGGGGATGAGGAGGGTGCGGGCATTTATCCAGACTAAGGGGTGTGTAAGGGCCATGGCCGCGTGCGCCGCCTTACAGGGCCTCCGCCAGGAGTTCCGCGAGGTGGCGGGCCCGGTGCGGGGAGAGCTGGGCGATCTGGGTACGGCAGGAGAACCCGTCCGCGAGGATCGCGGCCCCGGACGCCGCGTCGCGGAGGGACGGGAGGAGCTGTTCCTCCGCGCACGCCACCGAGACGGCGTGGTGGCCCGGCTCGAAGCCGAAGTTCCCGGCGAGGCCGCAGCAGCCGCCGCTGAGCTCACCGGTGAGGCCGGCCCGCTCGCGGAGCCGGCGGTCCGCCGCGTCGCCGAGGACGGCGTGCTGGTGGCAGTGGGTCTGGCCGGCGACCGGCCGGTCGAGGCGGGGTGGCTGCCAGTGCGGGGCGTATTGCTCCAGGGTCTCCGCGAAGGTGCGGACGGCTGCGGCGAGGCGGGGCGCGCGGGGGTCCTGCGGGAGCAGGGCGGGGAGGTCGGTGCGGAGGGCTGCCGCGCAGCTGGGCTCCAGGACGAGGACGGGCCCTCGTACCTCCCCTACGGCGTCCAGGGTGCGGCGCAGGACCTTGCGGGCGCGGTCCAGGCGGCCGGTGGAGACGTACGTCAGCCCGCAGCACACCGGGCCGGTGGGGACGGTCACCGTGGCGCCGGCCGCCTGGAGGACCCGTACTGCGGCACGGCCGGTCTGCGGGGAGAGGTACTCCGTGAAGGTGTCCGGCCAGAGTGTGACGGTGGGCGCCGAGTCAGGGGCGGGGCCCTGCGGGCGGCTATCCCCACCCCGCCCCTTCCCGAAACTGGGGCTCCGCCCCAGACCCCGCGCCTCAAACGCCGGCGAGGCTGAAGATGTGAACGGCACCCGTGCCAGCTCCGGGAGGGTTCGCTCCCGGGCCAACCCCGGGACGGGAACCAGACGCCCGGCCGCGTTGACGACCCGCGCCATCCGCAGTGCCGCGATCAGGCGGAGCCAGGCCGGGAGGCCGCCCAGGGTGTAGTGCGCGAGCGGGCGGATCCGGCCCGACCAGTGGTGGTGCAGGAACTCCGCCTTGTACGAGGCCATGTCCACCCCCACCGGGCAGTCGCTGAGGCAGCCCTTGCAGCCCAGGCACAGGTCCAGCGCCTCGGCGACCTCCGCCGCGCGCCAGCCGTCCGTCACGATCTCCCCGGCCAGCATCTCGTGCAGCAGCCGGGCCCGGCCGCGCGTGGAGTGCCGTTCGTCCCCGGTGGCCCGGTAGGACGGGCACATCACCGCCGGTCCGCCCACCTCCGTCGAGCGGCATTTGGCGACGCCGACGCAGCGGGCGACCTCCCCGGCGAGGGCCGTCTTCGGCAGCACCGTGAAGCGGAGGTTCTCGTCGAGGCGGGCCGGGCGGACCAGGATCCCCGGGTTCATTCCGCCCGCCGGATCCCACACGTCCTTGTACGCGCCGAAGAGGCGGAGCACGTCCGGCCCGTACATCCTCGGCAGGAGCTCCGCCCGCGCCTGGCCGTCCCCGTGCTCCCCCGACAGGGAGCCGCCGTGCGCCACGACCAGGTCGGCCAGCTCGGACGAGAAGGTCCGGAACCGGGCCACGCCCGCCTCCGAGGCCAGGTCGAAGTCGATCCGTACGTGGACGCAGCCCTCGCCGAAGTGCCCGTACGGGGATCCGCGCAGCCCGTGCGCCGCCAGCAGGGCCCGGAAGTCCCGCAAGTACGCGCCGAGCCGGGCCGGCGGGACCGCGCAGTCCTCCCACCCGGGCCAGGCCATGCCCCCTCCGGCCGACGGGTGGATCCGCGTCGCCGTTCCCGCCGCGTCCTCGCGGATCCGCCACAGGGCCCGCTGCCCCGCCGGGTCCGTGACCACCACCGAGTCGAGCGCGTCGGCGCCCCGTACGAGCGACCGGGCGGCGGCCTCGTCCCGCGTCTCCACGAACAGCCAGGCCGCCCCGCGCGGCAGGCCCGCCGCGTCGCCGACCAGGTCCCGCGCCATGCCCTCCACCGTCAGCGGGAGGTACGGCAGCAGGCCCGCCGCCGCGTCGGCCGCCGCGGTCTCGGTGGCGTACCCGAGGACCGCGAGCGCCGGCGCGCGCGGCGCTTCCACCAGGCGCACCACCGCCTCGGTCACCACCCCGAGCGTGCCCTCGCTCCCGCAGAACGCCCGCGCGAGTTCGACGCCCCGCTCGGGCAGCAGCGCGTCCAGGCCCCCGTAGCCGGAGATCCGGCGGGAGAAGCCCCCGGCCATGCCGGTCCGCAGGACCGCCAGGTTCCCCGCCACCAGCTCCCGCAGCCCGTCCGGCGCGCCCGCCCAGCCGGTGCCGAGGCGGTACGAGGCGCCCCCGTACGCCGTCACCGCCAGCTCCGCCACGTTGTCGGCGGTGGTCCCCCAGGCCACCGAGTGGGCCCCGCACGCGTTGTTGCCGATCATCCCGCCGAGAGTGCAGCGGGAGTGCGTCGAGGGGTCCGGCCCGAAGGCCAGCCCGTACGGGCGCACCGCGTCCCGCAGCCGGTCGAGGACGAGCCCGGGCTGGACCACGGCCGTACGCGCCGCCGGATCCACCGACACCAGGGCGTTCATGTGCCGGGTGAGGTCCAGCACCACGCCGACGCCCGTGGCCTGGCCGGCGATGGAGGTGCCGCCGCCGCGCGGCACGACCGGGACCCCGGCCCCGGCGCAGATCCGCAGCGCGGTCGCCACGTCGTCGGCGTCGCGCGGGGCGACGACCCCGACGGGGACGCGGCGGTAGTTCGAGGCGTCCATGGTGGCCAGCGCCCGCGCGGCCGCGCCGAAGTCCACCTCCCCGCGCAGGTTCGCCCGCAATGTCCGTTCGAGTTCCCCGGGTGACGTCACCGCCCCACCCTCCCACCGGCTGAACCCGTCTCATCGGGTGGACGCGCCTCCGAGGCGTGGACCAGGACCGGATACGCTCCGCTCGTGGCCGAGATCCAGATTCCCGCTGACATCAAGCCCGCCGACGGACGCTTCGGCGCGGGCCCCTCCAAGGTGCGGACCGAGGCGCTGGACGCCCTCGCCGCCACCGGTACCTCCCTGCTCGGAACCTCGCACCGCCAGGCCCCGGTCAAGAACCTGGTCGGCTCGGTGCGCCAGGGCATCCGGGACCTCTTCTCGCTGCCCGAGGGCTACGAGGTGATCCTGGGCAACGGCGGCTCCACCGCCTTCTGGGACATCGCGACCGCCGGGCTCATCGAGCGGAAGTCCCAGCACCTGACGTTCGGCGAGTTCTCCTCCAAGTTCGCCAAGGCCGCGAAGCTCGCGCCGTGGCTGGACGAGCCCTCCGTGATCTCCTCTGAGCCGGGTACGCACCCGGAGCCGGTGGCCGAGGCGGGCGTGGACGTGTACGCGTACACCCACAACGAGACCTCGACGGGTGTCGCGGCGCCGATCCGGCGCGTCGCGGGCGCCGACGCGGGTTCGCTCGTCCTGGTGGACGCGACCTCGGGTGCGGGCGGTCTGCCGGTGGACATCACCGAGACCGACGTCTACTACTTCGCCCCGCAGAAGTCGTTCGCCTCGGAGGGCGGCCTGTGGCTGGCCGCGTTCTCCCCGGCGGCCCTGGAGCGCGCCGCCCGCGTGCACGCGTCGGGCCGGCACATCCCGGAGTTCTTCTCGCTGCCGACGGCGATCGACAACTCGCTGAAGAACCAGACGTACAACACCCCGGCGCTGTCCACCCTCTTCCTGCTGAACCAGCAGCTGGAGTGGATGAACAGCCAGGGCGGCCTGGAGTTCACGACCGGCCGTACGGCTGCCAGCGCGCGCACCCTGTACGGCTGGGCGGAGGCGTCGAAGTACGCGACCCCGTTCGTCGTGGACGCCGACAAGCGCTCCGCCGTCATCGGCACGATCGACTTCTCGGACGACGTCGACGCGGCCGCGGTCGCCAAGGTGCTGCGCGCCAACGGCATCGTGGACACCGAGCCGTACCGCAAGCTCGGCCGCAACCAGCTCCGTATCGCGATGTTCCCGGCGATCGACCCGGCGGACGTGCAGGCGCTGACCGCGTGCGTCGACTACGTGATCGAGAAGCTCTAGCACTCATACGCGAGGCCCCCGGTGACTCGAAGTCGCCGGGGGCCTAGTGCTGTGACCGGCAAGGTTCACCGTGCAGCGACTCCTACGTCTCGTCGACGGTAGGCAGGCAATTCGGCCGCCGCGCAAGCGCCGTATCGCTGACCTGGGCATAGGACCGCCGAGGATCAGCTCATTGCCTTCTCGATGGCCTCGAAGATGTCGGCGTCGGTCTCCTGCTGCCAGGACGGGAGGTCGGGCCAGTCGGCCACGTAGCCCGGCTTCGGGTCCTCGAAGTGCTTGAACATCTGGGCCGTCCAGCACGTCGCGACGAAGCGGCTCTTCTGCTCGCGGGACAGCCTCGACGTGTGGCCGCCGCTGATCTCGATGAACTGCCGAACCTGGTCGTAGACCGAACCGGCGGCCTCGCGCTCCCACTGCGGGGTGTCCTCCCACGGGGTCACGTAGCCGGCCTTCGGCTCACCGGGGAAGTGCTGCCGCACTCCCGCGATCCAGGTTTCCCGGAACAGTCGTGCACCTTCGGTCTGCGACATGCCTACCCCTCTCGTCACGGCGTGCTCAGCATGGCGATCTCCGCCCCCAGCTCCGCTACGCGGTGGTCGCGGCTCAAGGGACCGAACTCGTCGCACAGGGCTCGGAGTCTACGGGCGACGTACCCGGACCCGGAGGATCGGGCCAGTTCGATGGCTTCCCTGCCATACTCCACGACCTGTTCGGCGTCCCGCCGCTTCGCACCGATGGCGGCCAGGTCGGTGAGCACTGCTCCGCGTCGCCGGTACGACTGCCCGAACGCCAGGGCTGTCTGCTCCAGGGCATCCCGCAAGGCGTTCTCCGCCAGGTCGAGACGGCCGAGTTGTACGTAGCGCGATCCCCGCTCCTCGGCCAGACGCGCGCCGTCGAAACGGAGCCATCCACCGTTGACGCTGTCCATGGTGAGGTCGCGAACAGCCTCCGCCCGGTCCATCGCACGCTCGCACGCGTCCAGGTCACCGAGACCGGCGTATGCCTCGGCTTGGACGGAAGCGACCCAATGTCGAGTCGAGAGGCTGCTGTCCCCTCGGTCGGCCAGTCGCTCGGCCGCGCCGAGCATCTGCGCGGCCTGACAGTAGCGCTGCTCGGACATGTCCACGTAGGCATGACGGACGAGCGCGCATGCCCACAGGTCGTACGCCTCGGCGTCCTTACTGACCGACGCAGCGAGCGAGTACGAGGCGGCCGCGTCGGAGTACCGATTGCCGTCGAAGGCCACCTCTCCGGCCAGCTGAAAGAGGTCGGCCGCCGCGCTCAGCAGGGGCCGCGCACTGCCACGGTTGCTCGCCAGCGTCCCGTTCAGCGTCGTCAGCTGGTCCCGGACGACGGGATAGACAGAACCCTTGGAACGGGCGAGCTGGTAGACCTGCCAGAGGTGTCTGTTCATGCGCGCGAAGTCGGCAGGCACTCCCCGACGGACGCCCTCGGTCAGGGCCTCGGCCTCCTCGACCGGCAGGGCGGTCAAGGCCCCGCTGACAGTCAGTATGCGGAGGAATTCGCGGCGGATCATTTCGTCAGGGTCTCCCGCGCTCGGGGGGTCACTGGACTGGTGCCCGGCAGTCTCCTGGCCTGCGGCTCGTGGCAGCTTCAGGAGGACGTCCAGCTCCTGGAGGCTGACTTCGAGGGCGGCGGCCAAGCCCCGTCGCTGGGGCGGCTGAGGAGCGACTTTGCCGCTTTCCCAGCGTCCGACCGTTGTGCGGTCCACACCGAGTAACTCGGCCAACTTCTCCTGACTGTAGCCCAGGGCCCTGCGTCGTTCCGCCAGTCCCATGGCACCCCCTTCCCGCGGTTTGGGCCCCTTCGGTACCCGTGCACGGACCTGCGTCAAGACTGCCGCATGGATGCCGTGGAGACCTCCGACTCCTGGCACTTTCCTGGATGTTGCCCCGGACGAGCAGCGGGATTCACAGAGGAGTTCGGTCATGACGACGAGAGACGAGGCTCTGGCGCGCGAGCCGGACGGTAATGCGCGGATGCAGGGCCTGGGCGCTGAGCAGAGGATCCTCATGACGCTCAGGGTCTCCCGTGACTCCGGCCGGACTTGGGGCCAGCTGACAGAAGTACGGGAAGACGAGAATCCGGTGATCCTCGACAATCCCGGTGGCTTTCCGCCCTGCACGTGCCCGCGCTGCACGGACCACTCCCCGCGCTCCGGAGCCTCCTCTCGGACGGAGTCGTGATGCGGTGCACGCACTGGCGCCGGGTGCCCCTGGACCTGGCGCGGGAAGCGCGGGAGAGGTCGGCCGCGGAGTGCGTCGACAGGGCTGTGCAGTGCCAGTTGTCCACACACGACGACGGTGAGCACTACGGCCTCCTCGACGACCTCGGGGAATACGGGACCGCGCTGTGGCTCCGCTGGCATGGGAGAACCGAGGCAGAGCTGGTCGGGCGGGCGGACTGCCCGGTGGTCGCCCCCGGGCCCGACGGTGAGGGCTGCTGTCTGTTCGCCGGCCACGCCGAACAGCACACCTGGGAAGACGCCCTGGAGGAGGCCTCGTGCACCAGCTGATCATGAGCCCACGCAACCGCACGTTCCTCGTCGCCCGCCCCGACTCGCATGGCGGAATGCAGACCCGGCGCCCACACCCTCGCCCTCCTCGCAACGAGAGCTGCGGGGACTGTGGCGGCAGCGGCGCCGACTCGTCCGGCAAGAGCTGCGGCACCTGCAACGGGCTCGGCGAAATCTACTGCCGCGCCGGCGGTCAGGGCGTACGCCTGCCGTCACGTTCTATGACCTGGAAGGAAGGCCACTGATGGCCCACGCTCTGATCGCCTCCCCGTTCCTCGACGGGCACCTGCTCCTCAAGCCCGGAGCGAGGGCCGGTGCCCGCATCCCCGCCGACCGCTACGACGGCCTGCGGCAGGCCGCCGCCGACGGCGAGACTCTGCCCACCTGGGCGGTGCGGACCGCCGCCGATGTCTGGGGCATCGACCTGAGTGGCCGACCCGCGCAGGGCACTGTGCTGGTGCGCGAGCCGTCCCCGTACGGCTACTGCCGCGCCTCCTGGGAGATCAACCTCGGCTGCAACTTCGGCTGCAAGCACTGCTACCTCGGCGAGCGCCCCTTCTCCGGGCTCGGCTGGGAGGACAAGGTGCGGCTGCTGGACATCATGCGCGAGGCCGGTGTCCTCTGGCTCCAGATCACCGGCGGCGAGCCCACCATGGACCCGGACTTCCAGGGCGCCTACCGGTATGCCTGGCAGGCCGGGATGATGCTCACCATCTCCACCAACGGCTCGCTGCTCTGGCGGCCGGACCTCCTCAAGCTCTTCCGGGACTGCCCGCCCTATCGGCTGGTCGTCAGCATGTACGGGGCGAGCGAGGAGTCCTTCGACACGCTCACCCAGCGCCGTGGCGCGTGGAAGGCGTTTCGGCGCGGCATGGACGCCGCACGCGAGGCGGGCCTGCCTCTGCGCATCAACGTCGTGGTGACGGAGGACAACTCCTCCGAGGCGGACGAGATGGCCGCCCTCGCCGGTGAGTGGAACGTCGAGAACCACGCCTACACGAACATGACGCCCACGATCTACGGCGGCGGCGAGCCGCTGCTTGCTCAGTCCGCCGCCCATCTGCGGCAGCGCAAGCCGTTCGCCGGCTGCAACGCGGGACACACCTTCTTCCACGCCGACCCCCACGCCAAGGTGTCGATCTGCAAGGTCGGCCGGGACGACCAGATCGACCTCATGGCCGAAGGCATCGACGGCCTCACCCGGCTCGGCGCCATCGCCGACCGCCTCATGCTTCGCACCGGAGGGTGCGAAGGCTGCGCCCTTTCCGGCACCTGCCGGGTCTGCCGCCCCCTGGCCAAGCACTACCAGGAAGCCAAGGCGCCGCTGCACAGCTACTGCCAACACGGCGACAAGGAGAACGCATCATGACCCCGCCCGTACCGGTGACCCTTCTTCCCGGCCCGCCGACTTCGACGCGCCGTGCGGCGCCGCCCGTGGCCGCCCTCTCGGTGACCGCCGTCCTGGACTTGGACGACGTCGTGGAGAGCGCGGAGTGCTCCTGCGACGCCGGTGACGACAACCCCCACTGACCGGCAGATCCGGTCGGTTCCGTTCAGGCCCTGGCGCGTTCGCGTCGGGGCCTGAGCCTTGACCGGCCGACCGTTAGGGTGCCGCTCATGTTCTTCCGCTGGGACTGGCTCCGGCCCGTACTGACCGCGCCGATCGTGCCGACTCTCGGCCCCGTCCACCCCCACGCGCTCACCGTCGACCTCTTCGAAGACACCCTGCGAGCGGCCGTCACTGACCGGTCTTTCCTCCACTACGACAAGGACCGGCGCTGGAGCAACGAGAAGGACGAGACGGTCCTCCGCGGCGACGTGGTGCACCAGCCCGAACACACCCTCATCCCCACCCTGAACCGGCGCGGACGTGGCACCGTCAAGGTCTTCGCCTACGGGCACCGCAACAGCGTCGTGGATGAAGCAGCCGAACTGGCCGCGAAGCTCGCCGCCGTGCACGACGCGGTCAACGCCCGGGTCGTGCGCCCGCTCGGCCCCGAGACCGACTCCCCGCGCGGCACCCGCATCCAGCTCCAGGACTTCACCACCCGCCCCTGCCCCGACCCCGGCGGCCCGGTCCGCCCCCTCACCGACTGGCCGGCCGCCGTGCAGGAGACCTTCGCTCCGTACGCCGAGGCCATGGCGGGCGATGGCCTGGCCTTCCTCCACACCCAAATGCAGGCCGGCCGGTGCGGCCCGGTCCTCGCCGCCTCCGTCGAGGACTACATCGTGGGCGCGATCGGCCCCATGGAAGTACGCCCCGACGCGATCGGATGCCCCCAGCTCATGCCCCAGTACTTCGCCGTCCTGCCCGAGGCGCGAGGGCAGGGCCTGGGCCGTGTCCTGTGGCGGGCCGCGATGCACTGGGGCCAGTCCCACGGCGCCGCCTACCAGCTCCTCCAGACCGAGGTCGGCGGCCCCTCCGACAGGCTGTGCCAGTCCGAAGGACTGACCTCCCTCGGCTTCAGCCACACCACACGGGCGTAGCAAAGGACTCCTTCCCCACCGACAAGATCTACGGGGACACCCAAAGCAAGGCGGAGCTCCACCTGATCACCTGCGGCGGCAACCTGACCCCGGACCGGCACTGGGATGCCAACGTCGTCGTGTTCGCCCACCTCACGGGCAAGGCGTAGTCCCGTACGCGATACCTTCATAGCTCCGGGGTCAGGACTCCGGCAGGCGATGTGGAGGCAGCGGCGTGAGCGTGCGAGTGACGGCGGCACAGGGCGGCGTGGACCCCTTCGGCACGGCCAGGCTGCGGCGCGGGGTGCTCGACGCCTGGGGCGCGGGCCCGGCCCGTTTCCGCGAGGACGCCAACGCCGAGGAGGACCTGGCGCTCGGCGGTTACCGGGACCGGCTCGTGGTCGAGCTGGCGCAGAACGCCGCCGACGCCGCCGCCCGCGCCGGGGTACCGGGGCGGATGCGGCTCACCCTGCACCCCGGCGAGGGCGGGCACGCGGTGCTGGCCGTCGCCAACACCGGTGCTCCGCTGGACGCCACGGGCGTGGAGTCGCTGAGCACCCTGCGCGCCTCGGCCAAGCGGGAACCCGCGACCGGGCCGGGCCGGGCGGCCGGCGCAGGCGCGGACTCGGGCGCTGGCTCGGGCGCCGACGCCGGGGCCGGGGCAACGGCCGGCGCCGGGGAGACCGTCGGGCGGTTCGGTGTCGGGTTCGCGGCCGTCCTCGCCGTGACCGACGAACCGGCGGTACTGGGCCGCCACGGCGGGGTCCGCTGGTCCCTCGCCGAGGCCCGCGAACTCGCCCGGGACGCCGCCAACGGCAGCCCCGGCCTCGGCGACGAGCTGCGCCGCCGGGACGGCCACGTCCCGCTGCTGCGGCTCCCGCTGCCCGCCGAGGGCACCGCGCCCGAGGGCTACGACACGGTCGTGGTCCTCCCGCTGCGCGACGCCGCCGCCGAGGACCTGGTGGAGCGGCTGCTGGCCGGCATCGACGACGCGCTGCTCCTCACCCTGCCCGGGCTGCGCGAGGTCATCGTGGACACCCCCGCAGTCGGCACGCGGACCCTGCACCGGCGCGTCGAAGGCCCGTACACCGTCATCGAGGACTCCCTCTCCGGCACCCACCGCTGGCGCACCGTCCGCCACAGCGGCCCCATCGAGCGCGCCCTGCTCGCCGACCGCCCGGTCGAGGAGCGGCTGCGCCCGACGTGGACGGTCTCCTGGGCGGTCCCGGTCGACGGCGAGGGCGCGCCCCTGTATCCGGCCACCGCGCCCGTGGTGCACGCGCCGACCCCGACGGACGAGCCGCTGGGCATCCCCGCGCTGCTCATCGCGAGCCTCCCGCTGGACACCGCCCGCCGGCACCCCGCGCCGGGCCCGCTGACCGACTTCCTCGTGGAGCGCGCGGCCGACGCCTACGCCGAACTGCTGGCCGCCTGGGATCCGGTGAGCACCGCGCTCGTGGACCTCGTACCCGGCCCGCTCGGCAAGGGGGAGCTGGACGGGGCCCTGCGCGGCGCCGTGCTCCGGCGGCTCCCCCGTACGGCCTTCCTCGCGCCCGCCGCCCCGCCCGAGCACGCCGAGGAGCGGGCCGCCCTGCGCCCCTTCGAGGCCGAGGTGGTGGAGGGCGCGGGCGCCGACACCGTACGGGTCCTCGCGGAGGTGCTGCCGACCCTGCTCCCGGCCGGTCTGGAGCGGCGGCCCGAGCTGCGCACCCTGGGCGTGGGCCGGCTCCCGCTGGGTGACGCCATCGAGCGGATCGCCGGTATCGAACGCACCCCCGAGTGGTGGCACCGGCTCTACGACAGCCTGGCCGGGGTGGACCCGGACCGGCTGTCCGGGCTGCCCGTGCCGCTCGCCGACGGGCGCACCGCCATCGGGCCCCGGCACATCCTGCTGCCCGGCGCGGACACGCCCGCGGCTTCGAGTACGCGCCTGGCCCGGCTGGGGCTGAAGGTGGCCCACGCGGACGCGGCGCACCCGCTGCTGGAGAAGCTCGGCGCCCTCCCGGCCACGCCGCGCGCGGTGCTGACGACCCCGCAGGTGCGGGCCGCGGTCGCCGCCTCGCTGGACGCCGGGGAGATCTGGGACGAGGACGCGGACGCCCTCGACGCCGACGAGCTCGCTGAGCTGGTGCTGGCCCTGGTCCGCGACGCGGGCCTGGCCCCCGGCGACGAGCCCTGGCTGGGCGCGCTGGCCCTCCCGGACGAGGACGGCGAGCTGACCCCGGCGGGTGAACTCCTGCTGCCCGGCTCGCCGTTGGCCTCGGTGATCCGCGAGGACGAGATCCCGTACCTCGACGCCGAGCTCGCCTCCCGGTGGGACACGGACACGCTCACCGCCGTCGGAGTGCTGGCCGAGTTCCAGCTGGTCCGCGCCACCGACCTGGTCCTCGACCCGGACGAACTGGAGCCGCGCGAAGGGGACTTCGCCGAGCCGGACGACGCGGGTCTGCTGGACGCGGTGGACGTGTGGTGCGAGGACCTGCTGGACCAGCTCCCGGAGACGCCCGTCCCGCCGGTGGCCACGGAGCTGATCGCCGTCCGCGATCTGGACCTGGTCGACGACGACTGCTGGCCGCGGGCGCTGGCCATGCTCGCGCAGCCCCCGCTGCGCGACGCGCTGACCCAGCCCGTGCGGATCCTGCTCCCGGACGGCACCACCCAGTCGGTCCGCCCGTACACCGCCTGGTGGCTGCGCGACCACCCGGTACTCGACGGCCGCCGCCCGGCCGGCCTGCGCTCGGCGGGCGGTGACCCGCTGCTGGAGGGCCTCTACACCTCGGCGGACGCCACCGGCTTCGAGGACGAGCAGGTCCTGCGGGCCCTGGGCGTACGCACCTCCGTGGCGGCCCTGCTCGACGAACCCGGCGGCGCGGCCGAGCTCCTGGGCCGCCTCGCCGACCCGGAGCGCGAGGTCGGCGACCGCCAACTGCACGCCCTGTACGGGGCGCTGTCGTACCTGGACCCCGAGCAGGTCACCCTCCCGGACGAGCTGCGGGTGGTGGTGGACGGCGAGGTACGCGTGGTGGACGCGGCCGACGCGGTCATCGCGGACGCCCCGGACCTGCTGCCGCTGACGGCGGGCCTCGCGCTGCTCCCGGTCTCCCCGACCCGGGCCGCCGATCTGGCGGAGCTGCTCCAGGTGCGGCGGCTCTCGGAGACGGTCCCGGCGGAGGTCACGACCCCGGGCGAGGAGCACGACGTACCGGAGTCGGTGCGGGTCCTGCTCGGTGCGGCGACCCCGGCCACGTACCTCGAACACGAGGAGCTGATCGCGGGCGGCGTCGAGCTGGACTGGCGCCGCACCCCGGACGGCACCCTGCACGCGGCCACTCTGGAGGGCGTGGCGGCGGGCCTGGCCTGGGCGGCGGGCCAGTGGCCGCGCCGCTTCGAGGTGGCCGCCCTCCTGGAGGACCCCTCGCGCACGGCGGAACTGGCCCGCGACCGCTGGTTCGACTGACCCGCCGGTTCGACTGACCCGCCGGTTCGGGACCGCTCAGGGAGCCGCGGCCGGGGTGAGGAGCGCGTCCGCGACGGCCGTTCGGGCGTAGAGCACCGAGCGGCCGTTGCGGTGCGCCGTGACCAGGCCGGCGTTGCGCAGGGCCGTGAGGTGCTGGGACACGCCGGCGGCGGACAGTCCGCAGCCGCGGGCGAGCTGCGTGGTCGAGGCCGGGACGTCGAGTTCGGCCAGCAGCTGGGCGCGCGAGCGGCCGAGGACCGCGGCGACCGCGTCGGCGGCGCCACCGGCCGTCCGGGGCTCCCACAGGGTGCCGATCCCCCGTGCCGGATACGCCAGTTGCGGCGGTTCGGGCGCCACCGCACGGGTCAGCACGCGGGGCCAGGCGAAGGCCGAGGGCACCAGCAGCAGCCCGGAGCCGGCCTGGTCCCGGGTCAGCTTGCACTGCCTGTGGACCAGGCGCAGGGTCCCCGTGTCCCAGCTGACGGAGTCGTGGAGCTCGTTCAGTACGTGGGCGGAGCCGTGCTCGGCGACCTGCCGGGCGCGGTGGAACACGTCGGCCTCCAGCAGCTGCCGGATGCGGGGCCAGTAGGGTGCGAGCGCGAGTTCCCAGTACGTCTCGATCTCGGCGGTCACCTTCTCCAGCACTGCCTCGGGGTCCTCGTGGAGCAGTCGGCGCCGTTGCGAGGGACCGGACTTGAGGCACAGCGTGTCGAGGTCCGCCCGGACCTGCCGCGGGCTGCTGCGGCGGATGGCGTCGAGCTCGGCGGAGAATGCGGGGAAGGGCCCGGCCGGGGTCGGGTTGAGGAAGTCCGCGAGGTAGCCGTCGCCCGGGATCAGCGCGGCCAGCCAGCCCCGCTCCAGGCCCGCGCGCAGCAGCCGGGGCCGTACCTGCGCGGCCCAACGGCGGTGCAGCGGGGGCTCGGTGGCGCCCCTCAGCAGCCGGAAGCTGGTGACGACCTCCCACATCGGGGAGACGGCGAACCTGGTCTGCGCCAGATCCGCCGCGGAGAAACTCAGTCCCGGCTCCATGCCCGTACCCCACCCCGTCGATCCATTGGATTCGGTCTGAGCTTAATCAATTCGGGGTCGGGGGTGTGCGGGCGCAGGCTCCTCGCATGCCCTCCACCTTCCGCGGACTCCCGCCCACCGTATGGACCCTCTTCGCCGGCACGATCGTCAACCGGCTCGGCCATCTCGTCACCCCGTTCCTGGTGTTCCTGCTGGCCGACCGGGGTGTGACCGGCGCCGAGACCTCGTACGTCCTCGGCGCGCTGGGGGCGGGCAATCTGCTCGGCCCGGCGCTCGGCGGGGTGCTCGCCGACCGGATCGGCCGCCGCCCGACGATGCTGATCGGCCTCCTCGGCGCGGCGGCGGCGCAGGGCGCGCTGTTCCTCGCGCCCGGGCTGTGGACGATGGCGGCGGCCGCGCTGCTGATCAGCGCCGCCTCGGCGACGGTCGGCCCCGCCGCGTACGCCCTGATGGCCGACTCCGTGGACCCGGAGCGGCGGCAGCGCGCGTACGCCCTGTTCGGCTGGGGCGTCAACATCGGTACGGCCGTGGCCGGCGTGCTCGGCGGCTTCCTCGCCGCGCACGGCTACTGGCTGCTCTTCGCGGTCGACGCCGGGACCCTGCTGGTCTACGCGACGGTGGTGGCGACCCGGCTGCGCGAGCCGCTGCGCACTCCCGGCGCGGGGGCCTCCGCGGGGGACGACGGCAAGGCCGCCGCCGGTCTGGGCTACGGGGTCGTCTTCCGGGACCGGCTGCTGCTCGCGCTCCTGCCGCTCTTCGGCGTCCAGCTGTTCGTGTACTCGCTGACCGAGGTCGCGCTGCCGCTGGCCGTGCGCGACAGCGGGCTCTCGCCCGCCGTGTACGGGGCGATGGCGGCGGTCAACGCCGTCCTGGTGGTGGCGCTCCAGCCCGTGGTGACGGCCCGGCTCGCCCGGCTGCCGCAACTGCCGGTGCAGGCGGCGGGCAGCGCGCTGATCGCCCTCGGCGTGGCGCTGACGGGCCTCGCGGACTCGGTCGCCGGGTACGCGGCGTCGGTGGTCGTCTGGTCGCTCGGCGAGGTGGTGGTGGCCGGCATCGCGGCCTCGGTGGTCGCCAGCCTCGCCCCGGCCGCCGCGCGCGGCCGCTACCAGGGCGCCTTCGGCTGGACCTGGGGCGTCGCCCGGTTCGCCGCCCTCACCCTGGGCGTCACCCTGTACACCGGGCTCGGTGCGGCGGCCCTGTGGTGGATCGCCCTGGGCGCCGGCCTCGCCACGGCGGCGGCGACCCTGGCGCTGCGCGGCCGGGTGGCGGCCCGCACGGCCCACGACCTCGCGGCGTAGGGCCTCGGGGAGGCCCGGGCGGGCCTCAGGCGGGGAACTTCCGGGCCACCCACCGGAAGGTGACCTCGATCAGGAACGCGGCGGCCGCCGCGACGGCGACCGCCGTCCACGGCATGGTCGTACCGACCAGCTTCAGCTCGAAGAACCTCTGCAGCCACGGCACCACGAGCACGATCAGGAACGCCAGCCCCATCGCCCCGACCAGCCCGACCCGCCACCACGTGTACGGGCGGGCGATGATCACCAGGACCCACATCGTGGTCAGGAACAGCGTCAGCGTCGCCGCGCTCGTCTCGGCCTGGAGGGCGCCCTCGCCCGTGTAGTGGTGGCGGGCCAGCAGGTACGTCACGAAGGTGGCCACGGCCGCGATCACGCCGCCGGGGATCGCGTACCGCATCACCCGCTTCACGAAGTGCGGCCTCGCGCGTTCCTTGTTCGGGGCCAGGGCCAGGAAGAACGCCGGGACGCCGATGGTCAGCGTGGACAGCAGCGTCAGATGGCGCGGCAGGAAGGGGTACTCCACCTGCGAGCACACCACCAGGATCGCCAGCAGCACCGAGTACACCGTCTTCACGAGGAAGAGGGTGGCCACGCGGGTGATGTTGCCGATGACCCGGCGCCCCTCGGCGACCACCGAGGGCAGGGTGGAGAAGCTGTTGTTCAGGAGGACGATCTGGGCCACGGCCCGGGTCGCCTCGGAGCCGGAGCCCATCGACACGCCGATGTCGGCGTCCTTGAGGGCCAGTACGTCGTTGACGCCGTCGCCCGTCATCGCCACGGTGTGGCCCCTGGACTGGAGCGCCCCGACCATGTCCCGCTTCTGCTGCGGGGTGACCCGTCCGAAGACCGCGTTGCCGTCGAGGACCTGGGCCATCCCGTCGCGCTCCGCCGGCAGCTCGCGCGCGTCCACGGTGTTCTGCGCGCCCGGCAGGCCGAGCTTGCCGGCCACCGCGCCGACGGAGATCGCGTTGTCACCGGAGATGACCTTCGCCTTGACGTTCTGGTCCTCGAAGTAGCGCAGCGTCTCGGCCGCGTCGGGGCGCAGCCGCTGCTCCAGGACGACGAGCGCGGTCGGCCGGACCCCGGTGGCCACGGCCGCGTCGTCGAGTTCGCGCCCGGAGCGGGCGAGCAGCAGGACGCGCAGGCCCTGCTCGTTGAGGCCGTCGATCTCGTCGAGCGCCGGGTCCCCGGCCGGCAGGAGCACGTCGGGGGCGCCGAGCAGCCAGGTGGAGTTCTCGCCGTCGCCCTCGCTGAAGCTGGCGCCGCTGTACTTGCGGGCGGAGGAGAACGGCAGCGACTCGGTGCAGCGCCACTCCGCGCTGTCCGGGTAGGCGTCGACGATGGCCTGGAGGCTGGCGTTGGGGCGCGGGTCGGACTCGCCGAGCGCGCCGAGCACCTTCTTGACGTACGCCGCCTCCGCGCCGCCGAGGGGGCGCAGCTCGGTGACGTCCATGCCGCCCTCGGTGAGGGTGCCGGTCTTGTCGAGGCAGACCACGTCGACGCGGGCGAGGCCCTCGATGGCGGGCAGCTCCTGGACGAGGCACTGCTTGCGGCCGAGGCGGATGACGCCGATGGCGAAGGCGACGGAGGTGAGGAGGACCAGGCCCTCGGGGATCATCGGGACGATGCCGCCGACGGTGCGGGCGATGGAGTCCTTGAGGTTGCTGTCCTTGACGACGAGCTGGCTGATGATCAGGCCGATCGAGGTCGGGATCATCATCCAGGTGACGTACTTGAGGATGGTGGAGATGCCGGAGCGCAGTTCGGAGTGGACGAGCGTGAAGCGGGAGGCCTCTTCCGCCAGCTGGGCGGCGTAGGCCTCGCGGCCGACCTTGGTGGCGGTGAAGGCGCCGCCGCCGGCGACCACGAAGGAGCCGGACATGACCGGGTCGCCGGGCTTCTTCAGGACCGGGTCGGCCTCGCCGGTGAGCAGGGACTCGTCGATCTCCAGGCCGTCGGCCTCGCCGACGGCTCCGTCGACGACGACCTTGTCGCCGGGGCCGAGTTCGAGGACGTCGCCGAGGACGATCTCGGAGGTGGAGATCTCGGCGGTCCTGCCGTCGCGGCGGACGCTGGGCTTGACCTCGCCGATGACGGCCAGGCTGTCCAGGGTCTTCTTGGCGCGCATCTCCTGGATGATGCCGATGCCCGTGTTGGCGATGATCACGAAGCCGAAGAGGCTGTCCTGGATCGGCGCGACGATCAGCATGACCACCCAGAGGACGCCGATGATGGCGTTGAACCGGGTGAAGACGTTCGCGCGCACGATGTCGGTGGTGGAGCGGCTGCTGCGGACGGGGACGTCGTTGACGGCACCGCGCGCTACGCGTTCGGCGACCTCGGCGGTGGTCAGGCCGCCGGGCTTGCACCGGGGTGCGGGCGGCTGGACGGGGTGGACCGGGTCGAGCTCGGCCCCCGCGTCGATGGCGGCGGCGGCCCGCTCCGGCCCGTCCTGGTCGGTGTCTGCCCGCTGCGTCATGTTTTCGACGTTAAGCGCGGTTCGAACGCTTCACCCGCCGAGCGTTCCAGCCCCGCCGGCGTTTGAGTTCCAGCCCCCGGCGTTTGTGTTCCAGCCCCGCCGGCGTTTGAGGCGCGGGGTCTGGGGCGGAGCCCCAGGACACGGACCCGCACCCGCCCGGGTGGCTACGCCTCGCCGGCCGGCGGTGCCGCCTGCTGAGCCTGCGCAGCAACATGGCGCTTGAGGGCGGTGTCGCGGCCCCGGACGTACCAGATGCCGATCAGGCCGAGGAAGCCGCCGGCCGCGCAGGTCCAGACCCACCACAGCATGTCCCGGTCGGCGAACCACCCGTAGAAGGGGAGCTGGACGAGGAAGAGGGCGAACCAGATGATCGTGCCGCCGGTGACGGTCGCGACGATCGGCCCCTCCAGGGGCTCGGGCGCCTCGTGCTTCGGTGTCCATTTCGCCATGCCCTCAAGTCTAGGTGGGCGCGGCCGGGGTCTACGCGCGGAGATGGACGGCCTTTCGTTCATGTGTTCATACTGAAACGGTTTCGGCTTGGCCCATTTTCTTCGTATGAATCACCCAATGAGGACGTTGAGGACCGTATGACCACGTCGGCCCCCGCCCCCGTAGACGCCGCCCCCGCGGACGCCATCCCCGGCGGCCCTCGGGGCACGTCCGGCCTGGACCGCTACTTCAAGATCTCCGAGCGCGGCTCCACCGTGGCCCGCGAGGTCCGCGGCGGCCTGGCGACCTTCTTCGCGATGGCCTACATCATCGTGCTGAACCCGATCATCCTCGGCAGCGCGAAGGACATGTACGGGCACCAGCTCGACGGCGGCCAGCTCGTCACCGCCACCGTCCTGACGGCCGCCTTCACCACGCTCCTCATGGGCGTCATCGGAAACGTCCCGATCGCGCTGGCGGCGGGCCTCGGCGTCAACACGGTCGTCGCCCTCCAGCTCGCCCCGCGCATGAGCTGGCCGGACGCCATGGGCATGGTGGTCCTCGCCGGCTTCGTGGTGATGCTGCTGGTCGCCACGGGCCTGCGCGAGCGCGTCATGAACGCCGTCCCGCTGGGGCTGCGCAAGGGCATCGCGATCGGCATCGGCCTGTTCATCATGCTGATCGGACTGGTCGACTCCGGGTTCGTCACCCGCATCCCGGACGCCGCGCACACCACGGTCCCGCTCCAGCTCGGCACGGGCGGCCACCTGCTCGGCTGGCCGGTCCTGATCTTCGCCGCCGGCGTCCTGCTGACCCTGGCGCTGCTGATCCGTAAGACCCCGGGCGCGATCCTGATCTCCATCGTGGTCATGACCGCCGTCGCCGTCGTCGTCCAGCTGGTCGCCCCGCTGCCCGACTCGGGCTGGGGCCTGACCGTGCCCGAGTGGCCGGGGAACCCGGTGGCCGCGCCCGACTTCGGCCTCGTCGGCCAGGTCAGCCTCTTCGGCGGCTTCGAGAAGGTCGGGATGCTGACGGGCGTCCTGTTCGTCTTCACCGTGCTGCTGTCCTGCTTCTTCGACGCGATGGGCACCATCCTCGGCGTCGGCGACGAGGCCAAGCTGATCGACCGGAACGGCGACTTCCCCGGCATCAACAAGGTCCTGCTCGTCGACGGCCTGGCCGTCGCCTCGGGCGGCGCGACCTCGTCGTCGGCCACCACCTGCTTCGTGGAGTCCACGGCGGGCGTCGGCGAAGGCGCCCGTACGGGCCTGGCGAACGTGGTGACGGGCGGCCTCTTCGCCGTGGCGCTGTTCCTCACCCCGCTGGCCACCATGGTGCCCTCGCAGGCGGCCACCCCCGCGCTCGTGGCGGTCGGCTTCCTGATCCTGGCCGGCTCGGTCAAGGACATCGACTGGAGCGACTTCACCATCGCCGTCCCGGCCTTCCTGGCGATGGTGATGATGCCCTTCACGTACTCGATCACCAACGGCATCGGCATCGGCTTCGTGAGCTTCAGCGCGCTGCGCCTGGCGACGGGCCGGGGCCGCGAGGTTCCGGCGGCCATGTACGTCGTGTCGGCGGTGTTCGTCTTCTTCTACGCGATGCCGGCACTCGGCCTCACGTAGGGCCCTTACGTAGGCCCTTACGTAAGGCCGTAGAACTTCTCCGTCTCGTCGACGGCGGCCTTGAACCGCTCGTCGAAGTCATCGCGAATGAGCGTCCGGACGACATAGTCCTGGACGCTCATTCCGCGTTTCGCGGCATGGTGCCGGAGCCGCTCCAGCAGCTCCCCGTCTATGCGCATGCTCAGCACATGTGTCCCCATGCCGAAAGGGTCGGGGCAGAGGGCGTGGACGCGTGTCGCTTTCCCGAACAGACTCACCCTTACGAGTGATGAGGGTCTCCCCCGGCTCCCGGCATTCCAATTTTCCTTAGCGAGAGTAATGAGTTACTCTAATGAACATGCGTGACCTTTCCCATGGCGACGACGCTGCCGCCGTGAACGATCTCCGCTCCGCCGTCATGCGGCTGGGCCGGCGCCTGAAGCACCAGCGCGTCGACGAATCGCTGAGCCCGACCGAGATGTCGGTGCTCGGCACCCTTGCCCGCTGCGGCCATGCCACCCCGGGTGAGCTGGCCCGACGGGAGCACGTGCAGCCGCCGTCGATGACGCGCATCGTCGCGCTGCTCGAAGCCAAGGGGCTGGTCACGCTGGAGCCGCACCCGGACGACCGCCGCCAGAAGGTGGTCCGCCAGACGGAGGAGGCCGAGGCGATGCTCGAAGAGAGCCGTCGCAAGCGCAATGCCTTCCTGGCCGGGCTCGCGGCCGGGCTGACCGAGGACGAATGGGCCAAGCTGCGCGCGGCCGCGCCCGTCCTGGAGAAGCTCGCGCACTTGTAACCGAGACGCCAGGAGGCGACCCTTTTGAGTACGGGAACCGGAGCAGACTCCGCACCCGACCACCTATCCACTTCCAAGCATTCGATGTTCAGCTCGCTGAGGATCCGGAACTACCGGCTCTTCGCGACGGGGCAAGCGGTCTCGAACACCGGCACCTGGATGCAGCGCATCGCCCAGGACTGGCTGGTGCTCTCCCTGACCGGCTCCGCCTCCGCGGTCGGCATCACGATCGCCCTGCAGTTCCTGCCGATGATGCTGTTCGGCCTCTACGGAGGCGTACTCGCCGACCGGCTGGCCAAGCGGCCGCTGTTGATCGGCACACAGACCGCGATGGGCCTCACCGGTGTCGCGCTCGCCGCGCTCACCCTGGCCGGACACGTCCAGGTCTGGCACGTCTACCTCGCCGCCTTCCTGCTCGGCCTCGTCACGGTCGTGGACAACCCGGCCCGGCAGACCTTCGTCTCCGAGATGGTCGGCCCGGCGCAGCTGGCCAACGCGGTCAGCCTGAATTCCGCCAACTTCCAGTCCGCGCGGCTGGTCGGCCCGGCGCTGGCCGGTGTCCTGATCACCGCCGTCGGCTCCGGCTGGGCCTTCCTGCTGAACGGCCTGTCGTTCGCCGCGCCCGTCGCGGGCCTGCTGCTGATGCGGACGCGTGATCTGCACCCGGTGGAACCGCAGCCGCGCGCGAAGGGGCAGCTGCGCGAGGGGCTGCGCTACGTGGCCGGGCGCCCGGAGCTGATCTGGCCGATCGTGCTGGTCGGCTTCATCGGGACGTTCGGGTTCAACTTCCCGATCTGGCTGTCGGCGTTCGTGAGCGACGTCTTCCACGGGGACGCGGGGACGTACGGGCTCTTCAACACCCTGATCGCGGCGGGCTCGTTGGCGGGCGCGCTGCTGGCCGCCCGGCGCGGCCACTCCCGCCTGCGGCTGCTGGTCGCGGCGGCGGTGCTGTTCTCCGCGCTGGTGCTGGTGACGGCCTTCGCGCCGGGCTTCTGGCTGTTCGCGGCGCTGCTGGTGCCGATCGGGATGTTCGGGCTGACGGTGAACGTGACGGCCAACTCCAGCGTGCAGATGGCGACCGACCCCGAGATGCGGGGCCGGGTCATGGCGCTGTTCATGATGGTGTTCACCGGGGGCACCCCGGTGGGCGCCCCGCTGGTGGGCTGGATCACGGACACCTACGGCGCGCGCGTGGGCATGGCGGCGGGCGGCCTGGTCTCCCTGGCCGCGGCCCTGACGATCGCGCTGATCCTCTCCCGCGTCGGCAACCTCCGCCTGCGCGTCTCCCGCCACAACGGCCTGACCCTGGTCCCCCGCCGCGACCTGGTAACGGCCGCCTGACCCTGCGGGCCGCTGCTGGGGCTCCGCCCCAGACCCCGCGCCTCAAACGCCGGCGAGGCTGGAATTTGGCGACGGCATCGGCCAAATCCAGCCCCGCCGGCGTTTGAGGCGCGGGTCCGGGCGGAGCCCGGTGCCCGGCGGAGCCGGGTTCTCCCCCAGGGGCTCCGGCGAGGGTGGAATCAGGTGCCGGCCGCTAGGGTCGGAGGATGAGACTCTTCGCCGCCGTGGTGCCCCCGCCGGAGGCCGTGGCCGAGCTGCGTGAGGCCGTGCGGGCGCTGCCCGCGGACCCCCGGCTGCGCCGGACCACGGAAGCGGCCTGGCACTTCACGCTCGCCTTCATGGGCGAGGTACAGGACGAGGTGCTCCCGGACCTGCACGCCCGCCTCGCCCGCGCCGCAGCCCGCACCGCACCGTTCCCGCTCCGCCTGCACGGCGTCGGCCACTTCGGCGACCGCACCCTCTGGGTCGGCGCCGCCGGGGACCTCGACACGATGCGCATGCTCGCGGAGCGGGCCGACGCCGCCGCACGCCGGGCCGGGGTGCCCATGGAGCAGCACCGCCGGTACACCCCGCACGTCACCCTGGGCCGGTCCCGCGAAGGCATCCCGCTGCGGCCCTACCTCGACGCCCTCGCGGACTTCGAGGGCACCGCCTGGCAGGCCGACACTCTGTGCCTCGTGCGCAGCAACCTGCCGGTCAGCGGGATCCCCGGCGAGCAGCCCCGCTACGAGACCGTCGGGGCCTGGCCGCTGGAAGGCCAAGACTGAGCCGCGTACGACCGCGAGGCGGCCCGCCCTTGTGGGCGGGCCGCCTCGCGCGGTGTCGGGGGGGGCGGTCGGCGGGTTCGGTCAGCGCTTACCAGCCGCCGGTGCCGATCTCCTGGCGGGCGCCCAGGGCGGTGCCGGTGCCCGGGTAGACGAAGAGCTTGCCGGTCGCGTCCTCGACCGCTACGAGGTCGTCCGCCGCGTTCGCGTTCAGCAGGGCGCCGCCGATCAGGTCGGACATGCCGTTCCAGCCGCCCGAACCGATCTCCTTACGCACACCCAGGGAACCGGGGGTGGAGGCGGGATACACGAACAGCTTGCCGGTGGACTCCTCCACCCCGACCAGGTCCTCGGCGCCGTCGTTGTCGAAGTCCATCCCGGTCAGGTTGGACATACCGTTCCAGCCCCCGGAACCGATCTCCTGACGCACATTCAGGCCGGTGCCGTTGCCCGGGTACAGGTAGAGCTTGCCGGTGGACTTCTCCACCCCCACGAGGTCGGCGAACCCGTCCTGGTTCAGGTTGAGCCCGGTCAGGTCGGACATGCCGTTCCAGCCACCCGAACCGATCTCCACACGAGAACCGCCACCCGTGAGAGTCGAGTTGTTGGCACCCTTGTACAGCCACAGCTTTCCGGTGGACTCCTCCACCGCCACGATGTCGTCCTTGCCGTCACCGGTGAAATCACCGCCCGACAGGTTGGACATCCCGTTCCAGCCACCCGAACCGATCTCCACACGGGAACCACCGGTCGCGATGGTGCCCGTGCTGGTGCCCCTGTACAGCCACAGCTTGCCGGTCGAAACCTCCACCGCCACGACGTCCATGACACCGTCACCGCTCAGGTCGGCGGACGCAAGATCAGTCATACCGACATCGACCGGCTCGGGAGGCGTGGTGGGCCCGTCGTCGACGATGTTCGTGTACCGGACCGGGTAGAAGGGGCCGTAGCCCGAGAAGTACGGGTAGTCGTAGAGGCGGTAGTGCACTCCGCTCGGAGTGAAGTCGAAGCCGTAGTACTGGCTGTGCTCGGCGTTGGCCCACTTCTCGAAGAGGACGATGTGGCCGCCCGCACCCGAGTCGTTGTCCAGGAGGGCGTCACCGGCCTTCAGGTCCGCCTTGCCGATGGACTCGACGAGGCCGCGGGACTCGTAGGTGTCGGTGGTCGGCGAGGTGCCGAGATCCCAGGCCATCGAGACGTAGCCGGAGCAGTCGGTGCGGTAACCGCCGTAAGTGGCCGAGCCGTTGTAGACCAGGCCGATGTTGACCCACGTCCTGGCCCGGTCGATCACTTCGCTGCGGGTGATCGTCGCGGTGGTGGAGGAGGACGCCGAAGCACTGAAGTTCCCGTCGAACCCCATCTCCGGGCCCTGTCCCGTGCTGCCGTAGTCCGGGTTGTCGGTCGTGGTCGCGGCGACGACGGCGGGGGCGGCGGCTGCCGCCTCCATCGTGCCGACCATGCCGGCGGCGACGGCGCCGGCCAGGAGGGTGGCGACGGCAGTACGGCGCACATTCCGGGTATTCAGGGCATTTCGTGCGGATCGAGACATGGCAGTACTCCGGTTCTGGCTAGTGGGGTCGCAGAGAGCGTGCTGCTCGACCGGCGGCAGAGGCGTACGGTGCGGTGCGGTGCGGTGCGGTACGGGAGGACAGCTGCCCTGCAGGTGCAGCGGTCCGGACCCTGTGTCCTGTGCCGGGGCGGCTCGCGTCCCGGTGACAGGCACTAGATTCGCCGCCGTCCGAACCGGGCGGAAGGGGAACCGGCTGGCCCCAACAGGCCATGGACGGACCAGTCCAGGGCACACGGCAGGCCCAACGGCAGGCCCAACGGCAGGCCCAACGGCAGGCCAAGACGAAAGCCGCCCGGCGGGATCACATGTGGTGATCCGGCCGGGCGGCTCGGGTGCTTGGGGGGCTTGGGGGGCTTGGGGGCGAGGCCTACGCGTGCGCGGGCAGCCAGCCCTGCTGGACCGCGCGGACGCCGGCCTCGAAGCGGCTGCGGGCGCCCAGCCGGTCCATCAGCTCGTTGGCGATGCGCCGCGCCGTACGCGAGGACACCCCCAGACGCTTGGCGATCGCATCGTCCGTGTGCCCCTCCGCCAGCAGCCGGACCGCCGCCGACTGCTGCGCGGTCAGCCCGTGCGGGCCCAGTACCGCCACCTCCGCCAGCGGCTGCGCCGAAGCCCACGTCGACTCGAAGAGCGCGCACAGGGCGACGAGCGTCCCGTGCCCGGTGAGGACGACCGCCCCGGCGGAGGAGTCGTCACTCACCGGGATCAGCGCCGTCCGGCGATCCACGATGAGCATCCGGGTGGGCAGCGACGGCGCCGTACGCACCTGCCCGCCCAGCTCCGCAAGCCAGTTGGCGTGCTCGACGGACGGACGGTTGTTACGGACGCTGTCCAGGTAGACGGTGCGCATCCGCACCCCGCGCTCCAGCAACTGCCGGTTGAGCGGGCGGGAGGCGGCGAGGGCCGACGCGCTGAGCGTGGCGTCCGGGGAGAACGCGAGCAGTTCCTCCCGCGTCTCCCGGGTCAGCGTGACCAGCCGGTCGCGGACCGCGTCGAGGCCGATGAGCTGCTCCACACCGGGATGGCTGGCGGAGGGCCGCAGTTCCGAGTATTCGGAGATCAGCCGGGCGGCGGCCGCTCGCGAGGCTTCCAACCGCTGCTGCCGGGCGGCGAGTTCGGCCTGCCCGCGGGCCATGAGGATCTCCATGCCGATGTCCGGTGAGACCGCGCGCAGCCGGCCGCTGTCCTCGGCGGACGGCTGGACCAGGGCCAGTTCGCTGAGCATGTCCAGGGCCTCGCGCACGTCGTCCTGCGTGGACCCCACCGCGGCGGCGAGCGCCGCGACCCCCGACGTGGGCGCCATGAGCATGGCGCGGTAGACGGCCTCGGCTCTGGCGTCGAGCCCGAGTTCGGTCAACATGTGGTCCCCCAACCTCAGTGTCTGACTGTCGCGCTGATCATCTCAGAGGGGTGCGCGAGCTGGACAGATGTGGCCACGTCCGGAAGCGTCCAGCGCCGTTGGCGGTCGGGCAGGGCCGACACGGGCGACCGTAGAGGGCATGTACCTCGTTCACGCCCGGCTGTGCACGATTCCCCCGGCCTTGGTCCCCGACGACCTGCGCGAGGCTGCCCGTGCGGGGCTGGCGGTGCGGGACCGGGTCGAGCACCTGGCCGTACACCCGCAGTCCGCACACCACTTCACCCTCGGCTTCTACCTGCTGTCGGACTCCCTGGAGGAGGCCGAGCAGCGGGCGGAAGCCATCTGCCTGCGCCTTCTGGGGGCGCGCGTGCTGCCGCCGGCGCGGCTGCTGGGCGTGGGCGTACCTCTGATGCCGGTGTGGCTGACCTGAGCTGACCTGACCTGACCTGACCTGAGCGGCGGCCGGCCGGTGTGTGTCCGCATCCGTCCAGGGACGGTTTGGGCCAGCCGCAGGCCCTTCTGCGGTGGCGCGGGCCCGGCTTAGCTGTGTCTCACCGGAAAGGGACGGCGCCACCGCGGGGCGCAGGACCGGCCGGGACCACCACAGCCGCTTGCCCGAAGGGAACCGGACACCATGAGCATCACCCGCATCGCCCAGGCCGCCGCGGTCGCCGCCCTCGCCCTCGCCCTCGCCACCCCGGCCGTGGCCTGCGCCGCCACCCTCCCGTCGCCCTCGGAGTCCCCGGTCGTCTCGACGACGGACGACATGAGCTGGCAGTAGGCCGCCGCAGCCGCCGCACCGGAAGGCCGCCGGGGCCCGGCGGCGTGACCCGTGCCACGGCACAGCCCCCGCGTCCGGAATGCGGGGGCTGCCGCGTTAACCTCGAACGGTGGATCCGAAGACCAGAAACCGTGTCATGGCCGGTGTGCTCGTGCTGATGTTCGCCGTCGTCGCCGTGGCGGCCGCCCTGGGCCAGTAGACGGGCGCCGCCGGATCACCAGGCGAAGGCCTCCGGGGACGGCCCCGGCCCGGGGAAGATCTCGTCCAGCCCGGCCAGCACCTCCTCGCTCAGCTCCAGCTCCAGCGCGCGCAGGGCACTGTCCAGCTGCTCGGCGGTGCGCGGGCCGACGATGGGGCCCGTCACTCCCGGCCGGGTGAGCAGCCAGGCCAGCGCCGTCTCGCCGGGCTCCAGGCCGTGCTTGTCGAGCAGGTCCTCGTACGCCTGTACCTGGGCCCGTACGGAGGAGTTGGCCAGCGCGTCCGCCGACCGTCCGGAGGCGCGGCGGCCGCCCTCGACCTCCTTCTTGATGACCCCGCCCAGCAGGCCGCCGTGCAGCGGGGACCAGGGGATGACCCCGAGGCCGTAGTCCTGGGCCGCCGGGATGACCTCCATCTCCGCGCGGCGCTCGGCGAGGTTGTAGAGGCACTGCTCGCTGACCAGGCCGACCATCCCGCGTCGGGCGGCCGCCTCGTTGGCCTGGGCGATCTTGTAGCCGGGGAAGTTCGAGGATCCTACGTACAGGATCTTCCCCTGCTGGATCAGTACGTCCACGGCCTGCCAGATCTCCTCGAAGGGGGTCCGGCGGTCGACGTGGTGGAACTGGTAGACGTCGATGTAGTCGGTCTGGAGCCGCGTGAGGCTCGCCTCGACGGCCCGGCGGATGTTCAGCGCCGAGAGCCGGTCCTCGTTGGGCCACGTCTCGCCCTCGCGGGACATGGAGCCGTAGACCTTCGTGGCCAGGACCGTCTTCTCGCGCCGGCCGCCGCCCCGGCCGAACCAGCTGCCGATGATCTCCTCGGTACGCCCCTTGTTCTCACCCCACCCATAGACGTTGGCCGTGTCCACGAAGTTCAGACCCGCGTCGAGCGCGGCATCCAGGATCGCGTGGCTGGTGGATTCGTCTGTCTGAGGACCGAAGTTCATCGTGCCGAGAACGAGTCGGCTGACCTTGAGTCCCGTGCGTCCGAGCTGCGTGTACTTCATGACCCCCAAGCCAACTGCTTAGAGTCCGCTCCAGGCAAGGGCACCCCGCGAACCCACTGATTTATGCGACAACGCGCGCGGCGAGCTCGCGTACCGCGTTGGCGACGGCTCGGGAGTCCTTGCGCAGGATCTTGGAGTGGTTGCTCGCGACCTTCGCGCTGACGCGGATGTTCGGGTTGCGGGCGAGCACCGGGTCGAGGTTGGCGCGTATCTGTTCCATCAGCTTCGGGTCGCCGCCCAGGTTGCCGCCGGTGGCGAGGACGTACCGGGCCGGTACGGTCAGACGGTCGAAGACCGGGTTGAGGGCGGCGGGCGCGCAGAGCTCGTTGACCTCGATGTTGATCTCGGCGTGTTGCGCGGCGCTCATCCGCGCGGCCAGGCCGAGCGGGCGGGCGATCGGGAACAGCGGGCTCAGCCGGCGGAACAGCTTGCGGATCTGTTCCTTGTTGGCCTCGTCGAGCCACTCGTGCGGCAGGGCGCCGTCCACCGACACCGCCCCCAGGACGCGGTCCGGATTCCGGGCGGCCCAGTGCATGGCGAGCATGGCGCCGTAGGACCAGCCCACCAGGATCGGCCGGTCCACGCCCCTGGCGGTGAGGACGGCGTCGAGGTCGCGGAGGCACGCCTCGAACGAGTAGTCCGTGGCGCGCTTCGATTTGCCGCGGGCGCGCTCGTCGTAGGTGATGTGCCGGTAGTCGCCGCCGAGTTCGGTGATGACGCGCCGCCAGTGCGACTGGTCGGCGTACGAGCCATTGAGGTAGACCACGGGACGGCCGGGCCCGCCGGTGTCGGTCACGGCCAGTGCGGTGTCATCGATCGACACCATGCCGGTCCAGGCGGACTGCTTGACGGTCATGGTTTGCCTTTCAGAGGCTGCGGGCGGCGATGTCGCCGTGGGCGGTGGTCGCGTGGATGTTCAGGGCGGCGGCGCCTTCGGTGTTCTTGAGGGCGTTGTGGATCCGGCCGTAGGAGGTGCCGGCGTCCAGGGAGGCGGAGACTCCGCGGGCGGCGCCGACCGAGATATCGCCGTACTCGGTGCGCAGCGTGACCGTGCCGCGCACGGCCTCGGCGATGCGGAGGTCGCCCTTCTGGGTGCTGATCTCGGCGGGGCCGCCCAGGCGGCCGACCGAGATGTCGCCGGCGAGGAGGGTGAGTCGGGCGCTCGCGGCCTCGTCGAGCTTGACCGAGCCCTGCGCGCCCTCGAAGGCGACGTCGCCGAGCCGTCCGACGCCCCGGAGCTCGGCGCCGGCCGCCTTCGCCTCGATGCGGGAGCCGGCGGGCAGCTGGATGGTCACCTCGATGGATCCGGAAGCGCCGAGGATCCGGTTCGCCGCCGGTGCCTCGATCCGCAGGACGCCGTCGCCGTAGGCGACCGTGGTCTGCTCCGCCGCCTTCACGTCGCGGCCCTTCGAGGCGTCCGCGGGCAGGACCTCGACCGTGGTGTCGGCCCGGTCGGCGGCGATGAACCGGATGCGTCCCGCGGGGATGTCGAGGACGGCGGAGACCGGGGCGGGGGTGTCGAACTTCTGCATCGTTCTGTCCTTCGGCTCGTTGTTTCTGACAACGCAAACGCTACGTTGCCTTCGAGATTCTTGGCAACATCTCCGTTGCACAGAATCAGCATCATCGCAGGTAGAAGCCACATTATCGTTGCAACAGTCCTGGTTTTAACGCAACGACAGCAATCCTGTTCGTTGCGTTGGATTGGGAGTGAACGCTATGCTGGAGCATCAAGGAAGAAGCGTGAAGGGAGATCGCGATGCCGGGAGGCAGGCTCACCCAGCAGGAACGCCAGCAGATCGCGCTGGGGATGGCCGACGGCCTCGCCTATGCGGAGATCGCCAGACGTCTCGATCGTCCGACCTCGACGATCACGCGGGAGGTGATGCGCAACGGCGGCCCCACCGCCTACCGCGCCGACCTGGCCCACCGCGCCACCGAACGCCGTGCCCACCGGCGCAGGCAGACCGCATCCAAGGGGGCCCAGGCGGCCCCGCAGGCCCACGGACGGGACGCCGAGGCCGTGCGCGAGTACGAGGAGACGTTCACCGCCGTCCTCATGGCTTCGGGCATGCCCACGATGATGTCCCGGGTGATGGCCTGCCTCACCCTCACCGACACCGGCAGCCTCACCGCGTCCGAACTCGTCCAGCGGCTCCAGGTCAGCCCGGCGTCCATCTCCAAAGCGGTCAAGTTCCTTGAGAGCCAGGGCTTCGTCCGCCGGGAACGCGACGAACGCCGCCGCGAGCGCTACGTCGTCGACGACGACATCTGGTACCAGTCGATGATCGCCAGCGCCCGGTCCACTGCCCAGATCGTCGAGACAGCACGGCAGGGCGTCGGCGTCCTCGGCCCCCACACCCCGGCCGCCGCCCGCCTGGAGAACGTCGCCCGCTTCCTCGACTTCGTCTCCGAGAGCATCACCCGCGCCGCGGAGCAGGCCCGCGAGATCCTCCACACGAAACCCGAAACGACCTCAGGCGGCACTACCTGAGCCCTGGCCCCAGCGACTTCAGCTCAACTGGGGCTGACCGTGGAGCCGCCATAGACTCAAAGGGCGGGGACTGGGGGGGATGGCAACCTCAGGAGGATGCGATGTTGCGGCACACCAGACTGGCCGGCGAATCGGCGGACTACCTCGACGCCCGCGAAGAGCTGCGCCTGGCCGAGATCGACCTCATGCGCCACCGCGAGAAGGTCGCGGCCCAGCGACGGGCGCTCCCTCAGGGGCCACCCGTCGACGACTACGTCTTCGTCGAGGGCCCCGCCGACCTCGACGCCGGCGACACACCGGTCCGCGAGGTCACTTTGAGCGCGTTGTTCACCGCCACGGACCGCCCGCTGATCGTCTACCACTTCATGTACGGCAAGCTGCAGACCGCCCCCTGCCCGATGTGCACCCTTTGGATCGACGGCTTCAACGGCATCGCACACCACATCGCCCGCAACGCCGACTTCGTCATCGCCGCGGCCGCCGACGTGTCCGCCCTCCGGCAGCACGCCCGCAACCGCGGCTGGCACCGGCTACGGCTCCTGAGCTGCGCCGAAAGCACGTTCAAGTACGACCTGGGCAGCGAGGACAAGGACGGCGAACAGGACTCCACCATCTCCGTCTTCACCCGCGACGGCGACGGCACGGTCCGCCATTTCTACTCCGCCCACCCACGCATGGCCGACGACATCGACGAGCGCGGCATCGACCTCCTGGCCCCCGTCTGGCACCTCCTCGACCTGACCCCGCAGGGCCGCGACGACTGGTACCCGAGCCTCGACTACTGACCGTTCCTCAGTGTTGGGCACGAACGTTGAGGGCCCAGGGGGTATCGCCTCTCAGCTGCTCTTCGAATTCGACGACCATCTCGCCGCGCGGGCCCACCCACTAGGTAGGCACTGATCACCATCAGTACCGCGCCCGGACCAGATGCGGCCGGACCCTCACCCGATCGGTGGAGAGTCGGCCTGACGGGGTGTTACGCGTGCTGCCGCTCGGGCCGGTAAGGGCCGCCGATGCCCCACGCCTGGTGCAGGACCGCCGCGAACTCCCCGGCCAGCCGGTGCTCGCCGGAGGCGTTGGGGTGCGTGCCGTCGTAGGTGTCGTGGTGGATGTCGTACGAGGACGGGCGCGCGCCCAGCAGGATCGGGGAGGCGTCGGTGGTCAGGTCGGCGACCGCCTTCGCGAGGAGCTCGTTGAAGCGCGCGACCTGCGCCGCGAAGGGCGCGTCGGACTCGGCGCGGACGTTCGGTATGACGGGGAGCAGGATCATCCGGATGCCGGGGCGGGCGGCGCGGGCCTCCGCGATGAACCGGCGGGCGTTGGCGGCGGTCTGCTCGGCGTCGGTGTAGAAGCCGAGGTCGATGAGCCCGAGGGAGACGAGCAGGACGTCGGCCTTGCCGGCGCGGGCGGCGGGGCCGATGAGGGGGGCCATGTGCTGCCAGCCCTCGCCCCAGCCGGCGAGGTGGCGGCGGGCGTGGTCCGGGAAGCCGGGGTCGGCGTACTCGTGGCTGGTGGGGGCGTCGGCGAAGGTGTCGTACACCTCGCAGCGCGGGCCGACGATCTTGTACGGGCCGCCGAAGGCCGCGTTGAGGTGCTGCCACATCCGGTAGCGCCAGGTGTAGTCGCCGGCGCGTCCGATGGTCATGGAGTCGCCGACGAACATGAAACGCATCCGGTCATCATCGCGGATCGCGCGGCATGAGCCGCTGTGACGCCGGACACGCGGGGCGGGCTGGCACGCTTGGAGTCATGCGCCTGCTGCCGCCGTTCACCGCCGCCGTCGTCCTCGCCCTCATGCCGGGCGCCCCGGCGTTCGCCGCCTCCGGCGCGTCCGGGGCCCCCGGCGCCCCCGCCGTGTCCGGGTTCACCATCACCGACCCCCGGATCAAGGAGTCGAGCGGGCTGGCGGCCAGCCGGATCCACCCGGGCGTGTACTGGACGCACAACGACAGCGACGACGGCCCGTACGTGTACGCGGTGGACTCGGCGACAGGGAAGACGGTGGCGCGGGTGACGCTGACGGGGATCGGGAAGCCGCGCGACGTCGAGGCGATCTCGCTGGGGCCGGACGGGCAGCTGTACGTCGGTGACATCGGGGACAACCGGGACGGCACCTGGGACCACGTGTGGATCTACCGGTTCCAGGAGCCGAAGGGGCTGGGCGATGTCACGGTCAAGGCCGAGCAGTTCACCGTGCGGTACGCGGACGGGGCGCGGAACGCGGAGGCGCTGATGGTGCATCCGGTGACGGGACGGGTGTACATCGCGAGCAAGAGCGAGGACAAGGGCGGGCTGTACGAGGGGCCGGCCAAGCTGTCCACGTCGGGCCCGAACGTGTTCCGGCGGGTCGCCGAACTGCCGTGGGTGACGGACGGGGCGTTCTCGCCGGACGGCGCCCGGCTGACGGTGCGGGGGTACTTCCTGGCCCGGACGTACCCGTGGAAGGACGGCCGGCCCGAGGGCGAGGGCGAACGGCTGACCGCGCCGTGGCAGGGGCAGGCGGAGTCGGTGACGTACACGCCGGACGGGTCGGCGCTGATGTTCGGGGCGGAGGGGGCGTCGAGCCGGGTGGTGGCGGTTCCGGTGACCTCGGCCCCGTCGTCCGCCACCTCGGCTTCGCCGGAACCGGGCTCCCCGGCGGAGGCGGGGCCCTCGCCGGAGCCGGGCCCCTTCGGCAAGGGAGTCCTTGTCCTGGCGGGTGGCCTGGCCGTGCTCTTCGCGGCGAACCGCCTCTTCCGCCGCCGCCGTCCGAAGTCCTGACGGTTCGCTGCTGGGGCTCCGCCCCAGACCCCGCGCCTCAAACGCCGGCGAGGCTGGAATTGCCCTGCGGGCAATCCAGCCCCGCCGGGCGAAACTCAGCCCGTGCCGGGCGAAACTCCAGCCCACGCCGGGCGAAACTCCAGCCTCGCCGGGCGAAACTCAGCCCCGCCGGCGTTTGAGGCGCGGGGGTCCGGGGGCTGGCCCCCGGCAGCGGCGCCGCACCCGCGCCCCCGGCGGCTACTCCTCGCGGATCGGGATCCGGCCGTTGACCACCGGGCCCGCGGAAGCCCCGGCATCGGGGGCACCCGGGCTCCCGGCATCCGGGGCGACCGGCGTCGGCGGCTGGGACATCGTGGCCAGGAGCTGGCGGGCCACGCCCAGGCCCGCGCCGCCCATGGACAGGGCCTTCGCGAACATCTCCGACATCCCCTCGGCCCCGTTCAGCAGCACCATGTGCTCCACGTTCCCGAACGCCCCCGCGCCGGCCTGCACGATCGCCGGCCAGTTCTCCGCGAGCTGCTGCGCGACCACCGCCTCCTGGTTCTCCGCCAGCGCCGCCGCCCGCGCCTTGATGGCGTCCGCCTCCGCGAGGCCCTTCGCCTTCGCCGACGCGGCCACCGCGAGGCCCTTCGCCTGCGTGGCCGCCGCCTCCGCCTCACCGGTCGCCCGGGTGGCCTTCGCGGCCGCCAGACCCCGCGCCTCCGTCGCCGCCGCGTCCGCCGTCGCCGCCGTCGTGACGCGCGTCGCCTCCGCCGCGGCCGCCAGCTCCGTCTCCTTCGCCTTCGCCTGCGCCGCCGAGATGCGCGCGTCGCGGTCCGCCTCGGCCCGCGTCCTCGTCTCGTACGCCGCCGCGTCCGCGGGCTTGCGTACGTCCGCCTGGAGCTGCTGCTCGCGCCGGTGCGCCTCCAGCTCCGCGACCCGCGTCTCCTGGACGACGACCTGCTGGCGGGCGGCCGCCTCCGACAGCGGGCCCGCCTGCCGGGTGGTCGCCGCCGCCTTGTCGCGCTCGGCCTGGTAGCCGGCCTGGAGGATCTCGCTGTCCCGGGTGGCCTCCGCCATCCGCGCGAACGCGGTCTGCTCGGCCTCCGTCGCCAGCCGGTTCGCCTCGGCCTGCGCGATGCGCGCGTCCCGCTGTACGGCGGCCGCGTGCGGCATCGCCAGGTTCTTGATGTAGCCGGTCGGGTCCTCGATCTCGTGGATCTGCAGCGAGTCCACGATCAGGCCGAGCTTCTCCATCTCCGTACCGCAGGCCGCCCGGGTCTGCCCCGTCAGCTTCTCGCGGTCCCGGATCATGTCCTCGACCGTCAAACCGCCCACGATCGACCGCAGATGACCGGCGAAGACGATGTGCACCCGCTCCGGCATCATCTTCTGCTGGTCCAGGAATCGGCGGGCCGCGTTGGCGATGGACACGAGGTCGTCGCCGATCTTGAAGATGACCACGCCCTTGACCCGCAGCGGGATGCCCTGGTGCGTCACGCAGTCCACGTTCAGCTGCGTTTCGTTGAGGTCCAGCGACAGCTTCCGTACCGCCTGCACGCCGGGGAGTACGAGCGTGCCGCGCCCGGTGACGATCCGGAAGCCCATGCCCTCGCCGAGGCCCTCGGTCCTGTGCGTGGAACCGGAGATGACGAGTGCCTCGTTGGGTTCGGCCACCCGCCACATGAGCTTGAACAGCCCGATCAGAGCGATGATGCCGGCGAGGACGATCCCCGCCACGACGCCGATGTCCATCGGCAACTCCCCCCTAGCGCGGTGCCGTTCGGCACCGACGAAGGCGAGTCTGCGCCCGCTCGACCATGGCGGGAAGACGTCGGCCGAGTCTTATCGCCATCTTGATACGTACAGGTGACGCGGGGGTCACTGGGTGACCGGAGGACGGCCCCGGCACATTCAGGCCGGGTGGTCGGTCACTCGTTCGGGTGGGCTGTTGGTTTTTCGGGGAGCGGCACGGTCTTCGGCTCTAGGTTGTCATCATGACGGCATCAGCGGAGGTCGGGGAGAGCGGGCGCGCCCGGTACACCTTCCGGCTGCGTGTGTCGTCTACCGGGAATGCCCCGCTTCAAAAGGAAGACACTGGCGGATCTGACCCTCAACTACACCCGTCGTGGTTTCCGGCTGAAGGACGGCCGTCTGCACCTGGCGGGTGGGATATCGCTGACGGTGGTGTGGTCGCGGAAACTGCCCAATGATCCGTCTAGCGTGCGCGTCTACCGTGACAGTCTCGGGCACTGGTACGCGTCGTTCGTCATCCAGACCGAAGTGCAGCCGCTTCCAGCGACGGGTGCGGTGATCGGTATCGACTGGGGCGTGAAGGAGACCGCGACCACCACCAGCGACGCACACGACCTCCCACACCCCGAACACGGGAGGAAGGCGGCCGGGAAGCTGGCCGGGTATCAGCGCATGATGGCCCGCCGGAAACCCAAGCGCGGACAGGCCGCCTCCAAGGGGTACCGCACGGCGAAGCGGCAGGCCGCGAAGGCGCACAAGAAGATCGCCCGACAGCGCCAGGACACCGCCCGCAAGTGGGCCAAGAACGTCGTGACGGACTTCGATCGGCTCGCGGTGGAGGACTTCCGTCCGAAATTCCTAGCCAAGTCGACCATGGCTCGCAAGGCAGCCGACGCCGCGATCTCCACCACCAAGCATGAACGTACACGTGCACGGCGTGCGGAGCCGTCTCACCCCGAGACAAGAACTCCGCATGCGTGATGCTCGTCCGGGCTGGTCTCACCCCGGCTACCGCTGATCGTGGAAGACCCGACGGACCGCCGGTCCGCCAGGCAGCGTGAGGTAGGAATCCCCTTCGTTCGCGAAGGGGAGGATGTCAATGGTCGTAGACGGCCATCACGTACACCGTGCGCGGCGGCAGGTACTCCACCACCGTCACCATCGTCCCGACGGGCAGCCGCTCCGGCCCCGGCCCCAACCCCGAACCTGGCGCCGGGTGGGCCAGGAAATGCTCGGCCCCGCCCCGGATCCGTACGATGACCTCGCCCACCAGCCCCGGGCCGACCGCTCCGGTCACCCGCCCGGTCATGCCGACCATGTCCTCGTCCCCCATGGGCCGAGGGTAGCGGCCGACACCCGCCCGCAGTCCTCCTAGGAGTGGCCCAGATCGGCGGCGGGAAGGTCCGAGACCGGCACCGAGCCCGTGTCGGCGGGCGCCGGGCGCAGCGGGAACTCGTCCGTGGCCATCGAGTCGAGCACGGGCGGCGCCGGGCGCGGCGTCTTCGGCATGACCGCGGCCTCCGAGTGCCCGCCGCATCCGTAGGACAGCGACACCATGTGGCCGTCCGCCGGGCTGAACTCGTTGGCGCAGACACCGAACGCCTGGCCCAGCGAGCCGCCGATCGCGACGAGGAAGCCGCAGGTGACGCACGAAGCGGGGGCCGCCTGCGCCATCGGGGTCTTGGCGCCGAACCCCTCGTCCCAGCGGTCGGCCGCGCTGTGCAGCCCGTAGCGGGAGAGGACCCGGGCGCGGCGCATGCCGAGTTCCTCGGCGACGGCCGTGATGGAGCCGCGTACCGGGACCACCGTGCGGTCCGTGACGTCGGCGTCCTCCGCCTCCACCAGTTCGGCCATCTCGGTGGACACGACCGAGTTCGGCGGCGGTACGTCCTCGCCCGACCAGCCCGGCTCCAGCCGCAGGTCCTCGGCGTCGGTCGGCAGCAGGTCACCGGGGCCCATGTCCCCCGGCCGCAGCCGCTCGCTCCACGGCACCCACTCGGGTGCCAGCAGCGCGTCGTCGCCGGGAAGGAGCACCGTTTCGTCGAGGGTGACGAGCTTCGCGCGGGACGCGCGGGTGACGGTGACGGCCCAGCGCCAGCCCCGGTAGGCGGGGTCCTTGCACTCGAAGAAGTGCGTGACGACCCGGTCGCCCTCCGCGATGACGGAGACATGCTCGCCCACCACTCCGGGAGCAGCGGCTTCCTCGGCCGCCGTGCGGGCGAGGTCTACCGCCTCGGCGCACAGGCGGTCGGGGGTACGGCTTCGCGTCGTCGCAGCACTCACAGGTCTCGTTCTCTCCTACGCCGTCTCACGAGTGCGCCGTCCGTACTGTCGTCCTGAACGACCCGTCGGTCCTGTCCGTACGATGCGCGGGCGGAGCGGACCAGAGGGCCGCGTCGACGTCCGCACCCGATCGGCCTCGGGCGCACCTTCCTACGATCCATTCTGCGGGATCGCGAAGAGGCGCGCGGCCAAGAGCAACCGCCGGTGGCGCGCTAGGCACGCTACCTCCTCCAACGCCTTCGGCCCACATGCAAGGTCCGATTCGCGGACAAGCCCGCGACCCGACGGGCACCCGAACGCACCATGGGGGCCCCGCACGGAGTGTGGGGGAGCGTCCGGGCGACCCGAGTGGGGCACTATGTCGAGTGTGGCACCCGTACGGTCGTCCGACGACGGCTCGGGACCGGCCAGGAGGGCCGGCCGGGCCGTCGCGCGTGCCCTGCACTTCCCTATCACCGGTACGGCCCGGGGAATCCGGCGGGCCACGCACGCGCACGGGGCCGGTGAATCGGGCCTCGGCAGGCTGATCGAACTGCACGCGATCAACGGCGCCGGCGACGTGATGATCACGGTGGCGCTGGCCTCGACGGTGTTCTTCTCGGTTCCCACGGACGAGGCGCGCGGCCGGGTGGCCCTGTACCTCGCCGTCACCATGGCCCCTTTCACCCTGCTGGCCCCGGTGATCGGGCCGATGCTGGACCGGCTGCCGCACGGGCGGCGGGCCGCGATGGCGGCCGCGATGCTGGCACGGGCGCTGCTCGCGCTGATGATGTCGGGCGCGGTCGCCACGGGCGGGCTGGAGCTCTACCCGGCCGCGCTCGGCGTCCTGGTGGCGTCCAAGGCGTACGGGGTGGTCCGCAGCGCGGTGGTGCCACGCCTGCTCCCGCCGAAATTCTCACTCGTCAAGGCGAACTCGCGCGTCACGCTGGCCGGGCTGCTGGCCACGGGCGCGGCGGCGCCGGTGGCGATCGGACTGCAGATGATCGGGCCGCCGTGGCCGCTGTACGGGGCCTGCGCCATCTTCATCTGGGGCACGTTCGCGGCGTTCACGCTGCCGCACACGGTGGACGAGGCGAAGGGCGAGAGGCGGGCCCGGCTGTCCACGCACGAGCCGCACTCGCGCAAGCCGGGGCTGCGGACGGTGAGCCCGTCGGTGCTGTACGGGCTGCTGGCGAACGGGTCGATGCGCGCGCTGTCCGGGTTTCTGATCTTCTTCCTCGCGTTCCTTCTGCGGGAGCACCCGCTGGCCGGGCAGAGCGCGGCGGTGTCGCTGGGCATCGTGGGCGTCTCGGCGGGCGTCGGCAACGCGTGCGGTACGGCGGTGGGGGCGTGGCTGCGGGCGCGGGCGCCGGAGGCGATCATCGCGGCGGTGCTCTCGCTGACCCTGGGCGTCGCGGTGCTGGCGACGGTGTTCTTCAGCGGACTGTTCATGGCGGTGCTGGGTGCGACGGCGGGCTTCTGCCAGGCCCTGGCGAAACTCTCGCTGGACGCGATGATCCAGCGGGACATCCCGGAGGCGGTCCGCACCTCGGCCTTCGCCCGCTCCGAGACGCTGCTCCAGGTGGCGTGGGTGCTGGGCGGCGCGATCGGCATCGTGCTGCCGCTGAACGGGGTACTCGGGATGTCCGTCGCGGCGGTCATCGTGGCCGTGGGTACGACGATGGCCCTGCGCGGCCTCCTCTCCTCCCCCCGCCACCACCACCGGCCACCGTCCACCCCCCGTCCCCGTGTGGCGTAGCGGCCGCGCGGCCGCGCGACCCCCGCAGCCCCGCAGCCCCACCGGGGGCGCCCGGGGCGGCGGCGCGGCCGAGGACCCCCCAAGCAGCGGCGCGGCCCACCGGCCCGATAGCCTTCGGCTCATGACCGCACAGCTTTTCTCGGGTAGGGGCCGGCGCAGCGTCGCGGCCCTCGGAGCCGTGTCCGCCGGCCTCCTCCTCCTCTCCGCCTGTGGCGACAAGCCGACGCCGCTGGCGACCGTGACGGTCGGCACCTCGTCGGTGTCCGCCGAAGCCGCCTGCCGCGACTCCAAGGAGCTCTCCATGGAGAAGGTCCAGGAGTGCTTCACGGACCACAAGGAAGCCAAGACCATCGAGTACGGCCGTGGCGACACGCTCCGCCTCGGTGTCGAGCCCGAGGTCGTCGAGGACGGCAAGAAGTGGCAGGCGGTCCTGGACGGACAGCCCATCACCGAGCCGTCCTCGAACACGTACCGCAGCTTCCCCGGCGCCGACCTGTTCGCCACCGGCGGCGCGGGCGAGGCCCCGGCCTCGAAGAAGCTCGCCTTCGTCGAGGTCTCCGAGGACGGCAAGCCGCTCGCCGTCTGGAACTTCACCGTCAAGCTCAAGTAACCGGGCGGCCCGGGCGGTGCGCGCGCTCATCGTGACCGCGGTGGCGGCGGAGGCAGACTCTGTCGCCGCTGGTCTCACCCCTCATGAACCCGTGACCCCGGAGCCGCGCCGCCTGCCCGGCGGCTATCTCGTCACGCGCCGCGACCTGCCCGGTCTCGCCGCCGACGTGCTCATCGGCGGCGTCGGACCGGCCGCCGCCGCGGCCGGGACGGCCACCGCGCTCGCGCTGGCCGACTACTCCCTCGTCATCTCCGCCGGCATCGGCGGCGGGTTCGCGCCCGCCGCCCCGCCCGGCTCGCTCGTAGTCGCCGACGCCATCGTCGCCGCCGATCTGGGGGCCGAGGGACCCGACGGGTTCCTCCCCGTCGACGCCCTCGGCTTCGGCCACAGCGTGCACCTGCCGCCCGCCGAGCTCGCCGCCCGCGCCGCCGAGGCGACCGGCGGCCTGCTGGCGCCCGTACTCACCGTCTCCACCGTCACCGGCACCGCCGCCCGCGCCGCCGAGCTCGCCGCCCGGCACCCGCTCGCCGGGGCCGAGGCCATGGAGGGCTTCGGGGTGGCGGAGGCCGCCGCCGCGCACGGGCTGCCCGTACTGGAGATCCGCGCCGTGTCCAACGCCGTCGGCCCGCGCGACCGCGCCGCCTGGCGGATCGGGGACGCGCTGGCCGCGCTGGCCGAAGGGTTCCGCGTACTGGGACCCGTACTCGCCCACTGGGGAGGACAGCATGAGCAGCAGCAACACCACCACCGGTGATCGCGATCCCCTGCGGATCGCCTATTCGCCCTGTCCCAACGACACCTTCGTCTTCGACGCCTGGGCCCACGGCCGGATCCCCGGCGCGCCCGCCCTCGACGTCACCTTCGCCGACATCGACATCACCAACGGCATGGCCGAGCGCGGCGAGCGCTGCGAGTTCGACGTACTGAAGGTGTCCTACGCGGTCCTGCCCTGGGTGCTGGAGGAGTACGCGCTGCTCCCCTGCGGCGGGGCACTCGGCCGCGGCTGCGGGCCGCTGGTGCTGGTGAAGGATCGCAGCCTGGTGAAAGATCTCGACCTGGCCGGCAAGACCGTAGCCGTGCCGAGCGAGCGCTCCACCGCCTACCTGCTGTTCCGGCTGTGGGCAGCCGATGTGCTGCCGGAGGGCGTCGGCAAGGTCGTCGTCCTGCCCTTCCACGAGATCATGCCGGCCGTGCGCGACGGCCGCGTGGACGCCGGACTCGTCATCCACGAGGCGCGGTTCACCTACCAGGACTACGGGCTGCACTGCCTGGCCGACATGGGCGAGCACTGGGAGTCCACCACCGGGCTGCCGATCCCGCTCGGCGCCATCATCGCCAAGCGCTCGCTGGGCGCCGAGACCCTGCACGCGCTGGCCGAGGCGGCCCGTACGTCCGTCCGGATGGCCTGGGACGACCCCGAGGCCTCCCGGCCGTACGTACGCGAGCACGCGCAGGAGCTGGACCCGGCCGTCGCCGACCAGCACATCGGGCTCTACGTCAACGAGTTCACCGCCGGGCTCGGAGACGCCGGGTACGCGGCCGTACGCGGGCTGCTGACCCGCGCGGCGGCAGAGGGGCTGGTTCCGGCCATCTCGCCGGAGGCGCTGGCCTTCCCGTAGGCCCGCGAACGACCGTGCCCCGCCCCTCTCTCGGGGGGCGGGGCACGGTCGTCGGTGCACTCGCCGCGCTCGGTACGCGGCTCGGGCGGCTCAGACGTCGAGCTGGTCGGCCACCGCGCGCAGCAGTCCGGCGATCTTCGTACCGTGCGTCTTGTCGGGGTAGCGGCCCCGCTCCAGCATCGGCGTGATGTTCTCCAGCAGCGTCGTCAGGTCCTGCACGATCGAGGCCAGCTCGTCCGGCTTGCGGCGCTGCGCCGCCGCGACCGACGGTGCCGGGTCCAGCACCGTCACCGAAAGCGCCTGGTCACCGCGCTGACCGGCGACGACGCCGAACTCCACGCGCTGGCCGGGCTTGAGGGCTTCGACCCCGGCAGGGAGCACCGACGAGTGCACGAAGACGTCGCCGCCGTCGTCGCGGGAGAGAAAGCCGAAGCCCTTCTCACTGTTGAACCACTTGACCTTGCCGGTAGGCACGTCCGTCCTCTGTCCTTGTGCTCGTTGGGTCCGGTGCGCCGTTGGAACGGCTCCGGATAGCAGTACAGCGGGTCACCGACCCGCCACCTCCAGGCTAATGGTCCAGGGACGGGTGACAAAGACGTTCCCCGGTCCTTCACGGTCGACTGCTTCGGCCAGGGAACTACCCTGGTGAGGTGACTGTTACTCCTCATTCCGATGAAGCACGGCCCGGCGACGCACTGGTCAAGGCCGGTGGTGTCGTGTTCATCGTCGGCGCCGTGGCCACGCTGGTGACGATGGCTCCGCTGTTCCTCGACATCGACCCGTTCCCGTCGTACGCGTGGGCCGTGTGCATGCTCATGGGCGTCGGCTTCGCCGTCTCGGCGGCGGGCGTGCTGCGGTCGGCCGCGGCGCAGCGGCGGGCGGCGCGGGCGTCCCAGCCCGCCTAGCCAGACCTACCGCCGCGTACGGGCGTACTCCGCGAGCCACGCCGGCAGCGCCGTCAGGTCCGCCAGCACCACGTCCGCGCCGGCGGCGCGCAGCTCCGGCTCCGGGCACGGCCCCGTCGGCACCGTCACCGACACCGCGCCGGCCGCGCGGGCGCCGCGTACGTCGCCCACGTGGTCGCCCACGTAGACCTGCGCCCCGTACTCGCGCAGCGCGCCCGCCTTGGCTTCGGCCCAGAGCCAGCCGACGACGGCGTCCGGCTCGATGCCGAGGTGCGCGAGGTGGAGGCGGGCGTTGGGCTCGTGCTTGGCCGTGACCACGATCGCCCGGCCGCCGAGCGCCTGGACGGCCTCGACGGCCTCGCGGGCGCCGGGCATCGCCGGGGTGGGCTCGATGGCGTACGCCGGGTACATCTCCCGGTAGCGGTCCGCCATCGCGGGGATCTCCGCCTCCGGGAACCAGTACGCGAGCTCCTCGTCCAGCGGCGGGCCGAGCCGCGTGATCGCCTGCTCGGCGTCGATGAACGTACCCGTCTCGGCCGACAGGGCCTCGTAGGCGGCCTTGATGCCCGGGCGCGAGTCGATGAGGGTCATGTCGAGGTCGAAGCCGACGGTCAGCGGGGCCATGGAGATCTCGGAGCTCATGCCCCCCATTCTGCCGACCCCCGCCAACGGCCAGGAAACCCCGGGGTGAAGTTCCGGGGCGACCCCTTCCAGCCCCGCCATTCCAGCCTCGCCGGCACCCTCCAGCCTCGCCGGCGTTTGAGGCGCGGGGGTCCGGGGGCTGGCCCCCGGCAACGGCTCCGCACGGACCAGACCCGGCCCCGCCATTCCAGCGCCGCCATTCCAGCCCCGCCGGCGTTTGAGGCGCGGGGGTCCGGGGGCTGGCCCCCGGCAACGGCGCCGCACCCGGCCGTTTCAGCGGCGCCGGCACCCGCGCGGGGTCACGGTCGGCGACGGGAGCGCCAGGTCAAGTAGACCGCCGAGGCGACGCCCGCCCCGCGGACCAGCCACGGCCACATGCCGGGGAAGACGTCCGCCGGCCCCTGCTCCCCCAGCGGCTCCCCCCACCGCCCGTTCTGCCGGCCCCACAGCCACACCACCGCCCCCGCGAACACGGCCCCCGGCAACCCGAACACGGCCACCTTGCGCTCGGTCGGCCCCAGCACCCGCGAGGCATACGCGAGCAGCCAGCCCACCACGAGCAGCAGCCAGTACCCGCTCACCGCGCCCGCCGCCAGAACCGCCGCGGCCAGCAACAGGAACGCGTGCGGCTTCGGACGCGCCGCAGGGGTGGTAGCAGGGGCGGGGGCGGCCGCCCGCTTGCCGCGCAGCCGCTGCCGCGCGAACCGGACGAGCGCCCGTCCCCGCGGCTCCGGCGCGCCCGGCGCGGGCTCCGGCGCATCCTCCGCCTCCGCCTCCGGCTCCGGCTCCGGAAACTCGATCCCCCCCGCGAACCCCTCGACCTGCGGACCGGCCCCGTACGGCCCCGGCGTGACGCGCCACCAGTCGGGCTCGCCCCCACCCGAGGGCCCGAGCTCGTCGAGCCCCGCCAGATGCGGCGGCACGTTCACCCTCTCCTGGGTGCCGGGCCCCCGCTGGGTCGGGACCGCCAGGCCCGGTCCCGGATCCCGCGCCGCCCCCGACGGCGCGCCCAGCGCCCCCAGCACTTCCTCCGGCGTGCCGATGCGCTCCAGGATCCGCCGTACCGCCGCCGGCGTCTCCGGTTCGTACTTGGCGCGCCGACGGTCGATCTCGTCCCGCAACCCCGCCACCAGCCGCATCCGGTCACCGGAAGGCAGCTGCCGCCGCTGCGCCAAGTCCCCGACGCGGCTCAGATATTCGTAGACCAGCTGGTCGCTCTCGATCCCCATGCCCCGGCTCCTCCCGTGCCCCCTGCCGGAAAGGTAGCGCGTGCGGACGTGGAGCCGCCCCGGGCACAGCGGATACCGTTGGTCGGATGGGGACCGGCCGACTGACCGGCCGACGCGACCAGGAGGCGACGACCGTGCCCGAGCCCAGCACCGCCGGGAGTGCCCCGCGCTCCCTCGCCGAGGCCCTGCGCGCCCGTGACGACGATGCGCTCGCCGCGCTGCTGCACGCGCGCCCGGATCTGCTGAACCCGGTGCCCGGTGATGTCACCCAGCTGGCCACCCGCGCCGGGACCCGGGCGTCGGTGGTGCGGGCCCTGGACCGGCTCGACCGGTTCGCCCTGCAGACCGCCGAGGCCCTCGCGGTGGCCCCGGACCCCTGCCCGTACCCGGTGCTGGAGTCCCTGCTGACCGGCGAGCACGGCACCACCGGCGGCGCGGACAACGGGGCCAAGGCCGCCCTCCCCGCCGCCCTCGGCACGCTGCGCGACCAGGCCCTCGCATGGGGCGACGAGGACCGGCTGCGGCTGGTCCGCACCGCCCGCGAACTCCTCGCGCCGTCCCCCACGCGGCCCTCCCCCACCGGTCTCGGGCCGACCGTCGCCGAGGCCACCGCCGGGATGTCGCCGACCCGGATCCAGGAGATCGTGGCGGCCAACGGGCTGCCCGCCACCCATGACCCGGTGTCCGCCGTGACCGCGTTGACCGGCCTGTTCACCGACCCGGAGCGGATGGCGGCGCTGCTGGACGAGGCCCCGGCGGAGGCGCACCAGGTGCTGGGGCGGCTCGTGTGGGGCCCGCCGTACGGGGAGGTGACCCCCCAGCCGACCCCGCCGGTGCGCTGGCTGCGCGACCGGGGGCTGCTGCTGCCCGCGACGGCGCGGACCGTCGTACTGCCGCGCGAGGTGGCCCTGTACCTGCGCGGCGGTCTCGCGCACCGCGTCACGGAGCCGGTGGCTCCGGCCGTACCGGCGCACCGCGTGCACCGTCCACAGCTTGTGGACGCGAACGCGGCCGGGCAGGCGTTGGCCGCGCTGGCCACCGTCGAGGAGCTGGTGAAGTCCTGGGAGCACGCGGGACCGGCGGTGCTGCGGGCGGGCGGGCTCTCCGTACGGGACCTCAAGCGGGCCGCGGCCGCCCTGGACACCAGCGAGAGCATGGCGGCGTTCTGGATCGAACTCGCCTACGCGGCGGGCCTGTTGGCCAGCGACGGGGAGGCGGACGAGCGCTACGCCCCCACCCCCGCCTTCGACGACTGGTGCGAACTCCCGCCCGCCGAGCGGTGGTCGGCGCTCGCCGCGGCCTGGCTGCCGGCCACCCGCACGGCGGGCCTGGTCGGCGAACAGGACGCGAAGGGCCGGACGTTGTCGGCGCTGGGCCCGGAGCTGGACCGCTCCGCCGCGCCCGAGGTGCGCCGCCGCGTCCTCGACCTGCTCGCCGAGCTCCCCGAAGGCGGCTCCCCCGACCCGGACGCCCTCTTCCAACGGCTCGCCTGGGAGCGCCCGGTGCGCGGTACGAGCGACCTGCGCGCCCGCCTCGCGCACTGGACGCTGACCGAGGCCGAGGTCCTCGGCGTCACCGGCCGGGGCGCGCTCGCCGCGCCCGGCCGGGCCCTGCTGGAAGGCCGCGACCCGGCGCCGCTGCTGGCGCCGCTGCTCCCCGAACCGGTGGACCACATACTGCTGCAGGCCGACCTGACGGCGGTGGCCCCGGGGCCGCTGCGCCGGCCGCTCGCCGAGGTGCTGGCCACGCTGGCCGACGTCGAGTCCAAGGGCGGGGCGACGGTGTACCGGTTCACGCCGGGGTCGGTACGCCGGGCCCTGGACGCCGGGCACACCGCCTCCGACCTGCACGCCTTCCTCGCCGAGCACAGTCGCACCCCGGTGCCGCAGCCGCTGGCGTACCTGATCGACGACGTGGCCCGGCGGCACGGCCACCTGCGGGTCGGGGCGGCCTCCTCGTACGTGCGCTGCGACGACGACGGCATGCTGAACGAGATCATGGCCGACAAGCGGTCCGCGGGGCTGGGGCTGCGCCGCCTCGCCCCGACGGTGCTGGCCGCGCAGGCCGAACCCACCTCGCTGCTCGACGGGTTGCGGGCGATGGGGTACGCGCCGGCCGCCGAGTCGCTCACCGGCGATGTCGTGGTGGCCCGGGCGGACGGCCGCCGCACTCCCAGGCGCTCGGCGCCCGAGCCGGTGCCGGAGGGGCCGCCGGTACCGGACGCGACCTTGCTGGGCGCGGCCGTACGGGCGATCCGCGCGGGCGACCGGGCGGCGACGGCGGTACGCAAAGTGCCCGCCTCGGCCGAGGCCGGGAGCGGCTCGGCCCCGGCCGAGGCTCCGGCCGCGGCCGCGGCTCCCGGCGAACTCCCGCGCACGAGCTCGGCGGAGACCCTCGCGACGGTGCAGGCGGCCGCGCTGACCGGGTCGGCGGTGTGGATCGGGTACGTCAACGCGGACGGCGCGGCGAGCCAGCGGGTCATCGCCCCGGTACGCGTGGAGGGCGGCTTCGTCACCGGGTACGACCACACGGCGGACGAGGTCCGCACGTACGCCCTGCACCGCATCACGGGCGTCGCCGAGCTGGCGGACGACCAGGTGTAGGCGCCCGGGGCGCGACCGACCCAGAAAAAGCGCTGGCCGTCGGGGGTGCCGGGGCCGCACGCTGGGCCCATGTCATCCGACCCGACAACCGACCCGGCAAGCGAGCCGGCAACCGACTCGGCAACCGAGCCGAACCGCCGTGTCCGCGCGGCCCACACCGACACCACCGTCACGGTGTACCAGGCCTACTCCCCCCGGCTGGGAGTGCCGGCGGCGCGCGACGGCCGCTTTCCGCCCGCCTGGAAGCGGGAGCGGATGACGTGGATCAAGCCGTCGTTCCTGTGGATGATGTACCGCAGCGGCTGGGCGACCAAGGACGGCCAGGAGACGGTGCTGGCGATCGAGATCACCCGCGAGGGCTTCGACCACGCGCTGCGCCACGCCTGCCTGTCGCACTTCGAGCGCGGTACGCACGCCGACCGGGCCTCCTGGCAGCGGGCACTGCGCGAGGCGCCCGCCCGGGTGCAGTGGGACCCGGAGCGCGATCCGCACCTGAACCCGCTGCCGTACCGCTCGCTCCAGCTGGGCCTGTCGGGGCCGGCCTCGCGGGCCTACGCGGACGAGTGGACGGTGTCCATCCGCGATGTCACCCCGCTGGCCCGGGAGATCCACGGCCTGCTCCGGGCCGGGGAGCAGGACGCGGCGCGCGCCCTGCTCCCGGTGGAGACCCCGTACCCCTCGGGCCCGCTGCCGCACCTGGGCGCGTAGACCCTCGGGCCGGGCCTACGGCCTCATGCCCACGACCTACCTGGGCGCGTAGTCGATCCGCTCGCCCTCGAAGGGCCACGCCTCGCGCAGCCAGCCGCTGACCGCCTCGTACAGCGGCGCGTCCAGCGCGGCCCGGTCGGCCCGTACCCACGACCTGACGCGGACCCGCCCCGGCTCTTCCTTGGCGGGGTAGATGTAGAGGCACCCGATGACCTCGTCGCTGCCCTCGCCGCCCTCGCCGCCCAGGACGGTGTAGGTGAACCCGCGCCGCGCGGCGAAGTCCGCCGCATGCCGGGCCAGATCGCGGAGGTTGTCCCGCGCCGACATCCCCTCGGCCGGCGGCCAGTCCCAGCCCTGGAACCCGGGCGTCGCCCGCACGTGCGCGATGCTCCCGCCCCAGGCGGCGAGATCCCGCGCGTTGTGCTCCTCTCCGAGCGGCTCCAGCCGGAACCCGTCCCCCTCCAGCCCGAGCGGAACGTCGAAATCGGCCGGTACGAAAGCGTGTTGATCACTCATGCCCCGACCCTACGGGCCACCCGGGGCCGGAGTCAGCCCATCAGCGCCGGGACGCCCGCCGTGCCCGCCGTGGGACGCCCGCCGGGCCCCTCGGGCCTGTCGGCCTCGCAGCCCGTCCGCCGAAGCCCGGGCGCGGTAGACTCTTCTGTTTCGCGTAAACGTCTGACGTGGTCGGCCGGGACGCCTTCGGGGCGTCGGGCACGGCCCGGGCCACGGCGGGTGCGCTGTCTGTCAAAGGACGATCCCAACCCCGGAGGTATGTGTGTCCTGCCTGATCGTCCAGAGCGACAAAACCCTCCTCCTGGAGGTCGATCACGAGCTCGCCGGAGCCGCGCGCCGGGCCATCGCGCCCTTCGCCGAGCTGGAGCGGGCGCCCGAGCACATCCACACCTACCGGATCACCCCGCTGGGCCTGTGGAACGCCCGGGCCGCCGGGCACGACGCCGAGCAGGTCGTGGACGCGCTCGTCGAGTACTCCCGTTATCCCGTCCCGCACGCGCTGCTCGTCGACGTCGCCGAGACCATGGCCCGCTACGGCCGCCTCACCCTCTCCAAGCACCCCGTCCACGGACTGGTCCTGACCAGCACCGACCGGCCGGTCCTGGAGGAGATCCTGCGGTCCAAGCGGATCGCCCCGCTGGTCGGCGCCCGCCTCGACCCCGACACCGTCGCCGTGCACCCCTCCGAGCGCGGCCAGATCAAGCAGACCCTGCTGAAGCTGGGCTGGCCGGCCGAGGACCTCGCCGGGTACGTGGACGGCGAGGCGCACGCGATCGACCTCGTCGAGGACGGCTGGGCGCTGCGCCCGTACCAGCAGCAGGCCGTCGAGGGCTTCTGGCACGGCGGCTCCGGCGTGGTCGTGCTGCCCTGCGGCGCCGGAAAGACCCTGGTCGGCGCCGGGGCCATGGCGAAGGCCAAGGCGACGACGCTGATCCTGGTCACGAACACCGTCTCGGCCCGGCAGTGGAAGCACGAGCTGGTCAAGCGGACGTCGCTGACGGAGGAGGAGATCGGCGAGTACTCCGGCACGCGCAAGGAGATCCGGCCCGTCACGATCGCCACGTACCAGGTCCTGACGACGAAGCGGAAGGGTGTCTACCCGCACCTGGAGCTCTTCGACTCCCGCGACTGGGGCCTGATCCTCTACGACGAGGTGCACCTGCTGCCGGCGCCGGTCTTCAAGTTCACCGCCGACCTCCAGGCCCGCCGCCGGCTCGGACTGACCGCGACCCTGGTCCGTGAGGACGGCCGCGAGTCCGACGTGTTCTCCCTCATCGGCCCGAAGCGGTTCGACGCGCCGTGGAAGGAGATCGAGGCGCAGGGCTACATCGCCCCCGCCGACTGTGTCGAGGTCCGCGTGAACCTCACCGAGAGCGAGCGGCTGGCGTACGCGACCGCCGAGACCGAGGAGAAGTACCGCTACTGCGCGACCACCGCCACCAAGCGGAAGGTCACCGAGGCGCTCGTACGCAAGCACAAGGGCGAGCAGACCCTGGTCATCGGGCAGTACATCGATCAGCTCGACGAGCTCGGCGAGCACCTGAACGCGCCGGTCATCAAGGGCGAGACCTCCAACGCGCAGCGGGAGAAGCTCTTCGACGCCTTCCGCGAGGGCGAGATCAGCGTGCTGGTCGTGTCGAAGGTCGCGAACTTCTCGATCGACCTGCCGGAGGCCACCGTCGCCATCCAGGTGTCCGGCACCTTCGGCTCCCGCCAGGAGGAGGCCCAGCGCCTGGGCCGCGTTCTGCGCCCGAAGGCGGACGGCCACGAGGCCCGGTTCTACTCGGTCGTCGCGCGCGACACGATCGACCAGGACTTCGCCGCCCACCGCCAGCGCTTCCTGGCCGAACAGGGCTACGCCTACCGGATCATGGACGCCGACCAGCTGCTGACCGGCGAGTGACGGACCCCGCGCCCGAGCACTACGCTGGCCGCATGCCGCACCAGGAGATCTACGAGGTCCTCTTCACGGAGTCGGCTGGATGCGAGCGTGACCGGCTGGAACCCGCGCGCCGCGCCTCCTTCGACAAGGCGCTCGACATCCTGGCCCGCGATCCGTACACCGAGCTGTCACGGCCGATAGGAGCCGGCGAGCAGGACCGTGAAATCCGGCTCACCTCACAGATCGTGGCCGAGTACATGGTGTCGCGCGGGCGTCTTCTGCTCGTGGTCCTGCGGGTCTTCGACGACGCGGACATCCTCCTCCCGGAGGGGTGAGTCGGCCGACGCCCGCGGGAGGACCCGGACGGGCCGGGTCAGCGGCGTATGACGCCCGCGTCCTCGGCGTATTCGCCCAGGACGACGACGCTCAGAGCGGCGCCCGCGAAGACCTTCGCAGCGCGCAGCAGGTCACCCACACGGTGGCGGGGACGGTAGTCGGAGGAAGTGGCGGTGGCGCCAGCCGGGCGACCGCCTCGGATCGGGTTGAGGGTTGCGGTGCTCATGTACCCATGGTGCGTTTCCTCCCCGGATCTCACATCCCTCCCGGGGCTGAACTCCGGGGCCTCCCGTGTCCTCCTCCCGGCCCATGCCGCCCCCTAGGGCCCCTGCCCCAGGTTTGACACCCTCAGGTATGACAGCGCGCGCGTAACCCGTACGGCGGTACCGAGACACCCGTACGGAGGTCCCGCCCCGCCCCGGTTCCCCGCAGGGAAATCCGCTCGCGCCGCCCCGCCCCGGTGACTAGAATCTCCGCTCTTGCCCGCCTCCCGTCGCTCCTCGGGGAGAGCCGCCCGCCGGACAGCAATCGGCGGGCTTCCGCCACGCAGACCAGCAGCTGGAGGCCGTTCCGTGCCCGCGCACGCCCCCGATCCAGACACCGCTTCCGCAGACACCGCTTCCGCCGCCGACCCGCTCGGCCGCGAGCGCTCGCACCTCACCGCCTCCCGCTCCGCGCTCCGCGCCATGCGTGAGGACGTCGAGGCCCTCGACATCCGCGACGTCACCGCGAACTGGGTCAACGCGATCGTTCTCCAGGCCCAGATCGACGACCGCATCAAGGCACTCGCCGACCTGTCCCACACCCCGCTCTTCTTCGGCCGCCTGAACTACCTGCACGCCCCGGGCGCGGAGCTGGCCGAGGGCGCGGAGGGCGAGCAGTTCTATATCGGCCGTCGTCATGTCCACGACGCCGACGGCGACCCGATGGTGATCGACTGGCGGGCGCCCGTCTCCCAGCCGTTCTACCGGGCCTCCAAGGCCGACCCCCAGGACATCGCGCTGCGCCGCCGCTTCGGCTACACCGGCGGCGAGCTCACCGCGTACGAGGACGAGCACCTCAGCGACCCGACAGAGAGCGCCGCCGTCAGCAAGCTGCTCCAGCAGGAGATCGAGCGCCCGCGCGTCGGTCCCATGCGGGACATCGTCGCGACGATCCAGCCCGAGCAGGACGAGATCGTCCGCTCCGGCCTGTCCGGCTCCGTCTGCGTCCAGGGCGGCCCCGGCACCGGCAAGACGGCGGTCGGCCTGCACCGGGTCGCGTACCTGCTGTACGCCCACCGCGACCGCCTCGCCCGCACGGGCACGCTCGTCATCGGACCGAACCGTTCCTTCCTGCACTACATCGAGCAGGTCCTGCCCGCCCTGGGTGAGCTGGAGGTCAAGCAGGCCACCGTCGAGGACCTCGTGGCCCGCGCGGGCCTGGAGGTACGCGGCACCGACCAGGCCGAAACCGCCGTCGTCAAGGGCGACGCACGGATGGCGCGGGTGCTGCGCCGCGCGGTCCGCTCGCACGTCACACCGCCCACCGAGCCGCTGATGGTGGTCCGTGGTTCGCGCCGGTGGCGGATCCCGGCGTACGAGCTCGCGGAGATCGTCGAGGAGCTCCAGAACCGCGAGATCCGCTACGGCGCGGCCCGCGACGCGCTGCCGCAGCGGATCGCGCACGCGGTGCTGGTCCGCATGGAGCAGGCGGGCGAGGCCCCCGACGACCGGGTCCAGGACGCGGTGGCCCGCAACGCGGCGGTGAAGGCGGCGGTGAAGGCGATCTGGCCGCCCGTAGAACCGGCGAAGCTGGTCCTGCGCCTCCTCTCCGACCCGTCCTTCCTCGCCGAGCACGCGGCGGACGTCCTGTCGGAGGACGAACAGAAACTCCTCCTCTGGCAGAAGCCGTTCCGGAGCGTGAAGGCGGCGCAGTGGTCGGCGGCGGACCTGGTGCTGATCGACGAGGCCGCCGATCTGGTGGAGCGCACGCATTCGCTCGGCCACGTCGTGCTCGACGAGGCGCAGGACCTCTCCCCGATGCAGTACCGGGCGGTGGGCCGACGCTGCACCACGGGCTCGGCGACGGTGCTCGGCGACCTCGCGCAGGGGACCACACCGTGGGCCACGCGCAGCTGGGACGAGGCGCTGCGGCATCTGGGCAAGCCGGAGGCGGTCCTGGAGGAGCTGACGGCGGGCTTCCGCGTGCCGCGCGAGGTGATCGCGTACGCCTCGCGGCTGCTGCCGGCGATCTCCCCGGGCCTGGCCCCGGTCTCCTCGGTCCGCGAGACCCCGGGCTCCCTGGTCGTCTCACCGACCGCCGACCTCACCGCCTCGGTGGTCGAGGCCTGCCGCACCTCCCTCGGCCACGAGGGCTCGATCGGCCTGATCGCGGCGGACGCGCGCATCCCGGAGCTGGCGGACGCCCTGCTCACGGCGGGCCTGCCGTACCTCTCACCGGGCGAGGAGACGACGGCGGAGTCCCGGCTGACGCTGGTGCCGGCGTCGCTGGCGAAGGGTCTGGAGTACGACTACGTGGTGCTCGACGAGCCCGCCGCCATCGTCTCGGGCGAACCCGACGAACGCACCGGCCTGCGCCGCCTGTACGTCTGCCTCACCCGCGCCGTCTCCGGCCTGACAGCCCTCCACGCGACCCCACTCCCGTCGGCGCTGGCCACCTGACCTGCGGGTCCGCTGCCGGGGCGCTGCCCGCCTGACCTGCGGCGCCGTTGCTGGGGCTCCGCCCCAGGCCCCGCGCCTCAAACGCCGGCGGGGCTGGATTTGGCTGATGCCGTCGCGTGGCGAGGCTGGATTGCCCGCAGGGCAATTCCAGCCTCGCCGGCGTTTGAGGCGCGGGGTCCGGGGCGGAGCCCCGGCAGCCGGCCCGCAGGGTCAGGCCAGCGCGGCCCGCCAGTCCGCGACCGCGGCGGGGGAGACCGGCCCGCCCCACCCGGAGGGACGGGCCGCGCCGCCGATGTGGAACGCGTCGATCCCGGCCCCGCGCAGCACCGGCAGGTGCGACAGCGCCAGCCCGCCCCCGACCAGGATCCGCGCCTCGTACCCCGGCTCGCCCCGCCGCGCCGCCTCCGCCACCAGGACCGGCAGCCCGGCGTCCACCCCGTCCGCCGACCCGGCCGTCAGGTACGCGTCGAGCCCCGGCAGGTCCGCCAGCGCTTTGCGCAGGCCGTCCCGGTCCGCCGCCCGGTCGATCGCCCGGTGGAAGGTCCAGGGGCAACCCCCCAGCTCGGCGACGATCGCCTCGACCGCCGCCAGGTCCGGCGTACCGTCCGGGTTCAGGAACCCGAGGACGAACTCCCGCGCCCCCTCCGCGCGCAGCGCCCGCGCCTCCTCGACCAGCAGCTCCACGGGCCCCGCCGCGAACCCGTCCGTCCTGCGGAGCATCACGCGCAGCGGGATGTCCACGGCCGCCCTGATCGCCGCGAAGGTCTCGCGCGGCGGGGTGAGCCCGTCGGCGGCCATGTCGGTGACCAGTTCAAGGCGGTCCGCCCCGCCGGCCTGGGCCGCGACCGCGTCCTCCACGTCGAGGGCGATCACCTCCAGGAGCGCACGGTTGCTCATTCGATCCCATCCTTCGGAAAGCTGCTCATACGGAAAATAGGTCTAGTCCAATATCAGAGTACGGGCCCGCGCCCGCCCATCACCAGCGCAATCACGCCACCCGCACAATGTGCTCATGGACACCGACCCGCACCGCCCCGACGCCGCGCGGCTCCCCGACACCGCGCCGTTCCCCGACGCCACGCCGTTCCACGACACCGCGCGGCTCCGCGCCCGCTGGCACGCGACCGCCACCGCCGCCGCCGGCGCCGCCGCCGACCGGGACCCCGCCCCGTACGCCGACCGGCTCCTCGCCGCCTGGGCGGAACCCCAGCGCCGGTACCACACCACCGCGCACCTGGCCGACGTCCTCGCGCGGATAGACGTACTGGCCGACCACGCCGAGGACCCCGCCGCCGTCGAGCTCGCCGCCTGGTTCCACGACGCCGTCTACCGGCCCGACCGCTCCGAGAACGAGGAACGCAGCGCCGCCCTCGCCGAGCGCGCCCTGCCCGAGCTCGGCATCGGCCCGGCCCGCACCGCCGAGGTAGCGCGGCTGGTCCGGCTCACCGTCACGCACGACCCCGCCCCCGGCGACACCAACGGCGAGGTCCTCTGCGACGCCGACCTCGCCGTCCTGGCCGGCGAGCCGGACGCGTACGCCGCGTACGCCGCCGCCGTCCGCGCCGAGTACGGATTCGTGCCCGACGACGCCTTCCGCGCCGGGCGCGCGGCCGTGCTGCGCCAGCTGCTGGACCTGCCCAGGCTGTTCCGCACGCCGTACGGCACGGCGCACTGGGAAGCCCCGGCTCGCCGCAACCTCGCCACCGAACTCAAGGAGCTCGCGGCTCCCACCGGGCAGGATTCACTCACCTGACAGATTTGCCTGACACATTCGCCCGGGAATGCGATCACGTTCACGGCGGTTGGTGAGAGTCATGCCCTCAGCCGCCGAAGAACGTCCCCGTGCTGCCCGCGCCCGCGCCGACTCCCACTCCCGCTCCCGCTCCCGTATGCCCGTCGCGGTCTACGTTCTCGGCCTCTCGGTCTTCGCCCTCGGAACCAGCGAATTCATGCTCTCCGGGCTCCTGCCGCCCATCGCCGAGGACATGAACGTCACCATTCCGCAGGCGGGCCTGCTGATATCCGCCTTCGCCATCGGCATGGTCGTCGGCGCGCCGCTGCTGGCCGTGGCCACCCTGCGGCTCCCCCGCCGCACCACCCTCGTCTCCCTCATCAGCCTCTTCGGCCTCGGGCAGATCGCGGGCGCGCTGGCCCCGTCCTACGAGCTCCTCTTCGCCTCCCGGATCGTCTCGGCCCTCGCCTGCGCGGGCTTCTGGGCGGTGGGCGCGGCCGTCGCGATCGCCATGGTCCCGGTGGACGCGCGGGCCCGCGCGATGGCCGTCATGATCGGCGGCCTGTCGATCGCCAACGTCCTCGGCGTCCCCGCCGGCGCGTTCCTCGGCGAGCACCTCGGCTGGCGCTCGGCGTTCTGGTCGGTCGGCGCGGCCTCGGCGGTCGCCCTCGTCGGCATCCTCACGCTGATCCCGAAGATCCCGCTGCCCGCCGAGAAGCCGTCCCTGGGCCGGGAGCTGCGGATCTACCGCGACCGGCAGGTCTGGCTGGCCATCGGCATCACCGCGCTGGCCGCGGGTGGCGTGTTCTGCGCGTTCAGCTACCTGTCGCCGCTGCTCACGGACGTGGCCGGGCTGGACTCCGGCTGGGTGCCGTGGATCCTGGGCCTGTTCGGGGTGGGCGCGCTGGTCGGCACCACGGTCGGTGGCCGGGTCGCCGACGCGCACCTGTTCGGCGTGATGCTGTGGGGCATCACCGCGTCGACGGTGTTCCTCCTGGCACTGGCCCTGCTGGCGTCGGCCGCCGCGGCGGCGATCGGCCTCTCGTTCCTGATCGGGTTCTCGGCGTTCTTCACGGCGCCCGCCCTCAACGCCCGCATGTTCAACGTGGCGGGCGCCGCCCCGACCCTGGCCGGGGCCACCACGACGGCCGCGTTCAACCTGGGCAACACGGGCGGGCCGTGGCTCGGCGGCACCGTCATCGACGCGGGGTACGGCTTCGCCGCCACCGCCTGGGCGGGCGCGGCCATGACCGTCACCGCGATCGCCCTCGCGGTGATCGCCCTCCGCCTGGACCGCCGCACCCCGCCCCGCGCGACCCGCGTCGTGACGTCCTCGCAGCCCACACCCGTCCCGAACCAGCTCCCCACCCCCGCCCCGGCCTCGGCACCCCGCTGACCTGCTGCGCGGGCCGGAGCTGGGGCCAGGGCCGGGGCCGGGGCCGGGGATCCCGCCGCTGTTTGTGGTGGGCTGATGCACAGGCGTGACCTGCGAGAAGAGGCCGTCGGAGCCTCGGGTGAGTCGTCGGCTACCGGTTCGAGGGTGGTACCACAACACCTTGGAACCGTGGTCCCCACGGAAGTGCTTACAGACACGCCGCCGTGCGGCGCCCCGCTGACCCGCCGCGCGGCCGGCCGGGGCCGGAGGTCTCCGCCGGCCCCGGTCCGACCGCGAGGCAGAGCGGCCCACTGACCCGCCCCGCAACCCCCGCCGCATAGCCGCAGCCGGGGCCGGAGGTCCCCGCCGCCGGTCGACCGCGGGCAGAGTGCCCGAACCCTCGCCGCACAGCTGCGGCCGGGGACGGGGCCGGGGCCGGGGGGCGGTCCGACCGCGAAGCAGTGCCCCTGCGGCAGCCGCTGACAACCCGGCCCGGCCCGACCCAGGCCAGGCCCCTACGCCGCCGGGCGGCCCTTCGGGCGGCGTAGGCCCGCTGCCGTGATGCGGCGGACCAGCTCCTTGCTGCCGATCTGCACCGCCCCCGCCGCCACCGCGTCCGCGTAGCGCTGCTCCGGTACGTCGTAGTGGTCCCGTTCGAACGCCCGGGGCGGGCAGCCGATGCCCGCCGCGAACGCGTGGAGCTCCTCGTACGACACGTCGCTGACCAGGTGCGACCACATGCGGCCATGGCCCGGCCAGGTCGGCGGGTCGATGTAGAGCGTCACCGGCGGCTCACCTGCCGAGGCCGAGGACCGGGCCGAGGCCGCCCACCGCGGCGACCTTGACCCCGACCTTGGCGCACACCCAGTGCGGGTCGGGTCCCAGCTCCGGCTCCACGTCCAGCGCGTGCGGGTCGCCGTGCGAGCAGACCGGGCACAGCGGCCAGCGGCCGTACTTCTCCAGCAGCGCGTCCTGTACGTCCTGGGCGACGAGTCCGGCGAGGTAGTCGACCCCCTCCGGCCACTGCTCCACCCACCACCGGCGGTGCGTGACCGAGTCCTCGACGAGGGAGACGACATCGGCCTCGGCGACCTCGCCCGCGACGAGATCGGCGAGGACAAGGGCGCGGGCGGCATGCAGCGCCTGTTCCAGGGGGGTCGCGTGGTCCATGACCACATTGTGAACCCGCGGGGCCCAAGTGGCGAAGACCCTCTTCCCGCCCCACACGACCCGCCCCGCGCCCCGCCCACCCCACCGCCGCAACCGCGAGCGCCAGCCCACCGTGAGCCCACCGCTAGCGCTACCGAGGACGCGGACGCGGACGCGAGCGCCACCGCCACCGCCACCGCGAGAGCACGGGCACGAGCGCGAGCACGGGCACGAGCGCGAGCACGGGCACGAGCGCGAGCACGGGCACGAGCGCGAGCACGGGCACGGGCACGGGCAACGGGCAACGGGAGCACGGGCACGGGCGCCACCGCGAGAGCAGGCGTGGGCACGGACGCCACCGCCACCGCCACCGCAAGCACGAGCGCGGGCGCGGGCGGCACGACGAGCGCTGGGCGCCACGACGGGCGCCAACCGTCATCGCCAGCGCCAGCGCCCCCGTACCCCGACACGCACCGCGTCGGCGCGTCCTCCCCCACCGGCCCCGACCGCGCGCGGAAACTGCTGCGCATCGCCCTCACCGCCGCCGCCACCCGGCACCAGCCGCCAGGAGCCCGCCCCACATGACCGCGTACGCCGAACTCCGCGCCCAGCTGGACACCCTGGCCACCGAGGCCCACCGGCCCGAACTGGCCGACATCGACCGGCTGTCCACCCTCGACATCGCCCGCACCATGAACGCCGAGGACGCCACCGTCCCGGCCGCCGTAGCCGCCCGGCTGCCGCAGATCGCCGTCGCCATCGACGCGATCGCCCCCCGCATGACACGCGGCGGCCGCCTGATCCACGCGGGCGCCGGCACGGCCGGGCGCATCGGCGTACTCGACGCCAGCGAGTGCCCGCCCACCTTCAACACCGACCCGGCCCAGGTCATCGGCCTGATCGCGGGCGGCCCCTCCGCCATGCTCAAGGCCGTCGAAGGCGCCGAGGACTCCAAGGAGCTGGCCGCCGCGGACCTCGCCGCGCTCGCGCTGACCGCCGACGACACCGTCATCGGCATCTCCGCCTCCGGCCGCACCCCGTACGCGATCGGCGCGGTCGAGTACGCCCGTACGCGCGGCGCGCTCACCGTCGGCCTCTCCTGCAACCCCGGCTCCGCGCTCGCCGCGGCCGCCGAGCACGGCATCGAGGTGGTGACCGGCCCCGAGCTGCTGACCGGGTCCACCCGCCTGAAGGCCGGTACCGCGCAGAAGCTGGTGCTCAACCTGATCTCGACCATCACGATGATCCGCCTCGGCAAGACGTACGGAAATCTGATGGTCGACCTGCGCGCCTCCAACGAGAAGCTGCGCGCCCGCTCCCGCCGCATCGTCGCACTGGCGACCGGCGCGCCCGACGCCGAGATCGAGACCGCGCTCACCGCCACCGGCGGCGAGGTCAAGAACGCCATCCTCGTCATCCTCGCGGGCGTGGACGCCCCCACCGCGGCCGAGCTGCTCAGCACCTCACAGGGCCACCTGCGCGCCGCCCTCGCCGCCAAGAGCGCCACCACCACCTGACCCCTGGCCCCTGACCCCTGACCCCCCACGCAAGGCGAGAGACCACCATGGCCCCTGACAAGAACCGCGCCACCGCCGCCGCGATCCTTCCGCTGGTCGGCGGCCCGGACAACATCACCTCCATCGCGCACTGCATGACCCGCCTGCGCATCGGCCTGCGCGACCGCTCGCTGGTCCAGGACGAGGCGCTCAAGGCCGTCCCCGCGGTCATGGGCGTCGTGGACGACGAGACCTACCAGATCGTGCTGGGCCCGGGCACCGTCGCCCGCGTCACGCCCGAGTTCGAGGCACTGGTGGCGGAGCACCGCTCGCCGACGCCCCCAACCTCGCCCCCGCCCACGCCCACGCCCTCGCACTCCGTCACGGCGGAGGAACTCGCCGACCGGGGCGCCGCGTTGAAGGAGGCCCGGAAGGCCCGCAACGCCACCCCCGTCAAGCTGTTCCTGCGCCGCGTCGCGAACATCTTCGTCCCGCTGATCCCGGCGCTGATCGGCTGCGGCATCATCGCCGGCCTCGGCGGCGTCCTCGCCAACACGGGCTGGCTGCCGGCCGTCGTCCCCGCGCTCGCGGCCATGGCCTCGGGGTTCATGTCACTCATCGCCGTCTTCGTCGGCTACAACACCGCCAAGGAGTTCGGCGGCACGCCGATCCTCGGCGGCGCGGTCGCCGCCGTCATCGTCTTCCCCGGCGTCGCGAAGATCGACGCCTTCGGCCAGCACCTCTCCCCCGGCCAGGGCGGCGTCCTGGGCGCGCTGGCGGCCGCGTACCTCGCGGTCCGCGTCGAGAGGCTGTGCCGCAAGTGGGTCCCGGAGGCCGTGGACGCGCTGGTCACCCCCACCGTCACCGTCCTGGTCTCCGGCCTGGTCACCCTCTTCGGTCTGATGTTCGTCGCCGGTGAGGTCTCCGCCGCCATCGGCAGCTCCGCCACCTGGCTCCTCGCCAACGGCGGCGCCCTCGCGGGCCTGGTCCTGGGCGGCCTCTTCCTCCCGCTCGTCATGCTGGGCCTGCACCAGGCCCTGATCCCCATCCACACCACCCTGATCGAGCAGAACGGCTACACCGTCCTCCTCCCCATCCTCGCCATGGCGGGCGCGGGCCAGGTCGGCGCCGCGATCGCCGTCTACTGCCGCCTCCCGCACAACCGTTCCCTCCGTACGACCATCAAGTCGGCGCTCCCGGCCGGGTTCCTGGGCGTCGGCGAACCCCTGATCTACGGGGTCTCGCTTCCGCTGGGCCGCCCCTTCGTCACCGCCTGCGTCGGCGGCGCGGCGGGCGGGGCGTTCGTGGGCCTGTTCAACCAGCTGGGCGTGGCCTTCGGCTCGACGGCCATCGGCCCGTCGGGCTGGGCCCTGTTCCCGCTGCTGGACGGCAAGTCCGGAATGGGCCCCACCCTCGCGATCTACGCCGGCGGCCTGGCGGTCGGATACCTGGCGGGCTTCGCCGCGACCTACTTCTTCGGCTTCACCGGCCCCATGCTGACGGACCTCAACACCGACCCCGTCCCGACCTCGGCGACACCGACGACCGACCCGGACAAGGAACCGGCCCTGGCCTAACCCCTGGCGTAACCCCCGGCGGGCGGGGAGGCCGGACGCATGAAGCTCCCCGCCGCAGCCGTCACCGCCCCAAAACCCCTGGCCCGTTTCCGCACCTGTCAGACATGATCCACCGATGACCGAAGCGATACCCCCGGTGGTCCCGGCCGGCCGGATGAGCGCTGTCCCGCAGCCGGAGTTCGCCCTCCCCGGCGGGATGCACCTGCGTCCCTGGACCGTGGACGACGCCCCCGCGCTGGTCGAGGCCGGCCGCGACCCGGAGATCCAGCACTGGAACCGCCCGGGCCGGCTCACCCTGGCCGAGGCCGAAGACCGGATCGCCCGCTGGCACGGCCTCTGGCAGACCGAGGAGGCCGGGATCTGGGCCGTCGCCCCCGCCACCGGAGGCCCGGCCGTCGGCCTGATCGGCCTGGCCGACCTCGATCTACGGGACGGCAGCGGCGAGTTCCTCTACTGGTTGCTACCCGCCGGGCGCGGCAGCGGGATCACGGTGAAGGCCACGGACCGGATCCGCCGCTGGGCCTTCGAGGACGTGGGCCTGCACCGCCTGCGCATCACCCACTCCGTGGCCAACCCGGCCTCCTGCGCCATCGCGACGAAGGCCGGCTTCCCACTGGAAGGCACCATGCGCGGCGCCCTCCTCCACGCGGACGGCTGGCACGACGAACACCTCCACGCCCGCCTGCGCACCGACCCCGAGGACCTCGCGCCCCCTGCGGCAACCGCCTCGGCGCCGTAAGGTCAGGGGTTATCGACCGTGCCCGGGTCGATCTGTGCGCCGATGCCGTCGATGGCGCCGTCCGGTGCGAGCGTGACGCGGACAATGACGGGCTGGATGGGATGGGGCGGGACGATCGGAATGATGGGGTCCGGCGGAAAGATGTTGTAGAAGGTCGGGCGGAAGGTAAGCGGGCTGATCGGGCCCGGCGGGAAGGCGACCACGTCGGTGTCGCTGCCGACGAGGCGGTAGGTGTCGCCGCTGACCTGGCCGATGCCAGTGGTGCGGAGCAAGGTGCTGGTCACGCGGGCGGTGCCGCCGCCGCCCGGCTCGGTCTCGGTGACGACCCTGACGCGGATACTGCCGGTGACGTCGATCGGTTCCGAGCCGAAAGTTCTGAACGTGCCGCTGAGGGGCAGCACCACGGTCTGTCGGTGGAGGACCTGTGCGCGCTGGGCGGCGGCCGTGGTTGTGGTTGTGGGGATGACCAGGCCCAGCATGGCCAGAACGAGGCAGGCCTTCGTGACGGCGCGCGTGAGATGACCGCGCATGGGTGCTCCCATCGGTGAGGCGGGACCGCGTATCCACGCCCATCCCGCGGACGGAAGTCCAGCCTGTCCGGCCGACCGCCCACGTGTCGCGTCGGACAGGTCCGGACGGGTTCGGTTCTCACCCGCATGCCAGATGGGATGGTGAGGCGGTTGTCCGACGGACGCCTGCCGGGCCTGAGGGGCAGTCAGCTGCTCTGTCAGGGCGCGTTGACCCCGTTGGGGCAAGTGTCGCCGGTGATGCGGGTTGGGTCATTCGCAGAGGTCAGGATTCCGTCCTCGGGCCCACCACTGAGGGTGACGGTGTTGTTGACTGGTGATGTCCGGGCAGTCAACACTGGTGCCAATGCTTGCCTCAACGTTGTTGACCGCAGCGAACGTGAGTCCCTGCGGATACTGGTCCGTGATGCGCACTGTGCCGGTGGTTGCGGCGTCGCCGGTGTTGATGAACTCGAAGTGGTAGGTCCCCTGCCCTCCACGGACGAAGTTCCCCTCGTGGGACTTCGTCACGCTCATTTGGGCCTGGGCATATGCCGGGGTGGCCCCGGTGGTGAGCGGCAGGGCGATGCTCAGCCCGAGGACGGCTCCGAGGGCGGACATCCGTCGCCTCAGCGTATGCATGGACATGATCGGCTTCTCCCGTCGGGTGGTTCGCGCGGGACTCCTGGAAGTAGGGCAACGCACCGCGGACGCCGTCATCGCGGGGTGCGGCGGCCGTTTCACCCGTTCGCCCCGGCACCAGCGGAAGCATTCACCCCGCTGGTCGGCCCCGGCCGTTGCGAGGAGGGAGAAAGCGGCACTGAGGTTCACGCTCCGGCAGCCGCCCGCAGGAAGCGGACCAGGTCGTCCACGCTGTAGCCGAGTTTCGGGCCGCGCTCGGCGGCCATCAGCAGCAGCTGGCCCACGATCTCCGCGCCCCAGCCGTCCGTGCCGTCCGACGACCACTCCCACAGCTTCTCGATGCCGAGATCGGTCATGAGCAGCCCGTGCTCGGTCCGGATCTCGCCGCACAGGTCCGCGACCGCATCCAGCAGCCGCGCACCCGGCCGCTCGCAGCGCAGCCCGAAGTACCCGCCGACGTCCTCGACCACGCAGCCCTCCGGCGGCTCCGCCTTGAGCCCGTCGTAGCGTGGATCACCGAACTGCGGATACTCCTCCACCGGGCAGTGGATCAGCGTGAACCGCTGCCATCCCGGCGGCGGAGGCGGCTGCGGCCGCCAGGCCCTCAACCCGAAGGCCTCGTGCACCAGCGCGGTCGCCTCGTCCGCCGTGTCGGCCGACCTCGTCTCGCGTCGCTCACCGTCGTCCCCGACGGCGGTCCACAGCCCACTGCCCTCATCGCGCTGCACGCGCACGGAAAGTCCCATGTCCCCACGCTTCCACCCGCCACCGACAAGGGCCGTATCCAAACCACGCAGCTTCCACCCGAGTTCGAACCCGAACTCCGCCGCCGCGACCGCCTCGCTCACGCGCGCTCCCGCTCGTGGAGTACGGCGGCCAGCCGGAGCGCCGTGTCCAGGTTGCAGCGGCCGAGGTCCACGAGAGGCAGCCCGTACGTACCGGCGGCCGACACCCCGTCCACCCCCAGGGACGGAAAGACCACCCCCACCCCGGTCAGTGCTTCCTTCAACTGCTGCACGGCCCCCTCGGCCGCCTCCATCCGCTCCTGTGGCGTGAGCACCATGACATGTCACCTTTCTACGCTGCGTGTTCAGGTTCGACACACAGCGTGGCGACATCGTCGCTAGCCTTTCAAGCAGGCAGGTACAGCAACAAGTGCCGTTGCAACAGGAGTTGTCATGCCAGCACCCAAGAACCTCGACCCCTCCTCCTCACCCCGCGCCCTCCTCGGCGCAGAACTACGCGTGGCGCGCGAACGCGCCGGCCTCACCCAGGCCCGGCTGGGTGAGTTGCTCTTCGTGAGCGGCGCCTACATCGGCCAGTTCGAAGCAGGCACGCGGCGCATGCACCTCGACATCGCACGCCAGCTAGACAAAATCCTCCAAACGGACGGCTTCTTCGCTCGCAACTGTGGAGCCCTGGCCAAGTCCAAATACCCCGACCACTTCGCCGCAGCGGCCGAGGCTGAGGCCGAAGCCCTGACCATCCGGGAATACTCGCCTCTGGCACTACCTGGGATGCTCCAGCCGGAGGCGTATGCGCGAGAGGTCTTTCGCGCGTACCAACCGACCGCGACAGCAGACGTCATCGACGAACTGGTGAGGAACCGGCTGGACCGAGCCGCCCTGCTCACGCATCCAACAACGCCCATGCTGTGGTGCGTGTTGGACGAGAGCGTTCTTCGGCGGGTTGTGGGCGGAAGGATGGTGATGGCGGAGGCCCTGCGGCACATCGTCACTCTCATCCGCGCCTGCCGGATCGTCGTCCAGGTACTACCGTTCAGCGCAGGCGCCCACTCATCAATGGGCGGCACGCTGAAACTGCTGACCTTTGAGGACGCTCCCCCGCTCGCCTACGTTCAAGGCAACGCGATAGGAGTGCTGTTGGACGATCCGGCCACGGTCGCTCGGCACTCGCTGACCTACGATCTCCTCACGGCCAACGCGCTGTCACCGCGCAAGTCCCTGGCCTTGATCGAATCGGTGGCGGAGGATTACGAACATGACCAGCACGCCTGAGCGCGATCTGTCGGAAGCCATATGGCACAAGTCCAGCTATAGCGATGGCACTGGCGGCGACTGCCTGGAGATGGCCACCTGGCGGAAGTCCACCCACAGCGGCGGCAGCGGCGGCGACTGCCTCGAAGTAGCCGACGGCCACCCCAACCTCGTCCCCGTCCGCGACTCCAAGGTCCCGGACGGCCCGCACCTCACCTTCAACGGCCCCGCCTGGGCGGCGTTCGTCACCACCCTATGACCGGCCTGACCGAGAAGTAGACCGGCAGCCGGCCGCCCTCGTCCAGGTTGACGAACGTGTAGCCGGCGGGCTGGTCCGCGTATACCTCGAAGCGGCGGCCCAGCGGCACGTCGCGCAGGACGGTCGGCCGCTGCCCGGGCGCGCCCGAGTCGCCGTTCAGGTGCCAGAGGTACGTCCACCAGCGGTCCGAGGTCACCACATCGACCCCGCCCGCCCGGCCCGGCGCGATCCCCCGTACGTCGTGGCCGTCGAGCCCCGCGTGCCAGACGCGCCGGCCGTCGGTCAGCGAGTACGCCGACAGGCCCGGCTTCTTGCCCTGCCCGGACGCGATCAGCAGCCCGCCGACGGCCAGCGGGGTCGGCTGCGTCGGCAGGCCCGCCACCGAGCCGCGGGGCCGGCCGGTGTCGTCGAAGAGCAGTACCGAGCCGTCCGGGACCTGAACGGCGGCCGGGCGCACGGACAGCACCCGGCCGGTGCCGGCCAGCGGGCTCTCCCAGAGGGCGCGGCCCGTCACCGCGTCGAGCGCCCGCAGGCGGGGGCGGCCCGCGCAGTCCGCCACCGCCAGGATCCGGCCGTCGGCCCCGTCGAGGGCCGTGACGCGGCAGTCCGTACCGAGTGGGGCGCGCCAGCGTTCGGTGCCCGAGGTCAGGTCGAGGCCGAGCAGGGCGGCTTCGTCCAGCACCACCGCCGTACCGTCCACGGCGACCGGCGGGACTCCGCCGGCCGGGGACAGGTCCCGGCCCCACAGACGCCCGCCCGAGGACCGCAGGTCCACGGCCTCGACCCGGGCCCCGCACGCGCCCGCCGCGTCCCGCCCGTACGCGACGAGTCCCGTGAACGCGGGCGTGGTGCGGCTCAGCGCGCAGACCGAAGTGCCCTCCGGGGCGCGCAGGGTGCCACCGGAGCGGCCCTCGCCGTTGAAGAGGAACAGGGCGTCCGACCTGGCCCGGACCATGCCCGTCGGCCCGAGCGACCAGGCGTCGAGCGGGCGGGCGGTGGCCGGCCGGTCGGGCGCGTACCAGGTCCAGGCGTACGCGTGCGGGCCGCGCATCCACTCGAAGCCCAGCCAGCCCGGCCACAGGGCGGCCAGCGCGACGAGAACGGCGACGGCCTTGGCCGGCCCGCCGAAGCGGGTGACGCGCGGCCCAGACGCTGCCGACCGGGTGCCCGCCGCCACCGTGGCGATCGCGAGCAGCGGCAGGACCATCAGCAGCCATCCCAGACCCCGCGGCCAACCGTGGGCGTGGGCATGGGCGTCGAGCGCCAGTTTCGCGGTGAGTACTCCGTACAGCACCACCACGCCGGCCAGGGCCGAGGCGAGCACGAGCGACAGGTGCGCGGTGATCCGCCCGCGCGGCGGTGTCGGCTGTTCCATGATCCCCCCAGCCGCAGGGTAACGGCCGCGCCGTCGCGTGCGTGTCAGAGGCCCGCGCCGCCCGTGGCGTCCACGACGCGGCCCGTGACCCGGCGCGCCGCGTCGGAGGCGAGGAAGCCGACGATGTCGGCGACGTCGGCGACGTCGGCGACGTCCTCGGGATTGCCCACCCGGCCGAGCGCCGCCAGCGAGGCCGCGTACGCCTGCGCCTCGGCGTTGTCGCGCAGCCAGCCGGCGTTGACATCGGTGTCGACGATTCCGGGCGCGACCGAGTTGACGGTGATGCCGCGCGGGCCGAGCACCTTCGCGAGGTTCAGGGTCAGGATGTCGAGGGCCGCCTTGGTGGGCCCGTACGCGATCCCGTCGGGCATGGCGATCCGTGCGGCGCCGCTGGAGACGTTGACGATCCGGCCGCCGTCGCGCAGCCGGCCGAGGCCGAGGCCTTCCTGGACCAGGAAGAAGGGGGCCCGGACGTTGACGGCGAAGACCCGGTCGAAGCCCTCCTCGGAGACCGAGCCGAGGGGGGCGGGCAGGCCGATCCCGGCGTTGTTGACGAGGATGTCGACTCCGCCCAGCCCCAGCGCGTCGTACGTCTCCCAGAGCGCGGCGGCGTCCCCGTGCCGGCCGAGCTCCGCCCGGAGCGCGTGGGCCCGGCCGCCGTTCTCGCCGATCCGCTCCACCGTGCGGCGGGCGGCCTTCTCGTCGTTCGCGTAGGTCAGCACGACGGTCACGCCGTCCGCCGCGAGCCGCTCGGCGACGGCCCGGCCGATGCCGCGGCTGCCACCTGAATTGCCGGCTACCCCCTGGCGGCCTCGATGAAGGCGCGGATCAGCTCGGGCGACTTCACGCCGCGTTCCCGCTCCACCCCGCTGGACACGTCCACGCCCCACGCCCCGGTCGTCCCGACGGCCTCCCGCACGTTCCCCGGCGTGAGCCCGCCCGCCAGCAGCCAGCGGCCCTCCGGCGCGGTGAACTCCGCGGACCCCCAGTTCCACGGCTTGCCGGAGCCCGGCTCCGGGGCGTCGATCAGCAGCAGGTCCTCCCCGTACTCCCCGCAGCGCTCAGCGTGCTCGGCGGTGGCCCGCAGCAGCGTCCGGCCCTCGGCGCGCAGCGCCGCGAAGTCCTCGGGGCCCTCCTCGCCGTGCAGCTGCACCCCGCGTACGCCGCTCTCCTCGGTCAGTCGCCGGACCTCCTCGACGGACTGCCCGCGGAACACCCCGACGGTCAGCACCCCGGCCGGCACCCTCGCGGCCAGCTCCCGCGCCTCGGCGGCCCCGATGGTCCGCGGGCTGCCGGGCGCGAAGACGAACCCGACGGCATCGGCCCCGGCCGCCACGGCCACGTCGACGTCGTGGGCCGTCTTGAGCCCGCAGATCTTGATGAACACGCTCGTCCCGTCCGTCATACCAGCAGTCAACCAAACCCGGAGCGATTCCCGGCGATACGCCCCATCAGTCAGGCACGGGAGCCCACCCGCCATTAGCCTGGGACGAGGCACACATTCAGGGCACAGCATGCCATCCGGAGGACGACGGTGACGATCATGACCGAGCGGGCCACACCCATAGAGGCGCCCCTGTCGCCGCCGACATTCGAGAGCCTCCTGCGCACCGTCGAGGAGATGAACACGCCTGACGGCTTCAAGGCCGAGCTCATCCGGGGGAAGATCGTCGTGTCACCGTGGTCCAAGCTGCGCTACTCCCGTCCCATGCGTGTACTGCGTGAGCAGCTGCAGGCCCACGTTCCCACGGGACACTTCGCGGATACCTCCCCCTTCCTCTTCCAGTTCCCGGCGGCGGAGCGCGGCTACGGACCGGACCTGTACGTCGCGGACGAGTCCGCCTTCGACGAGGAAGGCCGTCACGCGGACGGCGAGGCACTGTCCCTGGTGGGCGAGTTCACGTCCGTCTCCACGAAGGACGCGGACTGGAACGAGAAGCTCGACGTGTACGGCCGGCTCGTCCCGGTCTATCTGGTGGTGGACATGCGGGATTCGGAGATCACCTGCTTCTCCGATCCTTCCCCGCACGGGTACCGCTCCCGCAAAACGGTGGCCTTCGGAGAGGCCCTGCCCATCCCCGAGCCGTTCGACTTCACGCTCGACACCTCCGGGTTCGGAGGCTGAGGCCCCGGCCTTCGGAAACCGGTTCGGTCGTACCGGGTCGCCGCCGCAGAATGGCCGCATGGACGACAACGGGGTGGACATCACCACAGGCGGCCCGGACACCGAACTCGACGCGCGGCTGAGCAAGGAGCTCGACGCGTTCAACCTGGCGGCGACGGCCGGGCACGAGCAGTCCGAGTTCACCGTACGGATCACGGACGCGGACGGCGCGCTGGTCGCCGGACTCAGCGGCTGGAGCTGGGGCGACCGCGCGGGCATCGAGATGACCTGGGTCCGCGAGGACAGCCGGCGCGGCGGCTGGGGCGGGAAGCTGCTGGCGGCGGCCGAGGAGGAGGCCCGCCGGCGGGGCTGCCGCTCGATCCTCGTGTCCTCCTTCACCTTCCAGGCCCCGGCCTTCTACGCCCGCCACGGCTACGAGGAGACCGCCCGCGTCCCGGGATTCCCGGCCGGCCACGAGGACGTCTACTTCCTCAAGCGGCTCTGACGGAACGCCAGGAACGCCGGGAACACCAGGAACGCCCGACGGCGGCCGGTCAACCAGGTCACGCGGGAGCGTCGACGGCCAGTCCCGCATCCCGGGCGGCGTCCGCCAACCGCTTGTCGTAGGTGACGAACGAGGTCAGCCGCGCGCCAAGGCTGAGCGCCGTCGCCAGGTGGATGGCATCGAGGCTGCGAACGGTGGCCGGCCGCACGGTCTCGGCGAGGATGCGGATGCTGGGGTCGAGGTCGACCAGGTCGATCAGGTCCAGGACGAGATGGAGACGCACGGCGGACTGCGGTGCGTATCGGGCCAGCGCTCTGAAGGACTCCACCTCCACCAGGACCGAGCTGACCCATCCGGTCTCGGCCCTCTCGTCGAGCCAGTCGCGCAATGCCTGCGACTCGGATTCGGCGTGGACCAGTTTCACGACCGCGGCGGAGTCGAGGTAGATCATCAGCGCTCTTCCTCGCGGCTCCGGGAAAGCTCCGCCGCGATGTCGATGCCGTCAGGTTCGCCCAACGGCATGCGCAGCACCGCGCGCCGCAGCGCTGCCGCGCGCTCCTTGCGCAGGGCCGCCTCCAGCACGGCCGCTCTTATGGCCGCGGAACGGGAGCTGCCGTCCTGCGTGAGGACGGTAAGGGCGTGCTCGGTCTCCGAGTCGGTGCGGATCGTCACGGTGTCAGCCATGACAGACAGCGTAAGACAAAACGTCTTACGCCGCCAGTGGTTCCGTGGAAACGCCCGAGGGCGGCACCCCCGCAGGGGTGCCGCCCTCGTTCGAGAACAGCCGATCAACCAGAGGCCGGAGCCAGAGGTCGATCAGAAGTCCATGTCACCGCCCGGCATGCCGCCCGGGGCGCCGGCGCCGGCCTTCTCGGGCTTGTCGGCGATGACGGCCTCGGTGGTGAGGAAGAGGGCCGCGATGGACGCCGCGTTCTGCAGCGCGGAGCGCGTGACCTTCGCCGGGTCGATGATGCCCTCGGCGATCATGTCCACGTACTCGCCGGTCGCGGCGTTCAGGCCCCAGCCAACCTGGAGGTTGCGGACCTTCTCCACGACGACGCCACCCTCGAGACCACCGTTGACGGCGATCTGCTTGAGCGGGGCCTCCAGGGCGAGCTTCACGGCGTTGGCGCCGGTCGCCTCGTCACCCGACAGGTCGAGCTTCTCGAAGACCGCGGAGGCCTGGAGCAGGGCCACGCCACCACCGGCGACGATGCCCTCCTCGACGGCCGCCTTCGCGTTGCGAACGGCGTCCTCGATGCGGTGCTTGCGCTCCTTGAGCTCGACCTCGGTCGCGGCGCCGGCCTTGATGACGGCCACGCCGCCGGCCAGCTTCGCGAGGCGCTCCTGGAGCTTCTCGCGGTCGTAGTCCGAGTCGGAGTTCTCGATCTCGGCGCGGATCTGGTTGACGCGACCCTGAACCTGGTCGCTGTCACCGGCACCGTCGACGATCGTGGTCTCGTCCTTGGTGATGACGACCTTGCGGGCGCGGCCGAGCAGGTCGAGGCCCGCGTTCTCCAGCTTGAGGCCGACCTCCTCGGAGACGACCGTGCCGCCCGTGAGGATGGCGATGTCGCCGAGCATGGCCTTGCGGCGGTCGCCGAAGCCCGGGGCCTTGACGGCGACGGACTTGAAGGTGCCGCGGATCTTGTTGACGACCAGGGTCGACAGGGCCTCGCCCTCGACGTCCTCGGCGATGATCAGCAGCGGCTTGCCGGACTGCATGACCTTCTCCAGGAGCGGCAGCAGGTCCTTGACCGAGCCGATCTTGGAGTTGACGATCAGGATGTACGGGTCGTCGAGCGACGCCTCCATACGCTCCATGTCGGTGGCGAAGTACGCCGAGATGTAGCCCTTGTCGAAGCGCATGCCCTCGGTGAGCTCAAGCTCCAGACCGAAGGTCTGGGACTCCTCGACGGTGATGACGCCTTCCTTGCCGACCTTGTCCATGGCCTCGGCGATGAGCTCGCCGATCTGGGTGTCAGCGGCGGAGATGGAGGCCGTGGAAGCGATCTGCTCCTTGGTCTCGACATCCTTCGCCTGCTCCAGCAGGGCGCCGGAGACGGCCTCGACGGCCTTCTCGATGCCACGCTTGAGGGCCATCGGGTTGGCGCCGGCCGCCACGTTGCGCAGGCCCTCGCGGACGAGCGCCTGGGCGAGAACGGTGGCGGTGGTCGTACCGTCGCCGGCGACGTCGTCCGTCTTCTTGGCGACTTCCTTGACCAGCTCGGCGCCGATCTTCTCGAACGGGTCCTCGAGCTCGATCTCCTTGGCGATGGAGACACCATCGTTGGTGATCGTGGGGGCGCCCCACTTCTTCTCAAGGACGACGTTGCGACCCTTGGGGCCAAGGGTGACCTTGACGGCGTCGGCGAGCTGGTTCATCCCACGCTCGAGACCGCGCCGGGCCTCCTCGTCGAACGCAATGATCTTGGCCATCTGAAGTGGTCCTCCAGGACTGGGGTTCCCCCTACGCCACCAGGCGTGAGGGGGAGGCTGGATTGCTCCGGACCGCGCCCGCGCCCGCGACGGACGGCCTGCGTGCCCGGCGGTTCCTTCCCGCCGGACCCTGAGGGCCTCACCGACCCGGTCCTCGTCTAGTAGCACTCTCACCCGGAGAGTGCTAACGCCAATGATTAGCACTCGACCCCTCCGAGTGCAAGCGGCTTCGGGCAACGCCCGGCCACCGAGACGGCCACCGGGACGACACGAGGGGCCCACATCCCGTGTCCGGGATGTGGGCCCCTCGTATGTGTCAACCGAGACCGGTCGCGTCGGTGGTCGATCGCGCTCGGACTACTCGTCTAGCCGGCGGCGAGCTTGACCATGTCCGCCTGCGGACCCTTCTGGCCCTGCGAGATCTCGAACTCGACCCGCTGACCCTCTTCAAGGGTGCGGTACCCGTCCATCTGGATGGCGCTGTAGTGGACGAACACATCCGCACCACCGTCGACCGCGATGAAGCCGTAGCCCTTCTCCGCGTTGAACCACTTGACGGTGCCCTGAGCCATGCCTAACTCCCCTATTACTGGCCCTTGCGCAGGACCGCACTTCGCGGACCCGGGTCAGAACTTGCGCCGGAACGCCTCGACCGGGGCTGAATGTATCCGCACCGCTGCTGTCTGCAACAGGTCAATCCGACGAGAAATCCGGACACGGAGATAGATTGAAATAGAGTGAAAATTTGGCATATCCCAGGGCAACTCGGGCCCGGCATATCTCGCCAAAGCCCCATACCGCTTCCGCACATTGACTCAATGTCAACCCTCACGCGGCCCGCTCATATGCGGCGGGCAAGAACAACGGAGGGGACTTCCCCAACTCTACCGCGCCCAACCAAGCAGAATTGCCCCCTCCGTTTATTAACGGAGGGGGCAATTTCGTTTACGCGTGCCACCTGGAGAGGCTTCAAGCGGCCGCCAGGGGCTGTCGTCAGCCGCCGGCCACGGCGGGGATGATCGACACGCCGGCGCCGTCCGGCGTCACCGCCTCCAGCCCGCCCTCGAAGCGCACGTCGTCGTCGTTGACGTAGACGTTCACGAAGCGGCGCAGCTTGCCCTGGTCGTCCAGGACGCGCGCGGCGATGCCCGGGTGGTTCTGCTCCAGGGACGCGATGACCTGGGCCAGGGTCGCGCCCTCGGCCTTCACCTCGGCGGCGCCGCCGGTGTAGGTGCGCAGGATGGTGGGGATGCGGACGTTGACGCTCATGGCGCTACTGCCTTTCCGGTTGAGCGGGAGGTGATGGTCAGGCCAGGCCGGCGGCGCGGAACGCGTCCAGGCTCGGGCGGATGGTGGCGGTCTGCCCGCTGTCCGCGGCCACCGCCTCCAGGGTCTTGAGGCCGTCACCGGTGTTCAGGATCACGGTGGTCAGCGCCGGGTCGAGCTGCCCGTTCTCGATGAGCTTCTTCGTCACGCCGACCGTCACGCCGCCCGCGGTCTCGGCGAAGATGCCCTCGGTCTGGGCGAGGATCTTGATGGCCTCGACGACCTGCTCGTCGGTGACGTCCTCGACGAAGCCGCCCGTGCGGCGGGCGATGTCCAGGACGTACGGGCCGTCCGCCGGGTTGCCGATGGCCAGCGACTTGGCGATGGTGTTCGGCTTCTGCGGGCGGACCACGTCGTGACCGGCCTTGAAGGCGGTGGAGACCGGGGAGCAGCCCTCGGCCTGGGCGCCGAAGATCTTGTACGGCTTGTCCTCGACCAGGCCGAGCTTGATGAGCTCCTGGAGACCCTTGTCGATCTTCGTCAGCTGCGAGCCGGACGCGATCGGGATCACGATCTGGTCGGGCAGCCGCCACCCGAGCTGCTCGCAGATCTCGTACGCCAGGGTCTTGGAGCCCTCGCCGTAGTACGGGCGCAGGTTGACGTTGACGAAGCCCCAGCCCTCGCCCAGCGGGTCGCCGATGAGCTCGGAGCAGAAGCGGTTGACGTCGTCGTAGTTGCCCTCGATGCCGACCAGCTCGCCACCGTAGACACCGGCCATGACGACCTTGCCCTGCTCCAGGTCGTGCGGGATGAACACGCAGGAGCGGAAGCCGGCCCGGGCGGCCGCGGCGCCGACGGCGCCGGCCAGGTTGCCGGTGGAGGAGCAGGACAGGGTGGTGAAGCCGAAGGCGCGGGCGGCCTCGACGGCGATGGCGACGACGCGGTCCTTGAAGGAGTGCGTCGGGTTGCCGGAGTCGTCCTTGACGTAGAGCTTGCCGGTGACACCCAGCTCCTTGGCCAGGTTCGCCGCGTCCACGAGCTTGGTGAAGCCCGGGTTCAGGCTCGGCTTGGAGGCCACGTCCGCCGGGACGGGCAGCAGCGGCGCGTAGCGCCAGATGTTGTTCGGGCCGGCCTCGATCGCGGCGCGCAGGGCATCAGGGCCGCCGGCCGGCAGCTCGTAGGCCACTTCCAGCGGTCCGAAACACTCGGCGCAGGCGAAGATCGGTCCGAGCTCGAAGCGGGTTCCGCACTCGCGGCAGGAAAGGCCGGTGGCGGGACCGAGATCAACAGAGGTGGCGACAGGGGTGTCAACAGTCTGTGCAGCCATGATGGCGAGGCCCTTTCTCCTCATCTTCCCCATGGCGCACTTCGCCATGAGACGGAATTGGCACCTTCCCTAGCCGGGGACCTCGCTGACGACGCTGGTGCGCGATCGCGAGAACCGACTGGAGGGTTGCCGGGGCTTCAACGGGCCGTGTCCCTCTGCCCCTCTGGATGAGCGGTATGGCACCGGGCCGCGCGCTCTGTGGCGCTCCCGGGCATTTGTGCGCGGGGACCCCGGCATGCGGTGGTCCCTCGCGTTGTTCAAGACTGTAACCGAAGGTGCGGGTGGTTGAGACGGCCGTCCGAACCGCGAGATGGATCACTTTTCGGTCGAAAACACGGTCGAACCCACGGATGAATCAGGGAGTGCAGAAGGTGCTGGAAGAGGTGGAGCGATGGCTTGCCGACCGCTCCTGGTCCGCAGCCGACCGACCGCTCGACCAGCTGCTTGAGCGGAAACGGGCGGCTGGCACCACGGTCAGCGTGGTGCTGCCCGCGCTCGACGAGGAGGCCACGGTCGGCGAGATCGTCGAGGTGATCCGGCGCGATCTGATCGACGGGCTGCCCGTCCCCCTGGTGGACGAACTGGTGGTGGTCGACTCGGGTTCCACCGACCGTACGGCGGAGGTGGCGGCCAAGGCCGGCGCCCGCGTGGTGCACCGCGACGCGATCCTGCCGCGCCTGCCCGCCCTGCCCGGCAAGGGCGAGGTGCTGTGGCGCTCGCTGCTGGCGACCAGCGGCGAGATCGTCTGCTTCGTGGACGCCGATCTGCGGGACTTCTCGGCCTCCTTCGTCTCCGGGATCGTCGGCCCGCTGCTGACCGACCCGGGGGTGGAGTTCGTCAAGGCGATGTACGACCGCCCCCTCAGCGGCGCCCCCGGCCAGGGCGGGCGGGTCACCGAGCTGGTCGCCCGCCCGCTGCTGAACCTGCACTGGCCGCAGCTGGCCGGTTTCGTCCAGCCGCTGGGCGGCGAGTACGCCGTACGGAGGTCCCTGCTGGAGCGGCTGCCGTTCCCCGTCGGGTACGGGGTGGAGCTGGGCCTGCTGGTGGACGCGCTGCACACGGTCGGGCTGGACGCGCTGGCCCAGGTGGACGTGGGCGTACGGCTGCACCGCCATCAGGACGGCCAGGCGCTGGGCCGGATGGCCGCGGCGATCTACCGGACGGCCCTGCTGCGCCAGTCGCGCGGGCACCTGGTACGGCCGGAGCTGACGCAGTTCGAGCGCGGGCCGGACGGCTTCGTACCGCACACGTATCCGGTGGACACGGAGGAGCGGCCACCGATGGCGGAGATCGAGGAGTACGCCGTGCGCCGGGTGGCGTGACCGGGAACTCAGTTTGCGCGGGAGCGGGCCGGGCTAGGTTCGCGGCATGGCTTCTCAGGTACTCGTAGCGGCGAACCGCGGCCCCCTCTCCTACGCCCTCGCCGCCGACGGCACCCTCAGTGCCCGGCGCGGCGGGGGCGGTCTCGTCTCCGGCCTCTCGGCGGCCCTGGCGCGGCATCCGGACGCGCTGTGGGTCTGCGCGGCGCTGTCGGAGCCGGACCGGGAGGCGGTCCGCCGGGGCGTCTCCGAGATCGGAGTCCGGATGCTGGACATCGATCCCACGGTGTACGACGACGCGTACAACGGCGTCGCGAACTCGGTGCTGTGGTTCACCCACCACCACCTGTACGACGTCCCGACGCAGCCCGTCTTCGACGCCGCGTTCCGGCGCCGGTGGGAGTCCTACGTCGCGTACAACCGCGCGTTCGCGCTGGCGCTGGCGGAAGAGGCGGGCGAGGGCGCGGCGGTGCTGGTGCAGGACTACCACCTGGCCCTGGTTCCCGGTGAGCTGCGCGCGCTGCGGCCTGACCTGAGGATCAGCCACTTCACGCACACCCCGTGGGCCTCTCCTGAGTTCCTGGGCATGCTGCCCGACGACATCCGGCACCAGCTGGTGTGGGGGCTGCTCGGGGCGGACGTGGTGGGCTTCCACACCTGGGCCTGGGCGCACGCCTTCATGGCCGGCGCCCACCTGGCCGACGAGCGGGGCGCCACCGAGCCGTCCCTCTCCTCGGAGACGGGCGAGCCCTACGTCTTGCAGGTCCTGACGGCGGGCCAGGGCCCGGCGCCGCGCCGGCGGACGAAGGTGGCGGTGTACGCGCTCGGCGTGGACGGGGAGGAGCTGCGCGCGCTGGCGCACCGGCCGGAGGTGGACGACAAGCTGGCGGCCCTGCGGGCGCAGGTCCGGGACCGCAGGACGATCGTCCGGGTGGACCGCACGGAGCTGTCGAAGAACATCCTGCGGGGGCTGCTGGCGTACCGGGAGCTGCTGACCGCACACCCGGAGTGGCGGGGCCGGGTGGTGCACCTGGCGTCGGCGTACCCGTCCCGGCAGGACCTGGCGGTGTACCGCGCGTACACGGCGTCGGTGGCCGAGCTGGCGGCGGAGATCAACGAGGAGTTCGGCACGGAGGACTGGCAGCCGGTGCTGGTGACGGTGCAGGACGACTTCGCGCGCTCCCTGGCGGCGTACCGGATGGCGGACGTGGCGCTGGTGAACCCGGTGCGGGACGGGATGAACCTGGTGGCGAAGGAGATCCCCGTCGTCTCCGAGGCCGGCTGCGCGCTGGTGCTGTCCACGGGGGCGGGTGCGTACGGGGAACTCCGCGAGGACGCGTTGACGGTGAACCCGTTCGACGTGACGCAGACGGCGGAGGCGTTGCACGCGGCGCTGGCCATGCCGGACTGGGAGCGCGCGGAGCGCACGAAGCGGCTGGCGACGGCCGCCACGGCCCTCCCCCCGGCCCAGTGGTTCGCGGCCCAACTCGCCGCCCTGCGCCCCTGACCGGACCTGCCGCTGCGGGCCCGCTGCTGGGGCTCCGCCCCAGACCCCGCACCTCAAACGCCGGCGGGGCTGGATGTTCCCGGCGCGGGCTGGATTGCCCGCAGGGCAATTTCAGCCTCGCCGGCGTTTGAGGCGCGGGTCCGGGCAGAGCCCGGGAAGCTCCGCGCAGCGGAGGCCCGTCAGCCCCGAACGGCTTCGGCCAGGGCGGCGAGGAACGCCGTCACGGCCGCCGGTCCCGGCAGGACCAGGTCGGCCCGGGCCGCCAGCTCCGGCACCTCCGCCGAGCCACTGCACACCAGCACCCCCGGCAGCCCCTCCGCGCGCCGCTTCTCGACCGCCGAGTACGCCGCCAGGTCCCCCAGGTCGTCCCCGGCGTACAGCACGGTCTCCGCCCCCGTCTCCGCGAGGTACTCCGTCAGGGCCACGCCCTTGTCCATGCCGGGCGGCCGGAGTTCGAGGACCGCCCGCCCCGGCTCCACCATCAGCCCGTGCCGCGCCGCCAGTTCGGCCAGCGGCTCCCGCAGCGCGGCGAAGGCCGCCGCCGGGTCCGCCGCCCGCCGCGTGTGCACGGCCAGCGCCCGCCCCTTCTCCTCGATCCAGGTGCCCCGCCACGCGCCGATCTCGTCCAGGAACCCCGGCAGCTCGGCCCGTACCGCCGCCACCCCGGGGTGCACGGCCGGCGCGTGCACGATCCCGCTGACCGCGTCCCACCGCTCGGCCCCGTAGTGGCCCAGGACCACGAGGTGCTCCAGCCCGGGCACCCCCGCGAAACCCCCGTAGCGGACCGCCACCCCGGCCGGCCGGCCGGTGATCACCGCCACCGAGGCCACCTCGGGCGCCAGCGCGGCCAGTGCCGGAACGGCGTCGGGGTGCGCCCGCGCCTGGTCCGGGTCGGGCACGATCTCGGCGAGGGTCCCGTCGAAGTCGAGGGCGATCACGGACCGGCGGGGCTCTCGGAGCAGGGCGTCGAGCCCCTCGCGTCCGGCAGCGGTAACGGGCATCGGCAGGTTGTGCGGATGGCTCCCCATACGGACGACCCTAACGGCCCCGCCCGACGACGGCTACGGCGCGTACGAGCCCCGCACCAGCCCCCGTACACCACCCCTACCGCCGCGCCCGCTGCGCCTCGCGGATCCGCCGCAGCCTGTTCACGGTGCCCGGCGCGTGCGCCAGGGCCCGGGGGTCGTCCATCAGCGCGTTGAGCAGCTGGTAGTACCGGACCGGGGCCATGCCCAGCCCTTCCCGTATGGCCCGCTCCTTGGCCCCGGGCCCGGGCCAGGTGCGTCCCTCGTACGCGAGCACCGCGGCCTCCGTGGCCGTCAGCTGCCCCTCGTCCGTCATACGGCCAGATTAACGCCGCCCACCGACAGCCCGACCGACAGCCCGACCGGAAGCCCAACCGACAGCCCGGCAGGGCCTCAGCGCTGCCCGTCCGCCACCCGCGCCGACACCGCGATGTCCTCCAGGACCTTCGCCGGCTGCCCGCCGGGCTGTACGGCCTTGCCGATGTTCGTCTTCACGTCCTCGCTCACACCCGCCCAGGACTTCTTGCCGACCGGGTACAGCCGCGCGTTCGGCAGCGCCGTCAGGAACGTCTTCAGCTGCGCCGCCGAGCCGCCCGTGCCGGCCTCCATCGCCCGGTAGCCGCTCGTCGTGGCCGGCAGCAGGTCGTACTTGTTCGTGAAGGTGGTCACGTTCTTCGACTCGTACAGGTAGTCGAGGAACTTCCCGGACTCCTTGCGGTGCCCGTTCTTGAACGCCATGACCCAGTCGGCGACGCCCATCGTCGGGTGTTCGGAGCCGTCGGCCGTCGGCATGGGCACCATGCCGAACTTCACGCCCTTCTGCGCCGCCTGCTTCAGCAGCGTGGGGTGCCCGTTGAGCATGCCCACCTCGCCCCGCGCGAAGGCGTCGAAGGCGTCCTGCCGGTTCAGCTTGCCCGGCTCCGTCGGCCCGGTCAGCCCCTGCCCGACCATCTTGTCGCGCAGGAACTCGAAGGTCTTGGTGTTCTCGGCGGAGTCGATGGCGTACGACTCCTCGTTGTCGGTGTAGCCGCCACCGCCGGACAGCAGCCACATCATCGTCTCGGCCTGCGCCTCCTCGCGGCCCAGCGGCAGCGCGAAGGGGGTCGGGACGCCGGCGCCCTTGAGCTTCTTGGCCGCCGCCTCCAGGTCCGCCCAGCTCTTCGGCTGCCAGCCGCCCTTGGCGTCCTTGGCGTCCTTGCCGAGCACGCCCGCGTCCGTCAGCAGCTTCTCGTTGTAGAAGAGCAGCCGGGTGCTGGCCACGAAGGGCATGCCGTACTGGACCCGCTTGACCTTGCCCGCGTCCGAGAGCGGGCCGAGGAAGTCGGCCTCGGTCTGTACGGAGAGCAGTTCCTCCGCCGTGTACAGCTTGCCGGCGGCCGCGTAGTCGGCGTAGGCCCCGATCTGCGCGATGTCGGGGGCCTTGCCGGCCTTGACCATGGCGGCGACCTTGGCATCGACCTCGGACCAGGAGTAGACGCTCACCTCGACGCGGACCCCGGGGTGGTCCTTCTCGAAGGCGCCGGCGAGGTCCTTCCAGTAGGTCGCCGAGGTGTTCTGCGGATTGTCCCCGTACTCGGCCGCCACGACCCGCAGGGTCACCTCGTTGTCCCCGGTGAGGCTCGACAGGCTTCCGCAGCCGGTCAGCGTCACGGCGGTCAGGCACAGTGCGGCGCCGGTCGCGGCCAGGCTCAGGTAACGGCCCTTCACAGTTCTCGATCCACCCCTTGTTGTACGTACGATCCACGTAAGGTCTACACCACTTTGGCGGCTGCGCCACATCGGGCCGTCCGATTTTGTATGGCGGCTCAACAATCCCCACCAATGGACTAGACCTTTCCCCGCCGAGCACGCGAGACTGTCCCCTGTGAAACCCGTGAAACACCTCATCGCCCACGTCATCGCCCTGGATGTGGGCGGCACCGGGATGAAGGCCGCCCTCATCGCCGAGGACGGCACCCTGCTGCACCAGGCGCGCCGCGCCACCGGCCGCGAGCGGGGCGCCGAGGCCGTCGTCGCGACGATCCTGGACTTCGCCGCCGATCTCCTGGACCTGGGCCGGGAGCGCTTCGGCGCCGCCGCCTCGGCGGCCGGGGTCGCCGTCCCCGGCATCGTCGACGCCGACCACGGGATCGCCGTCTACGCGGCGAACCTCGGCTGGCGCGACGTCCCCCTGCGCGAGCTGCTCAGCGCGCGCCTCGGCGGCATCCCGGTCGCCCTCGGCCACGACGTCCGCACGGGCGGCCTCGCCGAGGGCCGGATCGGCGCCGGGCGCGAGGCCGACCGGTTCCTGTTCGTCCCCCTCGGCACGGGAATCGCCGGCGCCATCGGCATCACCGGCCGCATCGAGGCCGGCGCGCACGGCTACGCGGGCGAGATCGGGCACATCGTGGTACGCCCCGGCGGCCCCGCCTGCGGCTGCGGCCAGTACGGCTGCCTGGAGACCCTGGCCTCCGCCGGCGCCGTCAGCCGCGCCTGGGCCGCCGCCTGCGGCGACCCCGAGGCGGACGCGGCGGACTGCGCCCGGGCCGTCGAATCCGGCGACGACCGCGCCCGGCGGGTGTGGCACGCCGCCATCGACGCGCTCGCCGACGGCCTGGTCACCGCCATCACCCTGCTGGACCCCCGCACGCTGATCATCGGTGGCGGGCTGGCCGAGGCCGGGGAAACCTTGTTCACACCGCTTCGGGCCGCCGTCGGGGAACGCGTGACGTTCCAGCGGCTGCCCGAGATCGTTCCGGCGGCCCTCGGGGACACCGCCGGATGCCTGGGCGCAGGGCTGCTCGCCTGGGACCTACTCGCCACGGAGGTACCTGCCTGATGTCCGGAAGCGCGCACAGCACCGGCACCGTTCTCTCCGGCGCCAAGGTGGTGTTGCCCACCGGGACCGTGGGCAACGGCCGGGTCATCGTCGAGGGCGACCGCATCGCCGGCAGCGCCCACGAGGCCGCCCGGACCGTCGATCTGACCGGGCACTGGATCGTCCCCGGCTTCGTGGACACCCACAACCACGGCGGCGGCGGCGCCTCCTTCACCTCCGGCACCGCCGAGGAGGTCCTCCGGGGCGTACGGACCCACCGCGAGCACGGCACCACCACGCTCGTCGCCTCCACCGTCACCGACGACCTCGACGTGCTGGCCCGGCGCGCCGCGCTCCTCGCCGAGCTGACCCAGCAGGGCGAGATCGCGGGCGTCCACTTCGAGGGCCCCTTCATCAACGCCTGCCGCAAGGGCGCGCACAAGGAGGAGCTGCTCCGCGACCCCGACCCGGCCGAGGTGCGCAAGCTCATCGACGCCGCGCACGGCGCCGCCCGCATGGTCACCCTCGCCACCGAGCTGCCGGGCGGCCTGGACTCCGTACGGCTGCTGGCCGAGCACGGGGTGATCGCCGCGATCGGGCACACGGACTCCACGTACGAGCAGACGCGCCGGGCCATCGACGCGGGCGCGACCGTGGCCACCCACCTCTACAACGCGATGCCGGGCCTGGAACACCGCGCCCCCGGCCCGATCGCCGCGCTGCTGGAGGACGAGAGGGTCACCGTCGAGCTGATCAACGACGGCGTCCACCTGCACCCGGCCATGCTGGAGCTGGCCTTCCGCCACGCGGGCGCGCACCGCGTCGCGCTGATCACCGACGCCATGGACGCGGCCGGCTTCGGCGACGGGACGTACCACCTCGGCCCGCTGGAGGTCGAGGTCAAGGACGGCGTCGCCCGCCTCGTCGAAGGCGGCTCGATCGCCGGCTCCACGCTGACCCTGGACACCGCCTTCAAGCGGTCGGTCACGATCGACGAGCTGCCCGTCGAGTCCGTGGTCCAGGCGATCTCCGCCAACCCCGCCAAGCTGCTCGGCCTGTACGACCAGGTCGGCTCGCTGGAGCCCGGCAAGTACGCGGACCTCGTCGTCCTCGACGCCGGATTCGACCTCAAGGGCGTCATGCGGCGCGGCGAATGGATCGTCAGCCCGCCTTCCTGAGCGCCCGATCGGTGGTACCACGCTGGTATGTACGAAGGCGGTCGGCCCGGAGGACTGGGCCGACCGCCTTGGGTTTGGCATGATCCCGGCACACACCGAGACCGAGGCCTGCCATGATCCTGACCGTGACGCTCAACACCGCACTCGACGTCACCTACCGCGTACCGCGCCTGCGTCCGCACACCTCGCACCGCGTCACCGAGGCCACCGAACGCCCCGGCGGCAAGGGCCTCAACGTGGCCCGCGTGCTGGCCGCGCTGGGCCACAAGGTCACCGCGACCGGCTTCGCGGGCGGCCCGGTGGGCACGGTCGTACGGGAGTTGCTGGCCGGGTCCCCGGGCGTGGTGGACGCCCTGGTCCCCTGCGCGGGGGCCACCCGCCGCACCGTGGCCGTCGTCGACGCGGCCTCCGGAGACACCACGCAGTTCAACGAACCCGGCCCGCTGATCAGTTCCGCGGAATGGGCGCGGTTCCTGGACCGCTACGAGGCCCTCGTCGCCGACGCCCGGGCCGTGGCCCTGTGCGGCAGCCTCCCGCCCGGCGTCCCGGTGGGCGCGTACGCGGTGCTGGTACGGGCGGCCCGCGCGGCCGGGGTCCCGGTGCTGCTGGACACGAGCGGCGAGGCGCTGCGCCGCGGGATCGCCGCCCGCCCCGAGATGATCAAGCCGAACGCCGCCGAGCTCGCGGAGCTGACCGGGTCCCGCGAGCCGCTGCCCGCCACCCGCGACGCCCGCCGCCGGGGCGCCCACGCGGTGATCGCCTCCCTCGGCGCGGACGGCCTGCTCGCCGCCACCCCGCAGGGCACCTGGCGGGCGGCCCCGCCGCGCGCCCTGTCCGGCAACCCCACCGGAGCCGGTGACTCCGCGGTGGCCGGCCTGCTGTCGGCGCTGACGGAGGGCCTGGACTGGCCGGCCCGCCTGGCCCGCGCGGTCGCCCTCTCGGCGGCCACCGTGCACGCCCCGGGGGCGGGAGAGTTCGACCCCCGCACCTACGAGGAGATGCGGGGGTCGGTCACGGTGACGGCGGGCCAGGAGGACTGAGCGGCCTCGGCGGCTTGGGAATCAGCCCGCTTCGAGCCAGAGCTGGTCGAGGTTGACGTCGCACTGGTTGCCGGGCTCACACGAGATCTTGATCGTGTTCGTGCCCTTCTTGAGCTGCACCAGCGAGTAGGTGTTGGTCCAGCCCTTGGCCCAGTCGCCCTCGGCGGCCTTGGAGAAGTTCTTCATGTTGATCGGCCGGGACTGCACCTCGCCGTTGATGGTCAGCGTGGTGAAGGCGTCCTTGCCCGGCACCCCGTAGGTCATCTTCAGCTTGTACTGGGCCGCCTCGGGAACGTCCAGCGTCCACGTCGCGGCCGCGCCGAGCTGGTTGAGGCCGCCGACGTACTGGCCGCCCGCGCTCTTCGCACCCGGCACCGTGTTCTGCAGGGACGCGCCGCCCGTGAGGCTCATGCCCGAACCGGCGAAGTCCGCCTTCGGCAGCGGGGTCTTCGCGGGCTCCGGTGAGCCGCTCGGCTTCGGGCCCTCGGACTTCTTCGGGGGCGCCGGCTGCTGGTTCTGGGCGTTCGCCTGGTTCTTGTCCTTGTCGCCGTCCTTGTCCCCGAAGGCCAGGGCGGCGCCGATGCCGATCGCGACCGCGCCGACCACCGCGACGGCCGCGATGAGCAGACCGCGGCTGCTGGAGCCACCGCCGCCGCGCCGGCTCGGGGCGGAGATCGCCTGCGTCACGTGCGGCGGCTGAGCCGGCTGCTGCGCGGGGACGCCGTAGCCGCCCGCCTGGAGCGCCTCGGGGGCCTGGTACTGAGCCTGGTAGGCCGGCGGCTGCTGCTGCTGTTGCTGCTGCTGCGGTACCTGGCCGCGCTGGCCGCCGTACGCGCGGTCGCCGACCGTACGCACCTGGTTGTACGAGGTACGGGGGACACCGGGCTGCGCGCCGGGCTGCCCACCGACCGTCTGGCCGGGGTAGCCGTATCCGCCTGACGTGGGCGGGATGGCACCGGCGGCCTGGCCGTCCGCGTAGAGGTAGCCGAACGGGTCATCGTCCTCGGGGTTGTTCGCCCCACCGTGCGGGCCGTTGTTCGCGGGCGTCGTCATCGCAGGTCACTCCTTTCGACCCCCGGGAGCCTACCCCGAACAGGTGCGCCCACGGGCGTCCGATCGCCTCAGCCGGCCCTGCGGTGGGCCTTGGAGCGCGACCTCTTCTCGATGTACATGCGCTGGTCGGCGGAGCGCAGCACCTCGTCCGCGGACATCCCGCAGCTGGCCCAGCCGATGCCGAAACTGGCTCCCACACGGACCGCGCGGCCGTCCACCCGGATCGGCGGGATGATCGCGTTGCGCAGCCGGACGGCGAGATCGGCGGCGTCCGCGGCGCCCAGACCGTCGGCGAGGACGACGAACTCGTCACCACCCAGCCGGGCGACGGTGTCACCGTCCCTGACGCCCGTCGTCAGCCTCCGGGCCACCTCGATCAGGACCGCGTCACCGGTGTGGTGCCCGAACCGGTCGTTGATCGACTTGAACCCGTCGAGGTCGCAGAAGAGGACCGCGAGCCCCTTCGTACCGTCGTCGATGTCCGTCGCGGGCGCCACCGTGTGCACGTGGTGGTCGTACGGGCCCCCCTCGGCGGGGACGCCTCCCGGCGGGCCGAGCCCGGCGGGGCCCCCGGGGAATTCGAAAGGGTCTTGCCCGGCGAACCGGTCGGGTCCGTCGGGTGGAAAGCCGTGCTCGCCGCCACCACCCCCCGCCTCGTGCCCGCCGTCGCGCCCCTCGTAGGCGGCGTCGAGCGCCTCGACCGCCGTCGCCCGTACGGACTGTGGTCTGCGGCACAGCCGGGCGCCGAGCCGGGACCGCAGCTCGGCGCCGTTGGGCAGGCCGGTCAGCGAGTCGTGGCTGGCCCGGTGCGCGAGCTGGAGCTCGTGGCGCTTGCGCTCCTCGATGTCCTCGACGTGTGTCAGCAGGAAACGCGGCCCGTCGGCGGCGTCCGCGACCACGGAATTGCGCAGCGAGACCCATACGTACGTACCGTCGCGCCGCCCGAGCCGCAGTTCGGCGCGGCCGCCCTCGGCGGAGGTCCGCAGCAGGGTGCCGATGTCCTCGGGGTGCACCAGGTCGGAGAACGAGTACCGGCGCAGCACGGACGCGGGCCGCCCCAGCAGCCGGCACAGGGCGTCGTTGGTCCGCAGCAGCCGCCCGTGCTGGTCGCCGCCCATCTCGGCGATGGCCATGCCGCTGGGCGCGTACTCGAAGGCCTGCCGGAAGGACTCCTCGCTGGCGCGCAGCGCCTGCTGCTCGCGCTCCAGCCGGACGAGGGCGCGCTGCATGTTCGCGCGCAGCCGTGCGTTGCTGATCGCAATCGCCGCTTGGAAGGCGTACATCTGGAGCGCCTCGCGCCCCCAGGCGCCCGGGCGGCGTCCGTTGCGGGGTCTGTCCACCGAAATGACACCCAGAAGTTCCCCGCCGGTCGCGTACATGGGGGCGTAGAGCCGGTCCTCGGGGTGCCACTCGTCCTCGAATCGCGGGTCGGGGCCGTCGGTGTGCCACTGGGGGACGTCGTCCTCCAGCAGCACCCAGCCCTCGCTGTGCGGGATGAAGCGGAGCCCGTCCCAGTTCTCGCCCATCGTCAGGCGGCGCTCCCAGGAGCTGCGGGAGCCGACGCGGCCGGTGATGAGGGACTCGGCGGCGGGGTCGCCGGCGAAGGCGGCGACGACGAGATCACCGTCGGGGCGAACGAGGTTGACACAGGCGAGTTCGTAGCCGAGTCCCACGACGATGCCGTCCACGACGGTCTGCAGAGTGTCCGCCAGGCTCCGGGCCGTATTGAGTTCGGCCACCACCCGGTGCAGCTGCCGCAGGGTCGCAAGACGGACGTACGGCTCCGACTCGGTCTCCATTGCTCGCTCTCCCCGAGACCTCGACAGCAACTCCAGGTTTGTCATCGGCGTTTCGTTGCGGTGTCCCGTCCACTGAATCACAGTGAGCTGTGCGGCAGGTACACAGGGTCAACAAATCTTGCCGTCTGTGACTCAAGTCACATGAGATGAATAACGGTGCGCCCCGGGGAGATTCAGCACTGGGAGCGCTCCCCCTTCTTCCCGGGAGCAAACGTTACGCCCGGGCCTAGGCCAAGGGGCGGGGAGGCGGCTCGGACCAGGGCCCGATGTGCGGCGCGAGGGGCGAGACTAGCGTTCCGAGGGTGCTGAACACGACCCTTGTACCGAACCCTGTACCGACCCCCCATCCTGAGGGGGTGAGCAACGACGAGTTCCGGGCGGCCATGTCCCGGCTGGCGGCCGGCGTATGTCTGATCACCGCGCACGAGCCCCCGCTGACGGCCGACGGCCCGGGCGGGGAGGACGTCGGGATGACGGCGACGGCCTTCATGTCGGTGTCCCTGGACCCGCCGCTGGTCCTGGTGAGCCTGCGCGAGGGCTCCCGGATGGACGACCTGCTGGAGGAGCAGCCCCTGTGGGCGGTCTCCGTCCTGGCCGACACCCAGCTCCAGGTCGCGGGCCGCTTCGCGATGAAGGGCCGGATCAGCGACCGCCTGCTCTTCGAGGGCCTCCCCTACGTCCGCGGCGAGATCTCGGGCGCGCCCCTGCTGACCGGAGCCCTGGCCACCCTGGAGTGCCGTACGGAGTCCCGCGTCCCGGCGGGCGACCACACCCTCGTCATCGCCCGCGTCCTCTCCGCCACCCTCCCCACCCCGGACGCACCCCCCTTGGCCTACTTCCGCGGCCGCTACCGCCACCTGGCGCCGTAGCCCAAATCCAGCCCCGCCGGCGTTTGAGGCGCGGGGCCGGGGGCGGAGCCCCGATTCCAGCCTCGCCGGCGTTTGAGGCGCGGGGTCTGGGGCGGAGCCCCGATTCCAGCCTCGCCGGCGTTTGAGGCGCGGGGTCTGGGGCGGAGCCCCAGGAGCCCGGGCGCAGCCCGGGGCCGCTCGCGCGGCGGCGCCGCACCCGGCGGAGTTACCAGTCGCGGCTGGTCCGGCCCCGCTTGGTCTCGCCCCGGGCCTTCTTCTCCCGGAGCCGGCGCTCATTGATCCCCCGCGGAATCCTGGTCGCCCGCCGGGGCTTCGGTGGCGGGGCCGTCGCCTCCGCCAGCACCGCCGCCAGCCGTACCAGCGCCATCTCCCGGTTGCGGAACTGGGACCGGTGCTCGGACGCCCGAACCGTCAGCACCCCGTCCACCAGGCGGGACCCCAACCGCTCCAGCGCCCGCTCCTTCCACACCTCCGGCAGCGCCTTCGTCGCGGCGACGTCGAACAGCAGCTCCACCCGCGAGTCCGAGGTGTTCACGTGCTGCCCACCCGGCCCGGAGGACCGCGAGAAGCGCCAGGCGAGCTCGCCCTCGGGGAGCACGACCGAACCGCGGATGACATAGGGACCAGGCATGCCCCTATGATCGGCCCCCGCCCCGCCCCCGTCACGCGCATTTCCCTTCACCCCCCTGGAACCTCGCGCCCCCTCCCCGCGTTATGAGAAGCAGCGGTACCTTGGCCACATCTCGCGGTCATGAGACGAGGAAGGGACACCAGTCAAAATGGCAGTAAGCCTGTCCAAGGGCGGCAACGTCTCGCTTTCGAAGGAGGCCCCCGGCCTCGCGGCCGTCACGGTCGGCCTCGGCTGGGACGTCCGTACGACGACCGGCGTCGACTTCGACCTGGACGCGTCGGCGATCGCGGTCAACCCGACCGGCAAGGTCGTCTCCGACGGCCACTTCGTCTTCTTCAACAACCGGTCCACCCCGGACCAGACCATCGTCCACACCGGTGACAACCGCACCGGCGAGGGCGCCGGCGACGACGAGGCCATCAACGTCAACCTGGCCGGGCTCCCGGCCGACGTGGACAAGATCGTCTTCCCGGTCTCGATCTACGACGCCGAGAGCCGCAGCCAGAACTTCGGCCAGGTCCGCAACGCGTACATCCGCGTCGTGAACCAGGCCGGCGGCGCCGAGATCGCCCGCTACGACCTCTCCGAGGACGCCGCGACCGAGACCGCCATGGTCTTCGGCGAGCTCTACCGCAGCGGCGCGGAGTGGAAGTTCCGCGCGGTCGGCCAGGGCTACGCCTCGGGCCTCACGGGCATCGCGCAGGACTTCGGCGTCAACGTCTGAGCCGCTGACGTCTGAGCCGCTGGTGAAGCCCCCTCCCGGCCCGCCGCCGGGCAGGGGGCTCCACTACCGTTCGGCAGGTGATCCTGCAGCCGCTGGTCCCCGTGGACGGCGCCCTCCCGGGCCCGGTCCTCACCGAAATCGCCGCGCTCTACGCGACCAACCACGCGTTCTTCGAGCTCAGCGGTGATTTCCCCGACCCCGGCCGGATCACCGTCGAGCAGGTCGCCGCCGCCCTCGCCGACGAGCTCGCGCACGACGGCGCCGAGGTGCTCCTCGCCCGCTCCGCCGGCCGGCTGGTCGGCCTGGCCGCCACCCTCTCCCGGCACCCGGACCCCGCGTCCGGCGACCCGGACCCTTGGATCGGCCTGCTGCTCATCGACGCGACCGCGCACCGCGAGGGATACGGCGCCGCCCTGGCCGCCCTCGTCGAGGACGACTTCCGCACCGCCGGCCGCACCGGCGTACGGCTGGCCGTACTCGACAACAACCCCAAGGGCCTCGCGTTCTGGCGGGCCCGGGGCTACACCCCGCTGCGCCACGCGGAGGACCGCGAGCGCCGGCGCCCCTGCACGGTCCTGCGCAAGACGCTCTGACGCCAAACGGTCTGAAGCCGGGCGCTCCGAAGCCAGGCGCTCCGAAGCCGGCTAGCCCTTCGGTCGCCCTTCCCCGTACAGCCACACGTCCCAGACCTTCTTCAGGTCGTGCCCCGTCGTCCGCTCCGCGTAGGCGGTGAAGTCGGCCGTACTGGCGTTGCCGTGCCGGTGGTCGCCGGCCCAGCCGCGCACCAGGCCGAAGAACTTCTCGTCGCCGACCTCCTGACGGATCCGGTGCAGGACCATCGCGCCCCGGTGGTACACCGGGGCGCCGGAGAGGTCCTCGGGCCCGGGCGGGGCGGCCGGCGGGAAGGCGTCCCAGTCGGAGGCCGCCTCACGGTCGACCGAGGTGTCACCGGCGAGGAAGGCCTCGAAGTGCTTCTGCGCACCGGCCCCGCCGTGGTCCTCGGACCACAGCCACTCGGCGTACGTCGCGAAGCCCTCGTTGAGCCACATGTCCTTCCAGGACTTCGGCGACACCGAGTTGCCGAACCACTGGTGGGCGAGCTCGTGCACCACCAGCTCCTCCTCGGCGGGCGCACCGGAGTAGACGGGTCTGGTCTGCGTCTCCAGCGCGTACGCGAGGGTCTCGCCGGGCAGCACGATCGCGCCGGTGGTGGAGAAGGGGTACGGGCCGAACTTCGCGGCGCCCCACTCCACGATCTCCGGCAGCCGGGCCAGCCGGGCGGCGCTGCGCGCCTCCTCGCCCGGCTCCACGGCGTTGTACACGGCGACCCCGGACGCGGTCCGCCCCGTCGTCACCTTGAACTTCCCGATCGCGGCGGTGGCCAGGTAGCTCGCCATCGGCTCGGGGCTGTGCCACACGAACTCGGTCCGCCCGTCGCCGGTGTCGGTACGGGAGGTCAACTCGCCGTTCGACACGGCCTCGTAGCCCTTGGGGACGGTCAGCGTGATGTCGTAGGCGGCCTTGTCGCTCGGGTGGTGGTTGCCGGGGAACCAGGCCATCGACCCGACCGGCTCGCCGACGCCGACGGCGCCGTCCTCCATCGTGATCCAGCCCTCGTGGGAGCCGTCCGGATCCGCGACGGCCTTCGGCTCGCCGCCGTAGTCGACCTCCGTACGGAACACCTCGCCCTTCTTGAGGTCCTCGGCCGGGCGCACCGTCAGCTCGTTGCCGGTGCGGTTGTACCGGGCCCCGGCGCCCTGGACGGTCACGCCCTCCACGCTGAGCCCGCTGAGGTCCAGGTTGAAGGCGCTGAGCCCCTGCTCGGCGCGGGCGGTGATGACGGCCGTCGCGTTCAACTGCCCGTCGGCGGGGTCGTAGTCGAGGTCCAGCTCGTAGTGCTCCACCTGGTAGCCGCCGTTGCCGGCCTTGGGGAAGAAGGGGTCCCGCAGCCCCGACGCACCCGGCCGCCCCTGCACGGCGCCGCCCGTACACGCCGTGGTGAGGGCGAGCAGGGCGGCGACGGCAGAGGCGGCGAGTCGGGAGAGCGGGCGGTGTTCCACGCGCTCGATCCTATGCGGGGCGGCTCTCACGGAACCGGGGTCACGGAAACCGGAGTCACGGTGCCTAGTTGGCGAGGGCCTCGACGCCGGCCTTCGCGAACTTCTCGTCCAGGTCACCGCTCGGGGCGCCGGCCACGCCGATGCCGGCGACCGGGGCGCCGTTCACCTGGACCGGGGTGCCACCGCCGAGGAACAGGGTGCCGGGGATGTCCTTCAGGTTCGGGGCCTGGGCGAGGCGGCCCACGAGGACCGAGGTCGGGGCGTTCCAGGACACGGCGGTGAAGGCCTTGCGCTGCGCCGACTCGTAGGACTGCGGGCCCGCGCCGTCGCCGCGCAGGGTGACGATGGTGTTGCCGTTGCGGTCCACGACCGCGACCGTGATCTTCTGGCCCTCCTTCTCGGCGGCGTCGAGCGCGGCCTGGGCGGCGCGGGACGCGGCGTCGATGGTGAGGTGGGTCGTGGTGGTGAAGTTCTTGCCGTTCACGGCGTCGTCCTTCTTCGCCACGGCGGCGGGGGCGGACTGGGCCTGCGCGACGGGCGTGGCGCTCGCGGTGGCGCTGACGGCACCGAAGGCACCGGCGCCGAGCGCGACGGCGAGGGCGGTACCGGTGAGAACGCGGGTGCGGGTGTTCATGTCTGCTCCTGAGAACGTCTGCTCGTGGGGCGGCTCGTGGGGCGGCTCGCGGCGCGGCTCGTCTCGCTGCTCCCCTTGCCGCTCCAAGCCTGTGGCCGCGAGCCGCCTCCGCCCGTCCCCGTACCGGCTCGCGACGGCTACCGCACCGGTTGACCCCGGGGTCAGCCGATCGGTCGATGCGGACCGGGTGCCGGTACGGATTGGCTGGTCAGCGCCGTCGTCCCCGTCCAGGCAGGATGGAGGAAGCAAGCACCACCACCCCGGGAGCCCGCCGTGCCAGCAGTGCCCGCCGCGAAGTCCGACACCCGCGCGCTGGCCGCCGTCATGCACACGGCGTTCTTCCTGCTCCTCGGTGCCTCCGTGGCCCGCTTCCTGCTCCGCCACCCCGGCGAACCCCGCACCCCGTGGATCATCGCGCTCAGCATCACCCTGGCCCTGCTGTACGTCCTCGGCCCCGCCCTCGGCGCCGCGCCGACCCTGCGGCGGCTGCTCTGGCTCGGCCTGGTCGTCGCCACGTGGGTGGTGCTCGTCGTCCTCGCCCCGAGCTTCGCCTGGTGCGCGGTCCCGCTCTTCTACACCGCCCTGCGCACCCTCCCGCCGCGCGCCGCGATCGTCCTGGTCGCGCTGCTGACCGTCTTCGTGGTCACCGCCCAGCTCCAGCTCGCCACGGCCTTCGACCCGAACCTGCTGCTGGCCCCGCCGGCGATCGCGGCTCTCGCCACCGCCGTCTTCGTCCACATGGAGCGCCAGACGCGGGCCCAGAGCGTCCTGATCGACGACCTGATCCGGACCCGCCGGGAACTCGCCGCGACCGAGCGCCGCGAGGGCACCCTCGCCGAACGGCAGCGGCTGTCCATGGAGATCCACGACACCCTGGCCCAGCACCTGTCCAGCCAGCAGATGCTGCTCCAGGCCGCCGACCGCACCTGGGACAGCGACCCGGCCACCGCCCGCGTACACGTCCGTACCGCCACCGAGATCACCGCGCGCGGCCTGGCCGAGGCGCGCCGGCTCGTCCACGACCTGGCCCCGCCGGAGCTGGCGGGCGGCGCGGGCCTCGCGGAGGCCCTGCGCGGCCTGGACGCGGGCCCGGACATCGACGTCCGCTTCCATCTCGAAGGCGTGCCCGCCCCGCTGCCGGACCGCGTCCAGTCCGCCCTGCTGCGCATAGCGCAGGGCGCCCTGGCCAACGTCCGCGAGCACTCCGGCGCCCGCACCGCCGCCCTCACCCTGAGCTTCCTGGGGGACCAGGTCGTCCTGGACATCGCGGACGACGGCCACGGCTTCACCGAGACGCGCGGCACCGCCGAGGCGCGGGGCCACGGCCTGCCGGCGATGCGCGCCCGCGTCAGCCAGCTGGGCGGCACCCTGACGATCGAATCCACCCCGGGCGAGGGCACGGTCCTCTCCGCCTCGATTCCCCTGGAGCCCACCGGATGACGACCACGATCCTGCTCTGCGACGACCACGTCGTCGTCCGCGCCGGTCTGCTGGCCCTGCTGGGCAGCGAGCCGGACATCGAGGTGCTCGGGGAGGCCGGCAGCGGCGAGGAGGCGGTCGCCCTGGCCGCCAAACTCCACCCCGACGTCGTACTGATGGACCTCCAGCTGGGCGAGGGCATCGACGGGGTCGAGGCCACCCGCCGCATCACGGCCCTGCCGGGGCCCCCGCACGTCCTGGTCCTCACCACCTACGACACGGACGCGGACATCACCCGGGCCATCGGCGCGGGCGCCACGGGCTACCTGCTCAAGGCGGAACGCCCGGAGGAACTCTTCGCCGCGATCCACTCGGCGGCGGCGGGCCGTACGACCCTCTCCCCGCCGGTCGCCAGCCGCGTGATGGCCCACATGCGCGGAGCCCGGCCCACCCTGACGGACCGTGAGCTGGACATCCTCGGCCAACTGGCCCGGGGCCTGGGCAACCGCGACATCGCCCGGGCCCTCTTCATCAGCGAGGCCACGGTCAAAACCCACCTGGGCCGCATCTACGACAAACTCGGCGTAGACACCCGCGCGGGCGCGGTCTCCGTAGCCAAAGAACAACGCCTCCTCCCCTAGCCGGGGAAACCGGAACCCCTCCCCACGTCTTCCATCCCCGCCGCCCCCCAGCCCCGCCGGCGTTTGAGGCGCGGGGCCCGGGCATCTCCAGCCCCGCCGGCGTTTGAGGCGCGGGGTCCGGGGCGGAGCCCCTGGGGGCACCTCCCAGCGGTAGCTGGGGGAGAAACGGAGAAAGGGCGGGGCGGGGAGAAGGCACCGCGCAGCGGCGGCCCCCGCCCCGCCCGACCCCGGCCCAGGCGGCGGCCCCGTACCGCCACCGTGGGCGGACCCGCCCCCGTACCCGTGACACCATCACTACGTGCTCGACATCGGCTACTCCCTCTCCCGGCGCTTCCCGGACCCCCCGCAGACCGACTACCGCTCGGCGGACGTCCACACCCTGCGCCACGACCTGTTCTGCGGGGACGTCTACCTCGCCGACACCCACGCGGACCGGGAACTGTCCACAGCCTGGGGATGGGTCCCCGTACTCGACTTCGCCTGGGCGCTCTGCGACATCGTCGAGCAGCTCGACCAGGACCCCCGCGGCAGCCGCGCCGCCAACCGTCAGTACGCCGAGCTCGACTTCACCGAGTCCACCGACCGCATGCTCTTCGAGCGCCGCTTCGGCTGGGTCGACATCGAGGCCGACTGGATGCCGCCCGAGGAAGAGCCCCTCACCTTCAGCCACCGCCTCCTGCGCCGCGAGGCCCGCGATTTCCTGCACGACCTCATCGCGGACCTCGTCGACATGCACGACGGCCTCGCCGACAACCCCGTGATCTGGACCCTCCAGGCCCGCTTCCCCCGCGTCCCGGCGTAACCCGCCGGCCCAGGCCCCGCCAGCCCAGGCCCCGCCAGCCCCGCCCAGCCCCACCCCCCGCCGGCTACGCCACCACCCGCACCCCCATCTGCGCCGCCAACGCCGGCGCCAGGTCGAACAGCTGCCCCGGGCTGATCACCGCCCCGGCCAGCGCGTCCACCCCGCGCGCGATGTCCAGCTCCGCGGCCCCCCGCAGGTCCACGTCCGCCATCCGCGCCCCCGAGAAATCGGCCCCCCGCAGCGCGCACCCCCGGAACTCCACCCGCTCCAGCACCGCACCCCCGAAATCCGGCTCCACCAGCACGCACCCGTCGAAGACCACGTCCTTCAGCCGCGCCATCCGCAGGTTCAGGTAGTCGATCTTCCCCCCGCGCACCACCACCCTCTCCAGCACCGCCCCGTGCAGCTGCACCCCGCCCAGCCGGGCCTCCACCACCTCCACGTCCCGCAACGAGGCCCCGGACAGGTCCGTCCCCACCCCCCGGACCCCCTCCAGCACCGAGTCCAGGAACCGCGCCTTCGCCAGACCGGCCTCGTCCAGCGCGCACCGCCGTACCGCGCAGTCCATGAACCGGGCCCCCACCCCCTCCTGCCCGGCCAGGTCCAGGTCCGCGAACTCCAGCCCGTCGTAATCCCCGTCCGGTTCCAGCCCACCGCCCTCCCACGCCGCCAGCTCCGGCAGCCGCACCTCCGGCCGCCGCGCCGCCTTCACCGTCTGCGCCCGCCCTTTTCGCACCATCACCCCATCGTGACCGACCGCACTGACAACGACCGGGCACGGCGCCGCCCCTTGACCTCAACTCCGCTTGAGGTCGCAGCCTGAGGCCATGACCGCCTCGACCATGAACGCCATCCGCCTCCACGCCTTCGGCCCCGCCGAGAACCTCTCCTACGAGCGCACCGCCATCCCCGCCCCCGCCGCCGGACAGGTCCGCATCGCCGTCGCCGCCGCCGGGGTCCACCTCCTCGACACCAGCCTCCGCCAAGGCGTCCAAGGCCCCCCGGCCCCGCTCCCCGACCTGCCCACGATCCCCGGCCGCGAGGTCGCCGGCACCGTCGACGCCCTCGGCCCCGGCACCGACCCCACCTGGCTCGGCCGCGCCGTCGTCGTCCACCTCGGCTTCGCGCCCGGAGGCTACGCCGAGTACGCCATCGCCGACGCCGAACGCCTCCACCCCATCCCGCCCGGCCTAGGGAGCGCCGCCGGCCGGACGGCCGCCGCATCAGCCAACAGGCCTGCGATCGGCGCCCAAAACCCGGCACACCGCACCTGGACAGCCCCGCGGAACGCCCTGTAGCAACTCCCCCATGACGATCAACGGCGGCATCTCCTTCTGGTACGCGACGGACCCCACCGCCGCCCAGCCACCCCGCGCGCCCCTCACCGGTGACGCCACGGCCGACGTCGTCATCGTCGGCGGCGGCTACAGCGGCCTGTGGACCGCCTACTACCTCAAGCGGTCCGCGCCCGATCTGCGCGTCACCGTCCTGGAGCAGAAGTTCTGCGGCTACGGCGCCTCCGGCCGCAACGGCGGCTGGCTCTACAACGGCATCGCCGGCCGCGACCGCTACGCCGCGCTCCACGGCCACCAGGCCGCCCTCCGCCTCCAGCGCGCCATGAACGACACCGTCACCGAGGTCATCGACGTCGCCGCCAAGGAAGGCATCGACGCCGACATCCACCGCGGCGGTGTCCTCGAAGTCGCCCGCACCCCCGCCCAGCTGACCCGCCTCAAGGCCTTCCACGCCACCGAGCTCTCCTACGGCGAGACCGACCGCGAACTGTTCGGCGCCGCGGAAACGTACCAGCGCGTCAACGTCGCCGACGCCGTCGGCTCCAGCTGGACCCCGCACGGCGCCCGCATCCACCCCCTCAAGCTGGTCAAGGGCCTGGCCGCCGCCTGCGAACGCCTCGGGGTCGTCATCCACGAATCCACCCCGGTCACGGAGATCTCCGCCGGGAAGGCCCTCACCCCCTACGGCACGGTCCGCGCTCCCCACGTCCTGCGCTGCACGGAGGGCTTCACCGCGGCCCTCAAGGGCCACAAGCGCGCCTGGCTCCCGATGAACTCGTCGATGATCGTGACGGCCCCGATCCCGGAGGCGACGTGGGACCGGCTGAACTGGTCGGACGCGGCCACCCTGGGCGACATGGCGCACGCCTACATGTACGCCCAGCGCACCGCCGACGACCGCATCGCGATCGGCGGCCGCGGCGTCCCGTACCGCTTCGGCTCCCGCACGGACCATGACGGCACCACCCAGGAACGCACCATCGCGTCCCTCACCGCCCTCCTGACCTCCTTCTTCCCCGCCCTCACGGGTACGGAGATCACCCACGCCTGGTCGGGCGTCCTCGGTGTCCCCCGCGACTGGTGCGCCACGGTCACCCTGGACCGCGCCACCGGTCTCGGCTGGGCCGGCGGCTACGTCGGCTCCGGAGTCGCCACCTCCAACCTCGCCGCCCGCACCCTGCGCGACCTGGTCCTCGGCGAGTCCACGGACCTGACCACGCTCCCGTGGGTCAACCACCGCGTCCGCCGCTGGGAGCCGGAACCCTTCCGCTGGCTCGGCGTCCAGGCCCTGTACGCCGCCTACCGCGAGGCGGACCGCCACGAAGCTGCCACCCACACCCCGTCCACGGCCCCGCTGGCCCGCCTCGCCGACCGAGTCTCGGGCCGCCACTGACAACACGACGGAAGGCCCCGGGTGATCACCCGGGGCCTTCCGCTTTTGTACGAATCCCCTTGGCCAACAAGCCTCTGACCTGGTATGGAGCCGCCTATCGGAATCGAACCGATGACCTGGAGCTTACAAGGCAACCGCTCTGCCAACTGAGCTAAGGCGGCACGAACCCACCCGCAAACACACTGCGAGCGGAGCCGCCATCACTCTACACAGCGGCCGATTACCCAAGCCATCACGTTCTATGTCCGCCCCGTAACCACTCACGCATACGTTCGCTGAACGGACTGGCGTGCCGTTCCGAAGATCAGACCGGGAGGGGGAGGGGCGATGGCGGACCGCATATCGGGCGAGGAAGCCCGGCGCATCAAGCGCGAACACCTCGGCGTGGGCGACCGCGCCAAACACCGGACTCGGGCAGCCACACCCCTGAAGGGCCTGGTCAGAGAGCCAGGCACACAGCAGCGCGTCTACCGTTTCCGCTTCTATCCGACCCCCGGCCAGGCGGCCCAGCTCACACAGACCTTCGGCGCCTGCCGCTGGGTCTACAACGAGGGCCTCGCCCTCCGCGTGAAGGCCTGGGAGGAACACCGGGTATCGCTCGGCTTGGCCGAGACCTGCCGGGCCCTGACCGGCTGGAAGCGGGTCCCGGCGACCGCATGGCTCAGGGAGGCTTCGTCGACCGTGCTCCAGCAGTCGCTGCGGCACCTCGACGGGGCGTTCTCCCGGTTCTTCAAGGGGTCGTCGAAGTACCCGCAGCGGAAGTCGAAACACCGGTCCCGGGACTCGGCGACGTACGTACGCACGGGATTCCGGTGGGTCGAGGACCCGGAGCGCCCGGGCACGGCCTCGGTCACGCTCGCCAAGCAGTCGGTCCCGCTGGACGTTCGCTGGTCCCGGGCGCTGCCATCGGGGCAGTCACCGGTGAAGCTGGCGGTGACGCGGGACCGGGCGGGCCGTTTCTTCCTTTCCGTGCTGGTGGAGGAAGTGATCGCGCCACTTCCCGAAGCGTTCCTACCGGGCGGGCGGGAGCCGAAGGCGGTGGGGCTGGACCTCGGGCTCGCGGCACTCGTGACGCTGGACGACGGGGAGAAGCTGCCGCATCCACGGCTGCTGAAGAAGTACGAGAAGCAACTCGCCTCTTTGCAGCGCAGCCTGCACAGGAAGCGGAAGGGGTCGAAGAACCGGGGGAAGGTACGGGAACGGATCGCCCGGCTGTATGCCTCGATCGCTGATGTCCGTCGTGATCTGCTGGATCAGTTCACGACCCACCTCGTGCGCGAGAACCAAGTGCTCGTGGTGGAAGACCTGCCGATCGCCAACCTCCTGGGTGCGGCGACGGGCGAGAACCGAAGGCGCAAGGCCGCGCTGAACCGGTCGATACTCGATGCCGGTTGGGGTGAGCTGCTGCGCCAGCTGCGCTACAAGTGCGCGTGGTACGGCCGGACGCTGGTCATCGTGGACCGGTTCTTCCCCTCGACCCGGCGCTGCTCGGCGTGCCACGCGAAGGGGCCGAAGCTCGACGTCTCTATTCGCGAGTGGACCTGCGCGGAGTGCGGGGCAACCCACGACCGGGACACGAATGCGGCGGTGAACCTCCGTGACGAGGGGATGCGGCTGTACTGGACGGTGGCTGCCGGATTGCCGGCGGGCCGGGTGCCGCCGAGTGCGTCCAGGTCCATCGGGTGTCCGGCGTCTCGCGCCAGAAGACCACCGTCGCGCGCGGTCCGGGCCCTCGGCGACGTCGTCGCAGAACGCCGGCTCCGTCACGTACGGGCGGAAGGCGGCGGGCACCGCGTCCAGCAGGCCCGGCCAGGGCTTCGGGTCGTCGTCGGCCCACGGGCTCATCAGTACGGCCAGTGCCCGGCAGCGGTCGCGCAGGGTCCGGATGCCGGGAAGGGCCGGGAGAATCTCGTGCACGCTCATGGGGCATCGAAGCAGGCCGGACCGACAATCCGGAGCCGGGGTGCTGACAGGAGGCGTCCTGGCAGGTAGCGTCGGGCGGAGTCCGATTGTTGGACTAGACCCATTCTTCCTTCCACTCGGATCGTCCGGCACGTTCCTGCCGGTAGAAGGGATTCATCACCATGGCTTCTGTCACCTTCGACAAGGCGACCCGGCTCTACCCCGGCGGCGACAAGCCCGCCGTCGACCAGCTGGAGCTGGAGATCGAGGACGGCGAGTTCCTCGTCCTCGTCGGCCCCTCCGGCTGCGGCAAGTCCACCTCGCTGCGCATGCTGGCCGGCCTGGAGGACGTCAACGGCGGCGCCATCCGCATCGGCGACCGCGACGTCACGCACCTGCCGCCCAAGGACCGGGACATCGCGATGGTGTTCCAGAACTACGCGCTCTACCCGCACATGTCCGTCGCCGACAACATGGGCTTCGCGCTCAAGATCGCCGGCGAGGACAAGGCCACCATCCGCAGGAAGGTGGAGGACGCGGCGAAGATGCTGGACCTGACCCAGTACCTCGACCGCAAGCCGAAGGCGCTCTCCGGCGGCCAGCGCCAGCGCGTCGCCATGGGCCGCGCCATCGTGCGCAAGCCGCAGGTGTTCCTCATGGACGAGCCGCTGTCCAACCTCGACGCCAAGCTCCGCGTCTCCACCCGCACCCAGATCGCGGCGCTCCAGCGCGACCTCGGCATCACCACCGTCTACGTCACCCACGACCAGGTCGAGGCCATGACGATGGGCGACCGGGTGGCGGTCCTCAAGGACGGTCTGCTCCAGCAGGTCGACACCCCGCGCAACATGTACGACCGCCCGGCGAACCTGTTCGTCGCCGGTTTCATCGGCTCGCCCGCCATGAACCTGGTCGAGGTCCCGATCACCGACGGCGGTGTGAAGTTCGGCGAGAGCGTCGTCCCCGTCTCGCGTGAGGCCCTGTCGGCTGCCGCCGACGCCGGCGACCGCACCGTCACCGTGGGCGTGCGCCCCGAGCACTTCGACATCGGCGACACGGGCGGCCTGACCATCACCGTCAACGTCGTCGAGGAGCTCGGCGCCGACGGGTACGTCTACGGCTCCACCCCGGCGGAGAAGGGCTCGCAGGACATCGTCGTGCGCGTCGGCGGCCGCCAGGTGCCGGAGAAGGGCGCGTCCCTCCACGTGGTTCCGCGCCCCGACGAGATCCACGTGTTCTCGACGTCCTCCGGTGCGCGCCTCTCCGACTGACCGGGCCACGGCGTGACATGAAGGGGCGCTCCGCCAAGGGGCGCCCCTTCGTGCCGAGTTCCGCCGTCGGCCGCGCGCCGGCCCGGCCGCAGCCCGATCGCAGCCCGGCCGCGACCCCGGCGGTAACCCCGGCCGGCGGACCGGCGTTATCCCGCCAGACCGGCCCATTCGGCCCCATCCGTCAACCTGTAATTCGAAAAGCCACGTCGAACCATCCCCCGACCGGGTGACTGAATGTCGCCAAATCTTCACCAAGCGCTACTCTCGCCCTCGTGACCCACACTGCCCGCCGTATCGGCCGTTCCCTCGCCCTGGTCCTGCCCGTCGTCCTGGTCCTGTCCGGGACCCTCGCGGTCACCATGGTCCCCTGGGCGGACAATTCGCCCTCCCAGGTCCTGACCGCCTCCGCCGAGGGGGTTTCCGTCCCCGCGAAGCCCCCGGCCGCGCAGGACGTACTGCGCGACAAGCTGGTGGGCGAGCTGCAGCGGGGTGAGGCGCCGGGCGACGTCCTCACGCACCTCCAGCGGGAGGTGGACCGGCGTCCGTCGTCGCTCGCCGACCACTGCGCGGGGATCGCGCGGGCACTGGGACGGGCCGCCGTGGACATGTACGGCCCCACCAAGGCGCAGTCCTTCGCCCGGCCCGTGTGCGACACCGCGTACGCGTCCGGCGTCGCCTCCATGGGCTGACGTCCGCCGACACCGCTTGACGCACGTCGCGTTGGCCGCCGCCGGAGCCCCGGCCTCCCTACTCTGGCCGCCATGACCGACGTTCCCCCGGCAGTCCCCGCAGCCCCCTCCCCCTCATCCACCGATTCCGCGGCCGCGTTCCCGGCCTACCCCACCCAGGCGGTCGTCCTGGCGGGCGGCCAGGGTTCGCGGCTGCGGCCGTATACGGACGACCGGCCGAAGCCGATGGTCGAGATCCCCGGCACCGGGACGCCGATCATCGGCCACCAACTGGCCTGGCTGGCCTCGGAGGGGGTCACCGACGTCGTGGTGTCCTGCGGGCATCTCGCGGAGGTGCTCCAGGACTGGCTGGCCGGGGCGCGGCTGCCGCTCCGCGTGACCACCGTCGTCGAGGAGGAGCCGCTGGGGCGCGGCGGCGGCCTCAAGCACGCCGCGCAGCACCTCCCGCACGGCGACCGGCCCTGGTACGCGACCAACGGGGACATCTGGACGCGGTTCTCGTTGCGCGAGATGGCCGCGTTCCATGCCGAGCGCGGGGCGGTGGCGACGTTGGCGCTGGCCCGGCCGCGCATTCCGTGGGGGGTGGTGGAGACCAACGAGTTCGGGCAGATCCTGGACTTCATCGAGGCTCCCCCGTCGCCTTATCCGGTCAACGCCGGGGTGTATGTGTTCAGCCCCGAATTCACCGCGCTGCTCCCGGACTTGGGCGACCACGAGCGCACCACCTTCCCCCGGCTGGCCCGTGAGCGGCGACTGGCGGGCTTCCCGCTGCCCCAGGGGGCCTACTGGCGGGCGATCGACACCGCCAAGGACCTGACCGAGGCGGCCCGGGAGTTGGCCGCGCAGCGCCCCTCCTGAGGCCTCGCGCCCACACCCCCGCCGCCGGCAGGCACGGCGAAGGGCCCGGCGCGCTTCTCGCGCACCGGGCCCCGGTTTTCTCGTACGGCCGGTCTCAGCTACGGCCGGTCTCAGCCGAGCAGTCCGCCGACCAGGCCGGGCTTGGCCGGAGCCGTCCCGCCTCCTCCGCCGGTGCTGCCGCCGCCGCTGACCCTGGGCGAGGACGGCGGCGGTGCGGACTGGCGCGGGGTGCTGCTGCGCGGGGTCTGGCTGCCGGTGCTGCCGCGCGTCGCGGTGGGCGACTGGGAGCCGGTCCCCGCGGTCTCCCGGGCGGTCGAGGAACCCGAGGTGGTACGGCCAGGCTTGGCGGAGGCGGGCTTGGAGGCGCTCGCTGAGGGCTCGGCGGCCTTCGAGGGCTGCTGCTTGGCGGGCGCCTGCTTGGCCGGCACCCGCGGCAGCGGGCTGCCCGGCAGGTAGTTGCTCGGGGCCTGCCCCGGCCCGGGCACGGTGACCACGGTGGTGGAGCGGACGGCCCCGCCGAGGAGCGAGCCGATCAGCAGGGTGAGCCCGCACACGACGGAGGCCATGACGGCCCCGCGCCGCAGGACCCGGCGGCGCAGCCGCCAGATCTCGGAGCGCGGCCCGAGGGTGCGCCAGGCCTCGCCCGCGAGGCGTCCGTCCAGGGAGTAGACGGGGGCGCCCGCGATGATCAGCGGGCTCCAGGCGGCGAGGTAGATGATGTCGGGCGCGTCGTACGCCGGGACGGTCTTCCAGCTCACCGTCATCAGCAGCGCCGCGGACAGCAGCGCCCCGACGCAGGCGGCGAACCGCTGCCACAGCCCGAACACGGTCAGGACGCCCACGATGACCTGGAGGAAGGCCACGCTGAGCCCGGCGCCGACGGGGTGGGCCAGGGCGAAGTCCCGCAGCGGCTCGGCCAGCGCCCACGGGTGCAGGGTCTGGAGCCAGGTGACCATGGAGCCGCGCTCGCCGCCGTCGAAGTAGACGGGGTCGCACAGCTTGCCCATGCCGGCGTAGATGGAGATGAAGCCGAGGAAGACGCGCAGCGGGAGCAGCACGACGCCGAGGTTCATCCGGCGGCCCGGGTAGTACGAGGACTGCCCGCGCGCGTCCCCGACCGGCCGCCGGGGGTCCGCCGGGGGCTCGAAGTCCGAGGCGTCGTACGCCGGCTCGCGCGGCAGGTCCCGTACGGCGGCCAGCGGACGGGTCTCGTCCAGGTCTCCGTAGGTGCGCTGGCCGATGACGGTCGGCCTCGCGAGGGTGTCCGCGGCGAGGTCGCGGGCCAGGTCCACCCGGGGGATGACCTGGGTGGCGCCGCCGTCGTAGTCGTCGCGGTCGCGCCCGGCCTCGCGTACGGCCTGGAGGAGTCCGCCGGTTGCCGCGGCCGCGGCGGCGTCACCGGGGGCGGACTTGCCGCTCCAGACGACGGGCGCTCTGCGGCGGGTGGCGCCCGCGGCGGCGACCACGGCGCCGCCGAGGACGGGCGCGCGGCCGGGGGCGTTCGCGGGCTTGGAACGCGCGCTCGGGCTCGGTGCGAGCCGCACGCGGAAGCTGGCGTGGTTGACGATGACCTGTGCGGGGTCGCACGGCACCTTGACCATGCTCAGCGCGGGCTGGTCGTCGAACCCTGACGTTCTGGTGTCCACACTCATCTAACCGAGTGATGGGTGTTTAGGACACTGCCTTGACAGCAGGGATGTGTCCGAGACCCGTCAAGATCAAGCCACCCCGCCCGAAACGGGCGGGGTGACACGCTCACGGGTCACGTTTCCTGAGCCAATTGGCACAAGCCCAGCAGGGCTCAGAGCCGCGGGGCCTCAGAGCCGCGGGGCCTCAGAGCCGCGGGGCCTCAGAGCCGCGGGGCCTCAGAGCCGCGGGGCCTCGGCGCGCCGGCGCGCGGCCTCGTACAGCACGACGCCCGCGGCGACACCGGCGTTGAGCGACTCGGCGCCGCCCGGCATCGGGATGCGGACGAGGTAGTCGCAGTTCTCGCCGACGAGGCGGCCGAGGCCCTTGCCCTCGGAGCCGACGACGATGACGACCGGGCCGGCGAGCGCGGGCAGGTCGTTGACGGAGTGCTCGCCCTCGGCGGCGAGGCCGACGATGGAGATGCCGGCCTTCTTGTACTCCTGGAGCGCGCGCGTCAGGTTGGTGACGCGGGAGACCGGGGTGCGGGCGGCGGTGCCGGCCGAGCTCTTCCAGGCGCCGGCGGTCATGCCGGCGGCGCGGCGCTCGGGGATGACCACGCCGTGGCCGCCGAAGGCGGAGACGGAGCGGACGATCGCGCCGAGGTTGCGCGGGTCGGTGACGCCGTCGAGGGCGACGATCAGCGGGTCCTCGCCGTTGTCGTACGCGGCGGCGGTGAGGTCCTCCGGGTGCGCGTACTCGTAGGGCGGGACCTGGAGGACCAGGCCCTGGTGGTTGAGCCCGTTGGTCATCCGGTCGAGCTCGGGGCGCGGGGCTTCCATCAGGTTGATGTTGCCGCGCGCGCCGGCGAGCTGGAGGGCCTCGCGGACGCGCTCGTCGTTGTCGATGAACTGCTGCACGTAGAGGGTGGTGGCGGGCACGCCGTCGCGCAGCGCCTCGAAGACCGGGTTGCGGCCGACGACCATCTCGCTGGTGCCCTTGGGGCCGCCGCGGCGGGGGGCCGGGCGGCGCTTGGCGGCCTGGCGGGCCATGGCATTGGCGATGCGGTTCGCCTTGTGCTTCTTGCGGTCCTCGGCCTTGGGCGTGGGGCCCTTGCCTTCCAGGCCCTTGCGCCGCTGGCCACCGCTGCCGACCGTGGCGCCCTTCTTGTTGGACGTGCGGCGGTTCCTGCGCTGGCTGTTCCCGGCCATGACCTCTACCTGTTTTCGTTGATGCTGCGATATGTACGTATGAAGAGTGTGCCGCCCGGAGTGCCGGGCGGCACAACATGGCTGGTCCGGCGGGTCCGGATCAGCGCGGGCCGAGTGTCCAGCGCGGTCCCGTGGGGCTGTCCTCGATGACCAGGCCGGACTGCTGGAGCTGGTCGCGGATGGCGTCGGCGGTCGCCCAGTCCTTGCGGGCCCGGGCGCCCTCGCGCTGCTCCAGGACCAGGCGTACGAGCGTGTCCACGGCCCCGTGCAGGTCCTCGCCCCGGTCGGTCTCCTCGGCCCAGTGCGGGTCGAGCGGGTCGAGTCCGAGGACGCCCAGCATGGCCCGGACCTCGGACAGGCGCGCGATGGCCGCGTCCTTGTCGTCGGCGGCGAGGGCGCTGTTGCCCTGGCGGACGGCGGTGTGGACGATCGCGAGGGCCTGCGGGACGCCCAGGTCGTCGTCCATGACCTCGGCGAACGCGAGCGGCACCTCGGCGGCGGGCTCGACGGGACCGCCGGCCTTCTCGACGACGCGCTGGCAGAAGCCCTCAATGCGCGCGAAGGCGGACTCGGCCTCGCGCAGGGCCTCCTCGCTGTACTCGATCATCGACCGGTAGTGCGGGGTGCCGAGGTAGTAGCGCAGGACGATCGGGCGCCAGTTCTTGACCATCTCGGAGACGAGCACCGAGTTGCCGAGCGACTTGGACATCTTCTCGCCCGACATGGTGACCCAGGCGTTGTGCACCCAGTACCTCGCGAACTCGTCGCCGAAGGCCTTGGCCTGCACGATCTCGTTCTCGTGGTGCGGGAAGATCAGGTCGAGACCGCCGCCGTGGATGTCGAAGGCGCTGCCCAGGTACTTGTGCGCCATCGCGGAGCACTCCAGGTGCCAGCCGGGACGGCCGCGGCCCCACGGGGTCTCCCAGTCCGGTTCGCCGGGCTTGGAGGCCTTCCACATGGCGAAGTCGCGGGGGTCGCGCTTGCCGGTGATGCCCTCCTCGGCGGGCTGGCGCAGGTCGTCGATGTCCTGGTTGGACAGCGCCAGGTAGCCGGGGTAGGAGCGCACGTCGAAGTAGACGCTGCCGTCCGCCTCGTACGCGTGGCCGCGCTCGATGAGGACGCGCATCATCTCGATCATCTCGGGCACGTGCCCGGTGGCGCGCGGCTCGTACGTGGGCGGCAGGCAGCCGAGCGCGTCGTAGCCGTCGTTGAACGCGCGCTCGTTCTCGTAGCCGATCGACCACCAGGGGCGGCCCTGCTCGGCACCCTTCTTGATGATCTTGTCGTCGATGTCCGTGACGTTGCGGATGAAGGTCACGTCGTAGCCGCGGTGGGAGAACCAGCGGCGCATGATGTCGAAGTTCAGGTACGAGCGGATGTGCCCGATGTGCGGGGCGGCCTGCACGGTCGCGCCACAGAGGTAGATCGAGACGCAGCCCGGAACGAGCGGGGTGAAGTCGCGGATCTGCCGGGCGCTGGTGTCGTACAGGCGAATAGTCACGGCATCCAGGGTAGTGGGCCTGTAGCAGTGCCCCGCAACCTTTCGGGGCGCGGGGGTGCTTTGTTGCCGAAGCGGTGTCGTACGGGGGGTGTGGCGCGGGGGTGCCGGCGCACCCCCGTCCCCCGTACGGTCCTCAGGCCGTTTCGCCGGAGGGCCTGCGGTACACCAGCGCCGTGGCGATGGCGGCGAGCCCTTCGGCGCGGCCGGTGAGGCCGAGTCCGTCGGTGGTGGTGCCGGAGACGGAGACGGGGGCGCCCGCGGCGGCGACGAGCGCCTTCTGCGCCTCTTCGCGCCGCTTGCCGATCTTCGGGCGTACGCCGATCACCTGGATGGCGATGTTGCCGATCTCGAAGCCCTCGGCCCGGACGATACGGGCGGCCTCCGCCAGCAGGGTGACCCCGGCGGCGCCGGACCACTCGGGGCGGGAGGTGCCGAAGTGCGCCCCGAGGTCGCCGACGCCGGCGGCGGAGAACAGGGCGTCGCAGGCGGCGTGGGCCGCCACGTCGCCGTCGGAGTGCCCGGCGAGGCCGTCCTCGCCCTCCCACAGCAGTCCGGCGCACCACAGCTCGCGACCGGCCTCGAAGGCGTGCACGTCGGTCCCGATGCCGACGAGCGGAATCACGGGCGCGCCGAAGCCCGCCGATGCCGCCGAACCTGCCGAATCTGCCGAACCCGCGGAGCTAGTACGCATCGGTGGCCCTCCTGCGGGCGAGAACGGCCTCGGCGAGGACCAGGTCGAGCGGGCGGGTGACCTTGAAGGCCTCTTCGTGGCCGGGGATCACCACGACGGTGACGCCCAGCTGTTCCACCATTCCGGCGTCGTCGGTGGCGCCCTCGCCGCTGACGGCCATGGCCTCGTGCGCGCGCTTCAGCGTGGCGAGGTCGAAGCCCTGGGGGGTCTGTACGGCGCGCAGCCGGGCCCGTACGGGCGTGGCGACGACCGGCTCGGCCTCGCCGGGCCTGCCGGGCTCGACCTCCTTGACGGTGTCGGCCAGCGGCAGGGCCGGCACCACGGCGGGGGCTCCGTCGCGGACGGCCTCGATGACCGAGTCCACCGTGTCCACGGGGACCAGCGGGCGGGCCGCGTCGTGGATGAGTACGGAGGTGATGTCCGCCGGGAGCGCGTCCAGGCCCGCCCGTACGGACTCCTGGCGGGTCTCCCCGCCGGGGACGACCAGGATCTCGGTGCGGTCGGGCAGCGCGTGCTCGTCCAGGAGGTGGCGCACCTCGGCGGCCTCGTCGGGCGGCGCGACGACGACCACGACGGAGACCGCGCGGGAGCGGGCCATGGCGCGGACGGCGTGGATCAGCATCGGGATGCCGCCGAGGGCCCGCAGGGCCTTGGGGGCACCGGGGCCGAGGCGTAGGCCGCGGCCGGCGGCCGGGATCACCGCGGCGGTGCGGTGGTGGCGCGATTCGTCTGACATCAAGGAGCTCCGGGAGTGTGACTCCGGTTCGGCGACCAGGTTTGTGGCTTCGGCCGGTATGGGTATGGCCTCAAAGGTGCCGGGTGCGACGCCCTCGCCCCTTCCGTGACGACCGGTCGAGCAGGTTGCCCGGACCCGGCACGCCAGGAGACCGGCACGCCGGGAGAAGCGATGGCCAACGGGAGATGGCCGGCCAAAAGGGAGACGGCCTTGGGTGAGACGGCCTGGGGTGAGGATGCAGACATGCCGCAGCGCCCGGCAACAAGTCTCCTTGTCATCGGGCACCGCGGCACGACTGCTGTGTACGGCTGGGCCGTCAGGACGCGAGAACCTCGTCGAGGAGGGCCTCAGCCTTGTCCTCGTTGGTGTTCTCGGCGAGCGCGAGCTCGCTCACCAGAATCTGGCGCGCCTTCGCCAGCATGCGCTTCTCACCCGCGGAGAGTCCACGCTCACGCTCACGACGCCACAGGTCACGTACCACTTCGGCGACCTTGATGACATCGCCAGAAGCGAGCTTCTCCAGATTTGCCTTGTAGCGCCGGGACCAGTTCGTCGGCTCTTCTGCATACGGTGCGCGGAGCACCTCGAAGACCCGGTCCAGCCCGTCCTGGCCGACTACGTCGCGAACACCGACGAACTCCGCATTGTCCGCAGGCACGCGAACCGTCAGGTCACCCTGGGCGACCTTGAGCACCAAGTAGGTCTTGTCCACGCCTTTGATCTGACGAGTCTCAATGGCCTCAATCAGCGCGGCCCCATGATGGGGATAGACCACGGTGTCGCCAACCTTGAACGTCATGTGACAGGTACCCCTTCCGTGGCTATCCAGGGTAACACGAGAACTGACCGTTATGAATGGCGTTTTCGCAGGTCAGGGCCCATCTCAGGGCTTGACAACTGCGATACGAACGTGCTGCGGAGGGCTTCCGGAGGGGGGTATTCGCAGGTCGGAGGCGCTGCGCGGACCAGCCGAAACGGCCACGTTACACCTGCCGCACCCCGCCCCCGGTGTGACGTACGTCCCGTTTTGCCGGTTTCACGGACGCGAAACCGAACTACTCCGTTCGACTGGCGACCACCCGTACGGAACGGTTCCGGCCCAATCCGGAATTGATCACGGAGTGGCGTTCGGAGGAATCCGGGAATTCGATCACCGGACACGCGGCGCGCGATATGCGAGCGGCACATGAACGACGGGCGGAATACAAGATCGTGGGACGGGCCCAGGGCGGGCCCTGTCCTGCGGAGGGTCGGGTGCGGGGGCGGGGCGGCGGCTCGGTAACCTAAGCGCGCTGACACACCCTTAGGGCGGCTTTACCTCAGCAGCCCCAGGGGAGCCCACCCTCCCGTCCGTACGTCCTAGGAGTTGCCGCCGCCGTGAGCCGCAGCCTTCGACGCGGCGCCCTCGCCGCTTCCGCCGTCGTGTTCTCCATCGCCTCGCTCGCCGCGTGCGGCGCGGGCAACGACGCGGAGACTCTCCAGATCAAGCCGGACAACGCCGCCGTCACCAAGGGCGACATCAAGGTCCAGAACGCGCTGGTGATCACCCAGGGCTCGAAGGAGAAGAAGGGCCCGGCCGTCGTCTCGGCGACGCTCTTCAACGCCGGTGACACGCCGCAGACGCTCGACGCCATCACCCTCAAGGGTGGCAAGGGCAAGGTCGTACTGAAGGGCGCGACGGGCAACGGCAAGATCACCGTGCCGGCCGGCGGCTCCGTCGTGCTGGGCGGCAAGGACAACCCCGCGGCCGTGATCGAGGGCGGCCGCGAGGCCGTCCAGGACGGCAACGTGCAGAACCTCGTCTTCCAGCTGAGCAAGACGGGCGACGTCGCCCTGGACGCGTTCGTCGTCCCGGGCACCGGCCCGTACGCGAACTACGGCCCGACCGATGCCCCCGCCGCCGCGCCCGCCGCCGGCGCCACCGCGTCGGGCTCCCCGTCCGGCGCCCCGTCGGGCAGCCCCTCGAGCAGCCCCGCCGGCAAGCCGTCGAGCAGCGCCTCCGCCCCCGCGGGCGCGGCCTCGGGCTCGCCGTCCGGCTCCCCCTCGCGCAGCGCGGGCCACTGAGACACGGCCAGACGTACGGGAAGGGCCCATCCGGTTCCGGATGGGCCCTTCCCGTATACGGCCGAGGCCGAGGCCGAGGCCGAGACCGGCGGCTTACGGCTGAGACAGGCGGCTTACGGCTTACGGCTCGAACTTGTAGCCGAGGCCGCGCACCGTGACCAGGTAGCGGGGCGCGCCCGGGTCCGGCTCGATTTTGGCGCGCAGGCGCTTCACGTGGACGTCCAGGGTCTTCGTGTCACCGACGTAGTCGGCTCCCCAGACCCGGTCGATGAGCTGCATACGGGTCAGCACGCGTCCCGCGTTGCGCAGCAGCATCTCCAGCAGGTCGAACTCCTTCAGCGGCAGGTCCACCTTCCCGCCGCCGACGGTGACGACGTGGCGGTCCACGTCCATCCGTACGGGCCCGGCCTCCAGGGCCGCCGGGGTGACCTCCTCCGGCTCGCCGCGGCGGCGCAGGACCGCGCGGATGCGGGCGACCAGCTCCCGCGAGGAGAAGGGCTTGGTGACGTAGTCGTCCGCTCCTATCTCCAGCCCGACGACCTTGTCGATCTCGCTGTCCTTGGCGGTCACCATGATCACGGGCACGTTGGAGCGGCCGCGCAGCTGCCGGCAGACCTCCGTGCCGGGCAGGCCGGGGAGCATCAGGTCGAGGAGGACGAGGTCGGCGCCGTTGCGCTCGAACTCGTCCAGCCCGTCGGGCCCGGTCGCCGCGATCGCGACCTCGAAGCCTTCCTTGCGGAGCATGTAGGACAGGGCGTCGCTGAAGGATTCCTCATCCTCGACGACGAGCACTCGGGTCACGGAAGGACCTCCGGGGCAGGGATGACTGGATCTGGGTCGAGCTGGGGTCGGGCGGGTGCGGGGGCCGTCGCGGGGGTCTGGGCGGCTGCTTCGGGGAGTCGCAGGGTGAAAGTGGAACCCTGGCCCTCCGAGCTCCATACCGACACCTCCCCGCCGTGCGACGCCGCGACGTGCTTCACGATCGCGAGGCCGAGTCCGGTTCCGCCCGTGGCGCGGGAGCGGGCCGGGTCCACGCGGTAGAAGCGCTCGAAGATGCGCTCGCGGTCCTTTTCCGGGATGCCGATGCCCTGGTCGGTCACGGCTATCTCGATCAAGTCTCCACCCGGCGCGGTGACCCGGCGTGCGGCGATGCCGACGCGGGTGCGGGCCGGACTGTAGTTGACGGCGTTCTCCACGAGGTTCCCGAGGGCGGCCGCGAGCTGCCCCCGGTTGCCCCAGACGCGCAGGTCGGCGGTGCCTCCGGCGGCCATGGTGATCTGCTTGGAGGTCGCCGTGTGGCGGCAGCGGTCGATGGCCTCCGCCACGAGCGTGTCCACTCGTACGGGCTCGGCGTCCTCCAGCGGGTCGTCGTTCTGTACCCGGGAGAGGTCGATGAGCTCTTGTACGAGGTTGATCAGGCGGGTCGCCTCGATCTGCATGCGGCCGGCGAAGCGGCTGACCGCCTCGGGGTCGTCGGAGGCGTCCATGACCGCCTCGGAGAGCAGCGAGATCGCTCCGACGGGGGTCTTCAGCTCGTGCGAGACGTTCGCGACGAAGTCCCGGCGGACCGCCTCGATGCGGCGGGCCTCCGTGAGGTCCTCGACGAGCAGGAGCACGAGCCGCGAGCCGAGCGGGGCCACGCGGGCGGAGACCGCGAGGGCCTCGCCGCGGCCGGTGCCGCGCCGGGGCAGGTCGAGCTCGACCTGGCGTATCTCCCCGTCGCGGCGGGTGTCGCGGGCCATGTGGAGCATGGGCTCCACGGCGAGCTTGCCGCCGCGGACCAGCCCGAGGGCGTACGCCGCCGAGCTGGCCTTGACGACCGCGTCGCCCTCGTCGAGCACGACGGCGGAGGAGCGGAGGACGGAGAGGACGGTGTCCACCCCGGGTGGGAGCACCGCGTTGATGTCGGGGCGCATGGAGCTCCGGGTGGGGCGGGCCTGGTCGCGCTCGCTCCAGCGGAACGCCAGCATGGCGATCACACCGGTGCAAAGACCGGCGATCGCTGCAGCTGCGGCGACCGCCGCGTTCACGTCCATGCATCCAGGTTAAGCAGGCACGACGACACTTCCACAGCCGTTCGGGTGGCACCTCGAACACTCGTCGCCCAGAGTTCACCCTGGCGACGGGGTTGATTCACTTGTGATGCCGGAGTCGGACGCGTTCGCGGCTCAACGTGTCAACGTGGGGCATGAGGCCGCCCCGGCCCGGCCCCCGGGCAGTAAGGCAGTAGGCCAGGTCAAGAGAGGGACACCCATGCGTGACGCGTACCACGAGGAACTGGACTCGATCGGAGAAGGCCTGGTCGAGATGGCCCGGCTCGTCGGTTCGGCGATCGGGCGGGCCACGACGTCCATGCTCGACGCCGACCTGAAGCTCGCCGAGAGCGTCATCGCCGCCGACCAGAAGGTGGACGACCTCCAGCACGACCTGGAGGCGCGTGCCATCGCGCTGCTGGCCCGCCAGCAGCCGGTCGCCACGGACCTGCGCATCGTCGTGACCTCGCTGCGGATGAGCGCCGACCTGGAGCGCTCCGGCGACCTGGCGCAGCACGTGGCGAAGCTGGCGCGGCTGCGCTTCCCGGACACGGCGGTGCCGCGCGACCTGCACGCCACCATCCTGGAGATGGGTCAGCTGGCGCAGCGCCTGATGGCGAAGGCCGCCGAGGTGATCATCACGAAGGACGTGGACCTGGCGCTCCAGCTGGAGCAGGACGACGACGAGATGGACCAGCTGCACCGCACGCTGTTCCAGCACCTGATGGACGACCGCTGGAAGCACGGCATCGAGACGGCCGTGGACGTGACGCTGCTGGGCCGCTACTACGAGCGGTTCGCGGACCACGCGGTGTCGGTGGCAAAGCGCGTCGTCTACCTGGTGACGGGCGAGCACGCGGACGAGCTCCAGCCGCCGACGGTGGTCGAGGGCGTCTGAGCCCGAGCCCCAATGCGCCGTTGACGCGCCGGGGTGGCTGGGCATGAATGAGGCGAAGGCGGTCCGTCGTACGGCGGTCCCGTACGCCGCCTGCGCGAGGAGGATCCATGCCCGATTCCCCCGTCCCCATCACCCCGGAACACGAGCAGCAGCAGACGACCCCGGAACCGCTCCGCCTCCCGCTGCTCGCGGCCTGCGGCTGCGGCTCGGGCTGCGGCTGCGGCTGCCAGTCCGGCGCCCCCTGCCAGTGCGGCGGCTGACCCGCCCGCCCGGCACCCCGTACGCGAAGGGTCCCGTCCGCATTCTGTATTCCTGATTCCTGATTCCTGGCGGACGGGGCCCTTCGCGCTGCGCGGTCCCGCTCGGGCTCAGGACATGCGGCGGGTCCGGGCTTCGGCCTCGGCCATCTCCTGGGCTTCCGCCTCGGCCACCGCGATGCTGATGCCGAGTGCCTCGGTGATGTGCGTCGCGGCGGACATGACGCGCGCCGTGCCGACGACCGGGGCGATGGCGACGAGGACGTCCTGCAGTTGTTCGGCCGTCAGCTCGGCCTTCATGGCGGGGGCGATGTGCGCGAGGTAGGAGATCGCGGGTGCGTCCATGGCCGCGAGCGCGGCGAGGCGCGTGAGGATCAGCGTGTTCGCGTCCATGCCGCAGCGTTCCAGCGAGTCGACCGTCATGGCCGCGAGCGTGTCGAGAACGGGAGTGTCCGAGGTCTTGTCCATCTCCGGGCCGCCTTCCGGTGCCGTGCGGAGCCGACACGCGCCACCCGCTGAACACGGCAGCACCTCACGCGCCGGCGGTTACCCTTCCACCGTAAGAGCCCGCGGGGCCCCGCGCAGAGCGATCAACGACAAGCCCCCTACCCCGGCGGGAAACCGCGGGAGCAGGGGGGCCATCGTCCACGTCGTACGTCAGGGTTACTTCTTCTTGCCCTGGTTCTTGACGGCCTCGATGGCGGCCGCGGCGGCGGTCGGGTCGAGGTAGGTGCCGCCCGGGTTGAGGGGCTTGAAGTCGGCGTCCAGCTCGTAGGCGAGCGGGATGCCGGTGGGGATGTTGAGGCCCGCGATGTCGGCGTCGGAGATGCCGTCCAGGTGCTTGACCAGCGCGCGCAGGGAGTTGCCGTGCGCGGCGACCAGGACCGTGTGGCCGTCCAGCAGGTCCGGGACGATCGCGTCGTACCAGTACGGCAGCATGCGGACGACGACGTCCTTGAGGCACTCGGTGCGCGGGCGCAGCTCCGGCGGGATCGAGGCGTAGCGCGGGTCCTCGGACTGCGAGAACTCCGTACCGTCTTCGAGGGCCGGCGGCGGGGTGTCGTACGAGCGGCGCCACAGCATGAACTGCTCCTCGCCGAACTCGGCGAGGGTCTGGGCCTTGTCCTTGCCCTGGAGGGCGCCGTAGTGGCGCTCGTTCAGGCGCCAGGAGCGGTGGACGGGGATCCAGTGGCGGTCGGCGGCCTCGAGCGCCAGCTGCGCGGTACGGATCGCGCGCTTCTGGAGCGAGGTGTGCACGACATCGGGGAGCAGGCCGGCGTCCTTGAGCAGCTCACCGCCGCGGACCGCCTCCTTCTCGCCCTTCTCGTTGAGATTGACGTCCACCCAGCCGGTGAACAGGTTCTTCGCGTTCCACTCGCTCTCGCCGTGGCGGAGGAGGATCAGCTTGTACGGTGCGTCGGCCATGCGTACGAGCCTAATGGACGCGCCGGGGCGCTCGCGCGCGGCGTTCGGGGCCCCCGAACGGACGCCGACCGGGCCCCCGGCCCGGCGCCCGACGTGGCGCCCGACGTGGCCCCCGATTGACGGCCCGCGTCAATCGAGTGGCGGCCGCGGGTGGCCGCTCGTACGGTGCGGAGAGCTCACGAGGCACTTACATCAGGCGGGGGATTCCGTATGTTCGCTGGGGGTTTGATACGGGTCGCCCGGGAAAGTGTGGCGGGTCTGCCGCGCGCGTTCTGGTGGCTCTGGATGAGCACGCTGATCAACCGGCTCGGGGCCTTCGTCGCCACCTTCATGACCTTGTACCTGACGCTGGACCGCGGCTATTCGGCCTCGTTCGCGGGACTCGTGGTGGCGCTGCACGGGCTGGGCAGTGTGATCTCCTCGCTGGTCGCGGGGGTGATGACCGACCGGCTGGGACGGCGGCCCACGCTGCTGGCGGCGCAGGTCTCTACGGCGTTCTCGGTGGCGCTGCTCGGCTTCATGGAACATCCGGCGGCGATCGCGGCGGTGGCGCTGCTGGTCGGCATGACCTCGAACGCCTCGCGCCCGGCGGTGCAGGCGATGATGGCGGACATCGTCCGGCCGGAGGACCGGGTACGGGCCTTCTCGCTGAACTACTGGGCCATCAACCTCGGCTTCGCGGTGAGCGCGACGGCGGCGGGGGTCATCGCGGAGTACAGCTACCTGGCCGGGTTCCTGGGCGAGGCGGCGCTCACGCTGGTGTGCGCGGTGCTGGTGTTCCTCAAGCTGCCGGAGTCCCGGCCGGTGGCGGCCGCCGTGAGCGCGGCCGCGGTCACGGCCGCCGAACCGGAGACCCGGCTCGGGACCGTCCTGAGGGACGGACGGTTCATGGGCGTGGTCGGGCTGTCGTTCCTGATCTCGCTGGTGTTCACGCAGGGTTCGGTGGGTCTGCCGGTGGCGATGGGCGCGGCCGGGTTCTCACCGGGGGACTACGGCCTCGTCATCGCGGCGAACGGCCTGCTGATCGTGGTGCTGCAGATCCCGGTCAGCCGCTTCATCGAGCACCGCGACCCGCAGCGGCTGCTGGTCATCTCGGCGCTGCTGGCGGGGTACGGGTTCGCGCTGACGGCGTTCGCCGGGTCGCTGTGGGCGTACGCGCTGACGGTGTGCGTGTGGACGCTGGCGGAGATCGTGAACTCGCCGACGCAGATGAGCCTGGTGGTCCGGCTGTCCCCGGCGGACGGGCGCGGGCGCTACCAGGGCGTGTACACCCTGTCGTGGGCGGTGGCCTCGCTGGTGGCCCCGCTGATGGCGGGGTTCGTGATCGACCACCTCGGGGCGGGGTGGCTGTGGGGCGCGACGGGGGTCTTGGGCACGGTGGCGGCGCTGGGCTACTGGCTGCTGATGCGGAATCTCTCCGAGGGTGAACCGGAACCTGCCGACCCCGGCGCGGTCGCGGCTTCCGTCCCGGCTCCCGTCGGGTCGGTGACACCCTCTGCCTCTGCGGCGGAGCCCGACCCGGCGGGCGCACTCCCGCGGCCGAAGTCCGCGACGGCGGACGCGTAGTCCCGGGCTGCGCCCGGGCTTCGTGGGGCTCCGCCCCACACCCCGCGCCTCAAACGCCGGCGAGGCTGGGGGTGCCCGGCGGGCCTGGGGATGCCCGGCGGAGCTGGGGATCCCGGCGGGGCGGGGGATGCCTGGTGGGGCGGGGGATGCCCGGTGGGGCTGGAAATGGTCAGGCGGACGGTTGGGTCAGGTGGCGGAAGGCGTCCAGGTTGCGGGTGGACTCGCCCCGCGCGACCCGCCATTCGTACTCGCGCTTGATCGCCCCCGCGAACCCCAGCTCCAGCAGCGTGTTGAACGCCCCGTCCGCCGCCTCCAGCACCGTCCCCAGCAGCCGGTCCAGCTCCTCCGCGTTCACTACCGACAGCGGCAGCCGCCCCGTCAGGTAGACGTCGCCGAGGCGGTCCACCGCGTAGCTCAGCCCGAACAGCTTGAGGTTCCGCTCCAGCAGCCAGCGGTGCACCCCCGCCTCGTTCTCCTCGGGGTGCCGGATCACGAACGCGTTGACCGACAGCGAATGCCGGCCGACCTTCAGCGAGCAGGTGGTGCTCAGCTTCCGGGTTCCGGGGAGCTGGACCACGTACGAGCCCGGTTCCGTGCTCTCCCACGCGAGTCCGGCCTCGGCCAGGGTGTTCTCGACGATCGCGGCGGTAGCGGCAGTATCAGCGTCAGCGTCAGCCATGGTGGGAGCGTACGCGACGGCGATGATCATGCATCGCAGCGGTGTACACGTCCGCCGTGCCGCTCGCCGCCGTGTCCCACCCGAAGAACTGCGCGTGCCGTGCCGCCTCCCCGCCCATGCGGTCCGTGAGCCCCGGGTCGTCCACGAAACGCCGCAGCTCACGCGCGTAGTCCACCGGGTCGTGCCCGGGTACGAGGATCCCCGTCACCCCGTCGTTGACCGCCACCGGCAGCCCGCCGACCTCGGCCGCGAGCACCGGCGTGCCGGTCGCCTGCGCCTCGATCGCCACGAGCCCGAAGGACTCGCTGTACGAGGGCATGACCAGCACGGACGCCGCCCGGAACCAGTCGGCCAGCCCGTCCTGCGCGACCGGCGGGTGGAAGTGGACGAGGTCGGCGATGCCCAGCGTCGCGGCGAGCTTCTGGAGCTGCTCCGGCTTGGCGAGGCCGCTGCCGCTCGGGCCGCCGACCACCGGGACGAACAGCCGCTGCCGCAGCGCGGGGTCCTGGTCCACCAGCTCGGCGACCGCACGCAGCAGGATGTCGGGGGCTTTCAGCGGCTGGATCCGCCCCGCGAACAGCGGAATGACCGCGTCCTGCGGCAGCCCCAGCCGCGCCCGGGCGGCGGCGCGCCCGTCGCCGACGGTGAAGCGGTCGAGGTTGACGCCGGGGTGGACGACGGCCACCTTCGCGGGATCGGCCTCGTAGTGCCGTACGAGCTCTTCCGCCTCCTCGGCGGTGTTCGCGATGAGCCGGTCCGCGGCGGCCACGATCTGGGTCTCGCCGATGACGCGGGCCGCGGGCTCGGGCGTGTCGCCCTCGGCCAGCGCCGCGTTCTTGACCTTGGCCATGGTGTGCATGGCGTGCACGAGGGGGACGCCCCAGCGCTCGGCGGCGAGCCAGCCGACATGGCCGGAGAGCCAGTAGTGGGAGTGGACGAGGTCGTAGTAGCCGGGGCGGTGCCCGGCCCAGGCCTGCATCACGCCGTGGGTGAAGGCGCAGAGCTGCGCCGGGAGCTCCTCCTTGGCGAGCCCTTCGTACGGCCCGGCGTCCACGTGCCGTACGAGGACTCCCGGGGCCAGCTCGACCACGGGCCGGAGCCCGCCCTCGGTGGCCCGAGTGAAGATCTCGACCTCGATGTTGATCGCGGCGAGGCGTTTGGCGAGCTCCACGATGTACACGTTCATGCCGCCGGCGTCGCCGGTGCCGGGCTGGTGCAGCGGTGAGGTGTGCACGCTGAGCATGGCGACGCGGCGCGGCTTGCGGTGGTGGCCCACGGCCGGGAGGCGGAGCCTCGGGGCGTCGTGGCGGGTGGAGCGGGCGGCGGCGATCCTGCCGCTGAGGCTGCCGCCGAGGCGGGCCACGTACTGGCTCAAGAGAGCAGTTCCTCTCGCTCGGACGGCGCGGGGACGGCGCGTGGGTGGCGCTGGGACGACGCGCGGACGGCATGACGGTGAAGAGCGCGTTCGGCGCCCATCAAGGAGTGCAACCCGAACGGCCGTGCCCCGCATTCCGAGGTACCGGGATTTCCTGCTCGGACTGCCGATTTTTATCCGGTGCGGCCCCTCCGCTTACCCTCGGCTCATGTCCTCCCGCACCACACCGCCCCCGAGCCGCCACGGCCGCCCCGGCCGCCCCGTGGGCACGGTGACGCGCGGGACCACGAACCCGAACCGGTTGCGCCGGATGGACCGCTGGATCGCGGCCACGCACGGCGCCGCGCTGCGGCGGGCGCAGGCACCGGTCGCGGTGGACCTCGGGTACGGGGCCGCGCCCTGGACGGCGGTCGAGCTGCTGGCCCGGCTGCGGGAGGCGGCGCCCGGGGCACGGGTGGTCGGCATCGAGATCGAGCCGGCGCGGGTCGCGGGGGCGAAGCCGTACGAGCGGGAGGGCCTGGCCTTCCGGCACGGCGGCTTCGAGGTCCCGCTGGACGGCGGTGTCCGCCCTTCGCTGATCCGCGCGGCGAACGTACTGCGCCAGTACGACGAGCGGCAGGTCGAGGAGGTCTGGGCGCGGCTGTGCGCACGCCTGGCTCCGGAGGGGCTGCTCGTGGAGGGCACCTGCGACGAGATCGGGCGGCGGCACGTATGGGTCGCGCTGGGCCCGGAGGGGGCGCGCACGGTGACGTTCGCCACCCGGCTGGGCTCGCTGGAGCGCCCCTCGGACCTGGCGGAGCGGCTGCCGAAGGCGCTGATCCACCGGAACGTTCCGGGTGAGCCGGTGCACGCGTTCCTGCGGGACTTCGACCGGGCGTGGGCGGCGGCGGCCCCGTACGCCTCGTACGGGGCGCGGCAGCGCTGGATCCGGACGGCGCGGGCCCTCTCCGGCGACTGGCCGCTGGCGGACGGTCCGGGGCGCTGGCGGCAGGGGGAACTGACGGTGCGCTGGGAGGCGTTGCGCCCGGCGGGGTGAGCGGTGGCCCCGGCGGAGTGAGCGGTGGGGGTGGTCGGGCCTGGAATGTGGGCCTCCGACCGCCGAACGAATGACGGCGGGGAACCAGAGGTGTGAGCTGCCCGTTGAGTCGTCGGGGTGGGCGTGGCATGGGCGTACATGATCGGGAAGAGCCCCACAAGGGTGTTGGAATTCACCGACTCGTGGCACCATCCCGAAGGCAGTAGCAAGTTACTGATGAATAGTCAGATCTGATGCAGGGTCTGACACGGGCGCATGGGGGGACCATGGGGACCGAGGGGACCGAGAAGCGATCGCGATCGCAGGCACGTCCGCGGTGGAGGGGCGGCGCATCCGCCCTCACCCTGCTGTGCGCGATGGCGATACTGACGGCTCCCGGCCTCGTCACGGGCACGGCGTACGCCGCCCCGACCCCGGAACCGGGCGCCAAGTCCCTCGAACAGGTCCGCGAGGACATCGAGGACCTATACCGCGAGGCCGGCACCGCCACGGACGCGTACAACCTCGCGGAGGGCGAGGCCACGGCGCAGTCCGACCGGATCGTCGAGATCGCGAAGCAGATCGTGGCCGGCCAGGAGCGGATCTCCTCGATGAAGAACCGGGCGGGCGCGGCGGCCCGCGCCCAGTACCGCTCGGGTGGTCTCCCCCCGGGCGCGCAGCTGGCGTTGAGCGGCAGCCCGACCCAGTTCCTCGACGGGGCGGACCGGCTGCGGCAGGGCGAGAAGGCGACGACGGACCTGCTGTCGGACCTGAACCGGACCCAGGACGACCTGGTGCGGTACGCGAAGGAGGCGAGCGAGCAGTGGCGCAAGCTCGAAGCCAACCGCATCAAGCAGGAGGACTCGAAGAAGCGGGTCGAGGAGAAGATCAAGGCCGCGGAGGAGCTGGAGAGCAAGCTGGAGGCCGAGGAGAAGGCCCGGCTGATCCAGCTGGAGCAGCAGGCCCAGTACAAGGCGCAGACGGCGTGGCTGTCGTCGGGCGCGCTGAAGGGCGTCAACGGCGCCGCGACGGACGCGGGGAAGCGGGCCGTCCAGTACGCCACGGCGCAGATAGGCAAGCCGTACGTATGGGGCGCGGAGGGCCCGGGGTCGTTCGACTGCTCGGGGCTGACGTCCCAGGCCTGGCTCTCGACGGGCCGGCGCATCCCGCGCACCTCGCAGGAGCAGCTGCGGCTGCTTCCGAAGGTGGCGGTGAAGGACATGCGTCCGGGCGATCTGATCATCTACTTCGACGACGCCAGCCACGTCGGCATGTACGTGGGCGACGGCGCGATGATCCACGCCCCCCGCCCGGGCCGCAACGTCACGATCGCGGGCGCGGGCTCCATGCCGATCAAGTCAGTAGTCCGCCCGGACGCCTGACCCCTACCGGGGGCCTGCCCCACTCCCTCAGCCACCCCCACCGCCCGGCCCGGCGCGGCCCGACCGGAACCCGGTCAGCCGCCCCCCGGCGGACCACGCCGTGCGCGGGCCCCGGGGCGGCCGGCGCGGCCCGGCCGGAACGCGGTCAGCCGCCCCGGCGGGCCCCACCCGGCGCGGCAGACCACGCCGTGCGCGGGCCCTGGGAAGCGCGGCGGCCCGCCCGGCTCTCGAGGCACCCGCCACGCGGAACGGCGGCACCGACCGCCCAACGGGACCGACGGCTCAAGCCCCGGGCCCCGGGGGCTGTGGCACGGGGAATCCGACACGACGCCCGGCGGCGCCCCGAGGACCCCGGCCTCGGGAGCCCGTCAGCCCGCCTGGGCCCAGGGCGCACACCCCACCGACCCGGCACCGGCCGGCGGCGCCCGCCGCCCAAGCCCCGTCGGGCTGCCGCACGGAATCCGGCGAGGCACGCGCTCAGCGGGACCGACGTCCGAGCTCGCCGAGGCTGCCGCACAGGGTCCGGCGGCCAGCACCGAGCCCGGCGGGGCTGCCGCACAGGGTCCGGCGGCCAGCGCCGAAACCGGCGGGACTGCCGCACGGGATCCGGCAGGACCGGCGGCCGAACCCGGCGGGGGCTGCCGCACGGGGTCCGACGGCACCGGCGGCCGAGCCCGGCGGGGGCTGCGGCAGCGGATCCGGACCCGCAGGGGCCGGTGGGGCCGGCGCGGCGGCCGGAGACGGACCCGGCGCGGCTGGGGGGGTGGCGGCCGGAGAGCCAGCCGCCCAAGCCCCGTCGGGCTGCCGCACGGAATCCGGCGAGGCACACGCTCAGCGGGACCGACGTCCGAGCTCGCCGGGGCTGCCGCACGGGATCCGGACCCGCAGAGGCCGGTGGGGCCGGCGCGGCCGCACGGGGTCCGGCGAGGCACACGCTCAGCTGGACCGACGGCCGAACCCGCCGGGGCGGCCGCATGGGGTTCGGCGAGACCCGGCAGCCGAGCCCGGCCGGGGCTGCCGCACGGGATCCCGCAGGACCGGCGGCCGAGCCCGGCGGGGGCTGCCGCACGGGGTCCGGCGGGACCGGCGGCTGAGCTCGGTGCGGCTGCGGCAGCGGAACCGGCACCGCAGGCCCGGTGGGGGCGGCGCGGCGGCCGGAGACGGACCCGGCGGGGACGGTGGCGGTCGGAGGGCCGGCCGGGGAAAGGGGGTGGGCGGAGGCAACCATGGGGGTGCCGCCGACGTCTCGGCAGACGGGCACCCGCACGCACCACCGTGACCTTGCTCATCCCATGAGCCCGATTTTCCCCCGCGATAACGGCATATGACGGAGGCCCTCTCCAAAGCCGCCATTCCGTTCTCCCCACACCGACCGCTAGGGTCTGGCGAACGAGCGCACCCTCGGGGGGAGGGAAGGAACCGGAAACGATGTCCGTACCCGTACCGCGGCAGAGGGACACCCCGGCCACGGAGAACGGTCAGGCCGTTCTGCCGATCACCCCCGCCCGGCCGCCGTCGGACCCCGCCGCACCCCAGGCGCTCACGCTGCTCGTCATCGAGGACGACCCCGCGGGCGGTCTCACCGTCCCCGAGATCCTCGACGCCGACGGCCACCGCATCCGGCTCCGCACCGCCCGCAACCTCACCGAGGCCGCCCGGCTGCTCACGCCCGACGTGCACTGCGTCCTGCTCGACCTGTCGCTCCCGGACGCCACCCCCCGCGGCTCCTCCGCCGCCACCGACACGGCGGTCGACCAGCTCGCCACCCTGCGCCAAGTCCTCCGTATCGCCCCCGGCCACGCCGTCCTCGTCCTCACCGCGGAGGCCGACGCCGAGCGCGCCGCCGAGGCGGTCCGCGTCGGCGCCCAGGACTTCCTCTTCCGCGACGAGCTGGACGGCCGGCTCCTCAGCCGCGCCATCCGCTACGCGGTGGAGAGAAAACGGGCGGACATCGCCCAGTACAAGCTCGCAGAATCGAAACTGCGCGCCCAGGAGAACGCCCGCCTGGAGCGCGGTCTGCTCCCCAACCCGCTCCTCGAAGGCTCCGACCTCCGTTTCGCCGCCCGCTACCGCCCCGGCCGCAGCCGGGCCCTCCTCGGCGGGGACTTCTACGACACCGTCCGCACCCCCGACGGCACCGTCCACGCGATGATCGGGGACGTCTGCGGCCACGGCCCCGACGAGGCGGCCCTCGGCGTCGAGCTCCGGATCGCCTGGCGCGCGCTCACCCTCGCGGGTCTGTGCGGTGACGAGCTCCTCGCCACCCTCCAGGAGGTCCTGGAGGTGGAGCGCCCCTGCGACGAGATCTTCGCGACGCTGTGCACCGTGGACATCGCCCCGGACGGCCGCCGCGCGGGCCTGTGCCTGGCCGGCCATCCGGCCCCGCTGATATCCCGGCCCGGCCGCCCCGCCCGGCTGCTCCCCTACGAGAACAGCGGCCCGGCACTCGGCCTGCTGCCCCGGGCCCGCTGGCCGCGCCGCCAGGTCGAGCTGGGCGGCACCTGGAGCGTGATGCTCTACACCGACGGCCTCATCGAGGGCCGCATCGGCGCCGGCAAGGAGCGCCTCGGCCAGGACGGCATGGTCGAGATGATCAACCGCCACCTGGACCGCGGGCTGCGCGGCGAGGACCTGCTGGAAGCCTCCGTCACCGAGGCCCGCCGCCTCAACGGCGGGGAGCTCACCGACGACGTCGCCGTGGTGCTGCTCTCGCGCGCCGAGGGCTGACCGCCGCCTTCCGGCCGCAGCCAGCGGCGCGGGGCCAGGGGGCCGCCAGGGGCCAGGGGCTACCGTCCGCCGTTGTAGGGCCCGTACGGCCCGTCACTGCTGCTGCCGCCACGGCGCCGGCCGCCGCCCGAGACCTCCTTGAGGGCAGGGCGCACGTCCACGAAGAACACGATGGTCGCGACGAGACCGGCGATCTGCAGGAACAGCATCCCGAGGAAGAAGTCCACGAGCACCGTGATCCCGAGGATGACCAGCCAGAAGGTCTTGGTCTGCTTGCCTGCGGCGCGGTACGCGTCCTCGCGCGCCACCACCGCCATCACGAAGGCCACGATGGCGAGCGCCAGCATGGCGAATCCGAGCAGCGGGAGGACCCCGTTGTCGAAGCCGTTCATCAACATCGCTCGACCGCCTTCTCACGCTTCGCTTCGCACCTGATGCCGCCTGCCTCCACGCTACCGGCACAGCGGCTCCCGCAAACAACAACGGACCGGACACCCCACTGGTGCCCGGCCCGCCGTCCCGATCTCCGGCCGCGAAATCAGCTCTCGTCGCCCGGCGCGGCGACGGCCTTCTTCGCGGTGGTCTTGCGCGCCGTCGGCTTCCTCGCGGCGGGAGCGGCCTCCGGCTCCGACGCGGGCTCGGGCACGACGACCTCGGCGATGTCGACGATCTCCTCGGAGATCTCGCCGCGCCAGGCGCGCACGGCCTGCTCACCGTGCTCGGCGACCTTGTCGTAGGTCTCCTTGGCGCGCACGGCGTACTCGGCGGCCACGCCGACCCCGCGCAGCGCCAGGTCCTGGGCGGTCTCCCCGATCTTCTTCGCGTCGATCGCGCCGAGCACCTCGGCGACCTTGGCGGTGACGACCTCCTGCGCCTCCTTGGCCTTCTCCTGCACGACCTTGGGGTCGGTGTTCTTCACGGCCTCGATCCGCGCGGGAGCCTCGGCGCGCAGCTGCTCGATGAACGCGGGCACCTTCTTCGCCTGCTGTACGGCGAGGTCGGCGGTGCCCGCGGCGAAGTAGAAGGGGGTCGGGTCGGTGAGGGTCTTCTTCAGGTCATCGGCGATGGCCATGTGCTGGTCCTCCCGGATCAAGTTCAGTTCGTGTGGGGCATCGCGTCGTCGCCCGGCTCGTCGCCCGGCTCACCGCTCGGCTCGCCGCGCTCTTCGTCGTGCGCGTTCTCTTTGCGGAACGATTCGTAGATCTGGAGCAGCACCTGCTTCTGCCGCTCGTTGATCGACGGGTCGGCGAGGATCACAGCCCGCGTCTCGACCTCGTCCGGGTCCCGCTCGTCCAGGATCCCGGCCTGCACGTACAGCGTCTCCGCGGAGATCCGCAGCGCCTTGGCCAGCTGCTGGAGGATGTCCGCGCTCGGCTTGCGCAGCCCGCGCTCGATCTGGCTCAGGTACGGGTTCGATACCCCCGCGACCTCGGCCAGCTGCCGCAGCGACAGCTGAGCCTGCCGCCGCTGCTCCCGCAGGTACTCGCCGAGATTCCCGACGTTGAGCGATGCCATACCCCGATCCTGCCGCACCCCGCTAACTATTGCAAGCAGGCGCTTGCAGCATCTCGCACCTGACCTGAAATGCGTTTGTCGGCGCAGGTCTGCATAGGGTCGGCGGCATGGCGACACGGCTTGTTCAAATTGCGATGAATGCTCGGGATGACTCCGCGATCGGCCGGTTCTGGGCGGAGGTGCTCGGCTGGGGCCTTGCCAGCGAAGGACCCGGCGTGACCAACATCGAGCCCGTGGGCCTCGTCTATCCCGACCCCGTCGCCGTCTACGTCGACGTCCTTCGCGTCCCGGAACCCAAGACGGTGAAGAACCGTGTGCACATCGACCTTGCCACCACCTCCGCTGCCCATCAGGCAGAGCTGGTCGCGCGCCTGAAGGTTCTCGGCGCGACGCCCGCCGACGTGGGCCAGGGCGACGTGCCGTGGACGGTCCTGGCCGACCCGGAGGGCAACGAGTTCTGCGTGCTGGAGCCCCGATCGATCTACCGGGACACCGGGCCGATCGCCGCGGTGGTGGTCGACTGCGCGGATCCGCGGGCCATGGCCCGGTTCTGGGGCGAGGCCATGGACTGGACCCTGCACGAGGTGACCGACGATCACGCGGTGCTGCGCTCCGCCAAGGGTGTCGGCCCCTATCTGGAGTTCCTCCGCACACCCGACGCGAAGACCGTGAAGAACCGCATCCATCTCGACCTCTGCCCGTACCCCGGAGACGATCAAGCGGCGGAGACGGCCCGGCTGCGGGCTCTCGGCGCCACCGACATCGACCTCGGCCAGGGCGACGTGGCGTGGACGGTCCTGGCCGACCCGGAGGGCAACGAGTTCTGCGTCCTCACCCCGCGCTGACGCGTTGCCCGGCCGGCCCGGGGTCGGATGGTCAGGCCGTTCCGATCACCACCGTGGCGTACAGCTCGTCCGACGTGGTCGTGCGGACCTGGGCGAGGCCCGCCGTCGTGAAGGCCGCGGCCGTGGAGGGGGACTGGCGCTCGCTCGTCTCGATCAGCAGGTGGCCGCCCGGGGCCAGCCACTCGCGGGCGCCCTCGGCCACCCGGCGGTGGATGTCCAGGCCGTCCGCGCCGCCGTCCAGCGAGACCAGCGGCTCGTGGTCGCGGGCCTCCGACGGGAGCAGGCCCACCTCCTCCGTCGGCACGTACGGGGCGTTGACCACCAGGACGTCCACCCGGCCCCGCAGGGCGGCCGGCAGGGCGGCGTAGAGATCGCCCTCGTGGACGAGCCCCCCGTACGGCGCCACGTTCAGCCGCGCGTACGCCAGCGGCGACGGGTCGATGTCCGCCGCGTGGAGTTCCACCCCGGCGCCCACCGCCGCCGCCACCGCCGCGCCCAGCGCGCCCACCCCGCAGCACAGGTCCACGACGACCGCGCCCGCCCGGGGGGTGAGCGCGGCCGCCTCGTGCGCCAGGAACTCGCTGCGCCGGCGCGGGACGAAGACCCCTTCGCCGACCCGCATGCGCAGCCCGCAGAACTCGGCCCAGCCCACGACCATTTCCAGCGGCTCGCCCTCGATCCTGCGGGCCGCCAGGTCCGCCAGATGCCCGTCGTCCTCGGCGGCGGCGACCAGCAGGTCCGCCTCCTCCTCGGCGAAGACGCAGCCGGCCGCGCGCAGGCGTTCTACCAATGAAGTCAAAAAGCTCAGTCCTCGGTTCTCGTTCTTGTTCTTGTTCGGTTCTTGCTGCCCAACGCCCGGTCTCGTTCAGCCGTCCAGGACCGTGACGTCGAGGTCCTCCAGCCGTGCCGGATCCGCCAGGATGTCGATGGCGACGATACGGTCCCCCACGACGGTGAAGCCCATGACCGCGACCGCCTTGCCGCCCGGCGGGATCGTGACGACGCCCGGCGCCCCGTTGACCAGGGCGGGCCGCGCGTACGGCGCCAGCCGCTGGAAGGTGAGCGCCTGCCGGGCCACCGCGCCCGCGCCCAGCGCCATCTCGGTCAGGTCCACCCGCAGCACGCAGTCGGGGTCGAGGACCGAGATCAGGCCGTCGAAGCTGCCGCCCCGCGCGGCCGTCAGGAACGCGCCCACGATCTCCTTCTGCCGGCCCCGGTCCGCGTCCGGGGCCGGGGCCTGGCCCCGCACCCGCCGCCGGGCGCGGCTCGCCAGCTGCCGCGTCGCCGCCGGGGTGCGCTCCACGATCGGCGCGATCTCGTCGAAGGGCACCCCGAACATGTCGTGCAGGACGAACGACAGCCGCTCGGCGGGCGCCAGTTGCTCCAGTACGACCAGCAGCGCCAGCCCGACCGAGTCCGCGAGCAGCACCTCCTGCTCGGGGTCCAGCCCGTCCGGCGGGCTCAGCAGCGGCTCCGGGATGCCCACCGGCGTCTCCAGGGACTCCTCGCGGCGCGCCTTGCGCGAGCGCAGCTGGTCCAGGCAGACCCGGGCGACGACGGTGGTCAACCAGCCGCCCAGGTTCTCCACCTCGCTGGTGTCCGAGCGGTCGAGCCGGATCCAGGCCTCCTGGACGGCGTCCTCCGCCTCGGTCAGGGAGCCCAGCATCCGATAGGCCACCGCACGCAGGTGGGCCCGCTTCTCCTCGAAGCGCTCCGCCAGGAAGTCGCTGTCCGCCGCGCCGTTCGCACCGGTGCTCATGATCGTGTTCCCTCGTCTCGTCCCGCTGGTCCCGCTCGTACGCTCATCCGCTCCACCTCCCTGACGGACGGCGGCCCGCCCGTGTGACAGGGACGAGGCGGGATCAGGAGACGTCCGGGCACCACGCCCGTACCACGTCCAGCACCCGCACCCACAGGAAGTCCGCGGCGGTCACGATCCTGGCCGCCCGCGGATCGGGCAGCAGCCGCGCGACGAGGTCGTCCGCAGCCGCTCGTGCAGCGCCGGGCCGACTCGGCGGGCCTCGGCCGCGTCCACCAGCTCGATGCGCCCGCCGTCGGCGGGCGCCGGCCGGCGCGGGTCGAGTCCGGTGCGCGGTACGTCGATCTCCCACTCCGAGACGGACGCGGCGGGCCCGTATCCGTACCGCCCGTAGATCGGGTATTCGGCGGCGATCAGCGTCGAGAGCACATCGCCGCGCTCCTTGGCGGCGGCGAGCTCGGCGGCCATCATCCGTGTCAGCAGGCCCTGGCGGCGGTGCGTGGGCAGCACGGTGACGTTGGTGACGGCGCTGGAGGTGACGGCCGCGCCGCCCGGCACGGTCAACTCCTGGGCGAAGGAACGGAAGGTGGCCACGCAGCGGCCGGTGTCACGCGCGAAGGCGCCCTGGGTCCGGGCGAGGTCGCTGTGCGCGGCTCTCTGGGCGACGTCGTCCGGCGTCAGGGGTTCCGTGCGCAGGAATCCCCTGTTCTGCGCCAGCATCCACTCGGGGAGTTCGCTGGTGGTGATCTGCCGGACGTCCGCGCTCATAACCCGCCACGCTAACCGCCGCCCCGCCCCAAGTCGCTTGATTTTCACGGCGGCCGGACCCAGCCAGCCCCGATAGGCGCGGTCAGACCAGCAGGTCGTCCACCTGTGCCTCGCCTTCGCGGTAGCGCCGGGTGATCTCGGCGCTGGAGTCGTCCGCCGTGCGCTGGAGTTGCTGCCGGCGCCGCGAGACCTGCTCCTCGTACCGCACCAGCCGGCCCATCGCGTCGTGCAGTTCGGCGTCCGTGCGCGCGGCGAGGTCGGAGAGCTCCACCTCCGCCAGCATCTCCGCCGCCAGCAGCCGGAATTCCTCGCTCTGCGGGGTGCCGAGCGTGAGGTGCCGGACGGAGGCGCTGCGCCGGGAGGGGGCGTCCGCGAGGATCTCCGAGAGCCGGTCCATCACCGACGCCTCGGGGTCCGCCGGGGCCGCGTCCGGGCCGTCCCCGGCCACCGCCGGGAGAAGGTCGCGGCGGCGGGCCAGTTCGGCCCGCAGGATGTCGATCCGGCCCTGCAGGAGTCTGCGGATGTAGCTCAGGTCGGCCTCGTCGCGCTGCGCGTCGCGGCGCAGGGCGCGCAGCTCCGGAAGGCCGAGCGCGGCGGCCGGGGTCAGCGGCTCGCGCGCCTCGCCGGTGCGCTGCGCGGGCGGTCGTACCGCGGCAGTGCCGGCCGGAGCGGGTTCAGCGGGTGATGCGGGTGCAGGTGCGGAGGTACCAGAGGTATTCATGCGTTCGGGTCCGTCCCCTCGGCCGGTGAATGGGGGCTCCCCGGGCCCTGAGGGCCGTGGGAAGCACCGCCTGCGTGCATCGTGCCACTCTCCGTGCCGCCGGTGCAGTCCCACGCCACCCGATCGGCCCCGGACGGGTGCACGCCTGGTACACAGGTGGTATGCGAGCAGTGGTGCAGAGGGTGGACGGCGCGAGCGTCGTGGTGGCCGGTGAGACCGTGGGCGAGATCGTCGGCGAGGGGCTGTGCGTGCTGGTGGGGGTGACCCACGACGACACCCCCGAGAAAGCGGCGGTGCTGGCGCGCAAGCTGTGGTCCGTACGGATCCTGGAGGCGGAGAAGTCCTGTAGCGACGTGGACGCGCCACTGCTGGTGATCTCCCAGTTCACGCTCTACGGGGACGCCCGCAAGGGCCGCCGCCCCACCTGGAACGCGGCGGCGCCCGGGCCGGTGGCGGAGCCGCTGGTGGACGAGGTCGTCGCGCAGCTGCGGGCGCTGGGCGCGACGGTGGCGACGGGCCGGTTCGGCGCGGACATGCGGGTCTCGCTGACCAACCACGGCCCGTTCACCATCGTCATCGACGTCTGAGCGGCCCCGGGCCGTACGGGGCTACCGCGCTACGGCGCTACGACGACCTCCTGCGCGGCGGCCGTCTTCCCCACCAGCAGCGGGGCGTCCACCGGCACGTTCCGCTTGACCAGCGCGAGCGCGATCGGGCCGAGCTCGTGGTGGCGTACCGCGGTGGTCACGAAGCCCAGCTGGCGGCCCTCCTCCCCGTCGGCGGCGAGCCGGACGGGCGTGCCGTGCGCCGGGAGCAGCACCTCGGAGCCGTCCAGGTGCAGGAAGACGAGGCGGCGCGGCGGCTTCCCCAGGTTGTGGACGCGGGCCACGGTCTCCTGGCCGCGGTAGCAGCCCTTCTGGAGGTGGACGGCGGTGCCGATCCAGCCGAGTTCGTGCGGGATGGTGCGGTGGTCGGTTTCCAGGCCGAGCCGCGGCCGGTGCGCCTCCACGCGCAGGGCCTCGTAGGCGAGGAGCCCGGCGGCCGGGCCGTGGCCGGCGGCGAAGGCCTCCAGGTCGGCGCGCGGCAGGAAGACGTCGCGGCCGTACGGGGTCTCCCGTACGACGTACTCCTTGTCCACCTCGGCGATGGAGCCGGCCGGCAGGTGCACGACGGCGAACTCGGCGGTGCGGTCGGCGACTTCGACGCGGTAGAAGAACTTCATCGACTCCAGGTAGGCGATCAGCGCCTCCTGGGTGCCCGGCTCGACGTGCGCCCAGACCGTCTCGCCGTCGTCGACGAGGTACAGGGCGTGCTCGATGTGGCCGTGCGCGGAGAGGATCAGCGCCTCGGTGGCCTGGCCGGCGGGGAGGTCGGTGAGGTGCTGGGTGAGCAGCAGGTGCAGCCAGCTCAGCCGTTCCGGTCCGGTGACGGTGACGACGCCTCGGTGGGAGAGGTCCACGAAGCCGCGGCCGTCGGCGAGGGCGCGCTGTTCTCCGTACAGCTCGCCGTAGTGGGCGGCGACGCCCTCGTCACGGCCTTCGGCCTGTACGGCGCCGGGGAGATGGAGCAAGGGGCTGCTGGTCATGGCACCAAGCGTACGGCCCTGCCGGGAAACGCCCCCAGGCGTGTCCGGCTAGGCCTGTCCGGCCTGCCCGGCCTGTCCGGCGCGGTGCTTGGCGGCGCACTCGCGGCACAGCCCGAAGATCGCGAAGTGCTTCATGTCCGTCTCGAACCCGAACGTCGTGCGCAGTTTCGCGGTGAAGTCGGCGGCGATGTCCAGGTCCGCCTCGATGACCTCGGTGCAGTCGCGGCAGACCAGGTGGATGTGGTGGTGCCGGTCGGCGAGGTGGTACGTGGGCGCGCCGTGCCCGAGGTGGGCGTGCGAGACCAGCTTGAGCTCCTCCAGGAGCTCCAGCGTGCGGTAGACGGTGGAGACGTTGACGCCGGAGGCGGTCTTGCGCACCTCGGCGAGGATCTCGTCGGGGGTGGCGTGCTCCAGACGGTCGACCGCTTCCAGGACAAGCTGCCGCTGCGGTGTCAGCCGGTATCCGCGCTGCCGCAGGTCGGTCTTCCAGTCGGTGCTGTCGGTGCTGTCGGTACTTTCGGTGTATCCGGTGCTCCCCACCCGGCCAGTGTAGAGCGCGCGAAGGGGACCGCGGTCGCGTCCCGCGGTCCCCTTCGTCGTCGCCCGGTCGGCCGGTCGCCCGGTCGCCCGGCTCAGCGGAAGAAGGCGATGCCGTCGTCCGGCATGTCGGGGAGGTTGCGCGCCATGTCGGCGACCTCCTCGGGCGTGACGACCTTCTTCAGCTGGGCCGACATGTACGGGCGCAGCTCGACATTCGGGGTGGACTTCTCTCCGACCCACATCAGGTCGCCCTTGACGTAGCCGTAGAGCCGCTTGCCACCGCTGTACGGGCCGGAGGCGGCGGTGCGGGCCACCGCGTCGGTGATCACGTCGATCTGCGGCTTCTGGTCGGCGAGCTCGCCGTACCAGACCTCGACGACGCCCTGGTCGCGGACCATGACGATCTCCACCTGGCGGTCCTTGTCGATGCGCCAGTACCCGGACTCGGATTCGAGCGGCCGCACCTTGTTGCCCTCGACGTCGAGCGCCCAGGTGCGGGAGGTGTACTCCAGGAAGTCCCGGCCGTCGTGGCGGAAGACCACTTCCTGGCCGAAGTTGCACTTCTCCTCGCCGGGGAAGTCGAAGACGCCCGCTCCTTCCCAGGCACCGAGGAGGAAGGCGAGCGGGACGAGGCCCGGGTTCAGGTCGGACGGGATCTGGATCATGGTTGGCTGCTCAGGCGATCTGTGGGGAGGGGTTCCGGGATCCGGGGCGTGGCGGGCGGCTGATCCGGGGGGATCAGCGCTGGCCCTGGTACAGCTTCTTCACGGCCAGACCGGTGAAGGCGAGAACGCCGACGCAGACCAGGACCAGCAGGGAGGTGAAGACTGCCTCAAGCACGGGGTGCTCCTCGGATGGGTTGGCGTTACGGGGCCGGCCCCAAGCCTACTGGCCCGGGGACCGGCGCACTCCGTGAGGTAGGCCGCACGGCAGCCGGCGGGGCGGCCGTCAGCCCAGCAGCTGGTGCTGGAGGATCACCGTCTGGTGGAGCGGGACGGACGCCACCTGGCCCTTGCGGGTCTGGAGGATCACGGCCCGGACGTCCCCGGACTGGACGCATCCGGCCTTGGTCTGTTCGTCGCCGACCGGGGCGGACTCCTCCAGGATCGTGACGCCGCTGGTGTCCGGGGGGCTCTGCGCCACCTTGGCCTTGCCCCAGGCGCTGTCCGTCTCGATCCGGTTGACACCGGCCAGGTTCATGTCGGGGCCACAGCCCTCGAAGGTGTCCGCGAACCCCGACGCGTGGAAGCGCAGCAGGTAGACGCGGGTGCGGGTGCCGTCCGGGGTGGTCCAGCCGCGGCCCACGATCTGGCGCAGCCCGTTGTCGGTGAACCCCTGCTTCATCTCCGCGCGGGCGGTGCCCTCGTACTCCTCCAGGAAGGTGTCCACGGTGACCACCGAGTCCTTCTCCAGCTTCAGCCCGGCGTCCGGGGCGGAGCCCTTCGGAGCGGGCAGGAGCAGCTGGGTCAGGCCGGCGTAGTGGATGCCGTCCTCGTTGTCCTTGGCGAAGGGCAGCGGGGCACCGGGGGGCGGGGTGGGCTTGGCCAGGACGGGGTAGATCCAGCGGCCGTCGTTCCGGGTGGAGAGGCCGGGGATGTCGGTGCGCTCGGGCTGGGCGACGCCGTACGCGGCCGCGGTGCCGGCGGCGCCGAAGACGAGGACGGCGGCGCTCCAGCGCAGGAACGCGAACAGCTTGCGGCGGTCCTTGGGCGGGGCGGCCGGTGCCGGGGCCGCCGCGGGGGCTTCGGCCGGAACGGCGTCGGCCGGGACGGCGTCGGCCGGGACGGCGTCGGCCGGGACGGCGTCGGCCGCGATGGCGTCCGCCGGAACGGAGTCCGCCGGGGGCGTGTCCAGCACCGTGACTTCGGCCGGGGCCGGGGCCGCCGCTGCGGCGTCGGCCGGGACGGTCGCCGCCGGGGCGGTGTCGGCCCCGGCGGTGTTCTGCTCGGTCACGCGGACTCCCCGGGGGACTTCAGGTGGCTCAGCTGGTTCTTCAGGAACCCGGCGGCGTCGGACTTCGAGAAGCCGGGCTTGGGCCCGTACGCACGGAAATTGACCATCACGTCGCCCTCGACGGCGACGCAGTAGAGGGAGTCGACCTTCTTCTCCTTCTCCTCCTCCTCGCCGACCGCGAGCAGCGAGCACTTGGCGTTGGGGAAGCCGTCCACCTTCGGCGCGTCCCGGTCGTCGTCGCCGATGACGTCGAGGAGCTTCTTCGAGATCTCGGAGAAGCTGTCCAGGGCCTTCGGGTCTGCCTGAAGGATGCGGACCTCCACGACCATGTCGCCGCCCAGTTCGGCGTAGCTGCGCCCGGCCTGGCCCTTGAGTTCGAGGTCGGCCAGTACGTCGTCGCGCTTCTTGCGCTCCGAGCTGGACAGGCCCTTCCGGGCCTCCTTGAAGCCTTCGACGGCCTGCTCGCCCGAGATGAAGAAGTCGTTGCCGTCGGCGCCGAGGTCGGGGCCGAGCGTGTAGGTGCGCGGGAGCGGGAGCAGCTTGGCCGAAAGGGGGTTGCCCGGCACGGGCCCGGGCTTCTCCGTCTTGGGCGGCTGCGCGCCGGCCGGGGCCCAGTAGGCGGTGGGCGCGCTGCGGTCGGCGTCGGCGATCGTGCCGGACGCCCAGACCCCGGTGCCCACGAGGACGGCCAGGCTCAGCCCGCCGACCACCAGGGGGCCGGCCTTCCCGCGTCCGGCCGTGGGCGCGGCAGTCGCGTCCGTGGCGTCCGTGACGGCGGTCGCGGCCGTGGCGTCCGTGACGGCGGTCGCGGCCGTGGCGTCCGTGACGGCCGGAGCCGGGTTCGTGTCGTTCTGCGGCTCGGTCACAGTCGCTCCAGCTGTCGCTTGGCCAGGTCGATGACATCGGCCTCGGTGATCTTGCCGCCCCGGTTGTCGCCGTAGTGGATGTCCAGGACGACGTCGCCCCGGCGGACGATCGCCCGGGCGCTGCGGAACGGTTCGTACCCGGGCTCCTCTTCGGCCTTGGAGTCCACCCAGACGTGGCCGAGGTCGGCGGGGACGCCGGGGATGGCCGCGCCGTCATTGCCCGCGTACTTCTTCTCGGGCATGTAGACCGACTGCTCGTGCTGATATTCGTCCGCGCTGGAGAAATCGTCGAACTGCAGCAGCCGGATCTCGATGATCACACGGTCGTTCTGCGACCACACGGTAGTGGCGGCGCGCCGGAAGCCGTTCGTGGCCCAATACCGGATGGCCGAGTCCGGCCTCTCGAAGGTCGTCGCGAAGAGGTCGAAGGATTCGTAACCGGGGCGCGCGAGGACCTTCGCGTCGGACGGTGCCTCGACCAGCAGCTTGGACAGGTCGCCGTCGGTCTTGTGCCAGCGGTTGGCGTTGATCGTCTTGCGCGTGGTGGCCTCGTCCGGGGCCAGCGCCTTCGGCGTGTCCAGCGACTGCCGCGCCAGCGGGGGCAGCGGGGTGGGCTCGCGGTCGTACTGGATCGCGTAGCCGGTGGCCGTGCCGGCGAGGCCGCCGAGGACGAGGGCGGCGGCGATGAGAAGGGTCGTGCGGCCCCGGCGTCGGCGGCGCGGCACAGTCGCCATCGCCATGTCCGAGTCCGGCCCCTTCTCGCCCGCTTTCAGCGGCTCGGGAAGGGTCTGTTCGTGTTCCAAGGATGTCCCCCACAGGACTGGAGGCGCAGGTTCGTTTACCCGCGCACACCCAAGACAGGCTGGGGGGATAAGCAGTTGTACGCATTCTTATTACAATTTGAACTACCGGGTTTCAGTCCTCGTGACGCCGCTTTCCGTCCAGTTCGTCCCACCATTCGTCGGACTTCGGATCACCGGAGGGGTCGTCCCACCAGCGGTCGTCCGGGCCGCGCCGGTTCGCGATCACCGCGGCGACCGGCGGGATGATCATGGCGACGACGCACAGGGCGACGGCGGCCTCCACCGACAGAAAGCGCACGAAAGACCAGGCGGAGACGAAGAGGAACAGACATCCGCTCATGAGCAGCAAGTAGACGCGGCGACGCCGGGCGTACATACCTTCAGGGTAGAACCGGATGCCGCCCTCGGAAATGGCGCGGAACGGCACGAAGGGCCGCACCCCGTTCCAGTGGCGTCCAACCCCTGGGGTGCGGCCCTTCGGCCGGTCGTTCACGTCGAGCGCATGCGGATCAGACCGCGATGGCGACGTCCGTCACTCCGCCGGCCTCGGCGACCACGACGGCGCGGTCCGCCTGGGCACCCGGGACGAGCGCCCGCAGCGTCCAGGTGCCGGTGGCCGCGTAGAAGCGGAACTGGCCGGTCGCCGTGGTGGGGACCTCGGCGGTGAATTCGCCGGTCGAGTCCAGCAGGCGGACGTAGCCGCTGACGGGCTCGCCGTTCTTGGTCACCTGGCCCTGGATCGCGGTCTCACCGGGCTTGATCGTCGCGAGGTCGGGCCCGCCGATCTGTGCTCCACACATGTTCTCTGTCCTGTCCTAGAGAGTTCGTACGAGGGCGTCGCGTGCCCGGGATTACTTGTTGGCGCCGAGCTCGATCGGCACGCCGACGAGCGAGCCGTACTCGGTCCACGAGCCGTCGTAGTTCTTGACGTTCTCCTGGCCCAGGAGCTCGTGCAGCACGAACCACGTGAGCGCGGAGCGCTCACCGATGCGGCAGTAGGCGATGGTGTCCTTCGCCAGGTCCACCTGCTCGGCCTCGTAGAGCGCGGTCAGCTCTTCGTCCGACTTGAAGGTGCCGTCGTCGTTGGCGTTCTTCGACCACGGGATGTTGCGGGCGCTCGGCACGTGGCCGGGGCGCTGCGACTGCTCCTGCGGGAGGTGCGCCGGGGCGAGCAGCTTGCCGGAGAACTCGTCGGGCGAACGGACGTCGACCAGGTTCAGGGAGCCGATCGCGGCCACGACGTCGTCGCGGAAGGCGCGGATCGAGGCGTCCTGCGGCTTGGCCTTGTACTGGGTGGCCGGGCGGTTCGGGACGTCCTTGCCGTCGACCAGGTCGCGGGAGTCGAGCTCCCACTTCTTGCGGCCGCCGTCGAGCAGGCGGACGTCCTGGTGGCCGTAGAGCTTGAAGTACCAGTACGCGTAGGACGCGAACCAGTTGTTGTTGCCGCCGTAGAGGACGACGGTGTCGTCGTTGGAGATGCCCTTGGCCGAGAGGAGCTTCTCGAAGCCCTCCTGGTCCACGAAGTCGCGGCGGACCGGGTCCTGGAGGTCCTGCTTCCAGTCGATCCGGACGGCGTTGGTGATGTGGTTCTTGTCGTACGCGGACGTGTCCTCGTCCACCTCGACGATGACGACGTCGGCGTCGTTCAGGTGGGCCTCGACCCAGTCGGCGTCTACGAGGACGTCGCTGCGGCTCATGGTGTTCTCCTCCGGGGCAGTGTGCGGCGGGGCGGTGCTGGTGCTGCTGCGGGGCGGTGCTGGTGCTGGTGCGTGCCGTTCCGGATGTCGCTCTCAGACCCTGCGCGGGGAGGCGTCAGGGGGCGGGAGGCGGAAGGCGGGAGTGGTCACGCGGGGAAGGGCCTGGAAGGCCGTCGTCCGGCTGATGGAGCGAAGTGCGTCGGATGTCGAATGCGACGCGCTCACATGTCACATGGATCGACAGAGCATGGCGGCGACGCGACACAGGTCTACTGCCCGTCGCTTCGTGAGGTCCGCCTGCTGATGCTTCATAGCCATGGATCGTAGGGACGAATCAGCCGCCCTGTCACCGGTGTGTCATATTCCGAGACAGGATCGTCCGAATACTGGGAACGAGAGCGCCGGAGAGGCCGCCGCGACGCCTCCGGGACCCTCCGTGCGGCCCGCCTTTCTGCGGATCGGACCGCGCCGTCTCACGATCCGGCCAGCGCCACGTCCGTACCGCTCAGCGTGAGGTGGACGCCGCTCTCGTCCGAGGTCAGCGCGGACAGCTGGAGCCCGGCCGGGAGGCCGCCGTCGAGCCGCCGGTCGAAGTCGGTCTTCTTGCGGATCATGTTCTCGATGCCGGGCATGCCCTCACCCGGGACCTGGTCGGCGCGAACCCGGACGATCTTGCCGCCCCGCGCGTCCTTGGCGTCGACGAGGGTGACGGTCGACACCACGCTGCGCGTGAGCGTCTTGCCGAGGACGTCCACCTTCGCGGTCACCTTCACCTTGCCCGGGGCGCCGCCGTAGGTCAGCGTCACACCGCTCTGCGCGGCCTCGGCCTCGGTCAGGTCCGGGTACGTGATGAGCGCGGTCCCCTCCGCGCGCTCGGCGGTGCCGCCGCTGTAGTTCCCGTCGAGCTTCACCCCGCGGAAGCTGGCGTCGAGCCGCGAGAGCCGCGTCTTGCGGCCGTCGGCGGTCGCCTCGACGTCCTTGAGCTTCAGATCGACCTGGTCGAGGTCGCGGCTGAGCGCCTGGGTGAGGAAGGGAAACCCGTGGATCTCCACCTCCGCGCCTCCCACCTGCCCCTGCCGGGCCTGGATGCGGTCGGCCAGCCGGTCCTCGGCGTAGCCGACCGCCCAGCGGTCGGCGCCCGCGAGGAGCGCCCCCAGGATCACTCCGATGATCACAACGACACGCAGAGCGCGCACGTGTCCCTCCCCCTGTAGATCGGTACGTGCGTTCTAGTGGACCACGCCGTGACCATGCCGTGACCTTGGGGGTGGACAGGAGGCGCCCGGCGGCCCGGCCCGAGCGCCCCGCCGGCCGGTCGGCCGACCGGTCAAGGTCAGCCGGTCGGTCGGTCAGCCCACCACCCGGCCGATCAGGTACACGGCGGGAGCGGCGACGGCCAGCGGCAGCGCGACCCCGGCCGTCATGTGCACGAACTTGGACGGATAGTCGTACGCGGCCACGCGCAGCCCGATCAGCGCGCACACCCCGGCGACCAGGCCGAGCAGCGCACCGCCGCCCGCCCCGACGGTCAGCCCGCCGACGGCGATGCCCGCACCCGCGGCCGAGGCCAGCGAGACGCCGACGGAGGGCGCGGTGGGCAGCGGCAGCGCCCGAGCGAAGACGGCAGCGGCGACGGCGACACCGCCGATGGTGACGGCGTCGGACCCGGCGGCCAGGTAGCCCGCGCAGACGATGGCGAGGGCGGCGGCGGCCACCGAGGCCATCAGCCCGTACATCCGCTCGTCGGGGTCCGCGTGGCTGCGGAGCTGGAGCACCAGCGTGAGCAGCACCCAGGCGCCGAGGGTGCCGATGATCGCGCCGGGGCCGTACGTACGGTCCACCGCGAGCACGGCCGCGTCGGCGACCAGGGCTCCGAGGAAGGCGAGGGCGATGCCCTGGCGGGCCGGCCACATGCCGTTGAGGCGGAACCAGCCGGCCGCGGTGAGGCCTTGCAGGGCGATCAGCGGCAGGAGCAGGGCGTACTGCCCCAGGGCGGCGGCCACGGCAAGCAGGATCCCGAGCGCGGCGGTCAGCAGGGCCGACTGCGGACCGGGGTCGATGATCGGCGACCTGCCCTCGGCGCGGGCCTGGGCGGGATCGACGGCGCGCAGGGTGTTGCCCGCCAGGGTGGGCGGGGAGTACTCGGGCTCGGCGCCGGGCGCCAGGGGCTCCGCCGGGGCCACCGGCTCGACCGGGGCGGCGGCCTGGGGCGGGAGGTACGCCGTCTGCTCGGCGGCGGCCTCGCGCACGGGGGGCAGGTACGCCGTCTCGGCGACGGCCTCGCCCTGCGGCCACGCCCCGGCCTGCGACCACTCCGACGGCGCGACCGGCTGCTGCGCGGCCTCCTCGCGGAACCAGCTGTCCGGCGCCACCGCCTGCGGCTGCTGCTGCGGCTGCTGCTGGACCGGCGGGAGGTACGCCGTCTCGGCGACGGCCTCGCCCTGCGGCCACGCCCCGGCCTGGGACCACTCCGACGGCGCGACCGGCTGCTGCGGAGCCTGCGGGGCCTCCTCGCGGAACCAGCTGTCCGGCGCCACCGACTGCTGCGGCTGCTGCTGCGGCTGCGGCTGCTGGACCGGCGGCAGGTACGCCGTCTGCTCAGCGGCACCGGCAGCGGCACCGGCGCCCTGCGGCCACGGCGCGGCCTCGGGCCACTCGGGCTGTGCGGGCTGCTGCGGAACCGGGGGGGCCTCGTCGCGGAACCACCCCTCCGGGGCCACCGGCTGCCCCGGCACGCCGCCCAGCGGCGGGTGCACCGGCTGGTAGCTGGTGTCCCAGGTCTCCGACTGCCAGGTCTGGGTCCCGTACGGGTCCTGCGGGTGCTGCTGATGGTTCTGCTGCTGCTGGTTCTGCTCTTCGGGAGTACTCATCGGGTTCCGCTCACCCGCCCGCGAACGGCGGGAGCACCTCGACGGTGCCCCCCTCGGTCAGCAGGACGGCATCGTGCGGGCGCTTGCCCACGGGCTCGTCGTTCACGAGGAAGGAGCAGCGCAGCAGGACCCGGGTCAGCTCCCCGGGGTGGCGTTCCCGCACGCCGTCGAGTGCCTCGGCCAGTGTCCGCGCCGAGTACGGCTCCTCCGCCGTCTTGGCCGCGGCCTTGGCCGCCGCCCAGTAGCGGATGGTTCCGGTTGCCACTGCAGCTCCTATCGTCGGCTCTCTACCGTCGGCCTCCATCATGAACCCTCGGACCACCGACCCCGGTGTGCCTCCACGCGCCCCGTATGCGCCCCGGCTCCCCGGCCGGAGCATCGTCGAAGCCGCCGATCCGGTGAAAACGGGGCATAGCCTGGGGTTGGGGTTAAGGGTGTCGCGAACCACAGAAGACAGATTGGGAGAAGCCTCGGCCCGGAAAGGGACGGTGGGCTATTCTGGCGGCGTAGAGGATCCGGGCAACGTAGCCCCCGGGTCCTTTTGTGCTTTCAGCACGTTGAACGGAACGAGAACAAACGAGAACAGTGGTGCCGATCCGGGCCTCAGGGCGCGGGGCCGGATGGGCGCCGTGTACGAAGCAGTGCCGCGAAAGTCCTCGACGGGACCGAGGAGGAACCGACGTGATGGACCAGCGAGACGTGCAGAACCTCTCCACCGGGGCAGGTGGTCCGGCATGAGCTCTCTCCTGCTGCTGACCAACGCCCTGCAGCCGTCGACCGAGGTGCTGCCCGCCCTCGGCCTGCTGCTGCACAACGTACGCGTGGCCCCGGCCGAGGGTCCGGCCCTGGTGGACACCCCGGGCGCCGACGTGATCCTCGTCGACGGCCGCCGCGACCTCCCGCAGGTGCGGTCGCTGTGCCAGCTGCTGCGCTCCACCGGGCCCGGCTGTCCGCTGATCCTCGTGGTCACCGAGGGCGGCCTGGCGGCCGTCACCGCCGACTGGGGCATCGACGACGTCCTCCTCGACACCGCCGGCCCGGCCGAGGTCGAAGCGCGGCTGCGGCTGGCCACCGGCCGCCAGCAGCTGGGCTCCGACGACTCCCCGATGGAGATCCGCAACGGCGATCTGTCGGTCGACGAGGCGACCTACTCGGCGAAGCTGAAGGGCCGGGTCCTCGACCTCACCTTCAAGGAGTTCGAGCTGCTCAAGTACCTCGCGCAGCACCCCGGCCGGGTCTTCACCCGCGCCCAGCTGCTCCAGGAGGTCTGGGGCTACGACTACTTCGGCGGCACCCGGACCGTGGACGTCCACGTACGGCGGCTGCGGGCGAAGCTCGGTCCCGAGCACGAGTCGCTGATCGGCACGGTCCGTAACGTCGGCTACCGCTTCGTCACGCCGGAGAAGGTGGAGCGGGCCGCGGCGGAGGCGGCTGCCCAGGCGGCGCAGAAAGCGGCACAGCAGGCGGCCCAGCAGGCAGAGCAGCAGGTCGCCGCGCAGGCCGCGGCGGCCGTCACCCGGACGGACGAATCACCCGTGATCGTCCAGTCGGCAGGACGCCCTGCCCAGAGGTAGGTCACCCCGCGTAGACTTCCGCGCGTGGCCAAGGTGACGCGGGACGACGTGGCGCGACTTGCGGGTACCTCTACCGCCGTCGTGAGCTACGTCATCAACAACGGACCCCGGCCGGTTGCCCCGGCCACGCGCGAGCGTGTCCTCGCCGCGATCAAGGAGCTGGGCTACCGCCCGGACCGGGTCGCGCAGGCGATGGCGTCGCGGCGCACCGACCTCATAGGCATGATCGTCCCGGACGCCCGCCAGCCGTTCTTCGCGGAGATGGCGCACGCGGTCGAGCAGGCCGCCGCCGAGCGCGGAAAGATGGTCCTGGTCGGGAACTCCGACTACCGGGACGAGCGCGAGGTCCACTACCTGCGGGCGTTCCTGGGGATGCGGGTCTCGGGGCTGATCCTGGTCAGCCAGGGCATGAGCGAGCGCGCCGCGTCCGAGATCGAGGCGTGGGACGCACGGGTGGTGCTGCTGCACGAGCGCCCGGAGGCCATCGACGACGTCGCGGTCATCACGGACGACATCGGCGGCGCCCAGCTGGCGACCCGGCACCTGCTCGAACACGGTCACGAGTACGTCGCCTGCATCGGCGGCGTCGAGAACACCCCGTCGGTCGGCGACCCGGTGGCCGACCACGTCGAGGGCTGGCGCCGGGCCATGCGGGAGTCCGGCCGCTCGGTGGAGGGCCGGCTCTTCGAGGCCCCGTACAACCGCTACGACGCGTACCAGGTGGCCCTGGACGTCCTGTCCGGACCGAACCGTCCCCCGGCGATCTTCTGCGCCACGGACGACCAGGCCATCGGCGTCCTGCGGGCGGCGCGGGAGCTGCGGATCGACGTGCCGGGGGAACTGGCCGTCGCGGGCTTCGACGACGTCAAGGAGGCGGCGCTGACGGACCCGCCGCTGACCACCATCGCCTCGGACCGCCCGGCGATGGCGCGGGCCGCGGTGGATCTGGTGCTGGACGACGGCCTGCGGGTGGCCGGCTCCCGCCGGGAACGTCTGAAGCAGTTCCCGTCGGCCCTGGTGATCCGCCGCTCCTGCGGTTGCCGTTAGCGTCTCTGATCAGCTTAGTGATCCTGTGCCAGACAGAGCGTCTGGTTCGGGGACGTGTTCCCACCGTGGTGGGGTGGCGTGGGCGTGGTGGTGGAATCCCGCGCCCACTGCCGCCCCTCGCGGCTGATGCCGGGTGGTGGGTGTGCTGATCGTCGGCACGTCCTGGTGCCGGTGGGCTGCGCGGGGCAGCCGCTTCCGGTCCGTGTGAGCGTGTCCCTCCGGACGCTTGCCAGCAGGGCCGCAAGGCCGTGCTGGGGAGGGTGCCCTGCGTCGCCTGGGCGCGGGGCGTGCTGTCTGCCGCCGCGTCGTACCGGTCTTGGACCGGTCGGCGCGGCTGATCTTCGGCGGGGTGGGTGTGATGACCGCGCCCGCTTCGAGTCGGTCCACGACGGTGCGGATGGCCATCGCGCCGGTGGTGCGGTCGCAGGCGGTCTTGGTCTGGTGGGCGAGTCCGCGCGCTGCGATGCGCTGCCAGGCACCCTGGTCGCGGTCGCCCTGCCAGCCGCAGCCGGGATTCGGGCAGGTGGCCCATTTCCAGCCGGGGACGGTGGGCCGGTCGGGGGCCTTGCGGTGCCGCAGCGGGGTCAGGCATTCCGGGCAGTGCCTGGAGGTGTTCCTGGCGGGGACGGCGACCACGGCGATGCCGGTCTCGGAGGCGAGGTGCCGCATGTGCTCGACGATCTGCCCGCGTACCTGCTGGGAGAGACGGGTGTTCATGGTGCGGCCCATGCCACGGGCTTCCATGGAGCGAAGGTCCTCGACGTAGATGACGCTCGCCCCGGCCGCGATGGCCTGATCCAGCGCCCACCTCGCGGCGGCCCACGCCAGGGCGTCATTCAGGTTCGACCGGCGCGCGGACACGTACGCGATCTCATCGCTCAGAACAGTGTGCTTGGCGGCCAGGGCGTGCTGTTCGTCCCCGGCCGTCAGCCGCTGGTAGTGGCCGGCCTTGGCATGCAAGAACTCGGACAGGCGGCGCAGCCGGTGCTGCTTGGCGAGGACTCCGGCCGTCCGGAACATGCCCCCGGCCCCGAGGGCGGTGATCCGCCCGTCGTCGTGCAGCCGGGCCGCGCCCGCGCTGAGCAGGGTGTTCAGGCCCCAGTCCACACCCAACGCGACCCTGTGCCCGGTGCGGGCCGCCTTCGGCACCGGGTGCGTGTAGGCGAGGTCGGCGCGGACGCGGCCCTGGTGCGGGCGCAAGGTGGGCAGGTGCAGCACCGCGCCCGCCGGGACCGTCAGCGGCAGGGTGAGCGGGCAGGCCACCCACGACCAGTCGCGATAGGACTGCGGGTCCGGGCGGGTGGGCAGCTGCAAGCGCAACAGCGCACGACCCGGCTCGGTCTCGTGACGTTCGTTGGTCGCCTGCTGCCCGTCACACGCCGACAGCAACAGCAACCGAGCCGTCCTGGGCGCGCCCTCCACCTCGAACACATCGACCGGCAGCCGCCCGTGCTTCTTGGCGAATGCGGCGATCTGCCGGGTGCGGGAGGTGATGACGCTGGACGGCAGATGCTCTCCGTCCGACACCGCCGCGCGGACCGCATCCCACTCCTGCGGCGTGCGCTTGCCGGGGTCGGCGGGCCAGGCCGCGAGCAGTCCGGCGGTCAGGTCGGCCCGCCAGTGCGCCGAGCGCAGCAAACGTCCGGCCTGCTCCTGCGCCATGCGAACGATCCGGTCATTGACCCGAACACCTTCGGGCGGCGCGGCGGTCCAGCCCAGACGCCGCAAAGCCATCCACGCGTTCGACGGCAGCTTCCGCCCGCCCGCGTCCACCCCGGAGGCCAGCAACTCCACGTCGGCGGCGTTCCAGTGGTCGGCCAGCAGCTCGGTGACCATGGCGGCCACCAGACCGGCCGCCCAGCCGACCCGCTCCGCCAGCACGGAGCCGGACATGAGCTCGCCGGTCTGCTCATCCACACCCGTCCGCAGCAGGCCACGGGCACAAGCGGTCCGGGCGGTCTGGCCCGCGGCGAGCGCCACCTTCCGACTCAACCCCCACCTCCCCTGCCACCGGTGCTGTCATCCGATCAACGACACCTCGCGCGAAAGGTCACCCATTCGACCCACGAACCCACATCCGGCACCCCGCACCGGACGAACACCACCGCGAGAACACCACACGATCACCACGGATCCCTAAGGAACCACGTGAGCCTCCGGCGGTCGGCTGGTCGGCGGTCGGCGGTCGGCGGGCGATCCGGGCCCGCGGCCCCCTGCGCCGGCTGCCGTTGGCCATTTCCCGCGGCCCGGCCTCCTGGGGCTCCGCCCCAGACCCCACGCCTCAAACGCCGGCGGGGCTGGATTTGCCGTGCGGCCTTATATCCGGCATACGCGGTTCTGTCGGGCTTCTCAGGTCAGACTCAGGAAGCTCTCATGATGCGCGGACAGAGTCGTGTCCATGACCGAGAGCTTCCGCCGCGAAGGCGAGTACCCGCAGGAGAACTCCCCGGCTCAGCGCGCGTTCGGCGAGGGCTGGCAGGACGCCGCGTACCCCGCGCCGCCCGCGTACGCCCCGGCCCCCGGATGGCACGAAGCACACCAGCCGCCGGTGATCGAGGGCGAGACCGCCCCGGCGGCCCCCCGCGCCAAGCGCCCCGTCGGCCTGCTCGTGGCCGTGGCCCTCGCCGCCGCCCTCGTCGGCGGCGGCACCTCCGCCGCCGTGGAGCAGTTCCTCGGCGACAAGGCCTCCGGCGGCAACGGCGTCAGCGGTACGAACGTCTCGCAGTCCAACACCGGCACCGGCACCGGCACCGTCTCGGGCGTGGCCGAGCAGGTCAGCCCCTCCGTGGTCCGCATCGACACCCGCACCGGCTCCGGCCAGGGCACCGGTTCCGGTGTCGTCGTCACCGCCGACGGCGAGATCGTCACCAACAACCACGTCGTCAGCGGCGCGAGCCAGATCCAGGTGACGATGAGCGACGGCAAGAAGTACGCCGCCAAGCTCGTCGGCGCCGACCCCGACAAGGACCTCGCGCTCATCAAGCTCCAGGGCGCCACTGGCCTGAGGCCCGCCAAGCTCGGCAACTCCGACGGCCTCAAGGTCGGCGAACAGGTCGTGGCCATCGGCTCCCCCGACCGCCTCACCGGCACGGTGACCAGCGGCATCGTCTCCGCGCTGAACCGCGAGGTGAACGTACCGAAGTCCGAGCAGCGCTCCCCGCAGAACCGGCAGGGCGCCGACGGCGGCTGGCCCTTCTCCTACGACGGCCGCCAGTTCAACGGGAACACCGGCTCGAACACCACCTCGTACAAGGCCATCCAGACGGACGCCTCCCTCAACCCCGGCAACTCCGGCGGCGCCCTCGTCAACATGAACGGCGAGATCGTCGGAATGCCCTCCGCGATCTACTCCCCCGGCGGCGACAGCTCCACCGCCGGCAGCGTGGGCCTCGGCTTCGCCATCCCGGTGAACACCATCAAGGCCGACCTGGACTCCCTCCGCAAGGGCGGCCCCGGGAACAGCACCGGGAACGGCAACGGCAACGGCAGCGACGGCGGCAACGGCTTCGGGACCTCCTACTAGGGGGCGCATGCGAGCCTGGTAGCACCGACACCACCGACCCCTGGGGACCGAGATGACCGCCGAAGGCGACCCGCAGCGCATCCTCGTCGTCGACGACGAACCGGCCGTCCGTGAGGCCCTGCGCCGCAGCCTCGCCTTCGAGGGGTACGGGGCGCAGACCGCCGTCGACGGCCTCGACGCCCTCGACAAGGCGGCCTCGTACGCCCCGGACCTGATCGTCCTGGACATCCAGATGCCCCGGATGGACGGTCTGACGGCGGCCCGCCGGCTGCGCGCCGCCGGCAGTGTCACCCCGATCCTGATGCTCACCGCCCGCGACACCGTCGGCGACCGCGTCACCGGCCTCGACGCGGGCGCCGACGACTACCTCGTGAAGCCCTTCGAGCTGGACGAGCTGTTCGCCCGCGTCCGCGCCCTGCTGCGACGCAGCTCGTACGCCGCCCGGGCGGCCGCCGACGGCGCCACCGCCGAGGACACGCTGGCCTTCGGCGACCTGCGGATGGACCTCGCCACCCGCGAGGTCACCCGGGCCGGGCGCCCGGTGGAGCTGACCCGTACCGAGTTCACGCTGCTGGAGATGTTCCTGGCGCACCCCCGGCAGGTCCTGACCCGCGAGCAGATCCTCAAGACCGTCTGGGGCTTCGACTTCGAGCCCAGTTCCAACTCCCTGGACGTGTACGTGATGTACCTGCGCCGCAAGACCGAGGCCGGCGGCGAGTCCCGCCTCGTCCACACCGTGCGCGGGGTGGGCTACGTACTGCGCGCGGGCGAGAGCGGGCCCGAGTGAGATCCTCCGCGTTGAATCCCGCCGCGAGATTCCGCGCCCTGCCGCTGCGCTCCCGCCTCGCGCTGCTGGTCACGGTCGCGGTGGCGGTGGCCGTCGCGGCGGTCGCCGCCGTCTCCTGGGTGATGGTGCGGACCCAGCTGGGCGACCAGCTCGACCGCTCCCTGGTGGCGACCAACCCGAACGCGCAGGTGGTACGGGTGCTGCGGGACGGCTGCGTGACCACGCCCGCCCGGCCGACGCAGGAGATCGCCGGGAACCTGAACGCGACCGTCCAGATCGTCTTCGCCGACGGCGGCCACTGCTGGGTGGGCGGGCTGTCCACCCTGCCGGTCACCAAGACGGACCGGGAGATCGCCGCCGGGCAGCGCCAGCCCACCCTGCACGACGTGACGACCACCGACGGCACCGCGCTGCGCGTCTACACCCAGACCGCGCAGGCGAACGGCCAGCTGTTCGCGATCTCCATCGCCAAGCCGCTCGCCGACATCGACAAGCCGCTGTCCACCCTGGCCTGGATCCTGCTCCTGGTGAGCGGCATCGGTGTCGTCGGCGCCGGCGCGGCCGGCCTGTGGGTGGCCCGTACCGGGCTGCGGCCGGTCGACGAACTCACCGACGCCGTCGAGCACGTCGCCCGCACCGAGGACCTCACCGTGCGGATCCCCGTGGACGGCGAGGACGAGATCGCCCGCCTGTCCCGTTCCTTCAACGCGATGACGGCGGCGCTCGCCTCCTCCCAGGAGCGGCAGGCCCAGCTGATCGCCGACGCCGGCCACGAGCTGCGCACCCCGCTGACCTCCCTGCGTACCAACATCGAGCTGCTCGCGCGCAGCGAGAGCACCGGCCGGGCCATCCCGCCCGAGGACCGCCGGGAGCTGCTGGCCTCGGTCAAGGCGCAGATGACGGAACTGGCCGCGCTCATCGGGGACCTCCAGGAGCTGTCCCGCCCGGACGCGCTGGCGAGCGGGCCGCTCCAGGTGGTCGCGCTGCACGAGGTCGCGCGGAGCGCGCTGTCCCGTGCCCGGCTGCGCGGTCCCGAGCTGGACTTCACCTCCGACGTGGCGCCCTGGTACGTACGGGGCGAGGCGGCGGCGCTGGAGCGGGCAGTGGTCAACGTCCTGGACAACGCGGTGAAGTTCAGCCCGCCGGGCGGCACGGTCGAGGTGTCGCTGCGGGCCGGCGAGCTGACCGTACGGGACCACGGGCCCGGTATCCCGGCCGAGGACCTGCCCCACGTGTTCGAACGGTTCTGGCGTTCCTCCTCCGCCCGCGCCCTGCCCGGCAGTGGGCTGGGGCTGTCGATCGTGGACCGTACGGTGCGGCGCGCGGGCGGCACCGTCGAGCTGCGGGCGGCGCGGGACGGCGGCGCGGGTACGGAGGCGGTGCTCCGCATCCCGGGGGCGCCGACCCCGCCGCCGACCCCGCCGCCGGCCCCGCCACCGGCCCCGCCACCGGCCCCGCCGCCAGCAGCGCCGCCGGCCGAGAGGTCCGCGCCGGCCGAGAGGCCCGCGCCGGCCGAGAGGCCCGCGCCGGCCGAGAGGCCCGCGCCGGCCGAGAGGCCCGCGCCGGCTGACCGGCCCGCGCTGCCGTCAGTTGTGCCGGATCAGTGAGGCCACCAGGCCCGACCGGGTGCCCGGGAAGTCCATCGGGACGATCCCGAGCCCGGTCCGGCCGGCCAGCTCGCCGCCGTCGACGAACGCGTGGACCTGCGGGTTGAGGCGGTCGGAGTTCCAGCGCGGCGGCATGTACGCCGAGGTGCTGGTGTAGTTCACGAAGAGCTTGCCCGGCTGCTGGACGGCCCGGCGGAAGTGGTTCTCGATCTTGCCGCGTTTGGCGAAGGGCTCGGCGTTCCAGTCGTCCTGGATGTCGAAGACGTTGCCGTCCCCGTAGCGCAGGCCGGGCAGCCCGCCGTTGTCCGCGAGGAGCACCACCTTGCCGCGTGCCTGCCCGAGGGTGGGCAGCGTGTCCGCGATCCGGAACAGGGGCCGCCAGCCCCGGTTGTTCAGATAGTCGTCGAAGACGGCCCGGAAGGTGGCGTCGCTCTCCCCGGAGTACTCCTGTTTGAGTCGCATCAGCACGGTCTCGGAGGGGTGCGCGGCGAGGAAGTTCCAGCAGGCCACGAGGACGTCCCCGAACATCAGGTTCTGGTAGTACGCGCCGTGGTGGATGGCGAACGAGCCGCCGGTCACCCGGCAGCGGACGTCGAGGAAGCGGATCCCGGAGTCGAGCTGTTCGGCGATCGAGGTGTTCTGGCAGGCGACGTACAGCCCGCCCTGCCGGGCGCCGGAGTCGTGGGTGCCGGGGACGGTCATCCGCTGGAGGGCGGTGGAGTCGCCGAGTCCGGCCATCCAGTCCTGGGTGCCGAGTACCCGCGCCGTGCCTGCGACCGCGCTCCGTGCCGTGCCCCGCGTCGCGGCGGTGGCCGGTGCCGCCGCCCCTAATCCCGCGGCGGCGCCCGCGCCCACCGCCGCCGCCCCGATCAGAAACGCCCGCCGATCCAGTGCCATGCCCGCCCCTTTGCCGACCGAATGGTGGCGGGATTGTGACTCCTCCATCCCGCAAAGGGAATGGCTCCTCGCTATGCCGGTTGGGCTTTGCGACGGACCAGCCCGGCCCGTAGGACATTCAGGGCGCCCACCGTGTCCGCGTGCGCGTTGTGGCCGCAGGACTGGCAGTGGAACTCTTCCTGTGTGGGCCGGTTCTCCTTGGCGGTGTGCCCGCATTCGGGGCACATGCGGGAGGTGTTGCGGGGGTCCACGGCGATCACTTCCCGTCCGGCGCTTTCAGCCTTGGCACGCAGGATCGTGAGGAACACCCCCCATCCGGCATCGTTGATCGACTTGTTCAGTCCGGCCTTCGCTGCGGCCCCGTTGGGCAGGAAGTGGCCCGGCCTGTCAGGGTCCGGCTTCGCCTCAGGGGCCCTGCTCATGTTGCGGATCTTGAGGTCTTCGTGCGCGATCAGGTCGTGCCCGCGCACGAGACCGAGCGCGGTCTTGTGGGCGTGGTCGAGCCGCTGGCAGCGCACCTTGCGATGCAGGGTGGCGACGCGTTCGACGGCCTTGCGGCGGCGCTTCGAGCCGCGCTTGCACCGAGACTGCGCCTGCTGTGCGGACGCCAGCTTCGCGGCCGCCTTGCGGCCATGTCGGGGGTTCTCGACGAACCCGCCTCGGGAGTCGGCGAGGAAGTTGGATATGCCCAGGTCGATTCCCACCACGCTGCCGGTGACAGGCAGCGGCTCGCGTGCGGTCTGCTCAACGGTGAGCACCACGTACCAGCGCTTGCCCTCACGCTTGACCGACACCGTCTTGACCTTGCCGACCACCGGCCGGTGCTGATGCACCTTCACGTGCCCGACACCTTGCAGGCGGACACGGGTGACGGGGTCGTGCGGGGTGGAGTCCCACCGGCAGCCGTCGCCGTCCTTGGGGAACACCACCGAGTCAAACCGACCCACCCCGCGGAACCGGGGATAGCCGCAGCCCGCCCCTCCGGTTCAAGCGGGGCGACCACCCTACACTTGGTTAACCTAGCGCCACGCTGAGCACCCGACTCCGATGCCGATCGCCGAGGTTACACCGGAACCAGCAGCGTCCATCCGCCCGTCACAGCGGAGGCACAGGGTACTCCCACACTCCACTGCCAACGGTCAGCTTTCGAGCAACTCCACCATGGAGCGCAGCCCTTGGAGGATCTCGCGCCCGTCCGGTGCGTGCTCCGGGTCGGTCAGGGTCTGCACCATCACACCGCTCAGCAGCGCGATGTGCAGCGACCCGAGGGCCCGTACGTCCTCCTCGGCCACCTCGCCCTCGGGGACCCCGCGCAGCTGGGCGGCCACCATGCGCCGGGAGCGGCGTTGCCCCTCGGCCAGGATCGCGAGCAGCTCGGGCGAGGACTGGGCGTGGACGAAGGCCTCGACGTTGGCGATCCACAGCCAGCGCATCTCGCCGAAGTCGCGGATCTTGCGGTCCCAGGTGTCGGCGTACCGCTCCGCGGCGGTGTCGCCCTGCCCGGTGAGCCGGCCGGATCCGGCGGCCCATTCGTCCATGGCGGCGAACAGCGCCTGGTTGAGGAGGGCCTCGCGCGATCCGAAGTGGTAGCCGATCGCCGCCATGCTCACGTTCGACGCCGAGGCGATATCGCGCACGGTCGTGCGCAGGTACCCCTTCTCCTCCAGGCAGCGGCGCGCTCCGGCCAGCAGGTCCTCGCGATTTCCCATGCGCGGATCGTATCCGCGCCCCCGATTTGGGCGATCGCCCAAGACAAACGTATTGCGCGCTTGCCCAACAACTGGCAGCCTGATGCCCGGGCCCACCGAGCAGCACGGAACCGGGCAGCACGGACCCGAGCAGCACGGAACCGACCAGCACACAGGGGAGAAGCAACGCCATGCGCCACGAGCTGAAGATCGACGACCGCACGCTGTCCTACCTGGATTTCGGCGGCACCGGCCGCCCGCTGCTCGCCCTGCACGGCGGCATGTCCGAGGGCGGCGCCTTCACCGGCCTGGCCGCCCGCCTCGGCGACGCCTGGCGGGTCATCGCCCCCGACCAGCGCGGCCACGGCGACTCCGACCGGGCCGCCGACTACGGCCGCGAGGGCTACGTATCCGACGCCGTCGCCCTGCTGGACCACCTCGGCCTGGTCGCCCCCGTCGCCGTCCTCGGGTACTCCCTCGGCGGGCTCAACGCCGTGCACCTGGCCGCCGCCCACCCCGACCGGGTCTCCGCGCTCATCGACGTGGACGCCACCGTTGAGGTCGCCCCCGCGGACGCGGCGTTCGGCTTCCTGCGCGGCCTCCCGTACACCGGAGCGACCCCCGACGCGCTCATCGCCGACGTCGGCCCGGTCGCCGCCCAGTTCGTCGCCCAGGCGCTGCGCCCGCTGCCCGGCGGGGGATGGCGGCTGCCGTTCCACCCGCAGGACATGCTCGACTCCATCAGCGCGTGCCGCGGCGACCACTGGGACGCCTGGCTCGCGAGCGACTGCCCCGCGCTGCTGATCCACGGCACCCGGAGCAAGGCCCTCACCCAGGAGGTGGCCGACGCGATGGTGGCCCGGCGGCCCGGGACCTCGTACACCGCGCTCGAAGGGGACCACTTCGTGCCCTTCACCGACCCCGAGGGGTTCGACAAGGCCGTCGCGGAGTTCCTGACCGGCCTGTGACACGGGGAAACGCCGAAGGGGCGGCGGGCCGCAGGGCCCACCGCCCCTTCGGGCGCGCTGTACGCGGGTGTTACTTGACGACCGTGATCCGGTCCGCCGCCGGCGGGGCGATCGGGTTCGCCGCCGAGGACTTCGCCAGGTAGGCGTTGAAGGCCTCCAGGTCGGGGATGCCGACCAGCTTGTTCTTGTGGTCCTTCAGGACGGTGAAGCCGTCACCGCCGCCCGCGAGGAACTCGTTCATCGCGACCCGGTAGGTCTTGGCCGGGTCGATCGCCGCGCCGTTCAGCTTCACCGAGTCCACCACGATGCGGTCCGCGCCCGTCTTCGTCATGTCCAGGGTGTACGTGAAGCCCTTCGAAACCTGCAAGATCTTCGGGGCGGCGCCGTTGACCGGGCCGCTGACCTGCTGCTGGAGCGCGGTGATCAGCTGCGCGCCGGTGAGGTCCACGATGTTCATCAGGTTGTTGAACGGCTGGACCGTGTAGGACTCGCCGTACGTGACGACGCCGTCGCCCTCGTCGGCCGCGGCCTTGTAGGCCAGGTCGGCGCGGATGCCGCCCGGGTTCATGACGGCCAGCTGCGCGCCGCCCTTGTCGGCCGGGGCCGTCGCCTCCAGCTGTGCGTCGGCGATCAGGTCGCCGAGCGGCTTCTCGGGCGACTCGGAGCCGCGGCCCGCGATGTCCGCCGAGATGTAGCCCATCGGACGGTTGGCGACCGGGGCGGCCAGCGCCTTCCAGCGGGTGATCAGCTCGGTCATGTCCGGGGCCTTGGGCAGGTCCCGGCCGACGAGCTTGTTGACCGGCTTCGGCGCGGCGGCCGCCGTGCGGACGATGTCCTTGGTCTTGCGGTCGTACGTCAGCGTGGTGTCCGTGAACAGACGGCCGTACGAGGCGGCCGAGGTCACCATGCGCGGGTTGCCCGCCGGGTCCGGGATGGTGCAGGCGTACGCCTGGTGCGTGTGGCCGGTGACCAGCGCGTCGACCTTCGGGTCCACGTTCTTGGCGATGTCCACGATCGCGCCCGAGATGCCGGCGCCGGCGCCCGGGGCGTCGCAGTCGTAGTTGTAGGCGCCGTTCGCGGGCAGGCCGCCCTCGTGGATCAGCGCGACGATCGACTTGACGCCCTGCTTGTTCAGCTCGGCGGCGTACTTGTTGATCGTCTCGACCTCGTCGCCGAACTTCAGGCCCTTGACGCCCTCGGCGGTGACGACGTCCGGAGTGCCCTCCAGGGTGACGCCGATGAAGCCGATCTTCACGTCCCCCTTCTTCCAGATGAAGGTGGGGTTCATCATCGGACGCTTGGTCTTCTCGTCCGTGACGTTCGCCGCGAGGTACTTGAACTCGGAGCCGGTGAACTCCTTGCCGTCCTCGAAGCAGCCCTCGGTCGGGTGGCAGCCGCCGTACGCCATGCGGCGCAGCTCGGCCTTGCCCTCGTCGAACTCGTGGTTGCCGACGCTGGTGACGTCCAGCTTTAGCTTGTTGAGCGCCTCGACGGTCGGCTCGTCGTGGAAGATGCCGGACAGCATCGGGCTGCCGCCGATCATGTCACCGGCCGCGGCCGTGACGGAGTACTCGTGGCCCTTGCGGGCCTCGCGCAGGCCGGTCGCGAGGTACTCGACGCCGCCCGCGGGTATGGCCTTGGTGGTGCCGTCCGCCTGCCGTTCGGTCACGGTGCCCGAGGAGCCCTGCGGGGGCTCCAGGGTGCCGTGGAAGTCGTTGAACGACAGCAATTGCACATCGACGGTCCGGCTCTTGGCGGCACCGCCACCACTCGCGGCCCCGGCCGGCAGTGCGGCGGCGACCAACGCCCCGGCCCCGGCCGTGACGGCGAGGGCGGTGAGGGTCAACCGGCGGTTTCGGCGGTGCCGTTGTGGCGTCGCTGACATTTGGTCCCCTTATGTGACAGCGGTAAAACGTGTTGGGAGGTCCGCCGCAGCCTATGGTCAACGCGCGTAGCACGACAGGGGGGTACGGGTATCGAGCTGGTCACACGGAGAAGACGCAACGCCACGAAAGGGACACCCGGCCGCGCCGACCGGCCCGGACAACGCCCGGGGCCCGGGGACAACACCACCGCGCGCCCGTCACGGTCGTAGGCTCGTGGCATGACTGACGCAGCAGCGCCCCCCGAGCCGGGACGGCAGATCGTGGCCCTCGACGAACTGACGGAGGAACAGGCCGACTCCGTCCTCGCCCTCATCGAGGACGCGGCCCGTACGGACGGCACCACCGCCGTGTCCGAACAGGGCCGGCTCCAGCTGCGCGGCGGACCGCGCCAGGGGATCCGGCACTTCCTGCTCACCGACGGCGGCCGGCTCGCCGGATACGGGCAACTGGAGGACACCGACCCGGTGGAGGCCCCGGCCGCCGAGCTCGTCGTCCACCCGGCGCTGCGCGGGCGCGGCCACGGCCGGGCGCTCGGGCAGGCCCTGTTGAATGCCTCCGGCAAGCGGATCCGGGTGTGGGCGCACGGCGGCAAGTCCGCCGCCCGCCACCTCGCCCAGGTCCTCGGCCTGACCCTCTTCCGCGAGCTGCGCCAGCTGCGCCGCCCGCTCGGCCCGCAGGCGCCGCCGCTGCCCGAGGCGGTGCTCCCGCCCGGGGTGACGGTCCGTACCTTCTCGCCCGGCGTCGACGACGCCGCCTGGCTCGCCGCCAACGCGGCCGCCTTCGCCCACCACCCCGAGCAGGGCACGCTGACGCAGCGCGACCTCGACGACCGTCTCGCGCAGCCGTGGTTCGACCCGAAGGGCTTCTTCCTCGCCGAGCGCGCCGGGAAGCTCGTCGGCTTCCACTGGACGAAGATCCACGCCGCGGAGCGGCTCGGCGAGGTCTACGTGCTGGGCGTGGTCCCCGGCGCCCAGGGCGGCGGCCTCGGCAAGGCACTCACCGCGATCGGCCTGCGCCACCTCGCCGCGGCGGGCCTGCCCACGGCCATGCTGTACGTGGACGCCGACAACCCGGCGGCGCTCGCGGTCTACGAGGGGCTCGGCTTCAGCACCCACGAGGTGGACCTGATGTACCGCACCGAGAGCTGATCGCGGCCCGGTCCCCCGCCCCGCCTGACCCACCCGCCGTGCGCGGGGCGGGGCGGGGCGGGGGCGCGGGGGGACCCTTTCGGGCGTATGCGGGAGCGTGGAACCCGCGCACGCCCTCATTTCGTGCACCACCCGGACCCTGGAAGCCACACACCATTAACCGGGCATTAAGACGCGCTTGCGAGTCTCCGTCCATGTACCCCCGGCTCCGGCTCACAGCCGACCCTTCCGACGCGCCCGTCCTTCCGCGCGCGCGGAACAATGGAGTCATGAGCCACAAGTCCAGCGCCGGTCCCACCGAGGTCCCCGCCCAGCTCCCGTCTCACACGTCGGCCGCGACGCCCGCGCCGCCGGCCTCCGCAGGTGCGCGCATCGGCTCCCTCGCCGCGCACCGGCCCCAGGTCGGCTTCAACGCCGAGCTCGCCCCCGACCTCGACTCCGATCCGGACGCCTACGAGGACGGCGAGGGCGCCGAGCTGCCCCCCGGGCGGTTCCTGGACCGGGAGCGCAGCTGGCTCGCGTTCAACGAGCGGGTGCTGGAACTCGCCGAGGACCCGGCGACCCCGCTGCTGGAGCGCGCCAACTTCCTGGCGATCTTCGCGAGCAACCTCGACGAGTTCTTCATGGTCCGCGTGGCCGGCCTCAAGCGGCGCATCGCGACCGGCGTGGCCACCCGCTCCGCCTCGGGCCTCCAGCCCCGCGAGGTACTGGACCTGATCTGGACGCGTTCGCGCGAGCTCATGGCCCGGCACGCCGCCTGCTACCAGCAGGACATCGCCCCGCAGCTCGCCGAGGAGGGCATCCACCTCATCCGGTGGCCCGACCTCACCGAGAAGGAGCAGGCCCGCCTCTTCACGCTGTTCCGGAACCAGATCTTCCCGGTGCTGACCCCGCTGGCCGTGGACCCCGCGCACCCCTTCCCGTACATCTCGGGGCTGTCGCTGAACCTGGCCGTCGTCGTACGCAACCCCGTGAGCGGCCACCGCCACTTCGCCCGGGTCAAGGTCCCGCCGCTCCTGTCGCGCTTCCTGGAGGCCTCGCCGCAGCGCTACGTCCCGCTGGAGGACGTCATCGCCGCGCACCTGGAGGAGCTCTTCCCCGGCATGGAGGTGCTCGCGCACCACATGTTCCGGGTCACGCGCAACGAGGACCTGGAGGTCGAGGAGGACGACGCCGAGAACCTGCTCCAGGCCCTGGAGAAGGAGCTCATGCGGCGCCGCTTCGGCCCGCCCGTGCGCCTGGAGGTCGAGGAGTCCATCGACCCCGGCGTCCTGGACCTGCTGGTGCAGGAGCTGAACGTGTCCGCCGCCGAGGTGTACCCGCTGCCCGGGCCGCTGGACCTGACGGCCCTCTTCCGCATCGCCTCGCTGGACCGGCCCGAGCTGAAGTACCCGAAGTTCGTCGCCGGCACGCACCGGGACCTCGCCGAGGTCGAGTCGGCGCACGCCCCCGACATCTTCGCCGCCCTGCGCGAGCGCGACGTCCTGCTGCACCACCCGTACGACTCCTTCTCCACCTCGGTGCAGGCCTTCCTGGAGCAGGCCGCCGCCGACCCGGACGTCCTGGCGATCAAGCAGACGCTGTACCGGACCTCCGGCGACTCCCCGATAGTCGACGCCCTGATCGACGCCGCCGAGTCCGGCAAGCAGGTCCTCGTACTCGTCGAGATCAAGGCCCGCTTCGACGAGCAGGCCAACATCAAGTGGGCGCGCAAGCTGGAGGAGTCCGGCTGCCACGTCGTCTACGGCCTGGTCGGCCTGAAGACCCACTGCAAGCTGTCGCTCGTCGTCCGCCAGGAGGGCGACCAGCTGCGCCGCTACGCGCACGTGGGCACCGGCAACTACCACCCCAAGACCGCCCGGCTCTACGAGGACCTCGGCCTGCTCACCGCCGATCCGCAGGTCGGCGCGGACCTCTCCGACCTCTTCAACCGGCTGTCCGGCTATTCGCGCCGCGAGACCTACCGCCGGCTGATGGTGGCACCCCGCTCGCTGCGCGACGGGCTGATCGCGCGGATCGACAAGGAGGCCGACCACCACCGGGCCGGCCGCCCCGCGTCCGTGCGCCTGAAGATGAACTCGATCGTCGACGAGGCCCTCATCGACTCCCTGTACCGCGCCTCCCAGGCGGGAGTCCCGGTCGACATCTGGGTCCGCGGCATCTGTGCCGTGCGCCCCGGCGTCCCCGGGCTGTCGGAGAACATCAGGGTCCGCTCGATCCTCGGCCGCTTCCTGGAGCACTCCCGGGTCTTCGCCTTCGGCAACGGCGGCGAACCCGAGGTGTGGATCGGCAGCGCCGACATGATGCACCGCAACCTCGACCGCCGCATCGAGGCACTGGTCAGGGTCGCCGACCCGGCCCACCGCGCGGCACTGGACCGACTGCTGGAGACGGGCATGTCCGACGCCACCACCTCCTGGCACCTCGGGCCGGACGGCGAGTGGACCCGGCACAGCACGGACGCCGACGGCCAGCCGCTGCGGCACGTACAGGAGATGCTCATAGACGCCCGGAGGCGCCGGCGTGGCTCAGCCAAACCATGACCTGATGGCGGGTACCGCCGGTACCGCGGGTGACGCGCTCGGCGCGTACCTGCGGGCCCAGGCCACCGCGTTCCTGCGCGCGATGCGCCTACACGACGAGAGGGCGGCGAACGGGGCCGACACGGCGGGGGAGAACGAGGCGGCGCGCGGCCTGCGGGGGGCCGCGCGCCGTATCTCGGGCTCACTGGCCACCTTCCGGGTGGTCACCGAATCCGCGTGGGCCGACGCGCTGCGCACCGAGCTGGTGTGGCTGTCGTCCACGCTCGCCGACGAGCACGCGTACGCGGCCCGGCTGCAGCGCCTGATGGACGCGCTGCACCGGCTCTCGGGCTCGCCCGAGGTACCGGCTCCGCGCGGCACGGCGGGGGCTCTGGCGGTGGGCTCGGCGCGGGCGGGGGCGCTGCTGGAGCGCCAGCTGACCCTGGCCCGTACCCGCGCGCACTCGGCGACCCTCCAGGCGCTGGGCTCCTCCCGCTTCCACGCGGTGGCGGACGCGGTGGCGGTGCTGGCCTCGGAGGTCCCGCTGGACCCGGTCGCCGCGCGGGGCCGGGTGGGGGAGGTACTGATCCCCTTGGCGGCGGTGGCCGAATCCCGCCTGTCGGCGGCCGTCTCCGCGCTGCCGCTCCCCGCGGGCACCACCCCGTACTCCCCGCACGAGGACGGGGCCTGGCACGAGGTACGCCGGCTGCTGCGGGTCCACCGGTACGCCCGGGAGGCGCTGGGCGAGGACGTCACCCGGCTCGCGGCGGCGGGCGAGGCCCTGGACCACCACCGGGACGCGGCCGAGGCGGCCGCCGCCTCGGCGACGGCGGCCCGCACCCCCCGCATCGCCCCGGCCACGGCCTACGCCCTCGGCGTCCTGCACGCCGACCAACGCCACGAGGTCGAAGCCTCCCGCACAACCTTCCACACCCTCTGGCACCCCAATTCCAGCCTCGCCGGCGTTTGAGGCGTGGGGGTCCCCCCGGACGGAGTCTGGGGGAGGGTCTGGGGCGGAGCCCCAGGAAGCCGGGGGCAGCCCGGGGCCGCCAGCGCAGCCAGCGCCGCACCCCAGGCGGTCCGCCACGGTTCACCGTCCGTTCACCAACCGCCGCCGACGGCTTCACCTGCTCGGCCTAATTTCGACAGTGCACGGTGCGAGCCGCGACCGAAACACCGCGACCCACACCCCACAACCCGTAGTCCTCTTCGCACGCCGCCCCGATACAGAAAGCGGCCGGCGGCTTCTGGAAGGAACACCCGAACAGTGAAGCTTCAGCGCAAGAACCGGCTCCGCGCCTCCGCCCTCGGTGCTCTCGTCGTGTCCAGCGCCCTGGTCCTCACGGCGTGCGGCTCGGACGACAACACCAAGACCGGTGCCAACGGCACGGCGAAGGCCTCGGCGCCCGCCGCGGGCGACGTCAAGTGCGACGACGCCAAGGGCCAGCTGCTGGCCGCCGGCTCGACGGCGCAGAAGAACGCGATGGACCTGTGGGTCAAGGGCTTCCAGGCCGCCTGCCCGGGCGTGGAGATCAACTACCAGGCCATCGGCTCCGGTGGCGGTATCACCAAGTTCAACCAGGGCCAGGTCGCCTTCGCCGGCACCGACTCCGCGCTCAAGGAGAACGAGGTCGCCGACTCGCAGAAGATCTGCACCGGCGGCCAGGGCATCAACCTCCCGATGGTCGGCGGCCCCGTCGCCATCGGCTACAACCTGAGCGGCGTCGACAACCTGGTCCTGGACGCTCCCACGCTGGCCAAGATCTTCGACTCGAAGATCACCAAGTGGGACGACGAGGCCATCAAGAAGCTGAACCCGGGCGTCACGCTTCCCGCCACCGCCATCCAGGCCTTCCACCGCTCGGACGAGTCCGGCACCACCCAGAACCTGGGCAAGTACCTGAGCGAGGCCGCCCCGGCCGAGTGGACGTACGACCCGAAGGCGAAGTCCTGGCCCGCCGCCGGCGGCCAGGCCGCCAACGGCTCCTCCTCCGTCGCCTCCAACGTCAAGAGCACCGAAGGCGCCATCGGCTACTTCGAGCTCTCGTACGCGAAGTCCGGCAACATCAAGGCCGTGAGCCTGAACACGGGCGCCGCCGCCCCGGTCGCGGCCACCAGCGAGAACGCCTCCAAGGCGATCGCCGCCGCCAAGATCAAGGGCACCGGCAACGACCTGGCGCTCAGCCTCGACTACAAGACCAAGGCCGAGGGCGCCTACCCGCTCGTCCTGGTGACGTACGAGGTCGTCTGCGACAAGGGCAACAAGGCCGCGACCCTGCCGACCCTGAAGGCCTTCCTCAACTACGCCATCAGCGACGCGGGCCAGAAGGTCCTCACCGACGCCCACTACGCGCCCATCCCGGCCGAGATCACGGCCAAGGTCCGCGCGATCGTCCCCACCCTCTCCTGACCCACCGCGGCCGGCCCCGCAACCGCAGGGCCGGCCGCCATCCGGTGCACCGCCGCCTGGAGCGCAAGCTCCGCAGACCGGAGAAACCCATGGACATGGCTGACATAGCTACACAACCCGCACAGTCGAACCTGCCACCGTCGACACCCCGCGCCTCCGGCGCGCGACGCGGCACAGGCCGTGCAGGCGACCGGATCTTCCTTGGCCTGTCCAAGGGATCCGGCATCACCCTGCTCGTGATCATGGCCGCCATCGCGGCCTTCCTCACCTATCGGACGGTGCTCGCGCTCTCCGAGAACGAGGGGAACTTCCTCACCACCTCCGAGTGGAACCCGGCCGGCAACCCGCCGGTCTTCGGCATCGCCGTCCTCGCCTTCGGCACGATCGTCAGCTCGGTCATCGCGATGGCCATCGCCGTCCCGGTCGCCATCGGCATCGCGCTGTTCATCTCGCACTACGCCCCGCGCAAGCTCGCGGGGCCGCTCGGCTACGTCGTGGACCTGCTGGCCGCCGTACCGAGCATCATCTACGGCCTCTGGGGCGCGGTCTTCCTGGTCCCGTACCTGGGCGGCCTGAACAAGTGGCTCGACCAGTTCCTGGGCTGGACGTACATCTTCGAGCGGACCTCCGAAGGCGTGGCCCGCAACATCTTCACCGTCGGCATCCTGCTGGCCATCATGGTCCTGCCGATCATCACGAACGTCACGCGCGAGGTCTTCCTCCAGGCGCCCAAGGCGCACGAAGAGGCCGCTCTGGCCCTCGGCGCCACGCGCTGGGAAGTCATCCGCATCGCGGTCCTGCCCTTCGGCCGCTCCGGAATCATCAGCGCCTCCATGCTCGGCCTCGGCCGCGCACTGGGCGAGACGATGGCCGTCGCCGTCGTCCTCTCCCCGAGCTTCCTGATCTCCGGCCACCTGCTGGACCCGGGCGGCGGAACGTTCGCCCAGAACATCGCCGCGAAGTTCAACGAGGCGGACGAATTCGGCCGTGACGCGCTCATCGCCTCCGGCCTCGTCCTCTTCCTCATCACCCTGCTGGTCAACGGCGCCGCCCGCCTCATCATCGCGCGCCGCAAGGAGTACTCGGGGGCCAACGCATGAGCCAGCTCGTACAGGAGCGGCGGCCCGCCCCCGCCCTCGACCCGACCTCCCTGGCCCACGCCCGGCTGCCCCGCTGGGCACCGGCCGCCATCGCCGTCGGCTCGGTCGCCGTGGCCACGGGCCTCGGCCTGGCCGCCGGCTGGCACAGCAAGATCCAGTGGGGCATGATCGCCGCGCTGCTCTTCGTGACCGCCAACTACGCGATCACCAGCAAGGTCGAAGGCCGCCGCCAGGCGAAGGACCGCGTCGCCACCAGCGTCGTCTGGGTCTGCTTCGCCCTGGCCATCGTGCCGCTGGCGTCGCTGGCCTGGATCACGATCAGCAAGGGCGTCAAGGTCCTCGACCCGTACTTCCTGACCCACTCGATGAGCGGCCTGCTCGACGTCGAAGCCGGTGGCGGTATCTACCACGCCCTGCTCGGCACCCTGGAGCAGGTGGGCATAGCGACACTGATCGCCGCGCCGATCGGCATGTTCACGGCGGTCTACCTGGTCGAGTACGGCCGCGGGAAGCTCGCCAAGGCGGTCACCTTCTTCGTCGACGTCATGACCGGCATCCCCTCGATCGTCGCGGGCCTGTTCGTCCTCGCCACCTGGACTCTGATGCTGGGCTTCGGGCCCTCCGGATTCGCGGGTGCGATGGCCCTGGCGATCCTGATGATGCCCGTCGTCGTCCGCTCCACCGAGGAGATGCTCAAGCTCGTCCCGAACGAACTCCGCGAGGCGTCCCTCGCCCTCGGAGTCCCGAAGTGGCGCACCATCCTGAAGGTGGTCATCCCCACGGCCATCGGCGGCATCACCACCGGCGTGATGCTCGCCGTCGCCCGCATCACGGGTGAGACCGCCCCGGTGCTGCTGCTCGTCTTCGGTACGAAGCTGATCAATCCGAACCCCTTCGAAGGCGCCCAGTCGTCGCTCCCGCTCTACGTGTACGAGCAGTACTCCGTAGGCACCGACGCCTCGATGGACCGGGCATGGGCCGCAGCGCTCGTCCTGATCGCCTTCGTCATGATCCTCAACCTGGTGGCCCGCGGCATCGCCCGCTGGAAGGCCCCGAAGACCGGTCGCTGACGCGACGTGTATGAAAGCGAAGTGACCCCTCATGGCTAAGCGAATCGACGTCAGCGGACTCTCGGCCTTCTACGGCACCCACAAGGCCATCGACGACATCTCGATGACCGTGGAACCCCGCTCCGTGACCGCCTTCATCGGCCCGTCCGGCTGCGGCAAGTCCACCTTCCTGCGCACCCTCAACCGCATGCACGAGGTCACCCCCGGCGGCCGCGTCGAGGGCAAGGTCCTGCTGGACGACGAGAACCTGTACGGCCCCGGCGTGGACCCGGTCGCGGTCCGCCGCACGGTCGGCATGGTCTTCCAGCGCCCGAACCCCTTCCCCACCATGTCGATCTTCGACAACGTGGCGGCGGGCCTGCGCCTGAACGGCAACTTCAAGAAGTCCGAGCTCGGGGACATCGTCGAGAAGTCCCTCAAGGGCGCCAACCTCTGGAACGAGGTCAAGGACCGCCTGAACAAGCCCGGCTCCGGCCTCTCCGGCGGCCAGCAGCAGCGACTGTGCATCGCCCGCGCCATCGCGGTCGAGCCGCAGGTGCTGCTCATGGACGAGCCCTGCTCGGCCCTGGACCCGATCTCCACCCTCGCCATCGAGGACCTGATCGGCGAGCTCAAGGAGCGCTTCACGATCGTCATCGTGACGCACAACATGCAGCAGGCGGCCCGCGTCTCGGACCGCACCGCCTTCTTCAACCTCTCGGCCGTCGGCCAGCCCGGCAAGCTCATCGAGCTCGACGACACGGAGCGGATCTTCGCCAACCCGTCCGTCCAGGCGACCGAGGACTACATCTCGGGCCGCTTCGGCTAAACCCGGACCCCTGGATGTACTGAGACGTCCTGCGGTGCTGCATGGCGGTGCCACCGCACGGCGAAAGGGCCGGCTCCCCCTGGGTGGGGGGAGCCGGCCCGCTTTCGTTTCCCGCGTCCGGTGGTCTTCGTCCGACTACATCCGACTACGTCCTACTATCCGACTACGTCCGACTAGACGAGGGCCAGGTCCACGATCCAGAAGCTGAGCGCGGCGACCAGGGCCGCGGCCGGCATGGTGATGAACCAGCCCAGGATGATGTTCTTGGCGACGCCCCAGCGGACCGCGTTCACCCGCTTCGTCGCGCCCACACCCATGATCGCCGAGGTGATGACGTGGGTGGTGGAGATCGGCGCCTGGTACAGGTAGGACGCGGTGTACATGATCGACGCGCCCGTCGTCTCGGCGGCGAAGCCCTGCGGCGGGTCGAGCTCGATGATCTTGCGGCCGAGGGTGCGCATGATGCGCCAGCCACCCGCGTACGTACCCAGCGAGAGCATCACCGCGCACGCGATCTTGACCCATACCGGGATCGGCGCGTCGGAGCTCTGGACATCGGCGATGACCAGGGCCATCACCACGATGCCCATGGTCTTCTGGGCGTCCTGGAGGCCGTGGCCGAGGGCCATGGCGGCCGCGGACACGGTCTGGGCCATCCGGAAGCCGCGCTTGGCCTTGTGCGGGTTGGACCTGCGGAAGATCCACATGATCGCGACCATCACCAGATAGCCCACGAACAGCCCGACGAGGGGCGAGACGAACATCGGGATGACGACCTTGTCGAGCACCCCCGACCAGATGACGCCGATCCCGCCCGCCAGCGCCGCTCCCACCATGCCCCCGAAGAGCGCGTGCGAGGAGGACGAGGGCAGACCGAAGTACCAGGTGATCAGGTTCCAGACGATCGCACCGACCAGCGCGGAGAAGAGGATCCACATCCCCCGGTCGCCGGACGGCGTCTCGATGAGCCCCTTGCTGACCGTCTTGGCCACGCCGCTGCCCAGGAAGGCGCCGGCGAGGTTCATCACGGCGGCCATCGCGAGCGCGACCCGCGGCGTCAGCGCCCGCGTCGAGACGGAGGTCGCGATCGCGTTCGCGGAGTCGTGAAAACCATTCGTATACGTAAAGCCGAGCGCGACACCGATGGTCACGATCAGGGCGAAGGTGTCCACGAGGTTCAGGACTCCTTGACCGCGATGGTCTCCACCGTGTTCGCGACGTGCTCGAACGCGTCGGCGGCCTCTTCGAGCACATCGACGATCTGCTTGAGCTTCAGCACCTCGATGGCGTCGTACTTGCCGTTGAAGAGCTGGGCGAGCAGCTTGCGGTGGATCTGGTCGGCCTGGTTCTCAAGGCGGTTGACCTCGATCCAGTACTCGGTCAGGTTGTCCATGGTCCGCAGGTGCGGCATGGCTTCGGCGGTCAGCTCGGCCGCGCGCGCCAGCACCTCGATCTGCTGCTCGACGCCCTTGGGGAGCTCCTCCACGTTGTAGAGGACGACCAGGTCGACCGCCTCCTCCATGAAGTCCATGATGTCGTCGAGCGACGAGGCGAGCTTGTAGATGTCCTCGCGGTCGAACGGCGTGATGAAGGAGGAGTTCAGCTGGTGGAAGATCGCGTGGGTCGCGTCGTCTCCCGCGTGCTCCGCCGCCCGCATCCGCTCCGCGATCTCGGCCCGGGCGGAGGAATCCGCCCCGAGCAGTTCCATCAGGAGCTTGGAGCCCGTGACGATGTTGTCCGCGGATGCGGCGAACATGTCGTAGAAGCTCGTCTCCCTGGGGGTCAGACGAAATCGCACGTGAGGTCCTCGGGGTGCATTGGATTCGGTCAGGCTGATGCTAGGCGCATCACCCGGCGAGGGCTAACCGGCGGTTCCCCAGTGTCCTCCATCAGGCACAGTGGGCGGCACGGCCCCCTGCCCGTTCGACGGGGGCCCAGTATCCTCATACCCATGAGGGGTATAGATCCCTCATTCCGGACCACGGGAGGACTCACTCATGACCACCATCGAGGCGGGGGGCTCCGGAGCCGAGACTTCGGGGGCGGCGGTGCACGGGTACCACCACCAGAAGGACGAGCACCTCAAGCGGCTGCGGCGGATCGAGGGCCAGATCCGCGGACTGCAGCGGCTCGTCGACGAGGACGTCTACTGCATCGACATACTCACGCAGGTCTCGGCGAGCACGAAGGCGCTCCAGTCCTTCGCGCTCCAGCTGCTGGAGGAGCACCTGCGCCACTGCGTGGCCGACGCGGCGGTCAAGGGCGGCGGAGAGATCGACGCCAAGGTCGAGGAAGCCACAAAGGCAATCGCCCGCCTGCTACGCACCTGAGCCAACCCAGCCCGGCCGGCAATCCAGCCCCGCCGGCGTTTGAGGCGCGGGGTCCGGGGCGGAGCCCCGATTCCAGCCCCGCCGGCGCTTGAGGCGATCCAGCCTCGCCGGCGTTTGAGGCGCGGGGTCCGGGGCGGAGCCCCAGGAGCCCGGGCGCAGCCCGGGGCCGCTCGCGCGGCGGCGCCGCACCTTTCAACCCCGCAAAACCATCAGCACCTCGTCGATGCGGTCCTGACTGAGCCGCTCCTCATCCGCCGTGGAGGCCGCGATGATCAGCTCACCGCACAGCTCGATCTCGGCGAGGGCCACGAAGTCCTGCACCGTCGTACCGCCTGCGGGAGTCACGCGTGTCACCTCTTTCTGCCGCCCTCGGTCGTCGGCGCGCTCGGCTTCAGCGTAGGGAGGGCGGGTCGCTGCGCGCATGACACGGATGGACCATTTCCGGATACCGGGCCATGACCCGATCGCACTGGTCTAGACCCTTCGCGGCGACTACTCGGCGATCTTCCCGGCGTAAATGTCCCCGCTTGGGGGCAATACGACGGTCACCGGAGCCCCGAACTCGTAGAGCAGCGTCGTCGAGGAGACATCGATCACGCCATTGTTCTCGTAGGTGAACCGGTGCCGGACCTTCCGCAGCCGGCCCTCCTCGTCGAGGTACGCGTCGAACGGCACGGTGTCCTTGCTGAACCCTTTCGCCGCCGCCTCCAGTGCCCCCCTGACGTCCGGTGAGGCGCTGCGCGCGGCCCGCCCGATGTCGGTGGTGCCCCGGTAGTGCCGCACCTTGGTACCCGCCACCTCGGTCTCGCCCACGTACGTCACCTCCTGCGCGCCGCGCAGCAGCTCGGCCGCGGCGAGGGGGTCGGTGGCCCCGCCCGTCACCAGGTTTCCGTCCCCGAGGGTCGTGGTGTCGACGCGGACCCACTTGTCGTCGGGAACGCCCGCGCCGCGGTTCTTCATGTAGAGGGCGCCGGGCACCAGGAGCTCGGTGATGGGCCGGTGCTCGTCCTTGCCCGCCGCGTCGGCCGGGAGCATCACCAGGAGCTGGCCCATCCGGTTCTTGAAGTCCACGCCGCCCTCGCCGCGGATCGTGACGCGGGTGCCTCCGGTGGCCATCTCCATCGCGGTACGGGCCCGCGCGCTGCCGGTCCGCTCCAGCGTGTCGGCGGCTCCGCGGACCGCCGCCACCGGGTCCGGTGGGGGCCGGTCGTCGCTGCTCGCGCCGGCGGCCGCGCCGCCGCCGCACCCGCTGATCGCGGCCATGGCCACGGCCACGCCGACCGCGAGCACCGCCCCACCCGCACGCCCTCGCCGCCGCCTGTGCTGGTGCACCACCATCGCCTGCCAACCCCCAACGCATGACCGCTGTTTGCCCGAGGCCCCCACCCGCTCCGGTTAACGAGGTCCGGGGTTTCCCGTCACGGGCCGCGGCCGCGCCGGGAGCGGCCGGTCCCCGGTACCGTGGTGGCGTGGATCCGCAATCGAAGGCGCCGCCCAGCCCTCCGCTTGGCTCGCTGCCCCTCCCGCGCACCCCCGCGGAGCCGGCGCAGCCGCCCACCGGTCACAGCACGAGCACCACCGAGCGCGGGTCGTTCTGCCTGGCCGTCTGCAGCTGCGGCTGGACCGGCCCGGCCCGCCGCTCCCGCGACCTCGCCCGCAAGGACGCCACCCGGCACACCCCGAACCAGGAGTAGACCCGCACCCCAGCACCGCCCCTGGCCCGGCCCCAGCACCTCCCCGGCAGGGGCACGCGCAACCGGACCCGGGCTCAACCGGCCACGCGCTCAGCGCGGGCCCGGGCTCCCGCGATCAGGTCGCCCGTTCGGACGGCCCGGCTGGCCGGCCCGTCCGGGAGCGGATGCCCTTGAGTCATGCCAGGACCCGCGCCCCGCCTCGCCGCCCTCCTCTGGGCCCTGCTCATCGCCTTGACCCCCGCGGCCGCGGCCACGGCACGGCCCGTGGGCTCGGCGGACGGCCCGGCCGACGTGGCCCTGGCCGTCGGGCTCACCACCGCCGCGTCCGTCGCCACCGGGCTGTGGCTGCGCTCCCGCTACAGACGCGATGAGGCCGACGGAGGCCCGGGCACCGAGAGCGGCGAGCCGTGAGCCCCCGCCCCCGACCGGCGGCGATCCGCCTCTGCTTCGGGGCGGCGGGGCTGTGCCTGCTGGCGGCCGTACTGCTCTCCCTATGGGAGTCCTACGCGCACACGTAACGGCGGCGTGCGCTCAGGGCTCAGGCCGCCAGGTCGCTCTCCCGCGTGAGCCCCGGCGGCGGGGTCTGCGCCAGCCCGACCGGGCGGGCCAGTACGCGGTCCTTCGCCCGCACCAGCCGCCCGACCCGCGGGGAGCGGGCCACCGCCCGTACCACCGGGGTCAGCAGCGCCATCGCGAGCGGCGCCAGCAGCAGGACGACGGCGGTGCCGAGCGCGAGACCGCCGATGACGTCGGTCGGGTAGTGCACGCCCATGTACACGCGGCAGGCGCCCTCCAGCAGCGCCAGCCCGATCCCGATGAAGCCAAGCTTCCGGTTCGCGATGAACAGGCCCACGCCGAGCGCCATGGCGAGGGTGGCGTGGTCGCTGACGAAGGAGAAGTCGCTCTTGCCGAGGCCGGGTTCGAGGACCTCCAGCCCGGCGTGCTGCCGGAACGGCCGCGGCCGCCCGACGAGCTCCCGCAGCGGGATGTTCACGAGCAGGGCGATCCCGGCGGCGAGCGGGGCCCAGACCAGCGCCGCGAACGTTTCGACGGCCGTGGCCTCGTCCTGCCGGCGGGCGCCGCGCCAGCACCACAGCACGAGCAGCACCAGGGCGAGCAGGATCCCGTACTCACCGATGAGGCCGACGGCCCGGTCGAGCCCGCTCGGGGCATGCCGGGCCAGCCCGTTGATCTCGTACAGCAGGCTTACGTCCACGTTCGGCCCACCGGTCGTGAGTCCAGCCATGGCTTGCGGCCCCTTGCCCTTGCCTAGGTCCCCTGCGAGCGCACCCCGGTGTGCGCCCCTTCGCCCCCAGTTGATCAACCCCCGCGCCCATGGAACGCCCGTTCTGAACGAAGGGTTCCACTCTCCACGGAATGATCACTGCAACGTTATCGAAGAGTGACTCATCGTCGCAGCTCAAGGCCTCTGCCTAACGGAGAGTCACGAGGTCTTTCCGGCCGCCGCCTTCGGGCTCGGCAGGGCCTGCGCCCCGTCCTTGGTCACCCGGGTCGCACCGAAGTAGTCAGGCGTGTCGATCTTGTCGAAGCGGATCACCGCGCCGGTGTACGGGGCGTTGATCATGTACCCGCCGCCCACGTAGAGGCCGACGTGATGGATCTCCCGCGAGTTCGCCAGATCGTAGGAGAAGAACACCAGATCACCGGGGAGCAGTTCGGCCCGCGAGGGGTGAGCCCCCGCGTTGTACTGGTCGTTGGCGACGCGCGGCAACTCGATGCCCACCGTCTCGTACGCGGCCTTCGTGAGCCCCGAGCAGTCGAAGCGGCCGTCCTGGTCGGCCGTTCCGTTGCCGCCCCACAGGTACGGGGTGCCGAGCTGCTTCTGCGCGAAGTAGATGGCCCCGGCGGCCTGCTGGGACGGCGCGACCCGGCCGACCGGCCGCGCGAAGCTCTGGGCCAGGGTCGTGATCGTCTTCACGTACCCCTGGGTCTCCTTGTACGGCGGCACCCCGCCATATTTGATGACCGCGTACGCCCCCGCGTTGTAAGCCGCGAGCATGTTCTTCGTCGCGTCGCCCGGCACCCGGGCCACGTCCTTGGCCAGTTCGCAGTCGTACGAAGCCGCCGAGGGGATCGCGTCGTTGGGATCCCAGATGTCCCGGTCGCCGTCGCCGTCACCGTCGATGCCGTGACCCGCCCAGGTGCCCGGGATGAACTGCGCGATACCGCGCGCGTCCGCCGGGCTGACGGCCGTCGGGTTCCAGCCGCTCTCCGAGTACAGCTGGGCGGCCAGCAGCGGCGGGCTGATCGCCGGGCACAGGGCGCCCCACTTCTGCACCAGCGCCTGGTACTTCCCCGGTACGGCCCCCTTCACGAGCCCGACCGCCGGGCCGCCGGCCCTGGCTCCCACCAGTCCCGCCGCAGCCGAGTAGGTACCGACAACGAGCAGTACGAGGAAGCTCAGGCACAGCCCGACTCCGATCCCGCCTGCCATCCAGAATCTGCGCACCCGTCAACCCTCCCCCATGCCCGCAGCTTTCGGCTGCGAAATGTCCGTGTCGTCGCTTTCGCTACGCCAGTCGGCAGTACGCCTCGTCCACACCCCCGCAGCAGCCATCCTCGGCGCCGGAGAACACCGCCGTCCAGACCCCCTCGGGCGCACGGGGGGTGAACAGGCGCAACCCCGGCGCCGGCCCGGCGCTATCCGGGCGCTGTCCCGGGACTATCTCCGGGCCACGAAAAGACTCTGCGCGCTCCGTCCGATCGGGCCCTTCTCGTCGTGCAGCCGGGCGTCGGCGAGGCCGATACCGGCCGCGTCCACACTCGTACGGGCCTCCACGCACGCCCATTCTCCGACGGGATGGCGGTGCAGATGCACCGTCAGGTCCGAGTTGATGAAGACGAACCGGCCGAAGTCCATGACCGAACTGATGCCGTTGCCCGAATCGGCCGCGATCAGCACCCGGTCCAGGGGCTTGACGTCCTCCCCCGCGATGAGCGGGACCTTCATCCGCATCCAGCAGGTGCCCGGGCCCAGTTCCACGAACGCACCCTCGGTGAAGCGGGTCTCCATGGCCGAGTGGTAGCCGGTCTCCCACGGCACCGGGAAGAACGGCGTCACCTCCACCTCCCCGGGCGGCGGCAGCAGCGGCCCCGCGGCCGCGGCCGGCACCGCCTCCGGCGCCACCCGGATCCGCAGGGCGCGCGCGAGCATCACCGGCGCGGCCCCGGGCGGCGCCAGGGCCGCCTCGACCACCTCCGTACTACGGCCCGCCCGCAGCACGCTGGTGGTGACCTCCAGCGGCCCGATCGGCACCGGGCGCAGGATCTCGTACGTGATCCGGGCGATCCGCATGTCCTCGCGGGCCCCGTCCCGGTCCTCGACGGCCCGCCCGAGCAGCGCGGCCGGCGGCCCGGCATGCTGCGAGCCCGGGTCCCACGGCCCGCGGGTGTAGGCGGTGGCCAGGAACCGGCCCGCTCCGACCCGCTCGAAGAACCCCTCGGCGGCACTCTCGACGGCACCCTCGGCAAGACTCTCGGCAACACTCTCGCCGGCATTCCCGGCAGCGGCAGCAGCACCCATGCCCGGCACGCTACCGACAGGTAACCCGCGCCGCCAGGACTTCCGGCAACCTCAACGGGCGAAGCCCAGCCCGACCCCCAGCCCCACCAGCACCGAGCCGATGGCCCGGTTCAGGGCCTTCTGCGCCTTCAGCATCCGGTCGCGCAGCCGGGAGTTCGAGAAGAACAGCGCCACCGCGCCGAACCAGGCCAGATGCGCCGCCGCCATGAACAGCCCGTAGCCCGCCTGCTGCCACACCGGGGTCTCGGCGTTGACCACCTGGGTGAACGTGGACACCACGAACAGCGTGGTCTTCGGGTTGAGCACGTTGGTGAGGAACCCGGACCGCAGCGCCCCCAGCCGGGTCAGCCGCGGCTTCGACTCCAGATCCACGGTCAGTTCGGCCCGCGCCCGGAACGTGCGGATGCCGATCCACACCAGGTACGCGGCGCCCGCCAGCTTGATCGCCGTGAACAGCGCGGTCGAGGAGGCGATCAGCAGACCGACCCCGAGCATCGTGTACGAGACGTGCACCAGCACGCCGGCGGCGACCCCCGCCGCCGCGAACAGGCCCGTAGGACGTCCGTACAGGTAGCTGTTGCGGACCACCATGGCGAAATCGGCGCCCGGGCTGATCACGGCGAGGAGGGTGATGACGGCGACTGCGATCACTTCTGTCATGCACGGATGCTCGCCCCTCACCCCGCCGCCGATCAAGCGCATTCGGAATACGGGCACTTGACGCCCGGACACCGGAGACCAGATACCCGAACGCGCGGACGCCCGGGCACTCGGATACTTGCGGCATGCCCCTCCCCACCCTCCTACGCCCCTTCCGCCCCGCCGACGACGCCGCGCTCCTGCTCGACTGGATCACCGGCCCCACCGAACTCATCACCTGGGCGGGGCCCTCCTTCACCTGGCCGCTCGACCACGCCCAGCTCGCCGCCTACGCCGCCGAACCCGGCCGGCACACCTTCACGGCCGTAACCGCTGTGACGGCCGTGACCGCCGTGGAACGCCCCGTGGGCCACATCTCCCTGCGCCGCCACACCGACGCCCCGGGCGCCCGCCTCGGCCGGGTCCTCATCGCCCCCGAGGCCCGCGGCCAGGGCCTCGGCGAGCAGCTGCTCACCCTGGCGATCGAGCGCGGCTTCGGCGAGCTGGGCCTGCCCGAGATCGATCTCGGCGTCTACGCCCACAACACCCCGGCCGTCCGCCTCTACGAGAAGCTCGGATTCCGCACGGAGCAGGTCCTCCGGGACGTCGAGCTGGTCGACGGCGTCCGGTGGAGCGCCCTCCAGATGCGCCTGGTCTCCCCGCACCAGGGACAATGAGGAGGTGTCCTCCGCCACCACCCCCGCCCTACAGGCAGACTGCGCGAACTGCTTCGCGCTGTGCTGCGTCGCCCTCCCCTTCGCCAAGTCCCACGACTTCGCCGTGAACAAGGCCGCCGGAACCCCCTGCAAGAACCTCCAGCAAGACTTCCGCTGCGGCATCCACACCCGGCTGCGCGACAAGGGCTTCCCCGGCTGCACCGTCTTCGACTGCTTCGGCGCGGGCCAGCAGGTCTCCCAGGTCACCTTCGGCGGCCGGGACTGGCGCGGCGATCCGGAGACCTCCCGCCAGATGTTCGAGGTCTTCCCGGTCATGCGGCAGCTGCACGAGCTGCTCTTCTACATCACCGAGGCCCTCGCCCGCCCGGCGGCGGCCCCGCTCCACGCCGACCTCCGCGCGGCGCTGGCCAAGACCGCGGAAGCGACCCGGGCGGACGCGGACACCCTGGCCCCCTTCGACGTCGGCGCCCTCCGCCAGGAGATCAACACGCTGCTCCTCAAGACCAGCGAGCTCGTCCGCGCCACGTCCCCGGCCCGCAAGAAGAACCACCGCGGCGCCGACCTGATGGGCGCCCGCCTCTCCGGCGCGGACCTGCGCGGCGCCAACCTGCGCGGCGCCTACCTGATCGCCGCCGACCTCCGCCGCGCCGACCTCCGCACCGCCGACGTGATCGGCGCGGACCTGCGCGACGCCAACCTGCGCGGCGCGGACCTCCGCGACGCCCTCTTCCTCACCCAGCCCCAACTCAACGCCGCCCAGGGCGACCCCACCACCAAAATCCCCGCGTCCCTCGCCCGCCCCGCCCACTGGACCTGAGCCCACCACCGGCCGCACACCTGTGCGCCCCTCGCGCATCCACCCGCCCCCGGGTCCCGCGATGGTGTGCGCTCAGCCCGATACGGTGAGCCGTACGACTCCGCCCACCCCCAACGGGGCGGCGCACCACCCCGGCGGCACGCGCCCCCACTGCGCCGAACGGCGGCCCCTCACTCGGACCCTCGTACGCCGGGACGACAATTCATTGCCCGGCGTCACCCCCCGTGATACACAGAGTGACCATACGTTTCTTTCACATACACACCACCCCCGCCCAGGTCAGAGCACAGGGCGGGACGCGGGTAGGGAGATCGGCCAAAGAGAGCCGTCAAGTCGACATACGACGGCGATTTCATCAGCGAAGATAGTACGTACCCCATGCCGTCGGGCACGGGCAACCGGAACTACCCATACAGGGGCGGTGAGTTACATGATCCTGGCAGCCGAAAAGGGCGACATCACCACCATCATCGGCGGAATCGCCCCGAACTGGGGGCCGTTCGGCAGTCTCGGCAACGAAGCGAAGGTCATGATCGAGGTGGTCATGGCCGTCGCGATCCTCCTCTGCCTCGGCATCGCCATCTGGGGCGCGGCCAAGCAGCGCATCGGCGCGACCGCCCTGCGCGACACGTTCAGCGCGGAACAGGGCAAGGGCCTCATCGTGGCCGGCCTCACGGGCGTCTTCATCATCGGCTCCCTGGGCACCCTCTTCACCATCGTCTACGGAATGGCCGTCTAGCCGGGCCGCCCACCGGCTTCCGGACCTGATGAGGACTCACCACACCGCGCCTGCGCGGGAACCAGCGCTACCGTCGGACGACGCGGAGGGGGCGGACACGCAATGAGCAACGACGACCAGTACGGCGGCGGCGCGGGCTACGGCGAAGTCGGCGGCACGGGCCAGACCCGCACCCGCCTCCCGGACCCCCCGTCCGACCCCCACGACCCCTCCCGCCGCACCCCCCGCGCCTCCCGCGGCCTGATCACGGTCGTCGGCGTGGTGGTCCTCCTCATCGCCGCCATCGCCTTCGCCAACCAGTCCTCGGACACCTCGACGAACCGCCCGTCGGACAAACCCCCGACGTCCTCCTCGACCGCCGCCTCGGGCGTCACCCCGGTCACCGGCAACTCCGCCGGCATCCCGAAGGGCTTCGCGCACGACGAGCAAGGAGCCCAGTCGGCTGCCGCCAATTACGCGGTCGCCCTGGGCTCTGACGGCATGTTCAAAAAGGACAGGCGACATGCCCTCGTGGACGGCATCTACACACCGGAGGCAGCCGCCCGACTGAAGGGCGCGCAAGACGAGGCGTACTCCAGCGCCTTCCTCGCCAGAATGGGCCTGGACGCCAACGGCAACCCTCCTCAGGGCAACACCTTCGTCACCCGCGCCATCCCGGTCGGAACACGGGTCGAGAGCTACAGCCCCACCAGCGCGAAGATCGCGGTCTGGTACACGGGCCTGATCGGAATGTCCGGCGCCAAGTCCACCGACCCTGTCCGTACCTCCTGGGAAACGTGGACCTTCGAACTGGCCTGGGCCGACGGCGACTGGAAGGTCGTCTCCGAAACCCAGCAGGACGGTCCGGCCCCGGTCCCCGGCGACGTGGCTGCCTCCTCGTCCGACGACATCAGCAAGGCAGTCAAGGAGTTCGGAGGGTTCACCTATGCCCGCTAGCCTCCGGCTTCGGACGGCCGTCGTCGCCTCCGTCCACCTGGCCGTCGTAGCTCTCGCGTTCCCTGCCTACGCGGCACCCACGCCGACACCGTCGGGGACGCCTTCACCGCAGGGCAGCACCGACCCCTGCGCAGCACTCAGCGGCGCATCCAAGCAGTACTGCGAACTCGGAGACGGCGCGGCCACCGGTGGCTCACCCAGCACCGGCCTGCCCTCCAACTCGCCGACGGACGCCCTCAACCCCCTCGCCTCCCTCGCCCGCGGCTGCGCCGACGCCGCCGCCTGGATCGTCGGCAAACTCAGCGAGGCCGTCACCAACACCGCCAACGTCGACTTCACCAACCCCGCCTTCCTCCAGCAATACGCCGTCATCTTCGCCGCGAGCACCATCCTCACGCTCATCCTCTGGCTCCTCGCCGTCGCCAAGCGCGCCATCCGCGGCGTCCCCCTCACCACCGCCATGTCCGAAGCCATCGGCTTCCTCTGGCTCACCGTCCTCGCCTCCGCCTTCACCCCCCTCGTCCTCTACACCGTCGTCTCCGCCACCGACGGCGTCACCGAGGTCATCGCCTCCGCCACCGGCGGCAATACCGACGTCTTCTTCGGCTCCTTCGCCGAGGCCCTCAAAAAGGGCGACGACATCGGCGGCGGCCCGATCATGCTGATCGTCGTCGCCCTCGTCACCGTCCTCGCCGCCGGAGTGCTCTGGCTGGAGCTCGTCATCCGCGCCGCCCTCCTCTACGTCGGCGCCCTCCTCGGCACCGTCGTCTACGCCGGCCTCGTCGACCGCAACATGTGGGGCCACGTCCGCCGCTGGGCCGGCATCATGATCGCCGTCATCCTCGTGAAGCCGGTCATCGTCATCGTCCTCGGCCTCGCAGGAGCCCTGACCGGAGACAAGGGCCCGAACGCCTTCTCCGCCGTCGTCTCCGGCCTCGCCATCATCCTCCTGGCGATCTTCGCCTCCGCGATGATCTACCGCTTCGTCCCCGGCTTCGGCGACGAGATCGCCTCCGCCCGCTCCAACCGCAGCAAGGCCACCGACGGCTCCCAGGCAGCCGCCGTCATCAGCTCCCCGGCCTCCCTCGTCTCCCAGGGCATCAAGACACACAGCAGCCGCGGCGCCCACCGCGCCGGCGACGGCGGGGGCGGCAACAGCAGCGCCTCCCGCCCCGCCAACCCCATCTCCGGAGGCGTGGCCGCGCACAGCAGCCGCCCCACCTCCGGCGGCGGGTCCGGCGGCGGATCTGTCCCCTCCGCCGCACCCCCGCCCCGCACTGGTTCGAGTACGAGGAACACAGGAGGTGACGGGCGTTGACGGCCCAGTCCCACCAGCTACACCCGGTCGCGCCCCGCCGCACGTACCTCATCGGCCGGGCCCGGCCGAACGCGATCGTCGGCAAGAACCGCGAAACCGGCGAGATCGCCCTGATCATCGCCGGCGCGTTCCTCGGCATGATGAGCGGCCTGCTCGTCCCCGACCTCACGCTGCGCATCGTCAGCCTCGCCGGCTTCCCCATGCTCGCGCTCGCCGCCGTGTACGTCCCCTACCGCGGCCGCACCTTCTACAAGTGGTACGAGATCAACCGCAGCTACAAGCGCACCCTGCGCCGCGGCACCACCTACCGCTCCTCAGCCATCGAAGCCGGCACCCGCGCCATCGACGGCCGCGAGGTCGAGGTCGGCCCGCCCCCCGGCATCGGCCGCATCAACTGGCTCGCCGCCCCCTTCGGCCCCGACGAGATCGCCGTCCTCCTCCACGCCGACCGCAGAACCGTCACCGCCGCCATCGAGATCGAGGGCCCCGGCGTCGGCCTGCGCGACAGCGAGGACCAAGAAGCCCTCGTCGACCGCTTCGGCACCCTCCTCAAGCACGTGGCCAACGGCGACGGCTTCGTCACCCGCCTCCAGATGCTCGCCCGTACCCTCCCCGCCGACCCCGACGCCCACGCCAAGGACGTCGCCCAGCGCGGCGACACCCACGCCCCCGGCTGGCTGCGCGACTCGTACGACCAGCTCCAGTCGATGGTGTCCACCTCCTCCGAGCAGCACCGCGCGTACCTCGTCGCCTGCATGCACTACAGCCGCGAACTCGCCGCCGAAGCCCACACCATCGCCCGCGCCTCCTCCCCCGCCAAGGGACGCAAACTCGACCGCGACGCCGGCCTCGCCATCGTCATGGCCCGCGAGCTCACCGACATCTGCGCCCGCCTCGCCGAAGCCGACATCCGCGTCCGCCAGCCCCTCGGCCAGGGCCGCCTCGCCTCCCTCGTGCACTCCATGTACGACCCGGACCACCCCATCGACCACATCCAGGCCATGACCAAGCGCAACGCCTGGCCGGCCGAACTCGACGCGGTCGAGCCCACCTACCTCCAGGCCAAGACCCGCGAGTCCTCCACCCGCGCCCCCTGGTGCCACGCCACCGCCTGGGTGAAGGAGTGGCCGATGACCCCCGTCGGCGTCAACTTCCTCGCCCCGCTGCTCGTCCACACCCCGGACGTGATCCGAACCGTCGCCGTCACCATGGATCTGGAGCCCACCGAGGTGGCCATCGAGCGCATGCTCACGGAGAAGACCAACGACGAGGCCGACGCCAGCCGCGCCGCCAAGATGAACCGGACCGTGGACCCCCGTGACATCGCAGCCCACGGCCGCCTCGACCAAAGAGGTGAAGATCTCGCCAGCGGTGCGGCAGGAGTCAACCTGGTCGGGTACATCACGGTGTCCTCGCGATCACCCGAAGCCCTCGCCCGCGACAAGCGCACCATCCGCGCCTCCGCCGGCAAGTCCTACCTCAAACTCGAATGGTGCGACCGCGAGCACCACCGCGCCTTCGTCAACACCTTGCCGTTCGCCACCGGCATCCGACGCTAGCTGGAGGGAAGTGCCGCCCATGCGAGATCCCATGTCCGCTCTGACGGACGCCTTCACCAGCTTCCTGTTCGGCAAGGTCGAGACCACCCGACTGCCCGTCCGCACCTCCACCGGCCAGGCCCAGGCCGTCTACCTGCCCACCGCCGCGCCCGGACTCGGCGACTCCGGCGTGATCATCGGCCGCGAGGTCTACAGCGGCAAGGGCTACATCTACGACCCCTTCCAGCTGTACGGCCAGCAGCTCCCGGCCCCGCACTGGCTGGTCCTCGGCGAATCCGGCAACGGAAAATCAGCCCTGGAAAAAACCTACGTCCTACGCCAGCTCCGCTTCCGCGACCGCCAGGTCGTCGTCCTCGACGCCCAGGGCGAGGACGGCGTCGGCGAATGGAACCTGATCGCCCAGCAGCTGGGGATAACCCCCATCCGCCTGGATCCCATCGCCGCCAACGACGACGGGATCCGCCTCAACCCCCTAGACCCTGCGATCACGACGACCGGACAGCTAGCCCTCCTCCGCACCATCATCGAAGTCGCCATGGGCCACGGCCTGGACGAGCGCGCCGGCTTCGCCCTCAAGGTCGCGCACGCCTACGTCGTCGACACGACCCGGGACCGCCAGCCCGTCCTCACCGACATCGTGGAACAACTCCGCCACCCGGAACCCGAATCAGCTCTCGCCATGAACGTCGACATAGACGATGTCCGTGCCTGGGGCCTCGACGTCGCGCTCGTCCTCGACCGCCTCGTCGACGGCGACCTGCGCGGCATGTTCGACGGCCCGACGACCGTCGGCATCGACCTCGACGCCCCGCTGATCGTCTTCGACCTCTCCCACATCGACCGCAACTCCATCGCCATGCCCATCCTCATGGCGATCGTCGGCGTGTGGCTGGAACACACCTGGATCCGCCCGGACCGCAAGAAGCGCATCTTCCTGGTCGAAGAGGCCTGGCACATCATCAACAGCCCCTTCGTCGCCCAGCTCTTCCAAAGGCTCCTCAAGTTCGGCCGCCGCCTCGGCCTGTCCTTCGTCGCCGTCGTCCACCACCTCTCGGACGTCGTCGACGGCGCGGCCGCGCGCGAGGCCGCGGCCATCCTCAAGATGGCCTCGACCCGTACGATCTACGCCCAGAAGGCGGACGAAGCACGCGCCACCGGCCTGGTCCTGGGCCTCCCCCGCTGGGCGGTGGAAATCATCCCGACCCTCACCCCGGGCATCGCCGTCTGGGACGTCAACGGCAACGTCCAGGTGGTCAAACACCTCATCACCGAGGCCGAACGCCCACTCGTCTACACCGACCGCGCGATGACGGAATCCTCGGCCCAGCACCAGCTCCCCGACGACCTGCTGGCCGCCGAACTCGAAGCGGAAGAGAGAGCCCTACTCATGGAACGCCACCGCAACGGCGGCCACGGCCCCGGCTCGGCGACCACGGTGGCCTGACATGTCCGACCCAAGACATACGCCTACGCAGACCCCCGCGCGCGGCGGCGGCGTCCCCGACGGTGTCCTGGTCGGCCTCCTGGCCTTCCTCCTCGGCCTTGCGGTCCTGGTCTGGTCCGCCACCGGCCTAGCGGCCCTCCTCTCCAAGGGCACCTGGCCGGACACGGTCACCTTCACCCGCACCCCGGAGGCGGTCCGCGCACTGATAGCGCACCCACACGACATCCCAGCCGCCTGGCCCGACACGGCCCCGACGTCCCTATCAGGCTGGGGCCTCTTCTGGGGCCTCTTCATCAGCCAGCTACTCGTCCTAGTGGTCCTGGCCATCTTCACCCTGGGCCTCATCGCCCGCACAAAAGCCCGCTCCAAACCCCCCACCCAAACGCCGCAGCCATTCCCGGCGCCGCAGCCATTCCCGGCGCCGCAGGCAATCCCAGCGCCGCAGGCAATCCCAGCGCCGCACCCAATTCCAGCCTCGCCGGCGTTTGAGGCGCGGGGGTCCGGGGGCAGCGCCCCCGGCAACGGCGCCGCACCCTCCCCCGCAAACCCAACGCCGCAGCCAATCCCGACGCCACACCCAATCCCAGCGCCCCAGGCAATCCCAACGCCGCACCCAATTCCAGCCTCGCCGGCGTTTGAGGCGCGGGGGTCCGGGGGCAGCGCCCCCGACAACGGCGCCGCACCCACGGACGAGGCCTACCGCTACGGCTTCGGCTACCCCCCGGCTCCGGCCCCGGACCCGGCCCCACGCCGCATGGCGTACGCCCCACCCGCCACCCGCCACCGCACCGCCGCGCACCACATCGCATCCGCAGACGGCGCAGCCCTCATCGTCACCTCCTCCCCCACCCTCTGGGCCGAAACCAAGGACGCCCGCACCAAACTCGGCCCGGTCCTCCTCTACGACCCGTCCCACCTCTGCGACACCCCGGCCCGCATGCACTGGAACCCCACCAACGGCTGCGCCGACCGCGACACCGCCGCAGCCCGCGCGATCGCCCTACTGGCCCCCGTACGCCCCCAGGCCCGTATAGACGCCGCCATCGCCGACACGGCGGAAACGCTCCTGCGCAGCTGGCTCCAGGCCGCCGCCCTCGACGACCGCCCCTTCAAGCAACTCCACCGCTGGGCCCAGGGCAACAGCGCCCAGGACCCGGTCCGCATCCTGCGCACCCACCCGCAAGCCGCCCCCGGCGCGGCCGGCGAGCTCGAAAGCGCCCTCACCGCCCACCCCGAACGCCGCGAACAGGCCCAGCACCTCACCGCCCGGGCCCTGTCCTGCCTCAGCTCGATCCACATCCGCGAGTCCTGCAACACGAACCGAACAGACGCGCTGACCCTCGCTTCGTTCGTCACCGAAGGGGGCACGCTCTATGTGGTGGGCGAACCCCTGGAAGATCCCCGTGCCCACCCGGGTGCGATGCCGTTGCTGACCGCACTCGCCTCCAGCGTGGTCGAGCACGGCCGCCGCATGGCCGCACGGTCATCCCACGGCCGGCTCGACCCACCACTCACGCTGATCCTTGAGGACGTCGCGGCCGTGGCCCCGATCCCCCAACTCCCCGAGCTCCTCCACGAGGAGACGCTCCCCCTCCTCGCCCTCTGCCGCAGCCGCGAACAAGCACGCGCCCGCTGGCCGGAGGCCCTCTTGGCCCCTTAGGTCCGCGAGGGTGATGCGGATCTCGAAATCTCCCCAGGGCTGCTCTCTGGTGTCAGTGGCCAGTCGCAATCTTCCGTGGCCAGTCAGCGGTTTCTGACTGGCCACGGACGGTCACTCTGTGACAACAGCCATCTGGCAAGCGGGACGCGTCCGAAGCCAGTACGAGCGGGCCGCGATGATCAGGGCGATGCCGTAAACGGCGAAGGCGGCCATCCCGATCCAGCCGACCAGCACCGCGTCGCCCGAGGAGTGGAAGTCGCCGCGCCGCATCGTCACTGCTCCGGACGTGGCCAAGACCAGGTATCCGACCCCCACGACGCCGTACGGGGCGAGTGTCGCAGCGCCGAGCAGAGCCGGGGCGAGCGGGAGCCAGCGCGGCACCCGTCGGCCGCGAAGGGAACAGCGTCCAGCGCGGGAAGACCTGTCCCCACGGGCGGACCAGGCCCCAGAGCAGGAAGATGCCGAGCACAGCCAGCAGCGCGGTGGGGTCCAGGCCCCAGGACTCCAGGGTGAGGAAGATTTCCGAGGCGCCGTTGCGCTCCGAGGCCACGAGCATCTCCTCGCCGGTGATCCCCGCGAACGTCCCGCCGAATGCCCAGACAAGCTTCATCGCCGCGTACGGGACAAAGGCCAGCGTCCCTGCCCAGGCAGCCCGTTGGATGAGCCGCGGTGCGGCGGACGGCGCTCGTGCGACAGTACCGGCGGGCCGGCGGTCGGACTGGGCCGTGGCCGCGAGCAGGACCGCCCCGACCGCCGCGAGGGCCTTGTTTGCGGCGGAGGCCCGGCTGTCCACGCCCTGACCGAGCATCAGCGTGATCACATCCATCAGGAGGCTGAACGCGGTGACCCCGGCCAGGGCGCAGACCACCCAGAGCAGCCCCCGCAGCACCGGCCGCAGCCCGTACCGCACCACCGCTCCACTGGCCAATGCAGCCAGCACACCCACCGCCATGACCACCCAACCCAGCCTGGAGGTCCCTGAGTCAGTGCCGTGGTAGAGCAAGGTGGTCCCGCTCAGCGCGCATGCCAGGCCGAAGCCGGCATAAAGCACCGCCCACAGCACCGTGGCCCTGGCCACCCAGCGCGGCCATCGCTGCCACCGGGCGCTCCAGAGTGCACTCATCGTCCGTTCATCACTAGTCATGTTCTGAACGTCGCATCGACCACGGCGGCGTGGCATCGGCCCCCGGAACGACCTCCCTCCCCCAGCCGGGTGAGCTCAGCGGTTCCGGGGGTGGGGAATCTAGGTGAGCAGGTCCGTCCCACCCCCGAGCGTCGGGTGGGGAGATTCACCGAGTCCCATCAGAGGGCCGCGGAAAGACGTACTCCAGGTCCTTGGCAGCCGGATCCCCCGGCATCGCCACGACCTGCCCGCTCGGCTTGAACCCGAACCGCCGGTAAACCGCACCGGCGCGCGCGTTGTCCTCGTGCACGAAAAGCCGTACGCGCTCCAGCGCCGGCTCCTCCAGCGACCAGGCCCAATCCAGCGCCGCCGCGAAAAGCCGGTCGATCAGCCCGGTCCCCCGCTGCTCGGCGCGTACGAAGACGCCCACGACATGCCCCTGGGTCTGCTCGATGGCCTGCTCGAAGAAATCGCTGGTCCCGCCTTCCTCGACCAGCACCGTCACGGACCCGTCCCACTCCCCGCCGGGCGCCTCGGCCACGAACTGTCGCGCCTGCCGCCCGTGCGAAGCCCCCCGGGCCCGGTCCTGCCAGAACTCGTCGGCCCTGGCCTCGGCCTGGGCCGAGGTCTCCAGGAAGGCCACCGGCGCCGCCGGATCGACCAGCGCGGCAAGCCGCAGTTCCTTGACCTTCTCCCACTCATCGGCCCGCACCGGACGTATCACATGTTGGATCTTCATGCCCCGGATCCAACCACAGAGGCGATCGCCACGGCATCCGAGAATCGGAAAAGACCCGTAAACGCAGAAAAGCCCCGCACCGGATACCCGGTGCGGGGCTTTTCGCAATGATTGTTCGGCGGCGTCCTACTCTCCC
>NZ_JALGRF010000013.1 GCF_022815725.1 Streptomyces sp. APSN-46.1
CCCCCCCCGAACCCCGGCTCCGCCGGGCACCGGGCTCCGCCCGGACCCGCGCCTCAAACGCCGGCGAGGCTGGATTTCGGCTGATGCCGCACCGCGGCGTGCGGGTCAGCGGGGGCACCGCCGGGAAGGCCGGAAGGCCCGGCTCGGAGGAGCCGGGCCTTCCGGGTTGCAGGTCGCGGGAGCGACTAGGCCTCGAAGACCTCGTTGAGCAGGTTCTGCTGCTCCGCCTGGTGGCGCTTCGCCGAGCCCACCGCCGGCGAAGACCCGTGCGCACGCGAGATCCGGCGCAGACGCTCGCCCGCCGGGACCTCGGCGCCGACCGCCAGGTCGAGGTGGTCGATCAGGTTCAGCGCGATGAACGGCCACGCACCCTGGTTCGCCGGCTCCTCCTGCGTCCAGATGTACTTCGCCGCGTTCGGGAACTTGGCGATCTCCGCCTGGAGCTCCGCACCGGCCAGCGGGTACAGCCGCTCGATGCGGACGATCGCGGTGTCGGTGATGCCGCGCTTCTCCCGCTCGGCTTCCAGGTCGTAGTAGAACTTGCCCGCGCAGAAGACGACCTTGCGGACCGCGTTCGGGTCCACCGCCGTGTCGCCGATGACCGGGCGGAACGCGCCGTTCGTGAACTCCTCGGCCTTCGACGCCGCGGCCTTCAGGCGCAGCATCGACTTCGGGGTGAAGACGATGAGCGGCTTGTGGTGCGGGTTGTGGACCTGCCAGCGCAGCAGGTGGAAGTAGTTCGACGGCAGGGTCGGCATCGCGACCGTCATGTTGTCCTGCGCGCACATCTGGAGGAAGCGCTCGGGACGCGCGGACGAGTGGTCCGGGCCCTGGCCCTCGTAGCCGTGCGGCAGGAGCAGCGTGACGCCGGAGGTCTGGCCCCACTTCTGCTCGGCCGAGGAGATGAACTCGTCGACGACCGTCTGCGCGCCGTTGACGAAGTCACCGAACTGGGCCTCCCAGAGGACCAGCGCGTCCGGGCGGGCCAGCGAGTAGCCGTACTCGAAGCCCATGGCCGCGTACTCGGAGAGCAGCGAGTCGTAGACGTTGAAGCGGGCCTGGTCGTCCGAGAGGTACTGCAGCGGGGTGTAGTCCTCGCCCGTCACACGGTCGATGAGGACCGCGTGACGCTGGCCGAAGGTGCCGCGGCGGGAGTCCTGGCCGGACAGCCGGACCGGGGTGCCCTCCATGAGCAGCGAACCGAAGGCCAGGGTCTCGCCCATGCCCCAGTCGATGGTGCCCTCGTCGATCATCGCCGCGCGGCGCTGCAGCTGCGGCAGCAGACGCGGGTGCACGGTGACGTGGTCGGGGATGTTGACCTGGGACTCGGCGATCCGCTTGACGACGTCCTGGGAGACCGCGGTGGTCACCTGGACCGGGAAGTCGGCCCGGGCGGCCAGGGTGACCGGCGGGGCGACCGCGGGCTGCGTGGCGGCCTCGCGGACCTCCGCGAAGACCTTCTCCAGCTGGCCCTGGAAGTCCTGGAGCGCCTGCTCCGCCTCTTCCAGGGTGATGTCGCCGCGACCGATGAGGGACTCGGTGTACAGCTTGCGCACCGAGCGCTTCTTGTCGATCAGGTCGTACATCAGCGGCTGCGTGAACGCCGGGTTGTCCGACTCGTTGTGACCGCGGCGGCGGTAGCAGATGAGGTCGATGACCACGTCCTTGTTGAACGCCTGGCGGAACTCGAAGGCCAGCCGCGCGACGCGGACCACGGCCTCCGGGTCGTCACCGTTCACGTGGAAGATCGGCGCCTCGATCATGCGGGCCACGTCGGTCGCGTACATCGAGGAACGCGAGGACTCCGGGGCGGCGGTGAAGCCGACCTGGTTGTTGATCACGACGTGGACGGTGCCGCCGGTGCGGTAGCCGCGCAGCTGCGACATGTTCAGCGTCTCGGCGACGACACCCTGGCCGGCGAAGGCCGCGTCACCGTGCAGGGCCAGCGGCAGGACGGTGAAGTCCGTGCCGCCCTTGTTGATGACGTCCTGCTTGGCGCGGGCGACACCTTCCAGGACCGGGTCCACCGCCTCCAGGTGCGAGGGGTTGGCGACCAGCGAGACCTTGATCTGCTCGCCGTCCAGGCCGGTGAAGGTGCCCTCGGCGCCCAGGTGGTACTTCACGTCGCCGGAGCCGTGCATCGACTTCGGGTCGAGGTTGCCCTCGAACTCGCGGAAGATCTGCGCGTACGACTTGCCGACGATGTTCGCGAGGACGTTCAGGCGGCCGCGGTGGGCCATGCCGATGACGACCTCGTCGAGGCGGGCCTCGGCCGCGGAGTCGATGACCGCGTCGAGCAGCGGGATGACCGACTCGCCGCCCTCCAGGGAGAACCGCTTCTGGCCGACGTACTTCGTCTGGAGGAAGGTCTCGAAGGCCTCCGCCGCGTTCAGGCGGCGCAGGATGCGCAGCTGCTCCTCGCGCTCCGGCTTGGAGTGCGGGCGCTCGATGCGGTCCTGGATCCAGCGGCGCTGCTTGGGGTCCTGGATGTGCATGAACTCGACGCCGGTGGTGCGGCAGTACGAGTCGCGCAGCACGCCGAGGATGTCGCGGAGCTTCATCATCGACTTGCCGGAGAAGCCGCCGACCGCGAACTCGCGCTCCAGGTCCCACAGGGTGAGGCCGTGCTCGGTGATGTCGAGGTCGGGGTGCTTGCGCTGCTTGTACTCCAGCGGGTCGGTGTCGGCCATGACGTGGCCGCGGACCCGGTAGGAGTGGATCAGCTCGAAGACGCGGGCGGCCTTCGTGACGTCGTCGTCGTGCGAGGCGTCGATGTCCCGGTTCCAGCGGACCGGCTCGTACGGGATGCGCAGCGCCTCGAAGACGTCGTCGTAGAAGCCGTTCTCGCCGAGCAGCAGGTTCGCGACGATGCGCAGGAACTCGCCGGAGGCCGCGCCCTGGATGACCCGGTGGTCGTAGGTCGAGGTCAGGGTCATGACCTTGGAGATGCCCAGCTTGTTCAGGGTGTCCTGCGAGGTGCCCTGGAACTCGGCGGGGTAGTCCATCGAGCCGACGCCCATGATGACCGACTGTCCGGGCATCAGGCGGGGCACGGAGTGGACGGTGCCCAGGCCGCCGGGGTTGGTCAGCGAGACGGTGACGCCGGTGAAGTCGTCCATCGTCAGCTTGCCGACGCGGGCGCGGCGGACGATGTCCTCGTACGCCTGCCAGAACTCGAAGAAGTTGAGGGTCTCGGCCTTCTTGATGCCGGCGACGACGAGCTGGCGGTCGCCGTTCGGCTTCACCAGGTCGATCGCGAGGCCGAAGTTGATGTGCTCCGGCTTGACCAGGGTCGGCTTGCCGTCCTTCTCCGCGAAGGAGTGGTTCATGGTCGGCATGGCCTTGATGGCCTGCACCATCGCGTAGCCGATGAGGTGGGTGAAGGAGATCTTCCCGCCCCGGGCGCGCTTCAGGTGGTTGTTGATGACGATGCGGTTGTCGAACAGCAGCTTCACCGGGACGGCGCGGACGGACGTGGCCGTCGGGACGTCGAGGGAGGCGTTCATGTTCTTGGCGACGGCGGCAGCCGGGCCGCGGAGCGTCACCAGCTCGGGGCCCGCGGGGGCCTCGGTGGCGGGCGCGGCCTTGGCGGCGGGAGCGGCGGCGGCCGGAGCCGGAGCCGGGGCCTTAGGGGCAGGCGCGGCCGGTGCGGCGGCCGGGGCCTGGGAGGTGACAGTCACAGCAGGGGCACCAGAGGGGGTGGCAGGAGCAGGGGCAGGAGCTGACACAGGCGTGGGCGCGACTGTCGAGGGGGCTGCGGCGCGCGCCGCCCCCGTGGCGGCGGCGTCGGCGGCCTTCGGGGACACGACGGCGGCGGCCTTCGGGGTCACGGCGGCGGCGGTTCCGGCGGCCTGTGCGGAGGCGCCGTCCGTCGTCGTCGGGGACTTCTTGGGCTCATCCGCCTTGACCGGAGCGGCGGTGCCCCCCGGCTTGTAGTCGGCGAAGAAGTCCCACCAGGCCCGGTCGACCGAGTTCGGGTCCTGGAGGTACTGCTGATAAATCTCGTCGACGAGCCACTCATTCGCGCCGAAGCCCGAGGCGGGGTTCTTCCCGCCCCCTACTGCTTCGGTCGTGGTGCTCGGGTTACTGGGGGACTGTGGCGACACGGCGGCAACCGCCCTCTTCCGCTTCACAAGGTATGGACAGCGGGAATAAAGGCTACGCCTCCCGGACCGTGAGATGCAGACCGGGCGGGACTTCCGTCGCGTAGGTCACATCTAACGGCGGGTTTCGCCGCCTGGAATGGCGGGAAACAAGCGTGGTTCGGGTAGGGGGCACCGAGGTTGCGGCCCCCTTGGCTTCGCACCCCTGACGGACCCCGGCGCATGTGGCCGAGATCATGTCCTTCCCACTCGAACCCTACGTCAAGGAGACGCCTGGGAGCTGCCCGGAAGGGTGACAAGGATTCGGCAGCCCCGTGACGATTCGGCCACACCGATGTGCCCGCCGTGCAGCTCCACGGCCCAGCGGGCGATGGCCAGCCCCAGCCCGGTGCCGCCGTCGCCGCTGTGGGCGCTGCCGCGGTTGAACCGCTCGAAGACCCGGTGCCGCTCGTCCTCCGGGATCCCGGGGCCTTCGTCCCGTACCTCCACGATCAGACTCCCGGGCGCGTCACCGGCGCGGGCGCGGACGGTGACCCGGCCGTGCGTGGGGCTGTGCTTGACCGCGTTGTCGATCAGGTTGGCCACCACCTGGTGCAGTCGCTCCGCGTCCGCGTACGCGGTCAGGTCGGGCGGGAACACGTCCAGGTGGAGGTGGACGTCGTTACGGGTGTGCCCGCCCGAGCCGGACAAGAGCCCCGGGCGCCCCGCGGCCGCCAGGCCCGACTCCTTCAGCACCCCCGACAGGTACGGCCACACCTCGAAGCGGCGGGCCCGCAGCGGCACCACCCCGTTGTCCACCCGGGACAGGTCCAGCAGGGTCCCCACCAGCCGGCCGAGCCGCTCGGTCTGCTTCAGCATGGTCCGCATGGTCTCCGGATCGGCGGCCGAAACCCCGTCCACGACGTTCTCCAGCACCGCCCGCAGGGCCGCGATCGGGGTGCGCAGCTCGTGGGAGACGTTGGCGACCAGCTCCTTGCGATGCCGGTCCACCGCCTCCAGGTCGTCGGCCATCAGGTTGATGGTGGAGGCCAGGTCGCCCAGCTCGTCGCGGCGGCCCGCCCCGCGCACCCGGCGCGTGTAGTCCCCGCGGGATATCGCCCGGGCGACGGTCGTCATGTCGTCCAGCGGCGCGGTCAGGCTGTGCGCCACGAACTGGGTGATCAGCATCGAGGCGATCACCGAGAAGACGGTGATGAAGCGCAGCTCGGTGTCGGTCCGCAGGGCCACCAGCAGCAGGCCCGTGGTGATGAAGACCGAGACCACGACGAGCGTGCCCAGCTTGGTCTTGATCGAGAACGGCGAGAAGGGCCGCAGCCCCCCGGTGCGGGCACCGGCTCCACCGGGGCGGCCGACGCCGCGCTCCCCACAGGGGCGGCTGACGCCGCGCTCTCCACCGGGGCGGCCGCTCACGCCTGGGCCGGAGTCTCCAGGGCGTACCCGACGCCGTGGACCGTACGGATCCGCTCCGCGCCGATCTTCCGGCGCAGGGCCTTGATGTGGCTGTCGACCGTACGGGTCCCGGACGCGTCGGCCCAGTCCCACACCTCGGCGAGCAGCTGCTCCCGCGAGAGCACGGCGCGCGGAGTCCCCGCCAGGCACACCAGCAGGTCGAACTCGGTCGGCGTCAGGTGCACGTCCTCCGTCTGCACCCGGACCCGGCGCTGCGCGTGGTCGATCTCCAGGTCGCCCAGGCGCAGGGTGGCCCCGCGCGGGGCGGTCGCGGCGAGCGTCGCCCGCTCCACCCGCCGCAGGAGCACGTGGACCCGCGCGGCCAGCTCGCGCATCGAGAAGGGCTTGGTCATGTAGTCGTCCGCGCCGACCCCGAGCCCGACCAGCATGTCGGTCTCGTCGTCCCGTGCGGTGAGCATCAGTACCGGGACCGGCCGCTGGGCCTGGACCCGGCGGCAGACCTCCAGTCCGTCGAACCCCGGCAGCATGACGTCCAGTACCAGCAGCTCCGGCAGCCAGCTCTCGGCCGCCGCCACGGCGGCCGGGCCGTCGTACGCCGTCTCCACCTGGAAGCCCTCGGCGCGCAGCCGGGCCGAGATGGCGTCGGCGATGGTGTGGTCGTCCTCGACCACGAGTACGCGCCGCTGCGCGCCTGGGGTGGCCGCGGCGCCGGTGTGGGTGGTGTGTGTCTGTTCCATGTCCCGCCCCTGAAGATCCCGCGTGATGGGGTGCAGCGTAGAGGAGCCACCGGCCTGCGGCTATGCGGGGTTCGGACAGGGATGGCTGCGGAGAGTGAGGGTCTCGGGCGCCCGGCATATGCCGGGCCGCCAACTGGCCCGCAGGAAACGGAATCTGAGCTTCACCCTGCCGGGGCGGGGCCGGCCGGGGGCTGCCGGGGTCCAGCCGGGGTCTAACCGTCGAAGGAGGGGAGCGCGGCCAGTACGTCCTGCAGACCGGGCGGAATCGACCCGTCGGCGGTGACCACCTCGAAGCCGCCGTGGACGAAGGCGTACGTGAACCCGTCGTAGACCGTTCCGCTCATCGAGACCCGGGGCAGGTGGGCGAAGTCCGCCGCCCGGAGCGCGTCACGCAGCCGGCCGAGCTCGTCGGGGGAGAGCTTCCCGCTGCCCACCGGCTTCGCCTTGGCGTCCAGCCGGGTCCACGAGCCGTCGCCCTTGATCAGCAGGCTGTTCGTCTTCCCGGCGAAACCGCCGCTCCGGGTGACCGTGACGAGCCTCTCGGTCGCGGAAGTGGGCATGGACGAGGCGGTCGCCCCCGTACTCGCGCCGGGGGACGGCGGGGCCGTCGGGCCGGGGGCCGTCGGGCCGGGCGTCGTCGGACCGGGGGCCGACGCGGTGGGGGTCGTTGCCGCCGGAGTCGTTGTCGCCGTGGCCGTTGCCGCCGGGGCGGACGGGCTCGCGCCGGGTTTGTCCGACCCGCCGGAATCGCACCCGCACAGGACCGCCGCACTCAGCAGCACCGCGGCCATCGCGGCCATCGCGGTCACTGCTCTGAACGCTCGCACACCCCACCTCCGCGGGTCATCGGACGTACCCCCGAGTATGGAGTCCCCACCACCCCACGGACAGCACGCGGAGGCAGCGATAAGCCGCATGGCCCTGGCCGCCCCCTGGCGCTGGCTCCCGCCGCTGCTCGCCGTCCTCCTCGGCCTCTGGGGCCTGGAGCGCGGCGGCAGCGGTGGCGGCGGCAGCATGTGGCGCGACGAGTCCGTCACCTGGCAGGTGGCGCACCGCCCGCTCGGCGCGCTGTGGGAGCTCCTCGGCCAGGTCGACGCCGTGCACGGGCTGTACTACCTGCTGATGCACGGCGTGTTCGGCCTGTGGGACGGCGGCCTGTGGGCGCTGCGCCTGCCCTCCGTCGCCGCCACCGCCCTGGCCGCCGCCGGAGTCGCCGCGGTCGGACACCGGCTGGCGGGGGGACGGGCCGCTCTGCTCGCCGGGGCGGTGTACGCGGTGCTGCCGCCCGTACAGATGTACGCCCAGGAGGGGCGCTCGTACGCCCTGGTCGCGGCGGCCGTGGTGTGGGCGACGTACCTGATGCTGCGCGAGCGCTGGGTTCCGTACGCCGTGGTGCTGCTGCTGGGCTGCTGGCTGCACGAGTTCGCTGTACTGGCGCTGCTCGCGCACGCCTTCACCGCCTGGCGGTCGCGCGGCTGGCGGTGGAGCGCCGGGGCGGTCGTGGCACTGCTGCTGCCGCTGGCCCTGGTGAGCGCGCGGCAGGCGGAGCGGCAGCTGGGCTGGCTCGGGCGGCCGAGCTGGCAGGACTGGGCGGCGTACGGGGTGGTCGCGGCCCTGGCGCTGCTGCTCGCGCGGGGGGCCCCGGCGCCGTCGCGGGAACTCGTGCGGGTGGCCCTGCCGCTGGTGCTGCTGCCGCCCGGGCTGCTGATGGTGATCTCGCTGGTGCACCCCTGGTACGTCGACCGGTACGTGCTGTACGCCCTCGCGGGGCTCGCGCTGCTGGCGGGGGCGCGGGCGGCGCGGGTGCGACTGGTACGGGTGCGGGCGGGGTGGCAGTGGGCGCTGGTGGCGGCCCTGCTGGTGCCGCCGCTCGGGTTCTGGTCGGCGTGGCTGCGTACCCCCGAGAGCCGCAAGGACGACGTGCTCGCGGTGGCCGCCGCCGTACGGGAGCGGGCCCGGCCGGGGGACGCGGTGCTCTTCATGCCGGCGCGGCGGCGCGAGTGGCTGCTGTCCTCGCCGGAGGTGTACGCGACCCTGCGCGATCTCGCCCTCGACCGCTCCCCGGCGGCCTCGCACAGCCTCTGGGGCGGCGAGTCGGCCCCGGCGGAGATCCGGGCCCGGCTGAGGGCGGCGCCGCGGGTGCTGGCCCTGCTGGACCCGGCCGGGCAGCCGCTGGACCCCTACCCGGCGGAGGCGGTGAAACGGCGGACGCTGGCCTCGGAGTTCGAGCTGTGCGCGGTGAGCGAGGTACGGGGGGCCAGGGTCGCGGTGTACGCGCGTCCGGGAGCCTGCGGCTGAGCCTGCGGCGCGCCGAGGCCGGCTACGGCGGCGCCCGGGCGGTGGGCGAGGATGACCCGACCCGACCCGACCCGACCCGACCCGACCCGACCCGACCCGACCCGACCCGACCCGCGTCGCACAGCCGGCGGCCCGCCCGCCGCGTACCACGGAGGTGCCGAATGAACCCGCCCCAAAACCCCGCCACGCACCAGAACCCGCCCCCCGGCACCACCCCGCCCGGCGGCCCGCCGCCCGAGCCGCTGGCGGGGGCAGTGGCCGGGCCGGTGCCTGAACCGCTGGCCGGGCCGCGGGCGGAGGCGCTGCCTGGATTGTCGGCCGGGCCGCTGGTCGAACCGCTGGTCGGGGCGCTGCCCGAGCCGCTGGGTGGGGTGTTGGTTGGGGTGGAGTGGTTGGCCGGGCGGCTTGGCGGGGGCGGGGTGGTCGTGTTCGACGCCTCCGTCGGGGCGCATCGCGGCGCGGGCCGGCGGATTCCGGGTGCCCGGCCGTTCGACCTGGACGGCGCGCTGTCCGACCACGAGGCCGCCGCCCCGCACACCATGCCCGGAGCCTCCGCGTTCACCGAGGCGCTGCGGCAGCTCGGCGTCGACGACACCAGCACCGTGGTCGTCTACGACGCCGCCGGCGTCTACTCCAGCGCCCGCGCCTGGTGGATGCTGCGCGCGATGGGCTTCGACCGGGTCGCCGTACTGGACGGCGGACTGCCCGCCTGGATCGCCGCCGGGCTGCCCGTCGAGGCCACCGGCCCGGCGTACGAGGGCCCGCGCGGCTCGTTCACCGCCCGCCCCCGCGCGGGGCTGCTCGTGGACGCCGCCACCGTCGGGGCCGCCCTGACCGACCCGGCCGCGGCCGTGCTCGACGCCCGCACCCGCGAGCGCTTCGCCGGCACGGCCCCCGAACCCCGGCCCGGGCTGCGCGGCGGCCACATGCCGGGAGCGGTGAACCTGCCGTTCGGGGAGCTCCAGGACCCGGCCGGCCTGATGCGGCCCGCCGCCGAACTCCGGCAGGCCTTCGCGGCGGCGGCCGGGGAGCGGGAGCGGCTCTACTTCAGCTGCGGGTCCGGTGTCACGGCCTGCGTCCTCGCGCTGGGCGCCACCCTCGCCGGGTACAAGGAGCTGGCGGTGTACGACGGCTCCTGGAGCGAGTGGGGCCTGCCCTCGGACCGCCCCGTGGTGACCGGGGCGTAGGGGGCCGGGGCGCTTACGCCCTGTCCGGGCGACCTTCGCGGGCCCGCCGCGCCTGGCACGGCACCTCGCCGGGTTGTCGCATCGCGCGAGTACGGCCACGTACGAACTGCGATCCTCCGCCTTGCGATGCACCGCACCCAGCCTCGCCGGCGTTTGAGGGGCGGGGTCTGGGGGAGGAACCCGGCTCCGCCGGGTACCGGGCTCCGCCCGGACCCGCGCCTCAAACGCCGGCGAGGCTGAAGACGGCCGGACCCGTCCCCGGCGGACGCCCTCGCGGTATGACCTCTCACATCCCGTCAGTTCACCGCGTCCCCCCGGCCGTCGGCGCCTCCTCACCGGCTGCTCGTTCAGCGACGGCGACCGGGAGACCGCCACGGCCGACGCCGAGGTCGCTGCGGCCGCCGGCTCATCACACGGTCGGCACGTGTTCGCCGGAGGCGAACGGGGGTTGGGGAACAATGGGCGGCGCACATGCATTGAGTCGGCATAGCTCAACTTGGCTGCCGGAGGGAAGATCATGGCTTCGACGTCCGTCACACTCACTCTGCCCGTGTTGCCGCTCGACGACGAGGTCGTGCTGCCAGGGATGGTCGTTCCGCTGGACCTGTCCGATGCCGAGGTGCGGGCGGCCGTGGAGGCCGCGCAGGCGGCCGCGGCCAGTGGGAAGCCCCGGGTGCTGCTCGTGCCGCGGGTCGACGGGAAGTACACGGGCACCGGGGTGCTGGGGACCGTCGAGCAGGTGGGTCGGCTCTCCGACGGGGACCCCGGGGCGCTCATCCGCGGACGCGGCCGCGTCCGGATCGGGGCCGGGACCACCGGGCCCGGCGCCGCGCTCTGGGTCGAGGGCGACACCGTGGAGGAGAACGTCCCCGATCCGCTGCCCGGGGCCGTCGCCGAGCTGGTCACCGAGTACAAGGCGCTCGCCACCAGCTGGCTCAAGAAGCGCGGGGCCTGGCAGGTCGTGGACCGGGTCCAGCAGATCGAAGGGGTCTCGGCGCTCGCCGACAACTCCGGGTACTCGCCGTTCCTGACCGTGGCTCAGAAGGTGGAGCTGCTGGAGACCGCGGACCCGGTCGCGCGGCTGCGGCTGGCCATCAAGGCGCTCAGCGACCACCTGGCCGAGCAGGACGTCGCCGAGTCCATCGCCAAGGACGTCCAGGACGGCGTGGACAAACAGCAGCGGGAGTTCCTGCTGCGGCGGCAGCTCGACGCCGTCCGCAAGGAACTGCGCGATCTGAACGGGGAGAAGGACGGCGAGGAGTCCGACGACTACCGGGCCCGCGTCGAGGCCGCCGACCTGCCCGAGAAGGTACGGGAGGCCGCGCTCAAGGAGGTCGACAAGCTGGAGCGGTCCAGCGACCAGTCCCCCGAGGGATCCTGGATCCGGACCTGGCTCGACACGGTGCTGGAGCTGCCGTGGAACGAGCGGACCGAGGACGCGTACGACATCCGCGGGGCCCGCGCCGTCCTCGACGCCGAGCACGCCGGGCTGAGCGACGTGAAGGACCGCATCACCGAGTACCTCGCCGTGCGCAAGCGCCGTTCCGAGCGGGGCATGGGCGTCATCGGCGGCCGCCGCGGCGGGGCCGTGCTGGCGCTCGTCGGACCCCCCGGGGTCGGAAAAACCTCCCTCGGCGAGAGTGTGGCCCACGCGATGGGCCGGAAGTTCGTACGGGTCGCCCTCGGCGGCGTCCGGGACGAGGCCGAGATCCGCGGCCACCGCCGCACGTACGTCGGGGCGCTGCCCGGGCGGATCGTACGGGCGATCAAGGAGGCCGGGTCCATGAACCCGGTCGTGCTGCTCGACGAGATCGACAAGGTCGGCTCCGACTTCCGGGGCGACCCGGCGGCGGCCCTGCTGGAGGTCCTGGACCCCGCGCAGAACCACACCTTCCGGGACCACTACCTGGAGGTGGAGCTGGACCTGAGCGACGTGGTGTTCCTGGCCACCGCCAACGTGCTGGAGGCCATTCCGGAGGCGCTGGCCGACCGGATGGAACTCGTCCGCCTCGACGGGTACACCGAGGACGAGAAGGTCGTCATCGCGCGCGACCACTTGCTGCCCCGGCAGCTGGAGCGCGCCGGACTCGGCGCCGACGAGGTGGTCCTGGAGGAGGACGCCCTGCGCCGGCTGGCCGGGGAGTACACCCGCGAGGCCGGCGTGCGCACCCTGGAGCGGTCCATCGCGCGGCTGCTGCGCAAGGTGGCCTCGCAGCACGAACTGGGCGAGCGGGAGCTGCCCTTCCGGATCGGCGCCGACGATCTACGAGGGCTCATCGGGCGGCCGCACCACGTCCCGGAGTCCGCGCAGGACCCGGCCGAGCGGCGCACGGCCGTCCCGGGCGTGGCCACCGGCCTCGCCGTGACCGGAGCCGGCGGCGACGTGCTGTTCGTCGAGGCCTCGCTGGCCGATCCGGAGACGGGGGCCGCGGGGCTCACGCTCACCGGCCAGCTCGGCGACGTGATGAAGGAGTCCGCACAGATCGCGCTCAGCTTCCTCCGCTCGCACGGCGCGGAGCTGGAGCTGCCGGTCGCCGACCTGAAGGACCGGGGCGTCCACATCCACTTCCCGGCCGGCGCGGTGCCGAAGGACGGCCCGAGCGCGGGCATCACCATGACGACGGCGCTGGCCTCGCTGCTGTCCGGGAGGCAGGTGCGCACCGACGTCGCGATGACCGGCGAGGTCTCGCTGACCGGACGGGTGCTGCCGATCGGCGGCGTCAAGCAGAAGCTGCTCGCCGCGCACCGGGCCGGGCTGACCACCGTGATCATCCCGAAGCGCAACGAGGCCGACCTGGACGATGTTCCGGCCGAGGTGCTGGAGGGGCTGGAGGTGCACCCGGTGACGGATGTCCGCCAGGTCCTGGAACTCGCCCTCGCACCGGCGGGGGCGGGGGCGGAGGCCGCCTTCACCACCGCCGCCTGATCCACGGCGCCCGCGAGGCACGACGACCGGTGCACGGCCCGCGACGCGACCTGCACCCGACCGGCATGCGGCCCGGGACCCTCCCCCAGACTCCGTCCGGGGGGACCCCCACTCCGGCGGGGCCCCGGGCCGTCGGCGCGCCCGCTGGGAAATACTGGGTACTCCACAGGACCGAGGTGCCACACACCACACACCCACCGATGGGAGCAGGACGTGCACGGGAGCGAAGACCAGGAGTTCCTTGCCTTGGAGCGGGAGCTGTCCGTCTTCCTCCGGCGCGCCCGCGCCTCCTCCGGCGAGATGGCCCGCGCCCTCCACCCCGAGCTGGAGCCGGCCGCGTACGGGCTCCTCGTCCGCCTGGAGGCCGCCGGCCGCCAGCGGGCCACCGAACTCGCCGCGTACTTCGGGGTCGGCAAGGCCACCATGAGCAGGCAGCTGCGGGCCCTGGAGGAACTGGGCCTGGTCGCCCGGGAGCCGGACCCGGCGGACGGCCGGGCCTTCCTCGTCGGACTCACGGAGGAGGGCCGGTCCCGCTTCCTGCGGGTACGCGGCGCCCGGCGCGAGCAGTACATGCGCAAGCTCGCGGACTGGGACCGCGGCGAGGTGGCGGAACTGGCGAGGCTGCTGCACCAGTTGAACCAGGGCGCGGAGTAGGCCCGACGGCCGGCCCCGCGGGCGGCTCTGGCCTACAGCTCCGCGAACACCGCCGAGGCGTCGTCGTGCCTTTTGTACGGGGCCGACGGCCGCTCCGGGTCGGACTCGATGGCCCGGACCCGCCCGATCAGGGACTCCGCGCCCTCCTTGCGGAGCACGGTCAGGCACTGCGCCCAGTCACCCTCCCGGAACGTGTCCGTCCACCGGCTCGCCCCGTCCGTGAGCGCGGCCACCGCCACGACCTCCCCGCGCGGGGTGCGCCCGGTCACCGCCCGGGAGGCCACCGCCGGGTCTGCGGCCGCCGTGAAGAAGCCGCCCTCCGCGTTGCGCAGCGCGTCCGTCGCGGCCACCGAGACCAGGACCTCGCGCGGGACCCGGTCCAGCCGGTCGTCCAGCACCGCCGTCACCTCGCCCCCGGGCGCCTGGAGCAGCAGGACGGAGTCCGAGAGCACCAGGTGCTCCACGTACGCCTCGTCCCAGCGGACCACGACCACCGTCGCCTGCGGGGTGCGGACGTGAGAAAGGTCACAGGTGCCCCGGTGGGCGTCGGCGGTGTCCCGGATGGACTCCGCCAGAATCCGGTCCAGTGGCATGTCCCGCCGCGATCCGGACAGTTCGGTCAATCGGCCGCCGAGCCGGGCCGCGAACCACGGCACGCCGTGCGCGCAGCCGACCTCGCCGCGCGGTGGGGTGACACCGTCCAGGACCACCAGGACTCCGCCGCCCGAGGCCGGGACGGCGGCCGACACCCAGTCCTCGTTGGGGCGTTCCGGGCTGCCGGCGGCGGAAGCGAGGTCGATGCGCATGCGGACATTCTGCCCGGCGGGCCGTTCACAGGGGGAAGAGACCCGAAGGATGGTCCGTACCAAATAGGCGAGGGGGAAGGCGGCCCGTCCGACCGCACCCCGGGATGTGGGCGGGCATACTGCCAAAGGGCCCGTCCATCTTTCAACCGGCTGTCCACGGAGGCGCCCTGACACACGGATGCCGAGTTGGTTGCCAACTCATCCGTACTGTTCACTCGTTCAGGTGGCCGGGTAGGCGATGTGCGGCTCTCTCCCCAACACACTGCGAAGGTCTGAGGCGGTACGAGGGGGCAGGGGGCGTTTACTTGTTGACCGGCCGTTACCTCGGCCACACGAGTAGACGAGCTAGAGCACACGTACAGGATTGCGAGCACCGGTGCAGAAGAAGCGGTCTCGGAAGAACGGCACCGCCACCGACGGACCCGCCCCCGCTCCCGCAGGACGTCGTGTCCGCGTGCGCAGCAGGCTGGTCGTCGGCGTAGCCGTCGCCGGTCTCACCGTCCTCGCGGCAGGCAGCCCCGCTGTCGTCTCCGCCATGACGGAACTCAACGACTCCCAGCGCCTGGTCACCCTCGCGGAGCAGACCGGGCAGACCCTCACCCTCGCGCACCTCCTCGGCGACGAGCGCGACGCCGTCGTCGAGTACGCGGCCAAGGGCCGCCCCGGCGCGGGCAAGGCGGCGGTCCAGGAGCGGATTTCGCGTACCGACCGGCAACTCGCCGAGGTCCGGGCCGAGGCGGACGAGGAGCTCGCACGGGCCCTCGGCCGCGTCCAGGCCGTCCGCGCCGAGGCCGTCGACGGCAAGGGCGGCGCCCTCGCCGCGCACCAGGCGTACGCCGGCGTGATCGCGGAACTCCTCGCGCCGGGCGACCGGCTCGCCGAGCTGACCCCGCCGCGCGCCGGGACCGCCCTCGCCACCACCCGCCCGCTGGCCCCGCTGGGCCAGGCCGTGGAACAGGCCTCGGCCACCCGTGGACTGCTGCTCGCCGCGTTGGCCGTCCCCCGCGGCGAGCAGCTCCCCAACTCGGCGGTGGTGGACGAGCTGACCACGGCCGCCCAGCGCTCGCGCGTACGGGAGCAGGCCGCCCTCGACGAATTCAACCGGGCCTCGCGGCCCGAGGTACGGCAGACCCTCGCCGCCACGGTCACCGGGCCCGAGGTCAAGACGGCCGACGACTACCTGAGCCGTCTCACCGACCGGCCCACCCTGAGCGCGGCCGACCGCAAGCTCGACGGCGCCGCGGTCGGCTCGGCGCTCACCGCCCGCATCGACCGCATGCGGTCGGTGGAGTCCACCCTCGCCGGACAGCGGGCCACCGCGCTCGCCGCCCTGCGGGACGACGACGTGACGGCACTGGAAGCGCTGATCGCGGCGCTGGGCGTGCTGTTCCTGATCGCCGTCGGCGTCTCGACGGCCGTCGCGCGCTCGCTGACGCGGCCGCTGTCGGTCCTCAGACGCGGCGCGGCGCGGCTGGCGACGCCGGAGGGCTCGGTGGAGCCGGTGCGGTTCACGGGCCGCAACGACGAGTTCGCCGAGGTCGTGCGCCACCTGAACGCGGTGCGGGACCAGACGGTGTCCCTGCACACCCGGATCGCCGGGCTCGACGCGGACCGGCGGCGCCTCATCGGCCGCAACGAGGCGCTGGCCTCGGGCCGGGAGGCGCTGGAAGCGGAACTGAAGCAGCTGCGGGCGGGGCTGGAAGAGCACCGCCGCATCATGTCGTCCACGTCGGTGTCGCTGTCGCTGCGCACGCTGGGCCTGGTGGAGCGGCAGCTCACGGTCATCGAGGAGCTGGAGTCCAAGGAGCAGGACCCGGACCGGCTGGCGACGCTGTTCAGGCTGGACCACCTGGCGACGGTGATGCGCCGCCACAACGAGAACTTGCTGGTCCTGGCCGGGCAGGAGCACGGTCCCGGCGCGGGTGGGCCGGTGCCGCTGGTGGACGTCATGCGGGCGGCGGTCAGCGAGATCGAGCGCTACGAGCGGGTCGAGCTGGTGGCGCTGCCGTCGATCACCCAGGTCGCGGGGCACGCCGCCGACGACATCTCGCACGTGCTGGCGGAGCTGCTGGAGAACGCCACGACCTTCTCGCCCCCGGAAGCCAGGGTGAAGGTGTCCGGGTGGCTGATGGACTCCGGCGACGCGGTGCTGTCCGTGGCGGACGAGGGCATCGGGGTCACGGCGGAACGGCTGGCCTCGCTGAACTCCCGGCTGTCCACGCCGGAGGCGTACGACGAGGAACCCGAGTCGGAACACGGTCTGGGACTCGGCCTGTACGTGGCCGGGCGGCTCGCGGCGCGGCACGGTGTCACGGCGGAGCTGCGCGGGGGGCGGCACGGCGGGACGGAGGCCCTGGTGGTCGTCCCGGCGGCGCTGCTGCCGGCTGCTCCGCCGGTGTCGCCGGTCCACACCCTGGCGACGCCGGGCGCGCCGGCGCTGGTGCTGCCGGGTGTGATCGCGGAGGCGAACGAGAACACGCTCCCGTGGGGCCGGCTCGCCGACGCGGGGTCGCCCTCGGCCGCCCTTGCTGACGCGGGGTCGCCTTCGGCCGACGAGCAGCTGCTGGCCCGCGTGGTCCCGACCCCGGAGCCGCCGCCGACGAACGCGGGCTCCACGACCCCCGCGGACCTGCCTCCGGCGGGCGCGGTGTTCACGGTCCCTGCCCGGGATGCGGAGCGGCCTTCGGCGGGCGTGGAATTCACGGTTCCCGCCGTGGACGCGGAGCTGCCCCCGGCGGATGCGGGCTTCACGGTTCCGGCGGTGGATGTGGAGCTGCCTTCGGCGGACCAGGTGTTCACGGTCCCCGCCCGGTACGCGGACCGGACTTCGGCGGGCGTGGAATTCACGGTTCCCGCCGTGGACGCGGAGCTGCCTCCGGCGGATGCGGGCTTCATGGTCGCTGCCCGGGGCGCGGAGCTGCCCTCGGCGGACCAGGTGCTCACCGCCCCCGCCCGGGATGCGGAGCTGCCTTCGGCGGATGCGGTGTTCACCGCTGGGGCCCCGGCTTCTGGGGCGGAACTGTCGGCTCCGGTGGTCACGGGTGCGGCCCCCGCTGATGGTGCGGAGCTGCCTCCGGGGGACGAGGCGTTCACCGTCCCCGGTGCGGCTACGGCGGCCGATGCGGTGTCCGCGGACGCGGGGGCGGGCTCGGCAGAGGAAGCGGTTACCGCCCCGGCCGCGCCGGCCGGGCGGGGGATTGCCGGGCAGGCGCCGGAGGGCACCCGGCGGCCCGTTCCGCTGCACGAGGCGGGGCCGCTGGTCGCCGTACCGGACGAGACCCCGCAGCCCCAGCGGCAGCGGCAGCCGCAGGCGCCGGCCGAACCCGGATCCTCCCCGGAGGGGCACGGGCGGGCCGCCGACGCGCACGGGAGCTGGCTGCCCCGCCAGGGGAGTCACCCCGACGAGGGTGTCACCGACAAGGGCCTGCCCAAGCGCACCCCCCGCGCCGTGCCCGCCCCGCGCGCGGACGCCGTACATCCCGAGCCCGAACCCCCGCGCCGCGTCGACGCGGACGAGCTGCGCCGCCGGCTCGGCGGGTTCTACCGGGGGGCCCAGGACGGCCGGCGCGTCGTCGCCGCCGAACTCGCCCAGGAGCAGGAGCAGGAGCAGGTGCACGAGCAGGCACACGAGCAAGGCACCGACCAGGGGGACAGCGCACAGGAGGCACGCACATGACCGCGTCCAGTACGTACGAACTGAGCACCCAGGCCCGCAACCTGCAGTGGCTGCTGACCGACCTGGTCGAGGAGGTGCCGGGGGTCAACTCCGTCACTGTCGTGTCCTCGGACGGACTGCTCCTGCTCTCCTCCGAGGAGCCGACCGCCCCCGCGCCGGCTCCCGAGGGCACCCGCCCCAAGGGTCCGCGCGGCGCATCCGCCGACCTCGCCACCATCGTCTCCGGCCTCGGCAGCCTCACCACCGGCGCCGCCGCCCTCATGGACGGCGGCGGGGTCAAGCAGACCATGGTGGCGATGGAGCGCGGCTCCGTCTTCGTCATGGCCATCAGCGACGGCTCACTGCTCGGCGTGCACGCCACCCCGGACTGCGACATGAGCGTCGTCGCCTACCACATGGCCCTGTTCGTCGGCCGCGCCGGCCACGTCCTGACCCCCGAAGTCCGCAGCGAGCTGCGCCAGTCGATGGAGAAAACCCCGTGAGGAGTCCGTCCTCCGACCGGCTGCCGATACGCGGCGCCGACCGCCGCCCCGCCCGCGTCCGCCCGTACTCCCTCACCGGCGGCCGCACCCGCTTCGCGCAGGTCCTGCACGTCGAGACCTTCGTCGCCGCCCTGGAGCCGAAGGCCTCCGCGCCGCAGACCGGCGAGGCAACGCCGAAGAGCGGCGACCGCGACCACGACCGCGACCGCATGCCCGAGATGCCCGCCATCGTCGAGGTCTGCCGCCGCATGCGCACCATCGCCGAGATATCCGCGCTGCTGAAGCTGCCCCTCGGCGTGGTCCGCGTACTCGTCAGCGACCTCGCCGACCAGGGAAGGATCCGCGTCTACGGGACGGGGCACGGCTCCGGCCGGCCCGAACGCGCGCTGCTCGAAAGGGTGCTCAGTGGCCTTCGCCGTCTCTGATACCGATACGGATACCGGTACCGCCACCGCCCTCCTCGACGACGAGCCCGTCCAGCCCTGGCAGTACGACCGCTCGCGCGCGCCCGTCGCCGTCAAGGTGCTGGTCGCGGGCGGATTCGGGGTCGGCAAGACCACCTTCGTCTCGTCCGTCTCCGAGATCACCCCCCTGCGTACCGAGGCGGTGATGACGCGGGCCGGCATCCCGACCGACGACCTGTCCGGGACCCCGGACAAGCGCACCACCACCGTCGCCATGGACTTCGGCCGCGTCACCCTCGACGACGACCTCGTCCTCTACGTGTACGGGACCCCGGGCCAGGAGCGGTTCTGGTTCATGTGGGACGACCTCGTGCGCGGCGCCATCGGCGGGCTCGTGCTGGCCGACACCCGCCGGCTGCGCGACTGCTTCCCGGCGCTCGACTACTTCGAGAGCTGCGGCCTCCCGTACGCCGTCGCCGTCAACCACTTCGAGGGGTCCCGCTCGTACGAGCCGCAGGACGTGCGCGAGGCGCTCAGCGTCCCGCCGCGGGTGCCCGTCGTGATCATGGACGCGCGGAGCCGGGCCACGGTCGTCGAATCGCTGCTGACGCTCGTCACGCACGCCCTCGACAGCACGCCCGAAGAGCCGAACAGACCCGAATCGAGAACGTGAGATGCGCAAGATACTCGTCGTCGGAGCCGGCCAGTCCGGTCTCCAGATCGCCCTCGGACTCCAGGCCAAGGGGTACGAGGTCACCCTCATGTCCAATCGGACGGCGGACGAGATACGCACCGGCCGGGTCATGTCCACGCAGGTTATGTTCGACACCGCGCTCCAGTACGAGCGCGACCTCCGGCTGAACTTCTGGGAGCGGCAGGCGCCCAGGATCCAGGGCCTCGGCGTCTCGGTCGCCGCCCCCGACACCTCCCCCGACACCTCCCGCGCCATCGACTGGCTCGGCCGGCTGAAGGGCTACGCCCAGTCCGTCGACCAGCGCGTGAAGATGGCCGGCTGGCTCGACGCCTTCGTGCAGCGCGGCGGGCAGCTGGTCGTCCACGGGGCGTCGGTCGCCGACCTGGACTACTTCTCCCGTGCGTACGACCTGGTGCTCGTCGCCGCCGGCAAGGGCGAGCTGGTGTCGATGTTCGGGCGGGACGCGGCGCGCTCCCCGTACGACGCGCCGCAGCGCGCGCTCGCGGTCTCGTACGTGCATGGGCTCGAACCGCGTCCCGAGCACCCGGAGACGGAGGCCGTGCGCTGCAACCTGGTGCCGGGCGTCGGCGAGCTGTTCGTCATGCCGACCCTGACCCTGTCGGGGCGGGCGGACATCCTGTTCTGGGAGGGCATTCCGGGCGGCCCGCTGGACGTCTTCAACGGGATCAAGGACCCTGCCGAGCACCTGGCCCTGACGCTGGAACTCATGGAGAAGTTCACGCCCTGGGAGTACGCGCGGGCGACGAAGGCGGAGCTCACGGACGCGGGGGCCACGCTCGCCGGCCGCTACACGCCGATCGTCCGCAACCCGGTCGGCCGCCTGCCGGGCGGTGGGCTGGTGCTGGGTGTCGGCGACGTGGTCGTGGCGAACGACCCGATCACCGGCCAGGGCGCGAACTCGGCCGCCAAGTGCGCGGCGTCGTACCTCTCGTCGATCCTGATGCACGGGGACAACCCGTTCGACGAGTCGTGGATGAAGGCGACGTTCGACAAGTACTGGTTCACGACGGGCAAGCCGACGACCCAGTGGACGAACGCGATGCTGGGCGTTCCGCCGGAGCACGTGCTGGGCCTGATCGGTGCGGCCGGGCAGTTGCAGCCGGTGGCGGATCGATTCGCCAACGGCTTCGACAACCCGGCCGATTTCGACGCGTACTTCTACGATCCCGAGGACACGGCGGACTACCTCGCGGAGGTTTCGGCGGGGGTTTCGGCCGAGGTTTCGGCGGGGGCCTCCTCGGCCGAATAGCCGGTGTCGTCGCCCTCCGCCGCAGCCTCGTCGCCCGCCGCGGCCTCTTCGGCCTTGTCGGGCTCCGGCAGCGGCGGTGGGGTGAACTCCTTCAGCGGGGCGGCGCCGGCATCGGGGCGCACGACCCCGAGGAGCGGGTTCGCGGCGATCGGCGAGACCTTGACCTTCGTTCCAGGCCGGGGAGCCTGGATCACCTTGCCCTCCCCGACGTACAGGGCGACGTGCGTGGCCTTGGGGAAGTAGACGACCAGGTCCCCGGGCCGCACCTGGTCGAGCGGCACCTTGGGGAGCCGCTCCCACTGCTCCTGGCTGGTCCGGGGGATCGACCGCCCGGCGTGCGCCCAGGCCTGCGAGGTGAGCCCGGAGCAGTCGAACGACCCCGGCCCCTCGGCGCCCCAGACGTACGGTTTGCCGATCTGGGCGGTGGCGTACGTCAGCGCCGCGCCCCCGGCGGCCGTCGGGGTACGGGCGCTGCCGAGCCTCCCGGAGGCGAGCAGCTCGCGCTGCGCGTCGGCGGTGTTCGCGGCCTCTTGCGCGTCGAGCCGCGTGAGCTGGTCGGGGGTGAGCGAGGCGAGCATCCGCTCGACCTCCTTGAGCTGCCGGGCGACCTCCTCCTTGCGCTCCTTCATCCGGCCGGCCAGTTCCGCCTCGGTGTCCAGGGCCTTGCGGGCGGCGCCGGCGAGCCGGTCGGCCTGCCGGGCGCCCTTGGTCACCCGGGCCAGTAGGGCGGCCTGCCGGGCGCCCTCGCGGGCGAGCAGCCGGCGCTCGTCCAGCACGGCCTGGGGGTCCCCGCTGAGCAGCATCCGGGCGTACGGGGACAGTCCCCGGGCTCCCTGGTACTGCTGCCGGGCCAGCCTGCCGGCGGCGGCCCTCTCGGTGCCGAGGGCGCGGCGGGCCCTGCCGAGCTCGGCGGTGAGCCGGTGCTCCTCGTCCCGGCGGGCCTTGAGGGCGGCCTCGGTGGCGTTGTAGGCCTCGGCGGCCTCCTCCGCCTTCTGGTACAGCCCTTGCAGCCGGGTGAGCAGCACCCCGACGGGCTCGGCCCGCGCCTGGTGCGGCGGTCCGATGGCGACGAGCGCGGCGGCGATGCAGGCGGCCCGGAGCAGCCGTTTTGACATGGGATCACCTCCCGATCGGGACCGCCGATGCTGCCACCCCCGATATGACAAACCCCCCACCGCCACCCCCCACCCCCCCCATCCGGCCCCCCACACCCCCCACCCGGCCCACGCCCCCACCCCCCAACGGGGCACCGGTCCGGCCCCGGGCGGGGAGATCCCATCACGGCCCGCATCGTCTCGCGCGGGGGAGTCGGGCGCGTCGGGCGGTTGGGCCGGGGATGGGCTCGGGTGCGTCAGGGGTGGAGCAGTAGGTACTTGGCCGCTGTGAACTCCTCCGGGGTCAGCGCGCCCTCCCTGGCGAGGGTGGCCAGGAGGGCCAGTTCCGCCGCCAGGCCACCGTGCACCGCCGGTGCGGCGGCCTCAGCCAACTCCGGTTCGCCGTACGGCACCGGCTCCTCCGGAGGTTCGGACTCGGCCAGGTCCGGCTCCTCGTAGGGAACCGGCTCCCCCGGAGGTTCGGCCTCCGCCAGGTCCGGTTCCTCGTAGGCGGCCTCCTCGGGCTCCGCCCAGTCGGCCGACTCCGCCCAATCGGGCCCCGCAGCCCCCGTCTCCGCCGCCTCCTCCCAGTCCGCCGCCGGAGGCACCGGCCCCGCCTCCGTCCACTCCGCCGCCGGAGGCACCGGCACCGGCTCCGTCCCGTCCGCCGCCGGAGGCCACGGTGGTTCGCCCCACGCGCTCGGCGGCACCACCGCCGCCCCGTCCCCCGCGGCCAGCGCATCGGCGGCGAGCGCACCGGCGGCCCGTGCCAGCAGCCCCCGCAGCAGCGGGCGCCCCGCCGGCCTTACCGCCGGCGACACCGTCGTACCCACCGGCCGGATGAACATCAGGCCACCCCCACCCGCTCCGCCGGGATCCGGACCGAGCCGACGATCCGCCCGCCCGCCGCCCGGACGGCGATCGCCGCGTCTTCCGCCCACACGTGCTCCACCAGCAGCAGCAGCGCGCAACTGCCCCGGTTCAGCAGATCCGCCGCCTCCTGCACATCCTCCGGCCCGATCAGCCGCGCGGCCTCCCGGTGCGCCAGCAGGCCCCGTAGCTCCATGAACTCGTCGAACTCCGCCGCCAGCACCTCACCCGCCGCCGTCTTCGTCGTCACCAGCCCGTCGATCAGCCGTACCACCCCGGCCTTGCGGAGCCCCATCACGGCCTCCACCGCCGGCACCCGCAGCTGCTCCTCCGGGAAGGCGAGGACGATGAATTCCACAGGTCCCATGTGCCGCGGCACCCCACTCCTGACCGTTCCGACCACTTCGGACAACACTTCGGCCCACACTTATGACGACTCTTCGGCACACTATGACATAAGCGGACATACGGCCCGCCCGCTTGCTACGTTTCCCCGTATGACCGCTCTGACGGCAAAGGCGGCGGAGCCCGCCCCGCCCCCGCCCCCACCCCCCGACGCCCGCGCCCCCGCGCGGCGCCACGGCGTCGAACTGACGCTGCTCGCGGGCGCGGTCCTCATCTCCGTCCTCGGCTACCTCTCCGTCGGCATCGCGGCCACCGGCCACATCCCCCGCCCAGCCGCCCGCTACGCCGGCGGCCTCGCCGCCGCCGCGCTGCTCGCGCACCTCGCCGTCCGCCTCCGCGCCCCGTCCGCCGACCCGCTCGTGCTCCCGATCGCCTTCCTCCTCAACGGCCTCGGCCTCGTCCTCATCCAGCGCCTCGACGTCACCACCCCCGGCCACCTCACCGCCGGCGATCAGCTGCGCTGGTCCGGACTCGGGCTCGCGCTGTTCGTCCTCGTCGTCGCCCTGCTCCGCGACCACCGCGCGCTCCAGCGCTACGCGTACCTCTCCGTCGCCGCCGCCCTCGCGCTGATGCTCGTCCCGGTGTTCTTCCCGGCCGTCAACGGGGCCCACATCTGGATCCGGTTCGCCGGGTTCTCCTTCCAGCCGGGGGAGTTCGCCAAGATCCTGCTCGCCGTCTTCTTCGCCGCCTACCTGGCCGCCAACCGCACCGCCCTCGCCCTGAACGGCCGCCGGCTGTTCTGGAGGCTGAAACTCCTGCCGGGCCGAGTCCTCGGCCCGATCCTCGCCATCTGGCTGCTCAGCGTCGGCGTCCTCGTCCTGGAACGGGACCTCGGGACCTCGCTCCTCTTCTTCGGCCTGTTCGTCATCATGCTGTTCACCGCCACCGGCCGGATCGGCTGGATCGCCATCGGGCTGCTCCTCGCCGCCCTCGGCGCCTACGCCGTCGGGACCTTCGAGCCGCACGTGAACAGCCGCGTCGACGACTGGCTGAATCCTTTCGCCTCCATCGAGCGCGGCGAGGGCCCCGACCAGCTCGCCCAGTCCCTCTTCGCCTTCGGCGCCGGCGGGCTCCTCGGCGCCGGACTCGGCCACGGCCAGTCCTTCCTCATCGGCTTCGCCGCCAAGTCGGACTTCATCCTCGCCACCGCCGGCGAGGAGCTCGGCCTCGTCGGCCTGACCGCGCTCCTGCTCCTCTACGGACTCCTCGTCTCCCGGGGCTTCCGCGCCGGGCTCGCCCTCCGCGACCCCTTCGGCCGCCTCCTCGCCACCGGGCTCGCCTCGATCATCGCGCTCCAGGTGTTCGTCATCGCGGGCGGCGTCACCGGACTGATCCCGCTCACCGGCATGGCCATGCCCTTCCTCGCCCAGGGCGGCTCCTCCGTCGTCACCAACTGGATCATCGTCGCGCTGCTGGTCCGGCTCAGCGACAGCGCCCGCAGACCCCGGCCGGGCGAAGCGGAGCCCGCGCTTTGATCCGCTACATCCGCTGGTGCGCGTACTTCTGCGCCCTGCTGCTCGTCGCCCTGCTGGTCAACCTCGCCCGCGTACAGATCCGGGAATCCGCCGGCTACGCCGCGAACCCGGCCAACAAACGCCCCGCCATCGCGCGGTACGCGCAGCCGCGCGGGGACATCCTGGTCGACGGGCGGCCCGTCACCGGCTCCCGCGACAGCGGCCAACTGCTGCGCTACGAGCGGACGTACCGCAACGGCCCGCTCTACGCGCCCGTCACCGGATTCTCCTCCCAGACGTACGGGACCAGCTTCATCGAGCGCGCCGAGGACGCCATCCTGTCGGGCACGGACCCGGGGCTCTCCGTCTTCCCGCTCTGGTACGAGCTTTCCCGCGGCCGTCCGCCCGGCGGCGACGCGGCGACCACCATCCGGGCCGGCGCGCAGCTCGCGGCGTACACGGGCCTCGCGGGCAAACGCGGCGCGGTGGCGGCGGTCGAACCGGCCACCGGCAGGATCCTCGCGCTGGTCAGCAGCCCCTCCTACGATCCCGCCCTGCTCTCCGGTACGGGCGTGCGGGTCCAGGAGGCCTGGGCCCGGCTCAACGCGGACCCCGCCAGGCCGATGCTCAACCGGGCGCTGCGCGAGACGTATCCGCCGGGCTCCACCTTCAAGATCGTGACGGCGGCGGCCGCCCTCGACTCCGGCGTGGTCTCCGATGTGGACGCGCCCACCCGGACCCCCGACCCGTACCCGCTGCCCGGGACCAGCACGCTGCTGCCGAACGTGAGCACCGGCTGCGTGGACGCCTCGATGGCGGAGGCGGTGCAGTGGTCCTGCAACACCGTGATGGCCAAGATCGGAGTCCAGGTCGGGCTGCGCGGGATGGTGGAGGCGGCGCGGCGGTTCGGGTTCAACGACGACGACGGGCTGTACGTGCCCGCCTGGGTGTCGCGCTCGAACTTCGACACCGACATGAGCCCGGACCAGCTGGCGCTGTCCGCGATCGGTCAGTTCAACACGAGGGCGACGCCGCTCCAGATGGCGATGGTGGCGGCGGCGGTGGCCAACGGCGGGGAGATCGCGTCACCCCACCTGGTGGAGCGGACCACCCAGGACGACGGGTCCCCGGTCCGGCGCGGCGACCGGCGCAGCCTGGGCCGGGCCATGTCCCCGGGCACGGCGCTGCGGCTGCAGGGGCTGATGGTGAAGGTGGTGGAGAAGGGCACCGGGAAGAACGCGGCGATCCCGGGCGCGGTGGTCGGCGGCAAGACGGGTACCGCTCAGCACGGCGTCGGCAACGCGGGCACCCCGTACGCCTGGTTCATCTCCTGGGCGAAGGCGAAGGGCGCGCCGCTGCCGGCGATCGCGGTGGCGGTGGTGGTCGAGGACGCGGCGGCGCACCGCGGGGACATCAGCGGCAACAGCGCGGCCGCGCCGATCGCCCGGGCGGTGATGCAAGCCGCCCTGTCCGCGCGCGGCACCGGCCCCCCGGCCCGCGGCCGAGACCGCTAGCCGCGGCCCGTGCACTTTCAGCCTCGCCGGCGTTTGAGTGGGGGTCCCCCCGGACGGAGTCTGGGGGAGGGTCCGGGCGGAGCCCGGTGCCCGGCGGAGCCGGGTTCTCCCCCAGCTACCGCTGGGAGGTGCCCCCAGGGGCTCCGCCCCTGACCCCGCGCCTCAAACGCCGGCGAGGCTGGAGTTGCCACGGCCCGGCCCCCGCGCAGGCGTGCCCGCCGGAGCCGGACACGCGTTACCCCTCGGCGCCGTCCGCGATCGCGGCGCGGACCTCGGCGACCCGGTCCCGCTCCTCGGCCGCGAACCGCTCGCGGTCCAGGGCCTCGGCGATCTCCTCGTCCTGGCGCATCAGCCGGTCCAGGTTGGAGTCGCCCATCTCGAAGACGCCCATCTCCACGTACGCCTTCTGCAGCCGCTCGCCCCACAGCCCGATGTCCTTCACGCACGGCACGATCCGGCTGAACAGCAGCTTCCGGAACAGCTGCAGGAACTCGTTCCGCTCGGTGAACTCCCGCGCCTCCTTCCTCGAAACGCCGAAGTTCTCCAGTACCTCGATCCCTTGGAGCCGGTCCCGCATCAGGTAGCAGCCCTCGATCACGAACTCCTCGCGCTCACGCCGCTCGGCGTCCGTCAGCTGCCGGTAGTAGTCGCGCAGCGCCATCCGCCCGAACGCCACGTGCCGGGCCTCGTCCTGCATCACGTACGCGAGGATCTGCTTCGGCAGCGGCTTGTCGGTCGTATCGCGGATCATCCCGAACGCGGCCAGCGCCAGGCCCTCGATGAGCACCTGCATGCCCAGGTACGGCATGTCCCAGCGGGAGTCGCGCAGGGTGTCGCCGAGCAGTCCCCGCAGGCTGTCGTTGATCGGGTAGAGCATCCCGACCTTCTCGTGCAGGAAGCGCCCGAAGATCTCGGCGTGCCGGGCCTCGTCCATGGTCTGGGTGGCGGAGTAGAACTTCGCGTCCAGGTCCGGCACCGACTCCACGATGCGCGCCGCGCACACCATCGCGCCCTGCTCACCGTGCAGGAACTGGCTGAAGTTCCATGCCGTGTAGTGCCGGCGCAGGTCCCCTTTGTCCTTCTCGGTGAGTTTGGACCAGTGCCGCGTGCCGTAGAGGGTCAGGGACTCGTCCGGGGTGCCGAGCGGGTTGTACGGGTCCACTTCCATGTCCCAGTCGATGCGCTTGGCGCCGTCCCACTGCTTGTCCTTGCCCTTCTGGTACAGGGCGAGGAGCCGCTCGCGTCCGTCGGCGTACTCCCAGCTGAAACGGGCCGCGCCGGAGGCCGGGACCTGCCAGACGCCCTCGCCCGGGCTGTTGGTGTAGAGATCGTGCGTCGACACTGACGCCCCCTCGTCTCACGTACTCCGGTACAGGACTGGACAGTTGGCAGGGTCACACGTTGGTAGACAGCGGGTCAACAAGTCGTGCGCGGGGGATTGACGACCTTGCTGACAAGCAGTCTCATAACCAGGGACCGCAGCGGCGACCGCTGGTGACCCCGGAAACAAGGGCGAGGTGCCCCCGCCATGACGACCACGACCGACCGCAACACAGATGGCACGGACCGCACGGATCGCCGGGTCCCGCAAGACGCGCTCGGCCCCCTCAAGGACCGCGAACACGTCGCCGAGCGACTGCTCGAATCCTCGGCCAAGCACTCCTTCGACCCGGACAAGGAACTCGACTGGGACGCCCCTATGGTCGACGGCGCGTACTACTGGCCGCCCGAGCTGCTCTCGCTCTACGGCACCCCGCTGTGGAAGAGGATGGGGGAGGAGCAGCGCATCGACCTCTCCCGCCACGAAGCGGCCGCCCTCGGCTCCCTCGGCATCTGGTTCGAGATCATCCTGATGCAGCTGCTCGTACGGCACATCTACGACAAGTCCCTGACCAGCAACCACGTCCGCTACGCGCTCACCGAGATCGCCGACGAGTGCCGCCACTCGATGATGTTCGCCCGCATGATCCAGAAGGCCGGCGCCCCCGCGTACCCGGTCTCCCGGACCCACCACAACCTCGCCCGCGTCCTCAAGACCGTCTCCACCACCCCGGGTTCCTTCGCGTGCACCCTCCTCGGCGAGGAGATCCTCGACTGGATGCAGCGCCTGACCTTCCCGGACGAGCGCATCCAGCCGCTGGTCCGCGGCGTCACCCGGATCCACGTGATCGAGGAGGCCCGGCACGTCCGGTACGCCCGCGAGGAGCTGCGCCGCCAGATGCTCACCGCCCCGCGCTGGGAGCAGGAGCTCACCCGGATCAGCTGCGGCGAGGCGGCCCGCGTGTTCTCCCTGGCCTTCGTCCACCCCCAGGTCTACGAGAACATCGGCCTCGACCGGCGCGAAGCCGTGGCCCAGGTGAGGGCGAGCGGCCACCGGCGCGAGGTCATGCAGACGGGCGCCAAGCGCCTCACCGACTTCCTCGACGACATCGGCGTCCTGCGCGGTGTCGGCCGCAAGCTCTGGCAGAGCTCGGGACTCCTCGCCTGAACCACATGAGGTGGGGCTACCCTGCGGACATGACCGTACGCGTACGCGCCTACCGCAGGCTGAGCGTCGAGGAGCGGCGAGCCCAACTCCTCGACTCCGCCCTGTCGTTGTTCGCGCACCGGGCGCCGGAGGAGGTCTCGCTCGACGATGTCGCCGAGGCCGCCGGCGTCTCGCGCCCGCTGGTCTACCGCTACTTCCCCGGCGGCAAACAGCAGCTCTACGAGGCGGCCCTGCGCTCGGCCGCCGACGTCCTGGAACTCTGCTTCGCCGAACCCCAGGCGGGCCCGCTCACCCAGCGGCTCTCCCGGGCCCTGGACCGCTACCTGGCCTTCGTCGACGAACACGACGCGGGCTTCGCGGCCCTGCTCCAGGGCGGCAGCGTGGTCGAGACCTCCCGGACGACGGCGACGGTGGACGGCATCCGCCGGGCCGCGGCCGACGCGATCCTCCTCCACCTCTCCGTGCCCGCGCCCGGCCCCCGCCTGCGCATGATGGTCCGTACCTGGATCACGGCGGTCGAGGCGGCGTCCCTGATCTGGATCGACGAGGGCAAGCAGCCGGCCGTCGATCAGCTGCGGGACTGGCTGCTGGACCAGTTCATCGCCCTGCTCACGGCGACGGCGGCCACCGACCCGGAGACGGCGGCCGCCGCGCGGGCCGCGTTGGCGCTGGAATCGGCGGACGGCCCGGTCGGGGTCCTGGCCCGGCGGGTGATCCCGGTGGTCTCCGAGGCGGCCCACCTGCTGTGACACTGGGTGGGTGAGAAGCCAAGACACCCCGTTCGAGGGCGGCCCGATGGACGGGCGGGTCCTCCCGATCCTCCTCGGCCCGACCGGGCACCCGCCGAAGTGGTACGAGATCCCGGTCCCGGACCCGGACGGCGGCCCGCCCACGGTCCTGCTCTACGAGCGGGTGCCGTCGGGCTACTCGAAGCGGCTGCACCTCCAGAAGGGGTGGAAGTACGCCTACGCCCCGTCGGGCCGGAAGCCGAAGCCGCGCTGGCCGTGGACCAAGCCGACGCCGTCTTAGACGGATTCCGGTCTTGTGACCGCCCCCGGCGAGGGCGTGCGTACCGGCCGCGGGACGGGTGTCGCCGACCCAGGAGGACAGCCGCCCGTCGGGCTGGAGCGCGGCGTGCAGCTCGCCCGCGCCACCCCGGGCGGGCACACCGCCGCGGCTGGTGAGGGTGGCGACCGTGGCGCCGTCGCGCAGGATGACCGCCTGGTACGCGTTCCCCGCGACCCGGTAGACCTGCGCCGTGGACACGCCGTCCGCGAGGGCGAGGCGCTTGACCAGGGCCCGCTGCGGCGCCGCGACGGCGGTGGAGGCGGACGATGCGGACGAGGCGGAGCCCGCCGGCAGTCCTTCGGCGAGGGCCGCGGCGGTGGGCAGCACCAGCAGACTTCCGGCGCATGCGGTCACGGCGGCGGCGCGTGCGAGGGTGCGGCGGCTGACGGCGCGGCTGAGGGCACTCACGGCGATCCTTCCGTACTCACCCGGGGGATTGCCGTGCGCCGCCCGGGCTGCTCCCATGGACGGCGGGGGTGAGGGCGATGCGGGGGCTCAGAGTTCTGCCGAGCGGCCGGCCCGGTCGCGGCCGGCTGTACGTGAATCTGCCCGACGGCCAGGCGGTGGCCTGGTACGACCGGGAGACCAACCGGATCAGCGTCATCGCGGAGCGGCACCGCGAGGCGATCCTGGTGGTGCTGCGCCCGTACCTGCACCGGGGCTACACGGTCGGCCCGCCCGCCGTCCCCACGGCGGCGGACCTGCGCCGCCTCGCCCTCCCGCCGGACGAGGACCTGGCCCCGAACCGCCCGGGCGAGGCCCTGCTGGGCGAGCTGGCCCACGGCTCGGCGGGCGCGAGGGTCCGGCACCGGCTGCGCCAGGAGCTGCTGGCCCAGCAGCGGATGGGCGAGGAGCTGGACGCGCTGGAGTCGGCGGACTGCCGGGTCCTGCACGCCGTCCCCTTGGCCGGGGCCGGGTTGATCGACCACCTCGTGATCGGGCCGACCGGGATCCTCTGCGTCCGCACCGTCCCGGGCCGCCGCCAGCGCGCGGCCGTCGGGGACCTCCTGCTCACGGTGGGCCGCGCCGAACCCCGCCAGGACCCCCGCTGGATCCGCCGGGCGGCCACCCGCGCGAGCCGGGCCCTGGCGGCCCCGGTGACTCCCGCGCTGGCCGTGGTCGACGCCTCCCGCGTCGAGGTGGCCCCCACGGTCCGCGACATCCGCGTCCTCCAGCCGGCCACGGCCCTTCCGTACCTCGTCGATGCCCCCACGACCCTCAAACCCCCGGACGTCGACGCCCTGTTCACGCTCGCCCGCGACCGCCGCACCTGGACGGGATGAGACCACCTGGAAGGCCTGGAAGGGGGCGATTTCGTTCGGGCCGGCCACGATCCCGGTCCAGCTCTTCACGGCCACGGAGGAGCGTGTGGCGCGGGAGTGGGGCCGGGTTCAGGCGGAGGCCCGCTTGGTGGTCTTCTTGGCCGCGGTCTTCTTCGCGGTGGCCTTGGCCGTGCTCTTCGTAGCGGCGGTGGTCTTCTTCCCGTCGGCTTCCTTCGGTGATGCGGTGGCCTTCTTCGCCGCGGAGCCCGTCGCCTTCCTGGCCGGCGCCGCCTTCTTCGCCGGGGGCTTCTTCGCGGTCTTGCGGACGGGCAGGGTCCGAACCTCGGCCTCCGTCTCCTGCGCAGCACCCCGCTTCCCGCGCGACTCCTTGGCCGCGCGGACGCTGTTCTCCAGGGCGGCCATGAGGTCGATGACCTTGCCGCCCGTCGGGGCGGCCTCCTCTTCGCGCGGTGGCTCAACACCCTGGAGCCGGGCTTCGATCACCTGCTGGAGGGTTTCCTGGTACTCGTCGTGGAGCGTGGACAGGTCGAAGTCCTGGGACAGCATGTCCATGAGGGACCTGGCCATCTGCAGTTCCTGTGGGCGGATCTTGACCTCTCCCTCCGGCGCGACACCGGCGGCAGGCCGGACCTCGTCGGGCCAGAGACAGGTCTGCAGCACGAGCGTGTCCTCGTGCACCCGGAGCACGGCGAGCGACTCCCTCGACCGGATGGCGATCTTCGTGACAGCGATCTTTCCGGATTCGGTCAGGGCCTCTTTGAGCAGGGCATAGGGCTTGTCTGCCGCGCGATCGGAAGTGCCGACGTAGTAGGCCTTGGAGAACATCAGCGGATCGATGGTCTCGGCATCGACGAAGGCCAGCACGTCGATGAGCTTCTTGCTGGGGAGGGGGAGATCGGCGAGGTCCTCGTCCGACAGCATGATCATGCTGCCATCCGGGGTTTCATAGCCCTTGGTGATCTCTTGGTACGGAATCTCGACGTCCTCGGCTTCGCATACGCGCCGCAGCCGCACCCTGGAGCCGTCCTTCTCGTGCACCTGGCGAAGCGGGATGTCGTGCTCCTCCGTGGCCGTGAAGAGCTGGACCGGGATCGTGACCAGCCCGAACGAAATGGCCCCCTTCCAGGTCGCTCTCATACCGGCGCTCCTTCCCTGGGACCCTCAGGCTAAGCCGAGGTCAGACGCCGCGACACTCGGCGACACCGCGAGGCTGTCCGGCCGGTCGGGCCGGGCGACGGCGAGGTCGGGCCAGGCGAGGGCGCAGCCCACCAGAAGCTGGAGCCCGGTGGCCACACGGGTGGTCTCAGCGCCAGTCGTCGATCACATAGGCGTCGGGGCGGCTGTAACCGGGCTCGTTGGGCCGGTGCATCGTGACGCCCTGCAACCAAGTGCGGAAACCGCGGTCGATCATGCGCCGATAGGCGTCCGGGCGGCCCAGGTTCATCCCGGCGTCCAGCTGACTCAGCCCGCGCTCGGCCGCCAGTCGCTCACATGCGTCGAGCAGTCGCTCGAAGCGGTCGGCGACCCCCGGGCCAGGGCGTACGGTGCCGAATTTGACGAAGCACACATCCTCGCCGGCCTCCGATCCGGCTCCGCAGTGGCAGACGGCCAGGCCATCGAGCTCGGAGCCGGCGCCCTGGAGCAGGATGGTGTCGCCGAGTCCCTGCGCGTGCACGGCGACGATCTCGCGCTCCAGGTCCAGGCCCTCGTACACGGCCCCGGTCAGTGCGCGACAGGCACTGAGGCAGGCGGGCTGCTCGGCGGCGGGCAGCTCGCTGTACAACACCCGGCCGGGGACCGCGGAGGTGCCCGCGGCGTGCTTCTTCATGATGGCCGTCTTCTTCATGATGGCCGTGAGGAATCGGGGCCAGAAACCGTACTTGCGGTAGAGCTCAAGGTGCTTGGGACTGTGCGAGAAGGTGAACAGGCCCAGGTGGCGGTTCCCCCAGGTGTCGAAGCAGTCCATGACCGGATCCATGAGGCGCTTGCCGACGCCCTGGTCCCATAGGTCCGGACGTACGGTCAGCGGTCCGAAGTACCCGACGCTGCCCCAGCTGGCGGCGAAGTTCGATCCGGCGAGTTCACCCTCGACCGTCGCCGCGAAGGCCGCGTGCGGATCGGCCGCCCAGCGTGTGCGGACGTAATCGGCGGTCCCGAAGAACGTCTTCGGCTCGGGGAGCCCGAGGAACGTCCCGAAGGCGACCCGGAAGATCTCGTCGGCCTGATCCAGGTCCGCCTCGGCCAGGGGGCGGACCGACACCCGGCCCGCGACGGTCTTCCGCTCCGCTGCCGGTGAGGCCATCACTCTCTCCTTCTCGGACCCCTGTTTCATCACACCACGAGCGGCACCGCAGGGCGATGCGAAAGGTCCGCCACGTCCACGCGATTTACACCGATTCGTGACAGTCTCGTCGTATGGCGCCGATCACCATGGTGGAAGGGCGCCGCATCTCGCTCAGCAATCTCGACAAGGTCCTGTACCCCGAGACCGGCTTCACCAAGGGCGAGGTGCTGCACTACTACGCCACCGTCGCGCAGTCGCTGCTGGCCCACATCCACAACCGGCCGGTGTCGTTCCTGCGCTATCCCGACGGCCCGGACGGTCAGCGGTTCTTCACCAAGAACCCGCCGCCCGGCACCCCCGCGTGGGTCGAAACCGCCCCCGTGCCCCGCTCCGACGACCCCTCCGCCGAGCAAGTGGTCATCGCCGACCTGCCCTCCCTCATGTGGGCCGCGAACCTCGTCGTCGAGTTCCACACCCACCAATGGCCCAGCGACAGTCCGGCCATCGCCGACCGCATGGTCTTCGACCTCGACCCCGGCCCGCCCGCCACCGTCGTCGAGTGCTGCGCCGCCGCGCTCTGGCTCCGCGACCGGCTCGCCGCCGACGGCCTGCGCGCGTACGCCAAGACCTCCGGCTCCAAGGGCCTGCACCTGGCCGTGGCCGTGGAGCCCACCCCGTCCGAGCGGGTGTCGGAGTACGCGAAGACGCTCGCCCAGGAGGCCGAGCGCGAGCTCCCCGACCTCGTCGTGCACCGGATGGCCAAGGCCCTGCGCCCCGGCAAGGTCTTCGTCGACCACAGCCAGAACGCCGCCGCCAAGACCACCGCCGCGCCCTACACGCTGCGCGCCCGCGCCCGGCCCACTGTCTCCGCGCCCGTGTCGTGGCAGGAGGTCGAGGACTGCCGTACTGCCTCGGACCTGGTCTTCCTCGCCGACGACATCCCGCCGAGGCTGGCGCGTGACGGCGACCTCTTCGGTCCGCTGACCGACCCGGACCGCGCGGGGAAGCTCCCCGGAGCGTCCCGGAAGCGGAAGGGCAGGCCATGATCACCGTCGCGCTCGCCACCGCCGTGACCACGCTCCCGCGCGGGCCCGGACTGGCATACGAGCCGAAGTTCGACGGCCACCGGCTGGTGGTGGTGCGTACCCCGGAGGAGGTGGTGCTCCAGGCACGCTCCGGCCGGATCGTGACCGCCGCCTTCCCCGATCTGGCCGTGGCCGCCCTTCAGTTGCCGGCCGCGACCGTCCTCGACGGGGAGGTGGTGGTCTGGCACGCCGGCCGGACGGACTTCGTACTGGTCCAGCGCCGCGCCGCCGCGACGGCCGCGCGGGCCGCCGTACTCGCGCAGAGCCTGCCGGCCTCGTACGCGGCCTTCGACGTACTGGAGCTGGCCGGGCTCGACCTGCGTGCCCGGCCGTACGAGCGGCGGCGCGCCCTCCTGGTGGACCTGCTGCTTCCGCTCGGCCCGCCGCTGCAGCCGGTGCCCATGACCACGGACCCGGAACTGGCCGAGACCTGGTACGAGACGCTGCGGGAGAGCGGTGTCGAGGGCCTGGTCATCAAACGGCTGGACCAGTCCTACCCGGCCGGACGGCGCGGCTGGCAGAAGCTGCGGCACACGAACGTGCGGGACGCGGCGGTGGTCGGGTACACGGGGCCGCGGCGTCGGCCGGTGGCGTTGGTCCTCGTCCTGCCGGTGGGGGACGAGACACCGGTGGTGTCGAGCCCGCTGACGGCGGCGCTGCGCGCGGAGGTGGCGGCGGCCGTGGCGGGCCGGGAGGAGCGGGCGGGTGGGACTGGTGCGGACGGTGCGGGTGGTGCGGGTGGTGCGGGTGGTGAGGGTGGCGCGGGCGGTGTGGCGGGTGCGGGTGTGACGGCCACCGCGATCGGGGTCGGCGAGGTCCCGTTCCAGCCGCTCGACCCGCCGCTGACGGCGGAGGTCCGGTACACGTCGGCGCGGCATCCGCCGCCGGAGGTGCTGCGGCTGCGGACGGACCTGTGACCGGACCCCGACCCTGGCCCCCGGACCCCGGCCCCTGGCTCGTGCCAGGGGTCGGGGTCCGGTCAAAGGGGCGGGGGATTCAGGCGTGTGCGCCCCGTCCGGCGTCGGGAGGAGCCCCGGGCTGCACGTGGGGATGCGGTCCCTGCACGTGCTTGTAGCCCGACTCCCGTTCGCTCCTGACCTCTTCCGGATGGCTGGAGGTGGTGGAGCCGAAGTTTCCGTAGCCCTGCATCTCGTGCGGCCTCAGTCCGCCCTCGGGGATCTCCACGGGGTCGCGCTCCTCGCGGACCTCGTGGACCGCCCCGCCGTCGGGGAGGTGCGGCTGACTCTCGGCGGTCGGGGGTGGGGGCTCCTTCGCCCTCACCCGCTGGCCCAGCTTGAAGGCGCCGAGCAGGAAACCGACCACGACGACTCCGACGAGGAAGAACCACGCGATGTCGGTCAGGGTCTCGTCCAGCGCGATGGTGGTCAGGATCATGTCCATACACACCATTTTCCCGCACTTCGTAGATTTCACTCGGAAAGCACAAATATCCACTGATATGCATGGCGCCGAGATCCTGGCGGTCCCAGGACCCCGGCACTAACCGGTGCTAACCCGGAACTTAACCGGAGCTACCCCCGCAGCGGCCCGTCGGAATCACGTACGCCGCGCGCGTCCCGCCCCCCGAGCACCGCCAGGATCTCGGCGCAGATCGCCAGGGCCGTCTCCGCGGGCGTCCGGGCCCCGAGGTCCAGACCGATCGGGCCCCGCACGGTCGCCAGCCGCGCCTCGGTCACCCCTTCCGCGAGCAGCCCCTCCCGGCGCCGCGCCGTGGTCCGCCGGGAGCCGAGCGCGCCGACGTACGGAATCCCGAGCGCGAGCGCGGCGCGCAGCGTCGGCACGTCGAACTCCGGATCGTGACTGAGCATCGCCAGGCACGCGGCGTCCCGCCGCGCCGCAAGCACCTTCTCGGCCCGCGCCGTCTCCTCCACGACGACCGCCTCCCACCCCAGCAGCCCGGCCTGACGGGCGATGACCTCCGCGAGCTCGCCGCCCCCGCCGATCACCACGTACGGCGCCGACGGGTACGCCTCCACGAGCACCAGCCCCGACCCGCCGTACAGCGCGTCCCGCCCGGGCCGCCGGGTGGCCAGCAGCTCGCCCGCCCGCCGCTCGGCGTCCGAACCGGGCTCGTCGGTGGCCCGTACCACCTCGCTCACGGCCCGGTCGGCCCGCTCGTTCAGCCGGGTCACCAGCGCCACCCCGACGCCCTCGGCGAGCAGTTCCCACCACGCGGCCGGGACCGACTCCAGCGGCTGGAGCAGGATCTCCGCCTGCCCTCCGCAGGTCAGCCGGGCTTCCGCCGCCTCGCCCGCCCCGACCGATACCTCACACACCCGCGCGGTCTCCCCGGCGGCCATCGCCCCCGCCTCGGCGACGAGTTCCGCGTCGAACACGCCCCGGTACAGCGCGCGGACACACTCCCCGCGCGGATCGATCAACACCGCCCCGGCCGGGTCCCGCGGCCCGAACCCCTGCTCGGTCACAGGCCGGGCCAAGAACCCGCCGCGCCCCTCGGCCGCCCACTGCCGCGCCGTCTCCGCCAGCTCCCGCATCGCGATGCCCCATCCTCGTCGTCAGAGCCCGCCACAAAGCGCCTGGTCAACGGCGCGACATGGCCTCACCGCCAACCTACGCACGCCCTCCGTCCCGCTCCACCCCCCAAAACCCACAGACCCCGCACCACCTCCCTCGTACGGACCACCGGAACCGTCCTCCCTCGTACGGACCACCGGACCCGTCGGGCCGGGGTCCCGCCCCGAGTTGCGGGACCCCGGCCCATGGGGTTGCGTCGAAGTAGGGCGGCAGTGATGTGGGGTGAACCAAAATGCTGTTCACCGATCGTGACGACGCCGGGCGACGACTCGCCGTGGCGCTGGAGAAGTACGGGGACGAGCACCCCGTGGTCCTGGGCCTGCCCCGCGGCGGAGTCCCGGTGGCCTTCCACGTGGCCCAGGCGCTCGGCGCCCCCCTCGACGTGATCGTCGTCCGCAAACTCGGCGTCCCGTACCAGCGCGAGCTGGCCTTCGGCGCCCTCGGCGAGGGCGGCGTACGGGTGATCAGCGAGGAGATCGTCCAGCGCGGCCGCCTCAGTCCGGAGGACATCGCATCCGTGGAGCACGCGGCGGAGGCCGACCTCGAACGGCTGGCGCGCCGGTTCCGCGCCGACCGCCCGCGCCAGGACCTCACGGGGCGGACGGCGATCGTGGTGGACGACGGCATCGCGACCGGCGCCACGGCGGCCGCCGCGTGCGAGGTCGTACGGGCGCAGGGCGCGGCCCGCGTGGTGATGGCCGTCCCCGTCGCCCCGCCGGACGCGGTCGAGCTGCTCGCCGGCGTGACCGACGAGGTGGTCTGCCTCTCCACGCCGCGCGGGTTCTCCGCGGTCGGCCAGTGGTACGAGGACTTCTCCCAGACCTCGGACGAGGAAGTCGTGTCCCTCCTGTCCCAGGCGGCCCGCTCCGATCCGGTGGCGGAGGAGGTCGTGGTCACCGCACCGGGCCTCTCCCTCTCCGGAGACCTCACCCTCCCCCCGGACGCACAGGCGGTGGTGATGTTCGCCCACGGCTCGGGCAGCAGCCGCCACAGCCCCCGCAACCGCTCGGTGGCGTCCGCCCTGAACCGGGCCGGCCTGGGCACCCTCCTCTTCGACCTGCTCACCCCGGCCGAGGAGTCGAGCCGGGCGAAGGTGTTCGACATCGACACGCTGGCCGACCGCCTGACCCACGCCACCACCTGGCTCCGCACCCGAACGTCCGCCCCGATCGGCTACTTCGGCGCGAGCACCGGCGCCGCGGCCGCCCTCACCGCCGCGGCCGCCCCCGACGCGGACGTCTTCGCGGTCGTCTCCCGCGGCGGCCGCCCCGACCTGGCCGGCCCCCACCTCGCCGCCGTCCGCGCCCCCACGCTGCTCATCGTCGGCGGCGACGACACCCTGGTCGTCACCCTCAACCGCGAGGCCCAGGCCCAACTGCGCTGCGAATCCAGCCTGGAGATCGTCGAGGGCGCCACCCACCTCTTCGAGGAACCGGGCGCCCTGACCGAGGTCTCCTCCCTGGCCCGCGACTGGTTCACCACCCACCTCCCGCAGCGCCCTCATAACGGCTGACCACGCATGCCCCACGACTTGGAAATATGCCGGATGTACCGGAATGCGAAGTGTCAGATCTTGATGACGGTGACCTGACCGCCGCATAGTGCGGTGAGGTCTTCAGGGTCGGACGTGAGCACGGTGACGGGGCCGGGTGAGGCGAGGGCGGTAGCGCTGAGCATGGCGTCGATGGCGTACTTGTGGCCGTGAAGGCCGGCGTCGGCGAGCAAAGCCGCGGCGTGGCGGGCGATCGGCTCGGTGACCGGTTCGACGACGAGGCGGGAGAGGGTCCACTCCAGGGCCGGGCGGTTGATTCTGCGGTGCACCACTTCCACGAGGGTGGCCGCAGACGTGATGACCCGCAGGTCATCGGCCCGGGCGAGTGTGAGCCAGGCGGTGACGGTGCGGTCGCGCAGGACGGCCTTGGCCAGCCCCTCGCTGTCGAGGACGAGGGTGCCGCCGGGGATGCTGGGGGAGCGCGTCACGCCGCGTCCGCCCCGCTGCGATTCTGCTGATGCCGGGCTTGGTGGAGCTGGTCACGCAGGGCCTGGAGCTCTTCGTCGGCGATGGGCCCGTGTTCGGCTTCTGCGACCTGGATGATCTCGTTGAGGTTGTCGCGTTCGATCTGGCGGGCGACGGCGGCGGCGACATAAGCAGAGAAGCCGGAGGGGCCGCTGCGGGCGCGGGCCGCCTCTGCGATGTCGCGCGGCATGGTGATCGAATACTTGCCGGTAGGCTCGCTCATGCTATCCATCCTACCTTTTATGCTCCCTGTCGGCTGCACGTGCTGTGCTCGCGGATCGGGCCGGCGGCCGGAAACGCAGGCGCACACCGTGGTGGCCGGTGAATCCCGCAGACCGACGCCCCAACCTGTGGCTGGTTCGGTCAGATGTGCGGCGGCGATGAGCGGACGAGCGTCCCGAGTTTCGCCGACGGGAACAGGGGCGCAGTGCGCGCCGCGAGGCTGCCGGGATGAACGCCGCCACGCCGCTTCTCCTCGATCTGGACTCGTTTCTCGCCCGGGCCGAAGAGCGCGGCGCCCCGCTGGACGCGCGGGCGGCCGACGCCGTCCTCGGCTGCCCGCGCTGAGCCGGACCCGCCGCCGGACCGGCTTGCCGGAACCCACCGAGGAGCTGGCCGAGTAACTGCTGCCCACCCTGCTTCCGCTGTACGTGAGCGCGGCCGCGGACGAGTTGCCGGGCTTCGTGGCCGCGCTGATCGCGCTGGCCGACCACACCCACGAGGCCGGACGCCTCAACCCCAAGCGGCACGCGAAACTGTTGGTGGCCCGGGTGCACGAGCTGGCCGAGGGCTTCGTCCAGGCGACGACCAGCCCCCGGCGCGTCACCTGGCCGCGGCTGTACGGGAACCTGCTGCGCGCCGACGGGGTGGATGCGGCCGTCGCCCGGGCGGTGCGCGATTGGTTCGCCGCGCGCCCGTACGCCGAGCGCCACACGGCGCGCGGCTTCGCCCTGCCCTTGGCCTTGGCAGACGGGCCGCTCGGCGAAGCGGCGTACACGGAGGCGCTGTGCGCGGAACGCTTCCGGCAGGCCCGCCTACAGCCGACGATGGCCGCGGCGACCACGGACGTGGCTCGAAGCAAGGAGTCAGGGTCTTGGTCCAGGTCGAGTGCGTGCTGGATCAGCACCGTACCCGCCCCGCGGACGACGTGTTGCTGCCGCGGTTCGTTGCCCTTGGCGTAGACGAGATGGCCGTGGGAGAGCCCGAGCACGGTGCAGTAGGCCAGCATCTGGTAGAGATCCGAGCCGGGAAACCCGTCCCGCTTCTCCGCCTTGTACTTGGCGTCCGCGACCCCCAGGGGCCGCCCCGCTACGTCGTACCAGACGAGATCGGGCTTCATCAGTACCTCGTCAGCCTCGTCCAGGTGGTGGCGAGCCTGGGAGACCGAGTGGCCCCCGTACGGGAGCAGAGCCCGGGACAGTGCGGTACAGACGAAGTCCTCGAAGACCGACGCCAAGTCGAGGACGAAGCCGTCCAGCTGGGTGCCCGTGCCATGGCGCTCGGCCGAGAAGTCCGTCAGGATCAGCTCGGCCAGCCGCAGCGCGGACTGGTAGCGGCTGTTCAGCCGGGAAGGGCGCCACACCGGCAACCGGTGCCCGGGCGGCAAGGGGGAGACGTCCGCCAGCCGGGTGCGCAGCCGGGACAGTCCGAGGCGGACCGTCCGGGGCACGCCGGGAAGCCGGAGCAGCCGGGCGGTCGCCGCGAGCAGCAGCTGGTTCTCGGCGATGTCCGTCGTGTACTCGTCGTACGTGACCTCCACGGGCAGGGGCACACCGAAGCGGCGCCGTATCTGCTCGCCCTCGCGGATCCGTCCCCGTACGACGGTCAGCGCGCTGTCGGTGGTGCGGTAGCCCTGCAGCAGCCCCTGGCGCAGGGCGCGTTCGGCCTGGCGTACGAAGGCGGAGGCCAGCGCGGGGAGCAGCTCCCGCTGGTCGCCGACCTCCACGCCCTCGGGGTCGTCCTGCCAGTGCTTCGCCGGGTCCGCCGCGTAGCCGAGGAGGAAGAACAGCCGCCGGACGGGGAGCTTGGGAGCGATGTGCACCTCCACCCCGCCCAGCCGGACGGCGCCGACCTTGCCCAGTCCGCGCACCTGCCAGTGGTCCCCGGCTCCAGGGCGGGCCGGATCGGGGCGGGCGTCGACGACTCCGGATGCGGCCAGGGCGCGGCCCGCGTCGGGCTCAAGACGGACGGGCTGCCAAGCACCGTGCTCCACTAGGTCGATCCGGAGTACGGCTTCGGCGCTCATCAGGCGACCCAGGTGTCATCCAGGACCGCCCGCCGGAGGGCCGGGAGCCCGTACCTGGCCCGGACGTCCACGCGGTCGTCTCCGTAGTGGTGTTCTTCGAGCAGGGGCAGGATCGCCGTCTTCCACACCCGCTCCAGGCCACCCTCGTCGTAGGCCGAGGGTCGCATCAGATACGACGGGCCGATCTTGAAGTCCTTGTCCTCGATCCGCCGGTTGAGTTCGCGATGCAGCGCGGGGACGTCCTCGTTCGGACTGATCACCCCTGCCGCCTCCTTCTCCTCGACCCAGCGGGAGAGCAGGTCGCGGGTGGGCTCGTCGTCGGGATGCAGGGAGAGGAACGCGAAGCGTCGACGCATGGCCGCATCGACGAGCGCGATCGAACGGTCGGCGGTGTTCATGGTGCCGATGACGAAGACGTTCTGCGGCAGCCGGAACTCCCCCGAGTACTGGAGGCTGACCGTGCGGTCGCGGTACTCCAGGACGAAGTACAGCTCACCGAACACCTTGGCGAGATTGGCCCGGTTGATCTCGTCGATGATCAGGAAGTACGGGGTGTCCGGATCCTCGTCCGCGAGATCGACGAGCTGCCTGAACGGGCCCGGCCGCAGCGCGAAGCTCAGCGCGCCGGCGCCGCTGCCCTCCTGCACGGCGGGTCGGAAGCCCTCGAAGAAGTCCTCGTAGGCGTACGAGGGATGGAACTGCACCAGCTTGACCGCGCGCGGATCACCGGCGAGGTGCTCGGCGATGTGCTGCGCCAAGTAGGTCTTGCCCGTGCCGGGCGGCCCGTAGAAGATCAACTGCTTCCGGTCCTGGAGGAGATCGCGCACCTCGCCCAGCCAGTCCTCGCCGACCAGCAGCTTGCTGGCCAGCTCGGGCGCCGGCACTCGGAGTTCGGTGCCCGGGCGGGCCGTTTCCGCGCCCGCGGCCAAAGGGATCAGGGCGGACTCGTCCTCGGGGACCCCGGGAGTGCGGCGCGCGCCGGAGAGTTCCCTGAGCAGGTCGATCGCTCCGGTCAGGTCCACGACATCGTGCTGGCTCGACAAGCGGCCGCGCAGTTCCTCCGGCAGCTCCTCGAAGGCGATCTCCATGCCGCTCCACTCGACCGCGCGGCGCAGATTGGAGCGGTCGTCCAGGCTTGGCACCCACTCCGGCCCACTGGTGATCCGTCCGAGGAAGAACGTCCCGCCGCTGGTGGCGCACACGAGATCGTCCGTGTGCATCCGGTTCAGGAAGAGGTCGAACTCGGCTGCGAGTTCCCCGCGCTTGTTGTACGAGAGGTGGGCGTAGCGGTCCTCGACCCGCAGTCGCAGTTCCTCCCGTGTGATGGGAGTGGTCACCGAGTCGAGCCGGGAGGCGGGCAGCGAGCAGAAACCCTCCGACAACCACTGGGACACGAGGGTCCTGCCCTGGGTGCTGGAGCCCCGCACCAGCCAGGCGCTGGCGGAGTGCGGCCCGCGGGCGTCCTCGGAGACGAGGTAGGGCTGGAGCCCGTCCACGCCGATACGGAGATGCTCTCCGGCCGCCGCGCCGACCGGACGTCCCTGCTCCTCGGCTACGGCACTCAGCGCAACCTTGGTCTCGGGCGCGTCGGCCTGCACCTCGGGAGCGGGGCGGCCGTCGGAGTCCAGCACCCGGTGTGCGCCGGCCGGGCGAACCCCCCAGAGCCACCGGCTGAGCGCGTCGCGGCCGAGTCCTGTGGCCGCGGCCAGGTCGTCCAAAGCCAGCCACCGCCCGGAGGGAATCGCGCCGACCAGGCGGATCGCGTACTCGAAGCCGTGCTTGTTGCGGTTCCAGTAGGTGAGCGTGGCCCGGGCGGTGTCGTAGAAGACGTCCGGCTCCGGGTACTCGCGCAGAGCCTCCCGCCCCAGGTTCGTGATCCGCCACAGCCCGTTGTTCTTGCGCAGCCAGCCCGCCATGACGAGGTCGGAGGTCTGCCAACGCCAGGCGTTCTCGCCCTTCTCCTGCCCGTTGTCGTACGTCTCGGCGTCCTCGGGAGCCGGCGGAAGCTCGCCCTTGACCCGCTTCCACAGCTCAGCGTGGTGCAGCTCGTCGGACTGCTCGGCCAGAATTTCCATGGACCGGCGCGTACGGGGCGTGGTGCGGGCCTGGCGGGTGGGCATGAGGCGGGACTCCGAGGGCCGGACGGGCAGGTCGCGCCCAGAATAGGCGGCTCGTGCGCCCCGCCCGGTAGATCACTTCCCGCCGAGATCGGCCCGGATCAGCCCAGTTGGGAGACGAACCTCTGCCAGGCCTGCGCCCCGAACCCGACCACAGGCCCGGCCGGCTGCTTGCTGTCCCGGACCGGGACGACACCGGGGATGTTGTCGGCGACTTCGACGCACTCGCCCTGCCCGCCGCTGTAGCTGCTGACCCGCCACGTTGCGCGGCTGAGATCCGGCGCGGAGTGGTCCTGGTTCATGGTCTGTGCTCCTTGGCGATGCGGCGGATCAGCCCGAGTGATTCCGTCGGCGGCAACGCGGCCGTTCGGGCATCGTCGAAGAGCGCCCGGTACTGGGCGACCTCGGATTCCCCTTCCGTCCAGATGTTGCCTGTCGGCGTCTCTGTCAGGACGAGGTCCTGTGCCGACACCTGCGGAAAGCTCATCAGTAGGTACGGGCCGAACATACCTGAGTGGGCCCCGCGCGAGAATGGCAGCACCTGGACGGTGACGTTCGACTGCTCGGCCATGTCCGCAAGGTGCTCAAGCTGATCACACATGACTGTGGGACCACCCACCTGCTGACGGAGCACACCCTCTGCGAGGATCGCCCAGAGTTCGAGCTTGCCGTCGCCCTTGAGTCGTTCCTGGCGAGCGAGCCGCACCTGGACGAACTGCTCAATCTCCTCGCCGGTGCGCCATGCGCGTGAGGCGACGGTGATCGCGCGACCGTACTCCGCTGTCTGGAGGAGGCCAGGTACGAGTTGCGCCTGGAAGGTCCTGATGCTGTCGCAGATGTCTTCCATCTCGATGTAGTCGCGGTAGGTGTCACCGAGTACGGAGCTGTACTCATGCCACCAGCCCTCACGGCGGCGTCGGTTGGCCCTCCGGGCAAGGGCGCCCAGCCGCTCCCGGGTCTCCGGGTCCGAGACGCCGTACGCCTCCACGAGGGCATCGAGATCCGGCGTCCGGACAGGGACGTGACCGTGCTCGATCCGGCTGATCTTGCCGCCGGTGCAGTCGATGGCCCTGGCCGCTGCCGCCGTGGTGAGGCCGGCAGCCTCGCGTAGGCGCCGGAGTTCGTCGCCGAGCTGGCGACCGAGCACAGTGGAAGGCTTCACGTTCGGCATGACAACTCCCTACCAGATGCACCAGGTTGGCGCTGCACCATCATCGAATGAGTGAATGTGGCATTTCTGCGGCATTCAATATTGCACGAAGGGAGTCGGAGGCGGCAGGCTCATGCCTGCCGGGGCAGATGTCTCGGCACGCAAAGGGACCTGCCCGACGGCTATCGACTCCTAGGGGCTGCCGTGACCACGTACTACGACGTCTCGTTCCGCTTGTCCCGTCGGCCCCGCAGTGTCGGAAGAGCCCGGGCGGCAGCGCATGCCGTACTCGCGGACTGGGGTGCAGGGGAGGAGCTTCTGGGCACGGCCGCGCTGGTCCTGTCCGAGCTGGTCACCAACGCCCTGCGCGTACGCGTGCCCAGTGACCGTCAGGTCGGCGTACGGATCGCATACTCCTCAGCCGACGGCCTGCTCCGCCTGGAGGTGAGCGACGCCGGGTCCGGCCGACCGGAGGTCCGTCACCCCGAGGCGGACGAGACAGAAGGCCGGGGGCTGTGGCTCGTGGAGGCGCTGAGCCACCGCTGGGGCGTCAGCCCGCGCGCCGGCGGCATCGGGAAGACCGTCTGGTGCGAGCTGAAGGCCCCGGACCTCCTGCCCGCACCCCGCACGAGGGAACTCGCGGCGATCGCGGTCCGGCCGGGGCAGGAGGTCCGGGCCTGGGGTGCCTGGCGCGCGGTGCGCAGCGTGTCGACCGTCCGGCACGCAACGGGCGGCCTGGCGGTACTCCTCGGCCTGGACGGAGGACCGCCCCTTCGTGTGCCCGCCGCTGAGCCGCTGGCCGTGCGGGGGCTGCCGTAGCCCTCGGAAGGGGTGGGCTCAGCCCAGGACCTTGGCGATCGCGAGCGCGATCCGCTCGACCCAGTCGATCGCGTCGGTGACGTCGGCGTCGGAAATGGGCCTGCGCTGCTTCAAGGACCCGTCCACGAGGTCCGAGTAGTGCGCGATCTTGTTACGACGCTCGGTGATGGAGATGTACTGCTTCTTCAGGGTCTGCTCGGTCATCCCTGTTCGGCCGTGGTTCCACTCGTTGAGCTGGACCGCGGCCTTGGCCCAGAGGTTCTCCTCCGTCACCAGTTTCAGCGCCTCGCTGATCTTGCGGGGGTTCTGGAGGGACGCGCTGCCCCACTTGGCCTTCACGCCCTCAAGGACGGCGTCCGCCAGCGTCGTCGTTCCCCGCTGGACCTCCTCGATCTTCACCAGCGGCAGCTCGAACTGACGCAGCTGGTACGGCATGTCGGGGCTGTCCTGTGCCGCGAGCTCCGCCACCCTGCGGAACAGCTCCTCGTGGAACCAGTGGTCGATGGCGCTGACGGCCTGCACCCACGCGGCGCGGTAGAAGTCGCCGATGTCGAACACGGGGGACTGGAAAGCGGCCAGACTCTGGCCGGCCACGACCATCTTCCGGGCGTACTCGATGTTGGTCCGGAACGCCTGGAACTCGCGGGTCTGCGGATATGGAACTGCCATGGGGTGCCCCCGTCTCGCTGGTTGATCGGGATCAAGAGTTCCGGCGAGAACGGGGGCAGGTCAATCCGATTGACGATCAGTCTGCCTCGCCTGGCTGGATCTCGTCCGTATCGGCCGAGATCTCACCACCCAAGGCCTCCGCGATGGCGGCGAACTCGCTGAGAGCCGCCTGCAGATCCTCCACGATCTCCTGGGCGATCACCTCGGGCGGAAGGAGGCTGTCGGCGTCATCGAGGGCCGGGTCCTTCATCCACGTGATGTCGAGGTTGACCTTGTCTCGGGCGATCAGCTCGTCGTAGTCGAAGCACTTGAACCGCTCGGTCTCGACGCGCTCGCTGCGCGCCTTGTCCGGGAGGTAGGCCTCGACGAACTCCTCCAGGGCGGCACGGGTCAGCGGGTGCTGCTTGAGAGTGAAGTGCTTGCCGGTGCGGAAGTCGTAGACCCAGACCTTGGAGGTGTTGTGCGCGCCTCCGGTACGGGGCGGCTTCTTCTCGAAGAAGAGGACATTCGCCTTTACCCCGCCCGCGTAGAAGATGCCGGTAGGCAGCCGCAGGATGGTGTGCAGGTCGAACTCTTCGAGCAGGCGGCGGCGCACCTTCTCGCCCGCGCCGCCCTCGAAGAGGACGTTGTCGGGGAGGACGACGGCCGCACGACCGTTCATCTCCATCAGCGACATGATGTGCTGGAGGAAGTTGAGCTGCTTGTTGGTGGTGGTGGCGCGGAAGTCCTCCCGCTCGTAGGAGATGTCCTCCTTGTCGGCCTTGCCGTCGGTACCGATGACGGTGATCGCTGACTTCTTGCCGAAGGGCGGGTTGGCGAGGACGAGGGAGGCGTGGCGCTCGGGCTTGTCGGCGAGAGCGTCGCCGTCGGTGATGAGAGTATCCCCGTCGGCGTCACCGATGCCGTGCAGCAGCATGTTCATGGCGGCGAGCCGGGCGGTGCCGGTCACCAGTTCGTTGCCCCAGATCTTGCCGTCGCCGAGCGCGAGCCGCTCCTCACGGGAGAGGTTCTGCATGTGGTGCTTGCGGATGTGGGAGTGCGCGGCGATCAGGAAGCCGGCGGTGCCGCAGGCGGGGTCGGTGATGGTGTCCTCGGGGCGCGGCTGCACGACGTCGACCATGGCGTCGATGAGCGCGCGGGGGGTGAAGTACTGGCCGGCACCGGTCTTGGTGTCTTCGGCGCCCTTGGCGAGGAGACCCTCGTAGGCATCGCCCTTGAGGTCGGTGCCCTGGATCGTCCAGTCCTCCTTGCCGATGAGGTCGACGACCAGCTTTTCGAGGAGGGCGGGCTCGGTGATGCGGTTCTGGGCCTTGGCGAAGATCGTGCCGAGGGTGGTGCCGGGGTTCTTGGCGAGTTCGGCCAGGACGTTGCGGTAGTGGACTTCGAGCTCGATGCCCTTCTTAGAGACGAGGGACTGCCAGTCGTACTCGGACGGTACGACGGTTCGGGCCTCGTGCTCGGTGAAGGGGTCGGAGGCGATCTCGTCGGCCATCTTGAGGAAGAGCAGGTACGAGAGCTGCTCGACGTACTCGATGGTGGACAGGCCGTTGTCCCGGAGGACGTTGCAGTAGTTCCAGAGCTTGGCGACCAGGGTGTTGGTCTGGGCGTGTGCCTGGGCGGGGGTTGCGGGGGTCACAGCGGAAGCTCCTGCTGAACGGCGGTGGTGGGGACGGGGGTTGTGGTCGTGGGGGGTGGCGGTGCTGCTACGTTGACCGCCTGCTTACGAGGCCGCCGGGTGGCCCGCTTAGCCTTCCCGCCGCCTTGAGCCTCGCGCTCGGCCCTGATCCGCTCAAGCAACGCGGAGGCGGGCTCGTCGGCTCGGTCCTGGGCGGCGAGCTTGCCGCTGAAAGCATGGGAGAGCACTGACTGTCGCAAGTTGGCTGCCCTTTTCAGCGTAGTCTCAAGTTCCGCACGAAGATGCTTGATTACCTCACCGAACTCATCGGCCTCAGCGACGATCCGTCGTTGTGTCGCGAGGGGCGGTAGCGGCACGGGAATGGCCTCGACCTTCGCTTTGTTCAACGCTGGCTGGTTTCCACCGGAGCTTGCTCGGCGTGACTCCAAGTACCGCTGCTCAAGCACGAGATAGATGTACTCGGGGAGAATTTGCGTTTCCGATACTCGGATCGAGGCGCAATTTTGGTTATGGGTCGCCTCGATATCAAGGATTGCAACCTGCCCTCTTGTTTTTCCCTCCCCGATCATGGCGATCATCACTGTGCCCGCAGGGTGTAGGCGAGTCCTTTTGTTTCCGACCGCCTCTTCGGTGATGTGCTCCCGAGTGTTCGCGATTCTCCTGAAGTTGACCTCGCCGCTTGACACCCAAGGGATGCAGCCCGACCAGAGATCAGGGTTCTTGCGGCTGGGGGTGGTGCCGACACGAACGGAGAACAATCCGCCAATTGTGGTCCAGATCCATCCGTCTGGAATATTCCAGGGGTGGTCTTGGCGCGGGAGTCGCGTCTGCGGGTTGAGGTCTTCCGCTGTTCCCTCATCAAGGCGCAGCGGGACTCGCTCCCCCCGGAGGATTCGACTGATAGCTGCCTGCCGTAGGGAACTTGTCCGGCTAAGCGAGCGCTGCAATGCCGCGCAGGCCGCGTCGAGGCGGGAGAGGTGGTCTTCGAGGGCATCGACGATGCGGTGCTGCTCTGCGACCGGGGGGAGCAGGAGTTCGGTCTCCGCGAACTTCCTGCCCGAGATCTCCTTGAAGGTGGTTCCGCTTGCCTCTGCGGTGATATCGGATGTCTTGTACTGGAGATACCAATAGAGGTAGTCGGAGGAGACTGCGGATGTGGGGACAACCGTTTTGAACCCCTGATTGGTGCATAGGGCGTTGTCCGCGATGGTCACATAGCCAATAGGGGCGCGTGAGCTAAACAGGACCGACCCCCGCTCAACCATGCGTGTCGAGCAGGAGTCGTAGCCCACCTGGGTGAGGGACCGACGCCCTGCCCGAGTCCTCTTGGCAGGGTTCTTGGACAGATCGTCAGGCGTGATCCATGGGATGTCGCCGTCCCAGTATTCCGTGACGCTTGTCTTCGGGGTTGCTCCTGATACCACGTCCCCGACGTTTGCCAGGCTGGTTCGGATCCAGCCAGTCGGCAACTTCATACCACTCGACTTGCTCACGCCAGCTCTCGATTCAACTCACTCAACAACGCCCGCACATCCCGCCCCGGGAACGCGTGCTGGAAGCCGCGGCCGCCGCCTTCGCCCTTGAAGGGTTCGGCGTTGAATTCGGCCGGGCTGATGCCCACATCACTCGCAACGACATCCCGTATCGACCGTAGCCACCACATCTGGGCCCCCGAAAACTCCGCCCCCGCCTGGTGCTGCTTCAGCAGCCACGCCTCGAAGCGCTCCTCCACCGTCTCACGGTACGGCCGTAGCTCCTCGTCCACTCCCAGCTCGTACCGGATCAGCGAGATCAGGTCCGGGACGCCGGCCTCGCGGCCGGGGGAGTGGACCGCCGCGCCAAGGTCCTCGTAGTACGTCCAGAGCATCTTGGGGGTCCACGCGTAGTGGGGGCGGTGGATCTCCGTGGCCAGCTCGCGCAGGGCGGCGTACGCCTCGCCTGGCGAGACCGACCGCGGGCTCGTCAGGGCGATGCTGATCGCCGCGATGCGGTCGGCCTCCTCCTTCAGCAGGCGGCTCCACCGGCCGACCTCCTCGCGGGCCCGTACCTCTCGCGGGACCTCGTTCACATCAGTCACCTTGACCGCCGTGAACTCGTCGAAGACGTAGTCCTTGTCCCGGCGGATCTCGATGATGTGCCGTCGCAGCTCCGGCCGCTCCGTCAGCGGTGCGATCGCGTTCTCGATCAGCGCGCGGGCTGCCTTCGGGCCGCCTTCCTCCCGTGCCCGCTCCTGCCGGTCCGGGTCCACCGCCTTGACGATGGCGCCTGCGATCTCCGAGAGGGTGACTCCGCCGGCCGCCTGCGTCAGCTGTTCCCGCTCGTCCGACGTCAGCTGCTGGTTGAGTCGGGCAAGTCGGCCTGCGAGGGTCTCCGCTTCCTGCGCGCTGATGGACTTCGTGCCCGCCTTGTCCAGCAGCTTCGCCAGCGAGACCTGCTTCGGGCCCGCCGGCACCAGCGGCTTCGCGTCCACCAGCGGGGAGTCCGTCACGCCGACCGCGTCCACCAGCACGAAGCGGTCCTTGCGGACCGTGGAGTCGGAGTCCGGGGTGACCTCCTGGAGCTCCGTCGCGTCGATGGTCCGCGCGCCACGCCCCTTCATCTGCTCGAAGAGCACGGCACTGCGCACCTCCCGAAGGAAGATCACGCACTCCAGGGCCTTGATGTCCGTCCCCGTCGCGATCATGTCGACCGTGACGGCCACCCGCAGCCGCGGCGAGGTCCGCATCGAGCGGATCAGCTCGTTCGGGTCCTCGCCGGCCTGACGGCTCTTGTACGTGATCTTCTTCGCGAAGTCGTCGCCCCGCCCGAAGATCTCCTTCACCTGCGCCAGGACGTCCTCGGCGTGGTCCTCGCCCACCGCGAAGATCAGGGTCTTCGGCAGGTCCTTCCGGCCGGGAAACCAGCGCTGCCAGTTGTCCCGGTAGAGGGTCAGTACCGCCCGGATCTCGTCCACCGTCACAACCGACCGGCCGATCTGCCCGGTCGTGTACGTGAAGTCGTCGTCCAGCTCCTGGTAGCGCTGCTGCCGGGTCTTGCGGTCCTTGACCTTGACGGTCGTGCCCGACTCGATCGTCGCGCCGCCGTTCTCGCGCAGGTCGGTCTTGACGCGCACGACGTCGAAGTCGACGTTCACGCCGTCGGCCACGGCCTGCGGGTAGGTGTATTCCGAGACCAGGTTGCGGCCGAAGAAGCCGAGGGTCTGGAGCGTGGGCGTGGCGGTGAGACCCACCAGATGGGCGTCGAAGTACTCCAGTACGCCCCGCCACAGCCCGTAGATCGAGCGGTGGCACTCGTCCACGATGATCAGGTCGAAGGACTCGATAGGCACCGCCGGGTTGTACGAGACCTCGATCGGCCGGTCGGTTGCGTACGTGTCCTCGTACGCCGTGTCATCCGACGCCTCCTCCGCCTGGTCGTCGTCGGCGAGAGCCTCCCCGCGCAGCAGGGAGTACATCTTCTGGATCGTGCAGATCGTCACCGACGAGGTGTCCTGGAGACCGGCCGCGCCGAGCCGGTCGACGTTGTAGATGTCGGAGAACTTACGGCCGTCGTCCGGCGTCGTGAACTTCCGGAACTCGTCGTACGCCTGTCGGCCCAGGTTGTTGCGGTCGACAAGGAACAGGACACGGCGCGCCTTCGCGTGCTTGAGCAGCCGGTACGTCTGGGCTACGGCTGTGAAGGTCTTGCCCGCGCCCGTCGCCATCTGGATCAGCGCCCGCGCGCGGTCCTCGCTGAGGGACTTCTCCAGGCCGGTGATCGCGTCGAGCTGGGCCAGCCGCAGGCCGTTCGGCTCCAGCACGGGCAGTCGGCGCAGGGCGGCCCGGAACGTCGGCGCGGCCCGGTTCTCGTCGCCGCGCCGCATCCAGCCCGCGACCGTCTCCGGGCGGTGGAAGGAGAAGACCTCACGGGAGCGGGCGTCGGGGTCGAGCCGGTTGATGAAGTACGTCTCGGTGCCGGTCGTCGCGTACCGGAAGGCGAAGGGCTCGGCCTCGCGCCACACGGCGAGGCGGTTTTCCTTGAGGACACCGGCCGCGTACCGGTCGTTCTGCTCGACCGCGCTGGACAGGTGATCGCCCTCGCGCTTGGCCTCGATGACACCCACGATGCGGCCGTCGATGTACAGCACATAGTCGGCGCGGCCGGTGGCGAGGGTGAACTCGCGGACTGCCACACCTCGGTCCTCGCCGGGATTGATCTGGTCGCGGTCCTGGATCGTCCACCCCGAAGCGCGCAGCATCGCGTCGATGGCTTCGCGGGCCTGGACCTCGTTGAGAGGGGCGGGGCGCTGCGCGCGATGGATGATCGCCTCGCGGCGCTTGATGTCGACCTGTCGCGGCTGGAGGCGGGCGGTCTCGTACTTCTCCCGCTGTGCGCCGCGCAGTTCCTCGATCTGGGCGGTGAGCTCGTCGACACGGGCGGCCAGCACGGCCGCCTTGTTGGCATCGGCGCTGGCGATGAGACGCTCGGCCTCGGCCCGCGCCTTGCGCTCGGCCTCCAGGGCGCTGCTCGACTCGGTGAGCCGGATCCGGGCCTGGGTCAGGGCATCGCGGTGGCCCGCCAGGGCTTCGCGCAGCTCGGCCAGCTCGGCCGGATCGGTGACCTGTGCCGTCTCACCCGGGTCGGTGGGCGGTACGAACTCGGCGACCGTACGACGGCCCTCGATGGCGTCGTGGAACCAGAGGCCGAGCTTGTAGCTGATGCGTACGGCCGCGAGGGCGCGCGAGGTGTCGAAGAGATGGCTGTGAGCCGCCTTGTTGCGGTCGCGGCGCAGCTGGTCGAAGTCGTTACGGATCTCGGGAACCAGGACGCCGGCGCGGGTCAGGGCAGCGAGCCGGTCGATCTGGCGGTCCCCCTCGACCCGCAGACCGATCCGGGTGACCAGCTCTTCAGCCAGGACCTCACCGAACTGACCCGACTGAACCAGGGACGAGTTGGGGTGGGTGAACACCGTCGCCTCGGCCGATGCCCCGTACAGAGCGAGCAAGGGGTGATGCCGGTAGAGGAGTCCGAAGTTCGGTGATGCCTGTGCGAAGTCGCGGAGCCGGTCATCCACAGTGTTTGGTTCCCCCCAAATCTGATCTGCACGGGTGTGCCTGATGCGGAACGCAAAGAGACCCTCCAAGCAGCGTAAACACTGGTTGGAGGGTCTTAGGCACTTCTTGCGAAGTGCCCCCGGCAGGATTCGAACCTGCGCACACGGCTCCGGAGGCCGTTGCTCTATCCCCTGAGCTACGGGGGCGCGTCGCTGGTGTTGCTGCGACGGGTTGAACACTACCAGCTTCCGTGGGGTGATCAGGAACCGGTTTTGCGGGGCAGTGGGGGTGGGTCGCCCGGAGGGGGTGGAAGTGGCAAAAACCCGGACGCGGGGGCTTAGGCGGACCTACTCTCGAGTTGTGCCAGGCGTCTCGGGCCGGGTGCTTGTTGTCGACGACAACAAGGTCATCCGGCAGCTGATCAAGGTCAATCTCGAGCTGGAGGGCTTCGAGGTCGTGACCGCGAACGATGGTGCCGAGTGCCTGGACGTCGTGCACCACGTGTGTCCGGATGTGATCACCCTTGATGTGGTCATGCCCCGGCTCGACGGGTTCGGGGCGGCCGCGCGGTTGCGGGCCGATCCGCGGACGCGGCATCTGCCGCTCGCCATCGTCAGCGCCTGTACGCAGCACGAGGTGGAGGCCGGGATCGCGGCCGGGGTGGATGCGTTTCTCGCCAAGCCCTTCGAACCCGCCGAGCTGGTGCGCGTGGTCAGGCGGCTGGTCGAGCGCAGGGACCGGAGGGAGCGGAAAGGGGCTCCCGCCGGGAGGGGGAGAGGGTGACTCCGCCGTCGTGAGTGGCGTGGCTGTTCACGACGCTGTTCACATGGCGAAACCCTTGGCGTGACAGCGGGGCTTCTCCCCTAGGCTGGTCCCGTGACCCCCGCTGACCTCTCCCGTTCCGTCGTGCGCGCCGTGCGCTGCGCCGTCGAGGACGGAGAGCTGCCGGCGGAGGCGGCCGTTCCCGAGCGGGTGGTCGTCGACCGGACCAGGCCCGGGGGAGTGGGCGATTACGCCACCCCCGTCGCCTTTCAGGTCGCCAAGACGGTGCGGCGGGCGCCCGCCGATGTCGCGGCCGTGCTGGCCCGTCGGCTCGGCGCGGAGCCGGGGATCGAGCACGTCGAGGTCACCGGGGCCGGGTTCCTCAACTTCGTGCTGCCGCCGCCTTCCGCCCCCTCCCTCGTCCGGGAGGCGATCGTCTGGGACATCGTGATCCGGGACGTGCGGGGAGGGGCTATCCATATAGACGCCGACGCCGGAACCGGCCTCGGGCTGCGTGAGCGGGTCGTACGCCAGAGCGTCCTGCGGCTCGTGCGCGCCCAGGGCGGCAGCGAGCGCGACCTGCCCGACGCCCTGCCCGTCGCCCCCCTCGCCAAGCGGGACTCCGATGTCGTCGCGCGGTACGGGGCCCACGCCGCGCGGTGGGGGATGCTCGCCGTCCCCGCCCGGGAGACCCCCGTGTTCTCCGACGTGCTGCTGGTGCAGGGCGAGGCCAGCGAGTTCTTCCGGGTGCGGTACGCCCACGCGCGGAGCCGGGCGCTGCTGAGGAACGCCGACCAGCTCGGGTTCGGGCCCGCCGCCGGGGACGTGTCCGATGCGCCCGAGCTGCTGCGCGCCCTCGCCGACCACCCCCTCGTACTCGAAGCCGCCGCGCACCACCGTGCGCCCGAGCGGCTCGTCAGGCATCTCGTCGAGCTGGCCGACGCGCTGCTCGACTTCCAGTACCGCGTCCTGCCCCAGGGCGACGAGAAACCCTCGGCCGCCCACCGCTGCCGGCTGGCTCTCGCCGAAGCCGCCGGCACGGTGCTGGCCGGCGGCCTGGCCCTCCTCGGCATAGACGCTCCTGACTGCCTGTGATCTGCGAAGAGAGATTCCGATGAGCCGTTCCGCGCACCCCGCCGGGCCCCGCCACGCCGATGTCCTGCCCGAGGGGCACTACGCCCCGCCGCCCGCCGACCTGAACGCGCTCGACGAGAAGGTCTGGGCCCGGACCGTCAGCCGCAACGCCGACGGTGTCGTGAGCGTCGGCGGCGTGGAGGTCACCCGGCTCGCCGAGGAGTTCGGGACGCCCGCCTACTTCCTCGACGAAGAGGACTTCCGGGCGCGCTGCCGGGCCTGGGCGCACGCCTTCGGACCGGATGCCGACGTCTTCTACGCCGGGAAGGCCTTCCTCTCCAAGGCCATCGTGAAGTGGCTCAAGGAAGAAGGGCTGAATCTCGACGTCTGTTCCGGCGGGGAGCTCACGACGGCGCTCGCCGCCGAGATGCCCGCCGAGCGGATCGCCTTCCACGGCAACAACAAGTCGGAGAGCGAGATCCGCCGGGCCATCGAGGCCGGGGTCGGCCGCATCGTCCTGGACTCCTTCCAGGAGATCGCCCGCGTCGCGCACATCGCCCGCGAGCTGGGCGTACGCCAGCCCGTCCAGATCCGCGTGACGGTGGGCGTCGAGGCGCACACCCACGAGTTCATCGCCACGGCGCACGAGGACCAGAAGTTCGGGATCGCCGTGGCGGACGGCTCCGCGGCGGAGGCCGTACGCCGTGCCCTCGGGCACGACAGCCTGGAGCTGCTCGGCGTCCACTCCCACATCGGCTCGCAGATCTTCGACATGGCCGGCTTCGAGGTCTCCGCGAAGCGGGTCGTCGGGCTGCTGGCCGCCGTCCGCGACGAGCACGGCGTCGAGCTGCCCGAGATCGACCTCGGCGGCGGCCTCGGCATCGCCTACACCTCCGCCGACGACCCGCGCGAGCCCCACGAGATCGCCAAGTCCCTGCACGAGATCGTCGCGCGGGAGTGCGAGTCGGCCGGCCTGCGCGCGCCGCGGATCTCCGTCGAGCCCGGCCGGGCCATCGTCGGGCCGACCGCCTTCACCCTGTACGAGGTCGGGACGATCAAGCCGCTCGCAGGCCTCCGTACGTACGTCAGCGTTGATGGCGGCATGTCCGACAACATCCGTACGGCCCTCTACGACGCCGAGTACGGGGTCACCCTCGTCTCCCGCACCTCCGACGCCGAGCCCATGCTCGTCCGCGTCGTCGGCAAGCACTGCGAGAGCGGCGACATCGTCGTGAAGGACGCGTTCCTCCCCGCGGACCTGGCGCCCGGGGACCTCCTGGCGGTGCCCGCCACCGGCGCGTACTGCCGCTCGATGGCCAGCAACTACAACCACGCGCTCCGCCCGCCCGTCGTCGCCGTGCGCGAGGGGCGGGGGCGGGTGATCGTCCGGCGCGAGACGGAGGAAGATCTCCTGCGTCTCGACCTGGGATGATGTGCATATTTCTGGGGGAACCCCCCAGACCCCCAAAATAGGTGTCTCACTCAATGGACCGAGGGTGGAAAGCGCCGTCCATTGAGTGAGACTGGGTTACACCTGGTGCGCAACCCGTGCACCGGGAGCGATGGAAGATCGAAAGGCGTAGGTCGAATGATGCGTACGCGTCCGCTGAAGGTGGCGCTGCTGGGCTGTGGAGTGGTCGGCTCCGAGGTGGCGCGCATCATGACGACGCACGCCGACGACCTGACGGCCAGGATCGGCGCGCCCGTCGAGCTCGCCGGCGTGGCCGTGCGCCGTCCCTCCAAGGTGCGCGAGGGCATCGACCCCGCGCTCATCACCACCGATGCGACCGCCCTCCTCAAACGCGGCGACATCGACATCGCCATCGAGGTCATCGGCGGCATCGAGCCGGCCCGCACCCTGATCACCACCGCGTTCGAGAACGGCATCTCCGTCGTCTCGGCGAACAAGGCGCTGCTCGCCCAGGACGGCGCCGCGCTGCACGCCGCCGCCGACGCGAACGGGCTGGACCTGTACTACGAGGCCGCCGTCGCCGGCGCCATCCCGCTGGTCCGCCCGATGCGCGAGTCCCTCGCGGGCGACAAGATCAACCGGGTGATGGGCATCGTCAACGGCACGACGAACTTCATCCTCGACAAGATGGACTCGACCGGCGCCGGCTACCAGGAGGCGCTCGACGAGGCCACCGCCCTCGGGTACGCCGAGGCCGACCCGACCGCCGATGTCGAGGGCTACGACGCCGCCGCCAAGGCCGCGATCCTGGCCGGCATCGCCTTCCACACCCGGGTCCGCCTCGACGACGTGTACCGCGAGGGCATGACCGAGGTCAGCGCCGCGGACTTCGCCTCCGCGAAGCGGATGGGCTGCACCATCAAGCTCCTCGCGATCCTGGAGCGCGCCGCCGACGGGCAGTCGGTGACGGCGCGCGTGCATCCCGCGATGATTCCGCTCGCGCACCCGCTCGCCTCCGTCCGCGAGGCGTACAACGCCGTGTTCGTCGAGGCGGAGGCCGCCGGGCGGCTCATGTTCTACGGGCCCGGCGCGGGCGGTTCTCCGACCGCCTCGGCGGTCCTGGGCGACCTCGTCGCCGTCTGCCGCAACAAGCTCGCCGAGGCAACGGGGCCGGGCGAGTCGGCGTACACCCAGCTGCCGGTCAGCCCCATGGGGGATGTCGTCACCCGCTACCACATCAGCCTCGATGTGGCGGACAAGCCGGGCGTCCTCGCCCAGGTGGCGACCACCTTCGCGGAGCACGGTGTCTCGATCGACACCGTCCGCCAGCAGGGAAAGGACGGCGAGGCCTCCCTCGTCGTCGTCACTCACCGCGCACCCGACGCCGCCCTCTCCGGGACCGTCGAGGCGCTGCGGAAGCTGGACACCGTCCGCGGTGTCGCCAGCATCATGCGTGTTGAAGGGGAGTAAGGGCCCATGAGCAGCAATCGCACCCACCAGTGGCGCGGCATCATCGAGGAGTACCGGGACCGCCTGCCGGTGACGGACACCACTCCCGTGGTCACGCTCCGTGAGGGCGGCACTCCCCTCGTTCCCGCGCAGGTGCTCTCCGAGCGCACCGGCTGCGAGGTCCACCTCAAGGTCGAAGGCGCGAACCCCACCGGGTCCTTCAAGGACCGCGGCATGACCATGGCCATCACCAAGGCCAAGGAGGACGGCGCCAAGGCCGTCATCTGCGCCTCCACGGGCAACACCTCGGCCTCCGCCGCCGCTTACGCGGTGCGTGCCGGGATGGTCTCCGCCGTGCTCGTGCCCCGCGGCAAGATCGCGCTCGGCAAGATGGGCCAGGCGCTCATCCACGGTGCCAAGATCCTTCAGGTGGACGGCAACTTCGACGACTGCCTCGACCTCGCCCGCGCGCTGTCCGACAACTACCCGGTGGCGCTGGTCAATTCCGTCAACCCGGTGCGCATCGAGGGCCAGAAGACGGCCGCGTTCGAGATCGTCGACGCGCTCGGTGACGCGCCCGACATCCACGTGCTGCCCGTCGGCAACGCGGGCAACATCACCGCGTACTGGAAGGGGTTCAAGGAGTACAAGGCCGATGGCCTGGCCTCCCGTACGCCCCGCGTGTGGGGCTTCCAGGCTTCCGGTTCCGCGCCCATCGTGCGCGGCGAGGTCGTCAAGGAGCCGCACACCATCGCCACCGCTATCCGCATCGGCAACCCGGCCTCGTGGGACTACGCGCTCGCCGCGCGCGACGAGTCGGGCGGCTTCATCGACGAGGTGACGGACCGCCAGATCCTGGCCGCCTACCGGATGTTGGCCGCTCAGGAGGGCGTCTTCGTCGAGCCCGCCTCGGCCGCTTCCGTCGCCGGCCTGCTCAAGGCCGCCGAGCTCGGCCTGGTCGACCCCGGCCAGAAGATCGTGTGCACCGTCACGGGCAACGGCCTGAAGGACCCGGACTGGGCCGTCGCCGGCGCCCCGCAGCCGGTCACCGTTCCGGTTGACGCCGAGGCCGCCGCCATCCGCCTCGGTCTGGTCTGACGCAGGTCCCTTGTTGCCGGATTCCGGAGCCCCGGACAAGCTTCCGTAAGCTTCCGCAAGCCTCTGGAATCCGGCAACTCGCCCCGTACGGCACCAAAAGTCAACGCCGTGCGGCGGAAGACCGCGACACGCATCGTGCGCCTCCTGTGCGCCCTATGTCGCGAGAGAACCTTCCTTCGATAGGCTGTACTTACATCCGCCACCGCGCATATGACCGTGGTGCTGCCCCGAGGGCCTTCGGGTGTCGTACGTTCTCCAGTACATTCGCAGCGAAGATCCCGCCCAGCCACCCGATCTCGCACAGTCACAAGGAGTGTCATCAACCGATGGCAGGTCCAGCGTTCCGCGCCGCCGCCGTACGGGTGCGCGTCCCCGCCAGCAGTGCCAACCTCGGTCCCGGCTTCGATGCCTTCGGCCTGGCTCTGGGGCTCTACGACGACGTGGTCGTCCGGGTGGCCGACTCCGGCCTGAACATCGACATCGCGGGCGAGGGCGCCGACACCCTGCCGCGGGACGAGAGCCACCTCCTCGTACGCTCCATGCGCACTGCCTTCGACCTGCTGGGCGGGCAGCCGCGCGGCCTGGAGGTCGTCTGCGCCAACCGCATCCCGCACGGCCGCGGTCTCGGCTCCTCCTCCGCCGCGATCTGCGCCGGCATCGTCGCCGCCCGCGCCGTGACCATAGGTGGCGAGGCCAAGCTCGACGACGCGGCGCTGCTGGAGCTCGCGACCGAGATCGAGGGCCACCCCGACAACGTCGCCGCCTGTCTGCTCGGCGGCTTCACCCTGGCGTGGATGGACGGGGGCAGCGCCAAGGCCATCAGAATGGAGCCCTCGGATTCCATCGTTCCGGTGGTCTTCGTGCCCTCCAAGCCGGTCCTCACCGAGACCGCGCGCGGCCTGCTGCCGCGTACCGTCCCGCACGTGGACGCGGCCGTCAACGCGGGTCGCGCGGCCCTGCTCGTCGAAGCCCTGACCAGGCGCCCCGAGCTGCTGCTCCCCGCGACCGAAGACCGGCTCCACCAGGAGTACCGGTCCCCGGCGATGCCCGAGAGCGTGGCACTCGTCAACCGGCTGCGGGCGGACGGCATCCCCGCGGTCATCTCCGGCGCGGGCCCCACGGTCCTCGCGCTGGCCGACAACGGTGCGGCCGACAAGGTCGCGCAGCTCGCCGGCGAGGGATGGGCGGCCAACCGGCTGGCTCTCGACGCCGCGGGCGCGAGTGTGCTTCCGCTGGGTACCCAGGGCGGCTAGGGCGTGCTGTGAAAGGCGTCGTCTGAAAAGACTGTCCGAAAAGGGACACAGCCGGCCAGGGGCGGGCGGCCAGGGCAGGCCGCCCGCGCGGAACGCGCGATTGCCGGTGATGGAGAGGGGGAATATCTTTTGGATCCGGTAGTGTTAATCTCAAGTGAGCATCGGAAGCCGCCATGGCTCGGTGCTCAGTGTCCCCATCCGGGACCACCTTTCTTCCGGGAGCCTCCCCGACTGCTTTGATCGCTTCCAGCAGTTTCGAGCACGCTCCGGAATCGGCGTGACATTCCCACGCTTTCAGCTCGGGGGCTTCTCGCCGGAACCACCCACGCACGTTTCTCTCCGCCGTATCTCTATCGGCGGACCACCGCCCCGGCCGCGGTCCATGCCCCATCAGGTAATGGACTGTTGTCGGACAGCACAACCGGTCGCCGAGCCAGACAGGCCGACGTCCGCTCCAGGGAAGGACCCTTCGTGAGCGACACCACCGATCTGATGGGCGCTGCCGACACCAACGTCGACACCACCAGCGCCCCCGCCGTGGGCGCCGCCCCCAAGCGCCGCCGCTCCGGCACCGGCCTTGACGGCATGGTCCTGGCCGAGCTGCAGCAGGTCGCGTCGGGCCTCGGTATCAGGGGCACCGCGCGGATGCGCAAGAGCCAGCTGATCGAGGTCATCAAGGAGGCGCAGGCGGGAGGCAGTGCCCCCAAGGCCGCGGCCTCCGCCGCGGACACCGCCGAGGCCAAGCCGAAGCGCCGCGCCACCAGCAAGGCCCGCACGGCTGAGGCCGCTGCCGAGGCGCCCGCCGAGAAGCCTGCCGCGCAGGCGCAGATCGAGATCCCCGGCCAGCCGGCTGGGGGCCCCTCCCGCGCGAGCGAAGCCGAGCGTGGGGGAGAGGACGTCCCGGTCGGCGAACGCCGCCGTCGTCGGGCCACTGCCCCCTCCGGCAGCCCGGAGTCCTCGGCGCCCGTCGCCGTGCAGGTCGAGCAGAAGACCGAGACCGTGCCGGCCGCGGCCGCGCCGGTCGAGACCAAGGCCGAGGCCGCCACCGCCGTCTCCGCCCCGCAGGGCCAGGAGGCCGGCGAGGGCCGCGGCCGCCGGGACCGCCGCGACCGCGGTGACCGTGCCGAGCGCGGCGACCGCCAGGGCCGCCGCGAGCGCGGCGCCAAGGCCGACGAGCAGGGCCAGGGCGGCCAGGGTCAGGGCGGTCAGGGTCAGGGCGGTCAGGGTCAGGCCCAGACCGGCCAGGTCCAGGCCGGCGGACGCCAGGACCGGGCCGACCGCCAGGACCGCGCCGACCGCCAGCAGCAGGGCGGCCGTCAGGCTCAGCAGGGCCGTCCGGACCGCCAGGGCCCCCAGGACCACGGCCCGCAGGACGACTTCGACGGTGAAGAGGGCCGTCGCGGCCGTCGTGGCCGCTACCGCGACCGCCGCGGCCGTCGCGGGCGCGACGAGTTCGCCCCGAGCGAGCCGCAGGTCGCCGACGACGATGTGCTGATCCCCGTCGCGGGCATCCTCGACATCCTCGACAACTACGCGTTCATCCGGACCTCGGGCTACCTGCCCGGCCCCAACGACGTGTACGTCTCCCTCGCCCAGGTCCGCAAGGCGGGTCTGCGCAAGGGTGACCACACCACCGGTGCCGTGCGCCAGCCCAAGGACGGCGAGCGCCGCGAGAAGTTCAACGCCCTTGTGCGACTGGACTCGGTGAACGGCATGGCGCCCGAATCCGGGCGCGGACGGCCGGAGTTCCAGAAGCTGACCCCGCTCTACCCGCAGGACCGGCTCCGCCTGGAGACCGACCCGGGCGTGCTGACCGGCCGGATCATCGACCTGGTCGCACCGATCGGAAAGGGTCAGCGTGGTCTGATCGTCTCGCCGCCGAAGGCCGGCAAGACGATGATCATGCAGTCGATCGCCAACGCGATCACCGTCAACAATCCCGAGTGCCACCTGATGGTCGTCCTGGTCGACGAGCGTCCGGAAGAGGTCACCGACATGCAGCGGTCGGTCAAGGGCGAGGTCATCTCCTCGACCTTCGACCGCCCGGCCGAGGACCACACCACCGTCGCCGAGCTGGCCATCGAGCGCGCCAAGCGTCTCGTCGAGCTGGGTCACGACGTGGTCGTCCTGCTGGACTCCATCACCCGTCTGGGCCGCGCGTACAACCTCGCGGCGCCCGCCTCCGGCCGCATCCTGTCCGGTGGTGTCGACTCGACCGCGCTGTACCCGCCGAAGCGCTTCTTCGGTGCCGCGCGCAACATCGAGGACGGCGGCTCGCTGACCATCCTGGCCACCGCGCTGGTCGACACCGGCTCGCGCATGGACGAGGTGATCTTCGAGGAGTTCAAGGGCACCGGCAATATGGAGCTCAAGCTCGACCGGAAGCTCGCCGACAAGCGCATCTTCCCGGCGGTGGACGTCGACGCGTCCGGCACCCGCAAGGAGGAGATCCTGCTCAACAGCGACGAGCTCTCCATCACCTGGAAGCTGCGCCGAGTGCTGCACGCGCTCGACTCGCAGCAGGCGATCGAGCTGCTGCTCGACAAGATGAAGCAGACGAAGTCGAACGCCGAGTTCCTGATGCAGATCGCCAAGACGACCCCGGCGGGCAAGAACGACGACTGACCCGTCGCCGCGTCGCCGGCACCGCACCACCGGGACCGCCCCCACCGCAGCCGCGGCGGGGGCGGTCCCGCGTTCCCCGGCGGCCGGGCCGCACCCGCGGCGCGAGCCGGGATCTTCCAGTAGAACCCCAGCTCAGCGGCGTTCCGGGGGGATCTGGAATAGATGGCCGGTGCTTCCCGTTGAGGGGAGCGTCCTCAGAATTTTGACAGGCGGCCCGGTCCTGGCAGACTGGTCTGTCGGCCCCGGTTCACGCAGTGCGCAATTCGGCTCCTGCGACCCGGCGCCCTCCCGAATCTAGGAGACACCTTGAAGCGCGATGTTCACCCCGAGTACGTCGAGACCCAGGTCAGCTGCACCTGCGGCGCGTCGTTCACCACTCGTAGCACCCTGACCGAGGGCACCATCCGTGCCGAGGTCTGCTCCGAATGCCACCCGTTCTACACGGGCAAGCAGAAGATCCTCGACACCGGTGGCCGTGTCGCCCGCTTCGAGGCCCGCTTCGGCAAGGCTGCGCAGAAGTAGCGCGCTTCCGGCGCCGGATTCCGGCTGTGCCCTGTCCATAACGGGGGCAGCCGGACCGGCGCCTTTGTCGTCCCGCAGCCCTTTTTCGTACTTTCACCACAGGAGCCCCCGATGTTCGAGGCGGTCGAGGAACTGGTCGGCGAGCACGCCGACCTTGAGAAGAGGCTCGCCGACCCTTCGGTCCACTCGGATCAGGCCAACGCGCGCAAGCTCAACAAGCGCTACGCGGAGCTGACCCCGATCGTCGCGACCTTCCGAGCCTGGAAGCAGTCGGCGGAGGACATCGAGACGGCCAAGGAGTTCGCGGCGGACGACCCCGATTTCTTCGCCGAGGTCAAGGAACTGACCGCGCAGCGCGAGGAGCTCACCGAGAAGCTCCGCCTGCTGCTCGTCCCGCGCGACCCCAGCGACGACAAGGACGTGCTCCTTGAGGTCAAGGCCGGCGCGGGCGGCGACGAGTCCGCCCTGTTCGCGGGCGACCTGCTGCGCATGTACCTGCGCTACGCCGAGCGCGTGGGCTGGAAGACCGAGATCATCGACGCCACCGAGTCCGAGCTCGGCGGCTACAAGGACGTCCAGGTCTCCGTCCGCACCAAGGGCGGTAACGGCGCGACCGAGCCCGGCCAGGGCGTGTGGGCCCGCCTGAAGTACGAGGGCGGCGTGCACCGCGTCCAGCGCGTTCCGGCCACCGAGTCCCAGGGCCGCATCCACACCTCCGCCGCCGGCGTGCTCGTCACCCCGGAGGCCGAGGAGGTCGAGGTCGAGATCAACATGAACGACCTCCGCATCGACGTGTACCGCTCCTCCGGCCCCGGCGGCCAGTCCGTCAACACCACCGACTCGGCCGTGCGCATCACGCACCTGCCGACCGGTGTGGTCGCCTCCTGCCAGAACGAGAAGAGCCAGCTCCAGAACAAGGAGCAGGCCATGCGCATCCTGCGCTCGCGCCTGCTGGCCGCCGCCCAGGAAGCCGCCGAGCAGGAGGCCTCCGACGTGCGCCGCAGCCAGGTGCGCAGCGTGGACCGGTCCGAGAAGATCCGGACGTACAACTACCCGGAAAACCGGATCTCGGACCACCGGACCGGCTTCAAGGCGTACAACTTGGACCAGGTGCTCGACGGAGACCTCGACGCGGTCATCCAGGCCTGTGTCGACACGGACTCCGCCGCGAAGCTCGCGGCCGCGCACTGATCCCTGCTCGACCCCTGCCTGACCCAGCTCGCCCCCGCTCGACCCCCGCTTCACCCCGTACGACAGCAGCCCGGAGGACCAGCGTGAACTTGCTGCTTGCCGAGGTGGCCCAGGCCACCCAGCGGCTGGCCGCCGCCGGCGTGCCCTCACCGCGCTTCGACGCGGAGGAGCTCGCGGCCTTCGTGCACGGCGTCAAACGGGGGGAACTGCACCACGTCAAGGACGCGGACTTCGACGCCCGCTACTGGGAGGCCGTCGCCCGCCGGGAGGCGCGCGAGCCGCTCCAGCACATCACCGGCCGCGCGTTCTTCCGGTACCTGGAGCTCCAGGTCGGGCCCGGGGTCTTCGTGCCCCGGCCCGAGACCGAATCGGTCGTGGACTGGGCCATACACGCCGTCCGGGCGATGGACGTCGTCGAGCCGCTGATCGTCGACCTGTGCAGCGGGTCCGGCGCCATCGCGCTGGCCATGGCACAGGAGGTGCCGCGCTCGCGCGTGCACGCCGTCGAGCTGTCCGAGGACGCGCTGCGCTGGACCCGCAAGAACGCCGAGGGCTCCCGGGTCACCGTCCACCAGGGCGACGCGCTCAGCGCGCTGCCCGAGCTGGACGGCCAGGTCGATCTGGTGATCTCGAACCCGCCGTACATCCCGCTCACCGAGTGGGAGTACGTCGCCCCTGAGGCGCGCGACCACGATCCGGAGATGGCGCTCTTCTCCGGCGAGGACGGACTCGACACCATCCGCGGCATCGAGCGCACCGCGCACCGGCTGCTGCGGCCCGGCGGCATCGTCGTCATCGAGCACGCCGACACCCAGGGTGGCCAGGTCCCGTGGATCTTCGCCGAGGAGCGGGGCTGGGCCGACGCGGCCGACCACCCGGACCTCAACAACCGCCCGCGCTTCGCCACCGCCCGCAAGGCCCTGCCGTGACGGGCGCGACCTTTCCCGCCACCCCCCTGCTGCACGAGGAGGCCCGCTGATGGCCCGGCGATACGACTGCAACGACGCGACGGACCGTAAGACGGGTCTGCGCGAAGCGGCGTCCGCCGTGCGCCGCGGCGAGCTCGTCGTGCTGCCCACCGACACCCTCTACGGGATCGGCGCGGACGCCTTCAGCGCGGAGGCCGTCCACGACCTGCTCGCCGCCAAGGGGCGGGGCCGCGGCATGCCCACCCCTGTCCTCATCGGCTCTCCGAACACCCTGCACGGCCTCGTCACGGACTTCTCCGAGCAGGCGTGGGAGCTGGTCGACGCCTTCTGGCCGGGCGCGCTGACGCTCGTCGCCAAGCACCAGCCGTCGCTGGCGTGGGACCTGGGGGAGACCCGGGGGACCGTGGCGGTACGTATGCCCCTGCACCCCGTCGCGATCGAGCTGCTGACCGAGGTCGGGCCGATGGCCGTGTCCTCCGCGAACCTGTCCGGGCACCCGGCGCCGGAGGACTGCGACGCGGCGCGCGCGATGCTGGGCGACTCGGTGTCCGTGTACCTGGACGGCGGGCCGACTCCGGGGATCCAGCCGTCGTCGATCGTCGATGTCACCGGGAAGGTTCCCGTCCTGCTGCGCGAGGGGGCGCTGACCGCAGAGCAGCTGCGGGAGGTCGTACCCGACCTCGAGGTGGCCCCGTGAGCCCTGAGGGGCGTGGCATAGCCGGGGAGAGCACCTTCCGCATCCTCCACGTCAGCACCGGCAACGTGTGCCGCTCGCCCATCACCGAGCGGCTGACGCGGCATGCGCTGTCGCACCGGCTGGGCGGTCTCGTGACCGGGGACCTCATCGTCGAGAGCGCCGGTACCTGGGGCCACGAGGGTGCCCCCATGGAGGCGAACGCGGCGGCCGTCCTGGCGGACTTCGGCGCGGACGCGTCGGGGTTCACCGGGCGTGAGCTGCTGGACGAGCACGTCATACGCGCGGACCTGGTCCTCACGGCGACCCGTGACCACCGGGCGCAGGTCATCTCGATGGGACATTCGGCGGGCCTGCGCACCTTCACGCTGAAGGAGTTCACGCGGCTGGTGCGGGCGATAGATCCGGCCACGCTGCCGCCGCTGGACGACGGGATGGCGGAGCGGGCGCGGGCGCTGGTGCGGGCCGCCGCGGCGTTGCGCGGGTGGCTGTTGGCGCCGTCGCCCGACGCGGACGAGGTGTACGACCCGTACGGGGCGCCGATCACGTTCTTCCGATCGATCGGCGACGAGATCAACCAGGCGCTGGACCCCGTGGTCACGGCCCTGACGGGCGTCACCGCGTCACGCTGACCCTGCCGGGTGGCACGCGCCGCTGCGCGGGGCCTTTCTCCCCGCCCCGCCCTTTCTCCGTCTCCTGGGGCTCCGCCCCAGACCCCGCGCCTCAAACGCCGGCGAGGCTGGAATGACGGCGCGGCTGGAAATGTGTGGACGGGGTGCCGGGCCTAGAGTGGCTGTACCCGGTACCCATGGAGTCGCGCCATGAGCGTCATCACCCAGCCGACGGGCCTGCTGCGGCAGCAGGATCCGCAGATGGCCGACGTGCTCGCGGGGGAGGCACGCCGGCAGGCGGACACGCTCCAGCTCAGCGCCGCCGAGAACTTCACCTCGCCCGCCGTGCTCGCGGCGCTCGGCTCGGCCCTCGCCAACAAGTACGCCGAGGGATACCCCGGCGCCCGCCACCACGGCGGCTGCGAGTACGCCGACCTGGCCGAACGGATCGCCATCGAGCGCGCCATGGCCCTGTTCGGGGTCGAGCACGCCAATGTGCAGCCGCACTCCGGATCCTCCGCCGTGCTGGCCGCGTACGCCGCGCTGCTGCGCCCCGGGGACACCGTGCTGGCGATGGGCCTCCCGTACGGCGGGCACCTCACCCACGGCTCTCCCGCCAACTTCTCCGGGCGCTGGTTCGACTTCGTCGGGTACGGCGTCGACGCCGAGACGGGCCTGATCGACTACCGGCAGGTGCAGGAGCTCGCCCGTACGCACCGGCCCAAGGCGATCGTGTGCGGCTCGATCTGCTACCCGCGCCACCCCGAGTACTCCGTGTTCCGGGAGATCGCCGACGAGGTCGGCGCGTATCTGATCGCCGACGCCGCGCACCCGATCGGGCTCGTCGCCGGCGGCGCGGCCCCCAGCCCCGTCCCGTACGCCGACATCGTCTGCGCGACGACCCACAAGGTGCTGCGCGGCCCCCGCGGCGGAATGATCCTGTGCGGCGCCGAGTTCGCCGAGCGCATCGACCGGGCGGTGTTCCCCTTCACCCAGGGCGGCGCCCAGATGCACACCATCGCCGCCAAGGCCGTGGCCTTCGGCGAGGCCGCCAGTCCGGCGTTCACCACGTACGCGCACCGCGTCGTCGCCAATGCGCGGGTCCTGGCCGAGGAACTGGAGGCCCGCGGTTTCCTGCTGACGACCGGGGGCACCGACACGCATCTGATCAGCGCCGACCCCGCGCCCCTCGGGCTGGACGGGCCGACCGCGCGCGGCCGGCTGGCCGCCGCCGGGATCGTCCTCGAAACCTGCGCCCTCCCCTACGGGGACCAGCGGGGCATCCGGCTCGGTACGGCGGCGGTGACCACGCAGGGGATGGGGGAGCCGGAGATGCGCAGGATCGCCGACCTGTTCGCCGCCGCCCTGAGCGGCGAGGTGGCCGACGCGACGAAAACGACGAGAACCCGCTCGGACGTGACCGCGCTGGCGCTCGGATTTCCCCCGTACGGGGTTTAACGGGTCAAGAAGAACGTAGTGCAACCGTGATACCGGCACCTCGCGTCCTCGAAGCGGGGGACATCGCGGCTAATGTGTGGGGCTGAGATGGCCGGCGATACATCTGGGGCAGCCCGTGCGTGAATATCTGCTGACGCTTTGCGTCACGGTCGCGGTGACCTATCTGCTCACGGGGCCCGTGCGGAAGTTCGCGATCGCGGTCGGCGCGATGCCCGCGATCCGGGCCCGCGACGTGCACCGCGAGCCGACACCGCGGCTCGGCGGCATCGCCATGTTCGGCGGCCTGTGCGCGGGCCTGCTGGTCGCGGACCACCTGCAGAACCTCAACAGCGTCTTCGAGCTGTCGAACGAACCGCGCGCGCTGCTCTCCGGGGCGGCGCTGATCTGGCTGGTCGGCGTTCTCGACGACAAATTCGAGATCGACGCCCTGATCAAGCTCGGCGCCCAGATGATCTCCGCGGGCGTGATGGTGATGCAGGGTCTGACGATCCTGTTCATCCCGGTCCCCTTCATCGGCACGGTCTCGCTCACCCAGTGGCAGGGCAACCTGCTCACCGTGGCCCTCGTCGTGATCACGATCAACGCCGTGAACTTCGTGGACGGTCTCGACGGCCTGGCGGCCGGCATGGTCTGCATCGCCGCCTGCGCGTTCTTCCTCTACGGCTATCGGATCTGGTTCGGCTACGGCATCGAGGCCGCCGCGCCCGCGACCCTCTTCGCCGCGATCCTGATGGGCATGTGCCTGGGCTTCCTCCCGCACAACATGCACCCCGCCCGGATCTTCATGGGCGACTCCGGCTCGATGCTGATCGGCCTGGTGCTGGCCGCCGGCGCCATCTCCATCACCGGGCAGGTGGACCCGGACGCGCTCGGGCTCTTCGCGGGCGGTGAGCGCAACGCGACGCACGCGATGCTGCCGGTCTTCATCCCGCTGATCCTGCCGCTGACGATCATCGCCATCCCGATGGCGGACCTGGTCCTGGCCATCGTGCGGCGCACCTGGAAGGGCCAGTCCCCGTTCGCGGCCGACCGCGGTCACCTGCACCACCGGCTGCTGGAGCTCGGGCATTCCCACAGCCGCGCGGTGCTGATCATGTACTTCTGGACGGGGCTCATCGCCTTCGGCGCGGTGGCCTACTCCGTGCACTCCACCTCGATGTGGATCGTGCTCGCCATCGCCGCCCTGAGCGCCGTGGGCCTGATCCTGCTGCTCCTGCCGCGCTTCACCCCGCGCGCCCCGCGCTGGGCCGAGGCCCTCGTCCCGCCGCGCTACCGGCACGCGACGCGGCGTGCCGAGGCGGCCGCGGAAGCGGCCGCACGCGAGGCGACGGCCACCGAGCCGACCCCTGCCCGCCCCGTCGCGGCGGGAGTGTCCGGCGTCAACGGAGCGACCGCGGTAGGCCCCCGTTCGCGCTTCCCCGAGCGACGTAAGGCCGAATCGACCCGCTGACGCCGCAGGAGCATGTCGGATATGGGGCGCCTTTAGCACACAAGCCGCCTCTTCATCGTGCACACACGGGCGGGTTAACTCTCATGTGTGACAGTGGGCACACCCACCAGGTAAAGCTCTCATCAAATAGTTTGTGATACCGTTCACTAAACCCGGCGACAGAGCCGAAGGACCGTAGTGCGACGGTCCCTTGGCCCGAGGCGCGCCCTCGGACCGGGCTTACGCTCGTCCCGTACGAGTCCGTACGAGTCCGTGCCCCCACCACCACGCGGAGCTACCCCGCCATGCGGTCAGATGACGTCCGACTCCTCCTGCAAGCCGCCGTACCCACCGCTATCGCCGGCGCTATCGCCGCCGTGATCAGCGCGCTGGTCGTCGGGGGCAAGGGAGCGGTCGGTGCCATCGTCGCGACGCTGCTGGTGATCCTGTTCATGGGCCTCGGATTCATCGTTCTACAGCGCACGGCGAAATCACTGCCGCATCTCTTCCAGGCCATGGGGCTCATGCTCTACGCGGCCCAGATTCTGCTGCTCTTCGTCTTTCTCGCCGCGTTCAAGAACACGACGCTGTTCCACCCCAAGGCATTCGCGATCACGCTCGTCGCCACCACCCTCGTGTGGATCGGCGCACAGACGCGTGCTCACATGAAGGCAAAGATCCTTTACGTCGAACCGGACTCGACGAAGGGCGACAAGCCCGGAAATTCGGGGCCGAAGTCGTGAAGGGTAGGGCCGGGATAAGTGGGCGTTCGAGATCCTGCTATCGTCCGGTGCCAACTGCGGCACTGCGGGCGCGGGCATCTGAGCTGACGCCTGTTCCATCGCGAGGCTCGATGCCTGACTGCCGCCCCACCATCCGTAACACCAGTCCAGTGCCGAACTGCGGCCATACGCCGCGCCGACACAACGAGGTTGCCGTACCTATGCGCCACGCTGAAGGAGCCCGCGGTGAGTGCTGACCCGACGACGGTGCTCGCCTTCGAGACCGATTGCCACATCTTCGACGGTTGTGGCTTCCCGGCTCCCGGTCTGCACTCGTTCCTGTTCGAGCCGATCTTCGGCAACGCGGACAGCAACACCTACTTCAACAAGACGATGCTGCTGGCCCTGCTCGGCACGGTCATCATCGTCGGCTTCTTCTGGCTGGCCTTCCGCAAGCCGAAGGTCGTCCCGGGCAAGCTCCAGATGGTCGCCGAGGCCGGCTACGACTTCGTACGCCGCGGCATCGTGTACGAGACGCTGGGCAAGAAGGAGGGCGAGAAGTACGTCCCCCTGATGGTCTCGCTGTTCTTCTTCGTCTGGATGATGAACCTCTGGTCCATTATTCCGGTGGCCCAGTTCCCGGTGACGGCGATCATCGCGTACCCCGCCGCCCTCGCCGCGATCGTGTACGTGGTCTGGATGAGCGTGACGTTCAAGCGTCACGGCTTCGTCGGCGGCTTGAAGAACCTGACCGGCTACGACAAGTCGCTTGGCCCGGTTCTGCCGATGGTCATGGTCATCGAGTTCTTCTCGAACGTCCTGGTCCGCCCGTTCACCCACGCGGTCCGACTGTTCGCGAACATGTTCGCCGGTCACACCCTGCTGCTGCTCTTCACGATCGCCAGCTGGTACCTGCTGAACGGCCTCGGGATCGCCTACGCCGGCGTCTCGTTCGTCATGGTCCTGGTGATGACCGCCTTCGAGCTCTTCATCCAGGCTGTCCAGGCGTACGTCTTCGTCCTCCTGGCCTGCAGCTTCATTCAGGGCGCGCTCGCCGAGCACCACTGAGCCTCCCCCCCCGCAACACCCCAAGTCGTCCGGTGGCCAACCCCCACCGGTCCGTGAAAGAGAAGGAAGAACCCGGCATGTCTCAGACCCTTGCCGCCGTCACCGGCTCCCTCGGCTCCATCGGCTACGGCCTCGCGGCCATCGGCCCCGGCGTCGGCGTCGGCATCATCTTCGGTAACGGCACCCAGGCTCTTGCCCGTCAGCCCGAGGCTGCCGGCCTGATCCGCGCCAACCAGATCCTCGGTTTCGCCTTCTGTGAGGCCCTGGCGCTGATCGGCCTGGTCATGCCGTTTGTCTACGGCAAGTGATCTTCGGATTCACGACCAGCCACTAGACGAAAGGCACTGAAGTGAACCTCCTGGTTCTCGCGGCTGAGGAAGCTGAAAGCCCCCTCATCCCGCCGATCCCCGAGCTCGTCATCGGTCTGATCGCCTTCGTCATCGTCTTCGGTTTCCTCGCGAAGAAGCTCCTCCCGAACATCAACAAGGTTCTGGACGAGCGTCACGCGGCGATCGAGGGCGGTATCGAGAAGGCTGAGGCCGCTCAGACCGAGGCCCAGAGCGTTCTGGAGCAGTACAAGGCCCAGCTCGCCGAAGCCCGGCACGAGGCCGCGCGCCTGCGCCAGGAAGCGCTGGAGCAGGGCACTGCGCTCAAGGAAGAACTGCGCGCAGAGGGCCAGCGGCAGCGTGAGGAGATCATCGCTGCCGGCCACACCCAGATCGAGGCTGACCGCAAGGCCGCCTCTCAGGCGCTGCGTCAGGACGTGGGCAAGCTCGCCACCGACCTGGCCGGCAAGCTCGTCGGGGAGTCCCTTGAGGACGCCGCCCGTCAGAGCCGCACCATCGACCGTTTCCTCAGCGAGCTTGAGGAGAAGGCCGAGGCGGCCCGATGAACGGAGCGAGCCGCGAGGCGCTGGCCTCCGCGCGTGAGCGTCTCGACGCGCTGACGGACAACACGTCCGTCGACGCGGCGAAGCTCGCCGGTGAGCTGGCAGCCGTCACCGCGCTGCTCGACCGTGAGGTCTCGCTGCGTCGGGTCATCACGGACCCGGCGCAGGCCGGCGAGGCCAAGGCCGAGCTGGTCGGCCGGCTCCTGGCGGGTCAGGTCGGCGGGGAAACCCTCGACCTGGTGTCCGGCATGGCCCGGTCCCGCTGGTCGCAGTCCCGTGACCTGGTGGACTCGCTGGAGGAGCTGGCGGCCACCGCCGACCTCACGGCGGCCCAGCAGGCGGGCGCGCTCGACGACGTCGAGGACGAGCTGTTCCGGTTCGGCCGGATCGTCGCCTCGAGCACCGAGCTGCGCGCCGCGCTGACCGAGCGGGCGGCCTCCGCCTCCGCCAAGAGCGAGCTGCTGCGCGGCCTGCTCGGCGGCAAGGCGAGCGCCGTCACCGAGCGTCTGGTCACGCGTCTCGTCACCCACCCGCGTGGACGTAGCCTGGAAGCGGGACTCGACTCCCTTTCCGTGCTCGCCGCCGAGCGCCGCAACCGCATGGTCGCCACTGTGACCAGCGCGGTTCCGCTGAGTGACGTGCAGAAGCAGCGTCTCGGCGCGGTGCTGGCCAAGCTGTACGGGCGCCAGATGCACCTGAACCTCGATGTGGACCCCGCGGTCCTCGGCGGGATCTCGGTGCGGGTCGGTGGCGAGGTCATCGACGGCACCATCGCGGACCGCCTCGCCGAGGCGTCCCGCCGCATGGCCGGCTGACCAGCCAGCAAATAGAACAAAGCATTCCTAGCGGCCCGGTTGGGCCGTGCAGAACTTGCAGAAGATTCCTGGGGGTCGCCCCCAGACCCCTAAGAAGCTTCAGGCCCAACAAGGAGAGCAGGGAACCCAGATGGCGGAGCTCACGATCCGGCCGGAGGAGATCCGGGACGCACTGGAGAACTTTGTCCAGTCGTACCAGCCGGACGCGGCCTCGCGCGAGGAGGTCGGAACGGTCAGCGTTGCCGGCGACGGCATCGCGAAGGTGGAGGGCCTGCCCTCCGCCATGGCGAACGAGCTGCTGAAGTTCGAGGACGGCACCCTCGGTCTCGCCCTCAACCTCGAGGAGCGCGAGATCGGTGCGGTCGTCCTCGGCGAGTTCAGCGGTATCGAGGAGGGCCAGCCGGTGCAGCGCACCGGTGAGGTGCTCTCCGTCGGCGTCGGCGAGGGATACCTCGGTCGCGTTGTCGACCCGCTCGGCAACCCGATCGACGGTCTCGGCGAGATCGCGACCGAGGGCCGCCGTGCCCTCGAGCTGCAGGCCCCCGGCGTCATGGTCCGCAAGTCGGTCCACGAGCCCATGCAGACCGGCTACAAGGCCATCGACGCGATGGTGCCCGTCGGCCGCGGCCAGCGTCAGCTGATCATCGGCGACCGTCAGACGGGTAAGACCGCCCTGGCCGTCGACACGATCATCAACCAGCGCGACAACTGGCGCTCCGGTGACGTGAACAAGCAGGTCCGCTGCATCTACGTCGCCATCGGCCAGAAGGGCTCGACCATCGCGTCCGTTCGCGGCGCCCTGGAAGACGCCGGCGCGCTCGAGTACACGACGATCGTCGCCGCCCCGGCGTCCGACCCGGCCGGCTTCAAGTACCTGGCGCCGTACACCGGTTCCGCCATCGGCCAGCACTGGATGTACGCCGGCAAGCACGTCCTGATCATCTTCGACGACCTGTCGAAGCAGGCCGACGCCTACCGCGCCGTGTCGCTGCTGCTGCGCCGCCCGCCGGGCCGTGAGGCCTACCCGGGTGACGTCTTCTACCTGCACTCCCGTCTGCTGGAGCGCTGCGCGAAGCTGTCCGACGACATGGGTGCCGGTTCGATGACCGGTCTGCCGATCGTCGAGACCAAGGCGAACGACGTGTCGGCGTTCATCCCGACCAACGTCATCTCCATCACCGACGGCCAGTGCTTCCTGGAGTCCGACCTGTTCAACGCGGGCCAGCGCCCGGCGCTGAACGTCGGTATCTCGGTCTCCCGCGTCGGTGGCTCCGCCCAGCACAAGGCCATGAAGCAGGTTTCCGGCCGTCTGCGCCTGGACCTGGCCCAGTACCGCGAGCTGGAGGCGTTCGCCGCCTTCGGTTCCGACCTGGACGCCGCGTCGAAGTCCTCCCTGGAGCGCGGCAAGCGTCTGGTCGAGCTGCTGAAGCAGGGCCAGTACCAGCCGATGCCCGTCGAGGAGCAGGTCGTCTCCGTCTGGGCCGGCACCACCGGCAAGATGGACGACGTACCGGTGGGCGACATCCGTCGCTTCGAGTCGGAGCTGATGGAGCACCTGCGCCGCGAGCGCAAGGACCTCCTCACCTCCATCGCCGACGGCGGCAAGATGTCGGACGACACCCTGACGTCGATCGCGGACGCCATCGCCGGCTTCAAGCAGCAGTTCGAGACCTCGGACGGCAAGCTCCTGGGCGAGGACGCGCCGGCCGTCAACGTCTCCAAGTGACGACGGAAGGGACCTGACTCATGGGAGCGCAGCTCCGGGTCTACAAGCGTCGCATCCGTGCCGTCACGGCGACCAAGAAGATCACCAAGGCGATGGAGATGATCGCCGCCTCGCGCATCGTCAAGGCGCAGCGCAGGGTGGCGGCATCGATGCCGTACGCGACCGAGCTCACCCGTGCGGTGACCGCGGTGGCGACCGGCTCGAACACCAAGCACGCCCTGACCACCGAGGTCGAGGCGCCGACCCGCGCCGCGGTCCTGCTCATCACGAGCGACCGCGGTCTGGCCGGCGGCTACTCCTCGAACGCCATCAAGCAGGCGGAGCGGCTCGCTGAGCGGCTGCGCGGCGAGGGCAAGGAGGTCGACACGTACATCGTCGGCCGCAAGGGTCTGGCCTACTACGGCTTCCGCGAGCGCAAGGTCGCGGATTCGTGGACGGGCTTCACCGACAGCCCGGCCTACGCCGACGCCAAGCGCGTCGCCGCGCCGCTGATCGAGGCCATCCAGATGGAAACGGCCGAGGGCGGCGTGGACGAGCTGCACATCGTCTACACGGAATTCGTGTCGATGATGACGCAGAACGCGGTGGACGGCCGGATGCTGCCGCTCAGCCTTGAGAAGGCAGAGGAGGAGACCGGCGCGAAGGGCGAGATCCTTCCGCTGTTCGACTTCGAGCCGTCGGCGGAGGACGTCCTCGACGCCCTGCTGCCGCGCTACGTCGAGAGCCGTATCTACAACGCACTGCTGCAGTCGGCCGCTTCCGAGCACGCCGCCCGCCGCCGCGCGATGAAGTCGGCGACCGACAACGCCGGGGATCTCATCAAGAGCCTCTCCCGGCTTGCCAACGCGGCCCGCCAGGCCGAAATCACCCAGGAAATCAGCGAGATCGTCGGTGGCGCGAGCGCCATGGCTGACGCGACCGCGGGGAGTGACAAGTAATGACGACCACTGTTGAGACGGCCGCCGCCACGGGCCGCGTCGCCCGGGTCATCGGCCCGGTCGTCGACGTGGAGTTCCCCGTCGACGCCATGCCCGAGATCTACAACGCCCTCAAGGTCCAGGTCGCAGACCCGGCCGAGGACGGCAAGCTCAAGACCCTGACCCTCGAGGTCGCGCAGCACCTGGGTGACGGCATCGTCCGTACCATCTCGATGCAGCCGACCGACGGCCTGGTCCGCCAGGCCGCGGTGACCGACACGGGCGAGGGCATCACCGTCCCCGTCGGTGACTTCACCAAGGGCAAGGTGTTCAACACGCTGGGTGAGGTGTTGAACTACCCCGAGGCGAACGCCGAGGTCACCGAGCGCTGGCCGATCCACCGCAAGGCGCCTCGCTTCGACGAGCTCGAGTCGAAGACCGAGATGTTCGAGACCGGCGTCAAGGTCATCGACCTTCTCACCCCGTACGTCAAGGGTGGAAAGATCGGTCTGTTCGGTGGTGCCGGTGTCGGCAAGACCGTTCTGATCCAGGAAATGATCTACCGCGTCGCCAACAACCACGACGGTGTGTCGGTCTTCGCGGGCGTCGGTGAGCGTACCCGTGAGGGCAACGACCTCATCGAGGAAATGGCCGACTCGGGCGTCATCGACAAGACGGCCCTCGTCTTCGGCCAGATGGACGAGCCCCCGGGCACCCGTCTGCGCGTCGCGCTCGCCGGTCTGACCATGGCGGAGTACTTCCGCGATGTGCAGAAGCAGGACGTGCTGTTCTTCATCGACAACATCTTCCGGTACACCCAGGCGGGTTCCGAGGTGTCGACTCTGCTCGGCCGTATGCCCTCCGCGGTGGGTTACCAGCCGAACCTGGCCGACGAGATGGGTCTCCTCCAGGAGCGCATCACCTCGACCCGTGGTCACTCGATCACCTCGATGCAGGCGATCTACGTCCCCGCGGACGACCTGACCGACCCGGCGCCGGCGACCACCTTCGCCCACCTCGACGCGACGACGGTTCTCTCCCGTCCGATCTCCGAGAAGGGCATCTACCCGGCCGTGGACCCGCTGGACTCGACGTCCCGCATCCTCGACCCGCGGTACATCGCGGCGGACCACTACGCCACGGCGATGCGCGTCAAGGGGATCCTCCAGAAGTACAAGGACCTCCAGGACATCATCGCGATCCTCGGTATCGACGAGCTGGGCGAGGAGGACAAGCTCGTTGTCCACCGTGCCCGTCGCGTCGAGCGCTTCCTGTCGCAGAACACCCACGTGGCGAAGCAGTTCACCGGTGTGGACGGTTCGGACGTTCCGCTGGAGGAGTCGATCACCGCGTTCAACGCGATCTGCGACGGTGACTACGACCACTTCCCCGAGCAGGCGTTCTTCCTGTGCGGTGGCATCGAGGACCTGAAGGCCAACGCCAAGGAGCTGGGCGTCTCCTGATCCGGCGCGCTCCGCGAGGAGCGCATCCGGCTCGAACGTTGTACGGAGAGGGGCGGGTGTGTCCCGTCCCTCTCCCCACGCCCATTAGAATTTGACCCAACACCCGGCCGACCCGCCGGGTGGTGACCCGAGGAGCCACCTTGGCTGCTGAGCTGCACGTCGAGCTGGTCGCGGCGGACCGCAATGTCTGGTCCGGCGAGGCCACCCTTGTTGTCGCCCGCACCACGTCCGGCGACATCGGCGTCATGCCCGGTCACCAGCCGCTTCTCGGTGTGCTGGAATCGGGCCCTGTGACCATCCGCACCAGCGAGGGCAACACTGTCGTCGCCGCGGTGCACGGCGGTTTCATCTCGTTCGCGGACAACAAGCTGTCCCTGCTGGCCGAGATCGCCGAGCTCGCGGACGAGATTGATGTCCAGCGTGCGGAGCGGGCACTGGAGCGCGCGAAGTCGGACGCCGATGCGGCATCCGAGCGGCGCGCCGAAGTCCGGCTGCGCGCCGTCGCGGGGCACTGAGCCCCGTACTGAACAAGTTCGAACCTCAGCCGCGGTCCGGTTCTGGAATTTTCCAGACCGGGTCGCGGCTGAGGCGATGCAGGTCTTTTTTTCGTTTGTGCGTCATGTCGATGAGCGAGGAGGTCGGTGAAGATGCTCCTCGCTCTGCTTGTGAGCGGCCTGGTCGTAGCCCTGGTGGTGATCGGGCTCTTTGTGTTCGGTCTGCGCCGCAGGCTCATCCAGCGGTCCGGCGGAACCTTCGACTGCAGCCTGCGCTGGGGTGTGTCCGAGAAACCCGACGTCTCCGGCAAGGGCTGGGTGTACGGGGTCGCCCGCTACAGCGGTGACCGGATCGAGTGGTTCCGGGTCTTCAGCTACTCGCCGCGGCCGCGCCGCCTGCTGGAGCGTTCCTCCATCGAGGTGGTCTCCCGCCGCGCGCCCGAGGGCGAGGAGGAGCTGGCGTTGCTGTCCGACGCCGTCGTGCTCGGCTGTCTCCACCGGGGGACCCGCCTGGAGCTGGCGATGGGCGAGGACGCGCTGACCGGATTCCTCGCCTGGCTGGAGGCGGCGCCTCCCGGGCAGAGGGTGAACGTCGCATGAGCTTCTGAATGTCGCGGCCTGATGGTCGCGCAACGCGTTCAGGACGTGAAGAAGCCGGGGAGACGGGGGGCGGACCCGTCTCCCCGGCTTCGTCGTTCACCGGTCCCAGCGCGTGGGGGTTACTGGAGGCCGGTGTGGATCGCGTTGGCCAGTTCGCCGTTGCTGGTGTCTCCGCTGAACTCCCAGAAGAAGGCGCCCCTCAGCCCCTGCTGCTTCGTCCAGGCCATCTTCCCCGCGACCGTGGCGGGGGTGTCGTAGCTCCACCAGTTGCTGCCGCACTTGGCGTAGGCCGTGCCAGCGATGGTGCCGGTGCTCGGGCAGCTGCTCTTGAGCACCTTGTAGTCCTCGATGCCCTGCTCGTACGTGCCCGGGGCGGGCCCGGTGGCCGTGCCGCCGGGGGTCGCCTGGGTGACGCCCGTCCAGCCGCGGCCGTAGAAGCCGATGCCGAGGTTGAGCTTCGAGCCGGCGATGCCCTTGCCCTTGAGCTTGGTGATGGCGGCCTCGGAGTTGAAGCCGTCCTGCGGGATGCCGGCGTAGGAGGTGAGTGGGGAGTGCGGGGCGGTGGGGCCCTGCGCCGCCCAGGCGCCGAAGAAGTCGTACGTCATGACGTTGTAGAAGTCGACGTACTGGCTCGCGCCGGCGTAGTCGGCCGCGTCGAGCTTGCCGCCGTTGGAGCCGTCGGCGGAGATGGCGGCGGTGACCAGGTTGTTCGCGCCGAACTTGGCGCGCATGGCTTGCATCATGTTCTTGAGGGAGGCGGCGCCGCTGGTGTCGCAGGACAGGCCGCAGGCGTTCGGGTACTCCCAGTCCAGGTCGATCCCGTCGAATACGTCGGCCCAGCGCGGGTCCTCGACCAGGTCGTAGCAGGACTGGGCGAAGGCGGTGGGGTTCTGCGCGGCCTGGCCGAAGCCGCCGGACCAGGTCCAGCCGCCGAAGGACCACAGGACCTTGATGTTCGGGTACTGCTTCTTCAGCTTGCGCAGCTGGTTGAAGTTGCCGCGCAGCGGCTGGTCCCAGGTGTCGGCGACGCCGTCGACGCTCTGGTCGGCGGTGTAGGCCTTGTCGTAGTCGGCGTAGGAGTCACCGATGGTGCACTTGCCGTTCTGGACGTTGCCGAAGGCGTAGTTGATGTGGGTGATCTTCGCGGCGGAGCCGGAGGTGACCAGGTTCTTCACGTGGTAGTTGCGGCCGTAGACGCCCCACTCCGTGAAGTAGCCGAGCTTGACCTTGCCGCCCGGGTCCGGGGGCTGGGTGGTGCCGCCCGGGGTGGTCACCGACAGGGCGCCGGAGGACGGGCCGGTCTGGTCGATCGTGTCGCGGGCGGTGACGGTGTAGCCGTACGTCGTGCCCTTGGTCAGGCCGGTGTTGGTGTAGCTGGTTCCGGTGACGGTCGCGATCTTGCTGCCGCCGCGGTAGACGTCGTAGTTCTTGACGCCCTTGTCGTCGGTGGCCGCGGACCAGTTCAGGGTCAGCGAGGTCTCGGTGACGTTGCTCGCGGTGGGGGTGCCGGGAGCGGAGGGCGGGGTGTCGCCGGGCTGGGTGCCGCCGTCGCAGGAGGCGCCGTTGATCTTGCAGAAGCTGGGGGCGCCGGGGCCGGCGCCGTTGAAGCCGAAGCTGATGGTGGCACCGGGGGACAGGGTGCCGTTCCAGCCGACGTTCTTGCCGGTCCAGTGGGTGCCGGAGTTGGTGACGGTGGCGTCCCAGGCCGAGGTGACCCGGGTGTCGGCCGGGTAGTCCCACTCGACGGTCCAGCTGCTGATGGTGGTGGTGCCGGTGTTCTTCACCGTCCACTTGCCCTCGAAGCCGGTGCCCCAGTCGGAGACCTTCGTGTACGTCGCCGTGGCCGAGGCGGCGGCCTCGGCGGGGCCGGCGAGGGCCACCAGCCCGGCGATCGGCAGGGCGAAGGCGGCCAGGGTCGCGGCCACCCTTCTGAACAGTCGGACGCGTTGCGGGGGTGCTGTGCTCAAGGCCTGTTCCTCCGTAGGTCCGTCGCCGTCGTGGGGACGGCGGCGACATGGGGGTGGGACCTGCGCCGCCCGTGAGCATGTTTGTCATGGCACGCTCACCACAGTATTGCGGCGAGCGTAGAAAGGTCTGGACCAACCGTCAAGAGGTCCAGACCTTATGTCGTAAGCGAGGGCGAGCCGGGCCGTCTCCGGCGGGCCGGCGGGCCGGCGTGCCGGCGGGGCGCTAGCGCTCGCCGCCCGGCACCCACAGGACGTCCCCGAGCTCCTTGTTGGCCGTGCGGGCGAGGATGAACAGGAGGTCGGACAGCCGGTTCAGGTAGGTGGCGGTCAGCGGGTTCATCACCGCGCCGTGCACCTCCAGCGCCGCCCACGTCGAGCGCTCCGCGCGCCGGACCACGGTGCAGGCCTGGTGCAGCAGGGCGGCGCCCGGCGTTCCGCCGGGCAGGATGAAGCTGCGCAGCTTCTCCAGCTCCTCGTTGAAGCGGTCGCAGTCCGCCTCCAGCCTGTCCACGTAGAACTGCTCGACGCGCAGCGGCGGGTATGCGGGCTTCTCGACCACCGGGGTGCACAGGTCCGCGCCGACGTCGAACAGGTCGTTCTGTACCCGGACCAGGACCTTGACCACGTCCGTCGGCAGGGCGCCGAGCGCGATCGCCGTCCCGATGGCCGCGTTGGCCTCGTTGGCGTCGGCGTAGGCGGAGATCCGCAGGTCGGTCTTGGCCGTACGGCTCATGTCGCCGAGCGCGGTCGTGCCCTTGTCGCCGGTGCGGGTGTAGATGCGCGTGAGGTTCACCATGCGGCCAGCGTAGTGAGCCGCCCGCGGAAATGGCACGCGGTGCCCCCTTCTCCCGGGCTGCCGTCCACGGCCGGGGGCCCGCCCGGGTCCGGAAGCGGGAGAGCCCTCACCTTCCAGGTCGTCGCGGGCCGGCTGAAGGCCGTCGAGGAGCGGTACCGGTCGGCCGCCGCCGAGTGAACTGCCTGCGGTCGGTGGGTCGCTGGGCCGTATCAGTGTGATGTCCGTCATCTGAGACGTGACGCGTGTTACTTCAGGGTCACACCGCCGTCCTCGGGCGCTAGTCTCCGGCCGAGAGGCCACGAGACTGGGCCGTATTGAACGAGGGGTGTGCAGTGGCTGGGAAGCTCGCCGTCATTGGTGCCGGACTGATGGGTTCCGGGATCGCGCAGGTCTCCGCTCAGGCGGGTTGGGACGTCGTACTGCGCGATGTCACCGACGCCGCGCTGATCCGGGGCACCGACGGGATCAAGGCCTCGTACGACAAGTTCGTCTCCAAGGGCAAGATGACGGCGGAGGACGCGGAGGCGGCGCTCGCGCGCATCGTCACGACCACCGACCTCGACGCGGTCGCCGACGTGGACATCGTCGTCGAGGCCGTCTTCGAGAAGCTGGAGGTCAAGCACGAGATCTTCCGCGCGCTCGACAAGCTCGTCCGTGACGACGCCATCCTGGCGTCCAACACCTCCGCCATCCCGATCACCAAGATCGCGGCCGTGACGGAGCGTCCGGACCGGGTCGTCGGCGCGCACTTCTTCTCGCCCGTCCCGATGATGCAGCTGTGCGAGCTGGTGCGCGGCTACAAGACGAGCGACGAAACCCTCGCCGCCACCCGCGCGTTCGCCGAGTCCGTCGGCAAGACCTGCATCGTCGTCAACCGCGACGTCGCCGGCTTCGTGACGACCCGTCTGATCTCCGCGCTGGTCGTCGAGGCCGCGAAGCTGTACGAATCGGGCGTGGCCTCCGCCGAGGACATCGACATCGCCTGCAAGCTGGGCTTCGGCCACGCGATGGGCCCGCTGGCCACCGCGGACCTCACCGGCGTGGACATCCTGCTGCACGCCACCAGCAACATCTACACCGAATCGCAGGACGAGAAGTTCGCGCCGCCGGAGCTCATGCGCCGCATGGTCGACGCGGGCGACATCGGCCGCAAGAGCGGCCAGGGCTTCTACAAGCACTGAGCACCAGTTCGAATACCCGCACCCCTTCGGGTGAATTAGGTATCGGTTCGCTCACGGTCGGCAACTTCACCGCCCCGGAGGCAGTCAGTTGCAGTGAGAGTTGCCGACCACGGATCAATCGGACCATACGTACGCGGGACTGCCGGGAGTACACATGCACATCAGGGGCGACCACGCCGAACTCGCAGTCGGGGGCCGCCTCGACGTGCGCAGCGCGGCGGACGCCCGTACGGCCCTGCACGCCGCCCTCGACGACGGCCGCGGCGACCTCGTGCTGGACCTGACCGGGCTCGACTCCTGGGACGCGACCGGCCTCGGCGTGATCATGGGCGCGCACCGGAGGGCCGGCCGGACCGGACGGCGCCTCGTCCTGCGCGGAGTGCCGCCGCAGATGCAGCGGCTCCTCGTCGCCACCCGGCTCCACCGGATCCTCTCCATCGAGGGCGGCCTGGAAGCGGAGTCCCTCCCGCGGGTGTGATCACCTGGTGTGGTCTTTCCCGCGGAAACGTAACGGAACGGTGGTGAAGGCCCCCCGGCGGTTCCGGCGCGACCGGCCACCGTCTAGGGTCGGGCGGAAAACCGGACCAGGAGCGACTGCGGCGTGGGCGTGCGAAGGCCGGGCGAGACGACGGCGGCGACGCGATCGGCGCGATCGGGAGACTGGGTCATGGACCGTACACAGGGGCAGGCCGAAGCGGCGGAGCGCTCTTCGGGGCCCGCGCGGGTTGTCACGCTGACCGCCGGGGACTTCGCCCTCACCGTGAACCCGGTCGACGGCAGCGAGATCGAGCCGCTTCGGCCCGGCACCGAACCGGGCCGCCCCGCCAAGCGCGGTCCGGCCGCCCGCGCCGCGCGCGACGCCGCCGCACGGCCGCCCGTACTCCCCGGATCCGGCGCCCCGGCCCGGCTGCTGCCGGCGCGTGAGGAACAGCGGGAGCGCCTCGTACGACTGCTCTCGCACGGGCGCTCCGTACGGCTCACCGGGCCCGCCGGATCCGGGCGTTCCGTACTGCTCGACGCGGTCGCCGCCGACTGCGCCGGCATCGCGCCGGACGGGGTCGTACGGCTCTCCGGCTACGGGCAGCAGCAGCCGGCCGAGCTGCTCCAGGCGCTGTACGCCGCCATGTACGAGGCCCCGGACGAGCGGCCCGTGCGCCCCGACCGCGAGGAACTGCTCGCACGGGTACGGGAGATCGGCGCCGTCGTACTCCTGGACGACCTGGAGATGGGCGGCAGCGCCCTCGACGAACTGCTGCGCGCCACCCCCGAATGCGCCTATCTGCTGGCCGCCACCCCGGACACCAAGGCGCCCTCCGACGACTCGCACCTGGAGGAGGTCTTCCTCGGGGGCCTCGGACGGACCGAAGCCGTCGAGTTCCTGGAGGCGGGCGTCGGGCGGGCCCTGACGGAGGAGGAGACCGCCTGGGCGGGGGACCTGCGCTTCGCCTCGGAGGGGCTGGCGCTGCGCTTCGTACAGGCGGCCGCGCTGCTGAGGCAGCGGGACGAGCTCAACCGGTCCTCGGCCGACGATGACGACGAGGAGCCCGGCGTCTTCGAGGAGCGGCCGCGCGACGACGCGAACGTGGCGCTGCCGACGCTGGCCGAGGGCGCGGCCCCGGCGGAGCTGCTGGCCTCGCGGGTGAGCGAGTCGGCGCGGGCGGTCCTGCGGATCGCGTGCGCGCTGGGCGGGGAGCTGCCGCACCACACGCATCTGCCGGCCCTGGTCGGCGACACACACGCCGACGTGGCGGTGGCGGAGCTGCTGGGCTGCGGGCTGCTGTCGCCGGTCGGCGCGCGGTACCGGCTGGCCGCGGGGGTCGCGCGGCAGCTGGAGGAGGTCGGTTACGGGGGCCCGGCGGCCGAGGAGGCCCGTACGGCCGCCCGGCACTACGCCTGGTGGACCGGGCACGCGTCGGTGACGCCGGAGCGGGTCGCGGCGGAGGCGGACGCGGTGCTGGCGGCGCTGGCGGGCGCGGACGTGGTCGCGGCGGTGCTGCTGGCGCGGACGGCGGCCCCGGCGTTCGCGGCCTCGCTGCACTGGGAGGCGTGGGAGCGGGTGCTGCGGTCCGGGGCGGAGGCCGCGCGGAAGGCGGGGGAGGTCGCGGAGCAGGCGTACTTCCACCACGAGCTGGGTGTGCTGGCGCTGTGCGAGGGGCGGCTGGACCGGGCGCGGGCGGAGCTGGAGGCCTCGATCGGCCTGCGGGGCGCTCTCGCGGACAAGCGGGGGACCGTGGCGGGGCGGCGGGCGCTCGCGCTGGTCACGGACCGGGAGGCGGCGGAGGTGGCGGTGTCGCCGCCGCTGAAGCTCGCGCCGCCGGTGGCTCCGCCGGTTGCTCCGCGGGCTGCTGGGGCGGTGGCCGGGCCGGTTGCGTCGCCCGCTGCCGCGCCGGGTGCCGCGGGTGTCGCCGCGCGGGGTGTTGCTCCGGTTGCTCCGGTGGCTCCGGCCGCTCCGGCTGCTCGGAAGCCTTCGGAGGCCGTGACGGCGGTGGTTCCGGTGATCAAGCGCCCGGATGCCCCGCCGGTGCCCGCGACCCTGTCGGAGATGTTCGAGGACGCGTTCCCGCTGACGCCGAAGCCGTCCCCGGCTCCCCTCCTGGCACCGCCCGTCGCGGAGCCGGACTCGGGATCCCGGAAGCGGACGATGCTGCTGGCGGCCGCCGGGGCGCTGACCGTGGTCGCGCTGGGCACGGTGGTGGCCCTGGCGATGGGCTCGGGGGAGGCGGAGCCGTCTTCGGGGCCGGGGCCGGCGTCATCGACGACGATGCCGGACGCGCCGGGTGCGCAGGGGACCGGAGGGAACGATTCTGCGGAGCCGGGCACGGATCCCGGTACCGGTACGGGCACCGATACGGGCACGGCCGCCGAACCGGGGGCTGCCGGGCCGGGTACGTCGGCTCCGCCGCAGGGACCTGCCGCCCCCGCACCGGGCGTCAGCCCGAGCCCGGGCGCGAAGCCGTCCGGCGGCGGTACGCCGTCGCGGAAGCCGCCCTCGACACCGCCCCGGACGCCGCCGGTGTCCACGCCCCCGGCGACGTCGAAGTCCCCGGAGACGAGCCCGTCGCCGAGCGAGCTCCCCTCCACCCCAACCCCGACGGCGTCCACCTCGCCCCCGGCCGCACCGACCGGCCCGTAACCCCTGCCCTTCGCCCGGGCCCGGCCGGCGCGGCGGGCCAATCAGCGCCCAGCCCCGAGCCCCGAACACCGGCAGTACGGGGTGTCGGCGGAGCCGGTCGGTCGGCGCGGTGGAGCCGTCGGGGCCCTGTCACCCTTGCCCCGGGCGGGGAGCGCCCGCGCCGCGGCTCGCCCGCAGGGGTCCCGGGAGGGACCAGCGGAGCGTGGGGGTAGGGGTTGGGTGCTATTGGTCCTTTGGTTCGCTCGTGTGAGTGATAGTGCATTTGTGTGAGTGTCGTTACGGTCGGGTGCATGAACCTCAAGGAGTGGGCGAAGGCGCAGGGTGTGCATCCGCAGAGCGCGTATCGCTGGTTCCGTGAGGGTGCGTTGCCGGTACCCGCGGAACGAGTGAGGCCGCGCACGATCCTGGTCATGAACGGCAGCCGGGCACAGGCGAGGAAGGCTCTGGAAGCTGCCGATGACTGAGCAGCCGAAGAAGAAGGAGCTCCGCACCATCGACGCGCCGTTCGTGGCCCTCGGCCCATCCGGGGTGGCGATACGCGACCGCCTGGGGCACCTCACGCCTCAGGACGAGAAGGTGTTGCGGCTTGTGGGTGAGCACCTGGGACACCTGGCGTCCCTCGACCTCGCGGCCCGCTGCGCGGATGGCAACGACCACGATGCCCAAAGGTGGGCCGCGCGTAAGCAGGGCCTGACCGCCGCATCGTCGTCGCGCTGGGCGGGTTCGATCACGAAGGCCACACACGATCAGTGGGCGCTCTCCCGGCGCTGTCAGCTCGCGTACATCCAAAACCTTGAGGCCGGTGTCCGCACGCTGAAGCAGCGGCTGTCTCGGCCGATCGGGGAGAAGGGCAGCAAGCGGGCTCCGGGCGGATACCGGTCCAAGGGCGAGTGGTTCCAGAAAACCCGACGCCTGCACATCCTGGAGCACCGTCTCGACGTCGCCCGGGCCGACCGGGAGAACGGCGTCGTGCACGTGGTGCGCGGCGGCCGGCGGTTACTGGGCACCCGGCACAACCTCGAAGAGGCGCAGCTCACCGAGCACGAGTGGCGACAGCGCTGGGAGGCGGAGCGCTGGTTTCTTGCCGCCGACGGCGAGTCGGGGAAGCGGTACGGGAACGAGACGATCCGCGTCACCCCGGACGGGGAAGTCTCCATCAAGCTACCCGCGCCACTGGCGCACCTGGCCAACAGCGGGCACGGCCGGTACCGCCTCGCATCCAAGGTGCGATTCCAGCACCGGGGCCAGGAATGGCGCGACCGTACCGACGGCAACCGGGCCGTCGCCTACCGCATCCACCTCGACGTGGCACGCGGACGCTGGTATCTGACCGCATCCTGGCAGCGTCCCGTGGTCCAGACGATCCCGCTGGAGACGGCACGGGCCAAGGGCGTGATCGGTGTCGATACGAACGCCGACCACTTCGCCGCCTACCGGCTCGATGCCCACGGCAACCCGATGGGCGAACCCCAACGTTTCCTCTACGACCTGTCCGGTACCGCTGACCACCGCGACGCGCAGATCCGGCACGCCATCACTCAGGTACTGCACTGGGCCAGCGGGTCGGCGTCGCCGCGATCGCGATTGAGGACCTCGACTTCACCGCCGAGAAGACCCGCGAGAAGCACGGCCGCAAGAAGCGGTTCCGGCAGATCATCTCCGGCATCCCCACCGGCAAGCTCAAGGCCCGACTCGTCTCCATGGCCGCCGCGACCGGCCTGAGCATTGTCGCCGTGGACCCGGCATACACGTCGATGTGGGGCGACGAGCACTGGCGCAAGCCCCTCACCACCAAGACTCGCAAGATGACTCGCCATGACGCGGCCTCGGTCGCGATCGGCAGACGCGCCCTCGGGCACCCGATCCGGCGACGGACGGCACCGCCCCACGACGACCAGAGTGATCGTCGTGGGCATCGGACCTTCCAGGCCGGACCGGGTACCCGAGGGCGTGAGGGAACCCGCCGCCCCGTCACGGAACGTGCACACGATGCACGTGCCCGAACGGGGACAACTCAGAGAACGCGGGCGACCAGTGCATCCAAAACCGTTCGGGATGCGCGCAGTGCCGGGCAGTGGGTCCAAGACTCACTCCTGCTCACTGACTAGGAACGGTCAGAACAGGCGGAGCTTGTCGTCCTCGATGCCGCGGAGGGCGTTGTAGTCCAGGACCACGCAGTCCATGCCGCGGTCCGTCGCGAGGACGCGGGCCTGGGGCTTGATCTCCTGGGCCGCGAACACGCCCCGGACCGGGGCCAGGTGCGGGTCCCGGTTCAGGAGTTCCAGGTACCGGGTCAGCTGCTCGACGCCGTCGATCTCGCCGCGCCGCTTGATCTCCACCGCCACCGTCGCGCCGCCGGCGTCCCGGCACAGGATGTCCACAGGGCCGATCGCCGTCATGTACTCGCGCCGGATCAGCGTGTAGCCGTCGCCCAGCGTGTCGATCCGGTCGGCCAGCAGCTCCTGGAGGTGCGCCTCGACGCCGTCCTTGATCAGGCCCGGGTCGATGCCCAGCTCGTGGGAGGAGTCGTGGAGGACTTCCTCCATGGTGATGATGAGCTTCTCGCCCGCCTTGTTGACGACCGTCCAGACGCCTTCCTCGTCACCGCTCCCCTCCTTGAGGGTGCACGGCGGCGACATCCAGTTGAGCGGTTTGTACGCCCGGTCGTCCGCGTGGATCGAGACACTGCCGTCGGCCTTCACGAGGATCAGACGGGGTGCCGAGGGCAGATGGGCGGTGAGCCGGCCCGCGTAATCGACGGAGCAGCGGGCAATGACGAGACGCATGGTCGGCAACGCTACTCGACCGACCGGCCTCCGCGCGATTCGCCCCTGAAAGCCCCCTTCGCCGATGGCGCGTTGTATGCGCATTCTCCTGGTGCGGTACCCCCGGGGCGCCTACCGTGGTGAGCGGGAGGTTGTCGAGCGTGCACTCTGCGTCGCGGCCTCCTTCCCTGCCCGTAAGACTCCGGTAACCCAAAACCGCCGGGGTCACGAGAGGAGAACCCATGTCGCTCGACGTCTCACCGGCCCTACTCGAACAGGCCGAGCGAGGCGAGGTCGACGAAGCCGCCTTCGTCGACTGCGTCCGGACCTCCCTGCCTTACGCATGGGAGATGATCAGCTCACTGGTGGCCCAGCTGAAGGTGGACGGCGGACAGTTCGCCGACAACCAGACGCCGCCGCCCGACGAGCAGGCGCGCGGGCAGCTGCTGCGCGCCCTCGCGAGTGACGCGATACGTGGTGCGCTGCAGCGGCACTTCGGAGTGCGCCTTGCCTTCCAGAACTGTCACCGTGTAGCGGTCTTCCCGCTGGACTCCTCGGTTGACGACCGGCTGGCCAAGTTCACTTCGATGCGCGGCCAGCTGCTCAACCAGTCGCCCGAACTGCGGGACTGCTAGCTCGGCCCCGGCCGGTACCTCGCTGCCGCTCCGCTCCGTATCGCGGGAGGTGCGTGTCCGATACCGGGGCGGCAGGCAGCCCAGCTCCAGATCCGGCTCTCAGTGCCTCAGCCGAGGCGGGGGAGGACCTCGGCGCCGAGGCGTCGTACGTTCTCCTCCGTCGCGGCGAGATCGCCGGAACCCTCCGTGAGCAGGGCGAACCTGGTGATACCCGTCCGTTCGGACGTGGCCGCCAGCCGGTCCGCCGCGAGCCGGGGCGTGCCGACCGGGTGCAGCCGGCACAGCAGCTCCGTGTACGCGGCCGGGTCGCGCATCGCGCGTTCCCGGCCGTCCACCGTCACGTGCGCGTCCAGCCCCAGCTTGAACCAGCCCGGCATGGCCTTCAGCAGCGTCTCCCGCGCGTCCGCCGACCGGTCCGCCAGCTGGCAGACGCCCGCCGACACGTGCCCCGCGGCACGGACCAGGTCCCGCGGGTGGCCCGCCGCGAGGGCGGTCCGCCGCCACAGCGCGACCATGCCGGCCTTGTCCTCGTCCCCGCAGTGCATGCCCAGCAGCATCGGCAGCCCGCGCTCCGCGGCCATCCGCACCGACGCCGGGGAGGTACACGCGACGATCACTTCCGGCCCAGTCCCGTCACCGTCCAGCGCCTCCGCCGGTCGCGGTACGACGGCCACCTCGCGGAACCCGCGCCGCTCGCCGGCGGCGGCCACGCGGGGCTCGGCCAGCCAGCGCCGCAGCAGGTCCAGATCGTCCGGGAAGCCGTTCTCGTACGCGTCGAGGCCGCCCCCGAACACCTCCAGATCGACCCACGGCCCGCCGCGGCCGACACCGAGGCTGAAGCGGCCTCCGGACGTCAGGTGCAGCAGTGCCGCCTGCTCGCCGAGGGCCACCGGATGGGTGTTCGGCAGTACGCTCACCGCCGTGCCCACCCGCAGCCGTCGCGTCCGGCCGAGCAGCAGCGCCGCCAGCGTCACCGCCGAGGGGCACACCCCGTAAGGGACGAAGTGGTGCTCGGCCAGCCAGACCGAGTCCAGCCCGGCCTCCTCGGCCACCTCGGCGGTCCGCACCGCCCGGTGCAGCGGCTCCCCTTGTCCCTGTCCCGGGAACTGGGCCGCCAGTACAAACGCTCCTACGCGCATCGCCCTTAGCCTCCTCGCGGCTGACGCGGCCTCCCCCAGGTGGACCGGCTTCTCACACAACGCCTCAGTGGCAACAACGTCTGACACGTGCCAAAGGCACGGCCTGACAGGAAAGTTATTGAGATTGTCGGGCCAGTCCGTTCTTCAGTGCGGCGGACGCCCCGGCCTCTGCCAGAACACCCTGCGGGTACCGGGGCTCGCTGCGCGTAGTCTGGGGGAAAGTCACTTCCGTCTGCCTATACGTGAGGTATACGTGTCACCGCGCCACAACCGCCCCAGGGGCGGCGGGAATCCGGCCGAACGTCCCGACCAGGGTTCGGGTTCCGGCCCCGGGGGACTGGGCGACCGGTACGGGTTGGAGCGGACCGAGGAGTACCAGGGCGAGGACTGGAAGGTGCGGCACGTCGCGGGCGCCAGCGCGGTCGGCAAGCGCTACCGCTGCCCCGGCTGCGACCAGGAGATCCCCTCCGGCACCCCGCACCTGGTGGCCTGGCCGGAGTACGGCGGCGTGGACGACCGGCGGCACTGGCACAAGGCGTGCTGGAACGCGAAGGACCGCCGCACCTCGCGGGTGCAGCGGTCCAGGAACGCGCCGAAGTACTAAGCCGAAGTATTAAGCGGTCTCACACGTCCCGGCGGCCGACCACCACGTACGAGCCCGCGACCGCCGCGCCCGTCACGAGCACGACCAGCGTCATCTGCGCCCAGTCGCCCGGCACCGCGCCCGGCCCGCCCTCGCCCTCGTTCGACCCCATGCCGAACAGCTGAAGCAGCGCCGCCGGGGCGTTGTACTGGAGCAGGGCCGTCCCGACGGTCCGGCCGGCCTCCCAGGCGCTGAGCACCCCCCCTATCACCGGCGGCAGCGTGACGAAGCCGATCATGACCGCGATCGCCCCGGCCGAATGCCGCAGCAGCGCCCCGAGGGCGAGCGCGAGCACCCCGAGCAGGGTGACGTACAGACTGCCGAGCAGCGCCCCCGTCCACTCGGAGCCGCTGTGCGACCCCGCACCGGGCCCCTTGTGCACGATGGCGGCCGCCAGCGTCACCACGAACACGGAAGCCGTGGTGGCGAGGAAGGCGGTGAGGAAGAAGACGATGTACTTCGCGGTGAGCACCCGGTGCCGCTCGGGCGCGGCGGTGAAGGTGGTGCGGATCAGCCCGGTGCCGTGCTCCGAGGTCATGGTCAGCACGCCCAGCACCATCACCGAGAGCTGCCCGATGAGCAGGCCGAAGATCGCCGGACTGGTGAACGGCATGCTGGCGTAGTCATCGTTGTCGGTCCACGTGACGAAGGCCAGGCCGATGCCGACGACGGTCAGCACCAGCACGCTCAGCGTCCACACGGTGGAGCGCACCGAGGTCATCTTGGTCCACTCCGAGGCCAGCGCGTGACCGAGGTGCGGCCGGAGGGCGGGCAGCGGAGAGCTGTAGCCCTCCGCCCGGGCCTGGTCCGCGGTCGTCGTGGGGCGGCCGGTCATCGGGATTCCTCGGGCTCGTTCACAGGGGCGTTCACGGGGGCGTTCAGCGGGGCGTTCCCGGCGGCTTCGGCGAGCTCGCCGGGATCGCTCGGCATCAGGAAGGGCTGCCCGCCCGCTCCGGGCGGGGGAGGTGCGTAGAACCCCGTCCGGGGGACCTCCGGGGCCACCGGCCCGTCGTCCCACTCCGGGACGCTCAGCGGCTCCGGCTCCCACAGCTCGGCGCGGGGGTCCTCGGTGGAGGTGTACTCGACGGAGGACTGGGTCATCCGCATGTACGCCTCCTCCAGCGAGGCCCGGTGCGGGGACAGCTCCCACAGCCGTACGCCGGCCTCGTGCGCGAGGTCGGAGATGGCGGGCAGTTCGAGCCCGGTCACACGCAGTGCCCCGTCGGGCTCCTGGAGCACCCGGCCGCCCGCCTCGGTCAGGGCGGCACCCAGGGCGCTCCGGCCGTCGGGGTCGGTGCCGGCCGTGCGCACCCGGGCGAATCCGGCCGAATTGTGGGTGATGAACTCCTGGGTGCCCATCTCGGCCAGCAGCCGGCCGCGGCCGATCACGATGAGGTGGTCGGCGGTGAGCGCCATCTCACTCATCAGGTGTGAGGAGACGAGGACGGTCCGGCCCTCGGAGGCGAGCTGCTTCATCAGGTTCCGCACCCAGAGGATGCCCTCGGGGTCGAGGCCGTTGACCGGCTCGTCGAACAGCAGCACCTGCGGGTCGCCGAGCAGGGCGGTGGCGATGCCGAGCCGCTGGCCCATGCCGAGCGAGAAGCCCTTCGTACGCTGCCGGGCGACGTCCTGGAGGCCGACGACGCCCAGGACCTCGTCCACCCGCTTCTCGGGGATCCCGGAGAGCTGGGCGATGGACAGCAGGTGGGCGCGGGCCCGCCGGCCGCCGTGCACGGCCTTGGCGTCGAGCAGGGCGCCGACGCTCCGCTGCGCGTTCGGCAGGTCACGGAACGGCAGGCCGTTGATCGTGACCTGCCCGGAGGTGGGCCGGTCGAGACCGACGATCATGCGCATGGTGGTGGACTTCCCGGAGCCGTTGGGCCCCAGGAATCCGGTGACGTGACCAGGCTTGACCTGGAAGGAAAGCTGGTCGACGGCGGTCTTGGCGCCGAAGCGCTTGGTCAGGCCGACTGCCTCGATCATGGTTCTGCCCCTTACCAGGCCGGGACGACTCTCGCCCGCGTAAGGGTTAAGAGGATATAGAGTCCCCGGCGGTTCCATGCCGGGCCGATCCCTGAGCTGCCCCTGAGACCGACCCGGGGATCACCCGTAGTACGGAAGACGTCCGTCGTACGACGGACTGGGCGGACCGCCGGACCGGCGGACCGGCGGACCGTCCGGACTGGCGGAGGGCCTGTCCGTCAGGCGTCCCGCTTCCTGAGGACCAGACAGCCCCCGAGTACGGAGGCCAGCACCCACAGGGCCATGATCCCGAGGCCGCCCCACGGGCCGTACGCCACCTCTTCCGCCGGGTTGGGCACCGTCTGCGTGATCATGGAGCCGGCTCGGTCGGGGAAGTACTGGCCGACCTTCCGGGTCGCCTCCACCGAGGCCAGGATGTTCGTGACCAGGAGCAGGAACGGGATCAGGATGCCGAGGGAGAGCACCGTGCTGCGCAGCATGGCGGCGATGCCCATGGAGAACAGCGCGAGCAGGGCCATGTAGACACCGGCCCCGATCACCGCGCGCAGCACGTGCTCGGCGCCGAGACCGGTGCCGTGGTCGCCGAGGAGCGCCTGTCCGAGGAAGAAGGACAGGAAGCTGGTGACCGTCCCGACCACCAGGGCGAGCGCGGTCGCCACGGCCATCTTGCCGAGCAGGAACCGCGTCCGGTTCGGCACGGCGGCCAGCGAGGTCCGGATCATGCCGGTGCTGTACTCGGTGCCGACCACCAGGACGCCGAAGACGATCATGGCGAGCTGGCCGAAGACCATGCCGGAGAAGCTCAGCACGGTGGGGTCGAAGACGGCCTGCTGCTCCGCGGACATGTCCTCGAAGGCCGAACCGATCGCCGCGCACAGGGCGGCGCTGATCCCGACCGTGACCACGAGGGCGGCGGCCAGGGTCCAGGTGGTGGAGGCGACCGTACGGATCTTGGTCCACTCGGAGGTGAGGACGGCGGGGAACGAGGACATGGTCACTTACCCCCCTTGCGCGCGGCCTCGAACCCGGCGCCCCAGGCGGGGACGTCGGCCGGGCGGGCCGGGTTGTCGGACGGCGCCGCGTCGGACGGCGCCGCGTCGGACGGCGCAGTGTGGGACGGCGCCGGGACGCCGGTGGCACCCGGGGTGCCCGGCGCGTGGGCGTGGTACTCGACCGAGTCGGCCGTCATGCGCATGAACGCTTCCTCCAGCGAGGCCCGTTGAGGGCTGAGTTCATGGAGCACGATCTGGTGCTGGGCGGCCAGTTCGCCGAGCCGCTCCGCGCCCACACCGTCGATCTCCAGGGTTCCGGTGGCCGGGACGCCGATGGCATCGATTCCGGCCTCGTGCAGTACGTCTTTCAGCCGCTCCTGCTGCGGGGAGCGAACCCGCACGTAACTGCGGGAGTTCTGCTGGATGAAATCGGCCATCGACAAGTCGGCGAGCAGCCTTCCCTGTCCGATGACGACCAAATGGTCTGCGGTCAGCGCCATTTCACTCATCAGGTGAGAGGAAACGAAGATCGTTCTTCCCTCCGCCGCCAGCCCCTTCATGAGATTCCTGATCCAGAGAATTCCCTCGGGGTCCAGACCATTGACGGGCTCGTCGAACATGAGGATCTCCGGGTCGCCCAGCAGCGCGGAGGCGATTCCCAGCCGCTGCCCCATGCCCAGCGAAAACCCTTTCGACTTCTGCTTGGCCACGGCCGTCAGGCCGACCAGGTCCAGCACTTCGGCCACCCGGCTCGCCGGGATCCGGTTCGACTGGGCCAGGCAGAGAAGGTTGTTGTAGGCGCTGCGGCCGCCGTGCATGGCCTTCGCGTCCAGCAGCGCTCCGATGTACTTCAAAGGCTCCGGCAGGTCCCGGTAGTGCTTCCCGTCGATCCGGACCGTCCCGCTGGTCGGATTGTCGAGATCCAGCATCATGCGCATGGTCGTCGACTTCCCCGCCCCGTTGGGGCCGAGGAAGCCGGTCACCACTCCCGGTCTGACCTGGAAGCTGAGGTGGTCCACGGCGACCTTGTCGCCGAATCGTTTGGTAAGGCCCTCAAGCTCGATCATTGGGCCACGCTAGAGCGCCCGAGGGCCCTACGCCACCTCGTACGGGTGGCACAGGGCCCTCGGGCGCACTGTTTTGCGGCTGTTCGCCTACCGGCGAGTAGCCGACGGCTGCTCGGTCAGCGGCTCTGCTGCGCCGGAACGCCGCGCGTCACCGGCTCGTCGTCGATCGGGGAGCCGGCGGCCGCGACGGCCGCACCGGTCAGCGTCGCCAGCATCTCGCGGACGTTGGTGAGCTGGGCGTTGATGGAGTCACGGCGGTTGGTGAGCGCCGCCAGCTCGCGCTCGGACTCGCTGCGGATCCGGTCGGCCTTCGCGTTGGCGTCGGCCACGATGTCCTCGGACTGGCGCTGCGCGGTCTCCACGGTCTGGCGGGCACGGCGCTCGGCGTCCGTACGCAGCTTCTCGGCCTCCAGGCGCAGCTGCTCCGCGCGGTGCTCGATCTCCGCGAGGCGCTTCTCGGCCTTGGCCTGACGGGAGGCCAGGTCGCGCTCGGACTGCTCGCGGCGCTTGGCCAGGTTCGTCTCGAAGTCCGCGGCGGCCTGGGCGGCCTTGGCGCGGGTCTCCTCGAAGAGCGCGTCGGCCTCCTCGCGCTTGGAGGCCGCGTCCTTCTGGGCCTCGGCGCGCAGGGTGGCCGAATCCGCCTTGGCCTTCTCGACAATGCGGACGCCCTCGTCCTCCGCCTTCGACTTGCGGTCGGCGGCGAACGACTCGGCGTCGTTGCGCACCTGCTGGGCGGCCGACTCGGCGAGCTCACGGTGCTGCTCGGCCGCGCGACGGGCCTCCTCGCGCAGGTCCTTCGCCTCCTCCTCGGCCAGTCGCAGGATCTTCTCGACCCGGGCGCCGAGACCGGCGTACGACGGCTCGGCGTCGCTCACCTGCGCCTGGGCGTTCTGCGTCTCGAGGTGCAGTTCCTCGATCCGCTTTTCCAGAGAGTTGATACGTCCAAGGGCGCTGTCGCGGTCGGAGACCAGCTTGGTAATGCGGTCGTCCACCTGACCGCGGTCGTAACCACGCCGCACGAGCTCGAAGCCGAAGGGGGAGGAAGTGTCGCTCATGGGGTTCCTGTCGAATGAGACCGATGAGGTGCTACGTGAGGTGTTAGGGGAATCCTAGGCGCCCAGACGGCGTGTCATCGAGTCAATCCGCGTTTGATCTGGACAATGACACCCCTTTTGAGTGGCAAGACGCCAGATTGCTTGTCACTCGTTCGTGTGAACCTTCATCAAGAGCACACACTCACAGGTTTTGACTAGCCGTCTGAGCCCTTACCACCCGAACGAGTGGAACCCGCTGCCGCGCCGGCCTTCACGCCCCCCGCGCCCTGGCCGCCGACCGTGGGCTTCGCGCCACCCGAAGGCGCCTCGAATGATTCCAACGCCTCAAGAACGTCCTGGACACGGGAGATCTCCGCCTGAATGTCCTCGCGCCTGCGCACCAGGACCTCCAGCTCACGCCGCCCCTCCTCGACGAGCCGCTCGGCCTCCGCCTTGGCCTCCGCGAGCGCCCCCTCGGCCTCCCGGACCAGCTCGGCCTTCTTCTGCTCGGCCTCCTTCAGCAGCGCCTCCGCCTTGCGGACCGCCGCGATGCGCACCTTGCTCGCCTCGCTGCTCGCGTCCGACACCAGCGCCTTGGCCTTCGCCTCGGCCTCGACGCTCTGCTCGGTCGCCGCCCGCACCAGCTTGTCCACGCGCTCGCCGGCCGACTTCATCTGCTCGGCCGACTCCCGGCGCGCACGCTCGTGCAGCTCCTCGACCTCGCTCTCGACGCGGCCGCGCAGCTCCTCCGCCCGCTCCCTTATGGCCGCCGCGTCCGTGCGCGCGCCGACCAGCAGCTCGTCCGCGTCCGTACGGGCCTTCTCCACCAGGGAGTTGCCCTCGATGGTCGCCTCCGAGGCGATCCGCACGGCCTCCTTGCGGGCCGCGTCGACCATCGCGTCCGCCTGCTCCTCGGCCGCCGTGGTGGCGGCCAGGGCCTGCTGCCGCGCGTCGGCGGTCAGCTTCTCGGCCTCCGCCGAGGCCTCGGTGATCAGCCGGTCCACCTGCTCCGCGGCCTCGCTGCGGCGCTTGTTGGCCGCCTCGCGCGCCTCGTCCAGGAGCCGCTCGGACTCGGTACGGGCCTCCGTGCGGGTGCGCTCCGCCTCGGTCGCGGCCTCCGCCTTGACCCGCTCGGCCTCCGACCGGGTGCGGGTCGCGTGCTCCTGCGCCGAGGCGAGGGCCTCCGACGCCTCCGCGCGCAGCCGCTCGGCCTCGGCGGCGGCCTCGCCGACCGTGCGCTCGTTGTCCTTGCGGGTCTGCTCCGTGAGCTTGTCCGCCTCGGACGCCGCCTCCGTGATGAGCCGGTCGGCCTGCTCGGCGGCATCGCCGCGCAGGCGGCCCGCCTCCGCGCGCGCCTCGTCCAGCGTCCGGTCGGACTCCCGCTCCGCGCTCTCCAGGGTCTCGTTCGCCGCGACCGTGACCCGCTCGGCCTCCGCGGTGGCCTCGCCGATGATCCGGCCGCCCTCCGCGCGGGCGTCGTCCAGGACCCGGGCCGCCTCCACGCGCAGCCGCTCGGCCTCCGCCGCCGCCTCGCCGACCGTGGCCTCGTTGGCCGCGCGGGTCTCGTCCACCAGCCGGTCGCCCTCGGTGCGGGCGTCCACCAGGATGCGCGCCGCGTCCCGCTCGGCCGCGGCCATCGTGTCGGCCGCCTGCCGCGTGAGCCGCTCGGCCTTCGCCGTCGCCTCGCCGACCGTGGCCTCGTTGGCCGCGCGGGTCTCCTCCGTGAGCCGCTCCGCCTCGGACACGGCCTCGGTGACGAGCCGGTCCGCCTGCTCGGCCGCCTCGGTGCGCAGCCGGCCCGCCTCGGCACGGGCCTCGTCCAGCGTGCCCGCCGCCTCGGTACGGGTGGCGTCCGCCGCCTCGGCGGCCTCGGCGGTGACGCGCTCCGCCTCGGCGGTGGCCTCGCCGGCCAACGCCTCGTTGGCCGCCAGGGTTTCCTCGGTGAGCCGCTCGGCCTCCGCCGTCGCCTCGGCGACGATCCGGGCTCCCTCGCTGCGGGAGGACTCCAGGGACTCCGCCGCCTCACCGCGGATGCGGTTCGCGTCGTCGCGGGCGTCCGCCCGGGTACGGGCCGCGTCGCGCTCGGACGAGGCCAGCGCGTCCGTCGCCTCGGTACGCACCCGCTGCGCGTACTCGGCGGTGTCGGCGCGCAGCTGCTCCGCCTCGGTGATCGCGTCGCCGACCGTGCGCTCGGCCAGCGCCTTCGCCGCGTCCGTCTCGGCCCGCGCCTCGCTGCGGATCCGGTTGGCGTCCTCGGTGGCGCGCTCGCGCTCCTCGTAGGCGTCCGAGCGGACGCGGGAAGCCTCCTCCTCCGCCTCCGTCTTCGTACGCTCCGCCGCGTGCTCGGCGGCGCTGCGCAGTCCGGCGACCTCCTCCTCGGCCTGCTCGTGCAGACCGGCCACGGAGTCCCGTACCTGCTGGGCGGTGGCCTCGGCCGCCGCCACCAGCTCCGACGCGCGCCGCTCGGCCTCCTCGGTCAGGCGGGCCGCCTCGGCCTGCGCCTCCTCGGAGCGCTTGCGGGCCGCGGCCAGCAGTTCCTCGCTCTGCTCGCGGGCCTGGGCCCGCTCGTTGCCGGCGTCCGTCCGCGCCGACGCCAGGGTCTCCTCGGCCTCCCGGCGACGCCGGGCGGCCTCCTCCTGGGCGGCGTTCAGCGCCTCGGCGGCCTCCTCGGCGACCCGCTCGGCGGCGGCCTTCGCCTCCGCGCGCAGCCGGTCCGCGGTCTCCTGGGCCTCGGAGCGCACCCGCTCCGCCTCGGCCTCGGCCTCGCCGCGCAGCCGTACGGCCACCTGCTCGGCCTCCGCGCGCGCCCGGCCGGCGTCCTGCGCCGCCTCCGTGCGCAGCTGGTCGGCCTCCGCCTCCGACTGCGTCTGGAGGGTGCGGATCCGCTCCGCCGACTCGGCGCGCAGCCGGTCGGTCTCCTCGCTGGTCTCCCGGCGGATGTTCTCCGCCGCCGCGCGGGCGTCGCGCAGCGTCTGCTCGGCCGTGGTCAGCCGGCCCTCGGCGTCCGTGTGCAGCCGGACGAGCTCCTCGTCGGCCTCCGCCCGCTTGGCGGCCAGCGCCCGCTCGGTCTGCTCGCGCCGCTCGCGGGCCGCCGCGTCGGCCTCGGCCCGTACGGCCTCGGCCTGCTCCTCGGCCTCGGCGCGCAGCCGCTCGGCCTCGGCGCGGGTCCGCTCCAGGGTCTCCTCGGCCTGCCGGCGCAGGGTGGTGGCCCGCTCGACGGCCTCTGCGCGCACCCGCTCGCTCTCGGCGCTCGCGCCCGCGCGCAGTTCGTCCGCGTCGGCCTTGGCCTTGCCGAGCAGCTGCTCGGCGGTCTTGGCCGCCTCCTCGATCTGCTGGACCGCCTCGCGGCGGGCCTCGCCCCGGATCCGCTCGCCCTCGGCGACGGCCTCCGCGCGCAGCTGCTCGGCCTCGCCGCGCAGCCGCCGGGCCTCCTCCTGGAGCTCGACGGTGCGGGCCCGGTACTCCTCGGTGTCGTCCTTCGCGGCGCCCTTGAGCTCATCGGCCGTGGCCGCCGCCTGGGCGCGCAGCCGCTCCGCCTCCGACTCGGCCTCGCGGCGGATCCGCTCGGCCTCCTCGGACGCGGCCCGGGTGGTGGCCCGGGCGTCCTCCGAGGCCCTGTTCAGTACGTCCTCGGCGGTGCGGGCCGCCTTCGCCAGCTGCGCCGCCATGTCCTCGGCCGCGGCCGTACGGGCGTGCTCACCGGCCTCGGTGCGCAGCCGCTCGGCCTCGGCGCGGGCGTCGGCCAGTGCCTGCTCGGCCTCGGCCTTGAGGACCTCGGCCTCCTTGGTGGCCTCGCCGACCAGCCGGGCGACCTGCTCCTTGGCGGTCCGGGTGCGCTGCTCGTTGACGGACTCCGCCGAGGTGAGCTGCCGGGAGGCGCTCTCCTTGGCCTCGGCGAGCAGCTTCTCGGCCTCGGCGCGGGCCGCGCGCAGCGCCCCGTCCGCCTCCTGGACGCGGGCCTCGGCCATCCGGCCGAGGTCCAGGGTCTGCTGCCGGGTCTGCTCGGCCTCGGCGGAGGTGCTCGTACGCAGCCGCTCCGCGTGCTCGGTGGCCTCCTGGGCCTGCGCGGAGGCGGCGGTCAGCAGCCGCTCGGCCTCCTTGCGGGCGCGCAGCAGGGTCGCCTCGGCCTCGGTACGGGCGGCCTCCGCGTCGGAGGTGAGCCGGCGGCGGGCCTCCTCGGCGAGCCGGGCGGCCTCGGCGCGGGCGGCGTTCAGCGCCTGCTCGGCCTCGGCGCGGGACTCCTCCATGAGCCGGCGGGCCTGGGACTCGGTACGGGCGCGCAGCTGCTCGGCCCACGCCACGTTCTCGTTGACGTGCGCCTCGACGGTCTGGCGGCGCTCGTTGAGCTCCTGGTCCAGCCGCTGGCGGCGGTTGACGGCCTCGGCGTGCAGTTCGGCCTGGAGGCGCGACTGGTGCTCGGCGTGCTCCTGGAGGATCCGCTGGGTCTGCGCCCGGGCATCGCGCAGCTCGCGCTCGGCGTCGGAGCGCATCTGGTCGGCCTGGATCTGGGCATTACGGAGCAATTGCTCCGCCTGGTAGCCCATGTCCGCGCCGTCGTAGGCGGGGCGGGACGCCAGAGAGCGGCGCACCTCGTGGAGCTTGGCGCGCAGCACCTCGACCTGGTACCCCAGGTCCTCGGCGTGCTGGACGGCCTTCCCGCGCTCCTTCTTCAGCCGCTCCATCTCGGCTTCGAAGCGCGAGAGATGGTCGGCTTCAGCCTGATGGCTCTCCTGGCTTTCGTAGCCCCGCACAGCGCGGTCCCATCCGTCCCCTGGTCGCAAGCTCACTCCCAATTGAGCATCGCTCGCCCGCTGAACGACGCCCCCGGGGGAATGGTGTCAGATACCGGGGCAGGGGTCACAGGCCCCGACCCCGTCTCCGCACCGAACCCCGGCCGAGCCACGGCCACTCTACCGGCCGGGGAATCGGGCCATCAGTGGTCCATCAGTGGTCGGGGCGGGAGGTGACCAGTTCGGTGAGGACTCCGTGGCAGTCCTTGGGGTGCAGGAAGGTGATGGATGAGCCCATCGAACCGGTGCGGGGCTGGTCGTAGAGGACGCGGACGCCCTTGCCGCGGATGGCCTCCGAGTCACCCTGGACGTCCTCGGTGCCGAAGGCGATGTGGTGGACCCCCTCGCCGTTCTTGGCCAGCCATTTGCCCACCGCGGAGTCCTCGCGGGTGGGTTCCAGGAGCTGGAGGTACGAGGCCCCGCCGTCGGAGGTCTCGTTGATCTTGAGCATGGCCTCGCGCACACCCTGCTCCTCGTTGACCTCTGAGTGGAACACCTCGAAGCCGTACGTGGCACGGTAGAACTCGACGGTCTTGTCCAGGTCGAAGCAGGCGATCCCGATGTGGTCGATTCTTGTCAGCATGGGACCAGTGCACCGCCGAGGAGGGTGGTCACGCAACGTGCCAGCGATCACACCGACTGCCCGGTGACGGCACGGGTACCGCTCAGTACATTCGGGTAAACCCTCGTTCACTCCTCATCCTCAAGGGGCTGTGCCTCATGTCCGGAACGAACAACACCACATCCGTGATCGTCGCCGGGGCCCGCACGCCCATGGGGCGGCTGCTCGGATCCCTGAAGTCCTTCTCGGGCGCCGACCTCGGCGGCTTCGCCATCAAGTCCGCGCTGGAGCGGGCCGGGATCTCCGGCGACCAGGTCCAGTACGTGATCATGGGCCAGGTGCTCCAGGCCGGCGCGGGACAGATTCCCGCGCGCCAGGCCGCCGTCAAGGCCGGCATCCCCATGAACGTTCCCGCGCTCACCGTCAACAAGGTGTGCCTCTCGGGCCTGGACGCCATCGCTCTGGCCGACCAGCTCATCCGCGCCGGCGAGTTCGACATCGTGGTCGCGGGCGGCCAGGAGTCCATGACCAACGCGCCTCACCTGCTCCCGAAGTCCCGTGAGGGCTACAAGTACGGCGCCATCGAGATGCTCGACGCCATGGCGTACGACGGTCTCACCGACCCGTTCGAGAACATCCCGATGGGGCTGTCCACCGAGCACCACAACACCCTCCTCGGCATCGAGCGCGCCCCGCAGGACGAGTTCTCGGCCCTCTCGCACCAGAAGGCCGCCGCGGCGGCCAAGAACGGCGTCTTCGACGCCGAGATCACCCCGGTCGAGATCCCGCAGCGCAAGGGCGACCCGGTCGTCTTCTCGCACGACGAGGGCATCCGCCCGGAGACCACCGCCGAGACCCTCGGCAAGCTGCGCCCGGCGTTCACGAAGGACGGCACCATCACCGCCGGTACGTCCTCCCAGATCAGCGACGGCGCCGCCGCCGTGGTCGTGATGAGCAAGGCGAAGGCCGAGGAGCTGGGCCTGGAGTGGCTCGCCGAGATCGGCGCCCACGGCAATGTGGCCGGCCCGGACAACTCGCTCCACCCCCAGCCCACGAACGCCATCCTGCACGCCGTGAAGAAGGAGGGCATGGAGGTCGCCGACCTGGACCTCATCGAGATCAACGAGGCCTTCGCCGCGGTCGTCGTCCAGTCAATCAAGGACCTCGGCGTGTCCCCGGAAAAGGTGAACGTCAACGGTGGCGCCATTGCCCTGGGGCACCCGATCGGCATGTCCGGCGCCCGTGTCGTGCTGCACCTGGCGCTGGAGCTGAAGCGCCGCGGTGGCGGCGTCGGCGCCGCCGCACTGTGCGGCGGCGGCGGTCAGGGTGACGCGCTCATCGTGCGCGTCCCGGGCAACGGCGCGAAGGCGTAGGTGCTGCGCGGATGACGACGGTGGACGTCCCCACGCTGGTGGCGCAGGCCCGAGAAGGCCGGCCGCGGGCCGTGGCCCGGCTGATCTCACTGGTCGAGGGGGCGTCCCCGCAACTGCGCGAGGTGATGGCCGCCCTGGCCCCGCTGACCGGCGGGGCGTATGTGGTGGGCCTCACGGGCTCCCCGGGCGTGGGCAAGTCCACGTCCACCTCGGCTCTGGTGTCGGCGTACCGGAAGGCCGGCAAGCGCGTCGGCGTGCTCGCCGTGGACCCGTCCTCGCCCTTCAGCGGGGGCGCGCTCCTCGGCGACCGGGTGCGGATGTCGGACCACGCGTCCGACCCGGGGGTCTACATCCGCTCCATGGCCACCCGGGGCCACCTGGGCGGCCTCGCGTGGGCCGCGCCGCAGGCGATCCGGGTGCTGGACGCGGCCGGCTGCGAGGTGATCCTGGTCGAGACGGTCGGGGTCGGGCAGTCGGAGGTGGAGATCGCCTCCCAGGCTGACACCTCGGTGGTGCTGCTGGCCCCCGGGATGGGCGACGGGATCCAGGCCGCGAAGGCGGGCATCCTGGAGATCGGCGACGTGTACGTGGTGAACAAGGCCGACCGGGACGGTGCGGACGCCACCGCCCGGGAGCTGAACCACATGCTGGGCCTCGGGGAGTCCCGGGGCGCCGGCGACTGGCGGCCGCCGATCGTGAAGACGGTCGCGGCGCGCGGACAGGGCATCGACGAGCTGGTCGAGGCGCTGGAGAAGCACCGCGCGTGGATGGAGGAGCGCGGGGTGCTGGCCGACCGCCGCGCGGCCCGGGCCGCACACGAGGTGGAGACCATCGCGGTGACGGCCCTGCGTGCCCGGATGGCCGATCTGCACGGGGACGCGCACCTCGACGCGCTGGCGGCGCGGGTCGCGGCGGGCGAGCTGGACCCGTACGCGGCCGCGGACGCGCTGCTGGCGACGCTGACTGAGGTGGCGGAGGCCTGAGCCGGCGGGCGGCCGTGCCGACAACGTGAGAGTGCCGGCAACGTGAGAGCCGCGCCCCTGCGACAGGGGCGCGGCTCTCACGTATCCGCCCTACGGGCCGGTCAGGCGTTGGGACGCTTGCCGTGGTTCGCCTTCTTCTTCTTGCGGGCTCGCTTCTTGTTGCCGCGCTTCGCCATGACGCACTCCCTTATATGGGGACACTCCGGGCGTTGATCAGTCTATGGTCGCCCCGAAGGCTCCGCATCAGGGTCCGCACATGGTCCGTGTCAGGGTTCCGCGTCGACAGGGGTCGGGTCAGGCCTTGCCGCGGGTGTCCCGGAGGTGGTCCGCCACCGGGCTCAGGGACTCCCGCAGCGCCGCCAGGGCCTCCGGGGACAGCAGGTCGATGAAGTGCCGGCGGACGGACGCCACGTGGTGCGGGGCGACCTTCCGCATGAGGTCCATGCCCTCGTCGGTGAGCACCGCGAACAGGCCGCGACGGTCGGACTCGCAGCTCATGCGGCGGACGAGGCCCGCCGCTTCCATGCGGGTGATCTGGTGGGACAGCCGGCTCTTGGACTGCAGCGTCGACGTCGCGAGGTCGCTCATCCGCATCCGGAGTCCCTCGGACTCCGAGAGGTTCACGAGGATCTCGTAGTCGTTGTTGGTGAGTCCGAAGGGCTGGAGATCCTTTTCCAGCTGGTGCATCAGCAGTCTGCTGACGTCCAGGTGGGTGCGCCAGGCGCACTGTTCCGCGTCGGTCAGCCAGCGCGTGGCCGTCTCGGTCTCCATGGTCTCCATGAATGAACTCTACCTAAGAAGTTGAATGACGTACAAAATAGGATCTACGGACTGAGCTGCTGAGTCATGGGCGCTCACAGGCCGAAACGCCGCTGGAGATCACCCAGCTGTCCCGGCATCCGGGGAACGCCCAGCTGACCGAGCGGCCCCTGCCCGGGAACCCCCGGCTCCGCACCCGTGCCGACGGCGCCGACCGCCTGCTCCGCCATCAGCGTCTCCGAGGACTGGAGCAGGACCGTGCCCGCTCCCACGAACTCGAACTGGTGCTCCTCGCCCGAGGCGCCGCCGATGCCCGTCAGCGAGCGCAGGCCGCCCATCACCCCCGACATGTAGCCGTGGTCGTAGTGGTGGCACGGCGAGGGGCAGTCGGCCCAGCCCACCAGCGCCTGCGGGTCCACCCGCAGCGGCGGCTCCATGAACACCACCGGACCGTTGGACGCCGCCACGAACTTCCCGGTTCCGATCAGCGTCAGGAAGCCCGGGACGATCGACTGCTTCAGCGCCAGTGTGGGCTGGTAGGCGAGCAGGTTGCCCGACCGGATCGTCAGGTTTCCGTTGTCCAGGTCGTACGAGTTCACATCGAACGCGCGGTCGGCGAGCAGCATCTTGCCCTGCCCCTCGGCCACCACCCAGTCGCTGGCGTGCAGCGGCGAGTGGAAGCTGGTGCGCAGCAGCCGGTCGAAGCGGCCGTTGCCGATGCCGTTGAACTCGATGCGCCCGTAGTACGAGATCATCTTGCCCTTCTGCAGGAACCACTGGCTCCCCTTGAGCTCCACGCAGAAGGTGTACGGGTTCACGTTGTCGTCGGAGGGCAGGGAGTACGGGTCGAAGACGGTCGGACCGCCGGGTCCGCCCGTCACGGGACCAAAGTTCACAGCTTTTCCTCCGAGGCCTGCACGTATACGGCGCCCTGGCCGGACAGCTCCAGCTGGAACGCCTCACCGGAACCGCGTCCCACCATGTCCCGCCAGCCGAGCGCGGCGGACAGCTTGTTGCGTACCTCGCCGTGGTGGGCGACGTACGCCTGCGGGTCCACGTGGACCGGGCGCTGGGGGGTGATGGGGAGTTCGATGACCCCGCCGTGGGCCATCACGGCGACCGAGCCGTGGCCCTTGAGGGTGGTGGTGAACAGGCCCTGGCCGGTCACCTGGCCGCGCACCATGCCCATGACACCGCCCTGCGAGCCCATGAACATCGTGCCCTGCTGGAGCGTGCCGTCGAAGGCCAGCAGCCGGTCGGCCTCCACGTAGAGCGTCTCCCCGGTCAGGTTGATGACCTGGATGTGGTGGCCGCCGTGGCCGAACATCACGGTGCCGCTGCCCTCGACCGTCATCAGCGGGACCTGCTCGTTCGCCACCCGGCGCCCGATCATGCTCATCACCCCGCCCTGACCGCCTGTCAGGCTCGGGGTGAAGGAGACCTCGCCGCGGTACGCGAGCATCGCGCCGCGCTGGCTGTACATCTTCTGCCCCGGAATCACCTGGGCCTCGACCATCTTCGAATTGATCTCGCGGAACGGCATCAGACGTCGCCCCCGATGGTGTTGCGCTCGCTGGGCTGCACGTACACCAGGCCTTCGCCCTCGAAGCGGATCTGGAACGCCTCGCCGGAACCCTCGCCGATCAGCGTGCGGAAATTCACGCCCGACTGGAAGGACTGCTGGAGGTTGCCGGTGTGCGCGATGTACGCCCCCGGGTCGACGGAGAGCGGGTACTGGGCGCTGACGCGCAGTACCACCGCGGGGCCGTCGGACATGATCGCCGCCTGCCCGGTGCCCTCGACGGTCGTGGTGAACAGGCCGTTGCCCGTCGCCCCGCCGCGCAGGCCGGTGAAGGTGGTGCCGGTGCGCAGTCCGGCGTCGGTGCACAGCAGGTTGCTGGACTCCACGTAGAGCTTCTCGCCGCGCAGATCGACCAGATTGATCTCACTCGCGCGGTCGGCGAAGAAGCAGGTGCCGTGCCCCTGCACTTCCATCACGGTCATCTGTTCGCCGGTCAGCCGGCGGGTCACCATGCCGCGGAGGCCTTCGCCACCGCCGGTCATCTTCTTGAAGGCCATCTGACCGTCGTACGCGACCATGGAGCCGTTTTTCGCTTTCACGGCATCCCCGGTCAGGTCGACGGCGAGCACCTTGCTGCCATTAAGTCGGAACTGAGCCACGGGATGACGTTATCGGCAGCGGGCGAACCCGAACAGAGCAGCGTGGCCGATATGCGCCACACTCGGGCGCGAACGGGCACGAACGGGCACGGACGGGCGGACGCGGCAGCGGCGACCGGGACCCGGGTCAAGATCCCGCAAAGCGGCTGAGACACTGGAACGGACCTCCAGCCCCCCGTCCCGAAGGTTCCACGTGGACATCAAGACCGCCTCCGCCCTGCACCGGCTGCGCCTCGTCTCCGTTCCGGAGGCGCTCTCCTTCCCGGCCCTGCTGATCTTCGGTTCGCTGCTGAGCCGGATCTCCGACGTCGACTACCTGATGATGCCGCTCGGCGCCCTGCACGGGATCCTGTTCCTCATCTACACGGTCTTCCTGCTGGATGTCTGGAACAAGGCCAAGTGGCCGCTGAAGAAGGCCGCCCTGTTCTTCGGGCTGGCGCTGCTGCCCTTCGGCGGCCTCTACGGCGACAAGCTGCTCAAGCGCGAGGAGGCGGACAGCGTCATCGCGGCCCGCGTCGCGCGCGAGGCGGCCGACGCGTGATCGTCGCCTTCTCGGTGACCCCGCTGGGTGTCGGCGAGGAGGTCGGCGAGTACGTGGCCGACGCGGTCCGCGTCGTCCGCGAGTCCGGCCTCCCGAACCGCACCGACGCCATGTTCACCACCGTCGAGGGTGAGTGGGACGAGGTGATGGATGTGGTCAAGCGCGCGGTCGCCGCCGTGGAGGAGCGCGCGCCGCGGGTCTCGTTCGTCCTCAAGGCCGATATCCGCCCCGGCGTCTCGGACGGCATGACCTCCAAGATCGAGACGGTCGAGCGGCACCTCGCCGGCGGCTGAGCACCGCGGCGGCAGCCGGGCCATCGTCCCATGACGGACCGTCATGTTCGCCGCTCGTCACCTGCACCGTTCGCCACCTGCGCCTCGCGTCACGCGCGCCGGCGTCCGGCCCGCCCCGCCCGACGGCCCGCGGCGACGCCCCTAACCCTCCTGGGGTGTGGTGCCCGTGGTCAGGGCGATGGCCAGTGGGGTGCGCTCGTAGTGGATCTGGTGGCCGTGTCGGGCCGAGATGAGCAGGCCCGCCGCGGCCAAGGTCTTGAGGTGGGCCGACACCGTGGACGGGGCCAGGCCCAGGCGGTGGGCGAGCGCGGTGGTGGAGGCGGGTTCGGTCAGGGCGCACAGCACGTCGGCGCGGGCCCGGCCGAGCAGCCTGGCCAGCGCGTCGGGCGCCGGTCCGGCCGAGGCCGTCCACAGCGCGCCGATGCCCCGCGCCGGGTACACCAGCGTCGGCTGCCAGGGCGGGTCGTAGCCGCCGACCACCTCCGGCCAGACGAACGCGCTCGGCATCAGCAGCAGGCCCTGCCCGTCGAGGTCGCGGTCGTGGTGACTGCGGCGCCGGATGGTGAGGGTGCCGCCGGACCACCGGAGGTCCGGGTGGAGGCCGTCGAACAGCGCCTCCAGCCCGCCCGCCGCCAGCCGCCGCGAGTGGAACAGGATGTCCGCCTCCAGCAGCGCCCGCAGCCGAGTCCAGTGCGGGGCGATCAGGGCGGCCCAGGCCTGCTCGTACAGATCGGCCAACTCCCGTACCGCACGCCCAGGATCCGCGAGCATCCGCCGCCCCATGGCGCTCTCCAGGGCGCCCGGGGTGGCGGCGAGGGAGCGGCGGAGGTCCTCCCGTACCGCCTTCGGATCGGCGGCGGAGGCGTCGCGCACCCGCGTCAGCTCCTCCTCCAAGGTGACGGAGGGGCCGAGCGGCGGCGGGCTCAGGAAGTCCGGGTTGTGGCCGCTGCGCTGGGGGCACCTCCCGGCGGTAGCTGGGGGACATCAGCAGCCACAGCGGACGCAGGTCCAGCCCGTCGGCGGCCGCCCTGATCCGCCGCAGCCACGGCAGGTGGTACGCCTGCCGGTCCGGCCGTTGCAGGGTCCGCACCGCCTCCTGGGTCTCCCAGCGCGGGGAGATCGAGAACCGGCAGCGGAGCAGGTCACTCGGCCCGAAGCGGAAGTGGAATGCCATCAGCCCCCCTGCCTGTGTCGGCCTTCCCGTGGGTCGGACGTGTGTCGGACACGGGCCGATGGGTGTCGGACGTGATTCGGGCTCAGGCGAATCTCTGTCGGGCCCACCGTAGCCCGCCCAGGGTGTTCCGCATGGCAACCGTCAACCAGGCCCCGCCCGGCGCACCCGCCGGAGGCTACCGCTCCGTCTTCCGCGTCCGGGAGTTCCGGGCCGTCTTCGCCGCGCACCTGATGTCCGTCCTCGGTGTCGTCATCGCCGAGATCGCCCTCACCGTCCTCGTCTACCGGCTCACCGGCTCGCCCCTGATGAGCGCGCTCACCTTCGCCCTCGGCTTCCTCCCGTACGCCCTCGGCGGCACCCTGCTCGCCGGGGTCGCCGACCGGTACCCCGCCCGGCGGGTGCTCGTCGCCTGCGACCTGCTCTGCGCCGCCTGCGCCGCCGCCATGGTCCTGCCGGGCACGCCGGTCGCGGTGATCCTCGTACTCCGCTGCGCCATGGCCTTCGTCGCGCCGCTGTTCCAGGGCACCCGCAGCGCCTCCCTCGCCGACATCCTCGGCTCCGGCGCCGCCTTCGTGCTTGGTCGCTCGCTGCTGCGCATGGTGGCCCAGAGTGCCCAGCTCATCGGCTTCGGGCTCGGCGGGCTGCTGCTCACCGTCCTCGCCCCGCGCGGGGCGCTCGCGCTGACCGCCGCAGGATTCCTCGGCTCGGCGCTGCTGCTGCGCCTCGGCACCCGGGCCCGGCCCGCCCGGGCGGGCGCGGCGGCCGCCCGTACGTCCGCGCTCGCGGGTCTGCGGGCCGTGCTCGGGGACCGCCGGGTGCGGGCGCTGACCCTGCTGTTCTGGCTGCCGCCCTGCTTCGTCGTCGTACCGGAGGCGTTGCTCGCCCCGTACGCCGACGGCATCGGCGCCGGCACCGCCGCGCTCGGGCTGCTGATATGCGCGCAGCCCGTCGGCGCCGTCGCGGGGGAACTCTGGGCGGGCGCGGGACTCACCGCCCGAACGCGTTCCCGGGTCGTGGTGCCGCTCGCCGTCGCCGGGCCGCTGCCGCTGCTCGTCTACGCCGTCCGGCCGGGGGTGCCGGTCCTCCTCGGCGCGCTGCTGCTGGCGGGGCTGGCCCACGCGTACACCCTCGGGCTCGATCAGATGTGGGTGGACGCCGTCCCCGAGGAGCTGCGCGGCCGGGCGATGACCCTGCTCAGTACCGGTCTGATGACCTTCCAGGGCGTCGGCATGGCCCTGGCGGGCCTCGCCGCCGAGTTCGTCCCCGTCCACGTGGTCGTCACGGCGGCCGCGCTGCTCGGCGCGGCGGTCACCGCGCTGCTGTTCGCCGAACTGCGGCTGGCGGACCGCGCGGCCCCGCGGCCGCGCGGGCCGAGGAGTGAGACAGGGGTGTCCACCAAATGACCGCCCGGTAGGGTCTGATGTGTGCCCAAGCCGCTCAGCCTCCCCTTCGACCCCATCGCCCGCGCCGACGAACTCTGGCGGGAGCGCTGGGGTCCGGTGCCGTCGATGGCCGCCATCACCTCGATCATGCGGGCGCACCAGATCCTGCTCGCCGAGGTCGACGCGGTGGTCAAGCCGTACGGACTGACCTTCGCGCGGTACGAGGCGCTGGTGCTGCTCACCTTCTCCAAGGCCGGTGAGCTGCCGATGTCGAAGATCGGTGAGCGTCTGATGGTGCACCCGACCTCGGTGACGAACACGGTGGACCGGCTGGTGAGGTCCGGCCTGGTCGACAAGCGGCCCAACCCCAACGACGGGCGCGGCACCCTGGCCTCCATCACGGACAAGGGCCGGGAGGTCGTCGAGGCGGCCACCAAGGACCTGATGGAGATCGACTTCGGCCTCGGCGTGTACGACGACGAGGAGTGCGCCGAGATCTTCGCCCTCCTGCGGCCCCTGCGGGTGGCCGCCGCCGACTTCGAGGAGAAGTAGCGGGGAGAAGTAGCGGGGGGAAGCAGCGAGGAGAAGCAGCCGGCGTCACCCCGGCCCCTCGTCAAGATCGCGCACATCGGACGGCTAGGCTCGTCCGCATGAAACGAAGCGTGCTGACCCGCTACCGCGTCATGGCCTACGTGACGGCGGTCATGCTCCTGATCCTCTGCGCCTGCATGGTGGCGAAGTACGGCTTCGACATCGGCGCCGACCTGACCTTCGCGGTCTCGCAGGCGCACGGTGTGCTGTTCATGGTCTACCTGGTGTTCGCCTTCGACCTGGGCTCGAAGGCGAAGTGGCCCTTCGGCAAGCTCCTGTGGGTGCTGGTGTCGGGGACGATCCCGCTGGCCGCCTTCTTCGTCGAGCGTACGATCCGCGCCGAGGTCGAGCCGCTGGTCGAGGGCGGCCTGGCCACCGCCAAGGCCTGATTGTTACCGCCCCCGGGGTGACTCCCCGGGGGTTTGCCATCGACATTTACTAGGACGTCCTAGTAAATTTGAAGCATGGATGCTGACGCGATCGAGGAGGGCCGCCAGCGCTGGCAGGCCCGTTACGACAAGGCCCGCAAGCGCGACGCGGATTTCACCACTCTCTCCGGCGATGCCGTCGATCCGGTCTACGGGCCCCGGCCCGGCGACTCGTACGAGGGCTTCGAGCGCATCGGGTGGCCGGGAGAGTACCCGTACACCCGCGGCCTGCACGCCACCGGCTACCGGGGGCGCACCTGGACCATCCGGCAGTTCGCCGGGTTCGGGAACGCCGAGCAGACCAACGAGCGCTACAAGATGATCCTCGCGGCCGGCGGCGGCGGGCTCTCCGTCGCCTTCGACATGCCGACCCTGATGGGCCGCGACTCCGACGACCCGCGCGCGCTCGGCGAGGTCGGGCACTGCGGGGTCGCCATAGACTCCGCCGCCGACATGGAGGTCCTGTTCAAGGACATCCCGCTCGGCGACGTCACCACCTCGATGACGATCTCGGGGCCCGCCGTACCCGCCTTCTGCATGTACCTGGTCGCCGCCGAGCGGCAGGGTGTGGATCCGGCCGTGCTGAACGGCACGCTCCAGACCGACATCTTCAAGGAGTACATCGCCCAGAAGGAGTGGCTCTTCGAACCCGAGCCGCACCTGCGCCTCATCGGCGACCTCATGGAGTACTGCGCCACCGGCATCCCGGCGTACAAGCCGCTGTCGGTCTCCGGCTACCACATCCGCGAGGCCGGGGCCACGGCCGCGCAGGAGCTCGCGTACACGCTGGCGGACGGTTTCGGCTACGTGGAGCTCGGCCTCTCGCGCGGCATGGACGTGGACGTCTTCGCGCCCGGGCTCTCCTTCTTCTTCGACGCGCACCTCGACTTCTTCGAGGAGATCGCCAAGTTCCGCGCCGCCCGCCGGATCTGGGCGCGCTGGATGAAGGAGGTGTACGGGGCGAAGAGCGACAAGTCGATGTGGCTGCGCTTCCACACCCAGACCGCCGGGGTCTCGCTGACCGCGCAGCAGCCGTACAACAACGTCGTCCGCACCGCCGTGGAGGCCCTCGCGGCCGTCCTCGGCGGGACCAACTCCCTGCACACCAACGCCCTCGACGAGACCCTCGCGCTGCCGAGCGAGCAGGCGGCCGAGATCGCCCTGCGCACCCAGCAGGTGCTGATGGAGGAGACCGGGGTGGCCAACGTGGCCGACCCGCTGGGCGGCGCCTGGTACGTCGAGCAGCTCACCGACCGCATCGAGGCGGACGCCGAGAAGATCTTCGACCAGATCAAGGAGCGCGGGCTGCGCGCCCACCCGGACGGGCAGCACCCGATCGGGCCGATCACCTCCGGCATCCTGCGCGGCATCGAGGACGGCTGGTTCACCGGGGAGATCGCCGAGTCGGCCTTCCAGTACCAGCGCTCGCTGGAGAAGGGCGACAAGCGGGTCGTCGGCGTCAACGTCCACCATGGGTCGGTCACCGGGGACCTGGAGATCCTCCGGGTCAGCCACGAGGTGGAGACCGTCCAGGTGCGGGAGTTGGCCGCGCGCAAGGGCCGTCGCGACGACGCCAAGGTCACCGCCTCGCTGAAGGCCATGCTGGACGCCGCGCGGGACGGGTCGAACATGATCCCGGCCATGCTGGACGCGGTACGGGCCGAGGCCACGCTCGGCGAGATCTGCAACGTGCTGCGGGACGAGTGGGGCACCTACACGGAGCCGCCGGGCTTCTAGCCCCGTCCCTGGCGTTTCCGCCTCAATCGCCGGCTGGGCTGCTTATAGCCCCGCCGGCGATTGAGGCGTGGGGTTTGGGGCGGAGCCCCAAGGAACGGTGGAAGGGCGGGGAGGGGACAGCCCCGCAGGGCAGCGCCTCCGGGCGCGCGCCGCCGGTCAGGGCTGGGCGGCCGGGCCCCGGAGACCGTGCATCAGGAGCGCGGTGAACGTGGCCACCCACAGCTCGTCCACCGGCTCGGAGCTCACCAGCGCCCGGTGGACCACGGTCCCGGCGATCACGTCGAATATCAGGTCCGTGGTGTGGCCCGCGACGGACTCGTCCTCCTCGTAGGGGAGTTCACCGCGCGCCTGCGCCCGTTCGCGACCCAGTACGACGAGACGTTTCTGCCGGTCCACGATCGCCGACCGGATCCGGTCCCGCAGCGCCTCGTCCCGGGTGGACTCGGCGACCACCGCCATCAGGGCCGTACGGGCCTCCGGGCGCCGGAGCAGCTCCGCGAACTGCAGCACCACGTACTCGATGTCGGCTTCGAGGGAGCCCCGGTCGGGTAGTTCGAGGGAGTCGAAGAGCTCCGCGACCGCGTCCACGACCAGTTCGTTCTTGCCGGCCCAGCGCCGGTACAGGGTGGTCTTCGCGACGCCCGCCCGGGCCGAGACGTCACCCATCGTCAGCTTCGACCAGCCGAGCTCGACCAGCGCGTCCCGGGTGGCGGCGAGGATCGCCGCGTCCGCAGCGGCGCTGCGGGGGCGGCCGGTGCGGCCGGGTGGGGGGGCGGTGCCGGGGCTGGGGTTGCGCATGGCGGTGACCATACCCGTCGGTAGCGCAACCGTCGGGACCCCTGATGCTGTGGTTCAGATCACGGGGCACCGGGCCGCGCGGGGAGTTACGCTACGACTCGTAGCGTAAGAGCGACAACCACGCGAAGCTACTGGCGCCAGGTGGGGACCCGGCGCCGACCGCATCACCAGCACGACCAGCGTGACCGGCACGACCAGTATGACCAGCACGACACGACCAGCACGACACAACCGGTACGACCGGATCGCCGCGGCAATTCGCGCGATCCTTTTCGTCGGCGCGCGCAAACGGGGGAGGATGTACGCATGCAGCCCAGAAACATGTCCATGAGCGGCGTCGTCGACCTCGCCGCGGTGAAGGCGGCCGGCGAAGCCAAGGCGAAGGCCGAGCAGGCGCGGGCCGAGTCGGCCCGGCAGGGCGGCGGCGGTGCGGGTTCCGCGGCCGCCGGCGCCGTGCCGCCGTCCGCGCTCGTCATCGACGTAGACGAGGCCGGTTTTGAACGCGACGTACTCCAGCTCTCCAACGAGGTTCCGGTCGTCCTCGACTTCTGGGCCGAGTGGTGCGAGCCCTGCAAGCAGCTCAGCCCGCTCCTGGAGCGGCTGACCGTAGAGGCCAACGGCCGAGTCGTCCTGGCGAAGATCGACGTGGACGCCAACCAGTTGCTGATGCAGCAGTTCGGCATCCAGGGCATCCCGGCCGTCTTCGCCGTGGTCGCGGGCCAGGTGCTGCCGCTGTTCCAGGGCGTCGTGCCCGAGCAGCAGATCCGCGAGACCCTCGCCCAGCTGGTCCAGGTCGGCGAGGAGCGCTTCGGCCTCATCGGCCTCCAGGTGGACCCGGGCGCCGAGGGCCCCGCCGCCCCGGCGGGCGAGACCGAGGCTCCGGCCGGCCCGTACGACGCGCTGCTGGAGGCGGCCGTCGCCGCGCTGGACGCCGGCGACTTCGGCGGCGCGGTCCAGGCGTACAAGAACGTACTGGCGGACGACCCGGCGAACATCGAAGCGAAGCTGGGCCTGGCCCAGGCCGAGCTGCTCGGCCGCGTACAGCACATGAACCCGCAGGCGGTGCGCGAGGCGGCCGCGGCCAACCCCAGCGACCCGCAGGCGCAGATCGCCGCCGCAGACCTGGACCTGGTCGGCGGTCACGTGGAGGACGCCTTCGGGCGCCTGGTGGACACCGTACGGGTGACGTCGGGCGAGGAGCGGGACGCCGTACGGATGCGCCTGCTGGAGCTGTTCGAGGTCATCGGGGCGGACGATCCGCGGGTCAGCGCCGCGCGTACGGCACTCGCGCGAGTCCTCTTCTAGGGGACCCGAGTGGGGGACCCGCAGCGGGACGGTCCAGCGCCGAGATCCGGAAGGGTCCGGGTGGCCGGTGAAGCACCGGCGATTTATTGACACGTAGGTAAACAGCGGCCGCACTTTGCCAAAACTTGGCAATCGCGGCCGCTGTTACTCGCAGTAAGGCGAACCCGGCGAACTGTCCGGTTGGTTCGCACTTCGCTCGTTTGTCGTGGCCCTGGGTGACACCCTGTGTTGCTGCCCGACGGCGGCGAGTCGTATCGCGGTTATCCACCCGTTACCCGCCAGTAACGAACCCCCTTGTGCCCCGGCCGGGAATGGACCACGATCGGCGACGCTCGGTCCTTCCCGCGGAGCCGCTCATCCGGAGCCGCGGTGGAGGGTCCCCACCGAGCCGGCCGGTGGCAGTGACACCGGCCGTGGGACAGGGGGGTCTCTGCCGCACCGGCAGGGCCTGTCCCCCCAGGTTGCGCGAACGCGTGGCCCAGTGGTTGTCGCTCGGGGGTGATCGCCGGTGTACCGGACGCGGCCTGGCGCCGCGGCTCGGCCGCCTGCGCTCCTTCCCGAGGACGTAGCACTTCTCCCATCCCAGGACGGGCACGGCCCGGACCGGAGATGTACGTCCGAGAAGGAGGAACGAAATGAGTTCTCAGGTTCGTGGCGGGACCAGATGGAAGCGCTTCGCGCTCGTCATGGTGCCGAGCATCGCGGCCACCGCCGCGGTCGGTGTGGGACTGGCGCAGGGTGCCCTCGCGGCGTCCTTCAGCGTCTCCGGCCAGGACTTCAAGGTCTCGGCCGACAAGCTCGACGGTGACAACCTCATCCAGTACGGCGGTATCGCCAAGGGGCACGACCTGAAGACCGGCAAGGAGGTTGACCACCCGGTCACCATCTCCGGGTTCAGCCACGCCGAGATCACCAACATGTGCCAGTCGCTGGTGACCCCGACGCCGCTCGGCAACATCACGCTGCAGCTGCGCACGGGCCACAAGGGCAAGCCGGCCGTCGCCGACAACATCTACCTGGATGTTGCCGAGCTGGACACCGACGCCGAGTTCAGGAACCTGGACATCGGTGTCGCGGTCGGCGACGCGAGCCACAAGACCAAGCCGCAGGCCGGTACGGTCGCCAGCCCGTACGCGTTCTCGCAGCGCGCCGACAAGGCGATTCTGACGAACGTCAAGCAGAAGGCGTGGGCGACCACGGCGGGCACCTTCAAGCTGCCCAACCTGAAGTTGCGCCTGCTGAGCGGGGACCAGCCGTGCTACACGGACGCGGAAGTCAAGTGACCGCTCCCGCCGCTTGACCGGACGGGCGTCCGACGCGGCAGCCGTCGCCGTCGCCGCCCGTCCGGGGCTTCACAGAATTTCCGTACCACCGTTTCCAGGGAGCTGTTGTCCATGAACCCCCAGGCCCCGGTCTACGTTCGCCGCTCGGATGACGCACTGCTCACCGTGGCGTATTACCACTTCTACGCCTGGCGGGGCCGCCGTCCCTTCTGGGCCGGGTTTTTCATGCTCCTCGCCGGCGTCCCCATCATCTATTTCCCCTACGGGGACGTGCGGCTGGGCAACGTCACCATGGCGATGGCCACGACGACCGGTTCCGGTTCGCTGATCATCGGCGTCCTGCTGATCACGCTGGGCCTGGCGCTCTGGTTCCAGCACGGCATCCGGGTCTTCGCCGGGGTCGCCTCGATCCTGCTGGCCCTGGTGTCCCTGCCGGTGTCCAACCTCGGCGGGTTCTTCGCCGGCTTCATCGCCGCCATGATCGGCGGCGGCCTCTCCCTGGCGTGGGTCCCCGGCAGGCCGGCGGACGAGGCGCCGGTCGAGTCGCCCGCCGAGGCGACCGAGGCCGCGTCCGCGGCCGTTGACATGGCCAAGGCCGAGGCGATGGCGGGCGGCTTCCAGGGCATCCCGGCCCCCCGCGAGACGGAAACGGCACACGCGAGCGAGACGACTGCCCACGCCGATGGCGGGAGGAACAGTGCGGGGTGACGAGACGCAGCGGGGTGTGGCCCCAGGCGCAGAGTCCCGTGAGAGTAGGGGCCCGCGCCACGCGGCGCCCAGGAAGTCGCTGCTGAACAAGATTCAGATACCCGTCGGCAAGACGATGGCGCTGGCCGCCATGCCGACCGCGGTCTTCGTCGGGATGGGCATCGCCCCGAAGCTGGCCGTGGCCGACGACAAGGAGATCCCCTTCGCGCCCGGGCCGTGTGTGACGCGCTCCGAAGAACCCGCGGAGTCCGCCTCCCCGTCGCCGTCCAAGACGCCTTCGCCGAGTACGTCGCCCGGTGCGACCCCCTCGCCGAGCGCGTCCGCGACGACGAAGCCGAAGCCCGGCGTGACCCCGGCGGCGCCGAAGCCGTCCGCGAGCACGTCCGCGAGCACCTCGGCAACCAAGCCGGCCGACCCGCCTCCGGCGGCGAAGCAGGCCGCCCCGGCTCCGACCGCGTCCCCGTCGGCGTCGGCGTCCCCGACCACCAACCCGCTGGATCCGCTGGGGCTGGGCGACAAGCTCAAGGGCCTCGTGGACTCGCTCGGCAGGCCCCTCACGGACGCGAAGGCGACGGCCACCCCGACGCCCACGCCGTCCGCCACCACCCCGGCCAAGGACCCGGCCGCGGACGCGATCCGCGAGGCCGCGAAGAAGGCGGGCGTCCCGGTCTCGGAGCTCTCCAAGGAGGTCAAGGACACCGCCACGACCGCCAAGGACGAGACGGGCAAGGCGGCCACGTCGAAGCCCAAGGCCGGCGAGACCAAGGCCGACGAGACCAAGGCCACGCCCGAGGCGACGAAGGACGCGGACGGGAAGGAACCCTTCCCCTGCCCGACGTACGACGCCAAGGCGCTCGCCGACGCCGAACTGGAGACGGGGATCCCGCTCCTGCCGGACGAGCCCTGGTACCTCGACAGCTCGCTGCTGACCCTCTACGGCCTCGACTACGAGGGCATCGTCGAGGTGAAGACGGCGGGCGGCAAGATCAAGAAGGTCCTGAAGTTCACCGCGGACTCGCTCGACATCAAGGACCTCTACCAGACGGTCGGCAAGAGCGGGAACGTCGCCCACCTGAAGTCCCGTCCGGGCTCCACGTCCAAGATCCGCGGCGGCAAGGTGACGATGTACACCGAGAGCCTCAAGGGCAACCTCTTCGGTCTGATCCCGATCGAGTTCACCCCGAACAGCCCGCCGCCGCTGAACGTCCCGTTCGCGTTCTTCACGGACGTGAAGGTCGTCCAGGCCGGCCAGTTCGGCGGCACCCTCACCGTCCCGGGCCTCAAGAACTACATCGGCCCGCCGGAGTAGTCCCCCGCCCCACCCGGTCAGTGGCCCGTGCCTCCCTTGAGGCCCGGGCCACAGGTGCGTTCACAGGTCGCGGCGCCGTACGACGACCACGGCGAGTGCGACCGTGATCAGCGGCCAGAGCGCGTACACGATCCAGGAGCCGGGGACCGTGGCGGTGTAGCCCAGGGATCCGGGATCCGGCTCCCAGGTTTGGACCAGGCGGTTCCAGGCGGCCGACACCAGCGCGTGTTTGATGTCCGCCGACCAGCGGTTGCTCTCCGAGAACATGGTGGGCAGCATCAGCAGGGTGAAGACGCTGGTGACCATGGTCCCGGCGGCATGCCGGAGCAGAACGCCGAGGCCCAGACCGACCAGGGCACAGACCGGAGCCAGCAACGCGGATGCCGCCAGCGCCCGGAACACCCCGGGGTGGGTGATCGGAACGTCGGCATGGTGCCCGTCCAGGATGGCCTGGGAGACCAGGAAGGAACCGGTGGAGGCGGCCGTGCCGACCGCGGTCCACAGCGCGGCGGTGACGGCCGCCTTGGCCAGCAGGACCGAGCTGCGGGCCGGGACGGCCACGGTGGTGGTGCGGATCAGCCCGCTGCTGTACTCGCTCACGACTGTGAGGGCGCCCGTGCTGCTGGAGACGAGCATCAGCGTCCAGTAGCCGGCCGGCGGATAGGCGTCGTAGGAGAGGAAATCAGCGGGGCCGGAGCGGGCGGCGTTGTCCGCGAGCGTGGCCACGGCGGAGGACCCGATGACGAACAGGACGGTGAGGGCGATCGTCCACGGCGTGGAGCGCAGGGACCGCATTTTGATCCACTCGGAGGCGAGCAGGTCACGGAAGCGGACGGAGGCGAGGTGGGTCATCGGGGCTGTCCTGCCGGGTATTCGACGCTGTCGGCGGTGAGTTCCATGAACGCCTCCTCCAGTGAGGCGGTCCGCGTGGTCAGCTCGCTCAGCGGGATCCGGTTCTCGAAGGCGAGCGCTCCGATCCGGTCCGCCGACAGCCCGGTCACGGCGAGCTTCTCGGCGCCCGCCGAGCCCTCCGGCTCGACCGACGCGCCCGCGGCGGTCAGCACCGCCGCCAGCTCGGCGGCCCGCGGTGTGCCCACCACGATGCTGAGCCGGGTGCCGCGGGCCGCGAAGTCCTGTACCGACTCGGCGGCGATGAGCCGGCCCCGGCCGATGACGACGAGGTGGTCGGCGGTGTTCTCCATCTCCGACATCAGGTGGCTGGAGAGGAAGACCGTGCGGCCCTCGGCGGCCAGGCGCCGGAAGAGGCGGCGCATCCAGAGAACGCCCTCCGGGTCCATGCCGTTGACCGGCTCGTCGAACATCAGCACGGGCGGGTCGCCGAGCAGGGCGGTCGCGATCCCGAGCCGCTGCTTCATGCCGAGCGAGAATCCGCCGATGCGTCGGGTCGCCGCCTCGGCCAGGCCCACCTCGTGCAGCACCTCGTCCACCCGGGGCGGCGGGATGCCGTTGCTGCGGGCCAGGGCGGAGAGGTGGGCCATGGCGCTGCGTCCGCCGTGGACCTGGTTGGCGTCGAGGAGGGCGCCGACATGCCGCAGTCCGCGCGGGTGGCTGCGGAAGGGGATGCCGCTGACGGTGGCGGCGCCGGCGGTGGGCGCGTCCAGGCCGAGGATCATCCGCAGGGTGGTGGACTTGCCGGCTCCGTTGGGGCCGAGGAATCCGGTGACCTGGCCCGGCCGCACGGTGAAGGACAGACGGTCGACGGCGGTCTTGCCGCCGTAGCGCTTGGTGAGTTCGTTGACTTCGATCACCAGGGCAACGCTGCCGGGAGGCCCCCCGTCCGGTCATGGGGCCGTGGGCGGCAATCGCGCGACCGGGTCCGCCCGCGGGCGTACGTCCCCGGGCCGATGCCGCGCGGGCGGCGGCTGGTTAGTCTCGCGGCATGGACGCCACGCCGACCACCCCCTTGCCTGCGCGCCGTTCGAAGGTCATGGCCTGGGCGGGGGGTGTCCTGTACCTCTGCATGGTGGTTCTGCTGGTGGGGGGCGCGAATCAGGCTTCGGGCACGATCCACGCCGTCGGGGCGGTGCTGGCGGTGAGCCTGCTCGTCGGTGTGCTGCGCCGGACGCCGCTGCCGGCTCTGGCCATGGCGCTCTTCGGATCCACCGCCGTGGTGGTGGGCACTCCGAGCTCCCCCTACGAGAGCCTGGCGGTGTCGTATCAGGGTCGGTTCCTGTCGTATCTGGCGGTCGACCTCTTCCTGGGCGTCATTGTCGCCACCTGCACCCGCCGGGCTTCGATCGTCGCCGTGGCCATCACGTTCGCCGTGCAGCTCTCGGTCGTCGGCGCGTTCTCACACGGGGACAACCTGACGGTCAACGTCGTGATCGCCCTCCTGGCGATGGCCGCGTCCTGCGCGGTCGGTCTGCTGAGCCGCGAGCGCCGCGAGCACGCGGTGGCGCTGCGTTCGCAGGAGGTGGCCGAGGCCGTTACCGCCGAACGGCTGCGGATCGCACGGGAGTTGCACGACATGGTCGCGCACAGCATCGGCATCATCGCCATCCAGGCCGGGGCGGGGAGCCGGGTCATCCAGACACAGCCCGCAGCGGCCCGCGAGGCACTGCGCGCCATCGAGGCCACCAGCAGAGAGACCCTGTCGGGCCTTCGGCGCACGCTGGTGGCGCTCCGTCAGGCCGACCGGGCCGACCAGGCCGCACGGGCCGACCAAGCCGACCAGGGCGCGGTGGCCTCGGGGCAGGCACCGCTCGCGCCCTCGCCGGGTCTGGCGGACATCGACCGGCTGGCGGCGGCCACGGCCGCCGCGGGGGTACGCGTCGACGTGTGCCGCAGCGGGGAGCAGCGTCCGTTGCCGGCCGACATCGACCTGTCCGCCTACCGTATCGTCCAGGAGTCGCTGACCAACGTGGTCCGCCACGCGGGCACCGGGCGTTGCCGGGTGGCCATCGACTACGGGGACGAGGAGCTGTCCGTGGAGGTCGTCGACGACGGGCGCGGCGCCACCGGGACCGGCTCGGCCCACGGCTTCGGCCTCGTGGGCATGCGGGAGCGGGTCGGGCTGCTGCACGGCCACCTCAGCGCCGGACCGCGTCCCGAGGGCGGCTTCCGGGTGACGGCCCGATTGCCGCTGCCCGAACCCGTCGGAGTGCCGGTGGAGGTCCGATGACCGGCAACCCCGTACGCGTCCTGCTCGCCGACGACCAGCCGCTGGTGCGGTCCGGCCTGCGCATGATCATGGCCGACCACCCCGACCTGGTGGTCGTCGGTGAGGCCGCCACCGGCGCCGAAGCGGTCCAGCTGGTCAGGGATGTCAGCCCCGACGTCGTGGTGATGGACATCCGGATGCCCGTCATGGACGGCATCGAGGCCACTCGCCTGATCACCGCCGGCCCGGCGACGACCCGCGTCCTCGTGCTGACCACCTTCGACGAGGACGAACACGTCTACGGCGCGCTCCGGGCCGGCGCGAGCGGCTTCGTGGTCAAGGACATGGCGCTGGACGACATCCTCGCGGCGATCCGCGTGGTCGCCGCCGGCGACGCACTGATCGCGCCGGGCGTGACGCGCCGTCTGATCGCGGACTTCGTCGGGCGCCCCGGGGCTGCCCCGGAGCGCTCCCCCCGGCCGGTCGAGGGCATCACCGAGCGGGAACGGGAAGTCCTGACCCTGGTCGGGCGCGGCCGGTCGAACACCGAGATCGCGGAGGACCTCTTCATCACGGTGGCCACCGCCAAGTCGCACGTGTCACGGCTGTTCGCCAAGCTGGGCGCCCGGGACCGGGTCCAGCTCGTGATCACCGCCTATGAGATGGGGCTCGTCACGCCGCCTCGCTGAGCCGCGCCTCCGGGCCCCGGGAACGCACCGAGGGCGGCACCCCGGATCCTCGTCGGATCCCGGGTGCCGCCCTCGGTCTCTGTGCGGCAGAGTTCGATCAGGCCTGGGGGGCGGTGTCGCCGCCCAGGTGGTGGACGCGGACCATGTTGGTCGTGCCCGGGACGCCGGGGGGCGAGCCGGCGGTGATGATCATGGTGTCGCCCTGGTTGTAGCGGTTGAGCTTGAGCAGCTCGCCGTCCACCAGGTCCACCATCGCGTCGGTGGTGTCCACGTGCGGGACGACGTACGAGTCGACGCCCCAGCTCAGGGTGAGCTGGTTGCGGGTGTTGACGTCCGTGGTGAAGGCCAGGATCTGCTGCGTGGCGCGGTAGCGCGACAGGCGGCGGGCCGTGTCCCCGGACTGGGTGAAGGCGATGAGTGCCTTGCCGTCGAGGAAGTCCGCGATCTCGCAGGCCGCGCGGGCGACGGAGCCGCCCTGGGTACGGGGCTTCTTGCCCGGGACCAGCGGCTGGAGGCCCTTGGAGAGGAGCTCCTCCTCGGCCGCCGTGACGATCTTCGACATCGTCTTGACGGTCTCGATCGGGTAGGCACCCACCGAGGACTCGGCCGACAGCATGACCGCGTCCGCGCCGTCGAGGATAGCGTTGGCGACGTCGGACGCCTCCGCGCGCGTCGGACGGGAGTTGGTGATCATCGACTCCATCATCTGGGTCGCGACGATCACCGGCTTGGCGTTGCGGCGGCACATCTCGATGAGCCGCTTCTGGACCATCGGAACCTTTTCGAGCGGGTACTCGACGGCCAGGTCACCACGGGCCACCATGACCGCGTCGAAGGCGTCGACCACGGCCGCCATGTTCTCCACGGCCTGCGGCTTCTCGACCTTGGCGATGACGGGGACCCGACGGCCCTCCTCGTCCATGACCTTGTGGACGTCCTTGACGTCGTTGGCGTCGCGGACGAAGGACAGGGCGACCATGTCGCAGCCCATCCGCAGGGCGAAGCGCAGGTCGTCTACGTCCTTCTCCGACAGGGCGGGGACGTTCACGGCCGCACCGGGCAGGTTGATGCCCTTGTGGTCCGAGATGACACCGCCCTCGATGACGATGGTCCGGACCCGGAGGCCGTCGACCTCGGTCACCCGCAGCTCGACGTTGCCGTCGTTGATCAGGATCTGGTCGCCCTTGGCGACGTCCCCCGGCAGGCCCTTGTACGTGGTGCCGCAGATGGACTTGTCACCCGGCACGTCCTCGGTGGTGATGGTGAACTCGTCACCGCGCACCAGCTCGACGGGACCCTCGGCGAAGGTCTCCAGACGGATCTTCGGGCCCTGGAGGTCGGCGAGGACGCCGACGGCGCGCCCGGTGTCCTCGGAGACCTTCCGGACGCGGTCGTACCGCTCCTGGTGTTCTGCCTGGGATCCGTGGCTGAAGTTGAATCGGGCCACGTTCATGCCTGCCTCGATGAGCGCTTTCAGCTGCTCATACGAGTCGACGGCGGGGCCCAGCGTGCAGACGATTTTGGAACGGCGCATGGAGCGGATCCTATCGGTTTGTTTCGTAGCGGAATATTCCGTCTGGCGGAAAGTCCAAAGTGACTAACCGGTAACCAGCGCGTACGCCTGTGCGGCGATCTCCAGTTCCTCGTCCGTCGGCACCACGGCCACCGCGACCCGCGCGTCCCGGGCCGAGACCAGCCGCGGCTCCCGGGACCGTACGGCGTTCGCCTCCGGGTCCAGCACCAGCCCCAGCCCGTCCAGTCCGTCCACGGCGGCCGCCCGCACCTGGTGGGCGTTCTCCCCGACCCCGGCCGTGAACGCCACCGCGTCCACCCTGCCCAGGACCGCCGAGTAGGCGCCGATGTACTTCTTCAAGCGGTGGACGTACGCGTCGAAGGCGACCTTCGCCGCCTGGTCTCCCTCGCCCGCGCGCCGCAGTACCTCGCGCATGTCGTTGTCGCCGCACATGCCCAGCAGACCGCTCTTCTTGTTCAGGAGCGAATCGATCTCATCCACCGAGAAGCCGCCCACCCGCGCCAGGTGGAAGACGACCGCCGGATCCAGGTCCCCCGAACGGGTCCCCATGACCAGACCCTCCAGCGGAGTCAGGCCCATCGACGTCTCCACACAGACCCCGCCGCGCACGGCCGAGGCCGAGGCGCCGTTGCCCAGGTGCAGAACGATCACGTTCACGTCCTCCACCGGCCGGCCGAGGAGCGCGGCCGTGGCCCGGGAGACGTACGCGTGGGAGGTGCCGTGGAAGCCGTACCGCCGGATGGCGTACTTGTCCGCCGTCGCGGCGTCGATCGCGTACCGCGCCACGTGCTCCGGCATCGTCGAGTGGAAGGCCGTGTCGAAGACCGCGACCTGCGGGAGGTCCGCGCGCAGCGCACGCGCCACCTCGATCCCCGTCACGTTCGCCGGGTTGTGCAGCGGAGCCAGCGGGATCAGGCTCCTGATCTCCGCCAGCACCTCGTCGTCGATGAGCGTCGGCCGCGTGAACCGGGTGCCGCCGTGCACCACCCGGTGTCCCACGGCGGCCAGTTCGGGAGAGTCCAGACCCAGCCCGTCGGCGGCGAGTTCCGCCGCGACGGCCCGGAGCGCGGCCTCGTGGTCGGCGATCCGGCCGAGCCGCTCGCGTTCGCCGCCCTCGCGGCCGGGCCCGGCCGGCGTCTCGTGCACGAGACGCGAGGTCTCTTCCCCGATGCGCTCCACCAGACCGACGGCGAGGCGGGAGGAGTCCGCCATGTCGAGCAGCTGGTACTTCACCGACGAGGAGCCGGAGTTGAGGACGAGTACGCGCGATGCGGTCACGATGGGGGTCTTTCCTGTTCGGTGGGGGAGAGGTCGGGGCCGGGTCAGGCGGTGGGTGCCGGTGCCGGTGCCGGCGCCGGCGCGCCCTGCGCCTGGATCGCGGTGATCGCGACGGTGGTGACGATGTCCTGGACGAGCGCGCCGCGCGAGAGGTCGTTGACCGGCTTGCGCAGGCCCTGGAGGACCGGGCCGACCGCGACGGCCCCCGCCGAACGCTGCACGGCCTTGTACGTGTTGTTGCCCGTGTTGAGGTCGGGGAAGATCAGCACGGTCGCGCGCCCGGCCACCTCCGACCCGGGCAGCTTGGTCGCGGCGACCGAGGGCTCCACGGCCGCGTCGTACTGGATCGGGCCCTCGATCAGCAGATCGGGCCGCTGCGCCCGGACGAGCTCGGTGGCCTTGCGGACCTTGTCCACGTCGGCGCCGCTGCCCGAGGTGCCCGTCGAGTACGAGAGCATCGCGATCCGCGGCTCGACACCGAAGGCGGCCGCGGTGGCCGCCGACTGGACGGCGATGTCCGCGAGCTGCTCGGCGCCCGGGTCCGGGTTGACCGCGCAGTCCCCGTAGACGAGGACCTGGTCGGCCAGGCACATGAAGAAGACCGAGGAGACGATGGACGCTTCCGGTTTCGTCTTGATGATCTCGAAGGCCGGGCGGATGGTGGCGGCGGTGGAGTGCACCGAGCCGGAGACCATGCCGTCGGCCAGGCCCTGCTGGACCATCAGCGTGCCGAAGTAGTTGACGTCGGTGACCACGTCGTGGGCCAGCTCGACGGTCATGCCCTTGTGGGCGCGGACCCCGGCGTAGTACTCGGCGAATCGTTCCCGCAGCGGGGAGGTCTCCGGGTCGATGAGTTGCGCGCCCGAGATGTCGATGCCGAGGTCGGCGGCCTTCTTCAGGATCGCCTGTTCCTCGCCGAGCAGGGTCAGCTCGCAGACCCCCCGGCGCAGCACCACGTCCGCGGCGCGCAGTACGCGCTCCTCGGTGCCCTCGGGCAGCACGACCCGGCGGCGCTCGGAGCGGGCCCGCTCCAGCAGCTCGTGCTCGAACATCATCGGGGTGACCCGCTCCGAGCGGGCCACCGCCAGCAGGTCGCGCAGCTCGGCGGTGTCCACGTGCCGCTCGAACAGGCCGAGCGCGGTCTCCAGCTTGCGCGGGGTCGCGGAGTTCAACCGGCTCTGCAGCGAGAAGAGTTCGGCGGCGGTCGGGAAGCTGTTGCCGGCCACCGAGACCACCGGGGTGCCCGGCGCCAGCTTCGAGGCCAGCGTCAGGATGTCCTTGCCCGGGCGCTCGTTCAGGGTCAGCAGCACCCCGGCGATCGGCGGGGTGCCGGAGGAGTGCGCCGCCAGCGCGCCGATGACCAGATCGGAGCGGTCGCCGGGGGTGACGACCAGGCAGCCGGGGGTCAGGGCGCCCAGGAAGTTCGGCAGCATGGCACCGCCGAAGACGAAGTCCAGGGCGTCGCGGGCCAGCCCGGCCCCGTCGCCGAGCAGCACCTCGCCGCCCAGCTCCCGGGTGATCTGCGCGACCGTCGGCGCGGACAGCGACTTGTCGTCCGGCAGGACGTAGCAGGGCACGGGGAGGCGGGCGCCGAGCCGCTCGGCTATGGCCTCGCGGTCCTCCGCGGCCACCCGGTTGACTACCATCGCGACGACGTGGCAGCCCAGGCCCTCGTACGCCCGGTACGCGTTGCGGGCCTCGGCGCGCACGGCCTCGGCCGGCCGCTTGGTGCCGCCTACGACGGGAACGACGACCGCCCCCAGCTCGTTGGCGAGGCGGGCGTTCAGCGCCAGCTCGTCGGGAAGGTTGGTCTCCGCGTAGTCGGTGCCGAGGACCAGCATGACCTCGTAGTCGCGGGCCACCCGGTGGTAGCGGTCGACGAGCCGGGAGACCAGCTCGTCGGTACCCTTCTCGGCGAGGACGACGGAGGCCTCGTGGTACTCCATGCCGTAGGCCGTCGCGGCGTCCTGGTCGATCCGGTAGCGGGCCTTGAGCAGGTCGAAGAGCCGGTCCGGTGCGTCGTGCAGCAACGGACGGTAGACGCCGACCCGGCCCGTCCGGCGGGTCAGCAGCTCCATGATCCCCAGCTCGACGACCTGCCGGCCGTCCCCCCGCTCGATACCGGTCACGTACACGCTGCGCGTCACGCGTGCTCTCCGTCCCATGCTGCGAATGCTGCGAATGTCTGATTGGTGTGCCTCGATCTCTTGACAATACCTCTGTCAGTGGATAGGGCGCCCCCTGGGAAACGTCCTGGTCGGGAGGGTCGGAGGACCCGGCGGGCGGAGCAGCAGAAGACGCGCGGCACCCCGGGCCCGTGGAAGAATCGGACACGCTTCACCATGACGCTCTTCATATGTACGGCAGGAGACACAGCACGATGCGTATCGGAGTTCTCACCGCAGGCGGCGACTGTCCGGGCCTGAACGCTGTCATCCGGTCGGTCGTACACCGCGCCATGGTCGGACACGGGGACGAAGTCATCGGTTTCGAAGACGGCTTCAAGGGCCTTCTGGACGGCCATTTCCGGCCCCTCGACATCAACGCCGTCAGCGGCATCCTCGCCCGCGGCGGCACGATCCTCGGTTCCGCCCGCATGGAGCGCGCCCGGCTGCACGAAGCCGCCGAGAACGCCCAGGAATTGGCGACGCGCTACGGCATCGACGCCCTGATCCCGATCGGCGGAGAGGGCACCCTGACCGCCGCCCGGATGCTGTCGGACGCCGGGATGCCCGTCGTCGGAGTGCCGAAGACCATCGACAACGACATCTCCTCCACCGACCGCACCTTCGGTTTCGACACCGCCGTCATGGTCGCCACCGAAGCCATCGACCGCCTCAAGACCACCGCCGAGTCGCACCAGCGCGTCATGGTCGTCGAGGTCATGGGCCGGCACGCGGGCTGGATCGCCCTGGAGTCCGGCATGGCCGGCGGCGCCCACGGGATCTGCCTGCCGGAGCGCCCCTTCGAGGTGGACGACCTGGTGAAGATGGTGGAAGAGCGCTTCTCCCGCGGCAAGAAGTTCGCCGTCATCTGCGTCGCCGAGGGCGCGCACCCGGCCGAGGGCTCCATGCCGTACGAGAAGGGCGAGATCGACGCGTACGGCCACGAGCGCTTCGCCGGCATCGGCAACCGCCTCGCCGTCGAGCTGGAGCGGCGCCTGGGCAAGGAGGCCCGCCCGGTCATCCTCGGCCACGTCCAGCGCGGCGGTACCCCGACCGCGTACGACCGCGTCCTCGCGACCCGCTTCGGCTGGCACGCCGTCGAGGCCGTCCACCGCGGCGACTTCGGCAACATGACCGCGCTGCGCGGCACCGACATCGTGATGGCCCCGCTGGCCGAGGCGGTCACCACGCTCAAGACCGTTCCGGACAACCGCATCTACGAGGCCGAGTCGGTCTTCTGACACGGCCCGCCGGGACTCGCCTACCGGGACTCGTCTACCGGGCCCCGCCGGCGATGGCCCAGAACCGGTCCACGATCTCCGCGAGGTACTCCCGCCCGGAGTCGCCCGTCCCCGCCTCGCCGATGCCTCCGCCCCAGCTCAGGGTGGCCGCCATCCGCGACTGGTACTCGACGTAGAGCCGCTCCACCACCCGCTCCAGCTGCTCCCTGGGTACGGGCAGCAACTTGGACAGCGGCTTCACGTACGCCTGCCAGCGCGTGGTCACCGCACTGCGTAGGAGCTCGGCGAGCTCCTCCCGCTTGCCGGTGGCGGCCACGAACTGGGCCAGCGTCAGCCCCAGCGTCGTCGCCAGCGCGACGGACTGCCGTTCGTTGCCCTTCCAGCGGCCGGTGTCCTCCATCTTCTGGTAGGCGTTCTCCTCCAGCCCGATCCGCCGGGACAGTTCCTCGGAGGACATCCCCCGCGCCAGGCGGTGCTCCCGCAGGGTGACCGGCTCGGCGAGCAGTTCCCCGGGGGCGCACCAGAGCACGCCGGCGAGCGCGGTGAGCTCGGCGGACGTGGGCGATATCTCGCCACGTTCCCACGCCATCACGGTTTCGGGCGCGACGATCAGACCGTACTGGGCGCGCAGGCCATAGGCGACATGACCAGGAGCCATGCCCAGGGCCGCGCGCAGGCGCCGCGCGGCGGGGGCATTGAAAGGAGGGCTGGAGTGCACGCCCATACCGTAGAAGTGGCCGAGGTCCGGCGACTACAGACCGAACAAACAAGGTTACAACTCGTAGGAAAGTCCTATGGAGTTCCGGCGATTTGCCGGTTTTCCCGGCGACTGTCCGGTAATCGGATCCATGGAAGATCCAATTCCAAGCGTACGGATTCGGCCAGCCCGTCGCAGGGGTACCGCCCGGCCGGTCGAGTGATCCCCGTCACAGGCGCCGAGCCCCGGGCTGCCTCTCCGGGCTTGCCTTGACGTCGGCGTCAAGGATTACGGTCGGCCCATGCGAATCGGCGAACTGGCGGAGCGGGCCGGGACCAGCACGCGGACCCTGCGGTACTACGAGTCCCGGGGGCTGCTGCCCGCGCGCCGCGACGACAACGGCTACCGCACGTACGACGAGGGCGACCTGCGGATGCTCCGGCAGATCCGGATGCTCCAGGACGTCGGCTTCGAGCTGGAGGAGACCCGCCCCTTCGTCGACTGCCTGCGCGCCGGGCACCCGGCGGGGGACTCCTGTCCCTCCTCGCTCGCCGTCTACCGGCGCAAGCTCGCCGAACTCGACGGGCTGATCGGCCAGCTGGCCGACGCACGGGAGCAGGTCGCGCGGCAGCTGTCCGCCGCCGAGGAGGCCGCCGGGGAGGCGGCCGCGCCGCGCTGTGAGATGACCGGTTGAACGAGAGGGGAAGAGACACATGATCCACGCCAAGGGTGTCGCGGAAGTGACCGACGCGGACTTCGAGACCGAGGTGCTCGGGGAGCGCGGCCGGCCGGTGCTGGTGGAGTTCACCGCCGACTGGTGCGGGCCGTGCCGCCAGCTCGCGCCCGTGCTGTCCGCGGTCGCCGCCGAGGAGGCCGACCGCCTCAAGGTGGTCCAGATCGACGCGGACAGCAACCCCGCCACCGTCACCCGGTACGGGGTGCTGTCCATGCCGACCCTGCTCGTCTTCCGCGACGGCGAGCCCGTGCGCCAGATGGTCGGGGCGCGGCCCAAGCGCAAGCTCCTCCAGGAACTGGAGGAGCAGCTGGCTACGGCCTGAGCCAGACCGTCGCCATCGGCGGGAGCGTCATCCGCAGACTCACCGGACGCCCCTGGGCCGGCACCGGCTCGGGGCGCAGCGGCCGCGGATGGCGCACCCCGCTGCCCCCGTACCGCTCGTCGTCCGTGTTGAGGACCTCCCGCCACCGCGGGATCTCCCGCGGCACCCCGAGCCGGTACTCGTGCCGCACCACCGGCGAGAAGTTGGACACCGCCAGCAGCGGCGAGCCGTCCAGGGCGTACCGCAGGAAGGCGAACACGTTGTCCTCCGCCGCGTCCGCCTCCACCCACGCGAAGCCCGCCGGCACGCCGTCCTGCTCCCACAGTGCGGGCGCCGCCGTGTAGGCGCGGTTCAGGTCGCCCACGAGCGTCCGTACGCCCCGGTGGTCGCCGGCCGCCGAGTACGAGGAGTCCAGCAGCCACCAGTCGGGCCCGTGGGCCTCCGACCACTCCGAGCCCTGGGCGAACTCCTGCCCCATGAACAGCAGTTGCTTGCCCGGATGCGCCCACATGAAACCGAGGTACGCCCGGTGCCCGGCCCGTCGCTGCCACCAGTCGTCCCCGGGGATCTTCGACACCAGCGAGCCCTTGCCGTGGACCACCTCGTCGTGCGAGATCGGCAGCACGTAGTTCTCGCTGAACGCGTAGACCATCCCGAACGTCATGTCGTGGTGGTGGTACTTGCGGTGCACCGGCTCCTTCGACATGTAGCGCAGGGTGTCGTGCATCCAGCCCATGTTCCACTTCAGCCCGAAGCCCAGACCCCCCGCGTCCGTCGGCCGGGTCACCCCGTTCCACGCCGTGGACTCCTCCGCGATGGTCACCACGCCCGGGCAGCGCCGGTACACCGTCGCGTTCATCTCCTGGAGCAGCGCCACCGCGTCCAGGTTCTCCCGGCCGCCGTGCTCGTTCGGCGTCCACTGCCCCTCGCCGCGCGAGTAGTCCAGGTAGAGCATCGAGGCCACCGCGTCCACCCGCAGCCCGTCCACGTGGAACTCCTGGCACCAGTACACGGCGTTGGCGACGAGGAAGTTGCGGACCTCCTTGCGGCCGTAGTCGAACTCCAGCGTCCCCCAGTCCGGGTGCGCGGCCCGGCGCGGGTCGTGGTGCTCGTACAGCGGCCGCCCGTCGAACTCGGCCAGCGCCCACTCGTCGCGCGGGAAGTGCGCGGGCACCCAGTCGACGATCACCCCGATCCCCGCCCGGTGCAGCGAGTCCACGAGGAGCCGGAAGTCGTCCGGGCCGCCCAGTCGCGAGGTCGGCGCGTAGAACCCGGTCACCTGGTAGCCCCACGAGCCGCCGAAGGGGTGCTCGGCGACCGGCATCAGCTCCACGTGCGTGAAGCCGAGCTCCTTCACGTACGCCGGGAGCTGATCGGCCAGCTCGCGGTACGAGAGCCCCGGCCGCCAGGAGGCCAGGTGCACCTCGTACACCGAGAACGGGGCCTGGTGCGTGGGGCGTTCCCCGCGCGTGGCCATCCACTCCGCGTCCTGCCACACGAACCGCGAGGCGGTGACCACCGAGGCGGTGGCCGGCGGGACCTCCGCGGCTCTCGCCATCGGATCGGCGCGCAGCGTGTGGCTGCCGTCCGGGCGCGTGATGTCGTACTTGTACAGCGCGCCCTCGCCGACCCCCGGCAGGAACAGCTCCCACACCCCGCTCGCGCCGAGCGAGCGCATCGGGTGGGCCACCGAGTCCCAGTACGAGAAGTCCCCGGCGACCCGGACCCCCTGCGCGTTCGGCGCCCACACCGTGAACCGGGTGCCGGCCACGCCGTGGTGCTCCATCGGCTGGGCGCCGAGCGCCGTCCACAGCTCCTCGTGCCGGCCCTCCCCGATGAGGTGCAGGTCCAGGTCGCCGAGCGCCGGCAGGAACCGGTACGGGTCGTGGACCTCGATCTCGTCGCCGTCGTACGCCACCAGCAGCCGGTAGTCCGGCACCCCGGTCAGCGGCAGCAGCCCCGAGAACAGCCCGTCTCCCTCGTCGGACAGTTCGGCCCGCAGCCCCTCGGCGACGACCGTGACCGCCTTGGCGAACGGGCGCAGCATCCGGAAGACCACGCCGCCGTGCCGGGCGTGGGCCCCCAGCACCGCGTGCGGATCATGGTGGCGGCCCTCCAGCAGCCGGGCCCGTTCCTCCCCGCCGAGCGCTGGCGCCGGCCGGACCCGGGGCGACGGGGTGGTCCGGCGGGCCCGCGGCGTACGGGGCGTACGGGGCGTACGGGCTTTCCGGGCGGGCTCCGGAACGGGAGCGGTCGAGGGAGCGGTCGAAGTCGCGGTCGAGGTCGCGGTCGCGGCCACGGCTTCGGCCCGGACGGTCGGTGTCGGCTGACGTGCGGCGCTCACGAGAGCGGCCTCCTCGGGGGCTTCGGATGGGGATGCGGCGGGTGCGGGGCGAGGGAACCGGGAGCGGGCGGGGTCGGCGGGGTCGGCGGCACCCGGTGCGTCGCCGGCCGCTGCGGTTCGGACAGCCGGCGGATCGCGGCCATCGGGACGTGCAGCCAGTCGGGACGGTGCCGGGACTCGTAACGGGCCTCGTACACCGCCTTGTCGGTCTCGTACGCGCGCAGCAGCACCGGGTCCTCACGAGGATCCCGCCCGACGGTGCGGGCGTAGCCCTCGCAGAACGCGGCCCGGCAGTCGTCCGCCCAGGCGGGGGCGAACGGCCGGTGCGAGCGGGCGGCGTAGTCGAAGGAGCGCAGTATCCCGGCGATGTCGCGGACCGCCGGCTCGGGGCGGCGGCGGTCGGCCAGCGGCCGGGCCGGCTCGCCCTCGAAGTCGATCAGCGCCCAGCTGCCGTCCGCGGTGCGCAGCGTCTGGCCCAGGTGCAGGTCCCCGTGGATCCGCTGGGCGGGCACCCCGGCCCCGCGGGAGGCGGCCAGCGCGTCGAACGCCCCGCGCAGCCCCGTCTCGTAGGGCCGCAGCCCCGGTACCTCGCGGGCGGTGGCCGCCAGCCGCGCCGTCATCCCGGCGGCCAGCCGGGCCGTCTGTTCCGGGTCGAGCGCGAGGGTGGGCAGGGCGGCGGCCAGCGCGCTGTGCACCTCGGCGGTGGCCCGGCCCAGCGCGTGCGCCTCGGTGGTGAAATCGGCCCCGGCACCGAGCCGGCGCAGCGCCAGCTGCCACCCGTCGTCGGAGCCCCGCAGATACGGCTGGAGCACGCCCAGCGTCAGCGGCTCGGCCCCCGGCAGCTCCGCCTCGTACCAGGCGACCGGCGCCGGCACCCGGGCGCAGCCCGCGGCGGCCAGGGCTCTGGGGAGTTCCAGGTCGGGGTTGACCCCGGGGCCGACCCGTCGGAACACCTTCAGGATGTACGAATCCCCGTAGATCAGCGAGGAGTTGGTCTGCTCCCCGGACAGCGGCCGGGGCGCGGGCGAGGGCGGGATCAGCGCCGCCGGGTCCCGGTCGAAGCGGAGCGGGCCGAGGGTACCGGGGGAGCGCAACCGTTCCAGCAGCAGCGCCGCGAGCCGCGGATCGCCGAGCCCCTCGTACACGGCCTGCCCGGTGTACGGGCCCTGCTCGGCGTACCCGATCAGCGCGGGCGCGAGCGCCGGGGGCAGGTTCGGGCGTACTCCGAGCAGCAGCTGGTAGCAGTCCGAACTGCCGTCGGCGTCCACTCCGACGAGCAGGTGCAGCAGCCCGGGCGAGGCCTCGGGCGGCAGCAGTTCGACGGCCGAGACCAGCCGTAGCCGGTGGATCGCGCGACCCTTGCCGGCGAACCAGCGCTGCCTCGGCAGCCAGGCGCGCAGCATGGGTTCCAGCGGTCCGAGCGGGACCGCGGCCAGGCTTCCCTGGCGGCTCCGGGCGGATGCAGCCTCCGACATGGCGTCGAGTCCTTTCCCCGGGCCGTCACAGAATGCGCAGAGTGTTCCGGATGGCGAGGGTTGCTGTCCGGTGATGGGTGGGTGTCGGGCCAGGATGGTTCGTACAGGGGCGGGCGGTTGACCCGTTCGCGGCGCCCGCCCCGTGCTGCGGCTACTCGTTGCGCAGGCGGAACCAGTAGAAGCCGTGCCCCGCGAGCGTGAGCAGGTACGGCCACTCGCCGATCGGCGGGAAGCGCACGTCACCCGTGAGCTCCACCGGGACCCGCCCGTTGAACGACCGCAGATCCAGCTCGGTGGGCTGCGCGAAACGCGAGAAGTTGTGCACGCACAGCACCAGGTCGTCCCCGAACTCGCGCAGGAAGGCGAGCACCGCCGGGTTCGACGACGGCAGTTCGGTGTACGAGCCGAGTCCGAAGGCGGGGTTCGCCTTGCGGACCTCGATCAGCCTGCGGGTCCAGTGCAGCAGTGAGGAGGGCGATGCCATCGCGGCCTCGACATTGGTGACCTGGTACCCGTAGACCGGGTCCATGATGACGGGCAGGTTGAGCCTGCCCGGATCGCAGGAGGAGAAACCGGCGTTGCGGTCCGGGGTCCACTGCATGGGCGTGCGGACGCCGTCGCGGTCGCCCAGCCAGATGTTGTCGCCCATGCCGATCTCGTCGCCGTAGTAGAGCACCGGCGAGCCCGGCAGCGACAGGAGCAGGGCGGTGAACAGCTCCATCTGGTTGCGGTCGTTGTCCAGGAGCGGGGCGAGCCGGCGCCGGATGCCGATGTTGGCCCGCATCCGCGGGTCCTTGGCGTACTCGGCGTACATGTAGTCGCGCTCTTCGTCCGTGACCATTTCGAGGGTGAGCTCGTCGTGGTTGCGCAGGAAGATGCCCCACTGGCAGCGGTCCGGGATCGCCGGGGTCTTGGCCAGGATTTCGGAGACGGGGTAGCGGGACTCACGGCGTACGGCCATGAAGATGCGCGGCATCACGGGGAAGTGGAAGGCCATGTGGCACTCGTCCCCGCCCTTCGCGAAGTCCCCGAAGTAGTCGACGACGTCCTCGGGCCACTGGTTGGCCTCGGCGAGCAGGACGGTGTCGGGGTAGTGCGCGTCGATCTCGGCCCGGACCCGCTTGAGGAGGGCGTGCGTGCGCGGCAGGTTCTCGCAGTTGGTGCCCTCCTCCGCGTACAGGTAGGGCACGGCGTCGAGCCGGAAGCCGTCGATGCCGAGGTCGAGCCAGAAGCGCAGCGCGGAGACGATCTCCTCCACCACGGCCGGGTTCTCGTAGTTGAGGTCGGGCTGGTGCGAGAAGAAGCGGTGCCAGTAGTACTGCTTGCGCACCGGGTCGTACGTCCAGTTCGACGTCTCGGTGTCCACGAAGATGATGCGGGCGTCCTGGTACTGCTTGTCGTTGTCGGCCCACATGTAGTAGTCGCCGTACGGGCCGTCCGGGTCCTTGCGCGACTGCTGGAACCACTCGTGCTGGTCGCTGGTGTGGTTCATGACGAAGTCGATGATCACCCGCATGCCGCGCTGGTGGGCGGCGTCCACGAACTCGACGAAGTCGGCGAGGTCGCCGAACTCGGGAAGTACCGAGGTGTAGTCGGAGACGTCGTAGCCCCCGTCGCGCAGGGGTGAGGCGAAGAACGGCGGCAGCCAGAGGCAGTCGACGCCGAGCCACTGGAGGTAGTCCAGCTTGGCGGTGAGTCCTTTGAGGTCCCCCACGCCGTCGCCGTTGCTGTCTTGGAAGGACCGGACGAGGACCTCGTAGAAGACCGCCCGCTTGAACCAGTCGGGGTCGCGGTCCTTCGCGGGGGTGTCCTCGAACGTGTCGTGGACGGGATCGTTGATCATCATGTGATGGGTGACCCTCCGGTGGGCGGGGACGGTCGCAGAGCCGCCAGTACGTGCGCGGGCGTGCGGCCCGGCTCTAGGCGCACGTAGTTGGCCCTGCCCCAGTGGTAGGTCTCGCCGGTGAGCTCGTCGCGCACCGCGAGGGACCCGTGCCAGTCGAGGCCGAGTGCCGGCATGTCCAACGAGACCGTCGCCTCCTGGGTGTGGTGCGGATCGAGGTTGACGACCACCAGTACGGAATTGCCTCCGGCGTGCTTCGAATAGGCGATCACCTGGTCGTTGTCGGTCGAGTGGAAGTGGATGTCGCGCAGCTGCTGGAGCGCCGGGTTGCGGCGGCGCATCCGGTTCAGGGCGGTGATCAGCGGGGCGATGGTGCGGCCCTCGCGGTCGGCGGCGGCCCAGTCGCGTGGCCGGAACTCGTACTTCTCGGAGTTCAGGTACTCCTCGCTGCCCTCCCTGACCGGCTCGTTCTCGCAGAGCTCGTATCCGGCGTAGACGCCCCAGGCGGGGGAGAGGGTGGCGGCGAGGACGGCCCGCACCTCGAAGGCCGGGCGGCCGCCCCGCTGGAGGTACTCGTGCAGGATGTCGGGCGTATTGACGAAGAAATTCGGTCGCATGACGGAGGCCGAGCGGGTGTCGGCGAGCTCGGTCAGGTACTCGGTCAGCTCGGCCTTGGTGTTGCGCCAGGTGAAGTACGTGTACGACTGCTGGAAGCCGACCGAGGCGAGCGCGCGCATCATGGCGGGACGGGTGAAGGCCTCCGCCAGGAAGATCACATCGGGGTCGGACTTGTTGATGTCCGCGATCACCTTCTGCCAGAACACGACCGGCTTGGTGTGCGGATTGTCCACCCGGAAGATGCGGACGCCGTGGTCCATCCAGTGGCGCAGGATCCGGACGGTCTCCTCGACGATGCCGGCCATGTCGGTGTCGAAGTGGATCGGGTAGATGTCCTGGTACTTCTTCGGCGGGTTCTCGGCGTACGCGATCGTCCCGTCGGCCCGGTGCCGGAACCACTCGGGGTGCTTCTCCACCCACGGGTGGTCGGGGGAGCACTGGAGGGCGAAGTCGAGGGCGATCTCCATGCGGAGCTCGCGGGCCCGGGCGACGAAGGCGTCGAAGTCCTCGATGGTGCCCAGGTCGGGGTGGACGGCGTCGTGGCCGCCCTCCGTGGAGCCGATGGCCCACGGCACGCCCGGATTCCAACTCCCCGCTGACAGGGTGTTGTTGGGGCCCTTTCGGAAGGTGCTCCCGATCGGGTGGACGGGCGGCAGGTACACGACGTCGAAGCCCATCGCGGCGATCGCCGGCAGCCGCTCGGCGGCCGTCCGGAAGGTTCCGCTGACCGGCGCCCCGCCCGGCTCGACGACGGCCCCCTCGGAGCGGGGGAACATCTCGTACCAGGAGCCGAAGAGGGCCCGCTTGCGCTCGACGAGGAGCGGCAGCGCCTTCGAGGCGGTGACCAGCTCCCGGAACGGCTTCCTCGCGAGCGCCGCGTCCACCGGGGGCGCGAGCGCGGCCGCGTACCGTACGGAGACCTCACGGTCCTCGTCGCGCAGGGCCTCGGCGGCGGCCAGCACGTGCGCGCGCCCGTCCTTCTTGGGAATCTTGGAGCCGGCCCGCTGGTAGAGCTCGGCGCCCTCCAGCAGGGTGAGCCCGACGTCGATCCCGGCCGGGATCTTGATCGCCGCGTGGGCCCGCCAGGTGGCCACGGGGTCGCTCCACGCCTCGACGGTGTACGTCCACCTCCCCTCGACCTCGGCGGACACCCGGGCCCCCCACCGGTCGGTGCCGGGGGCGAGTTCGTACATCGGCACGGGGGGCCGCAGCCGCCCGCTGGGATCGCGGAGCACGACATGCGCGGCGACGGCGTCGTGGCCCTCGCGGAATACGGTGGCCGAGATCTCGAAGACCTCGTCGACGACCGCCTTGGCGGGTCTGACGCCGCAGTCGACGGCGGGGCGGACGTCCAGCACGGGAATGCGACCGATCATGATGGGATCACCTGGGGGCAGTTCGCGGGGCTCGGTGACAACAGGCCAGCCGATGGAAGGGCTGGTAGTGCACGCTCTGTTCGCTCTGTTTCTAGCCGCTCCGTGGACGGCGTGGCTGCGGGCATGGCCGCTCCTGTCCGCGTTCACTCGGGTGGCGGGAGAGGTGTGGGGCGGGGTTGCCGTGCGTGTACCCGGGGAGCCCTTCCCACTCTCGTCCCGCCCAATCCGGGTGCTTGGTTAACTACTCGTACGTAGGGGCACGGGCAATACCAAGGCCCGGCTCGACATCCGCCGAGGCTCCGTCAAGTCGGCGCGGACTACTCGATGTGCGCCGGAACACCCCTGTCACACCCGCCCCACCGACCCCTCCGGACCGGCTGTTCCCGTAGCCCGAATCAGCGGAGTTGGCCGGAACGGCTCGTGTTGACGCGGGGGCCCGCGCGGTGCGATCGACGGCTGATCCGACGGCCCGACCGGCGGGCGGCATGGCCCGGCGGCGACCGGACCGGCGGCGGGGTACGCGGCATGGCCCGGCGGCGGGCGCGCGGCTAGCCTTCCGGAGGTCGCGCGGGTGCACAGCGTGGTGCAGCCGCTCCGATCCGTAATCCCCTGCGAAGGTGGACCTGTGAAGGCTATCCGTCGATTCACCGTGCGCCCCGTCCTCCCGGAACCTCTGATGCCGCTCGCCGATCTCGCGCGCAACCTGCGCTGGTCTTGGCACGCGGAAACACGCGAACTCTTCCAATCGGTAGACCCCGACGGCTGGCAGGCCGCCGGCGGCGATCCCGTCAGGCTGCTCGGCGCGGTGTCCGCCGCCCGGCTGGAGGAACTGGCCGGCGACCGGCGGTTCCTGCGCCGGCTCGCCGTCGTCACCGCCGAGCTCGATGACTACATGGGCGGCGGGAGGTGGTACCAGAATCATGAGAACGGCGCGGAACTCCCCGCCGCAATCGCCTATTTCTCCCCCGAATTCGGCATCACCGCCGCCCTCCCCCAGTACTCCGGCGGGCTCGGGATCCTCGCCGGGGACCACCTCAAGGCCGCCAGCGACCTCGGCGTCCCGCTCATCGGCGTGGGGCTGCTGTACCGGCACGGGTACTTCCGCCAGTCGCTCTCCCGCGACGGCTGGCAGCAGGAGCACTACCCCGTCCTCGACCCGAACGAGCTCCCGCTCTCGCTGGTACGGGAGGCGGACGGGACACCCGCCCGGGTGTCCCTGAGCCTCCCCGGCGGCAGGCCGTTGCACGCGCACATCTGGCAGGCCCGCGTCGGGCGGATCCCGCTGCTGCTCCTCGACTCCGACGTCGAGGACAACGACGCGCCCGCCCGCGAGGTGACCGACCGGCTCTACGGCGGCGGCAGCGACCACCGGCTGCTCCAGGAGATGCTGCTCGGCATCGGCGGCGTGCGCGCGGTGCGGACGTACTGCGCCATGACCGGTCATCCCGCGCCCGAGGTGTTCCACACGAACGAGGGACATGCCGGATTCCTCGGCCTGGAGCGCATAAGGGAACTGGGAGGGGAGCTGGAACTCGGCTTCGACGCCGCCGTCGAGGCCGTCCGCGCCGGGACCGTGTTCACCACGCACACCCCCGTCCCCGCCGGCATCGACCGCTTCGAGCGCTCCCTGGTCGCCCGGCACTTCGGGGAGGGCGGAGAGCTCCCCGGCGTCCCGGTCGACCGGATCCTAGAACTGGGCGCCGAGTCCTACCCGGGCGGCGACCCCGGGGTGTTCAACATGGCCGTCATGGGGCTGCGCCTCGCCCAGCGCGCCAACGGGGTGTCCACCCTGCACGGGGCCGTCAGCCGGGGGATGTTCGCCGGGCTCTGGCCGGGATTCGACCCCGGCGACGTACCGATCACCTCCGTCACCAACGGAGTGCACGCGCCGACCTGGGTGGCCCCCGAGGTGGTCCGGCTCGGGGTGCGCCAGATCGGGGCCGGGCGCACCGAGGACGCGCTGTCCGTCGGCGGCTCCGAGCGCTGGGACGCCGTCGCGGACATCGCGGACCAGGACATCTGGGATCTGCGGCGGGTGCTCCGCGAGCAGCTGGTGCAGGAGGTACGGGACCGGCTGCGCGTCTCCTGGCAGCAGCGCGGGGCCGGAGCGGCCGAACTCGGCTGGGTGGACTCCGTACTCGATCCGGACGTGCTCACCATCGGGTTCGCCCGGCGGGTGCCCTCGTACAAGCGGCTGACGCTGATGCTGCGCGATCCCGAGCGGCTGCGCAGGCTGCTGCTGGACCCGGACCGGCCGGTGCAGATCGTGGTCGCGGGCAAGGCGCATCCGGCGGACGACGGCGGGAAGCGGCTCGTACAGGAGCTGGTGCGGTTCGCGGACGACCCTCGGGTGCGGCACCGCATCGTGTTCCTGCCCGACTACGGCATGGCGATGGCGCAGAAGCTCTACCCGGGCTGCGACATCTGGCTGAACAACCCGCTGCGGCCGCTGGAGGCCTGCGGGACCAGCGGGATGAAGGCCGCCCTGAACGGCTGCCTCAACCTGTCCGTGCTGGACGGCTGGTGGGACGAGTGGTTCGAGCCCGACTTCGGCTGGGCCATCCCCACGGCCGACGGGATCGGGACGGACGAGGAGCGGCGCGACGACCTGGAGGCGAACGCCCTCTACGAGCTGATCGAGGAACGGGTCGCGCCCCGCTTCTACGACCGGGCCGGGCGCGCCGGACTGCCCGTGCGGTGGATCGAGATGGTCCGGCGGACCCTCGTCTCGCTGGGGCCGAAGGTGCTCGCGGGGCGGATGGTGCGGGAGTACGTGGAGCGGCTCTACGCCCCGGCCGCGCTCGCGCACCGGGCGTTGACCCCGGACTCCGCACGGGACCTCGCCTGGTGGAAGGGCCGGGTCCGGGCGGCATGGCCGCGCGTCGGCGTCGAGCACGTGGAGGCGCTGGCCGCGGCTCCGGTGGGCGGCACCGCCGAGCTGGGGGCCACCCTCACGCTGCGGGTGCAGGTGTCGCTGGACGCGCTCGCGCCGGAGGACGTGGAGGTGCAGGCCGTCGCGGGACGGGTGGACGCGCAGGACGTGATCCGGGACGGGCGGGTGTTCCCGCTCAAGCCGTCCGCCGGGCCGGACCTGGAGGGGCGGTGGGTGTACGAGGGCCCGCTCGCCCTGGACCGTACGGGTCCGTTCGGCTACACCGTACGGATCCTGCCCGCGCACCCGCTGCTGGCGACTCCGGCCGAACTCGGGCTGCTCGCGGCCCCGGCGGCCGGGGACGCGGGGGCCGGGCACGGGGTCGTACTGCGTTAGCGGGCAGTGGCCCGGGGGGCGGGCGGCCGAGCGGCCGCCCGCCCCCGCACCGCTGCCGCGGGGAGCGGCAACCCGGCTCGGCCGTCCGGCTCGGCCGTCCGGCCGGTGCGGGCAGGCCTCAGGGGTGAACCTTCGAACGCGCTCAGCATGGCGAATCGTTTCGGCGCGGCCGTCCCTTCCTACGCTTCCCGCGGATGCCACCCGACCCGCATCCGCGGAACCCGAGAAACGGACTCCCTCATGCGTCTTCGCACCGCCGCCGCAGCGCTCGTCGGCGCCCTCGCGATCGTTCTGCCCGCCGCCGGCCCGTCGTCGGCCGGCGACCACGACGGCCGCGTCCTCGGTGAGTTGCACTACCGGTTCGTCGACGAGAGGGGCAACGTACGCCAGGCGCGGCTCCACCCCGCGGACAACGACACCTGCTACCGGCTGACGAGTACCTCCTCGGACGACCCCGCCTTCGCCGTGGTGAACGATACGGAGTCGCTGGCGGTGCTCTTCGAGGACGCGTCCTGCGGCGGTGACACGGAGCGGACGCTGGAGCCGGGTGAGGGGGTGCGGAACGTGGAGGTCGCCTCCGTGCTCTTCAGGCCGGCGGAGCACTGGGGGCACCACGACCGCACCGTCTTCCGTTCCCTCGGCTGACCGGAGGGCGGCCGCCGGCTGCCGGCCGCCGGCTGCCGTCCGCGGCGCGGAATGGAACGCGGAATGGAACAGGGCCGCCCGGGGAGGTTTCCTCCCGGGCGGCCCCGTGGTGTGTCGGCTCAGCTCCGGCCCGGTGGGGTCAGAAGGTGAGCTTCCAGCTGTTGATGTAGCCGGTGTCCAGGCTGGCGAGGTCCGCCACCCGGAGCTTCCAGACGCCGTTGGCGACCTCGGAGGAGGCGTTCACGGTGAAGCTCTGGACGATGTTGTCCGCGCTGCCGCCGGAGCGGTTGCGCAGGTTGTAGAGGGTGCCGTCGGGGGCGACGAGGTCCACCTTCAGGTCACCGACGTAGGTGTGGACGATGTTCACGTCCACCTTGAGGGTGCTCGGGGCGTTGCCCGTGCGGGTCACGGTGATCGGGGACTCGACCGTCGAGTTGTCCGCGATCTGGTAGTCGGCCGTGTTCTCGAACACGTTCTGCTGGTTGGTGCCGACCGTCCAGGTGAAGGACGCCGTCCCCGTCTTGGCCGCCGAGTCGGTCACCGTGACGGTCACGTTGGACGTGCCCGTGACGGTGGGCGTGCCGGAGATCAGGCCGGTGGAGGAGTTGATCGACAGCCCGGCCGGCAGGCCGGTCGCCGCGTAGCTCAGCGCACCCGGGTTGGTGCTGGTGGCCTGGACCTGGAGGCTCGCCGCGGTGTTGACCTGGGTGTTCTGGTTGGCGATCGCGGTGACGGTGACGCCGTCGTTGATGCGGGGGCCGACGTTGATGGCGGCCCACGCGTTGGCGACGTTGTTGTACGTGGCCGAGCCCTGGCCGTACAGGTCGGCGGCGGCCCTCAGCGTCTGCACGCGGGCGTCCGCGTAGTTGGTGTTCGACTTGAAGTAGCCCACCGTCAGCGCGCGGAACCAGATCTTGGACGCGGCGTCGCGGCCGATCGCGGTGACCGGGAGGCCGTCGGAGGTCGGCGAGTCGTAGCTCACGCCGTTGATGACCTTGGCGCCGGAGCCCTCGGAGGCCAGGTAGTACCAGTGGTTGGCCGGGCCCGAGGAGTAGTGGACGTCGATGCCGCCGATGCCCGAGTACCACGCGTCCTTGGAGGAGCCGTCCTTGCTCGGCTTGTCCATGTAGCGCAGCGGGGTGCCGTTGCCGCGGATGTCGATCTTCTCGCCGACCAGGTAGTCGCCGACGTCCTGCGGGTTGTTGGCGTAGAACTCGACCGCCGCCGCCATGATGTCGGAGGTGGCTTCGTTCAGACCGCCGGGCTCACCGCTGTAGGTCATGTTGCCGGTGACCGAGGTCAGACCGTGGGTCATCTCGTGCGCGGCCACGTCGGTGGAGGTGAGCGGCTTGGCGTTGCCGTCACCGTCGCCGTAGGTCATGCAGAAGCAGCTGTCGTCCCAGAAGGCGTTCACGTAGTTGTTGCCGTAGTGGACGCGGCTGTACGGGGAGACCCCGTCGTTGCGCAGGCCGTTGCGGCCGTGCACGTTCTTGTAGTAGTCCCACGTCACCTGCGCGCCGTAGTGCGCGTCGGCGGCGGCCGTCTCCAGGTTGGCCGGAAGGCCGTTGCCCCAGATGTCGTCGGGGCCGGAGAACAGCGTGCCGGTGCCCGAGGTGCCCCGGTTGAGGTTGTTCGTCTTGTGGCCGCCGCGGGTGGCGTCGCTCAGCGTGAAGTTGCTGCCCGACTGCGAGGTCCCGATCGTCACCTGGCCGCTGTACATGGTGTTGCCGGTGCCGGTCTCGATCTTCTGCCACTCGGAGATCTTGGCGCCGGTCTTGGCGTTGGTCACCACGTGCAGCTCGTTGGGAGTGCCGTCGTGCTGGAGGCCGCCGACGACGGTCTCGAACGCGAGGACGGGGGTGCCCTCGGCCGCCCAGATCACCTTGCGGGCGCTCTTGGAGGCCTTGGCCTCCTTCGCGCCCTCGGCGTTGGCGGCGGAGACGGCCTGTTTCTCGGCGGCCGCCGCGGTGACCGACGGGCTGGTGTCCGCGACCTTGATCTCGTGCTGGGTCGCCTTGGTGACGCTCTTGGTGACGCCGCCCTTGGCGTGGACGGTCAGGTCGCCGCCGAGCACGGGCAGACCGTCGTACGTGCGCTCGTACGTGGTGTGCGTGGTGCCGTCCGCATCCTGGACGACATCGCGGACGACGAGCTTCTCCAGGCCGCCGAGGCGGAGGGCCTTCGCCGCCTGCGCGGTGGTGGAGTTGGCCTCGTTGATGAGCGTCGCACGCTCCGAGGCGCTGAGTGAGCGGGCGGCCGCGCCCGGGTTGGACTGGGCGGCCTTGGGAGCCGCGGACGCGTCGGCGTCGGCGGTGGCGTTGCCTGCCTGTACACCTACGGCGAGCAGCGCGGCGGCGGCTATGAGCGCGCCGACGGCGGTGCTACGCCTGTGGGGGGTGTGACTCAACGCAGACTCCTTCTGCAAGGGGGGTTCCGGACGGCTGGGTGGGCCTCCGGGCAGAGCAGGCTGGTGCGATGAACGGATCGAAGAGTGCCACCTACCGCATCGAATGTCAGGGCCGCGTCAAAAGGTTGGCCGGAAACGGTCCGTTGTCCGACGAGACGTATCCGGTATCCGGACCATTCACCTTTGTGTGGCACGGCCGGCCCCGAGCTCGGGAATGTCTTGTACCGGTTGTTAACTCTGGGGCAACAAGGGCTCTCGTTAACCCGAACGGCACGTACCGTACGGGTGTTTGTCGTACTGTTTCCCGGTGCGACAGATGCCCGTCGTTTGGGGAAGCCACGGGCGCGCGCCACTGATGTAGACCACGTGCCAGGGGGGTCCATGAGGCATGTCCGTTTTCCTGCGCAAACCGTGGCCGGGGCGGCCGCGGAGCCGGCAGGGCCCGCCGCCGCGCCCGCGCGCCGCCTCGGCGACAAGGCCCGCTGGTACCTGCCCGCCGCGGTCACGGCCGATTTCCTCGGCGCGGCCGTCCCCGTGGGGCTGGTGTTCGAGGCCGCGCAGCAGGTCCGGCCCGTGTACTGCGCTGCCTTCGCCGCCCTGGTGTGGACCGGGGTGCAGGCGCTGCGGCGACGTTACGCGGCCCGGGCGCTCGGTGAATCCCGGGGTGTGCTCCCCGTGTTGCATGACTGGCTGATTCTGATCGGTGTCCTGGCCGTCGCCCGCGTGGTGGCCGACGAGAGCACCCCGCGGCTGGCCGCCCTCGGGGCGCTGCTGCCCGCCCTGTGCGTCACCGTCGCGTGCCGCAAGCTCACCTACCGCCACCTCTCCGCCGCGCGCCGCGAGGCGCAGGCGGTCAGCCGGGTGCTGGTGGTCGGTGAACCCGAGGCCGCCGAGGACGTCATCGCGCACCTCGCCGCGCGGACCGACCACCCCTACGTCGTCGTCGGCGTGGTCCCGGTCGGCGCCGGCTCCCTGGAGAGCGGGGTGCCCGTCGCGGCCCGGCTCGGGGCGGACCTGCCCGCCGCGCCGAACGAGGACTCCGCCGCCGTGCTCGGCGCCGTCCGCACCCACCACGCCGACCTGGTGCTCGTGGCCCCCGGGGCGCGGATCGCGGGGGAGCGACTGCGCCGGGTCGCCTGGGCCCTGCACGACGCCGGGCTGGAACTGGCCGTGTTCCCGGGGCTGGTGGAGACTTCCGTCAAGCGGCTGGAGACGCTGTCCGTCGGCGGGCTCGCCGTCCTGCGGATCGCGCCGCCCGTGCGGCGCGGGGTGCAGACCCTGCTCAAGTCGGCGCTGGACCGCACCGGGGCCGCGTTCGGCCTGCTGGCGCTGTCGCCGTTCTTCCTCGCCGTCGTCCTGGCGATACGTTTCGGCTCGCGCGGCCCGGCCTTCTACAGCCAGCACCGGATCGGCCGCGACGGGGCCCCGTTCGTGATGTGGAAGTTCCGCACCATGGTGGTGGACGCCGACGAGCTCAAGGCCGAGCTCTCCGGGTCCAACGAGAACGACGGCCCGATGTTCAAGATGCGGCGCGACCCCCGGGTGACCCGGGTGGGGCGGCTGCTGCGCCGCACCTCGATGGACGAACTGCCGCAGCTGTTCAACGTACTGACCGGCAGCATGTCGCTGGTCGGGCCGCGCCCGCCGCTGCCGGAGGAGGTGGCCCAGTACGACGAGGTCGAGCTGCGCCGGCTCACGGTGCGGCCCGGGATGACCGGGCTGTGGCAGATCAGCGGGCGGTCGGACCTGTCCTGGGACGAAACGATTCAGCTCGATCTCCAGTATGTGGACAACTGGTCCTTCACCAGCGATGTCGACGTCATGGGCCGTACCCTCCGCGCCGTCGTCGACGGTCGCGGAGCGTACTGAGCGGCGGCGGCCCCATGCGCTCCATGCGATCGGTGCGATCAGCCCTGTGCGAGCCACCACGCATACGTGGCGGCGATCCCGTCCCGCAGCGGGATGCCCGGCTGCCAGCCGAGCGAGGTCAGGCGGGACACGTCGAGCAGCTTGCGCGGGGTCCCGTCCGGCTTGGACGTGTCCCAGGCGAGCCGGCCCTGGAAGCCGGTCACCTCGGCGACGGTCTCGGCCAGGGCCTTGATGGTCAGGTCCTGGCCGCAGCCGATGTTGACGGGCTCGTCGCCGTCGTACGTGTTCAGCAGCACGGCGCAGGCGGCGGCGAGATCGTCCACGTGCAGGAACTCCCGGCGGGGGGTCCCGGAGCCCCACAGGGTGACCTCGTCGCGCCCCTCGGCGGCGGCCTCGTGGAAGCGCCGGATCAGGGCGGGCAGCACGTGCGAGCTCTGGAGGTCGAAGTTGTCGCCCGGGCCGTAGAGGTTCGTCGGCATGGCGGAGATGTACGAGGCCCCGTACTGCTTGCGGTACGACTGGACCTGGACGATGCCGGCGATCTTGGCGAGGGCGTAGGCCTCGTTGGTGGGCTCCAGTGGCCCGGTCAGCAGGGCGTCCTCGCGGATGGGCTGGGGCGCGAGCTTCGGGTAGATGCAGGAGGAACCCAGGAACAGCAGCCGGCCCACGCCGGCGGCGTGCGCGCCGCCGATCACGCTGAGCTGGATCCGCAGGTTCTCCTCCAGGAACTGCACCGGGTACGTGCTGTTGGCCATGATGCCGCCGACTTTGGCGGCGGCCAGCACGACGGCGTCGGGGCGGACCTCCTTCAGGTACGCCTCGGTCGCGGCGGCGTCCCGCAGGTCGAGCTCGGCGCGGCTGCGGGTGAGCACCTCATGGCCGTCGGCGGTGAGGCGCCGGACGACCGCGGACCCCACGAGGCCGCGGTGACCGGCGACGAAGACGCGGGCTTGCGGGGGCAGGAGCGGCAGCGAACTTGTCATACCGCCGATCATGCCAGTCCGCTGCCGCGGTTTCGCTGGGATGGCGCCACCCCCTACCCACCCCCGTCCCCCGGCGCCCGGCCGGGATCCCACCGCCCCTGCGGGCCGGTGGGCGGCTGTTGCCCTGGGCGGGCACCCGTGGGTCCGGCCCCGGCCGGGTTCCGGTGGGCCGGAGCGGAGTGGGGCCTGGGGTCCCGCCCGGCTGGCTTCCGTTGGGGGCCGGCGGCCGTGTTGGCTCTGGCGGGGGTGGGGCTCGTCGGCGCGCGGACGGCCGTTGCCCCGCGCGGAGTTCGGCCCTGGCGGGCCGGGCCCGGACGGTTCTTGTCCGCCTCGGGGCCGTGGGCCGGGCGTGTACGGTACGCGTCCAACGTCGGGTTCCGGCCCGAGCCGACTTGCCGGGCCGCCGACAGCCGTCGCCTCGCACCCCGTGTGGCGCCGCCTGTCAGGCCCGGACCAACGGAACCGCACCCAGGTGGCGTTACCGGCCCGGCCAGGGCGAACGGCGCTGCCGCCAGCGCGTGGTGGCACCCCGGCCGAACCGGGCCAACGGAGCGGCACTCGGGTCGCGTTACCCGCCCGGCCAGGGCAGCGGCCCGGGCCGGGCGGGCCAACGGAACCGCACCCGGGTGGCGTTACTTGTCCGGCCAGGGCAACGGACCAGCCTTGACCGGGCCAACCGAGTCGCACCGGGGTCGCGTTACCCGCCCGGCCAGGGCAACGGCCAGGGCAATGACCACTTGTCAGACCAGACCGCAACCATTTCCAGGGGGACCTACATGGGCAAGACCGCACTGATCACCGGCGTCACCGGGCAGGACGGCTCGTACCTCTCCGAGCTGCTGCTCTCCAAGGGCTACACGGTGCACGGCCTGGTGCGGCGGTCCTCCAGCTTCAACACGGAGCGGATCGACCACATCTACCAGGACCCGCAGACCGCGAACCGCTCCTTCGTACTGCACCACGCCGACCTCTCCGACGGCGTCGCCATGGTGAACCTGCTCCGCGAGATACGTCCCGACGAGGTCTACAACCTCGGTGCCCAGTCGCATGTGCGGGTGTCGTTCGACGCCCCGCTCTACACCGGCGACGTGACCGGCCTCGGCGCGCTGCGGCTTCTGGAGTCCATCCGGGCCAGCGGCGTGAACACCCGTATCTACCAGGCCTCTTCCTCCGAGATGTACGGCGCCACCCCGCCCCCCCAGAACGAGCGCACCCCGTTCCACCCGCGCAGCCCGTACGGCGCCGCCAAGGTCTTCGCGTACTGGACCACCGTGAACTACCGCGAGGCGTACGACATGTTCGCCGTCAACGGGATCCTGTTCAACCACGAGTCCCCGCGCCGCGGCGAGACCTTCGTGACCCGCAAGATCACCCGTGCCGTCGCCCGCATCAAGGCCGGTCTCCAGGACCACCTCTACCTCGGCAACCTCGACGCCGTCCGCGACTGGGGCTACGCCCCCGAGTACGTGGACGCCATGTGGCGCATGCTCCAGCAGGACGAGCCCACCGACTACGTCGTGGCGACCGGAGTCGCCGCCACCGTCCGCGAGTTCGTCGAGTCCTCCTTCGGGCACGCCGGCCTCGACTGGAACGAGCACGTGCGCTACGACCCCAAGTACGAGCGCCCCAGCGAGGTCGACGCCCTGATCGGTGACGCGAGCAAGGCCCAGGACATCCTTGGCTGGAAGCCGACGGTCCTGGTCGCGGAGTTGGCGCAGATCATGGTGGACGCCGACATCCGGCAGGTCGAGGATCAACTGGCGGGTGCGACCGTCCGTATCGACCGCTGAGACCTTATATTTCCCCTACGATTTGCCGTGTCCCGGCCATTCCCCATTCCCACAGTTCTCCGTGGGAGTGGCCGGTGCACACCTGCCGTATGTCCGTCGTGCGCCCTCCATGCTGAACCCTGTTGATTCCAAGTTGGTATGCAATGGGTCAAGTGAGGTGACCGGGCCCTCGCATGAGCCCTAGTCTGCGCCAGTACATATGGCTGTTCGGATAGTTCCAGCCATCAAAACCGGGCAATTGCCCTGGGGGGCTCATGCGTAGATCCAGAGGGCTGACTGCTGCCCTCGTCCTGTCACTGGCCGGTGCCGGCACCGGTATAGGCCTGGTGCTGATGCCCCAGGCGTCCGCCATCACGCCGCCCGTGGCCTTCACCGCCGACGAGCTGCCGACCTGGCAGCCGAACGGGATCGTCTGGTCGATGGCCCAGGCCAACGGCACCGTCTTCGCCGGTGGCACCTTCTCCGCCGTCCGCCCGCCCGTGGGCGCCGGCAGCGGCACCGAGCAGGAGGCCGTGAACTTCGTCGCGCTCGACGCCGCGACGGGCAACCCCACCTCCTGCAAGCTCGCCTTCACCATCGGCGACGGCACCGCGACCGTGCGCACCCTGGTCGTGTCGAAGGACAGCAAGACCCTCTACGCGGGCGGCTACTTCGGTGCGGTCAACGGCACCCCGGTCTCCAACGTCGCCGCGATCGACATCGAGAGCTGCACCCCCAAGGCCTCGTTCCACCCGGGCTTCCCCGCCACCGTGCGCGCGCTGACCGTCACCGACGACACGCTGTACGCGGCCGGCGACTTCGGCACTGTCGAGGGCCAGACCCGCGAGCGCTTCGCCGCGGTCGACGCCACCTCCGGTGCGCTCACGCCCTTCGTCGCCAACGCCGACGAGCCGGGCCGCGCCATCGAGGTCAGCAACGACGGCAAGAACGTCCTGCTGGGCGGTGACTTCTTCACCGTCAACGGCGCGTCCACGCACGCGCTGGCCGTCGTGAACGCCACCACCGGTGCCGTCACCAAGACGTACACCAACATCCCGTCGAACTCCGTGGTCAAGGACATCTCGGCCGACTCGACGGGCTACTACGCCGGCAACGAGGGCTCCGGCGGCGGTGTCTTCGACGGCCGCCTCGGCCTCGGCACCGACTTCAACGAGAAGTGGCGCGACCGCTGCCTCGGCGCCACCCAGTTCGTCCTGCCGTACGAGGGAGTCCTCTACAGCTCCTCGCACGCGCACGACTGCTCCCTCGAAGGCGAGTACCCCGACGGCAAGCGGCACTTCCTGCTGGCCCAGCCGACCGACCACGAAGGCGTCGCCCCGGCGCCCGTGGACGGCTTCGTGCGCGGCCCGGGCAAGCTCGGCTGGCACCCCACCGCGAACGACGGCCTCGGCGAGGGCATCGGCCCGCGCGTCATGGCCGTCGCGTCCAAGGACGACGTCAAGTACCTCTGGGTCGGCGGTGAGTTCACCCTCATCAACGGCAGGGAGCAGCAGGCACTGACCCGCTTCGCCTCCACCGGCGACATCGGCGCCCCGACGACCCCGGTGGCCAGCGCCGCCAGCGTCAAGCCCGGCGAGGCCCAGGTCCGCTGGCGCACCAGCTACGACGCCGACGACAGCAAGCTGACGTACCGCGTCTACCGCAACGGCTCGGCCTCGCCGATCGCCACGGTGACGGCGGACTCCCTGGAGTGGCAGCGCCCGCAGGCCTCCTGGAACGACACCACGGTCAAGGCCGGCCAGTCCTACACCTACCGGGTGACCGCGACCGACGGCGCGGGCAACACCAGCGCCCTGTCGGCCTCCGTCTCCGTCACGGTCCCGACCTCGGTCCAGTCGTACCCGAACCAGGTCCGCGCGGACGGCGCCAACCTGTACTGGCGCTACGACGACACCGTCAGCCCCTACGTCGCCGACTCCTCGGTCAGCGGCAACACCAGCGGCATCCAGCTGAACGCCCCGGCCCTGCGCCAGAGCCCGGGTGCCGTCACCGGCACCAGCACGGCGATGGGCTTCAACGGCACCAGCCAGCAGGTGTACAGCGACCACCGCCAGACGGTCGGCAGCACCTTCACGCTGGAGACCTGGTTCAAGACCGGTACGACGCGCGGCGGCAAGCTGATCGGCTTCGGCAACAACACGACCCGCAACAGCGGCTCGTACGACAAGCAGATCTACATGACCAACACCGGTCGTCTGGTCTTCGGCGTCCACAACGGCTCCACCCGGACCGTCTCCACCGGTCTGCTCGACACGTACAACGACAACAAGTGGCACCACGTCGTCGGCACGCAGGGCCCCGGCGGCATCGCCCTGTACGTGGACGGCCAGTCCAAGGGCACGCTGAACGCGACGAGCAGCGGGACGTACGCCGGCTTCTGGCACGTCGGCGGAGACAACCTCTCCGGCTGGCCGACCAGGCCGACCAGCAACTTCTTCGCCGGCCAGATCGACGAGACGGCCGTCTACCCGACGGCCCTGACGCAGACCCAGGTCAAGAACCACTTCGACCTGGCGAAGGCCCCGATCGACGCGGTCTCCAAGGTCAACACGACCGAGGACACCTACATCAACCAGGGCGCCCCGAGCACCGCCTACGGCACGTCCGCCTCGCTCGCGGTGCGCGGCACCTCCGCGTACGAGACGTACCTGCGCTTCACCCTGCCGGCCGCGCCGGCCGGGCAGGTCCTGAAGGCCGCGTCGCTGCAGTTCAAGACCACGACGCAGGCCGGTGCCGGTACGGCCGACACCGTCTCCGCGGTTCCGGTCACCGGTACCTGGAGCGGTGAGGGCACGACCTTCAACACCAAGCCCACCCTCGGCACCACCCCGCTCGGCTCCATCGCGGGGGTGCCGGACGGCTCGGCGGTCCACAACGTCGAGCTGGACACCGCCGCGGTCTCCGCGGTGCTGGGCACCACGTACAGCCTGGGCCTGACGAGCACGGGCACCGACGCGCTGTGGATCTGGTCCTCGGAGGCGACGGCGGCGGACGGCGTTCCGCAGCTGGTCCTCACCTTCGGCGCGCCGTAACCGTCCGTCCGGTCCTCTGACGGACACGGTGGGGCCCGGCTGTCGCGGCCGGGCCCCACCGGCCTACCACCCCCAGTGAGTACGGGAGCCACCTGATGTACCGACGCTCCGCAGCGGCTGCTGTTCTGCTGGCCGCTGCCCTGACGCTGACCGCCTGCGGTTCCGACGCCGACAAGGCCGACTCCGCCTCGGCGGCGAAGCCGAAGCCCCCCGCCGCCTCGCCGGTCCCCGACCCGGCGGACTCCCCGGCGGCCGCGACCACCGGGACGCCGTCGCCCGGCGCCAAGCCGACGGGCCCGGTCCTGCCGGACGCGAAGCTCACCCCGAAGACGGGCAGCTTCACGCCCAACGAGAAGCAGTACCTGAGCGGCCGGGTCCCGGAGAAGACGGACCCGGCGGCGGTCCTGCAGAGCGGCCAGGAGTCCTGCCAGCGGGTGGCGCGCACCGCGAAGCGCGACCAGGACGCGGCCACCGGGGCCGTCATCGCCGGGGAGATCCCCGGCGCGAAGGACGCGATCACGCACCTGTGCCCGGAGCAGAAGCCGATCCTGGCAGCCTCCGAGAAGGGCTTCCCCGACGGCACCCGCCAGTCGCCCGCGGCGGGCACGTACCGGGCGCTGACCCAGAGCACCACCTGCACATGGGAAGCCAAGTCCAAGGACGGCACCGTCCTCACCTCGGGCCCGGAAACCCCCGTAAACCCAGGCGACAAGATCACCGCCACGATCCCCTCGGGCACCTCGCAGTTCACCTCAACGGGCTGCTACGCCTGGGTGCCCGTTTCCTGACGGAGACGGCCTGACGCACCCACTCGCTCACAGCGGATGCCCTGCGGCCCGCTCCGGGGCAAGCGGTGGAAGCCCGGGCCGGCTGACGAACGCGAGCCGGTCGCCGGTCCGGGAGACGAGGACGCGGTGGAGGGTTCGGATGGTGCGGGCCAGGCCCCGGGCGTAGTTCCAATTACCCATCGGGTTGTCCTCGGGACCGCCGGTGGCGAGCGTGTGCCAGTCGTCCAGCGCGGCGGCCGCCTCGGGCACCTGGGCGACATCGGCGAGGAGGAACTCCCCGTGGCTCAGCAGGGCATCGACGAGTCCGGCGATCTCGCCCTCACCGGGTTTCTGGTTGTACGGGACGAGGACCTTCGTCACGAGGGCGGTGCCGGTGTTGAGGTCGGCGCGCGTACTGGACATGGCGGTGCTCCCTGACGTCGATTCCGGCGGGCAACTCCCGCTCGGTCACTGCTGGGTGTGAAGAGGTAACCGCACGCGTCCCCTCCACGAGTACCGTTGGAGAGTCGGAGACGTATGCAAGCCATGCACTCGGGAGCTGCTCATGGCGCGACCTTCACGCACGCCCAACACCGGCTTGGCCAAGCTCCTCGAACAGGCCAGATGGTCGCGCAGCCAGTTCGCTTCGATCGTCAACCGCGTCGGAGCTGAGGCCGGACTCGCCCTCACGTACAGCCAGCCCGCCGTCTCTCAGTGGATCTCGGGCCACCAACCCCGGCCGCCGGTCAGGGCCCTGATCATCGAGGCATTCGAGCGGAAGCTCGGCCGACCGGTCACCTACGCGGAGGCAGGGCTCACGCCTCCGGACGGTCCTGAAGCCGCCGACACCGTCCGAGACCTCGTAGACCTCGGGAGGGCCGACATGGATCCGTCCCGGCGCCGCGTGATCGCCGCCGGCGTGTTCTCCGCAGCGCTCGCCATCCCGTTGTTCCCGACGCTCGCCAGAGCCGACAGCCCCGACCCGATAAGGCCCGGAAAGGCCACCACCCGCGTCGGGCAGGCGCAGGTCGCCGCCATTCAGGCCATGACCGACCGTATCGCTGACATCCTCGACGAACTCGGCGCGGGCCACGCGCGGCCCATGGCCGCCGCGTTCCTCGTCAACACGGTCGGCCCGTGGCTGAAAGCCGAGGCAGCCGCTCCAGTACGCCGAAGCATGCTCGCCGCTGCCTCCGACCTTGTGTACCTCACCGGGTGGATGGCCATGTACGAGCGGCAGCACCGCCTCGGCCAGGATTACTACCTGTCCGCGCTGAAGCTGGCCGGAGAGGCTGAAGAGCACGTCACCTACTGCCGCACCCTGCGCGGCATGTCCCTCCAGGCCTCCAACCTCGGCTACGGGCGACGCGCTTTGGAGCTCGCGGACTCGGCAGCGGAGGCCGCACCCGCGGCGGGCCCACGGCTCGTCGCGTTCCTGCGCGGACAACAGGCACACGGGGCTGCCATGGTCGGCGACAAGCGGCAGGCCTTCGCGAGGCTCCGTGAGGCGGAGGAGGCACTCGCGCGCGCGGACGACCGGCGGGAGTCGGTCGGTGGCTACGACCGGACCGCCTACCTCTTCCACGTCGCGCACGTGCAGAACGAGACGAAGGACGTACCCGGATCGGTCCGCACATTGCAGGAGTCCATCCGCGTACAGCCCGCCCAAGAACGCCAGGGGCGCTTGCACGCCTACGGCCTGCTGGCCCAGCGGCAGCTGTCCATCGGATACGTGGAGGCCGCATGCGCGTCATGGGGCCGATTCCTCGACGAGTACGAGGTCCTCTCATCCGCTCGAGGCGACGAGCACTTCGAGGTGATGAACCTGCGCCTTCGTCCCCACGGCAGCGTCCGAGCCGTTCGGGAACTGCGTGAGCGTGCCCAACTCGTGGGAGCCCTGAAAGGCTGACCCCGCGGGTCAGACGGTGTGCGTCGCCGCCGCCTTCTCGTATACGGGGAGCAAGGTGTCCAGGACAGCGTCCATCGAGTAGGAGGCGGCGGCCAGTTCGCGGGCCGCGCGGGAGGCCGAGGCGTTGCACGGGGGGTCCAGCAGGGACAGTACGGCCGCGGCCACACCCGCCGGGCCGGGGTCTACCGCCAGGCCCGCGCCGGCGGCGGCGATGTCGCGCGCCAGGCCGTTGGAGTGCGTCACCACCGAGGGCACGCCGACCGCGAGGGCCTCCAGCACCGACATCGGGAACGGTTCCTCCACCGACGGCAGGACGTAGACGTGGGCCCGGCGCAGCTCCGTCAGCACCTCGGCGCCGGAGAGGGCGCCCGGGACCGTGAAGCGGTCCGACAGGCCGAGTGCGGCGATCCGGTCGCGGACCGCGGCCGCCTCGCCCTCGTCCGGGCCCGCCACCACGAACTCCGCGTCCGGGTGCGCGGCGAGGATCGCCGGGGCCGCGTCCACGAAGTCCACCGGCCGCTTACGGGCCTGGAGGCGCGCCGAGTACAGGAGGCGCGGCGGACCGGAGAGGGCGGGGCGCTCGTCCTGGGCGGGGGTGCCGTTCACCAGCCGGACCGCCTGGGGCAGGGAACGGCCCACCACCGCGTCCAGACCCTCCCGCTCGTGCGGGGTCAGGTACAGCAGGGCGTCCGCGCCGCGCAGCAGCCGGCGTACCGCCACCGCGTCCAGCACCTTGGCCAGCAGCTTCTCGCTCGGGTCCACCATGCCGTGGGTCTGGAGCACCAGCGGCTTGCGCGCCCGCAGCGCCGCCAGGGCCACGGGCAGCGTCACCAGGTCCCGCGCCAGGTGCACATGGACGACGTCCGCGTCCCGTACCAGCCGTCCCGCCGAGGCCAGCAGGGCCGGCGAGGTCATCCCGCTGAAGCCCAGCGGAAGCAGCCGCCGGGCCGGGAAGAGCTTCGCCGGGACACCCTCGACGGACGTGGGCCACGGCTCCGGGAAGCCCTCGCCGAGCGCCAGCAGCCGCGCCTCGTGGCCCCGGTCCCGCAGCCCCTTGGCCAGGTTCAGCGCGACCCGGACCGGGCCGCCGAAGGCGTGCGAGGGGGAATGCAGCGTAACGGCGTGCAGGACTCTCAATTGGGCTCCTCCTTGGGCTCCTCGACCGGGCGGCGCTGCCCGTCCATCGTCTGCAGGGTCAGCGGAGGAAGGTTTCTGTGGACGACCGACCCGGCGCCCGCCACCGCGCACCGGCCGATGGTCACACCCGCCAGCACGGTCGCCCGTACCGCCACCCACGCACCGTCCTCGACGGTGATCGGCGCGTTGCGGTAGCGGAAGTCGGCGGCCCGGTGGTCGTGCGAGCCGGTGCACAGCAGGGCCTCCTGCGAGACGCACACGTGCGAACCGATCGTCACCGGCTCCAGGTTCAGCAGCCAGGCGCCCTCGCCGATCCAGGTGTGGTCCCCGACGGTGAGCTTCCACGGCCACAGCACACGTACCCTGTGCCGGATCAGCACGCCCTCGCCGATCTTCGCCCCGAACGCCCGCAGCAGCGCGACGCGCAGCCGGGCCGGGCAGAACCACGCCATGAACAGCGTGTTCATCACGGCGAACCAGAGCGCCTGCGTCAGCAGCCCGCGTCCCTTGTCGTACCCGGCCAGCGTGAAGGCAGGAAGATCCCGCAACGGTCGCCCCTCGTGATCGGCCCTCCCCCGGCTTCGTCGGGGGCCCCCGGCCGGCGCCTCCCCGGGCGCCGTCCGCCCAGACTAGACTGCGCGCGGAGCAGGCGGACGGGGTGGGGGCAGCAGTGGCAACGGACATGCGCGAGCCCGCAGTTACGCGTCCGACACCCGTTCTCCCCGACTTCCCCGGCCTCGACGACGAGAACAGGTGGGGCCGCGTCACCACCCCGCGCACCCTGCTCTCCCGCGCGCTGTCCGTGCCGCTGGCCCTCGGATTCACCGTCTTCCTGCCGCTGTTCGTCGCCGTCCAGTCCGGCGACGGCCAGCGCGACGCTGCCTTCTGGCTCCAGCTCCTGCTCACCATGTACGCGGGGGCCCGGCTCTCCGCGATGGTCCTGACCAGCCGCCGCAAGCTGCTCCAGGGCTCGTTCTGGCTCTTCGTCTACATGGCGATGGGCGTGGCCCCGCTCGCCCAGGCCGTCCTGGGCCGGGTCCCGACCCCCGTCGTCGGCCCGCGTTCCGACCTCACCCTCGCCACCGGCCTGGTCCTGCTCGGCTGCACGGCGTTCGACGTCGGCGTGCTGCTCGCCCGCCACCGGCCGGCGGGCCGCGCGGGCGGCTCCCAGAAGCCGGAGCGCCCGGTCATGGCGCACCGGCGCCGCCTCCAGCTGCTCACCGCCCTGGCGTTCCTGTGCAGCGCGGCCTTCGTCATGAAACTCGGCGGCCCGGCCGTGTTCTTCTCCAGCCGGCAGGAGATCATCGCGGGCATCGAGGAAGCGGGCGTCTCCAACGGCGACGGCCAGGCCGGCCAGGCCCTGCTCCGCGGCTTCGGCACCGTACCGGCGCTGCTCGCGCTGCTGCTGTACACGCGCTGGCTGATCACCTCGGAGTACGCCCGCCGCAAGGTGTCGGTCATCGTCACCTGGGGCGCTCTGGCGGCGCTGAACCTGGTGGTCAACAACCCGATCTCGAACCCGCGTTACTGGTTCCTCACGGTCATGTTCGCGATGCTCTTCACCGTCTTCCCGGTGAGTGCGGCGATGTACCGGGTGGCACTGTCGATGGCGGTGGTGGTCGCGCTGCTCGTGTTCCCGTTCGCGGACCGCTTCCGGTACGACGAGAAGAACTACAAGCCGGTCGAGACGACCTCGTTCCTGGAGCCGATGGCGCTCAAGGACTACGACCAGATCGGCATGTTCGCGAACACCATCACCTTCTCGGAATCCGGGCCCGGACACTTCTACGGGCGCCAGCTCGCGGGGTCGGTCTTCTTCGCGGTGCCGCGCGCGGTGTGGCCGGGGAAGCCGCGGGACACGGGGGTGATGGTCGGGCAGTGGATGGGCACGGTGAACACGAACCTCTCGTCCCCGATCTGGGCGGAGCTGTGGCTGGACTTCGGCCCGCTGGGGATGGGGGCGGGGCTGCTGGCCATCGGGTACGCGGCCGCGCGGGTGGACCGCCGCTACGCCAAGCGCGCCACGCGGCGTTCGCCGCCGGGCAGCCTGATCTCGGTGGTGGTCCCGCTGGTCGCGGGGTACTCGTTCATCCTGCTGCGCGGCCCGCTGCTCCAGGCCTCGGGCCGCGTCGCGATCGCGGCCCTCTGCCTGGCGCTGGTCGCGACCTACCGCACGGACAAGTCCACCACCCTGCGCTGACCGCCGTGCGGCGCCGCTGCCGGGGGCTCCGCCCCCGGACCCCCGCGCCTCAAACGCCGGCGAGGCTGGATTTACCCCGGCGTCGGCTGGCCCGCCCGCAGGGCAATTTCAGCCCCGCCGGCGTTTGAGGCGCGGGTCCGGGCAGAGCCCGGGAAACGGCGCGGAGCAACGACCGGCAGGGTCAAGCCGCGTGCAACGACTCGGCGGCCGGTGTCAGCCGGGCCACACGGGACCAGCCGGCCGCCGCCTTCAGGGCGGAACCCGCCGCCAGGCCCCAGGCGGCCCCGGCGACCCCCCACACCGCGTACCCGCCCAACAGCAGCCCCACCGACACCAGCGAGAAGACCACCTGCAACGACAGCGTCGCCTTCGGCGCAAGCACCCGCAGCGTCAGCAGCGCACACGTCCCCAGCCCCATCACCGCGTACTGCGCGCCCGTCGCCGGCAGCAGAGCCGACGCCGCCGCCCAGGTGTCGCCGAGCAGCTGCCGCCCCACCCGGTCGGGCAGCGCGTACAGGACGGCCGCCCAGCCCCCGCCGACCCCCGCCAGCACCAGCCCCAGCAGTACGGTCGCCCGTACCGTGGCCCGCTTGCCGCCGAGCCGCGACAGCACGGGCGGCCCGAACGCGTTGGCCGAGTTGAACAGCACGTTCAGCGGCCCGAACAGGGTGGTCGCACCCCGCAGCGCACCCACCGCCAGCGGAGTGCCGAAGACGCCGAGTCCGAGCACCGCGAGCTGGCTGGAGCCGTTGCCCACGGCGAACTCGACCACGAACCGCTGCCCCAGGTGCCCGCGCCGCACATACGGCCGCAGGTCCACGCCCGCGCCCCGCACGTACGGCCGCAGCAGCCACAGCCCCAGCCCGAGCGCCGGCAGCGCGGAGACGCCCCACACCAGCACCAGCCGCCCCGCCGAAGCCCCCTCGGGCTGCACCGCCAGCGCCGCGACCACGCACGCCAGCCGCAGCGCGTCGGCGGCCAGCGCCCGCTCGGGAACCCGCAGCGCGGAGAAGCAGTACCGCAGCCCGTCCTGTACGAGTACCAACGGCAGTACGAGGCCCAGCGCGAGGAACGCCCGCCCCGCCGCCCCCGGCAGCAGCAGCCCCACGGCCACGAGCCCGGCACCGACGACGGCCGAGGCGGCGCCCGTGAAGGCAACGGCCGAACGGCACACGGCGCCCAGCCGGTCGCCCTTCGCCAGCACCACCGTCTGGCCGACGTAGGCCATGTTCAGCCCCAGCAGCACGCTGAACACCACGTACACCATCGAGAAGTCGGCGAAGCCGGACGCCGACGAGAGCCGGGCGGCCAGCACCAGCACCAGGATGTTCGTGGCGCTGGAGGCGGCCTGGTCCAGGATCGAGGAGACCGCCGCGAGGCCGCGCCGGCTCACCTGCGGCCCGTACGGACCGTACGCAGGGCGACGGTGTCGGTGCCGTCACCGGGAACGTGCTGCTCCGGCTCGGCCGCGTCCACCCGCGGCAGCGGCTGGGCGGCGGGCCCGGCCGCGGGCGACGCCGAGGCCGCGGCGGTGGCCCCCCGGCCGCCCTTCTTGCCCCGGCCGCGCTTCTCGCCTGGCAGCGGCGCGTGCAGCACCGCGCCGAGCACGGTGCCGCCGGCCCCGCTGATCAGCTCGCGGATCCGGGTCAGGTCGGTGCGCTGGACGGCGCGCGGGTCGCATACGACGAGGACGCCGTCGACGCGGTCTACGAGGGCGAGCGCGTCGGCGTAGGAGAGCACGGGCGGCGCGAGCACGACGACCGTGGAGTTGGGGGAGTCGGCCTCGGAGACCAGCCGGGTGGCGCGCGGCGAGGTCAGGGCGCGGGCGACGTTGCGGACCCGCTCGCCCGGGATCAGGTCGAAGGCGCCCGACTCCCCGGCGTCCACGACGAGCTGGCGCCCGTCGGGCCAGTCGGACTCCCCGTGCTGCCCGGGGTTCCCGTCGGCGGACGGGCCGCCCGGCAGCCGGCTCCAGCCGGGCCGCCCGCCCGCGTCGGTCGGCAGCTGGCTGGCCAGCACCGGGGTCCGCAGGTCGGCCTCGATGAGCAGGACGTCCTTGCCGGTCTCCGCGAAGGAGGCGGCCAGGTTCACGGCCACCGCGGCGGCGGTCTCGCTGCTGCCGCGCGGGGCGACCACGAGCAGCCGGCGCCGGTCGGCGAACCGGGAGTCGTAGGCGAGCCGGAAGGCCACCGAGCGGTACTCCTCGGCGAGCCGGGGGTCCTCCTCACCGGCCGCGAGCAGCGGCCCGCCGCCGGTCTTGTCCCGGGGCAGGGAGCCCAGTACGGGCGCGCGCAGGGCCCGCGCGACGTCCCCCTCGGAGCGCGGCGCCGGGTCGAAGACGAGCCGGACCCAGGCGGCGAGCAGGCCGAGCGCGAGGCCCACGGCCGCGCCGAGCGCCAGCGACATCGGCAGGCCCGGGCCGTCGGGAGCGGTGGGCGCGGTGGCGGCGCTGGTGACCCGGCCCGGGGTCATGTCCAGGGCCTGGAGCTTGGCGATGTTGGTGTTGAGGGTGTTGACCTTGCTCTGCAGGTCGGTCTTGGAGGCGTACGCCGCGTCGCGCCCCGCACCGGCCGACATGGAGTTGATCTGCTTGACGACCTCGTCCAGCTGCTTGACGGCCGGGTCGCGCTGCTCCTGGTACCCCTTGACCATCGTGTCGCGCGTGACGTCCAGGGCCTCCTGCCGCTTGAGCAGGTACGCCTCGGTCATCGCGTTGGCGCGGGTGGCGGCCGTCTTGGGGGAGGACGCGGTGTAGGTGAAGCGGAGCACCATCGTCTGCGGCGGGTTCGTCACCTGGAGACCGCTGCGCAGGGCGGCGAAGCCGGCCGTATCCACGCCGAGTTTCTTCGCGGCCGCGGCGGCTGTGGAGCTGGAGAGCGCGACCTGCCGCTCCGAGCCGATGTTGATCGCCTTGTCGGGCGCGAGGCTCGGGTTGAACGGGTCGTCGGTGGGCGCGCGCAGGACGACGTCCGCCGTGGCCACGTAGGTGTCGGCCGTGGAGATGCCGAGGTAGACGCCGCCCAGCAGGCCGATCCCGATGCCGGTCCCGATGAGCCGGCGGTAGCGCAGGAGCTGGCGGAACTGGTCCCTGAGGAGATCGGGCTCGTCCTCGGCCGGGGGCCCCGCCGGGCGGTTCGTCTCGATCACGGCTTGGGCCCCCCAAGTGCTTCGTCCATCAGTGCGTCGATGCGGGCCAGGCCCGCCTCACGGCTGAGGTGCGCCGCCACATGGCGTGGTCCGGCCGCTCCCAGCCGGTCCGCGCCCTCGGGGTCCTCGGCCAGGGCCCGTACGGCCTTCAGCAGGGCGTCGGGGTCCTCCGGCGGTACGAGCACCCCGGCGCCCGAACGCTCCACCTCCTGGGCGGTGCCGCCCAGCGCCGCGACGGAGGCGACGACGGGCCGGCCCGCCTGGAAATAGGAGGTGAGTTTCGACGGCACGCTCATGTCCATCACGGCCGCGTGCTGGGTGACCGCGAGGACGTCCGCCGCGGCGAGGATATCCGGGAACTCGCCGTCGGCGGCAGGGGGGATGATGTCCAGATTCGGTACGTCGGCCGCGAGGTCGGCGAGGGCCCCGCGCTGGCTGCCGTCACCCATGAGGACGAAGCGCACGCTCGGATCCCGCCGCGCCGCGCCGACCAGGACCTCCAGCCCCTGCTTGAGGCCCATGTTCCCGGAGTGCAGGACGACCGTCTGCCCGGGGGCCCAGCCGAGGTGGCGCCGGGTCTCGCCGCGCGGCTTGGTCGGCAGCGGCACGTGGGACCAGTTGGGGACGAGCCGGATCCGCTCCGGGTCCACACCCATGCCGACGACGCGGTCCACGAAGGTCTCGTGGATGACGCCGACCAGCGTGGCCCGCTTCAGCGCGTACGCCTCGGCGCGGCCGGCGATCGCGGCCGCCTTGTCGCCGCCGCTGATCCCGCTCTGCGCGGCGGCGGCGCCCATCAGGTCCTGGACGACCGGGACGAACGGCACCTTCCAACGCGCCGCGAGCCGAGCGGCCGTCACCCCGCCCGCCAGGCTGGGCATTTGGGCGAGGACCGCGTCGGGCTTCGGCATCCGGGGCGGGGCCGCGGCCCCGTGCAGCAGGATCGATCCTTCGAACAGGGCGCGCCGCACGGCGGTCTGACGCGTCGGCACGGTGTGCGCACGCCGGTGCACGGTGACCCCCGCGCGCTGTTCCGTGCGCCGGAGCGCCCCCTTGTACTCCGGTTCGAGCGACCACGCGGGGTAGTGCGGCATCCCCGCCAGCACGTGGGTCTCGTGGCCGAGATCCGCCCAGTGCTCCGCGATCTGGGTGGCGTACGGGCCAATCCCCGCGTGCTCGGGAGCGTAATTGGTGGAAACCAGCAGCAGCCGCCGGTGACCGGATCTGGACACTGAACGTCCCCTTCCCCCCTGGATGATGCGCTCGTCACCCTATTCGTTCACCGGCAGGGTGCGGAACGTGCACGCTATTGTCTGCTAATCCGCCACACCGGGGGGTGTGGCTGCTGGGGGGTAACTGATGACGCAGCAGGACATGTCCGACCTCGGCCCGACCGCGCGCAGACCGTACCGAGTCGGCTATGCGCCCGGCGCGTACGACCTGTTCCACATCGGGCACCTGAACATCCTTCGGCACGCCCGGAGCCAGTGCGACTACCTGGTGGCCGGCGTCGTCTCCGACGAGATGGCCGAACTGGCCAAGGGCCGCCGCCCGATGATTCCGCTCGTCGAGCGGCTGGAGATCGTCCGCAGCGTCAAGTACGTGGACGCCGCGTTCGTCGAGACGGTCCCGAACAAGGTGGAGACCTGGAAGCAGGTCCGCTTCGACGTCCTCTTCAAGGGCGACGACTGGCGCGGCACGGCCAAGGGCGCCAAGTTGGAACGGGACTTCGCCGCCGTCGGCGTCGATGTCGTCTACTTCCCCTACACCGTGCACACGTCCAGCACCCAGCTGCGCCGGGCGCTGGACGCGCTGGCCGCACCGCTCGCGGAGGCCGTCACCGCGGAACGGCGCTGAGCTCCCGGAACCACTTCGCCAGGAACGCCAGCAGGAACAGCACGGCGACCGCGCCCAACCCCGCGTACGCCCAGCGGAACAGCTCCCCGCCGCCCAGCAGCAGGAACACCAGGCAGAACACGCCGTAGTCCACGGGCAGCAACGCCACCGCGCGCACGGTCGACGGCGCGGCGGCGGGGCTCCCCGGCGGGGGCTTCGGCTTCAGCTTCTCGGTCAGCAGCCCCCCGAAGAAGGTGACGACCGAGGCGAACTGGAAGCCCAGCGGCACCAGCAGCCAGCCGTCCCCGGCGGTCCCGTACTCACCGGGGAAGCGGTAGAAGGCGATCAGCACGCAGGTGTGCAGCGCGGTCAGCTTGGCGCAGTCCACGACGTGGTCGAGCCACTCGCCCGCCGCGCTGCCGCCCCCGCGCAGCCGGGCCAGCTGCCCGTCGGCGGAGTCGAAGGCGAAGCCGACGGCGAGCGCCGCCCACACGGTGATCCCGAGGCCCCACGAGGGCGCGCTCAGCGCGACCGCGGCGACGGCGGCGAAGCTGAAGGCGGCGCTGATCAGCGTCACTTGGTTCGGGGTGAGCCCGAGGGCGTACGACCCGGCGGCCAGGTACCGCCCGGCGGGCCGGTTGACGAACCGCGAATAGAGCGACACCCCCTTCGCCGACTTCTGCGCCCCGCGCAGCTCCCGCAGCGCGGTCCCGAAACTCGCCATCCACAAGCCCCTTCGAACAAATGCATACGCCGCGTGCGTACGTACGAAGGTCACATCATCGCAGGGAGCCCTCAACTCACCACCTTCAGCAGCAGAACCGCCCGGGCCGGGACCGTCAGGGTTTCGCCGCCGAGGTGGCGGGTGGCCGGGGGTGCGGACTGGTCTTCCCGGGAGGTGTCCAGCACCAGCTCGTACGACGACGCCCACGGCGCGTCCGGCAGCACCCACGCCACCGGCCGGTCCCCGGCGTGCAGCAGCGCCAGGAAGCTGTCGTCCGTCACCTTCCGGCCCCGCTCGTCGCGGCCCGGGATGTCCCGGCCCGACAGGTACAGGCCCAGCGCGGCGGCCGGCGCGTACCAGTCCCGCTCCGTCATCTCCGCCCCCGCCGGGGTGAACCAGGCCAGGTCCCGCAGCCCGTCCGCGCCCTGCGGCCGCCCCGAGAAGAACGCCCGCCGCCGCAGCACCGGGTGCTCGTGCCGCAGCGCGAGCAGCCTGCGGGCCAGGGCGAACAGCTGCTGCCAGGACGGGTCCGACAGCAGCGACCAGTCCACCCACCCCGTCTCGTTGTCCTGGCAGTACGCGTTGTTGTTGCCGCCCTGCGTACGCCCGAACTCGTCGCCCGCCACCAGCATCGGCACCCCCGTCGAGAGCAGCAGGGTGGTCAGCAGGTTGCGCAGCTGGCGGCGCCTGAGGACCCCGATCCGCGGGTCGTCCACCTCCCCTTCCGCCCCGCAGTTCCACGACCGGTTGTCGTTCGTGCCGTCCCGGCCCGCCTCCCCGTTCGCCTCGTTGTGCTTGTGCTCGTACGACACCAGGTCGCGCAGGGTGAAACCGTCGTGCGCGGTGATGAAGTTGACCGAGGCGTACGGCCGCCGCCCGCCCCACGCGTACAGGTCGCTCGACCCCGACAGCCGGTACCCGAGATCCCGTACGTCGGGCAGCGCGCCCCGCCAGAAATCCCGTACGGCATCCCGGTAGCGGTCGTTCCACTCCGTCCACAGCGGCGGGAACGCGCCCACCTGGTAGCCGCCCGAGCCCACGTCCCACGGCTCGGCGATCAGCTTCACCCTCCGCAGCACCGGGTCCTGGGCGATCACCGCCAGGAACGGCGAGAGCATGTCCACGTCGTGCATCGAGCGTGCCAGCGCCGCCGCCAGGTCGAAGCGGAAGCCGTCCACGCCCATCTCGGTCACCCAGTACCGGAGGGAGTCCGTGATCAGGCGCAGGACGTGCGGGCGGCCGGCGTGCAGGGTGTTCCCGCAGCCCGTGTAGTCGGCGTACCGGCGCTGGTCGGACTGGAGCCGGTAGTAGCCCCGGTTGTCGATGCCGCGCAGCGACAGCGTCGGGCCCAGCTCGCCCGCCTCCGCCGTGTGGTTGTAGACCACGTCGAGGATGACCTCGATCCCGGCCGCGTGCAGGGCCCGCACCATCCGCTTGAACTCGCCGACCTGCCCCCCGGTGGTCCCGCTCGACGAATAGCCCGCGTGCGGGGCGAAGTAGCCGATCGAGTTGTAGCCCCAGTAATTGCGCAGGCCGCGCCGCAGCAGATGGTCCTCGTGGGCGAACTGGTGCACCGGCAGCAGCTCGACCGCCGTCACCCCGAGCCGCGTCAGGTGCTCGATCGCCGCCGGATGGGCGAGCCCCGCGTAGGTGCCGCGCAGCTCCTCGGGAATATCCGGATGGCGCATCGTGAAGCCGCGCACGTGCAGCTCGTAGATCACCGAGTCGGCCCACGGCGTCTTCGGCCGGACGTCGTCCGCCCAGTCGTCGTCATCGTGGACCACCACGCCCTTGGGGACGTGCGGGGCGGAGTCCCGGTCGTCGCGCACGGTGTCCGCGATGTACTGCTGCGGCCAGTCCCGGACGTGCCCGTACACCTCCGGCGGCAGCGTGAACTCGCCGTCCACCGCCCGCGCGTACGGGTCGAGCAGCAGCTTCGCCGGATTGAACCGGGCGCCCGTCCAGGGGTCCCAGCGGCCGTGGACCCGGAATCCGTAGCGCTGCCCGGGGCGCACACCCGGCACGAAGCCGTGCCAGATCTCGTGCGTGAGCTCGGTGAGCGCGCACCGGGTCTCCGTGCTGTCGGCGCCTTCGCCGTCGAAGAGGCACAGCTCCACCGCCTCCGCGCCCTGGGCCCACAGCGCGAAGTTGGTGCCCGCCGTGCCGTCCGGGCCGTGGTGGAACCGGGCACCCAACGGGTGCGAGGACCCCGGCCACACCGGTGGCCCCGGGCGCGCGGCGGCCCGTAACGGCTGGCCCTTCGCCAGGCCCTTCACCTGGCCTGTCGCCTGGCCCGTCGCGTGGCCGTTCGACCGGCCGTTGGGATGACCGTTCCGCCGCCCGTTCGGCGGCGGTCCGGTCACCTGCGGTAGGGGCGCGGCTGCGCCGCCCCGCACCCCGTTCCCCGCGTTCGACGCGTCTTCGGCGGCTTCCACCGCCTCATGCTCGGCTGCGCTCGACACTGCCCGCCTCCACGGCTCCTGGGTACCGGCGGGGGAGTGCGGCCCCGGCGTCCCGGCCTGGGCCCGCCCCCGTCTGGTCCTTCCCTGTGTTCTGCCCGGACAGTTCTGCCCGGAACGTGCGGCGCGCTCACGTTTCCCCCGGAGGGGGCCGGTCGTTGGAGGGGCGTGACTCTTCTGACGAGGCGGGCAGGGGCGGGCTTGGCCGCCGTAGCGGCATGGGCGGGCCTGCTGGGCGGCCTGGCCGGATGCACCGAGGGCGGCGGATCCCCGGTCGAGATCCAGCTGCCCGGAAAACCCCGATCGCCGGTCGAGGCGATCCGGATCACCCCCGAGGACAACGCCAAGGGGGTGCCGGCCGAGGGTCCGCTGACCGTATCCGTGCCCGAGGGCCGGCTGGAGCGGGTCGTGGTCACCAAGGTGGAGGACGTCCAGGAGGAGCAGGTGCCCGGCGCCATCGCCGCCGACGGCCTCAGCTGGAGCCCCGACCTCGCGTCCGGACGGCTCGCGCTGGCCGCCAAGTACACGGTGGACGCGGTCGCCCTCGACGGGCACAACCGCCGCCAGGCCCGGCACACCACCTTCACCACCTTCGTCCCCGAGGAGCGGTTCATCGGCTACTTCAAGCCCGAGAACCGCTCCACCGTGGGCGTCGGCATGATCGTCTCCTTCCGGTTCAGCCGGCCGCTCAAGCACCGCGCCGCGGTGGAACGGGCGATCACCGTCACCTCCGACCCCGCCGTGGAGGTCGAGGGCCACTGGTTCGGCGACGACCGCCTCGACTTCCGGCCCAGGGAGTACTGGAAGCCCGGCACCAAGGTCACCGTGAAGATGAGCCTCCGCGACATCGAGGGCGCCCCCGACTCGTACGGCATCCAGGACAAGACCATCACCTTCACCGTCGGCCGCTCCCAGATCTCCACCGTGGACGCGGCCGAGCACACCATGGAGGTGCGCCGGGACGGAGAACTGCTCTCCACCGTGCCCATCAGCGCCGGGGCGCCCAAGAACACCACGTACAACGGGAAGATGGTGGTGATGGAGCTCTTCGACGTCACCCGTATGAACGGCCAGACCGTCGGCTTCGGCGGCGAGTACGACATCCCCGACGTCCCGCACGCCATGCGGCTCACCAGCTCCGGCACCTTCCTGCACGGCAACTACTGGGCCAGCCCGGACACCTTCGGCTCCTCCAACACCAGCCACGGCTGCATCGGACTGCGCGACGACAAGGGCGGTGGCTCGGACACCCCGGCCGGATGGTTCTTCGACCGGACGCTGGTCGGGGACGTGGTGGAGGTCCTGAACTCGCAGGACAAGACCGTGGCCGCGAACAACGGGCTGGGCGGCTGGAACATGTCCTGGGCCGACTGGGTCGCCGGCTCGGCGCTCACCTGAGACTGAGCGGAGGAGCCGGAGGAGCCCTCGTCCGTGCCGTCAGTTGGGACGGAATGGTGACAAGACCGTGGCTCACCGTGATCTGCCCGTGTGGTTACCTGTCGTCAAGCGCGTGACTGTCCGCGCGCGGGGGACATGGGGACATGGGGAGAACAAGAGTGAACCTGCAGCCGATACGCGGCCGCGCCCGCACCGGCCTGCCGGCCCTCCTTCTGGGGGCGGCCCTGCTGCTCACCAGCGCGTGCAGCGGCGGCGGCAACAGCGGTGGCAGCGGCGGCGACAACGGCGGGGGCGGCGGGGGCACCGGCAAGACCGGTACCGAGGCGTCCAAGGCCGTGGTCAGCGTCAAGCCGGACGACGGAGCCAAGGAGGTCGCCACCAGCGGCATCCTGAAGATATCGAGCACCGGCGGCAAGCTCACCGCGGTGAACGTCGCCGACACCAAGGGCAACGAGGTCGAGGGCAAGCTCGCCGAGGACGGTGCGAGCTGGGAGCCCGCCCGCCACCTCGCCTCCGCCACGGAGTACAAGGTGCACGCGGTGGCCAAGGACGAGGCGGGCCGGGAGTCCGCCAAGGACACCACCTTCACCACCCTCACCCCCAAGAACACCTTCGTCGGCCACTACACGCCCGAGGACGGCCAGACCGTCGGCGTGGGCATGCCGGTCTCCATCAACTTCACCCGCGGCATCACCAACCCCGAGGCCGTCGAGAAGGCCATCACGGTCACGGCCGAGCCGTCCGTGCCGGTCGAGGGCCACTGGTTCGGCAACGACCGCCTCGACTTCCGCCCCGAGAACTACTGGGCGGCCGGCACCAAGGTCACCGTGAAGCTCGCCCTCGACGGTGTCGAAGGCCGCCCCGGCGTCTACGGCAAGCAGACCCGTACGGTCACCTTCACCGTCGGGCGCTCCCAGGTCTCCACCGTCGACGCGTCCAGCAAGCAGATGCAGGTCGTCCGCGACGGCCAGGTGCTCAAGAACATCCCGATCACCGCGGGCGCCCCGGCCACCACCACGTACAACGGCCAGATGGTCATCAGCGAGAAGTACAAGGTGACCCGGATGAACGGCGCGACCGTCGGCTTCGGCGGCGAGTACGACATCTCCGACGTCCCGCACGCGATGCGCCTGTCCACCTCGGGCACCTTCGTCCACGGCAACTACTGGGCCTCCGGCGGCACCTTCGGCTCGGAGAACGTCAGCCACGGCTGCGTCGGCCTGAAGGACGTCCGCGGCGCGGGCGACGGCGACCAGCCCGCCGCGTGGTTCTTCAACGAGTCCCTGATCGGTGACGTGGTCATCGTGAAGAACTCCAAGGACAAGCAGATCGCCCCGGACAACGGCCTCAACGGCTGGAACATGTCCTGGGCGGAGTGGACCAAGTAGTCCCCTCCCGGCAATCGATGTGGCCCGGCGCTGTGACCGACAGCACCGGGCCACTTCCCGTTAACCGCCGCTAACCTGGCCCGTATGACCCTCTCTCTCGAAGTCTCCGAAGGCGTCGGCACCATCCGCCTGGACCGGCCGCCCATGAACGCCCTGGACATCGCCACCCAGGACCGGCTGCGCGAGCTCGCGGTGGAGGCCACCGACCGGGCCGACGTCCGCGCGGTCATCCTCTACGGCGGCGAGAAGGTGTTCGCGGCCGGCGCGGACATCAAGGAGATGCAGGTGATGGACCACGCGGCGATGGTCGCCCGGTCCCGAGGCCTGCAGGACGCCTTCACCGCCGTGGCGCGCATTCCCAAGCCGGTCGTCGCGGCCGTCACCGGCTACGCCCTGGGCGGCGGTTGCGAGCTCGCGCTCTGCGCCGATTACAGGATCGCCGCCGACAACGCCAAGCTCGGCCAGCCCGAGATCCTGCTCGGCCTGATCCCCGGCGCCGGCGGCACCCAGCGGCTGTCCCGGCTGATCGGCCCCTCCAAGGCCAAGGACCTGATCTTCACCGGCCGTATGGTCAAGGCCGACGAGGCGCTCAGCCTCGGGCTGGTGGACCGGATCGTGCCCGCCGCCGAGGTCTACGAGCAGGCGCACGCCTGGGCCGCCAAGCTGGCCCAGGGCCCGGCGCTGGCGCTGCGCGCCGCCAAGGAGTGCGTGGACGCCGGCCTGGAGGCCGACATCGACACCGGCCTGACCATCGAACGCAACTGGTTCGCGGGCCTGTTCGCCACCGAGGACCGCGAGCGCGGGATGCGCAGCTTCGTCGAAGAGGGCCCGGGCAAGGCCAAGTTTCTCTGAACCGCGCCCTCTGACCCGGCCCCTGCCCCGTCCTCCCTGGGAGTGGATTAGCCAGGCCTTAAGGGAGACTTAAGGAGTCATGGTGATCCACTCACCGTGATCGGCTTCGAGCGGTACGTCACTACAGGTCAGGATGCCCGATGGCCTCCTCGTTGCCGTACGCATATGCCACGACGCCCTCCGGGAATGCCTGTTTTCCGGAGGGCGTTTTCCCGCGGAACGGCCCGGAGGGGTGGGTCGGCCGTCCATGATGGGTGCATGGCGGGCCTGGAGGGTGTGGAACAGCCGCGGCAGCGCAGCAGCGCTTCGGCCGGGCGGCTGACGGCGGCTCTTGAGGACGAACAGGGCCTCAAGGCGCTGGAGTTGTACGGGAATCCCGCCGAGGCGGAAGTGACGTTGCCGTCGATGCCCGAGTCCGCGAGCACGGCCCGCCGGCTCACCCAGTGCGTGGTGGTCCGGCTGTGGGGCCTCTCGCCCCAGATCGCCGAGCACGCCGTCCTCTTGGTCTCCGAGCTCGTCGGCAACGCCGTACGGCATACGGGGGCCCGGTCCTTCGGGTTACGGATGCTGCGCCGGCGCGGCTGGATCCGCGTCGAGGTGCGCGACCCCTCGCGCGGGCTGCCCTGCCTGATGCCGGTCCACGAACTGGACACGACCGGCCGGGGGCTGTTCCTCGTGGACAAGCTCTCCGACCGCTGGGGTGCGGACCTCCTGCCGCGCGGCAAGATCACCTGGTTCGAGATGCGGGTCGCGGACCGCTAGCCCTCGAACGCCAGAAACCCCCTGTCGCCGTGGTGGGCGCTGTGGGGGTTTCATGGGTGCGCCGAGGATCGAAGGGGGTGTGATCCTCGGCGTGGAGACTTCGCTCGGGTCAACGGGAAGCCGTGGTTCCGACTATGGCAGACGAGGCCTCAAATGCCAAAAGTCTCAACTCGGACATAAGTGTGGATACCCTAAGAGTTTCCACCTAAATCCTAGGTGAGGTGGGCCACTCGCCTCGTAATCGATGAATAAATATCGACCGCTGGGTGTAATTCGTTGATCGGATAGCGGACGCCCGGCAGTGTGGCTGCATCCGTCGAAGGTTCTAAATTGGGTCAATCGTTATCTTTTGCGACATCACCCCCTTAAATGGGCAGGTGCTCTGTGACCCGGACCGACGATCCGCTCTCCGCGCCGGGGCGGCGGTCGCCGCCGGCGCCCTCACCTCGGCCTGCGGCACGGGCGGCCGTACCGCCCCCGCGCCCGCCGCCACCGCCCCCGCACCCGCCAAGGCGCCGGCCGCCGCCCCCGCCCCGCGCCGCTTCGCCGGGCAGCCCGTGGAGATCGGGCACGGTCCCCGCGACCGCCCCCGCGTCGCCCTCACCTTCCACGGCAACGGCGACCCCGCCATCGCCAAGGCCGTCCTCGCCGAGGCCGAGAAGGGGGGCGCGCGCGTCACCGTCCTGGCCATCGGCGCCTGGCTCGACGACCACCCGGAGATGGCCCGCCGGATCCTGGACGGCGGCCACGAACTCGGCAACCACACCCAGCGCCACCTCGCCGTCAACACCATGCCCGAGGCGGAGGCCTACGCCGAGATCACCGGCTGCGCGCAGCGGCTCAAGCGGCTCACCGGCTCCATCGGCACCTGGTTCCGCCCCTCCCAGGCCCAGTACGCGACCCCGCTCGTGCGGACCCTCGCCCAGCGGGCCGGTTACCCGCACGTCCTCTCGTACGACGTGGACTCCCTCGACTTCACCTCGCCCGGCGCCGCGGCCGTCGTCCGCACCGTCACCGGGACGATCCGCAACGGATCGGTGGTGAGCCTGCACTTCGGCTACGCGGACACGGTCGCCGCGATGCCGCCCCTCCTCGAAGAACTCGCGCGCCGCAAGCTGCGCGCGGTGACCACCTCGGAGCTGCTGACTTCATGACGACCAACCGCCTTCCCCGGAAGGCCACCGCGCTGCTCGCCGGACTGGTCCTCGCCGCCCTGGCCGGCTGTGGAGCCGGCGACAAGGACATGACCGAGGCGCTCGGCTCCAAGGGCCCGGCCGAGCCGGCCAAGGCGATCCCGGCCGTGCCGCCCGGCCTGGCGGGGATGCCGCCCCTCCTCGACCCCCACGACGTCTACGCGGCCGACCGCCCGAACAAACTCTCCCCGGTGGTCAAGGACTTCCCCTCCCGCGTGTACGTGCCGAACACCACCTCCAACACGGTGTCCGTCATCGACCCGGCGACGTACGAGGTCATCGACACGATCCCGGTCGGCGTCCAGCCCCAGCACGTGGTCCCGTCCTGGGACATGAAGACCCTGTGGGTCAACAACAACCGCGGCCACACGCTCACCCCGATCGACCCGGCCACCGGCGAGGCCGGCGAGCCGGTGGAGGTGCACGACCCGTACAACCTGTACTTCACGCCGAACGGCAAGTACGCCGTCGTGATGGCCTCCATGGACCGCGAGCTGGTCTTCCGCGATCCGCACACCATGGACCGGGTGAAGACCGTTCCGGTGACCTGCCTCGGCGTCAATCACGCGGACTTCTCCGCCGACGGCCGTTACTTCATCGTGAGCTGCGAGTTCTCCGGCGAACTGCTCAAGGTCGACACCGAGCGGATGGAGGTCGTCGGCCAGCAGAAACTGCCGTTCGAGGGCGCGATGCCGCAGGACGTCAAGATCTCCCCGGACGGGAAGACATTCTACGTCGCGGACATGATGGCGCACGGCATGTGGGTGTTCAGCGGCGAGAAGTTCGACATCCCGAAGCTGCTGCCCACCGGCAAGGGCTGCCACGGCCTGTACATCAGCCGCGACTCGAAGGAGATGTACGTGTCCAACCGCGGCGAGGGCACCATCTCGGTCTTCGACTTCAAGGCGAAGGACCTCACCAAGAAGTGGGAACTCCCGGGCGGAGGCAGCCCCGACATGGGCGGGGTCTCCGCCGACGGCAAGGTGCTGTGGCTGTCCGGCCGCTACAACTCCGAGGTCTACGCGATCGACACGCGTTCCGGTCAGCAACTGGCCCGGATCCCGGTGGGCGGCGGCCCCCACGGGCTCGCCGTCTACCCGCAGCCCGGCCGCTACTCGCTGGGGCACACCGGCATCTTCCGGTAAGGCGGAGTGCCCCGGGAGCTCGCACAGCTCCCGGGACACCGTCATGGACTCGCCCGCCTGTCGCCCTGTCGCCTGCCGGCTACCGCCTACCAGGCGACCGGGAGCCGTTCCGGCAGCCGCTTGATGAAGCCCGTGCGCCAGACGAGATTCTCCGCCGGCACCGCCAGCCGCAGCTCCGGCAGCCGCTCCACCAGCACCTCCAGCGCGATCTCGGCATGCGCCCGCCCCAGCGCGGAGGCCGGGCAGAAGTGCCGGCCGGCGCCGAAGGCCAGGTTGGCGTTCGGGCTCTCCCGCTCCAGGTCCAGCTCGTCCGGGTTCTCGAAGGCCTCCGGGTCGTAGTTGGCCCCCTCCAGGAGTACGAGGACCAGCTCGCCCTCCTTCACCAGCACGTCGCCGACCTGGACGTCCGCCAGGGCGATCCGCGGCAGGCCGTCACCGACGGACAGGTTCCACCGCAGCAGCTCGTCCACGGCCCTGCCCATGCGCTCGGGATGCTCGCGCAGGTACCCGATCAGCTCCGGCTTCTGGAGCAGCGCGAGGACCGCGAGCACCAGGAACGCGGACGTGGACACCGCGCCCGCCCCGAAGAGCGAGACGGCGACGGTCGCGAACATCTCGTCCGTCAGGTGCGCCGAGTCGGGGTCGGCCTCCTTCAGCCCGGCGAACCGTCCGAGGAGCCCCGTACGCTCCTCGGCGGGCAGCGCGAGCTGCGCGTTCAGCTGGTCGGCGAAGTAGCCGACGTCCTTGTACCAGTTGAGCGCCGAGTCGGGGAACGGCTCGCGAGCGGTCATGAACGCGACGTCCAGCCCCGACATCAGGCGGCGCCAGTCATCGAACGGCACCCCCAGCACCTGGCAGTGCAGGGCCGCCGAGAAGGGGTCGGCGAACCCCGCCCGGAGGTCTGCGGGGCCGCCTTCGGCGACGATCCCGTCGATGAGCTCGCCGGCTGTGGCGCGCAGCCAGTCCTGAAGGCCGCCCTGGCGCGGATTGAGCGCCTTCATCACCGCGTTGCGCAGGCCGGCGCTGTTGATGTTGCCCATGTTGTTGACGACCTCGGGCGGGATCGTCAGCGCGTACTGCCGCGGGACACCGGCGTTCGCCGTGTCCTTGAGGCTGAAACGCTCGTCCTCCAGGACCTGCTTGGCCAGCGCGTAGCTGCTCACCAGCCAGGCCGGGTCCCCGGTCAGGGTGCGGACCTTCGCGACCGGTGCCTTCTCGCGCAGCCAGGCGCACTCCTCCGGGAGGACGTCACCGCGCCGCGAGAGCGGGAAGTCGAGGAGTGCGTCACCGGTTCCCCCGGGCCCTTCGGCCTCCCGTTCCTCAAGCTGCTCGACGCTCATCGACGTTCCTTTCGGCTGGTGCGTGGTCCGTGTCCGTGTCCGTGGCCGGCGACGCGGGCCGCGCGGCCCCGGCGGTGCCGGGCCGCACGACGGCGTACGCCTGGTTGCGGGTCGCGCGCAGGCCCCCGCCGCGCGCGAAGAGGACATCCGTCAGCGGCATCTTGACGTGGTACGCCGCCACGGAGGACGGCACGTCGAGAATGCTCGGGGTGTCCACGAAGAAGGGCAGCTCGGCTGCCATGTAATCGAAACAGACCTGCAACTGTTCGTCCGTGATGGATCCACCTTCCGGCAACTTTGAACCCACGAAGTGAAGGGCCATTTCCTCGCAGCCCTTGCGGAATTCATCATCTGTTTCCAGAAAGTGCAGTACGCGCCTGTGCAGGAGCTGATAAACGGGGTTCGACTGGAACTCCGAAAGTGCCCTCACGCGGATCTCGGCCCGTGGCGGTCCTGATTCCTCCACGCCCTTGAGAATCCGTCGCCGGACCGCCTTGATCTCCTTCGTCGCGCGCTTCTCCGCATGCTCCGGCGTGTAGCCGAACGCGGCGAACATCCGGTCGACGTGGAGGTCTGCGTAGACGAAGTCGACCTGCGCGAAGCGGGCGGTGGCCCACTGGGCGAGACCGGTGATGCGCTCGGAACTGAAGTAGCTGTTTCCAGGACTCACTCCGATGAGCACATGGTCGCCGTCTTCCCAGATATGGCGGCAAGTGCGTGTGAAGGGCAGAACTTCGAATGATGCGTCGGCTGTGATCGTCACCTGTGTGATCGCCCTTGTTGCCGCATGTCCCTGGGAGCCCTGCGCTCCCGGTGTGGCGGCAATGTCGCTACGTTATGCCGTGGCCCCGGAGCGTGACAAGCCCAGGTCTGATTTGTTGGCTGGAATTGCCGCTTCCGCATTGCGGAAGGGTAATTGAATTTATATCTGCCGGCCGAACGGGACCCGAGGAACGGCCCGGCGCCCGGTGCCGCTACCCTGGGCCGGTCAACAAGCACCAAGAAGGGGTGGACCCAGTGGCGGACATCGAGAACGCGCGGGCGACGTTCGGCAAGTTCGACGTGAACGGTGACGGCTTCGTCACGGCCGACGAGTTCCGTGGGGCCATGGCGGAGATGGGCGACCCGTTCGTCACCGGCCCGGTCGCGGACGCCGTCATCGCCTCCAAGGACGCGAACGGCGACGGCCTGCTGAGCTTCGACGAGTTCTGGGCCTCCCTCAACAAGTAAGCCCCGCGCCTCCCCCCGCCTGCCCCCACTGCCGGGGCGGGCCGGGGGCGCCTGGCCCGGCGGGCCTCAGGCCGCGCCGTCGGGCCCGGCCGCCGGGCGGGCGGAGTCCTCGTCCCCGGGGATATCCCCGGCGCTACCCCCGGCGATGTCCTCGACCTCGTCGAGGGCCTCTTCCAGCCAGGTGAGCCAGAAGGTCTCCAGGGCGATGCCGCCGCGCAGCACCAGCCGGTGCAGCCGGTCCTCGGCGGACTCCCGGCCCGGCGGGAAGTCCTTCGCCTCGATGGCCTCGTACGTCTCCAACTGCCGCCGGTGCAGCCCCAGGTGCCGCCGCAGCTCCGCGCCCAGCCCCTGCGGCCCCACCACGGCGGCCGCCCGGATCCGCAGCAGCAGCGGATCCCGGACGGCCTTGGGGTCCTGGCGCTCGCCGACCCACCGGGCGAGTTCCGCGCTGCCCGCGGGCAGTACCTCGTACTCCTTCTTCTGCCCCCGCACGGGCACCTCGCTGGGCAGCGCCCGGATCAGCCCGGCCTCCTCCAGCCGGCCGAGCTCGCGGTAGATCTGCTGGTGCGTCGCGGACCAGAAGTACCCGATCGACTTGTCGAACCGCCGGGTCAGCTCCAGCCCGGACGAGGGCTTTTCGAGCAGGGCGGTGAGGATGGCGTGCGGGAGCGACATGCGGCCATCTTAGGTTTTGCGGGAGTTCGGGAGTTCGCGGAGACCGGGCACGGCGATCCCGCCCGCCCGGGCCTCCGTACGACCTTGTCCGCGCGACCCCAGGCCTACGCCCAAGCGGCGAGCGCCTCCGGGGTCTTCGGGCCCGCCGCGTCCGCGCCGAGCAGGGCGCGGGCCCGCAGGAACGAGGTCACCGCCGGGGACCATGCCTGGCGCAGGCCCGCCGAGGCCAGCAGCTCCGGGTCCGAGAGCAACTCCCGCGCCGGACCGACGCGGATGCCCGACGGGGTCAGTACCGCCGCGTCGTCGGCCCAGCGGACCGCGAGGTCCACGTCGTGCGTGGCCATGACGACCGTGGTACCGGCCGCGCGCAGGCGCGCCAGGACGTCCAGCAGGCGTTCCTGCCCGTCCGGGTCCAGGCCCGCCGTCGGCTCGTCCAGGATCAGCACGCGCGGCGCCATCGCCACCGCCCCCGCGATCGCCGCCCGCTTGCGCTGGCCGTACGAGAGCAGGTGCGTCGGGCGGTCCCGCAGCGCGGTGATGTCCAGCGCCGCGAGCGCCGAGTCCACCCGCGCCCGGACCTCCTCGGCGGGCAGGCCCATGTTCATCGGGCCGAAGGAGACGTCCTGTTCGACCGATGCCGCGAACAGCTGGTCGTCCGGGTCCTGGACCACCAGCTGGACCGAGGTCCGCAGCCGGGTCAGCCCGGCCCTGTCGTACGCCACCGCCGTGCCGTCGAGCCGCAGTTCGCCCGGCACCGGCCGCAGACCCCCGCTCAGCATCCGCATCAGCGTGGTCTTGCCGCTGCCGTTGCGGCCCAGCAGGACCAGCGCCCGGCCCTCCGCGATACCGAAGTCCACGCCGGACAGCACCACCGGCCCGTCCTCGTACGCGTAGCCCGCGCCGACCAGCTCTACCAACCGCGTCACAGAAAGCGCTCCTTGAGTACGAGAGTGACGGCGATCAGGGTGCCCAGCAGGGCCCCCGAGGCCGCGAGGAACCGCCACGACAGCGTGGACTGCGGCACCAGCACCCGCAGCGTGCCGTCATAGCCCCGCCCGGCCAGCCCCTCCTGGAGCCGCCCCGCGCGGTCGAAGGCCCGTACGAACGAGGTCGCGGCGAGCCCGGCCAGCGAGCGCCACAGCGCGGCCCGGCCGGTATCCCCGAGCCGGGCCGCCTGGGCCCGCCGGACCTGGGCGATCGAGTCCAGCAGCAGGAACCCGATCCGGTACATCACCAGCGCCACGTCCACCACGGGGGCCGGGACCCCCGCCCGGACCAGCCGGGGCAGCAGGTCCGAGACCGGGGTGGTGAAGGCGAACAGCAGCACGCCGAGCGAGGCCGCCGAGGTCCGCAGGAGCAGCTCCGCCGCGTGCCGGGGCCCGTCCGGGGCCGCGGAGATCAGGCCCGCCGGACCGCCCACGGCGAACAGCAGCGGCAGCGCCCCGGTGAAGCAGAACGCCAGCGGGATCCGGAAGGCCCGCCAGAGCTGGCGCCCGGCCACGCCGGCGGGCCCGAGCAGCACGGCGAGCGTGGCGGCGGCCACCAGCGGCCCGCCCGGCCACGGCGGCAGTGACACCGCGGTGACCGTAAGGCCGAGGCCGAGCAGGGCCTTCTCCAGCGGGTGGCGGCGGCGCCAGCGGCTGGAGTGTGCCGCCACATCGATCGGCAGCACCGCCCTAACGCTCCGCGCCGGTCGCGAAGTCAGGCCGGCCGGCGGCCCGGCCGGCGCCCGCGCCCGCGTCCGCGTCCGGGCCTGGGCCCGCGCCCGCGCCCGCTTCCGCTTCCGCGTCCAGGGCCGCGCCCGCGTCCGGGTCCGGGCCCGAGCCCGCGACGTGCACCGGCTTCCCGGTGGCGGATGCCGTGGCCGTGCCGGGTTCCGCATCCGCCGGGGCGGCCGTGCCTGCCGTTGCCGCCGTGCCGGTGACCAGGGGCGTGGGGGCGGCCGTGCCTGGCATTGCCGCCGTGGCGGTGGCGGTGGCGGTGGCGGTGGCCGGGGGCGCGGTCGCGCCCGGGCCCGATGCCGACTCATTCCCGGCGGCGGATGCCGTGGCCGTGTCGGCTTCCGCATCCGCCGGGGCAGCCGTGCCCGGTGTCGCCACCGTGCCGGTGGCCGGGGGCGCGGTGGCGGACGGGACCGGTGGCGACGCCGAGGCGGTGTCCGCATCCGTGGGGGCGGCCGGGACCGGTGGCGCCGCCGGGGCGGTGGCCGGGGCCGCACTGGTACCCGTCATGGCCGCGGCAGCGGAGCGGCGGCCCTTGCGGACGCCGAAGTAGTACGCGAGCACGCCCGCGCCGAGCGCCGCCTGCAACGCGAACAGCGCCGATTCGATCTCCGCGGACGGGGGCTCGTACAGCGGCGAGAACCACGGCTCGTAGTCCGGCTTGAGCTCGGTGATCGCCGCCTCCGCCTGCGCGTCGGCGCCCGCGAACGGCTCCTCCTCGCCCTCGCCCAGCCCGAGCGCGAGCGGGAGTACGGCCAGCGCCGCCACCAGGAGCACCAGCAGGGTGTTGATCTTCGCGTTCCGGCTCATCAGACCGTCGCCTCCCGCGCGTTCGGCTCGTTCCCGGTACGGGCGGTCGTGAGCTTCGCGACGCCCAGCCGGACCAGGTCCGACGTGCTCGACCGCATCAGCAGCCGCATCACGAGGACGGTCAGCAGGCCCTCGCTCACCGCGAGCGGAACCTGCGTGACCGCGAAGATCCCCCCGAACTTCGCGAGCGCGCCGGGGAAGCCGGTGCCCGGGTCCGGGAAGGCCAGCGCGAGCTGCACGGAGGTCACGCAGTAGGTGACCAGGTCGGCGAAGAAGGCGCCGAAGAAGACGGTCACCATCAGCGGGGCGCCGAACTTCCGCAGCAGCCGGTAGACGGCGTATCCCGCCCAGGGGCCGGCGATCGCCATGGAGAAGACGTTCGCGCCGAGCGTGGTCAGGCCGCCGTGCGCCAGCAACAGCGCCTGGAACAGCAGGGTGATCGTGCCGAGCACCGCCATGACCGGCGGCCGGAACAGGATCGCACCGAGCCCCGTCCCGGTCGGGTGCGAGCAACTGCCCGTCACGGACGGGATCTTGAGCGCGGACAGGACGAACGTGAACGCGCCGGACGCGCCGAGCAGCAGCGTGCTCTCCGGGTTGGCCTTCACCTCGCGGGTGAGGGCGCGGACACCGTGGATGACGAAGGGGGCGGACGCGGCGCCCCAGGCGGCCGCGTGCAGCGGGGGCAGAAAGCCCTCGGCGATATGCATGAGTGGGGAGACCTCTCCAGCACCTCGTGGATGGACAACGCGCCCCGGCCGGTCTCCTGGCTCACGGGTGCTGACGTCCTGGCTCCGCCTTCCCGGGCGCGTACGGTCTCCCGCGCGAGCCCAGTGGCTTCCCGTTGGGGGCACCTCCCAGACGGAGTCTGGGGGAGATGGAGCCGGACTTCCCGATCACAGTGGCGAGGGCCGCACCGGTTTCCCACCGGTTTCCCGAACACCAAGGCCCGATGACACTAGTCGGCCGCGCGGACAGGCACCAACCCGCTTCGATCATCCCCGGACGGGCGCGATCCGGTGGCGGCCGCGCCCGCCGTTGCGCAGGCTGGAGGCGTGGCCGACACCGAGACGCAGAATGTGGACACCTTCGACTACTCAGACCTCTCCGCCGTCTACGTGAACTGCACGCTCAAGCGATCGCCCGAGACCAGCAACACCGGGGGCCTGATCGACAAGAGCCGCGCCGTCATGGAGTCGGCCGGCGCCCGGACCAGCCTCATCCGGGCCGTCGACCACGACATCGCCACCGGCGTCTGGCCGGACATGACCGAACACGGCTGGGAGACCGACCAGTGGCCGGTGCTCTACAGCCAGATCATGGACGCCGACATCCTGGTGCTGTGCGGGCCCATCTGGCTCGGCGACAACAGCTCCGTCATGAAGCAGGTCATCGAGCGGCTCTACGCCTGTTCCTCACTCCTCAACGACCAGGGCCAGTACGCCTATTACGGCCGGGTCGGCGGCGCCCTGATCACCGGCAACGAGGACGGCGTCAAACACTGCGCCATGAACGTCCTCTACAGCCTCCAGCACCTGGGCTACGCGATCCCGCCGCAGGCCGACGCGGGCTGGATCGGCGAGGCGGGCCCCGGTCCCTCGTACCTCGACCCGGGCTCGGGCGGCCCCGAGAACGACTTCACCAACCGGAACACGGCCTTCATGTCCTGGAACCTCATGCACCTCGCCGCGCTGCTCAAGCGGGCGGGCGGGGTGCCGGCGCACGGGAACCAGCGCTCGCTGTGGGACGCGGGCTGCCGCTTCGACTTCCCGAACCCGGAGCACCGGTAGCGCTCGGGCCTGCCCCTGGGCCTGACGGCCGCCCGGCGGCGGGGAAGGCGGCGCAGAAGGTGGCGGGGGCCCGGCGTGTGCGACGACGCCGGGCCCCCGCACCGGCTCAGCACACGTTGCGGTGCGCGATGTCCAGCACGAACCGCTCGGGCCCGTGCAGCTTGAAGGACTTGTAGGCGGGCTTGGTGTCGAAGGCGGCGCCGAAGGTGACGTACCCCTCGTAGTCGCCGGTCATGGCCATGCCCTTGAGGCTTGACCCGGTGTCGCGGAGCGTCACCGCACCGCTACACTTCTCTCACGGGGCTGCGAGCGAGAAGGCACGAACCACACGTCGGTGGGGACACGGTTGTTTTGCCAGGACCAGCCCGATACGGATTTGGCTCGCCCATAGGTGGGTCTCGGCGACTCCCTCGCCCCTCGGGGCGTGTGGTAGCGGGGCGCAGTCAACCGCCCCAGGACCAGCGCAAGCTGGTTCCGGACGCAGGGGACCACGCGGCAGCCAGTCGCGCTCTACTTGCAAGCTCGGCCCTTTAGGGTCGATTAGTTGACAGACGGGGACCGGTGTCACGGACACGCCCGGCAGCCGCGCGGTTCCGCTGGATCCGGAAATCCACCCTCCGGATGCGAGAAACCCCACCGGGTGGGATTCCGGTGGGGCTCCTCGGGTGCCGGTCAGGGCGGAAAGCAGGTGGTCAGCACTCGATGACGTTGACCGCGAGGCCGCCGCGCGCGGTCTCCTTGTACTTGACCTTCATGTCGGCGCCGGTCTCCTTCATGGTCTTGATGACCTTGTCGAGGGAGACCTTGTGGCTGCCGTCGCCGCGCATCGCCATCTTGGCCGCGGTGACGGCCTTGACCGCCGCCATGCCATTGCGCTCGATGCACGGGATCTGGACCAGGCCGCCGACCGGGTCGCAGGTGAGGCCGAGGTTGTGCTCCATGCCGATCTCGGCCGCGTTCTCGACCTGCTCCGGGGTGCCGCCCAGGACCTCGGCGAGGGCGCCGGCCGCCATCGAGCAGGCCGAGCCGACCTCGCCCTGGCAGCCGACCTCGGCGCCGGAGATCGAGGCGTTCTCCTTGAACAGCATGCCGATCGCGCCCGCCGCGAGGAGGAAGCGGACCACGCCGTCCTCGTCCGCGCCGGGGACGAAGTTCATGTAGTAGTGCAGGACCGCCGGAAGGACGCCGGCCGCTCCGTTGGTCGGGGCGGTTACCACGCGCCCGCCCGCCGCGTTCTCCTCGTTGACCGCCATCGCGTAGATCGTCGCCCACTCGCTGCGGTGCAGCATCGCGTCGCCCTCGGTCCGCAGCTGGCGGGCCGTGGAGGCCGCGCGGCGCTTGACGCGCAGGCCGCCGGGGAGGATGCCCTCGGTGGACAGGCCGCGCGCGACGCAGGACTGCATGACGCGCCAGATCTCCAGCAGACCCTCGCGGATCTCCTCCTCCGTGCGCCAGGCCTTCTCGTTCTCCAGCATCAGGGAGGAGATGGACAGGCCGGTCTCGTTGGCGAGGCGGAGCATTTCGTCGCCCGACCGGAAGGGGTACTTCAGGACGGTGTCGTCGAGCTTGATCCGGTCCTCGCCCACCGCGTCCTCGTCCACGACGAAGCCGCCGCCGACCGAGTAGTACGTCTTCTCCAGCAGCGGGGTCCCGGCGGCGTCGTACGCGAAGAGCGTCATGCCGTTCGCGTGGTACGGGAGCGACCGGCGGCGGTGCAGGATCAGCTGGTTCGGCTCGTCGAAGGCGATCTCGTGCGCGCTGCCTATCTCGGTGCCCAGGAGGCGCAGGCGGCCGCTCCGGCGGATGCGCTCCACCTCGTCGTCCGCGGTCTCCACGTTCACCGTGCGCGGGGAGTGGCCCTCCAGACCCAGCAGCACCGCCTTCGGGGTGCCGTGGCCGTGGCCGGTGGCGCCCAGCGAGCCGAAGAGCTCGGCGCGCACGGACGCGGTCTGGGCGAGAGCCCCGTCCTTCTTCAGGCGGGTCACGAACATGCGCGCAGCCCGCATCGGACCGACCGTGTGGGAGGAAGACGGGCCGATGCCGATGGAGAAGAGGTCGAAGACGGAGATGGCCACTGGCGGACTCCCTTGTCTGCTCGTGGGGTGGGAGGGGCGAGAGCGGTCGATTGTTCGGATTTTGTCCGACAGTCGAGCTTAACGTGGCAAAGTGAACGGTTCGGGTCATAGGGAAGGCCCGGCCCTGTGAGAAACAAGGCCGGGCCCCCCTAGCCGTTGCCCTAGAGCGTCGGGTACAGCGGGAACTTCGCGGCGAGCGCCGAAACGCGCGCCTTGAGGTCCTCGGCGTCGTAGGCCGGCTTCAGGGCCGACGCGATGATCTCGGCGACCTCGGTGAAGTCCTCGGCGCCGAAACCGCGCGTGGCCAGGGCCGGCGTACCGATCCGCAGACCCGAGGTGACCATCGGCGGCCGCGGGTCGTTCGGGATGGCGTTCCGGTTGACCGTGATGCCGACCTCGTGGAGCCGGTCCTCGGCCTGCTGGCCATCCAGCTCGGAGTTGCGCAGGTCGACCAGGACCAGGTGCACGTCCGTGCCGCCGGAGAGGACGGAGACGCCGACCTCGGTGACGTCGGACTGGACCAGGCGCTCGGCGATGATCTTCGCGCCCTCCAGGGTGCGCTCCTGGCGCTCCTTGAACTCGGGCGAGGCCGCGATCTTGAACGAGACCGCCTTGGCCGCGATCACGTGCTCCAGCGGACCGCCCTGCTGGCCCGGGAAGACCGCGGAGTTGATCTTCTTGGCCAGCTCCTGCGTCGACAGGATGACACCGCCGCGCGGACCGCCGAGGGTCTTGTGCGTGGTGGTGGTGACGACGTGGGCGTGCGGCACCGGGTTCGGGTGCAGACCCGCGGCGACCAGGCCGGCGAAGTGTGCCATGTCGACCATCAGGTACGCGCCGACCTCGTCCGCGATCCGGCGGAAGGCGGCGAAGTCCAGCTGGCGCGGGTACGCGGACCAGCCGGCGATGATCAGCTGCGGCTTGGACTCCTTGGCGAGGCGCTCGACCTCGGCCATGTCCACCTGGCCCGACTCGTCGACGTGGTACGGGACCACGTTGTAGAGCTTGCCGGAGAAGTTGATCTTCATGCCGTGGGTCAGGTGACCGCCGTGGGCCAGGTTCAGGCCCATGATCGTGTCGCCCGGCTTCAGCAGCGCGAACATCGCGGCCGCGTTGGCCTGCGCGCCCGAGTGCGGCTGCACGTTCGCGGCCTCGGCGCCGAACAGCGCCTTGATCCGGTCGATCGCGATCTGCTCGACGACGTCGACGTGCTCGCAGCCGCCGTAGTAGCGGCGGCCCGGGTAGCCCTCGGCGTACTTGTTGGTGAGGACCGAGCCCTGGGCCTCCATGACGGCGACCGGAGCGAAGTTCTCCGACGCGATCATTTCCAGGGTCGACTGCTGGCGGACGAGCTCGGCGTCGACGGCGGCGGCGACGTCGGGGTCGAGCTCGTGGAGCGGGGTGTTCAGTACGGACATCAGGATCCCCTGGGGTCAGTTACCGGCGGTGAGGGCGGTGTACTCGTCGGGGGTGAGCACGTCCTTCGGCTCCTCCGAGAGGCGCACCTTGAACAGCCAGCCACCCGCGAACGGGGCGGTGTTCACCAGCGCCGGGTCGTCCACCACGTCCTGGTTGGCCTCGACGACCTCGCCGGAGACGGGGGAGTACAGGTCGCTGACCGACTTGGTCGACTCCAGCTCGCCACAGGTCTCGCCCTCGGTCACGGTCTCGCCGACCTCGGGGAGCTGGGCGTAGACGACGTCACCGAGCGCGTTGGCCGCGAACTCCGTGATGCCGACCGTCGCGACGCCGTCCACGGCGTCCGACAGCCACTCGTGCTCCTTGGTGTAACGCAGCTGCTGGGGGGTGCTCATGACCTGATTCTCCTGGATGCGGGGGAGTGACAACGAACAGCGGTCTCGAGTGCTGAGACTCGGACCGGTCTACTGAGAGTGCTGCGGGGCTACTTCTGCCGCTTGTAGAACGGCAGAGCCACCACCTCGTACGGCTCATGCGTACCGCGAATGTCGACGCCGACGCCGGAGGTGCCGGGCGCGGCGTGCGCCGCGTCCACGTACGCCATCGCGATCGGCTTGCCCAGCGTCGGGGACGGGGCGCCCGAGGTGACCTCGCCGATGACCTGTCCGCCGGCCACGACGGGGAACCCGGCGCGCGGGACGCGGCGGCCCTCGGCGATCAGGCCGACCAGCTTGCGCGGCGGGTTGGTGGCGGCGTGCTCGGCGGCCGCCTCCAGGGCGGCGCGGCCGACGAAGTCGCCCTCCTTCTCGAACTTCACGACCCGGCCCAGCCCCGCGTCGAACGGGGTGAGGGAGGTGGTCAGCTCGTGCCCGTACAGCGGCATGCCCGCCTCCAGGCGCAGGGTGTCGCGGCAGGACAGGCCGGCCGGGACCAGGCCGACGCCCTCGCCGGCCTTGGTCAGCGCCTGCCACAGCTCGACGGCGTGCTCGGGGGAGACGAACAGCTCGAAGCCGTCCTCGCCGGTGTAGCCGGTACGGGCGATCAGCGCGGGCACGCCCGCGACGGTGCCCGGCAGGCCGGCGTAGTACTTCAGCCCGTCCAGGTCGGCGTCGGTGAGGGACTTCAGGATGCCGGGGGACTCGGGGCCCTGGACGGCGATCAGCGCGTAGGCGTCGCGGTCGTCGCGGACCTCGGTGTCGAAGCCGGCGGCGCGCTCGGTCAGGGCGTCCAGGACGACCTGGGCGTTGGAGGCGTTCGCGACGACCATGAACTCGGTCTCGCCCAGGCGGTAGACGATCAGGTCGTCGATGATCCCGCCGTCCTCCTGGCAGATGTGCGTGTAGCGGGCCCGGCCGACGCCGACGGTGGAGATGTTGCCGACCAGCGCGTAGTCCAGGGCCTTGACGGCCTCGGGGCCGGCCAGGGTGATCTCACCCATGTGGGACAGGTCGAACAGGCCGGCCTTGGTGCGGACGGCGTTGTGCTCGTCGCGCTCGCTGGCGTACCGCAGCGGCATGTCCCAGCCCGCGAAGTCGGTCATGGTCGCACCGAGCGAGCGGTGCAGCGCATCGAGGGCGGTCAGGCGGGGGGCAGTGCTCATGGGTGTGGCTCCCGGGTCCCAGGGCATGACATGACGAGGACGATCCTCCCCATCTGTCATCGGAACCTGAGAGGTTCGCCGAGAGTTCCCTGGAAGGGGGAACGCCGACTTGCACCTTGGGTGGAGCACACGCCGATGCCGTCACGGACGGCGGCGCGGCTCGCTTTTCAGATCTGCCTCATCCACGCGGTACGGGGCCTGAGAGATTCAAGGGAGGTACTTGCTCCTTCGGCGCCCGGACACGGCCTTGCGGCGTGCCGGGACTCTCCCGCGCGGATTCAAGCGGCCGGTATGCAGTTGGTGTCCAGATGGCGCACATCATTGCACGCGGCTGCCGGATATGGGCGAGCGGGGCCCGAAAGTGTGTGCTGATCGAAATATGTGGCCGTTCGGGAGGGCGGGACCGGAACCGGGGTTCCGGTATTACCGTCTCTTTACACTCAGTGGGCATGGGGCCCTGGAGGCCCGTTCTCGGGGGGAGGCGATCACTGTGCGGAGATTCGGAACACTGGCGACGACGGGGACCGTGGACGCGGTTCCGGCGCGGCCCGGCGGGCGGCGCGGGCGCGCGCCGGGGGCGGCCGCCCTGCCCGCGCGGGTCCGGGACCTGCGCGGTGCCGCGGTGCGCGGCCCGCAGTGGCTCCGCTTCGCGGAGGGGGACATCGTCGTGGTGTCCGGACTGCCGGGCGGCGGGAAGAGCACGCTGATCAAGAGGGCCGCGGCGGGCGGGGGCATCGACTCCCAGGACGTCCGCGAGCGCTGGGAGCGGCGGATGCCGGGCGCGCTGCCGTACGCCGTGTACCGGCCGCTGGTCCGGGTCGCGCACTACTGGGGGCTGTGGCGCACGCTCCGCTCCGGCGCCTCGGCGGTGGTCCACGACTGCGGGACGCAGACCTGGGTACGGGGGCTGCTCGCCGGGGCCGCCCGCCGCCGGGGCCGGGCCCTGCACCTGGTGCTCCTGGACACCACCCCCGAGGAGGCCCTGTCCGGCCAGGCGGCGCGGGGCCGGGGCGTGTCCGCGTACGCCTTCGCCCGGCACCGGGGAGCGGTGGCCCGGCTGCTGCGCGCCGCCGAGGCCGGCCGGCTCCCGGCGGGCTGCGCGTCGGTCACGCTGCTGGACCGTGCCTCCGCCGCCGCGGTGACGCGGATCGCGTTCCCCGACTGAGCCGGCCAATCCAGCCTCGCCGGGCCCCTTCAGCCTCGCCGGCCGCATCTAGCCTCGTGTTTGAGGCCTCGCCGGGCCACATCCAGCCTCGCCGGCGTTTGAGGCGCGGGTCCGGGCGGAGCCCGGGGCCCGGCGGAGCCGGGTTCGTCTGAACGGTACGAGAGGA
>NZ_JALGRF010000014.1 GCF_022815725.1 Streptomyces sp. APSN-46.1
CTCAAACGCCGGCGAGGCTGGATCTTTCAGCCTCGCCGGCGTTTGAGGCGCGGGGTCTGGGGCGGAGCCCCAGCAGCGGGCCCGCAGCGGAAGGGTTGGGCGGAGGCTCGGGGAACGAGGGGGGCGAACCCTCGCTACGATGGTTGTCCGGACCGGACACGGGCACCGGATCCGCTTGAGGAGCGCTCTTGCCAGACGAGGTCCAGCCAATCTCCGCCGCGCAGCCCGACCCGCAACCCGAGCAGGCCACGGCGGCCGCCGCCACGCCCCCGCCGGCCCCGCCGGTCAAGCCCGCTCCGTTGAAGCCGGCCGGGTCCTCCAACCGCGTGCGCGCCCGCCTCGCCCGTCTCGGGGTCCAGCGTTCCAACCTGTACAACCCGGTACTGGAACCCCTGCTCCGTATAGTCCGCAGCAACGACCCGAAGATCGAGACGGCGACCCTGCGCCAGATCGAGCAGGCGTACCAGGTCGCCGAGCGCTGGCACCGCGGCCAGAAGCGCAAGAGCGGCGACCCGTACATCACCCACCCGCTCGCGGTGACGACCATCCTCGCCGAACTCGGCATGGACCCCGCGACGCTGATGGCGGGCCTGCTGCACGACACCGTCGAGGACACCGAATACGGGCTGGAACAGCTCCGCCGTGACTTCGGCGACGCCGTGGCCCTGCTCGTCGACGGCGTCACCAAGCTCGACCGGGTCAAGTTCGGCGAGGCCGCGCAGGCCGAGACCGTACGCAAGATGGTCGTCGCCATGGCCAAGGACCCCCGGGTCCTCGTCATCAAGCTCGCCGACCGCCTGCACAACATGCGCACCATGCGCTACCTCAAGCGGGAGAAGCAGGAGAAGAAGGCCCGCGAGACCCTGGAGATCTACGCGCCCCTGGCCCACCGCCTGGGCATGAACACGATCAAGTGGGAACTCGAAGACCTCTCCTTCGCGATCCTGTACCCGAAGATGTACGACGAGATCGTCCGCCTGGTCGCCGAGCGGGCGCCCAAGCGGGACGAGTACCTCGCCATCGTCACGGACGAGGTGCAGGCCGACCTGCGCGCGGCCCGCATCAAGGCCACCGTCACCGGCCGGCCCAAGCACTACTACAGCGTCTATCAGAAGATGATCGTGCGAGGGCGCGACTTCGCGGAGATCTACGACCTGGTCGGCATCCGCGTCCTCGTGGACACCGTCCGGGACTGCTACGCCGCCCTCGGCACCGTGCACGCGCGATGGAATCCGGTCCCCGGCCGGTTCAAGGACTACATCGCGATGCCCAAGTTCAACATGTACCAGTCGCTCCACACGACGGTCATCGGGCCCAGCGGCAAGCCGGTCGAGCTCCAGATCCGCACCTTCGACATGCACCGCCGCGCCGAGTACGGCATCGCCGCGCACTGGAAGTACAAGCAGCAGACCGTCGCCGGCACCTCCAAGGTGCGCACCGACGTCCCGCAGGCCGCCAAGGGCAGCGCCGGCCAGGACACCGTCAACGACATGGCCTGGCTGCGGCAGCTGCTCGACTGGCAGAAGGAGACCGAGGACCCGGGCGAGTTCCTCGACTCCCTGCGCTTCGACCTCTCCCGCAACGAGGTCTTCGTCTTCACGCCCAAGGGCGACGTCATAGCGCTTCCGGCCGGGGCCACCCCCGTCGACTTCGCGTTCGCCGTCCACACCGAGGTCGGCTACCGGACCATAGGGGCGCGGGTCAACGGGCGCCTCGTACCGCTCGAATCGACCCTCGACAACGGCGACCTGGTCGAGGTCTTCACCTCCAAGGCCGAGGGCGCCGGCCCGTCCCGCGACTGGCTCGGCTTCGTCAAGTCCCCGCGGGCCCGCAACAAGATCCGCGCCTGGTTCTCCAAGGAGCGCCGGGACGAGGCGATCGAGCAGGGCAAGGACTCCATCGCGCGGGCCATGCGCAAGCAGAACCTGCCGATCCAGCGCATCCTGACCGGCGACTCGCTCGTCACCCTCGCCCACGAGATGCGCTACCCCGACATCTCCTCGCTGTACGCGGCGATCGGCGAGGGACACGTCTCGGCGCAGGCCGTCGTGCAGAAGCTCGTCCAGGCCCTCGGCGGCGAGGAAGCCGCCGGCGAGGACATCGAGGAGAGCATCCCGCCCGCCCGCGGCCGCAAGCGCCGCACCAATGCCGACCCGGGCGTGGTCGTCAAGGGCGTCGACGACGTGTGGGTCAAGCTGGCCCGCTGCTGCACCCCGGTGCCGGGCGACCCGATCATCGGGTTCGTCACGCGCGGCAGCGGCGTATCGGTTCACCGCGCGGACTGCGTCAACGTGGACTCCCTCTCGCAGCAGCCCGAGCGGATGCTGGAGGTCGAGTGGGCGCCCACCCAGTCCTCCGTCTTCCTGGTCGCCATCCAGGTCGAGGCGCTGGACCGGTCCAGGCTGCTGTCGGATGTCACCCGGGTCCTGTCGGACCAGCACGTGAACATCCTCTCGGCGGCCGTGCAGACCTCCCGCGACCGGGTGGCCACCTCCCGGTTCACCTTCGAGATGGGCGACCCCAAGCACCTGGGACACGTCCTGAAGGCCGTACGGGGCGTCGAGGGCGTGTACGACGTCTACCGCGTGACCTCGGCCCGCAGCAGGGCGTAGCCGCGCAACGCCGGAGGGCCCGGTACGGACATCCGCGGATGTCCGTACCGGGCCCTCCGCTCGCGCGGGGCGGCCGGGGAATCAGCCGCCGAACTCCTCAAGGCCCTTCAGCGCCTGGTCCAGCAGGGCCTGGCGGCCCTCCAGCTCCCGGGACAGCTTGTCGGCCTTCGCGTTGTTGCCCGCCGCGCGCGCCGCGTCGATCTGCTCGCGCAGCTTGTCGACGGCCGCCTGCAGCTGACCCGTCAGGCCGGCCGCACGGGCCCGCGCCTCCGGGTTCGTACGGCGCCACTCGCCTTCCTCGGCCTCCTGGATCGCCCGCTCCACGGCGTGCATCCGGCCCTCGACCTTGGGACGGGCGTCGCGCGGCACGTGGCCGATGGCCTCCCAGCGCTCGTTGAGGGAGCGGAACGCGGCACGGGCCGCCTTCAGGTCCGTCACCGGGACGAGCTTCTCGGCCTCGTCGGCCAGCTCCTCCTTCAGCTTCAGGTTCTCGACCTGCTCGGCGTCGCGCTCCGCGAAGACCTCACCACGCGCCGCGAAGAACACGTCCTGAGCACCGCGGAAACGGTTCCACAGGTCGTCCTCGGCCTCGCGCTGTGCCCGGCCCGCCGCCTTCCAGTCCGCCATCAGCTCGCGGTAGCGGGCGGCCGTCGGACCCCAGTCCGTGGACTTCGACAGCGCCTCGGCCTCCGCGACCAGCTTCTCCTTGGCCTTGCGGGCGTCCTCGCGCTGGGCGTCCAGCGAGGCGAAGTGCGCCTTGCGGCGCTTGGAGAAGGCCGACCGGGCGTGCGAGAAGCGGTGCCACAGCTCGTCGTCCGACTTGCGGTCGAGACGCGGCAGCCCCTTCCAGATGTCCACCAGGGCCCGCAGCCGCTCGCCGGCGCTGCGCCACTGGTCGCTCTGCGCCAGCTCCTCGGCCTCGGCGACCAGCGCGTCCTTGGCCGCGCGGGCCTCGTCCGTCTGCTTCGCCTTCTGGGCCTTGCGCTCCTCGCGGCGCGAGTCCACCGTCGCGACGAGCTTGTCCAGCCGGACGCGCAGCGCGTCGAGGTCGCCCACGGCGTGGTGCTCGTCCACCTGCTTGCGCAGGTGGTCGATCGCGATCTGGGCGTCCTTGGCGGACAGATCGGTGGTCCGCACCCGCCGCTCAAGGAGGCCGATCTCGACTACCAGGCCCTCGTACTTGCGCTCGAAGTAGGCCAGTGCCTCTTCAGGGGTGCCCGCCTGCCACGAGCCGACGACCTGCTCGCCCTCGGCCGTACGCACGTACACGGTGCCCGTCTCGTCGACACGGCCCCACGGGTCGCTGCTCACAGCGCCTCCTCCACCTGATGCCTTGCGAGGGGTTCACCCCCTGGGCATCGTCCACAGTTTCCTGGGGCGGGCAGCGCCCGCCCTGCACAACGCCAACATAGGCGACCGCCGGGCCGGCTGTCCGCATCCCGCACGACGGAATATCGCCGCACGGGCGGGAGGCCGGCCGGGCCCGGCGGCGCCGCGCCCGTCAGTTCTTGGTGACGGTGCCCTTCTCGATGGTCACGGCGTTCTTCGGGGCCCCGTCCGGGGCGCCGTCGGCCGTGCCGACCTTGGCGATCTCCTCCAGCGTCTTCAGGCCCGCCGCGTCGATCTTGCCGAACGGCGTGTACGACGGAGGCAGCGAGGTGTCCTTGTAGACCAGGAAGAACTGGCTGCCGCCGGAGTGGGGCTGCCCGGTGTTCGCCATCGCCACCGTGCCGGCCGGGTAGACCACCTTGCCGGACTCGTCCGGCTTGCCCAGCGACTCCAGGTTCTCGTCCGCGATGGTGTAGCCGGGGCCGCCCTGGCCGGTGCCCTCCGGGTCGCCGCACTGGAGGACGAAGATGCCGTCGGTCGTGAGCCGGTGGCACGTGGTCTTGTCGAAGAAGCGCTTGTCGGCCAGCGACTTGAACGAGTTGACCGTCTCCGGCGTCTTCGCCGCGTCCATCTCGACCTTGATGTCGCCCTTGATGTCCCCCGCGTTCGCCTTCAGGGCGAGGGTGTACTTCGCGGTCTTGTCGATCGCCATCTTCGGCGGACCGGACTCCCGCGACTTCTCCTCCTTGTCGAAGACGCCGCCCACGACGAGGCCGACCAGCGTCGCGATCACCACGGCCGCGGCCGCGCCGATCACGGCCGCACGCCGCCGCGCCTTCCGCCGGGCCTCCGCCCGCCGCTTCTGCTGGCGCTCGTACTTCTCCCTGGCGAGCTGTCGCCGCCGCTGATCGTTCGTGACCACCGGGTCGTCTCCTTGTGCGTCTCTGGTACCGCTGTCCGGGCTCGGTTAGGCCGTACCGTATATGGGTTCGCTGTGTCATGAGCGGCGCCGGTAGGCTCTGAGCAGCAGCATTCCGATCAGCGGCCCGCTGCCGCCGCCCCCGCCGGACGACGATTGAGGACGAACGTGCTGATTGCCGGGTTCCCCGCCGGGGCCTGGGGGACCAATTGCTATCTGGTCGCCCCCTCCGCCGGTGAGGAGTGCGTCATCATCGACCCGGGCCACCAGGCCACCCAGGGTGTCGAGGAGACGCTGAGGAAGCACCGGCTCAAGCCCGTGGCGGTCGTCCTCACCCATGGCCACATCGATCACGTGGCCTCGGTGGTCCCGGTGTGCGGAGCACACGACGTACCGGCCTGGATCCACCCCGAGGACCGCTACATGATGAGCGACCCGGAGAAGGCCCTCGGCCGCTCCATCGGGATGCCGCTCATGGGCGAGCTGACCGTGGGCGAGCCGGACGACGTCCGCGAACTGACCGACGGCAGCAGGCTGAAGCTGGCCGGAATGGAATTCTCGGTGGCGCACGCGCCCGGCCATACCAAGGGGTCGGTGACCTTCCAGATGCCCGAGGCGGCCGACATCCCGTCGGTCTTCTTCTCGGGCGACCTGCTCTTCGCCGGCTCCATCGGACGCACCGACCTGCCCGGCGGCTCCCACGCCGAGATCCTCCAGTCGCTGGCCCGCGTGTGCCTGCCCCTGGACGACTCGACCGTGGTGCTGTCCGGCCACGGTTCCCAGACCACCATCGGCCGCGAGCGCGCGACCAACCCGTACCTGCGCGAGGTCGCCGCACGCCGCCAAGGGCAGGCAGCGGACCCGACCGCCGCTCCACGACGAGGAATGTGACGAGAGTTTCGTGAGCACCTTCAAGGCCCCCAAGGGCACGTACGACCTCATCCCGCCGTACTCGGCGAAGTACCTGGCCGTCCGCGACGCCATCTCCGGCCCGCTGCGCCTGTCCGGCTACGGGTACGTCGAGACGCCCGGCTTCGAGGACGTGGACCTGTTCGCCCGCGGCGTCGGCGAGTCCACCGACATCGTGACCAAGGAGATGTACACCCTCACGACGAAGGGCGGGGCCAACCTGGCGCTGCGCCCCGAGGGCACCGCCTCCGTCCTGCGCGCGGCCCTGGAGGCCAACCTGCACAAGGCCGGCGGCCTGCCGGTCAAGCTCTGGTACTCGGGCTCGTACTACCGCTACGAGCGCCCGCAGAAGGGCCGGTACCGGCACTTCTCGCAGGTCGGCGCCGAGGCGATCGGAGCCGAGGACCCGGCGCTGGACGCCGAGCTGATCATCCTGGCCGACCAGGCGTACCGCGCGCTGGGCCTGCGCGACTTCCGGATCCTGCTGAACTCGCTGGGCGACAAGGAGTGCCGCCCGGTGTACCGGGAGGCGCTGCAGTCCTTCCTGAGCGGCCTGGACCTGGACGAGGAGACCGTCCGCCGGGCCGAGATCAACCCGCTGCGCGTCCTGGACGACAAGCGGCCGGAGGTCCAGAAGCAGCTGGTCGGGGCCCCGATGCTGCGGGACTACCTGTGCGACGCGTGCAAGGCGTACCACGAGGAGGTGCGGGCGCTGATCATGGCGGCCGGCGTCGCCTTCGAGGACGACGAGAAGCTGGTGCGCGGGCTGGACTACTACACCCGCACCACCTTCGAGTTCGTCCACGACGGCCTGGGCTCGCAGTCCGCGGTCGGCGGGGGCGGGCGCTACGACGGCCTGTCCGAGATGATCGGCGGACCGGCGCTGCCCTCCGTGGGCTGGGCGCTGGGCGTGGACCGTACGGTCCTGGCGCTGGAGGCCGAGGGCGTCGAGCTGGACATCCCGGCGGCGACCTCGGTGTTCGCGGTGGCGCTGGGCGAGGCCAAGCCGGTCCTGTTCGGGCTGGTCACGGAGCTGCGCAAGGCGGGTGTCGCGGCGGACATCTCGTACGGGGGCAAGGGCCTCAAGGGCGCGATGAAGGACGCGAACCGGTCGGGCGCGCGGTTCGCGATCGTCGCGGGCGACCGCGACCTCGCCGAGGGCGTCGTCCAGCTCAAGGACATGGAGTCCGGGGAGCAGTCCCCGGTGGCGCTCACCGACGTGGTCGAGGTGCTGCGGGCCAAGCTGGCCTGACCGGTCCGGCCGCCGCCCGTCCTTATCCCCGGCGAACGGCCGCCACACAGCCGGGTACGGCACAATGTCCGGTGCTTGATGACCTTGCGGATGCGGAGCGGGCGGTATGACGACGAAGAGTGCTGAGGCGGACACCGCCCCGCGGACCGTCGGCAGCAGCAGGGCCCTGGCTCTGCTGCTGGTGATCACGGGGGCCGCGGGGCTGCTCGCCGCCTGGGTGATCACGATCGACAAGTTCAAGCTGCTGGAGGACCCGAACTTCACGCCGGGCTGCAGCCTGAACCCGATCGTCTCGTGCGGCAACATCATGAAGAGCGAGCAGGCGGCCGTCTTCGGCTTCCCGAACCCGATGCTGGGGCTGGTCGCCTACGGGGTGGTGATATGCGTCGGCATGAGCCTGCTGGCCGGGGCGCGCTTCCGCGGCTGGTACTGGCTCACCTTGAACGCGGGGACCCTCTTCGGCGTCGTCTTCTGCGCCTGGCTGACGTACCAGTCGCTGTACACCATCAACTCGCTGTGCCTGTGGTGCTGCCTGGCCTGGGTCGCCACCATCGTGATGTTCTGGTACGTCACCTCGCACAACGTGCGCCAGGGCCTGCTGCCGGCCCCGGCGTGGCTGCGCGGCTTCCTCGACGAGTTCACCTGGGTCCTGCCCGTCCTGCACATCGGGATCATCGGCATGTTGATCCTGACCCGCTGGTGGGACTTCTGGACCTCGTGAGGGGCGCCGGGCCTGTCAGTGGGCTCGCATAGGCTTTCCACGTGGAACCAGACCTGTTCACCGCCGCTGCCGAAGAACGCCGCGAGAAGGACCCCGCGAGCGCTCCGCTCGCCGTCCGGATGCGTCCGCGCACCCTGGACGAGGTCGTCGGCCAGCGGCATCTGCTGAAGCCCGGATCACCGCTGCGGCGGCTGGTCGGGGAGGGGGCGGGCGGTCCGGCCGGTGCCTCGTCGGTGATCCTGTGGGGTCCGCCGGGCATCGGGAAGACCACGCTGGCGTACGTGGTGAGCCAGGCGACGCAGAAGCGGTTCGTGGAGCTGTCGGCCATCACGGCGGGCGTGAAAGAGGTACGGGCCGTCATCGAGGGCGCCAAGCGGGCGGCCGGCGGTTACGGCAAGGAGACCGTCCTCTTCCTCGACGAGATCCACCGCTTCAGCAAGGCCCAGCAGGACTCGCTGCTGCCGGCCGTGGAGAACCGCTGGGTCACGCTGATCGCGGCGACCACGGAGAATCCGTACTTCTCGATCATCTCGCCGCTGCTGTCGCGCTCGCTGCTGCTGACGCTGGAGCCGCTGACGGACGAAGACCTCAGCACGCTGCTGGGGTCCGCGCTGACGCAGGAGCGGGGCCTCGGCGGGGCCGTCACGCTGCCCGCCGACGCGCGGGCGCACCTGCTGCGGATCGCGGGCGGCGACGCCCGGCGGGCGCTGACGGCGCTGGAGGCGGGTGCCGGTGCGGCGATCGCCAAGGGCGAGCCGGAGATCAGCCTCCAGACGCTGGAGGAGGCGGTCGACCGGGCGGCGGTGAAGTACGACCGGGACGGAGACCAGCACTACGACGTGGCGAGCGCGCTGATCAAGTCGATCCGGGGCTCGGACGTGGACGCGGCGCTGCACTACCTTGCCCGGATGATCGAGGCGGGCGAGGACCCGCGGTTCATCGCGCGGCGTCTGATGATCTCGGCGAGCGAGGACATCGGGCTCGCGGACCCGACGGCCCTGCCGATCGCCGTCGCGGCGGCGCAGGCGGTGGCGATGATCGGCTTCCCGGAGGCCGCGCTGACGCTGTCGCACGCGACGATCGCGCTGGCGCTGGCCCCGAAGTCGAACACCGCCACGACGGCGATCGGCGCGGCCCTGGCCGACGTCCGGGCCGGGCTGGCGGGCGCGGTGCCGGCGCATCTGCGGGACGGGCACTACAAGGGCGCGGCGAAGCTGGGGCACGCGGTGGGGTACGTGTACCCGCACGACGTGCCGGGGGCGATCGCCGCGCAGCAGTACGCACCGGACGAGATCCACGGGAAGCGGTACTACGAGCCGACGCGGTACGGCGCGGAGGCGCGGTACGCGGACGTGGTGGAGAAGGTCCGCGAACGCCTGCGCGGCGACCGCGCCTGACCCGGCGTTTTCAGCCTCGCCGGCGTTTGAGGCCCCGCCGGGCACTTTCAGCCTCGCCGGCGAGGCTGAGGGTACGGGCGGGCGAACGCGAGGAGGGCGAGCAGGGCCACGAGCGCGCACACGCCCCACCATCCGGCCCGGCCGTACGCGCGGACCCCGAGCCAGGATCCGGCGCTGCCGCCCAGATAGGCGCAGGTCATGTAGGCGGTGTTGAGCCTGCTGCGGGCATCGGGGCGCAGGGCGTAGACCCGGGCCGAGTTGGCGACCATGCCGCACTGCATGGCGACATCGAGCAGCAGCGTGCCGACGACCAGCGCGGCCATCCCGGGTACGCCGCCCCAGGCTCCCGCGGCCAGGACCGCGGCCGAGACCAGGACCGCGAGCACGGAGACGAGGTTCACCGGGTCCGGACCGTGGCGGTCCACCAGGCGACCGGCGAGCGGTGTGCAGAGCATGGTCATGCCGCCGACGAGGGCGAGCAGCCCCACGGCCCGGGCGTCCGTACCGTAGAGCGGACCGGTGAGCAGGAGGACCAGGCAGGTCCACACGGCCGAGAAACCGCCGAAGACCGTCGCCTGGTAGAAGCAGGAGCGGCGCAGGTCCGGCTCGGTGCGCAGCAGGCGAAGGGACTCGGCCAGGAGGGCCGGGTACGGCTGACGCGAGGGCGGGGTGGTGGCCGGCAGGGTGCGGGCCAGCAGGCAGGCGAGCAGCAGGGTCAGGGCCGAGGCCGCCAGGTAGGGAACCCTCCACCCCAGCCATTCGCCGAGCGAGCCGCTGAAGGCGCGGGCGAGCAGCATGCCGCCGATCGATCCGCTCAGCAGGGTGCCGATCACCGCTCCGCGGCGGTCGTCGGCCACCAGACCGACCGCCATCGGGCCGACGACCTGAGCGGCGATGGTGGTGAGCCCGATGAGTGCGCTGGCGGCGATGAGCAGGGGCAGCGTGGGGGCGCAGCCCGCGGCGATCAGGCCCAGGCCGGACAGGGTGAGCAGGGTCACGAGGAAGGGGCGGTGGGGGAGACGGTCGCCGAGCGGCACGAGCAGGAACATGCCGGCCGTGTAGCCGATCTGGGTGGCGGTCACGGCCAGGGAGGCCGACTCGGGAGACGTGTGCAGTCCTGCGGCGACCAAGGGGATGATCGCCTGCGGGAAGTAGATGTTGCCCACGGCCACCGCGCAGGTCACGGCCAGGACCAGCGTCATCCGACCGGTGGCGATCGCCGTGCGGCGCTCATGAGCGGGTGTCATGGGTGTCATGCCGGAAGCTCACGCCATCGACGCCGCGAAGCCAATCGATGTAGCGTCCGGCTTAATGATCAGCTTCGAGCTCGGCGTCGAGGATCTCGCGAACACCCGCTTCGCCCTGTCTCCCGCGCATGAGACCCTGCTCAGCCTGCGGATCCTCCAGGACCCGGGGCTGTCCGCGGTGCACCTCCCGTGGCGCAGGTCCGTGCTCGGCAGGATCGGCTCGCTCGACACCGGCCTGCTGATGTCCGTAGTGGCGCGCAGGCGCACCCTCCCCGACTTCCTCACCCCGCGGCCCACGAGCTTCGCGCCGGCCTTCGCGGAGGAGCTGGCCGTCGTCCGCCGGACGTCCCCCGCGCGGGTCCGGCGCGACCTGGTGGCCGCGCACGCCCCCGACCCGCTGCCCGCGGCCCTGTACGACGCCGCCGCCGGCGACGACGCGGCCGTGGCCGGACTGCGCGACGCCCTGTGCGAGCTGCTGTGGCAGTTCTGGCAGGCGGCCATCGAGCCGGAGTGGCGGCGGATACGGCTGCTGCTCGAAGCCGACATGACCTACCGGGCGCGGCAGCTGGCGGTGGGAGGCGCCCGCCTGCTGTTCGCGGACATGCACCCGAACCTGCGCTGGCACCAGGGCGTACTGCACGTCGGCCAGATGCTCAGCAGCCATCACGTCGCGGCGTCCGGCCGGGGGCTGCTGCTCCTGCCGTCCGTGTTCGTGCACAAGCCGGCTCCTCCGGTCGATCCCGAGGAGCCGCCCGGGCTCGTCTACCCGAGCCGGGGCGTCGCCACGCTGTGGGACGCGCCGCCGCCCGCCGACGCGACGGCCCTCGCCTCGCTGCTCGGTGCGCCCAGGGCGCGGCTGCTCACCCTGCTCGCGGAGCCGCTCGCCACGGTCGAGATCGCCCGCCGCCTGCGGGTGACCCCGAGCGCCGTCTCCCAGCACCTGCGGGTGCTCCACGCGACGGGGCTCGTCACCCGGGCGCGCGACGGACGCCAAGTCCTGTACCGGCGCAGCCATCTCGGTGACCAGCTGGCCGAGGGGAGCGAACCCGCTTAGCCGCCCGCCGCGGAGAACAGCCGGCGCATCGCGTGCCGCAGCCCGCAGACGTCCGCCACCGGCTGGGGGAAGTCGAAGCGGGCGTCGAACGAGGAGCCGCCGCCCGTGAAGCGGACCCGCAGCCCGAGGCGGTCCAGGGCCAGGGGAACCGCCGTCATCCCGTCGGCCGCCCGCGCTCCGAGCAGGCCGCTCAGGTCGCCGACGAGGTCCCCGTGCGCGGACGCGAGGTGCTGGAGCAGCTCCGTCTCGTGCCCCACCAGCGGGTCGGGCGCGGCCTCCGCGAGATCCTCCGGGTCCACCCGCTCGGCACCCCACAGGTCGTCCACCGAGATCTCGCCGACCTCCAGCCGGAGCAGCATCCACGCCGGGCGGCCGGAGTACGGGAGGTCCAGCGACTCCGACAGGCCCAGCAGCTCGCCCACCGGATGGCGCTCCGCCAGCAGCGCCGCGCAGGCCGCGCGGTCGTCACCGCGTACCGGCGTCAGCCACCCGGCCAGCCACGCGCGGCCTCGGATACGATGGGGCACGGACACCGGCGCCACATCCGTGATCTCGATCACGGCCGTGAGGTCGTCGTCCTGGGCGTGAGCGGCTGCCCTGGCAGCCGCGGATTCCCCGGAAACAAGGAGAATCACGTCCCCGTCCGGGGTGACGGTCCGAGCGGCCGGCACCCCTGTCCCGAATTCGGCCTGCTCCTGGCTGTCAGGAGCACCCGGCAGAGTGAGGGATACTGAGGCGTTGGACTCTACGAGGGTTCGTACGCGTTCGGCTCCGGTGAGCTGCCGAACGCCTTCCCTGGGACGCGGCTGACCTTGCTTATCGTCGCCGAAAGCAGATTCTGTTTCGTTGGAATCTGAACTTCGGTGCGCACTGGGCAGGGGGATCCCATGTGGTCGAGACATTACGTCCTCCTCGCTAAGGTAAGCCTCACCTAACTTACATGGAGGTAGGTTCCACGTGAACCAGAAGCGACCCAAGGTCAAGAAGTCGCGTGCCCTCGGCATTGCGCTGACCCCGAAGGCCGTCAAGTACTTCGAGGCCCGCCCCTACCCGCCGGGCGAGCACGGCCGTGGCCGCAAGCAGAACTCGGACTACAAGGTTCGTCTGCTCGAGAAGCAGCGTCTGCGCGCCCAGTACGACATCTCTGAGCGTCAGATGGCTCGCGCCTACGACCGCGCCAAGAAGGCCGAAGGCAAGACGGGCGAGGCGCTTGTCGTCGAGCTCGAGCGTCGCCTCGACGCCCTGGTTCTGCGTTCGGGCATCGCCCGCACCATCTACCAGGCCCGCCAGATGGTCGTTCACGGCCACATCGAGGTCAACGGTGGCAAGGTCGACAAGCCGTCGTTCCGTGTCCGCCCGGACGATGTCATCACCGTGCGCGAGCGCAGCCGCGAGAAGGTTCCGTTCCAGGTTGCCCGTGAGGGTGGCTACGCAGGCGAGGGCGAGACCCCGCGCTACCTGCAGGTCAACCTGAAGGCCCTGGCCTTCCGCCTGGACCGCGACCCGAACCGCAAGGAAATCCCGGTCATCTGCGACGAGCAGCTCGTCGTCGAGTACTACGCCCGCTGATCTCTCAGCGGACGTAGCCTCACAGGCTGGTCAGCCCGCCGGTGCCCCCTCGGGGGAGCCGGCGGGCTTCCTGTTTTCCGCTTAACCCGGTACGGCGGCGGATCTCCGGCGCGATAGGGTCGGATGACGACTTTTTCGCGTAGTGATCAATGTGCAGAGAGCGGTGCAACGTGTCCGGTGGAGAGGTGGCCGGCATTCTCGTGGCCGTCTTCTGGGCCATCCTGGTCTCCTTCCTCGCCGTGGTGCTGGCGAGGCTGGCCCAGGTGCTCAAAGCGACCACCAAGCTGGTGGCGGACGTGACCGACCAGGCCGTGCCGCTGCTGGCCGACGCCTCCACGACCGTCCGCTCCGCGCGCACGCAGCTCGACCGGGTCGACGCCATCGCGAGTGACGTCCAGGAAGTCACCTCCAACGCCTCCGCGCTGTCCTCCACCGTGGCCTCCGCCTTCGGCGGGCCGCTGGTCAAGGTCGCGGCCTTCGGCTACGGAGTCCGCAAGGCGCTGGGCAAGACGGACACCGCGACGTCGGACGGCGTGCCGCGGAAGACCCCCCGACGCCCACGAAGTGATGGCGGTAGCCATACCGTGATCGTCGGCCGTACGGTGCCGCCGGCGCGGCGCCGGAAGCAGAAGGGCTGAGACCTCCGATGTTCCGCCGAGCCTTCTGGTTCACCGCAGGCGCCGCCGCCGGCGTGTGGGCCACCACCAAGGTCAACCGCCAGCTCAAGAAGCTGACGCCGGAGAGCCTCGCCGCGCAGGCCGCTGACAAGGCCGTCGAGGCGGGTCACCGCCTCAAGGACTTCGCCCTCGACGTCAAAGCGGGAATGACGCAGCGCGAAGACGAGCTGAACGATGCACTGGGGTTGCGTCAGGACGCTGACAACCCGGCCCTGACCGACAACGTCACCGCCCTGCCCGGGCCCCGGCGTCTGCGGGCCATCGAGAACGACAAGACCAACCACCGAGCGAGCCGCTCGGCGGTCACGTACAACCGGAATGAGGACCACTGATGGAGTCGGCTGAAATCCGCCGCCGCTGGCTGAGCTTCTTCGAGGAGCGCGGTCACGCCGTTGTCCCTTCGGCGTCGCTCATCGCGGACGACCCGACTCTGCTGCTGGTCAACGCGGGCATGGTCCCCTTCAAGCCGTACTTCCTCGGCGAGACCAAGCCCCCGGCCCCCCGCGCCACCAGCGTGCAGAAGTGCGTCCGTACGCCGGACATCGAAGAGGTCGGCAAGACCACCCGCCACGGCACGTTCTTCCAGATGTGCGGCAACTTCTCCTTCGGGGACTACTTCAAGGAAGGCGCCATCAAGTACGCCTGGGAGCTGCTCACCAGCTCCGTGGCGGACGGCGGCTACGGGCTGGACCCGGAGAAGCTCTGGATCACGGTCTACCTCGACGACGACGAGGCCGAGTCGATCTGGCGCGACGTGATCGGCGTCCCCGCCGAGCGCATCCAGCGCCTGGGCAAGAAGGACAACTTCTGGTCCATGGGCGTCCCGGGCCCCTGCGGCCCGTGCTCCGAGATCAACTACGACCGCGGCCCGGAGTTCGGCGTCGAGGGCGGCCCGGCCGTCAACGACGAGCGCTACGTGGAGATCTGGAACCTGGTCTTCATGCAGTACGAGCGCGGCGCCGGCGACGGGAAGGAAGACTTCCCGATCCTCGGCGACCTGCCGTCGAAGAACATCGACACGGGTCTGGGCCTTGAGCGTCTCGCCATGATCCTGCAAGACGTGCCGAACATGTACGAGACCGACACCCTGCGCGTGGTCATGGACAAGGCCACCGAGCTGACCGGCGTGCAGTACGGTGCCGCCAAGGACACCGATGTGTCCATGCGCGTGGTCGCCGACCACATCCGCACCTCCGTCATGCTCATCGGCGACGGCGTCACCCCCGGCAACGAGGGCCGCGGCTACGTGCTGCGCCGCATCATGCGCCGCGCCATCCGCAACATGCGCCTCATGGGCGCCACGGGTCCGGTCGTCCAGGAGCTCGTGGACGTCGTGATCAACACGATGGGGCAGCAGTACCCGGAGCTCGTCACCGACCGCAAGCGCATCGAGACCGTCGCGCTCGCCGAAGAGGCCGCCTTCCTCAAGGCCCTCAAGGGCGGCACGAACATCCTCGACACCGCCGTGACCGAGACCAAGGCCGCCGGCGGCAAGGTCCTCTCCGGCGACAAGGCGTTCCTGCTCCACGACACCTGGGGCTTCCCGATCGACCTCACCCTGGAGATGGCCTCCGAGCAGGGCCTCTCCGTGGACGAGGCCGGCTTCCGCCGCCTGATGCAGGAGCAGCGCGACCGCGCCAAGGCCGACGCCAGGGCCAAGAAGACCGGTCATGCCGACGTCTCCGCGTACCGGGAGATCGCCGACAGCGCCGGCGCCACCGAGTTCACCGGCTACGCCACCAACCAGGGCGAGTCCACCATCGTCGGCCTGCTGGTCAACGGCGTCTCCGCGCCCGCCGCCTCCGAGGGCGACGAGGTCGAGGTCGTCCTCGACCGCACCCCCTTCTACGCCGAGGGCGGCGGCCAGCTCGCCGACCAGGGCCGCATCAAGCTCGACTCCGGCGCGATCATCAACGTACGCGACGTCCAGCAGCCGGTCCCGGGTGTCTCCGTGCACAAGGGTTCCGTCCACGTCGGCGAGGTGACGGTGGGCGCCTCCGCGTACGCCGCCATCGACGTCAAGCGCCGCCGGGCCATCGCCCGCGCCCACTCGGCCACCCACCTGACCCACCAGGCGCTGCGCGACGCCCTCGGCCCGACGGCCGCCCAGGCCGGTTCCGAGAACTCGCCCGGCCGCTTCCGCTTCGACTTCGGTTCGCCGAACGCCGTCCCCGGCGGTGTCCTCACGGACGTGGAGCAGAAGATCAACGAGGTCCTGTCGCGCGAGCTCGACGTGACCGCCGAGGTCATGAGCATCGACGAGGCGAAGAAGCAGGGTGCCATCGCCGAGTTCGGCGAGAAGTACGGCGAGCGCGTGCGCGTCGTCACCATCGGCGACTTCTCCAAGGAGCTGTGCGGCGGCACGCACGTCGGCAACACCGCCCAGCTGGGTCTGGTGAAGCTGCTCGGTGAGTCCTCCATCGGCTCCGGCGTGCGCCGCGTCGAGGCCCTCGTCGGCGCGGACGCGTACAACTTCCTCGCCAAGGAGCACACGGTCGTCGCCCAGCTCCAGGAGCTGGTCAAGGGCCGTCCGGAGGAGCTGCCGGAGAAGATCGCCTCCATGCTCGGCAAGCTGAAGGACGCCGAGAAGGAGATCGAGAAGTTCCGCGCGGAAAAGGTCCTCCAGGCCGCCGCCGGGCTCGCCGAGAACGCCCAGGACATCCGCGGTGTCGCGCTCGTCGTTGGCCAGGTGCCGGACGGCACCGGCGCCGACGACCTGCGCAAGCTGGTCCTCGACGTCCGCGGCCGCATTCACGGTGACCGCCCGGCCGTCGTGGCCCTGTTCGCCACGGCGAACGACCGCCCGCTGACCGTCATCGCCACCAACGAGGCCGCTCGCGAGCGCGGTCTCAAGGCCGGCGACCTGGTCCGTACGGCCGCCAAGACCCTCGGTGGCGGCGGTGGCGGCAAGCCCGACGTCGCCCAGGGCGGCGGCCAGAACCCGGCCGCCATCCCCGAGGCCATCGCCGCGGTCGAGCGCCTCGTCGTAGAGACGGTCTGACGATGACTCTGCGCCGCGGCCGCCGGCTCGCCATCGATGTCGGGGACGCCAGGATCGGGGTCGCCTCGTGCGACCCCGACGGGGTGTTGGCCACACCGGTGGAAACCGTGCCGGGCCGGGACATCCCCTTCGCCCACAGGCGGCTGCGGCAGCTCGTCGAGGAGTACGAGCCCCTCGAAGTCGTGGTCGGCCTCCCCCGCTCGCTCAGCGGGCGGGAGGGGCCGGCGGCGGCCAAGGTCCGCGTCTTCGCCACGGAACTCGCCAAGGGCATCAAGCCGGTGGCGGTCCGTCTCGTGGACGAGCGGATGACCACGGTCACCGCCGCCCAGGGGCTGCGGGCCTCGGGGAAGAACGCCAAGAAGGGCCGGTCGGTCATCGACCAGGCGGCAGCGGTGGTGATCCTCCAGACCGCTCTTGAGACCGAACGGGTATCAGGTAATCCGCCCGGCGAGTGCGTCGAAGTGGTTGTCTGATCGCGATACGGTAACGTTCCGCGCGATGAGACGGCATTCGAACAGCCGTCGCCCACCACCAAAGAGGCGGAACCAGGCGTCGCGGTAGAACGGAACCGTGGCCGTCGTCTCGCGGCGCTAGGGGATCGATGACTGAGTATGGCCGGGGCCGTAGCCCCGAACCGTGGCACCCCGAGGACCCCCTGTACGGGGACCAGGTGTGGAGCGGTCACGAGGCCCAGCAGGGCCAGATGTCCTATGGCGGCGGCCCGCAGCAGCAGTATCCGCAGGAGCCGCAGTACCAGGAGCCTCAGTACCAGCAGCCGTCGTACCCCCAGCAGGGCCCGCACGACCCATACGCGCAGCAGCAGCAAGCCCAGCACCAGCAGCAACAGCAGCACTCCGGGCAGCACCAGGGCTACGCCCCGCAGCAGGCTCACCCCCAGCAGGCTCACCCCCAGCAGGCTCACCCCCAGCAGTACGTGGGCCAGCCCCAGCAGCAGCCGACGTACGCCGGCCAGAACTGGGACACCGGCCAGGGCCAGTACGCGGCCGCGGTGCAGGCCGACCCGTACGTGGGCGCGGACCCGTACGCCCAGCAGACCGTCGGGGCCTACCCCGGCGAGGCCCCCGACCTGTACACCACGGAGGAGGCCTACCCGCCTCCGGTGCCCCCGGGCCGGCGCCACCTGGAGCCGGAACCGGCCGATGACCTGGACGAGGAACCTGACACCTCGTTCTTCTCGGGTGAGGGCGGGGGCGACGACGACGGCGACGAGCCTCCCGGCCGCCGCTCGGGCCGCTCGAAGGGCGGCAAGCCCAAGAAGCGCAGCGGTACTGCCTGCCTGCTCGCCGCCGTGGTGATCCTGGGCGTCGTCGGCGGTGGCGGCTACTACGGCTACAGCTATCTCAAGGCGCGGTTCGGCGCGACCGAGGACTTCTCGGGCGAGGGCTCGGGCGAGACGGTCGACGTGGAGATCCCCAAGGGCGCGGGCCTGGGGCAGATGGGCCGGATCCTCAAGGAAGCCGGCGTGGTCGCCAGCGCCCAGGCCTTCGTCGACGCGGCGAACGCCAACCCCAAGGGCAAGGCCATCCAGCCGGGCATCTACCCGATGAAGCAGAAGATGTCGGGTGCGGCCGCCGTCGCGCTGATGGTCGACCCCAGCAAGCTGAACGTCCTGACCATCGCCGAAGGCATGCGCAGCGCCACCGTCTACCAGGCGATCGACAGGAAGCTGGGCAAGCCGGAAGGCAGCACGCGCGAGATCGCGGAGCGCGAGTTCAAGAACCTCGGCCTGCCGGCCTGGGCGACCGACAACCCGAAGGTCGTGGACCCGCTGGAAGGGTTCCTCTACCCGATGCGGTACGACCTCAGCAAGGACAGCACGCCCGAGTCCCTGCTCAAGCAGATGGTCAAGAACGCGACCGACAAGTACACGGAGCTCGGCATCGAGGGCAAGGCCAAGGAGCTGGGCCTGGAGAACCCGCTCCAGGTGGTCACGGTCGCCAGCCTCGTCAACGCCGAGGGCAAGAACCACGACGACTTCCGGAAGATGTCCGAGGTGGTCTACAACCGCCTCAAGAAGAACAACTACGTCACGAACCAGAAGCTTGAGTTCGACTCGACGTACAACTACATCAAGGGCAAGAGCGACATCAACTTCTCGCTCAAGGAGGCGAGGGCGTTCGACAACCCCTACAACACGCACTTCGTCAAGGGACTGCCGCCCGGTCCGATCGGGAACCCGGGCGCGGACGCGTTGACCGCCACGCTCACCCCGGACCACGGCGGCTGGATGTTCTTCGTGTCGGTCGACGGTGACAAGACGACCTTCACCAAGACGTACGAGGAGCACCAGAAGCTGGCCGACGAGTTCCAGGAACGGCAGAAGCAGAAGAACGGCGGGTAGGTAAGACATGTCACGCATACGGGCCGCGGTGCTGGGTTCGCCCATCGAGCACTCCCTTTCACCGGTGCTGCACCGCGCCGCCTACCAGGAGCTCGGCCTCGTCGACTGGTCGTACGACCGTTTCGAGATCGACGAGGCCGCGCTCCCGGAGTTCATGGCCGGCCTCGGCGCCGAATGGGCCGGGCTGTCCCTGACGATGCCGCTCAAGCGGGCGATCATCCCGCTGCTCGACGGCATCAGTGACACCGCCGCCTCGGTCGAGGCGGTCAACACGGTCGTCTTCACCGAGGACGGCCGTCGCCTCGGCGACAACACCGACATTCCCGGGATCGTTTCCGCCCTGCACGAGCGCGGCGTCGAGAAGGTGCCCTCCGCCGCGATCCTCGGCGCGGGCGCCACCGCCTCGTCGGCGTTGGCCGCGCTCTCGCGGATCTGCTCCGGCGAGGTCACCGTGTACGTCCGTTCGCGCGCCCGCGCCGACGAGATGAAGCAGTGGGGCGAGCGGCTCGGCGTCGCCGTGCGCACGGCTGACTGGTCGCGGGCAGCCGAGGCGCTGGCCGCGCCGCTGGTGATCGCGACCACCCCGGCCGGGACGACGGACGCGCTGGCCCCGGCCGTGCCGGAGGGGGCGGGGACCCTGTTCGACGTCCTGTACGACCCCTGGCCGACCGCCCTCGCGGCGGCCTGGTCGGAGCGGGGCGGCCAGGTCATCGGCGGCTTGGACCTCCTCGTCCACCAGGCCGTGCTCCAGGTCGAGCAGATGACCGGGTGCCCGAGCGCGCCGCTGGCCGCCATGCGCGCCGCGGGCGAGGCGGCGCTCCGGGCCCGGCACTGAGGCGGCTCTCCCCGCACGTTAGGCTCTCGGCTGCATGTTCGAGTCGAGGGGGACTGGGTGGACGCGGGGGAGCCGGGCCAGGTGCTGGCGTCGAAGGGGGACATCGTCTTCGGCGTGTTCAACTTCTTCCGGATCATGGTCGGTGACTGGCTGCCCGACTGGGTGAAGTGGATCATCGGCGGGCTGGTGGCCGTCGGCTGCCTCTGGGAGGGCGGCAAGTGGCTGCGGCGGCGCCGGGCCTCCGTCCGATAGCTGGACCGAGCGTCGTCCGGGGTGCCGGCCATGCGAGGATCAAGTACGGCGGATCCGGGCCGCGCACCCCGATCGCGCCGTCGCAGTAGCCGGGCGCGAGCATGAGGAGCATCGTTGAGCAGGTTGCGTTGGCTGACCGCCGGAGAGTCGCACGGACCCGCGCTGGTGGCGACGCTGGAGGGCCTTCCCGCCGGTGTCCCGGTCACCACCGAACTGGTGGCCGACCACCTGGCGCGGCGCCGGCTCGGCTATGGCCGCGGTGCCCGGATGAAGTTCGAGCAGGATGAGGTCACCTTCCTCGGTGGTGTCCGGCACGGGCTGTCGCTGGGGTCGCCCGTCGCGGTGATGGTCGGCAACAGTGAGTGGCCGAAGTGGGAGAAGGTCATGTCGGCCGATCCCGTCGATCCCTCGGAGCTGAAGGAGACCGGCCGCAACGCGCCGCTGACGCGCCCGCGTCCCGGTCACGCCGACCTCGCGGGGATGCAGAAGTACGGCTTCGACGAGGCCCGCCCGATCCTGGAGCGCGCCAGCGCCCGCGAGACCGCCGCCCGGGTCGCCCTCGGCGCCGTCGCCCGCTCCTTCCTGAAGGAGGTCGCGGGCATCGAGATCGTCTCGCACGTGGTCGAACTGGCCGCGGCCAAGGCCCCGTACGGGGTGTACCCGACCCCCGCCGACGTGGCGAAGCTGGACGCTGATCCGGTGCGCTGCCTCGACGCCGATGCCAGTAAGGCGATGGTCGCGGAGATCGACCAGGCCCACAAGGACGGCGACACCCTGGGCGGCGTGGTCGAGGTCCTCGCGTACGGGGTCCCCGTCGGCCTCGGCTCCCACGTGCACTGGGACCGGCGTCTGGACGCGCGTCTCGCCGCCGCCCTGATGGGCATTCAGGCGATCAAGGGTGTGGAGGTCGGTGACGGTTTCGACCTGGCCCGGGTGCCGGGCTCGAAGGCGCACGACGAGATCGTGGCCACCGACGAGGGCATCCGGCGTACCTCGGGCCGTTCCGGCGGTACGGAGGGCGGGCTCACCACAGGTGAACTGCTGCGTGTGCGGGCGGCGATGAAGCCCATCGCGACGGTCCCGAAGGCGCTGGCCACCGTGGACGTGGCCACCGGCGAGGCGGCCGTCGCGCACCACCAGCGTTCGGACGTGTGCGCCGTTCCGGCCGCCGGCATCGTGGCCGAGGCGATGGTCGCGCTGGTCCTCGCGGACGCCGTCGTCGAGAAGTTCGGCGGCGACTCGGTCCCCGAGACCCGCCGCAACGTCCGCTCCTACCTCGACCACCTGAGCATCCGGTGAGCGGCGGCCCCCTGATCGTCCTCGTCGGACCCATGGGATCCGGCAAGTCCACGGTGGGCGCGCTGCTCGCCGAACGGCTCGGCGTCTCCTACCGGGACACCGACGCCGACATCGTCGCGGCCACGGGCCGGGAGATTTCCGACCTCTTCATCGACGAGGGCGAGCCGCACTTCCGGGAGCTGGAGCGCCGGGCGGTCGCGGCCGCCGTCGCCGAGCACACCGGAGTCCTCGCCCTCGGCGGCGGCGCCGTCCTCGACGAAGGCACGCGCGAGCTGCTCACCGGGCTGCCCGTCGCGTACCTGTCCATGGACGTGGAGGAAGCCGTCCGGCGTGTGGGCCTGGGCGCCGCGCGCCCGATGCTCGCCGTCAACCCGCGCCGGCAGTGGCGCGAGCTGATGGAGGCCCGCCGTCACCTGTACACCGAAGTCGCGCGCGTCGTGGTGACCACCGACGACCGCACCCCCGAAGAGGTCGCCCAAGCGGTCCTCGACGCTCTGGAGTTGAAGGACGTATGACAGACCAGGTGACGCGGATCCACGTCGGTGGCAGCGCCGGGCACGACGCGTACGACGTGCTGGTGGGCCGGCAGCTGCTCGGCGAGCTGGGCAGCCTGATCGGCACGAGGGCCCAGCGGGTGGCCGTGATCCACCCCGAGGCGCTGGCCTCGACCGGTGAGGCGCTGCGGGACGACCTGGCCGCCCAGGGCTACGAGGCCGTGGCCATCCAGGTGCCGAACGCCGAAGAGGCCAAGACCATCGAGGTGGCGGCGTACTGCTGGAAGGCGCTCGGCCAGTCCGGCTTCACCCGTACCGATGTGATCGTCGGTGTGGGCGGCGGTGCCACCACCGACCTGGCGGGCTTCGTCGCGGCGTCCTGGCTGCGCGGGGTGCGCTGGATCGCCGTGCCGACGACGGTCCTGGCGATGGTGGACGCGGCCGTCGGCGGCAAGACCGGTATCAACACCGCCGAGGGCAAGAACCTCGTCGGCGCCTTCCACCCGCCGACCGGGGTGCTGTGCGACCTCGCGGCCCTGGAGTCGCTGCCGGTCAACGACTACGTCAGCGGCCTCGCCGAGATCATCAAGGCCGGCTTCATCGCCGACCCGGTGATCCTCGACCTGATCGAGGCCGACCCGCAGGCGGCCCGTACGCCCGCCGGCCCGCACACGGCCGAGCTGATCTGCCGCTCCATCCAGGTCAAGGCGGACGTGGTCTCCAGCGACCTCAAGGAGTCCGGACTCCGCGAGATCCTCAACTACGGCCACACCCTCGCGCACGCCATCGAGAAGAACGAGCGCTACAAGTGGCGGCACGGCGCGGCCGTGTCCGTCGGCATGGTCTTCGCGGCGGAACTCGGCCGGCTGGCCGGGCGGCTCGACGACGCGACGGCCGACCGCCACCGCGAGATCCTGGCCGCCGTCGGCCTGCCGCTGACCTACCGCGGCGACCAGTGGACCAAGCTGCTCCAGACCATGCAGGTCGACAAGAAGTCCCGCGGCAACCTGCTGCGCTTCGTCGTCCTGGACGGGCTCGCCAAGCCCACCGTCCTGGAGGGCCCCGACCCGGCGCACCTGATCGCGGCGTACGGCGAGGTGTCGTCGTGAGCCGCAAGGTCCTGGTGCTGAACGGCCCGAACCTGGGCCGGCTCGGTTCGCGCGAGCCCGACGTGTACGGTGCCACCTCGTACGCCGGGCTGGTGGAGAGCTGCCGCACGCTGGGCGAGGAGCTCGGGTTCGACGTCGAGGTCCGCGAGACCAACGACGAGGGCGAGCTGGTGCGGTGGCTGCACGAGGCGGCGGACGGCAAGACCCCGGTCGTGATCAACCCGGGTGCCTTCACGCACTACTCGTACGCCATGCGGGACGCGGCGGCGCAGCGCACCGCGCCGCTGATCGAGGTGCACATCTCGAACCCGTACGCCCGTGAGGAGTTCCGGCACACCTCGGTCATCGCCGCCGTGGCGACCGGCACCGTGGCGGGCTTCGGCATCGGTTCGTACCGGCTGGCACTGCGGGCGCTGGCGGAGGAAGTCTCCGCCTGACGGTGCTGCCGGTGGGTGGCCCCGCCTTCGCAGTCATATAACGTTCTCGCATCAGTCCTTGGAACGAGACGGAGTGGCAGCGGATGCAGCAAGGAGTCGGGGGCGGGGGAGCAGGCTGGGGGCAGCCGGGACAGCAGCCTCCCGTGGCGCCCCCGCAGCCGCCGATACCTCCGGCGCAGGGGTGGCCGACCGGTGCGCGGCCACCGCTGCCGCCGGCGCCGTCGGGACCGCCGGCCGGGCAGGAGCCCACGGGGCAGATCCCGCTGCCGCCCGCCGCGGCGGGTACGGGCGCGGCCACCCTGGCCGTGCTGCTGATCGGCCCGGCGGGTGCGGGCAAGACCACCGTGGCCCGGCACTGGGCCAGCACCCGGCCGGTCCCGACCGCGCACGTGAGTCTGGACGACGTCCGGGAGTGGGTGTGCTCGGGCTTCGCGGACCCGCAGGCCGGCTGGAACGACCACTCCGAGGCCCAGTACCGGCTGGCGCGGCGTACGTGCGGCTTCGCGGCCCGCAACTATCTGGCGAACGGGATCTCCTGCATCCTCGACGACGCCGTCTTCCCGGACCGGCCGGTGGTGGGCCTGGGCGGCTGGAAGCGCCACGTGGGCCCGCACCTGCTGCCGGTCGTCCTGCTGCCCGGTCTGGAGATCGTCCTGGAGCGGAACGCGGAACGGTCGGGCAACCGGCGGCTCTCCGACGAGGAGGTCGCGCGTATCCACGGGCGGATGGCGGGCTGGTACGGCTCCGGCCTGCCGATCATCGACAACTCGCAACTGGACGTCGAGGCCACGGCCCGCGCCCTGGACGAAGCCCTGGCCCGCGCCATCTCCGCCCCGGCCTACTAGCCGCCCCGCCGCAACCTCCAGCCTTGCCGGGCACCCCCGGCCAACTCCAGCCTCGCCGGCGTTTGAGGCGCGGGGTCTGGGGCGGAGCCCCAGGTAGCGCGCCCGCACGGGCTTCTCAAGCGTCGGCGAGGCCGGGAATACCCCCGCCGGCCAGGCGATGGTTACCGGACGGCGGCGCTCGTCAGGCCGGATGGGCGAGGCGCTCGTACGCTCGAAGACATGTCAGACGTGTACGCGGCCCGCCGGGGCCTGCTTCGCGACCGCTGTTCCGCTGCGGGCAACGCCGCCGCGCTGATCACGCGCCCGGCGAACGTCCGCTACCTCGCCGGGGCGGCCCCCTCGGGCGCCGTCCTGCTGGTCGGTCCCTCCGAGGACGTGCTGTTCTGCTCCAAAACCCCCACCGGCGACGCCGACGAGGGCCGGCTCGACGAGCGGCTGCGGGTGTCCGTGCTGACCGCCCCGGGCGCGGATCCCGCCGTCGCCGCGGGCGACCTGGCCGCCTCCGTACGGGCCGACTCGCTCGCTGTCGAGGAGCACCACCTCACCGTGGCCCGGCACCGCGCCCTGCGCTCCGTAGCGCCCAAGACGCGCCTCGCCGATCTCGGCTTCTCCGTGGAGCAGCAGCGCCTCGTCAAGGACGAGGAGGAGATCGCCTGCCTGCGCATCGCCGCCGAGATCGCCGACCAGGCCCTCGGTGAGCTGCTGGAGTCGATCCTCGTGGGCCGCACCGAGCGGCACCTCGCCCTGGAGCTGGAGCGCCGGCTCGTCGACCACGGCGCCGACGGCCCGGCCTTCCCGACCTCCGTCGGCACCGGGCCGAACTCCGGCCGTTCCCGGCACCGGCCCTCCGACCGCCGGGTGGAGGAGGGCGACTTCCTCACCGCCAGCCTGGGCGCGAACTACCGTGGCTATCGCTGCGAGATCGGCCGTACGTTCGTCATCGGCACCTCGCCCGCCGACTGGCAGATCGAGCTCTACGACCTGGTTTTCGCCGCCCAGCGGGCGGGCCGGGAGGCCCTCGTACCGGGCGCCGCCTACCGGGACGTGGATCATGCCGCACGCTCCGTACTGGACTCCGCCGGGTACGGAGAAGCCCTCGCTCCGTGGACCGGACACGGCGTCGGGCTCGAAATCGACGAGGACCCGCAGCTTGCACCTACGGCAATGGGTAAACTGGACGCTTGCGTGCCGGTCACCGTCGAACCGGGGGTTCACCTCCCCGGCCGGGGAGGTGTCCGGATCGATGACACGCTCGTCGTACGCCCCGAGGCGGACGGCGGTCCCGAGCTACTCACCATTACGACCAAGGAGCTGCTCGCGCTGTAGTCCGCGTTGCCGGACTGTGCGCGCATCCGTGGTCTTCCAGTGCAGGAGATTCCGCAACCGTGGCTTCCACGAACGACCTCAAGAACGGCATGGTGCTCAAGCTCGACGGTGACCAGCTCTGGTCCGTCGTCGAGTTCCAGCACGTCAAGCCCGGCAAGGGCCCGGCCTTCGTGCGCACCAAGCTCAAGCACGTGCTCTCCGGCAAGGTCGTCGACAAGACGTTCAACGCCGGCACGAAGGTCGAGACGGCCACCATCGACCGCCGCGACATGCAGTTCTCGTACATGGACGGCGAGTACTTCGTCTTCATGGACATGCAGACCTTCGACCAGCTGATGGTCGACAAGAAGGCTGTCGGCGACGCCGCCAACTTCCTCATCGAGGGCATGACCGCCTCCGTGGCGCAGAACGAGGGCTCGGTGCTCTACGTCGAGCTCCCCGCCGCCGTCGAGCTCGTCATCGAGCACACCGACCCGGGCGTCCAGGGCGACCGCTCCACCGGTGGCACCAAGCCCGCGAAGCTTGAGACCGGCTACGAGATGCAGGTCCCGCTGTTCGTCAACACGGGCGAGAAGGTCAAGGTCGACACCCGCACCGGCGACTACCTCGGCCGGGTGAGCAGCTAACCGTGGCTGCCCGGAGCAACGCGCGCAAGCGTGCTTTCCAGATCCTGTTCGAGGCCGACCAGCGCGGGGTGCCCGTGCGCGAAGTCCTCGCGGACTGGATCCGCCACGCGCGGTCGGACGACCGGCAGCCGCCGGTCAGCGCCTTCACGATGGACCTCGTCGAGGGTTACGCCGACAAGGTGAACCGCATCGACGACCTGATCGTCACCTACGCCGTGGACTGGGACATCGACCGCATGCCGGTCGTGGACCGCAACATCGTGCGCCTCGGTGCCTACGAGCTGATCTGGGTGGACGACACCCCGGACGCCGTGGCCATCGACGAGGCCGTGCAGCTGGCCAAGGAGTTCTCCACGGACGAGTCGCCCTCGTTCGTGAACGGCCTCCTGGGCCGCTTCAAGGACCTGAAGCCGAGCCTGCGCCGCGAGTAGCCTCCGGCGGCGGTTCGGCGAGAAAACGGAGGGCCCGCAGCGCTCGCGCTGCGGGCCCTCCGTTTTCTCGTGTGCCCACCAGCACGCCCCGAACACCGAGCCCCAAACAGAACCGGCGGGTGCCGGGGGAGCCCTCTCAGGCTTCCCGGCACCCGCCGGTAACGTTTCTGCTGGTCCTGGGGCCGGAGACTAGATGTCCTCGTGGGCCACGGCGCGCCGCGCGTCCGCGTCCAGCACGCCCCAGCTGATCAGCTGCTCGGTCAGGACCGAGGGCGACTGGTCGTAGATGACGGCGAGGGTGCGCAGGTCGTCCTGGCGGATCGACAGCACCTTGCCGTTGTAGTCGCCGCGCTGGCTCTGGATCGTCGCCGCGTAGCGCTGGAGGGGGCCGGCCTTCTCGGCGGGCACGCCCGCCAGGCGCTCCAGGTCGAGGCGCAGCTTCGGCGGCGGCTCGGCCGCTCCGCCGGGAGTCGTGCCCGGCAGCAGTTCCTGCACCGGAACCCCGTAGAAGTCCGCCAGCTCGGCGAGGCGCTGGACGGTCACGGCGCGGTCCCCGCGCTCGTAGGAGCCGACCACCACGGCCTTCCACCGGCCCTGGGACTTCTCCTCGACACCGTGGAGGGAAAGGCCCTGCTGGGTGCGGATGGCGCGGAGCTTGGCCCCGAGCTGTTTGGCGTATTCGCTGGACATAACGCTCCCGGACGCTGTGACGCTGTGACGACATGGACGCTGTGACGACATACAACATGACCACGTGCGGCTCCGCCGCGCGGCTGGTAACTCACTGTGAGGTTACGCAGCGTTACCTGGATGCGTCAAGCCGAATGGTCTTCATCGCCCCCTCAGGAGGGGTGTCGCGCGGCCCCGATGCGGGTTCGCCGGGATCTCCCTGCTACGGTGGACGGCGTACATCAGACGTCCTTTAAGGTCCGTCCCGTGAGGCGGAGAAGGAGGTCCATCCATGGACACCCAGCAGCACACCGATGCCGTGCGCCCCGTGCTTGAGGCGCAGGACATCGCGCGGGTCCTGACCCGCATCGCCCACGAGATCGTCGAACGCGCCAAGGGCGCCGACGACGTGGTGCTCCTCGGCATTCCCACCCGCGGTGTCTACCTCGCCCGCCGGCTGGCCGCCAAGCTCGAAGAGATCACCGGGACGAAGATCCCGGTCGGCTCCCTCGACATCACCATGTACCGCGACGACCTGCGGATGAAGCCCGCGCGAGCGATCGGCCGCACCGAGATCCCCGGCGACGACATCGACGGCCGTCTCGTGATCCTCGTCGACGACGTGCTCTTCTCCGGCCGTACCATCCGCGCCGCCCTCGACGCCCTCGGCGACCTCGGCCGCCCCCGTGCCGTGCAGCTCGCGGTCCTCGTCGACCGCGGCCACCGCGAACTGCCGATCCGTGCCGACTACGTCGGCAAAAACCTCCCGACCTCGCTGCGCGAGATCGTCAAGGTCCAGCTCCAGGAGGAGGACGGCCGCGACGCCGTACTGCTCGGCCAGCGGACCGCCCAGGCAGCAGGGCTGTAGCCCCGCCGCGCCCGGTCCCCGCGGGGGACCGCCGCGCAGCCTGCCCAGCCCCGTCCTGCCCGCCGCACCGGGCACCCTCAGCCTGCCCTCCCAGACCTACGGAGCCATCCAGATGAAGCGCCACCTCATCTCGGCCGCCGATCTCACGCGCGACGACGCCGTCCTGATCCTCGACACCGCCGAGGAGATGGCCCGCGTGGCGGACCGTCCGATCAAGAAGCTGCCCACCCTGCGCGGGCTCACGGTCGTCAACCTCTTCTTCGAGGACTCGACCCGTACCCGGATCTCCTTCGAGGCGGCCGCCAAGCGGCTCTCCGCCGACGTCATCAACTTCTCCGCCAAGGGCTCCTCGGTCTCCAAGGGCGAATCCCTGAAGGACACCGCGCTGACCCTGGAGGCCATGGGAGCGGACGCGGTCGTCATCCGCCACCACGCCTCCGGCGCCCCCTACCGGCTCGCGACCTCCGGCTGGATCGACTCCGCCGTGGTCAACGCCGGCGACGGCACCCACGAGCACCCCACCCAGGCCCTGCTGGACGCCTTCACCATGCGCCGCCGCCTGGTCGGCCGCGACGCCGGGCTCGGCAAGGACCTGAACGGCCGCCGGATCACCATCGTCGGCGACGTCCTGCACAGCCGGGTGGCCCGCTCCAACGTGCAGCTGCTCCACACCCTGGGCGCCGAGGTCACCGTGGTGGCCCCGCCCACGCTGGTCCCGATCGGCGTCGAGAGCTGGCCGTGCGAGGTCTCGTACAACCTCGACGAGGTGCTGCCGAAGTCCGACGCTGTGATGATGCTGCGTGTGCAGCGCGAACGCATGAACGCCGCCTTCTTCCCGACCGAGCGCGAGTACTCCCGCCGGTACGGGCTCGACGGCGACCGGATGGCGAAGATGCCCGAGCACGCCATCGTGATGCACCCCGGCCCGATGAACCGCGGCATGGAGATCACCGCCGAGGTCGCCGACTCCGACCGCTGCACGGCCGTCGAGCAGGTCGCGAACGGCGTGTCCACCCGGATGGCCGTCCTGTACCTGCTGCTCGGAGGCTCCGAGCCCGCCGTCACCACCACCGCTGCCCGTACCGAGGAGAGCAAGTAAAGATGAGCAAGATCCTTATTCGTGGCGCGAAGGTACTCGGCGGCGAGGCGCAGGACGTCCTGATCGACGGCGAGACCATCGCCGCCGTGGGCGCGGGCCTGGACGCCGAGGGCGCCACCGTCATCGAGGCCGCCGGCCAGACGCTCCTCCCCGGCCTCGTCGACCTGCACACCCACCTGCGCGAGCCGGGCCGGGAGGACTCCGAGACGGTCCTGACCGGCACCCGCGCCGCCGCCTCCGGCGGCTTCACCGCCGTGTTCGCCATGGCGAACACCTTCCCGGTCGCCGACACCGCCGGTGTCGTCGAGCAGGTCTGGCGCCTGGGCAAGGAGTCCGGCTACTGCGACGTGCAGCCCATCGGCGCCGTCACCGTCGGCCTGGAGGGCAAGCAGCTCGCCGAGCTGGGCGCCATGCACGAGTCCGCCGCCCGCGTCACCGTGTTCTCCGACGACGGCAAGTGCGTCGACGACGCGGTGATCATGCGCCGCGCCCTGGAGTACGTGAAGGCCTTCGGCGGCGTCGTCGCCCAGCACGCCCAGGAGCCCCGCCTCACCGAGGGCGCCCAGATGAACGAGGGCGTCGTCTCCGCCGAGCTCGGCCTCGGCGGCTGGCCCGCCGTCGCCGAGGAGTCGATCATCGCCCGCGATGTCCTCCTCGCCGAGCACGTCGGCTCCCGCGTGCACATCTGCCACCTCTCCACCGCCGGCTCCGTCGAGATCGTCCGCTGGGCCAAGTCCCGCGGCATCGACGTCACCGCCGAGGTCACCCCGCACCACCTCCTCCTCACCGACGAGCTCGTCCGCTCGTACAACGCGGTCTACAAGGTCAACCCGCCGCTGCGCACCGAGCGCGATGTGCTCTCCCTGCGCGAGGCGCTCGCCGACGGCACGATCGACATCGTCGCCACCGACCACGCCCCGCACCCGCACGAGGACAAGGACTGCGAGTGGGCCGCCGCCGCCATGGGCATGGTGGGCCTGGAGACCGCGCTCTCCGTCGTCCAGCAGACGATGGTGGAGACCGGCCTGCTCGACTGGGCGGGCGTCGCCGAGCGGATGTCCTTCGCCCCGGCCCGGATCGGCGGCCTCGCGGGCCACGGCCGTCCCGTCTCGGTGGGTGAACCCGCCAACCTGACCTTGGTGGACACCTCGTACCGTGGTGTCGTGGACCCCGCACAGTTCGCCTCCCGCAGCCGCAACACGCCTTACGAGGGCCGTGAGCTTCCGGGACGCGTCACTCACACCTTCCTGCGGGGCCGGGCAACGGTCGTGGACGGGAAGCTGGCGTGACACCTGCAGTAATCCAACTGGCCGCCGAGGCCGCCGAACGACAGTCCGCGGAGGTGACGGACTGGGGCGCCCGCATCGCGTGGGTGATCGGTCTGCTCGTCTTCATCGCGTTCGTGTACTGGCTGATGCGGCAGGGCTGGAAATGGCGCGGCGCTCTGCAGAGTGATCTGCCCGAGCTGCCCGCCGCCCCGAGCGGTCTCCCCGAGCACCGGCTGGCCCTGACCGGCCGGTACCACGGGTCCACCACCGCCGGGCAATGGCTCGACCGGATCGTCGCCCACGGTCTGGGTGTCCGCAGCCGGGTCGAGCTCACGCTCACCGACGCGGGCCTCGACGTGGTCCGTCCGGGGGCCACCGACTTCTTCGTACCGGCCGCGCGGCTGCGCGGCGCCCGCCTCGACAAGGGAATCGCGGGCAAGGTACTCACCGAGGGCGGTCTGCTCGTCGTCACCTGGGCGCACGGCGACAAGCTGATCGACTCCGGATTCCGCTCCGACCGCGCGGCCGAACACGCCGCCTGGGTCGAAGCCGTCAACCTCATGAACCCATCCACCACGACGGAAGGCGCCGCACGATGACGACCTCCACCAGGGGAGCAGACAAAACTCCCGCCGTACTCGTCCTGGAGGACGGTCGGATCTTCCGCGGCCGCGCCTACGGCGCCCACGGTGAGACCTTCGGTGAGGCCGTGTTCTCCACCGGCATGACCGGCTACCAGGAGACCCTCACCGACCCGTCGTACCACCGCCAGGTCGTCGTGATGACGGCCCCGCACGTGGGCAACACCGGCGTCAACGACGAGGACCCCGAGTCCTCCCGCATCTGGGTGTCCGGGTACGTCGTGCGCGACCCGGCGCGCGTCCCCTCGAACTGGCGCTCCCAGCGCTCGCTGGACGAGGAGCTGGTCAAGCAGGGCGTCGTCGGCATCTCCGGCATCGACACCCGCGCCCTGACCCGCCACCTGCGCGAGCGCGGCGCCATGCGCGTCGGCATCTTCTCCGGCAACGCGATCTCCGACGACGGCATGCTGCTGGCCAAGGTGCGCCAGGCCCCCGAGATGAAGGGCGCCGACCTCGCGGCCGAGGTCGCCACCAAGGAGGCGTACGTCGTCCCCGCGATCGGTGCGAAGAAGTTCACCGTCGCCGCCGTGGACCTCGGCATCAAGGGCATGACCCCGCACCGGATGGCCGAGCGCGGCATCGAGGTGCACGTCCTGCCCGCCACCGCCACCGTCGAGGACGTGTACGCGGTCCGGCCGGACGGCGTGTTCTTCTCCAACGGCCCGGGCGACCCGGCCACCGCCGACCACGCGGTCTCCGTCATGCAGGGCGTCCTCGCGCGCAAGACCCCGCTCTTCGGCATCTGCTTCGGCAACCAGATCCTGGGCCGCGCGCTCGGCTTCGGCACGTACAAGCTGAAGTACGGCCACCGCGGCATCAACCAGCCGGTGCAGGACCGCACCACCGGCAAGGTCGAGGTCACCGCGCACAACCACGGCTTCGCCGTCGACGCGCCCCTCGACAAGGTCTCCCAGACCCCCTACGGCCGCGCCGAGGTCTCCCACGTCTGCCTGAACGACCAGGTCGTCGAGGGACTCCAGCTCCTCGACCAGCCGGCCTTCAGCGTCCAGTACCACCCCGAGGCGGCCGCCGGCCCGCACGACGCCGCGTACCTCTTCGACCGTTTCACGTCTTTGATGGAAACCGCCCTGATGGAGGCCGACCGTGCCTAAGCGCACCGATATCCAGTCCGTCCTGGTCATCGGCTCCGGCCCGATCGTCATCGGCCAGGCAGCCGAGTTCGACTACTCCGGCACCCAGGCCTGCCGCGTCCTGAAGGCCGAGGGCCTGCGGGTCATCCTGGTCAACTCCAACCCGGCGACGATCATGACCGACCCGGAGATCGCCGACGCCACGTACGTCGAGCCGATCACCCCCGAGTTCGTCGAGAAGATCATCGCGAAGGAGCGCCCCGACGCGCTGCTCCCGACCCTCGGCGGCCAGACCGCGCTGAACACCGCCATCTCCATGCACGAGCAGGGTGTGCTGGAGAAGTACGGTGTCGAACTCATCGGCGCCAACGTCGAGGCCATCAACAAGGGTGAGGACCGCGACCTCTTCAAGGGCGTCGTCGAGGCCGTCAACGCCAAGATCGGCCACGGCGAGTCCGCCCGCTCGGTCATCTGCCACTCGATGGACGACGTCATCAAGGGCGTCGACACCCTCGGCGGCTACCCCGTCGTCGTGCGCCCCTCCTTCACCATGGGCGGCGCCGGCTCCGGCTTCGCCCACGACGAGGAAGAGCTGCGCCGCATCGCCGGCCAGGGCCTCACGCTCTCCCCGACCACCGAGGTGCTCCTGGAAGAGTCCATCCTCGGCTGGAAGGAGTACGAGCTGGAGCTGATGCGCGACACCAAGGACAACGTGGTCGTCGTCTGCTCCATCGAGAACTTCGACCCGATGGGCGTGCACACCGGCGACTCGATCACCGTCGCCCCGGCGATGACGCTCACCGACCGCGAGTACCAGCGGCTGCGCGACATCGGCATCGCGATCATCCGCGAGGTCGGCGTCGACACCGGCGGCTGCAACATCCAGTTCGCGATCGACCCGGTCGACGGCCGCGTCATCGTCATCGAGATGAACCCGCGCGTCTCGCGCTCCTCGGCGCTCGCGTCGAAGGCTACCGGCTTCCCGATCGCCAAGATCGCCGCCAAGCTGGCCATCGGCTACACGCTCGACGAGGTCCCCAACGACATCACCGAGAAGACCCCGGCCTCCTTCGAGCCGTCCCTCGACTACGTCGTCGTCAAGGCCCCGCGCTTCGCCTTCGAGAAGTTCCCGCTCGCCGACGCCACCCTCACCACCACCATGAAGTCGGTGGGCGAGGCCATGGCCATCGGCCGCAACTTCACCGAGGCGCTCCAGAAGGCCCTGCGCTCCCTGGAGAAGAAGGGCTCGCAGTTCACCTTCGTCGGCGACCCCGGTGACAAGGCCGAGCTGCTCGCCACCGCGGTCCGCCCGACCGACGGCCGCATCAACACCGTCATGCAGGCCATCCGCGCCGGCGCCACCCAGGAAGAGGTCTTCGAGTCCACGAAGATCGACCCCTGGTTCGTCGACCAGCTCTTCCTGATCAAGGAGATCGCGGACGGGCTCGCCGCCGCCGAGAAGCTCGACCCCGAGCTCCTCGCCGAGGCCAAGCGGCACGGCTTCTCCGACGCCCAGATCGCGGAGATCCGCGGCCTGCGCGAGGACGTCGTCCGCGAGGTCCGCCACGCCCTCGGCATCCGCCCGGTCTACAAGACGGTCGACACCTGCGCCGCCGAGTTCGCCGCGAACACCCCGTACTTCTACTCGTCCTACGACGAGGAGTCCGAGGTCGCGCCCCGCACCAAGCCCGCGGTGATCATCCTGGGCTCCGGCCCGAACCGCATCGGCCAGGGCATCGAGTTCGACTACTCCTGCGTCCACGCCTCCTTCGCCCTCAGCGAGGCCGGCTACGAGACCGTGATGGTCAACTGCAACCCGGAGACCGTCTCCACGGACTACGACACCTCCGACCGCCTGTACTTCGAGCCGCTCACGCTCGAAGACGTGCTGGAGATCGTCCACGCCGAGTCCCTCGCGGGCCCGATCGCCGGCGTCATCGTCCAGCTCGGCGGCCAGACCCCTCTCGGTCTCGCCCAGGCGCTCAAGGACAACGGCGTCCCGGTCGTCGGCACCTCCCCGGAGGCCATTCACGCCGCCGAGGACCGCGGCGCCTTCGGCCAGGTCCTCGCCGACGCCGGACTGCCCGCGCCCAAGCACGGCACCGCCACCACCTTCCCGGGTGCCAAGGCCATCGCCGACGAGATCGGCTACCCGGTCCTCGTCCGCCCGTCCTACGTGCTCGGCGGCCGCGGCATGGAGATCGTCTACGACGAGGCCCGGCTGGAGGCGTACATCGCCGAGTCCACCGAGATCTCGCCGACCCGCCCGGTGCTGGTCGACCGCTTCCTCGACGACGCGATCGAGATCGACGTGGACGCCCTCTACGACGGCACCGAGCTCTACCTCGGCGGCGTCATGGAGCACATCGAGGAAGCCGGCATCCACTCCGGCGACTCGGCCTGCGCCCTGCCCCCGATCACCCTCGGCGGCTACGACATCAAGCGCCTGCGCGCCTCCACCGAGGCCATCGCCAAGGGCGTCGGCGTCCGCGGCCTGATCAACATCCAGTTCGCGATGGCGGGTGACATCCTCTACGTCCTGGAGGCCAACCCGCGCGCCTCCCGGACCGTCCCCTTCACCTCGAAGGCGACCGCGGTCCCGCTGGCCAAGGCCGCCGCGCGCATCTCGCTCGGCGCCACCGTCGCCGAGCTGCGCGCCGAGGGCATGCTGCCGAAGACCGGCGACGGCGGCACCCTGCCGCTCGACGCGCCGATCTCCGTCAAGGAGGCCGTCATGCCGTGGTCGCGCTTCCGCGACATCCAGGGCCGCGGCGTGGACACCGTCCTCGGCCCGGAGATGCGCTCCACCGGCGAGGTCATGGGCATTGACACCGTCTTCGGCACGGCGTACGCCAAGTCGCAGGCCGGCGCCTACGGCCCGCTGCCCACCAAGGGCCGGGCGTTCATCTCCGTCGCCAACCGCGACAAGCGCTCGATGATCTTCCCGGCGCGCGAGCTCGTCGCCCACGGCTTCGAGCTGCTCGCCACCTCCGGCACCGCCGAGGTGCTCCGCCGCAACGGCATCAACGCCACCGTGGTGCGCAAGCTCAGCGAGGGCGAGGGCCCCGGCGGCGAGAAGACCGTCGTCCAGCTCATCCACGACGGCCAGGTCGACCTGATCGTCAACACCCCGTACGGCACCGGCGGCCGCCTCGACGGCTACGAGATCCGCACGGCGGCCGTGTCGCGCGGCGTCCCGTGCCTGACCACGGTCCAGGCGCTCGCCGCCGCCGTCCAGGGCATCGACGCGCTCAACCGCGGCGACGTGGGCGTCCGCTCGCTCCAGGAGCACGCGCGGCAGCTGACCGCGGCCCGCGACTAGCAGCCCGTACGACATACGAAAGGGGGGCACCGGCGCCACAGCGACCGGTGTCCCCCCTTTCTTGAGCGCACAAGGGATATTTCGGACGATGTACAAACTGTTCTTCAACCTGGTCTTCAAGCGGATGGATCCCGAGCGGGCCCACTACACGGCCTTCCGCTGGATCCGCCTCGCGGCCCGTACGCCGGTGCTGCGGACCCTCGTCGCGGCCTGGCTGGCACCGCGCTTCAAGGAGCTGCGCACGGAGGCCCTGGGCCTGCGGATGCACGGGCCCTTCGGACTCGCGGCCGGCTTCGACAAGAACGCGGTGGCCATCGACGGCATGTCGATGCTCGGCTTCGACCACGTCGAGATCGGCACGGTCACGGCGCGGCCCCAGCCGGGCAACCCGAAGAAGCGGCTGTTCCGGCTGGTGCCGGACCGCGCGCTGATCAACCGCATGGGCTTCAACAACGAGGGCTGCGAGGCCGTGGCCGAGCGCCTGGCGGCCCGCGAGGCCGTCTTCCGCACGGTCGTGGGCGTCAACATCGGCAAGACGAAGGTCGTGCCCGAGGAGGAGGCGGTGGGGGACTACGTCGCCTCCACCGAGCGACTGGCCCGCCACGCGGACTACCTGGTCGTGAACGTCTCCTCGCCGAACACCCCGGGCCTGCGCAACCTCCAGGCGACCGAGTCGCTGCGGCCGCTGCTGACGGCGGTCCGCGAGGCCGCGGACCGCACGGTGACGGACCGCCGGGTTCCGCTGCTCGTCAAGATCGCGCCGGACCTGGCGGACGAGGACGTGGACGCGGTCGCGGACCTCGCCCTGGAACTCGGCCTGGACGGCATCATCGCGACGAACACCACCATCGCCCGGGAGGGCCTGGGGCTGAAGTCCGACCCCACGCTGGTCAAGGAGACCGGCGGGCTCTCCGGCGCCCCGGTCAAGGAGCGCTCCCTGGAGGTCCTGAGGCGCCTGTACGCCCGTGTGGGGGACCGCCTGGTCCTCGTGGGCGTCGGGGGCATCGAGAACGCCGAGGACGCCTGGCAGCGGATCCTGGCCGGCGCGACCCTGATCCAGGGCTACAGCGCGTTCATCTACGAGGGCCCGTGCTACGCCCGCGCGATCCACAAGGGCCTGGCGGCGCGCCTGGCCGACAGCCCGTACGCGACCCTCGCCGAAGCGGTGGGCGCCGAGACCCGAAAGGCCGCCCTGTGACTGTGACCCCGTTCGGTACCCGCCTGCGTGAGGCGATGGACACCCGCGGCCCGCTGTGCGTGGGCATCGACCCGCACGCGGCCCTGCTGGCCTCGTGGGGCCTGAACGACGACATCGCGGGGCTGGAGAGGTTCTCCCGCACCGTCGTCGAGGCGCTGGCGCAGGAGGTCGCGGTGTTCAAGCCGCAGGCCGCCTTCTTCGAGCGGTTCGGCTCGCGGGGCATCGCCGTACTGGAGCGGACCGTCGCGGACGCCCGCGCGGCGGGCGCGCTCGTCGTGATGGACGCGAAGCGCGGGGACATCGGCTCGACCATGGCCGCGTACGCGCAGACGTTCCTGTCGCCGTCCTCGCCGCTGTTCTCGGACGCCCTGACGGTCTCCCCGTACCTGGGCTACGGCTCCCTGGCCCCGGCGGTCGAGCTGGCGCGCGAGTCCGGCGCGGGCCTGTTCGTCCTCGCCCTCACCTCGAACCCGGAGGGCGCGGAGGTCCAGCGGGCGGTCCGGGAGGACGGGCGGTCGATCGGCGCGACGATGCTGGCGCATCTGGCGGCGGAGAACGCGGGCGCCTCTCCCATGGGCTCCTTCGGGGCCGTGGTGGGCGCGACGCTCGGCGACCTGTCCTCCTTCGACCTGGACATCAACGGGCCGCTGCTGGCCCCGGGCATCGGCGCGCAGGGCGCCACCGCCGCCGATCTCCCGGCAGTCTTCGGCGCGGCCGTGCGCAATGTCGTCCCGAACGTGTCGCGGGGCGTCCTGAAGCACGGTCCGGACGCGGGTGCGCTCCGCGCGTCGGCGGCCGGGTTCGCGGACGAGATCCGCAAGGCCGTCTCCGCCTGACCGGCGGGCGCGGAGGCCCTCGCGGACGAGCGCGTCGCACCTCTTGACGAAATTCGAACGTCCTTCACCGGACAAATCCGGGGCGATATGTCTGTGATGTACGGTTCAGTGGAGGCTGACCAGGACTTTTCGTCCGTTCTCGCTGACTGGAGCGGTCTTGGCCGCTAGTCTCCGAGCAGAGTGAACGAGCAGCGAGCGAATAACGGCGCTGTTCGGGAGCTCGCCTGGTGTGGTGCCTTCGGGCTCCCCACCGGTCCGTATCCGACAGTTCGACATCCGAGGTGACGTAGGCGTGGCTCTTCCGCCCCTTACCCCTGAACAGCGCGCAGCCGCGCTCGAAAAGGCCGCCGCGGCTCGCCGGGAGCGGGCCGAGGTCAAGAATCGACTCAAGCACTCCGGCGCCTCCCTCCAGGACGTGATCAAGACGGGCCAGGAGAACGACGTCATCGGCAAGATGAAGGTCTCCGCCCTGCTGGAGTCCCTGCCTGGCGTGGGCAAGGTGCGCGCCAAGCAGATCATGGAGCGCCTCGGCATCTCCGAATCCCGGCGTGTCCGAGGTCTCGGCTCCAACCAGATCGCCTCTCTGGAGCGTGAGTTCGGCACTCCCGCCGGCTGACGCGTCGCCTGAAGTTCTCCCGGCGTTCTCAGGCAGTCCCGAGAACCTGGATAATCGCTCTATGGCAGCAGAGGTTCGTCCGCGGCTGACCGTGCTCTCCGGCCCTTCGGGTGTCGGCAAGAGCACGGTCGTCGCGCATATGCGCAAGGTCCACCCGGAGGTATGGCTCTCGGTGTCGGCCACCACCCGCAAGCCGCGGCCCGGTGAGCGACACGGAGTCCACTACTTCTTCGTCAACGAGGACGAGTTCGACAAGCTGATCGCCAACGGCGAGCTGCTGGAGTGGGCCGAGTTCGCGGGCAACCGCTACGGCACACCGCGCGGCGCGGTGCTGGAGCGTCTGGAGAACGGCGAGCCCGTTCTTCTGGAGATCGATCTTCAGGGCGCCCGGCTCGTCCGCGAGTCGATGCCCGAGGCCCAGCTGGTCTTCCTGGCCCCGCCGAGCTGGGAGGAGCTGGTCCGCCGGCTCACCGGCCGGGGCACCGAATCGCCGGAGGTCATCCAGCGCCGCCTGGAGACCGCCAAGGTCGAGCTGGCTGCCGAGTCCGAGTTCGACATGACCCTTGTCAACACCTCCGTCGAGGACGTAGCGCGCGAGCTGCTAGCCTTGATGGAAGTTGTCTGATCGTTGACCGATGTTCAATCGGTCGATGCGAGATCGTTTCGATCTTTCACCCATCTTCGGAAGGTAGAGCGTGTCCTCTTCCATTACTGCGCCCGAGGGCATCATCAACCCGCCGATCGACGAGCTGCTCGAGGCCACGGACTCGAAGTACAGCCTCGTGATCTACGCGGCCAAGCGCGCGCGTCAGATCAACGCGTACTACTCGCAGCTCGGTGAGGGCCTGCTCGAGTACGTCGGCCCTCTGGTGGACACCCACGTCCACGAGAAGCCGCTTTCGATCGCGCTGCGCGAGATCAACGCGGGTCTGCTGACCTCCGAGGCCATCGAGGCCCCGGCTCAGTAAGGCACCGAGAAGCCTTTCATCCCAGGCCCGGCAGAACATCTGCCGGGCCTGTGGTGTGTCATGGGTGAGTACGCGTGGAACGTGTCCGTGTCGAAGAGGAGTGCGTAGTGGGCAAGCCGAAGGTCGTGCTCGGAGTCAGCGGCGGGATCGCCGCCTACAAGGCGTGCGAGCTGCTGCGCCGGCTGACCGAGTCCGGGCACGAGGTACGGGTCGTCCCCACGGCGGCGTCCCTGAACTTCGTGGGCGAGGCCACCTGGGCCGCGCTGTCCGGGAACCCGGCCTCCACCGAGGTCTGGGAGACCGTCCACGAGGTCCCGCACGTCCGCATCGGGCAGGCGGCCGACCTCGTCGTCGTCGCCCCGGCGACCGCCGACCTGCTGGCCAAGGCCGCCCACGGGCTGGCCGACGACCTGCTCACCAACACGCTGCTGACCGCGCGCTGTCCGGTGGTCTTCGTACCCGCGATGCACACCGAGATGTGGGAACACCCCGCCACCCAGGAGAACGTGGCCACGCTGCGCCGGCGCGGAGCCGTCGTCATCGAGCCCGCCGTGGGCCGGCTGACCGGCAAGGACACGGGCAAGGGGCGGCTGCCCGACCCCGACGAGATCTTCGAGGTCTGCCGCCTTGTCTTGGCGCGCGGGGTGGCCGGGCCCGACCTGGCCGGGCGGCATGTGGTCATCAGCGCCGGCGGCACGCGCGAACCGCTCGACCCGGTCCGCTTCCTCGGCAACCGCTCCTCCGGCAAGCAGGGCTACGCGCTGGCCCGCACCGCCGCCGCACGCGGGGCCCGGGTCACCCTGGTGGCGGCCAACGCGGCCCTGGCCGACCCGGCCGGCGTGGACGTCGTACGCGTGGGCACGGCCCTCCAGCTGCGCGAGGCGGTCCTCAAGGCGGCCGGTGACGCCGACGCCGTGGTGATGGCCGCGGCCGTGGCCGACTTCCGGCCCGCCGTCTACGCCGACGGGAAGATCAAGAAGAAGGACGGGCAGGAGCCCGCGCCGGTGAACCTTGTGCGAAATCCGGACATCCTTGCGGAGATCTCGGCCGAAAGGGCCAAGGAGGGGCAGGTCGTCGTCGGTTTCGCCGCGGAGACGGACGACGTCCTGGCCAACGGGCGGAACAAACTCGTCCGCAAGGGGTGTGACCTTCTGGTGGTCAATGAGGTAGGTGAGGCCAAGACCTTCGGTTCCGAGGAGAACGAGGCGGTGATCCTCGCATCCGATGGGATGGAGCTCCCTGTCGCCCATGGTCCGAAGGAGGTCCTGGCGGACGCCATTTGGGATCAGGTGGTGCCGCGGCTCGCGCCCCGAACGGCCTGAGTGGCGCTCTTCTCTGCGGTAAATCCGTACGCCAGAATGGAGTGCCGCAGGTCACACCTCTCCCATTGGGCGAGACAAGTGGTCCCGTAAACGGTGGCGACCGATAAACTGCACCCGGAACGTGATCGGGCGCAGCCTCCGATGTGGTTCCGCCAATGATCAGCCAGCAGCCGCTGCAACCCCAGGGAGCGATGTGTCCCGCCGCCTCTTTACCTCGGAGTCCGTGACCGAGGGCCACCCCGACAAGATCGCTGACCAGATCAGCGACACGATCCTCGACGCACTCCTCACCGAGGACCCGACCTCGCGTGTGGCCGTGGAAACCCTCATCACCACCGGCCTCGTGCACATTGCCGGAGAGGTGACGACGAAGGCCTACGCGCCGATCGCGCAGCTCGTCCGCGACAAGATCCTCGAGATCGGCTACGACTCCTCGAAGAAGGGCTTCGACGGCGCCTCCTGTGGCGTGTCGGTGTCCATCGGCGCCCAGTCCCCGGACATCGCGCAGGGTGTCGACACGGCGTACGAGAAGCGCGTCGAAGGTGATGAGGACGAGCTCGACAAGCAGGGCGCCGGCGACCAGGGCCTGATGTTCGGGTACGCCTGCGACGAGACCCCCGAGCTCATGCCGCTCCCGATCCACATCGCGCACCGGCTCTCCCGCCGGCTGTCCGAGGTCCGCAAGAACGGGACCATCCCGTACCTGCGTCCCGACGGCAAGACCCAGGTCACCATCGAGTACGACGGCGACAAGGCCGTGCGCCTGGACACCGTCGTGGTCTCCTCGCAGCACGCGGCGGACATCGACCTGGACTCGCTGCTCGCTCCCGACATCCGCGAGTTCGTCGTCGAGCACGTGCTGGCCCAGCTCGTCGAGGACGGCATCAAGCTGGACACCGAGGGCTACCGCCTGCTGGTGAACCCGACCGGCCGCTTCGAGATCGGCGGTCCGATGGGCGACGCCGGCCTGACCGGCCGCAAGATCATCATCGACACGTACGGCGGCATGGCCCGCCACGGCGGCGGTGCCTTCTCGGGCAAGGACCCGTCCAAGGTGGACCGCTCGGCCGCCTACGCGATGCGCTGGGTCGCGAAGAACGTGGTCGCCGCCGGCCTCGCCTCGCGCTGCGAGGTCCAGGTCGCGTACGCGATCGGCAAGGCCGAGCCGGTGGGTCTGTTCGTCGAGACCTTCGGTACCGCCAAGGTCGAGGTCGAGAAGATCGAGGCGGCGATCGGCGAGGTCTTCGACCTGCGTCCGGCCGCGATCATCCGTGACCTGGACCTGCTGCGTCCGATCTACGCCCAGACCGCCGCGTACGGCCACTTCGGCCGTGAGCTGCCGGACTTCACCTGGGAGCGCACGGACCGGGTGGACGCCCTGCGCCAGGCCGCCGGCCTGTAGGACCTGAACACGTACGGCCCCGGACCCTCGCGGTCCGGGGCCGCATGTGTTCCTGGACCGCATGTGTTCCCGGGCCCGTCCGTTGTCGGTGGGGTTTGGTAAGAATGCGGGTGTGAGCAGCGCGAACGGATCCGAGCAGCGGGGCGGGGACAAGAGTCCCGGCGGTCCGCCGGAGCAGCTCGCGCTCATCCGGGAGATGGTCGCCGAGGCGAAGGCCAAGGCGCCCAAGGCCAAGCCGCGCACCTGGCGGGGCGCGGCCCTCGCCGAGGAGCTGCCGGTCGCCCGGATCCTCGTCAACAAGGGCGTCCTCCACCTCGACCAGCTCTGGGACTACGCCGTGCCCGCCGAGCTCTCCGAGGCCGCGCAGCCGGGTGTTCGCGTCCGGGTCCGCTTCGGGGCCGGCTCCCACCAGGTGCACGGCGGCCGCCGCGAGGGCGGCGGTCTCATCGACGGCTTCATCGTCGAGCGGCGCGCCGAATCCGACTACGACGGGGCGCTCGCCGCCCTCGCGCACGTCGTCTCGCCCGAGGTGGTCCTCAGCCCCCGCATGCTGGCCCTCGCCCGCGCCGTCGCCGACCGGTACGCGGGCAGCCTGGCCGACGTGCTCCAGCTCGCCCTGCCCCCGCGCAACGCCCGCGCCGAGGCCAAGCCCTCGCCGGAGCCGCTGCCCCCGCCCGACGCGCCCGAGCCCGCCGGCTGGGAGCGGTACGGCGCGGGCCCCGCCTTCCTGCGCGCCCTCGCCACCGGCGGGAGCCCGCGCGCCGTGTGGACCGCGCTGCCCGGCCCCGGCTGGGCCGACGAACTCGCCCGGGCCATGGCTGCCACCCTCGCCTCCGGCCGGGGCGCCCTCGCCGTCCTGCCCGACGGGCGCACCGCCGCCCGGGTCGACGCGGCGCTCACCGCCCTGCTCGGCGAGGGGCGGCACGCGCTGCTGACCGCCGAGTCGGGCCCGGAGAAGCGCTACCGCCAATGGCTCGCCGTGAACCGGGGCTCGGTGCGCGCCGTCATCGGCACCCGGGCCGCGATGTTCGCGCCCCTGAGGGACCTCGGCCTGGTCGCCGTCTGGGACGACGGGGACTCCAGCCACAGCGCCGACAACGCGCCCTTCCCGCATGTCCGGGAGGTGCTGGAGCTGCGCGCGGTCAGTGACGGCTGCGGCTTCCTGGCCGGGAGTACGAGCTGCACCGTGGAGGCCGCACAGCTCGTCGAGTCCGGCTGGGCGCGGCCGCTGGTCGCCGACCGCGAGACCGTACGGGCCTGCGCGCCCCGGATCCGGACGGTGGGCGACGAGCTGCTGGCCCGGGACGAGGCGGCGCGGGCCGCGCGGCTGCCGAGCCTGGCGTGGGAGACCGTACGGGAGGGGCTGAAGTCCGGGCCGGTACTGGTGCAGGTGCCGCGGCGGGGCTATGTGCCCCGGCTGGCCTGCGACCGGTGCCGGACGCCGGCCCGCTGCACGGTGTGCGCCGGGCCGCTGGAGGCCCCCGACGAGCGGGATCTGCGGTGCGGGTGGTGCGGGCGGGGCGAGCCGTCCTGGCACTGCGAGGAATGCGGCTCGTTCCGGCTGCGGGCCCGGGTGGTGGGTGCCCGGCGGACGGCCGAGGAGCTGGGGCGGGCCTTCCCCGCCGTGCCCGTACGGACCTCCGGGCGGGATCACGTCCTGGACGAGGTGCCGGACCGGCCGGCGCTGGTGGTCTGCACCCCGGGGGCCGAGCCGGTCGCCGCGGGCGAAGGGTACGCGGCGGCGCTGCTGCTGGACGGCTGGGCCATGCTGACCCGGCCCGACCTGCGGGCCGGGGAGGACGCGCTGCGGCGCTGGATCGGCGCCGCCTCGCTGGTCCGGGGGGACGGGCAGGTCGTCGTGGTCGCCGAGCCGACGCTGCGGCCCGTCCAGGCGCTCGTGCGGTGGGACCCGGTGGGTCATGCGGTACGGGAGCTCGCGGAGCGGGCTCAGCTGGGGTTCCCGCCGGTGTCCCGGATGGCCGCCGTGGCCGGGCGGGGTGAGGCCGTCGAGGCCTTCCTGGCCGCCGCCGAACTGCCGCCGGACGCGGAGATCCTGGGCCCGGTGCCGATTGCCGGGCGGCGCGGTGAGGCCTCTCCGGGGGAGCGGGCGCTGGTCCGCGTCCCGCCGGGCAGCGGGGCGGCCCTGGCGGCGGCCCTGAAGTCGGCCCAGGCGGCGCGGATGGCGCGGGGGGTTCCGGCGGCGGAGGCGGTCCGGGTCCGCATCGACCCGCTGGATATCGGCTGACTGGACATCGGCTGAGGGGAGCACCCCCCCTAGCCCTGCCGCTGCGCGGGGCTGTCCCCTACCCGCCCTTCCACCGTTCCCTGGGGCTGCGCCCCAGACCCCCGACGTGCGCTGCGCGCACGTGCCCTCAAACGCCGGGCGGGCTGGATCTATCCGGGCGGGCTGACAACGCCGAACGACCCCGGCGGGGGCGGCCCGTCGGGGTCGGGGGATCGGCTGGGGCCGTCGGGGGTCGGCGTCCCGGCGGCGGGCGCCGGTCAGGCGTTGCGGGGGCCGGGGAAGGCCGGGGAGCGGGGGGCCGCGGCGGCGGAGTCCTCGCGCAGGGGCTGGGGCGGGACCGAGCGGGCGGCGGGGACCGTGTGGAGCGGTCCCAGGGCCCTCGTGGCCGTACTCTCGGCCAGCGGCTCGGCGGAGGATTCGGCGGCCTGCGCGCGGCGGGCGCCGTAGCGGCGGTGCACGGCCTGCTTGGTGACCCCGAGCGCCGAGCCGACCGCGTCCCACGAGAAGCCGAGCGAGCGGTCGAAGTCCACCGCGGCGGTGACCAGAGTCTCGACGCTGTCCCGCAGCTCCTGCGCGAGGCGGACGGTGGGAGCGGGAGCCCTTCCGTAGACGACGAAGCCCGTGGAGGGACCGGAGCGGCGCGGGCGGTACACATTGCCGAGCTGGGCGGTGAGCGTACGCAGAGCATCCACCTGCCGGCGAACCCGCTCGATGTCCCGCACCAAGAGGTGCAGGCTGGCCCGTGCTTGGGCGTCGTGGGTGGCGTGGTCGGCCATGAAGAAGCCTCTCGAACCGGTGCTGAAGAGCGGATCGGGCCGCAGACACCGTTCTCATCGCGGCCCGGTTTCGGTCAATCTCTCTTGACCAACGCGCCACCCGGCGCCCAGGTCACGCTATGGGGGCGTGTCGGCATATGCGAGAGGCGCGCGTGTACGTGTACGCCCCCTCAACCTCGCAGGTGGGCGGCCCAGCGGCCACCCCATAGACTTGGCCGCTGCTGACAGCCGAGATAGCGAGGTAGGACCCCAGTGAAGCTCGTCTTCGCAGGCACCCCCGAGGTTGCCGTGCCCGCCCTGGACGCCCTGATCGCCTCCGGGCGGCACGAGGTCGCGGCCGTCATCACCCGGCCCGACGCACCGGCCGGCCGCGGTCGCCGCCTCGTCGCCAGCCCCGTCGCCGAGCGCGCCGAGGAGGCGGGGATCGAGGTCCTCAAGCCGGTCCGGCCGCGCGACCCCGACTTCCAGGCCCGGCTGCGCGAGATCGACCCGGACTGCTGCCCGGTCGTCGCGTACGGCGCGCTGATCCCGAAGAGCGCTCTGGAGATCCCCCGCCGCGGGTGGGTCAACCTGCACTTCTCGCTGCTGCCCGCGTGGCGCGGAGCCGCGCCCGTCCAGCACTCGATCATGGCCGGCGACCAGGTCACCGGCGCCTCCACCTTCCTCATCGAGGAGGGCCTGGACTCCGGGCCCGTCTACGGGCACCTGACCGAGGAGATCCGCCCCACCGACACCAGCGGCGACCTGCTGACCCGCCTCGCCTTCGCGGGTGCCGGGCTGCTCGCCGCCACCATGGACGGCATCGAGGACGGCACCCTGCGCGCCGTCCCGCAGCCGGCCGACGGGATCTCGCTCGCGCCGAAGATCACCGTCGAGGACGCCCGGATCGACTGGAAGGCCCCCGCGATGCGCGCCGACCGCGTGGTGCGCGGCTGCACGCCCGCGCCGGGCGCGTGGACCGTCTTCCGCGGTGAGCGGCTCAAGGTGATCTCGGTCGGCCTGGTGACCGACCGCACCGACCTGAAGCCCGGCGAGCTGTCCCCGGCGAAGAACCACGTCCACGTCGGCACCGGCTCGCACGCCGTGGAGCTGCTCTGGGTACAGCCGCAGGGCAAGAAGCCGATGAAGGGCGCCGACTGGGCGCGCGGCGTGCGGATCGCTCCCGGCGAGCGGCTCGGCGGGGCCGACGTAGGCTGATCGCAGTCGCAGTTTTGCGGCAGCGGCAGTTTCGGCCGCCGCAGTTTCGTACGCGCATACCCGCAGCACCTCGTAAACCCGGAGCACCTTTCACGTGAGCGAACAGTCCAGTCCCCGTCGCGGCGCCGCAGGCGAGCGGCAGGCCAAGCCGCACCGCCGGCCCAAGAAGGACCCGGTCCGGATGCTGGCCTTCGAGGTGCTGCGGGCGGTGGACGAGCGCGACGCCTACGCGAACCTCGTCCTGCCGCCGCTGCTGCGCAAGGCCCGGCAGGACGAGAGCTTCCAGGCCCGGGACGCGGCGCTGGCCACCGAGCTCGTCTACGGGACGCTGCGCCGCCAGGGGACGTACGACGCCGTCATCTCCGCCTGCGTCGACCGGCCGCTGCGGGAGGTGGACCCGCCGGTGCTCGACGTGCTCTCGCTCGGCGCGCACCAGCTGCTGGGAACCCGCATCCCGACGCACGCGGCGGTCTCCGCGAGCGTGGAACTGGCCCGCGTGGTGCTCGGGGACGGGCGCGCCAAGTTCGTGAACGCCGTGCTGCGGAAGATCGCCGCGCACGATCTGGACGGCTGGCTGGAACGGGTGGCCCCGCCCTACGAGGAGGACGCCGAGGAGCACCTCGCGGTCTACCACTCGCACCCGCGCTGGGTCGTCAGCGCGCTGTGGGACGCCCTGGGCGGCGGGCGCGCCGGCATCGAGGACCTGCTGGAGGCCGACAACGAGCGGCCCGAGGTGACGCTGGTGGCGCGGCCGGGGCGGTCCACGCCAGAGGAGCTGGTGGCGGCCGTCGGCGAGGACTCGGCACTGCCGGGGCGCTGGTCCCCGTACGCCGTCCGGATGGCCGAGGGCGGCGAGCCGGGCGCGCTGGAGGCGGTGCGCGACGGGCGCGCCGGTGTGCAGGACGAGGGCAGCCAGCTGGTGGCGATGGCCATGGCGGCCGTGCCCGTGGAGGGCCGCGACGAGCGCTGGCTGGACGGCTGCGCGGGACCGGGCGGCAAGGCGGCGCTGCTGGGCGCCCTCGCGGCGCAGCGCGGGGCGTTCCTGCTGGCCTCGGAGAAGCAGCCGCACCGGGCGCGCCTGGTCGACAGGGCCCTGCACGGCAACCCGGGGCCGTACCAGGTCATCGCCGCGGACGGGACGCGGCCGCCGTGGCGGCCGGGCTCCTTCGACCGGGTCCTGATGGACGTGCCCTGCTCGGGCCTGGGCGCGCTGCGCCGCCGCCCGGAGGCGCGCTGGCGTCGCCGGCCCCAGGATATGGAGGGCTTCGCGCCGCTCCAGCGGGGGCTGTTGCGGGAGGCGCTGTCGGCGGTGCGCGTGGGCGGTGTCGTGGGCTACGCGACCTGCTCGCCGCACCTGGCGGAGACCCGGGTGGTCGTGGACGACGTCCTGAAGGGCCGGGGCGCGGGAGCGTCGCCGGTGTCGGCCGAACTGATCGACGCCCGCCCGTACATGGCGGGCGTCCCGGCCCTGGGCGACGGCCCGGACGTGCAGTTGTGGCCGCACCTGCACGGGACGGACGCGATGTACCTCGCGCTGCTGCGCCGCACCGCGTAGCGGGGCCGGGCCCGGTGCGGGCCCGGCCGTAAGCGGTCTCGGGGCGCCCGACCGGCGGAAACGGCTGAATCAACCCTCGCTCGTCATCGGCGAGTTCACCTTGCCCGGATTCGCGCGGTTCACGACTGGCGAGTCCTTGCCATGGCGAGGACTTGCCGTCATCAGGCCTTCACGTCGGCGTTGCCGGGCCGATAGACCCATGGCATGTTCTCCCCCTCTCAGGCTTCCGCCTTCCGGCGCAGGCGCTGGCAGCTGATCTCGGCCGCCACCGCGGTGCCGCTGCTGGCGTCGGGGCTCGCCGTTCTGCAAGCGCCCGCTCAAGCCGCTCCGAGCAAGCCCACCGTTCCCGCCAAGCCGTCGGCGACCCACAAGGTCACCCTGGTCACCGGCGACGTCGTCACGGTCACCACGACGGCCGACGGCAAGCAGACCGCCGAAGTCGACCGGCCGGACAGCGCCGTCGGCGGCGTGAAGGTCCAGCAGATCAAGGGTGACCTGTTCGTCATCCCGGACGAGGCGGTGCCGCTGCTGGGCACGGACAAGCTGGACCGGCGGCTGTTCAACGTCACCGACCTGATCGAAATGGGCTACGACGACGCGAAGTCGGCCGCGGTGCCGCTGATCGCGACGTACGCCCAGTCCAAGTCCCGCTCGGCCGCCCCGCCGACGGCCCCCCACGGCAGCAAGCTGACCCGCGAGCTCAAGGGCATCCGCGGGGCCGCGCTCAGCACCGAGAAGCGGCAGGCCCGCACCTTCTGGACCACCGTCGCGCCGCAGGGCAGCGCGACGTTGGGCGCGGGTGTGGCGAAGCTGTGGCTCGACGGTCGCGTGAAGGCCAGCCTGCAGGAGAGCGTGCCGCTGATCGGCACGCCCGAGGCCTGGGCGGCCGGGTACACCGGCAAGGGCGTCAAGGTCGCGGTGCTCGACACCGGCATCGACGTCAACCACCCCGACTTCGCAGGCCTGATCGACGGCACGGCCAGCTTCGTGCCGGGCGAGGCCGTCACCGACGTCAACGGACACGGCACCCATGTGGCCGGCACGATCGTCGGCTCGGGCGCCGCCTCCGGCGGTGCCAACAAGGGCGTCGCCCCCGGCGCCGACCTGGTCGTCGGCAAGGTGCTCGGCGGCGCGGAGGGCTACGGCCAGGACTCCTGGGTCATGGCCGGCATGCAGTGGGCCGCCGAGACCGGTGCGGACGTCGTCAACATGAGCCTCGGCGACTCCTACCCGACGGACGGCAGCGACCCGATGTCGCAGACGGTCGACGCGCTGTCCGCGCAGTACGGCACGCTGTTCGTCATCGCCGCCGGCAACGCGGGCCCCGAGAGCATCTCCTCCCCGGGCGCGGCCGCCTCGGCGCTGACCGTGGCCGCCACCGACAAGCAGGACCAGCTCGCGTCCTTCTCCAGCACCGGCCCGCTGGCATACTCCGGCGGCATGAAGCCGGACATCGCGGCGCCCGGCGTGGACATCACCGCGGCCCGCTCGCAGGAGATGACCGGCGGTGGTGAGGGTCTTTACCGCACCATCAGCGGCACCTCGATGGCCACCCCGCACGTGGTCGGCGCGGCGGCGGTCCTGGCCCAGCAGCACCCGGACTGGACCGGCGCGCGGCTCAAGGAACACCTGATGAGCACCGCGAAGGGTCTGGACGGCGGGTACTCGCCGTACGAGGTCGGCGCCGGCCGTCTCGACGTGGCCGCCGCGGTGCGCACCACGGTCCGCGGCACGGGATCGCTCTTCTTCGGCGACTACACGTGGCCGCACGAGCCGAGCGACGTCGCCGTCACGAAGGACCTGACCTTCACCAACTCCGGTTCCGCCGACGTCACGCTGAAGCTGGCCCTGACCGACGACGGCGGCCCGTTCACGCTGGGAGCCACCACGGTGACCGTCCCGGCGGGCGGCACCGCCGCCGTCCCGGTGACCGGTGACCCGCGAACCGCCTCGGCCGGCCGGCACGTCGGCTACGTGATAGGCACCGACGCGGCCACCGGGAAGCCGGTGACCCGTACCTCCGTGGCGCTGCTCAAGGAGGAGGAGCGCTACGACCTGAACATCAAGCTGGTCGGCCGGGACGGCAAGCCCGCCGCCGGCTGGGTCACGGTCAACCTGGCCGGCGACTTCTGGCCCTGGAACCTCTACGTCGACGGCTCGACCACCATGCGCATGGCACCCGGCCTGTACACCGTCGCGGCGTACCTCGACGTGGCCGGCGAGAAGGCGGACCGCTCGGGTGTGGCCGTGCTGGTCGACCCGGAGACCGTGATCAAGGACGGCTCCGCGGACGTGGTGCTGGACGCGAGCAAGGCAAACCTGCTGGAGACCGAGGCGCCGCAGCGCACCGAGGACCGCCAGCGCAAGGTCGACTTCAACGTCCACTACAAGGGCCTCGACCCGTACATGGACTACCGCAGCGCGTACGTGCTGCCGCTGAACTACGACGACGTCTACGTCGCGCCGACGGAGCCGATGAAGCAGGGCGAGTTCATGCTGATCACCCGCTGGCGCAAGGGCGAGCCGATGCTCAGCCTGAGCGCGCTGGGCGGTCGGCTCCGCTTCGAGGCGCTGGTGCAGGCGGGCAGCGCCCTGGGCACCGTCACGGACAAGCTGGACGCGGTCTACGCGGGCAACGGCGCGGCGGCCGCGTACGAGAAGGTCAGCGCCAAGGGCAAGGCCGTCGTCATCCAGCGCAGCGACGAGGTCTCGCCGCAGCAGCGCACCGAGGCCGCGGTCGCGGCGGGTGCGAAGGCGCTGATCGTGGTCAACGACGGCGTCGGCGCCCTGATGGAGTACGTCGGCGAGTCGACCGTCCCGGTCGCCGCCGTGCACCGCGACGCGGGCAAGACCCTCATCGCGATGGCCAAGGCCGGCACCCTCAAGCTGACCGCACAGCAGACCGAGTACACGCCGTACGTCTACGACCTGACCCGGGACTACCCCGGCCAGGTGCCGGACCGGGCCCTGGTCTACAAGCCGGCCCAGGACGACCTCGCCCGGATCGATGCCCGCTACTACTCGGCCACGGACGGCGGGGCGGCGGAAGGCTACCGTTCCGACTTCACCCTCAACCCGTCGTTCAACTTCCCCGAGCGCGAGTGGCACCCGGGCACCCGCACCGAATGGGTGACCCCGGGCCAGGTCTGGAGGGAGTTCCACGCGCAGGGCGTCGACGGAGCCCTGCCGTGGGTGATGGTGTCGGGCGACAACACGTATGCCAAGGGCAGCACCAACCGGCTGGACTGGTTCGCTCCGGCGACCCGGCCCGGCCAGAGCGAGTCCTTCGGCGTGTACAACTCCCGCTGGCAGAACTACATGACCTGGAACGTGCAGGCATGGGCCTCCGCCAGCGACACCATGCGGCTGGGCGGCTACCTGCCGTGGGGTGAGACGCCGACCCACCTGCGGGTCTTCCAGGGCGACACGCTGATCCACGACAACCCGTACAGCACGGACATGCAGTGGCACGAGGTGCCGGCGGGCAAGCTGCCCTACCGCGCCGTCCTCGACGCGGAGCGGCCCGGCGACGTCTTCCGGCTGTCGACGCGCACCCACACCGAGTGGAGGTTCATGTCCGACACCGTCGACTCGGACTTCTTCGAGCGGTTCTCGGTGCTGAACCTGGACTACAAGCTGGAGTCGGACCTGCACGGCGACGTCAAGGCCAACGCGACCCAGCAGATCGCGCTCAAGCCGGTGTCGATGGACCTCGGCGCCGTGCCGGGTACCGTCACCGCGGTGAAGCTGGACGTCTCGTACGACGACGGCGCCACCTGGCAGAAGGTGACCCTGGCCAAGGGCGCCGACGGCTACTGGACGGGTGCGTTCAGGACGGCGAAGAAGCCCGGCGGCTTCCTCTCGGTCCGCGCGAGCGCCGAGACGGACAGCGGCTTCGGCGTCAAGAACGAGATCATCCGGGCGTACGGCCTGCGATGAACCGCACTGTCGGGCCCCGGGGAGGCGACTCCCCGGGGCCCTTCCCGTCACACCTGCTCCCAGCAGGCACTATTCAGGGTCTGCCGCCATGGCGGATACTCTCCCCGCTGCGGCAAGCGGAAGAGAGTCGGTCGCCGATGCTGGATGTTCTGGGCCTCGAACCCGATGACGAGCGCGTCTACCGGGCGCTGCTCGGACGGCCGAATTCCACCGCGATGTCGCTGTCGGATCTGCTCGCCGCATCGCGAGCCGACGTGGACAGGGCCTTGTCCCGCCTGGTCGGGTGGGGACTGGTGATCAGGTCGGCGGACGAGAAGTTCACCGCCGCGCCGCCGGCCATGGCGCTCGGCTCTCTCATCAGCCAGCGCCGGGACGGGCTGCGCATGGCCGAGCACGCACTGGTGACCTTCGCCGAGGAACACCGGGCGGCGATGACCGGGAGCAGCATCAACGATCTGATCGAGGTCGTCACGGGCGTCGACGCCATCCGTCACCGCTTCCTCCAGGTGCAGCACGCGGCCCGCACACAGGTCCGCACCTTCATCACCGCACCGTTCGTCGCCGTGCCGCCCGACGAGAACACGGCGGAACCCGTGGCCATCGGCCGCGGCGTGCACTTCCGGGCGGTACTGGACCGGGCCGTGCTGGCGGAGCCGGGCATCGTCACCGATGCGATCCGTTCACTGCACAACGGCGTGGAACTGCGGGTCGCCGACCAGCTGCCGATGAAACTCGTGCTGGCCGACGCCGACCTCGGCCTCGTCCCGCTCGCCGTCACACCGGACGGAGAGCCCGGCGCCGTGCTACTGCACCGCAGCGGCCTGCTGGACGCGTTGGACGCGCTGTTCGAGACGATATGGAACGCCGCCCACCCGCTCGAACTGTCGGGCACCGGCGCGGAGGCCGAAACCACCGTCGAGCGCGGTGCGGAAGGCCCGACCGACCTCGACCGGAGGATCCTCGCGCTCCTTCTGGCCGGCCTGACCGACCCGACGGCCGCGACCCAGCTCGGTCTGTCACCGCGCACGCTGCACCGACGCCTGCGCCACCTCATGGACATAGCCGGAGTCCGCACCCGGATGCAGCTTGGCGGCTACGCCGTCCGACACGGCTGGGTGGAGCCACAATGAAGGACAATCTGGAGGGCGGGCATCTCGAAGAACAATGCAAATGTTCTCCATGATCCATTAAGCAGTGCTACGCGAGTCCCGAGATGCGGGGTAGTGGCCGGAACCGCGTGAGGGCATGGCACGCTTGGGTCATGGCCGTTCAGATCAATCCCAGCATCCTGTCCGCGGACTTCTCCCGGCTCGCCGAGGAGGCGAAGGCCGTCGAGGGCGCCGACTGGCTGCACATCGACGTCATGGACAACCATTTCGTCCCGAACCTCACCCTCGGAATGCCGATCGTGGAGTCCCTGAGCCGGTCCACGGACATTCCGCTGGATCTGCACCTCATGATCGAGGACCCCGACCGCTGGGCGCCGCAGTACGTGGAGGCCGGGGCCGGGTCCGTCACCTTCCACGCCGAGGCCGCCGCCGCGCCGGTGCGGCTGGCGCGCGAGATCCGGGCCAAGGGGGCACGGGCGGCCATGGCGCTCAAGCCGGCCACGCCGATCGAACAGTACGAGGACCTGCTGCCCGAGCTCGACATGGTGCTGATCATGACCGTCGAGCCCGGCTTCGGAGGGCAGTCGTTTCTGGACATCATGCTGCCCAAGATCCGCCGCACCCGGGAGCTGATCGCCAAGCACGGCCTGGACCTGTGGCTTCAGGTGGACGGAGGGGTCTCCGCGACGACCATCGAGCGCGTCGCCGAGGCGGGCGCCGACGTGTTCGTCGCCGGCAGCGCCGTATACGGGGCCGTCGAACCGGCCGCCGCGGTGCGGACGCTGCGCGAGCAGGCGGGCGCGGCGATCGCCGCGGCGCCGTGGGCCTGCGACCACTAGTGCGGGTTGGAGGTCAGCTTGATGAACGGGAGCTGTCCGGGCTGATCGGCGGTCGTTGGATCTGACAGGATGAACGACGAGTCGAGAGTGTGAACACGAGAGTGTGAACAGCAGTGAGGAGAACGCGGTGTCTGCTATGTCGGCGGGACGGTCAGCCCTGCGGATGGGACCCGCGGAGCTGGTGCAGGCGGCGGCCATGGCGCGCCGCTTCTACCTGGAGGGCAAGTCCAAGATCCAGATCGCCGAGGAGTTCGGCGTGAGCCGCTTCAAGGTGGCCCGGGTCCTGGAGACCGCCCTGGAACGCGACCTTGTGCGCATCGAGATCCGGGTGCCGGCCGAGCTCGACGCCGAGCGCTCCGACGCGCTCCGGGCCCGCTACGGGCTGCGGCACGCCGTCGTCGTCGAGTCGCCGGCCGACGCGACCGAGGACGCGCCGGATCCGGAGAACCTGGGCGCGGTCGCGGCCGATCTGCTGGGCGAGCTCGTGAACGAGGGGGACGTACTGGGCCTCGCGTGGGGGCGGTCGACCATTCACATGGCCGCCTCCCTGCACCGGCTCCCGCCGTGCACGGTGGTCCAGCTGACCGGTGTGTACGACGCCGGAACCGCCGAGCGGGGCTCCGTGGAGGCCGTACGGCGGGCCGCGCAGGTGTCCGGCGGGGACGCGCACCCGATCTACGCGCCGATGCTGCTGCCCGATCCCGCGACCGCGGCCGCGCTGCGCAATCAGACCGGGATCGCGCGGGCGTTCGAATACTTCGACAAGGTGACCGTCGCGGCCGTCTCGATCGGCTCCTGGGAGCCGGGCATCTCGACCGTCCACGACATGCTGAGCGACGAGGAGCGTGCGCACTACGCCTCGCTGGGTGTCGCCGCCGAGATGTCGGCCCACCTGTTCGATTCCGAAGGCCGTCGGGTCGGCCGGGATCTGGGCGAGCGGTGCATCACCGTGGAGGCGGACCGGCTGCGGCGGATCCCCGAGGTCGTGGCGATCGCGGGCGGGCTGCGGAAGGCGTCGGCGATCGGGGCGGTGCTCCGGTCGGGGCTCGTGACCAGCCTGGTCACGGACACGGCGGTCGCGGACTATCTGCTGACCGAGTCCGCGCCGGGGCTGCGGCCGGCGCTGGACCGGGCCGACCCGGACGACTGATCCGCCGTCCGGACCGGCGCCGGTGCGGATGGTGCTGGAATTGAGATCCGAACGGCGGACCACTGGGCGGTCCACGGGGCGCATACTGGTCTCAATGACTAAGTCAGCAGTACCTCGCCGCCATTTGCCGTCCAGCCCGTTCAAGGCCCCCGTGGAACCGCCGCTCCGGCAGTTCAGCGTCGGCGACCGGGTTACTCACGATGAGCACGGTCTCGGCCGTGTCGTCGGTATCGAGGAGGGGATCGCTGTCCTCGTCGACTTCGGGTCGGTCCAGAAACGGATCCTGAGTCCCTACACCAAGATGGCCGCGCTCTGAGCGGGCGCTGAGCGGTTCGCGCGCGATCAGCGGGCGAATCGGATCTTTGGCACGATCGGTGCATGATCTTTCGGAACGTGCCCCGATCGTTGCTGCGTGCGCTGGGGGCGCTGTTCCTCGGTGCCGCGTTGGTCGGTGCGGTGGGAGCGAACCCGCGCCGGCTGTGCCGTATCCGTACCGGCAGGACGGAACCTTCTTCGGGAACTTCGAGAAGGCGCTGCCGCAGCGTGAGCGCGGCTACTACCCGACCCGCCTTGGCGATCGTGCTGGACGAGGGGCAGGGTGACGGGTGACCCCTGCCCCCGTCGGGGTCAGCTCTTCGGGATCCAGGGAGGGGTCTGGCCCCAGGACCACACGGGGATCTTGGCCGCGTCCACCGGGGGCGGGTTGGGGCCCGAGTAGATCAGGGCCATGCGGGTGCCCCACTCGATGTAGTAGATGAAGACCGCGCGGAACTCCGGATCCGTCGGGAGTCCGACCTCGTCGGCCGTGTCCAGGAGCAGGTCCACCCAGCGGCGGCGCTGCTTCTCGGTGATGGCGCGGCCCAGGTGCTTGGTGGCCATGTGCTGGTGGCCGCCGTGGTGTGCCGTGTAGTCCGACGGGCCGCCGAAGACCTCCGACAGCCACACCGCGACGTGCTGGGGGTGCTCGGCGTCCATGCCCGCGAAGACGGGGGCCAGGATCTCGTCCCGCAGGGCGTGGGCGTAGAAGGCGTCCGTGAGGCGGCGCATCGCCTCGGCACCGCCCATCCACTCGTAGATGGTGGGGGTGTTGGGCGTGGTGCTCATGAGTCGGCGCTGGCCTTTCCCGTGCCGGCCACCGCGGTCGGGAGGTAGTGCTGCATCTCCTCGATGGCCGTCACGTACGGGCGGATCGCGCTGAAGAACGCCGGGAAGTGCTCACCCTTGCGGAAGCCGTTGAGGTGGGCGTCGATCGAGGTCCAGCGGATGCGGAGGATGTAGCGCTCGGCCTCCTCCGAGCAGCGTGTCAGCTCGTAGTCGATGCACTCGGGCGAGGCGGCCAGGGCCTCGGCGGCCCGGCCGTACGCGTCCTCGAAGGCCTGCTGGTCGTCCAATGCGATCCGGTAGCGGATGTATTCGACGGTGGTGGTCATGGTGTGAGTGCCTCTCCCTGGGATCAGGTGGTCCCGGCTACCCTTCCGGGATCATGGCGGTTCCCGCGACGGTTTTACCTATTCGTCCTCGGACTTCATGGAGTCGGCGTCGGATTCCGTGACGTCCGGGCCCTGGGCGCGGACCTGCTGGACCTTGTCGAGGGAGTCCCGCAGGTCGGCGAGCCAGGCGTCGGTGTTGCGCCCGACGAGGCGGACGCACCACGCGAGGGCGTCGGCCCGGCTGCGCGCGACGCCGCCCGCGACCAGGGTGTCGAGCACCTGGCGTTCGGACTGGCGCAGCCGGGTCATGACCGGGACCGCGAGGTGGGTGAACAGGACGCGGTCGTCGCCCGACTGGACGCCCCACGCGACCTTGCGGCGGTAGAGCTCCTCGGCCTCGCGGGCGACCTCGATGCGCTGCTCGCGGGTGCGTTCGCGGAACTCCTTGACCGACTCGGTCGCCGGGATGGTGCCGACGACCGTGATCTCCTCGCGGTCCACCGTGACCGAGACGAGGGACTCGTAGACGTCCACCGGCAGACGCTCGGCGAACCATGTGCGGAGCTGTTCGCTCTGTTCGGCTGTAATCATGTAATCAACGTTGCATCCGCCCTTGCCTTGATCGCAAGCTTCCGGCCCTCGGGAATGTCGCGGCGCTCTCAGCCCATCGAGCGGTAGCGGTGGATCAGGGAGACCGCCATCGCGCCCTCACCCACGCCCGAGGCCACGCGTTTGACCGAGTGGGCCCGTACGTCGCCCGCCGCGAAGACGCCGGGAACGCTCGTCTCCAAGGGGTAGGGGGCGCGTTCGAGGCTCCATTCGGCCGGCAGTTCACCGCCGTTCGAGATCAGGTCGGACCCGGTGAGGACGAAGCCGTGGTCATCGCGCTCCACGACCCCCGAGAGCCAGTCCGTGTGCGGGCGGGCGCCGATGAACGTGAACATGAAGCGGGCCGGGATCTCGGTGTCCTCGCCCGTCCGCGCGTCGTGGAGGGTGAGCCGCTCCAGGTGCTCCTCGCCGTGCAGCCGCACCACCGTCGTGCGGACCTTGACCTCGATGTTCGGGGTGCGGTCGATCTCGTCGATCAGGTAGCGGGACATGCTCGCGTCCAGGGACTCCGCGCGGACCAGGATCGTCACGCGGGCCGCGTACTTGGCGAAGTGCACCGCCGCCTGGCCGGCCGAGTTGGCGCCGCCCACGATGAACACGTGCTGCGAGATGCAGGCCGAGCTCTCCGTCGTGGCCGCCCCGTAGTACAGCCCGGCCCCCTCGAAGCGGTCCGCGCCGGGGGCTTCCAGCCGGTTGTACGAGACCCCCGTGGCCAGCAGGACCGTCTCCGCGCTGATCTCCGTACCGTCCGCCATGGTCAGGATCTTCGCCGGATCGTCCCGGGTCAGCGAGACCACCTCCACCGGGTGCAGGATCTCGGCGCCGAAGCGGGAGGCCTGGATGGTGGCCCGGCGGGTGAGGTCCCCGCCCGAGAGCCCCGACGGGAAGCCGAGGTAGTTCTCGATCAGGCTGGAGGTGCCGGCCTGGCCGCCCGGGGCGCGGGAGTCCAGCATGAGGGTCGAGAGCCCCTCCGAGGCCGCGTACACCCCGGCCGCCAGGCCCGCCGGCCCCGCGCCGACGATGACGCACTCGTAGTGCGGGCGGGAGGCGGTGGTGGACAGGCCCAGGCGCCGCGCGAGCTCGGTGTCGCTCGGGGCGGAGATCACCGCTCCGTCCGGGAAGCGGACGAGCGGGAGCGCCGCGTCGGGCTGGGCGGCGATCAGGGTCAGCGCCTCGGGGTCCCGCTCGACGTTGAGGAAGCGGAACGGCTGGCCGTTGCGGGTGAAGAAGTCCCGCACGGCGTGGGTGCCGGGGGAGACGAGGTGGCCGGCGACGATGATCCCGTCGTAGGCGGGGCGGTAGGTGGCCAGCCAGTCCGACAACAGGTCGTCCAGGACCGGGAACAGCCGCTCGTGCGGCGGGTCCCAGGGTTTGAGCAGGTAGTAGTCCAGCCGGACCCGGTTGATGGCGGTGATCGCCGCGTCCGTCTCCGCGTAGGCGGTCAGCAGGACCCGGCGGGCGTCCGGGAAGCGGCTCACCGCTTCGAGCAGGAACTCGACGCCGGTGACGTCGGGCATCCGCTGGTCGACGAGGAACAGGGCCGGGTCGTGGCCGCGTTCGTCGAGGGAGTCCAGGATCTTCAGGGCGTCGGCGGCCGAGGAGGCGCCGAGGACCCGGTAGCGGTCTCCGTAGGCGCTGCGCAGGTCGCGGCGGACGGCGCGCAGCACCTGCGGGTCGTCGTCCACGGCCAGGATGACGGGCTTGCGGTTCTCCGCGCGCTCGGCGGCGGCCCCCGGGCCGTGCGCGGCGGTGGCGGTGCCCGTGGTACCCGTGGTCGCGGCGGCGGTCCCCATGGTTGAGGTGGTGGAGGTAGCCGCGGTCGCCGGAGCGTTCTCCGGGGCCGCGCTCACGCCGGGTCCAGCATCAGCTTGTCGGCGTAGCACCAGGCCCAGTCCTCACCGGGCTCGTGCGAGGCCGCGATGGGGTGCTCGGTGGTGCGGTAGTGCCGGGTGGCGTGACGGTTCTTCGAGGAGTCGCAGCACCCGACGTGCCCGCAGCTGAGGCACATCCGCAGATGCACCCAGCCGTCTCCGAGAACCAGGCACTCCTCGCAGCCCTCGGTGCCGGGCTTCACCGGACGTATCTGATCGATGTGTGTGCACAACAGGTCCATCGTCATCGTCCCCGTCCCTCTCCTCGCGCACTCGTGCCTCGCGCGTCAGTGATTCACGACGCGTCCAGACCATAAGACGGGACCCCCGCGACGGTTCATCGATTCGGCCGAAGTCAGGGAGTCCGGAGGCGACTTCTTGATGTCGGCGGACTACTACCTGAGGTGCTCCGACGACATGGCCTCCTACCTCACGAAGTCGCGTACGGGCGCTTTGACGCAGGCCCTGGGCGCACGCAGTGTGGGGGACGCCAACGACAACAGGCGGCGCCTGGAGGAATCTGTGAGCAGAAAGATTCTGGTCATTGTCTCCGAACACGGTTACTGGGCCGAAGAACTGATAGGGCCCGTATCGCAGTTCGACGAGCGGGGCTACGAGATCGTATTCGCCACGCCGACCGGAAAGCGCGCGCACGCACTTCCGCCGAGCCTTGACGCGAACTACATCGACCCCCCGCTGGGACGCTCGGTCACGACCGAGGAAAACGCCCGGCTGGGCCGCGAGTTCGAGCAGTCGAGCCGGCTGGACTCGCCGCTCGACATCGAGGCATGGGTGCCCGAGCGCCCGTACACGAGCGACGAGGGCTATCTGCGCAAGCTGGAGCAGTACCACCGCGATCTGGACAAGCTCGACGCCGACATCGCGGACTACGACGCGATCCTCATCGTCGGCGGCAGCGGCCCGATCGCCGACCTCGCCAACAACGAGCGGGTCCACGCCCTGATCCTGGCCTTCAAGAAGGCCGGCAAGGTGGTGGCGGCCGAGTGCTACGGCGTCGCGTGCCTGGCCTTCGCCCGGGACTGGAGCGACCGCAAGAGCATCATCTGGGGCAAGCACGTCACGGGCCACTGCAAGGAGTACGACTACAAGGACGGCACCGGATTCCTCGGTACCGATTTCAACATGGGCCCGCCGCCGTATCCGCTGGAGTACATCCTGCGCGACGCGACCGGACCGCGCGGCGCGTATCACGGAAACTTCGGCAAGCCGGTGTCCGTGATCGTGGACTTCCCCTTCGTGACCGGGCGTTCGACCCCGGACTCGTACCTCACGGGACAGAAGATCGTGGAAGTCCTGGAGGACGGTCTCACCCGATACGGCTGGTAGGGGTAATAGTCCGGAAACTCCTGGGAGAGAAGGGGGAGTTCAATGAGTTCCGAAGCCACTCCCGGACGGGAAAGGCTGATCGAGCAGTTCAAGGCCGACGGCCTGAATGTGATGTTCGGAAATCCGGGGACCGTGGAACAGGGATTTCTCGACGCGGTGGACGCGGCGGAGGACTTCCAGTACATCCTCGCCCTCCAGGAGACCGTGGCCGCCGGCATCGCCGACGGCTACGCCCGGGCCACCGGCGGCGCGGCCCTGCTCCAGCTGCACTCCGGAGTGGGGCTGGGCAACGGCATCGGCATGCTCTACCAGTCGCTGCGCGGCCACACCCCGCTCGTCGTGGTCGCCGGCGACGCCGGGGTGCGCTACGACGCCATGGACGCGCAGATGGCGTCCGACCTGGTGGCGATGGCCAAGCCGGTGACGAAGTACGCGACCCGGGTCACCGATCCGCGGTCCGTGCTCCGCACCATCCGCCGGGCGGTGAAGATCGCCCTGACCCCGCCGCGCGGCCCGGTGTTCGTGGCGCTGCCGATGGACGTGCTGGACGAGCTCAACTCCGAGCCCGTACTGCCCGCCGTCGTGCCGCTCACGGACGTCGCGCCCTCGCCGGCCTCGGTGGGGCGGGCGGCCGAGCTGCTGGCCCGCGCCGAGCGGCCGGTCGTCCTCATCGGGGACGGGGTCTCGCTCTCCGGGGCGCAGGCCGAACTCGCGGCCGTCGCCGAGCTGCTGGGCGCGGACGTGTACGAGGTGGACTCCTCCGAGGTGAACATCGCGGCCTCCCACCCGCTGCGCCGCGGCCAGACGGGCCACATGTTCGGCCCGCACAGCAAGGAGCTCGTGGGCGAAGCCGACGGGGTGCTGATCGTCGGCACCTATGTCTTCCCGGAGGTGTTCCCCGAACTGGAGAGCCCCTTCCGGGCGGACGCGAAGGTCGTCCACATCGACCTCAACGCGTACGAGATCGCCAAGAACCACCCGGTGGACCTGGGCCTGGCCGCCGACCCCAAGCAGGCGCTGCGCGCGCTGGCCGGCGTACTCGAACGCCTGCTGACCCCGCAGCGGCGGGCGGCGGCCGCCGCCCGGCTGGACGCACGGTCCCGGGAGCGGGCCCGCGCCGCCTCGACAGCGCGAGAAGCCGACGAGACCGACGGCACGCCGATGGCCGTCTTCCTGCGGACCCTGGCCGAGCGGACCGGGGGCGATCTCATCGTCTTCGACGAGGCGCTGACCACCTCCCCGCTGGTCACGAAGCACCTGCCGCCCGAGCGGCCCGGCGACTACCACCTCACCCGGGGCGGTTCGCTGGGCGTGGGCTTCCCGGGCGCGGTCGGCGCCCAGCTCGCCCATCCGGACCGGCTCGTCGTCGGATTCGCGGGCGACGGCGGCTCGATGTACACGTACCAGGCGCTGTGGACCGCGGCCCGGCACGGGATCAACGCCAAGTTCGTGGTCTGCAACAACCGCAAGTACCGGCTGCTCGACGACAACATCGCCCAGTACTGGCGGGAGCGGGAGATCCCGGAGCACGGCTTCCCGGGCTCCTTCGACCTCTCGCACCCCGAGATCGACTTCGCCGCGCTGGCGCGCTCGCTCGGCGCCGGCGGGATCCGCGTGGAGAAGCCGGACGAGGCGGTCGCCGCCGTGGGCCGGATGCTGGCCCACCCCGGTCCGTTCCTCGTCGACATCCAGATCTGAGCCACCGCACACCACCCCAGTACGGACAGGAGGAACCGCATGCCCGCCGAACGGCTGACCGAGGACGCGATCCGCAGCTTCGCCGAGAACTGGTACGTGGCCCTGGACCAGCACGTACCCCTGGACCAGGTGCTCGCCCTCATCACCGAGGACCTGGAGTTCAAGGTCCCCGAGGACACCTTCCTCGGACACCAGGGCTTCGGCCGCTGGTACGCGGCCGTGACCAGCCGGTTCTTCGACGAGGTGCACACGGTCACGAAGGTGGAGCCCGTCATCGAGGGCGACCGGGCCATCGTCCGGGTGCTCGTCAACTGGCAGGCCAAGATCTGGGATCCGCCCGCCGCCCGCAGCGAGTGGCTCGGCTTCGACGCCGACCAGACCTGGACGGTGGTGGCCGGCCCCGACGGGCCGCTGATCAAGCAGTACACCGTCAACGACCTGGCTCCGATGCCCGGTTCCGGCTCCCTCTGAGCGCCGGCGAAGGAGAAGCGACGATGACCGAAGTGACACGGGAGCGGGTCGAGGCGGCCTACGCCGCCCTCGGCTCCGGCGACCGCGCGCGCATCCTGGAGTACTACTCCGAGGACCTGCGCTGGCTGGTTCCGGGCAACCATCCGCTGGCCGGCTGGTACGAGAGCCTGGACGCCTTCCTGGAGCTGATGGGCCAGACCCACAAGCTCACCGGGGGCACCTTCCGGATGGACATCCAGGCGGTCCTCGTCGGTGAGGACTGCAGCGCCGACCTGTGCCGCAACATCGCCCTGCGGGACGGCGCGGACCGGGCCAGCCAGTCCCCGTACGAGCGGATGGACTACCCGGTCTTCCACTTCATGCGATGGCGGGACGGCCGGATCGTCGAGGGCCGTGACGGGCTCTTCGGGGACTCGGCGACCGCCTTCAGCCAGTTCTGGGCGCCGTTCGCGCCCGACGGAACCCGCCGGGACCGATAGGGGGAGGAGCGCCATGAGCGCTGTGGACGCACGACAGATCCTTGAGCAGTACTACGAGTACGCCAACGCCGGGGACTGGGACCGCTGGTGCGACCTGTTCGCCGACGACCAGGTCATGGACGAGCAGCTCGCCGGACACATCGAGGGCCTGGAGGTCCTGCGCTCGATGATGAAGGGCATGGGGACGATGTACCGCGTCTTCCAGAACAAGCCCGTGCACTTCCTCGTCGACGGGGAGAAGGCCGCGGCCGTCTCCCACCTCAGCGCCATCAGCGCCTCCGGCGAGGCGATCGAGGCCGAGGTCATGAACTTCTTCCGGATCGTGGACGGAAAGATCGCCTACATGGCGAACTACCACGACACCGCCCCCTTCCAGGTGCTGAGCCAGGGCTGAGGGAGGTCGACTCGTGGCTATCTCCGACGCGGATGAGTACGACTACGTCATCGTGGGATCCGGCACCGCCGGCAGTGTCCTGGCGAACCGCCTCTCCGAGGACCCGGACGTCTCCGTCCTGGTCCTGGAGGCCGGCGGCTCCCGCATCCCGCCCGAGGTGGACGACCCGTCCTCCTGGTACAAGCTGCTCGGCGGGCCCGTCGACTGGGGCTACACCAGCGTCCCGCAGCCCGGTCTCGACGGCCGCCGTACGTACGAACCGCGGGGCAAGGCCCCCGGCGGCAGCAGCAACCTGTACATCATGATGCACATCCGGGGCCACGCCTCGGACTTCGACAACTGGGCCTACCAGGGCGCGGCCGGCTGGGCGCACGAGGACGTGCTCCCGTACTTCGCGCTGCTGGAGGGCCAGGAGGACGCGACCGCCGCCACCACCGGCACCCGCGGCCCGCAGCGGATCACGCACGCCGGACGGCACGGCCCCAACCCGGCCTCCCGCGCCTTCATCGACGCGGCCGTCGAGCTCGGCCACGAGGAGATCGAGGACTTCAACACCGACGGCCCGCGCCGCGGGCTCTTCGGCACCGGCTGGCACCACATCGACGTGGCCGACGGCCGCCGCCAGGGCGTCCTCGCCGCCTACCTGGAGCCGGCGCTCGACCGCGCCAACCTGACCCTGCGCACCAGCGCGCAGAGCACCCGGCTGCTCTTCGACGGGGACACCTGCACGGGCGTCGAGTACGTCCAGCTCCAGGCCCCCGCCGCGCTTTCGGGCAGGGACGTCCCGGGCCGGACCGTCCGCGACGGCCACAGCAGCACCGCCGAGCCCGGACCGCACACCGTACGGGCCCGCCGGGAGGTGATCGTGGCCGCCGGGGCGATCGAGTCGCCGAAGCTGCTGCTGCTCTCCGGCATCGGCCACCCCGAGCAGCTGCGGCAGCACGGCATCGAGGTCACCGCCGCGCTGCCCGGCGTCGGCGAGAACTTCCACAACCACGTCCTGACCGGGCTGATGGCCGAGGTCACCCAGGAACTCCCGCCGCCGGCGCAGAACCTGTCGGAGAGCGCGCTGTTCCTGTCCTCCCGGCCCGGACTGCCCGCGCCGGACCTCCAGATCGCGTTCGTGCACGTCCCGTTCGACGTGATCGTCGGCCAGGACCACCCGAACACGGTGTCCATCCTGCCCGGAGTCGTACGGCCGGTCTCCCGCGGCTGGATCAAGCTGGCCAGCGCCGACCCGCTGGCCCACCCGCTGATCAACCCGAACTACCTGGGTGACCGGTGGGACCTGGAGCGGATGGTGCAGGGCGTCAAGCTCGCCCGGGAGATCTTCGCGACCTCCGCCTTCTCGCCCCTGTACAAGCAGGAGCTCCAGCCCGGGCCCGACCACGTCACGGACGACGAGCTGCGGACCTTCGTCAAGCAGAAGTCCGAGAGCTACCACCACCAGGCCGGCTCCTGCCGCATGGGCATCGACGACCTCTCCGTGGTCGATCCCGAGCTGCGGGTGCACGGCGTACGGAACCTGCGCGTCGTCGACGCCAGCGTGATGCCCGCCGTTCCGTCGGGCAACTGCCACGCCGCCATCGCGATGATCGCCGAGCGCGCGGCCGACTTCGTGAAGGGGGTTTCCCGTGCCTGACGTCGTGCTGCGCGAGGGAGCGCTCTCGGGGACCCGGATCGCGGTCCTGGTCGAGAGCGACTTCTACGAGCCGGAGATCTTCTACTACCAGCACCGGTTCGCCGAGGAGGGCGCCGAGGTCGACTTCCTGACCCGGCTGTGGGGCAACGACTCCGTCACCTTCTCCGGCCACGAGTACCGGGCGCCGTTCACCGCCAGCCAGTCCCTGGAGGGGCTGAGCGACGACGAGCTGCGCCGGTACGCGGCGATCATCGTGCCCTCGGGCATGGTGGCCGACCGGCTGCGCTACACCGAGGACGTGGACCAGCTGGCGCCGGCGACGGAGCTGCTGCGCCGGGCCTTCGAGGAGCCGACGGTCCTCAAGGGCATCATCTGCCACGGCATGTGGCTGGCCTCCTCGATCCCGGGCAAGGTGCGCGGCCGCAAGGTGGTGTGCCACAACAACCTCATCGGTGACGTCCGGAACATGGGCGCCCAGTACGTGGACGAGGATGTGGTGGTCGACGGGGACCTGGTCACCGGCCGCACCGGCGCGCACCACCACCTGTTCGCCCGCCGCATCATCGACCTGATCGCGGCGGGGCGGGGCCGGGGGACCGGCTGATGGGGCCGATGGTCTGGTCGCACGTGGGCCTGAACTGCACGGACCAGAAGACCACCGAGGACTTCTACACCCGGTACTTCGGCTTCACCCGGGCCCGGGTGGTCGACCTCGGGGAGGCCCGGATCGTGTTCCTGCGCAAGGGGGACGCGTACCTGGAGCTCTTCGCGGCCGGCGCCGAACCGGCGCGGGAGGCGAACGACGACGGGCCGCAGGCCCCCGGCCGGATGCGCCACCTGGCCTTCCAGACCGACAGCGTGGACGCGTTCCTGGCATCGCTGGGCGACGCGGCCGAAGTGACCCTGGGGCCGTTGGACTTCGACGACTTCATCTGCGGGTGGCGGACCGTGTGGGTCCGTGATCCCGACGGGGTGATCGTCGAGGTCAGCCAGGGATTCGAGGACGACCGCTCACACGACAAGGACGGTGCATGACATGGCGGACGCCGTGAGCTTCTCCTTCTCCGACACGATCGCGGGCTACGTCGTCCGCTTCGACTCCGCGACCCGGCTGCTGCGGCTGAAGACCTCGGACGGCCGCGAGTTCGACGTCTCGCTGGCCGGGGACCCGAGCGCCGAGCTGGTCCGCAACCTCGACGAGCCGTACATCGACGCCTCCGGGCACATCGACGAGATGCTCTCGCCCGGCCGGTTCCTCTTCGTCTACGGCGTCCACTACCCGGAGCAGGGCGGCCGCTACGAGGCCAAGCGCCTGGTGTTCCTGGGCCGCGGCGCGGAGGACTACCGGTTCGAGGAAGCGAGCTGGTGGGTCAAGCAGATCGAGTCGCTGGCCGACTTCTACAAGCGGGCGCAGTTCGGTGAGGGGCCGGTGGACTTCACCCAGTACCGCACCGAGATCCGGCTCGGCGGCGACAAGACCGCCAGCCACGTCCAGGAGACCGACACGATCTCCCGCCTGGTCTACGGCATGGCCTCCGCCTACCTGCTGACCGGCAAGGACGAGTACCTGGAGGTCGCCGAGCGCGGCACCGAGTACCTGCGCAAGCACATGCGGGTCGTGGACGGCGAGGAGGACGTGGTCTTCTGGTACCACGGCATCAGCGTCGACGGGGACAGCGAGCGCAAGCTGTTCACCTCGGAGTTCTCCGACGACTACGACGCGATCCCGATGTACGAGCAGATCTACGCGCTCGCCGGCCCCATCCAGACGTACCGGATCACCGGTGACATCCGGATCAAGAACGACGCGGACGCCACCATCCGGCTGTTCGACAAGTTCTTCAAGGACGAGGAGCAGGGCGGCTACTACTCGCACATCGACCCGATCCTGTTCAGCCCGGACCACGAGTCCCTCGGCGAGAACGCCGAGCGCAAGAACTGGAACTCGGTCGGCGACCACGCGCCCGCGTACCTGATCAACCTGTACCTGGCGACCGGCGAACAGAGGTACGCCGACTTCCTGGAGTACACCTTCGACACCATCGCGGACAAGTTCCCGGACTACAAGAACAGCCCCTTCGTCCAGGAGCGCTTCTTCCGCGACTGGTCGCACGACACCGCGCACAGCTGGCAGCAGAACCGGGCGGTGGTCGGCCACAACCTGAAGATCGCCTGGAACCTGATGCGCATGAACTCCCTGAAGGCCAAGCCGGCCTACGAGGAGCTCGCCCGCAAGATCGGCGAGATCATGCCGGCCGTCGGCAGCGACCAGCAGCGCGGCGGCTGGTACGACGTGGTCGAGCGGATCAAGACCGGCGACGCGGAGACGTATCGTTTCGCCTGGCACGACCGCAAGGCCTGGTGGCAGCAGGAGCAGGCGATCCTCGCCTACCTCATCCTGAAGGGCACCGTCGGCGGCGAGGACTTCCTGAAGGAGGCCCGCCAGGCGGAGGCCTTCTACAACACCTTCTTCCTCGACCACGATGAGGGAGCCGTCTACTTCAACGTGCTCGCCAGCGGTACGCCGTACCTGCTCGGCACCGAGCGGCTCAAGGGCAGCCACTCGATGTCCATGTACCACTCGGCGGAGCTCTGCTACCTCTCCGCCGTCTACAACAACCTGCTCATCAACGGCCGGGAGATGGACTTCCACTTCCAGCCCGACCCGACCAACCTGCCCGACCGCGTGCTGCGCGTCTCGCCCGACCTGCTTCCCGCGGGCTCGGTCCAGGTCGCGTCCGTCGAGATCGACGAGAAGCCGTGGACGGACTTCGACGCGGACGGCCTCACGGTCCGGCTGCCCGACGTCCAGGGACGGGTCAAGGTCAAGGTCCGGCTGCGGCCGGCGGCCAAGTAAAGCCCAACGGGGGGCGCCCCAAAAAGAGGGGAACATCATGACTCTCAACCTGAAGGAACGCCGGAACAAGGCGGGCACCGTGCTCGTCGCCACCGGTGAGATCAACAGCGAGACCTCCGGATCGCTGCTCCAGACCCTGCTGCCGCTGGTCCGCGAGGGCCGGCCGCTGCGCATCGACCTCACGGCCGTCACCTATGTGTCGAGCGCGGGCCTGCGGACCCTGCTCGTCGTCTACCGCGAGGCCCAGCACGCCGGGGTCGCCGTCACCCTCTACGGGGTGAGCGAGGAAGTCCGGTTCGTCATGTCGGCCACCGGCTTCCTCGACTTCTTCGAGACCGGTGAGGCCGCCGCGGCCGAGGCCAAGGCCAAGGCACGGTCCGCGCGATGACCGAGTCCCAGTCCGAGCAGGTCCTGCGCATCGACGCGTACCCGACCCACGAGGTGGGCGGGTACCGCGTCCGCGCCGGCAAACCGTTCCCCTTCGGGGCCAACGTGGTCCCCGGCGGGGTCAGCTTCTCCGTCTTCTCCGACCAGGCCACCTCCATGACCCTGGTCATCTACAAGCGCGGAGAGCCCGAGCCGATGGCCGAGCTGGAATTCCCCGAGGAATTCCGCACCGGCAGCGTCTTCGCCATGACGGTCTTCGGCCTCGACCACGAGAACATCGAGTACGGCTACCGGGCCGACGGACCCTTCGACCCGGCCATCGGCCACCGCTTCGACGCCCGGCAGGTTCTCTCCGACCCCTACGCGCGGCTGATCTCCGGCCGCGACGTCTGGGGCGTGGAGCCGGACCGCAGCCTCGGCTACCAGTACCGCTCCCGCGTCTGCCTCCAGGACTTCGACTGGGGCGACGACACGCCGCTGCGGCTCCCTGCCGAGGACCTCATCGTGTACGAGGCCCACGTGCGCGGCTTCACCCGGCACCCTTCCTCGGGCGTCACCGCGCCCGGCACCTTCGCGGGGCTGCGGGAGAAGATCCCGTACCTGAAGGAACTCGGGGTGAACTGCATCGAGCTCCTCCCCGTGTTCGAGTTCGACGAGAGCGACAACCCGCGGACCAACCCGGAGACCGGCGAGAAGCTCTACGACTACTGGGGCTACAACACCGTCGCGTTCTTCGCGCCCAAGGCCGGCTACGCGGCCACCGGACGCTACGGGATGCAGGGCGACGAGTTCCGCACCCTGATCAAGGACCTGCACGCCGCCGGCATCGAGGTCATCCTCGACGTCGTCTTCAACCACACCGCCGAGGGCAACGAGCAGGGCCCGACGATCTCCTTCAAGGGCCTCGACAACGCCACGTACTACATGCTCACGCCCGAGGGGTACTACTTCAACTTCAGCGGCACGGGCAACACCGTCAACTGCAACCACCCCGTCGTGCGCAACTACGTGCTCGACTGCCTGCGCCACTGGGTCGCCGACTACCACATCGACGGCTTCCGCTTCGACCTCGCGGCCATCCTCGGCCGGGACCTGGACGGCACGCCGCTGCCCAACCCGCCGCTGCTGGAGCTGCTCGCCTACGATCCCGTGCTGCGGCACACCAAGCTCATCGCCGAGGCGTGGGACGCGGGCGGCCTCTACGAGGTCGGCAACTTCCCGGCGTACGGCCGCTGGGCGGAGTGGAACGGGAAGTACCGCGACACCGTGCGCAGCTTCATCAAGGGAGACCCGGGGCTCACCGGGGAACTCGCCACCCGGATCGCCGGCTCGCCCGACCTGTACTCCGGCCGCGGCACCTCGGCGTCGGTCAACTTCCTGACCGCCCACGACGGTTTCACCCTGGCCGACCTGGTCTCGTACAACGACAAGCACAACGAGGCCAACGGCGAGGGCAACAACGACGGCGGGAACGACAACGCCAGCTGGAACTGCGGGGCGGAGGGGCCGACCGACGACCCCGAGGTCAACGCGCTGCGGCTGCGGCAGATGAAGAACGCCCTCGCCATCCTCTTCACCAGCCAGGGCATCCCGATGCTGCTGGCCGGAGACGAGGTCGCGCGGACCCAGCAGGGCAACAACAACACGTACTGCCAGGACAACGAGCTGTCCTGGTTCGACTGGGACCAGGTCGGGGACAACGCCGAACTGCTCCGGTTCACGCGGGAGATGATCGCCTTCCGCAAGCACCACCGCGAGCTGCGCTCCACCGCCCACCCCACCGGCCGGCTCCGGGACAGCCTCGGGCTGCCGGACATCAGCTGGCACGGGGAGCGGGCCTGGCAGCCCGACTGGTCGGCCGAGAGCCGGCTGCTGGCGGTGGCCCGCTGCGGCACCGGCGACGACGACGTGGTGTACGTGGCCATGAACGCGCACTGGGAGTCGCACGACCTGGAACTGCCCGCCCTGCCGGGCGGGCGGAGCTGGCACCTGTTCGCCGACACCGGGGCCGAGGGACCGTACGACATCCGCACCCCCGGTGCGGAGCAGGAGCTGGACAACGCCGGCAAGTACCTCATCGGCCCCCGCTCCGTCGTGATCCTGGTGGGCCGCACGAACGATCCCGAGACGACCGGGACGCCCTGACCGAAGGAGACCTGACATGCCGCTTTCCGTGTCCCTGAGCATCGAGGGCGACACCACCGTCATCGAGCTGACGGGTGAGCTGGACGCCAAGACCGCGCCGGACTTCCACCAGACCATCGAGAAGGCCGCCGGGCACGGCACCAACACCGTGGAGATCAGGATGGCCGGCGTCGGCTACATGGCCAGCGCCGGACTGCGCTCCCTGGTCTTCGCCCAGCAGAAGGTGGCGGACCACGTGACCATCAAGGTGGTCGGCGCCATCGAGCCCGTCTCCCGGACCATCCGGACGGCCGGGCTGGACCGCAGCATCGTCCTCTCCGACGACTGACTCCGGTGAGTGACATGGTCAAACTGGCGAGGACGCCCGTCGAGCTGGAGGTGCCCGCGACGGTGGGGGCACTGGGCGACATCGCCGCGTTCGTCCTGCGGCTGGCCGGAGGGGCGGGCCTGGACAAGGGCGCCGCGTACCGGATCCGGCTGGCCGTGGACGAGCTGGCCACGAACATCGTGATGCACGGGTACCGGGGCGGCGACGGGCGGATCACCGTCCGCGGCCGCTCCGGTCCCGGCGGGGTGCAGATCGTCATCGAGGACACCGCACCCGCCTTCGACCCCGTCGAGGGCTGCCTGCCGCCCGTCCCCGGGCTTCCCCCGGAGCGGCGCAGGGTCGGCGGACTCGGCATCCACCTGGCGCTCACCAGCGTGGACGAGTTCAGCTACACCCGCAGGGACGGCCGCAACATCAGCACGCTGACTGTGAAGGCAGAGGGGACGGACCCATGCCCTCCACGACCGTGATCATCCTCGACGAGTACCCGCCTCCGCCGCCCCAGCTGTTCGACGCGCTGCGGACGATGGACGCGGAACTCGTCTCCCGCACTCTGGCGGACCTGCTCCACGGCGAGCTGGACGAGCTGCCCGTCGCGGACGTGCTGCTCGTCCCCGCCGAGTCCGACGGGGAGTCGGTACGGACGGCCGTGCGCCGGCTGCGCCACTGGGCCGGGGCCCCCATCGTGGTCGTCTGGACCGTGACGGAATTCGCCTCCCTGGAGGCGCACGTCCGGCTCGGCCACGACTACCTCGTACCGCCCTTCCTGCCCGCCCTGGTCGGGGCCCGGCTGCACAGCTGCTCGGAGCGGGCCGGACTCGGCCGCACCCTGCGCGAGGCCGACGCCCGGGCCGAACTGATGGGATACGAGAAGGAGCTGGAGATCGGCCGGGAGATCCAGGCCGGCTTCCTGCCCGAATCGCTGCCCGTCCCGGAGGGCTGGGAGATCGACGTACGGTTCCGGCCGGCCCGGCAGGTCGCCGGGGACTTCTACGACGTCTTCGAGATCTCCCGCGGCCGCCGGCTCGCCGTCGTCGTCGCCGACGTCTGCGACAAGGGGGTCGGTGCGGCGCTCTTCATGGCGCTCATCCGCTCGCTGCTGCGGCACACCGCCGAGAACAGCGGCCTCCAGCACCTGATGGCGGCCGGGCGCGCGGGCGGCAGCCGGCGCACCCCGGTCGTCGGCGCCACCCCACTGCTCAACGCGGTCACCGCGACCAACGGCTACCTCACCCGCAACCACCTGCGGCAGGGCTACTTCGCCACCCTGTTCTTCGGGGTGCTCGACCCGCTCACCGGCAGCCTGGTCTACATCAACGGCGGCCACAACCCGCCGCTGCTGCTGCCCGCCGACGGCAGCAGCCCCGTCCCACTGGAGGTCACCGGACCGGCCGTCGGCGTCCTGCCCGACTGCGTGTACACCCTCGGCTACGCCCAGCTGAATCCCGGAGACACCCTCTTCGTGTTCACGGACGGGGTCCCCGAGGCCCGCTGCCCGAACGGCAGCTTCCTCGGCGACGAACGGATGCTGGACCTGCTCGCCGGCCCCCCGGTGAGCGGCAAGGACGTGGTCGACCGGATCGACCTGGCGGTGCGGGAGCACACCGGCACCGCCGAACAGCACGACGATGTCACCATGCTGGCCCTGCACCGGCCACGTGCGGCGCGGGGGTCGTACGCGGACGGCGCCGGCCATCGGGTGGTGGCGTAGATGACCCGGACCATCGTGGTGCACTCGCACCGCGGCGGCACCGGAAAGTCCTCGGTGCTGGCGAACCTCGCGCTGCTGATCGCGGCGGAGGGACGCCGGGTGGGAGTGGTCGACACCGACATCCAGTCGCCCACCCTGGACCTGCTGTTCCGGCTCGAACCCGGCTTCTCGCTGGCCGACTACCTGCTCGGCCGCTGTGAGATCGAGGCCGCAGCCCAACAGGTGGGCGCCGGTTCCGGTCTGGCCCTGTACGTCGTACCGGCCCGGACGGGGACCGCCGCCCTGCGCGAGCTCATGTCCACCGGGTACGACGTGGGGCTGCTGCCGGAGGGCTTCGACCGGCTGGCACGGCACCTCGCCCTCGACGTGCTGCTGCTGGACACCCACGCCGGGCTCAACAACGAGTCGGTGACCGCCATGGCGAGCGCCGACGTCCTGATGATCATGGCGCGGGCCGACCGCATCGACCTCTCCGGGGTCGAGGAGACCCTCGCACTGGCCGGGCGGCTGCCCTGCCGGCGCACTCTGGTCATGAGCATGGCCCCGGAAGGCATCGACCGCGAAGAGGCCCGACGGCGCGCGGAGGAGGTGTACGGCGCCCCCCTGGCCGGAATTCTCCCCTACGCGCCGGAAATGGCCGCCCTGTACGGCGAACGCATATTCGCCGAGGCGCATCCCGACCACCCCCTGGTCGGTGAATTCCGCACCATCATCTCCGCGTTGGACGCACGTGACGAAGTATCACGCGCCTGACGCTCCCCCCTTACGCCCCTTGCGGGCGGCGTGTTGAATCGGCAGCGATTCAGAACAAGGAGAACAGTCATGAAGATTCTCGTCGTCATGACGGCCAAGGCAACGCTCCATCTTCTCGATGGGGAACAGCACCCCTCGGGATTCTGGGCCGAGGAATTCGTGGTTCCCTACACGCTCTTCAAGGCCGCGGGCCACACCGTGGACGTGGCGACGATCGGCGGCCTGGCTCCCACGGTCGACCAGACCAGCATCGACCCCCAGTTCCTCCAGTGGGTCCGCCCCCAGGGCTCGCCGGACGAGGACGCGGCCAACGCCGCCGAGTACGTCCGCGTCATCGAGAACACGCCTCAGCTGAAGAACCCGATCGCCCTGGAAACCCTGGGCGAGAAGGACATCACCGACTACGACGGCATCTACGTCAGCGGCGGGCACGGCGCCATCGGCGACCTGTCCAAGTCCGACGAACTCGCCCAGATCCTGCGGTGGGCCATCGCCCAGGACAAGCCGCTGGCCACCGTCTGCCACGGCCACACCTCGCTGCTCGCACTGCGCGACGGTGAGGGCCGCTGGCCGTTCGAGGGCTACCGGATGACCGCCTTCTCCCACAGCGAGGAGCTGGTCACCAACATGGCCGGCCGGCTCCCGCTGATCCTGGAGGCCGAGCTCACCCGGCTCGGTGCCCGGTACGAGAAGGCAGCAGCGATCTGGGACTCGCACGTGGTGGTGGACCGCAAGCTCACCACCGGCCAGAACCCGTACTCCTCCAAGGCCCTCGCCGAGACCTTCTTACGGCAGCTCGCGAAGGGCTAGTACCACCGCGCCCCGCACCCGACCCCGGAAGGCAGCCATGACCAAGCGTGAGCTGAGTGGTCCGCCCCTCGCCAATCCCGGCAAGCTGTTCATCGGCGGCAAATGGGTCCCGTCCCAGGACGGCCGGACCGAGCCGGACATCAGCCCCGTGGACGGACAGGAGATCGTGCCGGTGGCCCAGGCCACCGCCGCCGACGCCGACGCGGCCGTGGCCGCCGCCCGCACGGCGTACGAAGAAGGTCCCTGGAGCAGACTGTCCGCCCAGGAGCGCGCGCTGCGGCTGAACCGGGTCGGTGAGCTCATCGAGCGGGACCTGGAAGAGATCGCCCTGCTGGAGACGGTGGACATGGGCAAGCCGTTCGCCTTCTCCAGCACGGTCGACGCCCCGATGGCCGCGCAGCTGATGCACTACTACGCCGGCGCCGTGACCCGCGTGGACGGCTCCTCGCGGGCCCCGGCCGGCGGGCAGCTCGCGTACACCCTGCGCGAACCGCTCGGCGTGGTCTGCGCCATCACCCCGTTCAACTTCCCGCTGCTGCTGTCGATGACGAAGATCGCGCCGGCCCTCGCCGCGGGCAATACCGTCGTCCACAAGCCGTCCCCGGCCACCCCGCTCACCGCCCTGAAGATCGCCGAGCTGTTCCAGGAGGCGGAGATCCCGGACGGCGTGCTGAACGTCATCACCGGGCCCGGTGTGGAACTCGGCGAGACGCTCACCGACCACCCCGACATCGACAAGATCGCCTTCACCGGCTCGACCGTCGTGGGCCAGTCGATCATCCGCAAGGCGGCCGGCACCCTGAAGAAGGTGACGATGGAACTCGGCGGGAAGTCCGCCAACATCGTCTTCGCCGACGCCGACCTCGACGCCGCCGAGGAACTCGCCTTCTTCGGCATCTACTACAACAAGGGCGAGATCTGCACGGCCGGCTCCCGACTGCTGCTGCACCGCCCCATCCACGACGAGATGGTCGAACGCCTGGTCCGCCGGGCCGCCGCCCTCAAGCCCGGCGACCCGCGCGACCCGGCCACGCTGTTCGGCCCGCTGGCCCACCGCGGCCAGTTCGACAAGGTCAGCTCGTACATCGAGATCGGCGAGAAGGAAGGCGCCGTCCTGCGCACCGGCGGCTCCGGCTGGACCCCGGAGGGAGCCTCCAGTCAGGGCCTGTACTTCCTGCCGACCATCTTCACCGGCGTCGACAACGGGATGCGGATCGCCCAGGAGGAGATCTTCGGCCCGGTCCTGTCGATCATCCCCTTCGACACCGAGGAGGACGCCGTACGCATCGCCAACGACAGCGCGTACGGCCTCGCCGCCGGCGTCCACACCAAGGACCTGCGGCGCGCCCACCGGGTCGCCTCGCAGATCAAGGCCGGCACGGTCTGGGTCAATTGCTACAACCAGTACGACCCCTCGGTGCCCTACGGCGGCTACAAGGCCTCCGGCTACGGCCGCGAATGCGGGCCCGAATCCCTCGAAAGCTACACCCAGACCAAGTCGGTCTGGATCGGCATGGACTGAGCACACCTCCCCCGGGGGTGTCCGGCGAAGGAGCGTCAATGCGCACAGGCATCATCGGCACCGGGCGGATCGGTTCGACGCTCGCCAGGATCCTGGTGGCGGCAGGCCACGAGGTCGTGCTCGCCAACGCCCGCGGCCCGCACAGCATCGGCCCGCTGCTGGCCGAACTGGGCCCGGCGGCTTCGGCGGCGCACCCCGCCGAAGCCGCCGGCGAGACCGAACTCCTGGTGCTGATGGTGCCCTTCGACAGCGTCCAGGGGCTGCTGCCCCAGGACGCCGTACGCGACACCGTGCTCGTCGACGCGACGAACGCCTTCAGCGGCCCGGGCGCCCCCCGGGACCTCGGCGGACGCGGCTCCAGCGAACTCGTCGCCGAGTGGTACCCCGGCGTGCGGGTCGTGAAATCCCTGAACACCATGCATTTCGAGACACTCGCCGTCGCCGGTACCGATCCGGGCCGTAAAGATTCACAGCGCCTGGCCCATTTCGTGGCCGGCGACGACGGGAAGGCCAAGGAAATCGTCGCGGGAATCATCACGGATCTCGGATTCGCACCCGTGGACACCGGCCCGCTGCACTCGGGGGGAATTCTCCAGCAGCCCGGCGGGCCCCTCTTCAACCAGCCGCTCACGGAAGCGCAGGCGCTCGCATGGATCTCACACTGAATGTCAACGGAAGACCCGAGAAATTCGCGGCGCCGCCCAACGAGCTGCTCGTGGAGCGGCTCCGTGACGGCCTCGGACTGACCGGCACCAAGGTCGGCTGCGACACCGGCCAGTGCGGGTCCTGCGTCGTGCGGCTCGACGGCAAGTCCGTCAAGAGCTGCCTCGTCCTCACCGCGGCGGCCGCCGGCTCCGAGGTGACCACCATCGAGGGAGTCACCACCACGGGTGGCGAACTCACCGGCCTCCAGGAGGCCCTGCGCCAGGAGCACGGCACCCAGTGCGGGTTCTGCACCCCCGGCATGGTCATGGCGCTCGGCGAGCTCGTCGAGAACGCCGCGGCCACCGCCGACGGCGAAAGCCCCACCGAGCCCGAGATCCGCGAGTGGCTCACCGGCAACCTGTGCCGCTGCACCGGCTACCACAGCGTCGTACGGGGAGTGCAGCGCGCCTGCGCCGCCCCCCGGGCCGAGGTGCCCGCCACCTCCGGACAGGAGGTGTGAGCGAGATGACCGAAGTGACGGGGGAGACCGCCCTCCAGGGGAACGGCGTGCTGGGCCGGCCGCTCGACAGCCGCGAGGACCCGAGGCTGCTGCGCGGCGAGGCCGTCTACGTGGCGGACATCGATCTGCCCGGCACCGCCCACATGGCCATCCTCGGCAGCCCGGTGGCCCACGCGAAGATCCTCTCCATCGAGACCAAGGCCGCCGAGCAGCTGCCCGGCGTGCTCAAGGTGGCCACCGCGGCCGACTTCACCGACGTCATGCCGCTGCCCTGCATCTGGATACCCGGCGGGGTCGAGAGCCACTTCCCGCCCCACCCCTACGGACTTCCCGGCGCCCGCCCGGTCCTGACCGGCGACACCGTCCGGCACGTCGGCGACCCCATCGCCGTCGTCGTCGCCGAGACCCCGCGCCAGGCCGCCGCCGCGCTGGACGCCATCGCCGTCGAGTACGAGCCGCTGCCCGTGGTCACCCGGGCCGACGAGGCACTCGCCGAGGGCGCGCCCCAGCTGCACGAGGCCGTCCCCGGCAACCTGAACGCGTACTGGACCTGCGGCGACAAGGACCGCACCGACGCGGCCATCGCCGACGCCGAGGTCACCGTGGAGCTCGACCTGGTGAACCAGCGCACCATCAACAGCCCCATCGAGCCCCGCGGCGCGGTCGGCGACTACAACGCCGCCACCGGCGAGTACACCCTCTACGCCTCCACCCAGGGCCCGCACAACCACCGCTTCCTGCTCTCCGCGCTGGTCCTCGGCATCCCCTTCAACAAGCTGCGCGTCATCGCGCCGACCGTCGGCGGCAGCTTCGGCACCAAGGGGTACCTGTACCCCGACATGGCGCTGGTCCTGCTGCTCTCCAAGGCGCTCGGCCGGCCCGTGAAGTGGGTGGACACCCGCACCGGACTGATGAACTCCACCGTCCAGGGCCGCGACCACCGCCAGCACGTCACGCTCGCCGGCACCCGCGACGGCCGCATCACCGCCGTGCGCGCCACCAGCTACGCCAACCTCGGCGCGTACCCCTCCACCATCGGCCCCGGTGTCGCCACCGCCCTGATGGGCCGCTCCATCAGCGGCATGTACGAGATCCCCGCCGCCTTCTGCGAGGTGTACGCCGCCTTCACCAACACGGTCTCGCTCGGCGCCCAGCGCGGCAGCGGGCGCGCCGAGGCCGCGTTCCTGATGGAGCGCCTCGTGGACCGGTACGCCTCCGAGATCGGCATGGATCCGGCGGCGGTGCGGCGCAAGAACCTGGTGCCGAAGGAGAAGTTCCCGTACGACAACGGCCTCGGCTGGACCTACGACTCCGGGAACTACCAGCTGAACTTCGACCGGGCCATCGAGCTGTCGGGCTACGCCGACATGCCCGCCCGCAAGGCCGAGGCCCGCACCCGCGGCAAGCGCCTCGGCGTCGGCCTCGCCACCTACGTGGCCATCTGCGGCGTCGGCCCCTCCACCCGGATGTCCCAGGAGGGCATGCTCGGCGGCACCTGGGAGAGCGCCAACATCCGCGTCCACCCGACCGGCGAGGTCGCCGTCACCGTCGGCTCCGCCTCCACCGGCCAGAGCCACGGCACCGTCTTCGCGCAGGTCGCCGCCGACGAGCTCGGCATCGACCCGGACCAGGTCCAGGTCTACGAGGGCGATACGCAGAAGGCCCCGTACGGGCAGGGCACCTACGGCTCCCGCTCGTACAGCATGGCCGGGCCCGCCGTCGCGCTGACCGCACGGAAGATCAAGAGCAAGCTGATCCGCGCCGGGGCCGTCTTCCTGGGCATCCCGGAGGACAAGGTCGTCTACGCCGGCGGCAAGGTATACGAAGAGGGCAACGAGGAGAACGCCAAGACCTTCGCCGATCTGGCGATGGCCATGTGGTACGGCTGGGGGCTGCCCCCGGAGATCGAGCCGGCCCTCGACGAGACCACCCACTTCGACCCGCCGGACTTCAACTACCCCTTCGGGACCCATGTCGCGGTCGTCGAGATCGACGAACTCACCGGCGAGACCGAGGTCGTGGCCTACACCGCGGTCGACGACGCCGGAAACATCGGCAACCCGAAGGTGGTTCTCGGCCAGATCGAGGGCAGCATCGTGCACGGCCTCGGCCAGGCGCTGATGGAGATCGCCGAGTACGACGAGAACGGGCTGCTCGTCAGCCGCGACCTGGGTCACTACGCCCTGCCGCGCGCCGCCGACGTGCCCTTCTTCCGTCTCGACAAGACGGTCACGCCGTCCCCGCACAACCCGCTCGGCGCCAAGGGCGCCGGCGAGATCGCCACCGTGCCGCCGGCCGCGGCCGTGGTCAACGCGGTCGTCGACGCCCTGTCCGACCTGGGCGTCCAGCACATCGACATGCCGGTCACCCCCGAGAAGGTCTGGCGCCGCCTGAGAGGGGAAGCCCAGTGATCCTCACCGAATTCGACTACGTCCGGCCCGGGGGCCTCGACGAGGCGCTCACCCTGCTGGCCGGGACGCGCGGCGCCCGGGTGCTGGCCGGGGGGCAGAGCCTGCTGCCCGACCTGCGCACCGGCGCCGACCGGGCCGGGCTGCTGGTCGACATCCGGCGGCTGGAGGAGCTGCGGGGCGTCGAGCGCACGGCCGAGGGGCTGCGGATCGGGGCCCTGACCAGCCTCGCCGAACTCGCCGCGCACCCGCTGGTGCTCGCCGAGGCCCCGGAGCTGGCCGCCGCGGCCCGCGCCAACGGCGACCCGCAGGTCCGCAACCTCGGCACCGTCGGCGGGAACCTGGCCGCCACCGGGCGCGCCACCGATCTGCCGGTCGCGGCCATCGCCGCCGGCGGGCTGGTCGAACGCGCGGGTCCCGGCGGGCGCTCGACCGTACCGGCCGAGGAGTTCGCGGAGTCCGGCCCGCCCGCCGGTACGGTCGTCACCGCGCTGCTCGTGCCGCCGGCCGGCCCCTCCGGCGCCTTCGAGAAGACCGCCGACCGGGCCACCCGCTACCCGGTGTGCGCCGCGGCCGTACGGATCACCGCCGACGGGCCGCGGATCGCGGTCACCGGCGCCACCGCCCGCGCGCTGCGCCTGCGCGGAGTCGAGGACCGGCTGCGCCGGGGCCCGTACACCACCGACGCCGTACTCGCGGCGTTCCGCGCCGAGCCCAGGGAGCTCTTCGTCCCCGGGCGCGGCACCTCGGCCGAGTACCTCGGCCATCTGGCGGGGGTGCTCACGGCCCGCGCGCTGGCGAGGGCCCAGGCCCTCGCCTGACCGTCCACTACGGGGAGTTGAGTAAGCAGTGGCCGACACATCGAAGACGACCACGGGGGTTGCCGTGCGCCCAGCCGCCCACGCGGCCAGTGCACCCAGAGGCTCCGGCTTCTGGGTGGTGGGAGCGGTACTGGTCCTGCTGATGCTCTCCTCGTCCGTCCCGTCCGCCCTGTACGTGCTCTACCAGCAGAAATGGGGCCTCTCCTCCGGCATCATCACGGTGGTCTTCGCCCTCTACGCCGTCACCGTGCTCGCGGGGCTCCTGCTGTTCGGATCGCTCTCGGACACCCTGGGCCGACGCCCCGTGCTCGGCGCCGGCCTGGTCCTGGCCATCGTCTCGATGGGGCTGTTCGCCGGGGCCCAGGGGCTGGGGCTGCTGCTCGCGGCCCGGGCCGTCCAGGGCCTCGCCGTGGGCCTGGCCACCGGGGCGATGGGAGCGGCCCTGCTGGAACTCACCCCGCGCTCGCGGCCCGCGCTCGGCGCCCAGGTCAACAGCGCGGGTCCGACCATCGGCATCGGGCTCGGCGGCATCGGGGCCGGGCTCCTCGTCCAGTACGCGCCCGCGCCGACCGCGCTGAGCTACCTGCTGCTGGTCGGGGCCTTCGCGGTCGCGCTGGTCGGGGTGGTGCGGATGGGCGAGAGCGCGCCCGGCGCGGGCGGCGGCTTCCGCGTCGTGCCGCACCGGATCCGGGTCCCGGCGGCGGCGCGGGGCCGGTTCGCCGTCCTCGTGCTGACCATCGTCGCCGTCTGGTCCGTGGGCGGCTTCTACCTCTCGCTCGGCCCGCACCTGGCGCTCTCGCTGCTCCAGAGCACCAACTACCTGGTCGGCGGGGCCACGGTGGCCCTGCTCGCCGGCGCCGCCACCGCCGCCCAGCTGCTGCTGGGCGGTACGGAGGCACTGCGCACCGCCGTCCTCGGCCTGCTCGGGCTGCTGGCCGGCCTGGGCCTGGTGCTGCTCTCGCTCGGCATCGGTTCGGCCGCCGTGTTCCTGGTGGCCACCGCCGTCCTCGGCAGCGGCTGGGGCGCGGCCTTCCTCGGCTCCTTCCGGGCGCTGAGCGGGCTCGCCGAACCGGCACACCGGGGCGAACTGACCGCCGCCGTCTACGTGTTCGCGTACCTGGCGATGAGCGTGCCGGCGGTGCTCGCCGGAATGCTGACCAACATCCACGGGCTGCACCGCACCTCGGTCGGCTTCATGGCCGCCGTCGCCGGGGTGTGCGCCCTGGCGCTGGTGGTGACCCTGCGGCTGGCCGCCCGTACCAGGGCCGAGGGGAGGACGGCGTGAACGAGGCGGAGCTGCGTACCGCGCTGAGCGGGCTGGAGATCTTCGAAGGGCTCACCGGGGAGCAACTGGACTGGCTGGTCTCGGTCTCCGAGCCCCGGGTCCTCGCCGACGGGGAGGTCCTCTTCCGGGACGGCGAGGAGGCCACCGGCTTCCACGTGCTGCTCTCCGGCGGGCTCGTCGTCACCAAGGTGGTCGATGGCCGGGAGGAGGTGCTCACCCGGCACTCCACCGAGGAGGAGAGCGCCGCCGCCGAGGACCACGACGGCAAACCGTCCGCCGCGCACCGCTTCACCGGCGAGCTGCCGCTGCTGACGGACGGCTCCTACGTGGCGACCGCCGCCGCGAGCGGGCCGGCGACAACCGTCGTCGCCTACCCCAAGGCGGTGTTCTTCGAGATGCTGACCCGCTGCCACGGGGTGGCGGCGGTGCTGATCCCGGTGCTGGCCTGGCGGATCAAGTCCTCCGAGGTGCAGGCGCGCAAACGGGCCACCGTGGAGGCGCTGGGCACGCTCGCCGCCGGGCTGGCCCACGAGCTGAACAACCCGGCCGCGGCCGTGGCCCGGGCCGCGCAGGAGCTGGCGCCCGCCCTGGACCGGCTGACCCGGACCGCGCACGCCTGGGGCGCGGCCGCCTCGGGCGCGGAGCGCTCCGTACTGGACCGGCTCGCCGAGGAGCTGGACAAGCTGCCGCCGCCGGAGATCACCGACGCGCTGGCCCAGGCCGACGCCGAGGAGGAGATCGCGGACTGGGCGGAGGAGGCCGGCACCGAGCGGGCCGGGCTGCTCGGTTCGGGGATCTCGGACCTCGGCCTGGAGCTGGGCTGGCTGCTGGAGCGGCTGGAGGGGGTCGGCGAACCGGCCCTGCCCGCCGCCCTGGACCACCTCGCGGCGCTGCTGGAGACCCGGTCCCTCGCGGCGGAACTGCGGGCGGCCGGCCCGCGGATCTCCCAACTGGTCGCCGCCACCCGGGATTACGCCAATCTCGACCGGGCGCCCGAGCAGACCTTCTCGGTGACCGACGGGCTGGAGAACACGCTGGTCGTGCTGCGTGCCAAGCTCGCGGGCATCAGCATCGTGCGTGTGTACGAGCCCGACCTGCCCGAACTGACGGGCTATCCGAGCGAGTTGAACCAGGTGTGGACCAACCTGGTCGACAACGCCGCCGAGGCCATGGAGGGCTCCGGCGTACTGACGCTACGCGCCCGGGCCGAGGGCGTCTGCATGGTCGTGGAGATCAACGACACGGGCCGGGGCATCCCCGAGGTGTCCCTGCCGAGGATCTTCGAACCCTTCTACACCACCAAGGACGTGGGGAAGGGCACGGGTCTGGGGCTGCACCTCAGCTACCGGATCGTGACCCAGCGCCACCACGGGTCGATCACGGCCCGCTCGCGTCCGGGCGAGACGCGGATGGTCGTCCGGCTCCCCTTCGCGGGGAACGCGCCCGCCTGTGCCACGCCCGACGACACCCCCTGATCAGACGACACCCCCTGATCAGACGACACCCCCTGATCAGACGACACCCCCTGATCAGACGACACCCCCTGATCAGGCGAAATCCCCTGATCGGCCTGCCGATGCAGGCACCGCCACCCGTCCCATCACCCCGTGAACGAATGGAGTCGACATGGCCACGTACGACATCTCCAAGCTGCACCCGGTGTTCGTCCGCCAGATGGACGCGCTGGCCGCCCTGGACATCGAGGCGGTGATGAAGAACTACACCGACGACGCCGTTCTGCTCCGCTTCGAGGGGGCGTCCGTCGGCATCGACGCCGTGCGCGAGACGTTCACCGGCTATCTCACGGTGAAGCCCACCCTGGTCGAGCTCCAGGAGTACATCGAGACGGACGACACCATCTTCTACCGCGCGATCATGAACCTCAACGGCGAACCGGAGCACGCGTTCGGGACACTTGTCGTCCGCGATGGCCGAATCTGGCGGCAGACGGCAGGCTTCGGTAGCTGACCGCCGAAAGCTGGGTAGCGTGTGCGGGGAGGGCGGGCACCGCCCTCCCCGTATGTGCGGCACGCAGTGCGGCCGCACCAACTGAAAAGGGGAGGTCATGGAACACGAAACCGGGCGGGTCGAGGCATTCAGTGACGGTGTATTCGCCATCATCATCACGATTCTCGTCCTGGAATTGAAGGTTCCGGAGGAAACCGGATCCCACTTCTGGCATGGCGTCCGGGAGCAATGGCCCCATTACGCGGCCTACGTGGTGAGTTTCCTCATCATCGGCGTGATGTGGGTGAACCACCACACCATCTTCAGCCACCTCAAGCGGGTGGACCGGCCGCTGTTGTTCCTGAATCTCATGGTGCTGATGGTGGTGTCCGTGATTCCGTACACCACCAATGTCCTTGCCGAGCACCTCATGCAGGAGGGCGGCTCCGCCAACGCGGCCGCGGTTCTCTACAGTGCCGTCACCGTCGCTTACGCCTTGGCCTTCCTGGCGTTCTGGTGGTACGTCACCCGGGTCGGCCACCTCTTCCACGAAAAGGTGGACAGGGAAGGTGCCCGGGCCACCAGGGTGCGCTTCGGCCTCGGTGCCATCGCCTACCCCCTCACGGTCGTCCTGGCCTTCTTCTCCGCACCGCTCACTCTTGTCGCGCACTTCCTGATCGCGATCTACTATGCGGCGAACCAGATCCCCATCCCCCTCGTGGTAGAGGAAGAGCGGCTCGAAACTGCCAGCGACCTCAGGAAGTAGCCGCCGGGGCCTACGGCCGTTCTCCGCGGTCAAGTAGGGTATTGGATCTAGCTGGTCGCGGGGGAGGCACCAGATGGCTCGAGTAGTCCTGCCGGAGGATTCCACCAAGGAAATCTCCGAATTGATCGATGTACTGATCTCTCTCTTCTTCGAGTCCTTACCCCGGCGGGACCAGCGTAACTGGGCCCGCGTTTATCTGAACGGTCTTGTGCGGACGGCCGGGAAGAAAACAATCCGAAACATTGCCGGAACAGGGGCCAGTTCCGTCGAACAGAGCCTCCAGCAGTTCATCAGCAAATCCCCGTGGGACTGGACCCCCGTACGCCGGTCCCTCGCCCAGCACCTCGAACGCACCGCGCAGCGCCCGCTGGCCTGGGTGATCCAGCCCATGGTCATCGAGAAGGCCGGCGACCGGTCGGTCGGCGTCGGCCGGCAGTTCGTACCCCAGCTCGGCCGTACCGCCAACTGCCAGCAGGCCAGCGGGATCTGGCTCGCCTCCAGCGAGGCCAGCTTCCCGGTCGAATGGACCCTCACCCTCCCCGGGCCCTGGACCAGTGAACTGCTGCGCCGCCGGCGGGCCGGCATCCCCGACACCGCGCGCTCCCTGACCCCCGCACAGGACGCGGTGCACGCGGTCCAGCGCATGGCCGCGAGCTGGCAACTCCAGCGCCGGCCCGTGGTGATGGAGGTCGCCAACACCGATCTCCCGCACTGTGTCGAGTCGTTCGCGCTCCAGGACATCCCCTTCGTCTTCAAGGTGGACGGCACCCTGCCCGTCTCCTTCGGAGGAGCCGGCCGCCACAAACCCGGGCCGCACACCGCGCCCGCCCGTGAGCTCATCGACTCCCTGCGCTCACAGCGCCGCGTCGTCGAATGGACCCGGCACGGCCGCGCCGAGGGAGCGGTGACCCTGCTGACCTCGGCCGCCATCCTCGCCACCCCCTGTGAGGACCGGCAGACCCCCGCGCCGCCGATTCCGCTGCAGCTGGTGGGGGCCTGGACCGAAGCCGCGATGCTGCCGTCCGAGTTCTGGATCACCAACATCGGTGACCGGCCGCTCGCCCAGCTCTTCCTGCTCGCGAAACTCACCGACCGGGTCTCCCTCGACTTCTCCGAGACCTGCGAACCGGTGGGGATACGAGACTTCGAGGGCCGCTCCTTCCGCGGCTGGCACCACCACGCCACCCTCGCGAGCGTGGCCCACGCCGCCATGCTGCTGAGCACCCGCGGGCGGAGCCTGGATCCGGGCCCCCTCGCGTACCCGGGCCCACCGGCCCGGACGGCCGCGCAGGTCGCGCAGGTCGCACCGGTCACGCCGGCCGTGTCGCCGCCGAGACCGCCGAGACCGCTCATCCCCGGGCAGACCCCCCGGGTGCCCGGACAGAGCCCGCGCCGCGAGTACATCCGCTGATGCTCGACATCGCCGGGGAACTACGCGCGTGGTGCGCCGCCCAGCGGGAATTCGCCCTGGCCACCGTGGTCGCCGTCAGCGGAAGCGCACCCCGCGGCCCCGGCGCCTCGCTGGCCGTCGACGCCGGGGGCACCGCGGTGGGCTCCCTCTCCGGAGGCTGCGTGGAATCCGCCGTGCACGAGCTCTGCCTCGACGCGATCGCCTCCGGCGAGGGCGGCGTGCACCGCTTCGGGTACAGCGACGACGACGCCTTCGCCGTCGGCCTGACCTGCGGGGGAGTCCTCGACGTCCTGGTCACCCCGGTACGCGGGCAGGACCCGGTGCGGCCCGTGCTCGGCTCGGTGCTCGACGCCGCCGCCGGCGGGGCGCGGGCCGCGCTGGCCCGGGTGGTCTCCGGGCCGCCGCAGCAGCTCGGGCGGGCCCTCGCCGTCCACCCCGACGGGTCCTACGAGGGCTGCCTGGGCGGAGGCGCGGAGCTCGACCGGGCCGCCGCCCGGCAGGCGAGGGCGCTGCTGCTGGCCGGGCGGACCGGCACCGCCGAGCTCGGCACGGCCGGTGGGCTCTGCGGGCAGCCGCTGACCCTGCTGGTCGAGTCGGCCGCCGAGCCGCCCCGGCTGATCGTCTACGGCGCCATCGACTTCGCCTCCGCCCTGGCGCGCGTCGGGGCCTTCCTCGGACACCGGGTCACGGTGTGCGACGCCCGGCCCGTGTTCACGACACCGGCCCGCTTCCCGGACGCCGACGAGGTGATCGTGGACTGGCCGCACCGGCATCTGGCCGCCGAGTGGGAGGCGGGCCGGCTGGACGCCCGTACCGCCGTCTGCGTCCTCACGCACGACGCCAAGTTCGACGTACCGCTGCTGGCCCTGGCGCTCAGGGCGCCGCTGGGCTACGTGGGGGCCATGGGATCGCGGCGCACCCACGAGGAGCGGGCCGCGCGGCTGCGGGACGAGGGGGTCACACCGGCCGAGCTGGCCCGGCTGCGCTCACCCATCGGCCTGGACCTGGGCGGAGCCACCCCCGAGGAGACGGCCCTGGCGATCGCCGCCGAGTTCACCGCCGTCCGGCACGGCGGCACGGCGGCGCCGCTGGCCGGGCTCGGGGGGCCCGTGCACCGGCGGGTCGGTGCCCCTTTCGTGACCAAAGTCCCGTAGGAAAGAACCACGCGGCCCGGTATGTCCTGGACGATCTACCCGGGCGTGGTAAACGCCAGGACGTGGGAGAATGAAGTACGTGCGTTTTCCTCGGCTGCCCCGCTGGGTATGACGGGATCCTCCGACTCGACTGGGATGTTCTGCACGTGCGTTTCCTCAATGACCAGAAGCCGCCGTACGACCTGACGTACGACGATGTGTTCATGGTGCCGAGCCGCTCCGCGGTGGGTTCCCGCCAGGGCGTAGACCTCTCCTCGCCCGACGGCACCGGCACCACCATTCCGCTCGTCGTGGCCAACATGACCGCCATCGCGGGCCGCCGGATGGCCGAGACGGTCGCCCGCCGCGGCGGCCTCGTCGTCATCCCCCAGGACATCCCGATCGAGATCGTCACCGACGTCATCTCCTGGGTGAAGACCCGCCACCTCGTGCTCGACACCCCGATCACGCTGGCGCCCACCCAGACCGTCGCCGACGCCCTGTCCCTGCTCCCCAAGCGCGCGCACGGCGCCGGTGTCGTCATCGACGCCGACAACCGCCCGATCGGTGTCGTCACCGAACACGACCTCACCGGCGTGGACCGCTTCACGCAGCTCTCCGAGGTCATGTCGAAGGACCTGCTGCTCATCGACGCCGACATCGACCCCCGCGAGGCGTTCACCAAGCTCGACGCCGGCCACCGCAAGCTGGCCCCGGCCGTCGACAAGGACGGCAAGCTGGTCGGCATCCTGACCCGCAAGGGCGCGCTGCGCGCGACCCTGTACACCCCGGCCACCGACGCGGACGGCAAGCTGCGCATCGCGGCGGCCGTCGGCATCAACGGCGACTTCGTCCAGAAGGCCAAGCAGCTGCTCGACGCGGGCGTGGACACGCTCGTCATCGACACCGCGCACGGCCACCAGGAGTCGATGCTCAACGCGATCAAGGCCGTCCGGGCGCTGGACCCGCAGGTTCCGATCGTGGCGGGCAACATCGTCGCCGCCGAGGGCGTCAAGGACCTGATCGACGCCGGCGCCGACATCATCAAGGTCGGTGTGGGCCCCGGCGCCATGTGCACCACCCGCATGATGACCGGCGTGGGCCGCCCGCAGTTCTCCGCGGTGCTGGAGTGTGCGGCGGAGGCGAAGAAGTACGGCAAGCACGTGTGGGCCGACGGCGGTGTCCGCCACCCGCGTGACGTGGCGATGGCGCTGGCCGCCGGTGCGTCGAACGTGATGATCGGTTCGTGGTTCGCGGGTACGTACGAGTCCCCGGGCGACCTCCAGCAGTCCGCCGACGGGCGCCTGTACAAGGAGTCGTTCGGCATGGCCTCGGCGCGCGCGGTGCAGAACCGCACGTCGGAGGAGTCGGCGTACGACCGGGCCCGCAAGGGTCTGTTCGAGGAGGGCATCTCCACCTCGCGGATGTTCCTCGACCCGGCGCGTCCGGGCGTCGAGGACCTGATCGACTCGATCATCGCCGGTGTCCGTTCCTCGTGCACCTACGCCGGTGCCGGGTCCCTCGCGGAGTTCGAGGAGAAGGCCGTGGTCGGTGTCCAGTCGGCCGCCGGCTACGCCGAGGGCAAGCCGCTGCACGCCAGCTGGAGCTAACCCCTCTTCCGTGGCCCCCGGCCGTCCCGCGTGGACGGCCGGGGGCCACGCGCGTACCCGGGTGCGGCCCGGCTGCGGGGGCTTTCAGCCGGGGGGAAGCCGCTCTCCGGGTGGCGAAGTGTGCACTCCCGCACGGTACTTGGGAATCCGGATGGTGATCTTCATGCCGGCGCCGACCCCCGTCTCCATCACCATCCCGTACGCGTCGCCGTACACCTGCCGGATCCGCTCGTCCACATTCGGCAGCCCGATCCCGGAGGAGGAGTCCGTCCGCTCCCCGGCCAGGATCCGGCGCAGCAGGGCCGGGTCCATCCCGACCCCGTTGTCCTCGATGGTGATCACCGCCTCCGAGCCCGCGTCCCGGGCGGTGATGGTGATCCGGCACTCCTGGGTGGAGTCCTCCAGGCCGTGCTTGACCGCGTTCTCCACCAGCGGCTGGAGACACAGGAACGGCAGCGCCACCGGCAGCACCTCCGGCGCCACCTGCAGGGTCACCTTCAGCCGCTCCCCGAACCTGGCTCCCGCCAGGGCCAGATACTGCTCGATGGACCGCAACTCGTCCGCGAGGGTGGTGAATTCGCCGTGCCGCCGGAAGGAGTAGCGGGTGAAGTCCGCGAACTCCAGCAGCAGCTCCCGGGCCCGCTCCGGATCGGTGCGGACGAACGAGGCGATCGCGGCGAGGGAGTTGAAGATGAAATGCGGCGAGATCTGCGCCCGCAGCGCCTTGATCTCCGCCTCCATCAGCCGGGTCCGCGACCGGTCGAGCTCGGAGAGCTCCAGCTGGACGGAGACCCAGCGCGCCACCTCGGTCGCCGCCCGCACCAACACCGCCGACTCGCGCGAGCCGTACGCCACCAGCGCCCCCAGCACGCCGTCCTCGCCGGTGAGCGGCGCGACCACCGCCCACTTCAGCGGGCAGTCCGGCCGCTGGCACTCGGTGCGCACGCTCTGGCTCCGCCCGGACTCCAGCATCACCGCCACCCGGGCCATCGCCCGCCGCTGGTGGTGGTCCGCGCCCGGGCCGTCCCAGGCCAGCACCGCCTCCCGGTCCGTCAGGCACAGCGCCTCGGTGCCCAGCAGCGACCGCAGCCGCCGCGCGGCCTTGCGGGCGGCGTCCCCGGTCAGCCCGGCGCGCAGCGGGGGAGCGGCCAGCGAGGCGGTGTGCAGGGTGTGGAAGGTGGCCCGCTCCACCGGTGTCCCGAGATCCAGCCCGGCGGCCCGCTCACCGCGCCGGGCGTGCCACCGGCCGGCCGCCCAGCCCAGGCCGAGCAGCAGGGCGGCGCCCGCCACCGCCAGCAACGAGAGCACCGCTCCGGTCATGGAGCACCGCCCACGCGGGCCGCGCCCGGCCCGCTCTCCGGCAGGTGGAGCGTCTCCGGCAGATGCAGCCGGGCCAGCGTCGCCGCCGTCCCGCCGGGTACCCGCGAGGGCGTCGCCAGCGACACCAGCACCATCGTCAGGAACCCGAGCGGCACCGACCACACCGCCGGCCAGGCCAGCAGGGTGTGCGGCCAGCCCGCCGAAGCCAGCCCCGCCCGGGTCGCCAGCACCGCGCTCAGCGCCGCCCCGCCCCCCGCGACCAGCCCGGCCACCGCCCCCGGCGGAGTCAGCCCGCGCCACCAGATCCCCAGCACCAGCAGCGGGCAGAACGACGAGGCCGACACCGCGAAGGCCAGCCCCACCGCGTCCGCCACCGGCACGTCCGTCGCCGCCACACTGCCCCCCAGCGGAACGAGCATCGCCACCAGCGCCGCGACCCGGAAGCTGCGCACCCCCCGCGCCTGGAGCACGTCCTGGTGCAACACCCCCGCCACCGCCATCGTCAGCCCCGAGGCCGTCGACAGGAACGCCGCGAAGGCGCCCCCCGCCAGCAGCGCCCCCAGCAGGTCGCCGAGCACCCCGCCCACCATCCGCTCCGGCAGCACCAGCACCGCCGCGTCCGCCGTCCCGGTCAGCGCGAGCTCGGGGGCGTAGATCCGGCCGAGCGCCCCGTACACCGGCGGCAGCAGGTAGAAGACCCCGACCAGCCCGAGCACGACCAGCGTGGTCCGCCGCGCGGCCCGCCCGTGCGGGCTCGTGTAGAAGCGCACCGCGACGTGCGGCAGCCCCATGGTGCCGAGGAACGTGGCCAGGATCAGCCCGTACGTCGCGTACAGCCGCAGCTCCGGCCGGTCCCCGGACAGCGGCTCGGACCAGCTGGACATGCCCAGCCCCGCCTCCGCCCGGGTCTGCGGCACGGGAACGCCCGGGTCGAACTCCAGGCGCGCGCCGGCCCGTACGGAGTGCTGCCCGGCGGACAGGGCCAGCGGCGCGGCCTCGTACGTCCGCCCGTCCACCTGCCCCGTCACCGTCAGCGTGAGCGGCTCGTCCAGGGACAGCCGTACGTCCTCGGCCAGTGTGACGGCGGTGTGCTCGCGGAAGACCGCCGGAGCGTCGAACCGGGCGCGCGGCTCCCCGTCGCCGGCCCAGGCCGCGATCAGGAAGAAGGCCGGCACCAGCAGAGCGGTGAGCTTCAGCCAGTACTGGAAGGCCTGTACGAAGGTGACCGAACGCATCCCGCCCGCCGCCACCGCCACCGTCACCACGACGGCGACGACCACCCCGCCCACCCAGTGCGGGGCCCCGGTCAGGATCTCCAGCGTCAGCCCCGCCCCCTGGAGCTGCGGCAGCAGGTACAGCCAGCCGACGCCGATCACGAACAGCACCGCGAGCCGCCGCACCGCCTGCGACTCCAGCCGCGCCTCGGCGAAGTCGGGCAGCGTGTACGCGCCCGAGCGCCGCAGCGGGGCCGCCACCAGCACCAGCAGCACCAGATAGCCGGCGGTGTACCCGACCGGATACCAGAGCATCTCCGGCCCCTGGAGCAGCACCAGCCCCGCGACACCGAGGAAGGAGGCCGCCGAGAGGTACTCCCCGCTGATGGCCGCCGCGTTCAGGCGCGGGCCGACGGTGCGCGAGGCGACGTAGAAATCGGAGGTGGTCCGGGATATCCGCAGGCCGAGCGCCCCGACGAGCACCGTGACCAGGACGACGACGGTGACCGCGGTCAGCGCGTACGTCTGGTTCACAGGGCGTCGGTCCTTCGCCGGGGGAGGGGTGACCGGAGTCTACGCACGGGCCCGGACCGGGCAACAGGCGCGATCCGGCACGTCTGCCCGGCCGCATCGGAACGTCAGACCCCGGGGTCCCGGTCGGGCCCGTCGGGCCGGGTCCGCACCGGCGGTTCTCAGCCCGTCGCGTGCCGCATCAGCAGATCCCGGAGCTCGCGCGCGTGCCGTCGGCTGACCTGGAGCTCCGCCGCCCCGACCCGGACGCTGGTGGCGCCCGCGTCGAGGCGCAGCTCGTCGATCCGGCCCAGCGCCACGAGATGGCGCCGGTGGATCCGGACGAACCCGCGCGCCGCCCAGCGCTGCTCCAGCGTGGACAGCGGGATGCGCACCAGATGACTGCCCTCGTCGGTGTGCAGCCGGGCGTAGTCGCCCTGGGCCTCGACGTACGCGATGTCGGCGATCGCCACGAACCGGGTGACCCCGCCCAGTTCGACGGCGATCTGGTCGGCGGCGCGGTCGGCGACGGCCGCCTCGGGAACGGGGCGCGGCAGCGGCTGCTGACCCGCGGACACCGGATTCCGTACGGGAGGCGGCTCGGGGGCGGCGGGCGGCCGGTCGGGTCCGCCCAGCTGTACGCAGGCCCGCCGGACGGCCTCGGCCAGCCGCTCGGGACGGACCGGCTTGAGGACGTAGTCCACGGCCTTGAGGTCGAAGGCCTGGACGGCGAACCCCTCGTGGGCGGTGACGAACACGATCAGCGGCGGCCGCGCGAACCCGGCCAGCAGCCGGGCGATGTCCAGCCCGGTCAGCCCGGCCATGTGGATGTCGAGGAAGACCACGTCGATGCCGTCGGGCCCGCCCGGGCCGCTCTCCAGCGCCCGGGTGATCCGGCGCAGGGCCTCGGTGGCGTCCGAGGCGCCCTCGGCGCTGTGCACCCGGGGGTCGGAGCGCAGCAGGTAGAGGAGTTCCTCAAGGAGCGGCTTCTCGTCGTCGACGGCCAGTACGCGCAGCATGGGGGGAGTCTAGGTTCCGGGTTGTCGCGGGGAAACGGTGCGCGGCCCCCGCCCCGGGGGAGGTAGGGCAGAGGCCGCGCGGTCCGGCGTGGGGGAGCGCCCGGGAGGTGGTCCGGGCGCGCGGGGAAGAGTCCGGGAGGCCGACAGGGGGACGGGCCGGCCTCCCGGACGGCTACTGGGCGGTGATGAGCTTGCCGTCGGGGGCGACGGCATACCAGGTGCCGCCGACACCCTGGCCGTTGACGTCGCCGGGCTTCTTGTCACCCGTGAAGGTGTAGACGGGCCAGCAGTTCACCGTCTGCTGCTTCTGGCCGTCCGGGCGGTCGAGCACCAGGTAGTTCTTCTCGATGATGCCCTCGCCCTTCTCCGCCGGGGCCACCACGGGCCACTTGGCCAGGCAGTCGCCGGTGCACTTGGAGACCATCGGCCAGGCGGTGTCCGGCTTGAACCGGTACACGGTCATGCCCTTGCCGTCGACGACGTGGTCGCCGAGCTTGGGGTCCTTGGCGACGGACAGGCCGCCCTCCTCGCCCGTGGCGGGGGCCGGCGCGGCCGCCTCCTTCGAGGCCTTCTTGCCGTCGGGCGCGAACGCGAACCACACCCCGCCGACGCCCTGCCCGTTGATGTCACCCGGCTTGGCGTCCTTGTTGAAGCGGTACGCGGGCCAGCCCGCCACCGTCAGCTGCTTGGTGCCGTCGCTCCGGACGACCTCGCCGAGCAGCGCCGGGTCCATGCCGGCGGCGGCGGTGGCGTCGTCCGCCGCGACCGCGGGCCAGGTCTTCGCGCAGTCGCCGTCGCAGTTCGACTTCGGGGGCTTGGCGGTGTCCTTGTCGAAGCGGTAGAGCGTGAGACCGGCGCTGTCGGCGAGGAACGGGCCGATCTTCTCGTTGTCGGTGATCGCCAGCTGTCCGGCGGCGGAGCCGGCCCCGGTGTTCTTGCCGGTGCCCGCCGCGTTCTCGGCGCCGTAGTCCCCCGAGCCGGCCTGCGAGGAGGCGGCCGCGACGGGCTGGGCGGCGGACGCCGCCCCGGTGTCGTCCCCGCCGCAGGCCGTCGCCGTCAGGGCGACGACGACTGCCACGGCGGCCAGGGTGGTTCCGCGCTTGATGCCCATCGTGATCTCTCCCGTGTGGTGTCTCCCGTGGCGCTGCCTGAGCCGCGCCAACTGTGTGCAGGACACGGGACGAGGGAGCCGGACCGTTCAGTGCGGCCCCTGTGGGCTGTCTCACTCACCCCCCGTCGAACCCGGCCCGGCGCAGGGCCGTGGCCACAGCGAGGCCGAGGACCTGGTGTCCGGCGTCATTGGGGTGCAGCCCGTCCGCGAGGTGCTCGGGACCCAGCAGGTCACGCCCCGGGAGCAGGGCGAGGCGGGCGTCCCCGGCGCCGATCCGGTCCCGGGCGGCGCGCTCCATGGCATCGCGCAGGGCGCCCAGGGTGGCGCCGAGCCGGTTCGGGGTGCGCTCGGCGTCGGGGCGCAGTACGGGGGAGACCAGCAGCAGCGGGGTCTGGGGGTGACCCTGGCGCAGCAGGTCGAGGAACGCGCGCGTGGTCTCGTACAGCAGGGGTACCGAATGGGGGACGCGGGACCAGCAGTTGGTGCCGAAGGCGAGGGTGAGCACGTCGGCGGGGAGTCCGGCGAGCTGTTCGGCGGTGGCGAGTTCCCCGCGCGCCGCGCCCGCGTAGCCGAGGTTGACGGTGTCCCAGCCGAGCGCCCGGCCGGTGACGGCGGGCCAGCCGTGGGCGGGGCGGGTGGACCACCAGCCCTCGGTGATGGAGTCCCCGTGCACCACCCAGCGCGGGGCGGGCGGTGCGGGGGAGAGGGGGCCGCCGATCCCGCGCAGGCCGAGGATCCGCGGGGACTGGGTCTCGGGCGGGTGGACGATGAACGGGCCGTGCCGCCGGGGGAGTTCCACGCGTACGACGGCTTCGGCGGCCGGTTCGGTGTACACCTCGGCGAGCCGGCCGTGTCGGTTCCACAGGGCGAAGCCGTGCGCGAGGTCGCGCAGCCCGTCGGTGGGGCCGGGCACGGTGGCCCGGTAGTGGATGTCCACGGCCCGGGCCGTCTCGGTGGTGAACTCCAGCCGCACCCCGATCGGCAGCGTGGCCCGCTCGCCGGTGTCCCATGGCAGCCGCATGGTGTCCGCCGGGTCGGCCCGCACGGGGCGCCCCTGGTCCAGCCAGGCGACCCCGCGCAGGAACGGTCCGGGGTCCAGCCACCCCTCGTCCACGCCGCTCACCCCTCGTCCACGCCGCTCACCGGTCTCACGCACCGCCTCCCGCCTTCACCCGTACCCCGCCGGGGCCCGTCCGGATCCCCGGCGGCACGCTGCGGCAGATCTGACGAACTGTCAAGAATAGGCGTCGGAGTGTGACCGCGCAGTGATCGATCATCCGTGCGCAACAAAGGACCATCCGGGACAGATCCGCGCAACGATCGTTCGTCAATGTGCAAGGATGGTGCATTACGGGCGGTATCAATCAGCTCGTAGGCTCACTCGCTGTACGTGGAGTGGCGTGGACCGCCTGCTCGGCGGTCCCCCATGCCCAGGCGCGCTTTCGCTCGCCTGCTCCTGCTCAGGACCGCTGCGGTCGACGCCTCAATCCTCACCCGCAGTGTCAAAGGAGTCCCCTCGTGCTCGAAACCGGCCAGGCGCCACCGCTCACTTCCGAGCCCCGCAAGCCTGTGAACCCTTTGCTGCGCCGCAAGCCGGTCGAGCAGATGGTCGCCGAGGGCGGCCAGGGTGAGGGCGGCCTGCTGCGCCGCTCGCTCACCATGTGGCAGCTGACCATGATCAGCATCGGTGCCACCCTGGGCACCGGCATCTTCGTCGTCCTCGGCGAGGCCGCCCCCAAGGCCGGGCCGGCCGTGACGATCTCCTTCATCATCGCGGGCCTCACCGCCCTCTTCTCGGCCCTCTCCTACGCGGAGCTGGCCGGCTCCGTCCCGGTCTCCGGGTCCTCGTACTCGTACTCCTACGCCACCATGGGCGAGTTCATCGCCTGGATCTGCGGCTGGTGCCTGGTCCTGGAGTACGCCGTCTCGGTCGCGGCCGTCGCCGTCGGCTGGGGCCAGTACCTCAACGAGCTGCTCGACGGGACCATAGGCATCACGCTCCCCGAGACCATCTCCGCCCCGATGGGCGAGGGCGGCTGGATCAACCTGCCGTCGCTGGTCGTGGTCCTGCTCGCCATGGTGTTCCTGATGCGCGGCGCCAAGGAGAGCGCCCGGATCAACTCGATCATGGTCGCGGTGAAGATCGTCACGCTGGTGCTCTTCGTCGGCATCGGCATCATGGGCATCAAGTCCGGCAACTACGCCCCGCTCGCGCCGCTCGGCATCACCGGCATCAGCGCCGCCGCCTCCACCCTCTTCTTCTCGTACATCGGCTTCGACGCCGCCTCCACCGCCGGTGAGGAAGCCAAGAACCCGAAGAAGGACCTGCCCCGCGCGATCATGCTGTCGCTGGGCATCGTCACCGTCCTGTACGTCCTCGTCGCCTTCGTCGCCGTCGGCGCCATGCCGTGGCAGGACTTCGAGGGCACCGAGGCCGCGCTCGCCCAGATCATGACGGACGTCACCGGCACCAGCGTCTGGGGCGTCGTCCTCGCCGCCGGCGCCGTCGTCGCCATCGCCTCCGTCGTCTTCGCCGTCCTCTACGGCCAGACCCGCATCCTCTTCGCGATGTCCCGCGACGGCCTCGTCCCCAAGGTCTTCGCCAAGGTCGACGAGAAGACCGGCGCCCCCCGCGCCAACGTGGTGATCGTCTCCCTCTTCTGCGGCGCCCTCGCGGCCTTCATCCCCCTGGGTGAGCTGGCGAACGCCACCAGCATCGGCACGCTCTTCGCCTTCGCCCTGGTCAACATCGCCGTCGTCATCCTGCGCCGCACCAAGCCCGACCTGCCGCGCACCTTCAAGGTGGCGCTGTTCCCGGTCACGCCGATCCTCGGCTTCGCCGCCTGCGGCTACATGATGTACAACCTGCCGATCGCGACGTGGGTCGCCTTCGGTGTCTGGATGGCCGTCGGCCTCGTGGTCTACTTCCTGTACGGCATCCGCCGCTCCAGCCTGGCCACAGCAGAGAAGTGATCCACCCGCAGTGCGACTGAACGATCTCGACGAACGCATCGTGCACGCCCTCGCCGAGGACGCCCGCCGTTCCTACGCGGACATCGGCTCCGAGGTCGGGCTCTCCGCCCCCGCGGTCAAACGGCGTGTGGACCGGCTGCGCGCCGACGGCGCCATCACGGGCTTCACCGTCCGGGTGGACCCGGCCGCCATGGGCTGGGAGACCGAGGGCTTCATCGAGATCTACTGTCGCCACAACACCTCGCCGGACGACATCCGGCGAGGTCTGGGGCGGTACCCCGAGGTGGTGTCCGCGTCGACCGTCACCGGCGACGCGGACGCCCTCGTCCAGATCTTCGCCTCCGACATGAGGCACTTCGAGCGGGTCCTGGAGCGGATCGCCGGCGAGCCCTTCGTCGAGCGCACCAAGTCGGTCCTGGTCCTCTCCCCCCTGCTCCGCCGCTTCACCTCGGGCGCGCCGGCCTAAGCCTTTCGTCGGGGGTGCGCAGCCCGAGGAAGTCCGGTCGGCGGCGCAGCGTGAAGCCCATCGACTCGTACAGGGCGATGGCGGAGGCGTTGTCCGCGGCGGCGTGCAGGAAGGGGCTGTCGCCGCGCTCCCGGACGGCGGCGGCGACCGCGCGTATCAAGGCACCGGCCAGTCCCCGCTTCCGGTGGTCGGGGTGGGTGCACACGGCGCTGATCTCCGACCAGCCGGCCGGCCGCATCCGCTCGCCGGCCATCGCGACGAGCCGGCCCTCGTGCCGGATCCCGAGGTACGTGCCGAGCTCGACGGTGCGCGGCAGGAACGGGCCGGGCTTGGCGAGCTCGACCAGCTCCAGCATCTCCGGCACGTCGGCGGGGCCCAGCGGGACCGCGTCGGGCGCGGCCTCGGCCCGTACCGCCCGGCCGTCGAGCTGTACGCCGGGGATGGTCGCGACGGTTTCCCAGCCGGCGGGCGGGGTCAGCAGCCCGGTGACCCAGACGGGCGCGCCGGGGCCGGCCAGCGCGGCCAGATCCGCCCAGGCGAGCGGGTCCTCCGGGTCGGCGAGCGCGGCGAACGGGGTGGTGTCGCCCTGGTAGCGGGCGGCGAGCCCGGAAACCTCGGCGAAGGTGGCGTGCGGGCCGGTCAGCGCGGCCCAGACGGGATTGTCGAGCGCTGCGGTGTCGGGGGACATGGCGCGGATCTCCTTCTGCCGGGGTGAACGGCCGACCGTCACCGCCTTCTTGACGGACGGCGGGCGCCACGAGGTGGAGTGCCCGCCATGATCACCCTATCCACCGGCGCACCGGCGCACCGGCGCACCGGCCGCCGAGCACGGGACGGGGACGGCGTACAGCCCGAGCGGGGGCACGCCCGCCCCTACTGCGCCGGGGCACCGCGGGCGCTCCAGCCCCGGTTCGCGCCGGGTCGGCTGAGCGCACCACATCCGGCCCGGGGCGGCCCGGGCCGGATCCGTTCCGCGGGGGCAGGGCGGCCAAAGCCCGGCACCAAGCCCGGAAGGCCCGGCTCCCGCAGTGACGCCGGTCGGGCGGCTGGGCGCACGGTTCCGGTGGCGGGATGGCCGTGCCGGGCGCTTCGGCGACCCGGCCCGGCTTGAGCCGCGCACCCGCGCGGCCCGCGCGTAGGCTCGTACCTGCGCCGTCTTCGCGGCCACCGCCGCCTTCCGAGCGGACGCGTAGAGTCACCCGCGCAACGAATCGTCGTATCGCCCGGCGAACACGCAACGAATCGATGCGCAGCGCGCAACGCTCACGGCTTGTCGCGATCGAACGCGCAAACGTACCTTCGTATGACCCCCTCCCCACCAGTCACAGTCACCGAGGTACGTCCATGCCCCCGCTGCGCACCGCCCTCCTCCAGAGCTCCGGCCGGCTCGGCGACACCGCCGAGAACCTCAAGGCGCTCGAAGAGGCCGCGGCGCGCGCCGCACAGGGCGGGGCCGGGCTCCTCGTGACCTCGGAGATGTTCCTGACCGGCTACGCGCTGGACCTCCAGGACATCCCCGGCCTCGCCGAACCGGCGGACGGCATGTCCGCCCGGGCCATCGGCGAGATCGCCCGCCGCCACGGGATCGCCGTCCTGTACGGCTACCCGGAGCGCGCCGGCGACACGGTGTACAACTCGGCGCAGCTCATCGGCCCGGACGGCACCCCGCTCGCGAACTACCGCAAGACCCACCTCTTCGGCTGCTTCGAGCAGGACGCCTTCACCCCCGGGGACACCCCCGTGGTCCAGGCGGACCTCGGCGGCCTCCGCGTCGGCATCATGATCTGCTACGACGTGGAGTTCCCCGAGAACGTCCGCGCCCACGCGCTCGCCGGGACCGACCTGCTGCTCGTCCCCACGGCGCAGATGCACCCGTTCCAGTTCGTCGCCGAGCAGCTCGTGCCCGTACGGGCCTTCGAGAACCAGATGTACATCGCGTACGTCAACCGCACCGGCCCCGAGGGCGAGTTCGAGTTCGTCGGCCTCAGCTGCCTGGCCAGCCCGGACGGGGTCACCCGCACCAGGGCCGGCCGCGGCGAGGAGATGGTGTTCGGCGAGGCCGATCCGGAGCTGCTGCGGGCCTCGCGCGCGGCCAATCCGTACCTGCGTGACCGGCGCCCAGGGCTCTATGCCTCCCTCGTCTGAGCTCTGAAGTCTGAACTCTGGGCTCTGAGCCCTCCCGCTCCGTCCGAGCCGCCGCCTTCCCCCCTGCCCCACCCTGCAAGGAGTCGTACCCCATGACGTCCACGGTGCCCACCACCGCCGTCCCGCACAGCGACGGACAGCCGCCGATCACCATGTTCGGCCCGGACTTCCCGTACGCGTACGACGACTTCCTCGCCCACCCGGCGGGCCTGGGGCAGATACCGGCGACCGAGCACGGCACCGAGGTCGCCGTCATCGGCGGCGGGCTGTCCGGCATCATCTCCGCGTACGAGCTGATGAAGATGGGCCTCAAGCCCGTCGTCTACGAGGCCGACCAGATCGGCGGCCGGCTGCGGACCGTCGGCTTCGAGGGCCCCGGTACCGAGGGCCTGACCGCGGAGATGGGCGCCATGCGCTTCCCGCCCTCCTCGACCGCGCTCCAGCACTACATCGACCTCGTCGGCCTGGTCACCGAGCCCTTCCCGAACCCGCTCGCCGAGGCCACCCCCTCGACGGTCGTGGACCTCAAGGGCGAGACCCACTACGCCGAGACCATCGACGACCTCCCGCAGGTCTACCGCGACGTGTCCGCCGCGTGGAACGCCTGCCTGGACGAGGGCGCCGACTTCTCCGACATGAACACCGCGATGCGCGAGCGGGACGTCCCGCGCATCCGCGAGATCTGGGCGAAGCTCGTCGAGAAGCTCGACGACGAGACCTTCTACGGCTTCCTCTGCAAGTCCGAGGCCTTCCAGTCCTTCCGCAAGCGCGAGATCTTCGGCCAGGTCGGCTTCGGCACGGGCGGCTGGGACACCGACTTCCCGAACTCCATCCTGGAGATCCTGCGCGTCGTCTACACCGAGGCGGACGACCACCACCGCGGCATCGTCGGTGGCTCGCAGCAGCTGCCCCTGCGGCTGTGGGAGCGCGAGCCCGAGAAGATCATCCACTGGGAGCAGGGCACCTCGCTGTCCTCCCTGCACGAGGGCACCCCGCGCCCGGCGGTGACCCGCCTGCACCGCACGGCCGGCAACCGCATCACGGTCACCGACGCCTCCGGCGACATCCGCACGTACCGCGCCGCGATCTTCACGGCGCAGTCCTGGATGCTCCTGTCCAAGATCGCGTGTGACGACTCGCTGTTCCCGATCGACCACTGGACGGCGATGGAGCGCACCCACTACATGGAGAGCTCGAAGCTGTTCATCCCGGTGGACCGCCCGTTCTGGCTGGACAAGGCCGTCGACGACGCGGGGAACCCGACCGGCCGCGACGTCATGTCGATGACGCTGACGGACCGCATGACCCGCGGCACCTACCTGCTGGACAACGGCCCGGACCAGCCGGCCGTCATCTGCCTCTCGTACACCTGGTGCGACGACAGCCTGAAGTGGCTGCCGCTGTCCGCGAACGAGCGGATGGAGGTCATGCTGAAGTCCCTCGGCGAGATCTACCCGAAGGTCGACATCCGCCGCCACATCATCGGCAACCCGGTGACCGTGTCCTGGGAGAACGAGCCCTACTTCATGGGCGCGTTCAAGGCCAACCTGCCGGGCCACTACCGCTACCAGCGGCGCCTGTTCACCCACTTCATGCAGGACCGCCTGCCCGAGGACAAGCGCGGCATCTTCCTCGCGGGCGACGACATCTCCTGGACGGCCGGCTGGGCCGAGGGCGCGGTCCAGACCGCCCTCAACGCGGTCTGGGGCGTCATGCACCACCTCGGTGGCTCCACCGACTCCACCAACCCCGGCCCGGGCGACGTCTACGACGAGATCGCCCCGGTCGAGCTCCCGGAGGACTGACCTCCCGGACCCCGTGACCACGGGCCGCCCCCGCGAAATCATCGCGGCGGCGGCCCGTTTTCATGTCTGGTTTCAATCCGGCTTCAGGTCCGCTTCACGAGGCTAGGGCGCGTAAGCCCCGGTCTTCGCATCGGGTTTCACGGCCGTCGGCGTCAGCAGGCAGCGGCCCACCAGGCCCACCCCCGCGTCCAGCGACTTCGTGAACTCCTCGGCGAGTTCGGGGGAGCGGCGCAGGGTCCACAGGAGGCGGGCCGAGGCCCAGGCGCCCGCTCGGGCGCGCTCCAGGCTCCACGAGCCGAGCAGGTGGGTCAGCGGGTCGGCGATCTCCAGCAGGTCCGGGCCCGGCATCAGGTCCTCCCGGATGCGCTCCTCCAGGGAGACCAGGGTGTCGCCGACCCGGTCGAAGTCGGCTTCGAGCGCGGTCGGTTCGCAGTCCAGGTGACGGCACGTGGCCACCACCGCCAGCGCCAGGTCATGGCCGATGTGCGCGTTGATCCCGGCCAGCGCGTGCTGGAGCGGACGGACCCCGGGGTGGCGGCGGTACTGGAGCAGCGGGCGCCAGCAGGCAGGTGCCCGCTCGGCCTCGACCGCCCTCAGGTACCGCTGCGCGAACCGGACACTGAGCGTCTCCGCCCGCCGGGGCGCCGGGAACCCTCCGGCCTCGATCCGGTGGTGCAGGGTCTCCGTCACCGTCAGGTACACCCGGTTGAAGACGGCCACACCGTCCCGCTCGGGGAGCCGCTCGTCCAGGGCGCGCATTCGCGCGAGTACCGCTTTCATGGGAGGCAGCGTCCCAGTCGGGGGGCGCCGCGCGGGGAACTTGGCCGTACGCGTCGCCGGTTCGGGCGAAACCGCGTCAACGCGGCGTGTCCCGGGCGTCCTGATCGTCGTAGGAGGAGGTGCCCTCGTCGAGCAGGGGTTCCTGCTCCTTCATGTGGGGCGGGGCGAAGTACCGCAGCGTGTGGTACCCGGTGATCACCACGATCGTGCCGAGCGCGATACCGCCCAGCTCGAAGGTGTCGGTGATCCGCAGGGTCACGCCGCCGACTCCGATGATGACGCCCGCCGCGGCCGGCACCAGGTTCAGCGGATTGCGCAGGTCCACCCGGCCGTTGATCCAGATCTGGGCGCCGAGCAGGCCGATCATGCCGTACAGGATGACGGTGATCCCGCCGAGCACCCCGCCCGGGATCGCGGCGACGACCGCCCCGAACTTCGGGCACAGGCCGAACAGCAGCGCGAAACCGGCCGCGGTCCAGTAGGCGGCCGTGGAGTAGACCCGGGTGGCCGCCATGACGCCGATGTTCTCGGAGTACGTGGTGTTCGGCGGGCCGCCGAGCGCCGTGGACAGCATGGAGGCGGCGCCGTCGGCGGCGATCGCGGTGCCGAGCTGGTCGTCGAGCGGGTCTCCGGTCATCTCGCCGACGGCCTTGATGTGTCCGGCGTTCTCCGCGATCAGCGCGATCACCACCGGCAGCGCGATCAGGATCGCCGACCAGTCGAACGCCGGGGCGTGGAAGGACGGCAGTCCGATCCAGTCGGCGTCGGCGACACCGGAGAGGTCCAGGCGCCAGTGGTCCACGGCCTCGGCCCCGCCCGCGGGGGAGTGGATCTTGCCGAAGAGGAGGTCGAAGAGCGCGGAGACCGCGTAGCCGAAGAGCAGCCCGAGGAAGATCGCGATACGCGACCAGAATCCCCGCAGGCAGACCACGGCCAGGCCGGTGACCAGCATGACCAACAGCGCGGTCCACTGGTCCTGAGGCCAGTACGTCGAGGCCGTCACCGGCGCCAGGTTGAAACCGATCAGCATCACCACCGCCCCCGTCACCACCGGCGGCATCACCGCGTGGATGATCCGCGCGCCGAACCGCCGCACGGCGAGGCCGGCCAGGAACAGGGCCGCGCCGACCACGAAGACCGCGCCGGTGACCACCGCGCTGTCCCCACCGCCCGCCCGGATCGTGGCGGCGACGCCCACAAAGGAGAGCGAGCAGCCCAGGTAGGACGGGATCCGGCCGCGCGTCGCGAGCAGGAAGATCACCGTCGCCACGCCGGACATCATGATCGCGAGGTTCGGGTCCAGGCCCATCAGGACCGGTGCGACGAAACTCGCGCCGAACATCGCCACGACGTGCTGGGCCCCGAGCCCGGCGGTGCGCGGCCACGACAGCCGCTCGTCCGGCCGGACCACCGAGCCGGGGGCGGGAGTCCGCCCGTCTCCGTGCAGGGTCCAGCCCACGCCGAGGCGCATGTTCCACCACTTCCGTTCCGCCGAGAGGTCAAGGTCGAGCATCCTGACCGCGGGGCGGCCAGTCGTATGTTACGGCTGGATACGGGCGGGTTCGTCCCGGTCGGCCGCGGGGGAAACGTCCACGGCCGGCTTCTGCCGCAGTACGACGGCCCCCGCCACCAGCGCGAACGCCAGCAGGGTGACCAGCCCGAAGGAGACCACGAGCGAGGTCGCGTCCGCCACCGCGCCGATCGCCGACGGGGCGATCAGGCCCGAGGTGTACGTGATCGTCGCGACCCCGGCGATGGCCTGCGCCGGGGCTGGCCCGCTGCGCGCCGCCGCGGCGAAGGCCAGCGGGACCACCACCGCGATGCCGAGCCCGATCAGCGCGAACCCGGCCATGGCCGCGGCCGGATGACCCGCCGTCACCACGAACAGCCCGCCCGCCGTGGCCAGTACCCCGCCCGCCCGGACCGTGCGCACCGCGCCGAACCGGTCCACCACGCGGTCCCCGGCGAGCCGCGCCAGGGCCATGGTCAGCGCGAACGCGGTGGTGGAGGCGGCGGCGACGCCCGCGTCCGAGTCCAGTACGTCGCGCAGGTAGACCGCCGACCAGTCCAGGCTCGCGCCCTCCGCGAACACCGCCGCGAACCCGATCGCGCCGATGAGGAGGGCCGACTTCGGGGGCAGCGCGAAGTGCGGCGGAGCCTGCGCCCCCGCTTCGCTGCGCAGGTCCAGTACCCCCCGTACGGCGATCAGCCCGGCGGCGGTCAGCACGAGCGCCGCGATCAGGTGGTGCGCCCGCGCGTCCGCCCCGGAGTGCGCGGCGACCGTACCGGCGGCCGAACCGAGCAGCGCGCCCACGCTCCACATGCCGTGCAGCGAGGACATGATCGAACGGCCGAGGCGGTTCTCGGTCTCCACGCCGAGGGCGTTCATGGCCACGTCCGCCATTCCGGCGGTGGCCCCGTAGACGAGCAGCGCGAGGCAGAGCGTCGCCAGGTTCGGGGCCAGGCTCGGCAGGATCAGGGACAGGGTCCACAGCGCCAGCAGCATGCGCAGCGCGGTGCGGGCGCCGAAGACGTGGTTGACCCGCCCGGCCAGCGGCATCGCCAGCGCCGCGCCCAGGGCGGGAAAGGCGAGGGCGAGCCCCAGCGTGCCCGCGCTGAGCTGCGCGTGCTCCTGGATCCACGGGATGCGGGTGGCGAAGGAGCCGGTCACCGCGCCGTGGGCGCAGAAGACGGCGGCGATGGCGCATCGGGCACGGCGCAGCCGCGCCGGGCTGAGGGTGCTGTCGGTGTCCCCGGTCATGACAAGTAAACTATCAGGGACCCTGCCTGATAGTTAATGTCGGAAACTCCCTAAGATGAGCGCCGTGACTCCTGCCAAGGCCCTGACCCCCGCTGCCTCGCCCGCTCCGTCGCCCGCTTCCTCCAGCACGGCCCGGGCCATCAACGACCGGCTCGCCCTGCGGCTCCTCCAGGAGGAGGGGCCGCTCACGGCCACTCAGCTCAAGACGCTGACGGGACTCTCCCGCCCCTCCGTCGCCGACCTCGTCGAGCGGCTGACCGAGGCCGGGCTGATCGAGGTCGTGGGGGAGTCCGGCGCGCAGCGGCGCGGGCCCAACGCCCGGCTGTACGGGATCGTCGCGGGCCGCGCCTACCTCGCCGCACTGGACGTACGCACGGACAGCGCGACGGCGGTGATCGCGGACCTCCTCGGGCGGCCACTGGCCCAGGCGGCACTCCCCGTGGACGCGGTGGAGGAGGCGGTGGACCGGCTGGAGGCGCTCGCCCGCGAGGCCGGCGCGGACCGGCTGCACACGGTCGTCGTCGGAGCCCCGGGCATGGTGGCCCCCGTCAGCGGCGAACTCGGCGACACCAGCGGGCTGCCGGCCTGGCACCGGGACCTGGTGTCCGCCCTGCGGCGGCGGCTGCCGGCCGCGGTGGTGGTGGAGAACGAGACCAACCTGGCGGCGCTGGCCGAGCAGCGCGTGGGGGCGGCGCGGAACGTGGCCTCGTTCGTGCTGCTGTGGCTGGGCGCGGGGGTCGGGGCCGCGGTGGTCCTGGACGGCCGACTCCGCCGGGGGGCCTCCGGAGGGGCGGGCGAGATCGGCTTCCTCCCGGTGCCGGGCACGGGCGGCCTGCCCTCCGCCACGAACTGCGCGGGCGGCTTCCACGCGCTGGTCAGCCGGGACGCGGTGGCCGCGCTGGCGGCGGAGCACGGGTACCGCGGACCGGTGGAGGAGGCCGTCGCGGGCGCCGCCGGGGAGCCTTTCCTGGACGCGCTCGCGGAGCGGCTCGCCCTCGGGGCGGCGGCCGTGGCGGCCGTTCTGGACCCGGGGTGCGTGGTCCTGGCGGGCGAGCTCGGCCGCGCGGGCGGCGCCGGCCTGGCCGACCGGGTCGCCCGTCGGGTGACCACCCTGACCCCGGTCGCCACCGCGGTCCTCGCCACCACCCTCGGCGACCCGGCGGTCCTCACCGGGGCCCGCCTCGCCGCCCGCGACGCGGCGCAAGCCGTACTGTTCGGTCCGCCCGGCCCGGCGTGAAGCGGGCGGGGCGGACCGGGACGGCAGGTCCCGAGACCGCTCCTCGAACGAGGCCGCTCCTCGACGAGGCCCGGCTGCTCGGACGAGGCCCGGTTGCTCGGACGACCCGCCTACGCGGACGCGGCCCGGCCGACAAGACGGCGCCCGGCTGTTCAGGCGCGGCCCGGCCGCCCCCGCTCCGCCAGGAAATCGGCGAAGGTCCGCTTCCCCACGGCGTGCCCCGGCGTCAGGTGCCCGCCCCGTACGAAGCCCCCGTACGCCTTCCCGGCCAGCGGCACCGCGACGACCCGCCGGCGGCGTCCGGTCGCCGCCAGGTACGCCCGGCCCAGCTCCACCAGCGTACGGATCTCCGGGCCGCCCATGTCCGGGACCCGGCCCGCCGGGACCGGGGTCGCCAGCTCCGCCAGCCGGTCCGCGACCTCCTCGACGGCGATGGGCTGCACCCGCACCCCCTTGGGCAACAGCACCGGCAGGGGAGCCGGGACCTTCGCCATCGCGTCCACCACCATCGCCACCAGGTCGTGGAACTGGGTCGTCCGCAGGATCGTCACACCCGGGCCGGACCCCTCCAGCAGCCGCTCCACCGTGTACTTCATCCTGTAGTAGCCGAGCGGCACCAGATCCACGCCGACGATCGAGATGTAGACGATGTTCGTCACGGTCCCGGCCCGCCGGGCCGCCTCGATCAGGTGCCCGGTGGCCACGTCGTCGCCCTTGCCCGCCCGCCGCGTGTCGCTCGCGCAGTGCACGACGACCTCCGCGCCCGCCATCGCCGCGTCCAGCCCGCTGCCGTCCCGCAGATCCACCGGGTAGTCCTTCGCGTGCCGGCTCAGGACGCGGACCTCGTGGCCCGCGTCCCGCAGCCGTGTGACGACCAGTGTTCCGAGGGTCCCGGTGCCTCCGGTGACGAGGATGGTGCTCATGGTGTCCGTTCCTTCCCTAGAGGTGCGCTCACCAGCTCGGACCGGACAGCCCTCAGACCATTCTCGAACTCGACGACCAGCACCGCCAGCCCGCCGAACACCAGCGCCGGCGCCCCGTCGAAGTGAGCCCGTGAACGCACGAGGACCCGGTGGCCGCCGGGCCACCGGGTCCTCATCGTCCTGTCAGCAGGCGCCCTGGTCCTTCCAGACGCCCCACTCGCCGGTGGTGCCGGGCTCCTCGTTCTGCGTCCACCACTGGGCCTTCCAGTTGTGGCCCTCGTGCGAGACGAGGTTCCCGCTGTTGTAGACGGTGCCCGCCACGTACGCCGGGTTGGTGCACGTCCCGCCCGGAGGCGTGGTCGGGGGAGTGGTCGGCGGGGTGGTCGGCGGCTGCGTGCCGCCGGGCTCCGTCACCGTGGTGCCGCGCGCCAGGTCCCCGGCGAGGGCATAGGTGGTGCCGGAGATGTTCACCGTCCAGTTGGAGGGTGTGGAGACCGGCAGGTAGTAGTTGAACGCCAGGTCCACCGAGGCGCCCGGGGCCAGCGTCTGCCAGGCCGGCAGCTTCAGGGAGACCCGCTGGAAGTCGCCCTTCAGGCCGCCGACGTTGGCGCCGGTGTGGCCGGCGCTGATCACCTTCGTACCGAAGCCGGACTGGTCCGAGGCGTTGTCGGGGGCCGAGGTCCCGTAGTCGAACTGGAACTCGGTGCCGCCGGGCAGCGTGGCCTTCGTATTGTTGGTGATCTTGAGCTTCGGGGTGATCGGGTAGTTGGAGTCGCCCAGCTTGAACTCGGTGAACTCCGTCTTGATGTCCACGGCCTGGGTGGGCAGCGCGGCGTCGGACTTCTTCGCGCCGTACGGCGGAGCCGCCTTGAACTTCTCGTACATCGTCGTGGTGAGCGTGTCGCCCGCCTCGTACTGGCCCTTGGCGGAGTTGTAGGCGTAGTCGCCCGCCAGCTCCCAGACCATCGTGCCGCCGATGCCCTTGTTCACCACGTAGTCGGCCTTGGCGCTCACCGACTGCTCGTCCTCCGTCGAGAGGAAGACCTTCTTCTGCGCGTTCCACAGCCACGGCGCCACCAGCGTGGAGTCGTACTTGCGGGCGTACGTACCGGTCAGAGTGGTGTTCGCCGGGAACCCGTACCGGGTGACGTAGTCGCCGACGACGCCCTTCTCCAGGTTCTTGGCGTGCCACATCGGGTTGGAGCCCGCCGGGGACTCGACCCCGTTGGTGTCCTTGTCGTGCCACAGGTTGTCGATGCCGACCGCGCCGTCGCCGCACTTGGTCAGGCCCGCGCCGGCCGGGCAGGTGGTCGCGGGAGCCTTGCCCCACAGGCCGTCCGTGCCGCCCTGCACGTTCTTGAAGCCGCGGGTGTAGTACGGCAGGCCGATGTTGATGCGGCCGCCGGGCATGGAGCCGCGGAAGTAGTGGTACGCCCAGTCCGTGTTGAGGTAGCCGATGCCGCCGTACTGGGAGGTGGAGTAGACGCCGGCGGCCGCGAGTTCGGCGTCCTTGCCGTCGTCGAAGAGCGAGGCGTTCGGGCCGACGTACTCGTTCCAGGCGCCGTGCAGGTCGTAGGACATGATGTTGACGTAGTCCAGGTACTTCTGCATCTGGAACGTCTCCATGCCCCGCAGCAGGTAGCCGGAGGAGGGGGCGGCGACGGAGAGCAGGTAGTGCTTGCCGTCGGCGGCGCCCGCGCGGTCGAGCTTCTCGCGCAGCGACTTCATCAGGGCGGCGTAGCCCTGGACCAGGCCGGCGCGGCGGGCGTTGGACAGCTGCCAGTCCAGCGGGTTGCCCGCGTCCTTCATGGTGGTCGGGTACTCGTAGTCGATGTCGACGCCGTTGAAGCCGTACGTGCGGATGAACTCGACCGAGGAGTCCGCGAAGGTGTCGATGCCGGCCTGGTTGACCGAGCCGTCGGCGTTGGTGGCCATCGAGTAGAAGCCGCCGGAGGCGACGCGGTTGCCGTCGTCACCGAAGTAGCCGCCGGTCTCGGCCCAGCCGCCCACCGAGATCAGGGTCTTCACATTCGGGTACTGCTTCTTGAATTTGGTCAGCTGGTTGAAGTGGCCCTTGTAGGGGAGCGCGGGGTCCATCTCGGCGCCCGCGACACCCGGCCAGGTCATCCCGGTGGCCGCGTTGTTCGCGTTGTCCGCGCCGACCGAGATCCTGTTGTCGGCGCCGACGTGCGCGAAGGCGTAGTTCAGGTGGGTGACCTTGGACCACGGGATGTTGTTGGCGAGGTAGGCGGGCGTACCGTCCTTGCCGGTGCGCCAGCCGGTGAAGTAGCCGATGACGCGGCGCTGGTGGTCCGCGCCCATCTTCTCGCGGCCCTCCGAGTCGTAGACCGAGCAGTACGGGACGTCCACACCGGCCGTTCTGTACAGACCGTCGGGGCGACAGTTCTCGTTGTCGGCGGCGTGGGAGACGCCCGCCGAGAGCCCGCCCACCAGCAGTCCGGCGATTGCGGCGCCGGATGCCAGGAGCATCGCTCTCGTACGTGTGGGGGACAGCATTGTGCCTCCTGGGGAGGGGAGGATGGCAGGACACAACATGCGGACAGGTGACGCTTGTTGGCCCGTGACGTGCGCACATCTGACGGGCTGTCTCCCGGGGAGGGTGAAGGGAACGTTAAGAGGACTAGACCAGCCAGTCAATAGGTCTGGACCAAAGCCCGCCGACTTGACAAGATCGCCCCGGAATCCCCCGTTGTGAGTCAGGCCACAGCGCATCGCTCGCATGGCCGCCGATCGCCCGTGGCACACTGGCCCTAGTACCAGTAGCAGCGCACTCCGGGGTCGGTGTAATTCCGAACCGGCGGTTATAGTCCGCGACCCGTCCGCAGCCAGCGGCCGGTTGACCAGGTGAAATTCCTGGACCGACGGTTAAAGTCCGGATGGGAGGCAGTGCGCGGCGGGCCAGTCACCGGTACGCCGCCGTCGGCGGTTCATCGGCGTATCCCTCGGGAGACGCCCGATCGGGCCGCGTTGTCCGGCCTCGGCGTCCCCGTGTGTGATGTCCCGCTTCACTGTCGTATCCCGACAGGCCCCGGAGTCCGTGCCCGATGAGGCAGGAGGACCCGGTGGCGACACACGCCGCGCACGCAGCACCCGACACCCACGCCACCGCCATGCGCCGAGCCATCGAGCTCGCGGCCCGCGGACTCGGCTCCACCAGCCCCAACCCCGTCGTCGGCTGCGTCATCACCGACGCCGCCGGCGCCATCGTGGGCGAGGGCTGGCACCAGCGGGCCGGCGGCCCGCACGCCGAGGTCCACGCCCTGCGCGCGGCAGGGGACGCGGCCCGCGGCGGCACCGCCTACGTCACCCTGGAACCCTGCAACCACACCGGCCGTACGGGCCCCTGCGCCCGCGCCCTCATCGAGGCCGGCGTCACCCGCGTGGTCTACGCCGTCTCCGACCCGAACCCGCAGGCCACCGGCGGCGGCGGCACCCTGCGCGCCGCCGGGATCGCGGCCGAGGGCGGGTTCCTGGAGGCCGAGGCCGAAGCGGGCAACATCGCCTGGCTGACCTCCGTGCGCCTGGGCCGCCCCCACGTGACGTGGAAGTACGCCGCCACCCTCGACGGCCGCAGCGCCGCCGCCGACGGCAGTAGCCGCTGGATCACCTCCCCCGAGTCCCGCGCCGACGTCCACCGGCTGCGCGCCGAGGCCGACGCCGTCCTCGTCGGCGGCGGCACCCTGCGCGCCGACGACCCGCACCTGGCCGTACGCGGCGTCGAAGGTGCCACCCAGCCGCTGCGCATCGCGCTGGACACGCGCGCCGGCCTGCCGCCGACCGCCCGCGTCCTGGACGACGCCGCGCCCACCCTGCTCGTCGTCGGCGAGACCGCCGACGCCCGGCACCTGCCGGGCGTCGACCTGCTCCGGCTGCCCCTGCACGACGGCCGCATCGCCGTGCATGACCTCCTCTCCCGGCTGTACGAGCGCGGGGTGCGCTCCGTGTTCCTGGAGGGCGGCCCCACCCTCGCGGGCGCCTTCCTCGAAGCCGGGGCCGTCGACCGCGTCATCGGCTACCTCGCACCGGCACTCCTCGGCGCGGGCCCCGCGGCCCTCGCCGACGCCGGCATCACGAACATCGCCCACGCCGTGCGCCTCGACATCACCGAGGCCGTCCGCGTCGGCACCGATCTCCGCATCACCGCAGTCCCCATCACCGCTGTACCCGCCACCGCCGTCCCCACCACCGCCCCCAAGGAGCACTGAGTGTTCACCGGAATCGTCGAAGAACTGGGCGAGGTCACCGCCGTCGAGCAGCTCGCTGAGGCCTCCCGCTTCCGCCTGCGCGGCCCCGTCGTCACCGACGGCGCCAAGCACGGCGACTCCATCGCCGTCAACGGCGTGTGCCTGACCGTCGTGGAGACCGCCGACGGCGAGTTCACGGCCGACGTCATGCAGGAGACCCTGAACCGCTCCAGCCTCGGCGCCCTCCACCAGGGCTCCCGGGTCAACCTGGAACGCCCGATGGCCCTCGGCGGACGGCTCGGCGGCCACCTGGTCCAGGGACACGTGGACGGCACCGGCGAGATCCTCTCCCGTACCCCCTCGGAACACTGGGAGATCGTCAAGGTCGCGCTCCCGTCGCACCTGTCGCGGTACGTCGTCGAGAAGGGCTCCATCACCGTCGACGGCGTCAGCCTCACCGTGGTCGAGGCGGCGGCCGACTACTTCACCATCAGCCTCATCCCCACCACCCTCGCGCTGACCACGCTCGGCCTCAAGCAGCCCGGCGAACCGGTCAACCTGGAGGTGGACGTCCTCGCGAAGTACGTCGAGCGCCTGCTGGCCGCCGGCGTGAACCCCCTGAAGGAGACGGACCGGTGAGTGCCCTGTCCTGGCTCAACACGGAGGCCTTCACGGTCTTCGGCCAGAAGGTCATCTGGTCCGACATGATCGGCAACCTGATGGGCCTGGCCGCCCTCGCCCTCGGCTGGCGCCGCTCCATATGGACCTGGCCCGCCCAGCTCGTCTCCGGCCTCATCCTCATCGCCGCCTACGCCTCCGCCCACCTCTCCGGCGGCGTCGGCAAGCAGCTCCTGGTCATCGGCGTGGCCGTCTGGGGCTGGCGCGCCTGGGCCCGGGGCAGGCAGCAGGCCCAGGACGGCTCCATCGCCGTACGCACCGCCACCTGGACGGAACGCGGGCTGCTCCTGGCCGGCGCGGCCGTCGGCACCCTCGCGGTCGGCGGGCTGTTCACCCTCTACCCCGACCTGTCCTGGAGCCCGTGGGCCGACGCCTACATCTTCGTCGGCACGATCGTCGCGATGGTCGCCCAGGCCCGCGGCCTCGTCGAGTTCTGGTTCGCCTGGCTCCTCGTCGACCTGGTCGGCGTCCCCCTCGCCTTCAACGGCGGACTGGCCTTCTCCGGCCTCGTGTACGTCGTCTACTTCGCGCTCGTCCTGTGGGGCGCATACGACTGGTACCAGCGCTCGCGCACCACCCCCGCCACGGCCCTCGAAGGAGCAACGGCATGACCATCCTCAAGCCCGTGCCCGACGTGCCCGACACCGCCGCCGAGGACACCTTCCGCCTCGACCCGGTCGAGCAGGCCATCCGCGACATCGCGGCCGGCCGCCCGGTCGTCGTCGTCGACGACGAGGACCGCGAGAACGAGGGCGACCTCGTCATCGCGGCCGAGAAGGCCACCCCCGAGATCATCGCGTTCATGATGAGCGAGTGCCGCGGCCTGATCTGCGCCCCCATGGAGGGCCCCGAGCTGGAGCGGCTCGAACTCCCCCAGATGGTCCAGAACAACACCGAGTCGATGAAGACCGCCTTCACCGTCTCCGTCGACGCGAGCGCCGCCCACGGCGTCAGCACCGGCATCTCCGCCGCCGACCGCGCCACCACGCTGCGGCTGCTCGCCGACGGGGCCTCCCAGCCCTCCGACTTCGTCCGCCCCGGCCACATCTTCCCGCTGCGCGCCAAGGCCGGCGGCGTCCTGGTCCGCAACGGCCACACCGAGGCCGCCGTCGATCTCGCCCGCCTCGCCGGCCTGCGCCCGGCGGGCGCCATCGTGGAGATCGCCGGCGAGGACGGCGTCATGCTGCGCCTGCCCGAGCTGATCCCGTTCGCCCGCAAGCACGGCCTGACGATCATCTCCATCGAGGACCTGATCGCCTACCGCCGCTCCAGCGAGCCGACCGTGCGCCGCGAGGCCGAGGTCAGCCTGCCGACCGCCCACGGCGCCTTCACGGCGTACGGGTACCGCTCCACGGTCGACGGGGTCGAGCACATCGCCCTCGTCCACGGCGAGATCGGCGACGGCGCGGACGTCCTGGTCCGCATGCACTCCGAATGCCTGACCGGCGACATCTTCCACTCCCTGCGCTGCGACTGCGGCCCCCAGCTGCACGCCTCCATGGCCCGCATCAAGGCCGAGGGCCGCGGCGTGGTCGTCTACCTGCGCGGCCACGAGGGCCGAGGCATCGGACTGCTGTCCAAAATGCGCGCGTACGAACTCCAGGAGCGCGGCCGCGACACGCTGGACGCCAACCTGGAGCTGGGCCTGCCCGCCGACGCCCGCGACTACGGCGCCGGCGCGCAGATCCTCACCGACCTCGGCGTGCACAGCGTCCGGCTGCTGACCAACAACCCCGAGAAGTCCGCGGCCCTGATCCGCCACGGCATCGCGGTCGCCGGCCGGGAGCCGATGCCGGTCGAGGCGGGCGAGCACAATCTGCGGTACCTGCGCACGAAGCGGGACCGGATGGGCCACGACCTGCCCTGGCTGGACGCGGCCGCGACCACATCAGCCTGTGGCAACCAGTAAGACCAGACCGAGCACCACAAACGACCAAGACACACGTAACACACCGAGGAGCAGAGTTGTGAGCGGCAAGGGCGCACCCGAACTGAGCGTGAAGAACTGCGGCGACCTCCGGGTCGCCGTGATCGCGGCCCAGTGGCACGAGAAGGTCATGGACGGGCTGGTCGACGGAGCCCTGCGGGCCCTGCACGAGCTCGGCATCGACGAGCCCACCCTGCTGCGCGTCCCCGGCAGCTTCGAGCTGCCCGTGGTGGCGAAGGTACTCGCCGGTCGCGGTTACGATGCCATCGTCGCCCTCGGTGTGGTCATCCGCGGCGGCACCCCGCACTTCGACTACGTCTGCCAGGGCGTCACCCAGGGCCTGGTACAGGTGTCGATCGACACCGGAGTCCCCGTCGGCTTCGGTGTCCTGACCTGCGACAACGACGAGCAGGCGCTGGACCGCGCCGGGCTTGAGGGGTCGAACGAGGACAAGGGGCACGAAGCGGTCACCGCCGCCGTCTCCACCGCCATGACCCTGCGGACCGTCAGCGAACCCTGGCGCTGAGTGGCGACGGGCTACCCCGTATTCTGAGGACCATCATGGCGAACAAACCCTCCAAGAGCTTCGAAGAGCTCTTCACCGAGCTCCAGCTCAAGGCCGCCGACGGCGACCCCAGCACCTCCCGCACCGCCGAACTCGTCCACAAGGGCGTCCATGCCATCGGCAAGAAGGTCGTCGAGGAGGCCGCCGAGGTCTGGATGGCCGCCGAGTACGAGAGCAAGGACGCCGCCGCCGAGGAGATCTCCCAGCTGCTCTACCACGTCCAGGTGATGATGGTGGCGCGCGGGATCTCCCTCGACGACGTCTACGCGCACCTCTGAGCCCAGGCACGCACACCCCGCCCGTCATCACGTAACCCACGCACCAAAGGAAGCCCCATGCTGCGCATCGCCGTCCCCAACAAGGGTTCACTCTCCGGACCGGCGTCGGCGATGCTCCATGAGGCCGGTTACCGGATGCGCAAGGAGTCCAAGGAGCTCGTGGTCGTCGACCCCGAGAACGAGGTGGAGTTCTTCTACCTCCGCCCCAAGGACATCGCGATCTACGTCTCCTCGGGCAAGCTCGACATCGGCATCACCGGCCGCGACCTGCTGCTCGACTCCGGCGCCAGCGCCGAGGAGATCCTGCCGCTGAACTTCGGCCGCTCCACCTTCCGCTACGCGACCATCCCCGGCACCGCGAAGGGCCCCGAGGACTTCCACGGGATGACCATCGCGACCTCGTACGAGGGAATCGTCGCCAAGCACCTCGCCGAGAAGGGGATCGACGCCTCCGTCGTCCACCTCGACGGCGCGGTCGAGACCGCCATCCAGCTCGGCGTCGCCCAGATCATCGCCGACGTCGTCGAGACCGGCACCAGCCTGCGCAACGCCGGCCTGGAGGTCATCGGCGAGCCGATCCTCACCTCCGAGGCCGTCGTCATCCGGGGCAACGGCGCCGAAGCCGAGCACCCCCAGGTCCAGCAGTTCCTGCGCCGCCTCCAGGGCGTCCTGGTGGCCCGCAGCTACGTGATGATGGACTACGACTGCCGCGCCGAGCACCTGGAGCGCGCGGTCGCCCTCACCCCGGGCCTGGAGTCGCCGACCATCTCCCCTCTGCACAACGAGGGCTGGGTCGCCGTCCGCGCGATGGTCCCCGCCAAGGAGGCCCAGCGGATCATGGACGACCTGTACGAGCTCGGCGCGCGCGCGATCCTCACCACCTCGATCCACGCCTGCCGCCTCTGAGCGGTCTCGGGGACCGCTTGGGCCCCGCCCTGTCGGGGCAGCACGCCCCCTGACCCGTACGCCACCTCCAGAAGGCACGCACCATGGCCGAGTCCGCCGCCCAGCCCGCACCGCCCGCCCTGCCGGTCACCTTCCGGCCGACCCGCACCCGGGCGGTCCTGCTGGGCGTCGGCTCCGCCATGTTCGCCACCATCACGGCGATCGCCCTGCTCCTGGAGAACCTCAGCCCGGGCGAGCGGATCAGCTTCATCTTCACCGCCGTCCTGCTGACCTCCGTACTCGTCCTGCTCAGCCGCCCCAAGGTGGTCGCGGACGAGACCGGGATCACCGTCGTCAACCTGACGACCACCCGCCGCCTGGAGTGGGCGCAGATCCTGCGGGTCAATCTCCGCCCCGGCGACCCGTGGGTCTTCCTCGACCTCAGCGACGGCACCAGCCTGCCCGTCCTCGGCATCCAGCCGGGAGTGGCCAAGGCCCAGGCGATCGGCGACGCCCGCGCCCTGCGCGCCCTCGCCGAATCCCGGGGAACCGGGTCGAACGACCACTGAGCCCGCCCCACCCTCGTCGCTGCGTCCCATTGCGGCCGCGATCTCAATGACTACCCTGGTGGCGGGACGCAGCCGTGCGCCCTCCCACCGGCCCCGGGCCCCGTGGCCCCGTGGGTACCTGCTACTTGAGGAGTGACTCCTTCCAGCAATGGACGGATCGTCCGGTTATACCCGCGCCGCCCTCCCCACGGAGGCGGCGGCATGATCATCCCGCTACTCCTGCTCCTGGCGGCCTTCGCCCTGATCCTGGCCAACGGTTTCTTCGTGGCAGCCGAATTCGGCCTCGTCACCGTCGAGAGACCCGAGGCCGAACGCGCCGCAGCCGACGGTGACCGCCGTGCCCGTACGGTGGTCAAGGCCCTGCGGGAGCTGTCCTTCCAGCTCTCCGGCACCCAGCTCGGCATCACCATCACCTCCCTCGTGGTCGGCATGCTCGCCGAACCGGCCCTCGCCGGACTGCTGTCCGTGCCGCTCGCCGCGACCGGTCTCCCCCGGGGAGCCGTCTCCGGCGCGGCCGTCGTCATCGGCATGCTGCTCGCCTCCGCCCTCCAGATGGTCGTCGGGGAACTCGTCCCGAAGAACTGGGCTGTCTCCCGGCCGCTCCAGGTCGCCCGCTTCGTGGCCGGCCCGCAGAACGCCTTCTCCCGCGCCTTCCGCCCGGTCATCGCCGGCCTCAACGCCGTCGCCAACCGGCTCGTACGGGCGCTCGGCGTGGAGCCGACCGACGAGATGGCCTCCGCACGCACCCCCGGCGAACTGGTCTCCCTGGTCCGCCATTCGGCCCAGGCCGGCGCCCTGGAACAGGACACCGCCGACCTCTTCGTCCGGACCCTCTCGCTGGGCGAGCTCACGGCCCAGCACGTCATGACCCCCCGGGTGAAGGTCAGCGCCCTCCAGCACACGGCCACCGCGGCCGACGTGCTCAACCTGACCCGGGCCACCGGCCTGTCCCGCTTCCCCGTCTACCGCGACCGCATCGACGAGGTCACCGGCGTCGTCCACCTCAAGGACGCCCTCGCCGTGCCCGAGTCCGAGCGCGGCCGCACCACCGTGGCGCGGATCTGCGTCGCCCCGCTGCTGGTGCCCGGCTCCCTGCCGGTGCAGCCGCTGCTGGAGCGGCTGCGCAGCGAACAGCCGATGGCCGTGGTCGTCGACGAATACGGCGGCACCGCCGGCGTGGTCACCCTGGAGGACATCGTGGAGGAACTCGTCGGCGAGGTCCGCGACGAGCACGACCTCGCGGAGGACGACAGCCCCGAGCTGGCCGCCGTACCCGCCGAGGACGGCCGTCCCTCCTGGGAGGCCGACGGCAGCTGCCGCGTCCAGACCCTGCGCCGGATAGGCCTTGAGGTGCCCGAAGGCCCCTACGAGACGGTCGCCGGCCTCGTCGCCGACCTGCTCGGCCGGATCCCCGCCCCCGGGGACCGCGCCGAACTGCCCGGCTGGAAGCTGTCCGTCCGCCAGGTCGGCCGCTACCGCGCCGAACGGGTCCGGCTGGTCCGTACGGCGGCCGCCGACGCGGTGCCCGGCGACACGGTGCCCGCCGACGTCCTGCGCGCCGCCGCCGTGCCCGCGCCCGCCCAGCTGGAAGCGGTGGGCCGGTGAACGCCCTCCAGCTCCTCTTCGCCCTGCTCCTGGTCCTGGCCAACGGTTTCTTCGTCGGCGCCGAGTTCGCCCTCGTCTCCGTCCGCCGCAGCCAGATCGAGCCCCTCGCGGCCGGCTCCACGCGGGCCCGCCAGGTGCTGTACGGCCTGGAGAACCTGCCCCGGATGATGGCCGCCGCCCAGTTCGGCATCACCGTCTGCTCACTCACCCTGGGAGCCGTCGCCGAACCCACCGTGGCCCAGCTGCTGGAACCCGTCTTCCACGCCGTCCACGTGCCCGAGGGCCTGATCCACCCCCTCGGCTACGCCTTCGCGCTCGCCGCCGTGGTCTTCCTGCACCTGGTCATCGGCGAGATGGTCCCGAAGAACCTCGCCATGGCCGCCCCCGAGAAGACCGCCCTGTGGTTCAGCCCCGGCCTGGTCGCCTTCGCCCGTGTCTGCGGGCCGATCACGACCGCGCTCGGCGCCTGCGCCACCCTGGTGCTCCGCCTCTTCAAGGTCGAGCCCAAGGACGAGGTCGAGGCCGTCTACACCAGCGCCCAGCTCGGCCGGCTGCTCAAGGACTCCCGGCAGGCCGGGCTCCTGGAGCCGGTCGAGCAGGAGCGCCTGGAGGACGCCCTGGAACTGGGCAGCCGCCCGGTCACCGACGTCCTCCTCGCCCGGGACCGGCTGGTCACGGTCGGCCCCTCGGCCACCCCGCGCCAGATCGAGCAGCTCACCGTCCGCACCGGGTACTCCCGCTTCCCCGTCCGCTCCGACGGCGGCGCCTTCATGGGCTACCTGCACGTGAAGGACGTCCTGGACCTGGAGGACCGGGAGCGGGCCGTGCCCCAGCGGGTCTGGCGCCGCATGACCACCCTGTGCGCGACGCTCCCGCTGGACGACGCGCTGAGCGTCATGCGCCGGGACGCCACCCACCTGGCCCAGGTCGCCGACCCGGCTGGCCGGATCCTCGGCCTGGTGGCCATGGAGGACGTCCTGGAAATGCTGGTGGGCGAGGTCCGCGACCCCGCGCACCGCGTAACGGTGGGCCGCGTGTAGCCTGTCTGCGACGCCGCTGCCGGGGCTCCGCCCCGGACCCCGCGCCTCAAACGCCGGCGAGGCTGGATTGCCCTGCGGGCAATCCAGCCCGCCGAGCCCAGAGTTGCGCTTCGCGCACTTCGAAGCCTACGTCGGCCAAATCCAGCCCCGCCGGCGTTTGAGGCGCGGGTCCGGGCAGAGCCCGGGAGCCCCGCGCAGCGGGCCGGCAGGCTACGGCGGCGCCCCCGCGTCCGGCCGGTCCTGCGGCCCACGGCCCGACAGGACCTCCCCGTACGCCTGCATCAGGTCCGCCAGCCGCAGCGTCGCCAGGTCGTCCCGCGACGGATCCCCCGCGAACCCGGCCAGCCTGAGATCCCGGTACGCGCAGCTCTTCTCGTACAGCGTCCGCAGGAACCGGCCGTTGCCGAGCTCGTCGATCCAGCCCTGCTCGACGACGTGCCCGCTGATGCTGCGCAGCTCGTCCAGGGCCTCCTCGTCCCAGCGGTCCCCGTTCGCGTCCGCGAGCACGCCGCCGATCGCGGTCAGCTCCAGCGGCCGGTAGCTCGGGAAGTCCACCCGGGTGGTGAAGCGCGAGGACAGCCCCGGATTGGCGGCCAGCAGCCGGTCCATCCCGGCCGGGTAGCCCGCCAGGATCACCACCAGGTGGTCCCGGTTGTCCTCCGCCCGCTTCAGCAGCACCTGCAGGGCCTCGTCGCCGTACGCGTCGCCCTTGCTGTAGCCGGAGTTGGAGAGGCTGTACGCCTCGTCCACGAACAGCACCCCGCCGATCGCCGAATCGATCAGCTCATTGGCCTTCACGGCGGTCTGCCCGAGGAACTCCCCGACCAAGTCCGCGCGTTGGGCCTCCACCAGATGGTCCCCGCCGAGCAGCCCGAGCGCGTAGAAGACCCGCCCCAGGATCCGCGCCACCGTGGTCTTGCCCGTGCCGGAGGGCCCGGAGAACACGAAGTGGCGTTTCGGCGGCTGCACCGGCAGCCCCTGTCCGGCGCGCAGCCGGGCCATGTGCAGCTGCGCGGACAGCGCCTTCACCTGACGCTTGACGGGCTCCAGGCCCACCATCCGCTCCAGCTCCGCGAGCGCCTCGGCGAGGGCGTCCGGATCGGCCGGGCCCGCCGGCAGCCCCGGCGGGAAGGCCTGCGGCGGTACGGACGCCTTCCGCCGTACGCCCTCCAGCCGGTCCGCGCCGGTCGGCGGCGCGAAGCGCTGGTCGAGCGGGTCCGGACCCGACAGGGGGTCGCCGTCCAGCTGGCCGTCCGCCGCGACGTCCTGGGCGGGACCGCCGCCCCCGCCGCCGCCCAGCGCCACCGCCGCGAAGTCCCCGGCGAGCGGGGACAGGCCATGACCGGCGAGCCCCTCGGCGGAGTGCCCGCCGAAACCCGCGTAGCCCTCGAAGTCGTCGCTGTCGGCGATCGCCGTCAGCCGCGCCGCCGTGTCCATGAACGCCGGATCCACCCGGTGCACGGCCCGGTACAGCGGAAGCGCCGCCGCACTGCGCCCGGTGCCCTCATGGGCCCGGGCCAGCCAGTACCGCAGTTCCTTGCGCTGCGGCTGCTCGCTGCGGCAGCGCATCAGCGCCGTCGACAGCAGCGGCTCCGCCTGCCCGTACATCTCCAGCCGGACCCGGGCCATCCCGCCGAACAGGCCCGCCTCGATGCCGAGCAGCGGATCGTCCACCAGCGTTTCGGTGTGCCGGACCAGCTGCTCCCAGTCCTTGACCAGGTAGGCCCGGCAGGCGTGCAGGAACCGCACCTGCGGATCGGCGTCCACGGGCGGCAGGGCGGCCAGCGCCTGGTCCAGCTCCGGCACGTGGCGGCCGTCCAGCCAGTGCGAGGCGTGGGCCAGCAGCAGGTCCCGCCGGCTCTCCAACACCGGCTGCACCCACCAGCCGAGCCAGTACCAGGAGTTCAGCGTGCGCCGGTGGCGGGCCCGCTGTTCCCCGAACCGGTCCCGGTGGGCGTACATGCGCAATAAGGCGTTGGTGGTGTCCACCCGGAGCGCGTGCAGGCCCAGCCATGCGTCGGCCATCGCGGGATCGAGCCGTACGGCCGCCCGGAACTCCTCCTCGGCCTGCGGATAGGCGCCCATGGTGCAGGCGTCGACCCCGCGCAGCCAGGCGAGTTCGGCCGGGGCGTGTGTGCTGCCCGGAGTGCCGAAGTTCATCACGTCCCCCACAAGCCTGCCCCCGTGGTGCGCGGCAACCCCCGCGTCGCGCCCGCGAGTTGTTTCCTGCGCCGATGAAATCAGGGCTGCATCGTACCTGCGGTTACGCACCTTACGTAGGGTGCGGTGGTCGCGGTCGATCGGCCCGCCGAGGGCGGACGGTGACGCTGGGTGAAGATCCGGGGGGACCGACGCGTGTGGCAGTGGTGCCGAGGCGGGGTGAGGACAGAAGGAAGCCCCCGATCACGGGGGAACAATCGGGGGCTTCGCATCCGCTGCGGCCCTTGCGGACCGTGCATTGAGAACGTAAGGCTGTTGCGGGCCCCGGGTCAAGCGGGTCGGAGCAGGCCCGCGCGAGCGAACGGCCGAGCCGGTTCAGGCCTGGGGGAGCCCGTCACCCTCGGTGACGGAAGCGGAGGTTCCAGCCGTCGCACCCGCCCCGGAAGACCACTCGTATCCCGTACCGCTCTGGCGTACCAGCGTGTCGGCGAAGGGGCGCGAAGGGTCGTCCGAGAAGTGCGCGCGCTCCGCGCGCTCCCATCCGTCCCAGAAGTCGGAAAGTTCCCGCCCGTCCCGGTTTCGCCCACGCCCCCAGGACTTCGCGCGCGGCGTCTCCATCCACAGCAGCCGCGCCAGATACGGGCGCAGCGCCCGCCGCCCGGCTCCGACTCCCTCGACGAGCAGCACCGGCGCCGGCTCCAGCAGCCGCTCCGGACCGAAGCGGCGCTCCACCCAGTCGTACGGGGCCCAGCGCGCGGGCCGCCCGGCGGCGAGCGGCTCCAGCACCTGCGCGCGCAGCCGCTCCTGCCAGCCGAACAGCTCCTCATGGGTGGCCACGTCGTCGAGGTGCAGCACCGGCACCCCCGTCAGCAGGACGTCCCCGAGCGCCTCGGCCAGCCGTTCCGCGAACGTGCTCTTGCCGGAACCGGCGTGCCCGTCGATGCCGATCAGCCGGACGGGGCCGAGCGAGGGGGGCAGGGCGGCGATCTCGCGCGCCAGCCGCTCCAGAGACCGGCGAGGCTCAAGGGACTGCTGTGACTCCACCCGGCCAGCCTAGGGGGTGCCCGGTGGATCAGGGCCGGATAGGCGGCAGCGTCACCCCGACGCGGGCCCGTGGCTTCGGCGTCCGGCCGCCGGGAACTGAAAGGGTGGAGCAGCCGATCCACCGCACCGACCCCAGGGGGGCCAAGCCGATGACCGCAGCCACACCACGCCGGGCCCTGCTGGCCGTCGCACTCGCGGCCGCCACCGCGGCCACCGTTCCCGGCGGCAGGGCCTCGGCGGCCGGTGTCCCCGCCGCCACCGCCGCCCCCGACGCCGTGCCCGCAGTGCCCGCTGTGTCCGCCGAGCCCGCACCGGTACCGCCCGCCGCCGCCTCCGGTGCGACGGTGGACAACCGGTTCTGGTTCGCGCACCACCACTGGCAGGCCGGAACCCACGACGGCACCACCGCCTCCGGCGGCCCGCGCCCCGGCCTCGCGATCGGGACCCCGGCCGGCCGCACCGAGTACCAGGACCCGCACACCGGAAAGAAGAGCACCTGGGAGTACGCCGCCTGGACCTCGCCGGTGCACCGCTCCGCCGTGCCCGGCACCGAGGCCATCGCCTCCTGGAACGCCCGCACCCCGGCCGGCACCTGGATCCGGATCGAGCTGCGCGGCACCTACACCGACGGCACCGCCAGCCCCTGGTACGTGATGGGCCGCTGGGCCGCCGGAGACGAGGACATCCGCCGCACCTCCGTGAACGGCCAGTCCGACGGCAGGACCACCGTCTGGACCGACACGCTGGCCGTGGACAACCCCGCGAGCGGCCTCCGGATCAAGGACTGGCAGCTGCGCCTGACGCTCTACCGCAGGCCCGGCACCAACGGCGGTGCCAACGACGGCCCGGTGGTCTGGCTGGCCGGAGCCATGCTCTCCGACGTCCCGGACCGGTTCACCGTCCCCGCCTCCACGCCGTCCGGCCGCGCGGTGGAGCTCAACGTCCCGCGCTACTCGCAGGAGACCCACAAGGGCCAGTACCCCCAGTACGACAACGGCGGCGAGGCCTGGTGCAGCCCCACCTCCTCCCAGATGATCATCGAGTACTGGGGCGGGAAGCCCGACGGGAAGGCCCTGGCCTGGGTCGACCCCGCGTACCGGGACCCGCAGGTCTGCCACGCGGCCCGCTCCACTTACGACGCCGCCTACAAGGGCTGCGGCAACTGGCCCTTCAACGCCGCCTACGCCGCCACCTACCCCGGCCTGGCGGGCGTCGTCACCCGGCTCGGCTCACTCCGCGACCTGGAGACCCTGGTCCAGGCCGGCATCCCGGCCATCACCTCCCAGTCCTTCCGCCGCGAGGAGCTCACCGGCGCGGGCTACGGCACGGCCGGGCACCTGATGACCGTCATCGGCTTCACCGAGGCGGGCGACGTGATCGCCAACGACCCCAACTCGGCCGACAACCCCGCCGTACGCCGCGTCTACAAGCGCGCGGAGTGGGAGACCGTCTGGCTGCGCACCAAGCGCCTGGGCACCTCCGGCAAGGTCGTCTCGGGCAGCGGGGGCATCTGCTACCTCTACGCCCCGGCCCGCCCGAGCCTCACCCAGATCGGCGCGCTGAAGGCGGTCGGCGTGCTGTGAGGAGTGGGCCGAACCGGCGTTGACCGCACGGCATGCCGGATGGAATATGGGGCATAAGGGGCATATAAAGGTTCCTATGTGGAGGCGGCCCACCATGACCACTCACAGCATCGAGACCCACCCCGACCTCGCCGAAATGAGGTCGAGGTTCGAGCGGGTCACCATCACCCCCGCCGCGCAGGCCGTAGAGGCATTGGCTCTGATCACGGGCCTGTACCTGGCGGCCTCTCCGTGGATCGCGGGGTTCAGCGGCCTCAGCTCGCTGGCCATCAACAACCTGATCGCCGGCCTGGCGTACTGCGTGTGCATGAGCGGACTCGGCTCCGCGTACGAACGCACCCACGCGATGGCCTGGACGGCGGTCGGCCTCGGAGCCTGGACGATCGTGGCTCCGTGGGTCATCGCCGGCAACGTCGACACGACCCGTACGGTGGTCAGCAACGTCATCACCGGCGGTGTCGCCCTGCTGCTCGCCCTGGCCATGGCGGCCATGGCGGGCCGCGAAAGCCGCTCTCGCTGACACCGAGCGCGCCGGGCCCCGACCGCGAGACGGCCGGGGCCCGGCGGCGTGACGCGCGACGCGAGTGAGCATCGTCATCTACCGCGAAAGAGCTCGGTCCGCAGGTCTGCCATACTTCCGCCATCCTGTGGCAGTTCGAGGCTAGGGCCGAATTTGAATCATAGTCAACAGCGCGGTACGACCGGGCGTTCGCAGGTTCGCAGGGCCGAACTCATAGCGATCGGGCGGAAGCTGTTCGCCGACACCTCGTACGACGCGCTCTCCATGGACGACATCGCCAAGCAGGCCGGCGTCGCCAAGGGGCTGATCTACTACTACTTCAAGAGCAAGCGCGGCTACTACCTCGCCATCGTCGAGGACTCGGTCGCCGATCTCGTCGCCCGCGCCGGCGGGGACGCGGAGCTCCCCAACGCCGAGCGGGTCCGCCGCACCATCGATGGGTATCTCCAGTACGCCGAGCATCACCAGGCCGCGTACCGCACCATCGTCACCGGCGGCGTCGGCTGCGACGCCGAGGTCCTCGCCATCCGGGACGCCGTCCGCGAGGAGCTCCTCGCCACCATCGCCGAAGGCGCGTACGGGCGGCGCGTGATCCCGCCGGTCGCCCGGCTCGCGCTCGTGGGCTGGCTCTCCGCGGTCGAGGGCGTGACCCTGGAATGGATCGGAGCCCTCGCCGCCGCCGACGACGCGGAAGAAGCGGAAGAAGAGGAAGGGGCGGAGCGGCAGCCCGACCGGGGCCTGCTGGGGGCGCTGCTGGTACGCCAGCTGCGGACGACGCTGACGGTCATCGGGGAATTCGTACCGGAGTGTCCGCCTCCGCCCCTTGTCGCCCTTGTCGAAGAGCCATTCGATCAGCTCGGTGATCTTGCCCCGGTGACGTGAGGCCCCTGATCGGGCATACTCAAGCCGCCGCAGCCGCTGGTCAGCCCCTTTCGTGATCCGAAAGGGCAGCATCGGCTGTGACAGTACCGAGACCCGGCGTCGCGTCCCACACCTGACGCGCCGCCGCCGTGCCCGATCAGGGAGGAGAGCGCCGCCATGACCGACCGCGCCCCGCAGCCGGTGGACCGTCAGCTGCCCACCGAGGAGTCCCGGGACCTCCTCGCCCTCGTACGTGAGATCGCCCAGCGGGAAATCCGCCCCCGGGCCGCCGAGGAGGAGGACGCAGGACGCTTCCCCCGGGAGATCTTCACGCTGCTCTCGGAGGCCGGTCTGCTCGGCCTCCCGTACGCCGGGGAATTCGGCGGCGGTGAGCAGCCGTACGAGGTCTACCTCCAGGTCCTGGAGGAACTCGCGGCGGCCCGTCTGACCGTCGGGCTCGGCGTCAGCGTGCACTCGCTGTCCTGCCACGGCCTGGCCGGCTACGGCAGCAAGGAGCAGCAGGCCGCCCACCTGCCCGCGATGCTCGGCGGCGGCCTGCTCGGCGCGTACTGCCTGTCCGAGCCGGCCTCCGGCTCCGACGCGGCCTCGCTGACCACCAAGGCGGTGCGCGAGGGTGACGAATGGGTCATCACCGGCACCAAGGCCTGGATCACCCACGGCGGCGTCGCCGACTTCTACACCGTCCTGGCCCGCACCGGCGCGCAGGGTCCCAAGGGCATCACGGCCTTCCTGGTCCCCGGCGACGCGGAGGGGCTGTCGGCGGCCGTCCCCGAGAAGAAGATGGGCATGAAGGGCTCGCCCACCGCCCAGCTGCACTTCGACGGCGTCCGCGTCCCGGACTCGCGCCGCATCGGAGAGGAGGGCCAGGGCTTCACCATCGCCCTGGCCGCGCTGGACGCGGGCCGCCTCGGCATCGCGGCCTGCGCCGTCGGTGTCGCCCAGGCGGCACTGGACGAGGCGGTGACCTACGCGCTGGACCGCAAGCAGTTCGGCCACCCCATCGCGGACTTCCAGGGCCTGCGCTTCATGCTGGCCGACATGGCCACCAAGATCGAGGCGGGCCGCGCGCTGTACCTCGCGGCGGCGCGGCTGCGGGACGCGGGCAAGCCGTTCTCCCGGCAGGCGGCGATGGCGAAGCTGTTCTGCACCGACGCGGCGATGGCCGTCACCACGGACGCCGTCCAGATCCTCGGCGGCTACGGCTACACCGCGGACTTCCCGGTGGAGCGGCTGATGCGGGAGGCGAAGGTGCTCCAGATCGTGGAGGGCACCAACCAGATCCAGCGCATGGTCATCGCCCGCCACCTGGCCGGCCCGGAGACGCGCTGACCGAACCGGTCGCTCCGGAGATGAGCCCGGCCCCGACCGACTACGTCAACGCGGCGTGGACCGGGCTCACTCGGTCGGCTTCCGGATGCGCTCGGAAGGGTGACGTGCTGATGGGTCATCGGCATATGCCTCGCCCCTCGATAACTCTCTGTGATATCCCATCACCGTACGTAACTGGTGGGCGTCTGTGGAGGACAGATCGATGGAGCAGCCGGACGAGGGCACGTCACGCAGGAAGTTCCTGGGCATGGCAGGAGGTGCCGCCGCTTCGGCGTCACTGTTCCAAGTCATGACCGGAGCCGCACCGGCCTGGGCCGACACCGGGGGCCTGCCGAGGCCGAAGTCCGGGAGGCGGGGGCGCGTCGGCAAGAGCGTGGCCATTCTCGGTGCCGGCCCCGCGGGTCTGACGGCCGCGCTCAAGTTCACGCAGGCCGGGTATCAGGTGACCGTCCTGGAGGCATTGGACCGCGTGGGCGGCCGTACGCTCACCGCGCGCCCCGGCGACAAGGTCACCGAGGTCTGGCAGGACGGCTCGGTCCGCACCCAGACCTGCCGGTTCGATCAGGGCCTCTACCTGAATCTCGGCGCCGGCCGCATCCCCCATCACCACCAGCGGGTACTGAACCTGTGCCGCAAGCTCAGGGTTCCGCTGGAGCCGTACATCCACACGACCACGGCCAACCTCTACCAGACCGGCAGGGCATGGCAGGGAGCACCCCGTCCCAACCGGCACATCGCCAACGACACCCGCGGCTACGTCGCCGAGATCGCCGCGGCGGCGGTGCAGAAGGGAACCCAGGCCGGCGACGGGCTGAATCCCGTGCAGCGCGAGCAGTTCCTCCGGCTCCTGGTCGAATTCGGCAAGCTCGACCCGGCCACCCGCACGTACTTCGGTTCCACGCGGTCCGGTCTGGCCAAGCCGATCGACGTCCGGCAGATGGAGGAGCCGATCAATCCGCTGCTGCTCAAGGACCTGCTGACGAGTGAGTTCTGGAGAAACCGCTTCTACCAGGACAGCGATCTGCACTGGCAGAGCACAATGTTCCAGCCCGTCGGCGGTATGGACACGATCTGGCGCCTGGCCGCGGCGGCACTGCCGGCCGGCACGATCAAGTTCAACGCGCCGGTCTCCAGCGTCCAACTGGACGGCGAGGGCGTGCTGGTCGGCTGGACCGACCGGGGCGGCTCCAGCCATGTCGACCGGTACGACTACTGCTTGAGCAACATCCCGGCATCGGTGCTGCGCGAGAAGGTCGCCCTGCGGAACTTTCCCGGCGACTTCGTCACAGCCGTCAAGAACACTCCGTTCGCACCTTCGTGCAAGGTCGGCTGGCAGGCCAATCAGCGGTTCTGGGAATCGGAGCGGTACCAGATCTACGGTGGCATCAGCTGGGTCGACCACGAGATCAACCAGATCTGGTACCCGTCCAACGACTACCTCGCACCGGCCAACAAGGGCACCTTGACCGGCGCCTACGCCTCCTACGCCGACGGGACCACCCTCGGCGACCGCCCCCACGGGGAGCGGCTGAGCGTGGCCCGCGCGGCGGCCGCGAAGCTGCACTTCGAGTTCGCCAGCAACACCATCGTGCCGGACGAGTTGGGCATGTCGATCGCCTGGAACAAGATTCCCTATCAGCTCGGAGCCTGGGCCGACTGGCGGCCGGACAACCCCGACCACAAGAAGTGGTACTCGACGCTTCTCTACCCGCAGGGCCAGGGCAACTTCTTCGTCATCGGTGATCAGATCTCCGCCGTGCCCGGCTGGCAGGAGGGCGCCCTGATGTCCGCCGAGTGGGCATACGGCTGGATCGTCGAGGGCCGCCGAGCCGCCCCCGCGCCCGTTCACCAGGTGCCGAACTCGAAGGAGCTGACCACCGGCAGCGCGTTCTGACCCGCCGCCGGACACCCCCTGGGGCGGTCAGGCCGCTGCTCGTAGTGGTCTGCCGCCCCAGCCGGGCCGCTCGGCTGTCAGGGTGGACCTGAGCAGGCTCTGCCGTGCTGCCTTGAGCAGCGGGGGATCGATAAGGAGGATGCTGGGGCGGTGATCCGTCTCAGACGCTCCACGCTGCTCTTGCTGCACGCGCTTCTGTCGGCTCTCTTCGCCGCGCTGACGGGGATGGGCATCGCGCACGCGGCCGAGGCCCCTCAGGCCGACCCCTGCCGGCCCGATCAGCTCAGCGGAGCAAAGGTCACCGCATCGGCGAAATTCGACCACCGCGGCCGGGATTCCAGCAAGCTCACCAGCACGATGGAAATCAAGATTCCAGCTACGTGGGGGCGTGCCTCCGACCTGCTCCTGGACACGCACTCACGCCACTACCGCTTCGCGCTGCGCTGCCTGCTGGGAAAGGTCTCCGTAGACACATTCTATGACGATGAGTGGCGCTTGAAGCCGCTGACGGTGAACGCCGACGGAAAATGGATCACCGTTCACTACGAGGCTGTCGACTGGGTGCAGGTGCTCGGCACGTATCTCGTCGGGCCCTGGCAGCTGGAGGCGGGAAAGAGCGAGTGGAAAATCCAGTTGACGCCTCCCCGGAATCTGGCCGGCGCGACGTGGGATGACGTGCATGTCCGACTCGGCGGCCCTGGGGCTTTGTCAGCCGCCCCTCCGCCGACTTTCGGCGAAGAGGGCACCGTACTGAGATGGCAGCACAGGAAGCCCAGTGGTGTTTTCAAGATCGATTTCCGCCCGCCTGCACCGCAGCATTGGGCTGCCATTACCGTATCGCGCGGACAGTTCTGGGAAAATCTGGGTTCCTATAGTGCGTCGGGCGTGTTCTGGTACATCGCCACGAGCACCCTTCTGTTCATTTCTGTCAGGCGGATTCGGGGAGGTCTGGGGGAGAATCTGGGACCGAAGGAGGAAGAGTCGCTCAAGGTGATGAAATCGTGGGCGATCTTGCAGGTCATTCTCGGTCTGGTCGTCTACATGGGCGATAACGTCTATGATTTCCTGAATCACCGACTGTCGTGGAAGCGTGATTATACGCCAGCGGTCCTTCTGTTTTCCCTGATGCTCCTCGGGATCGTTCTCTGTTTCTTTGGAAAGGTAGGGAAACGTCTGCTCATCATCGTGTGCACGCTGACCTTCTGCCTGGCAGCCTCTTATTTCGTGGTCGAACTTTCCGAATCACCCCTGCTGCCCAACAGTGACACGCAAATTTCCTCTCCCGGTGCCTTGATTGCCGTACTCGCCTACTTTGTGGTCATTTTCGTGTGCTGCCTCGGAGTCGTTTCGGCTGGACAGCGGGTCCTGCTCATGGGGGACAGGGTCTTACCGCAATGGGTGACGGTGTCCGTGTCCTTCGTGGTATCGGCATCAACTCTCCTCTGGTCCTACCTCGCCTTTGAGCGCGACTGGGAGCGCACGAGCTGGCTCGCAGGCCCTGAGTGGCCGGAATACGGGATGCAATGGGCAGCCTCTTACGACGACTGGTGGTGGTCGTGGTTCGCCGTCAATACGCTTGAGGCAGTGTTGACCGGCGCCTCATTCTTGACCTCGATGGCCCTCGTGGGGGTGCTCCGCGTCTGCCGGGTCGAACGGCGCGAGGATGACTCATTTACCCCCAACCAGGCGGAGAAGTTCCTGCTCGTGGTCCTCTTCGCTGTTGCCGTCGTGCCCGGCTACGGCTGGTATTTCGGGTTCTCGGGTTACATTCTCACTTTGGTTCTCGGCCTTGTTGCGGCCTGGAGTGTCCTGGCCTTCGGGTACTCCAAGTCCGTACTGGAGCAGCCGTCTGCGGACAATGATCCACTCGGGAAGGTCATCTCGCGGACCGATCGATCGGACGTGCTGCGCCTGGCGCGCCACTTTCGAGAGCTCCAGTCCCAGCTCCAGCACCTCAGTGCGGGAAGCTCTTCCGATCGCACCCTGGCGCAGGAGTCAATCGAGCGTGAAATCGATCGGATGGACCGGTGCCTGCCGGCAGGGGTCCGGCCTGTTGATCTGCCGTTCGCGTGCGGCCCTATGGCCACATGGTGGGGCAACGCTTGCAGGAGCGCACTCATCGCCTGTTTCATCGGTCTCCCAGCCACCGCACTGATGTATTGGACTGAAACAGTTCACGGTGAATCATGGGTCTTTATCACATATAATGCCTCCGGCTTCCTCTCGATTATCCTTGATATTCTCTTCTGGCATGTCACCTGGGTGGCTGGAGGGTTCTTCCTGGGAGCGCTGTGGCGTGATCTACCCGGTCGTCACGGGCCAACCAAGGCGTTCTGCGTCGCGATCGCGTTCGCCATCCCGGTCGCGGTCCATCGGGTCATCGTTGAGACCATCGGACAGGGTGCGCAAGGCACGACCAGTGCCATTGCTGCCTTCGTTTCGGTGATGACATTCACCGGCTTCGTCATGGATGTACAGACATTCCAGAGCGAACGCCGTTATTGGCCGACCAACGCCAGCCTCGTCATGTACGTCTACCAGATGCGCCTCGCCTCGGTGGCGTTCTTCCTGGCGCAGCTCCTTGCGCTCGCCACGATCTGGAGAACGATTCGCGAGGGAGGCCCGACGGCACCTCCCCCGTCCCGATAGCTCGGCCCGGTCACCCCTCGAAGAGCGGGCCCGTCGGCCAGATGGGGGCCGTCGTGACCCGGGACCACTCCGGGTCGCGGCGTCCCGGCAGGGTGCGCCCGTCGGTGGCCCAGCGGGCCAGCAGCGCGCGGTAGATCGGCGGGTCGGGCTGCCGCTGCTGAACCGATTCTTCGTAACCGTGCGGCGTCGGGCGCCGGCGCCGTCCCGTTCTTGGCGCGGGGGTGTCGAGTGCGGTCATACCGCACCAACGCGCCGCGCGACCCGCGGGTAACCCCACCCGCCCTCCGGGGATCCGTTCGAGATGTCCCCGTCCCGGCACGACTGTGGTCGCGGCCAGCGTATCTGACGTACCGTCATATCTGCCCAGCCGTCCGCCACCGCGCCCCCAGGAGGTTTGCCATGCCCGCGGACCGCCCCATAGCCCTCGACGAGTACCCCATCCACCAGGCCCCCCTGTCGATGAAGCACGTCGTCAGCGGCGACCGGAACGCCTACGACCGCTGCATCTTCCACGTCTTCGACCACGCCGGCCGGGCCGTCCTCATCCTCGGCCTCGGCGTCTACCCCAACGCCGGGGTCATCGACGCCTACGCCACCCTCCGGATCGGTGACGAACTCCTCGCCGTCCGCGCCTCCGACGCCCTCGCGGACGACCGCATGAACCTGTCCGTCGGCCCGCTCCGCGTCATCGTCGACACCCCGCTGAGGCGGATCACCCTCCAGTGCGACGCCGACCCCGCCGACCCCGACGGGCTCTCGTACGACCTCACCTGGACCGCCGAGTTCCCGGCCGTCTGGGAGCCCCACCACGTCCAGCGCCGCGGCGACCGCCTCATGCTCGAAGGCCGCCGCTTCGTCCAGGCCGGCAACGTCACCGGCACCATCCGGGCCAAGGGCGAGGAGCACACCCTCACCCCGCACGAGTGGACCGGCACCCGCGACCGCAGCTGGGGCGTGCGCCCCATCCCCGGCGAGGACGGCGGGCGGGCCGCCGAGGAGTACCGGCCCGAGGGATTCCACTGGCTCTGGATCCCCGTCCGCTTCGAGGACCGCTTCCTCATGGTCATCGCCCAGGAGGACGCCGACGGCCACCGCACCCTCAACGAGGCCGTCCAGGTCTTCCCCGAGGGCAGCGGCCGAGGCGACGTCCAGCTCGGCTGGCCCCACACCGAGATCCGCTACCTCCCCGGCACCCGCCACCCCGAGAGCGCCGTCGTCCACCTCGCCGACCCGTCCCGCAAGCCCCTCGAACTCGGCGTGGAGATCCTGGCCTCCTCCCCGCTCGCCGTCGGCGCCGGCTACCCGCCCGCCGCCGACTGGCAACACGGCACCTGGCAGGGCCGCGGCTGGACCGACCGCCGTGTCTACGACCTCTCCGACGCGGCCGCCCACCCCATGGCCGCCTTCGGAGTCACCGACCACTCGGCCCGCTTCACCCTCGACGGCCGCATCGGCCACGGCATCTTCGAGCACGGCAGCTTCGGCCGCCACGACCCCAGTGGCTTCGCCGACTACAGCTCCGTCGCCCGATGACTCCCGCCGCGACACCGCCGCAGGAAAGGGGAAACCACATGGCGGCATCGGCACCACGTCCGCGCACCTCCACCCGCGACCCCGAGGAACTCGGCCGCCGCCTCACGGCCTGGCTCGACACCAGGCTCCCCGGCGCCAAGGCCACCCGCCCCACGGTCCCCGGCTCCAACGGCATGTCCAGCGAGACCCTGCTCTTCGACATCGAGCACCCCGACGCCCCGGTCCGCGCCTGCGCCCTGCGCCTCGCCGCCGACCCGGCCGCCTACACCGTGTTCCCCACCTACGACATGCCCCGCCAGCACCGCGTGATGAGCCTGGTCGCCGAGCACACCGACCTGCCCGTCCCACGCGTGCTGTGGCTGGAAGAAGACCCCCGCCCGCTCGGCGCGCCGTTCTTCGTCATGGCCCGCGCCGAGGGCAGGGTCCCGCCCGATGTCATGCCCTACACCTACGAGGGCAACTGGCTGCACGCCGCGACCGACACCGAACGCGCCGCACTGCAAGAGGCGAGCATCTCCCTGCTCGCCCGCCTGCACGACCAGTTCCCTGCCAAGGAAGCCGAGTTCCTCCTCCCGGACGGCCAGGACGGCCAGAAGGGAAGGGGCGGCCAGGGCGGCCAGGGCAGCCCGCTGCGCCGCCACGTCGACGCCCAACGCGCCTACTACGCCTGGGTGGTCGCCGGACTCGCCCCGTCCCCCCTGCTGGAGCGGGCGTTCGACCGGCTGGAGGAACTCTGGCCGGCCGACGAGGGACCGGCCGTCCTCAACTGGGGCGACGCCCGGATCGGCAACGTCGTCTACGAGGCCGACGGCTTCGCCCCGGTCGCCGTCCTCGACTGGGAGATGGCGGCCCTCGCCCCGCGCGAGGTGGACCTCGGCTGGACCGTCTACCTGCACCGCTTCTTCCAGGACCTGACGGTGAGTTTCGGCCAGCCCGGCCTGCCGGACTTCCTGCGCCGCGAGGACCTGGAACGCCGCTACGCCGAGCTCACCGGGCACACCCCGCGGGACATGGAGTTCCACACCCTGTACGCCGCCCTGCGGCACGGGATCGTGATGCTGCGCATCGCCTACCGGCAAGCGCACTTCGGCGAGGTCGAGATCCCGGCCGACCCGGACGGGCTGATCCTGCACCACGCCACTCTCGCCGCCATGGTGCAGGGCACGTACTGGTAAACCGGATCAGGCGGCCTGCGCGTGCTGCCGCATCTGCGGCGGCAGCGCCGGCTCCGGCACGCGCACGGGACGGGAACCCGGACCGCCGACGTGCGAGAAGGGCTGCGTCCGCCAGTCCAGCCCCTGCGGCAGGGCCAGGAGTACGACGGGTTCCAGCTCCTGGGGACCTTCGGCCTGGAGGGTTCCCACGGTCGGCAGCGCGTCCGAGACCGGCCGGCCCGTACCCGCGCACACCGTGAGCCCGAACGGGTTCCACGGGGTCAGGCACAGCGCGTGCTGCGGGAGGTTCTCCTCGTCGGCGACGAGCGCGATCGACTGGCCGCAGTCGGGGCAGACCGCGTGGTGGATCTCGAAGCCGTCGGCGTCTTCGAGATAGTCCGCGTCGTCGGAGTCGCCTTCGAGGAGTTCGAGGGGCTCCGGTTCGGTGCGACCGGCGCGCTTGGTGTTCAGCATGGATGTACTCCCCCTTGGGTGGGCCGGGCGGGCTGGTTCTTCGGCCACGGCCAAAGCAAGCACTTCCCGCCGCGCGGCACGAGTAACCAACAACGGACCGGCCCGCGCCCTCATATGCCTGTGGCCTTGGTCACATGCCCGGCGCAGGTGCCGTTTCATCCGTGGACACCGCTGGGCGTGGAGCCGTGTTGGCCGTAGGTTGTGCGGCTATGAGCGCAATGGAGGAGCTGGACCGCCAGATCGTTGATCTGCTCGTGCGGGACGGGCGGATGAGCTACACGGATCTGGGCAAGGCCACGGGACTGTCCACGTCGGCGGTCCATCAGCGGGTACGCCGCCTGGAGCAGCGCGGAGTGATCCGGGGATACGCGGCCGTGGTCGACCCCGAGGCCGTCGGGCTGCCCCTGACCGCCTTCATCTCCGTCAAGCCGTTCGACCCGAGCGCCCCGGACGACATCGCCGAGCGCCTCGCCGGCGTCCCGGAGATCGAGGCCTGCCACAGCGTCGCCGGCGACGAGAACTACATCCTCAAGGTCCGCGTGGCCACCCCGCTGGAACTCGAAGACCTCCTGGGCCGGCTGCGCGCCCTCGCCCACGTCTCCACCCGTACCACGGTGGTCCTCTCCACCCCGTACGAAGCCCGCCCGCCCCGCGTTTGAGTCCTTCACGCCCCGCTCGCGCCGCTCGCCCCGCTCGCGCGGTCCGCGCCGGCGGGCGGGGTGGGGGAGCCGCCCGCCGGGCTCCCGGACCGCACCCGCGTCCGGCCGCGCCCGGCGGAGGAGCGAAACTTGTCCGCATGACCGAGCACGCGATCCCCGCCCCCAGCGACCCCACCCGCACCGTCCTCCTGCGCGGCGGCGAAGTGCACAGCCCCGCCGACCCCTTCGCCACCGCGATGGTCGTCGAGCGCGGCCACATCGCCTGGGTCGGCTCCGAAGGCGCCGCCGACGCCTTCGCACAGGGCGTCGACGAGGTCGTCGACCTCGAAGGAGCGCTCGTCACCCCCGCCTTCACCGACGCCCACGTCCACACCACCTCCGCCGGCCTGGCCCTGACCGGGCTCGACCTCTCCGGGGCCCGCTCCCTCGCCGAAGCCCTCGACCGGGTGCGCGCGTACGCCGACAGCCGCCCCGCCGACCGGGTGCTCCTCGGGCACGGCTGGGACGCCGCCCGCTGGCCCGAGCGGCGCGCCCCGCACCGCGAGGAACTCGACCGGGCCACCGGGGGCCGCCCGCTCTACCTGAGCCGCATCGACGTGCACTCCGCCGTCGTGACCACCGCCCTGCTGGACCTCGTCCCCGAGGTCTCCGATGTCTCCGCGCGCGGCGACGAACCGCTGACCCGCGACGACCACCACGCCGTACGGGCCGCCGCGCTCGCCGCCCTCACCCCGGCCCAGCGCGCCGAGGCCCAGCGGGCCGCCCTGGACCGGGCCGCTTCCCTCGGCATCGGCTCCGTGCACGAGTGCGGCGGCCCCGGCATCTCCTCCGCCGAGGACTTCACCGCCCTCCTCGACCTGGCCGCGCGGCGCCCCGGGCCGCGCGTCTTCGGCTACTGGGCCGACCGGGACCTCGACCAGGCCAAGGCCCTCGGCGCGATCGGCGCCGCCGGCGACCTCTTCGTGGACGGCGCCCTCGGCTCGCACACCGCCTGCCTGCACGCCCCGTACGCCGACGCCGGCCACACCGGCACCGGATACCTCGACGCCCACGCCGTCGCGGAACACATCGCCGCCTGCACCGAGGCGGGACTCCAGGCCGGCTTCCACGCCATCGGCGACGCCGCGATCACCGCCGTCGTCGAAGGGGCCCGCGCGGCCGCCGCGACGGTGGGACTGGACCGCGTCCGCGCCGCCCGCCACCGAGTCGAGCACGCCGAGATGATGACCCCGGCCACCATCGCCGCCTTCGCGGAACTCGGCCTGACCGCCTCCGTGCAGCCCGCCTTCGACGCGGCCTGGGGCGGCGAGGACGGCATGTACGCGGACCGGCTCGGAGCCGAGCGCGCCCGTACCCTCAACCCCTTCGCCGCCCTCCTCAAGGCCGGCGTGCCCCTCGCGTTCGGCTCCGACGCGCCCGTGACCCCGCTCGACCCGTGGGGCACCGTACGCGCGGCCGCCTTCCACCGGACCCCCGAGCACCGGATCTCCGTACGGGCCGCCTTCACCGCCCACACCCGGGGCGGCTGGCGTGCCCTGGGCCGGGACGACGCCGGGGTCCTCGTCCCCGGCGCCCCGGCCGACTACGCCGTCTGGCAGACCGGGGAACTGGTGGTCCAGGCCCCCGACGACCGGGTCGCCCGCTGGTCCACGGACCCCCGCTCCGGCACGCCCGGACTGCCCGACCTGAGCCCCGGCCGGGAGCTGCCGGTGTGCCTCGCCACCGTCGTCGGTGGCCGGGAGGCATTCGTACGGCCACAGGGGTGATCCGGCGGGCCTCGGTTCGGTACGGGCGGCCGGACCCGGATAGGTTCGGCCGGGCCCACCATCAGGACGTCCGTTCCGGAGGATCCGATAGCTCAGCGCACCCGCGCCTCGGGGGCGAGGGAAGGTTTCGCCGGGCGGCGGTGGCCCCGGATCGGAGCCCGGCGGTCCAGTAGACAACGGTCCCGGGGGCCCGCAGCCAGCGGGAACCGGACCGGCCCGAAGGACCCCGGGCTCCGATCGCTGTTCTAAAATCATCCTGCTGTGACTGGACGACGTACGAGAACACACAAGGGGACCCAGTGAGCGACGGCGGACAGCGGAGCTACGGACCACTCGGCACAGCCTTGGTGATCATCCCGACCTACAACGAGGCGGAGAACATCGGGCTGATCGTCGGGCGCGTCCGCGCGGCGGTCCCCGCCGCCCACGTCCTGGTCGCCGACGACAACAGCCCGGACGGCACCGGCAAGCTCGCCGACGAACTGGCTGCCGCCGACGACCACGTCCACGTCCTGCACCGCAAGGGCAAGGAAGGCCTCGGCGCCGCCTACCTCGCGGGCTTCTCGTGGGCCCTGGAGCGCGACTACGGCGTCATCGTGGAGATGGACGCCGACGGCTCCCACCAGCCGGAGGAACTGCCCAGGCTGCTCACCGCCCTCGCCGGAGCCGACCTCGTCCTCGGCTCCCGCTGGGTGCCGGGCGGCCGGGTCGTCAACTGGCCCAAGAGCCGCGAGGTCCTCTCGCGCGGCGGCTCCACCTACTCCCGGCTGCTGCTGGACGTGCCGATCCGCGATGTGACCGGCGGCTACCGCGCCTTCCGCCGCGAGACCCTGGAGGGCCTGGGCCTGGAGGACGTGGCCTCCGCCGGCTACTGCTTCCAGGTGGACCTGGCCCGCAGGGCGGTACGGAAGGGCTTCCACGTGGTGGAGGTGCCCATCACCTTCGTCGAGCGTGAGTTCGGCGACAGCAAGATGAGCAAGGATATCGTCGTCGAGGCCCTGTGGCGGGTCACCCAGTGGGGCCTCAAGGCGCGCACGGCTAAGCTGACGGACCTCGCCACCGGCAAGACCGACCACAAGCCCGCCCCTTAGAGGATCCCTTAAGGGGTGTCCCGTACCTCCGGCTGAGGCCGTTTTTACGGCGGCCCAGGCACACTGGACCCTATGACGACCGGTATTTCCGCGGCGCCCCGGCGGCGCTCGCTCGCCCGCAGGTTCCTCCCCCTGGCGGTGGCCGCCTGGGCGATCCTGGAGCTCTGGCTGCTCAGCCTGGTCGCCGACGCGGCCGGCGGGCTGACCGTCGCCGCGCTGCTCGCGGGCGGGATGGCGCTGGGCGTGGTCGTCATCAAGCGGGCGGGGCGCCGTGCCTTCAAGAACCTGACGGACACCTTTCAGCAGGCTCAGCAGGGCGTGCGGCCCACCCCGCAGCAGCAGGGCTCCGGCAACGGCCTCACCATGCTGGCCGGCCTGCTCCTGATCCTGCCGGGCCTGCTCTCCGACCTCGCGGGCCTGCTCTGCCTGCTTCCGCCCGTCCGCGCGTGGATCGGCCGCCGGGCCGCCCGTTCGCTGGAGCGCAAGATGGCCGCCGCGCCCGCGGGCTCCTTCGGGGACGCCTTCCAGCAGGCCCGCATCCACTACCCGGACGGCAAGGTCGTCCAGGGCGAGGTCGTCCGCGACGACCGGCCACAAGAGCCCGGCCCGTCCGGCCCCGACACCGGGTACCGGCCACCGCTGGCGCCCTGACCCATCTGAAGAGAACAAGCCGAGGGCCCCGCCACATGGGATGTGGTGGGGCCCTCGGCTTGTGTGCTCAGTCCGGCTGTCAGGCGGACTTGCGGCTGTCCCGCGGATGCACGGCAATGTTCATGGCGCCGGAACGCAGGACCGCCAGCCTCTCGGCCAGCACCTCCTCGAGCTCCTCGCGGGTGCGCCGCTCCATGAGCATGTCCCAGTGCGTTCGCGCAGGCTTGCCCTTCTTCTCTTCGGGCCCGTCCCCGTCCACCAGGAGTGCCATGGCGCCGCACGCCTTGCACTCCCACTCCGGCGGAATGTCTGCCTCAACCGAGAACGGCATCTCAAATCGATGTCCGTTCTGGCATGCGTACTCCACCGCCTGGCGCGGGGCCAGATCGATGCCGCGGTCCGTCTCGTAGCTGGTAACCACGAGCCGCGTACCGCGGAGAGCTCGCTCACTCATGAATCGTGCCTCCCGGGCTTGTCGCCCACAGGACAGGTGTCGCTGTCGTCGTCATCCGGTCAACGTCCGGTCGGCGGTATAGATTCCCGCTCCGGGTCATGCGTCGCCCGTCGTGCCGCCCCTTGTTGTACCCACCAATGCCCGTTTTGTCACATCTGGCAGCAGATGTCACCCAACGTCTTCACTTCCGCGGCACGCAGTAACGCTCCGCCTGGCAGGCCAAAGGCGTACACTACCGGCCCTTCGCTTCAACGTCGAAATCCGTTCGGAATTCGACAGGGAATTCGGTCGGGGCCCGGCCTCCGCGTACCGTCGGACCGGTCTCAGATCCGCTCGGGAACAGGATTGCCCGCCGCCTCCACCGCGCGCCGCACCGGCACCCTGGCGAGCAGCACGAAACCCAGTGCGAAGAAGACCACCAACGAGATGATCGCGTCCCGGTAGCTCCCCGTGAGCTGGTAGGTCAGGCCGAACACGAGCGGCCCCACCCAGCTCAGCCCGCGGTCGCTCATCTCGTACGCGGAAAAGTACTCGGCCTCCTTGCCCGCCGGCACCAGATGCGAGAACAGCGAACGCGACAGCGCCTGGCTCCCGCCCAGCACCAGCCCGATCATCGCCGCGAGCGCGAAGAACCACACCGGAGTCCGGGCCGGCAGGAAGTACCCCGCCGCCAGCGTCAGGCCCCACGCGGCCAGCGAGCCGAGAATCGTCCGCTTGGCTCCGTACGAGCGTGCCAGCCGCCCCATCCCCAGCGCCCCGGCCACCGCCAGGACCTGCACCAGCAGCACCGCCACGATCAGCGTGGACTGCTCCAGCTCCAGCTCCTCCGAGCCGTAGATCGAGGCCTGCGAGATCACCGTCTGGACCCCGTCGTTGTAGATCAGGTACGCCAGCAGGAACGACAGCGTCAGCGGATAGCGCCGCATGTCCCTCAGCGTCGCGACGAGCTGCCTCCAGCCGCTGACGGCCGGCGCCGCCCCCGGCTCCCGCACCACCCGCCGGTCCCGCAGCCGGCGCAGCGGGATCAGCGCGAATGCCCCCCACCACAGCCCGGCCGAGGCCAGGCAGATCCGTACCGCCGCGCCCTCCGAGAGGCCGAAGGAGTCGTGCCCCTGGAAGAGGACGAGATTCAGTACGAGCACCAGCGCGCCCGAGGTGTACCCGAAGGCCCAGCCCCGCGAGGAGACGGTGTCCCGCTCGTCGGGCGTCGCGATCTGCGGCAGGAACGCGTTGTAGAGGACCATCGAGACCGCCAGCGACGCGTTCGCGACGATCAGCAGCAGCCCGCCCAGCAGATAGCGCTCGCCGCCGAGGAAGAACATCCCGGCCGTCGCCGCCGCACCCGTGTACGCCGCGACCGCCAGCAGCGGCTTCTTGCGCCCGGTCCGGTCCGCGACCGCACCCGCCAGCGGCATGATCAGCACGGCCACGATCACCGAGACCGACACCGAGTACGCGAAGAAGGAACCGGCCCGCACCGGGATGCCCAGCGGGTGGACATAGCCCTCGGCGTCCGCGGCGGCCTTCGCCACCGCGGTCAGGTACGGCCCGAGGAACACCGTGAGCACGCTCGACGAGTAGACCGAGCAGGCGAAGTCGTAGAAGTACCAACCGTGCTGCTCGCGCTTGCGCGCGGCGGCCCCGGCTCTGCCGTCCTCGGCGCCGGGCTCCGATTCTTCCGTCGTCTGCGCGCTCACCTGGTGTCTCCTCGCTGGTCCCCGTACCGCCGCGGTGCCGGGGCCCGCGCGGCGGCCGCGGGCGCGTCAGGCCCAGGCCCCGCGCCGGTCCAGCACCGTGCGCAAGATGTCGATCCGGTCGGTCATGATGCCATCGACACCCAGGTCGAGCAGCGTCTCCATACGTTCCGGTTCGTTCACGGTCCACACGTGCACCTGAAGACCCCGCGCGTGCGCCGTCCGTACGAAGCGCCGGTCGACCACCCGGATACCGCCCTGGAACTCCGGAACCTGCGCCGCCACCGCGCCCACCCGCAGCGCGAACGGGATCGCGAACGAGCGCAGCCGCAGCCCCAGCACCCCGCGCACCCCGTACGAGGTCGCCAGCCGGGGGCCGGCGATCCTCTGCGCCCGGGTCACCCGGCTCTCCGAGAACGAGCCCACGCACACCCGGTCCCAGAGACCGGCCCGCGCGATCAGGTTCACCAGCGGATGCACCGCCGACTCGTCCTTGATGTCGATGTTCCAGCGGGCGTCCGGGAACTCCTCCAGGAGTTCTTCCAGCAGCGGCAGCGGCTCGCTGCCGCCCACCCTGGCCTCGCGCACCCGGCTCCAGGGCAGCTGGCGGATCCGGCCCCGCGCGTCGGTGACCCGGTCGAGGGTGGGGTCGTGGAACGCGACGAGCTTGCCGTCGAGCGTGGCGTGCACATCGGTCTCGAAATACCGGTAGCCCGCGTCGGTGGCCCGGCGGAACGCGGCGGTGGTGTTCTCCAGCCCGTCGGCGGCCCCGCCGCGGTGCGCGAAGGGGATCGGACCCGGGTGGTCCAGATATGGGTGGCGGGTGCGTAGGTGCGTCACGGCGGCAGTATGCCCGCTCGATGCCGCGCCGGCAGAACGGCAGACCGGCGCGGGCCGAGCGACGGGCCGACAGGCAGACCGGCCCCCGGCCCGGGTCCGGTGGCGGGCCCCCTGGCCCGGACGGACCCACGCGTGACACTCTGAGGCAACGGAAGCAATCCAATACCGGTCGCGCCTCCGGCCGGTCAGGGCCAATTCGATGAAGGTGGACCCGACAGCATGGCTCAGTGGACCTCGGCGGTCGGTGCCGCACAGCTCGCCCGCCTCATCACCTCCCAGCAGCGCCCGCCCGCCGTGCCCGGCGCCCGCAAGGCCCCCGCGTACCGCACCCTCGCCGACGGCATCCGGCTGCTGGTCCTGGAGGGCCGCGTCCCCGTGGCCGCCCGGCTGCCCGCCGAGCGGGAGCTGGCCGTCTCCCTCTCCCTCAGCCGCACCACCGTCGCCGCCGCCTACGAGGCGCTGCGCGGCGAGGGGTTCCTGGAGTCCCGCCGGGGCGCCGGCAGCTGGACCTCCGTACCCGCCGGGAACCCGCTGCCCGCGCGCGGCCTGGAACCCCTGCCGCCCGAGTCCCTCGGCTCCATGATCGACCTCGGCTGCGCCGCGCTCCCGGCCCCCGAACCCTGGCTCACCAAGGCCGTCCAGGGCGCGCTGGAGGAACTCCCGCCGTACGCGCACACGCACGGCGACTACCCGGCCGGGCTGCCCGCGCTGCGCCGGATGCTCGCCGACCGCTACACCGAGCGCGGCATCCCGACCATGCCCGAGCAGATCATGGTCACCACCGGGGCGATGGGCGCCATCGACGCCATCTGCAGCCTCTTCGCCGGACGCGGGGAGCGGATCGCCGTCGAGTCCCCCTCCTACGCCAACATCCTCCAGCTCATGCGGGCCGCCGGCGTGCGGCTCGTGCCGGTCGCGATGGGCCACGGCCTGACCGGCTGGGACATGGACGTGTGGCGGCAGGTGCTGCGCGACTCCGCCCCCCGCCTCGCGTACGTCGTCGCCGACTTCCACAACCCGACCGGAGCCCTGGCCTCCGACGAGCAGCGCCGCGCCATGGTGGAGGCCGCCCGTTCGGCCGGCACCGTCCTGATCGCCGACGAGACCATGGCCGAGCTCCAGCTGGACCCGGAGCTGGCCATGCCGCGCCCGGTGTGCTCCTTCGACCCGGCCGGCTCCACCGTGATCACCGTCGGCTCCGCCAGCAAGGCCTTCTGGGCCGGGATGCGGATCGGCTGGGTCCGCGCCGCCCCGGATGTCATCCGGAGCCTGGTCGCGGCGCGCGCGTACGCCGACCTGGGCACTCCGGTGCTGGAGCAGCTCGCGGTGAACTGGCTGATGCGGACCGGGGGCTGGGAGGAGGCCGTCGGGATCCGCCGCGACCAGGCCCGTGACAACCGGGACGCGCTGGTCGGGGCCGTGCGCAGGGAACTGCCCGACTGGGAGTTCGAGGTGCCGCGGGGCGGGCTGACCCTGTGGGCCCGCGCGGGCGGGCTGTCCGGCTCGCGGCTGGCCGAGGTGGGGGAGCGGGTCGGCGTACGGGTCCCCTCGGGTCCGCGGTTCGGCGTGGACGGGGCGTTCGAGGGCTACGTCCGGCTGCCGTTCACCGTCGGCGGCCCGGTGGCCGACGAGGCCGCGGCCCGGCTTGCGTCGGCGGCCCGCCTGGTCGGCACGGGCGCGGGCGGCAGCGGCGCGGAGCCGCCGCGTACGTTCGTCGCGTAGCGCGCCCTGCGGGACCCTGCGGGGCGGGGGACCGGGGCGGGGGCGCGGGGGGCGGCGCCGGCGCCGGGGCCGGGCCGGGGTGCCGTCCGGGACTGCATGATTTTTGGCGCCCTGTCGGGGTTCCCTGGCGCGGCCTGCGGCCGCGCCACACATCACGTTTTACGTCCCGGACGACACCCCGGCCCGTCCCCGTCACCGGCACCGCTCGGGGTCGGCCCGGTCGGTTACCCGTCCCGTTTCGCCGGCAGGATTCCGGCTTGGAGGGTCATGTCGCCGGCGCCCGGCTGTCGGCGGGCGGGCAGGAGTTCCAGGACCGCCTGGCGGTGGGCCGGGTGCGTGGCCTCGTCGTACGGGTCCGGAGTGGCGGGCACCTGGAGCCGGTGCACCGGACCCGAGCCGAGCCGCGCGTACCCGCGGCCGGGCGGCACCTGCGCGGTCGGGGTGGTGTGCGGCGGCAGGCCCAGTACATCGGCGATCTGCTGGATCGCGGCGGGGCCGAGCACCACGCGCGCGCGGGTGTGCTGCCAGACGGCGTCGTGCAGCAGCTCCAGGTGGTCGAACTGCTCGGCCACCACCACGGTGACGTGCGCCGCGCGGCCGTGCCGCAGCGGAACCTGGAGCTGGGTGAGCGGGTCGGGGTGTCCCTCGGCGACGGCGAGATGGGCCAGGACGCTGGGCCGGTCCAGCAGGATCCACAGCGGGCGCCGGGTTTCCTCGGGCGCCGGACTGCCGGACTCGCGGGCCCGGTGGGTGGCGATCAGACGCCGCTCCGTCTCGTGCGCGGCCCACTCCAGCGTGGCCAGCGCCCCCGTGGGGCCGCATTCCACGGCCAGGACGCCCTTGCGGCCGGTGAGGCAGGCGTACTCGCCGGTGCCGCCGCCCTCGACGATCAGTACGTCGCCCGCGTGCTGGAGGGCCTGCAAGGCGATCGAGCGCAGCAGGGTGGAGGTGCCGCTGCCGGGCTGGCCGACGGCCAGCAGGTGCGGCTCGGTGGAACGGGATCCGGTACGCCAGATCACCGGCGGCATGTCGCGCGGCTCGTCGCCCTCCAGGACGGGCAGGGTGCGCTGCACTCTGCCGGCGTCGGTGAAGCCGAGCACGGTCTCACCGGGCGAGGTGACGAAAGGCTGGGCGGCGATGCCCGTCGGCAGCGCCGCCAGCACGCTCAGGTCGAGCTGGTTGCCCTCCTCGTCCCAGTTGAAGAGATACTCCCGTCCGCGCCCGGACTTGGCGTGGAGCAGTGCCTCGATCCGGGCCCGCGAGGCGGCCTCACCGTCGGTGAAGTAGGCCGGGTAGCGGATGTGCAGCCGGGTGACGCGGCCCGCCTCGTCGAACTCGTAGCCGCTGAAGGCCTGATCCCAGTCCCCGCCGTGGGCGAAGAGCGGGTTCGGGTCCTCCGGGATGGAGAAGTACGGCACGAGGGCTTCGTAGAGGGAGCCGAGCCGCTCGGTCTCGGCATCGCTGGGCCCGGTCTTCGCCGGGGTGCGGTCGCGTCCCTGCCAGGCTGCCGCGGCCATGAGGGTGATCAGGGCGAGCAGCGGACCGTAGGGGACGAGCGCGACCACGAGGACGCAGGCGGCTCCCAGGAACAGCGCGGGACCACGCTTTTCCTTGGGGGTCTCGGCCCATTTGCGCCGCCCGGCCGAAGCCAGGACGCGCAGGCCGCGTCCGATGGTGAGGAGCGGATGGAGAACGTCCGTGGCGCTGTCGGCAGCCGTGCGAGCGATGTCGCGGCCCCGGGCCAGCGACAGGGCGTCGCTGCTGAGCATGCGGGGAAGTGGGCGCCGGGCCACGGGCGTCTCCTGGAGTTGTGTGTGGCGGTACTTCGGGTGCGGCTGGGTGTATCACTCGCTCGGCGGGGCCTAGAGCTTGATCCCGCCGAGCAGGCTCGCGAGGCTCGCGGTGCTCGCCGTGATGCTGGGGGCGATGGCGGAGCCGGCGAGGAAGAAGCCGAAGAGCGAGCAGACGAACGCGTGCGTCAGCTTCATCCCGTCTTTCTTGAAGAACAGGAAGCAGATGATGCCGAGCAGGACGACACCTGAGATGGACAGGACCATGAGCGGTTCTCCTGGTGGGTGGGGACAGTCACCATCAGTTGTTCCAGGCTCACAGGAAGTATCAATGCGACAAAAGGTGCATCCGGGTGAATCCTGTCGTTTTTCACTTGACCGGCCCTCCCCGGCTGGCGCGTCCGGGGCGAAGGGGGTCAAGGGGGATCTTTGCCTCGGCCTGCCCCCGGCATGTGCGCATTCGGGCGCTACCCTGGCGATTCACCCGTACGGACGTTGTTCCGTACATCCCCCTGCCCGCCCGGCCCGGGGAACCATCACGCGATCAGCGAGTGAAAGGCGGTACGGACGATGAGCGAGCACATCCCGGACGGCTCCGGATCCCAGGACGTCCCCGACGAGGACGTCGTCGAACTGGCCACCAAGATCTTCGACCTCGCCCGCCAGGGTGAGACCGAGACGCTCACCGCGTACCTCGACGCCGGAGTCCCCGCGAACCTCACCAACGACCGCGGCGACACCCTCGTCATGCTGGCCGCCTACCACGGCCACGCCGCCACCGTCACGGCCCTGCTGGCCCGCGGTGCCGAGCCCGACCGCGCCAACGACCGCGGCCAGACCCCGCTCGCCGGCGCCGTCTTCAAGGGGGAGGAGGCCGTCATCCGCGCCCTGCTCGCCGCGGGCGCCGACCCGACCGCCGGAACCCCCTCCGCCGTGGACACCGCCCGCATGTTCGCCAAGGCCGACCTGCTGGAACTCTTCGGAGCCAAGTAGTCCGCTTTTTGGCGCCGCCTGGGCGTTAGTTGACCGGCGCGGACCTTACGGGTTGGTCACGGCAGCCGTAAATGTGGTCGCGGCGCACAAACCGCCTGGGTCATCATGGCGTCGGATTCGATTCGCGAACATGACGGACGGGCAGGAGCGGGCTGGACACGCCGCACCGGCCGCCATGGCGGCGAAGCACCGACGAGAGTGAGAAGGCAATGGTCTACATCGAGCGGAACATGACGGCGGACGTCCTCACATGCTGTTACGCGGCCCTGTGAATCCCGATTCCCGGTTGCGTCCCCAGCTTGATTTGAGGCCATTCCCATGTTCGAACCAGTCATAGCGCCAAGCGGCACCCTGCTCGGGCTCCTCCAGCGGGGCCGCGGCGACGGCACGCTGCACGCCTTGGCAGCGCCCCGGGCGGAGGCCCTCGCGGCGCTCAACCAGTGCGTGCTCCGCGACCCGCGCCAGGACTGGCAGGTCGAGAACCGCTCCCTGTACTACGCCAGGCTGTACCTGGACCTCGACGGCCCCCTCGGCGAGATCGAGACGCACCTGTTCAGCGCCGACGACCTCCTCGACGAGGACGACCACAGGACCGGCCTCGCCCTGTCCGTACTGGGCCACCTCGCCTCGTACGGCCGCGACGACGCGCTGATGCTGCTGCGCCGCTACGCCGCCTCCGGCGCCAACTGGGCCTGGGCCCTCGACGAACTCGCCCTGCGCGACGACGACGGGGGACTGCGGAGCCTCGCCAGGCCGATCCTCGCGAGATTCCCGGCCACGGCCGAGGGCGAGGCGCGGCTGGCCGCCGCCGTCCGCGACGCGTACGAGCCCCGGCCCTGGCGTCTGTGGGAAGAGACGCCCGCGTTCGGCGAGCGGTTGCGGGCCGCACGCCAGCAGGGCTCCTTCGACCGCTGGCAGCGCCAGATGACCCCCAGCGGGCCCCGGCCCGGCTGGGGAGTCCAGGCCGTCTTCGACTGGGCCGCCGACGGGCTGCGCCGCGGCACCCCGCTGCACGTACCCGCCGCACGCTGCCTCGCCGCCGTGGCCCAGCCCGATGACCGCTCCGCGATCCTCGCGGCCGCCGCCGGAGCCTGCGGCGAGGCCGCCCGGGCCACCGCCCTGCACCACCTGGTCCTCGCCGAACCGGAGAACCCCGCCGTCCTGGACCTCATCGAAGCCGCCGGGGACGAGCCCGCCGTGGCCGCCTACGAGCGCATGAACAGCCCCACGGCCATCGACCGGGCCCGCCTCTGGGCCCACCGCCCCGACGCCCTCGGAGCGGCCGCCGCCGCCCTCCTCGCCGCCCGCGGCGGAGCCGAGGACACCGGACTGGTCCTGGCCACCCTCCGCTCCACCGTCCGCGGCTCGGGCCCGGACAGCCTGCGGCTCTTCCCCCTGGTGGACGGAGCCGGCCGGCTCTCCATCGGCTGCGCCGCGCCGGTGCTGCGCCACATCTACCGCGAGACGGCCTCGTCCCACCTGCGCGGCCGCGCCGCGCGCGCCCTGGCCAGCACGGATCCGTCCTTCGCGGCGGGCTTCGCCGTCGAATGCCTCTGGGACTGCGAGGAGACCACCCGCGAGGTGGCGGCCCACCACGCGGAAACAGCCGACGCCCGCGTGACCCCACGGCTCCGCCGCCTGGCGACGGACCCGGCGGAGGAAGAGGACGTGCAGTCGGCGGTACGGAGCCGGATAGCCCCGGAGTCGGCGGTGTAGGTAGTGGGGGGCCCAACCCCAGACGGGCGACGGACGCCAAACCGCGAGGACGCGAAGCGATCGATGGCGTCTTATGCCCAGCCCCAGACGGCCCGCAGCCGCCCTCGGCGAGGAGCGCGTAGCGATCGGTGGCGGCTTATGCCCGGCCCCAGACGGGCCGCAGCCGCCCTCGGCGAGGAGCGCGTAGCGATCGGTGGCGGCTTATGTCCGGCCACAGACGGGCGGCGGACGCCAAGCCGTGAGGAGCGTGTAGCGATCTGACGCGCCTTGCCGCTGCTTTGGGTGTTCTGGACGCTGTTCGGGGCAGGTTCCGGGGGCTTTTCGCCCGAAGGGCGGGGATACCGGGCGGCCGGGCGTCCGCCCGGGAGGTTGGCCCCCGCTCGGTGGGAATGGTTCCCCCCTGACCGTTCCTTCGGGGGTTTCCCGACAGTCTTTGTCTTTCCGGGGCGGGCCGGTCGGTCAAGGGTGGCCGAAGGCCATCGCGAAGCGACGCGAACGCAGTGAGCGCCCTTGAGGGACCGGCCCGACACGGAAGGACAGTGAGACTGACGGGAAGCCCCCAGCACCGTCCAACCCCGCCCGACGAGCCCCCGCTCCTGGAACCCCGGCTCGCCCTCACCCGGCGACCCCCCTACCCCGCCACCCCCACGAACCTGACTCCCACCCCCGGGCGGGCCTGGGCCGCCGCGTCGAGGGAGGGGCCGGGCGGGACCACGCCGATCACCGGGTAGCCCCCCGTTACCGGGTGGTCGGCCAGGAACACCACCGGCAGGCCGTCCGGAGGGACCTGTACCGCGCCCAGGACCATTCCCTCGCTCGGCAGTTCACCGCCCCGCGCCCGGATCAGCGGTGGGCCCGCCTCCGTGCGCAGCCCGATGCGGTTGGACATCGCCGACACCCGGTACCGCGACCGCCACAGCCCGGCGATCGAATCCCGCGTGAACCAGTCCTCCCTCGGCCCCAGCCGCAAGGGCAGCACCAGCTCCGCCGACGGCCCCGGCACCCCCTCCGCCCCCGCGGCCCCCGGCACCCCCTCCGCCCCCGCGGTCCCCGCGGCCCCCGGCACCCCCGGCACCCGCAGTGCGTCCGCCCCGCGGACCGGATCCGGCCCCGGCGGGCCCACCGGCAGCACGGCCCCCGCCGACAGCACCGGGGGCCCCAGCCCCGACAGCAGGTCCGTCGCCCGGCTGCCCAGGACCGCCGTCACACCGAAGCCGCCCCGCACCGCGACGTAGCTGCGCACCCCCCACACCGCCTGGCCCACCTCCAGCACGGCCCCGGCCGGCAGCCACACCGGGGCACCCCACGCCACCGGGCGCCCTGCCGCCCGTACCGCGCACGGCGCACCCGTGACCGCCACCGTCCCCGGGGTCAGCGCCCGCAGCGCGACCCCGTCCAGCGTGGTCTCCAGCGTCGCCGCGTCCGGGGCGTTGCCCACCAGCCGGTTGGCCAGGGCGTGCGCCCCCGCGTCCAGCGCGCCCGACCGGGGCACCCCGAGATGGGCGTATCCCGGACGTCCGAGGTCCTGCACGGTGGTCAGCGCCCCCGGCCGGACCACCTCCAGGCCGCTCGGCCCGCTCAAGCCCCCGCCTCCTCTCGCCCCGCTCATGCCCCCGCCCCCTTTCGCCCCGCTCATCCCTCCGCCCCCTTTCGGCCCGCTCATCCCCCCGCCTCCTCGAACCGCACCCGTACCCCCGGCGCGAACAGCGCCGCCGGTTCCCGCTCCGGGTCCCACAGCACCGCGTCCGTGGTCCCGATCAGCTGCCAGCCGCCGGGGGAGGAGCGCGGGTACACCCCCGCGTACTCCCCGGCCAGCGCCAGCGAGCCGGCCGGGACGGCGGTCCGGGGCGTGGCCCGGCGCGGCACGTGCAGGCGTTCGGGGAGCCCCGTCAGGTACCCGAAGCCGGGGGCGAACCCGCAGAACGCCACCCGGAACACGAGGGAGCCGACGACCCCCGCCACGTCCCGCGCTCCGACCCCCCAGAGGCCGGCCACCTCCGCCAGGTCCGGCCCGTCGTACCGCACCGGGACGGTGATCAGCGGCCCCTCGGTCTCCGCCAGCGGCGGCACCTCCCACCGGGCGATCCGCTCGGCCAGCGCGCGCGGCTCCCGCACGCCGTCCAGCAGCACCGTCCGCGCCGCCGGCACGATGTCGCGTATGGGCCCGAGTTCCTCCCGCCTGCGCAGCAGCTCGGCGTGCAGCGCGGCCACCTCCGCCGCGGAGTCCACTTCGAGCAGCAGCCCCTCCGAGCCCGCCACGAGGGCCCTCACGCGAACGCCTCCACCCGGACCCCGGCCGCGCGCAGCGCCCCCCGCACCCGCAGCGCGAGCCCGGCCGCCCCAGGGGTGTCCCCGTGCAGGCACAGCGAGCGCGCGGCCACCGGCACCGGGAGCCCGTCGGCCGAGACCACGGAGCCCTCGGCGGCCATCCGTACCGCCCGGGCGACCACCACGTCCGGATCGTGCAGCACGGCCCCCGGCTCCCCGCGCGGCACCAGCGTCCCGGCCGCCGTGTAGGCCCGGTCGGCGAAGGCCTCCGGTACCGCGGTCAGCCCGGCCTCGGCGGCGGCCACGAGCAGCAGCGACCCGGGCAGCCCCAGTACGGGCAGCCCCGCCGCCCCCTTCGCCCCCTTCGCCCCCTTCGCCCCCTCCGCTCCCGCTGCCAGCCGGACGCCGGCGACCACGGCGGCGGCCTGGCCCGCGTCGTGGACGGTGCGGTTGTAGAGCGCGCCGTGCGGTTTCACGTACGACACCTTCGATCCGGCGGCCCGCGCGAACACCTCCAGCGCCCCGATCTGGTACGCCACCTCGTCCGCGAGCTCGTCCGGCGGCACGTCCATGGAGCGCCGGCCGAAGCCCGCCAGGTCCCGGTACGAGACCTGCGCGCCGATCCGTACCCCGCGCTCCGCCGCGAGCCCGCAGACCCGCCGCATGATGGACGGGTCCCCGGCGTGGAAGCCGCACGCCACGTTGGCGGACGTGACGACGGACAGCAGCGCCTCGTCGTCGGTCAGCGTCCACCGCCCGAAGCCCTCGCCCAGGTCGGCGTTGAGATCGATGACCGGCGTGACCGCGGGGGCGGCCATGGGTGTGATCATGGAAGCCATACGGTGAGCGTAGAACAGGGACCGTCCGCGTCGAGGCCGTCGGTGCCGTCGGGCCTGTCGTCCCCGCAGACCCCGGACCGATCCGGCCGAACCATGCCGTTTGGGATGTTGTCGGTGTCAGCGCCTAGTCTTTGCCCGTGACTCTCCCCGCCCAGGCGAAGCCCTTCTCGTCCCCGGCGCCGGGCCCGGCCGCCGACGAGGGCCTGGCCCGGCGGCTGCGCGCCCTTGCCTGCACCGCCCCGCTGCACGACCTCGACGTACGCAAGGCCAATCTGGCCGGCGAGTACGGGGTCTACGCGATGGCGGAGGTCGCGCTCGCCGCGATCGACCTGGTCACACTCAACATGGACTTCGACACCGGCGCCGATCACGAGCAGATAGTGGCCCGGCTGCTGCCCCGCGTCGCCGCCCAGGCCCCCGGCCGCCCGGCCGCCGAGCACGAGCGGGTGGCCCGCTGGGTGCTGGAGAACCTGATCAACGTCGGCAGCGTCGACCGCGGCTTCCGCGCGATCTACGGCACCTTCGGCCCGGACGGCGTCTACGTACGCCGTGACTACGACTTCAAACTCATCGAGGAAGTCCCGGGGTACGGCGGCGCGGTCTACCTGCGCACCACCGACGAGGCCGTCAACGTCCTGGTCGGCGCGCTCGACACGGACGTCACCAGCGCGCAGATCGCCGCCGAGGTCAAGCTGGAGGTGCTGATCAGCCGGGGCCGCCTCGCCGACGCGCAGCTCGCCGCCGAGCAGGCCCGCTACCGCACCGTCCAGTACGCGGAGACCCTGCGCCGCACCCTCGACGCGACGCGGCGGAACGTGCGCGCGGTGGACTGGCTCCAAGCCGTCCCCGACATGATCGCCGAGGCCCTCGAACACGTCGCCGACCGGTACCGGCACGAGAACGCGATCCTGACGAACATCCGCAAGGCCCGCGACGAGGCGGGAGAGCCGGACAACAAGCGGCGCGCCGCCGAGCTGGTGGACATCGTCAAGGACTGCATCCGCCGCCATACGCAGCTCCAGTCCCGACTCCTGGACGCCGGCCCGCTGTTCCGCGCCGAGCAGGACCGGCAGGCCTTCGCCGCCCCCGCGCCCCGTTCGGGCATCGACCTGTACGGGCAGCTCGTGGCCCCCGTCCTGCCGCTCCCGCTGGAGCGGGCCACCCGGGTTACCGACGCCTTCTTCGCGGCCGGCACCGGCCTGCGCACCCCCGTCTCCGTGCGCGTCGCCGACCTGGTCGAGATACTGCTGACCCCGCCCGTGGAGCGGGAGCACCTCGGCGTGGAGATGCCGGAGCCCGACCTCATCGCGACCCCGGACGACAGCCGCTTCAGCGAGGGTCAGCTCGCCTCGGCCATGGAGCTCCTGGACCTGCCGCACGACGCCCCGCGCCGCCTCTCCGGGCTGCTCGCGGAGGCCCGCTGCGGCGATCCGGACCTGCCGTACCTGGTGGCCCTGCTCGCCGTCCACGCGGCGAGCCCGGCGGTCGGCACCGCGTACCGCCAGGGCGAGGAGCGGCTGCTCTTCGCCGTGGACGACGGCACCGAGCTGGACGACCCGGAATTCGGCGGCGCCGACCTGATCGTCGGCACCGCCCTCCTCGACGCCGCCGGCATGGCGGCAGCCCGCTCGGAGGCCTCATGACCCCCGCCGCTGCCCTGGCCGGGCGGAAACCGGGATCTACGCCCTGCGCCCGGGCCGATCTCGCCGCTGCCCTGGCCGGGCGGAGGCGGGGATCTGCGGCCTGCGCGCGGGCCTTGCTTGCCGCGCCCACCGGGCTGGGAGCCCATCCGCTTCCTACCGCCCCGACGACCCCGGCCCAGGCCGCCGGGCCGGGTGCCCCGGCGGGTGCCGGTGCCCTGGCCGGGCGGAGAAGGGGATCTGCCGCCCGCGCGCGGAGCGGGTTCGCCGCTGCCCTGGTCGGGCGGAACCGGGGATCTGCGGCCTGCGCACGGGCCTTGCTCGCCGTGCCCGCCGGGCCGGGAGCCCATCCGCTTTCCACCGCCCCGACGACCCCGGGCCGGGCCGATGGGCCGGGTGCCGTTGTCCTGGCCGGGCGGAGGCGGGGACCTGTTGCCTGCGCACGGGCCTTGCTCGCCGCGCCCAGCGGGCCCGGAGAGCACCACCACCCCACCGGCCCGACGCCCCGGGCCGCCGGGCCGGGTGCCCCGGCGGGTGCCGTCGCGCTGGCCGGGCGGAGGCGGGGGTCTGCGGACTGCGCGCGGGCCGGGGGTGCTGCGGCCGCTGGGCCGGCCGAGCAGTGCCTGGCCGCCGGCCCGGCGGAGGGCGTTTCCGTACTGGCTGACGTGCCGGGCCCGGACGGGGACCGCCGTGCCGCCGTGCCGCCGTCGGCCACCGGGGTGCGGTCCCGGGGCCCAGGCCGCCGGACCGCATCCACCGCACAGACAAACCACCGCACCGCCGAGGAGACCCGCCCGTGAGCGACCACCACGCCGAGCACCCCGCGTGGAGCGAGCCCGACACCCCGTCGGCTCCCGTCGCGACCGCCCCCGCCGGGGCGGTGACCCCCGCCGACGCCGCAGACGCGGCCCGGCTCGTCGCCTTCGGGCTCCAGCCCAAGCTGCTCCCCGCCCGCGACGCCGAGTACGCCGAGCTGCTGCGCCGCTACCGCGAGGACCCCGCCTTCGGACGCCTCGCCGACGCCGTCGCCACCGGCCTCGGCCTCGTCGTCCTGGAGGTGTCCCCGCGCGCCGGCATGGCGGTCGCCGCCGGCGAGGACTCCGTCTTCGCCGTCCGCATGGGCGACTACGCCCGCCGTACCACCGCCGACTCCGCCGACCGGTTCCTGCACGGCCTCGCCCACCTCGCCGTCGCCGCCCTCGCCTTCCCCCGCCCCGAGGACCTCGCCGACGACGGCTACATCGGCCGTATCACCGTCAACGGCGTCGACGCCTTCGTCCGGCAGACCTGCCGCCGCCTGGAGGAGCGCGCCGAGGAGCTCGGCGAGAACACCGACCCGGCCTCCGACGCCCCCGGCCTGGAGGCCGCCTGGCGGGTCTACGCCCGCCGCAGCGCGACCGGAGCCACCAAGGACGCCCGCCGCCTCGCCGGATCCACCACCGGCATCGTCGGCAAGGCCGCCGCCTTCCTCACCGACTCCGGGTTCCTCCAGCGCACCGGCGACGACGCCGGAGGCACCTACCGCACCACCCCCCGCTACCAGCTCCAGGTCCGCGACATGGCGGGCAGTTCGGCCATGGCCGAACTCCTGGAACTCGGCGTGGTCCCCGTCAGCGACGGCTCCGCCACCCTCCTGCCGCCGCCCGAGGGCGACGACCTGGAGCTCGCGGCCGACGCCGGCCTGCCGTTCCACGCCTGAGCCACCCGCCTCCGTACCTCTGTACCGAGAACCACCGAGAAACAACGAGAGTCCGCCGCCATGTACGAGCTGTCCCGGATCCGCCTCTACTCCATCGGGCCCGCCGGCGCGCGCTACGCCGACACCGTGCTCGACCTGCGCGGAGTCGGTGAGCCGGTGCCCCACCCGGCGCCCACCCAGGCGGAGTTCTTCGAGGACGAGCCCACCGGCCCGCCGCGCCGCCCCGCGCCCGCCGGCGTGCTGTTCCTGGAGAACGGCGGCGGCAAGTCCGTCCTGCTCAAGCTGATCTTCTCGGTGATGCTCCCCGGCCACCGCAACACCCTCGGCGGCGCCAGCTCCGGCGTCCTGCGCAAGTTCCTGCTCGCCGACGACTGCGGCCACGTGGCCCTGGAGTGGCAGCACACCCAGACCGGCGAGTGCGTGGTCGTCGGCAAGGTCAGCGAATGGCGCGGCCGCCAGGTCTCCAACGACCCGCGCAAGTTCGCCGAGGCCTGGTACTCCTTCCGCCCCGGCCCGGGCCTGAGCCTCGACAACCTCCCCGTCGCCGAGGCCACCGCCGTCCGCCCGCACGTCGAAGGCGCCTCCGGCGCCCAGGGCCGCCGCCGCACCATGAAGGGCTTCCGCGACGCGATCACCGAGGCCGGCAAGGCGTACCCGCACCTGGAGGTGTACTGGGAGGAGATCCACGACCGGTGGAACGAGCACCTCACCGAACTCGGCCTCGACCCCGAACTCTTCCGCTACCAGCGCGAGATGAACGCCGACGAGGGTGAGGCCGCCGGCCTCTTCGCGGTCAAGAAGGACTCCGACTTCACCGACCTCCTGCTGCGCGCCGTCACCGACACCCGGGACACCGACGGCCTCGCCGACCTGGTCCACGGCTTCGGCAACAAACTCGGCCGCCGCGCCGAGTTGATGGCCGAACGGGACTTCACCGCCGGCTCGGTGGACCTGCTCACCCGCATCGTCGAAGCCGTCGGGACCCGCTCCCGGCTGCGCGACGTCCACGCGGGCGCCGAACGCCGGACCCGCATCCTGGCGCGGCGGCTCTCCGCGCGCGCCGCCGAGGAGCGCGGCCGCGCCGCCGACCTCGCCCAGCGGGTCACCGGCGCCGCGCACGAGGTGACCGCCGCCGAGTCCGCGCGCGACCGCAGCGCCGCCATCTCCGCCGAACTCGCCTACCGGCACGCCTCGCTGGCGCTGACCGTCGCCGACAAGGCGGCCGCTGCCCAGCGCCGCGAGCTCCTCGAAGCCCGCACCCTGCACTCCGCCTGGCAGGCCGCCGAGACCGTGCTGCGCCACCGCGCCGCCGCCGACCGCTCCACGCGGGTCGCCGCCGCGATCCTGGAGGCCGAGCGGGACGCCGCCCCGGCGCTCGCCGCGCGCGCCACGGCTGCCGCCGAGCTCGTACGGGCCCTGCACACCGCCGCCGAGCAGGGCGAACGGCTCGCCAACGAGGAGGAGGAGCGTTCCGCCGTCCTCCAGGCCGGTGGTGAGGCCGCCCACCGCGACGCCACCGCGGCCGCCACGGCCGCCCAGCGGGCCCGCAGCGAGGCCGAACACCTCCGGGCCCGCCTGGCCGAGGTCCAGCAGGAGACCGCCGAGGCCGTCCGGGCCGGCTGGCTCGACGACACCGCCCCCGACGCCGACCCGGCCCGCGCCGCCCTGGCCGCCACCGATGCCGAGAAGACCGCCGTGGCCGCCTGGGACGAGTCCCGCGACGCCGCCCGCGCCACCGCCGAAGCGGCCCGCGAGGCCGCCGCCGCGGAATCCCGCGCCGAACTCACCGCCGCCCGCGCGGCGGACGCCGCCGACGCGGCCGAGGCCGCCCACGACGCGGAGGCCCGCGCCGCCGCCTCGCTCGCCGCCTCACCCCGCCTGGCCGCCCTCCTGGGCCTCCCTTCCGCCCCGGCCGCCCCCCTCCCGAACCCCCGCCCGGCCGCCGCCGGTGACCGCGCCTCCGCCGGGCCCGGCACCGTCACGCCGACCACCGCCGCCAGTCCCGTCGCCCCACCCCTGCGCCCTGCGGACGCCGCGTCCGCTGCCGCCGGCTCCGCGGGGGCCGGGGGCACCCCGGGCACGTCCGCCGGAGGCGTCGGCACCGGCACGTCCGGCGGTCACGGCGGCCCGCAGGGCAATGCCTCGGGCGGAGCGCACGCCGCGCCGGCCACCGTCGTCGGAGGGCTGACCGTCGAGGACCTCGACCGGAATGCCGACGACCTGCGCACCCTGCTCACCGACGGAGTCTCGGCGGCCGAGCGTCAGCTGTTCGAGCTGCGCACCGCCGCCGCCGACGACGCCCGGATCCTCGGCGCGCTCGGCGACGGCGGCCTGCTGCCGCCCGGCCCCGACGTCCTGGCCACCGTCGAGTACCTCGGCGAGCACGGCATCCCCGCCCTGCCCGGTTGGCGCTACCTCGCCCAATCCCTGGACCCCGCCGACCACGCCGCCGTCCTCGCCGCCCGTCCCGAACTCGTCGACGGCGTCGTCATCACCGACCCCGACACCCACTCCCGGGCCCGCGAGGTCCTCGCCGGTGCCGCCCTGCTGCCCCGCTCCACCGTGGCCGTCGGCACCGCCGCCGCACTGCTGGCGCCCGTGCCCCCGGCCGACGCCGACACGGCCGTCTTTCTCGTGCCGCCGAACCCGGCCATGCACGACGAGCACGCCGCCGACGAGGAGCGCCAGGCGCTGCGCACCCGCGCCACCGCCCGCGACACCGAGATCCGCGAGCTCGCCGCCCGCCTCTCGGGCGACCGCGAGCTCGCCGCCCGGCTGGCCTCCTGGCGCACCGGCTGCCCGCCCGGCCGCCTCGCCGAGCTCGCGCAGCAGGCCGCGGCCGCCCGTACCTTCGCCGAGGAGGCCGACGCCGAGCTCGCGGAGGCCCGTACCGTACGCGCCGAGGCCGACGAGGCCGCCGCCGACGCCGCCCGGGTGCGCGACGAGCGCCAGGACGCCGCCCAGCGCGCCCGCCGCGCCGCCGACGCCCTGGCCGGGCTCGCCTTCCGGCTGCGCGAGCGCGCCGGCTGGCAGGCCAGGCTCCGCGAACTCGCCGACGAGGCCGCCGAGTCCGAGGCGCGCGCCGAGGTCTGCCTGGACCGGGCCCGCGCCGCCGACGAGGACCGCCGCGCCGCGCAGCGCGCCGCCGACGACGCCCGCCGCACCGCCCGCGCGCTGCGCGCCGAGCGCGCAGAGATCGCCGGCGCCCCCGAGGCGCTCCCCGAGGACGGTGACATCCCCGTCGGGCACCGGCTCCCACTGCCCGACCTCCGCGAGGCCTACCGCGCCGCCTCCCAGCTCTACGAGAAGGTCGGCGTCGGCGCCGACCTGCGCGCCGAACAGGCCCGCGCCGAAGGCGACGAGAGCGCCGCCCTCGCCGAACTCGACCGCCTCACCAACAAGGTCCGTACCCGCGCCGCCCAACTCCTCGAAGGCACCGACGGCGCCGACGGCCCCTCCCGGCAGGCCGCGGCCGCCCGCGCGGAGTCCCTCGTCCAGATGCTGGAGTCCCGCGCGTCCACCGCGAGCGAGCAGCTCGGCCGGCTGCGCGGCGACGCCGAACGGCTCGCTCCCGCCGACGGCGAGGCGCACACCGAGCTCCCCGAGGAGATGGTCCCCGGGGATGTCGAACAGGCGCAGGGCATGCTGCGCACCGCCACCGCCCAACTCGCCGCCCACACCGCCGCGGTGGAGAGCGCCCGGGCCGCCCACGCCGACCTCCTGCGCGCCCAACGCACCGCCGAGGACGGCGCCGGCGGCTTCGACGAGACCGCGGCGCTGCTGCGGGACCTGCTGCGCGACCACGGCCACGACGAGGACGAACAGTCCCCGGCAGCCCACCCGGGCACCCTGGAGGAGGCCCGCCAGTCCGCCGCCGAGGCCCGCCGCTCCCTGCGCGGCTGCGCGGCCGATCTCTCGGCCGCCGAGTCGGCGCTGCGCGAGGCGAGCGACATCCTCGTCCGGCACGCCAACGCCAACCGCTACGAGCAGGTACGCACCCCCGCGCGCCAGCAGATCCGCGAACTCCCCGCCTCCGCCCTGCCCGAGCACGCGGCGGCCTGGGCGGCGGCCTTCGCCCCCCGGCTGCGGGTCCTCACCGACGAGCTGGCGCAGCTGGAGCGCAACCGCGACAGCATCGTGGACCGGCTCCGCGGGCTGGTGGAGTCCGCCCTGGCCACCCTGCGCTCCGCTCAGCGGCTCTCCCAGCTCCCCGAGGGCCTGGGAGAGTGGTCGGGCCAGGAGTTCCTGCGGATCCGCTTCGAGGAGCCCGACCAGGCCACGCTCACCGAGCGGCTCGGCGAGGTCATCGACGAGGCGACCCGCGCCGCCGTCAAGAAGAACAGCACCGCCTCCTTCGGCGAGGGACGCCGCGACGGGATGTCGCTGCTGCTGCGCGGAGTCCAGGCGGCTCTGGAGCCCAAGGGCATCTCCGTCGAGATCCTGAAGCCGGACGCGGTGCTGCGCGCCGAACGGGTCCCGGTCGGCCAGATGGGCGACGTCTTCTCCGGCGGCCAGCTGCTGACCGCCGCGATCGCGCTGTACTGCACGATGGCGGCGCTGCGCAGCAACGACCGGGGCCGCGACAAGCACCGCCACGCGGGCACGCTGTTCCTCGACAACCCGATCGGGCGCGCGAACGCCACGTACCTGCTGGAGCTCCAGCGGGCCGTCTCCGACGCGCTCGGCGTCCAGCTGCTCTACACGACGGGCCTGTTCGACACCACGGCCCTCGCCGAGTTCCCGCTGGTCATCCGGCTGCGCAACGACGCGGACCTGCGCGCGGGCCTGAAGTACATCAGCGTCGAGGAGCACCTGCGTCCGGGCCTGCCCCAGCAGTCCCCGGAGGAGGAGACGATCCACGGCGAGATCACGGCGACGCGGATGTTCCGCCGCTCGACGGTCGGCGCCTGACCCCGAGCCGCCCCAGGCAGCCCTGAGCGGCCCGAGCCGCCACAGGCGGCCCCGAGCGGCCCAGGGAGGCCGGCCTCCCTCCGAATCAGCCCCGCAGGGAGGCCGGCCTCCGGGTCAGCCCCGCCCGGCTCCGGCCTGGTACCGCCGGTCCCCGGCCGGCGCCTGCCAGGCGGCGGCCCGGCCGACGGGCCCGCCCTGCGGCGGCCGTATTCGGCCGCCCTGGCCGGGCGGCCCCGAGCGGGCCTCCCGGCGCCGGGCCCGCGCCGTACTGTTCGGCTGCGACACCACCCCGTACCGCTGGTTCCACATCTGCCGGGTGATCAGCACGTCGAGCACCCCCCAGGTGGCGACGACGGTCCCGGCTATCCCGCCGAGCGCCATCGGGAAGGCCAGCCAGGATCCGGTGAGCATGAGGAAGAAGGCGATCGTCGCCTCGGTCAGCGTGACCGCCACGATCAGTACCGCCCGCACCGCTGAGGTCCGCACCGGATCCGGCAGCCTGCGGCGCGCGGCCTCCTCCTCCACCCACAGCGACCGTCCCGGTGCTCCGGAACCCACCCTTTCGTCCTCGTACATCCGCATGGTCCGCTCCCTCCCCTCCACGCGGCCGCCCATAACCAGGTAGACGTTCGGGAGGTCCGAGAGATTCCCGCATCGCGGACGGCTTCGCGGCATCCGATCAACACGGAACGAAGAATTCCAGCCATCCATCTCGTAGCGGGAACTGATACCTCATCAGGTGTCATCTCTCACATATCGGGCTGCTGGTGACGGGAATTACCGGACAACTCGTGATCTTCGATCCCCGGCTCGGCCGAAAACGTCCGGACACTTCTTCGAAGGCGCCGCGTGGCAGTAGTAGGCTCACGCCGTTTAAATGACGGAACACCGACCCCCGCCAACGGGGTTGAGCTGGGGGAGGCTGGGGAGGCCATGCGCTTTCGCGGGAAGTCCATCCGCCGGAAGATCGTGGCGTTGCTCCTTGTGCCGCTCGTCTCCCTGACCGCCCTCTGGGGCTTCGCCACGGTCATCACCGGCCGACAGGCGGTCCAACTCCTCGACGTCGCCTACGTCATCGACAAGGTCGGCTATCCCATCGAGGACGTCGTCCGCGTCATCCAGAAGGAACGCCGCCAGACCCTCGTCGTCATCGGCGACCCCCGCTCCTCCGCCGCCACCGCCGAACTCGCCAAGAGCCGCGCCGCCACCGACGCCGCCGTCGAGAGCATCAGCGCCAACGCCAAGGACCCCGAGGTCCTCGACGAGCTCAGCCCCAGCGCCGCCCAGCGGCTGAACTCCATCCTCGAAGCCCTCCGCGGCGTCTCCGCGCTGCGCCACTCCGTCGACCAGAGCAGCCTCGACCCCAGCCAGGCCCTGGAGCTCTACAGCCGGCTCGTCGATCCCTGCTACGAGTTCCTCATGAACCTCCACGCGCTCGAAAGCGTGGAGATGGACAAGCAGGGCCGCGCCCTCGTCGGCATCACCCGCGCCCGCGAGACGCTCTCCCGCGAGGACGCCGTCATCGCCTCGGCCCTCGCCGCCCGCAACGTCAGCGCCGCCGACATCCGGCACGTCTCCGACTTCGTCGCCAACCGCCGCCTGCTGTACGAGTTCAACCTCGCGATCCTGCCGAGCGAGGACCGCGAACGCTTCGAGTCGTACTGGAGAAGCCCCCAGACCACCCCGCTGCGCGAAGCGGAGGAACGATTCATCGCCGCCGGCGCGACCAAGACCCCGCGCGCCGTCACCGCCGCCCAGTGGGACGAGGTCGCGACCAAGGTCCTCGACGACCTCGCCACCATGGGCACCGGCGCCGGCGACGCCTACCAAAAGCGCGTCGAGCCCGTCGCCATGGACGTCCTGATCCAGGCCGCCATCGCCGGCATCCTCGGCTTCATCGCCCTCATCGTCTCCCTCGTCCTCTCCGTGCGCATCGGCCGCGACCTCGTCCGCGACCTGTCCCGGCTCCGCAAGGACGCCCACGAGGCCTCCGGCGTCCGGCTGCCCGGCGTCATGCGCCGCCTCGCCGCCGGCGAGCACGTCGACGTCGAAACCGAGGCGCCCCGCCTGGAGTTCGAGAAGGACGAGGTCGGCCAGGTCGGCCAGGCCCTCAACACCCTCCAGCGCGCCGCCGTCGAGGCCGCCGTCAAGCAAGCCGAGCTGCGGCGCGGTGTTTCTGACGTATTCGTCAACCTGGCGCGCCGCAACCAGGTGCTCCTGCACCGCCAGCTCACCCTGCTCGACACCATGGAACGGCGCACCGAGGACACCGAGGAGCTCGCCGACCTGTTCCGCCTCGACCACATGACCACGCGCATGCGCCGCCACGCCGAGGGCCTGGTGATCCTCTCCGGCGCCGCGCCCTCCCGCCAGTGGCGCAAGCCCGTCCAGCTGATGGACGTCGTACGGGCCGCCGTCGCCGAGGTCGAGGACTACGAGCGCATCGAGGTACGCCGCCTCCCGCGCCTGGGCATCGAGGGCCCGGCCGTGGCCGACGTCACCCACCTCGTCGCCGAACTCCTGGAGAACGCCACCGTGTTCTCCCCGCCGCACACCGCGGTCCACGTACACGGCGAGCGCGTGGCCAACGGCTTCACCCTGGAGATCCACGACCGCGGCCTCGGCATGAACCCCGAGGCGCTGCTCGACGCGAACCTCCGGCTCGCCGAGACCCCCGAGTTCGAGCTCTCCGACACCGACCGGCTGGGCCTGTTCGTGGTCAGCCGCCTCGCCCAGCGCCACGGCGTCAAGGTCGTGCTCCAGCCCAGCCCCTACGGAGGCACCACCGCGGTGGTCTTCCTCCCGGCCGATCTGCTCACCGAGGCCCCCGAAACCAACGGCACCGGCATCCGGCTGGGCGACGGCAAGCGCGCCGCGCGGCCCGCGCGGGCCGCCGTCGAGCGCGCCCCGGCCGGCCGCCCGCTGCCCGCCGGGGCGCCGCGCGGCCCGGTGGAGCTGGAAGCCCCGCTCAGTCTGCTCGGGCTGGACGGCATCGACCGCACCGACGCCCCCGCCGACGTCGCGGACCTCGACGCCCTCGAAGAGGCCACCGGCGGAATCGTCGGCCTCACCGGCGTCGGCGGCCGCCCGCCCATGGCCACCCTCGACGACGAGACCCCACCGAACGGCACCCCGCGCAGCGCCCTGCTGGGGCTGCGCCCGGCGGACCGGACGCACGCCGAGCGGCACGCGCAGCGCGGCGGCGGCTGGAAGAGCGACCGCAACGGAGCCGACCGCGGCGGCGCTGATCGCAACGGCACCGACCGCGGTGGCGCCGATCGCAACGGAGCCGATCGTTTCGGCGACCGCGAGCGGGAGCCGCTGCCCCCCACCGGCCCGGTCCGGCTGGACCACGCCCGGGTGGAAACCGTCCGCCCCGACGGCCCCCGCGCCCCGGGAGCCGTACCGCTCCCGCGCCGCAGGCCGACCCCGACCCTGGTCGCCGAACACGGCCGGCGCGTGGAGCCCCGCCCGGGGTCCGTGGTCCGCCGGCCCACGGCGGCGCAGGCCGCATCCGACCCCGGGACCGGCAAGGCCGAGCCCGCCCAGGGCCCCGGCGGGCTGCCGCGCCGGGTCCGCCAGGCCAACCTGGCCCCGCAGCTCAGGAACGCCCCGGCCGCCGCGCCCGCCGAAGCGGCCGCCGAGCGGCCGGAGGAGCGCGACGCGGAGGACGTGCGTACCCGTATGTCGGCGCTCCAGCGCGGCTGGACGGCGGGACGCCACCAGCACGCACAGCAGCAGCACGCACAGCAGCAGCACGCACAGCAGCAGAAGGCCCAGCAGCAGAAGGCACCACAGCAGTCAGAGGCCGAAGCCGGCATTCCCGCCGCCACCGGTCGCGCGACCGAGAACGAGAACGAGGGGGACGGTCGATGACCGCACCGCAGACCGGCAACGACACCAGGGGCCGCGGCTCCGGCCCGCTCAACTGGCTCCTCGACGAACTCGTCGACAAGGTCGGCAGCATCCGCAAGGCGGTGGTCCTCTCCGGCGACGGCCTGCCCACCGGCAGCTCCAAGGACCTGACCCGCGAGGACAGCGAGCACCTGGCCGCCGTGGCGTCCGGCTTCCACAGCCTGGCCAAGGGCGTCGGCCGCCACTTCGAGTCCGGCCGGGTCCGCCAGACCGTCGTCGAACTCGACGAGGCGTTCCTCTTCGTCATGGCGGCCGGCGACGGCAGCTGCCTGGCCGTGCTCTCCGACGCCGACTCCGACGTCGGCCAGGTCGCGTACGAGATGACCTTGATGGTCAAGCGCGTGGGCGACCACCTGGCCACCGCCCCGCGTACCGGGCTGCCAGCCGGAGGGTGAGTCGGACGGCATGAGCCAATCAGGCCAGGACCACCCCACCACCCCTGGCGGAACCTCCGCCGCGGCGCCCGCGCACCCGCACTGGTTCGACGACGAGGCGGGCCCCGTCGTCCGCCCGTACGCGATGACCCGCGGCCGGACCAGCCACGCGGGCCAGCACCGCCTCGACCTGATCGCGCTCGTCGTCGCCGAATCGGCGGCCGACGATCCGATCTGGGACTCGACCCTGTCCCCGGAACACGCCCACATCCTCGGGCTGTGCCGGGAACGCCCGCAGTCGGTCGCGGAACTCGCGGCCGAACTCGACCTCGCGATCGGGGTGGTCCGCGTCCTGATCGGGGACCTCGTCGACGAGGAACTGGTCCACGTGACCCGGCCGGTACCGCCGGCCGAACTGCCCGATGAATCCATTCTGCGTGAGGTGATCGATGGCCTTCGGGCGCTCTAGCCGCACCGGCGCGATGCATGCCGTGTCGCCGGTCGAACCGCTGACCCTGAAGATCCTGGTCGCGGGCGGCTTCGGGGTGGGCAAAACCACCCTGGTCAGTGCGGTGAGTGAGATCAGACCGCTGCGGACCGAGGAACTGCTCTCGGAACCGGGTGTCGGAATCGACGACACCGGGGGAGTGGAGGGCAAGAACACCACGACCGTGGCCATGGACTTCGGGCGCATCACGCTGCGCGAGGACCTGGTGCTGTACCTGTTCGGCACGCCCGGCCAGGACCGGTTCTGGTTCCTGTGGGACGAGCTGGCCCAGGGCTCGCTCGGCGCCGTCGTCCTCGCCGACACCCGCCGCCTCGCCGACTGCTTCGCCGCCATCGACTACTTCGAACGGCGGGGGATCCCGTTCCTGGTCGCCGTCAACTGCTTCGACGGCGCCGACCGCCATCCGGTGGTGACCGTACGGGAGGCGCTGGACCTCGACCCCGAGGTGCCGGTGCTGCTGTGCGACGCGCGGGACCGGGAGTCCGTCAAGGACGTACTGGTGGGGGTCGTGGAGCACGCGATGTCGCTGGCCCGGGCCCGCAGGCAGAGCCTGACGGCGGGTGCCTGAGCCCGCGAGGCTTCCGCGACGGAGAGGTGGAGGCGGCCCGTACCCCCGCCGACTGGGGTACGGGCCGCGGCTCTCGTGGGGACGGGGGCCTCGCCCGCGGCGCGAGACTGTGCAGAGAGTGTGAACCCACCACCAGGGGCCGTCAAGCGTTCGCACAGCACCGCGCGTCCTGGCGTGCGGGGCGCCCACACGCCAGGACGCCGTTTAGGCCCTAACAGGCCCTAACAGGCCCTAGCGGACGGCGATGACGGCCGATCCGTGCCCGAACAGCCCCTGGTTCGCGGTGATCCCGGCCCGCGCCCCCGGAACCTGCCGCTCCGCGGCCGTGCCGCGCAACTGCCAGGTCAGCTCGCACACCTGGGCGATGGCCTGCGCCGGCACCGCCTCCCCGAAGGAGGCCAGCCCGCCGCTGGTGTTGACCGGCACCCGCCCGCCGAGCGCGGTCGCCCCTTCCCGTACGAGCTTGGCACCCTCGCCTTCACCGCAGAGGCCGATGTCCTCGTACCACTCCAGCTCCAGCGCCGTGGACAGGTCGTACACCTCGGCGAGCGACAGGTCGTCCGGACCGAGACCGGCCTCCTCGTAGGCGGCGCGGGCGATCGACGCCCGGAAGGAACCCGGCGCCGGCCGCACCGCCGTCATCGAATCGGTGGCGATGTCCGGCAGGTCCAGCACCGTCCGCGGATAGGTCGGCGTGACGGTGGACACCGCCCGGATCCGGACGGGATCGGTGATCCCGCGCGAGCGCGCGAAGTCCATACTGGCCAGCACCAGCGCCGCGCCCCCGTCGGAGGTGGCGCAGATGTCCAGCAGCCGGAGCGGGTCGGCGACGACGGCCGAGGCCGCCACCTCCCGCGCCGTCACCGTCTTGCGGTAGCGGGCGTTCGGGTTGAGCGCTCCGGCCGCCGCGTTCTTCACCTTCACCCGGGCGAAGTCCTCGACGGTGTCCCCGTACACGGCCATCCGCCGCCGGGCGTACAGCGCGAAGTACGCCGGGTTGGTCGCCCCCAGGACACGGAACCGCAGCCAGTCCGGATCGTCGGGCCGGTCCCCGCCCGCCGGGGCGAAGAACCCCTTCGGCGCCGCGTCCGCGCCCACCACCAGGACGACGTCGGCCAGCCCGCCCAGGATCTGGGCCCGCGCCGCTCCGATGGCCTGGGCGCCCGAGGCGCAGGCCGCGTACACGCTCGTCACCCGCGCGCCCTGCCAGCCGAGCGCCTGGGCGAAGGTCGCGCCGGCGACGTAGCCGGGGTAGCCCGAGCGCACGGTGTCGGCGCCGACGATGGATCCGACGTCGGTCCAGTCGAGTCCGGCGTCGGCGAGCGCGGCCCGGGCGGCGGCCCGCCCGTAGGTCACGAAGCCGCGGCCCCACTTCCCCCAGGGGTGCATTCCGGCTCCGAGCACGGCGACGTCGGCGGTCACGGCCGCACCTCCCCGCCGGCCACGGGGCGGAACCGCCAGGTGGTCCAGGTCGTCTCGGCGGTCTCGTCCAGCACACCGGCCACCACCTCGACCTCCATCCCGACCGCCAGATCGACGACGCCCACCCCGGGCGCGGCCTGCCCGAGCACCACCATCCCCTCGGCCTCCAGCTCCACCGCGACCAAGGTGTACGGCTCCCAGGGCGCGCCGGGATCGGACACGTACGGGGCAGGCGGCCGGTAGCGCCCGTCGGTGAACGACCAGACCCGCCCGCGCGGCGACAGCGGAACCTCGGCGAGCTCGCCGTCGCCGGCACAGCGCGGATTGCGGCAGTACGCGTCCTCGCGCGGGAAGAACACCGCGGCGCAGGCCGAGCAACGGGTGCCGAGCAGCCGGAATCCGCCCTCCGCGCCGGTATCGGTGAACCACCCGTCCACGACGGGTGTGCGTGTACGGGTACGTGTGCGTTCCAAGACCCCTCCCGAAGGCAGCGCGAACCAAGGCGACCTGGCTGACCTGACGAACCGTCAGAAGTCTGCCACGGGAGGCCTCGCGGGTCACCGGTTCTCGGCGAGCCACTTCTGCGCGATCTCGGCCAGCTCCGCGTCCCGCCCGGCCAGCATCATCCGGATCATCCGCGCGTCCCCGCGCAGCGACCACCCCGGATGTCCGAAGGTGGCGGGGTTGTTCCCCTCGATCAGGAAGTGCGCGGGCCAAGCGGTCCCGTACCCGATGAGGGGCAGGGCGGCGAGGTAGCGCCTGCGGCCGCGCGCCAGCCCGTAGGCGGTCACGGCGAGCCCGGTCAGCGTGCCCGTGAGGTGGACCCAGCGGGTGGCGGAGCGGGAGTGCATGGCGACGTAGTACGGCCAGAATTCCTCGTACGAACGGAAAGTCATGCCGGGCAGGCTACTCAGGGGCGGACGGCCCCGACAGAGACCGGGAAGTCGAAGGAGCGGTCGGGGAACGCCTCGGGCCGGTGGGTGAAGTGCCACCATTCCTCGGGGAGGTTCACGAACCCCTGCCGCCCCAGCACCTCCTTCAGCCACCGCCGGTTGCGTCCCGCCGCCTCACCGACCCGCGGGTCGTCCGTGTGCGACAGAGGATCGAAGAAGTCGAACGGGGTCCCCATGTCGGCCTCCCGCCGCCCCGGCAGCCGTACGAGCGTCACGTCGAGGGTGCTGCCGCGGCTGTGCCCGGACGTCTCGGCGATGTACCCCTCGGGGATCAGCCGGTTCTTCTCCACCCCCGGATAGAACTCCGCCTTCGTCGACTGATCGGCCTCGTCGCGGGCCCACCGTACGAAACGCTCCACCGCGCGCCGCGGCCGGTAGCAGTCGTACACCTTCAGGGAGTACCCGCTCCGGAGCACCTCCCGCTGCGCCCGCCGCAACGCCTCGGCGGCGGGCCGGGCCAGCAGGCAGACCGGCTCCTCGTAGCCGTCCACGACCCCGCCGGTGAAATTGTGAACGCCCGCGTACCGCATGTCCTGCCCGATGCTGGGATCCACCTCCGCCAGGGCCACGAAACCGGGCGCCGCCGACCCACCGGCGAGCCCCGTCAACAGGGTCACAACAGCCAGCATCCTCATACCCCTTGGCTTACCATCGCGGGATGCCGGCACAGCTGAGGGACTCGCACTGCACCACCTGCGGAACACTGTTCGACACGTCCGCCTGGCCCCGCACCTGCTCCGCGTGCGGCGCCACCGCCTACCGCAACCCGCTCCCGGTGGCCGTCGCCCTGCTCCCCGTCCAGGACGCGGACGGCACCGGCCTCGTGGTCATCACCCGCACCATCGAACCGGCCCTCGGCGGCATCGCCCTGCCCGGCGGATTCATCGACTTCGACGAGGACTGGCGCGAGGCCGTGGTCCGCGAGCTGCGCGAGGAGACCGGAATCGAGGCACCGGCCGCCGAGGTCACCCTCGCCGACGCCATGAGCTCCCCGGCCGGCCACCTGCTGCTCTTCGGCCTCCTGCCGCCGCGCCCGGCCGCCGCCCTCCCGCCGTCGGCCGCCACGGACGAGACGACGGGCTGGCACATCCTGCGCAGCCCGGCGGAACTGGCGTTCCCGCTCCACACCCGGGCCGCGGCGACGTGGTTCGCGGGGCAGTACGCGACCTGAGCCCGACCGCACCCGCACCCGGCAGGGCAGCCGGGGAGGGCCGGTGACAGCAGTCCGGGCTTGACCCCGTCCGGGGCCACCGGCCGGCGAATGCCCCGCCAGACACTGGCGGAATGGCCGTGGGCGAAGCCCCGGGCAATGGGCCCGACTGCAAAGGCCCCTGCCATGCCCCGGCCGGGGCCGCCGTAGAACGCCCGGCCAGGGCCACCGTCAGAGGCCCCGGACCGACACGCCCTCCACCGGGTCGCCCGACTCCGTCTCCACCACCACGGCGTCCCCCGCCCACCGCACGGTGTACCGCTCGACCTCACCCGCCTCGAACCCCGGCCCCGGGTCCCGGATCACCAGCCCGCCGCCCGTGCGCCCCCGCGCCGGGGCCCACACCTCCAAGTCCACCGCGCCGTCCCGGCACCGCACCGGCAGTACCGACCCCGCCCGCGCCAGCACCGGGATCCGCCCCTGCGGCGCGTCCAGCAGCACCTGCCCCGGCCCCTCGTACACCGCCTCCGTCACGGTGTCGTACCACCGCCCCCGCGGCAGCCGGATCGCCCGCCGGTCCGCCCCGCACTCCAGCACCGGCGCCACCAGCAAGGCGTCCCCCAGGAGGAACGCGTCCTCGCAGTCCCGCAGCCCCCGGTCCTCCGGCGCGCCCCACCACAGCGGCCGCACGTACGGGGCCCCGGTCCGCCGCGCCAGATGCGCCAGCGTCACGAAATACGGCCGCAGCCGCTCCCGCTCCGCCAGCACCGCCCGCGCGTGCCCCTCCACCTCCGGGCCGAACTCCCACGGCTCCCGCCGCCCCGCCCAGATCGCCGAGTGGGTCCGGAACAGCGGCAGGTACGACCCCAGCTGGAGCCACCGCAGATACAGCTCCGGCGACGGAGACCCGCCGAAGCCCCCGACGTCCGGCCCCGAGTACGGCACCCCGCACAGGCCGAGCCCCAACACCAGCGCGAGCGACGCCCGCAGCCCCTCCCAGCCCGTCCGGACATCCCCCGACCAGGTGCCCCCGTACCTCTGCATCCCCGCCCACCCCGACCGCGAGAACAGGAACGGCCGCTCGGCGGGCCGCAGCCGGACCAGCCCCTCCCAGCCCGCCCGCGCCATCCCGAGCGCGTACACGTTGTGCGCGGCCCGGTGGTCCCCGCCGGCCCCGTCGAGGTCGTGCCGCGCCGAACGGGGCAGCGTCGGATCCCCGAACGGGGCGAAGGACACCGGCTCGTTCATGTCGTGCCACACCCCGGAGAACCCCCGCGCGAGCCGCTCCCCGTACAGACCGCCCCACCACTCCCGTACCGCCGGATCCGTGAAGTCCGGATACGCGCACTCACCGGGCCACACCTCACCCCTGACCTCCTGCCCCCGCGCGTCCCGTACGAACGCCCCCCGCGGGCCGACCTCCAGCCCCGACGCGTGCACCGGGTCGCCCGCCCTCACCGCCGGGTCCACGATCGAGACGAGACGCACCCCCTGGCACCGCAACTCCTCCGCCAGGCCCGGAAGATCCGGGAACCGGTCCTCGTCCACCGTGAACACCCGGTGCGCGTCGTAGTGGTCGATGTCCAGGTGTACGGCCGCCAGCGGGAGCCCGCGCTCCGCGTACCCGGACACCACCCGGCGGACCTCCGCCGCGCTCCCGAACCCCCACCGCGCGTGCTGGTAGCCCAGCGCCCACTCCGGCGGCACGGCGGCCGCGCCCGTCAGCCCCGACCAGCCCCGCAGCACGCGCGCCGGCGTCCCCACCAGCACCCAGCACCGCAAGGGGCCGCCCTCCAAGCGGAGTTCACTCGTCCCCGGCCGGTCCGGACCCGAGCCGGCGCCCTCCTCGCCCTCGCGCAGCACCACCCGCCCGTCCCACGTGTTGTCGTGGAACACCAGATGGGTCCCCGCGTCCGCGACCACCATCTGCACCGGCATCGTGATGTACAGCGGATCGTCACCCGGCCCGAACCCGCCCTTGGGGTCCGTGTTCCACAGCCGGTACGCCCCGTCCCGCAGCCGCGGCCCCGCCGCCCGCCCGCCCAGCCCGAAGAACCGGGCGTCCGCCGGAACCTCGGCCCGCGTCAGCCACCGGGCGCCGCCCGGGTCCGGGTCCCCGTCCACCGGTTCCCACCAGCGCGGCGGCAGCTCCCGGCGCAGCACCGTCCCGCCCGGAGTCCGCACCTCCACCGCCCCGTGCCGGGACACCGCCACCGTCACCCGCTCCGACACCACCCGCCAGCCGCCCCCGGTGTCCGCCTCCAGCACCGCGCGCGGATCGGGCTCCGGTCCGCCGCCCGCCACGGCGTACGAGGGCGTCGGCTCCGCCCCGTCCCAGCTCCAGAACACCGCGCCGCCCGCCGTGACCCGTACCAGCAGCTCGGAGCGGGCGAACCGCAGCACACCCCCGCCCGGGCGCGGCTCCGTACCGGTCAGTAGTCCCGGCACCCGCGCCCGCTCCGGGCCCCGGCGCGGGAGCCCCACCGCGTCCGCCCGCCGATGGCGCCAGGCCGAGCGCCACGCGCGCCGCCCCTGCGCCGTACCGAGCTCCGTCACCGCACGCACCAGATCACGACCGTCCATGCCGCTCACCCTGCCACCGGGCCCCCGCCGAGCGGGCCGCGTTCAACTTCCGTTCACCGATAAATGGATCACGCCCGCCCGCCCATGACAGCTCTGGTGCGGATCTCGATCACGTGGCATGGTCCCTGTGAGCCGCCGCGCACACACCCGCAGCGTGGTGGCACCGTACGCACACGAAGCGCGAGCCGCAGACTTGACCGGGAGCCGACCCATGACCTCAGCCAGCACGCCGGAAGCCCTCTGGTCCCCCAGCCCCGAGCGGATCGCCCAGGCCCGGATCACGGCCTTCCAGACCTGGGCCGCCGAACGCTTCGACGCCCCCGCGGACGGCGGCTACCCGGCCCTGCACAGCTGGTCCGTCGACGAACTGGACACCTTCTGGCAGGCCGTCGCCGAGTGGTTCGACGTCCGCTTCACCACCCCGTACGAGTCCGTCCTCGCCGAGCGCACCATGCCGGGCGCCCGCTGGTTCACGGGAGCCACCCTCAACTACGCCGAGCACGCCCTGCGCGCCGCCGAGGACCCCGCCCGCGCCGACGACGCCGCCCTCCTCGCCGTGGACGAGACCCACGAGCCCGTCCCCGTCACCTGGGGCGAGCTCCGCCGCCAGGTCGGCGCGCTCGCCGCCGAGCTGCGCGCCCTCGGCGTACGCCCGGGCGACCGGGTCAGCGGCTACCTCCCCAACATCCCCGAGGCCGTCACCGCCCTCCTCGCCACCGCCGCGGTCGGCGCGGTCTGGACCTCCTGCGCCCCCGACTTCGGCGCCCGCAGCGTCCTCGACCGCTTCCAGCAGGTCGAGCCGGTCGTCCTGTTCACCGTCGACGGCTACCGCTACGGCGGCAAGGAGCACGACCGCCGCGAGACCGTCGCCGAGCTGCGCGCCGAGCTCCCCTCGCTGCGCGCCGTCGTCCACATCCCGCTGCTGGGCACGGAGGCCCCCGAATCCGCCCTGACCTGGGCGGACGTGACCTCGGGCGACGCCGAACCCGTCTTCGAGGCGGTTCCCTTCGACCACCCCCTCTGGGTCCTCTACTCCTCCGGCACGACCGGCCTCCCCAAGGCCATCGTCCAGTCCCAGGGCGGCATCCTCCTCGAACACCTCAAGCAGCTCGGCCTGCACTGCGACCTCGGCCCCGAGGACCGGTTCTTCTGGTACACCTCCACCGGCTGGATGATGTGGAACTTCCTCGTCTCCGGCCTGCTCACCGGCACCACGGTCGTCCTCTACGACGGCAGCCCCGGCTACCCCGACACCGGCGCCCAGTGGCGCATCGCCGAGCGGACCGGAGCCACCCTCTACGGCACCTCCGCCGCCTACGTCATGGCCTGCCGCAAGGCCGAGGTCCACCCGGGCCGGGACTTCGACCTCTCCGCCGTGAAGTGCGTCGCGACCACCGGCTCACCGCTCCCGCCCGACGGCTTCCGCTGGCTGCACGACGAGGTGGCCGAGGACCTCTGGATCGCCTCCGTCAGCGGCGGCACCGACGTCTGCAGCTGCTTCGCCGGCGCCGTCCCCACCCTCCCGGTCCACATCGGCGAGCTCCAGGCCCCTTGCCTCGGTACCGACCTCCAGGCCTGGGACCCGTCGGGCAAGCCGGTCGTCGGCGAGGTCGGCGAACTCGTCGTCACCAACCCCATGCCGTCCATGCCGATCCACTTCTGGAACGACCCCGACGGCAGCCGCTACCGCGACAGCTACTTCGAGATGTTCCCCGGCGTCTGGAGGCACGGGGACTGGATCACCCTCACCGACCACGGCTCGGTGATCATCCACGGCCGCTCCGACTCGACCCTGAACCGACAGGGCGTCCGGATGGGCTCCGCCGACATCTACGAGGCCGTCGAGCGGCTCCCCGAGATCAAGGAATCCCTGGTCATCGGCCTGGAGGAGCCGAACGGCGGCTACTGGATGCCACTCTTCGTGCACCTCGCCCCCGGCGCCACCCTCGACGAGGGCCTCCGCGCCCGCATCAAGGCGACCATCCGCGAGCAGCTCTCCCCGCGCCACGTCCCCGACGAGATCATCGAGGTCCCGGGCATTCCGCACACCCTCACCGGCAAGCGGATCGAGGTTCCGGTCAAGCGCCTCCTCCAGGGCACCCCCATGGCCAAGGCCGTCAACCCCGGCTCGGTCGACAACCTGGAGCTGCTCCCCTTCTACGAGGAGCTGGCCCGCACCCGCACGGGCGCGGGCACCGGCACCCAGGGCTGAAGGTCACTGTCAGTGGTCATGGCTACTCTGAGTGAGCAAGTAAGTGCATCACTCAGGGGGAGCCATGCCACCGACGGACAAGACCACGCCGCAGGCCACGCACCGAGCCACACACAAGACCGCAGCCAGTAGCACCAGCCGGCGCCGCCGCACCCTGCGCCGCGAAGTCCCGAGCACGGTCGGCCTCCTGGCCGACGCGGAGGACTTCGCGGCCATGTGCGGCTACCGCAGCTTCACCTTCGACCACCACGCCGAGTACCCCGACTACCTCCGCCACGTGGACGGACTGCTCCGTTCCCTCGCGGCCCAGGGCATCCACACCACCGTCGCCCTCTTCGACCCCGAGGAGTACGCCGTGTTCTGCGAGGAACACGGCCTCGACCCGGACACCGCCGAGACACGCACCCGCTTCACGGCCGAGCTCGCCGGCTGCGGCGGGGCGCTGCCCTACACCGGCCAGCCGATCGGGGAACTGCTCCCGCTCCTCGTCGACGAAGCCGTTCGCCAGGCCACCTGGGAGTACGCCACCACGCTCCTGGCCGAGGTCGGCAGCTGCGCGGACTGCGGGGAGGACATCGGCCGCGCCTCCTTCGAGCGCGCGGCCGACGCACTCAAACGCCTGGTCGAGGGAGCCGGCCCCGGCCACCACCACCTGGTCTGCAGCGTCCCGACCGAGGAGGACCAACTCGTCGCCGTGCTCCACGCCGACGCCACCGGCGACCCGGACGCACCACCGCGCGTCGAGGGCCGCGACGGCCTCGACTTCGTGACGGTCCTCGCCGCGGGCATCGCCCTCGGCGGCCCCGGAGGCCTGGTGCTCCGCAGCACTACCGAGGGCTTCCGGGACAGGGTGCACGGCTGGCGCCTGGACCGCGGCCGCCTCGTCCCGCTCTCCGCGGCATCCGTGTTCAACGCCTACTGCACGGACGCCGACACCGGAGACCCCATCGCCCCCGAACCTGGCGTCGAGTACTGCCCCGGCTACGAGGTGGACGAGCCGCACCCCCACCACTGAGCCGAGGACCCCCGGCAACCGGAAACGACCGAGGGGCCCTCGCCACCGGCGAAGGCCCCTCGATCGACAGACGCCGCCCGGCTACTCGCCGGACAGCACTGCCTGCGCGGCCACCCGGGCCTCCTCGGCGCTGTCCGCGGCGCGCGCGGCGGCCGCCGCGCGCTCGCACTGCGCGAGGGTGTGCTTGGCGAGCGTCGCCCGCACATAAGGAATGGACGCGGCACCCATCGACAGAGAGGTGACACCCAGACCGGTCAGCACACAGGCCAGCAGCGGGTCGGAAGCCGCCTCGCCACACACACCGCAGCTCTTGCCCTCCGCCTTGGCGGCTTCCGCCGACATGGCGATCAGGTCGAGCAGCGCCGGCTGCCACGGGTCCTGCAGCCGCGACACCGCGCCGACCTGCCGGTCGGCGGCGAAGGCGTACTGCGCCAGGTCATTGGTGCCCAGCGACAGGAACTCGACCTCCTGGAGGATCGAACGCGCCCGGAGCGCGGCGGAGGGGATCTCCACCATCGCGCCGAACTTCGCCTGCAGACCGGCCGCGCGGCACGCGTCCGCGAACGCCCTGGCGTCGATCCGGTCGGCCACCATCGGAGCCATGACCTCGAGGTAGACCGGCAACCCCTCGGCCGCCTTCGCCAGCGCGGTCAGCTGCGTGCGCAGCACGTCCGGGTGCTCCAGCAGCGAACGCAGACCGCGTACCCCCAGAGCGGGGTTCGGCTCGTCGGCCGGCGTCAGGAAGTCCAGCGGCTTGTCCGCGCCCGCGTCCAGCACACGTACGACGACCCGGCCCTCGGGGAAGGCCTCGAGCACCTTGCGGTACGACTCGATCTGCTTCTCCTCGGACGGAGCCTTCTTGCTGTCGTCCAGGAACAGGAACTCGGTGCGGAACAGGCCCACACCCTCGGCCCCGGCCTCGACGGCCGCCGGCACGTCCGCCGGGCCGCCGACGTTCGCCAGCAGCGGCATCTTGTGCCCGTCGGACGTGGCACCCGGACCGGACGACGCGGCGAGAGCGGCCTTGCGCGCGGCGGCCGCGGCCGCGAGCTCCGCCTTCTTCTCCGGAGACGGGTCCACGAACAGGTCACCCGTGCTGCCGTCCACGGCGATGACGGTGCCCTCGGCGATCTCACCGGCACCCGGCAGCGCCACGATGGCCGGCACGCCCAGCGCCCGCGCGAGGATCGCGCTGTGGCTGGTCGGGCCGCCCTCCTCGGTAACGAAGCCGAGGACCAGCGCCGGGTCCAGCAGAGCCGTGTCGGCGGGGGCGAGGTCCCGCGCGATCAGTACGTACGGCTCGTCGCTGTCCGGCACACCCGGCATCGGGACGCCCAGCAGGCGTGCCACGATGCGGTTGCGTACGTCGTCCAGGTCGGCCACCCGGCCGGCCATGTACTCGCCGGCCCCCGCGAGCAGCTCGCGGTACGCGGCGAACGCGTCGTACACACCGCGCTCGGCGGTGCTGCCGACCGCGATCCGGCGGTCGACGTCCGCCATGAGCTCGGGGTCCTCCGCGATCATGGCCTGAGCCTCAAGCACGTGCTGGGCCTCGCCACCGGCCAGCTGGCCGCGCGCGATCAGGTCTGCCGCGACAGCGCTCACGGCCTGACGGGCGCGCCCCTGTTCGCGCTCCGCCTCCTCTGCGGCGATCCGCTTGGCCGGCGGTTCGAGAACCGCCGTACCCATGTGCCGCACCTCGCCGATCGCCACCCCGTGGCTCACGCCGACGCCTCGCAGCGTTGTCTCCATTTCACCCGTCTCCGATAGAGCGGCGAGCCCAGCCGCCGCGATGGATGTCCGACCAGCCCGTGCGGGCGGACAAAGTCACTTCCAGCTGAAGAGGACCTCTTCGGCCTTCACGTCCCCGGACTCGACGACATCGGAGAGGGACTCCGCGGTGGCCTCCAGCGCCACGATGGGGCAGATCGGCGACTTGCCCGCTTCTTCGACGGCCTGCGGGTTCCAGCGGACGACGGCCTGACCGCGGGTCACGGTGTCGCCCTTGTTGACGAGCAGCTCGAAGCCCTGGCCGTTGAGCTGAACGGTGTCGATGCCAAGGTGCGTGAGCACGCCGTGACCTTCGCTGTCGACGACCACGTACGCGTGCGGGTGAAGGGAGACGACCACACCGTCGACGGGGGACACCGCCTCCGAGGGCTCACGCACGGGGTCGATGGCGGTACCCGGTCCCACCATCGCGCCGGAGAAGACCGGATCGGGCACTGCCGCGAGTCCGATCGCGCGCCCGGCGAGTGGGGACGTCACGCTGGTCATGGGGGCCTCCCAGGGGGTGGGCTTCTTCGTGTCACCGTCACAACCTGTCCTGGACGGCATACTTTCAGAAGGGTAAGTCATCAGATGTCCCGGTTCCGCCCGAAGTGCACCTCTTGTACGAGGGCCGTGACGAGCTTCCGCGACAGGCTAGTGGACTAGACCATACGCCTGAATCGATTTGCTTGGGCACCGGGAGGCCTGTACTGTCGTGACTCCCGCCAGGACGCGCCGCGTGAACATCTCGCGAACTGCCGATGGACGGGACTCCTCCTCTTAAGTTCTGATCTTGAACCCGACGTCTTTTCGTATGCCTATTCGGCAAAACGGAGAGTGGTCAGGGAGACGGAAAAGCACTGATAGAGTCGGAATCGCCGGAAAGGGAAAACGCGAAAGCGAAGAACCTGGAAAGCGAGCGGGACTGACTCTGATA
>NZ_JALGRF010000015.1 GCF_022815725.1 Streptomyces sp. APSN-46.1
AACCCGGAAGCTAAGCCTTTCAGCGCCGATGGTACTGCAGGGGGGACCCTGTGGGAGAGTAGGACGCCGCCGAACAACCCGCCCTTTTAGCTCAGTCGGTAGAGCGTCTCCATGGTAAGGAGAAGGTCAACGGTTCGATTCCGTTAAAGGGCTCCAGTAAAGAAGGCCCCCGCCTATTGGCGGGGGCCTTTTTGCGTTTCATGGGCTTGCTTCAGCGCAGCTGGTCGGCCGCCGCGTCGATGAACGTGCGCACAGCCTGCTCGAACTCCGACTCGATCGCGATGACCGCCTGTCGGTCCTCCGCGCGGGTGATCTCACCAACCTTGGCGAATGCGGCCTCCATCAGCCGGCGCAGCTGCGGATCGTCGGCCACGAGCTGGAGGCGGAACGCGGCTGTTTCGGCTGCGGCTCCCAGGCGGTCGCTCTCCAGGAGAGCCGCCAGCAACGACTCCTCGTCGCGTGGGGAGCGTCGCTGGCGGAACCATAGGGTGATCTTCGCGCGTTTGAGATCCGTGACCGCCGCCGCGTAGCCGCTGTACGCGGCGAGGCGCTCCTGGCGCAGTCGTTCCCCGCGGGCCACCGCCTCCGCGCGTTCGGCCGTGCGGCGCTGGAACAGGTAGGTGCTCAAGGAGCCGATCAAGGTGCCGGAGACGGCCACCACACTGGTCAAGACTGTGTCCACGGTGGTGAGTTGAGCACACCGTGGACACCCGAGGCCAGAGGCAGACGCTATTCGCCTTCGCGCTGGTGCGGGACGCGGAAGGCGAGGATGGCCATGTCGTCCGACGCGGGTTCGGCCGCGAAGCGTTCCACCGCGCGCAGGACGCGGGAGGCGACGGCGCCGGCGGTGAGGCCGGTGCAGGTGGTGAGGACCTCGGCGAGGCCGTCGTCGCCGAGCATGCGGGTGCCCTCGCGGCGTTCGGTCACGCCGTCCGTGACGCAGAGCAGGACGTCGCCCGGGTCCAGGGTCAGGGTCTGCTCGTACAGGTCGAGGTCTTCGAGCACGCCGAGCAGCGGCTGCGGTTCCGCGGCGGGGACCACCTCGCCGTTCGGGCGCAGGCGCAGCGGGAGGGGGTGGCCGGCGCAGACGACCTTCATCAGGGCGCTGCCGTCCTGCTGCGGGTGGAGTTCGCCGTAGAGGAGCGTGAGGAAGCGGCTGCGGGCGCCCTCGTCGAGGATCGCCGCGTTCAGGCGCTCCAGGACCGCCGGGCCGCCGAGGCCCTCGCGGGCCAGCAGGCGCAGGGCGTGGCGGGCGAGGCCGGTGACGGCGGCCGCCTCGGGGCCCGTACCGCAGACGTCGCCGATGGCGTAGCCGTAGACGCCGTCGCGGATCGGGAAGACGTCGTAGAAGTCGCCGCCGACCTCGTTGCCCTCGCCGGCCGCGCGGTAGATGACCTCGACCTCCATGCCGGGGATCGCGGGAGAGCCGGGTGGCAGCAGGCTGCGCTGGAGGGAGCGGCTGATGGCGGTGCGCTCGGAGTAGAGGCGGGCGTTGTCCAGGGCGAGGGCGGCCCGGCGCGAGAGGTCCTCGGCGAGTTCGAGGATCTCCTGCCGGAAGTGTTCCTCGGAGGGCTTGCCGAGGGTGAGCAGGCCGATGACGCGGTTGCGGGCGAGGAGCGGGAGAACCACGGTCTCGCCGCCGACGGCGAGGGTGGTCTCGGGCCAGGGGCGGGCGCCGGCCTCGCGGACCGGCTCCGGTGGGCTGACCCGGGAGAGCAGGGCCTTGAGGCCGTCGATGCGTTCCTCGTCCTCGTGCAGGACGTAGGAGAGGTACGGCTCGGAGGACTGGTCGGCGATGGTGTAGACGGCGCACCAGGTGGCGAGGGTCGGGACGGTCATCTGGGCCACGAGGGCCAGGGTCTGGTCCCGGTCGAGGGTGCCGGCGAGCAGGTCGGAGGCCTCGACGAGGAAGGAGAGGGAGCCGCGGCGCAGGCGTTCCAGCTCGCCGAGGCGGGCGGATTCGACGGCGAGGGCGATGCGGTCGGCGGCGAACTGGAGCCGCAGGGCCTCCTCGTTCGAGTAGCGGCCGGGGTTCTCGGCCGCGACGCCGAGGGAGCCGGTGAGGCGGCCTTCGACCTTGAGGGGGACGGTGACCACGGAGCGCATGCCGGTGCCCTCCAGGAGCGGTACGGCTCCGGGGACGGCGGCGAGGTCGTCGTGGACGGCGGGCATCCGGGCGGAGCCGTAGCGGTTGGTCCCGGCCTCGACGGGGACGCGGGCGAAGCGCTGGCGGGTGGAGGGCAGGCCGGTCGCGGCGCGTACCTCCAGCTCCGTTTCGTCGTCGGTGGCGAGCAGGAGGAACGCGGCGTCGGCGTCGAGCATGTCACGGGCGCGCTCGACGGTGCGTTGGAGCAGGCCGTCGAGGTCGTCGGGGGCGGGGGAGCCGATGAACACCTCGAAGGGGTCGACCGGGCGGGCCTCGGTGAGTTGACCGGCGTCCGAGGAGGCCACTCGTACGGGGGTCTGGAGCAGGGCGCGCTCGTCGTCGTGGACCAGCAGGCAGACGATGGACGGTTCGCCGTGTGCGTCGCGGACCCGAAGGTGGGAGGCGTAGACGGGGATGACGCGGCCGTCGGCGCCGCGGATGCCGTAGCTGCCCTCCCAGCGGGACAGGCGAAGGGCCTCGGCGATGCCGGTGCCCGTGCCGGGGGTCTGCGGCCAGGCGGCGAGTTCGGCGAGCGGACGGCCGACGGCCTTCTCGGCGGGGTAGCCGAAGATGTGCTCGGCGTCGTCGTTCCAGGCGGAGATGGTGTCGGCGGCGTCGATCTGGAGGACGGCGACCCGGACGCGGCTGTCGGCGAGGGGGAGGAGCTGATCCGGGACGACGGGGCCGGCGGAGCGGGTACCGACCGGTCGGTCGGGCAGGTCGAGGCGGAACCAGACGTGTTTGTGCGTGCCCGTGTACTCGACGCCCCAGCGGGTGGCGAGGGCGCCGCAGAGCATCAGGCCGCGGCCGCTCTCGCGGTCAGGGTCCGCGTACGGGCGCTGGCCGGGGTGGCGGAGCGGGAGCTCGCGCTCGGGGTACCGGTCGGCGACTTCGACGCGTACGCCGTCCTCGGCGCGCAGGCACAGTACCTCGGCCCGGGTGCCGGCGTGGACGACGGCGTTGGTGACCAGCTCGCTCGTGAGGACCACCGCGTCGTCGACGATGTCGGCGAAGCCCCAGCCCTGAAGGGTGTCGCGGACGAACGCGCGGGCGGCGGCGACCGACCGCGCGAGAGGGTCGAAACTGGCAGCCGCCCGAGCCGTGATCACGAGTCTCCTTCGACGCGGTTGGACATTGGATGCCAGGTTACTTACCTTCACGGTCGGCATGGTGCCTCGTTGGGGATTCCACCCGCGGGGTGCGGCGGGTGTGCGATGGTGCCGAAGTGTTATGGCCAGGTTCGGCCAGGGTGAAACACTGGGCAGGCTTAGAGAGCCGGGCCTTGGAGTGTCGGGTCTTCGATGGTCGAACGTCCGGTGGAGTACAGCTGTCGACCCTTTCGGGAGGGACACGGTGGAGTCTGGCGCAGCGGCGCGGCGTACGGGGACGCGCCCGAAAGGCGGCCGGTCCCGGCGGAACGGGACGACGGAAGTCGATACCGCCGCCCTGAACCGCCTGCTCACGGCCCTGGTGTCGATGCGGGACGGCAACTTCCGCAAGCGGCTGACGGTGTCCGGCGACGGGGTGATGGCGGAGATCGCCGCCGTCTACAACGAGGTCGCCGACCGCAATCTCCACCTGACGGGTGAGCTGTCCCGGGTCCGGCGGATGGTGGGCCGCGAGGGCAAGCTCAGCGAGCGGCTGGAGACGGGGGCCTGTGAGGGCTCCTGGGCGGCCGCGATCGACGCCTCGAACCAGCTGGTGGACGACCTGGCCCGGCCGGTGTCCGAGGTGGGACGGGTGCTGTCGGCGGTGGCCGAGGGCGACCTGGACCAGCGGATGGACCTGCGGACGCAGACGGCCGACGGGTCCGGGCATCCGTTGCGCGGGGAGTTCCTGAAGGTCGGCCGTACGGTCAACAACCTGGTCGACCAGCTGTCCGCGTTCACCGACGAGGTGACGCGGGTGGCGCTGGAGGTGGGCACCGAGGGCAAGCTCGGCGGCCAGGCCCAGGTGCGCGGAATGTCCGGTTCTTGGAAGGACCTGACCGACTCCGTCAACACCATGGCGTACCGGCTCACCGCTCAGGTGCGTGACATCGCCCTGGTGACGACGGCGGTGGCGAAGGGCGATCTGTCGCGCAAGGTCACGGTGCACGTGGCCGGCGAGATGCTCCAGCTGAAGAACACCGTGAACACGATGGTGGACCAGCTGTCCTCGTTCTCCTCCGAGGTGACGCGGGTCGCCCGAGAGGTGGGTACGGAGGGCGAGCTCGGCGGCCAGGCGAAGGTGCCCGGGGTCGCCGGTGTGTGGAAGGACCTGACCGACTCCGTCAACACGATGGCGGGCAATCTGACCGCCCAGGTGCGCGGGATCGCGCAGGTCACGACGGCTGTCGCCAACGGCGATCTGTCGCAGAAGGTCCGGGTCAGCGCGCGCGGCGAGGTGGCGCAGCTGGCCGAAACGATCAACCAGATGACCGAGACGCTGCGGACTTTCGCGGACGAGGTCACGCGGGTGGCCAGCGAGGTCGGCGCGAAGGGTCTGCTGGGCGGCCAGGCGCAGGTGCCGGGCGCCGCGGGCACGTGGAAGGACCTCACCGACTCGGTGAACACGGTCTTCCGCAACCTGACCACTCAGGTGCGGGACATCGCGCAGGTGACGACCGCCGTGGCCAACGGCGATCTCTCGCAGAAGGTCACCGTCAATGTGGCCGGCGAGATGCTGGAGCTGAAGAACACCGTCAACACGATGGTGGACCAGCTCCAGTCGTTCGGTGCCGAGGTGACGCGGGTGGCCCGTGAGGTCGGCGTCGAGGGTGAGCTGGGCGGTCAGGCGCAGGTGCCCGGGGCCGCCGGCACCTGGAAGGACCTCACCGACTCGGTGAACACCGCCTTCCGCAACCTGACCGGGCAGGTCCGCAACATCGCCCAGGTGACGACGGCGGTGGCCAACGGAGACCTGTCGCAGAAGGTCACCGTGGACGTCTCCGGCGAGATGCTCCAGCTGAAGAACACCGTGAACACGATGGTGGACCAGCTGTCCTCGTTCGCGGACCAGGTCACGCGGATGGCGCGGGACGTGGGTACGGAGGGCCGCCTCGGCGGCCAGGCGCGCGTGGAGGGGGTGTCCGGCACCTGGAAGGAGCTCACCGACTCCGTCAACTTCATGGCCGGCAACCTGACGTCGCAGGTGCGACAGATCGCCCAGGTGACGACGGCGGTGGCGCGCGGTGACCTGTCCCAGAAGATCGACGTGGACGCGCGCGGCGAGATCCTGGAGCTGAAGAACACCATCAACACGATGGTCGACCAGCTCTCCGCCTTCGCCGAGCAGGTGACCCGGGTGGCCCGGGACGTGGGTACGGAGGGCCGCCTCGGCGGCCAGGCGCAGGTGCCCGGGGTGGCCGGAGTCTGGCGTGATCTGACCGACTCGGTGAACGGCATGGCCGGGAACCTGACCTCGCAGGTGCGCAACATCGCGCAGGTCGCGACGGCGGTGGCGCGCGGTGACCTCTCGCAGAAGATCGACGTGGACGCGCGGGGCGAGATCCTGGAGCTGAAGAACACCCTCAACACGATGGTGGACCAGCTCTCGAACTTCGCGGAGCAGGTGACCCGTGTCGCCCGCGAGGTGGGTACCGAGGGCATCCTGGGTGGTCAGGCGGAGGTGAAGGGTGTCTCCGGCACCTGGAAGGACCTCACCCAGTCCGTCAACTTCATGGCGAACAACCTGACGTCGCAGGTGCGCAACATCGCCGAGGTGACGACGGCGGTCGCGATGGGCGACCTCTCCAAGAAGATCACCGTCGATGCGAAGGGCGAGATCCTCGAACTCGTCACGACCGTCAACACGATGGTGGACCAGCTGTCGTCGTTCGCGGAGCAGGTGACCCGGGTGGCCCGCGAGGTGGGCTCCGAGGGCATCCTCGGCGGTCAGGCCCGGGTGCGCGGGGTGACCGGCATCTGGAAGGACCTGACCGACAACGTCAACCTGATGGCCAACAACCTCACTTCGCAGGTGCGCAACATCTCGCAGGTCTCGGCGGCGGTCGCCAACGGCGATCTGACGAAGAAGGTCACGGTCGAGGCGCGCGGCGAGGTCGCCCAGCTCGCCGACACCGTGAACACGATGGTGAAGACCCTGTCCTCGTTCGCCGACGAGGTGACGCGAGTGGCGCGTGAGGTGGGTACGGAGGGCCGGCTCGGCGGCCAGGCGCATGTGCCGGGCGTCTCGGGGACGTGGAAGGACCTCACCGACTCGGTGAACTTCATGGCCTCCAACCTCACCGGCCAGGTGCGGCAGATCGCCATGGTCACGACCGCCATCGCCAAGGGCGATATGACCAAGAAGATCGACATCGACGCCCGTGGCGAGATCCTGGAGCTCAAGACCACCATCAACACGATGGTCGACCAGTTGTCCTCGTTCGCCGACCAGGTGACGAGGGTCGCCCGCGAGGTGGGTACCGAGGGCATCCTCGGCGGCCAGGCCCGGGTGCGCGACGTGGACGGCACCTGGCGGGACCTCACGGAGTCCGTGAACGAGATGGCCGGGAACCTCACCCGGCAGGTGCGCGCCATCGCGGCCGTGGCCACGGCCGTGACCCGCGGCGACCTGAGCCTGAAGGTCGATGTGGACGCCGCGGGCGAGATCCAGGTCCTCCAGGACAACATCAACACGATGATCGTCAACCTGCGCGACACCACCTTGGCCAACAAGGAGCAGGACTGGCTGAAGGGCAACCTGGCCCGGATCTCCGCCCTCATGCAGGGCCGCCGGGAGCTGGACGACGTGGCCTCGCTGATCATGAGTGAGCTCACCCCGGTGGTTTCCGCCCAGCACGGCGCGTTCTTCCTGGCCCTGCCGACGGGCGGCAGCACCGAGATCGGGGCGGACGGCGGCGCCGAAGGCTCGTACGAGCTGCGGATGCGCGGCAGTTACGCGTACGCGGGCAGCCAGATGCCCACCTCGTTCCGACCGGGGGAGGGGCTGATCGGGACGGTCGCCGAGGAGAAGCGGACGATCCTCGTCGAGAACACCCCGCCCGGCTATCTGAAGATCTCCTCCGGGCTGGGCGAGGCCCCGCCGGCGCATGTGATCGTGCTGCCGGTGCTGTTCGAGGGGAAGGTGCTCGGCGTCATCGAGCTGGCCTCGTTCACGCCTTTCACGCAGATCCAGAAGGACTTCCTCAGCCAGATCGCCGAGATGATCGGTACGAGCGTCAACACCATCAGCGTCAACTCCAAGACGGAGATGCTGCTCAAGCAGTCGCAGGAGATGACCGAGCAGCTGCGCGAGCGCTCCGACGAGCTGGAGAACCGGCAGAAGGCGCTCCAGGCCGCCAACGCGGAGCTGGAGGAGAAGGCCGAGCTGCTGGCCCAGCAGAACCGGGACATCGAGGTGAAGAACACCGAGATCGAGGAGGCCCGGCAGGTTCTGGAGGAGCGCGCCGAGCAGCTCGCGGTGTCGATGCGGTACAAGTCCGAGTTCCTGGCGAACATGTCGCACGAGCTGCGTACGCCGCTGAACTCGCTGCTGATCCTGGCGAAGCTGCTGGCCGACAATGCGGACGAGAACCTGTCGCCGAAGCAGGTGGAGTTCGCCGAGACGATCCACGGGGCGGGCTCGGACCTGCTCCAGCTGATCAACGACATCCTCGACCTGTCGAAGGTCGAGGCCGGGAAGATGGACGTCTCACCGACCCGGATCGCGCTGGTCCAGCTCGTGGACTACGTGGAGGCCACCTTCCGGCCGCTGACGGCGGAGAAGGGGCTGGACTTCTCGGTACGGGTCTCCCCGGAGCTGCCGGCCACCCTGCACACGGACGAGCAGCGGCTGTTGCAGGTGCTGCGCAATCTGCTGTCGAACGCGGTGAAGTTCACCGACACCGGGGCGGTGGAGCTGGTGATCCGGCCCGCCGGTACGGATGTGCCGCCGGCGATCCGGGAGCAGCTGCTGGAGGCCGGTTCGCTGCGCGAGGCGGACGGGGACCTGATCGCCTTCTCGGTGACGGACACCGGGATCGGGATCGCGGCGAGCAAGATGCTGGTGATCTTCGAGGCGTTCAAGCAGGCCGACGGGACGACCAGCAGGAAGTACGGGGGCACGGGCCTCGGGCTGTCCATCAGCCGGGAGATCGCCCGGCTGTTGGGCGGTGAGATCCACGCGGCCAGTGAGCCGGGCCGGGGATCCACCTTCACGCTGTACCTGCCGCTGCACCCGAGCGAGCTGCCCCCGCAGGGGTACGCGCCGCCGACGCCCGGTGGCGGGCGGAGCGAGCTGTACCGCAGGTCCGCCGAGGAGGCGCGGCCCGCGCTGCCGGCGGCCCCGGCGGCACCTGTGTCCGTACCGCCCGCTCAGGCTCAGCCGGCGCAGCGGTCCGTGCCGGTCTCCGAGCAGGCCGGGCAGGGGCAGGGCGGCGCCGCCGCGCTGTTCAGGCGCCGGCGCAAGTCGTTGAGCGACCTGGAGGCGCGTACGGCGGTGCCGGGGCAGCCGACGGGCCAGGGGGCGCAGGACGGCTGGGGCAGTGCGGACGAGGAACTTCCGGTGTCGCCCCGGACGTACGACTTCCACGGCGAGAAGGTCCTCATCGTGGACGACGACGTACGCAACGTCTTCGCGCTGACCAGCGTGCTGGAGCAGCACGGACTGGCGGTGCTGTACGCGGAGAACGGCCGGGAGGGCATCGAGGTGCTGGAGCAGCACGACGATGTGACGGTCGTGCTGATGGACATCATGATGCCGGAGATGGACGGGTACGCGACGACCTCGGCGATCCGGCGGATGCCCCAGTTCGCGGGGCTGCCGATCATCGCGCTGACGGCGAAGGCGATGAAGGGGGACCGGGAGAAGGCGATCGATTCCGGTGCTTCCGACTACGTCACCAAGCCCGTTGAACCCGACTATCTGCTGTCGGTGATGGAGCAGTGGATGCGCGGGAAATGATCACTCGGCGGCCGCATTGGTATCAATTGCTGACGCAGTGTGGCCGCGACGGTGTGGGAGGGCGGTATGCGGGGAACCTTCTGCTCTCCCGCACCGTTTCTGCTTCGTGCACAGTGACATCCTGGTGACAGGGTGTGGCGATCTCGGGACTGGGGCTACGATGACCGGCACAAGGACGGACGGCGCAAGGATGCCGCCCTCTGGGGCGGGGCCCGGCGCGCGCGCCGGTGCCAGGAGCCGGGGAGGCCCCATGCCGGGGCGAGGAGGACAGGGCATGGTGCAGAAGGCCAAGATCCTCCTGGTCGACGACCGGCCGGAGAATCTGCTGGCGCTGGAGGCCATCCTCTCCGCGCTCGATCAGACACTGGTCAGGGCGTCGTCGGGGGAGGAAGCGCTCAAAGCGCTGCTGACGGACGATTTCGCGGTCATCCTGCTGGATGTGCAGATGCCGGGGATGGACGGATTCGAGACCGCCGCGCACATCAAGCGGCGGGAGCGGACCCGGGACATCCCGATCATCTTCCTCACCGCGATCAACCACGGTCCGCACCACACCTTCCGCGGGTACGCGGCCGGCGCGGTGGACTACATCTCCAAGCCCTTCGACCCGTGGGTGCTGCGGGCCAAGGTCTCGGTGTTCGTGGAGTTGTATACGAAGAACTGCCAACTGCGGGAGCAGGCCGCGCTGCTGCGGCTCCAGCTGGAGGGCGGCGGCTCCAACGGCGCGGACGGCGGCAAGGAGGCGGCCGGGCTGCTGGCCGAGCTCTCCGCGCGGCTCGCGGCCGTCGAGGAGCAGGCCGAGGCGCTGACCAAGCAGCTCGGCGAGGAGTCGGCCGATGCGGCGGTGGTGGCGACCGCCGCCCACCTGGAGCGGAAGCTGACCGGACTGCGGCGGGCGCTGGACGCGCTGGAGCCCGGGACCGGCGGAGGCGCGCCGATGCTGCCCGCGCAGGGCTGAGAGTCCCGCGGGTCCGCCCGCAGGACCGGCTGGGCGTACGCGCGGTCTGAGGGACCGTCAAAACGTGGGCCGGCGGAGCGACACGAACGGGTGAAGGGGTGGGCACGCGTGTCCACCGGCGTGGACACCGGTAATCTCGGGCGCATGGCCTCAAGTACGTCCGGCAAGGGTTCCCAGAGCACCGCGGGTACCGCGAAGGGCCGCACCGGCCGTACGACGGCGCCGGCGAAGAAGGCGGCTCCCGCGCGGAGTCCCGCGGCGAAGAAGGCCGCGGCTGCCAAGCGCGCCCCGGTCAAGAAGGTCGCGGCCAAGCCCGCGCCGTCCCCGACCGGGGGAGTCGTACGGCTGGTGCGGGCCTGCTGGCTCGGTCTCGCGCACGCGGTCGGAGCGGTGATCCGCGGGGTCGGCAGGGGCGCCAAGAATCTCGACCCCGCCCACCGCAAGGACGGCCTCGCGCTGCTGCTCCTCGCACTCGCGCTGATCGTCGCCGCCGGAACCTGGTCGAACCTGAGCGGTCCCGTCGGGGAACTGGTCACCATGCTGGTCACCGGTGCCTTCGGGCGACTGGATCTGCTCGTGCCGATCCTGCTCGGCGTCATGGCGGCACGTTTCATCCGCCACCCCGAGCAGACCGATGCCAACGGGCGCATCGGCATCGGCCTGTCCGCGCTGGTCATCGGCGTCCTCGGGCTCGTCCACATCGCCTGCGGGGCCCCCGGCCGGGACGAGGGCACGACCGCCATGCAGAACGCGGGCGGGCTGGTCGGCTGGGCGGCCTCGAAGCCGCTGATCTTCACGATGGGCGCGCCGCTCGCCGTGCCGATGCTGGTGCTCCTCACGATCTTCGGGCTGCTGGTCGTCACCGCCACCCCGGTCAACGCGATTCCGCAGCGGCTGCGCGCGCTCGGGATCCGGCTGGGGATCGTCGCACCCACCGAGCACGACGAGTACGACGGGCGGGACGGGCAGGACGGGACGGACACAGCGGGCGCGGCCGGCGGCCGGCGGGGCCGGGACCGTCATGACCCCGAGCGGTGGCGGGCCCGGTCCGGGGCCGCCGGAGCCGGGGAGCCGGACGATCCGGCCGACGACGCCGAGGAGGAGGCGCTCGCCCGGCGCCGGCGCCCCCGGCGGGCCGCCGCCCGGTCCGCCATGGACCGGGAGATGGACGCCGTCGACGTGGCCGCGGCGGCGGCCGCCGCGCTGGACGGGGTGGTCTACGGCGGAATGCCGCCCTCCGCGCTGGTCGCCGACCTCACCCAGGGGATCTCCGCCCCGCGGGAGGGCGCGGAGGTCACCGCTCCGGTGCCGCCCGCCCGGGAGGCCCCGGTCCCGGCCGCACCCTCGGCGGGCTCCCCGGCGGCCCGTGCCGCGGCCGCGCCGCACGACAGCACCGCCGCGGCCTCCGGAACCCTTGCCGTGCCGGACCTGACCAAGGCCCCGCCGGAGACCCAGCCGCTGCCGCCCCGCGCCGAGCAGCTCCAGCTGCGCGGGGACATCACGTACGCCCTGCCCTCGCTGGACCTGCTGGAGCGCGGCGGGCCGGGCAAGACGCGCAGCGCCGCCAACGACGCGGTCGTCGCCTCGCTGACCAACGTCTTCACCGAGTTCAAGGTGGACGCGCAGGTCACCGGCTTCACCCGGGGCCCGACGGTCACCCGCTACGAGGTGACGCTCGGCGCAGCGGTGAAGGTCGAGCGGATCACGGCGCTGGCGAAGAACATCGCCTACGCCGTGGCCTCCCCGGACGTGCGGATCATCAGCCCCATCCCGGGCAAGTCGGCGGTCGGCATCGAGATCCCGAACACCGACCGCGAGATGGTCAACCTGGGCGACGTCCTGCGACTCGCGGACGCCGCCGAGGACGACCACCCGATGCTGGTCGCGCTCGGCAAGGACGTGGAGGGCGGCTACGTCATGGCCAACCTCGCGAAGATGCCGCACGTGCTGGTCGCCGGGGCCACCGGCTCCGGCAAGTCCTCCTGCATCAACTGCCTGATCACCTCGGTCATGGTCCGGGCGACGCCGGAGGACGTCCGGATGGTGCTCGTGGATCCCAAGCGCGTCGAGCTGACCGCGTACGAGGGCATCCCGCACCTGATCACGCCGATCATCACCAACCCCAAGCGGGCCGCCGAGGCGCTCCAGTGGGTCGTGCGCGAGATGGACCTGCGCTACGACGATCTGGCCGCCTTCGGCTACCGGCACATCGACGACTTCAACCAGGCGATCCGGGACGGCAAGATCAAACTGCCGCCGGGCAGCGAGCGGGAGCTCAGCCCGTACCCGTATCTGCTCGTGATCGTCGACGAGCTCGCGGACCTGATGATGGTGGCCCCGCGCGACGTCGAGGACTCGATCGTGCGCATCACCCAGCTGGCCCGCGCGGCCGGCATCCACCTGGTGCTCGCCACCCAGCGGCCCTCGGTGGACGTGGTCACCGGCCTGATCAAGGCGAACGTGCCCTCGCGCCTTGCCTTCGCCACCTCCTCGCTCGCCGACAGCCGGGTCATCCTCGACCAGCCCGGCGCCGAGAAGCTCATCGGAAAGGGTGATGGTCTGTTCCTGCCGATGGGTGCGAACAAACCGGTCCGCCTCCAGGGCGCCTTCGTCACCGAGGACGAGATCGCCGGTATCGTCCAGCACTGCAAGGACCAGATGGCGCCGGTCTTCCGGGAGGACGTCACCGTTGGGCAGAAGCAGAAGAAGGAGATCGACGAGGAGATCGGCGACGACCTCGACCTGCTGTGCCAGGCGGCGGAGCTGGTGGTCTCCACCCAGTTCGGCTCCACCTCGATGCTCCAGCGCAAGCTGCGCGTGGGCTTCGCCAAGGCCGGGCGGCTCATGGACCTGATGGAATCGCGGGGAGTCGTCGGCCCGAGCGAGGGTTCGAAGGCGCGCGACGTGCTGGTGAAGCCCGACGAGCTGGACGGGGTGCTCGCCGTCATCCGGGGGGAGACCCAACCGTAATTCGTCGGCGGGCAACCGTTTCCCTTGGGGCCGCGTCAAGTTGAGGGAGGTGGCGGCACCGTGCCCGGTGCCGGGCCGCCGCAGCTCCCGGACTCCCCTCGCTGTTCGGATCGCCATTCGGATGGCGTAGGAAGTCCACCCTCCGGTTGCTCCACCCTTTCGTCACCCCCCTAGACTGGACATCCAGCAGGTGGCTACACGCTCGAAAGGCGCCCTTGTGTCCATCGGCAACTCCAACTCCCCAGAAGACGAGCGGCCTTCGCTCGACGAGCGGTCCGAGGACCCCATCTCCGAGGACCCCGTCGTCGAACGCTCCGCCGAAGGACCGTCCATCGGGACGGCCCTCAAGAAGGCCCGGATCGCCGCCGGGCTCACCGTCGAAGAGGTCAGCTCCACCACCCGCGTGCGCATTCCGATCGTGCACGCGATCGAAGAGGACGACTTCACGCGGTGCGGCGGCGACGTCTACGCCCGCGGTCACATCCGTACGCTCGCCCGCGCCGTGCGTCTCGATCCGGCACCCCTGGTCGACAGCTACGACGCGGCCCACGGCGGTCGGCCGGCACCCACACCCGCCGCGCCGATGTTCGAAGCCGAGCGCATCCGCCCCGAACGGCAGCGGCCCAACTGGACCGCGGCCATGGTCGCCGCCATCGTCGCCGTGATCGGCTTCGTCGGTTTCACCGCCTTCAGCGGCGGCGACGACGCCAAGCGGCCGGTGGCGGAAGGTTCCGCCTCCCCGAAGCCCGCCCCCAAGCAGCCCGCCGGGAAGCCCGCCGCCCAGCCCCAGACCCCGCAGGCGCCCAAGCCGGAGCCTTCGGACAGCGCCATCGCCGCCGCGCCCAAGGACCTCGTCACGGTCGTCCTGACGGCCGACGACGGCGACAGCTGGATCTCCGCGAAGGACCACAGCGGTCGGCTGCTCTTCGACGGAACCCTCGAGGAGGGCGACTCGAAGACCTTCACCGACAAGGAATCCATCGAGCTCGTCCTCGGCGACGCCGGGGCCGTCAACCTGTTCGTGAACGGCAAGGAGATCGAGGACGATTTCCAGCCGGGGCAGGTGGAACGCCTCACATACACCAAGGACGACCCGCGTCAGGGCGAGGCCCAGGCGGGCTGACCCTCCCCCAGCCTCCGGCCGGGGGGACCCCCACCCCGGCCAAGGGCTGAACAGGCAATTCCGGATCCCCGGGGCGCAGCGCCGCACCCCGGGGATCTCGCTGTACCCGGACGTGAGGCCGGGGCCCGCGCCGGGACGAAGTAGTCTTGAGCCCATGCCCGAACGCCGTACCGTCGCCCTTGTCACTCTTGGCTGCGCCCGTAACGAGGTGGACTCGGAGGAGCTCGCAGGCCGCTTGGCGGCGGATGGCTGGGAGCTCGTCGAGGACGCCGCCGACGCGGACGTAGCCGTCGTCAACACCTGCGGCTTTGTCGAAGCCGCCAAAAAGGACTCCGTAGACGCCCTCCTGGAAGCCAACGATCTCAAGGATCATGGCAAGACCCAGGCCGTCGTCGCCGTCGGCTGCATGGCCGAGCGCTACGGCAAGGAGCTCGCCGAAGCGCTCCCCGAGGCCGACGGCGTGCTCGGTTTCGATGACTACGCCGACATCTCGGACCGCCTCCGGACCATCCTCAACGGAGGCATCCACGCCTCCCACACCCCGCGCGACCGGCGCAAGCTGCTGCCGATCAGCCCGGCGGAGCGCCAGGAGGCCGAGGTCGCACTCCCGGGCCACGCCCAGGCCCCGACGGAACTGCCCGATCTTCCTACGGGTCTGGCGCCCGCCTCCGGGCCGCGCGCGCCGCTGCGCCGCCGCCTCGACAAGAGCCCCGTGGCCTCGGTCAAGCTCGCCTCCGGCTGCGACCGGCGCTGCTCCTTCTGCGCCATCCCGTCCTTCCGCGGCTCCTTCATCTCCCGCCGCCCCAGCGATGTGCTGGGCGAGACGCGCTGGCTCGCCGAGCAGGGCGTCAAGGAGATCATGCTGGTCTCCGAGAACAACACCTCGTACGGCAAGGACCTCGGCGACATCCGCCTGCTGGAGACCCTGCTGCCCGAGCTGGCCGAGGTGGACGGCATCGAGCGCGTCCGCGTCAGCTACCTCCAGCCCGCCGAGATGCGGCCCGGGCTGATCGACGTACTCACCTCGACCCCCAAGGTCGTCCCGTACTTCGACCTGTCCTTCCAGCACTCGGCCCCGGACGTGCTGCGCGCCATGCGCCGCTTCGGTGACACCGACCGGTTCCTGGAGCTGCTGGACACCATCCGCACCAAGGCCCCGCAGGCCGGCGTCCGGTCCAACTTCATCGTCGGCTTCCCCGGCGAGAAGGAGTCGGACTTCGCCGAGCTGGAGCGTTTCCTCACGCACGCGCGCCTCGACGCGATCGGCGTGTTCGGCTACTCCGACGAGGACGGCACCGAGGCCGTCACCTACGACGGCAAGCTGGACGCGGACACCATCGCCGAGCGGCTCGCGCACATGCAGCGGCTCGCCGAGGAGCTCACCTCGCAGCGCGCGGAGGAGCGGATCGGAGAGACCCTGGAAGTGCTCGTCGAGACGGTCGTCCCGCTCGACGAGGCGGAGGAGGGCGAAGGCGCCTACGGGCGCGCCGCCCACCAGGCCCCCGAGACCGACGGTCAGGTCGTCTTCACCGACGGCACCGGCCTGGTCCCCGGACGTATCGTCACCGCGAAGGTGGTCGGCACCCTCGGTGTGGACCTCGTGGCGGAGCCCCTGGGCATGGATCTTGAGGAGGCGGCCGGATGACCGGAGTCCCGGCATCTGCGGCGGGCGGGACCGGCCGCCGGCCCGTGCCCGGCGCGAAGCTCGGGGCTGCGGCCGTCAATCAGGCCAGCCTGTGGAACATCGCCAACATCCTGACGATGGTCCGGCTCGTGCTCGTGCCGGGATTCGTCATGCTGCTGCTCGCCGACGGGGGCTATGACCCCGTCTGGCGGGCGTGGGCGTGGGCGGCTTTCGCCGTCGCCATGATCACGGACATTTTCGACGGGCATCTGGCCCGCACGTACAACCTGGTCACGGACTTCGGCAAGATCGCCGACCCCATCGCCGACAAGGCGATCATGGGGTCGGCTTTGATCGTCCTCTCGTGGCTCGGCGACCTGCCCTGGTGGGTGACCGGGGTGATCCTCGGACGGGAACTCGGGATCACGCTGATGCGTTTCTGGGTCATCCGGTACGGGGTGATTCCGGCCAGCCGGGGCGGCAAGCTGAAGACCCTGGCCCAGGGCACGGCGGTGGGCATGTACGTGCTCGCGCTGACCGGGCCGCTGGCGACCTTGCGCTTCTGGGTGATGGCGGTCGCCGTCGTGCTGACCGTCGTCACCGGTTTGGACTACATCCGCGAGGCCGTCGTACTGCGCCGCAAGGGCCTCGCCGCGGAGCGGGCCGCGAGGTGACCTACGCGGCGGGGGATTCGCCGGCCGCTGAAACGGCCGGTGCGGCGGTGACGGGTGCCGCGCGACTGGCGGGAGATGTGCTGCGCCTGCTCGCTGAGAGTGACCAGACGCTCGCTGTCGCGGAGTCCCTGACCGGCGGTCTGGTGGCCGCCGAGCTCACGGAGGTACCGGGCGCCTCGCGCTCCTTCCGCGGCTCGGTCACGGCGTACGCGACGGAGCTCAAGCACCGGCTGCTGGGTGTGGACGCGGAGCTGCTCGCGGCGCACGGCGCGGTGAACGCGCAGGTCGCCGAGGAGATGGCGGCCGGGGTTCGGCGCGTACTGGGCGCTTCGTGGGGGATCGCGACCACCGGAGTGGCCGGTCCGGACCCGCAGGACGGGCAGCCGGTGGGGACGGTTTTCATCGCCGTCGCGGGTCCCGAGGGCAGGAAATCGGCCCGGCTGCGGTTGAACGGCTCCCGTGGGGAAATCCGTAGGGAGAGTGCACGGACAGTGCTCGAACTCTTGTCGGGCGAACTCCGCGAGAATCTGCGGGGGCAGGATACGGAACAGAACGGGGGGATTTGATGTTTGCAGCCCTGAGTGAACACGACATCGCTCCCCGCACGGCTACGGCGCGAGGCGGTACGGTGGGGCGTGAAGGTTACGGCTACACGGTCAGAGGAGGGAGCCACCGATGATTCTGCTCCGTCGCCTGCTGGGTGACGTGCTGCGTCGGCAGCGCCAGCGCCAGGGCCGTACTCTGCGCGAAGTCTCCTCGTCCGCCCGAGTTTCGCTCGGCTATCTCTCCGAGGTGGAGCGGGGGCAGAAGGAGGCATCCTCCGAGCTGCTCTCCGCGATCTGCGACGCGTTGGACGTACGGATGTCCGAGCTGATGCGGGAAGTCAGCGACGAGCTGTCGCTGGCCGAGCTGGCACAGTCGGCCGCGGCGAGCGAACCGGTGCCGGCACCGGTACGCCCGATGCTCAATTCGGTCTCCGTGGCCTCGGTCACGGGTGGGCCGCCGGAACGGGTGACCATCAAGGCGCCCGTGGAAGCGGTGAACGTCGTAGCCGCGTAAGCGTGAGTGTGCGCTTGAGATGTGGCCGGAGCCCCGGTCGGTGTGTGATGCACCGGGCGGGGCTCCCGGCTGTTCTGGGTGCGGGTGCGCGGGGCGTGCGGGAGGATGGGGCCGTCCGGTCCCCGGCTCTGGGAGGCGGCCGTGCGGCGGTTACCACGCGTACCTCCGGGTTTGGCCCTCGCGCTGGCGGTGGGCGTGCTCTGGTGCTGGGCCGTGCTGCGGCTGGCGCTGGCGCCGGCGGATTCCGGGCCTGTGGAGGGCGTGGTGGCCGTGGGCGGCTGGGGGCTGGGGCTGCTGCCGGTGCACTGCACGCCCGGTCCCGTACGGAGGGCTCGGCGGACGGCCGCTACCAGGGCATCGACACCCCGCCGTTCGGACGAAGAATCTGTCCGGTCATGAAGGACGAGGCGTCGGAGGCCAGGTAGAGAACGGCCTGGGCGATGTCCTCGGGCTCGCCGACGCGGCGCAGCGGGGACATCCGGACCATCACCGCCTCGGTCTGCTCCTGGACCTCGGGGGAGTGCCGCCCGGTCATCGGGGTGCGGATCCAGCCGGGTGCGACGGCGTTGACGCGGATGCCGTGCGGGCCGGTCTCGGTGGCGAGAGTCTTCGTCAGCTGGACCACGGCGGCCTTGGCGGCGCTGTAGCAGAGCAGGCCGGACTGGGCGGCGTCCACGGCGCCGGAGGCCATGGTGACGATCGAACCGGGGCGGCCGGCGGAGATCATGGCGAGGGCTGCCTCCTGGCAGGTACGCAGGACCCCTTTGAAATTGATGTCCATCACCCGGTCGAGGTCCTCGTCGGTGGTCTCCAGAACGCTGCTGGTGTGCATGACGCCGGCGATGGCGGCGGTGATGTCGAGGGGGCCCGCCGCTTCGACGGCGGCCCGGATCGCGGTGCGGTCGGTGACGTCGAGCAGGTGACCGGCGCAGGTGCCGCCGGCCTTGGAGATGAGGGCCGCCGTCTCGGCGAGGCCCCGCTCGTCGCGGTCCGCGCAGTGCACGGCCGCGCCCGCCTCGGCGAGGAGCAGGGCGGTGGCGCGGCCGATGCCGCTGGCGGCGCCGGTGACCAGGGCGGTGCGGCCGGTGAGGTCGTACGCGGGTATGGGCATGCCGGGACGGTACGACCGTATCTGACGGAGCGTCAACTACTGGGCGGTGCTGACGGCGCGGGACCCGATTGGCAGCGGGGGCACCAGTACGCCGGGCGGTCGTCCTGCGGGGCCTCGCGGATCGGGGTGCCGCAGCGCAGGCAGGGGCGGCGGGCCCGCCCGTAGACGAACAGGTCCTGGCCGGGCCGGCGGATGCCGGTGGTGTTGCGGGGGCGGTCCTTGTTGGCGGCGAGCAGGCGCTGGGCGGCCGCGGCCAGCCGGGGGACGGTGGACTCGGGGAGCGCGCCTACGGGGGTCCAGGGGGTGACCTGCGCCATGAAGCAGAGCTCGGCCTTGTAGATGTTGCCGAGGCCGGCCAGGTTGCGCTGGTCGACCAGGGCCTCGCCGAGGGGGCGCTCGGGGGAGGCCAGGAGGTTGGCGGCGGCCTTGCCGGGGTCCCAGTCCGGGCCGAGGAGGTCGGGCCCGAGATGGCCGACGACGCGCTCCTCGTCGCAGGTGCGCAGGAGTTCGAGGACCGGGAGGCGGTAGCCGACGGCGGTGTGGTCGGCGGTGCCCAGGATGGCGCGGATCTCGTGGGCGGGACCGCCGTGCCATTTCTCGCGCGCGGCGAAGACGTGCCAGGCGCCGTCCATCCGGAGGTGGCTGTGGAGGGTCAGGCCGCCCTCGATGCGGGTGAGGAGGTGTTTGCCCCGGGAAGCGACGTCGAGGGTGGTGCGGCCGGTGAGGTCCACGGTGGCCAGCCGGGGGACGCGCAGGTCACTGCGCAGCAGCTCCCGGCCGGCCAGGGCGGCGTGCAGGCGGGTGGCCGCGCGCCAGATGCTGTCGCCTTCGGGCATGGCCCCATTGTGGCGCGCGAGCCCCTGTGACGGGGTGCCGTCGCAGGGGCTCGGTGATCGGAGCTCGTTGATCGGGAACGTCAGGGGCCGGTCGGGCCGCCTGCCGCTTCCGGCTACTTCCAGTAGAGGTTCTTGCTGTTGTTCAGGTTGTTGTACGGGTTGCCCCAGTACTCGGCGCCGACGACCTTCGTCTCCGCCGACGGGGCCAGGGCGATCGCGCAGCTGGTCTGCGTCTGGCCGTTCGTGAAGCCCTTCGGCAGCGAGTCGTCCTTGCACTTCTCGAACTTGCCGATGACCGACACGCCCTGCGCCTCGCTGCCGTCCGGGAGCAGGCCCTTGATGTGGCCCACCGAGGAGTACGCGAGGTCCGTGGTGCCGACGTTCTTGACCGAGTAGCGGATGTAGTAGGGGATCATCCCCTTGACCTTGTCGCCGAGCTTGAGTGGCTCCAGGTCGGCGGGCTGGCCCTGCTCGACCGCGGTGACGGTGAGGGCGATCGTGCCGCTGGTCTTGCCGTAGGTGAACGGGACCGTGGCGGCCTCGCCGATCTTGAAGGTCGTGCCCGGCTTCGCCATGCCGGCCGCGGCCCCGCCGGGAGCCTCGCCGGCACCACCCGTGCCGCCGCCCGGGCTGGCCGGGGAGCTGGGCTGCGCCGACTGGGAGGGCTGGGTGGGCTGGGAGGGCTGCGCGGACGGAGCGCTCGACTGTGCCGGGGCGATCTCCTCGTTGCCGTCCTTGCAGCCCGTCAGGGACAAGGTGCCGGCAACCGCCAGGCCGACGGCGCCGAGCGTGGTGCGCTTCATACGGATGGTGCTCACTTCTCTCCCCCATGAATGTGCATCGCCAATTTCGATGCCTGTGAGGATCTTGATAGTCCACGGCGGAGAGGTTCTGCCAGGTGAGCCGGGGCCTCGGGCCCTTTCGTGACGCGCTCAGTACATAAGCGCAACATAAGCGGAACCTTTGAGCCCGGGTCCGGAAACGGTCACGAACGCAGCCTCAGACCCCGGGGCGTGGCATGGAATCCGGCCGCTTCCAGGGCCCGTCCGAAGGGCGAGGTCAGGGCGGAAGCGGCATTGATCCGCTCCACCGTGAGAGCGGGGAGCGTGCCCGCACGGGAGGCCGCGGCCAGGGCCGCCGTGGCCGCCGCGAGGCGGGGATCCTCCGCCGGGGGCCAGGCGAGCAGGGTTTTGCCGCCGCGCTCCAGGTAGAGGACGAGTTCACCGTCGACCAGGACCACCAGGGAGCCCGCCTTGCGGCCCGGCTTGTGGGTCGCGCCCGTCGGGGGCTCCGGCCAGGACAGCGACGCGCCGTACGCGTTCGCCGGGTCGGCGGCCGCCAGCACCACCGCCGCCAGCGGAGGCGGGGTCCGCTCGGCCGCCCGGAGCCGGTCCACCGCGCCGTCCATCGCGAACTGCGCCGCGCCCAGGCCCTCGACGACGTAGCCGCGGCGGGCCTGGCCGCTGTCCTCGAAGGCCGACAGGACGCGGTAGACCGCGCTGAAGCCGCCCTCCACGCCTTCCGCCGCCACCGCGCCGCGGGTGACGACCCCGTGCCGGTCCAGGAGGGTACGGGCCAGGGCGTGGGCCCGGTGGGTGGGATCCGGGGCGTGGGCGGGAAGGAGGGACCAGCGCCCGGTGACCGTGGGCGGGCCGGTACGGGAGACGGTCGCGCTGAGGGTCCCGTACCGGCCGCGCGGGATGGTGCGCCGGGCCCGGTGGGCGGTCGCGCCGGCCGTGCGGCCCGAGCCGAGGAGGGACCGCAGCGGGGCCAGGGTGTCGTTCGTCAGACGGCCGGACCAGGCCAGATCCCAGACGGCGGTGGCCAGCTCCGGGTCCGTCGCCTCCGGGTGGCGGGCGCGGGCCGCTTCCGAGAGCTGGCGGAAGAACAGGCCGTACCCGCCGGCGAGGGCGTCGAGGATGCTCTGGTGGAGCTCGGTGAGTTCCAGCGGGTGCGGCGGAGGAAGGAGGAGAGGGGCGGCCTCCGCCAGGTAGAGGGAGATCCAGCCGTCCTTGCCCGGAAGGGCTCCCGCGCCGGCCCAGACCACCTCGCCGGTGGTCGTGAGCTCGTCCAGCAGGGTCGGTGAGTACCCCGCGACCCGGGACGGGAGGATCAGGCGCTCCAGGGCCGAGGCCGGAACCGGGGCGCCCTGGAGCTGCTCGACCGCGCGGGCCAGACCGTCGATGCCGCGCAGGGCGCCGCCCAGATGCTGCCACTGCGGGAGGAACGTGGCGAGGGAGGCCGGCGGGACCGGCTCCACCTCCTGCCGCAGCGCGGCCAGCGAGCGGCGCCGCAGCCGGCGCAGCACCGCCGCGTCACACCACTCCTGGCCGATGCCCGCCGGATGGAACTCGCCCTGGACCACCCGGCCGGCCGCCGCCAGCCGGTGCAGGGCGCCCTCGGTGACCGCCGTGCCCAGCCCGAACCGGGCCGCCACGGCGGCCGTGGTGAACGGCCCGTGGGTGCGGGCGTACCGGGCCAGGAGGTCGCCGAGCGGGTCCTTGACCGGCTCGGTGAACGCCTCCGGGATCCCGACGGGGAGGGCCGTGCCCAGGGCGTCGCGCAGCCGCCCCGCGTCCTCGATCGCCGCCCAGTGGTCCGCGCCGCCGATCCGGACGCGGACGGCCCGGCGGGCGGCGGCGAGCTCGACCGCCCAGGACGGCCCCGCCCCGCGCTCGGCCAGCTCCGCATCCGTCAACGGGCCCAGCAGACGCAGCAGGTCCGCCACCGATTCGATGTCCTTGGCGCGGCGGTCCTCGGCCAGCCACTGGAGCTCCCGCTCCAGCTCCGCCAGCACCTCCGCGTCCAGCAGTTCGCGCAGCTCCGCCTGCCCGAGCAGCTCGGCCAGCAGCCGGGAGTCCAGCGAGAGCGCGGCCGCCCTGCGCTCGGCGAGGGGCGAGTCTCCCTCGTAGAGGAACTGGGCGACGTAACCGAAGAGGAGGGACCGGGCGAAGGGGGAGGGCTCGGGGGTGGTGACCTCGACCAGGCGGACGCGGCGCGCCTCGATGTCGCCCATCAGCTCGGTCAGACCCGGGACGTCGAAGACATCCTGGAGGCATTCGCGGACCGCTTCGAGGACGATCGGGAACGAGCCGAATTCGGAGGCGACCTGGAGGAGTTGGGAGGCGCGCTGGCGCTGCTGCCACAGCGGGGTGCGCTTGCCCGGATCGCGGCGCGGCAACAGCAGGGCGCGGGCCGCGCATTCGCGGAAGCGCGAGGCGAACAGCGCGGAGCCGCCCACCTGGTCGGTGACGATCTGGCTGATCTCGCCCTGGTCGAAGGTGACGTCCGACGCGCCCAAGGGGGCCTGTTCGTCGTCGAACTCGAAGGAACGGGGGGCCGCCGGATCGAGGGCGAGGAGGTCCATGGAGAGCAGGTCCGCGTCCGGCAGGCGCAGGACGATCCCGTCGTCGGCATGCATGACCTGCGCGTCCATCCCGTACCGCTCGGCGAGGCGGGCCCCGAGGGCGAGGGCCCACGGGGCGTGCACCTGGGCGCCGAAGGGGGAGTGGACGACGACCCGCCAGTCGCCCAGCTCGTCACGGAACCGCTCGACCAGGATCGTCCGGTCGTCGGGCACATGGCCACACGCCTCGCGCTGCTCGGCGATATAGGCCAGCACGTTCTCCGCGGCCCAGGCGTCCAGGCCGGCCGCCAGGAGGCGCAGCCGGGCGTCCTCGCCGGTGAGGCCGCCGAGCTCGCGCAGGAACGCGCCGACCGCCCGGCCCAGTTCGAGCGGGCGGCCCAGCTGGTCGCCCTTCCAGAACGGCAGCCGCCCCGGCACCCCGGGGGCGGGGGAGACCAGCACGCGGTCCCGGGTGATGTCCTCGATCCGCCACGAGGTGGTGCCGAGGGTGAACACGTCCCCGACGCGGGACTCGTAGACCATCTCCTCGTCGAGCTCGCCGACCCGGCCGCCGCCTTTCTTCCCCCTCTTTTCATCAGATCCAGTGGCGCCCGCCAGGAACACGCCGAACAGCCCGCGGTCCGGGATGGTGCCCCCGGAGGTCACCGCGAGGCGCTGGGCCCCCGGCCGGCCCGTGATCGTACCGGCCACGCGGTCCCACACCACGCGCGGTCTGAGCTCCGCGAACGCGTCCGACGGATAGCGGCCGGCCAGCATGTCCAGCACCGCCGTGAACGCCGAATCGGGCAGCGCCGCGAAGGGGGCCGCCCGCCGCACCAGGGCCAGCAGGTCGTCCAGCTGCCAGGTGTCCATCGCGGTCATCGCGACCAGCTGCTGCGCGAGCACGTCCAGCGGGTTGGAGGGAATGCGCAGGGATTCGATCGAGCCGGTGCGCATCCGCTCCGTCACCACGGCGGCCTGGACCAGATCGCCCCGGTACTTGGGGAAGACCACGCCCGTGGAGACCGCGCCGACCTGGTGCCCGGCCCGGCCGACACGCTGGAGGCCGGAGGCCACCGAGGGCGGCGACTCGACCTGCACGACCAGGTCGACGGCCCCCATGTCGATGCCCAGTTCCAGACTGGAGGTGGCCACCACGGCGGGCAGCCGGCCCGCCTTCAGATCCTCCTCCACCAGCGCCCGCTGCTCCTTGGACACCGAACCGTGGTGCGCGCGGGCCAGCAGCGGCGGGGCGCCCTGGGCGGCGCCCGACTGGGCCATGATCTGGGCCGGCGGGGGCCCGTCCGGCAGCTTCTCGCCCAGCGCCCGCTCGTACGCGATCTCGTTGAGCCGGTTGCAGAGCCGCTCGGCGAGGCGCCGGGAGTTGGCGAACACGATCGTCGAACGGTGGGCCTGGACGAGATCGGCGATCCGCTCTTCCACATGGGGCCAGATCGACGGCTTGTCACCGCCCTCCCGTCCCTCGGTGGCGGGCGAGCCGCCCAACTCGCCCATGTCCTCGACCGGGACGACCACCGACAGGTCGAACTCCTTGTCCGACGGCGGCTGGACGATCTCCACCTTGCCGCGGGGCGCGAGATACCGGGCCACCTCGTCCACCGGCCGGACCGTCGCCGACAGGCCGATCCGGCGGGCCGGGCGCGGCAGCAGCTCGTCCAACCGCTCCAAGGACAGGGCCAGATGCGCGCCGCGCTTGGTCCCGGCGACCGCGTGCACCTCGTCCAGGATCACCGTCTCGATCCCGGCCAGGGCATCGCGCGCGGCCGAGGTCAGCATCAGGAACAACGACTCCGGCGTGGTGATCAGGATGTCCGGCGGCCGGGTGGACAGCGCCCGCCGCTCGGCGGGCGGGGTGTCCCCGGACCGGATCCCGACCCGGATCTCCGGCTCGGGGAGCCCGAGGCGCACGGACTCCTGGCGGATACCGGTCAGCGGGCTGCGCAGGTTCCGCTCCACATCGACCGCGAGGGCCTTCAGCGGAGACACGTACAGCACCCGGCAGCGCTTCTTCGGCTCGGCCGGCGGCGGGGTGGACGCGAGCTGGTCGAGGGCGGCGAGAAAGGCCGCCAAGGTCTTGCCGGAGCCGGTGGGCGCCACGACGAGCACATCCGAACCCTCCCCGATCGCCCGCCAGGCCCCCTCCTGCGCGGACGTGGGCGTACGGAAGGCCCCCGTGAACCACGAGCGGGTCGCGGGGGAGAACGAATCGAGCGCGGCAGTGGCCATGCCCCCATCGTGCACCCGGCCACTGACAGCGGGCCGGACCTGCGCGAACACCGCCCGGACTCGGGGCGCAGAATGGGGGGATGGGCGCGGACGAGGGCCGGACGGAATGGGCGCGGCACTGGCAGTACGCGGAACTGCCCGGGCTGGACCTGCTGCGGGCCCACTACGTACGCCACACCTTCCCGCGCCACGCGCACGACGGGTACGTCATCGCGGCCGTCACCGGCGGCATCGAGGAGATCGGCATGCCCGACGGCATCCGGCGGGCCGGGCCGGGCAGCGTGGTCCTGATCAACCCCGAGGTACCCCACAGCGCCCGCGCCGGCGTGCCCGAGGGCTGGGCGTACGCCACCCTCTACCCCTCCCGCGAGCTGATCACCGAGGTCGCCGCCGAGATCGGCACCCTGCGCGGGACACCCGGATTCACCACCGACATGGTCGCCGACCCGCGGACCGCGCGGGTGATCACCGAGGTGCACCGGGCCGCGGAGGCCGGGAACGCGCTGGCCGCCGACACCCTGCTGCGGGGGGCCGTGGCGCGGATGCTCGCCCGGCACGCGGCCCCGCTGCCCGCCCGTACGGTACGCCGCGCGGGCGCCGCCGACGCCGAACGGGCCCGGGCCGTACTGGAGGGGCGGATGGCGGACCCGCCGTCCCTGGAGCAGCTCGCGGCGGAGCTGGGGACCAGCCCGTTCGCGCTGCTGCGGGCCTTCCGCGAGCGGTACGGGATGCCGCCGCACACCTGGCTCACCGACGCCCGGGTCCGGCGGGCGCGCCGCCTGCTCGACGCGGGCACCGCGCCGGCGGAGGCGGCCGTGGCCGTCGGCTTCACCGACCAGCCGCACCTGAACCGGCACTTCACCCGGATCGTGGGGGTACCGCCGGGGGCGTACCGGCGCGAACGGGCCGGTTAGGCCCCCGGGGGCGTGCGAGCCCAGGGGCGTGCAAGCCCGGGGCGTGTAAGCCCGGGGGCGTGCAAGAACGTACAAGACCGGACCACCCCGGCCCGCCTACGTTCGCGGGGTGGAAGCACATCAGATGGTGAGGCAGGAGACCCCCGAGGGGGCCGTCGAGCGGCCGCGCGCCGCCGTCGTACGGGACGCGCTCGGCGTCGGGGTGGCCGTCGGGCTGTCCGGGTTCGCGTTCGGGGTGACCGCCGCCGGGGCCGGGATCAGCACCCTCCAGGCCTGCGCGCTGAGCCTGCTCGTCTTCACCGGGGCCTCGCAGTTCGCCCTGGTCGGAGCGCTGGCCGCGGGCGGGAACCCGTTCACAGCCGCCGCCGGGGCCTTCTTCCTCGGAACCCGCAACGCCTTCTACGGGCTGCGGCTGTCCCAGTTGCTCGCACTGCCCCGGGCCGTACGGCCCCTCGCCGCGCACTGGGTGATCGACGAGACCACCGCCGTGTCCCTGGCCCAGCCCGACCGGAAGTCGGCGCGCCTCGGGTTCACCGTGACCGGGCTGAGCCTGTACGTCCTGTGGAACCTGACCACCCTGCTGGGGGCGCTGGGCGCCGAGGCCATCGGGGACACGCAGGCGTGGGGGCTGGACGCCGCCGGACCGGCCGTCTTCCTCGCCCTGCTCGCGCCGATGCTGAAGACCGCCACCGAGCGGGCCGCCGCCGCGCTCGCCCTGGTCCTCGGGCTGGGCCTGCTGCCAGTGCTGCCCGCCGGGGTGCCCGTGCTGATCGCCGCCCTCGCCGCGCCCGTGGTGCTCTGGATGAAGGGACGCCGCTCGTGAACGTCTGGATCGCCATCGCACTGACCGTCGTCGGTTGCTACGCCGTCAAGCTCGCCGGGCTGCTGGTGCCCGCCGGGGCCCTGGAGCGGCCGACGGTGCGGAAGCTGTCCGCACTGCTCCCGGTCGCGCTGCTCGCCGCGCTCACCGCGCAGCAGACCTTCAGCACCGGGCACGAGCTCGTCCTCGACGCCCGCGCCGCGGGGCTCGCCGCCGCCGGGGTGGCGCTGCTGCTGCGGGCGCCCTTCCTCATCGTGGTCGCGGCCGCGGTCGTCGTCACGGCGGGTGTACGGGCCCTGGCCGGTTAAGGGCCCGGTCAGGGCCCGGTCAGGGCGCGGCGCCGGTCAGGGCGCGGCGCCGGCCGGCAGGCGGCCGTACGCCCGCAGGGTCAGCAGGGCCTCCAGCGTGGCGATCGGCCGCCGCTCCAGCGAGCTGCCCGGCGCCCAGGCCCGGCGGCGGACCGGCCAGCCGCCGTCCGGCTGCTGCTCGGCGGCCAGGAAGTCCAGCGCCCGGGCCATCTCCTCGTCGGTGAACCAGCTCCGGGCCAGCGACTCCGGACGCCGCGCGAAGTCGTACGCGAACAGCTGCTCGCCCGGCGCGTACCCGGGGGTCAGCAGGTGCCCGGCGCGCCGCCCCGGGTCCAGCACCGCGAGGTTCCGCTCGCGTACCAGTCGCCCCAGCCGGTCCGCGGCGGCCGTCGCCCGTGCCCGGTCCGGGGCGCCGTCGAGGAACGCCACCGCGCTCTGGATCTCGTACGGATGCGAGTGGCGCAGGGTCTCGACCCGCTCCCAGCAGAACTCCGTGGCCCGGAACAGCCACGCGTGCCAGACCCGGTTGCGGTGCAGCACCCCGACGATCGGGCCCGTGGTCAGCAGCGCGCCCGGCGGGTTGTCCAGCACCGGGTGGTACGGGGCCGCGGGGTAGCCGCGCGGGGCCGGGAAGACCACCGGAAGGGCTCCGTCCGGGGTGGAGACCCGGGTGAGATGGCCGCAGAGCCGCTCGATCCGCTGCCCGGCGCAGCGGCCGAGGCCGTCGAGGACCCGTAAGGCGTACGCCGTGTGCAGGGGCTGGCTCAGCGGACCGCGCAGATCCGGATCGAGCGCGTGCCCGTAGCCGCCGTCACCGCCCAGGTACGAGCCGAGGGCGGTGTCCACCGGGTCGGCGTCCCCGCCGAGGAAATGGAACGCGAACCGCCGCTGCTCCAGCACGCGCGCCGTGAGCCAGACGAACTCCTCGGCGCGGGCCAGCGCGGTCGCGGCGGTCGGTGGGCTCGGCGCGGACGCTTCGTCTCCAGGCATGCGTGAAACCGTAGGACGCCATGGCGCGGCCAGGTGGTGCGAACGGGGCCGGTGCACTCTCCGGAGCGGGATACTGGAGGCATGCGGTTGACGATTTTCTGGGAACGGATGGCCGAGCACTTCGGCGCGGGCTACGCGGACTCCTTCGCGCGGGACCACGTCATGACGGAACTCGGCGGACGCACCGTCCACCAGGCGCTGGAGGCGGGCTGGGAGGCCAAGGACGTGTGGCGCGCGGTGTGTTCGGCGATGAACGTGCCGGCCTCGCGGCGCTGACGGGCGGTCCCGGCCTCCTCGAACGGGTGGCGGGTGGGACAGACTGGGTGCGTGGCAGCGACTGAAGACACGACCGACCGGGCCGACGACGGGGCAGTCATTCCGGGACAGGCCCGCTCCGAGCCCGCCGAACTCCCCGGGCCAGCCGAACTCCCCGAGCCCGCCGGCCCGCCCGAGGCGGTCGCCGCGGGCGGGGGCGATGCGGGCGCGGGCGGGGGCGACGCGGGCGGCGCCGCGGTGGGGGCGCGGATGCCGCGCTGGCTGCCGCGCGCGGTGATCCTCGTACTGGCCCTGTACGCCTGCTTCCAGCTCGGCAGCTGGGCGTTCCACCAGCTCATCGGGCTGCTCGTCAACATCCTGATCGCGTTCTTCCTCGCCCTCGCGATCGAGCCCGCCGTGGCGCGGATGGCGGCCCGCGGCATGCGCCGCGGGCTCGCCACCTTCCTGGTGTTCCTCGGGGTGCTCGCCGCGGCCGTCGGCTTCGTCGTGCTGCTCGGCTCGATGCTCGCCGAACAGATCATCGACATGGTGGAGGGCTTCCCGCGCACGCTCGACTCGGTGATCGACTCGATCAACGTGACGTTCCACACCGAGCTGTCCCGGCTGGAGATCCAGGACAGCCTGCTCCACTCCGACTGGCTGCAGAAGTACGTACAGAACAGCGCGACCGGCGTGCTGGACGTGTCCGCCACCGTGCTCGGCGGACTGTTCAAGCTGCTGACGATCGGCCTGTTCTCCTTCTGCTTCGCCGCCGACGGGCCGCGGCTGCGGCGCGCGCTGTGCTCCGTACTGCCGCCCGCGAAGCAGTCCGAGGTGCTGCGCGCCTGGGAGATCGCCGTCGCCAAGACGGGCGGATACCTCTACTCGCGCGGGCTGATGGCGCTGATCTCCGGCATCGCGCACTACATCGTGTTCATCGTCCTGGAGGTGCCGTACGCGCCCGCGCTCGCGGTGTGGGTGGGGCTGGTCTCCCAGTTCATCCCCACCATCGGCACCTACCTGGCGGGCGCGCTGCCGATGCTGATCGCCTTCACGGTCGATCCCTGGTACGCGCTGTACGTGCTCGGATTCGTGGTGGTCTACCAGCAGTTCGAGAACTACGTCCTCCAGCCGAAGCTGACCTCGAAGACCGTGGACATCCACCCGGCGGTGGCCTTCGGATCGGTCATCGCGGGCAGCGCCCTGCTGGGCGCGGTCGGGGCGCTCATCGCGATCCCGGCCGTCGCCACGCTGCAGGCGTTCCTCGGCGCGTACGTGAAGCGGTACGAGCTGACGGAGGACGCGGACGCCTCTACTTCTCGTCCGAGGCGCCGAGTAGCGTTGCCAAGGCTTCGGTGACCATCGTCTCGACGGCGGCCTTGTCCACGCCGAGGCCGCTGAGCACGCCCTCGCCGTTCTCCAGTTCCAGCAGGGCGAGCAGGATGTGCTCGGTGCCGACGTAGTTGTGGCCCAGGCGCAGGCCCTCGCGGAAGGTGAGCTCCAGGGCCTTCTTGGCGGAGGCGTCGAAGGGGATGAGGTCCGGCACGCTTTCGGCGGGCGCGGGCAGGGCGGCCGCCGCGGCGGCGCGTACGTCGTCCAGCGCGATCCCCTGCGCCCGCAGGGCCAGCGCGGCGAGGCCCTCCGGCTCGGCGAGCAGCCCGAGTACGAGGTGCTCGGTGCGGATCTCGGGGTTGCGCGCGGAGCGGGCCTCGTTCTGCGAGGTCATCACGACGTTGCGGGCGCGGGGGGTGAAGCGGCCGAAGTCCTGGCCGGCCTGGGGGGCGCCCTCGCCCTCCTTGTCGGCCTTGGGGACGAAGCGCTTCTGGGCGGCCTGGCGGGTGACGCCCATACTGCGGCCGATGTCGGTCCAGGAGGCGCCGGAGCGGCGGGCCTGGTCGACGAAGTGGCCGATGAGGTGGTCGGCGACGTCACCGAGGTGCTCGGCGGCGACGACGGCGCCGCTGAGCTGCTCCAGGGTGTCGGAGTGGACCTTCTTGATGGCCTCGATCAGGTCGTCGAGGCGTACCGGATTGGTCATACGGACGGGTTCCACCGAAGGGTTCGTCATAGGTGCAACCGTAGGTTGACAGTCGGAGGAGTGTCAACCATTGGTTGTCAGTGCGCCCCCCGGTGTCGTCGCGCGTGGCGCGCTTGACATGGAAATCGAACATCTATTCTCATGAGTTATCCACAGCCCGACCGGCCGTGGAAGCGCATTGTCAGTGGCAGGCGTTAGCGTCAATGGCGTGAAGCGATCGACTCAAGCAAATCGGGTGGAACCCATGGCAGGCACCGACCGCGAGAAGGCCCTGGACGCCGCTCTCGCTCAGATTGAACGGCAATTCGGCAAGGGTGCGGTCATGCGCCTCGGCGACAAGCCGAACGACCCCATCGAGGTCATCCCCACCGGGTCGACCGCGCTGGACATCGCCCTCGGCGTCGGCGGGCTGCCCCGCGGCCGCGTGATCGAGGTGTACGGCCCGGAGTCCTCCGGTAAGACGACCCTGACCCTGCACGCCGTGGCCAACGCGCAGAAGGCCGGCGGCACCGTCGCCTTCGTGGACGCCGAGCACGCGCTCGACCCCGAGTACGCGAAGGCCCTCGGCGTCGACACCGACAACCTCATCCTGTCGCAGCCGGACACCGGCGAGCAGGCGCTGGAGATCGTGGACATGCTGGTCCGCTCCGGCGCGCTCGACCTGATCGTCATCGACTCCGTCGCGGCGCTCGTGCCGCGTGCCGAGATCGAGGGTGAGATGGGCGACTCGCACGTGGGCCTCCAGGCCCGTCTGATGAGCCAGGCGCTCCGCAAGATCACCGGTGCGCTCAACCAGTCCAAGACCACCGCGATCTTCATCAACCAGCTCCGCGAGAAGATCGGTGTGATGTTCGGCTCGCCGGAGACCACCACCGGTGGCCGCGCGCTGAAGTTCTACGCCTCCGTGCGCCTCGACATCCGCCGTATCGAGACCCTCAAGGACGGCACGGACGCGGTCGGCAACCGCACCCGCGTCAAGGTCGTCAAGAACAAGGTCGCGCCGCCCTTCAAGCAGGCCGAGTTCGACATCCTCTACGGCCACGGCATCAGCCGCGAGGGCGGCCTGATCGACATGGGCGTGGAGCACGGCTTCGTGCGCAAGGCCGGCGCCTGGTACACGTACGAGGGCGACCAGCTCGGCCAGGGCAAGGAGAACGCGCGGAAGTTCCTCTGCGACAACCCCGCCCTCTCCGACGAGATCGAGCGGAAGATCAAGGAGAAGCTGGGCGTGGGTGTCCGCAAGGACGCCGCCGCCGACGAGGCCGGCGCCGCCGCGCCCGCCGAGGCCGCGGCCGTGCCCGCTCCGGCGTCGAAGGCCAAGACGACGGCCGCCAAGGCCGCCGTGGCCAAGAGCTGATCCGTGCGCGAGCAGGAAAGGGGCGGCGCAGGCGGCCGTGAAGGCCGTCGCGACGGTGGCCGCGAAGGCCGCCAGGAGCTGCCGCCCCAGAGTCCCGAGGAGCAGGCGCGGGCGATCTGCCTGCGCCTGCTCACCGGGATGCCGCGTACCCGGCGGCAACTCGCGGACGCCCTGGAGAAGCGGGGCATCCCCGAGGAGGTGTCACAGGCGGTCCTCTCCCGGTTCGAGGAGGTGGGCCTGATCGACGACGCGGCCTTCGCCGGGGCCTGGGTCGAGTCCCGGCACCGCGGCAGGGGCCTGGCCCGCCGGGCGCTCGCGCAGGAGCTGCGCACCAAGGGGGTGCACGCCACCCTCGTACAGGAGGCGCTGGAACAGCTGGACTCCGAGCAGGAGGAGCAGACCGCCCGGGAGCTCGTGGAGCGCAAGCTCCGCTCGACCCGGGGCCTGGAGCGGGACAAGCGGATCCGGCGCCTCGCCGGGATGCTCGCCCGCAAGGGGTACCCGGAGGGCATGGCCCTTCGGGTGGTCCGGCGCGCCCTGGAGCAGGAGGGCGAGGACGCCGACGATCTGGGGTACCCGGGCTACTGACCCGCCGGCCGCTCCCCGCCGCCGGCCGGGGCTGATGGCGGCCCCGCCCCGTGGGGGTGGGGACAGCCCCCGGTGCGGACGCCGGGGCGCTCCCCTGCCAAGAGGCGCCCCCGGCAGCAGAGTTGATCACATGATGCCGCGTTACGCCCTCCAGACCGTCAGGTACCGCACAGACCCAGCGGTGACGGGCGGGAGCCTGGCCGGGTTCGGAGAGCGCAGCGCCGCGGTGAGCGAGCCGGCCGCCGACCAACTGGGGCTGAAGCCGGGGAGCCCGCTGGAACCGACGCTGGGGGACGGTACGCCGGTGACGCTGACGGTGGCCGCCGTGTACGCGCGGGGGCTGGGTTTCGGGGATCTGACGCTGCCGCACGGGCTGGTCGCCGCGCATGTCGACGATCTGCTGGCGAGCAGCGTGCTGGTGGCGGCGGAGCCGGGCACCGGGCGGGAGCACCTGGCCGACGCGGTACGGGAGTTCCCGGGGGTCGTGGTGCTCTCCGCGGCGGACGCGGACGCGGTGGTGGTGGGCGTGGCGGGGCTGCTGGCGCTGGGGGCGACGGCCGTCCGGGACGCCTCGCCCGACGGGTACCTCCGGTGGCGGTGGCGATGTCGAAGAGCTAGCCGTTCTGCTACGAGGGGCCGCTGTGCCGGCGCTGCTCCCCGCCCCGCCCTTTCTCCGTTTCTCCCCCAACTACCGCTGGGGTACCTCCAGGGGCTCCGCCCCAGACCCCGGTCCTCAAACGCCGGACGGGCTGAGGGGGCCGGGCCTCAAGCGCCGGGCGGGCTGGAGCTGGTGTGTCAGGACCCTGGGGTTCGCGAAGACGCGAAGACGCGCGCGGGCCCGGAAGGGCACGGGGCGCGCGGAGGAGAGGGCGAATCGGCAGGAAGGGCGACACACGCGGCCCGCGTAGCGGAGCTGGTCCATGTGAACCCTCCGCCACAGGCGTACGTCGTTGCCGGTCGTGTCCGGGAGTGAAGCACGAGGACGGGAGGGGGCGGGTCAATCGATCACGCGGTGGGCGTGGTCGAAGGAGTGATGGCGGGAGGGGAGGAAGCGCGGGAGGCGGCGGCAGCGGCGGGGGCGCCCGCGCGGACCGAGTCCGCGGCCTCGTAGAGCTCCGCCGGCCGCACCCCCGCGAAGGTCGCCGCCAGATGCCCGTCCGGCCGTACGAGGAGCACGGTGTGCGCGGGGGCCCCCGGATAGCCGTCCGCCACCAGCAGCTCGGCCCGGGCCGGGAGTGCGCTCACGGCCGCCGCGAGCCGGGGCATCAGCCCGGCGCCCAGCCAGTGCCGCCGGTCCCAGACCCCGGTGCCCGGGGCGACCAGGAGGACCAGCAGCCGGCCCCGCCCCAGCAGGTCGCGCAGCGGCACCGTGGACCCGTCGGGCGCCGTCACCGGAACGTTGGCCACCGGGCCGCCCGGCTCGGTGGCGGTCGGCACCTCGCGTACCGCGACCGGCGGGCCGTACGTCGGGGCGGCTCCGAGCGGGCCGCGCCCCACATGGCCGTCGGTGAGCAGGAATGCGGCGGAACGCGAGGCTCCAGGAAGGTAGGTGCGCAGTCCGCCACCGCTGCGCAGGGCCGGCATCGCCTGGTCGGCGGCGCGCAGCCGGGCCGCGACCGCCCTGCGCCGCTCGCCCTCGTACCCGTCGAGCAGCGCCTCGGAGGCCCCCTGGTGCCAGGCCAGCGCCAGCCTCCACGCCAGGTTCTCGGCGTCCCGCAGCCCTTCCCCGACACCCTGGGTGCCGAGCGCGCCCAGCAGGTGCGCGGCGTCCCCGGCGAGGAAGGCCCGGCCGTCGCGCCAGCGCCGGGCGAGCCGGTGGTGCAGGGTGTGGACCCCGGTGTCGAGCAGGTCGTACGGGGGAGTCGTGCCCCCGCACCACATCGCCAGGGTGTCCCGGATGAGGGCCACCAGGGCGTCCGGGGTGACCAGCTCCCCGCGCGGCGAGAGCAGCCAGTCCAGCCGCCACACGCCGTCGGGCAGCGGCCGCGCGGTCGCCTCCTCCGGGCCCCGGCGGTGCAGCAGCGCCTCGCCGGGCCAGGGGAGTTCGGTGCGCAGCGCGGCCACGGCGTGCCGTTCCACGGCGGTCCGGCCCGGGAAGCGGATGCCGAGCAGCTTGCGCACGGTGGAGCGGGCGCCGTCGCAGCCGACGAGGTAACTCCCGCGCCACCAGGTGGTCTCGGTGCCCCGGGTGTGCGCGGTGATCCCCTGGCCGTCCTGCTCCAGGGAGTCGAGTTTGCTGTCGGTGACCAGCTGGACCAGGGGGTGCGCGGCGACGGCGTCGCGCAGCCCGCGCGTCAGGGCGTGCTGCGGCAGATGCAGCGGGGCCTGGTGGTCCTCGAAGGTGATGCGGTGTGCGTCACGGCCGCGCCGCATGGTGCGCCAGGCGGCGTAGTACGCGCCCTCGTCGCGCAGCGTCGTACAGCCCAGCCGGTGCGCCATGGCAGCGGTGTCGGAGTGCAGGACGACGGTACGGGCGGGCCGGGGCTCGTCCTTGCCGGGGCCTTCGTCGAGCACGACGCAGGGCACGCCCGAGCCGGCCAGGGCCAGGGACAGGGAGAGTCCGACGGGCCCCGCGCCGACGACGATCACCGGGTCCATGACGCGGCTCCCGATGTCCGGTATGTGATCACAGAAGGTATGCAACCCACTGGAGGTGCCTGCGTCAAGTGACGCCGGTCGCGACAATGCCGTGTGGTGCGACGGAAGAGTTCCGCCGCACCACACGTGTCACGCCAGTGTACTGACCGGGTGTCAGGGAGCCTCGCCCACGCCGGCGGCGCCGCCCGCGTCGACTTCGGCCACGTCGCCGGCGACGACCGCGCCGGTGCCCTTCTTCGACGTCCGCAGCCGGCCTTCCAGCCAGGACGCGAAGGTGGTGAGGGCGAAGTTCACCACGATGTAGATCAGCGCGATCACGACGAGGGTGGCGATGGTGTTGCTGTAGTTCGCCGAGATCTGCCGGTTCATGGAGAGCAGTTCCGCGAAGCCGAGCAGGGCGCCGCCGAGCGCGGTGTCCTTGAGGATCACCACGAGCTGGCTGACCAGGGCCGGCAGCATCGCCGTGACGGCCTGCGGGATCAGCACGTAGACCATGGTCTGGCCCTTGCGCATGCCGATCGCCTTCGCCGCGTCGGTCTGGCCCCTGGGCAGGGAGAGCACGCCCGCCCGGACGATCTCGGCGATGACGGCCGAGTTGTAGAGGACCAGGCCCGTGACCACGGCGTAGAACGGCCGGATGTCGGAGGGGACGTCGAAGAACTGCGGTGCGTACAGGGCGTTGCCGAACAGCATCAGCATCAGCACCGGGATGGCACGGAAGAACTCCACCCACGCGCCGACCGGCCCCCGCACCCAGGCGTGGTCGGACAGCCGGCCGATGCCCAGCAGTGCGCCCAGCGGGAGGGCGATCACCATGGAGAGTGCGCCGGCCTTGAGGGTCTCCGTCAGGCCGGGGATCAGGTACGTGGTCCAGACCTGGCTGTCGGTGACGAAGGGGGACCACTTGTCGGCGTCGAGCTGGCCCTTCTCGCCCATGAGGGACAGCGCCCACCACAGGACGAGCCCGAACAGGACGACGAAGATCCCGCTGTAGATCCAGTTGCGCGCCTTGGCCTTGGGGCCCGGCGCGTCGTACAGCACGGAGGTCATCGCTTCACCGCCACTCGCTTGGAAACCCAGCCCAGCAGGAGGCCGGTGGGCAGGGTCAGCAGGACGAAGCCGAGGGCGAAGATCGCGAAGACGGCGAAGACTGCCTGCGCCTCGTTCTCGAGCATTTCCTTCATCAGCAGGGCCGCTTCGGCCACGCCGATGGTCGCCGCCACCGTGGTGTTCTTGGTGAGTGCGATCAGTACGTTGGTGAGCGGTGCGACGACCGCCCGGAAGGCCTGGGGGAGCACGATCAGGGTGAGCACCTGGAAGAAGCTCAGCCCCAGCGCGCGGGCCGCCTCGGCCTGGCCGACGGGCACGGTGTTGATACCGGAGCGCAGGGCCTCGCAGACGAAGGTTCCGGTGTAGGCGATCAGTCCGAGGACCGCGAGCCGGAAGCCGGTCTCCTTGAACGTGTCGCCGCCCAGATTGATACCGAGGGTCTGGCTGAGGCCCAGCGAGCAGCCGATGATCAGCAAGGTCAGCGGCGTATTGCGCACGACGTTGACGTACGCGGTGCCGAAGCCCCGCAGCAGCGGGACCGGACTGACCCGCATCCCGGCCAGGACGGTGCCCCAGATCAAGGATCCGGCCGCCGAATAGAGGGTGAGCTGAACCGTCACCCAGAAGGCTCCGAGCACGTCGTACTGCCCGGAATCAAGAAAATCGAACACGATGCCCTGCGCTCTCCCCAGGATGGCCGGTGAGGTGCGCCGCCGCCCGCGGCAGGCGGGCGGCGACGCTCCTCACCGATGAATCAGCTGCCTTCGGTGATCTGCGGGGCCGGCTCGGCCTTGTAGCCGGCGGGGCCGAGGTTCGTGTCCACCGCCTTCTGCCAGGCGCCGTCCGCGACCATCTTCTTGAGCGCCGCGTTGATCTTGGTCTGGAGCTCCTTGTCGCCCTTCTTCAGACCGATGCCGTAGTTCTCGTTGCTCAGGCTCAGCCCGACCAGCTTGAACTTGCCCTTGTTCTTCTCCTGCGCCGCGTAGCCGGCCAGGATCGAGTTGTCCGTGGTCAGGGCGTCGACGGCCTTGTTCTCCAGGCCGGTCAGGCACTCGGAGTAGCCGCCCTGCTCCAGCAGGTCGGCCTCGGGGGCCAGCTTGGTCTTGACGTTCTGCGCCGAGGTGGAGCCGGTGACCGAGCAGAGCTTCTTCTTGTTCAGGTCCTCGGCCTTGGTGATGCTCGTGTCGTCGGCGCGGACCAGCAGGTCCTGGTGCGCGAGGAAGTACGGGCCGGCGAAGTCGACCTTCTCCTTGCGCTTGTCGTTGATCGAGTACGTCGCGACGATGAACTTCACGTCGCCGTTCGCGATCAGGTTCTCGCGCTCGGCGCTGACGGCCTGCTTGAACTCGATCTGGTTCGGCTCGTAGCCGAGCTCCTTGGCCACGTACGTGGCCACGTCGACGTCGAAGCCCGTGTACTTGCCGTCCGGGGTCTTCAGGCCGAGACCGGGCTGGTCGAACTTGATGCCGACGACGATCTTGTCCTTGGCGCCACCGGTCGCACCGGTGTCACTGCTCTTGTCGCTGCTGCCGCCACAGGCGGTCGCGGTCAGGGAAAGGGCGACGGCGACGGCCGCGGCCGCAGCGGCCTTGGAGATCTTCATGGTGAACTTCCCTCGGATGAGACGTTGTTGAACGACGAGCGACGCTTACGGCGTACGCGCGGCCGACAGGAACCGTTCCGGCGGTGATCCGCATACGGATGACTACCAGACGAGACCCTCAGTGGTGCAGGATCTTCGACAGGAAGTCCTTGGCGCGATCACTGCGCGGGTTGCTGAAGAACTGCTCGGGGGTGGCCTCTTCGACGATCTTTCCGTCGGCCATGAAGACGACCCGGTTGGCCGCAGAGCGGGCGAAGCCCATCTCGTGCGTGACGACCACCATGGTCATCCCCTCGCGGGCGAGCTGCTGCATGACCTCCAGCACCTCGTTGATCATCTCCGGGTCGAGCGCCGAGGTGGGCTCGTCGAAGAGCATCACCTTCGGCTCCATGGCCAGCGCGCGGGCGATCGCCACGCGCTGCTGCTGGCCGCCGGAGAGCTGCGCCGGGTACTTGTCGGCCTGCGAGCCGACGCCGACCCGGTCCAGCAGGGCCACCGCCTTCGCGTGGGCCGCGGCCTGGTCGGTCTTGCGGACCTTGAGCTGGCCCAGCATGACGTTCTGGAGCACCGTCTTGTGCGCGAACAGGTTGAACGACTGGAAGACCATGCCGACGTCGGCGCGCAGCCGGGCCAGTTCCCTGCCCTCCGAGGGCAGTTCCTTGCCGTCGAGCGTGATGGTGCCCGAGTCGATGGTCTCCAGACGGTTGATCGTCCGGCACAGCGTGGACTTGCCCGATCCCGAGGGACCGATCACGACGACTACCTCACCGCGGGCAATGCTCAGATCGATGTCCTGAAGCACGTGCAGCGCGCCGAAGTGCTTGTTGACGTTGCTCAGCACGACCAGGTCGTCCGCGGCACCGGCCGCGTCCTGCACGTCCTTGGTCACTGATACTCCGCTCATCGGCTCTTGCTCCGTCCTCCTCGGTTGGGAGGACAGTAGTGAGACGGCGCGCACACCGTCATCACATCTGAGGGAGAATTGAGCATAACGATACGGCCTCGCCCGGATACGCTCCGTGGACGAGGCCGCGCCCGCCGGCCCCAAAGGGTCGTACCGGGTGCATAACGGAAGGCGCGCGGGCCCCGTACCCCCTTGACGTGGGACTCTCCATCGGCATGGATGCAGGGTGGCCTGTGAACGGACCGTGAACGGGCAAAGATCGACGACCTCACGGATCTCGAAGAACTCGAAGATCCGATGAACCTCGAAGACCTCGAGGAAGACGACGGAAGGGGGACGCAGTGAGACTGCTGCTCGTCGAGGACGACGACCACGTCGCCGCCGCACTGTCCGCGATCCTCGCCCGGCACGGCTTCCAGGTGACCCACGCCCGCAACGGCGAGGAGGCGCTCCAGGCCCTGCTGCCCGCCGGCGCCCCGGCCTGCGCCTCTTCCTACGGGGTGATCCTGCTCGACCTCGGACTGCCCGACCAGGACGGCTACGAGGTGTGCGGCAAGATCCGCAAGCGCACCGCGACGCCCGTCATCATGGTGACCGCGCGGGCCGACGTACGCTCCCGGATCCACGGCCTGAACATGGGCGCCGACGACTACGTGGTCAAGCCCTACGACACCGGTGAACTCCTCGCGCGGATCCACGCCGTCGCCCGGCGCACCGGCGCCTCCGACGAGACGGCGGCCGGCGGGACGGGCGCCGCCGGCGAGCCCGGAACGGTCCGGCTCGGACCCGTCAGCATCGAGCTGCCCACCCGCCGGGTCAGCGTGGACGGAGCCGACGTACCGCTCACCCGCAAGGAATTCGACCTGCTGGCCCTGCTCGCGCAGCGCCCCGGCGTGGTCTTCCGCCGCGAGCAGATCATCAGCGAGGTGTGGCGCACCAGCTGGGAGGGCACCGGCCGGACCCTTGAGGTCCACGTCGCCTCGCTGCGCTCCAAGCTGCGCATGCCGGCGCTCATCGAGACCGTCCGCGGGGTGGGCTACCGGCTCGTCACCCCGGCCGCCCCCTAACGGGCCCCCGTCGTGCGCGCCCGGCTGCTCCCGCTGCTCGTCGTCCTGATGGCGGGCGTGCTGCTCGCGCTCGGATTCCCGCTCGCCGTCGCCCTGGCGGCCGGTCAGCAGCAGCGCGTCGTCGTGGACCGGATCGACGACAGCGCCCGCTTCGCCGCCCTCGCCCAGTTCGTCGTCGACGCCGAGGGCTCCGGCGCCTCCGGAGCCGATGAGCGCCTCCAGACCCTCCAGCACGAACTCGCCCGCTACCAGGAGCTGTACGGCATCCGGGTGGGCATCTTCTACCGCGACGACAACGCCATGGCCCGGGCCCCCGGCTGGTGGGAGCTGCCAGCCTCCGGGGAGGGCCGGCGGGCCTTCGAGGAGGCCCTCGCCGGGCGCCGCAGCCACGACCCCGCCCAGGTGTGGCCCTGGCAGACCCACGGCAAGCTCCTCGTCGCCTCCCCGGTCGTCCTCGACGGGGACGTGGTCGCCGTCGTCGCCACCGAATCGCCCACCGATCAGATGCGCGCCCGGATCCTGGAGGGCTGGCTGTTCATCGTGGCCGGTCTCGCCGCCGCCATGCTGCTCGCCTTCGGCGCCGCCCTGCGCCTCACCACCTGGGTGCTCAAGCCCGTCCAGACGCTGGACGCCGCCGCCCACGGCATCGCCACCGGGCGGATGAACTCCCGCGTCGCGGTGGCGAGCGGGCCGCCGGAACTCCGGCGCCTGGCCCGTTCGTTCAACGAGATGGCCGACAACGTCGAAGAGGTACTGGAACAGCAGCGGGCGTTCGTCGCGGACGCCTCCCACCAGCTGCGCAACCCGCTCGCCGCGCTGCTCCTGCGCATCGAGCTGCTCGCCCTCGAACTGCCCGAGGGGAACGAGGAGATCGCCTCCGTGCGCACCGAGGGCAAACGCCTCGCCCAAGTCCTGGACGACCTGCTGGACCTGGCGCTCGCCGAGCACGCCTCCGCCGAGATCAGCCTCACCGACATCGGCGCGCTGACCGCCGAGCGCGTGGCAGCCTGGCGGCCCTTCGCCGAGGAGAAGGGCGTACGGCTCACCGAGACGGGCCGGGCCGCCGTCACCGGCTGGGCCGACCCCATCGCCCTGTCCAGCGCTCTCGACGCCGTCATCGACAACGCCCTCAAGTTCACCCCTGAGGGAGAGGAGGTCGAGGTGTCGGTCTCGGCGGAGGGGCGCTCCGTCCGCGTCGTCGTCGCCGACCGGGGCCCCGGCCTGACCGACGAGGAGCTGCAGCGCGTCGGCGACCGCTTCTGGCGCAGCGGCCGCCACCAGAACATCAAGGGCTCCGGCCTCGGCCTCTCCATCTCCCGCGCGCTGCTCGCCGCGGGCGGCGGGTCCCTCGCCTACGAGACGAACCCGCCGCACGGGCTGCGCGTGACGGTGTCCGTCCCGCGCACCGACCCGCACACTGACCCGTACTCCGCCTGACGGGCCCGCGGATCAGGCCCAGACGAGGGTGGTGCGGGCCGGACCGGAGACCGCGTACAGCTCGTCCACGGCCCGGACCTCGAAGGCGGCCGCACGCTCCCGGCCGGCGCGTTCGACGGCGGGGAGGTAGAGCGCCGTGCCGCAGGTGCCGCCGAGGAAACGGCGGGCGCCGTCGGGCAGGACGCGGGACACCTCGTAGTGGCGGACCGGCCCGGGCGCGCGGCGCCAGGACAGTCGGAGCGAGGCCTCGCCGTTCGCCTGGGCCGAGGCGTCCACGGTCAGGACACCCGGCGGGGCCGGATGCCGCAGGCGGTTCCCGTCGTGCACCGACAGGGCACCGAGCCGCCAGGACACGGGCCCTGTGCCGCGCGAGGTGACTCGTACAGCCAGGGCGTACGCGGTCGCCCCGGGTGGCGAGGCGATCCGGACCCGGGAAGTCCGCCAGCCGCCCCGTCCCGTGCCCGAGGTCCGCGCCCCGCGCCAGGTGTACGGGACCGGGCCGCCCGGGGCGGACGGCTCGCGCAGGGCCACGCCGACCTCCACGGCCACCGCGCCCGACTCGGTGGCGTGGACCAGCTCCAGGACCGTGGATCCGGTGAGCGGCAGGCGGGTGCGGTGCAGCCCGATGACCGCCGGCGCGGTGAGCCCGCCCGCCACGAGCAGGCTGGAGCCGCCGCGCCAGGCCCGTGCGAAGTCCAGGGTGACGGAGGGGCGTTCCCCGGCGGTGTCCACCACCCAGCGGCGGCCCGGGAGCCGGTCCTGGAGGCCGAGATGGTTCCAGGGCGTGTCCGAGGTGACCTCCCCGTCCTCGAACCAGCGCTCGCCGTGCCCGGTGTTGAACGCGCAGCCGAAGGGGAGCGCGGCGACGGTGGAGCGGTCGGCGACGGCGGTGGCGGGCGCGCGCCAGGCGGCCACGGGTGCGGCCTCGGCCTCGGGTGCGGGCCGGGACGGGTCCAGGGACTCCCCCGTCCAGAACCGGTCGTCGGCGCGGTGGAAGGCGCCGGGGGAGCGGTCGGTGAGGTGGTTCAGGGTCCACTCGGGACGGTAGAAGCCGTAGCTGACGATGTGATCGCGGTCGCGCGGGACGATCGCGTCCCAACGGACGCTGGAGTTCCAGCCGTTGGACTCGGTGTCCACGGCCGCCCACAGCTCGTGGCGGGTGCGGCCGAGGCGGTCGGCGAGCGCGCCGGATTCGGCCAGCGTCCCGGGGGTCCAGCGGAAGTCCACGAACATCGTGTCCGCGACCCGGCCCGCCCGGTCCTCGAAGAACTCCTGGTTGAGCGCGTTGAGCGCGCCCTGCCAGCCGACCCGGCCGGTGCTGTTCATGGCGTCGTACCAGGTGATCCGCAGGTCGTGCGGGGCTCCGGCCGCCCGCAGGGCGCGCAGGAACTCCCGCATCCGGGTGGCGAGCGCGCTGTCGCCGCCCTCGGTCTCGGCGTTGACGAACCAGCCGTCGAAGCCGTACGCCGTCGCCACCTGTACGAGTTTCTCGGCGAGCGGGAACCGGCCGAGGGCGTCCCGCTGGACCAGGTCCCGGGTCCACTGGAGGTCGCCGCCGTACGGGACGGGCGGCAGGAACACGTTGCCCAGCACCCGGACCCCGTTGCGGTGGGCGGCGTCGATGACGGGAGCGTTCGGTGCGAGCACGATGCCTTCGCCGGAGGAGCCGCCCCAGAACACCAGTTCGTCGAGGTACGCCCAGTGCGTGAGCGCGTAGTAGTCGGCGGTCGGGGAACCCTGGGACGGGTTCCGTGCGGTCGGCCCGAAGGAGACGAGCGAGGCGATCCTGGCCTGCCCGGTGCGGGCTGCGGGGTGCGGCGGGACGGGGGTGAAGCGCGGCGCGAGCGGGACGGTCGCGGTGTTGTGGGCGAGGTCGGGGTCCGACTCCGGGGTCCAGCGCAGCAGGGAGCGCCACACGATGCCCGGGCCGGGGGTGCCGCCGCTGGGGAGGGAGTCCGGGAACCAGTAGGAGGCGTACGGGGCCAGGTCGGGCGGGGTCGCCGGGGCGGGGGCGGTGGCGGCCGGGCCGGCGGTGGCCGGTGAGGGTATGCCCAGCAGGGCGGCGCCCCCCGCCCCGGCCCCGGCGGCCAGCAGGGCGCGCCGGGCCGGAGGTATCGGAGGTACCGGAGGTAACGGACGGCGGCGAGCGGTACGAGGGACGACGCCGTTGTCGGTCTCGGACATGCGGAGCTCCTCGGTCGGTTGGGGGCGGGGGGTTGGTGGTGGCCGGGTTGGCCGGGCCCGGGCGGCGGCGGGTTTACGTGACGTCGGTGACGCGTAGGACCTCGGTGATGCCGCGCGCCGCGAGATGCGCCCGGTCCCCGGCGAGTTCGGCCAGCACCACCGCCGGCCGGACCCCCTGGGCCGTCAGCGCCGCCCATGCCTCGAAGAACGCGCCACCCGGGGCGCACACCGAACGCCGAGGCGCCGCCTCCGCCCCGCCGACGTCCACCGCGAGCGCGGTGGACCGTACGGCCGGGCGGTGTTCCCGGCCCCGCCACTCCCGGGCGACGCGGGCGACGACCGCGCCGGCGGGCTTGACGGCGCGGTCGTTGGTGAGCAGGCCGAGGTCGTACTCCAGCTCGGGGAAGTCCGCGAGCTCCCGCGACACGTCGTGCGAGCACCACCAGGTGACCCCCCAGAGGTCCGGACAGTCCAGGGCCCCCGCGAGCGTGGCGGCCGTGAACTCCGCCGCGTGCTCCGGCTCGATCAGCGGCGCGGGCGCCCCGACCTCCTGGAGCCATACCGGGCGGCGCGGATCGCGGGCCCAGGCCTTCGAGAGCTCGATCAGGTACGCGGCGTGGTGCTCGGTGGCCGTCCCGGTCCGGCCGTGGCGTTGGGCGGTGCCGTTGAACACCCAGGAGTGCACGGCGGTGGCGGCGCCGAGCCGGGCCGCCTGGGCGACGGTGAACGGGTGCCCGTCCCGGTACCAGGCGGCGTCGTACTCGGCGTGCAGATGGAACCGTCCCGGCGCGCCCTTCTCGCACGCGGCGAGCATCCTCTCCAGCCACCGGTCCGCCTGCTCCCGGGTGATCCGGTCGGGGGCGGGGTGCGGGGCGTCGGAGAACTGGTTGATCTCGTTGCCGACGGTCACGCCGAGGAAGTTCGGCCGGTCGGCGAGGGCGGCGGCCAGCGTACGCAGGTACTCCTCCTGACCGGCGACCACCTCCGGATCGCTGAAGATGTTCCTCCGGTGCCAGGTCGTGGTCCACGCGGGAAGGAAGTCGAAGCTCGACAAGTGCCCTTGCAGCCCGTCCACGTTGACGTCGAGGCCGCGATCTGCCGCCGCGTCGGTCAGCGCCACGAGCTGCTCGACGGCACGCGGCCGGATCAGCGTGCGATTCGGCTGGAACAGCGGCCACAGCGGGAACACCCGAATGTGGTCCAGACCGAGTGCGGCGACCGAGTCGAGGTCGGCCCTCACCTCGTCGAGGTCGAAGTCCAGCCAGTGGTGGAACCAGCCGCGGCTCGGGGTGTAGTTGGCGCCGAAGCGCAGCGGACGAGGGGTGGCTTCCTCGTGCATGAGGCGTCCTGGAGTTCTGGGGAATTCGCCGGGTGACGCACAACCTGCCGGTGCCATGAGGGAAAGTCAACAGGGCCACCGGAGCAGGGTACTTATGCGCTTCAGGCCCGTTGACACAAGGGCTCTGGCCCTCACAGGATGAGGGGGCTAATGCGGTTTAGTTTCGCGTCCCGCAAGGAAGTACGCGGAAATAGGCGGTCCGCCGGGGCGGGATCGCGTACGGTCCGGCCATCGAAGTCGGCGTCACCGAAGGATGAGGCAGGCATGGCCCGCAGACCCACCATCAAGGACATCGCCCGCCGGGCCGGGGTGTCGCAGAGCGCCGTCTCCTTCGCGCTCAACGACCGGCCCGGGGTCTCCCAGGAGACCCGCGCCCGGATCCGCCGCGTCGCCGAGGAACTCGGCTGGCAGCCCAACAGCGCCGCCCGCGCCCTGTCCGGCGAGCGCTCCGGCGCGGTCGGCCTCGTCCTCGCCCGCCCCGCGCACACCCTCGGCGTGGAGTCGTTCTTCCTCCAACTCGTGTCGGGCATCCAGGAGGTGCTCGCGGCCGGCCGGATCGCGCTGCTGTTCCAGGTGGTGGAGGACATGGAGGCGGAATGCGCCGTCTACCGGCGCTGGTGGGCCGAACGCCGCGTGGACGGCGTCCTCGTCGTCGACCCGCGTACGCAGGACCCGCGCCCGGCCCTGCTCGAACAGCTGGCCCTGCCCTCGGTGATGATCGGCGGGGCGGGCGGGGGCACGCTCTCCTGCGTGTGGGCCGACGACGCCCGGGCCATGACCCAGGTCCTGGAGCACCTCCACACGCTGGGCCACCGCCGGATCACCCACATCGCCGGCCTGCCCGGCCTCGCCCACACCGCCCGCCGGACGGCCTCGCTGCGCACCGAGGCGGCGCGGCTGGGACTCCGCCCCGACCAGGTGCGCTCCGTGGTCACCGACTACTCCGACGCCGAGGGCGCGGCGGCCACCCGCCGGGTCCTCGCCGAACCCGAGCCGCCCACCGCCCTCGTCTACGACAACGACGTGATGGCGGTGGCCGGCAGTGCCGTCGCCGCCGAGCTGGCCATCCCCGTGCCGGACCGGCTGTCGATCGTGGCCTGGGACGACTCCGCGCTGTGCCGGGTCACCCATCCCCGGCTCACCGCCCTGGTCCGGGACACCGCGGGCTTCGGCCGGCTCGCCGCCGAGGAGCTGCTCGCCGTACTCGCCGGGGGGCCGCCGCGGGTCCGGGAGGCCGAGCAGCCCCGACTGGAGCCCCGCGAGAGTACGGCGCCGCCCACGGCCGCATACTGAATTCCGACCCCTTCCTGGAGCGCCACCGTGACCACTCACACCTCCGACTCCCGCAGCCCCCGCGCCTCCGCCTCGGCGGCGGGTCTGACGGTGGCGATCGACATCGGCGGTACGAAGATCGCCGGCGCGCTGGTGCGTCCCGACGGCACGATGACGGCCACCACCCGCCGCCCCACCCCCCGGGGCGTGGACGGCGAGGCCGTCTTCGGCGCCGTCGCGGAGGTCATCGCCGAGCTCGCGGGCTCCCCGCTCTGGCCCTCGGTGGTCCGCTGCGGGATCGGCAGCGCCGGCCCGGTGGACACCTCGCGCGGCACGGTGAGCCCGGTGAACATCGGGGCGTGGCGCGCGTTCCCGATCCAGGCCCGGGTCTCGGCGGAACTGGCCCGCCACGGCGCCGCCGTACCGACGGTGCTGGCCGGGGACGGCGTGGCGATGACCGCGGCCGAGCACTGGCTGGGCGCGGCCCGGGGTCATGCGAACGCCCTGTGCATGGTGGTCTCCACCGGTGTGGGCGGCGGACTGATCCTGAACAACCAGCTCCACCCGGGCCCCACTGGCAACGCGGGCCACATCGGCCACATCAGCGTCGCCTTCGACGGCACGGGCGGCTCCGGCGACGGCTACGGCTACGGCGTCGGCGAGGGCTCCGGCAAGGGCTCCGGCGAAGGCGAGCGGTGCGCGTGCGGCGGCCTCGGCTGCGTCGAGTCCATCGCCTCGGGCACCGCCATCGCCCGCTGGGCCCTCGCCCGGGGCTGGACCCCCGCGGGGGATGCCACGGCGGCCGGGGTGGCCGTGGCCGCCGAGGCCGGCGATCCGATCGCCCTGGCGGCCTTCGACCGCGCGGGCCGCGCCCTGGCCGCCGCCATCGCGGCCACCGCGACCCTGGTCGAGACGGACATCGCCGTCATCGGCGGCGGGGTCGCGGCCTCGGGGGACACCCTCTTCGGGCCGATCCGGGCGCACCTGGGCTCGTACGCCACGCTGTCCTTCGTACGGGACCTCCAGGTGGTCCCGGCCTCGCTCGGCACCCACGCGGGTCTGATCGGCGCGGCGGCGGCCGCCCTCAGCCTCCTGCCGGCGTAGCGGCAGGATCTAAGGCCTACGGCCTACGGCTTCACGGAGCGGTAGTACCGCCGCGCGCCCTCGTGCAGGTCCAGCGGGTCCGTGTAGATCGCCGTCCGGAGATCCACCAGCTGCGCCGCGTGCACCTCGTGCCCGATGCGGTCCCGGCTGAGGATCACCGTGCGCGTGAACCGCTCCGTCAGCCGGGGGTCGGTCGCCTCCGTCGTGACCAGGAGGTTCGGCACGGCCAGGGTGGCCACCGCCGACGTGTTGCGTGCCCGCGCGTACGCGTCCTGCGCCATCACCGCCGCCCGGTAGTACCGCGCCGGACTCCCGCCGCCCTGCAACGGCTCCACCAGGTCGCCCAGCTGCACGAGCCGGATCTCGAACCGCTCCGACAGCTCCCGCACCGCGTTCGTCGGGAGCCCGCCGGACCAGAAGAACGCGTCGATCCGGCCGGCTTCCAGCTCGGCCGGCATGGCGTCGATGCCGATGGACACCGGGGTGATGTCCCGCGCCGGGTCCAGCTTGGCCGCCGCCAGCAGCCGGTCCGCGATGAGCCGCACCCCGGAGCCGCTCTGACCGACCGCGACCCGCTTGCCCTTGAGGTCCCGCGCCGACTGCACCGGCGACCCGGCGGGCACCACCAGTTGCACGTAGTCGTCGTAGAGCCGCGCGACACCGCGCAGCGACGTCGCGCCCGGCTTCCCGTCGGCCTGGTACTTGGCGACCGCGTCGGCCGTCGCCACCGTGAAGTCCGCCTGGCCCGTGGCCACCCGCTGGAGGTTCTGCTGAGAGCCCTCGCTCGTCTCCAGGCGTACGTCCACCCCGGGCACGTCCCTCGCGAGCGCCTGCTGGAGCAGCTCGCCGTAGCGGTGGTAGACGCCGGTACGGACCCCCGTGCTGAAGGTGAGCCCGCCCTTCGGCTCCGGCTCCCCGAAGGGCCTCAGCCACCACACCAGGGCCGCGAGCACGGCCAGCACGACGACCAGGCCCCGCAGGACGCGGCGCCTGCTGATCCGGGGCAGTACGAGGTGCATGGCCGCGATCCTGCCAGCCGCCCGCCGTCCTGTCACGGCCGGCCCGCCCCCACCGCCGGCCACCGGGGACCGGAGGGCTCCCCGGTACCACCTACCCTTGTCGCATGACCAGCAGCAGCGACCGGAGCCCGGCCATCGACACGGACGTCATGGGAACAGACGTCAAGGGAACATACGAGGTGCGCACCTACGGGTGCCAGATGAACGTGCACGACTCCGAGCGACTGTCCGGTCTGCTGGAGGGCGCGGGATACGTGCGCGCCCCCGAGAGCTCCGACGGGGACGCCGACGTCGTGGTGTTCAACACCTGCGCCGTCCGCGAGAACGCCGACAACAAGCTGTACGGCAACCTCGGCCGCCTCGCCCCGATGAAGACCAAGCGCCCCGGCATGCAGATCGCCGTCGGCGGCTGCCTCGCGCAGAAGGACCGCGACACCATCGTCAAGCGGGCCCCCTGGGTCGATGTCGTCTTCGGTACGCACAACATCGGCAAGCTGCCCGTCCTGCTGGAGCGCGCCCGCGTGCAGGAGCAGGCGCAGGTCGAGATCGCCGAGTCGCTGGAGGCCTTCCCCTCGACGCTGCCGACCCGCCGCGAGTCCGCGTACGCCGCCTGGGTCTCGATCTCCGTCGGCTGCAACAACACCTGCACCTTCTGCATCGTCCCGGCGCTGCGCGGCAAGGAGGAGGACCGCCGTCCCGGCGACATCCTCGCCGAGGTCGAGGCCCTGGTCGCCGAGGGCGTCTCCGAGATCACCCTGCTCGGCCAGAACGTGAACGCGTACGGTTCCGACCTGGGCGACCGCGAGGCCTTCTCGAAGCTGCTGCGCGCCTGCGGCCAGATCGAGGGCCTGGAGCGGGTCCGCTTCACCTCCCCGCACCCGCGCGACTTCACGGACGACGTGATCGCGGCGATGGCCGAGACCCCGAACGTCATGCCGCAGCTGCACATGCCGCTGCAGTCCGGCTCGGACACGATCCTCAAGGCGATGCGCCGCTCGTACCGGCAGGAGCGATTCCTCGGGATCATCGAGAAGGTCCGCGCCGCCATCCCGCACGCGGCGATCTCCACCGACATCATCGTGGGCTTCCCCGGTGAGACGGAGGAGGACTTCCAGCAGACGATGCATACGGTGCGCGAGGCGCGCTTCGCGAACGCGTTCACCTTCCAGTACTCCAAGCGCCCCGGCACCCCGGCGGCGGACATGGAGGGGCAGATCCCGAAGGAGGTCGTCCAGGACCGCTACATGCGGCTGGTCGCCCTCCAGGAGGAGATCTCCTGGGAGGAGAACAAGAAGCAGGTCGGCCGCACGCTGGAGGTCATGGTCGCGGAGGGCGAGGGCCGCAAGGACGGTGCCACCGACCGCCTGTCGGGGCGTGCCCCGGACAACCGCCTGGTGCACTTCACGAAGCCGGACGAGGAGGTCCGCCCGGGTGACGTGGTGACCGTGGAGATCACCTACGCGGCCCCCCACCACCTGCTGGCGGAGGGCCCGACGCATGCGGTACGCCGCACCCGCGCGGGCGACGCGTGGGAGAAGCGGAACGCCGCCCCGGCCCAGCCGGCGGGTGTCATGCTCGGCATTCCCACCCTCGGCGTCCCGGCCCCGCTCCCGGTCGCCACCTCGGGCTGCGCCATCCCTTCCTGACGCCGCCTCCTGACGCTCCGGTCCTGACGCCGCCGCGGGGTTCCCGCCGCGTTCCTGGCGCCGCGCGGTTCCCGCCGCGCCGGTTCCGTCCGGCGTCGCTCCGGCCCTCGCCGGTCACGGCGCGGGGCGGGCGGCGTTCCCTCCAGGCCCCCGCTCCGGCCGGCGACGGCTAGGCTGCGGATCATGCTCGTAGCCGCCGCTGTCTGCCCCGCCCCACCCCTCCTCGTGCCGGAGGTCGCGGCGGGCGCCGCCGCCGAACTCGCGGACGCCCGTACCGCCTGCTCCGACGCGCTCGCGGTCCTCGCCGCCTCCCGTCCCGACCGGCTGATCGTGGTCGGGGCCGTCGCCGACGATGACCGCGCGGGCTCGTACCCCGAAGGATCCCGCGGCAGCTTCCGCGGCTTCGGGGCCGATACCGACGTTCAGCTCGGCGAGGGCGCGGGAGGCCCGCGCCCGCTGCCCGCCTCCCTGGCCATCGCCGCCTGGCTGCTCCGGCACGCGCGGTGGGGCGCCGCGCCCGTGGAGGGCCTGGGCGTCGCGGAGCCCGTGGAGGCCGAGCGGTGCCTCCAGGCCGGCCGGGACATCGCCGCCTCCGACGAGCGGGTCGCCCTGCTCGTCATGGGCGACGGCAGCGCCTGCCGGAGCGTGAAGGCCCCCGGATACCTCGACGAGCGCGCCGCCGGCTTCGACGAGGCAGTGGCCCGGGCCCTCGGTACGGCCGACACCGCCGCGCTCGCGGCCCTCGACGCAGGGCTCGCCCGGGAGCTCAAGGCCGCCGGACGAGCCCCCTGGCAGGTGCTCGCGGGCGCCGCCGAGGGCGCGGGGCTCGACGGCCGCCTGCTGTACGAGGACGCCCCGTACGGCGTCGGCTACTTCGTGGCCGCCTGGTCCTGAAACCCGCCCGGGCAGGGCATGTCAAAGGGGCGCGGGAACCGCTACCCGCGCCCCTTTCGTGACCGCGTCAGGAATCCGCCGGCGGCGTCGGCCCGCCGGGGGAGTCCTTGTGCGCGATCTTGCCCAGGGCGTCCTTCGCCTTGCCCGCACCGGTCGTGATCCGGTCGCTGTACTTGCCGTGGGTCTTCGAGTCCACGACCTTGGCGACCTTGTCGAGCTTCTCGCCGATCCTGCCCTCGTGCTGCTGCGCGAGGTCGCCGACCTTCTCCTTCGCCGGAGCGAGCTTGGCCTTCAGATTGTCCAGCAGGCCCATGGGGCACCTTCCAGTGGCGATAGCTACGTACGGGCGCCCTCGCCGGTCTCACTGTCCGCGGCGACCTCCGCCGACTGCTGCTTCGGGATCTCCACGGCTTCCGCCACCGGAGACTCCGCCTCAGCCGTCCCGGCCTCCTTCTCCTCGGACGCGGCCGTCGAATTCTCGGCTGCGACCTCCTCGGTCGAAGCCTCATTCTTACGGCCAAAAAAACGGCCAAAAACGCCCATGTCTGCTCCCATAACGATACTCGTGTGAGTGAAGTTCCGCCCGGGTCGGACCGGCCTGCGCCGGGCGTACGCCCGGCCGGAACCACGCCAGGGCAACGACCCCGCCCCGGACCCGTCACGTCCCTCGATCGGGTACATGCCCGGGGGTTTGCGAGACTGGGGCCGTGAGGAAAGCAGCCCCCGCCCCGCGGGTCATCGCCGTCGTCGGTCCCACCGCGGCCGGAAAGTCCGACCTGGGCGTCGCCCTGGCCCGCCATTTCGACGGCGAGGTCGTCAACGCGGACTCCATGCAGCTGTACCGGGGGATGGACATCGGTACCGCCAAGCTGACGACCGAGGAGCGCGGCGGAGTCCCGCACCACCTCCTCGACGTCTGGGACGTGACCGAGACCGCCAACGTCGCCGAGTACCAGCGCCTGGCCCGCATCGAAATCGACAAGCTGCTGGCGCAGGGCCGTACGCCGGTCCTCGTCGGCGGATCCGGGCTGTACGTCCGCGGCGCCCTGGACGCCATGGAGTTCCCCGGCACAGACCCCGAGGTCCGGGCCCGGCTGGAGGAAGAGCTCACCCTGCGCGGCCCCGGCGCCCTGCACGCCCGCCTCGCCGCCGCCGACCCCGCGGCCGCCGCCGCCATCCTGCCCAGCAACGGCCGCCGGATCGTCCGGGCCCTGGAGGTCATCGAGATCACCGGGCGGCCGTTCACCGCCAACCTGCCCGGCCACGAGTCGGTCTACGACACCGTGCAGATCGGCGTCGACGTGGCCCGGCCCGAGCTCGACGAGCGGATCGCGCGGCGCGTGGACCGGATGTGGGAGGACGGGCTGGTGGCGGAGGTCCGCGCCCTGGAGGCCATCGGCCTGCGCGAAGGAATCACCGCCTCCCGCGCGCTCGGCTACCAGCAGGTGCTGTCCGCTCTCGCGGGTGAATGCACCGAGGACGAGGCGAAGGCGGAGACCGTCCGCGCCACCAAGCGGTTCGCCCGCCGTCAGGACTCCTGGTTCCGCCGGGACCCCCGTGTGCACTGGCTCAGCGGGGCCGCCGCGGACCGGGGGGAACTCCCGGGGCTCGCGCAGTCGTTGGTCGAACGAGCGGTTACAGCCTGATCACGTGATGGCATCGGGACGCCCCGTGCGCCAGTCCACGGCCCGGGAGCGTGCCATCATCAAACTTCTGAACAGCGGCGTACGAAGTCCGAGTGGGGAGGGCGCGTGGCTATGGAGGCCGGCCCTCGTGACACTGGGCGGGACGACACTCAGCGGGATGCGGACCCGACGCGCCTCGACGGCGCCGACGGAGCCGACGCGGGAGCCGGGCCCGGTGCTCTCGGGCTGCCCGCCGATCCCGCGCGCCTGACCCCCGACGGTCCGGACGCGCCGGACTCCGCCGAGGCGGAGGCCGCCTCCGGCCCCGAGTTCGAGGTGGAGCTGCGCCCGCAGCGCCGCCTGCGCATCTGGCAGATCGCCCCCATCGTGATGCTGGCCCTGGCCGGCTCGCTGATGTTCGCCTTCCCGCTCGCCTTCGAATTCGGTGACGGCGGCGCCGTGGTCGCCATGCTGGGCTTCCTCATCAGCTCCTGCGCGGGCGGCTGGGGCATGATGGCCGCCCGCCGGGTGGGCTACAGCTGGCCCGGGCTGCCGCCCAGGGGATCGGGACGCCGTCCCGACTGGCGCATGGCCGCGCTGTACGCGCTGGCCGCGCTGGCCGTCGTAGCACTCGCGGTGTACCGGGTCGCCCGGCTGCGCTGAATCCCCGCCCCGGACGAGGCGCCGGCCGGTCCGGAAGCCCTGCTCGGTACGATGGGCGCGTGACGCAGACCAGCCTCTCCTTCCTCAAGGGCCACGGCACCGAGAACGACTTCGTGATCGTCCCGGACCCGGACAACGCCATCGAGCTGCCCGCGACGGCCGTCGCGAAGCTGTGCGACCGGCGGGCCGGCATCGGCGCGGACGGCGTCCTGCACGTCGTCCGGTCCGCCGCGCACCCCGAGGCGAGGGCCATGGCCGGCGAGGCCGAGTGGTTCATGGACTACCGCAACAGCGACGGCTCCATCGCCGAGATGTGCGGCAACGGCGTCCGCGTCTTCGCCCGCTACCTCCAGTACGCCGGCCACGTCGAGCCCGGCGACCTCGCCATCGCGACGCGGGGCGGCGTCAAGCGCGTGCACCTCGACAAGAGCGGCGATGTGACGGTCTCCATGGGCCGCGCCGAGTTCCCCGAGGGCGAGGTCACCGTGTCCGTCGGCGCCCGTTCGTGGCCCGCCCGGAACGTGAACATGGGGAACCCGCACGCGGTGGCGTTCGTTGACAGCCTGGACGATGCCGGAACCCTGTACGACCCGCCCCCGTACAGCCCGGCGTCCGCCTACCCGACGGGTGTCAACGTCGAGTTCGTCGTCGACCGCGGCCCCCGGCACGTCGCCATGCGCGTCCACGAGCGCGGCTCCGGCGAGACCCGCTCCTGCGGCACCGGCGCCTGCGCGGTCGCCGTGGCCGCCATCCGGCGCGACGGCGCGGACCCCGCCGTGACCGGCGAGCCCGTCACGTACACCGTGGACGTCCCCGGCGGCACCCTGGTCATCACCGAACACCCCGACGGCCGGATCGACATGACCGGACCGGCCGTCATCGTCGGCTCGGGCGCGTTCGATCCGTCCTGGCTCACCGAAACGGCCTTCGCCTGAAGCTTCCCTCTAATGGGTGATCCGTTTCACGCTGAGCGAGAGGTGGACTGCGCCACGTGGTGGGGTCGGTAGCATCAGGCACCGGCCCTGAGGGCTCACCCCATGCCCGCCACCGCCGGTCGAAGCCGCCGGAGGTGCCCATGAGTGCAGAGGCCACGAACCCCGAAGCACGTCCCGAAGCACGCCCCGAGCTCCGCAGACGTGGCCGGACCAGGCTTGATCTGCGCCGACTCGGGCGCGCGGCCCTGCTCGGGCCGACATCCCGCGACCGTCTCCCGGACGCGATCGGGCATGTCGCGGAGGCGCACCGCGCCCACCATCCGGACGCCGACCTCTCCATCCTGCGGCGCGCTTACGTGCTCGCGGAGTCCTCACACCGCGGCCAGATGCGAAAAAGTGGTGAGCCGTACATCACACATCCGCTCGCCGTCACCCTGATCCTCGCCGAACTCGGCGCCGAGACAACGACCCTGACGGCGTCTCTCCTCCACGACACCGTCGAGGACACCGAGGTGACCCTCGATCAGGTCCGCGAGGAGTTCGGCGACGAGGTCTGCTTCATCGTCGACGGCGTCACCAAGGTGGAGAAGATCGACTACGGCGCCGCCGCCGAGCCCGAGACCTTCCGCAAGATGCTCGTCGCCACCGGCAACGACGTCCGCGTGATGTCCATCAAGCTCGCCGACCGCCTCCACAACATGCGCACCCTCGGCGTGATGCGCCCCGACAAACAGGCGCGCATCGCCAAGGTCACCCGCGACGTCCTCATCCCGCTCGCCGAACGCCTGGGCGTCCAGGCCCTCAAAACCGAGCTGGAAGACCTCGTCTTCGCGATCCTGCACCCCGAGGAGTACGAGCACACGCGCGCGCTCATCGCCGCCCACGCCGGGGAGCGCGACCCACTGCCCGCCGTCGCGGACTCCGTACGCGCCGTCCTGCGGGACGCCGGCATCGCCGCCGAGGTCGTCGTACGCCCCCGGCACTTCGTCTCCGTGCACCGGATCGCCCTCCAACGGGGGGAGTTGCGCGGCTCGGACTTCGGCCGGCTGCTCATCCTGGTCGGCGAGAACGCCGACTGTTACGGGGTGCTGGGGGAACTGCACACCTGCTTCACCCCGGTGATCTCGGAGTTCAAGGACTTCATCGCCGTCCCGAAGTTCAACCTGTACCAGTCGCTGCACACCGCGGTCGCCACCCCCGGGGGCCATGTCGCCGAGGTCATCGTCCGGACCCGGCAGATGCACCGGGTCGCGGAGGCCGGGGTGGTCGCGCTCGGCAATCCGTACGCCACCGCCGCCGCTTCCGCCACCGCCACCGCCACCGCTTCCCCGGACGCCTGCGCGGACCCGTACGAGGAGCGCGTGGACCCGACCCGGCCCGGCTGGCTGTCGCGGCTGCTCGACTGGCAGCAGTCCTCGCCCGACCCCGACACCTTCTGGAGCGTGCTGCGCGCCGAGCTGGCCCAGGACCGCGAGATCACCGTGTTCCGGGCCGACGGGGGGACCCTGGGCCTGCCCGGCGGGGCCAGCTGTATCGACGCCGCCTACGCGCAGTACGGCGAGGCGGCCCACGGCTGTATCGGCGCCCGGGTCAACGGGCGGCTCACCTCCCTGGCCTCCCGGCTGTCCGACGGGGACACCGTGCAGCTGCTGCTCACCCACGACGCCTCCTCCGGGCCGGCCGCCGACTGGCTGGAGCACGCGCGGACCCCGGCCGCCCGGATCGCCATCAGCAGCTGGCTGGAGTCCCATCCGGACGGGGCCGCGGCCACCACCACGGCCGCGCGGGCTCCCCTGTCGGTGGTCGGGGCCCGGGGCGGCGGCGGCAACGCGGTCGCCGACCTGCCGGACGCCCCCGTCCGGCTGGCGGGCTGCTGCACCCCGGTGCCGCCGGACGCGGTCGAGGGATTCGTCGTACGGGGCGGGGCCGTCACCGTGCACCGGGTCCAGTGCGCGGCCGTGGCGCAGATGCGCTCGGTGGGGCGTACCTCGGTCGCCGTGCACTGGCGGGCCACCGCCGACTGCCGGGTCACGCTGCTCGCTGAATCGTTCGGGCGCCCGCATCTGCTGGCCGATCTGACCGAGGCGATCGCCCGCGAGGGGGTCGAGGTCGTCTCCGCGACGGTGGAACCGCCGGTCGAGCAGCGGGTCCGGCACACGTACACCCTCCAGCTCCCGGACGCGACGGGCCTGCCGGCGCTGATGCGGGCCATGCGCGATGTGCCGGGCGTCTACGACGTGCGCCGCGCGGAGCGGTAAGGCCCTTCCCCGGTGCATGTCGGGCCTGCGGCCCTGCCGGAGGATCCCGTTCGGGTGGACTCGTCGCGCGTCGTGTGCGGCCGCGTGGCGGGCGCTGGTAAGCGGTGGTGGATGCAGCTCACCTCCCCGCGCCTGCGCGGCGCCCTGCTCGCCGCGGCCTCCCTCACTCTTGTCGCCGCCGTGCTGCCCCCGCCGAAGCCCCTGGGCATCGGAGACCCGCTGTTCCCGGAGCTCGGGAACCCCGGGTACGACGTGCTCTCGTACGACATCTCCCTCGCCTACAAGGACAACCAGAGCCCGCTCGACGCCGTCACCGTCATCGACGCCCGCGCCCGGCAGCCGCTGGAGCGGATCAACCTGGACTTCACGCACGGGAAGGTCGCGTCGGCCGAGGTCAACGGGGAGCCGGCGCTGTTCGAGAGCGTGGGGGAGGACCTCGTCCTCACGCCCGCGCGGCCGGTGGTGGGCAACGTGCCGCTGCACATCGAGATCCGGCACACCAGCGATCCGCGGGGCCGGGCCGACGGCGGATGGGTGACCACCGCCGACGGCCTGGCCATGGCCAACCAGGCGGACGCCGCCCACCGGGTCTTCCCGTGCAACGACCACCCCGCCGACAAGGCGTACTTCACCTTCCGGATCACTGCCCCGATCGGGCTGACCGCCGTCGCCAACGGGTTGCCCGGCGCGCTGCCGGTCCGCCGGGCCGCCGGATCCACGACGTGGACGTACCGGACCGTGCACCCGATGGCCACCGAGCTGGCCCAGGTCTCGATCGGCGACTCGGCGGTGGTGCACGGCACGGGACCGCACGGGCTGCCGCTGCGCGATGTGGTGCCTTCCGCCGACCGGCAGAAGCTGGCGCCCTGGCTGAAGAAGACCGCAGGTCACATCGCATGGATGGAGAAGCGGGTCGGGCCCTACCCCTTCGAGAACTACGGGGTGCTGATCGCCCGGGCGAAGACCGGATTCGAGCTGGAGACGCAGACCCTCTCCCTCTTCGAACACGGCCTGTTCGTGGACGAGGGCTACCCGCAGTGGTACGTGGAAGCCGTCATGGTCCACGAACTCGCCCACCAGTGGTTCGGCAACAGCGTCACCCCGCGGGCCTGGTCCGACCTGTGGCTCAACGAGGGGCATGCCACCTGGTACGAGGCCCTGTACGCCGACGGGCTCGGCAAGTACTCCCTGGAGCGGCGCATGCGCGAGGCGTACCAGCGCTCCGACCAGTGGCGCGCGGCGGGCGGTCCGCCGGCCGCGCCCAAGCCCGCCGCCCCCGGGGAGAAGATCGGACTGTTCCGGCCGGCGGTCTACGACGGTGCCGCGCTGATCCTGTACGCGCTGCGGGAGGAAATCGGGGCCGAGGCCTTCGACCGGGTCGAGCGGCGCTGGGTGAGGGAGCACCGGGACGCGGTGGCGGGGACGGAGGACTTCGTACGCCTGGCCTCGCAGGAGGCGGGAAGGGACCTCGGGGCCTTCCTGAGGCCGTGGCTGTACGGGAAGACGACCCCGCCGATGCCGGGGCACCCGGAGTGGAGCGGGACGCGGAGCTCGTGAGGCGGGGCGGGGTGTGGAGCGGGGTGGACGGAAAGGTGTGGATCGGGTGGGCGGAAAGGGTGTGACCCGGAAAAGGGTGTGACCGTGAGGAACGGGCATGTCACCATCGACGGGGCCGTAAGGCCGTAAGGCCGTAAGGCCGTGCGGCGGGAGCCGTCGGGGGGAATCTCCGGGCGGTGTCACACGTTGGACGTGGCAGTACTAGGTCGCACGCCGCAGTAGCTTTGGCCTTGGCTCGGCTCTTGCTCGGGCTCCGCCCCTGCCACGGCCGGCGCGGACGCATTCGATATCGACGTAAGGATCCAATGACCTCCTCTTCTTCCCCTTCCCAGGACGCGCGGGACGCACGGGACGTGCCGGACTCGCAGAGCTACACCGAGAGCCTTCGGGCCGACGCCCTGATGGAAGAGGACGTCGCCTGGAGCCACGAGATCGACGGAGACCGGGACGGCGACCAGTTCGAGCGCTCCGAGCGCGCGGCACTGCGCCGTGTGGTCGGGCTCTCCACCGAGCTCGAAGACGTCACCGAGGTCGAGTACCGCCAGCTGCGCCTTGAGCGCGTGGTGCTCGTCGGTGTCTGGACCTCGGGCACGGTGCAGGACGCCGAGAACTCCCTCGCGGAGCTCGCGGCCCTCGCCGAGACGGCCGGCGCCCTCGTCCTCGACGGCGTGATCCAGCGCCGCGACAAGCCGGACCCGGCCACCTTCATCGGCTCCGGCAAGGCGCGCGAGCTGCGCGACATCGTGCTGGAGAGCGGCGCGGACACCGTCGTGTGCGACGGTGAGCTCAGCCCCGGCCAGCTCATCGCCCTCGAAGACGTCGTCAAGGTCAAGGTGGTCGACCGGACGGCCCTGATCCTCGACATCTTCGCCCAGCACGCCAAGTCCCGAGAGGGCAAGGCGCAGGTCGCGCTCGCGCAGATGCAGTACATGCTGCCGCGACTGCGCGGCTGGGGTCAGTCGCTGTCCCGTCAGATGGGTGGCGGCGGCGGTGGCGGCATGGCCACCCGAGGCCCCGGTGAGACCAAGATCGAGACCGACCGGCGCCGGATCCGCGAGAAGATGGCGAAGATGCGCCGGGAGATCGCGGACATGAAGACCGGCCGCGAGATCAAGCGGCAGGAACGGCGCCGCAACAAGGTGCCCTCGGTCGCCATCGCCGGCTACACCAACGCCGGAAAGTCCTCCCTGCTCAACCGCCTCACGGGGGCGGGCGTGCTGGTGGAGAACGCGCTGTTCGCCACCCTCGACCCGACGGTGCGCCGGGCCGAGACGCCGAGCGGCCGGATCTACACCCTGGCCGACACCGTCGGCTTCGTCCGGCACCTGCCCCACCACCTGGTCGAGGCGTTCCGCTCCACGATGGAGGAGGTCGGCGACTCCGACCTCATCCTGCACATCGTGGACGGCTCGCACCCGGCTCCGGAGGAGCAGCTGGCGGCGGTGCGCGAGGTCATCCGCGACGTCGGCGCGGTCAACGTGCCCGAGATCGTGGTGATCAACAAGGCGGACGCGGCGGACCCGCTGGTCCTGCAGCGGCTGCTGCGCATCGAGCGGCACTCCATCGCCGTCTCGGCGCGGACCGGCATGGGCATCACGGATCTGCTCGCGCTCATCGACACCGAGCTGCCGCGGCCCGAGGTCGAGGTGGAGGCCCTGGTGCCGTACACCCGCGGTTCGCTGATCGCCCGGGCACACGCCGAGGGCGAGGTCATCTCCGAGGAGCACACCCCGGAGGGCACCCTCCTCAAGGCGAGGGTCCACCAGGAACTGGCGGCGGACCTGGCTCCGTACGTACCGGCGAAGCGCTGACACCACTGATGGCCTGACGGCTGCAGCAGTGCTGAGGGCCCCCGCGCTGCGGGGGCCCTCAGTCGTCGGCGGACCTCGACGAGGTGCGCTTTCTCAGCTGCTTTCGGGCTACTTGAACTTGCCGCTGACGCCCTCGAAGAGCTTCTTGGCCTCAGGTCCCAGCTTGGGGCCGGCCAGCCAGCCCGCCCTGGCCGGTCCGATCGACGTGTTCGACACCAGCGCGGGCTTGCCGTCACTGCCCGCCGCGACCCAGCCGCCACCGGAGGAACCGCCGGTCATCGTGCAGCCGATGCGGTACATGACGGGATCGGCCGCGACCAGCGACAGCCGGCCCGGCTTGTCCGTGCACTGGTAGGCCTTCTGACCGTCGAACGGGGCCGCCGCCGGGTAGCCCGTCGCCGTCATGTTCGCGATCTTCGGCACCGCCGACGCGTTGAACTCCACGGGCAGCGCAGAACCGACCGTCTCCTCCAGGGACTTGCCCGAACCCTTCTCCGGGGTCACGTGCAGCATCGCGAAGTCGTACGGGGCACCCTTGCCGCCGGTCGGACCGCCGGTCGCGATCCACTGGTCCGAAGTCTGCGCCCAGTCGCTCCACCAGACGCCGTACGGAGCCACCTCCTCGCGGGCCGCGCCCTTGAGCGCGCTCGCCGACTTGCCGGCGTTGTTGTAGGAGGGGACGAAGGCGATGTTCCGGTACCAGCCACCGGACTTGCCCGCGTGCACGCAGTGGCCGGCCGTCCAGACCATGTTGGACTTGCCCGGGTGGGCGGGGTCCTTGACCACGGTCGCGGAGCAGACCATCGAGCCCTCGGGCCCGTCGAAGAAGACCTTGCCGGCCTCCGGAACGCTCTTGTGGTACGGCGCTCCGGCGGGCTTGGCCGACACCGGCACCGGGGTCGGGTCCGTGACGCCCTGGTCCTTGCCGGCGTCCGGGTCCACGGCAGGTCGCTGCGGTTCCTCGGCGCGACGCATCCGGTCCGGGTCCCACAGGTCCTCGATGATGGGGTTGACGTAGTCGCCCGCCTCGCGGAGCCAGTCGTCCTTGTTCCAGTTCTTCCACGCACCCCCCTTCCACTTCTCCAGGTCGATGCCGTGCTCCTTGAGCTTGTCCTTGAGCTGGTCCGGGATCTTGATCCCGTCGGCTCCGGACGGAAGGCTCGCCGCCACGGTCGGCTTGGCGTCGCCGCCGGCCTCCCCGTCGCCCGGGCCGCAGGCAGCGGCGGTCAGCGCGAGCGCGGCCGCGCACAGGACCGCGGTGACCGGTCGGTTCGGTCGCATGTCGTAAATCCCCCTGGTGGATCGAGGCGTTGATTGCAGTGGAGCGCAGCACCCCACTATGCCGCTGCCGTTGGGGACGGCACAGCCCGGGGCGGTGGTTCCTGCCGGACGCCACCGAGCGGTGGCGGTCTGAGCGGGGCGGTACGGGGCGGTGCGGGTGGTGCTGTGCCGCGCGGAGCGAGGGGGAGACGGGCAAGGATCTTGGGTCCACCCGTGATCCGCCGCCGTCACGGTCGTTGGTACGTACGGGGGACAGGACGGCAGCGTTCATGTTCGAGGCGCAATCCGGAAGAGAAGCCGGCAGCGAATCCGTGCGGGAGGTCCGACACTCGTGGCTTTGACCGAGCAGGCCGCGGCCGCGGCGACAGTCCCGACGCAGGGGAGCCGGGGATCCGGGGCGGCCGCGGAGGGCATCCTGCGCAGGCAGGCGCAACGGGAGTCCGCCGCCCGGACGTACGCGCGCTCCCTGCCGATCGTCCCGGTGCGGGCCCGGGGACTGACGATCGAGGGCGCCGACGGACGCCGCTACCTGGACTGCCTCTCGGGAGCGGGCACCCTCGCCCTCGGGCACAACCACCCCGTCGTGCTCGAAGCGATCCGGGGCGTGCTCGACTCGGGCGCCCCGCTGCACGTCCTTGACCTGGCGACCCCGGTCAAGGACGCCTTCACCACCGAGCTGTTCGCGAATCTCCCGCCCGGGCTCGCCGCCGACGCCCGCATCCAGTTCTGCGGGCCGGCCGGGACCGACGCAGTCGAGGCCGCGCTGAAGCTGGTGCGCACCGCCACCGGGCGCTCGGGGCTGCTGGCCTTCACCGGGGCGTACCACGGCATGACCGCCGGGGCGCTGGACGCCTCCGGCGGAGCTCCCGACGTACGGGTGACCCGGCTGCCGTATCCGCAGGACTACCGCTGCCCCTTCGGGGTCGGCGGCGCCCGGGGCGCGCTGCTCGCCGCGCGCTGGATGGAGAGCCTCCTGGACGACCCCAAGGGCGGCGTGCCCGCGCCCGCCGCGATGATCGTCGAGCCGGTGCAGGGCGAAGGCGGGGTCATCCCTTCCCCGGGCGCCTGGCTCCGCCGGATGCGGGAGATCACCGAGGCCCGGGGCATCCCGCTGATCGCGGACGAGGTGCAGACGGGCGTCGGCCGCACCGGAGCCTTCTGGGGCGTCGACCACGCCGGGGTGGTGCCGGACGTGATGGTGCTGTCCAAGGCGATCGGCGGAAGCCTGCCGCTGGCGGTGATCGTGTACCGGGCGGAGCTGGACGTATGGGCCCCCGGTGCCCACGCCGGTACGTTCCGCGGCAACCAACTGGCCATGGCGGCGGGCACCGCAACCCTGGCCTACGTCCGCCAGAACGGCCTCGCCGAGCGCGCGGCGGACCTGGGCGGCCGGATGCTCACGGCCCTGGGCGGGCTGACCGGGACCCACGCCTGCGTCGGGGACGTCCGGGGGCGGGGCCTGATGATCGGTGTCGAGCTGATCGACCCCGACACCGGCGACGCCGCCCCGGACCTCGCCGCCACCGTCCGCCAGGAGTGCCTGGACCGCGGCCTGATCGTCGAACTCGGCGGCCGCCACTCCAGCGTCGTCCGCCTGCTGCCCCCGCTGACCATGACGGACGAGCAGGCGACCGCCGTCCTCGACCGCCTGGCCGACGCCATCCCCGCAGCCGCCCGCCGACCCCTCTGATCCGCACCCCAAGGACCCGCCATGCCCGACTCCGTCCAGCCCACCCCACCCCCCTCGGACTCCCCGGGGCCCCGATTCCCGACCTCGCAGGCGGCGGTACCGAGTGCGGCCCCGCAGCCGGACCGAAGCGCCCCGCCCACCCGGCCCCCCCACTCCGCCCCGGCCCCGGACACGCCGACGCCCCCCGCGGTGGCGACCCCGCAATCCGGCCCGGCCCCGTTCCCGGCCCCGGACGCCGCAGGCGGGACGGCGGCCCTGCCGTGCGGCCTGACCCCCGTCCCGGCCTCGGGCACGCCGACGCCCCCCGCGGTGGCGACCCCACAATCCGGCCCGGCCCCGTTCCCGGCCCCGGACGCCGCAGGCGGGACGGCGGCCCTGCCGTGCGGCCTGACCCCCGTCCCGGCCTCGGGCACGCCGACGCCCCCCGCGGTGGCGACCCCACCGCCCGGCCCCGTTCCCCTCCCGGCCTCGGGCACGCCGGGCACGCCGCCGCCCGCCCCGGACGCAGCGGGCGTACGGCCCGGCTCCACCCACCCCCCGGCGGCGGCCGAATCGTTGCCCCAGCCGCCGTGGGGCGCGGCCCGGGCTGCGGGGGCGTTGCCCGCTTCCGAGGCGCCGTCCCCGCGGGCGGCCGCTCCGGGTGCGGGGGGTGCCGATTCGGGCTCCGCTTCCCGGGCCCACCTTCCGGCGGCGGCCGAATCGCTGCCTCAGCCGCCGTGGGGCGTGGCCCGGGCTGCGGGGGCGTTGCCCGCTTCCGAGGCGCCGTCCCCGCGGGCGGCCGCTCCGGGTGCGGAGGGTGCCGATTCGGGCTCCGCTTCCCCGGCCCGCCCCCCGGCGGCGGCCGAATCGTTGCCCCAGCCGCCGTGGCGGGCGGCCCGGGCTGCGGGGGCGTTGCCCGCTTTCGAGGAGCCGTCCCCGCAGGCGGGTACCGATTCGGGCTTCGCCGGACCGGCGGCGACCGGCTCGCAGTCCCAGCCGTCGGTGTCCGCGCCTCGCGCCCCGGGCGGCTCCGCGGCCCCCGCCGGGCAGGCGCACGCTCCACTGCCCGTGACTCCGGAGGACCGGCCCGCTCCCACGGCAGGCGACCCGGCGCCCCGGCCGGGGCTCGATCCAGCCCCGGCCCCGCTCAGCGTGCCGCGGCAGAAGGACGGCACGGCCAGACCCCGCGTGGGCGGGGCAGGGCACGTCGGGCCCGAACCGGCGGCGCTGCCCGACCTCCTGGACCACCCCGACCCGGCGGTCGCCGCCGAGGCCGCCACGGTGGAGAACCTGCTGCGGTGCTGGGTCCGCGAAAGCCGTCTCGGCCGGCCCGACGGGCCCGTCGGCACGCTCCTGCGCATCCCCCTTCCGGCGTCAGGCGTCGCACTGCTCACCGCCGTCCGGTACTGGTCTCCGGCCGGCTGGCACCGCTTCTCCCCGCCCCGACTCGAAGGCGCGCCCTCCGGCGCCCCCGCCCTGGACGCCGTCACCCTCGCCTCCTTGATCGCCCGTGAGGGCAACCCCGCCGGCCGCGGCGGCGCCGACCTCGTCGGCCGGGTCGCCGACTCGGTCCAGCGCACGGCCGAGTTCATCGCCGACCGGCGCCAACGCCCCACCCCGCCCGCCCCCGTAGCCGGGGACCTCTTCCTCACCTCCGAACAGTCGCTCCTCCTCGGCCATCCGCTGCACCCCACCCCGAAGAGCCGCGAAGGCCTCTCCGAAGCCGAGGTGCGCCGCTACTCACCCGAACTCCACGGCTCCTTCCCCCTCCACTGGCTCGCGGTCGCACCCACCGCCCTCGCCACTGACTCCGCGTGGACCGAACGCGGCCGCCCGGTCTCCGCCGCGCAGCTCCTCGGCCGGCTCGCCCCCGGCCTGCTGCTGCCCGACGGCACCACCCCCCTTCCCCTGCATCCCTGGCAGGCCCGCGATCTGCTCCAGCGCCCCGCCGTCGCCGCCCTCCAAGACGCGGGACTCCTGACCGACCTGGGCCCCCACGGAGAGCCCTGGCACCCCACCTCCTCGATCCGCACCGTCCACCGCCCCGGCGCCCCCGCGATGCTCAAGCTCTCCCTGGGCCTGCGCATCACCAACTCCCGCCGCGAGAACCTCCGCAAGGAACTCCACCGCGGCGTCGAGGTGCACCGGCTGCTCCGCACCGGCCTCGCCGAGCAGTGGCAGGCGGCCCACCCCGGCTTCGACATCGTCCGTGACCCCGCCTGGGTCGCCGTCGACGCCCCGGACGGCACCCCCGTCCAAGGACTGGACGTCCTGCTGCGCCACAACCCCTTCCGCTCCGACGACGACGCCCTCTGCCTCGCCGCACTCACCGCACCCCGCCCATGGCCCGGGCGGACCACGATGCGCTCCCGGCTCGCCGAGACCATCTCCCGTCTGGCCGCCGCCACCGGACGCACCACCTCGGCCGTCGCGGCGGAGTGGTTCCTGCGCTACCTCGACCATGTCGTCCTGCCGGTGCTCGCCTTCGACGCGCTCGCCGGCATCGCCCTCGAATCGCACCAGCAGAACACCCTGGTCGTCCTCGATCCCGCAGGCTGGCCCGTCGGCGGCCGCTACCGCGACAACCAGGGCTACTACTTCCGCGCCTCCCGCCGCGCGGAACTGGAGCGCCGGCTCCCCGGCATCGGCAGCGCCAGCGACACCTTCGTCCCCGACGCCGTCACCGACGAACGCTTCGCGTACTACCTCGGCATCAACAACGTGCTCGGCCTCATCGGGGCCTTCGGATCCCAACGGCTCGCCGACGAGCGCGTGCTCCTCGCCGCCTTCCGACGCTTCCTCGGCAAGGCCGCGGACCTCGGTCCGCTCCCCGCGCAGCTGCTCGACTCGCCCACCCTGCGATGCAAGGCGAATCTGCTCACCCGCCTGGGCGGCCTCGACGAGCTCGTGGGCCCCGTCGACACCCAGTCCGTCTACGTCACCATCTCCAACCCCCTTCACGATTGACGCCTGCACGATTGACGCGTCACCACCGATGCGGAGAAGAGCACCGATGCCCTCCACCGACGACACCGTCGAACTGCACGTCACCGCCGGACTGCTGCCCCTGCTCGCCGAGGCCGACCTCCTGGACTCCCCGGCGGCATGGGGCGCCGCCGCCACCCCGGCAGGCGCCTTTCGCCTCGAACCCGTACGGCTCGACCGCGACCTGGAACTCCTCACCCGGTGGATGAACGACCCCGAGGTCGCGGCCTACTGGGAACTCGACGGTCCCGCCGCCGTCACCGCCGACCACCTACGGCCACAGATGGACGGCGACGGCCGCAGTATCCCCTGCCTCGGCCTCCTCGACGGCACGCCGATGAGCTACTGGGAGATCTACCGGGCCGACCTCGACCCGCTCTCCCAGTACTACCCGGCGCGCCCCCACGACACGGGTATCCACCTGCTCATCGGAGACGGCGTGAACCGCGGCCGCGGCCTGGGCACCACACTGCTGCGCGCGGTCACCCACCTGATCTTCGACAACCGACCCCGCTGCACACGCGTCATCGCCGAACCGGACATCCGCAACACCCCCTCCGTATCAGCCTTCCTGAACTCCGGCTTCCGCTCGCCCGCTGAAATCGACGTTCCCGAGAAGCGGGCCGCCCTGATGATCCGGGAACGGGCGCTGCGCAATCTCCTCTGAGTGCCGCCCCGCAGTCCCGCACCTCCAGCCGGATCTCCCCCCTCCACGCCTCCACCCCTCCTTTGCCGCCTGCCGCGCGCTTCCCGCTTCACGCCTCTCCCTTCGAAAACTCTGCGTCGCGCAGCAAAGTTCCCGATCTCCGAGGAGTCCCGTGCCGAATTTCCCCGCAGCCCCCGACTCCACAGAGCCCCACGTGCCGCCGTCGCCCCAATACCCGTGCATCCCGCCCGAACTCAACCCCGTGACCTGGGACTTCGCGGGCCGCGCGCTCCTGGCCAAGATGCTCGGCGAATTCGCCTACGAGGAGATCGTCAGCCCCGTCCCGGCCCCGGCCGCCGCCGGCGACGCCTGGACCCTGACCCTCGACGACGGCAGCAGCCTCGGCTTCCGGGCCCGCCGCCGCTCGTACGGGAGCTGGCAGGTGACCCCCGACACCATCACGCTCACCCCGGCGCCCCCCTCCACCGCCACCGCCACCGCGATCGCCTTCGGGGACCCGTACGACTTCCTCATCCGCGCCCGCACCCTCCTCGGCCTCGACGGCGCGACCCTCGGCCACCTCGTCCGCGAGCTCAGCGCCACCCTCACCGCCGACGCCCGCATCGCCCACACCGCGCTCACCGCCGACGTCCTCGCCGACCTCGACTACGCCGACCTCGAAGGCCACCAGACCGGACACCCCTGGCTCGTGCTCAACAAGGGGCGCATCGGACTCTCCGCCGCCGACACCGCTGCCTGGGCGCCCGAGGCCCGCACCCGCCAGCGGCTGCCCTGGCTCGCCGCCCACACCTCACTCGCCGAGTACCGGGGCACGGCCGGCCTGGAAGATCCCGGACGCCTCTACTCCGCCGAGCTCGACCCCGTCACCCGCGCCGCCTTCGACCATGCCCTGCGCGACCGGGGCCTCGACCCCCGCGGCTACCTCTACCTTCCCGTCCACCCCTGGCAGTGGGACGAGGTGGTACTGCCCCTCTTCGCGCCGGCCCTCGCCTCCGGGGCGCTGGTCCCGCTGCCCGCCGATCCGGACGTACGCCTCCCTCAACAATCCATCCGTACCTTCCTCAACCTGACCCGCCCCGACCGGCACAGCGTGAAGCTGCCGCTCTCCGTCTTCAACACCATGGTCTGGCGCGGCCTGCCCTCGGACCTCGCCCTCGCCGCTCCCGCCGTCACCGCCTGGATCCACTCCCTCCGCGACGCCGACCCCTTCCTGCGCGACGAATGCGGGGTCATCCTGCTCGGCGAGGTCGCCTCCGTCACCGTCCGCCACCCCGTCTACGAGCAGCTCCCCGAGGTCCCCTACCAGTACAAGGAGCTCCTCGGAGCGATCTGGCGCGAGCCCCTGACCGGCCACCTCGCCCCCGGCGAGCGTGCCCGCACCCTCGCCTCCCTCCTCCACACCGATCCGCGCGGCCGCTCCTTCACCGCCGAACTCGTCGTCCGCTCCGGGCTCACCCCCACCGCCTGGCTCCAGCGGCTCTTCGCCGCCCTGCTGCCCCCGCTGCTCCGCTTCCTCTACCGCTACGGCACGGTCTTCTCCCCACACGGTGAGAACGCGATCGTGATCTTCGACGAGCGCGACGTCCCCATCAGGCTCGCGGTCAAGGACTTCGTCGACGACGTCAACATCAGCCGCGAGCCGCTGCCCGAGCACGCCTCCATGCCTGACGAGGTCCGAGCGGTCCTGCTCACAGAGCCGCCCGCCTTCCTCACCCAGTTCATCCACTCCGGACTCTTCATCGGCGTCTTCCGCTACCTCTCCGCCCTCTGCGAGGACCGGCTCGGCGTTCCGGAGACCGAGTTCTGGTCCCTCGTACGCGCCGAGATCCTCCGCCATCAGGCACGCTTCCCGGAGCTCAAGGAGCGCTACGAGATGTTCGACCTGCTCACCGAGCGGATCGACCGGCTCTGCCTCAACCGGAACCGGCTCCACAAGGACGGCTACCGCGACCGACCCGACCGCCCGCACGTCGTCACCCACGGCACCGTGCCCAACCCCCTGCATCAGCGGTGATCGCTCTCGGATGCGGCCGCTGTCGGTGCGGCCCCGTAGGGTTGGCAGTGCTATGACGAAGCCCTCCCTCCCCGACCTGCTGCACGCCGCCGTCTCCGCCGTCGGCGGCACGGAGCGGCCCGGCCAGGTGGCCATGGCCGAAGCCGTTGCCGAAGCGATCGACGACAACTCCCACCGGCTGATCCAGGCCGGCACCGGCACCGGCAAGTCCCTCGGCTACCTGGTGCCGGCACTCGCGCACGGCGAGCGCGTGGTCGTTGCCACCGCGACCCTGGCCCTGCAACGGCAGCTCGTCGAGCGCGACCTGCCCCGCACGGTCGAGGCGCTGCACCCGCAGCTGCGCCGCCGCCCGCAGTTCGCCATGCTCAAGGGCCGCTCCAATTACCTGTGCCTCCACCGCCTGCACGAGGGAGCTCCGCAGGACGAGGAGGAAGGCCTCTTCGACCAGTTCGAGGCGGCGGCCCCCACGAGCAAGCTCGGCCAGGACCTGCTGCGCCTGCGCGACTGGGCCGACGAGACGGAGACCGGCGACCGCGACGACCTGACCCCCGGCGTCTCCGACAAGGCCTGGGGACAGATCTCGGTCTCCTCCCGCGAGTGTTTGGGCGCGACGAAGTGCGCGTACGGGGCGGAGTGCTTCGCGGAGGCCGCCCGCGAGCGCGCCAAGCTGGCGGACGTCGTCGTCACCAACCACGCGCTGCTCGCCATCGACGCCATCGAGGGCGCCCCCGTGCTCCCGCAGCACGAGGTCCTGATCGTGGACGAGGCGCACGAGCTGGTCTCCCGGGTGACTGGTGTCGCCACCGGCGAGCTCACCCCGGGCCAGGTCAACCGCGCTGTCAAGCGCGCGGCGAAGCTCGTCGACGAGAAGACGGCGGACTCCCTGCAGACCGCCTCCGAGTCCTTCGAACGGGTCATGGAGCTGGCCCTCCCGGGCCGGCTGGAGGCGATCCCCGAGGACCTCGGCTACGCGCTCATGTCGCTGCGCGATGCCGCGCGCAATGTGATCTCGGCGATCGGCGCCACCCGTGACAAGTCAGTCCACGACGAGGACGCGGTCCGCAAGCAGGCCCTCGCCGCTGTGGAGAGCATCCACAGCGTGGCCGAGCGGATCACCAACGGCTCCGAGTACGACGTCGTCTGGTACGAGCGCCACGACCGCTTCGGTGCCACCCTCCGGGTCGCACCGCTGTCGGTGTCCGGGCTGCTCCGGGAGAAGCTGTTCGAGGACCGCTCGGTGGTCCTCACCTCCGCGACCCTGAAGCTGGGCGGCGACTTCAACGGGGTCGCGGCCTCGCTCGGCCTGTCTCCGGAGGGGGTGGAGGGCGAGGACGTACCGCTCTGGAGGGGCCTGGATGTCGGCTCCCCGTTCGACTACCCCAAGCAGGGCATCCTGTACGTCGCCAAGCACCTGGCCACGCCGGGCCGTGAGGGCACCCGCGGCGACATGATGGACGAGCTCGCCGAGCTGATCGAGGCGGCCGGCGGCCGCACCCTCGGACTCTTCTCCTCCATGCGCGGTGCCAAGGCGGCGGCCGAGGAACTGCGCGGCCGGCTCGACAACCCGATCCTGCTCCAGGGCGAGGAAACGCTGGGCGAGCTGATCAAGGCGTTCGCCGCGGACCCCAAGACCTGTCTGTTCGGAACGCTCTCGCTCTGGCAGGGCGTGGACGTGCCCGGGCCGAGCTGCCAGCTCGTGATCATGGACCGGATCCCGTTCCCGCGCCCCGACGACCCGCTGATGAGCGCCCGGCAGAAGTCGGTCGAGGAGCACGGCGGCAACGGCTTCATGGCCGTCGCGGCCACCCACGCGGCGTTGCTGCTGGCGCAGGGCGCGGGCAGACTCGTACGGGCCAGTGGCGACCGGGGTGTCGTCGCGGTGCTGGACCCCCGGCTGGCCACGGCCCGGTACGGGAGCTTCCTGCGCGCCACCCTGCCGGACTTCTGGTACACCACGGACCGCAACCAGGTGCGCCGCTCGCTGTCCGCCATCGACGCCGCCGCCCAGGCCGACGGGAAGTAGGGAGCCGCCGGCCCGCGTACCCGCCGGCCCGCCGGGTACGCGAACGCCCACTGGTACGCGCACGTACACAGCGGGCGGGGGCACAGCGGGCGAGTCACTGCGCGGACAGGGCGGGGACACAAAGCAGCTCCGGGACCGGCGCAGTAGGTCCCGGAGCTGGATGGGGGCGCGGGTCAGACCCGGCGCAGGACCGCGACGACCTTGCCGAGGATGGTCGCCTCGTCGCCCGGGATCGGCTGGTAGGCGGCGTTGTGCGGGAGGAGCCATACGTGGCCGTCCTCGCGCTTGAAGCGCTTGACCGTGGCCTCGCCGTCCAGCATCGCCGCGACGATGTCGCCGTTCTCCGCGACGGGCTGGCGACGGACCGTGACCCAGTCGCCGTCACAGATGGCGGCCTCGATCATCGAGTCACCGACGACCTTCAGGACGAAGAGCTCACCGTCACCGACCAGCTGGCGGGGGAGGGGGAACACGTCCTCCACCGACTCCTCGGCGAGGATCGGGCCGCCGGCCGCGATCCGGCCGACCAGGGGAACGTACGAGGCGGCGGGCTTGCCCGTCGTGTCCGTGGGCTGCGAGCTCGGCTGGTCGGAGCCGCGGACCTCGTAGGCGCGGGGGCGGTGCGGATCGCGGCGCAGGAAGCCCTTGCGCTCCAGGGCCATCAGCTGATGCGCGACCGACGACGTGCTCGACAGGCCGACCGCCTGACCGATCTCCCGCATCGACGGCGGGTAGCCCCGCCGCTGCACCGAGTCGCGAATGACCTCGATGACCCTCCGCTGCCGGTCCGTGAGCCCGGAGCTGTCGGCGCGGATGCCTGGAGGTCGGCCTGGCAGCGAGCGTGCGGGGCGTACGGGCTCCGCCTCCGGGTTCAGGCTTGTGTCATTCATGGCATGCACCGGCTCGAGTCGGCTCTGGGAGCGGTTCTGGGCAGTGATGGCGGCACTGTCTGCGGTGGTGGTCACGTCGGTCGGCCCCTCTCGAAATGTTCTCCCTAGCTGGACAACGGTAGTTGCTTTCGAAAGGTTGCGCCAAACACACGTTCGAGTGAAAAATCGCAGATCGTCCGACGTGGTCACATCGAGAGGTGTATAGACGATCGGTCCGCCGAACGCGGGTTCGGTCCGGGGTCCGCTGCTTACGGTACCCTTCCGGGTCAGGTCGCCAGCGTCCGGGCCTGTGCCCAGTGTGGCACCGGGAGGCCGAGGATCCGGCCGTCGGACGCCGCGACACGCGGAGCGTCATAAATCCACCGCAACCCAAGATCTAGTGGTTGGATGAGCGCTGCCACCCAGAAGTTGTGGTCCTCGGTCTTCTGAGGTCCTCGACATCGCATATGCTTGTGGCTGCTTCACAAGCCCCCGACAGAGCCTCGCCTCTGCCGTTCAGGGGCCTTGTGAGGTGATTCAGTCGTGCCAAGAGGAGGGTGAGGGAACCATGCACTGCCCCTTCTGCAGGCACCCCGACAGCCGCGTCGTCGACAGTCGCACCACGGACGACGGCACGTCGATTCGCCGGCGCCGTCAGTGCCCCGACTGCTCCCGTCGTTTCACGACGGTGGAGACGGCCTCGCTGATGGTGATCAAGCGCAGCGGGGTGACCGAACCCTTCAGCCGTACCAAGGTCATCTCTGGCGTGCGCAAGGCGTGCCAGGGGCGGCCGGTCACCGAGGACGCCCTCGCCAAACTCGGCCAGCGGGTCGAGGAAGCGGTGCGCGCCACCGGGAGCGCCGAGCTGACCACCCACGATGTGGGTCTGGCCATCCTCGGCCCGTTGCAGGAGCTCGACCTCGTCGCGTACCTGCGTTTCGCATCCGTGTACAAAGCGTTCGACACCCTTGAAGACTTCGAGACCGCCATCGCGGAACTCCGCGTGCCTCGGCCTCACCCCGAGTGCGGGCCCGGTGGGACCTCTCAGGTCCCCGTGCCCGCCTCCGCCGCCGACTGATCGGACGGCCCGCAGCGCAGCGCGGACCGTCTGCTCGGCCTGGGGCACCCCCGGCGGGAGCCGGGGAGTAGAGACGTAGATACAAGACACAGCACCGTGCCGCGGAATATTGTCGGCACTTTAGGGCGTTTTTGCCCGCATATGGGAGGCGGCATGACAGAGACGGCGAGCGGCTCGGCACGAGGTTCCCGCGCCAAGGGAACCAAGGCTGCCAAGAGCGGCCTGCGTATCGAGCGCATCCACACCACCCCGGGCGTGCACCCGTACGACGAGGTGAGCTGGGAGCGCCGTGACGTCGTCATGACCAACTGGCGCGACGGCTCGGTCAACTTCGAGCAGCGTGGCGTCGAGTTCCCCGACTTCTGGTCGGTGAACGCGGTCAACATCGTCACCAGTAAGTACTTCCGCGGCGCGGTCGGCACCCCGCAGCGTGAGACCGGTCTGAAGCAGCTCATCGACCGGATCGTGAAGACGTACACGAAGGCCGGCGAGGACTACGACTACTTCGCGTCGCCCGCCGACGCGGAGATCTTCGAGCACGAGCTGACCTACGCCCTCCTGCACCAGATCTTCAGCTTCAACTCGCCGGTGTGGTTCAACGTCGGCACGCCCCAGCCGCAGCAGGTCTCCGCCTGCTTCATCCTGTCCGTCGACGACTCCATGGAGTCGATCCTCGACTGGTACAAGGAAGAGGGCATGATCTTCAAGGGCGGCTCCGGCGCCGGCCTGAACCTCTCCCGCATCCGCTCCTCCAAGGAGCTCCTCTCCTCCGGCGGCAACGCCTCCGGTCCGGTCTCCTTCATGCGTGGCGCCGACGCGTCCGCCGGAACGATCAAGTCGGGCGGCGCCACCCGCCGCGCGGCCAAGATGGTCGTCCTGGACGTGGACCACCCGGACGTCGAGGCCTTCATCGAGACCAAGGTGAAGGAAGAGGAGAAGATCCGCGCCCTGCGCGACGCGGGCTTCGACATGGACCTGGGCGGCGACGACATCACGTCCGTCCAGTACCAGAACGCCAACAACTCCGTCCGCGTGAACGACGAGTTCATGACGGCCGTCGAGAACGGCACGGACTTCGGCCTGCGTGCCCGTATGTCCGGCGAGGTCATCGAGAAGGTCGACGCCAAGGCGCTCTTCCGCAAGCTCGCCGAGGCCGCGTGGGCCTGCGCCGACCCGGGTATCCAGTACGACGGTGTGATCAACAACTGGCACACCTGCCCCGAGTCCGGCCGCATCACCGCGTCCAACCCGTGCAGCGAGTACATGCACCTGGACAACACGTCCTGCAACCTCGCCTCGCTGAACCTGATGAAGTTCCTGAACGACGACGGCAAGGGCAACCAGTCCTTCGACGCCGAGCGCTTCGCCAAGGTCGTCGAGCTCGTCATCACGGCGATGGACATCTCCATCTGCTTCGCGGACTTCCCGACGCAGAAGATCGGTGAGAACACCCGCGCCTTCCGTCAGCTGGGCATCGGCTACGCCAACCTCGGCGCCCTGCTGATGGCCACCGGGCACGCGTACGACTCGGACGGCGGCCGCACCCTCGCCGCCTCGATCACCTCGCTGATGACCGGTACGGCGTACAAGCGCTCCGCCGAGCTGGCCGCCATCGTCGGCCCGTACGACGGCTACGCCCGCAACGCCGAGTCCCACAAGCGCGTCATGAAGCAGCACGCCGACGCCAACGCCGTCGCGCCGCGCACCGATGACCTGGACAACTCGATCTGGGCCGCGGCCACCGAGGCCTGGCAGGACGTCCTGCGCCTCGGCGAGAAGAACGGCTTCCGCAACTCCCAGGCCTCCGTCCTCGCGCCGACCGGCACCATCGGTCTCGCGATGTCCTGCGACACCACCGGTGTCGAGCCGGACCTGGCCCTGGTCAAGTTCAAGAAGCTCGTCGGCGGCGGCTCGATGCAGATCGTCAACGGCACCGTCCCGCAGGCCCTGCGCCGCCTGGGTTACCAGGAGGAGCAGATCGAGGCGATCGTCGCCCACATCGCCGAGCACGGCGTGGTCGTCGACGCCCCGGGCCTGAAGGCCGAGCACTACTCGATCTTCGACTGCGCCATGGGCGAGCGTGCCATCTCCCCGATGGGCCACGTCCGCATGATGGCCGCGATCCAGCCCTGGATCTCCGGCGCGATCTCGAAGACGGTCAACATGCCGGAGACGGCGACCATCGAGGAGATCGAGGAGATCTACTTCGAGGCGTGGAAGATGGGCGTCAAGGCGCTCGCGATCTACCGCGACAACTGCAAGGTCGGCCAGCCCCTCTCCGCGAAGAAGAAGGAAGAGGAGAAGGAGGAGGTCACCGCCAAGACGGAGGAGACCATCCGCGCGGCCGTCGAGAAGGTCATCGAGTACCGGCCGGTCCGCAAGCGCCTCCCGAAGGGCCGCCCGGGCATCACCACCTCCTTCACCGTGGGTGGCGCCGAGGGCTACATGACCGCCAACTCCTACCCGGACGACGGCCTGGGCGAGGTCTTCCTGAAGATGTCCAAGCAGGGTTCGACCCTCGCGGGCATGATGGACGCCTTCTCGATCGCCGTCTCGGTCGGTCTGCAGTACGGCGTGCCGCTGGAGACCTACGTCTCGAAGTTCACCAACATGCGCTTCGAGCCGGCCGGCATGACGGACGACCCGGACGTGCGGATGGCGCAGTCGATCGTCGACTACATCTTCCGCCGCCTGGCGCTGGACTTCCTGCCCTTCGAGACCCGCTCGGCGCTCGGCATCCACACCGCCGAGGAGCGCCAGCGCCACCTGGACACCGGCTCGTACGAGCCGCTGGAAGAGGAGATCGACACGGAGTCCCTGAGCCAGTCGGCTCCGCTGACCGCGGTCCCGTCCGCTCCGAAGCCGGCGCCGGTCGTCGAGGTCCCGGCACCGGCCCCGAAGACGGCGCACAGCAACGCGGAACTGGTCGAGATGCAGCTCGGCGTCTCCGCCGACGCTCCGCTGTGCTTCTCCTGCGGGACGAAGATGCAGCGCGCCGGCTCCTGCTACATCTGCGAGGGCTGCGGCTCCACCAGCGGCTGCAGCTGAACCTGGGCGGAATCGCGTTGGACGCGGCATCCGACGTAGCCCGCACACGTAGCTGACCAGCAGCTCACGAAGGGGATCGACCATCGGTCGGTCCCCTTCGTCGTGCCTGTGGCCTGGGCGGCGTAAACGCACGACAGGAATGCTTGGCACACCACGGCCGTCATGACGATCATGGGTGGGGCGGGGCGACGTCAGCCCCGGGACAGCACGGTGAGACGCGGGGGAGAGCCATGTGGAGTGGTGAAGAGCTCGATCTGGACGCCTATCTGGCGCGGATCGGAATCGAGGCTGGTGCCGGGGAACTCCGGCCGGACCTCGCGACGTTGTACGCAGTGCACCGGGCCCACACCGCCGCCATCACCTTCGAGAGTCTGGACGTCCTGTTCGGCCGCCCCGTCGAGTTGGATGTCAAGGCCCTTGAGGACAAGCTCGTACACGGCCGTCGCGGCGGCTACTGCTACGAGCAGAACTCGCTGCTGGCCGCTGCCCTGGAGCGGATCGGCTTCGAGGTCTCCGGGCGCGGTGCCCGCAACCGCACCCGCGGGGACTCCCTGCTGGCGGTGACGCATGCCGTCCTCGTCGTAACCGTGGAGGGTGAACCCTGGCTGTGCGATGCCGGGTTCGGCTACCAGGGGCCGCGCGAGCCCGTCCCGCTGGCGCGCCCCGGCGTCGAGGTGCGGCAGGGGGAGTGGACGTACAGCGTCCGCGAGGAGGGCGACCTCCTCGTGCTGTGCGTGCTGCGCGGGGGAACCTGGCGGGATCTGTACGCGTTCTCCCCGCAGCGCTATCACCCGGTCGACTACGTGGTGCTGAACCACTACAGCTCCTCGCACCCCCACTCCTCCTTCGTCGGCCAGGCCATCGTTCAGCGCCCGGGCGATGCCCTACGGCTGTCTTTCGTAGGGCGCGAGCTCACCCGCCTGTATCCCGACGGGCGGGTCGAGCGGCGGCCCGTGACCTCGGACGAGCTGCTCTCGCTGCTCGCGCGGGAGTTCGGTCTTCGGCTGCCCGAGCGGGACGCGTCCGAACTCGTACGGATCTACCGCGCCGGGGACTGACCGGGGCCGCGCCGGGCCCGTACGATGGCGCGGTGCTGGTCAAGTGGATTCGCTGCACGGTGACGGACCGACGCGGGTTCGAGCGCGGGCTGCGCAAATGGGCGGGGTTGCCTGGCGAGCCGGGATTCCGGGGGCAGGGCGGCGGCTGGAGCCGAGGGCGGCAGGGGGTCGCGCATGTTTTCGCGTTCTGGGAGAGCCGTTCCTTCTACGACTCCTTCATGGCCCGCTCGCACGACCGGTTGGCCGCTGCCCAGAACGGCACGTACACCGATCTGCGGGTCACCCTGTTCGATCACCGCTTCGACGTGAAGACGGGCTTCGAGCCGCGCTTCACCGATGCCGACGTGGTCCGCGTCGCCCACACCCGGGTCCGGGAAGGGCGGCTGGACCACTTCGCCCACATGCAGGAGAAGGTGTGGAACCCGGCCATGGCGGGTTCACCCGGAATGATCCGCGGTCTCTTCGGGGAGGCCCCCGGCCGGGAGTTCCTCGTCCTGTCGATGTGGCGCGCGGCGGCCGAGCACGGCAAGTACCGTCCGGAGCGGGTCGAGCGCCTCTCGCTGCGCGCCCAGACGGAGGCCGACGTGGAGGCCCTCACGGGCGATGTCGTGGACCTCGAATCGTCGTGGACGGTATGACCGTACGACGTTATGCGCCGCGCGGCGGCCCGACCGGCGAGCCCAGGTGTCCAGCCCGCCGACGGCCGAATAGGGTCGTGGAATGGTACGACCACCGCGCATCGTCCTTGTCCGGCACGGGGAATCGGAGGGCAACGTCGATGACACGGTGTACGAGCGGGAACCCGACCACGCCCTGCGGCTGACGCCGATCGGGCGGGAGCAGGCCCGCGCGACCGGCGTACGGCTGCGCGAGCTGTTCGGCGACGGGTACATCAGCGCGTACGTCTCCCCGTACCGCCGGACCCTGCAGACCTTCCGGGAGCTGCGATTGGACCCGGCGCGCGTCCGGATGCGCGAGGAGCCCAGGCTGCGCGAGCAGGACTGGGGAAACTGGCAGGACCGCGACGACGTACGCCTGCAGAAGGCGTACCGGGACGCCTACGGCCACTTCTTCTACCGGTTCGCGCAGGGCGAGTCGGGGGCGGACGTCTACGACCGGGTCGGTGCCTTCCTGGAGAGCCTGTTCCGCAGCTTCGAGGCTCCGGACCATCCGGAGAACGTGCTGCTGGTGACCCACGGCCTGACGATGCGGCTGTTCTGCATGCGCTGGTTCCACTGGACCGTGGCCGAGTTCGAAGCCCTGTCCAACCCGGGGAACGGTGAATACCGGGTACTTCAGCTGGGTCCGGACGGCCGGTATAGGTTGGACCGCCCGTTTGAGCGGTGGACCACACCCGAGCCTTATGACCTGGACGGCTAAAGTGACGCGGGATGACCGCTGACTCCTCTCCCGAAGGGCGCTACGCACGCGCCATGTCCAGCCTCCGCGGGCTGGCCCTGGGTGACGCCCTGGGCTCCCAGTACTTCGTCCCCGTGAACTATCCCCTGCTCAAGCGACGCGAGCTGCCCGCCGGAACCGCCCCGTGGCAGTGGACCGACGACACCGAGATGGCCTGCTCGGTCGTGGCCGTCCTCGCCGAGCACGGGCGCATCGACCAGGACGCCCTCGCGCTCTCCTTCGCCCACCACCACGACTTCGACCGCGGCTACGGTCCCGCCGTGAACCGCATGCTGCGCCTGGTCCGGGAGGGCGAGGACTGGCGCACGCTGGCCGCCGAACTGTTCAACGGGCAGGGCTCGTGGGGCAATGGCGCGGCCATGCGGATCGCGCCGCTCGGCGCCTGGTACGCCGACGACCCCGAGCAGGCCACACATCAGGCGGAGATCTCCGCCTACACGACCCACCAGCACCGCGAAGCGGTGTGCGGGGCGATGGCCGTCGCCGCGGCGGCCGCGCTGGCGGCGGATCCGGCGGGTCCGCCGAAGGCCGCCGACCTGCTGGACGGGGTGGTGGCGCTGGTGCCGCGCAGCGCGGTGGGAGCCGGGCTGCGGCGGGCGCGGGACATGCTGGACTACGGCGACGCGACGACCGTCGCGGCGGTGCTGGGATGCGGGCGGCGCACCAGCGCCCACGACACCGTGCCGTTCGCCCTGTGGTCGGCTGCGCGGTCCCTGGACGATTACGAGCGGGCGTTCTGGACGACCGCGCAGGTGGGCGGGGACGTCGATACGACCTGCGCGATCGTGGGCGGGGTGCTGGGGGCGCGCGGCGACGCGGTGCTGCCGGAGGCCTGGCTGGCACGGACCGAGGCGCTGCCGGCCTGGTTGCCGGAGGCCCCTGCGCGCTAGCGGGCCGTGGCCTCGGCCGGTGGTGAGGGCACCGGGGCGACATGTTCGGTTCCGATTGTCACGGTCCTGCCACAGGGGCCCACACGACTGGTCAACGCCGCACGTCACGGGCCTACTCTGTCCGCTTCGCCGCCTCCACGGGAACCAGCGGGGCGACCGACAGGGGAGGGGAACCCGATGACGGAGAACGCCGACGGGGCGGATACCGGCGCGGCCGAGGAGGCTGCCGCCGAACCGAGGAACCCGGTGCCGGCTGAGGGAGCGCCCGCGACCGAGGGCCGGGCTGCCCCGGCTCCGGCCAAGGCCGATGCCGCCGCTCCCGTTGCCGGGACTCCGCCGCCCGAACCCGGTGCGCCGGCAGCCACCGGTGTGTCCGCCGCCACCGGGGTACCGGCCGCCACCAGTCCGGCCTCCACCAGCGCGCCCGCCGCCCCTCAGACGCCGGCCGCCGCCGGTGCACCGGCCGCTCTTCAGACACCGGCTGCCGCCGGTGCGCCGGCTGGGCTCGGAGCGCGCGCCGTAGGAGGTGCCGCCGGCGGTCCCGCCTACGGTCAGGACGCCGCCGCGTGGCGCGCCCGGCAGGCGATGATCCACGAGCAGCGCGCCCGCGCCTCCGCGCCGGCGGCGTGGGCGGTTCGGATCCGGCCCGCCGAGGCGGCCCCCATCCGGACCGCCACTCTCGTCGCCGCCCTCGGCGCCGGCCTCGCCGCAGCCCTGCTGCTGGGCGACGGCATGGGCCCCGGTCTGCTGCTCGCCGTACTGCCGGCCATCGCCGCCGCCTACTTCGCCGCCCGCGCGGCCGGCCGTACCGCCCGCCCCTGGACGTCGGTCTGGGCCGTCGGCTGCGTGGCGCTCCTCGCCATACCGGCGCTGCGCGACTCCGCCTGGCCGTCCACGCTGGCGATCCTCTCCGCCGTATCCCTCGCCTCGCTGGCCCTGCACGGCAGCCGTACCTGGCCCGGCGTGCTGTTCAGCCCGTTCGGCTTCGTCGACGCCGCCGTGAACGGCGTCGGCTGGGCCTGGACCGGTCTGCGCTCCCGCAGCGGTGGGCTGAGCCGGGACCGCTGGCTGCCCCTCGTCAAGGCGGCCGCGGTGGCCTTCGGCCTGCTGGTGGTCTTCGGCACCCTGTTCGCCTCGGCCGACGCCGCGTTCGCCGACCTGCTCGGCGATCTGACGCCCGAGGTCTCCGTCGGCGACGGGCCCGTCCGGACCCTGCTCTTCATCCTCGGCGCCGTCCTCGCACTCGCCGCCGCCCGCACCGCCGCGGCCCCGCTGCGCTGGGACCGGATCCAGGTGACCCCCGGCAAGCCCCGGTCCCGCGTCGAATGGGCGCTTCCGCTCATCGTCCTGAACCTGCTCTTCGCCGCCTTCAACGCCGTCCAGCTGGCCGTCCTGTTCGGTGGGTACGAGAGAGTCCTGAAGAGCACCGACCTCACCTACGCGGAGTACGCCCGCCAGGGCTTCTGGCAGCTGCTCTGGGCCACCCTCCTCACCCTCGCCGTGATCGCGCTCGCCCTGCGCTGGGCACCGCGCGCCGGAGCCGGCGACCGCCGTTTCGTCCGCGCCGTCCTCGGCACCCTGTGCGCGCTCACCCTCGTCGTGGTCGCCTCCGCGCTGCGCCGGATGGACCTCTACGTGGACGCGTACGGGCTGACCCGGCTCCGGGTGTCGGTGGCCGCCATGGAGCTGTGGCTCGGGCTGGTCCTCGTACTGATCATGGCGGCCGGGGTGTTCGGCGCACGCTGGCTGCCGCGCGCGCTCGCGGGGAGCGCGGCAGCCGCCGTACTGGCCTTCGGGCTGCTGTCCCCGGACGGGGTGGTCGCCGAGCGGAACGTGACCCGCTTCCAGGACACGCACAAGCTCGACCTGGCCTACTTCCAGTCCCTGTCGGCGGACGCGGTGCCCGCCCTGGACCGGCTGCCCGAGCCCCAGCGGTCCTGTTCCCTGCGCGGGATCAACGACGGCCTGGCGGAGGCCGGAGAGGTGCCCTGGTACGCCATGAGCCTGGGTGAGTACCGGGCTCGGAAGATCCTGCACGAGCGCCCGGTGAAGGCCTCGTACGAGGAGTGCTCGCGCCTCGGCGCGTTCAGCGGCCGCGCCGAGTAGTGGGCGGGCCCTACCGGGGCCGGGCCCTGTCGGGGCGACGCTGATCCGGTACGAGGGCCCGGGCGCGCGGGATCGTTTCCCCGCGCCCGGGCCCTCGTACGACGTACGGCGTGTGGCGCTCAGGCCGCCGGACCGGCCTTCGCGGCGTCGCCGTTGAGGGCGTCCAGGTCGCTCTTGCGCACCCGGATCACCAGGAGCGCGGTGGCCAGGGCGAGGCCCGCCATGGCCACGGCGGCGATGAACGCGCTGGAGATGCCTTGGGTGAGCACGTAGTCGCCCCAGGGGTCGGGCAGCCGCCCGGTCTCCTTGAAGGCGGCCAGCTGGCCGGTGTCGGCCCGGGCCATGAACCCGGGGGCCTGCTTCTCGGTCTCGTCGCGGGCGGCCGTGCCGAAGACGGTGACCAGGATGGACAGGCCGAGTGAACCGCCGACCTGCTGGCTGGCGTTGAGCAGTCCCGAGGCCGCGCCCGCCTCCTTCGGCGCCACCCCCGAGACGGCGGTCAGGGTGAGGGTCACGAAGTTCAGGCCCATGCCGAAGCCGAACACCAGCATCGGGCCGAGCACCCCGGACAGGTACGAGCTGTCGGTGCGGATGAAGGCCAGCCAGGTCAGCCCGGCGCCGGTGAGGGCGGATCCGGCGACCATGAACGGCTTGGGCCCGAAGCGCGGCAGGAAGCGCTGCGAGAGGCCGGCGGCGGTGACGATGGCGACGGTCACGGGGAGGAAGCCGAGTCCGGACTGGATCGGCGAGAAGCCCAGCACGTTCTGAACGAACTGGACGATGAAGAAGAACATGCCGAACATCGCGGCGGCGAGGCCCAGCATGATCAGGTAGGTGCCGGCGCGGTTGCGGTCGGCGAACATCCGCAGCGGGATGATCGGTTCGCGGGCCCTGGACTCGACGGCGACGAAGAGGCCGAGCAGGATGACGGCCGCGGCGAAGGAGCCGATGGCGAGCGGGTCCCGCCAGCCGTCCTCGGAGGCGCGGATGAACCCGTAGACGAGGCTGGCCATACCGCCGGTGGAAGTGAGTGCTCCGGTGATGTCGAAGCGGCCCGGGTGGCGTTCGGACTCACTGATGTAGAGGGGTGTGAGCACCGCGATCAGCACGCCGATCGGCACGTTGACGAAGAGGACCCAACGCCAGTCGAGCCACTCCGTCAGCATCCCGCCGGCCAGCAGGCCGATCGCGCCACCGCCCGCGGAGACGGCGGCGAACACCCCGAAGGCCCGGTTCCGTTCGGGTCCCTCGGCGAAGGACGTGGTGATCAGGGCCAGCGAGGTCGGCGAGGCGATGGCGCCGCCGACGCCCTGGAGGGCACGGGCGGCGAGCAGTTGCCAGGGCTCCTGGGCGAAGCCGCCGAGCAGCGAAGCCAGGGTGAAGAGCAGGATTCCGGCCATGAAGACGCGGCGCCGGCCCAGGATGTCGCCGGCCCGGCCGCCGAGCAGCAGCAGGCCGCCGAAGGTCAGGGTGTACGCGCTCAGCACCCAGGACAGGTCGGTGGTGGAGAAGGCGAGGGCGTTCTGGATGTGCGGGAGTGCGATGTTCACGATCGTCGCGTCGAGGACGACCATGAGCTGGCATGCGGCGATGACGGCTAGCGCCATGCCGGTGCGCCCCTCCCGCCTGGCCACACCCGGTATCGGGGATGTGGCGAGTTGCGAGCTTGTCACTGAGGATCCCCCCAAAGTGAAATAGTGAACGCATCCGTTCACTGCAGGTCCAAAGTAGGAGCCGCACTTAGTGAACGCAAGCGTTCACTAAGGCTGAAAACGCGTGCGCGGGACGCACGCGCGGTTCGGAGGTGTGGGTGATGGTCGCTTCGCCCTGGTCAGTGGCGTCATCGGGGCGCAGGCGGGGTCCGGAACTCGAACGGGCGATTCTCGACGCCGCTTTGGAGCAGTTGGGTACGGTCGGCTGGAACGCGCTCACCATGGAGGGCGTTGCGGCCGGCGCGCACACCGGCAAGGCGGCGCTCTACCGGCGTTGGCCCTCGAAGGCGGACCTGGTGGCGGAGGTGCTGCGCACCCGATTGCCTCCGATAGGCGAGATCCCGGATTCCGGATCGATCCGCGAGGAGCTCTACGAACTGTGTGCCCGGATGCGGGCCGCCATGGACACTCGCGCCGGCCAGGCCCTGCGCGCCGTTCTTCACGAATGCGACCACGCTGACGCGGACCGGTTCCGCGAGGTCATCTGGGACGGTCTGCACGAGCCCGCGCGCCGATTGATCGAAGAGCTCATCGAGCGTGGAATCAGGCGAGGTGATGTCCGGTCGGATGCGGACAGTCCCCTTGTTTCCGATGTCATTCCGGCCATGCTCATGTATCGCGCCAAGGTGTGCGGGAGTGAATGGCGGGACGCGGAGATCGCGGAATTGATCGATCAGGTGATGATGCCGCTGCTGAGACCCTGAGCCCGGCCCGGCCCCGGGGTGACCGTCCGCTTGCGGGCTTGCCCGGGCCGGGGTGTGCAGGCGGCGCGGGGCGGCGTAACCTTGCTGGCGCCATGCCGTACGAAGCACCCACCCACACCGTCGAGCGCTCCCTCCGTGCAACCACCGGCGCCAAGATCATCGCCGGGGTCGACGAAGTCGGACGAGGGGCCTGGGCCGGTCCCGTCACCGCGTGTGCGGCGATCACCGGTCTGCGCCGCCCGCCCGAAGGGCTCACCGACTCCAAACTGCTCACCCCCAAGCGGCGTGACGCGCTCCTCGTGATCCTCGAGACCTGGGTCACCGCGCACGCCTTGGGGCATGCCTCCCCGGAGGAGATCGACGAGCTGGGTATGACGGCCGCCCTGCGGCTGGCCGCGGTGCGCGCCCTGGAGGCGCTGCCCGTACGGCCCGACGCGGTGATCCTCGACGGCAAGCACGACTACCTCGGCGCGCCCTGGCAGGTCCGCATGGTGATCAAGGGCGACCAGTCCTGCGTCTCCGTCGCCGCGGCCTCGGTGATCGCCAAGGTCCGGCGTGACCGGATGATGGCCGAGATCGGTGAACAGGGCGGCGGAATAGCCGATTTCGCCTTCGCCGCCAACGCCGGATACCCCTCGCCCGTGCACCGGGCCGCGCTGGAGCGGCTGGGGCCCACCGCGTACCACCGGCTCTCGTGGTCGTACCTCGACGCGCTGCCCCAGTGGCGACACCTGAAGAAGGTGCGGCGCAGCGAGGAATCGCTGGAGCTGGAAAACGGAGGCCAACTCGGCTTCGATTTCTGATCGCACCCACGTGCCCCCCGCCGGTACGTTTCGTACCGGTGTTTGATAGACATCAACTCATGCCTCTCACCCCCGAGGAGCCTCAGATTCACGAGAGTGCCCAGGGTCCCCGCGTCACGCCGGCCGCGAGCCGCACCGCGCAGACCCCCCGCCCCGTACCTGGTCCGCGTCCCGCCGCCGTACCCCGGCCCGGGCGCCCCGGTCCCTCCCCCGCGGCGGCAAGCCGCGCGGGCGCTGCCCCCAGGCCCGCCCCGCCCGCGCAGCGCGCGGCGCAGGCCGGCCCCGGACCCGTTCCCGCAGCTCAGGCTGCCCCCACCGGACCGTCCGTCTCGGCGTCGGTGCCGCAGGTCCAGCTGATCCCGGCCTCCGCCGAGGGTGCGCTGGACGCGGCCGAGGAGGCCGTGGACCTGCTGCTCGACACCGGGCGCGCGCCCGGCGACATCCTGGTTCTCACCACCGGTGACCCGCACCCGTGGGCCGCGCACGAGCTGTCCTTCGGTGAGGAGTCGTACTGGGCTCAGCACGACGCCCGGGACGACGTCTTCTACGCGGACGCGGCGCAGATCCAGCGCGCCGCGGGCCGTCCGGTCGTGGTGTTCGCGGCCAACGGCGGGTCGATCGAGGCGGCCGCCGGCACGCTGCCGGTCGCGCTCGCGCGGGCCGGTGCGCTGCTGATCGTGTGCGGTGACGCCCAGCAGATCAACTCCATGCTGGGCGCGGGCGTCTGACGCCCCGTGTCCCGGAGCGGGCGAGGGGCGGGGCGGGCCGGGAGCCGGCCCCGCTGAAGCCCGAGGCCTGACCCGCCGTACGCCCGTTGCCGGGTGTGCGGCTGCTCGGCCTGCCCGCGGTGCCGTGTCCGTACGCCGACGTGTCCGTGCGCCCATCCGCGTACGTACGCGTGCCCGGGCCCCTTGGGCGGGGCGGTCCGGCGGGCGGCGCGTTCCCGCGCGCGTTTCCAGCGCGTGGCCGTACGAGGGTGTGACGCGCGGAGTGGCGTTCAGCGGGCGGCGGTACGGCGCAGGGCCTCGGTCGCGCTGCCGCCGCCGGTGCGCAGGGTCAGCGGGGCGAACTCGGGCGCGGTGCCTGCGAGGAGCTCGGGCCGTGAGTCAGAGCTGGGCCGCCGGCCGCCCCGGCCTTCGCCGAGTACCTGCCACCCGCCGCGCGTCAGCGTGATGTACGCGCCGCAGCGCAGCCCGTGCAGGGTGCAGGCGTCGCGCAGCCCCCACATCCAGGCCCCGTCCTCCTCGGTCCACCGCTCGTCGCCCTCGCGGCAGTACAGCAACACCGCCGTCCGCACCGGGGTCCTGCGCCGCAGGTCGTGCGGGAGCACCCGCCGCAGCGCGGACAGCAGTGCGTTGCGGTACTCCCAGCCGTCGGCCGAGGCGGAGCGCGGCACGAAGGAGGCGCTCGCCACGAGCTGTTCCTCCGGGCCGAGGACGGCGATCACCGCGGTGGACGGTACGGGGCTGTGTCTGGAGTGCAGACCGCTGACGACCTCGCGCGGATTGCTCAGCAGAGGCACTCCCGCCGCGGTCCACTCGGCGGGTTCCAGCAGTCGGCCGTGGCGGCTGGCGCCGCCGGTGGCCGTCGTCAGAGACGTGGTCGAGGGCGGGGCGAATCCGAAGGTCACGGTCCTCCCTTCGGTTACACGCCCGCGGACGGGCAGGGCTGGGCTGAGGGCGCGCCGCGGCGCGGCCCTGAAGAGTGCCGCCGAGCCGAACGGGAGCGCTCCAATTCTCGCGTGGCCCGCCAGGATGCGGCAACGAGCAATTGGCGCAGCCGACCGGAATTCGCCGGTATGCCTCTCATATCCTTGCCCCGCCACGCCGGGGATGACGCATGCGGCTACGGCTGGAGCGCTAGTACCAGCGGGAACACCTCCTTCGCGCCTGCCCGCCGGAGCAGTCGGGCGGCCACGGCGAGGGTCCATCCGCTCTCCGCGCAGTCGTCCACGAGGAGCACCGGACCCGCGGCCTCCGAGAGGGCGGCCGCGAGGGCCGGGGGCACGGTCAGGGCCTGGTGAAGCCCTTTCACCCGCTGGGCGCTGTTCGAGGAGGGCAGGCCGAACTCCGGGGCCTGGTCGGTGTAGGCGAGCGTTCCGAGCAACGGCATCCGCCCGACCTCCGCGATCCGCGAGGCCAGCGATCCGACCAGCTGGGGGCGGCTGCGCGAGGGCAGGGCCACCACACCGACCGGCCGGGCGGGCGCGTCCGGGGCTCCCGAGGCCCAGCCGCCCGGGCCGCGGGCCCAGTCGGCGAGGACCGCGACCACGGCCTGCGCGACATCGTCCGGAAGGGGTTGGTCGGGCGCCTGCGGGGCGAGCATCGGGCGCAGCCGGTTGCCCCAGCCGATGTCGGAGAGCCGCCCCAGTGCCCGGCCGGTCGAGGACTGTTCGCCGGCGGGGATCCGGCCCTTGAGTTCCACGCCGACGGCGGCGAGCCCGGTCGGCCACATCTTGCGCGGCTCCAGCTCCACGCCGGGGCGGCCGAGTTCGCCGCGTGCGGTGTCCAGCGCGGTGGTGGAGACCTCCGCCGTGAACCGGGCTCCGGCGCAGTTGTCGCAGCGGCCGCAGGGCGCTGCCTCCTCGTCGTCGAGCTGGCGGCGCAGGAACTCCATCCGGCAGCCGGTCGCCGCCGCGTAGTCGCGCATCGCCTGCTGTTCGGCGGCCCGCTGCCGGGCCACCCAGGTGTAGCGCTCGGCGTCGTACACCCAGGGCTCGCCCGTCGAGGTCCAGCCGCCCTTGACCCGGTGCACGGCGCCGTCCACGTCGAGGACCTTGAGCATGGTCTCCAGCCGGGTGCGCCGCAGGTCGACCAGCGGTTCCAGGGCGGGCAGCGACATCGGCCGACCCGCCTGGGCCAGGACGTCGAGGGTCCGCCGCACCTGCTGCTCCGGCGGGAAGGCCACCGAGGCGAAGTACTGCCAGATCGCCTCGTCCTCACGGCCCGGCAGCAACAACACCTCCGCGTGCTCCACACCGCGGCCGGCACGGCCGACCTGCTGGTAGTAGGCGATGGGGGAGGAGGGGGAGCCCAGGTGCACCACGAAGCCGAGGTCGGGCTTGTCGAAGCCCATGCCCAGGGCGGAGGTGGCCACCAGCGCCTTCACCCGGTTGGCCTGGAGGTCGTTCTCGGCCTGCTCGCGGTCGGCGTTCTCCGTCTTACCGGTGTACGAGGAGACCGTGTGCCCGCGGTGGCGCAGGTACGCGGTGACCTCCTCGGCCGCCGCCACGGTCAGCGTGTAGATGATTCCGGATCCGGGGAGTGCGCCGAGGTGGTCGGCGAGCCAGGCGAGCCGGTGCGCCGCGTCGGGCAGCGTCAGCACCGCCAGGCTCAGGCTCTCGCGGTCCAGCGGGCCGCGCAGCACCAGCGCGTCCGTTCCGGCCCCCGTGCCGAGCTGCTCGGCGACATCGGCGGTCACCCGGGCGTTGGCCGTGGCGGTGGTCGCCAACACCGGGACACCCGGCGGGAGATCGGCCAGCATCGTGCGCAGCCGGCGGTAGTCGGGACGGAAGTCGTGCCCCCAGTCGGAGATGCAGTGGGCCTCGTCCACGACGAGGAGGCCGGTGGCGGCGGCGAGCTTGGGCAGCACCTGGTCGCGGAAGTCGGGATTGTTCAGCCGCTCCGGGCTCACGAGCAGGACGTCGACCTCGCCGGCGGCGACCTCGGCCTGAATTCCCTCCCACTCCTCGGGGTTGGCGGAGTTGATGGTGCGGGCGTGGATCCCGGCACGGGCCGCCGCCTCGACCTGATTGCGCATCAGCGCGAGCAGCGGAGAGACGATCACCGTCGGGCCGGCGCCGTTCGCGCGCAGCAGCGAGGTGGCGACGAAGTACACCGCGGACTTGCCCCAGCCCGTGCGCTGCACCACCAGCGCCCGGCGCTTGTCCGCGACGAGGGCCTCGATCGCCCGCCACTGGTCCTCGCGCAGCCGTGCGGTGCCCGTCGGGTCGCCCACGAGGCGGGCGAGTACGGAATCGGCTGAGGACCTCAGGTCTGCGTTCATGCCCCCCATGCAACCCGATGCCTCCGACATCGCGCCAATGCCGCTCTCAGACCTGTGGATGTTGAAAATTGAAATGAGTTATCCACAGGGGTTTCCGTAACGGATCACACACGGGACCGTCGTGGCATGACGAACAACCACGAATCACGCACCCCGTCCAACCACGAATCACGCACCCCGTCCCGCCGGGCCTCCGACAGCCCCTCCGGATCCACCGCCGGACCGCAGATCACCCTGCGCAGCCCGGCCGAACTCGCCGACGCACTTCCGTACATGCTCGGCTTCCATCCGACCGACTCCCTCGTCATGGTCGCCGTGCACGGTGAGGGCGGGCGCTTCGGCGGCCGGCTCCGCGTCGGCATCCCCACGGCGCCCGCCGAATGGGAGGACACCGCCCGACAGGTCGCCGACACCCTGGTCCGGGGCAGCGAACGGCGCGGCGGCAAGCCCGACGGCATCGTCGTCTTCCTCTGTCAGGACCCGCACGGCGGTGAGAGCGGGCAGCGGGTGATGACCCGGCTACGGCCGCTCGCCCAGCGGCTCCGGCTGGCCTGCGGCGCGCTGGACGTGCCCGTGCTGGAGGCCCTGTGCGTCTCCGACGGGCGCTACTGGTCGTACACCTGCCCCGACGAGCGCTGCTGCCCGGCCGAGGGCCATCCGCTCGCGGCACCCGGAACCTCGGTGATGGCCGCGGCGGCCACCTTCGCCGGACTCCAGGTCAGGGGCTCCCTCAGCGAGATCGAGGGCAGGCTGACACCGCTGCGCGGAGCGGTGGCCGAGGAACAGGAGCCCGCCCTGGACCGGGCGGCCGCTGCCCTGGTCCCGAAGATCCTCGACGGGGCCACGCGGGAGGAGGCCGGCGCCGAGACCATCACCCTCGCCAAGACCCTGATGCGGCGCATGACCCTCGCCCCGCCCCCGGAGGGCGGGCCCGGAGCCGACGAGTGGGACGACGCGCTGCTCGGCCACGACGAGGCCGCCGCCCTGATCCTCGGCCTCCAGGACCGCGAGATCCGCGACATCGCCGCCGAGTGGATGGAGAACGAGGAGGCCGCCCCGGCGCTGCGCCTGTGGCGGGCCCTCGCCCGGCGGTGTGTCGGCGCCTACGGGGAGCACGCGGCGGCCCCGCTCACCCTCGCCGGCTGGGTTTCCTGGTCCACCGGGGACGAACCGACCGCGCGCATCGCCCTCGCACTCGCCCTGCGGGCGGACGCCGACTACCGCTTCGCCCAGCTGCTCCACCACGCCTGCAACGAGGGCATCGACCCCGAAGGGCTGCGGGAGTGCCTGCGCGAGGAGAGGCGGCGCCGGGAGCCCCGCCGCAAGCGCCGGGCCGCCACCACCCGCCCGCCCGGCCGCCGGGTCCGCACGGCCGGGCCGGCCGGGCCGGCTCGTCCGGCTCGTCGCGAGAACCGCCGCACCTCGGGGAGCGAGCAGTGAACCGTGGCCAGGGGCACCGCGCGCGCAGGCTCCGGAACGCCGTGAGCGCGGCCCTGAGGCACCGGCATCACCCCCGATGGGCCCAGCCACCGCCGGGGCCCGTGACCCGGGCGGGGGTGGGGGCGTTCAGCTGGAGGGTGGTAGGGGACCGGCCGCGCCGCCGCCCCGCGAAACCGACCGGAGTGCAGACAAGGCGACCTATGCCCCATCCCGCACCTTCCGCCTGCAGGCCCGAGTTGCCGCCCGTGCACGGCGCCGTCATCTGCGTCGCCGCGCCCAGCCTGGTCATCTCGCCGGAACACGGCCAGCTGACCGGGCGGGGGATCGACGGGATCTACCGCGCCGGGCGCAGGCTGCTCTCGCGCTGCGTGCTGCGCGTCGGCGGCCGCGAACCCGTCGCCGTCCAGGGGCGCAGCCTCGGCGCCGACCGGGCCGCCTTCACCGCCACCGTCCGTACCGGTGCCGAGGCGGGGCCCGACCCCGATATCGGGGTGGAGCGGGTCCGGCACGCGGACGGCACCGAGCGCATCACCCTGCGCAGTTTCGCGGCCCGGGCGGTACGTCTCCCCGTCGAGGTCTCTCTCGGCACGGACCTCGCCGAACTGGCGGCGGTGGCCGCAGGGCGGGCCGGGCCGGAGCTGCCCGCCGGGGTGCACGGCGCCGGACTGCGCTGGAGTACCGGGGAGGCGCACGCCGTCACCGTGGCAGAGCCCGCCCCGGACGACGCGCTGGCCTCGGCCGGACTGCTGCGCTGGCAGCTGGAACTGGGCCCCGGCGAGTCCCGCACCATCGAGCTGCGGACCACGCGGGACCGCATCGCGCGGGCCCCGGCGGGGCTGGTCGCCAACCCGCTGGCCGATGCCCGGGCCGAGGGCGACGACCCCAGGGCCGAAGTCTGGTTCCGGACCAGCGTCGAAGACCTGGGCGCGCTCCTGCTGCGGGATCCCGAGGAGCCGGGCGACGCCTTCGCGGCCGCGGGGGTGCCCTGGCGGCTCGGCCTGGCCCCGGCGGAGTCGCTGTGGGCCGCCAGAATGGCGCTGCCGCTCGGCACCGGGCTCGCCGCCGCCACCCTGCGCACCCTGGCCCGGACCCAGCGCTCCGGGCCCGGCCCGGAGGCCGGGAAGATCCCTGGGCCGCTGCGCGGGGCGGGCCCGCAGCTGCCGCCGGGCTGCACCGGCACGGAGGCGACCCTCGCCTTCCCGGCCGTGCTCGCGGAGGCCAGACGCTGGGGGATGCCCGAGGGTGAGGTGGACCGGCTGCTCCCGGCCGCCGAGCGGTGTCTGGACTGGCTGCGCGGTGCCCTCGGGGAGGACGGCTTCCTGGCCGACCCCGACCCGGGGCCCCGGCGCTGCGAGACCCAGGCCCACGCCCACCGCGCCGCGCTGCTCGGCGGGGACCTGCTCGCCGGGTGCGGGCGCCCCGGGGCCGAGGAGTGGCAGGAGTGGGCGGCCGCGCTGCGTGGGAGATTCCGGGAGCGGTTCTGGGTCCACGGCCCGGACGGCGGCCGGCCCCCGGCGGCCCTGCATCCCGACGGCCGGCCCCTGCCCCGGCTGACCGGCGCCGCCGCGCACCTGCTGGACACCGGGCTCCTGGGCGGCGGCCGGCTCGCCCCGGGCCTGCTGGACCGGGTCCGCGCCGAACAACTCGCCCGGCTGCTCGGCGCCCCGGCCATGGACTCGGGGTGGGGGCTGCGGAGCATGGCGTCCCGCGAGCCCGGATACAACCCCTTCGGCCACCGCTCCGGCGCGGTACGGGCGTACGAGAGCGCCGTGGCCGTGGCCGGCCTGGCGCAGGCGGGCTTCGAGAAGGAGGCCGCCGGCCTGCTCCGGGGCCTGCTGGACGCGGCCGAGACCTTCGGCTACCGGCTCCCGGAGATGTACGCCGCCGAGCAGCGCACCATCGGTAGCGCCCCGCTGCCGCACCCCGCCGCCTGCCGCCCCGCCGCCGCGGCTGCGGCCGCCGGGATCCACGTGCTCACCGCTCTCGCCGGAGTCCGCCCGGACGCCCCGGCGGGGACCGTCGCGCTGGCCCCGCTCCCCGGGGCTCCCCTGGGGGCCCTGCGACTGGCGGGCCTGCGGGTATCCGGCGAACCTTTCGCCGTCCGGATCAGCCGGCTCGGCCTCGGCATGGTGGAGGAGGCGGCCGATGCGCTCCAACTGGGGGTCTAGTGACCGCCCTTCGCTGCGGGCCCGGCTCCTCGGCCGCGCCCGTACGACATCCGCCGGATTCCGGATCCTCGCCTTCGGGATCACCAAAGCACTGTTTATCGTCAGGCAGACGACTATGATCGCGGCATGTCGCCCTACGACCCGTCGGCCTTTCCGCCCTTCGCCGTCACCGTCGACCTGGTCGTGCTCACCGTGCGGCGCCACGCGCTCTGCGCGCTGGTCGTCCGACGGGGTGAGCAGCCGTTCCAGGGGCGCTGGGCGCTGCCCGGCGGTTTTGTCCGCGGTGACGAGGACCTGGCGGCGGCCGCCGCCCGTGAGCTCTCCGAGGAAACCGGGCTGTGCGCGCACGACCCGGCCGACCCCGGTCTGGGCAACGGGGCGCATCTCGAACAGCTCGCCACCTACGGGGACCCGGGGCGGGACCCCCGCATGCGGGTGGTCAGCGTGGCGCACCTGGTGCTGGCCCCCGACCTGCCCGCACCGCGGGCCGGCGGCGACGCCAACAGCGCGCGCTGGGCCCCCGTCGACGAACTCCTGCCGGTCGGCGACCAGGCATCCGAGGGGCTCGCGTTCGACCACGCCCGGATCCTCGCCGACGGCGTGGAGCGGGCCCGTTCGAAGATCGAGTACTCCTCCCTGGCCACCGCCTTCTGCCCGCCCGAGTTCACCGTCGGCGAGCTGCGCCGGGTGTACGAGGCGGTGTGGGGCGTGGCTCTCGACCCGCGCAACTTCCACCGCAAGGTCACCGGGACCCCCGGGTTCCTGGTGCCGGCCGGAGGGACGACGACCCGTCAGGGCGGGCGTCCGGCCCAGCTGTTCCGGGCGGGCGGGGCGACCCTGCTCAACCCGCCGATGCTGCGTCCGGAAGTCTGACGCCGCTCCGGCGACAGCGGGAACAGCACCGGCGCCGCGCCGGAGCGCCTCCGCAGAAAATCGGACATATCGCGTTATCTTGTTTGCGGTACTCACCCTGCCGCAGAGCGGTCTCACCCCCCGCGAGAGAAGCGATGCTCCAGGCCATCGGACTCACCAGCACACCCCGTCGAGACCTCCCGCCCCTCGTGGACGACCTCACGTTCGAGGCCCGCCCCGGGTGCGTGACAGCCCTGCTCGGCGAGCCGGGCTCGGGCAAGACCACCGCCCTGCGGCTCATGCTCGAACTCGAACCGGGCCGCGGCGTCACCTACTTCCGCGGTCGCCCGCTGCACCGGATCCCGCACCCCGGCCGTGAGGTCGGCGTCCTGCTCGGCGATGTTCCCGGCAACCCGTCGCGGACGGTCCGCAACCAGCTGCGGATGCTCTGCGCCGCCGCCGGGGTGCCGGCCTCCCGGGCCGACGCCGTGCTGGAGGTCGTCGGCATCGCGGGCTTGCGCGACCAGCGTCTCGGTTCGCTCTCGCGCGGCATGGAGCGCCGGTTCGGGCTCGCCGCCGCCCTGCTCGCCGACCCCTGCACACTGCTCCTCGACGAGCCCGCCGCCGGACTGTCCCCCCGCGAGGGAGGCTGGCTGCACGGGCTGCTGCGCGGCCACGCCTCCCTCGGCGGTGCGGTGCTCTTCACCACCGCCGACGCGAAGGAGGCCGCCCGCAGCGCCGACCGGGTCGTCTCCATCGAGTCGGGCCGGCTCGTCGCCGACCAGGACGCCGCGGAGTTCGCCCGTACCCGGCTGCGCCCGCGCGTCGCCGTGCGCACCCCGCACGCCGCCCGCCTGGCGGACGTACTGGGCCGCGAGGCCCGCGCCGCCCAGCGGGCGGTGGAGATCGTCGAGGAGAGCGGCAGCCGGCTTTCGGTGTACGGCACCAACTGCGCCGAGGTCGGCGAGGCGGCGTTCCGCAACGGCGTGCTGGTCCACCAGCTCGCCGACGAAACCGGTGATGCCGGGGCGCCGCTCCCACCCGTGCCGCGGGCCCGCACCGAAACGGGGGCCGCCGCCCGCGTACCCGACGCGGCGGCTCGCGAGACCTCCGCCGGCAGGCCGGGGAGGCCCCGGTCCGAACGGCCCGTCTCCGCCGTACGCAGGATTGGCGGCCCGCTGCGACCACTGCGCTACGAACTGTGCCGGGTCTTCGGTACCGCCGCCCCTGTCCTGACCGCGGCCCTGGTCGTCGCCGCCTCCGCCATCACGGCCCTGGTACTCGCCCGGGCCGGACATACCCCGCAGAACCGGCTGCTCGCCGCCTGGCCCGAGCTGCTCCCCCTGCCGCCCGCGGCCCTCGGCGCCGGACTACTCGGCGCCCTGGCCTTCGGCGAGGAGTACCGCTACCCCGCGCTCGCGGCCGACCGCGGCACCGTTCCGCGCCGGATGGGACTGCTCGCCGCCAAGCTCGGTGTCACCGCGGTCCTCGCGCTGCTCCTGGGCGTGCTCGCGGTGGCCGCGGACGCCGCCGTCCTGAGGCTGGTCTTCGACAGCGGCCCGCTGCGTTCTCCGACGGAGTGGGTCTCCCCGGCGGCGAGTTGGGCGGGACTGCTCATCGGCTGCGCCTGGGCCGGCGTCCTGGCCTCCGGGGTGTTCCGGTCCGCCGCGGCCGGCGTGGCCGCGGTGCTCGCCGTACCGGTGATCGTCGTTCCGCTGGTGCGCAAGGTAGTGGACGGGCCGTCCGCATACCCGGCCGACGGACTCGCCACCCGGCTGCGGGGCCTCAGCTGGGCACAGTGGCCCCCGGAGGCGGACCGGCTGGTCCACGGGGCCCTGCGGGTGATGGCCCAACCCGTGGGGACGGCTCTGGTGTTGTCGCTGATGGTCCTGTTGTGCGCCTATGGGTTCACAGGACTGCGCGGCCGGGTCCGTTGGTAACGGATCGTTGGTGATCATTCCGATGCCGGAGGAGTCGCCAACCAGACCGTTGAAGTCCGCATCACGCGAAGCGGACCGCAACTCCCCGCAAATGGCCCGGTTCTTTACGATAAGTCGTCAATTGCGTAGGTGGCACCGATCACCCTTTCGTGTGCTTTTCAGCAAAGACCTCAAGGGCGATGGAGGCGAGGCCGACAAAGGATGCGTGAGTACCCTTGCGCACACCATGATGACCACCGCCCGCCACGCCGAATCCGGCCTCGCCGGTCCGGGCGAACTCGACCGCTACCCCTACGCGGAGACCCCCGGGTCCGAGCGCGTGGGAGCGCCCCACTGGGACGGAGGCGATGTCGAGTTGAGCCGGGTCGGCCGTCGCGCGGCAGGAAGCCGCGGTCGCGGACTGCACGGCCAACTCGTCCAGCAGCTCGGCCAGATGATCGTTTCCGGCGACCTGGGCGCGGACCGTCCGCTGGTCCCCGAGGAGATCGGGCAGCGCTTCGAGGTCTCCCGTACGGTCGTCCGCGAATCGCTGCGGGTCCTGGAGGCCAAAGGCCTCGTCAGCGCCCGGCCCAATGTCGGCACCCGGGTCCGTCCGGTCGCCGACTGGAACCTGCTCGACCCCGACATCATCGAGTGGCGGGCCTTCGGCCCCCAGCGCGACGACCAGCGCCGCGAGCTCAACGAACTCCGCTGGACCATCGAGCCGCTCGCCGCGCGCCTCGCCGCCGGACACGGCCGCCCGGACATCCAGCAGCGCCTCGCCGACATGGTCGAGATCATGGGCCACGCTCTGGGCCAGGGTGACTCGATCACCTTCGCGCGCGCGGACAACGAGTTCCACTCCCTCCTCATTCAGGTCGCCGGCAACCGCATGCTGGAGCACCTTTCCGGCATCGTCTCCTCCGCCCTCCACGTCTCCGGCAGCCCCATCACCGCATGTGAACGCCCCAGCGAGAGCTGCGTCGCACACCACGCGCGGATGGTCGAGGCCCTGGCCGCGGGCGACGCGACGGGAGCCGAGAACGCCATGCGTCAGCTTCTGACGGTGCATCCGGAGGTCGAGCGCGTGGTCCCCGCCCCGCGCGAGCACTGACGGGCGAACGCGTGGGGGCATGCGGGTGCACCAGTGGTCGCCGGGCCCGGCCGGGTCCGGCGACACGAGCGTGACGGCCCGGCGCCCGGCGGCGTCCCAGAGCCCCTCCGAAGGTCTGCTCCCGCCCCGGAAGGCCCCAGAAGCCCCACCGGAAGCCCCTCGGAAGGCGCGCGGAAGGCGCCCGGAACGCGGCTCTGGCGGACCGCCCGGGCCCCGCGTATGACCGTATGACCGGCTTGGGCGCAAACGAGATGTGACTCGGGCCACGAAGATTGGGCGTAACGCTCCGCGACGTCACGCGATGACCTAAGAGGTGATGGCCGACGGAGGGAACACAGCAGCCCTTGCGGGTGCTGTGCAGCTCCCCGGTCCCTGCCCGCGCCCCCGGCCCATCCCCAGTCGGTGGTCGTCGGCTCCGGTCCAGCACCAGGCCGGGGTCGGAAGCCGTTTCCATCGTTCCGAGAGGTTGTTCGTGTCGGCCAGCACATCCCGTACGCTCCCGCCGGAGATCGCCGATTCCGAGTCCGTGATGGCGCTCATCGAGCGGGGCAAGGCCGAGGGGCAGATCGCCGGCGATGACGTGCGTCGGGCCTTCGAGGCTGACCAGATTCCTGCGACCCAGTGGAAGAATGTTCTGCGCAGCCTCAACCAGATCCTCGAGGAAGAGGGTGTGACGCTGATGGTCAGTGCCGCGGAGTCGCCCAAGCGCACCACCCGCAAGAGCGTCGCAGCGAAGAGCCCGGCCAAGCGGACGGCCACGAAGACCGTCGCGGCGAAGACGGCGGCAGAGCCGGCCGCCGCCACCGCGGCCCCGGAGGCCGACCCCGCGGAGCCCGAGACCGCGGACGCCCTGGCCCAGGAGCCCGGAACCGAAGCGCCCGCCAAGAAGACGGCCGCGAAGAAGACGGCGGCCAAGAAGACCGCCGCGAAGAAGACCACCGCGAAGAAGACGGCCGCCAAGAAGACCGCGGCCAAGAAGGACGCCGACGAGGCCGGCGACGAAGAGTCCGCCGAGGATGCGCCCGGCGCGGCCAAGGGCGAGGCCGAAGAGGAAGAGGACGGCGCCGAGAGCAAGGGCTTCGTCATCTCGGACGACGAGGACGACGCCCCGGCCCAGCAGGTCGCCGTCGCGGGTGCCACCGCCGACCCGGTCAAGGACTACCTCAAGCAGATCGGCAAGGTGCCGCTGCTCAACGCCGAGCAGGAGGTCGAGCTCGCCAAGCGCATCGAGGCGGGCCTGTTCGCCGAGGACAAGCTGGCGAACTCCGACAAACTGGCGCCCAAGCTCAAGCGCGAGCTGGAGATCATCGCCGAGGACGGCCGCCGCGCCAAGAACCACCTGCTGGAGGCCAACCTCCGCCTCGTGGTCTCCCTCGCCAAGCGCTACACCGGCCGCGGCATGCTCTTCCTGGACCTGATCCAGGAGGGCAACCTGGGTCTGATCCGCGCGGTCGAGAAGTTCGACTACACCAAGGGCTACAAGTTCTCCACGTACGCGACCTGGTGGATCCGGCAGGCGATCACCCGCGCCATGGCCGACCAGGCCCGCACCATCCGCATCCCCGTGCACATGGTCGAGGTCATCAACAAGCTCGCCCGCGTGCAGCGCCAGATGCTCCAGGACCTGGGCCGCGAGCCCACCCCGGAGGAGCTGGCCAAGGAACTCGACATGACCCCCGAGAAGGTCATCGAGGTCCAGAAGTACGGCCGCGAGCCGATCTCCCTGCACACCCCGCTCGGCGAGGACGGCGACAGCGAGTTCGGTGACCTGATCGAGGACTCCGAGGCGGTCGTCCCGGCGGACGCGGTCTCCTTCACGCTGCTCCAGGAGCAGCTGCACTCGGTGCTCGACACCCTCAGCGAGCGCGAGGCCGGCGTGGTCTCGATGCGCTTCGGCCTCACGGACGGCCAGCCCAAGACCCTGGACGAGATCGGCAAGGTCTACGGCGTCACGCGTGAGCGCATCCGCCAGATCGAGTCCAAGACGATGTCGAAGCTGCGCCACCCGTCCCGCTCGCAGGTGCTGCGCGACTACCTCGACTGACCGGGCCGTCGGCCGGGAGCCTCATCAGTGGCCGTGCGCGGGTGCGCACGGCCACTGGGCATTCCACTCTGGGTGCAGTCACACACACTCGGAGTCAGGAGCCCACATGCGTCGTCCCCTTGCCCGTCTCCTGGCGGGTGCGCTGACCCTGGTGGCCGGTGCGGCCACCGCACCGCTCACCCAGGCCCCGAAGGCGGCCGCGGACAGCGTGGTCATAGGCGGGAAGCCGGTCAAGGTGGCCGACAGCCCCTGGGTGGTGGCCCTCGCCAGCCGTGACCGGTTCGGAGGTACGAGGGGCGGGCAGTTCTGCGGGGGTGTGATCGTCGCCCCGACCAAGGTGCTCACCGCCGCCCACTGCCTGGGGCGCGAGGTCCTGGGCGGCCCGGTCGAGTCCCTCCCCGACTTCCGGGTGATCACTGGACGTACGGAGCTGCGGGCGGACGACGGCCGGGAGATCGCGGTGCGCGGAGCCCGCGTGAACCCGGGCTACGACCCCGCCAGCAACGCCGGGGACCTCGCCGTACTGGAACTCGAGGAAGCCGTGCCGGCGCACTACGTACTCCCCGTGGCCGAGGGCGGCGATCCCGGCTACCAGGCCGGAACCGAGGCCGCCGTATACGGCTGGGGAGACACGAGCGGGTTCGGCGACTACGCGTACGGGCTGCGCGCCGCGCCGGTGACGGTGCTGGAGGACGAGGTCTGCGAGGCGGCCTATCCGGGCGACCGTGACGGGAAGTACCTGGCCGACTCCATGGTGTGCGCGGGTGACCGGGATGGTGGCAAGGACGCCTGCCAGGGGGACAGCGGGGGGCCGCTGGTGGCCCGGGGCCGGCTCATCGGGGTCGTGTCCTGGGGGCGCGGCTGTGGGCTGGCGGACAGTCCGGGCGTCTACACGAGGATCGCGCCGCTGGCCGGCTTCGTGAGCGCCGCCGAGACGGCCTCCTGGCCGGCGCGGGACCAGAACGCCACCCAGGGTGCCCACGGGCTCTCTGGGCCCGCCACAAGCCCCGCCAAGGGGGCATAGCGGACGTATGTACGGGTCGCGAACGCGCTCGAACATGAGGACGGGCGGCATCCCTGGGTCTCAGAGGTGCCGCCCGTCGACCGGCCTGGCCGGTCCTGGCTCGTCGGATGTCGAGGTGTAGGCCTGTGTCAGCGGTCCTCGGTGTCGGCGTTTGCAGCCGGAGCGGACGTAAGCCGCTCGGTCTCATCCTGTATTTCCGCGGCGATCTTCTTGAGTTCCGGCTCGAACTTACGCCCGTGGTGGGCGCAGAAGAGCAGTTCACCGCCGCTCAGCAGGACGACGCGCAGATATGCCTGGGCGCCGCAACGGTCGCATCGGTCAGCGGCCGTCAGCGGGGTCGCGGGTGTCAGAACAGTAGTCACGTCGCCTCTTCTCTAGCTCGACGAGCTGTCGTACCAGGGTCAACATCCAACCAGGCCGAAAACGTTCCCGCTCGCGGCTTTTCCTCGAAACTTCCTTCCGAAGCTGGCCGGCTGCTGCCGGTTGGCGGCGAAGGACCGTATGCGTTGCTTTACGGTTTCGCGTTGTCAGTCGTTCGCTGTAGCAGTTCCCGTCCTCCCCGGCGTGAGTGCCGGTTGTGCATGAGGACGTGCCCGAACCCTAAATGGTTCATGCGTGGAAGGGAACGTGATGTTTGCTTCACCCGCCCGGGGGATCGAACAACCGTGCGGATCTGGACTAGGCTGATGAAGGGCATGGGTGGCGTTGCATCGGCTCTACCAGGCCTCGGTACCCTCTGACGGGCACCCACCCACCCCTGTGCCCAGCCGGGCCAGAAAAGAAATTCAGCGAGGAGCGAACTGCGTGACCGCCGACACGTCCGTGCCTTCCAGCGCACTGCTGACCGGAGCAGACCGGGACGGCTCCAACTACACCGCGCGGCACCTGCTCGTCCTCGAAGGCCTCGAGGCCGTCCGCAAGCGCCCCGGCATGTATATCGGCTCCACCGACAGCCGTGGCTTGATGCACTGCCTCTGGGAGATCATCGACAATTCCGTCGACGAGGCCCTGGGCGGCTACTGCGACCACATCGAGGTGATCCTCCACGAGGACTCCTCCGTGGAGGTCCGGGACAACGGCCGCGGCATCCCCGTCGACGTGGAGCCCAAGACCGGCCTGTCCGGTGTCGAGGTCGTCATGACCAAGCTGCACGCGGGCGGCAAGTTCGGCGGCGGCTCGTACGCGGCCTCCGGCGGCCTGCACGGCGTCGGCGCCTCCGTGGTCAACGCCCTCTCCGCCCGACTCGACGTCGAGGTGGACCGGGGCAGCTCGACGCACGCCATCAGCTTCCGCCGCGGCGTCCCCGGCATGTTCACCGAGCAGGGCCCCGACAGCCCCTTCGACCCCGCCAACGGCCTGCGCAAGATCAAGCGGATCACCAAGGGCAAGACCGGCACCCGGGTCCGCTACTGGGCCGACCGCCAGATCTTCCTCAAGGACGCCAAGCTCACACTGGACACGCTCTACCAGCGCGCCCGCCAGACCGCCTTCCTCGTCCCCGGCCTGACCATCGTCGTCCGCGACGAGCGCGCCCTCGAAGGGGCCGGCAAGACCGAGGAGACCTTCCGCTTCGACGGGGGCATCAGCGAGTTCTGCGAGTACCTCGCCCAGGACAAGGCCGTCTGCGACGTGCTCCGCCTGACCGGCACCGGAACCTTCAAGGAGACCGTCCCGGTCCTCGACGACCGCGGCCACATGACCCCCACCGAGGTCACCCGCGAGCTCGGTGTGGACATCGCCCTGCGCTGGGGCACGGGCTACGAGACCAACGTCAAGTCGTTCGTGAACATCATCGCCACCCCCAAGGGCGGCACCCACATCTCCGGCTTCGAGCGCTCGGTCACCAAGACCGTGAACGAGGTGTTGCGCTCAGCCAAGCTGCTGCGCGTCGCCGAGGACGACGTGGTCAAGGACGATGCGATGGAGGGCATGACGGCCGTCGTCACCGTCCGCCTCGCCGAGCCCCAGTTCGAGGGCCAGACCAAGGAGGTGCTCGGCACCTCCGCGGCCGCCAGGATCGTCGCCGCCGTGGTCTCCAAGGAGCTCAAGGCCTTCCTGACCTCCACCAAGCGGGACGACAAGCAGCAGGCCCGCTCCGTGATGGAGAAGATCGTCGCGGCCGCCCGGACCCGGATCGCGGCCCGCCAGCACAAGGAGGCGCAGCGCCGCAAGACCGCGCTGGAGTCCTCCTCGCTGCCCGCCAAGCTGGCCGACTGCCGCAGTGACGACGTGGAGCGTAGCGAGCTCTTCATCGTCGAGGGTGACTCCGCCCTCGGTACCGCCAAGCTCGCCCGGAATTCGGAATTCCAGGCGCTCCTGCCGATCCGCGGCAAGATTCTGAACGTCCAGAAGTCGTCGGTCTCGGACATGCTCAAGAACGCCGAGTGCGGGGCGATCATCCAGGTCATAGGAGCCGGCTCGGGCCGGACCTTCGACATCGACGCGGCCCGGTACGGAAAGATCGTCCTGCTCGTCGACGCCGATGTGGACGGCGCGCACATCCGCTGCCTGCTGCTGACGCTCTTCCAGCGGTACATGCGGCCGATGGTCGAGGCGGGCCGGGTCTTCGCGGCCGTGCCGCCGCTGCACCGGATCGAGCTGGTCCAGCCGAAGAAGGGCCAGGACAAGTACGTCTACACGTACTCGGACAGCGAACTGCGCCAGACCCTGCTGGAGTACCAGCGCAAGAACATCCGGTACAAGGACTCGATCCAGCGGTACAAGGGCCTGGGCGAGATGGACGCGGACCAGCTGGCCGAGACCACCATGGACCCCCGCTTCCGCACCCTGCGGCGGATCAACATCGGCGACCTGGACTCGGCCGAGCAGGTCTTCGACCTGCTGATGGGCAACGAGGTGGCCCCCCGCAAGGAGTTCATCACCGGCTCCGCGGCGACCCTCGACCGCTCGCGCATCGACGCCTGAGGCGGCGGGGCGCCACACCCCCCCGGCACACCGGCGCTCTTCACTCCATCACCTGAAGGGGTGAAGAGCGCCGGACATCAGTCCGGAAAGCGACCATTGCGCACATCCTTGTGGACACGCGGCCAATGCGGCGGCGGGCAAGGAGAGTTCGGTGGACAAGCACGAAGGTCGTGATGCCGGAACGATCCGGCTGGACGACCCCTGGTACGACGCGCTGGCCGTCGGCTGGGGCGAGGGCGGGGACGCGGCCCCGCCGCGTCCGGCCCCCGGCGGCCGCCCCGCGCCCGGCGCATCCGACATCTACCTCGAAGTGCAGCGCAGCGCCGCCTTCCAGGAGGTCCGCAGCCGCTACCGCGGATTCGTCGTCCCGGCGACCGCCGGCTTCTTCCTCTGGTACCTCGCCTACGTGGTCGCCGCGACCGCCGCGCCCGGGGTGATGGCCCGGCCCGTGGCCGGCGCGGTCAACGTGGCCCTGCTGGCGGGACTCGGCCAGTTCCTCAGCACCTTCCTGCTGACCTGGGCCTACACCCGGCACGCGCGGCTCCGCCGGGACCGGGCGGCCCTGGACCTGCGCTGGACGGTGTTCGAGCAGGAGCGCGGCCAGGAGCGGTCCCGTAGCCGGGGAGCCGACCGGTGACCGCCGAGCACCAGAATCTCGCGCTGATCCTGTTCAGCGTCTTCATCGCGGTCACCCTGGGCATCACCACGTGGGTCAGCCGCAACCGGCAGGGATCGGCGGAGGAGTTCTACGCGGGCGGGAGGCTGTTCTCCCCGCTGGAGAACGGATTCGCCATCGCCGGCGACTACATGTCCGCCGCCTCCTTCCTGGGCATCTCCGGGCTGATCGCGCTCTTCGGCTACGACGGCATGCTGTACTCGGTGGGCTTCCTCGTCGCCTGGCTCGTCGTCCTGTTCCTGGTCGCCGAACTGGTGCGGAACTGCGGGCGTTTCACGCTGGCCGACGTGGTCGCCGCGCGGATGAGCGAGCGGCCCGTGCGGATCGCGGCCGGCACCTCCTCGGTCACCGTCTCGGTGCTGTACCTCGTCGCGCAGATGGTCGGTGCGGGGAGCCTGGTCGGTCTGCTGCTCGGGGATTCGGGCACCACCGCCCGGACGCTGACCGTGATCGGGGTCGGCGCGCTGATGGTGGTGTACGTGTCCTTCGGCGGGATGCGGGCCACCACGTGGATCCAGATCGTCAAGGCCGTACTGCTGATGGGCGGGGCGATCACGCTCACGGCGCTGGTGCTGCTGCGCTTCCACGGGAACTTCGACCAGCTGCTGACGAGTGCGGCGGAACGCAGCGGGCACGGCGCCCGGTTCTTGAGCCCGGGGCTCAAGTACGGGGGGGACTGGACCGCCCGCTTCGACTTCATGAGCCTCGGGCTCGCGCTGGTCCTGGGAACCGCCGGGCTGCCGCACATCCTGTCGCGCTTCTACACGGTGCCGACGGCGCGGGCGGCCCGCCGGTCGGTGGTGTGGGCGATCGTGCTGATCGGCGGCTTCTACCTGATGACCATCGTGCTCGGGTTCGGGGCGGCCGCACTGCTGGGCCCGGACGCGGTCCGGGCCTCCAACGCCTCCGGGAACACGGCGGTTCCGCTGCTCGCGGCGTTCCTGGGCGGGGGCGCGGGCTCCACCGGGGGCGCGGTGCTGTTCGCCTTCGTGGCGGCCATCGCCTTCGCCACCATCCTGGCGGTGGTCGCGGGGATCACCCTGGCCTCGTCGGCGTCCGTGGCACACGACCTGTACGCCTCGCTCAAGCGCCGCCACGCGCGGCAGCACAGCGAGGTCGCGGTCGCGCGGGTCGCGGCCGTCGGGATCGGGACGGTGGCGATCGCGCTCGGGCTGCTCGCCCAGAACCTGAACGTGGCGTTCCTGGTGGGGCTGGCCTTCGCGGTGGCGGCCTCGGCGAATCTGCCGGTGCTGATGTACTCGCTGTTCTGGCGGAACTTCACGACACGGGGGGCCGTCTGGTCGGTGTACGGGGGGCTGTTGCCGGCCGTACTGCTGGTGGTGCTGTCGCCGGTGGTCTCCGGCAGCCCCGAATCCCTCTTCCCGGGGGTGGATTTCCAGTACTTCCCGCTGCAGAACCCGGGGATCGTCTCGATCCCGCTGGGCTTCCTGGCGGGCTGGCTGGGCACGGTCACCTCGGCCGAGGAGCCGGACGCGGCCAAGCACGCGGAGACGGAGGTCCGCTCCCTGACGGGGGCCGGCGCCGTGTGAGTGGTCTGCTCCGGTCAGGTCAGGTCCGGTCAGCTCCGTTCTGCCGGGCGCCAGGTGTAGCGGTGTTCCGGGCGGCCTGTTTCGCCGTAGCGGAGGGCGAGGGTGACGCGGCCGGTGCGGTCGAGGAGCTTCAGATAGCGCTGGGCGGTCTGGCGGCTGATGCCGGCGCGGTCGGCGATCTGCTGGGTGGAGAGGGGGCCGTCGGCCGTGACGAGGACTTGCCGGACCACTTCGGCGGTGGTGGGGGAGTGCCCCTTGGGGAGTTCGTTGGGGGTGCCTGCGGAGGCGAGGGTGCCGAAGATGCGGTCCACCTCGGCCTGTTCGGCCTCGCCGCCGGTCTCCAGGCTGCGGCGCAGCGACCCGTAGGCTTCGAGCCTGGTGCGCAGCGCGCCGAAGGTGAAGGGTTTGACCAGGTACTGGAGGGCGCCGAGGCGCATCGCGGCCTGGACCGTGGCCAGATCGCGGGCGGCCGTCACCATGATCACGTCGGTGCCGTCGCCGCGTTGGCGCAGGCGGCGGACCAGGTCCAGCCCGTTCTCGTCCGGGAGGTAGTGGTCGAGGAGGATCAGGTCCACCGGGCGGGTCGACAGCAGTTCCAGGGCCTCGGCCGCCGAGTGGGCCTGGGCCGTCACCTCGAAGCCGGGAACCTTCGCCACGTACGCCGCGTTGATCCGGGCAACCCGCATGTCGTCGTCGACGACCAATACGGCGAACACCCTGCTCGGGGGCGCGTTCATCGCAGGGCCTCCGGGAGTACGACGGAGAACTCCGCCCCTCCGTCCGCTGCTTCCCCGGCCCGGACGCTGCCGCCCTGCCGTTCCGCGAGGCGGCGTACGAGCGCGAGACCGAGCCCGCGCTCGCGGTGGCGGCTGGGCTGCTTCGTGGACCAGCCCTCGGTGAAGATCTCCTCGCGCCGCGCGGCGGGGACGCCGGGGCCGCTGTCGCGGACGCGGAGGACGGCGGTCCGGCCCTCCGTGTGGATGTCCACCTCGACCAGGGGCACCGCCGAGCCCGCCGCCGCGTCGAGCGCGTTGTCGACCAGGTTGCCGACGATCGTGACGAGGCCGCCGGGGTCTACCAGGCGGTCGGGGAGGAGGGTGGACTCGGCGAGCCGGAGCGGCACGCCGCGCTCGGCGGCGACCGTGGTCTTGCCCACGAGGAGTGCGGCCAGCAGCGGATCGTGGACCTTCTCGGTGACCTGCTCGGCGGTGCTGCGGTGCACCCCGACGACCTCGGTCACGAACTCCACCGCCTCCTCGTGCAGGCCCAGCTCCAGCAGGCCGAGGACGGTGTGGAGGCGGTTGGCGTGCTCGTGGTCCTGCGCGCGCAGGGCGTCGATGAGGCCCCGGGTGGAGTCGAGCTCGCGGCCCAGGTGCTCCAGTTCGGTTCGGTCGCGCAGGGTGGCCACGGCGCCGCCGTCCTGCGTGGGCATGCGGTTCGCGACCAGGACCCGGGGGCCCCGCACGGTGAGCAGGTCCCGGCCGGTGACCCGGCCGGCGAGGACGTCGGTGGTCCGGCCCGCGCCGAGTACGTCGTCCAGCGGGCGCCCGGCGACGGCCGCGGCGGAGTCGGGAGCGAGGCCCAGCAGCCGGGCGGCCTCGTCGTTGACCAGCCGGATCCGGCCGCCCCGGTCGAGGGCGACCACGCCCTCGCGGATGGAGTGCAGCATGGCCTCGCGTTCGGCGAGCAGCCCCGCGATATCGGAGAAGGCGAGGTCGCGGGTCTGGCGCTGGATGCGGCGGGACAGCAGGTAGGCGGCGAGCGCTCCCGCCGCCAGGGCGCCGCCCGCGTAGGCGAGCAGGCCGGGGATGGCGCCGAGGAGCCGGTCGCGGACGCTGTCGTAGGCGATGCCCACCGAGACGGCGCCGACGATCTCCCCGTCGGCGGCGACGAGCGGGACCTTGCCGCGTGCGGAGCGGCCCAGCGTGCCCTCGTCGATCTCCATGACCTCGCGGCCGGCCAGGGCGTCGCTCGGGTCGGTGGAGACGGGCAGCCCGATCCGGCCGACGCTGGGGTGGGAGTGGCGGATGCCGTTCAGATCCATGACGACCACGTACTCGGCTCCGGTGGCCCGGCGGACCCGCTCGGCCGAGGACTGCACCGGGCTGTCCGCCGAGGGCCCGCCGTCCGCCGAATCCTCGGTCAGCAGGTCGGCGGCCAGTGCCGGGTCGGCGGCGGCGCTCTGCGCGATCGCCAGGGCACGCCGCATCGCCTGGTCGTCGAGCTGTGCGCTGAGCGGGGCCAGGAAGAGCCCGGTGGCCAGGACGGCGACCCCGGCGGCGATGGCCAGCTGGGTCAGCAGGATCTGGGAGACGGCCCGTCTGGGCAGCCCGAGGCGCCGAGCGCTCAAGAGGGGGAACCGCATGACAAACAACCTAGGTCGGCATCGGCCCCAGCGGAATTCCCTCGGGTGCGGCACATTTCACTCCGAGCGGCCCGTCCTGGTCCGGGCGACTGCCGCCGGGGGCCCGCGCGGGAGCAGGGCGGCGGCCGGGGCGACGGCTGCGGCGGTCGCGCCGTGGATCCCATACGCCGTGGCCGCGGGTCCGCCCTCAGTGGAACAGCCCCTGGGAGCGTGCGGGTGGTCGGCGCCCGCCTTCGCGGGGCCGGACCGGGCCGACCGGCATGTGAGCGGGCATCGGCCTTATCCGCCCGTCACGGCAATGGCTGTGGCGGGCGGGGGCCCTGGTAGATCCCGCTGGGCCGCATCCGCAGCGGCTGCTCCTGGTACTCCTCCAGGGCATGCGCGATCCAGCCCGCGGTGCGGGCCACCGCGAACACCGTCTCGCCCGCCTCCGCCGGCATCCCGCAGGACACCGTCAGCACGGCCAGCGCCAGGTCCACGTTGGCGTGCAGTCCGGGCCGCCGGGCGGCGGCGGTGGCGACGACCTCCCAGGCCGCCGCCAGGGCCGGACCCGCCTGGGGCATGGTCTCCAGCCGCGCGAACAGCGCCCGGGCCCTCGGGTCCTCGCCCGGGTACAGCCGGTGGCCGAGCCCCGGGACCCGCCGCCCCGCCCGCAGGTGGTCCGCGACCACGGGCGCGGCACCGCCCCGCTCCAGCGCTTCTGCCAGCATCCGGTGCGCGAGCCGCCCGGCCGCGCCGTGCAACGGGCCTTCGAGCGCCCCGAGTCCGGCCGACACCGCCGCGTACGGATGGGCGCGCGCCGACGCGGCCACCCGTACGGCCAGGGTCGAGGCGGCCAGATCATGGTCGATGAGCAGGGTGAGGGCCAGGTCCAGCGTGGCCAGCGCGTCCGGGTCGGGCTCCCGCGCCGTCAGCCGGGTCCACAGCTGCCGGGCCAGCCGGCCGTCCCCGCGCCAGCCGGCCTTGCCGGCTTCGGGCAGGGCGCCGACCAGGGTGGGGATCAGGCAGCGCGCGGCGCCCAGTACGGCCTCGGGGGACAGGTCGAAGCGCAGCGGATCCGCCACGGCCGCGGCGGCGGTGGCCACGCGCAGCCGGTCGATGGGCCCGCTGTGCTCGGGCAGGGCGGCCACGGCCCGGCGGGCTGCCGCCAGCAGCTCGGGGGGCGCGATGAACCGGGCCCCGCGCGGCAGTGTGCCCGTCCAGAGCCACTCGGCGACTTCCTCGTACGGGTGGCGCGAGGCCAGCTCCACCGCGTCCACGCCGCGGAAGTAGTACCGGTCGGGCTCGATGAGCGTGATCGAGGTCCGGACGGAGAGCTCCCCTGTGGAGCCGGTGGGGCCCGCGGCCTCGCGCCGGTTCCGCGTGGCCAGGGCCTCGACCTCGGCGGCGTCGAAGCTGCTGCCGCGGCCGATCGGGTCGCGGCGGCTCGTGAGCTGCCCGCGGCTCACGTACGCGTACACGGTCGCGGGCTTCACACCGAGCACTTCCGCAGCTTGCCGGGTACTGAGCCTGTGCCCGCCGGCCGCCCTGTCGTTCATGACGTACACCCTACATATATTGATTGGATCAACATTGACAAGCATTGAGTCAAGCATGGATGGTCAATCCATGAATACCAGTGTCGATGTGCCCCGTGGTCTCGCGGGAGTCGTGGTCACCGAGACCGAGCTCGGTGACGTCCGTGGCCGCGAGGGCTTCTACCACTACCGCCAGTACTCCGCCGTCGAGCTCGCCCAGAGCCGCGGCTTCGAGGACGTGTGGCATCTGATGTTCCGCGGCGCCCTGCCCGCGGACGCCGCCGAGCGGGCCGCGTTCGCCGCCGAGATCGCCCCGCTGCGCGTGCTGCCCGCAGAGGTACGGGAGGCCCTGCCCGCCCTCGCGCGGGCCACCGCCCTGTCCGGCCCGCTCGCCGGACTGCGCACCGCGCTCTCCCTGCTCGGCGCCTCGGCCGGCTTCCGCCCGGTCTACGATCTCGGCCCCGGGCGCCGGGCCGCCGACGCGCTGGCCGCCTGCGCCGCCGTTCCGACCCTGCTCACCGCCCTGCACCGGCTCGGGGAGGGCCTGGAGCCGGTGGAGCCGCGCGCGGATCTCCCGTACGCCGCCAACTACCTGTACATGCTGACCGGGGAGGAGCCCGACCCGGTCAAGGCCCGCGCCGTCGAGCGGTACCTGATCTCCACCGTCGACCACGGGTTCAACGCCTCGACCTTCACCGCCCGCGTGATCGCCTCCACCGGCGCCGATGTCGTGGCCTGCCTGACCGGGGCGATCGGCGCGCTCTCCGGCCCGCTGCACGGCGGCGCCCCCAGCCGGGCCCTGGACACGCTCGACGCCATCGGCACGCCGGACCGCATCGACCCGTGGATCCGCGAACGGGTCCTCGCCGGGGACCGGATCATGGGCTTCGGCCACCCCGTGTACCGCACCGAGGACCCGCGCTCGCGCATGCTGCGGGACATCGCCCGCGAGTTCGGTGGTCCGCTCGTGGACCTCGCGGTCGAGGTCGAACAGCACGTCGAGCGGATCCTGGCCGAGCTCAAGCCGGGCCGCGAGCTGCACACCAACGTGGAGTTCTACGCCGGCGTGGTCATGGAGCTGTGCGGGCTGCCCCGCGAGATGTTCACCCCGACCTTCTGCGCGGCGCGCGTGATCGGCTGGAGCGCGAACATCCTCGAACAGGCCGCCGACTCGAAGATCATCCGTCCGGCCGCCCGGTACACCGGCCCCACCCCGCCGCAGCCGGTACCCCCGCTGGGCTGACTACGATCGGCCGGGTGAACAGCAGGCAGCCCATCCCCGTCGTCGTCCTCGCCGGATTCCTCGGATCCGGCAAGACCACCGTGCTCAACCACCTCCTGAGAAACAGGGGAGGCACCAGGATCGGGGTCGTGGTCAACGACTTCGGGTCGATCGAGATCGACGCGATGTCGGTGGCCGGGCAGGTCGGGGACTCGATGGTCTCCCTCGGCAGCGGCTGCCTGTGCTGCGCGGTGGACGGCAGCGAGCTGGACGCGTACCTGGAGAAGCTCTCCGCGCCCATCCACCGCATCGACGTGATCGTCATCGAGGCGAGTGGCCTGGCCGAGCCGCAGGAGATGATCCGGATGCTCATGGCAAGCGAGAATCCGGCGATCCGCTACGGCGGCATGGTGCAGCTCGTGGACGCGGCGGAGTTCGACACCACCCGAGCCACGCACCCGGAGACCGACCGCCACATCGCCGTCGCGGACCTGGTCGTGCTCAACAAGACGGACCGGGTGGACCCCGCCGAACGGGCCCGGATCAAGGGCGTGCTCGCCACGCTCCGCGGGCCGGGGACCCCCGTCATCGGGGCCGACCACGGGCGGATCGACCCGGAGCTGCTCTTCGACCGCCGCCCCTGGACGGAGACCCGCGGGCAGCTGTCCTTCGAGGACCTGCTGGCGGAGGCCGGCCACCACGCCGACGAGGACGTTCACCACGAGCACGCCGGGAACGCCGGGCACGCCCACACGGTCTACGAGAGCACGGAGTTCGTGTCCGAGCAGGCCCTGAGCCCGCGCCGGTTCATCGAGTTCCTCGACCGCCGCCCCGCCGGGCTCTACCGGATCAAGGGTTTCGTCTACTTCGGCGTGCCCGGCCACGAAGAGCGCTACGAGGTCCACGCGGTCGGCCGCTTCCTCCGCTTCGCCCCCGGCCCCTGGGGGCGGGGCGAACCGCGCCTGACCCAGCTCGTCCTGATCGGTTCGGGCACGGACGGCCCCGGTCTGCTGCGGGAGCTGGAGGCCTGCCGCGAACCGGCCCCGCAGAAGGGGAGCCCCGAGAGCATGTGGGGCATCCTGCGGTACGTGGCCCGGCCTGCGGAAACCCCGGAAGGGCGGCATCCGGCGGAAGAGCAGGCCGCAGCAGCTGAGGCGGGCACGCCTTAGCGGCTCTGCTCTGCTCTGCCCTGCCCCGCCCCGGCCGTCAGCCGACTTCGACGCCGTACTCGCGCAGGAGGTCCTCCAGGCCGCCGCGGTAGCCCTTGCCGCCGATGACGAAGTTCCAGTCGCCGTTGGAGCGGCGCCGGAACGAGCCGAGGACCAGGGCGGTTTCGCCGGCCCGGCCGTCGGAGACCTCCAGCCGGTCGAGTTCCTCCCCGGCCGCGCCGAGCAGGCGGACGTGCGCGTCGGTGAAGCCGGCCAGATCGGCGTCCGGATTGACCTCCGGGTCGACCGCGGCGACGAGGACCAGGCGGTCGGCGGCCTGGGGCAGCCCGTCGAAGGCGACCTCCAGAGCGGCCTTGTCGGGGGCCGCGTGCGCGCGGGCCCGCACCGAACCCTCCGGGGTCCGGGGGTTGTTGAAGAAGACGAAATGGTCCTCGCTCAGCACGCGGTTGCCCTCGCAGACCAGCGCGCACACGTCGAGCGCCACCGAACCCGACCAGGACATGCCGAGCACGTTGTGGTCCTCGGGCAGGGCCGGGCTTGGATTCGCGTTCGGGGTCGCGATCAGGGTGGGGGTCGGCTCGGCCGCCCGCTGCGCGGGCACCTCGCCGCCGCCCAGCCGCCCCCGCAGCCCATGCTGCTGCAGCAGTTCCACCAGCTGCGCCCCGGGAACCAACTCCAGCGGCTTGCCGTTGGCAAAGGTGTACGACCCGGGCCCGAAGGACGAGGTGGTGACCAGCACCCCCTTGTTCGCCCCCGCGTCCTGGACCGTGCCGTACAAGTCCCGTACCGCCGTGGGCGGAACGGTATTGCGGTAGCGCTTGACCTGCACCACGATCCGCCCGCCCCGGATCGGGGCCGGGTCCAGCGCCTCGACGTCCACCCCGCCGTCGCCCGACCGCTGGGTGGTCACCGCCTCCATGCCCATCGCCCGGAAGAGCTCTGCCACCAGGTTCTCGAAGGCGATCGGGTCCATCACGAAGAGGTCGGGCTCGTCCTCGTCGTCGCCCGCGTGCCCGCCGTGGCTGACGACACCGCCCACCTCACCGGGCCGACGGCCGGGGCGCACGGCCGTCAACTGGTCCGGCCGCGCCGACAGCTGCCCGTGCAACCCCTCCACCAGGCAGTCCACCGCGCTGACCTGCTCCAGCCGCAGCCCCGCGAAGGCGGTACGCGGCGCCGACACCGTGGCGAGTACGAACTGCGCCTCCCGCCCCGTCACCGGATCGTGGCAGTCCACGAAGCCGTTGACCACGACCGAGTCCAGCACGCCGAACTCGTCCGCCGCGTACAGCTCGCGCACCACCAGCAGCACGCACTGCGCCAGCAGGTCCCGGTACAGGGCCCGCCGCTCCGTGGCCGGGCGGGGCTTCGTCTTGTCCTGGTCCGTACTCGGCAGGTACTGCACCGACCTGGCTTCCGGCACCACCCCGTACGCCGGCAGCTCCCAGTCCAGCACCAGCTGGCGCGCCGCCGGGTCGTACGCTGCCGCCACCTGCCTCGGCAGCGCCTCGGGCCAGACCGTGGAGGAGTAGAGAGCGGCCGAGAAGTACTCCACCGCCGCCTCGGAGTCCCCGGCCCGCAGGGCCCGCGCCAGCTCGGTGAGCCCGCTGTTGTGCTGCCGGATCCCGGCCAGTTGCTCGGCCGCCCACCGGTCGTACTGCTGCCGGTACTCCGCCAGCTGCCGCTGCCGCTGGGCCTCCGCCGCGTGCGCCGCCTGCCACGCCTGCGTGTACCGCGCGTGTGCCTCCCGCTCCGCCTGGGCCCGGCGGCCGGAGCCGAGGGTCCAGCCGCCGCTCTGCTGCTGGACCTGCTGGAACTGTTGGAGCTGCGGCATCGGCACGGGGTGCGCCAGCGTGCCCGGGTCGAAGGGTTCGAGCCGCTCGGACCGGACCAGCGCGGCCGTCCGGAACGCCGGCGCCCGGCAGCCCGCGGCCAGCAGGCCCCGCAGGCGGGCGGCATCCGCCTCGATCAGCTCGGTCTGCCGCCGTGCCTCGGCCTCGCGGTGCTGCCGGTAGGCGGCCTGTTGCTCCCGCTGACCCCGGGCCACGTCGCGCTCGTAGGCCCGCTGACGGCGCTCCGCCTCCCGCTGCTGGATCAGCTGCGTCCGCTGCTGCCGGCGCTGGGCCTCGGCCCAGTCCCCGATCAATCCGCCCGACCGACGACTCATCAGCTGTGTACTCCCCCCACCAACACCAAGAGGGAAAACACTAGTCGCCATTCAGGTGGTACGTCCCCCGTTGGGCGTACCACCTGAATGCCGTCGTACGTCCTACAGCGCGCGTCCTACAGCGCGGCTCCCGCCAACGCCGCGACGGCGGCGGGCAGCGGGGTCCCCGAGCCGTCCCGGCGCGGGTCCACGGCGGGCAGCTCGGCCGGAGTGCCGTTCGCGGCGGCCGCGCGGACCGGGGTGTTCCCGGCCCAGGCCAGCACCAGCAGGTCCTCACCCTTGAGGAACCGCTGGCAGCGCACCCCGCCGGTGGCCCGGCCCTTGCGCGGGTACTGGTCGAACGGGGTCAGCTTCCCGGACAGCACCGAGTCGTCGAGCGTCCCCTGCGAGCCCGCCACCGTGAACACCAGTGCGTCCCGGGCCGGGTCCACCGCCGAGAAGTGGATCACCTTGGCGTTGTCGGAGAGCTTGATGCCCGCCATGCCGCCCGCCGGGCGGCCCTGCGGGCGCACCTGGCTCGCCGGGTAGCGCAGCAGCTGGGCGTCGTCGGTGAGGAAGACCAGGTCCTCCTCACCCGTCCGCAGCTCGACCGCGCCGACGATCCGGTCGCCGTCCTTGAGGGTGATGACCTCCAGCTCGTCCTTGTTCGCCGGGTAGTCCGGCACGACGCGCTTGACCACGCCCTGCTCGGTGCCCAGGGCCAGGCCCTGAGAGGACTCGTCCAGCGAGGTCAGGCAGATCACCTTCTCGTCCGCCTCCAGCCCCGAGATGAACTCCGAGACCGGGGCGCCGCCCGCCAGGTTCGGCGCGGCATGGGTGTCCGGCAGCTGCGGCAGGTCGATCACCGCGAGCCGCAGCAGCCTCCCGTACGAGGTGACCACTCCGACTTCGGCCCGGGCCGTCGCCGCGACCTGCGAGACGATCAGGTCGTGCTTCGCGCGGGAGCCGCCCTCCGTCTCGGGCAGGGGTTCGCCGGTCACGGTGCGCGCCAGCAGGCCCGTGGAGGACAGCAGCACCCGGCACGGGTCGTCCGCGACCTCCAGCGGAACCGCCCCGACCGCCGTAGCCGCCGACTCCAGCAGGACCGTGCGCCGCTCGGTGCCGAACTTCTTCGCGACGGCCGCCAGCTCCGAGGAGACCAGCTTGCGCAGCTCGGTGTCGGACTCCAGGATCCCGGTCAGCTCGTCGATCTCGCCGTTCAGCCGGTCGCGCTCGGACTCCAGCTCGATCCGGTCGAAGCGGGTGAGCCGGCGCAGCGGGGTGTCCAGGATGTACTGGGTCTGGATCTCGCTCAGCGAGAAGTGCTCGATCAGCCGCTCCTTGGCCTGCGCGGAGTTGTCGCTGTCCCGGATGAGGCGGATGACCTCGTCGATGTCGAGCAGAGCCACGAGCAGGCCCTCGACCAGGTGCAGCCGGTCGCGGCGCTTGCTCCGGCGGAACTCGCTGCGCCGCCGCACGACCTCGAAGCGGTGGTCGAGGTAGACCTCCAGCAGCTCCTTGAGGCCGAGCGTCAGCGGCTGCCCGTCGACCAGCGCGACGTTGTTGATGCCGAAGGACTCCTCCATCGGCGTCAGCTTGTAGAGCTGCTCCAGCACGGCCTCCGGGTGGAAGCCGTTCTTGATCTCGATGACCAGGCGCAGACCGTGCGAGCGGTCGGTGAGGTCCTTGACGTCGGCGATGCCCTGGAGCTTCTTCGAGCCGACGAGGTCCTTGATCTTCGCGATGACCTTCTCGGGGCCGACCGTGAAGGGCAGTTCGGTGACGACCAGGCCCTTGCGGCGCGCCGTCACGGTCTCCACCGTCACCGTCGCGCGGATCTTGAAGGTGCCGCGGCCGTTCTCGTAGGCGTCCTTGATCCCGGACAGGCCGACAATCCGGCCGCCCGTGGGCAGGTCGGGACCCGGTACGAAGCGCATCAGCGCCTCCAGGTCCGCCTGCGGGTACCGGATCAGGTGCCGGGCGGCCGCGATGACCTCCCCCAGGTTGTGCGGGGGCATGTTGGTGGCCATGCCGACCGCGATCCCGGAGGCGCCGTTGACCAGCAGGTTCGGGTACGCGGCGGGCAGCGCCACCGGCTCCCGCTCCTGGCCGTCGTAGTTGGCGGTGAAATCGACGGTGTCCTCGTCGATCGACTCCGTCATCAGCGACGTGGCGTCGGCCATCTTGCACTCGGTGTACCGCATCGCGGCCGGCGGGTCGTCGTTGCCGAGCGAGCCGAAGTTGCCGTGGCCGTCGACCAGCGGCAGCCGCATCGAGAAGGGCTGGGCCATGCGCACGAGGGCGTCGTAGATCGACGCGTCACCGTGCGGGTGCAGCTTGCCCATGACCTCGCCGACGACGCGGGCGCACTTCACGTAGCCGCGGTCGGGGCGCAGGCCCATCTCGTTCATCTGGTAGACGATGCGCCGGTGCACCGGCTTCATGCCGTCCCGGGCGTCCGGCAGGGCCCGGGAGTAGATCACCGAGTACGCGTACTCGAGGAAGGAGCCCTGCATTTCGTCGACGACGTCGATGTCGAGGATCTTCTCCTCGAAATCCTCCGGCGGCGGGGTCTTCGTGCTGCGGCGGGCCATCGCTGCGCGGCTCCTTAACCAAGAAAGGGTGTGCTGGGGGTCTGGCGTGTTCTGGCGGGCGTACGGACGGGTCAGACTCGGTTGACGCGGACCATTGTGGCCCGAGGCACCGACAACGCCGACTCCGACCCCAGGGGGTCCCCCCGGACGGAGTCCGGGGGAGAGGCCCGGGAACTTCTACGGGCGTCGGCGCGCTTGCATACAGTGGCAGGTCTGACAGAAATCTCTACATCGCGATCGAAGGGACCACATGCCCATGGGTCACACGGCCACAGCCCAGGCCGGCTCCGGCGGCCTGACAGCGACCGAGCACCGGCTGGCCAACGGCCTGCGCGTGGTGCTCTCCGAGGACCACCTGACCCCGGTCGCCGCGGTCTGCCTCTGGTACGACGTCGGCTCGCGCCATGAGGTCAAGGAGCGAACCGGCCTGGCTCACCTCTTCGAGCACCTGATGTTCCAGGGCTCGGCGAGCGTACCGGGCAACGGACACTTCGAGCTCGTCCAGGGTGCCGGCGGTTCGCTGAACGGCACCACGAGCTTCGAGCGCACCAACTATTTCGAGACCATGCCCGCCCACCAGCTGGAGCTCGCGCTGTGGCTGGAGGCGGACCGGATGGGCTCGCTGCTCGTCGCCCTGGACGACGAGTCGATGGAGAACCAGCGCGACGTCGTCAAGAACGAGCGCCGCCAGCGGTACGACAACGTGCCGTACGGCACGGCGTTCGAGAAGCTGACCGCCCTCGCCTACCCCGAGGGCCACCCGTACCACCACACCCCGATCGGCTCGATGGCCGACCTGGACGCGGCCTCGCTGGAGGACGCGCGCAACTTCTTCCGTACGTACTACGCGCCCAACAACGCGGTGCTGTCGGTCGTCGGCGACATCGATCCCGAGCAGACGCTCGCCTGGATCGAGAAGTACTTCGGCTCGATCCCGTCGCACGACGGCAAGCAGCCGCCGCGTGACGGCTCGCTGCCGGAGATCATGGGGCAGCAGCTCCGCGAGGAGATCGTCGAGAAGGTCCCGGCGCGTGCCCTGATGGCCGCCTACCGGCTCCCGCACGACGGCACCCGCGAGTGCGACGCCGCCGACGTGGCGCTGACCGTCCTGGGCGGCGGCGAGTCGTCCCGGCTGCACAACCGCCTGGTACGCCGTGACCAGACGGCCGTCGCGGCCGGCTTCGGCATGCTGCGGCTGGCCGGTGCCCCCTCGCTGGGCTGGCTCGACGTCAAGACCTCCGGCGGCGTCGAGGTCCCCGACATCGAGGCGGCCGTGGACGAGGAGCTCGCCCGGTTCGCGGCCGAGGGCCCCACCGCCGAGGAGATGGAGCGCGCCCAGGCGCAGCTGGAGCGGGAGTGGCTCGACCGGCTGAGCACGGTCGCCGGCCGCGCCGACGAACTGTGCCGCTTCGCGGTGCTGTTCGGCGACCCGCAGCTCGCCCTGACCGCCGTCAAGCGGGTCCTCGACATCACCGCCGAGGAGGTCCAGGCCGTGGCCGCGGCCCGACTGCGCCCGGACAACCGGGCGGTGCTGGTGTACGAGCCGATCGCGGCCCCGGAGGCCGCCGAGGCAGCGGCCGAGAACGACGAGAGCGAGGGGGCGGAGCAGTGAGCGACACCGCAGCCGTCACGATGACCTTCCACCCGCGGCCGCAGGCGGGCGAGGCCAAACCGTGGGCCTTCCCGGCCCCCGAGCGCGGTGCGCTCAGCAACGGCCTGACCCTGCTGCGCTGCCACCGCCCCGGCCAGCAGATCATCGCGGTCGAGATCAACCTCGCCGCGCCGCTGGACGCCGAGCCCGAGGGCCTGGACGGCGTGGCCACCATCATGGCCCGCGCCCTGTCCGAGGGCACCGACAAGCACTCCGCCGAGGAGTTCGCGGCCGAGCTGGAGCGTTGCGGCGCCACCCTCGACGCGCACGCCGACCACCCGGGCATCCGGGTCTCGCTGGAGGTGCCGGCCTCCCGGCTGGCCAAGGCCCTCGGCCTGATCGCCGACGCGCTGCGCGCGCCCGCCTTCGCCGACAGCGAGATCGACCGGCTGGTGCGCAACCGGCTCGACGAGATCCCGCACGAGCTGGCCAATCCGCAGCGCCGCGCCGCCAAGCAGCTCTCCAAGGAGCTGTTCCCGGCCGACGTGCGGATGTCCCGCCCGCGCCAGGGCACGGAGGACACGGTCGCCCGTATCGACTCCGCGGCCGTACGCGCCTTCTACGAGGCCCACGTGCGCCCCGCCACCGCCACCGCGGTGGTCGTCGGCGACCTGACCGGCATCGACCTGGACGCCATCCTCGCGGACACCCTGGACACCTGGACCGGCAACGGCGCCGAGGCGCTCCCGGTCGCGCCGGTCACCGCCGACGACACCGGCCGCGTGGTCATCGTGGACCGGCCCGGCGCCGTCCAGACGCAGCTGCTGATCGGCCGTATCGGGGCGGACCGGCACGACCGCGTCTGGGCGGCCCAGGTGCTCGGCACGTACTGCCTCGGCGGCACCCTGACCTCCCGTCTGGACAAGGTGCTGCGCGAGGAGAAGGGGTACACGTACGGCGTGCGCGCCTTCGGCCAGGTGCTGCGTTCCACGGCGGACGGCAAGGGTGCCTCGATGCTCGCCATCAGCGGCTCGGTGGACACCCCCAACACCGGCCCGGCGCTGGAGGACCTCTGGAAGGTGCTGCGCACCCTCGCGGAGGGCGGTCTGACCGATGCCGAACGGGACGTGGCGGTGCAGAACTTGGTGGGCGTGGCCCCGCTGAAGTTCGAGACGGCGGCCTCCGTCGCGGGCACGCTCGCCGACCAGGTCGAGCAGGAGCTGCCGGACGACTACCAGGCGCGGTTGTACGCGCAGCTCGCCGAAACCGGCACCGTGGAGGCGACTTCGGCCGTCGTCAACGCGTTTCCGGTGGACCGGCTGGTCACGATCCTGGTGGGTGACGCGGCGGAGATCGAGGAACCGGTCCGCGCCCTCGGGATCGGCGATGTCACGGTGGTCGCCAACTAGGCACCGACCAGGCTGATTCGGAAGCGTTTCCGAAGCGTTTCCGAAGGGGCTCCGGCGGCTTGTCCGCCGGGGCCCCTTATGTCTGTTTGGTGGCGAGGTTGCTCGTATGTGATGTGGCGTACGCAACAAAAGCCCGAGTCTGTTTGGTGATTGCCTGATGATCCGCCTAGCGTCGGGCGTGCTGTTCGTCAGTTGTACCCGCCGCATCCGCGGCACCGGACAGCGATCGCCGAGTCCCCGTCAGGCGCGAGCCTGGGGAGCCGGGGACCCACATGCGTCCCTGGGGTGAATCGGACCGCCTCGCAAGAGGGGCCCGTAGGAGACCTTCCTGCTCCGAACCCGTCAGCTAACCCGGTAGGCGAGAGGGAAGGAAAGGATCAGCCCCTTCATGGCGTTTGGCAGTCGTGCCGCCGGCAAGCACCGTGGTTCCAGCCGTCTGAGCCGCAAGACCGCCGGCTACGCCGGCATCGCAGCCCTCGCCACCACCGGTGTCGTCGGCTCCATCGCCGCCCCCGCGTTCGCCGCGGACGGCAATGGCCCCTCCATGGAAGACACCGGCAGCCTCAAGGCCGTTGTCGTCGCGGACGAACTCCAGGGCGAGATCGAGGCCCAGGCCGAATCCCAGCAGCGTGCCGCCGAGGCCACCGCCGCGATGGCGCAGGCCGAGGCCGACGCGAAGCAGCAGGCCTCCGAGGCCAAGCGCGCGGCCGAGGCGAAGGCGAAGGCCGAGCGTGACGCCGCCGAGCGCGCGGCCCGGGAGGAGGAGCGCAAGCGCCTCAACACCTTCGTGACCCCGCTGGACGACTCGTACGTCAGCACCCAGTACGGCGCGGGCGGCGGCATGTGGTCCTCCGGCACCCACACCGGCATCGACTTCCACGCGGCCTCCGGCACCTCGGTGCGCGCGGTGGGCGCGGGCACCGTCGTCGAGGCGGGCTGGGGCGGCGCCTACGGCAACAACGTCGTCATCAAGCACAACGACGGCACGTACACCCAGTACGCCCACATGTCCTCGCTGAGCGTCTCCGCCGGCCAGCAGGTCACCCCGGGCCAGCAGATCGGCCTGTCGGGCTCGACCGGCAACTCCAGCGGCCCGCACCTGCACTTCGAGGCCCGCGCCGGCTCCCAGTACGGCTCGGACATCGACCCGGTCGCGTACCTGCGCTCGCACAACGTCAGCCTCTGACCCGCGTACCGCGCCAGCGGCACACACCGCGGCACACACCGCTTCGCTGAAGACCCCGGCTCACCGAGCCGGGGTCTTCTTCGTATGGCAAATATTTCGAATATCCGGCCGTCCTCGGAAAATATCGTGTGTTGCAATAGAGTCGCAGCACGGTAGTCGGTAGTTGATGGTCGGTAGTCGGAATTGGCGGAGGTCCGGTCTTGCGTATTCCTGCGCGCGCGGTATGCACAGCGATCCGTGACGACATTGTCTCCGGGGTCTTCGGGCCGGGCAGCAGGCTGACCGAGGAGGTGCTGGCCCGGCGGTACGGAGTCTCCCGCGTCCCCGTCCGCGAGGCGCTGCGGACCCTGGAGTCCGAGGGGTTCGTCACCACCCGGCGCCACGCGGGCGCCTGTGTGGCCGAGCCGACCGAACAGGAGGCCGCGGATCTCCTGGAGGTACGGATGCTGCTGGAGCCCCTCGCGGCCGCCAGGGCCGCCCGCCGGCGCACCGAGGCGCACCTGAAAGTGCTGCGCGGGCTGGTCAGACTGGGCCAGGAGCGGGCCAGGCGGGGTCAGGGCGAGGACCTGCGGGCCCTGGGCGGCTGGTTCCACGAGACGCTCGCCCAGGCCTCCGGCAGTCCCGGGCTGATCGCGCTGCTGACGCAGATGCGGCACAAGGTGGCCTGGATGTACTCCGTGGAGGCCCCGGCGCGGCCCGTGGAGTCCTGGGCCGAACACGGCGCGATCGTGGACGCGGTGGCGCGGGGCGACGCCGAACGGGCGCGGTCGCTCACCGCGATACACGCGGACCGGGCGGCGGGCGCGCACCGGATCCGGGTGAGGACTTCGCAACCTGCCGTAAACATGTCGAGCGGCCCGCATTAACAAAAGCCGTATACAAAGGACGGATATTCGTGCGGCGCCCGGAAGATATTCTCGGGGGCATTCCGATGCGCTCCGCGCTGCGCCGATTTTCCTCGCACCACCACGCCGATTTTCCGCTGCGCCGCTTTTCATAAACACCCGAGCCGTGGCCCCCGGTGTTCCGGGGGCCACGGCTCGGTCGCGCGAACGCGGGGGGTGAACCCGAAGGGTCAGACGGTCTCCGGGAGCTCCGAGAGGCCCTCGGCGACCAGCTTCGCGAGGCGGTCCAGAGCGGCCTCCGCGCCGTCGGCGTCGGAGGCGAGGACGATCTCCTCGCCGCCCTGGGCGCCGAGGCCCAGAACCGCCAGCATGGAAGCGGCGTTGACGGGGTCGCCGCCGGCCTTCGCGATGGTCACCGGGACGCCGGAAGCGGTCGTCGCGCGGACGAAGATCGAGGCGGGACGAGCGTGCAGGCCCTCGGCCCAGCCGACGTTGACGCGGCGCTCTGCCATGGTGATGCCCTTCAGGTTCTTACGGTTGTCTAGACCAGTCTCTCACGGCACCCGGAATGCTCCGACCGACCTTCGGCCCCCGTCTGCCGCCGCTCGACCTACCCCAGCTTGCACTGATTTGCCCCAGGTCGCCGCATGCGCCGCGCGGGCACCGTCCGGCCGGTCCTGGCCTTAAGGTGACCCCCATGACGACCGAGTCGGACCCTTCGTACCCGGCCCACTGGGAAGCGGACGTGGTGCTGCGCGACGGCGGCACGGCCCGTATCCGGCCGATCACCACCGAGGACGCGGACCGGCTGGTCAGCTTCTACGAGCAGGTCTCCGACGAGTCGAAGTACTACCGGTTCTTCGCCCCCTATCCGCGGCTCTCCGACCGCGACGTGCACCGCTTCACGCACCACGACTACGTGGACCGGGTCGGCCTCGCGGCCACCATCGGCGGAGAGTTCATCGGCACCGTCCGCTACGACCGGATCGGCGCCGACGGCCGGCCGGCCTCCGCGCCCGCCGACGAGGCCGAGGTCGCGTTCCTCGTCCAGGACGCCCACCAGGGCCGCGGCGTGGCCTCCGCCCTGCTCGAACACATCGGTGCGGTGGCCCGCGAGCGCGGCATCCGGCGGTTCGCCGCCGAAGTGCTGCCCGCCAACAGCAAGATGATCAAAGTCTTCACGGATGTCGGCTACCAGCAGAAGCGCAGCTTCGAGGACGGCTCCGTCCACCTCACGCTCGACCTCGAACCCACCGCCGAGTCCCTCGCCGTGCAGCGCGCCCGTGAGCAGCGCGCCGAGGCCCGCTCCGTGCAGCGCCTGCTGGCCCCCGGCTCGGTGGCGGTGATCGGAGTCAGCCGCTCCGGCGCGGGCGTCGGCGCGGCGGTCCTGCGCAACCTGCGCGACAGCGGCTTCCACGGGCACCTCTACGCGGTCAACGAGCTGGTCTCCGCCGATCTGCTGGACGGCGTACGGGCCTACCGCGCGCTCGCGGACATCGGAGCCCCGGTCGACCTGGCCGTGATCGCCGTCCCCGCCGAGCGGGTCCCCGAGGTGGTCGCGGCATGTGGTGAGCACGGGGTGCAGGGGCTCGTCGTACTGTCCGCCGGATACGGGGAGAGCGGACCGGAGGGAACGGCTCGGCAGCGCGAACTCGTCCGGCTGGCACGGTCGTACGGGATGCGGCTGATCGGCCCGAACGCGTTCGGGGTGATCAACACGGCCCCGGAGGTGGAGCTCAACGCCTCGCTGGCCCCGGCCCCCGCGCCGGCCCGCGGCCGGATCGGGCTGTTCACCCAGTCCGGGGCGATCGGCATCGCGCTGCTCTCCGCGCTGGTCCGGCGCGGCGAGGGGCTGTCCTCCTTCGTCTCGGCGGGCAACCGGGCGGACGTCTCGGGAAACGACATCCTCCAGTACTGGTACGAGGACGAGGCGACGGACGTCGCGCTGCTGTACCTGGAAACCCTGGGCAACCCCCGGAAGTTCACCCGGCTCGCCCGCCGGACGGCGGTGGTGAAGCCGGTGGTGGTGGCGAAGGGCGGCCGCCACACCCCGGCCGGGCACGTGGTCCCCGGGACCCGGCTGTCGGACGGCACCGTCTCGGCGCTGCTGCGGCAGGCGGGGGTCATCCGGGTCGACACGGTCACGGAGCTCGTGGACGTGGGGCTGCTGCTGGCCTCGCAGCCGCTGCCGGCGGGGCCGCGGGTGGCGATCCTCGGGAACTCGGAGTCGTTGGGGGTGCTGGCGTACGACGCCTGCCTGACGGAGCGGTTGCGGCCGTCGGCCCCGCTCGACCTGACGACGGACGCCTCCCCCGAGGACTTCAGGGCCGCGCTGAGCGCCGCGCTCGCCGCCGACACCAACGACGCGGTCATCGTGACGGCGATCCCGGGCGTGAGCGAGTACGCGCTGGCCGACGACCTGGCCGACGCGCTGCGGGAGGCGGTGGCCGAGCACCCCGGCAAGCCGGTGGCGGTGGTGCACGTGGAACTCGGCGCCCTCGCCGACGCCCTCTCCCCGGGGGCCGCCCCGGCCGGGCCCGCCGCGTGGGGCCTCGCGCAGCCCCCCGGCCCGCCGGCCGCCGCCGTCCCGCCGACGGTGACGCCGGCGTCGGCGCCCGCGCCGAAGCCCGCGTCCGCGCCGACTCCGACGTCCCCGCCGGCGCCGGTGGCGGCTCCGGCCTCGACACCGACCCCGGCGGCCCCGACGCCCCCGCCCCCCTCCGGCGCCGGGCAGGAGCGCCGGATCCCCACGTACCCCGCGGCCGAGCGCGCCGTACGCGCCGTCGCCGAGGCCGTCCGGTACGGCCAGTGGCGCCGGGTCAACGCCGACGCCGGCCAGGTCCCCGAGTACGAGGACATCGACGAGAGCGGGGCCGCCGCCCAGCTCGCCCGCCTGCTGGCCGGCGTCGCGGAGGCCGACGTGCTGATCCTGGACGACGCCGACGCGCGCGTGCTCCTCGGGCGCTACGGGATCCGGGTCCTGCGCACCCTCCCCGCCCCCACCGCCGGGGCAGCCGCGCGGGCGGCCGAGATCCTCGGCTACCCCGTGGCCCTCAAGACCACCGCCCCGCACCTGCGCCACCGCGCGGACCTGGGCGGCGTACGGCTGGACCTGACCACCGAGGCCGAGCTGCGGAGGTCCTACGAAGAGCTCGCCGAGTCGCTCGGTACGCCGGCCGAGCTCCAGCCGGTCGTGCAGGCCATGGTCCCCCGCGGGGTCGACACCGTCGTCCGTTCCGTCATCGACCCCGCCGCGGGCGCCGTCCTCTCCTTCGGGCTCGCCGGTGTCGCCTCCGAGCTGCTCGGCGACACCGCCCACCGCCTGGTCCCGGCCACCGACCGCGACGTGGCCGCCCTGATCCGCTCCATCCGCACCGCGCCCCTGCTCTTCGGCTGGCGCGGCAGCGAACCCGTGGACACCCCTGCCCTGGAGGATCTGCTCCTGCGGCTCTCCCGCCTCGTCGACGACCACCCCGAGGTGGTCGGGGTGTCCCTGGAGCCCGTCGTCGTCGCCACCGAGGGGCTCTCCGTACTGAGTGCCACGGTCAGCGTCGCCCACCCGCCGGCCCGCACGGACCTCGGCCCGCGCACGCTCCCCAGTTACTGAGCGGTCTCGAGTCACCAAGCGGTCTCGGGGCGAGCCCGGGGTGCCCCGGACGGGCCTTAGGATGGACCTCATGGCGAAATCCGGTACGACGACCCAGGGGCTGCGCGCGGCGATCGAGCGCAGCGGCTACTACCCAGCCCTCGTGGCCGAGGCCGTGGAGGCCGCGGTCGGCGGCGAGCCGATCTCGTCGTACCTGGTCCACCAGGAGACCACCTTCGACTCCAACGAGGTCCGCCGGCACGTCACCGTCCTGGTCCTCACCGGCAACCGGTTCATCGTGAGCCACACCGACGAGCAGGCCGCCGACGCCGGGTCCCCTTCCCCGTACGCGACCACGTCCACCGAGTCGGTCAAGATCGCCAGCATCTCCTCCGTGGTGCTCAGCCGCGTCGTCGCCAACCCGGAGTCGTACACCCCCGGCACCCTGCCCCGCGAGGTCGTCCTGACCATCGGCTGGGGCGCGGTCTCGCGCATCGACCTGGAGCCGGCCGCCTGCGGCGACCCGAACTGCGACTCCGACCACGGCTACACCGGCAACTCCACCGCCGACGACCTCAGCCTGCGGGTGAGCGAGGCGGGCGACGGCCCCGAGGCCGTCCGCCAGACCCTCCTCTTCGCGCAGTCGCTCTCCGAGGCCACCGCGGCCACGTCCGCCGCCACCGCCCGCTGATGTCCTACACCGCCCCGGCGAACTGGGACGAACCGGAGCTCCTCGACCTCACCGGGGCCCCCGTCCCCCAGTACGGCACCGGCTCGCTCGCCGACCTGCTGCCGACCCTCGTGGCCGGCCAGGGCGTAGCCGGCTGCACCGCCACGATCGCCGAGCTGAGCCCCGCCGACCGCAACTGCGTGTTCCTGATCGACGGCATGGGCTGGGAGCAGCTCAAGGCCCACCCGGACGAGGCCCCGTACCTGGCCTCCCTGCTCGGCAGCTCGCGCGGCGGCACCGGCCTCCCGATCACCTCGGGTTTCCCGGCGACCACCGCCACCTCGCTGGCCTCCGTCGGCACCGGCCTGCCGCCCTCCCGCCACGGCCTGCCCGGCTATACGGTGCGCAACCCGGCCTCCGGCGAGCTGATGAACCAGCTCCGCTGGCAGCCGTGGACCGCGCCGAAGCCCTGGCAGCCGTACCCGACGGTGTTCCAGCTCGCGGACGCGGCCGGGGTGCACACCGCCCAGGTGTCCGCGCCCGCCTTCCAGTCCACCCCGCTCACCAAGATCGCGCTGAGCGGCGGCACCTTCCACGGCCGGATGACCGGCGAGGAGCGGATGGACCTCGCGGCGATCCAGCTCGCCGCCGGGGAACGCTCGCTCGTGTACACGTACTACAGCGAACTCGACGGAGCCGGCCACCGGCACGGCGTGGACTCCGACGCCTGGCGCGGCCAGCTGATGCACGTCGACCGCCTGGTGCGGCGGCTCGCGGAGCAGCTGCCGCCGCGCACCGCGCTGTACGTGACCTCCGACCACGGCATGGTCGACATCCCCTTCGACGAGGACGCGCGGATCGACTTCGACGAGGACTGGGAGCTGGGCGCGGGCGTCGCCCTGCTCGGCGGCGAGGGCCGGGCGCGGCACGTGTACGCGGTGCCGGGCGCGGAGACCGACGTACTGACCGTGTGGCGTGAGGTGCTCGGCGACCGGTTCTGGGTCGCGAGCCGCGAAGAGGCCCTGGAACTGGGCTGGTTCGGGACGCCGGGGGAGTGCGACGAGCGGGTGCTCGGGCGGATCGGGGACGTCGTCGCGGCGGCCCACGCGGATGTCGCGATCACCGCGTCGCGCAAGGAGCCCAACGAATCGGCGCTCGCCGGAATGCACGGCTCCATGACCGCGGCCGAGCAGCTGGTCCCGCTGCTCGAAGTCCGCTCCTGACCCTCCAGCTCCGCCAACTCCTCCAGCTTCGCCAGTCCCTTCCGCGCTGCACCCGACTGCGTACGACCCGAAAGGTCCCGTTCTCCCCATGCCCGAATTGGTATTTTTCTCCGGCACCATGGATTGCGGGAAGAGTACGCTGGCCCTCCAGATCGGGCACAACCGGTCGGCGCGCGGCCTCCAGGGCGTGATCTTCACCCGCGACGACCGGGCGGGCGAGGGCAAGCTCTCCTCCCGCCTCGGTCTGGTGACGGAGGCGGTCGAGGCCGGTGAGGGCATGGACCTGTACGCGTACCTCGTCGGCCAGCTCTCGGCGGGCGGCAAGGCGGACTACGTGATCGTGGACGAGGCCCAGTTCCTGGCCCCGGAGCAGATCGACCAGTTGGCGCGCATCGTGGACGACCTCGACATGGACGTCTTCGCCTTCGGCATCACGACGGACTTCCGCACGAAGCTCTTCCCCGGCTCGCAGCGCCTCATCGAACTCGCCGACCGCATCGATCAGCTCCAGGTCGAGGCCCTGTGCTGGTGCGGCGCCCGCGCCACCCACAACGCCCGTACGATAGATGGCGAGATGGTGGTGGAGGGCGCCCAGGTCGTCGTCGGCGACGTCAACCGTCCGGCGGAGGAGATCGGTTACGAGGTCCTCTGCCGCCGCCACCACCGCAAGCGGATGACCTCGGCCGCGGCCCACGCAGGCGCCCTCTCCCCGGACGTCCTCCCGGTCAACCACGCCTGACCGTCCTCCTCGGTGCCCGGTCAGCAGCGGCTATCCAAGGGAGAGTGCCTGCATGCCGTGATTGCGGGTGGGGCTGGTCGGCGTAGTTCAGCTCCTGTTCGATGCTCCGAGGGGTGCTTCAGCTCAGGTGCGGCGTGCTGAGAGCTGATGTCGAGCCGAGAGCCAGACGCTCTCGAACTGCTCCGCCGTGAGCCGTTCCGGCACGTAGCCGTCCCACTCCGACACCGGTGACTCGGCGGTGATGCCGTACCAAGTGTCGGAGTCCGTGTCCCGGGCGGCGGCGATGGGCCGCAGCTCAGCCCCTTGGAGCTCGACCTGCCTGGTCACCCACCCGTCGTCGCCGATCTCGAAGTAGAACCAGGTGTCTTCTTCGTCCCAGTAGCTGCGGAACCATCGCCTCATCGGTCCATCATCGCCTGGGCTCCTCATTGGCTGCGCGGAGCTCCACAGCGGCCACCACCTGGTCATGGGCCTGGACCTCCGGACGTCGTGCGGCACTGCTCAGCACGATGGTCTTGGCCTCGGCCAGCGAGTGCGGGCCAGCCCCCAGCAGTTCCCGGGTGACGAGGATGGCGTCCAGAACCCATACTCGGCGCTGGCCGAGGAAGTGCTGTACGGCGTCCATGCCTTCAGCCGTGGCGAGCAGCGGGCGGCACTCCTCGGTGAGCTCGCGTACGTGGTTCCAGCGTTCCGGAGTCATCCCGTGTGGCTTCATGTCAGTGGAACCAGACGACGAGGCGGACGTTCTCCGGGCCGTGGAGCTCGCCGAGGGTCCGCATCACGGTCCAGACCGGGCCCCAGTGCGTTTCGTCTCCCGCGACCGACTGTCGGCCGCGTGTACCGGAGTGATCGGTCTCCTGCCAGTCTGCGGAGGCCGGCTCGGCCCAGGTGATCCACGTAGTCCCATGGACGTCAGGGGGGCCACCGTACGAGGCGAAGTCGGCGAGCAGTCCCTCGGACGCGTCATCCGGTATGCCGCGGCCCTCAGTCAGGGGCCGGAACCCGAAGGTGTTGCGTACCCCGAAGAGGCAAGCGAGGGCGTCGTAGGCGTTGCCGTTGTTGAGGAGGAAGAGATCGATGCCGACCTGCCACACGGAGTCCTCGTCGTCCGGGCCCCAGATGCGGGCGCCCGGCCTGCACTCGATCATTCCGCTCACGTCTGTGGACATGCCGGGATTCTGCCTGGCGGAAGTATGCTCCGTCGCCTCTGTTTCACAGCCGCCTTTCCCACCAGGGCAGATGGACCGGGGCGAAGGGGTTGTTCAGGGTGCCGGTGAGCACGCGCGCGTCGTGTGGTGCGACGAGGCTGAGAAGTCTTCGGCGGGCCCGCTTACGAAGAGTTCGGAGCGCGTGCTCGATCAAGGTCCGGGGGTGGCAGTCGCCCTGATACCAGTCGTCGTGCCGGTCGGCGTAGTAGGGATCAAAGAGATGGGACGGAGGCCGACGCTTGGGACGGCTCCAGTAGTGGACGGCGTGGGCGACCTCGCCCTGGGGCAGAGCGTGGCGGCGCTCGAACTGAGCGATCTCACGGTTCGCCGAGGGTGAGAGCCCGCGGATCACGGCCGGCGTGCCGGGTCGCCGGTGGTGCAGGCGGAGTTGACCTCGGATCTCGCCCGGTGAGCGGCGAGGCATACAGACTTCCCACAGGGGTTGGAAACTTGGCGGAGTGCGCGGTAGATCACGATCGGGGCTGGTTCAACCCGTCGGCAGTTCCACCCACTCCAGGAGCGCCGCCACTGCGTCGGCGACATCCAGTTGGGTTCGTAGGTCACGATGCTCAGGGTGGGCCTGCCCGCGTGCGACGTCGGCGTAGTCCAGTTCTGCTTCGCCGCTGTCCCAGACCGTGATCGTGGCCAGGCGGGTCTCGGACTCCAGAGTCAGCCAGGTGCTGGCCTTGCTGCGGCCGTCGTCCGGTGACCTGCCGAGGTCGCAGTTGATCCCTTCTGTTTGGAGATCCGCCGCGTGCTCGGTCAGCCAAGTGGTGAGCTTCTGAGGGAGGTTGGTCACGACGCGTCCGTCGGTAGGATGCGCGCCGGATCGGAGGCTCCGAAGAAGAAGGCGAGGCTGCTTGGGGCGCCAGAATCTTCGTTGCCGGTGGCCCAGCCGACCGCCGCGGAGATCACGTAGTCCGTGCGGCCGTCCGAGCTCTCCAGGATGTGGACGCGGTCGCTGTGGGCGGATGCTCCGGCGTGCGCCACGATCCGTGAGTGCTCCTTGGTGGTGGCGCATCGGATGAGGGGGCCGTTGTAACCCATCCCGGTCCGTATCGCCCTGGCGGGCTTGAAGAGCACAGACTCTCCCCGCTGGCGGATGAAGCGATGATCAAGGGGCGCTTGTAGCACCGCGCCTATTGAAGCCCACCGCATGTGAGGTGGGGAGGCTTGGGTTGGCCGATCGGATGGCGGGATCCGAGGCGGAGGTGTTCTGGTGGGCGTTGCCCGGTATTCGGAGGAGTTCAAGCGGGACGCGGCCGACCTGGTGCGGTCTAGTGGACGGACCGTCAACTCGTCGCGAAGGACTGGGAGCCAATGCCGAGTCTCTACGCCAGTTGGTGCGGGCGAGCCGAGGCCACGGTCGGCGGAGGCGGTGACATAGCAAACCCTTCCCGGGCTTGCAGTGCTTGATCGAACTGGTCATGGCCTGCCCGTGTGCGGGGTGCCGTCGACTCGGGGTCGGTGATGGTCCAGCACGGGGTGGTGGACCCCGAGTTGGCGAGGAATGCCGGTGCGCGCGGCACGACTGCGGGGGCATCGTCCGGGTCTGTACGGTCAACAGATCTGGCTCACTTCCTGAGCAAGATCCGTTGACCGTACAGACCGCCCCGATGGGCATCGGCCAACCGAGAATGGCGCGTTACGAGATGGGGGTGGTGTGGTCGTCGCGGATGGGGGCGGGGCCGAGGTCCGGGAGCTCGGGGTCCTTGCCCAGGCTGGGCCGGATCCAGGCGAGTAGCGGGCCGGTGAGGGACGTGGTGGTGATGGCCATGACGACCATGAGCGAGTAGAGCTTGCTGTCGAGAACGCCGAGTTCGAGGCCCACACCGAGAACTACGAGCTCGGTGAGCCCGCGCGTGTTGAGAAGCGTTCCGAGTGCGGCGGAGCCGCGGCTGTCGAGGCCTCCGATCCGGGCGCCGATGTAGGCGCCGAGGAACTTGCCGGTGATGGCGACGCTCAGAATGGCGGCGAGCTGGCCGAGGTCTGACCCGCTCAGGTGGGACAGGTCGACCTTGAGCCCGGACAAGACGAAGTACACGGGGAGCAGCAGCAGGCCGCACAGCGGCTCGACGCGGTCGAGGACGCCGCTACGGAGTTTCCCGCCTCTGCCGCGCGGCATGACGGCGCCGAAGAGGAAGGCGCCGAAGATGTAGTGCAGGCCCAGCCATTCGGTGAAGGCGGCCGAGACCAGCAGCCCGCCGAGCACGATGGCCAGGAAGTTGCGGCTGCCGCCCTGGCCGCCGGGCTCGTTGCCGGAGCCGAAGCGACTCGCCCACAGGAGGAGCGGGCGTACCGCGAGAATCATGAGTGCGACGAAGGGCACCAGCAGGACCAGGCGCCAGTGGAACTCCTCACCGGTGGCGATCGCGACCACGATCGCGAGGAGGGACCAGGCCAGCAGATCGGCGATGGCGGCGCAGGCCAGTGCGGTGGTGCCCAGTGTGGTGTTGGCGAGCTTCCGGTCGGCGATGATGCGTGCCAGGACCGGGAAAGCCGTCACCGACATGGCGACCGCGAAGAAGAGGACGAAACCGGTGGGCGAGTCCTTCTGCCCGGTGGGTATCAGGAACAGGGCCAGCGCGGCGCCCAGAGCGAGCGGCAGTGCGGTGGAGCAGAGGGACGCCCACAGGGTGACGCGCCCGCCTCCTCGCAGGATCCCGAGGTCGAGTTCCACGCCGACGACGAACATGAAGAGGGCGACGCCTACGCCGGCGAGGGCACTGAGCAGGGGGCGCACTTCGGCGGGAAAGATCACACCGGAGAGGTGACTGCCGAAGAGGGTGGGGCCGAGCAGGACCCCCGCGAAGATTTCGCCGACGACGGAGGGCTGGCCGATCTTGCGGGCCAGCGCACCCAGTGCGCGGGCGAGACCCAGAATCAGGGCGAGATCCAGAAAGAGGAGAACCGTCTGGGATGCGGTCATTGTCGGTTCTCCGCTTCTATAACGCGCTGGTAGATCCCCTCCAGGGATTGTTCCGTAATCAGCTCGCTCACCGGCAGACGCGTGCCCGTCTCGCGTTCCAGCGCCATCACCAGACGCAGGACCTGAAGGGATTCCCAGTGCACGAACTGATCGAATTCGGTGACGAGTTCACTCTCGGCGAGGGGCAGCTGGAGTTCGTCACGGACGATCTCCAGGAAGGCGGAACGGCTGATCAAGAAGACTCCTTGTAGTTGCTGTCGAGCGTGAGGTGCTCGGGAAGGGCCGGGATCGAGTCGAGTGTGTGACGGAACCGGGAGGATGCCTCAGTGCTGCCATCGGCGATCGGAGCGAAGCGCAGTGACTCGTAGAAGCCGGCGAACCGGCGATTCCGGTCGGTGCCAATGAAGTTTCCGGTCACCGCGGTGAGACCGCTCGCGCGCGCATGTTCCAGAAGTGACACCATGACCGCGCTCTCGATGCCCCTGTCGAACACCCGGCAGCTCAGGAGCATGTTCTCCACGTGGAGAGTGGTGTCCGTCCGGCGGGCGAAGATCGCGGCGACCAGTCCGTTGTCCCCAAACCGGTCGGAGGACCGGACGGACACCACGAGCGAGCTGGGGTCCTGGATCCTGTCCCTGACCTGATCGGCCGCCAGACGCTCGCCCGTCAGGTTGAACTGATTGGTGCGTAGCGTGAGTTGGGAGAGCCTGTCGATCTCAAAACTCTCGGCGAGAGCCACCGATACGGAGACGTCGAGCTGGCGCAGATAGGACTCGGCCGACCCCGCCACCTGACGCAGTTCCCGACGCTGGTTCAGCTCCCGGTAGCTCTGGGGCCTGCGGCGGTCCTCGTCGGTCAGCCGGAGGGTGGTGAACCAGCCGTCCTCGAGCAGACGGTCGATGTGCAGGGCCGGCTCCTCGTCCAGTCGGACCACTGCGACCTGGGGAAGGGCGGAGGCGACGAGGCCGCACTCGGCAGGGGAGTCGTCGACGAAGGTGAAGCTGTCCAGGCTCAGGTCGAGCCGTTCGGCTATGTCGCGGAGATTGACGTCCTTCGGTTCCCAATTGGCGTTGATCTGGACGAAGTCAGACTCACGCAGGGTCATGTCCGGGTGGGTGCGGAGCACATCGAGGACTGAACTCTGCTCGTTCTTGCTGGATACCGCGAGAAGGACGCCCTGGGCCGAGATCTGCCGGATGACCCGCTGGAAGGCTTTGAACGCTTCGCCGCGCAGGGTTGACGCGGCCGCGATCCCGTTAGGGCCGTCGTCGCCCAGGATCCCGTCCCAGAGGGTGTTGTCCAGATCAAGGACAAGGACCTTCTTGGATCTCCCGCGTATTGCGCGGATCAAGTGGCCGACCTCGCGAGCGTATTCGGCAAGCACCTCATCGCTGAAGCGGATCTTTGCGTAGAGGGCGAGCCGGGGGTCGTTGAGTGGGCCGACGGCGGCTGTCAACGGATCCATGTCGATGACCACGATGCGGTCGGACCGGGAGGCGAGCCGGAGCAGACGTATATTCAGATCTCGCCAGACAATGCCGAGTTCAGTGCGCGAGCCGTGGTCGATGAACTGACGTCCCAGCGAACGTGGCATCGTGATGGTATTGAGTACGAGATGGCCGGAGCCATGAGTCAGGAAGGCGTCCGCGAGGCCTTCGAGTTCCGTCGTGAAGTCGATGGCCGCAGCCTTCACATCGGAAGCGGTCCAAGACCCGGTGAGTCGGTCGATAACGGCGTCCGCGTCGAGTACGCACAACACGGCGTCGCGCTTCTCGGCGTAGAGCGGACTTGCGGGATCGCCCAAATCCCTTTGGTATGAACCGAAATCGCTGACACGGTGCCGAACTGGCCAGCCATGCCTGGCCAGTTCGGCCGCGAGGGGCGCCAACAGCCCGCCGATGCTGGACCAGCCGGTGATCGCCACCGACACGACGGCTGTGCCCGGGTTGTGACGCGCGATCTCGTCGGCGTCGAGTCTCTGGAGGATCGCGCCCGCCCGCGTCAGGTCGCCCGGGCGACCCGTGGACGCAAGCTCGGCGAGCAGCCCGGCGGCCGTTTCGTACCGCTCAGCCAGGAGTCCCTGGGAGGCCAGTGTGCGCAGGCGGTCGAGTGGCGTGCCTGCCGGCATGTCCGATGGGGATCCGGTGTCTTCGGGCCGTGGGTTCACCCGTAACTCCTCGTTGTACAGCCATGATCTGGATGCGATCGCATGATCGTAGCCGCTCGGTTCCGGGGGCCACCTCCTGTCCCTCTGGCCGGATGCATGTAAGATCCAAAACCGCTGCTCGTTGACTGGGGCGGGTTCGCGGGACTGGAACTCACAGCCAGGCAAGGGCGATTGGGGGGCTGGGGTCGTGACGAGGTTGTCGAAGCGCTAGCGCGCCTTGGCCTTTGTCCCCATCGCGCGCCAAGTCGGTGAACTTCGCATTCAACTCACCTGCTAGTCGCTCTGTCCTCTGCCCTGATGCGGTATTCGGCCCGGCCATAAGTCGGCCGGCCGTCCGGGTACACCGGAAGGAACCTGATGTTTTCGCGGCCACTCGTCACTCATTCCTGTTTTGTGGGTCCGACGTCTGATGCCCCATCACATGCGGCTAGTGCGAAGGCGCTTACGGAACTACGCAGACACCGCCTCGACCAGCTGGCCGAGATGTCCCTTCATCAGGATCCGGCGCCGGTCGCGTGGGCGGCGCGACGCTTCCCGGTGCTGGCAGCGCTCGCACCGGTGATGACCTCGGTGGAGGGGGAGATCACCTACCCCGGCGACCCCATGTGCCTGTACGCGGCGTTGTGCGTCACCGTGGACAACGGGCTGCGGTCCGCCAGGCAGGGTGCGGGGGTTGGGTCCCCGTTCTCGGACCTGTGCCCGGACTGGGGTATTCCGGTGACCAAGGCGCAACGGCTGACGGCCGAGCACGGGCTCCGGGCCTGGGACGAGAACGACAGCACCCCGGACCACACGGTCTTCGATCCCAGGGTGTGGGACGAGCAGGCGCGCGCCGATCTCCGCGCCGAGCTGACACGCAGGCGCCCCCGGGTTTTTCTGGTCAGTACGGTCTCGCCCGGCCACCGTTACGCCCTGGAGATGGCTGCGATCGCGAAGGAGATCGTCCCGGACTGCCTGGTGGTGTTCGGTGGCCGCCACATAGACGAAACCATGCGGTACTTGCCCGCCAAGAAGACCCTCGCTCTGGAGTACAGCAGCACCCTCCGGGCGATGGACGACGGCCGGGTCGGACCCGTTGTCGACCTCCTGGTCTCCGGAGAGGGCTACTTCGCGCTCGACATCCTCATGCGAGCCATCGCGCTGGCCATGGATCTCGACCGCGGCCGGGCCCGGGTGGAGGACGTGGTCGGCATGCTGGAACTGCTGGGCGACGCGGGTGAACGAATACCCGGGTCGTCCCTGATCTGTGCGGTGCTCCCGGAGGCCGCTCACGCCTTCCCGGTGCGCGGCCCCAAGTACGATCTGGCGGACCTCCCCTCCCCCTACGTCGGATTCGCGGTCCGCTCCCGCTTCCCGATCTTCCCGCTGTCCGACGGCAGTCCCGCCCGCACGGCACACATGATCGTCTCGAATGCCTGCCCCTACCACTGCGACTTCTGCTCCGAGTCCGCTGTGCTCGCAGGAGGACTCAAGCGATTCGGCGGGTCGCCCGCTGACGCGGCTCTGGAACGGATCTGCGAGTACGTCAGTTATGGCGCGGAAGCGGTCTTCTTCGACGATTCCATCTTCTGGAGCGGCACCTTCCCCTCGATCCGTTCCTTCTGTGAGGCGCTGCGGGCGGCCCGGGCGGCCTCCGGGCCGGCAGAGCTGCCCGAGCGATGTCGGAAGTGGATCACGGATGAGGGCGACTGGGAGCGTCTGCGGAACCTCCAGTTCGGCTGTCAGGTAACGGCTGACCTGCTGACGACCCTGCACAAGGAGCAGGACGTCCGCGATGTGCTCGACCTCATGCGCGAGGCCGGCTGTACCTACCTCTACATGGGCATCGAAAGCATGTCGGCCGACGTGATGCAGCACGTGCACAAGAACGTCCGCCGCATCGAGGACTTTCCGTGGAAGGCCAAGGTGCGGATGGCCCTGGAGCGCATCCGGGACGCGGGGATTCCGGTCGGCAGTTCGGTGCTGTTCGGCCTGGAGGGCGAGACGATGGACAGCATCGAGGAGACAGTTGCCGAAGTCGGCATGCTCATCGACGACGGTCTGCTGATGCTGGCCAGCCCCAACATCCTCACGTACCACCCGGCCACGCCGATCACCAGGGCCCATGGCATGACGGAGAGGCTCGATTACCACTCTCCTGACGTGGAGAACCGGCCGCCCTACACCTTCTTTGAAGAGGCGTTCCCCGGCGTTGTCTCGCTGCGGCTCAGCGAGGAGCAGGTCTGGTACATCCATGAGGCCACGGCCAAGCGATGGGGCTCCATACGCAACTCCGCTGAACCGGATGCAAGGGTTCCTGTCGCGGTCACCGCGTAATGCCTGGCCCCTCGGGGCCACCGGCGTCGAGGAGTAACCAACGAGCCCACATGGGATTTGGGAGCCGTTCCGTATGGAAAAAATTCTTGACACGCTGCGTTCGATCGTGAACGCGCGGAGCGCGGCACTTCCGGACGAGGATTTCCTGCTGCGCAGTCTGTGGGGCGTGGACTACCGTTCACAGCCCACTGAGTACGAGCGTTTCATGGTGTACAGCTTCGTCATGGCGCAAACGGTCCGACAGGGCTGCTGTTACGCGGACTTCGGGACGGTGGACCTCGGGGAGTGGAGCGACTCCCTCATCGGGCGCGACGCCCGGGAGGTGCGCGGCAGTACGGTCGCGGAGGACATCGCCATCCTCGACGCCGCTTTCGGCGCGCTGCCGCGTGATCCGTTCAGGACGCTCCAGATCGACGGTGCACCGGCCCAGAAGGCGTTGGCCCGTGCGGAGATCGTCGTGGGTGAGGCGATGGAGCAGCTGAGGCGCGTCGGCGGACGGCGGGTTGCCCAGGTCGGGGTCATGGGCAATTTGATTCACTTCCTCCAGAAGGAGGAAGTCAGTATCACCGCAAGCGACTTCGACACCGAACTGATCGAGCGCGGGGTTCTCGGGGTGCCCGTGGTGTCCGGTGACGAAAGCGCGCGGATCGTCGCGGAGAGCGATGTCGCGCTCGTCTGCGGCGAGACGCTCGCCAGTCAGACACTGGAAGAACTGGTACTGACGGCCCGTGAACACAACACGAAACTCGTGGTGTTCGCGGTATCGGGCTGCCACTTCGCCGAAGAGTACTGCCGCACGATTGGAATCGACGCGGTCATAGCCGAGCCGCAGCCCCAGTATCTGTTCCAGGGGCCTTCGATGTTGGAAGTCCACCGTCGTCTCCGAGGCTGAACAGGCCTCGCCCTGACCTGGGATGACGCTCCCTCAGAGGAGCCCCTGGGATCATTTGTTCGAGATAAAACTGATACGATCGCCGTTCATGCCGACCGCCCGCTGTCCGAGCGTGGCCGATTCGGATGGCTTGGCCGTTCGTGAGCTGAGAGCAGCAGCGGCAGAGCCGCTGATTTCGTCGCTAGGAGTCAAGGGATGACCACCTCGTACACGGCCGTCGGCGCAGCGCAGAAGGGCGGTCGCGCAAGCCTCGGTGAACTGTTCGAGGAGCGGGCGCGGATCAATCCGTCGGCGCCGGCTGTGGTGTGTGGTGACGAGCGGCTCTCCTATGCGGAACTGGACGTCCGTGCAAACCGGTTGGCCAGGCTGCTCTTGGAGAACGGCGCGGGCCCCGAGCGAATGGTCGCGCTTTTCCTGAACCGGACCGTGGAGACCGTCGTCGCCATGGTCGCCGTGCTCAAGGCGGGCGCGGCGTACGTGCCCATCGACCCGGACAACCCCGCCGAGCGGATCGCGCTCATAGTCCGGGACGCCCAGGCGGCATGCGTACTCACGGACCAAGCGGCGGCGCCGGGACTGCCCGGGCTCGACGTCCCGGCCATCGTGCTGGACGCGCCGGATACGGTCGCCGCCCTGGCCGGGGGCGAGTCCGGGACGGTCGGTGACGCCGAGCGGCGCGGTGCCCGGCAAGGGGCCCATGCGGCGTACGTCATCTACACCTCGGGCTCGACCGGTCTTCCGAAAGGCGTGGTCACCACTCACGCCAACGCGGTGCGCCTCTTCGCCGGGCAGGACCACTGGCTGGAATGCGGTCCCGACGATGTCTGGGCATGGTTCCACTCCTACGCATTCGACTTCTCCGTCTGGGAGATCTGGGGCGCCCTGCTGACCGGGGCCCAGGTCGTGGTCGTACCCCGCGATGTGAGCCGCTCGCCGGGTGAGCTGCTGGAACTGCTCATCCGCGAAAGGGTCACCATTCTCAGCCAGACGCCGTCGGCGTTCGACGAACTGCTGGCAGCCGGGGGCGATACCGATGTATGGGGGCGGCTGGAGCTGCGCCGCGTGGTCTTCGGGGGCGAGGCGCTCTCGGCCCGTGCCGTCTCGGAGCTGAACAAGGTCCTGCCCGATTGCCGCGCGGTCAACATCTACGGGCCGACGGAGACCACCGTCCACGCCACCACCTGCTACGTCGCGGCCGACGGCACCGTTCCCGCGATCGGCCGCCCGGTCGACGGCTCCCGGGTATTCGTCCTCGACGCCGCCCTTCGGCCGGTCCCTCCGGGCGTTACGGGTGAACTGTATGTCGCCGGCGCCGGGCTCGGCCGCGGATATCTGGCCCGTCCGGGGCTGACGGCCTCCCGCTTCGTGGCCAGCCCGTTCGGGACGCCCGGCGAGCGGATGTACCGCACCGGTGACCTCGTTCGGTGGCGGACGAACCGCAATCTGGAGTTTGTTGGCAGGGCCGACAGTCAGATCAAGCTGCGCGGCTTTCGCATCGAACTCGGCGAGATCGAAGCGGCGTTGGCGGAGCACCCTTGGGTGGGCCGGGCCGCTGTTGCCCTGCGAGAGGACCGCCAGGGCGACCGGCGGCTCGTCGGCTATGTCATAGCCGAGCCCGAAGCCGGTGCTCCGGAGGGGGAGTTCGCCTTCGCCCGGGCACTGAGGGACTATCTGCAGCAGCGGCTGCCGGGTCACATGGTGCCCGCCGCGTTCATGACGCTCGACAGCTTCCCGCTGAACGCGAACGGTAAGCTCGACCGCGCGGCACTGCCGGAGCCTGTCGGCGGAATCATTCCGATGGGCCGCCGTCCGCGTAATCCGCAGGAGGAGATCCTCTGCGATCTGTTCGCCGAGGTGCTTGCCCTGCCTTCGGTGGGTGTGGACGAGAGCTTCTTCGATCTGGGCGGCCATTCCCTCATGGCCACACGGCTCATCAACCGCATCCGGGCGACCCTGGGTGCCGAGCTGACGATCCGTACGCTGTTCCAGGCGCCGACGGTGGAAGGGCTGTCGCGGAGGATCGACGCATCGGTCGCGGTGCGTCCGCCCGTGGTGCTGATGGAGCGCCCTGAAGCGGTGCCGCTGTCGTTCGCGCAGCGCCGCCTGTGGTTCCTCCAGAAGTTCGAGAACTCGCCTGCCTACAACATCCCCTTGGCGTTGCGGCTTTCCGGTGAGTTGGACCGGGAGGCGTTGCGGGCCGCGTTGGTTGATGTGGTGGGCCGGCACGAGAGTTTGCGTACGGTGTTCCCGGAAGTAGATGGTGTGCCGCGGCAGTTGGTGCTGGGTGCGGTGGAGGCTGGGGCGGTTCTTGGGTTCTCGGTGTCGGAGGTTCCGGCTGGGGGTCTGGGGTCGGTGCTGGCGGTGGCGGCTCGGCGTGGTTTTGATCTGGAGTGTGAGCTTCCGCTGCGTGCGGATGTGTTCGTGATGGGTCCTGGGGATCACGTCGTGTTGTTGGTGCTGCATCACATCGCGGGTGATGGCTGGTCGATGGGGCCGTTGACGCGTGATCTGGCGCAGGCGTATGCGGCGCGGTGTCGGGGTGAGGTTCCCGCGTGGGAGCCGTTGCTTATTCAGTACGCGGATTACACGTTGTGGCAGCGGGAGTTGCTGGGTGAGGAGAGCGATCCGGAGAGTCTGCTCAGTGCGCAGATCGCGTTCTGGAAGGATGCGCTGGCGGGTCTGCCGGAGCAGTTGAACCTGCCTGCCGACCGTACGCGTCCGGCTGTGGCGTCCTCGCGTGGTGCGGTGAGTCCGTTCGTGCTGGGTGCCGGGGTGCATCGGGGTGTGGTGGGGCTTGCGCGTGAGTGTGGCGTGAGTGTGTTCATGGTGTTGCAGGCGTCGTTGGCGGCGTTGTTCACGCGGTTGGGTGCGGGGACTGACATTCCGTTGGGCACGCCGATCGCCGGCCGTACGGACCAGGCGCTGGACGAGTTGGTCGGGTTCTTCGTCAACACTCTGGTGCTGCGTACGGATACGTCGGGTGATCCGACGTTCCGTGAGCTGCTGGGCCGGGTGCGGGAGGCGGACCTGGCGGCGTACGCGCACCAGGATCTGCCGTTCGAGCACTTGGTGGAGGTGCTCAATCCGCAGCGCTCCCTTTCCCATCACCCGCTCTTCCAGGTGTCCCTGGCCCTCCAGAACACCCCCCAGGGGAAGTTCGAACTGCCGGGTCTGGAGGTCGGCGCCGAGCCGACCTCCACGGCAACGTCGCGCTTCGATCTTTTCGTGAGCCTATGGGAGCGCAGGACGGTCGACGCCGACCCCGACGGACTCGACGGCGTCGTGGAATTCGCCACCGATCTGTTCGACCGGTCGACGGTGGAGGCCCTGGTCGCGCGGTGGGGTCGTCTGCTGGAGGAGCTGGTCGGCGCGCCGGACGCGCGGATCGGTGCGGCCGAGGTCCTCTCGGCGGATGAGCGGCGTGAGCTGCTCGGCGGCGTGAACGATGGTGGCGCGGTGGCGCCGTGGGTCTCCCTGGCCGCGTCGGTCGAGGCGCAGGTCGCGCGGGAGCCCGGTGCGGTGGCGGTGGTCGACGGTGGTGATCGCCTCACGTACGGGGAGCTGAACGCGCGGGCGAACCGGCTCGCGCGGCTGCTGCTCGAGCGTGGCGTGGGTCCGGACTCGGTGGTGGCCCTCGCGCTGCCCCGCTCCCTCGACCTCATCGTCGGATTCGTGGCGGCGCTCAAGGTGGGTGCGTCGTATCTGCCGATCGACGTCGACCTGCCGACCGGGCGGATCGACTTCATGCTCTCCGACGCCGCACCCGAGGTCGTGGTGGTGTCGTCCGCGTGTGAGCATGTGCTGCCCGCCTCGGCGGAGCGGCTGGTCCTGGACGATCCGGCAGTCGCGGCGGGACTGTCCGCCCTGTCCGCCGTGGATGTCACCGACGCCGAGCGCGGTGGGACGCTCACGCCCGAGCACGGACTCTTCGTCCTGTACACGTCCGGCACGACCGGCACCCCCAAGGGTGTGGTGATGCGCGCCGGGGTGTACGCGAACATGCTCGTGTGGCATGAGCGGATCGTCGGCGGCGGAGTGGGCCGTCGGGTTGCCCAGTTCACAGCCCTGACCTTCGACGTGTCGGTACAGGAGATGCTCTCCTCCCTGGTGGCGGGCAAGGAGCTGTGGCTGCCCGCGGAGGACGTGCGGCGCAGTGGTGAGCTGCTGGCTCGCTGGATGGACGACAACGACATCGCGGAGCTGCACGCACCGACCCTGGTCATCGAGGCGGTGTGTGAGGCGGCGAACGAGCACGGCCTTGAGATGCGGGCCCTGCGGCTGATGTCCCAGGCGGGTGAGGCGCTCAGGCTGAGCCGGAACATACGCCGGTTCTTCGTCTCGCACCCGCAGGTGGAACTGCACAATGTGTACGGTCCCACCGAGACGTACGCCATCACCGCGGAGGTGCTGACGCGTGACGTCGACGAGTGGGCCGCGGCCGCCTCGATCGGTCTACCCATTCCCGGACAGCGCGTCTACGTACTGGACGACAAGCTGCTGCCTGTGCCGGCCGGCGTGGGCGGGGAGCTGTACGTGGCGGACAGGGGTGCGGCACGTGGCTATCTGAACCGTGCGGGTCTGACGGCCGAGCGGTTCGTGGCGGACCCCTACGGTCCGGCCGGTGCGCGGATGTACCGGACCGGTGACCTGGTCCGCTGGCGCGCGGACGGCAAGCTCGACTACCTCGGCCGTACGGACCACCAGGTCAAGGTCCGGGGCTACCGCGTCGAACCGGGTGAGATCGAGTCCGCCCTGGCGAGCTGCCCGGGCGTGGACCAGGCCGTGGTGATCACCGACACTGACAACGGCCCCGCGCGGCTGCTGGCCTACGTGACCGTGGCGGACGAGGCCGGCCTTACCTCTGCCGGGCTGCGCGCGTACGTGGCGGATCGCCTGCCGGACTACATGGTGCCGTCCGCGGTCATTCTGATGGACGAGCTGCCGCTGACGACCAACAGGAAGGTGGACCGGCGCGCGCTGCCCAAGCCGGACCTCACCGGCGGCGAACAGCGCAAGGCCCGGAGCCCTCGTGAGGAGATCCTCTGCGAGCTGTTCGCCGAGGTGCTCGGTGTCCCTTCGGCCGGGGTCGAGGACAACTTCTTCGATTTGGGTGGTCATTCGCTGCTGGCGACGCGGTTGATCAGCCGTATCCGTACGGTGCTGGGAGTCGAGCTTCCGATCCGCACCCTCTTCGAGCGGCCGACCGTAGCCGGTCTCGCGGGCGAGCTGGACTCCCAGGGCGACGTGCGCCCGCCGCTGCGTGCCCTGCAGCGTCCTGAAGTGGTGCCGCTGTCGTTCGCGCAGCGCCGCCTGTGGTTCCTGCACCGCCTGGAAGGTGTCACCCCCACCTACAACATGCCGGCGCAGGTGCGGCTTTCCGGTGAGTTGGACCGGGAGGCGTTGCGGGCCGCGTTGGTTGATGTGGTGAGCCGGCACGAGAGTTTGCGTACGGTGTTCCCGGAAGTGGATGGTGTGCCGCGGCAGTTGGTGCTGGGTGCGGTGGAGGCTGGGGCGGTTCTTGGGTTCTCGGTGTCGGAGGTTCCGGCTGGGGGTCTGGGGTCGGTGCTGGCGGTGGCGGCTCGGCGTGGTTTTGATCTGGAGTGTGAGCTTCCGCTGCGTGCGGATGTGTTCGTGATGGGTCCTGGGGATCACGTCGTGTTGTTGGTGCTGCATCACATCGCGGGTGATGGCTGGTCGATGGGGCCGTTGACGCGTGATCTGGCGCAGGCGTATGCGGCGCGGTGTCGGGGTGAGGTTCCCGCGTGGGAGCCGTTGCCTGTTCAGTACGCGGATTACACGTTGTGGCAGCGGGAGTTGCTGGGTGAGGAGAGCGATCCGGAGAGTCTGCTCAGTGCGCAGATCGCGTTCTGGAAGGATGCGCTGGCGGGTCTGCCGGAGCAGTTGAACCTGCCTGCCGACCGTACGCGTCCGGCAGTCAACACCTACCGTGGCGACGCGCTCGGCCTGCGCTTTGATGCCGGGGTGCATCGGGGTGTGGTGGGGCTTGCGCGTGAGTGTGGCGTGAGTGTGTTCATGGTGTTGCAGGCGTCGTTGGCGGCGTTGTTCACGCGGTTGGGTGCGGGGACTGACATTCCGTTGGGCACGCCGATCGCCGGCCGTACGGACCAGGCGCTGGACGAGTTGGTCGGGTTCTTCGTCAACACTCTGGTGCTGCGTACGGATACGTCGGGTGATCCGACGTTCCGTGAGCTGCTGGGCCGGGTGCGGGAGGCGGACCTGGCGGCGTACGCGCACCAGGATCTGCCGTTCGAGCACTTGGTGGAGGTGCTCAATCCGCAGCGCTCCCTTTCCCATCACCCGCTCTTCCAAGTCATGTTCGCCTTGCAGAACGCCCCCGGCGGACAGATGGAGCTGCCTGCCCCCGAGACTCGGGAGCAGCGACCCGAGGGCAGCGACGAGCGAGTGGGAACGTCCCGCTTCGACCTGTTCTTCAACGTCACGGAAAGGCGCGCCGGACAGGGCGATCTCGAGGGCCTCGACATCGTCGCCGAGTTCAGTACCGATCTGTTCGACCGGTCGACGGTCGAGGCCCTGGTCACACGGTGGGGTCGTCTGCTGGAGGAGCTGGTCGGCGCGCCGGACGCGCGGATCGGTGCGGCCGAGGTCCTCTCGGCGGATGAGCGGCGTGAGCTGCTCGGCGGCGTGAACGATGGTGGCGCGGTGGCGCCGTGGGTCTCCCTGGCCGCGTCGGTCGAGGCGCAGGTCGCGCGGGAGCCCGGTGCGGTGGCGGTGGTCGACGGTGGTGATCGCCTCACGTACGGGGAGCTGAACGCGCGGGCGAACCGGCTCGCGCGGCTGCTGCTCGAGCGTGGCGTGGGTCCGGACTCGGTGGTGGCCCTCGCGCTGCCCCGCTCCCTCGACCTCATCGTCGGATTCGTGGCGGCCGCGAAGGCGGGCGCCGCGTTCCAGCCGGTCGGACCGGACTGGTCCGAGGACCACCTCGAGGCCGCTCTGGCAGGCGTGTCACCCGTGCTCACGCTGACCGCGTCCGGCGACCACGTCGTCCTTCCGGACGGAACGGGGCGACTGGCACTGGACGCCCCGGACGTCATCGCGGCGCTGGACGGGTACTCCGCGGAGAACCTCCCCGTGGGCGGTCTGACCTCCGCACACGCCGCGTACGTCATCCACGTACCGGGAGCAGCGGGCGAACCGCTCCCGGTGGTCGTCACCGGCGCCCGCCCTTCGACGGCGGCTTCCGGGCGTGAATCGGCACTGGGCGCGGATGCCTCTGTGCTGCACCTGTCCGACGTGACGGCCGAGCCGGGAGTACGGGCCGTCCTCGCCGTCCTCACACACGGCGCCACGCTGATCCTCGGCCCTGACAGCGACCTCGCGGCGTTTGTCGAGCGGGAGAAGATCACCCATGTCTCCCTCGGCGTCTCGGAGCCTGCTCTCTGGGACACCGCGCAGGAGCTGCGCGGCCGTGTGCTCATCCTCGACGGTGAGGAGTGCCCCGAAGCCCTCTCCCGGAGACTGACGGCCGCGGGTAACACGCTGCTGAATCCGTATGCTCCGGCCGAGGCCGGCCCGGCGTCGGCGCTGCGGGTCTACGTACTGGACGAGCGGCTGCGGGCCGTACCGTCCCACGTTCCCGGTGAGGTGTATCTCGCGGGCCCTGGCCTGGCACGGGGCTACGCGGGCCTACCCGCGGCGACCGCGCAGCGATTCGTGCCCGACCCCCATGGTGAGCCGGGCTCACGGATGTTCCGCACCCGCGAAGCCGGACGCCGGGATGCCGACGGCACGCTGCGGCTCCTGGGCCGGGTCGACGAGCAGGCCGAGATACAGGGTTTGAGGGTCGAGCTGCGGGCCGTGGAGACGGCCATGGACACGTACCCCGGAGTTCTCCGGTCGGCGGTCGCCGTCCGCGGCGCGGACCTGGACGAGGCGTCCCAGGCAGCCATGCTCGTCGGCTACGCGGTTCCCACGTCCGAGGCGGGGATCGACACGGCGGCGCTGCGCCGCCACCTCCAGCAGCTGCTGCCGGCCGCGCTGGTGCCCGACGTGGTGCTGTCGCTGGACGTCCTGCCGACGACGCTGTGGGGGACACTGGACCGTGGGGCGCTGCCCGCCCCCCGGTTCGGGCTTGCCCGAAAGCGGGCGGCCCGAGGCCCTCAGGAAGAGATCCTGTGCGAGCTGTTCGGGGAGATCCTGGGCCGCCCCGCGGTCGGCGTGGACGACAACTTCTTCGACCTGGGCGGCCACTCTCTGATAGCCACCCGGCTCACCTCCCGGATCCGTACCGTCCTCGGCATCGAGGTCGGCGTGGGACACCTCTTCAAGGCACCCACCGCGGGTGAGCTCGCGGCGCTGCTGAACGACATGCGCAGCGACACCGTCCGGCCCGCGCTGGTACCGGCACAGCGACCGGAGGAGGTATCCCTCTCCTTCGCACAGCGTCGCTTGTGGTTCCTGCACCACATCGAGCCGGGCATGACCGCCTACAACATCCCGCTCATCCTGCGGCTGACCGGCAGCCTCGACCAGGAGGCACTGCGGGCGGCGCTTGACGATGTCCTGGGCCGACACGAATCCCTGCGGACCATCTTCCCCGAGCGGAACGACGCTCCGCGCCAGTTCACGGTGGCGGCGGACCTGGCGCGGATGGAATTCACCGTGCGGGAGAGCGGCGAAGCCGAGCTCGCTTCGGCACTGTCGGCCGCCGCGGGGGTCGGTTTCGATCTGGAGCACGACTTCCCGATCCGGGCCGAGGTGTTCCGACTGGGGCCGGACGAGCACGTACTGCTGATCGTGCTGCACCACATAGCCGGCGACGGCTGGTCCATGGGACCGCTCACGCGGGACCTGGGACAGGCCTACGCCGCCCGCTCCCTGGGGCAGGCGCCCGCTTGGCAGCCGCTACCGGTGCAGTACGCCGACTACACGCTGTGGCAGCAGGAACTTCTGGGTACGGCCGACGATACCGGCAGCCTGCTGAACGAGCAGGTGAACCACTGGGCGCAGGCGCTGGCCGGGCTCCCCGACCGCATCGAGCTGCCCTTCGACCGGCCGAGGCCCGCGGTGAACTCCTACCGCGGCGACGTGGTGAGCCTCCTGATCGGCGCGGAGCTCCACCAGAAGCTGGCGGAACTCGCCCGGTCCAGCGAGACCAGCCTGTTCATGGTGCTGCAGGCCGCGCTGGCCACGCTGCTCGCCCGGTTCGGCGGGGGCGACGACATCCCGTTGGGCACCCCCATCGCGGGCCGTATGGACGAGGCACTCGACGATCTGGTCGGCTTCTTCGTGAACACACTGGTCCTGCGCACGGACCTGTCCGGCGATCCCAGCTTCCGTGAGCTGCTGGGCCGGGTGCGAGAAGCGGACCTGGCGGCCTACGCACACCAGGACCTGCCCTTCGAGCACCTTGTCGAGCTGCTCAACCCGGAACGCTCGCTCTCCCACCATCCGCTGTTCCAGGTCTCCCTGGCGCTGCAGAACATCCCGCAGGGATCGTTCGAACTGCCGGGGCTCCAGGTGGAGATGGCTACCGTCGAACCCAAGTCTGCCAAGTTCGACCTCTCCCTTCAGCTCTACGAGCGCAAGAGCGCGGCAGGGGAGAGCGCCGGCATTCACGGAGCGGTGGAGTATTCCACCGATCTGTTCGACCGGGACACCGTCGAAGCCCTGCTGGAGCGCTGGCGGCGCCTGATGGAGCAGATCGTGGCCACTCCCGACCAGCCCCTCAGCCGTATCGGACGCAGTGCCGCGCAGGAGGGGCCCGCCGCCACCGCGGCGCTGACGGACCGGATCCGACTGGCCGAGATCAAGGCTGCGGTCGCCGGGCACCCGGACGTCCTACAGGCCGATCTCGTCGTGCGCGAGGACCAGCTGGGCGAATCCCGACTGGTCGCCTACGCCGCCGTACCGGAGGGGAGTGAGCTCGACGCCGAGGCCCTCACCGCGTACCTCGCCGACCGGCTGCCGGAGGGGCTGATGCCCGCCTCGGTGGTGCTGTTCGAGCAGTCTGCCGACGAGCCCGAGGACGAGACGGCGGACGAGGCCGGCACTGCGCCGGTGCGGATGCCGGCCTCGCCGAGGGAAGAGCTGCTGTGTTCGCTGTTCGCCGAGGTCCTTGAACGGCCGGTGTCCAGTGTCACCTCGGGCTTCTTCGAGCTGGGCGGGCACTCGTTGCTCGCGGTACGCCTGGTACGGCGTATTCAGGAGACCCTGGGGGCCCAGATCAGTGTCATCGACCTCTTCGAGGCTCCCTCGGTCGCCGAACTGGCCGACAAGCTGGATGAGGGCACGGGCACGGATCCGCTCGGCGTCCTGCTGCCGCTGCGCCCGCGCGGTGACCAGCCCCCGGTCTTCTGTATCCATCCAGGGGCGGGAGTGAGCTGGTCCTACGCACGGCTTGCCCAGTACCTGCCCGACGACCGGCCTCTCTACGCGCTGCAGGCGCGCGGACTGGCCGGTGGCGAACCGCGCCCGGCCGACGTCGAGGAGATGGCCGCCGACTACCTCGGGCAGATCAAGTCGGTTCAGCCCGATGGGCCGTACCACCTGCTCGGCTGGTCCTTCGGCGGTGTGGTGGCTCATGCCATCGCCACCCGGCTGCAGAAGCATGGGGAGAAGGTCGAGCTGCTGGCCATCCTCGATGCCTACCCGCTCAAGGCGATCGCCCGTGAGGTCCCGGTGCCGGCCAAGAGCGAGATCCTCGGCGGTCTGCTCGCCTTCCTCGGACACCCCGTCGAAGACGGGACGGACATGGACTTCGCCGAAGCGGCTCAGATCATGCGAAGTCGCGGAAGCGCCATCGCGGCGCTCGACGATGGAGCCATCGAGGGCGTCGTGGACACCTTCTACAACAACATCGTGCTCCAGCGCGACTACGAACCCGAGGTGTTCCAGGGTTCGGTGCGGCTGATCACGACCAGCGCCAACGCCCATCCCGACTGGCCGAGTCCGGACACCTGGAAGCCGTACGTGGCAGGTGAGCTGCGGATCCATGACGTTGCCACCGAGCACGGTCGGCTCATGGACGCGGAGGCGCTGGTCGAGTACGGCCCGGTCATCGCCGCAGACCTGGCCTGAGCGCGTACCAGCCGTCGACATCCCCGTGGTGGGTGCGAGTGCGCACCCACCACCTCCACCAAGAAGCGACAGAGAAAAGGACTGACATGACGAACCCGTTCGACGACCCGGAAGCCACCTACCTCGTGCTGGTCAACGACGAGGGCCAGTACTCGCTGTGGCCCGCATTCGCGGAGGTGCCGGCGGGCTGGGCGATCGCCCATGAGCAGGATTCTCGTCAGGCGTGCCTCGACTACATCGAGACGAACTGGACCGACATGCGGCCCAAGAGCCTGGTCGACGCCATGGAGAGCGCCGCTAACTGAGGACCCGACGGTGATCCGTAGACCGTAGGCAACGGCACGTGCTACTTCGAGGTATGTCAATGGAAACCCGGTCCAGCTCATCCAGCACGCCACAACGGTGGCTGCTCCGCCGCCCTAAGGAGGGTGCCAAAGCACGAATCTTCTGCCTGCCCTACTCAGGTGTCGGCGCATCCATGTACGCCCGCTGGCCACGCACGATCGGCGGTGCCGAGGTCTGTATGATCCAGCTGCCCGGCCGGGAGAACCGTGCGAAGGACCCGCACTACGGAACGTACGAGTCCCTTGCCGAATCGCTGGTCCAGGCCCTGGAGCCGTATCTGGACGTGCCCTTCGCCTTCTTCGGCCACTGCAGCTCGGCTCTCGCCGCCTTCGAGACCGCGCGTCAGCTCCACGCTGCGGGGCTCCCGACCCCCGACCGGCTCTTCATCTCGTCCCAGGTCGCGCCGCACGACGGGCCGTACGGCCGCTTCCTCGGCATGACCGACGATGAGCTGGCGGAGGAACTGGCCGATCTGACCCGGGCGATGGGCAGTGAGCCCGATCCGGACCTGATCCGGTTCGGACTGGGAGTCATGCGTGCCGACGTGGACGCCAACAAGCAGTACCGGCTGGAAGCCCCCGAGGTGGTCCCCAGCGCGATCACCGTGCTCGGCTGGATGGACGACGTCGAGGTCGCACCCGACCTCATGAAGGGGTGGCGGGAGTACTCGGACGACGTCCGTTTCACCGTGCTGCAGGGGAGCCACCACAGCTTCCTGCAGGCTCCTTTGGCGCTTCGCGCCGAACTCGAGCAGGACATCAAGACCGCCTTGGAGGGCAGGTAATGACCGGCGGTCTCGCACCGCTCGCGCAGGCGGGCCACACCATGGATTCCCTGTCGGTGCACGCGGTGTTCGCGGCGCGGGCCGCGGCCACCCCGGAGGCGCTGGCGGCGACCTGGCGCGACCAGAAACTCACCTACCGGGAGCTCGACATCCGGGCGAACCGGCTGGCCCACTACCTGCGTGAGCGGGGAGTGCGGACCGAGACCCCGGTGGCGCTGTCCGTCGAGCGCTCACTCGACCTGGTGGTCGGCGTGCTGGGCATCCTCAAAGCCGGCGGAAGCTACCTGGCCCTGGACTCGACCATGCCGCTGGAGCGGCAGCGGGCTCTGCTGGACGACGCGAACGCATCGGTGATCCTCACCCAGGAGCGGCTGTTGCCGCCCGCCGCCGATGGACTGAACGTCATCTGTCTGGACCGTGACTGGTCCGAGGTGGAGCAGCAGCCGCACGGCGATCCCGGCGTCGAGGTCCACGGCGACAACATCGCCTACCTCGCCTACACCTCGGGCTCGACCGGAACGCCCAAGGGCGTTGCCATACCACACCGTGCCGTGCGACGGCTCGCCCTGGACCCCGACTACGTCCCGGTTTCGGCCGACGACGTTGTGCTCCAGTTCGCCTCGCCCGCATTCGACGCGTCGACGTTCGAGATCTGGGCGCCGCTGCTCAATGGCGCTCGCCTGGCGATATATCCGGAAGCCGGTGCCTCGCTGGCCAAACTGGTGGATACGGTGCGCACCGAGGGTGTCACCGTGCTGTGGCTCACCGCAGGTCTGTTCCACCGGCTGTCGGAACGGCAGATCGAGAAGCTCACAGGAGTGCGCTACCTGCTGGCCGGCGGCGATGTCGTGTCCGCCGCGCAGGCAGACCGGGTACGGCAGGCGTTGCCGGGCCTGCGGATCGTCAACGGGTACGGGCCGACCGAGAACACCACCTTCACCGCCTGTCACCTCGCCACCGGGCCGTTCGGCGCCGGCAGCGTACCCATCGGGCGGCCCATCCGGGGGACCGAGGTCCGCATCCTCGACGCGAAGCTGCGCCCCGTACCGGATGGTGAGAGCGGAGAGCTCTATGCCGTCGGCGAGGGCCTGGCCCGTGGCTACGCACGGCGTCCTGCGGCCACCGGTGAGCGTTTCGTCGCGGACTGCTTCTCTGACCTCCCCGGCGCCCGGATGTACCGGACCGGTGACCTGGTCCGGCGGATGCCGGACGGAGAGCTCGAGTTCCTCGGCCGGGTCGACCAGCAGGTGAAGATCCGGGGCTTCCGGGTCGAGCCGGGGGAGACCGAGGCCGCACTCACCGCACAGCCTGGTGTTCGGGACGCGGCCGTCGTGCCGCAGACGGGCCCTGCCGGAGACCGCGTACTGGTCGCCTTCTTCGTGCCCGAGCGCGGCGCCCGCGTCTCCACGCTGGACCTTCGCCGGTCCCTCGGCGAGGTGCTCCCCGAATACTCCGTGCCGACGTCGTTCATTCTTCTCGACGTGCTGCCCCTGACCGCCAACGGCAAGGTGGACAGGGCCGATCTCGCCGAGCGCGTGAGCGAGGAGCGGCCCGAGGTCAATGCCGCGTTCCGGCCCGCCACCACCGCCGTGGAGATCGCGCTGGCTTCCGTCTGGTCGGACCTGCTCGGTATATCCGAGGTCGGAGTCGACGACGACTTCTTCGAGCTCGGCGGATATTCACTGCTCGGCATACAGATCACCGCCGAGATCACCGCCGTCTACAAGGTCGGCATCACGCCCCGCCGCTTCTACGAGAACGCGACCATCGCCGGCCTGGCCCAGGCCATCGAAGACCTGGTGGCCGCTGCGCCGACGAGCGAGGCGGACGGGCAGATCGGAGAGGACCGACCTTGAGGATCACCGTTCCCGGGCAGGATCCGGAGGTCGATCTGGAGAAGATCGACCTGTTCGATCCAGGACTGTACGCCGACGGCGACCCGCACCCCATCTGGAAGGTGATGCGGGAACGTGCGCCCGTGCACCATCAGGTACTTCCGGACGGCCGCGCGTTCTGGTCGGTCACCCGGTACGAGGACGCCTGCCGGGTGCTCGACGACCACGAGTACTTCACCTCGGAACGCGGCACCCTGCTGCTCGCCCTCGACGTCGGCGACCCGGCCGGCGGCAAGATGATGGCGGCCACCGACCCGCCACGGCATGCGGCCATGCGGGACCCGCTGGCGCGCGCCCTGTCGCCCAAGGGGCTGGCGGCGCGCCAGCAGCAGCTGCGTGCGGCCGTCCACGGGATGCTCGCCCCAGCGCTGACGCAGGACCGTTGGGATCTCGCGACAGCCGCCGCGGAATTCCCGATGGCCTTCACCGGCGCCATCATGGGAATTCCCGAGCGCGACTGGCCCAGACTCACCCGCTGCACGACCATGGCCGTGGCACCGGACGACACGGAGTTTATGGAGGGCGACGCGGCGACGACGCTGATGAGCGTCCACCACGAGCTCTTCGGATACTTCGCAGACGAGATCCGGGAGCGCGCGGGCGACCCGCCCGACGACCTCATCGGATTCCTGATGACGATGAACGCCGGTGGTGAGCAGCTCGACGTCCAGGAGCTCGTCTACAACTGCTACAGCCTTCTCCTCGGCGCCAATGTGACCACCCCGCATGTGCTCACGGCCATGATGCTCGCGCTGATCGAGGACCCGGACAGCCTCCGTCGTATGGCCGAGACTCCTTCCCTGCTCTCCAGCGGCGTGGAGGAGGGGCTGCGCTGGTCCTCGCCGGCCAACCACTTCATGCGCTACGCCGTACGCGATGTCACTCTGTCCGGGCAGCACATCCCGGCCGGATCCGCGGTCGCGGTGTGGCTCGGCTCGGCCAACCGCGACGAGGCGGTCTTCGACGACCCCTACCGCTTCGACATCGCACGCTCCGGCAACCGCCATCTGGCCTTCGGGTACGGCAACCACTACTGCGTGGGTGCCTCATTGGCCCGGATAACGCTGCGCATGATCGTGAGAGAGATGCTGGACCTGTTCGAGTCGATCGAGCTGGACGGCCCCGTCGAGCATCTGCGATCCAACTTCGTGGCGGGAATCAAGCACATGCCGATTCGCACCCGGCTCCGCCCGGGCGCTGAGCGGATGTTGGTGGAGCGGCAGGCCCCCGCCGGTGCCTGAACAGCTGCCTTCGGATTCGTTCCCGTTCTCCCGGACCTCCTCAGAGGAATGTGACTTGGCCGTGCCCGGCGCCGAAGCCGACCCCAGTGACTCGACGGCGGCATTCCGCGCAGCCCGTGACGTGCTGCAGAAACACCGCGACGACTACGACACCGCGTACCGGGAGTTCTCCTGGCCCCGGCTCACCACCTTCAACTGGGCCCTCGACTGGTTCGACGTGGTCGCCGGTACGCCCGAGCGCCGCGACGCGACCGCGCTGCGGGTCATGGACCTGGCCGCGGGCCCCGGTCGTGACGTACGGCTGACCTACGCCGAGATGTCCGAGCGCTCCGCTCAGGTCGCGAACTGGCTGCGGGAACTCGGTGTACGACGCGGTGATCCGCTGTTGTTGATGCTGGACAACCGTGCGGAGCTGTGGGTCACCATGCTTGCCGCGATCAAGCTCGGTGCCGTCATCGTCCCCGCTGCCACGCTGCTCGGCGAGGAAGACCTGATCAGCCGGGTTCAGCGCGCCGGTGTACAGCATGTCGTGGCGCGCTCCGAGGACACTGGCAAGTTCCGGCGGATCCCCGGAATCCGGACCCGTGTCGTCAGCCTGTCCGGCGCGGACGACGACCGCGTCCCGGAGGGCTGGCACGATCTGAACGTGGCCCTGCGTTCCGACTCGGTGTTCCGGTCGGAGGGACCCACGCCGGCCACCGATCCCCTGTTCCGGTACTTCACCTCCGGCACCACGTCGCAGCCCAAATTGGTGGAACACAGCCACGCGTCCTACCCGGTAGGTCAGTTGACCACCATGTACCTGATCGGTCAGCGGCCCGGCGACACCCACACGACGATCGCCCAGTCCGGTTGGGCCAAGCATGCCTGCAGCAATGTCTTCGCGCCCTGGTCCGCCGAGGCGGGTGTCCTCGCCCTCTCGCAGCCTCGTTTCGACGTCGAGGCGACGCTCGACGCCTTGGTTCGAGGTCAGGTGACCACGTTCTGTGCGCCGCCGACCGTCTGGCGCATGATCGTGCAGCAGCCGATCGGCCGGTGGAAGGTCTCCCTGCGGGAGGCCGTCTCCGCAGGTGAACCGCTCAACTCCGAGGTGATCGAAAAGATCAGGCGGGCTTGGGGTGTGACGATCCGCGACGGGTACGGACAGACCGAGGCGACCGGCCTGATCGGCAACCCGCCGGGCCGGCCGGTGAAGGCGGGCGCGATGGGGAGCCCGCTGCCCGGCTATGCCGTGGAGCTGATCAGCCCGGAGGGCGAGCCCGCCGAGGAGGGTGAGATCAGCATCGACGTGACGGACCGGCCCCTCGGCCTGATGCGGGGCTATGCGGACGGTGAAGGGCAGTTGGTGGACCCGTGTGCCGGTGCGCGGTACCGCACCGGTGACTTCGCACAGCGGGACGGCGACGGCTACTACACCTACGTGGGCCGCCAGGACGATGTCTTCAAGTCGTCGAACTACCGGATATCGCCCTTCCAGCTGGAGAGCACTCTCCTTCAGCACGAGAGTGTGGCCGAGGTGGTGGTCGTGGCCGCGGCGGACGAGAAGCGCCTCGCGGTCCCGAAGGCCTACGTGACGCTGACCGCCGCGGCCGAGGCTTCGCCCGAGACCGCGAAAGAGCTGTTCTCCTTCCTCTCCACCCGTCTCGCCCCTTATCAGCGAATTCGAAGGATCGAATTCGCTGAACTGCCGAAGAATTCCTCGGGGAAGATCGAACGTTCCGTTCTCAAGGCTTTCGAATTGGCACCCCAAGCGCGTCGGCGCTCGGAGTTCCGAGAGGAAGATCTGCTGAACTAAATTTGGTTCCGCTGGGAAGCGAAACGGCAACATCACATTGTTCGCACATGCAAGGAGAGGGACTCCGTGTTCCATCGCAAGGACGTAGTCTTCAAGAAGTCGTCAATTTTCCAGCCGGGCATCGAGGAGTACGCGGAGGCCCACTCGACCGCCCCCTCCGCAGAGCTGGAGCAGCTGCACGCCGACACGGAGCGGCTTTGCCCGGAGTGGGCCGACATCGCCACCTCCTCGGCGCAGGTTTCCTTCCTCTCGATGCTGGTCGGGATGGTGGGGGCCAAGCGGATCCTGGAGATCGGCACGTTCACCGGTCATGCCACGATCGGACTGGCGGCTGTACTGCCGGCTGACGGAGAGATCATCACCGTCGACAACTACAGTGCCGACGTGCGCGCCCGTGATCTCGCGCAGAACGCTTTCGCGCGCAGCGCGAACGGTCACAAGATCAAGCTTGTCGAGGCCGGTGCCCTGGAAACCCTTCGCGAGATCGAGGGTCCGTTCGACTTCATATTCGTCGACGCGGACAAGCCCAATTACGCGAACTACTTCGATCTGATCCTGGAGCGCGGTCTGCTCGCCGAGAACGGGCTGCTGGCGATCGACAACACGCTGTGGGGCGGCGTCGTCGTCGACGCGATGACCCAGAACTCCGAGGAAGCCGAACGGATCCTCGCCGCCGATGCCGACACGCAGGAAGTCAGTGGCGATGAGTGGCTCTCCAACATGCTCACCGAATGGGGAGCATATGTGGTGGCCTTCAACGACAAGGTCGCCAAGGACCCGCGGGTGAACACCGTGATGCTGACGGTCAAGGACGGCATCACGCTGGTCCGCCACGCTAACTGAGAACCACGCGCAACGCCCCGGGTCACGGAACCAACCGTGACCCGGGGCGTTGTCGTGAGGCCTGTCTGCGGGGAGGGCTACCAGCCGGGTGAGTCGAGCACCTCGACCACAGCCGCCGTCCACATGTATCCGATGCCGACACCGATGGCGAGCAGCAGATCACCTCGAGCGGCGCGGCCGCTCGCGACGAGATGGTCGATCCCGGCGAACTGGTCGCCCGCCCCGAGGTGCCCGAAGTCACGTGCCCAGTCGTACGCGGTGCGCTCGCGGCCGATTCCCAGCTGCCCGAAGTAGGAGTACTCCACGATGGTCTCCCCGATGGCCGGGTGGACCACGAACGCTACGTCGTCCAGAGCGGCGTCCGCGTCGGCGAGCGCGTCGCGCACCACCAGGTCGAGGCTCTTGCCCGTCCGGGCGATCACGTCGTCGTAACGGAACGGATCGGCCAGAAGGTACTCCCGGGTGCGACCGCGCAGATCGACGGGCCAGGCCGCCTGATCAGGTGCCGGGGTCCAGCCGCCGGTGCCCCGGTACACCGGTTCCAGCTCTGGTTCGGACCGGGACGAGGTCGACCGCAGCCGGGCGAACCCCTCACGGTTGGACAGCACCAGTGCGGTGCCGCCGTCCCCGTAAACCTGCTGGTTCTCAGTGCGCCAGCGGTCCACATAGGGGGACTGGAAAGCGTCGCCCGTGGTGATCAGAGCCGCGGTGGCATTGGGCCGCGCGGTCAGCTGGGACGCGGCGAGCTCCAGCCCGGCCAGTCCGCCGTTCGAACCCTGGCGGATCTCGATCGCCGGGCCGTGCCCACCGACCGTCTCGCGCTGCACATAGTGGGCCGGTGTCCAGAAATCCTGCCCTTGGTGACCCATGCAGCCGTGCAGCACCAGGGAGAAGTCCTCCGCGGCGTGGCCGGAGCGCTCCACTGCCAGACGCCCGGCCGTGGCCGCCATCACGGGCGGGGCCTCGGACTCCCCGGCGGTCCGCACCGCACGGATCCCGTTGGCCGCGTGCTCGGCCGTGGAGTAACGGCCGGCTGCGATCGCCTCTTCGGCGGTCTCGACACCTTCGGGGAAGTAGGTGCCCGACCCTGCTATGTAGAGATTCTGCCAGCGCATAGAGACCTCCCGGTCAATGTTGGGATCGTGAGCGACCGGAGGGTCAGGCCTTGATGAGGTACTTGACGGCTGTCACGACATCGGCCGGGCCGATCACCGCCTGCTGTTCAAGTGCGGGGGTGACCGGCTGCACGTCGGCACACGTGATGTACGACAGCTGCTGCTGCCAGTCCCCACGCCCTATGAGGTCGGCGATGAGCCGGGGCGCGATCGACTGGCTGCGCGCGGCCGGGTCGACGAAGAGGCCGTGCCCGGTCCGGGCCACGGAGGCCTCCAGCGCGGCCCAGTCCGTCGAGAGCGTGTCGAGGGCGCGCAGGTCTATGATCTCGGCCGACATGCCCTCCTCCGCGAGCTCCTCGGCGGCAGCGCGCGCCCAGTCCACCCCGATTCCGTAGGTGAAAATGCTGACGTCGTCGCCGCCGCGCACCATCCGGGCGCCCTCCAGGGGCAGCTGGGCCGCGAAGTCGTGCTCCGACAGCTCGTATTGCTCGTCATAGAGGGAGGCGAACTCGACCAGCAGGACCGGGTCGTCGCACCGCAGTGCGGAGTTCAGGACGCCCAGGTATTCGCGAGGATTGGCCGGAGCGTGGACGCGCCAGCCAGGGAAGGAACTGAACAGGGCGGCCGGGTTGAGGCCGTGCTGGGGTCCGTACCCCCGCCCGATGGGCACCTTGGCCCGTACGATCACGGGTGCCTGTGCCGTGTTGCCGTACAGCGAGCGGATCATCCCGATGTGGTTGAACAGCTGGTCGGCGGCGATCAGGGCGAAGCTGCCGTACATCAGCTCCACGATCGGACGCATGCCCACCATCGCGGCTCCGCACGACATTCCGACGAAACCGGCCTCGGATATCGGCATGTTGACGATCCGTGAGCCGACGAGCTCGGGGTCCAGGTTCCCGGCCTGCCACAGCAGACCACCGGGGTTCGCGACCTCCTCGCCGAGGAAGACGACATCCTCAGAGTCGCGCAGAGCCCTGGATATGCCCTCTGCGATGGCGTTCTTGAACGTCCAGCGAGTGCCGGGCCCCGAGTTCTGCGGGGTTTCGGCAGCAGAGGGAGAGGGCGCCGGAAGGGCGGGCTTGCGGCCGCGCAGCAGCCCGTAGGTGTCCAGGAGCGGTGCGACCTTGCTCGGTGGGGCCACCGAATCGAATGCCTGGCCGACGAACGTGGCCGCCGCGGTCCTGATGCGCTCACTCTCCTCGGCCGTCAGCAGCCCCTGGGCTGCCAGGGCCTTCGGCAGCGAGGTCATCGGGTCACGCTCCAGCCACTCTTCCTCCTCGGCAGCGCTGCGGTACCCGACAGCGCTGCCGCGGACGGGGCCTGTGTGATCGAAGTGCCGATAGGTCTCCACCTCGATGAGAGCGGGGCCGCTGCCCTCACGCATCGACGCGAGGAACTCCGCAGCCGTGCGGTAGAGCCCCACGTGGTCCCCGCCCTTGATGGTGGCGGACCGGAAGCCGTGGGCCAGCCCCTGTGTGGCCAGCGGCAGGACTGCCGACGCTTGATCCGGACGAGTGGCCTCGGCGTAGCCGTTGTTCTCGATGACGATGAGCAGCGGCAGGTTCAGGACTCCTGCGAGGTTGGCGGTTTCATGGAAGGTTCCCTGGTTGACCGCACCGTCCCCGATGAAGCACACCGCGCAGGATTCGCCCGGGCGCAGGGAGTCGGCGAAGGCCAGACCGGCGGCGATGGGTATCCCACCGCCGACGATGGCGCTCGATCCCATGAAGCCGACCTCTTCGTGGCGCAGGTGCATGGAGCCGCCGACTCCGTGGTTGACGCCGGTAGGGCGGCCCAGGATCTCCGCGAAGGCGGAGGTCACCAGAGAATGCGCGGCCGAGGACGGAGAGTCCGTCAGCGGGTTCCATCCGTCCTCGATGGTCCGGGAGAGCCCTTGGGCCAAGAAGTGGTGGTGGGAGCGGTGATTGCCGACGACCTGGTCGCCCGGGCGCAGATGACGTAGCACGGCTGCGGCCACTGCCTCCTGGCCGATGGACGTGTGCACGGGTCCGGAGACCTCGCCGCGTGCGGAACATTCGAGGAGCTTCTCCTCGAACGCGCGGATGACGGCCATGTCGAACAGCATGCGTCGGAAGGTCGCCCCGCCGATGGCGTCGTAGTCGGCCGGCTCGCCGATGTGGTACGCGAGGCGCCCAGAGGGGTCGATGTATTCGTTCCGCATGTGGATGACCTCACCCGTTGTGACTGTCGATGATCATGTGAAGAGGATGTGCCGTGCTTGAGGCGGGCCGGAATCAGTCCTGGCAGAGCTGCTGAACCACATCGGTGACGAGTTCCTTCTCGTGGGGCACGAGATAGAAGTGATCACCCTGAAAGGCCCGGAAACGGAATCCATCGGGGCTCACCGCGTTCCAGCCCTGGACGTCAGCGAACGAGACCTCGGGGTCGGTGTCGCCCGCATACGCGACGATGGGGCTCTTGATCTTCTCGATCCCGCGAGGCTGATAGGTGCCCACCAGGCGGTAGTCGGCGCGGATGGCGGGCAGGACCAGTTCGCGCAGATCCGGATCGGCGAGGATGCCGCTGCTGTTCTTGTCCAGCCGCCTCACATCGGCGGCCAGCGAGTCGTCGTCTTCGAGGTGGAGACGGTAGGTGCCGAGCAGGTGGGGAGCCGGCCGGGCGGAGACCAGCAGCCGGTGCAGGCGGAAATCGTGCTGTGACTCGAGCCGGACGGCCACCTCGTGCGCGACCGAGGCCCCCATGCTGTGGCCGAAGAAGGCCAACGGTCGGTCCAGGAGTGGGACCAGAGCGTCCGTCACGGAGTCCACGAGTGGATCCATCGCATCGATGAAGGCCTCGTTGAGGCGGTCCTCCCGGCCCGGGTAGCGCAGCGAGAGGACCTCGACATCGGCCGGGAAGTGCTTGGGCCAGGAGCGGAAGAAGCTCGCGGTGCCACCAGCGTGCGGGAAGCACAGGAGACGTATCCGGGGATTGGCGACGGGCAGATGGCGTCGGATCCAGCGACTCGCGAGGCCGGCCGAAACAGTCATGGGAAGAACTCCGGATATCGGTGAGGGCACGGGCTGATCAGTAGAGGAGGTCGAGCAGTTCGGGGGTGTAGAGATCCTCGGTCGCGCAGTCACCTGCGACGGCGGCGAAGTAGCGGGTGGTGAACTCCGCATTGCTCGCCACCGCGCGGAGCATGGCTAGCCGGTCCTTGTGCACCTTCAGGGCCGCTGTGAACAGCGTGCTCTGGTAGCCGTCGATGAGCAGGTCCTCATGGCCGGCCGCATACTGCTGGAGGGCCGCCTTCAGCAGGGCAGGGTCGTGCAGGTTTTCTCCGATGGCCTCGGTCAGGGTCTCGGCTTGCAGGAAGGCGTCGGTGATGCCCTTCGCCGTGATGGAGTCCTTGTGGTGCGCCGCGTCCCCCACCAGGGCCCAGCCGTTGCCCGAGACCTGGCGGAAGAAGTTCTGCTGGTCGCCGCTTCCGTAGAACTTGTCCCCCCGCTCCAGTCCTTCGATCCGGTCGAAGACGGCAGGCGCGGTGGTCCGTACGGACTCCATGTAGGCGGTCTTGACATCTGCCCGGACCCGGTCGAATTCCGACTGCGGGAAGTAGGAGGCGACCAGCGTCATGTCGTCGTTGGTGGGGATCACACCGACCCACCGGCCAGGGGCCTCGTGCAGTTGGAAGTGGTCGGAGACGCCTTCCCAGTAAGTGTAGTACGCACAGGTCAGCAGCGGGTCCTCGGTGAGGACGGGGGCCTTCACGGCCTCGGCCACCCGGGAGCGCATCCCATCCGCGCCGATCACCAGTCGGGCCCGCTCCTCGACGAGGGCGCCGCCCGCCGTCCGGCAGCGGACACCGACGACGCGGTCGTCGTCGAAGAGTACGTCCTCGACGGTGCAGCCATCGCGGAACTCCACTCCGGAGGCGACGGCCGCGCGGGCCAGAATCGAGTCGAGGTGATGGCGCCTGGGCGCGTACGCGGCCTGCTGGCCGGAGACGGGCCAAGAGCAGCCGGAGAGTTCGATGTCCGCGACCCGGTAGGTGACCTTGTCCAGGGCCGGGGTTCCGGTGGCGATGACATCGTCGAGCACCCCCCACTGCGCCAGCCGGACGATTCCCGGCTGGTGGATGTAGAGCGTGGAGAGCGTGTCCCGGGGGAACGCCGCCCGGTCGACCATGAGTACGCGGTAACCCGCGCGTGCGAGAAGAAGAGCCGTTGAGGCGCCGGCACACCGGGCGCCCACAACTATCGCGTCATACACGGCGTGCCGCCTTCGTGTCGAGGTTGGTTCGAGGAGGACGGGCGAAACAGGCCATCGCCGTGGCGATTCCTGCTGCGTCCTCACAATGAACCCGTCGTTATTGATCTTCGTCCGAAGGGATCATCGTCGGCGGAGTCGGCAGGGGTCAAGTCTGGTCGGAGGGAGTCGTCGCGAGCGCATTCGCGCGAGCCACGGCCGCCTGCACCGCGTCGGACAGACGCTGCGACACGGCATGTGCGCGAAGGGAGTTGATCCCCGCTTCCGTGATTCCACCGGGAGTAGCCAGAGATTCCCAGGGGTTGGCCGGTGCGGGGTTCGACTGTCGCAACAGTGCGGCCGCACACTCCAGGGCCTCGGCCGCGAAGAGTGTGGCGTGCTCCGGTGGCACCCCGTCAGACGTGGCGGCGTCAACGACACCGGTTGCGGCCAGTGCCAGAAAGGCCGCTCCGCTGCCGAGAGTTGAAGCGGCGACATTCTGATGCGATTCCGGAATGCCGATGAAAGTGCCGAGCGGCCGCAGCGTGGTGAGTACGAGGTCCTCCGCGCCGACGGGCGTGCCCGGTGCCGATGATATGGCGAGCACTCCGGCCTTCTGGAGGGAGGCGACATTGGATGCCACGCGGAATGCGGAGATCTCGCCGGATGACGAAGCGGCGATCCGTTCGATTCGGTCGAGCGAGTAACCCGCGACGAGTGAAACAATGGAAGCGGAAGATGAGGAGGCGTCAACTGACTGGCGCAGTACGTCCTCTGCCTGAGGCGGACGGACCGCCAGCACGAGAACATCCGCTCCGGCCGCCACTTCGGCGTTGTTCACGCCGGTCACAATCCCGTGCGCCGCGGCCAGGGCCTCGGCCCGCCGCTGTGTCCGGGTGGTCGCCCTGAGGCGGGTGGCGGGGTGTCCGGCGGCGAGCAGCCGCGCCACCACCGTTTCGCCGATGTGGCCGGCTCCGAGCACCACCACAAGCGGAGGCTGAGCTTCCTTAACGGGTCCTGATCCAGCCGTCATTGGGGACCTCTCTGTTCGTAACGGCTGTTGGCCGTGGGTGATTGTGGTGCTGCGGTACGAGCGAGTCTCGCATGCCGTCGTGCGAGGCGACTCTTCGGGCGGGGATCCGGGTCCGCCGGGGGGATGTTGAGCAGAAGGTAGGGTGTGGCTGCCGGGACGATCGTCGGCCGGCTGCTGTCGCTCCGGCCCTGGGGCGGCCCGCAGGGAGCCAGTGGGGGGGTCCGCCGATGACCAGATACAAGGACAAGATGCTCGCTGGAGAGCTCTTCGCCTATGACGACACGGAGTTGACTGCCGAGCGGCTGGCCGCGGCCCTGCTGATGGAGCGGTACAACGCGACCAGCGTGGGCGCCCCGGGGCAGCGTGTGTCGCTGTTGCGGGACCTGCTGGGCTCGGTCGGCGAGTCGATCGAAGTGCGCTCCCCCTTTCACTGTCTGTACGGTCGGAACATTCACCTTGCCGAGGACGTATTCGTCAATTACGGCGGGGTGTTCCTGGACACGGCCTGTATCGAGATCGGACCCCGGACGCTGATCGGTCCCTATGTCCAGCTTCTCACCGCGACACACCCGCTTGAGGCCGAACTGCGCCGAAAGGGCTATGAGTTCGGGGCCGCGATAACCATCGGAAGCAATGTGTGGATCGGCGGCGGAGCCATTGTCTGCCCGGGCGTCACCATCGGTGATGACGCGGTGGTGGGCGCCGGCAGTGTAGTGACCAAGGATGTCCCGGCGGGGGTCGTTGTGTATGGAAATCCCGCACGCGTTGTGCGCTCGCTACCCTCGGGTGAGGTTCGGCCCACGGCTCCGATTTCCGGCCGTAGTGAGTGATCCTTGCCCGCTCACCCTGCTCGAGGGCGATCAAGTCGAGCATGCTTGACTCGATCCCACAGAAGAATCGCGATGATCCAGGAGAGTAAGGGACCATGAAGTTTCGAGTGGAGCGCGACGAGATCGTCGAGGCCACGGCGTGGGCGGCGCGCAGTCTGGCTTCCCGGCCGGTCGTGCCCATCCTCGCTGGCATTCTGCTGAAGGTCGACGAGCGGCTGACGCTCTCAGGCTACGACTACGAGAACTCCACGCGAGCCGATGTCGACGTCGAGGTGATCGAGACCGGCGCCGTCCTGGTTTCGGGCCGCCTGCTGGCGGAGATCATGCGCAGCATGCCGCCGGGGCTCATCGAGTTCGTCGGCGATGCGAACAAGGTCACGGTGGAGGGCAGCGGGACCCGGTTCACCCTGCAGACGCTCCCGGTCGAGGACTACCCGGCGCTGCCCGTCATGCCCGGCCTGGCGGGCACGGTGGACGGCGACGCCTTCAGCGCGGCGGTCGCGCAGGTCTCGCTGGCAGCGGCGCGCGACGAAGCGGTTCCGGTCCTCACCGGTCTGCACCTGGAGGCCAAGGGTGACCGTCTCACTCTGGCCTGCACGGACCGTTACCGCATTGCCATGCGGGAGCTGAAATGGAACCCTGCGGATCCTGACGTGTCGCTGAGCGCGGTCGTGCCAGCGAAGGCGATCGCGCAGGCGGCGAAGTCCGTGCCCTCCGGCACCACTGTCTCGCTCACCCTCGGAGGCACCGCGAACGTGGCGGTGGAGACCATCGGCTTCGAGTTCCAGGGGCGCAAGGCCTCGTCCCGCCTGATCAGCGCGGAGTTCATCAACTACCGCCAGCGCCTGCCCCGTGAATTCGCGACCCGGGCCGCTGTACGGACCGCGCCGTTCGTCGATGCCCTCAAGCGCGTGTCGCTGGTGGCCAACCGGAACTCTCCTGTGCGGCTGACCTTCCGGGGTGCCGAGGTGATTCTGGAGGCGGCCACGGGTGACGAGGCGCAAGCCGTGGCGACCATGGCGGCTCAGGTCGAGGGTGAGGACATCTCCATCGCGTTCAATCCGCAGTTCCTGCTGGACGCGCTCAGTGCGGTGGAGACCGAGGTTGCCGTCCTCAACTGTCAGGCGCCGCTCAAGTCGGCGGTGCTGACGGCGCGCACTGCGGAGGGCGAGGATCTGTCCGACTACCAGTGCGTCATCATGCCGGTCCGCGTCTCCTAGCGGCGGGGGCGCAGATGACGGACAGACAGGAACCCAAGGCGCAGGTGGACGCGGCGCACTTCTTCGCTGCTGATATCAGGGTGGGGCTCGTCCTTTCAGTGGATTCCTTCCCGGAGGCACGCAAGCCGGCGTACAAACTCCGCGTGGATTTCGGTCCGTTGGTTGGGGAACTCGCGACGAGTGCCCAGGTGGCCAACTATCCCGCCGGGGAACTGGCGGGCCGTCTGGTCGTCGGCGTCGTCAATCTCGGCAAGAAGCGCATCGCCGGATTCACGAGCGAGTGTCTACTTCTGGGGTCGTACGACACCGAGGGAGTGGTTCAACTGCTCTCCCCTGCCCCTGAGTCCAGCCCGGGAGACGTGGTCGGCTGAGTCATCTGCCCCTGTGCCGCATCAATGTGACGATGGATCAACTTAGCCTCACTGCCGGGCTGATCGGCGGGTATGCCAAGATGATGATCGTCGTACAGGAGTGCGGCAGCGGAAGACCAGGCGCGAGGAGGAGGCGTGGTCGGTGACCCCGTGTCAGATAGGTCACCGCCCCTGCCCCTTCGTCCCCATTCAGCCGGGTCGGAAATTGAAGGAGTGTCAGTGGGGTATCCGGAGACCGAGGAAAACTTCGATGCCATAGTCGTGGGCGGAGGTCCTGCGGGATCCTCCGCAGCGGTGTCGATGGCCCGCCGAGGACTCTCGGTGCTTGTTCTGGAACGTTCGACGTTCCCGCGATTCCACATCGGTGAGTCCATGCTCACCTATACCTCCGCCGTTCTGGACAAGCTGGGGATCACCCCGAAGGTGAAGGCCGAGGGCTTTCCGGTCAAGACGGGCGCGGAGTTCTGTGACGGCGCGGACGGTTACCACCGGGTTGACTTCACTGACCAGGGTGCGGGCCGCGCCCTGACGACGTACCAACTGGAGCGTGCCGACTTCGACACGATCCTGCTGGAGCACGCCGCCGAATGCGGCGCCAAGGTAGTGCAGAACGCGCGGGTGACCAAGGTCGAGACCGAAGGCGACCGGGTCGTCGGTGTCACGTACAGCGCTGGGGGTGCCGAGCAGACCGTCCGGGCCCGAGTCGTCATTGACGCGAGCGGCCGGGCGGGCCTGATCACCAAGGGCCTCCTGCGCAGCCGCAAGTACCCGCAGACCGCGCGCACCGTCGCCGTCTTCCGGCACTTCACCGGAGTCGACGAAGCCACCAACCCCGGCGTCGAGGGCGACATCCAGGTCGGCGCCCACGCGGATGGCTGGTTGTGGGCCATCCCGGTCCGCAAGGACAAGCTGAGTGTCGGCGCGGTGACCACCGCCAGCCTCCTGCAGGGTGCCTCCTCGCCCGACGACCTGTTCGCCGAGCATGTCAACCGCATCCCCCGGATCCGGCAGCGCATCAAGGGTGCCGAGTACACCGAGACGCATGTCGAGAGCGAGTTCACCTACTACTCCGACCAGGTCGCCGGTCCGGGCTTCTTCGTCGTGGGCGACGCGGGCGCGTTCGCCAACCCGATCTTCTCCGCCGGGGTGTACCTGGCACTGGTCACCGGCAGCCGTGCCGGTGAGCTGACCGCCGACATCCTCAGCGGTGAGCGCGAGGAGACGGCCACCGTCGACGAGTACGAGCGCTTCTACAAGACGGGCTACGACACCTACACCCGGCTGATTCACGGCTTCTACAGCCATGACTACAACCTGGGAAGGTTCCTCAAGAGCACGGGCGCCCGGGTGGCCCCGATCTGGGTCGCGCGCCTCCTCGGCGGAGACTTCTGGAGTGAGAAGAACCCGCTGGGCCGCCACCTCCGGGGGCTGCCCGACAACAACACCTTCTCCGCGTACGAGCCGATGTACGGCTGCCCGGTGTACCCGGAGCTCGATGCCGCCGAGCCCGCCGACACCCAGCTGAGCGAGGGTCTCGCCGCAGCGCTCGACTGATCCGACAAGGCGCCCACCGAGGCTGCCGCGGCGCCGGCTCCCCAGAGTGCCGGCGCCGTTTCGTACGTGTGCCCTCACAGGGGCCCACTCCCGGGGCCGGTACACCCATCCCGGGTCGCATTCACGACGTCGGACACGCGCACGGGTGCGCGGCCGACCGCCGATCGTCTAGGGGAACGGGAACAGGATGTCCGAATCGCAGAGCAGCTCGCACTCGCTGCTGGCAGCGCAGTCTGGTATCTGGATGGGGCAGTCGATCGACCCATCGAGCCCTGCTTACCAGTGGGGCAACTACCTCGAACTGCGTGGCGCGATCGACGTTCCCCTGTTCCAGTCCGTGGTCGCCCGTGTGGTGATGGAGACGGAGGCCTTGCACGCCCGCTTCCGCGAAGGCCCGGACGGTCCGCGTCAGATCCTTGTGCCTCCGACGGACTGGACCCTGCCCGTCGTCGATGTGAGCGATGAGGAGGATCCTCTTCGGACCGTCGACGCCTGGGTGCGCAAGGACCTGGCGGCAGCCCCGGATTTGAGCAACGGGCGCCCCTTCCGCCAGGTGCTCTTCCGCGCGGCTCCCGACCGCTCCTTCTGGTATCAGAGCTACCACCACATCGTGCTGGACGCCTACGGATCGTCCCTTCTCAACCGCCGCGTCGCCGACCTCTACAGCGCGCTGCGGGCGGGCTCCCAGGCACCCGCGGACTCGGCCTTCGGCACGATGGGTGCGCTGATCGCCGAGGAGCAGTCGTATCTGGCGTCGCCGCAGAACCGGGACGACCGGGAATTCTGGACGCACCGCTTCGAGGACCGGCCCGAGCAGGTCAGTCTCACGCCCCAGAGCGCCGATCCGCAGAACCGCTTCGTGCGGTACCGCGAGGAGATGACGGCGCGGTCCACCCTGGCGCTGAACGATGCCGCCGGCCGGCTGGGCACTCGCTGGTCCCGGCTGCTGATCGCGTCGACGGCGCTGTACCTGCACCGCCTCACCGGCCGCCGGGACGTCGTACTCGGCCTTCCCGTGGCCGGCCGGCTCGACCCGGAAGCCCGGCGAACCCCCGCCATGATGGCGAACGTGGTGCCGCTGCGCGTCGGAGTGCACCCTGCGATGACCGCAGCCGAGCTCGTGTCGCAGGTTTCCGAGGAGCTGAGGTCGGCGCTCAAGCACCAGCGGCGCCGCGGTGAGGACATCCGCCGGGATCTCCAACTCCCCGGCGTACCCCGCCGGTTCTTCGGCCCCATCCTCAATGTCATGCGCTTCGAGGTGCTGCGGTTCGGCGAATGCTCCAGCATCATGCACAATCCGGCGGCCCCCTTGCTCGAAGACCTCTCGATCGTGGCCTACGACCGCCCTGATGCCGAGGGGCTGCGCATCGACCTCAACGGCAACCCCCAGCTATACACGGCCGACGAACTCGACGCGCACGGCCCGCGGTTGATCACCACGCTGCAGAACGTCGTGGCCAACCTCGACCGTCCGATCGGCCGACTTGACGTCATCGGGGCCGACGAGCGCAGCCGTGTAATGCCCGTGACGCGCCCCGAGTTCACGCCGAGTGCCCCCCGCACCCTTCCGGAGATCTATGCCTCCGCCAGGCGCGAACCGACGGCCATTGCCGTGGTCTGCGGCGACATCTCCCTGTCGTACGAGGAACTCGAAGCCCGTTCCAACCGCATCGCCCGGCTGCTGATCGAGCAGGGCGTGGGCCCGGAGTCGGTCGTCGCGCTCGCGCTGCACCGGTCCGTGGAGACGGTGGTCGCGGCGCTCGCCGTCACCAAGGCCGGCGGAGCCTATCTGCCGATCGACCCCAGCCTGCCCCGGGAACGCATCGCTTTCATGCTCGAGGACACCCGGCCGGTGGTGGGACTGGTCCAGTCCGCCACGCGGGACGTCCTTTCAGGCGATATGCCGGCGCTCGTTCTGGACGAGCCGCAGACCGAGATCCGGATCGGCGCCCTTGCCTCCGAAGGCGTCCGTGCCGAGGAGCGGCTCGCGGTGCTCCACCCGGAGCACCCCGCGTACATCATCTACACGTCCGGATCGACCGGTACCCCCAAGGGTGTTGTCGTTTCGCACCACAATGTCGGGCGGCTGTTCACCGCCGCGTCGAAGCAGTTCGACTTCGGGCCGGACGATGCGTGGACGCTCTTCCACTCGTACGCGTTCGACTTCTCCGTCTGGGAGATGTGGGGCGCGCTGCTGCACGGGGCGCGCTTGGTGGTCGCGACCTTCGACGTGAGCCGTTCGCCGGACGACTTCCTGGCGCTGCTCGTGGATCAGCGGATCACTGTGCTCAACCAGACGCCGTCCGCCTTCTACCAGCTCATACAGGCGGGCCGGGAGCGCCCTGAACTGGAGCGGCGGCTCGCGCTGCGGTGGGTCGTCTTCGGAGGTGAGGCGCTGGAGCCGGCGCGGCTGGACGAATGGTTCGCTCGCCGGGGCGACACCGCGCCCACCCTGGTGAACATGTACGGCATCACCGAGACGACCGTGCACGTCACCCAGCTTCCGCTCGCCAGCGCCGCCGCGAGTGACCGCCAGACGGGAGTGAGCCCGATCGGCGACCCGCTCCCGGATCTCGTGGCGTATGTGCTTGATGGTGCGTTGCGTCCGGTGCCGGTGGGTGTGGCCGGTGAGTTGTACGTGTCGGGTGGCGGGTTGGCGCGTGGTTATGTCAATCGGCGGGGTTTGACCGCTGAGCGGTTTGTGGCTGATCCGTTT
>NZ_JALGRF010000016.1 GCF_022815725.1 Streptomyces sp. APSN-46.1
GGGGGGGGGGGGGGGGGGGGCCCGGGGGCGGGGGGTGGGGTGGGGTGTCGTCCGGGACTGCATGATTTTTGGCGCCTGGCCGGGATCCTTCGCCGTGCGGCGGCACTACGCGCCACAAATCACGTTTTACGTCCCGGCCAACACCCCACCCCACCCCCGTCCCCGACCCCCACTTGGAGCTACGGCCGCCCCGACTCGGGCTGTGGCCGCTACCTTTTCGAGCCCCGCTGACACGCTTCAGCCCCGTCGGCCATCCGCATCCCCGCCGGGCAACCTCAGCCCCGGCGGCCACCCCCAGCCTCGCCGGCCAACCTCAGCCGCGCCGGCGATTGAGGCGCGGGGACCTCAGGGGTGGAACTCGCGGGTGACCTCGATGCGGCCCACGATGTGGGCGTTGAACTCGTCCAGTTCCTCCGCCGGGACCCACAGCTCCAGGATCGTCTCCCCGCCCGCCTGTTGGACCGGGTATCGCTCCAGGAACGCCGAATCCACCTCGAACCGCGTCACGAAGCCCGCCCCGTCGTGCTTGACGTTCCAGTCGCGGGCGATGCGGATCGCGTAGTCCTCATTCAGGACCGGGTAGAAGATCGGCTGCTCGGGCAGGCGCGGCGGCCAGGCCCGCCAGTCGAGCGCTCGGACCAGGTCCAGCTCGACGGGGCCGACCGGGCGCCACAGAGTGGTGAGGGACATGGGGCACGACCCTAGGCGGCTCCCGGGCCGGCGGCCAGGGAATTCCCTCAGGCGCCGCGCCGCGAGAACCGCACCAGGGTCACTGTCTGGACCGCCAGCAGCGCCCCCGCCCCGACCCCCGGCAGGGAGGCCGGCGCCTCCCAGGCCGTACCGCCCAGCCACGCGACGCCCACCGCCGCGAACGCGATCAGGAAGCGCGGCACGAACTCGGCCTCGGTGCCGTGCAGTACGCCCGATCCCACGACGAAGACGGCCAGCAGGACCGGAATCCAGGGCGCGGGGTCCGGGCCGCGCAGCAGGAACGCGGCGCCGGATTCCACTGCCAGGAGAAGGAGGTTGCGGAGCAACATCGACATGAGCACATCATGCCGGGACAGGCCTATGATCAGCCCGGCGGGGTCGTAGCACAGAGGTCGTTGCGCCCCTCGACAAGGAGGAACACGCCGGTTCGAATCCGGCCGCCCCGCCTCCTCATCCGGCCGTCATTCCGCCGTCCACCGCGAACTCCGCGTCCGTCACGTACGCGGACGCGTCCGAGCACTGGAACCGCACCAGCTCCCCACCTCCTGCGGCCGGCCCAGCGGCACGTGCGACCAGTCCCGGCCCGCGACCGCCTCGGCGGCCATCGGCGTGCCGATCCCGGTCGCCCCCGCCCGTCAAGCACGGGCCGGTGCTGCGGCTGTGGCTGGGTCACCTGCTGGGGCCTGAGGCGATGCACGAACTCCTCGCCCGGCAGGAGGAGTTCGTGGAGGACATGCGCCGTGGGCCGAGCGGTACTACGCCTCGGAGCGCGACCTCGCGGCGCTGGAGAACCGGTGTGGCGCAAGCGGAGGCTGGCGTACCCTCGGCCCCATGACGGGCAGCGCGATAGACCTCCGCAAGGTGGAAGAGACCGCTCCGGCGCTCGTGAGCCTCTACAAGAGTGCCGGGGTCTCGCTCCGCAAGTACGGCCTGGAGGGCGGGCGCGCCGCGGTGTACCTGGTGCTGGACTACTCCGGGTCGATGCGCCCGTACTACGAGGACGGCAGCGTGCAGGCCCTGGCGGACCAGGTGCTGGGCCTGTCCGCGCACCTGGACGACGACGGCCGGGTGCCGGTGGTGTTCTTCTCCACCGAGGTGGACGCGGTGGCGGAGGTATCCCTCGCCGGCCACGTGGGCCGGGTGACCGAGATCGCCTCCCGGCTGGGCCACATGGGGAAGACGGCCTACCACCTGGCGATGGACGCGGTGATCGACCACTACCTCGATTCGGGGGCCGTGGACCCGGCCCTGGTCGTCTTCCAGACGGACGGCGGCCCCATCAACAAGCTCGCGGCGGAGAAGTACCTCTGCAAGGCGGCCCGGCTGCCGCTGTTCTGGCAGTTCGTCGGCTTCGGCAACACGCGCAGCTCCCAGTTCGACTTCCTGCGCCGCCTGGACGAACTGCCCGTACCGGCCAAGCGGGTGGTCGACAACGCGGGCTACTTCCACGCGGGCCCGGAGCCCCGGACCGTGCCGGACGGGGAGCTGTACGACCGGCTGGTCGCCGAGTTCCCGGCCTGGCTGGCGGCCGCGCGCGCGGCGGGCATCGTGCGCGCCTGACCGGCGGCTGTCAGCGCCAGGCGCTTTGATGGACGTATGACACACATCAGTTGGGCAGCTTTCGAGAAGGCGGAACCGGAGTTCGCGGCGGCGGTCCAGGCCCGCTTCGCTCAGTACCCGCACCATGTCCTCGCCACCCTCCGCAAGGACGGCTCGCCGCGGGTCGCCGGCCTGAACGTCCAGATCCGCGGCGGGGAGCTGTGGCTCGGCATGATGCCGGGGTCGATGAAGGCGAGAGACCTTCAGCGCGACCCGCGCTTCGCGCTGCACACCAACCCGGGCGCGGGAGAGACGATGCCCGACGGGGACGTGCGCGTCTCCGGGCGCGCGGTGGAGGTCGTGGACCCGCCCGAGCTGCACCGGTACGCGGAGGAGACGGATACCCCGCACCCCTTCCACCTCTTCTACGCGGACCTGACCGAGGTCGTCCGCATCGGGATCGACGGCGACGACCTGGTGGTGCGGTCGTGGACCCCGGCGCGCGGCCTGCGCACCATCCGCCGGGGCAATGACGACGAGCCGCCGCGCGAGGACCCGGCTAGCTAGTTGTGACCGCATAGGTTCACCGGGTTGGGGTCCGCGCGTGCTTGGATGTGCCGTGACGTCCGGTCCGCTCCGCAGGACGGTTCGGTGAGGGGGCCCTTGAGGCGGCGGGAGGCGTAGGTGTCCGCGTCGATACGGCGAACACCCTGGCCGCGCTGACCTGGTAGGCCAGGGCCAGTTGGACGGCGGGCGTGAGCCGCCGCGAGGGTCCATGCAGGCGGCGTCACCTCACGGCCCCGGCCCCCCCACTCAGGCGGCGCGGGCGGCGTACACGCGCACGTCCGCATCCGCCGTCGCCCACCGGGCCCCACGAGGTGGAAACCGCCGTGTTGCGCACCAAGCACGATCGAATCACCCGTTAGGGTGATCGGCAACACGCAAGGAAGCATGCGTGTGCAGAGTGCAATGGGGGCACAAATGCCGGACGGCGGACTTGAGGTTTCTCAGGACGGCCTCACCGGTCTCGCGGACGATCTCGACGAGATGCAGAGTCATCTGGACGGGCAGATCCGCCGCATGGACGCGGTGGTTGACAGCATCGCGGCAGGTTGGCAGGGGCCCACGGCCACGGCGTACCGCTCCCTTCACCGGGGAGCCGCCGAGGACGCCGTTCGGATCCGGCAGGTCCTCTCCCTCCTCGAAAAGGCCACCAGGGCCTCCCGTGACGGGTTCACGGCCCAGGAGCTGGAGGTCCTGGCCGCGTTCAAGCGCGTGCAGAGCAGGGAGGACGTGTCCGAGGCCGCCGAGGCGTTGACCGTGCCGGACCAGGCGGCCGCGGCCCCGCACAGCCGACTCCAGGACATCTGAGAGCAGCGAGGATCAGCACCACCATGTCGGACGACGACCGGATAACTGTCGATTTCGCCACCCTGCAGCGCTTGTCGGGAGACCTGGAGGAGATCCTCAAGGCCCTCAACGAGAAGCTGGACCTGCTGTACGGGCGCGCCAAGAAGGCCGTTCTGAGCTGGGACGGCGAGGCCCGGCAGGCCTTCATCGACGAGCTGGACAAGTGGGACCGCTCTGCCCAGGACCTCAAGGCCGCGCAGGCGTGGCTGCACGAGGTCGTGGTCAAGGGACACCTCAACTACGCCGCGGCGAACAAGTCCGTGCTGCAGGGCTGGGGAGGCGGCGCCTGATGGCCGGCCCCACCCCGGGCCCCACCCCGGCGCAGCCGCCCGCCGGAAGCGGCAACATCGACGTCAAGCCGTCGCTCGTCTGGACCGTCTCCGGCCGGGTCGCCGGGCAGCAGGACGGCATGATGCGCGGCGCGAACACGCTCCTGCAGGAGCTGCAGAAGTACCCGGACGCCGGCGGGGCGGGCACTGAGGCCGAGAAGTTCGCGCAGGCCTACAAGAAGATAGGCAATCGCTGGCTGGAGGTGTGGGGCAAGAGCGTGGTCAGCGTCGGCGGCGTCGCCGTCGGCTTCACGGAGACCGCCAACGCCTACACCAAGGCCGATGCGGCGGCCCACCCCAAGCCCGGACAGGCCGCGGAGCAGCGCCCCCTGCCCACGGTCATCGACAAGGAGCCCAAGTTCGGCAGCGTCCCCGACATCAAATGGGGTGACGACGACGGCGGTGACGACCTGATACGCGGCGCGATGGAGGGCATACCGGAGATCGTCCGGGACCTCCTGCAACCCGTCGCGAAGCACGTCTTCCGTGTCGGCAAGGTGGCGGACGTACACCCCTTCCCGGAGCAGCACTACCTCAACTCGCACTGCCACAGCTGGATGAACGCCTCGACCGTCGTGACCACCGCGGCGGACAACCTGACCATGGCCATCGGCCAGATCACCAACCACCAACGGGCGGACTGGGAAGCCGCCATGCGGACGTTCTGCAGCGCCCTGTGGGGCGGGACGGCCTGGGGCCAGTCCCGGCACGGCTACCAGTGGGCCCACACCACCGGCCCGCACGGGTCCCAGGTGGCCACGGGCAGCGAGCCGGTGATGACCGTGCTCAAGGACGTGGCGATCAAGATCAGCGACTGCCTGCGCGAGTACGCGGAGGCCGCCGTCGAGCTGAACCACGATGTCTTCGAAGAGCTCAAGCGGGCCATGAGGCAGGCCGCCACGAGCATTCTCGACGACCTGGAGAAGGCCAAGGACAAGCCCAGCCTCAAGAACATCGTCGGCGCCGTCACCAGCGTGGCCAGCGGGGCCGGCGGGGTCGGCGGGCTCCTGCTGAAGTTCGACGTCAACACGGTCCTGAATCTGGACAAGGCCAAGCTCAACCGGATCGTGGACAAGTACACCGACATTGTCGACGGCCTCACCACGCGCATGGACGCCCTCAAAGCGCCCCTGGACGAAGCACACATGAGCGCCCCGAAGTTCGAGGCCGGCGTCGCCCGCGCCCACGGCTTCGGCGCCCGGTCGCTCAACGACTTCAAGCACGAGCAGCAGTGGACCGTCCAGGGCTCGAACGGCAACATGGCCTTCGACCTCGCGGCCAACGAGTACCTCGGCGGCGGCCACACCCTGGACAAGCACGTGGGCAAGACCGACGAGCAGCTCGCCCAGCGCCTGCGCGACCAGTCCGACCCGTCCAATACGTGGCCCGAGGGCGCCAAGCCCAGCATCGGCGGTTCGTCGAGCTTCAAGACGATCGCGGACGCGCAGCGACTCACCGAGCAAAACCTCCGGCTGAAGCAGGCCGAGATCGACGCCTGGATCGCCTCCAACCCGCCGGAGGGCAAGAACATGGCCTTCGAGAGCCCGACGCCCAACGGCGAGGTCAGCGGCAGCTACGTCTCCAAGCAGCCCACGCCCAACCAGGACGGGTCCCCGGGCACGATCCCCGGGACGGGTTACAAGGACCACGGCCTCGACGCGAAGGCGGTCGACGTCAAATACGTCAAGACCGTCCTCAAGTACGATTCCAGCCTCGATCCGCCCTACATCATCTACACGTCGATGCCCTCGCCCCGACCGAAAGACCTCCAGGGACCGTGATGAACCCCCTCGACAGCAACACCTGGGAAGCCGCGCTGCTACGGCTCCTAGAGGACGTCTACACCCTCGCCAGGAGCGGTCCCCGGCTGCACGAGGACTGGGCCGAGGACGTCCTCGCCGTCATGGAGCGGTCGGTCGCCGACCCACGGGGCTGGTCCGCCCGCGAATCGCAGACGTTCGAGGTGGGTTGGGAGGCCGGCTACCCCTTCTACCCGTTCCGTGCGCTGCGCGCCGAGGACCTCCGCGCCGGGGTCCGCCCGATCACGGCGGGTGCTGCCGTCGAGCTGCTCGCCTCACTCGCGCAGGAGTGGTTCTTCGAGGGCTCCCCGGTCCGGCTGCGGGAGGACCGCGACAGGGTGCTCGCGGACGCCCGGACCGTGCTGGACCGCTTCGGCCCCGATGCGGCGTTCTGGACCTCCTCCGACCTCGCGCGCACCTGCGACGCGCCCGACTTCCTGGCGCGGGACCTCGAAGGCGGCCACCCCTTCACCGACTACATGATGGATCTCGGCCTGATCGCGGTGTCCGCGGACGAGGTCGGCGTCTTCTGGTCGTTCAACGCGCAGTGAGGATGATCCGATGCTGACCCGATCCGCCACCTACCCCGACCGGGAGACCGCCCAGTGGGCCACCCAGCAGGTGGTGACAGCCAACGAGCAGGTCATCCACCGCTGGCTCGCCCAGGGAACGCGGGCCCGCCTGACCATCGAGGCCGCCTGGCCGTCCCGTGAGGAGCCCGTCGGCCGGGTGCAGCTGGAGGCGATGCTGCTCGCCGGGCGGGAACCCGTCGATGTCCGCGCCGCCCGGGTCGTACTGCGCCGTGAGCCCGCCAGCCCGTACGGATTCGTCGTCCAGACCACCGTCCCGTTCTACCTGTAGAGGCAGCCCGACCGTGTCCATGAAGCCCTTCGAGCACGATCGGCGCTACGGCGAGCTCGATCAGGTGCTGCGCGCCTACCTCGGCCAGCCCGCCGATGACACAGCGGACAAGCGCAGCCACGCGCTGAACGCCTACCTGCGCCACACCTGGCACACCCGCCCCTGGGCCATCGCGGAGGCGGAGCGCCAGCTGCGCGAGTACGGCCGCAACCCCCCGGGACGCCTGCGGATCGACCTCGGCGAGTTCTACGCCGTCCCCGACGTCGGGATCCCCCAGTCCGCGATCGGTGACTGGCTCTTCCTGCTCGCAGACCACCTCAAGCGGAGCGTCGAGGACGGCGAGGTGCCGCCGCCGGCGACCCCGCAGACCCACTGGGAGTGGCACGCACGGTTCCCGGAGACCGCGCAGCTGCTGGGCGGCTGGTTCTCGCAGGACATCGTCGACCAGTTCCCCGACCACGAGGCCGCGGTCGCGGACTACGCCGCCACCACCGACCCCCAGCTCGTCGCCCGCCTCGTCGGAGAGCTCCACGAACTGATCGCCCTCCCGATGGACGAAGGCGACTACGCCCTGGCCGCCGCGGAACTCGGCATGGAGGTCAACCCGCCCGAGCCGTTCTCGTACGGAGCGTGGTTCCAGTCGGTGGCGACGGTACTGGCGGGTGCCTGACCCGTCCGGTGCCAGCCGGGTCAGGCACCGCTCGTCGGGCGTCAAGTGCTGTGACCGGGGCGGCCGCGGGTGTCCAGGTCCACCCGGCTGCGGTCGATCTTGATCGTGACATCGCCGTACGTGGCGTCGTGGTCGCCGCGGAACTGGTGCGCCCGGCGCCGGCCGGCCCACTGCTCCGTTCCCTCGGGCAGGCCCATGTCCTCGTCGGCGACCGAGTCCCGGCCGTTCCAGGCGGCCACCCACAGCACGTCCGGCATGGCCTCCGGGGCCCGGTGGTGGTGCGCGCTCAGCGCCTTGGCCCCCGAGCGCGCCGCGACGTAGGCGGCCGAGCGGTAGCCGCGCTCGTGCAGCCGTACGGTCCAGGCGCTCAGGTAGGCGACGACCGGGGCGTCCCAGGTGGCCCGGTCGGTGTAGTGCTCCAGGTCGTTGTAGAGCAGCGTGTCCTCGGGCAGGCCCAGGGAGCGGGCCGCGTCGGCGGCGCCGTCGGCGGCCTCCGAACCCTGTTCACCGGCCCGGGAAGGGTCGGTGGACAGGCCGGTGGTGGAGCTGCGCCACGGCTGCGGGCCCACCCAGATCGGCATCAGGTGCCAGCCCGCCTCGGCCTGGCGCCTGACCCAGCCGGCCGTGAGCCGCGGCTGGGCGCACGCCCGGGCGCGGCCGCCGATGTAGATGCCGACCGCCCCGAAGGGGGACGTCTCCCGCCAGGTGTCCATGGTGCGCTGGGTGGGGGCGGCGCAGGCGTCGAAGCCCTGGCCGGTGTAGGGCTCCTGGACGGTACGGGGGCCGGCGAGGGCCGCGACCACGGCGGTGGCCGGGGGCGGCCCGGGGGCCGGGGCCGCCGCGGTGCGGGCGCGCGCGAGGAGCCCTCGTACGGCCTCGGGCCCGGTCCCGTAGGAGAGCGTGGCCATCACCCCGGAGCGGCGCAGGGCGTACCGCACCTCGTTGCTGTCGCCCCGGGTGGCGGGCGGCGCGCCCCGGTCGTCGTCCACCGCGACGGTCGGGATGTCGGCGCGCGGCGGGGCGCCGTCGAGCGGCTCCAGGTGCAGGGTGTCGGCCCGGGTGCGGACGGCGCGACCGGTGCATGCGGCCTGGGTGCCGGCGTGCCCGAGGTAGAGGGTGGGCAGGTCGAGGCGCAGGCAGGCGTCGGGATTCCGGTCGAGGTCGACGACGCGCCAGCCGTCGGGGACGGTGAGCCGCAGCCCGTGGTACTCGACGGTCCGACCGTCGATGGTCCGGGCATCGTCGGCGTGGGCGCCGGGCAGGACGGGAAGCAGCAGGGCGGCACCGAGGAGACCGCTGAGCAGCGTTCGGGTGGGGGCCATGGTGCAGATGGTTACCAGACGGCGAGGCCCGTCAACTGCACGGAGCCCCCAGATGGTCCGTACAGCGGTATCGCGCAGGCCCTGCCTTGGAGGGTTCCCTCTGGCCCTGGAAGGCGGGCAGGTCGGAGATCCGACCAACGGGAGGCACGCGCCCCACAGTCCGGTCGCCGCGACGGCCCGTACCTCCCCGGCCAGCATCTGTGGCTCACGCAGGGACTCCAGCCGGGCACGGCCGAGCCGGTCCTCCTCGCCGAGAGCCCGGCTTCGTGAGTCACCCGCACGAGTGAGGATCCTGCGGAGCCTGCCGGCCAACGCCGTGAAGTTCACCGACCGCGGCGAGGTACGACTCGACATCCAGCCAGCCGGCCCGGACGTGCCGCCCTCCGTACACGGACGGCTCGCCGACGAGAAGGCGGCGGACCGAAACGCGGTGAACCGGCCCAGGGCGAGTCGGAACGCACCGACGTGAACGGCAACCGTCGCATGCCGTGAGGACGGCAGAGCGGGTCTGTTCCTTCCTTGGCGGATGGTGCGTGAACGTGGGGGCCCTCACATGCGGTGCTCGGGGCACTCGGAAGGCGGCCAAGCGGCAGACGCCGCCGGGGCCGTTGGTGGGCTACTAGTCGCGCTTGGGCCAGATCGGGCCCTGGTCGGTCCAGATGACGCCCTTGTTGCGGCACAGGCAGAAGGGGTGGCCGATCGGGTCGGTGTAGACCTGCCAGCCGTAGCCGTTGGGACCGATGAAGTCCTGCCTTAGCGTCGCGCCGAGGTCGAGGACGCGGCGCTGCTCGGACTCGATCTCGTCCACTTCGAAGTCGAGGTGGAACTGCTTGGGGTGCTCGCTGTCGGGCCACTGCGGAGCGCGGTAGTCGTCCACCCGGATGAATGCCAGCTCGATCTCGCCGAACTGGATGCCAGCCCACTCCTCGGAGCTGCCTTCCTTGATCGGACGGCCCGTCACCTCGGAGTAGAAAGCCGCCAGCTTCATCGTGTCCGGGCAGTCGATAATGAAATCGGTGAGTCGCAGCATCCCGCGATCTTGTCACAAGCTCACACCCGACTTCGAGACAGGCCCTAAGCAGCTCCGCTGAGGTGCGGGAACAAAAAGTTCCTGGGGGGCTTCGCCCCCAGACCCCGTTCACCAGGGGCGGCTAGGTTGGACCGGTCCACCAGCAAGGCGACGTTGGAGCGGTACAGCAGCCCGCCGGAGTGAGACACCGCCCGGCGCCCCAAGGCGGACGTGATGGCAGACCGGGAGGGCGGTAGCAGTTGCGGTACGAGATCAGGCTCGGCTCTTCACAGCCTGGATGAACGGAGCCCACGCGGCGGCCGGGAACACCAGGACCGGGCCGATGCCCGCCAGCTTGGTGTCCCGGACGGGGATGATGCCGGGGAGATCGTCGGACACCTCTACGCAGTTGCCGCCCTCACCGTTGCTGTACGAGGACTTCCGCCAGGACAGGCCGTTCACGTCTGCGCGCATTTCGCGTGCTCCTCCGCCACCGACTCGATCAAGGTCAGGGACACCTCCGGCGACAGTGCGGCAGCCCTTGCAAGATCGTATGACCTCCAGTGGCGTTGAACCAGTGCCGGATCGTCGAGCAACTGCCCTGCGTGAGGCCCCTCGGTGTACGCCACATCGGGTGCGTCGGCGAACTGCATGATCCTCACAGACGCATCCAGGACGCCATGGGCACCGGCGGAGAACGGCACCACCTGAACCGTGATCCGATGGGCCCGGACGCACGACGAGATATGCCGCAGCTGAGCGGACATCACAGCAGGCCCCCCGACCGCCGTCCGCAGCACCGCCTCATGCAGGACAACCCACATCTCGGGGGTCTCCGGATCACCGAGGAGCCGTGCGCGTTCAACGCGTGCCGCGACCAGCGTATCGACATGCTCCGCCAGGGCGGTGGGACTGGTGGCCCGAATTACAGCGCGAGCGTAGTCCGCTGTCTGGAGCAGCCCGGGAACCAACGTGGGGCCGTAGTCGAATATGGCCGTCGCCAGACGTTCCAACTCGGCCGCTTCGGCGAAGTACTCGACGTGCTTGGACTTGAACGCCCTGGCCAGGCGGGTGAAGTAGTCCCCGGTGCCGAGCACCCTGTCGATCGCCTCCGCGATCTCCGGCCGCAGCCGCCGCGTGCCGCACTCCATCTGCCCGACGTACGCCCCGCTCGTGAAGATCAGCTCACCCAGTCCCGACTGGGACAGCCCGGCCGCCTCGCGGTGCCGTCGCAGCTCCTCGCGGGCGAACTCCTCCGGCGTTTGCGCTCCGCTCAGATCCTTCGGCCTGACCATGGGACAACTCCCCGCTGCCGCAGTGCTCTTTGTGACGCGAAAAGCGTAGTCCCCGCGATGCCGATGAAACAGCGGAACGCATTGATACGACTACGGAACGCCACAGCGCCCGCCATCCCTGGTCGGGGACTATGGCGGGCGCTGCGTCAGGTTTCCGTACGCCGTTGTACGGACCGTATGAGGGGTCCCGCCCCGGAGGGCGGGGGTGACGGGCGGCTAGACCGTCAGGGAGCGGTCCGTCGGCTTGACCGGGTACGGGAGGATGCTGGCTCCGGTCAGGAAGCGGTCCACGCCGCGGGCGGCCGAGCGGCCTTCCGCGATGGCCCAGACGATGAGCGACTGGCCGCGGCCCGCGTCGCCGGCGACGAAGACGCCGTCCACGTTGGTCGCGTAGGAGGCGTCGCGCTCGATGTTGCCGCGCGCGTCCAGCGTCAGACCGAACTGCTCCACCAGGCCGTTGGCCTGGTCGGTTCCGGTGAAGCCCATCGCCAGGGTGACCAACTGCGCCGGGAGGACGCGCTCGGTGCCGGGCTTCTGGACGAGCTTGCCGTCGATGAACTCGACCTCGACCAGGTGCAGGGCCTTGACGTTGCCGTCCTCGTCGCCCTCGAAGTGGGTGGTGGAGACGGAGTAGACCCGCTCACCGCCCTCCTCGTGCGCCGAGGTGACCTTGTACAGCATCGGGAAGGTCGGCCAGGGCTGGTTGGCGTTACGGTCCTCGCCGGGCTTCGGCATGATCTCCAGCTGCGTGACCGAGGCCGCGCCCTGGCGGTGGGCGGTGCCCACGCAGTCCGCGCCGGTGTCGCCGCCGCCGATGACGACGACGTGCTTGCCCTCCGCCGTGATGGGCGGGGCCATGAAGTCGCCCTCCTGGACCTTGTTGGACAGGGGGAGGTACTCCATCGCGAAGTGGACGCCGCGCAGGTCACGGCCCGGGACCGGCAGGTCGCGGGAGACCGTCGCGCCGGCCGCGATGACCACCGCGTCGAACCGCTTGCGCAGGTCGGTCGCGCTCAGGTCGCGGCCGATCTCGATGCCGGTGCGGAACTTGGTGCCCTCCGCGCGCATCTGCTCGATGCGGCGGTTGATGTGCACCTTCTCCATCTTGAACTCGGGGATGCCGTAGCGCAGCAGACCGCCGATGCGGTCCGCGCGCTCGTACACCACCACGGTGTGACCCGCCCGGGTCAGCTGCTGGGCTGCTGCCAGACCGGCCGGGCCGGAGCCAATGACGGCGGCGGTCTTGCCCGACAGACGCTCCGGCGGCTGCGGGGTGACGTTCCCGTTGTCCCACGCCTTGTCGATGATCGAGACTTCGACGTTCTTGATCGTGACGGCCGGCTGGTTGATGCCGAGGACGCACGCCGACTCGCACGGGGCGGGGCACAGGCGGCCCGTGAACTCCGGGAAGTTGTTCGTGGCGTGGAGGCGCTCGGACGCGGCGCTCCAGTCCTCGCGGTACGCGAAGTCGTTCCACTCCGGGATCAGGTTCCCGAGCGGGCACCCGTTGTGGCAGAACGGGATGCCGCAGTCCATGCAGCGGCCGGCCTGCTTGCTGATGATCGGGAGCAGGGAGCCGGGGACGTAGACCTCGTTCCAGTCCTTGAGGCGGTCAGCCACAGGACGGGAACAGGCGGTCTCGCGCGGGGTGGTGAGGAAGCCCTTCGGGTCAGCCATGGGTCGCCGCCTCCATCATCTTCTCCGTCGTCTCGGACTCCGAGAGTCCGGCCAGCTCAGCGGCGTCCTTGGCGGCGAGCACTGCCTTGTACGTGGTCGGGATGATCTTGCTGAAGCGGTCCACCGAGACGGACCAGTCAGCCAGGAGCTTCGCGGCCACGGTCGAGCCGGTCTCCTCCTCGTGGCGGCGCACCACATCGTGCAGCCACTGCTTGTCGGCGTCGGAGAGGGCCTCGATCGCCTCCACGTTGCCGACGTTGACGTTCTCCGTCGCGAGGTCGATGACGTACGCGACACCGCCCGACATGCCGGCCGCGAAGTTGCGGCCCGTCTCGCCGAGGACGACGGCCCGGCCGCCGGTCATGTACTCGCAGCCGTGGTCGCCCACGCCCTCCGAGACGACCAGGGCACCCGAGTTGCGGACGCAGAAGCGCTCGCCGGTGCGGCCGCGCAGGAACATCTCGCCGCCGGTGGCGCCGTAGCCGATGGTGTTGCCGGCGATGGTGGAGTACTCGGCGAGGTGGTCGGCGCCCCGGTCGGGACGGACGATCACGCGGCCGCCGGAGAGGCCCTTGCCGACGTAGTCGTTGGCGTCGCCCTCCAGGCGCAGCGTGACGCCGCGCGGCAGGAAGGCGCCGAAGGACTGGCCGGCCGAGCCCGTGAAGGTCAGGTCGATGGTGTTGTCGGGCAGGCCCGCGCCACCGAACTTCTTCGTGACCTGGTGGCCGAGCATGGTACCGACGGTCCGGTTGATGTTCCGGATGGCGAGCTGGGCGCGGACCGGCTGGGCCGCCTCGGCGGAGTCGGCGTTCAGCGCGTCGGCCGCGAGCTCGATCAGCTCGTTGTCGAGGGCCTTCTCCAGACCGTGGTCCTGCTCGATCAGGGCGTGGCGGACCGCGCCCCCGGGCAGCTCCGGCACGTAGAAGAGCGGCTCCAGGTCGAGACCCTGCGCCTTCCAGTGCGTGACGGCCTGCGTCGTGTCGAGCAGCTCGGCGTGGCCGACGGCCTCCTCGATCGAGCGGAAGCCCAGCTCGGCGAGGAGCTCGCGCACCTCCTCCGCGATGAACTCGAAGAAGTTGACGATGAATTCGGGCTTGCCGGAGAAGCGGTCGCGCAGGACCGGGTTCTGGGTGGCGATGCCGACCGGGCAGGTGTCCAGGTGGCAGACGCGCATCATGACGCAGCCGGAGACGACGAGCGGCGCGGTCGCGAAACCGAACTCCTCGGCGCCGAGCAGCGCGGCGATGACGACGTCGCGGCCGGTCTTGAGCTGGCCGTCCGTCTGGACCACGATGCGGTCGCGCAGCCCGTTGAGCAGCAGGGTCTGCTGGGTCTCGGCGAGGCCGAGCTCCCAGGGGCCGCCCGCGTGCTTGAGCGAGGTGAGCGGGGACGCGCCCGTACCGCCGTCGTGGCCGGAGATGAGGACGACGTCCGCGTGGGCCTTGGAGACACCCGCGGCGACGGTGCCGACACCGACCTCCGACACCAGCTTCACGTGGATGCGCGCGGCCGGGTTGGCGTTCTTGAGGTCGTGGATCAGCTGAGCCAGGTCCTCGATGGAGTAGATGTCGTGGTGCGGCGGCGGGGAGATCAGGCCGACGCCCGGGGTGGAGTGCCGGGTCTTGGCGACCCACGGGTAGACCTTGTGGCCGGGCAGCTGGCCGCCCTCGCCGGGCTTGGCGCCCTGCGCCATCTTGATCTGGATGTCGTCCGCGTTGACCAGGTACTCGCTCGTGACACCGAAGCGGCCGGAGGCGACCTGCTTGATCGACGAACGCCGCGCCGGGTCGTACAGGCGGTCCGGGTCCTCGCCGCCCTCACCGGTGTTGGACTTGCCGCCCAGCTGGTTCATGGCGATGGCGAGGGTCTCGTGCGCCTCCTTGGAGATGGAGCCGTACGACATGGCGCCGGTGGAGAAGCGCTTGACGATGTCGGTGACCGACTCGACCTCGTCGATGGAGATCGAGGGACGGCCTCCGTCCTCGGCGGCCTTGAAGCCGAACAGGCCGCGGAGCGTCATCAGGCGCTCGGACTGCTCGTTCACCCGGTCGGTGTACTGCTTGAAGATGTCGTACCGGCGGTTGCGCGTGGCGTGCTGGAGGCGGAAGACCGTCTCCGGGTCGAACAGGTGGGGCTCACCCTCCCGTCGCCACTGGTACTCGCCGCCGATCTCCAGCGCGCGGTGCGTGGCCGCGATGCCGGAGGCCGGGTACGCCTTGGCGTGGCGCGCGGCCACCTCCTTGGCGATGACGTCGAGGCCGGCGCCGCCGATCTTGGTGGCGGTGCCGTTGAAGTAGGTCTCGACGAACTCCTGGTTCAGGCCGACGGCCTCGAAGACCTGGGCGCCGCGGTAGGAGGCGACGGTGGAGATGCCCATCTTGGACATGACCTTCAGGACGCCCTTGCCGAGGGCGTAGATCAGGTTCCGGATGGCCTGCTCGGGCTCGATGCCCTCGATGAACGTACCGGCGCGCAGCAGGTCCTCGACGGACTCCATGGCGAGGTACGGGTTCACGGCCGCGGCGCCGTAGCCGATGAGCAGGGCGACGTGGTGGACCTCGCGGACGTCGCCGGCCTCGACCAGCAGGCCCACCTGGGTGCGCTGCTTGGTGGCGATGAGGTGGTGGTGCACGGCGGCGGTGAGCAGCAGCGAGGGGATCGGGGCGTGCTCGGCGTCGGAGTGACGGTCCGACAGGACGATCAGTCGGGCGCCGGCCTCGATGGCCGCGTCGGCCTCGGCGCGGATCTCCTCGATGCGGGCGGCGAGCGCGTCGCCGCCGCCGGAGACCCGGTAGAGGCCCGAGAGGGTGGCGGCCGTCATGCCCGGCATGTCGCCGTCGGCGTTGACGTGGACGAGCTTGGCCAGCTCGTCGTTGTCGATCACCGGGAAGGGCAGGGTGACGCTGCGGCAGGACGCGGCGGTCGGCTCCAGCAGGTTGCCCTCCGGGCCCAGCGAGGACAGCAGCGAGGTGACGAGCTCCTCGCGGATGGCGTCCAGCGGCGGGTTGGTGACCTGCGCGAAGAGCTGCGTGAAGTAGTCGAAGAGCAGCCGGGGGCGCTCGGACAGGGCCGCGATCGGGGAGTCCGTGCCCATGGAGCCGAGCGGCTCGCCGCCGGTACGGGCCATCGGCGCGAGGATGACGCGCAGCTCTTCCTCGGTGTAGCCGAAGGTCTGCTGGCGTCGGGTGACCGAGGCGTGGGTGTGCACGATGTGCTCACGCTCGGGCAGGTCCGTCAGCTCGATCTCGCCGGTCTCCAGCCATTCGGCGTAGGGGGCGGCGGTGGCCAGCTCGGCCTTGATCTCGTCGTCTTCGATGATCCGCTTCTGGGCGGTGTCGACGAGGAACATCTTGCCGGGCTGCAGGCGGCCCTTGCGGACGACCTTGGCCGGGTCGATGTCGAGCACGCCGACCTCGGAGCCGAGGACGACGAGGCCGTCGTCGGTGACCCAGTAGCGGCCGGGGCGCAGACCGTTGCGGTCGAGGACCGCGCCGACCTGGGTGCCGTCGGTGAAGGTGACGCAGGCCGGGCCGTCCCAGGGCTCCATCAGCGTGGAGTGGTACTGGTAGAACGCGCGGCGGGCCGGGTCCATGGAGGTGTGGTTCTCCCACGCCTCCGGGATCATCATCAGCACGCTGTGCGGGAGCGAGCGGCCACCGAGGTGGAGCAGCTCCAGGACCTCGTCGAAGGAGGCGGAGTCGGAGGCGTCCGGGGTGCAGATCGGGAAGATCCGGTCCAGCGCGCCGTCTCCGAAGACGTCGGACGCCAGCTGGGACTCGCGGGCCTTCATCCAGTTGCGGTTGCCCTTGACCGTGTTGATCTCGCCGTTGTGCGCGACGAAGCGGTACGGGTGGGCGAGCGGCCAGGACGGGAAGGTGTTCGTCGAGAACCGGGAGTGGACCAGGGCGAGCGTCGAGGCGAAGCGGCGGTCGGAGAGGTCCGGGAAGAAGGGCTCCAGCTGGCCGGTGGTCAGCATGCCCTTGTAGACGATGGTGCGGGCGGAGAGCGACGGGAAGTAGACACCGGCCTCGCGCTCGGCGCGCTTGCGCAGGACGAAGGCCTTGCGGTCCAGCTCGATGCCCGTGCTCCCGTTGCTCACGAACAGCTGCGAGAAGGCCGGCATGGTGGCGCGGGCGCCGTTGCCGAGCAGGTCCGGGGTGACGGGGACCTCGCGCCAGCCGAGAACCGTCAGGTTCTCCTCGGCGGCGATGGCCTCGATCTGCTCCACGGCGACGGCCTGTGCGGTGCCGTCGGCGGGGAGGAAGGCGATGCCGACGGCGTACGCGCCGGCCTCGGGGAGCTCGAAACCGGCCACCTCGCGCAGGAAGGCGTCCGGCACCTGGGACAGGATTCCGGCGCCGTCGCCCGAGTCCGGCTCGGATCCGGTGGCGCCGCGGTGCTCAAGGTTCCGCAATACGGTCAGCGCCTGCTCGACCAGCGTGTGGCTGGCCTCGCCGCTGAGGTTGGCCACAAAGCCGACGCCGCAGGCGTCGTGCTCGTTGCGCGGGTCGTACATGCCCTGGTGGGCGGGGCGACCGTCCATGGGCGACCAGGCGGTGGTGCTGAGGCCGGTCGCGGAGTGCGTGGATGCGGAACGCATCGGCTCTCCCGTCGTCGTAGCGGCATATGTGCATAGCCGAGGGACGACGTTGGCCCTCTGCGAAATTTCGTGCAGGTTACATGATGGCGGCAATCCCGAGAAGCGGATACGTCATTCCAGCATGCGGACACTGCGCGAGGCAGAAAATGGGTCCTCCACGGCCGTTTTACGGTCTTCCGCGATCGGAACGATCGGAAACGGGACGAAGGACTCGAAAGGAAGGCTGGACGGGCCTCATTGCCCGCAGGGGATACCTCCCCGGCGAACCGTCGGGGGGCCCTGGTGTGATGCCCGGCGGTCACACGATCGAAACCGCCGAGTAATGGATTACTTATGTTGCCTAGCGCATAGTGTCTCACTCCTGCGCCGGTTAGCCTACGGCGCCACCGATCCAGGTTCCCAGGATGTACGTCACACCAGCGGCCGCGCCACCCAGGACGAGCTGGCGCAGTCCGCTGAACCACCAGGAGCGCGCGGTGACCCGGGCGACGACCGCGCCACAGGCGAAGAGGCCGGCCAGCGCCAGCAGCACCGCGGGCCACAGGGCGGTCGCGCCGAGCAGGTACGGCAGTACGGGCAGCAGCGCGCCCAGCGCGAACGAGCCGAAGGACGAAACGGCGGCGACGAGCGGCGAGGGCAGGTCGTCGGGGTCGATCCCCAGCTCCTCGCGGGCGTGGATCTCCAGCGCCCGCTCGGGGTCGCGCGACAGCTGCATCGCGACCTCACGGGCGAGGGCCGGCTCGACGCCCCGCGATACGTACAGCTCGGCCAGCTCCTCCATCTCGTCGACGGGGTGCTTGCGCAACTGCTGGCGCTCCACGTCGAGTTCGGCGAGCACCAGCTCACGCTGCGACGCGACGGAGGTGTACTCGCCGGCCGCCATCGAGAAGGCACCGGCGGCGAGGCCGGCCAGCCCCGTGAGGACGATGGTCTGCGGGGCCACCGCTCCGCCGGCCACACCGGTCATCAGGGCGAGGTTGGAGACGAGGCCGTCCATGGCACCGAAAACAGCCGGCCGCAGCCATCCGCCGTTGACGTCACGGTGGGTGTGGTTGTCGCGGTGCGCGGTGTGCAGCGGTGCTGCCGTGTCGATGATGGACATGCGAGGTCCCTCCCCCTGTACGCCTTTTGCGCGAACGGGCGGCGTGAGGCGCGCCGCTCCCCCTGAACACCTCGAAACTACGCACGATTTCCGCTGCCCGCCAGCAAGGTAGGCCGTACTTACCTGGGGTTTTGGGGGTCGGCGACCGGGTGACGGCGGCATGGGCGGGGTGTTTCGCGACGGGCGACAAACCTCATGTCATGGCACAAATCCCCCAAGGGCTCAATATGAGTCCCATCAAGTCGAGAGGCGCGCCATGGAGCTGATTGCATGCAATCCGCAGGTCCTCCTCGAACGGGCCAGGGGCGCTCTCATGGGACTGGCGGTGGGTGACGCGCTGGGCGCCCCCGCGGAGAACATGAAGCCGTCGGAGATCCGTTCCCGGTGGGGCCGGATCGAGGGCTTCGTCTCGGACGATCCGGCGGGAACGGACGACACGGAGTACGCGATCTTCTCGGGCCTGCTGCTGGCCCGCCACGGCTCGGCGCTGACCGTCTCGCATGTCGAGCGGGCGTGGCACCACTGGATCGCGGACCTGGACGAGGGGCCGTTCCGCGGCGCGGGCTTCTCGGAACGGGGCACGCTGGAGAACCTCCGGCGGGGGCTCGCGGCGCCGATCTCGGCGCAGCACCGCCACGCGTGGTCGGACGGCCTGGCGATGCGGGCGGCCCCCTTCGGGGTCTTCGCGGCCGGTCGCCCGGCGGAGGCGGCGCGGCTCGTCGCCATCGACGGCTCGGTCAGCCACGACGGGGAGGGCATCTACGGGGGCCAGGCGGTCGCGGCGGGCGTCGCGGCGGCGATGGCCGGGGGTTCCCCGGCGTCGGTGGTCTCGGCCGCGCTGTCCGTCATCCCCTCGGACTCGTGGACGGCCCGCTCCCTGCGCCGCGCGGTCACCGCCGCCCCGCGCGGCGAACGGGCGGTGCGCTCCGCGGTGGTGATCGGCGGCTACCCGTGGACGGACCTGGCTCCGGAGGCGGTGGGACTGGCGTTCGGCGCCTTCGCCGCCTGCCGCGGCGACTTCTCGGGGTCGGTACTGACGGCCGTCAACATGGGCCGGGACGCGGACACCACGGCCGCGGTCGCGGGCGCCCTGGCCGGCGCCCTCTCCGGCGCCACCGCGATCCCCGCGGCCTGGTCCTCGGCCATCGGCCCGGTCCGCGGCAGCTGCCTCCCCTCCATGCGGGGCTACCACGTCCTGGACATCGCGGACCTCCTCACCCCGGAATCCGAGGGCCCCCGATGACCCACCCCGACGACCCGTCCCCCCGGGCGGCCCGTGCCGCCGCCCAGGCGGCGCCCGGGGCGCGGCGGATCGAGGGGGTGCTGCTCGGGCTCGCCGCAGGCGACGCGGCCGGGTGGCCCGCCGCCCGGCACCGGGCCATCCGGATGCCGGAGTGGACCCGCCGCCTCACCCGCGAGCTCGACACCTTCGCCGAGCAGAACGCCACCACCACCCTCCCCGTCCCCATCGCCCTCAACCAGCCCCCGGAGCCGCTGCGCCTCGGCCCCTCCGACGACGCCGAGTGGGCGGCGTTCGCCGCCGAGTCCGTGCTGACCGCCGCCGGGGTCCTGCTCAGCGACCTCGGCCGGTCCCGCCGTATGCGCGCCGCCATCGACCTCGCCTGGAACGCCCTGGCCTCCGAAGTCGCCGCGGCAGCGGAACGCGCGCCCGAGGTGGAGTCGGCCGTCCTCCCCCTCCGCGCCCGGATCTCCGTCCGCGCCGGCCTCGGCAACCTCGCCGCCGGCCTCCGCCCGCCCGCCACCGGCCACGACAACCCCCACTACTTCGACGACGCCGCCTGCGTCCGCGCCTGCGTCCTCGCCGTCGTCCACCCCGGCGATCCGCGAGCGGCCGCGGACCTCGCCGAGTTCGACGCCCGCTACACCCAGGACGGCGACGGAGTCCACGGCGCCCGCGCCATGGCCGCCGCCATCGCCACCGCCCTCGCCGACGCGGACACCGACGCCGCCGTCGACGCCGCCCTCGCGCAGCTCCCCGCCGCCACCGAGATCGGCCGCAACGCCCGCCACGCCGTCAAACTCGCCCGCGCCGAACCCGAATCCGGCGCCTTCGCCATCGTCCCCCTCCTCGAACACCAGATCGTCGACCACGTCTACAGCTACGGAATCGCCGCCGCCGAAACCGTGCCCGTCGCCCTCGCCCTCGCCACCGCCGCCCGCGGCCGGATCGCCGAGGCCGTCCCGGCCGCCGCCTGCCTCTCCCGCGTCGCGGACTCCGCCCCCGCCCTGTGCGGCGCCCTCACCGGCGCCCTCGGCGGCGGCGACTCGATCCCCGCCGCCTGGCGCGAGGCCTGCCGCACCCTCTCCGGCTGCGCGCTCCCCCGCCTCGCCGGCACCGACCTCGTCGAACTCGCCGCGCTGCTCGCCCGTACGGAACTCACCTCAGCCAAGACCCAAGGGATGATTCGGACATGACGCTCACACCCCTCACCCTCGACGACCGGGCGGCCGGCTGCCTGATCGGGGCCGCCGTCGGCGACGCGCTCGGCGGCCCGGTGGAGGGCTGGTCCCCCGACCAGATCGTGGAACGGCACGGCGGCCGCGTGCACGGCATCGTCGGCCCGTGGCACGAGGACTGGCGCACGGCGCGCCCCATCGCCCCGTACCACAAGGGCGACGGGCACGTCACCGACGACACCCTCATGACCCACGCGCTGGTACGGGTCTATGAGGCGGTACGGGACCACCTGGACGCGTACGCGATCGCCGACCACCTGGTCCCTGACCTGATGACGAACCCGCGCTGGATCCCGGAGCTGGAGGCGGAGGCCCTGCCCCTCCAGCGGATCTTCCTGGCCGAGAAGTGGATCGTGACCAGGCTGCACTACGCGCACGCGGACCCGCGCGAGGCCGGCGTCGGCAACATCGTCAACTGCGGTGCGGCGATGTACATGGCGCCGGTCGGCATCGTCAACGCGGGCAACCCGGCGGGGGCGTACGCGGAGGCGCTGGACATCGCGGGTGCGCACCAGTCCTCGTACGGGCGGGAGGCGGCGGGCGTCTTCGCGGCGGCGGTGGCGGCGGCGTGCGCGCCGGGGGCGACGGCGGCGTCGGTCGTCGAGACGGCCCTGTCCCTGGCGAAGGACGGCACCCGCTCGGCCATCGCGGCGGTACGCGACGTCGCGCTCGGCCACCGGGACTTCGAGCCGGCGCTGGCCCCGCTGCGGGCGGCGGTGGCCCCGTACGACTCGGTCGGCCCGGACTACCGCGCGCCCTCCCTCGGCGCCCGGCGCCCCTCGCGCCTGCACTCCATCGAGGAACTCCCGATCGCCCTCGGCATGCTGCTGATCGGGAACGGCTCCTACGAGACCTCGGTGCTCGGCGCGGTCAACTACGGCCGGGACTGCGACTCCATCGCCACCATGGCGGGGGCGATCGCGGGCGCCCTGGGCGGCGAGGCGGTCGTCCCCGCCGCCTGGGCGAAGCGGGTCGCCGAGGCCAGCCGCCTCGACCTGCACGCCCCGGCCGGGGCGCTGGCCGCTGTGTCCCGGGAGGTCTTCGCCCGCGACCGCGACCGCCGCCGCGCCCACGAGGCGGCCTTCACCACCCTCGCAACCCCCCGATGACCCCCGCGCCCGGGGCCGACGCGGCTCCCCCAGCAGACCAGCCCCCCGCATCCCGGCCGGCACCGGGCGACCCGACCGGCCGCCGGCCGCTCCGGCCCCACCACGACGGGCCCTGCCCCACACCCACCGACCGGTGGGGACACCAGGCCGCCCCCGGCCCGGGCCCGCACGCGACCCGCCCCACGCCCGGAGCCGACACGGCCCCCACCGCGGGCCGGCCCCCCGGATCGGCCGCCACCGGAAACCCGACCGCCCCCTGGCCCCTCGGGCCCCACCACGACGGGCCCCGCCCGGCGTCCGCCGTCCCCGGCGGGGAGCTCGTCCGGCTCACCTGGGCGCAGCCCGAGGATCTCGTCGGGCACGAGCTGCGGCAGGCCGCCGAGGACGGGCGCGACGCGGAGCCGCTGCTCCGCGTGTGGCTGGCGGCGGGCGGGCACCCGGCCCCCGAACGGGCCGGGGCCTCCCCCGTCCCGGTCTCCCCTGAGCTGCGCGCCCTGGCCGTCCGCCTACTGGACGAGCTGTCCCGCATGACGGCCCCCGGCCGCGCGGACGAACCGCAGTCCTGGCAGGCCATCCGCGCCACCTGGCCGACCCCCGCCCCCGCGGGCAGCAACGCGAGGAGCGGCCCCTCCGCACCGCCCCGAGGCGGCAACACGAATCACCCGGCAGAACCGCCCGACCGGCCCCCCACCAACCGGGCAACCACCACCAACGACCCGGGACCCACACCACACGGCAGCACCACGCACCCGCCACAGCCGGAACGAACCGACCGGCCCCCCACCAACTGGGCGACCCCCGCCAACGACCGGGGACCGGCACCAGACGGCAGCACCGCGCAGCCGGGGCGAGACGGCCCGCGCGGCGGAGCCCCCGGGCAGGGCGGGCCCACACCTGCGGCCGTCGGAGCCCCGGGACCGCCCGAGCCCCTACCCGCGGGCAGCGGGGACCCCGGGCAGCGGGGGCCCGCAACCGTGGACGACGGAGCCCTCGGGCGGGGCGTGCCCGCATCTGCGGCCGATGGAGCCCCGGGACCGCCCGGGGCCGCACCCGTGGACGGCGGAGCCCCCGGGCAGGGCCGGCCCGCACCTGCGGCCGACGGAGCCCCGGGACCGCCCGAGCCCCTACCCGCGGGCGGCGGAGCCCCCGGGCAGGGCCGGCCCGCACCTGCGGCCGTCGGAGCCCCGGGACCGCCCGAGACCGTACCCGCGGGCGGCGGGGACCCCGGGCAGCGGGGGCCCGCACCCGTGGACGACGGAGCCCCCGGGCGGGGCGGGCCCGCATCTGCGGCCGATGGGGCCTCGGGACCGCCCGGGACCGCATCTGCGGCCGACAGGGCCCCGGGACCGCCCGGGGCCGTACCCGCGGGGGGCGGGGCGTCTGGGCGGGACGGTCCGGGGGGTGGGGGCCCTGGGCGGTGGGGGACCGTGAACGTCGCCGGGCGAAGCGGCGGCGGCGGCGGGGACGCCGGGTTGCGGGGGCGGCTGGAGGCCGCGTGGGTGGGGCGGGCCGTCGGGTGCGTGCTCGGCAAGCCCGTCGAGAAGCTGCCGCTCCACGGGATCCGCGCCCTCGCCCGGGCGGCGGGCAACTGGCCGCTGGACGACTGGTTCACCGCCCGCCGCGTACCGGCGGAGCTCCTGGCCGCGTACCCCTGGAACCGTCGCTCCGCGCCCACCTCCCTCGCCGAGAACATCGACGGCACACCCGAGGACGACGACCTCAACTACCCGCTCCTGAACCTCCTCCTGCTCCAGCGGCACGGCAAGCGGTTCACCACCGCCGACGTCGGACGGCTCTGGCTCGACGAGCTCCCCGCCGGCCGGACCTTCACCGCCGAGCGCGCGGCCTACCGCAACCTCCTCCACGGCCTGGAGCCCCCCGCCACCGCCCGCCACCACAACCCCTTCCGCGAATGGATCGGCGCCCTCATCCGCGCCGACGTCCACGGCTGGACCAACCCCGGCGACCCGGCCGCCGCCGCGGCCCAGGCGTACCGGGACGCCACCCTCACCCACACCGGCAACGGCGTCTACGCCGCCCTCTTCGTCGCCGCCGCCATCGCCGAGGCGGCCACCGGCCGGGCCGACATCCACACCGCCCTCCGGGCCGGACTGGCGGTCGTACCGCCGCGCTCGCGGCTCGCCGAGGCCGTCCGCTTCGGGATCCGGGCGGCGGAGGCAGAGAACGAAGCCCGCTTCGACCGGGTCGTCGACCGGCTCCACGAGCGCTACGGCCACTACCACTGGGTCCACGCCCTCCCCAACACCGCCCTGATCGCGGCCGCCCTCACCCACGCCGACGGAGACTTCACCCACTCCATCTGCCGTGCCGTGTCCGGAGGTTGGGACACCGACTCCAACGGCGCCACCGCCGGCTCCCTCGCCGCACTGGTCGCCGGCTCCCCGCAGGACATCCCGCACCGCTGGACCGCTCCCCTCAAGAACCGCCTCGCCACCACCGTCCCCGGCTTCGACGGCATCGGCTTCGACACCCTCGCCCACCTCACCGCACAGGAGGCAGCCCGCCCATGACGGCCATCGCCGTGCTCGGCAGTACCAACATGGATCTCGTCGCCTACGTCCCCAAGGCCCCCCGCCTCGGGGAGACCGTCACCGGCCGCGCGTTCCGCACCGTCCCCGGCGGCAAGGGGGCCAACCAGGCCGTAGCCGCCGCCCGCCTCGGCGGGGAGGTGGTGATGATCGGCGCGGTCGGGGCCGACGAGTTCGGCGTACGGCTGCGCGCCGCGCTCGCCGCCGCCGGGGTCGAGACCGCGGCCCTGCGCACGGTCGAGGGTGCCAGCGGCACCGCCCACATCACCGTCGACGACGAGGGCGCCAACAGCATCATCGTCATCCCCGGCGCCAACGCCCACGTCACCGGCCTGGAGCCGGGCGACGAGTCCCGGATCGGCGCCTGCGACTCCCTCCTCCTCCAGCTCGAACTCCCCCTCCCCGCCGTCCTGGCCGGCGCCCGCGCCGCCCGCGCCCACGGCGTCCGTACGATCCTCACCCCGGCCCCCGCCCGGCCCCTTCCCGCCGGACTCCTCGCCGCCACCGACCTCCTGGTCCCCAACGAGCACGAGGCGGCCACCCTCACCGGCCTCACCGACCCGCACCGGGCGGCCGCGGCCCTGCTGCACCAGGTCCCGGAGGTCGTCATCACGCTCGGCGCGGCCGGCGCCCTGTACGCCGCCCGCGGGCGGGAGCCGCTGACCGTGCCCGCGCCGCACGTCCGGGCCGTGGACACCACCGCCGCCGGCGACACGTTCGTCGGTGCGCTCGCCGTGGCCCTCGGCGAGGCCCGGCCCATGCCCGAGGCCCTGGCCTGGGCCTCGGCGGCGGCCGCCCTGTCGGTCCAGCACCCCGGCGCGCAGGACTCGATGCCGACCCGCGCGGAGACCGACGCCCTTGCCCTGGCCGGGCGGAAACCGGAGCCCGGGCCGCCGCCCGCACCCGGCGCCCGAACCGGCCCGGGTCGGGCCGATGCCCCGGGCAACGGATCCCGGCTCCCGGCGGGAGGCGCCTCGTGAGCGCCACCGGCGCGGGCCCCGCCCGGGCAGGCGCGGGCACCGGCCCCACCGCCGGCAGGCCCGGTCCCGAGCCCCGGCCCGGTCCCACCCCGGCCGACGCGCGGCCAGGGCAAGGGCCCCTGCGAGGGATGCGCGTGCTCGACCTCGCGACGCTGTTCGCGGGGCCTCTCGCCGCCACCCTCCTGGGAGACTTCGGCGCCGAGGTGGTCAAGGTCGAGCACCCCGGCCGCCCCGACCCCTCGCGCGGGCACGGCCCCGCCAAGGACGGCATCGGCCTGTGGTGGAAACTGCTCGGCCGCAACAAGCGGACGATGACGCTGGACCTGTCCACCCCCGGCGGACGGGACACCCTGCTGCGGCTGGCCGCCACCGCCGACGTGGTCATCGAGAACTTCCGCCCCGGCACCCTGGAGAAGTGGGGACTGGGCTGGCCCGAGCTGTCCGCCGCCAACCCGCGCCTGGTCCTGGCCCGCGTCACGGCGTTCGGCCAGCAGGGCCCGTACTCCCAGCGCCCCGGATTCGGCACCCTGGCCGAGGCGATGAGCGGATTCGCCGCGATCACCGGGGAGCCGGACGGGCCTCCGACCCTGCCGCCCTTCGGGCTCGCGGACTCGATCGCCGCGCTGACCACCGCGTACGCCGTGATGACGGCGCTCGCCGGACGCGATCGCACCGGGCACGGGCAGGTCGTCGACCTGGCCATCATCGAGCCGATCCTGACCGTGCTCGGCCCGCACCCGCTCTGGTACGACCAGCTCGGCTACGTCCAGCCCCGCACCGGCAACCGGTCCACCAACAACGCCCCCCGCAACACCTACCGCAGCGCGGACGGGCGCTGGCTGGCGGTCTCCGCCTCCGCCCAGTCCATCGCGGAGCGCGTGATGCGCCTGGTCGGCCGGCCCGAACTGATCGCCGAGCCGTGGTTCGCGGACGGCTCCGGCCGGGCCGCCCACGCGCGTCTGCTCGACGAGGCGGTCGGCGGCTGGATCGCCCGCCACAAGGCCGAGGAGGTGGTCGCCGCGTTCGAGGACGCCCAGGCGGCGGTCGCCCAGGTCTACGACGTACGGGACGTGATGACCGATCCGCAGTTCGCCGCCCTGGACACGGTCACCGAGGTGGACGACCCGGAACTCGGCCCGATCCGCATGCAGAACGTCCTCTTCCGGCTGTCCGGGACCCCCGGCGCGATCCGCTGGGCCGGCCGCCCGCACGGTGCGGACACCGACGCCGTCCTGACCGAACTCGGCCTGACCCGGTCCGAGATCGCCGCGCTCCGCACCGAGGGAGCCCTGTGATCCTCACCTGGCTGTACGTACCCGGCGACCGCCCCGAGGTGGTGGCCAAGGCCCTGCGCTCGGGGGCCGACGCCGTGATCGTGGACCTGGAGGACGCGGTATCGGCCTCCCGCAAGGAGTACGCCCGCACCGCCACCGCCGAACTGCTCGCCGAGCGCCCGCCGGTCCCCGTCCACGTCCGCGTCAACGCCCTGGGCTCGCCCTGGGCCGGCGCCGACCTCACCGCCCTGGCCACGCTGCACGGCCTCGCGGGGCTGCGGCTGCCCAAGATCAGCGCCCCCGAGCAGATCTCCCACGTCGCCGAACGGACCGGCGGGGTGGCCCTGTACGTCCTGCTGGAGTCCGCGCTGGGCGTGGAGCGCGCCTACGAGATCGCCCGCGCGCACCCGGCCCTGCGCGGGCTGTCCCTCGGCGAGGCGGATCTCCGGGCCGACCTGGGCGTCACGGCCGAGGCGGGGCTGGACTGGCCGCGCTCCCGGATCGTGGTCGCGGCCCGCGCGGCCGGCCTGGCTCCGCCGGCGCAGTCCGTGTTCCCGGACATCCGGGACCTGGAGGGGCTGGCCGTGTCCTGCGCCCGGGGCCGCTCCCTCGGGTTCCTGGGCCGGGCGGCGATCCACCCGCGCCAGCTCCCGGTGATCGAGCGGACCTACCTGCCCGCGCCTGAGGAGGTGACGGCCGCCGAGGAGATCCTCAGTGCCGCCCGGGCCACCCCGGGCGCGCTGGCCCTGCCGGACGGCCGCTTCGTGGACCCCGCCGTGGTGGCCGCCGCCCACCGCACCCTCGCCCTGGCCGCGCGGACGGCCACGCGCTGACCGCCCGACCCCGTCAGCGCTTGCCGCGCGGACAGCCACCCGATGACCGCCCGACCGCGGCAGCGCTTGCCGCGCGGATAGCCACCCGATGACCGCCCGACCGCCGTCAGGTGCGGCGCCGCATCCCGGGGCTCCGCCCCGGACCCCGCGCCTCAAACGCCGGCGGGCTGGAATCACCGCTACGGCGGCCCAGCAGAGAGGCTCAAACGCCGGCGGGGCTGGGGGTGCCGAAGGGGGCGCCGTGCGGTGCGCGGCGCCCCCTTCGGATCGTACGGTCAGCGGTTCCCGGCCTCCGGGGCCTCGCCCTCGGGCTGGGCGGTCGGCGCGTCCTTCGTCAGGACGGTCGCCTTCGCCTCGGCCGCGTCAGCGGGAACGGCATCGGCGGTGTCCGAGGGCTTGCCCTCGGACTTGGCGCCGGTGGCCCCGGCCTCGCCCCCCTCCGGCTTCGCCGCGTCAGCGGGAGAGGCGGTGTCCGAGGACTTGTCCTCGGGCTCGTCGTCGCCGTCGGCTGCGGCAGCGTCCTTCCCGCCCGCACCGCCGGAGGCAACCGGCTCCACGACCGCCTCGCGGCCCGGCCGCAGCTTCGCCGACAGGACCAGGTAGACCACCGCCAGCAGGAAGACCACGATCGAGGTCCACACGTTGAGCCGCAGGCCCAGGATGAGGTGGGCCTCGTCGACCCGCATGTACTCGATCCAGACGCGCCCCAGGCAGTACGCGGCCACGTACAGCGCGAAGGCCCGCCCGTGGCCGAGCTTGAACCGCCGGTCCGCCCAGATCACCAGCGCGGCGACGCCGAGGCACCACAGCGACTCGTACAGGAAGGTCGGGTGGTAGGTCCCGGCGAGCCGGTTCGGGCCCTCGCTGATCTTCACCGCCCACGGCAGGTCGGTGGCGCGTCCGTACAGCTCCTGGTTGAACCAGTTGCCCCAGCGCCCGAAGGCCTGGGCGATGGCGATTCCGGGGGCCAGGGCGTCGGCCCAGGCGGGCAGCGGGATGCCGCGCAGTCGGCAGCCGATCCAGGCGCCCACAGCGCCCAGCGCGATCGCGCCCCAGATGCCGAGGCCGCCCTCCCAGATCTTGAAGGCGTCGACCCAGTTGCGGCCCTCGCCGAAGTAGAGCTGGTAATCGGTGATCACGTGGTAGAGGCGACCGCCGACGAGGCCGAACGGCACCGCCCAGACGGCGATGTCGGCGACCGTGCCCGGCTTTCCGCCGCGCGCGATCCACCGCTTGTTGCCGAGCCAGACGGCGACGAAGACGCCGATGATGATGCAGAACGCGTAGCCGCGCAGCGGGATCGGTCCGAGATGGATCACGCCGGTCGACGGACTGGGAATGTAAGCAAGGTCCATGGCAGACCCGACGCTACCTTGCCGGGCGGTGCGGAAGGCAGCCCGCCCGGCAACCCGCCATCAAATCGACACCTGACGTCAGTGGTCCGCGACCCCCCGGGAACCGGTCGCGGAACCCGCCCGGGAGCCCGTCGTCGAGGAGGATTTCGAGCCGGCCGAGGGCGCGGCGGAAGCAGCGGCGGAGGCGGAGTGGGAGGCGGAGGCGGACGGCGAGGCCTTCCCGGTCCCCTTCGGGGCGGCGCCGCCGTTCCCCTTGGCCGCGGCCTCGACCTGCTCCTTGAGCTTCTGCGGGGTCAGCGGATTGGCCTGGTCGGCGAAGATGTCCTTGCCGTTCAGCTGGATCGTCGGGGTTCCCCGGAAGTTCCCGGCCTGGAAGGCCTCGTGGGACTTGGCCACCCAGCTGTTGTGCGTCCCCTCCTCCACGCAGGCGCGGAACTCGGGGGTGTCCAGCCCCTCCACCTTGCCGGCCAGCTCCAGCAGCTTGGCGTTCTTGCCGTAGGCGTCGTCGACTTCCTGCGGCTGGTTCTGGAAGAGCACGTCGTGGTACGCGGGGAACTTGCCGGCGTCCTGCGCGCAGGCGGCCGCGTTCGCGCTCTTCAGGGAGCCGCTGCCGCCCATGTTCCCGTCGATCAAGGTGACCAGGTGGTAGTCGACCTTGAGCAGGCCCTTGGCCTCCAGCTCGTGGACGGTGGCCCGGTAGTTGTCCTCGAAGGCCTTGCAGGCCGGGCAGCGGAAGTCCTCCCACACGGTCAGGGTGGACTTGGCCCCGTCCTTGCCCGTCCGGATCGCCAGCGCGTCCTTGCCGGTGGCCCCGGAGGGGACGACGACGGGGCCCGCCTTGTCGGTGCCGTCCTTGCCGGTGTTGGCCGCGATCAGGCCGACGACGGCCGCCAGGCCCAGTACGCCGACCACCGCCGCCGACACGATGAGGGTCCGCCGGCGCTTGTCCCGGGCCTTCTGCCGCTCGCGCTCCTCCTGGAGTCGCTCGCGGGCCGATCGTTTCGTCGCATCGCGGTTCGCACCGTCGTTCTTCTCGCTCACGTTCGGCCAAACGAAGCGGGGAGGCACTCGCGTGCCTCCCCGCCCCCACTTCCACCCGATCGGGCTACAGAACCCGTACGGAGGTCCGTATCGGGTCAGTTTCTGCGTACGCCTTCCGCGAGCTCGCCCGCCAGCGCCTCGACGGCGGCCAGGCCGGCCGGCAGGTCCGGGGCGTCCAGCAGCAGCTTCACGAACGCCGAGCCGACGATCACACCGTCGGCGAAGCCCGCGACCTCCTTCGCCTGGACGGCGTTGGAGACGCCGAGGCCCACGCAGACCGGGAGCTCACTGGTGGCGCGGGTGCGGCGCACCAGGTCCTGGGCCTGGTTGCCGACCGATTCGCGGGTTCCGGTGACGCCCATGAGGGAGGCGGCGTAGACGAAGCCGGAGCCGGCCGCCGTGATGGTCGCGAGCCGCGCGTCCTGGCTGCTGGGGGCCACGACGAAGACGGTCGCCAGACCGTGCTTGTCGGCGTGCTCACGCCACAGCGCGGACTCCTGGACCGGCAGGTCGGGCAGGATGCAGCCCGCGCCGCCCGCCTCCGCCAGCTCGGTGGCGAACCGCTCGACGCCGTAGCGGTCGATGGGGTTCCAGTACGTCATCACCAGGATCGGGGCCCCGGTCGCCTCGTGCGCCTCGCGGACCGTGCGCAGCACGTCGGCGATCTTGACGCCGCCGCGCAGCGCGATGTCGTCGGCGGTCTGGATGACCGCGCCGTCGAGGACCGGGTCGCTGTGCGGGAGGCCGACCTCGACCACGTCCGCGCCGCCCGCGAGGACGGCCTTGACCGCCTCGATGGCCCCGTCCACGGTCGGGAAGCCGGCCGGGAGGTAGGCGACGAGGGCCGCGCGGTCCTCGGACTTGGCCTTGGCGAGCGTGTCGCTCAGCAGCTGGATGCGGCCCGTCTTTTCGCTGGCCTTACTCACTTCGACTCCCCCTCGGCAGCGCCGTCGTACAGCCCGAAGTAGCGGGCCGCCGTGTCCATGTCCTTGTCGCCGCGGCCGGACAGGTTGACGACGAGCAGGCCGTCCTTGCCCAGCTCCTTGCCCAGGTCGAGCGCACCCGCGAGGGCGTGCGCCGACTCGATGGCCGGGATGATGCCCTCGGTGCGCGAGAGCAGGCGCAGGGCCTGCATCGCCTGGTCGTCGGTGACCGCGCGGTACTCGCCGCGGCCGGTGTCCTTGAGGTACGAGTGCTCCGGGCCGATGCCCGGGTAGTCCAGGCCGGCCGAGATGGAGTACGGCTCGGTGATCTGGCCCTCCTCGTCCTGGAGGACGTACGAGCGGGAGCCGTGCAGGATGCCCGGCTCGCCGGCGGTCAGCGTGGCCGCGTGCTCGCCGGTCTCGACGCCGTGCCCGGCGGGCTCGAAGCCGACCAGGCGGACCTCGGAGTCCGGGATGAAGGCGTGGAAGAGGCCGATGGCGTTGGAGCCGCCGCCGACGCAGGCCGCGACGGCGTCGGGCAGCCGGCCGGCGCGCTCCAGGATCTGGCGTCGGGCCTCGACGCCGATGACCCGGTGGAAGTCGCGGACCATGGCCGGGAAGGGGTGCGGGCCGGCGACGGTGCCGAAGAGGTAGTGGGTCCGGTCCACGTTGGCGACCCAGTCGCGGAACGCCTCGTTGATGGCGTCCTTGAGGGTGCGGGAGCCGGACTTCACGGCGATGACCTCGGCGCCGAGCATGCGCATGCGGGCCACGTTCAGGGCCTGGCGCTGGGTGTCGATCTCGCCCATGTAGATGGTGCAGTCGAGGCCGAACAGGGCGCAGGCGGTGGCGGTGGCCACGCCGTGCTGGCCGGCGCCGGTCTCGGCGATGACGCGGGTCTTGCCCATGCGCTTGGTGAGCAGCGCCTGGCCCAGCACGTTGTTGATCTTGTGCGAGCCGGTGTGGTTGAGGTCCTCGCGCTTGAGGAAGATCCGCGCGCCGCCCGCGTGCTCGGCGAACCGGGGCACCTCGGTGAGGGCGCTGGGCCGGCCCGTGTAGTTGACCATCAGGTCGTTGAGCTCGGCCGCGAAGGCCGGGTCGACCTTGGCCTTCTCGTACTCGACGGCGACCTCGTCCACGGCGGCGACGAGCGCCTCCGGGATGAACTTGCCGCCGAAGTCGCCGAAGTAACCCTCGGCGTTGGGGGTGTGACCCTCCGGGTCCGGAATGAAGAACGAGCTGCTGGACATGCCCAGTACTCCTACGGGTGCGATGGGATGGATGCACCGTATTGCGCCGCCGGTCCGTCGTACGCGCACCCCGCTGGGAGCGGGCGTGCGTACGCAGGGGCGGCCCGCGCCCGGAGCCGGCGGCTCGGGGCGGCGGACCGTACGGGAGCGCCGCGGGGCGCGGTACGTCAGCCGACGTACCGGGCCCGGGCAGCTCTCGTCACAGCGCGTCTGAGGTACGCCATCGCATGCCGTTGACCTGACCGGGCTCGGAGCCGATCACGTACCGGACCCGCCGCCCGTGGACGCGCCGGGCGGGGGCGCGGCAGCCGCGGGGGCGGCAGCCGCGCGCCAGCGGCGCGTGCGCCGTCGGCACGCCGGCCGGGCCGCGGCCCGGTCGGGTGCGGACGGTGGGAGGGTGCGGGGCCATGGGACGGGTCAGCTCCGTCCGTGGCGCAGGGCGGGGTGGGCGCCGGCGGCGACGAGGTCGGCCACGGCCGCCTTCGGGTCGCGGCCGGTGACCAGGGACTCCCCGACGAGGACGGCGTCGGCGCCCTCGTTGGCGTAGGCGATGAGGTCGTGCGGACCGCGGATGCCGGATTCGGCGATCTTGACGATGTGGTCCGGGATCTCGGGGGCGACGCGCTCGAAGGTGGAGCGGTCGACCTTGAGGTCCTTGAGGTTGCGGGCGTTGACGCCGATGATCTTGGCACCGGCGGCGACCGCGCGCTCGACCTCCTCCTCGTCGTGGACCTCGACGAGCGGGGTGAGCCCGATGGACTCGGCCCGCTCGATGAGGGAGACGAGCGCCTCCTGCTCCAGGGCCGCGACGATCAGCAGCACGAGGTCGGCGCCGTAGGCGCGGGCCTCCCAGAGCTGGTACGCCGTGACGATGAAGTCCTTGCGCAGGATCGGGATGTCCACGCGGGCGCGGACGGCCTCCAGGTCGGCCAGCGAGCCGCCGAATCGGCGCTGCTCGGTCAGGACGGAGATGACCGCCGCCCCACCCGCCTCGTAGTCGGCGGCAAGCCCGGCCGGGTCTGCGATGGCGGCCAGCGCGCCCTTGGAGGGGCTGGAGCGCTTGACCTCGCAGATCACCTTGACGCTGTCACCACGCAGAGCGGCGACACCGTCCTTGGCCTGGGGCGCCTTGGCGGCACGCTCCTTGAGCTCGTCGAGGCTCACGCGCGCCTGCCGTTCGGCAAGGTCTTCGCGGACCCCTTCGATGATCTCGTCGAGCACACTCACGCGAGCGGCCCCCTTCCGGGTCGATGACGGTCGGCCGCCTTGCAGACACGTACCACTGCAAGGTCGACATTCAAATGGTATCCGCAGGTCGCTGCGGCCTCCGCACGGACGTGGGGGTTTCCCAATGGCTGGACATTCGGAATCCGGGCTTCATCCCGGTCCCCGTCCGGGCCTCAGGGCGCCAGGGCGGATCCGAAGGGAAGATTCCGGATGACGACGAAAACCAGGGCCACCGCTCCGATGCCCCACCAGTACTGCGGCTTCGGGGTGAGCCGGGGGACGGGCCGGCCGCGGTAGGCGCGAGCGAGCCACAGGGCCATGAACGCGGCGAAGCCGAAGTAGCCCACGACCGCCATGGCATTTGCCCCGAAAGCGGTGGCGAGATCGCCGTGGGCGAACGCGTGGGCGCTGCGCAGTCCGCCGCACCCGGGGCAGAGGATCCCGGTCAGCCGGAACAGCGGGCAGACCGGGTAGTGGCCGGGTTCATTGGGGTCCACGGTGCCCACGTACGCGAAGGCCGCCGCGACCGAGGCCAGGGTCAGCGCCGGGGCGGCCAGCCGCCGGACGGGGCCGGGGGTCCGATCGGTGCGACCGGGGGTGCGATCCGGGGTGCGAAGGGAGGCGTCCACCAGCTGATTCTCTCCGGTCATGACAAAAGGCGCAGCCCGGCGGGGCCGCGCCTTTCGGATGCGCGCATCGGCACTGCGGTGTCCGGATCGTCCGGGTCAGACCTTCGCGGCGGCCTTGTTCGAGGCGATGACCACGGCCAGGTCGTCGTGAGGGTGCTTCGGCATGCCCATGCCCGCAGCGCTCATGGCCATGCCCACGACACCACCGAGTGCGACGACGACGAGGCCGATCCAGAAGCCGATCGGGTTCGCGAGCACCATGAAGGCGCCGGAGACGCAGAAACCGATGAAGGCGATGATGACACCGGTCCAGGCGGCCGGGGTGTGTCCGTGGCTAGTGCCCGCCATGAGTTGCTCCTCGTTGCTCTGTCGCGATGCTGTGCGGAAAGCGCGCGGTCTGTGCCGAACGCTCGGTGTCATTGTCCCGCACCGGGCGGGATCGTCGACCACGGGGGTCGCGGTCGGCGTCACTCACCCGTCCGGTCAGCCGGTGGGGTCCTCGCCGCGGTCCAGAGCCTTCCACAGGTCCTCCGGCCGGTCCGGGTCCACCACGGCCGGCGTGCGCGGCCGGGGGCTGCCGTCACGCTCGTAGCGGCCGCCCATCGCGGGCCAGCCGCTGCCGAAGCGCAGGGCCAGCAGCCCGGCGGCCAGGATCAGGACGGCGCCGGACGCCGTGATGTACGGCCACGTCGTATGGGTCAGTCCCATCACCCGCGCCGCGGTGTCCGCGGTGGTACGGGCGGCCTCGGCGTCCAGTGCCGCCCGGTCGTCCACGGCGGCCAGCGCGGCCAGGGCGGCGCCCAGGCCGCTCAGCGCGAGCAGCGCGGACACCAGCAGGCGGCCCTTGCCCCGTACGGCGAACACGGCGACCAGGGCGGCGAGGCCCACGATGGCCAGGGCCGCCGGGAGCCCGGTGACGGCCCGCCCGTCCGCCGTCAGCGGGAGCGATCCGTCCGCGACGGCGGCGGTGCCCCGGGCCCAGACCCGGCCGGAGGCGAGCAGGACGACGGTGGCGCCGAGCGCGCCGAGCAGCAGGGCCGCGGCCACGCTGCGGCGGCCGGCGCGGTCGGCGCGCTCGGCCCTGGCGGCCTGGTCGGCCCGGTCGGCCTGGCTTCCGGGGGCCTCGGCCTCGGGCCCGGGCGCGTGGTCCGGGTCGGGCGCGGCATCGTTTCGGGGCGGGGGTACGGCACTCACGTACCCCACTATCCCCTACGCCCTCAGGCGCCGTGGAGGCGGTTCGCCGCTCCCACCGCGCGCAGCACGGCGGCCGCCTTGTTGCGGCACTCCGCGTCCTCCAGCTCGGGCACCGAATCGGCGACGACCCCGGCTCCGGCCTGGACGTACGCCGTCCCGTCGCGCAGCAGCGCGGTGCGGATGGCGATGGCCGTGTCGGAGTCCCCGGCGAAGTCCAGATAGCCGACGCAGCCGCCGTACAGGCCGCGGCGGGAGGGCTCCAGCTCCTCGATGATCTGCATGGCGCGCGGCTTGGGCGCGCCGGAGAGGGTGCCGGCCGGGAAGCAGGCGGTGAGGACGTCGAAGGCGGTCTTGCCCTCGGCGACCCGGCCCGTCACGGTCGAGACGATGTGCATGACGTGCGAGTACCGCTCGACGCTCATGAAGTCGACGACCTCGACGCTGCCCGGCGCGCAGACCCGGCCGAGGTCGTTGCGGCCCAGATCGACGAGCATCAGGTGCTCGGCGCGCTCCTTGGGGTCGGCCAGCAGCTCCTCGGCGAGGTCGTGGTCCTCCTGCGGGGTGGCCCCGCGGTGGCGGGTGCCGGCGATCGGGTGGACCATGGCCCGCCCGTCCTCGACCTTGACCAGGGCCTCCGGGCTGGAGCCGACGACGTCGAAGCCGTTCTCGAAGCGGAAGAGGTACATGTACGGGGACGGGTTCGTGGCCCGCAGCACCCGGTAGACGTCCAGCGCGGAGGCGCGGCAGGGGGTCTCGAACCGCTGCGAGGGCACCACCTGGAAGGCCTCGCCGGCCCGGATCCGCTCCTTCACGTCCTCGACGGCGGCCTGGTACTTCTCGCCGCCCCACAGCGCGGAGAAGGCCGGGAGTTCGGAGGCGGGCAGCGGGGTGGGCGCGTAGGGCGCGGGCCGGGCGAGGTCGGCCTCCATCGCGTCGAGGCGGGCGACCGCGTCGGCGTGGGCCTCGTCCACGCCCGTGTCGAGGTCGTTGTGGTTGATGGCGTTCGCGATGAGCTGGACCGTGCCGTCCCAGTGGTCCACGACCGCCAGGTCGGAGGTGAGCAGCATGGTCAGCTCGGGCAGCCGGAGGTCGTCCTCGGTGTGCTCGCCGATGCGCTCCAGGCGGCGCACGATGTCGTAGCCGAGGTAGCCGACCATGCCGCCGGTGAAGGGCGGGGCGCCGGCCGCGAGGTCGCGGGGCGTGTGGAGGGCCTCGACGGTGGCGCGCAGGGCGTCGAGCGGGTCGCCGTCGGTGGGCACGCCCACGGGCGGGGTGCCGATCCAGTGCGCCTGGCCGTCCCGGACGGTCAGGGTGGAGTCGCTGCGCACGCCGATGAAGGAGTAGCGGGACCAGGAGCGGCCGTTCTCGGCGGACTCCAACAGGAAGGTGCCGGGGCGTTCGCCGGCCAGCTTGCGGTAGAGCCCCACCGGGGTGTCCCCGTCGGCCAGCAGTTTGCGGCTGACGGGGATGACGCGGCGGTCGACCGCGAGCTTGCGGAACGTCTCAAGATCCATGGCGTGGGTCCCTACCTAGTCGGCGTCGCTGAGAAGGACATCGGCGTCGAAGCAGGTGCGGGCGCCGGTGTGGCAGGCGGCTCCGACCTGGTCGACCTTGACGAGCACGGTGTCGGCGTCGCAGTCGAGGGCTACGGACTTCACGTGCTGGAAGTGGCCGGATGTATCCCCCTTGACCCAGTACTCCTGGCGGCTGCGCGACCAGTACGTACAGCGACCGGTGGTCAGCGTGCGGTGCAGGGCCTCGTCGTCCATCCAGCCGAGCATGAGCACCTCACCGGTGTCGTACTGCTGGGCGATGGCCGGTACCAGACCGTCCGGGGAGCGCTTGAGGCGGGCGGCGATGGCGGGGTCGAGGGAGGACGTACTCATGGGGGACATTGTGCCGCGAGATGGGACCGGTTCTGGATCTCTGTCCGCCTGATGGGCAGGCGCGGGGCGGGTTCCGGCCGTAGGCTGGCCCGCATGTCTACCCATGCGAAGCGTGAACGCCTGCTGCTGGCGGACCTGTTGGAAGCGGCGGGCCCGGAGGCGCCGACGTTGTGCGCGGGCTGGAGCGCGCGGGAGCTGGCCGCGCACGTGGTCGTCCGGGAGCGTCGCCCGGACGCGGCGGGCGGGCTGCTGCTGAACGTGCTGAAGGCGCGGCTGGACAAGGCGATGGAGGAGTACACGGCCAAGCCGTACGAGGAGCTGATCCAGCTGATCCGGACCGGCCCGCCGAAGATGTCGGTGTACTCGCTGAAGCAGATCGACGAGATCGCGAACGCGGTGGAGTTCTACGTCCACGCCGAGGACGTCCGGCGGGCGCAGCCGGACTGGTCGCCCCGGCAGCTGGACCCGGTGTTCTCGGACTCGCTGTGGTCCCGCCTGGAGAAGCTGGCCCGCCTGACGGGCCGCCGCTCCCCGGTGGGCCTGGTGCTGCGCCGCCCGGACGGCCAGACGGCGGTGGCGCACAAGGGGACCCCGGTGGTGACGGTCACGGGCGAGCCGGGTGAGCTGACGCTGTTCTGCTTCGGCCGCCAGGACGCCGCCGCGGTGGAACTGGACGGCCCGCCGGAGGCGATCGCGAAGCTGACCGTGGCCCAGCTGGGCATCTGACCCCGCGGAGGCCGGCACCCCCCGACGCCGGGGCCCGGCCACCCGCGCCCCGGGCCGTGGTCAGCTCGTCCGCGGTTGGAGCCGGATCATCGGGATGCCCGGGCGCACCTTGCCGATCGAGGTGAAATCGTCGTCCACGTGCAGGACCGTGAGCCGGTGCCGCTGTGCGGTCAGGGCGATGAGGATGTCGATCGGGGACGGGCCCCGGTGATGCCCGATCGCGGCGAGCTCCCGCTGCACGGCGATGATCTGCGGCCACGGGTCATCCAGGGCGGGAACCCAGCCGAAGGTCTGCCCGAGCATGCCGAAGAACGGCTCGAAGTCCCGGTCGGCCCGCAAGCTCGGCATGAGCTCGGACTCCACCGGGGGGCAGATCGCCACCAGCCCCTGGGCCACGTACCCGGGCCAGGGGTCCCCGATCTGTCCCCGCAGCAGCCGCCAGACGGCGGAGGTGTCGGCGAGGTAGCTCACAGGCCGTCGCGCTCCCGCTGCTCCAACACCTCGAAGTCGAGGAAGTCCTCCGCGTTCTCCTGGAGCCAGCGCAGTGCCCGGGCACGGTCGTCGGCGCTGATTCCGGCCGCTATCGTCAGCGCTCTGTTGATCGTGTCCCGCTTGGTGGTCGTGCCGAGCTGCTGCTGGGCGAAGGCGAGCATCCGGTCATCGACGTCGATCACGGTCCTGGCCATGCGGCGCCTCCGGGCATTGATATACAGGTGGGTATCAGTATATCGCCGGAGGTGCCGCCGCACAGGACGTCAGCGGACCGGGTACCCCGCCTCGCGGAGGGTGTTCTTGACCTGGCCGATGCGGAGGTCGCCGAAGTGGAACACCGACGCCGCGAGGACCGCGTCGGCGCCCGCCGCGATCGCCGGGGGGAAGTGCTCCAGCTTGCCGGCGCCGCCCGAGGCGATCACCGGGACCGTGACGTGCTCGCGTACGGCCGCGATCATCTCGGTGTCGTAGCCGTCCTTGGTGCCGTCGGCGTCCATCGAGTTCAGCAGGATTTCCCCGGCGCCCAGTTCGGCCGCCCGGTGTGCCCACTCGACGGCGTCCATGCCGGTGCCCCGGCGGCCGCCGTGCGTGGTGACCTCGAACGAGCCCGAGGCGGTGCGCCGCGCGTCCACCGACAGGACCAGGACCTGGCGGCCGAAGCGCTCCGCGATCTCCTGGATCAGTTCGGGGCGGGCGATGGCGGCCGTGTTGACGCCGACCTTGTCCGCACCCGCCCGCAGCAGCCGGTCCACGTCGTCCGCGGTGCGGACGCCGCCGCCCACGGTCAACGGGATGAAGACCTGCTCGGCGGTGCGCCGCACCACGTCGTACGTGGTCTCGCGGTTCCCGGAGGACGCGGTGATGTCGAGGAAGGTCAGCTCGTCGGCGCCCTCGGCGTCGTACAGCTTGGCCATCTCCACCGGGTCACCCGCGTCGCGCAGGTTCTGGAAGTTGACGCCCTTGACGACCCGGCCGTTGTCCACGTCCAGGCAGGGGATCACCCGTACGGCGAGGGTCATGCCTCGTCTCCCTTGAACGCCTCGACCTCGACCTCGACGACCATGCTGGGGTCGACGAAGCCGGAGACGATGATCATGGATGCGGCGGGGCGGACCGCGTCGAACAGCTCCTTGTGGGCGCGGCCCACCTCGTCCACGTCCCGGGCGTGGGTGAGGTACATCCGGGTGCGGACCACGTGCTCGGGTCCGAGCCCGGCCTGTGCGAGGGCCTTGAAGGCGACGCCGAAGGCCATGATCGCCTGGTCGTACGGGCCTCCGCCGTCGGCCGCGGTGCAGCCGGAGACGAGCACGAGGCCGTTGGGGAGCTGCACGGCGCGGGAGTAGCCGATCACGTCCTCGTACGGGCCGCCCGAGGAGATGCGGCGTACGTCGGAGGAGCTGCTCATGCGGAGACCGCCTTCAGGGCTTCTTCCAAGGTGAACGCCTTGGCGTACAGGGCCTTGCCCACGATCGCGCCCTCGACGCCCAGCGGCACGAGCGCGGAGAGCGCCCGCAGGTCGTCGAGGGAGGAGATGCCGCCGGAGGCGACGACCGGCCGGTCGGTGGCGGCGCAGACGTTCCGCAGCAGCTCCAGGTTGGGGCCGGTCAGCGTGCCGTCCTTGCCGATGTCGGTGACGACGTACCGGGCGCAGCCCTCGGAGTCCAGGCGCGCCAGGGTCTCGTACAGGTCGCCGCCCTCGCTGGTCCAGCCGCGGCCCTTGAGGGTGGTGCCGCGTACGTCGAGACCGACGGCGATCTTGTCGCCGTGCTCGGCGATGGCCTTGGCGGCCCACTCGGGGGTTTCCAGGGCGGCGGTGCCGAGGTTGACGCGGGTGCAGCCGGCGGCGAGGGCCGCGGCGAGCGAGGCGTCGTCGCGGATGCCGCCGGAGAGCTCGACCTTGATGTCCATGGCGCCGGTGATCTCGGCGACCAGGGCGCGGTTGTCGCCGGTGCCGAAGGCGGCGTCCAGGTCGACCAGGTGCAGCCATTCGGCTCCGGCGGCCTGCCAGGCGAGGGCCGCCTCCAGCGGGGAGCCGTAGGAGGTCTCGCTGCCGGACACCCCGTGCACGAGGCGGACGGCCTGTCCGTCGCGGACGTCGACCGCCGGAAGGAGTTCGAGTGTCTTCGCCATCACAGGGTCTCGATCCAGTTGGTGAGGAGCTGGGCTCCGGCGTCGCCGGACTTCTCGGGGTGGAACTGGGTGGCCCACAGGGGCCCGTTCTCCACCGCCGCGACGAAACGCTCGCCGTGGGTGGCCCAGGTGACCTTGGGGGCGCGGATCAGCGGGTTGGTGACCTCCAGGCTCCAGTCCTTCGCCGCGTACGAGTGCACGAAGTAGAACCGGGCGTCGGCGTCCAGGCCCTTGAAGGCCTGGCTGTCGGCCGGGGCCTCGACGGTGTTCCAGCCCATGTGGGGGACGATCGGAGCCTTGAGCGGGCCGACCGTGCCGGGCCACTCGTCCAGACCCTCGGTCTCGACGCCGTGCTCGATGCCGCGCTCGAAGAGGATCTGCATGCCGACGCAGATGCCCATGACCGGACGGCCGCCGGAGAGCCTGCGGCCGATGATCCAGTCGCCGCGGACGTCCTTGAGGCCCCGCATGCAGGCGGAGAAGGCGCCGACACCGGGGACGAGGAGTCCGTCGGCGTCCATGGCCTTGTCGTAGTCGCGGGTGATCTCCACGTCCGCGCCGACGCGCGCGAGGGCGCGCTCGGCGGAGCGGACGTTGCCGAAGCCGTAGTCGAAGACGACGACCGTCTTGGTGGGGCGGGTTGCGCTCATGCCCAGATCCCTTGGATTCGCAGGACTCCGGCGGCGAGGCACATCGCGGAGCCGATGGCGAGCAGGATGACGACCGACAGGGGCATCTTCTGCTTCTGGAACGAGTAGACGCCGCCGGCCAGGAACAGGCCGAGGACGATCAGGATGGTGTTGAGGCCGTTCACGACTAGAGCGCGCCCTTCGTGGAGGGCAGGATTCCGGCGGCGCGCGGGTCGAACTCGGCGGCGTAGCGCAGGGCCCGGGCGAGGGCCTTGAACTGGCACTCCACGATGTGGTGGGCGTTGCGGCCGTACGGGACGTGGATGTGCAGGGCGATCTGGGCCTGCGCGACGAAGGACTCGAAGATGTGCCGGGTCATCGTCGTGTCGTAGGAGCCGATCATCGGCGCCATGTTCTCGGGCTCGGTGTGCACGAGGTAGGGGCGGCCGGACAGGTCCACGGTCACCTGGGCGAGGGACTCGTCGAGCGGGACGGTGCAGTTGCCGAACCGGTAGATGCCCACCTTGTCGCCGAGGGCCTGCTTGAAGGCGGCGCCGAGCGCGAGGGCGGTGTCCTCGATGGTGTGGTGGGTGTCGATGTGCAGGTCGCCGTCGGTCTTGACCGTGAGGTCGAAGAGGCCGTGGCGACCGAGCTGGTCGAGCATGTGGTCGTAGAAGCCGACGCCGGTGGAGACGTCTACCTTGCCGGTGCCGTCGAGGTTTATCTCGACGACGACCGAGGTCTCCTTCGTGGTGCGCTCGACCCGTCCGATGCGGCTCATGCCTGCTGCTCCTTCTTCAGTGCGCGAACCGCTTCCAGGAACGCGTCGTTCTCGGCGGGGGTGCCGGCGGTGACCCGCAGCCGGCCCGGTACGCCGTTGTCCCTGACCAGGACACCCTGGTCGAGGATCTTCTGCCATGCGGTGTGCGCGTCCTCGAACCTGCCGAACTGGATGAAGTTCGCGTCGGACTCGGTGACCTCGTAGCCGATGGCCCGCAGCTCGACGACGAGGCGGTCCCGCTCGGCCTTGAGCTGCTCGACGTAGCCGAGCAGGGTGTCGGTGTGCTCCAGGGCGGCCAGCGCGGTCGCCTGGGTCACGGCCGACAGGTGGTACGGCAGGCGCACCAGCTGGACGGCGTCGACCACGGCGGGGTGCGCGGCCAGGTAGCCCAGGCGCAGGCCGGCGGCGCCGAAGGCCTTGGACATGGTCCGGGAGACCACCAGGTTCGGCCGGCCCTCGATCAGCGGCAGGAGGGAGTCCCGGTGGCTGAACTCGACGTACGCCTCGTCCACGATCACCAGGGACGGCTTGGCCGCCTGCGCGGCCTCGTAGAGGGCGAGGACCGTCTCCGCCTCGACCGCGGTACCCGTGGGGTTGTTGGGCGAGGTGATGAAGACGACGTCCGGCTTGTGCTCGGCGATCGCCCGCTCCGCCGCCTCCACGTCGATGGTGAAATCCTCGTGGCGCGGGCCGGAGATCCAGCCCGTCCCGGTGCCGCGCGAGATCAGCGCGTGCATCGAGTACGAGGGCTCGAACCCGATCGCGGTGCGGCCGGGCCCGCCGAAGGTCTGCAGCAGCTGCTGGATGACCTCGTTGGAGCCGTTGGCGGCCCAGACGTTCTCGCGCCCGACCGGGTGCTTGGCCGTACGGGTGAGGTAGGCGGCGAGCTCGGTGCGCAGCTCGACCGCGTCCCGGTCGGGGTAGCGGTTGAGGGTGCGGGCCGCTTCGGCGACGCGCTCGGCGATCCGCCGCACGAGCGCGTCGGGCAGCTCGTACGGGTTCTCGTTGGTGTTCAGCTGGACGGGCACGTCGAGCTGCGGGGCGCCGTACGGGGTCTTGCCGCGCAGCTCGTCCCGGATGGGGAGGTCGTCGATGCCGGTCATGCCCGCGGAACCTTCCACCCGCTGTGCTTGTCCGGTTCGGCTCCGCCAAAACGCGCCTTGAGGGCCGCGCCGTGCGCCGGCAGGTCCTCGGCCTCGGCGAGCGTCACCACGTGGTGGGTGACCTCGGCGAGGGCGTCGCGCGTGTAGTCGACGATGTGGATGCCGCGCAGGAAGGACTGCACGGACAGGCCGGAGGAGTGGCAGGCGCAGCCGCCGGTGGGCAGCACGTGGTTCGACCCGGCGCAGTAGTCGCCGAGGGAGACCGGGGCCCACGGGCCGACGAAGATCGCGCCGGCGTTGCGCACCCGGGCGGCCCAGGCGGCGGCGTCGGCGGTCTGGATCTCCAGGTGCTCGGCCCCGTACGCGTCGACGACCTTCAGGCCGTCCTCCAGGCTGTCCACCAGCACGATCGCGGACTGCTTGCCCGCGAGCGCCGGCTTGATCCGGTCCTCGACGTGCTTGGTGGCCGCGACCTGCGGCTCCAGCTCCTTCTCGACGGCGTCCGCGAGCTCCGCGGAGTCCGTGACGAGGACGGCGGCGGCCAGCGGGTCGTGCTCGGCCTGGCTGATCAGGTCGGCGGCGACGTGCACCGGGTCGGCCGTGGAGTCCGCGAGGACGGCGATCTCGGTGGGGCCGGCCTCGGTGTCGATGCCGATGCGGCCCGTGAAGTAGCGCTTGGCCGCGGCGACCCAGATGTTGCCGGGGCCGGTCACCATGTTGGCGGGCGCGCACTCGTCAGTCCCGTACGCGAACATCGCGACAGCCTGGGCGCCACCGGCCGCGTACACCTCGTCCACGTCGAGCAGCGCGCACGCGGCGAGGATCGTCGGGTGCGGCAGGCCGCCGAACTCTTTTTGCGGCGGGGAGGCGAGCGCGATCGACTCGACGCCCGCTTCCTGCGCCGGGACGACGTTCATGACGACGGAGGACGGGTACACGGAACGGCCGCCCGGGGCGTACAGCCCCACGCGCTCGACCGGAACCCACTTCTCGGTCACGGTTCCGCCGGGGACCACCTGGGTGGTGTGCTCCGTGCGGCGCTGGTCGCGGTGCACGATCCGGGCGCGCCGGATCGACTCTTCGAGTGCTGCGCGCACGGCCGGGTCGAGCTCGTCCAGAGCGGTCTTGAGCGCCTCGGCGGGCACCCTGACCTGCTCCAGCTTCACTCCGTCGAACTTCTGCGCGTACTCGATCAGCGCCGCCGTGCCACGATGATGGACGTCCTCGCAAATGGGCCGCACCTTCTCCAGGGCGGCTTCCACGTCGAACTCGGCACGGGGCAGCAGATCGCGCAGGGCTCCACCCTCGGGGAGGGTGTCACCGCGCAGGTCGATACGAGAGATCACCTCCCAATTCTCTCAGACCGCCTCGGGCCACCGTTCGCCCGTATCACTGGCTGATACACGCCCCGGCTGTCACTGCCGCCCGTTAGCGTTCCCTTACACGTATGTGAAGCGGAGGGGGGCCGCCATGACCGAGGCACGGACCGAGGCACGTCCGGGCGAGGAACCGGCGGATCTCACCGACGCGGAGCGCCGGATGTGGGGCGCGTACCGCACCGGCAGCGTCTGCGACCTCAGCGCGCGGGAGCGGGAGCGGAACGGCGACGCGCGTCCCGACTCGAACGCGGACCTGGCGGACCGGAACGCGGCCCGCGACGCGGACCGGAACCCGGGCCGGAGTCCGGACCCGGACGATCCGCACGGGCAGCCCGTCTGGGGCCCCGAGCGCAGCGTCCGGGCCGGGGTGGTGGCGCTGCTGCTGCTCCACGGGCCGCCGCCCGTGCCGGGCCGGGTGGCCTCGCTCAAGCTGCGCGGCGTGCGGATCACCGGGCGGCTCGATCTCTCCGGCGGCACGGTCCAGCCGTACGTGGAGTTCCAGTCCTGCCGCTTCGACCGCGAGATCCAGCTGTCCGAGACCCGCTTCGGCACCCTGCGCATGGTCAACTGCGCGATACCCCGGCTGGAGGCGGCCCGGCTGCACACCGAGGGCGATCTGCACCTGCCGCGCTGCCGGGTGGCGCGCGGGATCCGGCTCACGGACGCCCAGATCGGCACCGACCTGCTGATCAGCCAGGCCTCGGTACAGCGCGACAGCAAGGGGCGGGCGATCGCCGCCGACGGGCTGTCGGTCGCCCAGGACTTCCAGGGCGAGCTGCTGGAGGCGTACGGGGAGGTCAGCCTGCGCGGCGCGCATGTCGGCGTGTCGATGAACCTGCGCGGGGCCCGGCTGCGGAACCCGTACGGGCGGCGCGCGCTGAACGCCCCGCAGCTGACCGTCGGGCGGACCCTGTACCTGACCTCCATCGCCACGGACTACGTACCCGGCGGCTCGGGCTCCTCCACTCCCCCGTACGGGATCCCCCAGACGCCCGCGCCGGGGCAGCGGGCGCAGCGCTTCGAGTGCCGGGGCGGACTGCGCCTGGACGACGGCCGCTTCGGGGACGCGGTCGACTTCTACGGGGCGCGGTTCGCGCTGGCCGACGATCAGGAGGTCTCGCTGCGCCGGATCCAGACGCCGGAGCTCCGGTTCGTGGGTGAGCGCCCCCAGCGGGGGCGGGTGGTGCTGTCCGGCGCGAAGGTGGTCAAGCTGGTGGACACCTCCACGAGCTGGCCGGGCCCGGGCGGGGTGTCCATCGAGGGATTCGTCTACGAGAACCTCGCGCCCCGGGGCCACTTCCCCCTCTCCCGCCGGCTGGAGTGGGTGGAGGCGGCCACGCCCGAGTACTCGCCGGAGCCGTACGAGCGGCTGGCCGCCGTACTGCGGGCCAGCGGAGAGGATGCGGACGCCCGCGAGGTGCTGCTCGCCAAGCAGCGCCGCCGCAGGGCGACGCTGCCGCCCGCCGCGAAGGCGTGGGGCCACGTCCAGGACTGGACGGTGGTCTACGGCTACCGCCCGGGCCGGGCCGCGCTGTGGATGGCGGTGCTGTGGGCGGCGGGGACGCTGCTGTTCTCCCGGCTCGATCCGCCGGCCATCAAGCAGAACGAGCACCCGCAGTGGAGCGCCGCCCTGTACGCGCTGGATCTGCTGCTCCCGGTGATCGACCTCGGCCAGCAGGGGCAGTGGAAGCTGACCGGCGGCTGGCAGTGGGGTGCGGCGGCCCTGGTGATGCTGGGGTGGATCCTGGCCACGACGGTGGCGGCGGGAGCCTCACGGCTGCTGAGGCGGGGGTGACGGGCGCCCGCTCCGGGCCATTACCCTGTGCCTCGTGACCACCGTTCGCCTGCCCCTCTTCCCGCTCAATCAGGTGCTGTTCCCGGGCCTCGTGCTGCCGCTGAACATCTTCGAGGAGCGTTATCGCGCCATGATGCGCGACCTGCTGAAGGCGGGCGAGGACGAGCCGCGGCGGTTCGCGGTCGTCGCCATCCGCGACGGCCGGGAGGTCGCACCGACCGCGCCCGGTCTGCCGGACCAGACGGCGCTGCCCGAGCGGGGCCCGGCGGCGGGCTTCGGCGCGGACCCGATCCAGGCCTTCCACCGGGTGGGCTGCATCGCGGACGCGGCGGCGATCCGGGAGCGGGAGGACGGCAGCTTCGAGGTCATGTCCACGGGTACGACGCGGGTCCGCCTGCTCTCCGTGGACTCCTCGGGCCCGTACCTGGTCGCGGAGCTGGAGGAACTCCCCGAGGACGCGGGCGACGGCGCGGGTGCGCTCGCCGAGGGTGTGCTGCGGGCGTTCCGCAACTACCAGAAGCGGCTGGCGGGAGCCCGCGAACGCTCCCTGGCGCCGGCCAGCGAACTCCCCGACGAGCCGTCGGTGGTGTCCTACCTGGTGGCGGCCGCGGCCGTGCTGGACATTCCGGCCAAGCAGCGCCTCCTTCAGGCCCCGGACACCGCGACCCGGCTCGCGGAGGAGCTGGCGCTGCTGCGTACGGAGACCGCGGTGATCCGCCATCTGCCGTCCCTGCCGGCGGTGGACCTGACCCGCGCGCCGACGAGCCCGAACTAAGACTTGATCCGCAATTCACCAGAGGGTGAGCTGTGGACTGCAGCCGGGGCGGTGACCGGGCTTTCCGGCGTGGTCACGCACGGGGCGTGGCTCATCCGGGGTCGCTCGGTGCCGCTGTCCGGCGGTTCGGGGAGCAGAGGTCCCACGACGTTGCCGTGGGACTGCCACGCATCCCGGCCGCCGGAGCGGTTTCGGGCTCGGTGTGGTTGACTCCCGCAGCGCTTCTTCCAGCGCTTCTGCGTAGGTGATCTGTGCGTGCCTGGATGCGGTGGTGTCCAGATACGCGGTCTTGGGATCGTCCACGTCGGCGAAGCGGACGAACGCGGCCAGCGCGGCGGATACGAGGTCCCGTTTGCCGACGAGGCCGCAGGCGATGCACCTGTGTTCCCGGTCCCGCAGCGACTTGCGCACGCGCTCACCGCACAGGCAGTGCTGCGACAGAGCCGTTGACCAGGTGGAGGCCCGCACGAGCCCGCCGCCTGCGGCTTCGCACTCCACCTTGAGTGCGGAAATGAGCATGCCGGGCGTGGTCTGGGAGAGGCGCTTGCCCCACAGCCGGTACCAGGTGCGGATGTCGCAGTCCTCGACGACGATCACGGGGCCGTGTGCGGCGATGATCTCCCGTGCGACCAGGCGGGCGCGGTGGCGGCGGTGCTCGGCGATCGAGGCGGCGCGTTCGGCCTGGCGGGCCCGCTGCTCGCGGTACCGGTTCGACAGGGTGTCGCGCCGGTACGCCTGCTTCGGCACCCCATCCGACCGGGCGTCGCGGGCACCACCGGGCACCGTCACCGCCTTGGGCTTGAGCCCGTTCTCGGCACGCCTGGAGGCGCGTGCGCTCTGCTTCTTCGACAGCCCGTACTGATGGGCGTTCGTCGCCCGCCGTGAGCGCTCCAGCGCCCGCGCCCGGCCCCGCCGCTTCTTCGCCTGCTTCTCCAACAACCGCTGCTCGGCATCGGTGAGCGTGATCTCGGTGGAGACGGGCTTGCCGCCGTCGAGGCTGGCGGGGAAGGAGACGACGGACAGGTTGGAGACGTTGCCGTCCACCCCGCCGATCCGGTCCAGGGCTGCGGCCGTGTCGCGCATCTCCCGTACGGCGGGGGAGCTGTAGCCGGGGCCGAGGACCATCAGGTGCGCCTCGTACACCCAGCCGCCCGGCGCCGATGCCTTCCGGCGGCGTATGAGATCGACCTTGTGCCAGGTCAGCGGGTTCGACAGGAAGTGCCGCACCCGCGCCCGCTGGCCGGGCTGCTGCGGAATGCGGACGGGGAGCACGAGGTCAGCACGCGTGCCGTCGGGGCCGCCGGCGAACACCACGGCGAGCGGCCCGGTGTGGTCCCACCACGTCGCCTTGCGCATACCAGGCCTGCCCGCAGCGGTCACCTTGCCCGTGGGCACCCTGCCGGCCGGCACGGTCGGCTTCGGCATCCGGAGCGGCTGCATCAACGCCTGCTGACCGCCGTCGGTGTAGGCCATGGCATGGCCGGTCAGGGTGCCGACGAAGCGGAAGGTCTCCCACTTGTTGGCGGACGTGTGGGAGCGGGCGCGGCCCGGAATCCGAGTGAAGTCGTGCCAGGTGCCTACCTTCGGCGGGCCGAACCGGTGTCCTGTGGCATCGGGGAAAAGGTGCCGGGAGACACCGTTCCACACCTCGTCAGCCATGTGCATGGCCAGGGCCTTGGATGCGTGGTGCTTCAAGTGCCCAGCGGCTTCGAGGTGCTTGTACGCGCAGCGTTCCATGCCCTCACGGGACAGGCCGAGGCGGTGCCGTACGGCCTTTCCGCCATCGCGGTCGCGCTCACACTTCGCGGCCCAGTAGGCATCGACCTTGGCGCCGGCATCGCGCTGGACGGCGCGCTTGATCGACCACATCGCCCCGTACAGCTTCTCCAGCCGGGCGAGGTCGGCGGGGTCGGTGACGGCCAGCGGCAGCACGATCACGGAAACCTGCCCGTCATTGGGCTTGGTCCACTTCGGGGCCTTGTTCTTGCCCCGAAACCTCCGCGTCTGGCCAGCCCGCACACTCATCACCCCCCGTTACGACGAACTCACTTACAGTACATCATCATTACGTGAGGTCAGCTTCCGAAAGGTCAATCCTCAGGACCCCGATCTCGTCGGACGCACGGCGCGGGCGGCCGTGGGCGCTTCTGCCGGACAACCGACGTACTCCTCGCCGCCCTCACCCACCGCCAACTCGCCGACCTGTTCGGCGTCAGCGCGGCCACCGTCCACCGCATCCCCGACCGTCTCACACCGCCCGATCGCCGGGCTCCACAACCTCAAGATCGGCACCGTCTAGATTGCGGATCAAGTCTTAGGCGAACCCGAACTGATGGCCAAGAAGAAGCCCGCGGGCACCCCGGCGATCGCCGCGCTCACGGCGTCCGCCGCGCCGTTCACGGTGCACGCGTACGAGCACGACCCGGCGCACCCCTCGTACGGCGAGGAGGCGGCGCAGGCGATGGGCGTCCCGCCGACGCGGGTCTTCAAGACCCTGATCGCGGACGTGGACGGGGTCCTCACGGTGGCGGTGGTCCCGGTGTCGGGCACCCTCGACCTGAAGGCCCTGGCCGCCGCGGTCGGCGGGAAACGGGCGTCGATGGCCGATCCGGCCCTCGCGGAACGTACGACGGGCTACGTCCTCGGGGGCATCTCCCCGCTGGGGCAGCGCAAGCGGCTGCGGACGGTCCTGGACTCTTCCGCCTCGGAGCATCCGACGATCTGCGTCTCGGCCGGCCGCCGGGGCCTGGAGGTCGAACTCGCCCCGGCCACCCTGACCACCCTCACGAGCGCGGCCGTGGCCCCGATCTCCCGCACCTGACCAAGCCCTGAGGTCAGGACTTCGGGGGCTCCACGGGGTGGACGTACGCCGGCGGGTAGGGGCCGTCCCATCCGGAGTCGGCCGCGACCGGATCCCGCGTACCCCAGACGGCCGTCAGGCCCAGGTGGACCAGGAGCGCGATCATCGGCCAGACCAGCAGCACCCCGTACGCCACCAGCTGCAACGGCGCGTCGAACGGCACGCCCTTGCCGGCCTTCGCGGCGGCCGCCGCCAGATCGGAGGACGGCCCGAGCCACAGGCCGAGCCGCCACCCCACCAGCGCGGCGAACACGGATCCCACGCCCAGCCCGACGGCCAGCAGCACACCTCCGCCACGCCGCCACAGGAAGGTGGCCACGGCGCTCAGGGCGCCCAGCCCCGCCGACAGCAGCAGGAACGTCCCGTCCGAGCCGATCCGGCCTTCGCTCTCGGTGTCCCGCAGGAAGACGGCCTCGCCGTTGGAGACGTACTGCACCCGGGGCGCGAGCCATGCCCACAGCACCCCGAGGAGCACCCCGGCCACGCCCACCAGCAGCGCGACGGCGGCCCCGCCACGGATGTCCGCGAGGGTGACGTCCGCGTCGGCGGAGTCGCCCGGCTTCTCGGGCGGGAGCGCCGACCGCGGGTCGGACGGAGAGGGAGACGGCGGGGTCACGGCTTCGGTCACTCCCACATCGTGCCAGGTCTTGGACCATGGTCGCCCGGCGCGGGGGTCAGCGGACCGCCGCCCGCCGGTAGGCCCAGGTGGCGACGGCCAGCGAGAGCACGCCCACCGCCCCGCACACGCCGAGGTCGAGCGCGACCGCCGACCAGTCCGGATGGGGCGCGAACGTCCGCGCGAACGCCTCCACCCCGTACGTCGAGGGCAGCAGGTCCCGCGCCCACACGATCACGTCCGGCATCCGCTCCGGCGGCAGCACCCCCAGCAGCAGCGCCGCCGACATGCCCAGCTGCCCCGCCAGCGTGGCCAGCTCCTGCCGCGGCGCCAGCAGCCCCAGCGCCGCGCCCAGCCCGGCCAGCGCGGCGCCGGCCAGCGGCACCACGGCGGCCAGGATCCACAGCCCGCCCATCGGCAGTCCGAACAGCACGCACCCGAAGACGGCCGTCACCAGCGTCCCCGGCAGCGTGAAGGAGGCGTACGCGGCGGCCGCGCCCAGCACCACCGACGCGGGCGGCACCGGCAGCGTGGCGTAGTGGTCCAGCCCCCCGCTCGCCCGCAGCTGCCCGAAGTACTGCGCGAGCAGGTTCAGCGCGACGAAGGCGACGACCAGGACGGACGAACCCGCGACGACGGCGCGCGCCTCCGAGCCGCCGTCCACCACGCCCCGCATCAGGATCATGATCCCGACGGACTGGAAGGTGGCCACGAACAGCAGCGGGATCCGCGACACCCGCGCCCGCGACAGCTGGGCCCGGTACACGGCGGCCAGCGCCGGGAAGAAGCGCGCCCTGGGAGCGAGCACACCGGCAGCGGCGACGCTCACGCCTTCACCAGCCCCTTCATCCGCCCGCCCAGCGCGAGGTACACGTCCTCCAGGCTGGGCGTGGCCAGCGTGAAATCGTCGAGCGCGGCGAAAGCCGGGCCACCGGTGACCGCGGCCACCGCCGCCCGCGCCTCGTCCGGCGCCAGCCGCAGCACCCACCGGCGGCCCGACTCGACGGCCAGCGGGGCCAGCGCCGCGACCTCCGGCACCTCCCGGGGCGCGCCGGTCCGCCAGACCAGCTCCAGCCTGACCTCGTCGGAGACCTCGGCCTTGAGCCCGGCGGGGGTGTCGCAGGCGATGACCTTGCCCTGGTCGACGACGGCGACCCGGTCGAGGACGGTCTCGGCCTCGATGACGTTGTGGGTGACCAGCAGGACCGTGGCGCCGTGCCGCTCGCGCCGCCGGTCCACCGCCGACCACACGGCGCGCCGGGCCACCGGGTCCATGCCGGTGGTGGGCTCGTCGAGGACCAGTACGGGCCGCTCGCCCACCAGCGCGGAGGCGACGCAGGCCAGGCGCCGCTGCCCGCCGGAGAGTTTCTTCAGGGGCCGCCCCGCGATCTCGGTCAGGCCGAGTTCCTCCAGTACGGCGTCCCGCGCGGCCCGCGCCGCCCGGGCGCCGAGCCCGCGCAGCCGGGCCGTGGTCTCGGCGGCCAGGGCCACGGTGAGTTCGTCCAGGGCGGTGGACTCCTGCCCCAGGTACGCGAGCAGCCGGGCCGCGCGCTCGGGGTGGCGTACGAGGTCGTGGCCGAGCAGGGTCACGGAGCCCGCGTCGGGCCGCAGCAGCCCGGTCAGCTGCCGGACCAGCGTGGACTTGCCGGCGCCGTTGGGGCCGAGGAGGCCGAAGATCTCGCCGCGCCGGACGTCCAGGGAGATCCCGTCGGTGGCCCGGGTCTCGGGCAGGGCGGGAGCGCCCCGCCGGCCCCGTACGGCCGGATACGTCTTGACCAGGTAACGCACCGCGCAGACCACGTCGGAGGCCGCTTCCGCCGCCGCTGCCGCGGCCGGCTTCCCGCGGGGTCCTGCTGGTGCTGTGCCCGTACTCACGAGGGAGCAGCCTACGCGTCCGCCCGCCCCTACTCGGCCGCCGGGGTCACCGGCGGCCCGGGGACGGAGACCGGTGCGCCGCCGGCCACGTGCTCGGCGGCCGCGCGGACGTCGATCTCCCGCCAGAACCCGGCGCGGATGGCGTACCGGTCGTGTTCGTCGATCTGGTCGTCCTTGTGCGCGAGCAGCCCGAACCGGGCGGCGTAGCGCAGCAGCTCCCCGTCGATCCGGTGCGGGATGCGCGGGTACATGGTGGCCAGTTTCTGGAGGTGCACGGTCTCGGGCAGCCGCTCCATCCAGCGGCGCGCGAACACCTGTCCGACCTCGAAGGGGTCGCCGCCGACGGTGGTGATGTCCTCCTCGCGGTCGGCCCAGCGCTGCTCGGCGCTGGTGAGCTGGGCGAGGGTGGGCAGCGAGGCGGTTTCGGCGGGTTCGCCCAGGGGTCCGGCCCGGTCGATCCAGCCCTTGTCGGAGGACCAGCGCAGGGCGCTGTTGCCGGCCGGTGCGTGGCTGCTCTGCGCCGGGGTGAGCGGCTGCCCGGGGGCGCGCAGGGTGGCGAGGTCCTTGGGGGTGGGGACGGACTTGGACCCTTCGCTCGCGGGCGCCGGTACGGGTGCCCCGTGCTCGGCGGTCTCCGTCGCGGCCGGGGCGGACGAGCCGTTGCGGGCGGCTTCGGCCAGCGCGGCCTCGGGCAGCGGGGCGGAGAGGATCGCGGCGATCTCGGGGCGCGGGGCGGGCGGCGGGGGGCAGAGCCCGGAGAGGTCCTTGGCGCGGACGGCCCGGGTGATCCAGGCCCGGTCCAGGACCCGGCGTTCGTCGGCCTCGGCGACGAGGTCCTCGGACTGGTTGTAGTCGCCGTCGGCGGCCTGGACGGCCCAGAGGTGGACGGCGACCCCGTGCTCCTTGGCGGACATCAGCCCGGGCAGCAGGTCCCCGTCGCCCGTGACGAGTACGACGTCGGAGCAGGCACGGTTGCGGGCCAGCTCGGTGAGCTCGGCGTGCATCGCCGCGTCCACGCCCTTCTGCGCCCAGCGGCCGTCGCTGCGGGTCAGGGCGCCGAGCCGGACGGTGACGCGGGGCATGACGCGCAGCCGCCGGTGTTCGGGCTGGGGCACCCGGTCGGGTGCGCCGTCGAACCAGTAGATGCGCAGCAGCGGCTGCTCGGTGTCCGCCTCGGCCCGCTCGCGCAGGCCCTGGATGAGGGCGGCATGGTCGACGGTGATGCGGGAGCGCGAGGGCTCCCCTGCGAGAAGGCTCGCGGCGGCGCCCAGCAGATAGCCGGCGTCCACCAGGACGACGCAGCGGTCCACGCGTTCCACCCTCTTCCCTGGGGGTCCTGTGTTTTCGCGGTGCCCCGAGTCTGCCCGACCGCAAGGGTGTTGACGGCCGGAACTCGATCATCGGCGTGGCGGATCTCACGGCGCACGGGGCGCGGGGCCGCAGCTACGTGGAGTAATGATCCAAAATGCGCGTTTTCTGCTGCTGTGTGAGGGTGAAGGCGTCCTGGCCCCTAGACCCTCACGGAGGCTCCACCATGGCCAAGAACAAGAACAAGCAGCAGCCCGCGAAGCAGCCCCGCTCCTCGCAGGAGCCGGCCAAGGGCTCGTCGGAAACCGAGTCGTCGATGCCCTCTTCGCCGTCGCCGAGTCCGATGGATATGGCCCACAAGCGCAAGGAAAAGAAGTTCGGCCACAACTGACGGGCCTCCGCGACGGGGAAGGGCGCACCCGGCCTCCGGGTGCGCCCTTCCCCATGCGCGTGGGCGGGTGCGCGGCTAGCCGGCCAGGCAGGAGGGGCCGAGCAGCACCTTGAGGTCGCCGAACAGCGCCGGGTCGGGCTGGACGCGGTGCCGGTCGAGCCGCAGCACGGTCGTGGTCCGCGGCCCCTGGAGCTTGATCCGCACCTCGGTGTTGCCCTTGTGGTGGCGCAGGATCTCGCCCAACCGGGTGACCATCGGCGGGGTCACCTTGACGGTCGGGATGGTGAGGACGACGGGGGCGTTCGTGCCGGCCGAGGAGAGGTCGGGGACCATCATCTCCATGGCGACCAGCCGGGGGATGTCCTCGCGCTTGTCGAGGCGGCCCTTGACGAACACGACGGTGTCCTCGACCAGCTGGGTGGAGACGAGCTGGTAGGTCGCCGGGAAGAACATGCACTCGATGGAGCCGGCCAGGTCCTCGACGGTTGCGATGGCCCAGGCGTTGCCCTGCTTGGTCATCTTGCGCTGGAGGCCCGAGATGATGCCGCCGATGGTGACGACCGCGCCGTCGGAGTGCTCGCCTCCCATGAGCTGGGAGATGCCCGCGTCCGTCTTGTCGGACAGCACGTGCTCCAGGCCGAACAGCGGGTGGTCGGAGACGTAGAGGCCGAGCATCTCGCGCTCCTGGGCGAGCAGGTAGGACTTCTCCCACTCCACGTCCGAGAACTCGACGTCGAGCCCGAAGCCCGGCTCGTCGCCGCCGTCCTCGTCTCCCATGCCGCCGAAGAGGTCGAACTGGCCCTCGGCCTCCTTGCGCTTGACGGCGACCACGTTGTCGATCATCGACTCGTGGTGGGCGACCAGGCCCTTGCGGGTGTGGCCCATCTCGTCGAAGGCGCCGGCCTTGATCAGCGACTCGACGGTCCGCTTGTTGCAGACCACGGCCTCGACCTTGTCGAGGAAGTCGGGGAAGGAGGAGTACTTCCCCTTGGCCTTCCTCGTCTTGATGATCGAGTCCACGACGTTGGCGCCGACGTTGCGGACCGCGGTGAGGCCGAAGAGGATCACGTCGTCGCCCTGGGCGGCGAAGTTCGGCTCCGACTCGTTCACGTTCGGCGGGAGCACCTTGATGCCCATGCGCCGGCACTCGTTCAGGTAGATCGCGGACTTGTCCTTGTCGTCCTTGACCGAGGTGAGCAGACCGGCCATGTACTCGGCCGGGAAGTTCGCCTTGAGGTAGGCGGTCCAGTAGGAGACCAGGCCGTACGCGGCCGAGTGGGCCTTGTTGAAGGCGTAGCCGGCGAAGGGGACCAGGACGTCCCAGAGGGCCTGGATGGCCTGGTCGGTGTACCCGTTCTTGCGGGCGCCCTCCTGGAAGATGGTGAAGTTCTTCGCCAGCTCCTCGGGCTTCTTCTTGCCCATCACGCGGCGCAGGATGTCGGCCTCGCCGAGCGAGTACCCGGCGATGATCTGGGCGGCCTTCTGCACCTGCTCCTGGTACACGATCAGGCCGTAGGTGACCGCGAGCACCTCTTCGAGCGGCTTCTCCAGCTCGGGGTGGATCGGGGTGATCTCCTGCTGCTTGTTCTTGCGCAGGGCGTAGTTCGTGTGCGAGTTCATGCCCATCGGGCCCGGCCGGTACAGGGCCGAGACGGCGGAGATGTCCTCGAAGTTGTCGGGCTTCATCAGCCGCAGCAGGGCCCGCATGGGGCCGCCGTCGAACTGGAAGACGCCGAGGGTGTCACCGCGGCCGAGCAGTTCGAAGGTCTTGGGGTCGTCGAGCGGGAGGCCCAGGAGATCGATGTCGATCCCCTTGTTGGCCTTCACCATCTTGACGGCGTCGTCCATGATCGTGAGGTTGCGCAGGCCCAGGAAGTCCATCTTCAGCAGGCCGAGCGACTCGCAGCTCGGGTAGTCCCACTGGGTGATGGTGACCTGGTCCGTGTGCCGGACCCAGACGGGCACGTGGTCGGTGATCGTCTCGCTGGACATGATCACGCCGGCGGCGTGCACGCCCATCTGGCGGACCAGGCCCTCGACGCCCATGGCGGTGTCGATGACCTTCTTCACGTCCGGCTCGTTCTCGTACATCCCGCGGATCTCGCCGGCCTCGCCGTAGCGCGGGTGCTTCGGGTCGAGGATGCCGGAGAGCGGGATTCCCTTGCCGAGCACGTCGGCGGGCATGGCCTTGGTGAGCCGGTCGCCCATGGCGTAGGGGTAGCCCAGGACGCGGGCGGAGTCCTTGATCGCGTTCTTGGCCTTGATCGTGCCGTAGGTGCCGATCATGGCGACCTTGTCCTGGCCGTACTTCTCCGTCACGTACCGGATCACCTCGACGCGCCTGCGCTCGTCGAAGTCGATGTCGACATCGGGCATGGAGACGCGCTCGGGGTTCAGGAAGCGCTCGAAGATCAGACCGTGGGTGAGCGGGTCGAGGTCGGTGATGCCCATGGCGTACGCGACGATCGAGCCGGCCGCGGAGCCTCGGCCGGGGCCGACCGCGATGCCCTGGTTCTTGGCCCACATGATGAAGTCGGCGACCACGAGGAAGTAGCCCGGGAAGCCCATCGAGATGATCGTGTCCATCTCGTACTCGGCCTGCTTCATCCGGTCGTCCGGGATGCCTCCGGGGTAGCGGCGGTGCATGCCGCGCATGGTCTCCTCGCGGAACCAGGTGACCTCGGTGTAGCCGTCCGGGATGTCGAACTTCGGCATCAGGTTCCGGAACCCGAACATGCCCTCGGTGTCGATCTGGTCCGCGACCAGCTTCGTGTTGGCGCAGCCCTCCTGCCATGCGTCCGAGGAGTCGATGGCGTACATCTCCTCCGTGGACTTCAGGTAGTAGCCGGTGCCGTCGAAGCGGAAGCGGTCCGGGTCGGAGAGGTTCTTGCCGGTCTGGATGCAGAGCAGGGCGTCGTGCGCGGTGGCCTCGCTCGCGTACGTGTAGTGCGAGTCGTTGGTCACCAGCGGCGGGATGCCGAGCTTCTTGCCGATCTCCAGCAGTCCGTCGCGGACCCGGCGCTCGATCTCGATGCCGTGGTCCATCAGCTCCAGGAAGTACCGGTCCTTGCCGAAGATGTCCTGGTACTCGGAGGCCGACTTCAGGGCCTCGTCGAACTGGCCGAGGCGCAGCCTGGTCTGCAGCTCGCCCGAGGGGCAGCCGGTGGAGGCGATGAGCCCCTCGGACCACTGGCTGATGGTCTCCTTGTCCATGCGCGGCCACTTCGTGAGCCAGCCCTCGGCGTACGCGTCGGAGGACAGCCGGAAGAGGTTGTGCAGGCCGGTGGCGTTCGCCGCCCAGATCGTCTTGTGGGTGTAACCACCGGAACCGGAAACGTCGTCCCGCTTCTGGTGCGGCTGGCCCCACTGGATGCGGCGCTTGTTGCGGCGGGACTCGGGGGCGACGTACGCCTCGATGCCGATGATCGGCGTGACCCCGGCCTTCTTCGCGGAATGGAAGAAATCGTACGCGCCGTGCAGGTTGCCGTGGTCGGACATGGCGATGTGCGTCATGCCCATCTCGTTGCACGCGTTGAACATGTCCTTCAGCCGCGCGGCACCGTCCAGCAGGGAGTACTGGGTGTGGACGTGCAGGTGCGTGAACGGCGTCTTGGACACGGTGGGGGTCCTCCGGGTGGAGAGAGGGGCGGCAGCTCTGAATCCTACGTCTCCGGACTGACACCCGAGGGTCACTCCACGGCTCCCGTGGCGCGGGCACTCACGGGTACGGTCGGGCGTTGCACCACCAGAGCACCTGACCGAAAGGCATCCCCATGGCCGTTCCCGAAGCGACCGACGAACAGCGCGCCGAGCAGATCCTCGACGTGTTCAACACCGCTTTCGGTGAGCTGTTCGCCGCCGACCCCGCCGCCTTCCAGGTCAAATTCCGGAAGATGGCGGCCTCCGCCTTCGCGTTCTACCGGGGCACGGCCTGCCTCTTCTACGCCGACCTGGAGCACGACCGCCACGGCGGCCCCTACCTGGACGAGCGGACCGGCCGGGTGTGGATCCACGGTGATCTCCACGCGGAGAACTTCGGCACGTACATGGACTCCAACGGCCGGCTGATCTTCAACGTCAACGACTTCGACGAGGCCTACGTCGGCCCCTTCACCTGGGACCTCAAGCGGTTCGCCGCCTCCGTCGCCCTGATCGGCTACACCAAGGCGCTCAGCGACGAGCAGATCAGCGAGCTCGTGCGGGTCTACGCGGGCGCCTACCGGGAGCGGATCCACCACCTGGCCGCCGGCGCCAAGCACGAGGAGGTGCCCTCCTTCACCCTGGACACCGCCGAGGGCCCGCTGCTGGCGGCCCTGCGCGCCGCCCGCTCCCGCACGCGCTTCGCCCTGCTCGACTCGATGACCGAGATACGGGACCACGAGCGCCGCTTCTCGTCCGGCGCGGGCTCGATCGAGCTGGACGCGGCCACCCGTTACAAGGTGCTGGCCGCCTTCGACGGGTACCTGGAGACCCTCCCCGAGGAATCGCTGGTCCGGCCCGACTCGTACCGGGTCAAGGACGTGGTGGGCCGCCGGGGCGTCGGGATCGGCTCGGCCGGCCTGCCCTCGTACAACATCCTGCTGGAGGGGCACAGCGACGCCCTGGAGAACGACGTCGTGATCTACCTCAAGCAGGCGCAGACGCCCGCGGTGTCCCGGCACATCACCGAGCGGGCGGTGCGGGAGTACTTCCGGCACGAGGGGCACCGCACGGTGATCTCCCAGCGGGCGCTCCAGGCGCACGCCGACCCGTGGCTGGGCTGGACGGAGCTGGACGGCTCCGGGCAGCTGGTGGCGGAGGTCTCCCCGTACGCGGTGGACCTGGACTGGTCGGATCTGGACGACCCGGAGGAGATAGCGGCCGTGGTCGCGGACCTGGGGCGGGCCACGGCGACCATGCACGGCGCGGCCGACGCCGCCGAGAGCGGCCAGACGCTGGTCCCCTTCTCCACCGAGCGGGCCATCGACGCGGCGATCGCGGCCGACGAGGAGGGCTTCGCGGAGCTGCTGGTCGATTTCGCCCACGCCTACGGGGCCCGGGCCCGCGCCGACCACCAGATCTTCGTCGATCTCTTCCGCAACGGCCGCATCATGAATTGAGCGGGGCATGATGATGTGAGCGGGCTGGCATGGAACGCCCGGTGGTCCGGGCCCAGGGCTCGGATTCACAGGGAGTCGTGAAACACTCGCGGCGATGGACATATCAGCTGTAGGGCTTCGAGGGCTGCGGGCCGCGCTGTTCAGCGCGCTCGTCGTGCTGCTCTCGGCCGGCTCCCACGTGCTGATGTCGCGGGTCCCGCTGCCGCCGGCGCTGGTCGGCGGGGCCTTCGCCGGGGTGTTCGCGATCGCCTTCGCGCTGGCCGGCCGGGAGCGGGGCTTCGGCCCGATCGCCGGGCTGCTGGTGCCGCTGGAGCTGGCGGCCGACACCGTCTTCACCGCCGGTCAGCACGTCTGTTACGGCCCGGCGGGCGGCCCGGTCTCCGGCCCGCTGCGCGCCCTGGGCCTGGACCAGCTGTGCGGCGGGACTCCGGTCGGCGCGCCGCTGGCCGGCCCGGCGGGCGGCCCGGCGACCGTGCTGTCCCTCTCGCCCGGGCCGTGGACCCCCTGGCTGCTGCTGGGGGCACACGTTTCGGTCGGCCTGCTGGCCGCGGTGTGGCTGCGGCACGGGGAGCGGGCCCTGGGCCGGCTGCTGCGCGCGGTGGCCGCCTTCGCGTTCCGGCCCCTGCTGCTGGTGGCGGCCTCGGTGGCGGTGGCCGCCACCCCGGCGCGGCGCGTGCCGCGGCCGGCGCGATCGGGCGCGGGGGCCCTCACCCGATTCCCCGCACACTCCGTGGGACGGCGGGGACCTCCCGTACGCGGTGCTCTCGCGAGCGCCTGACACGCGTACATCACGCGTACGTACGGCAGTCCCCCTTTCACTTCACGTCACTTCACGGAGATCACGATGAGTTCACGCAACAGCCAGGCGAACAAGGCGGCGGCGCGCGAGAAGCTGCGCGCCGAGCGCGAGCGGCAGGCCAAGAAGGACAAGGCGCGCCGCCAGGTGATCGTGGCCTTTGCGCTCCTCGCCGGCCTGGCCCTGATCGGCACCCTCAGCTACGCGATCATGAAATTCAACGAGCCCGGCCACTGGGACAAGGCCGCCAAGGCCGAACTGGTCAAGCCGCAGAACACCACCGGCGACGACGGCACCACCGTCGTCATAGGCAAGGCCGACGCGAAGAAGACCCTGGAGCTGTACGAGGACTCGCGCTGCCCGGCGTGCGCGGGCTTCGAGCAGGCGGTGGGCGAACAGGTCAAGAAGGACGTCGACGCGGGCAAGTACAAGCTCCAGTACTTCGGCGCGACCTTCATCGACAACGGCGTCAAGGGCGAGGGTTCGAAGAACGCGCTGAGCGCGCTGGGCGCGGCGCTGAACGTCAGCCCGGAGGCCTTCCTCGACTACAAGGCGGCCCTGTACTCCAAGGAGCTGCACCCCGAGGAGACGGTCGACAGCTTCGCCAAGGACGACTACCTCATCAAGGTCGCGGACACGGTCCCGGCGCTCAAGGGGAACGCCGAGTTCAAGAAGGCCGTCGAGGACGGTACGTACGACCGGTGGGCGATCGAGATGTCGAAGGCCTTCGAAAAGTCCGGGGTGACGGGCACTCCGACGCTGAAGATGGACGGCAAGAAGATCGAGACCCCGTCGACGCCGGATGCCTTCACGACGGCGATCGACGAGGCCCTCAAGGGCTGACCGGATCCAAGGGCTGACCGGATCCGGCCACTGACGGCCCCTCAGGGGCGGCTTCCGGACACGCGCGCGCAACGGGCGGGCGAACTCTCAGAGTTCGCCCGCCCGTTGCGTTCCCGGGCATGTACCGACGGTGATACCCGGCAGTAATATGACTGCCCGTGACCAGTCATCTCTCCTCTCTTTCGGCCACCGCGGCAACTCCCCGCCGCCGTACGGTCGTCCTGGCCGCCGCGGCCACGGCCGCCCTGGCCCCGCTCACCACCCTGGGCGCCTCGGCCGCCCACGCGGCGGGCACCACGCCCGCCTTCCTGCACGGCGTCGCCTCCGGTGACCCGCTGCCCGACGGCATCCTGCTCTGGACCCGCGTCACCCCGACGCCCGAGGCCGTGCCCGGCTCGGGGCTCGGCCCGGCCACCGAGGTGGCCTGGGAGATAGCCGAGGACAAGGCCTTCTCCCGGGTCGTCGCGCGCGGCTCGGTGACCGCGACCGCCGCCACCGACCACACCGTCAAGGCGGACGTGCGCGGGCTGCGTCCGCAGACCCCGTACTGGTACCGGTTCACCGCGGGCACCACCGTCTCCCCCGCCGGGCGCACCCTGACCGCCCCGGCCCACGACGTGACCACCGCGGGGATCCGGTTCGGCGTGGTCTCCTGCGCCAACTGGGAGTCCGGCTACTTCTCGGCGTACCGCCACCTGGCCGCGCGCGGCGACCTGCACGCGATCCTGCACCTGGGCGACTACGTCTACGAGTACCCGACCGGGGGCTACCCCGAGGCGAAGTACGTCGTACGCCAGCACGAGCCGAAGCACGAGATCGTCTCGCTGGCCGACTACCGCACCCGGCACGGCACGTACAAGACGGACACCGACCTCCAGGCGCTGCACGCCGCCCACGCGGTCATCGCGATATGGGACGACCACGAGTTCGCCAACGACGCCTGGTCCGGGGGCGCCGAGAACCACACCCCGGGCGCCGAGGGCGACTGGGCGGCCCGCGCGGCCGCCGCCAAGCAGGCCTACTTCGAGTGGATGCCCGTACGCACCTCCATCGCCGGCACCGTCTACCGGCGGCTGCGCTTCGGCACCCTCGCCGACCTGCACCTGCTGGACCTGCGCAGCTTCCGCTCGCAGCAGGTCAAGGTCGGCAGCGGCACCGTGGACGACCCGGAGCGCACCATCACCGGGCGCGCCCAGCTGGACTGGCTCAAGTCGGGCCTCGCGAGCTCCGACGCGGCCTGGAAGCTGGTCGGCACCTCGGTGATGATCTCGCCGGTGGCCTTCGGCTCGCTGCCCGCGTACCTGCTGAAGCCGCTCACCAAGCTGCTCGGGCTGCCGGAGGGCGGCATCGCGATCAGCGCGGACCAGTGGGACGGGTACACGGACGACCGCAAGGAGCTCCTGAGCCACCTGAAGGACCGGAACATCAAGAACACTGTGTTCCTGACCGGTGACATCCACATGGCGTGGGCCAACGAGGTCCCGATGAACATGGCGACGTACCCGGGATCCGGCACGGCGGCGACCGAATTCGTCGTCACCTCGGTGACCTCCGACAACATCGACGACCTGCTGCACGTGCCGGCGGACACCGCCTCGCTGGTCGCGGAATCGGCCATCAAGGCCGCCAACTGGCATGTGAAGTGGCTGGACATGGACGCCCACGGATACGGGGTCCTGGACGTGACGGCCGAGCGCTCGCAGATGGACTACTACGTGGTCTCCGACAAGCGCCGGGCGGACGCGACGGCCGCGTGGGCGCGCTCGTACCGCACGCTCACCGGCACCCAGAAGGTGGAGCGGGTACACCAGCCGGTTCGCTGACATACCGTCAAATCTTCGGTTCGAGGGGGCGCTTGGTTCAGACCAGGCGCCCCTTTGGGCACTTCGGCAACAAATCTTTTACATACGAGATCTTGCCATCTTGCTGACATGCACACGTAAGCTTCGCGCCAGCGTGAGGAAATACCTCACCCCCCACCACGCTTTGCGAGGAGTCAACGTGCGCGCCTCCGCCCGCATATCCCCCCTGCTCCGCCGCCGTCTCATGGGTACGGCCGTTCTGGCCGGAACCCTGGCGCTCGCCCCCGTCACGGCCCCCACGACCGTGGCCGCCGCCAAGACCCCCGCCGAGGTCTGTATCGAACAGGGCGCCGAGACCGCCGCCAACGCGCGCGTCGCCCGCCCCAAGGGCCACGAGGACCACAAGGCGGCCGAGCCCACCGAGCTGACGGACGCCCAGGCCAAGGCCATGGACGCCGACCTGAGCAAGAAGCTCGGCCAGATCGGCCCGCAGCGGCTGATGCGCGCCGGCGAGGCCACCGCCGCCACGAGCATCCCGGTGTACGTCCACGTCATCCACTCCGGCACCACCGGCAAGCTGACGGCGACCGACATCAGCAACCAGATCTCGGTCCTCAACTCCGCCTACGGCGGCCAGGGCACCGGCAACGTCGACTCCGGCTTCCAGTTCACCCTCGCCGGGACCGACTACACGGACAACGCCAGCTGGTACAACGTCTCCAGCGGTTCCCAGGCCGAGAAGGACATGAAGAACGCCCTGCGCACGGGGGGTGCCAACGCCCTGAACGTCTACACGGCCAACCTGGGCGGCGGCCTCCTCGGCTGGGCGACCTTCCCGAGTTCCTACACCTCGCAGCCCAAGATGGACGGCGTCGTCCTCCTGAACACCTCGCTGCCGGGCGGCTCGGCCGCCAACTACAACGAGGGCGACACCGCCACCCACGAGGTCGGCCACTGGCTCGGCCTCTACCACACCTTCCAGGGCGGCTGCAACGGAAGCGGTGACTCCGTCTCCGACACCGCCGCCGAGAAGAGCCCCGCGTACGAGTGCCCGACGGGCCGCGACTCCTGCGCCAGCAAGGCGGGCGTCGACCCGATCCACAACTTCATGGACTACACGTACGACAACTGCATGTACCAGTTCACGGCCGGCCAGGTTTCCCGCATGCAGAGCATGTGGTCCGCCTACCGCGTCTGATCCACGCAGGGCCTGAATTCAGGGCAAGAAGAAGGGGCACGGCCCGGCGAGTTGGTTCGCCGGGCCGTGCCCCTTCCTCGTCTCCTGGCGGCGTCTAGAGACTGTCGAGGAACCCGAGGGCGGCCTTCCAGGTCTGTTCGGCGGCCTCCGCGTCGTAGTCGTCGAGCCCCGGGTCGGTGAACAGGTGCCCGGCGCCCGGGTAGCTGTGGACCTCCACGTCCGCCCCGGCCCGCCGCATCCGCAGGTACCAGGCGGTCAGCCAGTCGTGCGGCTCGAACTGGTCCGGGTCCGCGATGTGCAGCTGCACCGGCAGCCCGTCGGCCGAGGCGTCGTCCTCGATGTCCGACGTACCGTGCAGGAGCAGCAGCCCGCGCGCCTTCTCGTCGTGCAGGGCCAGGTACTGCGCGACCGAGGCGCCGAAGGAGAAACCGGCGTAGACCAGACCCTGGTCGGAGTGGGGGGCCGAGGCCAGCACCGCACGCCTGAGCAGCTCGTCGCGGCCGATCTCGTCCCGGTGGGCCATGCCCTCTTCGACGGTCTCGAAGGTACGTCCCTCGAAGAGGTCCGGGACCTGCACCCGGTGCCCGGCCGCGCGCAGCCGGTCGGCCGCCGCGTGCACCGCGGGACGCAGCCCGTACGTCGAGTGGAAAAGCATGATGTTCATGCGCCCCATCGTGCCAGCTGCCGGTGGGAAGATGTCACAGTGGAACGTGTCACAGCGCGCCTTCCGGCTACGTTCATAGCCATGGATATGGAGACCGTCCTGCGCCCGCTGGCCGTCATCGGCGGCTCGGTCGTGATCACCCTGCTCGCGGGGTGGCTGCTGGACCTGCTGCTGCGCCGCGCCGACGCCCGGCACAGCGAGACCCCCCTGTGGGGGCTGCTGCGCCGCTGCCGCCTGCCGTTCCAGCTCACGCTGTGCACGTCCCTGGTGAGAGGCTCCTACCGCCAGGCGCGCGTCCTCCCGGACCACGCGGTCGGCGTCGGCCGGGCCCTCACCCTCATCCTGATCGCCGGGGCGGCCTGGCTGCTGGTGCGGATCGCGACGGCCGCCGTCGACTCCATGTACGCGCGCTACGCCGCCGGCTCCCCCGACGACGCCCGGGTCCGCCGGGTCCGCACCCAGGTCACGCTGATCCAGCGGGTGGTGACGGCCGCCGTGGTCGTCGTGGCCGGGGCGTCGATGCTGCTCACCTTCCCGCCGATGCGCGCGTTCGGCGCCTCGATGCTCGCCTCCGCCGGTGTCCTCGGCATCGTGGCGGGCATCGCCGCCCAGTCCTCGCTGAGCAACCTGTTCGCCGGCCTGCAGATCGCCTTCGGCGACACCGTGCGCATCGGCGACACGGTGGTCGTGGACGGGGAATGGGGCAAGGTCGAGGAGATCACGCTCACCTTCCTGGTGGTCCGCACCTGGGACGAGCGCCGCATCACGATGCCGGTCTCGTACTTCACGAGCAAGCCCTACGAGAACTGGTCGCGCGGCGGCGCCCAGATGACGGGCACCGTCTTCCTGCACCTGGACCACTCGGCGCCGGTCCCGCTGATGCGGGAGTGGCTGGCGGACATCCTCAAGGAGACCCCGGAGTGGGACGGCCGCGGCAGCGGCCTGGTCGTCACGGACACCACCCCGCACACCATCCAGGTCCGCGCGACGGTCACCGCGAAGGACGCCGACGACCTCTGGACGCTGCGCTGCGCGGTCCGCGAGCGCCTGATCGCCTGGCTGGTGGAACACCACCCGTACGCCCTCCCCCGCGTAACGACGGAGGCCGCACCCGACACCCCCCGCCCACCGGCCCCCTAGCCTGCCCGGAGGCTGACCCCGCCAGGGCAATTTCAGCCTCGCCGGCGTTTGAGGCGCGGGGGTTCGGGGGCGGAGCCCCCGCAGCGGCGCCGCGCACGGGCGGGCTAGGGCAGCGGACGCCGCATCGAGCGGTGCGGGATGCCCGCGTCCTGGAACTCCGGGCCGTAGGCCGCGTACCCGAGCCGCTCGTAGAAGCCGACCGCATGGGTCTGCGCGCCCAGGTCAACGGCCGACAGGCCGAGAGCGCCCGCCTCCGCCTCGATGGCGCGGACCAGGGCCACCCCCACGCCCAGCCCGCGCGCGGACTTCCGTACGGCCAGCCGCCCCAGCGAGCCGACGCCCTCGGACCCGGTCTTGGCGAGTGCGGCGGCGCCGTGCAGCAGCCGCCCCGTACCCAGCGCGACCCCGTCCGGCCCCACGGCCAGCACGTGCACCGCGCCCGCGTCGTAGGCGTCGTACTCGATCGACTCCGGCACGGACTGCTCGCCCACGAACACCTCGGACCGCACGGCGAAGCACGCCGCCAGGTCGGCCTCGCCGACGGCCACCCGGACCTCGTACCCGGCGGACCCGGCGGAGCTCACTCGCTCTCGGCCCGGATCACATCCAGCGCGTGCTGCAGGTCCGCCGGGTACGTGCTCTCGAACTCCACCCACTCGCCGTCCGACGGGTGCTCGAAGCCCAGCCGCACCGCGTGCAGCCACTGCCGGGTCAGCCCCAGCCGCTTCGCCACGGTCGGGTCGGCGCCGTACGTCAGGTCGCCGACGCACGGGTGCCGGTGCGCGGACATGTGCACGCGGATCTGGTGCGTACGCCCGGTCTCCAGCTTGATGTCCAGCAGCGAGGCCGCGCGGAACGCCTCGATCAGGTCGTAGTGGGTGACCGACGCCTTGCCCTCCTGCGTCACGGCCCACTTGTAGTCCGCGCTCGGGTGCCGCCCGATCGGCGCGTCGATCGTGCCGCTCATCGGGTCGGGGTGGCCCTGCACCAGCGCGTGGTAGCGCTTGTCCACGACACGCTCGCGGAACTGGTTCTTCAGCGAGGTGTACGCGCGCTCCGACTTGGCGACCGCCATCAGGCCGGACGTGCCGACGTCGAGGCGGTGTACGACGCCCTGGCGCTCGGCGGCGCCGGAGGTGGAGATCCGGTAGCCGGCGGCGGCGAGGCCGCCGATGACGGTGGTGCCGGTCCAGCCGGGGCTCGGGTGGGCGGCGACGCCCACCGGCTTCATGACGACGACGACGTCGTCGTCATCGTGGATGATCTCCATGCCCGGGACGGGCTCGGCGACGAGCTCGACCGGGCGCGGCGGGGCCGGCATCTCGACTTCGAGCCAGGCGCCGCCGTGCACCCGCTCGGACTTCCCGACGACGCTGCCGTCGACCGCCACCTTCCCCGCGGCCGCGAGTTCGGCCGCCTTCGTCCGGGAAAATCCGAACATACGGGCGATGGCGGCGTCGACGCGCTCGCCCTCAAGGCCATCGGGAACGGGCAGGGTGCGGATCTCGGGAATCGTACTCACCTGTCGAGTATGCAGGACTCAGCCGACACGCCGTCCCGCCCGGACCCCGCGATCAGTCCTTGTGGACGGTGCCGTCCGGGTCCAGACCCCTGAACGACAGCAGGACGATCAGGATCCCGCCGCACACGATCGCCGAGTCCGCGAGGTTGAAGACGGCGAAGTGGGCCGGCGCGATGAAGTCGACGACCGCACCCCGGAAAACGCCCGGCGAACGGAAGATCCGGTCCGTCAGATTGCCCAGCGCGCCGCCCAGCAGCAGGCCCAGCGCGATCGCCCAGGGCAGGCTGTAGAGCTTGCGGGCCAGCCGGACGATCACGACGATCACACTGGCCGCGATGCAGGTGAAGATGATCGTGAACGCCTCGCCGAAGCCGAAGGCGGCGCCGGGGTTGCGGACCGCCTCGAACTTCAGCAGGTCGCCGATGATCTCGATCGGCGCCTGGTGCTCCAGCTTCGCGACGACCAGCATCTTGCTGCCGAGGTCCAGCAGGTACGCGAGTACCGCCACCAGCAGCAGCACCACGATCCGCCGACGCCCCTTGGAAGGCGCGGGGTCCGGCTCCGGCTGGACGGCGTCCCCGGCCTCGGGCGTACCGATGATGCGCTCCGCCTCTGTCACGTGAGTCCCTCGAACTAGCTCGAACCAGGTTGCCGACGACACAGCCCTGCCAGGTTCCTGGGTCCTGACGAGACACGAGAGTACGTCAGGCCGCCCGCGCGCCGCCCGCCCAGTACCGCTTTACCGGCTTCACCGGCTTCACCGGCGGGACACCCTAATGACGCCGCTCCTGCTTCTGCTTGCAGTCCACGCACAGCGTGGCCCGCGGGAAGGCCTGCATCCTCGCCTTGCCGATGGGCAGCCCGCAGTTCTCGCAGAGCCCGTACGTGCCCGCTTCGAGCCGTTCCAGGGCGCGCTCGGTCTGCTCCAGCATGAGCGTGGCGTTCGCGGCGAGGGCGAGCTCGGACTCGCGGGTGATGTTCTTGGTGCCGGTGTCGGCCTGGTCGTCGCCCGCGCCGTCGCCCGAGTCCCGCATCAGACCGGCGATGGCCTGCTCGGAGGCGTCCAGCTCGGCGCGCAGCCGCAGCACCTCACCCGACAGCTCGTTCCGGGCCTCCGCGACCTCCTCAGGGGTCCAGGGGTCCTCCCCGGGCCGTACGGCGAGCTCGCCGGGCGCCAGGCCCGGCGCGGCCGCCGCCTTGCCGCGGGCCTTGGGCAGCCCGCTGGTGGCCGCCGCGGCCGTCTTCCTGCCCGTACCCGTGCTCTTCTTGGCAACCACAGTCCCGGCTCCCGTCTCTCGCGCGGCCTGGGCCGCCCCCTCGGCCGCGGCCGCCTTGGCCGTGACCTTCCTCTTCTCGACGGCGCCCGTCTTCTTGACGGCGGTCGCGTTCTTCACGGCCGCCGCCTTCTGCGCCGGGGCCTTCTTGGCGGTGGTCACCTTCTTGGCGACCACCTTCCTGGCCGGGGCCTTCTTCGCGGTGGCCGCCGCCTTCTCGGCGACCGCCGACGCGTCGGTCGCGTCCTTCGCCGGGGCCTTCCCGGCGGCCGGCGCCTTCTTGGCCGTGGTCGCCTTCTTGGCGACCACCTTCCTGGCCGGGGCCTTCTTCGCGGTGGCCGCCGCCTTCTCGGCAACCGCCGACGCGTCGGTCGCGTTCTTCGCCGGGGCCTTCCCGGTGGCCGGCGCCTTCTTGGCCACCGCCTTCTTGGTCACCGCCTTCTTCGCCGGGGCCTCCTTCACCGCGGTCTTCACCGCGCCCGCGTTCCCGGCGGGCTCCGGGTCGGCCTTCCCGGCGACCTTCCCGGCGGCCTTCTTGGCAGTCCTCCCGGCAGTACTCCCGGCGGTCTTCTTCGCCACCATGGCCGCGGCCCCTTCACATACTGTGATCTTGCACGCGAATCGTGCCGGAACGATAAATCGCCTCCAGCCCTGCGGCAACGGGGCACGCGTCCCTCACCATCAACCTGCATCCGTTGTGCCCAGCGTGAGGCCTGATAACCCGCCCCACCGGCCCCACCCGATCCCGGACCGGCCCGTCGGTCCATTCGGGTCACGGCGCGCCCCTCCCCCGCGCCGCGCCCGCCGCGCCCCGAAACCGGTCTGCCGGGCAGCGCCCCGGCCCGTACACTGGGCCCAGCGAAAGGCATGGATGGGGACGAGTAGCGTCGGACGCAGCCAGGAGCGACCCGGGGACGGTGAGAGCCCGGGGGCGAGCGCGACGTGAAGCATCACCCCGGAGCCGCCGGAAGAAAGCCCGCACGGATTCCCGTAGGGCGAGTAGAACCGGCTTCGCGCCCCAATGAGGGGGCCCCCGGACCCGTCCGGAGGCCAAGGAGGGTGGTACCGCGGGAGCAGCAGTCGGCTCTCGTCCCTCCGGACGGAAGTGACACCCCGCCGGAGGAAGAGTTCAGCCTCATGACCACACCGCCGCAGTACCGCCCGGTACCCGCCCAGGTCGATCTGCCTGCCCTTGAGCACGCCGTCCTCGACTTCTGGCGCGAGAGCAAGACCTTCGCCAAGACCCTGGAGCAGTCCGAGGGCCGCCCCGAGTGGGTCTTCTACGAGGGCCCGCCCACCGCGAACGGCATGCCCGGCGCGCACCACATCGAGGCCCGCGTCTTCAAGGACGTCTTCCCCCGGTTCCGCACCATGCGCGGCTACCACGTGGCCCGCAAGGCCGGCTGGGACTGCCACGGCCTGCCCGTCGAGCTCGCCGTCGAGAAGGAGCTCGGCTTCAACGGCAAGCAGGACATCGAGGCGTACGGCATCGCCGAGTTCAACGCCAAGTGCCGCGAGTCCGTGACCCGCCACACCGACGCCTTCACCGAGCTCACGACCCGCATGGGCTACTGGGTCGATCTGGACGACGCCTACCGGACCATGGACCCCGAGTACGTCGAGTCCGTGTGGTGGTCGCTGAAGGAGATCTTCAACAAGGGCCTGCTCACCCAGGACCACCGCGTCGCCCCCTGGTGCCCCCGCTGCGGCACCGGCCTCTCGGACCACGAGCTGGCGCAGGGCTACGAGACGGTCGTGGACCCCTCGGTCTTCGTCCGGTTCCCGCTGACCTCCGGCCCGCTGGCGGGCGAGGCGGCGCTGCTGGTCTGGACGACGACCCCCTGGACCCTGGTCTCGAACACCGCCGTCGCCGCGCACCCGGACGTCACCTACGTCGTCGCCACCAACGGCGACGAGAAGCTCGTCGTCGCCCAGCCGCTGCTGGAGAAGGCCCTCGGCGAAGGCTGGGAGGCCACCGGCGAGACCTTCACGGGCAAGGAGATGGAGCGCTGGGCGTACGAGCGCCCGTTCTCCCTTGTCGAATTCCCGGCCCCGGCCCACTACGTCGTGAACGCCGAGTACGTCACGACCGAGGACGGCACGGGTCTGGTCCACCAGTCCCCCGCCTTCGGCGCCGACGACCTCGCAGTCTGCCGTGCGTACGGTCTGCCCGTCGTGAACCCGGTCCGCCCCGACGGCACCTTCGAGGAGGACGTCCCGCTGGTCGGCGGCGTCTTCTTCAAGAAGGCCGACGAGAAGCTGACCGCCGACCTCGACGCCCGCGGCCTGCTCTTCAGGCACATCGCCTACGAGCACAGCTACCCGCACTGCTGGCGCTGCCACACGGCGCTGCTCTACTACGCGCAGCCGTCCTGGTACATCCGCACCACCGCCGTCAAGGACGCGATGCTGCGGGAGAACGAGAAGACGAACTGGTTCCCGGACTCGGTCAAGCAGGGCCGCTTCGGCGACTGGCTGAACAACAACATCGACTGGGCGCTGTCCCGCAACCGCTACTGGGGCACCCCGCTGCCGATCTGGCGCTGTGAGGAGAACCACCTCACCTGCGTCGGCTCCCGCGCCGAGCTCTCCGAGCTGTCCGGCCGGGACCACTCGGCCCTGGACCCGCACCGCCCGTACATCGACGACGTCACCTTCACCTGCACCCACGAGGGCTGCTCGCTGGAGGCCGTGCGCGTCCCGGAGGTCATCGACGCCTGGTACGACTCGGGCTCGATGCCGTTCGCGCAGTGGGGCTACCCGTACAAGAACAAGGAGATCTTCGAGAAGCGCTACCCGGCGCAGTTCATCTCGGAGGCGATCGACCAGACGCGCGGGTGGTTCTACACGCTGATGGCGGTCGGCACGCTGGTCTTCGACAAGTCCTCGTACGAGAACGTCGTGTGCCTGGGCCACATCCTGGCCGAGGACGGCCGCAAGATGTCCAAGCACCTGGGCAACATCCTCCAGCCGATCCCGCTCATGGACCAGCACGGCGCGGACGCGGTCCGCTGGTTCATGGCGGCCGGCGGCTCCCCGTGGGCGGCGCGGCGCGTCGGACACGGCACGATCCAGGAGGTCGTCCGCAAGACCCTCCTCACGTACTGGAACACGGTCGCCTTCCAGGCCCTGTACGCCCGTACGTCGAACTGGGCGCCCTCCGCGGCCGACCCGGCCCCGGCGGACCGCACGGTCCTGGACCGCTGGCTGCTCTCCGAGCTGCACACGCTGACCTCCGAGGTCACGGACGCGATGGAGGCGTACGACACCCAGCGCGCCGGCAAGCTACTGTCCGCGTTCGTCGACGACCTGTCCAACTGGTACGTCCGCCGCTCGCGCCGCCGGTTCTGGCAGGGTGACGCCTCGGCCCTGCGCACCCTCCACGACGTCGTGGAGACGGTGACCCGCCTGATGGCCCCGCTGACCCCGTTCATCACGGAGCGGGTCTGGCAGGACATGATCGTCCCGGTCACGCCGGAGGCCCCGGAGTCGGTGCACCTGTCGTCGTGGCCGGTCGCGGACACCTCGGCCGTCGACCCGGTCCTGTCCCAGCAGATGCAGCTGGTACGCCGCCTGGTGGAGCTGGGCCGCGCGACGCGTGCGGAGTCGGGGGTCAAGACCCGCCAGCCGCTGTCTCGGGCGCTGGTCGCGGCGTCGGGCTTCGAGTCCCTCTCTCCCGAGCTCCACTCCCAGATCACGGAGGAGCTGAACGTCTCCTCCCTGGCCTCGCTCTCCGAGGTCGGCGGGTCCCTGGTGGACACGACGGCGAAGGCGAACTTCCGTGCGCTGGGCAAGCGCTTCGGCAAGGGCGTGCAGGACGTGGCGAAGGCGGTGGCCGCGGCCGACGCGGCTGCGCTGTCGCTGGCCCTGCGCGCCGGGACCGCGGCCGTCACGGTGAACGGCGAGACCGTCGCCCTCACCCCGGAGGAGGTCATCATCACGGAGACCCCGCGCGAGGGCTGGTCGGTGGCCTCGGACTCCGGCGCCACGGTCGCCCTGGACCTGGAGATCACCCCGGAGCTGCGGCTCGCGGGCCTGGCGCGTGACGCGATCCGCATGATCCAGGAGGCCCGGAAGAACTCCGGCCTCGACGTGGCCGACCGCATCGCCCTGCGCTGGTCCTCCTCGGACCCGGAGGTCGTGACGGCCCTGACGGACCACGCGGGCCTCATCTCGGACGAGGTCCTGGCGACGGACTTCGCGCAGGGTCCGGCCGACAGCGCGTACGGCGCCGAGTTCACGGACGAGTCCCTGGCCCTGACGTTCCGCCTCCGCAAGGCGTAACCAGGCCCGGCCCAGCGGCCCGTACCCCTCCCTCCCAGGGGGGTACGGGCCGCTTCGCTGTCTCCCCGCCCCGCCCTTCCTCCGTTCACCGGAGCTCCGCCCCGGACCCCGTACGCGCGCTCCGCGCCCGTGCCCTCAATCGCCGGGCGGGCTGAAATTGCGCTCCGCGCAATCCAGCCCCGCCAGGCACAATCCAGCCCCGCCGGCGTTTGAGGCGCGGGGTCCGGGGCGGAGCCCCGATCTTCAGCCTCGCCGGCGTTTGAGGCGCGGGGGCTCGGGGGCAGGGCCCCCGCAGCGGCGCCGCGCACGGCATACGGAAACGGGCCGGGCCCGGTCCCCCCGCAGGGGGACCGGGCCCGGCCCGTAAAAGCGACTGCCGACAGAAGCGGCGGCGGCGCCTAGTTGTCGTCCTCGTCGATCAGAAAGCCCCGCATCGGCGACGGCGCCTGCATCGGCTGCGGCACGGCCGGCCGCACCGGAGCCATCGGCTGGGTCATCGCCGGGGACATCTGCTGCTGCCCACCGTAGGAGGGACCGCCGCCCATCGGCGACGGGCCACCCATCGGGGACGGACCGCCCATGGGAGACGGGCCACCCATGGAGTGCCCCATCGCACCGGCCGGAGCCATCGACGGCGAGGGCGACGGCGGCAGCGCGGGACCGGACGGACCGCGCGGCGGGGCGAGGGAGTCGTCGGCCTGGGTCTCCAGCTGGCGCAGCTGCGACTCCAGGTAGGACTTCAGACGCGTACGGTACTCACGCTCGAAGCCCCGCAGGTCCTCGACCTTGCGCTCCAGCGTGGCGCGGGCGGACTCCAGGGAGCCCATCGCGACGCGGTGCTTCTCCTGCGCGTCCCGCTCCAGCGCGTCGGCCTTGGCACGGGCGTCCCGCTCCAGGCCCTCGGCGCGGCTGCGCGCCTCGCCGACGATCTTGTTGGCCTCGGAACGGGCCTCGGCGATCGCCTGGTCGGCGGTCTGCTGCGCGAGCGACAGGACACGGGCGGCGCTGTCGCCACCGGGGCCCTGCTGCGGGAGCTGCGGCTGCTGCTGGTGCATCGGCTGACCCATGGGCTGCATCTGCTGCCCCATCGGCTGCATCTGCTGGCCCATGGGCTGCATCTGCTGGCCGAGCTGGTTCTGGCCGCCCATGGACTGCTGCGGCATGCCCTGCTGCATTCCCTGCTGCTGCATTCCCTGCTGCTGCATTCCCTGCTGCTGCATACCGGGCTGGCCGCCCATGGTGTGCTGCTGCATGGGGCCGCCCATCGGGCCCGGACCCTGCGGTCCGTGTCCACCGGGGCCGGCCGGAAGCTGCGGCTGGCCGCCCGGCAGCTGGGGCGGGCCCATCTGCGGCTGCTGCTGCGGCGGGCCGGATATGGCGGCGGGCACGGGGGCGCCGGGGCCACGCTGGTCCTGGGGTTCCGGCTTGCGCATGCCCTGCTGCTGCTGGTTCTGCGCGGCGGCTCGCGTGGCGGCAGCGAGCTTGGCGCGCAGGTCCTCGTTCTCGCGCAGCAGGCGCGTCAGTTCGGACTCGACCTCGTCGAGGAAGGCATCGACCTCGTCCTCGTCATAGCCTTCTCGAAGGCGGACGGTCGTGAACTGCTTGTTCCGCACGTCCTCGGGAGTCAGCGGCATGTCTTCTTCACCTCTACGTAGTCGTCGGCAGTCGGCAAGACCGTATCGGGACTGTCCCCGCGTGTGCGGGGGAGCTCATCGTTCACACGCTTCTCGCAGCGGTGCTCACGAAATTGATGAGGATGTAAACGATGATCATCAGAACGAAGAAGGACAGGTCGAGCGCCACGCCCCCGAGACGCAACGGCGGGATGAACCGCCGCAGGAGCTTGAGCGGTGGATCGGTAAGAGTGTAGGTGGCCTCCAGAACGACCACCATCGCCTTGCCGGGTGTCCATGAACGTGCGAACTGGAACACGTAGTCCATGACCAGTCGGAAGATCAGCACGATGAGGAAGCACATCAGCGCGATGTAGACGACCTGCAGTGCGACACCCATCCCGCGCTTCCCTCTCCCCTGCTCTCGCTCTGTTCCCGGTCCCGTATCTGACGGATCGGTCTAGCTTTGGTTGAAGAACCCGCCCTCCGCGATGCGGGCCTTGTCCTCCGCCGTGACATCGACGTTAGCAGGCGACAGCAGGAACACCTTCTGTGTCACGCGTTCAATGCTGCCGTGCAGGCCGAACACGAGGCCGGCGGCAAAGTCGACAAGACGCTTGGCGTCCGTGTCGTCCATCTCCGTGAGGTTCATGATCACCGGAGTGCCCTCACGGAAGTGTTCCCCGATGGTACGGGCCTCGTTGTAGGTCCGCGGGTGCAGCGTCGTGATGCGGTACGGCTCCCGCTCGGAGACGACCTTGGGCATGATCACGGGGGCGTTCTTCTCCAGGTTCGTGCGGTCAGGTGTGATGGATGCCACGGGGGCGATTCGCGCGGGACGTCCGCTTTCCAGCGGCAACGGGATGGGTTCCCGTTGCGCGGGGGGCTGTACGACTCGTACCGGTTCGTCCGATACGGGCGATTGGTGCACGGGCTGCTGTCGCCGGCGATCCCGCTCCGGCTCCGGCTCGGGCTCGAACTCGTCGTCGGGGTCGTACCCCGGATTGTCGTACCGGTCGTCCTCCACGAGGCCGAGGTAGACCGCCATCTTGCGCATCGCGCCGGCCATTCTCCGAGTCCTCCGCTCTGTGGTGGATCGCCCTGTCGCAGGTGTGCCGCTGTGTCACCAAAGTCACCAACTGCCCGCGATCCACGTGGTCTGCCCGCTCATCGGCGGGAATGACCATATTTTCTGCTGTGGTCCGACTTTCTTCGCGACGTTACCCGAGCCGGGGTCTCGCGCCGAGTACCGCAGTGCCGACGCGTACATGTGTCGCACCGGCCGCAACGGCCTGTTCCAGGTCTGCGCTCATCCCGGCCGACACCATCGTGGCAGCAGGATGGTCCGCGCGCAGGCGGGATGACAATTCCATCAGCCGCTCGAAAGCGGCCTGTTCCCGGCCCGCGTACGGACCGGCCAGCGGAGCGACGGTCATCACGCCGTCGATCCGCAGTCCCGGCGCCGCGGCGATGAGGTCCGCCAACTCCGGGAGCAGGTCGGGCGCGGCGCCGCCACGGGTTCCGCGCTCCCCCGACTCGGCGTCGAGGGCGATCTGCACGAGGCAGCCGAGTTCGCGCCCGGCGGCCTCGGCGGCCGCCGAGAGCGCGGTGACCAGCCTGGGCCGGTCGACCGACTGCACCACATGCGCGTATCCCGCCACAGAACGGACTTTGTTCGTCTGCAACTGGCCCACGAAATGCCAGTTGAGCGGCAGGTCCGCGCAGGCGGCGGCCTTGGGGGCGGCGTCCTGGTCGCGATTTTCCGCAACATGACGGACACCCAGCTCCGCCAGCAGTCGTACGTCGCTCGCGGGGTAGGTCTTGGTGACCACGATGAGGGTCACCTCGTCCCGGCCCCGTCCCGCCGCGGCGCAGGCGGACGAGATACGTTCCTCCACCCGCGCCAGGTTCTCGGCGAGCTCCGACTTACGATCCGTCATTCCCTATTCCAACCAGACATATCCGGCAAGCCGCCCGGTCACCCGGTCACGGCGGTACGAGAAGTGGTCCCGCGACTCCAGTGTGCAGACCGGGGAACGGTGCAGGTGCGCCACCCCCGCCTCCGCGAGCTGCGCGTGCACCCCCGCGACCACGTCGACGGCCGGTGTCCCCCAGCTGGTCTCGGCGTACGCGGCCGGCACGACCTCGGCCACCGCGTCCCGCATCTCGGCGGGCACTTCGTAGCAGCGCCCGCAGACGGCCGGTCCGGTACGGGCGGTCATCCGCCCCGGCTCGGCTCCGAGGCCGACCATCGCCTCGACCACGGCGGGCACCACCCCGGCGACCAGACCGGGCCGCCCGGCGTGGGCGGCGCCGACGACCCCGGCGACGGGGTCGGCCAGCAGCACCGGGGTGCAGTCGGCGGTGAGCACCGCGAGGGCGAGCCGCCGACGGGTGGTCACCACCGCGTCCACCGAAGGCGCGTCCGCGGCGGGGCCCCAGGGTCCGGGGACCACCGCCACGTCCCGCCCGTGCACCTGGTTCATCCAGACCACCAGCTCCGGATCGATGCCCAGGGCCCTGGCCGCGATCACCCGGTTCGCGAGAACGGCGGCCGGGTCGTCTCCGACCGCGCCGCCGAGATTGAGCTCCTCGTACGGAACGGCGCTCACCCCGCCCCACCGGTCGGTGAAGGCGAAGTGGGCGCCGTTCTCGATGTGCTGCCCCAGTGTCACTTCAAGAAGTCCGGAACATCCAGCTCTTCGGCCGGGCTGTCCTGGTACGGACGGGCCGTCGGAACCTGCGGCGCGGAGGACTCGGCCTGGACCGGGGCCGGCTCGACCGGCGCCGGGGGGTCCTCGCGCGGGGTGACGGTGCCGAGTCCGCCGAAGGCCGGGCGGACCGGCTCGGGCGCGCGGACCGGCGCCGGGGCCGGCTCCTCGCGCTTGGTGGACGCGGCGCCGATGACGTTGTCCCGGCGGGCCGGGGGCTGTCCGCCGTCGAACCCGGCCGCGATGACGGTGACCCGTACCTCGTCGCCGAGCGCGTCGTCGATGACGGCGCCGAAGATGATGTTCGCCTCGGGGTGCGCGGCCTCGCTCACCAGCTGCGCGGCCTCGTTGATCTCGAAGAGACCGAGGTCCGAGCCACCGGAGATGGAGAGGAGCACGCCCCTCGCCCCGTCGATGGACGCCTCCAGCAGCGGCGAGGAGATCGCCATCTCGGCGGCGGCCACCGCGCGGTCGTCGCCGCGGGCCGAGCCGATGCCCATCAGGGCCGAGCCGGCCTCGGACATCACGGACTTGACGTCGGCGAAGTCGAGGTTGATCAGACCCGGAGTGGTGATGAGGTCGGTGATGCCCTGGACGCCCGAGAGCAGGACCTGGTCGGCCGACTTGAAGGCGTCGAGCACGCTGACCTGGCGGTCCGAGATGGACAGCAGACGGTCGTTGGGGATGACGATGAGGGTGTCGACCTCTTCGCGGAGCTCGGCGATGCCGTCCTCCGCCTGGTTCGCGCGGCGCCGGCCCTCGAAGGTGAACGGCCTGGTGACCACACCGATCGTCAGGGCGCCCAGCGAGCGCGCGATGTTGGCGACGACCGGTGCGCCGCCCGTGCCTGTGCCGCCGCCCTCACCGGCGGTGACGAAGACCATGTCGGCCCCCTTGAGGACCTCCTCGATCTCCTCGCGGTGGTCCTCTGCCGCCTTGCGACCGACGGCCGGGTTGGCTCCGGCGCCGAGGCCCCGGGTGAGTTCGCGGCCGACGTCGAGCTTGACGTCGGCGTCGCTCATCAACAGCGCCTGGGCGTCGGTGTTGATGGCGATGAACTCGACGCCCTTGAGACCGACCTCGATCATTCGGTTGATGGCATTGACACCACCGCCGCCGACACCGATGACCTTGATGACTGCGAGGTAGTTCTGCGGTGCTGCCACGTCGAAGGCCTCTCGCCTCGAGTTACGTGTCGCCGCCTCGCGGGCCTGCGTTGCGACGACTGATGCCGAAATAGGGACGGTCCGAACGCGCCGACCCGAACCCTTACCCTGAAGTTTAGGGTTAGGGGTGTGTCTGTTCCTTGGACTCTTCCGAACAGGACACTAAGTCGACAAGTAGCGCGTGTTCAACGAACACGCCGAACCTCCCGTTTTTCTTTTCACCCTATGTGATCACCCGTATCGCTGGCCAACCAGGGTGCTTCGGTGTTGGATCCGACGTCAACTCCCGGACACCGCAGGGGCGGTGGGGACGCTCACGTCGAAGTGGCCAGCCTTGGGCGCGGCTTTCAGCAGTGCGGTCAGCGCTCGACCTTTGGCCTCGCCCAGTTCGCCACTGCCCCACACCACGGTCCGGCCCTTGGTGAGCTCCAGTACGACCGAGTCGTACGACCCCACCTTGACCTGCACGGTTTCCTTCGCGATCGCGTCCGGGAGGCCGCCGGCGATGCCCACCGCCTCGTGCAGGAGCCGCTCCTCGTCGAAGCGGCGGCCGCTGGGTGACCGCTCGGCTGACAGGTCGAGGACCGGAACACCCCCGGGTGCTTTCGGAACCGTGTCGAATCGCACACCCCCGGCGTCCACTTCGATGAACTCGGTGCCCTTCTTGATGAGAAGGACGGGTTTGCGCTCCGTCACCTTCAGCCCGATTCCGTGCGGCCAGGCCCGCACCACATCGACCGAATCGATGCGGGGCAGTTTGCCGCGCAGCCGGCTCGCGATCTCGTCGGTGTCCACGCCCACCAGCGGGGCGCCGAGCGGCACGGCCGCCGCGGTCAGCACCTGCTCCGAGGTGAGTACCTCGGTTCCGCTCGCGCTGACCTTCTCGACGCGGAGCCAGGAGGAGCCGTAGAGCACCCAGGTGCCGCCCGCGCCGAGGAGCAGTGTCCCGGCGAGGGCGAGCAGGGCCAGCGCGGGGCCCCGGCGCAGACGCGCGCCGGGGCCCCGCGGGCCGGATCCCTTCGACGACTTGGGGGGCTTGGCAGAGCCGGAGCCCTTCCGGTCGGACCGGTCGGACCGGTCAGGGCCTCGGTCGCCGCGCTGTGCGGTCGTCGCTCCGGCCACTGCTGTGCCTCCTGGGTCAGTTCTTTCCGCCTCAGCGAGCTCTGTGCGCCGCGATCGCCTCGTACACCAGGCCGACGAGCAGGTCGTCGGCGTCCCGGCGGCCGAACTCGGCGGCGGCGCGGGACATCTCGTACAGGCGGTGCGGGTCGGCGAGCACCGGGAGGACCTGGCTGAGCACCCAGTCGGGCGTCAGCTCCGCGTCGTCCACCAGCAGGCCGCCGCCGGCCTTGACCACCGGCTGGGCGTTGAGCCGCTGTTCGCCGTTGCCGATCGGCAGCGGTACGTAGGCGGCGGGCAGCCCGACGGCGGAGAGTTCGGCGACGGTCATCGCGCCCGCGCGGCACAGCATCATGTCGGCGGCGGCGTACGCGAGGTCCATCCGGTCCACGTACGGTACCGGCACATACGGGGGCATCCCGGGCATGTTGTCGACACGCGGCAGTTCGTTCTTCGGCCCGACCGCGTGCAGGATCTGGATCCCGGAGCGCTGGAGCGTCGGAGCGACCTGCTGGATGACCTCGTTGAGCCGGCGGGCGCCCTGCGAGCCGCCGGAGACCAGCAGCGTCGGCAGGTTGGGGTCCAGGCCGAAGGCGGCGCGCGCCTCCGGGCGGACCGCGGCCCGGTCGAGGGTGGAGATCGAGCGCCGCAGCGGGATGCCCACGTAGCGGGCACCGCGCAGCTTGCTGTCGGGGGTGGAGACCGCGACGGCGTGCGCGTAGCGGGAGCCGATCTTGTTGGCCAGTCCGGGCCGGGCGTTGGCCTCGTGGACGATGATCGGCACCCCGAGCCGCTTGGCGGCGAGGTAGCCGGGCAGGGCCACGTAGCCGCCGAAGCCCACGACGCAGTCGGCCTTGGTGCGCAGGAGGATCTCCTCCGCGGCCTTGATCGTGCCGCGCAGCCGTCCGGGGACGGTGATCAGCTCGGGGGTTGGCTTGCGGGGCAGCGGTACGGCGGGGATCAGTCCCAGCTCGTAGCCGCGCTCCGGTACCAGACGGGTTTCGAGCCCGCGTTCCGTGCCGAGGGCGGTGATGCCCACGGAAGGGTCCTGCCTACGCAGGGCGTCCGCGAGGGCGAGCGCCGGCTCGATGTGGCCGGCGGTCCCCCCACCGGCGAGTACGACATGCACCGAAATTCACCGCTCTCCGGACGGACGCTTCTTGACGCGCCGTCTCATCGACTTCCATATCGGCCCGGTCCGCTTCCAGCCGGATTTCGGCTGTCGCATCGCGAGCGCCGCTCGCGCCGCCGGCTCCTCCCGCGCGAAGGCGATGAGCAGTCCGACCGCGAACATGGTCGGCAGCAGGGCCGACCCTCCGTAGGAGAACAGCGGGAGCGGGACCCCGGCGATCGGCAGCAGACCGAGCACCGCACCGATGTTGATCACGGCCTGCGCCGTGATCCAGGTGGTCACGCCTCCCGCGGCATACCGTACGAAGGAGTCCTCCGTGCGTCCGGCCACGCGGATACCCGCATAGCCTAGAGCCGCGAACAGGGCGAGCACCGACAGCGTCCCCGCCAGGCCCAGTTCCTCCCCGGTGATGGCGAAGATGAAGTCGGTGTGGGCTTCTGGCAGTTGGCCCCATTTTTCCACACTGGCACCCAAACCGGAACCAAACCATCCGCCGGATGCGAGGGCGTAGATTCCGTGGACGGCCTGCCAGCACAGATCGTTCTTGCCCGGCTCGGTCGCACCGAGACAGGCCAGCCGGTCCATGCGGTGCGGGCTCGTCTTGATCAGCAGTGCGACGATCACACCCGCGAACGCCAACACTGCCACGAACAGCCGTGTCGGCGCACCCGCCAGCCACAACAGGCCGAACAGAATGGCACCGAGGATCATGGCGGTGCCCATGTCGCCGCCGAGCATGATGAGCCCGAGCAGCAGGAACGCCACCGGGACCAGCGGCACCAGCAGGTGCTTCCACTGGCTCAGCAGGCCCTTGTCGCCCTTGCGGGCCAGCAGGTCGGCGCCCCACAGGATCAGGGCCAGTTTGCCGAACTCGCTGGGCTGCAACATGAACGGACCGCCGAGGGAGATCCAGTTCTGGTTGCCGTTGATCGCGACCCCTATCCCGGGGACCTGGACCAGCACCATCAGGAACAGCGTGCCGGCGAGCACCGGATAGGACAGCGCCCGGTGCAGTTTGACCGGCATCCGGGAGGCCACCAGGAGCAGTCCGGTGCCGATCAGCGCGGCCAGGAACTGCTTCTTGAAGAAGTACGCGTCACCCAGGCCGAGCTGGAGCGCCTTGATCATCGAGGCCGAGTAGACCATCACCAGACCGAGCACGGTGATGAGCAACGAGCTGCCGAAAATCAGGTAGTACGCGGTCAGCGGCCGGTCCCAGGCCCTGCGCAACCGCCGCTGCGTCCGCCGGAGCCGGGTCAGCGGCGCGCGCCGGACAGGCCGCTTCGCGCCGGCCGCGGTGCGTTTGCGGCCTTGTGCCTTCACGGCAGGCGGCCGCCGCCCCGGCAGCACTTGTCTGGCCGGCATCTGTGATCTTCCCCTCCACTCGTACGAGGCGAGCAGCCGGTCGGCCGGCCGGAGGGAGCCCAGCCCTGGACCTAGGCGCTCTCGGCGGCCAGTTCGCGCACCGCGTCGGCGAATGCGTCCCCACGCTTGTTGTAGTTCGCGAACATGTCCATGGAGGCGCAGGCAGGTGCCAGCAGGACCGTGTCGCCGGGCTCGGCGAGCCGGGCCGCTTCCCGGACCGCCGCGAGCATCGCCCCAGTGTCGGTCCGTTCGAGGTCGACCACAGGGACCTCGGGCGCGTGTCGCGCCAGCGCGTCGGCGATCAGCGCCCGGTCGGCGCCGATCAGCACGACACCGCGCAGCCGCTTCGCGGACCTCTGTACGAGCTCGTCGAAGGCCGCGCCCTTGGCGAGGCCTCCGGCGATCCAGACGACCGGCTCGAAGGCCGCCAGGGAGGCCTCGGCGGCGTGCGTGTTGGTGGCCTTGGAGTCGTCTACGTAGGTGACCCCGGCGACCTCGTCCACGTGCGCGACGCGGTGCGCGTCCGGGCGGAAGTCGCGCAGCCCGTCGCGGACCGCGCGTGCCTCCACGCCGAAGGCGCGGGCCAGGGCCGCCGCCGCGAGGGCGTTGGCGATGTTGTGCGGGGCCGGCGGGTTGACGTCCTCGACGTGCGCGAGCTCCTGGGCGTTCTTCTGCCGGTCCTCCACGAAGGCGCGGTCGACGAGGATGCCGTCCACGACGCCGAGCATGGAGGGGCCGGGGGCGCCGAGGGTGAAGCCGATCGCCCGGCAGCCCTCCTCGACATCGGCCTCCACGACCAGGTCCTCGGTGGCCTTGTCGGCGACGTTGTAGACGCAGGCCACCGTGTTGCCCTCGTAGATCCGGCCCTTGTCGGCGGCGTAGGCCTCCATCGAGCCGTGCCAGTCGAGGTGGTCCGGGGCCAGGTTGAGGACGGCCGCCGAGTGGGCGCGCGGCGAGGGCGCCCAGTGCAGCTGGTAGCTGGAGAGTTCGACGGCGAGTACGTCGTACTCCTCGTCGCCCATCACCACGTCGATGATCGGGGTGCCGATGTTCCCGACGGCCGCGGTCTTCAGGCCCGCGGCCTTGAGGATCGAGGCGAGCATCTGGGTGGTGGTGGTCTTGCCGTTCGTCCCGGTGATGGCGAGCCACGGCGCCGGTTCCCCGCGAGACGCGCCGGCGGCCCGGCCGGACCGCGCCGCGCGCAGCTCCTGGCCGGTCTCGCGCAGCTGCCAGGCGATCTCGACATCGCCCACGACGTCCACACCCGCCGCGGCGGCGACCTCGAACAGCGGGCTGTCCGGCTTCCAGCCCGGCGAGGTGACCACGAGGTCGGTGCCCTCGGGCAGCACGTCTCCGGCGCGGGCGCCGCCGTCCAGGTGGCCGAGGCGGACCTCGATGCCGAGCTCCGCGAGTTCGGCGGCCCGCGCGCGGTGCGCGTCGCCGTCTCCGTTGTCGACGACGGTCACCCGCGCGCCGAGGCCGGCCAGGGCGCGGGCGGCGCTGATGCCGCTCACGCCGAGGCCGGCGACGGTGATGTTCTTGTCGTGCCAGGAGGTCACTTGTCGGCTGCCCATCCCGCGTAGAAGAGACCGAGACCCACGATCACGCACATGCCCTGGATGATCCAGAACCGGACCACCACAAGGACTTCGGACCACCCCTTCAGTTCGAAGTGGTGCTGGAGCGGAGCCATCCGGAAGACGCGCTTCCCGGTCATCTTGAACGAGCCTACCTGGATGACCACCGACATGGTGATGAGGACGAAGAGGCCGCCGAGCAGGGCGATCAGGAACTCCGTGCGGGAGCAGATCGCGAGGCCGGCGAGCGCGCCGCCGAGCGCGAGCGAACCGGTGTCACCCATGAAGATCTTGGCGGGCGAGGTGTTCCACCACAGGAAGCCGAAGCAGGCGCCCATCAGCGCGGAGGCGACGACCGCGAGGTCCAGCGGGTCGCGCACCTCGAAGCAGGCGTTGGGGTTGGTCAGCGTGACCGCGTTGGCGCAGGACTCCTGGTGCTGCCAGACGCCGATGAAGGTGTAGGCGCCGAACACCATGACGGCGGCGCCGGTGGCGAGGCCGTCCAGACCGTCGGTCAGGTTCACGCCGTTGGACATCGCCAGGATCATGAACAGCGCCCAGACGACGAACAGCACCGGGCCGATCGACCAGCCGAAGTCCGTGACGAAGGACAGCTTGGTGGAGGCCGGGGTGAGCCCGCGCGAGTCCTTGAACTGGAGCGCGAGCACCGCGAAGGCGATACCGACGATCAGCTGGCCGGACATCTTCGCCTTGGCCCGCAGGCCGAGCGAGCGGCGCTTGACGATCTTGATGTAGTCGTCCAGGTAGCCGACCAGGCCCATGCCCGCCATCAGGAACAGGACCAGCAGACCCGAGAGGCTCGGCTCCTCACCGGTGATGACCTTCGTCGCGGCGTACGCGATGAGCGTCGCCAGGATGAAGGAGATGCCGCCCATGGTGGGCGTGCCCTTCTTCCCGGCGTGGCCGCGCGGGCCGTCGTCGCGGATGAACTGGCCGTAGCCCTTGCGGGCCAGCAGCTTGATCAGCAGCGGCGTTCCGGTGACGGTCAAGAACATGCCGATGACACCGGCGAACAGGATCTGCCTCATCGGTCGGCGACCTCGCCCTCACGCTCAAGGAGCGCCAGCGCGACCCGCTCCAGGCCGATCGACCTGGAAGCCTTCACCAGCACGACGTCCCCCGGGCGCAGTTCATTGCGCAGCAGGTCGACCGCCGCCTGTGCGTCGGACACGAGCACCGACTCCTCACCCCACGAACCCTCGTTGTAGGCGCCCAGTTGCAGCCAGGACGCTTCCCTGCCCCCGACTGCGACGAGCTTGCTCACGTTGAGCCGGACGGCAAGCCGTCCCACCGCGTCATGCTCCGCGAGTGACGCGTCACCGAGCTCGGCCATGGGGCCCAGCACCGCCCACGTACGTCCCCCGTTCGCCCTGGCGGCGCCGCCCATCGCGGCAAGCGCGCGCAGAGCGGCCCGCATGGACTCGGGATTCGCGTTGTAGGCGTCGTTGACGATCGTCACCCCGTCCGCGCGCTCGGTGACCTCCATGCGCCACCGGGAGAGCGTGCCCGCCCCGGAGAGCGCGGTGGCGATCTCCTCGACGGACATGCCCAGGACATGGGCGACGGCGGCCGCGGCGAGCGCGTTCGACACGTGGTGCTCACCGTACAGCCGCAAGGTCACATCGCTGCACCCGGTCGGTGTGTGGAGTGTGAAGGCGGGCTGTCCCCCCGGGGTCATCCGCACTTCGGTGGCGCGTACGTCGGCGTCCCCGGCCTCGCCGAAGAGGACCGTACGGGCCTTCGTGCGGGCGGACATGGCGCGTACCAGCGGGTCGTCGGCGTTGAGTACGGCGACTCCGCCGTCGGCCTCGGCGGGGAGGGCCTCGACCAGCTCGCCCTTGGCCCGGGCGATCTGCTCGCGGCCGCCGAACTCGCCGATGTGGGCGGTGCCGACGTTGAGTACGAGTCCGATGCGCGGCGGGGTCAGGCCGGTGAGGTACTCGATGTGGCCGATCCCGCGGGCGCCCATCTCCAGGACCAGGTGCCGGGTTTCCCCGGTGGCCTGGAGGGCGGTGAGCGGCAGGCCGATCTCGTTGTTGAGGGAGCCGGGGGTCCACACGGTGGGTGCGTGGCTCTGGAGCACCTGCGCGATGAGGTCCTTGGTGGAGGTCTTCCCGGCGGAGCCGGTCAGGGCCACCACGTCGGTGCCGAGGCGTTCGACGACGTCCCGGGCGAGGGCGCCGAGCGCCTTCTCCACGTCCGGGACGACGATCGCGGGGACGCCGACGGGCCGGGCCGCGAGGACGGCCGCGGCTCCGGCGGCCATCGCGCGCTCCGCGTAGTCGTGGCCGTCGACGTGCTCGCCGGCGAAGGCGGCGAACAGGCTGCCGGCCTCCACCTTGCGGGAGTCGATGACCACGGGCCCGCTGATCCGCACCGACGGATCCGGTATGTCGTGGGGCCGCCCGCCGGTGATGTCGGCGATCTCGGCGAGGGAAAGGGCGATCACTGGTTCACCTCGGCCTGTCGGACGTGCGTGTCGTGGTCGTGCCGGGGCCGGGCCTCGATGGCGGCGCGGAGCACCGCGCGGTCGTCGAAGGGCCGTACGACACCGGCGGTGTCCTGGCCCTGCTCGTGGCCCTTGCCCGCCACCAGGACGGTGTCACCGGGCTCGGCGCGCGCGACGGCGGCGGCGATGGCCGCGGCCCGGTCGGCGTCGACGAGGACGGTGCCCCGCTCGGAGGGCGGTACGGACACGGCGCCTTCGAACATCGCGGCGAGGATCGCGAGGGGGTCCTCGGAGCGCGGGTTGTCGGAGGTCAGGATGGCGGTGTCGGCGAACCGGGCGGCCGCCGCGCCCATCGGGCCGCGCTTGGTGGTGTCGCGGTCGCCGCCGCAGCCGAGGACGATGTGCAGCTTGCCGGTGGTGACCTCGCGCAGCGCCCGCAGGACCGACTCGACGGCGTCCGTCTTGTGCGCGTAGTCCACGACGGCGAGGTACGGCTGCCCCGCGTCCACCCGCTCCAGCCGGCCGGGGACCCCGGGGACCGCCGCGACGCCGTCGGCGACGGTCTGCGGGTCGAGGCCGGCGGCGGCGAGCGTGACGATCGCGGCGACGGTGTTGGCGACGTTGAACGGCCCGGGCAGCGGGGCGGTGGCCCGTACGCGCTGTCCGTCCGGGCCCACCAGGGTCAGGGTGGAGTCCATGTGGCCCGTGACCACGTCCTCGGCGCGCCAGTCGGCGCCCGGGTCGCCCGCCGCGGAGAACGTGACGACCGGGATCGCCGACTCCTTGGCCAGGCGGCGGCCGTACTCGTCGTCGATGTTGACCACGCCGAGGCGGGCGCGGCGCTCGGTGAAGAGCTGCGCCTTGGCCTGGAAGTAGTCCTCCATGTCGGAGTGGAACTCCATGTGCTCCGGGCTCAGGTTGTTGAAGACGGCGACGTCGAAGACGCAGCCGTCGACCCGGCCGAGCACGAGGGCGTGGCTGGAGACCTCCATGGCCACGGCCTCGACCCCGCGTTCGCGCATGACGGCGAAGAGGGCCTGGAGGTCGGTGGCCTCGGGGGTGGTGCGCTCGGACTTGATGCGCTCGTCGCCGATGCGCATCTCGACGGTGCCGACCAGTCCGGTGCGGCGTCCGGCCCCGCGCAGGCCGCCCTCGACGAGGTACGCCGTGGTGGTCTTGCCGGAGGTGCCCGTGATGCCGAGCTGGAGCAGGCCTTCGCCGGGGTGGCCGTAGATCGTGGCGGCCAGCTCGCCCATCCGGCCGCGCGGGTCGGCGACGGCCAGGACCGGGAGTCCGGTCGCGGCGGCGCGTTCGGCTCCCGCGGGGTCGGTCAGTACGGCGGCCGCGCCGAGGCCGGCGGCCTGGGCGGCGAAGTCCGCGCCGTGCAGCTTGGCGCCGGGCAGGGCCGCGTACAGATCGCCGGGGCGCACCGCACGGGAGTCGTGCGTGATGCCGGTGATCTGCGGGGACTCCGCCGCGGTCGCCGCGCCTGGGGCTTCGAGGCCCAGCAGGGTGGCCAGCTCGCCGAGGGGGGTCGGACGCGCGGACACGGGCCTGGGCGCTCCCGGCGGCGCTGCCGGGGCGTCTTTCTGGGTGGTTCTGGGCTGATCAGCGTGAGGCACGGCGGTGAGCGTACCGGGCGCGGCGGGCGCGTTGCGAAGTGAGGGCCCGGCCGCGGCGCCCGCGGCCGTCCGGTTCCCGGGTTTCGGGGTGATCGATGTCACTGATGGTGCCTCGCGGTTCGTTGGCGGGCCGGCCGGGGGGCCGGGTCACCGGCCGGGCTACGGGCCCGGTTCGAAGGTGACCGGCAGGCCGGCGGGGGCGGTTCCGGTGGGGGCGACCTGGAGGGTCTTGAGGGCGAACTCCATGACCTTCTTGTAGATGGGGCCGCAGATCTGGCCGCCGAAGTAGCTGCCCTTCGTGGGGTTCTGGATGGCGCAGTAGACGGTGACGCGGGGGTTGTCGGCGGGTGCGAAGCCGGCGAAGGAGGCGGTGTAGCCCTTGTAGCGGCCGGTGGCCGGATCCACCCGGTTGGAGGTGCCGGTCTTGCCGCCGACCCGGTAGCCGGGGATGCGGGCCTTGGTGCCGGTGCCCTCCTGGTCGTCGACGACGGATTCGAGCATTCCGGCGAGGGTCCTGGCGGTTTCCTCGCTGACCACGCGGGTCTTGTCGGGCGCGGGGGCCGGGGTGAAGCGGCCGTCGGGGCCCTTGCTGCCCCGGACGAGGGTCGGCGTGATCCGGACCCCGCCGTTGGCGATGGTCGAGTACACGGAGGCTGCCTGCATGGCGTTGAGGGACAGGCCCTGGCCGAAGGGGATCGTGTACTGCTGGGAGGTGGACCAGGCCTCGGGCTTGGCCAGGATGCCGCGGGACTCGCCGGGGTAGCCGAGGCCGCTGGGCTGCCCGATGCCGAACTTGGTCAGGTACGAGTACAGGACCTTGTTGGCCTCGGGCTGGGTGGCGCCGAGCTGGCCGGTGGCCAGGATGGTGCCGATGTTGGAGGACTTGGCGAGGACCCCGTTGAGGGTCAGGTACCAGGTCGGGTGATCGACGTCGTCCTTGAACAGCCGGTCGCCGCGGTGCAGCCGGTTGGGGACCTCGACGTGGGTCTCGGGGGTGGCCTTCTTCTCCTCCAGCACGGCGGCCATCGACATCACCTTGGCGGTGGAGCCGGGCTCGTACACGTCCTGGAGGGCGGCGTTGCCCATGGCGGCGGAGCTGGCCTTGGTCAGGTCGTTGGGGTCGAAGCCGGGGGCGTTGGCCATGGCGAGGATCTCGCCGGTGCGGGTGTCCTGGACGATGACGTAGCCGCGGTCGGCCCCGGACTTCTCGACCTGCTCGGTGATGGCGCTCTGCGCCGCCCACTGGATGTCGCGGTCGATGGTCAGCTCGATGTCGTCGCCGGGTACGGCGGGCTTCTCGCTGGAGCCGGCGGTGGGGACGCGGCGGCCGCCGGACTGGGCGTAGCTGAGCTCGCCGTCCTTGCCGGACAGCTTCTTGTCGAGGGCGGACTCCAGGCCGCCGCCGCCCTTGCCGTCGGCGTTGACGTAGCCCAGTATCCCGGCGGCCAGATCGCCGCCCGGGTACACGCGCTTGCTGCTGTCCTCCTTGAAGACGCCCGCGAGGACGTTGGCGCCGGGGCCGTTGTTCTTCCGGTCGGCGGCGGCCTTCTCGGCGAAGACGCGCTGGAGGTCCTTGATCTGGTTCCAGACCTGGGGGGTCTGGCGGCGGGCGAGGATGACGTAGCGGGTGTTCTTGGTCTTGAGGCGGGCCGTGAGCTCCTTGGCGTCCTTGCCGAGGATCGGCGCGAGGAGGGCGGCGGCCTGCTCGGGGGCGTCCGGGGCCTTGCTGTCCTGCGGGGTGAACATCTTGGGGTCGGCGGTGATGTCGTACGCGTCGACGCTGGTGGCGAGGGCCACGCCCTTGCGGTCGGTGATCTCCCCGCGTTCGGCGGCCAGGGTGTGGCTGGCGAACCGGTTCTCGGAGGCCTTGGCGGAGTACGCGGACGCGTCGACGGCCTGGACCTGGAGGAGGCGGACGACGAAGGCGAGCATGACGAGCGTGAGGCCGACGCTGACCAGGCGCAGGCGGGGCCTGGGGCTGCCGAGCCGGATGGTGTGGGGCGCCCTCGCGGCGGCGGGCCTGCGGGTGGCGGGCCGCGCGGTCGTCGCGGCCCGGGCGCGGTCCGCCGGCCGGGGCCTCGGGGGCCCCGGCACCCGGCGCCGCGGCCCGTCGGGCCTCACGCCGCCACCGCCGCGACCGCCGCGACCGCGGGAGCCGTGGGCGCGGGTGCCCGGTGTTCGCCGGTGCGGCCGCGCGGCGAGAGCGGACCCGGGCTGCGCCCGGGCCTTCTGGGGCTCCGCCCCAGACCCCGCGCCTCAAACTCCCCCAGACTCCGTCCGGGGGTGCCCCCACGCGAGGCTGGATGGGCAGGCGCCGGCCAGGCGGAATTGGCAGGGGTCCGCGTCACGACGTCACCTTCCAGGGGTCTGCGGGGTGGAGCTCGGGGTGGGCGCGGGGGAGGTGGCCGGGGCCGGGGGGCCCGCCGGGGAGGGGGTCTGGGCGGCCGGCGGAGCGGACGGCGGCGGGGGTTCCGACGCGACGGCCGGGGTCCCCTGGACCTTTCCGTCCGGGCCGATGAAGACCGGGCTGCCGCCCGGGACCAGGCCCAGCTCGTGCGCCCGGCGCTGCAACGCGTCGGGGGCCGAGTAGGCGTCCACGTCCCGCTGCAGCGCCTGCTCCTCGTCCGTCAGCGCGGTGGTCTCCTTCTTCAGCCTCGACAGCTGGAAGGAGCCCTCGTTCAGCGCGGAGTTCAGCAGCAGCAGGCTGATCAGCCCGCCGCCGAGCAGCGCCACCACCAGCAGGACGAACGGCATCCGGGCCGCCTGCCCGGTGTTCGCCGCCTTCCCGGGCCGGCCCCCGCGTTTGCTCACAGCCGCGCCTCCCGGATGCGTTCGACGCCGCGGAACCGGGCGGGGGCGGCCCGCCGGTTCTCGGCGATCTCCTCCTCGGTCGGCAGTTCCGCGCCCCGCGTGAGCAGCTTCAGCTTCGGCTGGTACTTCTCCGGGACCACCGGCAGCCCCGGCGGCGCCGTCGAGGTCGCGCCCGCCGCGAAGACCTGCTTCACGAGCCGGTCCTCCAGCGAGTGGTACGACAGCACCGCGATCCGCCCGCCCACCGCGATCCGTTCCACGGCCGCCGGAATCGCCTTCTCCAGGCCCGACAGCTCGCCGTTGACCTCGATCCGCAGCGCCTGGAAGGTCCGCTTGGCCGGGTTGCCGCCCGTCCGCTTCGCCGCCTGGGGCAGCGCGTCCCGGATCAGCTCGACCAGCCGGGCGCTGTTGGTGAAGGGCTCCTTCGCCCGCTCCCGCACGATCGCCGACACGATCCGCTTGGCCTGCTTCTCCTCGCCGTACTGGCGCAGGATCCGGACCAGCTCCCCGGGCGGGTAGGTGTTGAGGACCTCCGCCGCGCTGATGCCGGTCGTCTGGTCCATCCGCATGTCCAGCGGCGCGTCCTGCGCGTACGCGAACCCTCGGTCGGCCTCGTCCAGCTGCATGGAGGAGACGCCCAGGTCGAAGAGGATGCCCTGGACGGTCGGGATGCCGAGGTTGTCGAGCACCTCGGCGAGGTCGGCGTAGATCGCGTGGACGAGGGTGACCCGGTCGCCGAAGCGCGCGAGCCGCTCGCCGGAGAGCCGCAGGGCCTCCTTGTCGCGGTCGAGGCCGATCAGGCGGACCTCGGGGAACCGGGTGAGCAGGGCCTCGCTGTGGCCGCCGAGGCCGAGGGTGCAGTCGACGACGACGGCCCCCGGCCTCTCCAGCGCCGGGGCCAACAGGTCCAGGCACCGCTGGAGCATCACCGGGACATGTCGGGACTCGCTAGTCAAAGCGCCCTCTCAGATAACGGCGCGGCAGGCGTACGCCGCGCCGCGCACGCGGAGTTTTACCAGGATTACCAAGGGCCGGAGGGCCGGTAGGGCCGGGCTCCGGCCGGTTCGCGCCACTTTAGTGCAACGGTCGCCGCGGTCAACGAACCGCCCCGCGCGCCGTGCGGCGGTCTCCCACCGAACCCGCGAAAGCCGCGAATCACCCGATCAGGCGCCCCCGTCTCACTCCTGTGGGTTAGCTCACAAGAGGTCTGGTTGACCTTCTTTGTCCGCCCTCACTCCGTGCCGGATCGAGCTGTGACCACTACCGTCGTACCCATGACCACTTCCGCATCCCTGCCCGCCGACTCCGCGCCCCAGGCGTCGGACGGCCGTTCCGTCACGGACCGGCTGGTCGAGGCGAACCGGCAGTACGCCGCGGAATTCGTCGACCCGGGCATGGACGCCCGCCCGGTCCTCCAGGTGGCCGTCGTGGCCTGCATGGACGCCCGGCTCGACCTGCACGCCGCCCTCGGCCTGGAGCTCGGCGACTGTCACACCATCCGCAACGCCGGCGGGGTCGTCACCGACGACACCATCCGCTCGCTCACCATCAGCCAGCGCGCCCTCGGCACCCGCGCGGTGATCCTCATCCACCACACCGGCTGTGGTCTCGAAAGCCTGACCGAGGACTTCCGGCACGAGCTGGAGGACGAGGTCGGCCAGCGCCCCGCCTGGGCCGTGGAGGCCTTCCGCGACGTGGAGCAGGACGTACGCCAGTCCATGCAGCGGGTGCGCACGAACCCCTTCCTCCCCCACACGGACGATGTGCGAGGCTTCGTCTTCGACGTGCACACCGGGCTCCTGCGGGAGATCGATCCGGCCTCTTGAGTGACACGGGCCCGTGACGCCGTCAAGAATGTGTTTGGGGTGGGCCGTGCATGCGCCGAGGGCGTCGGCCCTGAGAAAGGGCCGAGGAGAACCAGGTGACGACGTATGACGACCGAGCGAGCCTCGCGGATCTGACCAGCACGGCGGAGCGGGTCCGCCGCTCGGTCGAGAGCGTGATCGAGGGCAAGCCCGAGGTCGTCCGGCTGGCGATGACCGTGCTGCTCGCCGAGGGCCACCTGCTGATCGAGGACGTGCCCGGCGTCGGCAAGACCATGCTGGCCAAGACGCTCGCCAAGTCCATCGACTGCTCGGTGCAGCGCATCCAGTTCACCCCGGACCTGCTGCCCTCCGACATCACCGGCGTCAGCATCTACGACCAGCAGCGCCGCGAGTTCGAGTTCAAGCCGGGCGCGATCTTCGCGCAGATCGTCATCGGCGACGAGATCAACCGCGCTTCTCCCAAGACGCAGTCCGCGCTGCTGGAGTCGATGGAGGAGCGCCAGGTCACCATCGACGGCACGACGTACACGCTGCCGAGCCCGTTCATGGTGGTCGCCACCCAGAACCCGGTGGAGATGGAGGGCACCTACCCCCTCCCCGAGGCCCAGCGCGACCGCTTCATGGCCCGCGTCTCCGTCGGCTACCCGAGCCCCGAGGCCGAGCTCCAGATGCTCGACGTGCACGGCGGGCTCTCCCCGCTCGACGACCTCACCGCCGTCGCGCACGCGCACGACATCGTCAAGCTGATCGACGCCGTCCGCGAGGTGTACGTCGCCGAGCCCGTCCGCCGCTACGTCGTCGACCTGGTCTCCGCCACCCGCAGCCACCCGGACCTGCGCCTGGGCGCCTCGCCCCGCGCCACCCTGCACCTGCTGCGCGCCGTGAAGGCCTCCGCCGCCCTCGCCGGCCGGGAGTACGTCCTGCCCGACGACGTCCAGGCGCTGGCCGCCCCGGTCCTCGCACACCGGCTGCTGCCCACCGCTCAGGCCCAGTTGAACCGGCGCACCGCCGAGCAGGTCGTCCACGACATCCTGCAGCGCACCCCCGTCCCCGCCGCGCACGCCCGCGGCGAGATGCCGCCCGGCGCGGGCATCCGGGGCTTCTGATGGGCGCCGGTGCCCCGCGCGGCGCCGGCGGCGGGCTGCGTACGTCGCTCTCCGGACTGACCACGCGCGGCCGTTCGTTCGTCGCCGCCGGGGTCGCCGCCGCCGTGTGCGCCTACGTCCTCGGCCAGGGGGAACTGCTCCGGGTCGGGCTGCTGCTCGCCGCACTGCCGCTGATCTGCGTCCTCGCCCTGCACCGCACCCGCCACCGGGTCACCGGCAGCCGCCGGCTGACCCCGACGCGGGTGGCCGCGGGCGGCGAGGCCCGGGTGCGGCTGCGGATGGACAACACCTCGCGGGTACCGACCGGGCTGCTGATGCTCCAGGACCGGGTGCCCTACGTCCTCGGTCCCCGGCCCCGCTTCGTCCTGGACCGGGTCGAGCCCGGCGGGCGCCGCGAGGTGTCCTACCGGGTCCGCTCCGACCTGCGCGGCCGCTACCCCCTGGGCCCGCTCCAGCTGCGGTTGAGCGACCCCTTCGGGCTGGTCGAGCTGACCCGCTCGTTCAGCGCGTTCGACACCCTCACCGTCATCCCGCGCACCGAGCCCCTGGCCGCGGTCCGGCTGACCGGCGAGTCCTCCGGTTACGGGGACGGCAGCCGCCGCTCGCTGGCCCTGGCCGGCGACGACGACGTGATCCCGCGCGGCTACCGGCGCGGCGACGACCTGCGCCGGGTGCACTGGCGCTCCACCGCCCGCTACGGCGAGCTGATGGTGCGCCGCGAGGAGCAGCCGCAGCGCAGCAAGGCCACCGTCCTGCTGGACACCCGGCAGCTCGCGTTCGAGGGCGCCGGACCGGACTCCGCCTTCGAATGGGCCGTGTCGGCGGCCGCCTCGACGCTGCTGCACCTCCTGGAGCAGGGCTTCTCGGTGCGGCTGCTGACCGACACCGGCGATTCGGTGCCCGGCGAAGGCGGCGGCAACATTTTCAGCGGGTCCTCGGCGGGCGGGCAGGAGTCCGCCGTGGCCGCCGGGCTGATGATGGACACGCTCGCGGTGGTCGGCCACTCCGACGGGGCCGGGCTGTCCCGGGCCTACGACGCGATCCGCAGCGGTGGCGGCGCCCTCGGGGGAGCCGGCTCCGACGGGCTCCTCATCGGCTTCTTCGGCGACCTGGACGACGTACAGACAGAACTCGCGGCGAAGATGCGCCAGCGGGCCGGCGGTGCGGTGGCCTTCGTACTGGACTCCGCGACCTGGTCCGGGTGGCCCGCGCGGGACAGCGTGCCGCTCCCGCTGGAGGAGCGGTTGCGCAGGTTGCGCGACGCGGGCTGGACGGCGCTGGCCGCCCCGCCCGGGGTGGCGTTCGGCGAGCTGTGGCGGCAGGCCGGCAATGCTCCGCTCGGCATGGGTGCTTCCGGAGGCTGGGGATGAGCGGGCGGGCGAGACTGACACTTTTCGCGGCGTTGGCGACGCTGCTCACCTCGTGGTCGCTGGCCGGGCTGGTCGAGTCGAACAGCTGGATCGCGCAGGCCGCGCTGCTGCTTGCCGTGCAGAGCGCGGTGGGGGCCGGGGCCCGGAGGCTGCCGCTGGCGCGGTCGCTGACGGTGGCCTCGCAGCTGCTGGTGTCGCTGCTGATCCTCGCGTTCATGTTCGCGGGGAAGGGCGAGTCCACCGGGAACGGGCCGCTGGCCTACCTGGTGACGGACTTCGGCGCGCTGTTCGGGCGGGGCGTCCAGGACGTGGGCGAGTACGCGATACCGGCGCCGGTCACGGACGGCATCCGCCTGCTGCTGCTGGCCGGGGTGCTGCTGATCGGGCTGCTCGTGGACATGCTGGCGGTGACGCTGCGCACGGCCGCCGCGGCGGGGCTGCCGCTGCTCGCGCTGTACTCGGTGGCCGCCGGGCTGTCCGCGGACCACGGGAACTCCTGGTTCTCGTTCCTGCTGGCCGGGTGCGGCTATCTGATGATGCTGCTCGCCGAGGGCCGCGACCGCCTCGCCCAGTGGGGCCGGGTCTTCGGCGCGGCCCCGCGCGGCCGGGTGTCGGCCGCCTCGGGTTACGGGAGCGGTGCCGATTCGGGCAGTGGGCAGGCGCTGGCTCCCGTACGCACCGGGCGGCGGATCGGCGCGGTCGCGCTCGGCCTGGCGCTGGCCGTGCCGCTGGCGCTGCCGGCGCTGGGGGACGGCCTGCTGGGCGGCCGGGGCGCGGATGAGTCCGGCGGCAGCGGCACGGGCGGGACGATCTCGGCGGTCAACCCGCTGGTCTCGCTGCAGAGCAGCCTGAACGCGCAGGACAACCGGGTGGTGCTGAAGTACCGCACGGACAGCCCGCAGGTCGGCGACCAGTACGTGCGGATCCTGGCGCTGGACGAGTTCAACGGGGTCAAGTGGGAGGCCTCCGGGCGGCCGCTGACCGACGTCCCGGAGCGGATGCCGACCCCGCCGGGGCTGGGCGAGCAGGTACGGACGGGCGCGACCGAGGTGCGCACCACGTTCTCGGCGGCGGACACCTACGTGCAGCGCTACCTGCCGATGCCGTACCCGGCGACCGGGGTGGACATCGGCGGGAAGTGGCGGTTCGAGCAGGCCGGCCGGACCCTGGTCGGGGACCAGCTGGGCAAGGACAAGTACCAGAACGTGCAGGGCGCCCAGTACACGGTGCGGAGCATGCTGCTGCGGCCGACGGTGCGCCAGCTCCAGACCGCGCCGGCGCCGAACGCGGCGGTCAAGGCCGAGTACACGAAGCTGCCGGACAATCTGCCGCCGGTCGTCGCGGAGCGGGCCCGCGAGGTCGTGCGGGGCTCGAAGGACGACTACACGCGGGCGGTGAAACTCCAGGACTACTTCGCCGTGAGCGGCGGATTCCGCTACGACACGCGGACCGCCTCCGGTACGGGTCCGCAGGCCGTCGCCCGCTTCCTGGAGGACAAGGAGGGCTTCTGCGTCCACTTCGCGTTCTCGATGGCCGCGATGTCCCGCTCGCTGGGGATCCCGGCGCGGGTGGCGGTCGGGTTCACCCCGGGCGAGAAGCAGTCGGACGGCACGTGGAACGTGTCGATGCGGGACGCGCACGCGTGGCCGGAGCTGTACTTCGAGGGCGTGGGCTGGACCCGTTTCGAGCCGACGCCCCGCTCGGGGATCTCGATCCCCGACTACAGCCGGGCGGAGACCCCGGCGGCCACGCCGTCCGCGCCGACGGCGCTGCCGTCGTCGAACGCGTCCGAGCCGGCGGCTGATCCGTCGAAGGCGGACGACTGCCCGCCGGAGCTGAAGAAGCTGGGCGAGTGCGGCGGGCCGGCGGCGACACAGGGGGCCGCTCCGGGCGCGGGCGGGCCGTCGGTGCTCGCGGTGGCGGGCTGGGCGGCGGCCGTCGTGGCGCTGCTGGGCCTCCCGCTGCTGCCGTTGCTGTGGCGGACGCGGGTGCGGGCGCGGCGGCTGTCGGCGGGTGGTGTCCTCGTGGCCTGGCGGGAGCTGGGCGACGGGGCCTGGGACGTGGGCATCGCCCCGGACGAGGCGTTGTCGCCGCGGTCCGCCGCCGCGCGGGTGGTGGAGCTGGGCCGGCTGGAGCCGGACGCGGCGGAGGCGGTGCACCGGGTCGCGGGCGCGGTGGAGCGGGCGCTGTACGCGCCGCCGGGCGCGGACGTCTCGTACCCGGGCCTGGCGCGGGACGTGCTGCTGGCCCGCGCCGGTCTGCTGGCCGGCGTGTCCCGCGCGGCCCGGCTGCGGGCGCTGCTCCTGCCGCGCTCCGCGGCCCGCGTCTCCTGGGCGGCCTCCGCCCGCTGGTCCGCCCTGACGGCGGCGGCCTCGGCCCGCGCGGCGTCCGTCCGGCTGCCGCTGCGCGGCCGCGGCTGACGGTGCTGTCCTGCGGGCGGCCTGCGGGCGGCCTGCGGGCGGCGCCGCCCCCGGGCCGAGGGCCCGCGGCGGCGGCGCGGGCGCATACGAAAAATGCCGGGCGGCGAGGCTCGTTCCCCCTGAGCCCCGCCGCCCGGCCATTTCGCGTAACCGGGCCCCCGTAACCCTCCCGGCGAGGGACGAGGCCCCGGCCCGCTCCGCGGCCCCGTGTCCGCGGTGCGGGCCGAGGCCCCTGTCCGTCGTCCCCCAGTCTGCTGTTCCCGCAGGTGGGAGCCCATCCGTACGCGTACTCATTTCCGCGCCTAGGTACGCCTAGGTACGTACGGGTACTCAGTTCTACGCGCCCCCGCCGTCCCCGCGGCACCGCCGACCGGGGTACCCCTCAGCGGCTTCCGCTGACCCGCCCCCGCAACAGCAGCGACAGCGCCGAGTGCACGTCGTCCAGCGACCGCTCGCTCTGGAACGCCTGCCAGTCCAGCGCGGCGACGAGCACCATCCCCACCAACGCGGCCGCGGTCAGCGGTACATCGATCTCGGCGCTGAGTTCGCCCCGCTCGACGCCCTCCCGCAGCACCGTCTCCACGACCGCCACCGCCTCCTGCCGGACCACCATCAGCGTGGACTGCCATGCCCGGTTGGTGCGCCACAGCTCGGCGACGTACAGCTGCGTGAACGCCGGGTACCGGTCGATGAAGACCAGGCCCGCCCTGATCATCTCGTCGAGCGCCTCGATCCGGGTCCCGCCGCGCGCCTCGGTCTCCTCCGCCGCCCTCCGCAGGGACGCGGTCAGCAGGCCGACCCCGTGCCGGAGCAGCTCCTCGAAGAGGTCGGTCTTGCTGGCGAAGTTGTAGTAGACGGTTCCCTTCGCGACGCCCGCCCGCTCGGCGATCTCATCGACCGTGGTGGCCGAGAAGCCCTGCTCGGCGATGAGTGTGACGGCCGCTTCGTAGAGCTTCTGCCGGGTGGCCTGCCGTCGGCCGCTGCCGGTACCCGTACCGGTACTGCTGCTTTCCATGGCGCTGATTCTCACAGGTCAACGCTTCCTTACAGGCTCAGTTCGGGGTGCAGCCGGTCCATCGTCCACACCTGCTTGCCGCGGGCGGCGAGTGCGGTGAGGGCGAGCGCGCCGGCCGTGAACGCCACCAGGACGGCGCAGCCCTGCCACACGGGGGCGAGATCGCCGCCGGTGATGAGTTTGCGCAGGCCCTCGACGATGTACGACATCGGCAGGTACGGGTGGATCGCGTTGAAGAAGTCAGGACTGGTCTGAACGGGGTACGTACCGCCCGCCGAGGTCAGCTGGAGCATCAGGACGGCCAGCACCAGGATGCGGCCGGCCGCGCCGAACTTGGCGTTGAGCCACTGCACGATCGCCGCGAAGCAGCCGGTGACCAGCATCAGGAACGCGATGGTCAGGGCCGGTCGCGCCATCTCCAGGCCGAGGCCCCAGTGGAGTACGGACATCAGCGCGGCCACCTGCGCGGCGCCGAGGCCGGCCACGGGCAGCCAGCCCGCGAAGGCGACCCGCCAGGGCGAGGCACCCGCGGCGAGGGCCCGCCGGTTCAGCGGCGCGATCAGCATGTAGGCGACCATCGCGCCGACCCAGAGGGAGAGCGGGATGAAGTACGGGGCGAAACCCGTACCGTAGTTCGGCGCCTTGTGCAGGGACTGGTTGGCGAGCTTGACCGGATCGGCCATGACCTCGGTGCGGGCGTCGCGCTGCTTCTCGTCGTAGTCCGGGATCTTGCCGACGCCGTCGTGCAGGCCGTCGGCGAGGTCGCGGTTGCCGTCGACGAGCTTGAACATGCCGCCGTTGAGGCTGTGTGCTCCGTCGCCGAGCTTGCCGACACCCTCGCCGAGGGCGCCGGAGCCCTTGGTGGCGCTGCCCAGGCCGGTGTGGAGCTGGGCCATGCCGGTGGCGACCTTGTGGGCGCCGGTGTTGAGGGCGTTGATCTTCGCGACGCGGTCTTCGAGGTCGGCGGAGAGACCGGGGGCCTTCGCGGCCAGCTCGCGGGCCTTCTTCTCCAGGTCGGTCAGCTGCTTGCGGAGCGCTTCGAGGTCGCCGCCCGAGTTCTTGACCAGGGTGTTGACGTCGCCGGAGAGCTCGGCGGCCTCGGCCGCTCCGTCCTTGATCTTCTTCATCTCGGCGCAGGCGGCGGGCGACGCGTGCGGGACGCCGGGGCTGACGCACTGGTTGGTGTAGAGGGCCGCCGACTGGGTGGCGAGCAGTCGCGAGTGGCGGGCCGCGTCCGGGGCCTTCTTGGCGAAGGTGTCCAGGTGGTTCTTGGTCACCTTGGCCGTGTCGGCGACCAGCTCGGCGCTGTCCGCGAGCTGCTTGGAGTCCTTGAGGAAGGGGCGGACCTTGTCGGCACCGCCGTTGACCTTGTCGGCGAGGGTCTGGGTGGCGGTGGCGATGTCCCGCGTACCGGTCTTCAGCTGCCCGGAGGCCGTGTTGAGCTGCTTCAGCCCGCTCGTGAGCTCGCCGGACTTCGCCTTGGCCGTGTCGAGGCCGTCGGCGAGGTCCTTGGCTCCCTTCTGGGCCTTGTCGGCGCCGTCCTTCAGCTTGTCGGCGCCGTCGGCGGCCTCGGCCGTCTTGTCGTGCAGATCGGAGAAGGACACGAAGATCTTGTCGAGGAAGCCGCGGGAGGCGTTGGTGGACGCCGCCGAGCGGACCTCGGAGAAGACGGTGCGGGAGATCGAGCCGACGACGTAGTTGTTCGAGTCGTTGGTGCGGACCTGGAGCGCGCCGGTGGTGGGGTCCTCGCCGGAGCTGGAGGCGATCTTCTCGCTGAAGTCGGCGGGCATGGTCAGGGACAGGTAGTACGTCCCGTTCTCCAGCCCCTTCGCCGCCTCGTCGGCGCTGACCTCGCGCCAGTCGAAGGTCCGGCTGTCGCGGAGCTTCTTGGTGATCTCGCCGCCGGCGTCGATGCGCGCGCCGTCGACGGTGGCGCCCTTGTCGGCGTTGACGAGGGCGACGGGCACCTTGTCGAGGCGGCTGTACGGGTCCCAGAAGGACCAGAGGTACAGCGCGCCGTAGAGCAGTGGCAGCAGGAGCAGCGCGACGAGGGCGGCGCGGGGGAGCTTTCCCCGCCCGAACCGCTTCAGCTCAAGCGCGGCGAGCTTCGGAGAGCGCATCGTCCGCCCCCTTCGTGTTCGTGTCGTCTTCGTCGGTGTCGTCGGTGTCGGTGCTGGTGCCGTCGGCATCGTCGGCCTCGGGCTCGGCCTCGGGCTCGGCCTCGGGCTCGGGCTCGGCCTCGGCCTCGGGCTCGGGTTCCGGCGCGGCCTCCGGCTCCGGCTCCGCGGCGGGCGCGGCGGTTTCGGCGGGGGTTCCGGTGCGCAGCACCGTCGCGTCCTCGGGGGCCTCGCTGCACGTGGCGAGGACGGTGGTCCCGCGGGCCGCGATCGAGCGGAGCAGGGCCCAGGCCTCGGCGCGTTCGGCGTCCGAGAGCTTGAGGTCGAGGTCGTCGAGGGCCAGCAGCCGCGGGTCGCCCAGCAGGGCGATGGCCACGGACAGGCGTACGGATTCCAGCCGTTCCAGGTCGCGTACGGAGGTACGGGGCCCCTTGGGCAGGGTCGCGAGGTCCAGACCGACGGCGGCCAGGGCCTCCTCGATCCGGGTGGCGGTGGAGGCCCGGCGCTCGGCGCGGGGCCGGAGCAGGGCGCGGACCGGGCCCTCGTAGCGGCGCTGAAGCAGGGCGCCTTCGCGCAGCTGCTCGGCGACGGTGAGGGACTGGTCGAGCTCGTTGACGCCGGGGACCGGGCCGAGGGCGGCGACCCGGCGGACCGCCCCCATGTGCTTCGGCAGCCGGTGGCCGGCGACCTCGGCATGGCCCTCGGTGGGCTTCATGCGGCCGGTGAGGGCGAGGAGCAGACAGGTGCGGCCGCTGCCCGAGGGCCCCTCGACCGCGATGAGCGAGCCGGGCGCCGCGTCGATCCCGACGCCCCGGAACACCCAGCCGCGTGGGCCCTTGAGTCCGAAGTCCTCGGCTTTGACGGCCGCGCCGCGCGGGCTGTCCACGCCGTCCCCTCCCTTTTGAACTGACTGGTCAGTTCAAAAACTAGCACCCTTGGGACGCACGCGCCGTGCACAGGGAGGCAGTTGTCCGGACAAGCGGGGCAAAACCGCAGGTCAACGCGATTGTCAGTGGGGCACGTCACGATGGATCCACGCATAGCGACAGCACCACGCATCGACAGGAGGTTCGTCATGGCCACACCGTCCCCGTCCCCTGTCCACCCCGTCCCGCGCAAGTCGTCGGCCCCGCCGGCTGCCCTCGATCTGCTCGCCAAGGCCCGCAGCGGCCTGACCGAGGCCGCGGGGCTGCCCGGGCCCAACGAGCGGTATGCCACCGCCCACCTCGCGGCGCTGCGCGTCGCCGCGGCCGTGCTCGCCGCGCGCGGGCGGCCCGAACCGGTGAACCCGCGGCGGCGGCCGCGGATCCGGCCCGCCTGGGAGGTACTGCCGGAGATAGCGCCGGAGCTGACGGAGTGGAGCGCGCTGTTCGCCTCCGGCGCCACCCGGCGGGCCCGGGCCGAGGCCGGGATACCGGGCGCGGCGACGACGAGGGAGGCGGACGATCTCGTACGCGAAGTCGCGATGTTCCTGCGCCTGGTGGAGCGGATGCTCGCCCTCCGTCCGATCACCGCGCAGACCTTGCCACAGCCGAGGCCGGAGCGTCCGAACGCGGGATGAGATCACCGGCTGCCCGAGGCAATGGGGCCGAGGCAATAGGGTGGGCCCGGACCGCTCACCCTTTCTTATCGCGCCGAGGAGCCATCAGCCGTGTCGGACACTTCCCGCCCCCGCGCCTCCCTTCGCACCGCCGTGGTGTGGGAGGTACTCAAGGAGGCCCTCGACCGCCGGGTGAAGGCGACCGGGCGGGACGTGCTCGACGTACTGGACACCGGCGGCGGCACCGGCAAGTTCGCCGTCCCGGTGGCCCGGCTGGGGCACCGCGTCACCGTGGTCGACCCCAGCCCGAACGCGCTGTTCGGGCTGGAGCGCCGGGTCGCCGAGGCCGGCGTCTCCGACCGGGTCCGCGGCGTGCAGGGTGACGCCCAGGGCCTGCTGGAGGTCGTCGAGCGGGACGCGTACGACGTGGTGCTCTGCCACGGCGTGCTGGAGTACGTGGACGACCCGGCCGAGGGCGTCGCCAACGCGTACGCGGCGCTGCGCCCCGGCGGCATCCTCAGCCTGCTCGGTGCCGGCCTCGGCGGGGCGGTGCTGGCCCGCGCGCTGGCCGGCCACTTCACCGAGGCCCGTACGGCGCTGACCGACCCGGCGGGCCGCTGGGGCTCCGGCGACCCGGTGCCCCGCCGCTTCACCGCCGAGCAGCTCACCGAGCTGGTCGGCGGAGCCGGCCTGGAGGTCGGCGCGGTGCACGGCGTCCGCATCTTCGCCGACCTGGTCCCCGGGGTCCTGGTCGACACCGAGCCGGGCGCGGTCGAGGCACTGCTGCGCCTGGAAGAAGCCGCCGCCGAGCTGCCCGCCTTCCACGCGGTCGCCACGCAACTGCACGTCCTTGGCGAGAAGCCCGCCTGATCTGCGACGCTGTGCCGCATCGAGTCGGCCGTACACCCTCCGCTCCGCCGGTCGGACCCGTATGATCGGGGACACCGACCCGGCATGGCGGCCAGGGCATTGGGGAATAAGCGCCTCAGTGACCGAGCCCCAAGGCGGTACGGATAAGCCGCGCTGTCGTCAGGCGCGGTGCATTTGAGAACGTGGCGTAGAGGGCGGGTATCACGGGGGCGATTCCCCGCCTATCCTGAAGGGGACCCCTGGTCGCTACCCCCCGCGACCGACGGATGAGGAGGACTCCCGTGCCGCTCTCGGAGCACGAGCAGCGAATGCTCGAGCAGATGGAGCGAGCGCTGTACGCCGAAGATCCCAAGTTCGCGACAGCGCTTGAGGGAAGCGGACTGCGCACGTACACCCGGCGACGGGTCTACCTCGCAGTCGCAGGCATTGTGGTGGGTATCGCGCTCCTCATGACCGGCGTGATCTGGCAGAGCGTGCTCTGGGTCAGCGTGGTGGGATTCCTCGTCATGCTGGGCTGCACGGTTCTCGTGGTCACCGGTTGGCGCAAGGCACCCAAGCCTGGCGAGCAGCCCGTCTCCGGCAGTACACGCGGTTCGGGCCACGGCCGGAACCGGCAGCGTCGGTCGATGATGACCCGTATCGAGGAGCGGTGGCAGCGCCGCCGCGATGAACAGGGGCACTGAGCCCTGAGGATTTTTCGTGAGGGGACGGCCGACGGCCGTCCCCTCACGCGTATCTTGATCGGGTGAGTGTGCTCCCCCTGGTCTTCACCAGCGGCTGGGCCAGTGGGATCAACGCCTACGCCGTGGTCCTCCTGCTCGGCATCTTCGGCGCGACCGGACTGACCGACGAGGTCCCGGCGTCGCTGCAGCGTACCGACGTGCTGATCGTCGCCGCCGTCCTGTTCGTCTGCGAGGCGGTGGCCGACAAGGTCCCGTACGTGGACTCCATATGGGACACGGTCCACACCGTGATCCGCCCGCTGTCGGGTGCCGTGATCGGCGCGCTGCTCGCCGGCCAGAGCGGCTCGCTCTCCGACATCGCCGCCGGGGCCATCGGCGGTTCCACCGCGCTGGCCAGCCATTTCGTCAAAGCCGGCACCCGGATGGCGATCAACACCTCCCCGGAGCCGTTCACCAACGTGGGGATGAGCCTCGCCGAGGACCTCGGCGTGGCCGGCATCATCACCTTCGCGATGTTCAACCCGGAGGCCGCCGCGATCATCGCGGCCGTCCTGCTGGCCGTCGGCCTGACCGTGCTGGTCTTCCTGTGGTCCCGGATCCGCCGCTTCCTGCGCCGCCGTGCCCAGCGCCGCGAGGAGAAACGGCTGGCGGCCGAGGCCCTCGACACCAGCCCGGCGCCACCCCGCTGACCTGGGTCGTTCCGGGCCCGTCCCGGTCGATAGGCTCAGCCGCATGGCACGAATTGCGGTGATCGGCGCCGGCATGGGCGCGATGGCGACGGCGGCCCGGCTGGCCGTGGCGGGCCACCAGGTGACGGTGTACGAGCGCGGGACCACCTACGGCGGGGCGGTCGGCCGCCTCGAACGCGAGGGTTTCGCCTTCGACACCGGCCCCGGGCTGCTGCACCTGCCCGCCGTCTACCGCGACCTGTTCGTCAAGACCGGCAAGCGGCCGCTGGAGGACTACGTCGATCTGGTCAAGGTGGACCCGGCCGTCCGGCACCTCCTGGCCGACGGCTCCGCGGTCACCCTCCCCAACGTCTCGCGCGGCGGCGCCGCCGCCGTCCTCGACCAGGCCTTCGGCGCGGGCGCCGGGGACCGCTGGAGCGCGCTCCTCGGCCGTGCCCGGGACGCCTGGGACGCCACCCGCCGCCCGCTGCTGGAGGAGCCGCTGCGCCCCGACTGGCAGGTGCTGGGCAGTGATCCTTACCCCGCGCTGCGCAAGAGCGGCCTGCTGCGCCGCCGGCCGCCGACCCTCGCCGAGGTGGCCGAGCGGGAACTGGGCGGGGAGCTCGCCGCCCTGCTGGAGGGCCCGGTGCTCGCCCACGGCCTGGCCCCCGACACCACGCCGGCCGCGGCGACCGTCCTCCCGTACATGGAGCAGACCTTCGGCAGCTGGTACGTACGCGGCGGCATCCGCGCGCTGGCAAGCGCCGTGTACGAGCGCTGCCTGGAGCGGAAGGTCACCTTCGAGTTCGATACGGCGGTCCGGGACGTGCTCGTCCGGGACGGCCGGGCGGCCGGGCTGCTGCTGGCCGACGGCGCCGAGGTGTCCGCCGACTCCGTGGTCTGCGGGATCGACCCGCGGCAGCTGCCGCCCGGCACGGTGCCCTGGCCGGCCGACTCGGTTCCCGCCCGGGGGCCGGGCGTGCCCAGCCGGATCACCCTCTTCCTCGCCCTGCGCGGCGCCCGCCCCGAGGACGCCGTGCACCGCACCGTGGTCCACTCCCCCGGCGCGGCCGCCGCGGCCCGGGCGGCCTTCTCCGGGGAGCACGCGGAACGCCCGACGGTGACCGTGCTGCGGCCCGACGACCCGGCCACCCGGCCCGACGCGGACCACGAGGCCGTCACGGTGAGCGCCGTGTGCGCCCCGCAGGGGGTGCTGGACTGGTCGGACGCCGCGCTGGCCACCCGCTGCGCCGGGGAGCTCCTCACCGCCGCCGAGTGCGCCGTGCCCGGGCTGCGCGGGCGGCTGCTGTGGCACGAGCTGCGCACCCCGGCCGACATCGCGCGGGCCACGGGCGCGGTGCACGGCTCGGTGCCGCCGCCCGCCCTCGCCGGGGCCGGCGGCCGGCTGCTCTACCCGGCGAACGCCACCGCCCTGCCCGGGCTGTACCTGGCGGGCGGCTGGGCCCACCCCGGCGGCGGGCTCGCGCACGCCGGGATGACCGGGGCCCTGGTGGCCGGGCTGATCGTGGAAGGCGCCGGGTTCCGCGGCTCCCGGTGAGGACCGCCGCTCAGTAGCGGTACTGCTCGTACTCCCCGGTGCCGCCCTGGTACGGGTAGCCCTGCGGCTCCTGGGGCGGGTAGGGGGCCTGCTCCTCGCCGGGGTAGGGCTGCGCGTACTCGTCGGTGGACCGCTGCTGCGGGACCCAGACCCCGCCGGGCGGTGTGTCCATGGAGTACTGCTGCTGCGCGCCCGCGTACGGGTCCGGGGCCTGGCCGGCGTACGGGGTGTAGCCGGCGTCGTAGAACGGCTGCTGCGGGGAGACACCGCCGGTGCCGATGTACGGGTCCGAGTAGGCGGCGTAGACCTGCTGTTCGCCGGCCGGGTAGCCGTTGCCGTAGTCGTAGCCGCCCTGGGTCTGCGGGTCGTAGTACGCGGCGTACTGGTGGGCGTCCTGCTCGGCGGTGGTGAACGGCGAGGCGAAGGACGCGCTGTCCCCGGCGCCGGCGTTCGGGGCGAAGCTCTGGATCCCGTACGAGCCGGTGTCGTCGGGCAGCGGCTGCGGGCTGTAGATCTCCGCGGCGTCCGGCCCGTCCGAGGTGCCGGAGGTGTCGGAGATGTCGGAGGTGTCCGTGGTGTCGGAGGAGTCGCCGTCGGACCCGTACTCCAGCGCGGTCACCTCCAGCGCGGGCTCCTTGCGCGGTCCGCCCCCGGCGCGGCGCCGCCGGGTCTTCCGTACGGGCTCACCGCCCCGGCGCAGCGCCCAGCCGGCCACGAAACCCTTGCGGAAGGAGAGCGTCACCAGGGTCTGGCCCAACGCGAACGCGGTCGCGCCGGCCGCGATGACGAGGACGGACGGCAGCACCACGCCGGCGACCACGCCGAGGAAGCCGGCGAAGGCGAGCAGGCGCCAGCGCAGCCGGGCCTTGTACTGCATCAGGACCTCGGCAAGCAGCCACAACGCGACGATCCCGAACGCGATGTAGAGGACCGTCATTCCCATGCGTGGCCCCTCTCGGTACGGCCGCCCACGGGCACGTACGGCCGGTCAGACCCGCTGGTGCAGGCCCAGGTTCTCGTAGATCTCGAGAGTCGCCGTGGAATTGTTCAGCGTGATGAAGTGCAGCCCCGGGACACCCTCGGACAGCAGCCGCGCGCAGAACTCCGTGGCGAACTCGATGCCAATGGAGCGTACAGCGGCCGGGTCGTCCTTGACGGCGAGCATGCGCTCTTTCACGGCGTCCGGGAAGACTGCGGTGCTGAGTTGGGGCAATCGGTCGAGCTGCTTGATTCCCACAACAGGCATGACCTCGGGGATGATCGGGGTCTCGCAGCCCGCCTTTACGACGCTGTCGCGGAGCCGCAGATAATTCTCCGGACCGAAGAACATCTGGGTGATCGCATAGTCGGCGCCCGCGCGGCACTTGTCCACGAAGTGACGGATGTCCGAATCCCAGTCCTCCGAACGGGGGTGCATCTCGGGGAAGGCCGCGACGCCGACGCAGAAGTCGCCGGACTCCTTGAGGAGGCGGACCAGGTCGGCCGCGTAGTCCACGCCCTCGGGGTGCTTCACCCAGGGGCCCATGGGGTCGCCCGGCGGGTCCCCGCGCAGCGCGAGCATGTTGCGGATGCCCGCGTCGGCGAACTGCCCGATGACGTGGCGCAGCTCCGCGACGGAGTGGTCCACGGCGGTGAGGTGCGCGACCGGGGTCAGCGTGGTGTTCGCGGCGATCTGTTCGGTGGCGCGGACGGTGCCGCCGCGAGTGGAGCCGCCGGCTCCGTACGTGACGGAGACGAAGCTGGGGGCCACCGCCTCGATCCGGCGGAGCGCCTCCCAGAGGTTGCGCTCGCCCTTCTCGGTCTTGGGGGCCCAGAACTCGAATGAGTACGAGCTCCCGGACGCGAGGAGATCGCGGACCGTGTGCGCACGATCCGACCAGGTGGAAGCGGTACCAAGGGCCATACGGGCAGGTTAGACGTGGCCCGGCGTCCGCCGAAGCGGCGTCCGCCCATTGGACACGTTTTTGGACACCTAGGGGGAGGGCGGCCGGGCCGTGCTCCCGATGCCTAGGCCAGGCGGGCCTGTACGCGCTTGGCCAGGTCGGCGGCCGCGGCACCGGGGTCGGAGGCCTCGGTGAGGGCGCGTACGACGACGATTCGGGTGGCTCCGGCGTCGAGGACCATGTCCAGATTCGTTTGGTCGATGCCGCCGATCGCGAACCACGGACGGGCCTGGGCGAGGGAGGCCGCGTAGCGGACGAGGCCGAGGCCGGGGGCGTGGCGGCCGGGCTTGGTGGGGGTGGGCCAGCAGGGGCCGGTGCAGAAGTAGTCCACGCCGGGCTCGGCGACGGCGGCGTCCACCTCGGACTCGGCGTGGCAGGACCGCCCGATGAGCACTCCCTCGCGGAGGATCGCCCGGGCGGCGGGTACGGGGATGTCGCCCTGGCCGAGGTGCAGGACGTCGGCGCCGATGGCGTGCGCGACGTCGGCGCGGTCGTTGACGGCGAGCAGCTTGCCGTGCCGGCGGGCCGCCTCGGCGAAGACCTGGAGGTGTTCGAGCTCCTCGCCCGCCTCCATGCCCTTGTCGCGGAGCTGGACGATGTCCACTCCGCCCGCGAGGACGGCGTCGAGGAACTCGGGGAGGTCACCCTGCCGCTTGCGGGCGTCCGTGCACAGGTAGAGCCGGGCGTCGGACAGCTGCTGCATGGATTACCCCCGGGTGGTGGCGGTGTACGGGCCCGAGCGCTCGGGCCCGTACACCGGTGGAGCGGATGCGGATCAGGTCAGAGGGCAAGCGCCTGAGCGCGGCGCTTCACCTCCGTGCCGCGATTCTCGCTCAGCGCCTGCGCGGGGGTGCCGGGCAGGGTCGGGTCGGGAGTGAACATCCACTCCAGGATCTCCTCGTCGGAGAAGCCGTCGTCGCGGAGCACGGTCAGCAGGCCGACGAGGCCCTTGACGACCTTGTCGCCGTCGATGAAGGGGGCGGGCACCTGAAGGGAGCGGTTCTCGCCGCGGCGCACGGCGAGAAGCTGACCTTCCTTGACCATCTGGCGGACCCGTGTCACCTCGATGTCGAGCATCTCCGCGATGTCGGGGAGGTACAGCCAGTTGGGGACAAGGGCATCGATCTTTGCGTCAATCTCGGTCACGGGCACAAGCCTGCCACCTCGGACTCGCCGCCGGTACCTGACCCCGTCCGTCCGTGGCGCCGGGGCCCCGCCCCGGGCCCCCGGCGCCTCAATCGCCCAAGACCAGCCTCGCCGGCGTTTGAGGCGCGGGTCCGGGCGGAGCCCGGGCGGCCGTCAGGCCGAGGCCGACTTCAGCGGGATCCCGGGGTCCGCGACCTTGGCCGGGTCCACCGGGGTGGCGGCCTCGATCAGCTTGCGCCCCTGGGCCAGGTCGCGGGGGCGGCCCACCGCGAGGACCGCGACCAGGACCCCGGCGCGGAGCCAGCACACCGACCAGGTGTCCTCGGCCGGGTCGCCCCGCCACAGCAGGGTGTCCGCCCCGCCGTGGTGGCCCGCGTACTGGACGAAGCGGCCGAACTGCTCCGACCAGAAGTACGGCACCGGGTCGTAGACCCGCTCCCCGTCCCCGAGGATGTTCGCCGCGACCACCCTCGGGCCCTGCAGCGCGTTGTCCCAGTGGTGCACGAGCAGCCGCGTCCCGTACCGCTCCGAGGGGAACGACGCGCAGTCGCCCACCGCGTACACGCCGGGCACGGAGGTCCGCAGGTGGGCGTCGGCCGTGACCGAGCCGTCCGGCCCCAGCTCGACGCCCGTACCGGCCAGCCAGCGCGTGGCCGGGCGGGCTCCGACGCCCACGACCACCGCGCCCGCCGGCAGCTCGCGGCCGTCTTCCAGCCGGACCCGGCCCGGCGTCACGGAGGCCACCTTCACGCCGGTCAGCAGGGTCGCGCCGGCCTCCTCGTACCACCGCGCCATCGGAGCCGCGACCTCCGCGGGCAGCGAGCCCGCGAGCACCCGGTCCGCCGCCTCGACGACCGTCACCTCGCAGCCCGCCTGCCGCGCCGCCGTGGCGAACTCCGCGCCGATCCAGCCCGCCCCGACGACCACCATGGCCGGCGCCGCCGCCAGCACCGGGCGCAGCCGCGCCGCGTCGTCCAGGGTCCGCAGCAGGTGCACGCCCGGGACGCCCTCCGCCCCGGGCAGGTTCAGCGGTTCTGCGCCGGTCGCCAGCACGAGGACCCCGTACGGGACCGGGCCCGCCTCCGTGTCCAGCTCGCGTTCGGCTGCCCGCAGGCCGGTGACCTCCACGCCGAGGCGAAGCTCGATGCCGAGGCCCTCGAAGTCCACGTCGAACGCGGAGTCCTCGGCCTTGCCGAGCAGCACCGCCTTCGACAGCGGGGGCCGATCGTAGGGCTGGTGGGGTTCGGCGCCCAGCAGGGTGACGGGGCCGGCGTAGCCCTGTTCCCGCAGGGCCACCGCGGTCTGCACCCCGGCCATTCCGGCGCCGGCGATGACGACACCGCTCTGAGTCTGTTCCGTCTGCTCGCTCACCCGGCCCACCCTAATCTCCTGACGACCCGTCAGGAATAGCGGGCGGGAACAGCGCCGGGCACCGGCCCGGGGAGGCAGCCTTACCCGGGGTCGGCGCCGGGGTTAGTCTGGCCACCGTACCTATCGCGGGAGTCCGGACGTACCGGGCTGAGAGGGAGGCTGGCCGGCCTCCGACCGTACGAACCTGATCCGGGTCATGCCGGCGAAGGGAGGGGCTGGACGCCCATGCACTCATCTCGGAAGGGATCCGACGTCCTCGTCATCGGGGGCGGGATCATCGGCCTGGTCACCGCCTGGCGGGCGGCACGGCGCGGGCTGCGCACCGTACTGGCCGACCCGGCGCCCGGCGGCGGCGCCGCCCAGGTCGCGGCCGGCATGCTCGCCGCCGTCACCGAGCTGCACTACGGCGAGGAGACCCTGCTGGGCCTCAATCTCGCCTCCGCCGCCCGCTACCCCGCGTTCGCCGCCGAGCTCGCCGACGCCAGCGGCGGTCTGGACATCGGCTACCGCGCCTGCGGCACCCTCGCCGTGGCCCTCGACGCCGACGACCGCCTCCACCTGCGCGAGCTGCACGCCCTCCAGCGCCGCTGCGGCCTGGACTCCGAGTGGCTCACCGGCCGCGAGTGCCGCCGCCTGGAGCCGATGCTGGCCCCGGGCGTCCGGGGCGGCCTGCGCGTGGACGGCGACCACCAGGTGGATCCGCGCCGGCTGGCGGCCGCGCTGCTGGCCGCCTGCGAGCGCGCCGGCGTGGAGATCCGCCGGGCGAGCGCCGAGCGGCTGCTCGTCAGCGCCGACCGGGCCGTCGGCGTACTGCTCGACGACGGTACGGAGCCGCGCGCCGACCAGGTGGTGCTGGCCGCGGGCTCGCTCAGCGGCCGGCTGGCCGGCGTACCGCCGGAGGTGGTGCCCCCCGTCCGGCCGGTGAAGGGGCAGGTGCTGCGGCTGACCGTGCCGCCCGCGTACGCGCCGTTCCTGTCCCGGACCGTACGGGCCGTCGTGCGCGGCAGCCACGTCTACCTGGTCCCGCGCGAGAACGGCGAACTGGTCGTCGGCGCCACGAGCGAGGAACTCGGCTGGGACACCACGGTCACCGCGGGCGGGGTGTACGAGCTCCTGCGCGACGCCCACGAGTTGGTGCCCGGCATCACCGAACTCCCGCTGACCGAGACCCGGGCGGGGCTGCGGCCCGGCTCACCGGACAACGCGCCGCTGCTCGGCCCGACCGACCTGCCGGGCCTGCACCTGGCCACCGGGCACTACCGCAACGGGGTGCTGCTCACCCCGCTCACCGGCGATGTGATGGCGGAGCTGCTGGCCACCGGCGAACTGCCGGAGGTCGCACGCCCCTTCACCCCACGTCGTTTCACCCCGGCACTTCAGGAGTCGTACCGATGACCCTCTCCTCCGTCTCCGTCTCCGTCAACGGCGAGCCGCGCGAGGTCGCGGCCGGCACCACCCTGGACGCGGTGGTCGCCACGCTGACAGCGGCCCCCTCCGGGGTGGCCGCCGCGCTCAACGAGACCGTGGTCCCGCGCGGGCAGTGGCCGCTCACGCCGGTGGGCCAGGGCGACCGGGTCGAGATCCTCACCGCGGTCCAGGGGGGCTGAACTATGGCTGACGACGTCTTCACGCTGGGCGGCCGGACCTTCTCCTCCCGTCTGATCATGGGTACCGGCGGGGCCCCGAGCCTCGACGTCCTGGAGCGCGCGCTGGTCGCGTCCGGCACCGAGCTCACGACGGTGGCGATGCGCCGGCTGGACCCGACCGTGCAGGGCTCGGTCCTGTCGGTCCTGAACCGGCTGGGCATCTCCGTACTCCCCAACACGGCGGGCTGCTTCACGGCGGGCGAGGCCGTCCTGACCGCCCGGCTGGCCCGCGAGGCCCTGGGCACCGACTGGATCAAGCTGGAGGTCGTCGCGGACGAGCGGACCCTGCTGCCGGACGGGGTGGAGCTGCTGGACGCCGCCGAGACCCTGGTGGACGAGGGGTTCACGGTGCTGCCCTACACGAACGACGACCCGGTGCTCGCGCGGAAGCTGGAGGACGTGGGCTGCGCGGCGATCATGCCGCTGGGGTCGCCGATCGGGTCCGGGATGGGGATCCGCAACCCGCACAACTTCGAGCTGATCGCGGAGCGGGCGGAGGTTCCGGTGATCCTGGACGCGGGGGCGGGCACGGCGTCCGACGTCGCCCTGGCCATGGAACTCGGCTGCGCCGCGGTGATGCTGGCCTCTGCGGTGACGCGGGCGCGGGAGCCGGTGCTGATGGCTGCCGCGATGCGGGACGCCGTCTCGGCGGGGCGGCTGGCCCACCGCGCGGGCCGCATCCCCCAGCGCCGCTTCGCGGAGCCCTCCTCCCCCACCACTGGCCGCGCCACCCTCGACCCGGAACACCCGGCGTTCTGGCCTTCCTGACGCGCCGCTCGCGCGGCTCGGCGCTGGACCCGGGCCGGGGCCGGGGCCAGCCACGTGCCCGGGCCGTCCTGTTTGCCGGGGTCGGGGGGTGGCGGGGTCCCGGCTGGGCGGAATCAGAGAAGTCTTGGGGGTTTCCCGGCAGACCCATAGTCCGTCCCGGAGGCCGCGACTGCGGGTTGTTCGGACGTCAGTCGACGGGCCGGCGGACGGAAGTCGTCGTGGCTCGAAGGGCCTCCGCCAGTTGCTCCACTACGTCAGCCCGGACCGTTCCGAGATCGACGTAGGGTCTGCCGGTCTGCGTGACCAATGGCCGGACGCTGCTCCACGCGGCTTCGGTGACATCGAGGGACGCCAGGGCAGCTCGTATCGCTTCGGCGGCGTCAACGGCACGGCTTCGGCCGTCCCTCCAGGTCTGCATATCCATCAGGCGACCGCGCTCTCGCCGGGGCAATGGCCCTCGTGCCTGTAGATCACGCCACGAGGGCCTGAGGTCTGGTCGATGGCCCCTCGACGGACGACGTCAAACGGCTTGATGCCGCGGCGGCACTCCGAGCACCGATGTCCGGGAGGAGCGTAGGTCACGTATTCCCATGGGCCTTGGCCCGTCACCGTCTCCTTGGTGGTCGCCATCGCGCCCTCCCGATTGCTTACGAGGTCGATGAGACGACCTTCACGGTTGTGCTGGTCAACTCCCGGTCCTGAGAGACCGTTTGGTCTCGTGGGCCAGGCATGCACCGATGTTCTGTCCCTCGTCAGAGCGTTGGTACCGCGTTCCCAGGACGTTTGGGACGTTCCACCGTTACGGTTCGTTCCGTCCACCCACCGGGCCGGACAGAGAGATAGTCCAGGTCTTTCCCTATCGCTCGGCCGCGCCGGCAAGCCTCTGGAAGTCTCTGGTGACGAAGGCGCAGCGCGAGCTGGTATTCGCCGGGTACACCAACTACTTCCTGTGGCTGGAGCAGGCGAACCTGGCATCCGCCCTGCGGCGCAAGGCCCAGAGCGGATGCCGCGTGCGGTTCCTGATCGGCGACCCGAGCAGCCCGGTCACCACGGCAAGGGAAGCCGAGGAGGGCGTCCCGCTGACTCTGTCTACCCGCATCGCCGTGACACTGAGCGAGCTGGAGAAACTGCGCGACGTCAGCGGTATCGAAGGCCGGTTCGAGACCGGTCACGTCAACCTTTCCGCCTTCCGCTTCGACGACGAGATGATCGTTACCCCGATCCTGGCCCGCAGGGTTGGCCACGATTCGCCGATGATGCATCTACGACGCAGGCAGACGGACGGGATGTTCGACCGGTTCGCCGCCCATGTCGAAGAGCTGTGGAGCCGAGGACGCGACATTCGGGAGACGAGACAACATGGCCAGGCGTGACTACGAGGACGATCCCAACGCGCCCACGGCAAACAGTCTGGTGCCTGCGGCATCAGCGGTCGTCGTCGATGAGGACGGCCGGGTGTTGTTGCAGCGGCGCACGGACAACGGGATGTGGGCACTCCCCGGCGGGAAGATGGAGCTCGGGGAGTCCATCGGTGACTGCGCGGTCCGGGAGACCTTCGAGGAGACCGGCATCACGGTCGAGATCACCGGAATCGTCGGGACGTACACCAACCCCGGACACGTCTTCGCCTACGACGACGGCGAGGTCCGGCAGGAATTCTCGATCTGTCTTCTCGCCCGCCCTACCGGAGGCAAGCTCCGAACATCTGACGAGTCGTTCGAGGTGGCGTGGTTCACCCCCGAGGCCATCGACGATCTGCCGATGGTGCCCAGCATCCGTAAGCGCATCAATGATTGGCGAGCCGGACTGGGTCCGGTCATTCGCTGACGCAGCCGAGGCGGAGGCAGTGTCCTCTGTCGCGGGCGGCTTTAGCCACCGACGGCCGCCGGACGCCGTCGGCGAGGAGCGCGTAGCGATCTGAGCGCCCACTCTCCCCCGAGGGGCTTGTGGTCGAGTTTTGGTGGGGGCTGGCCGCCTGCCAGGGCCCCAGCTCGGACCCGCCACCCGAAGGTTCCGCCGAGCAGGACGGCCCGGACCCGCCCCGTCGCCGAGGGGGCGGGTGGGCAAACACCGGCCGCGAGCGGGGGGCCGATGGGGTGAAGGCCCCGCACGCGTGTAGGACCGTACGCCCCCGCCCACGTCACAGGTGAGCTGCAAGGGACGGGACCCTGGCCGGGACGCCACCGTACGATCGTAGAATCGCCGGGTGGATACGACCCTGGATGACCCCCTCGTCGGGCGCGTGCTCGACGGCCGCTACCGCGTCGACGCCCGCATCGCGGCCGGCGGCATGGCCACGGTCTACCGCGCCCTCGACACCCGCCTCGACCGCGTCCTGGCACTGAAGGTGATGCACCCGGCCCTCGCCGCCGACGCCGCCTTCGTCGACCGCTTCATCCGCGAGGCCAAGTCCGTCGCCCGCCTCGCGCACCCCAACGTCGTGGGCGTCTTCGACCAGGGCACCGACGGCCCCTACACGTACCTCGCCATGGAGTACGTCTCCGGCTGCACCCTGCGCGACGTGCTCCGCGAGCGCGGCGCCCTCCAGCCCCGGGCCGCCCTCGACATCCTCGAACCCGTACTCGCCGCCCTCGGCGCCGCCCACCGGGCCGGGTTCGTGCACCGCGACATGAAGCCCGAGAACGTCCTCATCGGCGACGACGGCCGGGTCAAGGTCGCGGACTTCGGGCTGGTCCGCTCCGTCGACTCCGTCACCAACACCACCGACTCCGTCCTCGGCACCGTCTCCTACCTCGCCCCCGAGCAGATCGAGAACGGCGTCACCGACACCCGCGTGGACGTCTACGCCTGCGGCGTCGTCCTGTACGAGATGCTGACCGGCGCCAAGCCGCACACCGGCGGCAGCCCCGCCCAGGTGCTCTACCAGCACCTCAACGAGGACGTTCCGCCCCCGTCGGCCACCGTCCCGGGGCTCCCCGTCGCCCTCGACGAGCTCGTCGCCCAGGCCGCCGCCCGCAACCCCGAGCTGCGCCCCTACGACGCCGCCTCCCTGCTGGGTCTGACCCTCGACGCCCGTATCCGGCTCAGTGACGCCGAACTGGACCGCGTACCGCCGCAGGCGCGCGCCGAGGAGCGGACCTCGACCGAGGACCGCACCAGCGTGGTCCCCAGGCCGGTGGCCCCGCTGGGGGCACCCCCAGCGGTAGCTGGGGGAGAGTCCATGAACCAGACGTCGCGGCTGATGCTCCCGCCGCTGTCCCAGGCTCAGGGACAGGCCCCGGCACCGGCGCCGGCACCGGTCGCCCGCGCTCAGCGCCGCGGCCTGCTCCTCGTCGTCGTCGGGGTCCTGCTCGCGCTCGGCCTCGGTACCGGCGTCTGGTACATCAACTCCGGCCAGTTCACCAAGGTCCCGAACCTGCTCGGCAAGAGCGAGGCGCAGGCGAAGTCCGAGCTGTCGGCGGCCGGTCTCGGCGTGAAGCGGGTGGACCGGAAGTTCAGCGAGGCCTTCGACCGGGGCACCGTGATGGACACCGACCCCGCGGGCGGGAAGCGGATCCGCGGCAACGGCGCGGTGGCGCTGACGATTTCGCGCGGTCCCGAGGTCGTGGCCGTGCCCAACCTGAAGAGCCGTCCGCTGGAGGAGGCCAAGGCCGAGCTGGCGAAGACGGGACTGGCGCCCGGGGTCGTCTCGCAGGCGTTCAGCCAGGACGTCGCACAGGGCTCGGTGATCAGCACCGACCCCGCCGGCGGCGAGAAGCGGGCGCCCGACACGGCGGTCTCGCTCCTCGTCAGCAAGGGCCGACCGGTGCAGGTCCCCGGCGTGACCGGCAGGCCGCTCGACCAGGCCCGCGCCGCCCTCCAGGGCCTCGGCCTCAAGGTGGAGACGGCCGCCGAGCAGCTCAACTCCCCCTTCCCGGCCGGTACGGTCGCCGTCCAGTCGGTCGGCGCCGGCACCCAGGCCGCGGCCGGCGACACGGTGACGCTCACGCTGTCCAAGGGCCCGCGCCAGATCCCGGTGCCGAACGTGACCGGCCAGGACGCGGACGCGGCGCGCAAGACGCTGGAGGCGCTGGGCTTCAAGGTGAAGGTGGAGAAGCCGTTCCTGTCCTTCAGCGACACCATCGCCGCCCAGTCGGTGCCCGGGGGCCAAAGCGCCCCCGAGGGCAGCACGATCGTCATCCGGACCAAGGGGTTGTAGTCGTACGTGGAGCACACCGAGCAGGCCCTCCACCCCGTCGGGCGCAATCCCGTGGGCGGGCACGTCCCCGTCGCCGGCGGTCTCGCCTCGGTCGGGTTGACGTACGCCCGGGAGATGGGCGCCGAGGCCGTACAGGTCTTCGTCGCCAATCCGCGCGGGTGGGCCACCCCGGTCGGCAATCCGGCGCAGGACAAGCTGTTCCGCACCCAGTGCGCCGCCGAGGGCATCCCGGCGTACGTACATGCCCCGTACCTGATCAACTTCGGCTCCCACACCGAGGCGACGGTGGAGAAGTCGGTGGAGTCGCTACGGCACTCGCTGCGCCGCGGTCGGGAGATCGGCGCGCTCGGGGTGGTCGTCCACACCGGCTCGGCGACCGGAGGGCGCCCGCGCGAGGAGGCGTACGCGCAGGTCAGGGAGCACATGCTGCCGCTGCTGGACGAGCTGACGCATGACGACGACCCGTTCCTGCTGCTGGAGTCCACGGCCGGGCAGGGCTTCTCGCTGTGCTCGCGGACCTGGGACTTCGGCCCGTACTTCGAAGCGCTCGACCACCATCCGAAGCTCGGCATCTGCCTGGACACCTGCCACATCTTCGCGGCCGGGCACGACCTGGCGGAGCCCGGCGGCACCAAGCAGACGCTGGACCTGCTGGTGGACACGGTGGGCGAGGGCCGGCTGAAGCTGATCCACGCCAACGACTCCAAGGAGGGCGTCGGCGCCCACAAGGACCGGCACGCCAACATCGGTCAGGGCCACATCGGCCGGGACGCCTTCGCCGAGCTGTTCTCGCACCCGGCGATGGAGGGCGTACCGCTGATCATCGAGACCCCGGGCGGCAAGGAGGGGCACGCGGCGGACGTGGCGCTGCTGAAGGAGCTCCGGGAGCTCCACTGATCCGCCGAGGGGTCACGCCGAGGGGTCACGCCGAGCAGTCATCGGACCCGCTCAGATCTCCGGGCCCTCGCCCGGCTCCTCCTGGTACGAGTAGCGCTGCTCACGCCAGGGGTCGCCGATGTTGTGGTAGCCGCGCTCCTCCCAGAAGCCGCGGCGGTCGGCGGTCATGTACTCGACACCGCGCACCCACTTGGGGCCCTTCCAGGCGTACAGGTGCGGGACGACCAGCCGCAGCGGGAAGCCGTGCTCGGCGGTCAGCAGTTCGCCACCTTGATGGGTGGCGAAAACGGTCCGCTCGGAGGCGAAATCGGCCAGCCGCATGTTCGAGCTGAAGCCGTACTCGGCCCACACCATCACATGGGTGACCTGCGGGGCCGGCGGAGCCAGTTCGAGGACGGTGCGCGCGAGCACCCCGCCCCATTCGGCCCCGACCATGCTGAACTTCGTGACGCAGTGCAGATCCGCCACGACGGACTCGAACGGCAGGGCCGTGAACTCCTCGTGGTTCCAGCAGTGCTTCTCGCCGTCGGCCGTCGCGCCGAAGACGCGGAACTCCCAGCGGTCCGGCTTGAACTTGGGTACGGGCCCGTAATGGGTGACCGGCCAGCCTCGCTGCAACCGCTGCCCCGGCGGGAGCTCCGACTGCTCTGCTCCCGGAGATTCCCGGCTTTCCGGCTGACCCATGACTCCATGGTGACAGACCGGGCGGGGTGGTCATGACCAGCTCCGGGGCGATCCGGACACGTCACCGTAACTCGCACTAAGGAGGCACTTACTGGACGGCCCCCTGCGGCGGTGCAAGGATGCGCGCACTGCCCAGTCACCTAGCTGACATTGCTTGGAAGGAGCCTCTGCGATGCAGGGCGACCCCGAGGTCCTTGAGTTTCTGAACGAGCAGCTGACCGGCGAGCTCACGGCGATCAACCAGTACTGGCTCCATTACCGGATCCAGGACAACAAGGGTTGGACGAAGCTCGCCCACTACACCCGTGCCGAGTCCATCGACGAGATGAAGCACGCGGACAAGATCACCGAGCGCATCCTGCTGCTCGACGGCCTGCCGAACTACCAGCGCCTCTTCCACGTCCGCGTCGGGCAGACCCTGACGGAGATGTTCCAGGCGGACCGGCAGGTGGAGGTGGAGGCGATCGACCGCCTCAAGCGCGGGATCGAGGTCATGCGCGGCAAGGGGGACATCACCTCGGCGCGGCTCTTCGAGGAGATCCTGGAGGACGAGGAGCACCACATCGACTACCTCGACACCCAGCTGGCGCTCATCGAGAGCATCGGGGAGCCGCTGTACATCGCGCAGCAGATCGAGCAGCCCGAGAGCTGACGCACCCGCCCGGTCCCGGCCGGGCGCTACGCGGCTTCGACGAGCCGCGGAGCGGGGGCGGGGGTCGGGGTCGGGGAGGCGGCGAGGACGGCGGCCGCCTCACCGTTCTCCAGCAGTTCCCGGCGCGGGCAGGCCCCGCGGCCGAGAAGGCCCTGGATGGTGCGTACGCAGGAGCCGCAGTCGGTTCCGGCCTTGGTCGCCGAGGCGATCTGGCGGGGGGTGCAGGCCCCGGCAGCCGCGTGTTCCTTGACCTGCTTGTCGGTGATTCCGAAGCAAGAGCAGACGTACACGCGGTTTCACCTCCGGGACGGCAAGGGTTCTTGCGGTTTCGGTCAGCCATCCCCTATTCGGTGAGGCTTACCTAACCGTACCCAAAGTGAGGGTGACCTTAAAAGACCCGGATACGACAGTGGGGCGCGGATCACATCGATCCGCGCCCCACAGTCGTTCGTCGCTACAGCCGGTTACTGATCGCGGTACATCTCGGCGACCAGGAACGCCAGGTCCAGGGACTGGCTGCGGTTGAGCCGCGGGTCGCAGGCCGTCTCGTAGCGCTGGTGCAGGTCGTCGACGAAGATCTCGTCGCCGCCGCCCACGCACTCGGTGACGTCGTCACCGGTGAGCTCGACGTGGATGCCGCCCGGGTGGGTGCCCAGGCCCTTGTGGACCTCGAAGAAGCCCTTGACCTCGTCGAGCACGTCGTCGAAACGGCGCGTCTTGTGGCCGGAGGCCGCCTCGAAGGTGTTGCCGTGCATCGGGTCGGTCACCCACGCCACGGTGGCGCCCGAGGCGGTGACCTTCTCGACCAGCTCGGGGAGCTTGTCGCGGACCTTGTCGGCGCCCATGCGGACGACGAAGGTCAGCCGGCCCGGCTGCCGCTCGGGGTCCAGGCGGTCGATGTACGTCAGCGCCTCGTCCACGGTGGTGGTCGGGCCGAGCTTGATGCCGATCGGGTTGGCGATCTGCGAGCAGAACTCGATGTGCGCGTGGTCCAGCTGGCGGGTGCGCTCGCCGATCCAGACCATGTGGGCCGAGGTGTCGTACAGCTTGCCGGTGCGCGAGTCGGTGCGGGTCAGCGCGCCCTCGTAGTCGAGCAGCAGCGCCTCGTGGGAGGCGTAGAACTCGACGGCCTTGAACTCGGCCGGGTCGGTGCCACAGGCCTTCATGAAGTTCAGCGCGTTGTCGATCTCCCGCGCGAGCTGCTCGTAGCGCTGCCCGGAGGGGGAGTTCTTCACGAAGTCCTGGTTCCAGGCGTGCACCTGGCGCAGGTCGGCGTAGCCACCGGTGGTGAAGGCGCGCACCAGGTTCAGCGTCGAGGCCGACGCGTGGTACATGCGCTTCAGCCGCTCGGGGTCCGGGATCCGGGCCTCTTCGGTGAAGGCGAAGCCGTTGACGGAGTCGCCGCGGTAGGTCGGCAGGGTGACGCCGTCGCGGGTCTCGGTGTCCTTGGAGCGCGGCTTGGAGTACTGGCCCGCGATACGGCCGACCTTGACGACGGGCACGGAGGCCGCGTACGTCAGGACGGCGCTCATCTGGAGCAGCGTCTTCAGCTTGGCGCGGATGTGTTCGGCGGACACGGCGTCGAAGGCCTCGGCGCAGTCGCCACCCTGAAGGAGGAACGCCTCGCCCTTGGCGACGGCTCCCAGACGGGCGCGCAGCTGGTCGCACTCACCGGCGAAAACGAGGGGAGGATACGACTCGAGGTCCGCGACGACAGCGCGCAGAGCCTCGGCATCGGGGTACGAAGGCTGCTGCGCCGCGGGAAGGTCTCGCCAGGTCGCCTTGGAGGCGGGGGCTTGGGTTTCAGCGTTCACGGTCACCTCATACACATTACGTCGTCACACGCCGCGTCCAGCCAGGCGCCCACTACGTGAGACGGACATATTTCAGCTATGGTCGGCGGCATGTACGCGCACACGAACCAGAACTGGTGGTGGCCCGCTTCCGGCGGCCCACTTCTCTCGCGTACCTGAAGGCACGAACCACGCGAAGGCCGCCCCGGGGCGGCCTTTTCTGTTTTCCGGGCCCGGCCGCTCCTCTCACCGCACCCTCACCGAGAAGGAAGCCCAGCCCTATGGACCGCAGCCGACTGAACCGACTGAACCGACCGAATCCACTGAAGCCACTGAGCCGACTGCTCGACGACTCCTGCCCGCCGTTCGCCCTGCTGCGGCGCCGGACACCCGGCCGCGACCACGACGTCGTCGAGGTGCTGATCGGCCCGGTCCACGAGGCCGAGCGCCTCGCCGACCTGCCCGTCGGGGAGCTCCCCACCCTCGCGCTCGTGCCGTTCCGGCAGATCCGGGAGCGCGGATTCGACGTACGCGACGACGGGACGCCGCTGAGCGTGCTGGTCGCCGAGGAGGCCTACGAGATCCCGCTCGCCGAGGCCCTGGCGGGGCTCCCGGCCCACGAGGTACGCGTCGAGGGCGGCGGCTTCGACGTCCCCGACGGGGAGTACGCGGCCATCGTCGAGCGCGTCATCCAGGACGAGATCGGTCGCGGGGAGGGCGCGAACTTCGTCATCCGGCGCACCTACGAGGGCCGGATCGACGGCTTCGGCCGGGCCGACGCGCTCGCCCTGTTCCGGCGGCTGCTGGAGGGCGAGCGCGGCGCCTACTGGACGTACGTCGTCCACACCGGGGAGAGGACCTTGGTCGGGGCCAGCCCCGAGGTGCACGTGCGGATGTCCGGCGGCACGGTCGTGATGAACCCGATCAGCGGGACGTACCGCTATCCCGCCTCCGGCCCGACGGCCGAATCCCTCCTCGCGTTCCTCGGCGACCGCAAGGAGACCGAGGAGCTGTCCATGGTGGTGGACGAGGAGCTCAAGATGATGTGCACCGTCGGCGACATGGGCGGCGTGGTCGTCGGGCCGCGGCTGAAGGAGATGGCGCACCTCGCGCACACCGAGTACGAGCTGCGCGGCCGGTCCTCGCTGGACGTGCGGGAGGTGCTGCGGGAGACCATGTTCGCGGCGACGGTGACGGGCTCGCCGGTGGAGAACGCCTGCCGCGTCATCGAGCGCTACGAGCCGCTCGGGCGGGACGGGAGGGGCCGGGGCTACTACGCCGGGGCGCTGGCCCTGCTGGGGCTGGACGCGGCCGGGGCGCAGACGCTGGACTCCCCGATCCTGATCCGCACGGCCGACATCGCGGCGGACGGCACCCTGCGCGTCCCCGTCGGCGCCACGCTGGTGCGGCACTCCGACCCGGCGGGCGAGGTGGCGGAGACGCACGCGAAGGCGGCGGGGGTGCTGGCGGCGCTGGGGGTCCGGCCCGGTGCGCCCCGGCCGGCCTTCGAGGGGGCGCGGCTGGCGGACGACCCCCGGGTCCGGGCCGCGCTCGCCGCGCGGCGCCGCGACCTGGCGCCGTTCTGGCTCCGGATGCAGGAGCGGCCGGCCGGGATCACGGGCCACGCCCTGGTCGTGGACGGGGAGGACACCTTCACCGCGATGCTGGCGCACGTGGTGCGGGTGGCCGGGCTGGAGGTGACCGTACGCCGCTACGACGATCCGGGGCTGCGGGCGGCGGCCCTGGCCTGGGACGACGGCCCGATCGTGCTGGGCCCGGGACCGGGCAACCCGGCGAACGCGGACGACCCCAAGATGCGGATGCTGCGCGGGCTGGCGCGGGAGCTCCTGGCCTCGCACCGGGGCGGGCTGCTGGGGATCTGCCTCGGGCACGAGCTGCTCGCCGCCGAGCTCGGGCTGCCGCTGGTCCGCAAGGCGGAGCCGGCGCAGGGGGCGCAGACGCGGATCTCCCTGTTCGGGGCCGAGGAGGTGGTGGGGTTCTACAACACGTACACCGCGCACTGCGATGACGCGGCGGCGGACCGGCTGGGCCTGAGGGGGGTCGAGGTCGCCCGTGACCTCGCGACGGGCGAGGTCCACGCCGTGCGTTCCGCGTCCGGTTTCGCCGGGGTCCAGTTCCACCCGGAGTCGGTACTGACCCTGCGCGGCGCGGAGCTGCTGCGCGAGCTGCTGGCCGGCGTCACGGTCGCCGTGGCCTAGACGATTGCTCGTCTAGTCGGCCGGCCCGGCGGTGGCCCCCGCCCCGGTGGCGGGGGCCGCCGCCTTCGTCGCGCGGCGGGACAGGACGTCCCGGACGCCCTTCCACGTCAGCACGGCCAGCATCACCGGGGCCGCGACCACGAGGACGGTGATGCTGCCCAACCCCAGCGCGCAGATCACCACCAGGTTCAGCGAGCTGTCCGCGACGTCCAGCCAACGGCCCGTGCGCTCGCCGCGCTCCGCGCCGAGCAGCAGCCGCACGGCGCGGTAGGCGAACAGGAGCTGGACCGGGGCGAGGGCCAGCATGATCCAGCGGAGCCAATCAGGTATGTCCACGCGGCGAATCTAGATCATCCGGCGCGGGCCCGACATGTCCGCCGGGTGAACGCGGCGCGAATTGCGAGATCGCGCGAACGGCCCCGCCGGATGTCAGCCGAAGAACACCCCGACCTCCGCGTACAGCGCCGGGTCCACCGTCTTCAGCTTCGACGTCGCCTCCAGGATCGGCACCCGGACGATGTCCGTCCCCTTCAGCGCGACCATCTTCCCGAAGTCCCCCTCCCGCACGGCGTCGATCGCGTGCAGCCCGAACCGCGTCGCCAGCCAGCGGTCGAACGCGCTCGGCGTACCGCCGCGCTGGATGTGCCCGAGCACCGTCGTCCGGGCCTCCTTGCCCGTCCGCGCCTCGATCTCCTTGGCCAGCCACTCGCCCACGCCCGAGAGCCGGACGTGCCCGAAGGAGTCCGTCGTGGCGTCCTTGAGGACCAGCTCCCCGTCCGAGGGCATCGCGCCCTCCGCGACCACCACGATCGGCGCGTAGCTCGCCTTGAACCGCGAGGTCACCCAGGCGCACACCTGGTCCACGTCGAAGCGCTGCTCGGGGATGAGGATGACGTTGGCGCCGCCCGCCAGCCCCGAGTGCAGGGCGATCCAGCCGGCGTGCCGGCCCATGACCTCGACGACCAGCACCCGCATGTGCGATTCGGCCGTGGTGTGCAGCCGGTCGATGGCCTCCGTCGCGATGCCGACGGCGGTGTCGAAGCCGAAGGTGTAGTCCGTCGCCGACAGGTCGTTGTCGATGGTCTTCGGGACGCCCACGCACGGAATGCCGTATTCCTCGTACAGCCTGGCCGCCACGCCCAGGGTGTCCTCGCCGCCGATCGCGACGAGGGCCTCCACCTCGTACTTGGCCAGGTTCTCCTTGATCCGGCGGACCCCGTTCTCCTGATTGAACGGGTTGGTGCGCGAGGACCCGAGGATGGTCCCGCCGCGCGGCAGGATCCCGCGGACGGCGGGAATGCCGAGCGGGACGGTGTCCCCTTCGACCGCGCCGCGCCAGCCGTCCTTGAAGCCGACGAACTCGTACGCGTACTCCTGTACGCCCTTGCGTACGACGGCCCGGATCACCGCGTTGAGTCCGGGGCAGTCGCCGCCACCCGTCAGCACTCCGACCTTCATGGAAACTCCCTTCGCCATGACGGTCACGCTAGTGGTGACTCAGGTCACAGCAAGGGCTTGGGAAGCGGCAAGTTCGGTGGAATTACGAGGCGTTGGATCCGCCCCGTTCACTCGTACGAGGACTACGCGTCGTCGAGGCCGCGCTCTATCGCGTAGCGGACGAGCTCCACCCGGTTGTGCAACTGGAGCTTGCCCAGGGTGTTCTGGACGTGGTTCTGCACCGTGCGGTGGGAGATGACCAGCCGCTCCGCGATCTGCTTGTACGAGAGTCCCTTGGCCACCAGGCGCAGCACCTCGGTCTCGCGGTCGGTCAGTTGCGGGGCCTTCGGCTCGTCGGGGGCGGCCGGCACCGGGTGGGTGGCCAGGCGCCGGTACTCGCCGAGGACCAGGCCCGCCAGACCGGGGGTGAAGACCGGGTCGCCGGCCGCCGTGCGGCAGACCGCGTCGATCAGCTCCTGGGCGCCGGCGGACTTCAGCAGGTAACCGGTCGCCCCGGACTTCACCGCCTCCAGGACGTCGGCGTGTTCGCCGCTGGCCGACAGGACGAGGACCCGCAGCGCCGGGTTGGCCCCGACCAGCTCCCTGCACACCTGGACCCCGGGCATGCCGGGCAGGTTGAGGTCGAGGACCAGCACGTGCGGGGCGGCGGCGCGGGCCCGGCGGACCGCCTCGGGGCCGTCCCCGGCGGTGGCCACCACGTCGAAGCCCGCCGCGGCCAGGTCGCGGGCGACCGCGTCCCGCCACATCGGGTGGTCGTCGACGACCATCACCTTGATCTCGTGCGGTTCGCTCACTGGGTCCTCCCCCTCGGTATTTTCAGTTCCACTTCGGTGCCCTGCCCGGGGACGGACACCAGCTCGGCGGTGCCGCCGAGGTCGCGCAGCCGACCGCGGATGGACAGGGCCACGCCCATCCGGCCCTCGCCCTCCGCCTGGTCGAGCCGGCCGGCCGGGATGCCGGGGCCGTCGTCGCGAACGGTCACGATCACCTCGTCGCCCCAGTCCTCGACGAGGATCCAGGCCCGGGCGCCCTCCCCCGCGTGCTTGCGCACGTTGTCGAGGGCGGCTCCCACCGCCGCGGCCAGCTCCTTCGCCGCGGGCACCGGCAGCGGCACCGGGGTGCCCGGCTCGGCGAAACTCACCCTCGACCCGGCGTGCGGGGCGAGGAGCGTCCGCAGATCCAGCTCCCCCTCATCGGCGCCCGGCTCGTCCACCTCGTACGTGTCCACCAGCGCGCCGAGCGACTCGTCGCGGGAGATCCGGGAGGTGTGCACCAGCCCGCTGGAGACCAGGGTGCGCAGCGCCACCTCCTGCTCGCCCGCCATCCTGCCGAGTTCGGCGGCCTCACCGCCCAGCTCGGTGCCGCGCCGCTGGACCATGGCGAGGACCTGGAGGACACCGTCGTGGATGTCGCGGGCGAGGCGCTCGCGCTCCCGGGTGGCGGCCTCGATCTCCAGGGCGCGCGCGAGCGTCGCCTCACTGGCCCGGGCGACCTCGACCACGTACCCGATGGCGATGGAGGCGACCCACACCAGCAGGACGTTGTGCAGGGTGTCCCGGGTGGGGTCGCCGCCGTGGATGATGACGTTGGCGGCGGCCACGAAGGTCGAGGCGAAACCGGCCCAGCGCCAGCCGCCCTTGAGGGCGAAGGCGAGGACCGAGCCCGCCGTCCAGATGGTGGGGAGGGTGGGGCCGCCGGCCGCGATCCGCTCGTGGGTGTCCGCGAGCGGGGTGAGCAGGATGCCGACGATGGCGACGGTGAGGTCGGCGCCGAGGAACCGCTTGGTGCAGCTGGCGGCGTTCGCCGCCTTGCGGTGGGTGGCCAGGGTCCAGACGCCGAGGACCGCGAGATAGCCGGCCGCGATCCCAGGGCGGTCGAACCTCTTGTACGCGGAGGCGAACAGCAGCACCGCGTAGACCATGGTGAGCAGCCGGTAGACCGTCAGAGCCCGCCACAGCGGCTGCTCGACGGACATGCGTACGACGCGCTCGCGTTTCGCCATCTTCCCCACCCCTCGCGGGCGGTACCGCCCGCCTACGCGCCGTTCTACGCCCCGTACTACGCCCCGCCCTTGTCCGCCTGTTCCGCCTTCTCGGCGGCCTTGGCGGCCTTCTCGGCGTCGGCGATCTGCCGCTTCGCCGCCGTGGCGTAGATGTCCACGTACTCCTGGCCGGAAAGCTTCATGATCTCGTACATGACCTCGTCGGTCACCGAGCGCAGGATGAAGCGGTCGTTGTCCATGCCCTGGTAGCGGCTGAAGTCCAGCGGCTTGCCGATGCGGATGCCGGGGCGCATCAGCTTGGGGAGCACCTTGCCGGGCGGCTGGATCTTCTCGGTGTCGATCATCGCCACCGGGATCACGGGGGCGCCGGTGGCGAGGGCCACGCGGGCCAGACCGCCGGGCTTGCCGCGGTAGAGGCGGCCGTCGGGTGAACGCGTCCCCTCGGGGTAAATACCGAACAGCTCTCCGCGCTCGATGACCTCGATACCGCTCTTGATGGCGGCCTCACCGGCGCCGCGGGCACCGGAGCGGTCCACCGGGAGCTGGCCGACGCCCTTGAAGAACGCGGCCGTCAGCTTGCCCTTGACGCCCGGGGAGGTGAAGTACTCCGCCTTCGCGATGAAGGTGACCTTCCGGTCCAGCACGGCCGGGAGGAAGAAGGAGTCGGAGAAGGACAGGTGGTTGCTCGCGAGGATCGCCGGCCCCTCCGCGGGAATGTTCTCGAGGCCCTCCACCCACGGCCTGAAGGCGAGCTTCAGGGAACCGCCGATGGAGAACTTCATTGCGCCGTAGATCAACTCGAATGCCTTCCTGTGTCTGTCGAACAGACCTTATCCCCTGGGTCCCCTCACAGCGGCCCGACGACCCTGGTCGGTGTCACCCCGGTCGCGTACGGTGAAGTCACACAGCGCTACGTACCCCCCACCCCTTCGAAGGAGACCCTGGTGCCCGTCCTCCCTGGAGCAGAGCCGTTCCGCCACGAGGGCGGAGAGGTCGGTGTGCTTCTCTGCCACGGCTTCACCGGTTCCCCGCAGTCGCTGCGCCCCTGGGCCGAGTATCTCGCCGAGCGGGGGCTGTCGGTCTCGCTGCCGCTGCTGCCCGGGCACGGGACGCGCTGGCAGGACATGCAGCTCACGGGCTGGCAGGACTGGTACGCGGAGGTGGACCGCGCACTGCGGGAACTGCTGGACCGGTGCGAGCGGGTGTTCGTCTTCGGGCTGTCGATGGGCGGGGCGCTGACGCTGCGGCTGGCGGCGAAGCACGGGGACGCGATCAGCGGCATCGTGCTCGTCAACCCGGCCAACAAGGTCCACGACCCGCTGGCCTTCGCCCTCCCGGTGGCCCAGCACTTCATCCGGTCCACCGCGGGCATCGCGAGCGACATCGCCAAGCCGGGATCGGAGGAGGTCGGGTACGACCGGGTTCCGACCCGGGCCGCGCACTCCCTGCGGAATCTCCTGCGGCTGGTGGACACGGAGCTGCCGCAGGTGACGCAGCCGGTGCTGCTGCTGCACAGCCCGCAGGACCACGTCGTACCGCCGGCCGACTCGGCGCGGATCCTCGCGCGGGTGTCGTCCACGGATGTCACCGAGACCCTGCTGGAACAGAGCTACCACGTCGCGACGTTGGACCATGACGCGGAGCGGATCTTCGCGGACAGTTTCGCGTTCGTCGGGCGGCTCACGGAGAGCGTCAGGGAGGGGGCGGCCAGCGGTGGCTGAGCACGAGGAATCGCCAGGGGGTGTGCCCCCGCTGGACGAGGAGGCGGCATGGGCGGCGATCGTCGCCGGGTACGGGCAGGAACCGCCGGACCCGCCGGGGGCGCGGCCGTTCAGACCGATCGAGAACCTGATGCTGCCGGAGGAGGACGTCCAGCCGGAGCCGGAGCCGTCGCGTCCTGAGCCGGAGGAGGAAGGGGGCCCGGGCGCGGGCCCTGCCGCCCTGGGGAGCTCGGTGGTCTTCGCTCCGGGTGTGGGCATGACCGGCCCCCGGGACCACTCCCTGGCGGAGCCGAAGGACGACGACCCCGGTGCGGCGGACGAGGGACACTTCGTCCCGCCGGAGCCGGAGCTGCCGCAGGCCGACACGACGACGAAGTTCGCGTGGCTGGCGGTGGTGGGCGGACCGGTGCTGTTGCTGCTGGCGGTGCTGTTGCGGTGGGACATGACGTGGTGGCTCACGACGCTGGGCATCGGGGGCTTCCTGGGCGGGTTCGCCACGCTGGTGGGCCGGATGTCGCAGGGCGACGAGGACGATGACGATCCGGGCCGCGGCGCCGTGGTCTAGCCGCCGGTCGCCCTCCGCTGCGCGGAGCTTCCTGGGGCTCCGCCCCAGACCCTCCCCCAGACTCCGTCCGGGGGGACCCCCACGCCTCAAACGCCGGCGGGGCTGAAATTGCCCTGCGGGCAATCCAGCCCCGCCGGGGCGAAGCACAGGCCCGCCGGGCGAAAATCAGCCTCGCCGGCGTTTGAGGCGCGGGGGTCCGGGGGCAGCGCCCCCGCAACGGCGCCGCACCGGCCCGGGCCCCCAGCAGCGACAGCGCACCGGCCCGGAGCTACGCGGGCGCCGGCAGGCGGAGGGCCGCCAGGACCGGGAGGTGGTCCGTCGCGGCGCGCAGGTCGGCCTCCGCGATCCCCGGAAGCCCCGCCGGGACACCGCAGGCCAGGACCTCCACCCCCCGCGAAGCGAACACCGCGTCGATCCGCCGGTCCGGCCCCGCCGCAGGGAAGGTGTGCTCCCCGCCCCAGGGAGAGACCGCCCAGCAGTCCTGCAAGGCACTCGCGAGATGCCCGAACGCCGCACCCCCCGAGGCCTCGTTCACGTCGCCCGCGGCGATCGCGTACGGGGTGTCCAGCGCCGCGACCCGGTCCAGGAGCAGGCCCGCCTGGCCGAGCCGCTCGCCCGGGTCAAGCGAGAGGTGAGCGCTGAGCACGCCCACCCGCGCCGCTCCGAGCCGTACCACCGCGGTCGCGAAGCCTCGCCGGTGCAAGCCGGGCTTCAACGGCAGCAGCACGTCTTCCGTGCGTTCCACGAAGGCTCGTAGCGAGCACAGGAGCAGCGGGCCCGAGGCCGTCGCGCCCCCGCTCAGCACCACCAGCTCACACTTGGCGGCCAGCCTCGCCGCGTGCTTGCGCCAGCGGAAGAAGCGCGGGGCCTCCTGTACGAAGACGAGGTCCGGCTCGCACGCCCGGATCACCCGGACCAGCGCGTCCTCGTCGTCACGCAGCGAGCGGACGTTGTAGCTGAGCACCCGGACCACGGCGGAACCGTCGGGCTCCGTCCGGGACTTCGGCAGCGGAGGCAGCGGAGGCAGCGACATCTCGGTCAGCGGCTCGGTCAGATCCATGCCCGCAAGATACGCAGCTGCCCGCCGCTCCCCCAGAGGGCGCGGCGGGCAGCTGTCGAACGGCACTACGGGAGGCGTCAGCCCTGGCGCGCCAGGTCCGCCGCGCCCACCAGCCCGGCCTTGCCGCCGAGCTGCGCGGCCAGCACCTGCGCGTGCGGACGCCAGGAGCCGCCGACCAGCCAGCGCTTGAAGGACTTGCGGATCGGGTCGAGAACCAGGTCGCCCTCGTCGGAGACCCCGCCGCCGACGATGAACGCGGACGGGTCGAAGAGGGAGGCCAGGTCGGCCAGCCCGGCTCCGGCCCAGCGGGCCAGCTCGCGGAAGGAGTCGATGGCCACCAGGTCACCGGCCCGGGCGGCCGCGCTGATGTGCTTGCCCTCGATGCCCTCGGGGGTGCCGTCGCCGAGCGAGAGCAGGATCGCCGCGTTCTCGGGCGTGGCGTTCGCGCGCTGCTTCGCGTAGCGGACGAGGGCGCGCCCGGAGGCGTACTGCTCCCAGCAGCCCTGGCTGCCGCACCCGCACAGCAGGCCGTCCGGGACGACCCGGATGTGCCCGAACTCGGCGGCGACGCCGAAACGCCCGCGCCGCAGCTTGTTGCCGATGATGATGCCGCCGCCCAGGCCGGTGCCGAGCGTGATGCAGATGACGTCCTCGTGGCCCTGGCCGGCGCCGAAGCGGTACTCGCCCCAGGCCGCGCAGTTCGCGTCGTTCTCGACGACGACCGGCAGGCCGATGCGCTGCTCGACCTTGTCCTTGAGCGGCTCGTGCCGCCAGTTGATGTTCGGCGCGAAGAGTACGGTCGCGCGCTTGTCGTCCACGTATCCGGCGGCGCCGATGCCGACGGCGTCGATGGTGTGGTTGCTGCTGACCTCGGACACGGCGGCGCAGATCGCGTCCGTCACTCCGTCCGCGGTCGGCGGGGTGGGCACCTTGTACGTCTCAAGGATGGTGCCCTCTTCGTCGACCACGCCGGCCGCGATCTTCGTGCCGCCGATGTCGACGCCGATGGTGAGTCCCATTAGTCCCTCGGTTTCCGGTCAAACCCCGCCACGGGCAACGGTACCCGAGGGCGGCAGCCCGTCAGTCGAGATCGATCCGCCCGGAGGGGCCCGCGTCGGGGCCGTCGTCGTCGCGCGGGTCGCGGTCCTGGCCGCCCGGTTCGCGGTCCGCGCCCGGCTCACGGTCCTCGTCCGGGGCCCGGCGCTGGGCGGGCGGCTCGTCGCGGGTCCAGCGGCGCTCGTGGCCCTCCACGGCCGAGCGGTAGGCGGCGAGGAGCTCCGATCCGGCGGCCGCGAGGTGGTCGAAAACCTGGGGGTTGCGCTCGATGACGGGCTTGGCGGCGGTCTTGGCCTGGTCGACGAACTGCCGTACCGCGCCCTGTGCGGCCACGCCCAGCAGCGGGTTGTTCAGCGAGGAGACCTTGTCGGCGACGGCCTCGAAGAGCTTGAACAGCTCCTCGGCGGCGGTCCCGGTGCCGGCTCCGGCGCCCGCGGCTTGCTCTGCCCGGCGGCGGGCCTTCTCGGCGGCGAGATCCTCGGCGCAGGCCTTCGCCCAGGCGTCGTCGTCGGTGGGGCGGTCGGTGGCCTCGCTCATGGCGGACTCTCCTGCGGCAGCTGCGGGTCGTGCGATACGGGCTACCTTCGACGTTACCCGAACGGGGGTACACGCTTCATTACGCGCGGGGCCACAGTCCCGGGTCCGGGGTGAAGCGGATCCGGAGCGCGCCGTCGGCGAGGGCGGCGCCGGAGACGGTGCAGCGGCGCAGCGCGGACGGCAGGAGAACGATCCTGCGGTAGGGGCCCACCGTGAGCAGCAGTTCGTCGCCGCGCCGGATCAGGTCGAGGTCGCGCTTCTCGGCCCGGGGCAGCGGAACCACCCAGACGAGCACCCCGTCCTCGGCGAGCCGGTCCTCCACGGGCCAGTCGGCGCGGGGCACGGGACCGGCCGGGACGAGCCCGGCGCCGTCCGGCAGCGCGGCGAGGTCCTCGGGGCCCTGCGGGTCCCGGCCGAGGTGCGGGAGGGGGACCACGGGCAGCTCGGCGGCCCACTGGACGGCGTACTTGTCCTGCTGGGCGGCGAGCCCGGCGAGCCAGGGGTCGGCGGAGCCCTGCGGCAGGATCCGGTTGGCGACGAGGTCCGCGACGCGCAGCCGCTGGAGGGCGAGCCCGAGCCGCCCGGTCCGCAGGGCGGCGTCGGCGGCCGGTCCCGGCTCGGCGACGAGCCGTACCTCGGTGGTGTCGGCCTCCACGACGGCCTGGACGGCGGCCAGCTCCTCGTCCCAGCGCGCGGCGGTCTCGTAGAGCCACTGCGCGGGCATGGGTACGCCGGCCAGCTGGGCGAGTACGGGCCGCAGGGCGCGCGCCGCCTGGCGCTCCGCGGGCAGCAGCCGGGCGAGGTAGCGGCGCAGCTGGGCGGGGAGGGCGAGGGTGGCCACGGTCTGGTGCAGCGGGGGCATGTCCACGACGACGAGGTCGGCGTCGGGCGCGGCGGCCGCTCGCCGCAGGGCGCGGAGCAGGGCGAACTGCTCGGCGCCGGGCAGCTCGGTGAGCTCCTCGGCGCCGAGGGGGCGGCCGCCGAGCATGCCGAACAGGGCGGCGCCCCGCTCCTGGAGGGCGACGAGCTCCGCCCGGAACTCCTCCCCGGAGTCGATCCGGGCGACCCGTACGCCGCCGGCCACCGGTACGGCCCGCAGGCCCGGCGCGACCTCGGCGACCTCGGCGGGTACGCCGGACGGCGGCCCGACCAGCGCGTCCATCGGATCCCCGGGGTCGCCGGAGAGCAGCAGCACGCGCCGGCCCGCCCGCGCGGCGGCGAGGGCGGTGGCCGCGGCCACGGTGGTCCGCCCGGCGCCGCCGGGGCCGGTGATCAGCTGGATATGCATGTGCGGGTGCTCCGGGTCGTGGTGACATTGCGCTGCGCGGAGCCGCTCCCCGCCCCGCCCTTTCACCGTTTCCGCCTCAAACGCCGGCGGGGCTGGATTGTGCCGGCCGTGGGCTGGATTGATCCAGCCTCGCCGGCGTTTGAGGCGCGGGGTCTGGGGCGGAGCCCCAGGAAGCCCCGGGCGCAGCCCGGGGGACGCCGTACCCCGCCCGGCCAGGGCAAGGGTCAGACGGTGGACTCGACGCGCTTCTTCAGGCCCGCCAGTGCGCGGTCGATGATGACCTTCTCCGCCTTGCGCTTGATCATGCCCAGCATCGGGATCTTGACGTCCACGGTCAGCTGGTACGTGACCTCGGTGTACTTGCCGCCCTCCACGGGGGCCAGCTTGTACGAGCCGTCCAGCTGGCGCAGCATCTGCGACTTGTCGAGGGTCCAGCTGACCTCGTCCGTGCCCTTCCAGGTGTAGGCGAGGGTGTGGTCGTCCTTGATCGCGCCCGCGTCGAGCAGCAGCCGGACCATCGAAGCGCGGCCCTCGGCGTCGGTGGCCAGCACCTGGGCCTCCTTCACCTCGCCGGTCCACTCCGGGTAGCGGGCGAAATCGGCGATCACGGCCATGACGTCGGCCGGCGCCGCCTCGATCGTGATGCTCGAGCTGGTGTGTTCCGCCATCGCGGTCGCTCCTCCGGGGAGTTTTCGATGAAGTGTGCGGGCGGCTCCCGGCCGCCGCGTGAAGGCTACCGCGCGTGTGGACCCCGCCACTCCAGCGGACCCACCCCGCTCACCACTCCAGCGCCCACGGCCGGCCCGTCGCCGCGAAGTGACCGACGTTCACGCACTCGGTCCCCCCGATCCGCATCCGCCGCGCCAGCGGCTGGTGCACGTGCCCGAACAGCGCGTACCTCGGCCGGGTCCGCCGGATCGCCGCCAGCAGCGCCTCGCTGCCCCGCTCGAACCGCCGCGCCACCGTGTCGTAGCAGAGATCCGGCACCTCCGGCGGGATGTGCGAGCACAGCACGTCCACCTCCCCCAGGGCCTCCACCTTGGCCGCGTACTCCTCCACGTCCACCTCGTACGGCGTCCGCATCGGTGAGGGGAGCCCGCCGCCGACGAACCCGAAGACGCGGCCGCCGATCTCCACCCGCTGGCCGTCGAGCACGGTCGTGCCGGCACCGGCGTACTCGGGCCAGAGCGCCGGGATGTCCACGTTGCCGTACGTGGCGTACGTGGGGGTGGGCAGCGCCGCGAACATCTCGGCGTACTGCCGGCGCACCGCACACTCGATCAGCCGCTCCCGGTCCAGGCCGGTCCACAGCTTCCGCCCGAAGTCCCTGGCCTCCGCGAACCTGCCCGCCGTCCGCAGCTCCACGATCCGGTCGGCGTTCTCGACGCCGAACAGGTCGGGGAAGATTCCGCGCGAGTGGTCGGCGTAGTCGAGGAAGAGGACGAGGTCGCCGAGACAGATCAGCGCGTCGGCGCCCTCGCCGGCCCTCGCGAGCGCCTCGGTGTTGCCGTGGACGTCGCTGACGACGTGAACGCGCGTTCCGGCCCGGCCGGATGTGCTGCCACCCATGTCCGCCACCCTAGGGGCGCTTGGGAAGCCGGGGTAGTGGGGGTGGCACAGGCGGCCGGACCTGCGGTTACTTCCGAGTCCTCGACGGGGTCGACTACTGTCGGTACGGCACGTCCGCGTCATGTGACGCAGGGAACAATGGCCGGTTCCCTCTATCCGGAACCCACTACCGGTGGGTAACGTCCGGTCGGTCCATACGGTGGCGATGGCGCCCAGAGGAGCAGCAGTCTTGCGCGAGTTCAGCCTTCCGGCCCTGTACGAGGTCCCGTCGGACGGGAACCTGACGGATCTCATCCGCCGCAATGCCGCTCAGCATCCAGATACCGCCGTCATGAGCCGCAAGGTCGACGGCCGGTGGCAGGACGTGACCGCGGCCGAGTTCCTCGCCGAGGTCCGCGCGGCGGCCAAGGGCCTGATCGCGTCCGGCATCCGGCCCGGCGACCGGGTCGCCCTGATTTCCCGTACCCGCTACGAATGGGTGCTCTTCGACTTCGCGATCTGGAGCGCGGGCGCCGTCACGGTCCCCGTGTACGAGACCAGTTCGCCCGAGCAGATCCAGTGGATCCTCAGCGACTCCGGCGCGGTGGCCGTCGTCGCCGAGAGCCCCGCGCACAGCGCGGCCGTGGCCGCCCTGCGCGACCGGCTGCCGGAGCTGCGCGAGGTCTGGGAGATCGAGCGGGGCGCGCTGGAGACGCTGAACGCCGCGGGCGCCGAGATCTCCGACGCCGAGGCCGACGAGCGCAGCGACCTGGCCAACGCCGACGACATCGCGACCATCGTGTACACCTCGGGCACCACCGGCCGCCCCAAGGGCTGTGTGCTGACCCACCGCAACTTCTTCGCCGAGTGCGGCAACGTCGTGGAGCGGCTCAGCCCGCTGTTCCGCACCGGCGACTGCTCGGTGCTGCTCTTCCTTCCGGCGGCGCACGTCTTCGGACGTCTGGTGGAGGTGGCGGCCGTACTGGCGCCGATCCGGCTGGGCTGCGTACCGGACATCAAGAACCTGACCGACGAGCTGGCCTCCTTCAAGCCGACGCTGATCCTCGGTGTGCCGCGCGTGTTCGAGAAGGTCTACAACTCGGCGCGCGCCAAGGCCCAGGCCGACGGCAAGGGCAAGATCTTCGACTCGGCGGCCGAGACGGCGATCGCGTACAGCCGCGCGCTGGACACGCCGGGCGGCCCGTCCTTCGGGCTGCGGCTCAAGCACAAGATCTTCGCCAAGCTGGTCTACAGCAAGCTCCACACGGTCCTCGGCGGCCGCGGCGAGTACGCGATCTCCGGCGGCGCCCCGCTGGGCGAGCGGCTCGGCCACTTCTACCGCGGCATCGGCTTCACGGTGCTGGAGGGCTACGGGCTGACCGAGACCTGCGCGGCCACGGCCTTCCTCCCCTGGGACCGTCAGAAGATCGGTACGGTCGGTCAGCCGCTGCCGGGCTCCGTCGTGCGGATCGCCGATGACGGCGAGGTGCTGGTGCACGGCGAGCACGTCTTCAAGGAGTACTGGAAGAACGAGACCGCGACCGCCGAGGCCCTGTCCGACGGCTGGTTCCATACCGGTGACGTGGGCACCCTCGACGAGGACGGCTACCTCACCATCACCGGGCGCAAGAAGGAGATCATCGTCACGGCGGGCGGCAAGAACGTGGCGCCCGCGGTGATCGAGGACCGGATCCGGGCGCACGCGCTGGTCGGGGAGTGCATGGTGGTGGGCGACGGGCGGCCGTTCGTGGCCGCGCTGGTCACCATCGACGAGGAGTTCCTCGGCCGCTGGGCCGCCGAGAACGGCAAGCCGGCCGGCGTGACGGCGGCGGAGCTGCGTGAGGACCCGGAGCTCAACGCCGCCGTGCAGAAGGCCGTGGACGACGGCAACGCGGCGGTTTCCAAGGCGGAATCGGTGCGGAAGTTCCGGATCCTGGGCTCCCAGTTCACGGAGGAGTCCGGTCACATCACGCCGTCGCTGAAGCTGAAGCGGAATGTGGTGGCGAAGGACTTCGCGGACGAGATCGAGGCGCTGTACCGGGGCTGACGGCCCCGCTCGCGTTCGAGGCGGTCCCCGGGGGCGGAACCCCCGGGACCGCCTCGACCCGTTTCAGAGCAGCTCGCGCAGACGGTCCGCCAGCAGGTCCCAGCGCCACTTCTCCTCGACCCACGCGCGGCCCCGCTCGCCCATGCGGGCCCGCAGGGCCGGGTCCAGCAGCAGCGTGCTGATCCGGTCCGCCGCGTCGTCGGGGACACCGCCCCGGACCACCCAGCCCGTCTCGCCGTCGAGCACCGCGTCCGGCGCGCCGCCCGAGTCGCCCGCGACCACCGGCAGTCCCGTCGCCGAGGCCTCCAGGTAGACGATGCCGAGCCCTTCGACGTCCAGGCCGCCGCGCCGGGTCCGGCACGGCATCGCGAAGACGTCACCCGCGCCGTAGTGGGCGGGCAGTTCGGACCACGGGACCGCCCCCGTGAACACCACGGACCGGTCTACGCCCTTGGACCGCGCGAGAGCGCGCAGGTCCGCCTCGTACGGCCCGCCGCCCACGACGAGCAGCACCGCGTCCGGGACCTTCGCGAGGATCCGGGGCATGGCCTCGATCAGCGTGTCCTGGCCCTTGCGGGGCACCAGGCGCGAGACGCACACCACCACGGGGCGGTCCGTCAGACCCAGCCGGGCCCGGACCTCCGCGCCGCCCGATCCCGGGTGGAAGGTCTTCTCGTCCACCCCCGGCGGGAGCTGCGTCATCCGCCCCGCCGCCCGGTCCGTGACCGCCGAGGCGATCCGCGAGCGCGTGTACTCCCCGAGGTACGTCAGCGTGTCCGTGCCCTCGCCGATCCGTCGCAGCAGCTGCCGCGCGGCCGGCAGCTGGGCCCAGCCCGCCTCGTGCCCGTGGGTGGTCGCGACCAGCCGCCGCGCCCCCGCCCGGCGCAGCGCCGGGCCCATCAGGGCCAGCGGGGCCGCCGCCCCGAACCACACCGACTCGCAGCCGTGTTCCCGCAGCAGCCCGACCGCCCGCCCGGTCACCCTCGGCGTCGGGAGCAGCATCGTCGTACGGTCGCGGACGACCGGGAACGGCTGCTCCGCGTCGAAGGCGGCCGTCGCCTCGCGGCCCTCCTCACCGTGCTTCCAGGTGGAGGCGTAGACGACGATCCGGTCGGGATCCAGCCTCAGCGCCATGTTGTGCAGGAAGGCCTGGATGCCGCCCGGTCGCGGCGGGAAGTCGTTGGTCACGATCAGCGTCTTGTGCATCGCCAGCCAAAGTACCCGAACCCCCGCCCGAGCGGCCTCGGGGAGTGGGGCACGCCGCCTCGCCGCCCGGCACGGCATTTCCCCGAGGCCGCTCAGCGCAGCTCGTCGCGCAGGTACTCCTGCCAGGCCCGGGTGAGTTCCGCGGGGTCGAGCCCCAGGGTCTCGGCCAGCGCCGTCGCCAGCGGCTCGCGGCCGGCCTTCTCGTACAGCCGCACCAGCGCCGCGTCCCCCCACTTCCCCGCGATGAACCGGCAGACCAGCCAGGCGCCCTCGTACGCGCGCGCCAGCGCCTCCGCGTCTCCGCCGAAGCCGAACGCCTCGTTCGCGGGCAGCTCGCCGGGCAGCTCGCCACGGCGGACCGCCCGGGCGAGCTCGGGCGCCGCCTCGGCGGCCGCGCGTCCCGTCCCCGGCGTCTCCCGGTAGGCAGCCCAGTCCGCGAAGCCCTCCGAGAGCCACAGCGGCGTCCGCTCCGAGGTCGCGGCGCGGGTGGCGACGTGGGTGATCTCGTGGGTCAGGACGATCCGCCGGCCCTCCTCCGCCAGCTCCCCGTACCCCTCCGGGTTGATCACCACCCGGTCGGCGGGGGTGGGCCCGGCGCCCACCCGGCCCGTGGTGACGGCGGCCATCCCCCGGCACGCGGAGGCCGGCCGGCCGAGCAGCGCCGCCATGGCGTCCAGCGTGCCCGGGACCAGGACGACCACCCGCCCGGCCCACGCGCCCGGCCAGGCGGCGCTCACCGCGGGCACCGCCCGGTCGGCCTCGGCCGCGATCCGGTCCAGGTCCGCGGGGGTCCGGCCCACGCCGAGGACCAGGCAGGCCTTCCCCCGGACCACCGCCACCGGGCCCTGGTCCCACAGCTGCGGCGGCGCGCCCGGCGCCGGCCGGTCGCCGGTGACCCGCCAGGCCCCGCCGTCCCCGGTCAGCTCCACCTCGCGCGCCGACCCTGCCGGGGCCGTGTCGTATCCGGCGAGCCGGTAGCGCAGCTCCGCCCGCGCGAGGGCCCGTACGCCGTCCCGCCGGACCGAGGTGACCTCGTAGGCCCAGTCCTCCAGCGGGATCCCGGCGAGCCGCCCGGGCGGCGCGGCGGACCACCGGGCCACCGCCCGCCGGATGTCCCGCTCGGCGGCGGTGCCGGCGGTGTCGGCGGTGTCGGCGGGCGCCCCGCACGCGGCGAGCGGTGCGCACAGCAGCAGCGGCAGTACGCGGAGCACGGCGCGGCGACCAGGGCGACCAGGGGACATCCGCCGATCGTACGCACGCCCGGGCCGGACCCCGCCCTACGGGCGGGTCACCGACGACACCGGCATCATCCCGACCGGGTCGTAGCGCACCCGCGCCCCCGGGTACGGGGCGTGCACCACCTGGCCGTTGCCCACGTACATGCCGACGTGGCTGGCGTCCGAGCGGTACGTGACCAGGTCGCCCGGCTGCGCCTGCGACAGCGGGACCTGCCGTCCGGCATGCCGCTGGGCCTGCGAGGTGCGCGGCAGGGCGACCCCGGCCTGCCGGTACGACCACACCATCAGCCCGGAGCAGTCGAACCCGGACGGGCCGGTGGAGCCCCAGACGTACGGGCGGCCGACAGCGGCCCGCGCGGCCATCACGGCGGCCGCGGCACGCCCCGAGGACGGGCCGGAAGAGGGCAGGTCGGGCAGCCCCTCGGAGCGCCCGCCGGAACGCGAGGAGCGCTCGAAGTCAGCACGCTCCTGCGAGGGCATCGCGTTGAGCAGCCTGCGGGCGGCGGCGAGCTTCGCCGTGATGGACCGCTTGTTCCTGGCCACCTCGGAGCGCAGGATCTCCAGTTCGGCGAGTTTGCGGGAGGCCTCGTGGCGCTCCTGGCCGAGCCGGCGCTGCTCCTCGCGCAGCGCGTCGAGCTGGCGGGCCTGACTGCCGGTCAGCCGCTCCAGGGCTGCGGCCTTCTCCAGGTAGTCGTCGGGGTTGTCCGACAGCATCAGCTCGACGGCGGGGTCGATTCCGCCGGACCGGTACTGGGCCCCGGCGAAGTGGCCGAGGAGGCCCCGCATGGTGTTGACGCGGTCCTGGCCGCGGGCCACCGCGTCCTGGGCCCGGTTCACCTCGGCGCGGAGCTTCTCGGCCCGCTCGCCCGCCTCGTTGAAGCGCTCGGTGGCCTGCTCGGCCTCCTCGAAGAGCCGGTCGACCTGGGTGCGGCTGCCGGCAGGGGGCTCCTGCGGGAGGCTGGGGGCCGCGTTCGCGGACGCGCCGGTCATGGCGGCCGCGGCGGTGGCCGCCGCGGTGGCCGCCGCCGCGGTGAAAACGGAAGCCTTCGTGTTCCGGTCGAGGCCGGTCAGGCCGCTGAGGCCGGGCCGGCGGTGGGACGCCACGTGAAACCGCTCCCTTCCGCTGAGCGGGGCCCGGGGCCGCCCCCCGTGGACGGCCGTGTGCCGGGTTCCGCGCTGGCAGACAGTAGCCGCGGCGTCAGGCACCGGCCAACGACCGCCGGAGGGCGCACACGGCGACGCCCCACCGGAGACGCAGGTCACCGGCGGGGCGTGTGGTCAGAGCGAGGCCTGGGAATTCGCCCGGATGGGCGGTGTGCGGCGCGTCCCGGACGCGAAGAGCACGCGGTGTCGGAGCACGCGGTGTCGGAGCACGCGGTGTCGGAACAGGCGCTGTCAGATGCGGACGCCGAACTGGAACGGCATGTTGTCGATCGACTCGTACTTGACGCCGCCACGCGGGTTCGAGGCGTGCAGCGTCATGTTGTTCCCCGCGTACAGGCCGACGTGGTGCAGATCGCCGTAGAAGAACACCAGGTCGCCCGGCTGGAGCTGGCTGCGGCTGATGCGCGTGCCCTCGTTCGCCTGCGTGTAGGTGGTACGGGTGATGCTGACGCCGGCCTGCTTGTACGCCCACTGGGTCAGCCCGGAGCAGTCGAAGGCGCTGGGGCCCTCGGCGCCGGATATGTACGCGCTGCCCACCTTGGTCTTGGCGGCGGCGAGCGCGGCGCCCGCGCGGCCGGAGGCCTTCACGTCGCCGAGGTCGGGGGTGCGCTCGCCCTCGCTGCGGCTGGCGCGGCTGGCCTTGCTCTCGTCGTCCTTGAGCTGCGCGCGCTCCTGCGCGGTCAGGGTGTTGAGGAGGGCCTGGGCCTCGGCGAGCTTCTCCTGCGAGACCTTCTTCTTCTCGCCGAGCTCCTTGCGGGTGGCGTCGAGGTCGGCGAGCTTGCCGGAGGCCTCCTGGCGCTGCTGCGCGAGGCTGCGCTGCTTGGCCTGGATCTTCGTGACCGATTCGACCTGCTTGCCGCTCAACTGCTCCAGCGTGGCGGCCTTGTCGAGGTAGTCGTCCGGGTCGGCGGAGAGGAAGAGCGCGAGGGACTGGTCGACGCCGCCACTGCGGTACTGGGCGGTCGCCATCGAACCGAGCGTGTTGCGCAGCTCGTTGAGCTCGTCCTGGCCGCGGGCGACCTGGTCCTGGAGCTGCCCGATCTCCTTTTCGAGCTTCTCCTGGCGCTCCTTGGCCCCGTTGAACTTCTCGGTGGCCTGCTCCGCCTCTTCGTAGAGCGCGTCGACCTTGGCCTTGACCTCGTCCTTGCCCGGCTTCGCCGGGGCGGCGTAGGCGCCCTGGGCGGAGAGGGCGACGGCCGCGGCGGCGGTTGCGGTGAGCACGGTCACGCGGGCGCGGTTCGGCTGCTTGGGTCGACGGTGGGACGCCACGAAGGCGAGCTCCTTCTTCCTCTGGCCGCCGAAGAACGCAGGGCTCGGCAGCACCTCCGCCGGCACCCCGAATGAGTGACCTACCGCACGAAGGTTTGAGCAGACCCTAGTGACCCGTCTGTGATCAGTTCAAATCCTGGCGGGCAAAAACTGCGTCCCCGACCAGCTTCTTTACCTACAGTGCACGCTCTGTGCCGGGCACTTGACGGTACGTCCCCCACAGGTGCGGCCAATTCCGGCATTCGCCCCGGCAGTTACGAAACGCGCGAAAGCCGCTTCAGCAACAAAGCGGACGCCACCGGCCGAGCCCCGGCCTTCGCCACCCCGTCGGCGACCTCGCGGTCGGTGGAGACCACCACCACAGGCCGGCCGGCCGGCTCGGCGCGCACCAGCTGGCGGATCAGCTCGTCCGCCGTCACCCCGGCCTTGGAGAACAGCACCCGTACCCCGCGCGGCGGCGCGAGCAGCACCGGGGCCGCCAGTTCCGCCCCGTCGAAGACACAGGTCATCTCGGCGCCCGTCTGCGCGGCCAGCATCGACAGCCCGCCCAGCAGCCGCAGCCGCTGCTTCTCCAGCGGCATCGTCGGATAGCCCGTCTTCGTCACGTTGTAGCCGTCGACCACCAGATGCGCCTGGGGCAGCGCCAACAGCTGGTCCAGCAGCGCCGGATCGGTCTCCGACAGGGCCCGCGCCGCGATGTCCTTCGGGGTCATCCGGCCCGGCTCCACCGCGTCCACCGTGTCCGCCGGCCGCGTCGACACCGGCGGCAGCGCCAGCTCGCGGCGCAGCCCGGCGGCCGCGTCCAGCACGGTGTCCAGCAGCAGCCGCAGCCGCATGTCCTCGATGCTGCGCCCCTCGCGGGTGGCCCGGCGGGAGGTCTCCAGCGCCGTCTCCACCTCCGCCAGCCGGGACTTGAGCCGCCGGCTCTCGCTCTCGGCGGCGGCCACCCGCGCGGCGGCCTCGGCGCGGATGCCGTCGATCTCGGCGGTGACCTTGCGGAGCGCCGCCTCACCCCGCTTGACGTCGCTGAGGGCGCTGCGCAGCTTGCGCTGAAGCGATTCCGCTTCCCTGCGGGCCGCCTCCAGCTCGCCCCGCACCTGCTCACCGCCGGTGCGCTGCAGTTCCCGTACCTGGACCAGTTCCTCGCGCAGGCGCTCCAGCTCGCGCCGGCTCTCCTCGTCGGCCCGCTCGGCGTCGGCGCGCTGGGCCTCCTCGCCGGCCGCGGCCACCAGCTTGACCCAGCCGGCCGGGCGCAGGATGTACGCGGCGGCGGCCACGTCCAGCGGATCGGCGGCGGCGGGCGGGGCGCCGGACTCCAGCGCCGCGGCCAGTTCCACCTGGGCCTCGCGCAGCTTCTCCGCGACGCGCCCGCGGAAGACGCCATCCGTCTCCACGGCCGCGGCCATCGCGTTGCCGGCGAACTTGGCGCGCCGGGTCGGGGTGAACCGGGCGTACTGGCGCAGCTGCGCCGGGAGGTCCGCGACCGTCAGTCCGCCGAAGGCGTCCGAGACGAGCGCGACGACCCGGCGCCGCACGCCTTCGGGCAGCGGGCGGTCGAGCGCGTCGGCGGCGTCGCCGGCCGCGTCGGCCGGCTCAGCGCCGCTTGCTGGCTCCACAATCCGTCACCCCTACCGTGATCTACCTGGGGGCACGGCTCCGTCAGGAGTCCGCGCCCGGCCTGTCCACGAGCTCGATCTGGTCCACCGCGTTGCACCACCGGCACCGGACCGACTCGATGGTCTCATTGACCACCTCACGCTCCTCGACCTTGGGCTCCCCGGCGAGGTCGAGGTGGACGTACTCCACGACCTTCGACGAACGGGTGACATCGAACCGCGTGAGGTTGCCGCACAGCGTGCAGCGCCACCGGGTGGTGTCGGTCGGCAGGGGAACCGTCATCAGGCCGCTCTCTCCTTCGTAGCTCTTTCAATTAAAGCCGTCGCTTGAGCCGTTCGCCCGAGCCGTCCGCCGAACCGTCCGTCACCGGCGGGGGACACAGCTCGTAACCCTACGGCCTGCCACCGCTCCGGGTGGGGCCGGTTGCGTCATGCTCGGTCGCATGATCGTAAGGTGGCGGGCCGTCCGCGAGGCCGCGCGGGGCCCGGTGATCACGCATGCCCTGATCGCCGGCTGCTGCGTGGTGTTCCTGATCGGCCCGGCCTCGGGCCTGAACCCGTCCTACGGGACGGGAGACCAGCTGCTGACGACGGGGACGGCGTACTTCCGGCGCTGGGGCGTGGTCCCGGACGAGCTCCTCGCGGGATCCGCGCGCGCCCTGCTGACTCCGCTGACGGCGCTGTTCGTCCACGGCAGCTGGCTGCATCTGCTCGGCAACATGCTCTTCCTCCACGTCTTCGGCGCGATGACGGAGGAGCGGATGGGCCGGCCGGAGTTCCTCGGCTTCACCGTGTGTACGGGCTATCTCGCGCTCGCGGCGTTCGCGGCGGCCAACGCCTCCTCGGACCAGACCCTGGTCGGGGCCTCCGGGGCGATCTCGGCGGTGCTGGGCGCGTTCCTGTGCCTGTTCCCGCGGGCGCGGGTGACGAGCCTGTTCCCGTTCCTGCTCTTCCTGCCGCTGCGGTTCCCGGCGTGGATCGTGCTGCTGTTCTGGTTCGGCCTGCAATGGCTGGCCGCCCACCGCGCGGAAAGCGGCCCGGGGGTGGCCTACCTGGCCCACCTGGTGGGGTTCTCGCTCGGCTTCCTCTACGCGTGGGTCCGCTACCGGCGTGCGGCTAAAGTGAGGCGACCAGCGACGACGGCCACCGAGGGAGACAGCCAACCGTGATCACCGCGATCGTGCTCATCAAGACCAGCGTGGACCGCATCCCCGAGATCGCCGAGTCCATCGCCGCGCTGGACAGCGTCAGCGAGGTCTACTCCGTCACCGGTACGTACGACCTGATCGCGCTGGTCCGCGTGGCCCGCCACGAGAACCTGGCGGACATCATCCCGGGCCGCATCAGCAAGATCCCGGGTGTCGAGGCCACCGACACCCACGTGGCGTTCCGTACCTACTCCCAGCACGACCTGGAAGCGGCCTTCGCCATCGGCCTCGACGCCTGACGCCTGACGCCTCCGGCGCGGTTCACCATGCGGCCGGGGCGGCGGCGCCTCCGATGCCGCCCGCGCCACCAGTCCCGGACCAGCTCCGAGGTCCAGTGCGCCACATCCAGCCTCGCCGGCGTTTGAGGCGCGGGTCCGGGCGGAGCCCGGTGCCCGGCGGAGCCGGGGTTCGGGGGGGGGG
>NZ_JALGRF010000017.1 GCF_022815725.1 Streptomyces sp. APSN-46.1
CCCCCGAACCCCGGCTCCGCCGGGCACCGGGCTCCGCCCGGACCCGCGCCTCAAACGCCGGCGAGGCTGGATGTGGCCGGCGAGGCTGGATTTCGGTCGGGCTACGCCGGGGTTTGGCTCTGGAGGGCCACCGAGAGTTCGGCCGCGACGCCCTGGAGGATCGGGACGATCGAGTCGGTCAGGGCCTCGGTCACGCGGCCCGCCGGGCCCGAGATGGAGATCGCGGCGGCGGTCGGCGAGTTCGGCACCGAGACGGCGAGGCAGCGGACTCCTATTTCCTGCTCGTTGTCGTCGACCGCGTAGCCCACCTTGCGGACCTGCTCCAGGGCCTCCAGGAAGCCCTCGGGCGTGGTGATGGTCTTCTCCGTCGCGGCCGGCATCCCGGTGCGCGCCAGGAGCGCCCGTACCTCGTCGGCCGGGGTGTACGCCAGGAGCGCCTTGCCCACACCGGTGGAGTGCGGCAGCACCCGGCGGCCGACCTCGGTGAACATGCGCATGGAGTGCTTGGACGGCACCTGGGCGACGTAGACGATCTCGTCCCCGTCGAGCAGGGCCATGTTCGCCGTCTCGCCGGTCTCCTCGACCAGACGGGCGAGGTAGGGGCGGGCCCAGGTGCCGAGCAGCCGCGACGCCGACTCGCCGAGGCGGATCAGGCGGGGGCCGAGGGAGTACCGTCGGTTGGGCTGCTGGCGGACGTAGCCGCACGCCACGAGGGTGCGCATCAGGCGGTGGATGGTCGGCAGCGGCAGACCGCTGGCGGCGGAGAGCTCGCTGAGGCCGACTTCGCCCCCGGCGTCGGCCATGCGTTCGAGCAGATCGAAGGCGCGCTCAAGGGACTGGACACCACCGCTGGCGGCGGTGGGCTTGGCGGAAGCGTCGGTGGTGCTGGCGCTGGACGTCGGCACGGCGCGGTCCTTTCGGTGCTGGCAGGCAAGGGAGCAGCCTACCGGTCGGTCGGCTTCGGCCCTAGAGCCGGGGCGATGCCGTCCCCGCCGGTCAGAGGGGGTCTGTCCGGGTGGTGGACATCCCGGGGAAGTTACCCTCCCGATCCCCGGTGGTGATAGCTACATTCTGGATAGTGAAATCTTAATTCCATCTCGTGGAAACATCCAATGGCGGTGAGTGCGTGTCAGTGGTCCGTCCGGGCGCTCTTGACTGGCCCCGGATCGGCGTGAAGACTCCGTCAACAGAACGTTGAATTTCGCTCTGTGGAAGTAGATGGGGAGGTTCCGGTGGCCGACGTGGCTGTGGAACTGGTACTGCGCTCGACGCGCGTCATCACCCCCGAGGGGACGCGCGCCGCTTCGGTGGCCGTCGCCGGCGGGAAGATCACGGCCGTGCTCGCCCACGAGGCCGAGGTACCGGCCGGAGCCCGGCTGGAGGACTTCGGCGACGACGTCCTGCTCCCCGGCCTGGTCGACACCCACGTCCACGTGAACGACCCGGGCCGCACCGAGTGGGAGGGCTTCTGGACGGCCACCCGCGCCGCCGCGGCCGGAGGCATCACCACGATCCTCGACATGCCCCTCAACTCCCTGCCGCCGACCACCACGGTCGACCACCTCCGCGTCAAGCAGGAGGTCGCCCGTACCAAGGCGCACGTGGACATCGGCTTCTGGGGCGGCGCGCTGCCGGACAACGTCAAGGACCTGCGCCCGCTGCACGACGCCGGCGTCTACGGCTTCAAGTGCTTCCTGTCGCCGTCGGGCGTGGACGAGTTCCCCCAGCTCGACCAGGAGCAGCTGGCCACCTCCCTCGCCGAGATCACCGGCTTCGGCGGCCTGATGATCGTGCACGCCGAGGACCCGCACCATCTGGAGTCCGCGCCGCAGAATCCGGGCCCCAAGTACGCCGACTTCCTGGCCTCCCGGCCCAAGGACGCCGAGAACACCGCGATCCAGAACCTGATCGACCAGGCCAGGCGGCTGAACGCCCGCGTCCACGTCCTGCACCTGTCGTCCTCCGACGCGCTGCCGCTGATCGCCGCCGCCAAGGCCGAGGGCGTACGGATCACCGTCGAGTCCTGCCCGCACTTCCTCACCCTGACCGCCGAGGAAGTCCCGGACGGCGCCACCGAGTTCAAGTGCTGCCCGCCCATCCGCGAGGCCGCGAACCAGGACCTCCTGTGGGACGCGCTCGCCGACGGCACGATCGACTGCGTCGTGTCCGACCACTCGCCCTCCACCGCGGACCTCAAGACCGGCGACTTCGCCACCGCGTGGGGCGGCATCTCCTCCCTGCAGCTGGGGCTTCCGGCGATCTGGACCGAGGCGAAGCGGCGCGGCCGCACCCTCGAAGACGTCGCCCGCTGGATGTCCGCCGCCCCGGCCGCGCTGGCCGGTCTGGCGCAGAAGGGCGCGATCGAGGTGGGCCGCGACGCCGACTTCGCCGTCCTGGCCCCTGAAGAAACGTTCACTGTGGATCCGGCCGAACTCCACCACCGCAACCAGGTCACGGCGTACGCGGGCAAGACCCTGCACGGCGTCGTGAAGTCCACCTGGCTGCGCGGTACGCAGATCGCCGACCACGGCACCCCGACCGAGCCCACGGGCCTCCTCCTCGAAAGGCAGAACTGACAGTGGCGATTGAATCCTTCACCGGCAACGCGAACCCGTACGGAGGCGGCGACCCGTACGCGGACTACCGTACGGCCGAGTTCCCGTTCACCCAGTACGCGAACCTCGCCGCCCGTGAGCTGGGTGCCGGTGTCATCGCCGCCAACGACGAGTTCTTCGCCCAGCGCGAGAACCTGCTCATCGCCGAGGCCGCGCACTTCGACCCCGAGCACTTCGGCCACAAGGGCAAGGTCATGGACGGCTGGGAGACCCGCCGCCGCCGCGGCGTCTCGGCCACGCAGCCCTGGCCGACCGCCGAGGACCACGACTGGGCGCTCGTACGCCTGGGCGCCCCCGGCGTCATCCGCGGCATCGTCGTCGACACCGCCCACTTCCGCGGCAACATGCCGCAGGCCGTCTCCGTCGAGGGCACGTCCGTCGAGGGCGCCCCGACGCCCGAGGAGCTCCTCGGCGACGACGTGAAGTGGACGACCCTCGTCCCGCGCACCCCCGTCGGCGGCCACGCGGCCAACGGCTTCGAGGTCACCGCCCCGCAGCGGTTCACGCATCTGCGCGTCAACCAGCACCCCGACGGCGGCATTGCCCGCCTGCGCGTCTACGGCGAGGTCCTGCCCGACCCGAAGTGGCTCGACGCCCTCGGCTCGTTCGATGTCGTCGCGCTGGAGAACGGCGGCTCGGTGGAGGACGCGTCCAACCGCTTCTACTCCCCGCCGACCAACACCATCAACCCGGGCCGCTCCCGCAAGATGGACGACGGCTGGGAGACCGCCCGCCGCCGCGACAACGGCAACGACTGGATCCGCTACCAGCTCGTCGCCGAGTCCGAGATCCGCGCCGTCGAGATCGACACCGCCTACCTCAAGGGCAACTCGGCCGGCTGGGCCTCGCTGTCCGTCAAGACGGGCGAGGCGGGCGAGTGGACCGAGTTCCTGCCGCGCACCCGCCTGCAGCCCGACACCAACCACCGCTTCGTGCTGGACGCCCCGGCGGTCGGCACGCACGTCCGGATCGACATCTTCCCGGACGGCGGCTTCTCGCGCCTTCGGCTCTTCGGCTCGCTGACCGAGACCGGCGCGGCCTCGCTCGCCGCCCGCCACCAGGAGCTGGGCGGCTGACGGTCCCCCGCACTCACGCGCCGCAGACTGCCGGCCCCCGGGGCCGACACCTCTGGGGCGCGCGGCCCGAAGGGGCGCACCGCTCGACGGTGCGCCCCTTCGGCGTATGCGGTGACCACCGCTCCCGGCGGAGGCCGGCCCGGGGCGCCGCCCCGGACCCCACCCGCACGCCCGGCGAGGGCTACGCGGCGTGGCCTCCGTCCACCGAGAACTCGGCGCCCGTGATGTAGCCGGCCTCCGATCCCGCCAGGAACGACACCATGGCCGCCACCTCCTCCGGCCGGCCGAAGCGGCCGAGCGCCGTCATCTCGCTCTGCGGGCCCGCGTAGGGGCCGTCGGCCGGGTTCATGTCGGTGTCCACCGGGCCCGGGTGGACGAGGTTCGCGGTGATCCCGCGCCCGCCCAGCTCCCGGGCGAGGGCCTTGGTCAGCCCGCTCAGCGCGGCCTTGCTCATCGCGTACAGGGTGCCGCCGGGACCGGGGACCCGCTGGGTGATGCAGCTGCCGACGGTGACGATCCGGCCGCCGGGGCCCATCCGGCCGGCCGCGGCCTGCGCCGACAGGAACGCGCCCCGGACGTTGACCGCCAGCACCCGGTCCACGTCCGAGAGCCCCAGCCCGTCCAGCGGCCCGAGCACGCCCACCCCGGCGTTGTTGACGAGGACGTCGATCCGCCCGAGGCCGCGTACGGTCTCCTCCACCGCCAGGGCGGCGTCCGCCGGGACGCCCGCGTCCGCCCGTACGGCCAGGCCCCGGCGCCCGAGGGCCTCGACCTTCCCGACCACCTCCGCCGCCGCCCGCGCGTCGTTGACGTAGGTGATCGCGACGTCCACCCCGTCCTGCGCCAGCCGCAGGGCGGTCGCCGCCCCGATGCCGCGGCTGCCGCCCGTCACCAACGCCACTGTGCCGTTCATGGTGTTTCCTCTCGTTGTCCCCGGCAGATCGTTTAGATCGTTGCGAGTTCAATGAAAGCGGGGGCGGTGCAGGGGCGCTGGCGGGAATCGGACGTCGCGTTCGCGCGCGCCGCACCGATGAGTTCGGCCCGGCCCGGGAGTCTGAACCCGTGCAGGCACGATCGCCAAGAAGGAGCGCGGAGCCATGGGCAAGCTGACCCTCACCACTTTCCTGACCCTCGACGGTGTGATGCAGGCCCCGGGCGGGCCGGAGGAGGACCGCAGCGGCGGGTTCGCGTACGGCGGCTGGGTCGTGCCGTACGCCGACGAGGGGATGGGGGAGTTCGTCACCGAGGTCTACAGCCGGACCCAGGCGTTTCTGCTCGGGCGCCGGACGTACGAGATCTTCGCCGGGTACTGGCCGCAGCACGACGACCCCGCCGACCCGGTCGCGGGTGGGCTCAACCGGCTGCCGAAGTACGTCGCCTCGACCACCCTCAAGGAGCCGTCCTGGGGCCCGGCCACCGTCATCGACGGGGAGCAGCTCCAGAGCGAGATCGTGCGGATCAAGGACGCGATGGACGGCGAACTCCAGGTGCACGGCAGCGGGCAGCTGGCCCAGTGGCTGCTGGCCCGGGACCTCATCGACGAGCTGAACCTGCTGGTCTTCCCGGTGTTCCTGGGCGCGGGGCGCAAGCTGTTCCCGACGGGCGGGCTGCCGACGGCCTGCGAGCTGACGGGCCACCGCACCACCTCCAGCGGCATCGCCATCCACACGTACCGCCCGACCGGCCGGGCCACGTTCGGCAGCTTCGCGGACTGACCGGCAAGACCGGCAAGACCGGCAAGATCGTCCTCCGGTACGGTGAGGCCGCACACGTGCGAGCCGCCGATGTCTCCACCTCCCGCTTCCGCCGATGGAGACCCCGGTGACGCCAACCGCCCTCGCCGTCCCGCCCGCTGTCCCGCCCGCCGCCCCGCCGCGCGGCGCATGGGCCGATCTGCCCGTCCTCGCCGTCGCCGTCGTCTGGGGCGGCAGCTACCTCGCCGCCAAGGGCGTCACCACCGCGCACACCGTCATCGCGGTGCTCGTGCTGCGGTTCGGCCTCGTTCTGCCCGTCCTCCTCGTCGCCGGGTGGAAGCAGTTGCGGGCGCTGCGTGCCGCCCAGCTGCGCGGCGCCGCCCTGCTGGGCCTCGTCCTCGGCGGGATCTTCCTCCTGGAGACGTACGGGGTCGTCCACACCTCCGCCACCAACGCCGGGCTGATCATCAGCCTGACCATGATCTTCACCCCGCTCGCCGAGGCCGCCGTGCGCCGGACCCGGCCCTCCGCCGGGTTCCTCGGCGCCGCCGCCGTCTCCGTCGCCGGCGTCGTACTCCTCACCCAGGGCGCCGGGTTCACCGCGCCCGGCTCCGGCGACCTGCTCATCCTCGGCGCCGCCCTCGCCCGCACCCTGAACGTGCTGCTGACCGCCCGGATCAAGGCCGTCCAGGACGCCGACTCCCTCTCCCTCACCACCGTCCAACTCGGCGGCGCCCTTGCCGTCTTCGCCGTACTCGCCGCCCTGCCCGGCACCGGCGACAGCCCCTGGGCCGCCGCGGCCGGTTTCGGACCCGCCGAGTGGGCCGGGCTCGCCTTCCTCTCCGTCTTCTGCACCCTGTTCGCCTTCTTCGTGCAGACGTGGGCCGTACGCCGTACCTCGCCCTCCCGCGTCAGCCTCCTCCTCGGCACCGAACCCCTCTGGGCGGCCGCCGCCGGCATCGCCATCGGCGGCGAACACCTCGGCGCGGCCGGCTTCGCGGGCGCCGCGCTCGTCCTCGGCGGCACCGCCTGGGGCCGCCGCGCCGCGGCCGGATGACCTGAGCGGTCTCGGCACGAGCACGAGTGACCGGAAAACGCCGGTTCCAGCACGGAACCGCCGCCGTAATGTAGCCGCATGCCACAACCGGACATCAGCGCGAACGACGCGGACTTCCACGCCGACCCCTACGCCTTCTACGCCCGGCTGCGCGCGGCGGGTCCGGTGCACCACGTCGAGGTCTCGGCCGCCGAGTACGCCGCACCCACCTTGCTCGTCGTCGGCTACGAAGAGGCCCGCCGGGCGCTCAGCCACCCCGGTCTGTCGAAGGACTGGAACAGCAGCGGAGTCCTGCCGGGCGTGGCGGCCACCGTGGCCAACAGCAACATGCTGGAGACCGACCCGCCGCAGCACACCCGGCTGCGCCGCCTGGTCGCCCGCGAGTTCACCACCCGCCGCGTCCAGGCCATGCGCCCCCGCGTCCAGCAGATCACCGACGAACTGCTCGACGCGATGGCCGCCCGCCCGCAGCGCACCGCCGACCTGATCAAGGCCCTCGCGTTTCCGCTGCCCATGACCGTCATCGGCGAACTCCTCGGCGTGCCCGACCTGGACCGCGAGCGCTTCAGCTACTGGTCCAAGGAGGTACTCGCGCCCACCTCCCTCGCCCCGAGCACCACCGCGCACCAGAAGCTCGGCGACTACCTCGCGGAGCTCGTCGAGGCCAAGGCCAAGGCCCCCGGCGAGGACCTGCTCAGCGCCCTCATCCGGACCAGGGACGAGGACGGCGACGCGCTGTCCTCCAAAGAACTGATCGGGATGGCCTTCCTGCTGCTGATCGCCGGCCACGAGACCACCGTCAACCTCATCTCCAACGGCACGCGCGCCCTGCTCGCCCACCCGGACCAGCTGGCCGCCCTGCGCGCCGACTACGACGGCCTGCTCGACGGGGCGGTCGAGGAGATGCTCCGCTACGACGGCCCGGTGCAGAACACCACCTACCGCTACGCCCGCGAGGACATGGAGCTCGGAGGCACCGCCATCCCGGCCGGAGCCACCGTCCTCGTCTCGCTGGCCGGCGCGGACCGCGACCCCGAGCGGTACGAGAACCCCGAAGCCTTCGACATCCGGCGCGCCCCGCAGGGCCACCTCGCCTTCGGGCACGGACTGCACTTCTGCATCGGCGCCCCGCTCGCCCGGATGGAGGGGCGCATCGCGATCCGCGGCCTGCTGGAGCGCTTCCCGGACCTGGCCGAGGACCCGGCCGGGGGTCCGCCGACCTGGATCGGGGGCAGCCTGATCCGGGGCGTGACCCGGCTGCCGGTGCGCTGGTAGCCGTACCCGATGGCCATGAACGGCAGGCCGGACTCACAGGTCCGGCAGTTCCTCCATCAGGACCCGGCGTCGCTCCCGCCGCGACAGCTCGCAGGCCTCGGCCACGCGGAACGCCGCCAGGGCCTCCCGGCCGTCGCACGGGTTGGGGCCCTCCCCGCGCACCAGCCGGACGAAGGCCGCCAGCTCCGCCCCGTAGGCGGGGGCGAACCGCTCCAGGAAACCCGCCCACGGCTTGCTCGCCGGGGGCGGGCCCTGCGGTTCGGTCGAGGCGATCGGCGTACGGTCGTCCAGCCCGGCGGAGACCTGGTCCAGCTCCCCGGCCAGCTCCATGCGCACGTCGTACCCGGCGCCGTTGCACCGCGTACCGGTACTGGTCACCAGGGTCCCGTCGTCCAGCGTGAGCACGGCGGCGGCCGTGTCGATGTCACCGGTCTCCCGGAACCGCGGCGGACCGGCGTCCGACCCGGCCGCGTACACCTCCGCCACCTCGTGCCCGGTCACCCACCGGACCATGTCGAAGTCGTGGACCAGGCAGTCCCGGTACAGCCCCCCGGACGTCGCCAGATACGCGGCGGGCGGCGGAGCCGGATCGGCCGTCATCGTCCGTACGGTGTGCAGCCGCCCCAGCGCGCCCGAGCGGACCAGCTCCCGCGCCGTCCCGTAGCCCGCGTCGAAGCGGCGCATGAAGCCCAGCTGGAGCACTCCGTCGGCGGCGGCGACCTCGCGCACCACGGCCAGGGTCCGCGCCAGGTCCGGGGCCAGGGGCTTCTCGCAGAACACCGGCAGCCCGCCCCGTACCGCCCGCACGACCAGCTCGGCGTGGGCCTCGGTGGAGCAGGACACGACCACCGCGTCCACGCCCCAGGTGAAGATCTGGTCCACGGAGGGCGCGGCGGTGGCCCCGAGCCGGTCCGCGAGCCGCACCGCCCGCGCCGGATCGGCGTCGGCGAGCAGCAGCGAGCCCGCCTCCGGGTTGCGGGCCAGTGCCGCGGCGTGGAACGAGCCGATCCGGCCCGTTCCGATGAGCCCGATGCGCATGCACTCAACCTGGCCCCGACCGGCGGGCCTGTCAATCTGCCCGGCTGCACCACGTTGGCCGTGTTGGCCGGGGTAGCCGTGTTGGCCGTGTTGGCCGTGTTGGACGTATTGGCCCCGATGAGCTCCCCTGGTCCGCTGTGGCGGATACTGGGCGGCTGGAACCGGAATGACCGCTTTGATATCAGTGGCACGTACAACGAGGGAAAGGCACGGCGACGTGGCTAGGGTTCGGACAGGGGTACGCGTCGTCGGCGCCGTGCTCGCGGCGGTACTGGGAGCCTCCCTCGCGGGATGCAGCAGTACGGGCGGCAAGCGCGCCGAGGAGCGGGCGAAGGCCGCCGAGGCGGGCCGGCCCGCCGTGTCCACCCCGGAATGGACCTTCGCGATGGTCACCCACGCGGGCGATGGGGACACCTTCTGGGACATCGTGCAGAAGGGCGCCAAGGAGGCCTCGGCGAAGGACAACATCAACTTCGTCTACTCCCACGACGACCAGGCACAGCAGCAGGCCCAGTTCGTGCAGAACGCCATCGACCAGAAGGTGGACGGGCTGATCGTCAGCCTCGCCAAGCCCGAGGCCCTCAAGGACGTCATCGCCAAGGCCGTCAAGGCCGGCATCCCGGTGGTCACGGTCAACTCCGGATCCGCCCAGTCCGCCGAGTACGGGGCCCTCACTCACATCGGCCAGGACGAGCAGATCGCCGGCGAGGCCGTCGGCACCGAGCTGACCGGGCGCGGCAGGAAGAAGGCCGTCTGCGTCCTGCACGAGCAGGGCAACGTCGGCCACGAGCAGCGCTGCGCCGGAGCGAAGAAGACTTTCGGCGGCTCCATGGAGAACCTGTACGTCGAGGGCACCAACATGCCCTCGGTCCAGGCGGCCATCCAGGCGAAGCTCCAGGCCGACCCGTCCATCGACGCGATCGTCACCCTCGGTGCCCCGTTCGCCCCGACCGCCATCAAGGCGAAGGACGCGGCGGGCAGCAAGGCCGAGGTGGACACCTTCGACCTCAACGAGTCCGTGGCCCGCGACCTGAAGTCCGGCGCCCTGGGTTTCGCGGTCGACCAGCAGCCCTACCTCCAGGGCTACGAGGCCGTGGACCTGCTCTGGCTCTACCGCTACAACGCCGACACCCTCGGCGGCGGCCGCCCGGTGCTCACGGGGCCGCAGATCGTCACCGGCGCCGAGGCGGCCAAGCTGGAGGAGTTCATCAAGCGGGGCCGGCGATGAGCGCACCCGTCCTCGCCCCGGCGGACGAGCGGCTCGCCCCCACCTCACTGCCGCGGCGCCTCCTCGGCCGCCCCGAGCTGGGCGCGGTCGTCGGCGCGGCCGCCGTGTTCGTCTTCTTCTCCTTCGCCGCCCCCACCTTCCTCCAGGCCTCCAGCCTCAGCACGATCCTCTACTCGGCCTCCACCATCGGGATCATGGCGGTCCCGGTCGCCCTCCTGATGATCGGCGGCGAGTTCGACCTGTCCGCCGGCGTCATGGTCACCAGCTCGGCGCTGCTCAGCTCCATGGTCAGCTACCAGATGACCGCCAACGTCTGGGTCGGCGTCCTGGTGTCCCTGCTGGTCACCCTGGCGATCGGCTTCTTCAACGGGTTCATGCTGACCCGCACCAAACTGCCCAGCTTCATCATCACGCTCGGCACCTTCCTGATGCTGACCGGCCTGAACCTGGGGTTCACCAAGCTGATCAGCGGCTCGGTCTCCACCAAGTCCATCGCCGACATGGAGGGCTTCTCCTCCGCGCGGTCCCTCTTCGCCTCGCAGTGGAACATCGGCTCGGTCACCCTCAAGGTCACCGTCCTGTGGTGGCTGGCCCTGGTCGCCGTCGCCACCTGGATCCTGCTGCGCACCCGCGCCGGCAACTGGATCTTCGCCGTGGGCGGCGGGGCGGACGCGGCCCGCGCGACCGGCGTCCCGGTCGTGAAGACCCGTATCGGCCTCTACATGGGCGTCGCCCTGTGCGCCTGGATCTCCGGGCAGCACATCCTGTTCTCCTTCGACGTCGTCCAGTCCGGCGAGGGCGTCGGCAACGAGTTCCTCTACATCATCGCGGCCGTCATCGGCGGCTGTCTGATGACCGGCGGCTACGGCTCCGCCATCGGCTCGGCCGTGGGAGCCTTCATCTTCGGCATGACCAGCAACGGCATCGTCTACGCCCAGTGGAACCCGGACTGGTTCAAGTTCTTCCTCGGCGGGATGCTGCTGCTGGCCACGCTGCTCAACGCCTGGGTGCGCAAGCGGGCGGAGGCGAAGTGAGCACCGACATGACCGCGAACACGACCGCGGAAGCGACCGCCCTGGTGAAGCTGACCGGGGTCAGCAAGTACTACGGCAACATCCGCGCCCTCCAGGGCGTCTCCCTGGAGGTCTCGTCCGGCGAGATCACCTGCGTCCTCGGCGACAACGGCGCGGGCAAGTCCACCCTCATCAAGATCATCGCGGGGCTGCACCGGCACGACGCCGGCACCTTCGAGATCGAGGGCCGTGAGACCGCGCTCGCCAATCCCCGCGCGGCCCTCGACCACGGCATCGCCACCGTCTACCAGGACCTCGCCGTCGTCCCGCTCATGCCCGTCTGGCGGAACTTCTTCCTCGGCTCCGAGCCCACCAAGGGCCGCGGCCCCTTCCGCCGCCTCGACGTCGAGCTCATGCGCGAGACCACCCGGGCGGAGCTGCTCCGCATGGGCATCGACCTGCGCGACGTGGACCAGCCCATCGGCACCCTGTCCGGCGGCGAGCGGCAGTGCGTGGCCATCGCCCGCGCCGTCCACTTCGGCGCGAAGGTCCTCGTACTGGACGAGCCCACCGCCGCCCTGGGCGTCAAGCAGTCCGGCGTGGTCCTCAAGTACGTCGCCGCGGCGCGCGACGCGGGCCTCGGGGTGGTGCTGATCACCCACAACCCGCACCACGCCTACCTGGTCGGAGACCGGTTCGTGCTCCTCAAGCGCGGCACCATGGCGGGCAGCCACACCCGCGACTCGATCACGCTCGACGAGCTCACCCGCCAGATGGCGGGCGGCTCCGAGCTGGACGAGCTGAGCCACGAACTGGAGCGGGTGGCAGAATCAGGGGACACCCACACCACGGACAGGGACGACAGGACTCGATGAGCGGTTACCGGGACTTCACGCTCGCCCACCGGGGGGCGGCGCGAGGCACCGTCCTGCGGACCGTCGGGACCCGTGAGCGCCGGTCGCACCTGACCGCCCCGCGCGTCCCGACCGTCGGCATCGACATCGGCGGCACCAAGGTGATGGCCGGTGTCGTCGACGCCGACGGCATCATCCTGGAGAAGATCCGCGCCGAGACCCCGCACAAGTCCAAGAGCCCAAAGGTGGTCGAGGACACCATCGTGGAGCTGGTGCTGGACCTGTCCGACCGCCACGATGTGCACGCCGTGGGCATCGGCGCGGCCGGCTGGGTGGACGCCGACCGGTCCAGGGTGCTGTTCGCCCCGCACCTGGCCTGGCGCGACGAGCCGCTGCGCGACGCCCTCCAGTCGCGGCTCGCGGTCCCGGTCATGGTGGACAACGACGCCAACACCGCCGCCTGGGCCGAGTGGCGCTTCGGCGCCGGGCGCGGCGAGGACCACCTCGTCATGATCACACTGGGCACCGGCATCGGCGGGGCCATCCTCGAAGGCGGCCAGGTCAAGCGTGGCCGCTACGGGGTGGCCGGTGAGTTCGGCCACATGCAGGTCGTCCCCGGCGGGCACCGCTGCCCCTGCGGCAACCGGGGCTGCTGGGAGCAGTACAGCTCCGGCAACGCCCTGGTCCGCGAGGCCCGCGAACTCGCCGCCGCCGACTCCCCGGTCGCGTACAACATCATCGCCAAGGTAGGCGGCAACGTCTCGGAGATCACCGGGCCGCTCATCACCGAGCTGGCCCGCGAGGGCGACGCCATGTGCGTCGAGCTCCTCCAGGACATCGGCCAGTGGCTCGGCGTCGGCATCGCCAACCTCGCCGCCGCCCTGGATCCGTCGTGCTTCGTCATCGGCGGCGGCGTCAGCGCCGCCGACGACCTGCTGATCGGCCCCGCCCGGGACGCCTTCCGCCGCCACCTCACCGGCCGCGGCTACCGCCCCGAGGCCCGTATCGCCAAGGCCCAGCTCGGCCCGGAGGCCGGCATGGTCGGCGCCGCCGACCTCGCCCGGCTCGTCGCCCGCCGCTTCCGCCGCGCCACGCGCCGGCGCGTCGAGCGGTACGAGCGCTACGCGCGGCTGGGCCGCCGCGACGTGGCCGGCGCCACGGAATCCACGGACGCCAAGGAGCACGACGACCAGTGACCCCGCCCCGACTGCCCCGTCAGGCCTCCGCCCCCGAGGGGGGCGGCACGCCGCCGACCCCGGCCGAGGACCGCGGGCGCGTGGTCCGGCGCCGCTGGATCACCGCGATCATCATCCTGCTGCTCGTCGGCGTCCCGGCGGGCTACCTGCTCGTGTCCGCCCAGCAGAGCCGCGAGAGCGGCCGTGACAAGGCCGCCAAGATCGGCGCCGTCCACGTGCGCCCGGCCTGGCCCTCCGCGGTCCAGCGCAGCATCTACGAGGTCCCGATCCCGGACGAGGCCTGGCGGGTCGGGTACCTGGAGACCAACAACTGGCACACCAGCCGGCTGTTCACGGAGTTCACGGTCACCGCCCGGGATCTGGACGCCTTCCTCGCCGACGTCGGGACGAGCCGCGCCGAGCTGACCCCCGGGGCTCCCGGGGACACCATCTCCGCGCACGACGCGAGGGTCGCGGGCTGGACGTGGCCCCCCGGCACCACCGTGTCCGCCGTCACCCTCGAACAGCCCGATCCGCGCCCCACCCGGGACATCGTGGTCGACTTCAGCGGCCCCAACCCCCGGGTCTACGTGGTCTCCACGGCGACCCCGTAGCCCGCGACCCCGTAGCCCGCGAGGCCGCAGCCCGCGAGGCCGCTTAGCCTGGGATCATGAAGCTCACCAAGCGGCTGCACTCCTGCGTCCAGCTGGAGAAGGACGGGCGCGTGCTCGTCATCGACCCGGGCGCCTTCAGCGAATCCGACGCGGGCCTCGGGGCGGACGCCCTGCTCGTCACGCACGAGCACCCGGACCACTTCGACGAGGGCCGGCTGCGGGCCGCCCTCGACGCGAATCCGGCCACCGAGCTGTGGACCCTGCGCAGCGTCGCCGGGCAGCTGGCCCCGGCCTACCCGGGCCGCGTCCACACCGTCGGCCACGGCGACACCTTCACCGCCGCCGGCTTCGACGTCCAGGTGCACGGCGAGCTGCACGCCGTCATCCACCCGGACATCCCGCGGATCACCAACGTCGGCTACCTCGTCGACGGTTCCCTCTTCCACCCCGGGGACGCGCTGACCGTGCCCGAGGCCCCCGTCGACACCCTGATGCTCCCGGTGCACGCGCCGTGGAACAAGATTGCCGAGGTGATCGACTACCTGCGTGCGGTCAAGCCGCGCCGGGCCATCGACATCCACGACGCCTACCTCTCCGACCTCGCCCGGCCGATCTACGACACGGCCCTGGGCGCCCTGGGCGGCGCCGACCACGGGCGGCTCGCCGCCGGGGGCACCGCCGAGCTCTGACGGCGGCGCCGGGTCGCTGTCAGTGCCGGGCGGTAGGTTGGTAGGCATGCGTATCGCCACGTTCAACGTCAACTCGATCACCGCCCGGCTGCCCCGTCTGCTGGCGTGGCTGGAGAGCACCGGCACCGACGCCGTGTGCATCCAGGAGACCAAGTGCTCCGCGGAGCAGTTCCCGTACGCCGAGCTGCGCGAGCTGGGCTACGAGGCGGCCGTCAACGCCACCGGCCGGTGGAACGGCGTGGCCCTGATCTCCAAGGTCGGCCTGGAGGACGTGGTCACGGGCCTGCCGGGCGGGCCGGACTACGAGGGCGTCCAGGAGCCCCGGGCGATCTCGGCCACCTGCGGCGGGGTGCGCCTCTGGTCGGTGTACGTGCCGAACGGCCGTGAGGTCGAGCACGACCACTACGGCTACAAGCTGGACTGGTTCCGCTCGCTGACCACCGCCGTCGCGCAGGACGCGGCGGGTCCGCGCCCGTTCGCGGTCCTCGGCGACTTCAATGTGGCCCCGACCGACGAGGACGTCTTCGACCCGGCCGTGTTCGCGGGGCTCACCCACGTCACTCCCGCCGAGCGGGCCGCCCTGGAGGCACTGCGGGCCGCCGGGCTCTCCGACGTGATGCCGCGCCCGCTCAAGTACGACCGCCCTTACACGTACTGGGACTACCGCCAGCTCGCCTTCCCCAAGAACCGGGGCATGCGCATCGACCTGGTGTACGGCAACGAGGCCTTCTCCAAGGCCGTCACCGACGCCTACGTGGACCGCGAGGAGCGCAAGGGCAAGGGCGCGTCGGACCACGCCCCGGTCGTCGTGGATCTGGATCTCAGCCGCTGAGACACCGCTAGGACACCCCTGGGCCCAGCGGCCCGGTGGAGGCCGCGCCGGTTCAGGCGCGCCCTGTGGCCAGCGGCGGATCCTGGTGCGAGGCTGGGCGGTATGAACATCCCCTTCCTGGACAACTGGCTGAACCGGCGCGAAACGGAACGGGGTGCGGGGCTGGCCGCCGCCCTCGCAGACGATCCCGAGGGGATCAACGAGTTGTTCTCGGAGTGCGAGATGCTGCGTGCCCAGGCCCGGGCGGCCGGGCTCGAACTCGACGAGAGCCCTGCCTCGTTGGAGGCGCTCGACCAGCTGATGCCCCGCTGGCGGCGGGATCCCGAGGCGGTGCCCTGGCTGGGCAACGACGCCGGTTTCTACCTCGGGACGGTGATCGTCCGGACCATTCCCGGAACCGGCTGGCAGGTGTGGCCGAACGGCCAGCCGGTGATCCGGCTGGCCTCGGGGCGCGAGCTGAACGTGATCGAATCGGGGGTGTCCTGGGCGATGACCGGATCCCCCGAACTCTGTCAGGCCTACGCGGAGGCCTCCGAAGGTTAGGGAGTGTCCCGTGAGGAGGCTTTATATCCCTTTTACGCGTGTCGTCGGGAAGTCCCGTTCCGCGGCTGGATAGTTTGCGCTGACCTCGGCACTCCGACAAGTGGGCAGGGCAGCGCATGGCCGTCGATCCGTTGATCGAGCTGCGGGACGTCAACAAGCACTACGGGGCGTTGCACGTCCTCCAGGACATCAACCTCACCGTCGGCCGCGGCGAGGTGGTGGTGGTCATCGGCCCCTCCGGCTCCGGGAAATCGACCCTCTGCCGGGCCATCAACCGCCTGGAGACCATCGAGTCGGGCACGATCCTGCTCGACGGCAAGCCGCTCCCCGCCGAGGGCAAGGAACTGGCCGCGCTGCGCGCCGAGGTCGGCATGGTCTTCCAGTCCTTCAACCTCTTCGCCCACAAGACCGTCCTCGCCAACGTCTCCCTCGCGCAGATCAAGGTCAGGAATCGGAAGAAGGACGAGGCCGAGAAACGCTCCCGGCAGTTGCTGGAGCGCGTGGGCCTCGCCGACCAGGCCGACAAGTACCCCGCCCAGCTCTCCGGCGGCCAGCAGCAGCGCGTCGCCATCGCCCGGGCCCTGGCCATGAACCCCAAGGCGCTGCTGTTCGACGAGCCCACCTCCGCCCTCGACCCCGAGATGATCAACGAGGTGCTGGAGGTCATGCGGCAGCTCGCCCGTGAGGGCATGACCATGGTCGTGGTCACCCACGAGATGGGCTTCGCCCGCTCCGCCGCCAACCGCGTCGTGTTCATGGCCGACGGGAAGATCGTCGAGGACCGGACCCCGGAGGCCTTCTTCTCCGCCCCCGAGAGCGAACGGGCCAAGGACTTCCTCTCCAAGATCCTCAAGCACTGAGGGGGGGCCCGATGAAGACCGAGGCCGTCGAAGTCGCCCCCGCCGGACGGCGGACGGTGGTGCTGCCGGGCCGGTAGCGGCTCCGCGGAGCCGACCCGCCCGGCAGCAGCCGCGGATCACTGCTCGCGCAGCGGCACCGAGACGTACGAGGGATCGGTGCGCGGCGAGGAGAAGGTCAGCTGCGCGCCGGTGGGGTTGTGCTCGATGTAGAGGGGATCGACGGTGTCGATGACCAGGGCCAGCCGGTGGCCCGCCGGCACGTCGTAGGCGGTGGAGAAGAGGTCCAGGTCCACACCGAAGGCCTGCCCGGGGGTCTTCCCGTGGAAGGTGTACGGGGCGTTGCTGACCAGCTTGCCGATGCCGAGCGGGCCGACGTCGTAGAGGTACGCGACGAAGGTGCCGTCCCCCTTGGTGGGCGTGACGGTGGTGTGCAGCCTGGCCGTGCCCCGGACCCGGCGGGCCTCGTCGTAGCGCTCCGACTGCCAGACGGCGGCGAAGGCGCGGGGGAGGAGCGGGATGGAGGCGATGGGGGGCGCCTTGGCGAACTGGTCGAGGATGCTGGAGAGGAAGATGACGCCGCCGTTGGCGCCGGAGTCGACGTTGGCGAAGAGGTGTTCGCTGTCGGAGAGGGCGAGCCTCTCGGTGCCGGCGGCTCCGACCGACTTCCAGTCGGCGTAGCCCTCGTACCCGTCCTGGCTACGGGACTTGATCTGCACCGGGGACTCGGCGTCCACGCCGTTGCGCTCGCCCTTGAGGTAGCGGTCGAACCAGCGATGGGCGTTGGTCCAGGTGTCGTTGGGCAGGCCGAGCAGGCCGGTGGCCTCGGCGGTGGCGTGGTCGCCGGGCCGGAACTCCAGGCGCTTGGGGCCGGTCAGCTTCTCGTAGAAGGCGGCGTACTGGTTGGGCGGGAAGATGGTGTCCCCCCACGCGTTGCCCAGCATGATCGCGGCGCCGTTGGCGTTGATCCGGTCCACCTGCTCGGCGGCGGAGCGCTTCTTCCCCCAGTCGATCATCTGCTGTTCCCGGTCCAGCTTCGAGCCGAGGAAATCGCTCAGGATCTGCTTGAGTTCGGGGCCGGGCCGGCCGGTGAGGTAGCCGGCGGCGCCGAGCATTCCGGTGGCCTGGAGGTGCTGGGTGCGCCCCGAGTAGATGGAGTCGATGAGGTCGGCCCAGCCGCTGAGGGCGACCACGGCCTTGACGCGCGGCTCGTTCGCCGCTGCCAGCAGGCTGATGCCGGCGCCGTACGAGACCCCGCCGAGGCCGATGCGGTCGGCGTCGGCGGGGGTGGTGGCGAGGGCCCAGTCGATGACGGCGGAGACATCGGCGACGTCGGGCGGGCCGGCCACCTCGATCTCGCCGCCGGAGAGCCAGAAGCCGCGGGAGGTGTAACTGACCACGATGTAACCGGAGTCGGCGAGCTTCTTGGCCTGGGCGATGTATTCGATCTGCGGCATGCCCCAGCTCGTGGGGAGCACGATCAGCGGGTATTTCCGGCCGCTCTCGGCGCCGGCCGGGGTGAAGACATTGCCCTTGAGGGTGATGCCGCCGGAGCCGGGGATGTCGTAGAACCGTAGGTCCGACGAGGCGGATGAGGCGGGCGAGGTGTCGGCGCTGGCCGTGACGGTGCGGGCGGGTGCCGCCTGGGCCTGGTGGGGGGCCAGGCCCAGGGCGGTTGCCGCCAGTACGGTCGCCATGGCGACCGCGGTGCTGGTGGTACGGACCATCAATCGCTCCTCGCGTGCGGCGGTGTCAAAGTGTGCCGACCGTAACGTGAGGGGCTTACCGGAAGTAACCCATCAGTAAGTTACGCGCTGGTAACGATTGACTGAGAGTCAGTCACCGCTCGGAACCCGCTTCACACGCATACGACATGCGCGGGATACCCTCCACCTTCGACGCTCGGTGAAGGGAAGACCCCGATGGACGGATACGCCAACACGGCGCTCCACAAGGCCTTTCAGGCGCATCCGGCCCGCCGGTGACGGCCACCGATACCAGAACGGCCGCTCCCGCCCCGGCCGACGGCGCGCCCGTGGCGCCGGCGAAGACCTCGGTGCTGCGCAGCGGCGCGGTCATGGCGGCCGGCTCGATCGTCTCCCGCGCCACCGGCTTCGTCCGCTCCGCCGTGGTCGTCGCCGCACTGGGTACCGGACTGCTCGGCGACGGCTACGCCGTCGCCAACACGGTCCCGAACATCCTGTACATGCTGCTCGTCGGCGGCGCCCTCAACGCCGTCTTCGTCCCCGAGCTGGTCAAGGCCGCCAAGGAACACAAGGACGGCGGCGCCGCGTACACCGACCGGCTGCTGACCGCCTGCACCGCGGCGCTCCTGGTGCTCACCGCCCTCGCCGTGCTCGCCGCACCGCTGATCATCTCCGCGTACACCCCCTATACCGGGGCCCAGGCGAGCACCACCGTGGCCCTGGCCCGCTACTGCCTCCCGCAGATCCTGTTCTACGGACTGTTCACGCTGCTGGGCCAGGTGCTCGGTGCCCGCGGCCGGTTCGGCGCGATGATGTGGACCCCGGTCCTCAACAACCTCGTCATCATCGGCGTCTTCGGGCTCTTCCTCTACGTCTCGCACGATGCGGCGGCGGACGGCCTCACCGCCGCCGAGACCCGGCTGCTCGGCCTCGGCACCACCGCCGGCATCGTCATCCAGGCCCTCGCACTGATCCCCTCGCTGCGCGCTGCCGGCTTCCGCTGGCGCCCCCGCTTCGACTGGCGCGGCAGCGGCCTCGCCCGCCCGCTGCGCAACGCGGGCTGGCTCGTCATGCTCGTCCTCACCAACCAGATCGGCTACTGGGTCGTGACCCGGCTCTCCACCGCCACCGGGCAGCGCGCCATCGAGGCGGGCCTCGCGTCCGGCGCCGGATACACCGCCTACAGCAACGCCTATCAGCTGTGGATCGTCCCCCAGGGCATCATCACCGTCTCCCTGGTGACGGCCCTGATGCCCCGGATGAGTTCCGCCGCCGCCGACGGCGACCTCGGGGCGGTCCGCCGCGACGTCTCCTACGCGCTGCGCTCCAGCGCCGCCCTGGTCGTCCCCGCGGCCGCGCTCTTCGCCGCCCTCGCCCCCTGGGTGATGGGCGCCGTCTTCGGGTACGGGCGCACCACCGCCGCCGACGTCGGCCTGATGGCCGGCATGCTCATCGCCTTCGCCCCCGGCCTGATCGCCTTCTCCGGCCAGTACGTCCTCTCGCGCGGCTTCTACGCCCTCTCCGACACCCGCACCCCGTTCTTCCTGAACCTGGTCATCGCCACCCTGAACGCCGGGCTCTCGGCGGCCGCCTACCTGCTGCTGCCCGCGCGCTGGGCGGTCACCGGCATGGCCGGCGCCTACTCCGTCGCGCTCTTCGCCGGCACGGCCGTCACCGCGTACGCCCTCTCCCGGCGCCTCGGCCCGCGCGCGGGCACCCGTAGCGAACAGCGGGCCACGGCCGCCGGCACCCATCTGCGGCTCGTGACCGCCTGCCTCCCGGCGGCCGCCGCCGGATACGCCGCCGCCCGCGCCGTCGAGGCCTTCGGCGACTTCGCCGCCGTCGCGGCGGGCACCGCGGCGATCGCCCTCGTCGTCGTTCTCCTCGCCAGGCCGCTGCGCCTGGTGGAAATCACCGATCTGCTGGACTCCCTGCGGCGCGCCGGACCTCGTGACACCGCCCTCGACGGGGCCGGCCGCGACACCCGGAGTTGATCGCGACCCCCTTGCGGCCGGCCCGCGCAGCCGTCACGGTGGCCCCATGGACGACCTCGCCGCGGACCTCCCGGACGTCTTCGACCCCCGCCTCTACGCCGAGGGCATCCCGTACGAACGCTACCGGCGGCTGCGCGACACGCACCCGGTGGCCTGGCAGGAGGAACCGGAGATCCTGGGCTGGCCCGCGGGCCCCGGCTTCTGGGCGGTCACCCGGCACGCCGATGTCGTGCGGGTCCTGCGCGACCACACCACGTACTCCTCCTGGCTCGGCGCCACCCAGATCCGCGACCCCGACCCGGCCGACCTGCCCTTCCTGCGGCGCACCATGCTCAACCAGGACCCGCCCGCCCACGGGCGGCTGCGCCGGCTGATCGCCCGCGCCTTCACGCCCGCCCGCGTCGACGCCTTCGCCGGCCGGGTGCGCGAGCGGGCCCGTACCCTGCTCGCCGCCGCCCGTGACCGGGCCGAGGACGGCGCCGCCGACCTGGTCGCCGCCGTCACCGACGAGTACGCGCTGCTCAACCTGACCGACCTGCTGGGCGTTCCGGCCGCCGACCGGGGCCTGTTGCTGGAGTGGACCGTACGGGTCATCGGCTACCAGGATCCCGAGGACGCGCCCGCGCCCCCGCTCGGCCCCGACGGCAGACCCCTCAACCCGCGCTCCCCGGCGCTGCTGGGCGAGATGTTCGGGTACGCCCGCGAGCTGGCCGCGTACAAGCGGACGCACCCCGGCGACGACGTGATGACCGCCCTCGCCCGGGCCGCACTGGACCCGGAAGAGCTGGAGATGTTCTTCTTCCTGCTCACCGTCGCGGGCAACGACACCGTACGCTCCGCCGCGCCCGGCGGCCTGCTCGCCCTGGCCCGGGACCCGGACGCCTACCGGCGGCTCGCCGACGGCCGGGCCCCGATGGACCGCGCCGTGGACGAACTCCTGCGCGTCCACCCGCCGGTGCTGAGCTTCCGCCGCACCGCCGCCCTCGACACCGAACTCGCCGGGCGGACGATCCGTGCGGGGGACAAGGTGGTGGTCTTCCACGCCTCCGCCAACCACGACGAGCGCGTCTTCACCGACCCCGGGCGCCTCGACCTCGGCCGGGCGCCCAACCCGCACGTCTCCTTCGGTGAGGGGCCGCACGTCTGCCTCGGCGCCCACTTCGCCCGGCTCCAGCTGCGCAGCCTCTACGAGGAGTGGCGCACGGCCATGCCCGTTCCCGAACTCGCCGGTCCGCCACGGCGCTTGGTGTCGAACTTCATCAACGGGATCACGCGGCTTCCGCTACGGGTGTCCGGGCCTGCCGGGTGACGTCCGCCACCAGCTCGGTCACGTCCGGGCCGTATGCGTCGGAGTTGATGACCTTCAGCAGGACGCAGAAGGAATCCCCGCCGTACGTGCGGGCCAGCGCTCGGTGCTGCTTGGCCAGATAACGGGCGGCGGCCTGGTTGCTGATGGCGGTCTGCCCCGACAGGAGGAACACGGGCCGGGTTCCCCGCCCGGTGGTCAGCCGTGCCAGCAGCACGTACTCCACCTGGCCCTTGACCCAGCGGTACGTCTCACCGCCGACGGTGATCGCTCCACGGTCCGGTACGGATTCGCTGTTGAAGATGACCCGCACCCCGGGGAGCATGGACGCGAGGTGCGCCACGGTCCGGGCGTTGGAGGAGGGCCCGCCGACGCAGAACTCGGCGCGCTCGCCGAACCCCTGACGGGCCCCGTCGTGGGTGACGATCTGCACGTTCGCCCCGCAGTCCTTGATCAGGGACGAGATCTCCAGCAGCGCGAACGCGTCGTTGCGGTGCAGCGACGAATCGGTTCCGCCCATCTGCCGGTTGACCACGAACAGGCAGTCCGACCCGGTCGGCAGTCCGAAGAAGGCCTGCTTGCGGCGCAGGGCGCGGCGCCACAGATAGGTCCGGGAGAACCAGCCGAACCCGCCGCTGAAGGCGGTGGCTATCACCCCTAGCACGATGTTGCGCACGTCGTCGTTCACGCTGCGGATGGTAGCCGTCACGCGGCCTTCCTGACGCGGGAGGGGCCGTGAAGTTAGGCTGCGGCTCGCAGGTCTGACAGCCCGTCCAACCGCCGCTGGAGGAACCGGATGCGTGGTCCCGCCGCACGTCAGTTAGCGCTCGTCGCCCTCGCCGGGGCACTCGTCACCACCGGGGCCGCGGCCCCGCCGTCCGGGAGCGCCACCCCGCCCAAGGTCCCCGTCGCCGCCGGGTACGGCGGGGCCGTCGCCAGCGTCGACGCCGACGCCTCGGCCGTCGGGATCGCCGTCCTGCGCTCCGGCGGGAACGCCGTGGACGCCGCCGTCGCCACCGCCGCCGCACTCGGGGTCACCGAGCCGTACTCGGCCGGCATCGGCGGAGGCGGATACTTCGTCTACTACGACGCCTCCTCCCGCCGGGTGCACACCATCGACGGCCGCGAGACCGCGCCGGCTTCGGCCACCGCCACCCTCTTCCAGGAGAACGGCGCCCCCATCCCCTTCGCCGAGGGCCAGACCAGCGGCCGCTCGGTCGGAGTCCCCGGCACGCCCGCCACCTGGACGAGCGCCCTCGACGCGTGGGGCACCCGCCCGCTGCGCGGGCTTCTCAAGCCCGCCGAGAAGCTGGCGCGCGACGGGTTCACCGTCGATGCCACCTTCCGGGCCCAGACCGAGGCCAACGAGGCCCGGTTCAAGGACTTCCCGGACACCGCCGGGCTGTTCCTGCCGGGCGGGGCGCTGCCGGTGGTCGGCTCCACCTTCAAGAACCCGGACCTGGCCGCCACCTATGCCGAACTCGGCCGCAAGGGCACGGGCGCGCTCTACCGGGGCCCGATCGCCGAGGACATCGTCGAGGCCGTCCGCAAGCCCCCGGTGGACCCGGCCGCGACGCGCAACGTCCGCCCCGGCGATCTGACCACCCGCGACCTGCGCGCGTACGAGACCAAGCGGCAGGCTCCGACGCAGGTGAGCTACCGGGGCCTGGACGTCTACAGCATGGCGCCCTCGTCCTCCGGCGGCACCACCGTCGGCGAGGCGCTCAACATCCTGGAACGCACCGACGTGGGCTCCCTGTCCGAGGCGCAGTACCTGCACCGCTTCATCGAGGCCTCGCGGATCTCCTTCGCCGACCGCGGCCGCTGGGTCGGCGACCCCGCCGCCGAGAACGTGCCGACCCGGCAGCTCCTCTCCCAGCGGTACGCGGACTCGCGTGCCTGCCTCATCACGCCCGACCGGGCGCTGACCAGTCCGCTGGCACCCGGTGACCCGCACGACCCCGCGCCCTGCGCCACCACCGGCCAGGCCGCCCCGACCACGTACGAGGGGGAGAACACCACCCATCTGACGGTCGCCGACCGCTGGGGCAACGTGGTCTCGTACACCCTGACCATCGAGTCCACCGGTGGCAGCGCGATCACCGTCCCGGGGCGCGGCTTCCTGCTCAACAACGAGCTGACCGACTTCTCGTTCGCGCCGGCGGCTCCCGGGGTCCCGGACCCGAACCTGCCCGGCCCCGGCAAGCGGCCCCGCTCGTCCATGTCCCCGACGATCGTGCTGGACGATGGCCGGCCGGTCCTGGCCGTCGGGTCCCCGGGCGGCGCCACCATCATCACCACCGTCCTCCAGACCCTGATGGGCCACCTGGACCGGGGCCTGCCGCTGGTCGACGCCATCGCCGCGCCGCGCGCCAGCCAGCGCAACCAGACCACGACCGAGCTGGAGCCGGGCCTGTGGAACAGCCCGGTGCGCGCCGAGCTGGAGGCACTCGGCCAGGGCTTCCGGCAGAACCCGGAGATCGGCGCGGCCACCGGCGTCCAGCGGCTGCCGGACGGCCGCTGGCTGGCCGCGGCGGAGACCAGCCGGCGCGGCGGCGGCTCCGCGATGGTGGTCCGGCCGTACGGGAGGCCGTGACCCTCCGGGAGACCGCTTAGAGAGCGGTGAGGATCCTCGGGCCGTCGGCGGTGATCGCGACCGTGTGCTCCGCGTGCGCGGCGCGGCTGCCGTCGATGGTCCGCAGGGTCCAGCCGTCCGCGTCGCACCGGTAGTCGTCCGTACCGCCCGCGATGACCATCGGCTCGATCGCGAGGACCATGCCGGGGCGCAGCTTCATGCCGCGCCCCGGCGGGCCCTCGTTGGGCACGCCAGGGTCCTCGTGCATGCTGCGGCCGATGCCGTGGCCGCCGAAGCCGTCCGGGATGCCGTATCCGGCGGTGCGGCAGACGGTGCCGACGGCGTGGGCGATGTCGCCGATCCTGTTGCCGGGTACGGCGGCGGCGATCCCGGCCGCGAGGGCCGCCTCGGCGGTCTCGATCAGCCGCAGGTCGGCGGGGCGGGCCCGGCCGACGGTGAAGCTGACGGCCGCGTCGCCGACCCAGCCGCCCAGCTTCGCCCCGAAGTCGATGCTGACGAGGTCGCCGTCGCGCAGCCGGTGGCCGTCGGGGATGCCGTGCACGATCGCGTCGTTGACCGAGACGCAGATGACGGCGGGGAAGGGCACGGGCGCGAACTGCGGCCGGTATCCGAGGAAGGGCGAGCTCGCGCCGGCTTCCCGGAGCACGTCGCGGGCCACCTCGTCCAGGTCCAGCAGGGAGGTCCCGACGCGCGCGGCCCGCCGCGCGGCTGTCAGGGCGCGCGCGACCACCCGGCCCGCGGCGCGCATGTCGTCGATCGCCTGGTCTGTCTTCAGTTCCACCATGCCAATAACTATACCGGTATAACTGTAACGGGATACTTATCGGGTTCAGGGGTAGGATGGGGGCATGGTCCGTACCCCTCTCACCCCCGAAGAGCGCGAGCGCGGCGAGCGGCTGGGCGCGCTGCTGCGCGAGTCCCGCGGCGGCCGCAGCATCGTCGAGGTCGCGGCGAGCGCCGGCCTGTCCCCCGAGACCCTGCGCAAGATCGAGACGGGCCGGGCGCCCACCCCCGCCTTCTTCACCGTCGCCGCCCTCGCCGAGGCGCTCGGCCTCTCGCTCGACGACGTGATGCGGCGCTGCGCCTTCGTGCCCGCCTGAGCCGTACGCGCTCCGGTCCGGCGGCCGAGTGGCCGTCAAGGGCCTGCCGTTCGGGCGGGCCCGGCGCCCGAACGGCCCCATCGGGGGTGCGAGGGCCCGGGATGCGGGGGAAGCGTGAAGGGGTGTCAGCCAAGAACGCAACGAAGCAACTCGGTATCGGACTCGTCGGCGCCCTCCTCGCGGGCGGCCTGCTGCTCGCGGCCTGGGACGCCCCCGAGGGGCGGCCCCGTGCCGGCGAGGAGCGGACCGGCGCGAAACCTCCGTATACGCGAGACCTGGGGGGACGGTGACCGGCTTCGGGCTCACTCACCTAGGGTCGGGGGATGACGCTTGAGGAGCTCGGCAAGGCGCGGTACGTCAGTCTCACAACCTTCCGCAAGGACGGCACGCCGGTGGCGACCCCGGTGTGGGCGGCGGCGGAGGGCGGTGAGCTGTACGTCTGGACGCGCAGCGATTCGTGGAAGGTGAAGCGGATCCGCAACAACGGGCGGGTCACCGTCTCCGCGTGCGATGCGCGGGGGCGGGTGGCGGCGGGGGCGCCCGTGCTGGAAGCGGAGGCGCGGCTGCTGGACGAGGCGGGGCTGAAGCGGGTGCGCGGGCTGATGTCCCGCAAGTACCGCTGGCAGTTCTGGGCGGTGGATCTGCCCGCCGCGCTGGTGCGGCGGGGCGCGCGGCCGCACACGGGCATCGCCGTCAAGCTTTGAGACTCCCGTAGCCCGCCCGTAACACGGGTGCGGTCCAATGCGGTCATGGAGACCGCGACTTCGCTGGCGATCAGTCAATTCTCGGACTACTTACGGGGTTTGACGCGGAGACTGGACCCCGGGGCGGGCTGGTACGGAGAGTTCCTGCGGCGGGACCCGGAGGGGATGCGGGCCTGCCTGAACGGGGTGGCGATGCCGCCGTGGGACGTCGTGGAGTCGCTGCTGCTGGACGCGGGCGCTCAGGCCCCGGAGGCGGAGTACGCGGCCGGGCTGCGGGCGGCGGCCGTCACGGCGTGGGACCTGCGGCCGGGCGGGGTCGAGGAGCTGCGGAACCTGCTGACGGCGGCGGTCGCCGAGCGCGCGGCATCACGGGCGGCCCTGCGGAACCTGACGGCGCGGCTCGCGGTGGCGGCGGACCCGGCAGAGGCGGACGCCCTGGCCCGGGAGCTGCCGTGGGCCCAGGACGACGCGGCCAGGGCTGCCGCCCGCTACGAGGACCTGACCTCCCGCCTCACCGCGACGCCGCACCAGCGGCCATCCCCGCCGAACCAACCACCCCCCGCCCAGCCCGCCCACCCAACCCAGCCCCAGCCCAGCGCCCAGCCCGAACGGCAGCCCGAAGCGCAGGCCGGGCGGCAGGCCGAGGGGCAGGCCGGGCGACAGGCCGAGGGGCAGGCTAGGGCGCAGGCCGGGCGGCCGACCGAGGGGCAGGTTGAGTGGCTGGCCGAAGCGCAGACTGAGTGGCCGACGCAGCAGGCCGGGGCTCGGGCTCAGTGGCCGACCCAGGCGCAGGCTGAGGCACTGGCTGAGTGGCCGGCCCAGGCCCAGGCGCAGGCTGAGGAGCAGTTTCAAGCCGAGCGGCCCACCGAGGGGCAGGTGCGGGGAGCGGGGACGACCAAGGGCCAGGCCCCGGCGCAGGCCGAGGCCGAGCCGCCGGTCGGGCGGGCCGAGGGGCGGTGGCTGCGCGGTGCACGGCGGGCCGGCGGGGCCAGGTACGCGGGCGCGGCGGTCCCGGAAGCCCAGGCGTTCACGCCGCCACCGGGCCACCCGGCCGGTGCCACCGCGGCGGAAGCCGACCTCCCGGCTCCGCGCGGAGCCCGCTTCGCCCTGCCGGAGCCGAAGCATCGCCCGACCGCCGCCACACCCCCGACCCCCGCCATCCCTGCCGCGCCTGAGGCCCCGGGCATGCCCGCAGCCTCCGCCGCGCCTGCGGCCTCCGGCATGCCTGCGGCCCACGGGGCGTCTGCTGCGCCCGGTATGGCCCCGGCCCACGGCGCGTCTGCGGCCCCCGGCATACCCCCGGCCCACGCCGCGCCCGCGGCCCCCGGTATGCCCCCGGCCCACGCCGGGCGTCAGGGCGTTGCCGCGTCGCCGGACGACGGCCCAGCCGGGGTCGGGGTGTGGGGTGGGGCCGTGCGCGGGGAGCGAGGGGGGCCGGCGATCGGGGGGTTTGTCGGGGAGTTGGTCATGCTGCGTGCGCGCGGTCGCAGTGGTGAGGCGCACGTGTTGCTGTGCGAGGCCGCCGCCTGGCCCGCCGAGCGGTGGCCCGGGCTCGCCTCGGAGCTCGGGCGGGCCGGCCTGGCGGCCGACTGGGCCACGCTCCTCTGGGAGGCGGCGGCCTCGCTCCCGCCCGAGCGGCTCGCCGCGGCGGCCGCCGCCCTCGGCGAGGCCGGCCGGGACGCCGACTGCGACACCCTGTTGCGCCAGGGCGTCGCCCGCCCCACCGCCGAGATCGCGGACGCCGCACAGGCCCTCGGCGCCGCCGGCCGTACCCGCGAGGCCGACGCCCTGCTCGGCGCCTTCGTCCGCGTCCGCACCGCGGAAGAGGCGGCCGCCCTCGCCCGCCGCGCCCCGCAGTGGTTCGCCCCGCGCCTGCTCCGGGCCGCCCGGGCGATCTCCGCGAGCAGCCACCGGGATCTGGTGCACGCCCTGCGCGTGGCCGGGATCGGCGCGGCGTAAACCGCCCGCCTCCTGACCGCAAACGACCACGGGACGACGTAACGTGATCGACTACTCCAACCGCGCACGGCGGTCTTGCCCCACGGAGTGACGAGGCCTACCTTCAACTCCCTACGTACTCCGTCTACGTGCGTAGAAGTCGGCGTTCCCGTCGCGAGGAGCAGCTCATGGCCCAAGTCGTCCGCGCCGCGCTGGTCCAGGCCACCTGGACCGGAGACACCGAGTCGATGATCGCCAAACACGAGGAGCACGCCCGCCGGGCCGCCGCCCAGGGCGCGAAGATCATCGGGTTCCAGGAGGTGTTCAACGCCCCCTACTTCTGCCAGGTCCAGGACCCCGAGCACTACCGCTGGGCCGAGCCCGTCCCCGACGGTCCCACCGTCCAGCGGATGCAGGCGCTGGCCCGCGAGACCGGCATGGTGATCGTCGTACCGGTCTTCGAGATCGAGACCGAGGGCTTCTACTACAACACCGCCGCCGTCATCGACGCCGACGGCAGCTACCTCGGCAAGTACCGCAAGCACCACATCCCCCAGGTCAAGGGCTTCTGGGAGAAGTACTACTTCCGCCCGGGCAACCTCGGCTGGCCCGTCTTCGACACCGCCGTCGGCCGGATCGGCGTCTACATCTGCTACGACCGCCACTTCCCCGAGGGATGGCGCCAGCTCGGTCTCGCCGGAGCCCAGCTGGTCTACAACCCCTCCGCGACCCACCGCGGCCTCTCCGCGCACCTGTGGCAGCTGGAACAGCCCGCCTCGGCCGTCGCCAACGAGTACTTCATCGCCGCCATCAACCGGGTCGGCCGGGAGGAGTACGGCGACAACGACTTCTACGGCACCAGCTACTTCGTCGACCCGCGCGGCCAGTTCGTCGGCGACGTCGCCAGCGACAAGGAGGAGGAACTCCTCGTCCGCGACCTCGACTTCGACCTGATCAAGCAGGTCCGCGAGCAGTGGGCCTTCTACCGCGACCGCCGCCCCGACGCCTACGGAGGACTCGTACAGCCGTGACCAACCCGATCCCCCTGCACAGCCGGCACAGCTCCGTCATGCCCGACTGGCTCGCGCTCTACTACGACCGCCCCATCGAGCTCACCCACGGCGAGGGCCGCCACGTCTGGGACGCCGACGGCAACCGCTACCTCGACTTCTTCGGCGGCATCCTCACCACGATGACCGCCCACGCCCTGCCCGAGGTCACCAAGGCCGTCTCCGAACAGGCCGGGCGGCTCATCCACTCCTCCACCCTGTACCTGAACCGGCCGATGATCGAGCTGGCCGAGCGCATCGCGGCCGTCTCCGGCATCCCGGACGCCCGGGTCTTCTTCACCACCTCCGGTACCGAGGCCAACGACACCGCCCTGCTGCTCGCGACCGCGTACCGCCGCTCCAACCAGGTCCTGGCGATGCGCAACAGCTACCACGGCCGGTCCTTCTCCACCGTCTCCATCACCGGCAACCGCGGCTGGTCCCCGACGAGCCTCTCGCCGCTCCAGACGTACTACGTCCACGGCGCGGTGCGCACCCGCGGACCCTTCGCGGCGCTGCCCGACGCCGAGTTCACCGCCGCCGCCGTCGCGGACCTCGAAGACGTCCTCGGCCAGGCCCGCGGGGGAGTGGCCGCCCTCATCGCCGAACCCGTCCAGGGCGTCGGCGGGTTCACCTCCCCGCCCGACGGCCTCTACGGGGCCTTCCGCGAGGTCCTCGACCGGCACGGCATCCTCTGGATCAGCGACGAGGTGCAGACCGGCTGGGGGCGTACCGGCGACCACTTCTGGGGCTGGCAGGCACACGCCCAGAACGGCCCGCCGGACATCCTCACCTTCGCCAAGGGCATCGGCAACGGCATGTCCATCGGCGGCGTCGTGGCCCGCTCCGAGGTGATGAACTGCATCGACTCGAACTCCATCTCCACCTTCGGCGGTTCCCCGGTCACCATGGCGGCCGGCGTCGCGAACCTCGCGTACCTGCTGGAACACGACCTCCAGGGCAACGCCCGCCGCGTCGGCGGCCTGCTGCTGGAGCGGCTGCGCGTCATCGCCGCCACCGTGCCGGCGGTACGGGAGGTCCGCGGCCGGGGCCTGATGGCCGGGCTGGAGCTGACGGAGCCCGGCACCGACCGGGCCGACCCGGAAGCGGCGTCCGCCGTACTGGAGGCCGCCCGGGCGGGGGGCCTGCTGATCGGCAAGGGCGGCGGCCACAACACCAGCGTGCTCCGCATCGCGCCACCGCTCTCCCTCACCGTCGCCGAGGCGGAAGAGGGCGCCGAGATCCTCGAACAGGCCCTGCGCACGGTGTGACACCGGCAGGGCGACCGACCCGATCCGAGCCCCTGGGGGGAGACGCACATGACCATCCGCACCCTGATCCGCGGCGGTCTCGTCATCACGGCCGCCGACGAACTCCACGCCGACGTGCTGATCGAGGACGGCCGCGTCGCCGCCCTCGCGGAGCACGCCTCGGCGGCGGCCGAGGCGTGGACGGCCGACCGTACGATCGACGCGAGCGGGAAGTACGTCATCCCCGGCGGGGTGGACGCGCACACCCACATGGAGCTCCCCTTCGGCGGCACCGCCGCCTCGGACACCTTCGAGACGGGCACCCGGGCGGCCGCCTGGGGCGGCACCACCACCATCGTCGACTTCGCCGTGCAGAGCGTGGGCCGCTCCCTGCGCGAGGGCCTCGACACCTGGTACGACAAGGCCGACGGCCGGTGCGCCATCGACTACGCCTTCCACATGATCCTCTCGGACGTCAATGCGGGGACCCTGAAGGAGATGGACCACCTCGTCGGGGAAGGCGTCACCTCCTTCAAACTGTTCATGGCCTACCCCGGCGTCTTCTACAGCGACGACGGGCAGATCCTGCGCGCCATGCAGCAGGCCTCCGGAAACGGCGGGCTGATCATGATGCACGCCGAGAACGGCATCGCGATCGACGTCCTCGTCGAACAGGCCCTGGCGCGCGGCGAGACCGACCCCCGCCACCACGGCGAAGTGCGCAAGGTGCTGCTGGAGGCCGAGGCCACCCACCGGGCGATCCAGCTCGCACGGGTCGCCGGCTCCCCGCTGTACGTCGTCCACGTCTCGGCGGAGGAGGCGGTGGCCGAACTGGCCGCCGCCCGCGACAAGGGCCTGCCCGTCTTCGGGGAGACCTGCCCGCAGTACCTCTTCCTGTCCACCGACAACCTGGCCGAGCCCGACTTCCAGGGCGCCAAGTACGTCTGCTCCACCCCGCTGCGCCCGCGCGAACACCAGGCGGCGCTCTGGCGGGGCCTGCGGACCAATGACCTCCAGGTGGTCTCCACCGACCACTGCCCGTTCTGCTTCCGCGGCCAGAAGGAGCTCGGCCGGGGCGACTTCTCCAAGATCCCCAACGGGCTGCCGGGGGTGGAGAACCGGATGGACCTCCTCCATCAGGCCGTCCTGGACGGCCACATCAGCCGTCGCCGCTGGATCGAGATCGCCTGCGCGACCCCGGCCCGGATGTTCGGCCTCTACCCCCAGAAGGGCACCATCGCGCCGGGCGCCGACGCCGACATCGTCCTCTACGATCCGCACGCCGAGCAGGTCATCTCCGCCGAGACGCACCACATGAACGTGGACTACTCGGCGTACGAGGGCAAGCGGATCACCGGACGCGTCGACAGCGTGCTCTCGCGCGGCGAACTCGTCATCGACCGGCGCGAGTACACCGGCCGGGCCGGCCACGGGGTCTTCGTCTCCCGCTCCACCTGCCAGTACCTGTAAGGAGTTGTGGTCCCTTGGACTTCGGCCTCGTCCTGCAAACCGACCCGCCCGCCTCGGCGGTCATCAGCCTCATGAAGCGCGCCGAGCGCAACGGCTTCCGCTACGGCTGGACCTTCGACTCCGCCGTGCTGTGGCAGGAGCCGTTCGTCATCTACAGCCAGATCCTGGCCAACACGCAGAAGCTGCACGTCGGCCCGATGGTGACCAACCCGGGCACCCGCACCTGGGAGGTCACCGCCTCCACCTTCGCCACCCTCAACGACATGTACGGCAACCGCACCGTGTGCGGGATCGGGCGCGGCGACTCGGCGATGCGGGTCGCCGGACGCAAACCCAACACCCTGGCCCGGCTCGGCGAGGCCATCGACGTCATCCGGGACCTCGCCGAGGGCCGCGAAGCGCTGGTCGACGGCAACCCGGTCCGCATTCCCTGGATCCGGGAGGGCAAGCTCCCGGTGTGGATGGCCGCGTACGGCCCGAAGGCCCTCGCCCTGGCCGGGCAGAAGGCCGACGGGTTCATCCTCCAGCTCGCCGACCCCTACCTCACCGAATGGATGATCCACGCCGTCCGCGAGGCCGCCGCCGAGGCCGGACGGGACCCGGCCGCGATCACCATCTGCGTGGCGGCCCCGGCGTACGTGGGCGACGACCTGGCCCACGCCCGGGACCAGTGCCGCTGGTTCGGCGGAATGGTCGGCAACCACGTGGCCGACCTGGTCTCCCGCTACGGCGAGCACTCCGGCATGGTTCCGGAGGCCCTCACCGAGTACATCAAGGCCCGTCACGGATACGACTACAGCCACCACGGCCGCGCCGACAATCCGTCCACGGACTTCGTCCCGGACGAGATCGTCGACCGCTTCTGCCTGCTGGGCCCGGTGGAGGCGCACATCGACAAGCTCCGCGCCCTGCGCGACCTGGGGGTCGACCAGTTCGCCGTCTACGACATGCACGACGCGAAGGAGGCCACCATCGACGCCTACGGACAGCACGTCATCCCGGCGGTCAACGGCTGACGTCGCCGGTCAGGAAGTGGAAGCCGGGCCGCGGGTGCATCAGGAAGTCGTGGTGCGAGATGTTCCACGCGTAGGCGCCCGCGAGCCCGAAGGCCACCCGGTCACCGGCCCGCAGGCCGGGTGCGGCCACGTGCCGGGCCAGCAGGTCCTTCGGGGTGCAGAGCTGGCCGGTGAGGGTGACCCGCTCCGCACCGGCGGCCGGCCTCGGCCAGGGGTGGGGCCACTCGCTCACGGGAACGATGCTGGCGGGCTGGTCGTGGCCCTTGGTCGCCGGGGTGCGCAGGTGGTGGGTGCCGCCGCGCACCACGGCGAACTCCTCGCCGTGGCTGTGCTTCACGTCCAGCACCTCGGTGGCGTACCAGCCGCAGTACGCGGTCACCGCGCGCCCCGGTTCGATCCGCAGGGTGAGATCCGGGTGCGCGTCCGCGAGCCTGCCGAGGCCCGCCCCGTACGCCGTCCAGTCGAAGCGGCCCTCCGGGGCCGCGTAGTCGACGCTCATGCCGCCGCCCACGTTGACCTCGGCGAGCCGGATCCGGTGCCGAGCGGCGAGGTCGGCGGCCCAGGCCACGATCGACTCGGCGACCGCGAGCTGCTCCGGGGCGTCGAGGCCGCTGGCCAGGTGGGCGTGCACGCCCAGCAGCTGAAGCTGCGGGTAGGTGCCGTCGGTGAGCAGGCGGACGGCCGTGTCGGCCTCGGCCGGGTCGAGGCCGAAGGGAGTCGGGCGGCCTCCCATGGTCAGCGAGCTGCCTTCGAGGGAGGCGGCGGCCAGGGGGAGGTTGAAGCGGAGCAGGACTCCGGGGCGGGGCGGGCGGCCGGTCGCCCCGGGGGCGGTGCGCGCGGCGAGAGCGGCCAGCATGTGGAGTTCGTGCAGGCTCTCGACGTGGAAGCGCTCCACGCCCAGTTCGAGGGCGGTCGTGAGCTCGGAAGCGGTCTTGCCCGGGCCGCTGAAGGCCAGCGGGCGGCCCGGCATCGCCTTGGCGACGTGGGCGAGTTCGCCGCCGGAGGAGACCTCGTAGCCGTCGACGTACGGGCCGAGGGCGGCCAGGATCTCCGCCTCCGGGTTGGCCTTGGCCGCGTAGTACAGCTCGACCCGCTCCGGGAGGGCGGCCCGTACGGCGGCGGCGTGCTCGCGCAGCGCCGTCAAGTCGTAGAGGTAGGCGGGCAGTTCGGCGCTGTCGAGGGTGAGGAGGCGGTCGCGCGCCGCGGGTGTCGGGTTGGTCATCGGGCGCTCCGGGTGTCACGTGCGTGGTCAAGGTCGCGGTCGTCGTCGGCGTGGTGCCGCAGTACCTGGGACAGCACGTCCTCGGTGAGCGGGGAGGCGAGCCGGACGTAGCCGGCGTCGCGGTCGGCCTTGCGCTCCCAGCGGGTGAGCAGGTTGGCCTTGGCGGGCAGCGGCACCCCCGCGAGCAGGGCGGCCAGGCGCGGCGGGCAGCCGTGCCGGTCGGCGTACGCCTGGAGGGTGGAGCGGACCTGGGCCCACAGGGCGGCCTCGGACTGCGGATGCAGGTCGGCGAGGGCGGCGAGCATCTCGGCGATGTGGTTGACCAGCAGGCAGTACACGACCCGGTCCCAGCCGCGCTGGGCGTCGTACGTCATCGGGTCCGCGACCTCGGCCGGCAGGGCGGCGAGGAGGTCCGCGTGCTGCTCGGGGACCAGCTTGGTGCCCTCCAGGTCGCGGAAGAGGACCTGGGCCGGCATGCCCTCCTGGTCGACGCAGACGACGACGTTCTGCAGGTGCGGTTCGAGTACGAGACCGTGGTCGAAGTACGCGGCCAGGACGGGTGGGACGAGCAGCTTGAGGTACGCCGTCCACCACTCGGCGGCGGTCTGCGCGGAGGCGTCTCCCAGCAGGCGGGAGATGTGGCCGGGGCCGGTGGGGTACTCGTCGGCGACGGCCGCGGCGAGCAGCGGGGTGGTGCCGGGCATGAGCCGGGAGAGCAGGCCCTCGCGGACGATCACACCGAAGCCTTCGAGGAGGGACCGGTCGGGGGCGCCGTCGGGGCCGGGCAGGGCGATGCTGCGGTAGGCGGGCTCGCGGAGCATGGCGGTGCCCGGGAAGCGGGTCTCCAGGTCGGAGAGGACCGGGGCCAGCAGGCGGGTCAGGGCGACCGCGCCCGAGAGTTCGTAGCTCGCGTTCTTACGGAGGCAGTTCGTGATGCGGATGTTCAGGCTGAACTTCAGGAAGGTGTCCCCGTCGTACAGCGTGCGCACCGAGGCGGTGGCGGCGAAGGGCTTGCCGCCGACGCCCAGGTCCAGGATGTCGCCGCGGTCGAACGCCGCGCGCAGCCCCGGGTGGTCGCGCAGCATCTCGTACTGCCACGGGTGCGCGGGCAGCAGCCGGTAGCCCTCGGGCACATCGGCGCGGAGCCGGTCGAGGGCCTGCGCCGCTCCCTCGGCGGCGGTCTCCTGCGCGATCAGGTGCTCGCGGACGGCGAGGTGGCGCAGCGGGAAGGAGGCGCCGGTCTCGGGCGCGTACGCGAGCCAGGAAGCGGTGTCGCCGGTACGGGCCTTGGGGGTGGGGTGGAAGCGGTGGCCGAAGACGAGGGACTGCTCGGACTCCAGGTAGGCGGCGAGCCCGTCGCCGTCCCCGACCGCGGTGTCCGTGGCCGGCCGGTCGGCGCGTACGGCGAGCGCGGCCGACACGGCCTGGTGGCTGGAGGCGATCTGCTCCAGGAACTCCTCGTTGCGCACATCGGTCCGCAGGGCCAGCTCGTCCTGGACGTACGCGGCGAGGCGGCGCCAGCCGACCTCGGCCCAGCCGCCGTCCCGCTGCTCCCGCACCGGGCCGGTGAACCGGTGCGCACCCAGCAGCGACGTCCGGCGCAGGGCGGCACGCAGCAGCACCCCGCGGCGCGGCAGCCACAGCAGGAGGTGGCCGTCCGCCACGGCGGTCTGGTGTTCCGGTCCGGACAGCTCGCGCAGGAGGCAGTTCAGGAGGGTGTGGGCAACCGCCTCGTCAGCCGTGGGCAGCCCGGCCGGGACGGCGGAGGATACGGCGGAGGGGGCGGAGGCGGTACCGATTGCATCGGTCAGAGACATCAACGGCTCCAGCGGGTGCGGAGAGAGCGGGGGGAGCGGAGGTTCAGGGCCGGGAGGGCGGTCGCGCAGACCGTGACCACCGCCACGGCGGTACCGGTCAGCACGGGCGCGGTGGGCCCGTACAGGCTGTTGCCCGCGGCGGCGGCCAGGCCGGCGAAGACCGCGCCGGCCTTGGAGAAGAATTCGATCGAGCCGAACAGCCCGCCGGGGGCGCGGCCCTTGGCGCAGTCGGAGGCCATCACGGCGAGGCAGACGAGGCCGAGGGTGAGGCCGACGCCCAGCAGCAGGCGGACGGCGACCAGGGTGGCGAGCGAGTGGGCCAGTCCGTGCCCGGCCAGCCCGAGGGCTATGCAGGCGAAGCCGAGCGCCACGCCGAGGCGGGGGCGTCGGTGGAAGGCCGAGTGCACCCACATCGCGGCGGCGAGGTAGCACAGGTGGGGCAGGGCGAAGAGGACGCCGGCGACCACCGGGGAGGTGCCGGGAATCCGCTCCTCGATGAGGGAGATCAGGTACGGGAAGGAGATGACCGTGGAGAAGACGAAGGCGAACTCCAGGGCGTACAGGCCGTGCAGGGACGTGACGCGCTCGGTGCGGGCGGCGCCCGCGTCCCGCTTCCCGGCCGCCGGGGCGTCGGCAGCCGCATCGTCGGCCGCCGCCCCACCCGCAGGCCTCCGCCGGGGCTCCGCCCGCACGCCGCGGGATTCCGGCAGCGCGGCGATCAGCAGCGCGGCCGTCAGCGGCAGGACGGCGAGCAGGGCGTACTGGCGGTGCGGTGACATCCAGGGCGAGAGGCTGCCCACCACGATCGGGGCGAAGACCAGGGCGGCTCGGGCGGCGCCCTGCATCAGGGTCAGGGCTCTGGACAGGTCCGGGCCCTCCAGCGCGGCGCCCAGGTAGCCGTTGGAGGCGGCGAAGGTCCCGCCGAGGATGCCCTGGAGCACCAGGGCCACCGTGAAGGCGGCGATCGAGTCGGCCCAGCCGGCCAGCAGGAACGACAGCGCCAGGCCCAACTGGGCGCGCAGCAGCAGTCGTTTGCGGCCGAACCGGTCGGCGAGCCGCCCCCACAGGGGGGCGCCGACGGCCGCGAAGACGGTGGGGACGATGTAGAGCACCCCGGCCCAGCTCGCGTCGCGGTCGCCGAGTTCCGGGAGGATCTCGGTGAGGAAGGGCGGCAGGCCGAGCGCGGCGAAGGAGGCCACGAAGTAGCATCCGGCGACCGCGTGCACCTGCTTGCGGCCGAGGGCCGGGCGGGGCTCGGGGGAGGCAGGCGAGGCCGGGGCGGCCGGGGAGGCCGCCCCGCGCCGCCGCTCCGGGGGTGCGCTCGCGCTCACAGTGAACCCCTCGTGCGCAGCAGGTAGTTGGGGCCGGTGGTGTAGTGCTTGTTGATGTCGGCGGCGCCTGAGCGTTCCTTGCTGAGCAGGGTTCCGGCGCTGACCATGGCCTTGACGGGCAGCTGCGGGGCGTCCAGGACCTGGGCGCGCAGCGTGGCGCCGGGCTCGCCCGGTCCGGTGCCGAGCCGCTCGACGGCCTCGGCGAGCCGGTCGCGTACGAGGTCCAGCAGGGTCCCGGCCTCCGCACGGCCGTGCCGGGCCAGCCCGAAGGCGTACGAACCGGCGCACAGGTGCAGGGTGATCGTGGTGAACATGTCGGTGAGCGGGCGGTCGTCGTCGCACAGGATGCGGGGGTCGTCGAAGCCGAGCGGGGCGTCGGCGCCGAGCGTCGCGCGGACGCGGGCCGCGTTGACGCGCGGGCTGTCGTCGTCCTTGAGTAGCAGCCGCATACGGGTGTCACCGGTCGGTCCGTGGTCCAGGACGAGGGAGATGTTCTGCTGGTGCGACTCCAGGGCGATGCCGTAGCCGAACAGGGTCGTCTGCCAGTCGAGGAGCAGCCGCAGGTAGGCGTCGAGCAGGGCGATCGGGTCGCCGCCGTAGAACCGGTCGGCGAGGTGGTCGATCAGCAGCCGGCCGCCGGGGGCTTCGGCGAGGAGCGCGGCGAGCGGGGTGACGACGGCGTGGTCGAGACCGGCCGGGTAGCGGCGGCAGAGCGCGGCGAGGAGCTCGTGGCCGGCGTGGGCGTGGACCGTCTCGTCGGCGTGCAGGATGACGCCCTGGAAGCGCGGTTCGCGTGCGATGACGGTTTCCAGCAGGCGCTGGCCCGCGACCCCGTCGGCGAGGAATCCGGGCCGGATGATCCGGCGGTTGCGCAGTCCCAGGGTGGCGGTGGCCATCGGGACCTTGATGTGCAGGGTGGGGTCGTCGGTGACGGCGACCGTACGCATGGACAGGGTGGGGACGACGTCCAGGTACGGGCGCTCGGCGAGGACCGCCCGGTCGGCCAGGCCCGCGGCGCTCAGGGCCTCGCGCAGCGGTGCGCCGACGGTGAGCGGGTGCACGGGGAGGGCGAGGTGGGTGCGGTCGAGCTCGGGCAGGCCGAGCGCGGCCGGGGTGGGCCAGGCGGCGGGCAGCGCGGCCGGGCCGCCCGCCACGGTGAGGTCCTGGTGCGGCACGGCGATCCAGCGCAGCGGGAAGCTCGGGTGGAACTCGGGCGCGTAGCCGCGCAGCTGGTCCTCGTCGAGGCCGGAGCGCCCGCGCGCGGTGGGGTACACCGGGTGGTCGAGGCGCGCGGCGAGGGTGTCGTACGCGAGCCCGCCCGCGAGGCCGGTCCAGTCGGCGGGGTCGGCGCCGCGCTGGGAAGCAAGGGTGCCGGAAGCAAGGGTGCCGGTGGCCAGGGTGGCGGCGACCTCGTCCGCGGTGTCGGCGTGCAGCCGCATGGTCGCGAGAGTCTGGCGGCACTCCTCGGCGAAGGCGTCGAAGCCGCCCCGGTCGGCGGGGTCGGCGAGCGCGCCCAGGGCGTCGAGGACCTCGTCGTGCGTGGTCAGTTCGCGGCCGTCCGACTCCCGGGTGAGCAGGGGCAGCCGGGCGGCGTACACGCTCTGGTAGCCGTCCTCGACGACCGGGAGGAGCAGGGCGTCGCCGTCGTCGGCGGGCAGCCGCAGCCAGCGGCCGTCGCCGTGGTCGACGGCGGTGGTGCGGGTGCGCAGGCCGACGACGTCCTCCCGCAGGAGCGCGCCCAGGACGCGGAGCAGGAGTTCCGCTTCGGTGGTGTCGGCGTGCGTGACGGTGGTGGCCTGGGCGGTCGCGGTGGCCGGGGCGGCCGAGGCGGTCGTGCTCACGGGGTGATCTCCCAGCGCTGGGCCGCGAGGTAGTCGGCGGCGACGCGTTCGACGGTCTCCCGGTCCGTGTTCCGGCCGAGCGCGCGCAGCACTCCGATGTAGTCGCGGTTGGTGTGGTACAGCGCGTGCCGCTCGCCCACCGCGCGCAGCGGCCGGTACGTCAGCTCGACACCGTCCACGGTGAGGTCGGCGGCCTCGGGCGCGGCCGTGAGCGTGCCGGCGCTCTGTGCGAGGGGGTAGTCGACGAGGGCGACGCCGTCCGTGCGGGCACCGAGGTCGGCGGGCAGCGGCTCGCCCAGGTGGGTGCGCAGGACGTGCTCGAACAGCGGGATGTCCAGCAGCCGGGCGAGCATCAGGTCGACCTGGTCCCCGATGGCCCGGTAGTTGACCTCGATGATGCGGGCCCGGTCGTCCTTCACCACGAACTCGGTGTGGCAGACGCCGAATCCGACGCCGAGGGCGTCGAGCTGGGCGAGGATCTGCTCGGTCACCGATTCGGGGTGCGCGCTGACGAACGTGCTGCGCTCCTCGATGAAGTACGGGGGTGCGGAGAGCCGGGTGCGGAAGCCGCCCAGCACGTGGCGGACCTGTCCGTCGCCGAGCGTCTCCAGGCTGCACAGGTCGCCGGCCAGGTACTCCTCGACCACCAGCGCCGCCTGCGGCCGGCGGGTCTGGATCTCCTTGCAGCGCAGGACGAGTTCCTCGGGTCCGTCGACCAGCACCACGTCCTCGCTGGCCACGCCTTCGCGGGGCTTGACCACGGACGGGTAGGGCACGTCGAGGGCGGTGAGCCCGGCCGGGTCCTGACCGGCGGCCAGCTCCGTCGACCACACCGCGTCGAGTCCGCTCGCGGCGAGGTGGCGGCGCATCTGGGCCTTGTCCTTGACGCGCAGCGCCGTCCGCCAGTCCTTGGCGGGGAGGTCGAAGTAGTCGGCGGCCAGGGCCGTCTGGGTCTGGAGGTGATCGCTGTTGGTGAACACCGCGTCGGGCGCGCTGTTGGTGAACACCGCGTGGGTCGATATCCGGGTGATGACCGCGCGGAAGTCGCGTACGTCGCACTCCAGGACCTCGATGTCCGGCGCCGACCGGCGGTGGGCCCCGGGCTGGTCGGTGAGGACGGTGACGTCGAGGCCGAGTCGGGCCGCGGCGGGGAGGAACCCCTCGGTGACCGAGTCGGTGGGGTTGAGTGCGAGCAGGTACAACCGCATGGGCTGAGCCCCTTCCGAAATCCTGAGCAGTGGGGGGAGCGGGGTGACAGTTTTCCGGCACGCCTCGGTGCCGACGGATTTCCTTATCCGCCAGCAGAAGTCAGCTTAGGTTAGCCAACCCTTAGTCTCAACTCCGGTTCGAGACGCGAGGTGTGACGTGCTGCCGTGATCATAAATCATTGGGTTAAGGTAAGGCTTACCTACTCTCCCGTAACCGGAGTTTCCGTGCCGCCCATGATCGAGAACCGATGACCGCGGTCCCGCGCATCGCGTCGCCCGCACGTCCGGCCCTGGACGCCGCCGCCACGCTCGCGCGGACCTACGGTCGCCTCGCGGCCGTCTGTGAGGCGCTGGACGTCCGGGTGGCCACCGCCACCGCGATCGCATCCGCCACCGTGACCGCCTCGGCCTCCGCCTCCGCGCAGCCCGGACGCTGGGTCAACGGCGCGGAACTCGCGGCACCGGCCGCGGACCAGGAGGCCCTTGACGCCTTCGTCGCCGCCGAGGCCGCCCGCATCCGGGCGGGGCACGGGCACGATCCGCGCCCGGACGTGGCCGCGTCGCGCGCGCTGCACGACTACCTCTGGTCCGTCAGCCTGCTGATGAGCGGCGCCTGGTACCTGGAGCGGCGCGTACCGCGCATCCGCCCGCGCGAGGTGCGCGTAGACCTCTCGACCGGCGCGTTCGAGATCGTTCCGGGGGCCGGATTCGCGTGCCTGCCCGGCGACCCGGCGGCGCACCTGCCGGGCGCCCGGGTGGTGGCCGACGAGGAGGCGCTGCGCGCCGAGTTGCGAGCGGCCGTCGCCGATCACGTACGGCCGCTGCTGGCCGCCATCGGGCCTCGGGTCCGGCGCCGGGACCGGGCCCTGTGGGGCATGGTCGCCGACGACCTGGTCTCCGGGATCTGGTACCTCGGTCGCGTCCTCGACCGGGAGGACCACGCGGTGCGCGAGGCGACCGAGCTGCTCCCGACCGCCATCGCGCCCTTCCCCGGCGGCGCCGGCTTCCGGCGGCTCGCGGACCGCGCCGGGCGCCCGCACCCGACCCGCACCCGGCTCGGCTGCTGCATGTACTACACCCTGGACGCGGCCCGGGCCTGTGCGACCTGCCCCCGGACCTGCGACGCGGAGCGGCTGCGACGGATCGAAGGCGAAGGCTGAGCGAGCCCCGCACTCTCCCCCGTACACACCCAAAAGGGTCGGCCCCGGCCGCGTACTTCATCAGTACGCGGCCGGGGCCGACCCGTTGGGATGGTGGGGCGCGCCGCCTACTTGGCGGGGTCCACCTGGAAGATCTTCGCCAGGTCGTCGAGGACCAGGTCCGCGCCCTGGAGGGAGACCGAGGTCATCCAGGTGGCGTCCTCGACCTCGTGGACCTGGTTCTTCTGGACCGCGTTCAGGCGCTGCCACAGCGGGTTGGCGAGGAACTTCTTCTTGCGCTCGTCACCGCCCGAGAAGGTGGTCATGAAGATGTGGTCCGCATCGGCCTGCTGGATCTGCTCCTCGCTGATCTCGATGTTGAACTTCACCTCGTCGCGCTGGTTCTCCGGCCGCGTCAGGCCCATGTCGCTCAGGATGATGCCGCTGAACGTCTTGGGCAGCATGATGCGCGTCGGACCGTCGAGGAAGCGGACGATCGAGAAGGTGGGCTTGCCGTTGGCGCCGCCGCCCTTGGCGTTGATCGCGTCACCGATCTTCTTGGCGCGCGTCTGGTACGCCGTCAGCTTGGCCGCGGCCTTCTCCTCCTGACCCAGCGCCTCGCCGAGGAAGGTGATGTTCTCCTTCCAGATCGGGCCGGTGGTCTTCACGAACACGGTCGGCGCGATCTGGCTCAGGCGGTCGTAGAAGTCGGCGTGACGGACCGTCGCGGAGACGATGAGGTCGGGCTTGAGGGCCGCGATCGCCTCGAGGTTCGGGTTGTCGAGCGGGCCGACGTCCTTGGTCTCCTTCACCGCGTCACCGAGGTAGGCCGGGAAGCCCTTCTGGTCACGGTACGATCCGATACCGCCGACCAGCGGCGCGTCCAGCGCGACGACGGCCTCGACCAGGCTGTTGTCCAGCGCCACCACGCGCTTGGGCTTGGCCTTGATCTCGGTCTTGCCCTTGTCGTGGGTGACGGTGCGCGGGAAGCCGGCCGACTCGGCCGCGCCCGCCTTCGACGCGGACGACTCGGCGGCCGGCTTCTTGTCGTCGCTGCTGCCGCCGCAGGCGGCCAGCGACAGGGCCATGGCCGCCGTGAGGACGGCAGCCGCGATCCGGCCCGGCCGGCGACGCTGAGTGAAGGTGCTCATCAGTTCTCAGTTCTCCAGAGGGAACATTTGTTCTTAGGTAAGCCTTGCCTGAGTAAACGCGTTGTGAAGAGTAGCGGCTCTTCGTGGCCAAATCCAGACGGGGGTGTGTGAGAAATTCGGTTAGGCATCCCTTACCTTGTGTGAGTGTCTCTGAAGCCCGTCACCGCCGACGCCACCGCGGTCCCCGCCCCAACCGTTCCGCCACCCCGACGCGTTCTCTCCCGGACCTTCGTCCTCACGGCCCTGTTCGCCACGCTGGCCGCCATGGTCTGCGCCTCGCTCGCGATCGGCACCAAGGCCGTGCCGCTCTCCGACGTGCTCGCCGCGATAGCCGGCAGTGACGACGGCGACGCCGTCGTGGTCCGCGAACTGCGCATGCCCCGCACCTTCCTGGGGCTGCTCGTCGGCCTCGCGCTGGGCGCCGCGGGCGCCGTGGCCCAGGACATCACCCGCAATCCGCTCGGCGACCCCGGTCTGATCGGCATCAGCGCGGGCGGCTCGTTCGCGGTCGCCGCGAGCATCGGCATGCTGGGGCTGACGAGTTCGTACCAGTACATCTGGTTCGCCTTCCTCGGCGGGGCGTTGGCCGGGCTCATCGCCTACGCCGTCGGCGGCACCGGCTACGGCGGCGCCACCCCCGCCAAACTCGCCCTGGCCGGCGCGGCCGTGACCGTACTGCTCGACGCCGGCACCAACACCCTGATCCTGCTCGACGTGAGCACCCTGGACCAGTACCGCTTCTGGGCGGTGGGCTCGCTGGCCGGACGCGACGCGCAGCTGGGCATGGAACTGGTCCCGTTCGTCGTCGTCGGACTCGCCCTCGCCCTCGGCCTGAGCGGCCGGCTCAACGCCCTCGCCCTCGGCGACGACGTGGCCAGCTCGCTCGGCACCCCGGTCAAGTCCACCCGCGCCCTGGGCGCGCTGGCGGTGGTCCTGCTGACCGGCGCGGCCGTCGCCGCGGCCGGTCCCGTGACGTTCGTCGGCCTGGTCGTCCCGCACGTCGTACGGGCCTTCACCGGGCCCGACGCCCGCTGGCTGGTGCCCTGTTCGGCGCTGGGCGGGGCCTCGCTGATGCTCGCGGCCGACGTGGTGGGCCGCATGGTGGCCCGCCCCGGCGAACTGGAGGCGGGCGTGGTGACCGCGCTGCTCGGCGCGCCGTTCCTCGCGCTCCTGGTCAAGCGCGGCAAGCTCAAGGAGCACACCCGATGAGCACGATGAGCCGTCAGAAGACGGTGCGAAGGCCGAGGACCGAGCGCCGGCTGAGGATCGAAGCCGGGCCCGTCGGCGTGGCCGTGCGACCCCGGGTCGCGGTCACGGTGCTCGCCCTCGTCCTGACCGGGTTCGCGGGCCTGATCGCCTCCGTCTCGCTGGGCACGTTCGCCATCCCCGTCGGCGATGTGCTGGGCGCGGTACTGGGCACGGGCTCCGGCGCCGCCGACCTGATCGTCCACCAGCTCCGCCTGCCGCGCGCCCTGACCGCCCTGCTGGTGGGAGCCGCGTTCGGGCTGGCCGGCGCCGTGTTCCAGGCCGTCACCCGCAACCCGCTCGCCAGCCCGGACCTGATCGGCATCGCGGCCGGCGCCGGGGCCGGCGCGGTGAGCGCCATCCTCATCGGCGGGGTCACCGCGGCGGGTGCCGGCACCTTCGGTGCGGTTCCGTTCGGGGCCCTCGCCGGCGCCCTGCTGACCTCGGCCGTCATCTACCTGCTGGCGTACCGCGACGGCACCGTCACCGGCTACCGCTTCGTCCTCGTCGGTCTCGCCGCGAACGGCGCCCTGATCGCGCTGACCCGCTGGATGCTGGCCCGCGCCGACATCGACCAGGCGTCCCGCGCCATGGTGTGGCTGACCGGCAGCCTCAACGGGCGCGGCTACGAACACGTCCAGTGGGCCGGGCTGGCGCTGGCCGTGCTCCTGCCGCTGACCCTGGCGCTGGCCCGCCCGTACCAGCTGCTCCAGTACGACGACGACACCGCGCGGAGCCTGGGCATCCCGCTGCGGCACGCGCGGATCGCGCTGCTGGTCCTCGCCACGTGCCTCACCGCGCTGGCGACCTCGGCGGCCGGGCCGATCTCCTTCATCGCCCTGGGCGCCCCGCAGATCGCGCGGCGGATCACCGGCAGCGCCGGCATCCCGCTGGTCACCAGCGCGCTGACCGGAGCGGTGCTGCTCATCCTCGCCGACCTGGCCGCGCGGCTCGTGCTCGCGCCGACCGAACTGCCCGTCGGCGTGCTCACCGGCGCCGTGGGCGCTCCGTACCTGCTGCTACTCCTCGCCCGTACCAACCGGGCCGGAAAGGGAGGCTGACATGACCGCCCCGCTGACCGAGACCCAGCCCACCGGCATCTCGTCCACCGCGATCCACGGGACCGGCCTGCGCCTGGGCTACGGCGACCGGATCGTCTCCGAGGACCTCGACCTCACCATCCCCGCCGGGCAGGTGACCGCGCTGGTCGGCCCGAACGCCTGCGGCAAGTCCACCGCCCTGCGGGCCCTGGCCCGGCTGCTCAAGCCGGCCGGCGGCGCCGTCCACCTGGACGGCGAGGACATCGCGGCCCTGTCCGCACGGGAGTTCGCCCTGCGGCTCGCCCTGCTCCCGCAGACCCCCAGCGCGCCGGACGGCATCTCCGTACGCGACCTCGTGGCCCGCGGCCGTACCCCGCACCAGCGGTGGTGGCGCCAGTGGTCCTCCTCCGACGAAGCCGCGGTGGACGCCGCGCTGGAGGCGACCGGTTCGGCGGAGCTGGCGACCCGCTCTATCGACGAACTGTCGGGCGGTCAGCGCCAACGCGTGTGGATCGCCATGGCACTGGCCCAGCACACGCCGGCCCTGCTGCTGGACGAACCGACGACCTACCTCGACCTCGCCCACCAGGTCGACGTCCTCGAACTCGTCGCGGACCTCAACCGTACCGAGGGCCGCACCGTGGTCATGGTCCTGCACGAGCTCAACCTCGCCTGCCGCTACGCCGGCCACCTCATCGCCATGCGCGACGGCCGGGTGATCGCCGCCGGCCCGCCGTCCGAGATCGTCACACCGGACCTGGTCCACGAGGTCTTCGGCCTCCGAGCGGCAGTCATCGAATGCCCGGTGGCCGGCACGCCCCTGGTCATCCCGATGGGCGGCCGCCGCGCCGAAATCGCCTGACAGCCGTGCCCGGCGGGACCGGGCCGCGCACCGCCCGTTTCCGGCTCGGCGGGCGGGCGCGTTCACCGGGAGTCCATCCGGTGTCCGGCGGGCCGACCGGGATCGGCGGTGTGGTTCGACGGCGGGTCGTGCTTTGCTGGGTGGCATGATCGATAAATTTCTGGCCCGTGACCTGTCCGCCGTCGAAGAGGCCGTCCGCAAGGCGGCGGCGGTCGAGATCATGCCGAGATTCCGGCAGCTCGCCCAGCACGAGGTGGACGAGAAGACCGGCCCGCACGATCTGGTGACCGTCGCCGACCGCAGGGCGGAGGAGCACCTCACCGCCGCGCTCACCCGGCTGCTGCCCGGCTCGGCGGTGGTCGGCGAGGAGGCCGTGCACGCGGACCCGACGGTGTACGGGGCGCTGCGCGCGGACGCCCCCGTATGGATCGTGGACCCCGTGGACGGCACCCGGCAGTTCGTCGCCGGGGACCCGAATTTCTGCACCCTGGTGGCGCTGGCGCGGCGCGGGGAGATCCTCGCCTCCTGGACCTTCGCCCCGGCGCTCGATGAGGTGGCCACCGCCGTGCGCGGGCAGGGCGCGTACGTCAACGGCGAGCGGATCCACAGCGGTTCGCCGGAGCCGGGCGCCGAGCTGCGCGTGGCGATTGCGCACCCGCTCTACACCAGCGACCACGACAAGCGGACCCTGGCCCGCCTGGACGTGCCCGGCATCGCGGCGCGGCCATGTGGCTCGGCCGGCCTGGAGTACCTGAAGGTGGCGCGGGGCGAGATGGACGGGCTGGCCTTCACCTGGCCCTCGGCCTGGGACCACGCGGCCGGGCTGCTGCTGGTCGGCGAGGCGGGCGGCGCGCACAGCACCGTCGGCGGGGTCCCCTTCCGGGTGGACCGGGACAACGAGCTGCCGTTCGCCGTGGGCCGGGACGAGGCCACGGCCGTACGGATCCGCGAACTGCTGCGCGGCGCGTAGGCCCCGTCCGGGCGGTCTTCGTGGATCAGCGGGCCTGCGAAGATCGCCCCGACGGGCCTCACCGCCCCCCGGGGACCGGGGGTGGGCCCATATCCTGGACATGATGCTGCCGCTGCCGGACGAAGGAGTCGCAAGTGCCGACGATTCTCGATGCGGTCGTGGTGGGGGCGGGGCCCAACGGGCTGACGGCCGCCGTCGAACTGGCCCGGCGCGGCTTCTCGGTGGCCGTCTTCGAGGCGGCCGAGACCGTCGGCGGCGGGGCCCGGACCGAGGAACTCACCCTCCCCGGCTTCCGGCACGACCCCTGCTCGGCCGTGCACCCCCTCGGCGCGGGCTCGCCCGTCTTCGCCACGATGCCGCTGAAGCGGTACGGGCTGGAGTGGCTGCACCCGCCGCTGCCCATGGCGCACCCCTTCGACGACGGCACCGCCGCCGTGCTCTCCCGTTCCGTCGCGGAGACGGCCGCCTCCTTCGGGCCGCGCGACGCGGGCGCGTACCGTCGGCTGGTGGCGCCGTTCCTGGGCAAGTGGGACACCCTGGCACGGGACTTCATGTCGCTGCCGTCCACCGCGCTGCCCCGGGACCCTGTCACGCTCGCCCGCTTCGGACTCACCGGACTGCCGCCCTCCACCTGGCTGCTGCGCCGCTTCCACGACGACCGGGCGCGGGCGCTGTTCGCCGGCCTCGTCGCCCACGTCATCGCCCCGCTGAGCGGGATCGCCACCGGCGCGGTCGGGCTGGTCTTCGCGCTCGCCGCGCACGCGAACGGGTGGCCGATGCCGCGCGGCGGCTCGCAGTCCGTCTCGGACGCCCTCACCGGGTACCTGCGCGACCTCGGCGGGACCGTCCACACGGGTTTCGAGGTCAAGCGCCTCGACGACCTCCCGCCGGCCCGGGCGTACGTCTTCGACACCTCGCCGACCGCGCTCGCCCGGATCGCCCGGCTGGGCCGCGCGTACGACGGCTACCGGTACGGAGCCGGAGTGTTCAAGATCGACTACGCGCTGTCCGGGCCGGTGCCCTGGACCGCCGAGGAACCGCGCCGGGCCGGCACCGTCCAGATCGGCCCGCGCAGCCGCGACATCGACGCCGCCCTGCAACTGGCTTCGGGCGGGCGCGTTCCGCGCAACCCCTTCCTCATCACCGCGCAGCCCAGCCTGGTGGACCCCGGCCGGGCACCCGAGGGCAAGCATGTGTTCTGGGCGTACGGACACGTCCCGGCCGGCTGGGACGGCGACCTCACCGACGCCGTCGAGCGGCAACTGGAGCGCTTCGCCCCCGGCTTCCGCGACCTGGTGCTCGCCCGGGCCACCGCCGGCCCGCCCGAGCTGGCCGCCCGCAACCCCAACTACATCGGCGGGGACATCGCCTGCGGCGCCGCCTCGGGCCTCCAGCTGCTGCTGCGCCCGAAGCTCAGCCTGTCCCCGTACACGACCGCCCATCCGGCGGTGTTCCTCTGCTCCTCGGCGACCCCGCCGGGCCCGGGCGTCCACGGCATGTCGGGCCACAACGCCGCGAAGGCGGTGTGGCGGCACCTGCGCGAGCGGTAGCGGGCGCCCGAAGGCGCCCGCGCGGCCGCGGAGGGACGATGAGAGACGATGCGGACGATCCGACCGGGGGGCGAACCGAGAGGAACGGAAGGCGGCCCACCATGCTGGGAGACAGCAAGGCATTCAGTGGTTACTCGGTGGACAGCATCGAGAGAGCGAAGGAGTTCTACGGCCAGACGCTCGGGCTACGGGTGTCCGACGACGAGGGAATGCTCTACCTGCACCTCGGCGGGGACACCAACGTGCTGCTGTACCCCAAGGACAACCACGAGCCGGCGACCTTCACCGTCCTGAACTTCCCCGTGGACGACATCGACGCGGCCGTCGACGGCCTCGCCGCGCGCGGGGTCACGTTCGAGCAGTACGAGGGATTCGGCCAGGACGCCAAGGGCATCGCACGGGAGAACCCGCCCGGACCCGCCATCGCGTGGTTCAAGGACCCGGCGGGCAACATCCTGTCGGTGCTCCAGGAGGACCAGGCGAAGTAGCCCACGGGCCTACGGGCCCACCTGCTCCGCGAACGCCCCGTACGCCTTCTCGTCGAAGAGGACGAAGCGGACCTCCTCCACGTCCGTGGCCGTCGCGCGGACCGTTTCCACCGCGATGCGGGCGCCGTCGTCCATCGGCCAGCCGTACACGCCCGTGGAGATGGCCGGGAACGCCACCGTACGGGCGCCCAGCTCGTCGGCCACCCGGAGGGACTCGCGGTAGCAGGAGGCGAGCAGCTCCGAGCGGTCCTCGTCCCGGGACCAGACCGGTCCCACCGTGTGGATCACCCACCGCGCCGGGAGGCGGCCCGCCGTGGTGGCGACCGCCCGGCCCGTCGGCAGGCCCTTGCCGTAGTGGGAGGCGCGCAGCGTGCGGCAGGCCGCCAGGATCTCCGGCCCGCCCTTGCGGTGGATGGCCCCGTCCACGCCCCCGCCGCCGAGCAGCGAGGAGTTCGCGGCGTTGACCACCGCGTCCGCCGGCTCGCCGGTGATGTCGCCCAGGACGAGGGTGATGCGGGGCTGCGTGGTCATGGGGGCCTCTCGGATTCGCGGACGCCGTCGGATCGCCGTCGGACCGCCTTCGGCGGCATCGCCCAGGGTAGTTCCGACGCAGCGCCGGGTGCTGATGCCTCGGCTAGGGTGAATCGTTAGGAAACAGGCCCCCCGGGGTGAGGTCGGTGCGTTGGACACTTACCAGTCGACGAGCGAGGTCCCGGACCAGCCGGCAGCGGCTGTCGGGTACGCGGGCGTGCTCCGCGAGCTGCTCCCCATCGCCCTGTGGCGGGAGGACGCCGACGGGCGCATCGTCGAGTGGTCGCTGGCCGCCCAGGACCTCCTGGGCCACCGGCCCGAGGACATCCTCGGCCGCCCCGGCTCCGCCGTACTCGTCCCCGACGCCAACCGCGAGCTGGCCGACCAGCTGACCCGGCGCGTCCAGGCCGGGGAGACCGTGATCGGCACCCTGCCCGTGCGCCACCGCGACGGCCACCGCGTGCCGATGGAGATGTGGATCGTCCCCGCCGCGGACCCGCAGGGGCGCACGGGAGCCCTGCTCGTCGCCGTGGAGACCTCCGCCGTCCTCCACATGCGCGATTCCCTCGCCGCCCTCCAGAGCCTGTTCACCCAGTCGCCCATCGGCCTCGCCACCCTCGGCCCGGACCTCCGCTTCCTGCGGGTGAACGACGCGCTCGCCCGCATGAACGGCGTCTCCGCCGCCGAACACATCGGCAAACGCCTCACCGAAGTGGTCCCCGGTGTCAACGCCGCCGCCCTGGAGGCGACGATGCGGCAGGTCCTGGACCGGGGCACCGCCGTCGTCGACGTCCGCCGCACCGGCCGGACCCCGGCCGACCCCGACCACGACCGGACCTGGTCCTGCTCGTACGCCCCGCTGCTCGACGGCGCCGGGCGGCGGCTCGGCCTGATCGCCTCCCTCATCGACATCACCGAGGGCCAGCGGGCCCAGGCCGAGGCCGAGCGGGCCCAGCGGCGGTTCGCCCTGCTGGCGGAGGCGGGCACCCGGATCGGGACCACCCTGGACCTGCGGCAGACCGCCGAGGAGATCGCGGACGTACTGGTCCCGCAGCTCGCGGACTCGGCCGACGTACAGCTGCTGGAGTCGGTGCTCGACCCCGACGACACCGTCGCGGCCGCGTCGGGCTCCAGCCGGGGCGTGCTGCGCCGGCTCGCGGCCGTGTTCCCCGACCCCTCGGCGCCGACCAAGAAGCTGACCGCCGGACAGACCTTCCACCTCCCGGTGGGCAGCGTGTACGAGCGGGTCATCGCCGAGGGCCGGCCCATGAACCTGTACACGTCCGACATCCCGGCGCTGATCACCGACCCGCGCGCGGAGGCGCTCCGTACCTACCTCGCCACCCTCGGATCGGCCCGCATGGTCCCGCTCGTCGCGCGCGGCCGGGTGCTCGGCGCGGTCGCCGTGACCCGGCTGCGCGAGCGGGAACCCTTCGACGAGCAGGACTGCGTGCTCATCGACGAGCTGGTGGCCCGCGCGGCGCTCAACATCGACAACGCCCGGATGTTCACCACCCAGCGGGCGGCGGCCCTCACCCTCCAGCGCAGCCTCACCAACAGCGCCCTGCCCCAGGTCAACGGCCTCGAACTGACCGGCCGCTACCTGCCCGCCAGCGACCACGACGTCGGCGGCGACTGGTTCGACGTCATCCGGCTGCCCGGCGGCCGGACCGGCCTGGTCATCGGGGACGTCATGGGCCACGGGATCCACGCGGCGGCCGTCATGGGCCAGCTCCGCACGGCGGTACGGACGCTGGCCCGCCACGGTGTGCCGCCGGCGCGGATGCTCAGCTCCCTCGACGCCGTGGTGGCGGACCTGGGGGAGGACGAGATGGCGACCTGCGTCTACGCCGTCCACGACCCGGTCTCCGGCAGCTGCGTCATCGCCCGGGCCGGCCATCCGCCGCCCGCCGTGGTCACGGCCGACGGCGCGGTCACCTTCCTCGACGGCCCGCCCGGCACCCCGTTCGGCACGGGCGGGAGGGACTTCCGCACCGAGGAGGTACGGCTGCCGCCCGGAAGCATGCTCGTGCTGTACACCGACGGGCTGATCGAGGCCCGCGACCGGGACCTCGACGAGGGCATGGGCAGGCTCGCGCAGGCGCTGCGGCAGGCCGGGCAGCCGCTGGAGGCCCTGTGCGACGGCATCCTGGCGCGGCTGCTGCCCGACGCCCCGCAGGACGACGTCGCGGTGCTGCTGGCACGCACGGTGGCGGCCCGGGCGTCCTGAGCGGGGGCGGCCGAGGCGCGCGGGACGGCTACCAGGCCAGATCCTCCAGCGCGTCCAGGTCCAGCACGCCGGCCACCGGTTCGGTGCCCCCGGTCAGCGCCACCTCGGCCCAGATGACCTTGCCGCGCTCCGTGTACCGGGTGCCCCAGCGCTCCGCGTACTGGGCGACGAGGAACAGGCCGCGCCCGCCCTCGTCGGTCGTGGCCGCGTACCGCAGGTGCGGGGAGGTGCTGCTGCCGTCGGAGACCTCGCAGATCAGGCTCCGGTCGCGCAGCAGGCGCACCCGTAGGGGCTCCGATCCGTACCGGATCGCGTTCGTGATGAGCTCGCTCAGGATGAGTTCCGTGGTGAAGGCGATGCCCTCCAGCCCCCAGGCGGCGAGCTGCGCCGAGCCCGCGTTGCGCAGCCGCGCGACGGCCGCCGGGTCGGAGGGCACCTCCCACTCCGCGATCCGGTCCGGCTCCAGCCGCCGGGTGTCGGCGATCAGCAGCGCGATGTCATCGCTCGGCGCCGGGGACAGCAGCGCCGCCAGTACGTCCGAGCACGCCTGGTCGGGGCTGCGGCCGGGCTGCGACAGCGTCTCCTTCAGCACCGCCAGCCCGGTGTCGAAGTCCCGGGCGCGGTCCTCCAGCAGCCCGTCGGTGAACAGGACGAGCCTGCTCCCCTCCGGCAGCGTCAGCGCGGCCGTCTCGAAGGGCATCCCGCCCACCCCCAGCGGCAGCCCGGCGGGCAGCTCGGGGAACTCCACCCGCCCGTCCTGGTGGACCAGGGCCGGCCCGGGATGCCCCGCGCTCGACAGCGTGCAGCGCCCGGTGACCGGGTCGTAGACGGCGTACAGGCAGGTGGCGCCGGTGATGCCGGCCTGCTCGCCGCCGCCGCCGCCCTCCTCCTCGTCGGAGCCGCTCTCGTTCTGGTCGATCCGGTGGATCAGCTCGTCCAGGTGGCCCAGCAGCTCGTCCGGCGGCAGATCCAGCGTGGAGAAGTTGTGCACCGCGGTGCGCAGTCGGCCCATCGTCGCCGCCGCGTGCACCCCGTGGCCGACGACGTCCCCCACGACCAGCGCCACCCGGGCGCCCGTCAGCGGGATCACGTCGAACCAGTCCCCGCCCACTCCGGCCTTCGCCGGCAGGTACCGGAAGGCGACGTCCACGGCGCTCAGGTCGGGCAGCACGCGCGGCAGCAGGCTGCGCTGGAGCGTCACGGCGGTGGCGTGCTCCCGCGTGTAGCGGCGGGCGTTGTCGATGGAGACGGCGGCCCGCGCCCCCAGCTCCTCCGCGAACGACATGTCCTCCTCGTCGAAGGCCTCCGGCGTGTCGGCCCGCCAGAAGTTGGCCATGCCGAGCACCACGCCGCGCGCCTGCAGCGGTACGGAGATCAGTGAGTGCAGCCCGTAATCCAGGGCGACCCGCGTTCCCTCGTGGTCCTGGGCCCGCCAGCCGAAGGCCTGGTTCAGATCGGCCGCGAGCACCGCCCGCCCGGCGTTCAGCGCCGCCGCCATCGGGGCCGTCGGCACGACGAACCGGATGATGTCCCCGACCGGCTGGAGCGGCTGGTCGGGGCGGATCCCGCTCATGGCGGTGCGGCGCATCTCCGTGTACACACCTGAGGCGGAGGGCTCCTCGCCGTGCAGCACCGGCTCCAGCAGCTCCACCGTGACGAAGTCGGCGAAACGCGGAACCGCGACCTCCGAAAGCTCCTCGGCGGTGCGCACCACGTCCAGCGTCGTCCCGATGCTCACCCCGGCCTCGTACAGCAGCTGGAGCCGGCCCCGGGCCACCTCGGCGCGGCCGGAGAGCGCGGCGAGCTCGGTGGTGTCGCGCAGGGTCATGACGCTGCCCGAGTGCATGCCGGCGTACGGCTTGGTGGGGCGTACGTTCACGGCCAGCAGCCGGTCGCCCGCCAGGTGGACCTCGTCCGTCGCGACCCGGCCGGACGCCAGCAGCGCGGCGGTGCGCGGGTCGAGGCCCAGCTCGCTGACGTGCCGCCCCTCGGCGTCGGGCGGCAGGTCCAGCAGCCGCCGTCCCTCGTCGTTGACCAGCAGGATCCGGCGGTCGGAGTCGATGATGATGACGCCCTCGCGCACGGCGTGCAGAACCGCCTCGTGGTGCTCGTTCATCCGGGTCATCTCGGCCTCGCCCAGACCCCGGGTCTGGCGCCGCAGCCGCCGGCTCACCAGCGCGGCGCCGGCGGTGCCGAGCAGCAGCGTGCCGGCCGCGGCGCCGAGCAGCAGCGGGAGCTGGTTCTCGACCACATCGGAGACGTTCGCGACCTCGATGCCGGTGGCGACCAGGCCGACGACGTCGCCGCTCGCGTTCCGCACCGGGACCACGGCGCGGACCGCGTCGCTCGGCGTGCCCATGAAGACCTCGGTGAAGGACACCCCGCGCACGGCTCGGGACAGGTCGCCGGTGGCGCGCTTGCCGATCAGCTCGGGCCGGGAGTCGGTGTAGCGGATCCCGTCGGTCGTCATGACGGCGATGAAATCGACGCCGGAGGCCTGGCGGGCGGCGTCGGCGAGCGGCTGGAGTTCGGCCGTCGGGTTGCTCGTCTTCAGCGCCTCCGGCAGACCCGGGGCGTGCGCGAAGGCCTCGGCTGCGGCGAGCGAGCGGTTGCGGGCGTCGCGCTGGCTGTCGGTGCGCGCCTGATACACGAGGGCCAAGGTGGCCGCGGCGATCAGGACGAGCACCATCACGGCCTGGAGGGCGAACACCTGGCCGGCGACACTGCGCAGCCCCCTGGACAGGCGCGCGGGCAGGATCGCTCGCTGCCCGGCCGACTGGTGGGGCGGTGATTCCGGCGATCCCCTGGTTCGGCCAAAACGTCCTGTCATGAGCCATTTCTAACACTGTCGGGCAGGTTAGGGGATGACGTACTGATCAGGCCTGGTTCGCCCCGGTGACGGCAGGCGGCCGTGGTGGCGATGCGTGGTGGCGGTACCGGGCGGCGGTACCAAGCGGCGGTCCGCGTGGGAATGACGCGGGCCCGGCCCCCCGGCGAACGCCAGGAGGCCGGGCCCAGGGGGTGCCAGGCCGCTTAGAGCACGTCGGCGGCGATGGTGGCCGCGACCCGCTCCAGCAGCGGTCCCGCGTTGGCGATGCACTTCGCCGGGTCCGGCTCGATCTCCGTCAGCGCATAGGCCCGGCGGATACCAGCGGCCTGGAGCGCCTCCGGCTGGAGCAGCAGACGGCCGCAGACCGCCACGACGTCCTTGCCCGCGGCGCGAGCCGCGGCCGCGACACCGGCCGGGGCCTTGCCGTGCAGGGTCTGCTCGTCCAGCGAGCCCTCACCGGTGATGACCAGCGTCGCCCGCTCCAGGGCCGGCGCGAAGCCGAGAACGTCGAGCATCAGCTCGATGCCGGGACGGAAGCTCGCCCCCAGGATCAGCGCGCCGTAGCCGATGCCGCCCGCACCGCCCGCACCCGGAGCGGCGGCCAGCTCGGCCGCCTTCGCGCCGATCGACTTCTCTAGCACCGCCGCGAAGTGCGCCAGCGCCGCGTCCAGCGTCGCCACGTCCTGCGGCGAGGCCCCCTTCTGCGGCCCGTAGACCGCCGGCGCGCCCTTCGGGCCCGTCAGCGGGTTGTCCACGTCGCTCGCCAGGACGAAGTCCACCTCCGCGAAGCGCGGGTCGATCCCGGACAGGTCCGCCGACGCCAGCTCGGCCAGCGCACCGCCGCCCGGGCCGACCGGTTCGCCGTTCGCGTCCAGGAACACCGCACCGAGCGCGGCCAGCATGCCCGCACCGCCGTCCGTGGTGGCGCTGCCGCCCACACCGAAGACGATCGTGCGCGCGCCCGCGTCCAGCGCGGCCTTCAGCAGCTCGCCGGAGCCGTACGTGGTCGCCGTCAGCGGGGCGAAGACACCCGCCGGCAGCAGCTGAAGCCCGGAGGCCTCGGCCATCTCGACCACGGCCGTGCCGTCGCGCAGCGCGAAGGCGGCCGTGACCTGGTCGCCGAGCGGCCCGGTGACCCGTACCTCCCTGCGTTCGAACCCGGCCGCCACGGCGGCCGCGACCGTACCGTCGCCGCCGTCCGCGACGGGGAGGGTCTCGATCTCCACGCCCGGTACGGCCTTGCGAAGGCCGGCCGTCACCCGCTCCGCGACCTGAACGGCCGTGAGCGAGCCCTTGAATTTGTCCGCGGCGATGAGCACGCGCGCGGTCTCAGTTACTGCTCCGTCCGTCACCTTGCTAATCCCTTGCTATCGAACAGTGCAGTCGCGCCCGCCATGAGCCTATCCGGAGGATCCTCCTATGCCCATGCGTGGCCTGGGCCACACCCCGCGCGTCATCACCCTAAATGCGGATAAACACCTGCATAGTGTGGCCATATGAGCACGGAATCGCTGGATGACGGCGATGGTCGGTGACGCCGTCACCGAACGTGGACCGTACGGGGCGTCTGGGTAGGGTTGCCGAGTGACCACCACGGATGACTACGCCACGTACATCGCGAGCCTGCCCCGGGTGCTGGCCGGAGCCGCCGCCCTCTACCGCGACGCCGAGGGCCGGGTGCTGCTCGTCGAGCCGAACTACCGTGAGGGCTGGGCCCTCCCGGGCGGCACGATCGAGTCGGACGAGGGCGAATCCCCCCGTACGGCGGCCCGCCGCGAGAGTGCCGAGGAGATCGGCATCGACCTCCCGCTCGGCCGGCTGCTCGCCGTCGACTGGGTGCTCGGCAGCGCCCGCCCGCCGATCGTCGCGTACGTCTACGACGGCGGCGTACTGGACGAGGCGCAGCTCGCCTCGATCAGGCTCCAGGACGAGGAGCTGATCTCCTGGCGGCTGGTCGAGCCCGCCGAACTCACCTCCTACCTGCCGGGGGCGCTCGGCCTGCGCGCCGAAGAGGCGTACCGGATCCTGACGTCGGGCGAGGGCACCGCCGAACTGGAGAACGGCCGGCGCCCGGCGGCCTCGTAGGACGACCGGCCGCACGGCACACATCGAGAGCAGGACAGAATCAGCACATGATCACCATGTACGCCTGGCCCAGCACCGCCGACGGGCCCGACGCCCTGCCCATGGTCCACTTCACCACCGAGGAGCAGGCCGGCGGTGAGGTCACCCCGGAGGGCACGCCGGTCTGGCTCTTCGACACCGCCATACGCGAGGGCGGCTGGGCCCAGTTCACCGATTTCGACGGCTGGTCCGTGCCCGCCCCCGCCTGGCGGGCCCTCTACCGCCGCGAGGACGACTTCCTCGCCGTCACCGGCCCCGGCTCCTGCGAAGGCTGGTACGAGGGCAACCTCGGAGCCGACGAGGACTGGGTGAAGGCGGCCGCCGCGCAGCAGAGCCTGGTCCTGCTCGCCGCGCCCGTCCAGCACCCCTCGCTCTACGGCTACGCGGTCGAGGCCGGCGCGGCCTTCGCCCTGCTGATCCCGCTGATGGTGGTCTGACGGACTTCTCCGCTCGCCCCACCGGCCCTTAGACGCCCCGGCCCTCGGACTCGAAGGTCAGCAGCCGTACCTTGCGGTCGATCCCGCCGCCGTAGCCGGTCATGCCGCCCGAGGCGCCGATCACGCGGTGGCACGGGACGATGATGCCGACCGGGTTCTTCCCGTTGGCCAGGCCGACCGCGCGCGAGGCGTTCGGCTTGCCGAGCTTGGCCGCGAGCTCCCCGTACGACCAGGTCTCGCCGTACGGGATGCGGACGAGCTGCTCCCAGACACTGCGCTGGAAGGCGGTGCCCTCCAGCCGGACGGGGACGGTGAACTCGGTGAGCTCGCCGGCGAAGTACGCGGTCAACTGCCGGACCACTTCCGGGAACGGCTCCTCGGTGGCCGCGACCCGATCGCCGAAGGACTCCTCCGCCGGACGGTGGCGCTGGCCGGTCATGTAGAGGCCGCTGAGGACGCCGTCGGAGGCGACCAGGGTGAGCGGGCCGTAGGGGCTTTCGACGATGGTGTGCTGCTTGTTTTCCATGACGGTCGTACTCCTCAGACGGGCATGTGGTTGATGGGGTGGCCGTCGGTGGCCCACAGGTACTGGACGGCGTACGCGCGCCAGGGCTGCCAGCCGGCCGCCCGGGCCGTCAGCGCGGCCGGGGTGGAGGGCAGCCCGAGCTCCTTCGCGGCCTTCCGGACGCCCAGATCGGCCGGCGGGAAGGCGTCCGGATCGCCGAGCGCGCGCATGGCGATGACCTCGGTGGTCCACGGCCCGAAGCCGGGCAGGGCGTTCAGCCGCGCGCGGGCGTCCTCCCAGTCGCTGTCGATGCCGAGCGGCAGCGAACCGTCGGCCAGTGCGGAGACCAGGGTGGTCAGCGTGGCGCGGCGGCTGCGCGGCAGGGCCAGGGCCTCCGGGTCCAGCGCGGCGAGCGCCTGCGGCGAGGGGAACAGGCGGGTCAGCCCGCCCTCGGGGTCCGGGTCCGTCACGGGCTCGCCGTGGGCGGTGACCAGCCGGGCCGCGTGGGTGCGGGCCGCCGCGGTGGACACCTGCTGGCCGAGGACCGCGCGGACGGCGAACTCCGCCGCGTCCACCGTACGGGGCACCCGGCGCCCAGGAGCCTTGTCCACGAGCGGGGCCAGCAGGGGGTCGGAGCGCAGCTGCTCGTCCACGGCCTCCGGATCGGCGTCGAGGTCGAGCATCCAGCGGCAGCGGCTGATGGCGATGGTGAGGTCGCGCAGATCGGTCAGGGCCAGCCGGCAGCCGATGTGGTCGGGCCGCGGGGTCAGCGAGACCACCCCGGTGCCGTACGGGAGCCTCAGCGTCCGGCGGTAGGCCCCGGCCCGCCACTCCTCGACGCCGGGGACGGCGGTCGCGGCGAGGTGCCCGAAGAGGTTGTCGGGGTTGAGCGGGGCCCGGTACGGCAGGCGCAGGCTGAGGGTCCCGGGCACCTCCGGCGTGCGCCGCACGGCCTTCCCGGCCTTCCCGGCGCGTTGGCGCAGCTCGCCGGGGGCCAGGGCGAAGACCTCGCGGACCGTGTCGTTGAAGGTGCGGATGGAGGAGAACCCGGCGGCGAAGGCGACGTCGCCCATGGGGAGCTCGGAGGTCTCGATGAGCAGCCGGGCGGTCTGGGCGCGCTGGGCCCGGGCGAGGGCGAGGGGCCCGGCACCGAGCTCGGCGTTCAGCTGCCGCTCGACCTGCCGGGTCGAGTACCCCAGCCGCGCGGCGAGCCCCGGCACGCCTTCCCGGTCCACGACGCCGTCCTGGATGAGCCGCATGGCGCGGGCGACGGCGTCGGCGCGGGCGTTCCACTCGGGGGACCCGGGGGAGGTGTCGGGCCGGCACCGCTTGCAGGCCCGGAACCCTGCCTGCTGGCAGGCGGCGGCGCTGGGCAGGAAGCTGATGTTCTCGACCTTGGGCGGCACCGCGGGGCAGCTGGGCCGGCAGTAGATCCCTGTGGTCCGGACGGCGGTGAAGAACCAGCCGTCGAAGCGGGCGTCCTTCGACTGCACGGCCCGTACGCAGCGATCGGTGTCGGTGTACATGGCTCCAGGATCCCGGGAGGTGGATGTCGGGGCTGGCGGTTTTCCGACATCAAGCGTGCCACAGCCGAATCCAGCCTCGCCGGCGTTTGAGGCGCGGGGTACGGGGCGGAGCCCCGGGAAGCCCCGGGCGCAGGCCGGGCACGCTTTGCGCGACGGCGCCCCCAGGAGGCCGGCCTCGGGACCTCGGGAAACGACGAGAGGGCCCCTGGACGCCAACGGCGTCCAGGGGCCCTCTCCCGTACGGCTAGCGCGGCGTCGCGGCCCGCGCCTCGCGGCGGTTGTGGCGGAACGTGTTCGCGCGACGGGTCGTCGCGAACAGCGGGATCGTCGCCGCCAGAGCGATCTGCAGCGCGCAGCCCGTCTGGAGCAGCAGCTGACCACCCGGCGCGTCGAACGCCCACGCGGCCAGCAGGCCCATCGCCCCGACGATCCAGCTCAGCATCGCCACCGCGAGGACCCCCCGCGGCTTCGGGTACTCGACCCGGCTCACCATCAGCCAGGCCACGCCGATGATGGCCAGCAGGGTCGGGATGAACTTCAGCTCCAGCAGCACGATCGAGACGACCGTCAGCGCGCCGAAGGGGCTCGGCATGCCCTGGAACATGCCGTCCTTCATCGTCACGCAGCTGAATCTCGCGAGCCTCAGCACCACCGCCAGCAGCACCACGATCGCCGCCAGCGCCGACATCTTCTGGTGCGCGTCGTCGGCGACCATGCCGTAGACCAGCACGAAGTACGCCGGCGCCAGCCCGAAGCTGATCAGGTCGGACAGGTTGTCCAGCTCCGCGCCCATGGGTGAGCTGCGCAGCTTGCGGGCCACGATCCCGTCGAAGAGGTCGAAGACCGCCGCGAGCAGCATCAGTATCACCGCGGTCGCAGCGCTGTGCCGGGCCATGCCCGACTCGCCGCTGCCGGTGAGGTGCGGAATGAGGATTCCGGTGGTGGTGAAGTACACCGCCATGAATCCGCAGGTCGCGTTGCCGAGCGTGAGGGTGTCCGCTATCGACAGCCGCAGCGACAGCGGCATGTCGTCCTCGGCGGAGTCCTCCTCGGCGTGCTCGGGCACCCAGCCCGCAGCGGGAGTCTCAGGGTCAGTCACGGTCAATTCGGGTCACCCCCGCGGTGGTGGCCTGTCCGACCTCGACCGCGACCTCGACACCCTCGGGGAGGTAGATGTCGACGCGGGAGCCGAAGCGGATCAGACCGATGCGTTCGCCCTGCTCCACCTTGGTGCCGGCCGGCAGGTAGGGGACGATGCGCCGCGCGACGGCGCCGGCGATCTGCACCATCTCGATGTCGCCGAGCTCGGTGTCGAAGTGCCAGACAACGCGCTCGTTGTTCTCGCTCTCCTTGTTGAACGCCGGGACGAACCCGCCGGGGATGTGCTCCACGGACGTCACCGTGCCCGCGAGGGGCGCGCGGTTGACGTGGACGTTCAGCGGGCTCATGAAGATCGCGACGCGGGTGCGCCCGTCCTTCCACGGCATGATGCTCTGCACCACGCCGTCGGCGGGCGAGATGACACGGCCCTGGGTGATCTCACGCTCGGGGTCGCGGAAGAACCACAGCATGCCCGCCGCGAGAGCGGTGGCGGGCACGGCCGCCGCGGCCCAGCGTCCGGACTTGCGAGCCCGGGTGAGGCTGAGCGCCGCGGTGGCGACGGTCGGCAGAAGCCACGGCGATGCTCCGCGTGCGAGACGTCCGTTGAGGAAGCCGACGCGAGGTGCAGAGGTTTGGCTGTGGGGCATGGATGACCTTCGTAGCGGGTGATTGCCGCGCCGCAAACGGGGGGACGGGACGGCGGCTTTACCGGAATGCTATCGGTTGCACGCAACAACTGGGCAAGCCAGAAGCCGAGTCGATGCCCGTTGGCCAGTGACTGGGTGTGACACTTTTGCGACGAATCTCATGAAGATTCGTCGCAAAAGGAACATTCAGCCCTGGAGTCGGTACTCCTCGAGCAGGCGTCGCCCGATGATCATTTTCTGAATCTCGGCGGTACCTTCACCGATCAACAGCATCGGGGCCTCCCGGTAGAGGCGCTCGATCTCGTACTCCTTCGAGAATCCGTATCCACCGTGGATACGGAAGGCGTCCTCCACTACCTCCTTGCAGTACTCGGAGGCGAGGTACTTCGCCATCCCTGCTTCGAGGTCGTTTCGTTCCCCGGAGTCCTTTTTGCGTGCTGCGTTCACCATCATCGCATGGGCGGCTTCGACCTTGGTAGCCATCTCGGCCAGCTTGAACTGGATGGCCTGGTGCTCGGCGATCGCCTTGCCGAAAGTGTGACGTTGCTGGGCATAAGAGACGCCCAGTTCGAACGCACGCTGAGCGACGCCGCAGCCACGCGCCGCCACGTTGACGCGGCCGACCTCGACCCCGTCCATCATTTGGTAAAACCCTCGGCCCGTCTGGCCGCCCAGCACGCGATTGGCCGGAATGCGCAGTCCGTCCATGATGAGCTCGGTCGTGTCGACGCCCTTGTAGCCCATCTTGTCGATCTTGCCGGGGATGGTCAGGCCCGGACGGACCTCACCGAAGCCCGGCTCCTTCTCGATCAGGAAGGTCGTCATCGACTTGTGGGGCGCGGTGCCCTCGGGGTGTCCTTCGTCACTCCGGACGAGGACCGCCACCAGGGTGGACGAGCCGCCGTTGGTGAGCCACATCTTCTGGCCGTTCAGGACGTACTCGTCGCCGTCCTTCACCGCCTTGGACGTGATGGCCGACACGTCCGAGCCCAGACCAGGCTCGGACATCGAGAACGCGCCGCGCACCTCGCCCAGGGCCATCCGCGGAAGGAAGTAGTCCTTCTGCTCCTGGGTACCGTGCTGCTTGAGCATGTACGCCACGATGAAGTGCGTGTTGATGATGCCCGAGACGGACATCCAGCCACGCGCTATCTCCTCGACGCACAGGGCGTAGGTGAGGAGCGACTCGCCCAGGCCCCCGTACTCCTCCGGGATCATCAGGCCGAAGAGGCCGAGCTCCTTGAGGCCGTCGACGATCTGCTGCGGGTACTCGTCGCGGTGCTCCAGCTCGGTGGCGACCGGGATGATCTCCTTGTCGACGAACTCCCGGACGGTCTTGAGGATCTCCCGCTGGACGTCGTTGAGCCCGGCGGTCTGGGCGAGTCGGGCCATGGCTACTTCCCCTGTTCCTTCAGCTGCGGGCGGCCGGGCTGCTCGCCGCCGCGCTCCTTGATGTACGTCTCGGTCGGGACCATCACCTTGCGCCGGAAGACGCAGACGAGGGTGCCGTCCTGCTTGTAGCCCTTGGTCTCCACGTAGACGATGCCGCGGTCGTTCTTCGACTTCGACGGTGTCTTGTCGAGGACGGTGGTCTCGCCGTAGATGGTGTCGCCGTGGAAGGTCGGCGCCACGTGCCGCAGGGACTCGATCTCCAGGTTGGCGATGGCCTTCCCGGAGACGTCCGGCACCGACATGCCCAGCAGCAGGGAGTAGATGTAGTTGCCCACGACCACGTTCTTGCCGAAGTCGGTCGTGTTCTCCGCGTAGTTGCTGTCCATGTGGAGCGGGTGGTGGTTCATGGTCAGCAGACAGAAGAGGTGGTCGTCGTACTCGGTGACCGTCTTCCCGGGCCAGTGCTTGTAGACCGCCCCGACCTCGAACTCTTCGTACGTGCGTCCGAACTGCATGGGGATCAGGCCTCCGGGATTTCGAACTTGCTCGTGCGCTGCATGCCGGCGGCGCGGCCCTTGCCCGCGACGACCAGGGCCATCTTGCGGCTGGCCTCGTCGATCATCTCGTCGCCGAGCATCGCCGAGCCCTTCTTGCCGCCGGCCTCGGAGGTGCACCAGTCGTACGCGTCGAGGATCAGCTCGGCGTGGTCGTAGTCCTCCTGGGAGGGGGAGAAGACCTCGTTGGCCGCGTCCACCTGGCCCGGGTGCAGCACCCACTTGCCGTCGAAGCCCAGCGCCGCCGCCCGGCCCGCCACCTCGCGGTACGCGTCCACGTCGCGGATCTGGAGGAAGGGGCCGTCGATCGCCTGGAGGTTGTGCATGCGGGCCGCCATCAGGATCCGCATCAGGATGTAGTGGTAGGCGTCCGCGCCGTAGCCGGGCGGCTGCATGCCCACGACCAGCGTCTTCATGTTGATCGAGGCCATGAAGTCGGCCGGGCCGAAGATGATGGTCTCCAGCCGGGGCGAGGCGGCGGCGATCTCGTCGACGTTCACCAGGCCCTTGGCGTTCTCGATCTGCGCCTCGATGCCGATCTTGCCGACCTCGAAGCCCATCGTCTTCTCGATCTGGGTCAGGAGGAGGTCGAGCGCCACGACCTGCTGGGCGTCCTGGACCTTCGGCAGCATGATGCAGTCGAGGTTCTGGCCCGCGCCCTCGACGACCGTGACGACATCGCGGTACGTCCAGTGGGTGGTCCAGTCGTTGACGCGCACGACCCGGGTCTTGCCCGTCCAGTCGCCGTTGTTCAGCGCGTCCACGATGGTGTGGCGGGCGCCTTCCTTGGCGAGCGGCGCGCAGGCGTCCTCCAGGTCCAGGAAGACCTGGTCGGCCGGCAGGCCCTGGGCCTTCTCCAGGAAGCGCGGGTTCGAACCCGGCACCGCGAGGCAGGAGCGACGCGGGCGAAGACGGTTCACCGGGTGGACTGGCGTGGTCATGCGGGGACCTCCGTGCTTGCAACGATTTCGAGAGGGGCGAGCTTGTTGGCTTTGCGGATCTCGTCGACGATACGGCCGATGATCTCCGTGATGCCGAAGTCCTTCGGCGTGAAGACGGCGGCCACACCGGCCGCCTTCAGTGTCACGGCATCCGCGTTCGGAATGATGCCTCCGACGATGACGGGAATGTCACCCGCCCCCGCCGCGCGCAGGCGTTCGAGGACGTCCGGGACGAGTGCGCTGTGGGATCCGGACAGGATGGACAGTCCCACGCAGTGCACGTCCTCGGCCAGCGCCGCGGAGGAGATCTCCTCGGGCGTCAGCCGGATGCCCTGGTAGACCACCTCGAAGCCGGCATCGCGGGCCCGGACGGCTATCTGCTCGGCGCCGTTGGAGTGCCCGTCCAGGCCGGGCTTGCCGACCAGCAGGCGCAGTCGGCCCGAGCCGAGCTCGTCGGCCGTACGGGCCACCTTCTCGCGGACCTCGTGCATCGGCGTACCGGGCTCGGCGGTGACCGCGACCGGGGCCGAGGAGACCCCGGTCGGGGCGCGGAACTCGCCGAACACCTCGCGCAGCGCGCTCGACCACTCGCCGGTGGTGACACCCGCCCGGGCGCACTCCAGGGTGGCCTCCATCAGGTTCTCGGTGCCGGCCGCGGCCTCCTTGAGGCGCTCCAGGGCCTGCTGGGTGGTGGGGAAGACGAACGGGTCGCCGTTCCCCTGCCGGTCCGAGGACTCCTGCCGCTCGGCGCGCCAGCGGCCGATGCGTTCGACGGTGAGCGCCTCCACCGCGGGGTCCACCGTCATGATGGCGCCGTCCAGGTCGGCGGTGAGCGGGTTCTCCTCGGTCTGCTGGAAGCAGTTCACCCCGACGATCTTGTCCTCGCCGGACTCGATCCGCGCGCGCCGCTCGGCGTGCGAGGAGACCAGCTGGGACTTCAGGTACCCGGACTCGACGGCGGCCATCGCGCCGCCCATCTCCTGGATCCGGTCGATCTCGGCCAGGCAGTCGGCGACCAGGGAGTCGACTTTGGCCTCGATGACGTGGGACCCGGCGAAGATGTCCTCGTACTCCAGCAGGTCGCTCTCGTGCGCGAGGACCTGCTGGATGCGCAGCGACCACTGCTGGTCCCAGGGCCGGGGCAGGCCCAGCGCCTCGTTCCAGGCCGGCAGCTGCACCGCGCGGGCGCGGGCGTCCTTGGAGAGGGTGACCGCCAGCATCTCCAGGACGATGCGCTGGACGTTGTTCTCCGGCTGCGCCTCGGTCAGGCCCAGGGAGTTGACCTGGACCCCGTAGCGGAAGCGGCGCTGCTTCTCGTTCTCGATGCCGTAGCGCTCACGGGTGACCTTGTCCCAGATGCGGCCGAAGGCGCGCATCTTGCACATCTCCTCGACGAAGCGGACGCCCGCGTTCACGAAGAAGGAGATACGGGCGACCACCTCGCCGAAACGCTCCTCGGGCACCTGGCCCGAGTCGCGCACCGAGTCCAGGACGGCGATCGCGGTGGACATCGCGTACGAGATCTCCTGGACCGGGGTGGCCCCGGCCTCCTGGAGGTGGTACGAGCAGATGTTGATCGGGTTCCACTTCGGGATGTGGTTGACCGTGTACGCGATCATGTCCGTCGTCAGGCGGAGCGAGGGCCCGGGCGGGAAGACGTGCGTCCCGCGCGAGAGGTACTCCTTGACGATGTCGTTCTGGGTGGTGCCCTGGAGCTGCGAGATGTCCGCGCCCTGCTCCTCGGCGGCCACCTGGTAGAGCGCCAGCAGCCACATGGCGGTGGCGTTGATCGTCATCGAGGTGTTCATCTGCTCCAGGGGGATGTCCTGGAACAGCCGCCGCATGTCGCCCAGATGGGAGACCGGGACCCCGACCCGGCCCACCTCGCCGCGGGCGAGGATGTGGTCGGGGTCGTAGCCGGTCTGCGTCGGGAGGTCGAACGCGACCGACAGGCCGGTCTGGCCCTTGGCGAGGTTGCGGCGGTACAGCTCGTTGGACGCCTCGGCCGTGGAGTGGCCGGCGTACGTCCGCATGAGCCACGGACGGTCTTTCTGGCGCTCTGTCATCTCAGGCTGTCCCTTTGGCCTTTGAGGCGTCTCAGACGTTGCGGCTGGTTGAATTGGTCCGCTCCGCTGGCGCGTCACGGAACAGGTTGATGGCGTCGAGGTGCGTGGCGCGCAGCTCGTGGTCGCGGACGCCCAGGCCCTCCTCGGGGGCCAGCGCGAGGACGCCGACCTTGCCCTGGTGGAGGTTGCGGTGGACGTCGTACGCGGCCTGGCCGGTCTCCTCCAGGGAGTAGACCTTCGACAGCGTGGGGTGGATCTTGCCCTTGGACACCAGGCGGTTGGCCTCCCACGCCTCGCGGTAGTTGGCGAAGTGCGAGCCCACGATCTTCTTCAGGGACATCCACAGGTAGCGGTTGTCGTACTCGTGGTTGTAGCCCGAGGTCGAGGCGCAGGTGACGATCGTGCCGCCCTTGCGGGTGACGTACACGGAGGCGCCGAAGGTCTCGCGGCCCGGGTGCTCGAAGACGATGTCCACGTCCTCGCCGCCGGTCAGCTCGCGGATGCGCTTGCCGAGGCGCTTCCACTCCCTGGGGTCCTGGGTGTGCTCGTCCTTCCAGAACTTGTAGCCCTCGGCGCTGCGGTCGATGATCGCGGTCGCGCCCATCTTGCGGCAGATGTCCGCCTTCTGTGCGCTGGAGACGACACAGATCGGGTTGGCGCCGCCGGCCAGCGCGAACTGCGTGGCGTACGAGCCGAGGCCGCCGCTGGCGCCCCAGATCAGGACGTTGTCGCCCTGCTTCATGCCGGCGCCGTTGCGGGAGACCAGCTGGCGGTACGCGGTGGAGTTGACCAGGCCGGGGGAGGCGGCCTCCTCCCAGCTGAGGTGGCCGGGCTTGGGCATCAGCTGGTTGGACTTGACGAGGGCGATCTCCGCCAGGCCGCCGAAGTTGGTCTCGAAGCCCCAGATGCGCTGCTCGGGGTCGAGCATCGTGTCGTTGTGGCCGTCCGAGGACTCCAGCTCGACCGACAGGCAGTGCGCGACGACCTCGTCACCGGGCTGCCACGCGTTGACGCCGGGGCCGGTGCGCAGCACGACGCCCGAGAGGTCGGAGCCGATGATGTGGTACGGCAGGTCGTGGCGCTTGGTGAGCTCCGACAGGCGCCCGTACCGCTCCAGGAAGCTGAAGGTGGACACCGGCTCGAAGATCGAGCTCCAGACGGAGTTGTAGTTGACCGAGGAGGCCATGACGGCCACCAGGGCCTCGCCCGGGCCCAGCTCCGGCACCGGGACCTGGTCCAGGTGCAGGGACTTGCGCGGGTCCTTCTCGCGGGTGGTGAGCCCCGCGAACATCTCCTGCTCGTCCTTGTGCACGGTGATCGCGCGGTACGAGTCGGGGAGCGGCAGGGCCGCGAAGTCGGAGGCCGTAGCGGCCTGCGACTGGATCGCGTCCAGGATGTCCTTCACGGTATTGCCTCCGGCGAGCGCTGATGAGGGTGCGCTGAGGGATACGCGGGTGCGCGGTACAGGGGTGGTGGGTGCCGTCGGTTCGGCGGAGCTGTTGTGCTGGGGTGCTGCTGTGCTGGCGACGCCCGTGGTGAGGCGTGCGTGCGGTGCCTGGTGACGCAGGCATCCGGGGCGCGTTCCACTGCCGAGTGGGCGTGGTCCGCGGGGACGTCCGGACGAGATTCAACGTATGGCACCCCGTGTCACTCGGCAAGGCACCCAGTGCCAAAACTTTCTCTCATTTGCCTATTGACCTGCGCAGATGAGCGATGATCGATCAGAGTTACCCGCGAGTAGGGGCAAGCCGGACAAACACGAATGGCCGCCCCCGGAACGGGAGCGGCCACTGTGACGTGAGCGACTACTGCTTGAGTCTGAGTGCCTCTTCGATGGTGCGCATGACCTCGTCCAGCGGGGCGTCCGTACGGGCCACCGCCACCAGCACCTCGCCCTGCGTACGGACCGCGGCCGCCTCCTCCGCCGGGGCCTGCGCGCCGGCGTGCGGCGTGCGGCCCGCGCCGATGCCCGAGCCGAAGGTGTTCCGTACGATCGAGAAGGCGTGGTCCAGCTGCGCCTCCACGTCCCCCTGCCCGCCCGCCCGCAGCCAGCGCCGCAGCACGTGGTTGTGGGCGGTGACCACCGCGGAGGCGGCCACCTCGGCCAGCAGCGGGTCGTCATTGCCGTCGTGCGGCTCGTGCTCGTCGAAGTGGGCCAGCAGATAGCGCGTGAACAGCCGCTCGTACCGGGCCACCGAGGCGATCTCCCGCTCCCGCAGCGCCGGCACCTCGCGGGTGAGCCGGTAGCGCTCCACCGACACCGCCGGCGAGGCGGCGTACATCTTCATGACTTCCTTGATCCCGCGGCACACCGTGTCGAGCGGGTGCTCGTGCGCCGGGGCCGCGTCCAGCACCGCCTCGGCGCGGGTCAGGGTGTCGTCGTGGTCCGGGAAGATCGCCTCTTCCTTGGAGCGGAAGTGCCGGAAGAAGGTGCGGCGCGCCACCCCGGCGGTCGCGGCGATCTCGTCGACCGTCGTCGCCTCGTACCCCTTGGTCGCGAACAGCTCCATCGCGGCCGCGGCGAGCTCGCGGCGCATCTTGAGCCGCTGTGCGGCCGCCTTGGTGCCGGCCGGGCTCTCCGGGGTGTCGGAGGCGGTGGCGGCGCGGGGCGAGGTCTTGGCGGGCTGGGACATAGAGCGAAAGTACTTCATTTGCGCGGGGGAGCGCGCCTGAGGGGGGTGGGACGGGAATGGATGCGGGGGAGGGCCGGCACTGGGCACACAGTGCTCGTCGGGAGGGTTCGTCCGCCGTGAGGGTCCGGCGGACCCGAGCAGCCCTCCCCACGCATCCGGCTCGGTTGGCCCGGGGGCGGGGCGCGGCTTACCGGGGGGCGTACTCACGGAATCCGCGGCCGGTCTTCCGGCCCAGGCAGCCGGCCGCGACCAGGTGCTCCAGCAGCGGGGACGGGGCCAGGCCCGGGTCGCGGAACTCCTTGTGCAGCACCTTCTCGATGGCCAGCGACACGTCCAGGCCGACCACGTCGAGGAGTTCGAACGGCCCCATCGGGTAGCCGCCGCCCAGCTTCATCGCGGCGTCGATGGCGTCGATGTCCGCGTAGTGCTGCTCGACCATCTTGATCGCGTTGTTCAGGTACGGGAACAGCAGCGCGTTCACGATGAAGCCCGCCCGGTCCCCGCAGTCCACCGGGTGCTTGCGCACCTTCGCGCAGACCTCGCGGACCGTGGCGTGCGCGTCGTCGGCCGTCAGGACCGTACGGACCACCTCGACCAGCTTCATGGCCGGCGCCGGGTTGAAGAAGTGCATGCCGATCACGTCCTGCGGACGCGAGGTCGCGCGGGCGACGGCGATCACCGGCAGCGAGGAGGTGGTGGTGGCCAGCACCGCGCCCGGCTTGCAGACCTTGTCCAGGCCCGCGAACAGCTCCTGCTTGACGGCCAGGTTCTCGGCGACGGCCTCCACGGCCAGGTCCACCTCGGAGAAGGCGTCGAGCGAGCCCGCCGGGGTGATCAGCGCCAGCGTCTGGGCCGCGGCCTCCTCGGTCAGCCGGCCCTTGGACACCGCACGGCCCAAGGACTTGCCGATCGCGGCCTTCGCGGCATCGGCCTTCTCCTGGCTGCGGGCAGCCAGCACGACCGGGTAACCGGCCTGCGCGAAGACCTGGGCGATACCGCTCGCCATCGTGCCGGAGCCGGCGACGCCGACCGAGGAGACCGGGCGGCTCGCGCCCAGCAGGGACCCGTCCAGCGGCGTCTGGAGATCGCGGACGATCACCGTGCTGCCCGGGGCCTCGTACGTGTAGAAGCCGCGCCCGGACTTCTGCCCGGTCAGGCCCGCCTCGGCGAGGTGGCCCAGGATCGGGGCCGGGGCGTGCAGCCGGTCGCCGGAGGAGGCGTACATGGCCTCCAGGACGGTGCGGGCCGTGTCCACGCCGATCAGGTCGAGCAGCGCGAGCGGGCCCATCGGCAGGCCGCAGCCGAGCCGCATCGCCGCGTCGATGTCCTCGCGGGAGGCGTACTTCGACTCGTACATTGCGGCTGCCTGGTTGAGGTAGCCGAAGAGCAGGCCGTCGGCGACGAAACCGGGGCGGTCGCCGACCGCGACGGGCTCCTTGCCGAGCTCGCGGGCCAGCTCGGTGACCGCCTCGACGGCGGGCGGGGCGGTGAGGACGCTGGAGACGACCTCGACCAGCTTCATGGCCGGCGCCGGGTTGAAGAAGTGCAGGCCCAGCACGCGCTCGGGGCGCTGCGACTCGGCGGCCATGCGGGTCACGGAGAGGGCGTTCGTGCCGGTGGCCAGGATCGTGTCGGGCCGGACGATCGCGTCGAGCTCGCGGAACAGCCGCTGCTTGACCTCGTAGCTCTCCGGGACGACCTCGATGACGAGGTCGGCTTCGGCGGCGGCGCTCAGCTCGGTGAAGGTCCGGAAGCGGGCGAGCACGCCCTCCCGCTCCTGCTCGGTGAGCCGCTGCCTGGAGACGGAACGGGCCGTGGCGGCCGCGAGGGCGGCGGTGGCCCGGCGCGTGGCGGTGTCGCTGATGTCGATGCCGATGACCTCGCGGCCGGCCCGGGCGAGGACCTCGGCGATGCCGGTGCCCATCGTGCCGAGGCCGACGACGGCGATGGTCTGGAGGGTGGACTGACTGGACGGACGGTCCATCGCGGGACTCCAGTGAATGAGGGTGACGACTGGGGGAAGGCGCGCGGCGCACAGTGCGCGCGGAAGCCGTACGGAACGGAACGCGATGCCGATGCAATGCGTTGTGCCGTGCGGAGAAGCCTGGGAAAACCCCTGGGAAAGCCCGAGGGGAAAGCCCGAGGGGAAAGCCCGAGGGCGGAAGCGGCGGCGGAACCCTGTCCCGGGGTCGCCGTGAGGTCGTGCAGAACCGACTGGCACGAGGCGGCTGCGTCACCAGGCCGGTCCTCGTACGTGTTGTAGGGACAGTAACCCGCTGGTAACTGGTCCGCCAGAGTGCGGAGATGTGACCTGTACCGCCCAAATGTACCGATCATCGATCATCGATCAAACGCCCGTGCGGCGGGGTCTGCGGGAACCCGGCGTGGCGACCCCAGCGGGCCCCTAGGGTGGCCGCGTGAACGACGTACTGGAGCGCCTGCGGACCGAATCGGGGCAGTCGGCGGAGTACGAGGCGCTGCTCGCGGCGGACCCCGAGGCCCTGGCGGCCTCGCTGCACTCGCCCGGCCTGCCGCTGTGGGCCCGCGAACTGGCCGCGTACCGGCTGGGGCTGGCGGGCGACCCGCGAGCCTTCGAGCCCCTGGTGCTACTCCTCAACCACCGGGACCCGCCGCGCTGCGCGGCCGCCGCCGAGGCGCTGGCCGCACTCGGCGACCCGCGCACCGCCCGCGCGGCGGCGGCCCTCGCGACGAACGGCCTCCGCACGGCGTACGCCCTCCAGCCGGTCCGGCTCCTGGCCGCGCTCCGGGCCCCGGAGTCGGCCCCGGCACTGATCGCCACGCTGTCCCGGCTACTCGCGCCGAACGACCCGTACTGGAGGGTCGCCCTGGCCTGCGTCGAGGGCCTCGGCACCCTGGCCGACCCCCGCTCCCGCGAGGTCCTGGTACGAGCCCAGTCCCACCCCCGCCTGGCGGTCCCGGCAACGGAGGCGCTGCGTAGGCTGACCTGAACAGCCAGTAGAAGTGGGGCACATGCTGACGTACCGAGAGGTCATGACCAAAGGAAGCGGCCGCGTACCTGCGTGTGGAGATCCCGGCGGGTGCCGAGGATGTCAGGGGGGCCGGGCTGGACGGCTGGGACAGTGACGGCTACCTCCTGTCCTTCACCGTGCCCCACGCCGAGGCGGAGGCGCTCGCCGCCGATCTGCGCCTGGACCAGCCGCTGCGGGCACTGACCCCGCTGCCCCCGAGGGAGCCGCCCTCCCCCGCGGGGTTCGCGCACCTGGGTCTGCCCGATCCCGACACCGTGCCGAACGCGCGCAGTGGCGGGGTCTGCCCGCCCTGCATCGGGGACAAGCGCCGGTCCATGCTCCAGAGCATCGGCATCACCCTCCAGGATCTGGGAGGCGGGACCACCCGGGTCTACCTCGGGGGTCAGTGAGATCGGCCGGCCTCCGGGACCACGGCGAAGGCCTCCACCTCCACCAGGAGTTCGGGGCGGAAGAGGGCCGAGACCTGGACCGCCGAGGAGGCCGGGAGGCGGTCCGCCGGGATGACGGCGGCGCGGGCGTCACGGACCGCCGGGAGGTGGGCCGTGTCCGTGACGAAGTACGTCAGCTTCACCACGTCGTCGAAGCCCGCCCCCGCCGCCGCCAGGCACCGGCGCAGGTTCTCGAACACCTGCCGCGCCTGGACGGCGGCGTCGCCCGCGCCGACCACCTCGCCCTTCTCGTCGAGGGAGCACTGCCCCGAGACGGCGATGAACCTCCCGGTGCCCCAGACGACATGGCTGTACTGGGGGCTCGGGCTGACGCCCTCGGGAGCGGGGATACGGGTGAGGTGGCTGGCGCCGGCAGTGGTCATGGGCGGAATCCTGCCCGGTCAAGATCAGCCGCGGAAGCCCAGCAGGCCGTGCAGGGCGGCGCCGCCCGCCGAGGGCGGGACCGAGCGGGTCAGCGCGGCCGGCTTCGGGGCGGGCTGGGCGGCGCAGGTGGCGTTCGAGGCCTTGCCGGTCTTCAGGTACGCCGCCACCTTCTCGTCCAGGCACTTGTTTCCGGCCAGCGAGATCCCGTGGTTGCCGCCGCCCTGCTCGACCACGAGCGCCGAACCCGCCAGCTTCTCCCGCATGCTCAGCGCGCCCTCGAACGGGGTCGCCGCGTCCTCCGTGGCCTGGAGGAGCAGGGCCGGCGGGAGTCCGGTGTTGGTCACGTCGGGCGCCGCCAGCGGCTCCGTCGGCCAGAACGCGCACGGGGCGTTGTACCAGGCGTTGTTCCAGGTCATGAAGGGCGCCTTGGCGTGCGTACGCCACATGTCCGCGCGCCACTGGTTCCAGTCCTTCGGCCAGGCCGAGTCCCGGCACTGCACCGCCGTGTACACGCTGTAGCTGTTGCCCGCCGAGGGCTCCACCGCGCCGAACCGCTCGTACGCCGCCACCAGCGGCTTCGGGTCCCGGTCCACCACGAACTTCGAGAACGCCTGCGCGAGATTCGGCCAGTACCCGTTGTAGTAGCCGCCCGGCATGTACGTGTCCTCCAGCTCGGCCGGGCCCACCTTGCCGCCGGCCGGCGTCCCGCGCAGGGCCTCCCGCATCGCGTACCAGCTGTCCTCGACCTCCGCCGGGTCGCTGCCGAGCCGGTACGTCTCGTCGTACTGGGCGACCCAGGCCAGGAAGGACTTGTGGCGGGCGTCGAAGGCCTGGTCCTGGGCGAGGTTGTCCTCGTACCAGACCCCGCTCGGGTCCACCACGGAGTCCAGGACGAGCCGGTGCACCCGGGTCGGGTGGAGTTTGGCGTACACCGCGCCCAGGTAGGTCCCGTACGAGTAGCCGAAGTAGCTGATCCGCTCGGCGCCCAGCGCGGTGCGCAGCACCTCCAGGTCCCGGGCGGCGGAGACCGTGCCGATGTGCGGGAGCACGTCCGCGTGCCTGGACTGGCAGGACTCGGCGAACGACCGCACCCGGTCCAGGTTGGCCTGCTCGGTCTGCGCGTCGCGCGGTACGGAGTCCGGCCGTACGGGGGTGAAGTGGGCCGCCCCGCAGTCGAGGGCGGGCTCGCTCTTGCCCACGCCCCGGGGGTCGAAGCCGATCACGTCGTACTGGGCGGCCACCTCCTTCGGCAGCGCGGAGGCCACGAACCCGGCCAGCCCGCGGCCGCTGCCGCCGGGGCCGCCGGGGTTGACCAGCAGCGGGCCCTGGGACGTGGCGGCCGTGTGCGGTACGCGGGTCAGGGCGAGGGTGATCTGCCGCCCGGCGGGCCGGTCATGGTCGAGGGGGACCTTGAGGGAGGCGCACTGGAGGGTGGGGTAGCGGGGAGTCGCACAGCCCGACCAGCGGAGCGCGGCGGCCTTCGGGGCCGGCGGCGCGGCGGCGGACGCGGGCCCCGGCGCGGACGCGGGCGCGGGCCCCAGCGCGGACGCGGGAGCGGCCGTGACCGGGCTCGCGAGCGCCGAGGCGACCGTGGCGACGGAGATCGACAGAAGGATCGCGGCGCGCTTCTTCAGCGGGCGGATCGAGGGGCGGATCATGGGGCCTCCCAGCCGAGGGTTCTGGGCCGAATCGTCCCGGAACCGGCGTCGGGAAGGCGGGATTGCGCCCGCTATTGGCCCGATGTGATGACCCTTCGGCCGCCGTCCGAGGTCACAGCGGGGTGAGCCGGCTCGGCCCGGCGGGCGCGGGTCCGGCCGGCCGCTCGGGCAGGACGACCTCCCGGGCGGCGCCGCGCCGGGCCGGCCCGATGCCGAATTCGTCCGCGAGTTCGTGGACTTGGCGGGGTGGTCTGCCGCTGGTACCGGGCAGCGGCGTACGACCCGCCTGCGTACCTCCGCCCGTACCGCTCGACCAGGCGGGGGTGGTGTGCGCCCAGCCAGGCCGTGAACCACTCGCGGGCCCCGGGCCGCAGATGGAGTACCAGGGGTGTCACGCAGGCCGCGCCGGACTCCGCGACGGCCCGGACGGTCGCCCGCAGCTGCGGGGTCTGCGGCCGGGGCCATTTCGCCCCGGACCGTGAGCTGCCCGCGGGTGGCCGTCGTCTGCGGCCGTGGGCGAGCGTTCGGCGGCCACTGGCCCGCCTGGAAACCCAGATCGCACTGATCGAGCTGGTACGCCGCCTCGACGAACCCCGGCTCGTCGCCGACCCGCCGCCCTACCGGCCCAGCCCTATCCTGCGAGGCCCGATTCATCTCCACATCGAGCAGGGGTGAAGGCCCGGGAAATGTTCCCGTGACCGTGCGGGAGGTCCCCGGCCCGGCGGCGGATTTGGGCAGCCGCCCCGGAGGTGGTTGGCTTCGCCGTGACGAGTGAGAACAACTGCTGGAGGACAGCTATGGCGCAGGTCGAGGCCACCACGGAGCGGATCATCGCGGCCGACGCGGAGACGGTGTTCGACGCGCTGGCGGACTACACCGGTACCCGGGGGAAGCTGCTTCCCGAGCACTTCAGCGAGTACGAGGTGCGCGAGGGCGGCGACGGCGAGGGCACCCTCGTCCACTGGAAGCTCCAGGCCACCAGCAAGCGCGTCCGCGACTGCCTGCTGGAGGTGACCGAGCCCACCGACGGGCAGCTGGTGGAGAAGGACCGCAACTCCTCCATGGTCACGACCTGGATCGTCACGCCGGCCGGGGAGGGCAAGTCCAAGGCCGTGGTCACCACCGTGTGGAACGGCGCCGGTGGGATCGGCGGCTTCTTCGAGCGCACCTTCGCGCCCAAGGGCCTCGGCCGGATCTACGACACCGTGCTGGCCAACCTGGCCGCCGAAGTCGAGGGCTGACCCACCCCGTTGCCGGTGCCCCCCCGGTGCCCCCCGGTGCCCCCGCCGCCCCGGCGCCCTGACGCGGGGTACCAGGACGACGGCAGGACCCGGGCGGCTCACCGGATCGGGTGGATTTCCCGGCGGAGGTGAGCCGCCCGCCCCGGGCGCGGCCCAGGACCGTACGAGGTGCCGTGCCGGGCGGCGGCGTGGAGACGTGCCCCACTTCCCCGGGACGCCTAGGGTGGGGCGCGGCGACGACGACACGGACGGCACCCCGTCCGTGTCGTCCGCACCGCGCGCAGCCGACCGCCTGGGGGCCCGATGAAGATCCTCGTCTCCGCCGACATGGAAGGCGCCACGGGCGTCACCTGGCCCGAGGACGTGATCCCCGGGGCCTCCCAGTGGGAGCGCTGCCGGGGGATGTTCACCTCGGACGTGAACGCCGCCGTCCTCGGCTTCTTCGACGGCGGCGCCGACGAGGTCATGATCAACGAAGCGCACGCCACCATGCGCAATCTGCTGCTGGACAAGCTCGACGCGCGGGCCGAGGTGCTCACCGGCCGCCACAAGTCCCTCTCCATGGTCGAGGGCGTCCAGCGCGGCGACGTCGACGGCATCGCCTTCGTCGGCTACCACACCGGCGCCGGCGCCGAGGGCGTCCTCGCCCACACCTACCTCGCCAATTCCATCACCGGCGTCTGGCTCAACGGGATCCGGGCGAGCGAGGGCCTGCTCAACGCCCAGGTCGTCGCCGAGTACGGGGTCCCCGTCATCCTGGTCACCGGCGACGACCTGACCTGCGTCGACGCCGCCGGCTACGCGCCCGGCGCGGTGACCGTCGCCGTCAAGGACCACGTCTCGCGCTACGCGGCCGTCTGCCGCACCCCCGCCCGCACCGCGGCCGACATCCGGGCCGCCGCCAAGCAGGCCGCCGGGCTGGCCGTCCGCCACGACCCGGTGCCGCGCGGCCCGTTCACCGTGGAGGTCGAGTTCGACGCCGAACACCTGGCGCTGGCCGCCACCGTGGTCCCCGGCGCCGAACGTTCCGGGGAGCGCAGGGTAGCGTACACCACCGAGACGATGTACGAGGGGATCCGGGCGTTCAAGGCGGTCACGACGGTCGTCGCGGCAGCCGTGGAGGAGCAGTATGGATGACATGCGCGCTACGGATGGCTCCGCCGCCGCCCTGGACGGGGCGGCGTTCGACGAGGTGGTCGAGTTCACCTCCGGGCTGATCCGGATCGACACGACCAACCGGGGCGGCGGCGACTGCCGGGAGCGGCCCGCGGCCGAGTACGTCGCGCAGCGGCTGGCGGACACCGGCCTGGACCCGGTCCTCCTGGAGCGCACCCCCGGCCGCACCAACGTGGTGGCCCGGATCGAGGGCAGCGACCCCCGCGCGGATGCGCTCCTCGTCCACGGCCACCTCGACGTCGTGCCCGCCGAGGCCGCCGACTGGAGCGTGCACCCCTTCTCGGGCGAGGTCCGCGACGGGGTGGTCTGGGGCCGCGGCGCCGTCGACATGAAGAACATGGACGCGATGGTGCTGGCCGTCGTACGGGCCTGGGCGCGGACCGGCGCGAAGCCGCGGCGGGACATCGTGATCGCCTACACCGCCGACGAGGAGGACAGCGCGATCGACGGATCGGGCTTCCTCGCCGCCCGGCACGCGCACCTCTTCGAGGGCTGCACGGAGGGTCTCGGCGAGTCCGGCGCCTTCACCCTGCACCTGCCCGGCCAGGCCGTCTACCCCATCGCGGCCGGTGAACGCGGCACCGCCTGGGTGAAGTTGACGGCGCACGGCTCCACCGGGCACGGCTCCAAGCCCAACCGGGCCAACGCGGTGAGCCGGCTCGCCGCCGCCGTGGCCCGGATCGGCGCGTACGAATGGCCGGTCCGGCTCACCGGCACCGTCGCCGCCTGCGTCACCGAACTCGCGGCGCTGCAGGGCCTGACGGTGGACCCGCGCGCCCGCAGCTTCGACCTCGACAGCGTCCTCGGGAAGCTCGGCCCGGCCGCCGTCCTGGTCGATGCGACGGTGCGCAACAGCACCAACCCGACCATGTTCAGCGCCGGTTACAAGATCAACGTGGTCCCCGGACACGCCACCGCCTACATCGACGGCCGGGTGCTGCCCGGCGGCGAGGACGAGTTCATCGCCACCATGGACGCCCTCACCGGCCCCGACGTCGCGTGGGAGTTCCACCATCGTGAGGTGGCCCTCGAATCCCCGGTGGACGGGCGGACGTACGGGATCCTGCGCGAGTCGGTCGAACGGTTCGACCCCGAGGCGCGCGTGGTGCCGTTCTGCATGGCGGGCGGCACCGACGCGAAGCAGTTCTCCCGGCTCGGGATCACGGGCTACGGCTTCTCCCCGGTCAAGCTGCCGCCCGGCTTCGACTACTGGTCCCTCTTCCACGGGGTGGACGAGCGGGTCCCCGTCGACGCCCTGCACTTCGGCGTCCGCGTCCTCGACCACGCGCTGCGGACCCTGTGATGGCCCTGCCGGCCGGTGCCGGTGCCGGTGCCGGAGCCGGGCCCTACGGCAGCTGGCCCTCGCCCATCGACGCGGCGCACGCCGCCTCGCTCGACGGCCGCCCCGAGTACCTGGGCACGGTCGGCACGGAGGTGTGGTGGACCGAGCCCCGCCCGCGGGAGGCCGGGCGCCGCACTCTGGTCCGCCGGCCGGCCGACGGCGGTCCCGGTGTCTCGGTGCTGCCCGCGCCGTGGAACGTGCGCAGCCGGGTCACCGAGTACGGCGGCCGGCCCTGGGCCGGGGCCGAGCGGGCCGAGGGCGGCCCGCTGCTGGTCTTCGTACACTTCGCCGACCAGCGGCTGTACGCCTATGAGCCGGACGCGCCCGGCGGTCCCGGGCCGCGGCCGCTCACCCCCGTCTCGGCGGTGGGCGGCGGGCTGCGCTGGGCCGACCCGGTGCTGCGGGGCGGCGAGGTCTGGTGCGTGCTGGAGGAGTTCACCGGGCCGGCGCCGACCGACGTGCGCCGGGTCCTGGCCGCCGTGCCGCTGGACGGCTCGGCCGCCGCGACACGCTCCCTCGTAAGGGAGTTGACGGACGACCGGCACCGGTTCAGCACCGGGCCCCGGCTGTCCCCGGACGGGCGGAGCGCGGCCTGGCTGGTGTGGGACCACCCCCGGATGCCATGGGAGGGCACCGAGCTGCTGCTCGCCGAGGTCTCCGCGGACGGGGTGCTCGGCGAGGCCCGTACCGTACTCGGCGGCCCGGACGAGGCCGTGGCCCAGGTGGACTGGGCGGCCGACGGGAGCCTCCTCGCGGTGAGCGACCGCAGCGGCTGGTGGAACCCGTACCGGGTGGACCCGCGGCCCGGCACGGGAGCGGTGGCCGTCAACCTGTGCCCCCGGGAGGAGGAGTTCGGCGGCGCGCTGTGGAAGCCGGGGCTGTGCTGGATCGCCCCGCTCCCCGCGGGCGGAACCGAGGCCGAAGGCTCCGGCGGAGGGCTCATCGCCGTCCTGCACGGGCATGGCACCTCGGTGCTCGGCGTACTAGATCCGGAGAGCGGCGACCTGGTGGACGCGGCGGGGCCGTGGACGGCCTGGCAGCCCACGCTGGCCGCCAGCGGAACGCGGGTGTACGGGGTCGCGGCCAGCCCGCGCAGCGCGTACGAGGTGGTCGAACTGGACATCGCCACCGGGCACGCCCGCGTGGTGGGCGGCGGCGTCCCGTCGGGGCCGGACCGGGTGGATCCGGCGTACTACCCGGAGCCGCAGAGCCGCACCTTCGCCGGCCCGGGCGGACGCGAGATCCACGCGCACGTCTACCCGCCGCACCACCCCGCCCGCCGGGCCCCGGCGGACGAACTGCCCCCGTACGTGGTGTGGGCGCACGGCGGTCCCACCGACCACGTGCCGCCCGTACTGGACCTGCACATCGCCTACTTCACCTCGCGCGGCATCGGGGTCGTCGCGGTGAACTACGGCGGCTCCACCGGCTACGGGCGCGCCTACCGCGAGCGGCTGCGCGAGCAGTGGGGCGTGGTGGACGTGGAGGACTGCGCGGCCGTGGCCCGCGCGCTGGCCGCCGAGGGGACCGCCGACCCGGACCGGCTGGCGATCCGCGGCGGCAGCGCGGGCGGCTGGACGGCGGCGGCCTCGCTGGCCGCCACCGACCTGTACGCCTGCGCGGCGCTCAGCTACCCGGTGCTGGACCTGCTCGGCTTCGCGCGGGAGACCCACGACCTGGAGTCCCACTACGCCGAGAGCCTGGCCGGACCGCCGCAGACCCTGGGCGTACGCTGCCGCGAGCGCTCCCCGGTGGCCCGCGCCGACCGGATCACCGCGCCGTTCCTCCTGCTCCAGGGCCTGGACGACCCGGTCTGCCCGCCCGCCCAGGCCGAGCGCCTGCTGGCCGCGATGCGCGGCCGCTCGGTTCCGCACGCGTACCTCGCCTTCGAGGGCGAGGGCCACGGCTTCCGGCGCGCGGACACGATGATCCGGGCGCTGGAGGCGGAGCTGTCGCTGTACGCGCAGGTGTTCGGGTTCGAACGGCCGGACGTGCCGCGGCTGCGGCTGGAGCCCTGAGGGGTGTTTCCTCAGGCGCTGTGCAGCCAGACGCGCAGCGGGCCGAGCGGGGTGAATCCGTGGTGGACGGCCGTGTCGAGGTCGTCGCCGGACTCGTAGCCGACCACGTCGAGGCCCGGCCAGATTCCGGACAGCGCCGCGAGGGCGCCGGTCCAGGCCTCGTCGGCCGGGGTGCCGGCCGCGGTGAACACGTTGGAGATCCCGACGACCCGGCCGGTGCGGTTCGCCGCTGCCCCTGCGGCGATCCGCCCGGCGGCGTCGTGGCCGGCGAGGAAGGCGAAATCCTCGCCGAGCAGGCCGGGGTGGAACAGGCCGGTGCTCTCCTCGCCGTCCCAGGCGGCCTCCCACGCGGCCAGCTCCCCGGCGGCAGTGACCCGCGCCCAGCGGAGCGCCGCCGGCCGCGCGGCCGGGGCGGTCTGGGCGGCGCCGGCCGGGCGGTGGATCCAGTGGGCCTCGAACAGGACCTCGAAGCCCGCCGGGGCCAGATCGAGCGCGGCGAAGCTGTCCTTGACCGAGCAGCCGGGGGAGCCGGTGTCGATCCCGGCGACCAGGGCGGCGGCCGAGGCGTCCCGGGTGAGGGTCACCGCATCGGGGTAGAGCGGCGGCGTGCGGTGCGCGCTGCTCCACGCGTGCGGCCCGAAGCCGCCCGTGCGGCAGACGGCGGCGCACCACTCGGCGTTGTTGCGTGCCGCCGAGAGCAGGAGTTCTTCGGTGGGGGAGGCGATGATCACACAGGGGATCGTGCCATACGCCCTAGCCTGGGGCGATGTCATATCTCACGTACCTCGTGGAGGGGGAGCGGGTCGGGCTGAGGGCCTTCCGGCTCGCCGACGGCCCCGAGTTCACCGCCCGCGCGCACGAGAGCCGGAACCTGCACCACCCGTGGCTGTTCCCGCCCACCACCGTCGAGGAGTACGAGCCCTACGCGACCGGGCTGATCGAGGGCGGGGCGCGCGCCGGGTTCCTGGTGTGCGAGCGGGAGACCGGGGCCATCGCCGGGTTCGTCAACGTCAACAACATCGTGCGCGGGGCCTTCCAGTGCGGCGCCCTCGGGTACGGGGCGTTCGCGCACGCGGCCGGGCGCGGACTGTTCGGCGAGGCGCTCGGGCTGGTCCTCGGGCAGGCCTTCGCCCCGTCGCGGGAGGGGGGCCTCGGACTGCACCGCCTGGAGGCGAACATCCAGCCCGGCAACACCGCTTCGATCGCCCTCGTCCGTGGCCGGGGCTTCCGGCTGGAGGGGCTCTCGCCGGACTTCCTCCACATCGACGGGGCCTGGCGGGACCACGAACGCTGGGCGATCACCGCCGAGATGACGGCTCCCGGCCACGGCTTTACGTAATCCTGACCGGTGGTGATCCGCGGAACCCCTGTGCACCGGCCGGCATGGCGTGTTCCATTTCCCCATGGCCACCACCGTCCGCCGCGCCGTACTGACCCTGCCCGCAGCCCCGTTGGGCCCCGACAATCCGCTGCCCGCCCTGCGTGCGCCCGACGGGGTGCACACCGTGGACGAGCGGTCCCGCCCTGGTCTGCCGCGTGACATGGCGCGGCAGATCGGCTACGAACCGCTGCGCTCGCTGCTGCCCGTCCGGATCCGGGACGGCTACCAACGCGGCAGGACAGAGCGGGAGTTCGAGTCGATCGTCATCGAGAACGCACACCTGCGGGTCACCGTGCTGCCCGGACTCGGCGGGCGCGTGCACTCCCTGGTCCACCTGCCGACCGGGCGTGAACTGCTCTACCGAAACCCGGCGTTCCAGCCCGCCAACTTCGCCCTCAACGGGGCCTGGTTCTCCGGCGGCATCGAATGGAACATCGGCGCCACCGGGCACACCACCCTGTCCTGCGCCCCGCTGCACGCCGCCCTCGTCCCGGCACCCGACGGCGGCGCGATGGTGCGGCTGTGGGAGTGGGAGCGGCTGCGCGACCTGCCGTTCCAGGTGGACCTGTGGCTGCCGCCGGACTCGGAGTTCCTGTACGTCGGCGTGCGCGTGCGCAACCCGCACGAGCGGCCCGCGCCCGTGTACTGGTGGTCCAACACCGCCGTCCCCGAGGACGCGGGCACCAGGGTCCTCGCCCCGGCGCGGGAGGCGTGGCACTTCGGGTACGAGCGCGCGCTGCGGCGGGTCCCCGTACCGCTCTGGGAGGGCGCGGACCGCACGTACCCGCTGCGCGGCGAACACCCGGCCGACTACTTCTACGAGGTGCGCGACGGGGACCGGCCCTGGATCGCCGCGCTGGACGCCGACGGGCGCGGGCTGGCACAGACCTCGACGGCGCGGCTGCGCGGGCGGAAGCTCTTCGTGTGGGGCGCGGGCGAGGGCGGCCGGCGCTGGCAGGAATGGCTGACCGAGCCCGGCACCGGCGGCTACGCGGAGATCCAGGCCGGGCTGGCCCGGACCCAGCTGGAGCACGTACGGCTGGAGGGCGGGGCGGAGTTCAGCTGGCTGGAGGCGTACGGGCCGCTGGCCGCGGAGGCTTCCGCGGTGCACGGGGACGACTGGGGGGCGGCGCGCGGCGCGGCCTCGGCGGCCCTGGACCGCGCCCTGCCGCGGGAGCGGGTGGAGGAGGCGTACGAGGCCTGGCGCGGATGCGCCGACACCGAGCCGGGGGAGCGGCTGGCGGCGGGCTCGGGGTGGGGCGCGCTGGAGGTGCTGTGCGGCGGGTACAAACTGCCGGGCACCCCGTTCGAGGAGGCGGGGCTCGGCGAGGAGCAGGCCCCGTGGCTGGAGCTGTGGCGGACGGGCGTCTTCCCGTCCCCGAGGCGGGTCGCGCCGCCGGGACCGAGCCTGGTGGCCACGCACTGGCGGGACATGCTGGAGACCGCCCCGGCGGATCCGCTGACCGAGTACCACCTGGGCGTGGCCCAGTGGCATGCCGGGGATGTGGCGCAAGCGGTACGGAGCTGGGAGCGCGGGCTGGCGCTGGCGCCGTCGCGGTGGCCGCTGCTGCGGTGCCTCGCGGTGGCGGAGGCGGTGGCCGGAGACCCGGAGCGGGCGGCCGACGGGTTCGCGGCGGCGTTCGCGGACCTGGCCGAGGAGAGCCGCGGGGGTGAGGCCTGGACGGCCGCCGAGTCCGCGCTGGGGCGGGAGGCGATGACGGCCCTCCTGGCGGCGGGACGCCTGCCGGCCGCCCGCGCGGTCTGGGACCGCCTCCGGCCGGCCCTGCGCGAACAGGGCCGCTTCCGGCTGCTCGCCGCCCGGCTGCTGGCGGCGGAGGGCCATGTGGTCGCGGCCCGGCGGGTGTTCGAGGAGGGCTTCGAACTGCCGGACCTCCGCGAGGGCGACGAGGTCCTCGCCGAGGTCTGGTCGGCCCTCACGGACCGACCGCTGCCCCAGGCCTACAACTTCCGGATGCGTCCGCCGGGTTAGGTCCTGCCCGGCGGATCAGGCCCGGTGGATCAGAACCTCTCGTACGGCCCGCGTGGGAGGGGCATCGTGCGGGACGAGTGCGCCGCGTGGAGCCGCCGAGGCCGCGCCGGACCCCGTCGGTTCAGGACCCCGTCGGTTCAGGCGCGGCACAGGATCTCGCCGTGCGGGACCGAGAACCAGGCGTCGGGGTGGGCGGCCCAGGTGCGCCAGGCCTCGGCGGCGGCCTCCAGGTCGGACGGCGTGGCATGGCCGCCGCCCGTGGCGATGCCGGCGTAGGAGGAGGCCGTCGTACGGTCCGCCCACAGGGACGACCACCAGGTGACCTCCTCCGGCGTGGCGTAACACCAGGCCGTCACCGAGCAGCCGATCTCCGTGAAACCCGCCGCCCGCGCCCAGGAGCGCAGGCGGCGTCCGGCGTCCGGCTCGCCCCCGTTGGCGCGGGCCACCCGGCGGTACAGGCTCAGCCACTCATCCAGCCCGGCCGAGGCCGGGAACCAGGTCATCGCCGCGTAGTCCGCGTCCCGCGCCGCCACGACGCCGCCCGGCCGGCACACCCGCCGCATCTCGCGCAGCGCCCGCACCGGGTCGCCGACATGCTGCAGCACCTGGTGGGCGTGCACCACGTCGAAGGAGTCGTCCGGGAAGTCCAGGGCGTGGACGTCCGCCACGGCGAACTCCACGTTGCCCGCGCCGCGTTCCGCCGCGTGGGCGCGCGCCTGCGCGATCACGTCCGGCGCCGCGTCGACCGCCGTGACCCGGCCGCCCGGGGCCACCAGAGCCGCCAGGTCCGCGGTGATGGTGCCCGGACCGCAGCCCACGTCCAGCACCGACATGCCCGGCCGCAGCTCGCCGGTCAGGTACGCGGCCGAGTTCGCGGCCGTGCGCCAGCGGTGGGAGCGCAGGACGGACTCGTGGTGTCCGTGGGTGTAGACGGCCGTGGTGTGGACGGCCGTCTCGTGCGGGGTGTTCATGGCGTGACTCCTCCTCGTCGAAACGTTCTCGAAGCGTGGTGATCACGGTAGGGGATCGGCTCGTCATCTGAGATACCTGTTTTGCCATGTGGACACGGGGGCTGTGCGGCAAGGGGATCGGCCCGGCCGGTGGCAGGGCGGGGCGGGTGCGAGGACAGTGGGCCAGGAAGGAAAACCCCCCGGGCCGAGGACGGTGAGAGCGATGCCGGACACCCTGCTCGCGCAGCACGCCGAGGCGTTGCGGCTCTTCGGTGAGCGGGTGCGCGCCGTCGGCGACGGGTGGGACCTGCCGACGCCGTGTACGGAGTGGAACGTGCGGGACCTGGTCAACCACGTGACCGGCGAGCAGGTCTGGGTTCCGCCGCTCGTCGGCGAGGGCCGCACGGTGGAAGAGGTCGGCGACGCGTTCGACGGCGATCTCCTCGGCGACGACCCCGTCGCCGCGTGGGAGCGGGCCGCGACCGCCGCGCAGGCCGCGTTCGCCGCGCCCGGGGCGCTGGAGCGGACCGTCCAGCTCTCGTACGGGCCCACGCCCGGGTCGGACTACTGCGCGGAGCTGACCACCGACTGCGTCGTCCACACCTGGGACCTCTCGCGGGCGATCGGCGCCGACGACCGGCTGCCCGACGGGCTCGTGGAGTTCGCCATCAAGCAGGTCATGCCCCACGCGGACGGGCTCGCGGCCAGCGGGATGTTCGCCGCTCCGCTGGAGGTCCCGGCGGGCGCCGACGCGCAGACCCGGCTGCTGGCGCTGATGGGCAGGCAGGGCTGACCTCCGCCCCGGCACCCACCCGGGCCACCAATAACGGGCATAGAGCAGCAAAAACTCGTATAAAGGGCAAGGGTAAGGGCAGCAGGGCGGGCGGAGTGTGACGAGCGCGGAAGGCGCGGAAGGCAGGGAATCAGTGGCGGAGGGGACGCGGCGCGCGGTGACGGAGCGCACGGTGGCGGAAGGCCACGGTCCGGTCCGGTACGGCCCGCCCGCCCCCGAGCCCGGCCTGCCCGTGCTCCCCGAGCTCACCGCCGTCCTCGCCGAGGCCGCCCGGCGGCCCGCCCCCGAGCCCCCCGGCGGCGGTGAGCCCGTACGCGCGGCCGCGTGCCGGCACTGGGCCCGGCGCGGGCTCGCCACCGCCCCGGAGAACGTGGCCGCCGGGCCCGGCGCCCCCGGGCTGCTGCTGGCGCTGCTCGGCGCCTGCGGGGGCGACGTGATACTGCCCCGGCCGTGCCCCGCCTGGTGGACGCCGCAGGTCCGGCTGCTGGGACGGCGGGCCTACCACGTGCCGACCCCGGCCGAGTGCGGCGGCGTCCCCGACCCGTACGCCCTGCTGGAGACCGTACGCCGGGTGCGCGCCGAGGGCGGCGACCCGCGCGTCCTGCTGCTCTCGGTCGCCGACGACCCGACCGCGACGGTGCCGCCGCCCGAGCTGTTGCGCGAGGCGTGCGAGGCCGCGGCCGACTCCGGGCTGTTCCTCGTCAGCGACGAGACCTGGCGCGACACCGTGCACCGCCCGCACGACACCCTCGTGCTGAGCCCCGCCGAAATGCTTCCCGAGCAGGCCGCCGTACTCCTGGACCTGTCCGGAGCGCTGCTCCCCGCCGGCTGGCCCGCCGCCGTGGTCCGCTTCCCCGGCACTCCGCGCGGGACCCGGCTGCGGGCCCGGACCCTCGACGTCCTCACCGCGACCGGCGCACTGGTCGCCGGGCCGGTCGCCGGGGCCGCCGCGCACGCGCTCGACGAGCCCGACGTCGTGGCCGCACGCGCGTACGCGGCCGCCGCGCTCCACGGGACGGTGGCCGCCGCCGTCCACCGTGAACTGCTGCACGTCGGGGCGCTCGCCCGGCCCCCGCAGGCCGGGCGCCACCTCTACGCCGACCTGACCCCGCTGCGCGCCGGGCTGGCACGGCACGGGGTGGGCGACGCGATGGAACTGGAGGACTGGCTCGGCGCGCGGCTCGGCGCGCCCACGCCCGGCGGACAGCGGTTCGCGGACGAACTGGGCGCGCTCCGGGTCCGCTTGTCGACCGGGCCGTTCCTGGGCGCCACCCCGCAGGACCGGCTGGCCGCGCTGACCGCGCGCGATCCGCTGGAACTCCCGCACGTGCGGCGCTCGCTGGAGCTCCTCGGGACGGTCCTGGCCGAGCTGGCCGAGCCGACCGGATGAACGGGTGCCTCCCGATGAGGGCCCGGACGCGGACGCCCGCCCCGGCCGCGCCTGCCCCTGCCCGGCCCCGGCTGCCCCGGCCCTGGCCCCGGCTGCCCCGGCCCTGGCCCCGGCTGCCCCGGCCCTGGCCCCGGCTGCCCCGGCCCTGGCCCGGCTGCCCCGGCCCTGGCCGCGCCTGCCTCGGCCGCCCCGGCCCCGGCCCGCCTGCCCCGGCCGCCGGGTCGCTGGGTCGGCAGTGAACCCGAGCGCCGCGGCGCGGCCCGCCACCGCTCCCCGGCCGGTGGACCTGCGGCCGCTCGGCGAACTCCGGGCCGTGGCCCCGCTCGTTCGCCGGCCGGCTCACCACCCCGCTGCCCGGGATGCGCGCCTTCGCCCGGCTCGCCCGCGAGAGCGCCTTACGGCCCGACCCCGACGGGCTGCGCGGGATCCCCGACCTGCCCTACGCGACGGCGCCGCTGCCCGCCGTCGCCCCGCGCCCTGGAAGCGGGCCTGTGGCGCGTGCCGGCCTGTGGCCCCGTGCCGGCCCGTGGCCTGCGCCGGCCTGTGGCGCGCGCCGGCCCGTGGCCCGTGCCGGCCCGCGAGCCGGGCCGGGCCAGTTTCCTTCGCGCGGCAGAGCCGACTGGTTCGGTCCGGGCCCGCGCCGGGCGGCGAGCCTGGCCAGTCCCCTTCGCGCGGCTGGGCAGAGAACGGCCGGGCCGGTCAGGGGGATGCCGGAGGCCGGAGGTGGCACCAGGCTGTCGGGGCGTCTTCGGCAGGCCCGGCCCGGGCGGCGAGGCCCGGCCGGGGGCGGCCGCTGGTGCTGGCGGCGCGGGGCACCCGGCTCACCGAGCCGGACTGGTGGGAGTCCGCCGAACTGGGCGGCGTACGGTTCGGCCCGGCCGGTCAGGGGGATGCCGGAGGTCGGAGGTGGCGCCAGGCGGAGGGGGCCGCGCTGATCAGGAGGGTCAGGGCGACCGCCAGGGCCACGCCCTTCCAGGGCTCCGGGAAGAGGGAGCCGCCCAGGATGCCGATCAGGCCGTACGTCGCCGCCCAGGCGAGGCAGGCCAGGGCGTTGCCGCGGGCGAACCGGCGCAGGGGGAGCCGCGCCAGCAGGCAGGCCACCATCACCGGGATCCGGCCCGCCGGGACCAGCCGCGACACCACCAGCACCAGCACCCCGTGCTCGTCCAGCTTCGTCTGCGCCTGCTCCAGCCGCTCCGGCGTGGCCCGGCCGCGCAGCGCCTCCAGCCGGCGCGAACCGCCCCGGGACCGCACGCCGCGCTGGCCCAGCCAGTACAGCGTGACGTCCCCGGTGAACGCCGCCAGCGCGGCCACCCCGAACACCAGCAACACCCCCGGAAGCGGCGCCTGGTGATGGAACGCCACCACCGCCGCCGTGCTCACCAGCGCGCCCGTCGGGATCACCGGCACCAGCGCCCCCAGCGCCACCAGCACGAACAACGCCGGGTACCCCACCACCTGCTGGGTGGTCTCCGGCGGCACCTCGCCGACGGCGTCACCCACCACACGCCACGGCGTCACGGCAGCCTCACCCGCTCGCCGTGATCCGGCACCCGCACCGTCACCTTCGGCGCCAGCCGCCCGGCCCGCCGGGCGAACTCCTCGCCCGGCGCGTGGAATTCGTGCGGCCGCACCGCGTCCATCCCGATCGGCCAGTACGTGCCGTAGTGCACCGGCACGGCCGCCGCCGGCGCCAGCGCGGCCAGCGCCCGCGCCGCCCGCCCCGCGTCCAGGTGCCCGGGCCCCAGATACGGGCCCCAGCCGCCCACCGGCAGCAGCGCCACATCCACCGGCCCGACCTCCTCGGCCATCGTGTCGAACAGCCCGGTGTCCCCGGCGAAGTACGTCACCGCCTCGCCCTGGACCACGTACCCGAGGGCCGGCGCCCGCTGAGGCCCGAACGGCAGCCGCCGCCCGTCGTGCCGCGCGCTGACCGCCCGTACCCGGACGCCCTCCCGTACGGCGACCTCCTCGCCCGGCGCCACCTCCGTCACCGTCAGCCCGCGCACGCCCGCGATCCGCGCCAGACCCGGCACCGCCCGGGGGGCGCCCCGAGGCACCAGCAGCCGGGTTCCGGGCGCCAGCCGGGCCAGCGACGGCAGATGCAGATGGTCGGCGTGCAGATGGGACACCAGCGCCACGTCCGCCTCCGCCGCCTCCGGAGGCGGCAACGCCCCCCGCCGGCGCCGCAGATGCCCGAGCCGACCGGCGAACAGCGGGTCCGTCAGGAACCGGACCCCGGAGTCCTCGACCGTGCACGTGGCATGCCCCCACCAGGTGATCTCCACCGACACGAGGCCCTCCCGCCGTCGCACCTCCCCGGACCCCCGAGCTTAGGGTCTGTCCGCCGCCCACGCCCCGCATCGGAACCGCATGGGAACCCCATGGGAAGGAGAAGACCCCCTCCTCCCGACCCGGGATCGGAGTAGGGTCGGGCGGCATGGATGAGCTGCGGGTGGCCGCGATCGCCAGCCTGACCCCGCTAGAGGACCTGGACGACGACCCCTTCGCCGTGGACACCCGCGGCCAGCACGCCATGTGCGCCCGCTGGGCCGCGGAGCACGGCTACGTCGTGGCCCGGGAGCTGGTCTTCTACGGGCTGCGCCCCGACCACTACGGACTCTGGTCCGACATCGACGCCGGGCAGGTGGACCTGTTCGTCGCCGCCAACCAGCGGGTGCTCGCGCGGGCGCTGAGCTCGGTCGAGGCGTTCACCGCCGAGTGCGAGCGGCGCGGCGTACGCCTGGAGACCGCCGGGCTCGCCGAACCGCGCTACACCTCCGCCATGAAGGCCGAGGTCCACCGCAGGCTGTCCATGCCGACCGCCGGCTACGACGGCACGTAGGACGGCACGTAGGGGGTGTCCGGTCCGTCACCCCGCCCCGGCCGGGGCGCCCTGTGCGACGCTGGCACGACAGCGGTCGCCGGGGAGAGGGAGGCGGGTACGGCGTGTGGCGCGGACGGTGGCGGACGGCGGGCAGCGCCCTGCTGCGGGTGATCGTCGTATGGGCGGTGTCCACCCTCACCATGCTCGTCCTCGCCGGGGTCCTGCCGGACTTCCGCCTCCAGTCCGGCGACGGCGACAGCATCACGCAGATCGGCCTGACCGCCGCCTGGGGCGCCGGGGCCTTCGGCCTGCTCAGCGCGCTGGTGTGGCCGCTGCTCGTACGGGCCCTGCTGCTGGTCCCCGCCCTGGTGCTCGGGCTGCTCGTCTTCTTCCTCAACGGCTCGCTGCTGCTGATCGCCCTCAGCCTGGTCCCGGCCGGGCGCGGCGAGGTGGCCCCCGACACCGCGGTGGTCGTCGCCGCGGTGATGTCCGCCGTGGCGTCGGCGACTTCCACCGCGCTCGCGGTACGCGACGACGAGGCCTACCGCCGCAGGCTTTACCGGCTCGCCGACCGGCGCCGCCGCAGACAGCGCGGGCCGGGCGCGCCCGGCGCCGGCGAGGCCGCGCCCGGCATGGTCTTCCTCCAGCTCGACGGCGTCGGGTACGAGGTGCTGCGCGGCGCGGCGGCCAGTGGGCTGATGCCGACGGTGGCCGACTGGCTGGGCCGCAGCCACCGGCTGACGCCCTGGCACACCGACTGGTCGAGCCAGACCGGCGCCAGCCAGCTCGGCATCCTGCACGGCTCCACCTTCGACGTGCCCGCCTTCCGCTGGTACGAGAAGGACACCGGCGAGGTGATGGTCTGCAACCGGCCCACCAGCGCCGCCGAACTCCAGCGGCGGGCCGTCGCCCGCACCCGCGACGGCGGGCTGCTCACCCTTGACGGCGCCAGCCGCGGCAACCTCTTCAGCGGAGGCGCCGACCAGTTGGCCCTGGTCCTGTCGGTATCGGCGCGGCGGGGCCGGGCGAACCGCTCCCGCGCGGGCTACTTCGCGTACTTCTCCGACCCGGCCAACGCCGTCCGCACCGCCGTGTCCTTCGTGGCCGAGGCGGGCCGGGAGATCGGGCAGTCGATACGGTCGCGGCTGCGCGGGGACGGGCCGCGGGTGGCGCGCGGCGGGCTGTACCCGCTGATCCGGGCGTTCGCGACGGTGGTGGAACGTGACGTGGTCGTGGCGGCGGTGATCGGTGACATGCTCGCCGGCCGCGCCGCGGTCTACGCCGACCTGGTCGGCTACGACGAGGTCGCCCACCACTCGGGCCCGCACGGCCGGGACACCGACCAGGTACTGGCCCGCCTCGACCGGAGCCTCGCGCTGATCTCCCGGGTCGCCGAGCACGCGCCCCGGGAGTACCGGATCGTGCTGCTCTCGGACCACGGCCAGAGCCCGGGGGAGACCTTCCTCGGCCGGTACGGGCTGACCCTGAAGGACCTGGTCCGGGCGGGCTGCGGGCTGCCGGTCCCCCGCCGGGCGGGCCGTACGCACAGCGGGGCCGAGGCCCGCGCGGCCGTCCTCGCCGCCCTGCGCCGGCCGGTCGAGGAGGACGAGGAGGCCCGGCCCGGGCCCGGCCTCCTCGACCCGGTGGTGCTGGCCTCCGGGAACCTCGGCCTGATCTCCTTCCCGGACATCGCGGGACGGGCCACCCGGGAGCGGATCGAACGGGCGCACCCGGCCCTGATCCCGACCCTCGCCAACCACCCCGGGGTCGGCTTCCTGCTGGTGGACGGGGAGGTGCTGGGCCCCGGCGGCGCGGTCGCGCGGCTGGCGGTGCCGGGGGAGGCGGAGGAACTCCTGGCCCCCTTCGGCCCGGGTGCGGCGCGGGCGGTGCGGCGCACCGACTCCTTCCCGCACGCGGCCGACATCATGGTGAACTCGGCGTACGACCCGCTGACCGGGGCGGTCCACGCCTTCGAGGAGCAGATCGGCTCGCACGGCGGCCTGGGCGGGGAGCAGGCGCGCCCCTTCCTCATGTGGCCGACGGTGCTGTCCGAGCCGGTCCCGATCCCGGAGCCGGTCCCGATCCCGGAGCCGGTCCCGATCCCGGAGCCGGCCCCGGGCCCGGTTCCGGAGCCGGGAGTAGGGGCCGAGCTGGTCGGCGCCGAAGCGGTACACGGCGTACTGCGCCGCTGGCTGCGCGAGGCGGACGGCCCGCAGGTACCGCTGCAGGATCCCCGGCCGGAGGGCGCCACCGGCGCAAGCCTTCCTCCGGTAGGGGCGCCCGTACAGGATGAAAACCGTTGATTTGGTGCCGGATTGACCGTGCCCGACCATGTGTCGACCTGTCCAGCATGTGAAACACCTGAGGCGCGACCCCCGTGAGCACCACCCTGCACGCCCCCACCCCGGCCCCCGCCCCGGCCGACGACCGGACGACGGGAGGAGAGACGGGCCCGCACGCCCGCCGCTTCGGGCTCCCCGTCGCGACCTGCCTGGTCATGGGAAACATCATCGGCGGCGGGATCTTTCTGCTGCCCGCCTCGGTCGCGCCCTTCGGCACGATCAGCCTGGTCGCCTTCGGGGTGCTCACCGCCGGCGCGATCGCCCTCGCCCTCGTCTTCGGCCGGCTCGCCGAGCGCCACCCGCAGACCGGCGGCCCGTACGTCTACGCGCGCGCCGCGTTCGGGGACTTCGCCGGCTTCCTCGCGGCCTGGAGCTACTGGATCACCGCCTGGGTGTCGAACGCGGCCCTCGCCGTGTCGGCCGTCGGCTACCTCACGGTCCTCTTCCCCGCCGCGGGCGCGCACAGGTGGTCCATATGCCTGGCCGCGCTCACCGTGCAGTGGCTCCCGGCGCTCGCCAACCTGGCGGGCACCCGGTACGTGGGCGCGGTACAAGTCGTCGCCACCGTACTGAAGTTCGCCCCGCTGCTCCTCGTGGCCGTGGGCGGGCTGTTCTTCTTCGACCCCGCGAACCTGGGCCCCTTCCAGGCCACCGACCAGAGCGCCGCCGGCGCGGTCTCCGCCTCGGCTGCGATCCTGCTCTTCAGCTACCTCGGCGTCGAATCCGCCACCGTCAGCGCGGGCGAGGTCCGCGACCCGGCCCGCAACGTCGGCCGCGCGACGATCCTGGGCACGGTCGGCGCGGCCGTCGTCTACCTGCTGGGCACCCTCGCCGTCTTCGGCCTGGTCGCCCACGACCGGCTGGTCTCCTCCACCGCCCCCTTCACCGACGCCGTCAACGCCATGTTTTCCGCAGATGGAGGGGCCGGCGGTACCTGGGTCGGCACCCTGGTCGCCTGCGCGGCGGTGATCTCGATGATCGGCGCCCTCAACGGCTGGACCCTGCTCAGCGCGCAGACCCCGTACGCCGCGGCCAAGGACGGGCTCTTCCCCAAGGCCTTCGAGAAGAAGAAGCGCGGCGTCCCGGTCGTCGGCGTCATCGTCACCGTCGCCCTGGCCTCCGCCCTCACCGTCTACAACTCCGCCGCACCCGGCGACGGCGCGGGCACCGGGGGCGTCTTCGAGATCCTCGTCCTGATCACCACCTTCACGGCGACCGTCCCCTACCTGCTCTCCACCGCCGCGCAGATCCACTTCCTGCTCTCCGGCCAGGCCGAGCGCGTCCACCGCGGCCGGCTGGTCCGCGACGGCGTCCTCGCCGTCCTCGCCTTCGCGTTCTCGATGTGGCTGGTGGCGGGCTCCGGCTACGCGGCCGTCTACCAGGGCGTGCTGTTCCTCTTCGCGGGCGTCCCCGTCTACGCCGTGATGTCCGCGCGAAAGCGTCGTGCGGCCGTCTGACCTGCGGAGTAGCGTGGAATGAGAGGACAGGCAGGGGGTAGTAGGTGGAGTGAGAGGTCAAGCAGGGGGGTAGTAAGGGGTGGCCATGTCCGCGATCAGAGAAAGCATCGACATATCCCGGAGTCCGGCAGAGGTCTACGCCTACATGACGGACCCGAGACATCTGCCCGAGTGGCAGGACAGCGCCGTCGCCGCCCGCCGGCTGGACGACGCACCCCTCCACGTCGGCTCGAAGGTCGCCGTCACCCGCCTGATCGGCAAGCGGGAGTTCCCGATGACCATGGAGGTCATGGAACTCGACCCGCCGCGGAGCTGGCGCATGCACGGTATCGACGGCCCGGTACGCGGTGACGTCCGCGGCACGATCGAACCGCTCGACGACGGCGCTCGCTCGCGCGTCACCCTCGACCTCGACTTCGAGGGCCACGGCATGGGCAGGGCCCTCGTACCGCTCGTGGTCAAGCCGTTCGCCCGCAAGGAGATGCCGAAGAACGAGGAGAAGCTCAAGCACCTGCTGGAGCACTCCGGCTGACGAATGGGTCGCACCCCGCGGATCCGGCGCGCGTACGCGCTTGTGGTTCCGCGGGGTGCGACCCCGCCGTTCACGCCCCGAGGGGCCGTCTTGCGACCGGCTCAGTCGAGGTAGTCGCGCAGCACCTGCGAGCGCGACGGGTGGCGCAGCTTCGACATGGTCTTGGACTCGATCTGACGGATGCGCTCACGGGTGACCCCGTACACGCGGCCGATCTCGTCCAGGGTCTTCGGCTGGCCGTCGTTCAGGCCGTAGCGCATGGAGACCACGCCCGCCTCACGCTCGGAGAGCGTGCCCAGGATCGACTGCAGCTGCTCCTGGAGGAACGTGAAGGAGACCGCGTCCGCGGGCACGACGGCCTCGGAGTCCTCGATGAGGTCACCGAACTCGCTGTCGCCCTCCTCACCCAGGGGGGTGTGCAGGGAGATCGGCTCACGGCCGTACTTCTGGACCTCGATGACCTTCTCAGGGGTCATGTCGAGCTCCTTGCCCAGCTCCTCCGGAGTGGGCTCCCGGCCGAGGTCCTGGAGCATCTGGCGCTGCACGCGGGCGAGCTTGTTGATGATCTCGACCATGTGCACGGGGATGCGGATGGTGCGCGACTGGTCGGCCATGGCACGCGTGATCGCCTGCCGGATCCACCAGGTCGCGTACGTGGAGAACTTGAAGCCCTTGGTGTAGTCGAACTTCTCCACGGCGCGGATCAGGCCGACGTTGCCCTCCTGGATCAGGTCCAGGAAGAGCATGCCGCGGCCGGTGTAGCGCTTGGCGAGGGAGACCACGAGGCGGAGGTTGGCCTCCAGCAGGTGGTTCTTGGCGCGGCGGCCGTCCTCGACCAGGATCTCCAGCTCGCGCTTGAAGGCGGGCTTGTGGTCCTCCTCCTCTTCGAGCTTGTACTCGGAGAAGAGACCCGCCTCGATGCGCTTGGCGAGCTCGACCTCCTGCTCGGCGTTGAGCAGCGGCACCTTGCCGATGAGCTTGAGGTAGTCCTTGACGGGGTCGGCGGTGGCGCCGGCGACCATGACCGTCTGCGCGGGGGCGTCGTCCTCGTCGTCGTCGGACAGGACGAAGCCCTGGGTGCCGCCGGCCTTGGGGGTCTCCTCCTCGGCCTCGTCCACGAGGTCCTCGGCCGCCCAGTCCTCGCCGACGGCCGGGGTCTCGCCCTCGTCGGCGTCCTTGGCGCTGGTCTTCTTCGCGGCCGCGGTCTTCTTGACGGCGGTCTTCTTCGCGGCGGCCTTCTTGACCACGCGCTTCTTGGGAGCGGCGGCGTCTGTGTCCTCGGACACATCGGCCGCGGCGGTCTCTCCCGATATCGCCGCAGCGGCGGCGACGGGTGCGGCCGCGACGGCGGTCTTGCGCGCGCCGATGGGGCGCGGCGCGGCGGCAGCCTTCTTGGTCACGGTGCGGGCAGGCGCGGCGGCCGCCTTGCGGGGCTTCTTGGCAGCGACCTTCGTGGCGGGGGCAGCGCTGACGTGCAGCGCGACGCCCTCCTCGTCCAGGACCTGGTTCAGGCTGCGCAGGACCCGCTTCCACTGGTCCACCGGGATGCGGCCGGCCTCGAAGGCCTGGCGCACGTCGTCACCGTTGATGTGACCCTGCTCGCGGCCGCGCTCGACGAGCGCGACCAGGGCCTCGGATTCGGCGATCTCCGGAGGGAACGTACGGGACGGGCTGAGCGACACAAGGAGCCTCTCGTTGCGAACAAATAAGGGTGGACGGGACATCATCGCGCGAACTCGGGAAACAGACCGACGGGGGTCTGTATTCCGGGGCCGCGCGAGGACACCTGTCGGTTCATCGCATGCCCGAGTCGATTCGTTACGCGCTGAATTGAGTGACCTGCGCCACGCTGTGGCCGCGCAACCGATCCGGCGTGGATCCGTCCGCCTCCGAAAAGTAGATCACGGCTCCGATGCCGTGGAACTCCGTACGCATCCTCCCCCCAGGCGGACCGGCGGTTCACGGGGTGCGCGGCCGCGTCGACTACAGTGGGCCGCGGGCCGTGACTGGCGTTCGGGTGGATCACCACCGGGGAGCGGCCCGGCGTACGCGGTCCGTACGCCGACTGCCGCGCGCCTGGGCGAACCGCGATCCGCAGCGACGCTCAGGAGACCCCCATGACGACTGCCCAGTCCATCCCGCAGCCCCAGTCCGGCGAGCCGGCGCAGACCGCCCGCCTCATGGACGGCACCGCCCTCGCCCGCCGCGTCTCGGAGCGGACCGCCGCCTACGCGGCGAAGATCACCGAGCGCACCGGAACCGCGCCCTGTCTCGCCACCGTGCTGGTCGGCGAGGACCCCGCGTCCGTCACCTACGTACGGATGAAGCAGAACCGTTGTGCCAAGGCCGGGATCACCTCCCGCCACGTGGAGCTCCCCGCCACGACCACGACCGAGGAGCTCGTCGCCACCCTCACGGCCCTCTCCGAGGACCCGGAGATCAGCGGCATCCTGCTCCAGCACCCCGTCCCGCACCACATCGACGAGCGCGCCGCCTTCGAGGCCATCGCCCCGGGCAAGGACGTCGACGGGGTCACCATGCACTCCTTCGCCGCCATGGGCTTCGGCCTGCCGGGCTTCGTCTCCTGCACCCCCGGCGGCATCATGCGGCTGCTCGCCGAGTACGACGTCGACCTGACCGGCAAGCACGCCGTGGTCGTCGGGCGGAGCGCGATCCTGGGCAAGCCGGCCGGGATGCTGCTGCTGGAGCGGAACGCGACCGTCACCTACTGCCACTCGCGCACCCGGGACCTGCCGTCGATCGTGCGCCAGGCGGACGTGCTGGTCGCCGCCGTCGGCAAGGCCGATTTCATCCGGGGCGAGGACATCAAGCCGGGCGCGGTGGTCCTGGACGCCGGGTACAACGAGGGCAACGTCGGCGATGTCCACTTCGAGTCGGCGGCCGCGCGTGCCTCGCTGATCACCCCGGTTCCGGGCGGCGTCGGCCCGATGACCATCGCCGTGCTGCTGGAGCAGACGGTGCAGGCCGCCGCCACGCAGGCCGGGCTGGACCTCGCGGCCCTCTGACGGCCGTTTTCGCGACCGCTGAGCCGTGCCGGCGGCCCTGCTCTGCGCCCTGCTCTGAGCCCTGCTGAGCCCTGCTGAGCCCTGCTGAGCTCAGCAGGGCCGGTCGGCCGGGTCGAGGCCCGCCGCGGCGCGCTCGGCCGCCGTCAGGGTCGGGGCCTCGGGCGCGCCGCGGCCGGTGGCCCGCAGTACGTGCCAGACCACGGACGGGCGGAACCAGTGCGTGGGCGCGCTGTTCATGGTCATCACCTTGAGCAGGGCGGCGGTGAGCGCCTGCTCGGTGGTGGCTCCGGCCATCAGGCGGGTGACGTACGCGCCCAGCACCCCGGCTCCCGGCTTCGGCTTCACGCCCGTGGCGCCCGGGTAGCGGATGTCCTGCGAGGTGGCGAGCTCCCAGGCCGTCGCCACCTGCGGGGCGAGCGCGCGCTGCGCCTCGCGGCCGAAGCTCGGACGGTCGATCCCCTTGGCGCGCAGCAGGGCGCGTACGGCCAGCAGCCCCTGGGCGGCGACGGTCATGCCCTGCCCGTACAGCGGGTTGAAGGTGGCCACGGAGTCGCCGACGGCGAAGAAGCCGTCGGGCAGGTCCGCCTTCTCGAAGTAGAGCCGCCGGTTGGCGGTGCCCTGGGTGACGGCCACGTCCGTCAGGGGCTTTCTGCCCTCCAGCAGCTCGCCCACCATCGGCGAGCGGAGGCCTTTGGCGAACGGGATGAACGCGTCGGGATCGGCCGTGGGCTGGCCGCCCCGAGTGCCCGACAGGGTGGCCTGCCACTGGCCGTTCTCGATCGGCACGAGCGTCGCCGTCCGGCCGGGCACGGGCACGCGCGCGTCGGCCTGCACGTTGACGATGGGGAAGCCCGCCGCGTGGGCCCCGGCGGGCGCCTCGAAGATCCGGGTCGCGTAGACGAGACCGGAATCGACCTCGGCCCGCCTGATCCCGCCCGCGCCGAGTTCCTGGAGCCAGGTCCGGGCCCGGGACCCGCGCCCGCTGGCGTCCACGACGAGGTCGGCGGTGACCAGCAGGCCCTCCTCGCCGGGGGTGTCCACCCGGACCCCGGTGACCCGGGCGGCGGTGCCCTCCAGGGCGCGGACCCGGCTCCGCTGGAGGGTGCTGACCCCGGGCAGGGCCGTCACCCGGGCGCGGACCACCGAGTCGAGGAGGTCCCGGCTGCAGGAGACGGTGAACTGCATCTCCTCGTAGCGCGGCAGCCAGCCCTGGGCCGTCAGGGTGACCAGGTCGGTGGGCAGGCTCCGGCGCAGGGCCCCCGCGGCCGTCCACGCCCCGGTGATGCCCGGCAGGATCTCCTCGATGGCGCGCGCCCCGCCCGACCAGAGGAGGTGGACGTGCCGGGCCTGGGGGAGTCCGCGCCGCACCGCCGGGCTGTCCGGGAGGACGTCGGCGTCGATGATCGTGACCGTCATGTGTTCGGCGAGGACGGCGGCCGCGAGCAGGCCGGCCATGCTGCCGCCGATGACGACGGCGTGCGGGGGCGGGGAGGGCTGGGTCATCGTGGGGTGCTCTCTGTCAAGGCCGTGCGGGGGCATCGGCGGTGGCGTCGGCAGGTATTTCGGCGGGCGCTCGGGCGGGGCCCGCGTCCGGGAGCCGTCCCTCGCGGGCGAGCAGGTCGCCCAGGTGGTCGGCCAGTGACTTCCACCCCCTCGGGGAGACCCGCCCGGCCCGCGTGACGACGGTGCGTACGTCGTGCCCCCGCATCACCGCGAGCATCGGGTTCGCCGGGTCGCGGCCGCCGGTGTCCAGTTCCCGCCCGATCCCGGCGAGGGAGCACGGTCGGCCGGCCGCCCGTCCGCACGGAGGTGGGTGCGGCGCGGGTGCGCGAACCGCAGGCGGTCCCAGCTCCTTCAGCGGGAGCCGCGGGGGCCTGCCGTCCAGGGTGAGCCGGAACTGCGTGCAGAGTAGCTCCCCGCCCTGTGCCGAACCAGCACAACCGCAACCTTCTCGCGATGCGGCTCAAGAAAGATCGGCACGCGCGAACGCGTGTCGCCCCGGGTCAGCCGATGTCGAAGACATTGCGCAGGCCGAGACGGTAGCGCCACCGGTCGTGCCGCTTGGCGGACTCGATCTCCGGCGCCCGGTACAACGGCGTGATCGTGCACGGCTTCGCCGGCGAACCGTCCCTGGCCAGCAGGGCGTTGACGGCCGCCCGCGCCGAGGCGTTGGCGCCCTCCATCGTCGCGAGGTCGATGTCGACCGCGACGTAGTCCCCGCTCAGGAAGAAGTTGGGGACGCGGGTGCCCGCGCTCGGCCGGTTGTGGAAGGTGCCGGTCGGGTGGATCAGCAACTCGTCCTGGTTGGTGGGGTTGGGGGTGCCGAGCCCGTCCACCCCCGGGTCCAGGAACCAGGAGTGCAGCTTGGCGTCCTTCAGCGGGGCGGTGCCGGTGTCGTTGAGGGAGGCCTTCAGCTGCGCCCACACCTCGCGCGCGACCTCCTCGCGCGTGCACTGCTTGGCCGTCTTCCCGTAGAGGATCCCCGGCTTGTCCCACTCTGAGATGTCCACCGACAGGCAGTCCACCGCCGTCCCGTCCCCGTAGTCGGCGGGGAAATCCCGCGCGGGCCAGTGCTCGGCCTGCTGAATCGCCGTCAACGACCAGGGTGAGTCGATGCAGTTGAGGTGGCCGTGCACCAGCGGCGCCCGCTCGGTGAGGTAGAACTGGATGCCGGTCATCCAGTCGGTCTCCAGCTTGTCGCAGCGTCCCAGCATCGGGTCGGCGGCGCGCAGCGCCGGGCTCCAGGTGCGGCGGGCGTGCTCGACGGGGAGGGCGGACACGTAGTGGTCGGCGGTGACGGTCCGGCGGACGCCGCCCGGGTCCTCGACCTCGACCCCGCTGACCCGGCCGTTCCCGTACCGCACCTCCCGTACCGTCCAGCCGATCCGGAACTCCACGCCCAGCGAGCGCAGATGGGTCTCCCAGGGGTCGATCCAGGCCTCGTTCGTCGGCAGGTTCAGGATCCGGTCCGGCGGGCCGTCGGCGCCCCGGCCCAGGAGGTTGAAGACGAAGGCCTCGCCGAGGGTGCCGACCGTACGGGTGGAGGCCTCCTCGGCCTTGGTCGCGACGATGTTGCGGGTGACGCCGATCGCCAGGATGCGCTGGTACTCCCGCGACATCTGCGCGGCCCGGGTGAAATCCCACCAGGGGGTGCGCTCCCAGACCTCGTCGCGGCGCTCGTCGCAGCTGGTGAGGAAGACCAGCGCGCGGTCCACGAAGTACGCGGTCTCGTGGAGCGGCAGCCGGACCAGGGACTGCAGGATGCCGGTCAGGGCCCGGCGCAGTTCCTCGGGCGTGAGTTCGGCGGGGGAGTGGTCGGGCCACGGGATGGGTGCGCGCAGGTCCTCGCGGCCCGCCGCCCGGGCGAACATCATCTCCCGCGGGGCGACCAGGTTGTCCCAGACGCCGTGGGCGTTGCCGGGGAAGGGGATGCGCCGCATCGTGTCGGGCAGGTTGTGGTAGATGCCGGGGATGAAGCGGAAGCCGTGTTCGGCCGGCAGCGGGCGGCGGCCGCCCCGGGCGCTGCCGGGAACGTCCATGCTGCGGGCCTTGCCGCCGAGCGCGCGGCGCTCGTACACGGTGACGGCGTAGCCGCGCTCGGCGAGTTCGTGGGCGGCCGTGAGCCCCGCGACCCCGCCGCCGAGGACGGCGACCCGCCGGCCGTCGGCGGGCGCCGACGTGGCCCCGCTCTCGGCGGACGCCGGGGCGGCCAGGCCCCCGGAAGCCGCTAACGCCGCGGTGGTGGCCGCCGCGCCCGCGATGAACGTACGCCTGGAATTGCCCGTGCGCGCCATGTGGTGTCCCCTCGGTGTGCGCCTTATTACCGGCGGTAACAGTCACGTCCGGCGCAGGAGCATAGGGGCCACCCCGTGGCCACGGAAGGCGCGGAAGTACCCGCACGCACTATGGCGTGAAACCTTCCCTCGGGCGTCGGCTGTGGGAACCTCTTCTGACAACACGTCGGTCAGGCACATCGGTCAGGCACATCGGTCAGGCAAAGGAGCATGCGGATGTCGGGCGAGCCGCTTTCCCAGAAGGAGATCGAGGACCGGCTGCGGGAACTCCCCGGCTGGGCCTACGAGGACGACCGGATCATCCGTACCTACCGGCTCGCCGGCCACGTCGCCGCGGCCGCGCTCGTCGCCCACATCGTCTCCGTGCAGGAGGAGTTGAACCACCACTCCCACCTCACCCTCGGCTACAACACGGTCCGCGTGTCCGTGAACACCCACAGCGCCGGCGACGTCGTGACCGCGACGGACTTCGAACTCGCCGAACGCGTCGAGGGCCTCGCCCCCGCCCACGGGGCGCGCTGATGCCGATACCGAGGCCGCTGCTCGACTACGACGCCGAGGCCGAGGCCTACGACGCCAGCCGGGGCGGCGTCCCGCGCGCCGAGGCCGCCGCCGCGGCGGTCCTCGGCCTGCTCCCGCCCGCAGCGCGGACCCTGCTCGACCTCGGCTGCGGCACCGGCATCGTCACCGCCCGGCTGACCCGCCCCGGGCTGCGGGTCCTGGGCGCGGACACCTCGTACGGGATGGCCGCGATGGCCGTCCGCCGCCGGGTCCCCGTGGCGCTGGCCTCCGGGACCGCGCTCCCGGTGCGGACCGGTTCGCTGGACGCCGTGAGCGCGGTGTGGCTGCTGCACCTGCTGCGGGCCCCCGGCGCGGTGCCCGCCGTCATCGCCGAGGCGGCCCGGGTGCTGCGCCCGGGCGGGGTGTTCGTCACCACCGTGGACAAGGACGCCGCGCACGACGTGGGCAGCGACATCGACGAGGTCCTGGCGCCCCACCTGACGCCGGCCCCCTCGGACGCCTCCGGGCCGGTGACGGCGTACGCGGCGCGAGCGGGCCTGCGTCCGTACGCGGACGCGCTGTTCGCCGGGCACGGCCAGGGGTGCAGCCCGCGCGCCGCGGCTCGGGCGCTGCTGGCCGGACAGTACGCCTCCCGGGTCCGTCCGCGCGGGATCGGCCCGCGCGAACTGGCGGCCCGGCTGGAGCGGCTGCCCGACCCGGACCTCCCGCGCGCGGACCCGACGTACCGTCTCCAGGGCTTCGTCCGCGACTGACCCGGCCCGCGGTCAGCGGGGTTCCAGGCGCCACCACTGCGAGGGCGAGTTACTGTCCTCGCACTGGCGGACCAGGCCCTCGTCGTCCGGGGAGGCCGCCTCCAGCGACAGCCCGCTGATCGCGGCGATCAGGGAGACCACGCCCGGCGCGTCCAGATGCTCCTCGACGATCCACTCCTGCGCGCCGAACGCGTTGGCCTTCCATACCTGGACACGGGTTCCGCTCTCCGTCGACGCGTTCGCCACGTCGAGCCGCTTGCCGTTGTGGACGCTCACCAGGTGGAAGAGCCCGCCGCCGCTGTGCACCGGCGAGATCTCCCACTCCTGGGCGGCCGCGGGCGCGGGCGGTCCCTCGGGCGCGACGCGGACCCGGTTGCCGCTCTCCACCTGGAGCAGCAGACCGCTGGCGACGTTGCGGACGCGGTAGACACCGTCCGGAGGATTCACTCCCGCGCCCCTCAGATGTCGAAGACGGCCGGGTCCGGCCCGATCCGCCGCCCCTCGGGCCCGCTGCCCAGCGCGTCCAGCGCCGCGATGTCGTCGGCGTCCAGCTCGAAGCCGAACACGTCCAGGTTCTCCCGGATCCGCGACGGCGTCACCGACTTCGGAATCACGATGACCCCCTGCTGGAGGTGCCAGCGCAGTACCACCTGCGCGGCGGAGCGGCCGTGCTTGTCGGCGATCGCCGTGACGACCGGAAGCGCGAGCAGCTCCTTGCCCTGGCCCAGCGGGGACCAGGCCTCGGTGGCGATCCCGAGCCGGGCGTGCAGCGCGCGCAGCTCGGTCTGCGGGAAGAGCGGGTGCAGCTCGATCTGGTTCACGGCCGGGACGAGCGTGCTCACGCCGCCGATCCGCTCCAGGTCCACCGGGCGGAAGTTCGACACACCGACGGCCCTGGCCCGGCCGCTCGCCGCGATCTCCTCGAAGGTCTGCCAGATGGTGAGGAAATCGTCGCGCATGGGGCGCGGCCAGTGGATCAGGTACAGATCGAGGTGGTCGAGCCCCAGCCGGCCGAGGGACTCGTCGAAGGCGCGCAGCACCCCGTCCCGGTCCCAGACCTTCGTCTTGACGTTCCACAGCTTGGTGGTGACGAACAGCTCCTCGCGCGGCACCCCGGAGGCGGCGATGGCCCGGCCGGTTCCCTCCTCGTTGCCGTACGACGCGGCGGTGTCTACGCTGCGGTAGCCGGCCTCCAGCGCGGCCCCGACGGCCCGCTCCGCCTCGTCGTCAGGGACCTGCCAGACGCCGAAGCCGAGCTGGGGCATGAGCGTGCCGTTGTTGAGCTTGATGGTGGGGACCTGGTTCACGTGTACTCGTTCCCTCGCCTCGGTGCGGTGGTGGGTTCGCAACTGGCCTACGACCGGCCACAACCTGCCCTCCGGAGCGCCTATTCCCGCCAACCGGGTGGTCTTCAGGCCACCCCCAGATACGCCTCCCGCACCAGCGGATCGGCCCGCACCTCGGCAGCGGTGCCCTCGGCCAGCACCGTCCCGAAGTCCAGTACGACCACTCGTGCGCAGAGGTCCATCACGAAGGCCACGTTGTGCTCCACCAGCAGCACCGCGCACCCCTCCTCCTCGGCCAGCCGCCGCACCACGCCCGCCAGCCGCTCCCGCTCGGGGGCCGACATCCCCGACGCGGGCTCGTCCAGCAGCAGGACCCGCGGCGGATCGGCCACGGCGCGCGCCAGCTCCACCATCCGGGCCTGGCCCACGGGCAGTCCGCCGGCGTACGAGGCCTCCAGCGGCCCGATCCCGCAGTCGGCCAGCACCCGCGCCCCCCGCTCCCTGCGCTCCCGTTCCCGCCGGCGCCGGGCCGGCGAGGCGATCAGGTCGGCGGCGAGACCGCCTCCGCCGCCCCGCCACTCCTGCCCGACGAGCACGTTGTCCGCCACGCTGAGCTGCCCGAACAGCTGTTGGCGCTGGAACGTCCGGCGCATTCCGTGCCGGGCCCGCCAGACGGGGGACCGGCGGGTGATGTCCGCCCCGTCGAGCAGCAGCCGCCCCCGGTCCGGGCGGCGAATCCCCGACAGCACGTCGAACAGGGTGGTCTTTCCGGCCCCGTTCGGCCCGATCAGGCCGCACACCTCACCGGCCCGGACCCCCAGGCTGACTCCCGTCAGCGCCTTGACCCCGCCGAAGCGCACGCTGACGCCGCCGGCCTCCAGTACGTACGGCTCCCTCATGTCGCCATCCCCAGGTAGGCCTCGGTGAGCCGGTCCTCCTCCACCTCGGCGCGCGGGCCGCACCAGGAGACCCGGCCCTGGGCGAGGTAGGCGACGGTGTCGGCGATGCCGAGGATCCCGGCGGCCTTCTCCTCCACCAGCAGCAGCGCCGTCCCCGCCGCGCGGAGCTCGGTGAGCAGCGCGTACACCTCGTCCACGACACGCGGGGCGAGTCCGAGCGAGGGCTCGTCCGCGATCAGCACCTCGGGCGGCCGCTGCAGGAGCGGTGCGAGGGCCAGCATCTGCTGCTCCCCGCCCGACAGCGCCCCGGCGGCCACGCCGCGCCGTTCCCCGAGCCGGGGGAACCGGTCGTAGACGGCCGCCCGCGCGTCGCTCTCCGTGAGGTACAGGGCCAGGTTCTCCTCGATGGTGAGCGCGGGGAAGATCCCCCGCCCCTCGGGGGCGAGCAGCACTCCGGCCCGCGACCGCAGCACGGCCCCGTCCCGGGTGGCGTCCCGTCCGCGTACGAAGACCCCTCCGCCCGCGACGGGCAGCAGCCCGGCGGCCACCCGGCAGGCGGTGCTCTTCCCGGCCCCGTTCGGCCCGAGCACGGCCAGGATCTCCCCCTTCCGCACGGCGAGATCGACCCCGTGCAGCACGAGCCCGCCGTCATATCCGGCCGTTATGCTGCGCAGCTCCAGGGCGGGGCCGGGCCGTGCGGCGGGGGCGGCCCCTGCGGGGCGCCGTTTCCTGGGGCTCCGCCCCAGACCCCGCGCCTCAAACGCCGGCGGGGCTGAATCGAGAGCGGTGCCGCTTTGCGGGCCGGGATGCCCGGAGGGCACATCCAGCCCCGCCGGCGTTTGAGGCGCGGGGTCCGGGGCGGAGCCCTGGGAAGCGGCGGCACGCCTACGCGCCAACCGCACCGGCACGGCCGCGCAATACCCGTCGGGGTCGTTGGCCAGGGCCAACCCCGCCAGGCCGAACAGGATCACCGGCAGGTGGGCCGACGACGTCACGTAGTCCGACAGCAGCCTCGGCGCGACCGCGAAGACCAGCCCCGCCACCACCGCGTACACCGGCCGCCGAACCCCCGCCGCCACCACCACCGCCAGCCACACCAGCCCCGTCATCGCCGTGAAGTCCGTCGCCGTGATCCGGGAGTTGTACGACGCGTACATCACGCCCCCGAACCCCGCCAGCCCCGCCGACACCGTGAACAGCAGCAGCTTCGTCCGCAGCACGGACACCCCCGAGGCCATCGCCGCCGCCGGGGCCGACCGTACGGCCAGCATCGCCCGCCCCGACGGGGAGTTCCGCAGCGCGCCGAGCCCCGCCGCCACCGCCGAGACCAGCACCACCAGGGCCACGCCCAGCGCCCGGTCGTCGGACAGGTCCACCGGCCCGATCACCGGCCGCGGAATCGACCACCCCGAGTCCCCGTTCCGCAGCCACCGCAGCTGGAACAGCACCTGGTCGGCGAGGAACGCCAGCGCCAGCGTCGCCAGCGCCAACGACCGCCCGCCCAGCCGCAGCGCCGGCAGGGCGACCACCGCGCCCAGCAGCGCGGCCACGCACGTCCCCACCGCCAGTGCCGCCACGAACGGCCAGCCCCGGCTCATCAGCAGCCCCGCCACCAGCGCGGCCCCGGTCACGAACGTGGCCTGCGCCAGCGACACCATCGCGCCCAGCCCCGTCACCACCGTGAGGGACATGAACACCAGCGCGATCGCCAGCCCCTGCGCGAGCAACCCGCTCCAGAACGGCGTGGTCACGGTGTAGAACGCGACGCCCAGCGCGCCCGCGAGCGCGGCCCACACCCCCCACCGCCGCCCCCATGACGCCCCGGCCAGGTGGTCCACCGGCGGCGCGTCGGCGGCGGCGGTCCCGGCCGTCCGGGCCCTGCGGGTGAGCACCAGCAGACCGCCGAACAGGATCAGGAACGGCACCGCCGTCCGGAACCCGGTGATCCGCTCCGCGAAGGACGCGTACCCGGCGACGAGGTTCTGCAGCACCCCCAGCCCGAGCCCGCCGGCGAACGCGAGCGGCACGGACGCGAACCGCCCGATGACCGCCGCCGTGGCCGACACGAACAGGAACAGGGTGAAGTCGTGCGCCGACAGCCCCAGCAGCGGCGTCGCCAGCACCCCCGCCAGCCCGGCCAGCGCCGACGCGATCATCCAGGCCACCGAGGACAGCCGGTCGGCGCTGATCCCGCGCAGCTCGGTCAGCGAGCGGTTGTCCACGGCGGCCCGCAGCCGCAGCCCCAGCCGGGTGTGCCGCATCAGCACCCACAGCGCCACGGCCACCAGCGCGGTCACCGCCCAGGTGATGAGCTGGTCCGAGTCGATGCCGACGCCCTCCGTGAGCTGCCAGGACCGCGCGGGGCTCGGCCCCACGCCCGGCAGCCCGAACTGGTTCTCGGCCGGGGTGACCGGAGCCCCCGCGTCCGCGAGCAGCTCCACCGCCCACAGTCCGGCGGCCGGCAGTGCCACCAGCAACCCGATGGTGGCGACGATCTGCGCACTCTCCCCGACCCGCGCGAGCCGGCGGAACATCAGCCGGTCCAGCGCCCACCCCAGGCCGGGGGCGAGTACCAACACCACCAGCAGTGCCGCCGGGACCGCGGGCCACCCCAGGCCGGAGTGCACTTCGTAGAAGACGAGCGCGCACAGGTAGGCCGTGGCCCCGTGCGCGAAGTTGAACAGCCCGGACGCCGAGTACGAGAGCACCAGCCCGGTGGCGAGCAGTGCGTACAGGGCGCCGGAGACCAGACCGCTCAGCACGAAGACGAGCAGATCGTCCATGCCGCTTCCCTCGGTTACTTGAAGGGGATGGGCTCGTAGCACTTGAACGGCACGGAGACCTCGTACGCCCCGTTCCTCAGCTGGACGAGGGCCCCGCAGCCGAAGCTCTCCTTCTGGCCCTTGGGTTCCGCCCGGTCTCCGACGAGCGTCGCGGTGTCGGAGAAGCCCTGCGCGGCGGCCTGGAACGACTCGACGGTCAGCTCCTTGCCCGCCTTCCCCGCGATGGACACGAACAGGTCGGCGGACATGTACCCGGTCAGCATGTGCATGTTGAGCGGTACGTCCTGCCCGCCCGCGGCCGCCTTGATGTCGGCCTTGAACTGCGCCATCTTCGGGTTCGCGGACTCGAAGGGCTCGAACTGGAGCAGTACGTGCACCCCGTCGAGGGCCTGCTTGGTGGCGTCCTTGGCGAGCAGACCGGGGTCGTAGTCGGTCGGGTCGGAGAGCAGCCCCTTGTACCCGCCGCGCTTGAGCGCGGTGAACAGCCCGATGTTGTTGGGCGTCTGCATGACCGAGACCACGGCGTCCGGGGCCCCGCCGTCGTCGCTGCCGAGGATCTCCTTCACGTACGCCGACCAGTCGCTCGGCACGGCGGTGCCGGGGACGGAGGCCTTGGCGTAGGCGACCTTGAACCCGGCGCTGGCGAAACCCTGCTGGAAGGTCCGGATGCCGAACTTCCCGGCGTCGCTGTCGTTGGCGATGATCGCGACCGACTTGCCCCGCGCCCCGCCGAGGATCTGGCCGATGCCCTCGGGCCAGGTCTGGTTGAGGGTGCCGCCGGGGGAGGGGACCAGGCAGCCGTTGAAGCCGTAGATGTACCGGGGCCCGCAGAAGGACGGCAGGGTGCCCCAGCCGAAGGTGGGCACCTTCTCCCGCTCCAGGAAGTCGGCGCCGGAGAAGGTGACCGAGCTCATCGGGGAGACCGCGAAGACCTTGTCCTGCTGGACGAGTTTGCGGGCGGCCGCGAGGTTCTTGGCCGGGTCCTGGCCGTCGTCCTCCGCGCCGATGTAATCGACCTCGCGCCCGTTGATCCCGCCCTCGGCGTTGGCTCTCAGGTACCGGGCCCTGGCCCCGAGATCGGTGTCCTTCTTGCTGTAGCCGCTGGCGCTGGTCATGGAGACGATGCCGCCGACCTTGATGGCGTCGGCGGTGACCCCCCGGGCGTTCCCGGCCGCGCCGCCGGGCGTGCCCGGGCTGGTGCTGTTGGAGGCGGAGTTGCAGGCGGAGACGAGGGCGAGCACCGCCGCGGCGGCTGCCAGGGCGCGGATCGGTCGCAACATGGGCGGAATCCCCTCCGGTCGGAATCCCCGCATTCTGTGTGCGACCTGACGCACCGTCAATACTTTGGCAGGGCAAAGTGACGGATCGTCAGTTCTGGTAGAGGTCCGCGACCTCCTTCGCGTAAGCCTTCTCGATCGCCGCGCGCTTCAGCTTCAACGAGGGGGTCAGCAGCCCCCGTTCCTCCGTGAACTGCTCGGCCAGCACCCGGAACGCGCGGATCGACTCGGCCTGCGAGACCAGCGTGTTCGCCGCCACCACCGCCCGGCGGACCTCCGTCGCCAGGTCCGGATCGTTCACCAGGTCCGCCGCGGTCAGCTGCGGGCGGCCGCGCATCGACAGCCAGTGCGCGACCCCCTCCATGTCCAGAGTCAGCAGCGCCGCGATGTACGGCCGGTCATTGCCCACCAGCACACACTGCGCCACCAGCGGATGCGAGCGCACCCGTTCCTCCAGGGCGGCGGGCGCCACGCTCTTGCCGTTGGAGGTCACCAGGATCTCCTTCTTGCGCCCGGTGATCGTGAGATAGCCGTCCTCGTCCAGCCGCCCCAGATCCCCGGTCGCCAGCCAGCCGCCGCGCAGCACCGCCTCCGTGCCGCGCGGGTCGTTGAGATACCCGGAGAAGACGTGGTCGCCGTGCAGCCAGATCTCCCCGTCGTCGGCGATGTGCACCGTACTGCCCGGGATCGGCCGGCCCACCGTGCCGTACTTCGTCGCCCCCGGCGGGTTCGCCGTCGCCGCCGCGCACGATTCCGTCAGCCCGTACCCCTCGAACACCGTGATCCCGGCGCCCTCGAAGAACAGCCCGAGCCGGCGCGACATCGCGGACCCGCCCGACATCGCGTGCCGCACCCGGCCGCCCATCGCCTCGCGGACCTTCCCGTACACCAGCTTCTCGAACAGCTGGTGCTCCATCCGCAGCGCCGCCGAGGGGCCCGGCCCGATGCCGAAGGCCTTCTGCTCCCGCGCCTCGGCGTACCGTACGGCCGTCTCCACCGCCCGGTCGAAGGGGCCCGTACGCCGCTCCACCTCGGCCTTGCGCCGGGCCGCCGCGAACACCTTCTCGAAGACGTACGGCACCCCGAGCACGAAGGTCGGCCGGAACGCGGCCAGATCCGGCAGCAACTCGGCCGCCGCCAGCACCGGCTGGTGCCCGAGTTTGACCCGGGCCCGGACCGCCGCCACCTCCACCATCCGGCCGAAGATGTGCGCGAGGGGCAGGAAGAGCAGGGTGGACGGGCGCTCGCCGGGCCCGGTCTGGAACACCGACTCCCAGCGGCTGACCAGCGTGTCGGCCTCGTACATGAAGTTGCCGTGCGTCAGCACACAGCCCTTGGGGCGGCCGGTGGTTCCGGAGGTGTAGATGACGGTCGCCGTCGCGTCGGGCGTCACCGCGCCCCGGTGCCGGTGCACCACGCCCTCCGCGACGCCGCGGCCCGCCTCGACGAGATCCGCCACCGCCCCGGCGTCGAGCTGCCAGAGACTGTGCAGCAGGGGGAGCCGCTCGATGACCGAGCCGACGGTCATGGCCTGGTCCTCGTCCTCGACGACGCAGCCGACGCAGGAGGAGTCGTACAGGATCCAGTGGACCTGCTCGGCGGAGGACGTCGGGTAGACGGGGACCGGCTGGGCGCCGATGGCCCACAGCGCGAAGTCGAACAGCGTCCACTCGTACCGGGTCCGGGACATCACGGCGACCCGGTCCCCGAAGCGGACGCCCCGGGCCAGCAGCCCCTTCGCGAGCGCCAGCACCTCGGCGGCCAGCTCGCCGGAGGTCACGTCCAGCCATCGGCCGTCCGTCTTCCGGCCGAGGACCACCCGGTCCGGCTCCTGCCGGGCATGCTCGAACACGAGGTCGGCCAGGCCTCCGACCGGCGCGGCCGTGATCACGGGTGGGACGGTGACCTCGCGCAACACCCGCTCCTCTCCGTGTGGCGCCGCGACGCTACCCCACCCGCCGGGCCGGCCGGGACCGCTTTGGAAACCTCCACAAGATCCCCTCGGATTTCGCGGTTCGCCGACCGGGACGGCTCGGCTCCTGGTCAGGCGGGCCGGCTGAGGCGGTCCCCGCCCGAGAGGATCGCGGCCGCCAGGGCATCGGAGGCCGGGGTCGGTCGCCGGCCCTGCCGCCGGCCCTGCAGCAGCGCGAACTCAACCGGACCCAGCTCCGGGAGGCCGCCGACCCGGACCAGGCCCGGCGGGATCAGCCCCCGGGTGTGCGCCATCACGCCCAGGCCGGCGCGGGCCGCCGCGATCAGGCCGCTCAAGCTGCCGCTCGTACAGGCGATCCGCCACGCCCGCCCCTCCCGCTCCAGGACCTCCAGCGCCCGGGCCCGGGTGATCCCCGGCGGCGGGAAGACGATCAACGGCACCGGCTTGTCGGGATCCACCCGCAGCCCCTCCGCCCCGATCCACACCATCCGGTCCCGCCACACCAACCGGCCCCGCTCGTCACCGGGCCCGCGCCGCTTCGCCAGCACCAGATCGAGGCGGCCCGCGTCCAGCCGCTCGTGCAGGGTCCCGGACAGCTCGACCGACAGCTCCAGATCCACCTCGGGGTGCTCGTGCCGGAAGCCTTCCAGGATCTCCGGCAGCCGGGTCAGTACGAAGTCCTCCGACGCCCCGAAGCGCAGCCGGCCGCGCAGCCGGGTCCCGGTGAAGAAGGCGGCCGCCCGCTCGTGCGCCTCCAGGATGGTCCGCGCGAAGCCGAGCAGCGCCTCGCCGTCCTCCGTCAGCTCCACGTGGTGCGTGTCCCGGCTGAAGAGCGGCCGCCCCGTCGCCTCCTCCAGCCGCCGCACGTGCTGGCTGACCGTGGACTGCCGCACACCGAGCCGGGCGGCGGCCTGCGTGAAGCTGAGCGTCTGGGCGACGGTGAGGAACGTACGCAACTGGACGGGGTCGTACATGCGGCCATGGTACGGCGGCTATCGGCATCCGTGATGGCAGTCAGTTCGGTATACCTATTTCCCGATCACCGGCCAACCCCTGACCATGAAGTGACGAACACCCCCCACGCCGGCCACCCGCCCGGACCCTCGGGGCAGGGTGCCCGGCCCACACCCCGGACGACCATGTACTTGCCCGCACCCCGCGGACTGTGCTTGCCCGCACCCTGGGCGGCGCGCGCCAGCATCCCGGACGGCGTGTGCCGGGTGGGTGCCTGCATCCGCTGCCGGTGCGGCGGGAGCGCCCTGCCCCGGGCGGGATGCCGCCGTACTGCCCGGCGGCATCCCGCCCCGCGCGGGGTGCCGGATCCGGCTGGCCGGGGACGCGTCGGGCCGGTTCCGGCCGGGCGGCGACCGGCCTCCGCACGGGATGCCCGCCCGACCCGCCCGCCCCGACCCCTACAGCAAGTGAGAGCCCCGCACATGCGCCGCCCGCACCTTCCCGCCTGGCTGCCCCTGGACCCGTACGTACTGGCCCTGCTCGGCACCGTCGGCCTCGCCGCCCTGCTCCCGGCCAGCGGTCCGGCCGCCGCCACCCTCGCCGAGGGCGCCGCCACCGGCGCCGTGGCCCTGCTCTTCTTCCTCTACGGCGCCCGGCTCTCCACCCGCGAGGCCCTCGACGGGCTGCGCCACTGGCGCCTCCACCTCACCGTGCTGGGCTGCACCTTCCTGCTCTTCCCGGTGCTCGGCCTGGCCGCCCGCGGCCTCGTCCCCACCCTCCTCACACCCCCGCTCTACAGCGGCCTGCTCTTCCTCTGCCTGGTCCCCTCCACCGTCCAGTCCTCCATCGCCTTCACCTCCATCGCCCGCGGCAACGTGCCCGCCGCGATCTGCGCCGGCTCCTTCTCCAGCCTCGCCGGCATCTTCCTCACCCCCGTCCTCGCCGCCGGACTCCTCGGCGAAAGCGCGGGCGGCTTCTCCCTCGACTCCCTGCGGGGGATCGCCCTCCAGCTCCTGCTGCCCTTCCTGCTCGGCCAGACCCTGCGCCGCTGGACCGGCGGCTTCCTCGTCCGCCACAAGAAGGCGCTCGGCTACGTCGACCGGGGCTCGATCCTCCTCGTCGTCTACGCCGCCTTCAGCGCGGGCATGGCGGCGGGCATCTGGCACCAGGTCAGCGCCCCGCGCCTCGGCGCCCTGCTGGCCGTGGAGGCCGTACTCCTCGCCGTCATGCTCCTGGTCACCTGGTACGGGGCCAAGCGGCTCGGCTTCGGCCGGGAGGACCGCATCGCCATCCAGTTCGCGGGGTCGAAGAAGAGCCTGGCCGCCGGACTCCCCATGGCCAGCGTTCTGTTCGGGGCACAGGCGAGCCTCGCCGTGCTGCCGCTCATGCTGTTCCACCAGATGCAGCTGATGGTGTGCGCGGTCCTGGCCCGCCGCCGCGCCGGAGCCCCCGCATCCCGCCCCGCGTCCGGCTCCGGGTCCGACCCCGCATCTCGCCCGGGGTCCGGCCCCGAGCCCCGCCCCGACCCCCGCCCCGAGCCCCGCCCCGCGTCCGGCGAGTCCGCCCCCGAGGGTGAACTCCCCGCCGGGCATGTGGCGGAGGTCTCGCCGACGCCTCAACCCCCCGCCGCCCAGGCCCGGTAACGTGCGTCGGTGACCTGGATACGCCCGCTCGCCGCCCACGCCGAACGCCCCTGCACCCTGGTGGTCTGCCGTGGCTGCTGCTGTGGCGACCCCCGCAAGAACCCCGGCACCGACCACGCCGGCCAGCTGGCCCGGCTGCGCGAGGCGGCGGCCGCCTCCGGGGGCCGCCTGGCCGTCCGTACCAGCGACTGCCTGGGCCCGTGCGCACAGGCCAACGTCATCGTGGTCCAGCCCACCTCCGAGGCGCGCCGCCGGGGAGCCCGCGCGGCCTGGTTCGGCTGGGCCCTGGACGACACCGCGACCGACGAGGTCATCGCCTGGGCGGAATCCGGCGGCCCCGGCTCCAGCCCGATCCCGGCGTCCCTCGACCTCTACCGCATCGACCCGCCGCAGCCGAAGCCGCCGGCCGACACGTCCCGCCGCCCCCGCCGAGCCCGCCGGGGACGCTGAGCCCGCCGGGGACGCTACGTCGCTACGTCGCTACACCGTGACGCGTTCCTCGCCGGCGTAGATGTTCATGTTCGGCCCCCGCAGGAACCCCACCAGGGTCAGCCCCGTCTCCAGCGCCAGGTCCACCGCCAGCGACGACGGCGCGGAGACGGCGGCCAGGACCGGGATCCCGGCCATCACGGCCTTCTGCGCGAGCTCGAAGGAGGCCCGGCCCGACACCAGCAGGACCGCCCCCGTCAGCGGCAGCCGCCCGGCCTGCAGCGCCCGGCCGACGATCTTGTCCACCGCGTTGTGCCGGCCCACGTCCTCCCGTACGTCGAGCAACTCGCCCTCCGCCGAGAACAGCCCGGCCGCGTGCAGCCCGCCGGTCCGTTCGAACACCTTCTGGGCCGCGCGCAGCCGGTCCGGAAGCCCGCCCAGGAGATCCGCGGACACCCGTACCGGATCGGCGGCGATCCCCGCGAAACGGGTCGCCGTACGCACCGCGTCCAGGCTCGCCTTGCCGCACAGCCCGCAGGACGAGGTGGTGTAGACGTTCCGTTCCAGCGTGATGTCCGGGACGGGCACTCCGGCGGCGAGCTGCACGTTGACCACGTTGTAGGTGTTGGAGCCGGCCTCGGTGGCGCCCTCGCAATAGGTCACGGCCTGTACGTCCGCGGCCGAGCCGAGCACGCCCTCGCTCACCAGGAAGCCCACGGCGAGGGCGAAATCGTCGCCAGGGGTGCGCATCGTGATCGCCAGCGGCTTGCCGTTCAGCCGTATCTCCAGCGGCTCCTCGGCCACCAGCGTGTCCGGGCGCGCGCCGGCCACGCCGCCCCGGATCCGGACGACGCGGCGACGCTCGGTGACCCGTCCCATGGCGATCAGCCCACCCGTTCTCTGCTCGTCGTGCACCTCGTCGTGACACGTGACGAGCACATTCTCCCGGATCGGCGCCCACTCAGGCCCCCGGCTGGAAGTTGCTCGGAATTCTCCAAATTCCGGGGCGGTAATCCTGTCGGGTCACCCACACCCGTACCCGCCAGTAGCAGGCGAAGCTGGGTCATCCTGACTTCCGTACGAGGGGGGACCCCGCCCATGACCGGTTCACGCGTGGTGGCGCTAGGGCACTACCAGCCCGCGAGAGTGCTCACCAACGAGGACCTCGCGGCCGTGGTCGACACCAACGACGAGTGGATCCGGTCCCGGGTCGGCATCAAGACGCGCCACATCGCGGGCCCCGAGGAACCGGTCGACGAGCTGGCCTTCCAGGCCGCAGGCAAGGCCCTCGCGAACGCCGGCCTGAGCCCCGACGACATCGACCTCGTGCTGGTGGCCACCTCCACCGCGATCGACCGTTCGCCCAACATGGCCGCCCGCGTCGCCGCCAAGCTCGGCATGCGCAGCGCGCCCGCGGTCATGGACCTCAACGTCGTCTGCTCGGGCTTCACCCACGCCCTGGCCACCGCAGACCACGCGATCCGGGCCGGCTCCGCCACGCGCGCCCTGGTCATCGGCTCCGACAAGATGACCGAGATCACCGACTGGACCGACCGCACCACCTGCGTGCTGACCGGCGACGGCGCGGGCGCCGCCGTCGTCGAGGCCAGCGACGAGCCCGGCATCGGCCCGGTCCTGTGGGGTTCGGTGCCCGAGATGGGCCACGTCGTCCGCATCGAGGGCTCGCCGCCGGTCTTCGCGCAGGAGGGCCAGTCCGTCTACCGCTGGACCATCAGCCAGCTCCCGGCGCTCGCCCGCAAGGCCTGCGAGAAGGCCGGGGTCACTCCCGAGGAGCTGGCCGGCGTGGTCCTCCACCAGGCGAACCTCCGGATCATCGAACCGCTGGCCAGCAAGATCGGCGCCGTCAACGCGGTCGTCGCCCGCGATGTCGTCGATTCGGGCAATACCTCGGCCGGCAGCATCCCGATGGCCCTGTCCAAACTGGTCGAGCGCGGCGAGATCCCGTCCGGGGCCCCCGTCCTCCTCTTCGGCTTCGGCGGCAACCTCTCCTACGCTGGCCAGGTCATCCGCTGCCCGTAGCGCCGATGCACCGCCCAGCCGCGCGCCGGCTGCGGCGGTGCCCTGCGTTCGGGCCCCGACCGGCGCCCACGAAAGATGCGGAGCCCCGTGTCGCCATCCATCCGAGTCGCCCCGTCTCGTCATGGCGTACGGCACATGCGCGCAGGTCAGCCCGGCCGCGTCGACCGTCCCCGGGCCGATTACCTGGTCGGAACCACGCTGATCCCCTGCTATTGTTATCCATGTCGCCGCGGGAAACCGGGGCCGACCACCTAGTCCGGGTGGCGGAATGGCAGACGCGCTAGCTTGAGGTGCTAGTGCCCTTTATCGGGCGTGGGGGTTCAAGTCCCCCCTCGGACACCAGCAGAGACCCCAGTTCATCTGGGGTCTCTATGCATTTCTGGCCGGTGTCACGACCAGCAACGTGACCAACGACGTGACCGCCGAGAAAGGCCCGGCCGGGCCGGGCTTGTTCGTCGCTTCGACTACCCGAGTGGGCAGGACAACTCGGGGCGGGAACGGTTCGGGGAGCAGGTCACCAGCGCGACCGAATGGAACGCAGTTCCGTTGAGGTAGTGCCCGAGCGACACATCCCCTCCCCACGTCAGCCGTTCCACTGCCGACTTCACCAGGAGCACCAGGCGGGTTACTTCCCGGTCCTGCGCCGAGGCGAACCGGGGTGCGAACTCGATGAGCTGGAGCCCGAGCCATTCCCCGGCCTCCTTCGACTCCTCCCACGTGCCCCGGATCACCGTGGCCGGTTTGATCAGCCAGTGCGCTGTCTGGAGCGGCGGCACATCGGTGGCGGGGAACTCGGCAACGGCTTGGCGGTAGCGGTCGGCTACCTCGGCCGGGCTGTGCATGGTCGGGGCCTGGGCTGGTGGTGGCCGCCGGATGCTCTCCTTGTCGAGAGTCTGTTTCTCTCCCAGCCAGGCGTATCCGTGGATGTGCACAGCTGCTCCGTTCCAGGGAAGGGTGACGGCCCCGCCCGTCGGCGTGCGGGGCGGGGCCGTCTGTGGGGAGGCGCAGGTTTACGCGGAGAGGTCGAAGCGCGCAGGGTCGATGCCTGCCGCGTTCAGCTCCGCCGTGGTGAAGCGCAGCGGCTCGGCGTCCGGGCGCTTGCTGTCGCCCATGGCCCACGCGTCCGGCCCGATCTTCGCGAGCGTCACGCACGCCTCGCCGTCCGGGTGGGTACTGCCGCCGCACGCCTTGGAGAACTCGGCTCCCTCGATGGGGAACCCGTACAGGTCGGTCATCGTTGTGCCCTTCCTGATCTGCTTGACGGCCCCAGACAGGACCGTCCCCCCGCCCGTAGCGGACGGAAGCCTTAGAGGTGGGCGCCCCGGCTTCCCTAGGTCCGGAGCGGTGCCCTCACCGCCCAGGGCGGCACCCCAGCGAAGGGGCGGACCGGGGGGAGAACCTGAGCACGTCAACTCAGACGGGACACGTCCTGTCCCTGTTCAAGCCTTGTCCGGTCGGGGGTCTACCTGTCTCCCGTCGGGAGGGCGACGGAGAACAGGATTCTGTGAGCGCTTCAGTGCCCCGAAGGCAACCGCAAAGCTTCAGCAATCTGTTCGACAGCGTCAGCCGGGAGCATCTCCATGTGCACGTACGCATGGCCGTTGTAGGTGACGGTGGGCCGTATGCCGCCACGCGGCCTCAGGGATACCGCGGGCGGCCAAGGCTGCCCGTATGGACTCGGTGGCGTCAGTAGCCCGTGTCCGGCCGTCTCTCCAGGTCTGCATGTCCATCAGTGACCGGTCCCGTGCATCCGAAGCAGGATGTTGCAGTCGGCCACCGTCGTGCCGTCGCCCTCCGGCCCTGCGGCCTTGCGAAGCTGCCCCAGCCGCGTGCACTCGGCGCAACCCGGCACCGGACGAGGCCGAGGCCGTTCCATCCGCATCGGCAGCACCACCGGCTCCTCCTGCCACCGATTCGGTTCCGTCTTCATCACGCCGCGCCCTCCCGATCGCTTCCGAGGTCGATGGAAGGACCCTAGGAAGTGAGCAGTGCCGAGCTCCACGAACTTGCATGAGCTTGCACACCAATTGCCGTGGCTGATAGCGGTATTGATGCTGTCTCCGCAGTTCAACGAAGCTGATGCAAGCCCGAGCAAGCACCTAGACCAGGGAGCCAGCCATGGCCGTAGAGTTCGTCGGAATCGACCCGAACACGGACCGGGACCACTGCCCCACCGTGTGGGCAGATGCGGAAGCTCAGGAGATCTTGTTGCAGGGATGGAAGCCGAGCCCCGAGACTCAGGTGGAGTGCGAGGGGAGCAGCCCGGCGAACGGACCGGTGCCCGAGAGCGAAGCCATCGTTAGGATTCCGGCCCGGATGATCCCGATGATCAGGGAGGCGTGTGATGCCGTCGAGCGTGCCCAGCTTCGCTGAGCTGCTTGGCCAGTGCGAGCGGTCCGCCGTCCACCTGGAGCTGCGTGACTCCTACGCCCCGACGGACCGGTTCGAGGCATGGAAGCGCGGCGAGCGGATCAACTGGGAGGACCGCGAATCCTGGTGGCATCCCTATGACCAGTTGATCACGGACACCGTGGCCCGGGGTGTGGCGATCCGCCGGGCCCGGGTGATCTCCGAGCCTGTATCGGAGTACATCCGCTGGGAGCACTACGTCACCCACGCCAACGTCACGGCGGGTGAGGAGGTTCGGTGGCTGCCACGGCGACGGGCCACGAGTATCCCCCTGCCGGGGAATGACTTCTGGCTGTTCGATGGTGCGCTCCTCCGGGTGCACCACTTCTCAGGTGACGGCGTGGTGGTGGAGGACGAGATCACGGCGGACTCGGAAACCGTGAAGCTGTGTTCCAACGCCTTCGAAGTGGTCTGGGAACGAGCGATCCCGCACCACCTGTACGAGATCTGACGAAAGCCAGCTCCATGCCCCCACACCCCTCTTCAAGCGTGCAGAAGGCCCGCGAAGACCTTGCCGGGCGTCTGCGCGAGATCCGGAAAGATGCGGGGATCAGCGGGCGGGAGCTGGCCGTCAGGTGCGGCTGGTCAGAGTCAAAGTCGTCCCGGATCGAGAACGCTAAGACCCCTCCCTCTGACGCAGACATCAAGGCTTGGTGCCGCGCCTGCGCCGCCGACGATCAGGCCCCTGACTTGATCGCGGCAAACAGGCAGTCCGCCAATGCTCATGTGCAGTGGAGAGGACTCCAGCGGAGCGGTCTCCGTCGCCTGCAAGAGTCCACGGGGGACCTGTACCAACAAACCAAGGTGTTCCGGGTCTACGTTTCCGACGTGATCCCCGGATTCCTCCAGACGCCCGGATACGCCGCTGCCCTTCTGTCGACCATCGCAGACTTCCGGGGAACCCCCAACGACGTGAGTGATGCCGTGGCGGCCCGCATAAGGCGCAACGCGGTGCTGAGCAACGGCGCACGCCGGTTCTCGTTCGTACTGGAGGAGTCGGTGTTGCGGTACCGGCTGTGCAGCGCCGAAACCATGGCGGCACAGCTTGGCCACCTGCTCGGGGTTATGGATCTCCAGAACGTCGCCGTGGGGATCGTCCCGCTCTCGGCGCAACGGACCGTGTGGCCCATGCCCACCTTCACGATCTTCGACGACACCAGGGTGCACGCGGACACGCTGGATGCTGCTTCCACCCTCACGCAGCCCAGCCAGGTCGAGCTGTACGCCCGAGCCTTTGAACGGCTCTCACAAGGGGCCGCACGGGGAGCTGCGGCACGTTCTCTCATAGCGGGTGCGTTGGCGTCCCTGGATTGAGTCGTGCAGGTCAGCGAACTAAGAAGCTGGTGCCCGAGTGGAGAGTTCAAGTCCCCCCTCGGACACAGAAGAAGGACCCCGCTGCGGCGGGGTCCTTCGCGTTTTCAGGCTGTGGAGTGACGAACAGGGCGCCCCGGCGGGGGGCGAGGGCGTTGCCGGGGCGCCGGTGGTTGGGGCGCCTGGGGTGGTGGGGGCTAATTCACCGTCCACTTCAGGGGTTCCTTGTAGTACCCCTGCGAGTACGTGACGAAGGCGGCGGGCTTGCCCTCGGGTACCAGGTACAGCGCGCAGTGCGTGTGCTCGTCGCCCGTCTTCCACTCGGCTTCGATGTCGTCCTTGCAGTCGGCCGGCTTGCTGCTCAGGTCGCGCATCATCGTCAGCAGGCGGGTGACCGGCACGTCGTCGGCGGTGCGTACGCCCACGTTCGACATGATCATGGGGCCGCGCACCGGTGAGTCGCCTCCGATGAGCTTGGCGTTGACGTACACCCAGACCGGCAGCCAGCCCTTGTACTTCTCGTCCTTCAGCTCGTCCAGGTCGGACGCCTTGCCCGTGACCACCCGCTGCGGGGTGATGGTGAACTTGCCCGTCGTGTCGTAGCGGCCGATCTCCTGCGGCTCGGTGCTCGGCTCTCCGAGGCGCAGCGGCTTCTCGGGCGCTTGAGAGGCCTTCGAGCCCTTCGCCCCCTCGTCGTTCGCGCCGCCCTTGAAAGGCCCGCACGCGGCCAAGAGCAGTACGGCGAGCGCGATTCCGGCGGTGCGCGCGGAGCGTCGCCTCGATGCGGCCGTGGTGTGCGTCAGCACGTCAATCCCCTCGTTCCTCTGTGTCTCCTGGGATCGGAGCGGCGAATGAGCCGTCCGAGCCCGGACAAACACTCTCATGATCCGGGGACATGGCCGCTGACCTGTGCGGCATCATGGCCACTTGAACGTGCCGAGGGGGAGCGAAGTGTCGCAGGACGATCCACGCAACAGCAAGGTGATCGCCGGGCGTTACCGTCTGGGGAAGCGGCTGGGCCGGGGCGGCATGGGGACCGTTTGGCGGGCCACCGACGAACTCCTCGGGCGGTCGGTCGCCGTCAAGGAACTCCACGTCGACGGCGGTACGGAGACGACCGGCGCCCTGCGGGAGGCGCGCACCGTCGCGCAGGTCAAACATCCGCACGTCGTGGTCGTCCACGACGTCGTGGAGCACGACGGGCGCCCCTACATCGTCATGGAGCTCGTGGACGGCGGCTCACTCGCCGACCGGCTGTCCGCCGACGGGCCGTTGAGCCCCGGTGAGACCGCCCGTACCGGGCTCGCCCTGCTCGGCGCGCTGACCGCGGCCCACGCCCGCGGGGTCCTCCACCGCGACGTCAAACCCGCCAACGTCCTCATGGAGGCGGGCACCGGCCGGGTGGTGCTGACCGACTTCGGCATCGCCAGCCTCGCCGGGTCCACCACCATCAGCGAGACCGGCGCGTTCGTCGGCTCGCCCGAGTACACCTCGCCCGAGCGCATGCAGGGCGCCGCCGCTGGCCCCGCCTCCGACCTGTGGTCGCTCGGCACGCTGCTCTGCGCCGCGCTGAGTGGTGAGTCGCCCTTCCACCGCGACTCGATCGGCGGCGTACTGCACGCCGTCGTCTACGACGAGATCCGGCCGCCCGCGCAGGCGGGACCGCTGCTTCCGGTCATCCGCGGCCTGCTGGAACGCGACCCGGACCGGCGGCTGGAGGCCGCGGAGGCCGAGCGGCTGCTCTCGGCGTACGTGACCACCGGGCGGCTCCCGCTCCTCGACCGGGCCCCCGGCCCGACGCCGCCCGCCCCGCCCGCCGGCGGCTGGGCGGCCCGGAGCCCGATCGGCTACTCGCCGACCGAGCGCGTCGTCACCCGGCCCGCCGTGGTCCCGGCGGGGGAGGCCCGGCGGACCCGTCCGGCCGTGCGGGTCGGCCTGATGGCCGCACTCGTCGTCGTGGCGGTGGTCGGCGCCGTGACCGTGACCTCGCGGCTCGCGGACCGTACGGCGGACCGTGCGGCGGACCGGGCCGCCCGCGAGACGACGGCGAGTGCCCCCGCGACCCCTGCCCCCGCAACCCCCGTGCCGGGCACCCCCGCGTTCGCCGGCCCTTCACCGAGCGCGGCCGGTCCCAGCGCCGCCCCGCCCACCTCGGACGCCAAGCCCGCCGACACCCGGTCACCGGTCGCGGCGCCGCCGGCGGCCCGCACCGTGTCCGCCAAGCCCGCGCCCTCCGGGTACCGGACGGTGACCGACCGGGAGGGCTTCAGCATCGCCGTACCCAACGGCTTCCAGCGCACCACCGACGATCAGCGGGTCTTCTACGTGTCCCCCGACGGGGCCTTCCGCATCGGCATCAAGGTGAAGCCGGCGGCCCCCGGCGGCCCGCTCGGCGCCATGCGCGGCTCCGACGCGAACGGCCCGGCCAACAACCCCGGCTACCGCGACAACAGCGTGGTCCCGACGACCCACAACGGACTGCCCGCCGCCCTCTGGGAGTTCACCTGGAACGGCTTCTCCGCCGCCGAGGGCGCCCGCCACACCTTCGACCTCTGCTGGGACGAGAACGGGCGCATGTACGACGTCTGGGTATCCGCGCCCGTCGGCCGGCTCGCCGAGGCCCGGAGCCACTTCGACACGGCTCTGGACTCCTTCGTACCGGCGGGGTGAGGCGCCGCCCGCGCACGGTCAGCACGGTCAGGTGCTCAGGACCACCAGACCCTCCGGGGCCGGCAGGCTGCCCGGGCGGAGCGGGGCCAACGTGTGCGGCAGGGAGAGCCGGGGCTGGTCGTTGTCGGTCTCGGAGAGGGCGTCGAAGAGGTAGGCCGCCGCCGTCGCCGGGTCACTGACCAGATGGGGTCCGTCGGGCGAGGAGTCGGCCCGGTTGAGGCGCGTACGGAAGACCTTGCGCAGGTGGCGCAAGGTCTCCGGAGTGACGGCCGCCGCCTGCGGGACCGGTGCGGCCACCGGCACCGGGTGGCTGTCCACCGGGCTGCCCACCAGGGTGTCCGCCGGAGTCTCCACCGGGGTGTCCCCCGGCCCGTCCGGCGGGATCGCGCCCGTCAGGAGCAGCGCGAGCAGCACCGGTACGGCCTTGCGGCGCAGGGCCTCGGTGGCATGCCGCAGGCGGTGCGCGTGCGTCGCGGGCAGGGAGAGCGCGAGGCTCCCGGCGGCGTCCCCGATGGTGATCGGGACCGCCGAGCAGACCACCCCGGGGGAGTACTCCCGCAGGTCGAAGACGGGCGCGCCCGGCGCCACCGCGTCGAGGGCGCTGAACAGGGCCCGGCTGTCGGTGATGGTTCGAGGGGTGAGCCGGGCCGGGCGGTGCCGGGCCACGTGGTCGGCCCGGCCGTCGTGGTCGAGCTGGGTCAGCAGGCACTTCCCGACGGCGCTGGCATGCGCGGCCGCCCGGAAGTCCACCCACTCCCGCACCGGCGGGGCCCCGGGCCCATCGGCCATCTGGGTGATCCGGACCTCGCCCTCCGCGTACCGGCTGAGGTACACGGCGGCGCCCGCGCTGTCCCGGGCCAGGGCCAGGGTGCGCTGGAGCTGGCCCGCGAGACCCCGACCGCCGGGGGCGGCGAGCCGGTCCAGGGCGGGCCCCCGGCCGTAGACGCCCGCGCCCGGGAGGTACGCGTACTCCTCCTCGCACAGCATCGTCAGCAGCGGCCCGAGCTCCGCCTCGGCGAGCCCCGACTCCCGCCCCAGCTGGGCGGCCCGCACGCCCAGCGGGTGCCGTTCCAGTACCCGTACGACGGCCAGCGCGCGCCGGGCCTCCGCCAGGGCCCCGCTCCCGTTGGCCACCGGCAGGCTCCGGCGGGCGGCGGCGGTCAGCGCGGGATGCCGCAGCGGTGCCGGGGCGGCCGGGGACGCGGGCGCGGTGGCCGGAGGGGCCGCCGGGGCCGTGATCGCGGCGGCCGAAGGGGCTGCCGGGGCCGTCGGGGCCGCCGGGCCCGTGACTGCGGCGGCCAGAGAGGCCGTCGGGGCCGCCGCGGCCGTCACCGGCCCGGCCGTGGTCCGTGGGACCCGGGTGGCCTGCGCGACCGTGACGGCCGACGGGTGGAACGCGCCCAGCACCCCGGACAGCCCCGGCTTGGGCAGCGGCACCGGGCCGACGTCGGGGTCGTAGAGCTGGTCGACGTAGCGCAGGACGGCCGCCTGCGCACACAGCCGGACGTCCCGCAGATCGCGGTGTCCGCCGGGCCGGAAGCCGCGCCGGCCCAGCTCGCGCGCCCAGAGCCGGGCGTCGTGGTGCTCTCCGCGCCGGGAGTGGTCGAGGAAGAGGCAGAAGGCGGCGGGCGCGGTCCGCGGGCTCCCGGATCCGGCGGCGAACTGCCACCAGAAGCGGGAACCCTCGCGCAGCCCCGCGAGGTGCAGGAGGCAGCCGAAGACCACGGCGCCGGCCAGGCCGGTGGGATCGCCGTCCACGAAGGAGTCGAGCTCGGCCTCCGCCGCCGGCGCGCACACCGTGGCCAGGCAGGTGGCCTTCAGGTCGCGGCGGGCCCGTTCGGAGTCGAGCGGGCAGTCCCGCGCGGGGTCGCTCCACCCGAAGGACCGGCGGCGGGTCCGGCCGAGGGGGGCGCCGAGGGGGGCGCCGGGACGGGGGCTGCGCAGCAGCCGGGCCTCGGCCGCGCCGAGGTCGTAGTGGGGGTACCGGTCGCGGACGCCCGCCCGGTCCAGGAACTCGGCCAGCGAACGGGGGGCTCCGTCACTCTCGGGCCACTCGGGCCGCTCACGCCGCCTCATGATTCGGCGGACGTGTCGAGCAGGCGGGCGAGTCGCCGCTGTGCTTGGCCGAGGTGGGTGCGGATCGTGGCCTCGTCGACGCCCATCATGGAGGCGGCCTCGCCCGGGCTGCACTGGAGCCCGTAGCGCAGCAGCACGGCGTCACGCTGCCGCTCGGCGAGCCGGGAGACCGCCGAGTAGAAGCGGATGGTGTCGGTCAGCACCTCGTACGGGTCGGCGTGGGCCTCTTTCAGGGCGGCCTCGAAGGCACTGATGTCCATCGGCCGCGGCCAGGGGGTGCGGCGGTGCTGCCGGTCGGCCAGCCGCTGTTTGAGGACGGTCCAGGCGTAGGCGTCCAGGCGGTCCATGTGCAGCATGCGGAGCCACTCGTTCATGAGGGAGTCGAAGGTCGCGTCCACCGCGTCCTCGGCGGCCGAGTCGGAGCCCAGCTGCAGATACGCGAAACGCATGTACGAGGGGCGCCGGTTGGTGTGGAACGCCCAGTAGGACAGGCGCGCAGCGGAGTCCCACTGGCTCATCGGCGTCGGCCGCCGCCTACGGCTGGGCAGCCCCACGGCCCCACCGGACTCCTCAGGTCCGCCATCGTTCACCGTTCCACCTCATCCCCTTGTGCGATCCCCTCGTGCGCCGCCTTGCCAGCCTGTCAGCGCGGGCGCGCCCAGGGGGCGTAGAGAAGCAACCTGGAACATTACGTTCGGTGATGACTGACTCGTGATCGATTCCGACCGCACACCGGCCCAACCAGGGCATACGCATATGCCGGTCACGTGTGACGCCGCAGGGGCCCCGCGTACGGGGTGTGACGGCACCTCCGACGGCACTTCCGACGGCACCTCCAGCGGCACCTCCGACGGCACCTCCAACGGCACCGCGAACGGCTCGCCAACGGCACCCGCCGTCCCGCCATCCGGACAGTGCGCCGGACACCGGTCGGGGTGCTGCCGCGCCCGCTGTACCATGGGCCCACCGCGAGGGCCGTGACGGAGAGGTCACCACCCTCGCTTTTGCGTTACACCCACCACGCGTTCGTCCACCCCGTAGAAATGCGGCGCGCGGCGTTTCGGCGGTTCGATACGATGAACCGCATCACAATCCGTCACGTCACGTCGCAACCGCATATATGAAATGGAGCATCCGAGGATGGCTCGACACCTGATCACCAGCGCGCTTCCGTACATCAACGGGATCAAGCACCTGGGCAACATGGTCGGGTCGATGCTTCCGGCGGATGTGTACTCCCGGTACCTCCGCCAGCGCGGCCACGAAGTCCTCTACATCTGCGCCACCGACGAGCACGGCACTCCCGCCGAACTCGCCGCCAAGGAGGCCGGTCTCTCGGTCGCCGAGTTCTGCGCGCAGGCCCACGACGCCCAGAAGGCGGTCTACGACGGCTTCGAGCTGTCCTTCGACTACTTCGGCCGCAGCTCCTCCGTGCAGAACCGCGAGATCACCCAGCACTTCGCGCGCCGACTCCAGAAGAACGGCTTCATCGAGGAGCGCGCGATCCGGCAGGTCTACTCGCCGGTCGACGGCCGCTTCCTGCCGGACCGCTACGTCGAGGGCACCTGCCCGCACTGCGGCTACGACAAGGCCCGCGGCGACCAGTGCGAGAACTGCACCCGCGTCCTGGACCCCACGGACCTGATCGAGCCCCGCTCGGCCATCTCCGGCTCCACCGAGCTGGAGGTCCGCGAGACCAAGCACCTCTTCCTCCTCCAGTCCAAGCTCCAGCACGAGGTCGAGGAATGGGTCTCCCGGCACGAGGCCGAGTGGCCGCAGCTGGCCGCCTCCATCGCCCGCAAGTGGCTGACCGAGGGCCTGCACGACCGCGCCATCACCCGTGACCTCGACTGGGGCGTCCCCGTCCCGGCCGACACCTGGCCGGAGCTGGCCGCCGAGGGCAAGGTCTTCTACGTCTGGTTCGACGCGCCGATCGAGTACATCGGCTCGACGAAGGAGTGGTCCGACCTGGACCCGGCCAACCGCGACTACAAGTCGTGGTGGTACGAGGCCGAGGACGTCCGCTACACCCAGTTCATGGCCAAGGACAACGTCCCGTTCCACACGGTGATGTTCCCCGCCACCGAGCTGGCCACCCGCGAGCCGTGGAAGAAGGTCGACTACGTCAAGGCCTTCAACTGGCTGACGTACTACGGCGGCAAGTTCTCCACCTCGCAGAAGCGCGGCGTCTTCACCGACCAGGCGCTGGAGATCCTCCCGGCCGACTTCTGGCGCTACTTCCTCATCGCCAACGCGCCCGAGTCCGACGACTCGTCCTTCACGTGGGAGCACTTCACCGCCACGGTCAACAAGGACCTCGGCGGCACCCTCGGCAACTTCGTCAACCGCGTACTGACCTTCTCCCGCAAGAAGTTCGGCGACGAGGTCCCCGCCGGCAGCCCCGCCGGCGAGGCCGAGGCCAAGCTGGGCGAGCAGATCGCCGAGCTGCTGGCCGAGTACGAGGGCCACATGGAGTCCCTCCAGTACCGCAAGGCGGCGGCCGCGCTGCGCGCCCTGTGGTCGGCCGGCAACGCCTACCTGGACGAGAAGGCCCCCTGGCTGGAGGTCAAGACCGACCTGGAGGGCGCGGCGCTCACCCTGCGCACCGCGATGAACCTGATCCACCTCTACTCGGTGGTCTCCGAGCCCTTCATCCCGGCCTCGGCGCGCGCCATGCGCTCCTCGTTCGAGCTCGCCGACGACACGGCCACGTGGGTCACCCCGGAGCAGGCGAGGTCCCTGGACGCGGTCCCGGCCGGTACGCCGTTCACCGTGCCGCCGGTACTCTTCGCGCGGATCACCGAAGAGGACCAGGAGTCGTACCGGGAGCGCTTCGGCGGTTCCGAGACGGGCTGACACCCGTCTGATCGAAGGGGCGCGACGCTCTCCCACGGAAGTACTCCGGGGGTCGCGCCCCTTCGGCGTGCCCGGGGCGGGTGCTCACCGGTGGCCTTCCACCGGGGCGGCGGGCTCGGGGGCGCGGTAGTCCGCCGCGTACTCCCGTACGAAGGCGGCCATCGCCACCACCGTGTTGCGCAGCTCGGAGAGCAGTACCCGCTCGTTGGGCGCGTGCAGATTGCAGGTGCTGTCCTGGGGGCCGAACAGCAGCACCTCCGCGCCCGGCGCCGCCTGCGCGAGGCCGTTCACCAGTGGGATCGAGGCGCCCGTGGCGACGTACGAGGCCTCCGTGCCCCAGGCCTCCTTCAGCGCGGTCAGCGCCGCCCGGTGGGCTGGCCCGCCCGTGCGCGCCTCGAAACCGGGGCCGGTGTCTCCGGGCGTGACCGTGAGCGGAATGCCGAAGGGGCGCTGCGCCCGCAGGTGCTCCACCAGCCGGTCCCGGGCCTCCCGCGGGTCCTGGCGCGGGTGGAAGCGGAGGTTCAGCTTGGCGCGGGCGTACGGGACCACCGCCGAGGCGGCCTGCTCCACGCTCGGGGCGTCGAGCCCGATGACGGTGATGGCGGGGCCGCTCCAGAGGCGCTCGCCGAGGGAGCCGGTGCCGATCAGCGGCAGGTCGTCCTGGACCGAGGCGAGGTCGCGGAACTCCTCTTCGGTGTACGTCGTTCCCTCCCAGGGGTCCCGCCTCAGGCCCGGCACCGCGACGTCGCCGTTGGCGTCGTGCAGCGTGGCCAGCGCCCTGAGCAGGATCAGCAGGGCGTCGGGGGCGGCGCCGCCGAACTCCCCGCTGTGGCGGGGTTCGGCGAGGGTGCGGACCTCCACCGTCACCTCGCAGTCCCCGCGCAGGCCGGTGGTCAGGGTGGGGGTGCCCGGCCGCAGGTTGCCCAGGTCGGCGACGAGCACGGCGTCGCAGGCGAACCGCCCCGGGTCGCGGGGCGGGTAGGCGTCGAAGGCGCTGCCGTACTCCTCCTGACCCTCGATGACGAGCTTGATCCCGACGGGCGGGCGGCCGCCGTACAGCCGCAGCAGTCCGAGGTGGGCGATCACATTGGCCTTGTCGTCGGCTATGCCGCGCGCCCGCAGGCCGCCCGGGACCGGGGTGGGCTCGAAGGGCGGGGAGAACCAGAGGGACTCGTCGCCGGCCGGCTGGACGTCGTAGTGCCCGTACAGCAGGACGGTCGGGGCGCCCGGTTCCGGCGGCGGGATCCGGCCGTAGATCACCGGGGCGGTGCCGGGGAGGTCGATCCGCTCGATGGTGGGGACGCCGGCCTCGCGCAGGAGGGAGACGATCAGCTCGTGCGCCTCCCGCACGGGCTCGCGCGGGTAGCCGGGGAAGGCGACCGAGGGGATGGCCGCCAGCTGCTCCAGGTCCGCCTGGAGGCCTCCCATGAGGGCGTCCACCCGCGCTTCCAGGGAGCGCCTGCTGTTCGCTTCCGCTTCCGCTTCGGATTCCACCCGCCACCACCATCCCTCGGGTCCGCGCTGGGCTGCGGGATCGCTGCTCCGATCATGGGGCGGGGGAGGTACGGGTGCTGTGCCGGAATGGGCCGTGCGAGTGAACGGAGTCGCCGTCACGGGCAGCGCGGTACTCAAATCCGGGCAAACGCGCACAAGGGGCGCTCTGGCGTGCCCGCGTGAATGATCAAAGTATCGGGGGGTTAGCATATGAGCGCCGCCTAGCTCGAAAGATAATCCTGTGACTGTCAACGACGACTCGTTCACCAACTGGAAGAACCGCGAGGAGATCGCGGAGTCGATGATCCCGATCATCGGGAAGCTGCACAGGGAGCGGGACGTCACCGTCCTGCTTCACAGCCGCTCCTTGGTGAACAAGTCGGTGGTCAGCATCCTCAAGACCCACCGATTCGCCCGGCAGATGGCCGGCGGGGAGCTCTCGGTCACCGAGACGCTGCCGTTCCTGCAGGCCCTCACCACGCTCGATCTCGGCCCCTCGCAGATCGACCTCGGCATGCTGGCCGCGACGTACAAGGCCGACGACCGCGGTCTCTCCGTGCAGGAGTTCACCGCCGCGGCCGTCGCCGGCGCCACCGGTGACAACAAGATCGAGCGGTGCCGGCCGCGCGACGTCGTGCTGTACGGCTTCGGCCGCATCGGCCGCCTCGTCGCCCGCCTGCTCATCGAGAAGGCCGGTTCCGGCAACGGCCTGCGCCTGCGTGCGATCGTCGTCCGCCAGGGCGGCGCCCAGGACATCGTCAAGCGCGCCTCGCTGCTGCGCCGCGACTCGATCCACGGCCAGTTCCAGGGCACGATCACCGTTGACGAGGCGAACAGCAAGATCATCGCCAATGGCAACGAGATCAAGGTGATCTACGCCAACGACCCGTCGGAGATCGACTACACGGCGTACGGCATCAACGACGCCATCCTCATCGACAACACCGGCAAGTGGCGCGACCGCGAGGGCCTGTCGAAGCACCTGCGCCCCGGCATCGACAAGGTCGTCCTGACCGCGCCGGGCAAGGGCGACGTCCCGAACATCGTCCACGGCGTCAACCACGACACGATCAAGCCGGACGAGCAGATCCTGTCCTGCGCCTCCTGCACCACGAACGCGATCGTCCCGCCGCTGAAGGCGATGGCGGACGAGTACGGCGTCCTGCGCGGCCACGTGGAGACCGTCCACTCGTTCACCAACGACCAGAACCTGCTGGACAACTACCACAGCTCCGACCGCCGTGGCCGCTCCGCGCCGCTCAACATGGTCATCACCGAGACCGGCGCCGCCTCCGCCGTCGCGAAGGCGCTGCCCGACCTCAAGGCGCCGATCACCGGCAGCTCGATCCGCGTCCCGGTGCCGGACGTCTCGATCGCGATCCTCAGCCTGCGGCTCGGGCGCGAGACCACCCGCGAGGAGGTCCTCGACTACCTGCGGGACGTGTCGCTGACCTCGCCGCTCAAGCGCCAGATCGACTTCATCACCGCCCCCGACGCGGTGTCGAGCGACTTCATCGGCTCGCGCCACGCCTCGATCGTCGACGCCGGCGCCACCAAGGTGGACGGCGACAACGCGATCCTCTACCTCTGGTACGACAACGAGTTCGGCTACTCGTGCCAGGTGATCCGGGTCGTCCAGCACGTCTCCGGCGTGGAGTACCCGACCTACCCGGCTCCGGCGATCTGACCCTCCCGTAGCACGTTGTCCCACCGGCGGGGCGGCGAGGCGATGCCCAACGGCACCGCCCCGCCGCCCCGCCGCCGTTTGCCGCGCCGCCGTTTGCCCCGCCGCGCTCCCGCCCCGCCCCGCAGTGCCGCGCTCCCGCGCCGCGCCGCGCCGCCCCGCGCCGCGCCGCCCCGC
>NZ_JALGRF010000018.1:0-52644 GCF_022815725.1 Streptomyces sp. APSN-46.1
ATCCAGCCTCGCCGGCGTTTGAGGCGCGGGTCCGGGCGGAGCCCGGTGCCCGGCGGAGCCGGGGTTCGGGGGGGGGGCCCCCCCCCCCCCCCGCGCCCCAACCCCCCCCGCCGCGGGGGGGTGGGGCCGCCCACGTACCCCCGCCGGGCCCCCCCCCGGGGGGGTTGGGCGGGCGGGGCGCGGGGGGCCCCGGGTCCCCGGCGGCGCGGGGTTTCCTGGGGCTCCGCCCCAGACCCCGCGCCTCAAACGCCGGCGAGGCTGGATTGGCTGCCACCGTCATGATCCGCGGCCTGTCACACGGCGGGCACGCAGCGGCCCTCTTCCGTGCGGTACTGCCACTTCGCGCCGTCCGCGACGAGTTCCCTCACCGCGCGGACGAAGCGGTCCACGTGCTCGTCGGGGGTGCCGGCGCCGAAGCTGACGCGGATGGCGTTGAGGGACCTCTCCCCCGGCGCCGCCTCCGGCGCTCCGCATTCGCCCTGGGCCTGCGGCTCGCTGCCCAGCAGGGTGCGGACCAGCGGGTGGGCGCAGAACAGGCCGTCGCGCACGCCGATTCCGTACTCGGCCGACAGCGCGGCGGCGAAGTGGGAGCTGTTCCAGCCGTCCACGACGAAGGAGATGACGCCGACGCGCGGGGCGTCGTCCCCGAAGAGGGAGAGGACGCGGACCGCCGGGACCTCCGCCAGGCCCTCGCGGACCTTGGCGATGAGCAGGCGCTCCCGGGCGACGAGGTTCTCGAACCCGGCCTCGTTCAGCGCGCGGCAGGCGGAGGCGATGGAGTAGACGCCGATGACGTTCGGCGAACCCGCCTCGTGACGGGCGGCCGTGGTGTGCCACTCCACGTCCACGCCGCCGTCCTCGCGCCGCGCGACCTTGCGGGAGGCCCCGCCGCCGGCCAGGTACGGCTCGGCCTCCTGGAGCCAGTCCGCGCGGCCGGCGAGGACGCCCGACCCGAAGGGCGCGTAGAGCTTGTGGCCGGAGAAGGCGACCCAGTCCACGTCGAGGTCCCGGACCGAGACGGGGTGATGGGGGGCCAGCTGGGCGGCGTCCAGGACGATCCGCGCGCCGTGGGCGTGCGCGGCGGCGGCGAGTTCCTTCACCGGCCACAGCTCGCCGGTGACGTTGGAGGCACCGGTGACGCAGACCAGCGCCGGGCCGTACGGGTCGCGGTCGGCCAGCGCCCGCTCCAGGGTGGCGACGGCCTCGCCCGGGGTCCTCGGGGCGTTGAGGTACGTGACCCGCGCGTCCACCCACGGCAGCAGCGAGGCGTGGTGCTCGGTCTCGAAGACGAACACCTGGCAGTCGGCCGGCAGCACGGAGGCCAGCAGGTTCAGCGAGTCGGTGGTGGACCGGGTGAAGATCACCTGGTCGGCGGGGCGGCAGTCGAGGAACTCGGCGACCGTGACCCGGCTCTGCTCGAAGAGGTCCGTCGAGAGCTGGGAGAGGTAGCCCGCGCCGCGGTGCACGCTGCCGTAGTACGGGGCGTACGCGGCCACGTCGTCCCAGACCCGCTGGAGCGCGGGGGCGCTGGCCGCGTAGTCGAGGGCCGCGTAGGTGACCTCGCCCCCGGTGACCAGCGGGACGGTCACGTCCCGGCCGAGGACGGCGAGCGGCTCGACGGCGGCGGAAACGGAGACGGAGACGGAGGTGGCGGCGTTCACGGAGGTGGCGGCGTTCAGGGTTGCGGACATGGCGGTATCTCCCGGCAGGCAGGGCTGAATGGCTTCGGTTGCCCGTACGCGGGTACGCCTCGTCGGCCGTCCGGGGTACGGGGAAGTCCTCGGAACTGAAGGGGGGTACACGAAAGAGACCCGGATCCGAGGGATGAAGAAGGGGCGGAGTCGCCCTATCGCATTCGCTTGCTCACGGAAAACGCTCCTCGAGAGACCAGGACCCCTGGTGTCGAGGGATCCGCGCTTGCCGTAGGCCTTGCTGCCTACGACCTGGTCATCACCCGGGGCACCCCGCCACGGAAGGAGGGTTGCCGGACAGCAAGCCGGGGCCTACACGCTGTCACTCGTGACCTGTTCAGCATCCTGCCACAAGATCCCCCGATCGCAAGACCCCGGTCCGAATGGCGGACCGGGGCCTTGGCTCGAAACATCAGGCGTTGCTGGCCGTGACCCACCGCTCCAGCGCGGCCCGCGCCGCGCCCGAGTCGATGGACTCGGCCGCACGGGCGATCCCGGCGGCGATCTGCTCCTCCAACGACCCGGTCCCCGGGTCCAGCGCCACCAGCGCCGCCGCCGAGTTCAGCAGCACCGCGTCACGGACCGGGCCCGTCTCCCCCGCCAGCAGGCGCCGCGCGACGTCCGCGTTGTACGAGGGGTCCCCGCCGGCCAGGGCGGAGACCTCCACCAGGGGGATACCGACGTCGCGCGGGTCGAAGGACTGCTCCGCGACCCGGCCGTCGCGGACCCACCACACCCGGGAGGTGGCGGTGGTCGTCAGCTCGTCGAGGCCGTCGTCACCCCGGAAGACCAGCGCCGAGGAGCCCCGCTCGGCGAGCACGCCCGCGACGATCGGGGCCACCCGGGGGTCGGCCACACCGGTGGCCTGGGCCCGTACCCGCGCCGGGTTCGTCAGGGGGCCGAGGAAGTTGAAGGTGGTCCGGATCCCCAGCTCCTTGCGGGCCGCGGCCACGTGCCGCAACGCCGGGTGGAACTTCACCGCGAAGCAGAAGGTGATGCCGGCCTCCTCGACGACCTCCACCACCCGCGCCGGGGTCAGGTCCAGGTTGACGCCGAGCTTCTCCAGCACGTCCGAGGACCCGCTCGCGGAGGACGCGGCCCGGTTGCCGTGCTTGACCACCTTGGCGCCCGTACCGGCCACCACGATCGCCGACATCGTCGAGATGTTGACCGTCTTGGCCCCGTCGCCGCCCGTGCCGACGATGTCCACCGTCCGGCCCGGCACCTCGATCAGGTTGGCGTGGGCGTACATGGCACGCACCATGCCGGTGATCTCCGCGACCGTCTCCCCCTTGGCCCGCAGCGCGACCGCGAAGCCCGCGATCTGGGCGTCGGTGGCTTCCCCCCGCATGATCCGGTCCATCGCCCACGCCGTGTCGTCCGCGCCGAGGTCCTGTCCCGTCAGCAGGGCGTCGAGGAGGCCCGGCCAGCCGCGTGCCGCCACGCTGTCGCCGCCTGCCGGGGTCACAACGTTCATGGTCCGCTCCTGTGCTAGTGGGCCGCCCCCGTACTCGCTGCCCACGTCGAATGGGAAGGGCTTCAGCCTATCCAGCCCCGGGGACGGCGAAGAGCCCCGTCCAGACGCTGGACGGGGCTCTCACCGTGGCGACACCAGGACTGACCGGAATCAGTCCCTCATGCGGTCGTGCGGGGGATCAGTGGTGGCCGTGGCCGCTCTGGATCTCCGTGTACTCCTCAACCGTGGGCTTCGGAATCTGGCTGTCTTCCGCGTAGTAGCCCTTGCTGAGCTTGGCGCGCAGCTTCTCGGTGCGCGTCACCTTGCGCTCGACACCGTTCTCGTCGACCGTCGGGCCGATCTCGGCCGGCTTGTACTGCTCGTGCGAGGTGAGCGTGTGCAGCTGGCCCTGCGAGAGCGGCTCGTGGACCTCGACGAACTCACCGTGCGGCAGGCGCTTGATGATGCCGGTCTCGCGACCGTGCAGCACCTTGTCCCGGTCCCGGCGCTGGAGGCCGAGGCAGATCCGCTTGGTGATGACGAAGGCGATGACCGGACCGACGAAGAACGCGATGCGGGCGAACCAGGTGATCGCGTTGATCGACATGTGGAAGTACTGCGCGAACATGTCGTTTCCACCGGCGATCAGCAGAATGACGTACCACGTCAGCCAGGCCACACCGAAGCCCGTCCGGGTCGGGACGTTGCGCGGGCGGTCCAGGATGTGGTGCTCGCGCTTGTCGCCGGTGACCCAGGACTCGATGAACGGGTACACCGCGATCGCGGCCAGGACCAGCGGGAAGATCACCAGCGGGACGAACACGCCCAGGACGAGCGTGTGGCCCCAGAGGTTGATCTCCCAGCCGGGCATGGCACGGATCAGGCCTTCGGAGAAGCCCATGTACCAGTCGGGCTGCGCACCGGTGGACACGTGGTCCGGGCGGTACGGGCCGAGCGCCCAGATCGGGTTGATCGAGGCGATCGCCGAGATGGCCGCGATGACACCGAAGACCAGGAAGAAGAAGCCTCCGGCCTTGGCCATGTAGACCGGCAGCAGCGGCATGCCGACGACGTTGTTGTTCGTCTTGCCGGGGCCCGCGAACTGGGTGTGCTTGTGGTAGAAGACCAGGATCAGGTGGGCCACCAGCAGGCCCATCATGATGCCGGGCAGCAGCAGGATGTGGATCGAGTAGAACCGCGCGACGAAGTCGCCGCCCGGGAACTCTCCGCCGAAGAGGAAGAACGACAGGTACGTGCCGACGATCGGCACGGACAGGATCGCGCCCTCCATGAAGCGGACACCGGTGCCCGAGAGCAGGTCGTCCGGCAGCGAGTAACCGGTGAAACCGGTGAACATGCCGAGGACCAGCAGCAGGAAGCCGAAGATCCAGTTGATCTCGCGCGGCTTGCGGAACGCGCCGGTGAAGAAGACGCGCATCATGTGCACGAGCATGGCCGCGACGAAGATCAGCGCCGCCCAGTGGTGGATCTGCCGGATGAGCAGACCGCCGCGGACGTCGAAGCTGATGTCGAGGGTCGAGGCGAAGGCCTCGGACATCAGCACGCCCTGCATCGGGACGTACGAGCCGTGGTACACGACCTCGTTCATGCTCGGGTGGAAGAACAGCGTCAGGTACACACCCGTGAGGATGATGATGATGAAGCTGTAGAGGGCGATCTCACCCAGCATGAAGGACCAGTGGTCCGGGAAGATCTTGCGCATGTTCGACTTGGCGAGCGTGTAGATGCCCAGGCGGCCGTCCGCCCAGTCGGCTACGCGTTCGCCTGCCGGCGCCGCTTTGCGCTTGTTGTTGTCGGGGGTGCTCATCCGCGCTCCCAGAATGCAGGACCGACGGGCTCTTCGAAGTCGCCGAGCGCCTCGAGGAAGCCTTCGTCATTGACGCCGATCCGCAGCTGCGGAAGCGCGTGACCAGCGGGGCCGAAGATGACTCGGGCGCCGTCGGAGAGGTCGAAGGTGGACTGGTGGCACGGGCAGAGCACGTGGTGCGTCTGCTGCTCGTACAGGCTGATCGGGCAGCCGACGTGGGTGCAGATCTTGGAGTAGGCCACGATCCCGTCGTGGGACCACTCCAGCTCCTGCTTGTCCTTGATGTCCTCCGGCTGGATACGGACGATCATCAGGGCGGCCTTGGCGATCTGGATCTGGAAGTCGTGCTGGTCCTCCTCCAGGCCTTCCGGCATGGCGAAGGTCAGCGAACCGACCTGCACGTCCTCGGGACGCAGCGGCTCCATCGTGTTCTGGTTGATGAGCAGCTTGCCCCTCGCCCAGACGGTCTTGCGGAGCTTGAGCTCGGGCAGCGGGCCCAGGTCGCGCAGGATCACGACGGCGGACAGCGGCAGCAGGGCCAGCGCGCCGAGCATCGTGTTGCGGATGAGCGGGCGGCGGCCGATGCCGGACTCGTTCGCGCCGTCGGCGAAGTCCTGCATGACCTTCGCCTTGAGCTCCGGCGGCGCCGCGATCGCGTGGCGCTCGTCGGCGACCTCCACGTCGGACATCAGGGTGCGGGCCCAGTGGACCGCGCCCGCGCCGATGCAGAAGAGGGCGGTGCCCAGGGTCATGCCGAGGGCGAAGTTGAGCGCGCTCACCTTCCCGATGGGGAAGATGAAAACGATCTTGTCGACCGGGAAGGTCACGTAGGAGGCGATGAAGCCGATCGTGGCGAGCATCGACAGCGTGAACAGCATGGCCACGGTGCGCTCGGAGCGCTTCGCGGCCCGCTCGTCGATGTCCTGGATGCGCGGCTTGTGGACCGGCAGGCCGGGGTCGGCGAACGGGTCGACCGCCACCGCTACACCACCGTGGTGCGCGTCGCCCTGCTCACTCGGCAGGTGCTTCTCTTCGGGAATGTCTTGGCTACTCATGACTTCTTGGCCTTAGCGGTGTGGGCCGCGACCCAGACGGCGACAGCGATCAGCGCACCCAGACCGAAGATCCAGCCGAACAGACCCTCGGAGACGGGGCCGAGGCCACCGAGCTTCAGGCCACCGGGGCTGGTCGACTTCTCGCCGTTGACGTTCTGGATGTACGCGATGATGTCCTTCTTCTGCTTCTCCGGCATGGTGCTGTCCGGGAAGGAGGGCATGTTCTGCGGGCCGGTGAGCATGGCCTCGTAGACGTGCTTCGGCGAGACGCCCTCGAGGTTGGGGGCGTACTTGCCGTTCGTCAGCGCGCCGCCCTCGCCGGTGAAGTTGTGGCACTGCGCGCAGTTGTTGCGGAACAGCTCACCACCCTTGGCGATGTCGGCGCCCGCCGGGTCGTACTGCTTCTCGGACGGCACGCTCGGGCCGGCACCGAGGGACGCGATGTACGCGGCCAGCTGGTCCGTCTGCGCCTGGGTGTAGACGACGGGCTTCTTCGGCACCTGGACGCCGGGCTGCTGGGCGGGCATGCGGCCCGTGCTCACCTGGAAGTCGACGGCCGCAGCGCCGACGCCGACCAGGCTCGGGCCGTCAGAGGAACCCTGACCGCCGGTTCCGTGGCAGCTTGCGCAACCCACGGCGTAGAGCTTGGCACCCTCCTCGATGGCGAGGGACTGGGCGGTTTCTTCGGCCTGCGCCTTGCCTGCGGGCGCGAAGGCGGAGTACAGCCCCCCAGTGGCCGCCAGCGCGAGGAGTAGAACGACGACCGCCGCCAGCGGATGGCGTCGTCGTGCGGAGAGCTTTTTCACGGATTACCCCGGTGTCAGGATCTTCTGCGTCGGTGTGTCTGGATGGAGTGCCGGGCCCCGCCCGGCGACGTATTCGCTACTTGATCAGGTAGATCGTGGCGAAGAGGCCGATCCAGACGACGTCGACGAAGTGCCAGTAGTAGGACACGACGATGGCCGACGTGGCCTGTTCGTGGGTGAACCTCTTGGCCGCGTACGTCCGGCCGAGGACCAGCAGGAAGGCGATGAGACCGCCCGTCACGTGCAGACCGTGGAAGCCGGTGGTCAGGTAGAACACCGAGCCGTACGGACCGGACGAGAGGCTCAGGCCCTCGTGCTTGACCAGCTCGGTGTACTCGAACACCTGGCCGCCAATGAAGATCGCACCCATGACGAACGTGATGATGAACCACGTCCGGAGCTTCTTCACGTCACCGCGCTCGGCGGCGAAGACGCCGAGCTGGCAGGTGAGCGAGGAGAGCACCAGGATCGTCGTGTTCGTCGCCGAGAAGGGCAGATTCAGGAATGAAGCCTGTTCTGTCCAGTACTCGGTGCCTGTCACGGATCGCAGGGTGAAGTACATCGCGAAGAGGGCCGCGAAGAACATCAGCTCGGAACTCAACCAGATGATGGTTCCGACGCTGACGAGGTTCGGCCGGTTGACCGTCGGGTGCGCGTGCCCGGTATCTACTGTCGTTGCTGTCGCCACGACCGACATTATGTCGGTCGCTTATCCCGCCCTCACCCCGGGGGGTGCCGTTCGGAGTGTCCAAGGGGTGTGCAAGGCCCGAACGGCCCATCAGACGGCCCCTGTGCGATGTCTCGCGGGACATGGACGAACCGATGTTGACACCGGGTCGGACGGAGTAGCATCCCGCGCAACATCAACGTGACTCACGTGACATGTGGAGGACGAAATGCGGGCGACTGCGCGGGTTCTGGTCTACAGCGACGACGCGGGTACCCGGGAGCAGGTGCGGCTGGCGGCCGGGCGCAGGCCGGCCGCGGACCTGCCGCCCGTGGAATTCGTGGAGTGCGCGACGCTTCCGGCGGTCCTGAGCGAATTGGACGCGGGCGGTGTCGATGTCTGCGTGTTGGACGGCGAGGCGGTTCCGGCCGGGGGCATGGGCGTGTGCCGGCAGATCAAGGACGAGATCTTCCGGTGTCCGCCGGTGCTGCTGCTCATGGGCCGCCCGCAGGACGCCTGGCTGGCCACGTGGAGCCGCGCGGACGCCGCGGTGACCCTTCCGGTGGACCCGGTGGAGTTCGCGGCGGCCCTGGCGGGCCTGTTGCGGGCGCGGCTGTCCTCCAACGCGGCCTGAGGCGGGTATTGCGGGTATTCCGGTGCACGGGGCCCGAAAGGGCCTCCGTGCACCGGTGACGGCCGTACGGGCGCCCGGACACCGCCCGGCGCCCCGAGGGCCCCGGGAGGCCCGGGGCGCTCAGACCTGCGGACGCAGTCGTGCCTGGTCGATCGGGCTGCGGCCCTCCTGGGTGCCCTTGAGCAGGGCGCTGCCCTGGCGCCAGTCCTTCCAGTCCAGGTTCCAGTCGCCGTAGCCGTTGCCGAAGTTGTCCATGTCCTCGCCGATGCTGTTGACCACCTTGACGATGTCGCCCTCGGTGATGTTCTCGTAGAACCAGGCGGCGTTGCCGGTGCTCATGCCGGTGCAGCCGTGGCTGACGTTCTCGTAGCCCTGGGAGCCCACGGACCACGGCGCGGCGTGCACGAATTCACCGCTCCATGTCACCTGGGTGGCGTAGTACACCGGCAGGTCGTAGTTCTCGCTGCCCCCGATGCCGACGGTGTCGCCGCGCATCCGGACGAAGTACTGCTTGCCGAGGACCACCTTGACCCCGTTGCGGGTGGAGAAGCCGGGCTTGCCGGTGGTCACCGGAATGGTGTTGATCACTTCTCCGTTGCGCTTGAACTCCATGTAGTGCCCGGAGGCGTCGGTGGTGGCCTCGACGCGGTCGCCGATCTCCAGCTTGACCGGCTTGGCCGCGGCGCCGTAGAGCGCGTTGGTGATCCTGATGCCCTCCAGGTTGCTCCGTACGGAGACAGTCGAGTGGGCGGGCCAGTACTCCTTGGGGCGGAAGTGGACCGTCTTGTCGTCGACCCAGTACCAGCTGCCCACGACTCCGGGCGGGGCGTCGACGATGAGCCCCCGTTCGACGATGGCGCGGGCGGCCTTGTCCTTGACCGGCTCGCTGAGTGTGGCCGTGAGCGGCTGTCCGACCCCGTACTTGCCCTCCTTCGGTCCCAATTCGACCTTGAGGACTCCTTTGGCCGGGGTCGTTTCGAACGTCAGTGTGCGCTGCCCCGGGGCGCCTCGCTGGTCCTCCGTGTTCACCGTGACGGTGTAGCGGGTACCCGCCGCCATCGGGACGGTGCTGTGCCAGCGGTCCCCGGCGGCGGACAACTCGCCCGCCAGGCGGCGTTCGTGGGTGTCCACCACGGTGACGTCGGTGATCCGGCCGTCGCCGCCCTTGGCGGTGATCTCCAGGGGCCGCTTGTGGTCCACGGGGCGGCTGCCGGCGGCCTGGTTGAAGGCGACTTGATCGCCCGCGTCGTACGGGCGGGCGGACAGCGGGTTGTCTCCGGACGACCCGCATGCGGTGGCGCCGGCCCCGAGGGACGCGACCAGCAGGGAGCAGCTGAGTACCGTCCAAAGACGCGGTGAGTGCTTCATGGAGCCAACGCTATGAAGGTATGACCATTACTGCGCGCGGGGTGACTGCAAACGAGGGGCCCGGATACCTCTGTTCGAGGTATCCGGGCCCCAAGTGCGCCACGCGGCGAACGCGCGATGGCTCAGCCACTAGGTGTGGCTACTGGTTCTGGTTCTCACCGCGGTAGTACTCGTACACCCAGCCCCACAGGCCGATCAGGATGACGGGGAGCGAGAAGTACATGAGCCACCATCCGAAGATGACGCCCATGAAGGCGAACGCGCCACCGATGGCCAGCGAGAGCGGCTGCCAGCTGTGCGGGGAGAAGAACCCCAGCTCGCCCGCCTCGTCGGCGACGTCGGCCTCCAGGTTGTCCTGGGCCATCTCGTCCACGCGCTTGGCCGTGAAGGCCAGGTAGTAGCCGATCATGACGCTCAGGCCGAAGGCCAGGAAGAGCGCGGTGGTGCCTACGGGCTCCTTCGACCACACGCCGTACACGACGGCGATGATCAGAATGAAGAAGGAGAGCCAGAGGAACAGCTTGCCCTGGATCTTCACTTGCCGGCCTCCTTGCCACCGGTGACGGCCATGGTGCCGGCGCCGTGGTCCTCAAGATGGTCGAGGGCCGCGATCTCCGGGTGGTGCAGGTCGAACGCCGGGGATTCGGAACGGATCCGCGGCAGGGTGAGGAAGTTGTGCCGCGGCGGCGGGCAGGACGTCGCCCACTCCAGCGAACGGCCGTAGCCCCACGGGTCGTCGACCTCGATCTTCTTGCCGTACTTCGCCGTCTTCCAGACGTTGTACATGAACGGCAGCATCGACAGGCCCAGCAGGAACGAGCTGATCGTCGAGATGGTGTTCAGCAGGGTGAAGCCGTCGGCGGCGAGGTAGTCCGCGTAACGACGCGGCATGCCCTCGGCACCCAGCCAGTGCTGCACCAGGAACGTGCCGTGGAAGCCCACGAACAGCGTCCAGAAGGTGATCTTGCCGAGGCGTTCGTCCAGCATCTTGCCCGTGAACTTCGGCCACCAGAAGTGGAAGCCGGAGAACATCGCGAATACCACGGTGCCGAAGATGACGTAGTGGAAGTGCGCGACGACGAAGTACGAGTCGGAGACGTGGAAGTCCATCGGGGGCGAGGCCAGGATGACGCCGGTCAGACCACCGAAGGTGAAGGTGATCAGGAAGCCGACGGCCCAGAGCATCGGGGTCTCGAAGGACAGCGAGCCCTTCCACATGGTGCCGATCCAGTTGAAGAACTTCACACCGGTCGGTACCGCGATCAGGAAGGTCATGAAGGAGAAGAACGGCAGCAGCACACCGCCGGTGACGTACATGTGGTGGGCCCACACGGTCACGGAAAGGCCGGCGATCGCGATCGTCGCACCGATCAGACCGATGTAACCGAACATCGGCTTGCGGGAGAAGACCGGGATCACTTCGGAAATGATTCCGAAGAACGGCAGCGCGATGATGTACACCTCTGGGTGTCCGAAGAACCAGAAGAGGTGCTGCCACAGCAGTGCGCCGCCGTTGGACGCGTCGAACACGTGCGCACCGAACTTGCGGTCGGCCTCCAGCGCGAAGAGCGCGGCGGCCAGCACCGGGAAGGCGAGCAGGACCAGAACACCGGTCAGCAGCACGTTCCAGGTGAAGATCGGCATGCGGAACATCGTCATGCCGGGGGCGCGCATGCAGATGATCGTGGTGATGAAGTTGACCGAGCCGAGGATCGTGCCGAAGCCGGAGAAGGCCAGACCCATGATCCACATGTCGCTGCCGATGCCCGGCGAGTGGACCGCGTCGGTCAGCGGCGAGTAGGCGAACCAGCCGAAGTCGGCCGCGCCGTTCGGCGTGAGGAAGCCGGCCACCGCGATCAGCGAGCCGAAGAGGTACAGCCAGTACGCGAACATGTTCAGCCGCGGGAACGCCACGTCGGGCGCGCCGATCTGCAGCGGCATGATCCAGTTCGCGAATCCGGCGAACAGCGGCGTCGCGAACATCAGCAGCATGATCGTGCCGTGCATCGTGAATGCCTGGTTGAACTGCTCGTTCGACATGATCTGCGTGCCCGGACGGGCCAGCTCGGCGCGCATGAAGAGCGCCATGATCCCGCCGATCATGAAGAACACGAACGAGGTGAGCAGGTACATCGTGCCGATGGTCTTGTGGTCGGTGGTGGTGAGCCACTTCACGACGACATTGCCCGGCTGCTTGCGCCGTACCGGCAGCTCGTTCTCGTACGAGTCAGCTGCGGCGGCACCCTGAGATTCGTTGAGGATGCTCACAGTTTGTTCGTCTCCGCGTTCCGGGCCGGGTCAGTCTGCTTGATGCCGGCCGGGAGGAAGCCGGTCTGCCCCTTCTCGGCCAGTTCCTTGAGGTGAGCCCGGTACTTCTCCGGCGAGACGACCTTCACGTTGAAGAGCATCCGGGAGTGGTCGACGCCGCAGAGCTCGGCGCACTTGCCCATGAAGGTGCCTTCTTGGGACGGGATGACCTCGAAGACGTTGGTGTGGCCCGGGATGACGTCCTGCTTGAACAGGAAGGGGACCACCCAGAAGGAGTGGATGACGTCGTTCGACGACAGGATGAAGCGGACCTTCTCGCCCTTGGGCAGGTAGAGGGTCGGCCCCGGGTTGCCGGTCTGCGGGTTGCGATCGCCGGGGACGCCCTTCGTGTAGACGCCTTCGGCGCCCGCGGGGAAGTCCTTGGTGAAGCGGTCCGGGATGTTGGCGAGCTCCTTGGGAACCTCGCCGGCCTTCGGGCTCGCCGCGTCGCCATCGACGTTCTCGACGTAGTTGAAGCCCCAGCTCCACTGGTAGCCGACCACGTTGATCGTGTGCGCCGGCTTGGAGAGTTCGAGCAGCTTCGACTCGTCACGCGCGGTGAAGTAGAAGAGCACCGAGACGATGATGAGCGGGACCACGGTGTACAGCGCCTCGATGGGCATGTTGTACCGGGTCTGCGGGGGGACCTGCACCTTCGTCCGGCTGCGCCGGTGGAAGATGACGCTCCAGATGATCAGGCCCCATACCAGGAAGCCCGTGATGAGCGCGGCCGCCCAGGATCCCTGCCACAGGGAGAGGATGCGCGGCGCCTCCTCGGTTACCGGAGTCGGCATTCCGAGGCGGGGAAAGTCTTGCCATGTATACGAGCAACCAGTGGCGGTCGCCAGGACCACGCCCGCAGTCAGCGCCTGCAGCAGCTTCCGCCGCATCGGGCGCCGCGGCGAGCGGTCGGAGCCGTAGGGACTCACGTAGCGCCTTCCCGAGAGTCTCGGCCCGCGCGGCCGGCCGCGGCCGTATTCGGGTCGGTCGCCGGCCCTGACGCAGGCAGGGGTTTGGATGTTTATGCGGACCAAACCCTACTGGACGCTATTTGGGGTCGCGCGGGGAGGGTGCCCAACGCGCCGCTACTGCCCCCGAAGGGATGGATCCGCCGTACGGGGGACGGTCCATCCGGCCCTGAATGGCCGACTCCGGACGGCTTCTGACGGCCCCTGACCTCGGATGGTACGGGCCTGCGGCTAGCGTGGCCGAATGCCGTACTTCGACACCGCGTCCGCCGCCCCGTTGCACCCCGTGGCCCGGCAGGCGCTGCAGGCCGCCCTGGACGAGGGCTGGGCGGACCCGGCCCGGCTCTACCGGGAGGGGCGCCGGGCCAGGCTGCTGCTGGACGCCGCGCGGGAGGCGGCGGCCGAGGCGGTGGGCTGTCGCCCGGACGAGCTCGTGTTCACTCCTTCGGGGACGCACGCGGTTCACTCGGGCATCGCGGGAGCGCTCGCCGGGCGCCGGCGCATCGGCGGACATCTGGTCGTATCGGCGGTTGAACACAGTTCCGTACTGCACGCGGCGCAGACCCACGCGGCGGCCGGGGGTTCGGTCACCGAGGTCCCGGTGGCCCGTACGGGGGCGGTCGAGCCCGACGCGTACGCGGCCGCGCTGACCCCGGGCACGGCGCTGGCGTGCCTCCAGTCCGCCAACCACGAGGTGGGCACGGTCCAGCCGGTGGCCGAGGTGGCCGAGGCCTGCGGGGCGGCCGGGGTGCCCCTGCTGGTCGACGCGGCGCAGTCGCTGGGCTGGGGGCCGGTGGAGGCGGCCTGGTCGGTTCTGGTGGGCAGCGCGCACAAATGGGGCGGCCCGCCCGGGGTAGGCCTGCTGGCGGTGCGCAAGGGCGTCCGCTTCTCACCCCAAGGCCCCGCGGACGAACGGGAGTCGGGCCGCTCCCCCGGCTTCGGGAACCTCCCGGCGATCGTCGCGGCGGCCGCCTCGCTGCGGGCCGTACGGGCCGAGGCGGACGCGGAGGCGGCCCGCCTGCGGGTGCTGGTGGACCGGATCCGTCGGCGGGTGGCCCGGCTGGTGCCGGATGTGGAGGTGGTCGGCGACGCGGAGCGGCGGCTGCCGCACCTGGTCACCTTCTCCTGCCTGTACGTGGACGGGGAGACCCTGCTGCACGAGTTGGACCGGGCGGGGTACTCGGTGTCTTCGGGCTCGTCCTGTACGAGTTCCACCCTGACCCCGAGTCATGTGCTGCGGGCGATGGGTGTCCTGTCGGAGGGAAACGTCCGGGTCTCGCTCCCGGCCGGGACCACGGCCGAGGAGGTCAACGGGTTCCTGGAGGTGCTGCCGGGGGTGGTGGCGCGGGTGCGGGCCGAACTGGGCGTGGCGGAGCCGGCCGCGGTGGTGCCGGGGGCGGGGGCGGAGACGGAGTCGGAGGCCCTGGAGATCGACGCCCTCGGGCTGCGGTGCCCGCAGCCGGTGATCGAGCTGGCGCGGGTCATCGACCGGGTGCCGGTGGGCGGGACCGTGACCGTCGTGTCGGACGACGAGGTCGCCCGGCTGGACATCCCGGCGTGGTGCGTGATGCGGGGCCACGCGTACCTGGGCGAGGCCGCGCGCCCGGCGGGCGTGGCGTACACGGTCCGCCGACTGCTCTGATCCTCCGGCCGGGCGCCGGGCCCGCCCGGACCGCCCGGGCCCCAGCCGGACCCCGCCCGGCGGTGACCGGGCGGGGTCGGGGTGGCGACCCGAGGCGGCCGCCACGCGGGGCGGCCGCCACGCGGGGTGGGCTCTCGCGGGGCGGCCGCCATGCGAGGTGGCCGCTATGCGAGGCGGCCGCCATGCGGGGTGGGCTCTCGCGGGGTGGGCGCTATGCGAGGTGGGCGCGGACGTCGGCGGCCGCGGACTCGCCGTACGCCTTCGTGAAGCGCTCCATGAAGTGCGCCCGGGCCAGGGTGTACTCCTGGGTGCCCAGGGTCTCGATGACCAGCGTCGCGAGCATGCAGCCCAGCTGCGCCGCCCGCTCCAGGCCGACGCCCCAGCCGAGGCCCGTGAGGAACCCGGCGCGGAACGCGTCGCCGACGCCCGTCGGGTCCACCTTCGCGGTCTCCTCGGGGCAGCCCACGGTGATCGGCTCCTCGCCGATCCGCTCGATCCGGACTCCGCGCGAGCCCAGGGTCGTGACCCGAGTGCCGACCTTGGCCAGGATCTCCTCGTCGCTCCAGCCGGACTTCGACTCGATGAGCCCCTTCTCGTACTCGTTCGAGAAGAGGTACGTCGCGCCCTCCATCAGGGTGCGGATGTTCTCGCCGTCCATCCGGGCGATCTGCTGCGAGAAGTCGGCGGCGAAGGGGATCCCCCGGGACCGGCACTCCTCGGTGTGGCGGAGCATCGCCTCGGGGTCGTCGGCGCCGATCAGGACGAGGTCCAGCCCGCCCACCCGGTCGGCGACGGACTTCAGCTCGATCAGCCGGGCCTCGCTCATCGCGCCCGTGTAGAAGGAGCCGATCTGGTTGTGGTCGGCGTCCGTGGTGCACACGAAGCGCGCGGTGTGCAGTACCTCGGAGATCCGGACGGACTTGGTGTCGACACCGTGCCGGTCCAGCCAGGCCCGGTACTCGTCGAAGTCGGAGCCGGCGGCGCCGACGAGGACCGGGCGGATGCCGAGCTGCCCCATTCCGAAGCAGATGTTCGGGCCCACACCGCCCCTGCGGACGTCGAGGTTGTCGACAAGGAAGGAGAGGGAGACCGTGTGCAGCTGGTCCGCGACCAGCTGGTCGGCGAAACGGCCGGGGAAGGTCATGAGGTGGTCGGTGGCGATGGAGCCGGTGACTGCGATACGCACGGCGTGGACGCTCCTGCGAAAGGCGGCATGCTGACAGTCAAAACTACCTGCTTACAGCATGGAATCCGACCGGATGAAACTACCCCGTAGTAGCTCTTTCTTCGTGCCCGGCCCGGTGCCTACGGTGCCTCCATGACCTACACGGATGATTTCGGGTATGCCGAGCACGCCGAGTACGCCTCCGACGGGCGGTCCGATTTCGCGCGACTGCTGGGGGATTGCGCCCGGATGGCCCCGCACTGGGCGGTCCCGGCCGGGCCCCGGCCGGACCGGGTCGCGCCCTCGCAGATCCACGGGATCAGTGTCCCGCCCGCCTCGGCCCGGCTGATCGCCGCCACGGCCGAGTACGGCGTGTAAACGGGGAACCGGTTGCGCGTCTGTTCCGTCACACCCGCATCAAGCACGACGCGACCAGCGGGACGGGCGAAGGAGCGATGCGGTGACCAGCGAACAACCCGACACATCACGGGGCACACGACGGCGGCCGGCCTGGGCCATCGGCTCGATCGCCGCCGCCGTCCTGCTCGCGGGCGGCGGCACGGCGTACTGGGCGTCCACGGCCTACGGCGACGGCGCGGGCGGCGGCCGTACGGGGGAAAGCGCGGCCTCCGCGCCCCGCGTCGCGCCGAGCCCCTCGGCCCCGGGCATCGCCCCCGGCGAGCCCGACCCGTCCGGCGGCGCCGTGGTGTACCGGGCGGAGGCCAAGCTCCCGGAGGCCCCGGCCACCGCGCCCGCCTTCGCCGCGTCCGGCGAGGTCACCTCGGCGGAGGTGGCCCGGCTCGCGGCGGCACTCGGCATCGCGGGCGCCCCCCGGCTGTCCGGCGAGACCTGGCTGGCCGGGGAGGGCGCCGACGGCTCCGGACCCCGGCTGACGGTGAGCCTCAAGGCCCCCGGCACCTGGAACTTCAACCGCTTCCAGCCGGGCAACGGCGCCGGGGACGACTGCGTGCGCGGCAAGGACACCTGCGGCCCGGCCACGCTCCCCCAGGACGCGGGCGGCAACGCCGCCCAGGGCAAGCCGGTGAGCGAGGAGGCCGCGAAGGCCGCCGCGGCCCCGGTGCTCGCGGCCGCGGGCCAGGACGGGGCCAAGCTGGACGCCCGCCTCACCCAGGACTCTGCCCGGGTCGTCACGGCGGACCCGGTGGTCGGCGGGCTGCCCACCCAGGGCTGGTCCACCCGGATCACCGTGGGCACGGGCTCGCAGGTGGTGGCGGGCAGCGGCGAGCTGAAGGCCCCCGTCCGCGCCGGCGAGCAGAAGGTGGTCGGGGCGGTCGAGGCGCTGGCCCGGCTGAACGAGAAGGCGAAGGGCTCCGACGGATCCGGCCCCGGCCCCAGCGGCTGCGCGACCTCGGTCCCGCTGGAGCCGGACACCCCGGTGGGGCCGACGGACACGCTGCCGTGCAACCCGGACCCCCGGCCCATGAAGCCGCCGCGGACCGAGACCGTAACCGGGGCCGTGCTCGGGCTCGCGCCCGGGACGGTGGACGGCTCCCGGGGTCTGGTGCCGGCCTGGCTGTTCGAGGTGGCCGGCAAGGGCGGCGCCCCGGGCCACACGGTGGTCCAGCCGGCGGCGGCCGACGGCAATGGCGGCCCGGCGCCCTCGGACCCGGCGCCCTCGGAGGGACGTACCGTGCCCGGATTCTCGTACAGGGAGGCCGACCGGAAGCTGACCGTGAACTTCTGGGGCGGCGTGTGCAGCACCTACGCCCTGGAGGCGCGGGAGCAGCCCGAATCGGTCTTGGTCAAGATCATCGACACCCCGACCAAGCCGGGCCAGGCCTGCATCATGCTCGCGCAGGAGATGACCGTCACGACGACGCTCCAGCAGCCGCTGGGCGACCGCAAGGTCATCGACGCGACCTCGGGCAAGCCGCTCCCCCACCAGTAGGTCAGGGTCGGTAGGTCCCCGTCCATCCAGAGATCCGGGAACGCGAGAGGGCCGGGCCACCAGACGGTGGCCCGGCCCTCTCGGCACTCGGGCTCTCGTGGTTCCTTGGGGATCCGTGGCGATCGTGTGGTGATCAGAGACGCTAGCCGCGGACTCCGCACAAGTGCAGCAGCGCCGCCACCCCGCGGTACGGATCGGTGCGGCCGGCGCGTTCCTCGGCGGCCAGCAGGAGCTCCAGCTCGTCCTCCGGCGGGAGATCCTCCCCGGCCTCGGTGCCGTCGGTGAAGATCCGCACTCCGTACCAGGCCTGCAGCGGCGCCCCGATTCCGGACAGCGTGGCGGTCAGCCCGGCCAGCCGGTCGGCCCGTACGTCCAGGCCCAGCCGGTTCGTGTAGTCGACGGTGTCGAAGGCGGCCAGCGCGCCCGACCAGTCGCCGTCCAGCCCGGGCCGCATGGCGAGCGCGTCGCCGTTGCGCACCAGCAGGGACAGCAGCCCGCCCGGCGCCAGCATCCGGGCCAGCCCGGCGAGCATCGCGTCCGGCTCGGGTACGTACATCAGCACCCCGTGGCACAGCACCACGTCGAAGCTGCCCGGCAGGAAGTGCGCGCCCGTCTCGCGGCCGTCGCCCTCCAGCAGGACGACCCGGTCCCGGATCCCGGCCGGTTCGCCGGCCAGGGCCTCACGGGCGACTTCCAGCATGCCCGGATCCATCTCCAGGCCGGTGACCTTGTGCCCGGCGCGCGCGAGGCGCAGCGCCTGGGTGCCCTGGCCCATGCCGACGTCGAGGACCCGCAGCCGCTGGCCCACGGGGAAGCGGTGCGCGATCTGCTCGTCCACCTGTCGGCCCACGAGTTCCTGACGGACGGCGTTGCGCAGTCCGCCCAGGCCCTCCAGCCACAGCCTCGCGCCCCCCGAGGCCCAGCCATGCGTGACGCTGCCCCCCGACGCTCCGGGCGTCCCTCGGCTCAGGGCCGTTCCCCGCGCTTGACCTGCGGCTTGGGCAGGCGCAGTCGGCGCATCTGGAGGGTGCGCATCAGGCCGTACGCGACCGCGCCGCGGCGCGGCTCGTCGGCGAAGCGCTGGCTCAGCGCCTTGCGGAGCCGGATCACCAGGCCGATGGAGTCGACGATGATCAGCGCGATCACGCCGAGCCACAGCATCAGCGCGATGTTCTGGATCGACGGCACCCGCACCATGCTCAGCACCAGGATGATCACCGCCAGCGGCAGGAACATCTCGGCGACCGAGAAGCGGGAGTCCACGTAGTCGCGGACGAACTTGCGCACCGGGCCCTTGTCGCGGGTCGGCAGATAGCGCTCGTCGCCGCTGGCCAGCGCCTCGCGCTGCTTGGCCATCTCTACGCGACGGCGCTCGCGGGCTCGCTTGGCATCCTCCTTGCGGTTGCCGGTCGAGGCCACGACGGCCTTGCGCTGCGACTGGGCCACAGCGCGCTTCGGCGTAGGTCGGCCCTTGGGGGCCTGCGGGTCACGGGGCTGCGAGAGGTCGGCGCTCACCTTGTCGGTGGCGGCGGCCTTCTCTTCCTTGGAGGAGCGGCTACCAAACACAAAACCCAAGCCTACGTGGTCGCGGGCACGGCCCCCACCCCGGCGGGGAACGATCCGGCAACGGCGGGCGTCTTCCTCCTGTGAGGACCGTGTGGAGGGCCGAGAGGTCCTCGCGCACGGTTTCTCGCGCACGGCCGGCCCTCTCCCGCTCCCGCTCCTGCCCGAGCGGGTCGGGGGGCCACCTACTCCTTACGCCTGACAAGGCGGAGGAGCAGTCGTCCTGGAGGAGGAGCGCATCCGCACTCGAACAGTGCGGTAATGGAAGCAGGGCCCGTACTGTGGGTCCTGTCGGTGACCTGGAGCACAGTCCGTCTAGAAGGGGGCGCGCGAAGCCCATGAGCGGTGTCATGAAGCGTATGGGGATGATCTTCCGCGCGAAGGCGAACAAGGCCCTGGACCGGGCCGAGGACCCGCGCGAGACCCTCGACTACTCGTACCAGAAGCAGCTGGAGCTGCTTCAGAAGGTGCGCCGCGGCGTCGCCGATGTGGCGACCTCCCGCAAGCGTCTGGAGCTGCAGCTGAACCAGCTCCAGAGCCAGTCCGCCAAGCTGGAGGACCAGGGCCGCAAGGCGCTCGCCCTCGGCCGCGAGGACCTGGCCCGCGAGGCCCTGTCCCGGCGCGCCTCCCTCCAGCAGCAGGTCAGCGACCTGGAGGTGCAGCACCAGACCCTGCAGGGCGAGGAGGAGAAGCTGACCCTCGCCTCCCAGCGCCTCCAGGCCAAGGTGGACGCCTTCCGCACGAAGAAGGAGACCATCAAGGCCACGTACACCGCGGCCCAGGCGCAGACCCGGATCGCGGAGTCCTTCTCCGGTATCTCGGAGGAGATGAGCGACGTCGGCCTGGCCATCCAGCGGGCCGAGGACAAGACCGCCCAGCTGCAGGCCCGTGCCGGCGCGATCGACGAGCTGCTGGCCTCCGGCGCGCTCGACGACCAGAGCGGCCTGGGCTCCAAGGACGACATCCAGGCCGAACTGGACCGCCTCTCCGGCGGTACGGACGTGGAACTGGAGCTCCAGCGGATGAAGGCCGAGCTGGCGGGCGGCCCGTCCGCCCAGCAGCAGGCCATCGAGGGCGGCGCCCCGGGCACCGCCCAGCCGTCCCAGACCCAGCACCGGTTCGACAAGCAGTAGGACGGGGCCCGTCATGATTGTCCGCATCATGGGGGAAGGTCAGGTGAAGGTGGCCGAGAGCCACTTCGCCGAGCTGGACACGCTGGACGACGAGCTCCTGAAGGAGATGGAGTCCGGCGACGAGGAGGGCTTCCGGCGGACGCTGGGCGCGCTGCTCGACGCGGTACGACGGCTGGGCGAGCCGCTCCCGGACGAGGCGCTGGAGCCGTCCGAACTGATCCTGCCCGGACCGGACGCGAGCCTCGACGAGGTCCGGGAGATGCTCAGCGACGACGGGCTGATCCCCGGCTGACAGGCCGAGTTCGGGAACCGGAACCAAGGCGGAACGACGCGCGACGACGCGAGACGACGCGACGGGCCCACCCCTTCCCGGGGGTGGGCCCGTCGCGCTGTCACGGCCCTGGCCCCGGCCCTGGCCCCGGCCTGTCCGCGATGGGCCGCTCCGGATCGGGGGTGCCGCCGATGAAGTTCTCGAACTTGCGGCGCGGCGCCGCCCAGCGCCGGTCGTGGTGGAAGGCGCGCAGCCTGGCCTTGGCCCGGGCCCGGGGGCGCTTCGCGTAGAACCTCTTCGCGTACGGGGAACCGGGCCGGGCCAGCCGGACCGCGCCGACCAGCGCCACGAGGGGGATGACCGTGCCGAAGAACGCGGTACGGGCCTTGCCCTTCCACAGGGCGATCAGGGCCAGGAAGAAGTTGGTGGCGGTGTTCATGACGACGAGCCCCCGGCTCTGCCGTTCCTCGGCGGTCAGTTGGTCGACGCCGAACGGCAGGAACCCGCCCAGGACCAGGGCCACCAGGGCGGCGGTCAGCACCACGACCTCCACGCTCTTGCGGCCCTGCTCGCTCCAGTAGACGTCGTCGAGGTGCAGGATCAGCGCGAACTCGTCCAGGACCAGGCCCGCGCCCAGCCCGAAGAGCACGGCGGAGATGACGGCGCCGAAGCCGTGCCGGCCGCTGCCGATGGCGCCGAAGCCACCGATGATCACGAGGACCACCCCCGGCACCGCGTGGTGGATGTGGAGGCCGCCCGGGGTGACGTTCTTGAAGGGGCCCCTCCCGGCCCGGATCAGCCGGGTGATCAAGCGAGTGACCAGGAACGACAGTACGAACGAGAGCAGGGCGAGGAGGAGCGGCAGCTTCCCCGGCTCGACGATGTTCCGGTACCACCAGTGACCCATGACACCCCTCCCCCTTTTGGGACGTAATGGGTAATTTACCGTCCGGAGTCAACAGGTAGCGTTCTCGCCGATGAGAGATTCGTTCGATGACACGCCGCCGGCCCCGCCCTCGGAACGCGCCTCCTTCGGCGACGGCCTGCGCTTCGCGTTCGGCACCCTCACCGTGCTGCCGGCCCGCATCACCCGCTGGGACCGCCCGGCCGCCCGTACCGGCATGGCCTGCGCCCCGCTCGCCGGACTGGTGGTGGGGCTGCTGGCCGCCGTACCCGGAGTGCTCCTCCTGCTGCTCGGCGGCGGTCCGCTGCTCGCGGCGGCGGTGACGGTGGCCGTACCCGCCGCGCTCACCCGGGGCCTGCACCTGGACGGCCTGGCCGACACGGCCGACGGGCTGGGCAGCGCGAAGCCCGCCGAAGAGGCACTGCGGATCATGAAGCAGTCCGACATCGGCCCCTTCGGGGTGGTGGCGCTGCTGCTCATGCTGTTCATCCAGGTCGCGGCCCTGTCCGAGGCGTATGCCGACGGCTGGGTCCGCGGGGCGCTCGCCGCTGTCCTGGCGGCGGTCACCGCGCGGCTCGCGATGACCCTGGCCTCCCGCGAGGGCGTCCCGGCGGCCCGCCCGGAGGGCCTGGGCGCGACGGTCGCGGGCGTGGTCCCGCGCCGGGCGGCCGTCGCCGTCGCCGCGCTCACGCTGCTGGCCGCCACGGCCGCCGCCCTCCCGCTGGGGCTGCCGGCGGCCGCCCGGCACGCGGTGGCCGTCGCCGCCGCCCTGCTGGCGGCCCACCTCCTGCTGCGCCGCTGCGTCCGCCGCTTCGACGGGGTCACCGGCGACGTCTTCGGCGCCCTGTCCGAGGTAGCGGCGACCACGACCCTGGTGATCATGGCCCTCGGATAGTGCCCAGGTAGTGCCCGGGAAGCCGCCGGGTGACGGCGGGTAGGGTCAGGGCCGTGGAAGAGACGCCGACGCCGATCAGAGTCCTGCTCGCCGATGACCAGGCCCTACTGCGCAGCGCCTTCAAGGTGCTCGTCGACTCCGAAGCCGACATGGAGGTCGTCGGGGAGGCCTCCGACGGGGCGCAGGCTTACGCCCTCGCCCGCGAACGGCGCCCCGACGTCGTCCTCATGGACATCCGGATGCCGGGCACCGACGGGCTCGCCGCCACCCGGATGATCAGCGCCGACCCCGAGCTCGCCGCCGTGCGCGTGGTGATGCTGACGACCTTCGAGGTGGACGAGTACGTGGTCCAGGCCCTGCGCGCCGGGGCCTCCGGCTTCCTCGGCAAGGGCGCCGAGCCCGACGAGCTGCTCAACGCGATCCGCGTCGCCGCCGCGGGCGAGGCCCTGCTCTCCCCGGCCGCCACCAAGGGGCTGATCGCGACCTTCCTGGCCCAGGCCAGCCGCGAGGCCGTCGACGCCGGGACCGGAGCCGCGCATTCCGAACGGCTCGCCGCGCTGACCGGCCGGGAGCGCGAGGTCCTCGTCCACGTGGCCGCCGGACTCTCCAACGACGGCATCGCCGGCCGACTGGAGGTCAGCCCGCTGACCGTCAAGACCCACGTGAACCGGGCCATGGCCAAACTCGGCGCCCGCGACCGTGCCCAATTGGTGGTCATCGCGTACGAATCGGGACTCGTCCGCCCCCGGGCCGAGTAGCGGCACGTTCCCGCAGTGCGGTCGCGTAATACAGACGCGGTATGCCGCGCGCATAGGAACGGGGTCTGCGAGCGATGCAGTGGCGTCCCGGCTCGGGACAGGGTGGGAGAGCCCTCGCGTACGTGCTCAAGAGAGATCCCACACCCATCCAGGCTGTCCCGCTTCAGCGTCTCTGATCAGCTGAGTGATGCTTTGCCAGACGTCACGCCTGGCGGCCGATCGTCTTCGCACCCTGGTTTCGGCGGGCCGCCTGGGCGGCCCGTCCGGTCCGTGTGAGTGCGTCCCTCCGGACGCTTACCGACCGGCCCGTGAAGGTCCGCCGGGGAGGGTGCGCGACGTCGCCTGGGCGCCGCGCGTGTAACCCCAACCGTACGGGCCTGTTGGCGTGCCGACGACCAGATCCACGGGAAGGCGCACCATCGGGGGACAGCTCACCGATTCCACTGCCCACGCGTAGCACTCCTGGTAATGCGGTCTTAGCGGCCAGGCCGTCAACCGGGCCCGGGTCCGGCTCCCCGCCGACGTGGACCCGCAGGTGGTGGCCGGTTCCACCGACGACATCCCGACCGTGATCCTCGCCGTCACCTCCGACAAGGACCAGCAGGCGCTCGCCGACCAGCTGGAGAGCTCCGTCGTCCCCGTCCTGGAGGACATCGAGGGCGTCGGCCAGGTCACCGTGGACGGCGTACAGGACCTCCAGGTCACCGTCACCCCCGACGACGCCGAGCTCGCGGCCGCCGGGCTCGACGGCGCCTCGCTGGCCCAGGGCATCCAGGCCGGCGGCGCCACCGTCCCCGCCGGCTCCTTCGACGAGGACGGCAAGAACCGGACCGTCCGCGTCGGCGGCGGCTTCACCTCCCTCGCCCAGCTGGAGGACCTCCGGCTGAACCCCGGACCCGGCAAGCCGGCCGTCCGCCTCGGCGACGTCGCCACCGTGAAGCAGGAGACGGCCAAGGCCGTCTCGATCACCCGTACCAACGGCAAGCCCAGCCTCGCCCTCGTCCTCACCATGGACAAGGACGGCAGCGCCGTCGCCATCTCCGACGCGGTCAAGGACAAGCTCCCCGAGCTGCGCTCCACGCTGGGCGGGGGCGCCGAGCTGTCCGTCGTCAGCGACCAGGGCCCGGCCGTGGCCAAGTCCATCTCCAGCCTCACCACCGAAGGCATGCTCGGCCTGCTCTTCGCGGTGATCGTGATCCTGGTCTTCCTGGCCTCGCTGCGCTCGACGCTGGTCACTGCGGTCTCCATCCCGCTGTCTGTCGTCCTCGCGCTGATCGTGCTGTGGACCCGCGACCTGTCGCTCAACATGCTGACCCTGGGCGCGCTCACCATCGCCATCGGCCGCGTCGTCGACGACTCGATCGTGGTCCTGGAGAACATCAAGCGCCACCTCGGCTACGGCGAGGAGCGCGAGGCCGCGATCATCACCGCGGTCAAGGAGGTCGCCGGCGCGGTCACCTCCTCCACGCTCACCACCGTCGCCGTCTTCCTGCCGATCGGCCTCGTCGGCGGCATGATCGGCGAGCTCTTCGGCTCCTTCTCGCTCACCGTCACCGCGGCCCTGCTGGCCTCGCTGCTCGTCTCGCTGACGGTCGTACCGGTGCTGTCGTACTGGTTCCTGCGCGCGCCGAAGGGAGTCACTCCCGGAGACGCCGAGAGCGCCGCCGAGGCGCGGCGCGAAGCCGAGGAGAAGGAGGCGCGCAGCCGCCTCCAGCGGTTCTACGTGCGGGTGCTGCGCTTCGCGACCCGACGCCGCCTGACCAGTGTGGCGATCGCGGTCGTCGTCCTCTTCGGCACCTTCGGGATGACCCCGCTGCTGAAGACGAACTTCTTCGACCAGGGCGAGCAGGAGGTCCTGACGGTCAAGCAGGAGCTGGCCCCCGGCACCTCGCTGGCCGCCAGCGACGAGGCGAGCCGCAAGATCGAGAAGGTGCTGGCCTCGGTCAAGGGAGTCAAGGACTACCAGGTCACCGTCGGCTCCTCCGGCTTCCTCGCGGCCTTCGGCGGCGGTACGGGCTCCAACCAGGCCTCGTACCAGGTCACCCTGGAGGACTCCGGCACGGCGGACCGCGTCAAGAAGGAGATCGACGGCAAGCTCGCCGCACTCGACGGCATCGGCGAGACCCGCATCGTGGCCGGCGACGGCTTCGGCAGCCAGAACCTCAGCGTGGTCGTCAAGGCCGGCGACGGCGAGGTCCTGGCCAAGGCCGCCGAGCAGGTCCGCGCGGAGGTGGCCAAGCTCAAGGACGTCACCGACGTGCAGAGCGACCTGTCCCAGTCGGTGCCCCGGATCTCGGTGACCGCCACCCCCAAGGCCGCCGAGGCGGGCCTGAACCAGGCCGCGCTCGGTGCGATCGTCGCGCAGGCCGTACGGGGCAACCCGGCGGGCAAGGCGGTACTGGAGGACACCGAGCGGGACATCCTGATCAAGTCCGCGCGGCCGGCCACCACCCTGGCCGAGCTCCAGGCGCTCCCCGTCGGCCAGGCCAGGCTCGGCGACATCGCCGAGGTGAAGGTGGTACCCGGCCCGGTCGCGATGACCCGGATCGACGGCGCCCGCGCCGCCACCGTCACGGCGCGGCCGGCCGGCGACAACACCGGCGCGGTCAGCGCCACGCTCCAGACGAAGCTCAAGGCGCTGGACCTGCCCGAGGGGGCCACGGCCTCCATCGGCGGTGTCTCCCAGGACCAGGACGAGGCCTTCGGCTCGCTTTTCCTGGCCATGTTCGCGGCCATCGCGATCGTGTTCATGCTGCTGGTCGCGACGTTCCGCTCGCTGATCCAGCCGCTGATCCTGCTGGTCTCGATCCCCTTCGCGGCCACCGGCGCGCTCGGCCTGCTCATCGTCACCGGCACCCCGATGGGCGTCCCGGCCATGATCGGCATGCTGATGCTCATCGGCATCGTGGTGACCAACGCGATCGTCCTGATCGACCTGGTCAACCAGTACCGCGCCCAGGGCCTCGGAGTCGTCGAGGCGGTCATCGAGGGCGGCCGGCACCGGCTCCGCCCGATCCTGATGACGGCCCTGGCGACGATCTTCGCGCTGCTCCCGATGGCGCTGGGCGTCACCGGCGAGGGCGGCTTCATCTCGCAGCCGCTCGCGGTGGTGGTGATCGGCGGCCTCATCAGCTCGACCCTGCTGACGCTCCTCCTGGTGCCGACCCTCTACACAATGGTCGAACTCCGCAAGGAGCGCCGCCGCGCGAAGCGCTCGGCGCGCCGCGTGGCCCAGCTGAAGGTGGTCCCCCCGGCCCCGGAGGAGACACCGGCCGGCGTCTGACCAGGCCGAACGCCGAAGGGCGGCCCCGTACGGGGCCGCCCTTCGGGCGCTTACGGGCCGGGGCCCGGGGTGTCCGTACCCCGTTCCCTACGGGAGCGCGAGCATGCGCTCCAGGGCGAGCTTCGCGAAGCTCTCCGTCTCCTTGTCGACCTGGATCTGGTTGACGAGGTTGCCCTCGGCCAGGGACTCCAGGGTCCACACCAGGTGCGGCAGGTCGATGCGGTTCATCGTCGAGCAGAAGCAGACCGTCTTGTCGAGGAAGACGACTTCCTTGTCCTGCGCGGCGAATCGATTCGCCAGGCGGCGGACCAGGTTCAGCTCGGTGCCGATGGCCCACTTGGAGCCGGCCGGGGCCGCCTCCAGCGCCTTGATGATGTACTCCGTGGAGCCGACGTAGTCCGCGGCGGCCACCACCTCGTGCTTGCACTCGGGGTGGACGAGGACGTTCACGCCGGGGATGCGGGCGCGTACGTCGTTGACCGAGTCCACCGAGAAACGGCCGTGGACCGAGCAGTGACCGCGCCACAGGATCATCTTGGCGTCGCGCAGCTGCTCGGCGGTCAGGCCGCCGTTCGGCTTGTGCGGGTTGTAGAGCACGCAGTCGTCCAGGGACATGCCCATGTCGCGGACGGCGGTGTTGCGGCCCAGGTGCTGGTCCGGGAGGAAGAGGATCTTCTCGCCCTGCTCGAAGGCCCACTCCAGGGCCTTCTTCGCGTTGGACGAGGTGCAGATCGTGCCGCCGTGCTTGCCGGTGAACGCCTTGATGTCGGCTGAGGAGTTCATGTACGAGACGGGGACCGTGACATCGGCGACGCCGGCCTCGGTCAGCACGTCCCAGCACTCCGCGACCTGCTCGGCGGTGGCCATGTCGGCCATCGAGCAGCCGGCGGCCAGGTCGGGCAGGACCACCTTCTGGTCGTCCCCGGTCAGGATGTCCGCGGACTCGGCCATGAAGTGGACGCCGCAGAAGACGATGTACTCGGCCTCCGGCTTGGCGGCCGCGTCCTTGGCCAGCTTGAAGGAGTCGCCGGTGACGTCCGCGAACTCGATGACCTCGTCACGCTGGTAGTGGTGGCCGAGGATGAAGACCTTGTCGCCGAGCTTCTCCTTGGCCGCGCGGGCGCGCGCCACCAGGTCCGGGTCCGACGGCGAGGGCAGGTCGCCGGGGCATTCCACCCCGCGCTCGCTCTTGGGGTCGGCTTCGCGGCCGAGCAGCAGCAGGGCGAGGGGCGTCGGCTGGACGTCCAAAGGCTGGGCGGTGGTCACGACACGCACCCTTTCTGTTCTGCGACTAGGGACTTCTGAAGATCGCTTCGACTTCTCGTCTATTTGACGCTATCTATCATAGCTGCTTCATGTCACTTTGACGATGGCCATAGTGTCGATGTGACGAATTCGCACCGCTCGGAAGCCGGAGGGAAGCCAACCGCCCATCGGGTCCACTCGTCCGCGCCGGTGTGCGAGCATGAATAACTGAAACCAGCGTCGGGTCAGGAATGAATCCGCGACCCCGCTCGTTGCCATCGACGGCAAGAGCAAGAGTCCGACGTTTCCCTGCTTCCGGCGGGGAGCCGCCCACTTCGGGAGTGAATGCAGATGTCCGTACAGGACGACAAGACCACCGTGAGCGACGGCATCCTCCTGTCCGACGCCGCCGCCGAGAAGGTCAGGACCCTGCTGGAGCAGGAGGGCCGCGATGACCTGGCGCTCCGCGTCGCCGTCCAGCCCGGCGGCTGCTCCGGCCTGCGCTATCAGCTCTTCTTCGACGAGCGTTCCCTCGACGGCGACGTCGTGAAGGACTTCGACGGCGTCAAGGTCGTCACGGACCGGATGAGCTCCCCGTACCTGCACGGCGCCTCGATCGACTTCGTCGACACCATCGAGAAGCAGGGCTTCACGATCGACAACCCGAACGCCACGGGCTCCTGCGCCTGCGGCGACTCCTTCAGCTAAGCCTGTCCCCGTGCCAGAGTGCCCCCCGGGTAGCCCGGGGGGCACTCTGGCATGGGTTACGGGTTGCAGCCCCGGCCAGGGGTCAGGCGTTCAGTGCTTCGCGCAGGCTCATCGTGTAGAGCTCGACGCCGTTGTCGTCGGACAGCTTCACCTGCTCGGTGCCGCCCTCCAGCAGGTCCTTCCAGTACTCGCCGATCCAGGACTCCGCGTCCCCCTGCGTGGTGAACTCCTCGGGAACCACCGACGGGCTCGTCTCCGTGCCGTCGGCCTTCTCGAACCGCCACGTCCACGCCATGTCCGCCTCCGTTGCTCGTCCGTTGCTCATCCGTGCTCGCCTTGAGTCTGCCCGCAGAGTAACCGGGCGCGCAGCAGTCCCGGCGACGCGGGAGGATCATCCCGTGGAACTCACTCTGCTCGGTACCGGAACACCCGAAGGACTGCCCCGCCCCGGCTGTCCCTGCGCCGCCTGCGCGGTCTCCGTGGGCACCCGGGCCCGGGCCGCGACCGCCGTCCTGGTGGACGGGGCGCTGCTGCTCGACCTGACCCCCGGCGCGGTGCTGGCCGGCGCGCGGGCCGGGCATTCGCTGGCCGGCGTACGACAGGTCCTGCTGACCCACCCGCACGAGGGTCCGGCGGTGGAGCTGCCGCCCGGGCTGCCGGCCGCCGGGCGGGTACCGGACGGGCGGGAGCTGTCGGTGATCTCCGGGCACCGGGTGCGGGCGGTGCCGATGGACGCGCCGGGCACCGGGTACGAGGTGACCGGCCCGGACGGCGGCCGGCTGCTGTACCTGCCGCCCGGCGGGGCCCCGGCCGGAATGAACGACAGCGTCGGGCAGCGCCCGTACGACATGGTCCTCGCGGACGTGCTGGGCCGGCCGGAGGCGCTGGCCCGGCTGCGGGCGAGCGGGGCCGTGGGCCCGACCACGGATGTGATCGCCGTACACCTGGACCACGACACCCCGCCGGGCCGGGAGCTGGAGCGGCGGTGCGCGGCCCTCGGTGCGCGGGCGGTGCCGGACGGGACCACGGTGGTGGTCGGCGAGTACCACGCGGTGCCGGATCTGCCGCGCCGGACACTGGTGCTGGGCGGCGCGCGCTCCGGGAAGTCGTACGAGGCGGAGCGGAGGCTGGCCGGGTTCCCGGAGGTCGTGTACGTGGCCACGGGCGGCTCCCGCGAGGGCGACGCGGAGTGGGCGTCGCGGGTGGGTCTGCACCGGGAGCGGCGGCCGGCGTCCTGGCGGACCGTGGAGACCTGCGAGCTGGCTCCGCTGCTGGTGGAGGGGGGGCCGCCGCTGCTGATCGACTGCCTGGCGCTGTGGCTGACGGACGCGATGGACCGGGCCGGGGCGTGGGACGACGCCGTCTGGGCGGGTCCGGGGCGCAAGGAGCTGGGTGAGCGGGTGGCGGAGCTGATCGCCGCCGTGCGGACGACGCGGCGGACGGTGGTGGCCGTGAGCAACGAGGTGGGCTCGGGCATCGTCCCCGCGACGGCGTCGGGCCGCCGCTTCCGCGACGAGCTGGGCCGTCTGAACAACGCCGTCGCGGCCGAGTGCGAGCACGTCCTGCTCGTCGTGGCCGGCCAGGCGGTCGTCCTCAAGGACTGAAAGGACTGACCGCAAGGACTGAAAGGACTGACCGCTCAGGCGGCGCGGACGGCCCGGGAAGCGGGGCTTGGGTAGGGCCTCACCGGCTGTACGCTCTGGCAGATGACCACGCTGAATCTCGACGACTTCTCCGATCTGATCGAGCGCCCCGACGGGGGCGTTCGGCGTGACGCCGAAGAGCGGCGTGAGCGGCTGGCCGTGCCGCCCGGGGCGCTGGGCAGGCTGGACGATCTCGCCGAGTGGCTCGCCGCCGCGCAGGGTCAGGTCCCCGTCAAGCCGATCGAGCGGCCGCGCGTCGTGCTGTTCGCCGCCGACCACGGCATCGCCGCCGAAGGCGTGTCCGGACGGAAGGCGGGCACCGCCCACGAGCTGGTGCGCTCCGTGCTGGACGGGCAGAGCCCCGTCTCCGTCCTGGCCGGGCGGTTCGGCGCCACCGTGCGGATCGTGGACGCGGGCCTCGACTGCGACCCCGGACTGCTCCCCGAGGACGTCTCCCGCCACCGCGTACGGCGCGGCAGCGGGCGGATCGACGTGGAGGACGCGCTGACGGCCGAGGAGGCCGGGGCGGCGCTGCGGCTCGGGATGCGGATCGCCGACGAGGAGGCCGACTCCGGGACGGATCTGGTCGTCCTCGGGGATCTGAGCGTCGGCGGGACCACGGTCGCGGCGACGCTGGTGGCCGCCCTCTGCGGAACCGACGCCTCCGTGGTCACCGGCCGCGGCGGGACACCCATCGACGACCTCACCTGGATGCGCAAGTGCGCCGCCATCCGCGACGCGCTGCGCCGGGCCCGCCCCGTCCTCGGCGACCAGGTCGCGCTGCTGGCGGCCGTCGGCGGTGCGGACGTCGCCGCGATCACCGGGTTCCTGCTCCAGTGCGCGGTACGCCGTACGCCCGTCATCCTCGACGGCATCGTCTCCGCGGCCTGCGGACTGGTGGCCCAGCGGGCCGCGTTCCGGGCCCCGGACTGGTGGCTCGCCGGCCAGGCCAGCGGCGAGCCGGGCCAGGCGAAGGCCCTGGACCGGATGGCGCTCAACCCTGTGCTCGACCACGGCGTCACTGTGGGAGAAGGAACCGGGGCCTTGCTGGCACTCCCCCTGGTCCAGGCGGCCGCCGCACTCGCGGCGGAACTGCCGGAGCGGGCTGTGGAGCAGCCGACGGAATGAGGCGACGGGCCCCGCGGACCTGACCAGTGCGCGGGCGCCCGGACCGCCCATGGACGGTGATGCCCCATATCATCGCGTTTCATGGGAGAGGTCCGCTTGACCAGCGCAGACACCGACCGGGGAGCCGTACCGGCGTCCGGTAGGAACAAGATCGCCACCGGCGGCGGGCCCGCCGCCAACGCCAAACAGGGGGGACAGGGGGGCGGCCGGGGGACCGGCAGGGGGAGCACCCGGTCGCGGCGCAGTGCCGCGTTCGCGGTCTGGTACCTGCGCGCCGTCACATTCGTCAACTTCCTCAGCGCGGTGTGGGTTTCCTTCGGGCAGGATCTGCGCCGGCACAACACCGCCGACTTCTACACCCCGTACCTGCTGACGGCCGGGTTCGCCTCCGGCCTGTTCTCGCTGCTGCTCGCCGTCACGATGGGCCGCCGCAAGCGGGCCGCGTGGATCCTGAACCTGGTGGTGAGCGGGCTGCTGCTGCTCGCCTTCGCCGTCTCGGCGTTCACCGGGTACTACCCGGAGTTCCGGGAACACGCCCAGAACTGGGTCTCCCTCGTCCTGACCGCCGCCTTCGTCGGCGCGCTGGTCCTCGGCCGCCACGAGTTCTACGCCAAGGGCGACCGCTCCAACCCCAAGCTGGCCGTGGCCGTCGCCGCCGTCGGCCTGCTCGCCACCTCGCTGGTCGCCGCGCTGCTCGTGGGCGCCGCCAACATCGACCCGGACGCCTCCGAGGCCTCGTTCCTGGCCCGCTGGAAGTACGGCGTACTGCGGCTGATCACCCTGGCCCCGGACGACATGGACTTCAAGGCGATCACCACGCCCGGCTGGGTGGACGTCTTCATCAACGTCATGTCGATGCTGCTGCTGCTCGCCGTGCTGTTCGCGGCGTTCCGCTCGCGCCGCGCCGTGGACCCCCTCACCGAGGAGGACGAGGAGAGGCTCCGCGCGCTGCTCGCCCGGCAGGGCGACCGCGACTCGCTTGGCTACTTCGCCCTGCGCCGCGAGAAGTCCGTCATCTGGTCCCCCACCGGCAAGGCCGCCGTGACCTACCGCGTCGTCGGCGGTGTCTCGCTGGCCTCCGGCGACCCGATCGGGGACCCCGAGGCCTGGCCCGGCGCCATCGAGCCGTGGCTGGCCGAGGCCCGCGAGCACGGCTGGGTGCCGGCCGTCATGGGCGCGAGCGAGGAGGCCGGGCAGATCTACGGCCGGCACGGCCTGGACGCGCTGGAGCTGGGCGACGAGGCGATCGTCGAGACCGCCGAGTTCACCCTGGAGGGCCGCGCCATGCGGACCGTCCGGCAGGCGTTCAACCGGGTCAAGCGGGCGGGTTACACGGTCCGGATCCGCCGCCACGCCGACATCCCGGCGCAGGAGATGGACGAGCTGGTGCGCCGCGCCGACGACTGGCGCGACGGCGCGACCGAGCGCGGGTTCTCGATGGCGCTGGGCCGGCTGGGCGACCCCGGCGACGGCCAGTGCGTGATGCTGGAGTGCACCGACGGCAACGGCGATCTGCGGGCCCTGCTGTCCTTCGTGCCGTGGGGGCCCAAGGGCCTGTCGCTGGACCTGATGCGCCGTGACCGGGAGTCCGAGAACGGTCTGATGGAGTTCATGGTCATCGAACTCCTCGAACGCTCCAAGGAGATCGGCGTCACACAGGTCTCACTGAACTTCGCGATGTTCCGTTCCGTCTTCGAGCGCGGGTCGAAGCTCGGTGCCGGTCCGGTGCTGCGGATGTGGCGCTCGCTGCTGAGCTTCTTCTCGCGCTGGTGGCAGATCGAGTCCCTCTACCGGGCCAACGCCAAATACCGGCCGATCTGGGAACCGCGGTTCATGCTCTTCGAGAAGAGTGCGGACCTGCTGCGGATCGGTATCGCGGCGGGCCGGGCCGAGGGCTTCCTGGAGGCCCCCGGACTTCCGAAGTGGCTGCACCGCAAACACCTGGAGACCCGTCGTTGACAGCGTGGACCACCTCCTCACCGCGACGGTTCGCCCGTCGCGAGTGGGGGCCCCTGTTCCGGACGGTCCGGGGCGCACTCGCCCGTGACGGGTGGCGGGCGATCCCGATGACCATCGGCGCCGTCTGTCTGACCTCGGTCCTCCAGATCGTCCAGAACACCGCGTGGGGTTTCCAGCCGGTCCAGAACCTCGGCTCGGTCAAGGCCGTGGACCCGCTGTGGCTGGCCCTCCTGCGGACCCCGCTGTCGCTGTTCGTGCCCGCGCTCGACCTGCCCGTGTGGGGCGCGCTGGCGCAGGTCCTGCTGGTCTTCGGGATCTCGGAGATCTGCATCGGCTGGTGGCGCACCCTCGCCGTCGGCTACGTGGCCACCCTCGCCGGGACCACGTACGCGCGCGTCGGGCTCGCGCTGGGCCCCGACCATCCCCTCGGCCTGCCGGTGTCCGACCGGATCGTCAACGACACGGGGCCCTCGGCGGCGGTGGTGGGGCTCGCGATCTACGTCTGCTGGCGGTACCGGGCGTACCTCACTGGGGCGTTGGTGATCCTGGCGATGACCGGCGAGGTGCTGGTCAAGGACAATCTGGCGGGCAAGGAGCACCTGGCGGCCATCGCCGCCGTCATGGCCGTGTGCGTGGTGCGGGCCAGGTGGGGGCCGGAGCGCTCGCGGACGCCGCTGGGGCGCCGACGCCGGCGCCGGCGGCAGCTCACGTAGGAGCGGCCGCGGGAGGGTCGTACCGTATCGGGGTGACGACACCACTCGGGCAGCCCTTCGCCCCCACCCGGCAGTGGATGCGGGCCCATCCGCTCGCCACCGACGCCGTACTCGCGCTCGGGGCGCTCGTCTGCATGGTCGTCGGGTCCTTCGCCGATCCGCATGGACCGCACGGGCCCACCTTCGGCACCCGGACCCCCGACCCGTTCTCGCTGCTGCTGATGCTGATGGGCGCGGCCACGCTGGTGTTCCGGCGGCGGCAGCCCCGCGCCGTGCTCGCCGTGACCGCGGGGCTCTCCCTGCTGGAGCTGACCACCGGGGAGCCCCGGGCGCCGGTCGCCATGTGCGCGGTGATCGCCCTGTACACGGTGGCCGCCCGCACCGACCGGCCCACCACCTGGCGGATCGGGCTGCTGACGATGGCGGGGCTGACGGGCGTGGCCATGCTGGCCGGCCCGCTGCCCTGGTACGCGCAGGAGAACATCGGCATCTTCGCGTGGACCGGGATGGCGGCGGCGGCCGGGGACGCGGTGCGCAGCCGGCGGGCGTTCGTCGACGCGATCCGGGAGCGCGCGGAGCGGGCCGAGCGGACGCGGGAGGAGGAGGCCCGGCGGCGGGTCGCCGAGGAGCGGCTGCGGATCGCCCGGGACCTGCACGACGTGGTGGCCCACCACATCGCCCTGGTCAATGTGCAGGCGGGGGTGGCCGCGCACGTCATGGACAAGCGGCCCGACCAGGCCAAGGAGGCGCTGGCCCACGTACGGGACGCCAGCCGCTCGGCGCTGAACGAACTGCGGGCCACGGTCGGACTGCTGCGGCAGACCGGTGACCCGGAGGCGCCGACCGAGCCCGCGCCCGGGCTGGCCGTACTGGAGGACCTCACGGACACGTTCCGGCATGCCGGGCTGCCGGTGCGGGTGATGCTGCAGCTGGGACGGGAACGGGATCCGCTGCCGGCCGCCGTGGACCTGGCGGCGTACCGGGTGATCCAGGAGGCCCTGACCAACGTACGCAAACACGCGGGCCCGGGGGTGCGGGCCGAGGTCAGCGTGGTCCGGGTCGGGGCCTCGGTGGAGGTGACCGTCCTGGACGACGGGGGCACCGGCCCGGACCCCCTGTCGCCCCTGTCGCCGGAGGGCACCGAGGGCGGCGGACACGGCCTGCTCGGCATGCGCGAGCGCGCCACGGCCCTGGGCGGATCCTGCTTCGCCGGCCCCCGCTACGGCGGCGGCTACCGCGTCCACGCCATCCTCCCGGTGGCCTAGTGCCCAGCAGCCTCGCCGGCCTTTGAGGCCCCCGCCGGGCAAATCCAGCCTCGCCGGCGGGGCTGGAGTTGCACCGGCGGGGCTGGGTCACAGTCGGCGGGGCTGGGTCGCTAGCCGGCCTCCAGGGCGTACGGGAGGGTTCCCCACGGGTGCGCGCCCGAGCCGGGGACCGCGCAGTGCACCCCGGCGCGCCGCTGCCGCGCCAGCTCGGCGGCGGGCGCGCCCCGCGGGACGGCGTACACGAGGTGGCAGAACCGCCGGGCGGGGTGCTCGGCGGTCCAGAGCGGTACGGCGTCCGCGTCGCGGTAGGCGTCCCAGGGGCCCTCGAAGGTGACGAGGAGATCGGCGAGTTCGGCGTACCCGGGGTGCGGGTGGACCCCGTGGTTCAGGACGAGGGTACGGGCCCCCGCCGCCCGGGCGGCGACGGCGAGCCGCCCGTAGTGCGGCAGCAGTTCGACGGTCGCGGCGGCCTGGTCGAGGAAGGTCCCGTCGGTGCCGTACCAGTCGCGGTGGCGCAGCAGGTCCTGGACCACGGCGGCGTGCGGGCGGCGCCCGTAGTCGGTGTCCACGTATCCCAGGACGGGCACCCCGGCCTCGCGGAGCCGCCCGGCGACGGCGGCGAACCGCTCGTCGGGGGCGTTTCCCGGCCCGCTGTCGGGGTTGAGCACCACCGAGTGCAGCCGGCCGGCGCGGCGGATCAGCAGCTCCCAGGCCTCGGGCCGGTCCGCGGGGTGCTCGTACAGGGGCACCAGCAGCATGAGGTCCTTCTCCGGGTCCATGGGGTGATTCGGCTCCGTCGGGTCCATCGGGTGCATCGGGTCCTTCGGCTATTCGGGTCCTTCGGTCTTCGGGTGCATGGTCAGCGGTGTGCTGTCGCGCGGCCGAGCAGCAGGCAGACCAGGGCGGTCAGGGCCGCGGCGGCCGTGCCCGCGACCACCACCTGGACCACCCGCGGCTGTCCCAGCCCGGTCAGCAGCGCCAGGCTCTGCGCGAGGGCCGCCGAGGCGCAGACCGCGGCGGCCGGGCGGACCGCCCCGAACGACTGCAGCAGCAGCCCGGTCCACATCACGCCGCCGAGCAGCAGCAGCGTGGCGGCCCGGACCCCGGTCAGGCCGGGCGCGCCCGGCCAGAGCAGGGTGCCGGCCAGGCCCAGGGCCAGCAGCACCGCCAGGTACACGGCGACGCACCGGGTCAGCGCGGCGAGCATCCGGCGCCGGAACGCCCGGGGTGAGCGGGCCGCCCGGAGTCCGGCGAGGCTGCCGCTGCGGAACCGGTGGAGCAGCCACTCGGCGGGCCCCATGCTGAGGGTGAGGGCCACCGCCGAGGGGGCGGCGACCGCTTCTGCGGGCCCGCCGGCGAGCACCTCCCCGAGGGCGGCGTACAGCACGAGCAGGCCGGTGCCGAGGCCGAACACCCCGTACGGCACGGACTCCCCGAGGCGGGGGCCGCGCGGGGCGTACTCCTCCTCGGCCCCGCGCAGCATCCGCCAGCGCACCGGCCCTTCGCCCGGCCGGCGCCGCGACCAGCCGCGGACGCGGCGTACGGCGGCCCGTGCTCCTTCGGCCAGCGGCAGTTCCCGTACCGCCAGGGAGCAGGCGGCCAGCAGGGACACCGCCAGCAGGGACACCCGTACCGGCACGGCGAGGTCCACGAACAGCGTGAGCACCGCCCCCGCGGCCATCGGGGCGAGCGCGGCGAACAGCGTCCGCTCGCGCCCGAGGACCAGCAGGACGGTCGCGGCTCCGACGTAGAAGGCCTGCCCGGCGGCGAAGGCGTACGAGAACGGCGGCCCGCCGGGGACGGTCAGCGCGGCGGCGGTGCCCAGCAGGGCCCCGGCCGGGGCCCCGGCGAGCAGGGTCCGCCCGGCGGCGGCCCGGTCGCCGAGGCCGAGCCAGGAGTAGGCGCGGTGCGACAGGGTCTGGTCCCAGACCCAGCCGATCAGCGCCCCGGCCAGCAGGGTCAGGGTCCCGGCGGGCAGCCCGAGCCGGTCCGGCGGGCCGTCCAGCAGGGGCGCGCCGAGCAGGTAGGCGAGGCCGGGCAGCGCGAAGATGACCCCGCGCAGCAGGCAGGCGGTGAGGGGGACCTTCCAGGGGTCGGGGGCGTCCGCGGGCTCCGGGAAGGAGCGGGGCACCCTTGCGTAGAGCTCCTCGGCGAGTCCGAAGGAGTCGTGGCGGCCGTAGGTGAGCCGGATGTGCTCGTCGGTCATGCCGTCGGATTCGAGGATGGCGGCGATCTCGTCCGGGTGGACGGCGGCGGCGATGAACACGTCGAGGCGCTCGGCGAGTTCGTCCATGGGGTCGGCGGCCGGGCCCTCGTGGCGCGGTCGGGGGAGATCGGGGAGCGTATCCCCGCGAGGGCCGGCGGAGCCGGGCGAACCCGGTCCCGTGGGACCGGGGCCCGTACGATCGCCGGACCCGGCCCCGCAGGTGGCGCGGCCATCGGCCGGGGGGCCGATGGACACCCGTCCCCCGTCCGGCGGCTTGAGCCAGAGGGATCCGCTCACCACAGGCTCCCGTCGGCGGCGAGCTCGCGGTACCAGGGGTCGGCGAGGCGCTGGGTCCAGTCGTCGCCCGCGCGGACCGGGAGGACGGGCTGGCCCGCGAGTTCTCGGTAGATGTGCCGGAAGCCGTCCACGGACTGGTGGAGGGTGAACTTCTCCACCACCCGTTTGCGGGAGCGCCGACCGAGTTCGGCCCGGCGTTCGTCGTCGCGGAGCAGGGCGAGGGTGGCGCGGGCCATGGTCTCGGGCTCGCGGGGCGGGACGACGAGGCCGGTGTCCCCGACGGCCTCGCGGACCCCTCCGACGTCGGTGGAGACGGTGGTGCGGCCGCAGGACATGGCCTCGATGATGCTGAAGGGGAAGCCCTCGCTGATGGAGGAGAGCATCACGATGCTGCCGGCCGCGTAGGCCTCGGCCACCTTGTCGATGCGGCCCTCGTACGTGATGCCGTCGGCGACGCCGAGGTCGGCGGCGAGCTTCTCCAGGCGGAGCTTGTACTCCTCGCAGCCGGCCGGGACCGGCCCGAAGAGCCGCAGCCGCAGCGCGGGCAGCTCCTCGCGCATGAACGCGTAGGCGCGGATGAGGGTTTCGAGGTCCTTGATCGGATCGATGCGGCCGCACCAGCTGAGGGTGGGCACCTCGGGCTCCGGTCCGGCCTCGGGGAAGGCGTACGGGTCGACGCCGTTGTAGACGGTGCGGATCCGCTGGGAGTCGGCGCCTCCGCGTTCCTCCCAGCGGCGGTTGTACTGGTTGCACGGGGTGATCAGGCCGGCCTGCCGGTAGCCCTCGGAGTTCAGCTCCCGGTAGAAGCCGAGCATCAGCGCCTTGACGGGCCAGCGCTGTTCGGCGGTGCGGTAGCCGAGGTAGCGCTCGCGCAGGTAGATGCCGTGCTCGGTGAGCAGGAACGGCACCCCGTCGAGGTAGGTGGCGGCCAGGGCCGGGAGGGTGGCGAGGCCGCTGCTGACGGCGTGCGCGACGCAGTCGGGCGGGATCCGCACCGAGAGCGGGCGCAGGGCGTGTTCCAGCAGGTCGGTGGCGGTGAGCGCGTCGTGGATGGTGGGCGCGGCGTCGGCGGTGGCCAGGCCCGGGCGGGTCCATACGGTCATCAGCAGGCGCAGGACCGATTCGGAGCGCAGGGCCTGGGCGAGCTTGCCGGCCCGGGCCAGCTGGGCGAGTTCGCGCAGGGCCGCGGAGAAGCCTCCGTGGCTGGGGGTACCCCCAGCGGTAGCTGGGGGAGGGTCCAGCAGGGAGAGCAGAAAGCTTTCGTACGTGTCGGTGAAGCGGCGGTGGGCCTTGCCGCGCGGGGTGCCGCGGCGGCTGCGGCCCGGGGGCGGGCCCCAGAGCGGGACGGCGGTGTGCCGGTAGACGTTGCGCGGCAGCTCCCACGTGACCGGCTCACGTCCGGAACCGGTCAGGGCTATGACGTTGAAGTCGACTTCCGGCATACCGCGTACCAGTTGGTCGCACCAGGTGCTGACGCCTCCGTGGACGTGTGGATAGGTGCCTTCGGTGAGCATGGTGACATGGCGCCCATGGCTCATGCGGTGGGTCCCCCCAGGACTTAAAGGGGCCGGCGCCCGTTGGTCTCGCGGAGCGCCGGCTCTAGTGGTGCTGGTGACGGCTGTCGCTTGCTGGTGGAGCGGGGAGCAGGATCAGCTGGGCAGCTTCAGCGTCACCGCGGACTGCAGCAGCTCGGGCGAGGTCCAGGCGGAGCGGGAACCGGCGTACGCGGTGCCGAAGTCCGAGGTGCCGAGCAGGAGCTGCTTCTTGGTGCCGGTGGGCGCGGTGACGGGGGCCACCACTCCGGCGGGCGCCTTGACGGTGACGGTGGTGCCGATGCGGTAGGCGGTGACCTGGTTGGCGGTGACGGCCTTGTCCCAGGCGGCGCGGCGGCTCATTTCGACGCCGGTGGCCTTCATGCTCTGGTTCACGATCGGGGCGCTGGGCGCGTAGAGCGTGCGGTAGGTGTCGAGGACCTGGTTGAGCACCGGGTAGAGGGTGCGGTCCTCGGCGAGGTTGCTCTGGTGCACGTAGTGCGGGCGCGGGTCGTTCGCCAGCACGTGGCGCAGGGCGGTACGGGCCTCCTGCGGGACGATGTGGTCGAGGTAGCCGGTGGTGACGTCGAGCGGGGCCGGCAGGCAGGTGGAGGTCGCGGGGTTGTCCTCGCAGACGCCGCTGCCGCCGTCCGCGCGACTGGCGTAGATCCAGTTGTACTCGTCCGCCATCTCCGCGTTGGTGCCCGTGTTGTAGTACACGTTCATCGGGTGGCGCGGGACGGTGCGGGCGGCGCCGACCGCACGCTGCGCGGGTTCGCGCGAGTTGTCGCTCCCCGCCCATTTCACGCCGTTGTCGGCGAGGGCGCCGGCCAGATTGGGGTTGTCCTGGTCCTGCTGCGGGAGGGTTTTGAGGCCCGAGTGCTCGCCGGTGACGAGTTCGGTGCGGTCGAGGGCGATGCCCTTGGAGGCCGCCCAGTTGTTGTTGTCGCGGATCTGCGCGGAGATCTCGGCCCGGCTCATCCAGTTGATGGCGCCCTGGGCGTTCTTCGTGCAGCTCCAGGGCACGGTGGTGGTGTCCTGGACGCAGCCGAGGAAGGGGTGGGTGTAGGTGTGGTTCATCCAGCGGTACTTGGCCCGGTCAGCGATCAGCTGGGCGGTGAGGGCGTCGGTGCCGCCGTTCTCGGCCTTCCATTCCTCCCCGGCGCCGGCGTTGAAGAGCATGTCGAGCTTGAAGCCCTTGGCCTGCTGCCACTGCGCCGCGTACTGGGCGTCGGCGGCGGTCATCCGGATGGTGCTCTCCTTGCCCTCGCCGCCCGCGCAGGCGTAGTCGCCGGGGGTGCAGTTGAGCTCCTTGCTCCAGCGGGCGTCCGGCGCGAAGACGTCGTCGACGTGGACCGCGAAGTAGTTGCGGCTCTGGCCGAGATGGACCCCTTGCGTGAGCCAGTCGACGATGCCCCGGGCCAGCAGCCGGAACTGCTGCTGGTACTGGTTGTAGCCGAAGGTGACGACCAGTTCGCTGCGCCCGTCGTGGGTGTACTCGCCGACGAGCGAGGCCCTGCCGCCGCTGACCGGGGCGTCGACGTAACTGGTGTAGCCGGGGCGCGGCTTGCCCATGAAGCCGTAGCTCTCGGGGATGAGGGCGGAGTTGTCCTCGAAGGTGACCTGCCCGCCGAGGTACCCGAAGGCGCCCGCCTTGCCGGCGGCGGTGACCGCCGCCTGCGTGCCGTCGAGCTGACCGTTGTACCCCCCGTTGTCGGTGTACTCCAGCCCCACTCCCGGGTGGGCCCAGGTGTAGGCGTCGACCTGGCGGATTCCGTACGTCGTCTCGTACGCGGTGAGCGCGGCCATCTCGGCCGAGTCCGCCCCGAACGGGTTCTCGTTCGGCAGGACCACGCCCTGGAACTTGGCGCGCGGACGGCCGTCGACCGTGTCACTGAGGAATCCCGCGTCGATGACCGGGCGGCTGTCGCTGCCCAGCACGACGCGGGTGAAGGGGACTCCGGTGTCCTTGAGCTCCGCGGTGATCGCCTCGACCGAGCTGCCGCCGTCGTCGACGACGAGCACCTTCAGGTCGATGCGCGGTGTCGCGGCCACCTCGGCGGCCGAGGCGGGTACGGCGACGGACATCAAGGCTGCCGCGACCATGGCGGCGGCGACCCTGTTCATCCGGTTTTTCTTGTTGACCATTTCGGCCTTCCCCCCGCAGGCATCCCTCGACGCGGTCCATGGCGGTCGGCCGGGCCGGGGAGGCTCTGTGGAAATCATCGGACTTCTTTCGTGGAAACCCCTGCCTCAGCTGGGGGAGCAAGCGAATCCTTGGATCGGAGGCGCGGAGCGCCTGAGGTCGCTTCGGTTACGTCGGTGACGGTCAGGTGGCGTCGGTGGGTCCTTCGGATCGGATGGTGTAGCCGTAGCCATCGGCTCTTTGAAGGAGGCGGAAGTGCGTGTGGCGGATGCCTTGGATGAGCCCGTGTGCGGTTCTGATGTTGAAGCTGCCGGTGGCCCGGACGGCGATGCGCCCCGTGTGGGTGCCGGCCTTCTTGCCGGTGGGGACGATTGCGCGGGCGAGGTCGCCGGTCTGGTAGCCGAAGAACGTCTTCTGCCTGGGCAGACGCAGGCGGGGGAAGCCGTACTTGTCGGATCGTGTGCGGGTGTAGGTGCCGCGTCCGGTCGCGGTGACGGCGAGGACACGGGCTGGGGTACGGGTTACGGTGTCGAGTTCGCCGACGCACAGGGCGTCGAGGGTGTGGGTCTTCGGGGTGCCGGTCCGCTGCCGGTTCCATTTGGTGCGGCCACCCGATGCGGCGCGCACCGAGGGGAAGGCTGCGTCCAGGGCGTGCCACAGCGCCCTTCGGGTGGCGTTGACGGCTGCGGCGTCACGGAGTGGGGCTTTGGCCTGGGCGAGGATGCGGGCCAACAAGCGCGGCGATTGCTTGAGGAAGTCCTCGACCGGCTGGTTGGACTTCTTCTCGTTGCAGGGGACGCAGGCGGTGCACAGGTTGGAGATGCGGTTACTGCCGCCGCGTGAGCGGGGGTGGATGTGGTCGATGTTGAGGGGGACTCCGGTGGTGCCGCAGTAGGCGCAGGCCCTCCCCCACTTCGCGAGGAGATATTCGCGGACCTCTGTGCCGTGCAGGGTGCCGTGCTGGTACTCGGCCCCCTCCAGCGGTCCGCCGTTGGACATGGCGTGGGTGTCGAACGCGACCAGCTCCACATGCACCGTACGGACGGGTGCCCAGCGTGCGAGCCGTGTGGCCCACGACATGGTGGTGTCCACACGGTGACGCAGCGACGGGGAGAGCCAGCCCTTGGGGCGGGTGCGGTTGGAGAAGCGGGGCTCGCGGTGACGCAGGTTGCGGGTGCGCCTGCCACGCCGGTAGGCGGCACGAGCGGTGAGCTTGTCCCGGATGGCGCCGCCCCGGTGGGTAAGTTCGAACGCGTACAGGCCTCGGCGCTCGCCGTCCTTCGCGGTGAACACGGCGATGCCGGTGTGTTTGGACCCGGGATCGATCCCGAGTTCCACTCCGTCCACCTGCGACTGATCCGCGGTGCGGTCTTTCAACCTGATGACGAACGGGGTGTGGCGGGCCACGACGGCCCGGCCGTTCTTGAGGAGCTCGCGGGCCCTGGCGGGGCTGGTCGGTTGCAGCGGATGGCCGTGCTTGTCCAGGACGAACACGACGGGATGGCCCTCACGGACCCTCTCCCCAACCTCACGGTCGGGGGTGACGCCGTCGATGCCAGGTGAAGCATCGTCGGTCTCCCCTCGCGCATGTTCCACGCCGGGTACCGCACGAGTACGGTGTTCGAGCCCCGTTTCGTCCCCGATCCGAGGGGTGTCTGCTGACTCGAATTCCAGAGCAGCCCGCTGAGGAAGCACGGACTGGTGGGTCTTCTCACCTGCGTGGAACGTAGCCAACTTCGTTCACCTCCACCTACACGCTGGCTGGTGCTGGTAACGGCGGCCCTCAACCAGAGCAGCTGACAGCCCCCTCCTTCGTGAGGGGGATCCCGATACCCGGTTCTTCTTGACGCAAAGGAGCCCCGCGCCCCCTTGTGGGAGTGGACCGAGTCTTTCGGACCTCGTCCACGTCTACGGGGCAAACCTGGAACAGAGGCCACAGATGGGTGAACCTGATCACCACGTGATCGAACAACTTGCCAAACCTTCGACAGGCGTACGGGTGAGCGGCTACGCGTAGGCTCATTTCCGGCGGCCGTCGGGCCCGAATACGATCGCTTCGCGCGGCCGGCGACCCTGACGCGACCGACGCGCCCACCAACACAAACGGAAGCGAGACTTCACCACCGTGACTGCTCTGACTCTCAGCACTGCCGGCGCGGCGACGCTGCGCGCCGACGCCCTCGTGGTCGGCGTGGCGAAGGGCCCCAAGGGCCCCGTGGCCGCCGCCGGAGCCGAGGCCGTGGACAAGGCGTACGACGGAAAGCTCGCCGCCGTGCTCGAAGCGCTCGGTGCCTCGGGCGCCGAAGGCGAGATCACCAAGCTGCCCGCTCCGGCCGGCCTCAAGGTCCCCGTCGTGCTGGCGGTCGGGCTGGGCTCCGTACCGGAGAAGGACGAGTCCTACGACGAGGAGGCGCTGCGCCGCGCCGCCGGCGCCGCCGCCCGCGCGCTGCACGGCACCAAGAAGGCCGCCTTCGCCCTCCCCCTCGACGACGCCTCCGCCGTCACCGCCGTCGCCGAGGGCGCGCTGCTGGGCGCGTACGCCTTCACCGCCTACCAGGGCGGCGAGAAGAAGGCCGGCAACGGCGACAAGAACGGCGGCCCGAAGCAGCCGCTCGCCGAGGTGGCCCTGCTCGGCGCGAAGCCGCGCGACAAGGAGCACAAGGCCGCGGCCGAGCGCGCCACGGTCGTCGCGACCGAGGTCAACATCGCCCGCGACCTCGTCAACACCCCGCCGAACGACCTCACGCCCGAGTCCTTCGCCGCCGTCGCCTCCGCGACCGGCAAGGAGAACGGCGTCAAGGTCCAGGTCCTGGACGAGAAGGCTCTGCTCAAGGGCGGCTTCGGCGGCATCATGGGCGTCGGCAAGGGCTCCGAGAACCTGCCGCGCCTGGTGAAGCTCTCCTACACCCACCCCAAGGCGGAGAAGACCCTCGCCTTCGTCGGCAAGGGCATCACCTACGACTCGGGCGGCATCTCCCTGAAGCCGGCCGGCCACAACGAGACGATGAAGTGCGACATGGCCGGCGCCGCCGCCGTGTTCTCCGCCGTCGTCGCGATCGCCAAGCTGGGCCTCCGGGTCAACGTCACCGGCTGGCTCGCGCTCGCCGAGAACATGCCGTCCGGCTCCGCGACCCGTCCCGGTGACGTGCTGCGCATGTACAGCGGCAAGACCGTCGAGGTCCTCAACACGGACGCCGAGGGCCGCCTGGTCCTCGGTGACGCGCTGACCCGGGCCTCCGAGGACAACCCGGACGCGATCGTCGACGTCGCCACCCTGACCGGCGCCATGGTCATGGCCCTGGGCAACCGGACCTTCGGCATCATGTCGAACGACGACGCCTTCCGCACCGCGATCCACGAGATCGCCGAGGAGGTCGGCGAGGCCTCCTGGCCGATGCCGCTCCCCGAGGACCTGCGCAAGGGCATGGACTCCCCCACCGCCGACATCGCCAACATGGGCGAGCGCATGGGCGGCGGCCTGGTGGCCGGCCTCTTCCTGCGGGAATTCGTCGGCGAGGGCATCACCTGGGCCCACCTGGACATCGCGGGCCCGGCCTTCCACGAGGGCTCCCCGTTCGGCTACACCCCCAAGGGCGGCACCGGCTCGGCCGTGCGCACCCTGGTGCGGCTGGCCGAGCGTACGGCCACGGGCGACCTGGGCTGACGTAGTACCGAGTGACGTGCGCGTGTGTGACGTGCGCGTGTGAGACGTGACGCACCCCGGGACCTTGATCGAGGTCCCGGGGTACGTTTCACTCACAACGAAATCCGTACGTTTCTACGCAGCGGTAACCCTTACTTCGGGCAGAACGACCTGTCACAGTCCGGGCCCGGCGTCCCGCGTTCCCCCGACAAATGCGAAGATGGGTTCTCGGCAGGACAGGGCCCCCACCACAGGGCCGAAGAAACAAGCGGCCGATACCAGCCGCCGCCCGGTCACAGAGGACCGGTGCCCGGCGCACATGCATGGAGGACGTGACGTGGCGAACGACGCCAGCACCGTTTTCGACCTAGTGATCCTCGGCGGTGGCAGTGGCGGTTACGCCGCGGCGCTGCGCGCATCCCAGCTGGGTCTGGACGTTGCCCTGATCGAGAAGAACAAGCTCGGCGGCACCTGCCTGCACAACGGCTGCATCCCCACGAAGGCTCTGCTGCACGCGGGTGAGATCGCGGACCAGGCGCGCGAAGCCGCCCAGTTCGGTGTCAAGGCCTCCTTCGAGGGCATCGACATCGCAGGTGTCCACAAGTACAAGGACGAGATCATCTCGGGCCTGTACAAGGGCCTGCAGGGCCTGGTCGCCTCCCGCAAGGTGACCTACATCGAGGGTGAGGGCCGCCTTTCCTCGCCGACCTCCGTCGACGTGAACGGCCGGCGCATCCAGGGCCGCCACATCCTGCTGGCGACCGGCTCCGTGCCGAAGTCGCTGCCGGGCCTGAACATCGACGGCAACCGCATCATCTCCTCGGACCACGCGCTGGTCCTGGACCGCGTCCCCGAGTCGGCCATCGTCCTGGGCGGCGGCGTCATCGGCGTCGAGTTCGCCTCGGCGTGGAAGTCCTTCGGCTCCGACATCACCGTGATCGAGGGCCTCAAGCACCTCGTCCCGGTCGAGGACGAGAACAGCTCCAAGCTGCTGGAGCGCGCGTTCCGCAAGCGCGGCATCAAGTTCAACCTCGGCACCTTCTTCGACAAGGCCGAGTACACCGAGACCGGCGTGCGCGTCACGCTGGCCGACGGCAAGACCTTCGAGGCCGAGGTGCTGCTGGTCGCCGTCGGCCGCGGCCCGGTCTCGCAGGGCCTGGGCTACGAGGAGCAGGGCGTCGCGATGGACCGCGGCTACGTCCTGGTCGACGAGTACATGCAGACCAACGTGCCGACCATCTCGGCCGTCGGTGACCTCGTCCCGACCCTCCAGCTCGCGCACGTCGGCTTCGCCGAGGGCATCCTGGTGGCGGAGCGTCTGGCCGGTCTGAAGACCGTTCCGATCGACTACGACGGTGTCCCGCGCGTCACGTACTGCCACCCCGAGGTCGCCTCGGTCGGCATCACCGAGGCCAAGGCCAAGGAGATCTACGGCGCGGACAAGGTCGTGGCCCTGAAGTACAACCTGGCGGGCAACGGCAAGAGCAAGATCCTGAAGACCGCGGGCGAGATCAAGCTCGTCCAGGTCAAGGACGGTGCCGTGGTCGGCGTCCACATGGTCGGTGACCGGATGGGCGAGCAGGTCGGCGAGGCCCAGCTGATCTACAACTGGGAAGCTCTGCCGGCCGAGGTCGCGCAGCTCATCCACGCGCACCCGACGCAGAACGAGGCGATGGGCGAGGCCCACCTGGCCCTCGCCGGCAAGCCGCTGCACGCACACGACTAATCGTCACGGGCGCGACGACCACTTCCGCACTTTCGTAAGGAGCAACTGAAACCATGCCGGTTTCCGTAACCCTTCCGGCGCTCGGGGAGAGCGTCACTGAGGGCACTGTCACCCGTTGGCTGAAGGCCGAGGGCGAGCGCGTCGAGGCCGACGAGCCGCTGCTCGAGGTCTCGACCGACAAGGTCGACACCGAGATCCCCTCCCCCGTCGCCGGCATCCTGGCCTCCATCAAGGTCGCCGAGGACGAGACCGTCGAGGTCGGCGCCGAGCTGGCCGTCATCGACGACGGCTCGGGCGCGGCCGCCGAGGCCGCCGCTCCGGCCGCTGCCGAGGCTCCCGCCGCTCCGGCTCCGGTCGCCGAGGCCCCGGCCGCTCCGGCTCCGGCCCCGGTCGCCGAGGCTCCCGCAGCGGCTGCGGCCCCTGCCGCCGCCGGTACGGACGTCGTTCTCCCCGCCCTGGGCGAGAGCGTCACCGAGGGCACCGTCACCCGCTGGCTGAAGCAGGTCGGCGAGACCGTCGAGGCCGACGAGCCGCTGCTCGAGGTCTCCACGGACAAGGTCGACACCGAGATCCCGGCGCCGGTCTCCGGCACGCTGCTGGAGATCCTGGTCGGCGAGGACGAGGCCGCCGAGGTCGGCGCCCGTCTGGCCGTCATCGGCGTCGCGGGTGCCGCTCCGGCGGCTGCCCCGGCTCCGGCTGCAGCCCCGGCCCCGGCCGCCGCCCCGGCCCCGGTTGCCGCCCCGGCCGCCCCGGCTCCGGTCGCTGCCGCTCCGGCCCCCGTGGCCGCGCCGGCTCCGGTTGCCGCTCCGGCTCCGGTCGCTCCGGCTCCGGTTGCCGCTCCGGTCACCCCCGCCCCTGCCGTCCCCGCTCCCGCCGCCCCGGTCTCCGCCGGTGACGAGGGCGCGTACGTGACCCCGCTGGTGCGCAAGCTCGCCTCGGAGTCCGGCGTCAACCTGTCCCAGGTCTCGGGCACCGGCGTCGGTGGCCGTATCCGCAAGCAGGACGTTCTGGCCGCCGCCGAGGCCGCCAAGGCCGCCGCCGCGGCTCCGGCCGCCGCCCCGGTCGCCAAGGCCCCGGCTGCCGCCGAGGTCTCGGAGCTCCGTGGCCAGACGGTCAAGATGACCCGCATGCGCAAGGTCATCGGCGACAACATGATGAAGGCCCTGCACTCGCAGGCTCAGCTCAGCTCCGTGGTCGAGGTGGACATCACCAAGATCATGAAGCTGCGCGAGAAGGCCAAGGCCTCCTTCCTTGCCCGTGAGGGCGTCAAGCTCTCGCCGATGCCGTTCTTCGTCAAGGCCGCTGCCCAGGCGCTGAAGGCCCACGCGGTCGTCAACGCCCGGATCAACGAGGACGAGGGCACCATCACCTACTTCGACTCGGAGAACATCGGCATCGCCGTGGACTCCGAGAAGGGCCTGATGACCCCGGTCATCAAGGGTGCCGGTGACCTCAACCTGGCGGGCATCTCCAAGGCGACCGCCGACCTGGCCGCCAAGGTCCGCGGCAACAAGATCACGCCGGACGAGCTGTCGGGCGCGACCTTCACCATCAGCAACACCGGCTCGCGCGGTGCGCTGTTCGACACGGTCATCGTGCCCCCGAACCAGGTCGCCATCCTGGGCATCGGTGCCACGGTGAAGCGCCCGGTGGTCATCGAGACCGCCGAGGGCACGAACATCGGCATCCGCGACATGACGTACCTGACCCTGTCCTACGACCACCGCCTGGTGGACGGCGCGGACGCGGCCCGGTACCTCTCGGCCGTCAAGGCCATCCTGGAGGCCGGCGAGTTCGAGGTCGAGCTCGGCCTGTAAGGCTCCCCGCTTCAGCAGCGAACGGCGCCCTTGTCCGGAACCCCTCCGGACAAGGGCGCCGTCGTCTTACCCTTGCCGGTCCAGGGATGACCAGCGGGGGGGCTTGCATGTCGCGTGCACGGGTGATCGATCTTGTCGTGGTGCTGCCGGGCATCATGGGCAGCCGGCTGGCGGACGCCGACGGCAAACCGGTCTGGGACCTGTCGGGCAGCGCCCTGTGGCGGGGCCTGCGCACCTTCGGCGGCGTGGTGAAGGGGCTGCGGCTCCCGAAGGACATCGGCGACGACCACCCCGGCGACGGTGTCGTGCCCACGGGCCTGATGCCGGACGTGCACGCGATCCCGGGCATCTGGCAGCCGGTCGACGGCTACACGGACCTGCTGGGCTGGCTGGAACGCACCTTCACCGTCGCCCGCGGCGAGAACCTCCTCCCCTTCCCGTACGACTGGCGCCTGTCCTGCCGCTACAACGCGGAGCGGCTGCGCGACACCCTCGCGCGCGAGCTGCCGCGCTGGCAGGCCTCCGCACCCGAGCGCCGCGAAGCCCGGGTCGTCCTCATCTGCCACTCCATGGGCGGCCTGATCGCCCGCCACTACGTGGAATGCCTCGGCGGCCACGAGGTCACCCGCCGCCTGATCACCCTGGGCACCCCGCACCGCGGCTCGCTGGACGCCCTCGGGCACCTGGTGAACGGCCTGCGCAAGGGCTGGGGCCGCCTCGGCGTCGACCTCAGCGCCTTCGCGCGCAGCCTCCCCTCCTTGCACCAGCTGACCCCGGACTACACGTGCGTTGCGGGCCCGGGCGGCCTCGCGTACGCCCGCGACCTCCCGGGCCTGCCGGGAATCGACCCGTGGCTCCTGAAGGACGCGGCCGCCTTCCACGCGAACCTGCGCCGGGCGGCCCCCGCGGCCCCGCTGCACGCCATCACCGGCATCCGCCAGCCGACGCTGACGACGGCGGAGTACGCGGACGACGTCCTCACCCCCCTCTGGCTGATCGACGGCATCGACGAACGCGGCGACGGTACGGTCCCCCGCCTCTCGGCCCGCCCCACGAACGCCGACAACACGGACTACGCGGTGCCGGAATCCCACACCCCATGCGAGCAGCACGGCGCCCTCCAGAACAACCGGGGCGTACGGGACGCCCTGTGCGGCCTCCTGGGCCACGCCCGCCCGTTCCACCGCGGCGACGAGGACGCCACCGTCCCCCTGAGCGTCCTGGCCCCTTCCTTCCTGGCCCCGGGCGACCCCTACGAGGTCGCGGTCACGATCCCGCCGGAGACCCCGGACCACGACGCCCTCCACCTCACGGCGGAACTCCGCCCGACGGACGGCGCCAAGCCCCTGTCCCGCACGATCCGCCCCCTGGGCGAGGGCCGCTACACCGCCACCTTCCCGGCCCCGGAACCGGGCGCGTACCGCCTGGCGGTACGGGTGAGCCACCGCACGGAGACGACGGTGACGGCGCTGACCCTGGTGGGAGGCTCCGGTGAGTGAGCGCACGGCGGACGAGATCCGGGGAACGGCGCTCGGGATCGTGGTCGAGAACTACCAGAAGACGCGGTTCCGGACCCTGACCGGCGCCACCGGTCAAATGCGGGAGCTGTGCTCCCTGTTGGAGGAGCGCGGCTACGAACAGAGGGTGGTGCCCGACCCACCGTACGACCCACTCAGGGCGCAGCTGAAGAACTGGGGGGCGGACTGGGCCGAGAGCGGCGGTCACGGCCCCGCCGTCATCCTGTGGTCCGGCCACGGCGTCCTCGACGCCGACTCCCTGCACCTGGTCGTTCACGACACCGACGACCCGGAGTACGCGGCGGATACGTTTTCGGCCAATCTGCTGACGGAGGCGGCTCTGCGCAGCAAGGCGGACCAGATGCTGCTGATCATCGACACCTGCCATGCGGGCGCCGGGGTGGTGGAGTCCCTGAAGACAGCGCTCGGAAAGCTGTCGATGCGGAACCTTCCGCCCGGCCGGTCCCCATGGCTCGGGGTGATCGCGAGCTGCCGTCCCCAGGAAGAGGCCGAGGCCTCCGGGATCCTGTTGGAGACCCTCACCCAGGTGTTGCGGGACGGCCCGCGGACCGACGACTACCGCCACGAGTGGAGCCGCCGAAACGGGCAGGTCAGCGGGGCCACGGTCATCAATACCGTGCTGGCCCAGTGGCCTCAGGAGGTCGGCCACGCACCGGTGCCGGTCATGTTCGGCGGCGAGGCCCGGCTGATGTTCGACAACCCGCGTCGGGCGGACGCCCCGGAACCGGAGCTGGTCGAACACCTCGTCCAGGCGAGCCGTGGAGCCGCCCTGACGGACGAGGGCTGGTTCTTCAGCGGCCGGCGCCGTGTGCTCGGCGAGATCACGAAGTGGCTGGAGGCACGGCAGGCCGGACTGTTCCTGGTGACGGGCAGCGCGGGAAGCGGCAAGTCGGCCGTACTCGGGCGCATCGCCACCTTGTCCGACCCCAAGCACCGCGCGGACATCGAGCAGCACGGGGCCCTCGCCCCCGAGGACCCGGACCCGGGCGAGGGCTCGGTGGACGTCTCACTGCACCTACGGGGCTTCACGGTGCAGCAACTCGCCGAGGCCATCGCCCGCCACCTCCGTCTTCCCGAGCCGCAGACCCCTGCGGCCTTGATCGCCGAGGTCGAGAAGAAGTGGTCCGACTCCTCTCAGCACCGGCTCCCGGCCCTGGTCCTGGACGGCCTGGACGAAGCGGCTCCTGACCAGGCCCATCCCATCGTCGAACAGCTCCTCTCGCCCCTGAGCCGCCTGGTCTGCGTACTCCTCGGCTCCCGGGACCGCCCGTTCCGCCCCCAGCGGGAACTTCAGGAGCCCCTGGACCAGACGGTGAGCCGTCTGCTGGACGTCCGGGCCCGCGCGTCCGATCTGGACGACGAGACCGAGACCGCCAACGACATCCGGGAGTACTGCCTCCGACGACTGCTCGCCCGCGAGCTGCCGCCCGAAGACGTGGCGCCGGCAGCCGGTCTGATCGCGGACCGCGCATCCACCCACACAGGCGGCTTCCTCTTTGCCAGGATGGCGACCGACGCCGTGATCCGGCGCTTCGCCGTGTCCGGTCTGGACGACTGGGCCCACGCCATTCCCTCCTCCATCAGCGCCGCCTTCACTGAGGACCTGGCGGAGGGCCCGAAGCGGGAGCGGGACGGCAAGCACCTGCCGCAGGCAGCCGAGGATCTGCTGACCGCGCTGGCCTGGAGCGCGGGGAACGGTATGCCGGCACGAGGGGTCTGGGAAGCGGCGGCCTCAGCCCTCAGCTCGGACGGAACCGAGTACGGCCCCGAGGACGTCGACTGGTTGCTGAACACGTACGGCCACTACGTCGTGGAAGACACCGACGGCGTCCAGGCGGTGTACCGCCTCTATCACCGTGAGTTCATCGGCCACCTGCGGAACACGGCAGGCGAGTCCGATCCGGCGTACCGCGTGGCACGTGCGCTGGTCGATCTCCTGCTGGAGCAGTCCGCTGACGCCACGATGATCGAGAACGCGAACCTCTACCTGCTAGAGACGCTAGCGGCACACGCGGCAATGGCGAACCACCGCGGAATCGCACTGATCCGTGAGTTGGCCGACCTGCGAGAGGAAGCATTTCGTCCCGATCTCGCACACGCGCTCGACAGCGTGGCGTTTTCGCTATCACAGGACGGCAGTCGCATCGAGGCCCTCGCACCGGCACAGGAAGCCGCCGACCTCTTTCGGTATCTGGCAGACAGCAACCGCGCGGCCTACCTCCCCGACCTCGCCATGTCCCTCAACAACCTCGCCAACCGGCAGGCCGAGACCGGAGACCGACAGGGCGCACTCACCACCATCACCGAAGCCACCGACCTCTACCGGTCCCTGGCAGGCAGCAACCGCGCCGCCTACCTCCCCAAACTCGCCGGCACACTCAACAACCTCGCCGCCTTCCAGAGCGAGACCGGAGACCGACAGGGCGCACTCACCACCATCACCGAAGCCACCGACCTCTACCGGTCCCTGGCAGGCAGCAACCGCGCCGCCTACCTCCCCGAGCTCGCCATGTCTCTCAACAACCTCGCCGCTTTCCAGAGCGAGACCGGAGACGGGCAGGGCGCACTCACCACCATCACCGAAGCCGTCACCATCCATCACGCCCTCGCCCAGAACAACCCCGCCGCCTACCTCCCCGACCTCGCTGGCGCACTCAACAACCTCGCCGCCGTCCAGGCCGGGGCCGGAGACCGACAGGGCGCACTCACCACCATCACCGAAGCCACCGACCTCTACCGCGCCCTCGCCCAGAACAACCCCGCCGCCTACCTCCC
>NZ_JALGRF010000018.1:52744-72329 GCF_022815725.1 Streptomyces sp. APSN-46.1
GGCGCACTCACCACCATCACCGAAGCCACCGACCTCTACCGCGCCCTCGCCCAGAACAACCCCGCCGCCTACCTCCCCAACCTCGCCACCTCCCTCAACAACCTCGCCAACCACCAGGCCGAGACCGGAAACCAACAAGGCGCACTCACCACCATCACCGAAGCCGTCACCATCCGTCGCGACCTCGCCCAGAACAACCCCGCCGCCTACCTCCCCAACCTCGCCACCTCCCTCAACAACCTCGCCAACCGGCAGGCCGAGACCGGAGACCAACAAGGCGCACTCACCACCATCACCGAAGCCGTCACCATCCGTCGCGCCCTCGCCCAGAACAACCCCGCCGCCTACCTCCCCAACCTCGCCACCTCCCTCAACAACCTCGCACGCATAACCACGCCCCAGGACGCCCTTGCGGCCTACGCCGAGGCGGAGCGAGCTCTCGTTTCGCATCCGGGGGCAGCTCGCTATCTCGCCGTCCAGCGCGGAGAGCTGGAAATCATTCACGTGGACTCCGACGCCGGTCTCCGAACGCTCATCTCCGTCGCCCGGAATCCCTTGCTTGCCGGGGAGACAGATCCTGCTGCTCTCCGTGCACGAGAGCTTCTCCGCGCCCACTGCCAGGGCAGCACCGCGAACGCATCCCAAGTCCGTGGCTTTTTGCGCGACACGACCGGAGCTGAGCACCCGGCCTGGTTGGCTCTGCCCCAAGCTGCACTCGACCTAGCCGCCGACTGGATCAACTGCGCCAGCTGGGCTGACGCCCGTGCTTTTTGGGACGAGCACTCGGAAGACCTCCGGTCAGCTGAGACCTCGTTGGCCCTGGAAGAACTCACCCTGGTCAGTCAGGTCGCCGAGGCGCATCTCCGGATCGTGCGCGATGCAGAGGCCACAGACGCAGACAGCGCCTTCCGCCCGTACCTCACCGGCGAGCTCCTCCACACCTGGACCGGCCTCTCCACTTGGGAGGAGTCCCAGGCCTACCTCACCGAGCATGTGACGTTCCTCCTCCACGACCAGGCCCTTGAGCTGCTCGGGTCCGACCTGAAAACGGCTGACTCGGCCGTGCACCACGCGCTGATCACCCTCGCCCGCGCGGACGGAATCCCCGCCGCCTACCACTACGTCGAGGACCGCGCCGCCCTGCGCGACCGGCTCCAGCAGCTCATGACCGCGCCGCCCGAGGTGGATCCCGACCTCCTCCAAGCGGTCGCCCACCTGGAGCGCTCCGTCTACGAGGACGCCTTCACCGGCGCCGCCCACCTCGCCCTCGCCGCCGCCCTCGCCGGCTCCCCCGCACCGCCCACCGCCTGGCCCCCCGCCGAGCCCGCCGACCGGGACCGGGTCATCTCCGAGGCCGCCGGCCTCATCGGCCGCCACCCCCAGCACGCCGCAGCCTTGAGCGCCCTCATCCAGAGCCTTCTGGCGGCATGATCACTCGGCCGCACACGGTTGCGGTTCGCCGGGAAGCGGAGCCTGTTACCAGCCTCACCCGCAGTCCCCGACCGCGAACACTTCGCTCTGGCCTACTCCGCCGTATTGTCTACGCATCGACCCCCGCGTGCCTCCCCAGGAGATGAAGCCCAGATGATCACCCCACCCGTCGTGCACTCGCTGCGCGAACAGATCCGCGAGCACATCGTGGAGGGGATCGTCAGCGGCCGCTGGAAGCCCGGCGAGCGGATCGTCGAGCGGCGGATCGCTGTGGAGCTGGAGGTCAGTCAGACTCCCGTGCGGGAGGCCCTGCGGGAGCTGGAGACCTTGCGGCTGATCGAGTCGGCGCCGAACAAGGGGGTTCGCGTACGGAACCTGTCGGCGGCCGACCTGGAGGAGATCTACCCCGTCCGGGCCGGTCTGGAGCAGATCGCCGCCGAGCTGGCAGCGCCGCGGCTGGCGGCCGACTGCTCGGCCCTGGAGCCGCACGTGGCCGCCCTGTGGGAGGCCGACCGGACGGAGGACGGGACCGCGCAGGTGCGGCACACCGTCGGCTTCCACCGGGAGCTGGTGCGGGCGGCCGGGAACAGCGTGCTGCTGCACACCTGGGAGAGCCTGGGGATCGAGGTCTTCACGGCCCTGTCCATCCGCTGGCTCGGAACCGTCCAGAAGTCCTACGCGGAGGAGCACGCGGCCCTCGTCGAGGCGTTCCGCAGCCAGGATCCGGACATCGGGCTGCTCGTGAAGCGGCATGTCCTGGGGTGCGCCCCGCGCGCCTGAGCGGGCGACCACGGAGCAGATCGTCCCGATTTGCCCGGCACCGGGTGCCTTTTTTCATGGCACGCGGTGCCGACTTTCGTCAGATGGACACTTATTCGTCGCATTCATTTGATCGATCATCGATCAGCGATTTAGAGTCATCGCGGACCCCAACCGGGTCCACCGACCCTGTCCTGCCCGTCAGGGATTTTTTCACCACCTCTCCTTTGTCCGGAAGGCGGCGCACACCGATGTCCGACCCCGTAGGAAAGCTTCCGAGCGAGCTCGACCAGCTCCCGGACCGCGACACGGAGGAGACCGCCGAATGGGCGGCCTCCCTCGATGCCGTCGCCAAGGCCGCCGGTACGCGCCGCGCCGAATACCTGCTCCGCCGCACGCTCCAGCACGCCGAGGCCGCCGGCCTCGCCCTGCCGAAGCTGCTGGAGACGGACTACGTCAACACCATCCCCACCGCCGCCGAGCCGGAGTTCCCCGGCGACGAGGCGATGGAAGCCAAGATCACCGCGTGGAACCGCTGGAACGCGGCCGCCATGGTGACCCGCGGCTCCAAGTACGGCGTCGGCGGCCACATCGCCACCTTCGCCTCGGCGGCCTGGCTCTACGAGACCGGCTTCCAGCACTTCTTCCGCGGGAAGGAGGCCGACGGATCGGGCGACCAGCTCTACATCCAGGGCCACGCCTCCCCCGGCATCTACGCCCGCGCCTTCCTCGACGGACGCGTGTCCGAGCAGCAGCTCGACAACTTCCGCCAGGAGTCCGGCGGCAACGGCCTGCCGTCCTACCCCCACCCGCGGCGCCTGCCGTGGCTGTGGGAGTTCCCGACGGTGTCCATGGGCCTCGGCCCGCTCTCCGCGATCTACCAGGCGCGCTTCAACCGCTACCTGCAGAACCGGAGCATCAAGGACACCGCCAACTCGCACGTCTGGGCCTTCCTCGGCGACGGCGAGATGGACGAGCCCGAGTCGACCGCCGCCCTGGCCCTCGCCTCCCGCGAGCAGCTCGACAACCTGACCTTCGTCATCAACTGCAACCTGCAGCGCCTCGACGGTCCGGTCCGCGCGAACTTCCGCGTCGTCCAGGAGCTGGAGGCCCAGTTCCGCGGCGCCGGCTGGAATGTCATCAAGTCGCTGTGGGGCTCCGCCTGGGACGAGCTGTTCCAGCTCGACACCACGGGCGCCCTGGTACGCCGCCTGCGCGAGGTACCGGACGCGCAGTTCCAGACGTATGCGACCCGCGACGTCGCGTACATCCGCGAGCACTTCTTCGGCGCGAACCCCGCGCTGGTGCAGCTCGCCGGTGTGCTCTCCGACGCCAAGATCGCCGAGTGCTTCCACAGCTCCCGCGGCGGCCACGAGCCCCGCAAGGTCTACGCCGCGTACAAGGCCGCCCTGGAGCACAAGGGCGCGCCGACGGTCATCCTCGCGCAGACCGTCAAGGGCTACACCCTGGGTGCCGGGTTCGAGTCGAAGAACGCGAACCACCAGATGAAGAAGCTGACGATCGACGAGTTCAAGAGCATGCGCGACAAGCTCGGACTCCCGATCCCGGACAGCGCCTTCGCCGACGGCCAGGTCCCGTACGGCCACCCGGGCGCCAACAGCCCCGAGGTCCAGTACCTGAACGAGCGCCGCGCGGCGCTCGGCGGCCCGGCCCCGGCCCGCAAGGTCAAGCACGTGGCCCTGCCCGCTCCGGCGGACCGTTCCTTCGCCCCGCTGCTCAAGGGCTCCGGCAAGCAGGAGATGGCCACCACCATGGCCTTCGTCCGCCTCGTCAAGGACCTGATGCGGGACAAGGAGACCGGCAAGCGCTGGGTGCCGATCGTCCCCGACGAGGCCCGTACCTTCGGTATGGAGTCCCTCTTCCCGTCGGCCGGCATCTACTCGCCGCTGGGCCAGACGTACGAGCCGGTCGACCGCGACCAGCTCATGTACTACAAGGAAGCCAAGGACGGCCAGATCCTCAACGAGGGGATCACCGAGGCCGGCGCCATGGCCGACTTCATCGCCGCCTGCACGTCGTACGCGACGCACGGCGAGCCGATGATCCCCTTCTACATCTTCTACTCGATGTTCGGCTGGCAGCGCACCGCCGACCAGATGTGGCAGCTCGCCGACCAACTCGGCAAGGGCTTCATCGTCGGCGCCACCGCCGGCCGCACCACCCTGACCGGTGAGGGCCTCCAGCACGCGGACGGCCACTCGCACCTGATCGCGTCCACGAACCCGGCGTCGCTCAACTATGACCCCGCCTTCGCGTACGAGATCGCGGTGATCGTCAAGGACGGTCTGCGCCGGATGTACGGCGAGAAGCCGGAAGACGTCTTCTACTACCTGACGGTCTACAACGAGCCGAAGGTGCAGCCCGCCATGCCGGAGGGCGTGGAAGAGGGCATCCTGCGCGGCCTCTACCGCTTCAACACGGCGGCGGACCTGGCGGAGGCGGCCCCGGCCGCCGACGCCCCGAAGGTCCAGCTCATGGCCTCGGGTACGGCGATCCACTGGGTGCTGGAGGCGCAGAAGCTCCTCGCCGCCGACTGGAACGTGGCCGCCGACGTCTGGTCCGCCACCTCCTGGGGCGAGCTGCGGCGCGACGCGCTGGAGTGCGACGAGGCGCTGCTGCGCGGCGAGCTGCGCACCCCGTACGTCACCCGCGCGCTGGAGGGTGCCGCCGGCCCGGTCCTCGCGGTGTCCGACTGGATGCGTCAGGTCCCGGACCAGATCAGCCAGTGGGTGGAGCAGGACTACACCTCGCTGGGCACGGACGGCTTCGGCCTGTCCGACACCCGTGAGGGTGCCCGCCGCCACTTCGGCGTCGACGCCCAGTCGATCGTGGTGGCCGCGCTGGCCCAGCTCGCCCGCCGCGGCGAGGTGCCGGCGTCCTCCGTCAAGGAGGCCCGGGAGCGCTACGGCCTGTAAGGCCTCGCGTAGGGCCTCGCGCCCACGCGCAGCACGCTGAAGGCCGGTGTCCACCCCGCCAAGGGGGTCGGACACCGGCCTTTCGCCGTATGCGCGGTGGCGGCGCGGAGGTGGACCCGTGATGCTGGACCCGTGATGGACGAGACGGAGTTCTGGGAGATCGTCGACCGTACCCGCGAGGCCGCCGACGGCGACCCCGAGGACCATGCCGAGCTGCTCGTCGAGCGGCTGGCGCAGCTCGACCCGGACTCCGTCCTGGACTTCGCCCGGCACTTCGAGTCCCGGTACAACCGGGCGTACACCTGGGACCTGTGGGGCGCCGCGTGGGTGCTGCTCGACGGGGCGAGCGACGACGCGTTCGACTACTTCCGGTGCTGGTTGATCGGGCAGGGCCGGGAGGTGTTCGAGGGGGCCGTCCACGACCCGGACCAGCTGGCCGAGCTGCTGGGCGAGTTCGACGAGGAGGTCGACGGCGACGGCGAGGAGCTGGGGTACGCGGCCGATGAGGCGTACGAGCAGCTGACCGGGGAGGTCGCCCCGGATCTCGGGGTCCCGCTCCAGCCGGCAGAGCCGGAGGGCACCCCGCTGGACTTCGAGAACGAAGCCGTGCTGGCGGAGCGCTTCCCCCGGCTCTGGGAGCGTTTCCGCTCTTAGTAGTTCTTAGCAGTTCCTAGTAGTGCGTACCGCCGTCGATGCGGATCTCGGTACCGGTGATGAAAGCGCCGTCCTCGGAGCCCAGCATCGCGACGACGCCGGCCACGGTCTGCGGGCCGGCGAAGCCCTGGCCGATGGCCGGGGCGAGCTTGGCGAACAGGCTCCAGTCGGTGTCCTCGGGCAGGCCCGGGCCGTTGCCGGTGGTCATGCCGGATTCGATGGAGCCGGGCGCGACGGAGACGAACCGCAGACCCTGCTTGCTGTACTCGGCGGCCAGCGCGTGGGTCATGGACTGGATGCCGCCCTTGCTGGCCGCGTAGGCCGACATGTAGGGGTGGGCGAAGGACGCCGAGGTGGAGCTGAAGTTCACGACGACCGGCTGGTCGCCCTCCAGCAGCGCCGGGAGCGACTCGCGGATGACCAGGAAGGTGCCGGTCAGGTTGACCGCGATGACCTGGTTCCAGAGGTCGAGCGTGGTCTGGTGGGTGTGCGCGGAGCGCAGGATGCCCGCGGCGTTGACCAGTACGTCGAGCCCGCCGAGGCTCGCGACGGCGGCGGCGATGCCCTCCTTGACCGCGTTCTCGTCGGATATGTCGAGGACGGCGGCGGTCAGGCGGTCCGCGTGGCCGGCGGCGCCGGCCTGGTCGGCGGTGGCCTTGAGCCCGGCCTCGTTGACGTCCACCGTGTGGACGCGGCCGCCCTCGGCGAGGATGCGGTGGACGGTGGCCCGGCCGATGCCGGAGCCGCCGCCGGTGATGAGGACGCGTCGTCCTTCGTAACGGTTCATGGGGCGAGCGTACCGAGTCGATGACACGTTTTGCCGGAGCGACAAAACCGCCCATTATCCCTTCCGCCGGGCGGTAGTCTTCACCCGTGAGATCCCCTCGTCCGTACGCTCCCCAGGCCGGCCCCGGAGCCCAGTCGCTGACCGAGCGCCGCAAGGCCGCCACCCAGCTCGACATCGCCCGCGCGGCCTGCGAACTGTTCGCCGAGCACGGTCCCGACGGCACCACCGCCGAGGACATCGCCCACCGCGCGGGCGTGGCCCTGCGCACGTTCTACCGCTATTTCCGCAACAAACAGGAGGCGGTGGCCCCACTGCTCGCCGGCGGCGGCGACGCCTGGCGCGCGCTGCTCGCCGAGGAGGACCCCGGCACCCCGCTCGCCGAGGCACTGGAACGCGCGGTCACCCGCTCGCTCAGCGACCTCCAGACGATCGAGGAGGGCCTGGAGGTCACCCGCGGCCTGCTTCGCGCGGCCACGACCGACGAAGCCCTGCGCACGGTCTGGTACCGGGTGAACCAGGATTCCGAGGAGCGCCTGGTTCCGGTCATCGCCCGGCTCGCCGGCGAGGACGCCGACGCCCTGGCCGTCCGCCTCCTCGCGGCGGCGGCCACGGACGCGATCCGCGTCGCGCTGGAACTCTGGGCGACGACCGACGCCCCGGTCTCGGGCCCCGGCTCCCCACCCGAACTCGCGGTCCGCTGCCTGCGCGACCTGACGGGATCGATGCCCCTGCTGCAAGGGGTCAGAGGAACCGCTCCGACTTCGCCTTGAGCTGCTCCGCCAGGTAATGGGCGGCGTCCGGCCGCATCCGGGCCAGAGCGACCATGGCCGTGATGACGACGTCGGCGACCTCCGCCTCCACGTCGGCCCACGTATGGGAATTCCCCTTGCGCGGATTGGCCCCCTTGGCCCCGATCACGGCCTGCGCCGCCTCCCCGAACTCCTCCCCGATCTTGAGAACCTGCAGGGTCACGCTCTCCTCGTGCGCCACCCCGCGCCCCCGGTCATGCGCGTCGAACCGCGCCGCGAGCGCACCGATGGTCTTCCACAGATCGTCCATCCCCCGAACCTAGCCGGAAACGGCGGAACCCCGCCGCTCTCCGGGGAGAGGGGCGGGGCTCCGGCTCGATACCGCGGCTTCGACGGGTTTAGAGGTCGAAGTAGAGCTCGAACTCGTGCGGGTGCGGGCGCTGGGCGATCGGGGCGATCTCGTGCGTGCGCTTGTAGTCGATCCAGGTCTCGATCAGGTCGGGGGTGAAGACACCGCCGGCCAGGAGGTACTCGTGGTCCTCCTCCAGGGCCTTGAGGACGTCCTCAAGGCTGGTCGGGACCTGCGGGACGCTCGCGTGCTCGTCGGGCGAGAGCTCGTAGAGGTCCTTGTCGATCGGCTCCATCGGCTCGATCTTGTTCTTGACGCCGTCGAGGCCGGCCAGGAGGAGGGCCGCGAACGCCAGGTACGGGTTCGAGGACGGGTCCGGGGCGCGGAACTCGACGCGCTTGGCCTTCGGGTTCGAGCCGGTGATCGGGATGCGCATGGCGGCGGAGCGGTTGCGCTGCGAGTACACCATGTTGACCGGCGCCTCGAAGCCCGGCACCAGGCGGTGGTACGAGTTCACCGTCGGGTTGGTGAAGGCCAGCAGCGACGGGGCGTGCTTGAGGATGCCGCCGATGTAGTAGCGGGCGGTGTCCGAGAGGCCCGCGTAGCCGGCCTCGTCGTAGAACAGCGGGTCGCCGTTGGCCCACAGCGACTGGTGCACGTGCATGCCCGAGCCGTTGTCACCGAAGATCGGCTTCGGCATGAAGGTCGCGGTCTTGCCGTTGCGCCAGGCGACGTTCTTCACGATGTACTTGAAGAGCATCAGGTCGTCGGCCGCGGCGAGCAGCGTGTTGAACTTGTAGTTGATCTCGGCCTGGCCGCCGGTGCCGACCTCGTGGTGCTGGCGCTCGACCTGGAGGCCCTGCGCGTCCAGCTCCAGGGAGATCTCGGCACGCAGGTCGGCGAAGTGGTCGACCGGGGCGACCGGGAAGTAGCCGCCCTTGTAGCGGACCTTGTAGCCGCGGTTGTTCTCCTCGGAACCGGTGTTCCAGGCGCCGGCCTCGGAGTCGATGTGGTAGAAGCTCTCGTTCGCGGTGGTCGCGAAGCGCACGCTGTCGAACACGTAGAACTCGGCCTCGGGGCCGAAGTACGCGGTGTCGGCGATGCCGGTGGAGGCGAGGTACGCCTCGGCCTTCTTCGCGATGTTGCGCGGGTCGCGGCTGTAGGCCTCACCCGTGATCGGGTCGTGGATGAAGAAGTTGATGTTGAGCGTCTTGTCCTTGCGGAACGGGTCCAGACGCGCGGTGCTGATGTCGGCACGCAGCGCCATGTCGGACTCGTGAATCGCCTGGAAGCCGCGGATCGAGGAGCCGTCGAAGGCGAGCTCCTCGTTCGGGTCGAACGCCCGCCCCGGGATGGTGAAGTGCTGCATCACACCAGGCAGGTCGCAGAAGCGGACGTCGACGAACTTGACGTCGTTCTCCTCGATGTACTGCTTCACTTCGTCGGCGTTCTGGAACATCCAACTCCTCCTACTCCCGACCCAGGGGCAGGGCGGGTTTTATAGCTCGTGGTGCGTCAGTGCGGTGCCGCACGCTGACCCGACCATAAGCAGACGGGATTTCTCAAGCATGACCCATTTGTTTCGCACAAGTTAACCAGGGTCCCGCCGGAGTCGCACGAAGCAGCACCGGTACCGTGGTCGGGTGGACAACAGGCAAGCAATCGGATCCTGGCTCTCCGGCCCTCGCGCGACCGCCGAGGAGATGGGCGTCGACTTCGGATACCCGGGCCAGCGGCTGGGTCTGCCCCAGCAGGGCCCCGGCTCCGCGGCGCGCTTCGGGCGTCGGCTGGGCGGTGTGGCCCTCGACTGGATCGGCTGCCAGCTGATCGCGTACGGGCTGATCACAGGCGGAAACCTGGCCGCGGCCGGCAACTGGACGCTGGCGCTCTTCGCGGCCCTGAGCATCCTGACGGTCGGCACGGTGGGCTCCACGCCCGGCAAGCGCGTCGTGGGCCTGCGGGTGGTCGCGGAGAACGGCGGCCGCCTCGGCTTCTACCGCGTGGCACTCCGCACGCTGCTGCTGCTCCTGGTCATCCCGGCGCTGATCTGGGACCGCGACGGCCGCGGCCTGCACGACCGGCTGGCCCGCGCCGTACAGGTGCGGATCTAGACGTCCGCCCCCCGCACATGAGGATGCCCCCGAAGCCCTCGGCTCGGGGGCATCCTCATGCATGTATGCAATCCGGGTCCAAGCTTCCGCGAAGAAGTCACCCTAAAGGGGCAGATTCTCCGCAGGAGGCCGGATTTGCGATCGAATCTCCTAGCCTGCAGGCACATGAGCGACCCCGGACGTGCGCCAACACTCCGGGGTCTGGCCAGTCTGGGAGGACTGACATGGGTAAGGCTCTCACGCCTGCGAACAAGACCACAGCTCGGCCGGCCGGCACGCTGCGAGCCGTCGACTACCTGCGAGTGTCCACTCGGTCACAGGTCAAGGGGTACGGAATCGCGTATACCGGCAGAAACACCTCGTGCTATATCGCAGTGAAGGGGTGGGAGCACGTAGGCACGTACGCCGATCAGGGCGTCAGCGGCACTCTCGAGGCACACGGACGGGACGCACTCAAGCGCCTGATGGCGGATGCCCGGCAGAGCCCGCGCCCCTTCGACATGGTCGTCGTACACGAGACGAGGGCAATCGGCCGTACCGGGCCATCCTTCTGGCACTGGCTCCGGGAACTCGAAGGTCTGGGAATTTTCGTGGCCGTCGCGAACGAGGACTACGACAATTCGACCAGCGCCGGATGTTCACGGATGCAGCAGGGCGCGCATTACGCCATCCAGGAGCACGGGAACATCCGGACTCGCACCCAGGGTGGCATCCAGGAGAAGGCCGCAGAAGGAGGCCACCCCGGAGGGGCACCTCGATACGGCTACCGCATCCTCAACGTGGGCCGCCGAGGCGAGCAACGACTGGTGCTCGACGACTGCGACGGCGGAGACCGCTGCTCCCCGTGCGGCCCCTGCACCACCCGCCACGAGGCACCGGTCTTGCGCCGGGCGAGGCAACTCGCCGTCGAAGAACACGGCAAATGGGGCCGCGTGGCACTGGCGCTGAATCACGAGGGGTCCCGCACGCGATCAGGCAAGCGTTGGAGCGAGGCGAATATCAGGGCACGACTCATGGACGAGGACTTGCTGAGTGCCCGCTTCGTCTTCCGGAAGCCGTCCCGAGCCGAGACCGGGTCCGACGGCGCTCCCGTTTGGGGAGAGAGCCTGGTGATCCCTCTCGATCCCGTCTTCACCGAGGCTGAAGTCGTCGAACTCCGGGGCGCGGTCTCGCGACAGCCGAAGGCACCGCCCGTTCTCTGGAACTGCTACACGCTCAGTGGGCGCATTTCGAGTCCGTGCGGCAAGCACTACGTCGGCGGCAGTCCGGCCGGCGAGAAGTCTCCCCACTATGTCTGCGCGGGGAAGCGAGCCTCGTACGCCGGGGCCCCGGTCTGCTCCTGCCCACAGATCTACGCAACCGGGGTAGACGCATGGGCGTGGGAAGCCGTCTGCGCCCTTCTTGAAGACGAGTGCTTGAAGGACCTGACTCGTGAGCAGCAGCGAGAGTTGATGGGTTTGATCGATGTCCGGATCAAGATGACTGGACCACCACCACCCATGCGGCGAGGTCCGGCCTGTCCCGTAGCCGAGTGGTTCCGCAGTGAGGGCAGGTTGGTCCCGACGGTGACCGACGAAATCTGGTCTCACCTGGTCGCCCTGAACCTGTTCCCCAAGGGGGCGGCGATTGCTCGCCAGAAGGGCGGCCTGGCACCCCGGACCGTGCTGGAAGCCTTCTTGGAAAAGGCGAGGACGGATGCACGATGGTCAGAGCTGGACAGGAAACACGGCTCCACGGGGTTGCGCGGCCAGTGGCGGCGCTGGACGGACTCGGGCCTGTGGGAAGCGCTCATGAACGCGTTGGAGGGGTGCCAAGGCACCCCTCCAACTAAGCCTCATCCCTTGCCCGCCATGGAAATGACCGCGCGGGTCACTCCCGACGCGGTCAACGCGGTCGCGGACCTCGCATGCCGCGCCCGGGCATAGGGCCCTTTGGCAACGGCATGTTGGACATCAAGTCACCCATGGCGCGCAGCTTGTCGTTGACCTGGGTGATCTGCGGGCCGCTCAGCACGCGCGGCAGCTTCAGCAGCGTCGTACGGACCTTCTGGAGCGGAACCTCGCCCTCGCCGGTGCCCACGATGAAGTCGTGCACCGGGACGTCGGGCATGATCCGGGCCAGCTTCTTCTTCTCGGCCGCGAGCAGGGTCTTCACCCGGTTCGGGTTGCCCTCCGCGATCAGCACCACGCCGGCCTTGCCGACCGCGCGGTGGACGATGTCCTGGTTCCGGTTCATCGCGACGGCGGGGGTGGTCGACCAGCCCCGGCCCACGTTGTCCAGTACCGCCGCGGCCGCGCCCGGCTGCCCTTCCATCTGCCCGAAGGCAGCCCGCTCGGCCCGTCGCCCGAAGACGATCGCCATTGCGAGGAAAGCCACCAGAAAGCCCAGGATGCCCAGGTAGATCGGGTGGTCGATCAGGAAGCCGATCGCAAGAAAGACACCGAAGGTGACGATTCCCACGCCCGCGACGATCAGAGCGACCTTCGGGTCGGCCTTGCGCGTCATCTTGTACGTGAGGGCGATCTGCTTCAGTCGCCCGGGGTTCGCAGCAGTCTCTGCGTTTGACTTCCTCGCCATAGGGCGAGTTTACGTGGCCTGCGGGGTCCGGGTAGCCGCGGCCTCGAGTACGTGCTCGGTTTCGACCCGGTCCTTGGCTCTGCGGCGGTCTTCGAGGACCGCGGTCCAGGCATTGCGGCGGGCGCCGCTCATGAGCAGGGATTCGAAGCCGCGGAAGGCGTCGGTGAAGGACGGGATGGCGATGGCGCGAACGGGCGCGGCCTGCATAAGTCGATCCCTCTCTCGGTACTCGCAACGGCGAAATGTGTGCGGTGCGTGGACCTATCGTCACTGATTGGTGTTACCAGGGCATGACCGGCCGGTCAAACTTAATGAAATATTGACGCGGCCCGCCGGGCTCTCCACCAAAAGGGAGCCTAGGGGCCGCGTCGATACGGTGTTACCCACTGGTAAGACTTTGTGCGTGACTTCACAGAGTCCACCGCGTAGCGCGCGTCACACAGTCGCGCGCTTCTCCATCGCCTGCTGGTAGAGGCGCCCGGCCCGGTACGAGGACCGGACCAGCGGACCGGACATCACGCCGGAGAAGCCGATCTCCTCGGCCTCCTTCGCCAGCTCCACGAACTCGGCCGGCTTCACCCAGCGCTCGACGGGGTGGTGCCGCGGCGAGGGCCGCAGGTACTGGGTGATGGTGATGAGCTCGCAACCCGCCTCGTGGAGGTCCTTCAGGGCCTGCGAGACCTCCTCGCGCTCCTCACCCATGCCGAGGATCAGGTTCGACTTGGTGACCAGGCCGTACTCGCGCGCCTTGGTGATCACGTCGAGCGAGCGCTCGTAGCGGAAGCCCGGGCGGATCCGCTTGAAGATCCGCGGCACCGTCTCGACGTTGTGCGCGAAGACCTCGGGGCGGGAGGCGAAGACCTCCTCCAGCAGCTCCGGCACCGCGTTGAAGTCGGGGGCCAGCAGCTCGACCTTGGTGGGCCCGGCCTCGCGGCCCGCCGTCTGCTGGTGGATCTGGCGCACGGTCTCCGCGTACAGCCAGGCGCCGCCGTCGGCCAGGTCGTCGCGCGCGACGCCGGTGATGGTGGCGTAGTTCAGGTCCATCGTGACCACGGACTCGCCGACACGGCGCGGCTCGTCCCGGTCCAGGGCCTCGGGCTTGCCCGTGTCGATCTGGCAGAAGTCACAGCGCCGGGTGCACTGGTCGCCACCGATGAGGAAGGTGGCCTCGCGGTCCTCCCAGCATTCGTAGATGTTCGGACAACCGGCTTCCTGGCACACCGTGTGCAGTCCTTCGCCCTTCACCAGGGCCTGCATCTTCGTGTACTCGGGACCCATCTTCGCCCGGGTCTTGATCCACTCGGGCTTGCGCTCGATGGGGGTCTGGCTGTTACGGACCTCCAGGCGCAGCATCTTGCGTCCGTCGGGTGCGACTGCGGACACGACCGGCTCCCTGTGACTTCGATTCTTCGGCGTCCACCAGGGTACGCCCGTAATTTCATACGCTCTTACGTCCGCCAACCTGGGGGCTGCCGGACTCATTCCCCGGCGGTCAGCCGACGGCGGGCTCGATCTCGCGCGGCTTCAGTTCCGCCTGCTCCAGTACGTCCTTCAGGTGACGCTCGATGACCGGCACCACCTCGGCGATGGTGATCTCGCGGCCCAGTTCGTACGAGAGCGAGGTCACACCGGCGTCCCGGATCCCGCACGGCACGATCCGGTCGAACCAGGTGTTGTCCGGGTTCACGTTGATCGCGAAGCCGTGCATGGTGACGCCCTTGGCGACGCGGATGCCGATGGCGGCGAGCTTGCGGTCCTCGCGGCGCTGGCCGGCGTTGGAGGGGGCGTACTCGGGGCCGTTCAGGCGGGCGTCGAACTCGTCGTCGGTCAGCCGCGGGTCGAAGTCGAGGGAGAGACCGCCGATCTTCGGGCGCTCCTCGATCGGGTCTCCGAGGACCCAGACGCCGGAGCGGCCCTCCACCCGGGTGGTCTCCAGGCCGAACTCGGCGGCGGTGCGGATCAGCGCCTCCTCCAGGCGGCGGACGTGTGCGACCACGTCCACCGGCCGGGGCAGCTTCATGATCGGGTAGCCGACCAGCTGGCCCGGGCCGTGCCAGGTGATCTTGCCGCCGCGGTCCACGTCGATGACGGGCGTGCCGTCCAGCGGCCGCTCAGTGGCGTCGGTCCGCCGCCCCGCGGTGTAGACGGGCAGGTGCTCCAGCAGGAGGCAGGTGTCGTCGATCTCGTCCTCGAAGCGGGCGGCGTGCACACGCCGCTGCTCCTCCCAGGCCCGGGTGTACTCGACGGATTCCGACCCGAAGCCCAGATGGACAAACCGAAGCTCGGACACCGCGGCACCTCCTCGTTGAACCTGCTGTGTTGAACCTGCTGTGTGCACGTATCGCACCCAGCCAAGGGTACGGCCGCCCGTGCGGACCCCCTCAGGCGCCCGCCGGGCTTCCTACGAAGGCGCCTGCGGCGCGGGCGGCGGCGCGGGCGGCGGTCCGGGCAGCTGCCTGGGGCGGCGCCTGCCCTTCGGCGGCCGGTCCGGGTCCTCGTCCGCCCGCGGCAGCCGCCGGTGCCCCTCCGAGTGGTCGTTGACCCAGCCGCACACCCCGCACGCGTACCGGCCGTCGAGCCCCGCGATGTACGTGCCGCACCGTCGGCACTCGGCCTCGGTCAGCTCGGGCGCGGTCAGCGGAGCGGTGGACTCGTGAGGGAGGTCCGGCCTGGTGGGCCAACGGGTCATGGCCCGCAGCGTACGCGGGCGGAAGGGGTCGATCCGTAAAGACCCCTACCCGTTCTGCACACGATCGGATGAATGTGGGGCAGAGCGGACGGCATAGGGGAAGTTCGCCGCTACATTCACGCCGTTCACAGGGCCGGGACTCCGGTCCGTCACGTACGGAAACCGTGGAGCCGATGACGGAACGACCTGCCCAGCGCGTCCCCAACCGGCAGCTCGCGGCGCTGATCGCGGAAGCCGGTTTCTCCAACGCGGGTCTGGCCCGCCGCGTCGACCAGCTCGGCCTGGAGCACGGTCTCGACCTGCGGTACGACAAGACCTCCGTGACCCGCTGGCTGCGCGGGCAGCAGCCGCGCGGTACCACCCCGGCGCTGATCGCGGAGGTGTTCACCCGGCGCCTCGGCCGGCGGCTGTCGGCGCAGGACCTGGGCCTGGACGCCTGCGCCCCGGTGTACGCCGGGCTGGAGTTCGCGGCCACCCCGGAGGAGGCCGTGGACATCGCGAGCGGGCTGTGGCGCAAGGACTCGGGCTCCCACGCCGAGCTGCGGAAGATCGCGTTCACCCCGGCCGGACTGGTCGTGCCCAGCCGGGACTGGCTGATCGGGCGGGCCGACGAGCGGGTCGGGCGCGGCGCCGATCCGGCCGCCGCCCGGGTCCCGCTCCAGGGCCGGACCTCCGTGCCCCGCCAGCGCCAGATCGACCGGGGTCCCGGCCAGCGGGTGACCAGCGGGGACATCGCGGCGCTGCGCTCGGTGAGCGAGCTGTTCCGGACCCTGGACCACACCTACGGCGGCGGGCACGCCCGCCAGGCCCTGGTGCGGTACCTGGAGCACGAGGCGGAGCCGATGCTCCGCGGGACCTACGGGGAGACCACCGGGCGGCGGCTCTTCGCGGCGGCCGCCGACCTGACCCGGCTCGCGGGCTGGACCTCGTACGACATCGCCGCGCACGGGCTCGCCCAGCGCTACTTCGTCCAGGCGCTGCGCCTCGCCCAGGCCGCCGCGGACCGGCCGTACGGGTCGTACGTGCTGGTCACGATGAGCCGGCAGGCGGTCTACCTCGGCCACGGCCGGGAGGCGGTGCAGCTCGCCCGGGTCGCCCAGCAGGGCGTCGGCTCGGGCCCGCCGCCCGTGGTGCAGGCGCTGCTGCATTCGGCGGAGGCGCGGGGGCACGCGGTGATGGGCGAGGTGCGCGCGGCGACGGCCTCCCTCGTACGGGCCGAGCGGGCGCTGGGCGCGGCCCGGGCGGGGGACGACGTACCGCACTGGGCGCGGGCCTTCGACGAGGGGCAGCTGGCGGACGAGTTCGGGCACTGCCACCGGGACCTCCAGCAGTACCGGGCCTCGGCCCAGCACGCGGAGCGCTCGCTCCAGCTGCGGGCGCCGGGGTTCGCGCGGTCCCGGCTGTTCTGCCGGGTGGTGCTGGCGACGGCCCGGCTGGGGCTGGGCGAGCTGGACCAGGCGTGCGCGCTGGGCGCGGAGGCGGCGCAGCAGGCGATGGAGATGCGGTCGGTGCGCGCGGTGGAGTACGTACGGGACTTCGAGCGGCGGCTGGAGCCGTACCGGGACGCCGAGGCGGTGCGGACCTACCGGGACCGGGTGGCGGCGTTGTCGTGACCCTGCGGGTCGGCTGCGGGGGCTCTGCCCCCGCACCCCCGCGCCTCAAACGCCGGCGAGGCTGGGATATGCCCCCGCCGGCGTCACCAAGTGGCTCTCAGGCCGCCACCGGTAGGGCGGGCGCGGTGGTGACCGGGAGCGGGATGCCGAAGTCGCGCAGGACGGCGGTGGCGGCGCGGCGGGCCGAGTGCAGCGCGCCCTGGACGGTGTTGGTGTCGCGGTGGTCCCCGCACACGTACAGCCCGGCCAGGACCCGTACGGTCCGTCGCGGGTCGTACGGCGGGGGCATGGCCGGGACCGCCTCCGGGGTGTGGTGGACGGCCAGCGGCTCCCACTCCCGGGTCGAGGTCTCGTAGAGCCGGGCCAGGCGCGAGGCGACCGTGCGCGGCGGGGGCGGCGGGCCGAACACGGTGGTGGTGACCAGGCCGCGGCCGGCCGGGGCCCGCGTCGGGTCGACCGCGCTCATCACGGCGGTGTGGGCGAGGGGCCACCCGGGGTCGCCGTCCAGGAGCAGCGAGCGGTCCCAGGGCAGCGGGGCGGCGGTGGCGTGGTGCAGGACGGTGATCTCGTGGAAGCGGGGTACGCGCAGCCCGGGCAGCAGGTGCGCGGCGGCGCGGGCCCCGGTGGCCAGGAGGACGGAGCGGCAGCTGAAGTCGCCGTGCTCCTCGGTGGTGACGAGGTTGGTCGCCACCGACCGGACCCGGACCCCGGTGCGGACGGTGCCGGGCGGCAGGGCGGCGGCGAGGAGGTCGGGCACGGTGGCCGCGCCGCCCTCGGGCACGGCCAGGCGGCCGCGGACGAAGGTGCGCAGGGCGAGGTCGGCGACCCGGCTGGACGTGGTGAGCTCCGGATCGCAGAGCAGGGTGGCGAGCAGCGGCCGCAGGGTCGCTCCGAGGCCCCGGGAGCGCAGGGCGGCGAGAGCCGTGCGTTCCGGGCGGGCCAGGACGCGCTCGACGGGCAGGGCCGCGAGTCTGCCCAGCACGGCGCTCAGCCGGGCCTGGTCGAAGGAGCCGCTGGCCAGGGCGCGGGCCGGGGTGAGGGCTCCCGCCCGGTGCTGTTTGCCCTCGCTGTGGACCAGGACGCCGGGTGCGAAGGTCCGCAGGGTCAGGTCCTCCAGGCCGGGGGTGCGTTCGAGCTCCGGGTACGAGGTGTTGAGCAGCTGGCCGATCCGGTCCAGCCGGAACCCGTCGATCCGCTCGGTGGCCATCCGGCCTCCGGGGCCTTCGGCGGCCTCCAGGACGGTGACGGTGACCCCTGCGGCGATCAGGTGCTGTGCGGCCGCGAGTCCTGAGACTCCGGCTCCTACGATGACGACGTCCGCATGGTGTGCGGCATGGTGTGAGCTGGTGAGCACGTGCCCCTCCCCGAGGTCGGCGCGGCTGTGTGGGGATCCTCCTTCCCCCAACGGGCTCCACCAAAACCCGAGTTCGGGCAGCGATTACGGACAACTCCGGTCGCACAGCGGTCGCATGCGGGTCACAAACGGTCGCACGGCGATCGGGCGTGCGCTGTCAGCGGCCGCGCGCACTCAGGCGGCCCGGGCGAGCGCGGCCCGGATCGCCTCGTCGATCCCGGGGTGGCGGAAGGTGAATCCGGACTCCAGCAGCCGGGTGGGCCGGACCCGCTGACTGCCCAGCACGTCCTGGGCGAACTCGCCGAGTACGAGGCGCAGGGCGACCGCCGGCACGGGAAACGGCGTCGGGCGGCGCAGGACGCGGCCCATCGCGGCGGTGACCTCCCGGTTGGTCCGGGGCTCGGGGGCGGTGAGGTTCACGGGGCCGGACAGCTCGGGGGTGTCGATGAGGTGCCGCAGGGCGGCGATCTCGTCGTGCAGGGAGATGTACGACCAGTACTGGCGGCCGTCGCCGAGGCGGCCGCCGAGGCCGGCGCGGAAGAGGGGGAACATCCTCCCCCAGGCGCCGCCCTCGCGGGCGACGACCAGCCCGGTACGGGCGAACACGGTCCGTACGCCGGCCGCCCGCGCGGGCTCGGCGGCGCCCTCCCACTCCACGCAGACGGAGGGCAGGAACCCCTGCCCCGCCGGGGACTCCTCGTCGACCACGCGGTCGCCGGTGTCCCCGTAGTAGCCGACGGCGGACCCGCTGACGAGCACCCCGGGCGGGTTGTCGAGGCCGGCCAGGGCCTGCGCGACGGCCGCCGTCCCCAGCACCCGGCTGTCGCGGATCTCCCTCTTGTACGCGGGGGTCCAGCGATGGTCCCCGACCCCGGCCCCGGCCAGGTGCACGACGGCCGCGCGGCCGACGAGCCCGGCGGGGTCCACGTAGCCGCGCGCGGGGTCCCAGCGCACCTCGTCGGGCGCGGCGGGCTCGCGGCGCACGAACCGCACCACGTCATGCCCGTCCGCGCGCAGGGACCGTACGAGGGCCGAGCCGATGAGACCGGTCGAACCGGTGACCGCGATACGCATCCCGCCATCATCCCGCCCCGCTGCCAGACCGTACCGGACGCCTCAATCGCCGGCGAGGCTGAAGTGTGCCGAGTCCGGCGCCGCTGCCGTGGGCCAGCCCCCGAACCCCCGCACCTCAAACGCCGGCGAGGCTGAGGATGGCCGGCGTGGGCTGGGGTATGCCAGCGAGGCTAAGGATGGCTGGCCTGGGCTGAAGTGTGCCAGCGAGGCTGAGGATGGCCGTCCGGGGGCTGAATGTTGCCGGGGCCGACTTTGCCGGGGACGGGGACGGGGTGGGGTGTTGGCCGGGACGTAAAGCGTGATTTGTGGCGCTCACCGCCGCCGCACGACGAAGGATCCCGCCAGGGCGCCAAAAATCATGCAGTCCCGGCCAACACCCCACCCCCTGCCCCGCCCCCCCCCCCCCCCCCCCCGCCCCGGGCAACGCCCCCGGGCCCCCCGCCCCCCCCCCGGACCCCGCCCCCCCCCCCCCCCCGCCCCCCGCCCCCCCCCAACCCCCCGC
>NZ_JALGRF010000019.1 GCF_022815725.1 Streptomyces sp. APSN-46.1
CCCCCCCCCCCCCCCCCCCCCCCCCCCCCCCCCCCCCCCCCCCCCCCCCCCCCCCCCCCCCCCCCCCCCCCACCCCCGGCACCGGCCCCCCGCATACCCTCCCCCGAGGGGATCCCGCCCGATACACCGCTCCGGAGGAGACATGGCCCCACTCGTGCATGCCGCGCAAGCGCCCGGCGTCACCACCCTCACGCTGGACTCCCCGGCCAACCGCAACGCGCTCTCCGCGGCCCTGGTCAGCGAGCTGCGCGCGGCCCTCGCGGCAGTGGGCGCGGACCCGGCGGTCCGGGCGGCCGTCCTCACCCACACCGGCACCACGTTCTGCGCCGGCGCCGACCTCAAGTCCCCCTGCGACCCCGCCGACTTCCTGGCCCTGCTCCGCGAGATCGCCGAACTCCCCAAGCCGGTCGTCGCCCGCGTCACCGGCCACGTCCGCGCGGGCGGCCTCGGCCTGCTCGGCGCCTGCGACATCGCCGCCGCCGGGCCGCAGTCCTCGTACGCCTTCACCGAGACCCACCTGGGCCTCGCCCCCGCCGTCATCTCCGCGCCACTGCTGCCGCGCCTGGACCCGCGCGCCGCCGCCCGCTACTTCCTGACCGCCGAGGCCTTCGACGCCCCCGAGGCGACCCGGATCGGCCTGCTCACCCTGCACGCCGACGACGTCGACAAGGCCCTCGAACCCGTCCTCGCGGGCCTGCTCAAAGCGGGCCCGCAGGCCCTCGCCACAACCAAACGGCTGGTCACCGCCCCGGTCCGGGCGGCCCTCGCCCAGGACGGCGCCGCCCTCACCCGGCTGTCCGCAGGACTCTTCGCCTCCGACGAGGCCCGCGAGGGCATCACCGCCCGCTTCGAGCGCCGGGACCCGTCATGGGCGCTGTAACCGGCCGCCCCGCCCCGGCCCGGGAACCCGCACCCGCCCCGGCGCCCGCACCCGCACCGGCAGCGGCACCGGCACCCGCACCGGCAGCGGAACCGGCACCGGCACCCGCACCGGCAGCGGCACCGGCACCGGCACCGGAACCCGCCCCGGCCCCGGAACCCGCACCGGAACCCGCACCCACACCCACACCCAAACCGGCACCCGGCCCCAAGCAGGCCCGCAGCCGGGTCACCCGCCACCACCTCCTGGAGGCGGCCGTCTCCTGCCTCGCCGAACAGGGATGGGCCGGCTCCACCGTCGCCGTCGTCGCCGAGCGCGCCGGCGTCTCGCGCGGGGCCGCCCAGTACCACTTCCCGACCCGCGAGGACCTCTTCACCGCCGCCGTCGCCTTCGTCGCCGAGGAACGCTCCGCCGCCCTGCGCGAGCTCACCCACGCAGGCCCCGTCCCGCGCCCGGCGGTCGTCGAGGCCGTGGTCGACCTCTATACCGGCTCCCTCTTCCGCGCCGCCCTGCAACTGTGGGTCGCCGCCTCCAACGAGGACCAACTGCGCCCCCAGGTCACCGAACTGGAGTCCCGCGTCGGCCGCGAGACCCACCGCATCGCCGTGGAACTCCTCGGCGCGGACGAGTCCGTACCCGGCGTACGGGAGACCGTGCAGGGCCTCCTCGACATGGCCCGCGGCCTCGGCCTGGCCAACGTCCTCACCGACGACACGGCCCGCCGCGCCCGCGTGGTCGCACAGTGGTCCCGCATCCTGGACGCCGCCCTGTCCTGAACGCGGGAACGCGGAAACGCGGGAACGCGGGAACGCGAAAGGCGCCGCACCCCGTACGGGATGCGGCGCCAGGACCCACCGGCGGGACCCACCACCGGCAGGGTCAGGCCGTCGCCGCGATGTCGTCGTAGCCCTCGATCGCGCGCGGGTCACGCGCGCCCGGGCCGATGTAGCGGGCCGACGGCCGCACCAGGCGGCCCGTGCGCTTCTGCTCCAGGATGTGCGCCGACCAGCCGGCCGTACGCGCGCACGTGAACATCGAGGTGAACATGTGCGCCGGGACCTCCGCGAAGTCCAGCATGATCGCGGCCCAGAACTCCACGTTCGTCGCGAGCACCCGGTCGGGACGGCGCGCGTGCAGTTCCTCCAGCGCGGCCTTCTCCAACGCGGCGGCCACCTCGTAGCGCGGTGCGTCCAGCTCCTTGGCCGTTCGCCGCAGGACGCGCGCGCGGGGGTCCTCGGCGCGGTACACGCGGTGCCCGAAGCCCATCAGCCGCTCACCCTTGTCCAGGGCCTTCTTCACGTACGCCACGGCGTCGCCGGTGCGCTCGATCTCCTCGATCATGCCGAGGACGCGCGACGGCGCACCGCCGTGCAGCGGCCCGGACATGGCGCCGACGGCACCCGAGAGGGCGGCGGCGACATCCGCACCGGTCGAGGCGATCACCCGGGCCGTGAACGTCGAGGCGTTCATCCCGTGCTCGGCGGCCGAGGTCCAGTACGCGTCGACGGCCTTGACGTGCTTCGGGTCCGGCTCGCCCCGCCAGCGGATCATGAACCGCTCGACGACGGACTCGGCCTTGTCGATCTCCTTCTGCGGCACCATCGGCAGGCCCTGCCCGCGGGCGGACTGGGCGACGTACGACAGCGCCATCACGGCCGCGCGCGCCAGGTCGTCGCGGGCGGTCCGCTCGTCGATGTCGAGCAGCGGTTTCAGGCCCCACACGGGGGCGAGCATGGCGAGCGCGGACTGCACGTCCACACGGATGTCACCGGAGTGGACGGGGATCGGGAACGGCTCGGCGGCGGGCAGGCCCGGGTTGAACGCACCGTCGACCAGCAGGCCCCACACGTTCCCGAAGGACACGTGCCCGACCAGGTCCTCGATGTCCACCCCGCGGTAGCGAAGCGATCCGCCTTCCTTGTCCGGTTCGGCGATCTCCGTTTCGAACGCGACGACCCCTTCGAGCCCGGGTACGAAGTCGGACATCAGGCGGCTCCTCAGATAGTGCGAACACGCGCGGCTCCCGGCGTGATTCGCGGTCCGGCGCGGTCATCCCCGTTGATGCCCGGCACGGCCGTCGGTCACCCCTGCGGGGCCCCACGGACCGGCCCCAAGATTTTGGCGGTTCCGGATGGCGTGCGGAAGCGTGACATACGGCACACCGCCGGGCGGCGCCCTGCGGCAGGATGATCGGCGTGACCCATCAGGACCTTGATCCCGCCCTCATGCGCAAGCAGTACCGCTCGGAAGTCGTCACCGAGGAAAGCCTCGCCGACGACCCCATGCGGCAATTCGCCAGGTGGTTCCAGCAGGCGGCCAACGCGCACGTCTTCGAACCGAACGCGATGGTCGTCTCGACCGCGTCCGCGGAGGGCCGTCCCAGCTCCCGCACGGTGCTGCTGAAGCAGTTCGACGACCGGGGATTCGTCTTCTACACCAACTACGGCTCCCGCAAGGGCCGCGAACTGGCGGAGAACCCGTACATCTCCCTGCTGTTCCCCTGGCACCCCATCTCCCGCCAGGTCATCGTCACCGGCAAGGCCACCCGTACCGGCCGCGACGAGACGGCGGCGTACTTCCGCTCCCGCCCGCACGGCTCCCAGCTGGGCGCCTGGGCCAGCGCCCAGTCGCGGGTGATCGCCTCCCGCGCCGAGCTGGACCGCCGCTACGCGGAGCTGGAGGAGCGCTACCCGGAGGGCGAGCAGGTCCCGGTCCCGCCGGAATGGGGCGGCTACCGCGTCGTCCCGGACGCGGTGGAATTCTGGCAGGGCCACGAAAACCGCCTCCACGACCGCCTGCGCTACGCCCGCGAGGCCGACCAGTGGAAACTGCAGCGCCTCTGCCCGTAGCCGTGCGGCGGTGAACGCCTTTAGCGGGACGGGGAACGCAGGCGACCCGCGGGCTCTGGTTTCTCTCCTGCAGTGAGAGAAGCCGGCCGGACGTACCGGCGAGCCCGCGGGTCGGGTGACTGCTTGGGATTGGCGCCAGGCGATTCCGCCGGGCACCGCACTGGGTGCGTGCGACGACGGGCGCTTAGCCCGCAGCCACCTCACGCGTCCGGTTTCCGTACATTTCGGGAACCACCTCCCTTCTCGTGTAAAGCAGAGCCTAGGAGCCTCCCGTCCGACCCACAAGCAAATATTTCCCGCACCTGCCCACGCCTACAGTGAGCGGCCGGGGAGAGGGGTGGATGTGGCTGAACGAGCGCTACCGCGCGAGTACCGGATCAAGTCGGGGCGGACGACCCGGGCGGTGGGCTTGATGAGCCTCTTCGCGATCGGCGCGCTGACCCAGGTGTGGGACATGAAGTCCGTCCCGGAGTGGGTGAAGCTGCTGGTGAGCGTGTTGATGCCGGCGTTCATCGGTGTGTTCGCCGTCGCCCTACGGCACCGTGCCACCTTCGTGGACCGCGAAGGGATCCGGGTCCGGGGCCTGTTCCGGACGCGTCGGCTGGCGTGGGCGGACGTCCAGGACTTCGAGGCCGAGCACGTCCCGGACGGCGCCAGGGGCGGGTTCATGCCGGAGGTCCTCGCCTACGCCCGCACCGCCGAGGGCCGCCGCGTACTGCTCGTCCACCTCGACGACGTACACGTCACCGTCGGCCGCGAGATCGCCATCCTGCGCGCCGTCGCCAGGGCCACCCAGAACTGATTTATTTCGGGGCGATTCGGGGAACGCGGTGTGGGCTGCGTCACGTTCGAGTTCAATGATCTGACGTGCCGCACACGCGAACACCTGCGGGGGGTGCCAGGTGAGTGCTTTCGGGCGTAGTGAGACCGCCGACGATCTGCTCGCAGCGCTGTTGGACGGGATGGACGCCGCCTTGTGCGCGTTCGACGCCGACGGTGTGATCACCCACTGGAACCGGGAGGCCGAGCGCATCCTGGGCTGGTCCGCCGGCGAGGCGGTGGGGCGGCGGGGGTTCGCCGGGTGGGCCGTACGGGCCGCCGACGCCCACGACGTGGAGGACCGGCTGATGGCCGTCCAGGACGCGCCGGGCCGGCAGGTGCACGAGTTCGCCCTGCTGACCAAGGACGGCGGGCGCGTCCTCGTACGGACCCAGTCCGCCGCGGTGCCCGGCGCGGACGGAAAACCCGCCGGGGTGTACTGCGCGTTCAGCGAGGTGCACGCGCAGATCGACCTGGAGCGGTCCATCGCGCTCAGCGAGGCGCTGATGGACGACGCCTCGGCCCTGAACTGGGGTGTGGTCCTCGTCGATGTGGACCTGCGCCCGGCCGTGGTCAACACCCACGCCGCCCGCGCCTTCGGCAGCGGGCGTACCGCGCTGCTGGGGCGGCCGCTCGGGGAGCTGCTCACCCAGGGTGTGGAGGAACTGGAGGGCGCCCTCCAGCACGTGCTCGCCGAGGGGGCGCCGCCGTCCCCGGTGGAGCTGTGGGTGTCGGTGCGCACCGCGGAGGGGGTGCGGCGGCGGTGCTGGCGGTGCGGGTTCCTGCGGCTGGGCTCGCCGCTGGCCGAGGAGCCGGTGCCGCTCGGCGTCGGGCTGCTGTTCCAGGACGTCACCGAGGCCCGGCAGGCCGAGCTGGACACCGGGCAGCTGCGGTTCCGGGCCAACCAGCTCTACCGCGCGGGGCGGGCCGCCGCCGAGTGCGAGGATCCGGCGGAGGCGGCCGCCGTACGGCTGGACTTCGCGCTCGCGGGGTTCGCGGAGCACGCGCTGGTGGACGTACTCGACGGACTGGCCGGACGGGAGCGGCGGGACGGTCTCGATTCCGCGCGGCCGAGGCTCGTACGGTCGGCCGTGTCGCCGTCCGGGATGACGCTGCTGCTGCCGGGGCCGGGCGCGATCCCCGTACGGTACGGGGCCGGGCACCCGGCGTTCCAGGCGCTGGACCGGGTCGGCCCGGTGCGCACCAGCTCCCCGCGCGGTGAGGCGGACGCGGACTGGGCGCGGGCCCGGCAGTGGCCGGAGGGCGCGGCGCACGCGCTGTGCACGGTGCTGCGCAGCCGGGGTCGGACCCTGGGAGCGCTCACCTTCCTGCGGGGGCCCTCGCGGGCCGCGTTCGAGCGCGCGGACGCCCTGTACGCGGAGGAGGTCGCGGCCCGGGTCGCGGCGGACCTGGACCTGGCCGGCCGCGGCTGACGGGGCTGGCGGGGCTGACGGCCGCGCAGCGGGCTGCCGGCAGCCCGCAGCCCGCACGCCCGCAGACGGCAGCCAGCAAGCCAGCAGCGCGCACGCCCGCAGCCGGCCGTCAGCTCGCCTCAGCCCGCCGGGCGCGGACGCGCGGACCGCGCGGACCCGTCAGTGGCGGTAGAAGATGCGGTCTCCGTACTCCCGCATCACGCGGCCGTTCCACTCGTGGCCGCCGTCCACGTTGCCCGAGCGCAGCAGCGGCGGTTCCACGCCGCGCGCGGCGAGCTCGCCGGCCGCCGCCGCCATCACGGCCTGCATGATCGCGCTGGTCACGACGGTGGAGGCGGGGGCGAACGGCGCGTCGATGCCGTCCAGGCTGAGCTCGGCGTCGCCGACCGCGATCTTGCTGTCGAGGACGATGTCGCAGTGGTCCTTGAGGAAGGTCCCGGAGACGTGCCGCGACTTGGTCTCCGTCGCGTACGCCACCGAGGTGACGCCGATGACCTTGAGGCCGATGGCGCGGGCGTTCATGGCCATCTCGACCGGCAGGGCGTTGCGCCCGGAGAGGGAGATGATCACGAGGACGTCGCCCGCGGCGGCCGGGCTGCTGTCCAGGACCGCCCCGGCGAGGCCGTCCACCCGCTCCAGGGCGCTGCCGAGCGTGGCGGGCATGACGTCGATGCCGACGGTGCCGGGGACGGCGAGGAAGTTCACCAGGGCGAGCCCGCCCGCCCGGTAGACCACGTCCTGGGCGGGCAGCGAGGAGTGGCCGGCGCCGAAGGCGAAAAGCCGGTTTCCGGCCGCCACGGCCTCGGCGATGACGGTGCCCGCCTCGGTCATCCGTTCGGACTCCTCGTCCCGCACCCGCTCCAGCAGGCCGATGGCGGCGTCGAAGAACTGCCCGGCCAGCTTGCTCTCGCTCATACGCCGATGGCCCTTTCCGAGGTGGGATGCGGTGGGGGTGCGCCTGGGTCGTGCCCGTCTCCGCCGCTCACCGTGCGGTCTGGACCAAGGGCGTGTCAATACGGCCGCCGGATGTCCAGGACTGGCCTTGACGCTCGATACGGGACGGTTGTGGGCCCGATGCGTCAGAATTGGGGGCAGGGCCAGCGCACGCAATCCGAGGGGCACGAATGTCCGGACTGATCGATACCACGGAGATGTATCTCCGCACCATCCTGGAGCTGGAAGAAGAAGGTGTGGTCCCCATGCGTGCCCGTATCGCCGAACGGCTCGACCAGAGCGGTCCGACGGTGAGCCAGACGGTGGCGCGCATGGAGCGGGACGGGCTGGTCGGGGTCGCGAGCGACCGGCACCTTGAGCTGACCGACGAGGGCCGGCGGCTGGCGACGCGCGTGATGCGCAAGCACCGGCTCGCCGAGTGCCTGCTCGTCGACGTCATCGGCCTGGAGTGGGAGCAGGTGCACGCCGAGGCCTGCCGCTGGGAGCACGTCATGAGCGAGGCGGTGGAGCGGCGGGTGCTGGAGCTCCTGCGCCACCCGACCGAGTCGCCGTACGGGAACCCGATCCCGGGGCTGGAGGAGCTGGGGGAGAAGGCCGAGGCCGATCCGTTCCTGGAGGACGGCATGGTCAGCCTGAACGAGCTCGACCCGGGCGCCGAGGGCAAGACCGTCGTCGTGCGCCGGATCGGGGAGCCGATCCAGACGGACGCCCAGCTGATGTACACGCTGCGGCGGGCGGGCGTGCAGCCCGGCTCGGTGGTGAGCGTGACCGAGTCCCCGGGCGGGGTCCTGGTCGGCAGTGGCGGCGAGGCCGCCGAGCTGGACGCGGACATCGCCTCCCACGTGTTCGTGGCGAAGCGCTGACCGACAGCTGACCACCGTCCGCTGACCATCCGGCGGCGTACCCGCACAGGCGGCGTGCCCGCACATGTGGACGGCCCCGGCGCCTCACGGCGCCGGGGCCGGTCCTCCCCTGGTGACCTGGAGCCCCGAGCTCTCAAGGTCATCCCCTCGGACCGTCTTCCCCGAGCGGCCCGCCCTCCCTGTTGAAAAGATCCCCTCGGCAGCGGCGGCCAATCCTTGAGGAAGGTCACTCGAAAGAGCGGTGTTGGCGGCGAGAAGGGCGTTTTCGAATACGGGTTCGATAGTCTGGCCGGGAGCGAAGGGGGTGCATCCGCGGTGGTACAGCGCATCGATGTGACAGGGGCCGACGGAGTCCGTCTGGCCGCCTGGGAGTTCCGGGAACCGACCGCGAGTGCCCCGGAAGCCGCCGCCGTCCGCGAGGCGGAACCGGAGCGGCCCGCCGTGCTGTTACTCCACGGCCTGATGGGCCACGCCTTCCACTGGACGGGCACCGCCCGCTGGCTCGCCGAGCGCCACCGTGTCGTGGCCCTCGACCAGCGCGGGCACGGCCAGAGCGACCGCCCGGCGGCCGGTCCGGACCTGCGGACCGCCTTGGGCCGCGAGGCGTTCGTGGCCGACGCGGAGGCCGTCGTCGAGCAGCTCGGCCTCGCCCCCGTGACCCTGATCGGCCACTCCATGGGCGCCCTCACCGCCTGGCAGCTCGCCGCCCGCCGTCCCGACCTGGTGCGGGCCCTGGTGATCTGCGACATGCGGGCCTCCGCCCTCGGTGAGGCCTCGCAGCAGGAATGGGAGGACTGGTTCCACCGCTGGCCGCTGCCCTTCCCCACTCAGGACGCCGCCCGCCGCTGGTTCGGGGAGGACGATCCCCGGGTGGAGCGCCCCGACCCGGGCCGCGGCGCCTTCTTCGCCGATGTCATGCACCAGGCCCAGGACGGCTGGCGCCCGCTCTTCTCCCGCCGCCAGATGCTGACCGCCCGCGAGACCTGGGTCCACGACGCGCACTGGGAGGAGCTCGCGCAGGTCGGCTGCCCGACGCTGGTCGTCCGGGGGCTGGACGGCGAGCTCGGCCGCGCGGAGGCCCAGGAGATGGTCCGGGTCCTCCCGGCGGGCCAGTACGCCGAGATCCCCGACGCCGGGCACTACCTGCACTACGACCAGCCCAGCGCGTGGCGCGCGGCGCTGGAGCCGTTCCTGGACGGGGTCAAGGTGAGCCCCTGAAGCCAAAGAGCCCGCCCCCGGTTTCCCTGGGGCGGGCTCTCTACTGAGCTCCTGCCGCTCCCGCAACGCCTCTCGCGGGCGTCAGCCCTTGCTGACCGCCTGGAGGATCTCCGGCAGCTTCCGCGCCACCGTCGGGGCCGCCAGCCGCAGCCCGGACCAGGCGGCCAGGGCGCCCCAGCAGGCGCCCAGGGGAAGCAGGAGCCACGCGACGGACTCCTTGTCCGTGACATCGGCGTACACCGTCAGCGCGATCACCGGCGCGCTGATCACCGCCGACGCCAGCATGCCGCCGACGATGCCTCCCCAGGCGAGACCGCCCTGGCCCGGCGCCACGTTCTTGAAGGCGCCGTCCGTCGGAATGGAGTACGGGAAGCGGGCCGACGTCAGCGCACCCGTGCACAGCATCGAGCCGAGCAGCGCCAGCGCCAGGCCCGTCGCCGCCGGGAAGTCCACCCAGTTGCCGACGAGCCGGGCCGTGACCAGCGTGATCAGCAGCGTGTACGGGACGGTGACCAGCGCCAGCGCGTACGCCCGGGCGCGCAGCTCCTCGTACGCCTCGCGCGGGGTCGAGATGGTCTGCGCGACCATCCAGAACGCCGAGGTGTCCTGCCCGAACTGGTTGTACATCTGCACGCCGAGCATGCTCGCGCCGAAGCAGGCCAGGTACACCGAGCCCGTGCCCTGGAGGGCGTTGAACACCGGGACGATCAGGCCGATCGCCAGCGCGGTCACCCACGCCGACTTGGTCTTCGGGTCGCGCACCACGTACCGCAGCGTGCGCTGCATCGCGGCGCCCGTGCGGCCGCCCGGCAGCAGGGACCAGAGGCCGGTCCCGGGCGCCCGGTCCTTGCCGGGCTCGGCCGCCGCGATCGTCGAGCCGTCCGGGCTGACCATCAGCTTGGTCAGGCTGCGCTCCCAGAACCACAGGAGCAGGGCCGGCGCCGCCAGCGAGAGCACCAGTTGGGCCGCCGCGATGCCGTACGAGCCCTCGCTCGCCGAGTCCACCATGCCGACGGCGGTCGCGGGCGGCAGCCAGCGCACCACCTCCTCGACGGGTTCCAGCCGCGCCAGACCGCCGTCCTCGAACAGCCGCTGGGTGGCGAAGTTCGCCAGCTGGCCGCCCACCGCGATCAGCAGGCCGCTGAGCAGCGCGAGGTCACGCCCCTTGCGGCTGGTCAGCAGCCGGACGTTCGCCGTGGCCACCGCCCGCGCCAGGGCGACGCAGCCCAGCAGGAGCAGCGGCACGGCCAGGACCGCCGCCACCGCGCCGGCCGCCCCCCGGGCCACCGCTATCGCCGAGCCGGTCGCCAGGCACAGGGTGAACAGCGGGCCGATGCCGACCAGCGAGGAGGCGAGCAGGGCGCGCACCAGCGGGCGCGGGCGCAGCGGCAGCATGACCAGCCGGCTCGGGTCGAGCGTCTCGTCCCCCGACGGGAAGAACAGGGGCATGAACGACCAGCCGAGCGCGAGGACCGCCGCCAGCAGGACAACGACCGTCCCCGCTCGGGCGTTCCCGTGCAGCATGGCCAGGCCGAGCGTGACGAAGAAGCCGACCACCAGCGCGAAGGCGAGCGTGAGCAGGTAGGCGGCCTTGCGCTTCGAGGAGCCCTTCAGCCCGTTCTTCAGCAGCGAGAGCTTGAGGCGGACGAAGACCGGGGTCAGGGACTGGGTCCCGGTGCTCATCGAGCACCCGCCCCGCCGCCGAGCCACTCCAGGGAGGCGCCCGAGTCCCGGCCCTGCGCGCCGACCAGCTGGAGGAAGGCGGCCTGCAACGAGGGCGCGTCGCCCCGTACCTCGGCCAGCGGGCCCGCGGCGCGGATCCGGCCGGCCGCCATGACGGCGACCCAGTCGCACAGCGACTCGACGAGCTCCATCACGTGGGAGGAGAAGACGACCGTGGCGCCGGACGCGGTGTAACGTTCCAGCACCCCGCGGATGGTCTGCGCCGAGACCGGGTCCACACCCTCGAACGGCTCGTCCAGGAAGAGCACTTCGGGGTTGTGCAGCAGCGCGGCCGCCAGGCCGATCTTCTTCCGCATGCCCGTCGAGTAGTCCACGACCAGCTTGTGCTGCGAGCCCGCGAGGTCCAGGACGTCCAGCAGCTGCGTGGCCCGCTTGTCGGTCTCCTCGCCCGGCAGCCCGCGCAACCGCCCCATGTAGCCGAGCAGTTCCCGCCCCGACAGCCGCTCGAAGAGCCGCAGGCCCTCCGGTAGCACGCCGATCCGGGACTTCACCTCGGCCGGGTCCGCCCACACGTCGTGGCCGGCGACGAAGACCCGCCCCATGTCCGGGCGCAGCAGCCCGGTCACCATCGACAGCGTGGTCGTCTTGCCGGCGCCGTTCGGCCCGACGAGCCCGATGAACTGTCCGGCCGGCAGCTCCAGATCGATCCCCGCGACGGCCACCTGCTCGCCGAACCGCTTCCACAGCCCCTCGACCCGCACGGCGGGGGCGGTGGGCGGCGCCGTTCGTGCCCCGCCCGCCCCACCCGTCCCGTCCGTCCAGCCCGCCGCATCACCCTGGTCCGGCATGCGCCTGCCTCTCCCTCAGTCCCCGTAGGTCGTACGGTCGTACGGTCGTACGTTCCTCACGATAGGAGGAGGGAGAGGGGCGGCAGCAGTTACGAATGTCATGAACTACGCCGGCTTGCGGCTCCGCGCCTCCGCCGCGTCGCGCCCGCACGCGTAGGCGAGCCCGTCGACCAGCTCCTCCACATCCGGCAGCCACCGGTTCGCGGCCGTCGGCGCCTGCGCCCACTGGACCGAGCCCCGGCCGCCGAAGCGCGTCGGCGGAGCGGCGACGTACTGCCCCTCGCTGCGCGCGGACAGATCGAGCGAGGACGACGGCCAGCCGAGCTTGCGTACCAGATCCGGCAGTTTCGCCCCGGCGCCCGGCAGGACGAAGAACAGCATCCGGTGGTCGGGCGTGAGGGTGACGGGCCCGACGGTGCGGTTCATCCGGTGCAGCCGCGCCAGCGCCAGGAACCCGGCGGAGTCGGGTACGTCGATCGCGTCGAAGGTCCGGCCGGTCGGCAGCAGGATCGAGGCGTTGGGCTGCTTCCCCCAGATCCGCCGGACCTGCACCGCGCTGCCCGAGGCCAGCCCCTGCCAGTCCTTCACGGCGGGGTGCGCGCCCGGCGCGGGGCAGTCCTCCACCCCGCAGGAACACAGCTCCCGCCCGTCGCCCGGCTCCAGCCAGGTGCCGGCGAAGACATCCCAGTGCCGTTCTTCCGCGTACCGCACGGCATGGTCCAGCAGCTGCTCGCCGCGCTGCTTGGGGATGGGTGCGGTCTCCGTGACTCCGATGGTCTCTTCCACGCTCTTCACAACTCTCGCGGTCACCGGGGGTTACGGGGGTAAACCGGCCGGTGGGCGGTGCATCGATCCTGCACGCGGGGCGCATCGATGCATGGACGGGGGCGCGTGGGAGGACGGGGCGCCGGGCGTGGGTAGCGACACGACGCAGAGGGGAAGATTCTCCGCACATCAGGCGGGAAGTGATCATTCCAACGATCACCCGCGGCCAGCAGGGGGTTTTCATGGCAGCCAGGCCTCTCGTCGCCCGCCAGCCGAACGAACGGCTGCAGGCGCTGATTCAGGAAGCCGGGTGCTCCAACGCCGGGCTCGCTCGGCGCGTGAACATGTGCGGGGCCGAGCACGGCCTCGATCTCCGCTACGACAAGACCTCCGTGGCCCGCTGGCTGCGCGGCCAGCAGCCGCGCGGCCGGGCACCGGGCATCATCGCCGAGGCCCTCGGGCGCAAACTCGGCCGGACCGTCACCATCGACGAGATCGGCATGGCCAACGGCAAGAACCTCGCCTCCGGCGTCGGCCTGCAGTTCTCCCCGACCGTCATCGGTGCCATCGAGCAGGTCAGCGAGCTGTGGCGCAGCGACGTGGGACGGCGCGACTTCCTGACCGGGTCGAGCGTGGCCTCGTCCGCGCTCGTCGAGCCGAGCCGCGACTGGCTGATCACCGGGGCCGACGCGCAGGTGGCGCGCAGCGGGGGCGCGCGCGTCGGGATGTCCGACGTGGAGGCCGTCATGGCCACCACCGAGGCGCTCAAGGACCTCGACCACCGGTTCGGCAGCGGGCACGTCCGGCCCGTCGTCGTGCACTACCTCAACTCCGTGGTGTCCGGGCTGATCGGCGGCTCGTACCGGGAACCGGTGGGGCGGGCGCTGTTCGCGGCGGTGGCCCGGCTGACGGAGCTGGCCGGCTACATGGCCGTGGACACGGGCCAGCCGGGGCTGGCGCAGCGGTACTACATCCAGGCGTTGCGGCTCGCGCAGGCGGCGGGGGACCGGGCGTACGGGGGGTACGTGCTGGCGGCGTCCATGAGCCACCTCGCGGCGGAACTGGGCAACCCCCGGGAGATCGCGCAGCTGGCGCGGGCCGCGCAGGAGGGGACGCGGGGGCAGGTCACGCCGAGAGTGGAGGCCATGTACTACGCCGCCGAGGCGCGGGGGCACGCGTTGCTGGGGGACACCCGGGCGACGGCCGTGCTGTCGGGGCGGGCGGTGACGGCGCTGGAGCGGGCGGAGCCGGAGTCGGGGGACGACCCGGTGTGGATCCGGCACTTCGACCAGGCGTACCTGGCCGATGAGCTGGCGCACTGCCATCGGGACCTGGGGCAGGCGGAGGCGGCGGCCACGCGCGCGCAGGAGGCGCTGCGGGGGCTGCCGGAGACGAAGGCGCGGCGGCGGGCGATCGGGCTGCTGCTGCTGGCGACGGCGCTGGTGCAGCAGCGGGAGGTGGAGCAGGCGTGCCAGACGGCGACGCGGGCGGCGGAGCTGCTGGGGTCACTGCGCTCGCGGCGGGGGGCGGAGTACCTGGACGACTTCCGCACCCGGCTGGAGCCGTACCGGGAGGAGGCGGCGGTACGGGAGTTCGGGGCGCGGCTGGAGGTGTCGGCGGCGTAGCCGGGTTCCCCCCGGCGGCCCGGTGGGGCGCGGGAGCGCCCGGGTGCGGTCGGCACCCGGGCGCCCTTCCGCGGCTGTCCGTCAGTTCCTGCTCGGTTCGGTGCCGTGCGACATGTCGCCCTTGAACGGGACGTTCTGCTCGCGGCGCAAGGGGGCCACCGGGGTCTGGTCGACCCAGCCCACCAGCGTGTTGGGCGTGAAGTTGGTCCCGTTGACCGCGATTTGCAGCTGGTAGACCCGGCCGGTGGTGGTCAGGATCTTGATGTACGCGAACGCTCCCTGGGCCTCGATCGAGATGCCGCAGGGGAACCCCGTGGCGGCTCTGTTGGGGTAGCCGGTGATGCCGGAGAGGTTCTGCCAGACCACCGCGGCGCCGGTGTTCGGGGCGCGGCCGCCGTAGGCGCTGTTGTTCCTGAGGGCGGCGCTGAAGGACTCGCTGTTGGAGGGCGAGTAGCTGTCGATGTCGATACAGGGGCCGGTGGCGCCGGCCGCCCCTGGTGTGCCGGTGGCGCCTGGTGTGCCGGTGGCGCCCGGGGCGCCCGTTGCGCCGGGAGCGCCCGTGGCGCCCCGAGCACCGGTCTCGCCCGCCGGACCCGTGTCGCCCTGCGGTCCCGTGTCGCCGGGTGCGCCGGTCTTGCCCGCAGGTCCCGTGTTGCCCCGTGGCCCGGTGTCGCCCTGCGGGCCTGTGTCGCCGGGTGCGCCGGTGGCGCCCGGAGTGCCCGCCGCACCTGGGGTGCCTTTGGCGCCCGGAGCGCCGGTCTCGCCCGCCGGTCCCGTTTCGCCCTGCGGTCCCTGAAGGCCCTCGGGGCCCTCGGGGCCGGTGTCGCCCTTGTGGCCGCGAGGGCCCCGCGGGCCCCGGCACGCGTCCTGGCCGCCGGCCGGATCGGCCTTCGGCTTCGGCTTCGGCCGAGTCTTGGAGGTCTTGCAGGGGGCCCCGATGCCGCCGGCCGGGTTCGCCGTGGCCGTCTCGACTGCCTTCGCCTGGGCGGCCGCCGGCACCGCCGCCACGGCAGGGGAGGCGATCCCCACCAGTACCAGGGCGATGGAGGCGAGGGTTCCGCCGGTGAGCCGGCGGGCGGAACGTCTGGGTAGCGGGCCCAGGGTGGATCTGGTCCTGTCCTCAGGACGCATGTGCCGCTCCTTGGGAAAATCCGATCGGCTGATGACCGTAATGTCTAGTTATTCGTAGTCATCCTGCGGACCGCACCCGTCCGGGCCTCCGCCGCCTCGCCCGACTCTCAGCGTTTCGGCCCAACGCGGGCGCCCACTCGGGTGAGGTACGCGTTCTACGCGTACCAGGGTTCGACCTCCGGGTCGTCCCACGAGCGGGAGCGCAGGCAGTCGACGAGTACGTAGCCCCACCGGCCGAAGCGGTCGCGCCAGTAGGCCGGCCACTGCTCGTTGCGGTGGTCGCTGCCGGGCGGCCTCCAGGGACATGGCCAGGTCGAACCGGCGGCCGTCCAGACGAAGGGGGCGGGACAGGTCCTGGCCGAGGAAGCGGTCCGGCGGAATGCGCAGGGGCGGACTCGGTGACCCGGCTCCCGTCCACGCCGAGGTTCGTTTCCGCGCCGAGCCGGTGCGCGACGGCCAGCCAGGAACACCAGCGGCAGGACGCGCTCGGCGGACCGCGCGGAGCCGTCCTGCTGACCTTCGTAGAACCGCGCGCCGTATGCGTCGCCGCGGGGCATGGACATCCGCGCCACCTCGGGACTCACCGCCGCCATTCGGGCGGAAGCGACCATTCCATAACGTGCCGCAGGTCAGGGCGTGCCACGCCCGCACGGGCGAAACGCGGGTCCCGCCGGGCCGCGATATCCGGGGGCCTGCCGGTGGCGGTGGGTGACCGGGTAGCGTGAGCCGACGGTTCCGTAGGTGCGGGCGAGTCGGAGAAGGAGTCCCGGTGACGGAGAACGGACAGGGGAGCGGCTACCAGGGCGCCCCGCAGCCCGGGTACCCGGCGCAGCCGGGCGTGCCGCAGTCCGGGGCGCCGTGGGGGGAGCAGGCGGGGCAGCAGCCCCAGCCCGAGCCCGAGCCCGAGTTTCAGCCCCAGCACCAGGACCAGGCCCAGCACCAGCCCCAGCCCGAGTACGGCTATCCCGCGCCCCCGCACCAGCCCGGGCAGCCCGCGTACGGGTACCCGCCGCAGGCGGAGGCCTCGTACGGGTACCCGCAGCCCGGCTACCCGGCGGCGCAGCCGCCGGTCGGGCACGTCGTGGGGCCCGGGTTCGAGGGGCCCGGGGATCCGCACGGGTACGGGTATCCGCCGCTGCCCGAGGCGGTGACGCAGTACATCCCGCCGATCCCGGCCGGGCCCGCGCACGGCGAGGCCGCGACCCAGTACATCCCGCCGATCCCGGCCGGGCCCGCGCACGGCGAAGCGGCGACGCAGTACATCCCGCCCGTGCCGGCCGCACCCGCGCAGGACGAGGCGGCGACGCAGTACATCCCGCCCGTGCCCGCCGGGCCGATGCCCAATGCCGCCGAGGGGTTTGACGGGCTGTTCCGGGGCGACGACTCCGCCGGGCACACCCAGCACCTCCCGCCGATCCAGGAGCCGGTGCTCCGGCAGTCGCCGCCGCGCCCGTATCCGCCGCGCGGGCAGGGCCCCGTACGGCCGCAGCAGTCCGGGCCCCAGCAGCCCGGGTCCCAGCAGCCCGGATCCCAGCAGTACGCCCCGCCCCCGCAGCAGTTCCAGGCGGCGCCGCCCGTGCCGGCCGAGCCCGCGCGGAGGGTCTCGCCCGCGATCATCGCCGCCGTCGTCATCGGGCTGGCCGTGGTCGGGCTCGGCGTCGGCGCGCTGCTCAGCGACAACAAGCCGCAGAACACCGACCCCGGCGCCGTGGCCCCCGTACCCACCGGCTCCGGCGGCTCGGCCGCGGCCGTCGGCGAAGCTCCCGTGGACCCGGCGCGCCCCCAGGCCGTCCAGCTCGACAAACTGCTCGCGGACAGCAACGACAGCCGCGCCTCGGTGATCAAGGCCGTCGACGACATCAAGGGCTGCCGCAACCTGGACCAGGCGGCCGACGACCTGCGCGACGCCGCCCGCCAGCGCGACGAGCTCGTCACCCGGCTCCAGGAGCTCAAGCTGGACCTGCTCCCCGACCACGCCAAGCTCTCCGCGGCCCTCACCAAGGCCTGGAAGTCCTCGGCGGCCGCCGACAACAGCTACGCGGCCTGGGCGGACGACGTGGACGACGGCAAGAAGAACTGCAAGGACGGGCAGGCCAAGAGCACCGGCAACGCGGCCGCGGGCAACCGGGCCAGCGGCGAGGCGACCAAGGCCAAGGAGTCGGCCGCGACCATGTGGAACGCGATCGCGGCCAAGTACAGCCTCACCAAGCGGGACAAGTCCCAGCTCTGACGCCCCCGCCGGGCCCCGGCGGATCACGCCGGATCACGCCAGATCAGGCCGCGCGCGGGGCCTGCTCCAGGGTCGGGGTCATGTCCATGCTCTGCTCGCCCGGCTGTGCCACCAGTCGGCCCGACTGGACGATCTGGAAGGTGACCCGCCCGTTCACGATGCGCGGGAATCCGGCGACGGCGCGCATGTCCTGGTAGCGCCAGGACAGATCCGGGGTCAGCCCGCCGGTCCTGACGCTCTCCGACTGGTTCAGCACGCGCGCGACCTTCCGCGCCGTGATGTTCTCCTCCGCCTTGAACCGCTTCACGATCTCGCTCAGCACCGTGTACGCGATCCACGTGGTCTGCGCCCCGCTGTCGTCCGCGTCCACGCCGCCGTCGCCGAAGGAGTGCTCGGAGATCACCTTCCGCATCGGCTCCCACAGCGGATCGGACGAGACGGGGTACCAACTGGTGACGTACGCGCCCTCGAACGGGCTCTCCTTACCGCCGGTCCGGTCCACCAGGGACTGGCTGACACTGCCCAGGACCGAGGAGATCTGCGGCTTGTGCTTGTCGTCGGCGCGGCGGAAGGCGTCGAAGAACGTCTCGGTGCGCTCGCCGAGCACGGCGGTCACGCAGCCCTTCTCCTTCTCCTTCGCCTTTTCCTTTTCCTTCTCCTTGGACGCGGACTCCTTGGACGCGGACGCGGCCCCGGCGGTATCGGCCAGCGCCTCGCGCGCCTGGGGGGAGAAGTCGGCGCTGTCCTCGGCCGCGCGGATGTCGGAGGCCTCGCCCATGTTGTTGGCCTTCAGCCCGGCGTTGAGCAGCACGGGCATCGAGTCCCCGGCGAGGGTGTCGGGCCGGACCAGGGCCACCTGGCCGCAGGCGCGGCCGAGCTGGTGGCCGGCACCGGCGAGGAGCACCGGCTGACCGCCGTTGACGGGGTAGGAGAGGGTGCTCTGGAACTCCTCGGAGGAGACCCCGTAGCCGCCGATGAAGGGGATTCCCTCGGCCTCCAGCGGTGCCATGAAGGCGCGGCCGTGCTGGCTGTACGAGCCGACGACCGCCACCGCCTTCTCGGCGATGGCCTTGCGGGCGCAGTCGGCGGCGCCGGCGGGGGTGTTCTGCTCGTTGCAGGTCAGCACCCGGAGCTTGCGCCCGTTGATGCCGCCCTTGGAGTTGGCCCAGCGCTCGTACGCCTTGGCCATGGCGGGCATTCCGGGCATGTTGGTCGCCTTCGTGCCCTGCGGGGCGAAGGTCATGACGGTGATGGTGTCCCCGGGGCCCCCCGAGCCCCCGGGGATCACCCCGCAGCCGGCGACGAGACACGCGCCCATCGCCGTGGCCAGGAAGGTGCGGGAGAAGGATGCTGCGCGTCGCCGATCGGTCATGTCCATGCACCATTCCGCTCCCCGGGGAACTGGGGTGTGAGGTGTACACAACATTCGGTGACGTGCAGGTGAATTGCCGGGGCCGGTTACGCAGAGCTGCCTCAAGATCCGGAATAGAAGGAACGTACGATCGAAAGCGTGACAATCGCCCAAGGTTCGAAGAACTCTTCCCGTCGCGGCGGCCGCTCCTCCACCATGGGCGGCATGCCCCTGAATGACATGCCGTGGTGGCGCTGGCGCAGCAACGTGCGCTCGGCGCTGCACATGCTTTCCGATCCGGAGTTCCAGGAGGACACCTGGCTGGCCGGCGCCGAGGGGTACGGGGACGTCACCGACGCCGTGTACCGGCTCGTCGAGGACACCTGGCTCGACAGTTGGTCCGCCGAGAAGTACGTCGGCACGATCTTCCGGGATTCGCAGGAGGCGGCCCTCGTCGACCTCGCGGTCCTGCGGGTGCTGCGGATCCTGCACCAGGTGGGTCCGGACGCGCCCGTGTCCACGTACCTGGAGCACCACGCGTGGCCCGAGGCGGTACGGGCGGCGCGCGAGGCGCACCTGCGGATGGCGGTGGCGGACGGGGAGGAGCCGGACGTGCGGCCGCGGTCGCTGGAAGCGTTGAGGATCCTCACCCGCGCGGTGTGAAAGGCTGTGCGGTCATGAGCGACCCGCAGCACGAGGCCCAGGCCCAGCCCCAGTACGTCCTTACCGTCTCCTGCCCCGACAAGCAGGGCATCGTCCACGCCGTGTCCAGTTATCTCTTCATGACCGGCTGCAACATCGTGGACAGCCAGCAGTACGGAGACCGGGGCACCGGGCTGTTCTTCATGCGGGTGCACTTCGAGGCCGAGCCGACGGTTACGGTCGAGAAGCTGCGCGCGAGCTTCGCCGCGATCGGCGACTCGTTCAGGATGGACTGGCAGATCCACCGCTCCGACGAGCGGATGCGGATCGTGCTGATGGTGTCGAAGTTCGGCCACTGCCTGAACGACCTGCTGTTCCGCGCGCGGATCGGCGCGCTGCCGGTGGAGATCGCGGCGGTCGTCTCCAACCACACGGACTTCAAGGAACTGGTCGGCTCGTACGACATCCCGTTCGTGCACATTCCGGTGACGAAGGACACGAAGGCGGAGGCGGAGGCGCGGCTGCTGGAGCTGGTGCGCTCCGAGAACGTCGAGCTCGTCGTCCTCGCCCGCTACATGCAGGTGCTGTCGGACACCCTGTGCAAGGAGCTGAGCGGGCGGATCATCAACATCCACCACTCGTTCCTGCCGAGCTTCAAGGGCGCCAAGCCGTACCACCAGGCGCACGCGCGGGGCGTGAAGCTGATCGGCGCGACGGCGCACTATGTGACGGCCGACCTGGACGAGGGCCCGATCATCGAGCAGGAGGTCGAGCGGGTGGGCCACGAGGTGACGCCGGACCAGCTGGTGGCGATCGGGCGCGACGTGGAGTGCCAGGCGCTGGCGCGGGCCGTGAAGTGGCACAGCGAACACCGCGTCCTCCTGAACGGCTCCCGCACGGTCGTCTTCGCCTAGCCCTGCGTGTCTCCGACCCCCGGGCCGCAACGAGATCCGCCCCCGGGCGCGCCCCCTCCCCGGACCCCCGGGCTGCGCCCGGACCCCCGGGCTGCGCCCGGACCCCCGGGCTGCGCCCGGACCCCCGGGCTGCGCCCGGACCCGTTCCCGGGTTGCCCCCGTGCCGCCCTTTACGGGCTGTGCCCGAGGTCGCGGGCTCCGGCCATGGCTCTTTCGGGCTGGGCCCAGCGCCGGGCGGTCCCTTGGAGGGGCTCCTCTGGCCCCCGGGCGGCGGTGGTCCAGGTTCCGCCGGAGGCTACAGGCGGCTGAGGGAGGCGGCGGCGAAGAGGACGTCGCGGATTGCCTCGCGGTCGCCCTGTTGGCCCGCCGCCGCTTCCTCCGGGGAGATGTGGCCGGCGGCCAGCTGGCAGAACTCGCCCCTGTCCAGCGCGATGTGCGCCACCCGGTGGTCCGGCGACGGTTTCGCCGCCGGCGAGTCCAGGGCGATGTCCCAGCTCCCGCCGCCCGAGCCCTCGATCTCCAGGTGCAGGGTCCGCCCCGGCGCACCCGCCGCGACCAGCCCGCGCGCCGGAGCCGCGAGACCCGACCGCCGCCGGTGCGCGAGCGTACTCGGCAACAGCCGCGCCGCCAGGTCGATCATGCGGTGCAGATCCGGCCCGGACGGCGGGTCGTACGGGTAGTCCACCGCCTCCGCGATGTCCCACGCGTGGACCCAGCACTCGAAGGCCCGCTCCAGGAACGCGTCCCCGAGGGGGAGCGCGAAGCTCCCGTAGTCGACGGCCAGTTCCGCCACCCCGCGCCCCGCGAACGACACCGTGCGGACCAGCGTGTGCCCCTGCTCCCGCCACGGCTCGCGGACCTGCCGCGTGGTCGGGTGCGCGGTGTTCCAGAAGTACTCCGTACGCTTCGCGGGGCTGCGCGACGGCGCGTCCGGGCCCAGCGGGTCGTCCAGTCCCAGCGCCGCCGCGACCAGGCCGTCCACCGTCAGCAGATGCCCGATCACCCCGGCCACCGTCGTCCGGCGCGACTGCCGCCGCTCCCCCTCGAACCACTTCAGCCGTACCGGCGTGTGCCACTCCGAATCGCCGAAGTCCTGGAGCAGCGCGTCGAGCCGCGCCGTCTCCGTGTCGTACGGGTTCGCCCACGCCGGCACCGGGATCCGGGCCGGCCGCTTGCCCAGGCAGTCCTCCAACACCCGCGACCGCAGCAGCGGTTTCAGGTCGAGGTTCTCCTCGGGGTGCAGCAGCCCCACCGCGTCGCGCAGCCGCAGCGCCTCCTCGGCGCAGGGCGCGCACTCGGTGAGGTGGTCCTCCACGGCCTGGGTCTCCTCCGCGGAACACGCGGCCAGCGCCCACGCGCCGAGCAGGGACTTCAGCACCGTGTGCGAGGGCGGCGCGGCCGGCGGCGGTGGCGCGTGCCGCGGGTCGAGGTCGTCGGCGGCTCCGCGCGGACCCGGTATCCGGGCCCCGCCGCCGGGCCGGTATCCGTCGTCGGGCGGGTCGGAGGGGCCGGTCATCGGGGCGTTCCATATCCGGGCGGGGCGGTGTCCTCCCGGGGGAGGGCGTTGGCGGTCGACAGCAACTGCAGCCCGAGCCGCAGCCGGCGCCGCGCCTCGTCCTCGCTGATCTGGAGGTCGGCGGCGGCCTGGCGGTAGTCGCGGCGCTTGAAGTACGCGAGTTCCAGGGCGGCCCGCAGCGGCGCGGGCATGGAGGTGACGATGAAGTCCGCGCGGGCGGCCGCGTTGGCGGTGGCCACCTTGCGCTCCAGCTCCTCGCGGGAGCCGCGCCCCAGCTCGGCCTGGCGCAGCCGGGCCACCGCCTGGCCCTGCGTGATCCGGGCGACCCACGAACGCATGGAGCCCTGTTTGGGATCGTAGGCGTCCGGGTTCTCCCAGATGTAGCCGAAGACCTCGCGGGTGATCCGGTCCGCGGCCTTCTCGTCGCCCAGGACCCGGTGCGCCAGGCTGTGCACGAGCGAGGCGAAGCGGTCGTACAGCTCCCCGAGCGCGGCGGCCTCGCCGCGGGCGAGGCGCTGCTGCATGCGGCGGTCCCAGCGCGGTGGTACGTCCTTCGGCATACTGCCCCCAGCCGTGTGTCGACTCATCGAATGTAATGGCCACACGGCGCAGCGCGCCCGTTTTGGGAGAATCCCGCCTGGAAGTGTGGCCTCCGTGCTAGGGGGCGTCCCCCGGAGACCGTCGCGCGTGGCCGGACGGCCCCCGCGGCGGCGGGACATGGGCACACGCGTACGCGCCCCGCCGCGCTTCCCGTGCGCTGGTTCGATGCGGCCATCTGCTTGTCCGCTTCGCTTAACGCGCAGGCCACTGAGGGCTTACGCTCCTGCCTTGTCTTGAACTGCACCCCACCGCATCAGTGAAGGCGGAACTTCGAATATGGACAGCGCAGAGTACGAGCGCAAGATCGCCTCCCGATTCGCCACCTTCGACCAGGACGGGAACGGCTCCATCGACCGGGAGGACTTCAGCGCGGCGGCGCGCTCGGTGCTGGCCGAGTTCGGCGTCGCGGCACGGTCGGACAAGGGGCAGGCCGTCTTCGCGGGTGCCGAGGCGTTCTGGCAGGGGATGGCCGGGATCGCGGACGTGGACGGGGACCAGCGGGTGTCCCGCGAGGAGTTCATCACGGGCGCGGCGAAGCGGCTGCGGGACAGCCCGGAGCGGTTCGCGGAGATCGCGCGGCCGTTCCTGCGGGCGGTGGTCGCGGTGGCTTCCGACGGCGCGTCCGGCGCGGGCGCGACCCCGGAGGCGGTGGCCCGTGTGCTGCGCGTCCTGGGCATTCCGGCCGAGCCGGCCGGCCAGGTGGCGACGGCGCTGGACGCCGACGGCGACGGCCGCGTCTCGCTGGACGAGATCCTGGCGGCCTTCGCCGGCTACTGCGGCGTGGAGGCCCCGGACGCGTAGTCCGTCGCGCCCGGCCGGGGGTGGGCACGCCGCCGCGGCTGCCCACCGTACGGCCGCCAAGCGGTATCGGAGCCGCTCAGGCCCCGTCCGGGCGGCGGGTGTCCGCGAAGCGTTCGCGGAGTTTGTACTTCAAGACCTTGCGCAGGGCGTCGTTGCGGGGCAGGGCGTCGACCAGTTCCAGTTGCTCCGGGAGTTTGTGGGGGGACAGGCCCTGGGCGCGCAGGTGCGCAGTCAGCTGCGGCAGGGTCAGCGGGGCGGCTCCGGAGGGCTGTTCGACCACCGCGCAGACGCGTTCGCCGCGGTCGGGGTCCGGGAGGCCTATGACGGCCACGTCGGCGATGCCCGGGAGCCGGTGGAGGAGGTCCTCGATCTCCTTCGCCGAGATGTTCTCGCCCTTGCGGATGATGACGTCCTTGCTGCGGCCCGTCAGGACCAGGTGGCCGGTCCGGGTGAGGTGGCCGAGGTCGCCGGTGATCAGGAATCCGTCGGCGTCGAACACGTCGGCGTTCCGGTCCTGGCCGAGGTACCCCTGGCAGACCGCCTCGCCGCGCAGGCGGACCTCCCCGTCCGCGCCGGGGGGCAGCGGTGTGCCGTCCGGTGACGTGATGCGGATCGTCATGCCGGCCGGGGGGCGGCCCTCCGTGGTGGCCAGGTTCTCCGGGGTGTCGTCCGGGTCGCCCATCGTGATCATCGGGACTTCGGTCATGCCGTAGCCGTGTGTGAGTTGGCAGCCGAGTTCGCGGACCACCGCGTGGTAGATCTCCGGCGGCTTGGGGGCGCCGCCGCCCGCCAGGAGGCGGAGGGTGGGGATGAGTCTCGACCCCGGCGCCTTGCGCTGCTCCGTCAGGAACATGGAGTAGAACGCCGTGGAGCCGCCGGCCACCGTCACCCCGTGGCGCCGGTAGCCGTCGAGCGCGTCCGGCATCGCGAACTTCTCGAACAGGACCGCCGGGAAGCCGTAGAGGAGCAGCATCACCGTGTAGTCCGGGCCGGCGATGTGCGCGAAGGGGAACGCCATCGAGCCGACGTCCGCCGGGCCGAGGCGCAGCGCGTGGGCGAGGCAGGAGCCGCCGGCGATCAGGGAGCGGTCGGTGTGCAGGACGCCCTTGGGGTCCGAGGTGGTGCCGGAGGTCCAGTAGATCCACCGTACGGAGGTCCCCGAGGCGGGGGGTGCGGGGAGTACGGAGGGATCCCCGGCGGGGAGCGAGTCGTAGGCCTCGAAGACGCCCCGGGCGCCGAGCCGCCGTGCCATCGCGGTGTGGTCGAAGCCGCGCCAGACGCCGGGCACGGCGAAGAACTCGGCCTTCGACTCGCGCAGCGCGAAGCCGGTCTCGCGGTCCCGGTAGAAGGGGATGACCGGTGACTGGACGGCGCCGATCCGGGCCAGGGCGAGGGAGAGCAGGACCGTCTCGATCCGGGTCGGGAGCTGCCAGGCGACGACCGTGCCCGGGCGGACGCCCATGTCGTACAGGCCCGCCGCGACCCGTTCCGAGCGGTCCCGGAGTTCGCCGAAGGTGAGGGTGCGGTCCCGGGCGGGGTCCTCGGCCGCCTCGATGAGCACCGGGGCGTCGGGGGTCAGCGCCGCGCGCCGGGCGATCAGCTCCCACAGGGTGGGGGACTCGCCCAGTTCCCTCGCGGTGTCCGTCGCGTCCGACATCCCGGCCTCCCCATAGCTGACGACTAGTCAGATCAAGCGCAGAGCGTAGAACGCGGACGCTTGTCGGTCCAGGGGTGGCGGAGCTAGCTTTGTTTCTGACGATCCATCAGATTTGCGGCGAGGGGACACCATGGAACTGCCTCGGATCATCAGCGTGGACGACCACGTGATCGAGCCCGCGCACCTCTTCGACGTGTGGCTGCCCGCGAAATACCGGGACCGCGGGCCCAAGCCGCTCACCGCCGGCATCGGCGAGCTCGCCTACACCGGCGGCAAGTACGTGATCACCATGGACCCGGACGGCCCGCCGACCGACTGGTGGATCTACGAGGACCTGAAGTTCCCGTACAAGCGCAACATCGCCGCCGTCGGCTTCGACCGCGACGACATGACCCTGGAGGGCATCACCCGCGAGGAGATGCGGCGCGGCTGCTGGGACCCCAAGGCGCGCCTCGCCGACATGGACCTCAACCACGTCGAGGCGTCCCTCTGCTTCCCGACGTTCCCGCGCTTCTGCGGGCAGACCTTCGCCGAGGCGCGGGACAAGGAGGTCGCCCTCGCGTGCGTCCGCGCGTACAACGACTGGATGGTCGAGGAGTGGTGCGGCGACAGCGGCGGCCGGCTGATCCCGCTGTGCGTCATCCCGCTCTGGGACATCGGCCTGGCGGTCGCCGAGATCCGCCGCAACGCCGCGCGCGGGGTGCGCGCGGTGACCTTCTCCGAGATCCCGACCCACCTCGGGCTGCCCTCGATCCACTCCGGGTACTGGGACCCCTTCTTCGCCGTCTGCCAGGAGACCGGCACCGTCGTCAACATGCACATCGGGTCCAGCTCGCAGATGCCCGCCGCCTCGCCCGACGCGCCGCCCGCCGTACAGGCCTCGCTCAGCTTCAACAACGCGATGGCCTCGATGATGGACTTCCTGTTCAGCGGGGTGCTGGTGAAGTTCCCGACCCTGAAGCTGGCCTACAGCGAAGGGCAGATGGGCTGGATCCCGTACGCCCTGGAGCGCGCGGACGACGTGTGGGAGGAGCACCGCGCGTGGGGCGGGGTGCGCGACCTGATCCCCGAGCCGCCGTCCACCTACTACTACCGGCAGATGTTCTGCTGCTTCTTCCGCGACAAGCACGGGATCGCCTCGCTCGACGTCGTCGGCCGCGACAACGCCACCTTCGAGACCGACTACCCGCACGTGGACTCGACCTTCCCGCACACCAAGGAGGTCGCCCTCGACCACGTGAAGGGCCTGGACGACGAGACGGTCTACAAACTGATGCGCGGCAACGCCATCCGGATGCTGGGCCTGGACCTGACCTGATGGACCTCACGTACACCGAGGAGGAGCGGGAGTTCCGGGCCGGGCTGCGCGCCTGGCTCGGCAAGGTGCTGCCCGAACTGCCCGCCAAGCCCTCCCCCGACGACTGGCCCGGCCGCCGCGCCTACGACCTCGGCTGGCAGCGCAGGCTGTACGACGCCGGGTACGCCGGACTGCACTGGCCCGTGGACGCGGGCGGGCGCGGCGCCACCCCGACCCAGCACCTGATCTTCCTGGAGGAGACCGAGCGCGCGGGCGCCCCGTACGTCGGCGCGAACTTCGTCGGGCTGCTGCACGCCGGGCCGACGATCGCCGCCGAGGGCACCGCCGGCCAGCGGGCCCGCTGGCTGCCGCCCGTACTGCGCGGGGACGAGGTGTGGTGCCAGGGGTTCAGCGAGCCGGACGCCGGCTCCGACCTGGCCGCGCTGCGTACGCGCGCGGTGCGGGACGGCGACGCGTACGTGGTCACCGGGTCGAAGATCTGGACCTCGCACGCGGAGGTCGCCGACTGGTGCGAGCTGCTCGTGCGGACCGACGCGCGAGGCCCGAAGCACCGCGGGATCTCCTGGCTGGCCATGCCGATGGACGCGCCCGGGGTCACGATCCGGCCCCTGCGCACCCTCGCGGGATCGACCGAGTTCGCGGAGATGTTCCTCGACGAGGTCCGGGTGCCCGTCGCGAACCGGGTCGGGGACGAGAACGACGGCTGGCGCGTCACCATGGTGACCCTGTCGTTCGAGCGGGGCACCGCCTTCGTCGGCGAGGTCGTCGCCTGCCGGCGGACCCTCGCCGGGCTGGCGCGCACGGCCAAGGCCAACGGCCGCTGGGACGATCCCGTGCTACGTCGGAAACTGGGACGCCTGCACGGGGAGTTCGGCGCCCTCTGGAGGCTGACGCAGTGGAACGTCAGCGCGTCGGAGAGCTCCGGCGGGGTCCCGGGCGCGGGTGGCAGCGTCTTCAAGCTCGCGTACTCGCACGCGCGGCAGGAGCTGTACGACACCGCCGCCGAGGTGCTGGGCGCGGGCTCGCTCTCACTGGACGAGGAGTGGATGCCGGACCGGCTCTCGTCCCTCTCGTACACGATCGCGGCGGGCACCTCGCAGATCCAGCGCAACATCGTCGCCGAGCGCGTCCTCGGCCTCCCGAAGGGGCGGTGAGCGGCCGTGGACTTCCAGCCGACGCGGGACCAGCGGGACCTGCGGGCGGGCGTACGCGAGCTGCTCGCGCGGCGGTACGGGCGCGAGGCGCTGCGGGCGGCCGTCGAGAGCGGGACCGCCGTGGACCGGGACCTGTGGCGGGAGCTCGGCGCGGCCGGGTTCTTCGCGCTGCGCCTGCCCGAGGCCGAGGGCGGGGTCGGGCTGGGGCTGCCGGAGGCGGCGCTCCTCTTCGAGGAGGCCGGGCGGGCGCTGCTGCCGGGACCGCTGGTGGCCACGCACCTGGCCGCCGGGGTGGTCCCGGGCGCGGCGGCCGGGACGGCCGTGGTGACGGCCTTCGACCTGGGGGAGCTGGGCGACCTGGGGGACCTGGGCGGGCGGGGCGGGCGGGGCGGCCTGGGCGGGCGCGGCGGGTCGCTGGTGGCGTACCTGGGGGAGGCGGACGCGGTGCTCGGCGCGCCGTTACTCCCTTCGGGTGAGCCGGTGCGCTCGGCGGACCCGCTGACTCCGCTGCACCGGGTGGCCTCGGCCGGGGACGTCTCGGCGTACCGGGAGACGGGGGCGCTGCTGACGGCCGCGCTCCAGCTCGGGAGCGCGCTGCGGACGGTGGAGCTGGCGGTGCGGTACGCGGGGGAGCGCGAGCAGTTCGGGCAGCCGATCGGGGCGTTCCAGGCGGTCAAGCACCTGTGCGCGGGGATGCTGGTGCGGGCCGAGGTGGCCCGTACGGCGGTGTACGCGGCGGCGGTCACGGCTGACGCCGGGGAGATCGCGGCGGCGAAGCTGCTGGCCGACGAGGCCGCCGTGGGCAATGCCCGGGACTGCCTCCAGGTCTACGGCGGGATGGGGTTCACCTGGGAGGCGGACGTGCACCTGCACCTCAAGCGGGCGTGGGTGCGGGCCGAGCAGTGGCGGACGGCGGCGGAGGCGGAGGAACTGCTGGCGGCGGAGCTGTTGCTGAGCGCGACCGGTCCTGATGCGCGGTAGCGGGGCGGGCTGCGGGCGGGCCTGAGGGCGGTCGCTGACGGTGAGGGGAGGGAGGGTGTGGGACGCATGTCCGATTGCAGAGAGTTGATATCGGTTTGTGTCCTACGCCCGACTCATTGCGGCCCGGAGTCGGGGGCCTGCTCGGGTACGCTCCCGGGAATGCGAGCGGCCCAGCGGCGCGTGCGTCGCGCAGTATGCACCACGCCTACTCCTTCGCGCTGGAATATGCCCGAAGCGCTTGTTGTGGTGACTGTATGTCAACCATGCTGCTTCGCAAGGGGGTCACGGATCGTGATCCCGTACCTTCGTGAGGCGAAGTGTCCGCCGGGTCGGATGGTGTGAGCGGTGCAGGTGCTTCAGGTTCAGCTGGAGGTAGGACCGGACCCCGCCGAGGTCGGCCGGGCCCGCCGATGGGCGCGCTCCCGGCTGGCGGGATCCGGCATAGGGGATGACGAACCGCTCGCCGAGACGCTGATCCTGCTGATCTCCGAGCTGGTCACGAACGCGGTCGTGCACACGGGCTGTCCGGCCGTGCTGCGGATGCTGTTCGGGGGGCCGGGGGTGCGGGTCGAGGTCGCCGACGCGAGCGACCGGGCGCCGGCCCGGCGGCAGGCCGCCGGGGACGACACGGGCGGGCGCGGGCTGGAGCTGGTGGACGGCCTGGCGGACCGCTGGGGGTGGCAGCACGAGGGCGCGGGCAAACGGATCTGGTGCGAGGTCGACCGCGCGGAGAAGGCCGCGGACCGCGCCGGGGACTGGGCGTCGGACTGCGCGGTCGACTGCGCGGCGAGTCGTCCTGACGAGGCGTCGGAAAGTTGTGGGCCGATCCGGGAACCGCGCGTGTACCTCTAACGAGGTGTTGACGGACCGTCATGTGTTGATCACCCTGGTGGTGAACGATTCGTCGCGAGGGGACGCCAAGGGTCCTTGCCTTGACGAGTGCGGGTCGTGGGGTGGCGGCTGCCGTGCCGCGCTCGGGGCGCGCACGGAGGCACGCCGCCACCCGCAGCATCCTCCTCCCGAGGGGGAGGAGTCTGCGCGTGGCCGGCGTCGGGCCTAATCGGAAGGCCGCGCGCTGGGGATGTAGGCGGCGAGGGTCATCTCGACGGTGATGTCGCCGTCGTTGCGGTACCCGTGGGAGACGTCGGTGGAGAGTGTCGCCGAGTAGCCGGTCGGCATGGGGTGGATCTCTCCGTCGACGATGAGCGTGAGCTCGCCCGCGGTGACGTGGAGCAGTTCGGTGGTGCCCGGCGGATGGGGAGCCGAGAGGCTCACGTCGCCGGGTTCGAGCCGCCACGTCCACAGCTCGAAGGCGCCCTGGTCGCAGTTCCCGGCCAGGAGCGTGCTGGAGCTCCCGGACTCGGTCGACCACACGCGGATGGCCCGCTCCGGGGGAGTGAGGCGTACGCGCGGCACCTGGTTGGTGTCGAGCAGGGCCGTCATATCGACACCGAGGGCGTCGGCGAGTTTGACCATCGTCTCCAGGCTGGGGTTGGTGCGGGCCTGCTCGACCTGGATGACCATGCCGCGGCTGAGCCCGGCGCGGGCGGCGAGCCTGTCGAGGGTGAGGCCCCGACGGGTGCGCCAGTGCTTGAGGTTGCGGGCGAGCGACTGTGAGAGCTGATCCATGTCCAACACGTCTCGTCCAATACATTAGACGCTGGAGTTCATTCCCGTAGTCTATGCTTCGCTGCGCTGGAACGTTCAACGCAGTGTAGATAAAGGCGAGTTGGCCGTTACAGACGCAGGGGGAGTGTCAAGTGGCAATCCAGCAGCGAGCGGCGAGAACGAAGCAGATCATCCTGCGGGCCGCGGCCGGCGCGTTCGACGAGGACGGCTACGAGCGCACCTCGCTGAGCCGGATCGGCGAGCGGGCCAAGGTGACGACAGGCGCCGTGGTGTTCCACTTCGGTACGAAGGCCGCTCTGGCCGAAGCGGTCAGGGAGCGGTCCCGGACGGTGACGCGCAAGGCCGTCGAGTCGGCGGCGAACGAGGTGTCGGGGGTCGTGGACCAGCTGGTGGCCGTCACGCGCACGCTGATCGACCTCTTCGAGACCGACGAGTCGGTGCGGGCCGGTGAGCGGTTGTCGAGGGAGCTGAAACCGCAGGGCAACCCGGACGAGGAGTGCCCGTGGCGGCGGGAGGTGGCGCGGCTGTCGCGGAACGTGGAGGCCGAAGGGCTGCTGCGGCCGGGGGCGGACGCCACGGCGCTGGCGGCGCTGGTCAGCTATGTGGTCAGCGGCGTGGAGCTGGCCATGCGGCGGGCACCGCTGCCCGCGGACGAGCCCTGGCTCGGGGAGGCGGGCTCACTGGACGGGGCGGCCCAGGTGCGACTGGAGCGGATCTGGGGCCTGCTGCTCCCCATCCTGGGCGGGCAGGTGTACGTCGGGGCCGTCTAGGTCCGGCCGGGGCCGTCCGGGGTCAGGGCCGTCCGGGTCCGGGCCGCCCGGGTCCGGGCCGTCCGGGTTCAGGGCCGCCCGGGATCCAGGAGGCGCCGGGCGAACACGCAGAGGGCCTGGGCGATGCGCTCGTGGGGGATGCCCAGGGTGTTGCGCTGATGGTGGTAGAGCTCCGGGGCCAGGGGGCCGAGGGCGATGTCGGCGAGCGCGTCGGGGTCCGGGGCCCCGCCGGCGATGAGCAGGGTGCGCACATGGAGGCGCCAGAAGGCGTAGGCGCCGGTGACGTAGCGGGCGGGCCCCGTTTCCGCGCCCAGCGCGAGGGGCAGATGCCGCTGGAGCAGGTCCAGGTAGGCGAGGTAGAACGCGGCCAGTCGTTCGGCGGGGGGTGCCTCCGGCCCCAGCGGCGGCGGGCCGTAGATCATCTGCCCCTGTAGCCGGCGTTCGTGCTCGTCCAGGAGGGCGGTGGCGACGGCGGACGGGTCGGGGAACGAGCGGTAGAGGGTCGCGCGGCCGACGCCCGCGGCCTTCGCGATCTGCTCCATCGTGACGGTGCGCGGATCGTGCGTGGTGAAGAGCAGTTCGGCGGCGGAGAGGATCTGCGCGCGATTGCGCACCGCGTCGGCGCGCTGCCGCGGTGCGGCGGCGCCCCGGGGCACCGCCTGGAGATCACCGCGGAGGACTACGGGCGGGGCGGGATGCTCGTCGCCGTTACTCATGCGGGTCACCTTACTTCCCAAAACCTTAAGTGGACGGCTTGTCCGTTTGGCATACTCAGGTCTATGTTAAGTGAGACGACCGTCCGTTTGATGTGTGGGAGAACAAGATGAACGCTGCGCTGCTCGCGGCAGCCCTCCTGGTCGGGTGCCTCCTGGCCGTCCAGGCGTCGGTCAACCTGCAACTGAACAAGGCCGTGGGAACCCCCTACGGTGCCTCCACGGTCCAACTGAGCGTGGCCACCGGACTCCTGGTGGTCCTGGCGGCGGTGACCGGCTCGCTCGGCGCGCTCGGGAAGATCCCCGACGTCGAGTGGTGGCATCTGCTGGGCGGCCTGGCCAGCCCCCTCTACATCACCAGTGGCATCCTGCTCTTCCCCCGGCTGGGAGCCCTGGCCTCGGTCGGGCTGTTCGTCACGGGGCAGATGTTCTCCTCACTCGTCCTCGACCTGGGCGGCCTCTTCGGCCTGGAGAAGAAGGGCCTGAGCCCGGGCATCGCGCTCGGCGCCCTCGCGGTCCTCGCCGGCATCATCGTGATCATCCGGGGACAGCAGGCGGCCGCCCCGCCCGGAGCCCCGACGATGTCGGGGCCGGGCCGGATCGGATGGATCGTCCTCGGCATCGTCGCCGGCGGCGTGCTCCCGATCCAGGGCGCGGTCAACGCCAAGCTCCGGCACGGTCTGGGCGCCCCGATCACGGTGGCGGCCTTCAGCTTCACGGTGGCCACGCTCACCATCGCCGTCGTCCTGCTGGTGCTGCGCCTGACGGGCAAGACCCCCAAGCCGCAGCTGACCCCGCTGAAGGCGATGCCCTGGTGGGGCTGGCTCGGCGGAGCCTGCGCCGCGGGCTACGTCACCGGCACGTTCCTGCTGATCCCCGAGATCGGCGCCGCGGTGACCATCGGGCTGACCGTGACCGGCCAGCAGCTGACCTCCGCCCTGATCGACCACCGGGGCATGTTCCGGCTGCCGACCCGGGTGCTGAGCGTGCCGCGTCTGACGGGACTCGGCCTGCTGCTCGCCGGCTCGCTGGCCATCCAACTCGTCTGAGCTCGCGCTCGTCCGACCTTGAGAGACCCGAGAGACCCGAGAGACCCGAGAGAGAAGGCTGTTCCTCGTGGAGACCTACGCCATAGGGCCCGAACTGCACGCGCTGCCCTCTGAACTGCCGATACCCGACTTGGGCCTGCAGCCGGTCAACGCCTACTTGCTGCGCGGTGAGCAGCCGATGCTGGTGGACACGGGCATGCCCGTGGACCGGGACGCGTTCGAAGAGGCCCTGTGGTCCCTGGTGGACCCCGCCGATCTGCGGTGGATCGCCATCACCCATGACGACCGGGACCACACCGGGAGCCTGGCGCGCATACTCGACCGCGCTCCCGGCGCCAAGGTCGTCACGAACGGGATATCGCTCACCCGACTGTCCGAGGAATTCGAAATCCCGCGTGAGCGGGTGGTGACGGTGAACCCCGGGAGCCGAATATCGATCGGTGACCGGACTCTCAGCTTCCACCGGCCGCCCACGTTCGACTCGCCCGGCACGCTCGCACTATTCGACCACGAGGCCGGCACGCTTTTCAGTTCGGACAGTTTCGGCACCGTCATACCTGAAACCGTGCAGCACTTCGGTGATGCCGACGTAAAAGAATTCTTCGAGGGCTTCGACGTCCTGAACCGGGCGATCGCCCCGTGGACAGCCCTCGTCGACGCGGAGAAGTTCCTCCGCACCGTCCGGGCGGTGTCCTCCCTCTCCCCGGCCCGGCTGCTGTCCGCCCACGGGCCGACGGTGGAGGGCCGGATGGTCACCTCCCTGATGGAGGCCATGGCCCGCATCCCGTTCCTGCCGGCGTGGCTTCCGGGCGCGGACATCGACCTCGAAGCCGCCCTGGACGCGCACGGCGCCCAAGCCGCCCAAGCCGGCCAAGCCGCCGTGACTGCCTGAGCCCTGGCTGCCTGAGCCCTCGGCCCTGAGCCACTGCTGAGCCGAGCTGCCTGAACCACTCACTCCGCTCTTTCCCCGACACCCCTCGGAGTCCCCGTTGACCGCTGCATCCCTGACACCGCCGCCCGGCATCATCACCGTCTTCTCGGACATCTGGTGTTCCTTCGCGCACATCGGCATCCACCGTCTGCACGCCACGCGCAAGCGGCTCGGACTCGAAAGCCAAGTCAGCTTCGACCTGCGGGCCTTCCCCCTGGAGCTGCTCAACGACGCGCCCAGCCCCCGCCCCGGAACCGACAGTGAAGTGGGCCGGATGGCCAGTCTGGAGCCGGCCGCCGGCTGGCAGCTCTGGCAGGCCAAGGACTGGCTCTACCCCTCCACCACGCTGCCCGCGCTGGAGGCGATCCAGGCCGCCAAGGAGCAGTCCCTGACGGCGTCCGAACAGCTCGACCTCGGCCTGCGGAAGGCCTTCTGGGCCGAGTCGCGCACCGTCAGCCACCGCAAGGTCATCCTCGACGTGGCCGCGGAGACCGGCGTCGTCGACGTGACGGCGCTGGCGGAGGCCCTGGACGACGGCCGTGCCCGCAGCACCCTCTCCGGCCAGGCCGCGATCGCCCGTACCGAGGCGGTCAGCTGCAGCCCGCACCTGTTCCTGCCCGACGGCACCGACTGGGCCAACCCCGGGATCGACGTGCGCTGGGAAGGCTCCTACGGCATCGGCTTCCCGGTGATCGAATCCGACGACCCGAAGATCTACGAGGACCTTCTCCTGGCGGCCGCAACGGGCTGAGCGGGGCCAATCGGGCGAACAACAGAAGAAGTTCGGAGAGCGGCCGAGAATTCCAGGTTCTGGAGTTCCCGGCCGCTTTTTGTCGCGCGTAAAACATCACGGTGATTATCAGATTCGTAACCCCCATGTGATTCATGCTTTCGAGTGATTTCTGTAGCGTTTCCGATGCGTTGCTGAAGGCGTTCATTCGATCCGCCCGGCGACCGGGACTTTCCGCAGGAAACCACAGGGAGAATTCTCATGCCCGAGAACGAGACCACCGTCGTGTCGTCCGAGAGCGGCTCCGGGAAGGCAGACGTCAGTACCTTCGTCGACCTCACCCAGCACGAGATCGAGGCGCTGAAGACCCGGTACAACCTGGCGGACGCGCACACGCACCAGCGCCAGTCCCCCAGTCAGGACGCGATCGTCGCCCGGCTCCCCGAGCTCTGGTACGAGTCGGAGTCCAAGCAGCAGGCCCACTTCGAGGCCAAGTTCATCGACGCGTTCTTCCGCCTGCACCGCCAGCCCACCGCCCGCGCCATGGGCCGCACCTTACTTTCGTACTCCGCCAGCGTCTCCACCATGGTCGCCGGCATGTACCTGAAGAAGCGCGAGATGTCGGTGGCGCTGGTCGAGCCGTGCTTCGACAACCTCGTCGACCTGCTCCGCAACATGCAGGTGCCGATATCCCCGCTCCCCGAGCAGGCGCTCCACGAGACCGCGAAGATCTACGACTCGCTGGTGGAGAACGTCACGGCCGACGCGATCTACCTCGTGGACCCCAACAACCCGACCGGATTCACCCTCCTGGCCCAGGAGCTGGAGGGCTTCCGCGAGGTCGTGCGGTACTGCGTCGACCACAAGAAGATCCTGGTCATGGACTTCTGCTTCGCCTCCTTCGCGCTGTGCGACGACTCGATCGGCCGCGTGGACATCTACAAGCTGCTGGAGGAGTCCGGCGTCACCTACATGGTGATGGAGGACACCGGGAAGACCTGGCCCATCCAGGACGCCAAGTGCGCCATGATCACCGCCAGCCTGGACATCCAGGAGGAGGTCTACAACCTCCACACCAGCGTCCTGCTGAACGTCTCGCCGTTCGTCCTCAACATGGTCACCGAGTACGTCGAGGACTCCATCGCCGACGGCTTCGGCTCGGTGAAGGAGATCATCACCACCAACGGCGCGGCGGCCCGCGAGGCCATGCAGGGCACCATCCTCGAATTCCAGGAGCCGGTGGTCGGCACCTCCGTCGCCTGGTTCAAGATCCTCTCCGACGAGGTCACCGCCACCGAGCTCCAGGCCGTCCTCTTCGACGAGGAGGTCTACGTCCTGCCCGGCACCTTCTTCTACTGGAACACCCCGGCGCGCGGTGAGCGGTACGTGCGCATGGCCCTCGCCCGCAACCCCGAGGTGTTCGCCGGCGCCATGGACCGTACGAAGAAGGTGCTTGAGCGCTATGCCCGCTGACTCTTCCGGCGTCTTCATCGACGCCACCGTGTTCATGGGAATGCACAGCGACGACCAGGCGATCCGCAGGGCCTGCAAACGCTTCTTCGCCGGCCGGCTCACCGGCGGCGGCGTGACGATGAGCTGGGAGCAGGTCGGCCGCTGCGACGACCTCGTGTGGGGCTACAGCCGGGAGGTCCAGGACGCGTACTACCCGTTCATGGACGTCCTGCACACCGAGATGACCATCGTCCGTACCGGCTACACCGAAGAGGACGCCGGCCGTGCCTTCACGCTGCCGGAGCTGGCCGGGCTGCCCAGCCACGAACGGCTCGTCCTCGGCCAGGTCATCTCCCACTCGGGACTGCTGTACACCGCCAGCCCCCGACTGACCCGCCTGACCGGCCGCGACGGGCTCCCGGTCGCCGCCGTCCCGGCGGCGCGGGACGGCGAGGGCGAGGACACCTTCCCCGAGCACCTCGAAAAGCTCTACCAGGACTCCCTCGTCCTGACCGTCGCATCGCACACGCTATGAGGAGCACGGCCATGTATTCAGGCACGATCGTCCCGCTCATCACCCCGTTCGACGAAGACGACACCGTCGACGAGCAGAGCACGGCCCGCCTCATCGACCACGTCCGCACCGAGGTCAACGGGCTGATGCCGGCGCTGACTTCCGGTGAGGGCTGGAAGCTGGACGAGCGGCAGTGGACGGACATCGTCACCTACACCGTCCGCCACTCCGGCGACCTTCCCGTGCTCGTCGGGATCCAGCTCCCCGACACGGCGACGATCATCGAGCGCGCCCGCCGCGCGATGGACATCGGAGCCGACGCGGTGGTGGTCACCACCCCCTTCGGCAAGGGCGTCACCCAGGACGACATCGTCGAGCACTACCGGGCCATCCGCGGCGCCACCGGCGCCCCGATCTTCCTCTACAACGAGGAAGCCCTCTCGGGCAACAAGATCGAGCTCGACACCCTGCTGAGACTGTGCGAGATGCCCGGGATCGTCGGCATCAAGGAGTCCAGCGGCGACGCGTCCTTCACCGTGAAGATGGCCGAGGCGGGCACCGGCGTACCGGTCTTCGAGGGCTGGGAGAACCTGATCTCCGCCGCCTCCGGGATCAACGGCTTCATCGGCCCGCTGGCCAACCTCGAACCCGCCCTGTGCAACGCCATCCTGGTCGACCCCTCGCCGGAGCGTCAGGCCGAGGTCAACGCCACGTGCGAGAAGTACGGGGTGTTCAAGGACGACTGGTACCGGTGGGTCAAGAAGGAGCTGCACGCCCGCGGCATCATCGCCACCCCCGCGGTCCACAGGGAGCTGCGATGAATCCGACCACCGTCGCCGCAAGGCTCCAGCGGGACAAGACGCAGCGGGAGCTGTACGAGCTGTACCGGCAGGTTCCCGACGTCGAGGGCTACGGGACCATGCTCGCCATCGAGGAGCAGTGGATCCTGCCGATGGCCCGCGCCTACGAGGCCGACGCCCCGAGGTTCTCCTCCACGGCGGAGCTGCTGGAGGGGCTGAAGGAGTTCCTCGCCGCGGAAGAGGCGCAGCTCGCCGATATCTCGGACAATCACCGGTTCCTGGCGAACGAGGCCACCCTCGAACAGTTCAAGGTGATCGTGCGGGAGTTCGCGCTCGACGGGCTGACCGAGTCGGAATCCCTGCTGCCCGTCGTGCCCCGGCTGCCGTACCGGTCGGGTATGGCGGTCTTCCGGGTCCTCATCGACGAACTGGGCTGCGGCAACGACGAGAAGTCCCACTCCCAGCTCTACCGCGACCTCCTGGACGAGCTGGAGATGAGCACCGAGCTGGACAGCTACCTCGACGGCACGTCGCCGGAGAGCTACGCCTACGTCAACATGTTCCACTGGCTGGCCAGCCGCGCCGGCTCACCCCAGTACTTCCTGGGCGCCTACGGCTACTTCGAGACCAGCGTGCTGTACGGGTTCCAGTCCTTCGCCCGCGCGGCCAAGCGGCTGGGCATCCAGCGGGACGCCTACTACACCGAGCACCTGTACATCGACTCGTACCACAGCAACCACATGCGTACCGCGATCCGGTCGCTGGAGGAGCCGGATCTGGCGAAGATCTGGGCCGGTGTACGGCTGGCCAGTGACATCGTCGGGAACGCCACCGAGGCGGCCATCACCCGGGCACGGAAGGTCTCCTGATGGGCTCCGACGGTTCGATCCGAGGGATCCGAGGGATCCGAGAGATACGGGAGATCAGCGAGGACCTGGTGCTCGTCGAGGTGGCGGGCCGCAAGGTCCTGGCGGCGGCCCGGTGCCCGCACCGGCAGGGCAAGCTGAAGTTCGCCCGCGTCGACGGCGGCAGGCTGACCATCACCTGCCCGCTGCACTACTCCACGTTCGACCTGGCCACGGGCGCCCGTACCGCCGGGCCGGCGTGCGACCCGCTGCGGATCGTGGACACGCTGCCGGAGTCGCTGTCCGACTGGCCGGCGGACTTGCTGGACTCGCTGTCCGACGTACCGGCGGGTCAGGACGGGCCGGAGACCGGGCCGGAGACCGGGCGGGACGGAACGTGAGCGCGCTCCACGAAGGGGCGGCGCCGACGGCGGTGCCGCCCCGCCCGTCCCCGCCCGCGGTGGACGGCATCGAGCCCATACCCGAGGCGGAACGCACCTCCCGGCCGGCGGACTTCGGGTGGATCTGGCCTTCGGCCCAGTTCTCCTTCGGCACCGTGGTCATGGGCGCCCTGCCCGTCATGTTCGGCCTCGGCTGGTGGGGCGCCATCAGCGCCATCGTGGTCGGAGTCGCGATCGGTACCGCCCTGCTGGCTCCCCTCGCCCGCCTGGGCGCCCGTACCGGAACCAACGACCCGATCGCGTCCGGCGCGCACTTCGGGGTGCGCGGCCGCATCATCGGCAACGCCATCACGATCGTCACCGCGCTCGGATTCTTCGCCATCGCCGTATGGACCGGCGGAACCGCCATCATGGTCGCCGGCAACCGGATGGCCTCCACCCCGACGGGGCCCGGCGCGCTGACCGTGGCCATGGTGGTCACCGCGGGCGTGGTGGCCTTCGTCGCGGTGCGCGGGCACACCGTACTGGTGCGCACGTACAAGATCACCGCGGTGATCGGCGGGATCGTGCTGATCGGCACGGTCCTGGTGCTCTCGCCCCAGTTCGACGCCGGGTACGCGGGCGGTGAGTACGCACTGGCCAGCCCGCTCCACACCTGGTTCCTGGCGGCGACCGCCTCGGCGACGGTCCCCCTGTCCTACGCCACGTTCCAGGGCGACTACACCCGTTACATGCCCTCCGCCACCGCGCCGGGGAAGCTGGTGCGGTACTCGGGCGTGGCCATGTTCGTCAGCACTGTCGCCGCCCTGGGCACGGGCGCCTACGTGAGCACCCTGCTCTCCGGCCCGCAGGCGCCCTGGCTGCAAGGGCTCACCGAAGCGGTGCCGGGCTGGTTCGCCGTCGTCGTGGTCGTCTTCGGCTTCGCCGGGACCATCCCGCAGGGCGCCGTGTGCCTGTACGCGGCCGGCCTGTCGGCGAACTCGATGTTCTGGCGGGCTTCACGTGCCGTCGTGACGGCGGCGGTCGCCCTGCTGGCGCTGGTCGTCCTGTACCTGGGGGCCGTGGCGTACGACGCCATGGAGTCCATGGGTGCCTTCGTGACGCTCCTGCTGACCGTCGTCGCCCCGTGGGCCGCCGTGCTCACCGTCGGCTACCGCCTCCACCGGGGCCACTACCGGGCCCAGGACCTGCGGGCCTTCACCACCGGCGGGGGCGGGCTGTACTGGTACACCCGCGGCGTCAACGCGCGGGCGGTGGCGGCCTTCGCGGCCGGATCCGTCATCGGCGCGCTGTGGGTCAACAACCCGCTCTACGTCGGGCCGCTGACCGAGCTGACCGGCGGCGTCGATCTCAGCCTGCCCGTCTCCTTCGCGCTGACGGCCGCCGTGTACGGCCTGCTGTGCCTCGGATGGCCCGAACCCGGGCAGCTCCAGCGACCCGGCCACTCCTGAAACCTGAAACCTGAATCTGAAACCGACGGAAGGTTCCCCGTTCCCATGCTCGACGCCGTTCCCTCGCTGCGACTCAAGGTCCGGGAGGCCGTCCCCGAGGCCGACGGCGTCCTCGGGATCGTGCTCGTGGACCCCTGGGGGACGGAACTCCCCCCGTGGGAACCCGGGGCCCACCTCGAAGTCCGCCTTCCGTCCGGGCGGATACGCCACTACTCGCTCAGCGGCGACCCCGGGGACCGGAGCGGCTACCGGCTGGGCGTCCTGCGCGAGCCGGACGGGAGGGGCGGATCGGAGGAGCTCCACACCACCCCCCTCGTCGGACGCCTGCTCGACGTGCGCGGCCCGGTCAACCGCTTCCCCCTCGTCCCCGCCGACGGGTACCTCTTCATCGCCGGCGGGATCGGCATCACCCCGATCCTGCCCATGGTCCGCGCACTCGCGGCGGCCTCCTCGCCCCCGTGGCAGTTGCTGTACGGCGGACGAACCCTGGCATCCATGGCCTACCGCGAGGAACTCACGGCCCTCTCAGCCCTCACGGGCCTCGCGGGCGGCAATGTCGCCTTCGCCCCCCAGGACACCCACGGACTCCTGAACCTCGACGACGCGCTCAGCGGCCTGCCGGACACCACCGCCGTCTACTGCTGCGGCCCGAACGGCCTCATCGAGGCCGTGGAGCGACGCGTGCCCGCCGCCACCCTGCACGTGGAACGCTTCACCGCCCCCACGGACCCCACCGCCCCCACCCCGGACGCCTTCGAGGTGGAACTGCACCGCACCGGCCGGGTCCTTCAGGTCCCGGCGGACCGCAGCCTGCTCGACGTCGTCCGCGAGGCGGTCCCGTCGGTGCCCTCCTCCTGCGAGCAGGGCATATGCGGCACATGCGAAACCAAGGTCCTCGCCGGCACCCCGGACCACCACGACACAGTCCTGACCCCCGCGGAACGCTCCTCCGGCACCACGATGATGATCTGCGTAGGCCGCTCAAAATCCCCCCGCCTGACCCTCGACCTCTAGGGCGTCGGCCTCATCGCTCGGCGGACGTCAGAGCGACGGGTGCGCGATGGACAGGGAGAGGTAGTCGACGGGGCGGACGCGCCATTCGGTGCGGATCCCGTTGCGCAGGACGATGCTGAAGCCGGCGACCTCGCCGCGGTGCAGGGCCGCGAGGGCCTGGATGCGGCCGCCGCCGTCGGACCATGCGAGGGCGCGGTCCACCTCGGTCGGGGACAGGGCGAAGGGGTGCGTGGTCCGGATCTGGACCCGGATCAGGCGGACGGCCTCCTCAGGGGTGTCCAGCATGACGCGGTCGAGGAGTTCGGGGGGCTGGGCGTACGCGTCGGCGTAGCAGAGGGCCTCGAACCAGTAGCCGGAGCGGATCGCAGCCGTGGCGTCCCGGGCGGGACGGGCCGGGGCGGCGGACGGGGTGTGGTGTCGCGCGAGCATGCGGATCACTCCTGCCGGTGCGGCGGGGCCGCCCCCTCCGGGCCGTGACGAGCGACCGAGAGGGGGCGGCGTTGATCTCCCGTCAACTGGCGCAGGATTGGCGGGAGTTGCCAGCCTCTGGTCTGCGCCGCGTGGTGCGCGATACCGGAGGTGGCGTGCTTGGAAGGTAGCGTCAGCCGGAGGTCCGTATCAACTGTTTGACGTCTAAAGAGTGAGACGGCATATGCCAACGCGTGGTACGCGCAACAGAACGGCTCCCCGCCCACAAGAGGGCAGGGAGCCGTGGGTTGCGGACCGCTTAGGCGAGGTCGTCAAACTCGCCGGCGGCAGCTCCGTCGATGAACGCCCGGAGCTTGGCTCGCGAGGTCTTGATGATCAGTCCGGGGTCGTCGCTCTCCCGGATGAGGACCTCGCTGCCCACGACGGCCACTTCGAGGCAATTGCCTTCGGCGTCCGTCGACTTCGAGGATTTGCGCCACTGAATATCCACTGTTCCCACGCCTTCATACTTGTTGCGCCATTTCGCGAATGAAGTCACGCGACCGTGCGGGGTCGTACGACTTCTCTTCGGTCCGGTCCAGGACCGCCCGATAGTTGGCGAGCCGCGTCTCGGCATCAAGAAACGCGGGGCCGGTTGCGGTGTCCGTCTGCACCGTGTCGAGCTGCGGGACCGGGCCGTGCGCATAGAGTGTCGAGCTTCCCGCGTACGGGAAACCTCCGACCCGGAAGGGAATCACCCGTACGGTCAGGTTGTCCCGTTCCGACTGCTTCAGCAGGTAGTCGAGTTGCTGCAACGCGATCGCACGGCCGCCGTACGTCATGCGCAAGGCCGCCTCGTGAATCAGGAAGGTGCAGGCCGGGGAGTCCGGACCGTCGAGGACATCGCGGCGCTTCATCCGGTGTGAGAGCCGCCGGCGGAGGTCTATCGGCCGCAGGGGCGGAACGGCCTCCTCGAAGACGGCCCGCGCGTAGTCCTCCGTCTGCAACAGGCCCGGCATGTGCATGATCTGCACGGTGCGGAGCGCGACGGCGTGATGTTCGAGTTCGGACAGGTCGAGCTGCCCTGCGGAGAGGTCGTCGCGATAGTCGTCCCACCAGCCGCGGCCGCGTTCTTCGGTCATGGCTGCCAGTGCGTCGACGTAAGCCTGGTCCGGGCACCCGTAGTGGCTGGCCCAGGTGCGGACGCGTTCGCTGCTGACGCCGAACCGACCGCTCTCGATGTTGCTCATCGCGGTTCGGTCGGTGCTGAGTTGCGCCGCCGCCTCGGTGAGTGAGATTCCTGCCTGCTCCCGGATCTTCCGCAACTCGGCGCCCAGCCTCCGCTGCCGCGCGGTAGGAGCCTTCCTCGGTGGCATCGGCGTCCCCTCCTGTCGGCTCCCAGTGTGACGCGTCGGCTCGCGTGGGGTCCACTGCGTCGCATCAATTATCCGAAACCGTAAAACAGTTGTTACGGATCCCGCTACAGTCGTGCTCAGTACCGCGCCGCACGCCGATCGAGCGAAGTGCAGCCGCTGACACGCGCCTTGGGGCGGGTGTCACCTGGGGGCGGCCAATGCCACGCAAGGGCAGGCAGCGCGAATCCGGACCGCGTTGGGAGATGAACGTGATGAACGCGAGCGACTTAGGGCTCAGCTATCGGATGGTCGCGCCCAGTCGGGCCGATACGCCTCGGATCGCGCGGGAGTGGGTGGCGCTGGTCCTGCGGGGCGCGGGGTGTGAGCATCTCGTGGAGGCGGCGCGGCTGTGCACCTCTGAGGTGGTGACCAATGCCCACCGGCATACGCGAACCGCTTTGATCGCCATCGACGTCGCCGTCATGCGCGGGCAGGTGACCGTTGGGGTGTGTGACAGCGGGCCCGTCGGGCGGCTGTCGCGGGAAGGTCCGGGCGGTGGGGTGCTCGATACGCGGGGCCGCGGGCTCGCGCTCGTAGGGGCCTACGCCGACGACTGGTCGGTGGTCGTAGGTGAGGGCGGGAAGCTGGTGTGGTTCAGACTCGCCGGCTGAGGGGGCGCGGCCCCCGCCGGGACGGAAGAGGTCGGCGCCGAGGTCATGGGGCGGAATGCGGTTCTTGGGCTTGTGGGGGCCTACCGTCATCCGTGCTGCACTTGCCCTCCGCACGCGACACGGGGCCCCGGCCGCGGCCGGAGCCCCGTGGGGTTCCTCTTCCTCGTCGTCCTCGGGGGCGTCCGGGTCCCGCGGGCGCGGCCCCGGCCGGGCCCGCTGGTGGTGATGTCGAACTGGTGGCGGCCCAGGAGGTTGATGTGCCGGTGCTAGCCGCTTGGCGTTGGGGACGGTGGTGGCGACGATGGTGCGGTGCTCGGGCAGGTCGATCCGCCGAGTGACTTCGGGATGTACACGCCGCCGCTGCAGGGGGCTACCTGGTAGATGAAGAGGGAGCCTTGGGTTCCCATCATGTACACGCGGCCGCCGTAGCCGATGTTGATCAGGCTTCCCGAGGTCGTCGCGGGGGTGGCGTCGCCCTGGGCGAGGGTCTTACCGGTCTTCTCGTCCAGCCACATCAGGGTTTCCTGGTAGTTGGAGTCCTCGGCGAATGCCTTCGCGGGCGTGTTGTCGAGGACGTTCTGGGTGAGGAGCACCCGTTGGTCGGCCGGCCCGATCGTGACGAAGTAGTCGCCCATGGTGATGTCGTCGCGCTGCCACTTGACCTTCATCTCACCGGTTGTCTGGTCGATGTGTACGGCCCAGATGCCCGGAACGAGCCAGTCCTGCATGAAGATCAGGCTGTTCTCGGGGTCGGTGGAGAAGGAGGCCAGGGTGTTGCTCGTGCTCGCGCCGCGGACCGGCATCTTCTCGCCCCACGGGCACAGCCGGCCGGAGACGTTCGGGTCGTCCTGGCTGACCGCGAACGCACAGATGGGAACCGTCTTCGACGGGTTGGCGTTGGAGTTGGCGATGATCCATTTGCCTACCGCCGCGGGGGCAGCCCCCGGGCCCTGGCCCTCCAGCAGGTACTTGGGTGCCCAGGACGTGTCCTCGGTGAGCTTCTTCGTCTCCGGGTCCCAGCGGACGCGCATGAGGGTCTCGGTCCCGGAGAGGTAGGCGTAGATCTTGCCCTTGTACGTCGTCACGATCGTCCGGGCCACGATGGCCTGGCTCAGCTTGATCTCGTCGACGACCGCGAGCGTGACCGGGTCGAGAACCGCAATGGTCGTCTTCGGGTTGGCGTCGGGAGCCCCGGGGCACGCGCCCAGCGCGAAGTTGCCGTAGGTGCGGCATCCGGGTACGCGGTTCTGGGTCTTGATCAGGATGTGGCCCTGCGCGTCGGGCACGATGTGGAACCCGTCGAAGTTGGCGTCGGTCTGCGGCCCGTCGAGCATCGGCACTTCCTCGTGGGCGAGGATCGCCCCCGAAACGGGGTCGAGCCGGTAGACGTGAGGGCCGTACGCCGCGTAGACGCCTTCCTTGCCCACGGCCATGCTCGGGGCGGGGTTCCACTGGCCGTTGACGTTGATGTTCAGCAGCGGCTGACGCCAGATCTCCCTGCCGGTCGAGGGGTTGAACTTCGACACGTACGGTCCGGGCGAGTAGGCCTCCAGCCCGCTGCTCCCGGCGATCAGGTAGGCGTCGTTGGGGCTGCCGAAGGTGACGAAGACGATGCCGCCGGGGTAGTTGGTCTCGGACTTGTACCTGAGGACCTGGTTGGGTCCGCTGGAGTCGCCGGTCCATGTGGCGCACGGGTAGACGCCGCTGTGGATCGCGTCGGTGTGCTCGGGGGCCCCGATCACCGGCGGGTAGTTCGCCATGTTGTTGGCAGGGTCGGCCGCGTAGGTCTTCATGCAGGCGACCTCTTTGGGGATCGCGTTCAGGTCACCCACGAGCGGCCCTGTGTTCGCCAGGGGACTCTCGGCGAACCCGCTGAGGTTGTTCTTGATCTGGGGCGTGGCGCCCTTCAGCAGCGGCAGGATGATGAGCACGGCGAGGACCGCGATGGCGACGGCCACTTCGAGGACCGGCTTGAGAACGCGCCAGAGACGATGCCAGAACCCCTTCATGCTCCTGCCTCCTCGGTCGTGGAGCGCGGCGGTGCCGGCTCACTCGCCATGGATGACTTGGTTTTGCGGTATTCCTGGAGGGTGAGGACGCCGCTCGCGAGCAGCACCCACACCACGAACGCGGCCCACCAGGCCCACAGGCCCAGTGCCCCGGTGGCGGGGTTGAGGATGCCGCTCACCCAGAAGGGGCTGATGAACGCCAGTACCGACAGCACCGCGGCGAGCAGCGCGAGCCATCCCAGCCAGCGGCCCATCACTCCGGTGTGCAGGATCACCTTGCCCACGGCGAAGAAGAACAGCGAGAGCACACCGCCGCCGAGCGCGAAAAGCACCGCTGAAGCGGTGAACAGCGCCGGGACCGCGTCGGCCTGCGCCGGGCTCGTCGTGAGCAGGACCGCGTACGTCAGTGCGAGGGCCACCAGCATCAACGCCGAACCGACACCCGCCCCGACCAGTGCGATCGTCGCGCCCCGCGCCGGCCCGCCCTCGGCCTCCCGCAGTACCCTCCACAACGATCCCAGGAACCACAGGAACAGCGCGATCCCCAAGGTGGTGAACAACACCTGGAGCCTGGCATGGTTCAGATTCTCGGAGTAGAAGTCGTTTACCGTCTGCGCGTTCTGGACCGACGGGTACGGCGTGCCACCCGTGGGATCGGTAAGCATGAACATGATGAACGCGACCACGAACATCACGGCCGCGAGCAGCCCGCTCCCCGCCCCCGATTGCTCCCAGCTGCGGCGATCATCCACGGAACCGCTCCTCTCCCGCACTGCGGCGCCCACGGCGATGCCCAGTCGCGTACGACGTGGGGCGCCAGTCGGCCGCCCCTTGAACGCCACGGAGACGGTATCGCCGGATCTGTTCATGTTAGGGAGAGTGAAGGCGCCGAGATTTGCATTCCACCGCTCCGGGGCGAGTCGCCGAGGAACCGAACCGCACCTGTCATGAAAGCTTCAGATGCAGCCTCGCAGAGGTCCAGGCGCACGCGCTGCGACCGATCCCCGGCGACGCCCAGGCGGGGGCGTACGCGTACCCGGCGGTGGAGCGCACTGACTTGTCAGGGAAGCTCAACAACGCGCCAGGCCGAGGGATTTGTGCGCAATCGATCAAACTCCGAGGGGTCTCAGAGGATCGCGACCGGGGAGACCGGGGTGCCTACCGCGCCGACGAAGGGTTCCGGCATCGCGGAGAGCAGGAACGTGTAGCGGCTCTCTTCCGCACAGGCTGTGGACAACTTTTCGAGATCCCAGTTCTGGCCCTGGTGCATGCCCATCTCGACCAGGTCGAGGGCGTGTACCGGCAGCCAGAGGTTGTCGATCTCCGGCGGGAAGATCTCGAAGGTCAGGGTGTCGTTGGCGACGGCCGCCACGTCCCGCGCGTGGAACCACTGGGGCGTACGGACGGACAGCCCGGGCGACGGGAAGCCGTAGCCGTGTTTGTCGCCCGCCAGGTAGACCTGGATCTGGCCGGTGCGGACGAGGACGATGTCCCCGGGGCGGACGGTGACCCCGCCGAACTCCTCCGCTTCCGCGAGGTCCTCCGGGGTCACCGCGTGGCCGCCGGGGAGCCGGTCCAGGCCCTTCGCGCGGGCCACGTCGAGCAGGGCGCCGCGCGAGACGATGGGGCCGGCCTTGTCGATGCCGCTGAACCGCGCCCGCGCGTGCGCCGTGATGGTCCCGGCCGGGCGGCCGTTGTAGATCTTCCCCGAGTGCGAGACGTGGGTCAGCGCGTCCCAGTGGGTCGCGGCCTGGAGGCCCATCGTCACGGCGTCGTCGCTGCACGCCACCGTGCCCGGGCCGAAGATCTCCTGGTTGATCTGCACCATCGTGTGCAGGGGGTTGATCCGGCCGGGGATCAGGCCGGCCTGGACCCCGTCCTCCTTGAGCGGGAGCGCGAGCGGGATCCGGCGGCCGGTGCGGATCTCGGAGGCGGCCGCGCGCACGACCTCGTCGGTGATCAGGTTCAGGGTGCCGATCTCGTCCTCGGCGCCCCAGCGGCCCCAGTTGTTGACGCGCTTGGCGATGTCGTGGAACTCGGCGGGCAGTGACATGGGCCTCAACAGCTCCTTGCGTGGAAACGGCAACGAGGGCTTGTGCTCGCGTATCGAGGTGCCCATAGAATCTAACGGTCCGTCAGAAAATGCGGGAAGGGGCCGGACGTGGGGAACGTGGGGAACTTCTTGACAGGCAAGGTCGTCGCCGTCACCGGCGCGGGCCGGGGCATCGGCCGGGCCGTGGCGCTCGCCGCCGCCGCCGAGGGGGCCAAGGTCGTCGTCAACGACTACGGCGTCGGCATCGAGGGCGGGGAACCGACCAGCGAGATAGCCGAATCGGTGGTGAAGGAGATCACCGCCGCCGGCGGCGAGGCCGTCGCCGTGGCCGACGACATCTCCACCATGGAGGGCGGCCAGCGCATCGTGGACACCGCCCTCGCCCGGTACGGGCGCATCGACGGCGTCGTCTGCGTGGCCGGCATCCTGCGCGAGCGGATGCTGTTCAACATGTCCGAGGAGGAGTGGGACCCGGTGGTCGCCACCCACCTCAAGGGCACGTTCACCGTCTTCCGCGCCGCCTCCGCCGTCATGCGCCGCCAGGGATCGGGCACCCTCATCGGCTTCACCAGCGGCAACCACCAGGGCTCGGTCGCGCAGGCCAACTACAGCGCCGCCAAGGGCGGGATCATCTCCCTCGTCCGCTCGGCCGCGCTCGGCCTGCACAAGTACGGGGTCACGGCCAACGCCGTCGCCCCCGTCGCCCGTACCCGCATGTCGGCCAACGTGCCCATGGAGCTCAAGGAGATCGGCGAGCCCGAGGACGTCGCGGCGCTCGTCACCTACCTGCTCAGCGAGCGCGCCCGGGCCGAGGGCATCACCGGGCAGGTGTACACCATCGCCGGCCCGAAGATCGCCGTCTGGGCGCAGCCGCGCGAGCTGCGCGCCGGGTACGCGGAGGGCTCCTGGACCCCGGAGAAGATCGCCGACTTCCTGCCCGGAACGGTGGGCACGGACCCGATGCCGATGCTGGTCCAGCTGGAGGCCATGGCCAAGGCGGCGGCCGCCAAGGACCGCCCCAACGCGTAAGGGGGGCGAAACCGGATGGACTTCAGCTTCGGGGCCGAGGACGAGGAGCTGCGCGCCCGTGCCCGCGCGTGGCTGACGGAGCACCTCGTGGGCCCGTACGCGCGGGCGACCGGCCTCGGCGGGCCCGGCAGCGAGCACGAGGGGGTCGCCGCGCGGCGCGCGTGGGAGCGCGAGCTCGGGCGCGGCGGCTGGATCGGACAGGGCTGGGAGGTGCCCGCCGGGGCGTACGGACAGCAGCGGCTCTCCCTCACCGGTCAGGTGGTGTGGGCCGAGGAGTACGCGGCGCTGCGCGCCCCCGGCCGGGTCGGCCACATCGGCGAGAACCTCCTCGCGCCGACGCTGATCGCCTACGGGAGCCAGGAGCAGCGGGACCGCTTCCTGCCCGGGATCGCGCGGGGCGAGGAACTGTGGTGCCAGGGGTACTCGGAGCCGGGCGCCGGCTCCGACCTGGCGGGGGTCCGTACGGTGGCGGTACGGGAGTCCCGTCGAGGGGCGGCCGGGCTCTTCCGGGTCACCGGGCAGAAGATCTGGACCTCGCTCGCCCGGGACGCCGACTGGTGCTTCGTACTGGCGCGTACGGAGGCCGGGTCCAAGCGGCACCGGGGGCTGTCGTTCCTGCTGGTGGCGATGGACCAGCCGGGGCGGGTGGACGTCCGGCCGATCCGGCAGATGTCCGGGACCTCGGAGTTCAACGAGGTCTTCTTCGACGGGGCGGTGGCGGCGGAGGTCGTCGGCGGCGAGGGCGAGGGCTGGTCCGTGGCCATGGGGCTGCTCGCCCTGGAGCGGGGCGTATCGACGCTGGTCCAGCAGATCGGATTCGCGGCGGAGCTGGAGCGGGTGCTGGCGGCGTTCGCGGCCTCTGGCGGCGCGGGGGCCTCCGGCGGCCTGGGGGACTCCGCCCCGCGCGACGACCCCGTCCTGCGGGACCGCCTCGTGCGGCAGTGGGCCGAGCTGCGCACGATGCGGTGGAACGCGCTGCGGACGCTGGGCTCGGTGGGCGACGACGACGGGGCTCCCAGCGTCGCCAAGCTGCTGTGGGGCGGGTGGCACCGGCGGCTCGGCGAACTGGCGGTGGCCGTGCGCGGCGCGGCGGCCTCGGCCGGGCCGGCGGACTGGGCGCCCGGTCTCCCGTACGAACTCGGGCTCGACGAGGAGCAGCGCCTGTTCCTGTTCACCCGCGCCGACACGATCTACGGCGGCTCGGACGAGATCCAGCGGAACATCATCGCCGAGCGCGTGCTCGGCCTGCCCAGAGAGACGCGGTGAACGCATGAGAGGCGTTGTGTTCGACGGCAAGCGGGCTCAGGTGGTCGATGATCTGGAGATCCGGGACCCGGGGCCGGGGGAGGTGCTCGTCGCGATAGCGGCGGCCGGGCTGTGCCACAGCGACCTCTCGGTGATCGACGGGACGATTCCGTTCCCGCCCCCGGTGGTGCTGGGGCACGAGGGCGCGGGGGTGGTGGAGGCCGTCGGGTCGGGCGTGACGCACGTGGCGCCGGGGGACCATGTGGCGCTGTCCACGCTCGCGAACTGCGGGGCGTGCGCGGACTGCGACCGGGGGCGGCCGACCATGTGCCGCAAGGCGATCGGGATGCCGGGGCAGCCGTTCTCGCGGGGCGGGGAGCCGCTGTTCCAGTTCGCCTCCAACTCGGCCTTCGCGGAGCGGACGATCGTCAAGGCGGTGCAGGCCGTGAAGATCCCGGCGGACATCCCTCTGACGTCGGCGGCGCTGATCGGGTGCGGGGTCCTGACCGGGGTGGGGGCCGTGCTGAACCGGGCGCGGGTCGATCGCGGGGAGTCGGTCGTGGTGATCGGCACGGGCGGCATCGGGCTGAACGTCCTCCAGGGGGCGCGGATCGCGGGGGCGACGACCATCGTCGCGGTGGACGCGAACCCGGCGAAGGAGGCGGTGGCCCGGCAGTTCGGGGCGACGCACTTCATCGACGCGTCGGCGGTGGCGGACTCCTCGGCGGCGGTGCGCGAGATCCTCCCGACGGGCGCGGACCACGCCTTCGAGTGCGTGGGCAACGTGAAACTGATCCGCCAGGCCATCGACCTCCTGGACCGGCACGGGCAGGCGGTCCTGCTGGGCGTGCCGGGGTTCAAGGAGGAAGCGTCGTTCACGGTCTCGTCCATGTACCTGGACAAGACGATCATGGGCTGCCGGTACGGGTCCTCGCGCCCGCAGCGCGACATCGCGCTGTACGCGGAGCTGTACCGGCAGGGGAAGCTGCTGCTGGACGAGCTGGTGACGGAGGTCTACCCGGTCGAGGACTTCGCGAAGGCGGCCGACGACGCGCACCACGGGCGGGTGGCGCGGGGGGTCCTGACCTTCTGACCGGTTGAGTCCTGCGCCGGCGGCGCCCGGCCGCGCGGGAGGCGGCCGGGCGCCTCCCGAACTGCGCCATTCCGCCAGTCAGACAGTCGGACAGGTTCGGCGGGCGTGACCTAAGATCACCCCTCATGGCCACAGTGATCGTGACGGTCGTGCTGGCCTTCCTGGGCTACCTGACGACGTACCTCAACGGACTGCGCCTCGCGCAGCGCCAGGCCCGACTGGCACGGGTCAACCAGCAGCTGAGCGACTTCTACGGGCCGTTGTTCGCGTTGATGGAGTCCAACAGCCGTACGTATGACACGTTCTCGGCGACGTACGCGCGGCCCGACGGCCGGGACCCGTTCCAGCACGAGATCCCGCCCAGCGAGGAAGAGCTCGCCCAGTGGCGCACGTGGGCCACCACCGTCTTCATCCCGACCATCCGGGCCATGCGGGACGTGGTGGTCGGCAAGGCGGATCTCCTCATCGAGGAGGAGATGCCACAGGTCCTGCTCCAGCTCTGCGCGCACGTCTCCGGCTACGAGATCACGGCGGCGCGGTGGGCGGCGGGCGACTACGAGGAGCACCTGTCGCTCATCCCGTTCCCGGGGCGGGAACTGCGGGAGTACACGCGGGACCGGTTCGCCCGGCTGAAGGCCGAGCAGTCGCGGCTGCTGGGGCGTCGGTACGGCCTCAGTCGCTGAAGCGGCCGAACTTCCCCTTGTGGAAGAGGAGCGGGCCGCCCTCGCCGGCCGCGCCCAGGGCCTCGACGCGGCCCACGACGATGAGGTGGTCCCCGCCGGTGTGCACGGCGTGGATGCGGCAGTCGATCCAGGCGGGCACCGCGTCGAGCTGCGGTGACCCGGTCACCGGGGCGGGGGTGTGGGTGACCCCGGCGAACTTGTCGGCGCCGCTGACGGCGAACGACCGGCACAGCTCGCCCTGTTCGGCGCCGAGTATGTTGACGCAGAACACTCCGGCGCGGGCGATCCGGGGCCAGGTGGTCGACGTACGGGCCACCATGAACGTCACCAGTGGCGGGTCGAGGGACAGCGAGGCGAAGGACTGGCAGGCGAACCCGGCCGGGCCGTCTTCCCCCTCCCCGGGCGGGGCGGTGATGACCGTGACGCCGCTGGCGAAGTTCCCGAGCACGGCGCGGAATTCGGCGGGACCGACGGGCGCGCGTTCATCCTCGCCGACGGCCCTCAGCTCGGGCCGCGGGTGGGGTTCGATTGGCTCCGGCCCCGCCGCGGCGGAGGTGGGGGAGCCGACTGACCTGAGGTACCGGACGACGGTGGCCGCCATCCCCGCATGTCCCATCACACCGTCGATTGAAGCTGACGGTGCGTCAGATGGGAAGGGGTGGGAACGTCCAAGGTCTCCCGGGCTTGGGCCGGACGGGTGAAACGGCGGGGGTGGCAGGGCCCGTACGGCGGGGCGCCCCGCGGGAGGTCGGCATCGTGGCCTGCGGCCCGATCCACCCGTCACCCTGGAGGACCCCATGCTCGGCACCGACTTCCGCCAAGGATCGCCCAACTGGCTCGACCTCGGAAGCCCCGACATCGAGGCCGCCGCCGCCTTCTACGGGGAGCTCTTCGGCTGGCGGTTCGTCTCCGCCGGGCCCGAGGCCGGCGGGTACGGGTTCTTCCAGCTGGGCGGCAGGACCGTCGCCGCACTCGGGCCGCTGACCGATGAAGGGGCCACCTCCGCCTGGACGGTCTACTTCAACGCCGAGGACATCCAGGCCACCGCCAAGGCCGTCAAGGCGGGCGGCGGCAGGATCCGGACGGAGCCCATGGACGTCATGGGCGAGGGCTGGCTGGCGCAGGCCACCGACCCGCAGGGCGCCGAGTTCGCCCTCTGGCAGCCGGCCAAGACGGGCGGGCTCCAGCTCACCTCCGCCGACAACACGCTGGTGTGGGTGGAACTCCACGTACCGGACCCCGGCGCGGCCATCGGCTTCTACGAGGGGCTCTTCGGCTGGCGTCACGAGGAGATGCGGGCGCCCGGGATGACGTACCGCGTGCTGAGCACCGCCGACGGCGACCAGCAGCAGAACTCCTTCGGCGGGGTCGCCCCGCTCGGCGACGAGGTGAGCGGCGCCGGGTCGGCGCGCTGGGTGCCGTACTTCAACGTGCCGGACGTGGACGCCACGGTCGAGGCGGCCGACGCGAACGGCGGGTCCGTGCTGATGCCGGCGGCGGACGTGCCGGACGTCGGGCGGATCGCCTGGCTCGCGGACCCGGCGGGGGCGGTGTTCGCGCTGCTGAAGCCGAACCCGCGGCAGGGGTAGTCCGGGCAGCCGCCGGGCGGCTCAGGCTCCGCGGTACTTGGGCGTGCGGCGTTCCACGAAGCTCGCCACGCCCTCGTTCGCGTCGGCGGTGGTCATGTTGATCTCCTGGGCGGTGGCCTCGGCGGCCAGTGCGGCCGCCCGGTCACTGTCGAGGGAGGCGTTGACCAGCTGCTTCGTCAGCCACAGGGCGCGCGTCGGACCCTGCGCGAGGCGTTCCGCCCATGCGCGGGCGGTCGCCTCCAGGGCGTCGGCCGGGACCACCTTGTTGACCAGCCCGAGGCGCTCGGCCTCCGCCGCCGGGACGGCGTCGCCGAAGAACATCAGCTCCTTGGCCTTCTGCGGGCCGACCAGGCGGGGCAGGAGGTACGCGCCCCCGCCGTCCGGGACCAGGCCGCGGCGCACGAACACCTCGATGAAACGGGCCGGTTCGGCGGCGATGACGAGGTCGCAGGCGAGGGCCAGGTGGGCGCCGATGCCGGCCGCCGTGCCGTTGACGGCGGCGATGACCGGCTTCTCGCAGTCGAGTACGGCGGTGATCAGGCGTTGTGCGCCGAGGCGGATTACGCGTGCGACGTCGCCGGCGACGCGTTCGCCGGTGCCGGTGCCGGTGGTGGGGGACCCGCGGAGGTCGGCGCCCGCGCAGAAGCCCTTGCCGGTGGCGGTGAGTACGACGGCCCGTACGGCGGGATCGGCGGACGCGTCCGCGAGCAGCGCGATGACGCGCTCGCGCTGCTCCCAGGTGACGGCGTTCATGGCCTCGGGGCGGTTGAGGGTGATCCACGAGACGGCGCTCTCGACGCGGTGGAGGACGTCGTCCTCGGGGGCCGGGGTCATGGGGTGAACTCCGTTCGGGTGGGCGGGCACACTTCAGCCGCGCCGGCGTTTGAGGCGTGGGGGTCCGGGGCGGAGCCCCGGGGAACGGTGGAAGGGTGGGGCGGGGTCGGGCCGGGCCGGGGGGGGGGGGGGGGGGGGGGGGGGGGGGGGGGGGGGGGTGGGGGGTGGGGGGGGGGGGGGGGGGGGGGGGGGCGGGGCCGGGCCGTCGCCGCCCCCCCCCCC
>NZ_JALGRF010000001.1:0-1251250 GCF_022815725.1 Streptomyces sp. APSN-46.1
GCGCCGCCCCGCCGCGCTGCCGCCCCGCCCCGCGCTGCCGCGCCGCCGCGCCGCCCCCGCCCTGCGCCGCCCGCCGGGGCCGGCCCCCGTGTCCGCGCCGGGGCCACGCCGCCCGGCCCCGGCGCGGCGGCGGTACTACCCCGGCCGCGCCGTGCGGCGCCGCGCGCTACGGCCTCGTTTCGCCCTGGCCCACTCCAGCCTCGCCGGCGGGTGTTGGGGGGGGGCGGGGGGGGCCCCCGGGCCCGGGGCGGCCGGGGTGTCACCCCCCAGCACCGGGGGGGGGGGCCCACCTCCCGGTGGGTGGTGCCCCCCGGGGCCCCGCCCCACACCCCGCGCCAAAAACGCCGGCGAGGCTGAATTTGGCCGGGCCCGCGCCTCAAACGCCGGCGAGGCTGGAAGCTCCCCGCAGGCTCCGTGGTGCGCGTCCGCCGCTGCGGCCTTCCAGGGGAACCGGCCGCTCCGTGCCTTGCCCTGCGCCGCCATCCGCGCCGCCGATGGCCGGAAGTAACCCCTCGGGCAAGGGATCTTGACCTGTCTGCCGCGTATCGAAGCGGTGCCGTCATCGTTTCTTCACTCGTAACCCCCACATCTGCGGTGGAAACGGGAGGACGTGTGGCGACCGCTTGGCAGTACATCGCCGGGGCGGGCCTGGTGGTGGCGCTCTGCCCACTGCAGGGCCAGGTGGCGGTCGCGAGCGTCGACGGCGACGTCGACGGCCCGGGTCACGGCCACGGCGGTGGTGACCGCGCTCCTGATGAGGTGTGCGTGCCGGCCGGGCGGCCACCGCAGGCCCGGCCCCAGCCGCCCGCGCAGTCACCCCCGCAGCCCCCCTCCGCGCGGCCGTCGGTACGGGTGACCGTGCCCCGCGCCGAGCGGCCGACCGTGCACCACCCGGGGCGCGCCCCCGCCCCCGCCCGGGCCGCCCCCGCCCGGGCCGTCGCCCCGGTGCCGGGGGACGACGCGAAGGCACCGGCACCCGCACCGGCACCCGCACCGGCACCCGCACCGGCACCGGCACCCGCACCGGCACCGGCACCCGCACCGGCACCCGCACCGGCACCCGCACCGGCACCCGCACCGGCATCGGCACCGGCGCCCGCGCCGGATCCCGGGCCCGTGCCCGGACCGGTGGCCGAGGCGGTCACCGCTCCGCCCCGGCCACCGGTGGCCGTCGCCCCGGCCACTCGGTTCCACGTGCGCCCGTACCACTCGAAGGCCCTGGAGCGGCGCGGCCCGGACGGTCTGTCCACCGTGATGCTCATGGTCGTCGTCACCACCCCGGCCGTCCTCGCCGCGGCCGCGCTCCGCCCCCGCGGCAAGAGCCGCCGGTAGCGCGTAACGCCGCACACCACCGACCCGACCCACAAACGGGAGAACCCTCGTGTCCGAATGGCTGGTCCTGGCCATCGCCATGGCGCTCGTCTGCGCCCTCGTCCTCACCTTCACCGCGATCCGGCACCGCCGGGTCGCCGAGGACGAGGACACCAGCGAAACCCCCGACGTCATCGAGTACATGACGATGATGGTCGGCGTGGTCTACGCGATCGTCCTGGGCCTGGCCATCGCCGGCGTCTGGGAGGCGCGTGGCGCCGCCGAGGACAGCGTGCGCCGCGAGGCCCAGGCGCTGTACGAGGTCACCCAGCGCGCCGACGTCTACCCGGCCCCCGTCCGCGACCGGATCCGGGGCGAGGTGGGCGCGTACGTCTCCCACACCGTCAACGTGGACTGGCCGCGGCTGACCTCCGGCGAGGCGGCGTCCACCGAAGGCGCCCAGCTGCTCTCCAAACTGCGCGGCGACGTCACCCACCAGAGCCCCTCCACCGAACTCCAGGCCCAGGCCTACCAGCCGCTGCTGGACCACATCGCCTCCGCCGACGACGCCCGGCACTCGCGCACGCAGAGCTCCGGGTCCACGCTGCCGGGCGTGGTCTGGTTCGGGCTGCTGGTCGGCGGGGTGGTCACCGTCGGGTTGATCTTCACCCTGCAGATCCGCCGCTCCGGCCGGGAGTTGCTGCTCGCCGGGCTGTTCAGCGCGCTGATCGTGTTCCTGCTGTTCATGGTGTGGAGCTTCGACGCGCCCTACGGCCGGGACGGAATCGATTCGGCGGCGCCCTTCGAGGACCTGTTCCCGACGCTGTCGGTGACCGCCGCCCGCTGACGGGCGGGGTTCAGCCGGAGAGCCCCGCCTGCTGCCGGAGGACCGCCGCCACCACCGGCGAATGCCGCAGCGCGTGGGAGATCCGTACGAGATCGCGCGGCCCGGCGGCGGCCCCGGCGGCCCCGGCTACGTCGCTCTCCTCGCCGGCCCCGATCACCTCGCCCTCGGGGTCCGCGGAGCGGGCCCGCACGGCCGCCGCGACCATGGCCGCGTCGGCGATCGCGCGGGCCGTCTCCTCGTCCGAACCGGCCGCGAGCGCGCGCCCGTAGGCGCAGTCCCGGTGGTCCCTGTCGAAGTACGGGCCGAGGTGCAGGAATCCGTCGTGGATGTCCGACTCCCGCTGGATCACCCGGATCTCGGCCGGGGTCCACCAGGACATCCGCACGGCGGGGGTGCCGCCGGGGCCGGCGCTCCGCACCTCGTGCCAGAGGGTGCCGAGCCTGCGGTACGTGGTCCAGGTCTGCCAGCTGTCCGAGAGCCGCTGGCAGACCAGCGGGAGGACGAACCCGACCGCGCTCACGAGCGCGCCCGCCGAGGCGAGCGGCGGGGCGACGAAGGTGCTCAGGCGGTCGAGGTCGTGGCCGGTCCAGCGGGCGATGACGGCCGTGAACTTGGCGGCGTCGTAGGCGAGGCTGAAGCCGTAGCCCGACACGATGATCATCAGCCCGATCCGGAGCCAGCCGTGCACCTGGAGGGACCAGCGCCAGCACATCGCCGACATCGTCAGCGCCGCGACGCTGTGGGCCAGCAGGTAGAGGGCGATCAGGATCTGGATGTACGGGGTGTTCGCGTAGTACGTGTCGAAGTCGCGCAGCCGCTCGTCGGGCGCGTCGCCGAGCACGAACAGGACGACCAGCACGGCGGCGACGGCGGAGTAGCCGACGATCCAGCGACGGGAGACGCGCCGGGTCTCCTCCGGCGGGCCACCCCGCCAGTTGACGATCAGCACCAGGCAGGAAGCGCTGAACAGGGTCATCAGGCAGTAGACGAGCGGGGCCGAGATGTTCGGTACGCCGGTCCAGTGGTTGACGGCGTGGATCGTGGGCGGGGCGGCGAAGGTGAACACCGCTCCGGCGAGAACGAGCAGGACACAGACCGAGCGCTGGAGCGGATCGCGCCAGCTGTTGCGGAGCGCCGGCAGCTTGCAGGCCAGGGAGACCGCCATCGCGGCCGCCGGAATGTAGTAGTCCTGTCCGTTCAACGTTCGGTCCTGTGCCCCCGGTAGCCGAGTGAGGTCTCGATCCGCCCGGCCAGTTGGTCGCGCTGGGCGGGTGCCCGGTGGCCGGCGGATCCGGCCAGCCAGCTCCGGCAGCGGCTGCCCAGCAGTAAGCCGAAGGACTCGGCCTCGGTCTCCTCCTGGACGTCGGCGCGGGTGCGCGCGGCGACCCGGCGGACCGTTTCCCCGAGATCGGCTCCGTCGGAGAGCAGCCGGGCGGCGACGGCGGCTCCGTCGACGTGGTGGCTGCAGTGGCCCGCCTTCATGTGCCACAGCTCGTGGCCGAGGATCACCAGTTGGTGGTCCGGGGCCGTGCGCTCCTCGATGACGACGAGATCGCGGTCCGCCATGTCGAGCCACAGTCCGCTGGCCGTTCCGGGCGGGAACGCCGCCATCCGGAACTCCACCCGGCGGCCGCGGTGTTTGCTCATGCCCTCGCAGAGGGCGGCGTAGAGGTCCACGGGTTCCACGGGGGCGGTCAGCTTGATGCCGGCCACCAGTTCCCCGCACAACCGCCGCTGCGCTCTGCCTATGCTCACCGTTCTCCCCGTCGGCGTGGATCCGGATCAGGATTCAAGGATCAGACCCAGACTTTCGACTGGGTCCCTATTCGTTCGGTTTGACGCTCTCGAGCAGCATGTCCAGCCATTCGGTCACCTTGTCCCGGTGCTTGTCGCTGGGCAGTTGGGCGGCGCGCCAGGCGATGCCCCGTACGCCGTGGTTCTGGAGGAGTCTTGCCAGCGGATCGCCCGCCGAAGCCGCCGCGGCGGGTGCGGTTTGCCGCTCGCGCCCCGCGAAGTCCTGGAGCAGCTGCTGCTCGGTGCGCTGGAGCGCGTCGGTGAGGGCGTCGGCGTCGTGGGCGGTGAGGAACCCCGCGTGCACCCTGAAGAAGCGCTGGATCGCGTCGCAGTGCTCCATGGTGGGGCGGCGGTCGCCGTTGATCAGGGCGCCGGCCTGCTGCCGGGACATCCCGGCGCCGTCCGCGATCTCCTGCTGCGTGTAGCGGCGGCCGTTGGGCTTGACCCGGGTCCGCCGCAGCAGGTCCAGACGCTGGAGGAAGCGGGTCTGCAGGTCGGGTTCGCCGGCCGGACGGCCGTCCAGCAGGGTCTTGACCACGTCCGCGGGGACGCCGGAGGCATCCGAGAGCCGTCGCAGGTCGAAGACCTGGTTCAGGTCGCGGCCCATCTTGCCCGCGAGTTCGGCGACGCGGGCGACGGTGGCTGCCAGGGGCGCGTTGGCCGCCGCGACGGGAGCCGGGAAGCCGTCTGTCACCAGTGGTTCTCCTAGATCGCGCGAGGTCGGTACGGGCACATGGTCGGCCTAAAGAATCTATCCGGTCTGGTTCCGGAGGGCTAGAACTTGCCACAGCTGTGGCGGGAATGAGCTGTCAAGAGGCTGGAATTGCCACAATAGTTGACACTCGAATGAGGTCGGTAGCAGGATCGCCACACGGAAATGAAGATCCAGACCGTGAGGAGGGGGAGCTCTCGGTGCCATATCTCGCAGCGGTGGGCCCGTCCGATGGCCTCGCCCGAGCCGGTGAGGAACGCCTGGCGGGCGAGGAGTCCGTGCGTGGCGCAGTGCGGTCGGAGCGACGCAAGGAGATTTTGCGCCAGCGCCGCGAGGAGCTGGGGCTCAGCCAGGAGGACGTAGCCGCACGGCTGCGCATCAGCGTCCGCGCCTACGGAAACTGGGAACGCGGCCTCGTCAAGGAGTGGACGGACCGCAAACTGCTCGCCCTGGCCGAGGCGTTGGAGATGAGCGAGCGGCAGTGCTTCTGGCTCTTCCGCGTCATGGTCGACCGGGACCCCCCTCCCACCTGGCGCGCGGCCGAGGAGAACCGGCTGCCCGAGGACCCCGCCCAGCGCGACTACCTGTGCGACTACGCGGCCCTGATGGAGGCCGTGCCGTACCCGAGCTTCCTGGTGGACCACCGCTGGGACGTGGCGCTCACCAACTCCGCCTTCGACAGGCTCTTCCAGTCGGTGCGCCCGCACCCGACCGCCCTCCCGGACGACAACTTCCTGCGCTTCGTGCTGTTCCACCCGGACGCTGCCGCGGTGCTGGAGGACCACGAACCGGCCTGGTGCGTACCGCTGTTGGCCCAGTTCGCGACCGCTCTGGCGGCCTCCCCGGACGACGAGGGCCTGCGCAGCATCCGCCAGGAGGTGGCCCGCGACCCGTTCATGGAGGCGGCCTACCGGTACGGGGTGCCGCACTGGCTGACCGCCCACGGCTCCGAGGCCGCCGAACAGGACGGGGCGGTGCGCTCCGTGCGCCACCCCGACCCGCACGGGGGCCTGGTGCGCTGCCGGATGGTGGCCGAATCCAGCCGCATGCTGGAGGCCATGGGGCTCACCCGGATCACCCTGGTCCTCTCGGCGCCGCAGGGGGTGCCGGCCGGTCCGGTACGCGGCGGGGCCGGCGTCGAGAACCGACCGCAGGCCCGGTTGCGCGCCGTGCCGCCGCTGGGAGACTGACCCTCCGGGGGACACTGGAGCCCTCGATCGTGCCGCGCGGACCGGATGCCGCGCCGGTCGGATGCCCGCCCGCGTCGGATGCCATGTGTGTCCGTGCCGCGGATCGTGGCACCGATCGTGGCACTGGCGAAGGGCGGTAAGGGCGTGCGGCTGACCATCCTCGGCGGGGGCGGATTCCGGGTACCGCTCGTGTACGCAGCACTCCTCGGCGACCACGCCGAGGGCCGGGTGTCCCGTGTGACGCTCTACGACGAGGATCCGGGCCGGCTCACGACCATGGCCCGGGTACTCGCGGACCAGGCCGAGGGGGTTCCCGACGCCCCGTCCGTGGCCGCCACCAACGACCTCGACGAAGCCCTGCGCGAGGCCGACTTCGTCTTCTCCGCCATCCGTGTCGGCGGCCTGGCGGGCCGTGCCGCGGACGAGCGGATCGCCCTGGCCGAGGGAGTGCTGGGCCAGGAGACGGTGGGCGCCGGCGGGATCGCGTACGGCCTGCGCACCGTGCCGGTGGCCCGCGGGATCGCGCGCAGGATCGCCCGTATCGCCCCCGATGCGTGGGTCATCAACTTCACCAACCCCGCCGGCCTGGTCACCGAGGCGATGGCCGAGGAGCTCGGCGACCGGGTGATCGGGATCTGCGACTCGCCGGTGGGGCTCGGGCGGCGCATCGCCCGGCTGCTCGGCGCCCGCCCGCAGGAGGCCTGGATCGACTACGTCGGCCTCAACCACCTGGGCTGGGTGCGCGGGCTGCGCGTCGCGGGCCGGGACGAACTGCCCCGGCTGCTGGCCGACCCGGTGGCACTGGAGTCCTTCGAGGAGGGGCGGCTCTTCGGGGCGCAGTGGCTGCGTTCGCTGGGCGCCATCCCGAACGAGTACCTGCACTACTACTACTTCAACCGCGACACCGTACGGGCCTACCAGGAGGCCGAGCGGACGCGCGGCGCCTTCCTGCGCGACCAGCAGCGCCGCTTCTACGCCGAGGCCGGGCAGCCGGGGCAGCCGCTCGGCGCGGCGCTGGCCGCCTGGGACCGGACCCGGGCCGAGCGCGAAGCCACGTACATGGCCGAGAACCGCGAGGTGGCGGGCGTCGGCGAGCGCGAGGAGAGCGACCTGGAGGCGGGCGGGTACGAGCAGGTCGCGCTCGCGCTGATGCGGGCCATCGCCCGGGACGAGCGGGCCACGCTGATCCTCAACGTGCGCAACCGCTCGACGCTGTCGGTGCTCGACGCCGAGGCGGTGATCGAGGTGCCCTGCCTGGTCGACGCCAACGGCGCGCACCCGGTGGGGGTCGCTCCGCTGCCGCTGCACGCGGTGGGGCTCGTGACATCGGTCAAGGCGGTCGAGCGGGAGATCCTGGCGGCCGCGACGAGCGGGTCCCGGGCGGACGCGGTCAAGGCCTTCGCGCTGCATCCGCTGGTGGACTCCGTCGGGGTGGCGCGGCGGCTGGTCGACGGGTACGCGGCGGAGCACCCGGGGCTGGCCTACCTGCGCTGATCGCCCGCGCGGGTGACCCGTACGGACCCGTGCCGCATGCGGTGCGGCGGGTGCGCTGTGAGAGTGCGAGATGTGACCACTGCCCCCGCCGTAGCCGCCGCGCCACCCGTGCTCGACCGGAGGCGGCGCGATGTCGTCTTCGGCACGATCATGCTGGGTGTGCTGCTCGCGGCACTCGACCAGACGATCGTGGGAACCGCCCTGCCCACGATCGTGGCGGATCTCGGCGGCGGGGACCACATGGCGTGGGTGGTGACCTCCTACCTGCTCACGGAGACCGTGGCCACGGTGCTGGTGGGCAAGTTCGGTGACCTCTTCGGCCGGAAGCTGATCTTCCAGATCTCCGCCATCGTCTTCATCACCGGCTCGTTCCTGTGCGGCCTGGCCGGCAACATGACCTACCTGATCATGTGGCGCGGCCTCCAGGGCATCGGTGCCGGAGGGCTGATGGTCACCGCGATGGCGCTGATCGCCGATGTGGTGCCCCTGCGCGAGCGCGGCAAGTACCAGGGCATGATCGGCGGTGTCTTCGGCGTCGCCACCGTGATCGGACCGCTGCTCGGCGGGCTGTTCACCGACCAGCTGAACTGGCGGTGGTGCTTCTACGTCAACGTCCCGATCGCCATCCTCGTCGTCGTCGCGGCCGCCCGGACGATCCCGTCGGTACGGGCCGCCGGCAAGCCGGTCATCGACTACCTGGGCATCGCCCTCGTGGCGATCGGCGCGAGCGCGCTGATCCTGGCCACCAGCTGGGGCGGGAACGAGTACCCCTGGGGCTCGGCGACGATCATCGGCCTGTTCGCGGGCGGCGCGCTCGCGCTGGCCCTGTTCTGCCTGGTCGAGACGCGGGCCGCGCAGCCGATGCTGCCGATGCGGCTCTTCCGCAACCCTGTCTTCGCGGTGTGCTCCGTACTGAGCTTCATCGTCGGGTTCGCGATGCTCGGCGCGATGACCTTCCTGCCGACCTACCTCCAGTACGTCGACGGGGACTCGGCCACGGTCTCGGGCGTGCGGATGCTGCCGCTGGTCTTCGGGCTGCTGCTCGCGTCCGTCTTCAGCGGCATCGTCACCAGCAAGACCGGCCAGTACCGGATCTTTCCCATCGTGGGCAGCGCGGTCATGGGCCTCGGCCTGTACCTGCTGTCGCGGATGCATCCGGGGACCGGCACCTGGCTGGAGTCGCTGTACATGTTCGTGCTCGGTACGGGCATCGGCCTGTCCATGCAGGTGCTGACCATCGCCGTGCAGAACACCGTGGACTACGCCGACCTCGGCACGGCCACCTCCGGGGTCACGTTCTTCCGTACGCTCGGCAGTGCGTTCGGGGCCGCGGTCTTCGGGACGATCTACGCGAACAGCCTGGGGCCCGAGCTGGAGGCGGGAGTCGCGGAGGCGGCGCGGCTCACGGGACAGGACCCGGCGGAGCTGGCGGAGGCCGCGTCGAGCCCGCAAGGGGTACACGGGCTCGATCCGGTGGCCGCGGGTCCGGTGATCGACGCGTACGCGGAAGCCCTGCACACGGTGTTCCTGTGGACCGTGCCGGTGGCGGTGTTCGGGTTCGTCATCGCGCTCTTCCTCAAGCAGGTCAAGCTGCGCGACAGCGTGCGGGCCGCGTCCACGGACATGGGCGACGGCTTCGCCTCGCCCGCCACCGCCTCGGGGGATTCGGCCAAGCTGCTGGAACTGGCGGTGGGCAAGCTCGTACGGACCATGGGGCCGGACACGGCGCGGGCCATCGTGAGCGGGTCGGACACGCGGCTGGACATGGCGGGCGCGTGGGCGGTGATGCAGGTGGACCTGCTGACCCGGACCGTCGGCCATGCCAGGCTCGGCCTGATCGCGGTGCGGCGGGGGGTACCGCCGGAAGTGTTGCTTCCGGTGTTCGAGCGGATGGTGGACGAAGGGTATCTGACGCGGGAGAACGGATTCTTCGCGCTCACGGCGGCGGGGGAGCGGGAGGCGCGGGTCATCTCGCAGGCGTGGGCCCAGTGGCTGGGGGACCAGCTGGAGAGGGACCGCGGGCGGCCGCGCAGCACGGAACTGCGAGTGGCGGCGGACGCGATCGCGAAGCGCCTCCTGGCGGAGGACCTGGGCGAGGGCACCTTCGCCCCACGCCCGACGGCGCCGGTATAGCCGGCCCCGGCCGTGAGCCATGTGGGGCGGCCGAGGCTCTGGTCATCAGTCAGGAGAGGGCACGCTCCCGCTCGGCGTCGCTCAGCGGCGCGCCCCGCAGGTGCGGTTTCTTCGGGCCGAAGAGCATGGGCACCAGCATGTCGAGACCGAACAGTCCGCTCGCGGGCTTCTCAAGGCTCATCACGTCGAGCAGGGCGCCGAGGGCCCGCGGGTTGCGCGCCCCGGTGTCGACCGCGCGGTCGACGAACCGAGCGAGGAACTTCTCGACGGCCGTGGGCGGGGTGTCGCCGGCGCCGGGGTAGAAGACGTCCTGGCCCACCGCCAGGTCCCACGCGCCGGCGACGGGCCGGGCCGTGGCCCGCTGTATGCGGCGGGCCGTGCCGGGAGCGGTGAGACTCGTCGAACGCAGCAGGTCTCGCAGGGTGACGGCGCTCTGGGCGGCCACAGTGAGGCCGTGCCCGTACACGGGGTTGTACCCGGCGACGGCGTCGCCGAGGACGGTGAATCCGTCCGGCCAGGCCTTCATCTTCTCGTAGTAGCGGCGCCGGTTGGCGGTGCTGCGGGTGGTGGCGATCTCGCCGAGGGGCTCCGCGCCCTTGATGAGCTCTCCGATGACGGGGTCGCCCAAGCCGAGCGCGAAATCAACGAAGCCGTCGGGGTCCTTCGTAGGCTCCCCGCCACGAGTGCCGGAGAGGGTGACGATCCATCGGCCGTCCTCGACGGGGAGGATGATGCCGCCCTGGCCGGGGGACTTGGCGGGGTTGGCCTGGATGTTGACGAGCGGGAAGCTTCCGACGGTCGCCGCCGGGGCCTTGTAGACGCGTGTGGCGTAGGCGACGCCGGCGTCCACCCGGCGTTCGGCGACGCGGGGCAGGCCGAGCCCCTCAAGCCATGTCGGCGCCTGGGATCCGCGGCCGGAAGCGTCGACGACCAGATCGGCGGACAGGATCCGCTCACCGGCGTCCTTCCGTACGCGGACGCCGGTGATGCGGGTGGCATCACCCACAAGCCCCGCGGCCACGGTCTCCTCGTGGAGGGTGATGCGCGCGTCACCGAGGACACGCTCTCGCAGGACGTGGTCCAGCAGGTTCCGTGAGCACACCAGATTGCGATGGCGGGTGGTTTCGAACCGGCGGAACCACACCTCGTTCGGGGCCCGGGAGACCATGTCGCCCATGATGGGGACCAACCGGGCACCCCGGGCGACGATGTCTTCGACGAGACCGGGGAGGATCTCGTCGAACGCGCGGACGCCGCCGCTCCAGACCAGGTGCGCGTGGCGGGCCTGGGGCACCCCCTTTCGGCACTCGGGACCGTCCGGCAGGGCGTCGCGCTCGATGATCGTCACATCGGCGACCTCGGTGAGGACGGCAGCGGCGAAGAGGCCGGTGACGCTCGCGCCGATGACGATGGCGGTGGGCCGGCGGGGGCTTTCCCGGACGTCGACCGGCTGACTGGGTTCGCGCATCTCAGGAGCCACCGGTCAGGGTCAGGTAGTCGTACGACGGTACGGGCGGCAGGCTCGTCAGCTCGGGCCGCCAGGCGCGGAGGACGGCAGCCGACGGGGCGTAGAGCGCGGAGGGGAACTCGGCCGGGCCGAACCACTGCCAGCGGACGATCTTGTGGGGCTCGGTGACGGTGGCCGCGCCCTCGGCGGTGTGGGTGACGGCGGCCGCCGTCAGCCGGGTCACCTCGGCGGGGTCCGCGGCGATCTGGACGGCGAACACGTCGATGGCCTCGGGTGCCACGCGCAGGGCCGTTTCCTCGGCCAGCTCGCGGGCGGCGGCCTGCTCGAAGCCCTCTCCGGGGTCCACCTTGCCGCCGGGCAGCTCCCAGCGGCCGTCGTGGGCCTGCCCGAGCAGGACCCGGCCGTCGGCGGCGACCACGATCAGCCCGACGCCGACCACGGCGTTGGGCTGCGGGACGGCCCGCGCGGCGGCGCGCCCGGGGTGCTCGGGGTGCTCGGGGCGCTCGCGGTGCTCCGGGCGGTCGGGACGCTCGTCGGGGCTGGTCATGGAGGTCCTTCCGGTCAGGTGTCGGGGGTGTCGGGAGTGTCGGGGGCCTCGCGTGTGTCGGCGGTATCGGGAGCGGCGCCGCGCGGCCTCGCCCGTACGTGGATCCGCTCGCCTTGCGGGCCGAACAGGCTCAGGAACTCCGCGGGCCGCGGCCCCGGGTTGAAGAAGGCGTGCGGGGTCCGGGTGTCGAACTCGGCGACCTCCCCGGCCGTGAGTACCAGATCGTGCTCGCCCAGCAGGAGCCGTACCCGTCCGGAGAGCACGTACAGCCACTCGTACCCCTCGTGGACCCGCAGTGCGGGCCGGGGCGCCGAGTCCGCGAGCGGCGGCATGATCATCTTGAAGGCGTGCACCCCGCCGAAATTGCGGGTGAGCGGCACGTACGTGCTGCCGTGCCGGACGAACGGGCGCGGACGGATCCTCGGATCGCCGGTCTCCGGCGCGCCGACGAGCTCGTCCAGCGCCACCCGGTGCGCCTTGGCCAGCGGAAGCAGCAGCTCCAGCGTCGGGCGGCGCTGCCCGGACTCCAGCCGGGAGAGAGTGGACAGCGAGATGCCGGTGATCTCGCTGAGCTGGGCCAGCGTGGTGCCGCGCTGCTGGCGCAGTGCGCGCAGACGCGGGCCCACGGCGGTGAGTACGCCCGCGAGGTCTTCGTCCTGCTCCTGGGTGGCCATGCCTCTATTTGCCGGTTCGGCAAGCACATTTGTCAAGCGGCCCCCCTCCGGCACACCCTCGCGGGTATGGACAACACGATGACGCATGACTTCGACGTAGCGGTCGTGGGCGGCGGCGCCGCCGGGCTCGCCGGGGCGCTGACCCTGGCGCGGGCCCGCCGTTCGGTGCTGGTGCTCGACTCGGGCAGCCCGCGCAACGCCCCCGCCGCGCACATGCACGGCTACCTCGGCCGCGAGGGCGCGAGCCCGGCGGACCTGCTGGCCCGGGGGCGGGCGGAGGTGGCCGGGTACGGGGCCGTGATCCGGTCCGGGGCGGCCGGCACCGCCATCGCCGCCGACCGGCTGCCGGGCGGGGGCTTCCTGGTCCGCTGCGGGGACGGGTCCACCGTCCGGGCCGGGAGGCTGCTGGTCGCCACGGGGCTGGTGGACGAGCTTCCCGAGCTGCCCGGCCTCCGGGCGCGCTGGGGGCGGGACGTGCTGCACTGCCCGTACTGCCACGGCTGGGAGGTCCGGGACCAGCCCCTCGCCGTACTGGCCACCGGGCCGGTCTCCGTGTACCAGGCGCAGCTCTGGCGGCAGTGGAGCGCACAGGTGACGTTGCTGTCCCACACGTGGCACCTCACCGCCGAGGACCGGGAGCTGCTGGCCGCCCGGGGGGTCGAGGTGGCGGAGGGGGAGGTGTCCGGCCTGATCGTCGCCGAAGACCGGCTGACCGGGGTGACCCTGGCCGACGGCGCGACCGTCGAGTGCGGGGCGCTGATCGTGGCTCCCCGGTTCACCGCCCGTTCCGGGGTCCTGGCCGGCCTGGGCCTGCCCATCGTGGACGTGGTCCGGGACGGCCATGTGATCGGTACCTGCGTGGAGTCGGATCCGGCCACGGGGGCCACCGCCCTCGCCGGGGTGTGGCTGGCCGGCAATGTGACCGCGCCGACGGAGCAGGTGAGCGGCGCGGCCGCCCAGGGCGTCCACGCGGCGGCGGCCATCAACACCGACCTGGTCGCGGAGGAGACGCGCGCAGCGCTTGAGGCCCATCGCGCAGGCCGGGCGGGCTGAGCGAGCTGACTCGGCGGAGCGGACTGAGCGGCTGACCGGGCGTTCCGGCGGTCGGGTGCCATGGCCCCCCTGGCGCTGAGGCGCTGAGGCCTTGAGGCCCCTGGCCCCCTGGCCTGAGGCCCCCGACCCCCCGACCTCGCCCCCCGACTCCGAGGCCCCGAGACCCCCTGGCCCCCGACTCCGAGGCCCCGAGGCCGCGATCCCGCGATCGGGCGACCCGGCCCCGAGGACCCCTGGCCCCGAGGTCTCGATCCCGCGATCGGGCGACTCGGCCCCGAGGTCTCGATCCGGTGGTCCGGCCTCCGGCGGGCAGGCCCTCCGGCGGCCTGGGCCTCCGACGGGCAGACACCGAGACGGCCGTGCGGCGGCGGGCTCGGCCCGCGTTCGGACGCGTGTGCGGGTTTCGGTCGGGCCCCGCCCGCGCAGGCTCTGGGCGGTCTGATCGTCGTACGGCGGATGCGCGCATCCGCACAATCGACGCATCGGCCCATCTGCATATCGGCTTGGTGGCTCAGGGGGGCGCAAATGGCACACGTGCTGGTTGTCGGCGGAGGCGTCGGAGGGCTGGCCACCGCGCTGCTCGCGGCACGCCACGGACACACCGCCGAACTCTTCGAGCGGGACACCCGCGCCCCCGGCACCGCGCTGGACCGCGATTTCTTCGGCTGGCGCCGCCCGGCCGTTCCCCAGGCCACCCAACCGCACGCGCTCCTCGGCGCCGCGCGCAACGTGCTGCGCGACGAACTCCCCGACGTCCACCAGGAGATGCTCCGGCTCGGCGCCCGCGAGCGTCACGAGCTGGACTGGTTCGACGTACGCCCGCCCGCGCGCCCCGGCGATGAGGACCTGGTCATGCTCCAGGCCCGGCGCATCGTCCTGGAGAGCGCGCTGGCCACCGCCCTGCGCGCCGAACCGGGCGTGGTCACGCGGTACGGGGAGCCGGTCACCGGGCTCACCACCACCCCCGGAATCCGGGTGACGGGAGTGACCACCTCCTCGGGGGCGTACGAGGGAGACCTCGTGGTGGACGCGGGCGGGCGGCGCGGCGGCGCCGAGCGGTGGCTGGCCGCGGCCGGCTGCCGACCGGCCGTCGTGGAGCGGCACCGCACGGGACTCGCGTACTTCTGCCGCTGGTACCGGCTGCCGCAGGGGCGGGACGAGGGCCCGCGCCGGCCCTGGACGGTGACCGGCGGCACCTTCGCGGGCTGCGCGGTCTTCCCGGCCGACAACCGGGTGTTCGCCGTGACCCTGTTCGTGCACACGGAGGACACCACACGCTCCGCGCTGCGCCATCCGGCCGTGTTCGAGGCCGCCGCCCGGGCCTTCCCGCCCGGTGCGGCCTGGCTGGAGCTGGGCGCCGAGCCGCTGTCCGACGTACTGGCCACCGCGAGCCTGGACAACCGCTGGAGCTCCCTGGTCGACGAGCGGGGCCCGGTGGTGAGCGGGCTGGTGCCCGTCGGGGACGCCATCACCCACACCAACCCGACGCTGGGGCAGGGCACGTCGCTCGCCCTGTGGGCCGCGCTCAGGGTGGCCCGTACGGCGCACCAGGACCCGGGATCGTCCCGGTTCGCCGCCGAGTACCACGACTGGGCGGTACGGACCCTGAAGCCGTGGTTCGCGTACCAGGTGGTCGCCGACGCCGCCATCGGCGAGCGCTTCGCCACCCGGGCCTCGCGTACGGGGACGGCGCGCGAGGTGGCCGCGCTCTTCGACTGCGCCTTGGAGGACCCCGAGGTGATGCGGGCGCGGGCGAGGGTCCGGCACCTGGCCGATACGCCGGAGCGGGCTTACGCGGATCCGCAGATCAAGGCCCGGGTGGCGCACTGGCTGGCCGCCCGGCCGGACTACGCGCCGAACGCGGTGGGGCCGGACCGGGGGGAGTGGGAGAAGCTGACGGCGGGATGAGGCGAGCCCGCCGGGCTCGTCTGCCCGCGACCGCGACCGCGACGGGACCGTGACCCTGACCGCGCGACCGCGACCGCGACCGCGAGGGACCGCGAAACCGCGACCGCGACCGCGACGGCGTCAGTCCGCCTCGCCGAGCACCTCGGCGAGGTCGTAGCGGACGGCTTCCTCCAGCTGGGCATACGTACAGCTCTCCGGCACCCGGTCGGGCCGCCAGCGGCGGAACTGGGCGGTGTGCCGGAAGCGGTCGCCCTCCATGTGGTCGTACGCGACCTCGCAGACCCGCTCGGGGCGCAGCGGCACCCAGGACAGGTCCTTCTTGCCGGTCCAGCGGCTCTGCGCGCCCGGCAGCCTGGCGCTCTCGTGCGCGGATTCCTCGGCCCAGGCCGCCCACGGGTGGCCATCGGGATCGGCCATCCGGAGCGGTTCGAGCTCGTCCACCAGCTCGGCGCGCCGCTTCATGGGGAAGGCGGCGCAGACGCCCACGTGCTGGAGGCCGCCCCGGTCGTCGTACAGCCCGAGAAGGAGCGATCCGACAATCGGACCGCTCTTGTGGAAACGGAAACCCGCGACGACGACGTCGGCCGTACGCTCGTGCTTGATCTTGAACATGAGGCGGGCATCGGGCCGATAGGGCAGATCGAGAGGTTTGGCGATCACCCCGTCGAGTCCGGCGCCCTCGAATTGCTCGAACCACTCCTGCGCGAGCGCGGGGTCGGTGGTCGCGGGCGCGAGATGAACGGGGGGCCGAGCGGTGGAGAGGGCTTGGACGAGGGCGTTACGGCGGTCCGTGAGCGGCGTGTCGAGCAGAGCGTCGTCGCCGAGCGCGAGCAGATCGAAGGCGATGAAGCTGGCGGGGGTCTTCTCGGCGAGCATCTTCACGCGGGACGCGGCGGGGTGGATCCGCTCGGTCAGCCGGTCGAAGTCGAGCCGCCCGTCATGCACGATGACGATTTCGCCGTCCACGACGCAGCGGGCCGGCAGATTCTCCTTCAGGGCCGCCACCAGCTCGGGGAAATACCTGCTCAGGCTCTTCCCGGTGCGGCTGCCGATCTCGATCTGGTCGCCGTCGCGGTGGACGATCGCCCGGAAGCCGTCCCACTTGGCCTCGTACTGCATGCCCGGCGGGATCTTGGCCACGGACTTGGCGAGCATCGGTTTCACGGGGGGCATCACCGGCAGATCCATACTTGAGATTCTGCGGTGGTACGTCCGGACTCGCCCGGTATGCGCGCCGGGTCGGGCCCGCCTACCGTGGCGCACATGGGTGCTGCCGGACATGCGATCGAGCTGGAGGCCGGAGGGCGGACGGTACGACTGTCCAACCCGGACAAGGTGTACTTCCCGGAGCGCGGGCTCACCAAGAGGGACGTGGCCGAGTACTACCTCGCCGTCGCGCCCGGCATCACGCGCGCCCTGCGCAACCGCCCCACGACCCTTGAGCGGTATCCGGAGGGGGTGGAGGGGGAGTCCTTCTTCCAGAAGCGTGCCCCGAAGAACCTGCCCGACTGGATTCCGACCGCCCACATCGCCTTCCCGAGCGGGCGCACGGCCGATGAGATCTGCCCGACCGAGCCGGCCGCCGTCCTGTGGGCCGCCAATCTGGGCTGCCTCACCTTCCACCCCTGGCCGGTGCGCCGCGAGGACACGGACCGCCCCGACGAACTGCGTATCGACCTGGACCCGCAGCCGGGCACCGACTACCACCACGCGGTGGCGGCCGCCCATGAACTGCGCACGGTGCTGGAGCAGTTGGGCCTGCGCGGCTGGCCCAAAACCTCCGGCGGCCGCGGCCTGCACGTATTCGTGCCCATCGCACCGCGCTGGACCTTCACCGAGGTCCGGCGGTGCGCGATCACCCTCGGCCGGGAACTGGAGCGCCGGATGCCGGGCAAGGTCACCACGGCCTGGTGGAAGGAGGAGCGTGGCGAGCGGATCTTCGTCGACTACAACCAGACCGCGCGCGACCGGACGATCGCCTCGGCGTACTCCGTCCGCCCACGCCCGCACGCCCCGGTGTCGGCGCCGCTGCGCTGGGAGGAGGTGGACGACGCGGAGCCGCGCGACTTCGACATCGTGACGATGCCGGTGCGCTTCGCCGAACTCGGTGACCTGCACGCGGACATGGACGAGCACGCCTTCGAGCTGGACGCCGTACTCGAACTCGCGGAGCGGCATGAACGCGACCACGGCCTGGGCGACATGCCCTACCCGCCCGACTACCCAAAGATGCCGGGCGAGCCGAAGCGGGTCCAGCCCAGCAGGGCCAAGCGCGAGGAATGACCTGCGGCTATCGTGCGAAGCGTGACCCGTTCCGCGCAGCGCCCCCTGCTCTTTCTCGATGTGGACGGACCGCTCATCCCGTTCGGGGCGACCGGGCAACAGCTCCCTGACGGCTACCCGACGTATCGGTCGAGCCCCACGGAGCCGGCGGGCGACGACGCCCATCCACTGCTGGCCAGGATCAACCCCGCCCACGGGCCGCGCCTGGCGGCGCTGGGGTGCGAGCTCGTGTGGGCCACGACCTGGATGGCCGACGCTAACGACTGCGTAGCGCCCCGGCTCGGCCTGCCGGAGCTTCCCGTCGTCCCGTGGCCGGAGCCGTCCGACGCCGATGGCCGCGGCGGGGTTCACTGGAAAACCCCCGCCCTGGTGGACTGGGCCGATGGACGCCCGTTCGCCTGGGTCGACGACGAGATCACCGACGTCGACCGGGCCTGGGTGGCCGCGGCCCATCCCGGAAGGGCTCTCCTCCACCGTGTCGACCACCGCCGAGGCCTGACGGACGCGGACTTCGCGACCCTCGCCGCATGGCTGCGCCCTGGGGCGCCCCAGCGGTTGTGAACGGCCCGAGGGGGGTGTCCCCCCCGGCGCCCGGGTCGCACCAGGCCTGGCCGGGCGAGCGGCGTTCGCGCTGTTCGTTCGGCCCATCGGCCGGCTCCGGCTCCGCCCCGACGAGGCGGAGGTGATGGCCGAGGCCGTGGAGGGCATACCCGTCACCACGTACCGCTGGGGGGAGGGCGGCCGGCCCGTCCTGGTGGTGCACGGCTGGAGCTCACGCGCGTCGAGGTTCGCCGCAACCGTGGTGTCGTTCCTGACGACGGCCCCCCTACGACCGCCAACCGGGCCACCGCCGAAACGGCCCGCCAGGACGTGCGTCGAGACCCGATGTCCTAGACGGGGGAGTTGACGGGCGACGGGCGGTCCGGGAGGGCGTCCGGGGCGGCCGCCACCGCGCGCAGGCGGGAGAGGATGCCGCGGCCCGCCCGTTCGTAGGCCACCGGGTCCTCGTGCAGCACGGAATGCGCGTTGGCCAGCTCCATCAGCGCGATGATCTCGAAAGCCAGCTGCGGCACTTCCGCGGCGTCGGTCCCCTCGCGGAAGCCACCCGTCAGCCGTGCCTCGTCCAGGAGCCGCTCCACGTACCGCGTCCAGTCGGACCGGGCCTTGGCGATCTCGTCGTGTACGGCGCCCGGCCGCGAGTCGAACTCAGCGGCGGCGGAGCAGAAGAGGCATCCGCCGGGGAACACGCGGCCCGCGGAGTAGTCGATCCAGCGCTCGCACAGCCGCCAGACCTTGTCCAGACCGGCCGGCTCCGCGCGTACGGGCCGCACGACCAGGTCCGTGAACACGTCGGTGGCGGCACGGACGGTGGCGAGCTGCAGATCCTCCTTGGAGCCGAAGAGCGCGAAGACCCCGCTCTTGCTCAGGCCCAGATCCGTGGCGATCTTCCCCAGGGACAAGCCCTCCAGGCCGTCCACCGAGGCGATGCTCATGGTCCGCTGGAGAACGGTCCGCCGCGTCCGGTTTCCGCGCTCCACACGTCCGTCGGCCATGCGGCCATCTTAACGAACGCACGGTCGTTCACCCTGTGGAGCGGCCGCTGTCAGGGGGGGGTGGGATGCTCGAAGAGGACTGCGGAAGCCAGGCCGGGGACGGAAGGAGAAGGTGCCATGCTCACGACGCAATACAAGGACGGCTCCCCGAACTGGGTGGACCTCGGCGCACCGGACATCGAAGGCGCCGCCGCGTTCTACGCGGGCCTCTTCGGCTGGCATTACCAGCCCGGCGGCGAGGAAGTCGGCAGATACGGGATGTTCCGGCTCGACGGCAAGACGGTCGCGGGCGGTATGACCGTCACGCCGGACCAGGGCCCCGCGGCGTGGACGGTGTACTTCCAGAGCTCCGACGCGGATGCCACGGCGGCGGCCGTGACCAAGGCGGGCGGCGCGGTGGTGTTCGAGCCGATGGATGTCATGGACTTCGGCCGCATGGCGATATTCAACGACCCGGCCGGGGTCACCTTCGCGACCTGGCAGCCGAGGGGGAACACGGGCCTGGACGTGGTGACCGAGGTCAACACCCTGTGCTGGACGGAGCTCTACACGGGCGATGTGGCCGCGGCGGCCGATTTCTACCGCTCGGTCTTCGGCTGGGAGATCTCCGAGACGTCGTTCGAGGGCGGCACCTACACCATGGTCAAGCCGGCGGGGACGACGGACGACGAGGCGTTCGGCGGCCTGGTGCCGATCGCGGCGGACCCCGTGGAGGATGCCGACCAGCCGTACTGGGCCCCGTACTTCGAGGTCGCCGACTGCGATCTGACGGCGGCGAAGGCGGAGCAGTCGGGCGGCAAGGTCCGGCTGACGCCGGTGTTCATGGAGGGCGTCGGCCGCTTCGCCAAGCTCGCGGATCCCTTCGGGGCGAGATTCTCGGTGATAGCCAGTGCGCCGGCGGCGGGTGCGTGAACGCGTGTTGATCAGCTGTTGATCGGACGTCCATCAGGGGCGGTCAGTCTCGGCACATGTCGATGAACACGAGTGAGCGGACGACGACCGCCACTGCCCCCGCTTGGTACGAACTCGCTCTGTGCGCCCAGACGGGCCCGGGGTTCTTCTTCCCGGAGCCTGGCTCCTCGCTGCGCGACGCGAAGCGGCTGTGCGGTGCGTGCGAGGGGCGGGCGGCCTGCCTGGAGTACGCCTTGGCGAACGACGAGCGCTTCGGCGTCTGGGGCGGCCTCTCGGAATCCGAACGCCTCGCGCTGCGCCCGCGCGACTGAATGACGGTCGGAGGCTGATCCCACGCCACTTTGGCGAGCAGGGAGCCTCACAGGAGCACCTCCGCGATGCGCGAGACGACGACGCGCGGGCTGTCCGGGTAGGACGTGGGGAGACTTCGGTGCGCCTCGGAACCCGGCCATGGCGAGGGCGGTGCGTGCCATGAGCAGCGCCAGCTGCTGCCCAGGGCTTCGGCGATTCCGTCCATTGCGGCCCGGTCGCCCGGACCGATGTCGTGGAAGCCCGGCGGAAGCCGGAACCAGACAGGTGGCATCACGGCCTGATCACCGACCAGACGTGGGCGGTCTTCGCGCCGGCGGAAGGGGCCTCGTCCAGTACACCGCGGACACCGTCTGCCGCTGTGGAGCTGTGCTCGACGGTTTTGTTGTCGGCGGCGTAGTCGAGAGTAGCCGTCCCCGTGCCCACCGCCGGCTCGTCTCTTGGGCCGACGTTCGGAGCGCCCATGCCGTGAGAGGGATCTCCACCACCCGCAGTTCGTCGGCGGTCGACCACGTCGTACGGGCGAACGGCCGTGCGCCGGATCCCGAGCCCGCCAGGGCGCCGGCCTCGGGGGCGGCGGCCATGGCGGCGCGAGCCGCGATCGCGCCGGCCTTCACGCCGGCGGCGACCGCCGCCACGCCGGGGACGGCGCCGGCGGTGTCGCCGAGGAGGGTGACCCCGGCGCCAGCCGGTCCGCCGCGGAGTTCAGGGTTCGCGCCACCCGGCGGGCCGCGGCTCGCGTGCCAGCCGACGGGCATCGGCGAGGGCGTGCTCCGTTGTGGCCGCGGCGGCCTGGGACTCGTAGCGGGCGGCCAGCGAGCGGTGATCGACCAGGGTGTCTTGCCACGCGGTGAGCTGCTGGGCCGCCTCCGCCAGCGAGGTGTGCGCCGCGCGCAGACAGCGCGGCGGCTCCCGCGACCGCGCTGGTGTTCACGCCTTCGCGGACCGTCTGACGCGTTCGGCCAGGTCGCGCGTGCCGTACGCCCGTCTCTCCTGGAAGCCGTCACACGCCGCGTCGAGGTCCGCGGTGCCCAGCTGGTCGGCCCGGACGTGGCTCAGCGCGCTCCGCGCCTCCCGCAGGGAGGTCAGCGAGGCGTCGAGGGCGCCCGAGAGGCGGGCCAGCTGGTCGATGTCCACCCGGAGGAAGGTCATGACGCGAAACCCTGGCAGAGCACGGCTCTGCCAGGGCAATCGTCGTCACCCGCCCGAGCGGGCGGAGACCGGTCAGCCCTTGCGGGCGGCGATGCGCGCCGCGCGGGCGGCCAGGCGCTCGTCGAACTTGCGGGCCTCGGAGTCCAGGCCGTTCATGAACAGGCCGAGCTCCTCCTGGGCCTTCTGGCCGTCCGGGCCCAGGCCGTCGATGTCCATGATCTTCAGGAAGCGGATCACCGGGCTCAGCACGTCGTCGTGGTGGATCCGCAGGTTGTAGACCCCGCCGATCGCCATCTGCGCGGCCATCCGCTCGAAGCCCGGCATGCCGTGTCCGGGCATCCGGAAGTTGACCACGACGTCGCGTACGGCCTGCATCGTCAGGTCCGGGGCCAGCTCGAAGGCGGCGCCCAGCAGGTTGCGGTAGAAGACCATGTGCAGGTTCTCGTCCTGCGCGATGCGGGCGAGCATCCGGTCGCAGACCGGGTCGCCGGACTGGTGGCCGGTGTTCCGGTGCGAGATGCGGGTCGCGAGCTCCTGGAAGGCGACGTACGCGACGGAGTGCAGCATCGAGTGGCGGTTGTCGGACTCGAAGCCCTCCGACATGTGCTGCATCCGGAAGGCTTCCAGCTTGTCCGGGTCCACGGCGCGCGAGGCCAGCAGGTAGTCGCGCATCACGATGCCGTGGCGGCCCTCCTCGGCGGTCCAGCGGTGCACCCACGTGCCCCAGGCGCCGTTGCGGCCGAAGAGCGTCGCGATCTCGTGGTGGTAGCTGGGGAGGTTGTCCTCGGTCAGCAGGTTCACGACCAGCGCGATCTTGCCGATGTCGGTGACCTTGGACTGCTCCGGGTCCCAGGCCTCGCCGTCCTCGAAGAAGCCCGGGAAGTTCCGGCCGTCGCTCCACGGGACGTACTCGTGGGGCATCCAGTCCTTGGTGACCTTCAGATGGCGGTTGAGCTCCTTCTCGACCACCTCTTCCAGCGCGTACAGCAGCTTGGCGTCGGTCCACGCCTCCGAGCTGCCGAGGAGGGGAGAGGTGATCGTCACGGGTACTCCTGGGGACAAAGCGAATTACCTACGGTTCCGTAGCCTACGAACCCGTAGGTTAAGCGCGACGTCAAGGCCAGCCAAGCCCCAGGTGTACCTATGCCCGGTTACATCCGGTTATCTGTGCAGTTTGAGGGGCGACTACGAGGGAAAACGAGAGCCCAAAGTCACGCCGAGAGGTGGTCCGCCTTTCCGCCTTGACGGCTGAGCTACTCGTGCCACAGCGACTCCCGGACCTCCTCGGCGGTGGTCGGCCGTAGCTCCCCGTCGAGCAGCAGCCACCGTGTGATGCCGATCGACTCCAGGAACGGCACGTCATGGCTCGCCACCACGAGCGCGCCCTCGTACGACTCCAGTGCGCCGGTCAGCTGCCGTACGCTCGCCAGGTCCAGGTTGTTCGTCGGCTCGTCCAGCATCAGCAGCTGCGGAGCCGGCTCCGCCAGCAGCAGAGCCGCCAGCGCGGCCCGGAACCGCTCGCCGCCCGACAGGGTGCCGGCCCGCCGGTCCGCCCGGGCACCCCGGAACAGGAAGTGCGCGAGCCGCGCCCGGATCAGGTTGTTCGTGGCGTGCGGGGCGAACCGCGCCACGTTCTCCACCACCGAACGGTCGTCGTCCAGTACGTCCGCGTCCAGCCGCTGCGGCAGGAAGCGCGTCGGAACGTGCGTCACCGATTCCCCGGACACCGGCCGGACGAGCCCGGCCACCGTACGCAGCAGGGTGGTCTTGCCCGAGCCGTTGCGGCCCACGAGCGCGATGCGCTCGGGGCCCCGCAGCTCCCATTCGCCGGCGACCCTGGCCCCGTGCGCGAGGTGGAGACCGCTCAGGGTCAGGACCCGTCGGCCCGGATGAACCTGGGTGGCGGGCAGCTCGATACGGATCTCCGCATCGTCCCGGACGGCCTCCACCGCCTGATCCAGGCGCTCCCGGGCGTCCGCGAGCTTCTCGGTGTGCATGATGCGGTGCTTGCCGGCCGACTCCTGCGCCGCACGCTTGCGGGCGCCCATGACGATCTTCGGCTCGCGCTTGTTGTCGTTCATCTTCTGGCCGTACCGCTTGCGGCGGGCCAACTTGACGTGTGCGTCCGCCAGTTCCCGCTTCTGCCGCTGTACGTCGGCCTCCGCGACCCGGACCATCCGCTCGGCCGCGTCCTGCTCGGCCGCCAGCATCGCCTCGTAGTCGGTGAAGTTCCCGCCGTACCAGCGGACTTCGCCCTCGCGCAGCTCGGCGATCTGGTCGACCCGGTCCAGCAGCTCCCGGTCGTGGCTGACCAGGATCATCACCCCGGACCAGGACTCGACCGCCGCGTACAGGCGGCGACGGGCCCGCAGGTCCAGGTTGTTGGTGGGCTCGTCGAGCAGCAGGACGTCCGGTCGGGCGAGCAGCAGGGCCGCCAGCCGGAGCAGCACGGACTCCCCGCCGGACAGTTCACCGACGGTGCGGTCCAGGCCGATCCGGGCGAGCCCGAGCTGGTCGAGCGTGGCCAGGGCCCGCTCCTCCACATCCCAGTCGTCGCCGACGGCGGCGAAGTTCGCCTCGGTGGCCTCGCCCGCCTCGATGGCGTGCAGGGCGGCGCGGGCGGTGTCGATGCCGAGCGCCCGGTCCACACGGAGTCCGGTGTCGAGGGTGACGTTCTGCGGGAGGTAGTCGATCGTGCCGGCGGTGGCGGTATGGCCGTCGGACGGGGTCAGTTCACCGGCGATGAGCTTCAACAGGGTTGACTTCCCACAGCCGTTGAGGCCGATCAGGCCGGTGCGACCGGGGCCGACGGTCAAGTCGAATGCGTCGAAGACCGGGGTCCCGTCGGGCCAGTCGAAGGACAGCGCGGAGCAGGTGACGAAAGCGGGGGTGTGCGCATGGGCATGGCTCATGGAGGCCTCCAGGTTGCGTGAGTTGGTGCGTGCAACGCGGGGAGACAGCCGGACCGTGGTCGACATTCCTATGGTGTCGTGGTCGGTGTCTCGGACCTCAGACGAGCAATGTCCTACTCCGTTTCGGCGGCTATGGGGCGTCCACGAAGTTACGGGCGGCCGGGGCCGCCCGCAAACGAATTAAGGGGGAGTGGGGGGATGGGTGGTGGTGGGTGGTGGGGGCGTCGGGCGCCTCGGATCAGTGCGAGCCGCGCAAGAGTTCGGCCAGGCCGTGGTCCACGTCGAGGTAGAGGTGCTCCGCGCCCGGCGGCACGACGGTCGCGGCGCGCTCCAGGAACCGGTGCAGCTCGGCGGTGAGCATCAGGACGATCGCGACACCCTCGGGGGCGTGGAACTCGACGGTGGTCCGGTCGGCGTCGTACGGGCGCACCCGCACGTCGCCCCAGCCCGTCGGGCGGTCCAGGCCCGACTCCAGGAGCTCCCGCGCGAAGGTCCACGAGATCTCGATGCCCTCCAGCGTGGCCGGGGCGGGGAAGGCCATGCGGACGGCGAACGGATCCGAACGGTCGTAGCTGAGCGTGACGGGTACGGTCTCGATCTTCGGGGCGGTGGCGATCAGACGGGCCTGCACGGCCTGCTCGATGACAGTGATCAAGGCTCGCTCCCTTGCGGCGGATCTGCTGCCGGGCGTGGGGTGGGGCCCGGCAACCGGATAGACGCCGGAATCGGCAGTTCCGTGCATGCGGAGTTGCGTGAGCTGTGTCACCGAGTGGCTGAAAACGCTTCTGTGTGATCGCACAGAGTAACGATCAAGGTAGGCGAGAGAAGCGGTCTCAGTCAGAGCCGCAGGGCCCGGAGTGGTCGCAATAAGGCTGGTTCCTGCTCACTCCACAGGCGCAAAGCACCACCCGGGTCTCGTTACGGACGCCCTCCGGGGTCGTCACGCTCAGTTCGCCGCGGAGGATCAATTGGCCGACGGGCGACCGTACGACCGTCGTGGTCGGCCGGTCGGGCTGCTCGGCCGGTCCTTCGGAGAGCCGGTACTGGAGCGCTCCCGACGGACAGCGCCGGATCACCTCGGCGACCCGCTCCGGATCCGCCGCGTCCGGCTGCACCCAGGGGCGCCGCCCGGAGTCGAACACCTCGGGCAGGCCGTGCACACATTCGGCGGCGTGGAGGCACCGCCCGACGTCGTAGGTGACGGTGATGTGCTTGCCGTCGTAGGCCTTGGGTTCCTTGGAGGGCATGGCCCCAGCCTAGGAACCCGGCGGCGGGGACGCACTCTGGACGCGGATTCCGGGGTGCGTTAGCTTCCGGCGCCATGAGACTTCTGGGAGTTGGGGTCGGGGCCGGGGTGTGTGCGGTGGCTCTGGTGGTGGGCGGGACGGGGGCGCCGGCGGTGGCGGCGGTTTCGATGGAGGCGGTGTCGCTCGTGGCCGATGAGGGTTCCGGTGGTGGCTTAGGGGACCGGCTGCCGGGCTTGAGCGGCGTCGGATGGCGGGTCAAGGACACCGGGAAGGACTCCCGGTTCCGGGGGCTGGCCGCCGTCAGCCGCAGCACGGCCTGGGTGGCCGGCTCCAAGGGAACGGTTCTGCGCACGGTGGACGGAGGCCGCAGCTGGCGGGACGTGTCGCCCTCCGGGGCGGCGGCGGAGGGGCTGGAGCTGCGCGATATCGAGGCCTTCGACGCGCGGCGCGCGGTGGCGCTGTCCATCGGTGAGGGGGAGGCCTCCCGGGTGCTGCGCACCGAGGACGGCGGGGCGACCTGGACCGAGACCTTCCGCAACCCCGACCCGCGCGCTTTCTACGACTGCCTGACGTTCTTCGACTCCCGGCACGGACTCGCGATGAGCGACCCGGTGGACGGCAGATTCCGCATCCTGTCCACGGCCGACGGCGGACGCAGCTGGGAGGTGCTGCCGAGTACCGGGATGCCGGACGCGCTGCCGGGTGAGGCGGGCTTCGCGGCGAGCGGCCAGTGCCTGGTCAGCGCCGGGTCGAGGGACGTCTGGCTGGCCACGGGCGGTGGCGCCGTCGCGCGGGTGTTGCACTCGGCGGACCGGGGCCGCACGTGGCGGGTGGCCGAATCCGGCATTCCGGCGGGAGACCCGGCGAAGGGCGTGTTCGCCCTCGCGTTCCGCGACCGTACGACGGGCCTCGCGGTCGGCGGTGACTACCGGTCCGGCCAGACCTCTCCGCAGGCCGCCGCGACCTCTTCCGACGGGGGCCGCACCTGGCGCCCGGCGGCGGCCCCGCCGCCTGCCTACCGGTCGGGCGCGGCCTGGCATCCGTATGCCCGGGGCGTGGCTCTGGCGGTGGGTCCGACCGGCACCGATGTCACGGCGGACGGGGGGCGGACCTGGCGGGCGCTGGACGTGGGGTCGTTCGACACCGTCGACTGCGGTGCGGACGGAGGCTGCTGGGCCTCGGGGGAGAAGGGGCGGGTGGCGAGGTTGGAGCGGGGTGAGGAGGAGCAGGCCGAACGTGGTGACTAGTGGTGATGAGTGGGACGTGTGGTGAACAGGTCCATGCCCGGGTAGCGGCCGGTGACGAAACCCGCTGCCTTGTAGACGGGCTCGCCGTCGGCGCTGGCGTGCAGCTGGATGTAGTGGATGCCGCCCGCGTTCAGCCAGGAGACGAGTCCGTCGACGATCCGGCGGCCGTGGCCGCGGCCGCGGGCGGCCTCGTCGGTGACGATGCCGTCGAGGTAGCCGCGGCGGCCGTCGGGCCACTGGGGGCTGGGGAGGTGGTACGTCACCCAGGCCATGCCGGTGGCCAGCAGGGGCTCGCCGCCGGCGCCGCCGACGACCAGGCAGTGCACGTCGGTTCGGCCGGTGACGCGTTCGGCGAACCAGCCGTGGGCGTTCTGCCGCCAGGCGGAGTCGGCGGGGCCGGGGTCAACGTCGAGGCTCGCCAGCGCGACGGCGCGCAGGCGTATCAGCTCGGGGATGTCGGCGAGGGTCGCGGGGCGCGGGGCGGGAGTGTGCGCGGGCGCGGTCAAGGCGGCCTCCTGGGGCGCGGCGAGGCGGGCGGGGCGGGGCGGGTTCGGAGAAGGGCTACGGCTGTTCGGGAGCGAGGCGCCTGCGCCGCCCCGGATCCGCCGGCCGCCGCCCCGGATCCTCCGGCCTCCGGCCTCCGGCCTTCGGGCGCGGTGTTACGCGAGGGTCTCGCGGACCGTCGAGAGGTCCGCCGAGGTCTTCGTGGCGATGAACTCCGTGATCCGGTACTCGCAGACGCCCGCGAGGATGAAGGGGTCTTCGGCCGCGATCTTCTCGATCTCCGCGCGGGAGACCCCGCCGGCCAGGATGACGCCCCCGTCGCGGGGGACCTTGCGGCCCGACGCGAGGAAGACTCCCGAGGCGTAGTAGCCGTCCAGCCAGGCGATGTGGGCGTCCAGCTCCTCTTCGACGGCTTCGATGGGCGCGGTGTAGGTGAGCTCCATGACGAACATGATCGCCAGGCTACTCTCGCACCATCATGACGAGTGTGAAGACCCCCGCCGACGAGGCCGAGGCCCGGGCGATACAGGACGAACTGCGCAATCGTGTCGTGCTCGACGAGGTCGGTCCGCCGCCGGGGTGCGGGCTGATCGCGGGCGTGGACGTCGCGTACGACGACGCGCGCGATCTGGTGGCCGCCGCGGCCGTGGTGCTGGACGCCGCCACCTTGGAGGTGGTGGAGGAGGCCACGGCCGTCGGGCACGTCAGCTTCCCCTACGTGCCCGGGCTGCTGGCCTTCCGGGAGCTGCCGACCGTGCTGGCCGCGCTCGACGCGCTGACCGCCGAGCCCGGCCTCGTCGTCTGCGACGGCTACGGCCTCGCCCACCCGCGCGGATTCGGCCTCGCCTGCCACCTCGGGGTGGTCACCGGGCTGCCCAGCATCGGCGTCGCGAAGAATCCGTTCACCTTCACGTACGAGGAACCGGGCGCCCGGCGTGGCGACTTCGCCCCGCTGGTCGCGGCGGACGGGGCGGTCGTGGGCCGGGCGCTGCGGACCCAGGACGGGATCAAGCCCGTGTACGTGTCCGTCGGCCACCGGGTCTCGCTGGACAACGCCTGTGCGCAGACGCTCGCGTTGAGCCCCCGGTTCAGGATTCCGGAGACGACGCGGCACGCCGACTCGCTGTGCCGCCGGGCGCTGCGCGAGGCGTCTTAGGCCGCCCTGTCCGGGCTAGCGGACGTCGGCCACGCGGAAGCGGATTCCCGCCTTCTGGAGGCGGTCGAGGAGGGCGTCGCCCATGGCCACCGCCGTGGTGAGCTGGCCCGCCCGGTCCGGGAGGGTGTCGTACGCGAGGCACAGGGCCGACTCGGCCAGCATCTTCGCCGTGTCGCCGTAGCCCGGGTCGCCGCCCGAGACCTCGGTCAGGACGCGGCGGCCGCCGCCCTCGCCCACGAAGCGGACGGTGAACCAGCTGCGCGCCCGCCGTTCCGCGTCCGGGCCCTGGCCGGGCTCCCAGCGGTTCATCAGCCAGCGCCGGGCCGGCGGGACCTGGGCCAGCGCGACGGTCGCGCCCAGTGCCGCCGTGCCGCCCACCGCGACCGGGAGGTGGCGGACCGAGGCGTAGTGCCGGTAGCGGAAGTCCGGTCCGTACCGCTCCAGTGCTGCCGCCGAGCGGGCGACGATCCGGGGGTCCAGCGCGGGCAGCGGCAGGGCCCAGGTGCCGGTCTCGCGGCTGAACCGCGGGGCGCCCAGGGGCCCCCGTACCCGCCGTCCCAGCAGCCGGGGCTCGTGCAGCCGGCGGGTGTGGGCCGCGGCCAGGGTCTGGGGGCCGCGGCCCATCGCGGTGAGCGCGGAGGCCAGGGTGCCGCCGGAGAAGAGCGCGTTGGACCGTACGAAGCCGTCCACGCGCAGCGGGACCCCTTCCGGCAGCCGGCCCACCGTGAAGTACGCCCCCAGGTCGGCCGGGATCGAGTCGAAGCCGCAGGCGTGCACCAGCCGCGCCCCGGTCTCGCGGGCCCGCGCGTCGTGTTCCACGTACATCCGGTCCACGAACTCCGGCTCGCCCGTGAGGTCCACGTAGTCCGTGCCCGCCCGGGCGCAGGCGGCGACCAGCTCCGCCCCGTACCAGATGTACGGGCCGACCGTGGTGGCCAGCACCCGCGTGGAGGCGGCCAGTTCGCGCAGGGCCTCGGTGTCGCGCGCGTCCGCCCGCAGCAGCGGCAGGTCCGCGCAGGCCGGGTCGAGGACGGCCAGCCGCTCGCGCAGCCGCTCCAGTTTCCCGAGGTCCCGGCCCGCCAGGGCCCACCGGCAGCCCGCGGGGGCGTGCGCGGCGAGGTACTCGGCGGTGAGCGCTCCCACGAAACCGGTCGCTCCGAAGAGCACCACGTCGTAGGTTCGGTTGCCCTCTGCGGTCATGTGCCCGCTCCTCCCAGCTGTTGTCGGTGGCTGAGGCTAGCGTGAGTGTCGACTGTCCGTGCGAGCAGGTGTGACCTGCGGTAAGTGGAGGCGTCGATGAAGCCTGCGGTGCGCAAGTGGGAGGCGGTACGGGAGTTCGCCCTGGGCCTTCCGGAAGCCGTGGAGGAGTTTCCGTGGGGCCCCGAGGACTGCGTGGTGAAGGTCAACAAGAAGATCTTCGTCTTTCTGGGGAACACGGACGGGCCGCCGGGACTCTCGGTCAAGCTCAAGGACGAGGCGCTGCACGGGCACGCGATGACCGCGCCGGGCGCGGCGCCCACCGGGTACGGGCTGGGCAAGGCGGGCTGGGTCTCGGTACCGCTGGCGGAGAAGGGGGCTCCGTCGGCCGAGGTGCTGTGCGAGTGGGTGGAGGAGAGCTACCGGAGTGTCGCCCTCAAGCGGCATCTGAAGGAATTGGACGGACGGAGCACGGATTGAGCCAACCGACTAAGCGTTTGCTCGCCCGGGGGCTTGTGCTGAGTGGAACACGTTCCTAGCATCACTGGTGTTACATCAGTTGTGTCACACCGTGGTGGTACGGATGCTGGGGGCTCGATGGCAGTGACAGGGAACGGCCCGCTCGCGGGCGTGCGCGTCGTCGAACTCGCCGGCATCGGCCCGGGCCCGTTCGCCGCCATGCTCCTCGCCGACCTGGGCGCGGACGTCGTACGGGTGGACCGGCCCGGCGGTGGCGGACTCGCGGTCAACCCGGCGTACGACGTCACCAACCGCAACAAGCGGTCCGTCCTGCTCGACCTGAAGTCCGCCGAGGGCCCCGCCCGCGTGCTGGACCTGGTGGAGCGGGCCGACGTCCTGATCGAGGGATTCCGCCCCGGGGTCGCCGAGCGGCTCGGCGTCGGCCCGGCCGACTGCCACGCCCGGAACCCGAAGCTGGTGTACGGCCGGATGACCGGCTGGGGCCAGGAGGGCCCCCTCGCGCACACCGCCGGGCACGACATCGCGTACATCGCCGTCACCGGCGCCCTCGGCATGATCGGCAATCCGCACGAGCCCCCGGCGGTTCCCGCCAACCTGGTCGGGGACTACGCCGGCGGCTCGCTCTACCTGGTCATCGGGGTCCTCGCCGCCCTCCAGCACGCCCGGACCCCCGGCGGCGCCGGCCAGGTCGTGGACGCCGCCATCGTCGACGGCACCGCCCACCTGACCGCGATGATCCACGGCATGGTCGCGGCCGGCGGCTGGCAGGACCGGCGCGGGGCCAACCTCCTCGACGGCGGCTGCCCCTTCTACGGCACCTACGAGACCTCCGACGGCCAGTACATGGCGGTCGGCGCGCTGGAGCAGCAGTTCTACGACGAGTTCACCCGGCTCCTCGGCATCGGGGACCAGGCTCCCGCCCGCAAGGACCCGGCCCGCTGGGGCGAGCTGCGCGAGAGCGTCGCCGCGCGCTTCAGGACCCGTACGCGCCAGGAGTGGACGGAGGTGTTCGAGGGGACCGACGCCTGCGTGGCGCCCGTGCTCTCCTTGCGCGAGGCCCCGCACCATCCGCACCTCGCCGCCCGCGGCACCTTCACCGACTTCGGCGGGATCACCCAGCCCGCCCCCGCGCCGCGCTTCTCCGCGACCCCGTCCGCCGTCACCAGCGGTCCCGCGCTGCCCGGCGCCGACACCGCCTCCGTGGCCGCGGACTGGGACGTCCCGGCCCTGACGGCCCTGACCGGAAAGGGCGAATGATGGAACTGTCCATGATGCTCGACTACGCCGAGGACCCGCGCCGGGCCGCCGACGAGGCCGCGGCACTGGAATCGGCCGGACTCGACGCCGTGTGGGTCGCCGAGGCCTGGGGCTTCGACTCCCCGACGATCATGGGCTACCTCGCCGCCCGGACCGAACGCATGAAGATCGGCTCGGCGATCGTCAACGTCTACTCGCGCACCCCCGCCCTCATCGCCCAGACGGCCGCGGGCCTGGACGCGCTCTCGGGCGGGCGGGCCCTGCTGGGCCTCGGCGCCTCCGGTCCGCAAGTGGTCGAGGGCTGGCACGGGAAGCCGTACGACAAACCGCTCGGACGGACCCGCGAGACCGTGGAGCTGTGCCGCCGGATCTGGCGCCGCGAGACCATCGACCACCACGGCATCACCGACATGCCGCTACCGCCCGAGAAGGGCGGCCGGCACGGCAAACCGCTGAAGATCCTCACCCGGCCGGTCCGCGGCGACATCCCCGTCTACATCGCCTCCCTCGGCCCGGCGAACGTGCGGATGACCGCCGAGATCGCCGACGGCTGGCTGCCCACGCTCTTCATCCCCGAGAAGGCCGAAGCCGTCTGGGGCAGCGCCCTCGCCGAGGGCGCGGCCCGGCGCTCCCCGGAACTCGGCCCGCTCCGGACCGTGGCGGGCGGACTGCTCGCCATCGGCGAGGACGCGGCCGCCGTACGGGACCTCGCCCGCCCGCAGATCGCGCTGTACGTCGGGGGGATGGGCGCGGCCGGCAAGAACTTCTACAACGACCTCGCCGTCGCCTACGGGTACGAGGAGGAGGCCCGGAAGATCCAGGAGCTCTACCTGTCCGGACGCAAGCGCGACGCGGCGGCCGCCGTACCGGACGAGTTCTGCGAGCTCATGACGCTGTGCGGGCCGCGGAGTTACGTCCGCGAGCGTGTCGAAGCCTTCCGGGAGGCGGGCGTCACCATGCTCAACGTCACGCCCGTCGGCCCCGAGCCGGCCCGGCTGATCGAAACCGTCAAGAGCTGGCTGTAAGGAGCCCGATCGATGAAACGCCAGATCTTCGACGCCGACCACGAGGCGTTCCGCGAGAGCGTCCGCGCCTTCCTCGCCAAGGAGGTGCTGCCGCACTACGAGCAGTGGGAGAAGGACGGCATCGTCAGCCGCGAGGCCTGGCTGGCGGCCGGCCGGCAGGGACTGCTGGGCCTGGCCGTCCCCGAGGAGTACGGGGGCGGCGGGAACGCGGACTTCCGCTACGCCGCCGTGATCGCCGAGGAGTTCACCCGGGCGGGCGCCGCCGGGCTCGCGATCGGCCTGCACAACGACATCATCGGGCCGTACCTGACCTCACTGGCCACCGAGGAGCAGAAGCGCCGCTGGCTGCCCGGATTCTGCTCCGGCGAGACCATCACCGCGATCGCGATGACCGAGCCGGGCGCGGGCTCCGACCTCCAGGGGATCCGCACCAGCGCCGAGGACCGCGGCGACCACTGGGTGCTGAACGGCTCCAAGACCTTCATCTCCAACGGCATCCTCGCCGACCTGGTCATCGTCGTCGCGAAGACCACCCCCGAGGGCGGGGCGCACGGCCTGTCGCTGCTGGTCGTCGAGCGCGGCACGGAGGGCTTCGAGCGCGGCCGCAACCTCGACAAGATCGGCCAGAAGGCCCAGGACACCGCCGAGCTGTTCTTCAACGACGTACGCGTCCCCAAGGAGAACCTGCTCGGCGAGCTGAACGGCGCCTTCCTCCACCTGATGACCAATCTCGCGCAGGAGCGGATGGGCATCGCCATGGCCGGCATCGCCGCCGCCGAGTTCCTGCTGGAGATCACCACCCAGTACGTGAAGGAGCGCGAGGCCTTCGGGCGGCCGCTCGCCAAGCTCCAGCACATTCGCTTCGAGATAGCGGAGATGGCCACGGAGTGCGCCGTCACCCGCACCTTCCTCGACCGCTGCATCACCGACCACTCCAACGGCGAGCTGGACCACGTCCACGCCTCGATGGCCAAGTGGTGGGCGACCGAGCTGCAGAAGCGGGTCGCCGACCGCTGCCTGCAACTGCACGGCGGCTACGGGTACATGACCGAATACCGGGTCGCGCGGGCCTTCACCGACGGCCGCATCCAGACCATCTACGGCGGCACGACCGAGATCATGAAAGAGATCATCGGTCGTTCCCTGCTCGGCTAGCCCTCCTCACCTCCGCCCCGCCCTTTCGAAAGGCTTGACCAGTGAGCACCGAAGCTTACGTTTACGACGCGATCCGCACGCCGCGCGGCCGCGGCAAGGCCAATGGCTCCCTCCACGGAACCAAGCCGATCGACCTGGTCGTCGGCCTCATCCACGCCCTGCGCGAGCGCAACCCGGGCCTGGACCCGGCCACCATCGACGACATCGTGCTCGGCGTCGTCGGACCCGTCGGCGACCAGGGCTCCGACATCGCCCGCATCGCGGCCATCGCGGCCGGACTCCCGGACACCGTGGCCGGCGTACAGGAGAACCGCTTCTGCGCCTCCGGCCTGGAAGCCGTCAACCTGGCCGCCGCCAAGGTCCGCTCCGGCTGGGAGGACCTGGTCCTCGCCGGCGGCGTGGAGTCCATGTCCCGCGTCCCGATGGCCTCCGACGGCGGCGCCTGGTTCGCCGACCCGATGACCAACTGGGACACCGGCTTCGTCCCGCAGGGCATCGGCGCCGACCTGATCGCCACCATCGAGGGATTCTCCCGGCGCGATGTGGACGAGTACGCGTCCCTGTCGCAGGAGCGCGCGGCCGCCGCCGTGAAGGAGGGCCGGTTCGCCAAGTCCGTGGTCCCGGTCACCGACCGCAACGGCCTGATCGTCCTGGACCAGGACGAGTTCATCCGCCCCGGCACGACGGCCGACACCCTCGCCAAGCTCAAGCCGTCCTTCGCGGACATCGGCGAACTCGGCGGCTTCGACGCCGTCGCGCTGCAGAAGTACCACTGGGTCGAGAAGATCGACCACGTCCACCACGCGGGCAACTCCTCCGGCATCGTCGACGGCGCCTCGCTCGTCGCCATCGGGTCCCGCGAGGCGGGGGAGCGCAACGGTCTGACCCCGCGCGCCCGGATCGTCTCGGCGGCCGTCTCCGGCTCCGAGCCCACCATCATGCTCACCGGCCCCGCCCCCGCCACCCGCAAGGCGCTCGCCAAGGCCGGGCTGACCATCGACGACATCGACCTCATCGAGATGAACGAGGCCTTCGCCGGCGTCGTCCTGCGCTTCGTCAAGGACATGGGCATCTCCCTCGACAAGGTCAACGTCAACGGCGGCGCCATCGCGCTCGGCCACCCGCTCGGCGCCACCGGCGCGATGCTGCTCGGCACCGTCATCGACGAACTGGAGCGCCAGGACAAGCGCTACGGGCTCGTCACCCTCTGCGTCGGCGGCGGCATGGGCGTCGCCACGATCGTCGAGCGGCTCTGAACCGTCCTGTATCCCCGCCCCCTGGACCTTCCGACACGAAAGCAGTGACCATGAGCGAGTCCACCACGATCCGCTGGGAACAGGACGAGACCGGCGTCGTCACCCTGATCCTCGACGACCCCAACCAGTCCGCCAACACGATGAACCAGGCCTTCAAGGACTCCATCGCGGCGATCGCCGACCGCGCTGAGGCCGAGAAGGACTCCATCCGGGGCATCATCTTCACCTCCGCCAAGAAGACCTTCTTCGCGGGCGGCGACCTCAAGGAGATGATCCGGCTCCGTCCGCAGGACGCGCGGATCGCCTTCGACACCGGCACCGCGATCAAGCGCTCCCTGCGCCGGATCGAGACCCTCGGCAAGCCCGTCGTCGCCGCCATCAACGGCGCGGCCCTCGGCGGCGGTTACGAGATCTGCCTCGCCTCCCACCACCGCGTCGCCCTCGACGCGCCCGGCTCGAAGATCGGCCTGCCCGAGGTCACCCTCGGCCTGCTCCCGGCCGGTGGCGGTGTCACCCGTACCGTCCGCCTGATGGGTATCGCCGACGCGCTGCTGAAGGTGCTGCTCCAGGGGACCCAGTACACCCCGCGGCGCGCCCTGGACAACGGCCTCGTGCACGAACTGGCCGCCACCCCCGAGGAGATGCTGGCCAAGGCGCGCGCCTTCATCGACGCGAACCCGGAGTCGAAGCAGCCGTGGGACGTCCCCGGCTACCGGATCCCGGGCGGCACGCCGTCGAACCCGAAGTTCGCCGCGAACCTCCCGGCGTTCCCCGCGAACCTGAAGAAGCAGCTGAACGGGGCCCCGTACCCGGCTCCGCGCAACATCCTGGCCTGCGCCGTCGAGGGCTCCCAGGTGGACTTCGAGACCGCGCTGACCATCGAGGCCCGCTACTTCACCGAGCTGGTCACCGGGCAGACCGCCAAGAACATGATCCAGGCGTTCTTCTTCGACCTCCAGGCCGTCAACGCCGGCCGCAGCCGCCCGCAGGGGATCGAGCCGCGCGAGGTCCGCAAGGTCGCCGTCCTCGGCGCCGGGATGATGGGCGCCGGAATCGCGTACTCCTGCGCCCGCGCGGGCATCGAGGTGGTGCTCAAGGACGTCACCCCCGAGGCCGCCGCGAAGGGCAAGGCGTACTCCGAGAAGCTGCTCGACAAGGCGCTCTCCCGGGGCCGTACGACCGAGGCCGAGCGCGCCGAGCTGCTCGCCCGGATCACCCCGACCGCCGAGGCCGCCGACCTGGCGGGCTGTGACGCCGTGATCGAGGCCGTCTTCGAGGACACCGCGCTCAAGCACAAGGTGTTCCAGGAGATCCAGGACGTCATCGAGCCCGACGCGCTGCTCTGCTCCAACACCTCCACGCTGCCCATCACCGGCCTGGCGGAGGGGGTTTCGCGCCCCGCCGACTTCATCGGCCTGCACTTCTTCTCGCCCGTCGACAAAATGCCCCTGGTGGAGATCATCAAGGGCGAGCGCACCGGCGACGAGGCCATCGCCCGCGCCTTCGACCTGGTCCGTCAGATCAACAAGACCCCGATCGTGGTCAACGACTCGCGCGGCTTCTTCACCTCGCGCGTCATCGGCCAGTTCATCAACGAGGGCGTGGCGATGGTCGGCGAGGGCGTCGAGCCCGCCTCCGTCGAGCAGGCCGCGGCGCAGGCCGGCTACCCGGCCAAGGTGCTCTCCCTGATGGACGAGCTGACCCTGACCCTGCCGCGCAAGATCCGCAATGAGACCCGGAAGGCCTTCGAGGCCGAGGGCCGGGCATGGGCCGAGCACCCGGCCGACGCGGTGATCGACCGCATGGTGGACGAGTTCGGGCGCCCCGGGCGCAGCGGCGGGGCCGGCTTCTACGACTACGACGAGGCGGGCAAGCGCGCCGGCATCTGGCCGGGGCTGCGCGAGCACTTCACCAAGCCGGACGTCGAGATCCCCTTCGAGGACATGAAGGAGCGGATGCTCTTCTCCGAGGCCCTGGACACCGTCCGCTGCCTCGACGAGGGCGTGCTGACCTCGATCGCCGACGCCAACATCGGCTCCATCATGGGCATCGGCTTCCCGGCCTGGACGGGCGGCGTGATCCAGTACATCAACGGCTACGAGGGCGGCCTGACGGGCTTCGTCGCCCGGGCCCGCGAGCTGGCCGCGCAGTACGGCGAGCGCTTCACCCCGCCGGCGTCGCTGGTCGCGAAGGCCGAGCGCGGCGAGACCTACACGGACTGACCGCGCCCCGCCCCGGGCCCGCCCCCGCGCGGGCCCGGGGCGACTTCCGCCTACCGGTCGCGGTCGCGCAGGGCCGCGAACACCCCGCGCTCCTCACCGCCGTCCGGGGCGGACCACCGGGCCAGTACCTGGCCCCGGACAGCGTCCGCGGCGGGGGCGGGCCCGGGGCGCAGCACCCGGGACAGGGTCAGGGCCGGCACCGGCCCTTCCAGCCCCGCCGGGCCCACGGTGAGGACGGTGGCGTCGGCGGTGTCCGTCACGGCCCTGGGGCCGGTCAGGCCCACCGGTGCGCCGGCCCCGTCGGGGCGCACCTCGACGGTCGGGTCGGGGGTGTCGCTCTCGTTCTGGGCCTGGGGCTCCGCCCGGCCCGCCAGCAGCGCGAGCAACTGGTCCACCAGGACCGGGTCGTGGGCGCCGTCGTAGATCCAGCGCGTGCCCAGTACGCCGTGCTCGCTGGTGCCGATCAGGGCGGCCTCGCCGCCCTCCAGGGGGGCTCCGCGATAGGTGAGCGGGACCTGGTAGGCGACCGGCGCGCCCCCGGAGTCGTCGGTGACCACCATGAACTCGATGCCCACCTCGCCCTCGGGGTCGTCGAGCCGGAAGCCGCCCGCTTTGGTGAGCCGCGCGGTGCCCCCGGATCCCTGGTACCAGGGCTTCAAGGGGACCCAGCCGCTGAGGAGTTCGAGCTTGGTCGGGGTCATGGTGGTGGTGTGGTGGATGACTGCCATGGCCCTGAACCTACCCGGGCGCCCCGGAGCCCGCGCCGGGGGCCGGTCCGGTGCCGGGGCGGGCGGTGTCAGCCGTCTCGGAGACGAACGCCGCCCGCAGTTCATCCTTCAGCGACCGCTGGAAGGCCGTCACCAGCGCCTGGACGACCATTGGTTGCATGTGCGCCGACAGGGCCTTCATCGACTCGACCCGCTCCGGATCGCTCTCGCCCTCCGTGAACGGGCCCCACACCTCGTCCCGGAACAGCGCCGTCAGCTCGTGCGCGGCCGACCGGGTGTGTTCCAGCAGCACCTTGCGCGCCGCCAGGATCGTCTCGTGCGCGATCGGTACGTCGAGCAGCGCGACCCCCAGCCGCAGCAGGCCGACGTCCACCCGGAAGCCGTCGCCCGCGGGGGCGAGCACGTTCATCGCCGTCAGCCGCCGGACATCGGTGTCCGACAGGGTCCGTCCGGCCCGCTTCTCCAGCTCGGCCATGGACACCTCCCGCGCCGCGTCCGGAGCCCAGGTGGCCACCAGCGCCCGGTGGATGGCCAGGTCGTGCGCGCTCAGGTCGTCGGGCAGCGCGTCCAGGTAGCGCTCGATGGCCGACAGGGTCATGCCCTGGTGCTGCAACTCCTCGATCAGCGCCAGCCGGGAGAGGTGCTCCGGACCGTAGTGGCCCACCCGACGAGGACCGATCACGGGAGGGGGCAAAAGCCCCCGCGTGCTGTAGAACCGTACGGTGCGAACGGTGACGCCCGCCCTGGCCGCCAGCTCGTCGATGGTGAGCATCGGCTCGGGTGCCTGGTCGGTCATCGTCTGCGCCTCGCTCTCTGCTCCACAGCTTGGGTTCAACAGTATTGCTGTCGCACCAACGATGTGAAACGGCCAGGAGCTGCCCATGACCACGAAACTGCGACTGCCCGGACAACCCGAAGAGCTCACCCTCCCCGCCCTGCTGGCCCGCAACGCCGCCGAGTACGGGGACCTCCCCGCCCTCTCGTGGCGCACCGGCACGGGTCCCGGCACCGGCACCAGCACCGGCACCGCCCCCGACGCGGACGGGTGGACGACCCTCACGTGGGCCGAGGCCCGCCGCGAGGTCGCCGTCCTCGCCTCCGGCTACGCCTCCCTCGGCATCGAGCGCGGCGAGCACGTCCTGCTGATGATGGGCAACCGCCCCGAGCACTGGCTCAGCGACCTCGCCCTCGTCCACCTCGGCGCCGTCCCCGTCACCGTGTACGGGACCTCCGCGCCCGAGCAGATCGCGCACATCGCCCGCCACAGCCGGGCCCGGGTCGCCGTCGTCGAGGGCGCGCGCGAACTCGCCCGGTGGGAACCGCTGCTGGCCGACGCCACCGTGGCCCTGGAGCGGCTGGTCGTGGCCGAGGCGGCGGAGGCCGGCCCGCACCTGGCGTACGGCTCCCTGCACGCCGGCGGTGCCCGGCCGCACAGCCGCGACGCCTTCGAGAAGGCTTGGCGGGAGGCGCGCCCCGAGGACCCGCTGACCGTCGTCTACACCTCGGGCACCACCGGCGACCCCAAGGGCGTCCGGCTGACCCACCGCAACATCATGCTCCAGTCCGTCCGCCTCGACCGGCGCGTGGACCTGCCGGAGCACGCCGAGCACATCTGCTACCTGCCGTTCGCGCACATCGCCGAGCGGATCCTCGGCATCTACCTGCCGCTCCTGCGGGCCGCGCACGTCCGCCTGGTCGCCGATCCCGCGGCCGTCGCGAGCGCCGTACGGGAGCTGCACCCGGTGCAGTTCTTCGGCGTGCCCCGGGTCTGGGAGAAGCTCGCCGCCGGCGTACGGGCCGTCCTCGCGCGGCTTCCCGAGGAGCAGCGGCAGGCCATCGAGGCCGCCAACGACCTGGCCCGGGCCTGGGCCGGCCACCGGGAGCGCGGCTCCCGGATCCCGGCCGCGCTCGAAGCCTCGTACACCCGGGCGAAGGAGCAGGTGCTCGACCCGCTGCTGGGCCTGGCGGGGCTGGACCGGCTGGTCTGGACGGCCAGCGCCACCGCGCCCATGCCGATCGACGTGGTCCGGTTCTGGGCGGGCTGGGGCATCGCCATCATGGACGCGTGGGGCCTCACGGAGACCTCCGGCGTGTGCACGGTCAACAGCCCGGACGGCTTCCGGCTGGGCTCGGTGGGCCGCCCGATCGAGGGGCTGGAGCTGCGGCTCGCCGAGGACGGGGAGATCCACACCCGCGGCGCGACCGTCTTCGGCGGCTACCTGCGGCCCGACGGCTCGGTGGAGAGCGCGGCCGACGCCGAGGGCTGGTTCCCGACGGGGGACATCGGCCGGCTCGACGAGGACGGGTTCCTCTGGCTGACCGACCGCAAGAAGGAGCTGATCATCACCTCGACCGGCAAGAACGTCTCACCGGCGTTGGTGGAGAACACGGTCAAGGAGCATCCGCTGATCGGCCAGGCCCTGGTGCACGGCGACGGCCGCTCCTACCTCGTCGCCCTGCTGGTCCTGGATCCGGAGCTGGCCCCCGCCTGGGCGGCCGCCCGCGGCATCGAGGCGGACTCGCCGAGCGCGCTCGCCGCACACCCGCAGGTCCGGGAGGAGATCGCCCGGGCGGTCGGGACGGCCAACGCCCGCCTCAACCGCACCGAGCAGATCAAGAAGTACCGCCTGCTCACCGAGGAATGGGGCCCCGAGTCCGGGGAGCTCACCCCGTCGCTGAAACTGCGCCGCCGGGTGGTGCGGGAGAAGTACGGGGCACTGATCGACGCCTTGTACGAGGACGCGTCGCCCACCCCGTAGGCGGGGCGGTCCCGCACCCGGTGGACGGACCGGGTGCGGGGGCGCGGGGCGGCGGCTGAGACGTGATCCGTAAGTTCAGATGGTGTTGATCTTGAGGTTGTGGAGCACGGCGAAGGCGCGGGTGGTGTCGTTGATCGTTTCGCCGCGCCTGCGGTGCTGGAGTAGGGCGCGGTAGTACTTGAGGCCTCGGGTGCGCTGTGGTACGCGCCGTCGCCGATGACGAGGCGGTGCCCGGCGACCTGTTCGGCCATGGTGGCGCGGAGGGCCACGATGTCGTTGCGGTTGCCGGGCCAGGCGTGCCGGCGGCGATGACACGCCGGTCGTGGACGCGGTGGACGGCGGCCAGGCCGACGTCGAACCCGGCGAGCAGGGAGCGGGGCCGCAGGCCGCTGTGCTGAGGGTGGACCTATCGAGTCTGCGGAAGCTGACCTCACGAATGATGTACTGTAAGTGAGGTAATCGTGACGGGGGGTGACGAACAGTGCAGGCTGGCCAGACGCGGAAGTTCCGGGGAAGGAACAAGGCCCCGAAGTGGACCAAGCCCAATGGCGGGCAGGTCTCCGTGATCGTGCTGCCGCTGGCCGTCACTAACCCTGCCGACCTCGCCCGGCTGAATGGCCTGTACGGGGCGATGTGGTCGATCAAGCGGGCCGTCCAGCGCGACGCCCGCGCCAAGGTTGATGCCTACTGGGCCGCCTGCCACGAACGCGAGGAGCAGGGCCCGAAGGCTGTACGGCAGCGCCTCGGCCTGTCCCGTGAGGCCCTGGAGCGCTGCGCGTACAAGCACCTTGAAGGCTCCGGGCACTTGAAGCACCACGTATCCAAGGCCCTGGCCATGCACATCGCGGATGAGGTGTGGAACGGCGTCTCCCGGCACCTGTTCCCCGACGCCACCAGCCACCGGTTCGGCAGGCCGAAGATAGGCAACTGGCACGACTTCACCCGGATTCCGGGCCGCGCCCGCTCCCACACCACCGAGAACAAGTGGGAGACCTTCCGCCTCGTTGGCACCCTGACCGGCCACGCCATGGCCTACACCGACGGCGGTCAGCAGGCGCTGATGCAGCCGCGCCGGATGCCGAAGCCGACCGCGCCGGACGGCAGGGTGCCTACGGGCAAGCTCACCACTGCGGGCAGGCCCGGCATGCGCAAGGCCACGTGGTGGGACCACACCGGCCCGCTCGCCGTGGTGTTCGCCGGAGGCCCCGACGGCAACCGGGGTGACCTCGTTGTCCCCGTCCGCATTCCTCAGCAGCCCGGCCAGTGGGCGCGGGTGCAGCACTTCCTGTCCAACCCGCTGACCTGGCACAAGGTGGATCTCGTACGCCGCCGGAAGGCGTCCGCGACGGGTGGCTGGGTGTACGAGGCGCACCTGATGGTGCTCGGCCCACGCCCACCTCCACCGAGGTCACTCTCACCGACGCCGAGCAGCGGCTGTTGGTCAAGCAGGCGAAGAAGCGGCGGGGCCGGGCGCGGGCGCTGGAGCGCTCCCGCCGGGCGACGAACGCGGCCCAGTACGGGCTGTCGAAGAAGCAGACCGCACGCGCCGCCAGGCGTGCCGAGAACGGCCTCAAGCCCAAGGCGGTGACCGTGCCCGGTGGTGCCCGCGCCGCACGCTCCGATGGGGTGCCGAAGCAGGCGTACCGCCGTGATCGGCTCTCCGCCCACTACCGTGAGCAGCGGGCCCGTCAGGCCGAACACGCCGCTGGCATCGCCGAGCACCGCAGGCACCGCGCCCGCCAGGTCGCCCGTGAGATCATCGCCGCCCACGGCCCCGTGCTGGTGGTCGAGGACTGCGACATCCGCACCTGGTACCGGCTGTGGGGCAAGCGGCTCTCCCAGACCACACCGGGGATGCTGATCTCCGCCCTCACGGTGGAATGCGAAGCCGCGGGCGGCGGGCTCGTGCGGGCCTCCACCTGGTCCACCGCGCTGTCGCAGCACTGCCTGTGCGGCGAGCGCGTCTCCAAGACGCTGCGGGACCGTGAGCACAAGTGCATCGCCTGCGGCCTCGTCGGCAAGCGCGACCTCGTGTCCGCGGCCCTGGCCGCGTTCGTCCGCTTCACCGACGTGGACGACCCCAAGACCGCGTACCTGGACACCACACTCTCCCGGCACGCACAGATCACCTATGCGCAAGCGCTGGAAGAAGCGCTGCGGGAGTCAACCACACCGAGCCCGAAACCGCCCCGGCGGCCGGGACGCGTGGCAGTCCCACGGCAACACCGTGAGACCTCTGCTCCCCGAACCGCCGGACAGCGGAACCGAGCAACCCCGGATGAGCCACGCCCCATGCGTGACCACGCCGGACAGCCCGGTCACCGCCCCGGCCGCAGTCCACAGCTCACCCTCTGGTGAATTGCGGATCAAGTCTTAGCGGCCGATCAGCGGGTAGTGGTCGGAGAGGTTCGTGTACGTGTAGGAGGTGCCCCAGCTGGAGACCGTCCAGGGCGCCGACTCCTCCTTCACCACGTTGTTCTCCCAGCCCGCCGGGCGGGCGTTGCCCTTGCGGTACAGGACGTAGTCCAGGTCCTCGCGCGGGTCGGTCGGGTAGCGGTAGCTCGCGATCGAGTTCAGCGCGGTGTCGAAGGAGTACGGGTGACCCGTGCGCGTGTCCGAGCCGGCCAGGTCGGCGTTGGCGAGCATGGCGGCGAGCTCCGGCGTACGCGAGTCGACGTTCATGTCGCCGGCGACGATGACCTGCTCGTTCGCCGGGATGTTCTTGCCGTCCAGGAAGGCGTCCATGGCCTTGAACTGGCGGGCGCGCATCTCCGCCGCCTCGCCCGCGCCGCAGCCCGGGTCGGTGGACTGCGCGTGCGTGCCGACCACGTGCACCTTCGTGCCGTTCACGTCCAGCACGACGTAGGCGAAGCCCTTGTTGGACCACCAGTCGGCGCCGCAGGCGTCCTTGTAGACGACCTGCTCCTTGCGGACTATGGGCCACTTGCTGAGGATCGTGACGCCGCCGTCCTCCGGGGTGGTGGAGGAGTAGGCACCGCCCGTCGCGTCCCAGCCGCTCTTGCTGCGGCCGACCACCGGGGTCTGGTACGGGTACTGGGCGGCCGAGTTGGCCTTCAGCGCGTCCGAGGCGCCGTTGTCGAAGGCCTCCTGGAGCACGACCACGTCGTGGCCCTGGTAGAAGGCGGTCTTCGGGATTTCGGCGGCCCGGTGGTCCTGGCCCCAGTTCGGGTACAGGTTCTTGCTCATCAGGAACACGTTGTACGAAAGGACGCTGAGCCGCGGGGTCGTGGCGGACTCGGCGGCCGTGGCGGCCGGCGCCGAGGTGGCGGCCAGCGCGCCGGCGGCGATCGCCGCGACGGCCGCGGCGGCGGCCCGGTGGCGGCGGGGGGAGGTGTGCGGCATGAGGTCTCCATCGTTCCTGCGGGGGAAGATCGGCTCCGTCATCCAAGCAGCCGCGGTTACCTCTGGGTAACACCCGTGACAAGACTTTCTGTCGGGAGCAAGGACGTCTGGCGCTCGCATACTGGATGCCATGAAGAACACGCGGGTCCCCGACACCGGACCGGCGGCCGCGCGCCGCCCCGACCCCGAGCCGCCCGCCCCCGGCGGGGTGCTGTGGACCATCTCCGGGGACGTCCGCGCCCTGCTGATGCTGCCCGCCGCCTTCACCATGCAGGTCGCGCACCCCGCCATCGCCGCCGGAGTCGACGCGTACTCGGTCTTCCGCACCGACCCCTGGGGGCGCGGCGAGCGCTCGCTGCGCTCCGTCCAGCTGTGGGTGTACGGCGGGGAGGAGGCCGCCGAGGAGGGGCGCCGGGTGCGCCGGCTCCACAAGGAGATCCAGGGCGTGGACACCCGGGGGCGGCGCTACCACTCCCTCGACCCCGCCTGCTACTCCTGGGTGCACGCCACCGGCTTCCCGGTCTACCTGTACGCCGGGCGGTACCTTCTGCGCCCGTTCACCCCCGCCCAGGAGCGGCAGCTCTACCGGGAGTGGCTCCAGGTCGGCCGGATCCTCGGCCTCCATGACCGGGACATGCCCCAGACCATCGAGGAGTACTGGCCCTACTACCGCCGGATGCTGGCCGAGGAGATCGAGCCCACCGGCGTCGCCCGCGAGCTGGTCGCCACCGACGTGCCGCTGCCCCGCCCCGAGGGCGGTCCGGCCGCCGTACGGCTGCTGCTCCGGGTGGCGTGGCCGGCGCTGCGGGTGCTGTTCCTGCGCTTCCGAGCCTTCGTCACCGTCGGGTACATGCCGCCCGACGCCCGCGCCGCCATCGGGCTGGAGTGGAGCGCGGCCCAGGAGCGCAGGCTCCGGACGTTCAGCACCGTCGTACGGCTCCTCGTACCCCTGCTTCCGGAGCGGCTGCGGTACCTGCCCATCGCCAGGGAGGCGCGGGCGCGGTGGCGCGCCGCCGCCTGCTGAGGGGCGCCGGCGCGCGGGACCGCGTACGACCGGGAATCAGTGCTCGTGGATCGTGTCCGTCGCCGCGATCTTCTTCCAGGACTTCGGCTCCACCGGCTCGGCGGCGCGAGCCCGGGGGGACTGGGCCGCCTCGGACGGCGGGGTGAACGCCGGCTTGCCCGGCGTGTAGAGCCAGGTCTCGAAGAGCTCGGCCAGCGGCTTGCCCGAGATCTTCTCCGCGTAGCGGACGAAGTCGCCGACCTCGGCGTTGCCGTACGCCCGCTCCGTCGGCCAGCCCTTGAGGATCTGGAAGAACTTCTCGTCGCCGACCTCGTTGCGCAGCGCCTGGACGGCGATCGCGCCACGGTCGTACACGGCGCCGTGGAACTGGTTCTCCGCACCCGGGTCACCCGGCTTGACCTGCCAGAACGGGTCCTCCGCCGGCCGCAGCCGGTACGCCCAGTCCGCCAGCTCCTGCGCCGTGCCCTCGCCCTCCTTCTCCGACCACAGCCACTGGCTGTAGCGGGCGAAGCCCTCGTTGATCCAGATGTCCTTCCAGCCCTCGACGGAGACGCTGTCGCCGTACCACTGGTGGGCCAGCTCGTGCACGACCACCGAGACGTTCGCGCCGTTCTGGAACTGGCGGGGGCCGTAGAACGGCCGGGTCTGCGTCTCCAGCGCGTAGCCCGCGCCGACGTTCGGCACGTACCCGCCCAGCGCGTTGAAGGGGTACGGTCCGAAGACCCCCTCCAGCCACTCGGCGACCTCGCCCGTCCGCTCCACGCTCGCGCGCGCCGCCCCCGCGTTGTCGCCGAGGTCCTTGCTGTAGGCGTTGAGGATCGGCAGCCCGCTGGCCGTCTTGTCGGTGGTGATGTCGAACTTGCCGATGGCCAGAGTGGCGAGGTAGGTGGCCTGCGGCTTGTTCGAGCGCCAGTTGTAGCGGGTCCAGCCGAGCCGGGAACTCTGCGACTGGAGCACGCCGTTGCTGATGGCCTGGGTGCCGTCCGGGACGTTGACCGAGACGTCGAAGGTGGCCTTGTCGAGGGGGTGGTCGTTGCTCGGGAACCACCAGACCGCCGAGTCGGGCTCCTGCGCCGCCACCCCGCCGTCCGGGGTGCGCTGCCAGGCGCTCCAGCCGTCCACCGTGAACTCCGAGGGCTTGCCGGCGTACTTGACGACGACCGTCGCCTGCTTGTCCTTCTTCAGCGGTGACGCGGGCGTCACCTCCAGCTCCTGGGCGCCGGAGGTGGCGAACTTCGCCTTCACGCCGTTGACCCGGATCTCGCTGACCTGGAGCCCGAAGTCCAGGTTGAAGCGGGAGAGGTCCTGCTTGGCGGTGGTCAGGAGGGTGGCGGTGCCCTCCAGCAGATCCGTCTTGGGCTGGTACCGGAGGCGCAGGTCGTAGTGCGACACGTCGTATCCGCCGTTGCCGCTGGCCGGGTAGTAGGGGTCGCCGATACCCGGGGCGCCCGGAGCGGAACTGGCCGCCGACGCCGGGATCACCAGCAGCAGGGAAGCGGCGAGCACGCTCGGGGCGATGACTTTGCGGTGCACGAAGAGCTCCAAGTGGTAGGGGAGGCAGATCGGTTCGACATCTCGTCGGTCGACCGTATTCACCCCTGGCACCCCACGTCATGTCCATGGCCACCGCTGTCACACGATCGCCATTCGGCCGTCACAGCGCGGTGGGCGGCCCGGCAGAAAGGCCAGAAAGAACGCATGGCGGCCCTGACGACCCGACTCTCGGCGCCCCGGCTCCCGACGTCTGTCGGCGGCACCTGCCACAATTGGCAGCCTTCCACGCAAACGAAGGCAGGCGGGACCGCACAGTGACGATGTCCATCGAAGGCAGGATCGCCGAGGAGCTCGGCGTACGGGAGCGGCAGGTCAAGGCCGCCGTCGAGCTGCTCGACGGCGGTTCCACCGTGCCGTTCATCGCGCGCTACCGCAAGGAAGCGACCGAGATGCTCGACGACGCCCAGCTGCGCACCCTGGAGGAGCGGCTGCGGTATCTGCGCGAGCTGGAGGACCGGCGCGCGGCGATCCTCGATTCCGTCCGCGAGCAGGGCAAGCTCGACGCCGAGCTGGAGGCCCGGATCGCCGCGGCCGACACCAAGGCCCGGCTGGAGGACATCTACCTCCCGTTCAAGCCCAAGCGCCGCACCAAGGCGCAGATCGCCCGCGAGGCCGGTCTGGAGCCGCTCGCCGAAGGCCTCCTCGCCGACCCGTCGGTGGAACCGGCCGCCGCCGCGGCCGCGTTCGTCGACGCCGACAAGGGCGTCGCCGATCCGGCCGCGGCCCTGGAAGGCGCCCGCGCCATCCTCACCGAGCGGTTCGCCGAGGACGCCGACCTGATCGGCGAGCTGCGCGAGCGCCTGTGGGGCCGCGGCCGGCTCGCCGCGAAGGTCCGCGAGGGCAAGGAGGAGGCGGGCGCCAAGTTCGCCGACTACTTCGACTTCGCCGAGCCCTTCACCGCGCTGCCCTCGCACCGGGTCCTCGCCATGCTGCGCGGCGAGAAGGAGGACGTCCTCGACCTCACCCTGGAGCCCGAGGCCCCGGAAGACACGGCGACCCCCGGCCCGTCCACGTACGAGGGCATGATCGCCCGCCGCTTCGGCGTCGCCGACCGCGCCCGCCCCGGCGACAAGTGGCTCGGCGACACCGTCCGCTGGGCCTGGCGCACGAAGATCCAGGTGCACCTCGGCATCGACCTGCGGATGCGTCTGCGCCAGGCCGCCGAGGACGAGGCGGTGCGGGTCTTCGCCGCCAACCTGCGCGACCTGCTGCTCGCGGCCCCGGCCGGTACCCGTACCACGCTCGGCCTCGACCCGGGCTTCCGTACCGGCGTGAAGGTCGCCGTCGTGGACGCCACCGGCAAGGTCGTGGCCACCGACGTCATCTACCCGCACGTCCCCGCCAACAAGTGGGACGAGTCCCTCGCCAAGCTGGCCCGCCTCGCCGAGGAGCATGCGGTCGAGCTGATCGCCATCGGCAACGGCACCGCCTCCCGCGAGACCGACAAGCTCGCGGGCGACCTCATCACCCGCCACCCCGAGCTGGGGCTCACCAAGGTGATGGTGTCCGAGGCCGGCGCCTCGGTGTACTCCGCCTCCGCCTTCGCCTCGCAGGAGCTCCCGGACATGGACGTGTCGCTGCGCGGCGCCGTCTCCATCGCCCGCCGCCTCCAGGACCCGCTGGCCGAGCTCGTCAAGATCGACCCGAAGTCGATCGGCGTCGGCCAGTACCAGCACGACCTGTCCGAGGTGAAGCTGTCCCGCTCCCTCGACGCCGTGGTCGAGGACTGTGTGAACGGCGTCGGGGTGGACGTGAACACCGCCTCCGCGCCGCTGCTCTCGCGGGTGTCGGGGATCAGCGGCGGTCTCGCCGAGAACATCGTCGCGCACCGCGACGCCAACGGCCCGTTCCGCAGCCGCAAGGGGCTCAAGGACGTGGCCCGGCTCGGCCCGAAGGCGTACGAGCAGTGCGCGGGCTTCCTCCGGATCCGCGGCGGGGACGACCCGCTGGACTTCTCCAGCGTGCACCCCGAGTCCTATCCGGTGGTCCGGGGCATGGCCAAGACGGCCGGCAGCGAGGTGGCGGCCCTGATCGGCAACAGCGCGGTGCTGCGCTCGCTGAGGCCGGAGCAGTTCGTCACCGAGGCCTTCGGTCTGCCGACGGTCACCGACATCCTGCGCGAGCTGGAGAAGCCGGGCCGCGACCCGCGCCCCGCCTTCAAGACGGCCACCTTCAAGGAGGGCGTGGAGAAGATCGGCGACCTGGCGCCCGGAATGATCCTGGAGGGTGTGGTCACCAACGTGGCCGCCTTCGGCGCCTTCATCGACATCGGCGTCCACCAGGACGGCCTGGCGCACGTCTCGGCGCTGTCGAAGAACTTCGTCAAGGACCCCCGGGACGTGGTCAAGCCGGGTGACATCGTCCGTGTGAAGGTCATGGAGGTGGACATTCCGCGCAAGCGGATCTCGCTGACCCTGCGCCTGGAGGACGAGGCCGGGGCGGACCGTTCCGCCGGTACCCCGAAGCAGCGCGAGGAACGGCGCGGCGGCGGTGGCCGTCCCCCGCAGCAGCGGGGCGGGAGCGGCGGACGCGAGGGCGGCCAGGGAGGTCAGGGCGGTCAGGGCCGGGGCGGACAGCGCCAGGGCGGTCAGGCGGGTCGGGGCGCTCAGGGCGGTCAGGGCGGTCAGGGCGGACAGGGCGGACAGCGCCAGGGCGGCGGCGCCCCGGCACCGGCCAACAGCGCGATGGCCGACGCCCTGCGGCGGGCCGGCCTCACCGGCGGCCCCGAGGAGCGCCGCAAGCGCTGACAGCCGTCCTTCGGCCACCGCCGCGCGCGACACGTCGTGGGAGCTTGGCCGAATAGGCGTGCCACGTGGGGACATTCCTTGCCAACCCGCGTACAAGATCTGTAGGCATGGTGGAACGCCCGTTCGTCACCCGGCGGACGGGCTTTCCGCATCCCCCCTCCAGGACCGCACTCCCCGAGGCCGCCTTGAAGGCACAGGTCACCATGCCCATGCCCACGCACGCGTACCGACGCTGCCCGAGAAAGGGTCCGAAGAGGGATCACATGTCCCACCGGCAACTCAACCTGCGCAAACGCTGCGAGATGATTCTCGGCCATCTGGATCTGACGCATCCGTTCTCCCTCGACGCCCTCTGTGAGCGCATAGCCGAACAGCGCGGCCGCCCCATCCGGCTCCATCCGCTCCCCAAGGAGGCGGCTGAGTCCGGCGTCTGCGGGCTGTGGGTCGGCACCGACAGCGTGGACTACGTCTTCTACGAGGCCCAGACCACCCCTCTGCACCGGGAGCACATCGTGCTCCACGAGCTGGGCCACATCCTCTTCGGCCACCACTCCCTGGAGGGGCAGGAGACCGACGGCAGCGCCCCCACCGTCCTCGGCCGGACCAACTACACCACCCGCCAGGAGCAGGAGGCGGAGATGCTCGCCAGCATGATCCGCATCCGCACCTCGGGGACCGGCCTCCTGCCGCCCGCCTCCGGCGGCACCCTGGCCCGGCTGGAGTCGGCCATGGGGTACGAGCGGGGGCCGCGCGATGGCAGCTGACCTCACCGCCGTCGGCAACTGGCTCGCCGTCCCCAGCGTCGTCTGCCTGTGGATCGCGGTCCTGCTGCGCGCGCCCGGGGCCCTGCGCTCCCCGCAGCAGCGCGGACTCTGGCTCGCCGTCGCCACCGCGGCCGCCGCGATGACCCTGAACCTGCCAGACGTCGTCAAGTACGCGATGGAACGCGACCCGGGGTACGCGCACACCGTCGGCCTGACCCGCAACCTCATCGGCGTGCTGTCCGCCGGCGCCGTGCTCTACTTCGTCGCCGAGGCCGCCGGCGGGCGCCGGCTCCAACTCGCCGCCTGGATCGGCACGCTGGTCTGGCTGACCACCCTGGTCACGCTGGACGCGGCCGCGCCGGCACACGGCACGCACACCATGCCGCCCGTCGGCGACCCGGTGCCCTCCCTCGCGTACTGGCTGGTGCTGATCTCCGCGCACCTGGCCGCCAACACCATCTGCGTGTTCGTCTGCTGGCGCTACAGCCGCCGCGCCGAAAGCACCGGACTGGCCCTCGGGCTGCGGCTGTTCGCCCTCGGCACCGGGCTGGCCGGCCTGTTCTGGTTCGCGTACCTGCTCAAGGCCCTCTTCGACAGCACCTGGGCGATGCCCGCCCTGCCGCTGATGATGAACCTGCACGGGCTGCTGCGCGCCGCGGCGATCCTGGTGCCGACCCTGTTCGCCCTGCGCCGTACCGCCGCCGACCTCGGCACCGCCTGGCGGCTGTGGCCGCTGTGGCGCGATCTGGTCGAGGCCGTCCCGCACGTCGCCCTCAACAAACCGCGGGCCGGGCGGGTGCTGGAGCTGCTGTGGCCGCCGGTTCCGCGCGACATGGTCGTGTACCGCAAGGTCATCGAGACCCGGGACGCGATCCTGATCCTGGGGGAGTACGTCGCCCCGGGCGTGCCGGAGCTCGCGCGTGGCCATGTCGCCGGGACCGGCGTTCCCGAGCAGCGGCGTACCGCGGCCGCGCTGGCCTGCGTACTGAAGGAGGCGCGGCAGGCGAAACTCGCCGGGCTGCCGCAGCAGGCGGGCGAGACGGTCGCGCTGGAACTCCCGGCCGCGATCCAGCCCTCGGCGGAGGGCGGCGACCTCGCGGACGAGGCCCGGTTCCTGGTGGACGTCGCCGAGGCCTACGGCTCGCCCTCGACCACGGCCTTCAAGGCGTGACTCCGCATCCCGTACCCCGTGTCCCGTACCCCGCATCCCGTACCCCGTGTCCCGTACGCCGTTTTCCCGTTCGTTCCCCCTGACCGCCTCTGCTGGATGTGACGTTCTCTTGACCACCGTTCTGATCACCGGGGCCAGCGCCGGCCTCGGCGCCGCCTTCGCCCGCGGTTTCGCGGCCAAGGGCTGCGACCTGGTCCTCGTCGCCCGCGACAAGGACCGCCTCGACGCCCTCGCCGAGGAGCTCGGCCGGGAGTTCGGGGTGGCCGCGGAGGTCCTGCCCGCCGACCTGCTGGATCCGGCGCAGTGCGCCGGCGTCGCCGAGCGGCTCGCCGACGCGGACCGGCCCGTCGACATCCTGCTGAACAACGCGGGCTTCGGGCTGCCCGCGCCCTACCCGTACAACCCGGTCGAGGACGAGGAGCGGATGCTCGACCTGCTCGTGAGGGTCCCGCTGCGGCTCACCCACGCGGTGCTGCCGGGCCTGCGCGAGCGCCGCCGGGGCGCGGTGCTGAACGTCTCCTCGGTGGCCGGACTGCTGCCGACCGGCACGTACGGGGCCGCCAAGGCCTGGATCACGGCCTTCAGCGAGTCACTGCGGGTGGACATGGAGCCGTACGGGGTCCGGGTCCTGGCGGTGGTACCCGGCTTCACGCGCACCGAGTTCCAGGAGCGGGCCGGGATGGACGTCAGCGCCCTGCGCGACGCGGTGTGGCTGGAGCCGGAGGCGGTGGTGGCCCAGGCCCTGAAGGACCTGGCACGCCGCCGCCCGGTCAGCATCACCGGCTTGCGCTACCAGGCGTACGCGACCGCGGCCCGGCACCTCCCGCGCGCGTTCGTGGCCCGCAAGATGGCCCGCGAGCGCCGGCCCCCGGCGGAGCGCTCGGCGGAGCACTCGGCGTGAGCCGGCCCCGCGAGGCGTGCCCCACTTCCCCGAGACCGCTCAGACCTCGGTGACCTTGCCGTTCGCGACCACCAGGCGGCGGGTCACGTGGACGGCGTCCAGCATCCGGCGGTCGTGGGTGACCAGCAGCAAGGTGCCCTCGTACGCCTCCAGGGCGGACTCAAGCTGCTCGATCGCCGGGAGGTCGAGGTGGTTGGTGGGCTCGTCCAGCACCAGCAGGTTCACCCCGCGGCCCTGGAGCAGTGCCAGGGCCGCGCGGGTGCGCTCGCCGGGGGAGAGGGTGGCCGCCGGGCGCAGTACGTGGGCCGCCTTGAGGCCGAACTTGGCCAGCAGGGTGCGGACTTCGGCCGGCTCGGTGTCCGGGACGGCCGCGCAGAAGGCCTCCAGCAGCGGCTCGTCGCCGAGGAACAGGCCGCGCGCCTGGTCCACCTCGCCGACCAGCACACCGGAGCCGAGGGAGGAAGCGCCCGAGTCCGGGGCCAGCCGGCCGAGCAGGACGGCGAGCAGGGTGGACTTGCCGGCGCCGTTGGCCCCGGTGATCGCGACGCGGTCCGCCCAGTCGATCTGGAGGCTGGCCGGGCCGAAGTGGAAGTCCCCGCGCTTGACGGCGGCCTCGCGCAGGGTCGCCACCACCGAGCCGGAGCGCGGGGCCGCCGCGATCTCCATGCGCAGCTCCCACTCCTTGCGGGGCTCGTCGACGACGTCGAGGCGTTCGATCGCGCGCTGCGTCTGGCGGGCCTTGGCGGCCTGCTTCTCGCTGGACTCGCCGCGCAGGTTCTTGCCGATCTTGTCGTTGTCGCTCGCCTTGCGGCGCGCGTTGCGCACACCCTTGTCCATCCAGTTGCGCTGCATCTGGGCCCGGCCCTCAAGAGCGGACTTCTTGCCCGCGTACTCCTCGAACTCCTCGCGGGCGTGGTCGCGCGCACGCTCGCGCTCCTCCAGGTACGCGTCGTAACCGCCGCCGTAGAGGTTGATCTGCTGCTGGGCCAGGTCGAGTTCGAGGACCTTGGTGACGGTCCGGGTGAGGAACTCGCGGTCGTGGCTGATGACCACCGTGCCCGCGCGCAGGCCCTTCACGAACTGCTCCAGCCGGTCCAGGCCGTCGAGGTCGAGGTCGTTGGTCGGCTCGTCGAGCAGGAACACGTCGTACCGGGACAGCAGCAGCGAGGCGAGTCCGGCCCGGGCGGCCTGGCCGCCGGACAGGGCGGTCATCGGCAGGTCGAGACCCACCGCGAGCCCGAGGTCGTCGGCGACCTCCTGGGCCCGGTCGTCGAGATCCGCGCCGCCGAGGTTCAGCCAGCGGTCGAGGGACTCCGCGTACGCGTCGTCCGCGCCCGGGGTGCCGTCGACGAGGCCCTGGGTGGCGGCGTCCAGCTCCGCCTGCGCGGTGGCGACGCCGGTTCGGCGGGCCAGGAACTCGCGCACCGACTCTCCGGGGCGGCGCTCCGGCTCCTGGGGCAGGTGCCCGACGGCCGCGCCGGGCGGGGAGAGCCGCAGCTCACCGGTCTCGGGGGTGTCCAGACCGGCGAGCAGGCGCAGCAGGGTGGACTTCCCGGCGCCGTTGACGCCGACGAGGCCGATGACGTCGCCGGGGGCGACGACGAGGTCGAGGTCGGCGAAGAGCGTGCGCTCACCGTGCGCGGCGGTGAGTTTCCTGGCGACGAGGGTTGCAGTCATGATGCGCCGATCCTATCCGCGAGTCCTTGATCGCAGACCCGGCCCGTACGCGGCACGGCCTCGGGCGCCGGCATGGCCGGATAGGTGGGATACATGTCATTGCGGCCATCGCGTCCGGCGTCACACCATGAGGCCATGTCGTTGCGAAACGTGCTCGTCCTCCTCTACGACGGGGTGCAGAGCCTGGACGTGACCGGCCCGGTGGAGGTGTTCGCCGCGATCGGGCACTTTCCCGGCCGCACCGGCTACCGGATCCGGACCGTCTCCCCCGGCGGGGCGCCGGTACGGACGGAGAGCGGGCTGACGCTCGTGCCGGACGGGGAACTGGAGAGCGCACGCCCCGGCCCGGGCACCACGCTGCTGGTGCCGGGCGGCCAGTACACCGCCGACTTCGAGCCGCGGCTCATCGACTGGCTGCGGGCCCACGGGGGTGGTGCGCGGCGACTGGTGGCCGTGTGCACGGGCAGCCTGCTGCTCGCCGAGGCGGGGCTGCTGGACGGACACCGGGCCACGACGCACTGGAACGCGTGTGAGCAGATGGCGCGGGACTACCCGGCCGTCACTGTCGAGCCGGACCCGATCTACGTGCGCGACGGGCGGGTGGCGACCTCGGCCGGGGTCACGGCCGGGATCGACCTCGCCCTCGCGCTGGTGGAAGAGGACCACGGGCGGGACGTGGCGCTGCTGATCGCCCGGCACCTGGTGGTGTTCCTGCGCAGGCCGGGCAACCAGGCGCAGTTCAGCGCGCAGCTGGCGGCACAGACGGCGCGGCGGGAGCCGCTGCGGGACGTCCAGCAGTGGATCACGGAGCACCCGGGCGGGGACCTGAGCGTGGAGGCACTGGCCGCGCGGGCGAGCCTGTCGCCGCGGCACTTCGCGCGTGCGTTCCAGGCGGAGACGGGGGTGACGCCGGGGCGGTACGTGGAGCGGGTGCGGGTGGAGCACGCGAGGCGGCTGCTGGAGGACAGCGGGGAAGGGGTGACGCAGATTTCGCGGGCGTGCGGGTACGGGACGCCGGAGGCGTTGCGGCGGGCGTTCGTGAAGACGCTGGGCCAGTCCCCGGCGGAGTACCGGCGGCGCTTCGGCAGGCCGGCGGGCTAGCGCCGCCCCGCCCCGCCCCTGAACCGGGGCTGTTGAAGCGGGGCTGTGCCCCGGAATCGGCGGGCGGCTCGGTCGGGCCGCCCGCGCCAGGACCCGTCAGGGGTCCGTCGACCACTTCGGAGGAGAGAGAGACATGCAGATCGCCGTACTGCTCTACGACCGGTTCACCGCGCTCGACGCGATCGGTCCCTACGACACCCTCGGCCGGCTTCCCGGCGCCGAGACCGTGTTCGTGGCCGAGCGGCCCGGGCCCGTACGCAACGATTCCGGGTCGCTCGCGCTCGTCGCCGACAAGGGGCTGCACGAGGTGACAAGGCCGGACATCGTCATCGTGCCCGGAGGGCCCGCGCCGGAGGTGGAGATGGGGAATCCGGCCGTCCTCGAATGGCTGAGGGCCGTGGACGCCACGAGCACCTGGACCACCTCCGTCTGCACCGGGTCGCTGCTGCTCGCCGCCGCCGGGTTGCTCGACGGCCGGCGGGCCGCCGGGCACTGGCTGTTCCTCGACCGGCTGCCGGCCTTCGGGGCCGAACCCACGGGGGAGCGGGTGGTGTTCGACGGGAAGTACGTCACCGCCGCCGGCGTGTCCTCCGGGATCGACATGGGGCTCACGCTGCTCGGCCGGATCGCCGGGGACGAGTTCGCGCAGACCGTGCAGCTGATGACCGAGTACGACCCCCAGCCGCCCTACGACGCCGGCTCGCCGGACAAGGCCCCGGCCGAGCTCGTGGCCAGGCTGCGCGCCGTCAGCCCGCTGTAGTCCACGTTCACGTCCACGTTCACGTCAACGTCCATGTGAACGACGGCGCACGGCGCTCCAGGAACGCGGCGACGCCCTCCGCGGTGTCGTCGCTTCCGGCCGCCTGCGCCGTCCAGTACGCGTCCCGGCCGGTGCGGCCGTCCGCGAACTCCTTCGCCGCCGCCTGGGTCAGCTGCGACCGCGCCGCCAGGATCCCGGCGAACTCCGCCACCCGCTCGGCCAGTCGGCCGGCCGGCAGCAGCTCGTTCAGGAACCCTGCGCGCAGCGCGTGCTCCGCGTCGATCAACTCCGCCGAGAAGAGCAGGTACTTGGCCACCGCCGGGCCTACCAGACCCGCCAACCGCCGTGTCGAGGAGGCCGGGTAGACGATGCCCAATCGCGCCGGGGTCACCCCGAACGACGCCCCCTCCTCCGCGAACCGCAGATCGCACGCCGCCGCCAGCTGGCTGCCGCCGCCCACACAGAACCCGCGGATCGCGGCGAGGGTGGGCTTCGGGAAGGCGGCGAGGGCCTCCTCCGCGGCCACCGCCAGCACCTGCGGATCGTCGTCCCCGGTCAGCGACGAGATGTCCGCCCCCGCGCAGAAGGTCGGGCCGGCCCCCGTCAGTACGAGCACCCGTACGGCCGGATCGGCGGCGAGACCCGGCAGGAGTTCCGGGAGCGCGCGCCACATCGCCGCCGTCATGGCGTTCCGCTTGGCGGGGTGCGAGATGACGACGGTGGCGACCCCGTCGGCCACCGAGTGGAGGAGGTCTGCGTGCATGCGCCGGATGCTATCCCGGGCGTCGAACCCATGATCAAGGCGGCCGGGGAGGCGGCCGAGAAGCGCGCCCCAGAAGAGCAGGAACGGTCGAACAACTGACTCTGTCATACGCCAACGGTCAGAAAGCGTCCGATTGACGCTGACTTCTGGTCAGCGGTCCGGTCCGGACCAGGCTGTTCCGCACTCTTGACGCGTGGAGACGATCGAGCGCGAAGACGGGGGCCGGAAGATGGAAGACAGCGGGAACGTCCCGCCAGCCAGGGTAGGTGAGCCGGAGGCTCCGGCCGATCCCCTCGCGTACGAGGGAGTGTGGCGGTTCACCGCTCCCGCGGTAGAAGAATCCGTTCCGCAGGCCCGCCGGGCGGTCCGCGACCTGCTCGGCCGGCAGGGGGTGCCGGCCCCTCAGGACCTGGTCTACTCCCTGCTGCTGATCGTCTCCGAACTGGTGACGAACTCGGTCCGGCACGCCGCCCTGCTCTCGCCGGAGGTCGCGGTCGAGGTCGCGATCGGCCGCGAGTGGGTACGGGTGGCCGTCGAGGACAACCACCCGTACCGGCCCAAGGCGCTGGAGGCGGATTTCGGTCAGACCGGCGGCCGGGGCCTGCTCCTGGTGCGCGAGATCACGCGGGAGGCCGGCGGGGTCTGCGATGTCGAGCACACCTCGACGGGCGGCAAGGTCATCTGGGCGGCCCTGCCACTCACCGCGCCGGCCCCCGTCACCGCCCCGGTACCGGCCCCGGCACCCGCCCCGGCCTCCTGACCGCGACCGCCCAGGGGCGGGCTACCAGCCCGCGGCGTCCCCGGTCAGCTCGCGGATCGCGGGCCGGGCCGCGTCCAGCACCGTCATGAACCAGGCCGAGAACGGCGCCTCGGCGTGCCGCTTCGCCAGCTCCTCGGCGGTGACGAAGGCGGTGTCGCCGACCTCCTCCGGATCCGGCCGCAGTTCCGCCTGCGCGAGCCCCACGAACAGGTGGTTGTACTCCTGCTCGACCAGACCCGACGCCGGGTCCGGGTGGTTGTAGCGCACCGTCCCCGCCTCCGCGAGCAGCGAGGGCGACAGCCCCAGCTCCTCATGGGTCCGCCGGGCCGCCGCGGCGAACGGCGACTCCCCCGGGTAGGGGTGACCGCAGCACGTGTTCGACCAGACACCGGGGGAGTGGTACTTCCCCAGGGCCCGCTGCTGGAGCAGCAGGCGCCCCTGCTCGTCGAAGAGGAACACGGAGAACGCCCGGTGCAACAGCCCGGGCGCCTGATGGGCGGAGAGCTTCTCCGCCGTGCCGATGGTATTGCCGGACTCGTCGACCAGTTCGAGCATGATCGGTTCTTGAGCGCCGGTGCCGGTGGACGCGCTGTTCGCGGCGGTGGCTGGTGTGGTCGGCATACCCATCCTTCGCTTCGGACTCCGGCCTTCAGTCTGCCGTACAAAAGAGGCTTGTCCCCACTTCGGAGATCCGCGCATGTCTGCCCCCCGTCGCGTGTATAAGCGACGGGGGGCAGAGATTCACCTGCCGCGTCCCCGTACGGCGGTCACCGGGCGCAGGACGTAGCCCGTGTACCCGTACTCGTGCCCGTACCGCGACCGTACGTCGAGCTCCTCGCGCGTCGCGGCCAGCGCGGCCGGCATCCCCGGGGCCGCGGCCGCGTCGGCGGGGAGGGTGCGGACCCGCTCGCCGAGCGGGCCGTAGTACTCGGCCCAGTCGGAGTCGGGCAGGTGGTGGACGCCCAGCACCTGGTACCCGGCGGCCCGCGCGGCCGCGGTGTTGCGGGCCGTGGAGCGCAGTGGGCACTGGGGGTCCCAGAAGGCGCGTACACCGGCGGACGGCTCCGGCACGCTCCATTCGCACTCGGTGAGCACCAGGGTGCCGCCGGGGGCGAGCAGCCGCTTCCACCGCGCGAGCGCGGTGTCGAAACCGATGGTGTAGGCGGAGCCCTCGGCCCACACGAGGTCGAAGGAACCGTCCCGGCAGGGGAGCGCGGGGAGCGCGGCCATGTCCGCCTCGACGGTGTGGACGCGGTCGGCGACCCCGCGGGCCTCGGCGGCGGTGCGGAGCTCGTCGAGGAAGGGGCCGTACAGATCGACGGCGGTCACCTCGGCGGCGCCGGCCGCTCCCGCCTCTTCGGCGAGGAGCAGCGCGCTGCGGCCGGGACCGCAGCCCAGGTCGAGGACGCGCGGCCGCTCGGGCAGCGGTCCGCACAGGGACAGCAGGTGCCGGGTGGTGGCGTCGGAGCCGGGAGCCTGCCGGGGCAGGCCGCGGTGCAGTGTGAAGAACGCCTCAACGAAGGCGGCGTCGGAGAAGTCGGCGCCGGTGTCGGTGGTGGGGCGAGTGGTGTCGGTCAACGTGAACCCTCGGGAAAGGGGGCTCCGGCAGACCTGGGGGCGGATCGGTGTGATCAGCCCTGGCCGGATGCCCGGAGGACGGTGGGGATGGACCGGAGTTCGCTGCGCATGGCGGCGACCACTGCGACGGTCATCAACCCACCTCCTTCTCGTTCGGTGCCTTCACGTGCCCAAGCCGGCGTCACGGGCGTTACCGACCCGTACGCGACTTCGTCCACCGTAACATCCAGGCGGTTTGTGGTCCCTTGGCGTGATCGTCAATGATGATCACAGCGAGGGGGGCCCAGCCCGCCCAGAACCCGGGAATCTTCGGCTTATCGGGGCGTTAACGGGTGGTGAATCCCCGCTTCCATTCATCCGATAGCCTCTGCCGACGTGCTGCCGTCCCACGTGGCGCGCGTTCCGCGTTCGTTGCCAAGGAGTGAGTTCGTCTGCCGACCGTCATCCTCACCGGCCTGCCGGTCCCCGGATCACCGCTCGCGGACGGGCTGCGCTCGCTCGGCTTCGAGGTCCGCACCGTGGCCGGGCCCGATACCCCCAACAGTGCCGATAGCGTCACGGCCGCGCTGGCCGACGTACCCGCCGATCAGCGGGTGGCCGTCGTGGACAGCGCCTTCGTGGGGCACGTCCACGCGCTGCGCCTCGCGCTGACCGATCCGCGCTTCGACGCCTGCGCCGTGACCGGCGCGTTCGCCGTCCAGCCGGGCGCCCGGGCGGCTCTGGACAAGGCCGCGGCGCTCGCGCCCGAGGGCGAGGGCCCGTACGCCGACCGGCTCGCCGCCGCCGTCGAGGACGCCGGGACCCCCGTCCAGCGCCCCGAGCTCGGCACGCTGGTCGCCGCGGTTCCCGCCACCTCCGCGGAGCGTGACGCGGCGGTCGCCGCCGTCGCCGCCGTGGACGACGAGGCCGTACGCCTGCGGACCGCCGTGAAGTCCCGCGACGGCTTCTTCACCACCTTCTTCATCAGCCCGTACTCGCGCTACATCGCCCGCTGGTGCGCGCGCCGCGGCCTGACCCCGAACCAGGTCACCACCGCCTCGCTGCTCACCGCGCTGATCGCGGCCGGCTGCGCCGCCACCGGCGACCGCTGGGGCTACGTCGCGGCCGGTGTGCTGCTCCTCGTCTCCTTCGTCCTGGACTGCACCGACGGGCAGCTCGCCCGCTATTCGCTCCAGTACTCGACGATGGGCGCCTGGCTCGACGCGACCTTCGACCGCGCGAAGGAGTACGCCTTCTACGCGGGCCTCGCGCTCGGCGCGTCGAGAAACGGCGACGACGTCTGGGCACTCGCGCTCGGCGCCATGATCCTGATGACCTGCCGGCACGTCGTGGACTTCTCCTTCAACGAGGCCAACCACGACGCCACGGCCAATACGAGCCCCACCGCCGCCCTGTCCGACAAGCTCGACAGCGTCGGCTGGACGGTCTGGGTCCGTCGGATGATCATCCTTCCGATCGGTGAGCGCTGGGCGATGATCGCGGTTCTGACCGCCTTCACCACGCCGCGGATCGTGTTCTACGCCCTGCTCGTCGGCTGTGCCTTCGGCGCCCTCTACACCACCGCCGGCCGGGTCCTGCGCTCCCTGACCCGCAAGGCCACCCGTACCGACCGGGCCGCCCAGGCCCTCGCCGACCTCGCCGACTCGGGCCCGCTCGCCGAGCTGGAGGCCCGCCTGCCCGGTCACCGGCGGCTGCACCTGCTGTTCGCCTTCCTCGGCGCCGGTCTCGTGGTCTCGGCCGCCTGGGCCCGGGAGTTCGGGAGCTGGACGGTCGTCGCCACCGCCGTGCTGTACGTGATCTTCAGCGGCGCCGCGGTCGCGCGACCCCTCAAGGGCCCCCTCGACTGGCTGATCCCGCCGCTCTTCCGGTTCGCCGAGTACGTGACCGTCCTCGCCCTCGCGGCCAAGGCGGACGTCCCCGGAGCCCTTCCGGCCGCATTCGGCCTGGTCGCGGCGGTCGCCTACCATCACTACGACACGGTCTACCGCATCCGCGGTGGCTCGGGCGCGCCCCCGCGCTGGCTGGTGCGGGCGACCGGCGGCCACGAGGGCCGGGTCCTGCTGACGGTGGTCCTCGCCGCCGTCCTCGCCCGTGACGCGTTCCCCGTCGCGCTCACGGCCATGGCCGTGTTCGTGGCTCTGGTGGTGCTCGTGGAGAGCATCCGCTTCTGGGTCTCCGCCGGAGCACCCGCCGTACATGACGAAGGAGAACCAGCATGATCGGCCTTGTCCTCGCTGCCGGTGCCGGACGCCGCCTGCGTCCCTACACCGACACCCTGCCCAAGGCCCTCGTGCCCGTCGGACCCGAAGGCGACGAGGACAGCCTCACCGTCCTCGACCTGACGCTCGGCAACTTCGCCGAGGTCGGCCTCACCGAGGTCGCGATCGTCGTCGGCTACCGCAAGGAAGCCGTCTACGCGCGCCGGGAGGCCCTGGAGGCCAAGTACGGCGTCAAGATCACGCTGATCGACAACGACAAGGCCGAGGAGTGGAACAACGCCTACTCCCTGTGGTGCGCGCGTGACGTCCTCAAGCAGGGCGCGATCCTCGCCAACGGCGACACCGTCCACCCGGTCTCCGTCGAGCGGACCCTGCTCGACGCCCGCGGCAACGGCCAGAAGATCATCCTCGCCCTCGACACGGTCAAGAACCTGGCCGACGAGGAGATGAAGGTCGTCGCCGCTGACGGGCAGGGCGTCCGCACGATCACCAAGCTCATGGACCCGGCCGACGCGACCGGCGAGTACATCGGTGTCACCCTCATCGAGCCCGAGGCTGCCGAGGCGCTGGCCGAGGCCCTGAAGACCACCTTCGAGCGCGACCCCGACCTCTACTACGAGGACGGCTACCAGCAGCTCGTCAACGACGGCTTCACCATCGACGTGGCTCCCATCGGCGACGTCAAGTGGGTCGAGATCGACAACCACGACGACCTCGCCAAGGGCCGGACGATCGCATGCCAGTACTGACGAGGCTCATCCCCTCGCCGGTCGTCGTCGACATCAGCCGCGGGGCGATGGACGACCTGGCCGGCCTCCTGGCCGACCAGCGGATCTCCGCGTCCGGCAAGCTGGCGATCGCGATCAGCGGCGGCTCCGGCGTGACGTTGCGCACCAAGCTGGAGCCCGTACTGCCGCATGCCGACTGGTACCCGGTCGTCGACGGCACCATCGACTCCGCCGTCAAGCTCGCCGACGACATAAAGGGCCGCCGCTACGACGCCGTCGTGGGCCTGGGCGGCGGCAAGATCATCGACGTGGCCAAGTACGCCGCGGCGCGGGTCGGGCTGCCCATGGTGGCCGTCGCCACCAACCTCTCCCACGACGGCATCTGCTCGCCGGTGTCCATCCTGGACAACGACAACGGCCGGGGCTCCTACGGCGTGCCCACGCCGATCGCCATGGTGATCGACCTCGATGTGATCAAGGAAGCCCCGGTGCGGTTCATCCGCGCCGGCGTCGGCGACGCGATCTCCAACATCTCGGCCATCGCCGACTGGGAGCTCTCGCACGAGATCAACGGCGAGCCCGTGGACGGCCTGGCCGCCGCCATGGCCCGCAGCGCCGGCGAGTCCGTGCTGCGCCACCCCGGCGGGTGCGGCGACGACGAGTTCCTCACCGTGCTCTCCGAGGCGCTCGTCCTCTCCGGCATCGCCATGTCGATCAGCGGGGACACCCGCCCGTCGTCCGGCGCCTGCCACGAGATCAGCCACGCCTTCGACCTGCTCTACCCGGGGCGCTCCGCGCTCCACGGCGAGCAGGTCGGCATCGGCGCCGCGTTCGCCATGCACCTGCGCGGAGCCCGGGAGCAGACCGGGCTGTTCGCCTCGGTGCTGCGCGGCCACGGACTGCCCGTGCTGCCCGAGGAGATCGGGTTCAGCGTGGACGAGTTCGTCGCGGCCGTCGAGTACGCCCCCCAGACCCGCCCGGGACGATTCACGATCCTGGAGCACCTCAACCTGTCCGCCGCCGAGATCAGGGACGCTTACTCCGACTATGCCAAGACCATCCGTAGCTGAACTCCGGCCCGTCGTGCACCCGGCGGGCGTCAAGGACCGGGTCAGCGGTGAGCACTGGGGCGGGCGCCTGTACATGCGCGAGATCTCTCTGCGCATCACCCGCCTCCTGGTCCCCACCAAGGTCACGCCGAACCAGCTGACCTACCTGATGACCCTGGCCGGCGTCCTCGCCGCCCCGGCCCTGCTGGTGCCGGGCATCTGGGGCGCCGTCCTCGGCGTGGTGATGGTCCAGCTCTACCTGCTGCTCGACTGCGTCGACGGCGAGGTCGCCCGCTGGAAGAAGCAGTTCTCGCTGTCCGGGGTCTACCTGGACCGCGTCGGCGCCTACCTGTGCGACGCGGCCGTCCTGGTCGGCTTCGGCCTGCGCGCGGCGGACCTGTGGGGCAGCGGGAGCATCGACTGGCTGTGGGCCTTCCTCGGCACCCTCGCGGCGGTCGGCGCGATGCTGATCAAGGCCGAGACCGACCTGGTCGGCGTCGCCCGCCACCAGGCCGGCAAGCCCGTGGTCAAGGACGCGGCGGCCGAGCCGCGCTCGTCCGGCATGGCGCTCGCCCGCCGGGCCGCCGCCGCGCTGAAGTTCCACCGGCTCGTCCTCGGCATCGAGGCCTCCCTGCTCATCCTGGTGCTGGCCGTCCTGGACCAGGTCCGGGGCGACCTGTTCTTCTCCCGGCTCGGCGTCGCCGTGCTGGCCGCCATCGCCCTGCTCCAGACGGTGCTGCACCTGGTGTCGATCCTCGCTTCCAGCAGGCTCAAGTGACGTCGCCGATGCGGCTGGGCGCCGTGATCATCACCATGGGCAACCGTCCCGACGAGCTCAAGGCGCTCCTCGACTCGGTGGCCCGCCAGGACGGCGACCCCGTCGAGGTGGTCGTCGTCGGCCAGGGAGTGAAGGTCACCGGGCTTCCCGAGGGCGTGCGCACCGTGGAGCTGCCCGAGAACCTGGGCATCCCCGGCGGGCGCAACGTCGGCATCGAGGCCTTCGGCCCCGGCGGCCGCGAGGTGGACGCCCTGCTCTTCCTCGACGACGACGGCCTGCTGGAGCGCACCGACACCGCCGAGCTGTGCCGGCAGGCCTTCGCCGAGGACCCCGGGCTCGGGATCGTCAGCTTCCGGATCGCCGATCCGGACACGGGCGTCACCCAGCGCCGGCACGTGCCCCGGCTGCGCGCCGCCGACCCGATGCGCTCCTCCCGCGTGACCACCTTCCTGGGCGGCGCCAACGCCGTCCGTACGAAGGTGTTCGAGCAGGTCGGAGACCTGCCCGGGGAGTTCTTCTACGCCCACGAGGAGACCGATCTGGCCTGGCGGGCGCTCGACGCCGGGTGGCTGATCGACTACCGGGCGGACATGGTGCTGCTGCACCCGACGACCGCCCCCTCCCGCCACGCGGTGTACCACCGTATGGTGGCCCGCAACCGGGTGTGGCTCGCCCGCCGGAACCTGCCGGCCCCGCTGGTGCCGGTCTACCTGGGCGTCTGGCTCCTGCTGACGCTCGTCCGCAGACCGTCGGTACCCGCGCTCAAGGCCTGGTTCGGCGGGTTCAAGGAGGGATGGACCACCCCCTGTGGTCCCCGGCGCCCCATGAAGTGGCGCACGGTCTGGCGGCTGACCCGGCTCGGCCGCCCACCCGTCATCTGACAAGCTCGAATCTGGGAGCATGGGCCCCGATCGCGGATCCCCTGCCCCCAGGCCCGTTCCCCCTTCTGCCGCATCTTGAAGACGGAAAGTTTCAACTTGTGAGTGACACAACCCACGACGGCGCCCTCGCCACGAGCAAGCCGCTGTCCGAAGACGCGGGACTGAGTCCTGCGGAACTCGCCAGGAAGTACGGTCTTTCAGTCAGCGGCGCCCGGCCCAACCTGGGCGGATATGTGCGGCAGCTCTGGGGCCGGCGCCACTTCATCATGGCCTTCTCCCGGGCCAAGCTGGTGGCGCAGTACAGCCAGGCGAAGCTCGGCCAGATCTGGCAGGTGGCGACCCCCCTGCTGAACGCGCTGGTCTACTACCTGATCTTCGGCCTCATCCTGGACGCGGGCCGCGGCATGGAGAAGGGGGTGTACATCCCCTTCCTGGTGATGGGCATCTTCGTCTTCACCTTCACCCAGAACTCGCTGATGGCGGGTGTCCGGGCCATCCCCGGCAACCTCGGCCTGGTCCGCGCCCTGCACTTCCCCCGGGCCTCGCTGCCGATCTCGTTCTCGATGCAGCAGCTCCAGCAGCTGCTCTACTCGATGATCGTCGTCTTCGTCGTCGCGCTCGCCTTCGGGAACTACCCGCAGCTCTCGTGGCTGCTGGTGGTCCCGGCGCTGGTGTTCCAGTTCGTCTTCAACACCGGCCTGGCTCTGATCTTCGCGCGGATGGGTGCCAAGACGCCCGACCTGGCGCAGCTGATGCCCTTCCTCACCCGCACGTGGATGTACGCCTCGGGCGTCATGTTCTCGATCAGTGAGATGCTGAAGGACAAGCCCCACTGGATCGCGGACGTGCTCCAGTGGAACCCGGCGGCGATCTACATGGACCTGGTCCGCTTCGCGCTGATCGACGACTACGGCCCGGAGAACCTGCCGCCGCACGTCTGGGCCTTCGCCGTCGGCTGGGCCGTCGTGATCGGCGTCGGCGGATTCGTGTACTTCTGGAAGGCTGAGGAGCGTTACGGCCGTGGCTGAGATCGCAAAGAGCAAGGTCCCCACCGTCATCGCCGACGACGTTCACATCGTCTACCGCGTCAACACGGGCAGCTCCGGCAGGGGCAGCGCCACCGCGGCGCTGAGCAAGATACTCCGCCGCGGCAAGGGCGCCGACGCGCCGGGTGTCCGCAAGGTGCACGCCGTGCGCGGCGTGAGCTTCACGGCGTACCGGGGCGAGGCCATCGGCCTCATCGGCTCCAACGGCTCCGGCAAGTCGACCCTGCTCCGTGCCATCGCGGGCCTGCTGCCCTGTGAGTCGGGCAAGGTGTACACGGACGGCCAGCCCTCGCTGCTGGGTGTCAACGCGGCGCTGATGAACGACCTGACCGGTGAGCGCAACGTCGTCCTCGGCGGTCTGGCGATGGGCATGACCCGCGAGCAGATCAAGGAGCGCTACCAGGACATCGTCGACTTCTCGGGCATCAACGAGAAGGGGGACTTCATCTCCCTGCCGATGCGCACGTACTCCTCGGGCATGGCCGCGCGGCTCCGCTTCTCCATCGCGGCCGCCAAGGACCACGACGTCCTCATGATCGACGAGGCGCTCGCCACCGGTGACCGGAAGTTCCAGGTCCGCTCAGAGGCCCGCATCCGCGAGCTGCGCGAGAAGGCCGGCAGCGTCTTCCTGGTGAGCCACAACAACAAGTCCATCCGCGACACCTGCGACCGGGTGCTGTGGCTGGAGCGGGGCGAGCTCGTGATGGACGGCCCGACCGACGAGGTCGTGCGCGCCTACGAGAAGCACACCAACGCCTGACGCGCCTGACCGGCCGGTTCAGGCCAAGGCCTCCGCGGGCCCCCGCCGCACCACGCGGTGGGGGCCTCGGCGTGCCGGTGTGCCGCCGACGGGGGTCGCGTACGACATTCAGTAGCGGAGCGAATACCCCTCGGGGCCCCACGGCGTTGTACAGCGTAAGCTGGAGCGGTCCTGTATCGCGGCAAGAGGGGACGATTCCCCGCAGGTGAAATGGCCTGAAGTACCCCGGGGAATGCCGGGCGGCGTGTCCGAAATAGGATGACTTCGGTCAGCAGTGTAGAACGGGAGATGTGACGGCAATGGCTACGGGAATTCTCCGGCCCCCAGGCATTGTGGCCGTCCCCGCCCCGGGCGGCGGGCGGTGACCCCGGAGCACGGCATCCGCACTGATTCTCCGGCTTCTCCGGCGGCCGATGCGGCCCACAGCCGCGCCACCCTCGGCAAGGCGGCGGCCGAGAATTTCCCCGTCGCCCCCTTCTTCCTTCCCCGTGCGTGGCGCCAGGGCCTCACGGCGGTCTACGGATACGCCCGTCTGGTCGACGACATCGGCGACGGCGACCTCGCCCCCGGCGGCCGTGACGCCGTACTCCTCGGCCTCGACCCCGCCGCCGCGGACGACCCGCTCGCCATGCTCGACGCCTTCGAGGCCGACCTGCTGCGCGTCTTCGGAGGCGCCGACGGCCCGCCCCGCCATCCCCTGCTGCTGGCCCTCCGGCCCGTCGTCCGCGACCGCGGGCTGACCCCCGAGCCCTTCCTCGGGCTGATCGAGGCCAACCGCCAGGACCAGCGCGTCACGCGCTACGAGACGTACGCGGACCTCCTCGCCTACTGCGAGCTGTCCGCGAACCCCGTGGGCCGGCTCGTGCTCTCCCTCACCGGGACCAGCACCCCGGAGCGGGTCCGCCGCTCCGACGCGATCTGCACCGCCCTGCAGATCGCCGAACACCTCCAGGACGTCGCCGAGGACCTCGGCCGGGACCGCGTCTACCTCCCCGCCCAGGACATGCGCCGCTTCCACGTGAGCGAGACCGACCTGAAAGCCCCCACCGCCGGCGCGTCCGTACGCGCCCTGGTCGCCTTCGAGGCGGAGCGCGCACGCGCCCTCCTGGACGAGGGCACCCCGCTCGTGGGGAGCGTGCACGGCCGACTGCGGCTGCTGCTCGCGGGCTTCGTGGGCGGGGGGCGCGCCGCGCTGCGCGCCGTCGGGGCCGCCGGGTTCGACGTGCTTCCCGGCCCGCCCAAGCCCACCAAGACCGGCCTGCTCCGCGAGGTGGCCGCCGTCCTGCGCACAGCGCCGAGAAAGGGGTGAGCCCCACCGTGGAGGGCCCCACACACGCGTCCGCACTGTCCGCACCGATCAGCGCGGCCTACAGCTATTGCGAGGCCGTCACCGGCGCGCAGGCGCGCAATTTCGCGTACGGCATCCGGCTGCTTCCCACGGACAAGCGGCACGCCATGTCCGCGCTGTACGCCTTCTCCCGGCGGGTCGACGACATCGGTGACGGCACGCTGCCGCCCGAGGCCAAGCTGACCCGCCTGGAGGAGACCCGCGCGCTGCTCGGCCGGATCCGCGCCGACGACGTCGACGAGGACGACACCGACCCGGTCGCCGTCGCCCTCGCGCACGCCGCGCGCCGCTTCCCGATCCCGCTCGAAGGGCTCGACGAGCTCATCGACGGGGTCCTGATGGACGTCCGCGGCGAGACCTACGAGACCTGGGACGAACTCAAGGTCTACTGCCGCTGCGTCGCCGGGGCCATCGGCCGGCTCTCCCTCGGCGTGTTCGGCACCGTGAACGCCGGGGGCCTCGGCGCGCCCGAAGCCGCGCGCGCCGGCGAGTACGCCGACACGCTCGGTCTCGCGCTCCAACTCACCAACATCCTCCGGGACGTTCGTGAGGACGCCGCGAACGGGCGCACCTACCTGCCCGCCGAGGACCTCGCCAAGTTCGGCTGCTCCGAAGGCTTCCACGGCGACCGGGCCCCGGCCGGCTCCGACTTCGCCGGACTCGTCCACCACGAAGTCCGGCGCGCCCGGGCCCTGTTCGTCGAGGGCTACCGGCTGCTGCCGATGCTCGACCGCCGCAGCGGAGCCTGTGTCGCCGCCATGGCCGGGATCTACCGGCGCCTCCTCGACCGCATCGAGCGGGAGCCCGAGGCCGTGCTCCGCGGCCGCGTCTCGCTGCCGACGCACGAGAAGGCGTACGTCGCCGTCCGCGGCCTCTCTGGCCTCGACGCCCGGACCATCTCGCGCCAGACCACCAGGAGGCGGCCCTGATGCCCCCGACCCCCTGGCCCCCGGCCGCGGCCACTTGGCCCCCGGCCCCGGCCGCTTCGCTCGCGGGCGCTACCGCAGGCATGTCCGGCGCCCCGGGGACGCCCCCGCGCCCGGCGGGCCGTCCCGGCCCGGGTCGCACCCGGGCAACCGCCCCGGCGGCGGGCGCGTCTCTTCCGGCGGGCTCCGCCCGCGGGGCGGCCTCGCCCGCGCGGCACCGACCGGCCGGCCCGGCGGGCCACCGCACCACCGGGGAGGGCGCATGAGCGACAGCGACCACCGCGCCGTCGTCGTCGGCGGCGGACTCGCCGGGGTCACCGCCGCGCTCGAACTCGCCGACGCCGGGCTCCAGGTCACCCTCCTCGAAGGGCGCCCGCGGCTCGGCGGCCTCGCCTTCTCCTTCAAGCGCGGCGAACTCACCGTGGACAACGGCCAGCACGTCTACCTGCGCTGCTGCACCGCCTACCGGTGGTTCCTGGACCGCGTCGGGGGCGCCGGCCTCGCACCCCTCCAGGACCGGCTCGACGTACCCGTGCTCGACGCCGCCCACCCCGCAGGGCCGCGCCTGGGCCGGCTGCGGCGCAGCGCCCTGCCCGTACCGCTGCACCTCGTCGGCTCCCTGGCCCGCTACCCGCACCTCTCGCTCGCCGAGCGGGCGAGCGTCGGGCGCGCCGCCCTCGCGCTGCGCCGCCTCGACCCCGCCGACCCGGCGCTGGACGGCCTGGACTTCGCGACCTGGCTCGGCCGCTACGGCCAGTCCCCGCGCACCATCGAGGCCCTGTGGGACCTCGTCGGCATCGCCACCCTCAACGCCACCGCCGACCAGTCCTCGCTGGGCCTGGCCGCCATGGTCTTCAAGACCGGCCTGCTCTCCGAGAACGGCGCCGCCGACATCGGCTGGGCCAAGGTCCCCCTCGGCGAGCTGCACGACACCCTCGCCCGCAAGCAGCTCGACGCCGCCGGCGTACGCACCGAACTGCGCACCCGGGTCACCGCCGTCTCCCGCACCGAAGGCGGCGGCTGGCGCGTCGACACCGAGGACGAATCGCTCGAAGCGGGCACCGTCGTCCTCGCCGTCCCGCAGCGCGAGGCCCACGGACTCCTCCCGGCCGGGGCACTGGCCGACCCGGACAAGCTCCTCGACATCGGCACCGCGCCCATCCTCAACGTCCACGTGGTCTACGACCGCAAGGTGCTCAAGCGGCCCTTCTTCGCCGCGCTCGGCTCCCCGGTCCAGTGGGTCTTCGACCGCACCGACGCCTCCGGGCTCACCGACGGCGGCCAGTACCTGGCCCTGTCCCAGTCCGTGGCCCAGGCCGACATCGACGAGCCCGTCTCCGTCCTGCGGGCCAAGTACCTGCCCGAACTGGAGCGGCTGCTGCCGGCCGCCCGAGGCGCGAAGGTACGGGACTTCTTCGTCACCCGGGAGCGGACGGCCACCTTCGCCCCCACCCCCGGTGTCGGCCGGCTGCGCCCCGGCGCGCGCACCGACACGCCGGGGCTCTATCTCGCCGGTGCGTGGACCGCCACCGGCTGGCCCGCGACCATGGAGAGCGCCGTCCGGAGCGGCCTCGGCGCGGCGCACGCCGCGCTCGCCGCTCTCGGCCGCCACCGCGACCACCCCCTGCAGGAGGCGGCATGACGACCACCAGCACCACTACCGCCACCGGCGCAGCACGCACAGCACGTACAGGAACCAGAGGAGAGCCAGTGAACCCGGGGAATCCGGCTGTCGAGAACACGGGTGCCAGTGTGGGCACAGCCGGAGGGGGCGGGGAGAAGGCGGACACGCTCGCCCTCCTGGAGCGCGGCCGCACGCTGTCGACGCCCGTGCTCCGCGCCGCCGTAGACCGGCTCGCGGCGCCCATGGACACCGTCGCCGCCTACCACTTCGGATGGATTGACGCCGAGGGCAACCCGGCGGACGGCGACGGCGGCAAGGCCGTGCGCCCCGCGCTCGCGCTGCTCTCCGCCGAAGCGGCGGGCGCCCCCGCCGAGGTCGGCATCCCCGGCGCCGTCGCGGTCGAACTCGTGCACAACTTCTCGCTGCTGCACGACGACCTGATGGACGGCGACGAGCAGCGCCGCCACCGCGACACCGTGTGGAAGGTGCACGGCCCGGCCCAGGCCATCCTCGTCGGCGACGCGCTCTTCGCCCTCGCCAACGAGGTGCTGCTGGAGCTCGGCACGGTCGAGGCGGGCCGCGCGGCGCGCCGCCTGACCACCGCCACCCGCAAGCTGATCGACGGACAGGCGCAGGACATCTCGTACGAGCACCGAGAGCGCGTCAGCGTCGAGGAGTGCCTGGAGATGGAGGGCAACAAGACCGGCGCCCTGCTCGCCTGCTCGGTCTCCATCGGCGCGGTGCTCGGCGGCGCGGACGACCGCACGGCCGACAAGCTGGAGGAGTACGGCTACCACCTCGGCCTCGCCTTCCAGGCGGTCGACGACCTGCTCGGCATCTGGGGCGACCCGGAGTCCACCGGCAAGCAGACCTGGAGCGACCTGCGCCAGCGCAAGAAGTCCCTGCCGGTCGTCGCCGCCCTCGCGGCCGGCGGGCCCGCCTGCGAGGAGCTCGGCCGGCTGCTCGCCGCCGACGCGAAGAGCAGTGACTTCGAGAACTTCTCGGAGGAGGAGTTCGCGGCCCGCGCGGCGCTGATCGAGGCGGCCGGCGGCCGCGAGTGGACCGCCGAGGAGGCGCGCCGCCAGCACGCGGTGGCGATCCGCGCGCTGGACGACGTGGACATGCCGCAGCGGGTGCGGGAGCAGCTGGTCGCCCTCGCCGACTTCGTCGTCGTGCGCAACAGGTGATCGCCACCCGAGCTCGGATATGACTCGCGAGTCGCCGGCCGGCGCCACCAGCCCGGGCAATGCCCGGGCGGCGCCGGCCGACGGCGGACCCCAGGACAGCAGCAGAGGACACTGCACGCAAAGGGGAAGCCATGACAGCGACGACCGACGGCGCCGGGGCCCGCGCCGCCGAACCGGGTGACAGCACGGCCGCGACGCCGCCTGCCCCCGCCCTTCCGGGAACCTGCGGGGCCACCCGGATCCGACCGGGCGCGGGCCTCGTACCGGGCGTTCACGAGGCCACCGCGCGCGCCGTCCGGAACCTGCTCGACCGCCAGGACCCCGAGGGCTGGTGGAAGGGCGACCTGGAGACCAACGTCACCATGGATGCCGAGGACCTGCTGCTGCGGCAGTTCCTCGGCATCCGGGACGAGGCCACCACACGGGCCGCCGCCCTGTTCATCCGGGGCGAGCAGAGGGACGACGGCACCTGGGCCACCTTCCACGGCGGACCGCCCGAACTGTCCGCCACCATCGAGGCGTACGTCGCCCTGCGCCTCGCCGGAGACGCCCCGGACGCCCCGCACATGGCCGCCGCCTCGGCCTGGATCCGGGCCCACGGGGGGATCGCGTCCGCCCGGGTCTTCACCCGCGTCTGGCTGGCCCTCTTCGGCTGGTGGGACTGGGAGAACCTGCCCGAACTCCCGCCCGAGCTGGTGTTCCTGCCGTCCTGGGTGCCGCTCAACATCTACGACTTCGGCTGCTGGGCCCGCCAGACCATCGTCCCGCTCACGGTCGTCTCCGCGATGCGGCCCGTCCGCCCGGCCCCCTTCGCCCTGGACGAGCTGCACACCGACGCCCGGATCCCGGCCCCGGCCCGCCGGCCGGCTCCGCTGACCAGCTGGGACGGCGCCTTCCAGCGGATGGACAAGGCCCTGCACGCCTACCGGCGGTTCGCCCCGCGCCGGCTGCGCAAGGCCGCGATGGCCGCCGCCGCCCGCTGGATCATCGAGCGCCAGGAGAACGACGGCTGCTGGGGCGGGATCCAGCCACCGGCCGTGTACTCGGTCATCGCCCTGCACCTGCTCGGGTACGACCTCCAGCACCCGGTGATGCGCGCCGGACTGGAGTCCCTGGACCGGTTCACCGTGTGGCGCGAGGACGGTGCCCGGATGATCGAGGCGTGCCAGTCCCCGGTCTGGGACACCTGCCTCGCCGCCATCGCGCTGGCCGACGCGGGGGTGCGCCCCGACCATCCGGCCCTGGTGAAGGCCGCCGACTGGATGCTCGGGGAGGAAATCACGCGCAGCGGCGACTGGGCCGTGCGCCGACCCGGACTGGCCCCCGGAGGCTGGGCGTTCGAGTTCCACAACGACACCTACCCCGACATCGACGACACCGCCGAGGTGGTCCTCGCCCTGCGCCGTATCCGGCACCCCGACCCGGCGAGGGTCGAGGCGGCCATCGCCCGCGGGGTGTCCTGGACCCTCGGAATGCAGTCGGGCAACGGGGCCTGGGCCGCCTTCGACGCCGACAACACCAGCCCCTTCCCGAACCGGCTGCCCTTCTGCGACTTCGGGGAGGTCATCGACCCGCCCTCCGCGGATGTCACCGCGCACGTCGTGGAGATGCTCGCCTTCGAGGGCAGGACGGCGGACCCCCGGACCCGCCGGGGGATCGCCTGGCTGCTCGCCGAACAGGAGCCGGAGGGCGCCTGGTTCGGCCGCTGGGGCACCAACTACGTGTACGGGACGGGGTCGGTGGTCCCGGCCCTGACGGCCGCCGGTCTGGCTCCGGGACATCCCGCGATCCGGCGGGCGGTGCGCTGGCTGGAATCCGTACAGAACGAGGACGGGGGGTGGGGCGAGGACCAGCGCTCGTACCAGGACCGGTCCTGGGCCGGGAGGGGCGCCTCCACGGCTTCCCAGACCGCTTGGGCGCTGATGGCCCTGCTGTCGGCCGGCGAGCGGGACGGCAAGGCCGTCGAACGGGGCATCGCGTACCTGGTGGAGACCCAGCGGGCGGACGGCACCTGGGACGAGCCGTACTTCACCGGCACCGGATTCCCCTGGGACTTCTCCATCAACTACCACCTGTACCGGCAGGTGTTCCCCCTCACCGCACTCGGTCGTTACCTGTACGGGGAGCCGTTCGGCTCCGACGGCCGTCAGCCGGGCGCCGGCGCGGACGTCCGACCCGGGGTACCGGCTGAGGAGGAGTGATGGACGGCCGAGCCGAGGCCCCCGCCGCGCTACTGATCGCCTGCGCCCTGCGCATCGAGCAGGCGGCCCTGCGCAGCGGCGGGGAACGCGGTGCCCGGCGTGCCGTGAAGGGGTGCGCCGTCCTGCGCACCGGCATGGGGCCGCGCGCCGCCGAGCGGGCCGTCACCAGGGCGCTGGCCGGGCCGGGGAGGGCCGAGGCCGCCGTCCTCGCGACCGGGTTCTGCGCCGGGCTGGTCCCCGGCATGAACCCCGGCGACCTGATCGTCGCCGACGAGACCCGGGACCCGCGCGGAACCGTCGTCTGTGACGGGACCGCCCTGCTCGCCGAGGCACTGGCCCGGGCCGTTCCGGGCCGGACCGTGCACCTCGGCGCGCTGACCGGATCCGACCACGTCGTCCGCGGCCAGGAGCGCGCGCAGCTGCGCGCCACCGGCGCCATCGCGGTCGACATGGAATCGGCGGCCACCCTGTGGGCCGCCGCCCGGCGCGACGGCGCCGCACCTCACGGGAAGCGCCCGGTTGCGGCCGTCCGGGTGATCGTGGACGCTCCCGAGCATGAGCTCGTCCGCATCGGCACGCTGCGCGGTGGAATATCTGCCTTCCGTGTTCTTCGTGCCGTGCTGCCCGTGTTCCATGACTGGCACCGTTCTTTGCTGCTCCCCAGGAGGTGAGCCAGATGGCCATGCCACTGCGACAGTCCATCAGGGTCGGGACCTATCTTCTCGAACAGAAGCTCCGCAAGCGTGAGAAGTTCCCGCTGATCGTCGAGCTGGAACCGCTCTACGCCTGCAACCTGGCCTGCGAGGGGTGCGGGAAGATCCAGCACCCGGCCGGGGTGCTCAAGCAGCGCATGCCGGTCGCCCAGGCGGTCGGCGCCGTCCTGGAGTCCGGAGCGCCCATGGTGTCCATCGCGGGCGGCGAGCCCTTGATGCACCCGCACATCGACGTGATCGTGCGCCAGCTGGTGGCGCGGCGGAAGTACGTGTTCCTCTGCACCAACGCGCTGCTGCTGCGCAAGAAGATCGAGAAGTTCACCCCGTCCCCGTACTTCGCCTTCGCCGTGCACATCGACGGGCTGCGCGAACGGCACGACGAGTCGGTGGCCAAGGAAGGGGTCTTCGACGAGGCGGTCGCCGCCATCAAGGAGGCCAAGAAGCGCGGGTTCCGGGTGACCACCAACTCCACCTTCTTCAACACCGACACCCCGCAGACGATCATCGAGGTGCTCAACTACCTCAACGACGACCTCCAGGTCGACGAAATGATGATCTCGCCCGCCTACGCCTACGAAAAGGCCCCCGACCAGGAACACTTCCTGGGTGTCGAACAGACCCGCGAACTCTTCAAGAAGGCCTTCGCGGGCGGCAACCGGCGGCGCTGGCGCCTCAACCACTCGCCGCTCTTCCTCGACTTCCTGGAAGGCAAGGCGGATTTCCCGTGCACCGCCTGGGCCATTCCGAACTACTCCCTCTTCGGCTGGCAGCGCCCCTGCTATCTGATGAGTGACGGCTACGTGCCGACGTACAAGGAGCTCATCGAGGAGACCGACTGGAGCAAGTACGGCCGCGGAAAGGATCCGCGCTGCGCGAATTGCATGGCGCACTGCGGCTACGAGCCCACCGCCGTCCTGGCCACCATGGGCTCGCTCAAGGAGTCCCTGCGAGCGGCCAGGGAGACGATCGGCGGCAACCGGGCCGCGTCGTCATGACCCCCGGATCAGGAGCGTCAGGAGCGGGCGGGCGCGAGGGCTTCGACCTCGGCGCCCTGCTGGCCGAGCGAGGCGGGGAGCGGTACGCGCTGCACGCCCGCCACCTCAACCACCAACTGCCCCGCATGCTGCACACCATCGGCTTCGACAACGTCTACGAGCGGGCCGAGGGCGCCCACTTCTGGGACGCCGAGGGCAACGACTACCTCGACATGCTGGCCGGGTTCGGGGTCATGGGCCTGGGCCGGCACCACCCGGTGGTCCGCCGGGCCCTGCACGACGTCCTGGACGCCCAACTCGCCGACCTCACCCGTTTCGACTGCCCGCCGCTGCCGGGGCTGCTGGCCGAGAAGCTGCTCTCGTACAGCCCGCACCTGGACCGGGTCTTCTTCGGCAACAGCGGTACCGAGGCCGTGGAGACCGCCCTGAAATTCGCCCGGTACGCCACCGGCCGCCCCAGGATCATCTACTGCGACCACGCCTTCCACGGGCTCACCACCGGCTCGCTCTCGGTCAACGGGGAGCGCGGATTCCGGGACGGCTTCGCCCCGCTGCTGCCGGACACGAGGATCGAGCTCGGGGACCTGGCCGCCCTGGAGCGGGAGCTCGGGCGGGGCGACGTGGCCGCCTTCATCGTCGAGCCGGTCCAGGGCAAGGGGGTGCTCGCGGCCCCGCCCGGATTCCTGGTCGCCGCGCAGGAACTGCTGCGCCGGCACAAGGCGCTGCTCATCGCGGACGAGGTGCAGACCGGCCTGGGACGTACCGGTGACTTCTACGCGTACCAGTACGAGCCGGGCGTGGAGCCGGACCTGGTCTGTGTGGCCAAGGCCCTGTCGGGCGGCTATGTCCCGGTCGGCGCGACCCTGGGCAAGGACTGGATCTTCAAGAAGGTCTACTCGTCCATGGACCGGGTGCTGGTGCACTCCGCGAGCTTCGGCTCCAACGCGCAGGCGATGGCGGCGGGGCTGGCGGTGCTGTCGGTCATGGAGGACGAGCGGCTGGTCGCCAACGCGCGGGCGATGGGCGACCTGCTGCGCGGGCGGCTCGCGGCGATGGTGGACGAGTACGAGCTGCTGCACGAGGTGCGGGGGCGCGGGCTGATGGTCGGCATCGAGTTCGGCCGGCCGTCCTCCCTGGGGCTGCGCAGCCGCTGGACCATGCTCCAGGCGGCCCGCAAGGGGCTGTTCGCCCAGATGGTGGTGGTACCGCTGCTGAAGAAGCACCGGATCCTCACCCAGGTCTCCGGCGACCACCTGGAAGTCATCAAGCTGATTCCGCCGCTCGTCGTGGACGAGGGGGACGTGGACCGGTTCGTGGCCGCCTTCCGCGAGGTCATGGACGAGGCCCACGGCGGGGGCGGCCTGATGTGGGACTTCGGCAGAACGCTGGTGAAGCAGGCCGTCGGCAACGGCTGACGGCCCGCTCCGGCCGGCCGTCGACTACGGCTGACGGCCCCGCTCCGGCCGTCCTATTCGAGGAGCCGGTCCCGCAGCCGGCCGAGGGTCTCGGGTGCGAGTCCGAGACCTTCGGCCAGATAGCGGTCCACTCCGCCCCAGGTCTCGTCGATGGTCTCGAACGCCGCGGTCAGATATTCGGCGCGGGCGTCGAAGAGGGGCGCGAGGAGCTCCGTCACCTCGGGGGAGCGGGCCCCCGCCGGCTCTCCGCCGCGCCGCATCCGGTAGCGGCGGTGCGGGGCGTTGGACTCCAGGTAGTCCGCGACGATCGCCTCGCGTTCGACGCCGAGCGCGAGCAGGGTGACCGCGATCGAGAGGCCGGCCCGGTCCTTGCCGGCGGCGCAGTGCATCAGGGCCGGGACGCTGTCCTCGGCGAGGGCGTGCACCACGCGGCTGTGCTCGGCGGTGCGGTCGCGGATGATGCCGCGGTAGGAGTCGGCCATCCGGGCCACGGCCTTGCCGTCGCCCAGGATCGCGCGGAGCTGGTCGAGGTCGCCCTCGCGGACCATCTTCCAGAACTCCCCGCCGTCGGCCGGATCCGACAGCGGGATGTTGACGTTGCGGACGCCGGGCAGCTCCACGTCGTGGCCGTCGAGGGCCTGGTCGGCGCCGTTGCGGAAGTCGAAGACGGTGTGCAGGCCGAGTGAAGAGAGGTACTCTGCATCGCTTTCGGTGGCATGTGCTAGATGTCCGCTTCGGAACAGTTGTCCCGACCTGACCCTTCGTCCGTCCGTAGTCGACATTCCGCCCACATCGCGGAAATTGCGCACTCCGGACAGTTCCGGCTCCGTGGGTGGGGCCTGAGGTATCTGCTGGGTCACGGGAACTCCTCCGCGTGGTCGTGGGGTGTCCGAATTACACGGGTTGGCGCCAACTTGCCATATCCGGAGGCGAGATCGGATCCCTCCCCGTGAGCCAGATCATACGGTGACCCTGAGTGCCTGATCGCTGAAGCCGAATTCCCTTGCCAGGGCGGTTGTTGCGGCCGCTGAATGGACAGAGGGTGACCGGAATTCCGTTGATCCCTCATACCTTCGATTCCGTCAGGGAATTCGTGGGTTGTTCCGCGCGCACGGCTGGATTACGTTCGCGAGCGATCCGGGTGGACCGCCGAATCCTGCCGCCGCCCGGCAACCGCACCCGACTATCAGCGCGCGCGGCAGGAGCGGGGGAACCAGGTAAGCCGCTGTTCCGGATCTTTTCCGGGACGGCTAGGGGTGGAGCCGTACGTGTGCTGTTCATGTACGGCCGGACATCTCCAGTCCGAACCCGACAGCTCACCTCGCAGGCGACGGAGAGGAATCCGCCATGCCCGCAAAGGGTAAGCACCGCCGTCCCAAGTCCGGTTCGATATCGCGCGGTTTCGCCGTCGCCGGTACCGGTGGCGCGGCCCTCGCGCTGCCGCTGCTGGGTGCCACCGGCGCCTCGGCGGCCGGCGCCCCGGCCGCCGCCCCCGTCTCGGCTCCGGCGCAGGCGCCGCAGCTCCAGGCCCCGCTCCAGGCCCCGGTCCAGGCCCCGGTTCAGGTCCTGCCGGCGGCCGCCCCGCAGGCCGCGGCGGCCGCGCCGACCGTGTACACGGTCGTGCCGGGCGACTACCTCTCGAAGATCGCCGCGGAGCGCCACCTGGACGGTGGCTGGGAGCGGCTCTACGAGGACAACCGCGAGGCCGTCGGTTCCAACCCCTCGCTGATCCACCCCGGTCTGAAGCTGACCCTGGGCGCGAAGGGCGAGGCGGCCGCCGCCCCGGCCGAGTCCGCTCCGGCCGAGTCCGCCCCGGCTCCGAAGCGCGCGGAGAAGCCGGCCGGCAAGTCCGCCCCGGCCGCGCCGTCCAAGGCCGCGCCGTCCCAGGGCAAGGCGGCTCCCGCCGCGCCCGCCGCGCCCGCCAAGAAGCAGCAGGCCACCGGCACGACCGCAGGCACGACCGCCACCACGGGCAAGACCGCCTCCTTCGTGGCCCCCCTCGGCGGCGGCATCTCCACCCCGTACAAGACCCCCGGTGCCATGTGGTCCTCCGGCTACCACACCGGCGTCGACTTCATCGCGAGCTCCGGGACCACCGTCAAGGCGGTCGGCGCGGGCACCGTGGTCTCCGCCGGCTGGGGCGGCGCGTACGGCAACGAGGTGATCATCCGGCACGCGGACGGCGCGTACTCCCAGTACGCCCACCTCTCGCAGCTGTCCGTCTCGGTCGGCCAGAGCGTCACCGCCGGCCAGCGCATCGGCCTCTCCGGCTCCACCGGCAACTCGACCGGCCCGCACCTGCACTTCGAGATCCGCACCGGCCCGTCCTACGGCTCGGACATGGACCCGGTGGCCTACCTCCGCTCCAAGGGCGTGAGCATCTGACGGCAGCCGCCGCCGGAAGAAGTACGACAGACGCGTGAGGCCGGGGCCCGAGGGGGGTCCCGGCCTCGCGGGCTTATTCCGACCTGACCGGGTGGTATAGATCACGGTCCGTCAACCCCTGCCTACGGTGGCGTAGGTCACGCGCCGCGGTGAAGGATAGGGGACCGTGGCAGCGACGACGACGACACTCAAGACCATCGGCTCGTACGCGGCGATCGGGGACAGCTTCACCGAGGGCGTGGGGGACCCGGGACCCGGGGACACTTTTCTCGGCTGGGCCGACCGGCTGGCCGTACTCCTGGCCGATCAGCGGGAAGAACACACATTCCGGTACGCCAACCTGGCCGTGCGCGGGCGGCTCCTGGACCAGATCGTGGAGGAGCAGGTCCCCCGGGCCAAGGAGCTCGCCCCCGACCTGGTGACCTTCTGCGCGGGCGGCAACGACATCATCCGGCCCGGCAGCGACCCGGACGACGTGGCGGAGCGGTTCGAGGCGGCGGTCGCCGACCTCACCGGGGCCGTCGGCCAGGTCATGATCACCACCGGTTTCGACACCCGGGGCGTACCGGTCCTCAAGCACATCCGGGGCAAGGTGGCCACGTACAGCGCGCACGTCCGCGCCATCGCCGACCGGTACGACTGCCCGGTGCTGGACCTCTGGTCGCTGAAGTCCGTACAGGACCGGCGGGCCTGGGACGCCGACCGGCTGCACCTCTCGCCCGAGGGGCACACGCGGGTCGCCCTGCGCGCGGCGCAGGTGCTCGGCCTGGAGGTGCCCGCCGACCCCGACCAGCCGTGGCCGCCGCTGCGGCCGCGCGGCTCGGTGGACGTGACGCGCGACAACATCCAGTGGGCGCGCGAGTATCTGGTGCCGTGGATCGGCAGGCGGCTGCGCGGGGAGTCCTCCGGGGACCACGTCGAGGCCAAGCGGCCGGACCTGCTGCCGCTGTAGGAGAGTCCGGGCCCGGCCTCCGCCTCAAGGGCCTCCGCCTCAGGGGACCCGATCTCCACGATCTCCACGGGACCGGGACCGAGACCGGGGCCGCTGGGCCGCGGGGGCCGCGAGAGCGGAATCCTTCGGGGCCCGTGCGCGTTGGAAGGTCGTACTCTGTACGACCCGTCCTGCCCCGATCCTCCCAGGAGGCGCTTTGACCGGCTCCCGTCCCCTGCGTCCGCGGCTGCGCGCCCTGCGGCCCGAAGCCTTCGGCGCGGACCCGTCCGGCGCGCGGATGGAGCGGATCCGCCGCTCGCCGAACTTCGCCGACGGCGTCTTCCAGAACCCGGTCGGGGCCCGGACCAGGCCTGCCGGCTCCTTGGTGGAGTTCGCCAAGATCTACTTCCACAAGGAGCAGCGGGTCCGGCGCGGCCCGGGCGCGCCGATCCCGGTGTACCCGACGACCCTCGCCGAGCTGGCGAAGCCGCCGGTGAGCGGGCTGCGCCTGACCTGGATGGGGCACTCCAGCGTGCTCGCGGAGATCGACGGGCGCCGGGTGCTGTTCGACCCCGTGTGGGGTGAGCGGTGCTCTCCATTCCCTTTCGCCGGTCCCAAGCGGCTGCACCCCGTGCCCGTGCCGCTGGCCTCGCTGGGCGATGTCGATGTCGTGGTGATCTCGCACGACCACTACGACCACCTCGACCTTCCGACGATCAAGGCCCTTGCCGGTACGGACACGGTCTTCGCGGTGCCGCTGGGCGTCGGCGCGCACCTGGAGCGCTGGGGCGTCTCGCCGGACCGGCTGCGGGAGCTGGACTGGAACGAGAGCACCAAGGTCGCCGGGCTGTCGCTGACGGCGACCCCGGCCCGGCACTTCTGCGGGCGCGGGCTGCGCAACCAGCAGTTCACCCTGTGGGCCTCCTGGGTGGTCACGGGCGATGAGCACCGGATCTTCCACAGCGGGGACACGGGGTACTTCCCCGGGTTCGAGGAGATCGGCTCGGCCCACGGCCCCTTCGACGCCACCATGATCCAGATCGGTGCGTACTCGGAGTACTGGCCCGACATCCACATGACGCCGCAGGAGGGCATGCGGGCCCACCTCGACCTCCAGGGCGGCATCCCGCACGGCACGATGCTGCCGATCCACTGGGGCACCTTCAACCTGGCCCTGCACCCGTGGGACGAGCCGGGCGAGGGCACGATGGCCGCCGCCGAGGCCGAGGGGGCCGCCGTCGCGCTGCCCCTGCCCGGCCAGCCCTTCGAGCCCGGCGCGGCCGACGCGCCCGCCGAGCCGTGGTGGCGCCCCTTCGTGGCGGGCGGCTCGCCCGCCCCTGCCGCGGCGCCTCGGCCGGACGCGGCGCCCAGGGCGGCCGAGGCCGAGCGGCCGCAGGCCGGGGTCCGCGAGGAACCCGAGGCCGTCGGCTCGTAGCCCCTGCCTCCCGGTCGGACGCGGGCCCCGGCACCGTCCGGGGTCCGCGCCTCGACGGCGGCCGTGTCGGATGACCTGGTCCTCGCTCAGCCCCTCGTCGGGGGGCGAGCGGCGGTCCGGTGGCCGGAGCGTAGGCGCTCGGTGCTCAGCCGGGTGCTCCCGGGCGCCACCACCTCGTCGAGGGTCGTGTGGTTCACGTCGGCGTAGCGAGCCGCCCGCTCAGGGTTCAACGGGTCGATGAAGTCGTCGTATTCGGTCCGGGGATCAGCGTCCGGGCGCCATGTCGTAGGTGATCCACATCGTCCGCGTGGCCACCTGGTCGTACTTCGACCGCGCGCGGTGGTTGTCGTCGGCGGTGATCCAGCGCACGACGCTCCAGCCGCGCTCGGCCGCGATCGCGCTCAGCCGGCCGAGCAACAGGTCGACGGCGCCCGAACCCCGGCTCTCCGGCGCCACGAACAGGTCGTCGAGGTAGCAGCCGACCGTCGCGGAGAGCGGCCGCGCGAACGGGCGGTAGTGCGCGAGGCCGATGAGCATGCCGTCGGCGTCCTCGGCGACCAGCGCGTTGACCTCGTGGCCGGGGTCGTTCACCCAGGACCACACCGTGTCGGCGGCCTCCTCCGTCTGCTCCACCTTGTAGAAATCGGCGTATCCGCGGTAGAGCGCGCGCCACTGCGCGAAATCTTCCGGCCGTGCGTCGCGTACCTGTATCTGGGACATGTCAGGAAACCCCTGTCGTGGAATCTGCTGGCCGCGGTCAAGTGTTTCAAGCATGCGGTTCCCCTTTGGGGCAGGAAACCGATCATGCTTGACCCGGGTTCGCGGGCAGCGTGCCGGGGTGTCGAAACGCTCGCCTTCAAGGCACCGCGATGGACAGATGGCTGCCCCCGGGGATGCTATTGCCGTGACCGGAAGGTCACCGCGCCGGCTTCCCTGCCGTCGCGCGTGCGTGGCTCCTCTCCTCGTACTCGCCCACCAGGCCGGGCCAGATCGCGCGCGGTGTCCACGGGGGCGGTACGGGGGCCGCCCGCAGCAGCACGTGGATCGGTACACGGCGGGGCGGCCAGGGGCCGTGGACGTGCGTGGCAGCCTGGTGACGGGGCCGGAGCCTGCCAGACCCGGGCTCCGTCGGCGGGCCCGGGGGCGTGGGCCGGCCGCGCCGGGGCGTGCGCGCTCCCGGCGCATTCGGGCTGTCGTACGAGCGCTCCATCGGGAGCGGGAAGCACCCCGGCCAAGTTCCCCAACTGGCCGTCCAGGGCGGGAGCGTGCGGTCTAGCGTGGGTATCCGGTGATCACTACCGGGCCCCGGGACGTGCCGGGGATCCGGGCCCCACGTACCGAGGACGCAGATGTCCGGACTCCGCGCAGCCCGCCACTCCCCGTCGAGACACGCCGTCACCGGTCCCGGCCGGCAGATACGCCCCCAGCTCGTCCGCGCCGCCGTACTGCCCACGCTCGCCGCCGGGCTCAGCGGCACGGCAGCCGTGATCTTCGCTCTGCAGCTCGGCGGCGGCGCCGGGGAGCGGGACGCCCGGCTGTGGCCGGTGCTCACCGGCTGCGCCCTGCTCGTCGTCGGCGCACTCGCCGCGGCCCTGCTCGGCGCCCAGCGGGCCGCCAAGGCCGTCCAGGACCGCTGCGAGGCGCTGCGCCGCTCCAGCGTGCGCGGCCGCCAGGAGCTGCGGACGGCCGCCGAGCGGCTGGAGCGTGGCGAGACGCCGACCCGCCCGGTACGCGGCGGACCCACCGCGCCCGCGCCGGGCGGCGACCCCTCGACGGTGGACGAGTTCTGGCTGCTCGCGCAGGAGCTGCGCGGCGCCCGCGAACAGGCGCACGCGACCCTCGTACGGCTCGCCGCACCGGCCGCGCCGTCCGACAGCGACCGCAAGGTCGAGGTCTTCGTCAACCTCGCGCGCCGGCTCCAGTCCCTCGTGCACCGCGAGATCTCGCTGCTCGACGGGCTGGAGGACACCGTCGAGGACCCGGACCTGCTCAAAGAGCTCTTCCACGTCGACCACCTCGCCACCCGCATCCGCCGCCACGCCGAGAACCTCGCCGTGCTCGGCGGCGCCGCCTCCCGGCGCCAGTGGACCCGGCCCATCGACCTCAGCGAGGTACTGCGCTCCTCGGTCGCGGAGGTCGAGCAGTACACGCGGGTCAAGGTGGTGCCCCCGGCGGGCGGCACCGTCCGGGGTCACGCCGTCGCCGACGTGGTGCACCTGCTGGCCGAACTCGTCGAGAACGCCACGGTGTTCTCCGCCCCCGACACCGACGTGATGGTGCGCGCCGAGCGGGTCACCGCCGGGATCGCCGTCGAGGTGGAGGACCGGGGACTGGGCATGCCGGCCGAGGAACAGCACCGGATGAACGCCCTCCTCGGCGACCCCGACCAGTTCAGCGTCCGGCAGTTGCTGGCGGACGGGCGGATCGGCCTGTTCGTCGTCTCGGCGCTGGCCCGGCGGCACGGGATCGCAGTCGAGCTCAAGTCCAACATCTACGGCGGGGTGCTCGCCGTACTGGTGCTGCCGCAGGACCTGCTGGGGGCGGAGGCGCCGAACGCCGCCGACGCGCTGGGGGGTTCGCGGGCCACCACGTGGGCCACCGGCGAGGGGGGCGCCGCGGCTCCGCCGCTGGAGCCGGTACGGAGGCCCCTGCCGCGGCCGGAGCCGACGTGCCGGGCGGCTGCCCCCGCCCCCGCCCCCGGGCCGGCGGTTGCCCCCGCGCCCGGGCCCGGCCCTGCGGCTGCCCCCGGGCCCGGCCCGGCGGCTGCCCCCGTGCCCGCGCCCGGGCCGGTAGTTGCCCCCGCGCCCAGGCCTGGCCCGGTGGTTGCCACCGCACCCGGCGCTGCGTCCGCGCTCGGGTCCGGGCCGGTAGTTGCCCCCGCGCCTAGGCCTGGCCCTGCGGTTGCCTCCGCGCTCGGCTCCGCGCCCGGCCCCGCGCCCGCGCCTGGCCCCGCGTCCGCGTCCGGGCCTGGCCCCGTGTTCGGGCCCGGGCCTGGCCCCGTGTTCGGTGTGCCCGCCTGGGCGGGGTCCGGCCCGCGCGCGGGTACCCGTACCGAGGTGTTCGCGGAGACCACCGAGCTGGACCTGGGCTCCGCCACCGCGGCGCCCGCGCCCGCGCCGGTACCCGCCGCCCGCGCGGAGGGCGACCCGCCCCCGCTGCCCCGGCGCCGCGCCCAGCAGCATCTCGCGCCGCAGCTGCGCGACACCCCCGCCCCGCGACGCGCGGCGGAATCCGAGCAACCCGTGCACGACCCCGGCCTCATGGCCGCCTTCCAGCGGGGCTTCGGCCTCGCCCAGTCGGAGAACCAGGCATGACCCCGACCCCGACCCCGACCCCTCACCTCAGCAAGGAGCGCACCCCCATGGGCGGCGAAGTGGCGACGACGACCAGCCGGCTCTCGGATCTCGACTGGCTGCTCAGCGGCCTGGTCCAGCGGGTGCCGTACACGCGCAGCGCGGTGCTCCTCACCGCGGACGGCCTCGTCACCTGTGTGCACGGCCTGGACCCCGACAGCGCCGACCACTTGGCGGCCCTGGCCTCCGGGCTCTACTCGCTGGGGCGGAGCGCCGGATCCCGCTTCGGTGACGGCGCGGAGGTCCGGCAGGTGGTGGTCGAGCTCGACACGGCGCTCGTCTTCGTGTCGGCCGCCGGATCCGGCACCTGCCTGGCGGTGCTCGCCTCCCGGGAGGCCGACGCGGGCGTCATGGGCTACGAGATGGCGATGCTGGTCAAGAGCGTACGACCGTACCTGGCGGCCCCGCCGCGGCGGCCCGTCACCGACGCGGGACGATGAGGGGGAGGACGACGGGGGCGAGGGCGACGGGCGCGCACGGATTCGGGGCGGGGCGGGACACACCGTGGCTGGACGACTCGGCGGGCCGCGTGATGCGCCCGTACACGGCGAGCGGGGGGCGGACCCGGCCGGCGGTCGCCCTCGACCTGCTCTCGCTGGTGACGGCGACGGGCGTACGCCCGCACGCGCCGCTCGGCGCGGAACACACCCTCGCGCTACGGCTGTGCGCCGGCGCGGCGGCGGTCACCGTCGCCGAGGTGGCCGGACAACTGCGGCTCCCGGCGGTGGTGGTGAAGGTGCTGTTGTCCGACCTGATGGAACACGGGGCCGTCATGGCGCAGGCGCCGCGGTTCCCCGGCGGCGGCGGGCGTTCGTTCGCCGCCGATGACCAGACTCTCCTGCGGGCGGTGCTCGATGGCCTACGCAAACGGCTGTGAAAGCCGCCCCGCAACCCTGCCCGCGACCTTGAAGATCCTGGTCGCCGGCGGGTTCGGGGCGGGCAAGACCACCTTCGTGGGCGCGGTGAGCGAGATCGAGCCGCTGCGCACGGAGGAGCTGCTCAGCGGCCTCAGCGAGGCCGCCGACCCGCTCGACGGGGTCGAGGGCAAGAGCGCGACGACCGTCGCCCTGGACTTCGGCCGGATCACCCTGGACGAGCGGCACGTCCTCTACCTCTTCGGCACGCCCGGGCAGGAGCGCTTCTGGTTCCTGTGGGAGGAGCTGTGCGCGGGCGCGCTCGGGGCGGTGGTGCTCGCCGACACGCGCCGCCTCGCCGACTGCTTCCCGGCCGTGGACTTCTTCGAACGGCGCGGAATCGGCTTCATCGTCGCCGTCAACGAGTTCGACGGCGGGCACCGCTACGCGGCCGAGGAGGTCCGCGAGGCGGTCGGGATCGGGCCGGAGGTGCCCGTCGTGCGGTGCGACGCGCGGCTGACGAGCTCCGGTACGGGGACGCTGGCCGCCCTCGTCCACCATCTGCTCACCGCCACGTCGGCGAACTGACTCGGGGGAACCACCATGACGTACTACGAATCGACCGGTCATCTGCTGCTCACCCCGGTGGACCGGGAGGCACCCGCGCGCGTCGTCCGGCTGCGCGAACTGGGCCTGGGGGAACGGCCGGACACGGAGCTGGACGCTTTCTCCAGGCGGATCGCGCAGACGCTGGGCGCACCGTACGCGGGGGTCAACTTCATCGGGGAGGAACGGCAGTTCTTCGCGGGGCTCCACCACGAGGCGGACGCCCCGGCGAGCGGATATCCGGCGCGGGTACTGGCCCGGGACCAGGGCTACTGCCCGCACGTGGTGGTGCGGCGGCGGGCGCTGGTGCTGGAGGACGTACGGGACTTCGCGCGCTTCGCGGGGAACGCGGTCGTCGACGAGAGCGGGGTGCGGTCGTACCTGGGCGCGCCGCTGACGGACCGGCAGGGGATCGTGCTCGGCACCGTGTGCGCGGTGGACGGAGTGCCGAGGCGGTGGGGGATGGACGGGCTGGCGACCATGAAGGCGCTGGCCGCGGAGCTGGTGGCGCTGCTGCTCCACGAGGGGGAGGAGCGGCGGGACTGACAGGGCTGCCGGGACCGCCGGGGGCCGTTGTCAGTGCCGGGGTCTACGGTCGGAGACGAGGGTTCACCGGAGGCTGGAGAGGACTGGAGAGGGGTCGCGGGGATGGCCACGACAGCGGAGGAGGTCCGGGCGGTCGCGCTGTCGCTCCCGGAGAGCAGCGAGAAGCTCGCCTGGGGCATGCCGACCTTCCGGGTGAGCGGCAAGATCTTCGCCGCCCTCGGGGACGACGACACCTCGATCGGGGTGAAATGCCCCAAGGAGGACCGCGCGGAGCTGATCGCGGCGGAGCCGGAGAAGTTCTTCATACGCGAGGGCCACGACGACAACTACGCCTGGCTCCGGGTCCGGCTGGCGGCGGTGGAGGGCGCGGGGGAACTGCGCGCGATCCTGACCGATTCCTGGCTCCAGGCGGCGCCGAAACGGCTGGCCTCGGCGCATCCGGAGCTGGGCGGCGCCTGAGGGCGGCGGCGGTCACCGGAGAAAGACGGTGATCCGCCCGCGCAGCGAGGGGCGGCGTCCAGGCCGCCGTGGGCCGCGTGGTGCCCGTCGATCGTGCCGTAGCGGCGCAGCTCGGCGCGGGCCACACCGAGGCCCAGGATCCGGTGGGGCACCTCGCCGAGGGCGTCGTTGGCGGATGCCGCCAAATTCAGCGTGACCTGCTCGAACGGCCGCTCGACGAGGAAGCCGGCGAAGGTGTGGACGATCGGCCGCAGCCCCGTCAGGGCCAGGCCGCCGCCGCAGACGCCGACCTGCGGCTGTTCCCTGATCCCGGCGCGGCGGACCGTGCCCGAGCCAGCCGATACCCACGGGGCGAAACGCACGCGCGACCACCCCGCGAAGTGCGGTATTGTTCTCCTGCGCGTTCAAACCAGGGGAAACCCCAGGTCAGCGGGCATCGGGACGTGGCGCAGCTTGGTAGCGCACTTGACTGGGGGTCAAGGGGTCGCAGGTTCAAATCCTGTCGTCCCGACTCGAAAGAGTCGCAGGTCAGAGGTCGTATCGGAGACATCCGATACGACCTCTGGCTCGTTTCTGGGGACCATTTGGGGACCAGCGCACTTGACTGGGCCCGAAGCGCACCTTGACCCGGTCAAGGTGCGCTTCCAGCAGCGGGGACGTGGTAGTCAGAGCTCTGGTCCGGTGCAGTACCCCTTCGGGTCGAGAGGCCAGGGGTACGCGTACAGGCGGGTCTGGGCGGCGATAAGGCGGTCCGTGGCGCAATTGTTGGCTGTGTCGAGAAAGAGAACGTTCCCCTGCGCGTCGCGCCCGAGGTCGAACCCCATCGTTCGGGTGTTGGACGAAACCGACGCTCGTTGAGAAGCATCCTCAGAGGCAACAGATAGAGGAGTGCGACCCCGGCCCCGACTCCCACGAGAGCCCAGAGCCACCAGTCATCACCCACCACCCCTCGTCACGGACTGCCGCTCCATGCCGGGATCGAGACGGACACCGACGTCCGGTCCCAGCTGTTACGCCGGGTGAACAGGTCATTGCCCTCGCCGTCGTCCCCGACCCGCCGCCCCAGGACCCAGTGAAGGGGAACGGGCCCGGCCTTGAAACCAAGTGCAGAGTATGGGTCAGGCGGATAGCACTGCCCAGTGCGGCTTGCACAGAGCTTCGTCAGAGGCGACATGCGAGCCACCCCATTCGTACGGAAGAGGCGCGTGAGCCACCCCTGTGACGATCTACTTCTACGGAGCCGATGAGATCCCGCACGGTTGCTTCTCGAACTTCTCCCCGCATGCTTTCTTTGTCGACGGGCTCCGGTGGCCGACCTCGGAACACTCCAGGCACAGAAGTTCGCCGGGACCGCCCACGCCGACCGGATACGTCGCGCGCCATCAGCCGTGCAGGCCGCCGAACTCGGGCGCACCCGCTCGTATCCCCTGCGCCGTGACTGGGAAGGGGTCAAGGACGATGTCATGCGGCGAGCGGTCTACGAGAAGTTCACGCAGAACCAGGAAACCCGGGTGATCCTGCTGGCAACCGGGCAGCAGGAACTCGTAGAAGACACCACCGCCGACCACTACTGGGGGCGAGGTGCCACGGGCATGGGCAAGAACATGCTGGGCCGCATCCTGATGCGAACGCGGACACGCCTGGCAGGAAACGGCAAGGTCTGAGATGGGCAGGGCGGTGTCATGATCGGCAGCACGCGACTTGAACGGCGCATCCGGCGTGACTTCCCCGAACCGGGTTCCGCGCCGGAGATCCTGCGGATCCTTGACGCACTCCCAGACACCGCCGGCTACGACTACCGGCAACTGCGCAGCGAGCGCATCCGAGCCGCGATCATTGTGCTAGCTGAGGGCGACATCGGTAAGTTCCGCCGAGCCATCGAACTGGCGAAGGCGGACTGGCGCGACGTGCTCGTCGCAGCAGGGCTCGCTGATGCAGATTGGCTCATCCGCCTCGACACCGAGCTCGGCCCTGATGACCCGGGTTCCCGAACCCACGACCCCACGTGGACCCATTGCCACGCCTCCAGGCGTGGCACCAGGAGTGAGGGGCCAACAGCTTTCGTGAACTCACAGGCTCTTCATTGCATCCAGGCGTCGGCGTCGACCAGTCGGCGAGGATTCCCTCGGCGAGGGCACGGCCTCGGGATCCGGCATCGCCGGCGGTGAGGACGTCGGACAGCCGGTGGATGACCATGAGGTTGGCGATGCCGAGGCCGCGGGATTTCTCGGCGGCTACGGCCAGTCGTCGGCCGGGCGGGCTTACCGTGGGGGCGTGAGGTACATCGAGGCGCCGGCCGACTACGAGCGGGATGGAACCCCGTCGCTGTTTCTCGCCGGGGGTATCACGGGCTGTCCGGACTGGCAATCCGAAGCGGTGCGGCAGTTGGAGGCGCTGGGGTGCCCGGTCACGGTCGTCAGTCCACGCCGTGCTCGTTTCCCAGTGGGGGATGCCGCGCTCGCGCCGTCGCAGATCGCCTGGGAGTTCACGATGCTGCACCGGGCGGAAGTGATTCTCTTCTGGTTCCCGGACTCCACGACGAGTGTGCAGCCGATCGTCCTGTACGAACTGGGCGCCCACGCCGCGCGCGGAGCCGCGATCGCGGTCGGCGCGGACCCCGCCTATGTGCGGCGGCTGGATGTAGTCGAGCAGCTGCGTCACGCTCGCCCCGATGTGCACGTCCACGACGATCTGCACGAGACGGTTCGGGCAGCGACTGACCTTCTTCCCACCGGCGTGGTGCGCCCGTCGTAGGCATTGCGGAGTCCCCCGCGTGTGTGGAGGACCCCGCGTCTACGACGGGCCGAAGCCGTTCACCTCATGTACGTGGCGTCGGTACGTAGGCCTGCTTCAGGGCACAGTTCCAGATGACCGGGTGCGGTGTGCCTACGGTGTCCGCAGACACGCCCCCGACCCGGTCGTCGTCCGTCACGGCGTACGCGGCGGACCAGCGCATGGGGGCGAGGTGGGGCAGGGCCATCACGGGGCCGCTGCCGGGCCAGATCTGGGCCTGTAGGAGCGGTACGGGTTCCGGGGGGAACGCCTCCTCTTCGGCGGCTGTTCCCACGCTGACGCCGGTGGTCGGGCTGATGTCGTCGAAGCCGCCCGTCATACGGTCAGCGAGCAGGCCGGCGGCAGTCACGTTCGTGTAGGGCGGGCGCCAGATGACACCGTGGGAATAGCCTTCGCGGGTGAACAGGTAGGTGCCGGTGATGTGGCCCTTCTCGTCGATGTCGGCCGGCGTGTACCGGCTGTAGGTGTCGCCTGGCGAGATGGGCGGAAGTTCCGTGGCCGGTGCGGCGGCGTCGGCGTGCCAGCGCAGTGCGACGTCGTATCCTCCGTCCTCGGTGGCGCCGTAGCCGTTGCCGACGATCTCGCCGGCGTTGTTGATGCCGCCGATCGCTTCCAGCCCGCGGACCTGGGCGGGCAGGGCGAGCTCGCGCCGGATGGCGGTACCGGACCATTCGACGCCGACCAGGCCGTCCTGGGTGCGCTTGTCGCCGACGATGCGGCTCTGGTCGTTGACGTCCTTGGCGCTTCCGCCGCCGGCCAGCAGCCGCACGGCCCGAGCTCCCGGCCGGTAGCTGAACGCGCCGGGTTCGAGCCCGGGGCCGGTCAGCGTGCCCACCATCAGCCCGAAACGGTTGACGGCCGCGACGCTGCCGGCGGTGTAGCCGGCGGGCAGCGGGACGCGGTGGACGGAGGTGCCCAGCCAGTAGACGGGGAGCTTGCGTGACACGCCCACGGAGAGAGCGAGCGGGCCGAAGCCGTTGACCTGGGTGTCGTGGTTCCAGGGCTGCGGGTCTGCGGTGCCGGGCAGCGACTGCAGCACCGTGATGGACGGTGTGCAGGCCTTCCCGGTGAGCGCCTCGGCGGAGTCCCCCTGCACCGCCTGTGCTGCCTGCGCCGGTAATGCCAGGGCGAGTGAGGCGAGCGCCGTGCCCGCCGCAATGCCCAGTCTGGTCCTGCTCTTACCCATGTTGATCCCCCCAGCAGTGTGCGAGTCGACGGTCCTGACGACTCGTCGGCACACATCATGTAGAGCGCGGGGAGCGTCTGACCAGATCACGTTCAGGCCAGCGGCTGTGCCCGCGCCTCCGCGCGGTATGAAGACCGCATGGGGCCCGGTGCCATCGGAGGTGGCGGCGATGCGAGTGCCGGCGCCGTCGTGCGGCGATGAAGGCCGTGTCGCCCACGACGAGCAGGATGGCGAGGATCAGGAGAAAGGGCATGCCTTCCGCCACCGCGCCGATGAGTTCCAGGATGACGGCCACGAGAAGCAGGAACAGGAAGATCACCATAGGGAGAACACCTCCTCCGGCACGTGGCTCAGGGCGGTCAGCGGCGCGCGAGTTGCTGTTCGCCGCTGGTGCCCGGCTGGTAGGCCGTCCCGTAGTGCTTGAAGATCGCTTCTTCCTGCCATCGGGATGCCGACGTCCGGCCGGACGGCCCGCGAGGTACTGGCTGAGCCGGCCCGGGAGGACTTCCTGACCGTCGGCAAGGAAGGGTAGATCCGGGCGGCGTATCCGCTGTCCGCCGTGCCTACTCCGCATCGGGAGATGCTCGCGGGCGGCATCCAGGTGTGGTCGATGTGCGCGATCTACGCGCTCGGTATCCCCGGAACGCCCAGCCAGGGCGTGGTGATCTCCTCAGTAGTCCCGGTCACCTGCGGAAAGTCACCGTCACCACCACGAACGGGAGACTGGTGTGGGAACCGGACCCGGTGTTCGTGTTCGTCGGCCGCCGGGGATGAGAATGCGCTCCAGGCTGGAGAGCGGGCCGGAGTCGACGGGATCTCGAGGACTGGGCGTGGGGACCAGTTGGGGACCACACGGGGTGCGCGATGGTGCACGACAGGGCCTTTCATGCACAATTTACGCCCGCATTAATTCTATTATGTGTAGATAATCCGGGCGAACCGCTGGGGGTCAAGGGGTTCGACTCTTTGGCTCGGGAGAGTGCTGGGAGAGTGAGCAGATCCTCGACGACCAGACGTGCCTTTGGCAGCATGCCGTGCTCTTCGAGCCAGCGCATGGCACTGTCGACGGCGCGGGACCGCGCTTGATCGCTCGTCAGCCCCTCCAGTTGGCTGAGCATGACGGCCATCAGCTCATGACCGTTCGGACGCACAACAGCGCGGCACATCCGAGACGGACGGCACGCCGGAGCTGTGCGGACGGCAGGTCCGGCACGCGCAGGAGCGGACCCAGGACCGAACTGAACGCCTCGTGCTCCGGGTGGCTGTCGAGCCACGTGAAGGCGAGTGCGCGGCGGTTCACCGGCTGCGTCCTGTCGTACACGTCGAACGCGACATCGCTGCTCGTTCCTCTCTCCTGCGGGGTGCGTCCAGCCCCACCGCGCACGAGAGGCGGCGGCTGGAGGATCGGTCGAGGCGGCCACGCCTCACCGAGTGCCTGACGGTGGAGCGCAGCCAGGTCGGTGGGACCATTTGGGGACCAACACGCGCCTTGGCCGATTCAGGTGGCGACCGTGATCGGGAGACCGTCAACGCCCGCGGGACGCTCCGTGTAGCTTGCTCCGGGGCAGCACGCGCCGCGGACGGCAGGAACCCGCAGGTGCTCGCGTCGCATGTACTGCGTTCGTTACCCTCCGAAGCAGCCGATTCTGATCACCGCCCGAGCGCCTGGGGCAGGGAGAACTTCCCACCGCAGTATGGCGCCGCGCCTCTCTGCCTTGACCGGGGCACTCGCACCGATGCTGACGCCTGATCACGTGGATCTGGTCCTGGTCCAGGGGGACATGATGTCCGCGCTGGCCGGCGCTGTCACTGCGTTCTTGCAGCGGATCCCCGTGGTCCACCTGGAAGCCGGGCTGCGCACGAACGACCTGGCGGCGCCCTTCCCCGAGGAAGGGCGCCGGGGCGTGATCGCCAAGGTTGCCGCGCTGCACCTGGCGCCGACCCGGGGCGCTGCCCGCAATCTCGCTGGAATCGCCGCGCGCTAAGTGCCGGGGTCGTGTCAGTCCATGATTCCGATTGCAGGTGAGAAGAAAGGTTGGGCGCCCCCTCGTCGGCTTGCCTCCGACGGATGGTGAATCTCCACCCGCGAGGCCGCCACCGCTCCCACGGCGGGCATTCGGGCGACGGCGAAACGATCAGGCGGGTGATTCCGCCCGTTCCCTCCTTGATGTCACCCCACGTGCTGTGATCATTCCTCACTGTGATGACGCGAGGCGGTCTGAGGCTGCCCACGGTGACAGGAGGGCCTGGCTTCCATGCACGGTGACTTCCCACGGCTCAGGCGGACGCTTTCACTGTGGTGCGGCATTGGTGCCGTGCTCGGCGGTTCGCTCGGCCCGGCCGCTCAGAGCGCACACGCGCTCACGGCGGAATTCCGAGAACGCGCTACGACATGTGCGGCTCCGGGGCCGATCGCCCATGCCTCCGCCGGCCTCGACTTCGGTGGCAAGGAGCTCAGTACCGCAAGTGCCGCCCGCACGGCGGCCGCCATCACGGCCGCGCTGGCCGCCGGGCCCCTCCCCGCCGGGGCCCGGGTGGTGGGGAGCCGGGTACTGCTCCCCGACGGCCAGGGGTCTTTCACGATCGGGGTGGAGCCCGCACGCATGCCGGGCACGCTTGCCTATGCGCCGGTGGCGACCGCGCACTTTCTCGGGCCGAGCGCGGCCGTGGTACGGGTCTCCGACCGGGCGACGGCCGATCTGATCCGGCTGGCGGTCGCCGCGCGGCTCACCGAGGTGGCGGCGATCGTCTCCGACCGGTCGGAGAACCGGCGGCTCGACGTCACGAGCGGACTGACCGAGGGTGTGCTCACCACCGCCGACAGCGCCGGCCGAATCCCGCTCAGCCCCAAGGACATCGGCCGGATCACAGCCCTGAAGATCCTCGGCGACCAACTGCCCACCGCCACGGCCCGGGTGAAGTCGGCCGCGCTCGGTTCCGCCATCGCGATGGGCCTGCTCGACGAGGAACCGGCCCGCCCCGTGCACCGTATGGAAGGCAACGTGCCGCTCGTCGGCGTGGCAGCCGCGACGGCACGGGCCGCCTCCGTCCGCACGCTGTCGCCCGGCTCCGCGACCGCTCTCGACAAGGTGCTCGACCTGGCCCGCCAGGCCGGCTCACAGGCGGCCCTGAAGGACATCCGCGCGGAACGGGACTGCGAGCGCCGCGTGCTGCGCGAACAAGCCGACGGCGTGATCGCCCAGCGGACGACGGCTGACGCCGAGCTGACGAAATCCCTGAACACGCGTGATGCGCAGCTGCCGGTCATCCCTCACGTGATCGTCGGCGGCGGATGGGCGGCCACGGTCGACTACCTCACCCTGCCCCCGGTCGCGAGTGCCGGCGCCGTTGTGCCGCCCGTCCTGACGGTGTCCGCGGGCTACGGAGTGGTCAACGATCTCGGGGACTTCCGCCTCACCCAGCCCGCGATGGACAACGAGCTGCCGGGCGCCCCCTTCCAGCCCGGTGACTTCGCCGAGGACCGCAACGACTTCGTGATGTCCACCGCCTTCGGACGAGCGGTCGGTGTGGCCCGGGCCCTGGCCGGCATGCCCACGTACCAGGCGAACGTCACGGGGATCGAAGCCCGGCCGGACGGCACGGCTGCGGCGGACTGGCCTGCCGAGGCCCGGTACCGCCTGACGACCGGCGACCGGCGGACGCTGTACGCGCGCTCACTGGACCTGGCCACGGGGCTCGGCCCACCCAGGATCCCGCAGGCGGTCGGCGACCAGTTGGCCGGTCGGACCTTCGTCGATCCGGGTACGGGCTACCAAGTGGCATTCGGTCCGGCCGGTGACACGCGGATCCTCGACGCCCAGGGCGAGCCGTACACCGGGCAGTTGCCCGCGAACGCCAGCTGGCTGCTCGGCGTGCAGAACGTCGAGGGCACACCGAAGCGGCTGTACGAGCCCTTCCTGCTCGACCCCCAGGGCCGGCCCACCGAGCGCCGCGTGATCGATGCCGAGTCCCGTCACTCGGTGGATCCGCAGACCCGTACGGCCTACGCCCCGGACGGAGCGGCCGTCGACCCGGCGACTCTGGATCCGGACCTGCGAGCCCGGCTCGGCTTCCGGACCGGGGGTTACCGCGACCCCCGGTTCGTCGCTGACCCCGACTCCCCCTACTCGGTCCACCCGATGACCGGGGCCGTCATCCTGACCGCGAGCGGCGAGCCCGTCGACCGCACCACCCTCCCGCCGCAGACGCTGACCCGCCTCGACGCCCTCGTCCGGGCACACCGGGTCCAGTACGGCGGGCAGAACACCAGCGCCAGCTACCGTCCGGACGACGATCTGCTCGTGGTCGGCGGCGGAGCGGGCGGCGCCTCCGAGGTCGAACAGGCCCACTACGTCACCCGTCAGGTCACCTGGGGCGCGCGCCCGGCGAGACTCGGGACCGACTACCCCAAGGGGCCGGAAGGTGCCCTCGACCCCAAGGGACTGCGCGCCGAATGGGACGCGGCCGCCCCCGCCCGGAAGGCGGAGATCCAGCGGGACCTCACCTTCGTCAGCGGCGGTTTCAACCGGCGCAACACCCTGCCGGCGATCGGGGCCTTCTCCTTGCCGGTCTGGGAGCCGACCCTTCGTACGACCGACCTGCCCGTCACCGTCCGGTACACCACCACCGGCCGGTTCGGCACGACGGACCTCCAGGGCCGCCTCTCCACCTTCAGCCGTATCGTCTACACCATCGGCCAGGAGGCCGACTACCCCGGCGGCGCAGCCGCGCTGCTCGGCTCCGGCACCCGGCTGGTCGCGGTGCTCGGACCGGACGGCAGGGAGGTCAACGGCCTTCAGGACGCGCCGGGCACGCTGCGGGTCCTGGGTGCTGTCGGTGTCACCGCCGGCGTTCTGCGGCTTACCGGCGCGGACCAGCCCGTACTGACCGACAAGATCAAGGCACAAGCGGACGCCTTGCCGCCGGACGCCCGCACCATTCACCCCAGCATCCGCTACCACGCCGGGCGGATCGCTGAGATGAACCGTACCTTCCGGCGTTGAGCGATACGGAGCGGTGGCGGAGCGAGGGTGCTCCGCCACCGCTCCGGCCGGCGCCGACACGTGGCAACTTCCCGCAGCGGTACAGGGTCAGCGCGGCGGCGGGAGGGTCCCTGCTCATCCTCGTCGGCGCCCACCAGGGCCGCGACGCCCACTTCCGCCGCGCCCAGACGCTCAGCCACCGCGGCCACCGGCCCCTGCGGCTGGACGAGTCCTTCCTGCACATCGTCACCGGCGTCGAAGACCTGCACGACGCCCAGGACGACACGGCCGCCCGCCTGTTCGCCGCCCTACGAGAGCCGATCGCGGGACACCGCGAGGTGGGCCTGGGTGGGCACGGCTCTGTCCCTGGTGCCCGCCGGTAGGGATGAGGGGGAGAGGCGGCAAAAGGGGCGGCTCCCGGTGGAATCCGGGAGCCGCCCCTTCGCCTGCCTGTTTCGCTGGGTTCAACACGTGACGGTCAACGTGCGACCTTACGGTTGAAGACGGCGCGCGACCGCAGGTAGCCGAGCAGGGCGAGGCCCGTGCACCAGGCGAGGGCGATCCAGCCGTCGTTGCCGATCGGGGTGCCGAGCAGCAGGCCGCGCAGGGTCTCGTTGATCGGGGTGAAGGGCTGGTACTCGGCGAACCAGCGCAGAGCGGTCGGCATGGAGTCCGGGGTGACGACCGCGCTGCCGAGGAAGGGCAGGAAGGTCAGCGGCATCGGGGCGTTGGACGCGGCCTCGACGGTCTTGGCACCCAGGCCCATCGCGGCGGTCATCCAGCTCAGACCGAAGGACAGGAAGAGGAGCAGACCGATGGCGGCGATCCACTCGACGGGCGAGGCGTCGGGGCGGAAGCCCACCGCGAAGGAGGCTCCGATGATCAGGACGAGGATCGCCGCGGCCTGGATGACGCTGCCGAACACATGGCCGGTGAGAATGGATCCGCGCGAGATCGACATCGTACGGAAGCGGTTGACGATGCCTTCCGTCATGTCGGTGCAGACGGAGATGGCGGTCGTGATGGCGCCGGAGGTCACGGCCATCAGGATGATGCCGGGGACCACGTAGTTGGTGTAGTCGCCGCGGCTGGTGCCCGCCCCGATGCCGGTGCCGAGCGCGCCGCCGAAGACGTACACGAAGAGCAGCAGCATCACGATCGGCATCATGACGATCGTGATCGTCATCGACGGGTAGCGCTGCATGTGCTTGAGGTTGCGGCGCAGCATCGTCATGGAGTCGCGCAGCGCGTACGAGCGGGTCGGCTTGGCGGACTTGGCCGGCGAGATGGTGACGGTGCTCATCGGTTCGACTCCTTCTGGGCGGTCGCGGAGGTGGCGGCGGCGGGGGCGTTCTGCTGGCCGGTGAGGGTGAGGAAGACGTCGTCGAGGTCGGGCGTGTGCACGGTGAGCGACTCGGCCTGCACGCCGGTGTTGTCGAGGACGTCGAGGATGGCGCGGAGATTGGTGATGGAGCCGTCGCTGGGGATCTGCAGGGTGAGCGACTCGTCGTCGCGGGTGGCGACACCGAAGAGGCCGGCCGCCGTGGCCAGGTGCGCCTCGTCGGCGAACTGGAGGCGGACATGGCCGCCGGGGATCTTGCGCTTCAGCTCGTCGGCGGTGCCCTCGGCGACCAGCTTGCCGTGGTCCAGCACCGCGATGCGGTCGGCGAGTTGGTCGGCTTCCTCCAGGTACTGCGTGGTGAGGAAGATGGTCACGCCCTGATCCGTGACCAGGTCGCGGATGAGCTCCCACATGACGCGGCGGCTGCGCGGGTCGAGGCCAGTGGTCGGCTCGTCGAGGAAGATGATCCGGGGTGAGCCGACCAGCGTCATCGCCAGGTCGAGCTTGCGGCGCATACCGCCGGAGAAGGTGGCGACGTTCTTGCGGCCCGCCTCGGTCAGCTCGAACCGCTCCAGGAGATCGGCGGCGCGGCGGCGGCCCTCGCGCTTGCTCAGGTGGTGCAGGTCGGACATGAGGAGCAGGTTCTCCTCGGCGGTGAGCAGTCCGTCGACGGCGGCGAACTGTCCGGTGACGCCGATCTGGTGGCGTACCGCGTCGCCGTCGGTGGCCACGTCGTGGCCCGCGATCTGTGCCTCGCCCCCGTCGGCCGTGATCAGCGTGGAGAGGATTTCCACGGTGGTGGTCTTGCCGGCGCCGTTGGGGCCGAGCAGGGCGAAGATCGTGCCCTCGGGGATCCGAAGGTCGATTCCGTCGAGCACCACCTTGTCGCCGTACGACTTGCGCAGGCCGATCGCGGAGATCGCCGCTGCTCGCGTGGTGGTGGACACCTGGGTCGCGGTGTTCATGGTGGGCGGGCCCTTCTCTTCGGGGAGTTCGGGGACGGATGCGGCCGGCGGGCCGGCCATGGCGCAGGGTGGCGCATGTCTGGCGCAATGCACTTGTTCCGTGTCGTGCTTGCGTCACCATGATGGCACATCTGTGGCGCCATAGCGAGACCGAAGTGGCGCCATTCTTTCCGTCCATTGGTGTGGTGCTGCGTCTGGGCTGGATCGATGCAGGTCACGCAATGGCGCCCCGTACCGGCTGGGAAGTCGGTACGGGGCGCCAATGTGGTGCCATCTTGTGTCAACTCACTCAGCCGACGATGGTGCGCTCCCGCCCGGAGCGCGGTGCGGACTGCTCGTGCTGGGCGAGCTTCTCGCCCTCGACGTCCACCCGGGGCAGGATCCGGTCCAGCCATTTCGGCAGCCACCAGGCGGACTCGCCGAGCAGGGCGAAGAGCGCGGGCACGATCGCCATGCGGACGATGAAGGCGTCGAAGAAGACGGCGATCGCGAGGGCGAAGCCGATCATCTTGATGAAGTCGTTGTCCTCCACGATGAAGCCGGAGAAGACGCTCATCATGATGACCGCGGCCGCGGCGACGACCCGGCCGCCGTGGCGGAAGCCGTCGACGACCGCCTCGGCGGGGCGTGCTCCGTGGACGTACGACTCACGCATCCGGCTGACCAGGAAGACCTCGTAGTCCATCGCGAGGCCGAAGACCACGCCGATCATGAAGATCGGCATCGTGCTCATGATCGGGCCGGTCTGCTCGATGCCGAGGACATCCGCGAGCCAGCCCCACTGGAAGACCGCCACGACGGCGCCGAGGGCCGCGGCCACGGAGAGCAGGAACCCGAGGGCCGCCTTGAGCGGGACCAGGACGGAGCGGAAGACCACCATGAGGAGGAGGAAGGCGAGGCCGACGACCAGGCCCAGGTAGGGCAGGAGCGCGTCGTTCAGGGTCTGCGAGAAGTCGATGAACATCGCCGTCTGGCCGGTGACGAGGATCGTCGACGCGGTGCTGCTCTCCAGACCGCCGGCCGTGGCGCGCAGGTCGCGGACGAGTTCCTCGGTCTGCTTCTCGGTCGGGCCGGTCTCCGGGATGACGTTGATGATCGCGGTGTCGCCGGCCTTGTTGGCGGTGGCCGGGGAGACCGAGGCCACGCCGGGGTTCCGGTCGAAGACCTTGCCCGCGGCGTCGGCCGCCTTCTTGGCGTCCTCGGCCTGCACGGTGACCATCAGGGGTCCGTTGAACCCGGGCCCGAAGGACTCCGACAGCATGTCGTACGCCTTGCGCTGGGTGGTCTTCGTCGACATCGAGCCCTCGCCGGGCAGCCCGAGTTCTAGGCTCGCGGCCGGTACGGCGACCGTACCGAGGCCGACCACGCCGATGAGCAGGACGGTCACCGGGTGGCGCAGGATGTAACTGGCCCAGCGGGAGCCGAGGTTGGGCTTGTCGTTCTTGGCGAGCCTGGCCGCGCGCTTGGCGGCCTTGCGCTGCTTGCGCTCCGACAGCGGCTTGACGGCGTACTGCAGGCGCCCCTTGCGGGCCATCACCTTGACCGGCGCGAGGCCGAGCAGGGCGGGGACCAGGGTGATCGCGACGAGCACGGAGACCGCGACGGTGCCGGCCGCGGCGAGGCCCATCTTGGTGAGCATCGGGATGTTGACGACGGCCAGTCCGGCGAGCGCCACGATGACCGTCAGTCCCGCGAAGACGACCGCCGAACCCGCGGTGCCGACGGCCCGTCCTGCGGCCTCTTCGGGGCTGCGCCCCTCGGCGCGCTCGGCGCGGAAGCGGGACACGATGAACAGGGCGTAGTCGATGCCGACCGCGAGGCCGATCATCATCGCGAGGGTCGAAGTGGTCCCGGACAGGCCCAGCGTGGAGCCGAGTGCCGTGATGCCGGAGATCCCGATGCCGACCCCGATCAGCGCGGTGATCAGCGGCATTCCGGCCGCGATCATCGAGCCGAAGGTCAGGACGAGGACGATCGCGGAGACCAGGATGCCGATCTGCTCGCCGGTGCCGCCCATCGCCTGGTCGATCTTCACGGCGTCGCCGCCGGCCTCGACGGTCAGGCCCGCCTTGTCGGCCTTCGCGATGGCGGCGTCGAGCGCGTCGTGCGCCTCGTCGCTGACCTCCATCGCGGGGACCTTGTACGTCACCACCGTGTAGGCGGTCGTACCGTCCTCGCTGATGCTGATCTCGGGGGTCTTGTAGGGGTCGGCGGCGCCCACTACCTGTGGGGAGGGCGTGCCCAACTCGGCGACGAGGCGGTCGACTTCGGCCCGCTGCTCGGGGGCGGTGATCTTCTGGCCCTCGGGGGCCCGGACGACGACCCGGGCGCTGGCGCCGTCGGCGCTCGCGTCCGGGAACTTCTCCGTCAGCAGGTCGAAGGCCTTCTGCGACTCGGTGCCCGGCATCGAGAACGTGTCGGCGGGCGGCGTCGGCGCGGAGGAGGCGGCAAAGCCCATGCCGCCGAATATCAGCAGCCAGAGCAGCAGCGTCACCCCCCGGCGCCTGAAGGCGAGGCGGCCCAGTTTGGAAAGGAACGTAGCCACGGTGGGACTCCCGTTGGATCGGTCGTGTGGTCGCTTGAGTGGTCGGGGGTCGGGGATCGGCGATCGGCGATCGGCGATCGGGGTCGGCATCCGGGCAGCACGACATGGCGCCATGGTGGCGCATGGGTTGTGCGTGGCTCGTTGCGCGAGGGGTGCTGTGCTGAAAAGCGCGCGGGGAACGGTCAACACCCGCGTTGTCGTCATGACGTGAACGTGGCGCTATGCGCGAGTAAATGTGGCGCCATGGCTTCCATGGCGGCTGTCAGGATCATGGCAGCGGCTGCGGGGCGAAGCTCAGGAGGTGCGTGGCCTCGCGGAGGGCAGCTCCTGGTCGCCGCCGGGGCCCTCGGCGAGCGCGTCGAGTCCGTAGCGTCGAACGCGGCCCCGGCGTCCCGGACGAGGTCAAGGGCCGCCTCTTGGAGCTGCCCTTCCAGCGCTACGGAGACGCCTCACGCGGGCCGGGCGCCTGCCTCGGCGTTGAAGTCGCCCGCGGCTTCACGGAGTCGGTGGGCGGGATGCTGAGCGCGGAGGACACACCTGGTGGCGGCCTCCACCGTGGTGCTCACGCTGCGGGGCGGGGGCAGGCCCCTTTGGAGAGGCGAGCGGCTCGGGTCCTCTTGGGTCGGTGAGTGGCTCAGGCCCGGCGGATCACGATGTCGCCGGCGCTGGTCCGGCCCCGAACCTCGACCGTCTCCTCGGACGCCTGGGGCCCCTCCGCCGCCCCGAGCTCATTTCGTACACGCCCTGCCTTGGACCGCACATCCAGCCAGGCCGCAGACCCCTCGGCGATCCCGATCTCAAGCGCCCCGGCCGCGGTGTCCAGGGTGATCCGCCCGCGCACCACCTCGGCGAGCCGAATGGCGCCGCTCGCGGACTTGGCCGTGACGGAGGAGCCCGCGTGCTGGACGCTGATGGGCCCGTTGGACGAGCGCACCGTCAGCTCCCCGCGGATCTCCCCGATCGCGGTCTCGCCGTTGAGGTTCTTGATGGTGGCCGTGGAGTCGGCCCGGCCGACCCGCACCCGCCCCGACCCCTGGATCTCGACCTCGCCCGTCGCACGGTCCACGAGGACGTCCCCGTGCGGGGTCTTCAGCTGTACGGCCGCGGCCTCTTCCAGCTGGATGTCGCCGGTGGACGTCGTCAGGTGGCAGTTCCCGAACCGCCCCTCGCCGATGAAGTCGCCGAGACCCGTCTTGCCGGTCAGGTGCGAGCCCGCGGGCAGTTCGACGGTCACATCGACCGAGCCGATCTTGCCGAAGGGTGAGCGATTCTTGGGGCCCTTGACCACGAGCTCCCCGCCCGCGCAGGTGACCTTGGTGTCCTCGGCGGCCTGTACGTCCTGCTTGTTGCCGGGGTCGCTCGGCGTCACCTCGACCACGGTGTCGGTGCGCTTGCCCGCGATGATCCGGATCCGCCCGAAATCGAATTCCAGGGTGGCGGAGAGGGGCTCGGGGGTGTCGAAAGTAGGCATGGCTGAGCCGTCCTTTGGCTGTTGGCTGCTGGCTGATGGCTGCTTGGTTGGGAGTACGTGAGTGGTGCGGGGTGGACTAGCGCACCCAGCCGGTGAATCCCTGCCCTGCGGCGGGCGTCCGGCCGGTGAGTGCCTGCCCGGCCGCGGGCGCCCGGCCCGAGCCGTCCGTGCCGCGGTTCGCCGTGGGTTCCAGGGCGGCGGCGACGGCCCGGACCAGCCAGGCGTTGACCGAGAGCCCTTCGCGGCTCGCGGCCTCTTCGACCCGGACCTTGAGCTGGGCGGGCGGGCGGAAGTTGATGCGCGAGGTGGCGCCGTCCTCGAAGTCCACCGGGGCCGGCGGCGTGGGCGCCGGCGGCGGCGCCGGGGCGTCGCCCTCGCCGAAGGCGTCCGGGGTGGGCGGGGCCGTGACCATGAACTCGGGGTCGAGCCCACGCAGTCGTACATGGACCGAGCCCGGGGCCAGGTCGCGGGTGACCTCGTCCATCGCGTCGGACAGGGCGTTCAGCAGGGTGAGCCGGGCGGCCGACTCAAGCTGGGCGGTGAGCCGCTCGGCCAGGGCGCGGGCTTCGTCTCCACCGGCTTCGGCGGCGACGCCGAGTTCGTGCCGGAGGTTGTCGACGTAGGGAGTGAGGTCCATAGCGCAATGATGGCACCATCGTGGCGCCATGACAAGTCGGATGGCGCCACCGTGGTTGCGAGCCGAAGCCGACTGACGCTCTCAGCCCTTCGGCGCCGCCCGCTCGCGGACCGGCTCGTCGCGGACGGGTTCGCCGCGGCGGTAGGCGCCGGGGGCGCGGGCCGCCGGGTGGTCGGCGCGGGTGGAGGAGGTCAGCTGCCAGGGGACGCTGGTGACCATGACGCCCGGGGTGAAGAGCAGCCGGCTCTTGAGCCACAGCGCCGACTGGTTGTGGAGGAGGTTCTCCCACCAGTGGCCGACGACGTACTCGGGGATGAACACGCTGACGATGTCCCGCGGGCTGTCCCGGCGGATGCCGCGTACGTACTCGACCACCGGGCGGGTGATCTCCCGATACGGGGAGTCGATGACCTTCAGCGGGGTCTCGATCTCGTACTCGTCCCACTGTCGCCGGAGCGCGGTGGAGGACTCGCGGTCGACGGAGACGGTCAGCGCTTCCAGCCGGTCCGCGCGCATGGCGCGGGCGTACGCCAGGGCGCGCAGGGTCGGCTTGTGGATGGTGGAGACGAGCACGATCGCGATGACCCGGGGCGGCGGGGCCATCTCGGCGCGCGGATCGGTGACGGCGAGCTCGGCCGCGGTCTGGTCGTAGTGGTGGCGGATGCCGCGCATCATCACCCACAGGACCAGGGCGGCGAGTACGGCGAGCCAGGCGCCCTGGGTGAACTTCGTGGCCAGGACGATGACGAGGACCAGTCCGGTCACGCAGGCGCCGAGCCCGTTGATGGACCGCGTGACCATGTGGCGGCGGCGTACGGCCACATCTCGTTCGTCGCGCAGTTCGCGGTTCCAGTGCCGGACCATGCCCAGCTGGGAGAGCGTGAAGGAGGTGAACACGCCCAGGATGTAGAGGTGGATGAGGTCGGTGACGTTCGCCTTGTAGCCCCAGAGCAGGAGTCCCGCGACCACGGCCAGGGCGATGATGCCGTTGGAGTAGGCGAGCCGGTCACCGCGGTTGTGCAGCTGGCGCGGCAGGTAGCGGTGCTGGGCCAGGATCGAGGTGAGCAGCGGGAAGCCGTTGTACGCCGTGTTCGCCGCCAGGATCAGGATCAGCGCGGTCGCGGCCTGGATGAAGTAGAAGCCGAAGCTGTCCGAGCCGCCGAAGACGGCGGCCGCGAGCTGGGCGATGACGGTGCGCTGCGTGTACCCCTCGCAGTCCGCGAGCCCCGTCAGGCGGCAGGGGTCCTCGACGATGTGCACCTTGGCGACCACGGCAAGGGTGGTGACGCCGACGAACATGGTGATCGCGATGATGCCCATGGCCGCCATGGTCTTCGCGGCGTTGGCGGCTTTCGGCTTGCGGAAGGCCGGCACGCCGTTGGAGATGGCCTCGACACCGGTCAGCGCCGTACAGCCGCTGGAGAAGGCGCGCAGCACCAGCATCAGCAGCGCGAAGCCCGCGAGGTTCGCGTCGGCGGGCTCAGGGGCGATCCCGTACGCGGCGCTCTCCGCGACCGGCGCGTCTCCCATCAGGTACCGGAAGAGCCCGGTGCCGACCATGATCAGCACGCCGCCGATGAACAAGTACGTGGGGGTGGCGAAGGCCCGGCCCGACTCGCGTACGCCGCGCAGGTTCATCGCCGTGAGGAGGGCGACGAAGCCGAGGGCGAGGAACACACGGTGCTCGGCCAGGTTCGGCAGCGCCGAGATGATGTTGTCCACACCGGAGGCGACCGAGACCGCCACCGTCATGACGTAGTCGACCATCAGCGAGGCGGCCACCACCAGGCCGGCCGACGGCCCGAGATTCGTCGAGGCGACCTCGTACGAGCCCCCGCCGCTCGGGTACGCGCGCACGACCTGCTGGTACGACAGCACCACGACCGTCATCAGACAGACGACGGAGAAGGCGATCCACGGCGTGAAATACAGGTACGCCAGCCCGCCCAGCGTCAGCACGAGCAGGATCTCCTGCGTCGCGTACGCCACCGAGGACAGCGGGTCGGAGGCGAAGATCGGCAGGGCGAGGCGCTTGGGCAGCAGGGTCTCGCCCAGCTCCTCGCTGCGCATGGCCCGGCCGATTACCAGGCGTTTGAGCAGACCAGTCACATTGAACACGCCGCGAGCGTATGCATCAGGGCCAGGTCACGCGCGTCCGAAGCGAACGGGAGGCAGCAGGAATTCCCGAATGGAGGTCACGAAGGCAGGCAAATGGCGGTGCGGGTCACACTTCGTGAGTGCGGGTCAGTCCGCGCCCGACATCTGGAACACCGGGCGCGGAGGACGCGCGGCCGATGTCAGAGGGCCGGACGGCTCGCGTGTTTTCCCGCGTAGGCGAAGCCGACTCCTCCTGGTTGGCAACTAGTTGCTCATGTGGCAAGTACGCTGTCGAATGCCTTTGTGGTCATGGGACTGTCCCTGTTCGCCACACGGCAGCCCGTAGTCCCGCGCGGCTACGGCGGCACGCACCTCAGGGTGATCGGCGCCTGGGCGGTCGCCTACGTCCTGACCCTCGTGCTCGGCTTCACCGTCTTCCCGGACAGCGTCGCCTTCGCGGCCGTGGCCGCCCTCGCGTGCGCGCTGCCGGCCGCCGCGGCAGCCTGGCGGGAGGGGCGCTCCGTATGACGCCGGCAGCCCCGGTGGGCGCGGGGTCCGGTACGCGGGCCCCGACGGTTCGGCCGGTTGTCGCGTTGTCAGGTGACCGCCGAGGTCGGGAGGTCCGCGGTGACCGGCGGGGTGCCGCCCGCTATGGGGAGGGTGAGGACCATGGTGAGCCCGCCGCCGGGGGTGTCCTCGGCGGTGAGCGTGCCGCCGATGGTCTCGGTGAAACCGCGGGCGACGGCGAGGCCGAGGCCGACTCCGGCGCCGCGCGGGGCGTCGCCGTGGCGCTGGAAGGGTTCGAAGATCCGTTCCTTGGCCTCGTCGGGGACACCCGGGCCCCGGTCGACGACGCGCAGTTCGACGCGGTGGGCGAGGGCGCTGGCGGAGACGTGGACGGGCTGGCCATCGGGGCTGTACTTGACGGCGTTCTCGACGACGTTGGCGACGGCCCGCTCCAGGAGGCCGCGGTCGACGGCGACCATGGGGAGTGTCTCGGGGATGTCCAGTACGACGCTGTCCTCCGGTACGGCGCCCAGGGCCATCGGGACGACCTCGTCGAGGTCGGTCTCGCGGATGAGCGGGACGACGGTGCCGGTATTGAGGCGGGACATGTCCAGGAGGTTGCCGATCAGGGCGGCGAGGCGGTCGGCGCCGTCCTCGATGCCTTCGAGGAGCTCGGCCTTGTCGGTCTCGGACCATTCGACGTCGTCGGAGCGCAGGGACGTGACGGAAGCCTTGATGCCGGCGAGCGGGGTGCGCAGGTCGTGGCTGACGGCCGCGAGCAGGGCCGTACGGATGCGGTTGCCCTCGGCGAGTTCGCGCGCCTTGCCCGCCTCGTCCACGAGGCGCTGGCGGTCGAGTACGACGGCTGCCTGGGCGGCGAAGGCGCCGAGCACCCGGCGGTCCTCGGCGGGCAGCACCCGGCCGGAGAGGGCCAGGGCCATGGTGTCGCCGATGGGCAGATCGACGTCCGCGTCCTCGGGGCGGCTGACCGGGGTGGCGCCGACCGATGCCGCCGTGGTCCAGGAGTCGACCTCGCTGGTGCGTTCCAGGAGTGCCACGGAGTCCATGGCGAAGGTCTCGCGGAGGCGTTCGAGGAGGGCGTCGAGGGAGTTCTCGCCGCGCAGGATGCTGCCGGCGAGGAAGGAGAGGATCTCGGACTCCGCGCGCAGCCGGGCCGCCTGGTGGGTGCGCCGGGCGGCCAGGTCGACGACAGAGGCCACGGACACCGCCACGCCGACGAAGATCGCGATGGCGACGATGTTCCTGGGGTCGGCGATGGTCAACTGATAGAGCGGCGGGGTGAAGAACCAGTTCAGGAGCAGAGAGCCGAAGGCCGCCGAGGCGAGGGCGGGGAGAAGTCCGCCCAGGATCGCCGCCGCCACGGTGAAGGTCAGGAAGAGCAGCATGTCGTTGGCGAGCCCGAGATCCGGGACGACCTCGCTGAGCAGCAGCGTGAGGAGGGCCGGGCCGACGATGCCCGTCACCCAGCCCCAGATGATGCGCGAGCGTCCCAGACGTCCACGGCGGGCGACCGGCAGGCCGCGGCCCTTGGCGGCCTCGTCGTGGGTGACGATGTGGACGTCGAGGTCGGGCCCGGATTCGCGGGCGACGGTGGCGCTGACGCCGGGACCGAAGGCGTACTGCCAGGATCGTCTTCGGCTGACACCGAGGACGATCTGGGTGGCGTTGACCCCGCGGGCGAATTCCAGCAGCGCGTCGGGGACGCTGTCACCTATGACGTGGTGGAAGGTCCCGCCGAGGTCCTCGACCAACGTGCGCTGGACGGCCAGTTCCTTGGGCGAGGCCGAGGTGAGGCCGTCGCTCGCGGCGATGTAGACGGCCAGGACCTCGCCGCCCGCGCCCTTCTCGGCGAGGCGGGCGGCGCGGCGGATGAGGGTGCGGCCTTCCGGGCCGCCGGTGAGCCCGACGACGATGCGCTCGCGGGCCTGCCAGGTGGAGCGGATGTTGTGCTCGCCCCGGTACTCCTGGAGGTACTCGTCCACCCGGTCGGCGACCCACAGCAGGGCCAGCTCGCGCAGGGCGGTGAGATTCCCGGGCCGGAAGTAGTTCGACAGGGCCGCGTCGACCTTGTCGGGCTTGTAGACATTGCCGTGCGCCATGCGGCGGCGCAGCGCCTGCGGGGACATGTCGACGAGCTCGATCTGGTCCGCCCGACGGACCATCTCGTCCGGGACGGTCTCTCGCTGGCGCACCCCGGTGATCGTCTCGACCACGTCGCCGAGCGACTCCAGGTGCTGGATGTTGACGGTGGAGACGACGTCGATGCCGGCCTGGAGCAGCTCCTCGACGTCCTGCCAGCGCTTGGCGTTGCGCGAGCCGGGCACATTGGTGTGGGCGAGCTCGTCCACCAGCGCGACGGCGGGGCGGCGCGCGAGGATCGCGTCGACATCCATCTCGGTGAAGGCGGAGCCCCGGTACTCCAGCTCCCGCCGCTCGATCAGTTCAAGACCGTGCAGCATCACCTCGGTCCGCGGACGGTTGTGGTGCTCGACGAAGCCGACGACGCAGTCGGTGCCCCGCTCGACCCTGCGGTGTGCCTCGGAGAGCATCGCGTACGTCTTGCCGACGCCCGGTGCCGCGCCGAGGTAGATCCGAAGCTTTCCGCGTCCCATGATGCCGACTTCTCGTGTGTGTGCTGACAGGTGTGCGTGCGTGCGTGCCCTCGGCCCGTTTCCGGCCGACGGCCTCACGGTTCGAAGCGGTATCCCATGCCGGGTTCGGTGATCAGGTACCGGGGGTGGGCGGGGTCCGCCTCCAGTTTGCGCCGTAGCTGGGCCATGTATACACGCAGGTAGTTGGTGTGCTCGGAGTACGTCGGTCCCCAGACCTCCAACAACAGCCGGCTCTGGGTGATCAGCCGGCCGGGGTGGGTGATGAGGATCTCCAGCAGGTGCCACTCGGTCGGCGTCAGCCGTACGGTGCGCTCGCCCCGCCGTACCTTCTTCGCCACAAGGTCGACCGAGAACTCGTCGGTCGTGACCAGAGTGAACTCGTCGGCCAGGGACGCCGCCGGGGCCTCCTGCCTGCGGGTGGCGGCCCGCAGGCGGGCCAGCAGCTCGTCCATGCTGAATGGTTTCGTCACGTAGTCGTCCGCGCCGGCGTCCAGGGCGCGGATCTTATCCTCGGACGTGTGGCGGGCGGAGAGGACCAGGATGGGGATGCGGCTCCAGTCGCGGACGCCCTTGATCACCTCGATGCCGTCCATGTCGGGCAGGCCGAGGTCCAGCACTATGACGTCAGGTTTGCGGGCGGCGGCGAGCCGCAGGGCCGTGCCGCCGTCGGAAGCCTCCTCGACGTCGAACTTGCGCGCCTGGAGATTGATCTTGAGCGCGCGGACGAGCTGAGGGTCGTCCTCCACCACCAGCACCCGGGTCATCGGTGTGCAGCCTTTCCTTCGTTGCGGGCACGGTAGGAGAACGGAGAACGGCGGGGCGCGAACCCGCCCCCCGCCCCGCCGTTCTCCGGTTCGTGCGATGTGGCCCGTCAGTTCTTGGACAGAGCCTTCAGGGCGGTGTTGAGTTCGAGGACGTTGACTCGGGGCTCGCCCATGAAGCCGAGCGTGCGGCCCTCGGTGTGGTCGGCGACGAGCTTTTCGACCTGCTTGACGTCGAGTTCGTTCCGCTCGGCCACCCGGTGGACCTGGAGCTCGGCATAGGCCGGGGAGATGTGCGGGTCGAGACCGGAGCCGGAGGAGGTGACGGCGTCGGCCGGCACGTCCTCGGGCTGGACCTTGTACGAGGCCGTGGAGTTGTCGGTGATGACGGCCTGCTTGGCGTCCTTGACCAGGTGGACCAGGTCCTGGTTGTCGCCGGACTTGTTGGTCGCGCCGGAGAGGATGAGGGCGTACTGCTGGTTGACGGTGTTGCTGCCGAGCCCGTTGGAGGGGCGCGGCTGGAACCACTTGAGGTCCGGCTTCGCCGCCTCCTCCGGGTCGTCGGGATCGGTCTTGGGCAGGTTGTACGTCTGCCCGATGAGGGAGGATCCGACGACCTGGCCGCTCCTGTCCTTGATCTCGGAGCCGTTGGCCTTGTCGCTGAGCGCGGCCTGCGCGATGCCGGTGACGGCGAGCGGGTAGAGCACCCCGCAGATCACGGTCAGGACGAGAAGGGCGCGGAGGCCCGCACCGATGAGGCGTGCGGTGTTGCCTACGGAGTTGTTCATGGCGGGGTCACCCAATGCCGGGGATGAGGGAGATGAGCAGGTCGATGAGCTTGATGCCGATGAACGGGGCGATCAGGCCGCCGATTCCGTACAGGCCCAGGTTGCGGCGGAGCATCTTGTCGGCGCTGGTCGGCCGGTACCGCACGCCCTTCAGGGCGAGCGGAACCAGCGCGATGATGATCAGCGCGTTGAAGATGACGGCGGACAGGATCGCGGACTCGGGCGAGTGCAGGCCCATGACGTTGAGCTTGTCGAGACCCGGGTAGACCACCGCGAACATCGCCGGGATGATCGCGAAGTACTTCGCCACGTCGTTGGCGATGGAGAACGTGGTGAGGGCTCCGCGCGTGATCAGGAGCTGCTTGCCGATCTCCACGATCTCGATGAGTTTGGTGGGGTTGGAGTCCAGGTCCACCATGTTCCCGGCCTCCTTGGCGGCCGAGGTGCCGGTGTTCATCGCCACGCCGACGTCGGCCTGGGCGAGGGCGGGTGCGTCGTTGGTGCCGTCGCCGGTCATCGCGACGAGCTTGCCGCCCGCCTGCTCCCGCTTGATGAGGGCCATCTTGTCCTCGGGGGTGGCCTCGGCGAGGAAGTCGTCCACGCCCGCCTCCTCCGCGATGGCCTTGGCGGTCAGCGGGTTGTCGCCCGTGATCATGACGGTCTTGATGCCCATGCGGCGCAGTTCGTCGAACCGCTCGCGCATGCCCTCCTTGACCACGTCCTTGAGGTGGATGACACCCAGGACGCGGGCGCCCTTCTCGTCCTCGACGGCGACGAGCAGCGGGGTGCCGCCGGCCCCGGAGATGCGGTTGGCGAGGAGGTCGGCGTCGTCGGAGACCTGGCCGCCCTGTTCCTTGACCCAGGTGATGACCGAACCGGCAGCGCCCTTACGGGTCTTCGTGCCGTCCACGTCCACACCCGACATACGGGTCTGGGCGGTGAACGGGACCCAGGTGGCGTGGGCCAGCTCGCCCTGGTGGCGTTCGCGCAGACCGTACTTCTCCTTCGCGAGGACCACGATGGAACGGCCCTCGGGGGTCTCGTCAGCGAGGGAGGACAGCTGGGCGGCGTCGGCGAGTTCGGCCTCGGTGGTGCCCTTGACCGGCACGAACTCCGAAGCCTGGCGGTTGCCCAGGGTGATCGTGCCGGTCTTGTCGAGGAGGAGGGTGGAGACGTCGCCCGCCGCCTCGACGGCACGGCCGGACATGGCCAGGACGTTGCGCTGGACCAGGCGGTCCATGCCCGCGATGCCGATCGCGGACAGGAGCGCGCCGATGGTGGTGGGGATCAGGCAGACCAGCAGAGCCGTCAGGACGATCATCGACTGCTCGGCGCCCGCGTAGATCGCGAAGGGCTGGAGGGTGACGACGGCCAGCAGGAAGACGATCGTGAGGGACGCGAGCAGGATGTTCAGCGCGATCTCGTTCGGCGTCTTCTGCCGGGCGGCGCCCTCCACGAGAGCGATCATCCGGTCGATGAAGGTCTCGCCGGGCTTCGTCGTGATCTTGATGACGATCCGGTCGGAGAGGACCTTCGTACCGCCGGTGACGGCCGAGCGGTCGCCGCCCGACTCCCGGATGACCGGGGCGGATTCGCCGGTGATGGCGGATTCGTCGACGGACGCGACACCTTCGACGACGTCACCGTCGCCCGGGATGATGTCGCCGGCCTCGCAGACCACCAGGTCACCGATCTTGAGGTCGGTTCCCGGGACCAGCTCCTCGTCCTTGCCGACGAGGCGGCGGGCGACGGTGTCGGTCTTGGCCTTGCGCAGGGTGTCGGCCTGGGCCTTGCCGCGTCCCTCGGCCACGGCCTCGGCGAGGTTGGCGAAGATCGTGGTCAGCCACAGCCAGGCGGTGATGGCCCAGCCGAACCAGTCCGTCGGGTCCTTGATCGCGAGGACGGTGGTGACGACCGAGCCGATGAGGACCACGAACATGACCGGCGACTTGATCATGACGCGCGGGTCGAGCTTGCGCACCGCGTCCGGGAAGGACTTCAGCAGTGCCTTGGGGTCGAACAGCCCGCCGCCGACGCGGCCGGCAGCCGGCTTGTGGCCGGTGGGGACATCCTGGTGCGGAGCACGGGTCGGAGTGTCGGTGCTCATGATGCGAGCCCTTCAGCGAGCGGACCCAGCGCCAGGGCCGGGAAGTAGGTCAGACCGGTGATGATGAGGATCGTGCCGACGAGCAGGCCCGCGTAGAGCGGCTTGTCGGTGCGCAGGGTGCCCGCGGTTTCGGGGACGGGCTTCTGTTCGGCGAGCGAACCGGCCAGCGCCAGCACGAAGACCATGGGCAGGAAGCGGCCGAGCAGCATCGCGATGCCGATCGTGCTGTTGAACCACTGCGTGTCGGCGTTGAGGCCCGCGAACGCGGAGCCGTTGTTGTTGGCGCCCGAGGTGTAGGCGTAGAGGATCTCCGAAAAGCCGTGCGCGCCCGAGTTCGTCATCGAGTTCGCCGGGGTGTCCAGCGCCATGGCCGCCGCCGTGAAGCACAGGACAAGGGCCGGGGTGATGAGGATGTAGCAGGCCGCGAGCTTGATCTCGCGGGTGCTGATCTTCTTGCCGAGGTACTCGGGGGTGCGGCCGACCATCAGGCCGGCCAGGAAGACGGCGATGATCGCCATGATCAGCATGCCGTAGAGGCCGGAGCCGACACCGCCGGGCGCGATCTCGCCGAGCTGCATGCCCAGCATCGTGATGCCGCCGCCCAAGCCCGTGTAGGAGGAGTGGAAGGAGTCGACCGCGCCGGTGGAGGTGAGGGTCGTGGTGACGGCGAAGATCGAGGACGCGCCGATGCCGAATCGGGTCTCCTTGCCCTCCAGCGCTCCGCCTGCGGCCTCGAAGGCCGGGCCGTGGCCGGCAAACTCGGTCCACCACATCAGGACGATGAAGACGACCCAGATGATGCCCATCGTGGCGAGGATCGTGTAGCCCTGCTTGACGGAACCGACCATGCGGCCGAAGGTCCGGGTCAGCGAGAAGGGGATCAGCAGGATCAGGAAGATCTCGAAGAGGTTCGTGAACGGGGTGGGGTTCTCGAAGGGGTGGGCCGAGTTGGCGTTGAAGTAGCCGCCGCCGTTGGTGCCCAGTTCCTTGATGACCTCCTGCGAGGCGACCGCCCCACCGTTCCACTGCTGCTGCCCGCCGAGGAACTGGCCGACCTCGTGGATGCCGGAGAAGTTCTGGATCACGCCGCACGCGACGAGGATGACCGCGCCGATGACGGAGATGGGGAGCAGGATGCGGACGGTGCCGCGCACCAGGTCGGCCCAGAAGTTGCCGAGTTCACCGGTCCGAGAGCGTGCGAAGCCCCGTACGAGGGCCACCGCGACGGCCATGCCCACGGCAGCGGAAACGAAGTTCTGGACCGCGAGGCCGCCGGTCTGTACGACGTGGCCCATGGCCTGCTCGCCGTAGTACGACTGCCAGTTCGTGTTGGACACGAAGGAGGCGGCGGTGTTGAAGGCCTGGTCCGGGTCGATCGAGACGAAGCCGAGCGAGCCGGGCAGGCTGCCCTGGAGGCGCTGGAGGGCGTAGAGGAAGAGGACGCTCACCGCCGAGAAGGCGAGGACGCCTCGCAGGTAGGCCGGCCAGCGCATCTCGGTGGTGGGGTTGGCGCCGATGGCCTTGTAGATCCACTTCTCCGGCTTGTAGTGCTTCTCGGAGGAGTAGACGCGGGCCATGTAGTCGCCGAGGGGACGGTATGCGAGCGCGAGCGCGGCGATCAGCGCGAGCAGCTGGAGCACACCAGCGGTTTCGGGGCTCATATCGGTGCTCAGAACCTCTCCGGGTACACAAGGGCGAGGACGAGGTAACCCAGCAGGGAGACGGCCACGACGAGGCCGACGACGTTTTCGGCGGTCACAGCTTGGTCACCCCCCGGGCGATAAGAGCCACCAGCGCGAACACCGCGACCGTGGCGAAGACGAAGGCCACATCGGCCATCGTGAGCTCCTGAATGAAGTGAGAGAAAAGGAATCGGCCGGGTGGCCGGGATGAGCTAACCGCGTCCTCACCCGGGCGTTAAGACACCTTGACGCGGTCCATACGGGCGCAGCGGAACCCTTAACGCGACGCTGACGCCGGAAGCCGCGACCGGCCGCGAAGTGCGGCTTTCATCCCACGTGGGCGGACAACTGAGTGACGGCCGGCTCCCACGTCATGAGCGCGTGAAGACTGGGGCGGCGGGCGTATGGATCTCGCCAAGAGTGCTGGCGGCCTGCCCACGGCGCTCCGACGCTGTCCTCACTTTGCTCACTCGGAGGAATCGGCGACATGGCCATACCCACACGAAAGCCGACCACGACCGCACAGGGCCCTGGCACGGAGGAACCCCCTGATACGGGCGCGGCGGAGACGGGCGAGCGGCACAAACTCACCGCGCTCCAAGGCCTCGCGGCGCTGTCGCTGGATGCGATGGCGTCCGTGGCGTACGGGCCCGAGTCGATCGTGCTGGTCCTGGCCGCGGCCGGTGCGTACGGGCTGGGCTTCACGCTCCCCGTCACCCTCGCGATCGCCGCCCTGCTCGCGGTCCTGGTCGCCTCGTACCGGCAGGTCATCGCCGCGTTCCCGGACGGCGGCGGCTCGTACGCCGTGGCCAAGAAGCATCTCGGCCGACGGACCGGCCTCGTCGCCGCCGCGTCGCTGATCCTCGACTACGTCCTGAACGTCGCGGTCTCCGTCACCGCCGGTGTCGCCGCCCTGACTTCGGCCTTCCCCTCTCTCCACGGCCGGCGCCTCTGGCTCTGCCTGGCCATCCTGGTGCTCGTCACCGCTGTGAATCTGCGCGGAGTCGTCGAATCGGCCAAGGCGTTCCTCGTGCCGACCGCCGTGTTCGTGGGCTCCGTCCTCGCGATGATCGCCGTGGGCCTGTTCCGCGACGGGCCTGCCAGCACCGCCTCCGCGACCGGGCACGCCTCCGCGCTCGGTGACGGCGGTGACGGCGCAGCCACCACCGTCGGCGCACTGCTGCTGCTCAAAGCCTTCGCCGCGGGCTGTTCGGCGCTGACGGGCGTCGAGGCGGTGGCCAACGCCGTGCCGTCCTTCCGGGCACCGGCCGCCCGCCGCGCCCAGCGCACGGAGGTCGCTCTCGGCGCCCTGCTCGGCGTGATGCTGATCGGCCTGTCCCTCCTCATCGGCCGCTTCCATCTCCAGCCGGTCGAGGGCGTGACCGTACTCGCGCAGCTCGCGGACGCCTCCTTCGGGCACAACCTCGCCTTCTACGTCGTCCAGTTCGCCACCATGGTCCTGCTGGCGCTCGCCGCGAACACCTCCTTCGGCGGGCTGCCCGTCCTGATGAGCCTGCTCGCACGCGACAACTACCTGCCGCACCTCTTCGCGTTGAAGGCCGACCGCCAGGTCCACCGCCACGGCGTGCTGGCCCTGGCCGCCGTATCCGCCGCCCTGCTCGTCTTCTCCGGCGGCGACACCAACACCCTGGTGCCGCTGTTCGCGATCGGCGTCTTCGTGGGCTTCACCATCTGCCAGATCGGGATGGTCCGCCACTGGTACGGCGGGCGGCCCCGGGGCTGGCAGGCGAAAGCCGCACTCAACGGCCTCGGCGCGCTGCTCACCGGCGTCTCCGCGATCGTCGTGACCGCCACCAAGCTCACCGAGGGATCCTGGCTGATCGTCGTCGCCCTGCCGCTGCTCGTCCTCGCCTTCGGGCGCGTCCACCGCGCGTACGGACAGATCGGTGCACGCCTGGAACTGGGCCGCATTCCGCAGAGCCCCCAGCGCTCCCGTTCCCTGGTCGTGGTTCCCGTTTCCGGCCTGTCCCTCCTGACCTGCCAGGCTCTGACCGCCGCCCGCTCGCTCGGTGACGAGGTCCTCGCCGTCACCGTCACGCACCCGGGCCCCGAAGACCGTCGGGCCGCCGAAGCCCTGTGCCGGGACTGGGAGTTGTGGAGCCCCGGCGTCGAGCTGATCGAGCTGCGCCCGCAGACCCGCTCACTCGGCCGCCCGGTGTCCGGCTACGTCCGTGGGCTGGCGCGGAGGAACCCGGGCGCCCAGGTGACCGTACTCATCCCGGAGACCGAACCCGCCCGCCTGTGGCAGCGGCTGCTGCAGAACCAGCGCGGCTCCGTCGTCGCCCACGCCGTACGCCGGGACACCGACGCGGTGATCTGCCGGCTGCGCTTCCGCATCACCACCGACGTGCGTTGACGCGCGCTTGACGGCGATTTGACGAGTCCTGCGCGCCGGCATCAAGAAGATGCCAATTCCCCCTTCACTGAGGGGTGTTACCCCTGGAATGCGCAGTAGCTTCCTACCTGTTGCGCCGCCGGGGTCTCGAACACTCACATGACGGCCGAGGGGGTCCATGGTGAGTCCCCGGCGGCGCCCCCTCTCCCGTACCCGTTGCCCGCCCTGGAGGCGGGGTGCCCAACCGACTCCACTCAGAAGGTCGTTTCATGCCTCCCGCCGCCGCGCAGCACGTTCCTCCGGGTCTTGGGACCCCTCCGCGGACTCCGGTCACCCGACCCTCCCGGAAACGTCCCGGGCAGGCGAACATGCTGGAACCCGAACGGCTGGCGGCCTCGATCGGACAGGCGGTGCACAAGCTCCATCCGCGCGAACTGGTCAGGAAGCCGGTGCTGTTCGTCGTCGCGGTCGGATCCGTCCTGACCACGCTCTCCGCGCTCATCCACCCGTCCGTCTTCACCTGGGTGATCAGCGTCTGGCTCTGGCTGACGGTCCTGTTCGCCAACCTTGCGGAGGCGGTCGCCGAGGGCCGCGGCCGGGCCCAGGCGGCGTCCCTCCGCAAGGCGCGTACGGACACGGTCGCGCTGCGCCTGAAGCACTGGACGTACGGGGCGAACCTGCGCCGCGCCGAGACCGAGGTGGTCACCCCGGCCGAGCTCCAGCCCTTCGACTTCGTGCTCGTCGAAGCGGGTGAGCTGGTCCCGGCCGACGGCGATGTGGTCGACGGCGCCGCCATGGTGGACGAGTCGGCCGTCACCGGCGAATCGGCCCCCGTGCTCCGCGAGTCGGGCGGCGACCGCAGCGGAGTCACCGGCGGAACGACGGTCCTGTCCGACTCCATCGTCGTACGGGTCACCTCGCGCCCCGGCGACAGCTTTCTGGACCGGATGATCGCCCTGGTCGAGGGCGCGTCCCGGCAGAAGACGCCGAACGAGATCGCGCTGAACATCCTGCTGGCCGCACTGACCGTGGTGTTCATCCTCGTTGTGATCAGTCTCCAGCCGATGGCCGCGTACGCGGGCGCCGCCCAGTCGACCACCGTCCTGGTCGCCCTCCTCGTCACGCTCATCCCCACCACCATCGGGGCTCTGCTCTCCGCGATCGGCATCGCGGGCATGGACCGACTCGTTCAGCGCAACGTCCTCGCGATGAGCGGCCGCGCGGTCGAGGCGGCGGGTGATGTGAACACGCTGCTGCTCGACAAGACCGGCACGATCACCCTCGGCAACCGCGAGGCCGCCGCCTTCATCCCGCTCCCCGGCGTCGATCACATCAAGCTCGCGGACGCCGCACAGTTGTCCTCCCTCGCGGACGAGACCCCGGAGGGCCGGTCCGTCGTCGCTCTCGCCCAGCGGTACGGACTTGAGGCGCCGGCCGTGGCCGAGCTGAGCAACCCGCGCTTCGCGGAGTTCAGCGCCCGCACCCGGATGAGCGGCGTCAATCTGAGCTGGGACAACGGAGCCGGCTGCGCGATCCGCAAGGGGGCGGTGGCGCAGGTCTGCGACTGGGTGACGATGCGCGGCGGGACCGTACCGCCGGAGGCCGCCGCGTGGTCCGCCACCGTGTCCGAGTCCGGGGGCACGCCGCTGCTCGTAGCGGTCCACGACTGGGACGGGCCGCGGGTCCTCGGCATCGTCCACCTCAAGGACGTCGTCAAGGAGGGCATCCGCGAGCGCTTCGCCGAACTGCGCGCCATGGGCATCCGTACGGTCATGGTGACCGGCGACAACGAACTGACGGCCCGCGCCATCGCGGCCGAAGCGGGCGTCGACGAATACCTCGCCGAGGCCACCCCGGAGGACAAACTCGCACTCATCAAGCGGGAGCAGGCCGGCGGCAAGCTGGTCGCCATGACGGGCGACGGTACGAACGACGCCCCCGCCCTGGCCCAGGCGGATGTGGGCGTGGCGATGAACACCGGCACCGCGGCGGCGAAGGAGGCCGGGAACATGGTGGACCTGGACTCCAATCCCACCAAGCTCATCGACATCGTCGAGATCGGCAAGCAACTCCTCATCACGCGCGGGGCCCTGACGACCTTCTCCATCACCAACGACGTCGCGAAGTACTTCGCGATCATCCCGGCCATGTTCACGGCCGCCTACCCGGGCCTGGAGGCGCTCAACATCATGGGCCTGCACAGTCCCATGTCCGCGATCACCTCGGCGATCATCTTCAACGCCCTGATCATCGTCGCCCTCATCCCGCTCGCCCTGCACGGCGTCCGCTACCGGCCCGCCTCCGCGCACGACCTGCTGCGCCGCAATCTCGGCGTCTACGGCCTCGGCGGCCTGATCCTGCCCTTCGTCGGCATCAAGCTCATCGACCTGCTGGTCTCCACCCTCCCCGGACTCGGCGGCTGAGATCCCCGGTCCCGTTCACTGCCCGGTGAGTGTGTCCACTGCGCCACGGGCGGTCGTATCCGCGTCAAGGCGTTAAGAACGCGTCAGGATTGAACCCCTCGCGTGCAGGAATGATCGGGCTGCGTACGCTGGCTCAGCCGTCGACGTCGACGGCTGATTCTTTGCCGTACGACAGGAGCCCCCCACGATGGCCACCCCTACCCGCACGTCACGCCTGCGGCCGTGGCTGCTGGAAGGCTTGACCGACCGCCCCAAGCAGCAGTCGCACGCCGAAACCGCGCACGAGGGCGCCCCGTGGTGGCGCGTCATGTGCCTGACCGGCCTGGACTACTTCTCCACCCTCGGCTACCAGCCCGGCATCGCGGCTCTGGCGGCGGGGCTGCTGTCGCCGGTCGCGACGATCGTGCTGGTGCTGCTGACCCTGTTCGGTGCGCTGCCCGTCTACCGGCGGGTGGCCGAGGAGAGTCCGCACGGTGAGGGTTCCATCGCCATGCTGGAGCGGCTGCTGTCGTTCTGGAAGGGGAAGCTGTTCGTCCTGACGCTGCTCGGGTTCGCGGCGACGGACTTCCTGATCACCATCACTCTCTCCGCGGCCGACGCGACCGCGCACCTGGTGGAGAACCCGCACCTCACCAGCAGCCTGCACGGCCACGAGGTGCTGATCACCCTCATCCTCGTCGCCCTGCTCGGAGCTGTCTTCCTCAAGGGCTTCAGCGAGGCCATCGGCGTCGCCGTGGTCCTGGTCGTCTCGTACCTCGCCCTCAACGCGATCGTGGTCGCGGTCGGGCTGTGGCAGGTCATCACCGAACCCCACGTGGTGGCGGACTGGTCCGACGCCCTCACGGCCGAGCACGGAAACCCGTTCCTCATGGTCGCCGTGGCCCTGATGATCTTCCCCAAGCTCGCCCTCGGCATGTCCGGGTTCGAGACCGGCGTCGCCGTCATGCCGCACGTTCAGGGAGACCCCAGCGACACCCCCGACAACCCGGCCGGGCGTATCCGCGGGACCAAGAAGCTGCTGACCACGGCCGCCGTGATCATGAGCGTCTTCCTGATCTGCTCCAGCTTCATCACCACCCTCCTCATCCCGGCCGAGGAGTTCAAGTCGGGCGGCGAGGCCAACGGGCGCGCGCTCGCCTACCTCGCCCACGAACACCTGGGCTCCGCCTTCGGCACGGTCTATGACATATCCACGATCCTGATCCTGTGGTTCGCGGGCTCCTCGGCCATGGCCGGCCTGCTGAACCTGATGCCGCGCTACCTGCCCCGCTACGGCATGGCACCGCACTGGGCCCGAGCGCTGCGCCCGATGGTCATCGTCTTCACCCTGGTCGCGTTCCTGGTGACCTGGCTGTTCAACGCCGACGTGGACGCGCAGGGCGGCGCGTACGCCACCGGTGTCCTCGTCCTGATCACCTCGGCCGCCGTCGCCGTGACCATCGCCGCCCGCAAGGCCGGCGAACGCGGCTGGACGATCGGCTTCGGCGTCATTTCCGCGGTCCTCGTGTACACGACCGCCGTGAACGTCGTCGAACGCCCCGACGGCGTGAAGATCGGCGCCTGCTTCATCGCCGGCATCATGGCCCTCTCCCTCCTCTCCCGCCTCGCCCGCGTCTTCGAGCTGCGCGTCACGGACGTGGAGCTGGATGACATGGCGCAGCGGTTCATCCGCGACACCGCCAACCGCACCATCCGGTTCATCGCGAATGAGCCCGACAACCGGGACTTCGACGAGTACCGGCACAAGAAGGCGCAGATCCGCGCGGACAACGACATCCCGTCCGAGGACGACGTCATGTTCGTCGAGGTCACCGTCCTGGACGCGTCCGAGTTCGAGTCCGGGCTGCGCGTACGCGGCGAGGTGCTGCACGACCGCTACCGCGTCCTGACCCTGGAGAGCTCCAGCATCCCCAACGCCCTCGCCGCGCTCCTGCTTTACGTACGGGACGAGACGGGGCAGCGCCCCCACATCTACTTCGAGTGGACCGAGGGCAACCCGATGGCCAACTTCCTCCGCTTCTTCCTCTTCGGCCAGGGCGAGGTCGCCCCGGTCACCCGCGAAGTCCTCCGCGAGGCCGAACCCGACCGCACCCGCCGCCCCCACGTCCACGCCGGCTGAGATGAGAAGCCGACAGCCGTGATGGACGGCCGGTTGCTCAGAATCCGGTGGGCTGCCGGGGCGTGTATCCGCTTTCCAGCTCGTCCATCTCGCCGCGGTCGAGCCGCACGCCGAGGGCGGCCACCGCGTCGTCCAGGTGGGCGGGGCTGGTCGCTCCGATGACGGGTGCGGCGACAGAGGGGTTCGCGAGCACCCAGGCGAGAGCCACACGTGCCATCGGGACGGCACGTCGTACCGCGATGTGCCGGACGGCATCGACGATGGGGCGATCGACGTCGGCGAAGAACCGCTCTCCGATGGGATCGCTCGCCGAGCGGCCGGTCACCTCTCCGTAGGGACGTGCCAGGCGCCCCTTGGCGAGGGGGCACCACGGCAGACTGGAGACGCCCTGGTCGGCGAGGAGGGGGAACATCTCCCGCTCGTCCTCGCGCTGTACGAGGCTGTACTGGTTCTGCATCGATACGAACCTCGTGAGGTCCTGGCGCTCCGCGGTGTGCTGCATCGTGGCGAACTGCCAGGCCCACATCGAGGAGGCGCCGATGTAGCGGACCTTGCCGGCCGCCACCACGTCGTGGAGAGCCTCCATCGTTTCCTCGATCGGAGTCCCCGGGTCGAAACGGTGGATCTGGTAGAGGTCGATGTAGTCGGTGCCGAGGCGCGCGAGGGACGCGTCGACCTGAGTGGTGATCGCCTTGCGCGACAGTCCGGAGCCCCCGGGCCCTTGGTGCGTCGGGAGTCCCACCTTGGTGGCGATGACGACGTCCTCCCGCCGGGTGTACTTCCTCACGGCACGGCCGACGATCTCCTCCGACGTGCCGCCGCCGTAGACGTTCGCAGTGTCCCACAGGGTGATGCCCAGCTCGACGGCCCGCCGGAACAGGGGCGCCGCGGCCCGCTCGTCCAGGGCCCAGGGGTTGACGCCGTGCGCCGGGTCCGCGTATCCCATGCACCCGAGCGCGATCCGGCTGACCTGGAGGTCGGTCGTACCGAGCGTTGCGTATTCCATGTCCGCCGTCCTCATGCCGGGTAGGGCGCGGTGGCGCGTGCCGTGCGGAGGGCGCCGGCCCACCAGGCCAACTGTTCCAGCAGGGTCTTGGCGTATACGGGTGCTTGGGAATCGAGCGGGCGGCCGTCCTGCCAGGCGGTGAAGTAGTTCGGGAAGGCGAGGCCGTCTCGGATGGTCACCGCGTGCAGTTCGGTCAGCACGTTCTCCAGGTGCAGCACGGCGTGCCGGCCACCTGCGGCGCCGCCGTAGCTGACGAACGCGACGGGCTTGGCCGTCCACTGGCTGAAGTGCCAGTCGATGGCCGCCTTCAGCGAGGCCGGGTAGCTGTGGTTGTACTCCGGGGTGACCACGATGAACGCGTCCGCGCTCTCCAGTGCCGAGGTCAGCGCCGCCATTCCCGCCGGGCGGGGGTAGTCCTCGCCCGCGAACTTCGGGGATGCCGCGGGCAGTGCCAGCGGGATGTCGATCTCGGCCAGGTCGACGACCTCCACCTCGAACGCGCCGTGGGTTTCGGCCTGTTCGGCGACCCACGAGCCCACCACGGGGCCGAACCGCCCCTCGCGGACGCTTCCGACGATGACCACCAGCTTGTGCTTGTTGTTGTCCATGCCCACCACGATCGGGCAGCGCCGTGGCCGTAACCAGACCGTGCTCAGGCTGGCCCCCGCAGGGCCACCCTGAGGCACTGCCCGGGCACCGGGCCCTGTCATATCCTCAGGCCATGGGTACGCCGTTGGGAGACTTCGTCCGGGGCAAGCGGGACAGCGTCCAGCCGGAATCGCTGGGACTGCCCGAGCGCGGCCGCCGCCGGTCACCGGGCCTGCGCCGCCTGGATCTGGCCGCGCGGGCCGGTATCAGCGTCGAGTACCTGACCCGCATCGAACAGGGCCGGGACCGCAATCCCTCGGGGGCGGTGGTGAACGCGCTCGCCGACGCCCTCAGCCTCGACGCCTCCGAGCGCAATCACCTGCGATACCTCGCGAAGATCACCGGCGGTGCGTGTTCCGGCCACACCCGGCCCACGCCACCGCCGCGCACCGTGCGGCCGTCCGTCCTGGAGACGCTCCGCCTCCTGGAACCGGGGATCGCCATGGTGACGAACCGGCTGGGCGACGTCCTCGCCCACACCCCCGCGTACGAGTGGGTGACGAGCGGAACGGGCCTGCTCGACGCCGACGCCCCGAACCTCACCCGCTATGTCTTCACCGACACCCGCGCCAGGACCTTCTTCGCCGACTGGGACGACATCGCGGACGAGCGGGTGTTCGACCTGTGGCATGCGTCGGCCATCGAGAACTCCGAGTGGCTCAGCGCCGAACTGGCGCCGGTCGCGGGCCCCGATTTCACGCGGCGCATGAACCGTCACGTGGTCCCACAACGGGGAGTCCTCCGGCTCAACCACCCCTCCGGGTGCGAACTGCGGCTGAACCGGGAGAGGCTCGACCTCTCCTCGGACGCACAGGAGCTGGCCGTCTTCCTCCCCGCGGACGAGGCCACGGCCCGGGCCGTCGACCGACTCCGCCACCGGCACCACGGCGGACTCCGGGCCATCTCGTAAACGTCATGTACGCGGGCCGGCGATGCGGTTCACGACCGTCTGCAGGGCGCGGCTGCGTACGAGTTCCGTCATCTTCTCCACGTCGGGTGACATCCACCGGTCGTCCTTGAGGGGGGTGACGGTCTGGCGGATGCGGTGGTGCAGCGCGGCGGTGCCGGTACCCAGGGAGAGGCCGTGCATGTCCTTGCCGATCAGGTCGATGCCCTGGGCGTCCATCATGAGGAGTACGGCGAGGACGGTCTCGAAGCGGTCGAGGTTGTCGTGCAGGTTGCGTACGGAGGCCATGGCCATGGTGTTGTGGTCTTCCTGGCCGTCCTTCTCGGGCCGGGACAGCACTCCCGCGGGGGCGGCTCTGGTCTGCATCTCGGGGATGAGCGCGGCGGCTGTCGTCTGTGCCTGGACCATGCCGGAGTTCAGGCCGACCGGCGGGTGGGCGAGGTTGGCGGGAAGGCCGTAGCTCCACTTGTTCGACAGCAGCCGGGCGGAGAGTTCGTGGGCGAGGACGGCGACGTCGGTGGCCTGGGCGTTGAGGGTGTCCACGGCGTGGCCGATCTGGGCACCGTCCCAGTTGCCGCCCATGACGAACTCGTAACCGCCGTCCTTCTTGGGGAAGACCAGTGGATTGGACGTGGAGGCGTTGGCCTCGCGCTCGACGATCACGCGTGCTTCGCGCAGGGTCTGGACGAGGGTGGCGGCGATGTGGGGGGCGGCCCGCACGGACACGGCGTCCTGCACGCGCGGGTGGTCCTCGCCCAGCCGCTTGCGTCCCTCGTCGGTCATCCACTGGCTGCCTGCCAGCAGGGCCCGCAGCCGCGCGGCGAGGGCCTGCTGGTCGGGGATGCGCCGCTCGTCATGGGTGCGGGCGTCGAGGGAGCCCTGCTCCGCCCTGGTGGCCTCCATGAACAGGGCGAAGGCCCCTTCGAACTGCGTCTCCAGGTAGGTCGCCCGGTCGATGGCGTGGACGTAGCGGGCGGTCAGCAGGCCGCTGCCGCTGATGATGGGCAGCGCCTCGCCGGCCTGCAGCGGGAAGGACGGCTCCAGGCCGGCCCGCGCCAAGGTGGCGTACGCCGGTGCGGTGCGGCCCTGGTAGCGGGCCGGGGCCTGCTCGCCGGTGATGACCAGACCCGCGGCGGCCATCGGCTGCAGGTCACCGGTGCCCAGGGAGCCGACCTGCGGGATGACCGGTGTGACACCGGCGTTCACCAGCGACAGCATGCGCTCGACCAGGGCCGGCCGTACGCCCATGGTGGCGCGGGCCATGGCGTTCGCCCGCAGCACCAGCGCGAGGCGGGCCTCACCGTCGGAGACCGCGGGGCCGATGCCGGCGGCGTGGGAGCGCAGGATCCGGCGCTGGAACTCCTCCTGCTGGGCGGGCTCCAGCGGCTTGTCCTTCAACGGGCCCAGGGCCTGGTTCCAGCCGTAGACGCGCTGGCCGGACGCCAGGGTCCGCAGGGCACCGTCCCGGGCGCCCTGCATGCGCCGGGCCGCTCCCGGGTCCAACCGCAGCGTCACCGGCTCGCCCCGCACGATGCGCAGCATGTCCTCCATCGACAAGGAGTCGCCGTCCAGCACCACCTGGTGCGCCGGCGCGGGCCGGGGGGCGGCGACACCGGCCGACGGCACCTGTGCCCGGGGCGCCGGCGTCACCGGAGCGGCGGCAGCGGCAGCCGACGGCGCGGCGCCCAGAGCGGACAGCAGGACAACGGAGACGCACATCGCTCGAAGAGTCACGCCGGACAGATTTCATGTTTTACGTACGGCGATGCGCGGCAACACGGTCCGGTGGCACCAACTTCCCCCGCATGGCGGCTCGAAGCCCGAGTGGCGGGCCACTGGAGGCAGGACCCGCTCTCTACTCGCCCCCGCCGCGTCCTCGCGTCACCCGGGCCGCGAGCTCCTCGGGCATGCCGTCCCGGTTGGCCGGGGTGAGGTGAACGACCTCGATGTCGGCGCGCCGCTTGAGGGCGTCGGTGAACGGATCGCGGTGCGCGTGTACCGTGGCGACGACGTCGACGTCTGCGGCGAACAGCGTGATGACCGCGTCCCGGAACGCCGTGCACGTCAGTTCCATCCGACCCAGTTCGTCGATGAGCACCAGCCGCCCTGTCGCCTCCCCGCCTGCTGCCGGCCGTAGCGACGGCAGCGCCAGTCGTTCCATGACGCCCAGGTCTACGCCGTATTTCCCTACGTGCGGCGGACCAGGGAGGTCGACGTGGGCGAGCACCTCCCGCTGGCCTGCCAGGGTCTCCAGGGCGAAACCGACCCGGCTGCCGGATTGTCGGATCTCCTCCGTGGTGAAGCCGGTGGCCGCGTGGGCGGGCAGCAGCGCGGCCAGCCGGCGGAGGGCGGTCGTCTTGCCCGCGCCAGGGCGGCCCTCGATCAGGATCCTCATCGGCACACTGCCATTTTCACCCCCGCTCCCAGAGGCGGGCCGGTGGGATCGGCCGAACGGGGGGTGGCGTGCGGACCGGTGCCGGCCGGTGTCGGCGCCGCCGTTGCGGGGTGGCAGGCGCACGAAGTGTCCGCTACAACGCGTCGAACCAGTTCACCTGGCGGGTCGCGACCACGGACATCGACCTGGGCGGCGCACGCCGTGCCGGCGCACCGAGTGAGGGGCAAGCCCGGATGCGGTGCCCTATTCGTCCGCTTACGTTATGCGCGTGACCCCTCGTGCGCGGGCGTGGAGCCTGCTTCCCCTCGTGGCGCCCGCGCTGGTCATCGGGGTCGGCGCGAGCCTGCTGCTGTTCGGGGTGTCCAAGCTCGCCGATCTGCTGAAGGGCGTGCTGTGGGAGACCTTGCCGGACGCGGTCGGGCTCGGCCCGTACTCCGTGCCCTGGATCCTGATCGTGCTCACGGCGACCGGCGTCGCGGTGGGCCTGGTGGTGTGGAAGGTGCACGGCCATGCCGGGCCGGACCCGGCGACCACCGGCCTGGTCGATGCGCCGCTGCCCCTCGGGGTGCTTCCGGGCCTGTTGCTGGCGGCCGTGCTGGCGCTGGCGGGCGGGGTCAGCCTGGGCCCGGAGAACCCGATCACCGCCGCGAACATCGCGCTCGCGTACTGGCTGGGCAACCGGCTGAAGCGGGGGTCGCCGCCGGTGCTGTGGGTCATGCTGGCCGCGGCCGCGACGATCGGAGCGCTGTTCGGCACGCCGGTGGCGGCGGCCCTGGTGCTGTCGGAGTTCGTCGCGGATGCCGACCGGCCCGCCGACGGGCTGACGCTCTGGGACCGGCTGTTCGCGCCGCTGGTGGCGGCCGGGGCGGGCGGGCTGACCACGCTGCTGCTGGAGCAGCCGACGTTCGCGCTGCCGCTGCCGGACCTGGGGCGGCCCGGCTGGGGCGATCTGCTGGCAGCGCTGGTGGTCGCTTCGGTGGGCGCGGTACTGGGGATGGCGGCGGTGTACGCGTTCCCGTACACCCACCGGATCTTCTACCGGCTGCGGCACCCGGTGCTGATCGTGACGGCGGGCGGAGTGGTGCTGGGGCTGCTGGGCGCGCTGGGCGGGCAGCTGACGCTGTTCAAGGGGCTGGAGGAGACCGGCGAGCTGGTGGAGTCCGCGTCCTCGTACGGCTGGGGCGCGCTGCTGGGCATGGCGGTGGTGAAGATGGTCGCGCTGACGGTGGCCTCGACGTCGGGGTTCCGGGGCGGGCGCATCTTCCCGTCGGTGTTCGTGGGGGTGGCGCTGGGGCTTGCGGCCCACGCGCTGGTCCCGGCGGTGTCGCCGACGGTGGGGGTGACCTGCGCGGTCCTCGGCGTCGTCGTGGCCGCGACCCGGAACGGCTGGCTGAGCCTGTTCGCGGCGGCGATGCTGGCCCCGGCCTCCATCGGCCTGCTTCCGCTGCTGTGCCTGGCGGTGCTGCCGGCCTGGCTGATCTGCACGGGGCGGCCGTTGATGCAGCTGCCTCCGGTGGCGGTCGCGGGCCCCTCGGAGGCTCCTCCGAAGGCGGGTCCCCCGAAGGAGGGTCCCGTGGGGCGGACATGACAGTCCCCGGCACAATCCCACTCGGTTTCCGTGAGCCTCAGCCGTCGCCGATGGGCTCCTTCAACCGACAGGTTGTGCCGGGGGCCTGGCCAGAGCCGAGATGGGGGTCACGCGGACTTCTGGACGTCTCCAGAAGTGAGTGCGGCTCTCTCTGGTTGTCCGGTGTATTGAAGAGTTTCCTCCCTATTTCGGCCTAGTCAAGGGAGGGGATGGAGAAACTTTTGCCATGATTTGTCCGGTCTTTGTCTGATCTTCGTCTGATCGTCTTCGGTCAGGCGCGGACGAGGAGCATGCCGCCCATCGTGACCATCGTCGCGGCGACGAGGCCGTCCAGCACCCGCCAGGCCGAGGGGCGGGCGAGGAGGCCGCTGAGCAGGCGGGCGCCGTAGCCCAGGGAGCCGAACCAGGTCAGGCTGGCCAGGGCGGCGCCCGCGCCGAAGGCCCAGCGCAGGTCGCCGCGGTCGGCGGCCAGGGAGCCGAGCAGCAGCACGGTGTCCAGGTAGACGTGCGGGTTCAGCCAGGTCATGGCCAGGCAGGTCAGCACCGCCCGGCGCCCGGAGCCGGGGGAGGCGCCCTCCGCGGTGAGGGCCGCGCCGGGGGTGGGGCGCAGCACCCGCCGCGCCGCGAGCACTCCGTAGCCGATCAGGAAGGCGCCCCCGGCGATGCCGACGGCGGTCAGGGCGGCCGGCCAGGCGGTGACGACGGCGCCGACGCCGGCGACGCCGAGCACGATGAGAGCCGCGTCCGACAGGGCGCAGATGGCGACCACGGCGAGAACGGCGTGGCGGCGCGCGCCCTGCCGGAGGACGAAGGCGTTCTGCGCGCCGATGGCGACGATGAGGGAGAGCCCGGTGCCGAAGCCGGCCAGGGCGGCCGTGGTGATGCCGTGTGTCATACGTCCGACCGTAGGTACCGGCGCACCGACAGTACAGCTAAAGATTTTTACGTAGCATTAGCACTCGTGATGAATGAGCTCCCTCTGGACCAGGTACGGACCCTGCTCGCTGTGGTGGACGAGGGCACGTTCGACGCGGCCGCCGCCGCCCTGCACGTCACGCCGTCCGCCATCAGCCAGCGGGTCAAGGCGCTGGAGCAGCGCACCGGACGGGTGCTGCTGATGCGGAGCAAGCCGGTGCGGGCGACCGAATCCGGCGAGGTGGTGATCCGGTTCGCGCGCCAGCTGGCCCGGCTGGAGCGCGACGCGCGGGCCGAGCTGGGGATGGGGGCGGCCGAGGGCATGGGGCCGGTGCGGCTGCCGATCGCGGTGAACGCGGACTCCCTGGCCACCTGGTTCCTTCCGGCGCTGACCCGGGTGCCGCAGGATCCGCCGGTCTGCTTCGAACTGCACCGCGAGGACGAGTCCCATACGACGGCGCTGCTGCGGGAGGGGCAGGTGATGGCGGCGGTCACCTCCTCGCCGGACCCGGTGGCGGGGTGCACCGTACGGGGGCTGGGACTGGCTCGTTACCTGCCGGTCGCGAGCCCCGGCTTCGCCGCCCGCCACCTGACGGGCGCGCCGGCGCGGGACCTCCGGGAGGCGCCGGTGATCGTGTTCGACCGCCGGGACGACCTCCAGGACGCGTTCGTCCGGTCGCTGGCGGGGCCGGACGCGGCGGCGTCGCCGGCGCGCCACCACGTGCCCACCTCGGAGGGCTTCCGCGACGCGGTGGCCGCCGGACTGGGGTGGGGGCTGGTGCCGGAGACGCAGGCCGGGCCGCTGGTGCGGTCGGGGGAGCTGGTGCTGCTGGAGCCGCGGCGGCCGTTGGACGTGCCGCTGTACTGGCAGCAGTGGAAGCTGGATTCCCCGGCGCTGTCGCAGGTGGCCGCGGTGATCGCGGAGGTCGCGGCGGAGGAGCTGCGGCCGGCCCGCTGACAGGCCCGCGGGCCGAGCGCCCCCCGGCCTACAGCTTGCGGAAGTCCCACGACACGACCGACTCCGGGGTGAGGCGGATCCAGGCGTGCCGCCCGTCGTGGGGCATCTCCTCGATGCCGAAGTTCTTGACGGGGAAGATCCGCTCGGCCTCCGCCAGCTCCGGGCACGGCTCGCCCGTGCGGGGGGCCTCGCCCACGAACACGGCGCTCCCGGACAGCTCGACCCCGCGCAGCTCGTCGTAGGACTCACCCGCGTCCACGACCACCGAGATACGGGGGTCCTCGCGCAGGTCGGCCCAGCGGCGGCTGCGTGTGATCGAGTACAGCCACAGCGAGCCGCCGTCCCAGGCGAACCACAGCGCGCCCACGTGCGGGCGGCCGTCCGGCGAGACCGTCGCCACCCGGCAGGTGCGCTGTTCCCGCAGGAACGCGTCCACCTCCTCCTCGGTCATCATGATGCGGCGGCCCCGCCGCTGGGTCCCGTCCGTCCGTCCGGCACTGTCCATCCGGCCCGCTCCCTCCCCTTCACATCTGACTATGTGTCAGGAATCATGAGGGCTCTTCGGCCGCCACGCCAGGGGGAGACATGCCGGAACTCGATCCCGCCACCACCGCGCTGCTCACCGTCGAGTGCCAGAACGGCGTCGTCGGCGACGAGAGCGCCCTTCCCGAACTGGCCGAGGAGGCCAGGGACTCCGGGATGCTGGGACGGGTGGCCGCGCTGGTCGACGCCGCGCACGCGGCCGGCGTACAGGTGCTGCACGCGGTCGCCGAGCGGCGGCCGGACGGACTCGGAGCCAACACCAACGCGCGGCTGTTCCGGGCCGCCGGCAGACTCCCGGTGCGCCAGCTCTCCGGGAGCCGGGCGGTCGAGGTCGCGGCCCCCATCGAGGTGGCCGAGCGGGACCTGGTCGTACGGCGGCTGCACGGGCTGTCCCCGATGGCCGGAACCGATCTGGACCCGCTGCTGCGGAACCTCGGCATCCGCTCCCTCGTCGTCACCGGGGTCTCCTCGAACATCGCGATCCCGAACACGGTCTTCGACGCCGTGAACCTCGGCTACCGGGTCGTCGTCCCCTCGGACGCCATCAGCGGGGTGCCGGCCTCGTACACGGCCGAGGTGATCCGCAACTCCCTCGCGCTGGTCGCGTCCATCACCACCGCCGAAGCGCTGATCGACGAGTGGTCCGCACCACGCTGAAAAAACCTTGGATCATGGCGCGCGGCGGCCGGTTAGCCTGGGGAAATGCTCACAGAAGTGATCGCGACCCGTTACGTCACGCCCTTGCGTGAGGGCGGCTCGCTGCCGGGGATCGTCGAGGCCGACGATCTCGGCACATACGTCATGAAGTTCACCGGAGCCGGCCAGGGGCGCAAGACCCTCGTCGCGGAGGTCATCTGCGGCCGCCTGGCCCAGCGGCTGGGGCTGCGGGTGCCGCGGCTCGTGCAGATGCAGCTCGACCCCGTCATCGGGCTCGGCGAGCCCGACCAGGAGGTCCAGGAGCTGCTCAAGGCCAGCGGCGGGCTGAACCTCGGGATGGACTACCTGCCCGGCTCGATCGGCTTCGATCCGCTGGCCTATGAGGTGGACCCCGCCGAGGCGGGGCGCGTGGTCTGGTTCGACGCCCTGATCAACAACGTGGACCGGTCCTGGCGCAATCCGAACATGCTGGTCTGGCACGGGGACCTCTGGCTCATCGACCACGGGGCCACCATGATCTGGCACCACAACTGGCCCACCGCCGAAACCGCGGCCGCCAAGCCCTACAACGCCTCCGACCACGTGCTGGCCCCGGTCGGCCCCGACATCGCGAAGGCCGCCGCCGAGCTCGCCCCGCTCGTGACGAGGGAGCTGCTCACCGAGGTCACCGCCGAAGTCCCGGACGAGTGGCTGGTCGACGAGCCCGGGTTCGACTCCACCGACGCGCTGCGCCACGCCTATGTCGAGGCCCTGGTGCCACGCGCGGCCACGATCCACGAGAGGATCACGATGGAGGCCGAGGTGAAGGCCCGGTCCGGGCCCCCGGGCTGGCTCGCCGAACGCCTCGCCCCCAAGCCCCACCTGAAGAAGAGCGACAGCGAGTGACCAAGCGGGACGTGTTCGAGTACGCGCTGGTGCGTGTGGTGCCCCGGATGGAGCGCGGCGAGTGTTTCAATGCCGGCGTGATCGTCTACTGCCGGGCCCGGTCCTACGTGGCCGCGCGCACCCACCTCGACGAGGCCAAGCTCCTCGCCCTGGACCCCGAGGCCGACGTGGCCGGGGTACGGGCGGCCCTGCGCGCGGTCGAGGGGCTGTGCGCGGGCGGCGAGAGCGCCGGCCAGGCGGCCGGCGACGACCCGGGCCGCCGGTTCCGCTGGCTGATCGCCCCGCGCAGCACCGTGGTGCAGCCGGGCCCCGTGCACACCGGGCTGACGGCCGACCCCGAGGCCGAGGTGGAGCGGCTGCTCGACCTGCTGGTGCGCTGATCGCCGTACTGCGCGGAGCCCTGGGACCCGGTGCCGTTGACACCGGGTGCCAGGGCTCCTAGCGTCTCCTCAGCTGAAGCTACTAAGCGGTTGCTCACCTATCGGGCGCCGCTGTTCAGGATTCCAAGGGCGAGGAGATCCAGCATGTCCACCACCGAGCAGCGCGTCGCGATCGTGACCGGGGCGGCCCGGGGCATCGGCGCGGCCACCGCCGTACGCCTGGCCGCCGAAGGCCGCGCCGTCGCCGTACTCGACCTCGACGAGGCGGCCTGCAAGGACACCGTGGAGGCGATCACGGCGGCCGGCGGCACGGCCCTGGCGGTCGGCTGCGACGTCTCCGACGCCGCCCAGGTCGAGGCGGCCGTCGAGCGCGTCGCGAGCACGCTCGGCGCCCCGACCATCCTGGTCAACAACGCGGGTGTGCTGCGCGACAACCTCCTCTTCAAGATGAGCGAGAGTGACTGGGACACCGTCATGAACGTGCACCTGCGCGGCGCGTTCCTGATGTCGAGGGCGTGTCAGAAGTACATGGTGGAGGCCAAGTTCGGCCGCATCGTCAACCTCTCCAGCAGCTCGGCGCTGGGCAACCGCGGCCAGCTGAACTACTCCGCCGCCAAGGCGGGGCTCCAGGGCTTCACCAAGACCCTGGCCATCGAGCTCGGCAAGTTCGGCGTCACCGCCAACGCCGTCGCCCCCGGCTTCATCGCCACCGAGATGACCGCCCAGACGGCCGCCCGCGTCGGGATGGGCTTCGAGGACTTCAAGGCCGCCGCCGCCACCCAGATCCCGGTCCAGCGCGTCGGCGCCCCGGACGACATCGCCAACGCCATCGCCTTCTTCACGGGCGAGGCCGCCGGCTTCGTCTCCGGCCAGGTCATGTACGTGGCCGGCGGCCCGCTCAACTGACGAGTTCACGAGAGGCAGGGCGTACGTCATGACGGACAGCAAGGAAAACGGCATCGACAGCGGCATCGACAGCGGCAAGGTCGCGCTGATCACCGGGGCGAGCCGGGGCATCGGCTACGGCATCGCCGAGGCGCTGGTCGCGCGCGGCGACCGGCTCTGCATCACCGGACGCAACGAGGAGGCCCTCAAGGAGGCCGTGGAGCGGCTCGGCGCGGACCGGGTGATCGGGGTCGCCGGCAAGGCGCACGACGAGGAGCACCAGGCCGTCGCCGTCGAGCGGACGATGGAGGCCTTCGGCCGCGTAGACTTCCTGATCAACAACGCGGGCACCAATCCGGTCTTCGGCCCGATCGCGGACCTGGACCTCGGTGTCGCCCGGAAGGTCTTCGAGACGAACGTGATCTCGGCGCTCGGGTTCGCCCAGCGCACCTGGCACGCCTGGCAGAAGGACAACGGCGGTGCGATCGTGAACATCGCCTCCATCGCCGGCGTCTCCGCCTCGCCCTTCATCGGCGCGTACGGGATGAGCAAGGCCGCCATGGTCAACCTCACCCTCCAGCTCGCCCACGAGATGGCGCCGGGCGTCCGGGTCAACGCGATCGCCCCGGCGGTGGTGAAGACCAAATTCGCGCAGGCGCTCTACGAAGGCCGCGAGCAGGAGGCCGCGGCGGCCTATCCGCTCGGCCGGCTCGGGACCCCGGAGGACATCGGCGGGGCTGCGGCATTTCTTACATCCGCGCAAGCGGAATGGATCACCGGGCAAACTCTGGTCGTTGACGGCGGAATGTTCCTCAATGCCGGAGTCCACTGACCGATAATCGGACGCATTTGCCTCCCGAGGGGAGGCAAATGCGTACCTAATGCGCACGTAATCGGTCAAGTGCCTCACCAAACCTGCCCATTGGATTTGTCGTGCACTGCGGTAGGGTCTGCCGCACCCCTGGCTGATCGAGGAGCGTGCACGTGTTCATCCGGACCAGATGCCTGCAGATCACTGCGGCCCTTGCGTCCATATCCCTGCTCGCCGGATGCGGCCTGCTTTCGGACGACAAGGGTGAAGCCGCCCAAAAGGTCGTTGTGGGCACCACCAGCGCCCCGAGCACCCTCGATCCCGCGGCCGCCTGGGACGGCTCCTGGGAGCTGTACCGGAACGTCTACCAGACCCTGCTGGCGTTCCCCACGGGCAGCACCAAGCCCCAGCCGGACGCCGCTCAGAGCTGCGAGTTCACGGACACGGCGAACGAGTCGTACCGCTGCACCCTGAAGAAGGGCCTCAAGTTCTCCGACGGCGAGCCGCTCGACGCCAAGGCCGTCAAGCACTCCCTCGACCGGATCCGGACCATCGGGCACAAGCTCGGCCCCAAGGACCTCTTCGGCAGCCTGGACAAGATCGAGACCCCGGACGCGCTGACGGTCGTCTTCCACCTGAAGACGCCGGACGCCACGTTCCCGTTCGTCCTCGGCTCGCCGGCCGCCTCCCTGGTCGCGCCCAAGGAGTACCCGGCCGACAAGGTGCGGGAGGACGGCAAGGTCGTCGGCTCCGGCCCGTACGTCCTCCAGTCGTACAAGGAGGGCAGCGAGGCGGTCCTCACGAAGAACGAGAGCTACGCCGGCTTCGCGAACCGGAAGAACGACGCGGTGACCATCCGCTACTTCGCGGAGTCGAAGAAGATGGTCGCGGCCCTCAAGGCCAAGGAGATCGACGCGACCTACCGAGGCCTGTCCGCCTCGGAGATCAAGGACCTGCAGAGCCCCGACTCGCACAACGCGGGCGTCCAGGTCGTCGAGAACGTCGGCGCCGAGATCCGGTACCTGGTCTTCAACCCCCAGGACCCGCAGGTCAACAAGCTGGCGGTGCGCCGCGCCATCGCCCAGGTCGTCGACCGGGGGGCCCTGGTCTCCAAGGTCTACCAGGGCACGGCCGAGCCGCTGTACTCCATGGTCCCCAAGGGCGTCGTGGGTCACAAGACGCCCTTCTTCGACGCCTACGGCCACGCGGACGTCGCCAAGGCCAAGAAGATCCTGAAGGACGCCGGGATCACCCAGCCGGTGGAGCTGACCTTCTGGTACACCACCGACCGCTACGGTGCCTCCACCGCCGACGAGTTCACCGAGCTCAAGCGCCAGCTCGACGAGAGCCTCCTCTTCAAGATCACCCTGCGCGGCCAGCCGTGGAAGGTCTTCCAGGAGGGCTACAAGAACGGCGAGTACCCGGTCTTCGGCCGAGGCTGGTTCCCCGACTTCCCGGACCCGGACAACTTCATCGCGCCGTTCGTCGGCAAGGAGAACGCGGTCGGCACCCCGTACGAGCCCACCGAGATCCTGACCGAGCTGCTGCCCAAGTCCCGCCGCGAGAGCGACCGGGCGGCCGGCGGCAAGGAGTTCGAGCAGGCGCAGGCGATCTTCGCCCAGGACGTCCGGCTGCTGCCGCTGTGGCAGGGCAAGCTCTACGTCGCCGCACGCGAGGACATCGCCGGCGCCGAGCGTGCGCTCGACCCGCAGACCGTCTTCCAGATGTGGGAGCTGTACCGCAAGACCAGCTGGTAGCCGTGACGGCCGCGGTGGGCGGATGGGGCGTTGTCAGTGGCCCCCGGTAGGTTCTGAGCAGTTGGCGCGACACGGTCGCGCCAAGTAGTTGGAAAGAACCTGTACCGGAGGTTGTAGACGTGACCCAGATGCTGCCCGAGTCCTGGCTCCCCGCTCTCGGCGGGGAGCTGGAGCAGCCCTACTTCAAAGAGCTCATCGAGTTCGTAGAGAAGGAGCGGGCGAACGGGCCGGTCTACCCGCCCCGAGAGCAGGTCTTCGCCGCCCTGGAGGCCACGCCGTTCGACAAGGTGAAGGTCCTGGTCCTCGGCCAGGACCCGTACCACGGCGCGGGCCAGGGCCACGGCCTGTGCTTCTCCGTGCGGCCCGGGGTCAAGACCCCGCCCTCGCTGCGCAACATCTACAAGGAGATGAAGGAGGAGCTCGGCCTCCCCATCCCGGACAACGGGTACCTGATGCCGTGGGCCGAGCAGGGCGTCCTGCTGCTCAACGCGGTCCTCACCGTCCGGGAGGCCGAGCCCAACTCGCACAAGGGCAAGGGCTGGGAGAAGTTCACCGACGCGGTGATCCGCGCGGTGTCCGGGCGCCCCGACCCGGCCGTCTTCGTGCTGTGGGGCGCCTACGCCCAGAAGAAGCTCCCGCTGATCGACGAGGAGCGGCACGTGGTCGTCAAGGGCGCCCACCCCTCGCCCCTGTCGGCCAAGAAGTTCTTCGGCTCCCGGCCCTTCACGCAGATCAACGAGGCCGTCGCCGCCCAGGGCCATGAGCCGATCGACTGGCGGATCCCGGACCTGGGCTGACGCCCCACCGCGCCTCGGCGCCATTGCCGGTGCCTCCGGCTAGCGTGTTGATGATCAGACCGGAGCAGGTCTGGCGGAGCAAGCCGGAGGCCGCGGTGACGGAGCAGCAGGAGGCGTCGGAGGACGCCGTCATGACCAGGATCGGCCAGGCGGTCATCCTGCTGCACGCCGGGGACCGCGAAGAAGCCCGCAACCGGCTCGGTGAGATCTGGTCCGAGATCGGCGAGGAGGGCGACTCCCTCCACCGGTGCACGCTCGCGCACTACATGGCCGATGCCCAGGACGACCCCGCCGAGGAACTGGCCTGGGATCTGCGGGCCCTCACCGCCGCCGACGGGCTGGGCCCCGCCGCCGCCATCCCGCCCACCCCGGGCCCGGGGGAGGGGCCACCCGCGCACCCCGCACCGCATCGGGCCGTCCGCGTGTTCTACCCCTCGCTGCACCTCAACCTCGCCGCCGACTACGTGAAGCTCCGCCGGCCCGAGGCCGCCCGGGTCCACCTCGCGCGGGCCCGCGAGGCCACCGGCGTGCTCGCCGACGACGGGTACGGGTACGGGAGCGGGGTGCGGGCCGCCATCGCCCGGCTGGAGCGACGGCTCGCGGCGGAACCGGGCGAGGGGCCCCACCCGTTCCCGGAGCAGCACCCGTAGGGGGCCGGGGCACGGATGGCCGTAGGCGGTCTCGCGGAAGCCGCTTGGCGGCGGGCGGTCAGTCCTCGTGCACGCCCGAGCAGATCCGGGCTTCCGGGCTGTCCGGGTGCCAGCGGCCGTGCCGCCGCCCCAGGGCGCAGACGTCGGCCGGCTGCACCGGCAGCTCCCGCATCAGTCGGCGCGGCACCTCCGGAGCCGGCTTCTTCCCTTGGTGCGCGCGGTCTCGGTGGCCCTCGCCCCCGGCGCCGCCGCGCCCTTCGGACGCCTCGGGACCACCGCGCCCGTCGGGACCACCGCGTCCCTCGTAGCCGTCGCGCCCGTCGTGCCCGCGTGCGCGCCCCGCCGCGCGCTCCGTGCCGGGGGCCGGCGGTACGGCCCCCTCCGCCCCGGTGGACGCCGCCGCCGCGGCGGCGCCCGTCCCGGCGCCTGAGGCGGCCGCGGACGCCTCAGGGTGCCCGGGCCGCTCCGGCGCCGCGTCCACGGCCTTCAGCGCCTCCAGGGCGGGCGCCTGGACGATCACCGGCGCGGCCCCCGGCCCGCCGCGCGGCTCGTGGTGCGGCGGCGCCCCCGAGGACGGGGCCCCCGCGGGCGGCATCGGAGCAGGGGGTACGTTCACACAACCGGAGACGGCCGAGACGGCACAGGCGACTCCGAGCAGCAGCGTTGTCGTGGTTCGGGTTGGATGCACTCGCGCAACTCTGCTGTGGAAGGACCCCGTTGCGAAAACCCGCGGCCGATATTGCCCCCGCACGGGTGACGGCCGCCCGCAGGTGGACCTGTGTCAGTCGCCGGTGGAACCGTCGAGCTGCTCGCGCAGCAGATCCGCGTGGCCGTTGTGGCGCGCGTACTCCTCGATCATGTGCGTGTAGACCCAGCGAAGGCTGAACACCTCGCCGCGGTGGTGGCTCTCGGCCCGCGACTCCAGATCCAGGGAGCGGCCGGCCGCGGCCTGCCGGGCCAGTTCCACCTCGGTCTGCCAGACCCGCTCGGCGTCCGCCCAGGTGTCCTTGTCGCTGAAGTGGAAGTCGCCGTCCGGGTCTTCCCTCGTGCAGTACAGCTCGGGCAGCTCCTCGCCCAGCATGATCTCCCGGAACCAGTACCGCTCCACCTCCGCCATGTGCCGTATGAGCCCCAACAGGCTGAGTTCGGAAGGGGCGAGGACGGCACGGCGCAGCTGCTCGTCGCCGAGCCCCTCACATTTCCAGGCCAGGGTGCTGCGGTGGTAGTCGAGCCATCCGTCCAGCATGTCCCGCTCGTCGGCGGTGGTGGAGGGTTCGGTGCGGTGTGATCCGGAAGACGTGGTCATCATGACCCCCATCCTCGGCGACCCGGCCCCCCGCCACCAGGGATTAAGCTCCTGAAGTCCCCTATGGAACAACCCTGGAGGCTCCCGGTGAAGGTCGGCGTCATCGGACTCGGCGACATCGCCCAGAAGGCGTACCTGCCCGTCCTCACCACCCGCCCGGGGATCGAGCTGCACCTGCAGACCCGCACCCCCGCCACGCTGGAACGGATCGGCGGGATCCACCGCGTCCCGGCCGGACGGCTGCACACCGATCTGGACGGACTCCTCGCCGCGGGCCTCGACGCGGCCTTCGTGCACGCCCCCACCGACGCCCACCCCGCGATCGTGGAACGGCTGTTGGAGGCCGGCGTACCGACGTACGTGGACAAGCCGCTCGCCTACGAGCTCGCCGACTCGCGGCGGCTGGTGGAACTGGCCGAGGAGCGCGGGGTCTCCCTCTTCGTCGGCTTCAACCGCCGTTACGCGCCCGGCTACGCGCAGTGCGCCGACCACCCGCGCGAGCTGATCGTGATGCAGAAGAACCGGGTCGGCCTGCCCGAGGACCCGCGCACCCTCGTCCTGGACGACTTCATCCACGTCGTCGACACCCTGCGCTTCCTGCTGCCCGGCGAGGCCGACCACATCGACGTACGGGCCGTGGTGCGCGAGGGACTCATGCATCAGGTGGTGCTCCTGATGTCCGGCCGGGCCGGAGGGGGGTTCACCGCGCTCGGCATCATGAACCGGCTGTCCGGCTCCACCGAGGAGATCTTGGAGGTCTCCGGACAGGACACCAAACGGCAGGTCGTCAACCTGGCCGAGATCATCGACCACAAGGGCCAGCCGACCGTTCGGCGGCGCGGGGACTGGGTGCCGGTCGCCCGCCAGCGCGGCATCGAACAGGTCGTGGACGCCTTCCTGGAGTCGGTCGGCGCGGGCAGGACAGTCAGCGCCCGGGACGCGCTGCTCACCCACGAGTTGTGCGAGCGCGTGGTGCTGTCGGCTCTGGAGCAGGCCTCCCCGTCCTGAGCGAACGGACACCCTCCGCCGCGCAGTAGGCCGCCAGCGCGGCGAGGGCCGCGCCCACCGGCCAGTCCCCGAAGCGGACGTACGGCGTCGTGCTTCGGGAGAGCGGGACCTCGTAGACGGCCGCCGTGCTCGCCGAGGTGGGCAGGTCGGCGCCGATCCGCTCCCCGGACGGTCCGTGCACCGTGCTCACACCGGTGAGGGTGGCGTGCACGACGGGACGGCCGCTCTCGGCGGCGCGCAGCGCGGCGAGCGAGGCGTGCTGGGCCGGTGCCCAGCTGTCCTGGAAGGTGGAGGTCGCCGACTGGACGACGAGCAGACCGGTACCGTCACGGGTGAGGTGCCGGCTCATGTCGGGGAAGGCGGATTCGAAGCAGACCAGCGGGCCCAGGCGTACGTCCGGCCGCCCCGGCAGGTCCATGACCACCGGAGAGCCGCCGCGCACGCGGTCCTCGCCGGCGGCCCTCCCGACCGAGGTGACCCAGCCGAGCACGGAGCGGGCCGGTATGTACTCACCGAAGGGCACTAGGCGCATCTTGTCGTACCGGGCGCCGGTGGGGCCCTGGGGGCCGATCAGCACCGCGGATTTGTAGATGCCGGGGGCGGCGGCCTCGGCCGGCGACCGGCGGGCGTCCACGTTGACCAGAAGCGGAGCCCCGACCTCCGCCGATAGCGAGGCCAGCCGCCGGGCCAGGTCGGGGCGGGCCGCCAGATCCGTGCCGACGCTGCTCTCGCCCCACACCACCAGGTCCGGGTGCTGCCCCGCGAGGGCCCGCGTCAGCCGCTCCCCGACCGCGAACCGCCGCTCCGCGCTGCCCGTGCCCTCGGTGCCCAGCGTGTCCGCCGTGCCCTCGGTCGGCTCCCTCATCAGCCCCGGCTGTACGACGGCCACGCGCAGCCCGCCCGACACCTCGGGCCGGGGCGCCCACAGCCACACCACGCCCGTCAGCACCGCGCACCCCGTCACCCCGGCCACCGCCGGGACCCGTGCCCCGGGCGCCGCGATCAACAGCACCAGCGCGCAGTTCACCGCCACCACCAGCAGGCTCACCAGCCACACCCCGCCCACCGAGGCCAGCCGCAGCGCCGGCGGCACCTGCCACTGGCTGGCCCCCAGCAGCCCCCACGGCCCGCCCAGCCCCTGCCACGACCGGGCCAGCTCCGCCAGCAGCCAGCCCGCCGGTACGAGGACCAGCGCGGCCCCCGCCCGCCCCGCGGCGGGGACCCCGCCGAGCAACTCCTGGACCAGCAGGGCCCACGGGATCCAGAGCAGCCCCAGCAGCGCGGCCAGCGGGAGCAGGAACACGTGCAGGTTGGGCAGCAGCCAGTGGTGGACGGCCAGGATGAACCCGGCGCCGCCGAGCCAGCCCTCCAGGGCCGCGCGCCGCCCGGTGGCAGCCGACCTCAGCAGCAGCATCCAGGGCACGAGGGCCACGTAGGCGAACCACCACAGCGCGGGCGCGGGGAAGGCGAGACAGGGCAGTGCTCCCGCGGCCACGGCTGCCGCCGCACGCCACCACCCGGCCGGTTTCGAGACCATGAGGCGCCTCCGCTTCCAGTGTGGGACGGCCGGGCCGGATCAGCCGGACATGTGCCGCCATTTCTCGTGGACGGTGACGCGGGTGAGCCGCCAGCAGTCGCGGGTGCGGGCGAGCGCGAAGGTGTAGCGCCCGGCGGCGACGAAGTCGGGGGCGGTGACGGCGCCGTCGGAAAGGCCGTCGGACTCGGCCCCGGCCCCAGCCCCGGATCCCGGGCCGGCCAGCCGCATCGGATTCACGAAATCCGCCCGGACCTCGGCCGAGTCCCCGGGCGAACCGCCCAGATCCTCCAGCCGGATCAGCCGGTTGACGATCAGGTGCTGGCGTACGGGGAACAGCCGCATCGTCTCCGCGAGCCAGTCGGCGACCTCCCCGGCGGGCCCCTCGACTCCGCCCGCCGAGCTGTAGTCGGCCCGGCCGGCCGGGGTGAACAGGGCTCGGTACGCGGCCCAGTCCCCGTCGTCCACGGCCATCGCGTACCCCGTGACCACCTCGTCGATGGCCAGTCGGTCCATTACCGTCGCGAGGTCCACACGCTGCGTCATCGGGTCAGTGTGGGGGTGCGGGGCGCCCAGGCCAAGGGGCGTGCGCGTGATGGATCTCCGCGGCCGCGCTCAGTGACCGGAATGCGCCTCCCGCTGCCGGACCACGACCAGGAACGCGTCGGTGGCGAGATCCATCACCACCTCGGCCGGTACGCCCTCCCGCATGCGCTCCGCGGCGTACTCCTCGGCCGGCCAGCTTCCCCTCGGACTACCGGCCGGAAAACGCTCCAACACCACTCGACCCATGGGACACCCCCTGATGCTCGCCTTCAGGTCTCTCCAGGCACAACGACGCGCAGGCCGCCCGGGAACGTTCCCGAGCGGCCCGCGGTTCACCTGAAGACGTGGGGCGGGGTCCTGCTACGAGCCGGAATCACCCGCGTGCGGGCTCAGCACGTCCGTGCCGATCAGCACGAACAGGAGGATGCCCAGGAGGATCCGGTAGATCACGAACGGCATGAAGCTCTTCGTCGAGATGAACTTCATGAACCACGCGATCACGACATACCCCACGAAGAAGGCGATGACCGTGGCGAAGATCGTCGGACCCCAGGAGATGTGGCCCGGGGTCTCGACCACGTCCTTGATCTCGAACGCGCCCGAGGCCAGCACGGCCGGGATGGCGAGGAGGAAGGAGTAACGCGCCGCGGCCTCTCGGGTGAAGCCCAGCAGCAGACCGCCGGAGATCGTCGCGCCGGAGCGGGAGACGCCCGGGATCAGGGCCATCGCCTGGCAGACACCGAAGATCAGACCGTCCTTGACGCCCAGCTCCTTGAGCGTCTTGCGCTCGCGGATCGCCCGGTGCCGGCCGCCCTCCTCGTCGCGCGCGGCCAGCCGGTCGGCGACGCCCAGCACGATGCCCATCACCACGAGGGTGGTGGCCGTCAGCCGCAGGTCGCGGGCCGGGCCCACGATCGCGTCCTTGAAGACGAGGCCGAGGACACCGATCGGGATGGAGCCGACGATCACCAGCCAGCCCATCTTCGCGTCCTGCTCGGAGCGCAGCGCCTTGGTGTACAGCGACCGGAACCAGGTGGAGATGATCCGCGCGATGTCCTTGCGGAAATAGATCAGCACGGCGGCCTCGGTGCCGATCTGGGTGATGGCGGTGAAGGCCGCTCCTGGATCGTGCCAGCCGGCGAACGCCGCGGTCAGCCGCAGGTGGGCGCTGGAGGAGATCGGGAGGAACTCCGTAAGCCCCTGGACGAGACCGAGGATTAGGGATTCGAACCAGCTCATGTCGGGGTGCGCTCGTCCTTGTGATCGTCGGGCAGTTCGCGTCCGATGCTAGGGCCCGTGGGAAGCGGCCGTGACCACAGGGGGGTGCTGGGGGTTCTCGGCCGCCACCTCGCGCGGAGCGGCCGGAGCCAGCGCGTGCCGCTTGCGCCAGGCGACGGCCGCGGCGACCGCCGCGGAGACGGCGATGAAACCGAACGCGGCGAGGAACGCGGGGGAGCCCGGGGAGGAGGCGCTGGCCCCCGCGATCACGTACGCGGCCGTGTTCGGCACGGTGCCGATCGCGGTGGCGAGGAGGAAGGGGAGCCAGCCGCAGCGCGAGACCGCCGCGCAGTAGTTGGCGGCCGCGAAGGGAAGCCCGGGGAAGATCCGCACCGCGAGCATCGAACGGAAGCCGTGCCGGCTGAGCTGGCCGTCGGCCGCCTTCAGCCAGCGGCCGCGCAGGAACGGGCGCAGCGCCTCCTGGCCCATGATCCGGCCGAGTCCGAAGGCGATCCCGGCGCCGAGTACCGTGCCGCCGACCGCCGCCAACAGGCCGAACTGGGTTCCGAAGACGGCTCCCGCCGCCAGGTTGAGCAGCGGGCGCGGTACGAAGGCGGCCGTGCAGAGCCCGTACACGGCCGCGAACACCAGCACCGCCGTGCCGGCGGGCAGCCCCGGCGGCCAGCCCTCCGAGAGGATGCGCTGGGGCTCGTACAGCAGCACGCCCACCCCGGCCGCCACGAGCAACAGGACGAGCAGCGACAGCCGGGTCCAGGGCGCGAGGAGGAGGGACATCCCGGGAGACTAACCGACGTATGCGGCGTCGCGCCGTAATCCGGGTCTCATGCGGCCGAACGGCCGGCAACCCCCGAGTGCCGTGATCCGCGCCGGCACATCGAGCGGGGCGCGCCCAAGAACCTCTGTGCGAACGGAAATTCATTCGACGCCGGCCCGGCGCTCCGGCAGGATCAGCGGCATGTCCAGGCACGCCTTCCTCGCAGCGCAGTCCGCAGTCGCGGACGCGCCGAAGGCTGCCCTCCCCGCGGAGGCATCCGTCCTCGCCGCATTCGACGGCGCACGAAGCTGACCCTTCCCGGATCGTCCGGCGGACCCCACAGGGGGAGGGTCGGTTCGCTCCAGGGGTCCCGTCTCCAGCTTCGGATCACACGGGAAGACATCATGGCCAAGACGGCCTTCGTACGCACCAAGCCGCACCTCAACATCGGCACCATGGGTCACGTCGACCACGGCAAGACCACCCTCACCGCCGCCATCACCAAGGTCCTCGCCGCGCGCGGCGGCGCCGACTTCGTGCCGTTCGACCGCATCGACCGGACCGCGGAGGAGTCCCGGCGCGGCATCACCATCAACCTCACGCACGTCGAGTACGAGACCGACACCCGGCACTACGCCCACGTGGACATGCCCGGCCACGCCGACTACATCAAGAACATGGTCACGGGCGCCGCCCAGCTCGACGGGGCGATCCTCGTCGTCTCCGCGCTCGACGGAGTCATGCCGCAGACCGCCGAGCACGTCCTCCTCGCCCGCCAAGTCGGCGTCGACCACATCGTGGTGGCGCTCAACAAGGCTGACGCCGGGGACCCCGAGCTCACCGACCTGGTCGAGCTGGAGGTCCGCGACCTGCTCACCGCGCACGGCTACGGCGGGGACGCCGCTCCCGTCGTACGGGTCTCCGGGCTGGGGGCGCTGGAGGGCGACCCGCGGTGGACCGGGGCGATCGAGGCGCTGCTGGACGCGGTGGACACGTACGTTCCGATGCCGGTGCGGTACACGGACGCGCCGTTCCTGATGCCGGTGGAGAACGTGCTGACCATCACCGGGCGCGGGACGGTGGTGACCGGTGCCGTCGAGCGCGGGAGCGTACGGACGGGTGACCGGGTGAGCGTGCTCGGCGGGGACGGCGAGGCGGTGGAGACCGTCGTGACCGGTCTGGAGACCTTCGGTAAGCCGATGGAGTCCGCCGAGGCCGGGGACAACGTGGCGCTGCTGCTGCGCGGGGTGCCGCGCGACGGGGTGCGCCGCGGACACGTGGTCGCCGCCCCCGGAAGCGTGGAGCCGCGCCGGCGTTTCACCGCCCAGGTGTACGTGCTCTCCGCGCGGGAGGGCGGGCGTACGACACCGGTCGCCACCGGGTACCGGCCGCAGTTCTACATCCGCACCGCTGATGTGGTCGGGGACGTGGACCTGGGCGAGGCCGCGGTGGCCCGGCCCGGGGAGACGGTCACGATGACCGTCGAGCTGGGGCGGGACGTCCCGCTGGAGGCGGGGCTCGGCTTCGCCATCCGTGAGGGCGGACGGACGGTCGGCGCGGGCTCGGTGATCACCGTGCACGGCTGACCCCCACCCCTGTGTGGTGACGGCGGACCGGTTGCGCCAGACTGCCGTCACCACCGGCGTGTGAAGAGGGGCGGACGGACATGGGCGGCGGCGAGACGGCACTGGTGCTCGGCGGCGGGGGACTCACCGGCGTGGGCTGGGAGTCCGGGATCCTTTACGGGCTCGCCCGGGCGGGCGTGGACCTGGGCGGCGCGGACCTCGTCGTCGGCACCTCGGCGGGCTCGGTGGTCGGCGCCCAGCTCGCCTCCGGAGTGCTCACGCCGCGGGAGCTCTACGAGCGCCAGCTCGGCGACGCCTCGGGGGAATCTGCGGCGAGGTTCGGGGTCGGGCTCGTCGCGAAGTACGCCGTGGCCATGGCGCGCTCGCGCGACGGCAAGGCCTACCGGCGGAGGGTCGGCGCCATGGCACTGGCCGCCGCCACCGCCGACGAGGCGGAGCGCCGCGAGGTGCTGGCGGCGCGGCTCGTCTCGCACGAGTGGCCCGATCGGCGGCTCGTCGTCACGGCCGTCGACGCGCTGAGCGGCGAGCTGGCCGCCTTCGACCGCGAGAGCGGGGCCGGGCTGGTGGACGCCGTCTCGGCGAGCTGCGCGGTGCCGGGGGTGTGGCCGCCCGTGACCGTGGGCGGGCGGCGGTTCATCGACGGCGGGATCCGGTCCGCGACCAACGCGGACCTGGCCGCCGGCTACGCGCGGGTGGTGATCATCGCCCCCATGGCGAGCGGTGCCGGGCTGATCCCCTCGCCCGCCGCCCAGGCCGCGCGGCTGCGGGAGGCGGGGGCGCGGGTGCTGCTGATCACGCCGTCCGCGGCGGCCCGCAAGGCCTTCGGGCGCAACGTACTGGACCCCGCCCGGCGGGCGCCGGCGGCGCGGGCGGGCCTCGCGCAGGCGGCGGAGCACGCCGCCGAGGCGGCCGGGACATGGACTGGTCCCGCGGCCTGACAATGGTGGGGTGAACGACGAGCAGATCCCGGTCATCCGGGAAGTGGGCCAGGGCACCGCCAAACTGATGCCGGACGTGGACCGGGAGCGGGCCTGGCTGCTGACCGTGGACGGGGCACCGCAGTCGTACGTGGACCTGGACGAGCCCGAGCACCTGGAGTTCGAGTACGTACGCCGTCTCGCGCACGTGCTCGACTGCGCGGCGGTGCCCGGGGCCGGGCTGGACCTGCTGCACCTGGGCGGGGGCGCGCTGACGCTGCCGCGCTACGCCGCGGCGACCCGGCCGGGATCCCGGCAGACGGTGGTGGAGTTCGACGCGGGGCTCGTGGAGCTGGTCGCGGAGCACCTCCCGCTGGGGGCGGGCGCGGGCGTGGAGGTGCATGCCGCCGATGCCCGGGTCTGGCTGGAGGGCGCGGCCGCGGGCAGCGCGGACGTGATCGTGGCCGATGTGTTCGGCGGGTCGAGGGTGCCGGCGCAGCTCACGTCCGTGGAGTACGCGCGGGAGGCGGCACGGGTGCTGCGACCGGGCGGGCTGTACGCGGCGAATCTGGCGGACGGGGCCCCGTTCGCCTTCCTGAAGGCACAGCTGGCGAATTTTGGAGCCGTCTTCGGGGAGCTCGCGCTGATCGCGGAACCGGCCGTGCTGCGGGGGAGGCGGTTCGGGAACGCGGTCCTGGTGGCGTCGGACGGGGAGTTGCCGGTGGCGGCTCTCTCGCGCAGGTGCGCGGCGGACGCGTTCCCCGCCCGGGTGGAGGTGGGGGAGGCGCTGGCCCGGTTCATGAGGGGCGCGCGGCCGGTCGCTGACGCGGACGCGGCTCCGTCCCCGGCTCCGCCGGAGGGTGCGTTCAGCCTGGGGTGAGGGGGAGGGCTGCCGCGCCGCGTCCTGGGGCTCCGCCCCAGACCCCCACGCCTCAAACGCCGGCGGGGCTGGGTTGTGGCGGGCGGCATCAGCCAAAATCCAGCCCCGCCGGCGTTTGAGGCGCGGGGTCTGGGGCGGAGCCCCAGGAATCCTTCGGCTCACGCCGGGTCATGTGGCGGACGTCCGCGATCAGGAGGACCAGGGCCGTGGCCAGGATCACCAGGGCGGCGCAGCCCCAGAGGGCCGAGGTGCGCCCGAAGGCGGATTCGGCCGGACCGGCCAGGGCGGTGGCCAGGGGGAGCATCGACACCGAGCCGAACCAGTCGTAGGCGGAGACGCGCGAGAACTTCTCCTCCGGGATCTCCTGGTGCATCGTGGTCATCCAGTTCACCCCGAACACCTCGATGGCCAGGCCGCTGACCAGCATCACCGCGCACAGGCCCCACACCGGCAGCGGGACCGCCAGCCCGGCCGACGGCAGTGCCAGCGGGAACACGCACAGGGTGCCGACCAGCAGCAGCCGGCGCGGCCTCCACACCATCATCAGGACGGCGCCGGCGATCGTGCCGACGCCGAAGAAGGCCAGGGCCACGCCCCAGGGCGCGGGCCCGCCCAGGTGGTCCCGGGCGACCAGCGGACCGTAGACCGCCTCCGCGGCGCCCACGACGGCGACGACGACGGAGAACTGGAGCACGATGCTCCATAGCCACGGGCGGGTCTTGAACTCGACCCAGCCCTCGCGCAAGTCGGCCAGCAGGCCGCCGCCGGGGGCCCGTTCGACGGCGCCGCTGACGTTCAGGAAGGCCCGCAGGGCTCCCGCGACGGCGAACGCGGCCGCGTCCACGGCCAGGACCCAGCCCGGGCCGATCGCGGCGATCATGGCCCCGCCGAGGGCGGCACCGCCGATGGCGGCGCCGTTCATCGCCATCCGGAAGAGGGCGAAGGCGCGGTTCGCATGCTCGCCGGAGACGGTGGAGAGCAGCATCCCCTCGGCGGCCGGGTTGAAGAACGCGGTACCGGTGCCGCACAGCGCGGTGAGCAGCATCATCTGCCACAGCCGGGGCTCCCCGGCGAGCACGAGGACGGCGAAGGCGGCCTGGGAGACGCAGTTCAGGGCGTTGGCCGCGACCATCACGCGGTGGCGCGGCAGCCGGTCGGCGAGGGCGCCGCCGATGAGGAGGAAGAGGACGAGCGGCAGCGTACGGGCGGCCGCGACGAGGCCGATGTCGCCACTGGAGCCGCCGGCGTCCATGACCGCGAAGGAGGCCGCGATGAGCGCTCCGTGGCTGCCGAGGTTCGTCACGACCGCGGCACCCGTCAGCAGGGTGTAGTTGCGGCCGGCCCACTCGGGTCTGCGGCGGCGCGCCGCGGACGGGCGGGGGGAGGAGTGAGGGGAGGCGGCGGGGGGAGAGCTCACCCACGGACTATCCCCGCCCCGGGCCGAGAATCCAAACTGTTTTTCGGCGCGGAGCGGGGATCGGAAGGTCAGAAAGCGGGAGCGGCCTCAGGTAGGAAGGTCGGTCGCTCAGTCGCTCAGTCGCTCAGTCCCTCAGTTGCTCAGTCGCTCAGGCGGACGGAGCTGAGGATCTTCTCGTAGGCCTCCTGCTTGACCTCGCCCTCGACGCCCGCGGCCCCGTAGAGGACCCAGGTGGCGAAGTCGCCCTTGGTGTTCCTGAAGCTGAAGGCGATGCTCTTGCCGTCGGAGGAGCACTTGTTCGCCTTCGGCACCGGGCTCGCCGTCGCGGTGGCGACGTGCCCCTTGAGGCCGGAGGCGGTGGTGTACTCCTTGGCCGGGGTGGTCTTGACGGTCTCCCGCGGGTTCTTCACCGACTGGGCGTACGCGGCGTACACCCAGGTCTCGGCCGCGTTGGTCGAGGCCTCGGCGGTGTCCTTGGCACCCTGGGCGCCCTTGGTGCCGGTGCCCGCCAGCGAGGTCGTCTCCTCGCTGCCGTTCTTGTCGGAGTCCACCTTGCACCAGTCCTCCTTGAGGAAGGCCGGCGCGGACATCATGACGAACGGCGAGCCGTCGTTCTTCTTCTCGTCCTCGAAGCCCGTGGACATGCCGGAGCTCGCGACGTTCCACTCCGGCGGGACGTCGAAGGCGGTCCCGTACTTCGGGTTGATGACCACCTTCCAGCCCGGGATCACCGGCTTGGCCTCACCGCCCGCGCGGGGGTTCGAGCTCGGGGCGGCCGGCGGCGCCGCCGAACTGGTGGCGGGCGCCGAGGAGGCCGCGGCGGGCTTGTCGCCGCCCGCCTCATCGGTCTTCTTGCCGTCCCGGGTCAGGACGAACGCGCCGGTGGCGGCCGCCGCCACGACGACCGCGGAGACGGCGACGATGGCCACCGTCTTGGTGGAGTACGGGCTCGTGCCGCCGCCGCGCTGGGGGGCGGGGGGCTGCTGCGGGGCCTGGCCCCACGGCTGTACGGGAGGCGGCGTCTGGTAGCCCGCCTGCGGGTATCCGTAGCCGGGCTGCTGCTCGCCGAACCCCGGCTGCTGCTGGTTGTACGGGTTCGGCTGCCCCGGCTGCTGCTGCTGCTGCTGATACGGGTTCTGATGCGCGTCCTGGGGGTTCTGTTCGCCCCCGGGCGGCTGCTGCTGTCCTGGCCACATGGCCGGTAACGATAGTGGGACGGGGGGCGGGGGGCCACGGCCACCCCCGTAACAGGTCTGGTCAAGGACGCCTACTCGCGGGTAACATCGCGTTCCATGAGCGCAGATCAGATGAACGTGGGCGAACTGCTCGCCGCGACGGTGCCGATGGCCCGGACCCTGAACCTCCAGTTCCTGGAGACCACCCCGGAGCGCGCGGTCGTCCGTCTTCCGGACCAGCCCGACTTCCACAACCACGTCGGCGGTCCGCACGCCGGAGCCATGTTCACGCTGGCCGAGTCCGCGAGCGGCGCCATCGTGCTGGCCGCCTTCGGCGACCAGCTCACGCGCGCCGTGCCGCTGGCCGTGCGCGCCGAGATCGGCTACAAGAAGCTCGCCAAGGGCGTCGTGACGGCCACCGCCACCCTGGGCCGCCCGGCCGCCGAGGTCGTCGCCGAACTCGACGCCGGCGGCCGCCCCGAGTTCCCGGTCACCATCGCGATCCAGCGCGAGGACGAGGCCGTGACGGGCGAGATGACGGTCGTCTGGACCCTCCGCCCGAACGCGTAGCGGGCTCGACGGCGGAGGAGTGCGGGGCCGCGTCCGAAGGGGCGCGGCCCCGCACTCGTCCCGGCTGCCGACCCGGCGGACGCCGTCCCCGGCGCTAGAGTCCATCGGACGACGGCGCTACTTCACCGCGCGGGCACCGCACCGAGGCGCGCGTACAGCGGCAGGACGAGCCGACGCGGGACGCCGACAGCCTGTCGCAGCCGCCGCAGGGCTGAACCTCGGCGGCGCGGTGGCGCGTCAGAGCGGGCTCCGGGCGCGGGCGGAGCACAGTGGTCGGCGGGAGCGGTCCGGCGCGGGCCGCTCCCGCCGACTGACGCCGGTCGACTCCGAATGCCGACTCCCCAGGGAGCGCCCATGAGTGAGGGCTTGTCCAGACGTTCCGCGATGCGGCTGTTCGGGACGGTGGGCGTCGCGCTGGCGGCGGGCGGCTGCGCCGCCACGGTCCCACCCGGCTCGGGGGTCCGCGGGCCCTCGCCCGCCGCCGCGTCGGTGGTCGCCGCCCGGCCCGGGAGCGCGGCCCGGATCGACGCCCTGCTGGACCAGCTCACCCTCGACGAGAAGACCGCCCTGCTGCACGGCGCCCGGGACCCGGCCGCGCTCGGCCAGGCCGGCTACCTGCCCGGCGTACCCCGCCTCGGCATCCCGGCGCTGCGCTTCGCCGACGGGCCCGCCGGAGTACGCGTCGCCAAGCCCGCCACCGCGCTGCCCGCGCCCGTCCTGCTCGCCTCCGCCTTCGACCCCGGGCTCGCCCGCGAGTACGGCCGGGTCCTGGGCCGCGAGGGCCGGGCACTCGGCCAGGACGTGCTGCTCGCGCCCATGGTCAACCTCATCCGCACCCCCTATGCCGGGCGGAACTTCGAGACCTTCTCCGAGGACCCGGGACTGACGGCGGATCTGGCCGCCGAACTCGTGCGCGGGATCCAGGACGAGGGGCTCATCGCGACCGTCAAGCACTTCGTCCTCAGCAACCAGGAGCAGGGCCGCGACACCATCGACGTCGTGGCCGACGAGCAGACCCTGCGCGAGACCGAACTGCGGGGCTTCGAGGCCGCCATCACGGCGGGCGCCGGAGCGGTGATGGGCTCGTACAACAAGGTCAACGGCACCTACGCCTGCGAGAGCAAGCAGCTGCTCGACGAACTGCTGCGGGGCGGCTGGGGGTTCGACGGCTGGGTGGTGTCCGACTGGGACGCCACCCACAGCACCGTCGCGGCCATCAACGCCGGCCTCGACGTGGAGATGCCGGACGGCACCCACTTCGGCGCCCCGCTCCGCGAGGCGGTACGGGCCGGCTCCGTACCCGAGGAGGCCGTGGACCTCGCGGCGCGCCGGGTCCTGACCACCATGGACCGGTTCGGGCTGCTGACCGGCCGCCCCACCGCCCGGCCCGCCCGCGATGCCTCCGCCGGGGCCCGCGTCGCCCGCCGGGTCGCCACCGCCGGGGCGGTGCTGCTGCGCAACGAGAACGCCACCCTGCCGCTGACCGGGGCGGCGGCCCGCTCCATCGCGGTGATCGGGCCCACCGGCCAGGTGCCCTTCGTCAGCGGCGGCGGCAGCGCGCACGTGGTCCCCGACCGGGCGCCCGCACCGCTCACCGCCATCAGGCAGCGGGCCGGGAACGGCGCCACCGTCCGCTACGCACTCGGCGAGGACGTGTACGGCCGCCCGCTCCCCGTGAACCTGCTGGCGCCCGCGGCCGACCTGGACGACCGAGTCATCGGACCCGGCCGCCGCTGGAGCCACGAGGGCGCGTTCAGCCTCCCCGCCGACGACGAGTGGACCCTGGTCGTCCACTACACCGGCAAGCGGCCGGAGGTACGCCTCGACGGCGAGGAACTGTTCCCCGTCCGGCAGGGCGTCGCCGAGTACTTCGCGGGCGGGCTCCTCGGCACGGCGCCCGACGGCCGCGCCGTCCGCCGCCGCACCCTCGCGCTCGCGGCGGGCCCCCACCGGCTCGCCGTGACCGCCGAGGGCGGGGAGGAGGGCCAGCGGTTCCGGCTGCGGCACGCCACGAAGGCGTCCCGGGCCGCCGATCTCGCCGAGGCCGTGAAGATCGCCAAGGCGGCCCGCAGCGTGGTGCTGTTCGCCTACGAGGACGCCACCGAGGGCCGGGACCGTACCTCTCTGGAGCTACCGGGCGGACAGTCCCGGCTGATCGAGGAGGTCGCCGCCGCGAACCCGCGCACCGCGGTCGTGCTGAACACCTCCTCCAGTACGGTCATGCCGTGGCTCTCCCGTACCGGAGCGGTCCTCCAGATGTACTACCCGGGCCAGGAGGGCGCGGGCGCCACCGCCGACATCCTCTTCGGGGACGTGGACCCCGGCGGCCGGCTCACCCAGACCTTCCCGGCCGACGAGCGGGCCACCCCGGTCGGCGGGGACCCGCAGCGCTACCCGGGAGTGGGCGGCCGGCAGGAGTACGCCGAGGGCGTGCACGTCGGCCACCGCTGGTACGACGCGCAGCGGGTGGCCCCCCTGTTCCCGTTCGGGCACGGGCTCTCGTACACCACCTGGGAGTACGAGAAGCTATCCGTCCGGCCCGAACACAGGGGTCTGCGCGTGGAGTTCACCGTCCGCAACACCGGCCGCCGCAAGGGCACCGAGGTGGCGCAGGTCTACGTCGGCCCGTCGCCGGAGCTGAAGCTGGACCAGCCGGTGCGCGTGCTGGCCGGCTATCGCCGGCTCACCCTGGCGCCGGGGGAGGCGCAGCGGGTCGTCCTCGACATCGATGCCCGGACGCTGTCGTCCTGGGATCCGGCGGAGCACGCCTGGGTGCTGGGTTCCGGCCGCAGGGAAGTGTTCGCCGGTCGTTCCTCCCGTGACCTGCCGCTGAAGGCAAAGGCTGTGGTGAGGAGCAGATAGGCTGCCCGTTCGGCGTGTCACAGGGGACGCGCCGGAGACGATACGGGAGGACGTACCGGTGCACATCCAGGAATGGCTGGAGACGATTCCGGCGGTCAGCGTCTATCTCCTGGTGGGTCTGGTCATCGGCCTGGAGAGCCTCGGGATCCCGCTGCCGGGCGAGATCGTCCTGGTCAGCTCGGCGCTGCTGGCCTCGCAGCACGGCGAGATCGACCCGGTGGTGCTGGGCATCTGCGCGAGCACCGGGGCGATCGTGGGCGACTCGATCGGCTACGCCATCGGGCGCAGGGGCGGCAAGCCGCTGCTGGAGAAGCTGGGGCGGCGCTTTCCCAAGCACTTCGGGCCGGAGCACGTGGCACTGGCGGAACGCTCCTTCGACCGGTGGGGCATGTGGGCCGTCTTCTTCGGGCGGTTCGTGGCGCTGCTGCGGATCTTCGCGGGGCCGCTGGCCGGTGTGCTGCACATGCCGTACTGGCGCTTCCTGATCGCGAACGTCTTCGGCGGAATCCTGTGGGCGGGCGGCACGACCGCCGTCATCTACTCGGTCGGGGTCGTCGCGGAGCCGTGGCTGAAGCGGTTCTCCTGGGCGGCGCTGGCGGCGGCGGTGCTGTTCGGACTGGCGGTGACGCTGGTCGTGCGGAGCCGCATCAAGAAGGCGGCGAAGGACGTGTCCCTCCCCGGCCCGGCCACCCCGGCCGAGGACGAGCCGGCGACCCGGGCGGCCGTCTCCGACTGACGCCCGCCCGTGCCTGCCGGGCCTTCGCCGGGGCAGACGTGCCGGTTGCCGCTCCGGTGCCGGCCGGTGTCCCCCCCGGATCGACGCCCCCGCTCCCCGCTGAACGTGCTGCCCACACGGCCCGGCGGCGCCCGGCCGGGCCTTCGCCGGGCGGGTCGCGGTCGTCGAGGCGGCGGGGTCGGGTCGGCCCGACGGTGAGGTGCGCGGGGCCTCCCGCCACGCGCTGCCCGTGCGGCGGGCGGACGCGGCCCCGCGACCCCGCCGGCCGGGCGTTACGCGCCCGGGGTGACCGACGCGCGGTGCTGCTTCGCCAGGTCCACGTACATGAGGGCGTTGACCTTGATGCCCTCGCGCTCCTCGTCGGTCAGCTCGCGCCGCACCTTCGCCGGGACGCCCGCCACCAGCGAGCCGGGCGGGACCACCATGCCCTGCGGGACCAGCGCCTGCGCGGCCACGAGCGAACCGGCGCCGATCACCGCGCCGTTCAGGACCGTGGCACCCATCCCGATGAGGCAGTCGTCCTCCACCGTGCAGCCGTGCACCACCGCGTTGTGGCCGATGGAGACGCGCTCGCCGATCGAGACCGGGAATCCGGGGTCCACGTGGATCGTGCAGTTGTCCTGCACATTGCTGTCGGCACCGAGCTCGATCGGGCCGCAGTCGGCGCGCAGCACCGCCGAGTACCAGACGCTCGCGCCGGAGGCCACGCTGACATCGCCGACCACGACGGAGGTGGGCGCCGCGAAGGCCGTGGGGTCGATCCGAGGGCTCTTGCCGTTCACGCCCGCGACGAGTGCCCGGCCCTGCTCCGCCTGATGCGTCATCTTCTCTTCCTCAGTGCTCGTATCCGCGATTCGCGTATCCGCGTGTTTCGCGTCTTCCGGGTGTCTGCCGCGCTATCGGCACGGTAGGCCACGCGTCCCGCCGCCCCCGCGATGGGGTGAAGATCACGGCGCGGTCCTGGTGCCCGGCGCGTTACGGTGACCCGGTGCCGAAGAACCAGAACACGTTCTCATCCCTGAAGGCCCTGCGCCGCCGACTCGCGAGCCGCGCCGCCCACGCCGGGTGGCGCTGGATGCGGCGGGCCGGCGCGGTCACCGCCCAGACCCCCGGGCGGCTGCGCTTCGGCGCGATCGGGCCGCACACCCGGCTCGCCTTCCCCCAGGGCACCATCTTCGGCGAGCCGTGGATCCGCCTGGGTGACCACTGCATCATCGCCGAGCAGGTCACCCTGACCGCCGGGATGATGCCGGACCTCGACCTCGGCCCGGAGCCGGTGCTGGTGCTCGGCAACGGTGTGGTGATCGGCCGGGACAGCCACGTCATCGCCGACACCCGGATCACCATCGGGGACGACACCTTCTGCGGGCCGGGGGTCTACATCACCTCCACCAACCACAGCTACGACGACCCCCACGAGCCCGTCGGCAGGCAGTGGCCGCGCAGCGCCCCGGTGGAGATCGGCCCGGGCTGCTGGCTGGGCACGGGAGCGGTGATACTGCCCGGGGCGCGCCTGGGCCGCAATGTCGTGGTGGCCGCGGGGGCCGTCGTACGGGGTGAAGTGCCCGACCACGCCGTGGTGGCGGGGGCGCCGGCGCGGATCGTACGGCGCTGGGAGCCGGAGACGGGCTGGCAGCCGCCGCTGCGCACCCCGGCGCCGGTGCCGATCCCCGACGGGGTCACGCCGGACCAGCTGCGCGCGCTGGCGGAGCTCGCGGAGGCGGAACAGCGCACGGCCGAGACCGCCGCCGACGCGCTCTAGATCCCGGTCCGGCTCCAGATCCCCGTCCGGCTCCAGATCCGTTCCGGCTCCGGACCTAGCCGGCCGCGAGCAGTACGGTGCCCGCCAGGGCCAGGCCGGCGCCCGCCGCCTGGACGGTGCGCAGGCGTTCCTTCAGGACGGCGAAGGCGGCCAGCGCGGTGATCACCGGGTAGAGCGAGGCGAGCACGGCCGCCACGGTGACGGGGCCGTTCTGCGCGGCGATGGAGTACGTCCCGTTGGCCGCGACGTCCGCGAGGCCGACGAAGGCCAGCGCCGGCAGCAGTCCCCACAGGATCCGCGGGCCCGTCCCCTCCGGCAGGGCCGGGATGCCGCGCCGGGCCTGGACCCACAGGGCCGTACCGCCCGCCGCCACATTGGTCACGCGCTGCACGAACAGGGCGAGCATCAGCCCGGTGACGGTGCTGGAGGCGTGCGCGATCAAGGACATCACGGCACCGAAGCCGAAGGCCGCGACCAGGGTGAGGACGACCGCCTGCCGCTGTACGGGTGCGCCGCGCAGCTCGGGGCCTCCGGCGAGGACGATGCCGACGACGGCCACCGCGATCCCCGCGAACTGCCCGGGGCCGGGCCGCTCGCCCAGCGCCAGCCCCGCCGCGACCGGTACGACTACCCCGAGCGAGCCGAGCGGCGAGACCACGCCCATCGGGCCCAGGGCCAGCGCCTTGTAGAAGCTGAGCATCGCTACCGGCCCGACCAGGCCCGCGGCGACCGCGAACCACAGCTGCGGTCCGGCCTCCCGCCATGCGCCCGTGGCGAGGACCACCGCGCCGAGTACGACCACGGCGACGACCTGCGAGACCATGACCACCGTGAGCGCCGGGACCCGGCGGGTCAGCAGTCCGCCGCCGAAGTCGGCGAGACCCCACAGCAGGGCTGTGGCCAGAGCGAAGAGGGCGGTCATGGAAGGGGAGCCTCGCAGTACAGTGCAGTGAACGATGCAGTGCAATGCACCGTAGTTCAGTCTGTTGGACTCTGCCAACCAAAATATTGGACGGAATGGTGTCGGACCTCGAAGACCTCACCCAGGCACTCGCCCGGAACCTCAAGCGCTGGCGTGGTGAGCGCGGATTCACCCTGGACGCGCTGGCCGTCCGGTCGGGGGTCAGCCGGGGGATGATCATCCAGATCGAGCAGGCCCGGACGAATCCCAGCGTCGGCACCACCGTCAAACTGGCCGACGCCCTCGGCGTCAGCATCACGACCCTGCTGGACCGCGGCCGGAGCCGTCAGGTGCACCTGGTGCTGCCGGGGCAGGGGGTGCGGATGTGGTCCACCGAGGCGGGCAGTGGCGCGACCATGCTGCTCGGCGACGACCGGCGCGGGCCGCTGGAAGTGTGGACGTACCGCCTGGAGCCGGGCGAGGGTACGGCCTCGGACCCGCACCCGGCCGGGACCCTGGAGATGCTGCACGTCACGACGGGGCGGCTCACCCTGGTCGTCGACGGGGAACCGTACGAGGTGCCGGCCGGCGGGGCCGTGTCCTTCGAGGCGAACCTCCCGCACGAGTACCGCAATGACACGGCGGAGCCGATGGAGATGACCATGGCGATCTCGATCCCGCCGGTCAGCGGGAACGAGATGCCGGCGCGGCACTGACCGGAGCCCCGCCTTCCAGGTCTAGCGGGTCTACCGGATCTATGGGGTCTATTGGAGGGCTGGAATCTCGATCGCCGGGCAGCGGTCCATCACCATCTCCAGCCCGGCCCCGCGGGTGCGGGCGAAGGCCTCCTCGTCGACCACGTTCAGCTGGAACCAGACGGCGTCCGCGCCGGCGGCCACGGCCTCGTAGGCGACCGCGCCCGCCAGCGCGCTGTTCACGAAGACGTCCACCACGTCCACCTTGAACGGGATCGCCGCCAGCGAGGGGTACCCCGGCTCGCCGTGCACCGTCTCGGCCTTCGGGTGCACGGGGATCACGCGCTTGCCGAACCGCTGGAGCACGCGCGCCACGCCGTACGCCGCGCGGTCCTCGTTCGTGGACAGCCCCACCACCGCCCAGGTGTCGCCGAGTTCGGTAAGGATCTTGCGGATGGTCGCCGGGTCGCCGTAGTCGCCGTACACGTGTGCCGCCTCCTGCTGCTCGCGCTGTCGCCCGCGGGGCCCGGCCGAACGCCGGCCCGCACCCCGGATCAACCGGAGAGGCACGTGTCCGATTCCCGCGGGACCCGGCCGGCGGGCGGCCGGGCCGGGCGGCTCCGGCCCACGGCTTAGGGTGGAGCGGTGAAGGCAGACCAGTACGTGACGGTGGCCCGCGAGGGCGTCCACGAGTCCGAGATCAACCGCTCGCGGTTCCTGTGCTCGCTCGCGCCCGCCGCGACCGAGGCGGAGGCGCAGGCGTTCATCGCACGCGTCCGCAAGGAGTACCCCGCCGCCACGCACAACTGCTTCGCCTACGTGATCGGCGCCGACGCCTCCGTCCAGAAGGCCAGCGACGACGGCGAGCCGGGGGGCACCGCCGGAGTTCCCATGCTGCAGATGCTCACCCGCCGGGACATCCGGTACGCGGTCGCCGTGGTCACCCGCTACTACGGCGGCGTGAAACTCGGCGCCGGCGGCCTGATCCGGGCCTACGGGGGAGTTGTGGGCGAGGCGCTCGACGTACTCGGCACCGTCACGCGGCGCCGCTACCGGCTGGCCACCGTCACCGTCGACCACCAGCGGGCCGGCAGGACCCAGAACGACCTGCGCTCCACGGGCCGGACGGTGGTGGACCTGCGCTACGGCGCGGCGGTCGAGATCGAGGTGGCCCTCCCCGAGGCCGACCTGCCCGCCTTCGAGGCCTGGCTCGCCGACAGTACGGCGGGCAGCGCCACCCTCACCCTCGGCGGCGAGACGTACGCACCCTGAGCCGTGCCGGTGCCTTTGCGTGCCGGCGGTGCCTGTACGTGCCGTGCCCGTACCCGTGTCGCACCCCCCGGGTCCCCGGCGGGCGATCCTCCGGACCGGCCCTGAGCGCCCCGGTGACGGGTTAGCGTAGAGGGGGCACAGTGCCACGATTCGACCAGGGGGAGACACCATGCGCGGCGGTGCCGGCGAGTGAAGTTCCTGCACACCTCGGACTGGCACCTCGGCCGGGCCTTCCACCGCGTGAACCTGCTCGGCGCCCAGGCCGCCTTCATCGACCACCTCGTGGAGACCGTCCGCCGGCACGAGGTCGAGGCCGTCCTCGTCGCCGGTGACATCTACGACCGCGCCGTGCCCCCGCTGTCCGCCGTCGAGCTCTACGACCAGGCCCTGCACCGGCTCGCCGACCTCGGCGTGCCCACCGTGATGATCTCGGGGAACCACGACTCCGCCCGCCGGCTCGGGGTCGGCGCCGGGCTGATCGACCGGGCCGGGATCCACCTCAGGACCGACCCGGCCGGGTGCGGCGACCCCGTGGTGCTGGCCGACGTACACGGCGAGGTGGCGCTGTACGGGCTGCCGTACCTGGAACCGGCCCTGGTCAAGGACCAGTTCGGCGCCGGGCAGGTCAGCCACGAGGCCGTGCTGGGCGCGGCCATGGACCGGATCCGGGCCGACCTCGCCACCCGCCCGCCCGGCACCCGCTCCATCGTCCTCGCCCACGCCTTCGTCACCGGCGGGCAGGCCAGCGACAGCGAGCGCGACATCACCGTCGGCGGGGTCGAGGCCGTGCCCGCCTCCGTCTTCGACGGGGTGGACTACGCCGCCCTCGGCCACCTCCACGGCTGCCAGACGATCAACGAGCGGGTCCGCTACTCCGGTTCCCCGCTCGCCTACTCCTTCTCCGAGGCCGACCACCGCAAGACGATGTGGCTGGTCGAGCTGGGAGCCGAGGGGGAGATCGCCGTCGCCGAGCGGATCGACACGCCCGTCCCGCGGGAGCTCGCACGGCTGCGGGGGCCTCTGGAGGAGCTCCTGGAGGATCCCGCGCTCGCCCGGTTCGAGGACCGCTGGATCGAGGCCACCCTCACCGACGCCGTGCGGCCCGAAGACCCCATGGCCCGCCTCGCCTCCCGCTTCCCGCACGTCCTGAGCCTCGCCTTCGACCCCGAGGGCCGCGAAGAGGACAGCGGCGCCTCGTACGCCCAGCGCCTCAAGGGCCGCAGCGACCAGGAGATCGCCGAGGACTTCGTCGCCCACGTACGCGGCGGGGGCACGGCGAGCGAGGCCGAACGGGCCGTGCTCCAGGGCGCGTTCGACGACGTACGCACCGACGCCACGCGTCAGGAGACCGCGCGATGAGGTTGCACCGGCTCAAGGTGACCGCCTTCGGGCCCTTCGCCGAGCCCCAGGAGATCGACTTCGACGCCCTGTCCGGCGCCGGGATCTTCCTGCTGCACGGCCCCACCGGCGCGGGCAAGACCTCCGTCCTCGACGCGGTCTGCTACGCCCTGTACGGGTCCGTGCCCGGCTCCCGCCAGGCCCCCGGCACCAGCCTGCGCAGCGATCACGCGGCCCCCGGCACCCCGACCGAGGTCACCCTCGAACTCACCGCGGGCGGCCGCCGCCTGGAGATCACCCGGCTCCCCGAGCAGGACCGGCCGAAGAAGCGCGGCACGGGCACGACCAAGGACAAGGCGCAGAGCCGGCTGCGGGAGCACACGGGCGAGGGCTGGGAGCCGCTCAGCAAGTCCCACCAGGAGATCGGCGAGGAGATCGAGCAGCTGCTCGGCATGAGCCGCGAGCAGTTCTGCCAGGTGGTGCTGTTGCCGCAGGGCGAGTTCGCCAGGTTCCTGCGCGCCGACGCCGAAGCGCGCGGCCGGCTGCTCGGGCGGCTCTTCGACACCCGCCGCTTCGCCGCCGTCGAGGCCCTGCTCGCCGAGCGGCGCCGGACCGCCGAGGCCCGGGTGCGGGCCGGCGACGAGAAGGTGCTCGGCACCGCGCAGCGGCTCGCCCAGGCTGCCGGGCACAGCGCCGACCTGCGGGACTGGCCGATGCCGGCGCACCAGCCGGGAGATCCCGGCCTGGCCGAGGCGGTCCGGGCCTGGGCGGCCGTGGCCCGCTGCTCCGCGCGGGAGCGGCAGACCGTCGCCGAGTGGGCACTGGCCGCCGTCGAGGGCCGACACGCCGCCGCCCGGCGGGCCGCCGAGGACGCCCGGGAGCTCGACCGGTTGCAGCGCCGGCACGCGGAGACGGCCCGCCGGGCCGCCCTCCTCGCCGAGGCCGCGCCCGAACGGGAACGGGTGCGGAACCTGCTGGACCGGGCCCGCCGGGGCGCCCTGGTGGCCCCCGCCCTGGAACTGCGCGGAGCCGCGTACGCCGCGCACCTCACCGCCGCCCACGCGGAGACGGCCGCCCGGGCGGAGCTCCCGCCGGCCCTCGCCGAGGCCGGCGCCGAGCAGCTCGGCTCCGTCGAGCAGCGGCTGCGGGAGGAACTGGGCGCGGTCGGCGCCGCGCACCGAGCCGAGCAGCGCAGCGCCGAGATCGGCCGCGAGCGGGCCACCATCGAGCGGGAGGCCCGGGCCGCCGAGGAACAGCACCAGGAGTCCGCCGAGTGGCTCGCCCGCTGGGAGGAGACCCGGGCCGCCCTGGCCGAGCGCGTGGAGACCGCCCAGCAGGCGGCGACACTGGCCGAGCAGCTCGCCGGGAAGCTGGAGCCCGCCCGGATGCATCTGAAGGCGGCCCGGCGGCGGGACGAGCTGGACGGCGAGGCGGAACGGGCCTCCGGCGAGCTGCTCTCCGTACGCGAGGAGTCCTCTGCCGCCCGGGAGCGCTGGCTGGAGCTGAAGGAGGCCCGGCTGCGCGGGATCGCCGCCGAGCTGGCCGAGGCGCTGGAGGCGGGCCGGCCGTGCGCCGTGTGCGGCTCCGCGCAGCACCCGGATCCGGCCCGGCCCGCGCCCGGGCACGTGGACCGTGCCGCCGAGGACGCCGCGCACGCCCGCTTCGAGGAGGCCGAGGAGCGCAGGGCCGCCGCCGAGCGGAAACTCGCCGCCCTCCAGGAGGCCCGCGCCGAGGCCGGGGCCGCCGCCGGCGACGCCACCACCGCCGAACTGCTGGAACTCACCGCCGACCTGAGCTCCCGGCACGCCGCCGCCCACGCCGCGGCCGCAGGACTGCACGCCGCCCGGGAGCAGCTCGCCCGCGCCGAGCGTGAGCACGCCGCGCGCAGCTCCGACCGGCTCGACGCCGAACGCCGGACCGCCGCCCGGACCTCCCGGCGTGAGGCGCTGGACCGGGAACAGGCCGCTCTGGAGGCCGAGCTGACCCTCGTTCGGGGCGATGCGCCCACGGTCGCGGCCCGCGCCCGGACCCTGGAGGACCGGATCCGGATGGTCACCGGAGCCGCCGCCTCGCTGCGCCGGGCCGAGACCACCGCCGCGCGCCTGAAGGAGGCCGACGACCAACTGGCCGACGCCGCGTTCAAGGCGGGCTTCGACACCACCGAGGCCGCGGCCGACGCCGTGCTCCCCGAGTACGAACGCACCGCGCTCCAGCGCCGGATGGACGCCTGGCAGGCCGAGGAGGCCATGCTGGCCGACCGGCACGCCGAGGGCGACACCGCGGCGGCCGCCGCCCTGGCCCCGGCCGACCCGGAGGCCGCCGAGGCCTACGCGGAGCGGGCCGCGGCGAGGCTGCGTACGGCCGGCTCGGCCTACGACGCCGCCCGGGTGCGCAGCGCCGAGCTCGACCGGCTCTCCCGGCAGGCCGAGCAGGAGCTGCGCGCGATGGGCCCGCTGCGCGAGGAGTACGACCGGGTGGCCCGGCTCGCCGGACTCACCGCGGGCACCTCCGCCGACAACGAGCGCAAGATGCGGCTGGAGGCGTACGTCCTGGCCGCCCGGCTGGAGCAGGTCGCCGCCGCGGCGACCGCACGCCTGCTGCGGATGTCCGGCGGCCGCTACACCCTGGTCCACTCGGACGCGAAGGCGAGCGGACGCGGGCGCTCCGGTCTCGGCCTGCACGTGGTGGACGCCTGGACCGGCAGCGAGCGGGACACCGCCACCCTCTCGGGCGGCGAGACTTTCTTCGCCTCCCTCGCCCTGGCCCTGGGGCTTGCCGATGTGGTCACCGACGAGGCGGGCGGCATGCGGCTGGACACGCTGTTCATCGACGAGGGCTTCGGCAGCCTCGACGACCAGGCGCTGGACGAGGTGCTCGACGTGCTGGACTCGCTGCGTGAGCGGGACCGCAGCGTCGGCATCGTGAGCCACGTCGCTGATCTGCGGACCCGGGTGCAGGCGCAGCTGGAGATCGTCAAGCAGCGCGGCGGTTCGGTGGTGCGCCACCGCACTGCCGCCGCCGCACTCACGGACGCCGCACTCACGGACGCCGCGCTCATGGACGCCGCGCTCATGGACTGAGTGGCCTGCGCGCGAGCGGCGAGGAGTACACGATGCTGGTGGTGACCGCGCCGAGGCCCGAGATCCGGCCGGTGACCTCCTCCAGGTGCGCCATCGAGCGGGCGGCGACCTTGAGTACGAAACAGTCGTCGCCCGTGACGTGATGGGCCTCCAGGATCTCCGGGGTGGCCTCCAGCAGATCGTGGAACGGCTTGTAGTTGCCGTGCGGATAGCGCAGCCGCACCAGCGCCAGGATCGACTTTCCGAGCTTCTCCGGGTCCACTACCGCCGTGTATCCGCTGATCACCCCGGTCTCCTCCAGGCGGCGCACCCGCTCGGTGACGGCGCTCGGGGACATCGACACGGTGCGTGCGAGTTCGGCGAAGCTGGCCCGGCCGTCCTCTTGGAGGGCGGTCAGGATGCGCCAGTCGGTGGCGTCGGGGAAATAGCCGGTCATGCCGCAGATCTAGCAGGGGAATCCCCGGCGGAACAAGCGGAAGGCCGGGGAAGTCCACTTCCCGAGATGATCAAGCGCTCGTAGATTCGGAGCCATGACGACGACACACACCACCACCACCGCAGCAGCCGCCACCACAGCCAACCCCGTCCTGCGGGTTCCCCCGGCCGCTCCGGCCGCCGCGGCCGCCTACTTCGCGGCGAGCCTCGCCTTCCACGCGGACGTGTCGGACGTCGCCGCCGCCTTCAAGGCACACCGCGAGCAGGGCGCCGCACTCGGCTTCCAGCTCATCGACTCCCGCTCCACCCCGTCCTGGGACCAGGCACACGTGCCCGGCGCGATCCACCTGCCCACCGCCCAGATTCCCGAGCAGGCCGAGCGGCTCCTGGACAAGAGCATCCCGGTCGTGACGTACTGCTGGGGCCCCGGCTGCAACGGCGGCGCCCGCTCCGCCCTCGCCCTCGCCGAGCTCGGCTTCCAGGTCAAGGAGATGCTCGGCGGCATCGAGTACTGGATCCGCGAGGGTTTCGAGGTCGAGACCTGGCAGGGCGGCCGGCAGCGCGCCGAGGCCGACCCGCTGACCGCGCCCACGGACTCCGACGACTGCGGCTGCTGACACCGCGCGCCGTGGGGACGGAACGGGCCGCTCGCTCCTCGGGGGAGGCGAGCGGCCCGTTCGCATGCGGGTGACCCGGTGACGGTCAGAGCTTCGAGAGCTCGTCCACCAGGTCGTCCAGTCCCAGCGAACCCTGCGACAGCGCCGCCATGTGCCAGGCCTTCAGATCGAAGGACTCACCGTGCGCGGCGCGCGCGTTGTCCCGGCCCAGCAGCCAGGCGCGTTCGCCCAGCTTGTAGCCGATCGCCTGTCCCGGCATCGACAGGTAGCGGGTCAGCTCGCTCTCCACGAACTCCGCCGGCCGGCCGCTGTGCAGCCCGAAGAACTCCTGCGCCAGGTCCACGGTCCAGCGCTCGCCCGGGTGGAACGGCGAGTCCGCCGGGATCTCCAGACCCAGGTGCATGCCGATGTCCACGATGACCCGCGCAGCACGCATCATCTGGCAGTCCAGGTAGCCGAGTCGCTGCTCGGCGTCCTTGAGGTAGCCGAGCTCGTCCATCAGGCGCTCCGCGTACAGCGCCCAGCCCTCGACGTTCGCGCTGACGAGACCGACGCTGGCCTGGTAGCGGGAGAGCCGGTCCGCCACGTGCGCCCACTGCGCGAGCTGGAGGTGGTGGCCCGGAACGCCCTCGTGGTACCAGGTGGAGACCAGGTCGTACACGGGGAAGCGGGTCTGGCCCATCGTCGGCAGCCAGGTGCGCCCAGGACGGGAGAAGTCCTCCGAGGGGTTGGTGTAGTACGGGGCCGCCGCGCCGCCCGGCGGGGCGATCTTCGACTCCACCTTCTTGACCCGCTCGGCGAGTTCGAAGTGCGTGCCGTCGAGGTTCTCGATGGCCTCGTCCATGAGGCCCTGCAGCCAGGCCTGGACCTCGTCGACGCCCTCGATGTGGGTGCCGTGCTCGTCCAGGTGCTTCAGCGCCTCCCAGGGACCGGCGCCGGGCAGGATCTTCGCCGCCTCGGTCTTCATCTCGGCCAGCAGCCGGTGGTACTCCGACCAGCCGTAGGCGTACGCCTCGTCCAGGTCCAGGTCCGTGCCGTTGAAGTACCGGGACCACCGGGCGTAGCGCTCGCGCCCCACGGGGTCCGGCGCACCGACGACGGCCGGGGCGTACACGTCGCGCATCCAGTCGCGGAGTTCGACGACGGCCGCGGTCGCACCGGCGGCGGCCTCGTCCAGATCGGCGCGCAGCACCGGTGGGCCGGCGGCGGCGAACTCGCCGAAGAAGTCGCGCTCGCCGTCACCGTCGCCGTCCTGGCCGGCCCAGGTGGTGAGCTGGTCGATGAAGGTGGCGGTGGCGCGCGGGCCGCCCAGCAGGCCGCGGTCCAGGCCGAGCGCGAGGCTCTCGCGGTAGCCCGCGAACGCGGCCGGCACGGCGCGCAGCCGCTGGGCGATCGCCGCCCAGTCCTCGTCGGTGTCGGCCGGCGTCAGGGGGAAGACCTCGCGGACGGAGTGCGCGGGCGAGTGGATGTTGCTGACCGCGCGCAGGTCCTCGTCGGCCTCGTGGACCGCGAGTTCGGCGGTGAGACGCTCGCGCAGCAGCCGGGCGCAGCGGCGCTCGGCGTCGCTGTCCGCCCCGGGCAGCCGCTCGGCGGCGTCGAGGCGGGCGAGGGTGGTGCGCGCGAGCTCGGCGGAGGCCGCGCGGCCGGCGGGTGAGAAATCGGGGAGTTCGCTGGAACACGCGGGGACACCGAGGTAGGTGCCCGCGATCGGGTCGATGGCGATGAGGTCGTCGACGTAGGCGTCGGCGACCTGGCGGGGCAGCCGGGCGCCGCTGTCGGTGTGGAGGGTCTCTGACATGCGGACATCTTCGTATGTGAGACGGGTCCGCGTCATCAGTGTTTGCTCTCGGCCTGCTGACTTGGCCGGGAACGAACGGCCCGGTGGCGCTGCCCGGCCACCGGGGTGCCCGGCCACCGGGGTGCCCGGCCACCGGGGTGCCCGGCCACCGGGGTGGCCGGGCAGCGGCGGTCCTACGGTCGGTGCTGGTGCCCGCGCGGTGACTCGCGCGGAAGCTCGTACGGCACCCGCGAGCTGACCGGGGTCGCGTCCAGCCGGGCCGTGATCACCAAGGTGCCCTCCTCGATCTGGTAGTCGAGGGGCAGGCCGAGGCCGCGCATCGCCGCGACCATGCCGGTGTTGGACGACTGGGTGACGGCGTACACGCTGTCGCACCCGGCCTCGACGGCCATCGCGATCAGGCGGCGCAGCAGTTCGGAGCCGATGCCCCGGCGCTGCCAGTCGTCCTCGATGAGCAGGGCCACCTCGGTCTCGTCCCCGTCCCACAGCAGGTGGCCGAGGGCGACCAGCTTGCCGGAGGCGGTGGTGGCGGCGAGCGTACGGCCGAACCGCGGGCTCAGGAGGTGGCTGAGGTAGCGGTCGGCGTCGGCGACGGGGCCGTGGTAGCGCAGGCCGAGCGTGCGATCGGAGCAGCGGTCGTGCATGGCGCGGGCGGCCGCCCGGTCGGAGCCGTCGGCGCGGCGCACGGTGATCTCGTTGCCCTCGGGCAGTGTCAGCACGTCCTGGCTGCGCGGGACGCGCGGGCCGAGGCGGGCGTCGAGCTCGACCAGCGCGCGGGCGCGGGCGAACTCGGTCGGAGTGAAGGGGAGATAGGGGCGCTCCACGGTGATGGCACCGCCGGAGGGGTCGCGCAGCCGCATCACCGTGGCCTCCAGGACCCCTTCGACCGGGGCGTCGGCGCCCGCGTTGGGGCGGCCGGAGAGGGTGGTCGCCGGGATGGAGTGGATGGTGCAGCGGCCGAGCAGCTGGCGCAGCGCCAGGGGGAGCTCGGCGGCGTCCAGCGCGGTGCGGGTGGCCAGGCCGAGAACGCGGGTGGGGGTGTCGACCAGGTCGTGCGCGTCGGCGCGCTCGATCCAGGTGCTGTGGCCGCCGGCCCGGGCGACGGCCCGGGTCAGGTCGCAGGAGGGCAGCGCCTGCGGGGCGCGCAGCAGGAACTCGTCCACCGTGCCGCCCTCGGGTAGCGGGTGGGTCTGCAGCGTCAGGATGTCGACGCCGCTGCGGGCGAGCGCGGTGCAGAGCGCGGCCAGGCTGCCCGGCTCGTCTTGTACGGTCGTCCGCATCCGCCACAGGGCGGCGCTGCTCTTCGTGTCTGCTGGAGACGCGAGGGCGTGCTCCGGTGCCCCGGCCGGGGCAGCCGGATCCGAGGGCGCTGTGTTCTCCGGGGGCGGCGCATGGCTGTGGCGGCGTGCCCACCAGGTGTGGAACGCGGCCGTGACCAGGAGTGCCACGGCCGAGACGACCAGCAGGATCGGGCCCCTCGGGCCGTGCACGACGAGGTTCGCGATGGCGTCTGCCACGGCGACGGCGCAGAACAGGGCGGCGAGTTCCACGACGTCGCGGCGCCAGTGGTGGCGGTGGGGGCGGGGGGCGGAGGCGTGAGCGCGATTACGTTCAGTCATGCACATCACTGTGACGCAGGGGTGTTGCGTGATCACGAACGATCTGTGACCGGCGGGTTAAGTGTCCTTCTGGTCGATTTCGCCCGGCTTTCCGGCTGATGTCGGGTTTCCGGATCCAGAATCGACTGGCCTACGCGATCTACTGGCCCACACGCCCGGGCCGGAGCGTCTTGGCGAAGAGTACGCCGCCTCCTTGGCGGCGCAACCGCACGGTGAGGTCCCCGCCGGCCCCGTCGATCTCCACCTCACCGTAGTACGGAGGGTTCTCCGACGGCGACATGTTGGCGAGCGGCGCCGACTGGACGTACGCCGCCTCCGGGCCGAAGGTGGCATCGAGCCGCCCGGCGGGGAATCCGCCCGCGCCGATCGGGCCGGAGACGAACTCCCAGAACGGCGCGAAGTCGGTGAACGCGGCGCGCTCGGGCGCGTAGTGGTTGGCGGCCGTGTAGTGGACGTCCGCGGTGAGCCAGACGGTGCCGGTGATGCGCTGGTGCTTGATGTGGCGCAGGAGTTCGGCGATCTGGAGCTCCCGGCCGAGCGGGGCGCCCGGGTCGCCCTGGGCGACGGCCTCGAAGTTCGCGGCCCCGTCGGGGACCACGATCCCGAGCGGCATGTCGGAGGCGATGACCTTCCACGTGGCGCGGGAACGGGAGAGCTCGCGCTTGAGCCACGCCAGTTGCTCCGGACCGAGGATGCCGATCGGGTCCTCGGTCCGGCGGCCGGGGGAGTTGGCGTCGCGGTGTGTGCGCATGTCGAGGACGAACACGTCGAGCAGCGGCCCGTACCGCATCACGCGGTACATCCGGCCCTCGGCGCGGCCGCCCCGGAGGTCGGTGACCGGGAAGTACTCGCCGAAGGCCTGCCGGGCGCGGGCGGCGAGGGTGTCGGCGTCCTTCACGGTGTAGCGGGGGTCCTCGATCAGCTGGCCCGGGTACCAGTTGTTGCGCACCTCGTGGTCGTCCCACTGGGCGAGGACCGGGACCTGGGCGTTGAAGTCCCGCAGGTTGCGATCGAGCAGGTTGTAGCGGAAGTTCCCCCGGAACTCGGTGAGGGTCTCGGCGACCTTCGCCTTCTCCTCGGTGGTGACGTTGTGCCAGACGGTGCCGTCGCGGAGCGGCACGGCGGCTTGGATCGGCCCGTCGGCGTAGATCGTGTCCCCGCTGAAGAGGAAGAAGTCGGGGTCCCGCAGCCGCATTTCCTCGAAGACGCGATATCCGCCGAGCTCCGGGTTGATGCCCCAGCCCTGCCCGGCCAGGTCCCCGGACCACAGGAAGCGCACGTCGTGACGGCGCGAGACGGGGGTGGTGCGGAAGGTGCCCCGGACCGGCTCGCCGGTACGGCGCGGGTCGTCGGGGTCGGCGAGGACCACCCGGTAGTGGATCTGCCGGCCGGGCGGCAGATCGCGCAGGGTGGCGGTGCCGGTGTAGTCGGTGGCGGGGCCGAGGAACGGGCCGCCGTGGCGGCGCACGCCGTAGCGGAACGACTCGCTCGGGGAGGTGTCCACGTACATCCGCGCGGGCCGGTCGGAGCGGGTCCAGACGGTGGCGGAGTGCGCGGTGATCTCGCCGGACTGGGTGCCCCAGAGCGCGCTCGGGCGGCCGGAGCGGGTGAACGCGGGGACTGCTCGGGTCGCTGGGGTCGCTCGGGTCGGTCGTGTCGCCGCGAACACGGGTGCGGCGAGCGCGCCGGACAGGGTCAGGCCCACCGGAACGGCGAGGGAACCGCCGAGCAGGGAGCGTCGGGTGTGCCGCATCGGTGCCATCGGTGCGCCTCCAGGGGCCGGCGGGGACGGGTCGGACCAGTGTGCCGCCGCACACCGCCCCGGCCGCGTCGCCCACGCGAACCGTGGATGAACAGCCGTCAGCTGCTCAGATCACCCGGCGTGTTGTGCCGCGGGCCGCTGTTCGCGTTGTTTGTTGTGATCGCCGCGCCCGCCGTGACCGCCGCCTTCGTCGTGCCTGCCGTGCCCGCGGCCTTCGCCGCGCTCGCCGTGTCCAGGATCACTCGGGCGACCAGTGCCGGGTCGTCGTGCATGGGGACATGGCCACAGCCCGGCAGCCGGATCAGCCGGGCGCCGGGGACGGTGTGCTTGGCGCGCACGCCCTGGCGGCGCAGCAGCAGCCGGTCGCGCGTGCCCCAGGCGATGGTGACCGGCAGGCCTGGAACGTCCTCGGTGAACCGTACGGAGCCGCCCGCCGCAAGCGTCTGTTCGAACCCGGTGGCCTCGCGCAGGGCGAGGGTCTCGGCGACCACGGCCTCGGGCGCGCGGCGGGTCGGGGTGGCGTAGATGGTGCTGGTGAGCGCGGCCCGCCCGGCGGCACTGCGCGAGAGCCGCTCCAGGGCGGGCCGGGGCAGTGCCTTGGCGCCGACCCGCATGGCGCGCAGGGCGGCGAAGGCGTACCGGCGCTCGCCCTCCGTCCAGAACCCGGCGGGGGACAGGGCGGTGACCGAGCGGACCAGGTGGCCGCGGCCCATCTCCAGCGCGAGCAGGCCGCCGAGGGAGTTCCCCGCGACGTGCGGGCGCTCGACGCCGAGCGCCGCGCAGAGCGCGCCGAGGGCCGGGGCGACGGTCGCGAGGTCGTACGGAACCCCCTCCGGCAGCGGCTCCGAGACGCCGAAGCCGGGCAGGTCGACGGCGATGACATCGTGCTCGGCGGCCAGGATGTCGGTCACCGGCTGCCAGGCCTGCAGATGGTGGCCGATGCCGTGCAGCAGGAGGAGCGGTTCGCCCGCGCCCTTGCGCTCGTAGGCGACGGTGGCGGTGCGGGGGCCCAGCGGCGAATCGATCGTGAACGAGACCGTGGCGGTCATGCTGCTCCTCGTCGGGTGGACGTGTGTGAGACAGGCCGTCAGTAACGACTACAGCCATGATTACCGCCCGGTAGCCCTTGACTACAAGCCTTCAAGGCCAGCGAGAACATCCCGTGAACGGCTTGATACGTATGCCCGATCTGCCCGGCAAAGGGACGAGGATTGGTCTTGACCAAGGGATTGCGCCGTCCTATCGTCGCAGGGATAGTGCAGGAACCTTTAATAAACAAGGGCGCGGAACTGCCGCTGGAACACGGCGATTGCAGCGATGGCAGGAGGAGTCAGGGTGGGGACCACGCAGCTCGAATCGGTACCGGAGCCGAAGTACTGGCACCTCAAGACCGTGCTTAGCGAGGCGCTGGACCAGGATTTCGCCGTGGGGGAGATCCTGCCGAACGAGCGTGAGCTCGCGGCGCGCTTCGGAGTGGCCCGCGCGACCCTGAGGCAGGCCCTGGAGCAGTTGGAACTCGAAGGCCGCCTGCAGCGCAGGCGCGGTGTCGGCACCACGGTCGCCCCGCCGCGCGTGGGTGTCGTGGTCGGCAGCGCCCAGCAGGACTGGCCCGGCGACAACGCGGACGGCTGGGAGGCCGTGGACGCCACCGAGTCCCTGCCCACGGCCGCCGTGCTGAAGCTCCTCGCCACCGGAACCGGCGCTGCCGCCTTCGCCGCCGACCAGCCCGTGCACATCGTGCGCAGGACCCGGGTCACGCAGGGTCAGGTCGTCGCCGCCGAGCTGCTGTACGTACCGGCCGCCTCGGTGCCCGGTCTCTCCGCCATCGACGCCCCGGCAGGCCCGCCGCGCGCCCGCGCCGTTCTACGGGAGCTCCAGCGGCTCACCCTCGACGGGCAGGACCGCTCGGTGGAACTCGGCTCGGCCCGCGCGGACGACGCCAAGGAGCTCGACCGGCTGCCGGGTGCCCCGGTGCTGCTCGTCACCACCCGTTACTTCACCCTGTCGGGTACGGCGGCCGTCTCGGTGGCCACGTACCGCGCCGACACGTGCCGGCTCACCTTCGGCGACTCCGGTGATGTGGAGATAACGGAAACCCGCGTCGCCTCCTGACGCTCCCCGGCGCGTCGTCCGCGTGGGCCTCGGTCGCCCCGTCTGACGTGACGGAATCCGATCACGGCGGGAACTCCTGCGCTCGGCCATGCCGAGGTCGGCGACAACTCCGGGGCATGGCCGGGGACCCGGCCGGCCCGCCGTACCGGTGACTCCGCGCCGCATCGCGGGGGCCGGTGCGGGCCGGCTCCGGGTTCCCTGTCACGCCGTCAGCGCCGCGCAATGCGCCGTCCGGCTCCTACCGGCTCGCATGCGTCACCTGAAGCCCTCGCACGTGAAGCCCTCGCGCCTCGGCGAATTCGAGGGGGCTTCTGCGCGTGGTGCGAGCGCCGGCCGATGGGCTCGCGGGGACGGTCACCGCCGGGCGGTGACCGTCTTCTCCACCGCGAACAGTTCTTCCTCCACGTGGTCCAGCGCCAGCCGCAGCGCGCCCGTGGCCACCGCGGCCTCGCCGAGCAGCGACTGGGTCACGCGGGGCGGGCGCAGGCAGTACCGCTCCAGCTCGCGGCGCAGTGGGTCCAGGACTCCGTCCAGCCCGGCCGCCCAGCCTCCGACGACTACCAGCTCCGGGTCCATCGCCAGCACCAGCGCCGCCACGTCGTGCACCAGCCGCTGAATGAACCGTTCCACGGCGGCCACCGCGCCTTCGTCGCCCCGCTTGGCCATGGCGAAGACGTCGGCGACGGCCTGTTCGTCCAGCGGGTGCAGCGGTTCGCCGGTCGTCGACAACAGCCGCTCGGGCGTGACCTCGCGGCCCAGCAGATGCAGCGCGCCGATCTCACCGGCGGCCCCGCCGAAGCCCCGGTGCAGCCGCCCGCCGATCAGCGAGCCGGCCCCCGGGCTGAGGCCCGCCATGACGAAGACCATGTCGCCGGTGTCCCGTGCGGCGCCCTTCCAGTGTTCGGCGACCGCCGCCGCGTTGGCGTCGTTCTCCACCTGCACCGGGCAGCGGAACGAACGCCGCAGCCGCTCCCCGAGCGGCAGTCCGGTCCAGCCGGGCAGCGCGGTGCCGAGCCGGACGGTGCCGTCCGCCTCCACGATCCCGGGGCTGCCGACCCCGACCGCCCGCAGCGAGTCCCGGGGAATCCCGGCCCGGCGCAGCAGATCGGCCACCGCCGCCCGCACCCGCTCCAGCCTTTCATCGGCCGACGCGCTCTCGGCGACCTCCTTGGTGCCGGCCCCGATCACCCGTCCGTCCAGCCCGGACAGCAGCACCGCGATCCGGTGCGAACCGATCTCGATGCCGAGCAGATGACCCGCCTCGGTCCGGAACCGGAACCTCCTGGCCGGTCGCCCCTGGCGCCGGGCGCCTTCCTCCGCGTCGGCCTCGACGACGAGCCCGGCACCGATCAGCCCCTCGACGACCCCCTCGACCGTCGGCCGGGAGAGCCCGGTCGCCCGCGTCAGGTCCGTGAGTGTCGGCGATTCGGCCGCGCGCAGCGCCCGCAGCACCACGGCGGAATTGATCCGCCGGAGCAGAGAGGGGTCCCCGCCGGTCAGCTGCCCCAACGTGTGTCCTCCCAGCTAGCGAGCTTGTCAGCCGGATCGTACTGCGCCCCCGGTGCCGCGGCGAGAAGCGGCCCCCCATCGGCCGGAAGCAACCCTCCCCTCACGCGGGGGAGACGAATCCGGACTCGTACGCCGTGATGACCGCCTGGGTCCGGTCCCGCGCCCCCAGCTTCGCCAAAATGGCGCTGACGTGGGACTTCACCGTCTCCGTACCGACGATCAGCTCGGCGGCGATCTCCACATTGGTCAGCCCCCGCGCCATCAGCCGCAGCACGGCCTCCTCCCGCTCGGTCAGCGCGGCCCGCTCCAGTACCGCCCGCGCCGCCCGGTTCCCGTATTCCGCGGCCAGGGCCCGTACCGCGGCGGGGAACAGCAGTGTCTCGCCCTCGGCCACCAGCCGTACCGCGTGCACGATCTCCGAGGGCCGGGACCGCTTCAGCAGGAAGCCGTCCGCGCCTGCCCGCAGCGCCTGGTAGACGTACTCGTCGTTCTCGAAGGTCGTCACCACGAGGATCTTCGGTGGGGAATCCACGGCCTTCAGGACCGCCCGGGTCGCCTCGATCCCGTCGAGCAGCGGCATCCGCACGTCCATCGCCACCACGTCCGGCCTGAGCCGGCGGACGAGCGGGACCACCGAGGCGCCGTCCGCCGCCTCGCCCACCACCTCGATGTCGGGCTGGGCGTCCAGGATGGCGCGCAGACCCGCGCGCACGAGGGGTTCGTCATCGACGAGCAGTACGGTAACCGGCATCCGGTCAGCGTATTCGGTCCAGCGGAAGCCGGGCGCACACCCTCCAACTGCCCTCGTACGGACCGGTCTCGGCCTTCCCGCCGAGCAGCGCGGCGCGCTCCCGCATCCCGCGCAGCCCGCTCCCGCCGCCCGAGCTGAAGGCCGGGCCCTCGGGCAGCGGGTTCGACACCTCCAGGTCCAGCCGGTCCTTGGCCATCTCGATCCTCACCCTGACGGGTACGGGACCGCAGTGCCGCAGCACGTTCGTGAGCGCCTCCTGAAGGATCCGGTACCCCTCGCGGGTGACCGGGCCGGGCAACTTCTCGAGCGGACCCTTCAGTTGGGCGTCCACCGCCGCCCCGGCGGCCCGGGCCGACTCCAGCAGCCGGTCCGCCTCCGCCAGCGTCGGCCGCTGGGACGGCGGCTGCGAGGACTCCCGGAGCACCAGCAGCACCCGCTCCAGGTCCTCCAGTGCGGCCCGGCCGGTCTCCTCGATCGCGCTCAGCGCCCGGTCGGTGAACTCCGGATCGCCGGTGGCCCGGGCGGCCCCCGCCTGCACCACCGCCACTGTCAGCGCGTGCCCGATGGAGTCGTGCAGTTCGCGCGCGATCCGGGTCCGCTCCAGGAGCTGCTCGGTACGAGCCTCCAGTGCGGTGAGCCGCTCCGCCGCCGAAGGACCCAGCAACCGCTGGGCGATCGCGGTGATCAGCTCCCCGAGAAGGACCACTATGGCGATGAGCAGGACCAGCGGCACCGGCGCGAGCAGCGCGGCGGCCCAGCGCGGCGGGACGAAGGGCAGCAGGGGATCCGCTTCCAGTGGGTGCCCGAACGCGGTCGCCACCAGTTCGACCGTCATGAAGGGGAGCCACACCGTCGGAGCCATGGCGCCGAGCGAGACGACGAGCCGCAGTTCGAGCCACAGCAGGGTCCGCCACCGGTCGCTCCACCGAGCCGAGGCGACCGTACTGATGGTGCTCTCGGCGCCATCCCCGTCGTGCGGGGTGAGCAGGAACCGCGCCTGCAGCCCCTCGGCCAGCCGCACCCACGGGACCAGCCCCAGCGGGATGACGACGAGCAGCGGCACCCACGGGGCCTCGGGCCCTATGAACATCCAGACGGCCAACATGAGGATGGGCACGCAGAGGTGCAACCAGCGTGAGTAGGTCACGGGTTGAAGCGGGGCGCGGAGCAGTCGGTACATGTACTCATCGTGACAGCCGGCAGGTCACGGCCGTCTCCCCCACGTGGGGGAGACGGCACCCTCGCATGGGGGAGGAAGAGGGGTGGGGCCGACGGCGAGTCTTGAGCCATGAACAGCATCGAGATCCGAGAACTCACCAGGGACTACGGCCGTACCCGGGCCGTGGACGACCTCACCTTCGACGTTCTGCCCGGGCGGGTCACCGGCTTCCTGGGCCCCAACGGCGCCGGCAAGTCCACCACGATGCGCCTGCTGCTGGGCCTGGACCGGCCCACTTCGGGTACGGCCACGATCGGCGGACAGCGGTTCTCCGACTTCCCGTACCCGCTGCACCGGGTCGGCGCGCTGCTGGACGCGCAGGCCGCCCACGGCGGACGCACCGCTCGGGACCACCTCCGCTTCCTCGCCGCCGCGAACCGCGTCCCCATGCGGCGGGTGGACGAGGTCCTGGAGCAGTCCGGGATCGCCTCGGCGGCCAAGCGGCGGATCAAGACCTTCTCACTCGGCATGCGCCAGCGCCTCGGCATAGCCGCCGCGCTGCTGGGCGACCCCGGGGTGCTGCTGTTGGACGAGCCGACGAACGGCCTCGACCCCGAGGGCATCATCTGGATCCGCGAGCTGTTGCGCGGCCTCGCCGCCGAGGGACGCACCGTCCTGGTCTCCAGCCACCTGATGTCCGAGACCGCCGCGTTCGCCGGCCACCTGGTGGTGCTCGGCGAAGGGAGACTGCTGGCCGACACCTCGATGGAGGAGTTCATCGACGCCCGCAGCACCCCGAGGGTACGGCTGCGGACCTCGGATCCGATCCGGCTGAGGGCCGCCCTGGCGCGGGACGGCTTCGAGATGGCCACCGCCGAGGACGGGCGCTGGACCGTCGAGGGCATACAGGCCCATGACATCGGCACCCTGGCCGCCCGTGAAGGCATCCCCATGCTGGAACTCTCCGATGAGCGCACCTCGCTGGAGCAGGCCTACCTGGACCTCACCGCCGACCACGCCCAGTTCGCCGCCACCCGCTGACTTTTCCCTCTTCCCTTTCCTTCCTCACCCAGGAGGCTTCGCCATGCGCGCCGCTCTGCCCACCATGCCCGTCCTGCACTCGGAATGGATCAAGATACGGTCCCTGCGCGGCACTCTCGGGGCATTGATAGCCATCCTGGTCGCCACCGCCGGGATCCAGGCGCTGACGGCTGCGGCGCTCGGCCAGGCCGAGGAGGGAAGCATGGGGGACGATCCGCTCCTCGCGGCCTTCTACGGGCTCAACTTCGGCCAGATCGCGGCCATGGCCTTCGGTGCGACCGCGCTGTCCGCCGAGTTTCACAACGGCGCCCTGCGCACCTCGCTGGCCGCGGTGCCGAACCGCACCCGCTTCTACCTGTCGAAGATGACCATGATCGGCGGACTCGCTTTCGTGATGGGCCAGATCACCGGATTCGTCACGTTCGTGGCCGGCCAGTCGTTCATGGGCCCGTACACCCTGGAGCTGGGAGACCCGGGCAGCCTGCGGGCCGTCTTCGGCTGCGGGATGTACCTGGCGCTCATGGCACTGTTCGCGGCGGGCCTGACGGCCGTGCTGCGCAGCGGAACGGCCGTGCTGAGCCTGCTCATACCCTTCGTTCTGATGGTGTCCTTCATCGTCGGCGCGAAGGCCGGGGGCGTCGCCGAGTTCCTGCCGGACCGGGCCGGCCAGATGATGATGCGGCTTGAGCCCGGCGAGACCGTCGGACACTGGGCGGGGCTCGGTGTGATGGCGCTGTGGGCGGCGGCCGCGGTCGTCGGCGGGTGGCTGGCGGTGCGTCGGCGCAGCGCGTGACGCCGGGCCAGTTGTCAGTGGCCCTCGGGATACTGACGGTATGACCACGGCAGAGCATCTCGACACGATCGACCGGCTCAGGACGCGCGATTTCCCCGAGGTTCCGGGCCGGTCCGACGTGGGCACCAGCGGCCCGGGATACCACCTCGCGGAGTTGGGCGGCAGCCGCTGGTACGGCGACGAGGACGCGGCCGACCGGATAGCGGGGGAGGAGCAGGTCGCGGCCGAATTCGAGGCGCTGACCCACCGGCTGGGGGAGCGCTGGGGAGAGCCCGACACGTTCAGCCTGGGCAGCCTGAGGCTGCGACCGGAGCAGGGGGAGGTGCCGCAGCCCTGGCGGGAGATCGGCGACACCTCCGCCCACCTGAACCTCTGGCGGGCCGGCGACCGCTGGATCGCGCTCTACGAAGCCCGATGGGGCGCCGACCACTCGCCGCAGCTGATGGCGGCGGTGACGGTGGTTGACCCGCCCTAGCTGCCGGGGCGGGCGATGTGGTGGGTCGTCGCGGCGGAGAGGAGAGGCGGATTGATGCCGCCGGAGAGCACACGCAGAGACCGCCCGTGACCGCGTCCGGGAGGACGCGGGCACGGGCGGCATGCGGCTCGTCGGGGGTTAGAGGATCGAGCCCGGCGCGTAGCCGGCGGCCTCCGGGTGCTGCTTGGCGATTGCCTCGATACGGGAGACCACCGCCGCGACCTGGTCGCCCGCGGCGCCCGTGAAGGACAGCTTGTCGGCCATCAGCGCGTCGAGCTGCGCCCGGTCCAGCGGCATCCGCTCGTCGGCGGCCAGCTTGTCCAGCAGCTCGTTGCGCTCGGCGCCCTGCTCGCGCATGGCGAGCGCGGAGGCCACCGCGTGCTCCTTGATGACCTCGTGGGCGGCCTCGCGGCCCACGCCGGCCCGCACCGCGCCCATCAGCACCTTGGTGGTGGCGAGGAACGGCAGGTAGCGGTCCAGCTCGCGGGCCACGACGGCCGGGAAGGCGCCGAACTCGTCGAGGACCGTCAGGAAGGTCTCCAGCAGGCCGTCGAAGGCGAAGAAGGCGTCGGGCAGGGCCACGCGGCGGACCACGGAGCAGGAGACGTCGCCCTCGTTCCACTGGTCGCCGGCGAGCTCGCCGGTCATCGAGGCGTAGCCGCGCAGGATGACCATCAGGCCGTTCACACGCTCGCAGGAGCGGGTGTTCATCTTGTGCGGCATTGCCGAGGAGCCGACCTGGCCGGGCTTGAAGCCCTCGGTGACCAGCTCGTGGCCGGCCATCAGGCGGATCGTCTTGGCGATCGAGGACGGGGCGGCGGCCAGCTGCACCAGGGCGGTGACGACGTCGTAGTCCAGCGAGCGCGGGTAGACCTGGCCGACGGAGGTGAAGGCCTGGGCGAAGCCGAGGTGGGTGGCGATCCGCTGCTCCAGGTCGGCCAGCTTGGCGGTGTCGCCGCCCAGCAGGTCGAGCATGTCCTGGGCGGTGCCGACCGGACCCTTGATCCCGCGCAGCGGGTAGCGGCCGAGCAGGTCCTCCAGGCGGTGGTAGGCGACCAGCAGCTCGTCCGCGGCGGTGGCGAAGCGCTTGCCCAGGGTGGTCGCCTGCGCGGCGACGTTGTGGGAGCGGCCGGCCATGACCAGCTCGGCGTGCTCGCCGGCCAGCTTGCCCAGGCGGGCGAGGACGGCGACCGTGCGGTCCCGGGCCAGTTCCAGCGAAAGCCGGATCTGGAGCTGCTCGACGTTCTCGGTGAGGTCGCGGGAGGTCATGCCCTTGTGGACGTGCTCGTGTCCGGCGAGGGCGTTGAACTCCTCGATCCGGGCCTTCACGTCGTGCCGGGTGACCTTCTCCCGCTCGGCGATGGAGGCGAGGTCGACCGTATCGAGGACGCGCTCGTAATCGGCGAGGGCGGCGTCCGGAACCTCGATACCGAGGTCCTTCTGGGCGCGCAGGACGGCGAGCCACAGCCGCCGCTCCAGCGTCACCTTGTACTCGGGGGACCACAGGACGGCGAGCTCCGCGGAGGCGTAGCGGCCGGCCAGGACATTGGGGATGCGGGGCTTGGCTGTCACGTGGAGGGATTCTACTTGGGCCGCCGCTGTGTATTTACGCAGGTAGGGACCCCGCCTCCGATTGTGCCTTGCTACGAGAGCCGATCGGCGGCGGAAGCCTCGTACGGCAGCAGCCCCGGCCGCTTGGGCGGTCGGCCGTCCCCGCTGGAGCGGCCGGTCAGCCGCCGGCCGATCCAGGGCAGCAGGTGCCGGCGCGCGAAGCTCAGGTCCTGGGTGCGGCGTACGGCCCAGCCCGGCGGTACGGCGGGCGGCAGTTCGGCGCGCCAGTCCTCCTCGGGGGGCAGGCCCAGGGTCTGCCAGACGGCCTCCGCCACGCGGCGGTGGCCCTCGGCGGTCAGGTGCAGCCGGTCCACGTCCCACATGCGGGGATCGGCGAGCGCGGGCGCCCCGTACAGGTCCACGACCAGGGCGCCGTGGCGCCCGGCGAGCTCCTCGATGATGCCGAAGAGCTCCTCCATGCGCGGCCGGAACCGCTCCATCACCGGACCGTTGCGCCCGGGGGAGCGCATCAGGACCAGTCGCCGGCAGGAGGGAGCGAGGAGCGCAACGGACTCCTCCAGGTGAGCGCGCACCCGGCCCATGTCCACCTTGGGCCGCAGCGCGTCGTTCAGGCCGCCCACCAGGGTCACCACGTCGGCGCCCATCGCCGCCGCCACCGGAGCCTGGTCCTCGGCGATCTGCCCGATCAGCTTCCCCCGGACCGCGAGGTTCGCGTAGCGGAAGCCCGGCTCTCGCGTCGCCAGCCGGGCCGCGAGGAGATCCGCCCAGCCCCGGTAGGAGCCGTCGGGAAGGGCGTCGGACATGCCCTCGGTGAAGGAGTCGCCGACCGCGACGAAACTGGTGTAAGGCGCATTCATCTCCATGGCGGGGTGATGTTACCGCGCGGTACCCCGCCCTGCGCAAAAGGGCGGGGTACCGGCGGGGACCGACATGGCCATCAGGTCCTCCAGGTCCTCCAGGTCCTCGCGATCACGCGGAGGCGGGCCTGCCGAACAGCTCGCGCAGTACGTCCTCCATCGTCACCAGACCCGCCAAGGCGCCATCCGGCCCGAGCACCGCCGCCAGGTGCGTACGGCTGCGCCGCATGGCGGTCAGCACGTCGTCCAGCGGGGTCTCCGCCCGTACCTGGGCGATCTGCCGCAGCGCCGACACCGGGAACGGCTGGTCCCGCTCCGTCGCGTCCGCGTCCAGGGCGTCCTTGACGTGCAGATAGCCGAGGATCCTGTGCTCCGCGTCGATCACCGGGAACCGGGAGTACCCCGACTCGGCGGACAGCCGCTCCAGTTCGGCCGGGGTGATGCCCACCCGGGCCGAGACCACCTGGTCGGCGGGCAGCACCACATCGGCGACCGGCCGCCGCCCCAGCTCCAGCGCGTCGTAGAGCCGCTCGCTCGCCCGGTCGTCGATGAGCCCCGCCTCGGAGGAGTCCCTGACGATCCGGGCCAGCTCGTCGTCCGAGAAGGTCGCCGTGACCTCGCTCTTCACCTCCACCCGCAGCAGCCGCAACAGGGCGTTGGCGAACGCGTTGACCGCGAAGATCACCGGCTTCAGCGCACGGGTCGCGGTCACCAGCGGCGGCCCCAGCAGCAGCGCGGTGCGCACCGGCTCCGCCAGCGCCACGTTCTTCGGCACCATCTCGCCGAAGAGCATGTGCAGGTAGGTGGCCAGCGTCAGTGCCACCACGAAGGAGATCGCGTGCGTCACCCCGGACGGCACCCCGACGGCGTCGAGAAGCGGGGTCAGGAGGTGCGCGATGGCCGGCTCGGCCACCACACCCAGCACCAGGGTGCACAACGTGATGCCCAGCTGCGCCGCCGCCATCAGCGCCGACACGTGTTCCAGGCCCCACAGCACGGAGTGGGCCCGACGGTCGCCCTGCTCCGCGTACGGCTCGATCTGACTGCGCCGTACCGAGATCAGGGCGAACTCCGCCCCGACGAAGAAGGCGTTGACGACCAGGGTCGCCAGGCCGATGAGCAACTGGATCGCGGTCATCGGGTCCCCTCCGTGCGGTCGCCGTTGCCGTTGCCGTTGCCATCGCCGGCACCGCGCCCGACGGGAACGTGCAACAGCACCCGCGCGGCCCTGCGGCCGCTCGCGTCCACCACGTCCAGCCGCCAGCCGTCCAGCTCCAGGCTGTCGCCGACCGCCGGGATCCGGCCCAGCGCCGTCGCCATCAGACCGGCCAGGGTCTCGTACGGACCGTCCGGCACCCGCAGTCCGATCCGCCGGAGCTGATCGGTGCGCGCCGCCCCGTCCGCGGAGTAGAGGGCGCGGCCGGAGGCGTCCGTACCGGCGGGGGCCAGGTCCGGTGTCTCGTGCGGGTCGTGTTCGTCGCGGACCTCGCCCACGACCTCCTCGACGATGTCCTCCAGCGTGGCCACACCGGCCGTACCGCCGTACTCGTCGATCACCACGGCCATCGTCCGCTTGCCCGACAGCCGGTCCAGCAGCCGGTCCACGGTCAGCGACTCGGGTACGAGGAGCGGCTCGCGCAGCAGCTGGGAGACCGGGATCCGGTGGCGTTCCTCGGCGGGCAGCGCCAGTACGTCCTTGATGTGGACCGTGCCCACGACGATGTCGAGACTGCCCCGGTAGACGGGGAAGCGCGACAGGCCGGTGGCCAGGGTCGCGTTCGCCACGTCCTCGGCGGTGGCCTGCACATCGAGGGCGGTGACCTGGACGCGCGGGGTCATCACGTTCTCCGCGGTCAGGTCGGCCAGGTTCAGGGTCCGCACGAACAACTCGGCCGTGTCCTTCTCCAGCGCGCCGGCCTTGGCGGAGTGCCGCGCCAGCGCCACCAGCTCCTTGGGGCTGCGCGCGGAGGCCAGCTCCTCGGCCGGCTCCAGCCCGAACCGGCGCACCGTGCGGTTCGCCGTGCTGTTCAGATGCCCGATGAACGGCCTGAAGGCCCGGCTGAAGACCCGCTGCATGGTCGCCACGCGCTTGGCGACGGCCAGCGGGGAGGAGATCGCCCAGTTCTTCGGCACCAGCTCGCCCACGACCATCAGGACCACGGTCGAGAGCACGGTGCTCAGGACCAGGGCGGTGGAGGAGGCGGCAGCCGACGACAGCCCCATGGCCTTGAACGGCCCCTGGAGCAGGGCGGCGATCGAGGGCTTGGAGATCATGCCGATGACCAGGCCCGTCACCGTGATGCCGAGCTGGGCGCCGGAGAGCTGGAAGGTCAGGCCGCGGACGGCTTCGAGGGCGCTGTCCGCGCCGCGCTCGCCCCGCTCCACGGCCCGTTCGAGCCCGCTGCGCTCGACGGTGGTCAGCGAGAACTCGGCCGCGACGAAGACTCCGCAGGCAATGCAGAGCAGGAGCGCCACGACGAGCAGGAGCACTTCGGTCATCGGTTGTTCACCTCCGTCCCATGATCAGTCAGGCGGAGGGGTCTCGCGCGATGTCCGGTACGGCGGTGTCGGCTACTGGGAGGCTCGCCCATGGACGGACGCTCACACCTTTCCTTCATGGAAACGGTTCGTACAGGTGTCTCACATGGTAAAGGAGGGGCAAAGGTGGCGTGCCGGGTTCGACGGCTGGCGCTGCCACCTGTACCGGCTCGCCGTGCCCCCGGGCCATCGCCGGCGGGGCATCGGGTCGGCCCTGCTGGAGGCCGGCGAGGAGCGCTTCGTGGCGCTGGGCGGACGGCGCGCGGACGCGATGGTGCTCGACCTTCAAGCCGCTCACCGGTGATGGCCCGGCGATTACCCGGAGCGTCCCTGCGGAGCCCCCTCGGCGGGCGGGCGCCGGGCCGTGCCGAGTACGCAGTAGGAGGAGGGCAGGGCGGGTCCGCTCTCCGGGAGCCGGATGCCGCGCACGGCCGTGATCTCGAACCCGGCCGCCTCGATCGCGGCCAGCGGCTCGCGCGCGGTGTGACAGCCACCGCACGCGCGCGGCCACACGGTGCGGTCTAGGAGGCGCTGGAAGGCGGCCATGCCGCGGCCGGGGGCGAGGCCGTGCTCGAAGAAGCGCAGCTCCCCGCCCGGGCGCAGGACGCGGTGCACCTCGGCCAGGGAGCGCGGCAGGTCGCGTACCGAACACAGCACGAGGGAGGCCACTGCCCCGTCGAAGGACTCGCTCTTGACCGGCAGGGCCTCGGCGACGCCCGGCACCACATCGACGGGCACCTCGACGCGGGACCCCGCCTCCACGGCGTGACGGCGCAGGATGCGCTCCGGTTCGACCGCGACGACCTCGGACACCGCGCCCGGGTAGTGGGAGAAGTTGAGGCCGTTGCCCGCGCCGATCTCGATGACGCGGCCGGTGAGGCCGGTCAGGAGCTCGTCGCGGATTCTCGCGATCCCGGCGCGTGTATCGGCCTGCACGCTCACGCGGGCGTAGAAGCGGGCGAAGAGGGGGTGGTGGACCAGGTCCTTGGGCGCGCTGGTGCGGCGGGGCATGGGGGGCCTCCTCATGCGGGTGGACGCATACCCTCATTGTCCCCCGGGAACGGGCGGTCATCCCGGGGCGAGGCCCCGTGTCCACCGCCCGTGTCCGTCATCTCCGTGTCCGCAGGCCCGCGTCCGTCGGCTCCGTGTCCGCCGGCCCGCGTCCGGCCGCGGTGTCACTCAGTCAACTCCCGCCCCGGGGAGCGCTACCGCCGCCAGGTGAACCCGCGTCAGCCGGCGCGGACCCGCTCAGGCCGGCCAGGGGGCCAGGCGGCCAGGAACGCCTCCGGCGCCCAGGTGCCGTGCAGGGCCGGGGCCAGCCAGGTCGGAGCCGACGCGCGGAACGCGGAGGGCTCCAGCGCGCCCGAGCCCGCCGGAACCGCGCCGAGGAGGGGCAGTCCCGAAGCCCCGGGGAGGTCGGCCAGGTTGCACCGGCAGGCCAGGTCCGGAGCGGCCGGCCAGCTGCCGATCACCACGCCCAGCGCCTCCAGCCGCCGCGCCCGCAGGGCCTCGGCCGTGAGGGTCGTGGAGTTCAGGGTGCCGAGCGCCGCCGGGGCGACGACCAGGACCGGGGCCGCGAGGAGCCTGGCGGCGTCGGCCAGCGTGTGGCCCGCCTCGTCGAAGCGGACGAGGAGACCGCCGGCTCCCTCCACCAGGACCAGATCGTGGTCCAGCGAGAGCCGCCGCGCCGCCTCCGCGATCCGCGCGGGGGAGAGGGCGGGCAGACCCGAGCGACGGGCCGCCGTGTCCGGGGCCAAGGGCTCCGGGTAGCGGGCCAGTTCCAGCGCCGTCACCCCGGCCCCGGCCAGCCGCACCGCTTCCGCCGCGTCCCCGGGTTCCGTCGGCCCCACGCCCGTCTGGGCGGGCTTGAGGACCGCGACCGAGCGGCCGGCGGCCACGGCGGAGGCCGCGATCGCCGACGTGGCCACCGTCTTGCCGATTTCCGTGCCCGTACCGGACACGAAGAGCACCGGCATCTCAGCCCTCCCGGGCCGCGGCGACCACCGCGCGGCAGATCCGGGCCACATCGGCGTCGCCGCTGACGAAGGGCGGCATCGTGTAGATCAGGTCGCGGAACGGGCGCAGCCAGACGCCCTCCCGGACCGCGGCCCGGGTCGCGGCCCACACGTCGACCGGGTGGTCCAGCTGGACGACGCCGATCGCGCCCAGCACGCGTACGTCCCGGACCCCGGGGACCGCGGAGGCCGCCGCGAGGCCCTCGCGCAGGCCGGCCTCGATCCGCTTGACCTCGCCCGCCCAATCCTGGCCGAGCAGCAGGTCGATGGAGGCCAGCGCCACCGCCGTGGCCAGCGGGTTGCCCATGAAGGTCGGCCCGTGCGCGAGTACGGGGACCTCGCCCCGCGAGATCCCGTCGGCGACCCGCTCGGTGCACAACGTCGCCGCGAGGGTGAGGTAGCCGCCGGTCAGCGACTTGCCCAGGCACATGACATCCGGGGTGATCCCCGCGTGGTCCGCCGCGAAGAGCGCACCGGTGCGGCCGAAGCCGGTCGCGATCTCGTCCAGGATCAGCAGGACCCCGTACTCGTCGCACAGCTCGCGCAGCACCCGCAGGTAGCCGGGGTTGTGGAAGCGCATGCCGCCCGCGCCCTGCACCACCGGCTCCACGATGACCGCGGCCAGCTCGTCCGCGTGCGCGGCGATCAGGGAGCGCAGGTGGTCGGCGTACGCCGGGTCCACGGGCGTGTCGAAGCCGCCGGGCGGGGCGTCCGCGAAGACCTGCCGCGGCAGATGACCCTGCCACAGCTCGTGCATGCCGCCTTCGGGATCGCAGACGGCCATCGGCTGCCAGGTGTCCCCGTGGTAGCCGCCGCGCCAGGTCAGCAGCCGGGTCTTGCCCGATCGCCCCAGCGAACGCCAGTACTGCAGGCACATCTTGACCGCGACCTCGACGGACACCGAGCCCGAGTCGGAGAGGAAGACGTGCTCCAGCCCCGGCGGGGTGATCTCGACGAGTTTCGCGGCGAGCCGGACGGCGGGCTCGTGCGTGAGACCGCCGAACATCACGTGCGACATACGGCCGAGCTGTGAGGTGGCGGCCTCGTTGAGCACCGGGTGGTTGTAGCCGTGGATCGCCGACCACCAGGAGGACATGCCGTCCACCAGCTCGTCCTGCCCCTGGGCGGGGGCGGCGAGCCGCAGCCGGACCCCCGAGGCGGAGGAGACGACGAGGGTTTCCTGCCGCCCGGGCATCGGGCCGTACGGGTGCCAGACGTGCTGCCGGTCCAGGTCGAGGAGTTCGGCGGTGTCCGACATCCGGTCGAGCGGGTCGTGCAGGGGGAACGGATCACGCATTGGGGGCGATGTCCGTCCCCGCGCCCCGTCGGCGCACCGCCACCAGGTCCGAGCGGACCTCGCCCGCGTCCGCCTGGGCGGGTACGGGCTCGTGCCCGGAGCAGCCGCCGCAGGCCGAGCCGCAGCCCGCCCCGGCGGAGGCCGAGGCGCTGTCGGAGGCACAGGCCGAGGCCGAGGCGGAACCGCAGACCCCGCCCGCGTGCGCCGCGGCCGTCGCCTCGGACCGGTGCGCGGGAAGGGTGGACGTACCGGCACCCTCCACCTCGAAACCGGCGTCCGCGATCATGTCGAGGTCGGCCTGCCCGGCCTGGCCCTCACTGGTGAGGTAGTCGCCCAGGAAGATCGAGTTGGCCAGGTGCAGCGCCAGCGGCTGCATCGTGCGCAGGTGCACCTCGCGGCCGCCCGCGATCCGGACCTCCACGTCGGGGCAGACGAAGCGGACCATCGCCAGGATCCGCAGCGCGCGCTGCGGGGTGAGGTTCCACTCCTTCGCGAGCGGGGTGCCCTCGAAGGGGATCAGGAAGTTGACCGGCACCGAGTCGGCGTCGAGCTCGCGCAGCGCGTAGACGACGTCGACCAGGTCCTCGTCGCTCTCGCCCATGCCCGCGATCAGGCCCGAGCAGGCCGACAGGCCCGCGGCGTGCGCCTTCTGCACGGTGTCGACACGGTCGGCGTACGTGTGGGTCTTGGTGATCTCCCCGTACGTCGCCTCGGAGGTGTTGAGGTTGTGGTTGTACGCGTCCGCGCCCGCGTCGCGCAGCCGCTCCGCCTGGCCGTCCGAGAGCAGGCCGAGGCACGCGCAGACCTCGATGCCCTCGTTCCCCTCCTTGATGGCCTCGATGGTCTTGCCGACCCGGTCCACGTCCCGGTCCGTCGGTCCGCGCCCGCTCGCCACCAGGCAGACCCGCTTGGCGCCGCCCGCGACCCCGGCCGCGGCGGCCTTCGAGGCATCCTCCGGTTTCAGCCACGTGTACTTGAGGATCTCCGCCTTCGACCCCAGACGCTGGGAACAGTAGGAGCAGTCCTCCGGGCAGAGCCCCGACTTCAGGTTGACCAGGTAGTTCAGCTTGACCCGACGTCCGAACCACTGGCGGCGCACCTTGCCGGCAGCGGCCACAACATCGAGCAGTTCGTCGTCAGAGGTCGCCAGTACGGCGAGCGCCTCTTCGCGGGTCGGCAGCTCACGCCGCAGCCCCTTGTCCACCAGGGTGTTCAGCAGGTCCATGGTGCCGATCCTGGACCACACGACCACTCCCGGCCAAGGAGGGATCGGACAACATGGCCGGAATGGAGTGTGTGTATCACCACACCTGACACAGAGGTCACGACCATTAGGGTCGTTCGCAGGTCTGTGGACAGCCGACAAAACGCGAGGACCCCGCCGATGCCCCAGCACACTCCCGACGCCGTGGACGTCTTCGCCTGGATCGACGAGGCCGAGCGGGCCCGCGAGCGGGCGGGACTCGTCCGGACACTGCGCCCCCGGGCGGCTTCCTCACCGCTGCTGGACCTCGCGAGCAACGACTACCTCGGCCTGTCCCGCCATCCCGAGACCGTCACGGGGGCACGGGAGGCCGCCGAGCTCTGGGGCGCGGGCGCCACCGGATCGCGCCTCGTCACCGGTACGACCGAGCTCCACGCCGAGCTGGAGCGGGAGCTCGCCGACTTCTGCGGTTTCGAGGCCGCGTTGGTGCTGTCCTCGGGTTACGCCGCCAACCTCGCCGCCGTCACCGCGCTCAGCGACCGGGGCACCCTGGTCGTCTCCGACGCCGGGAACCACGCCTCGATCGTCGACGGCTGCCGGCTCTCGCGCGCCGAGACCGCCGTCATCCCGCACGCCGACCCGGACGGAGCGCGCAAGACGCTCGCGGCGCACGACGGCCGGGCCCTGCTCGTCAGCGACTCGGTGTTTTCCGTGGACGGGGACGCCGCGCCGCTCGCCGGCTATGCCGCCGCCGCCCGGGACGAGGGCGCGGCCCTGCTCGTGGACGACGCGCACGGGCTGGGCGTACTGGGCGAGGGCGGACGCGGCGCGCTGCACGCGGCCGGGCTCGCGGGCGGACCCGGCGTGGTCGCCACGCTGACGCTCTCGAAGTCACTGGGCAGCCAGGGCGGCGCCGTGCTTGGGCCGGCCAAGGTGATCCGGCACCTGGTCAACACGGCCCGGACCTTCATCTTCGACACCGGGCTCGCCCCGGCCGCCGCCGGCGCGGCGCTGGCGAGCCTGCGCCTGCTCCGGCGGGAACCGGAACGGGCCGGACTGGCCCGCGAGGTGGCCGCCCAGCTGTACGGACGGCTCACCGCGTCCGGCCTGACCGCGGCCCGGCCGGACGCGGCCGTGGTGTCGGTACGGGCCCCGTCGGCTTCGGCGGCACTGCGCTGGGCCGCCGACTGCCGCGAGGCAGGTCTGTCCGTGGGGTGCTTCCGGCCGCCGTCGGTGCCGGACGGTATTTCCCGGCTGCGACTGACCGCTCGGGCCGATCTCACGGGGGACGAGATCAACCGGGCCGTGGAGACGATCCTGCGGACCGCTCCGGCCGGAGCCACGGACTAGCGGGGGACCGGCGGAGTTACGGGAGCCGGCGGTCCGCCCGGACACAGGCGAGGAAGCCGTCCCAGGCCGGCCCCGTGAAGAGCACGGCCGGGCCGTCCGTCCGCTTGGAGTCGCGGACGGCCAGCAGGCCGCCGCGGAGGGCGGCCGCTTCCACGCAGTTGTTCATTCCGGTGCTGCGGCTGCTGCGCCGCCACCGCGCGCTGATCAGAAGTCCGCCGGTGGATAAGGGGGTTGCGGACACGGGGGTGCCTCCTTACGTGTCGTCAGCGAGTGAGCTGATGAGATCCGACGAGTCACGGGGCGGGAGGGCGTGGGCCTGGATGGCGCGGAACGCGGCACCGTATGCCTCGAGATCTTCCTTCCGCTCCAGATAGAGGCTACTCGTCAAATGGTCGAGTACCACCACATCCAGATCGGCGATGTCCGGAAATGAAAAAATAACGAACGGTCCTGTCAGGCCGAGATGGCCTCCCACGCTGAACGGCAGTACCTGCAAGCACACTTGGGGCAGCTGCGCCACCGCCGCCAGGTGCCGCAACTGCTCGGCCATCACCCCGGGGCCGCCGATCTGCCGGCGCAGCACCGCCTCGTCCAGTACGGCGCTCAGGTTCAGCGGCGGATCCGCCCGCAGGACGGACTGGCGGGCCAGCCGTACCTCGACCAGCGCGTCCACCTTCGGCTCCGGTAGCCCGCCCAGCGCGGCCCGGGTCACGGCCCGCGCGTAGTCGGGAGTCTGCAACAGGCCGGGCACCACCGACAGTTCCACCGTGCGGGCCGACCGGGCGCCCGCCTCCAGGCTGATGAAGTCCCGGTACTCCTGCGGCAGCAGCCCCCGGTAGTCGTGCCACCACTCGCGGCCCCGACCGGTGTCGTCGCCCGGCCCGGGGCCGGCCGCGGAGGCTGACAGGGCCTCCAGCAGGGCACGCTGCTGGGCGCTCACCACATCCCCGTAGGCGTCGAGGAGCGACCGGATGTCCTCCGGTTTGACCCCGCTGCGCCCGGTCTCGATACGGCTGATTTTCGACTGGTGCCATCCGACGATCCGGGCCGCCTCACCGCTGGTGAGTCCGGACCGGTCGCGCAGCGCGCGCAATTCCTCGCCGAGCTTGCGCCGACGTACCGCGGGACCGTGCTGCATACCCGCTCTCCTTCCACCGGCACAGCTCGCACCAGTTTGCCGTCCAAATACGCTCTTCCGTAGCAGAGTTCACCGCATTGGGCGACAGATATATGCATATCTTGGAGTAACGGCAACAACAGCGGGACGATGGGTGGCACTCTGGCGCTCAGCACAGATCCGGGGCGACTGCGCCCCGGTGGGAAAGGGACGTCGCCATGGCAGATCAGCTGGAAGCCACCCTCACTCTGCCGAGCGATCCCGCCTCGGTCGCTGTTGCCCGCCGCCACGTCGCGGGGGTGCTGAGCGAATGGGGACTGCCCGAGGACGCCGAGACCGCCGACACCGTTCGGCTGATCGTCTCGGAACTCGCGACCAATTCCGTGCAGCACACGTTCGGCCAGTCACCCACCTTTACCGTCGAAGTGCGGCTGGAGCGCGAGGAATGGCTCCGCGTCGGGGTGACCGACAGTCACCCCCGCTGGCCCCGGCGGCTGCCGGCCGCCGTCCAGCAGGACAACGGCCGCGGGATGGTCATCATCCGCTGGCTCGCGGCCGAGGCGGGCGGGCGGCTCTCCGTCTGTCCCACGGAGGACGGCGGCAAGACGGTGTGGATCGCCCTCCCCTGGCCCGTCGGCGCCCCGTCTGTCCCGGCCGCCCCGTCTGCCCCGGAGTCCGTATACGGAACCGGGTCCCGGGGTCACCGGAGCTGAACCGGGAACCTCCCGGAAACGTGGGTTAACTCAGTGGAAAAGCGCGGCCCTTAATGTGACGGCCACGGTTCTTCGCAAATGATCACCCACGAGCCGCAAAGCGGCGGTGGTCCCGGGAAACTTGGTGATTCGAGTGCAACTGACACCGCACGAGCAGGAGAGACTGCTCATCCACGTGGCCGCCGACGTGGCCGAGAGGCGAAGGGCGCGCGGGGTCCGCCTCAACCACCCCGAGTCGATCGCCCTGATCACCTCGCACATCCTCGAAGGCGCCCGCGACGGCCGGACCGTGGCCGAGCTGATGGCCTCCGGCCGTACCGTGCTCGGCCGCGAGGAGGTCATGGAGGGAATCCCCGAGATGATCCACGACGTCCAGGTCGAGGCGACCTTCCCGGACGGCACGAAGCTCGTCACCGTCCACGACCCGATCGTCTGAAGAGGAGCACCCTCATGATCCCCGGCGAAATCCGCTACGGGGACGGCCCGGTGCGCCTCAACGAGGGCCGTCCCGTCACCCGGATCACCGTGCTCAACGCCGCCGACCGGCCCGTCCAGGTCGGATCCCACTACCACTTCGCCGAGGCCAACCCCGGCCTCGACTTCGACCGCCGGGCCGCCCGCGGGCTCCGGCTCAACATCGCCGCCGGAACCGCGGTCCGCTTCGAGCCGGGCATTCCGGTCGCGGTGGAGCTCGTACCCCTGGGCGGGCTGCGCTCCGTGCCCGGGCTGCGCGGCGAGACCGGAGGGCCGCTCGATGACTGAGATCTCCCGCCAGGTGTACGCCGACCTCTTCGGGCCGACGGCCGGCGACCGGATCCGGCTGGCCGACACCGACCTCTTCGTCGAGATCGAGCGGGACCTCAGCGGCGGACCCGGACGGGCCGGCGACGAGGCCGTCTTCGGCGGCGGCAAGGTCATCCGCGAGTCCATGGGCCAGGCCCGTACCACCCGCGCCGAGGGCGCCCCCGACACCGTGATCACCGGGGTCGTGATCCTCGACCACTGGGGCATCGTCAAGGCCGACCTCGGCATCCGCGACGGCCGGATCTGCGGCATCGGCAAGGCCGGCAACCCCGACACCATGGACGGGGTGGACCCGGCCCTGGTCATCGGCCCCGAGACCGAGATCATCGCGGGCAACGGGAAGATCGTCACCGCCGGCGCCATCGACGCCCACGTGCACTTCATCTCCCCGACCGTCATCGAGGAGGCCCTCGCCTCCGGCATCACCACCCTCGTCGGCGGCGGCACCGGTCCCGCCGAGGGCACCAAGGCCACCACCGTCACGCCCGGGCCCTGGCACCTGGCCAGGATGTTCGCCGCGCTGGAGGCCTACCCCGTCAACATCGGCCTGCTCGGCAAGGGCAACACCATGTCCCGCGAGGGCATGCACTCCCAACTGCGCGGCGGCGCCCTCGGATTCAAGATCCACGAGGACTGGGGCTCCACCCCCGCCGTCATCGACGCCTGCCTGAGCGTCTGCGAGGAGACCGGCGCCCAGGTCGCCATCCACACCGACACGCTCAACGAGGCCGGCTTCGTCGCCGACACCCTCGCGGCCATCGCCGGGCGGACCATCCACTCGTACCACACCGAGGGAGCGGGGGGCGGGCACGCGCCCGACATCATCACCGTGGTGTCCGAGCCCAACATCCTGCCCAGCTCCACCAACCCGACGCGGCCGCACACCGTCAACACCGTCGAGGAACACCTCGACATGCTGATGGTCTGCCACCACCTCAACCCGGCAGTCCCCGAGGACCTCGCCTTCGCCGAGTCCCGGATCCGGCCTTCGACCATCGCCGCCGAGGACGTCCTGCACGACCTCGGCGCCATCTCCATCATCTCCTCCGACTCCCAGGCCATGGGCCGCGTCGGCGAGGTGATCCTGCGCACCTGGCAGACCGCCCACGTGATGAAGAAGCGGCGCGGCTTCCTGCCCGGCGACGGCCCCGCCGACAACCAGCGGGCCCGGAGGTACGTCGCCAAGTACACGATCAACCCCGCCGTGGCTCAGGGGCTCGCCCGCGAGATCGGCTCGGTCGAGACCGGCAAGCTCGCCGACCTGGTGCTGTGGAACCCCGCCTTCTTCGGGGTCAAGCCCGAGCTGATCATCAAGGGCGGCCAGATCGCCTACGCGCAGATGGGCGACGCCAACGCCTCCATCCCGACCCCGCAGCCCGTGCTGCCCCGGCCGATGTTCGGCGGGCACGGGCGGGCACCCGGGCTGAACTCGGTCAACTTCACGGCGCAGGCCGCGCTCGACGACGGGCTCCCCGAGCGGCTCGGACTCGGCAAGGAGTTCGTGGCCATCGAGAGCACCCGCAAGGTGGGCAAGGCGGACATGCGCAACAACGATGCCATGCCGAGGGTCGAGGTCGACGCCGACACCTTCACCGTCTCCATCGACGGCGAGGCCGTGGAGCCCGCGCCCGCCGCGGAACTGCCCATGGCACAGAGATACTTCCTGTTTTGAGAAGGGGTCTCTCGCGATGAGCCTCGCCGCTCTGCTCGTCCTCGCCGACGGCCGCTTCCCCGCCGGAGGGCACGCCCACTCCGGCGGGGCCGAGGCCGCCTGCAAGGCGGGCCGCATCCACGACGCCGCCACCCTGGCGGAGTTCTGCCGAGGCCGCCTGCACACCGCCGGGCTCACCGCCGCCGGACTCGCGGCGGCCGCCGCACTCGGGCTCGACCCGGCGGAGCTCGACGCCGCCGCCGACGCCCGCACCCCGTCGCCCGCCCTGCGCACGGCGGGGCGCAGGCTGGGCCGGCAGCTGCTGCGGGCCGCCCGGGCCACCTGGCCCGCCGCCGAACTCGACGCGCTGGCCGCCGCCTTCCCGCGCGGGGCGCACCAGCCCGTGGTACTCGGCCTCACGGCCCGCGCCGCCGGGCTCGGGCCGCTCGACGCCGCGCACGTGGCCGCGTACGAGAGCGTCAGCGGGCCCGCGACCGCGACCGTGCGGCTGCTGGGCCTCGACCCCTTCGAGGCGAGCGGGGTACTGGCCCGGCTCGCCCCCGAACTCGACGCCGTCGCCGCCCAGGCGGAGGCGGCCGCGCTGCGCGCCCGGACGGAGGGACCGGGCGCCCTGCCCGCCGCCTCCTCACCCCTGCTGGAGATCGCGGCGGAGATCCATGCCGACTGGCCGGTACGCCTGTTCGCCTCCTGAACCACCCCCCGAAGGAGACCCCCCATGCACCTCGACCACGGCGTGACCTACCCGCAGCGCCACACCCACGGCGCGGACCCCGTCCGGGCCGACGGCACCCGCCGCGCCCTGCGCATCGGACTCGGCGGACCGGTCGGTTCCGGCAAGACCGCGACCGTCGCCGCCCTCTGCCGGGCCCTGCGCGCCGAACTGTCCCTGGCCGTCGTCACCAACGACATCTACACCCGCGAGGACGCCGAGTTCCTGCTCCGCGAGGCCGTCCTGCCGCCCGAGCGGATCACCGCCGTCGAGACCGGGGCCTGCCCGCACACCGCCATCCGCGATGACATCTCCGCAAATCTGGAGGCCGTCGAGGAGCTGGAGGAGACCTTCCGGGAGCACGCCCCGCTCGACCTGATCCTCGTAGAGTCCGGCGGGGACAACCTCACCGCCACCTTCTCCCGCGGCCTGGTCGACGCCCAGATCTTCGTCATCGACGTGGCGGGCGGCGACGACATCCCGCGCAAGGGCGGCCCCGGCGTCACCACCGCCGACCTGCTCGTCGTCAACAAGACCGACCTGGCCCCCTACGTCGGCTCCGACCTCGGGCGGATGGCCCGCGACGCCGCCGAGCAGCGCGGCGAGCTGCCCGTCGCCTTCCAGTCGCTGCGCGGCCCGGAAGGCGTGGCCCCGGTGGCCGCGTGGGTGCGCGAGCGGTTCGCCGCCTGGGCCGTACGGTGACCAGCACGCCCCCCGTCACCACCGCCCCCGTCACCAGCGCGCCCGCCGTCACCACCGGACCCCCCGCCGCCCCCGCCCCGGCGGGCCTGCGGGCCACCGCCCGGATCCGCGCCACCGCCGACGGCCGGGGCGGCACGGCTCTGCCGCTCCTCGCCGGGGAGGGGCCGCTCGCGCTGCGCCGCACCCGGGGCGAGGGCGCCGAGGCCGCGGTCATGCTGGTCGGCGCGATGAGCGCCCCGCTCGGCGGGGACCACCTCACCGTCGAGGCCGTCGTCGGCCCGGGGGCCCGGCTGGCCCTCGCTTCGGCGGCGGCCACCCTGGCGCTGCCCGGCCGGGGCGGTGAGCCCGCGCGGTACGACGTACGGCTGACGCTGGCGGAGGACGCGGCCGTACGGTGGCTGCCGGAGCCGCTGGTCTCCGTACGGGGCAGCGACCTGCGGGTCCGCACCCGGGCCGACCTCGCCCCCGGCGCCCGGCTGCTGCTGCGCGAGGAGCAGGTGCTCGGCCGCGCCGGGGAGCCGGGGGGCCTGCTGCGCAGCCGGCTCACCGTCACCCGCGGCGGCCGCCCGCTGCTGGACCAGGAACTCGCCTGCGGCCCGGGCGCGCCCGGCGGCTGGGACGGCCCGGCGGGGCTCGCCGGCCACCGCTCGGTCGGCCAACTCCTCGTCGTGGACCCGGCTTTCGAGCAGACCCCGCCCGCCGCCGGGGTGCTGGGGGAGTTCGCCGCGGTCACCCCGCTGGCCGGCCCAGCCGTCCTGGTCACGGCCCTGGCCCCGGACGCGCTCCGGTTGCGGGAGCTGCTGGACGCGGCCCGTCGCACATATGGCTGGTGACGCGCCCTCACACTCCGGATGAATCGGACACCGCTCAGCGGTACACGCCTTTCCGGTTATCGGTTGGGCAAAGAAGAGGGCGCCGCTCTGTCGCCCGGGATCGGTCAGGCGCAAGGATCCCCCTGCACGCCCGACGACCGAATCGACCAACGGACCAACCGACTGAACACCGCCGCCCACGGCGGCACATGAGCAGGGGGAACAACCACGTGATACGCAACGCGGCGCTGGGGAGCGCCGCCACACTGATCACCGGCACGCTGGCGGCGAGTCTGCTGCTGGCCCCGTCCGCCTCGGCGGCGCCGGCCGGCCGTGACAACGGAGCGGCGGAGGCGATCGGCGTCCAGATCGCCGCCGCCCGCGCCGCCCGCACGGGGATCGACTGGAAGGACTGTCCTGCCGACTGGGGCTTCGCGAAGCCGATCCAGTGCGGCTGGGTGAAGGTCCCGCTGGACTACCGCAAGCCCTTCGGCAAGACGATCGACCTCGCGGTCGACCGCGCCGTCAGCACCGGTACCGAGGAGGAGCGCCAGGGCGCGCTCATCTACAACCCGGGCGGCCCCGGCGGCTCCGGCATGCGCTTCCCGCGCCGGATCACCACCAAGGCCCCGCTGTGGGTCAACACCTCCAAGGCGTACGACTTCGTGGGCTTCGACCCCCGCGGTGTCGGACACTCCGCCCCGATCTCCTGCATCGACCCGCAGGAGTTCGTCAAGGCCCCCAAGGCCGACCCGGTCCCGTCCAACGAGGCCGACAAGCTCGCCCAGCGCAAGCTCGCCGCCGAGTACGCGGACGGCTGCAAGGAGCGCAGCGGCGAGATGCTGCCGCACATGACCACGCCGAACACCGCGCGCGACCTCGACGTCATCCGGGCCGCCCTCGGCGAGCGGAAGCTGAACTTCCTCGGCGTCTCGTACGGCACCTACCTCGGCGGGGTCTACGCGACCCTCTTCCCGACCCACGTGCGCCGCATGATCGTCGACAGCGTGGTCGACCCGGACCGCGACAACATCTGGTACGAGGCCAACCTCGGCCAGGACGCCGCCTTCCAGATGCGCTGGAACGACTGGCAGGACTGGGTCGCCAAGAACGACGCGGTCTTCCACATCGGCGACACCCGCGCCAAGGTCGAGGCCAAGTACCAGGAACTGCGCGCCACGGCGAAGGCCGACCCGATCGGCGGGGTCGTCGGCCCGGCCGAGCTCATCGGCTTCTTCCAGGGCGCCCCGTACTACGACTCCTCCTGGGTGCCCGTCGCCCAGACCTGGAGCAAGTACCTCGCCGGTGACACCCAGGCGCTGGTCGACGCGATCGCCCCGGACATGTCCGACCTCAAGGGCAACGCGGCGACGGAGAACGGCAACGCCGTCTACACCGCGGTCGAGTGCGCCGACGCCAAGTGGCCCACCAGCTGGGCCAAGTGGGACCGGGACAACACCAAGCTGCACGAGCAGTACCCGTTCCTGACCTGGTCCAACGCGTGGCTGAACCTGCCCTGCGCGACCTGGAAGTCCAAGCAGAGCACCCCGATCGAGGTCGGCGCCAAGCGCGGTCTGCCGCCGGTGCTGATCGTCCAGTCCGAGCGGGACGCGGCCACGCCGTACGTGGGTGCCGTCTCGATGCACAACCGTCTCGTCGGCTCGCGCCTGATCACCGAGAAGAACGCGGGCTCGCACGGTGTGACCAGCCTGGTGAACCCCTGCATCAACACCCGGGTGGACACCTACCTGCTGACCGGCAAGGTCGACGCCGAGGACGTGACGTGCGAGTCGCACGCCACCCCGGTGCCGCCGGCCGCGGCCCCGGCCGCCGCGAAGTCGTTCGCGCAGGCCTCCGCCGCCGACCTCGCCACCCGTGAGGAGCTCCCGGCCGTCCGTTAGGGCCGGGCGGTGGCCGGCGCCACGTAACACGGGAGAAGGCTCAGCGCGTCTTGCGCCGGGCCTTCTTCCGTGCCTCCTCTTCCTCGGCCTTGACCTCGGTGGCGTACCGGTCGACGTACTCCTGTCCGGACAGTCCGAGGATCGCGTACATGATCTCGTCGGTGACGGCCCGCAGGACGGCCCGCTCGCCCTCCAGTCCGGCGTACCGGGAGAAGTCCAGCGGCTCCCCGAAGCGGATCGTCACCCGCCGGATCTTCGGGATCCGCTGCCCGGGCGGCTGGATCTCGAAGGTGCCGAGCATCGCGCAGGGGATGACCGGCACCCCGGCGCCCAGCGCCATCGCGGCCACGCCCACCTTCCCCTTGTAGAGCCGGCCGTCGTGCGAGCGGGTGCCCTCGGGGTAGATGCCCAGCAGTTCGCCCTTGGCCAGCACGCCCAGCCCCTCGCGGAGCGCGGCCTGCCCGGCGTCCTTCCCGGAGCGGTCCACCGGGATCTGCCCGGCGCTGCGGAAGAAGGCGGCAGTGAGCCGCCCCTTCAGCCCGGGGCCGGTGAAGTACTCGGCCTTCGCGAGGAAGGTGATGCGGCGCGTGAGGATCGCGGGCATGAGGAAGTGGTCCGAGAACGACAGGTGATTGCCCGCGACGATCGCGGCGCCCTCCGCCGGGATGTTCTCCAGGCCCTCGATCCGCGGCCGGAACAGCAGACGCAGCAGCGGACCGAGCAGTACGTGCTTGAGCAAGTGGTAGAACACCAGGCCGCTCCCGTCGATGCCCCGTTGTCACCGCCATCCTACGGACAGTCAGGCACGCGTCAGGAGGGTGCGGCGGCATCGGAACGACCGCCGTCGGGGCCGGGCGCGCGCGGGCGGGGCGGGTCAGGCCGGGGCATACGCGCGGGTCGGGCCCGGCACGGCGGGATTCAGATGTTGCCCGAGGCGGCCATCCCGATGGTCAGCAGCCCCAGTACCACCCAGCCGAACCACAGCCAGCCGTTGCTGCCGAGGGCCACGGAGTACGTGGCGACGGCCACCAGAGCGGCGAAGGTCGTGACGGCCATCGCCTTAACGGATCCGGTCATGCCCCATGGTGCCGCGCGAAGCCGGTCCTCCGCTACTGGCCACGCGCTTGGAGCGAGGCGAGATACGCGTTGTACGCCGCAAGCTCCTGGTCTCCGTCGCGGTCCGCGGCCCGGTCGGAGCGCTTCGCCGCCCGCTGCTCGGAGTGGTACCACTGGTAGACGAGCGCGATCAGCACCAGCACCGAGGGGATCTCGCTGAAGGCCCAGGCGATCCCGCCGCCCCACTGCTGGTCCAGCAGGGGGTCGATGCCGAGGGAGGCCGGCGGGTTCGCGTACGTCTTGATCATCGGCTCGCTCGCCATCATCAGCGCGATGCCGAAGAAGGCGTGGAAGGGCATGCCCGCGAAGAGTTCCAGCATCCGCATCACGTAGCCGGGGCGCTGCGGGCCCGGGTCCACGCCCATGATCGGCCAGAAGAAGATGACGCCGACGGCGAGGAAGTGCACCATCATCGCTACGTGCCCGGTGCGGCTCTCCATCAGGAAGTCGAACAGCGGGGTGAAGTACAGCGCGTAGAGGCTCGCGATGAACATCGGGATCGTGAAGGCCGGGTGGGTGATCACCTTCATGTACCGGCTGTGCAGCAGCATCAGGAGCAGCTCGCGCGGACCCTTGCGGCCGCGGGCGGCCGGCGGGAGCGCGCGCAGCGCCAGCGTCATCGGGGCCCCGAGAAGCAGCAGGATCGGGGTGACCATGCTGATCACCATGTGCTGGACCATGTGCACGCTGAACATGACCATGCCGTAATCGTTCAGTTTGGTGCACATCATCAGGATCACGCTCAGCACGCCGAGGGCGAAGGCGACGGTCCGGCCCAGCGGCCAGGAGTCCCCGCGCCGGCGCAGCCGCAGCACGCCCCAGCCGTAGAGGCCGAGGCCCACCAGGGAGCCGATCAGGAAGAAGGCGTCGAAGGAGAACTCCAGCCCACGCCCGAGAGTGAACGGCGGCAGGTCCATGTCCATGTGCATGTCCATGCCGTGCCCGCTGTGATCCATCTGTTCACTCCCTTGACCTGTGGTGCCCCACCACAGTAGTGCCGCCCCCGGGCGCTATCGCGTCCGGGGGCGGTGACAGAAGGGGGGAAAGATCACAGAACGGTCTCTGCCTCGTCGTAGCGCTCCGACGGGACGGTCTTGAGGGTCTCGACGGCCTCGGCCAGCGGCACCATCACGATGTCGGTGCCGCGCAGGGCGGTCAGCATCCCGAACTCGCCCCGGTGCGCTGCCTCCACCGCGTGCCAGCCGAAGCGGGTGGCGAGCACCCGGTCGTACGCGGTGGGCGTGCCGCCGCGCTGGACGTGGCCCAGGATCACGGGGCGGGCCTCCTTGCCGAGCCGGTCCTCCAGCTCGACGGCGAGCCGGTTGCCGATGCCGGCGAACCGCTCGTGCCCGTACATGTCCGTGCCGCGCTCCTCGACGGCCATCGAGCTGCCCTGGGCGGGCTTGGCGCCCTCGGAGACGACGACGATCGCGAACCGCTTGCCCGCGGAGAAGCGCTCGCCGACGATCGCCGTGAGCTCCTCGATGTCGAAGGGCCGCTCCGGTACGACGATCGCGTGCGCGCCGGCCGCCATGCCCGAGTGCAGGGCGATCCATCCGGTGTGGCGGCCCATGACCTCGACGACCATCACCCGCTGGTGCGACTCGGCGGTGGTCTTCAGCCGGTCGAGGGCCTCGGTGGCGACACCGACGGCCGTGTCGAAGCCGAAGGTGACGTCGGTGGAGGCGATGTCGTTGTCGATGGTCTTCGGGACGCCCACGATCGGCAGACCGGCCTGCGAGAGGAGGTTCGCGGCCTTCAGGGTGCCCTCGCCGCCGATCGGGATGATGGCGTCCAGGCCGAGGTCCGTGACGTGCCCGCGGGCCCGCTCCACGCCGTCGCGCAGATGCGCGGGCTGGACCCGCGAGGAGCCCAGGATCGTGCCGCCACGGGCCAGGATGCCGTTCACGGCGTCCAGGTCGAGCTTGCGGTAGTCGCACTCCAGGAGGCCTCGCCAGCCGTCGTGGAATCCGATGACCTCGTCGCCGTGGTCGACGACGGCGCGGTGCACGACGGAACGGATGACGGCATTGAGGCCGGGGCAGTCGCCGCCGGAAGTGAGCACACCAATGCGCATGGCAGGGAAAACCTTTGCAACGTGGGCCGACGACCGGACCACGTCGTCCGGTTGGAACTACCCGTCACCCTACAAGCGGATCCGCACCGGACTGAACCATCCTCCACATGCTGGTCAGATCCGTCGTGCGAACGCACGTCGGCCCGGACTTCCCCAAGGGAAATCCGGGCCGAAGCAGCGCCGAACGCGCGGTGGCGCAGGCGTTGTACGGGCGTTACGCCGGCTGCGTGGCGGCCGCGATGCGCTCGGCGCGCAGCGCGTCGTACCACCGGTCGTCGGCGGGCGGCAGCGCGTTCACGTCGAGGGCCAGCTTCAGCAGCAGGTCCGCGATCTGCGGGTTGCGGGCCATCACGGGGCCGTGCATGTACGTGCCGAAGACCGTCTCGTTGTACGCGCCCTCCGTGCCGTCGCCGGTGCCGTTGCCGCGGCCGAGCCGGGTGCGGGCGAACGGCCGCGCCGTCGGGCCGAGGTGGGTGACGCCCTGGTGGTTCTCGAAGCCCGTCAGCTGGGGCAGGCCGAGCCGCGGGTCGATGTCGGCGAGGACGTCGCCGACGCACCGCTCGCCCTCGCCGCGCACGGTCTCGACGTCCAGCAGGCCCAGGCCCTCCTGGCGCTGGCCGACGTCGTTGACGAACGCCTTGCCGAGGATCTGGTAACCGGCGCAGACGGAGAAGACGATCGCCCCGTTCGAGACGGCGCGCTCCAGACCGCCGTCACGCAGCAGCCGCTCGGCGGCCAGCCGCTGCGGCCGGTCCTCGCCGCCGCCGATCAGGTAGATGTCGCCCGAGGTGGGGATGGGCTGGTCACTGCGGACGTCCACGCGGTGGACGTCCAGGCCCCGCTGGCGGGCCCGGCGCTCCACGACGAGGGCGTTGCCCTGGTCACCGTACGTGCTCAGCAGGTCCGGGTAGACCCACACCAGACGCAGGCTGTTGTCGCTCATGCTGTTGTCCTCTGCGGTTTCAGGTGAGAGTTCTAGTTGCCGACCCGGCGGCGCACGTCCTGGAAGGCGGTGTAGTTGGCGATCAGCTCGATCTGTCCGGGCGGCGCCAGCTGCACGGCCTCGTCGAGGGTCTCGCACACCCGGAAGTCCAGGCCCGCGACCTCAAGGCGGACCGCGAGGTCCAGCTTGCGGTCACCGATCACGAAGATGGGGTGGCCGGCCAGGCGGGGGTAGTCCACGTCCCAGAGCCAGGAGGTGTCGGTGCCGTCGGCGCCCCGCGCGTTCACCGAGAGGATCACCGGGGTCGGCGGCGGGTCGATCAGGGAAAACGTTTCGAGCCAGCCCGCCGGGTTCTTGGCGAGCAGCAGCCGCAGCTCACGGCCCTGGAAGCTGACGACGTCGTAGCGGCCGGCGACGGCCTGCACCTGGTACATCCGCTCCAGCGCGACCTGCGGCGGCACACCGAAGACCGCGGCCACGGCGGCCGAGGTCGCGGCGTTCGCCTTGTTGGCGCGGCCGGGCAGCTGGAGGTGGATCGGCCAGGCCGAGCCGTGCGGGTCCAGGACGTGGTCTCCGGACAGCACCCAGCTGGGGACGGGGCGGCGGAAGCCGCACTCGCCGCAGAACCAGTCGTCGCCGGGGCGCTGCATGACGCCACCGCAGGAGGGGCACGACCAGGCGTCGTCCTTCCACTCCTGACCGGCCGCGACCCACACCACGTTCTGCGAGGAGGAGGCCGACCACACGATCAGGGGGTCGTCGCAGTTCGCGACGATGACCGCCTTGGAGCCCTGGAGGCCCTCGCGCCACTTCTCGGCGAGCATGCGGGTCTCGGCGGCCCGGTCCAGCTGGTCCCGGGAGAGGTTCAGCAGGGCGATCACCTTGGGGGTGACGTCCCGGGCCACGCCCGCCAGGTACTTCTCATCGACCTCGATGACGCCGTACTTGGCGTCGGAGCCGCCCGCCAGCGCCGAGGTGATACCGGCCGGCATGTTCGCGCCGAGCGCGTTGGACACGACCGGACCGCTGGCCCGCAGGGCCTCCGCGATCAGCCGGGTCGTCGTGGTCTTGCCGTTCGTCGCGGAGACGAGGACGACATCGAGATGCTGCGCCAGCGCTCCGAGCAGATCGGGGTCGAGCTTGAGTGCGACCTTGCCACCGATCACCGATCCGCTTCCGCGTCCCGCGGCCCGCGACACCGCCGCCGCGGCCTTGCCCGCCGTCACGGCCAGCTTGGCCCGCGGCGAAAGCGGCTCTGTGTTGCCTGCCATCGTCCCTTGTCCTCCTTGCGTCGGTCGGCCCCAGCCTATCCAGTACCGGCCGGAGCCTTGACCGCGGCGCCCCAGGGACGTCGCGGATCTCCTCATATATTCGCCCGTCGTACCCTTACGGCCATGCGACAGCGCCCCATTCCCGGTACCACCGGCCTCGTCCGCACCATGAGCCTGCTGGGCGATCCGGTGCTCCACTCGGGCTGCGCGGAGGTCACCGAATTCGGCCCGGCCCTCGACCGGCTCATCGAGGACATGTTCGCCACGATGTACGCCGCCGAGGGCGTCGGCCTCGCCGCGAACCAGATCGGCGTCGGACAGCGGGTGTTCGTCTACGACTGCCCCGACGACGACGATGTCCGCCATGTCGGGCACATCGTCAACCCGCGGCTGGTTTCCGCTGACGGCGACGAGTTCCGCGGCCCCGAGGGCTGCCTGTCGCTGCCCGGCCTGGAGGCGGGAACGGTCCGCTTCGACCGCGCCGTCGTCGAGGGGGTCACCTCCGACGGCACGCCCGTCCGCGTCGAGGGCACCGGGTTCTTCGCGCGCTGCCTTCAGCACGAGTGCGATCACCTTGCGGGGACCGTGTACGCGGACCGGGTGACGGGGCTGCGCGGCCGTCGCCTGCGGCGGGCGATCCGCAGGACGCCGTGGGGCAAGTCCAGCCTCGCCGGCGTTTGAGGCGAGGCTGGATGTGGCCGGCGAGGCTGGAGGGGGTCAGAAGCCCGGGCCGTCGAGGCGGTTGCCGGCTGTGGCCAGGCGGCCCCAGAGGAGGTCGGTGAGGCCGGTGACCAGCTCCGCGCGTTCGCAGGGGCGTTCGCCGAGCCACCAGTCGCCGGCGGCGTGCATCATGCCGACGATGCCGTGGCCCCAGACGCGGGCGAGGCGTTCGCCGCCGGGGCCGAGGTCCACCCGCTCGCCGATCACCTGGGCCAGCTCCTCGCCGAGCCGGCGCAGCAGCGGGGCCGAATGCAGGCCCACGTCGAAACCGCGCTCGGTCGCCTGGGAGTCCTCGGCCGGGTGCATCAGGAAGCGGTACACCTGCGGGCGGGCCTCGATGGCGGCGAGGTAGGTGTCGAGGGTGGCCTCCACCCGGCGCCGGCGCTCGGCCGGGGCGTCCAGCGCGGCCCGCAGCGAGCCGAGCAGGGCGTCGGTGTGACGGACGGCGAGCGCCTGGTAGAGGCCCGCCTTGTCGCCGAAGTGCCGGTAGAGGATCGGCTTCGTGATGCCGGCCTCCGCCGCGATGGCGTTCATGGACGCCTTGGGGCCGTCCCTGAGGACGACCCGGTCGGCCGCCTCGAGCAGTTCCCGCCGGCGGCGATCGGCCGCTCCCGGCTCGCCGGCCTGCTGCGTGGTCTCCATGACGTGTTTCTCTCCCCGCCCTTGCGATGTGCGTGACGCCCACGCAACGTAACACCCCGCACACCCTGGCGATCGACTCGGCGTCCTCCCCCGGGGCGGACCGACCGCGCTTGACAGTGCTTACTCGCCGGTAACAGACTGTGGCCACCGTTCGGGTTACCGGTAGTAACAACGCCTGCCGACTACCGCGACAACACATGTGAGACAGCTGGAGGGGACATGGCGGAGTTCACCATGGAGCTCAACGACGACCAGAAGCAGGTGCGGGACTGGATCCACGGCTTCGCCGCCGACGTCATCCGGCCCGCCGCCGCGGAATGGGACGAGCGTGAGGAGACTCCATGGCCCGTCATCCAGGAAGCCGCGAAGGTCGGCATCTACTCGCTCGACTTCTACGCGCAGCAGTTCTTCGACCCGACGGGCCTCGGCATCCCGATGGCGATGGAGGAGCTCTTCTGGGGTGACGCCGGCATCGCCCTGTCGATCGTCGGCACCGGGCTGGCCGCCATCGGAGTCGTGGCCAACGGCACCGAGGAGCAGATCGGCACCTGGATCCCGCAGATGTACGGGACTCCCGACGACGTGAAGGTCGCCGCCTTCTGCTCCTCCGAGCCCGACGCGGGCTCCGACGTCGGCGCCATGCGCACGCGTGCCGTCTACGACGAGGCGAAGGACGAGTGGGTCCTCAACGGCACCAAGACCTGGGCGACCAACGGCGGCATCGCCAACGTCCACATCGTCGTCGCCGTGGTGGACCCGGAGCTCGGGACGAAGGGGCACGCCTCCTTCATCGTGCCGCCGAACACCCCCGGCCTGTCCCAGGGGCAGAAGTTCAAGAAGCACGGCATCCGCGCCTCGCACACCGCCGAGGTGGTGCTGGAGGACTGCCGGATCCCCGGCTCCTGCCTGCTCGGCGGCAAGGACAAGCTGGACGAGCGCCTCGCGCGGGCCCGCGAGCGGGCCAGGGCGGGCGGCGGCGAGAGGGTGAAGAACGCCGCCATGGCCACCTTCGAGGCCTCTCGCCCGGCCGTCGGTGCCATGGCCGTCGGCACCGCGCGCGCCGCGTACGAGGTGGCCCTCGACTACGCCAGGACCCGGACCCAGTTCGGCCGGCCGATCATCGACAACCAGGGCGTGGCCTTCCAACTCGCCGATATGCGCACCCAGATCGACGCGGCCCGGCTGCTGGTGTGGCGGGCCTCCTGGATGGCGGTCGCGGGCAAGCCGTTCACCTCGGCGGAGGGCTCGATGTCGAAGCTCTTCGCCAGCGAGGTGGCCAAGAAGGTCACCGCGCAGGCGGTGCAGATCCTCGGCGGCAACGGCTTCACCCGCGAGTACCCGGTGGAGCGGATGCACCGTGACAGCGCGATCTACACGATCTTCGAGGGGACCAGCGAGATCCAGCGGCTGGTGATCGCCCGCACGATCTCGGACATGCCGATCCGCTAGCCGCGGGTCTGTGGTGGCGCCCCCCGGACACCGTCGCGGTGTCCGGGGGGCGCCGACGTCCGCCTCAGTCCTCGCGCAGCGGCGTCAGGCAGGACAGCCCGTACCCGCCGGGGCCGTACTTGGGGTCGGCGAGGTAGCCGCCGGCCGCGCAGGGCCTGTCGCCGTCCAGCAGCTTGCCGACACGGTACTCGGCGCGGGGCGAGCCGCAGTCGGTGACCACCAGCTCCTGGTCCTTCAGGGTGCCCACGTTCTGTACGCACTGCCCCGGGGACAGCGTCGGCGGCTTGTCGTCACCCACCAGCAGGCCGAGCACGATCAGCGCCGGGATCCCCAGGACGATCAGCAGCGCCGGTACGAGGAACAGCAGCGCCGGGCCGCGCCGCCACAGCGGCTTGCCCGGGTCAAGCGCGGGCCGGAAGCCGCCCGCCGGGGCCGGGAGCCTGCGGAAGGCGGCGCGCGGGCCGAGGTTCATCAGCAGCGTGACGGGCGTGATGAAGAACGACAGCGGCCCCCACCAGCCCTGCCACAGGGTGTCCCCGGACATGCGTCGGTAGGTGGAGAGCCCGCAGTCGCGGCAGAACGGCCCCGGCAGGCTCAGGAACCGCATGATCACGATGAAGCCCTGGTGGCCGCGTACGGTCGCGTGCGCGGCCGGATAGGCCCCGCAGAAGCGGCAGCCGGCCATGCCCTGGGGCGGCGGATAGGCGGGGCCGTACGGGACGGGCGGCGGTGCCTGCCATCCGTACGGTGCCTGCTGCGGCGGCACGGAGTACGGGCCCTGGGGCCAGCCCTGCTGGGGAGCGTGCGGGGGATGGGGGCCGGCGCCGTACTGCGGTGGCGGAGTGGCCACGGATGTCTCCTCGGGTCTCGCGGGATCACGGGCACGGTGATCACGGAAGGTGATCACGGAACCCTAGCCCGGGCCCTCACGGGCGCGGCGGCCGGGCGACCGCACGGCCGGAGCGGGGCCGCCGGACCACGACCTCCATCGGGTCGGCGAACGTGATTCTCCCCACGCCGGTGCGGGCCGTGACGCGCGTTCCGAGGTGCGGGGGCGGCGCCGTCCCGATGATCGTCCGGGTGAGCGGAACCCGCGCGCCGTGGCGTTCCCGGTGTGTGCGCCCCAGCCACGCCTCCGTGGGAGGCGCGAACGATCCGGATGGTGGGCATGAGCGCATGGTGAGCGGGCATACACACCCTGAACTGGACCTCGAATATGGGTTCCGTCCGGGGGCGGCGATCAGTAATACTCACCGCCACCGTGGATCGCGGATTCGACCGGGTGACCACCGGCCCTCCCGCACCACACTGCGAGGAGGTGCACCATGTGCTCCCACCAGCCCCCCTGCCCGGCCGCCGATGACCCCGATCACGACGCCGCCCGCACCGTGGCCTTCCACCCCGAACAGGGCTGGAGCCTGCTCTGCAACGGCCTGGTGATCTTCGACGACACCGGTGAGCTGCTCCCCGACGGCCGCGCGGTGCAACCCCGCCGCCCGGCCCTGGTCTGAGCGAGGAGGCAGCATGCGTCAGCAGCTGATCCGCAAGCCCGTCCCCAAGCCGGCACCCCGAGACCTGGACCTGCGCACACCGTCGGGCAGACCCCTCCCGTACTGACGGGAGCCCTGGCGCGGTTGCGCACGTACACACGCCGTCCACCAGCCGGCGCTCAGCCGGTGGACGCCGCTGCGCAGGTCGTGGCGTCTCAGCCGGTGGTTGCCGCCGCGCCGCCCCGGAAGGCGCTCTCGTACGCCGCGTCGCCGATCGCCGCGCGGGCCTGCCGCTCGCCCTGGTCCCGCAGGGCCGTCAGCGAGGGGGAGCCGCCCATCTGGGGCCGTCCCACCGTGCGCCACCAGGCGTGCCCGGTGCCGAGCAGGCGCGCCGCCAGTTCCCCGTCGCCCAGTGCCGCCACGGCCGCCGCGAGCAGGTCCAGGCCCAGCGCGATGCCGAAGCGGTCGCCGAGCAGCCGCTTGCCGGACAGCATGGCCCGCACGTGCCGGGCCGCCTCCCCGTGCTCGCCGAGCCCCAGCGCGGCCACCGCCAGGACGTAGTCCGCGTACGCCCTCAGCCAGCGCTCGCCGAGCTCCGCGCACGCCTCGTGCAGGCCCCGCGCCTCTTCGGCCGCCTCCTCGAAGCGCCCGAGGTCGCAGAGGGCGTAACTGGTGGCCAGCCGGCACAGCAACCAGCCCGGGCCGCTGGTCCGGCCGCCGTGTCCCGCCCGCGCCCGGGGGCCCGCCAGGGCGAGGGCCCGGGCCGCGTCACCCGGCATCATCACCGCCACCGCGTGCAGATAGGCCGCGCGCAGCTCCGGCTCCGGGTCCGCCAGCCGGGCCGCCTCGCGGGTGCACTCCTCGCCGAGCCGCTGGGCCGCTTCCATGTCGCCCTGGAGCAGCGCCGTCAGGCCGAGGGCCCACAGCGCCTGGGTGTACGCGGTGCCCGTGCACGGGGCCGCCCGCATCGCCCGCTCCAGGAAGGCCCGGCCCTCGTGGACGTGCCCGCACGAGAACCAGAAGAACCAGAGAGCCCCGGCCATCTCCAGCGCCGCCGTCGGGTCGGAGCCGAGCAGGTGCTCCAGGGCCGTGCGCAGCTGGGCGTGCTCGGCGGTCATCCTGCGGTACCAGTCCACCTGGCCCGGGCCCAGCCAGCCCCGGTCGGCCGCCCGGGAGAGCGCGGCGTACCAGTGGGCGTGCCGGTCGGCGACGGTCCGTACCTCGCCGAGTTCCGTCAGCCAGTCGAGGCCGAACTCGCGGATCGTGTCCAGCATCGTGTAGCGGGTTCCCGCGCCCCGCGCCTCGCTGCGGCGGACGACCGACTTGGCCACCAGGCCCGCCAGTACCCGCTCCACCCGGGACGCGGGCAGCGGGCCGCCGGAGCAGACCGCGCGGGCCGCGCCCACGTCGAAGTCCCCGGTGAACACCGACAGCCGGGCCCACAGCAGCCGCTCCAGCGGCTCGCACAGCTCGTGGCTCCAGCCGACCGCGGTCCGCATCGTCTGGTGCCGCGGCACCAGCGCGGTCCGGGTGTCGGCGAGCATGTCGAAGCGGGCGCCCAGCCGCCGCGCCGTCTGCTCCAGGGTCCACAGCCGCAGCCGGGCCCCCGCCAGCTCCAGGGCGAGCGGGATCCCGTCCAGCCAGCGGCAGACCTCGGTGGCGACCGCGGCCCGTCCGGGTTCGTCGAAGACGGCCGCGAGCTGCGGGGTCGCGGCGACGGCGCGCTCGCGGAAGAGGGCGAGGGCGTCGCTGTCGGGGCCCTCGCAGGGCAGCGGCCGGACCTCGACCACCTGCTCGCCGGGTGATCCGAGCGGTTCCCGCGAGGTGACCAGCACGGTCAACCCGGGGGCGGACTGGAGGAGTTCGCCGACCAGGTGGCGGCATTCCGTGACCAGGTGCTCGCAGGTGTCGAGGACGAGGAGGAGCTCCTTGTCGGCCATCCACGCGCACAGCTCCTCGTCGAGGGAGCGCGCGGAGTGGTCGGCGAGGCCGACGGCGTGGGCGACGGTCGCGGAGAGCAGGGCGGGATCGCGCAGGGGTGAGAGCTCCACCCACCAGACCCCGTCGCGCCGCGTCTGGCGGCCGCCGGTGACGGCGCGCAGGGCGAGCCGCGACTTGCCGACGCCGCCCACCCCGGTCAGGGTGATCAGTCTTCGCTCCCGCAACAGGTGGTTCAAATGGCCGAGTTCTGGCTCCCGTCCCACGAAGCTCGCCGATTCCGGAGGCAGGTTCCCCAGCGCGGAGCCGGAGTCCGGCCGAGGGCCGCGAGCCGCGGAATCCGACTGATTGTTGTTGACCGAGTACTCACCGAACACGGTTTCATTGTGCGTGATCTCCCTTCCGAGTACCGGCGTTCAGGCCATTACCCCTCAGGTTTTTCGGCCAGCCCGATCCGGTGCTCATCCCGCGAGCGTGATCCGCCGCTCCGCGGAGAAGGCCCCCCAGTTGCCGTCGGGCAGCCGGGCGCGCAGTTTCACGGCCCACGCGGTGCCGGCCGGCTCGGTCACCGTGAGCCGGTGTTCCACCCGGGCGCCCGGGGACGGGACCGCGGCGCCGGCACCGAACTGGATGACGGTGGTGGGCTCTCCGTTGACGTAGAGCTGGTACTCGCCGGTCGGACGGCCGGTGTCCGGGGCGGTCCAGGACAGGGTGACCTCGCCCGGGGAGGCGACCGCCGCCAGCTCCGCGGGCGCGGTGCCCGGTCCGTCGCCGTCGGCGGGTGGGGTGGTCACATCCACCGCCGGTCCGTCGGGGGAGGAGTTGTCGGCGCCGTCGCGGGCCCGGACGGTGAAGGTGTAGACGGTGTCCGGCTGGAGACCGGTGACGGTGGTGCCGGTCTCGGTGGGGCCGGCGGTGTGGATCCGGACGCCGCCCTGGTAGACGTCGTACGCGGTCACGGCCGTGTCGTCGGTGGCCGCGGCCCAGGACAGCCGGGCGGCGCGGGGCCCGTTCGCGCGGCCCGTGGTGGTGGCCGGGGCGGAGGGCGCCCGGCGGTCGTCGGCATGGGCGGCCGGGGTGGTGACCTCGGCCGTGGCGCTGGGTCCGGAGAGGTTCCCGGCGGCGTCCCTGGCCCGGACGGAAAAGGCGTAGGCCGTCCGCGGGGCGAGGCCGGTGACGTCCACCATCGTCTTCTCGGCGGGGAGTTCGCGCACGAGCCGGCCGGCCTGGAACACCTGGTAGCCGGTCACCCCGTCGGCCTCCGCGGCCGCCTGCCACATGACGTGTACCGAACCGGCGCTGCCGGCCTGGGCGGTGAGGCCGGCCGTGGGAGGCGGGGCCGCGGTGTCGGCCGGGGTGCAGGCGGAAAGGGCGCCCGTGACCAGCGCGGCGGTCACGGCCAGGCGGAGAGCGAACGTGGGGGCGTTGCGTCGCACGGGGAGCCTTCCTCGGCTTCCTGGTAAAGGTCTAGACATTTATGGCACGGGGTGCGCCGGCCGGGCAAGACCTCTGCGGCCGGGGTGCCTTGTCCACCGGGGGCAAGATCGCCGGGGAGATCGTCAAGGACTGAACGCCCGTCACGGACGGTCAACACCCGTTCGGCGGACACGACTTTCGCCCGAAAGTGCCCCTTCCTGCGCCACCATGGCGCCGCGTAAGGAGGTTTCGATGGTGATTTCCCTCTCCGTGGTCGTCCTGCTCCTCGTCCTCGCGTGGATCTTCCTGCGCGGTGGCGGCCTCAAGATCTCCCACGCCATCGTCTGCGTCCTGCTCGGCTTCTACCTGGCGAGCAGCAGCATGGCCACGACCATCCACGACGGCCTCACGGCCACCGCGAACGTGGTCTCCAGCCTCAGGCCGTAGCGTGTTGCTTCTTCATGAATGATCCGGCCCTTCCATGGACTCCTCGGGCGGTGCGATCTAGCGTCTGGCGGCGGCGCGATGTCAGACGCGATGTCAATAACCGAAGAGGATGGGAGGAGTTCCGGATGTTCCGAAGAGCGCTGAACTGTGCTGTCGTCCCGGCCCTCATCGCCTTCACGGCGATGTACGGGATCGGCCCCGCCCAGGCCGAGGAGATACCCAAGGCCCCTGGCCACCGCCTGGTCAGCCACTACGACGGCGCCCCCGCGGCCGCCGTCCCGCTGCCCGGCGAGAACCCGCCGCAGCACCCGTACCTCGCGCCCAACGGCCGTAGCGGCATGCACTCGGACGCGGCCGGCAGTGCCACCTCCCCCTGGTCGGGGCCGCTCGGCAAGGACCCGCGGGTGACCAGCGCGAAGATCGCGGCGCTCGGCGGCGAATGCGCCACCACCACCTTCGACTCGGGCGGCCGACTGGTCACGGTGTGCGGCACCTTCTCCGGGTTCAAGGTCAAACTCCTCGATCCCCGTACCCTCGCCACGCTCGCGGAACACCCACTCCCGCAGCGCTCTTCGACGATCGAGGCGATCACCTCCCTCGACTTCGCGAAGATCTTCAAGGACACCTCCGGCGGCGCCTACTTCTACCTGGACAACCAGGACCGGGCCGTGCTCGCCGACTCCCGCCAGCACATCCTGCGCCTGGCCCACTCGCGGACACCGGACGGCAGCTGGACGTTCACGGTGGACGACGACTGGGATCTCACCGGCCACGTCCCGCACGACTGCGTCAGCTGGACCAACCTGCGGCCCAGCGGCAGCTGCGACCCCGTCACCTCCGTGATGCCCGACTGGAACGGCCGTATCTGGTGGGTCACCCGCCAGGGGCGCGTGGGCACCGTGGACCCGGAGACCTCGCGGATCCGCTCCATCCGGCTCGACGGCGAGGAGATCCAGAACTCCTTCTCGGTAGCCGAGGACGGCGTGTCCATCGTCACCGACCACGCGCTCTACAGCTTCCGCGCCGCCGCCGACGGCACCCCCGAGGCGCAGTGGCGCCAGACGTACGACCGCGGTACGGGAACCAAACCCGGATCCGTGAACCAGGGTTCGGGCACCACCCCGGACCTCTTCGGCGACGGCTACGTCGCCATCACCGACAACGCGGACGACCGGATGAACGTCCTGGTCTTCAGACGGGGCGCGGACATCCCCGCCGAACGGCGGCTCGTCTGCGCGGTCCCGGTGTTCGGCTCCGGAGCCTCGACCACCGACAACTCCCTGATCACCTGGGGCAACAGCATCGTCGTCGAGAACAACTACGGCTACGAGAACCCCACCACGCTTCTCCTCGGCACCTCCGTCGTGGGCGGCGTCAGCCGCATCGACGTCCGCGCCGACGGCAGCGGCTGCGACACGGTGTGGCAGAGCGGCATCCGCTCACCCTCCACCGTGCCCAAGCTCTCCACCGCGAACGGGCTGCTCTACTTCTACGAGAAGGAGCCCAACGCCTGGGGCATCGACGCCTGGTACCTCACCGCGGTGGACTTCCGCACCGGTGAACGCCGCTGGCGGCAGCTGACCGGCACCGGCCCGCTGTACGACAACAACTGGGCCCCGATCACGCTGGGCCCCGACGGCACCGCCTACGTCGGCGTCTTCAACGGCATCGTCGCGGTCCGCGACGCGGGCTGAATCTCCGGCGTCGCCCGGACCCCGTCACCGGGTTCCATCGACGCGTTCGATGGCCACCATCGCCGCGTCGTCGCCCAGCAGCCCGCCCGGTGAGTGGGCGAGCAGGTCCGCGCACAGGTGGCGCAGCAGCGCGTCCGGTCCGTCGCCGGGCCAGTCGGCGGTGCGGTCCGGCAGCGGGTAGAAGCTCCCGGCCTCGTCGCGGGCCTCGATGACACCGTCCGTGTAGAGGAGGACGATGTCACCCGGCTCGAAGGAGAACGTCTGGGCGGCGAAGCCGGTGTCGACGAACTCCGTGAGGCCGAGCGGCGGCGCCGGCTGGTCCACCTCCAGCGGGACGACCCGCCCGCCGCGCAGCAGCAGCGGCGGCGGGTGCCCGCAGCTGACCAGCCGCAAGATCATCTCCCCGTCGGGGATGTCGAGCACGGCCGCGGTGGTGAAGCCCTCGCCGGGCGCCGCCGGCTCGTCGTCGCCGCCGTCCGGGTCCGCGGCGACAGCCGCCTCGAGGTGGGCGACCAGTTCAGGCAGATCGACCTCCTTGTGGGCGGCGGCCCGGAAGGCGCCGAGGACGATGGCCGCCTCGCCGATCGCCTCCAGCCCCTTGCCGCGCACATCCCCGATGAGCAGCCGGGTGCCGTGCGCGGTCCGCGCGGCGGCGTACAGATCGCCGCCGATCTGCGCCTCGGCCTCGGCCGCCAGGTATACGGAGGCCACCCGCAGCGGGCCCATCCGGTCGCGCAGCGGTCGTAGCACCACCTCTTGCGCCGCCTCGGCCACCGAGCGGAGCTGGGTGAGCTGCGCCTCGTGAACCTCGCGCAGGTGTGCGAAGAAGGTCACGAACGCCGAGATCAGGATCAGCGCGATGATCTGGAAGGTGTGGTTCAGATCGGTGAGGGTGGTCCGCCAGACCGCCACCACCGCCTGGGCCAGGACCGCCACCGCGCCGACCGCCGCCGTCGTCCGCGGCCCGGCGAACGACGCGGTGACGGCCGGCGCGGCGACCAGGAACGGCCCCAGGTGCACCTCCGGCGGCGCCAGGATGTCGACCACCGTGACGATCGCGATCAGAGCGAAGGGAACCGACAGGAGCGCGAGCCGCGGTTCCGGGTGCCGGCGGGATCGTGGGTGCGGAGGCCGGTCGTCCATGACTCCTGAATACACCGCACCGGGTGCTCCCGCGCAGTGCCGCACCGGATGTTCCGCGCAGTGCCGCACCGGGACACGCGCGGCCGACGGATACGCCGTCAGCTGTCGCGCTCCTCACCCTCTCGGCACGGAATGAAGCCATTTGCGCGCCGGATGTATCCTTCCGCTTACCCTGTGTGGCGAATCGCGCAGATCGCCCATAACTTCTGGTTCATGACGAATCGGCAGCTCACATGCCTCGCATCCATCTCGGTCGTCATGGCCACCGGTGTCGGCGCCGCCGCGCCCTCCGCCGGTGCGGCCATCCACCCGGTGCGTGCGGGCGAATCGATCCAGGCGGCGGTGGACGCCGCGCGGCCGGGCGACACCATCCTCGTGCTCCCCGGCACCTACCAGGAGAGCGTGCTCATCACGAAGCGGCTGACCCTGCGGGGAATGGGGGCGCGGACCGTGATCACGCCGCCCGCGGCGGGCACCGGCGCCGCCAACGCCTGCGCAAAGGCGGGCAACGGAATCTGCGTCATGGGGTCCGCGGAGAAGAGAATCGACGGGGTCACCGTGAAATCGCTCCGCGTGTCGGGCTTCGGCAAGAGCGGCGTCTGGGCCAGCGACACCGACCGGCTGCGTGTCGAGCGGGTGACGTCCGAGAACAACAAGATCTGGGGAATCGCCCAACAGCGGTCCACCCGCGGGGTGTTCAGTGACAACACCGCGCGGAACAACGGAGACGCCGGAGTCTTCATCGCCAACATGATCGACCAGGAGGGCGGGGCCACCGACACCCTGGGCGCCGTGGTCCGGAACAACACGCTGACGGGGAACCGGATCGGAGCCACGATCAGGAGGGTCAGGAACCTCACCGTCAGCGACAACACCTTGACCGGCAACTGCGCCGGCCTGTTCGTCGTCGGCGACGAGAGCCTGCCCAGGGCCGGCGCCATGACCGTCCAGGGCAACCGGGTCAGCGACAACAACAAGTTCTGCCCCGCCACCACCCGCCTCCCGGCCCTCCAGGGCACCGGGATCGTCCTCACGGGCGCCGAGGAGACCCTCGTGCGCTCGAACTCCATCACCAACAACGTCGGCGCCTCGCCGCTGTCGGGCGGAATCGTGCTGTTCCAGAGCTTCGTGGGCGCCACGAACACCAACAACGTCATCAGGGACAACGTGGTGACCGGCAACAAGTCCGCGGACCTGGCCAACCGAGGCACCGGAACGGGCAACACGTTCCAGAACAACAGGTGCGCGGTCTCCGAACCGGCCGGGATGTGCTGACCGGTGTCCCCCGTCACCCGCAGGAGAAACGAGGCCGTATGACCACGGTAAGTTCCACCCCCACCACCACCCCCACCACCATCTCCACCTCCACCACCATCCCCACCACCATCACGCCCGCGACCTCCCCGCAGCCGGCCATGCGGCTGCGGGAACTCGTCTTCGGGGCGGCGTGCGCCGCGGCCGTACGGGCGGCCGCCCGCCTCGGCGTCGCCGACGCGCTCGGCCAGTCACCCGCCACCGTGGCGGAACTGGCCGAGGCCGTGCACGCCGAGCCGCAGCCCCTGAGACGCCTGCTCCGCGCCCTGACCTGCTACGGCATCTTCGTGGAGACGCAGGACGGGAAGTTCGCCCACACCGAGATGTCGCGGCTGCTGCGCGAGGACGATCCCCACAGCCTGCGCTACATCTCCCTCTGGTGCACCGAGCCCTGGACCTGGCACGCCTGGCCCCGCCTCGACGACGCGGTGCGCTCCGGCGGCAACGTCTTCCAGGAGCTCTTCGGCAAGGGGTTCTTCGACTACCTGCACCAGGACGCGCACGACTCGGCCCACGTCTTCAACAAGGCCATGACCACCTCCAGCGCCCAGTCCGCGCTGGACGTCGCCGAACTTCTCGACCTCACCGGCGTCTCGGTGGTGGCGGACATCGGCGGCGGCCAGGGCCACGTGCTCGCCAGCCTGCTGGAGAAGTACCCCGACGTACGGGGAACCCTGCTCGACCTGCCCGGTGTGGTGGAGCGGGCGGACCCGCGCCTCCGCCACGGCGGCTCGCTCGCCGCCCGCGCCGAGATCGTCGCGGGGGACTGCCGCGAGGCCATCCCGGTCGAGGCCGACCTGTACATCATCAAGAACATCCTGGAGTGGGACGACGACAGCACTCGCAGAACCCTGCGGAACGTCATCGAGGCGGCCCGCCCGGGAGCCAGGGTCGTGATCATCGAGAACCTCGTCGACGACACCCCGTCGATGAAGTTCACCACGGCCATGGACCTGATGCTGCTGCTCAACGTCGGCGGCGCCAAGCACACCAAGGAAAGCCTGGTCAACCGGATGACCGCCGCCGGTCTGGTGCTCGGTGAGATCCGGCCGGTCAACCCGTACCTGCACGCGTTCGAGTGCACCGTGCCCCTGTCCGGCTGACCTCCCGCGGGCCCCGTGACGTCCCGCGGGCCCACGACATCGCCCCGAGTCCGGCGCAGAGCCGGACTCGGGGCGGTCCTACGCGGACCGACCGGGCCTTGCGGCCGGCCGGCCCGCGTGGGTCAGGATTCCTCCGGCGTCCGCCGGTCGGTGATCATCTTCATCGTGGACCGGTCGAGGCATCGGGCGACATCCTCGTCCGTGGCCAGGACCCCGTCCTTGGCCTCGTCCAGTAGCCGGGCGAGCACGGCCGCCTTCTGACCTCCCTCGAACCCGAGCGCCAGGGCGGGCCGGGCGTCGAGGGCGCCTCTCATGTCGAGAAGCCGGACGACGACGTCATCGCGCTGGAAGATCGTGCTGCCCGCGATGGGACTCGTCGGGTCGTCGGCGGCCGCGTCGTCCTGACTGGCGAGCAGCCGGGCGAGCGCGGTGCCGCACCCCTTCTTGGCGGGGTAGAACAGCGCGTGCCGCTCCACGTCCGCCGGCTCCTCGCCGCCGGCCGCCACACGGTGCACCACGGGCAGGGCCGCCCGGGTGAAGAACACCCGTGCCGAATCAGGGTCGCCCAGATCCCGGTCCTGCTCCAGATACGGGTTGATGGCCGCTTCGAGAGCCATGACCTCGGGCTGTTGCGCCACATGGCGCAGCGCCGCCACGAGGTCGCCCTCCACTTCCATCGCCCGCACGACACGGTTTCCGTGCATGAAGACCGAGCTGCGCCGCAGGAGGGTGTTCTCGTCGACCCGGGCCCGCGGGGAGGTGTACCCGGCCAGCAGCTCCGCGACGACGGGCTCGCTGCCCGGCTTGACGGTGAAGGTGAGGGCGTGGCGGACCACGCCGTCTCCTCGCCGGGGGACGGCCCGCAGGCCGGCGCCGATCGTGTCCGGGACGCCCGCGAGGCTCTGCGCGAGGCTGCCGTTCTTGCCGGCCGTCTCCTGCAGAACGCTGAAGCGGAGCGAGCGCGTGTCCCGTACACAGCCGTGCAGCGGCTGGACGGTCTTCACATGGTCCTCGCTGCCCACCCAGGCGAGGAAGGGGCCCGCGCTCTCCCATTCGCTGGTGATGAGCCACTGCGAGGGGTTCTCGATCGACTGGCACAGCTCGTCACTGATGTGTCCGGGGACGGACGACACCTGGTTGCGCAGATGCTCGTAGACCTCCAGGAACTGCTTCTGAGCACCGTCGTACAGGTCCAGCAGCAGCACGACCCGAAGTCTCGAGCCGTCGAAGGCGGACTGCGATATCCGTTCCGACACGGTTGTCATCTTTCACACTCCTTCGAGACCCGGTCGCCATGTCTGTCAGCACCCGGTCACGGGTGGCACTACCGAAACCGATCGTTGTCCGGTACGGCCACCGGCGCGAGACGGGAGATCCATGCGGGTGAAGGAGCGGGGGGAATGTCCCGGATAAGGGCATGAAAAGAGCATTCCCTCTCGGGCGGCAGAGCTGGAGCAACTGATGGAAGAAGACGTCGACCACCGCGTACCGGTCCTCATCGTGGGCGGCTCGCTGGTGGGCCTGTGCACCTCGCTGTTCCTGGGCCGTCACGGCATCAGGCACATGCTGGTCGAAAAGCACGCGGGCACCTCGAAGCATCCACGCGGGCGCGGCATGAACGTACGGACGATGGAGGTGTTCCGGGTCGCCGGCGTCGAGGCGCAGATCCGGGAGGCCGCCGCGGTCCTGGCGGACAACCACGGGATCCTGCAGGGCGGCTCCCTCACCGGCGACGACCAGGAATGGCTGTTCAAGGAGATCGACCCGGGGGGCGCGCTGGCGCGCTTCAGCCCGGCGACCTGGTGCCTGTGCAGCCAGAACGACATCGAGCCGGTACTGATGTCCGTGGCCCCCACCCTCGGCGCCGACCTGCGGTTCTCCACCGAACTGCTGTCGTTCGACCAGGACGACACCGGTGTGACCGCGTTGGTGAAGAACCGCGACACGGGCGAGCACAGCACGGTGCGCGCGGACTACCTCGTCGCGGCGGACGGGCCGCGCAGCCCCGTCCGGGAACAGCTGCGCATCGGCCAGACCGGCCACGGAGACCTGTTCCACAACGTGAGCATCACCTTCCGGTCGCGCGGGCTCGCGGAGGTCGTCGGCGACCGGCGCTTCATCGTCTGCTACCTGACCAAGCCCGGCGCGGACGGGGCGCTGCTGCCGGTGGACAACGAGGAGCGGTGGGTGTTCCACGCCCCCTGGTACCCCGACCAGGGGGAGACGCTGGAGGAGTTCACCGACGAGCGCTGCGCGGACCACATCCGCCGGGCCGTCGGCGCCCCCGACCTGGACGTGGAGATCACCGGCAAGGCGCAGTGGCACGCCGCCGAACGCGTCGCGCGGCACTACGCGGACGGACGGGTCTTCCTCGTCGGGGACGCCGCCCACGAAATGTCCCCGACCGGGGCGTTCGGCTCCAACACCGGAATCCAGGACGCGCACAACCTCGCCTGGAAGCTGGCCGCGGTGCTGGACGGCGCGGCGCACCCGCGGCTGCTCCAGAGCTACGAGGCCGAACGCCTGCCGGTGGCCCGGGCGACGAGCGAGCGCGCCTCGGCCCGCTCGGCCGAGCACAGCCACCCCGGGTACGCCCCGGCCCCCGGCGCCGCCGGCGGCCGCCAGGGCGGGGTCCTCTCCGTGGCCATGGGGTACCGCTACAACGCGGGCGCCGTGGTGGGTGCCGACGTGGAGCAGCCCATCGTGCCCGAGCAGATGCGGCTCTCGGGCGATCCGGGTTCGCGCGCACCGCACATGTGGTTCAACCGGTTCGGGGAGCGGATCTCCACCCTGGACCTCTACGAGCGGACGTTCGTCCTGCTCAGCTCCGAGGGGACCCGCTGGGGCGCGGCGGCCCGGCGCGCCGCCGAACGGCTCACCATGCGCCTGGAGGTGTACGAGATCGGTACCGGGCCGGACGCCGGTCTGGTACCGGAGGAGGGCGGGGACTGGACCGAGGTGCACGGCACGACCGCGGAGGGTGCGATCCTCGTCCGCCCGGACGGGTTCGTCGCCTGGCGCTCCCCGAAGGGGGAGTCCGATCCCGAGGGCGTCCTGTTCGAGGTCCTGAGCACGCTGCTGGGCCGGGCCTGAGCCTCGTCCCGGATCCCCCGGGCCGCGTACCGCGGCCCGGGGGATCCGGCCCGCCCCGGGAGAGTCCCGGGGGAGGCGGCCGCCAGGCCGGGGCCTACTCGGGTCGCAGGGAGCGCCAGATGGTGTCGGGCAGGAGTCGCTCGGCCTCGTCGAGATCGAACGCGTAGGTACTGGACAGCCAGCGCCGGGCGGCCTCGCTCACCGGGCCCATGACCAGGACCTCGATCAGGGGGCCGGGGAGGGGGATGATCTCCCCCTTCTGTATCTGGCGTCCCATCCACGCGCCGATGGGCGCCAGTTTGGCCTCCTTGGCCGCGCTGATCTGCTCGGCGTGCGCGGCCAGATAGCCGGAGTAGGCCGAGGCGTGGAGGAAGAGCGCGGCGTCCCGGTGTTCCCGGGTGAAGCTCAGGTACGACCGTACGAGCGCGTGGACGCCGGTGCGGGCGGTGCGGGTCCGGGTCACGGCGGTGGTCATCGCGTCGAACAGCTCGCCCATGCACCGGGTGTAGAGCGCGGCGGCGAGGCCGTCGAAGCTGCCGAAGTGGTGGTACAGACTGCCGAGGCTGACTCCGCTGGCCGCGGTGACGCTGTTGACGGTGAAGCCCTGCTGGCCCCGCGAGGCGTACACCCGCAGGGCGGTGCTCAGGACCAGGTCGACCGTGGCCTCGCCCCGCTGTTGCTTTGGAGACATGCCCGTCAGAGTAGATCAGGCATGCCCCCTCGACTGACGGGCGCTACGCGGTGGGCGCGGGCGGCCTGGTGCAGGTGCCGGTCGCGTCCGGGCACGTGTAGTCGGCATCCGTGATGTGCCGGCACAGCAGATCCAGGCTGTGGGCGGCCCTGAGGTAGAGGAAGCCTCCCACGCTGTTTCCGACGATGTTGACTGTCTTGACCGCGATGCCCGCGTAGCGCATCACGTCCGCCGCCAGGACGGCCTTCTCGCCCAGCTTGCGGGTGTCACCCGCGAGCTGGGGGAGTTCCTTCCGCAGTGCCTCCGCGGAGTCCTTGGCGTAGTCCAGCGCCTTCGCGTCGATCTTGCTCATGATCGCCTTGCGGACGGACGGAATCAATCCGTCGGTCTCGGCCGCCTTGATCAGCCTTTCCGTCAGGATCGCCGCATGCTTCTGCACTTCACCGCATTGGCTGGGCACGGCCCCGGCGGTCGGAGCGGCGCCCGCGGGGCAGGACAGTTCCGGGATCTCCCTGGTGTCCGTCGCCCCGAAAGCGCGGCGGGTCCGGGAGAAGCACCGGGGCACGGTCCGCAGGCCCGGCTGCGGTCCGGTGCAGGTGCCGAGCCTGTCGTAGGCGCCGAGCAGGGCGGCGGCTGCCTTGGGGTTCATGGGCGCGATGCCGGGGGAGGTGGGGAAGAGTGCCCGCTCGGTGCTGTTCATCGCGCGGTTGAGCCGGTCCACTCCGATCAGGCCGACCGGCCACATCGGAGGATAGAGGTTCGCGACCTTGGTCTTCAGGCCGACGTCCAGGGCATAGGCGGATTCGTGGAGGGCCTTGAGCAGTGCGGGACAGGTGCGTACACATTCCTGGGACACGCTGCGCAGGCTAGTACTGGCTCAATTCGGCGTCGAGGGAGTCCAGTTGATCTGGTACATCGATGATGAGGCCCACGACGTGGTCGGTGACCATGTCGAGGATGGCAGCGGCGGCGCTCTCGTCGCCGAGTACGAGGAAGTTCAGGGTCAGCCCGTCCGTCATGGCGGCCAGATAGCGGGCCAGCACCGGGACGGGGACGCGGAGTTCGAAGTCCATGCCGCGGCGGAGCTGCTCGATCAGTTCGCCGTAGGTCGTCGAGTACAGCTCGTACTGGCGCCGGGCCAGATGCCCGAACCCGGGCTGGCGCAGCGCGTACTGGGTGAGCTCGTAGCTGAGCATGTGCTCGCCGGGGTGGGCCGCCACATGGTCCCAGTACGCCTGGAAGCCGGCCCGGATGGTCTCCCGGAGGGTGGCCCTCGGCCGAATCGCCTCCTTCGCCACCGATACCGAGTGGTCGGCGATCGTCGTGATGACGGACTCCAGCAGCGCCTGCTTGGAGTCGAAGCAGTAGTGGAAGACGCTCAGCGACACACCCGCCTCGGCGGCGATCGAACGGGTCGTCGTCCTCGGGACCCCGTCGCGGGTCATCGCCCGGATCGCCGCCTCGGTCAGCTGCCGGCGCCGCTCGGCCGACGGCATCCGTGCCATGTGTGTGTTCCTTCCGGTCCGCTGCCGCGCGGGGCGGGCGGCCGTCCCCGGCCGCCCGCCCCGGCGCCGTCAGCTGCTGTAGACGCCGACCTCGTGCAGGGAGTAGCCCCACTTGGTGCCGCGCCGCACCCCGTGGATCCGTACGTGGCGGGCCGTCACGCCGGCGAACCGCGCCGTGTCCAGGCCGCCGTCACCGGTGGTCGTGGACCACGCCGTCTGCCAGTTCTCGCCATCGGTCGAGACCTCGATACGGTACGCCTTCCCGTACGCGCGCTCCCAGTCCAGAGTGACGCGCTTGACCAGGGCGGCCGACCCGAGGTCGATCTGGAGCCGCTGGTCGTCGCTCCAGTCGCTGGCCCAGCGGGTGCCGGTGCTGCCGTCCACCGCCCGCCCGGGCGCGTAGCTCGTGAAGGGGTTCCACTCCGACGAACTGGCGGAGGCGGCCGCGCCCGCCGCGAGGTTCACCCCGGCCTTGTGCTTCTCCGAGGCCCCCCAGGTGCGCAGGTAGGACTCGGCGCCCCGGAAGAGGTCGTCCACGACGTCCTGCCCGCCGACGAGCCGGATGTCCTCGATCCAGTCCGGGACCAGGCCGTAGTGCGAGGCGCCGTCCGTGTTGAGGTCCCAAGTGCGCTGGCCGGTGGTCTGCTTGTCGATGACGGAACCGCCGTCGACGCTGCGGAAGGGGTACTTCACCGGGTTGGCGGTGTCCGCGCCGCGCGGGCCGGGCCAGCCTCCGACGCCGTTCATGTCGGTGCCGTAGCCGTACCCGACGCCGTACTTGTCGCGCAGGGCGTCCGTGCGCTTCGCCTCCGCGCTGAACGCCTCGGACCCGCTCATGTACTGGGCGACGAACCCGCCGAGCTTGTACAGGCGCTCGGTCCAGTCCATGTCCATCCAGCTGTGCGAGGAGATCACACCCGGGTACGACTCGGATTCGAGGATGTCGAAGGCCCGGCCCGCGGCCTTGACGCTCATGTGGTCGACTTCCAGCATCATCTTGCGTTTCATCATGCCGCGCACCGCGTACTCGCCGAGGTCGGTCAGACCGCGGGTGTTGCACTGGGCTCCCGCCGCGTACGAGGGCACCGCCACGCCCTGCGGAAGCTCCTTCTCCGCCGCGGGAGCCGCCGCGAGGCCGATGGGGTTGTCGTGCTGCGGGCCGGCGCACTGCTCCGTCTTCCAGAACGTGCCGGTCGACAGGAACTGGCCCACGTTGATCGCCGTGCCGAGGGCGCCCTGGTCGAAGCGGACCCCGCACAGCGCGTTGTCGAACTTGTGGCACAGGAACATGCTCCGGACGCCGAGCTTGTGCAGCTCGTCGAGGCCCCGGTCGATGTCGTCCTTGCCGCACTGCGCGATGTCCAGGATCTGCTTGCAGCCGAACGGCTCGGAGGTCTCGACGCCGAGGATGACGGCCATCTTGCCCTGCCCGATGACCTCGCGGGCCTGCGCGGAGTCGGTGACGACCCTGAACCAGCCCTTGCCGGGACCGCCGTACATCGTGTCGATGTACGCCTGCATCTCGTACGTCTTCCGGGCCTGGAGGCGGATGGAGGTCATCTCGTCGCAGGAACGGTCCTTGAAGAAGTAGACCGAGCAGATCACCCCGTTGGTGACGAGGTCGTTGACGAGGACCCGCTGGCCGCCGCGCCAGGCCCGTTCGACCCAGGCGTAGTAGTTCTGCTGGTGGGTCAGCGAGTCGTGGGCGGGCCAGTCCTTGAAGGTGGGCCAGCCGTCGGGGTCGTGCTTGCCGTCCCCGCCCTTGGTGATGAAGTCGAAGACCGCGAGGGATCCGTCGGGGTAGTGCTCCGGGCAGTCCTTGAGGGCGTCCGCCACCCCGAGTTCGGAGAACGTCTTGCCGCAGATGAGCCGGCCGCCGAAGGCCTCGTTGGACATCAGGTGGTCGTGGGCGTCCACGAAGCCCCGTACCTGTCCCTGGGCATCCGTTCCCTTGAAGGGCTCGCCCGTGACATTGATCTGGGAGTCGGGCGCGGGCCGTGCGACCGGGTTCCACCAGCTGTCGTCGGCCGAGGCGCCGGATGTGGGGCCGAGTGCCATGGCCACCACGCTGAGGAGTAACGCCACAAGCGCGAGGGGCCTGCGGCTGCCGTGAGGGTGAGGGGTCATGGTCGAGGAGGATCTCGACTGTTGGATGCAGAGTCAATAGTCCGGGACAGATGACCTGGAGGCCCGGTGTTCGCCGGAAGTTATATCTGTGAAACCGTACGCTTGGTACGGTTCGGTGGCGTGATTCGATCATGAAAGGAACCCGTCCCGTGGCATCAGCGGACCCGCGGGCCGGCACCGGAGAGGTGCGGACGGTCTGCTCCTACTGCGGCGTCGGATGCGGCATGCTCCTCGACATCGGGGTGGGCCCGGACGGCAGGCGTACGGTCCTCAAGGCGACCGGGGACAAGGCGCACCCCGCCAACCGAGGCCGGCTGTGCACCAAGGGCGCGACGACCGCGGAGATGCTCGCGGCACCCGGACGGCTGGCCACCGCGCTCCTGCGCACCGCACGCGACGCCGAGCCGCGGCCCGCCCCCGTCGACGCGGCGATCAGCGAAACGGCGCGGCGGCTGCGGGCCATCGTGGACGAGCACGGGCCGGACGCCTTCGCCTTCTACGTGTCCGGGCAGATGAGCCTGGAGGCGCAGTACCTCGCCAACAAGCTGGCCAAGGGGTTCGTCCGGACGAACCAGATCGAGTCCAACTCACGGCTGTGCATGGCCGGCGCGGGCACCGGCTACAAGCTGTCCCTGGGCGCCGACGGTCCTCCGGGCTCCTACGAGGACTTCGACCGCGCGGACGTCTTCCTGGTCATCGGCTCCAACATGGCCGACTGCCACCCCATCCTCTTCCTGCGCATGATGGAGCGGGTCAGGGCGGGCGCGAAGCTGATCGTCGTCGACCCGCGCCGCACCGCCACCGCCGACAAGGCCGACCTCTTCCTGCCGGTCCGCCCCGGAACCGATCTCGCGCTGCTGAACGGCCTGCTCCACCTGCTCGTCGAGAACGGGCACACCGACCCCGGGTTCATAGCGGACCACACCGAGGGCTGGGAGGCGATGCCGGAATTCCTCGCCGACTACCCGCCCGCCACCGTCGCCGAGATCACCGGGATACCCGAGGCCGACCTGCGCACCGCGGCCGAGTGGATCGGGCGGGCGGGGGAGTGGATGAGCTGCTGGACGATGGGGCTCAACCAGTCCACCCACGGCACCTGGAACACCAACGCCCTGATCAACCTGCACCTGGCGACCGGCGCGATCTGCCGGCCGGGCAGCGGCCCCTTCTCCCTCACCGGACAGCCCAATGCCATGGGCGGGCGCGAGATGGGCTACATGGGACCCGGCCTGCCGGGGCAACGCTCGGTACTGGCCGACGCGGACCGCGCGTTCACCGAGGAACTGTGGGGACTGGAGCCCGGCGCCCTCCGCGCGGACGGCTCCGGGCAGGGCACCATCGACATGTTCCGGCGGCTCGCGGACGGCGACATCAAGGCCTGCTGGATCATCTGCACCAACCCCGTCGCCTCGGTCGCCAACCGCAAGACGGTCATCGAGGGCCTGGAGGCCGCCGAGTTCGTCATCACGCAGGACGCCTTCGCCGACACCGAGACCAACGCCTACGCCGATGTCGTCCTGCCGGCCGCGCTGTGGACCGAGGCCGAGGGTGTCATGGTCAACAGCGAGCGGAACCTGACCCTCGCCGCGCCCGCCGCCGACCCGCCGGGCGAGGCCCTCGCCGACTGGCAGATCATCGCGCGCGTCGCCTGCGAGATGGGGTACGCGGACGCCTTCGGCTACGCCGGCGCGGAGGAGGTCTTCGAGGAGCTCAAGGGCGCCGCGAACCCGAAGACCGGCTACGACCTGCGAGGCGTGTCCTACGAGCGGCTGCGCGCCGCCCCCGTCCAGTGGCCCGCGCCGACGGCCGACGGCCCGGACCGCAACCCGATCCGCTACGTGGACGGCGACGCCGGGCCGGTGTTCCCGACGCCGAGCGGCCGCGCCGTGTTCTTCGCCCGCCCCCACGTCCCGCCGGCCGAGATGCCGGACGAGGAGTTCCCGTACCTCCTCAACACCGGCCGGGTCCCGCACCAGTGGCACACCCTCACGAAGACCGGGAAGGTCGGCAAGCTCAACCGGCTCAATCCCGGCCCCTTCGTGGAGCTGCACCCGCAGGACGCGCGGGCCCTGGGCATAGCCGACGGCGACGCGGTGGAGGTCGCCTCGCGGCGCGGCCGTGCCGTGCTCCCGGCGGTGGTCACCGACCGGGTGCGGCCGGGGTGTTGTTTCGCTCCGTTCCATTGGAACGACCTGTTCGGCGAGTACCTCAGCATCAACGCGGTGACCAGCGACGCCGTGGATCCGCTCTCCTTCCAGCCCGAGTTCAAGGTCTGCGCGGTGACCTTGACGAAGGTCGCGGCCGTTCCGACGGCCGGCGCACCCGGTGCCGCTGCCGCCTTCGGTGTCGAGACCGTGCCGCCGCCGGTCCTCACCGAGCACGAGCGCCAGTACCTCGCCGGGTTCCTCACCGGACTGGCTGCCGAACCGGAACGCGCGGGCGTGCCGGGGGTCCCCGTACTGCCGCCGGGCGCGCCGTTCAGCGAGGAGCACGCCCGCTGGGTCAACGGCGTCCTCGCCGGCCTGTACTCGCGGGCTGCCGCCCGGCCGCAATCGGAGGAACACCCCGGCGCCGAAGCCGCCTCCGGCCGCGAGGTGGCGGTCCTGTGGGCCTCGCAGACCGGCAACGCCGAGGAATTCGCCGCCGCCGCGGCCAGGGAGCTCAACGCCGCCGGCCACCGCGCCGCGCTCCTCGACATGGCCGCCACCCACCCGGGCGCCCTCCCCGCCGCCGCCGACCTCCTGGTCATCACCAGCACCTTCGGGGACGGCGACGCCCCCGACAACGGCGCCGCCTTCTGGGACGCGCTGGCCGCCGCCGACTCCCCGCGCCTGGACGGCCGCCGCTACTCCGTCCTCGCCTTCGGGGACTCCTCGTACAGCGACTTCTGCGGGCACGGCCGCCGCCTGGACGAACGCCTCGGCGAGCTGGGCGGCGTCCGCCTGGCTCCCCGTACCGACTGCGAGCCCGACTACGAGGCATCGGCTGCCGCCTGGCTGGACCAGGTCCTCGCCTCCCTCACGTCCCTCACGTCCCTCACGTCCCTCAGGCCCCGTCCCCACGCACCGGCGCCTCCGCCCGCGCCCGCCGCCGGTGGTGGCGGAGGTTCGCGCACGCCCGCACCGGTCACCGCCCGCCTCGTCGGCAACCGGCTGCTCAGCCTGCCCGGCTCCGGCAAGGAGGTCCGCCGGTTCACCTTCGACACCCGTGACAGCCGGACGCCGCTCCGCTACGAGGCGGGCGACGCGCTCGGCATACACCCCGCCAACTCCCCGGAACTCGTCGCCGAATGGCTGGCCGTCACCGGCACCGATCCGGCCGCCGAGGTGGATCCCGGCGGCCCGGGCGGCCCCGGACCCGTCCCCTGGGCCGAGGCGCTGCGCCACCACCTGGACATCACGAAGATCACCCCCGGCCTGCTCCGCTTCCTCGCCGAGCGCAGCGGCGACCAGAGACTGCGCAGACTGCTGCGCCCGGACAACAAGGACTGCCTCGCCCAGTGGTGCTGGGGCCGCCAGGCAGCGGACGCGGTCGCCGAACACCCCGTGCGCGCGAGCGCGGCGGAGTGGGCGCAGGTGCTGGGGCGCCTCCAGCCGCGCCTGTACTCCATATCCTCCAGCCCGCTCATCGACCCGTACCGGGTGTCCCTGACCGTCTCCGTCGTCCGGTACGAGAACCTGCGCGGCCGCCCCCGCCAAGGCGTCTGCTCACCGTTCCTCGCCGACTCCGAGGACGGTGCGCTCATCCCCGTCCACGTCCGGCGAACCTCGTACTTCCGGCCGCCGGCCGACCCGGCCACCCCCATGATCATGGTCGGCCCCGGCACCGGAGTGGCCCCGTTCCTGGGCTTCCTCGAAGAGCGCCGCGCCCGCGGCCACCGCGCCTCCAACTGGCTGTTCTTCGGGGAACAGCACCGCGCCACCGACTTCTACTACGAGGACGAACTGGCCGCCCTGCGCGCCGACGGCACCCTCACCCGTCTCGACACCGCCTTCTCCCGCGACCAGCGCGCCAAGGTCTACGTCCAGGACCGGATGCGCGCGCACGGACCCGAGCTGTGGTCCTGGCTCCAGGACGGCGCGCACTTCTACGTCTGCGGAGACGCCTCCCGCATGGCCAAGGACGTCGACAGCGCCCTGCGCGACATCGTGCGCGTCCACGGCGGCCTGTCCGAGGGCGAGGCCGCCGTGTACGTCAAACAGCTCGCCGCCGACAAGCGGTACGTCCGCGACGTGTACTGAAGCCGGAGCGGTGGCGGGAGCGGCGGCGGCCGGAGCCGCCGCCGGTCAGGCCGCGCCCCCGGCCAGGACCCCCGCGATGCCCCGGGCGAGGCAGGGGATCCGCTCCACCGGGATTCCCGCGATGTTGATCCGGCCCGCAGTCGTGCCGTAGATGGCGAACTCGCCGCGCAGCCGGATCATCTGCTCCGGCGCGAGCGGCAGCATCGAGAACATCCCCTTCTGCCGCGCTAGCGACTCCGCCTGGGTGTCCCAGCCCAGTGCGCCCAGGCGCGCCGTCAGCTCGGTCCGGTTGGTCTCGATCCGGCCGCGCATGGCGTCCAGTTCGGCCCGCCAGGCGGCCCGCAGCCCGTCGTCCTCCAGGATGGCCGTCACGACGGCGGCTCCGTGCTCCGGAGGCATGGAGTACAGGGTCCGCGCGGCGTTCTGCAGCGCCGTCTCGACGTGCCGCAGCGACTGGCGGGACGCGCCGAGGACGACGGCGCATCCGGTGCGGTCGCTGTAGAGGCCGAAGTTCTTCGAGCAGCTGATGGCGATGAGCATCTCCGGTACCCGCTCCGCGAGCATCCGGGTGGCCGCCAGGTCCGCTTCGAGACCGTCGCCGAGCCCGTGGTACGCGAGATCGACGAAGGGAACCCAGCCGTCGCGGGCGGCGAGGTCGGCCAGGGCCTCCCAGACGTCCGCGGACGGGTCCACCCCGGTGGGGTTGTGGCAGCAGCCCTGGAGCAGGACGACATCGTCGCGGCGGGCGCCGGAGAGGTCCCGCAGCAGGCCCGCCGTGTCGGAGCGGCCCTCGGCGTCGAGCCATCCGTACGTCCGTACCTTCAGGCCGGCGGCCTCCAGGATCGGCCGGTGGTTGACGTAGGCGGGGTCGCTGATCCACACCGTGGTGCCCGGGCGGGTCCGGCAGATCAGATCGGCCAGCAGCCGCAGCGCGCCACTGCCCGCGACGGTCTGGACCGCCACGGCCCGCTCGGCCGAACCGCCGGAACCCAGGACCAGCGACAGCATCGCCCGGTTGAAGGCGGTGTTGCCGGAGAGCCCGCGGTACTCCTTGGAGGCGGAACGTTCCGCCAGTCGCAGCTCGGCCTCACGTACGGCCGCCATGACCGGGGTCCCGCCCGTGTGGTCGCGGTAGACGCCGAGGACGAGGTTCAGCCGCTCGGGCCGCGCGTCGGCGCCGAACGCCTCGGTCAGGTCCCACAGCGGGTCGACGGGCGGCGGGAGGAGGAGCTCAAGCATCTGCGGGAACCTCGGGTCGGGGACGGGATTGCGAGCGGAGTCGGGATCGGGATCGGGGGCGCCGGTTGGCGAGGACGACGCCCGCGGTGATGAGGGGGACACCGACGAGCACGGCCGGGGTCGGAGACTCGTCGAGCAGGGGGATCGCGAGCAGCACGACGGCGACCGGGCTGAGGCTGCCCACGACGGAGCTGCGCTCGGCGCCGAGCCGGCGGATGGCGAACGCGTACAGCAGACCGGCGCACAGACCGACACCGAGCCCCTGCACCACCAGGAACAGCACGATGTCGCTTCCGGCGGCGGACGCGATGCCGGTGGGGAGCGCCCCCGACAGGACCAGGAGCACGATCACGGCGAAGGAGGGCAGGCACAGCAGCCCGATCGATCCCACGGGATCGAGGTCCACCTCCTTCAGCCCCACCGTGTACAGGGCCCACAGCCCGCTGGCGACGAGGAGTACGCCGGCGCCGGCCAGCACCTGCGTGTCCGGCGGGGCGAGGAAGCGCCAGACGAGGGCGACCACGCCGACCCCGATCAGCGCGAGCCCGGCCGACTGCGTTCCCCGGGGCGCGCCGCGGCCGCCGGCGACCATCAGCGCGGACACGAACAGCGGCACCATGCCGGGGACGATCGAGCCGACGAAGGCCGCCGAGGTGAGGGAGCCGCCGTACATCGCCGCCAGGAAGAACGGCACGCCCGCCCCGCAGATGATCTTCGCGGCGGCGGCCGGGCGTACCGCGGCGATCCGCCGGCGGCGCCGCCACAGCGCCGGCGCGAGCACGGCGATCGGGACGCCGAATCGCAGCAGGGCCGCGTCGGCGGGCAGGAGCGAGGAGCTGCTCAGGGCGCGGGCGCTGAGCGCGAACGCGGCCCAGATGGTCACGGTCACCAGCAGCGCGAGCATGCCCTGGGCCTGCGGGGACAGCCTGGGGCGGCCCGCCGTCGCGGGCGGGGTGTTCGGTGCGGCCAAGACGGCTCCTCCAGCTCCTGGGGGCCGGATCCGGCCATGAGGCAACGCTAGATCCTCGGGCGGGGCAGCCGATTGCCAGTTCTGCCTCTCAGGCATAGGTTTAGGGCAGAATCTGCCAAGGAGTGGTGATGGACGCAGTCGATCTGCAGATCATCCGTGAGTTGCAGGCCGACGGCCGGCTGTCCAACCAGGACCTCGCCGACCGGGTCCGGCTGTCCCCGTCCCCCTGTCTGCGCCGGGTGCGGCGCCTGGAGGAAGCCGGCCTGATCCGCGGCTACACGGCCATGGTCGACCAGGTCGCCTTCGGACTCCCGATCACCGTGTTCGTCCGGATACGGCTGGAACGCCACACGGGGGAGGCGGTCCGGGTCTTCGAGGAGCACGTCGCGGTCATCGAGCACATCCAGGACTGCTACCTGATGGCCGGAAGCAGTGACTACCTGCTCAGGGTCGTGATCGAAAGCCTGGAGGCCTACGAGGCCCTGGTGCGCCACCGGATCCACGCCATCCCCGGCATCGCGTCGATCGAGTCGAGCTTCGCGTTCGGCAGCGTGAAGCAGTCCCGCGTCTACCCCCGCCCCACCTGATCCACGCGCCGGTGGGCGGTAACAGGCCGTTGGTGACCTAGGGGGTCGCGCGGGGAGACGGCGGGAGCCGATACTTCGGCGGGCAAGGAGAACCGGGCCAGGGGGAGGGGACCCATGAGGCTGACCAGGATGCTCCGCACCGCCTTGGGCGGGGCGGGACGCGTCGTCATGCCGGCCGTCGTACTGGCCGCGGCCGCGGGTGTGCTCGCACCCGTCCCCGCGCGGGCGGCACCGACGTGCGGCGCCACCGGGTCGGCGTCGCCGCCGGTGGAGGTGGCGCGCGTACCCGACTGGGTCGAGTCGATCGCCGTCGACCGACGGGGCCGGATGTTCGCCACCGCCTACTACACCGGTCGGGTCTACCGCATCGACGCGCCGGGCGGCGCCCCCGTCGCGCTCACCGGCAACATCGGCGCCAACGGCGGGATCGTCATCCGCGACGACGGCCAACTCCTCGTCGGCACCGGCAACGACCTCGTGCACTCGCTCACCGGTGACGCCCTCCCGGTGTCGAAGCTCCTGCGCGTGGACCCGGATTCCGGAGAGGTCAGCACGTACGCCTCGGGACTCGGCGGAATCGACGGCGTCGCCCTCGCGCCCGACGGCACCGTGTACACCACGACCCTGGGCGGCCGCGGCATAGGCCGTGTCACGCCGGACGGGCGGGTGGACCCCCTCTGGGCGCAGGTGCGGCAGCCCAACGGGATCGCCGTGTCCCCGGACGGGTCCGAGGTCTACGTCATCCAGACGACGGTCGCCCCGGGGCTGTACCGGATTCCCGTCGCCGACCCCTCGCACCCGCGGCGGTGGATCTCCGCCGATCCGTCCGACGCCCTCGCGCTCCCCGACGGGCTCACCCTGGACGGCAGGGGCCGCCCGCTGATCGCCACCCACGCGGCGGGGCAGATCTGGCGGGCGGAGGGCGAAAGCCTCTGCGCCGTGGAGTCGGGCATGCACCTCTCCACCCAGATCACCTACGGACACGGCGACCGCGGCTTCTCGGAGGGCCGGCTCTACCGGGCGGGTATCGACGGAAAGATCTACGAAGTCCCCGCCGGCGCCGAACGCCCTGTGACCCCTTCGTAATCCGCTCCGGGCGCCACGGGGTCATGGTGAAGCCGCTGGTGGGCGGTGGTGGTCAGCCCAAGTGGGTCGGCCCCGCCGTGCCCAGGGCGGCTCCGGCCTGCGCGGCCAGCACCACGGCCACCTGGCGGGCCTGCTCGGGCGGCAGCGGGCCGGGCCGGGCGTCGAGGTGGAAGCGGCCGTAGTAGTGGCCGCCGCCGATCACCCGCAGTTCGGTCTCGCCCTCGGGCCAGTCGGCGTACTCGGTGATCAGGTCGTCGCGGCGCAACCACACACCGCCGTCGTGTTCCATCCGCGGCAGGTGACCCATCAGGGTTCCGTACTCGAAGCGGCAGCCGCGCAGCCCCAGCAGACCGATCAGCTCGCGGCGCACGTGCTCGACCACGACCTCCGGCGAACCGCCGTCCTCGGCGAGCCGGGCGGTCGACTGGAGGGCGTCGAGATACGCGGTGTCGGTCGCCACGGCCGTCCGGAGCCGTCGGGCGCGGACGGAGAGCTGCGAGACGATCAGGCCGACGACGAGCAGCAGGACGGAGGTCTCGATGTCCTCGCGGTCACGGATGGTGAACCGCTGGTACGGCTCGGTCAGGAAGAAGTCGAACCAGGCGGCCGCCGAGAGCGCGCCGAGCGCCCCGGCCGCCCTCGTGCCCAGGGACGCGACCGCCACCACCGCGAGGACCATGATCAGAGCGGCGTTCGTGGCCGAAAGATCAGTACGGAACGGAACGAGCGCGAGCGCCACGAGGAACGGAACCGCGAGCGCCGCGAGCAGCGCCATCCGGTCGCGGAGCCGATACGAGTTTCCGGACATCTCCAGGCCTCCCGTCCGGATCAAGCCTGCACCCCGCCGCTCACCCGCGCACATCCCGGACCGAGCCGAACCCGACCGTGCCCGCCGGCCACACGTCCACGCCGGCTGACACGGTACGAGACGGCTCCGGCGGGCACGGGACCCGTCAGGAAGCGGTGTCTGCCAGTCCTTCGAGTCCTTCGAGGCTGTCCATGAACGAGCTGACGGAGAACACCGCACGCCCGGGGCCGGCCGGGCCGTAGCCGGGCGGGGAGCTCAGGCCGTACTCCTCCAGTGTCGCCCGGTAGGTCTCCAGCAGCCGAATGTGGTATTCGAGCGGGGCGCCCAGCGGATTGGCCTTGCCGAGCGGTGTCGTCGGTTCCGGGCACCAGGTGGTGAACCGGGGCACGACGCCGTGGGACATGAAGAACCGCAGCCCCTCGGCCGTCGATTCGATCGCCTCGTCCACCTTGGTGAAGCCGAAGGGCTCCGCCATCTCGATGCCGGCCACGAAGTTGGGGATCACATTGCGAGGACCGAACACCTCGGTGGAGTCCAGGATCCTGCGGTGCCATTCGTCGCGGCCGACGTAGCGCTCCTTGCCGGGGCAGTGGAGCTCGAACAGCCGGCGGTCCCACACCTCGAAGTTGGGGTGGTAGATCTTGATGCCGTAGTCGTGGAAGCGCTGCACGGCGTCGCGGGGCAGCGCCTGCGCGACGACCTTGCCGGTCCAGCGGCCGGGGAAGCGCTCCTCGATGGCCTTGGCGTAGTGCCCGTAGAAATCGGCCTCGTCGCGGCCGGCGACCTGTGAGGTGATCGAGCCGCCCGTGAGGGTGTAGGCCCTGGAGGTCCCCGCGGTGTCGTAGCGGTCGATGATCTCCAGTGCCTCCAGCACCTCCTCGACCGGCTTCACCCCCGTGTAGGGGCGGCCTGCCGCCTTGTGCTGGCGCCAGTTGTGGTTGATGTCGCAGAACTGGCACTCCTCCTTGGCGCCGAAGTACTGGCACACCCGGAAGACCGTCAGATAGATGAGGTAACCCCACTGGATGGTCGGGGCGACCTCCATCACCGACTTGCCGTTCGACAGCGTGTGCCGGTAATACTCGGGCATCGGCGGGAGGCCGACGTCCGCGATCCGCGCACCGTCCAGATAGAGGCCGAGCGTGCCGTCCTCGCCGCCCCGCACCACGTACGGGGAGTCGGGGTTGACCCGTACGGAGACGACGGTGCGCCGCAGTTCGTACGGGCCGCCGGTGAGCACGATCTCCTCGGGCGGCCGGTTGAGCGCGGCGGCGCCGAGCTCCGGCAGCGTGCGGTGATCGAACGAGAAGATGAAGTACGACTTCGGCTTGACGTCGCCGGAAGCCCCGTCGGCGGTGCCGCTGAGCGCCGACTCGTCGAAGGCCATGCCACCCCGCAGGAGGTCTTCCTTGATGACGGCTTCCCGGGGCACCTGCGGGAAGCGTCCCATCAGGTCCTCGACCAGATCGGTACGCCTGAGGCTCTCCATGTGCTGCTCCATTCCTGAATCCTTCTCCTGCGACAATGAGATCATCATGTCGGCCCATTGGAGGGAGACGTCGTGGCCCCTTACGACCTCGCCGGACGTCTCGTGGTCGGGATCGCTTCCAGCGCCCTGTTCGACCTGACCGAGGCGGACGCGGTCTTCCGCGAAGAGGGGGAGGCGGGGTACCGGGCGTACCAGGAAGAGCACGTGGACCGCACCCTGGAACCGGGCGTGGCCTACCCGTTCATCCGCAGGCTCCTGTCGCTGAACGACCTGGGCCCCGTTGACGATCCGCTGGTCGAAGTGATCGTCCTGTCGCGCAACGACCCGGACACCGGGCTGCGGGTGATGAGGTCCATCCAGACCCACGGCCTGCCGATCACCCGCGCGATCTTCATGCAGGGACGCTCACCGCACCGGTTCATGCCGGCGCTCAACATGTCGTTGTTCCTGTCCGCCAACGAGGACGACGTCCGCGAGGCCGTCGCGGCGGGCCTGCCCGCCGGGTACGTCCTGGGGTCGTCCTCGGCGTTGTCCGAGGACGACGCCGAGGACCGGGACCTGAGGATCGCGTTCGACTTCGACGGGGTCCTCGCCGACGACGCCGCCGAACAGATCTACCAGACGGGCGGCCTGGACACCTTCCGCTCCCACGAGCACACGCACGCCGGTACGCCCCACCTCCCCGGGCCGCTGCGCGACTTCCTGGCCGGTGTGAACCGGGTCCAGCAGCGCGAGGAGGAACGGCGGCGGCGGGACCCGGACTACCGGATCCGGGTGCACGTCTCCCTGGTCACGGCCCGGAACGCGCCCGCCCACGAGCGGGCGGTGCGCAGCCTGAAGAACTGGGGCGTGACGGTGAACGACGCCTTCTTCCTCGGCGGCATCGACAAGGGCGCGATCATCGGCGTGCTCAAGCCGCACATCTTCTTCGACGACCAGATGAGCCATCTGGCCGGCCCGTCCCGGAACACCCCCAGCGTGCACGTCCCGTTCGGCAAGGCGAACGAACGGCTCGGGTGAGCCGCGTCTCACCCCGGTGCCGCCCCTTGTCTATGCAACAAGGTGCATAGAAGGATCGGGGCGTGGCGCTCGAACACGCGATCCTCGTCTCCCTGCTGGAACAGCCGGGCTCAGGCTATGAGCTGGCCCGGCGGTTCGACCGGTCCATCGGCTACTTCTGGACCGCCACGCACCAGCAGATCTACCGCGTGCTCAAGCGCATGGAGGGCGACGGCCTGCTCGCCGTCCGCGAGGTCGCGCAGCAGGGCCGGCCGGACAAGAAGGAGTACTCCGTCGCCGGCCCCGGCCGCGCCGCCCTCTCCCGGTGGCTGCACGAGCCGATCGAACCCGAGAGCATGCGTCACGACCTCGCCGTGAAGATCCGCGGCGCGGCCTTCGACCACCCGGCGGCGCTGCTCCGCGAGGTCGAGCGGCACCACCAGGTGCACAACGACCGGCTCGCGCACTATCTCGCCGGGGAACTGCGCGACTTCACCGGGCCCGACGCGCCCACACCGCTCGACGCGGGTCAGGAGCTCCAGCACGCCGTGCTGCGCGGGGGCATCGCGTACGAACGGATGACGATCGCCTGGCTCGACGACGTCCTCGCCACCCTCCACCGGCTCGGCGCGGGGCCCTCGCCCGCCTGAACCGCACCACCTTCCCAGCCGCACCGCCCTTTCCCACGGCACCGCACGGCACCGCACCCCTCGACTCGCACCACGGAAGGCGAAACCCCATGGCCGACTCGCTGCTGTTCAACCCGCGCACCTACGATCCGGCGCACTTCGACCCCGAGACCCGCAGGCTGCTGCGCGCCACCGTCGACTGGTTCGAGGACCGCGGCAAGCGCAGGCTGATCGAGGACTACCGCTCCCGCGCCTGGCTGGGCGACTTCCTCGCCTTCGCCGCCAAGGAGGACCTGTTCGCCACCTTCCTGACCCCGGCCGCCGCCGCCGGCCGGGAGGACCAGCGCTGGGACACCGCCCGGATCGCCGCCCTCAACGAGATCTTCGGGTTCTACGGTCTCGACTACTGGTACGCGTGGCAGGTCACCATCCTCGGCCTCGGCCCGGTCTGGCAGAGCGACAACGCCGCCGCGCGCGGCCGCGCGGCGGAACTCCTCTCGCAGGGCGAGGTGTTCGCCTTCGGCCTCTCCGAGAAGACCCACGGCGCCGACATCTACTCCACCGACATGCTGCTGGAGCCGTACACCGACGGTGCCGGTGCCGGCGGCTTCCGGGCCAGCGGCTCCAAGTACTACATCGGCAACGGCAACGCCGCCGGACTCGTCTCCGTCTTCGGCCGCCGCACCGACATCGAGGGCCCCGACGGGTACGTGTTCTTCGCCGCCGACAGCCGCCACCCCGCGTACCACCTGGTGAAGAACGTCGTCGACTCCTCCAAGTACGTCAGCGAATTCCGCCTCGACGACTACCCGGTCGGTGCCGACGACGTCCTGCACACCGGACGCGCCGCCTTCGACGCCGCGCTCAACACCGTCAACGTCGGCAAGTTCAACCTCTGCACCGCCATGATCGGCATCTGCGAGCACGCGATGTACGAGGCCGTCACCCACGCCCACAACCGCGTCCTCTACGGCCGCCCCGTCACCGCCTTCCCGCACGTGCGCCGGGAGCTGGCCGACGCGTACGTCCGCCTCGTCGGCATGAAGCTGTTCAGCGACCGGGCCGTCGACTACTTCCGCTCCGCCGGCCCCGACGACCGCCGCTACCTGCTCTTCAACCCGATGACGAAGATGAAGGTGACCACCGAGGGCGAGAAGGTCATCGACCTGATGTGGGACGTCATCGCCGCCAAGGGCTTCGAGAAGGACACCTACTTCGCCCAGGCCGCCGTGGAGATCCGCGGGCTGCCCAAGCTGGAGGGCACGGTCCACGTCAACCTCGCCCTGATCCTCAAGTTCATGCGCAACCACCTGCTGGAACCGGTCGAGTACGCCCCCGTGCCGACCCGCCACGACGCGGCCGACGACGCCTTCCTCTTCCGCCAGGGGCCGGCCCGCGGCCTGGGCTCCGTCCGCTTCCACGACTGGCGCACCGCCTACGACGCGTACGCCGCCGTGCCGAACGTCGCCCGCTTCCGCGAGCAGGCCGACGCCCTGTGCGCGTTCGTCACGACCGCCGCCCCCGACGAGGAGCAGAGCCGCGACCTCGACCTCCTCCTCGCCGTCGGCCAGCTGTTCGCGCTCGTCGTCCACGGCCAGCTGATCCTGGAGCAGGCCCGCCTGACCGGCCTGGACGAGGACGTGCTCGACGAACTGTTCGCCGTCCTGGTACGCGACTTCTCCGCGCACGCCGTCGAACTGCACGGCAAGGACTCCGCGACCGAGCAGCAGCAGCGCTGGGCGCTCGGCGCGGTCCGCCGCCCGGTCGTCGACGAGGCCCGCTCCGCCCGGGTCTGGGAGCGCGTCGAAGCCCTGTCCGGGTCGTACGAGATGGCTCCGTAACCCTTCAGGAAGCCCACACGCCGCCGGCCGCCCGCATCCGCGGGCGGCCGGCGGCCGTGTGGCCCTGGACCGTGAGCGCCGACCGGACCGGTCAGGATTCGAGAAGCGCCGGTCACCGCGTCCCGGCTAGCGTGATGCCGACGGAAACCGCGCAGGCGGCCCCGCGCAACGGATGGAGAAACGAAGCATGGCCCCGAGGACGGACAGGCAGTCGCCCGCGCCGCACGTTGCCGACAGCCACGATCTGCTCCGTGTGCACGGCGCGCGCGAGAACAACCTCAAGGACGTCAGCATCGAGATCCCGAAGCGCCGGCTGACGGTGTTCACCGGCGTCTCCGGCTCGGGCAAGAGTTCGCTGGTGTTCGACACGATCGCCGCGGAGTCGCAGCGGCTGATCAACGAGACGTACAGCGCCTTCGTGCAGGGCTTCATGCCCACGCTGGCGCGGCCCGAGGTGGACGTGCTCGACGGGCTGACGACCGTGATCAGCGTCGACCAGCAGCGGATGTGTGCCGACCCCCGCTCCACGGTCGGCACCGCCACCGATGCCAACGCGATGCTGCGCATCCTCTTCAGCCGGCTCGGGAAGCCCCACATCGGGCCGCCCGGCGCGTACGCCTTCAACGTCCCCTCGGTCCGCGCGAGCGGTGCGATCACCGTCGAGCGCGGCGCGAAGAAGGCCGTGAAGGCGACCTTCTCCCGGACCGGCGGCATGTGTCCGCGCTGCGAAGGCCGCGGCACGGTCTCCGACATCGACCTCACCCAGCTCTACGACGACACCAAGTCGATCGCCGAGGGCGCGTTCACCATCCCCGGCTGGAAGTCGGACAGCTTCTGGACCGTGCGGCTCTACGCCGAGTCGGGCTTCCTCGACCCGGCCAAGCCGATCCGCGAGTACACCAAGAAGGAGATGCGGGACTTCCTCTACCGGGAGCCGACCAAGGTGAAGGTCGAGGGTGTGAACCTCACCTACGAGGGGCTGATCCCCAAGATCCAGAAGTCCTTCCTGTCCAAGGACAAGGAGGCGATGCAGCCGCACATCCGGGCGTTCGTGGAGCGGGCGGTCACCTTCACCACCTGCCCCGAGTGCGACGGCACCCGGCTCAGCGAGGGGGCCCGGTCGTCGAAGATCGGCAAGATCAGCATCGCCGACGCCTGCGCGATGCAGATCAGCGACCTGGCCGCATGGGTCCGCGGCCTCGACGAGCCCTCCGTGGCGCCGCTGCTCACCGCGCTGCGGCAGTCCCTCGACTCGTTCGTGGAGATCGGCCTCGGCTACCTCGCGCTCGACCGGCCGTCGGGCACGCTGTCGGGCGGCGAGGCGCAGCGCGTCAAGATGGTCCGCCACCTCGGCTCCTCGCTCACCGACATCACCTACGTCTTCGACGAGCCCACCACGGGCCTGCACCCCCATGACATCCAGCGGATGAACGACCTGCTGCTGCGGCTGCGGGACAAGGGGAACACGGTGCTCGTCGTGGAGCACAAGCCGGAGGTGATCGCGATCGCCGACCACGTCGTCGACCTCGGCCCCGGCGCCGGTACGGCGGGTGGCACCGTCTGCTTCGAGGGCACCGTCGAGGGGCTGCGGGCCGGCGGCACCGTCACCGGCCGCCATTTCGGCGACCGGGCCTCCCTCAAGGAGACGGTGCGCAAGCCCACCGGCACGCTGGAGATCCGCGGCGCGACGGCGAACAACCTGCGCGACGTGGACGTGGACATCCCGCTCGGAGTGCTCGCCGTCGTCACCGGCGTGGCCGGTTCCGGCAAGAGCTCGCTCGTGCACGGGTCGCTGCCACACCGGCCGGGGGCCGCCGGCGACGGCGTGGTGTCCATCGACCAGGGCCCGATCCGCGGCTCGCGACGGAGCAACCCGGCGACGTACACCGGACTGCTCGACCCGATCCGCAAGGCGTTCGCGAAGGCCAACGGCGTGAAGCCGGCGCTGTTCAGCGCCAACTCCGAGGGGGCCTGCCCCACCTGCAACGGCGCCGGCGTCATCTACACCGACCTGGCGATGATGGCCGGTGTCGCCACCCCCTGCGAGGAGTGCGAGGGCAAGCGGTTCCAGGCATCGGTCCTTGAGTACCATCTCGGCGGCCGCGACATCAGCGAGGTTCTCGCCATGTCGGTGACCGAGGCCGAGGAGTTCTTCGGCGCCGGCGAGGCGCACACCCCGGCCGCGCACCGCATCCTCGACCGGCTCGCCGACGTCGGGCTCGGCTACCTCAGCCTCGGCCAGCCGCTCACCACGCTGTCCGGCGGCGAGCGGCAGCGGCTCAAGCTGGCCACCCACATGGCCGAGAAGGGCGGCGTCTACATCCTCGACGAGCCGACCGCCGGCCTCCACCTCGCCGACGTCGAGCACCTGCTCGGCCTGCTCGACCGGCTCGTCGATTCCGGCAAGTCGGTCATCGTCGTCGAGCACCACCAGGCGGTCATGGCGCACGCCGACTGGATCATCGACCTCGGGCCCGGCGCCGGCCACGACGGTGGCCGGATCGTCTTCGAGGGGACCCCCGCCGACCTCGTCGCCGCCCGCTCCACCCTCACCGGCGAGCACCTCGCGGCCTATGTCGGCAGCTGACGACCGAGCCTGGGGGTTCACACCAGACCCGTGCGAAGCTCGCGCTAGTGTGCGTACGTGAGCCTTCATATCGTCATTGGTTTCGGTGCCGCCGGGGCGGCCACCGCTCGGCTGCTGGCCGAACAGGGGCATTCCGTACGGGTTGTCACCAGGTCGGGCCGAAGCCCGGAGCCCGGAATCGAGCACGTCGCGTTGGACGCGACGCACAGGGAGGGACTGATCGCCGCCGCGCGGGGCGCGGTGGCGATCTACAACTGCGCCGCCCCGCCCTACCATCGCTGGGCGAGTGAGTGGCCGCCGCTGGCCTCGTCGGTCTGTGCCGCGGCCGAGGAGACCGGGGCCGTCCTGGTCATGCTGGGCAACCTCTACGGCTACGGTCCGGTGGACGGTCCCCTGACCGAGGAGCTGCCGCTCGCGGCAACCGGCACCAAGGGGCGGGTGCGCGCCGCCGTTTGGGAGCAGGCGCGGACCCTGCACGAGCAGGGCCGCATCAAGGCGGTCGAGGTACGGGCCTCGGACTTCTTCGGGCCCGGCGTGACCGACGGCGGCCACCTGGCCGCGCGGGTCGTGCCGCGGCTGCTGCGCGGCAAGCCGGTCTCCACGCTCGGGGAGCCGGACGTCCCGCACAGTTGGACCTACCTCCCCGATGTGGCCAGGGTCCTGGTCGAGGTCGCGGGCGAGGAGCGGGCCTTGGGGCGGCCCTGGCACGTCCCGACGGAGCCCGCGCTGTCCACCCGGGAGATGGTCGACCGCCTCGCCGCTCAGGCGGGAACGGTGCCGGTCGCGGTGCGCCGGCTCCCGTCGGCCGTGTTGGGCGTCGCCTCGCTCGTCTCCCCGCTGATCCGCGAACTGAAGGAGATCCGCTACCAGTTCGAGCGTCCCTTCGTGGTTGACGCGAGCACGTACGAGGCCGCGTTCGCGGTACGGGCCACCCCCCTCGACGAGCAGCTGGAAGCGACCGTGACGTGGTGGCGTGAGCGACTGGCCAGCGCCGGGTGACGTCTGTGACAGGGATGGATTCGATAGTGGACTCGAGGGAAGCGCGGCGTGACGACGTCGCGATCGTAGGGATGGCCTGCCGGTTCCCGGGGGCGCGGAACGTGAACCAGTACTGGCGGCTCCTGAAGGCCCCACACGCACAGTTCTCCACCGTCCCGGACTCGCGGTGGCGCACCGCGACCTTCCTCAGCGACAACTTCCGTGACGCGTCCTCGACGTACACGGACACCATGGCGCTGCTGCCGGACGTGGGCCACTTCGACGCGGCGCACTACGGCATCCCGCCGCGGCGGGCCAGGGCGATGGATCCCCAAGCCCGACTGCTGATCGACCTCGCCCGTGAGGCGATCCAGGACGCGGGCTGGGAGGCGGACGGCTTCGACCGCGAGGAAACCTCGGTGATCACGGCGCTCACCGAGGGCGGCTACCGCTCCCTCAGCACCATGCAGATACGGATGCGCCAGCTGGCCGGTGGCGAGTTCGGGGCGCGGGCCACCGACCCCCGGTACGCCGAGACGGTCCGCGCGGTCGATCCGCTGCACGGCACCTCCGTGGCCGGGCTCCTGCTCAACATGGGGCCGAACACGATCAGCTCGGTCTTCGACCTGCACGGCGAGAGCTATGCGCTGGACTCGGCGTGCTCCGGCGGACTCATGGCCGTGGCCAACGCCGTGTACGCGCTGCGCGCGGGCCGATGCCGCATCGCGCTCGCGGGTGGCGCCCAACTGATACTCACCCCCGATCTGCTGGTGGGGCTGTGCCGGATCGGCGCCATCTCGCGCACCGGCAGGTGCCTGCCGTTCGGCGCGGAGGCCGACGGCTTCGTCCTGGGAGAGGGCGCGGGGGTTCTGGCGCTGCGCCCCCTGGCCGACGCGCTGGCAGCCGGCGATCGGGTCTATGCGGTGATCCGGGGCGTGGGAACGGCCAACGACGGCACCGTGCAGGGCGGTATGCATCCCCAGGCGGCCGGTCAACTCCGCGCCCTGCGCCGGGCCTACCGGGATGCCGGCCTGGCCCCGGACGCGGTGGGATACCTCGAAGCGCACGGCACTGGAACCGCGGTCGGTGACCCCGTCGAGGTCGGCGTCCTGCGCGAACTGCGCGGTGAGCAGGCCGCCCCCGCCTTCCTCGGGGCGGTGAAGTCGGTGGTCGGGCACTCCCTCAACGCCGCGGGGATGGCCGGACTGATCAAGTCGGTCCTGGCCGTGCAGCGGGGCGTGATACCCCCGCAGCCGGAGTTCGACCTGGCTGATCGTTCCGGGCTCGACGCCGCGAGGCTGACCATCCCGACGACCGCGACGCGATGGCCGGGGAACGGGCAGCCGCGGCGGGCCGGCGTGAGCGCGTTCGGCTTCGGAGGCACCGGTGTCCACATGGTGCTGGAGGAGTGCGCCACGGAACCCGCCCGCCCGGCACCGGCCGGCGAATCGCAGCTCCTGGTCCTCAGTGCTCGCGACCGGGCCGGGCTCGCCCGTTACGCCCGGGAACTGGCGCACACGATCGCCGACGACCAGCCGTCGCTGGCCGGGGTGGCGGACACCCTGGCCCGCCGGGCTCCCTTCACCGAACGCCTCGCCCTGGTGGCGGAGGACGCCGCTGACGCCGCCGCCAAGCTGACCGCGGCGGCCGAGGCCGTGGCGGCAGGCCGTACCGGAGATCTCGGGCCGGGGCGGGCGACCGGCACGGTACCCCCGGGTGACCCGTCGGAGGTCGCCGTGCCGGCGCCGGGGTCGCTGTCCGCCGAGGCGCGCAGGGCCGCGCTGGCCCGGCTCGCGGAGCGCGCCGTCACCGGACCGGGGCTTCGTCCGGTGATGGAGCGCATACCTCCGAGCACCCTGCCGCCCAGCCCGCTCGCCCCGCGCCACCACTGGGTCGTGGACGAGTCGGCTCGCGAGGTGGCGGACATGGCCGGGACCCCCGAGGACTCGCCCGCGGCGACAGCCGTGGCCGTGCCCGCGGCAGTGCCCGAGCCTGTGCCCGCGGTGGCGCGGCCCGACGGCGCGTCCGCCGCGTCCATCGTCTTCGAAGAGGTGTCGCGGACCGGCGTCTTCCCCCTCTCCGACCTGGACGAGCGAATGAGGCTGGTGACCGATCTCGGCTTCGACTCCCTGATGTTGCAGGAGCTGGAGGTCAACCTCGACAAGCGGATACCGGGCTTGCGCACCGACGAGTTGTTCACGCCCGAACTCACCATCGGGCGGCTGATCGCGCTGGCCGATCCGGACCACACGGAGCCGGCGGCCCCGGCCCCCGGTGATCCGCTGCCCCGGGACACCCGGGCGCAGTGGAGTGCCGAGACGGCCCACGTCGATGACTTCCCCGAGGTGGGGCAGTTCGAGGAGCGCTTGAGCGCGATCGTCGGCAGTGGCGCGGACTTCCCGTACTTCCGGGTCCACGAGGGCAACATCCGCGAGACGACCGTGATCGGCGGTCGGCCGTACCTGTCCTTCGGCAGCTACAACTACCTGGGGCTCTCCGGCCATCCGGCGGTCAACGAGGCCGCGCACCGGGCGGTGGACCGGTACGGGACCTCGGTCTCCGCGAGCCGGGTGCTCTCCGGTGAACGGGACCTGACGGTCCGGCTGGAGCGGGCGCTGACCGAATTCCTCGGCGTCGAGGACTGCCTGGCGCTGGTGAGCGGCCATGCCACCAATGTCACCGCGATAGGGCACCTCGTCGGAGCGGGGGACCTCGTGGTGCACGACGCGCTCGCCCACGACAGCATCCTTCAGGGCTGCGCCCTGTCCGGGGCGGCACGACGGCCGTTCGCCCACAACGACTTCGGCCAGCTGGAACACATGCTGCGGCTGAACCGGTCCCGGTTCCGTCGGGTCCTGATCGCCGTCGAGGGCGCCTACAGCATGGACGGCGACCTCGTCGACCTGCCCGCCGTGATCGAGCTGAAGAAGCGTTACGGCGCCCTGCTGATGGTCGACGAGGCGCACAGCATCGGCACCGTCGGTGAACACGGGCGTGGCGTGGGCGAGTTCTTCGGCGTCGACCGGTCCGGCGTGGATCTGTGGATGGGAACCCTGTCCAAGGCGTTCGCCAGCTGCGGTGGTTACCTCGGCGGCTCGGCCCGCATGGTGCGCTGGCTGCGCCACACGCTGCCGGGCTTCGTCTACAGTGTCGGGCTGACCCCGGCCAACGCGGCCGCGGCGCTGGCCGCCACCGAGCTGATCATCGCGGAACCGCACCGGGTGCGCACTCTGCGGCGGAACGCGGAGCTCTTCCTCGGGCTGGCGGCCTCGGCGGGTCTGGCGACGGGCTCCAGCGCCAACACCCCGATCGTGCCGTGCATCCTCGGCGACTCGACGAGGACCCTGCGCCTCGCGGACCGGCTGTACGACAGGGGTGTCATCGCCGATCCGATCTTCCACCCCGCCGTGGAGGAGGGGCTCTCCAGGCTGCGGTTCTTCGTCACCAGCGAACACAGTGAGGACGACATCCGACGGGCTGTGTCGATCCTGTCCGAGGAGGCGGTGTCCGCCGGCGGATGAGTGGCTCATCTCAGAACAGGGTGCGTTCGATCCGGCTGAGCATGGCGCTCTTTCCGGGATCCCCGCCTTCTCCCGCTTCCGCGGCCGAGGGCTCGCCGTGCTGTTGCCCGGTGGCGCCGCCCATCCGTTGGGAGAGCAGATAGGCGATGATCTCCGCCTCCTGTTCCTGGACGTCGTCGTAGGTCGCGCGCAGGAGCATGTCACGCACGAGGTCGGGGTCGAGGTCGGGGAAGAGGAGGCGGGCGGCCGCCTCGTCCAGCCCGCCTGCCCCGCGATGGCAGCAGATGATGTGGCCCAGCTCGTGCAAGATGATGTGCTCCTGATGCGCGCTGGTGGTGTTGGCGTCGTAGAAGATGAGGTCCTCGTCGCGTGCGGCGACCCACATGCCGCAGGGATGCGTCGAGGGCATCGGCATCGGGACCAGCGTGATCGGACGGTCGCGGATCTCACCGAGGTAGCGACACAGTTCGTCCACACCGCTCACCTTCGGCAGGCCGAGTTCGGCGAGCCGCTGCGCGCCGGCCTTCCGGAGCCTCTTGAGCTGACTGCGGCGGTCCTGATCGGCGGACCGCTCCTTCCTGGCACCCCTCATTCCGGTTCGGAGGAGTCGGTGACGGGGGGAAGGCCCTGCATCTGCCGGTACTGGTCCATGATGGCCGTGATCGCCTGGAGGTTCTCCTTCTTCATCCCGGCAGCCCGCATCGCCACGGCGCGGACCCCCGACTGCCGCAACGCCTCGATGGCGGCGACCTGACTGAGTACCGACTCGGCGACCTTGTCGTCGAAGAAGTAGGCGACCGAAACGCCGAAGAAGCGAGCCAGGGCGGCAAGGAGGTCGGGTGAGGGGTTGGAGCGCTTGCCCGTCCGCAACTGCGACAGATACACACCGCCGACCTTGAGTTCGGGGCTGGCCCGCTTCAGCTCCTCCGCCACCTCGGCATTGGTCCAGTGCCTCCCCTTGGGGCGAACCGTCTTGAAGAGGTCGTCGAGGCGCACTGCGAGCAGGGGCCGGTCGTCAGTGTCAGTCATGGTGAATCTCCCTCCCGTCACCTCCTCGGCATAGCCCTTGGCTATACGCCAGTTTCACAGATTAGCGGCCAGTTGACAATTGGCGTGGATTCCGCCAACGTTGGACCCGCCGATAGCTGTCAGCTAACTTGGCTCACGGGGGTCGCCAAGTTGGTTGTCGGTGATGTCGGGGTGATGTCGGAATGGCCCGGCCCTCGGGGGGATGGGCCGGGCCACTCCGGGCGGGAGCCACCCGTCCGGCCCGACAGAGAAACACGGGGGAAACGGGGGATGCCCGCCCGGTTTGACGGGGGATGCAAACCGGGCGGGAGCTCTCAACTCGCGTTGCCGAGTTTACTGTAGGCGGAAGCGACTTGGGTCAGCCAGGCGACTTCCGCGGTGAAATTGTCGGTGTCGCGGTCGTCGAAGTCCCCGTCGTCCTTGTTGACTTGGGGGATGGTTCCCTTCCGCTTGGCGTGCAGGGCCTGCCTGATCTGTGCCGCTTCGGCGAACGCCTGCCGGAACTCCTCGCTCGCTTCCCTGTCCGGTCCGCCGGAGTCGGAGTCGTGGGTGGCGCGGTCGATGTAGGGGCGCAAGTCCCGCCATCCGTCACGTATTTCGACGACCCGCCGGTGCAGGCGGTAGTTGAGGTCGGAGACCGAAGCCGAGACCGAAGCCCCGGGCGGCTCCAGGGCGATGTCCGGGGAGGACTCGTACAGGTCCCGCCAGAGCGGGTAGAGGGCCCGGTACGACCGGTAAGTGCGCGCCCAGTCCAGGAGCTTGGCGGCCGACGGGCCCCATGAGGAATTGGTCAGGCTGAGCGAGAGGGTGACGATGCCCGCCGCACTGAAGACGGAAGCGGCGACCTTCCAGACGCCGATGTCGATTCCGGACGCGGCGGTGAGGATGTTCACCGTCCTGGCCAGGCAGTAGAGGAAGAGGACCACCGAGGCGACGGAGAGCAGCCGCAGCGCCTGCCGCAGCGAGGCGTTGTCGGTCATCCGGGCGTAGGGGCCGCACTGGCGGAAGATGGTGACGCACGGAACCGCCTGGGAGACGATGAAGACCAGGAGGTACGTGAGGACCAGCGGCTGGCCGCTGCCGGTGTCGAAGTCGGAAGCGGGTCGGCCGGAACCGTCGGCGAGGAAGAAGAGCGCCGTCAGGAGCGTGTTGAGGCAGATTCCGGTGATCAGCCAGTAGCGCGACTTCCGTATCGCCTCCTCGTCGGCGGTCGCCCAGCGCAGCAGGATGATTTGCGCGCTGACGCAGAAGGCGACCGCCGACAGGTGCATCAGGAGGATGGCGAGGTTGCCGACGCCCAGGAAACTCTCGCCTCCCATGGCGACGGCGCCCATCGTGAAGGTGAGGCATTGGAGCAGCAGAGTGATGACCAGCGCGCGGTAGGCGCTGTCCTTCCAGCTGCGCCGGGCCTGGCACAGCCGGTAGACGAGCGCGGCATACGACGAGAGCGCTGCTATGACGAAGCAGAGGGTTCTAGCGGTATTCACGGCCTGATTTCCTGGAGGTGCCGCGCATGCGGCGGACGGTTCAGTCGGTTTTCTCGCCCAAGGGAACCACGAGGCCGATGCTTTCGGCCGCCACGGCGACGGCGTAGTCGAAGAACGCGGCCTCGTCCCTGACGCTGTCGTGGGTACGGCTGAAGACCTGGAAGACCAGGAGCCCGATGAGGTTGCTCCACAGGACGATGCCGCGCTCGATGATGTCCGAGAACGGCGCCTCGGGCACGCCGCCGAACAGCTCCATGGCCGCCGGCAGGAGCAGCGGCGGGCCGGGCACCGTCCGCCGGGGCGGAGTGAGTTCACCGCCCCGCAGCGCCGAACTCACGATGCCGGCGAGCACCGCGGGGGTGCGCGAGGCGGCCGGGACCGTGTCCTGCGGGGCGTGGTAGTCCGGAACGGGGGAGCCGTAGATCAGTGTGAACTCGGCGGGGTGGTCGAAGGACCACTGCCGCAACGCGCGCGTGACCGCGAGGAGCCGCGCACCCGCCGACGCCGAAGCGTCCCTGGCGGTCTGGTCGGCCTGCTCCATCGCGGCGCCGGACGTGTTGTAGGCATCGATGACCAGTGCGGTCAGCAGGTCGTCCCGGTGCGGGAAGACGGCTTCGACGTCGGCGACGGCAAGACCGCTGTCGCGCGCGACCGCATCCAGGGACAGCCCTCCGGCTCCCAGTTTCACCAGCTGCTGACGCGCGGTGTCCTTGATCACCGCCGGCGGAGTCACCTTGTCGTCGGTCGAATTCACTGAGGAAACGTCCATGCCGGAACCGTACCCGCCGGCAACAACGGCCGTGAGAGGCGGCCTCCAGAGCGCCCCTGCCATGCGTTGTGATCCGGCCACTGGAGCCCCGGCCGCACCCCGACGCCTGGGCCGGGGAGGTTGTCCACAGGTTCGGGCGGGTGGAGCCGGGGTGTCGGCGGGTGACGTTAGGCTTCTTGAATGGCCCTTCCCGACGCATCCCCCGAGATCTCCGACGCTTCGCAGGTGCTGCACCGCGTCTTCGGCTACAGCTCTTACCGCGGCGAGCAGCAGGAGATCATCGAGCAGGTCGTCGGCGGCGGTGACGCCCTCGTGCTGATGCCGACCGGCGGCGGCAAATCGCTCTGCTACCAGGTCCCGGCGCTCGTCAGGGAAGGTACGGGCGTCGTGATCTCGCCGCTCATCGCGCTGATGCAGGACCAGGTGAACGCGCTCACCGCCCTCGGGGTACGGGCCGGATTCCTCAATTCGACGCAGGCCGCGCATGAGCGGCAGGCCGTCGAGCGGGCTTTCCTCGCCGACGAGCTGGACCTGCTCTACCTGGCTCCTGAGCGGCTGCGCACGGAGAACACCCAGCGGCTGCTCGACCGGGGCAAGGTGGCGCTCTTCGCGATCGACGAGGCGCACTGCGTCGCCCAGTGGGGTCACGACTTCCGGCCCGACTACCTCGCGCTGTCCATGCTGCACGAGCGCTGGCCGAAGGTGCCGCGGATCGCGCTGACCGCGACGGCCACCGAGGCCACCCACGCCGAGATCGTGGCGCGGCTCGGTCTGGAGGACGCCCGGCACTTCGTCGCCAGCTTCGACCGGCCGAACATCCAGTACCGCATCGTCGCGAAGAACAACCCGCTCAAGCAGCTGCTGGAACTGATCCGGACCGAGCACGACGGGGACGCCGGAGTCGTCTACTGCCTCTCGCGGGCCTCGGTGGAGAAGACCGCGGCCTTCCTGGCGGAGCAGGGCATCGACGCCGTGGCGTACCACGCCGGAATGGATGCCCGCGCGCGTGCGGCGAACCAGGCGCGCTTCCTGCGGGAGGACGGAGTCGTGGTGGTGGCCACGATCGCCTTCGGCATGGGCATCGACAAGCCGGACGTGCGCTTCGTGGCCCACCTCGACCTGCCGAAGTCGGTCGAGGGCTACTACCAGGAGACCGGCCGGGCCGGCCGCGACGGCGAGCCGGCCACGGCGTGGCTGGCCTACGGCCTCCAGGACGTGGTCCAGCAGCGCAAGCTCATCGAAGGCTCCGAGGGCGACGACGCACACCGCCGCTCCCTGGGCATGCACCTGGACTCCATGCTCGCGCTGTGCGAGACCGTCGACTGCCGCCGATCGCGGCTTCTGGAGTACTTCGGGCAGTCGGGCGGGCCGTGCGGCAACTGCGATACGTGTCTGACACCGGCCGAGTCCTGGGACGGAACGGTCGCGGCGCAGAAACTGCTGTCCACGGTGTGGAGGCTGGCGAAGGAGCGCCGTCAGAAGTTCGGCGCCGGCCAGATCATCGACATCCTGCAGGGCAAGAAGACGGCCAAGGTCATCCAGTTCGACCACGACGCCCTCTCGGTGTTCGGCGTCGGGTCGGATCTGAGCACCGCGGAGTGGCGAGGCGTCGTGCGCCAGCTGCTGGCGCTGCGGCTGCTGGCGGTGGAGGGCGACTACGGCACGCTCGTGCTGACGGAGGACAGTGGCGAGGTGCTGGGCGGACGCCGCAGCGTTCCCCTGCGGAAGGAGAAGGCGGCCGTCGGCCCGCCCCGGAAAGAGTCCGGGTCGCGCTCCGGGAAGGGCGCCCGCGTGCCGGTCGACTTGCCGGCCGCGGCCGAACCGGTCTTCCTGGCCCTGCGCGCCTGGCGGGCCGCGACGGCGCGCGAGCAGGGCGTACCGGCGTACGTCGTCTTCCACGACGCGACGCTGCGGGAGATCGCGACACGACTCCCCGCCACGGTGGAGGAGCTGGCCACCATCGGCGGGGTCGGCGAGGCCAAGCTCACCAAATACGCCCAGGGCGTCCTCGACACCCTGGCGGACCGCAACGCCACCGAGCCCGCCCCCGTCCCCGTCCCCGTCCCCGTCCCCGCCGCCGCGCTCGCGGCCGAGTCCGACGCGTCGGCCCCCGCCGGCCCGGCCCCCGCGGCGCGCGTGCCGGACGTACGGCCCGCGGCGCCGTACGCCGACGAACCGCCCTTCGACCTGGACGAGACGGACCCGCCCTGGGACGACTGGGAGTAGCCGTTCCGGCGCGCGGGACGGGGGATCGGGTCGCTCGTCCGTACGGGATGTCGCCCACACGGAAAACGCTTGGACGGCGCGGGCGCGCTCGCGGGACACTGCGGTTCCGGTTCTGCCGCACGACATCACAGGGTTGCTGCCATGCGATCGTCCGCATCACCAGGGGTTCCGCCCGGCAGGAGCCCGGTGCTCCTCGCACTTCGTTACTACGGACGGGAGTTGGCGCGGCTTCGGTGGCTGACGCTGCCCGCCATGCTGCTGCCGGCCCTGGGCAACACCGGCGTCAACTACATCGCCCCACTGGTCGTCGCGAAGCTCGTCGGCCGCATCGCCGGCGGCGGCGCCGTTCTCACCGTCGGCGCGATGCTCCCGTACGTCCTCGGATTCGCCGGTGTCCTGCTGCTCTCGGAGGCGGTGTGGCGCATCGGCATGCACTGCCTGAACCGCCTCGACGCCCTCGGTATCGAGCGCCTGTACGTGATCGGGATGGACGAGCTGTTCGCGAAGGACGCCGCGTTCTTCCACGACAACTTCGCCGGGTCACTCACCAAGCGGGTCCTGAGCTTCGCTTCCCGTTTCGAGGAGTTCGTCGACACGATGACCTTCTCGGTCGTGGGCAGGTTCGTGCCGCCGCTGTTCGGGTCGGTGGTGCTCTGGCACTACGAACCGCTGCTCGTCGTGGCGCTGCTGGCCATGATCGCGGTGACGGGGGTGTGCGTGCTGCCCCTCATCCGCCGCCGTCAGGTGCTCGTCGACCGGCGCGAGGAGGCGATCGCCCGCGTGTCGGGGCACGTCGCCGACAGCCTGATGAACATGGACACGGTCCGGGCGTTCGCCGCGGAGGAGCGCGAGGCGGCCGAGCACCGGTCCCGGGTGGCGGAGTCGCGGGGGCTCATGCTGCGGTCGTGGGACTACGGCAACCTGCGCATCGACACCGTCGTCGCGCCGATGTCCGTGCTGACCAACACGCTGGGCCTGCTGCTCGCGGTCGCGGTCGCCGGGGGCGGCGGGCACGGTGTGGAGGCGGTCGTGGTCGCCTTCACGTACTACTCCAACGCCACGCGGATCATGTTCGAGTTCAACCAGATCTACCGTCGCCTGGAGAGCTCGATGACGGAGGCGGCGCAGTTCACGGAGCTGCTGCTGAAGCCGCCGACCGTGGTCGACCCGGAGTCGCCGGAGCCGCCGCCGACCCGGGCCGCCGACATCCGCTTCGAGGAGGTGACCTTCGCCCACGCGGGCGCGGACCCGCTCTTCGAGGGACTGGACCTGGCCGTGCCGAGCGGGGCGAAGATCGGGCTCGTGGGGCGGTCCGGCGGCGGCAAGACCACGCTCACCCGGCTGCTGCTGCGGATGACGGACATCGACGCGGGCCGGATCCTGATCGGCGGCCAGGACATCGGCAGGCTGCGCCAGAGGGACCTGCGCGGCCTGATGGCCTACGTGCCGCAGGACCCGGCGATGTTCCACCGCACGCTGCGGGAGAACATCGCGTTCGCCCGGCCGGACGCCACCGACGCCGAGATCCGCCGCGCGGCCGAGGCGGCGCACGTCACGGAGTTCGCGGACGCCCTGCCGTGCGGCCTCGACACCATGGTCGGCGAGCGCGGAGTCAAGCTCTCCGGCGGACAGCGCCAGCGGGTCGCGCTCGCCAGGGCGATCCTGCGCGACGCTCCGATCCTGCTGCTCGACGAGGCGACCAGCGCCCTGGACTCCGAGAGCGAGATCCTCGTCCAGGAGGCGCTGTGGCGCCTCATGGAGGGCCGGACGGCGCTCGTGGTGGCGCACCGGCTCAGCACGGTGGCCCACATGGACCGGCTCGTCGTCCTCGACGGCGGACGGATCGTCGAGCAGGGAACGCACCAGGAGCTGCTCGCCTCCGAGGGCGCCTACGCGAAACTGTGGCAGCACCAGTCGGGCGGCTTCCTCGACGACAGCCCAGCACGATCCGACCTGCACTGATCACGAGCCAGGCGTGGGCGAGGGCCGCCGTACGGTGTCGGAGCTCTCAGCTCCAGTGGAACTTGTCCCGGTGTGCGGCCAGCCAGGTGGAGAAGTCCTGGAGGGCCGGGTTGAGGGCGCGGACGGCGTCGAGGTCGCGGGCGCTGGTGAAGCGGTCCTCGCAGTCGGCGTAGAACTGGAACATGTTGCCGGCCTCGTCGGCGCCGGGGAAGCCGAGGGCGCGGAACGCGTCCGGCGTCAGGGGCCGGTAGCGCACGGGCTGTCCGAGCGACTCGGACATGGCCGCGGCCATGTCGGCGACGGGCAGGTGTTCGCCCGCGATGCTGACGGTGGCGGGGATGAAGTCGGTCCCGCGCTTGAGGATGGCGAGCGCGGTCTTGCCGATGTCGTCGACGGCGATGCCGGAGAGCCTGCTGTCGCCCATCGGGAAGTTCAGCTCGAAGACGCCGTCCTCGCCGCGCTGCGGGCCGAACGCGCCGAACAGGTTCTCCCAGTAGAAGGTGGTGCGCAGGAAGGTGGTCGGTACGCCGTCGTCGGTGAAGTAGTGGTCGGCTTCGGCCTTGCCGTCGAAGTGCGGGACCTTGTAGGAGCCCTGGAGCGTGGGCATCCGGTCGTCGTCCAGCGGAATGCACTCGCGGGTGTCCTCCAGGGTGGACCAGATGGCGTGCTGCACACCCACCTGCCCCGCCGCCCGAGCCAGGGCCGCCGCCTGGGCCTTCTCGTGCGCCGCGTCCATGTCCTCCCAGAAGTTGGTCACCATGAACGCCCCGTGCGCGCCGTCGAGTGCCGCGACCAGGCTTTCCTCGTCGTCCAGATCGGCCCGGACCACCTCGGCCCCGAGCCGTTCCAGCTCCTTGGCCCGGTCCGAGTCCGGCCGACGGGTCACCGCGCGGACCGCGAAACCGCTGTCCCGGTCCGCGAGGGCGGCCCGTACGAATGAGCCTCCCTGGTGTCCCGTCGCGCCGAACACGGTGACGATTCGCTGCTCGGTCATCGCAGGCACCCACTTCCTGTTTCCTTCGGCACGCTCCGTGCCCGTCGAGGCACATCCCGCTGCGAAACCTACGGCCACGGGGCCGACCGCGACCGGCGGTACACGCCGATCCCGCCCCGGATGGCGTACCGTTCGCCGGCGGCTGTGCAGGTGCACGGGCGGTGCATCAGGTGCCGGTGTAGCGCAGGAGCACGGCGGCACCGTCCGTCAGTGGCAGTTCGTCGTGCGGTACGACGATCAGGTCGGCCTGCGTGCCGGCCGCAGCCCGGATCAGGGCCGCACCGACCGCGGGTTCCTCCCAGTAGTAGCTCAGGCCGAAGGCGTTCAGGTCCTCCCCGGACAGGGCGAGGTGGGTGGGCGCCATGCCGACCCACAGGTGCTGGTCGAGCTCCACCGGCTGGTTCAGGATCAAGGAGTGGGCCTGCCCGCGCTGGAGGGCGGCGACCGTGGCGGCGATTCCCTCGACGTACTCCGGGTGACGGGCGCGCTGGCCGAGGTAGGCATCGAGCTGGTGCTTGTCGTGGTCGGACAGCCTGTCACCGAGCAGGCCGCCGAGTTCCTCCTCCAGCAGCGCCCGGCCGGGCTCCGGCCGGCGGTGGTGGCCGTCCTTGAGTTTGACGAAGTGGCCGTGCAGCTTCCGCGGAGCCGACCGCGTGAGGCTGTTGACGGCCCACGGGTCACCGGCCAGCACGATCAGTTCGAGGCCCTCGGCGTCCGTGCGGTCCACCAGCTCCGTCACCAGCTGTTCGACTTCCGTGGGCCACCCCTCCACCGGTATCCGGCGGTGCGCGACCTCGCCCGGGGCCACGCGGCTCATCGGCCACCTGCCGCTCTGGTGGTCGAGCTCCAGTACCTCCTCATCGCCCGCGGGCCCCGCGAGGTGCACGCGGTGGATGACGACCACCGCGTACGGGATGTCCGGGGCGCGCTGGAGAGCCAGCGGCAGCGCGTCGGGCAGCATCCCGTACCGGGCGCTGTCGCGCGCGGGGGGCTCGGGCAGGCACTCCGCGAGCAGCAACTGCCCGTGGGCCGCGAAGATCGCCTGGCCATGCCGTCCGGACACCTCGCGGTCGGTGCCGACGGCCTCGTCGATGGCGCGGATGGTGGGCTCGTCCGCGTCGTGCGCGAGCAGGCTCTTGTGCAGCTTGCGCCAGCGCAGGTCGATCGCCCGTTCCGGGTCGTCGAGGTCACGGGAGGTGTCGAGGCATACGGAGGCGATGGGGCCGGGATGGGCGTACAGCGGGCTGAGGAAATGCAGTTTCACGGCTTCCTCCCGGCGAACGAGCGCCGGATCCGGCCCGCCCGGAGCGGGCACGGGGCCAGGCACGGGCCCGGGCTGCGGTGGACCGTTCTGCGTATGCGGCATGGTGCGCCCGGTTGCTTGTCGCTACGCCTGCCCGTACAGGCCACCCCCAAACGGCAACGGTGCGAGCTGCCGGTCCGCGTAGCCATGGGGGAACGCGATCAGGGGCCGTCGCCGGTCCCGGTCAGACCGCCTGGGATACGAGCTCGTTGTAGGCCAGGTCGGACAGGGTCGTGGCCCGGACGTCGACCTGGATGCCGTCGAAGAGGTCACGGAGGACGCCATAGGCGGAGGAGTAGGCGAGCTTGTGCGCGGGCAGCGCCCCGTCGGGGATCCAGAAGATCATCACGAGGTCGCTCCTGCGGGCCCCGTCCGCCGTGGCGAAGCACAGGGCGTACGCGACGAACCTGGGCTCGTTGGCCGGAAGCGACTCCAGCATCTCCTCGTGCGTGAGGTTCGCCTCGCTCTCGACGACCACCGTGTCCAGGGGCTCGTTCAGCCGGTAGATGACCGTGTTGATCTCCCGTTTGCTCCTCAGCTCCTGGAAGGCGCTCAGGCAGCTGTCGTCCACGGTGGTGCCCCGGCTGCTCACGGCGATCTCCGATCATGCAGGGGTGCGGTGCAGATGTCAGTGGCTCAACGACACAAGGTCGGCAGGGTTCTTCGCGGTGTTGACTCCGGCCCGTTGCGGGACGTACGCCCTCGGTCAGCGGGCTCCGCCCTCCTGCCCGGGGCGATCATCTCCCTGCGGATGCTGCCGGATCTGTTCCTCCCGGCCGATTCCGGCGCGCTGCCGCTTGGCGGAATGGCCGGCGGCGTCACGCCGACCGGATCTGCTGTCTCCCGTACGGCCGATGACGGCCTCGTCCGCCGCCTGCCGGGCCTCTCGGTCTCCGCTCTCCCCGACGGCTTCCGACGGTGGGGTGGGCGCGCGGTGACGCGGCTGCTGCTGCTTGCTCACGTCGCACCTCCTCGATGCTTCCGGGCCGATCTGCTCGCGGTACGCGGGCCCGCTCGCGTCATTCGTCCCGCGGACTCACCCAGCGTGTGCCCTTCCCGCCCGGCTTCTCGGTCTGCTGCGGGCGGTCGAGACGGCTGGCCTCGTCCGTGTCGGCGGCCGCCGTCTTCTCATCGTCGTCGCGGTCGACGCGCGGCTTGCGGTGCCGGGCCTGTGCCTGATCGTCGTGCAGCGGCATTCCTCCTGCGCCGCCCTGCTCGTCCATGGCCGTCCTCCTCGTTCCTGTCTCACGCCCCCTCGTGGCGGCTGCCCGGCTCCCGGCCGGCGAAACCCCGACGCCGCCGCGCGTCATGGGGCCGGCGGGTCGGCGGGCCGCCCGCACGCACACCAGGCGTGATGCGCCCGTCACCCCGCGCGCCTTCCGGAAACCTTCACACCGTGTGCGCGATCGCGCCTGCTCGCCTCCTTCACCGTGCGGTATGACGGATATGCCCCATCTGATTGGTACAGGTTCGCCCCGTTTGGTTCCGTGTAAGCAGCGGACGGCTCGTATCTGTTACTCGATCTTGTGAAGAAGCCGTCACTATTCCGTGAATCAAGCTGCACGTCAGTCGTCAGAGGTGACCATCTGCCCGTGATGGGGCGTCAACGGGATTGGGTGGGTAGCCCGTTCGCGTGCTTTCATCTTGCGCATTGCGGCGGTCGGGAATGACGGCTGAGTTCCGGGCCGCCCCCCAGTCGCCGCAGTAATGAATTCCTCCCCCCAATGAAAGGTGCGCATCATGCGTGACAACATCGAGACCCGTGAGATCGACGACACCGAGCTGGACGCCGTCTCCGGCGGTGTCATCAGCATCAACGGTGGCCTGGCCGGCGCCGTGACCAGCGATGTCAGCAGCGTCGTGGGCGTCGTGGGCTCCCTCGACACGGTCCAGGCCGCGCAGGGCATCGTTGCCGGCGTCCCCGGCCTCGTCACGGGCATCACCGGCGTTTCGGTGAACGCCGGTTACGCCGGTCTCTGATCGGGATATCCCTTGAACCCCGGAGTGTCCCCCACGGCTCCGGGGTTCCTGGCTGTCCGCGTACCCGACCGATACGAATGCAGTTGAAGGAATAGTCCGTGCAGTTTCGCCAAAAGGCACTTTCCAAGCTGCAATCGCCCGAAGAACTCGACTTGCCCGTTCGCTTCGCGCGCCCGCAGGGGCGGCTCGTCCTGGCCGTCACGGTCATCGTCATGGCCGCCGCGGGCTTCTGGGCTTTCACCGGCACCGTGTCCTCCAAGCTGAGCGCACCCGGCATCCTCACCCATGCCGAGGGCAGTTACGTGCTGCAGACCCCGGTCGCGGGACAGGTGACCGGAGCCCTCGCCGAGGAGGGCCAACTGCTGGCCGCCGGTGCGCCCCTGCTCACTGTCCGTACGGAGCAGGGGGACCGCCCCGTGCGCGTGGTGACCGGCGGCCGGTTGACGACACTGGTGGCCAAGGTGGGCTCGGTCGTCGCTACCGGCGCGGACGTGGCGACCGTGGAACGTGTGAAGAATCCGGAGGACCCGCTGGTGGCGGTGCTGTACGTGCCGGGCGGCAGCGGCTCGGCGATCTCCGTGGGCGCCCAGGTCGACCTGAGCGTCCAGTCCGTCCCGCAGCAGCAGTTCGGCATGCTGCGCGGCCGCGTCAAGGCGGTCGGTCGTGCGCCCCAGACGCAGGCGCAGATCGGCAGCTTCCTCGGCGACAGCGGGCTCGCCGAACAGTTCTCCCGCCACGGCAACCCGGTCGCGGTGCTGGTACAGCTGGAACGTTCCTCCTCCACCAAGTCCGGCTACCGGTGGTCCTCCGCGGACGGGCCCCCGTACGCCGTCGACTCAAGGACGCCGGTCACCGGCGCCGCCCACCTCGCCGCGCGGCGCCCCGTCGACTGGCTGCTGCCATGACCGTGCCGCAGACAGGGCCGCAGACCGCGCCGCAGGCCGCCCCGCAGACCGGGGCACCGCCGCGGGCGCCGCAGCTCCCTCCCGCCGGACGACGGCGTCACCGCCCCGAGGCCAAGGGCGGCGCCCGCCGCAGGCCCGCGCCCGCCCCCAGGGCCCCCAGGGGCAAGACGCCCCGCCCCGTACACACCCCCACCGTGCTGCAGATGGAGGCGGTGGAGTGCGGCGCCGCCGCCCTGGCCATGGTGCTCGGCCACTACGGCCGCTTCGTCCCCCTCGAAGAACTGCGCATCGGCTGCGGCGTCTCCCGCGACGGCTCCCGCGCCAGCAACCTCCTCAAGGCCGCCCGTGGTTACGGGCTGAAGGCCAAGGGCATGCAGATGGACCTGGCCGCGCTCGCCGAGGTGAGCGCCCCGGCCGTCCTCTTCTGGGAGTTCAACCACTACGTCGTCTACGACGGCATGAGCCGCCGGCTCGGACGCAGGGGCGTGTACGTCAACGACCCCGGCAAGGGCCGCCGGTTCGTCCCCATGGACGAGTTCGACACCAGCTTCACCGGTGTCGTGCTCACCTTCGAGCCGGGTGAAGGCTTCCGCCGCGGCGGCCGCAAGCCGGGCGTCCTGGGCGCCATGCCGGCCCGGCTGCGGGGCACTTCGGGCACCATGGCCGCCGCCGTGATCTCCAGCCTCCTCCTGGTGGCCGTCGGCGCGTCGGTGCCGGCCCTGAGCCGCACGTACATCGACATGTTCCTCATCGGGGAGCAGACGTCCCTGCTGGGTGTGCTGTTCGCCTCGATGGCCGTCGCCCTCGTACTCACCGCGACACTCACCGCGCTGCAGCAGGCGAATCTGCTGCGCGGGCGCATCATCTCCTCCACCCTGGGCAGTGCCCGCTTCTTCCGGCACCTGCTCAGACTTCCGGTCGCCTTCTACTCCCAGCGCAACCCGGCCGACCTGGTCCAGCGCCTGCAGTCCAACGACGCGGTCGCCGAGACCCTCGCCCGGGACCTGGCAGCCGCGGGCGTGGACGCCGTGGTGGTCGTCCTCTACGCGGTGCTGCTGTGGACGTACGATCCGCAGCTCACCCTCGTCGGCGTGCTGATCGCGCTGCTCAACGTGGTGGCCATGCGGATCGTGATCCGCCTGAGGGCCACCGGTACCCAGAAGCTGCGCGCCGAGAGCGCCCGGCTGACCAATACGTCCTACAGCGGTCTCCAACTCATCGAAACGATGAAGGCCACGGGCGGCGAGAACGGTTTCTTCCGCCGCTGGGCCGGACAGCACGCGGTCACCCTCGACGTGCAGCAGCGGCTCGGCGTGCCCAGCGCGTGGCTCGCGATCGTCGCGCCCACGCTGGCGGCGTTCAACAGTGCGCTGATCCTGATGATCGGCGGCCTGCGGGCGGTGGAGGGGCACCTCACCGTGGGTCTGCTCGTCGCCTTTCAGGCCCTGGTGACCAGCTTCACCGCGCCGATCTCCCGGCTGGGCGGCGTCGCCGGAAGGATCCAGGACTTCGCGGCCGACGTCGCCCGCCTCAAGGACGTCGAGAACTTTCCCCTCGACCCGGTCTACTCGCGGCGCGAGCCGGCCGCCGGCACTCGCCGCCTCAAGGGCCATGTGGAGCTGGACCACCTCACCTTCGGCTACAGCCCACTGGACGCCCCGCTGCTCAAGGACTTCTCGCTCTCGGTCGGCCCCGGGCAGCAGGTCGCGCTCGTCGGCGGTTCCGGCAGCGGCAAGTCCACCGTCTCCCGGCTGATCTCCGGCCTCTACACCCCCTGGGAGGGGGCCATTCGCATCGACGGGATGCGGCTGGAGGACATCCCGCGCGGCGCGCTGGCCGCCTCCGTCTCCTTCGTCGACCAGGACGTCTTCCTCTTCGAAGGCACCGTCCGTGACAACGTCACCCTGTGGGACCCCTCCATCCCGGACGAGGCCGTCATCGCCGCCCTTGAGGACGCCGCCGTCCACGACGTGGTCGCCCGCCGCCCCGGTGGCATCCACAGCCGCGTCGAGCAGGACGGTCGTAACTTCTCCGGCGGCCAGCGGCAGCGCCTGGAGATCGCCCGGGCGCTCGTGCGCCGCCCCAGCATCATGGTCCTCGACGAAGTGACCAGCGCCCTGGACTCGGTGACCGAGCAGGTCATCATCGACAACCTGCGCCGCCGTGGCTGCGCCTGTGTGGTCATCGCCCACCGGCTGAGCACGGTGCGCGACAGCGACGAGATCGTCGTGCTCGACCGGGGCACGGTCGTGGAACGCGGGCGGCACGAGTATCTGGTCGCCGCGCAGGGCCCGTACGCCGAACTGGTCAAGGAGCACTGAGGTGACGCACGCGCACCACGCCACCGCCACCGCCAGCACCACGGCCACCGCTACCGTCGGCCCGTCGGGCGGAGCCCCGGACCCGGTCGTCGCGGCCCTGGGCGGACTGGGCTCGCCGGTCGACTGCACGGGCCTGCGCAGCCTGTCCCTGGAGGGCCCGCTCGTCCTGTGGCTCGTCGTGCGGGGCGAGTTGGACCTGTTCGCCGTCGACGCCGCGCAGGCCGGGCACTGGCACTTCCTGGGCCGGCTGGAGCCGGGCACGCTGCTGCTGGGCCCGGCCGAGGGCCCTGACCACACCCTGGTCGGCCGACCCCTACAGGGATGCCGGCTGCGCCGCATCGAACTGCGGGAGCTGTACCGCCCGGAGTACGGCGACCAGTTCTACGCCGAGCAGCCCTACGGCGACCAGTTCCACGGCGAGCAGTGGTACGCCGGTCAAGGGCAGTACGGCGCCGCCGCCGGAGGACAACCGAGCCCCCTTGAGGACGCCTTCGCGCGCGGCGTCGGCCGCGGCCTGCGCGTGCTCTACCAGGCACCGCTGGACGGCAGCGCCATCACCGAGCATGGCGCGGCCGACGAGGACATCCTGTGGATGCGGATCACCCCCGGCAGTGTGCAGTACGGCGCCGTGTACGAGACGGAGGCGGTGGGCACCCTCCTCGTCGACGCGGCGATGTGGCAGGGCATGGTCGACCAGCAGTACCGGCTGCTGTACGCCCTGGACGGCTGGATCGAACAGCTGGAGCGCGCGCACGAGGACCGCACGGCGGCCGGAATCCAGGCGGGCCGGGCCGCCCGTACCCAGGCGGACCGGACGCTGCTGGCGTCCATCGGCCGCTCCGGCCGGGGTTCCCGCCGGAGCGCGAGCGTCGACGCGACCTTCGCCGTGTGCCGCCTGGTCGCCGACGCGGCCCGCATCACCCTGTCCGAACCGGCCGAGACCGGCACTACGGCCGAGCAGACGGATCCCGTCGAACGCATCGCGCTCGCCTCGCGGATCCGCACCCGCGTGGTCGGGCTCAGCGGGCGCTGGTGGCGGGAGAACAGCGGTCCGCTGGTGGGCCGGCGCGAGAAGGACGGCGCGCCGGTCGCCCTGATGTGGCGGCGCGGCGGCTACGAGGCGGTCGACCCCGCCACCGGCACGCGGGAGCGCATCGGGAAGACCAACGAGACCGCCTTCGAACCGCGCGCCGTCATGCTGTACCGCCCGCTGCCCGACGGGCGGGTGGGCCTGCCGGCGCTGCTCCGCTTCAGCGTGCGCGGCACCCTCCCGGAGCTTCGCAGTCTCCTCCTGGGCGGGCTGGTCGCGGTGGTCCTGGGCGCACTGGTGCCGATCGCCACCGGCCAGGTCCTCGGCCGGTACGTCCCGCGGGCCGAGAACGGCCTCATCGTGCAGACCGGGCTGGCCCTGATCGCGACCGGCATCGTCTCGGCCGCCTTCATGCTGCTGCAGAACACCTCCATCCTGCGCATGGAGGGCCGCATCGAGGCCACCTTGCAGCCGGCGGTGTGGGACCGGCTGCTGCGGCTGCCGACGAAGTTCTTCACCGGCCGCTCCACGGGCGAACTGGCCGGCGCGGCGATGGGCATCAGCGCCATCCGCCGCGTGCTGTCCGGCATCGGCCCGGTCTGCGTACAGGCGGGCGCGGTCGGCGCGATGAACCTCGTACTGCTGCTCGTCTACAGCGTGCCGCTGGCGATGGCGGCGCTCGCCATGCTGGTCGTCATCGCGGGCGTCTTCCTGGGCCTGGGGCTGTGGCAGCTGCGCTACCAGCGCCGGCTGATCAAGCTCGGCCACCAGCTCAACAACCAGGCCTTCCAGACCCTGCGCGGCCTGCCCAAGCTCCGCGTCGCCGCGGCCGAGAGCTTCGCGTACGCCGCCTGGGCGCGGGAATTCGCCCGTACCCGCGATCTGCAGCAGCGCATCGGCCGGATACAGAACGTCATCACGGTCCTGGGCGCCGTCCACCTGCCGCTGTGCACGCTGGTGATGTTCATGCTGCTGGCCGGACCGGCCCGCGGCGCCATGTCCGCCAGTGAGTTCCTCACCTTCAGCACCGCGCTGACGATGCTGCTGTCCTCGGTCACGCAGCTGACCGGTGCGCTCATCTCGGCCGCCGCCGTGCTGCCGATGTTCGAGCAGATCAAGCCGGTCCTGCGGGAGACCCCCGAGGTGGGCCGCTCCAGTACCCGGCCGGGCGAGCTGACCGGCGCCATCGAGGCCAAGAACCTGTCCTACCGCTATGCCGACGACGGCCCGCTCGTACTCGACGACGTCAACTTCCGCGTCGGGCAGGGCGAGTTCGTCGCGATCGTCGGGGCCAGCGGCTGCGGCAAATCGACACTGCTGCGGTTGCTCATCGGCTTCGACAAGCCCGTCTCCGGCAGCGTGCTGTACGACGGCCAAGACCTGGCGGCGCTCGACCAGGCGGCCGTGCGCCGCCAGTGCGGCGTCGTCCTGCAGAACGCCCAGCCCTTCACCGGCTCGATCCTCGACTGTATCTGCGGCGCCGGGACGTTCTCGCTGGAGGAGGCGTGGGAAGCCGCCGCGATGGCGGGCCTGGCGGAGGACATCAAGGCCATGCCGATGGGCATGCACACCATGCTGTCCGACGGCGGCGGCACCGTCTCGGGCGGCCAGCGCCAACGGCTGATGATCGCCCAGGCCCTCATCCGCAAGCCGCGCATCCTGTTCTTCGACGAGGCCACCAGCGCGCTGGACAACGAAGCCCAGGGCGTGGTCATCGAATCCACCCGGACCTTGCACGCCACCCGCATCGTGATCGCCCACCGTCTCTCCACGATCATGGACGCCGACCGCGTGATCGCCATGTCGGACGGCCGGATCGTCCAGCAGGGCCCACCCGCCGAACTGCTCGCCGACCCGGCCGGCCTCTTCCACGACCTGGTCCGCCGCCAGCTGCGATGACGGGCCGAGCGAGCTGAACGGACCATCACGGCAGGCGTGCGTGAGGTGCGCCCGGCCGCCTGCTTCGCCTGCTTCGGCGGCTTCGCAGGACGGCTGCCCCGGCGAGGCTCGTCGCGACGAGGAGCACGGCCGACACCGCGTAGGCCGTGCGGGTACTCGTCCGGGGGCGGGCCGGCTGGGCGGCGCGAGCGGTGACGAAGCCCGGCGGCGCGGGTGACGCCGGGGGAACCAGCGATCCGACCGGATCCACCCGTCCCGCCGCGGCGAATCCCCAGTCCAGCAGGGACCAGGCTTCCTCGTACACCGCGTTTCCGTCGCCCCGCTGAGGGTTCATCACCGTCACCAGCAGGGTGCGGCCGCCTCGGCGGGCTGCGGCGATCAGGGTGTAACCCGCCCGAGAGGTGTAGCCGTTCTTGACGCCGAGGATCCCCGGGTACCGGCCCACTCCGTCTTCACCGGTCACCAGCCGGTTGGTGTTCTCGATTCCATAGGTCCAGGTGGGGCTGCCGTCGCCGCGGGTGCCGCCGGGGAAGCGGGCGTCGGCGGTCGCCGCGTACTCGGCGAAGGCCGGGTCCGCGAGGCCCGTACGGCCGAAGACGGCAAGATCGTAGGCCGAGGAAGCCTGGCCGTCCGCGTCGTAGCCGTCCGGGGAGACAACGGTGGTGTCCCGTGCGCCCAGGACGCGCGCCTTGGCCTGCATCTGCGCCGCCGTGGCTTCCCAGCCGCCGTTCATCTCGGCCAGTACGTGCACGGCATCGTTACCCGAGCTGAGGAAGACACCCCGCCACAGATCCGCCACCCGGTAGGTGTGATCCGCGGAAACACCCACCACACTGCTCCCCTCCGGTACCTCGTCCAGCTCGGCCTCGGTGACCGTGTGCCGGCCCGAGCCGGAAAGGTGGGGCAGCGCGGTGAGGGCGAAGAGGGTCTTGAGGGCGCTGGCCGGAGGCAGCCGGCGGTGTGCGTCGTGGGCGGCGAGCACCTCACCCGTGCGGACATCGGCCACCAGCCACGACAGGGCGGACACGGCGTCCGGCAGCTCGGGCGCTCCGTGTCGCCCCCGCACGTGGGTCCCGGATCGGTGCAACAGTGATGCGCCGGCGGACGAGGCGGGTCGTGGCGGCAGCGGCTCGGTTCGCGGGGTGCCCATGGCCGTCGGTGCGAGGAGGACCGACGCACCGATGGCGAGAGCTGCCGCACCGCAGCCGGTTCTGCGCCCAGAGGATCTGATGCTCATTCAGCCAGCGTAGGAAGGTATCGGGCCGCCCGCAGCGGTGTGTGAGCCGACCGGCGGTACGTCGTCGGCCGTCACCGTGCCTTCGTGACCGCCGGCAGGAATTCGCCCGCGAGCGTGCGGTGCCACCACGTCCGGCCGCGCAGAAGCTCGTGCCGGTCGGTGAACGCGTAGCGGTAGAGGCGGGCGCGGATGCACGTGGGTGGGGAGGTGGGGAAGGGGTTGCCGCGCAGAAGCTTGAGGGTGGCCGGGTCGTTGTCCAGGAGCTTCGCGACGAACGCTCCGAACCAGGGCACCGCGTAGGAGGGTGAGATGGCGGCGAACCACATCAGCCAGTCCAGGCGCAGGTGGTACGGCGCGACCTGCGGCGGGAGGCGGCGTACGTCGCCGGGTTTGCCCTTGAAGCGGTACTCCTTCCATACCGTGTCGTCGGTGATCTCCGGCTCGTCGGTGCCTTCGATCACCACTTCGTGGCGGACCCGGCCGACGCTGCCGAAAGCACCGTAGGTGTTGACCAGGTGAAGCGGGTTGAAGGACGTGTTCATCACCTGGTCCCGGGAGAGCATGTTGCGGACCGGCCAGTAACTGAGCACGGCCACGAAAACGGCGACCACCAGCACGATGCCCTGGTACCAGGCGGGTGGTGCGGCCAGCGCCGGAGTCTGGGGCAGCGGCAGGACTTCGGCGGCCCGCCCTCCGTCGATCGCGGTGAGCGCGAGCAGCATGGCCAGCCAGTTGAGCCAGGCGAAGTTGCCGGATGCCACGAGCCAGAGTTGCGTGACGACTATGACGCCGGCGGCCACGCTCGCGACGGGTTGCGGCGCGAAGAGGGCCACGGGGGCGCCGAGCTGGGCGACGTGGTTCGCGGCGGTCTCGACCCGGTGCAGCGGTCTGGGCAGGTGGTGGAAGAGCCAGCTGAGGGGGCTCGGCATCGGCTGGGTCTCGTGGTGGTAGTACAGGCACGTCAGGTCGCGCCAGCACGGGTCGCCGCGCAGTTTGATCAGCCCGGCGCCGAATTCCAGACGGAACAGCAGCCAGCGCATCATCCACAGCACCAGGACCGGGGGAGCCGTCCGGTCATTGCCCAGGAAGATCGCCAGGAAGCCGGCCTCCAGGAGCAGCGATTCCCACATGAAGGCGTACCAGGTCTGGCCGATATTGACGATCGACAGGTACAGCACCCACAGGAGTGCCCACAGGAGCATCGACGCCCACAACGGCACGCGGTCGGCCGCGCCCGCCACGAGGGCCGCGGACAGTGCCACCCCCGTCCACGCCGTGATCGCGAAGAATCGGTCGGAGTAATGGAAGTGGAAGATGCTGGGTGAGTGGCGGAAGGGTACGGCCGCCAGGAAACGCGGCGCCGGGAGCAGCCCCCGCTCGCCGATGAGCGCCCGGAACTGGTTCGCGGAGCTCAGGAAGGCGACGAAGTACAGGGCGGCCAGACCACGCTGGAAGATCAGCCTGCCCAGCCAGTACGTGTCATCGGTGAACCACTCCACAGCAGCCCTCCGTGCGAGGGTTACGCACCGCCTGGGCGTGACTTCGGAGGGTCATTGCCGACCCTCACATGCTCCACCGCAACACCGCCCCCAGTCCGCCCGCGGGTCCGGGCATTCCGTCGGGGACGAGGAGGACCTCGCCTCCGGCCGCCGCGGCGGACCGCAGCAGCGCGTCGTCCGCGCGGGCCCGCTCGGGTTTGGCGACGCCCATCGCCTGCGCCTGGCCGCGCTGGACGGCGACGTCGTCGACGCCGGGGCCGATCCACACCTCACGCCGCGCGTCGGAGGCGTCCGGGGTGAGGAGGAGGGTGGCCACCTGGTGGTTGCGTACGGCGTCCACCACGGCCGGCATGCCTTCGGCGGCCTCTCCCGGTCCGGTGTCCACGGTGGATTCGCGGTGCTCGCCGGGCTTGCCGCGGCCGATGCGGAAGCGCTCAAGTGCGCTTTCGAGCCGGTCATGGGCGAACTTCTCGCGTGCCTGCGTGATCTGCTGGTCGAGGAGGCGCTTCGAGGCCCCAGGGGACCTGCTGCCGTTCTCGACCTCGACGGTGACGGCCTGGATACGCTCGGGCAGCCGGTTGTAGACGGCCCGGCGCTCGCGGGAGTCGCCGGCCAGGACCAGTAGCTCGGCGCCGCTCTCCGGCCACCGGCGGGCGAGCTCGGCCGTGATGATGTCGGCCGTCTCGTTCCAGGCGTTCTCGACCTTGTTGCGGTAGTGCCATTCGTACCGGTCCGTGGGAACGCTGCGGTGTCCGCGGCCCTGCCATTCCTTGCCCTGGGCCTGGCCCACCGTTTCGCGCCGGTCGGCGTCGCGCAGTTCCAGATCGGCTCCCGTGCGGTCGACGTACGCCACCAGGCAGCTCGGCTCGTCGCCCCGCAGCCATGCGAGGGGCGCGATGTGCGGCAGGATCGACCACGTCGCCTCCACTTCGGGCGGGCTCACCGCGAGGGGGAGGTCGAGAACGACCTCGGCGCCCGTGGCGAAGAGTGCGCGGCCGGGGGGCGCCCCGGAGACGGGCTCCTGGGCGAGCGTGTTCATGACCGCGCGGGTGGTGTAGGCGTCGGCACCCGCTTCGATGAGCTGGGACGCGACCGAGCGCTCGCGGAGTTGCTGGATCTTCTGGGCGTCCTCGGTGGCGCGGGTGGTGTCGATGTATACCGAGGCCCATGGGCCTGGCTTGGTGAAGAGCGGTTTGAGGAATCCGAGTTCCATGACGTCCCCCATGCGGTGACGGATTCAGGATGCGGAGCGTCGCGTGTCCGTGCTTCCCGCACGCCTCTCGCTGGTACGGGGGCTGATCGGCAGCCGGCTCCGGGCGGACTCGCCGCTGCCGCGATCAGGCTTCTTCATCGGGACCTCCCTGTGCCCAGATCGCACGAGGCTCTCCACCCGGCGCCTGCCCGTCGGCTGTCGCCGCAAACCGCCGCCTGGTGCATCGGCCACGGCGCCGATGTCCGGATCTGAGACGACCTCGTCATTGCGGACACGCGCCTCGGGGCGAATGATCGATGCGTGCCCGGCGCCGCGAAGAGCGTCATCGTTGCGTTCACCGGCGTCGAATTGCTCGACATCATCGGCCGGACAGCGTCAAGGGGAGCGTTGCCGAACATTCAGTTCGATAAGTTATAAATTAACGCAGGCTGTCCCATTGTTTCCGTTATTCCCGTTCCGACCTCTTCGGCCCTGCCGCCCCCCGCAGGTGCGGTACCGGACCGCCGAGCGCGAGGGTTGTGACGCCGACATGACGAATTCCCGAGCCGCCTCCCGCCGCACGCTTCTGCTGACACCGTGCGCGGCCCTGCTGGTCGCGGGGTTCGTGCCGCCCCCGGGAGCGGGCCCCCCGGTCCTGCCCGACGTGCAGGCCACACCCACGGCGACGGCCAGTGCCCCCGACCCCACCGCGTCGGCGCTCAAGCGCATCGATCCGGCCGCGATCCGGTCCGCCGTGGAGCGCGCGGCGAAGGAGCTCATGGTCCCCGGCGCCGTGGTCCTCCTCCGCACCCCGCAGGGAACCTTCCGGGCGACGGTCGGCACGACCGAGCCGGGCACCGCCGAACAGCCCACCACGCGCGACCACTTCCGGATCGCCTCCAACACCAAGACCATGACGTCGGTCCTGATCCTCCTCCTCGCGCAGGACGGCAAGCTCCGGCTGGACGATCCCGTGTCCGACTACGTTCCCGGGGTGCCGAACGGCGAGAACATCACCATCGCCGAGAAGGCCGGCGGCCGGCCGCTGGTCCAGCAGTTCCAGGACCGGCTGTACCGCCCGCTCGGCCTGACCGGTACGTCACTGCCCGGCATCAGCGACACCTCCCTCCCCACGCCGTACTCGCACGGCTACATGTACGGCGGATCGGCCTACGCGCTGGCCGACGAGCCCTACCCGGCCGACATTCAGGCGCAGATGCGGTCCGGGAAGCTCAAGCCGGTGGACTACACCCACCAGAACCCGTCCTACGCGACCGCCGCAGGCGGCGCCATCTCCACCGCGGACGACCTGGCCACCTGGATCCGCTCCCTGACGACGGGCAAGGTGCTGGACCCCGCGTTCCAGAAGCAGTGGCGGGACAGCCCGCAGGCCGAGGACCCGGACGCGCCCGAGGGACAGAAGTACGGGTACGGCATCGCCTACCAGCGCTTCGGGCCGAAGGCCGTGATGTACTACCACGGTGGCGAGCTGCCGGGCTTCAACTCCTTCATCGGCCACGACCCGGACAACGACGTCACGCTCGTCATCTGGACGAACCTGACAGTGTCGCCGGACGGCCGGACCACGGCCCAGGCCATGCTGCCCACCGTCCTCAACCAGATCTACGCCGGCCTCTCCCTCCCCGGCGCCTACTAGGACGGGGAGCGGCCTGTGTGGCCGGCTCACCGTCCACCTCCTCTACAGCCGCAAAAACTCGCGGCTCCAGGGAGCAGTCGACCCCGCTCCGGAACAGACCTTGGCCTGACACACCGCCGAGCTGCGCCAGACAGCTGATACGAGGTCACGGTGCCCAGTTCAGACCTCGCAGTTGATCTCCGTGTCCGTGCCCGCCTCGCCGTCGCAGTCGTCCGTGCCGGCGCCGCCGTTGAGGGTGTCCGGGGCCGGTCCGCCGCGCAGGAAGTCGTTGCCGTTGCCGCCGGTGAGGATGTCGGACCCGCCGGCCGTGCCGATCGAGGATCCCAGCGAACCGGCGTCGACGTTGTCGCCGAAGATCTGGTCGTCGCCGCCTCGGCCGTCGATGATGTCGTTGGCCGCCGTCGAACCCGTGGGGTCACCGAGTCCGCTGTCGCCGACGAGTACGATTTCGCTCGCGCTGCCGCCCATGATCCGGTCGTTGCCGGAGCCCGAGGCCCGGCCGGAGAAGGTCTGGTGGTCGCCCACGGCGCCGAAGCCGCCGTCCGCGCCCAGGTCGATGTAGTCGTCGCCGCCCGCGCCGCTGACGTTGCCGAGGATGGCGACGCTGTCGCCCGTCACGTCGCCGTTCTCGCCGGGGCCCTCCAGCAGGACGTCGTCCCCGGCGCCCGTGGCGTCGTAGACCCCGAGGGAGTCGCCGATGATGCCGTCGCTGCCGGTGCCGCCCTGGATGTGGTCGGGTGCGCCGCCGAAGACGTGGTCGCCGCGGCTGTCGCCCGTGAGGGAGTCGTCGCCGTCGCCACCGTAGAGGGTGTCCGTGGCGGGGCGCCGCGGGCGGTGCCCTGGACTGACCAGTGGTCGCCGGTCAGGCTGTCGCTGCCGGTGCCGCCCGTGAGCCGGTCGCGGCCGACGGGGCCCGTCGCGTCTCCGGTGTACGCGATGTCGTCGCCGACCAGGGTGTCATTGTCGGCCCCGCCGTCCAACTGGTCATCGCCCGCGCCGCCCGAGAGGCTGTCGTCCCCCAGGCCGCCGATGAGGATGTCGTTGCCCCCGAGCCCGCAGATCTTGTCGTGTCCGCCACCGCCGTCGATGATGTCGCTGCCCGGCGTGCCGATGATCACGTCGTCACCCGGGGTTCCCGTGGTGCCCGTTGTCGTGGCGACGGAGTTGAAGCACGTCGCCACCTGGGCGCTCGCCCCGCCCGAGCCCAAGCCGACCAGCGCTGCGGCGGCCAGCGTCTGCGCGCACACGGCCGCCGCGATCCGCCGGCCGCGGCCGCCCGTGAGACGGCTGTGAAGTCCCTGCATGGTTGTCTCTCCTCTTCGGCGTGAGCCCTATCTGGCGCTCACTGTGCGTGAGAGGTGCCGGTCCCGGACGCCCATCGACAGCCAACGCCGGTGATTTCATCCGATCGGCTTCTGATATGCAGTCACGATGCGTGACCGGCGTGACCGGCGTGACCGCACCGCGGTGCGCGGTCCCTGGACCCGGCCCGCCGCGTTCCGGGAGCGGGCGGGCTGTACGCCGCTGTGCGGCGGGCCTCCGTGCAGCGCGGAGCTATACCGTGACCGCACGCTCACGCATGCCGACTGGCGATCATTGGTCGATCATGGCCAGCTTTGGGATCGAATTTGAGCCAAGCTGACCCAGAAGGATCGTTTCATTCCGTACAAACCGGCCTTGATTGTGGCCCCAGGACGGCTACGCGGGGTTGTGGATCGGCCGGGGCGGGCACGGTTTGGAGCATCAAAAGGTGGGAACGGTTCGGCGTCCGTCCCCGTGGCAGTAGTGGATCGTCAGCCTATGGGCCGTCTCGGAGGGAGAAACCATGCCCCAGGAACTGGCATTTGCGATCCTCGCCCAGTCCCCGATCAAGGGGCATGAGCCGGATGCGCCACGTGCTCGCGCAGCATCCGCATGACGGTCGCGGGCGAGCTGCGGACGTGGCGAGTGCATGGGGACCAAGGCGGCATCGGCGATGCGCAATGCGCCTTCACGAATTCCCCTACGTGCGGCGCGTTCATGTCCTCGCCTATTGCGCGCGGGTTCTGCCCGACTCCGTATCTGCTCAGGGCGTGCCGGGGCGACACGCGACACACCGAAGCGCGCCGAAAGGGAAGCAGGGATCTCATGACAGTGCAGGCCATCAAGCTCCCCATACTGCGGATGCCATACCCGCTTCGGGTGAATCCGTACCTGCCGGCCCTGCGCGAGGAGACCGAGACGTGGGCGCGAGAGATGGGCATGCTGGACAGCGACGAAACACCGTCGGCCCACCGGGCGATCTGGACCCTGTCCCAGTTCCACGCCATGGCCGTTGACCAGCTGTCCGCCTGGGCTCTACCTGATGCCTCGCTCACCGACCTCCGGCTCAATCACCGGTTCAACCTCTGGGCTCTGGCCTGGGACGACTACTTCGTCTCCGCCTTCAAACGGACGGGCGACCTCGCAGGCGCACAGGCCTTCACCGCCCGCCTCCATGCCTTCCTGCCGCCGGACCCGGGCGCTCGGTTGCCGGAGCCGACCAATGCCGTCGAAAGAGGCATGGCCGACCTCCAGCAGCGGCTGTACCCCCCGAGACTGGCGCACTGGCGGCAGGGACTCAACCGTGCCCTGGCAAGGTACATCGACGCAGGAGTTCAGGAACTGGCCAACAGTCGCGCCAGCCGTGTCCCGGACCTCATCGAGTATGCCCAGTTCCGCCGTGAAAGCTTTGCCGCCTACACCGCCCCCTATTCCGTCGAACTCTCCACTGGCGCACGGATCCCTGAGCAGATCCGGCACAGCCGAACCTTCTGCGCATTGCTCGACGCCTTCATGGACTACATGGGACTCGCGAACGACATTGCCTCCTATAGGCGGGAAGTCCATGACGAACGCGACGTCAACAACCTCGTCATAGTCCTCCAAACATCCCTGGGCATCACCGTCCAGGAGGCGATGCATGCCGCCGCCGATCTGGTGACCGCCCGACTGCGCCACTTCGAGCACCTCACGCAGAGCGAACTGGCCCCGGTCGCCCAGAGAGCCGGGCTGAACCACGGCGAACGGATCGAGTTGGAGGCGTGGCTCCGGGGAGCTTGCAGTTTCCTGTCCGGCCTCCATGCGTGGTACACCGGGGCGCCCCGCTACGCTCCCGTAGACGGTCCCCCGGCCGCAGACGCCGAACGCCTCGGCCGGGGAGCTGTGGACGACCTGCTGATCCCGCACGGCCGTTCCGACTCAGGAGCCGCGCCCGACGGTACGAGCACTCGGTTGGTGCACGCCCGGCTGTGAGGAGACTGCCGACCACGCCGACCGGCAGTCTCCTCGGCTGTAGTGCTCGGCTCTGATGTGAGCTGCGAGGCCTACGGCCTCCGCAGGAACCGCCTCAGCCGTGCCCGCCACGAGGTGCGGGGCTCGGTTCGGCGCGACAACTCCGGTACGGATGCCGGCCATTGGAGCGCTGTCGGCATACCGCTGCTCGGCGGGGGCGGGGCCGGCAGCGGTGTCAGCACATCATGGGCTTCCGGACTGCGGGATGCGAACTTTACGGGCAGCGCTGTCAGGTGCCGGGACCAGGTGGAGGAGCGCCAGGTGAGCTCCTCCTCGGGCACGGCCAGGCTGATGTCGGGAAGCCGGGTGAGCAGGATGTCGATGCCGGTGTCGGCGATGACACGGCTGATGTCCTGGCCGGGGCACTCATGGGCGCCGGCGCTGAACGACAGGTGCGCGCGGTTGTGGTGCACGCGAGTTGAGGGGTCCGGGCGGACTGCCTGATCGACGTTCCCGGCGGCCAGGCCAAGCAGGAGCATGTCTCCCGCCTTGATCTCCTGTCCTCCGAGGGAGGTGTCGCCGGTGGCCCAGCGGCCCGGGCACACCATCAGCGGTGGCTCGTCCCAGAGCACTTGCTCCACTGCTTCCGGCAAGGTCATCTGACCGCCGGCCAACGACCCGCGGAACCGCGGGTCGGTGACCACCATGCGCAGCACGTTGGACATGAGATTCGCGGTCGTCTCATAGCCCGCGAGCAGGATGAGGCGCAGGTGGTGCTGTACCTCCTCGTCCGTGAGGCCGGCCGGGTGGGCCATCAGTACGGATGCGATGTCCTGCCCCGGCAGGGCGCGCTTGTCGACGACAAGCTGCCTGAGGGTCTCCAGCACGTAGGCGTTGCTCGCGAGCGACGTCTCGGTGCCCTTGAAGAGATCCCGGGCAGCGTGCACGAGCTTGGGACCGTACTCGTCCGGCATTCCGAGCAGGTGGGTGAGAACGAGCATGGGCAGGTGCTCGGTGAACTGACCGACGAGCTCCGCGTTGCCCATTTCGCAGAACTCATCGACCAGCTGGTGCGCGAAGCGGGTGATGTGGCGGCGGATTCCGCGTTGGTCGAACTGGTTGAGGCCGGCCGTGACCGCGCCGCGCAGGCGCTGGTGTTCTTCGCCGTCCGCACATACGCAGTCGGGTCGCCAGCCGATCATCGGCACCAGCGGCGAGGTGGTGGCGTCGATCTCGCCACTCTTCCAGCCGTGCCAGGTGCGGGGGTCGCGGGAGAACTGGGTGGAGCGGCTGGCCACATCACGGTTCTCGAGGTACCCCAGGACGAGCCAGGCCCGTACGTCCCCGTCGAGCAGGACGGGCGCCACCGGACCGTGGACGGCGCGCAACTTTTCGTACAGGCCCATGGGGTCGGTTTCGGCAGCGGCGCCCCAGAGCCGGGTCACTGCGTCGACGCCCGTGGCGGTGTGGGCCGGGCAACCCGGGGGCGGGGCGAGGCCTGGTTCCGTGGTGGTGTGGTCAGCGGGTGGGACGGTCATAGGGACTCCTGAGCGGCGGCGAGGGTGCACAGGTAGCCCATCAGCGAGAGCAGGGCGTCGCGGCTGGACGACCGGTCGCGTGCGTCACAGGTGATGATGGGCACCGATTCGTTGAGGGCCAGAGCACTGCGCAGGGCTGGTAGCGGGTGCTGCGGCGCCTCGGGGAAGGTGTTGACGGCCACGACGAACGGGACGCGGCGGTCTTCCAGACGGGTGATGATCTCGAAACAGACTTCGATCCTCCGGGTGTCGACGAGGACCACGGCACCGAGCGCGCCTTCGAAGATGCCGTTCCACAGGAACCAGAAGCGTTCCTGTCCCGGTGTCCCGAAGAGATAGAGGATCAGCTCCTCGTTGATGCTGATGCGGCCGAAGTCCAGAGCAACGGTCGTGGTGTTCTTGCCTTCCGCACCGGGATTGTGGTCGATCCCGACGCCGGCCTGAGTCATGGTTTCTTCGGTGGTCAGAGGCGGGATCTCGCTCACCGCCCCGACCATGGTCGTCTTGCCCACCCCGAAGCCGCCGACAATCACGACCTTGACTCCCCTGGCGCCGTGCGGCAGCAGCACGTCCGAGCGGCGGGGGGCGGCGGCGGGTGCGTCAGAGCCTGCGTAGTCCATGGATCACCGCCTCCAGAAGACCGAGTTCGGGTACCGCCGCGACAGGAACGGGAGCAGTGGCCTCAACTCGCTCGTTGTCCACGAGCTTGGAGAGCAGCACCGTGATGACGCTGAACGGCAGGCTGAGATACGCGGAGATCTCGGCCACCGACAGCGGGTACTGGCACATGGCGAGGATGGCTGCCTGTTCGGGCTGCATGCCGGGTTCGGGTGCGGACCTCGATGCGACGAGGGTGACCAGGTTGAAGGCCTTCGCTGCGGAACCTGGGCCACCGGAGATGACGTAGAGCGGCACGGGACTGCCTTCGTCCCATGCGTTGTGGTTCTGTGCCGTCACATCGCCTGCCCGATGTCATCACGAGGCGGGCTGGTCATGTGCTGACCGATCCGGATCACCAGCGTACGCATGCGGTCGCCCAGCAACCCCGCGTCCACCTCCGCATCGGCCAGCACCGCGAGATAGGCCCCGGGTCCGGCCGCCATGAGGGAGAAGTATCCGCCGTCGACTTCGATCCCGACCATGTGGGTCGAGCCGTCTCCGTGCGGGAACTTCTGCGCGATGGCCTTTGCCAGGCTCTGGATGCCCGAGCAGGCAGCGGCGATCGCGTCAGCGGTGTCGGGTTCCGTGTTCGCTTGGCCGATGCACAGACCGTCCGATGACAACACGACCACGTGTCGCACGTACGGGACGCTGGCTGCGAGCTCCTTGAGCATCCAGTCCATGTTGGGCAGTGGCGGCACGGTTACTCACCCTCGTCTGATGGCTTGCTGGTGGGGATGGAAGGGCCCGTACCCGGTCTCGTTTCGCCGCTGAACGCCTCCCACATCAGGCCCGGCTGCCGGGGTGCGCCGGACGTTCCCGGGGCGGCGGCCGGAGCGGCGGGGGGAAGAGGGGTCGTGCGGACGACCGGTGCCGGGACGGGCGACTCGCGTCGCCGTTGCGGCAGTCCGTTGACGGTCTGTTTGACCTCGACGGAATCTGCTGCGGCAGTGCGCGTCATCGTCGGCCTCGGCACGGTCGGTGCGCCCGTGGGCCTCGGCGCGAACTGTTGCATTTTTGGGGCAGGCTGCTGAATTGTGGTGATCAGGTGCCGCGGAATGAGTACTACGGCCCGCACTCCTCCGTACGCGGAGGTGCGCAAGTCGACGTCGAGGCCGTTTTCGCGGGCCAGCCTGCTGACGACGGGCAGGCCGAGTTGCGTCGCCTCGCCCAGGTCGGCCAGATCCATGCCGGATGATGCCTGAGCCATGACGCGGTCGATGCGCTGGCGGACCTCTTCGGTGAGCCCGACCCCACGGTCCTCGATCTCGATCGCGATACCAGAGGGCACCTCGCTCGCGGTCACCTCGACCGGGGCGTGCGGCGGGGAGAAGGTCGTGGCGTTGTCGAGCAACTCGGCAAGCAGGTGGATCAACGGCTCGGCTCCCTGGCCGATCACAGCGACCTCTGTCACCGACTGCAGCTTCACGCGGGGATAGTCCACGATGCGTGACATGGCCCCTCGCACGATGTCGTAGAGCGGGATCGCTTTCGACCACTGACGCCCGGGCCGGGCGTCACCCAGTACCGCGATGCTGGCCGCAAGGCGCCCGATCAGGGCATTGCGATGGTCGATGTCCTGGAGGCCATGGGAGACCACTACATCCGTACCATGCAGGATCTGCATGTCGCGAAGGTCCTTGGCGAGTTGATGCACGATCGCCTGGACCCGCCGGGCGATCGCCACCAGTGCCCGCTGCGACGAGTCCCGCATGCGTTCCTCGGCATCCACGGCTTCCAGGAGCGTCCGCAGAGCTGCCCGGAGCGCTTCGGCGAACTCGTTGTCGAGATGTTCCCCGAACGGGACGGACTGCAGGATCTCCGAAGCGGGCTCACCCTTCTGCAGGCGGGCGACAGCCGCGGGGAGGAGCTCTTCAGCGAGCCATACGGTGGTGGCCCGTTGATCGGACAGGCGCGCGAGCAGCGCGGTCTCGCGCTGCGCGTAGTACCGCTGTACGTCGGCGTTCGCCCGCGCGTAGCGGGCCGCCTCTGCCGAGCGCACCCGGCGCGCGGTCTCAGCCGAAGTGATGGCCGTCAGGACGACCGCGACGAGGCCGCACCAGGCAACCGGCGTGCGTATCTGCGCGGAGACACAGATCAGCGCCACAACGCAGGCCCCAGCCAGGACACCAGGGGGGATTAGCCATGCTGGAGCCACTGCACGTGGCAGCGCTCTAGGGGTAGAACCTGCACGAACCATCGAAAGGTCCCTAAACAGTCTGGAATTAGTGGACTGGGCGTGATGCGGTGCGCCGACAAGAAGGGTCGGGAATTCGCTCGGCCGAGCAAAGATGTTCCAATGGGTGTGCCCGACAGGTCGGTTCGAGATTGCATCGGTGGTCACGCCTCTCTGCGGCCAGGCTCCGTCCGCACGCAATGCGGCGTTTGACTCACTGTGAGTGCAGCGCAACACGCAAGGCGAGCATAGTCAGTTCGGGTTCGCCGGGTGGCCTTCACTGGAACGGAAAACTCCGATGATCGATCTGGACCTATAGTTGATCGATTATCGCCATGGCACACACGGCGAATGCATGGAATCGACCGCCGCCGGCCCGGACTGGTCCGGACACGGTCCGGGCGCTTGCGCGGCCTGCCGAGCCCCAGCCGGGGAACCCGGATCGCTTCGAGGACCGGCTCGAACTGCGGGCGGGCGTAGCCCAGGGGTTCGGTCCAGGATGCCGCCGCGGATGGCGAAGTCCTCACCCGGCTGTACCGGTCTGACAGGGGGCGTTCGCGATCGAGCACCCCGGGGACGTGCCCGGTAGCGTGGGGCTGAGGGGAGGGTGAGACGCACCATCGGCGAAACCGAAGGACAGACCGTCATGCCCTGCCGCGACCCCGACGATGCCGAGCGGCGCGAGGCGCGAGGAGGCCGCACCGTAAGCGGCACGCTGCGGAGCCGATGCCGTAGACGGATCGGCACCTGGTCGGCCGTGGGACTCACGGTGGCTGTCCTCGTCGCCGCCAACCTGGTCATGCACCGGTGGTCTGGCCTGTTCGGCCTGGTGACGGCCGTCGCGGTCAGCGCTCTGCTGCTCGGTGTGCTCCGCTGGGCCGGCGGTACTCGGGCGGACGCGGGCCTGGCGCCCGGCACACTGGCCCGCGGTGCGCGTTGGGCGCTGGCCCTGATCGGCCTGGTCGGCGTCGTCTACCTGGCCGGGGCCCTGTTGCCGGCCACCCGCGCGCTGTTCGAGGACCAGCGGTACGAGGGGATGAACGGGAGCGAGCTGACCCTGCGTGTCCTCGTGCTGGTCCCCGTCAGCACCGTCCTGGTGGAGGAGATCGCCTTCCGCGGTGTGCTCTACGGTCTGGTGCGCCGCGCCCGCGGGACGGTATGGGCGACCACCGTGTCGAGCATGCTGTTCGGCCTGTGGCACGTGCTGCCGTCCCTGCACCTGGCGACCGCGAAACCCGCTCTGACCACGGTCTTCGGCGACTCCGCGCTCGGTGCTGCCCTGGCGGTTCTGTCGGCCGTGCTGTTCACGGCGGCAGCGGGCGTCCTGTTCTGCGAGCTACGTCGCCGCAGCGGCAGTCTGCTGGCTCCCATGGGCCTGCACTGGGCGGTCAACGCGCTCGGCTACCTCGTGGGGTTCCTGCTGCGCTGACCGCGCGGCAGCTAAGGCCTCGTGGCGGTGGGCTCGGGTTCCGGCCAGATGATGTCCTTCAGCCGGTCCAGGTCCTGCGCCGTGAATCCGGCGGGCCGCATGACGGCATTCCAGCCGTCGACGTACGCGGCCTTGTACTTGTGGCCGTGGCCGTGGCCGTCCGGTACGTCCGTGGAGAACGGCAGGTCGGCGGTGACCTGCCAGAAGGTCACGAAGGGCATCCGGACCATCGCTTCGAGCACGTCTCCGCCGGGCGCCTGGCCGATCCAGTCGGGTTCGGAGAGGGCCAGCCGGGGGCTCCACCAGACGATCGGATCGGACGGGTGCATGAGGTAGAGCACCCCGGTGCCCTCCCACGGCCGGTCCGTCGGAGGCATCCCGGTGGCCGTCTCACCGCCGAACGACCCCAGGCTCTCGCCTGCCACGAACAGCCGCGGAGGCTGGTCCTGTGGCAGCTTGGACCAGACGTCGTAGACCGCGTCGAAGAGTTCGCGGCCGGCCTCGCGCGCCTCTGACTGGTCGACGAGACAGGACATCCACGACGGCAGGTACGAGTACTGCATCGCCACGGTGGCCGAGTCGCCGTTGCCCAGGTACTCGAACGAGTCCACAGCGGCGGGATCGACCCAGCCGCTTCCCGTCGTGGTCATCACGAGCAGGTGCGCGCGCTTGAATCCGCCCGCCCGTTCGAGGTCCGCTACGGCTCGCTCCGCCCGGCTCTCCGCGTCGTCGGAGGTCGACAGTCCGGCGTAGGCCCGGACGGGCGCCTGCGCCGTGCGGTGGGTGAACGCGCCGATGTCCCGGGCCGACGGTCCGCTGCCGGTGAAAGCCCGGCCCTGCCGGCCGAGCGTGTCCCACGGCACCAGAGAACCGGGCCCGCCCGAGCGCAGGGTGGACGTGGGCTGGTGCACGCCTTCCGGCGTCTGCGTGTCACGCAGCGAGAACGCCTCGTTGGCCGCGTTCACGAAGCCGCCCAGCAGCAGCCCGCTGAACGCGGACCAGGCCAGACCCGCCACCAGGAGCCAGCCGACCACCCGCGCCGCTCGCGGACCGATCCAGCGCCCGAGCAGGTCGGCGGCCCAGCGGTACAGGCTCCGGATCCCCCGTCCGGCCAGCAGCAGGAGCCAGAAGACGAGAGCGGCGACGAACTTACAGGCGACGGCGGTGAGGACGTTGTACGGCCGCGAGCACGCCGAACCCATACCCGATGGCCGCGCTGATGCCGCCGATCAGTCCTCGGAGCACGCCTCCGCGGGGAGCAGCGACGGAGTGAAGGACAAGCACGCCAGGACGAGCGCGCCCCGGCAGCCGGGCAGCGTGACGTGGAGCAGCCGGCGACGCTTCCCGGAGGCGGGGGACGGCTCGGCGCGGGACGGGGGAGACGGCTCGACGTCCTCGGCCCCCGACTCCCTCGATGCGTCCCCCCGTCCACCCTCGGGCGCGTCCGTGCCGCCAGGCTGGTCCGCCCGGCCGTCCTCCTTGCGCGGTGTCGGCCGACGTCCCCGAGGGCCTCTGCTTCGCCGTCGTCGGATCCCCGCGAGCCGGGGTGCCGGCCGGCGAAGGGTTTTGAGGCTCCTAGAAGAAGCCCAGTTTCTTGGGGGAGTAGCTACAAAGAATGTTCTTGGTCTGCTGGTGGTACAGCAGTTGCACCCACGCTGACCAGGGGAAACGGAAGCTGGTGCAGCCCCCTAGCGGGGGCTGGTCCGGAAATGGTCCGGCATCTTGGTGCGTGCCTGCGTGCGCTGCTCGGCGACAGCGGTGACCGAGTCGCAGCGGAACCGTTCGGGACGAGGCAGCGCGTCGTAGGGGAGGAGCGGCCAGGGGCACTAGGTGTTGCTCCACCCGGCCGTGCTGGAAAACGAGTCAAGCAGGTCCACCACGAAGACCAGGGTCGAGCCCGCTGGGATCAACGGCGAGGGCGACTGATTGCCGTAGCCGAGACGCGGGGGAACGATGATCTCGCGCCTACCGCCGACCTTCATCCCCCTCACCCCCCGGTCCCAGCCCTTGATGACCTTGCCACTGCCCAGGGCGAACTTGAACGGCTGGCCCCGGTCCCAGGAGGCATCGAACTCCTTCCCGGACTCGAAGGTCACCCCGACATAGTGGACCCTGACCACCATGCCCGGCTTCACTTCGGCCCCGTCCCCGACGACCAAGTCCCGGATGGTCAGCTCGGTAGGAGCGTCACCCTCCGGAACGTCGACCTCGGGCTTCGTCAGTTCACTCATTGTCGCCTCATCACTCTCCGTCGGAAGCCCTCTCACGGACCAGCCGGACACATGGACACCCCATGCAGCAGATGGTCACGCTACCGAGAATGCCGATCCCCGGAGCACACCGAATCCAGCGGCCACACGTGATGATCTTTCAGCTCGGAGTGGCTGTTGTCAGGGGGCGCAACGGCTGGTTTCGGCAGCAGAGTTCTCTGCTCTAGAAGAAGCCGACCTGCTTGGTGGAATAGCTCACCAACAAGTTCTTCGCCTGCTGGCGGTACAGATTTGGCATCGTCGTTGACCAGCGCAGACGATCGCAGGGGGCATCACGCCAGCGCTGTGGTTCGGGAATGGTCCGGATCTTGGTTACGGTGGGGCTCTGCGGCAGCGGTGCCGACCAGTCCTGCAGCGCCTCCTCAGTGGTGTCGGCCTGGCTGGCGGGACGGCTCAGGGCAGCGCGGGCGTGGGTCAGCCGAGCGTTGCCGGGGAGTGGGCGTCGCGTAGCAGCAGCCCTGGTTCGCCGGAGCCGTCGGCGGGTACGGACCACAGGTCCTTGGTGCCGTCGTCGTGTTGCTGGGCGTAGGCGAGGGTGGAGTCGTCGAGCCAGGCCGCCTGGTCGTCCACGCTGCGGGTCTCGGCCGTGGCGGTGATGCGCTCGGTGGCCAGGTCGAGTACGGAGAGCCGCCAGCCCCGGGTCGAATCTCCGTCGATGGGTGCCTTGAAGGCGATCCTGGTCCCGTCGGGGGAGAGTGAGGGGCATTCGACCTGGTCGCGCACGGTGCGCACGGTGCGCGCGGCGAAGTCGCCCTGCACCAGGTAGCGGTGGCCCTCGGTGTACATGGTCGCGTAGAAGGTGTTGTCGTCCTTGGTGAACGTCACTCCCCAGTAGTTGACGTCGACCGACTGGTAGGGCTTGCCGTCCTTGATGACGGAGAAGGTCTCCAGTGTCTTGAACAGGGTGCCTGTCTCGGTGTCGTAGATGCCGGTGCGTGTGGCGAAGTTGAGGGTGGCGTAGCTGTCGCCGCCGACGAAGGCGGTCCAGGAGACCATGCGGCCGCTGGTCGAGACGCGGACCCGGTTCGGGACGCCACTGACCGGGATGGCCTTGAGTTCCTTGAGGTCCGCGTCAAGGACGCGTATCGCGACGGTGCCGAGTATCCCGTCGGCGTGGAGGCAGCCGACGGTTCCCGCGGCGGCGTAGACGCGGTCGCACTTGGTCTTCGACACCGCGCGCTTGCCGGCTGGGTCGCCCTTGTCGACGGTGGTTACCTGCCCGGTGCTCGTCAGGGTCAGCAGACGCGGGCCCGCCGCCAGCGACACGGTCTCGCCCGTGGCGGCCGTGTCGGGGGACTGGGCCGACGAGCTGTACCGGACGTAGCCGATCGCGACGGCGGCGAGTGCGAGGGTGACGGCGACCGTGGTGCCGATGCGAGCCGCGCGCCCGGGCCGGCGCCGTGCGGGAAATGGACTCGGCTGCGGCTCGGCTTCGATGGTCGACTGCTCGCTCATACGGTTTCCTCGGTGTCGAAAGCGGTGTCGGATCGATTGATCAGGAGAAACGCGGTGGCCCCAAGGGCCAGGACGCCCACGGCGGCGGCGCACAGGCCGGCGGTGACTGGGCCCCACAGCTGCCAGGCGAGTCCGAACAGGACGGAGGAGGCGAGGTAGGCGAGCGCCTGCCCGGTCTGGATCAGCGCGAGGCCGGTGGTGCGCAGATGTTCGGGCAGCACCGGAGCCGCCAGCGCCACCAGTACGCCGTCGGTCGCCGCGTAGAACAAGCCGTAGAGGAACAGAACCACGGCCAGGAGCGGCCACCCGTGCAGGGGGCCGAACAGGAGCAGGTACACGAGGACCAGGGTCGTGTAGCCGCCCAGTACGACGGGCACGCGGCCGATCCGGTCGGCCAGTGCCCCGATGGGGACCGCCAGGAGGAGATAGGCCAGGCTGGTGCCGACCGCGAGCAGCGGGAAGGTGCCGACGGACATCTCCTCGCGGCGTTGCAGGAGCAGGTAGACGAAACCGTCACCGATGACGGCGAAGCCGAGCAGGCACGCCGCGACGAGCAGTCGGCGCACCGGCGCGGCCCGCACCAGGGTCAGAGCCTCCCGGGGGGAGACGGCGGCGGCTGGTGGGCGTCGGTCGTGCCGGTCCCGGACGAACAGAACGAGAATCAGCACGCCGAGCGCGGCGATGCAGAAGCTGGTGACCAGGACGGCGTCGAAGGCCTGGCCCGCGGCCGTCAGCACGGCCAGCGCGACCAGCGGTCCCAGAAAGGCGCCGAGACTGTCCATCGCCCTGTGCACTCCGAAGGCGCGGCCCAACGCGTGCGAAGGGGCCGACAGGGTGATCAGTGCGTCCCGGGGTGCGGTACGAAGGCCCTTGCCCGCCCGATCGGCCGCGATGACCAAGCCGATCGCGCCCGCCGAATGTCCGGCCGCAAGGAATCCGAGCTTGGCCAGTGCCGACATCGCGTATCCGACGCCCGCCACCGCTTTGGGCCGACGGACCCGGTCCGCGACGTACCCGCCGACGAGCCGCAGTAGCGCGGTGGCTCCGGTGTAGAGCCCGTCGAGCATGCCGTAGGCCAGGGGGCTCATGGACAGCCCGAGCACGAGGTACATCGGGAGGATCGCGCTGACCATTTCGGCGGAGATGTCGGTCAGCAGGCTGACCGTGCCGAGTGCGAACACGTTGCCGCCGACGACCGTGATCCCGCGGAGGCGGGAGCGGACTGTGGTGCGCGTGGCATCGGCCCCGGGCCTGTCGATCGAGGACAGATACATACGGGCGGACCTTTCGGGGCGGGAGACAGAGCGGGCACGCGGCCGGGGGCAGGGTGCCCTCCCTCGTGGGGAGGGCACCCGTCATCCGGGCTGCCGGTCAGTGACAGGCGTTTGTGCCGCTGTCGGTGAAGGTCTTGCCTGCCTCGGGGACGAACTGCCAGTCGTAGCTGTTGGAATGCAGGGTCAGCTTCAGCACGCCCCACGTGCTGCTGTTGCGGACCTGACTGTTGGGCTGGATGGTGCCGAAGCCGCCCAGGCCGGTGCCGCCCATGCCGGCGACGAACTGCCGGATGCCGCGGGTGTTGTCCAGTCCGCCGGTGGCGTTCATCGGGGCGAACCGCTCGTAGTTGTGGTTGTGCCCGGTCACGATCGCCTCGGCGTTGTTGTCGTACAGCGCCTGGTACAGCGGTTGCACCGAGGTGTTCGGGCCGTGGCTGGAGCCCGAGGTGTAGCGCGGGTGGTGCCAGTACGCGACGGTGCACGGCTTGGTGCTGGCCGCCAGGTCGTTGCGCAGCCACTGCTCCTGCGCCGAGCCGGCCGAGCACGACACGATCGAGCAGTTGGAGTTGAGCGCGACGACGTGCCAGTTGCCGAGGTCGAAGGAGTAGTAGCCCTTGGTCGGGTCTCCCGCCGAAGCGCCGAAGTAGTTGAAGTACCCCGACGCGCCTGAGGTGTGGTACTCGTGGTTGCCGGTGGCGGGCTTGGTGCGGGCCTTGTGCCTGCCCCACGACGGGTCGTAGCAGTTGGTGAAGTCGGCGGCCGTGCCGTCCGGGTAGGCAGTGTCTCCGATGGCCATGACGGTACCGGTGATGCCGTCCAGCAGGTTGGCGGTGGCCTCGTCACCGCCGACGCCGCAGTTGGCGATGTCCCCGGCGCCGACCAGCACCGGGTCACCGGACGGCGGCGGCGTGGACGTCGTGGGCGTGGGCGACGGGGCGGTGCCGGTGGTGACCACCAGCTGCGGGGCGTCCGCGCCGGATTCGCGGGCGTCGTAGTACGCGCCGTTGGAACTGGCGGAGGTGCCGCCGAAGCCGAACGTGCCGTTGCCGGTCACTACCGAGGTCGCGTCGATCTCGACCCACTGGTCGTTCGACACCGCGCCGAGCGACGCGAGCGTGGCGCCGTCGATGACCGGCTTGTTGTTCCACGTGACCGCGGTCTCGGACCAGGTGGTGTCGGTCATCGACTTCCAGGTGCCGCCGTTGCTGCTATTGCCGCCGCTGGTGACGCGGATCCGCAGCTTGGCGCTGGAGACGGCCTCGGTGAGACCGCTGACGGTGAACTTCAGGAACGACCGGCGTACTGGCGAGTTGTCCACCGTGAACTGCGACGAGGTGCCGTAGTTCGTCGTCGGGGTGGTGTCCTGCACGTAGGTGTCGGCGACCGGAGTGAAGGTGTTGGTGGCCGCGCTGGCTGCGGGCGCGGCCGTGAGCAGGGCCACGAGGGCGGCGGTGGATGTGGCGATCGCTGCGGTCGCTATGGATGCTCTTCGGATGTGGCGGGTGCCCATCACGTGATCCCTTCCGAGGTGAAGACTGTCGCCCCGTACGCGAGGCGATGAGGAACCTAGGGATCCGCTGTGAGCCACAACTACAGCGGCGACGTGAACGTTGAGCGTGCAGTAGGTGATGTCTTTTCGTTGCTGAACAAGGGGATGCCAACGGCCCGTTGGAGGGGCTCCGCCGGTGGGCGCATCGACATGAGTTCAACGAGGCGTCGCTGTCGGGACATGAGCACGACACGCGCTCCACGCCTCCGATCGCTCCACTTCCTCGGTGTGACGACATGGACTCCGCCAGGCCTCCGAGCTGCCCCCGGCCGAATGATCAGCGCGCTTCGCGTCGCGCTGGGCGGCATGGTTCTCGCGGGGATTCTGGTGTCGTTGACGGCCCCGATGGCATCGGCCCATGTCCCGACGACGGACGGCACAGCCACGATCCGCCAGGAAGGGCCACTGGTTCGCAACACACTGGAGCTGGACTACGACACGCTCACGAAGGCCGCCGGCCTCGGCGCACTGCCGCGTGACACGAAGGACGCCGAGCACGAGGTCTTTCTCCAGACTCACCGGGCACAGCTCTTGGCCTACCTGGCCGACCGCCTGACCGTCGCCCTCGATGGCGCCTCTTGCCCCGCCGGACTCGACGACACGGGGATCACGAAGCGGCGGCAGTTCCTCTACGCCCGCTTGCTCCTGATCCATCGGTGTCCGGGCTCGGGGACCGGTGAATTCACCGTGCGCTACGGGGTGTTCTCCGAGACGGAGGCCACCGGGGCCGAGCACACCAACATGGTCGACTACGAACTCGGCGGTTCGGGCGGGAGTGACGTCTTCGACGCCGGTCACCGTGAACTGCGGGTCGGTCGGAGCGGCGCCGTTGACGCGGGACGCGGGGCTTCGCACTCCGATGGCCTGGACGTCTCGTGGTCGTCGGTGGGCCGGTTCGTGTCCATGGGGATTGAGCACATCCTGCTCGGCATCGACCATGTGCTCTTCCTGGTCCTCCTGCTGCTCGGCGCGCAAGGATGGCGCAGCGTCGTCCGGCTCGCGACCAGCTTCACCGTGGCGCACAGCGTGACTCTCGCTCTTGCCGTGCTCGGGTGGGTCGATGTCCCGGCCAAGATCGTCGAGCCGCTGATCGCCCTGTCCATCGTCTACGTCGCAGTGGAGAACCTCACGCGCGGCGAGTCGCGGCACCGCGTCCTCGTCGTGTTCGGCTTCGGCCTGTTGCACGGTCTCGGCTTCGCCGGGGCCCTGAGCTTCACCGACGACTTCGGAGGCCGGCTGCTCCTCTCGCTGCTGAGCTTCAACCTAGGCATCGAACTGGGACAGCTCGCCATCGTTCTGGTGGCATTCCCGCTGCTCTTGCTGGCGCGACGCTACTCCTGGTCGACCCTCGCCCATGCAGCCGCGGCCGCCATCGTCGGCGTCATCGGCTTGGTCTGGTTCGTCGAACGCCTGCTGCCGGCGGGCGGCGCCGCGTAGCCCTCCTTCGCTTGCGCGAATTCGCAGCGTCGAAACGTTCGTTGTCCAGCCGGGGTGGGGGCCCAATCTCCTTGCCAGGTCATCGACCTCGCCTGCTAGAAGAGCCCAAGTGCTTTAGGGGAGTAGCTGCAATAAACGTTCTTCGAGTGCTGGTGGTACACGTGCCATACCGCTTCTGACCAGGTAAAATGGAGAGATCTGCCGTCGATCGGTCGGTGCTGGCCCGTAACTGGCCCGGATCTTGCTCCACCCAGTGGTGCGTCGGGAACTGTGTCCGGTACCGCGTCAGCCGAGTGCGCGGTCGAGGTTGAAGGCGGCAGGCGGCCATGCCGGTCGTTGCCTTGCTGGCCAGGGCTCGTCAGCCCAGCAAGGCGGAGGACAGGTGAAGCGAGACCAGCAGCGCGGTGGCCGGCGTGGCACGGTGACCGGGGCGCCTCGGGGACGCCGGCGGGAGACCGTCAGCTCTCGCGGGGCGCCCGTTTCCATGTCGCCGAGCAGCGGATCGGGCAGGTCGGCCCATCCCTTGGCGCCTAGCAGAGGCCAGCGCAGATCCGGGAGACCTCGCTCTTCGATATGCCGGTGTCCGAGCCGAGGGCTTTCACCAGGTCGTCGACTGAGCGGGTCGACACTCCGTGGACGTAGGCCTCCATGACGACCGCGAAAGGAGCCTGGTCGATGCGGCGTCGGCGTTCCAGCAGGCTGGGGAAGAAGCTCCCGGCCCGTAGCTTGGGGATCGCGAGCCGTCCGGTCGGTCACGACAGCTCCTTGATCATCTCGATGAGCTCGCTCCTGCTTGTAGCCAAGGCGGGCCGCGTCGGTGACCAGTTCGCTTGCTCTTTCGAGCAGTTGAGACCGTCGGCCGGCGGCGGCGGGGGTCTGCTGGTAGCCGCGGTGGTCCGGAGTCCGCTCTGGCCCATGTATGCCCCGGATCTTCTCTGCAAAGTGGAGGTAATCGGAGAGGTCCGGTTCTGGAATCCCTCAGTTTCGATTGCTTCCCCTAGGCAGAGGCGGTGCCTGAATGCTGCGTTTGTGCAGGTCAGGCACCGTGCTCAATTCCTTATTCCTTAGAAGAAGCCGAGCTTCTTGGGGGAGTAGCTGACCAGGAGGTTCTTCGTCTGCTGGTAGTGCTCCAGCATCATCTTGTGGGTCTCGCGGCCGATGCCCGACTGCTTGTAGCCACCGAAGGCGGCGTGGGCCGGGTAGGCGTGGTAGCAGTTCGTCCAGACGCGGCCCGCCTGGATCGCGCGGCCCGCGCGGTAGGCGGTGTTGATGTCGCGGGTCCACACGCCGGCGCCCAGGCCGTACGCCGTGTCGTTCGCGATGCGGACCGCGTCGTCGAAGTCCTGGAAGGACGTCACCGACACGACCGGCCCGAAGATCTCCTCCTGGAAGATCCGCATGCGATTGTCGCCCTCGAAGATCGTCGGCTGGACGTAGAAGCCGCTCGCCAGCTCGCCGCCGAGTTCCTGCCGCCGGCCGCCCGTCAGGATCTTCGCGCCCTCCTGCTGGCCGATCTCCACGTACGACAAGACCTTCTTGAGCTGCTCCTCGGAGGCCTGTGCCCCGATCATCGTGTCCGTGTCCAACGGGTGCCCGGGCACGATCAGTTCCGTACGCGCGACAGCCGCGTCGAGGAAGTCGCCGTACCGGCCGCGCTCGATCAGCGCGCGCGACGGGCTGGTGCACACCTCGCCCTGGTTGAGGGCGAACATCGTGAAGCCCTCCAGTGCCTTGTCACGCAGTTCGTCGTCCGTGGTCCATATGTCGTCGAAGAACAGGTTCGGGCTCTTGCCGCCCAGTTCGAGCGTGACCGGCTTGAGGTGCTCCGCCGCGTACTGCATGATCAGCCGCCCGGTGGACGTCTCCCCGGTGAAGGCGACCTTCGCCACGCGCGGGCTGGAGGCCAGCGGCTTGCCGGCCTCCTCGCCGAAGCCGTTGACGATGTTCACCACGCCCGGCGGCAGCAGGTCCGCCACCAGGCTCAGCCAGTAGTGCACCGACGCGGGCGTCTGCTCGGCCGGCTTGAGCACCACCGTGTTGCCGGCCGCGAGCGCCGGCGCCAGCTTCCACACCGCCATCAGGATCGGGAAGTTCCACGGGATGATCTGGGCGATCACGCCCAGCGGCTCGTGGAAGTGGTAGGCGACCGTGTCGTCGTCGATCTGGCTGAGCGCACCCTCCTGGGCACGCAGGGCGCCCGCGAAATAGCGGAACTGGTCGATCGCCAGCGGCATGTCGGCCGCGAGGGTCTCCCGGATCGGCTTTCCGTTCTCCCAGGTCTCGGCGACCGCGAGGGCCTCCAGGTTCTGCTCCATCCGGTCCGCGATCCGCAGCAGGACGGAGGACCGCTCGGCGACCGAGGTGCGCCCCCAGGCGGGCGCGGCGGCGTGCGCCGCGTCCAGGGCCCGTTCCACGTCCTCGGCCGTGCCGCGCGCGACCTCGGTGAAGGGCTGCCCGTTGACGGGCGAGGGGTTCGCGAAGTACTGGCCTCGGGCGGGCTCGACGTACTCACCGCCGATGAAGTGGCCGTAACGGGACGCGTACGACATGAGCGCGCCCTCGGTTCCGGGCGCAGCGTAGCGGGCCATGGTGTCCTCCCCTTGCCGGGCGCCGGCCGCCGTCGGACAGCGCTCGCGAGGAGGCTAGGAGCGGGCAGGTTGCGGGGACGTTGCACGCCGCCGGGAGCGGTCCGACGGGTCCGGCGGGTCCGCCCGGTCCGGCCGGTCTGCCCGGTCCGGTACGAGGGGCCCCGCGAGGGCCGGTGCCGCTGCCGAAGCCGGAGCCGGTGGCGCTGCCGCAGCCGGTACGGTGCCGGGCCGCGCCCCGAGTTCGAGGTCCAGGGAGCGTACGCGGGCCAGCGCGGCCGGCCGCCCCTCCGGCGGCAGCGCTGCGGCCAGCGCCCTCCACACCTCCGGATCGTCGGCGCCCCAGGGGCCGCACACCCAGTCCGTCAGCAGCCCCGCGTCCGCCCGGGCGATCACGGCGGCCCGCGCCTGGTCCTCGATCCTGCGGCGCAGCCGGGCGATGCCGGGCGCCGTCGAGGCGGGCAGCAGGGGCCCCGGGTAGCGGTTCAGGGCGGCCGAGACGGCGCCCGCGGCGAGGTGCCGGGTCACGGCGGTGAAGTCCGCCTCCAGCGGGGCGGCGGTGCGGTAGGGGCGGGAGAGGAGGTTGTGCGCGCCCAACAGCCCACGCAGCCGGGATATTTCCGCCCGCAGGGTGACCGGGCAGACGGATTCGTCCTCGTACAGGGCGATCGCCAGCTCCTCGCCCGACAGCCCCTCCGGGTGGTGGGCGAGCAGCACCATGATCTCGCTGTGCCGCCGCCCGAGCGGGATCTCGCGGCCCCCGATCACCAGCAGCGCCTCGTCACGGCCGAGCGCGGTCAGGGTGTCGCGGGCCGCCGCGGGGGCCGGGGCCAGCAGGGCCAGCTGGGCCTCCGCGGCGCGGGCCACCGCTTGGACGAAGGCCAGCGAGTGGGGGTGGGCCAGCCCGTCGCCCCCGGTGATGTCCACCGCGCCGAGCACCTCGCCGGTCCGGGGATCGCGGACCGGGGCCGCCGCGCAGGTCCACGGGTGGACCCGGCGGCTGAAGTGCTCCGCCCCGAAGACCTGGACGGGTTCCCCGAGCGCGACCGCCGTACCGGGTGCGTTGGTTCCCATCACCGTCTCCGCCCAGCGCGTGCCCGGCACGAAGCCGAGCCGCTCCGCCCGCCGCAAGGTCCCCGCTTCGCCCTCGACCCAGAGCAGGCTGCCCCGCGCGTCGCACACCGCCAGCAGATGCGCCCCGCTCGCGGCGAACGCCCCGACCAACTCCCGGAACACCGGCATGACCGGGGCCAGCGGGTGCTGCTCCCGGTACTCCCGCAGCTCCGGCTCCGACAGTTCCACCCGGGGCGCGCACTCCGGGCTGACCCGGGCGCGGGCGCACCGCCGCCAGGACTTCGCGATCACCGCCCGGACCGGCGCCACGACCCGCCCGTCCCGCGTGAACGCCGCGTGCGCCCGCCGTAGTTCACGCGTGCGCAGGGCGGGATCCGCCCCGCCCGGCAACGCCACCGACGGATCGCCCATGTCACCCTCCCGTGGTGCCGCATGCCGGAGCGCCCCATCGTCGCGCCGGGCCCGGGCCCCGACAAGCGGTACGTCGGCCAGTCCGCGCCACAGCATCGGACAACAGCTCCCGTCAGGCCGGGGCGCCGCCGCCGCTCAGCAGGCCTCGCCGGGATGCAGCGCTGCCGGCGCCGCCGCCGGATCCGGAGCCCCCGGACCCGCCGGGAGCCACTGGCCGGCCTCGCGGCGGAACGGCCACCAGCGCCCCTCCCGGCCGAGCCGGAGCTGGCGGCCGGCGCCCGCGACCGTCCAGCGGGCGCGCACCCGGCGCAGCCGCGGGACCCCGGTGTCCGCGCCGGGCACGGCATCCGCGCCCGGCACGGCGTCCCGGGGCCTCGCCGTCGCCCCGGCCCTCCGTACCGGCCGCGTCCGCCGCGTCCGCCCAGGCGGTCGCCGGCGCCGCCCGGGCACGGGTCAGGGTGGCGCGGTCCCGCGTCCAGTCCTCCTCCAGCACCACGAGGGCCGGGGCCCCGCCGAAGCCCCAGGCCCGTACGGCCAGGTCCATCGCGGCCCGGTTCCTGTTGATAGACGCGGCCAGGCGGGACCGGACCCGGACATCCGAGGCCTCGGCTGCCAGTCGTACAGCGTCTTCGGCAGCGGTGAGCGGGCGCCGCGCAGGGCGGTCGGCGTGCTTCGGAGACAGCGCTTCCGCCAGGAGCCGGTACGCCTCGTACGCGGCCGCCTGGGCAAGGAACTCCACGGCGTCCACGTCGAGTTCCGGTGCGGACTCCGTGTCCAGCGTCGGGGCTGGCCCGGCGCGTCCGGGAGCCGGGGCAGCGGCGGGAGCGGCAGGAGGGCAGGCCCGGCGGCGAAGGCCTCGGCCGCCGGAACACCCCCGCCGGCGGGGCCCCGCGCGGGTTCCGCCTCCGCCGTGCTCCGCTGCTCCAGCGCTTCCATCAGCTCGCGCTCGCCGCGCCCGCGCAGCAGCAACAGCACGAACGGGTCCTGGTCCAGCAGCCGCGCCACCTGATAGCAGAGCGCCGACGTGTGCGCGCAGTGGTCCCACCACTCCCCGCAGTCGCAGCGCGGGTCCAGATCCCCGATCCCGGGCAGCGGTTCGACATCCGCCGTCGCCGCGTCCTCGGCCAGTTCCGGCGGCACCTCCCGGTCCAGCAGCGCCACGATGTACCCCGACTCGGCGGCCGCCGGCATCAGCGGGGCAGGGTGTCGGCGACGGCGCCGAGGAAGCACGCAGCAGCGGCTCCGGCGCGGGCAGACGGGGCGGCGCGGGGTCAAGCGGCGCGGCCAGGGGTACGCAGTGCGCCCCGGGCGGCGTGGCGGCCGCCAGCTCCCGGATCTGCTCCAGGTCGGCGGCCTCCAGGGGTCCGATCCGCCAGGCCTCATGGCCGGCCGGGCTCAGCCCGGGGAGCAGCAGGCCGTGTGCGGCGAACCGGAGGGCGAGCAGCGCGGCGGCGCCCCAGAAGGCGGTAGGGCCGGCGGAGGCGGCGGCCGGGCGCGGGTGAGGAGGGGGAGGCCGGCGTCGAGGGGCAACACGAGCGCACTCACGGTGGTCCGCCGGAGGTCGTCGGGGGTGACGACGGTGAGTTCCTGTACAACGCCTTGGGCTGCGGGGGCTGCGGGGGCTGCCGGGGCTGCCGGGGGCGGACGCGGTCGACAGGCCCGCCGGGGCCCGCAGGGTAGTCAGGCCCGACGACGGGCCCGGCAAGGCAGTCAGGCCCGGGGGTGAAGCCGGCACGGCAGTCAGGGCCGCCGGGGCCGATGACGGGGCCGGTAGGGCAGTCAGGCCCGAGGGCGGGGCCGCCGGGGCCGCCGCTGCCAGGCCCGACGACGTGGCCGACGACGTGGCCGACCGGGCGGACGCCAGGTCGGGAACGGCGGAGGCCGGAGCGCCATCCCGGGTATCCGGGTGCCAGAAGGCGATCCGGCCGTCGCGGGGCGGGTCGGCGGGCAGAAAGGCGGTGGAGCAGTGGAGGAGGCCGGAGATCTCGGGGAGCACGCATTCCTCACACGTGAACAACCGGGGTGCCGGGTGGCCGAGGTACCTCACCCGCCGGCGCGGAAGGCCGGGAGCCGATCAGTGCCCCGGACCGCTTCGCGGCCTGTCCGAAGCATCGGGAACGCCTGGCCGAGGCGGCGCGTTGTGGGAGGTAGTGGCCGACGCAGGAGGAGGTGTCCGCAGATGTCCACACGCGGAAAGGTTGCGGTTGCCGGAGTGGTGGCAGCCATCGTGTTGTTCTGGGCAGTCGGGTTCTGGGCAGGGCTGTTGGTCCTGATCGGCGTGCCGGCGGCGGCCTACCTTCTGCTGGACTCCTCGCAGCGGCGTCGGCTCCGGGGTATATCCAGGAAGCAGATCGGCCGCTGACGGCGGCGGCGGGGGGTTTCATGGGCACTGCACAGGTCGCGGCGGTCAGCAGCAACGGCGTGTACTCGTTCACCAAGCCCACGCGCGCGAGCATCACGCTGCTCGCCGGGCTCGGAGTCGAGGGAGACGTGCACGCGGGAGTGACCGTCAAACATCGCTCCCGCGTGGCGCAGGATCCGACCCAGCCGAATCTACGCCAGGTGCACCTGATTCACCGCGAGCTGTTCGACGAGGTGGCCGGCGCCGGCTTCCGCGTCGAGCCGGGCCAGCTCGGGGAGAACGTGACCACGGAGGGCATCGACCTGCTCGGGCTGCCCACGGGCACGCTGCTGCGCCTCGGCGAGGAAGCGGTCGTGGAAGTGACCGGCCTGCGCAATCCGTGTGCGCAGATCGACGCTTTCCAGGGCGGGCTGCTCAAGCAGGTCGTCGGGCGGGACACGGAGGGCCGACTGGTCCGCAAGGCCGGGATCATGGGCGTGGTCCGCCGGGGCGGCGTGGTCCGCCCCGGCGACCCGATCACCTTGACCCTGCCCCCGGCCCCGCACATCCCGCTCGACCGGGTCTGACAACACCAGAGCCGGCCTCTGGCGCATCACAGCGCTGGCGCGCCCGCGTGCTCCGCCGGGCCGGGGCGCCGTGCGTGCCTCCACCGGGGTCAGTAGTAGTCCCGCATCAGGGTCGTCGCCCACTCCGGCTGGAGGAGTTCGCCACGCGGTCCGAACTCCTCCATGTACGGCTTGATGTCGAGCACCGGGGTGCCCGCCACGGCGTCCAGGCCCTCGACATGGATGTCCAGGCCGTCCACCTTCAGTACCCGGCAGCGTGAGACGCCCAGCCGGTTCGGCCGGTTCTTGCCGCGCTGGGCGAAAATGCCCACCAGCGGCCAGTCCGGGTTGCCCCGGGGATGCCGGGCGCCCGTCTCGACCTTCTCCGCCGGTACCCGGTCGAAGTGGTAGACCACCTCGACGTGCGAGAAGTCCGCCAGCCCGTACAGCGCCTCCGGCCCGAAGCGCAGGCCGTCCAGCCGGATCACCGCGGTCTCCCGCCCCCAGTCGTCGTCGACCACCTCCGCGCGGCCGCCCACGACCACACCCACCGCTTCCGACTCCACCCGCACAACGTCCCCCTCGTGTTCAATGCAGCTCATTCGCTGCAATCGCTGCAATTGGTTCAACCGGTTCAACCGGTTCAATCCGCGCCTTTTGGGATCCTCGGCGCGTCAGGTCGGCCGTACCGCGACGCGGTCCAGCGCGGCCAGCAGATCCAGCAGATCCGGAAGGTCCGCGTCCCCCTCGCGGGGGACCGCCAACACCTCGCTCGGCTCCTCGTCCAGCAGCACGAACGCCGTGTCGTCCGTCCGGGCCACCAGCGACCATCCCGGCCCGTCCACCCGCAGCGTCCGCGCGCCCTCGCCCGCGAACGACGACCGCACCCGGCCGGGTGGTGGCGGCGTCTTCGTGTACCCCAGCGCCTCCTTGAGGGCCCGGGCCAGTCCTGGGTGGGCGGCTGCCGCCGCCCCGCCGTCCGTCGCGACGCGCTCGCGCCAGTCGCCCCACTCCCGGGCGATCTGGTCCGCGCCCATCCGCCGCTGCACTGGCCCCCACACGTCCGCCGAGGGCGGCGCCAGCGGCACCCGCCCGGTGCCGTCCGCGCCCTGCTCGGGATCGTGCGGCTCCGGGATCCCCGGCGTCGCCACCGTCAGCTCCAACGGCCAGCCCGCCAGCGAGACCACGATCGTCCGCTCGTCGGGCGACAGGTCGTACTCCATCCCGCAGTCCCAGGAGGCGATGGCCGCGGCCACGAGCGAGACGTCGTCCACGACGACCGTCCAGCGCGCGCCCTCCTCGTCCTGGCCGAGCACCAGCCCGTACCCCGCCCGGGCCGCCGGCACGCCCAGGAGCGAGCAGGCCTCCGGGAAGTCGTCGCCGAGCACCCCGGGGAACTGCGCGGGGGTCAGCAGTACGGCGGTCAGCACGTACAGGGACCCGCCGCCCTCCTCGTCGGACACGTAGCCTCCCGGTCGCTCTCTCGTCGGCGCACCCTAACCAGCGAGTAACCGCCGCGTCGAGAGGCGGCGGGACGTGATTTCCAAGCCCGCTACCTGCACGTAGAGTTGGGCACCCGCCACAGAAAGGGACACCGGTGCAGCGTTACGACCGGCTGAGGGAGATCCTCCGGCTCGACCCCGACCAAGACTTCCTCGCCATCTACCGGCTCACCGCCACCTACGAGTTCCCCTGGGACTTCACCCGAGCCCTGGAGCTCGCCCTCTTCCGGACCTACGCCGTCCCCAGCATCGGCGGCCTGCTGGCCGAGACCGCCGAGTTCACCGACCGGGCGCAGAAGCGCTACGACGACACGGCGCTGCTCCTGGACGCGGTCGTGGAGCACGGCTTCGACAGCGACACGGCCCGCACCGCGATCCGCCGCGTCAACCAGATGCACCGAAGCTACGACATCGGCAACGAGGACATGCGCTACGTCCTGTGCACGTTCGTGGTGATTCCGGCGCGCTGGCTGGACGTCTACGGCTGGCGCCCGCTGACCCACCACGAGCGCCGGGCCTGCGCGAACTACTACGCCACCCTCGGCCGCCACATGGGCATCACGGACATCCCGGACTCCTACGAGGAGTTCGAGGCCACCCTGAACGCCTACGAGGAGGCCCACTTCGGCTGGGACGAGGGCGGCCGCAAGGTGGCCGACTCCACCATCGACCTGATGGCCTCCTGGTACCCGGCCCCGCTCGCCCCCGCCGTGCGGGCGGCGAGCCTCGCGCTCCTCGACGAGTCGCTGCTGTCCGCGTTCCGCTACGAGAGCCCGCGCCCGCAGGTGCGGCGGCTGGTCCGGGGCGCCCTGCGGCTGCGCGGGCGCGCGGTGCGGCTGCTGCCCCCGCGCAAGGCCCCGCACTACGCCCGCCAGAACCCGGAGATCAAGGGCTATCCCGACGGCTACGACGTCGGCGAGCTGGGCACCTTCCCGGTCCCCGGCCGGGGTGGCTGCCCCGTACCGCATCCGCGCCGCCCGGCCGGAGCCGACGCCCAGCCGCCGGCCTGACGCCTCAGGCGCGGCGTAGCGCCAGTGCGAGGAAGCGGTCGTCCTCATCGGCGTACGAGGTCATGTCCCAGCCGGCGGCGGACAGCAGCGGGCCGAGGTTGTGCTCGGCCCGCAGGTCGTCCGGAGTCAGCTCGCGACCGTGGCGCGCCGCCAGGGCGGCGCGCCCGATCGGGTGGAAGAGCGCCAGCCGGCCGCCGGGGCGCACGACCCGGGCCAGTTCGCGCAGATTCGCCTCCGGGTCGGGCAGATGGGTGATCAGCCCGGCGGCGAACACCGCGTCGAGCACCCCGTCGCGCAGCGGCAGCCGGGCCACGTCCGCGAGCAGCAGCGCGCCCTCGGCGGCTCGCCCGGCTTCACGGGCGGCGGCCAGCATCCGCGGGGTGAGGTCAGCGCCGAGTACCGTCCCGGACGGTCCGACGGCCGCCCGCAGCGGGGCCAGCGCCCGGCCGGTGCCGCAGCCGGCGTCGAGTACCCGGTCCCCGGGCCGCAGCCCGAACTCGGCCACGGCGGTCGCGAAGGCGGGCTCGTCGTCCGGGAACTTCCGGTCCCAGTCGGCGGCGCGCGCCCCGAAGAACTCCTGCACGTGCGTGTGGTCTTCGCTCATGCGGCCATGATCCCCCACCGCCACACTCCTCACTCCTGCGGACCGTGTGCAAGGTGGTACGCGGTGTGATCGAAGATGAACGTCTCTCTGTCATATTCCAGCAGTTCCAGCAGCTTTCGAAATGCTCCCCTTGTTCGTGGCCTCACCCGGACTAGCGTCCCGTGGCCATGGGACACCTGGACCACGCCGCATACGGCTTGCTGACACCCGTGCTGTCATACGTGATGGCATCCATAGGCGCCGCCCTCGGGCTCCGCTGCACCGTGCGCGCACTCGCCGCGACCGGATCCTCCCGCCGCAACTGGCTCATCACAGCGGCCTCCGCCATCGGATCCGGCATCTGGACGATGCACTTCGTCGCGATGCTCGGCTTCAACGTGACCGGCACAGAAGTCCACTTCAACGTGCCGCTGACGATTCTCAGCCTGCTCGTGGCCATGCTCGTCGTCGGCGCCGGCGTCTTCGCCGTCGGCTACGGCAAGGAGCGCGGCCGGGCCCTCGTCCTCGGCGGACTGACCACCGGCCTCGGCGTCGCGAGCATGCACTACCTCGGCATGGCGGCCCTGAGGCTGCACGGCGACATCTCCTACGAGCCGCTCACCGTCGGACTGTCCGTCGCCATCGCCGTCGTCGCCGCCACCGCCGCCCTCTGGGCGGCCCTCAACATCAAGGCCCCGGTGGCCGTCGCGGTCGCCTCGCTCGTCATGGGCGCCGCCGTCACGAGCATGCACTACACGGGGATGATGGCCGTCGCCGTCCGGGTCGCCCCCTCGGACGCCGCCCTGCCCGGGGTCACCGCCATGCAGTTCATCTTCCCGCTCGCCGTCGGGCTCGGGTCCTACCTGTTCATCACCGCGGCCTTCGTCGCGCTCTCGCCGACCGCCGACGAACTGGCCGCTTCGGCCTCGGTGCGGCACCTGAGCCGGAGCGCCGCCGCGCACTGAACCGCGCCTTACGCCTGGTACGCCCCCACCCCCGCCCCCGCATCCGGCCCCACCCCCGCACCCCGCCCCACCCCCGGCAGGCCCCCCGCCGCCTGTCCGCACGTACTGACGCACCGCCGTACCTCCCCGGAACGAGGAGCCCATGCGCATACCCCGCAGAAAACCGGAAGCAGCGGCGCCGCGGCTGCCCGCGCCCCCGGCGCGTGGCCGCCGGGCACACGCGGGGCCGCCCGCCGAAGAACCCGCCGACGACCGCGAGACGTCCCACCCCGCCCCGGCGGCCTTCCCCGAGAGCAGGCCACGGCCCCGGCTCCGGCTGCGCCCCGGCACCGTCCGAGCGAAGATCGTCTCGCTGCTGATGGTCCCCGTGGTCTCGCTGCTCGCCCTCTGGGGCTTCGCCACGGTCAGCACCGCCCAGGACATCTCCCGACTCAGCCGCGTCCAGCGCGTCGACGAGCAGATCCGCACCCCCGTCGCCGCGGCCGTCACCGAGCTGCAGGCCGAACGCCGCGCCGCCCTCCGCCTGCTGGCCGCCCCCGCCGCCGACCAGGCATCGGACCAGGCCGCCGCGCTGGAACAGCAGGCCCGGCGCACGGATTCCGCCGTCCGGCAGCTCCGCCTCGGCGACAGCCACACCGTGGCCGACTCCGGCGACTACCGCACCGCCGTCGTCGTCCGCCTCGGAGCCTTCGTCGCGGCCGCCGAAGCGCTCGACTCCGCCCGCAAGGACATCACTGGCCGCCGTGCCACCCCGTACGGCACCTACGAGGTGTACACCCAGCTCGTCGACTCCGCCCTCGACGTCGACGGCGCCCTCTCCGGCGGCGAGGACGCCGAACTCGGCCCCGACGCCCGGGTGCTGCTGGAATTCGCCCGGGCCGGGGAACTCCTCGCCCGCGAGGATGCCCTCCTCGCCGTGCCCGGCCCGCGCAACGCCGAAACGCTTCGCCAGCTGACCGGCATCATCGAGGCCCGCCGCGCCCTGACGGCCGCTTCCGCCGGCGACCTCCCCGCCGCCTCGCACGACACCTGGCGGTCCATCGTCCAGAGCTCCGCCTACGCCGACCTCACCGGCGCCGAGGACAAGGCCCTCGCCGCCGGTACCGGCCGCGAGTCGGGCACCGCCCCCGCCGGCTGGGACGCCGCGTACACCGCCGTCGCCGCCTCGATGCGCGCGATCGGGACGGCCGCGCACGACGCTGCCGCCGACCGCGCGGACCCCTTCTCCGAAGGCGCCCTCAGCCCGGCCGGAGCCGCCGTCCTGCTGGGCCTGGCAGCCGTCGCCGCCTCGCTCGTCATCTCCGTCCGCATCGGCCGCGTCCTGGTCGTGGAGCTGGTCTCGCTGCGCAACACCGCGCTGGAGATCGCCCATCGCAAACTCCCCGACGCCATGGAGCGGCTCCGCGCCGGACAGGACATCGACGTCGACGCCGAGACCCCGCCCGGGCCGCCCGCCGAGGACGAGGTCACCCAGGTGGGCCAGGCCCTCTCGACCGTCCACCGGGCCGCCCTCGGAGCCGCCGTCGAACGCGCCGAACTCGCCAGCGGGGTGAGCGGCGTATTCGTCAACCTCGCCCGCCGCAGCCAGGTCCTCGTGCACAAGCAGCTCACCCTGCTCGACTCGATGGAACGGCGCGCCGACGACCCGGGCGAGCTCGGCGACCTGTTCCGCCTCGACCACCTCACCACCCGGATGCGCCGGCACGCGGAGAGCCTGATCATCCTTTCGGGTGCCGCTCCGGGCCGCGCGTGGCGGACGCCGATCCCGCTCACCAATGTCGTACGGGCCGCCGTCTCCGAGATCGAGGACTACCCGCGCGTCGAGGTCCGCCAGCTCGCCGAGGCCGCCGTCGCCGGCGCCGCGGTCGCCGACCTCACCCACCTGCTCGCCGAACTCATCGAGAACGCCACCCAGTTCTCCCCGCCGCACACCAAAGTGCGCGTCAGCGGCGAGCCCGTCGGCGCCGGCTACGTCCTCGAAGTCGAGGACAGGGGGCTCGGCATGGGCCGCGAATCCCTGAACGACGCCAACCGCCGCATCGAACAGTCCGAGGCCCTCGACCTCTTCGACAGCGACCGGCTCGGGCTCTTCGTGGTCAGCCGGCTCTCGGCCCGCCACGGTGTGAAGGTGCACCTGCGCACCTCTCCCTACGGGGGCACCACCGCTGTGGTCCTGCTGCCGAACTCCCTGCTCCAGGGCGCGATCACGGCCGGTTCCGCGGCGCCCCCGCACCCGGCCCGGACGGAACCGGAACCGGAACCGGAACCGGAAAGGCAGGCCCCGCAGTCGGCCGCGGCCGCCATGAGCGTCGTACGCGAGGGGGCGCGCTCGGCTGCCGTACGGGAGGACCCGCGCGGCATCGCGCCCCCGGACCGGACCCCCGCACCGGAGGAACCGCGCCCCGCCGCGGTGGCCCCGCTCCGGCCGCGCGGTCCCGGCGGCACGGTCACTCGTACCCAGGCGGCACCGGCTACCAGCCCCGCGGTCCCCAACGGCTCCACCAGCCCCGCAGTTCCCAACGGCTCCACCGGCCTCGCAGGCCCGCACGGCTCCATCAGGCCCGCCGATCCCCTCGATTCCACGGGGCCGGCCGCCGCCCGAGCCGACGCCTCGGTGACGGAACTGCCGCGCCGCGTACGCCAGGCCAGCCTCGTCCCGCAGCTGCGCGAGGCCCCTGCCCCGAAGGCCCCGGCCGGTGCCCGGCCCCCGGAGGACCCGCCGGACCGCACCCCCGAGCAGGCCCGGGACCGGATGGCGGCCTACCGGGCCGGCTGGGTCCGCGGTTCCCGGGAGAACTCCCCTCACGCAGGCAGCGAAGGAGAACAGCGATGATCGAGCACCACAGGATCGACCTCGAAGGCATGCGCGGGTCCGGCGAGCTGGACTGGCTGCTGGACGACCTGGTGGTCCGGGTCCGCGAGGTCCGGCACGCCGTGGTCCTGTCCAACGACGGGCTGGCCGTGGGCGCTTCCAGCGCGCTCAGCCGGGAGGACGCCGAGCATCTGGCCGCCGTGGCCTCCGGGTTCCACAGCCTGGCGAAGGGCGCGGGCCGGCATTTCCACTCCGGGGGCGTGCGCCAGACGATGGTGGAGATGGACGACGGATTCCTCTTCGTCGCGGCCGCCGGAGACGGCTCCTGCCTGGCCGTGCTCAGCGCCGCCAGCGCGGACATCGGTCTGATCGCGTATGAGATGGCCCGGCTGGTGAAGCGGGTCGGGGAGCACCTGTACACCCCGCCCCGGTTCGCGGCGCGGCCGCCGGCCGCCGGTTGAGCGGGGCGGTCCGGCACATGAAGGGCCAGTGGTACGACGCCGAGGCGGGCCCGCTCGTCCGCCCGTACGCCATGACCGGGGGGCGCACGAAGCCGGGACCCCACGGAGTCCGGTTCGACCTCATCGCGCTGGTGGTCGTGGACAGCGCCGGCGGCGACGGCGCCGACGAGGCGGCCGAGTCGCTGCTCGGGCCTGAGCACCGGGCGCTGCTGGGGCTGTGCCGGTCCGAGACCCAGTCGGTGGCGGAACTCGCGGCCGACGCGGACCTGCCCGTGGGGGTGGTGCGGGTCCTCCTCGGAGACCTGCTGGAGGCCGGGCACGTCAAGGTCAGCCGCCCGGTGCCGCCCGCCCAGCTGCCGGACGAGCGGATTCTGCGGGAAGTCATCGAAGGATTGCGAGCGCTGTGATGGGACTGCACGACAACGGAACGGATGGCCACACCAGCCCCGTCGGCCCTGGCGTGGATGCCGCCGGAGCGGATGCGGACGAGGAGCTGGCCGCGCTCGCGCTGAAGATCCTCGTGGCGGGCGGCTTCGGGGTCGGGAAGACCACGCTCGTGGGCGCGGTCAGCGAGATCCGGCCGCTGAGGACGGAGGAGCTGCTGAGCCAGGCGGGCGAACTGGTCGACGACACGGGCGGGGTGGACCAGAAGACCACCACGACCGTCGCCATGGACTTCGGACGGATCACCATCCGGTCCGGGCTGTCGCTCTACCTGTTCGGGACTCCGGGGCAGGACCGCTTCTGGTTCCTGTGGGACGAGCTGTCGCAGGGCGCGCTGGGCGCGGTGGTGCTCGCCGACACCCGCCGGCTGGAGGACTGCTTCCCGGCGGTGGACTACTTCGAACACCGGCGGATCCCCTTCGTGGTGGCCGTCAACTGCTTCACGGACGCGCGGCGTTACGGAGCGCACGAGGTGTCGAAGGCACTGGACCTGGATCAGGGGACACCGGTGGTGCTGTGCGACGCGCGGGACAAGGACTCGGGGAAGGAAGTGCTGATCAGACTGGTCGAGTACGCCGGGCGGGTGCACACCGCCCGGCTGCTCGACTCGGTGGAGCCGCAGGCGGGTTCCGTGTGAGAACGGGAACGGAAGGCCGACGCCCGCCATTCCTCTTCAGTCATCTTCCTCGCCAAGGGGACATCCTCCTTGCCGGGAAGCGGCTGGTGGGCAAGGCTTGCCGCACGACTTACGCGGGTGGGGCGCGGCCACGTGGGCCGCGTCTAACGGGGAGGGGCTCGAAATGGCACTGGACAAGCAGCTTGACTGGCTGCTGGACGACCTGACGCGCCGGGTCCAGCAGGTCCGGCACGCGGTGGTGCTGTCCAACGACGGGCTGGTGACGGGGGCGAGCGCCGGGCTGGCGCGGGAGGACGCGGAGCACCTCGCGGCCGTCGCCGCCGGCCTGCAGAGCCTGGCGAAGGGGTCGGGGCGGCATTTTCGGGCCGGTGAGGTGCGGCAGACCATGGTCGAGTACGACGAGGGAGCGCTGTTCGTGCTGGCGGCGGGCGCGGGCAGCTGCCTGTGCGTACTGAGCGCCGCCGAGGCCGACATCGGCCAGATCGGGTACGAGATGACGCTGCTGGTCAACCGGGTGGGAGAGCACCTGGGCGTCGCGGAGCGCCGCATCAGCGGGGGCTGACCCCTTCTCTCAGGTCCCTTTCTCCGACGCCCGCTTTCCGCCGAGACCCGCTTTCCGCCGCCTCCGCCTTCCTCCGCCTCCGAAAGTTATCCACAGGCCTCGCGAGCGTCGTCACTCTGAGTTACGGTCTTCGCACAGGGTGATCGTCGCTCACGGGGGAGGACTGTGATGAAGGTAGAGACGCAGACGTCGGGGGGCATGGCCGCGGCCACCGCCTCGGACAAGGATGTACGAAGGGCGACACCGCCGGAGGTCTGGGTCGGCGGGGTCCGGGCAGCCGGTGAACTGGGCCTGCGCCGGGCCGAATTGGCCCGGGCCGTTCAGCTCGGCATGGTGCGCGCAGGCCCACGGGCTTCCGGCGGGGCGGCGCGCTTCGCACAGGCCGAGCTGGACCGGGTCAGGTCGGGGGTCGGCTTCCCGGAGGCGCTGCGCAGGCGCGTCGAGACCGTGGCCGGCGCGGATGCCGCGGCCGAGGTGCTCGCCATCAGCCCGAGCCGGTTCACCCGGCTCGCCCGCTGCGGGCACCTCACGCCGGTCGGGTACCGGATCAACCGCTACCGGGCCGTGGTCTGGCTCTATCTGGCGTCGGAACTCAGGGAGTTCGGCTCCCGGGAACCCGCGATGCTGCGCGACATCGCGCCGCCGGAGGACCGGGAGCTGATGGCGGCCAAGGCGGATCTTCGCCCCCGGAAGTGGCGTGGGCGGCATGTGGGACTCCTGCTGAGACGCACCGCTGACCCCTGGGAGCGGGCCGCCGTCCTGGCCTCGGTGCTGCCCGAGGACGAGGTGCGGGAGGCCGTGCCCGATCCGGCGGAGCGGATCGTCCTCGCGGCGCTCGCCCCGCCCCCGCCCTACGGGCACCCGCAGATTCCGGCGGCCGCCGCCGTGGCGCTCCGGCTGCTGCGGGCGGAGCCGCCGGACGAGATCCACTGGTACCGCACCAGCCTGGACTTCGCCCTGACCGGCGCCCGGGGTCAGCCGAAGTCGACGGGGGAGAGGGGGCCGACGTAGACCCAGGCCCCACCCTCGCGGGAGAAGGCGCTGTGCTCGTGCAGCGAGCCGGTGTGCCCGCCCTCGCGGTAGTGCGCCCGGAACTCCACCGAGCCCTCCGTCTCGAACATCCCGCCGCGCTCGGTGGCGAGGATCTCCAGCCGCTCCCAGCGCTGCCCGGGATCCAGGTCGAGCCGGCCCGGGCGGGTGGTGGAGTGCCAGGAGCGCAGCAGGTAGGCGCTGTCGCCGACGGCGAAGGCGCTGAACCGGGACCGCATCAGCAGCTCGGCGGTGGGCGCCTGCTGGGCACCGGAGTGGAAGCGGCCGCAGCACTCCGGGTAGGCGGCGGGCAGCCCGCAGGGGCAGGGGAGGTCCGGGGTGGGCATGGATGCGCTCAGCTCTTCGGGGACGAGTACGGGCGGAACAGGCCTTCCTGGACCACGGAGACCAGCAGCCTGCCCTCCAGGTCGTAGATCCGGCCGCGGGCCAGGCCCCGGCCGCCGTGCGCGATGGGTGACTCCTGGTCGTACAGGAACCACTCGTCCGCCCGGAACGGCCGGTGGAACCACATGGCGTGGTCCAGCGAGGCCATGTCGAAACCGCGCATGCCCCACAGGGGCTCCACGGGGATGCGCACGGCGTCGAGGAGGGTCATGTCACTGGCATAGGTGAGGGCGCAGGTGTGCACGAGCGGGTCGTCGCCCAGCGGGCCGACCGCGCGCATCCACACCGCGCTGCGCGGATCGGCGTCCTTGAGCTCCTCGGGAGTCCAGCGGAGCCGGTGCACGTACCGGATGTCGAAGGGCTGACGGCGGGCCATCCGCTCCAGCGCCTCCGGCAGCGCGCCCAGGTGCTCGCGGATCTCGTCCGCGACCTTGGGGAGCGTGTCCGGGTGAGGGACGTGGTGAGGAGGCAGCTGGTGCTCGATGCCGCCCTCCTCAGGATGATGGAAGGAGGCGGTCAGATTGAAGATGGTCTTGCCCTGCTGGACCGCGGTGACCCGGCGCGTGGTGAAGGAACGCCCGTCGCGGACCCGCTCCACCTGGTACACGATCGGCACCCCGGGGATGCCGGGGCGCAGGAAGTACGCGTGCAGCGAATGGACCGGCCGGTCGCTCTCGGTGGTACGGCCCGCGGCCACCAGCGCCTGCCCGGCGACCTGCCCGCCGAAGACACGCTGGAGGGACTCCTGCGGGCTGGCGCCGCGAAAGATATTGACCTCGATCTGCTCCAGGTCGAGCAGATCGACGAGCCTCTCGGCGGGATTCGTCATCAGAGGTTCTCCACTGTCAGGTCCACTGTCAGGTCCGGTATCAGGTCCGGGGGAGTCAGAGCGCGCCGAGTTCTCCGACCGAGGTGACGCGGATGACCGCCCGGCCCTCCGCGTCGGAGGCCGCGAGGTCCACCTCGGCGCTGATGCCCCAGCCATGGTCCCCGTTGGGGTCGGCGAAGGTCTGGCGGACGCGCCACAGGCCGTGCTCCGCGTCCTCCTCGATCATCAGCAGCTTCGGTCCGCGCGCGTCCGGGCCGGTGCCCAGGTCGTCGTACTCGTCCCAGTAGCCGTCCATGGCCTCGCCCCAGGCGTCGGCGTCCCAACCCGAGTCGCCGTCCAGCTCGCCCAGCACGTTGACGTGGTCCAGGGCCGCCAGCTCCACCCGGCGGAACATCGCGTTGCGGACCAGGACGCGGAAGGCACGGGAGTTAGCGGTGACCGGCTTGACCTGATCGGCCTTCTCCTGGGCCTGCTCCGCCGTCTCCACCTCCGGGTTCGCCAGCTGCTCCCACTCGTCCAGGAGGCTGGAGTCGACCTGGCGGACGAGTTCGCCCAGCCAGGCGATGAGGTCCTGGAGGTCCTCCGACTTGAGGTCGTCGGGGATGGTGTGGTCCAGCGCCTTGAACGCGCTCGCCAGGTAGCGCAGCACGATGCCCTCGGTGCGGGCGAGCTCGTAGAAGGAGGTGAACTCGGTGAAGGTCATCGCGCGCTCGTACATGTCGCGGATGATCGACTTCGGGGAGACCGGGTGGTCGCGGACCCACGGGTGGCTCTTGGCGTACACGTCGTAGGCGTGGAGGAGCAGCTCCTCCAGCGGCTTGGGATAGGTGACGTCCTGGAGCCGCTCCATCCGCTCCTCGTACTCCATCCCGTCGGCCTTCATCTGGCCGATCGCGATGCCGCGCTCCTTGTTCTGCTGGGCGGCCAGGATCTGGCGCGGGTCGTCCAGCGTGGACTCCACGACGGAGACCATGTCCAGCGCGTAGGAGGGGGATTCCGGGTCCAGCAGGTCGAAGGAGGCCAGCGCGAAGGTGGACAGCGGCTGGTTGAGCGCGAAGTCCTGCTGGAGGTCCACGGTGAGCCGGATGGTGCGGCCCTCCGCGTCCGGGGTGTCGAGCTTCTCCACGACGCCTCCGTCCAGCAGCGAACGGTAGATCGCGATGGCCCGGCGGATGTGCCGCAGCTGGGCCTTGCGCGGCTCGTGGTTGTCCTCCAGGAGGTGGCGCATCGCCGTGAACGCGTCGCCCGGGCGGGCGATGACCGACAGCAGCATGATGTTGGTGACCTTGAAGCGCGAGGTCAGCGGCTCCGGGTCGGCCCCGATCAGCTTCTCGAAGGTGGTGTCCGACCAGGCGACGAAGCCCTCGGGAGCCTTCTTGCGGACCACCTTGCGGCGCTTCTTCGGGTCGTCGCCCGCCTTGGCGAGGGCCTTCTCGTTCTCGATGACGTGCTCGGGCGCCTGGGCGACCACGAAGCCCGCCGTGTCGAAGCCGGCCCGCCCGGCGCGGCCGGCGATCTGGTGGAACTCGCGGGCGCGCAGCGTGCGGACCCGGTTGCCGTCGTACTTGGTGAGCGCGGTGAACAGCACGGTGCGGATCGGGACGTTGACGCCGACGCCCAGGGTGTCGGTACCGCAGATCACCTTCAGCAGTCCGGCCTGCGCCAGCTTCTCGACCAGTCGCCGGTACTTGGGCAGCATGCCCGCGTGGTGCACGCCGATACCGTGCCGGACGTACCGGGAGAGGTTCTGGCCGAACTTGGTGGTGAAGCGGAAGTTGCCGATCAGCTCGGCGATCTTGTCCTTCTCCTCGCGGGTGCACATGTTGATGCTCATCAGCGACTGCGCCCGCTCGACCGCCTGGGCCTGCGTGAAGTGCACGATGTACACCGGGGCCTGCCGGGTCTCCAGCAGCTCGGTGATGGTGTCGGTGATCGGCGTGGTGACGTACTCGTACGACAGCGGGACGGGCCGGGACGCGGAGCGGACCACCGAGGTCGGCCGGCCGGTGCGCCGGGTCAGGTCCTCCTCGAACCGCTTCATGTCGCCGAGGGTCGCCGACATCAGGATGAACTGCGCCTGCGGCAGCTCCAGCAGGGGGATCTGCCAGGCCCAGCCGCGGTCCGGCTCGGCATAGAAGTGGAACTCGTCCATCACGACCTGGCCGATGTCGGCGTACTTGCCGTCACGCAGCGCGATGGAGGCCAGCACCTCGGCCGTGCAGCAGATCACGGGGGCGTCCGCGTTCACGGAGGCGTCGCCGGTCAGCATGCCGACGTTCTCGGTGCCGAACAGCTTGCACAGGTCGAAGAACTTCTCCGAGACCAGCGCCTTGATCGGAGCGGTGTAGAAGGTGACCTTGTCCTGGGCCAGGGCGGTGAAGTGCGCGCCCGCCGCGACCAGGCTCTTGCCGGAGCCGGTCGGGGTGGACAGGATCACGTTGGCCCCGGAGACGACCTCGATCAGCGCCTCCTCCTGCGCCGGGTACAGGGTGATGCCCCGGTCCTCCGCCCACGAGGAGAAAGCCTCGAAGAGGGCATCGGGGTCGGCGGTCGGCGGGAGCTGATCAATGAGGGTCACACCCCCCATCTTGCCTGGCTTCCCCCCGGATGAGGGAACCGGCGGATGGAACGAAGATCACCGAAGGTACGCTGTGCCGTCGAGCGGGCCCGAACGACACCGACAACAGGGCCCGGACACACAGGACTGGGGCGGGAACGAAGCATGATGGGTCCGGCGCACTCACTGTCCGGGGCAGCGGCCTGGCTGGGGGTGGGCGCGGCCACCGCGGCCGCCGGACACCCGATGCCGTGGCCGGTCCTCGTCGTCGGCGCGCTCATGTGCGCGGGCGCCGCCCTCGCCCCCGACCTCGACCACAAGTCGGCGACGATCTCGCGCGCCTTCGGCCCGCTCTCCCGAGGGCTGTGCGAGGTGGTCGACAAGATCTCCTACTCGGTCTACAAGGCCACCCGCGCCCCGCGAGACGCCCGCCGCACCGGCGGCCACCGCACCCTGACGCACACCTGGCTCTGGGCCGTCCTGATCGGCGGCGGCTCCTCCGCGCTCGCCGTCACCGCCGACCGCTGGGGCGTGCTCGCGCTGCTCTTCGTCCACCTGGTCCTGGCCGTCGAGGGCCTGCTGTGGCGGGCGGCCCGGATGTCCAGCGACGTCCTCGTGTGGCTGCTCGGAGCGACCAGCGCCTGGATACTCGCCGGCGTGCTCGACCAGCCCGGCAACGGCGCGGGCTGGCTGTTCACCGGCCCCGGCCAGGAGTACCTCTGGCTCGGCCTGCCGATCCTGCTGGGCGCCCTCGTCCACGACATCGGCGATGCGCTGACCGTTTCGGGCTGCCCGATCCTGTGGCCCCTCCCCATCGCCGGGAAGCGCTGGTACCCGATCGGCCCGCCGAAGACGATGCGCTTCCGCGCGGGCAGCTGGGTGGAGCTCAAGGTCCTCATGCCGGTGTTCATGCTGCTCGGCGGAGTCGGCGGCGCGTCCGCCCTCGGCTTCATCTAGACCCTGATAGACCCTGTCCGGGCAGAACCCAGCCGTCAGCGGCCCGCGGCGCGGGTCCGCACCCCGGCCGGAGTGCGGACCCGCGGCCCCGGACCCGCGACCCCGGGCCCGCGCCGCGGGCCCGACGAGCGGGTCAGCCGTGCCAGGAGCGCCACAGCGCCGCGTACGCTCCGTCGGCCGCGACCAGGTCGTCGTGCGAGCCCAGCTCGCTGATCCGGCCGCCCTCGACCACCGCGATCACATCCGCGTCGTGCGCGGTGTGCAGCCGGTGCGCGATCGCGATGACCGTGCGGCCGTCGAGCACCCGGGCCAGCGAACGCTCCAGGTGCCGGGCCGCCCGCGGGTCCAGCAGCGACGTGGCCTCGTCCAGGACCAGCGTGTGCGGGTCCGCCAGCACCAGCCGGGCCAGTGCGATCTGCTGGGCCTGAGCCGGCGTCAGCGCGTAGCCGCCGGAGCCGACCTCGGTGTCCAGGCCGGACTCCAGGGCGCGCGCCCAGCCGTCCGCTTCCACCGCGCCCAGCGCCGCCCACAACTCGGCGTCCACCGCGCCCGTACGGGCCAGCCGGAGGTTGTCCCGCAGCGAACCCACGAACACGTGGTGCTCCTGGTTGACCAGCGCCACGTGCTCGCGCACCCGCTCCGCCGGCATGTGCGCCAGCCGGGCCCCGCCCAGGGTGATCTCGCCGGTCCGGGGCGCGTAGATGCCCGCCAGCAGCCGGCCCAGCGTGGACTTTCCGGCGCCCGAGGGGCCCACCAGCGCCATCCGGGTGCCCGGCGGCACGGACATCGACACCTGGTGCAGTACGTCCACGCCCTCCCGGTAGCCGAAGCGCACCTCGTCGGCCCGGACGGACCGCCCCTGCGGGGACACGGCGGCGTCGCCCGCGTCCGGCTCGATCTCCCGGACGCCCACCAGCCGGGCCAGCGAGACCTGGGCGATCTGCAGTTCGTCGTACCAGCGCAGGATCAGGCCGATCGGATCGACCATCATCTGTGCCAGCAGCGCGCCCGTGGTCAGCTGCCCCACCGACATCCAGCCCCGCAGCACGCAGTAGCCGCCGATCATCAGCACGGAGCCGAGGATCGTGACGTAGGTGGCGTTGATGACCGGGAAGAGGACCGTCCGCAGGAACAATGTGTACCGTTCCCACCCCACCCACTGGGAAATGCGCCGCTCCGACAGGGCGATTCGGCCCGCGCCGAGGCGGTGCGCCTCGACCGTGCGGCCCGCGTCCACCGTCTCGGTGAGCGCCGCCGCGACCGCCGCGTACCCGGCCGCCTCCGAGCGGTACGCCGAGGGCGCCCGCTTGAAGTACCAGCGGCAGCCGGTCACCAGGATCGGCAGTGCCAGCAGCGCGGCCAGTGCCAGCGGGGGCGCGGTCACCGCGAGTGCCCCGTAGAGCAGCCCGGCCCACACCACACCGATGGCCAGCTGGGGCACGGCCTCCCGCATGGCGTTGGCGAGCCGGTCGATGTCGGTCGTGATCCGCGACAGCAGGTCGCCGGTGCCCGCCCGCTCCAGCACGCCCGGCGGCAGCCCCACCGAGCGCACCAGGAAGTCCTCGCGCAGGTCGGCCAGCATCTCCTCGCCGAGCATCGCCCCGCGCAGCCGGACCAGCCGGACGAAGAACGTCTGCACGGCGAGCGCCAGCGCGAACAGCAGCGCCACGCGCCCCAGACGGAGCTCACGCGCCCCCGCGGCGAGGTCGTCCACGACCTGGCCGAGCAGGTACGGGCCGACCATGGAGGCGATCACCGCGACCGCGTTGACCGCCACCAGCACCACGAAGGCCCGCCGGTGCCGTCGCAGCAGGCCGCGCACATATCCCCGTACGGTCGCCGCCGTGCCCACGGGCAGGGTCGCGGCCGATTCGGGGGCCGCCGGATCGTACTCCGGTGGCGCCACGCCGATCATGCGGATTCCTCGATCTCTGTGAGTGCCTCTTCCAGCTGTGCCAGTTCAAGGCGGGCGAGCCGCTGTTCCTCGTCCGTCTCGCGGGTGACGACCGCCCGGTAGCGCGGTTCGCCGCGCAGCAGTTCACGGTGCGTGCCGAACGCCGCGACCGCGCCCTCGTGGATCAGGACGACCCGCTCCGCCCGGTCCAGCAGCAGCGGCGAGGACGCCAGTACGACCGTGGTGCGCCCCGCGCGCAGGGACGCGAGCCCGTCGGCGATCCGTGCCTCGGTGTGCGAGTCCACCGCCGAGGTCGGCTCGTCCAGGACCAGCACCTCCGGATCGGTGACCAGCGAGCGCGCCAGCGCGAGCCGTTGGCGCTGCCCGCCGGACAGCGACCGGCCGCGCTCGGTGATCCGCGCGTCCATCGGGTCGCTCACCCCGTCCGGCGCCGACTGCAGCAGCGCGTCCAGAACGTCCCCGCACTGGGCGGCCGCCAGTGCCGCCCCGGCCCCGACCGCCCCGGACGCCGGTACGCCGAGCAGCTCGCGCAGCGTCCCGGACAGCAGCACCGGATCCTTGTCCTGTACGAGGACCAGCTCGCGCGCCGTGTCCAGCGCGAGGGCGTCCAGCGCGACCCCGCCCAGCAGTACGGAGGCCTCGCCGTCCAGGTCCATGGGGTGCCCGCCGAGGCGTTCCGCGAGCCGCCCCGCCAGGTCGGGATCCCCGCACACGACGGCGGTGAACCGGCCAGCGGGGGCCAGCAGCCCCGTCTCCGGGTCGTACAGGTCCCCGCCCGGAGCCGGTGCGTCCGCGGGCGCGGCGCTCTCGGGCTCCGCCTCGGCACCGGTACGCGTCAGGGACAGCACACGGGCCGCCCGCTTGGCGGACGGCCGCGAGAAGGAGTACGCCATGGCGATCTCCTCGAAGTGCCGCAGGGGGTAGAGCATCGTGGCCACCGCGCTGAAGGCCGCGACGAGTTCGCCGACCGCCAGCCGGCCGTCCAGCACGAGCGTGGATCCGTACCAGACCACCGTGATCAGCAGCGCGCCCGGGAGGACCACCTGGATCGCGGAGATCAGCGCCCACATCCGGGCGCTGCGCACGGCCGCCTTGCGGACATCCTGTGACGCCTCGCGGTAGCGGCCCAGGAACAGCTCCTCGCCGCCGATACCGCGCAGCACCCGCAGGCCCGCCACGGTGTCGGAGGCCAGCTCGGTGGCCCTGCCCGCCTTCTCGCGCTGGACGTCGGCACGCTGGGTGGCGCGCGGCAGCAGCGGCAGTACGGCCAGGGCGAGCACCGGGATGCCGATCGCCACGACCACGCCGATCGCGGGCGCGTAGAGGAGCAGGCCGACACAGATGAGGACGAGGGACAAGGCGGCGGCGAGGAAGCGGGAGACCGCCTCGACGAACCAGCCGATCTTCTCCACGTCGCCGGTGGAGACCGCCACCACTTCCCCGGCCGCGACCCGCCGGGTCAGGGCGGAGCCGAGCTCGGCGGTCTTGCGGGCGAGCAGCTGCTGCACACGCGCTGCGGCCGTGATCCAGTTGGTGACGGCGGTCCGGTGGAGCATGGCGTCGCCGAGGGAGATGGCGATGCCGAGGATCACCAGCAGCGCGCCGACCAGCAGCAGCCGGGTGCCGTCGCGCTCCACGACCGCGTCGACGCCGAGGCCCACGGCGTAGGGGAGTCCGGCGATGCCGCCGAAGTGCACCAGTCCCCAGCCCAGGCTCTTGAGCTGGCCGCCGAGTTGTCCGCGCCCCAGCCACATCAGGAAGCGCGGGCCGGAACGAGCGTCGGGTACCCCTGGGTCCGGATACGGAAGATCGCTGATCTGCATGACGCCCCATGGCTCGGTGAGTGGTTCAAGCCGTACAAGGTTCGCCTTCCGGACCGAAGCCGGGCAATCGATTTTGCGTTGGCCATGGCCTGACACAGGGAGTTCTTACCGCTCAGGGACGCGTCGCCCGCTCCAGTTCGAGCAGGACCGAGTAGTAGCCGCGCCCGGTGGCCAGGTCCATGCCCACCTCGCACATCCGGTTCGCCGACAGGTGCGCGTCGAAGTGCCGCGCCGTCACCTCCGCGGCCTCGCGCGCCGTCGCCGAGGCCGTCAGCTCGGGGTGCAGCATCCCCCGGTCGCCCGCGAAGGCGCAGCAGCCCACGTCGTCCGGGACCACCACCTCCTCGGCGCAGGCCTCGGCCACCGCCCGGAGCTCCGCCTCGTCACCCAAATGGCGCATGGAGCAGGTGGGGTGGAGCACCGCGGATCCGACGGTGCGCACCACCCGCAGGTGCGGCAGCAGCTCCCGCGCCGCCCACACGACCGAGTCCACGATCGTGAGCTCCGCGTGCAGCGCCCGGTTGTCGTCGGTCAGGTACGGGACCACCTCGTGGGCGAGGCCGAGGGCGCAGGAGGACGCGTCGACCACCAGCGGTAGCCGCCCGCCCGCCGTCCAGCCCCAGGCGGCCGCCACGATCGTGTTGGCCATGACCCGGGCGCCGGCTTCGTACCCCTTGGAGTGCCAGATCGTCGCGCAGCAGGTGCCGGTCACATCGCGGGGGATCCACACCGGTTTCCCGGCCCGCTCGGACACTTCGACGACCGCCTCCGGCAGGGAGGGCCCGGGATGCCCGGCCGGCCCGCCGAAGATCCGGTTCACGCAGGCCGGGTAGTACACGGCAGCGGCGCCCACCCGTCGGGTGGCGGGCGGCTTCCGGGCCGCGGCGCCGGGGATCCGCGGCAGCCACCGCGGAACCAGGTCGGGACGTACGGCTTTCCGCGCGGCCCCGGTGACCGCCTCCAGCAGCCGCTCCCCGGCCCGGTCGGGCAGCCGGTCGGTCAGCCCGTCGGCGGCGGCCACGGTCAGCCGGGCGGCGGCCTCGACCGTACGGAACCGCCGTGCGGCCAGTGCGGCGGCCCGCTCCTCGCGCGGGCCGTGCCGGCGATGACGGAAGTCCTTCATCAGCGCGCCCGTGTCGATCCCGACCGGGCAGGCGAGCTTGCAGGTGGAATCGCCCGCGCAGGTGTCCACGGCGTCGTAGCCGTAGGCCTCCAGCAGCCGGTCCAGCACCGGGGAGCCCGGCTGCTGGCGCATCATCTCGCGCCGCAGCAGGATCCGTTGCCGCGGCGTGGTCGTCAGATCCTTGCTGGGGCAGGTCGGTTCGCAGAAGCCGCACTCGATGCACGGGTCGGCCACCGCCTCCACCCGCGGGATCGTCTTGAGGCCGCGCAGATGCCCCTTCGGGTCCCGGTCGAGGAGGATCCGCGGGGCGAGCAGGCCGTCCGGGTCCACGACCCGCTTGGTGCGCCACATCAGCTCGGTCGCCTTGGGACCCCACTCCAGCTCCAGGAAGGGGGCGATATTGCGGCCGGTGGAGTGCTCGGCCTTCAGGGAGCCGTCGAACCGCTCGACCGTCAGCCGGCAGAACGCGTCCATGAACGCCGCGTACCGCTCGACGTCGGCCGGTTCGGCGGCGTCGAAGGCCAGCAGGAAGTGCAGGTTGCCGTGGGCGGCGTGACCGGCGACGGCCGCGTCGAAGCCGTGCTCCGCCTGGAGGGCGAGGAGCGCCTCACAGGCCTCGGCCAGCCGGGAGGGAGGTACCGCGAAGTCCTCGGTGATCAGGGTGGTGCCGGGGGCGCGGGCTCCGCCGACGGCGGCGACGAACGCCTTGCGGGCCTTCCAGTAGCCGGAGATGGTCTTCGGGTCGCGGGTGAAGGTGTTGGTGACCGAGGCCACCGGTGCCACGAGGTCGAGCCCGGCCAGGACCTCGCCCGCGCGGCGCTCGTACTCCGCGCGGCCCGCCTCGTCCGGCGCGCGGAACTCCACGAGCAGCGCGGTGGTGTCCCTCGGGAGCCCGGCCCAGTCGGCGGGCACGCCCTCGACGCTGACGGAGGCCCGCAGGGTGTTGCCGTCCATCACCTCGACGGCCAGGGCCCCGGCCTCGTTGAAGAGCGGTACGGCCGCGGCCGCGGCGGGCAGGGAGGGGAAGAACAGCAGCGCGCTCGTCACCTCGCGGTCCAGCGGCAGGGTGTCGAAGACGACCTCGGCGATGAAGCCGAGAGTGCCCTCCGAGCCGACCATCAGCCCGCGCAGGATCTCGACGGGCGTCTTGCCGTCCAGGTAGGCGTCGAGACGGTAACCGGTGGTGTTCTTGATCTCGTACTTGGCGCGGATCCTGGCGACCAGGTCCGGATCGGCCTCGATCTCCCGTTTGATGTCCATCAGCCCGCGGCACAGGGCCGGTTCGGCGCGCGCCAGCTCCTCGTCGGCCAGCGGGTCGGCGGTGTCCACGACCGTCCCGCTCGGCAGCACCAGGGTGAGGGAGGAGAGCGTGCGGTACGAGTTCCTCGTGGTCCCGGCGGTCATGCCGGAGGAGTTGTTCGCGACGACCCCGCCGAGGGTGCAGGCGATGGCGCTGGCCGGGTCCGGGCCGAGGATCCGGCCGTGCCGGGCGAGCGCGGCGTTGGCCCGGAAGACGGTGGTGCCGGGCCGGATCCGGGCGCGGCGGCCGTCGTCCAGGACCTCGATCCCGGCCCAGTGGCGGCGGACGTCGACCAGGATGTCCTCACCCTGGGCCTGGCCGTTGAGCGAGGTCCCGGCGGCGCGGAAGACGACCTCGCGCTGCCGGCCGTGGGCATACGAGAGGACCGCGGAGATGTCGTCGATGTCCTCGGCGATCACCACGACCTGCGGCACGAACCGGTACGGGGAGGCGTCGGAGGCGTAGCGGACCAGGTCGGAGACCTGCCACAGCACCTTCTCGGCGCCCAGCAGCTCGGTCAGCTCGGTGCGCAGCACCTCCGGGGTGCCGGAGGCGCGCCGCTCGGGCACCCGGTCCGGGGCAGGACCGGCGATGCCGCGCGGGCGCAGGGTCCCCGGCTTCGGTTCCAGCAGCGGCATCGGTGCCCCCTCGGCCAGGCGGGTGTTCTCAGCAGCGGCGCTCCGCCGGGGCGTCCGCCAGAGCGTTGAGCAGGCCGCCGAGCACCTCGCGCTGTGCGGCGGTCAATGGAGCCAGGATCTCCTCTGCCGCGTCGGTTCGCGCGTTGCGCAGCCGCCGCAGCGTGGCGCGGCCGGTGTCGGTCAGCTCGATCCGGATGACGCGCCGGTTCGCCGGGTCGGGCGCGCGGCGGACGCAGTCGGCCGCCTCCAGGCCGTCCACGAGCGTGGTCACGGCGCGGGGGACGACCTCCAGGCGGGCCGCGAGATCCGCCATTCGGGGGGAGGTCCCGCCGTCGTAGTGCGAGACCAGGCGGAGCAGCCTTGACTGGGCCGGAGTGATCCCGAGCGGCTCCAGATGGCGCTTCTGGATGCGGTGCAGCCGTCGGGTCAGCCGCAGCAGCTGCTCGGCGAGCATGCCGTTGGTGCTGTCGGCGCTGCCGGTGGTGCTGCCGGTGCCGGGGAGTTCGCTCTCGGAGGCGGTGTTCATGCTGCTGTCCTCATAATGGGAAACAGTATCAGGACAGGATTCATTGTGAGCATAGGTAACAATGAGCTATGCTCATGTGAGTCTCGTCAGAAGGAGGCCCATGCGCCCCGAAGAACCGAAGTGGACGCCATCGAAAGATCCCCTCGATCCCAGCCGCCCGGCCCCGGCGGAACAGCCGCGTGAACTGCGCCGCATCGTCTCCCTCTTCAGGCCGTACCGCGGCCGGCTCGCCGTCGTCGGAGTGCTGGTCTGCGCGTCCTCGCTGGTCGGCGTCGCCTCGCCGTTCCTGCTCAAGGAGATCCTCGACGTCGCGATCCCGCAGGGCCGCACGGGGCTGCTGAGCCTGCTCGCGCTCGGCATGATCCTCATCGCGGTCGTCACCAGCGTGTTCGGCGTGCTCCAGACCCTGATCTCCACCACGGTCGGCCAGCGCGTCATGCACGACCTGCGCACCGCCGTCTACGCCCAGCTCCAGCGGATGCCGCTGGCCTTCTTCACCCGCACGCGCACCGGCGAGGTGCAGTCCCGCATAGCCAACGACATCGGCGGCATGCAGGCCACGGTCACCTCCACCGCGACCTCGCTCGTCTCCAACTTCACGGCCGTCATCGCCTCCGTCGTCGCGATGCTCGCGCTCGACTGGCGGCTCACCCTCGTCTCACTGCTCCTGCTCCCCGTGTTCGTGTGGATCAGCCGTCGGGTCGGCCGCGAGCGCAAGAAGATCACCTTGCAGCGGCAGAAGCAGATGGCGGCCATGGCCGCGACCGTCACCGAGTCCCTCTCGGTCAGCGGCATCCTGCTCGGCCGTACCATGGGCCGCGCCGACTCGCTGACCTCGTCCTTCGCCGAGGAGTCCGAGAAGCTCGTCGGACTGGAGGTGCGCTCCAGCATGGCCGGGCGGTGGCGGATGTCCACTATCGGCATCGTCATGGCCGCCATGCCCGCGCTCATCTACTGGGCGGCGGGCATCGCCCTGCAGACAGGCGCCCCCTCGCTCTCCGTCGGCACCCTCGTCGCCTTCGTCACCCTCCAGCAGGGCCTGTTCCGGCCCGCCGTGAGCCTGCTGTCGACCGGCGTGCAGATCCAGACCTCGCTCGCGCTGTTCACCCGTATCTTCGAGTACCTCGACCTTCCTGTGGACATCACCGAGCGCGAGGACCCGATCCGGCTGGAGCGCGCCAAGGGCGAGATCCGGCTGGAGGGCGTGGACTTCGCGTACGAGGCCAAGAGCGGCCCCACCCTGACGGACATCGACATCACCGTCCCCGCCGGCGGCTCCCTCGCCGTGGTCGGCCCGACCGGCTCCGGCAAGAGCACTCTGAGCTACCTGGTGCCCCGGCTCTACGACGTCACCGGCGGCCGGGTCGCCCTCGACGGAGTGGACGTGCGCGACCTCGACTTCGATTCGCTGGCCCGCTCCATCGGCGTGGTCTCGCAGGAGACCTACCTCTTCCACGCCTCGGTCGCCGACAACCTGCGCTTCGCCAAACCCGACGCCACCGACGAGGAGATAGCCGAGGCGGCCCGCGCGGCCCAGATCCACGACCACATCGCGTCCCTGCCCGACGGGTACGACACCCTGGTCGGCGAGCGCGGCTACCGCTTCTCCGGCGGGGAGAAGCAGCGCCTCGCCATCGCCCGCACCATCCTGCGCGACCCGCCGGTGCTGATCCTGGACGAGGCGACCAGCGCCCTGGACACCCGTACGGAGCATGCCGTACAGCAGGCCATCGACAACCTGTCGCGGGGCCGCACCACCATCACCATCGCGCACCGCCTCTCCACCGTCCGCGACGCCGACCAGATCGTGGTCCTGGACAAGGGCCGCATCGTCGAGCGCGGCACGCACGAGGAACTGCTGGCCGCAGGCGGCCGGTACGCGGCACTGGTCCGGCGGGACCGGGACGCGGCGCCGCGACGAGGGTCTGCGACCACCCGGTTCGGCGAACCCGCGCCGGTGAAGGTGTGACCGTATGACCGGTTCGCGGGTGGGCTGCCCGGATTGAGGGGCCTCGCGGGTTAGCGTGCCCGCATGCCTCATGAGTACCGGCTGCCTCATCAGCGCCGTACCCGGCTCACGCGCCGGGGACGGCTGGCGCTCCTCTTCGGCACCGCGTTCACGATCGGGGCGGCGGTCCTGGTCACGCTGCTGCTGCCCGGCGAGGAGGCGCCCGAGACACCGCGCCAGCTGCTGATCCGCGAGGGTCTGCGGGCCCCGCAGGTCTACGCCGCCATCGACCGCGAGCTGAAGCTCCCGGCGGGCTCGACGAAGGCGGCGGTCGCGACGGCCGCGCTGCCCCTGCCCGTGGAGGCCAAGGGCAACCCGGAGGGCTTCCTCTTCCCCGCGACGTATCCGGTGACCTCGAAGAGCACGCCGGGCGAGCTCCTCGGGTACATGGTGCGGACGGCGAACCGGAAGCTCGCCACACGGGCCGTCGCCGACGGTGCCAGGACGCACGGCATGACCCCCTACCAGACGGCCACGCTCGCCAGCATCATCGAGGCGGAGGCCGACAGCGGCGCCGACATGGGCAAGGTCGCCCGGGTGGTCCACAACCGGCTGGCCAAGTCGATGCCGCTCCAGATGGACTCCACCCTCAACTACGCGCTGAACCGCCACACCGTGGACGTCACGCTGAACGACACCCGGATCGACCACCCGTTCAACACGTATGAACGCCAGGGGCTGCCGCCCACGCCGATCGACAGTCCGGGACTCGAAGCCCTGGCGGCCGCGGTCGCGCCGACGCCCGGCGACTGGCTGTTCTTCGTCACGGTGAAGCCGGGGGACACCCGGTTCTCGGCCACCTACGAGGAGCACAAGAAGCACGTCGCGGAGTTCAACCGGAACCGCGCGGCCGCCGGGCGGGCCCACGCGGGCCCCCGCGCCGGCCACCCCTGAAGGGTCCCTGGACGGCGGCTAGACGGCGACGGCCGGCGAGGCCGCGGTGAGTGTTGCCGGTGCGCGGGTGTCGCCGCGTTCCGCGCGGGCGAGGAGGCGGCGGATCTCGCGGACGGCGGCGCCGCCCGCGCGGTTGGCGCCGATGGTCGATGCCGACGGGCCGTAGCCGACCAGGTGGACGCGCTCGTCGCGGACCGCCCGGGTCCCCTCCACGCGGATGCCGCCGCCCGGCTCGCGCAGGCGCAGCGGGGCCAAGTGGTCCACGGCAGCCCGGAACCCGGTGGCCCACAGGATCACGTCGGCCTCCACCTGCCGCCCGTCGGCCCAGACGGCTCCCGCGGGGGTGATTCGGGCGAACAGGGGCCGGCGGTCCAGCACCCCCGAGTCGAGACCGGCGCGGACGGCCTCGTTCAGCGGGAGCCCCGTCACGCTGACCACGCTCTGCGGCGGCAGGCCCTGGCGTACCCGCTCGTCCACCAGCGCCACCGCCGCCCGGCCCTCGGCCTCGCCGAAACTCCCGTCGCGGAACACCGGGGGCCGGCGCGTCACCCAGGTGGTCTCGGCCGCCACCTCGGATATCTCCAGCAGGTGCTGCACCGCCGAGGTGCCGCCGCCCACCACGATCACCCGGGACCCGACGAACTCGCCAGGTCCTGGGTAGTTCGCGGTGTGCAGCTGGCGGCCCCGGAAGGTCTCCTGGCCCGGATAACGCGGCCAGAACGGCCGGTCCCAGGTCCCGGTGGCGTTGATCAGGGCCCTCGCCGACCACGTGCCGGCCGAGGACTCCACCAGGAGCCGCCCGTCCGCCCCGTCCCGTACCGCCGTGACGTCCACGGGGCGCCGTACGCGCAGGCCGAACCGCTCCTCGTAGGCGGCGAAGTACCCCCCGATCACCTCCGACGAGGGCCGCAGCGGGTCCGCGCCGGTGAGCTCCATGCCGGGCAGCGCGTGCATCCCGTGCACCCTGCCGTACGTGAGCGAGGGCCAGCGGAACTGCCAGGCCCCGCCGGGCCGGCGCGCGTGGTCCAGGACCACGTGCCCGATCCCCGCCCGGCTCAGGTGGTACGCGCTGGACAGGCCCGCCTGCCCGGCCCCGATGACCACCACGTCCACGTGCCTGTCCGCCGCGCCCCGCGCAAAATTGTTCACGGTTCTACTAACTAGGCGGTGCGGCGAGATCTTCCCGCCCGGCCGGGCCTAGGGCGCCGGCCGGACGCTCTGACCGACCCTGACCGACGCGGGGCGGGCCTCAGGCGGCCGGGTGCTCGCTGACCCACTCGTAGGCGGTCTCGGCGCTGAACTCCCGCTGCCCGCCCCGGAACATCAGCCCGGCGCTCGCGAACGCCGGATCGCCGGCGGTGGTCGTCACGTACGGGACCGCCAGGCAGCCCATGCCGGCCGCGCGGGCGGCCTCGGCGCCCGGAGCCGTGTCCTCGACGACCACGCAGTCCGCCGGATCGGAACCGAGGCGGCGCGCCGCCTCCAGGAACACGTCCGGGGCGGGCTTGCCGTGCGCGACCTCCTCGGCGGAGACCGCCACGGTCAGCAGTGCGTCCAGCCCCGTACCGGCCAGTACGGCCTCGATGGCCTCGCGGGAGGAGCCGGAGGCGACGGCCATCGGAACATCCTCGGCGTGCAGCCGCTCCACGAACTTCCGCATCTCGGGGAAGACCTCGGTACCGGTGCGGGACAGCGCCAGGTAGGCGGCGTTCTGCTCCGCGAGCAGTTGCTCCACCGGCGCCGGGATCCCGTACCGCTCCTTGAGGATCTCCAGCGTTTCCAGGGTGCCGATGCCGATGAAGCGGGAGTGCTGCTCCCATGTGAAACCGGGTACTCCGTGCCTTTCCAGCGTGCGGCGCCCGGACTCGTAGTAGTTCGGCTCGCTGTCCACGAGGGTGCCGTCGAGATCGAATATGACGGAAATCATCCGTTGCGCCCGTTCTGCCGGTCGTGTACGTGTTGAGGCCATCTTGTTAGGATTTTGCAGCCGCTCTTCCCACTGCCTCGACCAGCGGCAGCAGCCTGTGCGGGACACGCTCACGCAGAGCGACCTCCGTGCGGGTGCGGACCACGCCCGGGAGCCGGATCAGCCGCTGGATCACGTCCTCCAGGTGGGCGTTGTCGCGCGCCGCCACCCGGGTCAGCAGATCCCCGCCGCCGGTGATCGAAAAGGCCTCGATGATCTCGGGTACGGCGGCCAGCGCGTCGCCGACCTCGTCCAGGTGCCCCTGGGTGACCTCGATGTGGACGAACGCCAGCACCGGGTGGCCGAGCGCGGCGGGGGACAGCACCGGACCCGTGCCGGTGATCACCCCGGTGCGCTCCAGCCGGTCCAGGCGGGCCTGGAGGGTGCCGCGCGCGACGCCGAGGAGCCGGGCGTACTCGCGGACGCTGGTGCGCGGCTGCTCGATCAGCAGGCGCAGGATCCGGGTGTCGAGCTCATCCACCGCCATGCCGTGACTGTACCAATGGTCCAGTGGGGGCAATACGCCCGCAATACGCCCGATGCGGGTACATCCGGGCGCGCCCGAGAGGCCGAACCGCACCGGTTCACGGGCCTACCGGCGGGGGCTGCCCCGTGTGCAGTGGGGGCTGGCTCACGTACGTCGCGCCCGCCACCGCCAGCACCACCGCCGCAGGCACGGTCAGCAGCCAGTTCACCGTCCAGCCGGCCCGCACCAGCAGGGCCCCGGCCAGCCCTCCCGTGAACATGGCCAGCACCGCCAGCGCGCGCAGCCGCCACGCCGCCGTGCCGTACCCGAACGCGCTGTCCTGGCCCAGCATCGAACCCCCGAGGAAGGAGGTCATGGACCGGGTCACCAGCGTGGTCGGCACCCCGGGCACGTTCACCCGCATGCTGCTGACGTTCCGAAACCCCATCGCCACCGCAAGCACCGCCGCCACCACCAGATGCCGCCCGCCCGGCGACCCGTAGCGCGGCGCCACACCCCAGCCGGCACCCGCGGCGACCAGGATCAGCGTGCCCTCGACGACCAGGCCGATGACGAACCAGCGCCGCCCCCGGATCTCGGAGGCCGACTCCAGCCGGGCCCCGCAGACCGCCCCGACGGCGAAGGAGGCCAGCGAGACCGCCGGCGCCAGCGTCGGCAGGTTCCCCTGGGCAGTCGCCCCGAAGGCCAGGAACAGCACATTGCCGGTCTGCATCGCGGTGAACACCGGCCCGAGGGCGAGCAGACTGATCGCCTCGATCAGGCCGGTGGCCACGGTCAGCACCACCATCATCGCGACCAGCTGCGGCCGCACCGGCCACGCGCCCACCTCAGCGCGATTCCGCCGACCGGCCCTCGCCGGCCATGAACCGCCACACCAGGCTGTGCGCCAGCACCACCAGCAGGATCAGCAGCAGCGCCTCGGCCTGGATCGGACGCAGGTTCACCACATCCGCGATCTCCGGCGCCACACCCACCACCGCGATCAGCGCGTAGAGCACGGCCACCCCGAGCCCCCGCCACCGCAGGTCGTCGCCACCGCCCTCCGCGCGCTCCCGGGACAGCAGCCGCAGCGTGGACGCGGACCCGACCACGGCGACCACGACGAACCCGGTCCGCCAGATCCCGGGCTGCTCGACACCACCCACCTGGGCGAACAGACCCATCAGCGCGGGCAGGAGGAACGACAGGTAGATGCCGCCGACCACCCGCCGCCGGGCGGGCACGCGCAGCCACTCCGGATGGCTCTGTACCACATTCCACCAGAGCCCGACCAGGGTGAAGCAGGTGGCGGAGAACAAGGCGTAGAACGTGCTCACATCCATGACGCCCGACAGTGACACGCCCCGCCGGGGTCCTCCGGCACCGACATGCCGGAGGGCATATGGTCCGAAGGGTGAGTGACCTGCTGTTGGTGAGGCACGGCGAGACGGCATGGAGTGCCGACGGGCGGCACACCGGACGAACCGACGTGCCGCTGACCCCGAACGGCGTCGAGGAGGCCATCTCGCTGGCCCCCTACTTCCGGGACCGGCACCCGGCCCTGGTGCTCACCAGCCCGCTGCGCCGGGCCGTGGCCACCGCGGAGCTCGCCGGGCTCGCCGACGGCGTCACCGATCCCGACCTGTACGAGTGGGACTACGGCGGCTACGAGGGCGTCACCACCGCCGAGATCCAGCGGACCCGGCCGCACTGGTCGCTGTGGAGCGACGGCGTCCCGCCCGGTGACGCCGAGCACCCCGGCGAGAGCGCCGCCCAGGTCGCCGCCCGCGCGGACCGCGCCCTGGCCCGGATGGCGCCGGTGCTGCGCGACGCGGACGGCGGCGACGCAGTCGTCGTCGCACACGGCCACTTCCTGCGCGTCCTGACCGCCCGTTACCTGGGCCTGCCGCCCGAGGACGGCCGCCTGTTCATGCTGCGCACCGGCACGGTCAGCGTCCTGTCCACCGAGCACGGCCTTCCGGTGATCGCGGGCTGGAACATCCAGCCCTGAGCGGCGCGGTCGCCCGATCCCGCCGTGCGCGGCGTCGCCGGGTGCGCCAGGATGCGTACATGCCCCACGACGGTGCCGGTGGCGGACCGGAGAACGCGATTGCGGCGGAGGCGGGACTCAAGGCCAACGCGATCGGGTTCCTCGACGCACTCGTCATCGGCCTGAACTCCACCTCGCCCGCCTATTCGCTGGCCGCGGTCATCGGCCCGATCGTCGCGCTGGCCGGGATCTACGCGCCGGGTGTGATGCTGGCGTCCTTCGTACCGATGCTGCTGATCGCCGCCGCCTTCTACTACCTCAACAAGGTCGACCAGGACTGCGGGACGACCTTCTCGTGGGTGACGCGGGCCATGGGCCCGTGGGCCGGCTGGCTCGGCGGCTGGGCGATCGCCATGACCGGCGTCCTGGTCATCGGCTCGCTGGCCGACGTCGCCGTCCAGTTCGGCCTGCTCGCCGCCGGTCTCGACAGCTGGGCCGCGAACGCGCTGATCCGGCAGACCCTCACCGTCGTGGTGATCCTGGTCATGACCGCCATCTGCGTCATCGGCACCGAACTGTCGGCCCACCTCCAGGACATCCTCATCCTCGCCCAGGTCTTCTTCCTCCTGGCCTTCGCGGTCGTCGCCATCTACCGCGTGTACGCCGGCACCGGCACCCTCGACTCCATCGAACCGTCCTTCGCATGGCTCAACCCCTTCGGCGCGGGCGGCACCGCCCTCACCGGCGGCCTGCTGCTCGGCGTGTTCATCTACTGGGGCTGGGAGTCCGCGGTGAACCTCACCGAGGAGGTCGAGGACTCCGCCACCGCGCCCGGCGAGGCGGCCGTCTGGTCGACCGTCGTCCTGCTGGTGACCTACGTGTCCGTCGGCTTCGCCGTCGTCAGCTACGCCGGGACCGCCTTCCTCGCGGAGAACGCGGGCGAGGAGGAGGCCCTCTTCGCCGTACTCGCGCACGAGGTGATGGGCGGCTGGGACTGGATGGTGCTCCTCGCCGTCTGCACCTCCGCGCTCGCCTCGACCCAGACCACGATCATCCCGGCCTCCCGTACCGCCCTGTCCATGGCCCGCCGCCACGCGCTGCCGCCGCCGCTCGCGCACATCCACCCGCGCTTCCGGACCCCGGACGTCAGTACCTGGTGGGTGGCCGGCATCGCCATCGCCTGGTACCTCGTCGTCAACCAGATCAGCGAGAACGCGCTCCTCGACTCCCTGACCGCGCTCTCCCTGCTCATCGCCTTCTACTACGCGCTCACCGGCCTGGCCTGCGTGATCTACTACCGCCGTCACCTGCTGGAGAGCCCGCACAACTTCCTGCTCATCGGCGTCGGGCCGCTGGTCGGGGCCGGCCTGCTGGCGTGGCTGCTGGCCGAGTCGGTCACCGACATGTCGAATCCGGAGAACTCGGCCAGCGGGGTCTCCTGGATCGGACTGGGCCCGCCGCTGGTCATCGGGATCGGGATCGCGGTGGCCGGTGTGCTCCTCATGTGCTACTGGCGGGTGCGGGACGGCCGGTTCTGGCAGGAGCGGCGGGGTGTCGCCGACCCGGAACTCGTCCACGGCGGGAAGTCCTGAAGAGTCCCCGAAGCCCGAAGAAGAGTTCCCGACAAGGAGCCCCCGATGTCCGTGGTCCTGGGATACGACGAATCGCCCGGCGCGGAGCGGGCCCTGCACGTGGCGCTCGAAGTGGCCACCGCCTTCGGCGAGCCCCTCGTCCTCGTCTACGGCGCGGCCGCGCCCGGCGCCGCCGGAGAGGAGTACCGCGCCCACCGCGAGGCCGTCCGCCAGGCGGGGCGCGCCGCCCTCGCGCACGCCGTCGCGGCCGCCGACGAGGCGGGTGTCCCCTCCTTGGTCGAGGTCGTCGACGAGAAGCCGGCCCAGGCCCTGCTCGCCGCCGCCGAACGCCACAACGCCCGCGTCATCATCGTCGGCAGCTGGGGCGACAGCCCGATCCGCGGCGCCCTGCTGGGCTCCACACCGCACAAGCTGCTGCACCTCTCGCCGATCCCCGTCCTGTGCGTGCCGACGGAGCGCGAGCCCAACTCCTAGGCGCAGTGGGGCACTTCGGACCGGCGTGCGGGCCGGGCGGCGGCACGGTACCAGTCTTTCGAGGTATTGCCCGGATGTTTGTCCGTTCGTGATGGTGCTTCGACAAGGGCACCACAACTGGCACTAGCGTCCCTTGCCACCCGGGAGCGCGGGTGGACACGGCATGACGGCCGGACCTTGGGACCCCGCAGCCCCTCCCGGCCCAGCAGTCAAGGAGGCACAGTGCTGTCATTCCGCCGGTCGACCGTCGGCAGCATGTCGCTCGCGTCGAGACACGTGATCGCCACGGGCATCGTCATCGGTGCGCTCGCCTTCACGTTGATCGCGTTGCTGATACCCGTACAGAAATTCGGCGGAAGCGCCGCCGCCGCCACGGCTCCGGCCGGAGAGGACGACGGCGCCGGGACCGTGAGTACCGCCTTCGGGCCCCTGACCGCCCAGGACCGGGACTTCATCCGCAAGGTGCGGCTCGCCGGACTGTGGGAACTGCCCGCCGGACGGCAGGCTCTGCAGCGCGGCGCGCGTCCCACGGTGCGTACCGCCGGGATGCATCTCGTCGAAGGACACACCGAACTGGACCGGCGGGTCATCGAAGTGGGCCAGGCCCTCGGCGTCGATCTGCCCAACCAGCCCAGCGCCCAACAACAGGACTGGCTGGCCCAGTTGGACCGTGCCCAAGGCACCCAGTACGAGCTGCTGTTCATCCAGCTGCTGCGCCGGGCGCACGGCAAGGTGTTCACGCTGGTGGCCCAAGTACGGGCGCAGACGCGCAACTCCATGGTGCGGGCCCTGGCGTCGGATGCCAACGTCACCGTTCTGGACCACATCTCGGTCCTCGAGGACAGCGGGCTGGTCGATTTCGACGGCCTCGTGGACGCCTCGCAGGCCCCCTCCACCATTTCCCGACCGACGAAGTGAAGTGATCGCATGAGCCAAAAGGGCCATAAACGCCGCCTCAAGCCCGCCCACAAAGCCCTCGCCGTGGTGTCCGCCCTCGTACTCGGCGGCGGCGGGGTCGTGATCGTCGCCCAGGGGGCCTCCGCGGGGCAGGGATCCCGTACGGCGCCGGTGACCGCGACCATCGACTGCCCCGACGTGGGAGACCAGCTGCGCGCCGTCCCCGACGAGGCACGGAAGGAAGTGGACGAGAACCTGGCGAAGTTGGACACCCAGATAGCCGACGCCTACCAGCGCCTGTCCTCGGGCGGGGCCAGCGGCGACGCCCTGCTCGGAGAACTGAAACAGGAGCGGGGCACGACCATCACCCGCATCTCCGACGCGATCGCACGCACGGCCGAGCGCCCCGGGGGACTGGAGCCGCTCAGTGCCTGCACGATGAAGAAGGCGGCGGCCGCCGACCCGGCGGACGAGGCCGGCGGCGGCAGCGCGGCCGCACGGAGCGCCACACCGCAGGCGGCCAAGGGCGGCCCGGCGCGCAGTGACTTCGTCGCGATCGGCTCCATCCGGCCCAACGTGAAGAAGCCCGCCGCCCGCACTGGCGCGTCCACCGGATCCTTCGTCGTGCAGTGCGGCCGCAACGAGAACCGCCACTTGAACCCGGACAACGTCATCGTCGCCCCCGGCGTGAGCAACGGCGCCCACCACATGCACGACTACGTGGGCAACAAGACCGCGGACGCCTTCTCCACCAACAAGAGCCTCGCCGCGTCCGGGACCACCTGCACCAACGGCGACCAGTCCACGTACTACTGGCCGGTGCTGCGGCTGCGGGACGGCCGGGCGGAGAAGGACGCCAACGCCCCCGGCGGCGGGAAGGACGCCAACGTGGGCACCATCCTGCAGCCGAAGCAGGTGACGATCGAGTTCAAGGGCAGCCCGGCGGGCAAGGTCACGGCCATGCCGCGCTTCCTGCGGATCATCACCGGCGACGCCAAGGCGCTCACCAACGGCCCGGGCAACGCCAACGCGTCGTGGAGCTGCACCGGATTCGAGAACCGCCAGCTCAAGGACAAGTACCCGGTCTGCCCCAAGGGCAGCGACGTGGTGCGCACGTTCAACTTCCAGAGCTGCTGGGACGGCAAGAACACCGACAGCGCCAACCACCGCACCCATGTGGCCTTCGCGGACCGCAACGGCTCCTGCCCGGCCGGCTTCAAGGCCATCCCCCAACTGGTGCAGCGGATCACGTACGCGGTGCCGGCCGGCTCGAAGTTCGCCGTGGACAGCTTCCCCGAGCAGCTGCACAAGCCGGGGACCGACCACGGCGACTTCATCAACGTCATGTCGAACGGGCTGATGGCCAACGCGGTCGGCTGCATCAACGGTGGACGCGCGTGCCGTTGACCAGTCTGCCCCGCCTCACTTCCTCACTTCCTCACCGCCTCACTTCCTCACCGCCTCACCGCCTCACCGCCTCACCGCCGACCGCCTGACCGCGTCCCCGCGTGACCGCCTGATGCGGGAACTCTGACCGATCGATCCGCCCAGACCTCGGGGCGGCGCCCCCCTCCCACCTCCCTGGCGTCGCCCCGAGAGCGGTGCCGGTCCGAAGCCGACTTCGGACCGGCACCGCGCACGCGCGTTGCCGCCGCGCCGCCGTCGTGTCACCGCCGCCCGAAGGGGCCCGCGGGCCCTCGACCACACGAGGAGTGTCATGTCCGGCTCTCGTCACACCCCGGCCGGTCCGCGCCAAGGGGCCGCCGCCGCAGCCGTGCCGCCCTCCGACCGGGACCTCACCCGGCAGCTCAGACGGTCCTTCGCGTTCGGCGCGGTGGACCAGACCGTCTGCGATGTCCTGTACCGGCGCCACCGCGGCGCCGTCCTCGCGGCCGCCCGCGCCTGCTGCCGGGCCCCGCAGGACGCCGAGGACCTCGTCTCCGAAACGTTCATCCGGACCTTCCAGGCCGTCCGGTCCGGTGCGGGCCCCCGGGACGACTGGCGGCCGTACCTGCTGGCCGTGGTCCGTCACACGGCGGGCGAGTGGCGGGCCGGCGACGGCCGGACCGTGCTGACTCCCGATGTCGAGGCCTGGTGCCGGCCGGGGCCGGCCGGCGGCGATCCGCAGAGCCAGCTGCTCGACAGCGAGGACCGCCGGCTCGTCGCCCGCTCCTTCCACACCCTGCCCGAGCGCTGGAAGGCCGTCCTGTGGCACACGCTCGTGGAGGACGACTGCCCGCACCACGTCCCCCTGCTGCTGGGCATCACCCCGAGCGCCGTCACCTCGCTGGCCTTCCGCGCCCGCGAGGGGCTGCGCGAGGCGTACCTGAGCGCCCACCTGGACGCGGCGGCCGATGACCGGTGCCGCCACTACGGCGCCGTACTCGGTGCGGCGATCCGGCGCCGCGGGGCGCCCGGCGGCCGCGGCCTCGCCCGCCATCTGGCGGCGTGCCGACCGTGCGCCCGGGCGTACGCCGAGCTGCTCGACCTCAACGCCGCGCTGCGCGCCGGCAGCCGCGCCGTACTCGTCGAGCGGTAAACACGGCGGCCCCGGTCCCTCCCGCCGGATGACGGGGAGGGGCCGGGGCAAGGCCGGGGAGGGCGGGTGGTCCGGGCTGCTACAGGCCGTTGACGCGGGCCATGCGCCCCACGCCCAGCGGGGGCCGGAAGTCGGTCGTCACGGGGCGCGCCCTGCGGCCCACCCGGGAGTTCTGGCGGCGTACCTGGGCCAGGAGACGGCGGCTGCGCAGGGCCATTTCCAGTTCGAAGCGGGTACGGGGGTCCCGCAGTCCGGGTCCGAAGAGCTTCTCCAGCTGTCGCATGCGGTAGCGCACGGTCTGGGGGTGGACGCTGAGCGCCTTCGCGGCCTCGGGCGCGCCGCCGCCCTCCAGCCAGGCGAGGAGGGTGACTTCGAGCCGCTCGCTCTGGCGCGGTGTCAGGTTCGCCAGCGGGCGCAGCCAGCGGGCGGCCAGGGCGTGCGCCAGGGGCTCGTCCTGCAACAGCAGCAGTGTCGAGAGGTGGTCGTCGACGAAGATGGCCCGCGCGTCCAGGCCGGCGCGGGCCGGAGTGAGGGAGAGCAGCCGCAGGGCCCAGCGCAGCGAGGAGGCGGTGTCCCGGAGCGGGACGGCGTGTCCGACGGCGGCGAACCGCCCGCGCAGCGCGGCCTCCAGGGCGGAACGGGCGTCCGGGTCGGGGCTCGGGACCAGCATGCAGGGCTGGGCTCCGACCATGCCGGCGAGGCCGTCGTCCAGGAGGGCCGCGAGCTGCTGGGTCTCGCCGGGGCTGGCGAGGGCGATGACCCGTATTTCGGAGGGGAGGGGCCAGCCGGCGGCCCGGGAGAGTTCGGCAAGTGCAATTTCAGACATGCTCATGTCACCCGTAAGGACGGCGAAGAGCTCTCGCCGGGCACGTTCGGGTACGGTGCAGAGTCCCTCCGGGGGAACGACCTTGAGGGGGGCCGGGTGCGTCCGCCGGCGCGGATCGGGGCGGGGGTCCCCGTGCGGAGCGCCGTGGGGGTCGTGATGCCGGGGCTCGTCGGCGTTCCCGCCGCGGTCCGGGACCCGATCGTGCTCCGCGTGCCGGTCCTGCCGGTCGTGCTGCTGCGGCGCCGCGGACCGGTACCCGAGGACCGTGAGCAGGCCCGCCTCCACCTGCTCTCTGACCACCTCGTCGTCGACGTCCTCCAGCAGCTCGGAGAACCCGGGGATCCCCTCACGGAGCTCCTCCACTATCCCGGCGGCGAGCGCCGGCAGTTCCTTTCGCAGGACCCGGGTCCATTCCCCGCGGGGGCGGGACCAGATGCGGTTCAGAAGTTCGCACATTGTTACCTCGTTCATGCCGGGGTATGGCCTGTCCCGTGGAAGGGCGACAAGCCTGTCGAGGCCGCCTCCCTCCCCGCCGGCGCCAGTGCCGACGGGGGAGTTGAGAACCTCTACTCCTTTCAGGAGCCTGCCATCCACTTGCAGTCCCGCAGCTTTACCTCGAATTTGCCGTCGGGGAGGTGTGGCGGCGGACGAGGCGTCAACCAGGTCGCAACCGCACCGCTGGAACGGAATCTTCCGGGGGTGCTGGGGTGATGATGCCGCGCGAGCCAGAAGTTGTCACGATTCGATAAATACTATGGAGACGTTGCGAAGGTCCACGATGCTTCTGCACTCCGGCCCCCGCTCCCGGTCGGCGAGGCACCCATCTCCCGCCCGCCGCGGAGCAGTTCCGACGACTGCCCCGGGCGCCGAGTGCGAGGTGGAGTGCTCGGACCTGGGCGTATGGAGAACGCGATGCCCCTGCCCCTGACCCGTATGCCCCGCTCTCATCGGGCCCGCCGGACCAGACGCCATGCCGGCGCGCCGCCCGCGGCGGCCGCCGGGCGGCGGGCCTTCCGCCGGGCGCCCCTGCTGTCCGCGGGTGGCGGCCCGCGCCCCGCCGCGCTCGCCCTCGGCGCCCTCGCCGCCCTGTTGTCGCTGGCCGTGGCGGCCCGGGCCGGCGCCTTGACACGTCTGTGGGACTTCCTCGACTACGGGGCGGGCGTACTCTCGCTCGTCTCGCTGACCTCCGCCGTCCTGTGGGGCCTGGCGGCCACGGACCGCACCCTGCTGACGTCGGGTCACCGGCTCCTGGCCCAAGGGGCCCACCGCGGCCTCGCCGTCGCGGGGCTGGGATTCCTCGCCCTGCACATCTGGGTCAAGGTGGCGGAGGCGCATACCGGGGCCGCGTCCATATTCCTGCCGCTCGCGGACCGGAACAAGCCCGTCCTCATCGGTCTCGGCACCCTCGCCGGCTACTTCTTCGTCGCGGTCGCGGTCTCCGGCGCGGTCCGCAGCGCCTTCGCCACCAAGGGCCGGTCCATGTGGTGGCGGGCCCTCCACATGGGCGCGTACCCGGCGTGGGGCGCGTCCCTGGTACACGGGCTCAAGGCCGGTCGCCCCGCGAGCGCTTGGGTGACGGTGGCGTACGGCCTGAGCCTCATCGGCGTGGCGGCGGTGCTCGCAGTCCGCCTCCGGGCAAGGCTGCGCGCGGCGCCCGCCCGTCCGGCCGCCGCGCAGCCGTCCGCTCCGGAGGCGCCGGGGCGGCAGGGGCCGCCCCGGACCCCGCGGCCCTTCGTCCGGCAGCCGGCGGAGGAGTCCGGGGCGCGTCTGACCGCGCGGTTGGCGGAGCAGCTGGAATGGCGCCCCGTCTACGAGTCCGCCGAGCCCTCCTACGCGCCGCCCGCTCAGCCTCTCGACCCGCCGGCCCCGCTGCCGATCGGCCTGCCCCAGGGCCGGGGCGCCGAACAGCCCGCCGCCCGGTCCTCGTTCGCGGCCGAGGCCGTCGCACAGTACTCCTCGGTGTTCATCTCCAGCAGACGGGGACTCGCCGCGGACGACCGGCCCGGTGAACCCCTCGACGGGCTCCGGGGGCGCCAGTGAGCGGCGTGCCGCTTCCGACCCTCGGCTGCGTGGGGCAGCCGAGGCTGCTCGCGGGGCTCGACACCGCCGCGCGGCTCGACCGAGTGGGCCACCTGACCGTGCACGGCGCGCTGCCCCAGTACAGCCCCGACGAGCTCGTGGAGCTCGCCGAGGGCATCGACCTGCGGGGCCGCGGCGGAGCGGGCTTCCCCTTCGCCCGCAAACTCCGGGCCGTCACCCGGTCCGCGCGGGCGCGCGACGGGCGGACCGCCGTCGTCGTCAACGCCAGTGAGGGCGAACCGAGTTGCCTCAAGGACAAAGCCCTGCTGCTGCACGTCCCGCACCTCGTACTGGACGGCGCCCTGCTGGCCGCCGCCGCGCTCGGCGCCGAGGACGTGGTCGTCGGAGTGACCCGGGAGGACGTGGAGCGGTCGCTGCGCGAGGCCGTCGCCGAACGGGGCCCGGTCGGCAGCCGGGTCCGCGTCACCCGGCTTCCCGAGCGATTCGTCACGGGCGAGGGAACTTCGATGATCAACGGGCTGGACGGCGGCCCCGCGCTGCCGTCCGGTCAGAAGGTGCGGACCAGCGAACGAGGCCTGGGCGGGCTGCCCACCCTGCTCTCCAACACCGAGACCTACGCGCAGCTCGCCGTCGCCGCCCGGCTCGGCGCGGCCGGCTACAACGCCGCCGGACTGCCGGGCGAGCCGGGGACCATGCTCCTGACGGTCGGCGGATCCACGGTCGTCGAGGTGCCGATCGGGACCTCGCTTGCGTACGTCCTGGACCTGTGCGGGTCCGGCCCGGGCCAGGGCGTGCTGGTCGGCGGCTACCACGGACGGTGGCTGGCCCCCGCGGCGGCGCGCTCCGCGGCGCTGTCCCGGCAGTCGCTGGCCGCGTACGACGCGGTACTCGGGGCGGGGGCGGTGCTGCCGCTGCCCGAGGACACCTGCCCGGCCGGCGAAGTGGCCCGGGTGACCCGCTGGATGGCGGACGAGTCCGCGGGCCAGTGCGGGCCGTGTGTCAGGGGGCTCCCCTCGCTCGCCGACGCGGTCGAGAACATGGTGGCCGGGGGAGGGCGGGCCGCCCTCGAAGCGGTGCAGGCGCGCATGCGCGCGGTACGCCGCCGGGGCGCGTGCAGTCATCCCGACGGCACCTCCTCCTTCGTGGCGTCCGCGCTCGCCGTCTTCCCGGACGAGCTGCGCGACCACGCGCTCGGCAGCGGCTGCGGGCGGCGCGTCCTCGGAGCCCTGCCGCTGCCGGCCGACGAGAACCCCGAACGGCTCGTCGTGGACTGGACGTTGTGCAAGGGCCACGGGCTGTGCGTGGACCTGCTGCCCGATGTCGTGCGGCTGGACGCCGACGGCTTCCCCGCCCAGGCGGTCATGGCGGTTCCCGGACGGCTGCGGCCCAAGGCGCTCCGCGCGGTGCGCCGCTGTCCCGCGCTCGCCCTGCGTATTCAGGAATGACCTCCCGGTGAACGGCCGCCGCCGGTTCGAGTTCACCCTTTGGCGCGATCTGACAAATTCCCGGTGATCCGAATTCCAGGGGCCCCGCAGGTCCTATGAATAAGGCAGTACACGAAAGCACCGGATGGAACTCGAAGGAGTGATCGTGAAGAACAAGCGTCGTGGGATGGCAGCCGGATCCGTGGCCGCGGTAATCATGCTGGCGGCGGGATGCGGACTGGGCGACAGCAGTGCTTCGAAGAACGCCAATTCCGTTCAGCCGGCCGGTGACAGCAAGGCCATAGGGAGCGGATACGGAGCGGAATACGGCTCCGCGTACGGCTCCGGCGGAAGCGGTGCGGATCCCTCGGCCGGCTCCGGTTCCGGCTCCGCCGCCGGAAAGACCGGACCGGCCGGACAGCTGGCCGTGCGGGACATCCCGGACGTGGGCAGCGTGGTCACCGACAACGCCGGGGCCACCCTCTACCGCTTCGACAAGGACACCCCCAAGCCTCCCAAGTCCGCCTGCGAAGGGGACTGTGCCGAGGTCTGGCCGGCCGTGCCGGCGGCCGACGCCTCGGCCTCCGAAGGCATCGACGCGAGCCTGCTCGGCGAGGTCGTCCGGGCCGACGGCAGCAAGCAGTTGACCCTCGCGGGCTGGCCCGTCTACCGCTACGCCAAGGACACGCAGGCGGGTGACGCGAAGGGCGAAGGAGTCGGCGGTACATGGCACGCGCTGGCGGCCGACGGGAAGAAGGCCATCGACCAGAAGGGCGGTGCCCAGAAGGACAGTGCCCAGAAGGGCGGCGAAGAGCAGGGAGATAAAACCGGAAAGGCGGGCGCAGAGCTCTCCCTCACCGCCAATGAAAAACTCGGGAAAATTCTCGTGGACGCCAAGGGGCGCACGCTCTACCGATTCGACAAGGACAGTGCCTGGCCGATGAAGTCGGCCTGCGTCGGCGCCTGCCTGGACACCTGGAAGCCCGCCGCACCCGTGGACAAGGCGAAGGCGTCCGGAATTCCGGCCGGACTGGTCGGCTCGTTGAAGCGGCCCGACGGAACGGAGCAATTGACGATCGACTGCTGGCCGGTCTACCTGTTCACCGGCGACACCGAGCCCGGTCAGACGAACGGGCACAACAAGCAGGGCCTGTGGTTCGCGGTCACCGCGGGCGGCAAGAAGGTCCCCGCCGGCGGATAGTCCGCCCCGAGCCTCGACCGAGCCCCGGAACCCTGTGAGGGAGACGTGCCCCGTACACCCCGTATCACCACCCGCCACGTGCTGCCCTGTGTCGCCGTGATGTTCGCTTCACTGGTCTGCGGCGGATGCGCCGGGCAGCACACGCCGGCGGCCCCCCGGGCCGGCACGGACGCCCCCGCCCCGAGCTCGTCCGTCCGCCCCGCCACCCTCCAGGACATCGCCGCCGTCCTCGGCTGTACGGCCGAGATCATGGTCGACGCGGAGGAGCTGCGCGAGGGCGCGTGCGGGGCGGGGGAGGACTCGTACCGCATGCTCACCTTCGCCGCCGACCAGGGCCAGCGCGCGTGGCTGGACGAGTCCCGCACCTACGGCGGCACCTACCTCGTGGGAAACCGCTGGGTCGTGGTCGCCGCCTCGGCCGACGCCCTGGCACCCCTGCGGGAGCGGCTCGGCGGAACCGTCGAATCCGGCGCCTCCCACGGCGCCTCCCACGACGGCTCCCACGCGCATCACTCCGACGGCGGCAGCGGACCGTCGTAGCGCGGTTCGGCCACCACCACCTGGGCGGGGCGCAGCAGATGCGCGCCGACGCGGTAGCCGGGGCGCAGGATCCCGCTACAGGTGGGGGTGGCCGCGCCGGTCGTCGGGGCGGAGGCCACCGCCTCGTGGATCCGGGGGTCGAAGGGCTCGCCGGGCTCGCCGACGGTCTGGAGGCCCAGGCGCGCCAGATGGGATTCCAGGGTGTGGGCGACAGCGTCGAGTCCGGGCGACGCATCGCCGTCTCGGCGGGCCTGGTCGACGGCGTCGAGCACGGGCAGCATGCCGGTGAGGACGTTGGTCACCGCCGCCTCCCGGACGGCGAGGCGGTCACGGTGGACGCGTTTGCGGTAGTTGTCGTAATCGGCCTTGAGCCGTTGCAGGTCCTCGGTGCGCTCGGCGAGCTCGGCCTCCAGCCCGCGGACACGCTCGTCCGCCTCAGGAGCCGCGGCGGGAGCCGGTCCCTGTCCGGAGTCCAGGCCGGCGGTGGGCCTGCGCGGTGTCAGTGCGAGGGGCTCGCCGCGCCTCCGGTCCCGGACGAGTACCGGGGGTACGGGCTCGGTACGCCTGAGGTCGGGGTGCTGAGGGTCGTCCGGCCGGTTCATCCGGCGCCTCCCTTCGGCGTGTCCTCGTCGACGATCTCGGCGTCCACGACGTCGTCATCGGCGGCCTTGCCCTCACCCCCGGTGCCTCCGGAGGGGGCGCCCTCGGTGGCCTGGGAGCTCTGGGCGGCGGCGTACATGGCCTGGCCGAGCTTCTGGCTGACCGCGGCGAGCTTCTCGGTCGCCGTGCGGATCTCCGCCGTGTTGTCGCCGGCGCCGGACTCGACCTTGAGCTTGTCCTTCAGCTCGGTGATCGCGGTCTCGACCTCGGTCTTGACCTCGGCGGGCACCTTGTCCGCGTTGTCCTTGAGGAACTTCTCCGTCTGGTAGACGAGCTGCTCACCCTGGTTGCGGGTCTCGGCGGCCTCCTTGCGGCGCCGGTCCTCCTCGGCGTGCTGCTCGGCGTCGCGCATCATGCGCTGGATGTCGTCCTTCGGCAGCGCGGAGCCGCCGGTGACGGTCATCTTCTGCTCCTTGCCCGTGCCGAGGTCCTTGGCCGTGACGTGCATGATGCCGTTCGCGTCGATGTCGAAGGAGACCTCGATCTGCGGGACGCCGCGCGGGGCCGGCGGCAGGCCGGTCAGCTCGAACATGCCGAGCTTCTTGTTGTACGCCGCGATCTCGCGCTCGCCCTGGTAGACCTGGATCTGCACGGACGGCTGGTTGTCCTCGGCCGTCGTGAAGATCTCGGACCGCTTGGTCGGGATCGTGGTGTTGCGCTCGATGAGCTTGGTCATGATGCCGCCCTTGGTCTCGATGCCGAGGGACAGCGGGGTCACGTCGAGGAGCAGGACGTCCTTGACCTCACCCTTGAGCACACCGGCCTGGAGGGTGGCGCCGATGGCGACGACCTCGTCCGGGTTGACGCCCTTGTGCGGATCCTTCCCGGTGAGCTCCTTGACCAGTTCGGTGACGGCCGGCATGCGCGTGGAGCCGCCGACCAGGATCACATCGCCCACGTCGGAGATCTTGATATGGGCATCCCGCACCGCCTCGTGGAACGGGTTCTTGCAGCGCTCCAGCAGGTCGGCGGTGAGCTGCTCGAACTGGGTACGGGTGAGCCTCTCCTCCAGATGCAGCGGGCCCTCGGCGGAGGCGCTGATGTAGGGCAGGTTGATGTTGGTCTCGGTGGCCGACGACAGCTCGATCTTCGCCTTCTCGGCGGCCTCGCGCAGTCGCTGCGCGGCCATCTTGTCCTTGGACAGGTCGATGCCGTAGCCGTTCTTGAACTGCTTCACCAGGTGGTCGACGATCCGCTGGTCCCAGTCGTCGCCGCCCAGGTGGGTGTCACCGTTGGTGGCCTTCACCTCGACGATGCCCTCGCCGATCTCCAGGAGGGACACGTCGAACGTGCCGCCGCCGAGGTCGAAGACGAGGACGGTCTCGTCGTTCTCCTTGTCCAGGCCGTACGCCAGCGCGGCGGCGGTCGGCTCGTTGACGATCCGCAGCACCTTCAGGCCCGCGATCTCGCCCGCCTCCTTCGTCGCCTGGCGCTGGGAGTCGTTGAAGTAGGCGGGCACCGTCACGACCGCGTCGGTCACGTCCTCGCCCAGGTACGCCTCGGCGTCGCGCTTGAGCTTCTGCAGCACGCGCGCGGAGATCTCCTGCGCGGTGTAGCGCTTGCCGTCGATGTCCCCGCTGTCCGGGAACCGCCACTCCGGGTCGCCCACGTGCCGCTTCACGGAGCGGGCGGTACGGTCCACGTTCGTGACCGCCTGCCGTTTGGCGACCTCGCCGACGAGCACTTCGCCACCCTTGCTGAAGGCCACCACCGACGGTGTCGTCCGGGCACCCTCCGCGTTCGGGATGACGGTCGGCTCGCCGCCTTCCAGGACGCTGACGACGGAGTTCGTCGTCCCGAGATCGATACCGACCGAGCGTGCCATGGCCCTGCTCCCTTCGGTTCTCTATCTTATTTACATCATTTACCCAGATGTCTCCGCATATACATCCCTGTCCGCACGGCCACCGGCCGCCCCGGACGGGCCGCCCCCACCGACCGTTGGGGTGACAGCGCGCGGGTGGCCCGGCCGCCGGGACCCGCACGCGGCCCCGGTGCCGTACGGTCCCGGACGTGACAGACGCGACCGATGCGAACGACGCCTCCGTGACCGGTGCGGCTGCCGGTCGTGTGGAGTGGAGGGACGATGGGAGACACCCCGGGTCGCGTGCTGGGTGGTCTTGAACGGAGCGGGAAGCCCCAGCGCTCTCTCACGCGGGGACGGGAAGGAGGGGCCGGCATGAGTACGGCGGACGCCTCCCGGGCCGAACCGGACACGGGCCACGCCGGCCCTTCCGCCGGGCCGGGCCTTCTCGACGTGCTGGGCGTCGCGGCGGTGGTCCTCGACGAAGAGGGGCGGATCACGCTGTGGAGCCCCCAGGCCGAGGCGCTGTTCGGCTACAGCGCGCAGGAGGCGCTGGGCCGGTTCGCGGCGAGCCTGCTCGTGGACGAGCAGCACCTGGACATCGTCATGTCCCTCTTCGAGAAGGTGATGTCCGGCGCGGGATCGTGGGCCGGGGTGTTCCCCGTGCGGCACAAGGACGGCAGCTCGCGGCTGGCGGAGTTCCGCAACATGCGCCTCGAAGATCAGCGGGGCCGGCGCTACGCCCTGGGAATCGCCTCCGACCAGGCCACCCTGCGGCGCGTCGAGCGTGATCTGGCGCTGTCGATGCGGCTGGTCTCCCAGGCGCCGATCGGTCTCGCCGTCTTCGACACCGACCTCCGCTACGTCCTCGTCAACCCGGCGCTCGAACGCCTCAACGGCCTGCCGGCCGACCAGCACCTCGGCAAACAGGTCCACGAGGCCCTTCCTCAGCTGGACGCCGAACCCATCGAGGCGGCCATGCGCGAGGTCCTGGCCAGCGGCCTGCCGCAGCTGAACCAGTTCACCACCGGCCGCACCCCCGCCGATCCCGGTCAGGACCGCGCCTGGTCGGTCTCGCTCTACCGGCTCGACGACACGGCCGGGCGGGCCATAGGAGTCGCTGCCTCCATCGTGGACGTCACCGCCCAGCACAAGTCGGCGACCGCCGTCGCCCTGGCGCGGCAGCGGCTCGCCCTGATCGCCGACGCCTCCGTGCGCATCGGCACCACCCTCGACCTCGGCGTCACCGCCCGGGAACTGGGTGAGATCGCCGTCCCGGCCCTCGCCGACATCGCCACGGTCGACGTGCTCGACTCCGTCCTCGCGGCCGATCACCCGCCCGGGGGCCCGAGGGGCGAGTCCGTGCGGTTCCGCGCCCTCGCCGTCAAGGCGGCCCGGCCCACCCCCGCCACCCTGGCCGCGGACCCGGTCGGGGAACTCGCGCGGTACGACGCCACCCGGCTGGTCACCCAGTGCGTGCGTACGGGCCGGAGCATCCTCGTCGAACAGGTCTCGGACCAGGACCTGGCCCGCATCGCCCGCGACGCCGACGCCGCCGCCCTCCTCGTCGAGGCCGGAATCCACTCGTACCTCGCCGTGCCGTTGATCGCCCGCGGTGAGGTCATCGGCGTCCTCGGCCTCCAACGCACCGACAATCCACTGCCGTTCGACCACGACGACGTCCTGCTCGCGGGCGAACTGGCCGCCCGCGCCGCCGTCTGCATCGACAACGCGCGCTGGTACCAGAAGCAGCGCCACGCCGCCCTCACCCTCCAACGCCACCTGCTGCCGCACCAGCCCACCCCCACTCCGGGCCTGGAGATCGCCTACCGCTACCAGCCCGCAGCGGCCGTCGGCGAGGTCGGCGGCGACTGGTTCGACGTCATCCCGCTGCCCGACGGCAAGACCGCCCTCGTCGTCGGGGACGTCATGGGAAGCGGCATCAACGCCGCCGCCACCATGGGCCAACTCCGTACCGCCGCCCGCACCCTGGCCGAGCTCGACCTCGACCCCGCCGCGGTCCTGACCCGCCTCGACCACACCACCACCGGCCTCGGGCACACCATGGCGACCTGTGTCATCGCCGTCTACGACCCCCACCGCAACCGCTGCCGCATTGCCAGCGCCGGCCACCTGCCGCCCGTACGGACCCGGCCGGGCCGGCCGCCCGAGCTGCTGGACCTGCCCACCGGAGCACCCCTGGGAGTCGGCGGCGTCCCCTTCGAGGCCACCGTCCTCGACCTCGGCATCGGCGACGAACTCGTCCTGTACACCGACGGTCTCGTCGAAACGCGCGACCAGGACATCGACGTCCGCCTACAGGTCCTCACCACCCTGCTCAGCGACCCGGGGCGCCCCCTCGAAATGACCTGTGACCTGCTCCTGAGCGAGCTCCGCCGGCCGGACGACCGCGATGACGTAGCCCTTCTCATCGCCCGCACCCGCCCCCTGACGGCATCGGCGGACCAGGAGGGGCGGGACCAGGAGGAGCGGCCGGCGGATTAATTCCCGTGCCGGACCGGGACCCCGGTCAATACACTCGCCCTTGCGCGCCGCCACAAGACGAGATCGCGGTGCGCCCATTCGTCGAGTGAGGGGAGCCGGACCGTGTGCTACCGCACCGCTGTCTTCGTTCCCCGGTCGCGGTACGACGTGATCCTGGTGTCTCCCCTTTCCCGGTGACGGCCGCGCGGCCGTCACCGGACGTCCGAGACGAAGAGACGAAGTCCCTTTCACATTCCGGCAGTTGAGCCGACCCCACGTACCCGGGTGTGTCCCGGCGGCGGTCGCTCACGCCGTTTCGTCCGGAAATCGCGCTGCCCTTTTCCCGATTTTCCCGATCGTTCAGAAAGGCCCCGGGCCATGCGCACCCACCAGCACACGCACCGGCACACCCCGTTCGCCGACACATCGGCCGCCGTCCGCAACCTCGGCATCCTCGCGCACGTCGACGCCGGCAAGACCACCCTCACCGAACGCGTCCTCTACGCCACCGGCGCCACCCACAAGCGGGGCGAGGTCCACGACGGCACGACCGTCACCGACTTCGACACCCAGGAACGCGACCGCGGTATCACCATCTTCGCCGCGGCCGTCAGCTGCGGCTGGGACGGCCACCGGATCAACCTGATCGACACCCCGGGGCACGTCGACTTCTCCGACGAGGTGGAGCGCTCGCTCCGCGTCCTCGACGGCGCGGTCGCGGTGTTCGACGCCGTCGCGGGGGTCGAACCGCAGAGCGAGTCGGTGTGGCGCCAGGCGGACCGCCACGGAGTGCCGCGCATCGCGTTCGTCAACAAGATGGACCGCGTCGGCGCCGACCTGGACGCGGCCGTCACGTCCGTACGGGAACGGCTGAACGTCGTTCCGCTGGTGGTCCAACTGCCCATCGGGCGTGAGGACGGCTTCACGGGTGTGGTGGACCTGGTCCGCATGCGCTCGTTGATCTGGGGCGCCGGGCAGGACGCCTACGAGGTGGGCACCGTACCCGAGGACCTGCGCGACGAGGCGCGACGGCGCCGCCGGCTGCTCGACGAACAGGTGGCGGAGCTCCATCCGGCCGCGCTGGAGGAGTACTGCGCCACGTCGGCGCTCTCCGCGCCCACGCTGGCGGCCGCGCTGCGCGATCTGACGTGAGGCGGCGAAGGTGTGGTCGTGCTGTGCGGATCGGCGTACCGCAACCGCGGCGTCGAGCCGCTGCTGGACGCCATCGTGGCCTACCTTCCCTCGCCCGCCGACATGCCGCCGGTACGGGGGACCCTCGGGTCGGCGGTGCGGGAGCGCGTCGCCGACCCGGCGGCGCCGTTCGCCGCGCTCGCCTTCAAGGTGAACGCGACGGCGACGGGGAGGATGACCTGCCTGCGCGTGTACTCGGGAACGATGAGGAAGGGAGACACCGTGCTGGACGCGGGCACCGGCCGCACCGAGCGGATCGGCCGGATCCTACGGGTGCAGGCCGACCGCCATGCCGAGATGGAGCAGGCGGTGGCCGGGGACATCGTCGCGGTGGTCGGGCTCAAGACCACCCGCGCCGGGTCCACGCTGTGCGCACCGGACGCACCGCTGGTCCTCGAACCGCCCACGGTGGCCGCACCGGTGGTGTCCGTGGCGGTCGAGGCACAGACCAGCACCGACACCGGCCGGCTGGCGTCGGCGCTGGCCCGGCTGGTCGAGGAGGATCCGTCCCTGGCGGTACGGACGGACCCCGAAACCGGCCAGACGGTGCTGTCGGGGATGGGGGAGCTGCATCTGGAGGTCGCGGTGGAGAAGATCCGCCGCAGCCACGGGCTGCGGATCGGAGTCGGCCGCCCGCGCGTGGCCTACCGGGAAACGGTCGCGCGCGGCGTGTCCGGACTGGTGTACCGGCATGTCAAACAGGACGGAGGCGCGGGTCAGTTCGCCCATGTGGTCCTCGACGTGGAGGCCCTGGAGCGGGACACCGACACGGGCACCGGTACCGGCAGCGGCACCGACAGCGGCGGCGGGTTCGTGTTCCGGTCGTCCGTGGTCGGCGGCCGCGTACCGCAGGAGTACATCCGCGCGGTGGAGGCGGGTTGCCGGGACGCGCTCGTCGAGGGTCCCCTCGGCGGCCATCCGGTGACCGGTCTGCGGGTCACCCTGACCGATGGAGCCACGCATCCCAAGGACTCCTCGGAGATGGCGTTCAGGGCGGCGGGCCGGTTCGCGCTGCGCGAGGCCCTGCGCGTCAGCGTGATGGAGCTGCTGGAACCGGTGGTCGAAGTCGTGGTGACCGTCCCCGACGAGGCGGTCGGCGGGGTGCTCGGCGACCTGGCGGCGCGGCGCGGACGGGTCTCGGGCTCGGCCGCGCGGACCGGAACCACGGTGATCACCGCCGCCGTGCCCCTGGCCGAACTGTTCGGGTACGCGTCCCGGCTGCGCAGCCGGACCCAGGGCCGGGGCACCTTCACCGCCCGGCCCACGGGTTACGCGCCCGTCCCGGCGGCGGTGTCCGCCGCGGTCCTGTCCGGCTAGGGCCCAGCACGAGGGGGCCCATGAGGGGCCCTGCCCCCGACCGCCGCGGCGGCCGGGGGCAGGGCCCGCCCGGACGCTCACACCTGGCCGAACAGCAGGGCGGGCAGGCCGTGTGCCCGGCTCGCGGCGACGAAATCGTCCCAGACGACGGCGCCGTCCCCGTCGGAGTCGATCAGCGCGAACGCCGCGGCGGCGGCCCGCGCCGACACGCCGCTCAGCTCTCTCCACGCCGCGAAGTCCTGGAGGTCCAGCCTCCCGTCCCCGTCCTTGTCGGCCACGTTGAACTGAGCGTGCAGCATGGCGAGCAGCTCCGGGGCGACCTGGCCGGGCGCATCCTCGGAGGTGAACCACGTCCGGTACTCCTCGCGGGTGATCGCGCCGTCGTGATCACGGTCCATCAGCTCGGCCTCGCGCTCCCACAGGGCGAGTTGAGCCTCGATCAGAGCCCGGCCCTTCGGCGAGTGCGGCCCCATGCCGTACGACTGGAGGAGCCGCTCCGCGCCGGCCCGGTAGTCCCCCTCGACCAGCCTCCCGTCTGCGTCCGTGTCCAGCAGGTCGAAGATCCGGTCGGCGAGCGGCAGTTTCTCGGCAGTCATGTCGTCCCCTTCACCTGCGGCGGAACCGGCCGGCGGCCGGCGTGCCGGAGAGGTCAGTCGGCGGCCCGCCAGACGGTGGTGACATTGCAGAACTCGCGGATGCCGTGCCCGGACAACTCCCGGCCGTATCCCGAGCGTTTGACGCCGCCGAACGGCAGCGCCGGGTGCGAGGCGGTCATGCCGTTGATGTAGATCCCGCCGGCCTGCAGATCACGGACGAACCGTTCGACGTCCTCGTCGCTGCGCGTCCACACGTTCGAACTGAGGCCGAAGGGCGTGTGGTTGGCACGCCGCACGGCTTCGTCGAGGTCCGCCACCCGGTAGAGCGTCGCCACGGGCCCGAAGGTCTCCTCCTGGTCGACGCGCATCTCCGACGAGACGTCGGCGAGGACGGTGGGTTCGTAGAACCAGCCCCGTTCCAGCCCCGGCGGACGCCGTCCGCCGCACAGTACGGTCGCACCGCCGCGTACCGCGTCCTCGACCAGCTCCTCCAGATCGGCGCGGCCCTGCTCGGTGGCGAGCGGCCCGACCTCGGTGGAATCGAGCAGCGGGTCGCCGACGCTGAGCGCCGCCATGCCGGCGGAGAAGCGCTCCGCGAACGCGTCGTACACGTCGGTGTGCACGATGAAGCGCTTGGCCGCGATGCAGGACTGCCCGTTGTTCTGGACCCGCGCGGTGACGGCGGTCTTCGCGGCCCGCTCGATGTCCGCCGAGGGCATCACGACGAACGGGTCACTTCCGCCCAGCTCCAGCACGGTCTTCTTGACCTCGTCACCCGCGACCGAGGCCACGGCGCGCCCCGCGGGCTCGCTGCCCGTCAGCGTCGCCGCCGCGACACGGGGATCGCGCAGGACCGACTCGACCGCGCCGGATCCGATGAGCAGCGTCTGGAAGCAGCCGCGCGGATAGCCGGCCCGCTCGAAGAGACCGCCCAGGTAGAGGGCGGTCTGCGGGACATTGGAGGCGTGCTTGAGCAGGCCGACGTTGCCCGCCATCAGAGCGGGCGCGGCGAACCGCATGACCTGCCAGAGGGGGAAGTTCCACGGCATCACGGCGAGGATCACCCCGAGCGGCCGGTAATGCGCCCGGACGGCCGACGCACCGCTGTCGCGGACGTCGGCCTCGGCGGGGCGCTCGTCGGCCAGCAGGGACTCCGCGTGATCGGCGTACCAGCGCATGGCCTTCACGCATTTGGCCGCCTCGGCGCGGGCGGCCGCCAGCGGCTTGCCCATCTCGATGGTCATGGTCCGCGCGATGTCCTCCCCCTCCGTCTCCAGCAGGTCCGCCGCCCGCTTCAGCAGGGCGGCCCGCTCGGCGAAGCCCGTCGTGCGGTACGAGCCGAAGGCCCGCGCGGCCTCGGCGAGACACCGTTCGATGTCGTCGGCGCCCAGGGGGTCATAGGTGCGTACCGTCTCACCTGTGGCGGGGTTGACCGTGGCGATGGCCATCGTCGCCTCCTCCTCTTCGTGGCTCGGCAGCCTTCTCGACCCTGCCCCCTGGGGGAGGGTCGCGCAACGCGGGGCCGTCTGCCGCCGGGGTGACACGGAGCGTGCCGTCCGGATCGCGCCCGACGCGGGCGCCGAAGCCGCGGCAGATCCGGGCCAGCACCTCGTCCAGCCACCGGGAGTCCGCGTCCGAGGCCCGGCACAGCCGCAGCCGACGCGACCGCAGGGGCACGACGCGGACGTCCTGGAGCAGTCCGGTGCCGGGGTCCACCGCGACCAGGTACAGCAGCCGCAGGTCGTCCCGGAACTCCTCGTAACCGCCGATGCCCTCGTAGTCGTTGACGAGGTCGCCGCAGCCGTAGGTGATGAACCTCCCCCGGTACACCTCCATGGGGCGGGGATGGTGCGAAGAGTGCCCGTGCACGACGTCCGCGCCGCCGTCGATGAGCGCGTGCGCGCATCGGACCTGGTCGCGCGGGACGCCGTAGCCCCAGTTGGAACCCCAGTGGACCGACACGACGGTGAGGTCCCCGGGCCGTTTCACGCTCCGCATCCGCTCCACCACCTCGGCGGCGGCCGCCTGCGACGCCTCGGCCGCGAAGGCGACCCCGGAGCGCTCGGCCGTGGCGGCCCAGCCCGGCGGAATCCCGCTGGAGGCCATGCCCACGGCGTGGACCACCACCCGCGTGCCGTCCGCCAGCGGGACGGCGGCGGGCCGCTGCGCCTCGGCGAGGTTCCGTCCCGCCCCCGCCGTCCGCAGACCCGCCGCGGCCAGCGCGTCGAGGGTGTCCCCGAGCCCGCTGCGGCCGTAGTCCAGGACGTGGTTGTTGGCGAGGACGCACACGTCCGGATGGGCCATGAGCAGGCACGGCAGGTTGGCGGGATGCATCCGGTACAGGACGGCCTTGCCGTGTGTGCTTTCGTCACTCCGCGTGACGGACGTCTCCAGATTGAGGATCCGCACGTCGGGCGCCGCCGCGTCGAGCACCTTCAGGGCCTCGCCCCACGGCCAGGAGAAACCGACCGGCCGCTGCGGCAGCGCGCCGCCGACGGCCTCGGCCAGCTCCACGTACGTGCGGGCGTCCCGTACGTACGCCTCCTCCAGGGCCGGATCCCCGGGGTGCGGCAGGATCTGGTCGATGCCGCGGCCGAGCATCACATCCCCGCAGAGACACAGCAGGAGCCGCTCGCCGCCCATGACTCCAGGCTAGAACGCCCGCATGCGGCCGGGCGAGGAGAGGGCGGGCGGGCGAGGACAGGCCCGGCGAGGACAGGCCCGGCGATGGGAGGCACCCTGGAGATATGGCCAGGGCCAACGAACAGGTCGAGGCGATGCTCCAGGAGTACGCCGACCTGATCGCGATCACCGGCGGGGACGCCTTCAAGGCACGGGCGTACGAAAAGGCCGCCCGCGCCATCGGCAGCCACCCGGCCGACGTCGCCCAGCTCGACGCCAAGGGCCTGCGGGAGATCCCCAACGTCGGCCGCTCGATCGCCGACAAGGTCGTCGAGTACCTGCGCACCGGGAACGTCCCCGAGCTCGAATCCGCCAGGGCCTCGATCCCCGCGGGCGTGCGCGAGCTGATCCGGATCCCCGGGCTGGGACCCCGCAAGGCCATGGTCCTGTACCAGGAACTCGGCATCTCCTCCGTGGAGGAGCTACGGGACGCCATCCAGGAGGAGCGGCTGCGCGACCTGAAGGGCTTCGGCGAACGGACCGAGCAGAACATCCTCCACGGCATCTCCATGATCCAGACCGCCGGCACCCGCATCCTCATCGGCGCCGCCATGGAGCTCGCCGAGGAGATCGTCTCCGAGATGTCCCGGATCCCGGGATGCGTACGGTGCGCCTACGCCGGTTCGCTGCGCCGGATGCGGGAGACGATCGGGGACCTCGACATCCTGGTGGCGGCGGAGGAGTCGGCGCCGTTCATGACGGCGCTCGCCGGGCTCCCGTACACGGCCGAGGTCATCGCGCACGGCGCGAAGAAGACGTCCATCCGCACCACCACCGGCCTCCAGGTCGATCTGCGGGTCCTGCCCCCGGCCTCCTGGGGAGCGGGACTGCAGTACTTCACCGGGTCCAAGGCGCACAACGTCCGCACCCGCGCGCTCGCCGTGCGGCAGGGGCTCAAGCTCTCCGAGTACGGGCTCTTCGACGCCGAGAGCGGCGAGAACCTCGCCTCGGAGACGGAGGAGGAGATCTACGCCCGCCTCGGCCTGCCCTGGATCCCGCCGCCCCTGCGCGAGGACCGCGGGGAGATCGCGGCCGCACTGCGCGGCGAACTCCCCGCCCTGGTGGCGGACGCCGACATCAGGGGAGACCTGCACACACACACCGACCTCACCGACGGCCTCGCCTCCCTGGAGGACATGGTCGCGGCCGCCGCCGCGCGCGGATACGCGTACTACGCCGTCACCGACCACGCGCCGGACCTCGCCATGCAGCGCATGACCAAGGAGAAGATCCTCGCGCAGCGCGAGCGGGTCCGCGCCCTCGACCGCACCGTCCACGGGATGCGGCTGCTGCACGGCACGGAACTCAACATCGGCGCGGACGGCGGGCTGGACTGGCCCGACGCGTTCCTCGCCGACTTCGACCTGTGCGTGGCCTCGGTGCACTCCCATTTCAACCAGAGCCGACGGGACATGACCCGGCGCCTCATCCGCGCCTGCGAGAACCCGTACGTCGCCGTCATCGGCCACCCCACGACCCGGCGGATCGGCAGACGCCCCGGCGTGGACGCCGACTTCGACGCGGTCTTCGCGGCCTGCGCGCGTACCGGCACCGTCCTGGAGGTCAACGCGCACCCGGACCGGCTCGATCTGTGCGACGAGGACATCCTGCGGGCCAGAGCCCACGGGGTGAAGTTCGCGGTGGACTCGGACGCGCACTCCACCACGCATCTGCCGTACCTGCGGTACGGGGTGGGCACGGCGCAGCGCGGGTGGCTGACGAAGGAGGACGTCGTCAACGCCTGGCCGTACTCCCGCCTGCAACGCTTCCTGCGCGAGAAGCGACAGCTCCGGGCGGCGGGGTGATGCGAACCGGCCCGCGTCAGCGTTGGGGCGGGCGGGGGAGGGGCACCAAACGGCTGAATGCCCGGGCGTCGATCACCGCTGCTCCGCCCACGTCGTTGTTGAAATAGGCGAAGACGTCCGCCTCCTCCGGCCAGGCGTCGGCGATCCGGCGCGCCCAGGACCGCAGGGCCGTCCGGCCGTACCGGGGCGCGGGTCGGGCGCGGCCCGCGTGGAAACGGAGGTAGCCCCAGTCGGTGGTCCGCCACACCGGTGTCACGGGCCGCGATTCCCGGTCGGCCCAGCACAGGGCCGCTCCCCGCGCGGTGAGCACCGCCCGTGTGTCCGCCGTCCACCACGACTCGTGCCGGGGTTCGACGGCGATGCGCGTACCCGCGGGGAAGGCGGCGAGGCAGGCGTCCAGTGCGGCCGGGTCGCCTCGCAGGGTGGGCGGCAGCTGGAGGAGGATGGGACCGAGGCGGTCACCCAAGGCAGCGGCGTGCGCCATGAGCCGGTGGACCGGTTCCTCCGGCTCGCGCAACCGCTTGATGTGCGTCAGGTATCGGCTGGCCTTGACCGCGATGACGAAGCCGGGCGGAGTGCGCTCACGCCACTGGGCGAAGGTCTCCGGGGACGGCAGCCTGTAGAAGGCGTTGTTGCTCTCCACGGTGCGGAAATGCGCCGCGTACTCCTCCAGCCACAGCCGCTGTGGCCGGTCGGGCGGATAGAGGATCCCGGACCAGTCCCGGTACTGCCACCCGGAGGTGCCGACGTAGACGGCCATATCGTCCATGCTGCCCCAGGCGGGCCGTCGGCGCCCGGCCGTACACAGCCCGGGGGAGCCGTTAGCGTGGGTGTGTGGACGCGACCACCAGGGGCGGACCCGGTGTCCGGGGCGTCTTCGAGGTCGGGAGCACGCCGCGGACCGCCGTCGCGTGGCTTCCCCCCTCGGAACTCTGGCCCGCGATCCAGCGCATCCGCGAAGAGCACGATCCGCAGATCCGGCGGTGGCCGCCGCATGTGAACCTGCTCTTCGGCTTCGTCCCGGAGTCTGACTTCGAGGCGGCCGTTCCGCTGCTGGCGGTCGCCGCCGCCGAGCGTGCGCCGTTCGGCATCAGGCTGAGCGGCGTGCACAGTTTCCGGCACCGCGACTACGCGACCGTGTGGCTCGACCCCGCCGCGGCCGACCCGGCCCCTTGGGCCGGGCTCCGACGCGCTTTGCTGGAGCGCTTCCCGCTGTGCCGCGGCCGCTCCGCCCGCTTCACGCCGCACCTTTCCCTCGGACGGACCCGGGATCCGCACCGACTGGCCGCGGAGTGTGCCGCGCGGTTGGGCAGTATGTCCACGCAGGTGGACGAGTTCGTCGTGCTCTCGCGCCGCGGCCCGGAGCGGATGTGTCCACGCGCCACGATCGCCCTCGGGACGGGCGAGGTGCGGTGGCAGCCCGACCCGCGGACCGCTCCACCGGGCACGCCGCCCTCGCACCGGCAGAACGCCGCGTGGGCCGTACTGACCGTGTACGCGAGGCCGGGCGAAGAGCTCGGCGCGAGCCTGGACCGCGTACGCGAGCAGCTTCCCGTACTGCTCACCGCCCTGGCGGAGGCGGGAACGGCAGACGCCCGCGCGTGGCCCCGTCCGTTCGACACCGGCGCGGACTGGGCCCGGTTGGCGATCGGCCTCGGGCGCACGCCGCCGGACGGGGCCCGGCTCGCCGAAGTCGCCGCCGGCTGGGTGGGCCGGCTGCCCGGCGTAGAGATCGAGCGGGCAGAGGGCGGCGCCGTCCCCACGCTCCACTGACCCCGCCCCCACGCCGCTCGTGCTGTACCCGCAAGCTGGCTGTTGACCCTCGACTTGGTGGAGGGCTCAGAGTTCTGGGTGTGGAGAACGAGATGCGCAGTATCGGTGAGATGGCCCGGGACAGCGGACTGAGCGGCGGCCGGCCAGTGCCTGGATCACGACTTTCCTGATTACCGTCGCCTCGTCCGCCTGCCCGCGGGGCGCCGTGCCCTTGTCGATGTCCCCGCTTTCCGGGAGGCGTTGGCAACCGGCCGAGGGCGCGGTGACCGTCTGCGAAGACGGTGACGACGGTCAGGACCACGTCGCCGTCAACCGCGAGTTCCTGCTGCACGCCCTCGCCGCCGGAGCCCGGGACCAACTGGTCCTGGAGTTCGGCGCCCCTACGGCGCCCCTACGGCGCCCCTGGCGATCCGTCGGACCGACACCGAGGACACCTTTTCGATGCTGATGCCGGTCCGCCTGGAGAGGTGAGGCCTATGCGGCGGTCCCGCTGTCCACGGGCAGGTCGGCCAGGCGCCACTCCAGCATCCCGTCGGTCAGCCGGACCGCCTTGCGGCCCCGCTCGTGCAGCAGGCGTACGGCGTCGTGGGCCAGGACGCAGTACTCGCCCCGGCAGTAGGCGACGACCTCGGTGTCCGCGGGCAGCTCGGCGACGCGGTCGGCGAGTTCCTCAAGGGGGATGGACAGGGCGCCGGGGATGTGGCCGGCCGCGTACTCCGCGGCGGGACGTACGTCCAGGACGACTACTTCGCCGGCCTTCGCGCGGGTGAGCAGTTCCTCGCGCCCGACCGCTTCCGGCTGGTCGTCGCCGAGATAGGCGGTGCGGGCGGCCTCGACGCCCGCCTGGTGGGTCTGGGCGACCCGGCGCAGCAGCGCGTAGAGGGCGGCGACGTCGTCTCCGGCCAGGCGGTAGTGGATGCGTACGCCCTCGCGGCGGGTGGTGACCAGTCCGGCCTGCTTGAGGGTCTGCAGATGCGCCGACGCGGTGGTGAGATTCAGCCCCGCGGCCTTCGCCAGAGCATCGACCGTCCGCTCGCCCTGAGCCAGCAGGTCGAGCAGTTCCAGACGTTTTCCACTGCTCAGCGCCTTACCCGTGTGAGCGAAGGCGTCGTACAGCGCCGACTTCCGTGCGGCATCTCCCATAGCATCCTCCATAGATCCATGGAATATTGTAATTGCATCCATGGGTGGGTGGGTGGGTGCCGAGACCACTCGGCGCCTACCGTGGCAGAGGGAGGACCTCATGGGCTTCGTCGACGATCATCTGATTCCGCTGGTCGACCAAGGTCTGGGCAACAGCGCCTACCTCGTCGACCTCGGCGACGGCCGGGCCCTGGCCGTGGACGCGAGCCGGGATCTGCGCGCCCTGCGCGCGGCGGCCGACCGGCGCGGCCTGACCGTCGCCTACGCCGCCGACACGCATCTGCACGCCGACTTCCTGTCCGGGGCGGTGCAGCTGGCTGCCGACGACGGCGCGACCGTACTGGCCTCCGCCGCGGGGGACCGCGCCTTCCCGCACACCCCGCTCGCCGACGGCGAGGAGACCGATCTCGACGGCCTGACCCTGCGCGCGCTGGCCACCCCCGGCCACACCGACGAACACCTCTCCTTCCTGCTCCTGGACGGCACCCGCGAACTGGGCGTATTCACGGGCGGTTCGCTGATCGTCGGCTCGGCCGCCCGTACGGACCTCCTCGGCGCCGACCGAGCCGAGGAGCTGGCCCGCGCCCAGTACCACTCGCTGAGGCGACTGGCCGGGCTGCCGGACGGCACGGCGGTCTGGCCGACGCATGGCGCGGGCTCCTTCTGCTCCGCCCCGCCCGGTGCCGAACGCACCACCACCATCGGTGACCAGCGACGGGCCAACCCGCTGCTCGCCGCGCCGAACGAGGATGCCTTCGTCGCGCGGCTGCTGGGAAGCCTCGGCTCCTATCCCTCCTACTTCGACCGGCTCGGCGAGGCGAACCGGCGCGGGCCCGCGGTCCTCACCTCCGCCCCCGCGCTCACGGCGCTCTCCCCCGCGCAGGTCCGCGCTCTCCTCGGCGAGGGCGCTCATCTCGTCGACGTACGACGCGTGGTGGACTTCGCCCACGGCCACATCCCGGGAGCCGTCTCCATCGCGCTGCGCGACCAGTTCGCCACCTGGCTGGGCTGGCTGCTGCCCGACGACACCCCGATCGTCTTCGTCGCCGCCCCCGGCCAGGACCTCGCCGAACTCACCTGGCAGGCACTGAAGATCGGGTACGAGCGGCTGGCCGGCCACCTCGACGGAGGCATGGAAGCCTGGACGGCCGACGGAGGCCGGCAGCAGCGCATCGAGCTGCTCCCCGCCGACCGTATCGCCGACCGTATCGCCGAGCGTCGTCCCGTACTCGACGTCCGGCAGCGCGCCGAGCACCTCGACGGACACATCCCGGACGCGGTCCACATCGAACTCGGAGACCTCGCCGCGCGTTCCGCCGACGCCCCCGAGGGCGCCGTGGTCGCCTGCGGTCACGGCGAGCGCGCCATGACCGCCGCCAGCCTCCTCCAGCGCGCCGGACACCAGGACCTCGCCGTCCTCGACGGCGGGCCCGCCGACTGGGCCAAGGCCACCGGCCGAGCCCTGGAGGAGGGCGCGTGACCACTCGCGCCACCAGTGAGACCGGCTCAGGCACACGCCTCGGCCTGCGCGCCAACCTGGCCCAGTTCAGCCTGCTCGTCGCCGTCAACGCCCTGGTCGGCGGGATGCTCGGCCAGGAACGCACCGTCCTCCCGCTCCTCGCCGAGGACGTCTTCCACCTGCCCACCGCCACGCTCGGACTCACGTACATCCTCGCCTTCGGCGCGACGAAGGCCGTCACCAACTTCTTCGCCGGGACCTGGTCGGACCGATTCGGCCGCAAACCCGTGCTGATCGCCGGATGGCTGATCGCGCTGCCGGTGCCCGCGATGCTGGCCTGGGGCCCGTCCTGGGGCTGGATCATCGCCGCCAACGTCCTGCTCGGCGTCAACCAGGGTCTGACCTGGTCCACCACCGTCATCATGAAGATCGACCTGGTCGGACCGGAACGGCGCGGCCTGGCCATGGGCTTCAACGAGGCCGCCGGTTACGTCGCCGTGGCCGCCACCGCCATGGCCACCGGCGCCATCGCCGAACACGCGGGGCTGCGCCCGGCGCCCTTCCTGCTCGGCGCCGCCTACGCCGTCCTGGCACTGGGCCTGTCCACCCTCGCCGTACGCGAGACCCGCGAGCACGCCCGCTTCGAAGCCGCCCGTCACCGGGCCCCGGCAGCCGGGGGCCAGGACGGGCAGTTGACCACCGGTCAGATCGCCCGCCTCACCAGCTTCCGCGACAAAGCCCTCTCGGCCGCCAGCCAGGCAGGCCTGGTCAACAACCTCAACGATGCCCTGGCCTGGGGCATCTTCCCCCTCCTCTTCGCCGCCCACGGCCTGTCCATCGCGCGGATCGGTATCCTCGCCGCCCTCTACCCCGCGGTGTGGGGCGTCGGACAGATGCTCACCGGTTGGTGGTCCGACCACATCGGCCGCAAACACCTCATCACGGCGGGCATGCTGCTCCAGGCCGCCGCCATCGGGCTCGTCGCCGCCGGAACCACCTTCGGCGTCTGGGCCATCGCCCAGATCCTGCTCGGCATCGGCACCGCCCTCGTCTACCCCACCCTCCTCGCCGTCATCGGCGACGTCGCCCACCCCGCCTGGCGCGCCCGCGCGGTAGGCGTCTACCGGCTGTGGCGCGACGGCGGCTTCGCCGTCGGCGCGCTGCTGGCCGGAGTCCTCGCCGACGCCTACGGCCTAACGACGGCCATCTGGGCCATCGCCGCCCTCACCGCGGCCTCCGGTCTCCTCGTCGCGGTACGCATGTACGAGACGCACCCGCGCACCTGACCCGTCGCCCCGTCCGGGGCCCCGTCCGCTGCGCCGCCGGTAGCTGGCCGACTGCGGGTCACATCCAGTCGTCGGGGCCCGGGTCGCCGCCCTCTGCCCAGACCACGAGGCGGCGGAGGTAGTGCGTCCAGCCCTCCGCGTGGGCGGAGCAGGCCTCAGGGGACGGCAGGCCATGGTGGGCCAGGCGGAGCACGGTGCCCTCGCCGAGCGGTTCGAGGGTGATCTCCACGGTGGAGGAGCCGGGGGGTACGGCCATGCCGCCCTCGGCCCAGCCCCAGGTGAAGACCAGCCGCCTCGGCGGGTCGATCTCGACGAACCGCCCCTCGGCGACGTTGTCGCCCCTGACGTTCGTCCGGTAGGCGCCGCCGGGCTCGAAGGTGAACTCGCCGTCCTTGCCCATCCAGGCCAGCCACTTGTCGCGCTCGGTGAAGAAGGAGAACACCGTGGCGGGGCGGGCGGCGATGTGCCGCTCCAGCGTGACTACGTCTGTGCTCACTGCGCGGTCCCTTCGCTATGACCGCCTGGCCGCGCCCTCCGGCGTGCTCGCGATCGCATCGGACCTGGCCGACGGCCGCGTGGCCCGGCACCAGGGCACGGTCAGCCGCCTGCTGCCCGACGCGACACAGTTCCATGATGGCGCGATACCGACTGCCCCGCCATTAGGCCGGACGCGCCCGACGGGTGCCGCGGCCGGGTTACGGCAGGAAGGAGTTGTCGAACGCCTCGTCCACGGACACGGGGTTCGTCAGCAGCTTGTGCGACCGCATGAACTCCTCCATCTGCTTCCACTGGGCGGCGTCGTTCTGGCCCGGCTTGGCGGCCCCCTCGGTCTTCATCAGCGGCAGGGACGCGTTGAGTACGGCCAGCGCGTCGGCCTGCTTCTTCGGATCCTCCAGGCCCGGAACGGTCTTCTTGCTGAGCTCGACCGCCTCCTTGGGGTGGTCGATGGTGTACTGCAAGCCCTTGAGGGTGGCGGCGATGAACGCCTTGAGGTCCGCGGACCGGCCGTCGACCGTCTTCTGCGAGGCGCCCAGACCCGCCGCGACCAGCGGCAGGGACGGCGCGGAGCCGGCCGGCTGGATCGTCCGCACGTCCGTTCCGGACTGGGCGAACTGGACGGCGTCGTTGTTCAGGTAGCCCGTCACGGCGTCGACCTTGCCGCCGGTGAGCGCTGCCTGCTGGGTGAAGCCGATGTTCTGGATCTTCACGTCGGAGGTGGACAGGTTCGCACTCTTCAGCAGCGCGAGCAGGGCGAAGTACGTCTCGCCGTACGGTCCCGGCGTACCGATGGTCCGTCCCTTGAGGTCGGCCGCTTCCTTCACCGGGGAATCGGACCGGACCATCACCGCGACGGGGTACTTGCGGTAGAGCGTGGCCACGTTCACCACGGGGACCTTCTGCGAGCGCGCCTGGAGCATCTCGTCGCCACCCGCGTACACGACGTCTTCCTGTCCGGCGGCCAGTGCGCCGAACTGGGCGTCGGTGAAGCTGTGGTGACGGAGCTTCACATTGAGCCCCGCCTCCTCGTAATAGTGCAGCGACTCGGCCACGTAGAACGGGGCGAACTGGATGTTGGGCACGTAGGTGAGGCCCACGGTCAGCGGGGCGCCGCCCCCGCGTCCGTCGCCGCCCGCGCCGCCGGCCCCCTTGCCGCCGTCGTCGGCGTTTCCGCAGCCGGCGACGGTCACGGTGGCGAGCAGGGCGAGCGCGGACAGGGTGGCGGCCGCACGGCTTCTCCCCGGCCGGGTGTGACTGTGCACGTGTTCCTTGGCTTCCTGTCTTCCCGAACGCGCCGATCCGCACGCCGAGTTGGTTGGCATTGTCATGACTGGTCGGCCGCCGCCGCTTCCAGGCCGGTGCGGTACGCCGCGAGGTCGCCCACCGAGATCAGCGCCAGGCCCTCACGGGCGGCGAGCTCTCGCAGGTCCGCGTACCGGGCCATGCTCCAGTCGGCGAGGACGATCTCGCACATCGTGGTCACGCCCGACAGGCCCGCGAGCCGGGACAGGTCCACGGCCGCCTCGGTGTGGCCGTCGCGCTCCAGTACGCCGCCGCGCGCGGCGCGGACCGGGAAGATGTGTCCGGGCCGGGCGAAGTCGCCCGGCCGGGCGTGCTGATCGGCGAGGGCCTGGAGCGTACGAGCCCGCTCCGCCGCCGGAATTCCGGTGGTGCCGCCCTCGACGAGGTCGACGGAGACGGTGAAGGCCGTCCCGTGCAGTCCGGAGTTCTCCGCCACCATCTGGGGCAGGTCGAGCTCCTCGCAGCGCTCGTACGGCAGCGCCGCGCAGACCACGCCGGACGTGTGGTCGAGCATGAACCTCATCGCCGCCTCGTCGGTGTACTCGGCGGCCACCATGAGGTCGCCCTCGTTCTCCCGGGACTCGTCGTCGAACACGACGACGAACTGCCCCTGGGAGAAGGCGTGGATCGCCTGCTCCACCTGTTGCAGACGGTCAGTGGTCATGTGTGCTGTTGCCATTGGCTCTCCTGCGGTCGGGACCAATCGGACGGATGACGTCCGGCTGATACGTAACTGCGAGAGAACGCGGCCATGCGGGCAGGCACAGGTCGGCCTGCCTCGATGGACGGTGGGCGGCACGACAGGAGAGGCACTCTGAAAGGAAGGCCGGCTCCGTGTACCGACACCGTTCCGGGGAAAGCGAGCAGTGTTCCGGGCAGCGGTCCGTCTGCGAACCACCACTATCCGGAACAACATGTCGCCGCGCACTGCCTACCATCCGGACTTTCACCGTCGGTCCTGGAGTTCCACCAGGTCAACCAGCTGATGGCTTCAGCTGGGTCGCGGACTATCACCGCCGGTTCGGAATTACACCGACCCCGGAGCGCGCGAACACTCGGAGAGGATCTTGGCACAGCCGTCTCGCTTTGTGGACGTGTCCTGCGCCACATTCCGGCTTCCGGAGCTCGGCCGCGGGCCCGTCGCCGGCCCGTCGTGGGCCCACGGGGCGCGATGTACCGCTGTGGCAAGATCTCGGTGCCCGCCGGGCATGCCGGAAGGCCCCCGGCCGGTGCCACCAGACCGCGACGGGGACGAAGGAGAACGGGCGTTGGGACAGGTCAGAGCGGCCGACCGGACAACAGGCGCAGCCACGGGCGCCGATACCGCGGGCACGGGGAAGGGCACGGGGGCGGGTGCGGAAGCGGGCACACCGAAGGGCGTTCGCACGGGAGCGAGCGCGGGTACGGGAACGAGCGCGGGTACGGTCCGGAAGGTGCTCCGGGCCGTCGTGCCGCCGGCGATACCGGGTGTGCTGATACTCGTCCTGTGGACGGCTGTGGTAAGCAGCGGGGCAGTGTCTCCGTTCTTCCTTCCGCTTCCGTCCGACCTGGGCCGCGAGTTCCTCGCCGCCGTCACCCGCGGTCCCCTGCTGGAGGCCACCGGTACGACGCTGCGCGAAAGCCTCACCGGCGTCCTGCTGGGCACCGCGGTCGCGGTTCCGCTTGGCTATCTCGTGGCACGCAGCGGGCTCGCCGCCCGGGCCCTCCAGCCCTATCTGGCGGCCACCCAGGCGCTGCCCGCCGTGGCCCTCGCGCCCCTGCTCGCGCTGTGGCTGGGCTACGGCCTGCTGCCGGTCGTCGTGCTCTGCGCCCTCATGGTCTTCTTTCCCATCCTGGTCAACACCACCTTGGGAATCCGCGGGCTCGACCGCGAGGTCCTGGCCGCCGCCCGGGTGGACGGCGTCGGCGCCTGGGGCCTGATGCGCCACATCGAGTTCCCGCTGGCGCTGCCGAGCGTTCTGGCGGGCATCCGGACCGGTCTCACGCTGTCCGTCACCGGAGCCGTGGTCGGCGAGTTCGTCATGGGCGGCGAGGGGCTGGGGCAGCTGCTCGCCGTACAGCGCAACGGCGCCGACACCGTCGGCATGTTCGCCACGCTCCTGATGCTGTCGCTGCTGGCGATGGCGATGTACGGCGCGATGCGTCGGCTGGAGGCATGGCTGGAGCGCTGAGCGCTCAGCCCCGGTCCGTCAGCCCCCGGCCGGTTCCGGCCGGGTCCGTTCCGCCCAGCGAATTGTCACCGGGTCGCCGCCAGGTCGTAACGGAGAGTCCACCGGGCACTGTTGCCCCACAGCTCGCCCAGCGTCAGCAGGACGGTCACCAGTGCCAGCAGCGCCACCGCGGGCCAGGTCGGCAGGGAGCCGGTCAGCGCCGCGAGCACACAGGACGCCGCCAGGCTCAGTAAGGCCCAGCCGTGCAGCCGCTTCGCACCGGCGAGTGAGTCGGCCCCGCGAGCCGTCCGCACCTGGAGGAGCATCACCATCAGCGTGTTGATGCCGATCAGCCACGCGGCCGCCGGCCGGGGCGCCTGGGTGTGCGTCACCACCCACAGCGGCATCCCGACCGTCAAGATGATGTCCCCGAGCATGATCGTCCCGCTGACCAGCGACATCGCCAGGTAGGGCAGGTCCCGTACGGCGGTGCGGCCGGAGGCCGCGTCCTTCGTCCGCCGGGTGCCGGGGATGCGTGGCATCCGCAGGTACAGCAGGCCTCCGGTCACGGCGGTCGCGGCGTTGCCGAGCATCAGCGAGGTGTAGGCGGCCTGGGTGTCGATCGACATCGCGAGGCCCGCGGCGAGCACGCCCAGCGAGAAGCCGCCGTTGAAGACGGCACGGCTGTACGCGGACACCGTGACCCGCTGCTCCGGCGGGATCAGCCCGGACAGGATCGCCTGCCGGCCGACGTCCGCGCCGCTCTCCGCCACCCCCCAGTCCAGTGGCGACGAGGAGGAACAGCCAGAACGAGTGCACCAGGGTCGCCGACACCAGGAACACCGCCTGGAAGCCGACCAGGACGAGCGTCACCTCCCGGGCGCCGTATCGGTCGGCGAGGTGCCCGATCGGGACGCCGAGGCCGAGTCCCGCGAGGCCGGCCACCGACAGGCCCAGGCCGACCTGGGTCGCCGAGAGGCCCACCGACCGCACGAAGTACACCGAACTGCCGGATATGTAGAGCCCGAGTCCGATGCTGCCGATCAGCGACACGAGGACGATCAGGCGGGCCGGGCCCGGTTCCGGCAGCAGGCGGGACAGCCCGCCGGGCCCGCTCCGTCGCAGGTGCGTCGGGCTCGGATCCCCGGTCGGCCACGTCGGGGTCGGCGTCGGCGTCGGGACCGGGGACGACGCCCGCCCCGGAGCCGCCGGCGCGGCCTCCCGCGTACGGTCGGGCGGACCGATCCAGTGCCGGGCCCGCTCGAAGTGGTAGGTGGGCAGGGTGACCCGGCGTGCGCTGCGCGGTGGCCGGCTGCGGCGGCCGGGGTCGGCCCGCCTGGACCCCGGCGCCGTCCGCGCCGAACTGGCCGCGCGACTCCCCGAGTACATGCTCCCGTCGTCCGTCGTGGTCCTCCCCGAGCTCTCCCTGACCCCCAACGGCACATGCGACCGCAAGGCCCTCCCGCCCCCGGTCCGCCCCGCGTCAACGGGCCGCCGCCCCAAGCGGCAGCGATCGGTCAGCACGAGTCCTGAAGAACCAGGGACCGGCTGACCGGACACGCGAATCGTTGGAGCGGCTTACCGGGCTGGGCGGTGCCGTGGCTGCGACCACCGCCCAGCCCGGAGTCTCAGGCCGCCTCGGAAACCGGGTGCGGCTGTTCGTGCTCGCAGGCGTCGTCGATGCCGTAGGTCTCCCACGCCGGGAAGTCGTCCTCGGCGGGTACGGGCTCGCCCGGGTCGAGCAGGCAGGCGTCGAGGGCTGCCCGGAGGGCGTCGGGGCGAAGCCCGGTGCCGATGAAGACGAGTTCCTGGCCCTGGGCGGTGTCCTGGCCGACGGCGCCCGAGGGTTCGAAGCGGGCCACCGCGCCGGCTTGTGACCACAGGCCGGTGACCCGGGGGCGGCTGGCGAGCCGGAAGAAGCCCTTGGAGCGCAGGATGTGGCCGAAGGTGCCGCTGTCGAGGCCCTTGGTGACGAAGGTCCAGAGCCGGCCCGGGTGGAAGGGGCGGTCGGAGCGGAAGACGAGGGAGGAGATGCCGTACTCCTCCGTTTCCGGAACGTGGTCTCCGTTGAGTTCCTTGACCCAGCCGGGGGCCTGCTGCGCCCGTTCGACGTCGAACAGGCCGGTGCCCAGGACCTGCTGGAGCGCCACCTGTCCCCGTACCGCGGGCACGATCCGGGCCTCGGGGTTGAGGCGGGCGAGCGTGGCGCGCAGCCGTGCCGCCTGGTCCGGTCCGACCAGGTCGAGCTTGTTGAGGACGATGACGTCCGCGAATTCGATCTGGTCCATGAGGAGGTCGCTGACGGTGCGTTCGTCGTCCTCGTACGGGGCGAGGCCGCGCGCGGCGAGTTCATCGCCACCCCCGAGTTCCGGCAGGAAGTTCGCCGCGTCGACGACGGTGACCATGGTGTCGAGGCGGGCGAGGTCGCCGAGGGTGGCGCCGTCGTCGCGGGGGAACGAGAACGTCGCGGCGACGGGCATGGGCTCGGAGATGCCGCTGGACTCGATGAGCAGGTAGTCGAAGCGTCCCTCGCGGGCGAGGCGTTCGACCTCTTCGAGCAGGTCGTCGCGCAGGGTGCAGCAGATGCAGCCGTTGGTCATCTCGACCAGGCGTTCCTCGGTGCGCGACAAGGCCGCCTCGCCGCCGCGGACGAGCGCGGCGTCGATGTTGACCTCGCTCATGTCATTGACGATGACCGCGACCCTCAGCCCCTCGCGGTTGCCGAGGACGTGGTTGAGCAGGGTGGTCTTTCCCGCGCCGAGGAAGCCGGAGAGGACGGTCACGGGCAGTCGATCGTACGTCGTCATCAGGTGCTCAGCCCTCGGGGCGGAGCAGGCCGCGCTCGTACGCCTTCACCAGGCGCTGCGGTACCTGGTACACGGAGCCGTCGACCGTGATCGGGACGAGCTGCGGCGCGGTGGCCTTCCACTGGGCGCGGCGGTGGCGGGTGTTGCTGCGGGACATCTTCCGCTTGGGTACGGCCATCGGTATCTCCTGGGGTGAGTCGGTAGGCGTCGTCGTCCGCGAGGCTATATGAAAATGGATTCCATTACCAATTATGCGCGCGCGACGGGGATCGGGATCTCGAAGTGGACCGTCCCGTAGCCGCCGTGCTCACCCGTCGTGCGGGCATCGCAGACCTCGGTGGCGAGGCTGCGCCAGAACCCCTCCGCACCGGGAACGTCGACATTCGTGTGCAAGTAGATGCTCTCGTACCCGGGGATGCCGGCGGCGAACTCGCACGCCGTCCGAACCATGGCGCGGGCCAGCCCGTGCCGGCGATGTCCGGGGCGCACGTACACGCGCAGAAGCTGTGCCGTGCGCCCCGACGGGTAGCGCTCGGCGAGCCAGCGCGGGTGCGGTGGGTGCAGGGGGCCCCGGGAGTGCAGTGCGGTGGTGCCCACCACCTCGCTGTCGCGCACCGCCACGACGAGGGTGTGGCGCGGGTGGCGGAGATAGGTGCCGTCGATGTCGACGACGTCGGAGTGCCACCGGGGGACGTAGCCGTAGTCGAACTCCCGGTAGAAGGTGTCGAGCATGACGCTGCGCGCGCCGTGCACATCCTCCGGTTCGGCGTGCCGTACCACGTACGCGCCCACTTTTTGATGCTGCGTCAGATTCTTCATCACTCCACCTCCGGTTTCAGGAGCGGCAGGCTACCGCGAAGAGCGGTCTATTGGAAATGAAAACGATTTCCGATAGCTTCTCCTTCGTCGGTCCGGAGGCCTCCTGCCAGGCAGTCCGTGCCGCACGCATGCCCAAGAGCTGTGATGGCGGTCTGAGAGGAAGTCCCGTGGGACATCTGCTGGTTATCGAGAGCTGGGTGGGGTCGATGAGCAGGCTGCTGCCCAGGGCGATCCGCGAAGGCGGGCACGAGTTCACCTTCGTCACCCGGGACCTGCACCACTATCTGCGTGCCGCCCCCGCCGATGGTCCGCATCCGCTGCTCGCGGCGCACAACGTCATCACCGCGGACACCAACGACATCGACACGCTGCTGCCTCGCCTGGATCGGCTGCACGGGGTGTTCGCCTTCGACGGGGTCGTCTCCTCCTGCGACTACTACCTGCCGGCGGTGGCCCGCACCGCCGAGCGGCTGGGCCTGCCGGGACCCACCGCCGAAGCGGTCCGGGCGGCGTGCCGCAAGGACCTGACCCGTCGGCAGCTGGCGGAGGCCGGGGTGTCCGGTCCTCACTTCGCGGTCTGCGGGGATCCGGTGCAGGCGGCGGCCGCCGCACGAGAGATCGGCTACCCGCTGGTCGTGAAGCCGGTGGACCTCTGCGGCGGGATGCTGGTCCGCGAGGTCCGCGACGCGCGGGAACTGGAACTGGCCTGCCGGGCGCTGTCCGAGTTCCCGCTCAACGCGCGCGGCCAGGACCGCAGCCCCGTCTTCCTCCTCGAAGAGCTCCTCACCGGCCCCGAAGTCAGCGTCGAGACCGTCTCGTTCGACGGTGCCACGCACGTCGTGGGCGTCACGGACAAGAGCATCGGCGGGGCGCCCGCCTTCATCGAGACCGGCCACATGTTCCCGGCGGCCATCGGCCCGGCGCAGGCGGGGGATGCCGCCGAGACCGCCGTACAGGCCATCAAGGCCCTCGGACTGGACCAGGTGGTCTGCCACACCGAGATCAAGCTGACTCCCGCCGGACCCAAGGTGGTCGAGGTCAACCCCCGGCCGGCGGGCAACCGGATCACCGAACTGGTCCGCCATGTCACGGGCGTCGACCTCGCCGCCGCCTGCGTGGACGTCGCCCTCGGCCGCACCCCGGATCTCACCTCGCGACCGACCGGCGTACGCAGCGCCGCCATCGCCTTCCTGCTGCCCGAAGCCTCCGGCATCCTCACCGGCATCGAGGGCGCGGACGGCGTCCGCGACCAGCCCGAGGTACTGGAGATCACCCTCGCCGAGCCGGGACGCACCGTACGAGCCGCCACCAGTAACAACGAATACCTCGGCCATGTCATGACCGCCGACACCGAGGGCGGCGACGCGCGTCGCAGCGCCGAGCGGCTGCTCGCCCACCTGCGCCCCACGTATGAAGACTGCGCGGCTGAAGAGTGCGCGGCAGAAGGGCGCGCGGCTGAAGGGCGCGCGGCTGAAGAGTGTTCGACCGAGCTGTCCGAGGCGGCGGTGTCCGCGTGACCGCACCCGCCCCGCACGCGCCCTGCATCCGCACGGTCGACCAGCTCATCGAAAGCGTCCGCTCCGGCGGCCATGGCCTCGACCCGGCCCAGGAGCGCATCACGCTCGCCTTCACCACCGCCCAGGCGGTGCGCCACGAAGGCCGCTCCCACTGCTACCGCAACGAGGTCCTCAGCCTGCGCTTGGCCGCGGCCGTCGGATCCTGCGCCGTGGAGCCGGGCGCACTGCCCGCGGCGGCGCTCGACGACTGCGTCGGCACCACCGTGGCCGAGCTGCTCGGCCACCCGCTGCTGCCCGTGCGGATCGCCGCGCTCGACGCCTACCTGATGCACGCACGACCGCACACCCCCGAGCACGGGGCCCGGCCCTACACGGTGCCGGCCGGCAGCTCGCTCCAACGGTCCCAGGCCCGGGCCGGGGCGGTCGTCGACCTGCTGCCGACAGCCCGGCGGCCGCGATCGGTGCTGGTCATCGGCGTCGTCAACTCCCTCCTGGAACAGCTGCGCGCCCGCGGTGTCCGCTACGTGCCCTGCGACCTCAAGGGCGGCGCCACCGAGTGGGGGGAGCCCGTCCGTACGGACGCCCTCGCCGAGCTGGAGCGCTGCGACGCGATCCTCGCCTCCGGCATGACCCTCGGGAACGGCACCTTCCAGCCGCTGCTCGACCATGCCGCGACTACCGGCAAACCCCTCGTCATGTTCGCGCAGACCGGCAGCGCCGTCCTGCCACGCTTCCTCGGAGCCGGGGTGAGCGCCGTGTCCGCCGAGCCGTACCCCTTCTTCTGGCTCGACGGCGGCCCCGGAGTCATCCATCGCTACGGAGGCGCCCGATGACCACCGCACCCCTGCTGCATCGCTCGTCGGCCGGTGTCGCCAACCCCGACCTGCTGCCGCTGATCGGCCGCACCCCGCTGGCCAGGGTCCGCACCGAACTTCCGTACCCCCACCCCGGTTTCTGGGCGAAGCTCGAATGCCTCGGCGCCGGCGGGATGAAGGCCCGGGCCGCCGTCTCCATGCTCCTCGGCGCCCGGCGGCGCGGCGATCTGAGCCCCGGCGCCCCCGTGGTCGAGTCGACCTCGGGCACGCTCGGCATCGGCCTCGCCTTCGCCGGCCAGGCCCTCGGCCACCCCGTCGTCCTCGTCGGCGACGCCGAACTCGAACCGTCCATGCGCCAGTTGCTGCGCACGTACGGTGCCCAGCTGGAGCTCGTCGACCGGCCCGCTCCCGAGGGCGGCTGGCAGGCCGCCCGCATCGGGAGGCTGCGTGAAGTCCTGCGACGGATGCCGGAGGCCTACTGGCCCGACCAGTACAACAACCCCGACAACGCGGCCGGCTATCTGCCGATGGCGGCCGAACTGTGCGGTCAGCTCGACGACTTGGACATCCTGGTGTGCAGTGTCGGCACCGGCGGCCACAGCTCCGGGCTGATCGGCCCGCTGCGGCGCCGCTGGCCGCGGCTGAAGGTGATCGGCGTCGACTCCATCGGCTCGACCATCTTCGGGCAGCCCGCCCGCCCTCGCCTGATGCGCGGACTCGGCAGCAGCATCCACCCCCGCAACGTGGCGTACGACGCCTTCGACGAGGTGCACTGGGTCGGCCCGGCCGAAGCCGTCGACGCCTGCCGCAGGCTCGCCCGCGGCAGCTTCGTCAGCGGTGGCTGGAGCACCGGAGCCGTCGCCCTCGTATCCGCGTGGGCGGCCCGCGTGGAAGCGGGCGCCGTCGTCGCGACCGTCTTCCCCGACGGCCCGCACCGCTACCTCGGCACGGTCTACGACGACGACTTCTGCCACGCCCACGGCCTGGACCGGGCCGAACTCGCCGTCCGCCCACTGGAGATCCCGTACCCGCAGGCGGCCGAGGTCGCCGGCTGGGCCCGCTGCCGCACCGTGGTCGATCCGGCGCCGGCCGCCCGTCCCCGAGTTCCCGCGCCCGCCCGGGGCGGTGCCGCATGAAGCTCACCTGGCACACCGCCGCACTCGAACTGGCCGAACCGCTACGCATCTCCCGCTCGGTGATGGCCCGCCGCGACGCCGTCTGGGTCACGATCGAACACGGCGGACTGCGCGGCTGGGGCGAGGCCGTCAGCAGCGACTACCTCGGACTGCCGACCGACCGGATCCTGCGGCATCTCGCGTCCTCGCGGCCGCGCGTCGAACGCTTCCCCGACCCCGAGACGGCCTGGGACGAATACGCCGCCTGGACACCGGAGACGCTCCCCGCCGGTGTCCTGGCCGCGATCGAGGCCGCCCTGCTCGATCTGGTCGGCAAGCGCGCCGGCCAGGCCGCCCACGAGCTGCTGGGCACGCATGCCGCGCCGGCCGCCGCGACCGCCCGTACGATCGGCATCGCCCCGCCCGTGGCAGCTGCCGCGCAGGCCGCACGCCTCGCGATGAGCGGCTTCACCACCCTGAAGGTCAAGGCCGGATCCCCCGACCCGGCGGCGGACCTCGCCCGGGTGGAGGCCGTACGCACCGGAGCCCCCGAGGCGAGCCTGCTGCTCGACCCCAACGGGGCGTGGACCGAACGCCAGGCCCTCGACCTGCTCCCGCGCTTCGCCGAGCTCGGCGTCACCGCCGTGGAGCAGCCGATCGCGCCGGGCCGCCCCGACGCCCTCGCCCGCGTGGCGAAGGACTCCCCGGTCCCCGTCATCGCCGACGAGGACGCCGTCTCCTACGAGGACGCCGTCGCACTCGCCGGACAGGTACACGGAGTCAACGTCAAACTGGCCAAATGCGGCGGGGTACGGGCCGCGCTGCGCATCCACGACGCCTTGCGCGGCAGCGGCACCGACCTCATGCTCGGCTGCCTCACCGCCAGCTCGCTCGGCATCGCCCCCGCCGTGCACCTCGCCGACCGGGCCCGCTGGGTGGACCTCGACGGCCACCTCCTGCTCGCCGACGACCCGTGGACCGGCATCGGCGGCACCGACGGTACCGTACGGGCCGCGAACCGAGCCGGTCTGGGCGTCAGACGCGCCCGTGTGGAGGCCGAACAGTGAGAACCCTCGCCGCCGTACGGAGCTTTCCGCTCACCGTGCGCCTCCTCCTCGTCAACCAGCTCGGCGTCAACACCGGCTTCTACCTGCTGATTCCGTACCTCGCCAGCCACCTCACCGACGACCTCGGCCTGTCGGCGGCCGTCGTCGGCACGGTCCTGGGTCTACGCAACCTCAGCCAGCAGGGCCTGTTCCTCATCGGCGGCTCGGCCGCCGACCGGCTCGGCGCCCGCGGTGTGATCATCGCCGGCTGCGCCCTGCGCACCGTGGGATTCGCCCTGTTCGCACTGGGCGACGCACTGCCGCTGCTGCTCGCCGCGGCCGTACTCAGCGGGCTGGCCGGCGCCCTGTTCAACCCCGCCGTGCGGACGTACGTCGCGCAGGAGGCGGGGGAGCGCAAGGCGGAGGCCTTCGCGCTGTTCAACGTCTTCGCCACCACCGGTGCGCTGCTCGGCCCCCTCCTCGGAAGCCTTCTGCTGCTCGTGGACTTCAGGGCGGCCGCCGTCACCGCGGCCGGCGTCTTCGCCGTCCTCACCCTCGCGCAGCTGCTGGCGCTGCCCGCCCGCGAGGTACCGGCCCCCGACACCGGGCTGCTCGGCGACTGGCGCGAAGTGGCCGGAAACCACCGGTTCCTGGCGTTTTCCCTCGCCATGGTCGGCATGTACGGCCTGGAGAGCCAGTTGTACCTGCTCCTGCCGCACGCGGCGGCCCGGGCCTCCGGCTGGGACGGCTCGATCGGGCTGCTGTTCCTCTGCGGGACCCTCGCCAACATCCTCTTCCAGCTGCGCATCACCCGTGCCCTGGGCGCCAGGGGGAGCCGCGCCCGCTGGATCGCCACGGGCCTCGCGGTCATGGGCCTGGGCTTCGTCCCGCCGATGCTCGTGGCCGGCGCCGCCACCTCCCACCCGCCGTACCTGCTGGCGGTGCTCGCCGGAGCGCTGCTGCTCCAGCTCGGGTTGATGATCGCCCAGCCCTTCGTGATGGAGCTGATACCGGCCTTCGGCCGCGACGGCCTGACCGGCACCTCCTACGGCCTCTTCTACGCGGTGTCCGGCGTGGCGGCCGCCGCCGGCAGCGCGGCGATCGGATGGGCCATGGACACCGGCGGGCACACCGGCCTGACCTGGCTGCCCTACGCCTGCTGCCTCGCCCTGGGCCTGGCCTCGGCCGCGGCCGTCGTACGGCTGCACCGCCGCGGCGCGCTGCCCGCCGACCCGGCCGTGCCCCTGGACCCCGCCCCGGATCCCGCACCCCCATGCGCCAATGCCCGCTCCCGAAGCGAGGCCCGATGACTGCCGGCAACCTCCTCACCGACCGTCCCGAGCTGTACGAAGTGCGCTTCCCCGACCCCGAACACCTCGCGGCCCGCTGGGCCGAGGACATCCTGCTCCGCCACGGCGCCGGCCCGCGCGTTCTCGACGTCGGCTGCGGCACCGGCCGGGACGCAGCCTGGCTCCACCACCGGGCGGGCCGCGAGGTCACCGGCATCGACACCTCCGAAGCCATGCTGGCTCACGCCCGCAGCCACCATCCAGGCCCCGGCTACCGGCTCGCCGACATGCGGGACTTCGACCTCCAAGCCGCCGTCGACGCCATCGTCTGCCTGGACAGCGCCCTGCTCTACTGCCACACCAACGACGACCTCACCGCATTTCTCGCCCGCTGCCGCGCCCACCTCACCCCTGGTGGCCTGCTCGTCGCCGAGATGCGCAACGGGGCCTTCTTCCTCGGCAACACCGAGCTGCTCGACGGCCCGCGCACCGCCACGCTCCCGTGGCACGGGATCACGTACACCTCCCGCACCACCCTGTACGTCGACCACGCCGCGCAGCTCCTGCGCCGCCGCCGGATCTGGACCGCCGACGACGGCTCACCACCGCAGGAGCAGCGTTCCGCCTGGCGGCTGCTCTTCCCGCAGGAGCTCCGGTACTTCCTGACCACCGCCGGGTTCGAGGTCCTGGCGCTCTACGACGGCCCCGGCCCGCGCACCGAACCCCCCTGGAGCGAAGGGCAGGCCCCGCGGCGGGCCGCGAACTCCGACCGCCTGCACCTCGTCGCCCGCCTCACGCCCCTTCACAGCAACGGAAGACAACACTCATGAACGACCAGTCCACAGGCCTCGCCCGAAGGGGTTTCATCATCGCCGGCAGCGCCACCGCGCTGGCCCTCGCCGCCGGGTGCGGCAGCGGCGGATCCACCCAGGCGGACGCCGAGAACGCGGGGTCCGGCACCCCCAAGTCCGGCGGCCGGCTGCGCGCGGCCTTCGCGGGCGGCGGCGCCAACGAGACCCTCGACCCGCATGCCGCCAACCTGTTCGTCGACGCGGCGCGTGCCAAGGCGCTCTTCGACAAGCTCGCCGACTTCGGCGCCGATCTGGCCCCGGTTCCCCGGCTCGCCGAACGGTGGGAACCGGGCGAGACCCTCGACACCTGGCGGATCACCCTGCGCAAGGCCGCCTTCCACGACGGCAGGCCGGTCACGGCCGAGGACGTCCTCTACAGCTACCGCAGGATCGCCGACCCGAAGGGCACGTTCCGGGCCAAGGCCTCGCTCGAACCCATCGATCTCGGGGCGAGCCGGGCCGTGGACGCCTCGACCGTCGAGTTCAAGCTCAAGCGCCCGTACGCCGAATTCCCCAACGTACTCGCCGCCTTCGGCGCGTACATCGTCCCCAAGGACGCCGCCTCCTTCGAGCAGCCCGTCGGGTCGGGCCCGTTCCGCTTCGTGTCCTTCAAGCCCGGCAGTTCCCTCGTGGTCAAGCGCAACCCGGACTACTGGGAGGGCGCACCCCACCTCGACGAGCTGGAATTTGTCGTGGCCACCGAGGAATCGGCGCGTGTGAGCGCGCTGCTCGGCGGTCAGGTCGCATACGCCCACGAACTGAACCCGGCCACCGCCCGCGCCCACGAGGGCAAGGGACGGATCAACGTCATACGGCTCCCGGGCAGCGCCATGCAGGGCTTCGTCATGAAGACCGACCGCCCGCCGTTCGACGACAAGCGGGTCCGCCAGGCGTTCTTCCTCATCGCCGACCGCAAAGAACTCGTCGACGGCGCCCTCTCCGGCGCGGGCGAGATCGGCAACGACCTCTTCGGCAAGGGCTGCCAGTACTACGCGAGCGGCCTGCCGCAGCGCACGCAGGACCTGGAGCGGGCCCGCGCGCTGCTGAAGGAGGCCGGAGCCGAGGGACTGAAGGTCACCCTCGACACCGCCCCCGCGGCCACCGGCTTCATCGAGGCCGCCGGCATCTTCAAGGAGCAGGCGGCGAAGGCCGGAGTCACCGTCGAGGTCAAGGTCGGCAACAAGGACACGTACTGGAAGGACATCCTGTCCGCCGGAACCTTCGCCTCCTACCGGTCCGGCGCCATGCCCATCGAGTCCCACATCTCCCAGCGGCTGCTGACCGGCTCCACCACCAACGCCACCAAGTGGCAGCAGAAGGACTTCGACGACCTGTACCAGCAGGCCCAGTCCACCCGCGACGAGAAGGAACGCGCCGCCCTCTACGAGAGGATGCAGCGCCGGCTGTACGACGAGGGCGGCTTCCTGATCTGGGGCTTCGCCGACTGGATCGTGGCCACGGCGCCCACGGTGCGCGGAGTGTCGAAGGAGGCCCCCGCCAATACCCTCGACTGGGCCCGCTTCGACAAGATCTGGCTCGCGTGAGGCTCCACCTGTCATGGGTCGGCCGCCGCCTGCTCCTCGGTCTGGGGCAGACGGCGGCCGTCGTCCTGTTCATCTTCGTGCTCACCGAGGCGCTGCCCGGTGACGCGGCGGTCGCGCTCGCCGGGGACCAGCCCGACCCGGAGCGGATCGCCCGCATCCGCGAGGCCATGGGGCTGGACCGGCCGGCTCCCGAACGCTTCCTGGAGTGGGCCACCGGCATGCTGCACGGTGACCTCGGCACCTCCGTGGTCACCGGCCGCCCCGTCACCGGCTACCTGGCGGCCGGACTCGGCCCCACCCTGCTCCTCGCCGCCGCCACCCTCGCACTGCTGGTCCCGCTCTCCGTCGGCCTCGGCGTCCTGGCGGCCCGCCGCGAGGGGAGCCCGCTGGACCGGGCCGTCAGCGCCGTGACACTGGCCGTGCACGCCGTTCCGGAATTCGCCTTCGGGGTGCTGCTGGCCGTCGTGTTCGGACTGTGGCTCGGCTGGCTGCCGCCCACCGCCGTCGGCACGGACCCCTTCTCCGAACCCGCCGTCCTCGTCCTGCCGGTCCTCGTCCTGCTGTCCCGGCCCGTGTGCACCATCAGTCGCCTGGTGCGCGCGGGGATGATCGATGCGATGGCCGCGCCCTACGTCGCCCAGGCGCGCCGCTACGGCCTCTCCGGCTCCCGTATCCGCTGGGCCCACGCCCTGCCCAACGCCCTGGCGCCGGCCACCCAGCAACTGGCCCGCACCTGCGACTGGCTGCTGAGCGGAGTGATCGTCGTGGAGGCCCTGTTCGCCGTACCGGGCCTGGGCACCGTACTGATCGAGGCGGTCGCCGCCCGCGATGTGCCCGTCGTGCAGGGCATGGCGGTCGTCTTCGGCGTCGTCACCGTGCTGGTCAACCTCGCCGCCGACCTGGTCGCGCGCCGCTTCGCCCCACGCTCGGAGGTGGCGGCGTGAAGCACGCCTGGCCCCGGTACGCGCTCGCCCTCGGGCTGATCGCCGTACCGCTTCTCCTCGCCCTCCTGGGCCCGGTGCTCGCGGGTCCCGCCGGACCGCGCACCGTCTCCTTCAGCTCCTCCGGCGTCGGTGAAGGGCACTGGCTCGGCACCGACTTCACCGGCCGTGACGTCTGGCACCAGGTGCTGCTCGGCGGCCGGTCCGTCGTGCTCGTGGCACTCACGGCCACCCTGCTCGCCTACCTCGTCGCCATCCCCCTGGGCCTCACCGCGGCGCTCACCCGCCGCACCTGGCTGGAGGAAGCGCTGATGAGGCCCCTGGACGTCCTCATCGCCGTGCCCTCCCTGCTCCTGGTGCTGCTCGTCGCGGCCACGCTCACCCCGGGTCCTGCCGGACTGACCACGCTGGCCGGCCTGGCCGCCGTACCCGACGCGGCACGAGTCGTCCACGCGGCGGCCGTGGAGATCTCTTCGCGGCCCGCCGTCGAGGCGCTGCGGATGCAGGGCGAGTCATGGTGGCGCACGGCCATCGGCTACGTGGCCCGCTCCATGCGCCGGGCCCTCGCCGCCGACGCCGGAATCAGGCTGACCGGCGCCCTCTACCTGGTGGCCACGGCCGCGTTCCTCGGCGTGGGGGTGGAACCCGACGCGGCCGACTGGGCGGTGATGGTCGACCGTAACCGAACCGGGCTGTTCCTCCAGCCCTGGGCCGTGGTGGTGCCCGCCCTGCTCATCGCGGCGCTGTCCCTGGGCACCAATCTGCTGTTCGACGTGGCCCTGCAAGAACGCTGGAAGGGAGCGAAGCGATGATCCCCGTCGCGGAAGTGCACGGCCTGCGGGTCGAGATCGCCGGACACGTCATCGTCGACGGCGTGAGCCTGCAAGCCCACGCCGGAAAGGTCACGGCCATCGTCGGACCTTCCGGGAGCGGCAAGACCACCACGGGCCTCGCACTCCTCGGTGAGTACCCGCGGGGGGCTCGCGTCGAGGGCACGGTCCGTACGGCAGGGGGCGCGGTGGGATACGTGCCCCAACACCCGGCGGCCGTCCTCAACCCCGCCCGCCGCGTGGGCGCCTTGCTTCGCGATGTCTCGGCAGGCCAGGGAGGCACCCGGCAGGAGAGGCGCGACCGCGTCGACGGGGCCCTGCGCCTGGCCCAGCTCCCGGACCCCTCGGCCGTCCTGCGCCGCTTCCCCCACCAGCTCTCCGGCGGTCAGCAGCAGCGGGTCGCCTTGGCGCAGGCCCTGCTGCTGGGTGCCCGCGTCATCGTCGCCGACGAACCCACGACCGGCCAGGACGTACTCACCAAGCAGGGCATCGTGGCCGAACTGGCAGCCGTGGCAGAGCGGGGCATCGCAGTCGTCCTGCTCAGCCACGACCTCGACGTCGTGCGGCAGCTGGCCGACGAGGTGATCGTCATGCGAGAAGGCCGGGTCGTGGACCGTGGGACGGTGGGGTCGGTGCTCACCGGCCCCGGTCAGCAGGCGCCCCTCGCGGCGCGAGCGGCACGCCGGAGGGGGGCCGTGCGGGTGGAGACCCAGGGCCTCACCGCGAGGCACCTCACCGCGCGGGGCGCCATCGACGTGTTGACCGACATCGGGGTCTCGGCCGCGGCGGGGGAGTGCCTCGCGCTCGTCGGCCGCTCCGGCAGCGGCAAGACCACCCTGGGACGCTGCCTGGCAGGGCTGCACTCCGCGTACGACGGAACGGTCCTCCTCGAAGGCACCCCGCTGCCGCGCAGCCTGCGATCCCGCAGCCGTACGGAACTGGCGGCCGTGCAATACGTGTTTCAGGATGCGAAGGCGGCGTTCGACGAACACCGGCCCGTCCTCGACCAGATCGCCCGTACCGCCGTGCGGCTGCGTGGGGCGAAGGCGGACGACGCGCGCGGGGCGGCCGTACGGACCCTCGAAGAGCTGGGCCTGCCGGCGAGCCTGGCCGAGCGCCGCCCCGGGGGGCTCTCCGGCGGCGAACTCCAAAGGGCGGCGCTCGCCCGGGCCCTGCTGGCCGAGCCGAAGGTCCTCGTCTGCGACGAGATCACCTCCGGCCTCGACCCCATCACCCGGAACGCCATCCTCGGCGTACTCGCCCGGCTCCGGGAACACGCGGAGCTCACCCTGGTGTTCATCACCCACGATGTGACGGCCGCTGCTGCGCTGGCCGACCGGATCGCGGTCCTGGACGCGGGACGCGTGGTGGAACAGGGGTCGGCGCATCGGGTGATCAACGAGCCACGGCACGCGTTCACCCGCACGCTTCTTCGGGCCGCGGCGCAGAGCGCGGAGCGTCGGCGACTTGGAACGGCTCCTGAGCCCGAATTGCGGTGACGCCCGGCGTACGCGAAGTCCCTCCCCCGCCCAGCGGGGGAGGGACGGCGGCGCCAAGCCCTACCGGCTGCCGTACGGGAGCAAGGCCATTTCGCGGGCGTTCTTGATCGCTGCGGCGAGCCGCCGCTGCTGCTGCGCCGTGACGCGGGTGACGCGACGGCTGCGGATCTTGCCGCGGTCGGAAATGAACTTCCGCAGCAGGTCGGTGTCCTTGTAGTCGATGTAGGTGATCTTCGCTGCATCGAGCGGGTTGGGGCGGGACTTGAGCGGCTTCTGTGGGGTCTGGCGGCGGGCCATGTGTGTTCCTTGTGGGTCGTCGGGGCGTCGGGTCGTCAGGAGACGGGGTCGAGGAGGGAGTCGAAGGCGGCGGGGAGTCTTCGCCATGCCTCGGGTCCCGCCGCGTACTCGGTGTCCGTGAGGAGGCAGGACTCGAGCAGTTGCTCCAAGCCGTGGCGGTCGAGGCCGGGTGAGGTGAAGACGAGGTGCTGGCAGCAGTCGCCGTGCTCGGGATGCCAGTCGAGCGAGGCCGCCGCCCTGCGCATCGGCGGGACCAGCTCCCAGGCGGCGTCCGGCAGGGATGCCAGCCAGGGGCCGGCGTTCTCCACGCACAGGGCGCCGCCCGCGGCGTCCCAGGCCAGCAGGGTGTCGGGTCGGTCGGCGAGCCAGAAACGGCCACGGCTGCGGGCGGCAGCGCAGCAGAGGTCTTCCAGGGCCTGGTAGAGGCGCTCGGGATGGAAGGGGCGGCGGCGGTGCCAGACGAAGGTGGTGACTCCCGCCTCGTCGGCCTCCTGGGGGAGCAGGGCGCAGGCCGGGTGCTGGGCGGCGGCCGCCGTTTCCACGTCGAAGCCGGCGAAGGCCAGCTGGGCGAGTTCGCCGGATCCGGCGGCCACCCGGCGGGCGGTCGGATGGAGCTGTGCCAGGAGGGCGCGGTCCTCGTCGTCGGCCTGCTCGCTGTCGACGAGGGCGAGCACGGGCGCGTACTCCAGCTGCCGCGCCCAGGTGTCTCCGACGGTGCGCTGGTCGGTGGCGGCCGCCGCGAGGCCCACCTCCGCCAGGTCGTCGCCGTTGACGAGGTACGGCAGTACGAGCGCCGGGTCCACCGCGGTGATCACGCCGGTGAGGTCGAGTACGTCGGCGCCGTGCGCGGTGACGACCTCGGCCATCGCCTTGGGCTCGACGGAGTCCCACAGTTCGACGACGGCCAGCCGGGTCAGGCCGCTGCCGGCCAGTCGTTCCAGCTCGGGGACCAGGTCCTCGCGCAGCGCGCAGCACGCGCAGTCGTTGACGAGGGGCGCCTCGCCCCGGGACAGCTCGCCCGAGGCGTCGCGCACCACGCGCCGCACCGTGCCCTGCGCTGCCGTGGCCAGGTCGTGGTGGAGGGCGACGCTGCCGGGGACGGCGTGCAGCAGCCGGTCCACGACTTCCTTGCGGGCGTCTGAGTGGAGCCCGCCGACGATGACGACGGGCAGGGTCACGCCGTGCTCCCGTACCGGCGCTGGAAGCGCTCGACGCGGCCGGCGGTGTCCAGGACGCGGGCGGTGCCGGTGTAGAAGGGGTGGCTCTGCGAGGAGATCTCCACGTCGATGACGGGGTAGGTGTTGCCGTCCTCCCACTCCACCGTCTTCTCACTGGTGGCGGTCGAACGGGTGAGGAAGGCGAAGTCGGCGGCCTTGTCGCGGAAGACGACGGGGCCGTAGGCGGGGTGGATTCCAGGCTTCATGACGGTTTCCTTCGAACAGAGGGGCGGGGGTCAGCGCTCTTCGCGGAAGTCGACGTGCCGGCGCACCACCGGGTCGAACTTGCGCAGCACCATGCGGTCCGGGTCGTTCCGCCGGTTCTTGCGGGTGACGTAGGTGTAGCCGGTGCCCGCGGTGGAGCGGAGCTTGACGATCGGGCGTACTTCGTTGCGTGCCATGCCGCTACTATACGGGAATGGAAATCGTTTCCAATAACCTTCCCCGTTCAGAGAGAGGCAGGTAACACCTTGTCCGCCCACTGCCAACTGACCGGCGCCCAGCCGGGCTTCGGCAACAACATCTCCCACTCGCACCGGCGTACTTCCCGCCGCTTCGACCCCAACATCCAGAGCAAGCGCTACTGGCTGCCGAGCGAGGGACGCCATGTCCGCCTCACCCTGAGCGCGAAGGCGATCAAGACCATCGACAGCATCGGCATCGAGGCCGCGGTGGCGCGGATCCGCGCGCGGGGGGTGAAGGTCTGATGGCCAAGAAGAGCAAGATCGCGCAGAACGAGAAGCGCAAGGCGATCGTCGAGCGGTACGCCGCCCGGCGTGCCGAGCTGAAGGAGGTCCTCCGGCGGCCGTCCTCGACGGAGGCCGAGCGGCGCGCGGCGCTGGAGGAGCTGCGCAAGCAGCCCCGCAACGCGAGCGCCACCCGCGTGCGCAACCGGGACAGCGTCGACGGCCGGCCCCGCGGACATCTGCGGAAGTTCGGACTCTCCCGAGTCCGCATGCGCGAGCAGGCGCACGCCGGCTTCCTCCCCGGAGTGACCAAGTCCTCCTGGTAGTGCCCGCACGCCCGGCGAGAGCGCGTGGGTCCACATCTCCGGCGGGATGGGGGCCCGCGCGTCACCTCGCCCGTATCGGCTGAGGGAGCGGAAGTTCCGTCCAGACGGTCTTGCCGTCCCGGGTGTAGCGGGTGCCCCACCGTTCGGTGAGCTGGGCCACCAGGAAGAGACCGCGCCCGCCCTCATCGGTGGTGCGCGCACGCCGCAGGTGCGGAGCGGTGCTGCTGCTGTCGGAGACCTCGCAGATCAGGCAGCGGTCGCGGATGAGCCGGAGGATCACCGGGGGGCCGCCGCCGTACCGGTAGGCGTTGGTGACCAGCTCACTGACGACCAGTTCGGCGGTGAAGGCCATCTCTTCGAGGCCCCACCGGGTCAGCGTGGTCACCGTGAGGTCCCGTGCCCGAGCGGCGGCGGTCGGCTCCGCGGGCAGCTCCCAGGAGGCGACCTGCTCCGCTGCCAGCACGCGGGTGCGGGCGAGGAGCAGAGCGACGTCATCGCTCGGGCGCTCGGGCAGCAGGGCGTCCTGCACCGCTGTGCAGGTCTCGTCCAGTGATCGGCCGGGCCGGGACAGCGCTGTGCGCAGCCGCTCCAGCCGCTCGTCGAGGTCACGGCCACGGACCTCGACGAGGCCGTCCGTGTACAGCGCCAGCAGGCTGCCCTCGGCGAGTTCCAGTTCCGCGGACTCGAACGGCAGTCCGCCCAGGCCCAGCGGCGGCCCCTCGGGGAGGTCGGGCAGGCTCACCTGGCCGTCGGGCGTCACCACCGCGGGCGGCAGGTGACCCGCGCGGGCCAGGGTGCAGAGCCGGGAGACGGGATCGTAGACCGCGTAAAGACAGGTCGCGCCGACGATCTGTTGGCCCTGCGCGCGTCCGTCGGCCGGCTCCTGCTCGTCCGCCACCCGGTTGACCAGGTCGTCCAGGTGGGAGAGGACCTCGTCCGGCGCCTGGTCGAGGTTGGCCAGGGTGTGCACCGCTGTGCGCAGCCGGCCCATGGTGGCCGCGGCGTGCAGGCCGTGGCCGACGACATCGCCGACGACGAGGGCGACGCGGGCTCCGGAGAGCGGGATGACGTCGAACCAGTCGCCGCCGACGCCGGTGGCGGGATCGGCCGGCAGGTAGCGGTGGGCGAGCTCGACCGCACTGTGTTCCGGTAGTTCGCGCGGCAGGAGGCTTCGCTGCAAGGTCAGCGCGGCCTGGTGCTGCTGGCTGTAGCGGCGGGCGTTGTCGATGCAGACGGCGGCGCGCGTGGCGAATTCCTCGGCGAGCGTGAGGTCGTCCTCCTCGAACGGTTCGGGCCGCTTGGCCCGCCACAGGCTGAGCAGGCCGAGGAGCGAACCGCGGGCGGTCAGTGGCACGACGATCAGTGAGTGGGCGCCCAGGGCGAAGGCGCGCTGGGTGCGCTCCGGATCCTGGAAGTACCAGCCGGGGCTGCTCCGAAGTACTGGTTCGAGGATGGGCTGCCGCTCGGCGAGGCACCTGGCCTGCGGGGTCCGAGGGGCGAAGCGGAAGACCTCTCCGACGGGGTACATCACCTCCAGGGCCTGCGCCACGACCGAGTGCAGGGCCATCCTGCGGACGAGCCCGCTCGCCTCCGTGACGGGCTCGTCCGCAGGATGGCCCCGGGGCACCGACTCCAGCAGGTCCACCGAGACGGCGTCGGCGAGGTCGGGGACCGCGACGTCGGCCAGCTCCCGGGCCGTCTGGGTGAGGTCCAGTGTGGTCCCGATGCGAGCGCTCGCCCGGTTGAGCAGGGCAAGCCGTCGCCGGGCCCGGTAGCGGTCGGTGACGTCCTCCACCAACTGGGTGACTCCGAGGATCCCGCCGGAGGGGTCCTCCATCCGGAACGCGGACACGGACACCACCCGCTCGTGGTCGGGGTCACTCCTCAGGCGACAGGGCTGCTCGGTGAAGATCAGGGGTTCGCCCGTCTCCAGCACTCGCCGCAGCCGCGTCTCGATGGTCTCCACGTCCGGACCGATCAGGAAGTCGCCGGTGTGCGTGCCCCGGACTTCCGCCACGGGAAGCTGCGCGAACCGGGCCACCGCCCGGTTGACCCGCAGGACGCTCAGGTCGGGGGCGTGGACGGACAGACCGATCGGGGAGCGCCGGAACAGACCGTCCAGGACCGACCGGTCCGTCTCCCAGTGGACCACCTCCTCCGCCGGAGCGGCGACGAGGAGCCACTCGCGGCCCGAGCCGGCGCGGGTGACGGCGCGGGCGCGGAAGCCCAGCTCCACCCGTCGGCCACTGCGGTGCAGGACGGGCAGGACACCTGACCAGCCCAGGTCGCGCCGGCACGCGGCCACCGCGTCCAGGACGGCCTCGCGGTCGCGGGCGTCGACCAGGAATTCGGCCGCCGCCCGGCCGAGCACCTCCTCGGGCGGGTAGCCGAGCAGTGCCTGTGCGCGCTCGCTCCAGCCGACGACCCCGCCGTGGTCGTCCAGTACCGACGAGGCGGCGCGGTGCAGTGCGAACGGGTCCTCGGGCCCCTCGCCGAACGGCGGCACTGCTGCGTCCATCGCTACCACCCTTCGACCTGCCGGCCAAGCCTCCCCCGCCCACCTGGCCCAGTGTCCGACCACCTCCCGCGCGTCGCCACCCCGGCCTGGCCGCCTTCCAGCAGCTCTACGACCAGCGACTGGCCACTCCGCCCGGCGTCCGGTGCCTGACCTCCGCCCTCGTCACGAGTCCTCCCGTGGCTGGCGCATGCGGCTGACGGGGCCGAAGACGTCCCGGTCGTTGAGGAAACCCTCCAGCGCGAAGGTGGCGGCCCCTCGGGTGACCGCGTTGTGCGGCAGCGCGCTGCGACACAGGGTCGCGGCCCGGTGCGGCACGGGGAGGGCGTGGCGCGTGACCGCCTCGTACGTGGCCCGCAGGAGCCGCTCCCCGAGCAGGTCGATCACCTGGTTGCCGAGCACGAGCACCTGAGGGTTGACGACGTTGAGCAGGTTGGCCACGGCGGCGCCCAGATAGCGGCCGGTCCGGTCGATCACCGCGGCGGCCGTCGGATCGCCCTCCGCCGCAGCGCGCGCGAGGGCCTCGACCGCGGCCGCGTCGTCCGCCGGCGTCGCCCGTTCGTCGCCGGGTGCCAGTTCGCGCCAGGTCTCGGCGATCCCGCGGGTGCTGACGTACGCCTCCACACAGCCCCGGTTGCCGCACGTGCACAGCCGGCCGTCCAGGGCGAGGCAGGTGTGGCCCCACTCGCCCGCGCTGTTGGTGAAGCCGCGGTACAGCTGGCCGTCGACGGCGATCCCGGCGCCGACGCCGGCCCGAAGCGTGACCACGACCAGGTCGCCGACCTCGCGCCCGGCGCCGAACCACATCTCGGCGACCGTGCTGGCCCGCAATGGGTTGTCGAGCCACAGGGGGAGGCCGAGCCGCTCGTCGAGCAGGGACCGCAGCGGGACCTCGTGCCACGACCAGTACGGGGAGAACGACGAGACGCCGCCTTCGCGTTCAACCATGCCCGGCACGCTGACCCCGGCACCCAGCACCCGCTCCCGGGCCACCCCTGAACCCTTCAGCAATTCGGCCACGCAGCCGGCGATCTGCTCGACCACCTCGGCGGGTTGGACGTCGCCCCGCGGTAGCGGACGTTCGACGGAGTGCCGGACCCGCAACGCCAGGTCGAACAGTTCCGCGTGGACGGAGGTCTCGGCGATGTCGATGCCGATGAGCGCGCCCCGGTCCGCGTTGACGGTCAGACGGGCGCGCGGCCGCCCCCCGCCGGAGTCCTCGTGCCCCGCCTGCATGAGGACACCGGCATCGAGCAGCTCGGCCGTCAGGTTCGCGACGGTGGCGAAGGACAGGCCGGTGGCCGCCGCGATGTCCTGCCGGCTCATCGCGCCCGGGCCCGCGTAGACGCGCCGCAGGACCTCGAACCGGTTGAGTCGGCGAATGTCCTGCGACGTGCGCTTGATCATCACTCGTGCCCTTCGTCGGCAGTGGGGGAGCCGGCCTCCGTCATCCGTCCTCCGCATCTTATTCAAAGGGTTGGAAGAAGCCGGGAAGGGATATTTACAACCGTTAGACGAAGCCGTAGTTTTTCGTCCGTCGACCGAGGAGGACAGATGCTGCGACTCGGGGCCGTGCCCTGCTCACCCCTGCCCGGATGCCTTTCGGAAGGACCCGTCTGGGACGAACGCCGGGAAGAACTGCTCTGGGTGGACATCACCGAACGGCTCATCCACCGCGCCACCCTCACCCCGCGGCGCGACGGCTCCGGGCTGCCGGACCTCGCCCCCACCGGCACCCTGCGCCTGGACCGCCCGGTCGGCGCCGTCGTGCCCTGCGCGTCGGGCGCGCTGCTCGCCGCCGCCGGCACCTCCTTCCTGCGCCTCGACGAGGGCCGCCCGCCCGTCGAGGTCGCCGCGCCCGACCTGCCGCGCGACGGCGTACGGCGGCGCATGAACGATGCCGCGTGCGATCCGAGAGGCCGGCTCCTCGCCGGGACGATGGCGTACGACGAGACCCCCGGCGCGGGCGCGCTCCATCGCCTCGACCACGACGGCGTGGTCACGCTCCTCGACTCCGTGACCATCTCCAACGGCCTGGGCTGGAGCCCGGACGGACGACAGCTGTACTACGCCGACAGCCCGACCGGCCGCGTCGACGTCTTCGACTACGACGCGGAGACCGGCACGCTGGGCGACCGGCGCCCGTTCGCGGTCCTCCCCCGGGGCGTCCCCGACGGCCTGGCCGTGGACGCCGGCGGACGCGTCTGGGTCGCCGTGTGGGGAGGCGGCGAGGTCCGCGCCTACATGCCCGACGGCACCCTCCACGCACGGGTGGAGGTACCGGCCTCGCACGTGACGAGCTGCGCCTTCGCCGGACCGGACCTCGACGTCCTGGTGATCACCACGGCCACCCAGGGCCTCGACGAGGAACGGCGGCGCGCCGAACCCGACGCGGGACGCCTCTTCGTCTGCCGCCCCGGTGTCACGGGACTCCCGGCCACACCGTACGACGACACCTCCGTGACCGATCCTCCGCACCGCGCATCCCGCGTATCCCCCGCATCCCGCGCACCGTCCGAACCGTGAGGAAGCACCGACCATGACCACCCCGCACACGGGTCTGCGCGCCGCGCTGGACGCCGTCCCCGTCATCGCGATCCTGCGCTCCCAGTCCGCCGAGCGCTTCGCCGAAGTGACCGACACCCTGCGGACCGCGGGAATCCGCGCCGCCGAATTCACCCTCACCACGCCCGGTGCACTCGACGCGCTGCGCGAGTACGCGGCCGACGCCCCACCGGGGCTCGCGCTGGGCGCCGGAACGGTGACCACGCCCGCCGACGCCCAGCGGGCGGTCGAGGCCGGAGCCGCCTACCTGATCACCCCGACGACCTGCACCGACGTCATCGCCGAGGCGGCCCGGCTGGAGGTCCCGGTCCTCGCCGGCGCGTACTCCCCGACCGAGATCCTCACCGCCTGGCGGGCGGGCGCCACCATGGTGAAGCTCTTCCCCGCCGCCACCGGCGGACCGGAGTACCTCCGGGCGGTACGGGCCCCGCTCCCCGACATCCCGCTGGTCCCGACCGGGGGCATCGGCCTCGCCGACGCCCCCGCCTACCTCGCCGCGGGCGCCGCCGCGCTCGGGATCGGCGGTCCGCTGGCCGGCGACGCCTGCGAAGGCGGCGACCTCACCGCCCTGAGCGACCGCGCGGCCGCGCTCCTGCACCGGATCGGCCGATGACGCCCGCCGCCCCCGCCCCCGCCCCCGCCCCTGCCCCTGCCGCCCCCGCCACCCCCGCCCTCGTCACCCTCGGCGAGGCCATGGCGGTGGTCGCCGCCACCGAACCAGGGCCGCTCGCCACGCGAACGGCCCTGCGCCTGGGGTACGCGGGCGCCGAGGCGACCGTGGCCATCGGCGTCAGACGCCTGGGGCACACAGCAGCCTGGACGGGTCGCGTCGGACAGGACGCGGCGGGGGCCATGATCCTCGCCGGGCTGCGGGCCGAAGGCGTCGACGTCTCGCGCGGCCGGACGGACCCGGAGGCCCCCACCGGCCTGATGCTCCGCGAACGCCGGACCGCAGACCGCCTCCGCGTCACCTACTACCGCGCCGGGTCCGCCGGTTCCCGGCTGTCACCCGACGACGTGGACGAGCACCTGTTCGCCGGGGCCCGGGTGCTCCACATCACCGGCATCACCCCGGCGCTGAGCGGCACCGCCCGAGCCGCGGTCGAGCGCGCGCTCACGATCGCCCGCGCGGCCGGCGTGACGGTCTCGTTCGACGTCAACCACCGCGACCGACTGTGGAGCCGGAGCGAGGCCGCGACCGTGCTCGCCGGCATCCTCCCGTACGCCGACATCGTCTTCGCCGGGCCGCGGGAGGCGTCCCTCTTCGTGGCGGAGGACGAGCCGGAGCGCATGGCGCGGGCCCTCACCCGGCTCGGCCCCGGGCAGGCCGTCCTCAAACTCGGCGCCGAGGGAGCGCTCGCGGCGATCGGCGACGAGATCGTCGTCCAGCAGGCGATTCCCGTCACCGCCGTGGACCCCATCGGCGCGGGCGACGCCTTTGTCGCCGGGTATCTCGCAGGAGTCCTCGACGGTGTTCCCACGGCCGAACGCCTCCGGCTCGCCGCCGTTTGCGGAGCCTTCTCCGTCTCCGTCCCCGGCGACTGGGAGGGATTGCCGCGCCGGGACGAACTCGGCCTGCTCGCCGCCGAGGACGTCAGCCGCTGAGCGGTCTCGGTGAGAACCTCCCGGGGACGGTCGGCCGGCCGTCCCCGGCCCAAGCCCGACCGGGCACCCGATCCGACCCCCACAGGAACACCCATGAACCGTTTCTCCGGACAGACGGCCGTCGTCACCGGCGCGGCCTCGGGCATCGGCGCCGCCAGCGCCGTACGCCTCGCCGCCGAAGGCGCGGCCGTCGTCGTCTCCGACATCGCCGACGAGCCCGGCGAGGCCGTCGCGGCCGCCATCCGCGCCGACGGCGGCCGAGCCGTCTACGTACACTGCGACGTCTCCTCCGAGGCGGACTGGACCGCCCTGCGCGAGCAGGCCCACGCCCGGTTCGGCCCCGTGAGCATCCTCCACAGCAACGCCTTCACCCACACGCCCGCCGCCGCCCACGAACTCTCCGTCGCCACCTGGGACCGGGAGATGGCCGTCAACCTGCGTGCCCTCTACCTCGCCACCCGCACCTTCCTCGACGACCTGCGCGCCGAGCGCGGCTGCGTCGTCGCCACCTCCAGCGTGCACGCCGCCTTCGGCCTGCCCGGATATCCGGCCTACGCCGCCGCCAAGGGCGGCATGTGCGCCCTGGTGCGCCAGTTCGCCGTCGAGTACGGGCCGGACGTCCGTTTCAACGCCGTCCTCCCCGGCCCGATCCTCACCGACGTGTGGAACGACGTGGACGAGGAGGGGCGGCGGCTCTCCGCCGCCGCCACCGCGCTGGGCCGGCTCGGCCGGCCCGAGGAGGTGGCGTCCGCCGTCGCCTTCCTCGCCTCCGGCGACGCCGGCTACATCACCGGAACGAACCTGGTCGTCGACGGCGGCTGGACCGTGAAGAAGGAGTCCAAGTGAAGATCACCGCCCTGCGTACGTACCTGGTCGCACCCCGCTGGTGCTTCCTGCGCATCGACACGGACGAGGGCATCACCGGCTGGGGCGAGCCGGTGGTCGAGGGCCGTGCCCACACCGTCGCCGCGGCGGTCGACGAACTGGCCGACCACCTGATCGGCAAGGACCCGATGCGGATCGAGGACCACTGGCAGGTCCTCACCAAGGGCGGCTTCTACCGCGGCGGCCCCGTCCTCTCCAGCGCGGTCGCCGGCATCGACCAGGCCCTCTGGGACATCACCGGCAAGGCCCTCGGCGTCCCCGTGTGGCAGCTCCTCGGCGGCAACGTCCGTGACCGCGCCCGCATGTACAGCTGGATCGGCGGCGACCGGCCGGACGACGTCGCCCAGGAGGCTCTGGAGCGCCAGGGGCAGGGCTTCACCGCGGTCAAGATGAACGCCTCGGCGCAGCTGCGGCTCATCGACACCCCCGAGTCCGTGCACGGCATCGTGGAGCGTGTCGCCTCCGTCCGCGAGGCCGTCGGCGACCGCTTCGACATCGCGGTCGACTTCCACGGCCGGCTCACCGCCCCCATGGCCCGCCGGGTCCTGCCGCTCCTGGAGCCGTATCTGCCGTTCTTCGTCGAGGAGCCGGTCGTTCCCGAGATGAGCGACCACATCGGCGACATCGTCCGCTCCACCAGCATCCCCATCGCCACCGGTGAACGCCTCTACTCCCGCTGGGACTTCAAGAAGGTCCTCGCGCAGGGGATCGCCGTGGCCCAGCCGGACCTCTCGCACGCGGGCGGCATCTCGGAGGTCCGCCGGATCGCGGCCATGGCCGAGGCCTACGACGTCTCCCTCGCCCCGCACTGCCCGCTGGGCCCGATCGCCCTCGCCGCCTGCCTCCAGGTCGGCTTCGCCGCGCCCAACCTGCTGATCCAGGAGCAGAGCCTCGGCATCCATTACAACACCGGTTCCGACCTCCTCGACTACCTCGTCGACCCCTCGGTCTTCCGGTACGAGGACGGACACGTCGCCCTGCCGACCGGCCCGGGCCTCGGCATCGAGATCGACGAGAAGGCGGTCGAGCGGGCCGCCGAGACCGGCCACCGCTGGCGCAACCCGGCCTGGCGCCGCGACGACGGCTCCCTCGCCGAGTGGTAGGAGAAGGACAGCAGGGGCGGGCTCGCGAGAGCCCGCCCCCCGTCCCCTCACGTAGCCGACTACACGTCGCCGGGGGCGTGCAGCTCACCCGTCCGCGCCACGCGCGCGTACCAGTGCGCGCTCGACTTGGGTGTGCGCTTCAGGGTGTCGTAGTCGACGTGGATCGCGCCGAACCGCTTGGCGTAGCCGTACGCCCACTCGAAGTTGTCGAGCAGCGACCAGAGGAAGTAGCCGCGCACGTCCACCCCGGCGGCGATCGCCCGGTGCACGGCGTCGAGGTGCGCGTGGACGTACGCGGCGCGCTCCGGGTCGTGGACCGTGCCGTCCGGGCCGATCTCGTCCTCGTACGCCGCACCGTTCTCGCTGATGACGAGCGGCAGGCCGGGATACCGGGCGGCGGTCCGGGTCAGCAGGTCGTACAGCGCGCTCGGGTCGACCGGCCAGCCCATCGCCGTGCGTTCGCCCGGCGCCCGGTGGAAGGCGACGTCGTCAGCGCCGGGCCAGGGCGAGTGCTCGCTGTTGCCGTGGCCGTCGTCCTGCGGCTTCTGCTCGCCCTTCGCGACGTGCGAGACGACCGTCGGGGTGTAGTAGTTGACGGCGAGCAGGTCCAGGGGCTGGTGGATCGTGGCGGTGTCGCCGTCCTGGACGAAGGACCAGTCGGTCAGGTGCGCGGTGTCCGCGAAGAGATCCTCGGGGTAGGCGCCCTCCAGCATCGGGCCGAGCCAGACCCGGTTCCCGACGGCGTCGATACGGCGGGCCGCCTCCCGGTCCTCGGGCGAGGGCGTCAGGGGGCGCACCTCGTGGAGGTTGAGCGAGACCGCGAGCTGACCGCCCCCGGGCAGCGCGGCCCGCAGGGCCTGGACGGCGAGGCCGTGACCGAGGTTGAGGTGATGGGCGGCGCGCAGGGCGGCGACCGGGTTGGTGCGGCCCGGGGCGTGGACCCCGGAGCCGTAGCCGAGGAAGGCGCTGCACCAGGGCTCGTTGAGCGTGATCCAGCGCTTCACCCGGTCTCCGAGGGCGTCCGCGACGAGTCCCGCGTACTCGGCGAACCGCTCGGCGGTCGAGCGGTGCGGCCAGCCACCCGCGTCCTCCAGGTCCTGGGGCAGGTCCCAGTGGTAGAGGGTGAGGGCGGGCTCGACGCCGGCGGCGAGCAGTTCGTCGACGAGCCGACGGTAGAAGTCCAGGCCCTGCTGGACGGCAGGACCCCGGCCGGTCGGCTGGACTCGGGACCAGGACACGGAGAACCGGTAGGCGCCCAGGCCGAGTTCGGACATCAGCCGGACGTCGTCGCGGAACCGGTGGTAGTGGTCCACCGCCACATCGCCGGTGTGGCCTTCGAAGACCTTGCCCGGGGTGTGCGAGAAGGTGTCCCAGATGGACGGCGTCCGGCCGCCCTCACGGGCGGCGCCCTCGATCTGGTACGCGGCGGTGGCCGTGCCCCACAGGAAGCCGGACGGGAAAGAGCGGACGGCGGTGAGCGGCCGGGTCTCGGACGCGGTCATAGGAGAGCGCTCCCAACGCAAGTTTGGATGAAGTGGTGTCGGATGATGCGGTACGGACAGGGGGACGAGCCGTTCAGTTCTTGACGGCGCCGGCCGTGATGCCGCCGACGATGTGCTTGCCGAGCACGGCGAAGACCAGGAGCAGCGGCAGCGTGGATATGAGCGCGCCGGTCAGTACGACGGCCTGGTCGACCGTGTGGTTTCCCGCGCCGAGGCCGGCCAGGGCGACCTGGAGGGTTGGGTTCCCGTCGGGGGTCAGCGCGATGAACGGCCAGAAGAAGTCGTTCCAGGCCTGGACGAAGACGAGCATCCCGAGGACCGCCATCGCGGGCCGGGCCACCGGGAACACCACGTGCCAGATGATGCGCAGGCTGTGCGCGCCGTCCATCCGGGCCGCCTCCACCAGTTCCACCGGCAGTGCCTCGATGAGGTACTGCCGCATGAAGAACACACCGAAGGCGGCGACCAGCGAGGGCAGGACGACCGACTGGAGCTGGTCGACCCAGCCGAGGTCGGTGATGATCTGATAGAGCGGGATCACGCTGAGCTGCGGCGGGATCGTCATGGTCGCCACCACCAGCCCCAGCAGGGCGCCCCGGCCCTTGAAGGGCAGCTTGGCGAAGGCGAAGCCGGCCAGGGTGGAGAACAGGACGGTGGACAGGGCCACGAGCCCGGCCACGATCGTCGTGTTGACCAGCGCCTCGCCCATGTCGACCTGGTTCCAGGCGAAGGAGAGGTTGTCGAAGAGCCGGGGGCCGGGCAGCAGCGGGGCCGGGGCCTCGACCACGCGCTCGCCCGAGTGGGAGGCGGCGACGAGGTTCCAGTACAGCGGGAAGAGCGAGACCAGCGCGGCCAGGCCCAGCAGGACGTAGGTCAGCGGTCCCGCGTGGTGCTGACGGCCTGCCGACTGGCGAAGCAGCCTGACGCGCGGCGCCGGAGCGGTGGTCGTGTCGAGTGTGCGGGCCATGAGGTCAGCTCCCCGGCTTCTTGCGCTTGCGGTTCGAGCCGTTCGAACGGTTCGAGCGGTTCGAGCGGGAGATCGTCGTATGGACGCCGCCGATGAGCAGAAGGAGCAGCAGCATGACCCAGGCGATGGCGGAGGCCTGGCCCAGCGCGCCGGTCACCCACCCCTTCTCGTACATGAGCAGGCTCAGCGTCTGGAACTGGTTGCCGCTGCCACCGCTGATGCCGACGCTGCCGCCGAAGAGCATCGGCTCGCCGAAGAGCTGGGTGGCACCGATGGTGGAGACGATGATCGTGAAGAGGATCGTCGGCCGGATGGAGGGGATGGTGACGCTGAGGAACTGGCGCCAGCGCGATGCCCCGTCCAGCGCCGCGGCCTCGTAGAGGTCCTGCGGTACAGCCTGCATCGCCGCCAGGTAGATGAGTGCGTTGTAGCCCGTCCAGCGCCACGTCACGATCGTCGAAATCGCGATCTGCGAGGGCCATTTGGAGGACTCCCAGGCGACGGGCTCGAAGCCGGACCAGCCCAGGACCGTGTTGATCAGGCCGTAGTCGGTGTTGAACAGTTGGGCGAAGACGAGCGTCGCCGCCGCGATCGAGGTGGCGTACGGGGCGAGGACCGCGACCCGGAAGAACCCCCGGCCGCGGAGTTTGTAGTTGAGCAGATGCGCCAGGCCGAGGGCCATCAGCAGCTGGGGAACGGTCGAGATCACACCGATGGTGAAGGTGTTGCCGAGGGCGTTCCAGAAGAACTCGCTGGTCGCCAGAGAGCCGTAGTTCTCCAGCCCCTTCCACTGCGCGCTGCCGCCGAGCTCGACCCGGTGGAGCGAGAGCCAGCCCGTGTAGATCAGCGGGAAGAGGCCGAAGGCCGCGAAGGTGAGGAAGAAGGGGGCGATGAAGACGTACGGAATCGCCTTCAGGTCCAGGCGGTAGAGCACGCTGCGCAGGCCGCCGCCGCGGCCGGAAGGGTGCTTGCGGGAGCCGGGGGCGGAGGGCGGTGCGGAGGGCGGTTCGGTGGGCGGCGGGGGGCCGCCACCCGTCACCCGTATGGAGGTGGCCACGGGGGCGTCCTTCCAGGTCGATGCGTGCGGTGGTGCGGACGGTGACGGCCCGCCGCCCGCGGGCGGGACGGGCCGCGCGCGACCCTCGCTACTGCTCGATCTTGTCGTCGACCAGCTTCTTGACGTTCTCCCAGGCCTTCGCCGGGTCGGTGCCGCGCTGCTCGATGTCGAGGATGCCGTTGTCGGTGAGGAAGGTCTTCACCTGGCCGTCCCAGCGGCTGATCGGGGCGGGCGTGATGCCGGCCGCGGCCTCGGAGTAGATCCTGCCGACCGGGGTGTCGCCGAAGTACGGCAGCTTGGCGTCCTGAACGGCCGGGGAGCTGAGCGTGTCCTTCGAGGACGGGATGTTGCCGTTCACACCGAAGACCTTGGCGTGCTGCGCCGGAGCGGTGAGCCAGGCGGCGAGCTCGGCCGCCTCCTTGGCGTGCTTGCCCGACTTCGGCACGGCGAGGAACGAGCCGCCCCAGTTCCCGGCCACGGGCGGCGCGGCGATGTCCCACTTCCCCTGGTTCTCGGCGCCCGCCTGCTCCTTGATGATGCCCGTCATCCAGCTCGGGCAGGCGACCGTGGCGAACGTCGAGTTCTTGAAGGCTGCGTTCCAGGTGCCCTTCTCGTCGAACTGGCGCAGCTTCGCGGTCAGTTCGCCCTTCGTCGCCGCCACGGCGGTGTCCCACGCCTTCTTCACGCCGGGGCTGTTCTCGTAGTCCAGCTCGCCCTTGGCATTGGCGTACTGCACCTGCTCGCTGGAGACGACCGCGTTGAACAGACCGCTGGCGGAGTCGTGGAACGCGGTTCCGGCCGGGGCGCTCTTCTTGTACGTCTCGCCGGTCTGTATGAACTTCGCCCAGTCGCCTGCCCAGAGCTTGGCGACCTCGGTGCGATCGGTCGGCAGTCCGGCCTTGGCGAACAAGTCCTTGTTGTAGCAGATGGCCATCGGGCCGATGTCCGTGCCGAGGCCGATGACCTTGCCGTCGCCCGTGGTCGCCTGCTTGACCTTCCAGTCGAGGAACGCGCCGAGGTCGGCGCCGCCCGTCGTGCCGAGGTCGGCCCACTTGTCCGCCATGGCAGGCCCGGTCGCCTCCGCGATGTAGCCCACCTCCAGGGCCTGGATGTCCGCGAGACCGCTGTCGCGGGAGAGGCGCAGCTTGAGCGTGTCCCAGTACTTCTGGCCGTCGGCGACGTTCGACTCTTCGATCTTGATGCCCGGGTGGGTCTGCTCGTACTCGGCGTAGAGCTTGGCCCCGGTCGTGTTGTCGTAGCCGAAGGAACCGAAGGTTCCGATCCGCAGCGTGATCTTCTCGCCGCCGCCACCGCCGCCCGCGCCGTCGTCGCTGTCGCCGCCGCAGCCGGTGAGCAAGGCCGTACCGGTCGCGACGACGGCGACCGCTGCGATCGCGGTGCGGCGTCCGCGTCTGCTGCTGGAAGTGCGCATTCCACTCTCCTCGTCCAAGGAAGGTCGTTGTGCATCCCTCGTGGGAGCGCTCCCACCTCGTTGCCGGAAGGTTGCTGCCTGTCGGGTACGAGTGTCAAGAGATGAACGCGGATTCCTGATGAGAAGGTGCTCGGCGCGCATCCCGCCCCCGCTTTCCGGCGAGTCCCGTCAGGTTCTGAAGGCGGCCATGGCGCCGGGGCGCCTGAGCGCGACACGGCCCGGAGCCGTACGGAATCCAGAGGTTCCGTACGGCTCCGGGCCGCTAGCGGCGCAGCCGGCTCCACCGGCGGTGCGTCACAGCGCCGGGTGGGCGTTCTTCAGGAGCTCCTGGAACTGGGCCGAGAACCACTGGCCGGACAGGGGTGCGTCCGGGAGGGACCCCGACATGCTGTTGCCGTTACGGGCGTTCCCGGTGTAGGTCGGGTCGCACATCCGGTCGAAGCCCTTGCCCTCGGTGTTGGGGATCTCCTTGCTCGCCCCGTCCGACTCGCCCGGGGGCTTGATCCACACGTACGCGTCGATGCCCGCGGCCGGTGCCGCCTGCGGCCTCTCGCCGAGCCCGGCGCCGGACTGGTTGCACCAGTTGCCGAGGTGGATGCGCCGGTCGTAGCGGCCGCCGTTGACGTACGTGTCCACGTTCGTCAGCGCGCCGGGTCCGGTCGGCCGGGCCGTGCCGCCCCAGCCGTTGCGGGAGGTGTCGATCAGCATGCCGAGGTTCGCGTCGAAGCCCAGGGAGACCAGCTTGGCCCGCATGGCCTGGGCGTACGACAGCTCGTCCGTGTACCGGTTCCAGTCGACCCACTTGGACTGGCGTACGGATGTGCCGTTGACGGAGTCTTCGATCTTGAAGTGGTCTTCCTTCAGCGCGCTGTAGTTGGCGGTGTTGACGATGAAGCCGTGCACCTTGGAGAGCGTGGAGCCCTCGGCGGTGGCGGCCTGCTTGAAGAGTTCGGCGGAGGCGCCGAAGTTGTCGTCCCAGCCGAGCCAGCCGTGGTGGCCGGCGTCCACGTAGTTGTAGACGTTGGCGATGGAGCCGAGCTTGTTCAGTGCGTAGCCGACGCCCGTGATGTAGTTGCCGTTCGCCTTCATCACGTCGCAGTTGGGGGTGGCCGTGGGGCGGCCGGAGACGTTGGTGACCAGGTTGGGGAGCGAGTCGATCTCGACGGTGGTGACGATCCTGAGTCCGGCGTACTTGGGGTCGGCGAGGATCGCGGCGATGGGGTCGATGTACTCGGTCTTGTAGCGGCCGATCTCGGTCGGGCCGAGTTCGCCGTTGGAGGCGAGCGCGGCGCAGTCCCGTCCCGGCAGGTTGTAGATGACCAGCTGGACGACGAGCTCGCCGCTGCCCTTCTGTGTCAGGGCCGCGTCGAGGTGAGCGCGCAGACCCATTCCGCCGTTCACGCCCTGGATGGCGGCGGTGCGGTCCAGCCAGACTCCGGTGGGCTGGTTCGACACCTTGGTGCCGCCGGGTTCGGCGGCGGCCTTGGCGGACCACTCGGGGTTCACGTACACCTTGGCGCCGGCGTACGGGTTGTCGGCCTTGCCGCCGGACGGCGGCGGGGTGGTGGGCGGTGTCGTCGGGGGAGTGGTCGGCGGCTCCGTCGGCACGGTGGCACCGTTGCAGGTGACACCGTTGAGCTTGAAGGTCGCGGGAACGGAGTTCGTGCCGCTGTACGAGCCGTTGAAGCCGAAGGAGGTCGAACCGCCCGTGGCCAGCGACCCGTTGTAGGAGACGTTCTTGGCGGTCACGGCCGCACCGGATTGGGTGATGGTGGCGTTCCAGCCCTGGGTGACCTTCTGGTCGCCCCCGTAGGACCACTCAAGGGTCCAGGCGGCGACCGGGTCGCCGGTGTTGGTCACGGTCACATTGGCACCGAACCCGGTGTTCCACTGGCTGGTGACCTGGTAGTCGACCTTGCAGCCGGCGGTGGCGGCACCGGCGGTGGTGCCGAACACGGTGGCGGTGGCGCCGGCGGCCGTGACGAGGCCGATGGCCGCCAGCAGGGCGGTGCGGCGGGTTGTACGGCTGGTCGTGCGGCTGGTCGTGCGGCTGGTCGTGCGGGGGGTTGTGCGGCTCATTTCGTGGGGTGCCTTTCAGTTCAGGGCGCGCAAGTGGTCGCGCAGCCCGATGCCGAATGAGGTGGGGGTGCCGTCGTACGAGGTGATCAGGGCCGGACCGGAGTTGCAGTTCCAGGTGTTCCAGGTCCAGCCGAGATACGAGAGGGTGCGGGCGTCGAACCACGCCATGACGCGGTCGACGAACGCGTGTCCGCAGGTGTTCTCACCGATCTCGCCCGCCACCAGGGGGACCCGGGCGGCGACCGGGGCGAGGGTGGCGTCCCAACACGCCTCGGTGGAACAGGTGTTGAAGTTGTAGACGTGCCAGGCCGCGGCCAGATTGCCCGTCGGGTCGGTGGGGGAGTGCGCGAGCCACTGGCTCAGGTCGTTGGAGTACGCGATACCGGGGACCAGTACGAGATTGCGGGCCCCGGTCGCACGGACGGAGTCCACCAGGTCCTGCATGCCGGCGACCTCGTAGCCGATGCCCGGGCATGTGCCGCCGTCGCGCCAGCAGGTCCACGCCTGCGCGGTGGTGGAGGTCGCCCGGTCCGGATAGGGCTCGTTGAACAGGTCGAAGACGATCCGCTGGTCGTTCTTGAAGGTGTTCGCCACCGAGGTCCAGAACGCCGGGGTGTACTGGGCGTCCGGCATCGGCTTCTGGCAGGAGGCGTGGACGTCGGCGCAGCCCGAGGAGTTGCCGGTGTACTGGCCGTACGTCCAGTGCAGTTCGACGACCGGGGTCATGCCGTGGGTGAGCACCCGGTCGACGAGGCCCTTGACGGCCTCGACGTAGTTCGTGCCCCGGTACTCGGGCTTGATGTTGTCGAGGCCGAGCCAGCACTCCTCGTTGAGGGGGATGCGGACGGTGTTGGCCTCCCAGTCGGCGATGGCGCGCACCGAGGCGTCGTCGACGGGGCCGTCGAAGATGCCGTGGCCCTGGACGCACATGAACTCGGCCCCGGAGCGGTTGACGCCGAGGAGGCGGCGGGTGGCGCCGTTCTGGTCGGTGAGGCGGTTGCCGGTGACGCTCAGTACGGGCGCCCCGGAGACGGGGTCGGGGGGATCGGTCGGGTCGGTGGGCGTCGGTGTCGGTGTGGGCGTGGGCGTCGGTCCCGGGTCGGTGTTGCAGGGCGTTCCGTTGAGCGTGAACGTGCTGGGTGCCGTGTTGGCGCCCGACCACGAGGCGATGAAGCCGGCCGTTACGCTCGCGCCGGTGCCGAGCGTGGCGTTCCAGCCCTCGTTCACGGCCGTGACGGCCGCCCCGGCCTGGGACCACTTGGCGCCCCAGCCCTGACTGACGGTCTGACCTGCCGGAAAGCCGAAGCCGAGGCTCCAGCCGTTCAGCGCGGAACTGTTGTTGGTGACGGTGACCGCACCCTGGAATCCGCCGGCCCACTGGCCGACGACCGAGTACTCCACCGTGCACAAGGGTGCGGCCGCGGCTCCTGAGGCCGTACCCATGACGGCGAACGCACAGCTCGCCATGACGAGCGCTGCCCCCGTGAACAGGGCGGACAGGCGTGGGGGATGTCGCATGAGCGACTCCTTGCAGCGAGGACGCGCACTGACGGCGCGCCGACTGACGGAATCGCTCCCACTGGTTGGGGCCAGACCGTAGCGGCAACTGACGCCAAGCAAAAGAGGAGTTGACCAAATTACCCACCGAAAGTCTTCGACTCTTCACGCATCTTGACGCCGTTGCGCCCCGTCTGCACAGTGGGAGCGCTCCCACTGGTTCAGAGCTTGTGCTCACGCTCTTCGCATCCCCCACTCCCCGAGCCGCGAGGAGAACCATCCGCATGCCAGCACACTCATTACTCCGAGAACGCGGACAACGCGGACAACGCGGACGGCGCCGGCTGCTGACCGCGTCGGCCGCAGCCCTCTCCCTCTCCGTCCCCCTCGGCCTCACGGCCGTCGGAGCCCCCACCGCCGAGGCTGCGGCCGTGCAGTGCGGCGTCGACTACCGGACCAACGACTGGGGATCGGGCTTCACGGCCGAGCTCACCCTCACCAACCGGTCCGCCACCCCGCTCGACGGCTGGACCCTCACCTACGACTACACGGGTGACCAGAAGCTGACCAACGGCTGGAGCGGCACCTGGTCCCAGTCCGGCAGGACCGTCAGCGTCGCCAACGCGGCCTGGAACAGGACCGTCGCCGCAGGCGCGGCCGTCACCGCCGGCGCCCAGTTCACCTACAGCGGGACCAACGCCGCCCCCACCTCCTTCGCGGTCAACGGCACCTCGTGCACCGGAGCCCACCCGCCCCCGGTCGCCGTCCTGACCAGCCCCGCCGCGGGCGCCGTCTACACCGAGGGCGACCCCGTCCCGCTCGCCGCCACCGCCGCCGCGGCCGACGGCGCCACCGTCGGCAAGGTCGAGTTCTACAGCGACACCACGCTCCTGGGCACGGACACCACGGCGCCCTTCACCCTCGGCGCCACCGGCCTCGGCGCCGGTTCCCATTCCCTCTACGCCAAGGCGTACGACAGCCTCGGCGCCTCCGCCGAGTCGGCCCCCGTCGGCATCACCGTAGCCGCCGGCCCCGCACTCGTCGCCGCTCCCGCGCAGCTCTCCGTACGCCGGGGGGAGACGGGCACCTTCGATCTGAAGCTCTCCACCCAGCCGGCCACGAACGTCACGGTGAGCGTCGCCCGTACCTCGGGCAACACCGACCTCACCGCGACGCCCACCACGCTCACGTTCACCCCGGCGAACTGGAACACCGCCCAGAAGGTGACGGTCGCGGCCGGGACCGCCGGCAGCGGCTCCGCCGTCTTCACCGCGACCGCCCCCGGCCATGCGAAGGCCGAGGTCACCGCCGCCCAGCTGGCCGCCGACTCCACGTACGACGCCCGCTTCCTCGACCTCCACGGCAAGATCACCAACCCGGCCAACGGCTACTTCTCGCCCGAGGGCATCCCGTACCACTCCGTCGAGACGGTGATCGTGGAGGCCCCGGACCACGGGCACGAGACGACCTCGGAGGCGTACAGCTATCTGATCTGGCTCCAGGCGATGTACGGGAAGATCACCGGGGACTGGACCAAGTTCAACGGCGCGTGGGACACCATGGAGAAGTTCATGATCCCCACCCACGCGGACCAGCCCACGACCGGCTCCTACAACGCCTCCAAGCCCGCCACCTACGCCCCCGAGCACGACCTTCCGTCGCAGTACCCGGCCAAGCTCGACGGCGGAGTCACCGCCGGCGCCGACCCGATCGCCGGCGAGCTGAAGAGCGCGTACGGCACGGACGACATCTACGGCATGCACTGGCTCCAGGACGTCGACAACGTCTACGGCTACGGCAACGAGCCCGGAAAGTGCTCCGCCGGACCGACCGCGACCGGACCCTCGTACATCAACACCTTCCAGCGCGGGCCCCAGGAGTCGGTCTGGGAGACCGTTCCGCACCCCACCTGCGACAACTTCACCTTCGGTGGCAAGAACGGCTACCTCGACCTCTTCACGGGGGACTCCTCCTACGCCAAGCAGTGGAAGTTCACCAATGCCCCGGACGCCGACGCCCGTGCCGTCCAGGCCGCCTACTGGGCCGACGTCTGGGCCAAGGAACAGGGCAAGGGAACCCAGGTCACCGCGACCGTCTCCAAGGCGGCCAAGATGGGCGACTACCTTCGGTACTCCATGTTCGACAAGTACTTCAAGAAGTCCGGGAACTGCGTCGGGCCGACCGTCTGCCCCGCCGGCACCGGCAAGGACAGCGCGCACTACCTGATGTCCTGGTACTACGCCTGGGGCGGCGCCGCCGACACTTCGGCCGGCTGGTCGTGGCGGATCGGCTCCAGCCACGCCCACGGCGGCTACCAGAACCCGCTGACCGCATACGCGCTCAGCGAGTACGCCCCGCTGAAGCCCAAGTCACCGACCGGCGCGGCGGACTGGGCGACCAGCCTGGACCGGCAGCTGGAGTTCTACCGATGGCTCCAGTCCGACGAGGGCGCCATCGCGGGCGGCGCCACCAACAGCTGGCAGGGGCGGTACGCACAGCCCCCGGCCGGGACCCCCACCTTCCACGGCCTCTTCTACGACGAGAAGCCGGTCTACCACGACCCGGCGTCCAACCAGTGGTTCGGCTTCCAGGCCTGGTCGATGGAGCGGGTCGCCGAGTACTACCGGCAGACGGGCGACGCGGCCGCCAAGACCGTGCTCGACAAGTGGGTCGGCTGGGCCCTGTCGAAGACCACGATCAACCCCGACGGCACCTACCGCATCCCCTCCACGCTCCAGTGGTCGGGCGCCCCCGACACCTGGAACGCGTCCAGTCCCGGCGCCAACGCGGGCCTGCACGTCACCGTCGCCGACTACACCGACGACGTGGGCGTGGCCGCCGCCTACGCCAAGACCCTGACCTACTACGCGGCGAAGTCCGGGCACGCCGAGGCCAAGCGGGTCTCCAAGGCCCTGCTCGACGGCATGTGGGCCCACCACCAGGACCCGCTGGGCATCGCCGTCCAGGAGACCCGGACCGACTACAACCGCTTCGACGACCCGGTGTACGTGCCCGGCGCGTGGACCGGCACGATGCCGAACGGCGACACGGTGAACTCCTCGTCCACCTTCGCCTCGATCCGCACCTTCTACCAGGACGACCCGGCCTGGCCGAAGATCGAGGCCTACCTCGCGGGCGGCGCCGCGCCCGTCTTCACGTACCACCGGTTCTGGGCCCAGGCGGACATCGCCCTGGCCATGGGCTCGTACGCGGAGCTGCTCGAATAACAGCCCGCCCCGCCTGGAGACGGCACCGCGTACGACGGGGCCGGGCAGATCCGCTTCCCGGGTCTGCCCGGCCCGACGGCTTCGTGCTCAATTTCGTGCTCAATGGGGACGAGTGCCGGTGAAATAGCTGGGGTCCTTGGGGCGCGCCGGGTCATGGCCGGTGGGACGGGGGGCCGGCGCCAGGTGGGGTATGTACTTGGAGCAGTGGATGTAGGCCTCTTCGATGCTCAGATGGACCCACATCTCAGGGCTGCGCCCCGGCGCGACGTCGGTGGGCAGCCCGGGATGGAGGGAGCGTAGGCCCGTGTCGGTGTAGAGCCGGGCCACGCCGTTGACGTGAAGGCCCACGTGGTGGTGGGTGAAGTCCACGAACAGCATGCCGAGGTGGGGGTTCTCGGTCATGTTGCCGGCGCTGGCGAGCACACCGTTCCCGCGGAATTCGGGGTAGGCGAGCGAATGGTCGTCGATCACGTGGACGAATCCCGGGGGCCCCGCCCGGAAACTGGCATCACATTCTCCATGGGAGTCGGCGGTGGCCAAGAAGACCATGGCCTGGCGGCCTATGAAGTCCCGCATCTCGGGTGTGAGGCAGGGGCGCACCTGCTGGTCGTAGAACCGGGCGGCGCGCTCGGCGGTGCCCAGCTGCTGCTGCAACTGGTGTTCACCTGCTGATCCGAAGGGCGGCGGGGGCAAGGTCACGGGGGGTTCTCCTGGCAGGACGAGCAAGCGCTTGGCTTCAGGGAAAGGACAGGACGGGCGTCTCGAACGGGTCGTGATGGATGCGGTCGGGCATGGTGCCGCCGAGCGTGAGCGTCTCGCTGGCGGAGACGACCATCGGGGCCGGTCCGCTGAGATAGACGTCGTGCTGGTACCACGGTCCGTACTCGGCCAGAACCTCCGGCAGGGACCCCCGGATTCCGGGGATGTACTCGTGGGAGACCGCGCCCCTGATGGTCAGCCAGTGGTGGCGCTGAGCCATCCGGAGCATGTCGTCCACCCCGTACAGCTCGGCACCGGTACGGGCACCGAGGAACAGGTCCACCTGATGGCGCCCGCCGCGACGGGCCACCTCTTCGACGAGCGCGCGTATCGGGGCGAGGCCGGTGCCGCCGGCCACACAGAGCAGGTCGTTGAAGACGGCGGCATCCAGCACCATGTCACCCATCGGGGCTCCCAGGTGGACCACGTCGCCCACCGCCGCTCGGTGCACCAGGGCGCTGCTGACAGAGCCGCCGGCCACGGCACGCACGTGAAAGGTGAGGGTGCCGTCCTCACGGGGCGCGTTGGCGGGGGAGTAGTAGCGCCACTGCTTCGGCCACCACGGAGTCTCGACGCTGACGTACTGTCCGGCGGCGTACTCGTAGGGCATGTGGGGCCGTACGGTGATCTCGGCGATGCCGTGTCCGCGCGGGACACGATGCACGACGGTGGCGGGCCACACGGCGGGCCGTACCGCCTCGTCCTCTTCGGCCGCACTGATCATGACCTCGGCGACCGCGCCGTACGCCTTGGTCCACGCGGCGGCGATGTCCGCGGTCCACGCGGGGCCGGCGTAGCGGGCCAGAGAGGCGAGGAGGCACTCGCCCACGGCCGGGAAGTGCGCGCTGAGCGTGCCGAATTTGCGGTGGTCGCGTCCGAGGTGTCCACAGAAGCGAACCAGGTTCTCAGGGTCGTCGACCAGGTCCACGATGCGCAGCAGTGCGCGCAGCAAGCGGTCGCGTTGGGCGTCCATCCCCGGCGGGAACATCGGACGGACTTCGGGGTAGCGGGCGAACAGGATCGCGTAGAAGTAGACCGTCATTTCTGCGGCAAGTGGTTCCACCACCGACACAGAGGCGCGAATGAGGTCTATTTCGCGGGCCGACAAAGGTGGCTCCTGCGCGACCTCCGGCTCGAAGGCAGGGACGGCCGGGGCGGGTGCCGGGGCTTCCGGAAACGGGAGCGCGGAACGGGGGCCTGCGCGATTGATCCGGAATCTCAACGGAGCAGCGCTCCTCCATCCGCTATTCGAGATGGCGCGGTGATCGGGCTGTCGAATGTGGCGGTCATGAGTCCTCATCGGGGGTCGGGAGCGCCGAACGGATCAAGCGGTTCCGGACGCTACATGACCGCGCAGGTGACGCAGAAGTAACAAAGGGGTATGACCGCCATGCCCCGATTCCCCCTGAGTAGCCCCCGGTCCTCAGCCCGAGACGGCCTCGGCCCAGCCGCGGTTGACGGTCCGTCTCGCCTTCTCCGTCTGTGCCTCCGTCGGAAACGCCGGCGTGCCCTCGACCGTCGGCAGTTTCTCCGCGGCGGCCGTGTCCAGGGTGCCGTCCTTCTCCATGGCGTCCATGAGGACGGGGCGGGCATAGGCGCCGAGCCGGATGTTCTGGCCTTCCGGGCTGAAGAGGTATTCCTGCCACAGACGTGCCGCCGCGGGGTGCGGGGCTTCTTTGTTCACCCCGTTCGCGTAGTACTGGGCGAAGCTGCCGTCGAAGGGGATGGCGGTCCGCCAGTCGACGTCCGTGCCCTTCTCGCGGAATTCGTCGGCGTATCCGAGGTTGAGGAAGTCCCAGTCGACGCTGATCGGGGTCTGGCCCGTCGCGATCGTGGCCGGGGTGGATTCGACCGGGATGAAGTTACCGTTCTTGCTGAGCTCGGCGAAGAAGTCGATGCCGGGCTGGATGTCGTCGAAGGAACCCCCGTTCGCCAGGGCCGCCGCGTACACCCCGGCGAAGGCGGCGCCGGACTTGGTGGGGTCGCCGTTGAGCGAGACCTGGCCCTTGTACTCGGGCTTGCGCAGGTCGGCGAAGGTCGCGGGGCAGGTCTTGACGCGCTTGGCGTCACAGCCGATCGAGATGTAGCCGCCGTAGTTGTTGTACCAGCGGGCCTTCGGGTCCTTCTGTTCCTTGGGGATCTCGTCGTACGCGGCGACCTCGTACGGAGCGAGCAGGCCCTGCCGGGCCGCGGACTGCGCGAACGAGTCCCCCACGTCGATCACGTCGGGGGCCTGGCCTCCGCCCCTGTGCTCCTTCAGGGCGTTGATCTCGTCCTGGCTGGTACCTTCCGGGTTCTCCACCATGACCTTGATCCCGTACTTCTTCTCGAAGCCGTCGATCAGTGCGCCGTAGTTGGCCCAGTCCCTCGGGAGCGCGATCGTGTTGAGCGAGCCCTCTTTCTTCGCCGCTGTGGTCAGTGCCGCCATGCCCCCGGCGTCCGCGGCGGAGGTGGCCACCGCAGGTGCTCTGGGCCCGGCGGGGGGCTTGTCTCCGCAGGCGCCGAGGGGCGCCGCCGCGAGGGCCAGGCAGACGGCGACGGAGGCTGTCCGGAGACGGGGTACGGGCACAAAGGCTCCATAACGAGCGGTCGCGTACTGATCGAGGCCAGCGTACGTTCGGCGGCCTCGGCAGCGCGGTCACAGACGGTGGTGTCCGCTGTCTTCCCTGTGTCTTCCCTGCGGCTGCCGTACCGGCGCGTTCTCAGAACCGCTCGTCGTCCCACCCGGCCAGGAGCGCCTCCCCGAGATCCATCGCGGGCGGTGCGGCCCCGTCGTGGAGAGCCTGCTCGCTCCAGATGATCTTGCCGCGAGCGGTGTAGCGGGTGCCCCAGCGCTCGGCGAACTGCGCGACGAGGAACAGGCCGCGGCCGCCCTCGTCGGTGGCCTTGGCCCGGCGCAGGTGCGGGGAGGTGCTGGACCCGTCGGAGACCTCGCAGATCAGGCTCCGGTCGTACAGCAGCCTCACCCTGATGGGCTCGGTGCCGTAGCGGATGGCGTTGGTTATCAGTTCGCTGAGGATGAGTTCCGTGGTGAAGGCGATGTCCTCCAGGCCCCAGTCCGCCAGTCTGCGGGCGCAGGCGTTGCGCACCGGGGACACCGCCGCGGGGTCGGGGGACACGTCCCACTCGGCGATCCGCGCGGGGTCCAGTCGGCGGGTGCGGGCCACCAGCAGCGCGACGTCGTCGCTGGGCCTGGTGGACAGCATCGCGTCGATCACCGCGGTGCAGGTTTCCTCCGGGGTGCGGGCGGGCCCGGCCAGGGCGGCGCGCAGCGCTGCCAGGCCGACGTCCGGATCGCGGTCGCGGCTCTCGATCAGCCCGTCGGTGAAGAGCGCCAGCCGGGAGCCTTCGGGCAGGGTGAGCGCCATGGTCTCCATCGGCATCCCCGCGCCCAGACCCAGCGGCGGGGAGACCGGCACCTCGGGGAAGGACACGGTTCCGTCGGGGCGGACCAGAGCGGGGCCCGGATGACCGGCGGTGGCGGCCGTCACCTGCCCCGAGACGGGATCGTAGACGGCGCACAGGCAGGTGGCTCCGGTGATCCCCTGCCACTCCTGCTCATCGCTGTCGATGTGGGCGACCAGCTCGTCCAGGTGGCTCAGGAGCTCGTCCGGGGGCAGGTCGAGGGTGGAGAAGTTGTACACGGCGGTGCGCAGGCGGCCCATGGTGGCGGCGGCGTGCAGACCGTGGCCGACGACGTCGCCGACCACCAGGGCCACTCGGGCGCCGGGCAGCGGGATGACGTCGAACCAGTCACCGCCCACCCCGGCCTGGGCGGCCAGATAGCGGTGCGCGACCTCGACGGCGGACTGCTCCGGTACGCCCCGGGGCAGCAGGCTGCGCTGCAGGGTGACGGCCATGGTGTGCTCGCGGGTGTAGCGGCGGGCATTGTCGACGGACACCGCCGCCCGGGCGGTCAGCTCCTCGGCGAAGGACACATCCTCCTCGTCGAACGGCGGGGAGTCCTGCCCCCGCCAGTAGCCGGCCATCCCCAGCACCACGCCCCGGGCCCGCAGGGGCACGACGATCAGGGAGTGGATGCCGCGGTCCAGGATCTGCAGGGCGTTGGCCTGGTTCTGGGCCCGCCAGCGATGGGTGGCGCGCAGGTCCGCCTCCAGGACCGCATGGCCGTCGGCCAGCCCGGCGGCCATGGGACCGGTGGGAGCGAACCGGACCAGCTCGCCGACGGCGGAGAGCGGGTGGTCGCCCTGAAGGCCGGCGACGGCGGTGCGGCGCATCTCGGTGATCGCTTCGGGCGGCTCCTCGCCGCGCAGCACGGGGTCCAGCAGGTCGACCGTGACCACGTCGGCGAACCGCGGGACCGCCACCTCCGCCAGTTCCTCCGCGGTGCGCTCCACGTTCAGCGTCGTTCCGACCTGCACCCCCGCGTCGTAGAGCAACTTCAGCCGCTCGCGGGCCACTTCGGCCCTGCCGGAGAGTGCCCGCAGCTCGGTGGTGTCCCGCAGCGTGACAACGGTCCCGGCCTGCCCGTAGGGGGCGGTGGGCCGGATGTTCACCGCCAGCAGCCGATCGGCTGCCATGTGCAGCTCGTCGGTCGCGGAACGGCCCGATGCGATCGGACCGGCGATCCCCTCTTCCAGACCAAGGTCCGTGACGGGGAGCCCTTCCGCGTCCACCGGCAGATCCAGCAGCCGCCGGGCCTCGTCATTGGCCAGCAGCAGCCGTCCGCCGCCGCCGACGATCAGTACGCCCTCCCGCACCGCGTGCAGCACCGCGTCGTGGTGCTCGTACATCCTCGTCATCTCGGCCGGTCCCAGGCCGTGGGTCCGGCGCAGCAGCCGACGGCTCACCAGAGCCGTCCCGCCCGCCGACACGGCGAGCACCGCGGCCGCGCTGCCGAGGACGACCGGCACCTGCCGGTTCACCATGCTCTGGACGTTCTGGACCGTGACCGGGGAGGAGACGACGGCGATGACGGAGCCGTCGGCGTCCTTGACCGGGACCACCGAGACCACGGACCGCCCCAGGGACCCTTCGAACGTCTCGGTGAAGGACTTGCCGGCCGCCGCCTCGGCGAAGGGGCCGACGACGTGTTTCCCGATCTGTTCCGGGTCGCTGTGGGTGAGGGTGACGCCGTCGAGCGTGTACACGTTGATGCCGTCGACCCCGGCGATCTTCCGGGCCGCCTCGGCGCTCGGCTGTAGCACCGCGCTCGGATGGGGGCTGCGCAGGGCCGCGACGATTCCCGGAGATTCGGCGAACGTTCCGGCGGCGGCGAGCGTACGGTTCCGGGCGTCCAGCATGCCGGCGTTCCGGGCCTGCACCACGAGCGCCACCACCGCGGCGGCGACGAGGAGCACTACGACGGCCAGCTGTATAAGGAACACCTCGCCGGCCACGCTGCGCACGCTCAGCAAGGAGGACAGACGCTGCGGCCGCCGCGCCGTCCTTCCCTTGGGGGGCGAGGCGTGCTCCTGACGCTCCTGGTGGTGTCCTGAGCGGGGATGCCGAGGGGGAGAGGAAGAGCCCGTGGTCCAGCCGAGCAGCCAACGCCGGAAACGTCCAAGGAGATGGCTCATACTCCATTTTCTAACCTCTACGGGTCGTCGGCAGCGGGGAGCGACGATCACCGAGCAGGAACCGTCACCGGTTCCGGCGGCGACCGGACGCCCACGGGGACCGGTGCACCGGAGTGGCGGCCATGCGTCCGGGCAAGGCAGGCTGTACTCATGAGAGCGCCTTTGCGCTCGCCCCCGGGACCGGGAGCCGGCGGCCACCACCAGGTCCTTTTCGCCCTCGCGGAGTGCCTGCCCTTCGCGGTCGCCCTGCTGGTGCTCCTCGTCGAGCTCACGCCGGCGCACTTCGTGTACACCGGCCCCCTGCTGGTTGCGACACCCGCTCTGGCAGCGGTGACGATGGGTCCCAAGGGCACGCTCGCGGCGACGGGAGTGGCCATCGCCATCAGCGTGACCACCGCCACCTACAACCGTGCCTGGGGCGGCCAGCAGGTCTACACGAACTTCCTCGCCCTGTTCCTGGTCGCGGTGGCGAGCTTCATGACGAGCCGCACCGCGCGCACGCGCCAGGAGAAGGAGCTCAACCAGGTCCGCCGGATCGCCACGGCCGCCCAGGATGTCCTGCTGCGGCCCGTGCCGGCCCGGCTGGGCCCCGTCAGGGCGGCCAGCATGTACATGGCGGCCGAGACGGGCGCGCAGATCGGCGGCGATCTGTACGACGCGGTCCAGACCCGGTACGGGGTCCGGATGATCGTCGGGGATGTCCGGGGCAAGGGACTGCCCGCCGTACGGGCCGCCGCGGTCGTGCTGGGCGCATTCCGGGAGTCCGTGCACTACGAGGACGACCTGGTGGAGGTCGTCAACCACTGCGAAGCGGCCCTGCGGCGGGACGCCGCCGCCGCCGACGACGGCGCGGACGCGGGTGCGGGCGCCGACGCCGACGCGGGTGCGGGCGACGGCGCGGGCGTGGCCGGCGGTGACGACGCCCTTCTCGAGGGATTCGTCACCGCGCTCGTGGCCCAGATCCCGGACAGTCCCCACGTCGAGGTGATCAACCGGGGCCATCCGCCCCCGCTGCTGCAGCGCAACGGCACGGTCCGGTCCCTGATGCCCAGCTCCCCCTTGCCGCCGTTGGGTCTCGAGGAATTCATCAGCGGTCCTCCCGCGCGGATGGACAGCTATCCGTTCGCACCGGGGGACCGGCTGCTGTTGTGCACCGACGGCGTCATCGAGGCCCGCGACCGGGACAGCGCCTTCTTCGACTTGCCCGAGGCCATGATGACCATGCGGGACCACACCCGGCAGGCGTTCCTGGAGGGCCTGCGCCAGGCATTGGTCCGCCACACCCAGGGCCGCCTGATGGACGATGTGGCGGTCATCCTTCTCGACCGGCGCGAGGACGAGGGGCCCGGGTCGACCGGAGGCCCGGCCCAGGGTCCGCGGTAGGCCCCGTCCCGGTCAGGTCCCGCAGTGCTGATCTACAGGTGACCGCTGGGCGTGATCCCGGATGGGCTCCCAATCGCCCCGGCAGCAGCTCCCCACTCGACCGCTCACCGTTCGAGAAGGGCCCGGAGCGCCTCGGCGATCTCGGCGGGTGCCTCCTCGGCCATGAAGTGGCCGCAGGTCGGCGGCGGTGGTCGGCCGCAGCGAGGACAAGCCTGAGGTAGCGGCGAGGGTCGCCCATGCCGGGCGGGCATCGACCTGCGTACGGCCCACTCCGTCCGAGACCGCCCTCCGGACGGCGGTACGCAAGGTAATGGACACCCCGGCCTTCCGGAGCAAACGCCGCTGCCCTGGCTGCCCAGTACGGTGCCGTCCGGTCCGGCCCCCGTGCCGCCGAACTCATCGAACGGCTGATGCGGAGTCCGCGTGACCGACGCGCGCCTCAGGTAGGTGAACCGGCGCGTCCACGAACACGTAGTGCCCTCCGCGGCCCGCCACGAGCGGCGCCACCGGCGGCGCTCCATAGGCGTACCGGAGCCAGCCTTGCGCGGAGGCACGGACCCCGGCAACGGGCCTTCGCACCGGGCGACTCACCGCCCTTCCGGAGCGCGCCCCGCCCCGATGGCTCGACGGCCCGATCGACCTCGTGGGACACGACTGGGGAGCCCTCCTGGTACGGCATGACGTCGCCCGGCTCTGGCGGAGACCGGATGCGGGGGAGGAGTGGGTGACTTCCGCACTGGAGGTTTCGGATCCCGGCAGCCCCCTCAGCGCGCCGGTCAGCTGCGTGCGGCAGGCGCTCCCGAGGGCGACGCCCTGACGATGGGAGAGAACTTCGACGGGTGATGGCCTTGTCCATCCTCGCCCTGCACCGGTCCGCGACCCCCAATCCGTACGCGCACTGGGGAGCGGAGCTGACGTCCGCGCCAAAGGCTCCGGGCGAGAGCGTCACCACCGTCGACCATCTGGTCATCACCGCCATGGACCCGGTGCCGAACACGCTCGCCGCCTTCAACACCACGGACGCCGTCCGCGTCGTGACCATCAAACCGGTCGGCTACGCCGAGGCCGTCGGGTCAACGCGCTGCACCCGGCGCTCATCGGAGACAGTCCCAAGTGGCGTCACGTGACTGATCACCCGCATGCCTCCCGGACCCCCATCGGACGCCTCGTGACCATGGACGAGATGGCCGACGCCGCGGACTTCCTGCTGCGCAACACCGGCATGAACGCCCACGACCTGCACGTCGATGGCGGCATCCTCATCACCTGAGGGGCCGTTGCGGCCGCGGGGAGGCCCTTGCCGGAGGTTGTTCGGAAGCCACGCTCAGCCGGGCGTGGGCTCCGGCCGTTCTGTCCACACTCAGAGCCCGTGTTGGTCAAGGATGGCCATCAGCTTCCGCTTGCGTTTCTGGTCGGCGCGCAGGGCGGCCAGGTAGGTGGCGAACTCGGCTTCGGTGCCCAGCGTGCGCTGACAGGCGCGGGCGCTGAGCAGCAGCTCCGCAAGGCGTTCGTACGTACTGTCACCGGTCTGCTTGCGCAGCGGCTCGATCCAGCGGAGGTAGACGCTCAGCGCGTCGGCCGGTCGCCGGTCGCGGATCCGGTCGGCAAGGGCAAGCCACTGCCGCTCGTCGGCACAGCCGTCGGTGGCGGCCTGCCAGGCCGGCTGGAGGTCGTTGTCGTCCATGAGTGCGTCGACCAGCAGGGAGCCGTCGTACCAGCGCCCCTTCTTGGGCTGGGCGACGGCCTTCAGCACCTCCAGGGCGCCCGTGCGTTCGACGCTCTGCCAGGTTCCGGCCGCACCCGCCGCCGTACGCAGATGCTGGTAGGCGGCAAGCGAGGGACGGGCACGCAGCAGATTCCGGCGGACCGCGACTACGTCGGCCAGACGGTCGGCCCGCTCATAGCGCTCGCAGACGAAGGCGACCAGGTTGCTGTCGGGTCCCCACTCGGAGGCAGTCTCCCGCAGTCCGCGTTCCGCCCATTCCAGGGCCTCGCCCGGGCGGCCCGCCGCTTCGAGTTCTCTCGCGATCACCAGGTGGGTGTGGCCGTTCGGGGCGAGGTCCGCCGCGTGGACCTCGACCAGCGCGTCCACGCTGTCGCCGTCGGCCTTCAGGAGGCGCTCCATGAGGTACTTCTCCGCCCACCCTTTCGGGTTGGCCCGCCAGGCGGCCACCACCAACGCCCGCGCCCGGGCCAGGCCCGGCTCACCGAGGATCTCCCGGTAGTCGAAGAGGTCGATGTCGGTGGCGTCGTTCACCTCGCTCAGCAGGTACCGCACCAGCCACTCGGCGGTCTCCACCGGGTCGGGCCGGGCAGTCCGGCAGGCATCCAGATGGGCCTCGGCCAGCCGGGTGGCGACGTCCCCGATCAGCCCGTCCGAGTCGTCGATCTCGCCGTACGTGCGCCCCAGAGCCCGGAGAGCCTCGCGGGCCACTTCCACCGCGTCCGCCGACCGGCCGTCCGCCGTCAGCGCTCGCAGTGCGGTGACGGCCTCTGCCGCCTGCCTGCCGTAAGCGTGGGCGTCGGCGTACTCGACGTATCCATAGCGGGCGAAGGGACGGGTGTCGAGGAGGCTCAGGACGCGCTCCCGGACGATGCCGGTGTCCTCGCCGGCGGCGGCCGCGCGCAACTCCAGGCGCCGCCGCAGGTCACGGTCGTCGGAGAGCTGCTCCCGCACCAGGGCGAGCAGCTCCTCCCGAGTGCGGGACTCCAGCCAGCCGTCCAGCAGTCGGGTGCGCGAGGCGGCGGCCGACCGCTGCTGCGGTACGGATTCGGCCTGCCGCAGGACGGCCAGGCCGACCGCCACGCAGTGCTTGCAGAAGTTGCCCTCCCGGCCGTACGGGCAGTCACACCAGCCGGTGAGCCCGCTGTCCTCGTCTTCGGTCAGCTCCACTTCGTAGGCGTCGGTTCCGTCAACGGTGGCGGTGATCGCTTCGTCACCGATCTCCAGCCGTGAGACCGCGGCCAGATAGCCGAGCCCCCGCTCGAACGAGCGTGCCCCCGCCAGTCGGCGAAGGTCTTCCTCGGTGCAACCCAGAGCATGTGTCACGGCATTCATTCAATCGGATGCGCCGTACCCGACGAGGATTCTTTGCCACCTTCCCTCCACGGCCGATGCCCGCTCTGATGCCTCCGCTCTGACCCGACTGTTCCGGCCCCGAGGGGATAGCCGAAGCCCTCGGCTGCTCGGCTTGGTGGGGCAAGGACGGGGCCAGCTGCGGCCACATCCCCCCAACGGAGCACGTACGGTGGCTGCCCGTCCGGGAAGCGGTCTGTCGCGTTGGCGGCGGGGTGCCGCCCTGATCGCGGCCGACCGACTCGCTCCTGCTCCCGTTCTTGATGCGTCGTACAACCATCGGCGCAGCTGGCGAGTCTTGTGCCGTGAAAGAACATTTCCAGGGGGTTTTATCTGTGAAGTTGTCCCGGATCGCCGCGGCGGTCACCACTGCTGCTCTGGCTCCAGCCGTCCTCATCGCGTCACCGGCCTTCGCCGCCGGCAAGGAGGCCGCCACGTCCAGCAATCCGACGGCTCCGACCGCACTTGACCAGGCGGCGACCGACCAGGCCGACAAGGACCAGGCGGAGCAGGACCGCAAGACCATCCTCGCGATCATCGCCGAACCGATGGCCAGCGCGTACATGAAGGAAGCCGGCCACAAGGCCATAGCCGACGGCCCCGCGGCCATGCGCAAGTTCATTGAGACCGACCAGCACAGGATCCGCCTCGACGACTACCGGGTGCTGATCACCCGTCTCCTGAACGGTGCCGGACCCGGCCTGAAGGAAGGCATAAACAAGCTCTTCCGGAGCGACAAGGCGACTCTGGAGCAGCTGCGCCACTTCTACGAGGTCACTCAGCACGAGCTGCGCGACGACGACAACAAGGTCGACATCTCCAGGCTGATCGCCACCGGCGGCCCCGGAATGAGGGAAGAGGGCAAGAAGGCCCTCAAGGGCACTCCCGCCGACCGCATCGCCTTCCTGAAGACGGGGCAGTACCTCGCGCAGGCCTCCGACGACCGGGTCGAGCTCGCCCGCATCGACGAAGGCTGGGACGGCCCCATCCTGAGCGAGGCGATCAGCAAGCTCCTCAACGGTTCCTCGACGCCGGCCGAGCTGCGCCGTTTCCTGGAGGTGACCCAGTACGAGCTGCGCGACCAGGACAACCGTGTCGCGATCGCGAGGATCATCGATGGCGGGGGACCGGAACTGGTCAAGGCCGGCCGCGCCGCTCTGGCGGGCACCGCCGCCGATCGCAGCGATTTCCTGAAGACGGGACAGCACGAGGCACGCGCCAAGGACAAGAAGACCCAGCAGGAGAACGACAAGAACAAGGACCAGCAGGACCAGACCAACCCCGGCACCGGTTCGGGCTCCGGCACCGGCACGGGTGCCAACCCCGGAACCGGCACGGGCTCCGGGACCAGCACCGGTAACACCACCGTCACCCCTCAGGGTGGCAGCGGTTCCCCCCTCGCCGCCACCGGCGCGGGTGACTCGGCTTTCATCGCGGGTGGTGCGGGCACTGCACTCGTCGCCGGCGCAGGCCTCCTGCTCGCCGCGCGGATGCGCCGCGCCGGCTCCGCAAGCTGACCCGGCCACGCACCAGCCGTCAGGGGCCGGCCGCGGTCGCCGCAGCCGGCTCCGCCGCGTCATGCGGCAGGACCGGGCCCCGTGCCCGCGCGAGTTGTGCCGCTTATGCAGGCCGGCGTCCCGCGTTGCGGCCGGGACGGTGGCGGGGGCTGGGGGTGGCGATCCTGGAGGCCGACCCCGAGTGGCCCAGCTCCGGAGAGGGGACGGCTGCGGCTGCTGACTGAGAGATCGGGCTAGCCCGTGACCATGGACAGTGTGCGAGCAGACAGTGGTCCGGTCGCAGGAGCGAGCGGTGCCGGGGCGCGGCCCCCGTCGCGGCCCTCATGGCCTGGACCGAACCCCGTACGGCCGAACGTACCCGCCACTGCGGGCAGCAGCGCGTAGGCCGACGGGTCAGCTGGTCATGCCGAGCAGGGGCGGGGTCAGAGCAGGGGTACAGGGTCACACGGTCGCCAAGCTTCATCGCCGTGCCGCACCGGTTCGACCTGGACGGGCGCCACACGGGATCGGACATCTGCTGCGCGGGAACGTGGGCGGAACAGTGCAGGCGTCCCCATGGACATCGCGATCCGGCCGTTCCGGACCGTCGTCGAGGGCGTCGTCTTCGGGCTCGTGACCGAGGCCCATGGTGTTGATGAGGACGGTGAACACGACTGGGCGGCCGAACTCCACCCCGACCGACTTGAGTTCTCGGCGCCCTGGGACGGCGCGTACGACACCTGACCGCCGGGGCGGGGCCGGGCGGGGGCCGGGCGGGGGCCGGGCCGATCTGCTCGGACCGGTCGCGTCGCCACCGCGGCTACCGACGACCGACGTGGGGAGGGCCTCGGGAAAGGTTGTGCGATTGTCGGTGCGGCGTGATAGTCACTACCCTCACGGGAGGTGATCAATGCCCTCCCCCGTTCGAACGTAGCAAGGGGTGGGGGCATGGCATTGCTCCGTCAATGGGGACTGATGCTGGGGAAATGGGCAGGTAGGCCCGTCGCGCGGGTCCAGAAGGACTCGGGCGATCCCGACGTGCGGCGCGTGCGCGAGGCCGCCGCGGCAGCGGACTGGGCCGCCGTGCGCGAGGTGCTCGAAGCGCGCCCCGAGAGCGACGACCGAACCGAGCTGCTGTGGGCCGTCGGCGATACCGCGGGGGTGGAGCGGTGGATCGCCGGGGTCCTCGAAGCGGATCCCGAGGCCGCCCTGCCCCGGCTCGTTTCTGGTATCCGCCATATCAGCTGGGGCTGGGAGGCGCGGACCGGGGCCCGGGCCAAGGACGTCTCGCGCGAGCAGTTCGAGGTCTTCCACGCGCGGCTGCGTACCGCCGAGGAGTACCTGTACGAGGTTGCGGAGCGCGAGCCGCTGTGGGCCTCGCCCTGGTACGGCCTCCAGATCACCGGCCGCGGCCTCCAGGTCGGGCAGACGACCGCGCGACGCCGCTTCGAGGCGACGGCGCGCCGCGACCCGGACCACCTGGGAGCGCACCAGCAGCAACTGCAGCAGGTCTGCGACAAGTGGGGCGGATCGCACGAGGAGATGCACGCCTTCGCCCGCACGTCTGCGTTCGGCGCCCCCGCCGGAACTCAGCTTGGCCAGCTCGTCGCCATCGCCCACCTCGAACACTGGCTCTCCCTCGACGCCGGACCGGACGCCGCCTACATGCGCCGGCCCGAGGTCACGGCGTCCCTGCGGGAGGCGGCCGACCACTCCTTCCGCCACCCGGACTTCGTTCGCGCCGGAGGGTGGATCCAGGTCCTCAACACCTTCGCGATGGCCTTCTCACTGGCCGGGGACCGTGACATCGCGCGGGAGTGCTTCCGCATCACCGACGGACGCGTGACGGAGTTCCCCTGGTACTACCTGAACGGCTCCGACCCGGCGGCGGCCTACCGCAAGCAGCGGTCGTCCATCGGACGCTGAGACACGGGAGCGACGGGAGCGACGGGAGCGAAAGGAGCGACGGGAGCCGCTGGGGCCGCGAAAGCCCCGCCCGGCCGCCCACCCCTCAGCGGGTGCCCCGGCCAGGACAGCCGGTGCTCCGTGCCACCCTCCCCCGGCAGTCCCCGCCACGCCCGCGCCGCACGCCAGCGCACCCCTTCCGTCCGCTCACCCGCTCACGCCGCCCGTGGCGCGGGGGGCGCCCACCGAAAGACTCCGCCAGGTGCCCAACTCAGAGACTGCCCACACGTTCCAGGTCGACCTGCGCGGCCTGGTCGACCTGCTCTCCCACCACCTCTACTCCAGCCCCCGCGTCTACTTGCGCGAGCTGCTGCAGAACGCCGTAGACGCCATCACCGCCCGGCAAGCCGTCGCCCCCGGCGCGCCCGCTACCATCACGGTGCGCACCGACGACACCCTCACTGTCACGGACACCGGGATCGGACTGACCGAGGCCGACGTCCACCGGTTCCTCGCCACCATCGGCCGCAGCTCCAAGCGGACCCCCGACGGCGTCCTGGACGGTGCCGGCGTCGACGCCGCCCGTGGCGACTTCATCGGCCAGTTCGGCATCGGACTGCTCGCCTGCTTCGTCGTCGCCGACGAGATCACCGTGGTCAGCCGATCCGCCGCCGACCCCTCGGCACCCGCCGTCGAATGGCGCGGCCACTCCGACGGCCGCTACACCATCCGCACCCTGCCCGCCTCGGCCGTGCCCGAGCCGGGCACCACCGTCCGCCTCACCCCGCGCGCCGACAACGCCGAGTGGACCACGCCGCAGCAGGTCGTCTCCCTGGCCCGCCACTACGGCGGACTGCTGCGCCACGAAGTCACCGTCGTCGGACCGCACGGCGAGACACACCAGATCAACGAAACACCCCCGTGGGAACGGACCCACCGCTCCCCGCTGGCCCGCCGCGAGGCGATGACCGCCTACTGCCGCAGCCTCTTCGACTTCACCCCCCTTGACACGATCGAGCTGGACCTGCCGGCCGCCGGGCTGCGTGGCGTCGCCTACGTCCTGCCCACTGCCGTGAGCCCGGCACAGCGCGCCGGCCACCGCGTGCACCTCAAGGGCATGCTCCTCACGGACCAGGCGCCCGAACTGCTCCCGGAGTGGGCGTTCTTCGTCCGCTGCGTCGTCGACACCACCAGCCTGCGACCGACCGCCTCCCGCGAAGCCCTGTACGAGGACGGCACCCTGTCCGCCGTGCGGGACGCCCTGGGCGACCGGATCCGCGACTGGCTCACCGGACTCGCCGCGAGCGACCCGTCCCTGCTGCACCGCTTCATCGACACGCACCACCTCGCCGTCAAGGCGCTCGCCCGCTACGACGACGAGCTGCTGCGCATCGTGCTGCCGTGGCTGCCGTTCGAGACCACCGACGGCAACGTCACGCTGGAGGAGTTCGCGCGGACGCACCCGACCCTGCTGGTCACGCGTAGCGTCGAGGAGTTCCGCCAGGTAGCGCCCATCGCCTCGGCCGCCGGACTGGGCGTCATCAATGGCGGCTACACGTACGACCGCGACCTCGTGCACCGGCTGCCGGAGATCCGCCCGGGCACGGCCGTCACCGACCTCGACCCGGCCACCGTCACGGCCCACCTCGACGCCGTGGACCCGTCCGCCGAACTGCGCGCGGCGGCCTTCCTCGCCGTCGTCCGCGAGACCATCGGCGTCCACGACTGCGACGTCGTCCTGCGCGACTTCCAGCCCGTCACCGCCCCCGCCCTGCTCCTCGACAACCGGGACGCCCGCCACGAGCGGACCCGGTCGAGCCTCGCCGCCGACAGCGACGGCCTGTGGGCCGACATCCTCGGCTCGCTGCGCCACGAGACCCCGCGGGCCCAGCTCGTCCTGAACCACCTCAACCCGCTGGTCCGCCAGGCCATCACCATCACGGAGCGCGGACTGGCCGTCACGACCGCCGAGGCCCTCTACGGCCAGGCCCTCCTCCTCAGCCGCCGTCCCCTGCGCGCGAGCGAGAGCGCCCTGCTCAACCGGGCCTTCATCGGCCTGCTCACCCACGCCATGCACCACCCCGGTACGGCGGCACCCGGCTCCGAGCCCCGGAAGGAACTGTAGATGCTGGACACCCCCGAGGCCGTCGTCGAAGCGCTCCGCGAGAACAACGACCGCCCCCACGGCCTGCAGCGCACCATCACCGCCGAGGAGATCGTCGAGGCGGCCGCATCCTTCGACGAACCCGACAAGCCCGACGTCCTCGTCACCGCCCTGCTGGAGCTGATGGAGGCGTACGAATACACCGGCGAGCACCGCAAGTCGCCCGTCGTATTCGCCCGGGTGCTGGGGCTCTGGGACACCGCCCCCGAAGCCTTCAGCCAGTGGGAGGCCCACCAGGTCTTCTGGCGATTCAAGTGGGTGACGACCTCCCTGCTCCAGGTACCCGACATGCCCCTGACCACCATCCAGGGGTGGATTGACCGGATGCGCACCCGCTACGAGGACGCCGACCACGGCATGCAGCCGGTCGCGGCGATGCGCTACCACGTCGCGTACCACACGGGCGAAGGCCTCGCCGACGCCTACGATCTCTGGGTCACCCGCCCCCGTACCGAGCTGAGCGACTGCGAGGCCTGCGAGACCCGGCACCTCGCCGTGCACCGGGTGACCTCGGGCGACGACGCCGGAGCGCTGGACATCTGGCAGCCGGTCCTCGGCGGGGGCATGAGCTGCACCGAGGAACCGCAGATGAGCCAGGCGCGGGCCCTCCTGCCCCTGCTGCGCGCCGGCCGCACCGACGAGGCCCGCTCCCACCACCTCACCGGCTACCGCCTGGTTCGGGGCAACACCGGCATGCAGGACGAGGTCGGCCTCCACCTCGAGTTCTGCGCCCTCTCCCGCAACGATGGGCGGGGGCTGGAGATCCTCGCGGAGAACCGCCCGCTGTTCGAGGCGACCGGCGCACCGCTGGCCCGCCTCGGCTTCCTCACCGGCGCCGAAGTACTGCTGGCGCGCCTCGCCGAGGACGGACACACCGACACGGCCGTCGCCGGCCCGCCCGGACGCAACTGGACCGCCGGTGAACTCCTCGCCCACGTCCGCGCCGAGGCGGACCGGCTCACCACGGCGTTCGACGCGCGCAACGCCACCACCGCAGTGGGGGACGCGCGCCGCAGGCGCCTCGACCAGCGCCCGCTGCTCGCGGAGCCGCTGCCCCTCGGCCTGCACACGTCCCTCACGCGTCCCGCCGCGGCGAACGCCACGGCAACCGCCGCCCCCGTCTCCTCCCTGGCAGTGGACGTCCCCCAGGACTTCGTCGCCCTGGTGCGCGAAGCACGCCGCCTGGGTCTCGCGGGGCATCCGGGAGAGAGCCGGCTCTGGACCCGCATCGAGGAGCGCCTCGCCGACGGAAGCGCCACGTACGACGACGAACTCGGCCCGGAGGAACTGCTGCGGGCCGAGCTCGCCGAGCAGCGTGCGTTCCGGCTGTCCAAGGAGGACCGCGACGCGGAGAGCACCGCCGAGCTGAAGCGGGCCGCCGAACTGTACGAGGGACTGGGCATGCCCTGGCACGCGCTCTCCGCGCGCGCCCGCAGCCTGGCCTGGCTGAGCGCCTCGGACGAGGCCGACCACGAGGCGAGGCGCACCGACCTCGACGCCGTCCTGGGCGAGGCCGAACTCCTCAAGACGGAAGCCCCCTTGACGTCCGCTGCGTCGGAGGTCGAGCTGGAGTACCTCACCGTGCTCTACGCCGCCACCTTCGCCGCCTACCAGGAGGCGGTGCGGAACCTGCCCGAGCCCACGGTCCCCGCCATGGAACGCTTCGAGGAGCGTGCAGGGACGCTGCGGGCGGAGGCGGAGCGCCTGTCGGTGCCCCACCAAGTGGCCAACGCGCTCCAGCTCGCCGCGGACCTGGCCACCCGCAGCGGTGACCCCGAACGCGCCGAAGAGGGCCTGCGGGCCGCTCTCGCGGCCGTGGACGCCTCCGACCGGCCCTGGCGCGGTTCGCGCCCGCGCGCCCTGCTCGCCCAGCTGATGCTCGGCAAGGGGGAGCCGGCCGAGGCGGCGGAACTCCTGCACCGGGCGCTCGCCGACACGGTCCGGTACGACGACACCGACTTCGCGGTGGCTCCGACGTACGCCCTCCTCGGGCACGCGGCCTCGCACCTCGACGACGTGAACGGCGCGGTGCGTCACCTCTCGGAGGCGGCCGCGCGGTTCGACCAGGACGGCGCGCACGACGAGGCCACCGACGTACGGCTCCAGCTCGCCGACGTCCTGGCCCGGGCCGGCCGGCAGGCCGACGCGGTCGCCGTCCTGGAATCAGTCCTCGCCGGTGAGGCCGCGGCCTCGGGCGACGAGCGGGCACTGGCCCAGGCCCGCCTGACGCTGGCGCGCGGACTGCGGGAACTGGGGGAGTACCTGCCTGCGGCCGAGGAGTTCCTGCGGCTCGCGGACGCCGTCGCCGCCTGGGAGGACGACGACCGCCGGGTCCTCACCCTGGTGGCGGCGGAGGCGGCCGGCGCGCTGGCGATGGCCGACCGGTGGGAGGCGGCGGCGACGGCGTACGAGCGCGCCGTCGCCGCGCACGCCGAGGCGCCGGACACGCCCCTGATCATCCACATGATGTGCGAGTTCGCCCGGCTCACCCTCCAGGCCAGGGGACCCGAAGGCCTGGACACGGCCCTCGACCACCTGACGCAGGCCGATGCGCTCCTCGCCGCCGTACCGGAAGACACCGACGACTTCGCCATCTGGTACGAACGCGGCAACGTGCACTACCGCCGCGCCCGCGTCCTCGCGGAGGCCGAACGCTTCGAGCAGGCCCTGGCCGAGGTGGAGGCCGCCGTCGCCGCACACGAGGAAGGCGGGGAACAGGGCGAGGTACCGCGCGCCGAAGCGGTCCGGATCGCGGCCCTCATCGAGGGCAACGGCCTCGCCCGCTTCAAGGAGGCGGTGGCCCGCCTGACCACGGCCGCCGCCCGCTGCCGCGCGGCCGACCTCCCGGAAGCCGCCCACATCCTCGACGCCCTGCGCGAGGACTACACGAAGCGGTAGCACCGGCGAGCAGCGGTGCCCTGCCGGGGGACGGCCTCTCGGCAGGGCATCCCGGTGTGCTCCCGTATCCATGCGGCATCTGACAGCTGCGCTGAAGGGCCAGAGCCTTGATGGGCCGCACGCTGAACAGACTCGTCCTGCCTGACCGCCGTTGCGGCTGTCCAGGCCCCGCGATAGCGGGGCTGGGACCGATTGACTTCCCCCAGCAGCAGGACGAGCTGCCCCTCACTGCTGCTGGCCGCCGCCCGAGGCCATGGTCGTTGAGCTCGGTCTGCCGAGTGCCTTGCAGCCATGGGAGGGCGGCGCGGGCCTCCTCTCTTCAGGACGAAGCCCAAGTACGGCAGCGGTTCGCCGGTGTCGGTCCGAATGAGGACGGACAGGACAAGGTCGTCTCTGTGGAAGACACTGTCCACTGCTGTGAGCATGTCCTGGAGGTCCGCATCGTTGAATCGGGACAGGTCCGTCCCAATCGTCTGGCTCAGCCGGCTCCAGGTCGGCCGGGTACCCCAGCAGGCATCGAACTCCAGGGTGCTCAGCCCGAAGATCCAATCCGCCTCATCCTGGCCGGGCCGTACGGTCTCGCCTGCCGGCTCTCAGAACCAGCACCTTCGTTCCTCAGGCGGAAACGCACACGACGGCTGCCTTGGAGATCGAAGCGGACTCCAGTGTCGGCGACAACCATCCGGGCACTGGGGAGATCCGAGCCTGCGGGGCGTTGCCGGCGAACGGACAAGCACTCCAAGCCCGAACCGTGTGCTCTCTCCATCTGGGCCCCGAGGCGCCGGATTCTCCTAAGGAAATCCCAAACTGCGTGCTCCAAGAGCTCGTTGGCGCCTAGCGTCTACGTTTGCGGCATCGCAGGAACGGAACGCGAGACCCCTCGGCTGTGAGCGAGGGCACGTCGGCCTTGCATGACTTGGAGTGGGAGTCGGGTATGGAACAGAAGGTGTTGTTCGTGGTCATGGCCGTTGAACTGGCCGTGATCGCAGCACTGCTCGGTGGAATCCTGAAGAGGGCTGGCGGGGCGGCCATGATTGGGGCGGTTCAGGCGGGAGCCGCGACCTTCGCCGCGACTCTGACGCTGTCCATCCTGACCATGACAGCAGTGGGAATGGTGTGACTGTGGGCGTGCGACACGTGCAACACGTGCAACACGTGCAACGAGCCGCAACGATGTCCGGCGTGCCGACACAGGAGGTGAGCCCGCTGTCAGCCCGCGTACGGCAACTGACGCGCCGCTTGGCGGGTCGCCTGAACGCCCACGATGCCTGCCGAGTCGTCATCGGCCTTGTCTACCTGCGCAACAGGGCGCAAATCGATTCCCTGGACGTCTTCGGGAGCCACGCAAAGCCTTCCTGGTTCTGGCTTGTCGAGCAGGCCAGGGCTCCTCAGCCACTGGGGCCGCACGTGCGGATGGCCCTGACCCAGTGGCTGTCTCCGGCGTTTGCGCCGGCCGACACCGAAGCCGGGAAGGACTACCTGCCGCGACTTCCCGCGACCATAGACGACGATCTCCGCAGCCTTGTGAGGGCGATCGACAAGGTGGATCGCGTGGGGGATCTCCTGGAGCAGTGCCTGGAGGACCTTTCCAACTCACAGGCCAAAGGGGGGCACTACTTCACGCCCCGGGACATCGTGCGACTGATGGTGGCAGCGGCGGCCCCACAGGACGGGCATCACGTGCTCGATCCTGTGTGCGGGTCTGCCGGACTGCTGGCAGAAGCCGATCGACACGTGCGTGAGCAGACTGGACTGCAGCCGAGTCTGGTGCTGACGGGCAGGGATCTTCATGCCGGTACGTTGCAGATTGCGCAGCTCAATCTCGCAGTGCGCGGAATCCCGGCAGACCTCGGTACGCCGGTCGACAGCCTGGCGCAGCCGTCCAGCAGGCCCTACGACATCGTGCTGGCCAATCCGCCTTTCAACGATCCTTCCTGGGGTTCCGAGGTCCCGCCATCGCAGGATCCCCGCTGGCCCGGTATGCCCACTCCGCCACGGGACAAAGCGAACTTCGCCTGGATCCTCCACATCGCACATGCGCTTGCTCCACAAGGGAGGGCTGCGTTCCTGATGGCCGATGGTGCCGCCAGAGGCGTCAGGCCGGCTGAGCGGGCAATCCGGCAGTATCTGGTTCGTGAAGACCTCATCGAGGCCGTAGTGGCATTGCCACCCGGTTTGTTCTCTCACACCCGCATCCCTTGTTGCCTGTGGCTGCTGAACCGGGACAAGAGCCCTCACCGAGGCTGGGGGAGCAGCGACAGAAGGAACAATGTCCTCTTCATCAATGCGCGAAGGGCCAACGAGCGCGTGCCGGGTGCACGGCAGTGGCGCCTCACGGCCGATGGAGCCGAGAAAATTCAGCGCACGCTGGCCGCATGGCGGGGCGCGCTGCCACCGGACGGCGAGCAAGCCCGCTACGAGGACGAGCCGGGCTGGTGCCGTTCCTGCTCCGCGGAGAACATCGCCGAGCACGATTACGAAGTTCTGCCGCTCTCGTACGCGTCGGAGCAGGGCGACGACGACGTGACCGAGCTCTGGCGTATCGATGAACTCAAGCAGGAGCTCTACGGCAAGTTTGAAGAGGCGCATCTCCTGGAGCGCGACTTGCGGCGTATGTTGGAGGAGTTGTGATCCGCGTCCCCATCGAGTCCCGGACCTTCCACCACGGACATCCCGCTCACGCAGCCGGATGGAGTGAGGTCCGGTTGGCCGAGGCCGGCGAAGTCGCGCAGGACGTGAGCATCACGTACGGAATCAGCGACCTCGGGTTTCCGGAGCATCAAGGGGTCGTCCGGATCGGCGACATCCGGCGGGGACGCATCGTCACCGATCAGCCCGGCCGTACAGGTGCAGCCGAGCCGAAGGCCTCGCGGGCTGTACTTCAGGAGGGCGATCTGGCCGTTGTGCTGGTGCGCCGTGTGGGTGACGCGGCGCTGGTCACCGCAGATCACGAGGCATGGATTGCGACGCGAGGTGTCGGGATCATCCGCGCCAAGGACCCGGCCATCGCAAGATGGTTGCGGATCTGGCTTCAGACCCCTCGTGCACGAGCCTGGATCGATCAGCATGTGTCCGCCCACGTCGAACCCACGTTGAGCCTTGACGCACTGAGGAAGATGCCGGTTTCCGTTCCCCCACCGGAGCAGATCCAGAAGATCCATGAGCTGATCACTGTGATCGAGGCCAAGGCGGAACTGAATCTGAGCATCGCAGCCCACGCGATAGAACTCGCTGACGCGTACCACGCCAACTGGGAACGACACAACGCCTCCTGGTCGAGGCGCCAGTTCGGTGCGGTTGCCGACGCGAAGACCGGGACGGGGAAGCCTCCGTCCGAACGCGAAGGGCCCAGGCCGGCGCAGGTCACGCCGTCGGAGATTCTGGGTGCGTCTTTGCCGTACATCGACGGAATCGAATGTCTGGACCTTGCCGCACATCCCGGCGCATTCGGTCCAGGCACGATCCTGGTTGCGACCCGGTCCGGGGGCGCACGTGTGGCGGTCACACGGCGCCCCGCCATCCCGGGACGGGGCGTTCTGGCCGTACGGCCTGCGGAACCCACCGACCTCTTGTGGCTCCTGCACGAACTGCGGTCCCGCTGCGGCGAACTGTCCCAGGTGGCCCAAGGCCGTAGCGCACGCGAGATCACACGTCGCGCTTTCTTGCGGCTGGAGGTTGAGTGGCCCGGCAAGGACGTACGCGAGCAGTTCCATCGTGTAGCCGAACCGATGCACAGCAGGGCCCAGATGGCGGTCGACGAGAATCGGAGTCTGCACGATCTCCGCAGCCGCCTGCTACGCGACATCTCTTCCCGCTCGCGCACCCTGTTCCGGCCCGGGAGCCCGGACCCTCACGGCGGCGTCATGGCTGAGGCGCTGTGAGGCGGCTGTTTGCCGGCGACCACACATGGTGCAGCCACTGCCCTGGGATCTTATCGAGGGAGCGCCTGAGCAGGCGCCGATGGGCTCCAAGCCAGGGTCTCGCATGAGGGTGGCGGCGGCCGCCGGTCCGACCACCTGCCCAGCGCAATGCCGGCAACCGTGACCCTCACAGCTGCTGCTTCCTCGGGAGAAACGCCAGGGCGGCCTCTGCGCTTGTGCGCCCCCGCGGTGTTGTTAGCCGTCGTTCTGGCACGTCCAAGCGTGAACCCGCCCCCCCCGCGATCGGCCCAGCCCGTGATCCTCCGGTTCGACCCCGAGCCCACCGGGCGGCTCCTTCTGCCCGGCCCGTCCCGGCGGACACCAGCCGCGTGCTGATGGGCCCGGCAGACCGTGGAGTCGACGTTCACTCCCACTGATCACCGCATCCGCCCGCCCCTGCAACATAGTGAGAAGCCGGGCCCAGATGCCCGCGCGCTGCCAGCGTCGAAAGAGCCCGTAAACGGTCTGCCAGGGACCGTACTCACGCGGCAGATCCCGCCACGGAACACCGGTCCGCACCCGCCACCGCACACCGTCCACCAACCGCCGCCGGTTGCCGGACTTGCGACCCACACCCGCTGCGGGCAGCAACGACTCCAGCACCGACCACTGCTCGTCAGGCCGAGTCGTCGGCCGCCGGAGAGGATGTTCGACCCTGTGGGTCAAGAACGGCTGACAGCTCGTTGGTGCGGCCATGGAACATCTCCGCGAGCAGGGTGTCGCTTGCTTCGGGAAAGTAGCGGGGTAACGGCGCTGAACGGCGCCAGGATGCGCTCCGTTGTGGCGAACAGTCCTGTTCCGCGGGCCGGGAGGAACGCCAAGGTCCGACATATAGCATCTGGGCGTTCCCGCAGGTCAGCGACGTGCTGTTGGGGTCCAGGTCAGCAAGTGGCCAGCATCGGTCCCGATCACGTCCCGCCGTTGCTGACCTCGGTGACGTCCTCCGCAGAGCGGTCCAGGAACCAAGCAAGGGTTGAGGAAGCACAGCGACCGCCCGCCGGCATACCGGCGGCCGGTCGCCGGCCAAGGCACGCTATTGACGAGATCGCCTTGCGGGTGGTCCGGCCGGCCGGAACCCTCCCGTTGAGTATAGACGTCCACGACAGCCGTCAGGCATGTGCTGCCGCTGTACGCTCCTCAACGGCCTGCTTCCGGCAGCGGCAACGCAGACGGCGGTTCTCCCGCTGTAGGGAAGCGAGTCCCTTCCGCTCGTTCCACTCCGGGTCCCTGGGCCGCTCGCTCTCGTCGGCCTGGGCCGGCCACAGCCGGACCATGGGCGAGCCGACCGAGCCGACCGAGCCGACCGAGCCGACCGAGCCGACCGAGCCGACCGAGCCGACCGAGCCGACCGAGCCGACTGAGCCGATCGGGTCCGGGGCTTCCGCTTCGCTGCCTTCAGTGGTCGGCCGCGACGCACACGGCGTAGACGGTGAACTCGGGGTAGTTCTCTACGTTAGGTCCGCGGAAGTCGACGTTGAACGAGACGGTCCAGGCGGTCCCGCTGTCGCTGGGACGGCTGCTGTTGACTCGGTCAGCCGGCCCGGGAGCGGTTGCGTCGGCGCGGTTGTACTCAGGCAGCTCGAAGCCGCCGCCGGTGACGATGTACCCTGCCGGAGCCTTGGCCTCGAGGGTCAGCGGGGCGCTGGTGTTGGTCAGGTCACCGTACTGATCGCCCGCTGGTCGGCCCTTCACCGTGACGACCTGGTGCTTGAGACCGGAGGCGTTCTTGCCGCCGAGGGCGGCGTGGCCGGCGTCACGGACCTGGCCCGCCGTCTTCGCGGCGCCGTCGAGGATTCCCATGATGTGCTGCTCCTTGGGTGGGGTTTTGCAGGATTGTGGACCGACCGTAGAGGCCGCTGTACACCCCACTGCGGCACCTGGATCGGCAACGCCTGGGGGATCACCCAGCCGGGTGTGTCCAACGAGAGGTTGCGCATGGTGGCGAACGGCGGGTGCGGGCGCCGACCAACTGCTTGGGCTTCCGTAAACCCCGTCTGCCCGACCCGGGAGAACCGGGCAAGTGAGGGCATCGTTTCTAATTCGTTCTGCGGTGAACTGTGGTGCCCGGATGGCTTACACGCGGGGTTTCACGGGTTCTTCGAGGACGTGGGCCGCCCCCTACCGGTGGTGATCGGGGCGGCGAGCCTGTGGCCGCCGTCCGAGTGCTGCCCGCAGACAGGAGCCGGCACATGACGGCAAAGTGTTACAACCGCTTCACCTACCTGGCGATCGGTGATGCCCCCACCAGCCTGTACACCTTCGACGTGCTCGCCGGCGATGTGGCCAAGACGGAGGTGGCCCCGTACAACGACGGGTACGACGCCCTGGCCTACAGCTGGTCCAAGGGCCTCTTCTACGCGATGAGCAGGAAGGACTCCAACACGCTGCCCGTCGTCGACCCGGTGAACAAGACCGTCACACCGCAGAAGGTCGCCGGCCTGCCCGAGAACAACTGGGTGCTGGGCGCCGTAAGCCCGGACGGCGGCAAGATGGTGATGTGCGGCCTGCCCCACTCCAGGAGCGCGGTCCTGGACCTGACCGCCAACCCCATCACGGCGACCCTGCAGAACCCTCCGGGTACGGGCGGGCTCGTACGACTGGGCCTACCACCCCGTCGACGGCGCCTCTACGCGGTCGATGGGAAGAACGGCGCCCTGCTGCTCGCCGACCCGACCAAGAACCCTCAGAAGGTCGAACTCAAGGAAAAGGTCTTCCCCAAGGCACAGGCAGGCAGGCTCCTCCGGGCGTACGAGGGGATCGAGGTCGATCAGAAGCTCCGCCAGGCGAATCCCTGGGAGGAATCGATCGATCGCAAGACCGAGGCGGCGAAGGTCACCAAGTCCACCCAGGACCACCGGTTCATCCTGGACACCCCCGGTGACGACCACCTCATCGAAGCGGGCAAGAGCCTCGACGTCGACCTGCGGCTGTACGTGCCCAAGGAAATGCCACTCGAGAAGCCCTACCAGCCGGGCAACCTCGCAGCACGGCGACTGGCCTGACCCCACATCCTGCTCGCGGGCCCACGCCGCCCGTCCCCCTTCCCGGGGGATGGGCCGCCTGCTCTCGCGGGTGGGGTCGTGGAGGAGCCGGCGCGCCAGGGCCACGTACTTCAGTCGATCGGGTGCTGCCCATGGCCCTCGCGCGCTGTGACGAACTGGGGAGTGCGCGCTATGACTAACCGCGTAGTGGGGGGAGTGAACTGCTGCGCATGAGTGAAGATCGCGCGCGTCGCCGAACGCACAGCGGTCAGGACCGGTACGACAGGCCTGTCGAAAGTCATCTTTCCGAAGCCCGCAGCACGGAAATGGTGGCACATCTCCCTGGTGAAAGGGATACCGCTCATGTCTGCACCGTCGACGATCGACCACAACGCCCGCGGATACAGCGTTGAGCTCGCCTACTGGATGGTCCAGGCCGCCGACCTGGCCTACAAGGACGAGGCCACCATCGAGCAGAAGGCCCGGGAGTGGGGTTTCGACCGGGTGCGCCACCACCACACCCGCTTCACGCCGCCCTTCCCGCTGCAGGACACCCAGGCGTACACCATTGCCAGCGATCAGATGATCATCACAGGCTTCCGGGGTACGGAACCGGCCCAGATCCGTGACTGGCTCTCCGACGCCACGACCCCGCCCTGGCCGGGCCCCGCCAAGACCGGCTACATCCACTACGGCTTCGGTGAAGCCCTGGACTCCGTCTTCCCATCCGTCCGCGACACCCTCGCCGAGCTCCGCGACCACGACCAGAGCGTGTGGTTCACCGGGCACAGCCTCGGTGGCGCCCTGGCGATGCTCGCCGGATGCCGGCTCTACCTGGAGGAGCCGTGCCTGCAGGCGGACGGCATCTACACCTTCGGCCAGCCCCGCACCTGCGACCGGCTGCTGGCCGCCGCCTGCAACAAGGGTTTCAAGGACCGGCTGCACCGCTTCGTCAACAACAACGACATCGTCCCCCAGCTCCCGCCCGAGCCCGCATACACCCACGTCAACACCCTGCGCTACATCGACTCCGACGGCCACATCCGCACCTCCATGCCATTGCTCGGTGCACTCACCGACCGGGCCAAGGGCATGACCGCGGACCTCCTCGCACCGGCCGCCGACGCCGTACGCGACCACCCCATCAAGCAGTACGTGGCAGCGCTGGAGAAGAACCTCGCCTGACGCCGCCCGGCTCCGCGCGGCCAGGCCTGGGCACCCTTGAAGCTCAGGCGTGCGGCCTGCCCGTCTTCTACCAGCCCGTGTCCGGCCTGCGTGACGCGCTGGAGACTCGGGACTTGCCTCGGACTTCACCAGCACCGCAACCCTCGCCCTGGCCCGGCCGCGTATATCCCCGGGCCCGTTGCCCGCCCTGCTGCCCGCCCTGCGGGCAGCGCGGCCGGGCTCGCCAACGCCGCCCGCTACCTGCTCAGCACCACCGCCCAGCCGGGCGTTTCGCAGAACCAGCGCCTTGTACGCGTCGGTCATCGAGCGGATGGGACCGACGGCGGTGCCCGGCCGGCGACATCCTCGACCATGGCCACGCCACCATCGCCCTTCCGGCGGTGGCAGCGGGCATCCTCACCGCGCTACGCGCCGAAGCCGCGCGCTTCTTCACCCTGGACGAGGACCTCAAGCGCCGTCATGGCAGCGACGACTTCAACTTCGGCTTCCGCCCCTACGTCACCCACCACGAGCAGCCCGTTGACATCACGGCGATGGCGCGCACCAGCGGAGCGATGTTCGGACTTCCCCCCAGCACCGATCCTGAAGGCGTCACCAGGGGAGAGGTGAGACGCCCTCGACAGCCCCACGGAAGGAGCCGCGGAAGTGGACCAGCACCGTAATCTCCGGCACGGGACGAGCCACAGCCTTGCAAGGCACGCCGTGCCGACGCCAGACTCCACCACGTCGGGCGCGGGACGGGTGGGGGATCCCCCACCCGGCGGGGTCGTCACCACGGAGTACGAGAGCGTCGCCGTCGGCCTCTGCCTCTGCTTCTGCGGTACTACCACCTGCCGCGGCGGCACCCGCGGCTTCAAGTACCGCACCGACTCGCCCCGGTACGCCGCCGCCTATCTGCGGGGATCGAGATAGCCGACAGGGTGATGGTCTCCACGGGACGCCGTCAGTTGTTCGGGGCCGTGGCATCGGTCCACGGTGACCAACATGTCCCCGAAGGCGGCCGCCAAGGCAGCGGTGCCCGGTCTGCCGACTCCGCCGACTCCGCCGACGGACCACCATGCAAGATCGAAGCCAAGCTTGGCCGCTTGGCGGCGACTGCCTCGACAGGGACTCACGCCGGATCCGGCAGGTCCATCAGGGCGAGCTTGACCGGGTCGATTACAACCGTGATGCCAGTGATCCGGCCGTCGACGATGGTGAACGCAAGGACCGAGAGCGGGGTGCCGTCCTCGCGCCAGGAAATGACCCCCGGGAGGCCGTTGACGAGAACCGCCCGCCCCTGCGTGGCTGCGGTGGCGGACAGTTGCGCGCCGGCTGCGACCTTGGTGGCGCCGAGGGCGACGACCACGCCGGACGTGGTGTCGACGGTCAGTTTCACCTCGGGGTCGAGTACCCGCAGCAACTCCTCGAAGTCGCCGCGGCGAGCCGCTGCCAGGAAGGCCTGGACCACATCTCGCTGCTCCCGTCCGGTGCCGGTCGGCCGCTCAATCGTCTGCACCTTCCTGCGGGCGCGGCTGGCGAGCATCTTGGTGGCGGCGGTGGACTTGCCGAGGATCTGGCCGATCTCGTCGAACCGCACCCCGAACAGGTCGTGCAGCACGAACGCCAGCCGCTCGCTCGGCCCGAGCGACTCCAGAACGACGAGGAGCGCGAGCCCGACCGAGTCGGCGAGTACCGCGTCGTCCTCGGGCGCAGGACTGTCGTCGAGCGTCACCACAAGCTCGGACAGACCGTCGTCGTAGGACGCCTCCGGGCGGGCCTGGCGCGATCGCAAGACATCGAGGCTGATCCGGCCGACCACCGTAGTCAGCCAGCCGGCGAGGTTGTGGATGGTCGCCGTGTCCTGGCGGGAGAGCCGTAGCCAGGCCTCCTGGACCACGTCCTCGGCGTCGGCGTGCGACCCGAGCATGCGGTGGGCGACCGCGCGCAGCCGGTCGCGCTGGGCCTCGAACATCTCGGCTATCGGGTCCGTCGGGCTGGTGTCGGACATGTTGTTACCTTCCTCGGCTCTGCTCCGTCATGGGTGATGACGGGCCCGGAGGGGCGCAGGTAACCGATGAAGGAGTAAGACCGATGGAAGCACGTGTGAAGAGCCCGGCCAATCCCGACGTGATCACAGCAATCCAGCACCTCTACAAGGCGATTCACGCGGGGGGCGTAGACAAGCACCTGCTGTCGCTGGTCCATCTGCGCGTCAGCCAGATCAACGGCTGCAGCCCGTGCGTCTTCGCCACGATCCAGTCGGCGAAGCAGGCCGGTGAGACGGAGGAGCGGCTGCCGCCGCCGACCACTTCAGCGAGGAACAGCTGGGCGCGATCACCCTGGAGATCGCGATGACCAACTTCTTCAACCGGATCAACCGCACGGTCCGGGAGCAGGCCGGCAAGACCTGGTGAGTCTCGATGTCTCGAATATAGGGCGCGGTGTTCGGGTCGTGCGTGCAGAAAGTGACGGTGGCCGTCAGGAGATCGTCGTAGACTCCACCCATGGAGAGGATGACGTAGGACCGGACCTCCCGATCTCCGAATTCCCGCTCAGCCTCTTCAAGGCATCCGAGCGCATAGGCAAGGCACTTCCTGGCGCGTCTCCGCTGTTCATCAGATGTGTCAGGCCCTCGGTTGCGGCAGCGGCGTATGCCGGGAAACCCGCGTCGCGGGCGCTTTCGGGAGAGGTGGTGCACTGTGCTGGGCCCGATTCGTCATTTGGTCCAGATATCCAGTAGTTGGTTTGCCGCACGGAAATGATCGGGTGAATCCGTGTTGCATACGACGGTGACGGCAGCGTTACGGTCGGGGCTCACCTTGAAGGTGCTGTGAAACCCCTCCCAGTCGCCGCGATGTACCAGGCTTTTGTCGGGGAGAAGGAGGATTCCGGCCCCGTACCGCCCTTCTTCGATGCCGCGCGAGCGCAGGACGTCGCCCACACTCACCGCTCCCTCCGTGACCCCGGCGAGCAGTTCCGTTCCACCGATGCGACCAGTGCGGTAATTGTCGGCCCAGCGGACGAATTCCCCAGGTGTGGTTTGGACGGACCCGTCTCCGTACTGTTTCCAGGGGGACGAATTGGGAGTGAAGGAGCCGTCCTTCTCGTCGTACGACTTTGCCTTGCCGGGGACGTCCACCGCCGGGGACAGAGTCATGCGCAGGTGCAGCGGGGTGAAGAACTCCTGCTGGATGAAGGTCGGGAACGGCCGGCCGGTGACCCTCTCGACGACATGGGCCAGGAGGACGTAGTTGGAGTTGGAGTAGGAGAAACGCTTGCCTGGCGGATCTTCCGGCTGTGAGGCGAGGATGGCCGCGATCGCTTCCTTCTGGCCGGCCGGATCCGTCAGCTTGATGCCCTTGGCCTCCAGCAGATCCTGGTAGTCGGTAATACCGCTGGTGTGATGTATCAGGTCGCCCAGGGTGACGTCCCGCGTCCAGGCGGGCGGGTTGTCGAGGAAATCGGACAGGGGGTCGTCCAGTGCGATTTGGTGCCGCCCGGCCAACAAAAGGACGGCGTCTGCGGTGAATTGCTTGGAATTGGATGCCATGTCGAAGACCGTCTTCGAGGTGATGGCGCGCCCGGTCGTCAGATCGGCTTTCCCCCTCCCCGCCTCCCAGACAACGCTTCCCCGCATGCCGACAGCTGCCGCACAGCCTGGGCCATCAGGAGACGGCACCAGCTCCTGGAGAACATCTGCGCTGCGTTCCTTGCGGTCATCGCCGGTCGCGTATGCCTGCGGCCCTGCGACTCCTGTCAGTACAACCACGACCATGGCGCCCCCGGCGGCGCACAACGACGCCATCCGATTCACGGACACCACCTTCTTTCTCCACTTGGAACGAGGTTGGCTCAGGGAGGACCTCGAACTTCGGGGGTTGAGATCCTTGAGGGAGCCGGTGTTCGGGACCGTCGAGGTGTCGAAGAAGGAGACGGTGATGGACTGGGCGCGCCAGCTCGCCCCGGCCTTTCATGTCGAACGTCCCGTTGAGGAAGTGCGTCGGCAATGAGCCGACCTGGGCCACCCCCTGCGTGGCGGTGCGGTCCGGGCCATGTCCAGGCACGGCACACCTGGTCCTGGAACTCCGGCTGAGGTGCCTGGGTCAGGACCGGGTCTCCCCTCTGCGGCGGCCGTAGTCGAGCAGCCGGCGCCCCCATATGGAGCTGTGCTCTGCCATGTGATCCCGTTCCTCTGCCGATCGACGGCTGCCGCGCCGGGCGATCCCGTGGCGGTGCGGGCGGAACGCATGCAAATTCAACGCTACTGGGTGGTCCGAAGACGCGCACGAGGGATGGGAGGCGGCCACTGGTACTCGCGGCGGATATGTTCCAGAAGAGGGAGAGGAAGACGACGAGGGTCGGTGAAGCGCCCGCGGGGTCCTCAACCCGGAGCACGGGCACTGGCGTCGCGGCGTGGATGCCGCCGTCATCTACGCCCGCGAGCACGGCGACCTGAAGGTCCCGTTCACCAACCGCGTGCCTGGCGGCGACGACCAGGAGGCGCACCTTGCTCGCCCGCGCACGGGTGGGCCAAGGAGCAAGGAGAACGGACACCTCCTGGGCCGCCGGACGCCATCCTCCAGGGCGCGAAGGTGGGGATCCGGCTGAAGAACGCGCGTGCCGCCGCCCGCAAGGCCGCCGAGAACGAGCAGCGGCGGGCCGAAGGACTGCGGTCGAGTCGTCGGCCGGGCGCTGTCGCAGACCCACCGCAGGAGATCCGAGAAACAGCCCTTGGTCCGAGAGCTACCCGGTGGACGGCCAGAAACGGCCCAGGTCACGGGTTGCGACTGCTGCGCGTGGCGGGCATACGCGCCACCCGGTAGCGTCGAAAACGCGCGTTCCGCCCAAACCGCTGCGGCCTGGCCTGGCATAGCCGCCGCCGATGTCGGCAGAGGAACGAGATCACATGGCAAAGCACAGCATCCCCGCGGTGACCGCCGGGGCAGCTCTGGTCTGTCTGGCGGCATTCGGCCCCACACCCAGCAGCACGGCGTCAGCACCCGCCCAGTCCGCCGGGCAGCCCAGCCCCGCAGGCTCGTCCCGGTTCGTGCCCGGCTCCTGTCCGAAGCCGCCCGAGCCCATCGAAGCGCTGACCGACGCACGGTGCGGTTTCCTCGAGGTCCCCGAGAACCGCTCCCGCCCCGGAGGCCGGACCATCAAGCTAGCCGTGGCGGTCATTCCGGCTGTCACCCCGGCGAAGCCCGCACAGGACCCCGTGGTGTTCATGGCGGGCGGCCCCGGTGCCGACACGTTCGACGACATTCCGTTCCTCGTCGACTCCGGCCTGAACAAGGACCGCGAGCTGATCATCATGGCCCAGCGCGGCAACCTCTACGACCAGCCGAACCTCGCCTGCCCGGAGGTCGACCGGTTCAACGCGCAGGCCGTCGGCCTGGGCTACAACGCACAGGAGGCAGAACAGCTCTTCCTGAAAGCGGTGAAGGACTGCCGGGGCCGCCTGACGGCCGACGGCATAGACCTGAGTGCCTACAACACCACTGAGAACGCGGCCGACTTCGCCGACCTGCGGAAGGCATTGGACATCCCCCAGTGGAACGTCTACGGATACTCCTACGGCAGCAACCTGGCCCTCACGTACCTGCGCCTGCACCCAGAGGGAATCCGCGCGTTCGCGATCGACTCGATCACCCCTCCCCAGGTCGTGACTCTGCCGTGGACATGGGGGAGCACCGCCGAGGGGATCGACAACATCTTCGAGGCGTGCGCGGCGGAGCCCGTCTGCAAGGACCGGTATCCGGACCTCCCCCGTACGCTGACGGAGCAGGTGCGCAAGCTGGAGGCACAGCCCCTGACGCTGAACGTCCCGCCGCCGAGCGGAGGAAAGCCGGTCAAGGTCGTCCTCGACGGGGGCGCACTGCTGAATCTGATCGTCGCCTTCAACCCCCGGCCCAAGGATCTCCCGGCGGCGCTCGAGGAACTCAGCAACGGAAACCCGGAGCGCTTCGCGAAGGCCCGCGCGGCCGGGTCGGTCCAGGACGTCGGCGCGTTCGCGCACGGCCTCACGAACTCGGTGGTGTGCGGCGAGTGGGCGCCGGGGTACTCGGAAGCCGACGTGCTGAAGGCAGGGGGCAAGACTTACCCCGGGTGGCCGGACACGGTCCTGGCCCAAGTGCCGCAACTTCCCTTCCAGTACCCGGCATGCGGGATCTGGAACGTTCCGGACCGCGCCTCCGTCCAGCGGGTGGCCACGGTCAGCTCCGTACCGGCGCTCGTCATCTCCGGCACGTTCGACGTGAAGACGGGGGCGAGTTGGGCGAAGGACGTCGCCCGCAACCTGTCCGGCTCGACCGCCATACAGGTCCCCGGAATCGGCCACTGGGTGGTCCCGCAGTCGCCTTGCGCGCAAAGCGTGCTGGCCTCGTTCTTCGCCCGCCCGACCGCGCCCGACACCAGGTGCGTGGACGGTCTCGAACCCCAACCGTTCACGATCATCCCGAAGTAACCGGGAGGGCAGATGACACTCCACCAAGCGCCCCGTCGTCGCCGCACCGCACGACGACTCCTGCCCACGTCGGCCGGCATGGCGACCGGTCTACTCCTCACCGGCCTACTCCTCACAGGCCTACTCACAGCGCCCGCTCAGGCCCAGCCCCACACCGACGACGACACCGGAGCACCGATCGGCACGACCGCCCGGACGGTGGGCGACGCCCGCTACGAGCCGGGCCCCTGCCCGAAGACACCGGAACCGATTGAGGAGCTCGAAGGGGCCCGCTGCGGAACGCTCACCGTGCCCGAGAACCGTGCCAAACCCAGTAACAAAACGATCAAACTCGGTGTCGCGATCGTGCCCGCCGCGGCCGACACACCGAAACCCGACCCCATCGTGTGGCTCGCGGGCGGACCCGGAGACGACGCCGTGGGGGAGGCGAAGATGGCGATCGACGGCGGCCTGAACCGCGACCGTGACGTGATCCTCATGTCCCAGCGCGGTACGTACTCGGCCGACCCGGCGGCCCTCTGCCCCAACATCGACGAATTCAACGCACGCGCGGTCGGCCTCGTCTACGGCGCTCCGTCCACCGAACGCCTGCACGTCGAGGCCACGAAGGCCTGCCGCGACCAACTGGCGGGCCGCGGGCTCGACCTCAGCGCCTACAACGACACCGAGAGCGCCGCCGACTACGAGGACCTGCGCACCACGCTGGGCATCAAGCAGTGGAACCTGTACGGCATCTCCTACGGCACCCACCTGGCGCTGGTCTACATGCGCCTGCACCCCGAGGGGCTCCGCTCGGTGGGCATCGACGGCATACTGCCGCCGTCCAGGGCCGGGTCGGCGGCGACCTGGAGCAGCGCCCGGCAGGGTTTCGACGGCCTGTTCAAGGCCTGCGCCGACCAGCCGGCGTGCGACAAGCGCTACCCGAACCTGTCGGCCACCTTCGACAAGCTCGTCAGCGAACTCGAAGCCAAGCCGGTCACCACCACCGTCACGCTCCCCGGCAACGACAAGCCGGTGAAGGTCGTGCTCGACGGCGGCGCTCTGGTGAACTGGATGACCTCCGCCACCCATGTGGCGCCCCAGGTACCTGCAGCCCTCGAAGAGCTGGCGAACGGCAAGCCGCAGCGGATCGCCCAGCAGTGGGCGGGCGGCAAGCTCAGCCCGGCGGCCATGGGCAGGGTTGCGCACGGACTTGTCTACGGCGTCTTCTGCAGTGAGTGGACGCCGTACGAGAGCCAGGAGGAGGCGCTCCGGGGCGGACAGGAAGCGTTCCCCTCGTTCCCCCGCTCGGTGCAGGCCCAGGCTCCGCAGCTCACCTTCCTCCGTCCGGACTGCGACGTCTGGAACGTCCCCCCTGCGCCGCCCTCGATCCGGGACGTCACGCGCGGTGACATCCCCACCCTTGCCCTGTCGGGCAGCTTCGACTCCCAGACCGGGGCGGACAACGGTCCGTACGTCGCCCGCACGTTGAGCAAGGCCAAGGTCGTCACGGTCCCCTACGAGCCGCACGTGGTGTTCGCCACGTCGAAGTGCGCTCAAGAGATCGCCGTCTCGTTCTTCGAGACCCCGGCCGCGCCGAAGACCGAGTGCCTGAAGGGCCTCGAGCCGCCGGAGTTCGAGATCGCTCCCTGATAACCGCTCGTGGTCCGCTTCGAGACCACCGTCCTGGTCGCCACGACCGGTGACCAGGACGCCCTGCGTCGGGCCGGGCGGATCCGTGCCCCTTCCCACCTCGTCGGAGTCACCATGGCCCCCACCTGGGACTCACGTCACCCACGCCGCTCCGGGGCCTCGATCCTGCCGGTTCTGCTTCCCATCGCGGTCCTGATCGTGGTGGCGGTGGCCGTGGGGTCTTGGCTGCAGTTCACCGAGCGGCAGGCGCTCGATACGGTCCATACGGTCGGATCCCAAGCCACCGACCGGGTGGACGTGGAGGCCAACGTCCAACGCGTGGACGCCGCGGCCAGGGAGCTGGCACTGCGGGTCCGGGTCACCGCGCGCGGGACCCTCAGCGAGGAGGAGGGGACCGCCCCGGTGGCTGATCTCAGCCTCCAGACCTCCGCGCAGACCCTTGGCGACCTGGAGTTCAAGGCGCACGAGCGGCTCACGACCCGGGATGTGCGGGTCGCGATGACGGATGGATCGATCAGCGACTACCCGTTCGATACCTACGAGACCGACATCGAGTTTTGGGCACAGCTGGACGGCAAGCCGGTGCCGGTACGGATGCTGTTCTCCAACGACGACGCACTCTTCTCGATCTCTGCGAAACCCACCCCGTCCGATCAAGAGGCTGTCGGCGTGGCGCTGGGGCTGGGGCTGGCCCGATCGGGCAGCCTGCTCCTCTTCGTGCTCTTCATGATGGCCGTGATGTGGGCGCTGGCGACGTCCGTGCTCATCGGGGCCTGGTATCTGACGACCCGAGGAGAGGGGCTGGTCTGGGCCGCCCTCGGCTGGATGGCCGCCACCCTGTTCGCCCTCTCGGCCTTCCGCAACAACGCCCCCGGCACACCCCCGATCGGCTGCGTGATGGACTGGTTCGCCTTCCTGTGGGCCGAAACCGTCATCGCCCTCTGCCTGATCGCCGTGGTCATCACCGGCGTCCACACCGCCCTCCAACACGACGACACCCATCCCGCCTGAAGCTCGACGCGGGCGCGGACCCGCCGGTGTTCGGCGTTGTCCTCCTCCGGCCCACGCAGGAGCGGCCGCCCGACCCATCTGCGGGACGATCAGCCCGAGGCGCAGGTAGGCCCGTCCGCGAGCACCGCGACGCCCGCACTTCCGCCACCCCTGACCGCCCCTATCTGCCCCGAAGGATCCAGCCCTGTGAACGTTTCCTGGTGCGGGAGAGTTGCCGTACCGGCCTGACGGTGCGTAGGAAAGGTCGGCAAACGGTCAGCATGAGTCCTGAAAGACCCGGGGAAAGCTGACCGAACATGCGAATAGTTGTAATCTGCGGAGACCGCCCTTGACCTGCGATGAGCAGGCAGGGAGCAGACATTTCGGGAGTTTCTTCACTGGCGGTGTGCGTGCCGGGGGCCCGGCTGGGCTGGCTGTCCCGCGCCAGGAGAATTGCCGGTCGGCGCAATTCCCCACGGCTGCCCCCGTCTGCCCCCACGGCCGCCCTCGCGGTCGTCCACGCGGCACGGGGCGACATCGAGGCGGCCAGATGGGGTGGCCGAGCGCCCACGGATGCACCGAGCCGCGCAGCCGCGCTCACCGCGGTAGCACCTCGCCCGGATTCCGGTCCGCCCGGCCCCCGGGATCGACCTGGTGCAGACGGACCCCTTCACCCGAACCATCCCGCACCTTGCCCTGCGCGTCACCTCCTGAGGCGCGCGCGTTCGAGATGTTGCGGGTCCACGCCCGCGCCGAGGGAGGCACTTGGTCCGACTGAGTTCGCCGCGTCCAGCATCTGATCCGGTGCCCTCTGCGGCAAGAGCTTTCCGATCTCCACATGTGTGGGAGTGGAGCCTGCGAACGCGGAACAGGTGCTTACGGAAGTCGGTACGTCTTCCCTTCCGGTTGCGCAGGGCCGCTTGCCTCGTCCTCGATGGGGAACTGGTGGTCGTGTAGTCGGTAGACCATCTCGTCCGGCGCAGCCAGCATCCGTGCCTGCCGCCAGGCCGCATCGAATGACAGGTGGTTGCCCGCTTCGCGTCGCAGGCGAAGCGCACGCCAGGAAGTGAGGGGGTCCAGGGCGATCCGCCACAGGGTCAGGCTCATTCCTTGCGCCGCCCTTCCGCGGCACCAGGGGAAGGGACGGATGGGTCGTCCGACGCGTCATCGCCCTTCAGCTTCTGGAGCGCATCGCAGAGCGCGAGCATGGCCCGGTTCTGCAGCTCGATGTCGTTGAAGCCCTGGCCGACCTTTTCCCACTGGTCGAGCATGGGCTGCCACCATTCGTCGGCCGCGACGATCCACCGCGCCAGGCGCTGCCATTCGGCTACCTGCTGAGCGCCCGGCCAGTCGCCCTGCCGCTCGATCCGGTCGAGCACGAAGAGGTCGGGCTGTTCGTACAGGTTCGTGCGCAGGAACCGCAGCCGCCGTACGCGTGCCTCGTCCGCCCGCTGCTGAGCGAGGTCCTCCCGTGTGCTCTCCGAGAGCGCCAGTTCCACACGGGCAGCCAGGCATCTGTACCCGGTGGCGCGTGTGTGCTCCGGGGTGCCGAGCTCGGCGTTGATGGTGTCCTGCGCGGTGCGCACCTCGACGGCTGCAAAGAGCTGCGCGACTTCCCCGGCCCGCGCTAGAGTCCGGCTGAGTACGAGGTCTTCGAGATTGGGCCGGACCCGTAGCGCGGGGCGCCACTCGATCGTGAACGTGGCCTCGAAATGGATGCCGGGGGTTGCGCAGCGGAGCATCCGTGGCTGGGTGCAGTGGATCGTGCGGGCCCGGCGCTGCCAGAACCACCTCACGCCGGATTCCTGTTGAGCTGGATCACCGTGCGGACACGCGGGTCTACGAGGCGGTCCCAGAAGTCGTTGGCCGCGTTCGTGTCCCCGTCGACCGAAACGTGCTCCAGTGCCTGCATCAGGCTCACGGAAGCCTTGAAGATCTTCTGGCCGCGCAGGACCGGGAGCAACCCATCGCGGACGCGGGCGTAGGTGTCGGGGTCGGTTGCCGACTGCCTGATCCATGTGGTGAGGCAGTTGATGGCGTCCGGCGCCGTGGCGATGTCTCCCAACAGGTCCTGCAGAGCCCGCTTCACGTCCACCTCGGACGGCACCTCATCGGACAGCAGCCACGGGGTGGTGGTGCCCGGTACGGACATCAGGGCCAGGAAGGCCGCGGTGCCGGCCCCGCGGGACCGACCTGACTGCTGCCATGCGCGTACCTCGGTGATGAGCCGCGCCACCCCGGCGGGGTGCTGCGCCTGCTCCACGAACACTTTGAGGGCCTCAGACCAGGCTGATTCGTGCCCGCTGTTGGCGGCTCGCCGCAGCCGGACCATGGCCATCCTGGCCTGAGAAGACGTGATAGCCGGGGTGTTCAGGACCTGTCGGCAGGTGGCCACCACGGTGGTCGCGCGTTCCTTGACTGATGCCCAGCCGTACAGAATGCCCCACGCCTGGCGGCCGATGTGCTCGTCCTGAACGGCCTGGACCATGAGGGCGCTGAGGAGTGCCTTCTTCGCCGGGTGGGTCGGGGACCCGAGTTGGACGAGGTGGTCGACGTTCCCGTGCCGCAGGGTCAGAGCGGCGATGGCATCCACGACGTGCTCGTTCGCCTCGCTGCCGCCGCTGCTGCCGTCCCCGGACACGAGCCATTTCAGCAAGGGCCCGCGCATGACCTCGTAGTTGTCCCAGACGTAGGTCAGGACGGCCCTGCCGTAGCCGGGCTGGTCGAAGACGACCTCGTCGTGGGTGCCGACTCCGGCGCCGGCATCGACGACACGGCGGCGTAATCCGCGGCCCGCGAACGCTGCACTCGTCGTCGAGGCGAAGCCGCTCGTGCCGGCGGCGTCGGCGCTGATGATGTCCTGCAGGTCCCGGGCGGCCTTGGCCACCTCGGGCATCGGAGCGGATTGGCGCACGGCGAGAGCCAGGAGGAGACAGCGGTCCTCCAGCGGCAGCGACGTGTCCTTGCCGCCACGCACGGAGGCCGTCTCCCCGAACAGGATATCGAGTTTGTCCCGCCAGTCGGACAGGGCGGACGCGGTCCGTTCGGCAAGTCCGGCATCGAGCGCGGACCATGACGACGGGACGTCCATGGGGAACGAGGAACCGGTCAGCCGTTAGTGTTCCCGCCACGCGAGCACGATCGAGTCCGCCGTGCGGACCGCTTCCACGGCGTCGAGACGGCTCAGCGAAGCCTTGGTCTTGTCGACGGAGCGAAGGTAGGCAATCAGACCGGGGGCTTTACGAGCCCTCAGCCGGGCCTCCACGACATTCTGGGCTGGCGGCGGCTCGTTGAGGTGGACGACGTGAATGCCTGACCGGGCCGGGACGTAGTGATCAGCCCAGAGGTCTTTGGCGACGTTCAGGACGAGGTAGGAGCCCAGTTTTTCCAGGAGCCCGGCATGCTCTTCGAGCATGGTGAGGAAATCGGCCGAGACCCGGTCGTGGTCGGGGTCCTTGAGGTCGACCTGGTAGGCGTGGCGCTCCTCGGCGGGAAGCTGGCCCACTTTGGGTGTCCTCCAGTCTGCGTCCAGTTTCACGATGTCGGTGTCCTCGTCCGTGTGCCGGGCGAGGAGGTGCAGGGCCAGGGTGGTCGATCCGAACGAACGCGGGGCGACAACGATCAGTACGTGCTTCTGCGGGCGTACTCCCGCCGGATCCAGAGCCTGCTGCCACGTCTCGGCCCATTGGCCTTCGCGGACGATCGGCTCTTGCTTGATCCGGTGACGAGGGAGAGTGGGTCCTTCGAGGATCCCCTGCTTGCGGGTCTCGTTGATGATCTTGTCAGCGTGGTTGACGAACAACTCCGGACGGTTCACCGTGATCGGTGCCGGCCCGGCATCCGGTACAGGGGGCACGACGACCGCTGCCGGGTCCGCCCGGCCGCCGCAAGCGGTCTCCGTACCTTCGGCAGTGTTACTCCTTGGGCCCAAACGCTTGCGACTTGAAGCAGTCTGGGCAGGCGACCGGCATGTAGCTGCCCACCAGGTGGTACCGGCCGCGACCGATCGATCACAGTCGGGAGCCCGGATGGATCTGAACCACAAGGCTGCGTGGTTCAGCATCCGGGCTGTCGACGGCGACGCAGAACTGCTGGGGTCCTCGGCGCCTCTCGCATGCATGCGGTAGCGTCCGCCCACGCGCGCGGCCCGTCTGGTCGGGCCGGAGGGGCAGGGGGGCACGGTGGCACCGCGGCCGGGTGGCGAGACGGATAAGTTCGGCAACCGCTACGAGGGAGCCTGGACGATCAGACATGCTCTGTACGTACTGCTGGGCTCGGGCACGTCGCTCTGCGTCGAACCGGGTGGGCCGCTGGGCGACGGGGTCGAGTTCGTCTACCGGCATGACCACGGGACGGCGGTGCACCAGGTCAAGCGGCAGAACCGCAACGCGAACAGCTGGAATGTGGCCTCCCTCCGCGACAAGGGAGTGTGGGAAAGCCTGCGTTCGCATGTCGAGGCGGGCCGGGCGTTCCACTTTGTCTCCGTACTCCCCGCCCGTGCGCTCGACGAACTCGCCGACCGTGCCCGGCGCTCCGATGATCTCGCCTCCTTCGAGGCCGAGTGGCTGACGGACGAACTCCGGGGCCCCTTCAACGCCCTCGCCTCGAGTGGCATCTACGGCTCGACCGCGACGGCCTGGAGGATGTTGAGAGGGCTCCGGGTGGAGTGGCACGACGAACGGGACCTCGTGCACACCAACGCCGTCCTGGCCGAACAGGTCCTGGCCGGAGCACCGGGCCGCCTGGCGGCGCTTGCCCTCGGCCAAGTCCTGCTCGACAACCTCGGAACCACACTCGACGCCGCGGCCCTTACCACCCGGCTGGTGCCGTACGGACTGCGGGGCGTCGTGCGGGCCGATGCCGTCGCGGTGTCCGACGCTGTGAGAACGGTGACGCGCCGGTGGGCGGCGAGTGTCGAACGTACGCTGCTCCGGCCCGCAATCCCCCGGGAGGAGGCCGTCGGCCTCGTGGCGGAGGTCAGGGAGGGCACCCGGCGGCTCGTCCTGCTGACCGGAACCGCGGGCGGTGGCAAGAGTGCCGTGCTGCACCAGACCTTCACCGCCCTCGACAAGGCGGCCATTCCGGTTCTCGCCTTCCGTCTCGACCGCCTGGAACCCTTCGGCTCGACCCATGAACTGGGGCAGCATGTCGGCCTGCCCATGTCCCCGGTCGGCGCTCTCGGTGCCATGGCGGACGGGCGGCCCTGCGTCCTCGTCGTGGACCAGCTCGACGCCGTCAGCATGGCGTCGGGACGCATCCCGGAGAATTTTGACGCGGTGGCCGACCTGGTGGACGAGGCTGCGGCACATCCCGACATGCGGGTGGTCCTGGCATGCCGCGCGTTCGACGCCGAGGCCGACGCCCGCATCCGCAGGCTCACCGCCCCGGACCACTGCACACGCGTTACCGTTGGGTCGCTCTCCGACGCCCAGGTCGACACTGCCGTCACCGCCATGGGCCTGGACGTCTCCCGACTGGCCCCTTCGCAAAAGGCGTTGCTGCGCTCACCGCTGCATCTCGTCCTCCTCGCCCAGGTCGCGGACCGGGAGGAGGCCCTCCTCTTCCATACCACCCGGCAGCTTTTCGACGCCTTTTGGGACACCAAACAAGAGGCGTGCGCCCGGCGTCCGTCCGTGCGTTTCCACGACGCGGTTTCGGCCGTCGTCACCGCCATGAGTGCGCGCCAGCGGCTGTCCGTGCCGCGCGGCGTGCTCGACACGGACGACCTTGCCGCCAGCCGGAAGGTACTGGAGTCGGAACACGTCTGTGTGCGCGACGGCCGTCAACTGGCATTTTTTCACGAGAGCTTCTTTGACTATGCCTTCGCCCGCGACTGGCTCCGGCGCGAAGAGAGCCTGGTCGCCTTCCTCACCGGCGGGGAGCAGGAGCTGTTCCGCCGCGCACAGCTTCGGCAGGTGCTCGATCACCTGCGGGATCTCGACCCGGAACGGTTCGCCGAGGAGGCCGAGGCGCTGCTGACCAGTCCGGACATCCGCTACCACCTCAAGCACCTGACCCTGGACGTGCTGTGCGGTCTGGATGCTCCCACCGCCATCGAATGGGGCGCCATCGCCCGTGTGCTGAACACGCGCCCGCCCTTCCGCGACCGCCTCGTCGACATGCTCGGCATCCCCGCCTGGTTCCGTCGCGGGGACGACGAGGGGATCTTCGAGAACTGGCTCGAAAGCGCCGACACGAGAGAACAGGACTGCGCAGTAAGGCTGTTGGTGGCAGTCGCCGATGCCCTGCCCAACCGGGTGGCCCGCCTTCTGGAACCGCACGCCGCTGATCCCGGGTACGGTGCGTGGCTGATCCGGATCGTTCCCCTCGCCCGCCTTGCAGGCAGCCGACCACTCTTCGACCTCTTGCTCGACGGCGTGCGAGCGGGCCTCTTCACCGGCGTCGAACACGCCCTCTGGGGCCCGGCGAGCAACCTGGCGGCCGAAGAACCCCTATGGGCAGTCGAGTTGCTGGGCGCACTGCTGGCGGAACGCCCGGACGCCCTCCGGCTCGACGGCCAAGGCAGGGTGGCGGTACTGCTGAACCGGGACTACGCGGCACTACAGACGGCGACCGCCGCGGCTGTCGGTGCACCGGAGGAGTTCTGCGTCCGGGTGCTGCCGGTCCTACTGGCCGTCATGAGCCTGACCGCCTATCCGGTACGCACGGGGCGGCCCGTCCATGACCGCCACTTCTCGCACCGCCATCCCGGCGCCGACCCCGGCGACCTGGGCGAGGCCCTGCTGCAAGGCACTGCCGAAGCTCTGAGGAATACGGCAGGCCGGGATGCCGCGCGAGCGCGCCGGCTCGTGGAACATCTGGTGAACGAGCCGTACGAGGCGGCGCAGTGGCTGCTCTACCAGGTGCTGGCGGCGGGGGGACCCGGCCTCGCCCCGTGGTCCGCCGAAATCCTTCTCCAGGGCGGACACCGACTGCTGTCCGGCTACGCCGCCAATGCCGTGTGGGGCGCTCGTGAGGTGCTCCGCGCCATCGCCGGCGCCCTGCCCGACCACACTGTCAGGCGGCTGGAGCAGTTTCTGCTCCACCTGCGCCTTCCCCCGGAGGGGAAACTCTCGCCCTGGCATGAGTTCACCCTGTTGACGGCGTTTCCCGAAGGACGGCTCTCCGAGCGGGCGACGCGCCGACTCGGAGAACTCCGCCGGCTCCATGGCGACCGACTCGAGCCGGACGAACCGGAGGGTGTGACGGGTGGGGGTGTCGGATCGCCCATTCCGGCGGAAGCGGCCCAGCACATGAGTGACGACCAGTGGCTGAGGGCGATGAGGAAGCACGGCCGGGACCGAACCGACTGGTCGACCCTTACCGGCGGTGCGCGCGAGCTGTCCCACGTGCTGCGGAGCATGACGGTGGCAGACCCTGGTCGGTTCGCGCGGCTCGCTGTGCGGATCGACTCAGGGACACACCCGGCCTATGGTGCTTCGCTGCTCCTCGGCCTCGGGGAGGCCGAGCCGTACGACGATTCGGAGGCCATCTTCGCGGCCGTGCGCCACCTCGCGGTCAGGGGAGGGCCGGAGCAGGACCGGTGGCTGGGGCACGCTCTGCGGAAGTACCTCGACCACGTGCCGCTCGACCTGGTGGAGGCACTCCTCAGCCGCGCTCTCGACTTGGGTGAGCCGAGCGACGCCGACAATTCGTCCGGTGTGGGTGTGTCCGGCGGGGACGGGGGCGATGTCACGCGTGACCTGCTCACCGCCGGGATCAACACCGTGCGGGGCAGCGCGGCCGAGAGCCTGGGCGATCTGCTCGTCCATGACGTGGACGGGTCCCGTGCCGACCTGATCGTCCCTCACCTGGGCCGACTGGCGGCCGACCCCTCCCTCGACGTCCGGGCGTGCGTGGCCCACGCGCTGGGGGCCGCGATCCGCCACGACCGCCAGGCGGCGGCCGACGCCTTCGAGGTGCTCGTCCAGGCCCCCGACCATCTGCTGGCATCACCCTATGTTGCCCGCCTGGCCGTTGCCCTGATGCACGGAGACTCGGCGTCGGCGGGACCGCTGACGGAACGCATGCTGTACTCCCCGGTGGCACCGGTGCGTCAGGTCGGCGGTCAGGTCGCCGCGCTGGCCGCGATGGAGTGGGAGACGTCTGACCTGCTGGCCAAAGTGCTCGCTGGGAACGACGCGGCACAGCGGCAGGGAGCGGCCGGCGTGTGCGCCCAGCGCCTCATGAACACCGGCGACGCGGCGCTCGCCCATCATGCACTCGTGCGGTTCTTCCACGACCCCGAGGAGGACGTGCGGGAAGCCGCCGCCACGGTGGCCGCCGCGCTGCGCGGCCGACGTATGGGGCCCTATCGGCGGACGCTTACCGCGCTGATCGACTCCCACGTCTTCGGGGCCGCCCTGCCTCAGCTGCTGATCACGCTCGAGGACGCCCCGGACCGGGTCGACGAACTGGTTCTGACATGCGCGCGGCGCTTTGTCGCGGTGTTCGGAGCCGCATCGGCCGACTTGGCCCGTGGTGTCGCGGCCGACGCTCGCAACATCGGCCGCCTGTTGGTCCGTGCGTACGTCCAGGCATCTTCACCCGCGCTCAGGTCCGGGATCCTCGATCTCCTGGACCAGCTGCTGCTCCTCGGGTCCTACGGCGTGGCCAAGGCGATCAACGACACCGACCGGAGCTGAACGGGACCGGCCCTGCCCGGTTCCGGCCCGCAGGATGCTCCAGCCGTGCGCCGCCGTGCGCCGCCATGCGCCCCGGCGTGCGTCCGGCGCACCGGCGGACCGGGCGGAAACGTTCGCCGCCGCTGCGACCGAGTGCTGTGCTGTGCAGATGATGCACGGCTCGAACCCCAACGGTCGCGCGACCTTCCTCGACACGATGTCGCCCGAAGCACGCGCGGCTTTTGCCCGGCTCGGTACTCCACGCCGCTACGCCGTGGGAGACGTACTTATCCACGAGGGAGACCACGCACAGGAGCTGGTGGTCCTCCACAAGGGCTTGGTGAAGGTGACCGCCCGGCTGGACCGTGATCGGGTATCGCTGGTGGACATCAGGATCGACGGGGATATCGTGGGCGAGATGGCGGCGATGGGTGTCGGACCGCGATCGGCCACGGTCACCTCGTGCGGCGACGTATTAGCCACCGTCGTCCCGCGCAACGAACTCGAGCCCTTCCTCCTCGCTCACGCCGAAGTGTCACTGGCCCTCAATCGCTTGCTCTGCGGCAGGTTGCGCCGAGCCGACCGCCTACGGCTGGAGCTGGGCGGATACCCGGTCCCGGTCCGGCTGGCGCGCGTCCTCGTCGAACTCGCGGAGTCATACGGGCGGCCCAGGCGGACGTTCAGGGGGCTCGACTGGAACAGGGTGCACATCGACGTGAATTTGTCCCAACCGGAGTTCGCCGCCCTCACCGCATCCACTACGAACACTGTCCACAAGGCTCTCGCCCAGCTGGGGAAGGACGAGATCATCACCACCGGCCTCCGGCAGACCTCGATTCTGGACATGGCCCGTCTGCGCGAGGCAGCCCTGCTGAGGGTGTCGGCCGCCTAGGCCCACGCCAAGAAAGCCGCATTAATGCGGCTTTCTTCGCTGCTCCGGACCTTCCGCCCACAGTTGACGTGCACCGCACCCAACTCCTCAGGAAGGTGGCGAGTTGTCATGAAAGAGATCTCTCCTCCCCGGCCGCCGGCCGGCCTGCCACACCGTCGGCTGTGCCTGGCCGCGGACGTGGAGCAGTACAGCCGCCTCGACACCCGGACGCAGTCGGCCGTCCAGTCCGAGCTGGTCCGGATGCTGGACGAGGCGGCGGCGCTGTCCGGGCTGGACCGGGCAGCCTGGACGCGTCAGCCGCAGGGAGACCTGGAGTTCGCCGTCCTCCCCGAGACCACGCCGGAGGATGCCGTGCTGGGTCCCTTCGTCCACCATCTCGCGGTCCGTCTCAGGGACTGCAACGCCCGCCCGGCAGCTCAGCGGGTCAGGCTGCGGATGGCCGTGGACACCGGCGTGGTCGCGGACGCCGCCCTCGGCCACGCCGGCCCGGCCCCGGTCGCCGTGGCGCGCTACGTCAACGCGCCCCAGCTCAAAGTCGTACTCGCCACCCTCGCCACGGCGGATCTCGCTGTCATTGTGTCGGACCGGCTGTATCAGGACGTTGTGCGGTCCGGGCGGCAGGACCTCGACCCCGCGCAGTATGTGCGGGCCCATGTGCGGGTGAAGGAGTTCGGCGGCTACGGCTGGATCCGCGTGCCGGGCCACGGGCCGCAAGACGTGCGGTCGGCCGTGGCGGAGGCACCGGTGCCGATGCCCTCGCCGGATGCTGGCGCCCCGAGCCGGACGACCCTGTCCCAGTATGTCCATCAGGGCGCAGCCGTCGGCCGGGACGTCGTCGGCGGTCTCACCATCGGCCTGCCCGTGGCCCCTCCGCCAGCCGGCTCCGGGCCCGCCCGGTGACGGCCCCCCACAAGGCCCCGCCCTGGCGTGAGCGGGGCGACAGCCAGTGGGCGGACTACGGGGTGAACGTCGGCCACGCCGTGTACGGCGGCATTCACTTTCACCCGCCCGCCTCGAGGGCCGCACGGTCCCGGCGCCGGAACGGGACGGCGCACCCGGCCCGCATGACGCGGCACGCGGCTGTGCGGTCGGCCCTGACCGACCTCGCACATGCCTGCGGCCGAGTCGCTGCCGCCCTGGCGTACCTCCGGCCCGACGAGGCCGGAAAGGAGGAGGAATGACATCGACCGGACCCGGGAGCGTCTTTGCCCGGATCGACAGGGGCGTCCTCGGACCGCCCGGCGCCACGCGACCGTCCCTCACGGTGCACGTCGGCTCCCGCGCAGTCCTGCTCTCCCCGGAGGAGACCAGGAGGGTGCTCTACGGCCCACGACGGGACGCGGCGCTCGGCGCGGCGGTCTGGCGACAGGCCGTCACTGAGGCCCGGCGGGAGCCGCGGGACGGCGACGGCACCGGACGGCTGCTCGTCGTCTGGCTGGTCCTCCCCGGGCTGTACCGGAACCTGCACCGGATCCTGCGCCTCTGGCGGCGGGTCGACCGGGCTGACCTGGAGGCGGAGGCCGTCCTGGCCGTGCTTACCGCCCTCGACGCGGCGGATCCGGACGGCCTGGACCCGGGTGGCTGCCTGATCAAGGAGGCGGTGAACCGGATGTGGGCCTACGCGAAGCGCGTCACGCGGGAGATCCCCGTCGTCGACATCGGTGCCTTCGCCGAGGCCCGCAACGCCACCGTCCCGCCGGAGGAACGGCCCCGCCCGCCCGAGGGATGGGAAGTGCACATCACGCCCCCGCCCCGCCGCGGGGACCTGTGCGCCACGCTCCGCTTCGCCGAGCCGTGCCCTCGGCACGACGGCCGGCGGACCGGTAACCGCCTGCCCGACCTGGTGTTCCGGGCTCGCCGCCACGAGGAGGCCGACCTCATCGGCACGCTGGTCCTGCGTCCCGCGGGAGCCAGGCGGTGAACGGACGGTCCGGGCCGCCGCTCGGCTTTGCGGAGGCCCTAGACCTGCCCCTGACCGTCGACCTGCGCACAGCTGCCCGCGCCTTCGGCATCTGCCCCGCGACGGCGTACAAGCTGATCCGCCTCGGCGCCTTCCCGTGCCCCGTGCTGCGGGTCGGCGGACGCTACCGCATCCCCACCGCCTACCTGCTGCGCGCCCTCGGCATCGAGGAGCGGCCGGTGTACGCGGTCCCCCTGGAGGACGACGCGGCGCCCGCAGCCCGGCTCCACGACATCCACGCTCGCCCATAGGAGGTTCCTGCATGATCACGTCACAGACGCTCCGACAGGAGTCCGACCAGCCCCGGAGGTGCTTCGTCGTCGGCCCCATCGGCGACCCGCACGCCGCGCACGGCAGTCCCGAGCGCGAGTCGTACGAGCACCACCTCGGCATCTTCGAGCAGGTGATCGCCCCCGCCTGCGAGAAGTACGGCATCCGTGCCGTGCGCGCGGACGGCATCGCGCACGCCGGTGACATCAACGAGCAGATCTGCCGGCACGTCGTCGAGTCCGACCTGGTCGTCGCGGACGTCAGCGGCGGCAACCCCAACGTGATGTACGAGCTGGGGCTGCGGCACATCACCGGCAAGCCGACGATCCACATCGGGGAGGCCGGGCAGCTGCCCTTCGACATCGCGTCGATCAGGACGATCCGCTACCAGCGGACGCGCAGCCATCTGGCCGGAGCGCGCAAGGAGATCGAGAGCGCCCTGGAGGCCGGGCTCCGGGACGGCTTCGAACTTCTCACGCCGGCACGGGTGCTGCGCGGACTCCAGACCGGTGACGGACCGGCCTCCGCCTCGGAGGTCGGCGATGGCGGTCAGGGGGAGGACGAGGACTCGCCCGGTCTGCTCGACGACTTCGCCGTGATCGAGGGCGGGCTGGGCGAGATGGCCGCCGACATGGAGGCGATCACGAAGACGATCGAGACAATTGGAGTGCTGACCGAGCAGTCCGGCACCGAGATGCTCGATCTGACCCAGGCGAACGCGCCCATGAGCGCACGGCTCGCCGCCGTCGCTCGGTACGCGGAGACGATCAGCGCACCGGCGGGCGAACTGAACACCGTCGCCGCCGCGTTCGCGGAGCGGATGGCGACCCTGGACAGCGGGGTGCGGGCCGCGCTGGGGCTCATCGAGATGACGCCGCCCGACGAGCGCGGCGAGGGAGCGGCGGAGTTTTTGGAGCAACTGATGTCCCTGGACGAAGCCGCGCAAGACGGTCTGGCGCAGATCGGCTCCTTCGGCACCTCGGCGGGCGCCATGGTGCGGGTGAGCCGGCACCTCCGCAAGCCGGTGAAGGAGATCTCCGCGGCGGTTAAGCAGCTGACCTCCGCCATCACGAGGATGGGGGAGTGGGCGGCCAAGGCCCGTGCGCTGGCGCACAGTGCCACTGCATGAGACTGCCCTCGCAGGGACCCGGACCTCCTCAGAGGCCCGGGTCCTGTGGCGTCACCGTCCCGAGTTCGGGGTGAGGGCGAGTTTGATCTTGTTGTTGACGCCTTCCGTGCGGCCGTTGTGGTGGGGCAGGGTCACAGCGGCGTCGACGGCGGCGCGGTCGCGTTCGAGGCCGTTCGCGAAGGAGTGCAGGAAGGGCAGGTCGGCGGCGTGAGCCTGGGCGATCCAGCCGGTCAAGGCCTCTGCGTTGCCCCCGTCCGGGGTCAGCAGGTCGGCGAAGGAACGGAGGTGGCCCGCCAGCGCGGTCGTCTCCGGACAGGCGCCGGCGAGACGGCGTTTTCGCAGGTGGTCGCGGTAGGGGTCGACCAGGCCGGGCCGGTAGGTGGGGGTGCGGACGAGGCGGTCGGGCTCGCTGTGGCGGGCGTAGCGCTTGACGGTGTTCAGGGTCAGGCCGAGCCGACGCGCGCACTCCAGGAGGCTGACTCCCGCGTCGAGAAGCTCGTGGATCTGGCGCCAGCGCTCCCGTGTTGACGCGGCTCGCTTGCCCTCGCGGAGCGGTGGTCCGAACTTCCCCCAGCACGAGCCGTGGGCGGTCACTTCCTTCCATGCCGCCTCGGCGAGTCCGTGCCACAGGTGCCAGCGGTCCATGACCTGCACAATCGTCGGGTCGGCGGCTCGGGTGGCCTGGGCGAATCCGCCGGAGCCGTCCCGGCACACCGTGTGGACTCCCGGATGCTCGCGCAGCCAGGTGGTGATGGTCGCGGCCCGCCGGTCCGGCAGCACCTCGATCCGCTCGCCGGTGTCCGCGTCGATGATGATCGTGGCGTAGCGGTGGCCCTTGAGCAGGGCGAACTCATCGATCCCGGCCACCGGCGGCACTGGCCGGTCCGGCAGAGCGATCCGCATCAGGCAGTTCAGCACCGTCGCCCCAGACAACACGTGGTGCAGGACGGTGAGCAGCCGGGCGCCGGCCGAGCCCGCCAAGGCCACCGCGACCGCCTCGACTACTCGCCGCAGCGCCGGGGTCCGCCGCTGATAGCGCTCTGTCAGACCGTCTACCTGCTCGACGAACGTCACCTTCGGACAGTCCGGGTTCTCGCAGTACAACCGCCGCACCGACAGGTCGATCACCAACGGATGCCCGCCCACCGCCTCGTCCGCGACGCGGCGCACGTAACGCGAGTGCGTCCACTGCGACATCTGCCCGCACCCCGAACAGGCCCGGGATATGTCGTCCCTGGTCACGGCGGTGATCCGCAACGCCTCCGGGCTGGTCTCCACCCGCTCGATCCGTAACCCGGCCAGCTGCGGGAGCAGTTCCTCGACAGCGACAACACACACCACCGGCCTGGCAGCAGCGGCCCCGTCCCCGTGACGGAACACCGAGACGATCAACGCCTACGAAAATCTTGGAAGAGCCCGTTCGGCGTAACTCCTGATCAAGGAAGAGCGCTGGTGACCAGTGAGAATGTGACCGACGACGAGTCCGTCGGGTTCCTGAGGAAACGAGTCATCCTGGACCTCTCACGTAGTGCAGGAAGGAAGCCTTTTCCTCAGGGGGCGGCCCAGAGCCGCTCCAAAGACCGCCAGCGACGGCGCCGTCTGGTCGAGCATCCGGAAGCGAAGCGGCCAGTGCAGTGACTGGAGTGTCCCCGTCAAGGGTGTCTGATGTTGTTTCTACCGGCCGCGTGGTTTCGGACGGTTCTTCCTCTTCATCGCCGCCGACACCGGCCACCGTTACTTGGAGATCCAACTGGTTCTCCGCCTCCATCGGATCCGAGTCAGCGGTGGCGGGTGAGGGCGTCCACCTCGCGGACCAGAAAGGTTTCCCGGCACAGCTCGAAGTGGTCCACCCGGCGCAGATCGAAGACCCGGCGCACGCCGCGCTGGCGGGCCAGGCCCACCACCTCGTTGAAGTGCCGTTCGAAGTGGGTGGAGAAGAAGATCTTCACCGAGCCGGACATCGCCTGGAGCTGGTCGAAGCGGCGGAAGAACAGGTCGTAGCGGCCCTCCGGCTCCCAGTCTGCCCACAGCTCGGAGGCGTAGCGCTGGACCTGGCGCAGGTCCTTCTCGGTGATCTTGTGGAGGTACTCGCAGACGTTCTGGAACTCCACAGGGGAGCGCGGGATGTTGGCGATCCGTTTGAGTTCGGTCAGCGGCTCGTCCGGATTCATCTGCGCCATGCTCTCCGTGATGATCATCGTGGAGTGGTTGATGTTGGGGTCGAGCAGCAGGGCAGCGGCCACCTTCGGCTTCCGGTCCGGGTGCGCGGTCCACAGTGCGGCGAGCCGGAACAGCATGTCCGCCCCGACCGAGAAGCCCACCAGGGTCAGCTTCTTGTGCGGGTACTGCCGGCACAGGTTGTTGATGGCGCCGCTGATCAGGTCCGTGTGGGTGGCCAGCCCGATGGGCCCGTACCGGCTGTCCCGGGCGTCTTCGACGCTGTGGCCGAACGCGGTGATGGCGATGGTGTGCTGCCGCGCCATGTTCATGTACGGGCGGAAGTCCTCGGCGTCCAGTCCGAGCCCGTGCAGCAGGACCACCAAGTGAGAGGAGGACGTACGCCGTTCCAGGTAGCGCAGTTCACGGCCGATGACGGCCTGGTCCGACGGGAGGTCGCCGTCGAAGTCGTCGGCGCGGATCTCGAACGACTGTGGGGTGACCTCCCGTTGGAGCTCGCGGCGGCGCTCCACCCGGCCGCGGGCCCACCAGGCCGTGGAGAACACGGCAGCGCCCCCGGTGGCCACCAGGGTTCCGCCGGCGGCCACATGGGTCCACGTCCACGCGAGCATGGCGCGGGCCTCGTCGCTGTAGATCCCGAGGAACAGGCTGACGGCCCCGCCGGCCAGGGCAAGGGGCCCTCGGTGCCGGGTGGCGAAGGCAGCCAGCGTGGCGGTGCCGACTCCCCTCATCGGCTCAGGCCGTCCGGTACGTCCGCCCGGTCCGGCCCGGCCGATCCGGCCAGTCCGGTGAGTTCGGTGAATCCTGGGCCGGCCGTCGCTCTCCCGAGGACATGGGCATCGGAGACATCGGCGATGTGGAGCGGGCCGGTGCTGCCGGTGCCGCTGGTCAGGTGGGCCTCCACCCGGGCTCCCATCCGGCGCAGCCCGTCGCGTGGCTCCATGCCGAGCAGTAGGCCGGGCGGGGCCAGCGCCTCCTTGATCGTCGCGATGACCTCGCCGCGGGTGGCCTCGTCGTACTGGTAAAGGACGAAGTTGCAGGTCACGACGTTGATTCGGTGGGTACGGAGGTACCGGGTCAAGGCCGGCAGATCGAGGATGTCGAGGGCGGAAATGATGGAGGAGGTATCGGCGGAGGCCGTCTGCTCCAGCGACCAGAGCACCTCGGAGAAGCGCTCGTCGTAGTAGGCCGAGGGCCCGTGGCAGGCCCGGATCCACTCCAGAGTGGGCAGCGGCGGGGCGTCGATCCCGTGCCGCTCGACCAGCGGGATCGTTCGGTACGGCGGCGGCTGGGGGCTCCACTCCAGGTCGGGGGCGAACCGGTCGAAGACCACCCGGTTGTTCAGCTGTCGCGGCAGCAGCCCGATCCCGGTACCCATGTCGAGCAGGCGTATCCCGTCGACGGCGTGGTGCGCGGCGTAGGAGCTGAGCAGCAGCTGGGGTATGAGGAAACGGCGGGCCCCGGTGAAGGAGTTGGAACGGCCGGTGAGCACGGCCGTGATCCGGTCGTGGTGCTCCTTCAGGGTCTCTGAGAGCAGCTTGGCCCTTACGGCGGCGGGCAGTTCGGGCGAGAAGAGTGCCTCGGCCCGGGGGTCCTGCGCGGCCACGGTGCGCAGGGCGATGCCGATGAGGGTGATGAGGTGTGAGGTACTCATCCGGGGCCGGGTGAGGCGTACGGACTCCAGCAGCAGGTCCACGGCAGGGGCGGAGCCGGAGCCGGCCAGCAGGGCAATCGACTCGTGGACCACTGACCAGCCGTGATTGCCCTGCTCGTGCTGCTGCATATCGCTCAACGTGCGTACCAGAAGGTCCTTGCCGTCGGACATCAGCGAAGCGCCCCCTCTTGTTCAGCTGACAGGACCACGTACCGGAATCAACAGTTCGCGTTTCGCCGGCTCGGTAGCCATGCGAGCGCCACATAATTAAGCTGGACAGTCTGTGATGTGTCCAGAACGCCGACGGGTCCCCCCACTTCGCGACGCCGGGTCGTGGTCCCGTTACCCATTTCGGCACATTCCATGCGGCGTTGGTCTAGAGTCGCTCACGCACTTCCCGCACACATCTGTCAGAGGGTGGTCCGTATGACCTCTGCGTTGGCTTTCGGTCAGGTGACCGAAGGGCGAACGTCGACCGGATTGAGGTACCTGGAACGAAAGTCGGACTCCGACACGCTCACATTCTTCTTCCATGGTCTCGGCCTCGACGCAACGGACTACCTCGGCTACCTCAGCCACACGGACACCCACGGCATCGCGCTGAACCTCCGCGGCTACGAACCGGACCGGTCGGCCGGGATCCCGCCCGTGCCGCTGGCCTCCCACATCCGGATGGCAGCCGCCTTCGTCGAGGAGGTCAGCCGGGAGAACGCGGACAAGAAGATCGTCCTGCTGGGTTTCTCGCTCGGCGCCGACCTGATCCTGCAGCTCGCGGAGCAGTGGCAGGACGGGCGCGGCGTTCCTGCGGTCCACGCTGCCGTGCTCCTCGATCCCAATGTCAATCAATCGACTATGACCATTTCCCGGATGTTCGCAGAGGCGGACCCGACAGATCCGGTTCCGGCTTTCAAGAGACTGGTCAACCTCGCTCCGGACAAGGACGGATTCCGGTCACTCTGTCACTACCTGGCGAAGGTGGCGCCGAAGGATTTCGAGCAGGTGGCGCAACTGTCCCGCGATATGATCACGTACTGGCGCCCCGACGGCTACGAACAATTCGGGGCCCGGCTGCATAATGTGACGCGCGTGGCGGACCACGTACGGCTGGTTCTCTCCGCTTCATACGGAGAACACTTGTCCGCCATGCGGACGGCAATGGGGCGGCACGGGGACGGTGGCAATGTTTCCGTCGAACTGACCGAGCTCGACCATTTCGATCTGATCGACGAGGACCGCCTCGCTTCCGTCCTGGCCCCGTTCACGGGGTGAACCCGCGCGCCGACCTCGGCGGCGTTCGACCAGGGTCGCCGTCGAGGAATCGGAAGGGAATCCATCGCCCCCGCCTTCGCCGGGTCGACCGCCGCGTCCTCACCGGCGCCTTGAGTATGAGTCCTGAAAGACCCGGTGAAAGCTGACCGAACATGCGAATCGCTGGCCGCCGTGACTCGCGCGGTCGCGTACCTGTGGTTCACGGGAATGAACAGCACCACGCTCTCGTACTCGGGGCCCTCTCCACGGGCACACCGTGCGCTCGCCCCTCGGCGAGGGCCGCCCGCGCCATACATGCCGTGCCTGGCCGGGTGCCGGGCCAGGAGCGGCGGTCAAGGAGGTCATCTCCCACCGAAGCGATCATCGGCGGCCGTCACTGGAACCCTGACCCGCCCCGGGCCGCTCGTTCTGGGCCGCCACGACGCGGCGGGGCCGGCTTCGTGCGGTGGGCCGGACCGTACCGCTGCGCCCGGAGGCGTCCCGCCAGGTCGGCGAGCACCTGGCCGCAGCTGGCCCCGGGCATCCCTTCGAGGGGGTTCGGTTCGCCGCGACCTGGGGGAGCAGGGGCGTTCTGGACGTGGTGCCGGTCCGCTTGGAGCTGGTGGCGGCGGTGGTGGGGACGAGGTGGATGTGGGTTGTCCTCCGTACCGCCTCGGCTCCTGTTGATGTCTGGACTACGCCGGGCCGTAGTCCAGGGTGTAGTGGGCACCGTCCAGGTTGAAGACCAGAGTGCCGCGGTCTCCCTCGGCCGTGTCGGAGCCGAGGTGGTCATCCCCGTCCGGGAAGTCGTTGTCGTAGAGGGAGATCACGTCGCCCGTCCGGGCGAGGCGGTTGACCGGCATTGCGATGGGGGTGCTCGGGTCGCAGTCCGCCGAGTCTGCCGACGACCATACGGTGTGGTGAGTGTGGTGGCTGCCGCCGACTGCGGCGCGGCAGCGCCAGGTGCGCATGAGCCGGGGGCGGTGAGGGGGAGAGCGACAGCAGCCGCGGCGAACGCGGCGGGGGTGGCCACGTCCAGCCGCGGTCGGCCAGCACCTTGTGCCGCTCCTCGGCCACCGCGGTGGCCGGCGAGCCGTCGTGCACGATGCAGTTCTGGTCCCAGGCCGTGGTCAGCCAGTCCGCGGCCATCGCCACTGGCAGCGTGCCGCCGACGACGTAGCCGAAGTAGCGGCCGTTGCCCGACGGAACGAGCCCGCGCTCCACCGGGCGCTCGGCCGGAGCGCGCAGGTACCGCAGGGCATGCCCCGCGGCCTGGTCCAGCAGCGCCCCATACGAATCGGTGGTCTCAGAACTCCCCTCCCTTGGGGTCACGCCTGATGCCGCCGGCAGCGCAGTAGCGACCTGGGGTCAACCCTGTCCCACCGCGTTCAGCCGAATCACCATGCTCGCGTGGTCGCCCGCCGACAGGTCCAGCGGGAGCCCGTGGTGCATGAGGACGGCGCCGTGGTGGAGGAGGCCGGTCCGCTCGTCGCGGTAGCGGGCGGCCGGGTCGAGGCCGCGCAAGCGCAGGGGCGGCGTCGGATCGCCGTGGGCCGGGGCGACCCGCCAGGCGATGACGACGGTGCGGTCGCCGTGGGCGTACTGGACGCCGTCGCCGTCGAGCCGGTATTGCAGGCCGTGCTGGACGACCGGGCGGATGTCCTTGTACCGGGCGACCAGGCAGGCCGCCTCCGCGAGTTCGTCCGGGGTCCACCGGGTGAGGTCGCCGCCCAGGCCGAGGGCTCCGGCCATGGCGATGTGGAAGCGGAACCGCAGCGGCACGGTACGGCCCGTGAACGGGTTGGGGCAGTCGGTGACCCAGGCTCCCATGGTCCTGGCCGGGTAGAGCTGGCTGTAGCCGTGCTGGATGGCGATGCGGTCGACGGCGTCGGTGTTGTCGGAGGTCCACACCTGGTCCGTACGGGCCAGGACGCCCAGGTCGGCCCGTCCCCCGCCGCCGGCGCAGGCTTCGATGCGCAGGTGCGGGTGGTCGGCGCGGAGCCGGTCCATGACGGCGTACACCTGGCGTACGTGTTCGAACCAGAGCAGGTCGGCGTCCTCGCCGCGCTCGGGCCAGCCGGCCTCGCTGAAGGGCCGGTTCATGTCCCACTTGAGGAAGTCGATGGCGTGGTCGGTGACGAGCCGGTTCAGCCACGCGTGGGCCCAGGCGGCGACGTCGGGCCGGGCGAAGTTGAGGACGAGCTGGTTGCGCAGGGTCGTGCGCTCGCGGCTCGGCATGTGCAGCACCCAGTCCGGGTGGCGGCGGTAGAGGTCGCTGTCGGGGTTGACCATCTCCGGCTCCACCCACAGCCCGAAGCGCATGCCGAGCCGGTGGACCTCGTCGATGAGCGGGTGGAGGCCGTCCGGGAACGCCTTTGGATTCGACGTCCAGTCGCCGAGCCCGGCGGTGTCGTCGCGGCGGGCGCCGAACCAGCCGTCGTCCATCACGAACAGCTCCGCGCCGACCCCGGCGGCCAGCGCCGCGAGCCGCATCTGGCCGGCCTCGTCGACGTCGAAGCCGGTCGCTTCCCAGGAGTTGTAGACGACGGGCCGCAACTCGTCGGGCTGAGGTAGGACATGGCCGGCCTGGTACGTGTGCCAGGCGCGGCTCGTCCCGCCGAAGCCGTCCGCGCTGTACAGGCCCGCGAAGACCGGGGTCTGCCAGCGCTCACCCGGCCGCAGCCGCCAGGTGAGCCCGTCGTGGCCCGCGCCGCCGCTCCAGCGGACCTGGTCGTCCTGGGCGCGCCAGGCGGTGAAGTGCCAACTGCCGCTCCAGGCGAGGGCGGAGCTCCACACCTCGCCGGTGTCCTCGGTGGCGTCCCCGGCGTCGAGCATCACCCACGGGTTGGTGTCGTGGCCGGTGACGCCGCGACGGCTGGTCAGGACGAGTTCGGCGTACGGGAGCGGGGTGCGGCGCAGCTGGGTCTCGCGGCCCCAGGCGCCGATGACGTGGCTGATGCGGTAGTCGGGGCGGTGGGGGAGTGACCAGGCTGCCGAGTCCACGCGATGGAGTGTCAGCGGGGCATCGTCGGCCGACGTCCCGGTGTGGCGCAGCTCCGCCCAGCGCTCGACCACATCGCTGTCCTCGTACACCCGGTAGTGGAGCACGATCTCCAGGGGCTGCCGCCGGTCGCGCCAGCGGATCGCGAGGTGGCCGCCGTCCACGGTGTGGTTGAGGTACTGCCACTCGACGCCCCTGCTGCCGTCGGCGAAACGAATCAGCAACGCGGCCGGGCCGTAACTCGCGCCGGCCTCCGTCGGGTACTCCTCGCGCCCGCGCGCCGTACCGGCGAAGCTGTTGCCCGGCGGTGGCAGTGGGGGTGTGGTCAGCGCCTGTTCCGGCGTCAGGTGCGGTCCCCAGTGGAGCTGGCGGGGAGCGTCGTCCCCGTCGTCGAGCCGGAGGACGTAGCTGCTGTTACGGGCATTGAGTGCCCATATGCGGTGATGTGGGTCGTACGACACCGGGTTCATGCGGGGGAGCGTAGGTCCCAACTCCCGGGAATTCAATAATTGACGGAGGTAATTAATGGCCCTACGGTACGGCGCATGCCTCCGATCCCAGAGCTGCGAGCCCCGATCACCACGCCCGCCGCAGCGGCCGTGTTCACCACCGTCCTGACGGCCGGGCCGGTCTCCCGTGTGGAGATCGCGCGGCGGACCGGGCTCTCCTCGGCTGCCGTCACCAGGACGGCCCGCCCCATCATCGAGGCCGGCTACCTGGAAGAGCTGGCGGCCGAGGAGCGCACCGCCCCGGGCGCCGGCCGTCCGGCCAGCCCGCTGACGGTCAGGGCCGACCGCGAGTTCTTCATCGGCGTCAAGGTCACCAACGAGGATCTGATCGGCGTGGTCTGCGATCTGCGGGCCGAGACGCGTGCCTCCCGCCACCACGTCCTGACGGACCGGACCGTCGACGGCGTCGTCACGGCCCTCGCCGAACTGGTCGAGGAGCTGCTGTCCGAGTCCGACGACTACCGGGAGCGGACCCACTGTCTCGGTGTGGCCGTCTCCGGTGACGTGGACCGGGCGTCGGGGGGCGTCCGGTACTCACCGTTCCTCGGGTGGCGCGACGTCCCGCTGGCGCGGCTGCTGACCGAGGCGACCGGTCTGGTCACCACGCTGGAGAACGACGTCAAGGCCCTCACCGTCGCCGAGCAGTGGTTCGGTGAGGGCGTCGGGGCGTCGTCGTTCGCTCTCGTGACTGTAGGAACCGGTATCGGCTGTGCCCTCGTCGTGAACGGCGGTCTGGTCGCCGGCGCGTACAACGTGGCGGGCGAGCTCGGCCACGTACGCGTCGCCGAGCCGGGGCCCGCGTGCCACTGCGGGGGCAGCGGCTGCATCGAGGCCCTGGCGTCGACCGAGGCCATCCTCGCCCACGCACGCGGCGCCTGCGGCGACCCCGAGCTGTCGATGGATGAGGCTGTCGAGCGGGCCAGGGCGGGCGAGGAGGCGGTACGCCACGCCTTCGACCGGGCCGGGCACGCCATCGGCCTGGGCCTTGCCGCCGTAGCCAACCTCATCGGACCCGAGCGGATCGTCGTCTCGGGGGAGGGGCTGGCCGCCTATGACCTCCTGGAGCCGCAGATCCGGGAGTCCTTCGCCCAGCAGGCGTTCGGGGCCGCGGCGCGCTGTGCGCTGATCATCCGGCCGCTGCCCTTCGAGGAATGGGCACGCGGCGCGGCCGCGGTCGCCCTCCAGACCATGTTCACGGCCGAATCGATCTGACTGCTTCGGCCCCGCCACCCGCACCACCAGGGACCCCCGCACCACCAGAGAAACCCCCCGCACCACCCCACCGTCAGGAGCCGCACCCATGCACGCCACCCCGAGGGCCTTCGGCCGCAGATCCTTCCTCACCACCTCGCTCCTCATAGCCGGCGGTGCCGTGCTCACCGGGTGCAGCAGCGACCCGATGAAGAAGAACGCCGGTGACAGCGCCGGCGCGAAGATCACGCTCAACCAGTGGTACCACGCGTACGGCGAGCAGGGCACGCAGGACGCCGTCAAGCGGTACGCACAGGCGTACACGAAGGCCAACCCGGACGTCGCGATCAACATCACCTGGGTGGCGGGCGACTACGAGACCAAGCTCAACTCCAGCCTGCTGACCGCCGACGCGCCCGACCTCTTCGAGATCGGCGACTTCCGCCACCAGATGGTGAAGAACGGGCAGCTCGCCCCGCTCGACGACATCCTCGGCGCGGCGAAGTCCGAATTCGCGAAGGCGGATCTGGACGGCGCCACCGTCGACGGCAAGGTCTACGGCATCAAGATGATCGACGACATCATGATGCTGTACTACCGCCGCAGCGTGCTCGACAAGGCCGGCATCACCCCGCCCAAGACGTACGCGGAACTCGTCGAGGCGGCCCGCGCCCTCACTACCGCGAAGATGAAGGGCCTGTTCGTCGGCAACGACGGGATTGGCGACGCCGGTTACCTGATGGCCTGGTCCGCCGGGGGAACCCTGCTCGAGGGTGCGAAGATCGCATTCGACCGGCCGGAGACCGCCGCCGCCATCGGCGCGCTGCGCCAGCTCCACGACTCCAAGTCCCTGCTGCTGGACTTCACCACCGACTGGTTCGACCCCGGCGCTCTCACCCAGAAGGCCACCGCCATGCACTGGTGCGGCTTGTGGGCGATGCCCGACATCAAGAAGAGCCTCGGCGACGACTTCGGTGTCGTGCCCTGGCCCGCCTTCGGCGCCTCCGGGCGCCCCACCGCCCGCCTGGGCGGCTGGTACGAACTCGTCAACGCCAAGAGCAAGCACGTCGAGGCTGCCAAGAAGTACGTCCAGTGGCTCTGGCTCCAGCAGGCCGACCTCCAGAAGGACTGGTGCGTGAGCTACGGCTTCCACGTGCCCCCGCGGGCGAGTGTCGCCGCGCAGACCACCGAGTTCGGCGCCGGCGCCCCCAAGGAGGCCGTGGCCATCTCCCAGAAGTACGGCACGTCCTTCCCGAACCTGTGGAACACCGCCATGGCCACCGCCTTCAACGACGCCGTCACGAAGATCGCCAAGCAGCACGCCGACCCGGCCGCCGCCCTCGCCAAGGCCACAGCCGCGTGCCAGGCGGAACTCGACAAGCAGCTCGGCTGAGGAGCCGTACGACCATGGCTCTGTCCACCTCACCACCGCCCGGAAAGACACGCCCCGAGGTGCGGTTCAAGCCCCGGGCCGCCAGGAGACCCGCACGTCGCAGGACCGACCGGTCCTCCGTATTCGCGTTCATCGTGCTCACCGCGCCCATGGTGCTCGGTCTCGCCCTGTTCAAGTACGTCGCGATCGGCTGGAGTTTCCTGCTGAGCCTGGGGGAGGCCCGGGGAACGCTGAACCCGGTCCGCTGGGTCGGCCTGGACAACTACGCGTTCCTGCTGTCCGACCCCGGCTTCCGCTCCTCGCTGATGACGATCGTCCTGTTCACGCTCTTCATCGTGCCGGTGACGTTCGCCGCCTCCCTCGCGCTGGCCGTCCTCGTCCACCGCATCCGTCGCGGCCGCGGCTTCTTCCGTACGACGTTCCTGCTTCCCGCGGCCGTCTCGTACGTGGCCGCCACCCTCGTCTGGCGGATGAGCCTGTTCAACGGCCTGCCGTCGGGCATCGCCAACACGCTCGGCGGACTGCTCGGCTTCGAGGCGGTGCCGTGGATCGCCACCCAGGACCCGCCGCTGTACTGGATCGTGCTGATCACCCTGCGGCTGTGGCTCCAGGTCGGCCTGTACATGATCCTGTTCCTGGCCGGGCTCCAGGCCATCCCGCCCCAGCTGTACGAGGCCGCCGCCCTCGACGGGGCGTCCGGATGGCGGATGTTCCGGCACATCACCCTGCCGATGCTGCGGAACACGTCGGTGGCGCTCCTGCTGCTGATGACCATCGCCGCCTTCCAGGCGTTCGACGAGTTCTACAACCTCTTCAGCGGCGGCCTCAAAAGCGGCGGCAACGGCACCGCACCCGTCAAACCGCCCCTCGTCCACCTCTACAACGTGGCGCTCGGCGACCAGAACTACGGCGTCGGCTCCGCGGGTGCCTTCCTCCTCACCCTGCTCATCATCGCGGTCACCCTGCTCCAGGGCCGGATCGTCGGCCTCGGCCGGAAGGACTGACCCGACGTGAACCGACAGCACACCGCGCGGCGGCGCACCACGCCCGCCACCGTCGCCACCCACCTGGCGCTGGGACTGGCCGCCACGCTTTTCCTGCTCCCCTTCTACATCATGCTGCGCAACGCGCTCATGACGCCCCAGCAGGTCACTGCTCCCGACTGGCAGTGGCTTCCGAACCCGCTCACCTTCGACAACTTCACCGAACTGTTCACCGACCCCGCCATCCCCATGGCGGGCGCCCTGGGCAACTCACTGCTCATCGCGGCCGTCACCGCGCCCGTCTCGACGCTGCTCGCCTCGATGGCCGGCTACGCGCTCGCCCGTATCCCCGTACCAGGCAGCGGCACGGTGTTCTCCTTCATCGTGGTCACCCTGATGATCCCGGGCTCCGTGACCTTCATCCCGACCTTCGTCGTGGTGGGCTCGCTGGGCGGGGTGAACACCCACTGGGGCATCATCGTGCCCGGTCTGTTCAACGCCTTCGCGGTGCTGCTGTTCCGCAACTTCTATCTCCGCTTCCCCACGGAGATAGAGGAGGCCGGACGGCTGGACGGCCTCAGCCACCTCGGCGTCTACCGCAGGATCGCCCTGCCCAACTCGGTGTCCATGCTCGCGGCGCTCGGCGCCCTGTCCTTCATCGAGAGCTGGAACGCCTTCCTCTGGCCCCTGGTCATCGGTCAGGACCCCAGCACGTGGACCGCGCAGATCGCCCTGTCCACCTTCCTCACCGCGCAGTCGGTGAACCTGCCCGGCCTGTTTGCCGGCGCGGTCGTCACGATCGTGCCCCTCGCCGTGATGTTCCTGGTGGCCCAGCGCCACATCGTCCAGGGCATCACCCTCAGCGGCCTCAAGGACTGAGGCCCTTCCTCCCCACCGGGGCCGCCCCCACCGGCCCCACCTGACAGAGGAGTTCCCCCCATGCACAACTCCATGTCCCACACCCTCAGACGCCTGGCTCAGGCCACGGTGCTCTGCGTCGCCCTTCTGCTCAGCGCGCTGCTCCCCGCCGGCACCGCGCACGCCGCGCCGGTCACCGTTCCGGTCGGCGCGCGGATCGACGACACCGTCGGCAGCCCGGTCCACGCCCATGGTGGCGGAGTCATCCAGGTCGGGTCGTACTACTACTGGTTCGGCGAGGACCGCAAGGCCGACGACACCTTCCGCTACATCTCGGTCTGGCGCTCCATCGACCTCAAGAGCTGGGAGTTCCGCAACCACGTCCTCACCCAGGCCAGTCACTCCGAGCTCCAGCTCGCCAACCTCGAACGCCCCAAGGTCGTCTACAACCAGACCACCGGCCAGTTCGTCCTGTGGGCCCACAAGGAGAACGGCGTCGACTACACCGAGGCCAAGGTCGCCGTCGCCGTCTCCTCCACCGTAGACGGCACGTACACCTACCAGGGCAGCTTCCGCCCCCTCGGCTTCGAGTCGCGGGACATGACCCTGTTCCGTGACGACGACGGCAGCGCGTACCTGATCTCCGCGGCCAACGACAACGCCGACCTCAACGTCTACCGGCTCACCCCCGACTACACCGGCGTCCAGTCGCTGACCAGGACGCTCTTCCCGGGCGACCGCCGCGAGGCCCCGGCCATGTTCAAGCGGAACGGCGTCTACTTCCTCCTCACCTCCGGCCAGAACGGCTGGCTGCCCACTCAGCAGCAGTACGCCACCGCGAGCTGCGTCGCCTGTGCCTGGACCGCCAACGCCAACGTCGGCGACTCCCAGACCTACGGCTCCCAGACCGCGTACGTCCTGACGATCCAGGGCGCTTCGGCCACCAGCCACCTCTACATGGGCGACCGCTGGGCCGGCTCCTGGGGCGGTCCGGTCGAGGACTCCACGTACGTCTGGCTTCCGCTGGCCTTCCCGACCGCCACCTCGATGACCATGTCCTACGCCAGGCAATTGACCATCGACACCGCCGCCGGGACGATCACCCCGATCGGCACCGGCTACGACAAGCTGACGCTCGCCCACTCCGGCAAGTGCGTCAAGGCCGGTCAGTCAGCTGTCGTCCAGTACGACTGCACCGGCAACACCGACCAGCAGTGGCGCATTGACTCCATCAGCAACGGCAAGTCCCGACTGGTCTCCCGCAGCGCCAACAAGTGCATCGACCTCGCCGCCTCGGTGATCACCTGGACCTGTGGCGTCGACAAGTTCAAGCAGCACTGGACCATCCAGGACCTCGGTACCGGCTACGTCCAGCTCGTCAACGCCGTCACCGGCGAGTGCGCCGAAGTCGCCAACTCCTCCACCGCCAACAACGCCCAGCTCAAGCCCGCCGTCTGCACCGGCGCCCCGAACCAGCAGTTCCAGCGCACGTCGCTGTAACGGGCCGGCAGTAAAGGAACACCATCATGCGAAGAACACGCATCACGGCGGCGCTCGGCGCCGTACTCCTGGGAGCACTCGCGACAGTGGTCCCGCCGGCCACTGCCCCGGCCGCGGCGGAGAGCCTCCCACCGGGCGGCACGCCCATGCCCACCCACCCCATCGTCCCGGGCGCCGCCTGGAGCGACGATACCGGCCGCCTGGTGCAGGCCCACGGAGCGGGCATCTTCAAAGTCGGCTCGACGTACTACATGGTCGGCGAGGACAAGGAGGCGGGCCAGACGTACCACGCCGTCGCCTGCTACTCCTCGAAGAACCTCACCGACTGGCACCACGAGGGCAGCGCCCTGTCCCGCCAGGCCGACGGCGACCTCGGCCCGAACCGCGTGGTCGAGCGCCCCAAGGTCATCTACAACGACAAGAGCCGCCAGTACGTCATGTACCTCCACATCGAGGACAAGACATACCAGGAGGCCAAGGTCGGCGTCGCCACCAGCCCGACCCCGTGCGGTCCGTACACCTACCGGGGCAGCGAGCGGCCGCTCGGCTTCCAGAGCCGGGACATCGGCCTGTTCAAGGACGACGACGGCACGGGCTATCTCCTCACCGAGGACCGCGAGCACGGCCTGCGCATCGACAAGCTGTCCGACGACTACCTGACCGTGGAGAGCAACACGGCCCTGGTCGCCGGCTTCGAGTCGCCCGCCATGGCCAAGGTCGACGGCCGCTACTTCCTGTTCGGCTCCTACCTGACGGGCTGGTCCACCAACGACAACGTCTACGCGACCGCGCCCTCACCGGCCGGCCCGTGGAGCGAGTTCAAGAACTTCGCCCCGGCGGGATCGCGCACGTTCGACTCCCAGACGTCGTCGATCGTCCCGGTCACCGGCAGCCGCGGCACCACGTACATGTACGTCGGCGACCGCTGGAACCCGCAGCGGCTGTTCGACTCCAAGCCGGTCTGGCTGCCGCTGCACATCAGCGGCACCACGGCGAACCTGTCCTGGCAGGACAGCTGGAGCCTGGACACCGCGTCGGGTACGTGGGCCCCGCAGAACGCCGACAGCACCTACGAGGCGGAGGCCGCAGGCAACACCCTGACCGGTGAGGCGGTCCGGTCCGGCGGAAGGGTCGGATACGTCGGCATGGGCTCGGCCCTCCGCTTCAACAACGTCACCGTTCCCCACACCGGCACCTACACCCTCAAGATCGCCTACTCCAACGGCGACGCGGACGACCGCAAGGCCACCCTCAAGGCTGACGGCGGCGCGCCGATGACGCTCTCCTTCCCGCCGACAGGCGGTGACCGTACGGGCGTGGCGACCGCCACCGTGACCCTGACCGAGGGCGCCCACACCCTGGAGTTCGGCAACGCCACCGGCTGGGCGCCGGACTTCGACCGGATCGCCCTGCCCAACGGCCCTTCGACCTCGCTCGGGCTGACCGGCCGCCCGACCTATCCGGGCTCGCCCGTGGTGCTGGCGAACGCGGGCGCGGACAACCCGCTCTCCGTGACGTTCACCAACCACGGCCCCACGGCGACCGTCCACCCGGCGGTTTCGGTGACGGCCCCCGACGGCTGGACCGTTTCCCGGGCCGGCAGCCCGACGACGGGCACGGTGGGAGCCGGCCGCTCCACCAGCTCCTCCTGGACGGTGAAGCCCCCGGCCGGCACGGCCCCCGGCACGTACGAACTCAAGGCCACGGCCGCGTACCGCTGGAACGGCGAACTTCCCGCCACCATCGACGAGACCATCAAGGTCACCGTCCCACCGCCCGCCCCGGCCGGTACGCCGTACGTCAGTGACCTGCCGGTCATGTCCTGGCTGGTCGGCTGGGGCGCGCTCCAGCGCGACCTGAGCCCGGGCGCCCTCCCGATGGTCATCGAGGGCGTCCCGTACGCCAAAGGCCTCGGCGCCCACGCCAAGTCCACCGCGCACTTCTACCTGGGCGGCGCGTGCCGCTCCTTCAGCGCGGTCGTCGGCATCGACGACGAGGACGGCCCCAGGGGCTCCGTCATCTTCGAGGTGTGGGCCGACGGCAAGAAGGTCGCCGAGACCGGAGTCGTACGCGGCACCGACCCCGGCCTCCCCCTCACCGCGGACGTGACCGGCGCCACCGAACTGGAGCTGAGGGCCACGGACGCCAATGACGGCAACCACTACGACCACTCGGAGTGGGCCGACGCGCGCCTGACCTGCTGACGGCCGCACATCCGTCGCACGTCGGACGCACGGTGGCCGGAGGCCGCCCCACGTGGCCTCCGGCCACCCCTTGTTCGATCACGAACCAGTGGAGCACCAGTGAAGAAGACGACGACACGGCTCGCGGACGGCCGCGCGCTGATCTACTACGACGCCGGGGACGACCTCGTACGGGGGGAGGAGGACACCCGGCCGCTCGACGCCACCTCGACCAGCTCCGAGATCCGCCGCGACCCGCTGCTCGACGAGTGGGTCGTCATCGCCTCGCACCGCCAGGGCCGTACGTACCACCCGCCCGCGGACCAGTGCCCGCTGTGCCCCTCGGGCGACGGCCGCCGCACCGAGATTCCCGCCGACGACTACGAGGTCGTCGTCTTCGAGAACCGCTTCCCCTCGCTGACGGGCTCCCCGGACCACGAAGAACACGTCATCGCGGAGCCGTTCGACCGCCGGGCGGGCGTGGGGCGATGCGAAGTGGTGTGCTTCACCTCCGACCACGACGCGTCCTTCGCCGACCTCACGGCGGAACAGGCCCGTCTCGTCCTCGACGCCTGGACCGATCGAACGGCCGAGCTGTCCCGGCTGCCCGGTGTGCAGCAGGTCTTCTGCTTCGAGAACCGGGGCAAGGAGATCGGTGTGACCCTCGGCCATCCGCACGGCCAGATCTACGCGTACCCGTTCACCTCCCCGCGCACCGAGCGGATGACCACCCGCGTCGCCGCGCACCGCGAGGGGACCGGGCGGAACCTCTTCGACGACGTCCTCGCCGCGGAGCGGAAGGACGGAGCGCGGATGGTGATCGAAGCGGAGCACTGGACGGCGTTCGTCCCGCACGCCGCGCGCTGGCCCTACGAGGTGCACCTCTACCCGAACACCCGGGTACCCGACCTGCTCGCCCTGGACGAGGCCGCCCGCGCGGAGTTCCCACACGTGTACCTCGAACTGCTGCGCCGGTTCGACCGGCTCTTCGCCGGCGCCGGCGGTCCGACGCCGTACATCTCCGCGTGGCACCAGGCGCCGCTGCGTCCGGACGCCGACCGGGAGGACTTCGCGCTGCATCTGGAGCTCTTCACGGTCCGCCGTGCCGCGGAGCGGCTCAAGTTCCTCGCGGGCTCCGAATCCGGCATGAACGTGTTCATCAACGATGTGCCGCCGGAGGCCGCGGCGGCCCGGCTGCGGGAGGTGGCGAGCCGGTGAGCACCCCCAGGAAGGTCCTGGTGACCGGCGGGGCCGGTTACGTCGGCAGTGTCGCCGCCGCCCGTCTCGTGGAGACCGGGAACCGCGTGACCGTGCTGGACGACCTGTCCACCGGTCACCTCGCGGCAGTTCCGGCGGGCGCCGAGTTCATCGAGGGGAGGATCCAGGAGGCCGGCAAGGTACTCGACGGCTCCTACGACGCCGTACTCCACTTCGCCGCCAGCTCGCAGGTCGGTGAATCGGTCACCGACCCCGGCAAGTACTGGCGCAACAACGTCGGCGGCGCCATGGAACTGATCGCCGCCATGCGGGAGTCCGGGGTACGGACTCTGGTCTTCTCCTCGACCGCCGCCACCTACGGTGAGCAGCGGTCCGTCCCGATCACCGAGGACTGCCCGGCGCTGCCCACGAACCCGTACGGTGCCACCAAACTGGCCGTCGAGCAGATGATCAGCGGTGAGTGCGCGGCCCATGGACTGTCCGCCGTCTCACTGCGCTATTTCAACGTGGCGGGCGCCTACGGCCCGCACGGCGAGCGCCACGACCCCGAGACGCACCTCATCCCGCTGGTCCTCCAGGTGGCGCAGGGCCGCCGGGAGGCCATCCGCATCCACGGCGACGACTACCCGACCCTCGACGGCACGTGCATCCGCGACTACATCCACGTCGCCGACCTTGCGGAGGCCCACCTGCTGGCCCTCGACGCGGCCCCCGCCGGCGGGCATCTGATCTGCAACCTCGGGAACGGCCGGGGCTTCTCCGTCCGTGAGGTCATCGAGACCGTCCGACGCGTCACCGGACACCCGGTGCCCGAAGTCGTCGCCGCGCGCCGGGCCGGTGACCCCGCCGAACTCGTGGCCTCCGCCGACCGGGCCCGGGAACACCTGGGCTGGCGCCCGACCCGTACCGATCTGGCGGACATCGTCCGCGACGCCTGGACCTTCGCCGAGAGCCGGCGCGTACTCGACCCGGAGAACACACAGTGACAGCCAACGCGTTCGTAGCGGTCTTCGGAGGCGCCCCCGAAGGTGTCTGGGCGGCTCCCGGCCGGGTGAACCTGATCGGTGAGCACACCGACTACAACGACGGCCTCGTCCTGCCCTTCGCACTGCCGAACACCATCCTCGCTGCCGTCGCACGCCGCACCGACGGCCGGCTGCGACTGCACTCCAGTGCCGCACCGGGCGCAGTTGTCGAACTGACGGTCGGCGACCTGAAGCCGGGCCGGGGAGATGGCTGGGCCGACTACCCGTCCGGCGTGGTGTGGGCACTGCGCGAGGCCGGACACGCGGTCGGCGGCGCCGACATCCACTACGACAGCACGGTGCCGACCGGCGCCGGACTGTCCTCGTCCGCGGCCCTGGAGGTGGTCACCGCACTCGCCCTCGGCGACCTCCACGGGCTCGCCCTGGAACGCCCGGTCCTGGCGGAGCTGTGCCGACGTGCCGAGAACCTCTACGCCGGCGCCCCGACCGGGATCATGGACCAGACCGCGTCGGCGTGCTGCACCGAAGGACACGCCCTCCATCTGGACATCCGCGACGGCGCACAACGCCTGGTCCCCTGCGACCTGGCCGCGGCCGGGCTGAGGCTGCTCGTGGTCGACACCCGCGTCGAACACGACCACAGCACCGGGGCGTACGGCGCGCGCCGGGCCGGCTGTGAGGCAGGCGCGGCGGCGCTCGGTGTCCGTACGCTGCGCGAGGTGCCCTTCGACGGCCTGGCCGCCGCCCTCGACCGGCTCCCCGACGAGCACGCCCGCCGGCTGGTACGGCACGTCGTCACCGAGAACCGGCGCGTTGAACAAGTGCTCGCGCTGCTCGACGCGGGGAAGATCCACGAGATCGGCGCGGTGCTGACGGCAGGCCATGCCTCATTGCGGGACGACTTCCAAGTCTCCTGCCCCGAACTCGACCTCGTCGTCGACACCGCGAACGAGGCCGGAGCACTGGGCGCGCGGATGACGGGAGGGGGCTTCGGCGGCTCGGCCATCGTCCTGGCCGAGGCCCGCAGGGCCGACACGGTCGCCGAGGCCGTGACCGACGCCTTCCGCAGCGCGGGCCACCGCGCCCCCCGCATCTTCGCCGCCGCACCCTCGGCGGGCGCCCGCCGGCTGCGGTAGGGATGAGGCGCGCGGGAGGGCTGCCTCAGCGGCCTGACGATGCGTCGGAAAAGTCAGCAAACGGTCAGCATGAGTCCTGAAAGACCCGGGGGAAGCTGACCGAACATGCGAATGGTTGTAATCTGCGGAGACCGTCCTTGACCTGCGATGAGCAGGCAGGGAGCAGACATTTCGGGAGTTTCTTCATGTTTCGTACCATGTTCGAGTCCAACACCTGATATCTGGGTATTCGCGCAGGTCAAAGGCCTGATAGGCAGGTCCAGGTCAGCGAACAGTCAGCATGGGACCGGACTGGGCCCCCGGGACGTCGACTTACGGGCGTGACGGCAGGAAGTGGTCCGACGGCCTCTCGGCACGTGCCTGAAGGCTCCCCCCCCCCGGACCCCCGGGGGCGTTCCGGAAGGGCTGTGCGCGGCGCACGGGTGGAGATCCACGACAGTGCGCCGTGCCCGGTTCAGTGATCGCCGACGGGGATACCACCCGGCTGCCGCACGTCCTCGTGCAGGTGCACGATGCGCCACCTCGCGTCCCCGCCCCGTCGCAGGACCGCGGTGTTGCGCACCAGCTCGGGGCGCAGCTCACCGGCCGATGCATCAGGCGCGAACTCCACCCGCAGCCAGAAACGCAGCACCGCGATGTCGCCGAAGACGTCCACGACCTGCCCGTACGTCTCCAGCCCGGTCTCCGTCGGCCCCTTACCAGCGGTCGGCCGTTCCTCACGGACCCGGTCCAGGTCCGGCTTCCCGAAGAGCAGCTCCGCCGTCCCGGAATCCCAGACAGTGGCCTCCTGGTCCAGGCAGGCGTCGATCCGCGCGCGGTCCCCGGCGGAATAGGCCTCGTACATGGTGGTGATCACCTGCCACACGGCGGCGGCCGTCTCAGGGGTCCGCGCCGGGGCGGGCACTGGTGGGGGTAGAGGGAAACGCGGGCATGGCGGGCCTCCTGAAGGCTGTGGGAAGAAGAGGTCGCGCCTCCGAGCGGGGCGGCGACGGGCAGTCAACCTACACACCCCGGCTCACCGGCTGCGGCCACCCGGTGAGTCGTTCGGCGGCGTGCAGTGGCAGGCACGGGCGCTGAGCAGCAGCTCCGCCATGCATTCGTACGTGCTGTCAGCGGTCTGCTTGCGCAGCCTCGATCCATCCAGCGCAGGTAGACGGTCGGTGCGTCGCAGCAGGGGAGCGACCGGCTCGGAGGCGAGAGCGGCTACACGGACTTACGGTGGTCAGAGGGACGGAGCGGGCCGACCCCCGCTCCTGAGGAGGCTGCCATGGAGGAGCGCTTTGTCTGGGTGACAACGCGCCGCATCAAGGTGGGCACCCTGGAGGAGTTCGAGAGGGCATGGCGCCCGGGTTCCCTCCCTGAGGGCCTCCGCCGCGCATATGCGTACTGGTCCGAGGACGGGCAGGAGATCACCGGAGTGTCGCTCTGGGACTCCAGACAAGCGTGCGACGCGTGGCGGTCCTCCGACGCGGAGAAACGGCGGCGTGAGGTCATGGCCCCATACGTCGTCGAGGAGCGGGAGAGCTTCTACCGCGGAGGCGAACTCACTCTTCCCGTACGGTAACCGGGGGCCACGTCGGCGTAACGCCTCGGTTCGCCAGCGGCCGCGCCAGTTCATGAAGAGCAGGGCGGCCGGCGGGCCTTCCTCGACGATCCGGCCGGCCAGGGGATCACCAGCCGGTTGTGCCGGGCCGCGACCAGGGCGCCCGGCGTGCCTGTCCGGGGCACGCGGGGGCACCCTGGAGGATGGCCCGAGCCAACGACCAGGTCGAGGCCCTGCTCCAGGAGTACGCCGACCTCATCGCGATCCAAGGCGGGGAGGCTTCAAGGCGCGCGCCTACGAGAAAGCCGCTCGTGTCGTCGCGGGCTACCCGGAGGATGTCTCGACACTCGACCCCAAGGGCCTGCGCGAGATCCCGAACGTCGGCAAGTCGGTCGCCGACAAGATCCTTGAGTACCTGGGACCCCCTCTCGCGGAGAAGGACGTCCGTGGAGATCTTCACACCCACACCGACCTCACCGACGGGCTGGCGCCGCTGGAAGACATGATCGCCGCCGCTGCCACCCGCGGCTATGCGCACTACGCGGTCACCGACCACGCCCCGAACCTGTACATGCAGCGCATGACAACCGAGAAGATCCTCGCCCAGCGCGAGCGGGTGCGTGCACTGGATGGCGCGCACCACAAGATGCGGCTGCTGCACGGCACCGAACTCAACATCGGCCCGGACGGCGCACTGGACTGGCCCGACGAGTTCCTCGCGGACTTCGACATATGCGTCGCCTCGGTCCATTCCCACTTCGACCAAAACAGGCGGGAACTCACCCACCGTCTCGTCCGCGCCTGCGAGATCCCGAACGTCGCCGTCCTCGGCCATCCCACGACCCGCCGGATCGGCAAACGCCCAGGCATCGATGCCGACTTCGACGCGGTCTTCAACACCTGGGGACAGCTGACCGGATATGCGAACCGCGGGCCGGTGCGGGCTCGACGCGCTCGCCGCGGTCGTAATAGGCGCCGCTGGTGATCTCCGTGGCCGGATCGCAGAGCCGTACGAGGTGCCGGACGCCCTCAGCCGAGCTGACGCCGTCGGACCCGTACAGGTGGAGCAGGAGGGTGTCGCATATGCCGGCTGCGTTCAGGTACTGGGCCGTGGCTTGGCTACGGGCCTCACGAGGCCGCTTACAGCCAGCCGTGGCGCTGGGCCTGAAGGGCCATCTGGAAGCGGGTCGCTGCGCCGAGCCGGGTCATCAGGACCTCGATGCGACGGTAGAGGGTGCGTCGGCTGATGCCGATTTGCCTGGCGATCTCCGTGTCGGTGACGCCTGCCGAGAGGAGAGCGAGCAGCCGCCGGTCCGCAGGGTGGAGGCGGCGTGGCGTGGGGGCGGCGCCGTGGAAGGGGAGCGCGCCCTGCCACGTGTGCTCGAACAGCGCGACAAGGGCGGTGAAGAGACCGGACGGCTGCACGACGAGCATGGTGTGGTGGGTGTCGACCTCCTTGATCGAGAGCGAGACCAGGGCGTACTCGTCGTCGATGATGATGAGTTTCACCGGGACCGACGGCGCGACCCTCGCCTGTTCACCGGCAGCGACGCACGGCTCGATGCACTCGGCCAGCCGCCCTGGCACTTCCAGCGACTGCCGCGAGTACACCACGCGCTGCGTCACCCCGCGGGCGAGGGTGGCCAGCGCCTCGTCGGTCGCGGTGGGAATGGGGAAGTAGGGCGGGGAGTCGAACTGGCGGATCTGCTCACGCGCGCTGTCCCACGTCTTGCGCAGGCGCGGCCCTATCTCGTCCCCGGTCACGACCTCCACGAGATCACGGCCGGCCCCGCCTTGTCGCTGGCGCTGGAACGCGTCGAACGCCCCGGCCACCGTCACACAGGACGCGTCGAGTTCGGCGGCGCGATACCGGCTGAGGATCTGCAGGGCGGCTGCGGGCGGGAGCGGAGCCACGGTGTCCAGGCCGCTGATCGCGGCGCTGGCCAGCCCCGCGTCCAGGAGTTCCCCGTACGCCGGGACCAGGCGCGTGCCGTTCATCCCCGCGGCGGCGGCGACCTCAGACAGCGGCGCGGGCGCCAGCTCCAGCAGGGCCAGGTAGACCCGGACCGCCTCGTCGCCGATACCCAGCCGTCTCAGGGCTTCGCCGACTCTCCCCCTCGCCATGGTCGGCAAGGTACCAAGGGGCGGGGGCGTGCGCACCACCTCGCTCGGCATGATGCGCCGGACCCCGCCCATCCGGAAGACACCCCTCAGCTATCCGCGGTAGTCGATCGTGTTGTGGTGAAGGCAGTCGAGTGCTCCGGCCCCCACGTCGTAGCCGTCGGCCGCGCGGTGCGCCCAGAACTGGGCGAAGGTGACCGAGACATGGTCTAGGAAGGTGTTCCACAGTGGACCGGCCGGCTCCTCGGCGCAGTTGTCACCGGGCTCGTTCGCGGTGTCCGCCAGATCGATCATCGCCCCGAGGACGCGGCCTTCGACGGTGTCCCCGTTGTCCCACCCGTTGGTGCCCCAGGTCGGCCCCTCCAGATCCTGGGTACGCCCACCCGGCCACCTGAAGGTCGGATCGTCCAGCACCACCACACCGAACCAGGTGGCGAAGCCCTCGGTCCAGGCGCAGCCGGCGGAGCTGGTACGGGTGATGTAGTGCGGGCTGCAGTTCGGCGAGGAGGGAAAGGCGTCTTCGTACACGTCGTCCATGAGCGCGTGCCCGAACTCGTGCAGGACCAGGATGGGCGCGTCGGGGTCCTCGGCAGCGAGGTGGACGGCGTTGCCCTGGAGGGAGTAGTAGGTGCCGTCGGTGGAGTCCGGTGCCCAGTTGACGATCCCGCGCCGGCACGTTGTGTCGCGCTGGTCCCAACAGGTGCTGCCGGGCTTCCAGTTCCACCCAGCGTTCACCGTGTCGAATGCCTCCACGCCGCGCATCAGGGCCGCATCGGCGGGCTGGACCGCACCCAGATCGGCGGTGGTGCCGGTGGCGACATCGGCTCTCACACCGCTGGCGAAGCGATACGGCTGGCGTGACTTGCCGTTCCGTACGATCCAGCTCTGGTTCTCGGTGGCGAACTGGACGTACACGTCCTGCCCGCTGCCGTCCTCCTCGGTATTGTCGAAGCACAGATGGAACCTGCCGTCGGCCCCTGTGAGCCCGGTGGCGAGCAGGTCGTCCGCGCCCCTGGCGTCGTCGTCGTACACGACCACCCGCGCGTTCGCGGACACCCGCGTCACGCCCCCGTGATCGACGTAGTTCCACGATCCCGTGGCGCACGCACTGCCCGCAGCGACCGACGTGGCCGAGGCCTGGCCGGAGACGGCGGCCTCAGCGGGCTGATGGTCCAGGCGCGCGTGAGCCCGCCCGGCGCCCGGCGCTGCGGGCGCCAGCTCAGCCACGTCCCGCACCGGGATCCCGAAGGCTGACCGTTGCGCGCCGATCGTGAGGAACACACTGCTGGAGTCGGTGTCCTCGGCATCGGCTGCCGAGGTCGCGCTCGCCCGGATACCCGCGGCGCCCGGCGCGACGGCTCGGACGGTCCCCCGCAGGCGCCATGGCCGCTCGCGCCCGGTGCGCCCGGCACCTTCGGCCCGATGGACCCGCCCGCCCTGGACGGGCACGAGTGAGGCGGCCGTCGACGCGTGCAGCCCGGACGGCGCCTCTGCCCACACCAGCCCGGCTGGCAGCTGGATCTCCAACCGCACATCCGACTCGGCCAAGGTCGTGCTGACCTCGATGTCGACCCGGACCTGCTCTCCCAACACGGGCGCCTGGGACATCCGCAGCGCGACGGACACGCATGAAGCGCCCTCGTCCGTCTGCTCACCCGCCGCGCGGGAAAGTGGTCTGCACTGCTCCCCACCCGCGGACGCCTGGGCGAGAGCCGCGCCCGGCGCGGCGAGCGCGAGCACCGCCGCATACAGTCCGGCGCGCGCTGCGATGCGGCGTATTCGCGTACGGCGAAGATACATACACGATCCCTTCGAGTCGGTGAACTCCGAACGAAGGTGCGTTCTATCGTTGTTGGGGACCGTGTGGTGGCTCATCCGTGTCGCCGGCACCATCCGGCAGTGGCCGCAAGCGGCAAACGGGCCATGATGCGGCGCGCGCCGCCATAGCGATCGGCCCCGGAAGTCTGCCGTTCGGGCAGCCACGCTGCGCGTGCCCAGTCGGCAGGTGGGCCTTCCTCGACCTGCACGTCATCGTTGGCGACAAGGGCTGCGCGTCCATGCTGCCGCCATCGGCCTTGAGGAGGCGTTCCCTCAGACACTTCTCCGCCCATCCGGTGGGCTTGGCCTGCCAGGCGGCTACCACCAGTCCCGGGCGCGGGCAAGGCCGGGCTCACCCAGTACCTCGTGGTAGTCGAAGAGGTCGATGTCGGTGGCGTCGTTCAGGCCGCCGAGGAGGTGGGTCACCAGCCAGTCGGCCGTCCGGACCCGGTCCAGAGGGGCGGTCTCGGCCTGGGCCTGCAAAGCGCAGGCGGGGAGCGGGCAAATCGGCAGTCTCTCCGTGTTTCGTGCAATCTTTAAGTCCGGCATCTAGCCTCTGGGTGTTTCCGCAGGCCAGCGTCGTGCCGCCGGAGTCCGGGTCAGCAAGCGGTCAGCGTCGGTCCGGATTATGTCCGCGACATCATTGAGTGGGGAGACCGTCGAGAGGTGAGCTTTCCCGCGGACCCGGTGGAGCCACCCGAATGGGCCGTGATCCGCCACGATGACGCACACACGTCGGCTTTCTGGACGGTAACGCTGGCCTGCGGCCACGTCGAAGAGGTCGTAGCGCCAACCCTCGGCTGGAAACCCGGTGATGGGCCTCGCTTGGTCGAGGCCAAAAGGGTGAAACAGATGATCGAGGAATTCGAGCAGGTCTGGGTCTCGGACCCGATGCTTCAACCCGAACACCAACGGGAGCACACCCGCCGCATGCTGGCGGCAGGCTGGCCGATTCCGAGGCCGGAGCGGTCTTGCCATACGTGCCCCCACGCTCGTGCGATTATCGCGTATCAGCGCGTGGGCTGGCTCATTCCACGCGAAGAGGCGCCGCAGCCCGAATGCCCGCCACCGCCTGCTCGCGCTGTCTTGGAGCGCCGACTGCGCCGGGCCGAGGACGAGGCTGAATGGCTACGAGCGCAGCTGGCCGGGCACGACGAGGGGCAGGACGCCTGACAGATGGGCCCCGTGACCTGCCAGCAGTCGTCTGGATCGGAGCCCTTCTGCTCCCACTCACGCCAGCGGCGATGGAGGGGTGTCGCGTCCGAGTGCAGCCGGGCGCGACATCAGCATGCCTCCCTGGGCAGGGTCAGGGCAGTACTCGCATGTGCGGTCCTGTTTCTGCAGGATGAGGAAGTCTCATCGCTCGCCCTGGGCTGTGATGGTGAAGTGGGGAGGGCCGTTTCGCCGGCGATGTGGTGCGGGTGCGCTCTCGGCCGTGCCGAAGGCGCTGGAGTACCCGAGCCTCTGCGTTGCCATGGGCTGGGGGTGCGCCTGCAGAGCTTTGACCACTGGGTGTGGAGTGGTGATCCGTGCCGGTACGGGAACGGGTGACAGCACGGCCAAGTGCCAGGCGGGGGTGTCGACGAGCCGAATTTCGTATCCGTCGTGGCACCAGCCGGCGTGCAGTTTGGTCTCGGGGATCTTTCCCGACCGGCGCGCTGCGGCGACACGGATTGGCCATTTCTCGGTCTCTCGGCCGCTGGCTTCACGTTTGACGATTCGGCCGTCGGCTTCGGCGAGCTCTTCCAGGAGCTGCTCCGTGACGGTCTGGGCTTTCTTCCGCGGAAGGGGCCTGATTCTCTGCGCTGGAACGGGCGCGGCTGCCTTTGCTCTGGGCTTCTGGTCCTTGGCCACGGCAGGTGACTGGATTCCAGCCCGTTGCGCGGATGCGGTGTCTCTGCTGCGAGGTTGATCGGGCGGATGGGATCCGTGGTCCAGGTATTGCTGGCGGCCTTGGTGAGAGCGACGGACCATTGCCCCTGCCGCTTGGAGACTTTGACCAGTCCCCGGCTTTGTAGGGCTTGGCAGCTGAGCTTGGGGTTCCTTCCCACACGCCCTCAGGGCATCCTCGGCCGACCCGTTGCAGCACCTGTTGTTGCCGTTTGTTTAGCTGTAGCGGCACCTGAACTCCTTACCATGCGGAGGCCCCACTGGCACGGTCTCAGCCGCACCCTCGCCTCGCGGGGTTGGAAGGGGGGTCAAGGGGTTGGCAGTCAGGGATGAAAGCGGTGAGGCTGGAAGACTCCTCGGTGCGGTCCTGCGCGAGGTGGAACTCCGCTCGAGGTAAGACGCCCAACGCCGGATCGACGAGAAGCGGGCCGAGGCGGACCGAAAGGCCCGGTGGCAGGCGGCGAGGATCGAGGATCCGCCTGATGCGGATAGTCGGCCGCAGCACCGGCTCTGTGACGGGTAGGCGCACGGCATGCTGGGCACGTGCAATCGAATACTTCACGGGGTGAACTGCCGGACGAGTCCGCGCAGATGATGGTATGCGGCGACGACGGACTCGCCCACCGGCTGGCGGGGGAGCTGAGGGATGTCTATCTGGAGAAAGTGACACTGGTGGTGCCCGCGGCGCGTGAGCAGCCGTTGGAGGTGGGGCGACCGGTTCGGGCCGGGCTGCTCGGGCGGGTGTCGCTCTCCCGGCCGCCGCGTACGGTGCCGCAGGCGCGGTAGGGCGTAAGGCTGTCGCCGTGCAGTCCGAAGCCCGCGTTGTTGAAGGCCGAGACCGCGTGGAAGAAACCCGAATAGGCGGCCTCGCCGAAGGACCGGTCGTAGCCGAAGCGCAGCCGCAGCGCCAGGAACGCGCCCACCGCGAGTTCGACGATCAGGGTGCATCCGGCGACGCCGAGCAGCACCCGCCGGATGTCGCCGATGCCGAGGCTTTTGGTCTCCGCGGCCGCGGTCAACTGCATGCGCAGCCGCAGTTTTCCCGACACCAGCAGCGCGAGCAGTGAGGCCATGGCCATGATGCCGAAGCCACCCACCTGGATCAGCGCCAGGATGACGCCCTCGCCGAAGCCGCTCCAGTGGGTAGCGGTGTCCACGACGACCAGCCCGGTCACGCACACCGCCGAGGTGGACGTGAACAGCGCCGTCAGGACATCCGTCGTCGAGCCGTCCTGGGAGGAAAACGGGAGCATCAGCAGCACCGTTCCGACGGCGATCACCAGCGCGAACGCCGACACCACCGTGCGCGCCGGGTGGGCGGTGAACAGCGAATGCCATACCCCCGCAACACGTCCCGGCACCCGGCCGCCCTTCCTCCGTCTCGCACCACCGTGGGGTCCGAGCGTCAAAGACATGTCAAGGACCGGCGGCGTCACCCTACCTTCGAGAGGACGGAGGCCCCGGGACCGTGGGCGGATGTCCGGTCTGTTTCCCCCACAGGCGGCAGCCGGTGGCGCAGGCACGCGGGGAACGGCCACTGGTTCGAGCCGCGGGTGATCGAGATCGTCGTTGGCGCCGAAGCGGGGCGGCCCCCGGATGGTGGGCCGCCCCGCTCCCAGGTCGAATCGGTCAGCGGGCGCCGGTCAGCGCTGACCGGCCTTGCTGCCGTGGTTGGCGGCCTGCTTGTGACGGGCCTTCTTCTTGCGGGAACGCTTGACTCGCCGCTCTTCTTCGCCAACGCGGCGGACTTCTCCGCCGCGCCCTTGCCGCTTCGACGAACAGCACGAGCCTGTCGGGTGGTTCGTTCTGCCCTCGCCCGCTTCATGGCCGCCCGGCACCCACCCGGTCGGTGAGCTCGCGGTGCCAGGCCGCGAACTCCTCGCGGATGGCGGCCGTGGCCGGGGCATCGAGGCCGTATGCGGCGAACTGCCTGTCGGTGTGGTGCTGGACGCCGGCGAGGGCAGACGCGTACTCGTCGAGGCTGGGTCGGCCTCGTTCTGTGCAGCGAGTTCGAGCAGTCGAGCGCGGGTATGGCCGGCCTTCAGCAAAGGGTTGACGTCGATGGCATCCCGGACTTCGGCACGGCCGAACAGAGCCCCGGTGTTGGCAGCGGCCAGGTCGTCGAGGTGGAGGACCGGGCCGAGGTCCGATTGGACCGGCGGGTGGTGCAGCAAGTCGCCGACCAGCTCCACCTTCGACTGGGCGCCGGAGGCGGGATCGGTGACGCAGGCGCGCGTACACCTGTGCCTGCTGAGTGACCTGGACCAGGTACCCGGCTGTCCGGTACGCCTCGACGAGGGGTGCGATCGCCTGCGGCAGCTCCCCCTCGGCGCGTCCGATCGGGGTGAACAGGTCGACGTCGTCACTGACCCGGCTGACGAGACTGGCCAACCTCCTCAAGCTCGCCGCGCTGCGCGGCACGCTCAGCCCGCAGCAGGTTGCCCGCTGGGCCGAGATCACCGCCGCCTACCTCCGCAGCCAGGCCGTCGGCGGCGTCGGCGACGACCCGGTGAGCAGGCCGTAGCCGCGCTCGGCCTGGTCGCTGACCGAGTGGCCGCCTTGGAGAACGCGATCGCCCGCGCCTCCGACCCGGGCCACCACCTCGCCCACCGGGACGTCATCAAACCGTAAGGCCGTCACCGCCCGCTCACCTTGGCGGCGGCCTACAGTCACACCAGGCCACGCCCCGAACACACAGGAGTCCACATGCGCGCCCGCCCCCTTGCCCCGGCCGTCCTTGCCGCCGCACTCCTCGCCCTCACCGGCTGCGGTAGCGGCGAGGGCACGGACGCGGGCTCCGCGTCGTCGACGGCCCCGACGCCTGTCCAGTCGCCCAGCCCTTCGGACGCCGGCACGAGCGGTTCCGCCGGTGCGCAGGTGCCTGCCGTCCTGGACTTCGCCGCCACCACCGTGGAGGGACAGCCGTTCGACGCGAAGGCCCTCGCGGGCAAGCCCACCGTGCTGTGGTTCTGGGCCCCCTGGTGTCCCAAGTGCAAGGCTCAGGCCGCCGAGACCGCGAAGGTCGCCGCTGACTTCGCGGGCAAGGTCAACGTCATCGGTGTCGCGGGCCTGGACAAGAACTCGGCCATGAAGGAGTTCGTCAGCGGCACCAAGACCGGCGGCTTCCCGCAGCTGGCTGACGAGAAGGGGGAGGTCTGGAAGCGGTTCAAGGTCACGGAACAGAGCCGCTACGTCATCCTCGACAAGGACGGCAAGACCGTCTACGAGGGCGTCCTGCCCGCCGGCAAGGGGCTGGCGGAGAAGGTCTCCGGACTGACCGGCTGAGCTGACCATGTCCGATCTGCCTCTTGCCCTCGCCCTCACCGCGGGTGTCCTCGCGGCCGTCAACCCGTGCGGCTTCGCCCTGCTCCCCGCCTACCTCTCCCTGCTCGTCCTCGGCGACGACTCGCCCACCCGCACGGTCGCCATCGGCCGCGCGCTGACCGCCACCGCCTCCATCACCGCCGGATTCGCCGCCCTCTTCGGCATATTCGGCCTGGCGATCCAGCCCGTGGCCGGCCAGGTCCAGGAACACCTGCCCTGGTTCACCATCGCCTTCGGCCTCCTCATGGCCGCCGTCGGCGTCTGGCTGCTCGCCGGACGGCAACTGCCCGCCCTGGCGCCGAAACTCCGGCGAGCCCCTGCCCTCACCAGGTCGGTGCCCTCCATGGCGCTGTTCGGGATGGCCTACGCCACGGCCTCCCTGGGCTGCACGATCGCTCCCTTCCTCGCCATCGTCGTCTCCGCCTTCCGCAGTGGCTCGCCCGCCGAGGGTGTCCTCCTCTTCGCCGCGTACGCCCTCGGCATGGGTCTGATCGTCGGCGTCGCCTCCCTGACCGTCGCCCTCACCCGCAGCACCGCCGTGACCCGACTTCGTCGGGCCGGCGCGATCGCGCCCCGGATCGGCGGCGGACTCCTGCTCCTCGTTGGCGCCTACGTGGCGTACTACGGCTGGTACGAGATCCGCGTCCAACGCGACCCCGCCACCCAGGATCCGGTCATCGAAGCGGCCGGGACCGTTCAGCGGACGATCGCCGACCTGCTCGACTCGATCGCGCCTGTGACCCTGGCCGCGCTCTTCGTGGCCCTGCTGGTGGGTGCCCTTGCCGTGCGTCGCCGCTCTCGACGGAGTTCCCCGTTCCGTCGTTAGGATCATCACCCGCTCGCGGTGGGAAACAGTCTGGACACGCTCGGTTGATCATTGCGAGCATCCGCACGTCTGTACCAAAGCTCTTCTGATCACCAGGAGTTGACAGCGTGCACAGATCCATCAGGCCACTCGACCGGTCGCGAGGACCGGCCCGTCGCCTGGGCGCCGGCGCGAGCCTGGCCGTCCCACTCTCTTTCCTTCTGCTGGCCGAAGCCGGCCTCATCGCCGCCGCGGCCGCTCCTGCGGCGGCAGCCGCGGACGTGCCGCGTGACGTCGTACGGACCGTCCAGCAGCGGGAGGAGTCCGCTGCCCGCCTCACCGCGCAGGCCCAGGGCCGGCGGATCGAGGTCGTCGGGGCCCGCACGGAGACCACCACGCTCTGGGCGAATCCCGACGGCACCATGGCCGTCGAGTCCTTCGCCGGGCCGGTGCGGTTCCGCCAAGGCGACCGGTGGGTTCCGGTCGACGTGAACCTCGTGAAGGACGCGGACGGTTCGGTGCGCTCCAAGGCCCACCCGCGCGGGCTCAAGCTCGCCGGCCGTACCGGCGCCGGCGGCGGTAACCTGGTCGCGCTCGGCAGCGGTGAGCAGGCCGTTTCCCTCGGGTGGAAGGGCGCACTGCCCGAGCCGGTGCTCGACGGTGCCAAGGCGACGTACGTCAACGTCATGCCCGCCACCGACCTGGTCGTCGAGGCCACCCGGACCGGTTTCGAGCAGTACCTCGTGGTCAAGGACCGCTCTGCGGCCGCGAGCGCCGCGTCCTTCACCCTTCCGGTGCGGACCAAGGGCATCAAGGCCGTCGAAGGCGGCGACGAGTCCGTCACCCTCACCGATGCCAGGACCGGCAAGCCGGTCGGCAAGCTGCCGACCCCCTTCATGTGGGACGCCTCGCGCGACCAGGCCGGCCGAGAGGGAGCCCGCAAGGCCAAGGTCGGCCTGGACGTCGCGCAGCGAGACGAGGGCTTCGACCTCAAGGTCACTGCGGATCAGGGCTTCCTGGCGGCCGCGGACACCGCGTACCCGGTCACCATCGACCCGGCCGTGTACTTCGGGACGAACTTCGACACCTTCGTCCGGAACGGGGACGTGGACGACTTCTCCGGGAACATCGGCCTGAACGTCGGGCACGAGTGGCAGCGCGGCGAGGCCCGTTCCTTCGTCAACTTCCCGCGCAACGGGTCCGTCACCGGGCAGGACATCCTCAACGCCGAGCTCAACCTCTACTCGGTGTGGTCGGACTCCTGTGAAGCACGCTCCTGGGAGATCTGGGACACCGGCACCGCCGACGCCGCCACCCGCTGGAACACCCAGCCCGCGTGGCGCTCGAAGGTGACCTCGTCCACCCAGACGTACGGGCACGGCGACTGCGGCCCGCGCTGGCTGTCGGAGGACATCACTCCGCTCGTCAAGCAGTGGTCCCAGACCACCCGCACGGTGGACACCATCGGCCTGCGGGCCGCGGACGAGGCCGACTACAAGGCGTTCAAGATCTTCGCCTCCGCCGACGCGCCCGCCAACGCCCCGTCGATCCTGGTCACGTACGAGGCGCCGGCCGACCCGGTCAAGGACCACGTCGTCTACTGGAACGACGTGCTCCTGGCCACGTACAGGACAGTCGGCGGAGCTCCCGGCCCGCTGGCCCGGGCCGGCGCGATGATGCACGGCGCGGTCTACGACGCCGCCAACTCGGCCCGCTGCGCCGAGGGCGCCGCCAAGTGCCTGGGTGCCCCGTACCTGGTCAAGGCCACCGCGACCAACGGCGCGATGCCGGACGTGAACAGCGCCATTGACCACGCGGCGTTCGAGGTCCTGAAGTCGGTCTACCCGCAGCTGAACTTCGACGACGAGATCGCGGCAGCCCGTTCGACGATCCCGGCCGCGGTCACCGCCGAACAGCGGGCCGCGGGCACCGAGGTGGGTCAGAAGACGGCCGCGGCAATGATCACGGCCCGCGAGAACGACGGCTCGGCCCCGGCGGCTCCGTACCTGGGCAGCACGGCTCCCGGCTACTGGCGTCCGACCGGCACCGGCACCGGCGCCACCCCCGAGTGGGGCAAGGTCAAGCCCTTCGGCATGGCCTCGGGTACGCAGTTCCGCCCGGCCGGTCCGGCCGGCCACACGGCCATGAACAGCCTGCTGGCGAGCCAGCCGTACACCGACCAGTTCAACGACGTGAAGAGCCTGGGCCGGGCCGACTCCACCACCCGGACCGCCGACCAGACTCAAGCCGCGCTGTTCTGGGCCAATGACCTCGACCGCACCTACAAGCCGCCGGGCCAGCTGTTCCAGCACACCCAGATCCTCTCCCGCCAGCAGGGCACGACGGTCGCCGGCAACGCCAAGCTGTTCGCGCTCACCGCGTTCGCGATGGCCGACGCCGCGGTCACGGCCTGGGACGCCAAGTACCAGACCGACATCGACCTGTGGCGCCCGGAGAGCGCGATCCGCGAGGACGGGGACGGCAACGCGAACACCGTCGGCGACCCGAACTGGCAGCCGCTGTCCCAGGACGCGAACGGACAGCACTTCAGCCCTGCCTTCCCCGCGTACATCTCCGGTCACGCCACCTTCGGCGGTGCGTGGGCCAGGGTCATGCGGGACTGGTTCGGCACCGACCAGATGACGTGGACCGGCACCACCGAGGACCCCAACGCCCTGGGTGTGACCCGGACGTTCAGCTCCTTCTCCGCGGCGGCCAACGAGAACGCGGTCGGCCGGGTCTGGCTCGGCGTGCACTTCCGGTGGGACGGCACCGACGGCGTCGCCGCCGGCGGCCAGGCGGCCGGATACGTGACGGCCAACAAGCTCACCCCCAACACCGCCGCCGACTGGGTCAAGTACGAGGACCTCAGCAACCTCGGCGGCTGTGAGGCGCAGGGCAAGCGTCTGGTCGCCGAGCACCGCTGGACCACGTACAAGTGCACCCAGATCGCCCCGCCCGAGCCCGGCCACACGGTCTACGTCAAGTAGCCGACCGATGAGGAAGAGAGACACAGCCATGCGTGTGTGGAACAAGGTCCGGGTGCGGCCCGGCCGCGTCACCCTCGCGGTCGTCGCGGCCGTGGCCATCGGCGCGGCCGCCGCGCCCCTGTCCGCAGCCCTCTCCGGCTCGGCCGGGAACACCACGGCGTCGACGGCGGCCGACGGCGGCCCGGACGACCTGCTGCTGCGCACGCCCGAGGTGCCGCGGATCTCGGACGGCCCGTACGCCGGCTTCCAATTCTGCGGCGGCACCGCGGGCAAGCCGGTCGTGACCAGCGGGTCGCCGACCCTCGCCACGACCCTGGAGTCGATCGCACCCCCCGGAAGCGTGGAGACACCCGGCTCGGCCGGTCCGCGCCGGAAGGTCGTCTTCGAGGTCGACGCCGCTGACGGACAGCAGGTCGTGCGCAAGCAGCTGACCAGCGACACCAGCCACGACGCCGCTTACCAGCTCCCCGAGGGCAAGCTCGGCGACGGCGAGTACCGCTGGCGGATGCGCGTGAAGGACGGCTCCACGGTCTCCGAGTGGACCGCCTGGTGCGACTTCATCGTCAAGCGCGCCTGACCAGCCCCCTAGCGACCGGCCCGCCGGCATCCAGCCGGCGGGCCGCCGTGCTGTTGGGGCTCAGGCGGCGGAGCGCGAGTACGGGGTCACGAGCGGCCATTCGACGTCGACGTCGAGGGCCTCGTTGACGTAGTTGGTGAAGATGTTCCGGACGGTGTTGGCGATGACCTCGACGATCTCCTCGTTCGTCAGCCCGGCCTCATGGGCCGCCGCGAAGGCGTCGTCACCGATCCGGCCCCGGTTCTCGGTGATCGCCACCGCGAGGCGCAGTACGGCGGCCGCCTTCGGGTCGGAGCTGGTGCCTCGCCTGGCGGCCTCGATCTCGTCCTCGGAGAGCTTGGCGACGTTCAGGGACACCATCGTGTGGGCGGACAGGCAGTAGCTGCAGCCGTTGAGCTCGGCCACCACCAGCGCGATGCGCTCCTGTATGCCGGCGGAGAGCACGCCCTCCTTGAGCGCGTCGAACAGACCGAGGAAGCCCTTGAGGGCGGCCGGGCTGTGGGCCATCGCCTTGGCCATGTTCGGTACGACACCCAACACGCGCTGGGTGGCGGCCAGTTGCTCGGCGCTGGCGCCGGTCGCGTTAGCCGGGTCGATGAGGTTCACGCGGGACATCGAAGCTCCTTGGAGTCAGATCGAACAGACCTGTTCGTTCGATATGATCAAGCTAGGGATGCTCGTCCGCGTTGTCAAACAGATCTGTCTGTTTGATACTTGGGGCATGGGAATGAAGGCAGGGACTCTGCCGGTACGGGAACGGCTGCTGGCCACCGCGGACACGTTGTTCTACGCCGAGGGCATCCACTCGGTCGGCATCGACCGCGTGATCGCCGAGAGTCGGGTCGCGAAGTCCTCGATGTACGTGCACTTCCGCACCAAGGAGGACTTGGTGGAGGCGTACCTCCGAGGTCGCAGCGACCGCTGGCGGACGCACGTGGCACAGGAGGTGGAGGCGCGGACCCAGGACCCGCTCGCCCGGGTGCTGACGGTCTTCGATGTTTTCCACGAGGCGTTCCAGGACCCCGGCTTCCGGGGCTGCCCATTCACCAACGCGGCCGCCGAGTACCCGCACCACGAAGGTATCCGGGCCGCCATCGCCGACGACCGTGCCTGGCTGCCCGCCCTGTTCACCCGCCTGCTGGAGCCGCTCGGCGTCGGCGAGGACAGCGCCTTGGCCGGTGCCCTCGTCCAGCTCTGCGACGGAGCTATCGCCGGCGCCCACCTGGACCGCTCCGCCACCAGCGCCATGACCGCCCGGGCGACGGCAGAGCTCCTCCTGGCCGCACGTGTGCGAAATGGAGGAGATCCAGAGGCGGCGGCCTCGGCCGGTGCGGGCTCCGGGTGACCGCTCTCCCATCGGTCGACCGGCCCTTGCGCCTGCGTTCGCTCGGACGCCGGATCCGGCTGATGATCGGGCCACCGATCGGACGACGGCGCTCGCTCACAGCTTGTCTCCCTGACCGCCGCCGTGGCCGCCATCGTTGCTCCGGCCCGTAACAGCGTCTACCAGTGCCTGTACGAAGAGGGGGCAATCGCTGCGGATGCCGTCGGCATCACCCCCGACATCTATCAGCGCACTCCGATGAATTTCGGGTGCATCGGGCGAGATGGGGTGCGCCGTCTCGGCGAGAGTCGTGGGGCGGGCGTAGGACGCTCAGGCGGCTCGGCATGGGCCCTGTTTGCCCGGACGAGAGGTGGCGAACAGCGTCAGCGCGCTGCACATATTGCCTACTCTGCACGTAACGCACACTGGCAGTTGGTCCTTTTGTGCCACGCGGGCCGCTGACCTACGCATTCCTCTGGTGGCCGCCGTCTGCAGGGACAGGCGGGGCGCGGGCACCGGTGCGGGTCGCCCTGAGCCTGACGGCGTGCAAGCCTCTTCCTCCGGCCGAACATGGAATCGCCGTTGACTCTGGTCAAGCCGGGCATGGTCCTGGCCGTCACCGTCAACGGCCTGTATGCCCACTGGCTCGGCCAGCGCCTCGACCGGCACCGGGACGCCTCGTACCCAGCCTCTGCTCATCCAGTCGGGCCTGGTGGCCACCGTCAGCCAGACCAGCTGGTGGGGCGCTTGCCTCATCGGCCTCCTCAAAACAGCCAGTCCTGAGCGCCTCCTCCTCGCGGTCGCTGAGATCGGGAGGTCGACCCGGACCCGACCGTTGCCCGACTCGCTCAGCCGGGGCGGATGTTCTTGTTGTGGTGGAAGGCGTTGTCGGGGTCGTACTTGGCCTTGACCTCGGCCAGTCGCCGGTAGATGTGATCGCCGTAGGCCTCTCGAACGCGGCCGGTGTCGTCGTCGGAATCAAGGAAGTTGACGTAGACGCTCCCGGCGCGGTGCGGCTGGAGGGCTTGGAGGAACCGCCGCGCCCACGCGGTCTCGGCCGCGGCGTGCTCGTCGGACTCTTCAGGGAGCCACACGGCGTCGATGACGATGTTGTGGGCCACGTCGCGACCGGCGTAGGCGGTGGCGTCGTGGGGGACCCGGGCGACGGCGCCACCCATGTGGAACATCGCCGCATACGACCGGCGCGAAACGGCACGGTAGGCGTGATCGGCGATGACCGCGATGGCCTCGTCGGACAGGCCGGTGAGGTCGGTGGACTTCCAGTAGTAGTGCCATCCGTGGAGGACGGTGTCGTCGAGGCCGCCCTGGAAGGCGGAGTACGCCTTGGGTGCGAGCAGGTCCACGAGCGGTGTCCCGAAGCGGCGCAGGGCCCGTACCGCACGCTCGCCGTCTTCGACGGGGCCGGCGTAGCAGCAGGCGACGGCGATGGCCGGCCGCCAGTGGAGCTCCTCGGGGATGACCGGCAGCGGCGGGATGGTGCCGAGCCTGACGACGGTGCCGAGCTCGTCGGGCGCTTCGGCGGCGAAGTCCCGGTAGAAGCGCAGCACGTCGGTGGTGTCGTCGGCCGCCCAGAAGACGGGTCCAGCCATTACGGTCGGGCCGAGGGGGTGCAGGGCGAACCGGAACGTGGTGACGACGCCGAAATTGCCGCCGCCGCCTCGCAGCGCCCAGAACAGATCCGGGTGTTCATCGGCGGACGCCTGGAGGATGCTGCCCTCGGGGGTGACCACCTCGGCGGCCAGCAGGTTGTCGACTGCGAGCCCGTGTTTGCGCATGAGGAAGCCGATGCCGCCGCCGAGGGTGAGCCCGGCGACGCCGGTGTGGCCCACGATGCCGCCGGTTGTGGCCAGAGCGTGGGCCTGAGTCTCGTGGTCGACGTCGCCCCACAGGGCGCCACCCTGCACCCGGGCCGTGCGGCGGGCGGGGTCGACCCATACGGCCCGCATGGCCGAGAGGTCGATGACGATCCCGTCGTCGCACACCGCCGTGCCGGCCACGTTGTGGCCCCCGCCCCGGACGGCGATCTCCAGGCCGTGGTGGCGGGCGCAGCGCACGGCGGCGACCACGTCGGCGGTCCCGCCGCATCGGGCGATCAGCCGGGGGCGCCGGTCGACGGCGCCGTTCCACAGTGCTCGTGCGGTGTCGTAGCCGGCGTGGTCAGCGGTGATCAGCCGGCCCCGGAACCCGTTGATCCCGTTGGTCTCCATCGCGGCCACCTCCTCGTTCCGAGGGTCGACTCGCTCGGTGGTCGGCCTCGTGGTCCTTGCCTCTCGACGGTCCCATCGCACCACCGTGGACCGCGGCTGTGAAGTCAAGATTCTGGACTTCGCCGCGGGAGGCCAGGGCGCGATACTGGTGTCGTGCGGACTTACGGCCAGTACTGTCCCATCGCTCGTGGCGCAGAGATCTTCGCCGAGCGCTGGACACCGGTAATCATCCGCAACCTGTACCTGGGCTGCGGAATCTTCAGCGAGATCCTGGAGGGCGCGCCCGGGCTCTCCCGCACTCTGCTCGCGCAGCGGCTCAAGCAGCTCGAACGCCTCGGAATCGTGGAGTCGGCGCCCAAACCCGAAGGGCGCGGACGCCACTACGAGCTCACGCCCGCGGGTCACGACCTCTTCAAGGTCTGCGTGTCGCTCGGCGAGTGGGGTGCCGCCTGGCTCGAAATCGCCCCCGAGCACCTCGATCCCTTCGTGGCGCTGTGGTCGATGTGCAACATGCTCCGCAGAGACCGGCTCCCGGACCGCCGCATCGTCATCCGCTTCGACTTCACCGGCCGCCGGCGCCCCGAGCGGTACTGGCTGCTGATCGAGCACGCGGACACCGAGATCTGCAAGACGTACCCCGGCCTCGACGAGGACCTCTACATCACGGCGGAAGCCGAGGCCTTCGTCAAATGGCATGCCGGGCAGCTCCCTTGGGTTGAAGCCACCCGCGACCGCCGCATCCAACTCCACGGCCCGTCGTGGCTCGTACGAGCCTTTCCCACCTGGAACGCCAAGAGCGCCTTCGCCCACATCAAGCCGGTTCCCCGGACTGCGGCGAGCCGACTGCAGACCCTGGGTTGACACGGAGGGGCACGGCGTGATGTCCGCACGTAAGGCTCGAGGTCGGCGACGTGGCCGGTGAGGCGCGGGCGCTGCCCGGTGTTCCGGCATCGAAAAGGGGCGGCGGCCCAGCAGGCGATAGGTCACGTGATCAGCAACGGGCCTGCTGGGCAGCCGATCGCCCGCCCCCGAGGGCCCGGCACGGATTCCCCTCGTGCCGGGCCGAGCGAGTGACTACGGGTGTCAGCCGGCGATGCGCGCTGTGTAGTCCCCGGCTGCCTCAACTGCCGCGACGAGCGCAGCGGTGTCGGCGCCGGTGTTGTCCTCCAAGCGGACGACGCTGCGTCCGGCTCGTACGTCGGTGGTGGCCGAGCGGACGCTGGGAAGGTCTTCCAGCTCGTCGTCGATGAGCAGGCCACAGCTGGTGCAGTGCATGCCGTCGATGAGGAGGACCACCTGCTCTCCGGTCACGGCGGCCTCGGGCTTGTTCTTACGGCTGAACAGCTTCATCACAGGTCCTTCTCGAACTCGATGGCGCCGGTCTGCATGCCCATGGCGCAGGAGAAGCGCAGGGTTCCGGGTTTGCGGGTGCCCAGGTCGATCTGGGTGTCGCCGTCGCGTTTGACGATTTCCTGGACGCCGAGTTCGGGGATGGTGAAGGCGCGGGCGCAGCCGCCGGAGTCCTTGCCCCGGAGTACCAGTGTGGTGGGTACGCCGGCCTTCGCGGTGAACTGTGTGGGGAGGTAGAAGTCCGTCACGGTGAGGATGACGGTCTGCTTTCCCGAGGCGTCGATACGTACGGGTGTCACCTCGCCTGTCTCCGTTCCGCCGCGGCCGTCGCCGCTGCCTTCGCCGCCTTCCACGAGGAACGGGCCAGTGGCCGGGGTTTGCTGCCTGCTCGCAGAGTCGAAGGAGACCCAGCCTCCGGCCTGAAGGGCCGAGATCATGGTCCAGGCCGCGACGGTCAGCACCACCACACCGGTGAGCCCGGCGAGCTTGCCCGAGAGGGCCTGGGTGCTGCGTCTGAACAGGTAGCCGAGGATGGCGAACAGCGGTGCGGTGCCGAGTACGAACCCGGCCATCACCGCGGCGCCGGCCACCGCCGAGCCGGAGGCGATGGCGAGCAGTTCCATCGACAGGGTCACCCCGCAGGGCACGAGCACCGTGGCGAATCCGACCAGGGCGGGGGTGATGGGCGACTCGGTCTTGGCGCTGCGCCGCATCAGGCGGCCGAATGACGCCGGAGGGCGCGGCACCAGCCGTCCCAAGGCTTTGACTCCGATCAGGTCCAGCGCGAAGAGCATCATGACGGCCCCGGCCACGAGCAGCAGCACCGCCTGCGTCCGCGGACTGGGCTGCAAGGCGCTTCCGAACACCCCGAGCATGGCCCCGAGCGCCGTATGGGACACCAGCTTTCCGGCGAGGAACGCCCCGACGGGAGCCAGCGGTGTGCCGGCGTCGGCCTGACTGGCTGGGCGCGGCGTATGCGAGGACTTGGGGGACGGTTCCGGGTCGGGGCTGCGGCGGCGGGTCACGGCACCGGCCAGCAGGCCCCCCTGTACGGCGGCGCACGAGGCACCGCCAGCGAGCAGGCCGGTGCTCGCACCGGTGATCAGCAAAGCGATGGACGACGGCATGCGTCGTTACTCCTGTTCTGCGACGACGGCGCGCACCGGGACATCAGGGCGCGCCGAAGTGGACGTGAGGGAAGGCGGCTTCCCGCGAGGCGTCAGCCCTGCGGGTGGCCGGCCGTCACGTCCGTGACACGCACAACCGGTGCAGATCAGGAGGGGCCGCCGCCGGAGGCGGGGCATGTGGCCACGGACGCGGGAGCGTGGGTGAACAGTCCGTCGCGTGCGGCACGATCCCGAGCACCGGGGTGGTCGGGCCGTCCTGCGTGAGGACGCCCTTCGGCGCCACGCACTGCTCCTGCGCCACCGGGCAACGCGGACCGTGGTCGGGCGTCGCGACCGCGGCGGAAGCCTCGGTGTGCCCACCGACCGCGACGTGCGGGGCGGTGTCCATCGGCCCCGGCATCGCCATCGTCATGGCGGGACGCGCGAGCCCCGTCAGACAGGCGAAGAGCGCGCACGCCAGCAGCACTCCGGACCACGCCCGGAGCGACAGAGGCAGGCGTTGCGGCATGCGCGCCATGCTAGGCCATGCCGTGAGCGACCCTTCCGACCGGTCGCTCGCCGCGTCAGGACGCCGCCGACGCGCCTTCGATGATCCGGCAGACCACAGCCCTCTCTCCCCGGCCCGCTGCCTGGCCGGCCTGGGCCCGGGCGCTGCGCAGGGTCGCCCGGAGCGCTTGGAGGTCGGCGATACGACGATCGATGTCCGCGAGATGCTGATCCAGGAGATCGGTGACGAGGCCGCACGGCTGTTCGCCCCTGCGCTGGAGGTCGAGGATGTCCTTGATCTCCTTGAGGCTGAGGCCGAGCGCCTGCGCCTGTCGGATGAAGCGGAGCACGGGAATCACGTCGTCCGTGTACGTGCGGTAGCCGGCGGCGGTGCGCTCGGGAGGGTCGATGAGTCCGCCGGCCTCGTAGAGGCGGACGGCCTTGGGGCTCAGACCGCTTTCGGCGGCGATGCTTCCGACGGTGAGCATGGGCGACTCCGTTCGTACCGGTCCTGCCAGTCTGCGCTTGACCTTGTCCTTAGGGCAAGGTTCTAGCGTGGCCGGACCGGTGGAGCTGTCGCCCTTGCCCCGTTCCGTACGAAACTGAAAGCGAGAGGAACCCTGCCATGGCACCGACCGCTTCGGCTCAGGCCGATCACTCCGTCGAGCTGGCCATCACCGGCATGACCTGCGCGTCCTGTGTGGCGCGGGTCGAGCGGAAGCTGGCCAAGCTGCCCGGCGTGAGCGCGACGGTCAACCTCGCGACCGCCACCGCGCACATCACCCGGGAAGACCCGGAGGTGTCGCAGGAGCAGCTGATCGCCGCCGTCGAGGCCATCGGGTACGGAGCCTCGGCGATGGGCGGCGAGTCCGCGCAGGAGGAAGCCGAGACGGACACCGAGAGTGCCCACCTCGCCAGGCTTCGGCGGCGGCTGATCGGTTCGGCGCTGCTGGGACTGCCGGTGGTCCTGGTCTCCATGATTCCGGCCCTTCAGTTCGACGGCTGGCAGTGGGTCGCACTGCTGCTGGCCACTCCGGTGGTCGCGTGGGGCGCCTGGCCGTTCCACCGGGCGGCCGCCCTGAACCTGCGGCACGGATCGGCGACGATGGACACCCTGGTGTCGCTGGGCGTGCTCGCCGCCTACCTGTGGAGCGTCGGCGTGGTCGCCGCCGGAGGCGAGCACCTGTACCTGGAGGTCGCGGTCGTCCTGACGGCCTTCCTGCTGGCCGGCCGGTTCTTCGAGGCCCGGGCCAAGCGCAGGGCCGGGGACGCGATACGCGCGCTGATGGACCTGGGCGCCAAGGACGTCGCCGTGCTGCGAGGCGGTACGGAGGTACGTATTCCGGTTGAGGGCCTGGCGGTCGGCGACCTGTTCGTCGTACGGCCCGGGGAGAAGATCGCCACGGACGGCGAGGTCGTCGACGGTTCCTCTGCGGTCGACGAATCCCTCCTGACCGGGGAGAGCGTGCCGGTGGAGGTCCAGCCGGGCTCGGCGGTCACCGGTGCGACCGTCAACAGCCACGGCCGGTTGGTCGTACGGGCCACGCGGATCGGTGCGGACACCAAGCTGGCGCAGATCGCGGCCCTGGTGGAGCGGGCACAGACGGGCAAGGCGGCTGTGCAGCGGCTGGCTGACCGGATCTCGGCAGTGTTCGTGCCCGCGGTCATCGCGCTCGCCGCGGGCACCTTCGGAGTGTGGATGCTGACCGGCGCCTCTGCCGCAACCGCGCTGACCGCTGCCATCGCCGTGGTGATCATCGCCTGCCCCTGTGCGCTGGGCCTGGCGACGCCGACCGCCCTGATGGTCGGTACCGGCCGTGGCGCCCAGCTCGGGCTGCTGATCTCCGGGCCGGAGGTACTGGAGTCCACCCGGCGGATCGACACCGTGGTCCTGGACAAGACCGGCACGGTCACCGAGGGCCGGATGCGCCTGGTGGAGGTCGTGCCCGCCGCAGGCGAGGACGAGGCCGAGGTCCTGCGCCTGGCGGGGGCCCTGGAGGACGCGAGCGAGCACCCCATCGCCGCCGCGATCGCCCAGGCCGCGCGGGAGCGGCTCGGCTCCCTGCCGCCGGTGACCGGCTTCGCCAACACCCAGGGCCGAGGCGTTACCGGGACCGTAGAGGGGCGCACGGTTCACGCGGGCCGGGCCTCCTGGCTGGGACAGCAGTCGCTGGAGCTGACCGGCGGACTGGCCCAGGCCAGGGACGCGGCGGAGGCCGCGGGCCGTACGGTGGTCTTTGTCGCCTGGGACGGGCAGGTGCGGGCCGCATTGGTGGTCGCCGACACCGTGAAGGCGGCGAGCGCCGAGGCGGTCGCGGACCTCGAGCGGCTCGGCCTCACCCCGGTCCTGCTGACCGGCGACAACGCGGCGGCTGCCCGCGCTGTGGCCGCCGAGGTCGGCATCGACCGGTTCATTGCCGAGGTCCACCCCGAGGACAAGGTCGCCGAGATCCGGCGACTTCAGGAGCAGGGCCGCGTGGTGGCGATGGTCGGCGACGGAGTCAACGACGCGGCCGCGCTCGCGCAGGCCGACCTCGGCCTGGCCATGGGCACCGGTACCGACGCCGCGATCGCCGCGTCCGACCTGACGCTAGTACGCGGTGACCTGCGGGCCGCCGGTGACGCCATCAGGCTTGCGCGCCGCACCCTCCGTACGATCAAGGCCAACCTGTTCTGGGCATTCGCCTACAACGTGGCCGCCCTGCCGCTGGCCGCCCTGGGCATGCTCAACCCGATGATCGCCGGCGCTGCGATGGCCTCCTCGTCCGTATTCGTCGTCACCAACAGCCTGCGACTGCGCCGATTCCAGCCGCTGCATCGCTGACCCGCGGGTTCTGTGCTGAGCTGGAGATGTCCTCGGGCAACGGCGCCCCTGGGAGGCACGTATGCCGCACGTCCATCTCGAAGCACCCGCGCCGACCCGGCCCGGAGTCCTTCTGCCCCGGCGCGATCTGGCGGTCGGCGGGACGCTGATGGTGCTGATCGCCGTACTCGCGTGGGTACTCACGATCGGGCAGGCCCGCCACATGGGGATGGAGCCGGGAACGATGGGCCTGGCGCTTCCGCTCTTCCTGCTGCTGTGGGTGGTCATGATGGCGGCGATGATGCTGCCGTCCGTGGCGCCGGTGGCCATCACCTGGGTGCGGGGGATCGGCCGCCGCTCGGCGGGCCCGGCCCGCGCACTGCACATCGCCGAGTTCGTCAGCGGATATCTGCTGGCCTGGACCGGGTTCGGGCTGCTCGCTTACGGAGCACTGGCTGCGACCGGAAGCCTGGTGGACGGTAATCCGGACGTCGGCCGCTGGATCGGAGCCGGGGCGTTCCTCCTCGCCGGGCTGCATCAGTTCGGGCCGCTGAAGCGGGTCTGCCTGCGGCACTGCCGCAATCCGATGTTCCAGCTGCTGCGGTACTCGCGGTTCCGGCCGTGGGCGAGGGATCTGCGGGTCGGCGCGCATCACGGGCTGTACTGCGTCGGCTGCTGCTGGGGGCTGATGCTCGTCCTGATCCCGCTCGGCTTCATGAACGTGGCCGCGATGGCGGCCGTGGCCGCAGTGATCTTCCTGGAGAAGCTCTGGCGGCAGGGCCCCTGGCTCACCTGGGCCGTTGGGATCGCCTTCCTCGTCCTGGCGGCTCTCGCTCCGTTCCAGGACTGGCTGCTGCCGGGCCTGGAGAACGCTCCCCCGATGGAGGAGATGAACCAGATGACGGGCCTGCTCTGAGCGGCGACCCCGTCGCCGCCCGCCGAGCGGCGCGCCGGCAGCTGAAGAATCCCGCACTGGAAACGCAGAACGGCACCAGGAAGTTGACTGCCACGCGCACGGCCGTGGCCGCGCCGGCGTCGCCCGAAGCGATGACCGAACCCTGGTTGACCAGAGACAGCACGATGCCGACGAGAATCGCGATCGGTACACACCGCGACAGCGACGTGCGCGAGAACACGGTCGGCAGCAGGCGTGGCTCCACCTGCGCGGGAGGAGACATCTACCGTCCTCCTCCCGTATTCAACGCACTGGCCGGCTGCCCGCTACCGCCCTACGGGCGCGCCCTCGGGCTGCTCGCTGGAGAAGGTGTAGTTGGACTGCTCTCCGTACTGCGGCTCGAAGGACAGGCCGAACGCACTCGAAGTGCCGGTCGTACGCCCCAGGGTGAACTCGGGGGAGAATCCGAACATCGCGTTCTTCATCGTCGTAGGCCCACCATCGGGACCGCGAAGAGGCTCAAATGCCAACTCGGTCTTCCCACCAACGCTGAGCTGCGGCTTCTCCCCGTCCGTCAGGGAGACACTCGCCCGCTCCACGCCCAGATACTCGCCGTAGAACTGCGACAGTTCACCGAACGCACCGCCTTCGCGCCCGGACAGAATGCGCTCGAGTGCATCGACCTGCTCGTCGCTGGCGCCCTCGTCGACGACGATGCCGACCTTCCAGTTGCCGGCCGTCAGGTTGGAGGGGAAGTGGTTGTAGAAGGCGAACGTCACCCCGGACAGGTCAACGTCGTCCAAGCGCCCGTCCGCCACGTGGAAGGCGGCGCACCCGAGGCATTCCTCGCGTCCTTGCGGGTCGTGCGGCTTCGCGTCGACCGCGCACCCGCAGACCATCGCGCATGAGCAACCAGCCAGGTAGTTGCCCGAGATACTCCACGTCATGACTGCTCCCGATCGCTGGATGATTTCCGCCGTCCGACGGTGCGGACGACGCCGGCGTCGAGAGCGGCGGGTGGGGAGCGCGCGGACCCAAAGACGGGCACGCTGCAGGCTATGGAGCCGACGCTGACCCCGACAGCGGCGGCATACGTCACCCCGCTGCCCGGGCCAGAGGTTCTGTCCAGCGCGATGGCAGCAAACATCTCCGACTCGCCCCTGTGGACGCTGTTCCGGTCCGAGGAGCCAGCCCTTCCCTTCAAGGCTAGGCGCGCCCGCCACGGGTGTACAGATCGATTCGGCCCCGGCGGCCTCGGCTTTGCTCATCGCAGGAGGAGGGGGAGAATTGAGGAGATGACCCGTGCCGCCGAGCGCCGACTGCGATGTCCGGCGGGGGCTTTGCCGACCACGTGTTCCCTGCCCGGCGCGGGCCGTGTGGAGGCGATGAGATGTCCGAGACGACAGCGACCGTCCCGAGATGGCACGCGGCCGGAGACTGGTTCGACACGTGCAGGTGCAATGTTCCCTGCCCCTGCTCCTTTGCCCAGCTGCCCACCTACGGGGAGTGCGACGGAGTCCTGGCCTGGCATATCCGCGAGGGCAACTACGGCGAGGTACCGCTGGGCGGCCTCAACGTCCTGATGCTCAGCTCCTTCGTCGGCAACGTGTGGGCGGAACACTCCGACTCGTACGCGGCGGTATTCCTAGACGAGCGTGCCGACGACGCGCAGCGCGAAGCCTTGCAAATGATCTTCGGTGGCCAGGCGGGCAGCTGGCCCGCCGAGATGGTGACCATGATGGACGCCGAGATGCGGGGCATGGACTTCGCCCCGATCCAAGTGGAGGTCGACGAGGACCTGGGCGGCTGGCGAGCCACGATCCCCGGCCGCGTCGAGGCGAGCGCGGTGCCGCTGACGGGCCCGACCACACCGGAGGGCGCGCGAGTCCAATCGACCAACCTGCCGGGCTCGGAAACCGGTCCGGGACAGGTCGCGACCTGGGGCCGCTCAACGGCGGACCGTGCCGACGCCTTCGGCTTCCACTGGAGCCGGGAAGGCCAGTCCAGCAAGCACATCACCTTCGACTGGACAGGACCGAACTAAGGACTTGTCGGGGTGATCACGTTCGGAGTCACATGCCGAGGGCCGGCCTTCGGACCATTTGTCGGTGACCGGCTGCATGCCGAGAACGAGCGCCTGGTCTTCAAGGCGGACATCGGTTGAGAGGGATGGAGTGGCCTGTCCATGATGGGGATGTGCCCATCTCACGTGGAGGCGCGTCATGGCGGTCACCGAGGGGTTCGGACCGTTCCACGGGTTCCGCACCTGGTACAAGATCGTGGGTGAGCCTGGCGAAGAGCTGCCGCTGCTCGTGATCAACGGAGGGCCGGCTGCACCTCCTGGGCCACTCCTTCGGTGCCCAGGTGGCCTTGGAGTACGTCCTCACCCGCCCGCCGGCCTGGCCAGTGCGGCCCTGTACGAGTCCGAGGCCCGCCGACTCGAGCACTCCCTACCGCCCGACGCACGGGCCGCCATCGCCCGGGACGAGGAGGGGGCCGCCATGGCCTTCTACCAGCGGTGGCTCTGCCGCCTGGACCCCTGGCCCGACCACCTCTCTCGCTCTTTCACGAACATGAACCACGACGTGTACGGGATCATGTGGGGTGAGGAATGGGACATCACCGGGAACCTCAAGGAACGGGACGTCACCCCCCGGCTGGGCGAGCTGGACCTCCCCGTCCTCATCACCTCCGGCCGCCACGACCTCACGACCCCCGCAGTGGTCCGCCCCCTGGCGGACGGCATTTCGGGCGCCGAGTGGGTCCTCTTCGAGCAGAGCTCCCACCTCCCCTCAGCCGAAGAACCGGACCACTACCGTGAGGTCCTCACTGCCTTCCTCACCAAGGTCGAGGTGTCCGCCCTCTCCTAGGGCCGTGACCGCATAGGTTCGCCGGATTGCAGGTTGGGACGGGTGGCCCGATGCGCTCTCGCCAGCGGTAAGGGCACGATCATCAGCCTGGCCGCGGCTGAAGCCGATCCGCTCCTATGACCGCGGTGTGCTGGCCCAGCGCCACGTGGTGAGACGAGGGTGCCCCGGCAGTTCGGCGCGGCCGGTGGCCCACAACAGGGTGAGCCAGGGATCCGCGCCGCCCGGAGCCTCTGGAAACAGACGCGCGAGCACCCGCGAGCAGAGAGCGGAGGGCGGGGTCCAGGCAAGCCCGAAGCCTTCCGCCACATCGTGCATGTGTACCAGCGTCTCTACCACCCCCATCGCCGCGAAGCCTTCGGGGTCCGACACCCCGGCGGCGTGGTGGGCGCGGACCCGGGGCGGCGTCGTACGCACCATGGCGACCAGCAGCGCGCCGCCCGCCTCCAGCACCTGCACCAGGCCGGCCGGACCCGCATCACGGTCCGCGAAGAGGAAGTTCGCGGGTCCGTCCGGCCTCTTCTGGCTCAACACGAAAGGCACATGGGTGTCCAGCGGCGGGCTCTGCGGCCCCAGCTGCACGGCGTAGTAGAACAGGTCGTCGGCGAGGTGCTCGACGGTCTCCCAGCAGTCCCACTCCAGCGAACCGGCCTTACCGCCCCACCCCTCCGGGGGTGCGTCCCGAAGGATGCCCACGGCGAGCCGCACGGCAAGGTCGACGTCGTCCGCGGTGACGGGAGACAAGACTGATCCGGTTTCGACTGATCGAGACATGACAGCACCGTATCGCGAGGGAAGAGGGCAACCCCTTCCAGCTAGTGCGTTGTGAGGGTGCGCCGGTTGGGGTGATCAGGCTGCTTGGGTGCGGGGGCGGCCCCAGCGGATCCTTTCTCGCTGCGGATGCGGGCGCGTTCGCGTCGTTGGGCGGCCAGGACGTCGGGGTGACGGGCGTTCTGGTTGCGCCAGCGCAGGTAGCGGTGCAACTGGCGGGTTTGGACGGTGTGATTGGGATGGTTCGAGTTGGCGAGGGTGAACTGCCCGCAGCGGCCCGAAGTGCGCCTCGACCTTGTTCGCGACCGCCCAGCGCAGGATTTCTTGGGGCACTTCAGATTTGTCTCACCGCGTGTCCCCCTGGACGGTGAACGGCGCTCTTGCAGTCCGCTGCTGACTGATATCTCTCGTCTCCAGCGAGTCTCGGGAGGCAACAGGCATGCAGCTGTACTCAGTTGACGCGACGGTGGTGCGTCGGCACTTGGACAACCCTGCGCTGTCCGGCGCCGAGGCTGCTGAGTGGCTCCGACGTCTTGGGCTTGCCGATGGAACGCCGATCTTCCTCGACGACGAGACGATGTTGCCAGTGGAGCCGTTGTGCGCGTGGGGCCGCAGCATGTCGTACGCCGAGCTCGCTGAGGGCACTATGCGTGACTACGGGCGGATCATGCTTAGGTTCGGTAGGCATCAGGCCGGCCGTGGGCGGGACGTGCTGGCGGCTACCGAAGCCGATCTCGTGGCGTACAAGAGGCTGCGCACGCAGCAACAGAAGATGCCTGTCGGTTCTGCCGCGTGGTCGAAGGAGTCCTCGGTCCTGGACCGGTTCTTCGCCTTCGCCGTCGAGCAGGGGCATCTTGAGCGTCGGCCGATGCGGGTGGCGGCGCGGGGCCGGAATGCGCTGAGTCCTCGGACGCGGCGTGGCATGGACATCCGGCATCTGAGCCTGGAGCAGTACCGCTACTTCCGGGATGTCGGGTTGGGAGGTCAGGGCCCGGACTCGGGGCTGAATCGGTCGTTCCGCGGCAGCTCGCCGCATCGCGATAGGGCCGGCGCTGATCTTGCGGTGTGCAGCGGGATGCGCTGGCAGGAGTGGGCGACTGTGCTGCTCCCCGAGCTGGGTATGGGCCCGGGCGCGTCCGCGGAGGAGGCCGACTTCCGGGTTCAGGCGTGTGCGAAGTACGGAAAGGAGCGTGGGATCTTCGTCCCCGAGCAGGCGATGCGGTCGGTCGAGACATACTGCCTGCTGGAGCGCCCTGACTTCACCGCAGCCGCGGCCCAGTCCTTGGAGCGTCGGCATCGCGACCTGTTCGTCGTCTCCCGGGTCGACGTGGACACGGGCCGGGTTCACGGTGTGCTGGACGGCGTACAGCGCGTTTTCTCGATGAAGGCGATACCGCCTCGGCTGCGCCGAATCACCGTCTGGGAAGGTGAGTTCGGTCTGGAGGCTCTGGCGGTGTTCTTGTGCCGGGGCGGGCTGATGCCTGGGGCGGACTCATGGAAGCGGTACCGGCATGCGGCCTGGCGTCGCATGGTCGCCTTGCAGAGCGCGACGACGCCGCGGCTGCCGGCAAAGAGATGGCGCTGGCACGACCTGCGTCACACCTACGCCCTGCAGCTGCTGACCTACCTGGAGCAGCAGATGGACGGTGCGGAGCCGGATCCGGTCGCCCGTCGGCGTCGTCACCGTTCCTACTTGAGCGGGCACATCCGGTACAACCCGCTGCTGATCGTGAGTCGCAGGCTCGGTCACTCCAGCCCGGAAACCACGTACGCGTACCTGGAGTACACCGATGATCTGCTCCACGAGTTTGATGCGGCATTCGAAGGGTGGCTGGGCGATCCAGAGGGTGAGGCCACGTACGCGCAGATCGCCGCTCGCGCCTGCGGCGTGGAGTCTTCCCCGGTGGGGGCCGGCTGATGGCCCGGTCACGCGGCCGGATGACGCCGGAGCGGGGGGCATTCTTGCGCGCGGCGGTCGGCCAGGCAGGCGGGGAGAGCCGGATCGGCGCCCGCGCGGTGCTGGTGGACGACCAAGGTCTGGAGCGGCTGCACTACATCGACCCGGCGGACTACCGGTGTTCCCGGCTGGCCGCGCAGCTCGCCGACGAGTGGGCGGAGTATGTGGCGGCCACTGGCCTGTCGGCGTCGGCGTCGCGTGACTACGTGCGGGCGGTGGACCGGGTGTGCTCGGCAATGGATGAGCGATGCGGGGATCCGGCTGCTCTGTCACTGGAGTCGGCGGACCTGGCGCCGCTGCTGGCAGGCTGGGAGCGTGGCCTGCCGTCAGGCTACGAGCCGGGGTCGCGGCAGCCAGCGATCCTGTCCTCGGCAGTGCGGCTCCTGATCGTCCGTCGTGACGATCACCCTGGACGGCCCGTGGACGACTCTCTGGCGGGGTTCGCCCGGGGTCGCACGCTGGCAGCGTGGGGTGAGACCGCGGAGCTGGACGAGTTCAGCCGCGCGGACAAGAAGGCGCTGGTCAAAGCCGCCTGGTCGGCAGTTCACGCGCTGGAGCGGCGGCTCGCGAACGGCTGGGCGTTGGCAGAACAGGGCCGGCATCCGGGTGACGGGGGCTGGCTGGAGGTTCCGAATCTGCTGTGGGGTCTGTCGCGTGGTGCGGTCACGCCGCGGGAGATCGGCGACGTCCTGCCGCCGCTGACCGACCGGTGGCCGGCGGAGCTGCGCGCCATGGCGGCGAAACCCGACGGTACGGTGGCTCCGAGGCGGGCACGGCGCGACCTCATTCAGCATCTGCTCAGCCTCCTCTACCCGACGAACATGGACCTTCACGCCTTCCGGGTCCTGCTGGTGGACGCCACCGGCCATGCGTCGGAGGAGGTAACCGGCTTCGGCGAGCAGGATGTGGAGTTCTTACCGCGGGGCGTGCGTCTGACGCTGGTGAAGAACCGAGCGGGCCTGGTCCGCCATCGGTCCTTCCCCGACGCCCGTACGTCTGGGGAAGAGGATGAGGCGGTGGTGGCCGAGGTCGTCGACCGGCCCCGCCGTGAGGCGAGTGCGATCGTGCGCCGGCTGATGGGCGTGACGCAGAAGGTCCGTGAGCAGTGTCCGGAGGTGGCCGACACCCTGTTCGTCCGCGTCACGCTGGTCTACTACGACCTGCGCTTCGGTCGCTGGAATCCGAACATGGCGGGTCAGCGGTTCGCCGACTGGCTCTCCCATGTGGGTGTGGCGGTCGAGGGGGCGGCGCACATCGGGCGGCTGCGCAAGTCCACCAAGGTGGAGAAGGCCATCGTCTCGGGCGGCCGGATCAGCGCCGCCGCTGACGACCATCTCGAGGAGACGTTCGCCGGGCACTACGCCCAGGGCACCACGCTGCGGATCCTGTCCGGCAAGGTGATCACCACGGCCCAGGACCACTGGTTCGAGAGGGCCGTGGCCGGGCCGACCGTGATCGCAGCCGACGAGGGCATCGATGGTGAACAGCTGCAGCAGATGGGGCTGGATCCCGAACAGGCGGAGCGGCTCGTGCAGGGTGAACTCGACATGGGGGTGGCGAACTGCAGGGACCCGTGGGACTCCCCTTTCAGCGCACGGGGAGAGCTGTGCGCGGTGGCGCCTCTGCGCTGCCTGGAGTGCCGCAACGCGTGGGTGCTGCCCAGCCAGCTACCGCAGTTGATGCTGTTCGCCGATCACCTGGAGAATGTCCGCCGCCGGTTGGAACCGAGAGCCTTCACCCGACTGTGGGGCCAGTCCTACGTCAACCTCCGGGCCGTGCTGGAGGAGCAAAGCGAGCAGGAGAAGGCGCTGGCACGGCAGCACATCGACGCCGGCCTGGCCCGGCTGGATCTCCCTCTGTCCGCGCATGTGGAGTTCGACGCGTGATCATCGCTAAGCCGGGCGGCCGTACGCGGTCCCTGTTCCGTTTGGACGAACCGGTCGTCCAGGGACGACCGCTGTTGCCGCAGGCGCGCCAGGAGGGCGCCCGCGTCCCGCTGTTCGGCGACACGGGCGTGATGGACTTCAACGGCGTGGTCGCCAAACCCGCCAACCGCAACCCGTCGTGGTGGCGGATCCGCTTCGCCGGTGTACTCGCCGAACCGCACTGGAACCTCCTGGCCCGCGAGATCGTGATGATCCTGGCAAACCCCCAGCACGAGCAGCTCCAGGCACACGGGCTCCACTTCGGCTTCGATCCTGGGGACATCGGCACCATCAACATGAACATCGGCTGCCTGCGCGGCCTGATCACGTGGGCGCGCGACGAGGGCCTGCCCCATGACCCCGGCTACTGGAGCACGGCGGACCTCAAGCAGCGCATCAGCGCGCTGCGGACGCAGGTCGAACCCGCGACGCTGACCCGGCATGTGGCGTTCCTGAAGAAGCTGGCTTCTTTCGCTCCTGCCTTGAGCTGCGCCTGGTCGGCCGAGGACCCATGGCCGGGCACGCTCGCCGGGCGGGTCGCCAAGGACGTGCGTGACGGTGAGCTGTCGACCAAGGCGATCCCGCCCGAGATCTGGTTCCCGCTCATCCGCGCGGCTTGGACGTATATCCACACCTTCGCCCCCGACATCCTGGCAGCCCTGCGCCTGACCGAGCAGCTGCGCCGGGCCGCTGTCGCGTCCGCAGCAGGCAAGGACGTGGATCTGGACCGCTTCTTGGCGGACCCGGCGAACAAGGTGCCCTGTCACCACGACGCCGAGTGGCCCGCTGACCTGCCACCGGAGGTCAACTGGTCCATGCTGTGCTTGCTCCTGGGTGTGCAGGAGAGATTCCTCGGCTCGCTGTTCGGACGGTCCTCGGCCGCGTCCCGCGCCCGCCGGGCCAAGGTCCTGCGGGCAGTGCACCAAGGCCGCTGCTCCTACGGCCTGCCGCTGGAACTCACGCAGGTGCGACGACCGGACGGCAGCACCGGTCCCTGGCATCCCGGATTCGACCTGTATGAGCTCTCCAACCTGGCGACCACTCTGCGCAACGCCGCATTCGTCCTGGTCGCGGCGCTGTCGATGATGCGGGACTCCGAGTTGCAGGAGATCGCCCGCGGCAGCGTCGTCGAGCACTACAACGCTCCCGCCATCGCTTCCACTCTCGTCAAAGGCCGCGAGGGCCGACCGCGCAAGCACTGGTGGATCAGCGAGCCGGTCGCCGAAGCGATCACGGTCGCCGAGACCATCTCCCCACACCCGAAACGAGTGTTCGTCACCCTGGCACCGGGGGCGGTGAACGAGGAACTCGACGGCGGCAACATGGTCGACTCCTTCATCGCCTCCGTCAACCACGGCACCACCTGGTCCGGGCTGGAACCGATCCCCAAGGGCAAGGTCCGCCCGCACATGTTCCGCCGCACCATGGCGATGCTCACCGACCAGTTCGCCGGATCCGAGATCGCGCTCGGCATGCAGCTCAAACACATAGCCACCCGAGCCCTGGCCAACCGGGCCACCCGCGCCTACGCGGCGCCGGACCCGGCCTGGACCGAGCACTTGGAACAAGCGGTGCACGCCGCGCGGTTCCGCCGGCTGAAAGACCTGTACGAGGTCCACGGCAGAGGCGAGAACATCGGGTTCGGTCCCGGTGCCGAGCGCCTCAAGGACGCCTTCGACCAGATCGCCGCCACAGTCAGGGCCCGCCACGGGGACACCCGTGTCGAGACAGATCTGCTGGGCAAGGCGCGCATCACCATCCGCTTCGGCATCCTCAACAACTGCCTCTTCGACGAACGCCACCCGGCCGGGGCCGTCTGCCTGGAGAACGCCGTCGTTCCCGACGGGCACACCGGTCCCCTCGAGGACCGCTGCCGCCCCGACCGCTGCCCCAACAGCATGATCACCTCAGAGCACGCCCAGCTCTACGAAGCTCACCACCGCACCCAGCTCAACCTGCTCCAGACCCCCGGCCTGCCCGCCTGCCGCAAAGCCCTGATCACCAGGGAAGCCGAACGCGCCGAGGCCGTCCTGCACAAGATCCGAGGCACATCCCCATGACTCAGCGCCCCCGCATCACCGAAGACGGTGTCTCTGCCGAAACCGCCAAGGCGCTGCGTGCGGCGATGCTGCGGCTCTTTGCTGGCAAGCCGCAGCGCACCGACGGACGGCTGACGAAAGAGAACCTCTGGCGCGAAGCCCAGGTCAGCCGGGCCACCATGAACCGCGCCCAGCCGATCCTCGCCGAATGGGACGCTCGCATCGCCGAGCACGGCAAGACCACCGTCGGCGAGACGCGGCGGGACGCCGAGATCACCCGCCTCCGCAAGAGGCTGGCGGACAAGACCCGGCAGTGCACCCTCTTGGAAACGAGACTCCAAGCTGCCGCGACCGCCATTGCGGCCCTCCACCACGACAACGAGGCACTCCGTGCGGAGCTCACCGCCCGCAACGGCACCGTCGTACCCCTCATCTCTCCCAGGCGATCACGCCCTCAGACTTGACGAGGCCGCCGCTCGGAGTATCACGAAAGCGGCTCTGGCCCGTAGTCGGTGGTGACGCCGAGTAGCTATCCGCGATCATGATCTCGTGATGGATGTCAACTCCCTTATTGCGACGGTGTTTTCCGGGCTGTCGGCACTGGTCGTCGAGGACGTGACGGATGACGGTGACAAGGTGGCGGTCACGGCCCGCACCCGGGATGTGGCGGTGCCGTGTCCGGTGTGCCGAACGCCAGCGGCGAGGGTCCACGGGTACCACCGCCGGACGGTGCGGGACGTGCCGGTCGACGGCCGCCCGGTCGTCGTCCACCTGCGCGTACGAAGGCTGGTCTGTCCGGTTCTGGGCTGCTCCCGGCAGACCTTCCGTGAGCAGATTCCCGGACTGCTGAAGCGTCATCAGCGCCGCACTGTGCGTCTCGCCGGGCAGATATCGCAGGTGGCACGGGAGTTATGCGGCCGGGCGGCCGCACGCCTGGCCGCTCTGCTGGCCGTGCCCGTCTCCCGCAGCACCGCACTGCGCCATCTGCGGCGCCTTCCGCTGCCCAAGCAGGCCATCCCGCGGGTGATCGGCGTGGACGATTTCGCCCTGCGCCGCCGCCACCGCTACGCCACGATCATCACGGATGCCGAGACCGGCCGACGCATCGCGGTCCTGCCCCACCGCGAGAGGGGCACCCTGGAGTCCTGGCTACGCGAGCATCCCGGCATCGAGGTTGTGTGCCGCGACGGCTCGGCCACCTACGCCGAGGCCGTCCGCCGCGCCCTGCCCGACGCGGTGCAGCTCAGCGACAGATGGCACCTCTGGCGCAACCTCTGCGACAAAGCCCAGCTCGAGGTCCGCGCGCATGCCGGCTGCTGGGCCACCATCAACCCGCCTCGCCCCGGCGGAGTACGCGAGCAGACCACCCGCGAACGCTGGAACAAGATCCACGATCTCCTCGGCCAAGGTATCGGCCTGCTCGACTGCTCCCGCCGCCTGGGCCTGGCCCTGAACACCGTCAAACGCTATGCCCGCATGCCCGAACCCCAGGCCCTGCGCCTCACCCCTGCCTACCGGCCCACGCTCGTCGACCCCTACCGCGAGCACCTGCGCCGGCGCCGCGCCGAAGAACCAGCCGTCCCCGTCACCCACCTCCTCGAGGAGATCCGGGAGTTGGGCTACACCGGCAGCGCAAACCTCCTGGTCCGCTACCTCAACCAGGGCCGCGCCGAAGGCGACCGCCCCGTCACCACGGTGCGTCACGCCGGCCGCCTCCTGCTCACCGACCCCGAAAATCTACGCCCGAAGGAAACGGCCCTGCTGGAGATGATCGCCGCAGCCTGCCCGGAGATGACCGCACTCGCCGATCTCATACGCGACTTCGCCGCCCTGCTGAAACCAGCCGAAGGCAACGACACGAAACTCACCGATTGGATCACAGCCGCCCGCGCCGCCGACCTGCCCCACCTGCGCAGTCTCACCAACGGGCTCGAAATCGACAGGCCCGCCGTGAATGCTGGCCTCACCTTGCCCTACCACAATGGCCGCACCGAAGGCGTCAACACCCGTACCAAGAGGATCATGAGACAGATGCACGGACGCGCCGGATTCGACCTCCTCCGGCACCGCGTCCTCCTGCCCTGACGCTACTCGGCGTCACCACCGACTACGGGCCAGAGCCACGAAAGCGGTGTTCACCACTCGGTTGGCGTAAAGGTTTCTCGTTGGTCTGGTTGCTCACACATGTTCGGCCGAGCGGCGGCCGTCGAAGGCGTTCATGGCCTCCTTCCAGCATCCAGCGGCTGGGCCACCGTGCGGCCCTTCCCGGTCGGGTCGAGGGCGAGGGTGGTGAGGGGCGGGCCATTCTGCTCGGCTCCTCTGCCAAGGGCAACGAGGCCGGCGCACCACCGGGCCGGTATTCATGGCAACCACCCGCAAGGCGTAGTCGGTGAGGAGCACAATTACCGGGAAACCGTCTCGCCTTGGTTCCGTTCTGTTTTCACCCTGCAGCCGGACAACGACGCCATGGCTGCCGCACCGCTCTCCTTCCAGTTGCACAGGCTTATGGGCATGGAGCTCTGCTCCATCTAGCCGTTCACCCGGCTCGTGCACGCATTCACCGCGCCTGTCGGCTACGGCTGGGAACGCCCCGGCTCACAGAGCCGCAAGCTGAGCGTGCGGCCCTTCCTTCCCCCCACTCTCGCTCTGATAGCAATTACTCATCGCCCTGCGCCTGGCGGTAGGAAAGCCGCCGGCCTGCGGGCCGCCTTGGCAAGCACAGCTCTGGGAAACGCCCTTCGTCCCCGGCCCTGGGGACCATCGGTACAGCCATTAGCGATAAGCAGTTGATCTTTGTTTCCTGGCGGGTCAGACGCACGATCGTGGGGCCTTGGGGTGAAACCGGGCGACGGGCTGCCGTGGGCGGCTAGGGTCGCCGGGTCTGTTGTCGTACGAGAGGGACGCCGCGATGCCCGAGCGGATCTGGCACCCGATCAGCAAGCTGGAGTTCTTCGTCGAGCACACCCGGCGGTGGCTGGCCGATGTGCAGGAGAACGCCGACACGCTGGAGGAGGCCCGCACGAAGCCGCACGTCCTTGCCGACACTGACGTGGTCCGGGTGAAGCGGGTCTACACCGAGCAGGCCGACGACCTGGCCTTGTTCGAGGAACAGGCGGAGAAGTGGGGCCAGCTCGCGGATCTCAGCCCGTCGCGGCGAGCGAAGCTGAAGAACCTGGACGAGCAGCTGGCCGAGCTGCGGGAGTTGAACAAGAAGGTGCTGGCGCTCGCCGACGAGCTGGCGAAGGGAATCATCGACACCGTGATGGCGGCCTCCGACGCGGAGCTGGGCCTGGCGGCGCTGCTCGGGCGGAGTCCCGGAGCGTAGAAGTAGAAGGCGTCAGCCGTCGGCCTTGGCCCGCATCTTCCGGGCGAGTTCGGCGTCGCTGCGCAGTCTTTCGGGGACCTTGGCGTCGACCTCGTCCTGGCCGTGGGCCTCGGCGCACGGGCACAGGCTCCAGCCGCTGGTCTCGATCTGGGCGGCGACGTGCCCCAGGGCGTGCGCGGTCTCGTCGAGGACGCCGACAGGAATCTGTACGTCGTCGCTGTCGGGGTCGTCGCCGATCACCAGGCCGAGTTCGAAGATGAGGTCGGCGGCGTGCTGCACGGTGCGGGAGTCGCCGTTGTTGGAGGCGTACTTGACGGCCTGGGCCAGGGCCATCAGCGGGCGGGTGCACACCCACCGGGGCATCGGAACCCTGCGCTCATCGATGCGCACGGGCCGGACGCCATGGACTTCTTCCGCGCCCTCGGCGGCCGGGTCGCCGGCCTTGGCGATCTGATCGGCGATCGCGGAGGGCTCGATGTAGCGCAGGGCCGAGCGGGGCTGGATGTCCAGGCGGTCGGCGACCGTGGCGACAGCGTGGGCGAGCACGTTGTGCACCGCCACGGGGACCACGTCCAGGCCGCGGGTGAGGAGTTCGGCCTCGGTCTGCGCGGCCAGGGCCTTGAACGCCTGGGTGTTCCTGATGTCTGCCACGGCGAACAGCGTAGGACCAGCGCAGGTGAGGATGGCGGCGAAGGGTGCACGGACGACCCGGACGCGTGTGTCCCCGAGGTGCGGTGAGGCACATTGGTACAGCCGTTAGCGCTGAGAAGGATCTTGAATGGAGCCGGGGCCTTGCCGGACAGGGCTGTGACCCAGATAAGTCCAAAGGCCGCCACTTCTTGATCTTGAGCCTCTGAAGTGCCGCTCACCGACGTCGACCTGGGCAGCCGGAATACGGAACTGTGCCGCAGGTCGTTGGGGGGACGCTTGCCGCTTCGGGGCGCCATTCGTCGCAGAACTGGGAGAGGGCTTCGATGCAGAAGTCTTCGCGGAGCAGGTGAAAACGCGTGCGGCCGTCCGGGTGGCAGCTGTGGCGGGTGGCGTAGTCCCGGGCTGTCGATGCCGCCGCAGCGGGCAGGGATCGCAGTGCCCATGACCCCTTGAGGTGAGGAGCTGACGTTTCCATGCTGGAGCGCACCCGGCGCAAGAACCGCACCGAGATCACGTTCGTCCTGGCCGCCGGCCACCCGGCCGGTGAGGTCAGCGTGGTCGGCGACTTCAACGACTGGCGGCCCGGCGCCCACCCGATGGCCGAGCGCCCCGACGGCACCCGCGCCGTCACGGTCACTCTGCCGGTGAACGAGCGCCACGGCTTCCGCTATCTCGCGCACGGCGGCCGTTGGCTCGATGAAGACGGCGCGGACGGCCACGACGGCCGCAACAGCCTCCTGCACACCTGACCTGCCGCACGACAGCGGCCGACCCCGAGGACCCCTGTGACTGACATGTGAAGGTCTAGATGATCGATTCCAAGGGGTCGGTGGTTAGTGGTCGTAGGCGGTCAGTGAGCGCAGGATGGGCTGTCCGGTGTGGTCGTTGTGCCAGATCGCGGCGGTGAGCGCGAGGATGCGTTGCATGATGCGGGCTATGACGCCGCCGGGTGTGCGTCCTCGGTGTCGTTCGAGGTCGAGCTGGCCCTTGAAGGTCTCGTTGACCGACTCGATGACCTGCCGTAACGGTTTGAACAGGGGGGCGCCGGGCCGTTCCGGCTCGCCTTTGCGAGCGGGTCGCAGCAGTCGGATGTCCTGCTCGGCCAGTTGATGTTCGAAGTCGCGGCCGAAGTAGTTCTTGTCGCCGATCAGCGTCTGTCCGGGCCGGTCGGCCACGAGCGCCGGTTCGGCCGCGAGCAGGTCCAGCAGGGTCTCGCGCTCGTCGGCCTTGGCCCCGGTCAGGGCGAAGGCGACGGGCAGGCCCTGGAGGGTGCACACCAGGTGCAGCCGCAGGCCCCAGAAGAAGCGGCTGTGACTGGCGCAGTACCCGTACTCGGCCCATCCGGCCAGGTCGGAACGTTTGACGGTCTCCCGGGAGCGGCCGCATTCCACCGGGGTGGAGTCCACGACCCACACGTCGTCGTTCCACGCGGAGGTGTCGGTGGCCAGCAGGCGGGTGACCCGGCGAAGCAGGTCGGCGCCCTTGCGCATCCGCTTGTTGTAGCGGGCTGCTTGGGCAGGTACGGGAAGAGATGCCGCAGGTGGGAGCAGGCGTGGCGAAGCCACCTGGCCTCGGAGGTGAAGCCGAGCATGGCCTGCATCATCGCCAGTGTGACCAGCTCGGCGTCGGTGAGCCGCGGAGCAATCCCCACGGCCGGCCGCCATGGCGCGAGATGCGGAGACGCCTTCAGCAGGTCGTCGGTCTTCACATAGTGCTGCACCGCGTTGATTGGTTGAGGGTGTGCGTCCGGTGATGGGGGTTACACCCGCTTCGGTGCCGTCGACAGCGCGTATCTGAGCTGAGGATCAGGTGTCGCAGGCCGTTCCAGGGGTGATCGGGGTTCGGCTAGGGCGACGCCCGTGGCGTGCGGCAGTTCCTGTGGCCGGATCTGACAGAAACTGGTCATTGCGGCCGCGGGGACAGGCGGGGAACCATGGCGGCATGCCCGCATCACGCAGAGTCGTCATCGTCGCCTTTCCCGGGGTGGAACTCCTGGATGTCACCGGTCCGGCCGAGGTCTTCTCCGTCGCCTCGGGCATCGCCGGGGCAGACCGTCCCGGCTACCGGGTGGAGATCGCGGCGACTCGGGCCGGCGAACTGCCCACCTCCAGTGGGGTCCGACTGGTGGCCGACGTGGCCCTGGAGGAGGTGGGCGGGCAGGTGGACACCCTGCTCGTGTCGGGTGCGATCAACCTGGTCGACGGTGGCGTCGAACCGGTAATCGACGCTGCTGTCGTCGAGTGGCTGCGTACGGCGGCCCCCCAGGCCCGCCGGACCGCCTCGGTCTGCGCGGGTGCGCATGTGCTGGCCGCGGCGGGGCTCTTGGACGGACTGTCTGCCACCACGCACTGGCTCACCGCCGAGCGGCTCGCCGCCGATTACCCGCAGATCGCCGTCGACCCGGATCCGATCTTCATCCGGGCCGGGCAGGTGTGGACCTGTGCGGGTGTCACCTCGGGGATGGACATGGCCCTGGCCATGGTCGCCGAGGACCACGGCCAGGCTCTGGCGCTCGCCACCGCCCGCATGATGGTCATGTATGTGAAGCGTCCCGGCGGGCAGAGCCAGTTCAGCGTGCCGCTCTCGATCCACGCACCCTCGGGTGACCGGATCGATGAGCTACGCCTGTGGATCGCCGACCATCTCGCCGATGACCTGTCGATCGAAACACTCGCCGAGCGGATGCACCTGAGCGTGCGCCACCTCGCCCGGCTGTTCCGGCAGCGCACCGGCAGCACGCCCGCCTCGTACATCGAAGCGGTCCGGGTGGAGACCGCGCGCCGCCTCCTGGAAGAGACCGACCGCAGTCTGCCCGATGTGGCAACCGCGAGCGGCCTCGGCTCCGTGGAGACCCTGCACCGGGCCTTCCGGCGGCGGCTCGTCACCACTCCGGCCGAATACCGGCGCCGCTTCCGGTCCCCGCCCGCTGCCGACACCGTCGGAGCGTTCCCTGACGGCCCTCTCCCCCTGCCCGACCAGATCCCGGCGCCATGACCCGCAGAGAGAGTCCCATGCCGCTGTCCCCGTTCCCCGACTCGCCGCTCGCCCGCGCCGCCGACCAGATGCTGTGCGCCGCGAGCCCCCCGACGCTGGTGGCCCACTGTCACCGCACCTACCGTTTCGGTTCGGCCTTCCTCGAGGGACAACGGCGCGCCTTCGACGCCGAGGCGCTGTTCATCGCCTCGGCCCTGCACGATCTGGCACTCACCGAGGCGTATGACGATCCGCAGACCCCGTTCGAGGTGCACGGAGCCTGGCTGGCCGAGCAGGAGTTGCACTCCCGCGGAGCCCGGCCCGATCTGGTCGGACTGGTCCGGGACGCCATCGCCCTGCACATGGAAATCACCACTGCCGACGACCCCCGGCCGGAGGTGGCCGCGGTCCACCTGGGCGCCGCGGCGGACGTCATGGGGTTGCGCCTGGACCAGCTGCCGCCCGGCCTCCTCACCGACGTGCTCGAACTCCACCCCCGCCAGGGGTTCGCGGCTTTCGTGACCGACGCAGTACGCCGGCAGGCGGCTGCCAAGCCAGACTCGCGGATCGCCCTGCTGATCCGGCACACCGGTTTCCTGGACCTGATCGCTGCCGCACCGTTCGAGGACTGAACGCACCACAGGCGACTGACGGATCACTCCGTCGATCCTCGACACGTCCGGGCCGTACCGGATGCCGGGGCCGGGCGGCGCGCCGGACTTCGCGCGCCTTGACCCACAGCCACGCCCGAGCCGAGGCGGAGGCACTTTGGAGGAACCATGTCCCATACGAAGATCATTGCCATGCCCGTCCTTGGAAAGCACGCGATCAATACGTACCTGGTGCTGGGCCGACGCGCTGTCATCGTTGACGCGGGGACACCGGGAAACGGCCGCAGGATCTACGACCAGGTAGCCCAGCACGGAGTGGATCCCCAGGACATCGCTCTGATCGTTCTGACGCACGGTCACATCGACCACTTCGGCTCCGCGACCGAACTGCACCGGCTCACCGGTGCGCCGGTCGCGGGCCATGTCGCCGACCTCGACCCGTACAGCACCGGCCGTTCCCGCCGACCGTACCTGCCGACCGGGACGATGGGACGCCTGATGAACAGAAGCAAAGCCATGCACGTCACCGTGGAACGAGTCGAACCCGATGTGCTCGTCCGGGGAGAGATGAGTCTGTCCGACTACGGAGTCGAGGCTCGCATCATGCCCACTCCGGGGCACACCGCCGGCTCGGTGTCCGTCCTCACCGACGCCGGCGACCTCGTCGCCGGCGACCTGGTGGCCAACTCCTTCAGTGGCCTCATCCCGGGCAAGCCGGCCAACCCGCCCTTCCACGACGACCCGCTGCGCAACCTGGCCAGCCTGCGCGAGATGCTCGCGCTGAAGCCGACCAGACTGCACGTGGGCCACGGCACTGCGCTCGATCCCGACCGGGTGCGCCAGTGGGCGGACAGAGAAGAACACCGACTGCGCAAACTGGCGGCTAAGGGCCGCCTGCCTCGGCGAACAGAGCCCGCGAGTTCCCATACGGAGCCCACGACCGGAGCAGGATGAGGCCCGTCGCTCCCGGCCTTCTACGACGGATCGCTCTGCCAGTCAGGTAGAACCGTCCTGGTAGCCGTCGCTTGGCGAGGTCGATGGCGAAGCCCCAGGTGTGCATGACCCGGCGAAGCGCAGACGGCACAGCGGCAGGCTCTGCCCGCTGGGCCACGTCCCCGCGACGTCGGCAAATCCGGCCCGAAAGCGCACGTCGACACAGGTCAGCTGCGGCCGGCGCGAGCGGGCGCGCTCGTTCAGGCGCTGGCGCAGGTGGTGCTGCATCGACTCCGGCGGGTTCTTCAGCGTGGCGCCCATCGGGCCTGCTCCCGCCAGCGTCCGTCATGATCCCCTCCTGTCGGTTGGGGCACAGGGGTGGTCGGGATGGCGCGGGCGCAAGCGATGCAGGTGGTGCTGGGAGAGGAGGTGCGCGCGAAGCTGGAACGAACGGCCTCCTCGGCCCGGGCCGAGGTCCGGGCGGCACTGCGAGCCAGGATCGTGCTGGCGGCGGCCTGCGGCGATTCCAACGTCGCGATCGCCAGGGCTCAGAGAGTGAGTGTGAACACGGTGCGCAAGTGGCGCCGGCGGTTCGCAGCCACCGGATTGCCCGGGCTGAGGGACGCACCACGCCCGGGGCGCCCCCGCATCCACGGACCCGAGGTGCGCGTCGCCGTGGTGGCGACTGCGACCAGCGCTCCGCCGCACCCGGCGTCGACCTGGTCGCACAGAGCGATCGCCTCTCACCTGGCCAGGTGGGTGATCTCTGCCTCCCAAGTGGGAAGAATCCTGGCCGACTTGGACCTCAAGCCCCATCGGGTGCGCGGCTGGCTCACCCGTCGCGACACCCCCGACTTCTGGGACCGGGCCGCGGACGTGTGCCATCTCTACCTCTCTCCGCCCCCGGGCACGGTCGTACTGTCTATCGACGAGAAGACAGCCATCGCCGCCCGCTCCCGCCGCCACCCAGGCCAGGCGCCCGCGCCCGGCCGCCCCGCGCGACAGGAGTTTGAGTACCGTCGGCACGGCACCGTCTCCATCGCCGCTGCGCTGGACGTAAACACTGGTGAGGTCCTCACCCAGCCGATCACGCGCAACGACTCGGCGACATTCGTCCGCTTTCTGAAGATGCTCGACCGAATCATCGACCCGCGACGCGAGATCCACGTCGTCCTGGACAACGGATCAGCGCACACCGCGAAAACCAAGGCGTGGCTGGCCGCCCATCCTCGCTGGCACGTGCACTGGACCCCGCCCCATGCCTCCTGGCTCAACCAGGTCGAGCTGTACTTCTCCGCGCTGGCACGCAGCGTCTTGCGACACGGCGACTTCCCCAGCAAAGGCGACCTCATCGACAAGATCGACACCTTCGCGATCCGACACAACACGACGGCCAAGCCATACCGCTGGACCTACGATGGCACGCCGCTCAAGGCTGCATGACCCTCAACGAACTGACGCGGTGCAGCAATAGAGTGCGGTCGCGAGGGAGTCCAACTCTGTCTTCACACACTGACGTTGGACTCCCTCACCTCATGCGCGCAGCCGATCTCTTGGAGTCGCATCTAGGGTCGCGTTTCTTGTGGCTGGCGCCGGGTGGACCTCGCCCGGTTGCCGCAGCCGAGGGAACACCATGCCTGGTCGCGACGCCTGGCCAGGAAGAACATGCCGCAACTGGGGGCGTGGCAGCGCCGCACCCGCTGGCGGTTCGGACCCGCGGCCAGGACGAGCGTCTCGCGAGCGACGACCGCGGCGGCGTCGCCGCCCTGTTCCTGCTGTCCGAGCAAGCCCTCCGCGGTCATCTGGAGGACGATGGGGGCTGATGAGGCGAGTTCGTTCAGCCGGGTCCGCTGTCTGTCGGTGAGCGGGTTCCGTCCGGCTGTCGAGTCCAGAGCGTCGCGGACCAACCCGCGCAACCGTTCCAGCTCCTCCAAGGGGAGGGCCGCCAGCCTGCGGTCGGCGGCGCGGGCCCGCCATCGCCTGGTGAGTTCCCGATCGGTGAAGAAGTCGATGTCGCCGCGACCCGGGCCCGCGCCGACGACAACGGTGTTGGCCAGGTCGAGAACCGGGTCCTCGCCGATCCACGGCATCTCCTGCAAGTCCCGGATGGTCATGCTCTCAATCTACTGGATTCAGCCCAGCAAACCCGTGATAGCTTCATCTCACGGATTTGGTCTATCAAATCCGTGATTCACACGGTCGACGAAGGGTGATGTCATGAGCGCAACCATCGAGTACGTCAGGTTCGACACCGACGACCCCGCCGCCCTCACCGCCCACCGGGAGCAGCTGATCGCGCTGCTCAAGGAGCGGTACGGCGATGGCTTCCTGGGCGCCCACCTCGCCCTGTTCGACGACGGCACCGTCCTGGACTTCATCATCTGGTCGTCCGTCGACGTCGCCGAGCGCGCGGCCAAGGAGATGCCGACCGACCCTCGCGCGCAGGGCTTCTTCAGTCAGATCGGCACGGTTCACGAGATGCGGCACGCCCAGGTCCTGCACACGGCATAGCCCCGTCCCAAGGAGAATGACGCCGTGCCCTCGGCAGACGAACTACTCAGCGCGGACACTGTGGCCGACCTTGCCCGATGCCTTACGCGAGCCGGCCACGGGATCACGGCCCATGAGACCCGGGGGTGCGGCGCGACCCTGGACGGGCTGACCTTCACCGAGCGTGTCGCCGCGATCAGAGATGCCATCCTGGCGGACCTTCCAGCGGACTACCCGGCCTTCGCACACGTGGTGCGCGATACGCTGCGGGACCCCGACTTCACCGGCTGGATGACCTTCCCTGTCGGCGAGGCCGTCGCCGTACGGGGCCTGGACACCTTCGAACCCGCGCTCGCCCTGCTTGCGGAACTCACCCCGCGCCTGACCGCTGAGACCGCGGTCCGCCCCTTCCTCCATACCGACCTGGAACGCGCGCTCCAGGTCATGACGGAATGGACCGCACACCCCGACCCCCACGTCCGCCGGCTGGCCAGCGAGGGCGCGCGGCCGCGACTTCCCTGGGCACCCAGGATTCCCGCGCTGATCACGGACCCGGCCCCGGCACTGCCCCTGCTCGACGCGCTCTACCGGGACGACTCCGAGTACGTCCGCAGATCAGTGGCCAACCACCTCAACGACATCAGCCGCGACCATCCCGACACGGCCGTAGCTGTCGCGGCGCGCTGGCTGGGCACCCCCGCGCCGACAACGATCCAACTGGTCCGCCACGGCCTGCGGACCCTGATCAAGTCCGGACACGCCGGGGCACTCACGCTGCTCGGTCACTCCCCGGACCTCCCCGTCACCGTCGAAGGCCCACACGTGCAGACCCCGGAGATCCGGATCGGTGACCATCTCGTGTTCGACTACGCGGTGACCAACACCCACGACCAGACCGCCCGCGTCGTCATCGACTACGTCATCCACCACGTAAAGGCCAACGGCAGCCGCACTCCCAAGGTCTTCAAACTCACCACCCGGCCCCTGGCTCCCGGCGAGACATGGCGTGCCACGCGCAGGCACTCCTTCAAACCGATCAGCACGCGGCGCTACCACCCGGGCGCCCATCTCGTCCACATCCAGGTCAACGGCCAGTCCCGCGGGGAAGCCTCGTTCATGCTGCACTGCTAAGAGCACCCGCCCCGCAGCCATCCCTTGGAATCAATCATCTAGGGTCCCGCCGGTAATCTGCTGAATTGAGCACTAAGTGGTCGGCTCCGGAAGTCCTTCGGGGGTGACGTGCAGGGCCCCCGCCTGGGTGAGACCGGCCAGGGCGACGATGTCCAGCTCGCTCCGGCTGGTATCCGGCTGGCGTACGAGGGGCCGGTGCGGTTGTGTGTGGTGTACCTGCGCTCCGGTAAAGCCCCGGTGTCGTCCGGTGGCTCGACCTGCCGCTCCGGCCCCGCGCAGCGTTCCGCCCGACTGACCGAAGGGCTCTTTCATGAACCGTGAAGCCTCTGCCGTCCCGCTGCCGGATGCGCTGGGTGCGGCGGTCCGGGGCCCGGGAGCTGAGCTCCGGGAATCCGTGGGCAAAGGGGCAGGGGTATTCGCCACACGGCCTTTCCGGGCGGGAGAGCTGGTTCTGGCCGGTGTCATCGTGGCCGAGCTCGACCGCAACGATGCCCACGCCTCGCAGATCAGCTGGAATCGCTTCGTGCGGCACGGCGGTCTGGTGCCGAAGGTGAACCACTCCTGCGACCCGAACTGCGGCATCGGGCCTAACGCGTCCGGGGCTCATGACCTGCTCGCCCGGCTCCCCATCGCGACCGGCCAGGAGATCACCTTCGACTACGCGATGCGCAACTACACCATCGAGCACTTCCCGGCTCGGTGTCGGTGCGGGACACTCCTGTGCCGCGGTCGGATCACCGGCTGGAAGGACCTGCCCTCCGATCGAAGGGACGCCTACCGGGGCTTCGTCGCGCCCTATCTCCTCGACGGACCGACAGGTCCATGAAGTGCGCCGAGACTGGTGACGACGGGCAGCACCCCCACGCCGCCACACCGGTGTGCGAGGCGGTCACCCGGCCCCGTTCCCCGCCCGCGTGGGGGGTGCGCGGCGGTCGTTCTCGGCGACCAGGAGCAGGCTGGGTAGCCCCTCGGCCAGCTGCGGCTTCGCGTACGCCATGATCGTGGCGGTGCAGAACGCCTCCCGGCTGCCGTCGAGCCGGTCATCAGGGCGAAGGACAGCGGCCCGTCGTCGAGCGAGCGCCGCAGGTAGGGGTCGAGTTCGACCCCGGCCGTGTGCACCAGGGTGTCGGCGGCGTCCGCCTTGCCGGGAGATCAAGAAGTGGCGGCCTTTGGGCTTATCTGGGTCACACCCCGGACACGGACGTGCGCCGACAGGGCACCACCAGTCAGCCCTTGGACGGGAAGAGCGCGAGAAGCCGGGCGCGCTGGTTGGCGCCGAGTCCCTGGACACGTCGGCTCTCTGAGATGCCGAGGTCCGAGAGCAGTTGGCCGGCGCGGACCGAGCCGATGCCGGGGAGCGATTCGAGGACGCGGCGTACCCGGACCTTGCCGACCACGTTGTCCTCGCGCGCGAGGAGGTCCGTAAGGGGCAGGGTCCCCGCCTTGAGTGCGGCCATCAGGTCGCCGCGTTCCTTGCGGACGGCGGCTGCTTTCTGAAGTGCTTCGGCCCTCTGGGCGGGGGAAAGTTTGGGCAGAGCCATGGGTGTCGCTCTCCTCTTCTCGTACGGGCTGGAGCAGTCATCATCGCCGCACCGCCGGGCCTTTTACCAGCGGGTTTACGGCCTGGCTGCCGGGGCGGAGCGGTCCTGGCTCTGGAGCCGCTCGCGCAGTTCGGCCTGCTGTTCGGTGAGTTCGGCGCCGGGCCCGAGGATGCGGGCCGGGCGGGGCCGGGGGATGTCGTCGGTGCCCCAGAGGTCGGCGAAGTCGGCGTGCGCCTGGGCGATGGCTTCGGGGTAGCTCTGGGCTTTTTCGTGCTCGGCGAGCGCCCGGTAGATGCTGGCGACGCTGGGGCTTTGGCCTTTGCGTTTGCCGGTGGGGATGAGCAGGTCGGGCTGGATCGTCTCGACCGACTCGCCGTTCGCCCTGCGGCGGAGCACGGTGTGCAGCATGTCGTCGGTGATGACCGGGGGCCGACCGCCGTGCTTGCCCTTGCGGGCGGCGGTGTCGAGTCCTTCGAGGGTGGCTTCGCGGATGTTCTCGCGTTCGGTCTCGGCCATCGCGGCGAAGAAGCCGAACAGCAGGCGGCCGGGGCCGCTGGGGTCGTACATCCCCGGCAGAGGTCCGGCGAGCATCTCCAGCACCAGGCCGTGCGCGGTGAGGTGGTCGGCGAGGGCTGTCAGCTCTGCTGCGTCGCGTCCCAGCCGTTTCATCTCGTACACCGTGAAAATCACCCGGCAGTGCGGGGCGTGGGCCTTGATCTCCCGGGCCAGCGCGAGCGCCGCCTCGAACTGCGGGCGGACCCGGATACGGGTGCTGATCTTCTCGGAGAAGATTTTGTCGCGGTCGATGCCGTGGGCGGCGAGCGCGTCGAGCTGGGACTGGAGTTCTTGGGTAAGCGTCGAGCATCTCGCGTACGCGACCCTGATGTCCGCGGTCGGGGTGTCCGGGGCGATGGCGAGGGGGACGGGGGTGCCGGGCCGCCAGGGCTGCCCGGGGCCACGGTTGGCGGGGGTGGGGACACGCAGGAGTTTCGCGAGCCGGGGCACCTTCGTGAACCGGCCGGTGTGGTAGGTGCCGGCCACGGAGCCACCGCGCGAGCGGCAGGGTGATCCGGGCTCGGCCGTGCAGCGGGGGCAGGGATGGCGCTCGACTTCGTCGGCGTCGGCCGGGGAGGACTCTTGAGGGACCGTCATGCCCCGGAATCCTGTCACAAACATTTCTCACAAGGGGGTAGGACCCGCTTCCACGTGAGAACGAGTTGTGAGAACGAATCCGGGGCTGAGGCCGATCCGTCGGCCTACTTTTGATCTTGCTCCGGGAATGGAACGTTTGTGAGAGCAACGCTCGGACGGGGACGACCGCCTCGGCTGCACTCGCTTGCCAGCCCTGCGCAACCTTTCCTCGGTTTGCCCGTTTGCCTGAACATGACTATTTGCTTGAAAAGTGCGGCTGTGGGATCCCTGGCCGCTGCCATGTTTGCGCTGGCTGTCCCTCAAGTCGGAGCACAGGCTTCCACCGGGGAAGCGTCGCAGCCGCAGACCCGGGCGGCCAGCCAGAACGAGGAAGCATGTGGGGACGCCGCGATCCGCGGCAGGGATCAGGCCGACCGTGACAGCAAGGCGACATTCCGCCTGTGCGCCTCGACGAGCGGCGACCGGATGTACGTCAACACCTCGGGTGCGAAGTGCCAGTCGTATGTCTTCCTCAGCTGGAAGGACTACGACTACTCCTGCTACGCGGGGGTCGAGGCCTGGACGTTGAAGAAGGACGGCAAGGACGTCGCGGACAGTAGGGTCTATCCCGGGCCCGGCACCTACAAGCTCACGGTCACCGTCACCTCCCGGGGGCGGCGCTATGACGGGGGCGCCTTCTCCGATTCCAACTTGCGCGGCGAGGCGACGATCGACGTCACTTTCACCGTCCCCGAAGATCACCCGAAGCCGCCGGAGCCGCCGAAGCCGACGCTTTCCACTTCGGCCACTCGCGAGGACGGCACTGTAACCGTCACCGTGACCAACACCGGAGACCGTGACGACAGCAGGCTCGTCATGTTCTACAACGGCATCAACGGGGCAGCCCTGCCGGAGGCCGGTGATTCACGCTGTCACTCGTGGCTCGATGGGAAGCACGGCTCGTGCGAACTTGGGGGGCTGGACCAGGGGAAGTCCACCACCATCCTCTTCAAGACTGCCGGGGCCATGTCCTGGAGCGTCTCGGGTGACGACGACATCGACGTCAACGGGACGTCCCCGGCTCCTTAAGTGGTGTAGAGCGCTGCCCGGTTGAGCTCGGCGTTCCCGCGCGGGGCGATCGGACAACAGATGCCTCACCCTCGGCCAAGGAGGGTGGGGCAGCACGGGTGAGGATTGGAGCTACTCCGCCTTACTCAGTCGGACCCAGGCCCGCACCTATAGCGACCTGCCCCAGGAGGCATGAGGCCAGGCGTCACTCCTCCCCGCCGTCGTCGTCATCGTCGAGCCCCGGGGCGTCCGGGTCACGCAGCGGCCGCAGTCCGTCGACCGGCTGGGAGGCGGTGAAGCTGTAGCGGCCCAGGACGTTCAAATTCCGGTGCTTGAGCGGGGACAGCCGGGCCACGTCCTCATCTCGGATCTCGTGCCCCTCCGCGCGGAGCTGGGCGACCGCGGCGTCGATGTAGCGCGTGGTCCAGAGCACCACGGCGTTCAGGACCAGGCCGAGCGCACCGAGCTGGTCCTCCATCCCGTCCCGGTACGCCTGGTGGATGGTGCCCTTCTTGCCGTGGCAGATATCCCGGGCCAGCTTGTGGCGGGACTCCTGGACGGTGAGCTGCTTGTGCATCTGCCGGCGGTAGGTGTCGTCGACCGGGTCGACCACGGCGAGCAGGTGGAGGGTCTTGGCGATCCGCCCGTACTCGGCGAACGCCTGCCCCAAGGGGGTGGGATGCCCGTCGCGGCCGAACATCCGCAGCAGGTCGTAGGCGCGGACCTGGTTGGTGACCAGGGATCCGGCCACCCGCAGCATGTCGGGCCAGGCGGTGAGCACCTTCTTCACGTTCACCTTGTTGCCGGCCAGTGCCTCCAGCGGCCCGTAGTTGCCCAAGGGCTCGCCGCCGGGCATCTGGGCCTTCCAGAACCGCTGGTCTTCGAGGTCCTTGAAGCGCGGGGAGAAGCGGTAGCCGAGCATCTTGAAGATGCCGAAGACGATGTCGGAGTAGGAGGCGTTGTCGGTGGCGACCATCTCCGGTTTCACGCCGCCGTCCAGATTCAGCAGGGCGTCCAGGATGAACAGCGAGTCGCGCGGGGTGCCGGGCACCACCATCTGCCCGATCCCGATGACCTGGTCGTTGATGGCGTTCAGCCAGGTGACGCCCGTCTTCTTCGCGAAGTACTTGGGGCTGGGGGCGGCGTTGATGGTGCGGACGGGTACGACGAAGCGCAGGCCGTCGACGGAGGCGAGCAGGCCCTTGCCCCAGTGCTGGACGATCGGCACCCGGGCCTGGGCCTCGATCAGCGCGGCGTTGGCCGCGGCGATGGTGTCGGCGCGCAGGTAGTACTGGTCGACGTGGACCAGGCGGGAGCGGGTGAGCGCCTCGGTGTTCAGGTTGATGACCGGGGTCATCCCGATGTTGCACGCCTCCGAGACGAGCAGCGCGACGACCGAGGTCGTGAGGTCCTTCATGCGGGTCTTCCCGTCGCCCAGGTGCACGAAGGCGTCCAGGAACCCGGTCCAGGCGTGTACCTCGAACAGCAGGTCCGGCAGGTCGATCTTCGGGAGCATCTTCTCGACCCGCTTGCGCAGCCACGCCAGGGACTTCGGCTCGCCCAGCGCGTGGAGTTTCTCCACGTTCAGCTTCGCCCGGCCGTTGGGCTGCACCTCGATGCTGATCTTCGCGTCCGCGCCGGCCTCCTCCAGACGCTCGGTCATCTGCCTCCAGGCCGCGTCCAGCACGGCGACCAGGTCACCGAGGTGCTGTTCGGCGTTCTCGTCCAGGCTCAGGCCCGCCAGGACGTCCTCGCGTACCGCCTCCCACCCCTTGCCCTGCAAGAGGCGGGCGCGCGGATCGGACCAGCGATGGGACGGGGAAGCGAAGATGTCGCGGCGCTTCAGGGCGCGGAAGAGCTGTTCCAGCACGCACACCGCGTACGCGTCACGGTCCACCGCACCCTCCGGCAGCTCCGCGTTCGCGTACACCGCCTTGCGCCAGGCCGGCGGCACCAGCCTGTCGTCGATCTCCCGCGGCAACAAAGGCTTCTCCGTCACCCGGCGCCGCGCCAGGGCAGGCAGGCGCCGCACCCCGGTCAGGACCCGTTTGCCACCGGTCGCGGCGTCCAGTGCCTTCGACTCGCCCAGCAGCGCGAGGAACGGCTTGACGGTGTTGTAGCGCAACGCCAGCGCGCTGCGCATGGCGGTCTCCGCCGAGTTGTCGTCCTCCGGGACCAGGCTCACCACCGTGGCGGCCGCACTCGACAGTGCGGTGCGGGGCGCGACCTCCTCCAGGGCCCGCCACAGCGCGGCCACGTCCACATCGCAGCCGCTCTCCTCGATGAGCTCCAGCTCCTCGATGAACACCTTCGCCGCCCTGGCCACGATCCGCGACGACTTCTCCAGCTGCGGCAGGGTCGAGAGCCGTTCCTTGTCCGTGGACCGCTTCGCGGCGCTGATCAGCCTCGTGGCCATCAGGATCTCGAAGAGGTCCAGCGCGTCGTCGATCGCCTTTGCCTCCAGGTGCCGCATCACCGCGGTGAGCATCGCCGTGCGCTTCGGCTCGCTGGTCCGCTCCAGCTTCGGGGCCTTGGTGCCCAGCCCATACCGGGCCAGCGCCGCAAGCCGGTTCGGCGGGATCTTGTTCAGCTTCACCCGCCCCAGCTGGAACGAGGAGATGTCGTCGACCCGCTCCAGCGCCGCCTTCATCGCGGTGCCCGTGGTCCGCGTCGGCGGCCGGCGCAGCGACTCCAGGTACGAATACCGCTTGCCCTCCGGCGTCTTCAGCGTGGCCACCAGATCACCCGGCAGAGCCGGGTCCGCACGGTGTGCTGCCTTCGCGACCGTGGTGTGCAACCGCTTCTCCGCGATTCCGCGGACCTCGGCCACCTGCCGGGCCAGCACCGAGACGCCCGGCAGCAACACCCTGTTCCGGCGCAGCCAGCCCACTGCGTGGTCGAACAGAGCCTTCGGCCCCTCGGAGTGCGCCGTCCACGCCCGCCCGTGCAAGAAGATCCGGAACCTCCGGCCCTGGACGTGGTCCTCGTACAGGTGGTAGCCGTACGCGTCGCGGATCTCCCACGCATGCTCATACGGCGTCATCTGCCGCTCGGTGTACCGCTTGATGCAGGAGACATCCTGGATCTCCAGCTGCTCGGCAAGGTGCTCCACCACCGGCCACGGAACAGCGAGAGGGTCCTCCAGGAACAGGCCGATGTACCGGACCGTACAGATCTGGAGGGCGAAGCCCAGGCGGTTGTGGTCACCGCGCCGCTTCGCGATCAGCCTCCGGTCCTCGTCATCGAGGAAGAAGAAGCGCTCCAGCTCGGGCCTCGTCGGTTCCTCGGCGAACGCTCCGAACGCTTCGGCCTGCTCATCAGTCAAGAATTCCACGGGCATGTGGCGGACGTAACCAGCCGCCGCGAGTGGTCGTGGATCTTCCACCGAAGATCCACACGAAGTCGATCACGTGTGCTACGCGGTCAAGATCAAGTGCTTAGCGCTAATGGCTGTACCGATGGTCCCCAAGGCCGGTCCCGTCTCGCCCGTCCGGCGGATCACTCCTGCGCGGATCCTTCGCCGGAGGGCGGGACGTGGGTTTGCCGAGCAATGATCCGGCGACCGGTGACACGGGCGGGCGTGATGACCACCCAGAGATCACGGTCGCCTCCCGCCCAAGGCGTGGAGTACGCCTGCTCCTCCAGTCGGCGCACTGCGTCGGGGGCCGTGACGGTGCGAGCCTCGCCGACGACCAGGACGCTCCACCCCTGGCTCAGCGCGTCATCGACGTGATCCACCTCGAAGGCGGTCTCATGGCCGGCGGCGGCTGCCGGAAGCGCATGCGGTGCCGTTCGGAACGCCACCTCCCCTTCCGAGATGAAGTAGTTGACCGGCAGAATGGCAGGTCCCTGCGATGTGTTCACGGACACTCTGCCCACGCCATGTGTTCCCAGCAGGGAGCGGCACTCGTCGATGTCCAGCTCGACGAACTCCGGATGGTAGGGGGCCTTACCAATGCCCGGCGGCAGATCCACAGTCCCACCCGTCAGCTCCATGACCGTCGTCTTCAGAGCCTCCGCCAGGCGCAGGAGGAAGCTGATGTCGTGCGTGGCAGCACGTTCCTCCACGTACTGAATGTAGGTGGGCGCGCAACCGGCCCTCGCGGCGATCTCTTCCCGCGTGAGCCCGAGCTGTTTCCGGCGTGCCGCCACACGCCGGCCGATGTCGCCTGCTCTGCCTTTGGGACCCGGCGCGGCGGGGCCTCGCAGAGGGTTCTCGGACATGGACGCATCCATCCCTTCGTCGGGTTCAGCGGCGGGGTTCCCACCACGACGTCAGCAGACGCTGGAGCAGACGCTGGGACTACTCGATGTCGAGCACCTCTTGCACGGGCCGACGTGGCGTGTCGGGGCCCGGGGGGCCGTATCCGAGGCGAAGCACCATCTGGACGAATCCCACGGCCGACCCCGGATCCCGCACAGCCCAGCGCAGCTCTGGCCATTCGAGGGCGTGCGACGTGAGCGAGGTCGCGAGCCCGTCCAAGGTGGCTTGGAGCAGGACTCGCTCCATCGCCTGACCCGCATGCAGCCAGTCCTGCGGCCGATCGGTGGCGGTGCCCAGCAGGGCCAGCTGAGGTGCGTTCTCGAACGTGGTCGCCTTGCGGCCGACCACAGCGCGCCTGCCGGCGAAGTCGCGCACGGGTGCCTTGCCATCCCGCTTGCGTGGCCCGAAGGCGTAGTCCGGGATCCCGTCGGTCGCCGTATCGACAGCGGCGGAACCGATGCGGATCCAGCGCTCGGTGTCCTCGGAGGCGGTGGCGTCCAGGGCGTCGCGGCCTTCGGCGTCGTGGACCAGGTCAAGCAGCGACTCCACGTGCCATGCGGAGGGAAAGACCAGGCGCGCTCCCTCCAGGAGGGCGGCGCCACACAGCTCGTCCTTGATGGCTGCGGGTACCTCCTCGTCCGTGAAGGGGTGGCGGCTGGTGTGCCGCCGATGGATCGCGGGATACAGCTGAGCGAGGTCGCTCTCGCGGGAGACGGGCTCGGTCAGCTGCACCGTTGCGAGCAGCTGCGGATCCCCGGGGTCAGGGAGCAGCCGGGTGGCCGGCTCCCAGCCCGCGTGAGCGGCAGCGACGCGCAGGTTGAACAGTGCGGCGCCGCAGCCCAGGTGTAGGGCGCGAGTGGTGGGGTCAGCGTGAGGCATGGTGCGCCCGAGGTCGGAGCGCACCTGGAAGGTGCTGCTGTCGCGCAAGAAGCGGAACCTCCACGGCTGCGCGTTGTGCATGGACGGAGCGGCCGTGGCGTCCTTGACGAGCGCAGTCACGGCCTGCGCAGTGAGCGCCTCTCCTGTCACCGGACACCTCCCTGGAGGAGCCGACGGGCCTGTCCAAGCGTTCCCGCCTCTCGCTTCACGATAGTCGTGGCACATGACGGCCGCCGCTCAGCCCGTCGGCAGCGGCACGGCGCACACCTTGACCCGCAGAAAGAGAGCGCCTGCGCAATAGCGCCATCCGGCACATATACGCTCGTTTCGTGACTTCCGTCCCGGAATCCTGGCTCATCGAAGCTTCTGTCACCTTCGAAAGGCAAGCCAATGACCACGCTTGTCCCGGGCACTGAACAGACGATTGCCCTGAGCTTCACCGGCCGCGAGTGGTGGGCGATCATCCACGGCTTGATTCTCGGCGCCGCGTTCCTGCTCGCGTTCGCCGGCGGGCTTGCCGAGCTCTACAGCCTCAAGCCCGCGTTGATGACGCGCGAAGGAGTGGTTCGGCGCATGCGGCGGGTACGGATCGGCGTCACTGCCATGGCTGTGGCGGCGTGGGCGACCGTGATTACCGGGACGTGGGTCGTCTACCCCTGGTACCGGGAGAAGATCCCGAGCAGCCCCAGGTCGGAGCTGCTCGCCGACCCCGCCATCGCGGACTGGCACGAATTCGGCATGGAGTGGAAGGAGCATATCGCCTGGTTCAGTCCGATCCTGGCCACCGCCGTCGCCTTCATCGTCTGGTACTACGGCCCGGGCCTGATCCGGCACAACCGGGTCCGCCATACCACCATCACCTTGTTCGTCCTTGCCTTCGCCTTCGCCGCGATCGCCGGGGCACTCGGTGCCTTCATCACCAAGGTCGCACCAGTCCAATAACCCAGGGCACCAAAGGAAGGCCGACGGCATGGAATCCAGGAGCGGGGCAATCCCCTCGGAGGGAAGAGGGCAGGATGAATTCCCCCTCAGCGAAAAGGCGGAAGGACCAATCTCGGCAGCAATCATCGCCGCAGGCATCGGCGCCGCCGTGCTCGGCCTGCTCACCACGCTTGCCGAGGCAAACGCGAGCGTGAAAGACGCGATGGAGTGGAGCACCTCTGTCGGTCCCCTCTCCGGCAAGACCACTCTGGCCGTAGTGGTCTGGCTGCTGGCGTGGGCCGCGCTGCACGCCGCGCTGCGCAGCAAGCCGTACGAGACAACTCGCGCCCTCGTCATCAGCCTCGTGCTCATCGGGCTGGGCGTCCTTGGCACCTTCCCGGAGTTCTTTCAGATCTTCGGCTGAAAACGTGCAGGCCCGTTCGGTCCTCTACCGCGGCGATGGAGGGTGCGCCTTGGAGATCCTCGCCTACGAGGTACAGCACGATGAGCAGCCGCTGCTGGAGCGCGCTGTCAGAGACCGGCATGCGGTGCGCTGCCTGGAGGTGTTCCTCGACGAGGACACGGCTCCCTTGGCCGCCGGGTACCGGGTGGTGTCCACGGGCGTCAACGCCCGGCTCGACGCCCCCGTGCTGCGCCGGCTGGCCGAGGGCGGGACAAGGATGATCGCCCAGCGCTCCACCGGGTTCAACAACATCGACCTCCCCGTTGCCGAAGAGCTGGGCTTCACCGTGAGCAGGGTCGCTCACTACTCTCCGTATGCGGTGGCGGAGTTCGCCTGGGCGCTCGCACTGGCGGTCGACCGCAGGGTGGTCCGGGCCGCCCACCGCGCCCGCGAGTTCGACTTCCGGCTCACCGGGCTGATGGGCCGCGACATCCACGGCATGACCGTCGGGATCATCGGGACCGGCAAGATCGGCGAGGTTTTCACCCGTATCGCCCACGGCTTCGGCTGCCGCCTGCTCGGCCGGGACATTACCGAGAACCCCACCTGCCTCACCCTCGGGCTGCAGTACACGGACCTTGACCAGCTGCTCGCCGAATCCGACCTGATCAGCCTGCATCTGCCGCTGCTGCCCGAAACCCACCACCTCATCGACGCCCGCGCACTGGACCTCATGAAGGACGACGCCATCCTGATCAACACAGGCCGCGGCGGGCTCATCGACGCACACGCCCTGGTCGAGACGCTGCGCGCGGGCCGGCTCGACGGCGTCGGCCTTGACGTGTACGAGGAGGAAGCCGGGCTCTTCTACCTTGACAAGTCCATCGGGGGGATCACCGACGACACCCTCGCCCGGCTGATGACCTTCCCTCAGGTGCTCGTCAGCTCCCACCAGGCGTACTTCACCCGCACCGCGGTCGGTGAAATCGTCGACACCACCATCCGCAACATCGATGACTACCTCGCAGGCCGTACCAACGAGAACACCCTCGTTCCCCGGACAGCCCAGCTCATGTGAGCAGTCGCAGATGCCCACGCGACGTCATCGAGGCGACGCCTGGCAACTATCCGGGAGAGGCAGAGCTATGGGCCGGAGCGACGGGCCGCAGCCGAAGCAGGCCGCGGCTTTCACCCAGCCCACCCGGATGCTTGCCCTTGCGACGGTCGGGTTCACGATCAGCTTCTGGGCCTGGGCGCTGCTGGCGCCGCTCGGTCCGACGCTGCGGCAGGAACTGAACCTCACCTCGCTTCAGCAGTCCCTGGTCGTGGCGGTCCCCGTGATCGTCGGCTCGCTCGGCCGGATCCCCATCGGTGCCATCACCGACCGCGTCGGCGCACGCCGGATGTTCCCCCTCGTCGTCGCCTTGACCATCCTTCCCGTGCTCTACCTCGGACACCTGGCCGATTCACTGGCCGAAGTGCTCGCGAGCGGCTTCCTCCTGGGCCTCGCCGGTACGACGTTCACCATCGGCGTGCCCTTCGTCAACGCCTGGTACCCGCCCGGGCGCCGGGGCCTGGCCCTCGGACTCTTCGGGCTCGGAGGGCTCGGCACCGCCATCTCGGGATTCACCACGGTCCAGCTGGCCGACGCCGCGGGACGCAGTTTCCCCTTCGACCTGGTCGCAACCCTCCTGGCCGCCTATGCCCTCACTGCGAGCCTGCTCCTGCACGACAAGCCAGAGCGTCCTGTCACGACCGGGTCGGTGCTCGCGCGCGCTGCAACGGCGCTACGCATGCCCGCGACCCTGCAACTGGCCCTGCTTTACGCCGTCGCTTTTGGCGGCTTCGTCGCCTTCAGCGTCTACCTGCCCACCTACCTCACCACGGCCTACGGTCTCGGACGCTCCGACGCCGCTGCACGAACAGCGGGCTTTGTCATGCTCGCCATCGCCATGCGCCCGGTCGGAGGATGGCTTTCCGACCGTACTCACCCCGTCCCGGTGCTCACCGGCGCGTACGCGGCATTGTCCGCACTCGCACTCGTAGCGGCACTCGAGCCACCCCTGATCCCGATCGGGACGATAGCCTTCCTGGGCATGGCCGCTGCCCTCGGGGCCGCCGGAGGCGCCGTGTTCGCACTGGTGGCACGCCTCATTCCCCCGGAGCGGGTCGGGTCCGTCACCGGGGTCGTCGGCGCAGCGGGCGGAATGGGGGGCTTCTTCCCGCCGCTGGTCATGGGCACAATCCACAGCGCCGTGCACGACTACACCTGGGGATTTGTGCTACTCGCGATCACCGCGGCGGCAACCAGTGCATTCACAGCAATATCCGTACGCCGCCGCGCCACTCGCTGACACGCCTGAGCGAGCCAGAGCTGCCCACCCACGGAGCCGGACCCCGCCACGCACTCGACCCGAACACCCCCGGCCGCACTTTCACAGTGCGGCCAGGTCCGCCTCCTCCACCGGGCTCGACCGACTGCCCGCTGCGCTCCGTGCCCGGGTCACTTCGTGCCGAGCATCTCCTTCATCTGGGTGATCTCCGCCTTCTGGGCGGTGATGATGTCGTCGGCGAGTTCCTTGGCGGGGCCGTAGGCGCCTTGCTTCTTCTCCGTCTCGGCCATCTCGACCGCGCCTTCGTGGTGCTTGATCATTATGGTCAGGAACATGGTGTCGAAGGCTTTGCCGGAGGCGCCTCGCATGTCGTTCATCTGCTGGTCGTTCATCATGCCGGGCATGGATGAGGCGTCGCCGTGGTCCATCCCGTCCACGCCGTCCATGCCTTGGGGGACCTTCTCGCCCCAGGCCGTCAGCCAGGCGGACATGGTCTCGATCTCCGGCTCCTGCGCCTTCTTGATCTTCGCGGCGAGGGCCTTGACGTCGCTGGAGGAGGCCCGGGCCTCGGCCATGTCGGACATCATGACGGCCTGGCGGTGGTGCGGGATCATCCCCTGAGCGAAGGCGACGTCCGCTTGGTTGTGCTCGCCTGCCGGGACTGAGACGGATGTGGTGGGGCTGGGAGAGGTGGCGGCCCCACCGCTGCCGTCGTCACCACAGGCGGCAACAGAGAGCGCGATGGCGGCGACAGCAGCGGCCAGGGCAGTACGGCGGTGCAGGACGCGGGTGGTGTTCACGGGGGTAGCTCCTCGGATCGAAGGCAATCAGGACAACCTGTACGCGCCGAACCGGCCGTGCTGGCGGGCGCCACGCCGCTCCGAGGCGTCTGCTGAATCCGCACGACCTTAGGCCCGAGGAGCGATGTCGGAACCTGTCCGCCAGTCGGCTGATCATGACGTCCGTCCGGTGCGAGTCGGGGTGACGGCAGGGCGGACAGTGCCGTGGCGGCGAGAGCGAGCCAGAGCCACCGCAGGAAGGCAGTGGCCCCAAGTCGCCACCGTGCTGGCTTCCTTGCCAGCACCCGTCCGAGTGATCTTCGCGCCCGGCCACTTTCGGGTATGGCCTGTCTCAACGTCCCTCGGAGCGGGTTCTGCCCATGCATCCTCGAGACCGCACTGGCAAGCGATCTGTGGGGGGCGGAACGTCTCATGAGACATGCGGAACGCGAAGAACACCATGCGCCAGTTCTTGTGGGCGGACAGGTTGTCCAGGATCACGTAGATTGGGGCGCCGTCTGGACGGGCCGCCCGGATGCGCTTGAGCGCGGCCCAGGAGGGGCCGATGCCCTTGCGTCCCCGGTTGATGCCCCACAGGGTGTCGTCGCCGACCGAGTAGCAGCCGTGGAAGTAGGTGACGCCGTGGGTGCGGTGGAAGGTCGCCGGCACCCGGTCCGGCTTGCCTCGCTCGGCCCAGCAGGAGCCGGCGGTCGGGCGGATGCCGAGCGGCCCGAACTCGTCGAAGGCGAAGGCGCGGTCGGGGCGCTCGGTCAGCGCGTACTCGATCCGGTCCAGCTTGGCGTCGAAGTCCGGGTCGGTGGACTCCTTCCACGTCTTGGTGCGCTGGAACGTCACGCCCCGGCGGCCAGTAAGCACCGCAGGGCCTCGCGGCCGATCCGTATCGGACGAGCGACGTTGCGCCGCAGATGGTCGGCGAGCTTGCGGACCGACCACCTGGTGAAGGGCTTGCCGAGCTTGGTGGGGCGGGTGGTGGCCGTCTCGATGACGAAGTCCTCGTCGTCGGCGTCAAGCAGGCGGGGACGGCCTCCCGCCCATCGAGGGTCCAGGCAGGAGAGCCCGATCTCGTTGAAGCGGTGGATCACGTCACGGACGGTGTCCTCGTCCGCCTGCACGAGATTCGCGATCACCGGCACTGTGTTTCCACCCGCCGAGGCCAACAGCATCATCGCTCTGCGGAAGCGCACCGTGCTGGTACGAGGCCAGTCAGCACCAACCCGGTGATCGTTTCCGGTCACAGCACTAGCCGAGCGTGCGGTCGAGGTTGAAGGCCGCGCTGATCAGAGCCAGGTGGGTGAAGGCCTGTGGGAAGTTCCCGCGCTGCTCACCGGTGTGGCCGATCTCCTCGGCGTACAGGCCGAGATGGTTGGCATACGTGAGCATCTTCTCGAACGCGAGCCGGGCCTCGTCCAGGCGGCCGGCGCGAGTCAGCGCCTCGACATACCAGAACGAGCAGATCGAGAACGTACCCTCCTCGCCCCGCAGTCCGTCGGGGCTGGCCTGCGGGTCGTAGCGGTAGACCAGGGAGTCGGACACCAGGTCCTCGCCCAGCGCGTCCAGAGTGGCGAGCCACTTCGGGTCGGTGGGGGAGATGAACTTCGCCAGCGGCATCATCAGCACGGACGCGTCGAGGACGTGGCCGTCCTCATACTGCACGAAGGCGTGCCGCTCGGCGGACCAGCCGTGGCGCATGATGCGGCGGTAGATCGCATCCCGGGCCTGCCCCCAGCGCACCGTGTCGGCGGGCAGCCCGCGGTGCTGGGCCAGCCGCATGGCCCGTTCGATCGCCACCCAGCACATCAATCGCGAATAGAGGAAGTTCTTGCGCCCGCCGCGGGTCTCCCAGATGCCCTCATCCGGCTGGTCCCAGTGGGCGCACACCCAGTCGACCAGCTCGCTGATGTCGTCCCAGTGCGCGCTGGAGATGGGCTGCCCCCACTTGTCGTAGAGGTAGAGGGAGTCGACGAGCGCCCCGTAGATGTCCAGCTGCAGCTGATTGACTGCGTTGTTGCCGACGCGTACGGGGGCCGAGCCCCGGTAGCCCTCGAGGTGGGACAGCTCGCGCTCGGGCAGCTCATGGCGCCCGTCGATGCCGTACATGATCTGCAGCGGGCCGGTGGGGCGGGCGGCCTCGGTCGCCTGGAGGTGGACATGCTCGGACAGGAAGTCCATGAAGGCTTCGGCCTCATCAGTGAACCCGAGCCTGAGCATCGCGTACACACAGAAGGCGGCGTCACGGATCCACACGTAGCGGTAGTCCCAGTTGCGCTCGCCGCCGATCTGTTCGGGCAGGCTGGTGGTCGGCGCGGCGATGATGGCGCCGGTCGGGGCGTAGGTGAGCAGCTTCAGGGTGAGGGCTGAGCGGTGCACCATCTCCCGCCAGCGACCCCGGTAGCGCGACTGCGACAGCCACCGCCTCCAGTACCCGACGGTGGCGTTGAACTGCTGCTCCGCCTCGGACAGCGGGCAGAAGCGGGGTGCCACGTCGCCGCCGACCCGGTCAAGGGCGAAGACGGCGGACTCGCCCTCGTGCAGCTTGAACAGTGACCACACGTCCGGGCCGGCGACCTCGATCGGCACACTGGACGTCAGCGCGAGAGAGAGCGAGGGCGACTCAAAAACCGCCGAGCCGTGCTGCGCGTGCACGGTGTGCGGCTGCGCCCCGTACTCGAAGCGGGGCGCCACCCGGGCGCGGAACGGCAGCGATCCGCGGACGCACACCACGCGGCGGATCAGCCGGTGCCGGTCGGCCTCGCGCGAGTCGTCGACGATCGGCATGAAGTCCTGGATCTCGCCGACCCCGTCTTCCGCGAAGAAGCGGGTGATCAGCACATTGGTGTCGGGGAAGTAGAACTGTTTCGTGCGCGCCGGGACATCCGCGGCGAGCTCGAAGGACCCGCCCCGGTCAGCGTCCAGGATCGAGGCGAAGACGCTGGGTGCGTCGAAGCGCGGGCAGCAGTACCAGTCAATGGTGCCGTTGGTGCCCACCAGCGCCGCGCTGCGCAGATCGCCGATCAGGCCGTGGTCGGCCACCGGCAAATAGCGGGTCGCGCCGACTTCCCCGCTAAACGCACCAGCGGTCACTTTGGCCTCAATGGTCACATCGACCTCCCTGCCACCGCCACCCCACTCTTCAGGCTAACCAGTCGTCGAAATGCGGGCGACCGGAGTGGGCGCCGCGGTGCCATACGCCCTTGCCCCGTCAGCGATCAACGCGCCCGCTCCAGGAGTGAAGGTGGCCTCATTAACCTCGATCTTTCGTGACGGTCCGTCGGATTCCCTGACGGGCCGTTTCGGTTGTTCGGCCGAGTGGTGGGCACGCTGATGGCCCGGCTGTCGCGTCGGGTAAGCGCCGGTTTCCACGGCTCCGGTCAGGGTGGTGCTGCTCGTAGGGGCGGGAACAGGCTGGTCAGCCGGGGTCCGGGAGGGCTTCGAGCCGTCGCAGGGCTTCTGTGATCACGTCGGTCCAGGGCCATTGGCGTGCGAATCTCAGGTGCCAGCGGCGAGCGGTGGTGACGATCTGGGCGGCGGCGGCGGCGGCGGCGGAGAAGAGACGAAGCCGGAGACGACGGGGCTCCCACCTGCGGGTCTTGCCCGTCAGGGCGAGCATGGGCATCCACGCGAGGAGATCGAGGGCGATCTGGACGACCTCCAGCCAGATCTGGTTCTGCGCTGTGTCGTGCAGGGGCAGGTTGCGCAGGCCAGTGGCGCGGGCGGCGCGGATACGGTCCTCGGCCCTCGCGCGTGTGCGGTGCCGCAGTTCGAGTGCGGCGATCGGGATGCCGGTGGTGTTGGTGGCGAACGCGGTCAGCCGCAGGCCGTCGGCGTCAGTGAACCGCAACTGTGCGCCGCCGCCCGGTTCGACGGCTGCTGTCCACGCGGTGGCGGGAACCTTCAACACCGCCTGGTGGGTGGCGTCGGTGATGGTCATGCCGACCGAGTACGACAGCCACCTGCCCCGCTGGGCGAGCCAGGCGACGAACTCATGTGTTCCGCCACCGGAGTCGGTGCGAATCAGCGTCTGGCGTCCGCGCCGGTACTTTTTCGGCAGCTGGGCCAGGGCGAGTTGGGTGGTGGTGATGTGGTCGGCGGCGGTGTTGCTGCCTGCGTTGCCCGGCCTGAGCAGGCCGGCCACCGGCTCCCCGCTGCCACCGCTTCCGTGATCGACGAAGGCCATCAGAGGATGGTGTCCGAAGGTCTTCTTCCAGGTCGCAGTGGCGTCCTGCTTCTCGGAGTGGGCCAGTACGAGCACTCCGTCCAGGTCCACGACCACCTGTCCGCCGGCATCCGGGGCCGCGTTCTTGGCCACGTCCCAGACGTGCTCGCGTGCTGCGGCTCGTGCGGACCGGATCGCGGTCAGGGCCTTCGGGCCGGCCGCGGCGAGGGTGTCGATGAGGCGGGAGACCGTCGGGTCGGAGGCCACCGGCCCGAACACGCCGGGCTCGGCCCGCAACATCCCGACATCCGCGGGGCAGTCCCCGCCCAGCGCGACCGCGAGGACCACGTCCAGCAGGACCTTGCCCGGATCGTGCACGGCCCTCGGACGTCGCCATGGCGTCAGCGCCGTCGATATCGCCTGGTCCAGCCCGGCTTTACGGGCGGTCTCGACCAGCAGAACGCCCCCGGCCTGGGACACCACCGCGTGACCGCCGCCCTCGACGCGGACGCGTGCCGGTCGCCATGAGTGCGGCGAAGCGCAGATTGTTGCCGAGGACGGCGAAGCTCCCGTCGCGGCTGTAGCGGGCGAAAGCGACCAGCACGGTGGGCAGGGACACCAGCAGGGACAGGCTTCCCGCCAGTTTGATGTCGGCGCCGTACAGCAGCACGATCGTGGGGATCAGCAGCTCCCCGCCGGCGACGCCCATGATCGCGGCGACCACGCCGACGCCGAACCCGGCGGCCACTCCGGCCACCACCTGAACGGAGGTCGGCAGGGTGAGCGACCCCACGGCGGTGGTGTGCGTGAAGACGAAGGCCGTGGCCATGGCGACCATGAGGATCGCGAGGACCTTGTAGAGGGTCGCGGACCGCATCCGCAGGGCCCATGAAGCTCCCGCCCATGCGCCGAGCAGGCTGCCGGCCAGGAGGTTGACCGCGATCGCCCAGTGGGAGCCCAGTTCGCCGAAGGGCACCGCAGCCAGCCGGGCGGGCAGGGCGGTGATCACGACGACCAGGCTCATCGCCTTGTTCAGGATGACCGCCGACAACGCAGCGAACCCGAACATCCCGATCAGCAACGGCAGCCGGAACTCCGCACCGCCCAACCCGATCATCCCGCCCAACAGGCCCACCAGGCTGCCCGCGCTGAATACCAGCGGCGCCGACCGCACCCGCGCAACTTTCACCGGACCCGCTTCCGACGTGACCTCGGTCATGCCGTTCCCCCGAGCGTCCAGCCCGCAGCCAAACGGTTGCGTAGCGCGGTGAGAATCTTGTGCCCGTTGTCGGCGGGGAAGCTCGCGGAGCCGGTGCCGGAGATTCTCACTGGCAGCCATGTGGCCAGGTCGGGCGTGCTCGCGGGTTGGGTGGTGTCGGACATGCTCGGACGTGAGTCGGCCACCATCGCATCCCGCGGCTTTTGCCTCAGCCGCGCGGGAGTGGAGGGCTGCCGACACGGTCGGCAGCCCTTTCGTGCGTTCTCTAACGATCAGACCAGCGACGGTGTGCGCATGGCGGATCCGGTCCTTTGCGGGATGAATCCGGAGTCATGGATTGATCGTTGCTTCGGCAGTGCGGCAGGCGGTTCGGTGTCCGTCAGCAGGGCGATGAGCGTGGTACGGGCGCGGGCCAGGCGGGAGCGGACCGTGCCGATGGGGCAGCCGATGGCGGTGGCCGCCTCGGCGTACGGAAGACCCAGGAGCTGGGTGAGGACGAAGGCTTCTCGGCGTTCGGCCGGGATCGCGGCCAGGAGCTCCGCCAGGGCGATGCCGTCCTCGAAGCCGGGAAGGTCGTACGGCTGGCTCTGCTCGGCGGCGGTTTGCCAGTCGTACCGGTCCGACAGCCGGGGGCGGGCGGCGGCATGGCGCACGCTGTCCACGACGGTGCGCCGGGCGATGGACAGCAGCCAGGTGCGGGCGGAGGAGCGGCCTTCGAAGCGGGGGAGCGCGGCGAGGGCCCGCAGGAACACGTCCTGGGTGAGGTCTTCGGCCGCTTGGGGATCCGCGCTGAGGTAGGCCACGTAACGCCAGACGTCGCGGTGCAAGGCACGGACGAAACGGTCCGTCTTCGCGGGGTCGCCGTCGCGGGCGGCGAGGGCCAGTCGGGTCACCACCGCGTCGGAGTCCGGGGTGTGCCGGGCCGGCCGGTCCCCGGCGGTACAGGGCAGGGTGGGCAGGGCAGGAGTCATCGCCACAGGTCCTTAAGGGCAAGGTGTCCGGCGCCGCGCGCGGCGGGGCCGGTGAAGGGGTACGGCCAGCCGGAGGGCATGGCCGATGCCCGAGGCGCGACGGGCAGGAGAAGAGCCGTCAGCGCGTACTCGGGGAACCAGCTGTCACAGGACAGCGGTTCCCGTCGGAGGACCCCGTGAGGTGATGGCGTGGACGAGGAACAGCTGCGGGAGCGCGCGGCTGCGCCGTACCCGGCGCACGCGGATGCGCGGCGGGAGGGGTGCCGTGGCGAGGCCGAAGAGCAGGCGCAGCGGCGTCCAGATCCAGCCTGCGACGGCGCGCAGGACACGGAAGGCGCCCTGCTCGCCGTAGGCCAGCCACAGGCCGCAGAGCAGCGCGGCCAGCAGGTGGGCGGCGAGCATTCCGGCCGGTGACATGCCGGCCACGTCGTGACCGCCCGCCGGCATGAAGGTGCCGGTGACCTCGGATGCGGCGCCGGCCATGCCGTGCATGGCGTGGTGGGCATGGGAGCCGGCGTCCGGGATGACGGTGCCGGGCGGCGGCTGGGACACGAGCCTGCCGAGCCCCGCGTCGTTGACGACCTTCAGGGCGTCAGGGGTGGACAGCGTCGAGGCCGTGCCTTCACCGCACATCAGGTACGCGGCCCATTGGCGGGCGAACGACGTGCCGGACGGCAGGGAAGGGTGCAGGACGGACTGGGCCAGGGAGAAGCCCGAGTGGAGCGCGGCCTGGACGGCGACCGTCGCCGCGATGACAGTGAGAGGCCCGCGTTCACGGCCGGCGAGGGACCAGGCTGCCGCGGCCGTTCCCACGAACGCAGCGCACACGGCCCACCAGGGCACGGCCAGGCCGGACATGAGCACGTGGCCGAGGGTCGCGAGCAGCACGCAGACGGCTGCGAACATCGCAGCCCGTACGGCTCGGAAACAGTGGCCTGGCGTCATGGCGGGTTCATCCTCGCACCAGCTTTCCGGACTGCGCAGGGGGGTGCGCACTTCCTGACAAGTTCTCAACCGAGCCTGTGATGCGCCGTGGAGGTCGTCCGCGTGGTGTGGTGCAGGGCACAGAGGGGAGAGGGAACTGTGGTGCCGGTTCATCCGACTGCCTTCCCAGTCGGTCGTGGTGTTCAACATCTGGGGAATGGAGACTTCTGTGGCGGCAGCGGGGGCGGCGGCAGCAACGGCGGCGGTACCAGGTACGCGGGACCGGGAGTCCCGGAGCCTGACCGCGTTGCTCACCTGCGCCATGGCGTTCTCGATGCTGCAGTTGTTCCTGCTCGGTGCTCTGGGGCCGCGCCTGGTGGAGGAACTGAACATCTCCCCCACCGTATTGGGGCTGACGACCACGGTCGGATTCGGGACGGCCGCCGCGTTGTCCCCGACCGGCGGACGAATGGTGGACCGCATCGGGCCCCGGCGCTCGTTGGTGCTGCTGCTCGTCGTCTCCGCCCTTGCGCTCGCCTTGATCGGGGCGACTCCCGGCGCCGGTCTGCTGCTGGGTGCGGTCGCGCTGGGTGGAATACCGCAGGCGTTGGCCAACCCCGCCACCAACAAGGCGATTCTGGCAACGGTTCCGCCTGCCCGGCGGGGTGCGGTGACCGGCCTGAAGCAGTCCGGTGTGCAGCTTGGTGCGTTCGCCGCCGGACTGCCGCTCGCCGCCCTCGCGGGCGGTCTCGGCTGGCGGGGCGCTGTGTGGACCGCCGCCGGGGCGGCGCTCCTCGCCGGAGCGTGGGCGCTGCGCGCGCTGCCTGCCGACCCGCCCGCGGCGTCGGCTCCGCCCGCTCGCACGTCGTTCGTTCCGCGGGGGATGGTGGCCTGGCTGGCGGGCTTCTCGCTGTTCCTGGGAGCCGGTATCGCTTCCGTGAACACCTACGTCGCTCTGTACGGGGTGCAGCGTCTGGGGATGGGTCCCACCGTGGCCGGTGGCCTGGTCGCCGTCCTCGGCGTCGCGGGCATCCTCGGCCGGGTCGGGTGGTCGAGGGCGGCCCGCCCGGGCCGGGCGGAGCGGCTGCCGGGTGTCCTGGCCTGCGGCGCCGTGGGCGCGGCGGCTCTCCTGGCCGGCGGGCTGCTGGCCAGTCCGCTGGTGTGGGCCGGCGCCGTCGCTATTGGAGTGTTCGCCGTGTCCGGCAACGCCGTCTCGATGGTGCTGGTCATGCAGCGGGCCGCCCCCGGACAGGCCGGACAGGACTCGGCTCTCGTCGCGGCCGGATTCTTCGCCGGGTTCGCGGCGGGCCCGCCCCTGTTCGGCCTGCTCGCGCAGAGCGGGCGGTACGGGGCGGGTTGGGTGCTGGTGGCAGTGGAGTTCGCGGCGGCGGGGGCGGTCGCGTTCCTCTGGGCCGTACGGGACCGGCGGGTGGGGACGGGGGCGGCAGCATGACCTCCGAAGACTGGGCCAGCCAGGCCTTGGCCGCCGTCATCGACCGGGTGACGGTGACCGAGGCCGAGGTGGGCACCCGCTTCCCCCTGTACGCCGACCCCGGGGACGGACGGTGGAAGACGACCGGCCGCGGCTCGTGGACCGGTGGCTTCTGGGCCGGACTGCTGTGGCTGCGGGCCCGCTACACCGGGGACGAGGCACACCGGCAGGCTGCGGAGGAATGCACGGCCCGGCTCGCGCCCTGGGCGGATGCGGACACCGCCACCCGGGGGTTGATCTTCTGGTACGGGACGGCTCCGGCCTTCGACTCCGCCGAGGCCACCGCACTGCAGGCGAAGGCGGGCCGGGCCTGTTTGAACTCCTACGACCCGGAGGCCGGGGTCGTGCCCTGGGGTGCGGCGCTCGGAGGACCCCGGCTCCTGGCCCGCGCGGACGCCGTACCGGGGCTGGTGCCCCTCCTGGCCGGAGCCGGATCCGAGGGGCCGGCCGTGGCGGCGGCCCATCTGCACCGGCACCTCGACCTCTGCCTCGGTGCGGAGGGAGCGGGGAGCGGCGTCCGGCCGCGGCCCGCATGGCAGTTCGACGCGGCAACTGAGTGGCACCCCTGCGAGGACCCGGCACCGGGCTGGAGCCGCGGCGAGGCGTGGCTGCTCCTGGCCGTGGCCGACGCACTGCTCCGTCCGTATGTGGCCGGCCACCGGCCGGAACGGCTCGCCTTCGCGGCCGAGCAACTGCTGGTGCAGGCGGAGGCGCTGACCGGGCGGATCATCCCGCCCAACGAGGCGTCCCGACCGTGGGGTCCCGTCGATACCTCGGCCGCGGCGATCACCGCCGTCGCGCTGCTCAAGCTGTCGCGTGCATGGGCTCCCCGGGCTGCGGTGTGTTCGTACCGGGCCGTGGCGATCCTGAGCCGCCTGGCCGAAGCGCACCTCACCGGACCGGGCTTCGGGCGCCCGGAGGGAATGCTGCTGGACGGCTGCTACGACGCGGCCAAGGGCCTGGCGGTGCGCCACGAACTGATCTGGGGCGACTTCTTCCTGGCCCTCGGGCTGGCCGCGCTCGACGATCTCGTCGACATCACCCGCGTGTAGTGGACCCGTGCCCCTGGCCGTAGTCGCGCAGCACCCGGCGAGCCACCGAGGTGATGTGCAGTTCGTCCGGGCCGTCCAGGATGCGAGCCGCGCGCCCGCCGCGGAACAGGGACGGCAGCGCGGTGTCGGGGCCGAGCCCGGCGGCGCCGTGGACCTGGATCGCGGAGTCGGTGACCTGCTGGAGCATGCGGGCGGCGGCGACCTTGGCCAGTCCCACTTCGGTACGGGCGTCCTGTCCGGCCGCGATCAGCGCGACCGCCTCGTGGACCAGGGGGCGGGTGGTGCGCAGCGCGAGGAGGGCGTCGAAGACGTGCTGCTGGACCAATTGGTGGTCGGCGAGCGGCCCGCGCGATCCGCTGCGGGTGGCGGCGCGTTCACACATGAGGTCGAAGGCGCGCTGGGCCTGGCCGAGCCAGCGCAGGCAGCGCAGGGTGCGGCCGAGTGCGAGCCGTTCGCCCGCGATGGCCAGGGCGTCGCCGCCTGAGCCGAGGAGGTGGTCGGCGGGTACGCGGACCTGGTCGAGTTCGATCTCGTACTGGCCGGCCGCCCCGAAGATGGGCAGTTCGCGTACGACGCGGAATCCGGGTGAGCCGGTCGGTACGAGCAGCAGGGAGAGCCCGTCCCGGTCGCCGGCGCTCCCGCCCGTACGCGCCATCACGGTGACGAGATCGGCGCCCGCGGCGCCGGACGTGAACCACTTGCGGCCGCTGACGCACCAGCTGCCGTCCGCCTGGACCTCGGCCCGGGTTTCGGTCAGAAGCGGGTCGGTGCCCGGCACGTCCGGTTCGGTCATGGCGTAGCAGGTACGTATCTCTCCTGCGACCAGCCGCTTCAGGTACTCCTCGCGTACCCGGGCGCTGCCGTGACGGTTCAGCATGGTGACGTCGAGCAGCGGGGCGGAGCCCAGCGCGGCGGGACCGTGGTCGCTGGCGCCCTCGGCCTCGGCCAGCGCCGCGTACTCCCGGAAGCTCAGGCCGCCGCCGCTCAGATCCGCCGGGAGCGGCAGCGCCCACAGTCCGGCGGCACGCGATTCGGCCCGCAATTCCGTCAGGGCGGCAGTCGCATCCTCTCCGCCCGCGTCCAGCACCGTCTCGGACGGGATCACCCTCGTACGGATGAACCGGTCGGCTCGCTCCCTCAACTCGACGATCCGCGGATCGGGTTGAGCCGCTCCGTCGTGCGCGGTGCCTGAATCCGTCACTGCATTCCTCCTCATTCCCGGGAACCCATGGGAACTGCTGTCCGACTCTCTGTCCGAGGAACTGGTCGGGTGCGCACCCCTCCGAGTTCCCGCGTTCCGTTCGACCTGGGCGACGGCCACCGCCGCGCCGGGAGAGGAGAGGCATGGCGTCCCCCGCAACCACGCAGACGGTCCGGCCGCTCGACACACTGAGCTTCGGCACCTCGGGGCCCCCGCAGATCACCGACGTCGTCGCCGAACACCTGCGGCTGCTCGGAGCACGATCCGACGAGCTTGCCGACCGAGACCCGTCGGGCTGCACCACGCTCTCCGGAGCCGGCTTCGAGCCTGCTCACGCGACCGTCACCTGGGGGAACCCCGGGAGCGGGCTGGTAGACGAGGCGACCGTGCAGGCCGCCACCGGCGTGATGGCGGTCCACGGCCGGCGCGACGGCAGCCCGCGCGGCCTGGCCGCCGACTACTCGGCGACGGCCACCGCCGTCCTCACCGTCCAGGGACTGCTCGCCGGCCTGGTCGGACAGGCCCGCGGAGCCGCGGCCTCCCACGTCACCTCCAGTGCTGACCGGGCCGGGCTGCTCGCCGTGTCCCAGTACCTCGCCGCGGCCGGAGCCGACGAGGGTGAAGCCGCCGAACTCGCCCCAGGAGGCCCGCCCTTCACCTCGGCCGAGGGCGTGCTGTTCGAGCTGGAGACCCTCGACCCGGGAGCCTGGGCCGCGTTCTGGCGCGCCCTGGAGGCCCCGGCCGACGCGATACGGGCCGGCTGGCGGCCGTTCCAATTCCGCTACGCCACCGCCTGTGCCCCCTTCCCGCAGGTCCTCCGCGCCGTGACCCGTTCACATTCCCTCCCGCGGATCCGGCAGGCCGCGGTGCTCTCCGGCGCCGAGGTGTGCGTACTGCGCACCCTGGCCGAACGCGCCGAGGAGGCCGACGGCGCCGCGCCCTGGTCGCTGCGGCCGATGGCCGGCGGCCTCGCCTCATCGAGCACCCGTACGGCGCTTGCCCCTTCTCCCGGGCAACCGCTGGCCGGGCTGACGGTGCTGGAGGCGGGCCGCCGCATCCAGGCACCGCTCGCCGCGCACCTGCTCGGCCTGCTGGGGGCCGAGATCATCCGGATCGAGCCGCCGGGCGGGGACCCGCTGCGCGGCATGCCTCCCGCCTGCTCGGGGATCTCCGCACGCTGGCTCGCCCTCAACCGGGGCAAGAAGGCCGTCGAGATAGACATCAAGGCCGAGGCCGACCGCCGCCGACTGCGGGAGATGGCCGCGGAGGCCGACGTCTTCCTGCACAACTGGGCCCCGGGCAAGGCCGCCGAGCTCGGGCTCGACGCCGACGATCTCGCACTCGTCAATCCAGCCCTGGTCTACGCGTACACGAGTGGCTGGGCCGATCGGCTCCCGGATGCCCCCATGGGTACCGACTTCATGGTGCAGGCCCGTACGGGTGTGGGCGAGGCGGTCCGTCCCGAAGGAGAGCCCCCCGCGCCTTCGCTGATGACCCTGCTCGACGTACTCGGGGGCCTGCACGGAGCCGAAGCCGTGCTCGCGGGACTGCTGCTCAGGGAACGCACCGGCCACGGCGTACGAGTGGACTCCTCGCTCCTCGGCGCCGCCGACACCCTGACCGGCCCCGCCCTGCGGCGGGTGGCCCGCGGGGAGAACGCCAGACGGCCCGCCGGATTCCGGCACCCGCTGCCGACGGCCGACGGCTGGATCGCCCCTTCCGATGCGAGCGCCGGGGCCGCTACCGCGTACGACCTGCGCGAGCTCTCCACGAACGACGCCCTGGCCCAGCTGAGCGCTCACGGCCTCACTGCCACCGCTGTCACCACCGACCTCGCCGACCTGCACCACGACGCGCGCTTCGCCGGCTCGATCAGCCGTGATGCGCACGGTGCCCCCGCCGTTCCCGACCCCTGGAGCTTCGCATGACCGCCAACAGGCCCGTACTGCACGACCTGCTGCCCGCCGAACTCCGCCGCTCCTGGGTGGTCGACGGCACCTGCCCCGACCTCGACCTCTACAGCCTGTTCCGGGCCCGCCAGATCGCCGACCTGCACGCCACAGCCGTCCTGGATGCCAAGGGCAAACTCTGTTACACCGCCCTGGACCGCAAGGTGCGATGTCTGGCCACCGGCCTCAGAAGCCTCGGCATACGCGAGGGCGACGTGGTCGGCGTGCAACTGCCCAACAACCGCAACGCCGTCATCGCCGACCTGGCCTTGGCCGCGCTCGGCGCCGTCGCCCTGCCCTTCCCCGTCGGCCGCGGCACCCTTGAGGCCGAGTGCCTACTGCGTCGGGCCGAAGCCGTCGCCGTCGTCGCCGCGATCGAACACCGCGACTTCCACCACGCGGCCGACCTGCACACCCTCTCGCGCGCGCTGCCCGCCCTCCGCCATGTCATCGCGGTAGGCCCCGGCACCGCACTTGAAGAAACGATTCCGTGGTCGGACCTCATGCGCTCCGACCCCAGCGGCTTCGTCCCTGCCCGCCCGGATCCTGACAGCGCGGCGCGGATCCTGGTCTCCTCCGGCTCCGAAGCCGAGCCGAAGATGATCGCCTACTCGCACAACGCGCTCGCCGGCGGGCGAGGGAACTTCCTCGCCTCCCTCATCCCCGACGGGACCCCGCCGCGCTGCCTGTTCCTCGTACCGCTGGCCTCCGCCTTCGGTTCCAACGGCACCGCCGTCACCCTCGCCCGGCACGGCGGCACCCTGGTCCTGCTCGACCACTTCTCACCCGAGGCCGCCATCGCGGCGATGCGAGAGCACGAGCCGACCCACGTCCTCGGCGTGCCCACCATGGTCCGCATGATGCTCGAACGCCTCGACGCGACGAGCGAGCAGCTACCTGCCCCCACCGCGCTGGTCCTGGGCGGCGCCCCGCTCGACGAGACCACCGCTGCCGCCGCCGCGAAGGCCTTCGGCTGCCCGGTGGTCAACCTCTACGGCTCCGCCGACGGGGTCAACTGCCACACGGGGCTGACCAACACCGTGCCGCCGACCGACGCGTCGGGCGTCGTGGCGGGCCACCCCGACCCCCGGGTTGCCGAGATCCGCATCGCCGACCCCGAGACCCACGAACCGCTGTCCGACGGCGACATCGGGGAGATCATCTCCCGGGGCCCCATGACGCCCCTGTGCTATGTGGGCGCCCCTGATCTGGATGCCCTCTACCGCACCCCCGACGGCTGGGTGCGCACCGGCGACCTCGGCTACCTCGACGCCGACAGCGTCCTGCACGTCGTGGGCCGCCTGAAGGACATCGTGATCCGGGGCGGCGCCAACATCAGCCCGGCCGAAGTCGAACGGGAACTCCGTTCGCACCCGCAGGTCCGGGACGTGGTGTGCGTGGGCGTTCCCGATCCGCTGATGGGGGAGCGGCTGGCGGCCTGCGTGGTGGCACGGGGCCCGCAGGCTCCGACGCTGGACACCCTCGGCGATCACCTGACCGCGCGAGGACTGGAGCGGCGCAAGCACCCCGAGCGCCTCCTGGTGGTGGAGGAGATTCCCCTGACGGCGGCGGGCAAGCCGGACCGGTCGGCCCTGCGGGAGCGCCTGGCCGAGAGCCTGCCGCAGTCGCAGCACGGCTTGCCTGAGGCGGTGCCCCTCGCCGAGGCCGGATGACCGATGAGCCCGGCAGCCGAGGGCTGCCGGGCTCATGAGGCGGGGAGGGCACGTGCAGACGTTGCCGGCAGCCGGGGCCCGGGCGGCAGGGGGAGAGGCGTGAGGGCGGCGAGGGGGGAGCGCGGCAGGACCAAGGCGGCCAGCCGTCGCAGGATCCGCTCGCCGTAGACCACGCACAGGGCGGTCCCGAGCGTGGCAAGGGCGTGCGCCAGCGTCATCGTCGCCGTCATCGCGTGCCCGGGGCCCGCAGGGGCCATGTCCGTCGCGTCCATGCCCGCGTGCGTGCCCGGGGCGTGAGCGGCCATGGTGTGGTGGCCGATACCGCCGGTGGGCATCGGGGCCGTGGTGGGCGATGGCGTGCCGTCCGCCATCGACAGACGGTGCAAGGCCAGGTGCAGGCCGAACTGTGTCGCGCCCAGCAGGAGAGTGGTGACGTCAAAGCGCCGTCGACGACCAACGAAGTGGCCGGTGCCCAGAACGGTCAGAGTGGCGAAGACGAGCCCCAGGCCTCCCGGCCCCGGCAGCGTTCCGCCAGCGGCGACGTGACTGACCGCGCCCAGAAACAGGCAGGCAGAAGCACAGAGCAGACCCTTCGAGGTCCGCCTCAGCCAGCTGTCCGGTCGGTGGACCGGCACAACCTATCCAAGTCCGTCACACCACGGTGGGCCGAATCACAGGCAGAATCAAACCGGCACAAGGGGCATCCCGGGGCAGTGTGTGCACACTGCTCCGGGACGGAAGGCAACGGCGCGGGCCGCGCCGCCCGGTTCAGGAGGTGCCCATGGCCTTCTTCAGCTCCGCAGCCGCGTTGCGGTACACGGCCAGCAGGTCGAGGTCCTCGCCCGGGTAATTGACGATCTTCACCTGCTTGGCTCCAGAGTCGGGCAGTACGGTCCCGGTCGACATGTGGGCGTTGTCGAGGACGAGCGCGGGCTTCTTCGCGGAGAGCTCGGCCAACTGCCCGGGGGTCACTGCCTCGGGCCCGTACGTGCCCACGACGGTGGCGCCCGCCAGCTTCGCCGACCAGCCGGTGAAGACCTGGGTCACGGCCGAGGGGCTCTTGCCGCCGGGCCACCCGGCCTGGACCTCCTTGTTCAGCTTCCCGTATTCGGCATCGAAGCCGGTCTTCCACTTCGTGGCCGCGTCCTGTGTGCCGAAGAGCGCGCCCAGCTTGTCGACCTCGGCCTTGACCTTGTCCGGGTCGTTGTCGAGGTTGACCTCGACCAGCTTCGCCTTGGAGCCCGCGGCCTCCTTGATCTTCGCGGCGTACGGCTCGAACGGCGCGTACAGCACGAAGTCCGCCTTGGCTACGGCGGCGAGGTCGGACGGCTTGGGGTCGTAGTCGGGGGCGTGGTGCACGGACTGCGGCACGATGACCTTGACATCCTCGGCCCCGGCGGCCTTGGCGAACGCGCCCTCCCAGGTGGTGGTCACGACCACCACGGGCTTGTCCTTCCCGGCAGCCGGGGCACCGGCCTTCGCGGGGGTGTCGGTGGCGGCATCGGAGTCGGTGCCGTTCCCGCAGCCGGTAACGAGAGCGAGTGCCGCGCTCAGTGCGAGGAGGGAAGAGATACGGACGCGGGTGCGCGCCATGAGCTGATTCTCCGTTCGGGTATGAAGTGGACGGCGAGGACGAGTGCCCCCGCCGTCAGGACGAGTACGGGGCCGGGCGGCCAGTCGAGCCACAGGGCCAGCAGGAACCCGGCCGTGTTGACGGCCACGCCGATGCCGACTGCCCAAAGGGTGATCGATTTGAGTGAGCTGCCCAGGCGGCGCGCGGCGAGTGCGGGCAGCAGGGTCAGAGCGTCGACGAGCAGGGCGCCGGTGAGCTTGATCGCCCCGGCGACGGCGATCGCGACGAGGATCAGGAGGGCCGCGGTCAGGGCGCGGACCGGGACGCCGGAGCAGTGGGCGAGCTCACGGTCGTAGAGGAGCAGGCCGATGTCGCGCCGCTTCCACCAGAACACGCCCGGTACGACGGTCGCGAGTACGCCTAGGACGACGAGGTCGGGGGTGCCGACGGAGAGGATCGACCCCCACAGGAGGGCGAAGGCCCCGGACGCGTTGACCCCCGAGACGGCGAGCAGCAGCAGCGCGGCGGCGATGGCGAGACTCATCAGCAGGCCCATGGCTCCGGACAGGCCGTCGGGTGTGCGGGCGAGCGGGGCGACTCCCGCTCCGGCCAGGGCGCAGGCGACGAGCGCGCACAGCATGGGGTCGAGGCCGGTGAGCAGCCCGATCGCGATGCCCAGCAGGGCCACGTGCATCATCGCGAACCGGACCGGCATGATGTCGAGCCCGACGATGACCACGCCGATGACGGGCAGGCCGATCGCCGCGAGCAGCAGCGCGAGACCGGCCCGCTGGACCGGAAGCAGCTGGAGCAGCGCACCGAGGTCGGCGGTGGCGAGGTTCACCGCAGTCACCGGGCCTCCCGCAGTCGGCCCGCGGCCATCTCCAGCACGCGGTCGCAGCGGTCCGCCAGGGCGCGGTCGTGCGTGACGACGACCAGGGTGACCGGGAGTGAGGTGAGGACGTCCGCGGCCTCCGCCTGCCCGTCGAAGTCGAGGGCGGCGGTGGGCTCGTCGGCCAGCAGCACCTGGGCTCCGGCGGCGACGCAGCCGATCGCCCTGGCCAGGTACATCCGCTGCAACTGGCCGCCGGAGAGGGTGTGCAACGGGCGTTCGACCAGCGTCCCGACCCCCAGCCGGGCGGCGGCTTCGCCGGCGTCCTCGGGCGCGGTACTGCTGGCGAGCAACTCGGCGCCGAGCAGGGGGAAACGGCCGGCGGCCGGCTTCTGGGGGATCCAGGCGCAGGCACGGCGCCGCCAGGCCCACTCGGCGGGTGAGCCGGTCTCCCGGCCGCCGACCGAAATGGAGCCCGTCACCTGGCGGTGCAGGCCGAGCACCGCACGCAGCAGGGTGGTCTTGCCGGAGCCGTTGGTGCCGGTCAGCGCCACGCGCTCACCGGCGGCGATCTCCAGACTCACGTCGGAGACCGCTTCCACCCGGCCGTGCCGGCAGGCGACTGCCCTCATGCGCACATCCAGCCCGCCCATCCCACACCTTTCCGTCGTTCCGAGCCGCGTGGAGCGACGGGTGTCCGCCGCCCACGTCCCAGTAGTCGGACGGAGAAAGGCCGGAGTTCCCGCGAACCGAGGATTCTCGCGCGCGAATCCCTCCAACCTGCGGCGCCCCCAGCATCCGCCGCCCGTGCGCTCAGATCGCCGCGGCGACTTCGTAGCCTGCCCCGACGATGGCGGCACGGATCAGACGGTCGTCGAGCGGCGCACCGCTCACCGTGACGGCATGCGCGTCGAGATCGACGACGACGTCGCTCACCCCGGTCACCTGCTTGACCTCCTCGGTGATGTGGCCGGCACAGTGGCCGCAGGTCATACCGGTCACGCGGTAGCGCTGCTCATCCATGGCGTTCTCTCCTCGACAGTGACGTACAGGGTGGAGGGTCCGGTCGGCTCTCGCTCGCAGAGCTCGGAGACCGTCTGCCTCTCCCACGTAGTCGTACGGAGTGGCCTTCTGGTTTCCGCGAGTTGGGGCCGGCTGGGAGCAGTCGAAGCACAGGCCCGGACCGCTGTGCTCCCACGGGGGTTCACCAGGGTGCTTGCGCTCGCTACCGAACGGGCATTCCCTTCACGTCCGGTGGCGGGAGGCCGTTCCGTGGACGGACGCGAAAGGAAAGGGCACGTGTGATGACCGATATCAATTCCCTGGCCCCGATAGCGACGTTCTGCGGCAAGTGCGACTGCGGCTGCCCCCAGTTGTTCGTGGACGAGTCCGCGCCGGTCGAACGGCGCGTCGTCATCACTGATGACTTCGGACAGCGTGTGGAGATGAGCGCCGACCAGTTCGGCTCGCTCATCGAGGACGCCAAGGCGGGCGAACTCGACGCCGTCGCCGCTGTCTGAGTCGACGTGTGTCGCCCACCGGCCGGTGGCGTTCAGCTGCCGGGCCGGACCACGATCGCGATGGTTTCGACCGGCTTGCTGTGGCGGAAGTGCAGGACGAAGCGAACGACCTGACCCGCCTGCCAGCGTTCCTTCACCTTCACCATCACGTCCGCTCCGAAGGGGGACATGGCGAGGGTGTCCCCGGCCGGGATGTCGAGGGGCCCGGTCATGTTCATGGAGTCGGCCCCGGTACCCGCGCTCTGGTGCCGGCTCAGCATGGCCTGCTCCACGTCCGGGGAGGTGACGGAGACCAACTGATCATCTGCGCCACCCAGGTTCGAGACCCGGAAGAACGCCGCGGTGTTCTCCTTGCCGGCGTACGGGAGGAAGACGCGGCCGTCGTCGACCGCGATGCGGGGCGGAGCGCCGGCAGCTCCGGAGCCGGCCCAGGCCGTCAGTCCGCACAGTCCGACCAAGCACGCGATCACAGGAAGGGCCGCGGTCAGGTACGCCTCGCGCAGACGCCGGCGCGTCGGCCACCAGCCGTCCACCGCTTCTCGTCGAGTGGAATCGGTCATCGTTCACTTCCTCCCCGGGCGCGGCGGGCCCGCGACGCACCGGCAGTTCGGCGGCCTGCGGGGTCCCAGCCTCGAAGGCGCAGGCTGTTCCCCACGACCAGGAGCGAGCTGGCCGACATCGCCGCCGCGGCGACCATCGGGTTGAGCAGGCCCACGGCTGCCAGGGGGACGGTGACGAGGTTGTAGCCGAACGCCCAGACCAGGTTGACCCGGATGGTCGCGAGGGTGCGCCGGGCCAGGCGGACCGCGTCCGCGACCGCCTCCACGTCACCGCGCACCAGGGTCACGTCCGCCGCCCCGATGGCCACGTCCGTACCGCTGCCCATGGCGATCCCGAGGTCCGCGGCGGCCAGCGCGATGGCGTCGTTGACGCCGTCGCCGATGACGGCGACCCGTCGGCCGTCGTCCCTCAACTGCCGTACGAGAGCGGCTTTGTCCTCCGGGGTGCAGCGGGCATGGAGGCGGGTGATCCCGAGTGCGGAGGCGACGGCCTCCGCGGGGGCCTCGCGGTCGCCGGTGGCTAGGATCGGCTCCACCCCAAGTCGCCGGAGGCGGTCGACGGCCCGGTAGCTGCCCGGACGCAGGACGTCCCCAAGGCCGATGAGCGCCTGGGCGACGCCGTCGACCCGTACCAGGACGGGCGTGAGCGCGGCGGCTTCGGCGGCTGCCAGTGCCTTCGCCAGGGCCTCGGGGAGATCGTCGCCCGGTGCGCACACCTCGACCGCACGGCCGTCCACCACACCGCTGACACCGGACCCGGGGGTGGCCCGAAATCCGGTCACCTGTGGCAATGTCTGGTCGGGTAGGTTCCGTCTCGCGTACGCCGCCAGCGCGACCCCGAGCGGATGCTCGGAGCCCTGCTCCACCGCGCCGGCCAGCCGCAGGACCCTCTCCCGGCCCAAGCCTTCGGGGAGCGGGGTGAGCTGGGCGACGGTCATGTGCCCGGTCGTGAGGGTGCCGGTCTTGTCGAGGACGACCGTGTCGACGTGCCGCAGGGCCTCCAGGGCCTGGGGTCCGCTGACCAGGATGCCCAGTTGGGCGCCGCGGCCGGTGGCGGCCAGCAGGGCGGTGGGCGTCGCCAGGCCGAGAGCGCAGGGGCACGCGACGACGAGGACGGCCACGGCCGCGGTCACCGCCGGCTGCGGATCCGCACCGGCGCCGAGCCAGAAGCCGAGCACGGTGACGGCCAATACCAGGACGACCGGTACGAAGACGCCCGCCACGCGATCGGCCAGACGCTGCGCCGCCGCCTTGCCGGCCTGGGCGTCGGTGACCATGCGGGTGATCCGGGCGAGCCGGGTGTCCGCGCCGACGGCGGTGGCCCGTACGAGGAGCAGCCCGCCCGCGTTCACCGCGGCCCCGATCACGGCCTGGTCCGGCCCGACCTCGACGGGATCGCTCTCGCCGGTCAGCAGGGACAGGTCCAAGGCGGAGTTCCCGGACACCACGACGCCGTCCGTGGCGACCCGCTCCCCGGGCCGGACGACGAATTCCTGCCCGACGGTGAGCCGTTCGACCGGGATCCGCCGCTCCTTCCCGTTCTTGCGCACGGTCACGTCCTTGACCGCCAGCGCGGACAGCGAGCGCAACGCCGCGCCCGTACCGCGCCGCGCCCGTGCCTCCAGGAACCGGCCGGTCAGGACGAACAGCGGTACACCGACCGCCGCTTCCAGATAGACGTCGGCGACATGACCACCGGCCGAGGGGAGGAGGGTGAAGGGCATCCGCATCCCCGGCTGCCCCGCGCCGCCGAGGAACAACGCGTACAGGGACCAGAGGAACGAGGCGACGACACCGAGCGAGACGAGCGTGTCCATGGTGGCCGCCGAATGCCGCAGGCCCCGCAGCGCGCGGACATGGAAGGGCCAGGCGCTCCACACGACCACTGGGGCGGCGAGCACGAGGCACAGCCACTGCCAGTTGCGGAACTGCAGAGCCGGGACCATCGACAGGGCCATGACCGGCACGCAGAGCAGCACGGTGATCAGCAGCCGCTCGCGCTCGCTCCGATTCTCCTCCTCCGGTGCCGGATCCGCCGTTTCGCTCTCCGCCCGGCCCCGAGGTTCGGGAGGCGCGTGGAGTTCGGCCGTGTAGCCCGCACGCTCGACCGCTGCCACCAGCTCGTCCGTCGTGATGCCGGGCGGATGGACCACTCGTGCCCGGCCGGTCGCCAGGTTGACCGTGGCACTGACGCCCTCGATCCGCCCGAGCCGCTTCTCCACGCGGCTGACGCAGGCCGCGCACGTCATGCCGCCGACGGTGAGGTCCGTGCTGGTAGGGGCGGTCGCCAGCTCCGGGCTCACCGCGCACCGCCCGTCTGCGTGCCGCCCGAGCCGCCGTGACCGTGCCGTCCGGGGCTGCCGACTTCGGGGGCGGCGCCCGTCCCGCTGGAGTGCATACCCGGTGCGACCGGACCGGCCGCAGCACCGATCACGTACGACAGGCAGAACATCAGCCCCAGCAACACCACGAACCCCGTGAGCGCCGGCGGCGGCACACAACGCCGCAGCGAGAGGTACACACCGGCGGGGAACTGCTGAGGTTGCGCCATCGCCACTCCACTGAACGGGCGCTGTCCGGCGCCCCTCGCTCGTCAGGTGCTGCGGTACGCGGACCGCCGCCGAGGTGGCATCCCCTGGTGCGCTGATGCCGTCCCCATGAGTAGTCGGGGGGACGCGTCCATGAGTTCCCGGGCTTCGCGACTCTCCCGACCGGCTTCCAGTCCAGAACTCCGAACCGAGTATCTTGTTGCATATCATTTGCAATTACAGATCAAGTGTGAAAGAGGTCGTGGTGGGCTCTCCTGTGGTGCTGGGCATCGAGTCGTCCTGCGACGAGACCGGGGCCGGAATCGTGTCCGGCGGACGGCTGCTCGCGCACGTGGTGGCGTCGAGCATGGACGAGCACGCGAGATTCGGCGGAGTCGTGCCGGAGATCGCCGCCCGCGCGCACGTGCAGGCCTTCAACCCGGTCGTACAGGAGGCCCTGAACCAGGCGGGGATGCGGATCTCGGACATCGACGCGGTCGCGGTGACGACCGGGCCGGGCCTGTCGGGCGCGCTCCAAGTGGGGCTGGCCGGGGCGAAGACCCTGGCCTACGCGGCCGGGGTGCCGCTGTACGGCGTCCATCACCTCGCCGGGCACGTCGCCGCCGACACCTTGGAGCACGGGCCGCTGCCCAATCCGTGCATGGTGCTGATCGTCTCGGGCGGGCACACCTCGCTGCTGTTCGTACGGGACCTCGTACGCGATCCGATCCTCCACCTCGGCGACACCGTGGACGACGCGGCCGGGGAGTGCTTCGACAAAGTCGCGCGGGTCTTCGGCCTGCCCTACCCGGGCGGACCGGCCATCGATCGGGCGGCACACGGGGGCAACGGCTGCGCGGTGGTGTTCCCGCGGCCCCTGACCCGGCCGGGCGACGCCCGGTACACCTTCTCGTTCTCCGGACTGAAGACCGCAGCCGCGCGCTGGGCCGAACAGCACCACATCCGCGGCGAGGAGATCCCCCTCGCCGACGGCGCCGCTTCGCTCCAGGAGGCCGTCGCGGACGTGCTCACCCGCAAGGCGCTGGCCGCCTGCCGGGAGTACGAAGTGCGCACGCTCGTCGTCGTGGGCGGGGTGGCCGCGAACTCGCGGGTGCGCGCGCTGGCCGAGCAGCGGTGCGCGGCGGCCGGGGTCGAGCTTCGGGTGCCGCCGCTGACTCTGTGCACCGACAACGGGGCGATGATCGCCGCGGTCGGCGACCTGTTGGTACGCGCGGGCTCGGCTCCCGCGCAGCTCGACATGTCGATCGATCCGTCCGCTCCGCTGGAGTACGCGACCCTGCACCCTGTCGCCCGTGCCGCTGCGAGAGTCGCGTGAGCGGGATGGTCGTACGGAGGGTGTCCGCGGCGGAGTTGCCCGGGCTGCGGTGAGAGGTGGGGAGGGTGTACGCGGACGCGTTCGGGGGCCCGCCGTGGCACGAGGGTGAGTTCGGCCTGGACGCGTTCCTTGCCCGGCTCGCTTCGGATGTCGACCTCTGGCGGCGGGCACTGCATCGCCTACGGCTTCGCCATCGCCCTCTCCCTGGCGACGGACACCCTCAGCGGCTCCGGTGCGGAACGCGCCCGTAGACGGTGGACGCGATGACCGGCGCCACCCGGCCCCGGTAGGAAGGCGGCAGCGTCGGGCCGCACGCGGTCAGTTGGCCGACGCACGCCTCCGATCCCGACGCTCGCCAGACACACGCGGGCCCCCCTCGATCTGGGGTTCGGCGTCGAAGGAGGCCCCGCGTGCACGTTATGCTGCAACCCGTCCCGCGGGGGAAGTCCGGTCGAAGTCCGGCGCTGACCCGCAACGGTAGATGGAGCCGCACACGCGGTTCCGTGAGCCCGATTACCCGCGGTGATGAAGGCTCCTGTCAATTCGCCGTGGACTGCGAGAAGGCGCTGCGCAGGGCGCCCCGCGTCCCGGGCCGCTCCTGTGCTCATGTAGGGCACGGCCTGAGGCGAAGGCGATCCGCCCGTGGCCACACCCCTGGAACTTGAACCAGCCGCGCCACTTCACACGGCGCCTACCGGCGTCGGCCCCGCGCCGCCCAAGCGCGTATCACTGCCCCTTCTCTTCGTCACCCTGTGCGTCGCGCTTGTGCTCTCCATCGTGTGTGGGGCGGGGATGGGGGCGTCGGGACTGTCCTGGGGCGAGGCGCTGCGTTTTCTGTGGGCCGGGCTGGCAGGCGGATCCATAGCCCATGACGAAGTCTCTGCTTACACGATCGTGTGGGAACTGCGCTTCCCGCGAGCCGTGCTGGCCGCGGTCGTCGGAGCCGGCCTGTCGGCGATCGGCGTCGCCGTGCAGGCCATGGTCCGCAACGCCCTCGCCGATCCGTTCGTCCTGGGCATATCCTCGGGCGCGGCCGTCGGTGCCAATGCAGTCCTCCTCTTCGGGGCCTTCGGCGCTCTCGGTCTGTGGGCCCTGTCCACGGCGGCCTTCCTCTCCGCCCTCCTCGCCATGGCGCTGGTGTACGCGATCGCCCGCACCGCTGATGGTCTGACCCCGCTGCGGCTCGTCCTGACGGGCACCGCGATGTACTACGGCTTCTCGGCCGTCACCACGTTCATGGTGTTCGCGGCCGAGCGCGGCGAGGCGGCCCGCTCCGCGATGATGTGGCTGCTCGGCAGCCTCGGCGGAGCCAGCTGGGCCTCCGTGCCGATCGCCGCGGGAGCCGTGCTCGTCGGCCTCGCCCACCTCACTGTGTCAGCGCGTCGCCTCAACGCCCTGGCGATGGGTGACGAGACCGCGGCCGCCCTGGGGGTGGACGCGGGGAGGCTGCGCAAGGAGCTGTTCCTGGTCTGTGCCGCCGTCACGGGTGCCGTGGTCGCGGTAAGCGGTGCGATCGGTTTCGTCGGCCTGATGGTCCCGCACGCCGCACGGATGCTGGTCGGCGCGGACCACCGCCGGCTGCTGGCCGTCGCCCCACTAGCGGGCGCCGTCCTGCTGATCTGGGTGGACATCCTGTCCCGTGTGGTGCTCGCGCCCGTCGAGCTGCCGGTGGGCGTGCTGACCGCCGTCATCGGCGTGCCGTGCTTCGTCCTGCTGATGCGCCGCCGCTCCTACACCTTCGGAGGCGCGTGATGCGGATCGACATCGATGCACTGACGGTCGAGGTCGCCGGCGCGCGGCTGGTGCGGGAGGCCACGCTGCGCGCGGGCAGCGGGCAGGTCGTCGGGCTCGTCGGGCCCAACGGCAGTGGAAAGTCTACGCTGTTGCGCTGCGTCTACCGGGCCCTGCGCCCCTCGGCCGGCACGGTCCTGCTCGGCGGTGAGGACCTGTACTCCCTGAGCGCGCGCGAAGGCGCCCGTCGGCTGGCTGCCCTGCCCCAGGAAGCGGTCACCGAATTCGACTTCACGGTCGCCGAGGTCGTGGCGATGGGGCGCCTGCCGCACCAGCGCTCCGTGGCCCGGACCACCGACGAAGACCGGAAGGCGTGCGAAGCCGCGCTGGTGAGGGTCGGCGCCGGCCACCTCGCCGACCGCGGCTTCCTCACCCTCTCCGGCGGCGAGAAGCAACGGGTCCTGATCGCCCGCGCGCTCGCACAGCAGCCCCGCGTCCTGGTGCTCGACGAGCCCACCAACCACCTCGACATCGCCCAGCAGTTGGAAGTGCTGGCTCTGGTGCGCGGCAGTGGGCTGACGGTGCTCACCGCGCTGCACGACCTCAATCTCGCCGCCCTCCACTGCGACCTCCTCTACGTCATCGACAGCGGCCGGATCGTCGCCTCGGGCGCTCCGCACGACGTGCTCACGCCCGAGTTGCTGGCCGAGGTCTTCGGCGTACGAGCGCACCGTGTACCGCATCCGGAGTCCGGCGCCGTACAGCTGCTCTTCGACCGTCTCACGCCCACTCAGCCCGCATCCTGAGGAGTCATGGCCATCATGCCGAACCTCGTACGCCCCGCCGCACTCGCATTCGCCGCCGCCCTGGTGCTTACCGGATGCGGCGCGGAGGTCACCTCTCGGGACGGAGAGGGTGGTGATGCCAAGGCACGCGGCGGCCACTATCCGGTGACCATCGAGAACTGCGGCCAGAAGAAGAGCTACGACAAGGCCCCGCAGCGCGTGGTCACCAATGACGTCGGCATCACCGAAATCATGTTCGCGCTCGGACTCGAGGACCGTATGGCGGGCTATGTGACGCCCGACGACAGGGGCGATCTCGCATCCGTTCCCTGGAAGGACGCTTACGACAAGACGAAGTGGCTCTCGAAGAAGACGATCAACAAGGAGCTGGTCCTCGACGCCCGCGCCGATCTGGTGTTCGCGGGCTGGAATTACGGCTTCAACGAGGGGGAGGGCTTCAGCCCCGCCGAGCTGGAGAAGGTGGGCATCGAATCGTACCTGCTGAGCGAATCGTGCCGCAACGGGCAGGGAAAGGCACGCGGGGTGATGCCGCCGCTCGAAGCGCTGTACACCGACCTGCGGAACCTGGGAAAGATCTTCGACGTCGATGACCGTGCGGAGGCTCTCATCGCGGACTTCGAGAAGCAGGTGGCCGAAGCGGAGGCGAAGGCCCTGAAGGGCGCTGACCGTCCGCGCGTCTTCCTCTATGACGGCGGTCAGGACAAGCCGCTGACCTCGGGTCTGTATGCCGGGCCGCACGACATCATCACCAAGGCGGGTGGCGATCACGTCATGAAGGACCTCAAGGACAGCTGGGCGACGGTGGGCTGGGAGACCGTGGTCGAGCGTGACCCCGAGGTGATCGTGATCAACGATTACGGTGACACCACCGCGGAGCAGAAGCGGAATTTTCTGAAGTCCTATCCGCCGCTCGCCGGCGTCTCGGCCGTCAAGAACGACCGGATCGTCGTCCTCGACTACGCGGAACTGGTGGAAAGCCCGCGCAATCCCGCGGCCATCGCCTCACTCGCCTCGGATCTGAGGAAATTCTCTCGTGACTGACCGAAGAGACTCCGGCCGCCGCCTCAGCAGGCGGGCGGCGGTGCCCGCCGTCGCAGCAGCGCCGCCTAGGCCCACCAGTGGGCCACGACCAGCCGCACTACAGCCTCTGACGTAGCCTCGGGGCCGGCCCGGGTCCCGAGAACGGTCTTGTAGACGTGCAGCCTTCCTGCGTGCTCAGGCCGCTGCGGCGCTGAGTGCCCTTTCCCGCTGGGTCGGACTGGTCTGCTGCGTTCACGTCCCGCGTCTCGCCTGGTGTACGCATTCGGGGCTCGCTGGCCGCGAATGGCCCGGATCCTGCTCGTGGGGTGTGCCGGGACTACCGGGGCCTTCGTGTCGTTGCTGTGGCACCCGATTCGTCGCTTCGGGTGTGGTGGGGCGGCCGAGGGCGGAGGCGGGCGGCGAGGACGCGTTCGTTACGGGCGCTGCGTCCGATCAGGTCGACCGCCGCCGCGTCGCACAGCGTGCGGAAGAGGAATCCGGCCGGCTCCCGGCAAGTCTCCCGTTCGCCGAAGGACGTTCCGATCTGATCGAGGGCCTCTTCCGTGGAGCGGAGTCGCGCCCCCAACCTGTCCTGTTCGGACACGTGTCTCCCTCGCCCGCCCTCCGTCGCCCAACTGCCGTGGAAGGCATTTCATCAGCCGGCGTGGGTTCCGAGGGTCAACGTGGGGGTGTTGCCGGACCGGTCGCCCGTACCGAGTGGCCTCTCGTGGGTCAGTCGCGCAGCGGGCGGATCGGAGGCCCCGCCGCCGCCTTACCCGAAGTGGGCGGTGTGGCGGTCCAGGTGGGCGGCGGCCAGTTCCGCGAGGGCCGGTCCGCCTTCCTCGTAGGCCAGGGGGGCGAGGTCCGGCGGCGGTACGTACCCGTCGGGCATGGCCGCGTACGCCCGGTCCATCAGGCCCTGGTAGCCATCGGTCAGCATCTGCGGCCAGAACCCTGTCAACGGAGGCCGCATCCGGGCTTCGGCCGCGAGCGCCGCATGGTGGGCTGCGGCTTCGGTGGCAGCCTCTTTGGTGGTGAGGTCTGCGATAAGCGGGCGGCATGGGGTGAAAGCGGCGAGCGGCCCGGGCAGCGGGGCAGGGGTGCCGGTGGGGGCCAGGAGGGCTTCGGTCAGGGTGGTGGCGATGAGGGGGGAGGTGTGGAGGCCGTCGCGGTGGGTGCCCGAGGCCACCCACAGGCCGTCTTTGGGGGTGGGGCCGATGACGGGGTGCCCGTCCAGGGCGATGGGCCGGTTGCCGCGGTGGGTGTGCGTGATGGCGGCGGTGGCCAGGTGGTGGTCGAGCTGGCCCAGGGCGGCGTCGAGGAGGAAGCGCAGGGCGCCGGCCGTGGGATGGGGGGCGGGGGTCATGCAGGGCTGGGCGCTGGCGCCGATGTAGCGGGATCCGTCTGCCTGCGGGACGGTGTGCAGACCGCAGGCGTAGGCCCGGTTGGGGGTACGGATCACCGCCGGAAGAGGCTCGGGTCCGGTGACGGTCAGCGCGGTGCCGGCCGCGGCCAGGACCGGTACGACGGGCAGGTCCGGGTCCAGGGCTTCGAGGAGCGGGGTGGTCCAGGCGCCGGCCGCCACGACCGCGCGTGGGGCGCGGAAGGCGCCGGTGGGGGTGTCGAGGAGGTAGTTGTGGGAGGGCAGGGCGGTGAGGGTGCCGGCCGGTGTGCGGATCACGTTCGGCAGGGCGGCCAGGGCGGCGTCCAGGGTGGCCAGCCAGGCCCGGGCGTCGAGGAAGCCTTCCGCGGGCAGGTACCAGGCGCGCAGGGCGCGGTCGTTGTCCAGCGGATGGTAGCCGGGGATGTCCGACGGGGCCGTTTCCTGGCAGCCCAGCTTGTACTCGGCCGCGGCCCGGGCGATCGCGGTGAACGAGGCGTCGTCCAGAGGCGAGGAGACCGCGTTCAGGACGACGAAGGTGCCGGTGCCGTACCCGTCCACCGGCGGGGCACCGGTGCCCGCGCGGGCGCGTACTTGCTTCCGCCAGGCCGGCCACCGGGCGGCTGCCGTCACCGCGAGCTCGGTGCGCAGCCGCCCGTGCCGGGTCCGCGCGGCCTGGTCGGTGACCTCACCGAGAGCGCCGAGCATCGCGCCCGCCGCATGTGATGCCGCCGCACCGCCGACCGCGCCGGCCAGCACCACCCGCACAGCCGGCTCCGCCGAGGCGAGCGCGAACGCGACCGACCGGCCCACCACTCCGGCGCCGACCACCAGAACGTCCGCACCCTGCAGCGCCATGACCACTCTCCCTACTCATCAGCCCCGCGCATCTGGCCGTCCCGCTACCTACCCCAGCCACTCCCGCCATCCAGCCACCTCTCCACAACCAAGATCAAGACCACTCCCGGCCACCCTGCAAAGGAAGCGGACACCGGAATCCCGACGGCGGCCCGCGCAGACGGTCCGCACAGGGCCTCGCCCAACTGTCCGCGATGGCGACCACTCCTCTCACCGCGCGGATTGCGGGGCGCAGATGAGCTGCCTCCGGCCGGCACCCCTCAGCGGCCCAAACAGGAAAATATCTCCAGGTAGAGCAAGTTTCAGCCAAAATCGCGACACTCCACCCTATTTCAACGGGTGGGCGTGGGGCCTCGGATAGTCAGTGGATCTTCCTGATCCCTGACCGAGGAGCCCCCCGTGCTTGGTCGTCGCGCCCTTGGCGGACGTGCTGTGGCAGCCATCACCGCCGCGGCCTCCGCCGTGCTCACCTTCAACGTGTCCTCCGGCGAGGCGGCCGCAGCCGATCAGCTGCGTCCCCAGCGGCCGGCGAGCCTGCCCGCCGCGAACGGCGACGCGATCAGCTCGGAGCCGGGCGTCTTCTACCTGGACCCGCTCGAGGCCTTCAAGGTCAACGCGAGCGTGCACCGCATCATGTACCGCACCACCGACCGCACGGGGAAGGCCAGCGCCGTCACCGGCACCGTGCTGATCCCCACGAACCCCCGTGCCGGCCAACGTCCGATCGTCGCCTTCGCCCCCGGCACCCAGGGCCTGGCCGACAAGTGCGCCCCCTCCCGGCAAATGGCCGCGGGCACCGAGTACGAGGCGCTGCCCATCAAGAAGCTCCTCGACCAGGGCTACGCCGTGGTGGTGACCGACTACCAGGGGCTCGGCACGCCCGGGGTACACACGTACATGGACCGCGAGGCCCAGGGCCGCGCGGTCCTGGATTCCGTCCGGGCGGCGCAGCGTCTGGATGCCGTGGATCTGCCGGACGCCGGTCCGGTCGCGCTCTACGGCTACTCCCAGGGCGGCGGTGCGTCGGCGTCCGCCGCAGAGCTGGCCCCTACGTACGCGCCCGAGCTGAAGATCAAGGGCGCCGTCGTCGGCGCTCCACCCGCGGACATGAACAGGGTCGCCGCGAGCATGGACGGCTCCGCCTACGGGGCGTTCTTCAACTACGCGCTCTCCGGGCTGGCCACCTCGTACGGCATCGACATCGGCCCGTACCTGAGCGCCCACGGCAAGCGCGTGACGAACAACCTGCGGGACAACCTGTGCACGACTCAGGCCCTCGCCAAATACCCCTTCCTCAACTCACGCTTCCTGACCGCCGACGGGCGCCCTCTGACCGAACGCCTCGGGCGCGCCCCGTGGGCCACGGTCGTGGCCGACCAGCAGCTCGGCAAGCGCAAGCCCGCCGTACCCGTCCTGCTCTCCCACAGCGCCCTGGACGACGTCGTCCCCCAGCAGGTCGGCAAGAACCTGGCCGCTGACTGGTGCCGCCGGGGTACGACGGTCAAGTTTTCCAGCAACATCGTCCCCGGCCACATCGCCGCGACCGAAGCCACCAGCGCCGAAGGCATCCCCTGGCTCGCGGACCGCTTCGCGGGCAGGACCGCACCCACCACCTGCTGACCTCCTGCGACCGCCTCTGCTGTCCCTCCGTACCTGGAGGGACAGCACCGCTGACGGACTGCAGGGGGATTGCGCTGCTCGGCTGGCCCCATCTGTTACGACGGCGGTGGTGGTTGGTCGATGGTCCAGGGGGCGGTGCGGATGTCGATGACGTCCATCCGGGCGGTGTGGGCGGCGCTGATGCCTTCGTCGGTCTCGTAGGCGATGCAGCTGGCAGGTTCCAGGCCAAGGCGGGTTGCTGCGGTGAGGTAGGCGTCGGGAGCCGGTTCGAGACGGACGACATCCTCGCGGGCGACGATGACGGGGAAGAGGTGGGCCAGTCCGGCCACGGCGATTCCGGCTCGCCCGATGCGGCCGTCGTTGGCGGATGCAACCGCGACGGGGCCCGTGTGGCCGCGGCCCGGGCGGCTGCGGCAACGGCCGCGACGGGTTGGACAGACCGCCACCCACATCATCACCACCGCGTGCGCCCGCCCGCTCGACGACGCGATGCGGACCGCGTTCGCCGAAATGACCCACTGGCTCCAGGCCGGCTGCGGACTCACCAGCACCGAGCCCCAGCTCCTCCTCGCCCCGACCGCGGGACCCCGGCCCTTCCTACGGTCCGCTCATGAGCATCCCCACCGAGCCGATCGGCAGCCTTCCCCGTCCGCGCGCCCTTCTGGACGCGATCGCCTCGCATGCTGAAGGCCGCCTGAGCGCCGCGGAGCTGGAGAAGCAGCAGGACCAGGCCATCGTCGATACCCTCGCCAGGCTGGAGAAGCTGGGCTGCGAGGTCCTGGTCGACGGCGACCAGGCCAAGCCCAGTTCGATCACGTACCCCCTCCGGGGGCTCACGACCCTCGCCCCCGACGGCGTGATCATCCCCTACGCCGACGGCCACACCCGGCAGCTGCCCCGCCTGACTACGGGCTCCTTCCGCTACCAGGTCCGCGCGGACACCTACCTGCGCGCCGCCCGCAGGCACACCGACCGACCGGTCAAGCAGTCCGTCGTCGCCCCCTCCGCCCTCAGCCTGCTCTACCCCCACGACTCCATCGCTTGATACTCCCGCGAGGCGTTCCTGCGGGACCTCGCCAACGAGTCCGCGGCCGAGATCCGAGCCTGTCTCGACGCCGGGGCGCACCGTGTGCAGCTGGACTTCACGGAGGCCCGGCTGTCGCTGAAGCTGGATCCGTCCGGCGGCGTCCTCGGCGACTTCATCGCCCTCAACAACGAGGTCCTGGGCCGGTTCAGCGAGAAGGAAAGGGCCCGGCTCGGCGTACACACCTGCCCCGGAGCGGACCAGGACTCCACGCACAGCCTGGACGTCGACTACAGGGACCTGCTGCCCAGGCTGTTCCAGCTCAAGGTCGGCAACTTCTACCTCCAGCTCGCCAGCGAGCCCGATCCCGAGCGAGTGCTGCGGATCGTCGCCGACCAGCTGCCCGCCGGCACCCGTGTCTTCGTCGGCGTCACCGACCCCACCCAGCCCACCGTCGAGACCCCCGAGGAGGTGCGCGACCGGATCCTGCTCGCCGCCCGCTACCTTCCCGTCGACCAGCTCGGCACCTGCGACGACGCCGGCTTCGCCCCGTACGCCGATGACACCTCCACCTCCCGCGACCTCGCCTTTGCCAAGATCGACGCCCGCGTACGCGGCACCGAACTCGCCGCCCAGGTCCTGGGCCTGTAGCCGCGACGGCGCCGATCCCCGTCGCCCGCTCCTGCACGAAGGCCAAGGTCAGCGACCTGGGCCTTCGTTGTTGACCGGGCCTCCCCAAGAACTGGGCACCGCCTACCTGCCATGCGCTGACCGCCTCTGCCAGGGTGTGAGACGACCAGGCGGCCGGTGCCCCGCCCGGGCAAGACACGCCAGTACCACGTTGACCTCGTCCAGCGGATACTCGGCGCCGGTGCACCCACGGAGGAGCCCGGCTGCGGCCATACCGGCAGCGGTCCGAGCGTCGGTGAAAGTGGCTCCGGACGGAGTCTGGAAGTGCGGACTTCACCCGCGATCGACCGGGGCAGCGGCCCGCGCCGAATCCACTCCGCCGTCATCCTGGTCTGCGGCCGTCTTGCGTATCGGCTATTCGCCCCCGCTCGCACTCGCCTTCGGTGGTCACGTGCAACGTGGCAGCGGTCCGCGGGCGCACCCGAAGGGGCCACACCTGGGGAAGGTGCCGGGGCCAGGCGGAAGTGAGTCGTTGCTAGGGGGTGTCCGGCGGATCATGTCGGGCGGCCGGACGTGGGTGGAGCAGGTTGGGCCCTCTGCGAAATGCCTCGACAACGGTCGGGGTGATCGGGGACGCTTCGCGCGATGACCAAAATCGATGACACGCCGCCCGCATGGGACGAACGCACCCAGCTCACCACGTTCCTCGACTACGCACGGGAAACCGCCCGCGCCAAGTGCGACGGCGTCTCGGCGGAGAACGCCCGCAAGGCGCTCCTGCCGGGCTCACCGCTGATGACCATGAGCGGAGTGATCAACCACCTCCGTTGGGTCGAGTACTACTGGTTCCAGGTGGTCTTCCTCGGCGAGGAAGACCGGGCCCCCATGACGGATGAAGACCCCGACCGCGAGATGCGTATCGCCGTCGACTTCCCGCTCACGCAGTTGCTCGACGAGTACGCCGAACAGAGCGCCCACTACCGCGAGCTGGCCGCCGAGAACGACCTGGACAAGCGGGCCGAGGGAACCATCCGCAACGGCCTCCACGTCGACCTGCGCTGGATCCTCCTCCACCTCACCGAGGAGACGGCCCGCCACAACGGCCACCTGGACATCCTGCGCGAGATGCTCGACGGCACGACCGGCGACTAGATCCGGCGGAGATCACGGGCGGAGCCAAAGTCGGATCGAGGCGACGGTGACGGTGCCGTGGAAGATGTAGCCGCGCTTGTCGAACCTCGTGGCCACGGCCCGAGAATTCTTCAACGCGTTGATCGTCCGCTCGACTTCGTTCCTCCGCTTGTAGATCGTTTTGTCGAAGCCTGCGGGTCGGCCGCCCCTGCTGCCCCTTCGCTGGCGGTTGGCCCGCTGGTTCCTCGGTTCGGGGATCGTGTGCTTGATCTGGCGCCGCCGCAGGTAGCGGCGGTTGCGGCGGGAGGAGTACGCCTAATGGGAAGCGAACGTCAGCGGTAGCTGCCGTTCTGGGGGCGCGAGCCGAGCCTTTGAATACGCCCGGGCCTGAGAGCCCTGTTGACAAGACGAGGCTGGCTCGCGCCCAGCAGTCTGGGCATGAGTGTTCGGAATCGGGTGCGGTTCTGTCTGTATGGGCCTCGTAGCGGTCCTGTTGCTGCGGGCTGGTCCATCTGCGGACGCCGGGCGGTTTGCTTTTCGTAGTCCGAGCCGGTTGTGCGGATCACCTCTCAGCTCTGCCTTGAGCTTCCAGCTCTGACGCGGACCGAGGGCCGTACGACTCGCTGGGGTTGCGAACGGCTGGTGGGATGACGTGCCTTGAGCACTTCCATTAGGGAGCACGCGCACCCTGCACAGGCTCTGGCCTGGGAAAAGAGTCGCGACGAAGGAGGAGCAGGTGGAGATCACAGGGTTACCGACGCCAGTGTTCTGTGGCGTGGACTGGGCCGAAGACCACCACGACATTGCACTGGTCGATGCCGGCGGAAAGCAACTCTCCAAGGTGCGGATCAGCGACGATGCTGCAGGGTTTGCCCAGCTCATGGCTCTGTTGGCTGAGCATGGCGATAGCGAGGACGCCCCGATTCCGGTGGCGATCGAGACGTCACGCGGACTGCTTGTTGCCTGCCTGCGGGCCACCGGTCGGCCAGTCTTCGCGATCAATCCGCTGGCAGTCGCCCGATACCGGGACCGCCACTCCGTGGCACGCAAGAAGTCAGACGCCGTTGATGCCGCGGCCCTGGCCAACATCCTGCGGACCGATATGGCCGCCCATCGGCCGCTGCCTGCCGACTCCGAGCTCGTGCAGGCCATCGCCGTGCTCGCCCGGGCTCAACAAGACGCCGTCTGGGCCCGTTGCCAGGCCCACAACAAGCTTCGTTCCCAGCTCAGAGAGTTCTACCCGGCGATCATCGACGCCTTCGCCCCGCACAAGCACGGTCTGTGTTCAAGGGAAGCCCGCACCATCCTGGCCTCAGTACCGACCCCGACCATGGCTGCGAAGCTGACACGGCGGCGCCTGCAGTCGCTGCTCAAGCAGGCCGGCCGGGTCCGCGGCATCCAGGCCGAAGCCGAAAGGCTCCACGAGGTTTTCAAACGCGACTACCTCCACCAGCTCCCGCAGGTCGAGGCGGCTCTCGGGCATCAGACGTCCGCTCTGCTCAGGCAGCTGAACACCGCCTGCGACAACGCCGACCAGCTCGAAGAAGCTGTCACGCAGGCCTTCGAAGAGCATCCGGATGCACCGGTCATCCGCAGCTTTCCGGGTCTAGCCTCACTGACCGGCGCCCGGGTCCTGGCGGAGATCGGCGATGACCGGGCCCGATTTGCCAACGCCGGATCTTTGAAGGCCTACGCGGGAAGCGCTCCGGTCACCAGGGCCAGCGGCAAGAGCTGCATGGTCATGAGCCGGAAGGTCAAAAACCAGCGACTGGCTGCCGTCGGCTACGTCTGGGCCTTCGTCTCTCTCACCCGGTCACCAGGTGCCAGAGCCCACTACGACCGCCGACGAGCAGCTGGGGACCGTCACGTCGCGGCACAGCGGAACCTCTTCAATCGCTTCATGGGCATGCTATTCCACTGCCTCCAGAACGGTCACACCTACGACGAAGCAATCGCCTTCCCACAGCCTTCAGCCGGCCTTGCCGCAGCGGCAGCTTGACGCTTATCCGCGTGGGATGTCTTGTCAGCCAGGACCATGTCCGGCCTGGTGCGGGGACGTCCACGGCGGCGGGGCACGCGCAGACGGGCCATCACGTTCGTGAAGGCGGGTGCGTCACCGGCCTGTTCTGACCTGGGACGATGCCGGGCGGTTGGAGTGTAGCGGGGCGCTAGCCGGTCAGCGGCGGTCTCTTCGAGGCTGCCCCTCGATCGTACGACAGCGTCGCTGGTCGTGGCAGCGACGTGGCAGCGACGGGGCAGCCTCCTCACGTGATCACCAGCATGCTGCCGAGCAGTAAGGCCTGGAACTGGACGACCTCTTCGTGCTTCTCCTGCCCGGGGGCCAGAACACTCGCCCGACCCCCCAAGCTTCCGCCGCCGGCTACTTCGTCTTGCGGTTCGCGGAGAAGGCGGGCGCTTTCCCCAGCACTTCGATCGTCTCTTCCATCTCGCGGACTTTACGGCGCAGTTGCACCAGTTCCTCGCGCTCGGCCGTGGTCAGCGCGCCCGCCGACCCTTGGCCTCGCTCCGCCGCCAGTTCCTCCGCGATCGCCGCCGCGAACGCGTCCACGTCGTCCTCGGTGGTGTCGAAGGAGGTCATCCAGCGGACCTCGCCGGCCTGCTCGTCCCAGGTGTAGAAGCGGAAACGCTTCTGGAGACGCTCGGTGACGGCCGGCGGCAGGACGGCGAAGATCTGGTTGGCCTGCACCGGGCGGGGGATCTCCAAGCCCGGCAGTTCGCGCACCGCCTCGTACAGCCGCTGGGTCATCGCGTTGGAGCGGGCCGCCGAGCGCAGCCAGAGGTCGCCGCCGAGCAGCGCCTCGAACTGCACCGACATGAAACGCATCTTGGAGCCCAGCTGCATGCTCGTCTTGCGCAGGTGGGCCATGCCGCGCACCGCGTTCTCGTTGAGCACGATCACCACCTCGCCGAAGAGCAGCCCGTTCTTGGTGCCGCCGAGCGAGAGGACGTCCACGCCGGCGTCGGTGGTCATCTCGCGCAGGGACACGCCGAGGGTGGCGGCGGCGTTGGCGAGCCGGGCGCCGTCCAGGTAGACGAGCATGCCGAGGTCGTGCGCGTGGTCGCAGATCGCACGTATCTCGTCCGGCGTGTAGCAGGTGCCGAGCTCGGTGGACTGGGCGATCGAGACGACCTTGGGCCGGGCCCGGTGCTCGTCCTCGAAGCCCCATGCCTGACGATCGATCAGCTCAGGGGTAAGCTTGCCGTCCCATGTGGGCACCGTCAGGAGCTTGATCCCGGCGACCTTCTCGGGCGCCCCGCCCTCGTCGACGTTGATGTGGGCCGACTCGGCGCAGACCACGGCGTCCCAGCGGTCGAGCATGGTCTGGAGCGCGAACACGTTCGCGCCGGTGCCGTTGAAGACCGGGTACGTGTGCGCGGTGGGGCCGAAGTGGCCGCGCACCACTTCCTGGAGGCGCTCGGTGTAGACGTCGGCACCGTAGCTGGCCTGGTGGCCGCCGTTGGCCAGGGCGATCGCCGCAAGGATCTCGGGGTGCGCACCCGCGTAGTTGTCGCTGGCGAAGCCGCGCTCGTCCGGGTCGTGTCGTCGCTGTATGGTCATGGTGCTCGCTCACTTGTTTCGGTCGTACGGGTGTGACACATGTGGTCCGGACGGGCGCCGGCCGGTCCGCTCAGGCCGGCGCCGGCTCCGGCGACGCCGGCTCCGTCCGCGCGCGGGCCTTCTCCAGGCCGCGCACCAACGGCGGCGCGGCGAGCCCGAGCAGGGCGAAGAGCGCCGCGAGGACCAGCCATCCGGTCGCCGCCGCGCCGACGACCAGGGAGGTCATCAGCCACGGCCCGGCGAACTGCTGGAGCCCGCGCCCCAGGGAGAACACCGCCTGGTACTCCCCCTGCCGGCCCGCCGGGGCGAGCCCGAAGGACAGGCCCCAGCTCGCCGACGCCTGGTACAGCTCGCCGAGGACAAGCACCAGCGCGCCGCCCAGCAGGGCCGCGCTGTCCAGGAGCGCGCCGTGTCCCCCGCTCGCCGCGAAGACCAGGCAGGACGCCCCCAGTGCCCACCCCGCCCAGCGCAGCATGCGTGCCGCTCCCGCCGGGGTACGCGCGCCCCTGCTGACCGTGACCTGGAAAAACAGCACCAGGACGGTGTCCAGGATCAGCAGCCCCGACACCAGCAGCGCGGGCGCGTCGGTGCCGGTGACGATCCACAGCGGCAGACCGACCGTCAGCAACGGGTGGTACAGCTCCAGAGCGCCGCACACCAGCGCGACCGCCACATAGCGCACGTCCCGCAGCGCGGCGCTGCGCAGCACCCCGCCCGGCGCCTCGGCGGCGGTGGCCCGGGGCCCGGCGCCCGCGGGCAGCCGCATTCCGAGCAGCACGGCGACGGAGACCAACTGGAGGGCGGCGTTGGCGAGGACCGTGGCGTACAGGGCGGTCGAGGTGCCGGCCGCGATGGCGGCTCCGGCCAGCGCGGCGCCGCCGAGGAAGCCCAGGTTGAACAGGCTGCGCATCTGCGCGCTCACCCTGACCCGTTCCGCCTCGCCCACCAGCGCGTCGGTGAGCGACGCCTGGAGCGCGCCCGCCGAGGTCTCCAGGACCGCGATGGCGCAGGCGACCGCGAGGAAGGCGGCGAAGCCGTCCACCAGGCAGTACGCGGTGAAGCCGACGGCCGCGAGCAGGAAGTTGACGGTGAGTACCCGGGCCGCGCCGAGCCGGTCCGCGAGTCGGCCGATGGGCACGGTGCAGACCAGACCGCAGAGCCCGGCGACCGACAGGGCGAGGCCCACGCGCTGGGCGGGGATGCCGATGGTCCGGGTGAAGAACACGGCGCTGGAGGTGAGGAACACCCCGAGCCCCAGGGACTGGATGAGCGTGAGGACGCCGAGTCTGCGCGCGTTCCCGGCGGCCGGAAGGATCTCCCGGAACCAGGCGTGCAGCATTCCGTACCGGCGTGCCTCAGCCATGCGGCTCAGCTCCCTCGGCCCGCTCGGTCCGCAGCCCGTACACCTCCATCGCGGTGTGCACGGCGGCGCGAACCCCGGCGGCGCTCCGCCCTCGGAACCGGAAGATCCCGCAGCCCTCGTCATAACTGCCGGGCCCGGTCATGATCTGGCCGATCGCGGGCAGTTCCTCGTGGTAGACCTCGGGGACGGCCGACCCGGGCGAGGTGCGCGCGACGACCCGTCCGGGCAGCTCGCGCGGGGCGGGGTAGATGAGCCAGCCGCCGGCCCGGGGCCCGACCGGTTCGGACGGCTGCCACAGCGGGGGCAGGCCCAGGGCCGCCCGGAACGCCTCGGCGAACAGGTCGATGCCGTAGAGGTCGACGTGCAGGAACGGCACCTGCGCGCCGCCCGGCCGCAGCCCGACCTCCAGGAACACCAGCTCGCCCCCCGGACGTCGGATCGCCTCCAGGTGGAACGCGCCGTCGCGCAGCCCGAGCGCCCGCAGACAGCGGTCGGCGAACGTGGTGAGCTTCTCGCGCTGGGGGCCCGGGTCGAGCAGGACCGAGCCCAGCGGGCGGCCGTGTGCGTAGTCCAGGCAGGTGTGGACGTACTGGGAAGCGGTGACGAAGTGGAGGCGGCCGGAGCGGCGGACGCCGTCGACGTGGAAGATGTCCCCGTCGACGTACTCCTCGCACTCGTACGCCTCGGGGTCGACGCCCCCCAGCGCGTCGCGCAGTTCGTCGGCGCTGTGGACGACCGTGACTCCCTGGGAGCCCGCCGCGGCGCGCGGCTTGAGGACCAGGGGCAGACCGCCGAGGGCGTCGACGACCGCCTCCGCCGAGGGCGCGTCGTCGAGGCTCCGGAATCGGGGAACCCGCAGTCCGGCCGCGCCTACCGCGCTCTTCATGGCGGGCTTGTCCTTGAACCGCTGGACGAGGTCGAGGCCGTAGCCGCCGGGGACGCCGAGTGCGGCCGAGAGCCGGGCGGCCGTCAGGATGTCGTACTCGGACTGGCCGAAGACGGCCTCGGGCGTGCCGTGCCGGTCCGCGATCTCCCGTACGAGGGGCAGCAGGTCGTCGTGGTCGAGGCTGTCGCGCACATGGACCTCGGTCGCCCCGTCCTGGTCGAGCGCGGGCAGCCCGCCGGGCGTGGTGAGGTACACCATCCGGCAGAGGTGGCCGTCGAGGAAACGGTGGTATTCGCCGAACTCGTCGCCGGAGCGGTTGAGGACGACGTACAGCGGTGTGGTCCGGTCGGTCACGCGTCCGCTCCCGGTCGCAGGGTGTCGGGCAGGCAGGCGTCGAGATCGGCGGCGCTCACCCGGCCGAAGCCGGGCGCGGGCCGGTCACGGTGAGCCGGGGTCCTGGCGAGGAAGGCCGCCGCGCGAGGCTCTCCGGCGCCGCCGAGGCGCTGCCAGACCAGCTCGGCGAGGTCCGGCATCACCGGGAACGCCAGCAGGGACAGGCCCTTGAGCCACCAGTAGGCGCCGTCCTCGGCCGCGTGGGCGACCGCGTCGTCGGCGCACCAGCGGTCGAGCGCCGCGACCGCGCGCCGGGTCGAGACACGGGCGCCGTCGAGCGCCGCGGACTGCTCGGCGAGCAGGGATTCCACGAGGTCGGCGACGGCCGGGGCGGGCGCCTGCGGCGGCCCCTCGGGCAGCCGGCTCCAGGCGGCCTCGATCCGCTTGCCGAGGCCGTCGGCGAGCGTGGCGTTCGCGGTCTGAAGGAAGTCCGCCGTCTCGAAGCTCGCCGCCCCGGACTCCAGATCGGCCCCGGCGAGGTAGTACCGGACGGTGTCCACGCCGATGGCGGGCGACGCGGCGATGTCCGCCGCCCAGATGGCGTGCCGGGCGCTGGTGGAGAACTTCCGCCCGGCCAGCCGGTAGAAGTTGTTGATCAGGCACCGGTCGTACGGCTTCATGCCGCCGTGCAGCAGGCTGGTGCCGACGATCGAGACCAGGGTGGGGATCACGTTGTCGATCCCCAGGGTGGTGATGGTGGTGACCCCGGAGTCGGGGTCGAAGGCGTTCACGCCGGTGCCGGAGAGCCGGCCGTGGACGGCGCCGGCGAGGCGGGCGAACATGAAGATCCCGGCGTACGGGAAGAGGGCGCGCGGCACGTCCGGCTCGGGCGCGGGCAGCGGAAGTCCCCACGTCTGCGGGGCGCTCAGCCGTACGGTCATGCCGTCGCGCTCCAGGAAGCGCGCCACGGTCGCCCGGTAGCGGTCGGCGACGCCCAGGTCCACGAGCGTGCTGTCCAGGAGGTCGCGGTCCGGCAGCCGCAGGAAGAGGCTGGCGATCTCCCGCCAGGTCAGCGGCCCCTCGTCGAGCAGGGGGCGCGGCTCGACGACCGACTCGGGCAGGAAGTGCGCACTGCACTCCTCGCAGAAGTAACTGGCGATGCCCGCACCGCACTCGGGGCAGCGGCCCTGGAGCCAGCCGCCCACCACCCAGCGGTCCGACGCCGTGCAGTAGGGCACGCGCTCGGTGCGTGTCAGCACCGCGCCCCGGGCCGTCAGCCGCTCGATCGAGGCGGCGACCTCCTGCTCGAACTGCTCTCGCCAGGGCTGCTGATCGGGGACGATGAACGCGTCGATGCCGATGCGCAGCGCGGCCAAGTCGTCCTGGATGCGCTGTCCGTAGCGGGCGGCGACCTCGCCGGGCGTGGAGTCCTCGGCGTGCGCCCTGAGCGTCACGTACGACTCGTACACATCGCTGCCGGTGATCACCAACGGCAGGTCGCCCCGGACCCGCAGATGCCGCGCGATCATGTCCGACCACAGGAAGGGGCCGCCGATGTGGCCGAGGTGCAGGGGGCCGTTGGGCGTGGCCTCGGGCGGCACCAGGAGGTAGTGCCGGGGGGTGTGCGTGTCCCCGGTCAGCAGGCTCATGTTCGCGTTCTCCCGTCGAGCAGGTTCAGTGCGTCCTCGGCCATGGCCGGGGCGAGTCGGTAGCCGGAGCCGGAGCCGCCGATGGCCATGACCACGTCGTCACCGCCGACCGTGTCCACGACCGGCAGATGGCCGGGGGTGAAGCAGTCGCTGAAGACGCGGCCGCCGAGCAGGTGCGGCAGGAATCCCGGTACGTGCCGGGCGAGCAGGGCTCGGGCGAGTTCCCGGTCGCGGGCGTCGATGGCGAGCGGTTCGTCGGGGCCTCGGTCCCAGTCGGGTGAGGTGATGCTGAAGATCCAGTGGCCGCCGGGGCGGTGGGGCAGCAGGAAGGCGTCGGCGTCCTCCAGGACGAGTGCCGGGGCGCCCGGCGGGGGCGGCGTCATGATGTGGAACGCCACCACCTTCTTGACCCGGGCCCCGCGCTCGCGGGCCGCCGCCGCCACCGGGCCGTCGAGGACCCAGGGGCCGGGCGCGAGGACCGCCTTGGCGGCGGTGATCCGGCTGCCGTCGGCGGCGACCAGTTCGACGCGCCCGCCCGTACGGCGTACTTCGGTGACCCGGAAGCCCTCCAGGAGGGTGTTGTCCGGGCGGCCGAGGACCTCGTCGAGAAGCCGGTCGGTGAGCCATTGGGGCTGACCTGCCGTCATGGGTGCGGTGGCCAGCAGGACTTCGTGGCCGCCGTGGGCGAGCCCGGGGAACGTCCGGTCGAGCAGGGCCCGCTGCTCCCCGGTGACCGGGCGGGTGCGGCCGCCGTCGGCCATGGTCGCGTCGAGCGCGGCCGTGTTCTCGCGCGCCACCAGCCAGCGGACGTCGACCGGCGCGCGTCCGGCGTCGCCGAGTCCGGCGGCGAGCTCGTCGAAGAGCGCGGTGCTGCGGGCGGCCAGGGCGCGCTGGGCCGGGTTGTGCCCCGTGGTCGTGTCGAAACCGGCCGAGAGACGGGTCGCGCCCGTCCCCCGTCCGGCGTGCGTGATCACGGCGACGCGGCGGCCCGGGTCCCGGCGCACGGCGTAGTACGCGGCGAGGGCGCCGACCGCGCCCGCGCCGAGGACGGCGAGGTCGTAGTGGGGCGCCTCACTGGTCCCGGTGGTGCGCTCACTCATCGGGCGCCGACCACCAGAAGGAGTAGATGACCAGTTCCTCGCCCTGGTCGGCGAAGATCTCGTGGACGGCCTGCGAGGCGAAGCCCACCAGGGAGCCGGGCCCGACGAGCGACCGTTCGCCGTCCACCTCCAGAGTGCCGGATCCGGCGTGGACCACCCAGATCTCCTGGACCGCGTGCTGGTCGGGCGAGCTGGTCCCGCCCGGCGGCACGGTGAAGCGGGCCGCCTTGAACGGCACGCGGGGGAAGACCGAACGGGCGAAGTCCGCCTCGGCGACGGTCACTCCGTCGGGTTCCACTTCGGTCGGATTGAAGGGGACCAGGACGCCGACCGCATCGGCCTGGAACTGCGGGACCTGACGAGCGATCATACCGGATACCTCGTCTCACCGAGCATGCTGTTGAGGATGACCGCACTGCGCCAGGCGAGCAGGCTGAGATTGGGATCGGCGACGCCCCAGGAGTGCCGGGCGCCGTTCTGGAGGTAGATCCGGTTCTCCGCAGGCCCGTCCCATGCGACCGAGAAGTCGTCGCCGACGACGAGCGTCCCGCCGTCCCGCCGCAGCCGCGCGTCCAGCGGAGCCATGAAGTCCGGCAGCGCGTAGGCGTATCCGGTGCTCAGGATCACGATATCGGCGGCGAGCACGGTGGGTGCGTCCGGGGCCGAGGACTCGACGACGAGCTTCCATTCGTCGGGGCCACCCTCGATCGCGGTGACCGCGCTGTCCGCCAGGAAGCGCAGCCTGCCGGGGTTGTTCTCGATGAACTCGTCGCGGTAGCTCAACCGGTAGATGTCCTGAAGGACTTGGAGGTCGATGCCGTCACTGGTGTACTTCTGCCGCTCCAGGAGTCGGGCCTTGTGGTCGGCGGGCAGCGCGTGGAAGCGGCGTACGTAGTCGGGCGTGTAGAGGTCGTTGGCGAACGGCGAGTCGTCCATCGGGAGGAACGACGAGCGCCGGCTGACCCAGGTGATGCTCTCGGGGGCCGCGCCGGCCGCCAGGTGGCGCACGATCTCCGCGCCGCTCTGGCCGCCGCCGACCACGACGACCTGCCGTCCGGTCACCTCGGGGGCCCGCAGCAGGAACTCCCCGGAGTGGAAGACGGTGGAGCCGAGGAAGGGGCGGAATGGCTCGGGAACGGACGGGGTGAGCCCAGTACCGAGCACGAGATGACGTGCCGTCACATCGCGCTCGCCGGTACGGAGGTGGAAGGCCCCGTCGTGGAAGTCCACACTGCGTACGGCCGCCCCGAACGTCAGGCTCGGCAGCCGCCCGGCGACCCACTGGAGGTACTGGTTGAACTCGGCGCGCAGGACGGCCGGGAAGTCCGCGGCCAGGAACCGGTAGAGCCGGCCCTCACTCGCGAGGAACGACAGGAACGAGAAGGGACTGGTCGGGTCGACCAGCGTCACCAGGTCCTTGAGCAGCGAGACCTGGAGGGTGGCCTCGGGCAGCAGCAGTCCGGGGTGCCAGGAGAAGCTCTCACGGCGTTCCAGGTGGGCGCCGCGCAGCCCTTCGACCGGATGCGCGAGCGCGGCGAGGCTCATGTTCGCGGGGCCGATGCCGACGGCCGCGTAGTCGAGTATGTGTGCGTTCATGGTGGGATCCGCCAGGTCAGACCGGGACGACGAGGTCGCCGAGCGCCTGCCAGCGGTCGAGGGCGCCCTGCGGCGAGTCGGCGGTGAACAGGGCGTGGCCGAGGCGCGAGCGGCAGTCCTCGACGCCCGGGATGGTCTCACCCGGCGCGAAGTACACGGCGGTCTCGGTGACTTCCGGCAGTGCCTCCAGCTCGGGCCACCCGGTGAGCTCCTGGTACGAGGAGCGGCCCGCGGCGGAGAAGAAGCGGATGCCGGCGCTCTCGGCCTGCGGCCGCGCGAAGGCGCCGACCGTCTCCAGGCCGACGCCGAGCGCGGTGGCGACGGCCACCCTGGGCAGGCTGACGCCGGTCACGAGCCGCAGCAGCTCCACGATCCGGTCGCCCGGCAGCCGGGCGCCGATCTCGATGAGCACCGGACCGTCGGCGGCCAGGCGCAGTTCGCAGTGGAAGGGGCCGCTGGTGATGCCGACGGCGCGGACGACGTCGCCGACGTACGCCTCGACGCTCTTCAGGGTGGTGTCGTCGACGAGGGCCGGGGTGAGGTGGCCCAGCTCCACGAAGTCGGGCTCGGGGCCGAGCAGCGTGCGGCTGAGGGCGACGACGGTGACCTCGCCGCTCTCCAGAACATAGCCGTCAGCACTGAACTCGGGGCCCTGGACGTACTCTTCGACGAGCACCCGGTGCTCGTGCAGCTTGCCCATGTCGGGCTCCGGGTCGGTCACGAGCCGCTGGAACGCGGCGGTGAGCTGGTCGAGGTCGTCGGCGCGGCTGACGTGGATGCTGCCGGAGCAGGCGACCGGCTTCAGCACGCAGGGGAAGCCGACCCGTTCGGCCGCGGCGCGCAGTTCGGCGTCGGTGGTCGCCTGGGCGAAGCGCGGGGTGCGCAGCCCGGCCTCCGCCACTGCGGCCCGCATGACGCTCTTGTCCCGGACCCGGTCGACGGTCGCCACGGGCAGGCCGGGCAGGTCCAGTGCCGCGGCGACGCGCGCGGTCGCCGTCACATAGATGTCGGAGCCCGGCAGAACCGCCTCGAACGGCTCGGCCCGGTGCAGTTCGAGCACGGCCGCTTCGAGGGCGGCCTGGTCGTTGGTCTCCACCGTCAGCACCGAGTCGGCCGCCGCGCGTACAGCGTCGGAGAGCCGGCGGTCGCCGGAGTCGGCGGTGGCGACGACGACCCGCAGTCCCATCTCGGCCGCGACGCCGATCAGGGTGGCGCCCCCGGAGGAGGCGGGTTCGACCACGAGGACGCGGGCAGGACGAAGTGCATCTGTGTGCGGCAAAGCGAAATCCCCCGAGGCAGTGCTGTATGGACCGGACTCGTGATCGCGATCCTGGTCGTGATCGTGATCTTTCTATCCAGGCGCCTTGGTCCCGGTCAATGGATCACCGCAAAAATATCTGCGAGAGCGAACCCGAGCCGCACATCTTCCGGAACGAGAGCCCGTCAGCGCATGTCCGGGTCCCGGAAGCGACCGAACGCCTTCGTGAAGGTTCTCAGCGGCGAGACGTCCCCTCGGCCGGCTCCGGCGCGGGCGGACGGGGCACGCCGTCGCCACCGGTCGCCTCGGCGAGGGCGGCTACTGCTTCACTTCGGCGTGGGCGCAAGCGTGGACGGCGACGTTCTGGTCCGGCTCGGTGATCCTCCCTCGCCCGTCCCTGAACCGCTTGCCGGAGTGCTGCTGACCTATCTCGACCAGCGGCCGAACACCATGACCGCCACGAACCCAAACGCCCGGTGGCTCTTTCCCGGCCGCAGGGCTGGACAGCCCATGACCCCGCACACGCTCGAACTCAGGCTTCGCCACCTGGGCTTCCCCACCTGGGCTTCCCCACCCAGCGAGGACGCACGGCGGCCATCCGCCACCTCGTCCTCCAGGCCCCCGCACCCGTGATCGCCCGCATGCTCGGCTACCACGACGACACCACCGCCCAGCTCGCCGTCGAGGCAGGAGGGACCTGGCGGCACTATGCCCCCGGCGACCACTCACGGTGAACACGAGCCCGGGAGCGGTCACCCTCCAGTTGCACGAATCTCGGCGCGCGTAGGGGCTGCGGTCGACTGGTGGAAAGACGTGCGGCCTCGGCGGCCACCCAATCCAGAAGCACATCTGCCAGATCAGAAAGGGATCTTCCTTCGCCGAGAAGGACGAAGCGGCAGTCGAGATGGTCTCCCGGATTGTGGGGGTTCAGGATGCCGCAGCGAAGACCCGTACGGTCGATCTGGCCGCCCAAGCAGGTGCTGATCATATTGCGCACGGGGTCTACCAGGCTCGTCCACACCAGCAGGCCGTCTGTCCATAGGACGTCGACGGGGAAGTCCACGCAAAAGTCTTCAGGTTCCGGCGCCCCCCTGGGCCAGCTCGTGACGCGGGCCGCCAGGTGCTCGACCACTGGCCGCCAGTCCTCGCCGAACTCCCAGTCCCTGAGGTACTCGTCGAACGTGCTCATCGGGCCAGTGAATCACCGTTGCGTGCGGACTCGCCTGCGCATATCGACTCCACGCCGCCTATCTCGTTGAGGAGACCAGCCTGGCAGCGCCGTGAGCAACTGTAGCCGGGAACCCGGGGGTTGCCGACTACGCAGCTCATCTGAACATCCGAGAGGAGTGGATCGACGGGGCCACCCTTCGTAAGGGAAGTGTCCCCGAGCTCGCGCGGCAGGACTCCATCGTCCCCCTGCACATCTTCTTGCCGCCGACCGCGAGGCGGTCGCGGTGCAGGACGTCGAGGATGCGCCCGGTGCCGCGCACGAGGCGGAATATCTCGGAGATGTGCACGGTGTCGCCCGGCCGCGCGTACGTGAGCAGTTTGCCGAACTTCGGCCGTTCCAGCGGGTGGAGGCGGCTGGAGGTGCCGGCCTGTTCCTCGAAGACGACCGGGTCCTCGATCCCGGCCTCGTCCAGAACGAGGTTCTGCCGGGCGGTCGACTGCTGGGCGGTCGACACCCGCTTGTAGACCAGGTTGGCCATGCTGAGAATGAGTCCTTGAGTTGGCCCGAGTGGGCGTCGTGGTTGGCCCGCGATCAACGCCCCTGTCCAGAGAGGGGTTGTTCAGCGAACAAGGTGCGGTAGGTGCGCGGGCTGGTCGCCAGGCGGGATATGAAGTGCTGGCGCATGGTGACTTCGCTGCCGAAACCGGACCGGCGGGCGACCTCGGGCATGGGCAGGTCGGTGCGCTCCAGGAGTTTCTGGGCCGTCGCGATGCGGTGGTCCACAAGCCAGCGCAGCGGGGTGGTTCCGGTGGCCGCCGCGAAGTGCCGGGCGAAGGAACGCGGCGACATCCTGGCGCGGGCGGCGAGCGCGGCCACGGTGAGTGGCTCGTCGAGATGCGCCAGGGCAAAGGCACGCACCTCGGCCAGCGCGTCCGCGTCGCGGTCGGCGTGCGGGGTCGGATGTTCGATGAATTGGGCCTGGGTGCCGGTCCGGAAGGGTGCTGTGACCATGGAACGGGCGACTGTCGCAGCTGCCTCCGCGCCGTGCGCGGCGCGCACCAGATGCAGGCACAGGTCGATGCCGGCGGCGGTGCCGGCGGCTGTCCACAGGTTGCCGTCCTCGACGAACAGGGCGTCCCGCTCGACCCGCACCTGTGGGTGTCGGGCCTCCAGCAGATCGGTCAGCGCCCAGTGGGTCAGCGCCCGGCGGCCGTCCAGCAGTCCCGCCTGGGCGAGTGTGAACGCGCCGCCGCACAGCGCGGCGATGGTGGTGCCCCGGGCGTGGGCGCGGCGCAGCGCTGCGAGGACGGGCTCGGGCGCTGGGGTGACGTGGTTGTCCAAGCCCGGTACAAGGATCAGCTCGGCGCGGGGTAGCCAGGCGAGGGTGCGGTCAGGTGTGAGCGCGAGCCCGCCGCGCATCGGTACCGGTTCGGGGCCCTCGGCTACCCGGCGCAGCTCGAACGCGGGGACCCCCTGGTCGGTGCGGTCCGTGCCCCATACCTCAGTGATCACCGACACATCGAAGGCCCGGATGCCGGGGAAGGCGAGCAGGGCGATGCGGTGGGCCGGTGCGGGTCGGGTCATCCTGGCAGTAAATCATCGATCGCTGTCTTTTTGCCTCCTGTGAGAGAGCCCACCGGGGCGGCAGGATCGTGGACATGAAGATCACGCAGAACGCGGCGCTGGTAGTGGTGGACGTGCAGAAGGGCTTCGACGAGTCGGAGTTCTGGGGCCCGCGCAACAACCCGGCCGCCGACGAGAACATCGCCTCGCTGATCGCGGCCTGGCAGAACACGGACCGGCCGGTCGTCTTCGTACGGCATGACTCGAACACGCCCGGCTCACCGCTGCGGACCGGGTATGAGGGAAACGATTTCAAGGACTACGTCGAGGAGCGGCGCGGCAAGGGCGGCGGGCCGGAGCTGTTCGTCACCAAGTCCGTGAACTCGGCGTTCTACGGTACCCCCGATCTTGACGGCTGGTTCAAGGCGTCGGGCGTCACCCAGGTCGTACTGGCCGGTATCCAGACCAACATGTGCGTGGAGACCACCGCCCGCATGGGCGGCAACCTCGGTTACGACGTGCTGGTCGCCCTCGACGCCACCCATACCTTCGACCTGACCGGCCCGAATGGCTGGCATCTGACGGCCGACGAACTGGCCCGAGCGAGTGCCGTCTCGCTGCACGGCGGGGGCTTCGCTCGGGTGGTGACGACCGGCGAGCTGGTGGCCGCCGTCCGCCCCTGACACCCCAGATCAGGGGTGGTCTCATTCGACCCTAGCCGTCAGCAAACCCTGTCATCAGTCGCCATCGGATCCGATTGGATCTGTGCCGCCGTCGGGCCCCGGAAAGAAGGGGTTCATTGGACGCCCGCCGAACCTGTCGTTATTCGATCGTCTGACGACACCCTCTCAGGTGAAGGCGATGGCTGCGCCGGTCGAGACCGAGAGTCTCGCAGCGTGGAGGAGTTGAAGGCACACGTAGGACTCGACGCGGTAGCGCTGCCACCCCTCGGCGCCCGACTCCTCGCCATCGGCGGCTTCGAAGACCTCATCGGAGTGCGGATCGAGGTCTTCTGGAAGACCGAGGGCTTCAGCGAGTCGACGGGTTTCCGCCAGCAGTCGCACCGAAGAGCCCAGGTAGCCGCCTGGTGCCTTTTTTGTCGACGATGACGTGGGCGAAGTCGACCGGGACGTAGTAGCCCTCGCAGTCCGAATGATGGACCAGATGGTCGAACGGTCCAGGAGGATCACTCGGGAGAGCCTCGTAGACCTTGCTCAGGAGCGGGTCGGCAGTCGCCCGCTGGGTCCTGTCGAACGGCTCGGGCAGGCGCCCGACCGCTGCGAGGTGGACGGCGAGACGGCGAATGGTGTGCAAGCCCGAGTAGCCCCACGCCTCGAACTCCGCGCACTCCTCCTCATCCAGGTCGGGCTCAGTCCACTGTCGCGCTCCCGCACGCTCCAGTAGCTCACCGATCGCGACGAAGTCAGCGCGAACCATCTCGGTGTAGTCGTCGTCCTCGGCATCGACGAGAGCACCGACAACTCGCCCGCCCAGCGGCCGGTCCGCCAGCCGCCGCCAGTACGTGCTGTGACACCTCGTTCCGACAGACGCGCAGTCTGGACAGATGACGCCGCCGCGATCACTGCGGGCCTTGATCCGAACTGCTTCGCCATCAGCTTCCACTCGTCGACCACGAGGTCTTCGACCTCCGGCCAGACCAACTCCCGGAACCTGCACTCGCCCCCCATCACAACGCTGACGGCAAGCAGCCCCCCAGCCGTCCCGTTGATCGAAAGTGATCGTCACGAAATGTGGGCCACAGCCATTTTCAAATGGCGCCACCAGCGTCGACTTAGCTCCCGGGCGGGACAACTGACGCTGCAACAGGACCCCATAGGATGCCCGTATGCCCGCATTTTCTCGCCGCTCCGGCGTCGCGCTCACCGCGCTCTTTGCCCTGCTCGCTGGGATCTCAGGGTGCACCGCAGTTCAGCGCGAGCCGACGGACTCCCGGCCATCCGTCTCACGCAGGGCGACCGGGCAGACGCCGGATGCGAAGCCCCGCTCCCCCCGGACAGACGGAAGCCCCGGCGACATCCTCGTGGCCGGCCGCCCCATCACGGGCTCGAAGGCGACGGGACATCCGGTTGCCCCGTTCCAACGCACCTATACAGACGGAGAGCTGTACTCCTCGGTCACGGGCTACTGGTCGATGGCCTTCGGCAAGGCCGGCCTCGACAGCGTGATGGCGGACGATGTCCAGGCGGGCAAAGACGTGCCGACGACCATCGACCCCGGCATGCAGCGCGCTGCTTTCGACGGCCTGCGTGACAAGCGGGGTGCGGCGTTCGTACTCGACGCGGAGACCGGGGCCATCCTCGGTCAAGTGAGCACGCCGTCTTTCGATCCAGGTGCGTTCAGCGGCAACTCCGGGGCTGATGCACGGGCCTGGGAAGCACTCAAGGATGTCGACGACGGTCCTTTGAGGAACCGCGCCCTGCGTGAGGTGGTGAATCCCGGGCCGGCGATCCACGTCCTCGTCGCGGCCGCAGCCCTGGAAAAGGGACTCCTTGCATCCGTGGACACGCCGACGAACAACCCGGCCGTCTACATCGTCCCGGGCAGTACGACTCAGTTCTCCGGCGACCCGGCCCACTGCACCAACGCCACGCTGCGGGCAGCGCTGCGGTACTCGTGCGAGAACGTCTTCGCCCACATCGCCTCCGACCTCGGAGCCGATGCCCTGGCGTCCACAGCCGAGGAGGCGGGGTTCAACCACGACACGATGGATACGCCAGTGCGCGCCTTCGAAAGCACCTGGCCGCGCAAGCCGCAGAACGCCACCCAGCTCGCCCTTGCCGCCGGCGGTCTCTCTGATGTCAAGGCCACCCCGATGCAGATGGCGATGGTGACGGCCCTCATCTCCAACGGCGGCCTCCGCGTCCACCCTCGGATCGTGACCGACACGAAGAGCCCCATGCCCCCGCACCGCGCGCTATCGGAGCGCACCGCGGACCAGTTGCAGTCAGCCCTCGGGAACTCGTTCAGTGCATGGGTCCCTTCCGCATCCGTCTCCTGGGCCCTGTCAGCCACGCGCACGCCGGCTGGCCGCCCAGTTGCCATCGCGGTCTACATCACCTCCCCCACCGATGCCACCGCGCAGGCGAGCCAGGTCGCCCAACGGGTCGCTGTCAGCAGTGACCCTGACGGGCAGTAACCCGGCTGATTTCGCATCGGCGACGAAAAGCGACGCCCAGAACGGGCCCTTGGCCGCACGATCTCGACGCAGCGCGTATGGATCGACCGACCGGCGGCCGGGAGGCCCTCAGGCGGCCGCTCACGACTTTTCGGCAGCTCCGATCCGGCCCCGGGGCGCATCCCGGCTCGGCGCGGGCCCCATTGAGACTTAGTACTCCAGCAGGATTTCGCTGTCTGACCTGTGGGTTTCGCTTGGCGGCTGGAGTGTAGCGGGCTGTGGAGTGGTCAGGTGCGGTCTCACGGAGGCCGCCCAGGAAGGGCGCGGGCAGCTCCTGCTCACCGTTGCTCGTCATCACGATGAAGGGGAACTCGATGCACTCGCGCATCAGCTCGGTGATGCGGAACCCGCGTTCCAGGACGTCGAGGAGGTCTCCCGGCAGGTCGAGGTCGGCCTTGTCGATCTCGTCGATGAGCAGCGCGCGGGGACGCTTCGACGGCAGCAGCGCGGTGCCCAGCGGCCCGAGGGTCAGGAAGGCCGCCACATCGTCCACCCCCGCGTCCCCGCCCGCCTGCGCCTTCTCCTGCTGGAGCCGGTGGGCGTGGATCCGGCCGAGGGCGTCGTAGCGGTAGAGCGCGTCCGCGAGGCTGCTGCGCGAGGTGATGTGCCAGAGCAGTACGGGCCCCAGAGCCAGCTCCGCGGCGACCTGCTCGATCACGGTGGACTTGCCGGTGCCGGGCCGCCGGTGATCAGCAGCGGTCGACGCAGCGCGAGGGCCGCGTTCACCGCCTCGGTCAGCCCGGCCGGCGGCCGGAACACGCCAGCCGCCGAGCTCCTCGGGAGGTGCGCCAGGGGGGCGGTTCGGGCAGGGCCGTGCCGCCCCTCGGCACGCCGTCGCCCCGGTAGTACGCGTCCTGGGTCATGGGGTCCCCTCATCTCGGTTACGGGTCGGGGGAGTCACGGTCCTGAAGAACCGGCAGAAGCGCAGCCAGTCCTCGTCGTCCCAGACCGCCCGGAGATCGGCCAGGTCCGCGCCGGCGACTCCGCGCCAGCGGTCACGGTAGGCACGCGCGAGGGCGCCCGGCATGGCCCACCAGCTCCGGTCGAGGCAGCCGTGCCGCTCCCGCGGGATTCCGTCCGGCGCGTGCGGCCACAGCAGGATGGGCGTGTAGGCGAGCAGCATCTCCATGAGCCGGGCGTCGGCGCCGGGGTGCTGGGTGAGGCCGATGCCCCGTGTGTAGCGGCCGTTACGGAGGTGCCCGCGCAGGAGGTGCGGATCGGTGAGGTCCTCGTACGCGAGCCAGTCGACGGGCGTACCGGCCTGGTGCTGCGAGATCGACTGCCAGCGCTCGGCGACGACGGGCTCGATGCTGCGCAGCACGGCGTCCGGTGTGAGCCGGTTGCTCCTGTGCAGCCGCACCTCGTAGCGGACCCCCAGCAGCATGGCGACTCCGGCCTCCTCGGGCCGCCATGCCAGGAGCAGCCCGCTGGGCACCGCCAAGTCGAGCCGTTTCAGGGGGGAGATCCAGCATGCGGGCGTGCTCCTCGGCCCACAGCACCGCGTCCTCGACCGCGTTCTCGGCTCCCTTGCGGTCCACCGTCTCGCTGGGGAACTGCTCGTGGTGGATCATCGCACCGTCCAGGAGCAGCCAGCCGTCCAGCACTTCGGGCCAGTCCCCGGTGAGGGAGGAGTGCAGGCTGACGACGAGGCCGAGTCGCTGGCCCTCCGTACGCCGGGCGGCGTGCTCGATGGCGTCGTTGACCTCGAAGGGGGCTTCGATCTGCTGGGCCCAGGAACGCAGTTCGGGGTCCTTGAGGTCCTTCCCGCAAGCCTGGCCGAGCAGCGCCACGAAGCGGGCGACGGCGCGTCTGCCGTCCGGGTCGGTGGCGGGATGGTTGAAGGTCAGCTCGTCGATGACGGCGATGTCGGTGAGGTGGGGGTTGTCGGCCGGCAGCCGGCCCTCGGCCGCCAGCATGGTGTGCAGCGCGTGCCGGATCCGGGCGGTGGTCAGCTCGCCGCCGATCCAGCCGGACGAACTGGACCGTGCGCACTGCGACGAGCAGCCCGTCGACGCCTCGCAGCGCGCGCTCACGGGCCGCGGCGGGCGGGTGCGACAGGAGTGCCGCTCGGCACCGCAGGGCCGCCCCCAGATCCGGGGTCGCGTCGGGCACGGGCATCCGCGGGTCCACGGCAGCGAGCGCCTCGGTCAGCTCCTCCGCGGCGAGTCGGCCGCCGAGCCCGCCGAGCCCGCCGAGCCCGCCGAGCAGACCCTCGCGGACCCGGGCGTTGCGCGCGATCCACAGCGTCTCCCGGGCCGAGCCGTCTCCGTCGTAGTCGAATCCAGTGACGTTCTGGCCGATGACGACGGTGCGCAGGGCGTCGCGCACGTCGCTTACGCCCAGGGTGCCGCCCGCCCCGGGCCGCCCGGCGCGCAGGAGTTCGGTCAGGTGCCGGGAGAAGGCGAGATCGACCGCCGACTGGCCCAGGGACGAGGCCATCAGCAGGCCCAGCCGGGTGCGGCCGTTGCGTGCGCCCCCGGCGAGGTCCTCGGCCGGGGGTGGCGCCCCGCCCGCGTGGTAGGTGTCGACGAGGCCGAGTACGCCGTCGATTCCGGAGTGGTCCACGGCGACGGCCAGCAGATCGCGCACGTTCACGGAGTCGTGCCGGAGGTCTTCCGTGGAGTCCTCGCACATGAGGTGCAGGGCGCTGGTCCGGCCGGGCGTGAATCCGTGGCCGAGGAAGGCGAGAACGAGCGCGCATGGTGCCGCGCCGCGTATCCGATCGCCTCGTCCGCCGTTCCCCGGACGGCGCTGCTGGTCAGGCCGTCACCGGCGACCAGCGCACTGCGCCCGTCCGGCAGGCCGGGTTCGCACGCGCCGAGCGAGGGGTCGGTCAGTACCTCGCACAGCCCGTTGCCGCCTCCTCCAGTCGCTCCAGCCGCACCATCGATCCACAGTGCGGGGCCACCACCAGGACGTGACGGCGGCCGGTCAGGCCGCCTCTCACCCGGAGCCACCGCCGCTGCCGGGTCCACCCGCCGTTCCGGCCAGCGCTTGCGCGACGGGACCGGCGACGGCCGGCTGGGCGAGGTACTTCCCGGCGTCGTGGACCCAGGTGCCGTCAGAGTCCACGCGCCGGCTGGTTGGGGCGACTCCGCCGCCGCTGGGGCGTAACTCCCGTTCCAGGTGGGGACGAACGGCGATGATGTCGTCCCGGTCCCAGAAGTTAAGCCACTCGCCGGCGCTCTCGGGGACACTCGGGGGCTGAGGGAGGAGCCGGGGCCACACCACGGTCCGCGTGGCGATCGGCGATCCGAGGGTCACGAACAACGGGACCGGTGTGCTGAGCTGGTGCAGGGTCTCCAGGGCGACGACCGAACCCAGGGAATGTGCCACCACGACGGCCGGTCCGTCCCCGATCGCCTCGGCGACCCGGGCGCGGATGCGGCGGTCGAGGCCGATGCCCCGGGCGTCGGGCTCGGCGCGCGCCAAGTAGCGGGCCACTTGGCCGAGGTGGCTCACCATCACCTTGGGGGTGATCCACCGGGCCGCGGCGCCCCACGGCTTGAGGGCCAGCAGTGTGGTCGCGACGTTGAGCGCGCGGCGTACGACGGCCAGGCTGCCTTGCTCCTGCGCTCTCGGCTCGGCCTCCGCCCGGGCGTGATCGAGGATCTTGCGAACCCGCTCGTCGGAATGCTCCGCGGCCAGCCCGTCCACCCATGCGACGAGCAGATCCGAAAGGATCTCCGCCTCCGCCCCGACCCCACCGGCGACGCCGGGGGCGTCCCCGCCCTGGGCCTGCCCGCGCCCGAAGAGGTCGGCGTAGTGGACGAACACGTGCCTGCCCGAGTCCTCGGAGACCAGGTCACGGGCGGTTGCGGAGTGCCCGGCCTCACGCATCCCGGCGGCCAGCGCCCGAGTCCAGGCGGTGAGCTCCCGGGCCGGGTTGCGAAGGCCGCCGATCCCGTGGACGAATACCATGCGAGATGCCGTACTCCTCGGTCTCCGGCACGTGGTAGCCGTTGAGCCCCATGACCCAGCCGGGCGCGGGTGGCCAGGATGATCCACTGGATCACCTACGACTCCGACGAGTGACCTGCTGGGCAGACCGCACGGCAGGCACTACAGACACTGGCGTCAATTGCGTGGCTGGCTGTCGTATCGACTCGCCAGCGCTGCCGGGGAGGCCGGGGCCGCCCCGAAGGATCTTCGAGTAGGTGACCCGAGGCGGAGACTTGCTGCAGGGTAAGGCAGCCCCCGACCTCTCCGACGAGGGGTAACACTCAATGGCCAAGATCGTGAGACGAGACCGTGGCCGACCACATGTGGCTGGTCGAGACAGTTGTCACTCGGAGCGTTAGCCGACCTGGGACTTTGGACGGTTCCGGTCGCTGTAGTTGTCACCATTTGGTCGTTCCATTTGTCACTAGCACGCACTTTTCGCGCTTGTTGTCACCAAGGTCGGTCTTCGGCCGTGACGTCGGGCGGCGGGCTGGTTCCTTGGTGGGATGGAGCTCTCTGAGCCGGTCTCCGGTTACGAGCCGGTCCCCATGGTGGGCAGCCGTGACGTGTTGTGGTCGCATCGCTGCTCGTGGGTGGACTTGCTCGTCCCCGTGGAGCTCGCGTCCGGTCGCGGCGGCCTGGACCTGGGCGAGGGCTGGCAGGAACGGTGGTCGGTGACGTGGCGGGTCGAAGGCGAGGAAGTCTCATCCCCACTCGACCGAACGCTGCGGGGAACCCTGGCTGGGCTGGAACCGATGCGTGGGTTCACCTGGCGACGGGCCCAGCGCCACCGCCCCGGTCTGCCGTACATGGTCAGTACGGGGCGGCTGCACGGCTCGGAGAGCTTGGAAGAGGCAAAGCTGCTGCTGGCCCTGGACTTTGACGCGCAGGTCACGGAGATCGTCTCGCAGCCACTCAGGATCTGCTTCACGTGTGCTGCCGGGGAGCGTGACCACACTCCGGACTACCTGGTGCGGACCCGTTCGGGGGTGTGGTTGATCGACGTCCGACCGGCAGCGCTGATCAAGGACACGGACAGGGAGTCGTTCGCGGCTGCCGCCGAGATGGCGAGGGCATGCGGTTGGGGCTTCGCGGTCGCGGCGGGGTGGCTGCCGCACGTGATGGTCACCCTGGACTGGTTCTCCTCGCAGCGGCGCCCGAAGAGGGACCCGCTGGGAGTGGAGCCGGGCCTGCTGGCACAAGTCGACCTGGGCACCCGGACGTTCGGTGAGTTGGCAGCGTCCAGTGACTACGAGCCAGTGGCCCGGGCTCAGCTTCTGCATCTGCTGTGGCATCGGCGGCTGGGGCTGAACCTGCACGAGCCGCTGGGCGACGGGTGCGTGATCGCCTCGGGCGAGGTGAGGGGATGACCGGGGTGCCGATGGACGTGTCGGTGGGTGCCGAGCTGGTGCTGGACGGGGCCGAATGGCGTGTCGAGCGGGGCGAGCCGCACGCGGGACGGGTCCACCTGGTGGGGTTGGACGGGAGTCGGCAGTGTGTGACCTTTCGCTTCCTGGCCCACCATCCCGACTGCCTTGTCTCCTCGCGGACCGATGCCGAAGGGGCTGATCAGGGGCGGCAGCCCAAGAGCCTGCGCGATCTGACCCCGGGACAGTTGACGCTGGTCAAGCTGCGGTTCGCGCACTTGATGGAGGCCAGCACGGGGTTCCGCAGCGGGGACCCGCTTCGGCCGGAACCGGGCGAGCCGAAGCCGCAGTACGACCCGGACACCACCTTCTTGACCCAGCGGCGGCTGGCGAAGGTCGCCGAACTGGAGGCGCTGGGCCGCATGGAGGCGAAGGCACTGGCCCTGGACCGGGTGGGGGTGCGCACGCTGATCCGTTGGGAGATCCGCCGCCGGCGGGACGGTCTGATCGGCTGCGCGGACGACCGGTGGTTGCGCGAGAGCGGCGGCCACCCGTCGGTCACCGCGGACGTGCGGGAGGCCATCCACGCCGTCAGGCAGGAGACCCGGCACCTGTCGAAGGTGAGCATGGCCACCAAGGTCCGCCTGATCACCCAGTACATGCACGAGCGGTTCGGCACTGAGCCCGAGGACGTTCCCAGCTATCCGGTGCTGCGGCGAGTCTGGCGGGAGTGGTTCGGGTCGGGTCGCGGCAGGCAGCGCAACGAGCAGGCCACCGACCTGGTCGCCAACGGCGGCTATGTGCTGATCGACCGCCCCGGCAAGGTGGTCGCTCTGGACACCACAGTGCTGCCGGTGATGGTCCGCGAGAGCGTCTTCGACGAGCCGGTGAAAGTCCACCTCACGATCGCGCTTTGCGCCTACACGCATTCGATCTGCGCGTTCCGTCTGACACTGGTGTCGGACACCTCGGTGGACGTCGCGATGCTGCTGCGGGACGTGATGCTGCCGCTGCCCATGCGGGACGACTGGGGCACGGAGATGGAGTGGCCCTATCCGGGGCTCCCGGCAGCGGTGGTCGCCGAGTTCGCCGGGCACAAGGTCGCCGGCCTGCCGTTCTTCGAGCCGGAGACTGTGACCACCGATCATGGTTCGGTCTATCGAAACCACCACTTGGTGCAGGTCCAGGAGGACCTGGGCTGCAACATCCTTCCCTCGCGTGTTCTGCGCCCGGAGGACAAGAATTGCGTCGAACGCGCATTCGGCAGTGTCAGGTCTCTGCTCTTCGAGTGGCTTCCCGGCTACACCGGCGTCGACGTCGCCGACCGCGGTGCGGACCCCGAGGGCGACGCGGTGCTGACCATCCCCGAGTTGGAGTACGCCATCGCGACGTGGATCGTTGGGACCTGGCAAAGGCGCCGATTGTCCGATTACGCGCCGCACTGGGACCCGGGCGGTGACCACAGCCCCAACTCCCTGCTCGCCGCGGCCTTCTCGCAGGGCGGCTTCGCCCTGGAGATCCCGTCCCCCGATCTCTACTACAAGATCCTGCCCGAACATGCGGTCCAGAAGATCGACGCGCACCGCGGAGTCAAGATCCGCGGCCTTTGGTACGACGGCCCGGCCCTGCTGCCCTACCAGGGCGAGCGTTCGAGCCGGGGCGGCCGCCGGCAGACCGCGTGGATCATCCACCGCGACCCCCGCGACCGGCGCACGGTCTTCTTCCAGGACCCGCTCACCCACGAGTGGCATCCCCTGCGCTGGACCGGCCTGCCGCCGGACGACGTGGTCCCCGCCTTCGGCGACAAGCGTGTCTCCGAACTGCTGCGGAAGGTCAAGGCGGCCGGCCTGCAGCCCCGGACCGACCAGGAACTCCTGCCGCAGTTGCTCGGCTTGATGCACAAGGTCAACCCCGTCGACCGGTGGGCCACCCAGACGACCAAGTCCCAACGGATCGAGATTGCCCGGGAACGCGAGCAGGCCCGGGCAGCGGCAGCCGACCGTCCCCAGCTACCCGCGCAGCCGGCTGCGGCTGCCCGCACCCCGGGGAGCAACGACGCGCGCCGACGCAGGCGCGAGGCAGCGCTGGATGGCCCGTTGGAGGCGCCGCCCCGCCTGGGCGACGAGGTCCGGCGCCGCAACCTGTTCGTTCTCCCACCGGCCGCCGACTCCAGCAAGGGGGAACAGTGACGCTGTTCCGGCTTCCGGTGCCCGACGACCGGCAGACCGCGGCCGGCTGGCAGCGCTGGTGCCGCACCCGGCACTGCTTCGTGCCAGCCAGGCGGCTGTCCCGCGAGGAGTTCGCTCGGTTGAGCCCGGTCGAGCAGGAGGACTATCTGCTGCACCGGGACGTGACGAACAGCAACCTTCCGCTGCAGGAGACACCGATGAGCGAGGCCCTCTCCCGGGTCATGCGCTCACGGCTGCGGCTGGGCGCGTTCAAGGTCCGGCCCTCGACCCGGCGAGGGCTGATCATCAACGGCGGTGGCTGCCAGGGCAAGACGGAGACGGCCTGCGAGGTCGCCGCCTGGTTCGAGGAGTACTGGCGGGCCAAGCACCACGACACCAACCCGGACGCGCTCGCGGGCACGCGGGACCTGCACATCCCCGTCGCCTACGTCCAGACTCCGGTCACCGCGAAGCCGAAGAGCACCTGCAAGGCGATCCTCGACTTCTACGGCGCCGACCACAAAGGCATGGACCTACCGGCTCTGATCCGGGCCGTCCGTCGCCACGTCCACGCGCACGGCACGCGCGCGATCCTGCTTGACGACATTACGAGGCTCAAGCTCCACCGGCGCGACGACCAGGACGTGTTCGACATGCTCAAGGGCTTCATGGACATGAGCGCGACGCTCGTCCTGATCGGCGTCGATGTCCCCGCCTCCGGTCTGCTGCAAGGCGCGGTCCTCGACGAGAAGACCGGTGACTGGATCATGCCCAGCCAGAGAGGGGCGCCTGTCAGTCAGGGCGAGAGGACCCAGCACCTGCGGCGCTTCACCATGGTCGACCTCGGCCCGTTCCCCTACGAGACACCCCAGGAGATGGCGGCCTTCCTCAAACACCTCAAGGGCATCGAGGACCACATCTGCCTCTTCGACGCCGTCCCCGGCATGCTCACCACCGGCGACATGCCCGAATACCTCCACGACCGCACCGGAGGCGTCGTCGGCCTGCTGGAATGCCTCATCGAGGACGCCATCGAACTGGCCATCGACATCGGCCACGAGGAACTGACCACCGAACTGATGCGCCATGTCGCCATCAGTGTCGAGGGCCTGCCCAGCCGTGACGCCAGTGCCGGCGAGGTCCCGGTCCTGCCTGAGCAGCCGCCCGCCCACGAGCGGAAGAAGAGGCCGCGCAACCGGGTCTTCGACGACCAGGGCCCGCAATCAGCAACTGGCACCGGCCAGAGGTGAGGAACGATGTCGCTGCCTGAACTCACCGGGTTCTCCGCTCTGCCCTGCAGCCTGGATCCGCTCCCCGACGAGTCCTTGCCCGGCTACCTGCTGCGACTCGCGCACCGGCTCGAAGTGACGCCGGCACGCCTGCTGCAACTCACCACGCTCACCGCTGACACCGACAGGCCGCGCGAGGGTCCACGGGCCATGATGCTGCACTTGGACGAGGCCACGACCGCGCGCTTCGCCCGCGCTACACGGCTCACCCCCGCAGAAGTCGCCGCTCTGTGCATGAGCAGCATGTCCGGCCGGTATCCGTGGACAGCACCCGCGATCACCTCCGACCAGTGGGGTCCGCGATCACTCACCAACCCCTGGGTATTCACCTCCGCGACCCGCTACTGCCCGCAATGCCTGGCCGGGGACGGCAGCCTCCAGCAACAGCAGTTCGGCGGCGCCTGGCGCAGGACATGGCGACTGCCGATCGTCTTCGCCTGCCCCCTGCACCAACGGCAGCTGGAGCACTTGTGTCCCGCATGTCACCAACCACCCATGTCCGGCCCCCACACCTCCGCCGGCCTGATCCCACGCGCCCACCAAAGCGGCCTGGGCCCCGCTCAGTGTCGAGTGGCCAGCAGGGCGGCAGAGGGTTCACCGCGCGGCCTCATCTGCGGGGCGCGGCTCGACACCTTCGAGGCGAACCGCGCTGGCGGGTCCTCTGCGCTGGAGGACCTGTTCGCCCTTCAAGACCGACTCCTCGCGCTCCTGCACCCGCAAGGCCCCGCCACCACCATGAGCGTCGGGATCCCGGCTTCCACCGTCCAGTACTTCGCCGACCTGCGGATGGTCTGCGGCCTGATCAACGGAGCCTGGCCCGCAAGCCGCGATCTGATCGCCGACCCCGCCCACGCCGATGCCGTCGATCAGTACATCAGCAGCCAGGGTGGCGACGTGAAGCCCCGTCACTACCGGCTCTACGACGCACCACCGCTGGATCCGCTTCCGGGTGCCGCCCTCATCGCGGCTTCGGTCCGCATCCTCGACGGCGCCGATCTGCGGCCACTGGCCGAATTCCTCGTCCCCTTCCAGAGCAGCAGCAGCGAGACGAGCACGCGTCGTCGATGGACACGGCACTACGAGCGAGTCGGGCACGAATGCTCCGACGGCTTCCGCAACGCCATCGAACCCCTTCATGCCACCCTGCCAGGCACCTACGGGCGATCGCGCCCAGGCCGCAGACTCCTCAGCCGGATCGACTTCGGTCCCGAACATATCCCCGAACAGCTTCAGGACGACTGGTTTGACCAGCACTTCCAGCACGTCGACGAGGCCAGACCGAGACTGATCCGCCGCGCTGCGGCCATCCGGCTGGTCCAGATGTCAGCGGGTGGGAGCCTGTCCGAGGCGGTCGAGTTCCTGGGCATCAACCAGCGCTACACCGCCGCATCATCGGGCGCCGCCTTCGCCGCTGCCGCCTGCCAGACGGCCGATGCTGGCGCCGCCGCGTTCCGATTCGCCGTCCACGCCCTGACACAACAGCTCAACAGTACCCCCGACTTGATCGACTACCGTCAGCGAAGGGAAGCCCTCAAAGCCTGGTTCATCGACCCGGCAACATGGCAGGACATCATCGACCGCCTCCCCCCGACGAAGGGACCCTTCCGGCCCGAGATCAGTGACTGCAAGCGCCAGTTCGCCTCCGAAGCCGTCTGGGCGCGCATCACGCAAGGCGAGCACGTCCTCGCGCCCCGGATCATCGAAGATCAACTATCGCATCTCGACCCCACCTGGCATCGGCGCCGCGGCAACATGTGGCACTTCTACCTCGCAAACCCGGCCAAGCCGCACTACGCCGACCTCAGGAAGATCTTGAACGCTCATGCAGACAACCTCGCGACGACCATCGACCGTCAAGCGCAGCGAGCCGAACCAGGGCTTCGCCCCGCACATCAGCCGGCGACTCGATCGCGCGACCGTGATCCGCAAGGGACCGAGCGCTCCAGTCGGCGATCGCCACCAACAACAGCGCTCAGCCCCCCTGCTGCCGAGCCTCGAACCTCAAGGTGACAACCATCGGCGACCAGATGCCACCTACCTCGAAAAGAGGCACCGGTAGATCACCGCCCCATCGTGCTGGTGACAGTTGTCGCGACCAAGTGACAACTGTCTCGACCAATCACACCACAGATGAGACAGCTGAGGACCTCCAGGCCAGGCCATCGGCTGTGGTTATGAGAAACGAGAACCTACACACAAGCATCGTCCCGCCGGGCCTGCAGAGCGTGCCGGTGGACTGGATGCAGTGCACCCTACCTACACGCCGTCGGCCTGAGCCGCACCGCTGTGGACACCGGCGCGCTGCTCCGGGACGTACGGAGCTACGCGCGGGCAGTGGAGCCCTTCACCCTGACGTTCGACCGGCCCGCCGTCGGCAACGTGGCCGTGGAGATCAGTGGGTGGCCCGGCGGCCGGTTCGGCGAGATCGTGGACCCCCTCACCCAGGCGATGGCTAAGCCGCTCTCCGGGACTGTGGCCGTGGACCGGCTACACCTCGTTGAACAGTGGCACGACGGCACACGCATCATGTGGGAGCCGGTCGCCGAAGTCCCCCTGGCGGGGGCCCTGACCCCAGCCGCAAACTGACCCGCCAGGGTAGGTCCGGAGCGCCACAGGCGTAACCCCGCCACCCAAGGCGCCGCCGCGGACCTCGCTGTCCGCCGACCTCACCACCGAAACCGACTACCCGAGAGGACCCAACACCTGATGTCCATATGGCCTTCGATCGTTGCCGTACTCGGTACCCTCGCCGGTGCCCTGACCGCCGGACTCCTCCAGCACCGCTCGGCTCGCACCGCACGCGCCGAGGGGCGCGCCGACAGCCACCGCCAGGACCAGCTCGGCGCCGTCACCGACTTCGCGGCCGCCCTGGACGCGCACCGCTCGGCGATTTTCCATCGGGAGCGTCTGGCCCTGACCGAGGCAGGCACCGAGCACCAGCTGGAAGCCCAGACGAGGTCCCACGACACCCGGGCGGCAATCACCGCGCCCCACATCCGCCTTCAGGTCCTGGTCCCCGAGCTGGCCGGCCCCGCCCAGCAGGCCGCAGATGCCACGTACGCGCTGCGCAAGGCGATCGACCGGACCGAGCTGGACGCCCGGCGGCATGCGGCCAAGGAAGCATCCGTCGCCTTCATCGCCGCGGCCGCCACGCTGCTGAGCCCCAACAACCGCTGACTGAGGGCGCCCGCCCACTGCCAGCGTCCTGGCCGTCCGGTCGTGCCGGTCCCATACGCCCTACAACACTCGTGCGCTCCCGTGGTGTTCCGATTTCTCGCGGACATTCGGGATGTTGGCTCTGTACACGGGAATGGGAGTCGTTTGTCGACGACTTCGGGAGTCGCCTCGCGTGTTGTAGGCGTGATCAATGTCGATGAGTTCGGGCGTCACTTGCAGCCCAGCGGGCGTTGTTCCTGTCAGCCCCCAGCAGCCTCGCACGAGCTCGCTACCTGGTTTTGGTCTGAACCCGGTTTTGGTGGTCAGCGGGCGAGGGAGACGGCGAAGGGCTTGAAGCCGTGTCGGCGCAGGATGTGGGGCACGACCAGGATCATGGCCTCGGTGGCGCGGGCTGTGGTGATGTCGCCGAGGTCCTCGATCCGTTCGGGCTGCCAGCCCAGGTCGCCGAGCAGGCCGGTTACGGTGCTCTTCGCGTGTTCGTCGTCGCCCGAGAGATAGGCGGTCGGTGGGGTGGCCAGGGTTTCGGGAGCGGTCATGACCATGAAGAGCATGGTGTTGAGGGTCTTGACCACATGGGTGTCGGGGAGCGCGGCCTGGAGCTTCTCGGCGAGGCTGCTGCCGGGATAGCACAGGTCGCCGGGCAGGCCGTCACCGTCGTCGCGGGTGGCGTTGGAGACGTCGATGAGGATCTTGCCGGCGAGTTCGGTGCGCAGGTCGGTGAGGCGGTCCAGGGAGCTGTCGCCGGGCGTCGCGTTGATCACGATGTCCGCGGTGTGGGCAGTGGTGCGCTGGTCGGCGAAGGCGATCCGCGGGGCGAGCCCGGCGGTGCGGGCGGCGGTGTCTTCGGGGCTCCGGCCACCGAGGGTGACATGGTGTCCGGCTGCGGAGAGCTTGCTGGCGAGGTTGGTGCCGACGCGGCCGGCGCCCAGGATGCCGATGCTGGTCATGCGGTGATGCTCCTTGCGGTATCGGGTGGGGACGAGCGGAGACTTCCGGTCAGGCGATCGGCGCGAGGACCTTGAGGGCGGCGCCGTGGATGCCGGGGGCGGCGGCCAGGAAGTCGCGGCTGCCGGTGTTCCAGGGTTCGCCCGTCAGGTCGGTGACGGTGCCTCCGGCCTCGGAGACCAGCAGGGCGCCGGCGACCAGGCCGGAGCGGACGTCGGAGAACTGCCAGAACGCGTCCATGCGTCCGGCGGCGACGTGGATGAGCTGCATCGTGGCGGGAACGGACACGCGCACGACCAGGCCGTTGATGAGCATCGCGGTGACGGAGTCACCGATCCGCCGGAAGGTGCGCTCGTCCTCGCCGGGCTTGGCCTGGCCGGTGCCGATGAGTGCGGCGCCCAGGTCGGTCTTGGCGGACACCTTCAGGGGCCGGCCGCCCAGGCGGGCACCGCCGCCGGCGACCGCGGTGTAGGTGTCGCCGGTCAGCGGCAGGTGGACGACGGTGAGTACCGGCTGGTTGTCGCGGACCAGGGTGGCGGTGACGGCCCAGTCCTCCATGCCGTGGACGTGGTTGATGTTGCCCTCGGCGGGGTCGACGACCCACCACTCCCCGGGCGGGAGCGCGCCGCCGGCCAGCTCGTCCTCGGCCCACTGCGACCCTCGCCGGGCCCGCAGCAGCGGTTCCCGCAGCACGTCCAGCACCGCGTCGTCGTTGGCGTGGATCTCGCCCACGACCTCGTCCAGACTCACGCCCCGGGCGTGCGAGGTGTAGCGGTCGCGCAGCCTGACGCCGGCGGTCCTCACCGCAGCTGTCACGTCGGACTGGAGCGTCCCGTCGGCGTCGAAAGGCGTGGCTGTGCTCATGGTGGGCTCCCTGGGATCGGCCGAAGCGGCGGTAGAAGCGGGGCGGCTGTCTCGCCCCCGCACTTCGAAGGTAGGCCGCTTGGTCATTAACAACAAGTGCATGCTTGTCACTTGTAGAGTTACCGTCATGCAACTGGATCTGAACCTCCTCACGGCCCTGGACGCCCTGCTGGAAGAGGGCAGCGTCGCCGGCGCGGCAGCCCGCCTCCATGTCACCGCACCGGCGATGAGCCGCTCCCTGGGCCGCATCCGCAAGGCCACCGGTGACCAGATCCTGGTCCGCACCGGCCGCAGCATGGTCCCCACCACCCGCGCGCTGGCCATGCGCGCCCAGGTCCACGCCCTCGTGCAGCAGGCCCACCAACTTCTTTCCACACAGCAGGAACTCGACCTGGCGGCTCTGGACCGGGTGTTCACCGTGCGCTGGCACGACGCCCTGACCGCCGCATGCGGCACCGCCCTGATCACCGCCGCGCACCATCAGGCCCCCGGCGTCCGGCTGCGTCTGTCCGCCGAACCCGGGACGGACGACGCCGAGCTGCGCCGGGGAGACGTCGACCTCGAATCAAGCTCCAGCGCCCCGACGCTCCCCGACATCCGCCACCGCCTCCTCGGCAAGGACCGGCTGGTCGTCACCGTCCGCCCAGGCCACCCGCTCACCGCAGGCCCGCTGAGCCTCGAGCGTTACGCAGCCGCCGAACACCTCACCGTTTCGCGGCGCGGAAGCCTGCGCGACCCGATCGATGACGCCCTGACCACACGCGGCCTCGAACGACGCGTCGTCGCCGCCGGGCCCACCGCCGCCTTCGCACTGCAACTCGCCCTCGACACCGACCTGGTCGTCACCCTCCCCGACGCGGTCACCCGCACGGCCCGGGAACAACTCGGCCTGGCCACACTGCCGCCGCCACTCCCGCTGCCCGACGTACCCCTGTACCTGCTGTGGCACCAGCGCTACGACAACGACCGCGCCCACACCTGGCTGCGAGAGCTGGCCTCCGAAACCATCCAGGCACTATTCACACCACCGACCGCCTCTCAACAGGCCCTCACCAACCGGACCGGTCGCGGAGGGTGTCCAGACCGCTTGACGTGCACTGACTCGTCATCGGACGGGTGAGATTGGCCCCTGCATACTGGCCGGATGGACACCCGTAGGCCGTGCCTGCGCTGTGCCACCGCGCGTTCGATCACCCACCAGCAGGCAGTGTGGAACGCAAGCGCCTGATCGTCCGCAAAACCTCGGTCCGGTTCTTCGCGGCTTTCAGCCAGGTGGGAAGCCGCTCGACCAGACTCATCGGGGCCCACGGCACAAGCTCTCCGCGCTCACGAAGCTTGGCCACCACGTAGGCCTCCAGCAGATCGAGATGGCGCACGTTGTATGCCCACAGCACGTGTCCACAGCAGCTCGTCTGCAACCACACCGGTCGCTGGAAGTAAGGATCGACAGGGCTGCCCATGACAGCAGAGTCGACCTTCCGATCCTTGAAGAAGCCGCACTCCGTGCACCGCAGCCGCCGATGGAGATCCAGGCGCCCGGAGCCGGCGGCCTTCTCATCTGCGGGGATCCCGGGGTGGGGCGTGACAGTGGCGCACCCATCACACCGAGGACAGTGCACCAGAACTTCATCGAGGAAGTCATATCCGTACTTGCGTTCGCGCCTATCTCGAAACCGGTCGCCGGACGCCTCTACATTCCCGCTCACTCGATCAGCCTGCCAGAACCCGATCTCGCTGCCCGGCAGGCACTCATCTCGCTCGTCGTGGGCACCGACGAACTGCTGCCCCCGCAGCAGGGGGCCCTGGACTGAGCGGGTCACTGGAGCAGGATCATTTTTCGGAGCAGGTCAAACCCGGCTCGTCCGTAGAGCTGCCTCTTGATCTTCTTGATGCGGTTTATGATCTCTACGCCCGGGTGGTTGATCAGCCACGACGCCAGAGGAGCGGCCTCACGCGTCGGCAGCACGTCGACGACCCGGTGGGACTCTGCGCAAGTCAGCACCGTGGAGTAGGCCTGGCCCCGGCAGGTCGCGAAGTCGTCCACGCCCAGCACCCGCGGGGTGGCGAACGACGGATCGGGCAAGGCCATGACCCTTCGCAACAGAGTCATCCGCCCTGCGCCGAAGGCCAACTGCGTGGTCAGCCGAGCACCGGCCCGTCCGGCCAGCGCGAGCCCGACCCGTTTCAGGACGCGGTTGAGCCGGCGGGTGAATCGCTGGTAGGGCGCCGCCAGCCGCGTGAACGGTTCGGCGAACGTGCGGCGCGAACAGCCGCCCGCTCCGCAGATGAAGCGCCGAACCGTCAACTTGATCACGACGGCTCGCTCGCCGAGCGGGAGATCTTTCAGCCTGCGCTGATAGCTGCCGTGGATCCGATGCGAGTAGGCCCCGCAGTCGGGGCACGCTGCCCCCGTCGACCTGCCTCTCGCCAGCACATCGACCATGTCCGACGCCGTCGAAACAGCGTCGACCACCACGTCGTCCGCACTGTGGAACACCAACGATGTCCAGAATGACTCGGTCCGCATGAGCAGTACCGTCACGCGCCCCAGGCAGCCGGGCCAGAGCTCCCCCTGACCTGATGGAGCGTCATTCACCGTCGCTGAGCCGCAGAGCGTACGCCAGTGCCGACTGATCCACCTCGCACAATCGAACACCCCGCCACTCTCCGTGACCGCTCCCCAAGATCTGCGCCAGACCCGTTTCAGGTTCTGGCACAGATCTTGGGGAGTGGTCGCGGAGCGTCATCTCGGTGTTCGATTGTGAGGGTTCGGGCTCGCTGTCCCGTCTCATCGGAAGTGAGCTGTTGATGACGCTGTGACCAGGGCGGTGCAGGCTCGGTGAGATGAGTCAGGCTCAGAGCATGTCGGTGGCAGTGCTCTATTTCACGCGGCGCCCCTGGCCCTTCACTGGTCCTGTGCCGTATGCCCCTTCCCCTCGGACCGGGGAGGCCACTCAACGCGCAGCGGCGTCAATGAACCTCTTTCATCCTCTGTATCCGCAGATCAGGAGGGTGTGGACGGCGGCGACGACGCGTCCGATGCGGTTGGTCGAGCATCGGGCTCGACGAAGTAGGCGCCACGTTTTCGGCTGCGCGAAAGCGCGTTCGCCCGGGGCGCGCAGGCGAGCGTGGTCCCGGTTGTCTTGCTGGTGGTGCTCGGGCAGTTCGTGGTGGCGGTAGTAGGGGGTGCGGACGGTGGCGCCGGCGCCCTGGTAGGCGCGGTCGGCCAGGACGAGGATCTGCCTGGTCAGGCAGTTCTCGATCACGCCGTGAGCGCGGGCGGCGGTCAGGTCGTGAGTGCGTCCGGGCAGGGCACGCGAGAACCACGGGGGTGTGCCGTCGGGCGCGGGGATGACCTGCACGTTCATGCCGTGCTTCTTGTGTTTCTGGGAGTAGTACGGCTCGTCTGCCGCGACCCGGTCGGTGGGGATCAGAGTGCCGTCCAGGATCACGCAGTCGTCCTCGCCGCGGCCGGTCAGGGCCTCGCGAAGTCCGGGCGCCCAGGCGGCAAGGACGTCGACCGTTTCGTCCACGTAGCGCCAGGCTGTCGCTTCGGAGACGCCGAACCCGGCGACGCGCTGGGCGAGCGTGTCGTTGTTCCGCAGGTGGGCGAGCGCGAGCATGGCCTGCCGGAAGCAGCTCAACTTCCGCCAGCGGGTGCCTTGTTCACACCTTCGGGCGTAGATGAGCCATGAGACATGCTCGACCAGCTCGTGCGGGACATCGAGCGTGGAAGGATACGGAACCAACGAAGCCCCCGGCCGTCGGCGTGTTGAGTGAGATCATCACACCAACGACGAGGGGCTTCGCCGCGTCACCGCCCCTGACCAGCACGGTTCACCCGACAGCCCAGGATGAAAGAGGTTCACTGTGACCGGGCGAGTTGGGCGATCTCCTGTGGAAGGCGTCGGCCGCAGGTGCTCTTGCCGTCCACCGCCAAAGTGCACGCCCCGGAGAGGTCTTGGCACGTCAGATCGACCAGGACCCCGGGGCAGACCGCGCCGCCGGCAGCACCGCAACGAACGGATGACGCACCTCGATGCTCCGTTCGGCGACGACGACTGGGGAAAGTCATCCGTCTTCAACCGGAGCATCGATGCATCCATCGCGGCCCCCAGCCGATCGTTACACCCCGTGACAGGAACCCCACAAGATCACCGCGGCTGTGGCGCAGTTTATCGGGTCAGAGCGTTATTGTGACTGAAGGTGTATTCCACATATTTACCGAGCGCCACGCCCCGCTGCTGTAATACTGGAAGCCGGCCCAGCCGTCGTAGATTTGGGACCAGCACTCTGCTTTGGTGCTTCCAATTCCAGTGATGATGGGCCCGTTTTCGTAAGCCTGGTAGGACCCGCAGTAAACCCTGGCCCGGACCTGAATGCCGCAGTTATTGTACGTGACGTGGTCTGTTATGGATCGAGTTCCCGGCGTTCCGGATACGGAGATCTTGCATCTGCCGATTTCGTCAGGTTGGGCGATTGTCGCATTTGCGGTGGCGGATGCCCCGAATAATGCCGTTCCGAAAAGTGTAGAAACTGCCATGACTCGTGCGATGTTGCGCACCATGCCGGTTACCCCTCGTCTCATTATTGGGCTGGAAGTTGACGGCAAGCCCGCGGCCAGCCGCGATCACCCGATCGAGACTCCCGTTCGACGCCCACCCCTCAAGAACGGAACGACAACAGCTACTTACGCCAGAACCCGTCGAGTGCCATCGCTGCCAACTTGCGCTTCAGCTTCACTACTTCCTCCCCTGACTACCACCGACACCCCCAGCACCCGATGGCGTGGGCAGCGGGTGGCTCCGGGGTGAGTCTCGCGCTGTGTGATCGACCTTTCCAGGGTGTGAGGGTGCAGATAATTGGGCTGCCCGTCCGCCGTCGGGCAGTGCCCGAGTGGAAGGTGCCCGATGAATCTGTCGGCCAGTGACCGAGGCCGCCTCAAGGAGATCCTCCAGGCACGCCGAGCCGCGATCGACCCTGTGACCATGGGGTTTCCCAAGCGCATGCCCGGTCCCGGCAGACGGGCCGCTGGCCTGAGCCAGGAGCAGATGGACGTGCTGCTCACGCGCACCCCGGGCACGTACAACCGGTTCGAGAACGGTCAACTCGCCAATCCCGGCGCCGATCTCCTCACCACCGTCGCGAGGACGTTGCGACTGGACGAGCAGGAGTGGGCGTTCCTGTGGCTGATCACCCGCAAGGAGAACCCGCCGCACGCCTTGCACAGCAGCTCGGGGACCGCCATAGCCGTAGGTGCGTGGCAGCGCGTCGTCGACCAGATCAACGGCGCGATGGCGTTCGTCAACGACGCAGAATGGAACGTCATCGTTCACAACGAGGACTACCGACGCCTCTTCCCACGCGGTCGAACCCCCGCCAACATCATGCGCTGGCTGCTCCTGGACCCCGAGGCCCGCACCGACGTCCTGATGCACTGGGAGACCTACTGGGCGCCGGCCATGATGCCCCACCTGAAACACAGCGTGGAGCTACGCCCGGAGAATCCGGCGCTCGACCGTCTCGAGTACGACGTCCTCAACGACCCCGTGGCCGGCCCGCTCTACCGAGAGCATGCTGCGGCCCCCATCCCCTACTTCGACGGCTCCGAACTCCCCATCCGTCACGCCGTTCACGGACCGGGCCTGGTCACGACCTGCCTCGCCGAACCCGTCACGGCCCCCGGCGCCCGCGTCAACCTCAGCTTCTACACACCCGAAAACCCTCTTCTCCCGAAGCCGCCACGAAGTGACAAATAGCTGACGGCTCGAATAGGAGCTGAGGAGCCAGGCACGCCGGAGCGGGTTTCTTCCCCGTTCACACACCCGCCGCGGTAAATGTTCCTACTTCTCGGTTCTATGCAGATCTTGGGGGCGTCTCGGAGAGTCACTGGAGCAGGATCATCTTGCGAAGTAGGTCGAATCCGGCTCGGCCGTAGAGCTGCCGCTTGATCTTCTTGATGCGGTTGACGGCGCCCTCGATGCTGCCGGAGCTCCAGTCGAGAGTGAGCCCGGCGATCACGGCATCGAGGTCTCGGAGCAGGTGGAGGGCGAAGCCGGTGAGGCCGGGCAGCTGGCTGCCGTCGACTGCGTCGATCCAGGTGGGGAGTGTGGAGCCGAGGGGCCGTCGGTGAGTATCTCGCCGAAGTCGCGGACATGTCCCGCGGCCGTGTCCAGTTCGGGGCAGCGGGCCAGGACCTCCTTCAGGCCGGCCCGGTCTTCCTCGGTCAGGGTCGCGGGGTGACGGGTGATCCAGCCGGTCACCTGCCGCACCGTCGGCGGCCGGGGCGGTGCGCCGGATGGAGCCCCGCGCAAAGTGGCGATGTGTGCGGACCATGCCGTAGGTGACAGGAGCGTGCTCGGCAACCAGCTCGCCGTGCAGTCGGGTGACGCTGGCGCATCCCTCGGCGAATCGCCGCTCCAAGTAGGGCTTGTAGGGGTCCAGCCTGCTGGGTCGGGGCCGGTTGTCGCGGAAGGTGTCCTGCCAGCGTGCGGCGTTCGCGTACCGGAGCACCCGGACCACCTACTGGGCACTCGGCCGGGACCGGCTGGCCGGCCTCGCAGCCGAGGCCGGGTTTGTCGACCCCGAGTGGCGGATGCCGCAGGAGACGGGCTTCTTCCAGCCGCTGCTTGTGGCCCGCGCCGGCGAGTAGGTGATTCCGTCGCCCGGCGCGGGACGGCTTGTGTCAGCTGACCTTGGCGGGTTCCTCGGCCCGAGCCCGGGTGCTGGCGAGGCGGTAGGAGTCGGTGCCGGTCTCGATGATCCGGCTCCGGCCAGACCGAGCCCACGGCCTTGCGGACCGTCCGCCACGACACGTTGTACTTGCGCTCGATCTCCCGGATCTTCATGCCGCCGCGGTGGTCGCGCCGGATCGCCGCGTACAGCTCGACCTTCGACTCTGCGGCATGACCAGGCCCTTTCATCCAGAAGCATCCCGATGCTGCCCTGGCAAGCACCCCTCGTGACTTCAAAACTCGGGTTCTGGCTCACTTTCCGGATGCTGTTGGTGATCTTGCCGAAGCTCCCGCGCCGCGCTCGGTGCCTATGGGGCGCCGCGGGTCGGTTAGCCCGTAAGCGCCTCTTGTGTAGCGCCGGGCCGGCACCCTGGATTGCCAGGCTGCGGCAGGCGAACCGGGCCTCCTTGGAACGCAACCGCGCCGGCGACTGAAGATCACCAACAGCATCCATTCCGTGAGGGTGATCAGCGGTGTTCTGCCACGGTGACGTCGCGTCACCTGGGACGGTGGCGGTGTGATGACCTCATAGCAGTGCTGTTTCCGCACTTCAGGGCAGTTCTGGTGGAGCGGGTGTTCACGTAGTGCGGTGTAGTGCACATCGTGGCGAGAAGACGGCCCGGCGGGGCGGCGTACGAGCAGATCACGGGGCTGACGTTCACGTACGGAAGACGGACTCCTGCTTCGCGCCGTGTCCTGGCCCTCGTTGCAGTTGCCCTCGCCGGCCGAGCCTGGGCCCGGCTTGCTGCTGCCCCGCAGACGAGGGTGAGCCGGACTGGAGCAACTACATTCAGTAGGGACATGATCTACTCTCTGTGATCAGGGCTGAGGGGGCTGGTGGCTAGGCACGCCATCGGCCGCCCCGTCGTCCCGCCCGGTCCGCACCATTCGCGGACCACGCCAAGCGATCGGAAGAGGACCCCCCATGTTCAGAACGGTGTTCATCGGCGGTACAGCCGTGGCCCTGCTCGCCTCGGCGTTCGCCCCCTCGGGGGGAGCCCAGAGCGCCCCCGGACCGACCGAACCGGTCACGATCAAGCTCGTCACCGTCAACGGCTCGGGCTGCCGGCCCGGCACCGCCAAGGTGGCCGTCGCCCCAGATAACACAGCCTTCACCGTCACCTACAGCGAATACCTCGCCAAGGCCGGCAAAGGCACCGTGCTGACCGACCAACGCAAGAACTGTCAGCTGGCCCTGGACGTGCACACCCCGCAGGGCTACACCTACGGCATCGCCACGGCCGACTACCGCGGCTATGCGAACCTCGCCAAGGGCGCGTTCGGCACCCAGCTCGCCAACTACTACTTCCAGGGCATGTCCAAGACGGCACACCGCAAGCACCGCATCAACGGGCCCAAGGACGACAACTGGCAAGTGACCGACCGGGCACCGGTCGGCTCCGTGGTCTACAAGGCGTGCGGCGATCGACGCAACTTCAACATCAACACCGAGCTGCGGGTGGACGCCGGCCGGGCCGACCCGGCGACCACCAGCTACATCGCGATGGACTCGACGGATACCAGCATCACGACCACGTACCACTTCTCCTGGAAGAAGTGCCATAAGTAGGCTGTTTTCCGGGCCGGTTGAGGCGTGCACGCACCTCAACCGGCCTTCGTCATGCCCACGATGCCGCGGACCCACCCCGTGCGCCGATATCCCGAACTCCAGGCCGTAGGCAGCATCCGCGGCATGCGCCGGCAGCACCCCTCAACTCACCGGCCAGCGGCCCTCACCGCCAGTCCCACCTGCGCTCATGTTCCTACCCCGCCCCGGCCCCCACCCGTGTAGGTGACAGGACTCGTGGTCGGGGGCTGGTTGAGAGACTGCTACTCACGGAATGGATGCTGTTGGCGATCTTAGGTCGGCAGGTTGCGGCAGAGCTGCTGGAAGCGGCTCCTCGGCCGCGCTTTGCGGGGCGGTGCTTTGCCCGGTGACAGGTATCCGCTGAGTCGGATGGCCGCCCCGGCGTCGACTCGGTCGCCCGACACGTCGCCGAACGCGACCCCGCTGCCCGCCGCCGGACGTGATCCCCGCCGTCTGCGGCTGGTGACGCCGTTCTTAGCTTGTTCTTTAAGGTCGGGCCACTGGCGACATGCGGCAGTTGGTCACCAGTGGCCCGAGCAGATCCGATGCACCGACAGCCTTCCGGCGACAAGACTGCACTGGTGAATACCCTGCCACCGCTGCCCGACCCGCTCCTCCTGCCGGTACGGGACCCGCGCGCCCGAGACCTCGTTCTCGACTATGCGGACATGCACGCCCTGGTTGCCGACCTGGTTCTGCCAGGCGACGCGTCGATGTACGTCATGAGCGCGATGGAAACCTCGCGCGAGCTCATCCGGCATTCCTACTACCGGTACGAGTTCGCCACCGTCGCCGTCACGCATTCCCTGTTCGCCCTGGAGCACGTCCTCGCCGAGCGTCTGGCCACGAACGAGCCGCTCCACGTCCTCATCGAGCGGGCCACCGACGCAGGGCTCATCACGGTCGGACTCGCCGCCGAACTCGACCGCAGCCGACTGCTCCGCGACAAGCTCACGCGGGGCGCCGAGTCAAGTGCCGCCCTCCGCCCGATCCAGGCCGTCGCAATGGTGCGTGCCGTCTTCGATGCCGTCTCCCTGCTCCTTCGCCCACCGTCCGTGGCAGAGACAGCCCCCGACGTGGGCGGAGCACAGCCCGAAGACGGACTCGCCCGGCTGTGGGAGGACCACCTGCGCGCACCGTTCCCCGATGGCTTCCGCGGCGTGGACTTCGACGGCGTGGACCTGGTTCTCCTGGACGCCGACGTCGCCGGCCTCGTGCAGAGAGAGCTGAACGGCGGACTCGACGACAGTGGCATCGCCTACCTCTGGGGCTGCATCACCGACCTCGGCAAGATCGTGCCGCTGATCAACGAGGAGTACTGCGCCTCCTACTTCACGAAACTTCGGACGATGGCCCAGGTCGCAGCAGCGCCCTACATCCCCACCGCGACCTGACCAACGGGTGAAACAGACTCGGGGTCTCCCACGACCCTCGTCAGGGTCTGGCTCGATCACGTTCGATCAGGCTCTCTGGGCGTTTGACGGTTTTGCCCACGTCGTAGCGGATGGCGGGCTGCTTGTGCATGTTCGCGCCGGACACGGCGACGGCGAGCGGGATGCCCTGGGCATTGGACAGCACGTGCAGCTCGCTGCCCTTCTTGGCGCGATCGACCGGGTTCGGCCCGGTCAGCGATCCCCCTTTTGGCGTGAACGGAGGCCGCGTCGACGATCGCCGAGGTCCAGTCCACCTCGCCCCGGGCCCCGAGTTCGTCCAGCACCGCCCGGTGCAGCCGACGCCACGCCACAGGCCGGCCTCGGTCCATACCGTGAAGCGGCGATGCGCGGTGGCGGGCGACGTGCCGAACGTCGGCGGCAGTTGCCGCCAGGCACAGCCGCTGGTCAGCGCGTACACCACTGCCGTGAACACGGCCCGCTCGTCACACGGAGCGGTCCCACCACCTTGCGGACGAGCAGCGAACGACGGCAGCAACGGGGCGGCCAACTCCCAGAGTTCATCAGGAACCAGACGCTTCGATAGATCAGCACCCACGACCGGCATCATGCCGCACGAACATCAAGTCACGTGAGACAACCTCTAAGCCTTGATTGGTGCGGCCGTCCTGGCGGCCTGCTCGATCTTCGCGCAGTAGGCTGCACGGGCTTCCTCGTCGATCTGCTTCTCGTTTTCGGCGCGCACCCCGGTCCGGCCGTCGAGCCCCTCGCGCAGGATATCGGCGTGCCCGGCATGCCGGATGGACTCGCCGAGGACATGGACCATGATGGCGAACAGGTTCGTGTTGGGATAAGGCTCCGGCCACCACGGCACGTGGCCGGGGGCGTCGAGGGGAAGCTCGTTGATCGTCGCGTCCGAGTGTTCCCACGTGCGCCGGTAGAACCCGATGATCTGATCGCGGGTCTCGTCCTCGGTCGCCCACAGATCGCTGCCGTTGGAGTCCTGCCACCGGGGCAGCGGTTCCGGGGAAGGGCGGTCGAAGACCTCGCCGAAGTACCTGGCCTCGACGCTGGCCACGTGTTTGACCAGGCCGAGGAGGTTGGTCCCGGTCGCTGTCAAAGGTCGGCGGGCGTCGTATTCGGACAAGCCGTCGAGTTTCCAGAGCAGCGCCTTGCGGTCCCGCCGCAGTCTCCCGTGCAGGTTGTCTTTCGCGAATTCATCGATCATGCGGCATGAGCCTGCCATGGGCTGCTCATGGTCTCAAGATCCCGTACGTGGTCCGCAACGACTGGCAGAGCCGAGGCCTGGCCATGGCCGCCGCCCTGACCTGCTACAAGAAGCTCGCGAAACTTGCCACGTGAGACAACTTCTAAGCCTTCCCTGCTCATCGCGCCGGGTGGCTGTCACACGTCGGAGCAGACCCTCCGGAGTCTCCGGCCCGATACCGGCGACGATGACATCGCCAGCGGCCAGCTTCCCGGCATGAGTGGCGTCACGGTCGAACATCAACCGGTCGCCGGTGGCCCCGCCGACCAACCCCGGTTTGGACGCGTCCAGCACCTTCGTCGTGTGCGGCACCACATTGGCGTAGACCGCCTCGGCGGATTCCGTAACACCTGCCCTTACGGACGCCGTGACCGTTGGGTGCGTCGGGTACACGTCGGCGTCCGCGCTGCTCGGCCGACCACCAGCGGTACCCGGCGACCAGCGTGCACGCCGTTAATATGGCCGTCACAACCACGGCCGCCTTCCTGGCCCTGCCGCCGGGCGGCAGGGGGCTTGTCCAACGCGTCATGCAACTCCCCTTGTTCACACCACCGTTCAGGTACGGCGGCGGGCATGTGCGGAGCAGCGTACCGAGATACTCTAAGTAGAGAATCCCCGCAGGTGGGAGGGGCGACCGCTAACCCTGCGGGGCACCTTCGAGCTCACTCGGACATGGTGGAGCAGTTGCCTCAGCTCTTCCTGGGGGCCTGACCTCCAGCCACTCCTGGTCGGTCACGAGGGCCGCCTGGTCAACGGTCGGCCGGGCCTGGACGTCTGATGCGGCCCTTGACCGTCCGGGGCAGGGGGATCACCTGCGCCTGCGGGTCATGGCTCGCGTGTGCGGCGTTCTCCAAGGCCAGGAGGTTGATTGCGGCGGCGGAGATGCGAAGGCGTTCTTCGATGTCGGCGCAGTACTGCCGCAGTTCAGCGTACTGCTTCTTGAGTGCCTTGCGCTCGCTGAGTTCCTTGGCGAATGCCTCGGGCGTGGCACCTTGGGCTTTCACCCGGGTCTGGCTGCCGGTCCTCTGCCTGTGCTCGGCCGGCAGGCTCTCGAGCACAGTGAAGCAGGCGAGGGTGAGCACAAGCGCGGTCGCGCAGGCCAGTACCCAGAAGGCGGCTCGCCAGCTGCCCGAGCCGCTCGCCGCGACTCCGCCGACCAGCGGTGCCACGATGGGAGCCAGGCCTCTGAGGGCCATTGCGTAAGCAGTGCACTGCACCAAGGCCAAGGCCGGACGCGTCCTGACTGTCCGCCCGCACCACGACCTCCTGGTCGCGACCCGCCGCCAGGCCGCCCCCCGTGAGCGTGACCGGAGTCTTCGGCCAGGAGACCGCCCAGGCCGTGACCGCCTTCCAGGCCGAACACCAGTTCACCACCGATGGCATCGTGGGCCCGGACACCTGGTCAGCCCTCGTCAACCTCACGTAATCACCGGGGCCTTCGCCTCCCGGACCAGCTCCGGGTCAGTGAACGGCGCCACGGTGGCCGGAGAGATCCCGGTGTTCACCTCACCGAGCAGGTCGCGCACCCATTTCCCCGCACCAGGCCGGCGCCTCCGCCGGGCCGTCGAGCCGGTCGCCGGCCGGGGACCAGGTGACGCACAAGATGCCGTGCATCGGCCGGTCGAGCCCGGTCTCCTCCAGCAGTTCTCGGTGGGCGCAGGTCTCCGGGTCTTCGCCCTGGTCGACCGCCCCCCTACCCGGCGGACCCGGGGCGCGCCCCCGCGCTCATCGAGCTGGCCCGCGCCGAGTACCTCGCCGGGCGCTACGACGCCAGCCTGCGCCAATGTGCCGAAGCGGCCGACGCGGCGAAGGCGAGCGGACGGCCGGAGCTCCTCGCGGACGTCGCCCTCGTGCTCCAGGGCGTCACCTTCCCCCAGGCGTCGGACGCGATCACCCGGCTGTGCAGGGCCGCGCTCGCGGTCGAGGACCTGCCGGGCGCGGTGCGTGCCCGGCTGCTCGCCCAACTCGCCACCGCCTCCGCCGACCTCGGCGCGCTCGACGCGGCGGCCGAGCACGCCCGCGCCGCCCTCGCCCTGGCACAGTCCACCGGTGACCTGCGGGCCGAACTCGACGCGGCCCGGGCGGTGCAGATGACCCTGGCCCATCCGGACGACACCGCCGAGCGGCTGCGCCTGGGCGAGCTGACCGTGGCCCGGGCCGAGCGGCTCGGCGACCCGCTCGCCGCCGCAGCGACGTTGAGCGTAGCTTTCTTCGGCTGGAGCGTTGGGAGTACGACCACGAGAACATGGATGGCTTCGACTACGACCTCGGCGCAGCCCTCATCAGGTCCGCCGACGCCCCGGACGAGTCTGAGCTGAGCACCGTTCTCAACGCATGGGGCATCCAGCCCGGCCTCTTCGTCTATCCCTGGGAAAGCGACGATCCCAGGTAGGCCGCGATCGAGCATCCGCCCGAATGCGGTTCTGCTGTGCGGGCTTGAGGGAAGGGGACTGTCGGTGCCCGACGCCGACCAGGCCCGGCGCCAGCATGCTTACCTGGGTCATGCCTCCAGATCCTCCGTCACGGGCAGGCACTCGGCGAGCAGGTCGACGACGTCGCGCCAGGCTCGCCGCGCGTGCCGTGGGTGGTAGCCGACGCCGGGGACCACGGGGTGGCCGACCGGCGGGTGGTGGAAGGCGTGCAAGGCGCCGCCGTAGACCGTGAGGCGCCAGTCGACGCCCGCAGCCTGCATCTCAGCGGTGAACGCGTTCCGTTGCGCGGGCGGCATGATCGGGTCTTCCGACCCGACCCCGGCCCACACCGGGCAGCGAATACGCGCCGCCTCGCCCGGTCGACCCGTGGTCAGTGCGTTGACTGTCCCGATCGCGCGCAGGCTGACGCCGCCGCGCCCGAGTTCCAGCCCGACGGCGCCCCCGGTGCCGTAGCCGACGGCGGCGATCCGGTCGGGGTCGGTCCGCAGTTCGGTGCGCAATACGTCGAGCGCCGCATGGCCGATCCCCCGCATCCGGTCGGGATCAGCGAGCAGTGGCATGCAACGGGCCAGCATCTCCTCGGGGTCACTCAAATAGCGCCCGCCGTGAAGGTCGAAGGCCAGCGCTACATATCCCAGCTCGGCGAGAGCATCGGCCCGGCGGCGCTCGACGTCGCTGAGCCCCATGCCCTCTGGTCCGAGCAGCACCGCGGGCCGGCGGTCGACACCGGCCGGGAGCGCGAGGTGCCCGATCATCGTCAAACCGTCGGCCGGGTACTCGACCGTACGCGTCGTAATCGTCGTCATGAGACTGGACAGTAGTGATCGTCGAGCCCGGTCCGGCCGGTGTTCTGCCGCCGGCAGAACAGCGTGGGTTTCTCTCTGAAATACGGCGAGGGCTCACAAGAACCGTCACAAACCCCCGCTGCACCGACGGGTGACCGCGGCGACCAGCAGGTGACCGGCGCGCGGAACAGCCGCCCGCGCCCGGCCTCCGCTCAGTCGTCGCATGGCAGCGTCGTGGGCAACAGTTTTACGGCCGTAAAACACGGAGTGGCTCCATCCCGCAGTCAGCGAGACGGAGCCACTAGGAGGCACTGCTACGGCCTACGCGCCGTGAACAGCCAGGAGGCATTCGACGAGCACCGTGCGCTGCCCCTCCGCCGGTTTTCCGGCGGATTACGCATCTTTGAGGAGTCCATTCGAGACCTGCTGCAGGATGGCTGCGAGTTGGATGCGGGCCTCTGAGGTATCTGAGGTATCTGAGGTATCTGAGGTAAGGGTGCCCCTCATGTCTTCGATGACGGCCCCGCCGTGGGCGAGGAAGCCGTATGCCTTAGCGTCCTCGCCGGGGGTCCAGATCTGTTCGGCAGGGTGCGTCGTGCCGTCGGCGGCCTCGATCTCGCACAGGGTCGTGGCGGTTACGCGCTCACCCCCTCCCGGCACCGACCAGGTCGTGGTCATCGACATCGACGTACAGCGCTGGCAGGCCGGGCAGAATCGCCTGCTGCGCGACGAGGTGCCCCGGGAAGATGACCGGCAAAGCCCCCACAGGGGGAGGCACACCTGGCAGACCGCCTCGCCGTGTTGTCAACCCGCTGACGGTGATGGATGGTTACGGACGTAATGTGGTGGGGCATGGTGGGTTGAAGTCGACCGCCGTGAAGTGCTGGGCCCATTGGGCTCTGGTGATCCGGGGGTACGCGCTGTCGCAGATGCGGGCGGCGACCCTGTCCAGGCCGGTGTCCCACAGCCGGATCGTGAAGTCGTTGCCGCCGGTGGCCAGGGTATTGCCGTCCGGGCTGAATGCCACGGCCGGTACGGGGTTCGAGTGGCCGGTGAGGACGGCGGGAGTGGCCGCACCGCTCACGTCCCATAGCAGGGCCTTGCTGTCCGCGGCGCCGGCTGCCAGTCGGCGGCCGTCCGCGTCAAAGGTCAGCGTGTAGAGCCAGGAGCCGGACGCCGGTAGCTGCGTCACCTTCGCCGAGCGGCCGATGTCTTTGACGTCAATCAGCCAGACCGTCCTGTCCGTTCGGTGGAAGGCCGCCAGTCTCCGATTGTCGGGGCTGAACACGCCGCCGGTCAGAGGGTCGGATCGGAACGGGGACGGCAGTTCCCGGGGGTTGCGCGGTTCGCTGATGTCCCAGAACCGCAGCGAACCGGACTCGCCGGTGCTCGTCACCAGCGTGCGGCCGTCTGGCCGGAACGAGGCCATCGTGATGTGGGGCCCGTCCTTGACGATCCGGCTCAGCGGCCGGGGATTGCCGGGATCGGTCAGGTCCCACAGTCCGGCCGCATGTTGTGCCCAGACGGCCAGCAGGTGGCCGCCCGGGCCGAAGCCGACCCCGCCGACTTCGCCGGCTCCGGGGGTGAGGGTCGATGTCAGTCGCGGTCTGCGTGGATCGGTCACGTCCCAGACGCGGACGGTGGTGTCCTCGCTGGCGGTGACGAGGGTGCGCCCGTCCGGGCTGAACGCCACGGACCGGACGAACTTGGTGTGCCCGTGCAGGACCGACAGCGGCCACAGGGCCCGGCCGCCGGTGACCTGCCACAGCCGTGCGGTACCGTCCCAGCTGGCGCTGGCGAGCAGGTGGCCGCCGGGGGTGAACGCCAGGGACGTGACCACGTCGTCGTGGGTCGCGAGCGACAGATCCCGCAGGTCCAGGAGCCGGTCGGAGTTGGCGAGCATGCGGCCGTCCGGGCTGAACGCGGCTTGGTAGAACCCGCCCTGAACCATGCTGATCCGCTTCGGGTGTGCCGGGGCGGCGACATCCCAGAACTGGGTGGACCCGCCTACCGAGACGAGCGTGCTGCCGTCCGGGCTGAATGCCACCGACCAGACGATCGCGGGATGGCCGGGCAGGACGGCCGGTGGCTTCGTACGCTGACTGCTACCGATGTCCCAGACCCGTGCGGTGCGGTCCCAGCTCCCGGTCGCCACGGTCTGGCCGTCAGGGCTGAAGGCGGCCGAGGTCACCGTGTCGGTGTGTCCGCGCAGGACGTCGAGGAGGAGCGGATTCGTGGGGTCGATGACATCCCACAGTCTGGCGGTGGAGTCGCCGGTGGTCGCCAGCGTGCGGCCGTCCGGGCTGAACGTCGCCGAGGTGACCGTGCCGGTGTGGCCCGACAAGGTGGCCAGCAGCCGCGGGTGGCGGGGATCGCTCACGTTCCACAGCCGCGCCGCGCCGTCGGTGTGGCCGGTGGCGAGGACGCCGCCGGGCCGGTACGCCACCCACGTCGGCGCGGACAGCTGATCCGGCAGCGTGCTCAGCTCGGCGGGCGCACGCCGGTTCGCCACGTCCCACAGCCTCACCGAGCGTTCGCTCGCCGTGGCCAGGACACGGCCGCCCTCACCGAACGCCACCGACATCAGCCGATCCGGCTGGTTCAAAACGGCCAGCTGTACGGGGTGGTGGGCATCCCCGATGTCCCACAGCCGGACCGTGCGGTCCCAGCTCGCGGTGGCCAGGACCGGGCTCTTCGGGGCGAGGGAGATCGAGACCACGTCGGAGGTGTGGCCGGTGAGCCGGCTCGTGTACGGCGTCGCGAACGCGCTCATGAGCTGGTCGCGGACGTCGCCGGTGGCTGCCAGCCGGTACGCGGCCAGGTTCAGCTGCGCGGCGAGCGAGGGGTCCTGCGGCCGCACCTCGGCCGCGTCCGCGGCGGCCTTCCGCGCAATGGCCACGTTGCGCTGCTGGATGGTCGAGTCGCGCGAGTCGACGGCCAGCCCGCCCGCGGTCGCCGCGATGACCACCAGCACCGTGAGCAGCGTGACCAGCTGCCGCAGGCGGACCGTCCGTCGCCTGATCGCCGCCATCTCGCAGGCCTGCGCTTCCCGGCTCGCGTAGAGGAAGCGCCGTTCCTTGGAGGTCAGCCGGCTGCCGTCGGCGGCGGCCAGGTCCAGTGCCGCGGCCAGGCGGGCACCCCGGTACAAGGCGTGCGGGTCGCGGTCCTGCACCTCCCAGTCGGCGGTCGCTTCGGTGAGCTGCCGGTGCAAGAGCAGCCGGTCCCGGTCCTCGGTCAGCCAGCCGCGCAGCCTCGGCCAGCACCGGATGATCGCCTCGTGGGTGATCTCGACGCACCCCTCGTCCAGCGTCACCAGCCGTTGCCGGGCGAGGGATTCGAGCACGAAGGCGGTGTCGGGGTTCGGGTCCAGCTCGTCCCTGGTGATTCGGCGCCTGGTGTCCTCCGTACCGTCGCCCAGCGCGGTCAGCCTGAGGAACAGCGATCTGGCGAGGTCTTGCTGCACCGGCGACAGCCCCCGGTAGGCGGCCTCGGCGGTCTGCGCGAGCGCGTGCTGGATGCCGCCGGCCGCCAGATACCCGTCCAGGGTCAGGCGGCTGCCGCTGCGACGGCGCCAGGTCTCGACCATCGCGTGCGAGACCAGTGGCAACGCACCCGGCTGACCGGTCGCGTCCGCGACCACGGCCGCCAGCAGCGGGCCGGTCACCGTGCAGTCGGCGAGCATGGCCGGCCGGGTGATGGCCTCGCGCAGCTCCTGGCTGCTCATCGGACCGACCGCGATCTGCGCGTCGCGCATCGCCTCGACCAGCCGGGGGTCCTGGACGCAGTGGCCGTAGAAGTCGGCGCGCACGCCGAGTACCACCCGGGTCCGGCTGGTCGTCGCCGTGGTGGCCGCGATCAGCATGGCGATGAACGCGTCTCGTTCGTCCCGGTCCCGGCAGAGGGTGAAGACCTCCTCGAACTGGTCGACCACGATCAGCGCGTCGATGTCCGGCGTGCGGTCGATCACGGCCTGCCGGACCCGCAGGTGCAGCGCCAGGGGATCGTCCAGCAGCTCGGTCATCAGCGCGCCGGGAGCCTCTCCCGTCACCACGGCCAGGCGGATCGCGCACTCCTCCACGGGATGCGAGCCCGGCGTGAACAGCATCACCGGCCACCCCGATGCCCGCGCGCGGGCGACGAGCCCCGCCCGCAGCAACGAGGATTTCCCCGATCCGGACGGCCCGAAGACCACCAGGAACCGGCGGTCACGCACCTTCGCGAGCACCTCGCCGGTCAGCCGCTCGCGCCCGAAGAAGCGGTCGGCGTCTTCCGGCTGGAACGCCGACAGCCCCGCGTACGGTGCGCCCTGCCGGCTGGTTTCCCCGGGCTCGGCACCCTGTGCGCTCGCGGCGATCTCGGCGGCGACCGCGTGCCATCGGGTTTCCCATGCGCGGCGGTCACCCTGGCACGCCTCGACATACGCGAGCGTGACACCAAGGCTCGGAAACGTGTGCCCGCCCGCGGCGTCCGACAGTGTCGTGGACGAATAGTGCGCCCTTTTGGCCAGTGCCCGATAGGGCGGCCGTCCCGCCGCCTCGCGCAGCTTGCGAAGGTCGGCAGCGAACTGTGTCAGCGGACCGGTGTCCGGGTCGAGCGGGCGTTCGGGGCGGGGCATGGCCTTCCTTCCTGCGCCTTTCCGCAGTCGTGATGGGTGGTGTTTGTCCAGCTTTTGATGTCCGGAATCCACGTTCCGGCGCCGGACATCAAGCGGCGGCTAGACATGGGCCAGCGCAACCCGCGCAAGGGCGACACGAAGGAGAAGTCATGAGGTCTGTGCGACGACTGATGCTGCTGGCGGCGGCCACCGGGCTGCTGGCAGGCGCTACCTTGACGGGCGCGCCCGCGTTCGCAGCGGCACCGCTGCTTAAGTCCAACCTGAACGGAAGGTGCGCCGACATCTTCGCGTTCCATCAGGAGAACGGCGCCTCCACCGTGACGTGGGACTGCCACGGCAACACCAACCAGCAGTGGCGCTGGGACGGTGAGCAGATCCGTTCCGCCATGAACGGAAAGTGCCTGGAGATCTACGGTCCCCATCTGGGTGACCAGGGCTCGGTGGCCATGTGGGACTGCAACGGCGGGCTCCACCAGAAGTGGTTCCGGAACGGCAGCGAGATCCGTAACCGGGTGAACGGGAAGTGCCTCGACATCCTGGCCGGCCGGCCTGAGAACGGCCAGCTCCTGGTGAGTTGGAGCTGCAACGGCGCACGGAGCCAGAGCTGGGACTTCTGAACGCCGGCCCGGTCCGGCACATCACGTGCCGGGCCGGGTCCCGCTCCCGCCGCGATCACGCTGCTCCTCCCCAGACGGGAGGCGCACTCATCTGGCCGGCCGGCTTCGAGATCACCTATCGGAATGACGCCGGCTCCACCAGCCGGGCGACGAGACTCTGCCACGGCGCCTCGCGCTGGTGTTCTGCTGAAGACCCCGACCGGGACTCGGTCAGGCGGCTTGACCGAAGCCGGCGGCGGCCAGCGTCCAGCACCGTCGCGAGCACGGCGGGAAATGCTCGCGCCCCCGGACGGGCCTCTCCCCGGCAAGCCGAAGCGTCGCCTGGACGTCATTCTCGACCCCCCGGGGCAGCCCCTCCCGCAGCCCGGTTCGCAGGAAGATGACCCGGTCGTGCCGTCCGCCGCGTGCACGATCGAGCGGGCCGACCGGGAGGCGTTCACCCGGGAACCGCCCAAGACCCTCCAGGGCCGCATCAACTTCCTGATGAAGCAGCTCAAGACGACCAAGGCCGTCGCCCAAGAGCTCGGGGTCAGTCAGCGGTCGGTGGAGCGCTACCGCAAGGGCGAGCGCAAGCACCTGCCGAAGGACATCGCGCCGAAGATCGACGCGGCTGTACGCTCCCGGTGGCAGCCGCAGGTGCGCAAGCGCCGGCGGAAGCAAGCCGCCGCCACGACCGGGATCGCGGTGGAGACCCGCGCCCGGTTCAGCTACACGGCGCCGGTCGGCACGACCGACGACGGACGGTTCCGGCGACTCACCGTGCACCTGCCCCCGACGTACGCGCGGCGCCTGTTCGACGCCCGCGACGCCGGGGCCGGCGACCAGGAAATGCGCGGGATCATCGCCGATGGGTTCAAGGACGTCTGTTTCCAGGACAGCGGCGGCCGCGGCATGGGACTCTCGGACGTCCGTTCCTGGACGCACGGCCTTCGGCGGCCGAGGCGAGCATCCGGCCGCGCCCTGGACCAGCCAACGGCAGATTCTCGGGGTGCACCGTGCCTCATGACCTCAGCCCCTGGCGGATGTTGGCCGATCAACCCCAGGAGGAGTCGGCCTTCCGCGCGTGGGCGGCCAGGCTGCAGGCACAGGGACACATCGTGGCCCCACTCGGCTTCCCCGACGCCCAGCCCAAGCGCTACGAAGCCCAGTTCGCCATCGAGGCGGAGGTACTGACGGTCGACGCGCACGTCAGTGTCGACGGCCAGGAGCTCTACATGGACCACACCACGCTACGGACACCCGGCGGTGACAACCTGCCACCTGCCATCCGGGCCGCACGTGACGAACTGAACCGGGAACTGGCCGGCGCCGCCCTGCTCAGCCCCACGGGCGGCCTGCGGATCACGGTCACCCCGCATACCGGCAGCAGGAAGGGCCGGCGCCGATACTTTGACCGGCTCATCGCGTTCGGCCGCCAGGCCGCCACCACGGGCCGCCCCGTCTACGACCCTGCCGCGCCCGACTTCGATCCGGTCTTCCCCTTCCCCGTAGCTGAACCCTGGCAGCCTCCGGGCCCTGATGAACGTGTGGAGCTGACCATCGCCCCCGCAGAGGCGCTGCGCTGGTCGGTGCAGCTGACACCCCAGGGCATACAGCACGACACGGAAGATGTCCGCGGCTTCCTCGGCGCCCCGATCGTCGAGAAGATCACTGAACTGAAGCGGAACGGACGTCCGGGGCAACTGCGGCGGGCACGTCAGCTCGGGCTGACCACCGCACTCCTCATCGACGGGCGCCTGGGATGGGAGCCCCCACGGCCATTGACCCCGGGTTTGCCTCCTCGCAAGCCGCCCCCACCCATTTTCGATCTTCCGGCACCGTTGATCCGTCACGTCCTGGCGGAGCTGACGACGAGCCACCCTGGTGCTCTCCACCGGGCCTGGCTGCTGAGCTCGGACGGACAGGTCCACGACGTCTACCGCGAATCCTCCGGACCGGAACCTCGCAACGTCTCATCAGGCACGCCTCCCTCGGACGAGGAGCCAGAGTCTCCGTGAGCACTGAACCACCCCCTCACTGGCCCACGGCGGCTACCGTGGCGGGACGACCTGTTTGGAGGAGCCAGTGAGCGCCCAGCCCGAGCACACGCGCATCCCGTCGTACGCACCCGTACCCGCACCTGCACCAGCACCCGGCGCCCCGGCCGAACTCCTCGCGCAGCTGCGTGCGGATCAGCGTGCGGAGCAGTGGGTGCCGGCCTTCGAGCGGGAGTGGACGGCCGCGCTGGAGGAGTCCCGCCGGACGTTCTCCCTCGCCGGGCTGTACGAGGTCGTTCAGGACTGGCAGGGCCGCCTCGCCCACGCTCCGGCGGTCGATGCGTTCGTGGCCTCCGGCTACGACGACAGCGAGTTCATCGACATGGCGGAGCTGCGGGGAAGGCGCCGGTGACCGGACTGACCGCAGCCTCTTCCCCCAACTCCACGACCGGTAGCCAGTCAGTCGACCCCAACATCAGGACTGCGTGATTGACATACGCCTCCACGCCAGCAACCTGGATGCTCGGCCCCTGTCGCGTCTCGCGAAGCGCAGCGATGCCATCCAGGACCGCACGGCGGCCGCCGCGCGCTGACATGTTCCGACGGTGGCCGAGCGACACCCGAGAGCCACACACCAACCCGATCCGGTCACAAGACCAGCGACAGAGCCGATCAACGTGCCCAGCCGGATGACCTCGCGCGAGACGGGCGCGTGCGACGATCATGGTGCGGAGCGGCCGTGTGGCTGCTGACCTTTCCTCGAAGGTTGAGTCAGGTGAAAGACGACGAGATACGCTCGCGCTTCGACGGCCGCGGCCGCGTCGAGCTGCCGCCCGGCCAAACCACAGCCTTGAAACAGCGCCGAATCGAGGAAATCGCCCACGCGCTCGGCTACCAGCTGCTCACCATCCACAACCTCGGCCTCGCCGGCGTCCGACTCATCTACGAACGCGACGACGCCCCGCCCGCGCGCCGCCGCAATGAGCTGACCATTGCCCGCCTGCGCGCGGGAGGACCGCTGCTGCCGGCCATCGAGCCCCCTCCGCCCCCGCCACCATTCCCGCCGCCGCCCCCACCCCCCCCGTCCCCCCAACCTCCTAGTAGTGCTTTGTTAGGTGGTGTCGTAGGGCTGAGGGTCAGGCCCTGGCAGCGACTTTTGGGCAGGTCTGCTGTTCGGTCAGGAACAGGTGGGCTGCAGTGACGAAGGTGACGTGGCGGTGCCAGCCGGTGAATGAACGACCCTCGAAATGGTCCAGGCCCAAGGCGGTCTTCAGCTCGCGGTAGTCGTGTTCGATCCGCCAGCGTGACTTCGCCAGGCGGACCAGGTCTTTTGCCGGGATCGTGCCGGGCAGGTTCGAGATCCAGTACTTGACCGGTTCATCCTGGCCTTCGGGCCATTGGGCGATCAGCAGGTCAGGCTGATCGTGCCGTCGGCGGCGGGCTTGGGCCGGCGCCCGGCAAGGCGGACGCGCAGGAGTACGAAGCGCGAGCTCATCGCTGCTTTGGAGCCCTTGCGCCAGGTCACGGCCACCCCGCTCGTGCGTCCAGCGGCCAGGACGAGCTCCCGCAAGGCAAAGGGCCGGGTGCGGTAGCGGGGCTTGGGCCGTGGTCCGAGCCCGCCATAAGCCGGCGTGACTGGGTCGACATCTTCCGGGTGGGGGGCGGTCATCTCGGCTTTCGCCTGGAGTATGTAGGCCAAGCCTCGGCCTTCCAGGCTGTGGCGGAAGTCCGCGTTCGCTCCGTAGCCGGTATCGGCGACCAGCGCCGCGGGGCGAAGGTCGTGGCCGGCGAGTTCGTCCAGCGTGTCCAGAGCGAGCTGCCACTTGGGCCGGTGGTGTTCGGTGGCGGGGATCCGATAGCGTTCCCGCCGGTCGAGGGCCTCGGGTCCGTCCCAGCTCTCAGGCAGGAACAGCCGCCAGGACAGCGGGCACGAGGCGGCCAACAGGGGACTGTGCCGCTCCGGGGGGAAGCCAGGGTCCCGGAGGGGCCTGGGTTAGGTTCACTCTTATGAATGTCACCCCGATGAACTCATTGGCGCAGGTGTACGACAGGGAGTTCCGGATCCGGGGTCTGCGGCAGCAGGGATGGGGCCGCGGGCTGATAGCCGTTGCCGTGCTCATCTGGCTGTGGCTGGGCTACCTCCTCGTCTTCCCCTTCAGTGCCGACCAGGGCGCGAACCGCAAAGCGGTCGAGTGCGAGTCCCGCGCGTTCCACCAGAACGGGCGCTACGCCGTCACCTACGCACGGGACACAGGCGAGCGGTGCGACGCCGAACGCGACTGGGGCCCCATCACCGCCGGTCTCCTCCTGTCCCTGCCCTTCGCCGTCCTGGGCACCGGCCTGTACGTGGCGGGCGCCTGTACGGTCCGCACCGCTGCGTATGTCGCGGACATCGCCCGCCTGAACCTCACCCAGGAGACCTGAGCCGCCGTTCACCGGCAGGTTGATAGCCACCGCTCCATTCCACAAAGGTCTCCTCTGAGTCGTACCCGAAAGCCTCGACGGGGAAAGTGAAGAGAACGCCGCCCGCCGGAGTGGAGGTGGAAGGCGACGTCCGCCTGCCCGTGGTCGACGGTCATGAACTGCTCCCGGCCCGGCGCCAGGTCGATCAGCAAACGGTCGGCTGGTAGACCCACACAGTCCGGCTCTCCAGGGACAACACACGGCCAGGCAGGTGCGTCGGTGACGTCACCCGCTCCCGGTGGTGCCGAAGGGCGCCTACGGTGAGTTGCGGGGCGGCGGATACCGTGCGGGCATGGCGATGACAGGGAAGCGGCGGGTCCTGTACCGGCAGGGCAGTGGGTTCTGGCGGATGACGGCGAAGTGGGTTCTGGTCCTCGGGGCCCTGTACCTGCTGGACGGTGGGCTGCTCCGGTCGTGGGGCGACGCTCTGGTCTGGCCGATGATCGGGATCCTGCTGTGGGTGCCGTTCGGGATCGGCGTCGTCTGGTACCCGAAGAAGGACCAGCGAGTCGCGCTGACGGCGCGTGAACTGCGTGTGCGGCGCAAACGGCTGCCGATGGAGAAGGTGAACCTGCTGCACGTGGCGCGGTTGTGGCTGGAGGGACGGTCGACCGCGGACGACCAGCCGGTGCTGGAATGGGCACGGTTCGACCGGGTGGTATGGGTGCCGCTGCAAGACGGCCGGGCGTTCGGCGTGGAGTTCCGCGAACCGGCCGCGTTCGCCAAGGTCTTCGGCGCCTTCGCGGTCGCGGCGTGCGGGGGGCCGGACATCGTTCGCGCGAGGGTCGCAGCGGAGACCTACCCGGATCCGGTCCCGATGCGGCCCCGCCCCGCCGACGACAGCAACTCCTGGCTGGACCTCCTGGACATCTTCAACTGAGAGCCAGAAGCGCACGGTAAGGGGCAGCGGTCCGTCAGGGGCGCGGACTTCGCGGCCCGCAACAGGCTGCTCATGCCGCCCTGCTCAGCCGCTCCCCCGCACTGGGCTCGCCCGCGTGAACCATGTCGGGATTCTCGGGAGGGGGCCTACCGGGCTGAAGGAACTGCCATTCTCGGCTCATGGAATTCTTCCGTCTCGCCGCCGCACCTGATGAGCAGGATCCGGCCGCAGTCGATGCCGCCCTGCGTCGGGCCTGGAATGCCTGCGCCGCGGTGGCCTGTCCGAAGTGCCGGGTCGCTGCGTGGGAGTACTGCCGCAACAGGACCGCCGGCGTCTCTCACGTAGCGCAGTTCCATAAGCCTCGCCAGGACGCGGCGAACGCCCTCGACATCACACGGCCCGTGGGGATCTACGGGTTGGGCTGGGCCAAGTTCCGCAGTGTCGCGTGGGCCGGTCAGCGAATCCCACCGATGTAGCCGGCTACATGTGCGCAGGTCGGCGAACCGCAGGAGTCCGACCCTCGCACCTCGCGGACCGGGCGACCGTGGGCGGGGCATGCGCGTGCGAGGCTCCGGGCGGCGTTCCTACGGGGCGGGAGTCGCGGGTTCCTACGTGGCTCGCGGCGCGGATTCCCGCGGGGCAAGAGTCGCGGGTTCCTGCGGAGCAGGAGGCGCGGATTCCCACGGCGCGGGCGCCGCGGATTCCTGCGGGACCGGCGGGTGGCATGCGGCGCGGGTGTCGTCTTCCTCCGTGCGCGGCCAGTATCGTCCTTCGAGGGCCTCGGCGCTGCGGTTGAGCCGGACCAGGACGTCCTCCAGCTCCCGTACTTCCTCAGGGGACCAGTCGGCGACCACCCGGGCCAGGCAGGACCGGTTGACCTCACGGTCTCCGGCGAGCCGGCGCCCGCCTTCCACGGTGATGCGCAGCTTGCGGGCCATGCCGCCGTCCGGGTCCGCGACGCGCTCGGCCAGTCCGCAGCGCAGCAGTGCGGCCGTCTGGCGGTTCACGGTCGAGGTGTCGAGCCCGAAGGCCTCTGCCAACTGTCCAATGGACATGGGGCCTTGTGTGTCGATCCGGCTGAGCAGCAGGTACGCCGACCGCTCCAGGCGTTCGGGGTCGCGCTCGCGCCGGGCAAGCACCTGGTGCCGCGAGAGCAGCATCAGCTCCCGCTCCAGTTTCTCCAGCACTGCGCCTCCCGCTCTTTCCGGCGCTCCATTATCGCCGACCCGTGGACCGGCGGACCTCTGCCGGGGTGGTCTGCGGACGGCTCCGCGCGAGGGCCGGGGCCGCGGCAATATGCATGATACATAGCATGTGTACTATGCACTCCTCGTTGTCACCCCGACGAGCCACAGCTCAACCCGGAGGACCCGCATGACCGTCACCACGTCCACCGCCTCCCGCACGGCCGAGATCCTGTCCCGGCCCGTCACGCTGAACGGCCTGACCGTCCCCAACCGCATCGCGATGGCTCCGATGACGCGGATGTTCTCTCCCGGCGGCGTGCCCGGCGAGGACGTGCAGGCGTACTACGCCAGCCGGGCCGCCGCGGGTGTGGGCCTGATCGTCACCGAGGGCACCTACGTCGGTCACGACTCCGCCGGGCAGAGCGACCGGGTGCCGCGGTTCCACGGCGAAGACCAGCTGGCGGGGTGGGCGAAGGTCGCCGCGGCCGTGCACGAGGCGGGCGGCACGATCGTGCCTCAGCTGTGGCACATAGGCATGGTGCGCAAGCAGGGCGAGGCGCCGTACGCCGAGGCGCCCCCCGTCGGCCCCTCCGGCATCCGCGTCGACGGCACCGAGGGGACCGGCAAGGCGATGACCCGCGCCGACCTCGACGACGTCATCGCCGCGTTCGCCGACGCCGCCGCGGAGGCCGAGCGGATCGGCTTCGACGGAGTTGAACTGCACGGCGCCCACGGCTACCTGCTCGACCAGTTCCTGTGGGAGCGGACCAACCGCCGCACCGACGCCTACGGCGGCAACGCGGTGGCCCGTACGAAGTTCGCCGCGGAGATCGTAGCCGCGGTCCGCGAGCGCGTCCCGGCCGACTTCCCGGTGATCTTCCGCTACTCGCAGTGGAAGCAGGAGGCCTACGACGCCCGGCTCGCGCAAACCCCGGAGGAGCTGGAGGCGATCCTGGCCCCGCTGGCGGCGGCCGGCGTCGACGCGTTCCACGCCTCCACCCGGCGCTACTGGCTCCCGGAGTTCGAGGGCTCGGACCTGAACCTTGCGGGCTGGACCAAGAAGCTCACCGGCCGGCCGACCATCACCGTCGGCTCGGTCGGCCTCGACGGCGACTTCATCCGCGCCTTCGTTGGCGAGGGAGCGGCGCTCGGCGACATCGACAACCTCCTGGACCGCATGGAACGCGACGAGTTCGACATGGTCGCCGTCGGCCGGGCGCTGCTCCAGGACCCGCAGTGGGCGGCGAAGGTACTCGGCAACCGCTTCGACGAGCTGAAGCCGTACGACGCGGCGGCACTCAGGTCGCTCAGCCGGTAGCCGGAAGCCGTCCGGACGGCCGGTCCGCGAACACCCCGTGACGTCGGTCCGCCGACGTCACGGGGCGTTCGCGCTCCGATCAAAGATCGCCGAACCTCGCCAGCGCCACCCATCGCCAACCGGCGCAAACCAAATGGGCTCGGTACTCCGCCGCACATCCCAGCCGGAGGACAAGTGCAATGCACAACACGACAAGTCCAATGCTCATGGGACAGATGCGGTGCTCAGTCACAACCAGGTGTGACTGAGCACCGTGGTTTGGCCCGTCTGGCCAACTGAATGCTCACTTCCACACTGCAGGAAGGTTCGCCTGTCGGCATGACCTGCCAGCCCCAAGGCGTTGATCGCCCTTCAAGCCGCTGGATACGGCGGTGCGGACGGCTGCGGAGCGAGGGACCAACGGACGGGACGGCCGCCCGGGCCGTCGGTGAGCCAGGCACCGTCGCCTAGGGGCACCAGCTCGTACGGGTTGCTCACCTCGACGGTGAATTCGCCGCTGAGCGTGCCTGTGCGGACGTCTACCAGGTGGTAGCGGAACCACTCCTCCTCTAACGCCCAGGTCAGACCGACTGATATCCGGGACGGTGTGCACGCCGAGCAGGGTTTACACGGGCCAACTACAACGCTCAGGTGCCAACTAGCGCGCTCAAGGGCCATCTGTCGCGCTCAGTCACAGTGGTGTAACTTAGCGCCGCAGTTGGCCCGCCGGCCAGATACACGCTCAGTACTCGGTGGAGCCGGTCCAGGGTGTCCCGTACGGTCGGTCCGTGATGATCAAAACGGGCGAGCCCCGCAGTCTCGGCGTCCCTTCCTCCGAGGCACGGTTGCACTTCGATACGGAACTGCAGGAGCTCGGCGGCGGGCCGCGGCGCCGCTTGCTCATGGTCGACGACGACCCTGCCTTCGAGCTCAGCTTCTACTGCGGAACGTGCCCGCTCCTGTTTCGTCGACTGGAAACCGCGAGAGAGAAGTTGTCCCTGCAGAGCATGCAGGAACGGCTCACCGGTGCACTGGACGATCCGGACGACGGCGGTGTGATCGATGCGTACGGTGCGTTGCTGGCGGAGGGCGAGTACCTTCCGCTGCTCCTGAGCGTGGAACCCCGGCTGATCATCCCGGGGAAGGAAGGTGACTACTTCAGCGGCGAACAGGTCACGACGTGGGGGATCGATCAGTTCTGGGGCCTCCCCGAGTACCCGCACACCCCGTACTACCGGACCTTCGAGACCGCTGTCGACGCGGACGCCCACCTCTATGAGTTCGTCGTGCCCATGGTTCCCCCGACGTGGAACGAGAGGGAGCGTGTCAAGGAGTACGTCGCGCTCATGGGGCAGGGAACGGTCCCCACGGCGGTGGCGATCTCCACGCTGGACGTGTGCCAGCCCTCCCTCGGCTTGGGAGATGACCCCTCTGTGCACTGGGGCCTGACCCACTTCCTCCTCGACGGTCACCACAAACTGGAGGCCGCTGCCACAGCCGGTCGGCCGGTGCTGCTCCTCTCGCTCCTGACCCTGGGCGAGAGCCTGGCCGGAGCGGAAGACTGTGCCCGCCTCCCTGCCCTGCGCGCCCGACCCCGCTCGGCCCGAGCAACCGGGACCTGAACCAGCGCCGAAGATCACGCCTGCGGGCCAACAACAGCGCACACCCGGGCTAACTAGACCGCTGACTGGCCAACCAGGTACTCAGCCACGAGTCAGTGGAACCAGACGACAATGCGTACGTTCTCGGCTCCATCGCTGAGGATGCGCATGACGCTCCAGACCCGGCCCCAGTCGGTGTCGATCCCCGCAGCAGAGGCACGGATTCGTATGCCTGAGGCGTCGGTCGCCTGCCAGTCCGTGGTGTCCAGCTCGGCCCAGGTCAGCCAGGTGGTCCCGTGCACATCGCGGGGGCCGCCATAGCCCGCGAACTCACCTCGCAGCCCATCCGAGGCGTCCTCCGGGAAGCCACGGCCTTCCGCCAGGGGACGGAAGCCGAAAGCAGGCCAGGAGCCAGCATCTCCTTTTCCGCGCTCGCGCGCCCGGCCCGGTCGAGACTCCGGCTCAGCCGGATCGGTAGCCGGATCGGTAGACGTCATAGGACGCCTCCTGCGCGGTTCCGGCCAACTACGCTCAGCGGCCAACTACATGCTCAGCGTCAGTCTCCTCCGGCGTCACGCAGGCAGTTTCAGCTCAGCAGAGGATTGCCCTGGAGGTTCGCTTCCCCGCACGGCCAGGGGCCCTCGGCCAGGGGGCCCAGCGGCGTACGGAAAACCAGGACCTCGTTGTCCAGGGAGACGACGACGCTGCCTTCGCTCAGCAGTAACGCACGACCTATGACGGCTCGGCTGTCGTCCATGGCGAACAGTTCGTGTCCGGCGAGGTCCGTGTCCACGGCGAGTAGCTTGCCGTCGCGCCAGAACACCGCGGTTCCCTCGCAGTCCATCGCGGGGTAGGACGTGTAGTAGCCTGCCAGCGCCGGCCCGTCCACGAGGCTGTTGTCCGGTGCGAGCCGCCGGAAGCGTGATCTCGAAGGCAGGCGATTTTCGAGCTCGGGGCCGCTGGCGCTGCCGTTCTTGTCAACGAGCATGGCCCCGTGGCTGGCCCAGCGCGCGGTTTCGGCGCCGTCGCGGCCGAAGCGGCCGGTCGTGAACGCGCCGTAGCCCTGGGATCCGATCAGGAACTGGCCAGGGCCCGCTATCGCCTTTCGGCCTGTGGGAGCGGGAGAGGTGGCCGACACGGTCTCGCCGCTGTCCAGGTCGAGGAAGAACGTTCGCCCGATGCCGCCCCGTGTGTCGGTGAAGCTGGCTGCGATCCGGTCGGCCGATACGAGCAGTGGCTCCCAGTGGTCTACGCCGATCTCCTGTGGAACCCAAGGTCTACGCGGCTGGATCTCCCATCCGGTCCGGTTTCCCATCTCCACCACACCCGGGAACGACACAGCACCGAGCACGATCGGCGCGGACCAGAGGCACTCGCCCTCTCGCGTGTACCGGGCCACGCGAGGCTCCGGTACAGACGCGGGCCGGCTTCGTTCTCCACGTACCAGGCGGGAAGCGCTGACCCAGGAAATGACGAACCCGTCGTCGAGGAGGACGAACGCCCCGATCTCCTCGTCGGGGCGGCACTCCGGGCGGGCGGTGGGCCCAGTGGATCCGTCCGGCAGAACACCTTCCAGGAGCCGGCCATCGCCATCCGGGTAGGCGACCCACAGCGTGCCCTCCGTGGACAGACGGGATTGCGGCCTGCCTGTCCCGGGGTAGTTCCGCTGCCACGCCACCTTGCCTGAGAGGTCGACCCTCGTGATGACGGTCGCCAGGGGATTCGCACCGTAGCCGGTCACGGTCAGCGGCCCGGAGGGATCGTACGTGGCCACGGATCGGACCTGGCCCGGCAGGGTGAAACGCGATGAGAGGGTCATGCGCCGCATCTTGCCGCATGCCTCCGTCCGCAGCGGTTGGGCCCTCTGCAGCGCCGTCTCGGCCAACTGGAATGCTTCGGGGCCAACTTATTACTCAGAGCCGTGGCTGGCTGCGGCAGCACCGCCCCATGACGGGGACCCCGTCACCTGGCCGAGGCACCTCGCGGGTCGCCTTCGCCTTCGGCGATAGCGATCTCGGCGACGCGGTGAAGGGCATTCTGGTACGCCGTGGCATTGCCTGGTTCCTTCTGCCAGGGGCGGATGGTGACGGTGGCGGAGTGCAGCGATCCCAGGGGGATTCCGAGGTAGAGGGCGGCGGAGCGGCGGGAGCGGCCGGTGGCCATCTGGACGAGGCGGATCGCCGCGTCCCGCCGCAGTTGCCGTCTCGGTGCGTCGAGCTCGTCGAGCGGGGTGGTCCAGTGCTCGGGCAGGACAGCGGGGATGGTGCGGGGGTCGAGTCGGCCCCGGTGGGTGGCGGGCTGGGGGAAGAGGGCAGGCTGTCCAACGGCCTTCTGTGGGAGCCGGACGACCCCGCGGAGCGGGTGCAGGCGGACAGGCATGTTCCCTGCTCGCGGAGCGAGCCGAGGAGCCGGATGGCTGCCCTGATGTCGGTTTGGACCGTAACGATCTGGATGTGGTTGAGCGAGCGCCGGGCGGCTCGCCGTCGCAGTCGGCGCATATGGAACCAGACCGAGAAGTGCCTCAAGTCGCGTCGTTCTTCGTGGACTTCGACTTGTTGGAGGGTCGCTTCGAGCCATTGCTCGAAGCGGGTGAGGAACTCGTCTCGTTCAGGAAGTACGCCGTTGGCGACCAAAGCCGCGCGGAGGAAGCGCACTGCCTTCGAGGGCGGCATGTCGTCGAGCGTCTCGTGGGTGACCGGGCCGGAGCCGGCGGCGAGGGCGGACAGCAGACTCCGAGGTCCCGGCCGACCCAGCCAGAGCAGCAGGGAGGAAGGCTCACTGCGGGTCAAGACGGTGACGACGGGCTCAAGGTGCAGACGCATGCTGCCGGTGGGGTCCGCGAGGGAACCACGAAGCTGGCGGGTGGCGGCGCGTTGAGCGCAGATCCCGTAGTGGTGGAGGCGTTCGACGACGCCGCATTCGACGCAGTCGGAGAAGGAGACGGGGTCGTTGGCGTAGCAGCTCTTACAGAGCGGCCCGCCGGGTGTCTGGCCATGGACTCGACGGACCTGGCCGCAGGTCAGGCAGGGTTAGAGCGGCCCGGCGTCCTTGTCGCCGAGTCGTGGGACGGGCGGGATCAACTGTTGTGCATGGAACGCGCCGTGTGAGTGGTCACGGCCACCGCTGGCGCGGCACCTCCAGCGGCGGTGGAGGGGCGCTGGCGCCCTTGCCGGTGTCCCCGGGGACGCATCCGCAACCGTGTCAGGATCCGCGGCAGCGGCGAAGTCGTGACGGGACGCATCGGGCCCTCACCCTCTGCGTCAGCCGCTCGCGCGGAGACAGGGGATCTCGGCCCACACCTGCTTGCCGCCGCTGAGCGGCACCGAGCCCCAGGCCATCGTCGTCGCCTCGACGATGAGCAGCCCGCGACCGCCGGTCGACTCCCAGCTCACCGACAGCGGTTTGACGGGGGTGCGCGGCGACGCGTCGTTCACGGCGATCCGCAGCCGGTCCGCCGACAGGGTCAGATCCATCCCTACCTCGCCCTGGGTGTGCGCGATGGCGTTGGTGACCAGCTCGGACACCACCAGCAGGGCTACGTCGAGTTCCTCCACCACACCCCAGGACCGCAGGGTGCGCGCGGTGAAGCGGCGCGCGTGCATGACCGCCTTGGGCAGCCGCCACACCGTCCAGTGGCTCCGCATCGGCCTGTCCCGTGTGCCGTCGTAGCGCAGCAACAGCAACGCCACATCGTCGTCGCGACGGCCCACACCGACGACCAACTCGTCGGCCACCCCTCCGACATCGACCGGGTCGGCCGTGGCGAGCGCCTCGCACACCCGCCGCATGCCCTCCTCCAGAGGCAGCCTGGCGGACTCGACCAGGCCGTCCGTCAGCAGAATGAGCAGGGTTCCCGGGACCAACCCCGCCTCGGTCATGGGGAATTCGGCTTCCGCAAGCACGCCCAGTGGCGGCCCGCCCTCGACCGTCATCTCCTCGGCGACGCCGTCGGGGTGGCGCAGTATCGGCGGCAGATGGCCGGCCCGTACGACCCTGGCGATGCCCTCCTCCATGTCCAGGTCCACATACGCACAGGTGGCGAATAGATCGGTCTCCATGCCAACGAGCAGACGGTTGGCCCGCGCGACCACCACATCGGGCGGGTGGCCCTCCACCGCGTAGGCCCTGACCGCCGTACGCATCTGGCCCATGATGGTGGCGGCTCCCGCGCTGTGCCCCTGTACATCCCCGATGACGAACGCCACATGACCGTCACCGAGCGGAATGACGTCATACCAGTCGCCGCCGACCTCAAGTCCCGCCGTCGCGGGCAGGTAGCGGGCGACAGCGACCCCGCCCGGCAGCTCCGGGAGCTTACGGGGCAGCAGACTGCGCTGGAGCATGGTGGCGAGTTCGTGGCCCGCGTCCAGTGCGTGGGCGCGCACCAGAGCCTGCCCCACCAGCGCCGCGGTCGCGGTCAGCAGCGACCGCTCCTCCGGTCCGAACCGGTGCTCCGCGTCCCACCCCACCAGACACACCCCGACCATCCTGCCTTCGGCGGGCAGCGGCAGCACCGCGAGACCACCGGGCCCGACGCCCAGAAGACCGGTCTCGAGAGCCGCGCCCGGCGGCCACAGACTCAGATGCCCCCCACGCAGCGCGCTCTGCAGGGTGGGCAAGTCGCTGAGCGACACGTCGGGCCACTCGGACCGCCATTCCGAGCGCCAGACCTCGGGCCAGGCATCGGGCACCGGAGGGTCGAGGGCGGTGACTATGAGCCGCTCGGGCTCCAGTTCGCCGACCGCGACCCTGGAGGCGCCGAGCGGCTCGCGCAGGGCGGCGACCACCAGCCGGCTGACCTCTCGGATGGTCGCCGCTCCCGCCAGCGTGGCCGACAGCCGCTGCACGAGGGAGACCTCGTCGGCGCTGGGGCGCAGATAGGTGGCATCGGCCACCACACCCAGGACGCGCTGCGGTGTGCCATCGGAGTCCACCTCCACACGGCACCGCAGCCCCAGCCAGCGCAGCTCGCCGTTCGGGCGGCGGATACGGAACGCCAGCTGCTGTCCGGCGGCGGCCAGCCGGTCCGGCTCCACGATCGCCATCAGTGCGGGCATGTCGTCGGGGACGGCGCAGGCAAGCAGGGTCTCCACCTGCCCGTCGAACTGCTCGGGAGGCAGACCGAGCAGTTCCAGCACATTCGCGTGGGCCTTCATGCGGCCGGTGCTCAGTTCCAGGATGAACGCGCCGCCTTGGTGAGGCACCAGGGACTGACCCAGATGTGCCTGCGGAGCTTTGCGTCCGGAGAAGCGAGCGGCGACCGATTCGAGTCCGGCGGCCACCTGATCGGCGTAAAGCTCCAGAAGGCTGCGGTCGTCGGCGCTGAAGCCGTCCCCGACCTCGCCGGCGACGATCAGGCACCCGAGCGCCTGGTCGCCGTGTCCCAGTGGCAGCGCGCCCAGCGAGATCCTGGCCGGCGGGTCGGGGCCACCATCCGCGATCCGGGTGGGGAAGTGGTGGGGATCATCCTCGATGAACGTGGCGAGTTCCTTGGGAGTCAGCCACAGCGGGCGGCCGGAACGGAAGGCATTGGCGGCGGGCGAATGGCTGGCCACGGAGAGGATCGCGGGCAGTCCGTAGAGGACACGGCGGTTTCCGGTCAGTTCGGCCAGATGGAGTTCCCTGTCCTGGTCGGCGACCACATAGACAGCGGCAAGCTCAGCCCCGCAGAACGCAAAGCGATATCTGGTCACTGTCCGTATCGTCTCCTCCCGAGGACCCGCCGGCTGCCTTCTCTCCATGCTGTCGCGCCCGGGACCGTTCGGGCGAGTCGGAACGCAGGCCGAAGGGGCCAGTGCCGCCTACGCTGCGTAGCCGCGCAGTGACGGAGCGGGTTCGGCCGCGGTTGGCGTACGGCGATCAAGGCGTGGGCGTCTGGGGGCCGAGCGGGGTGGCGCCCGCGAGGACAGGCGGATGGCTACATGCTCGGCGCCAACCGCACCCTCACTTCGGCGTGGCTCTTCTGCGGCAAATCGGCATCACGCCTTCAGTAAGGCCACATCCCCGCAGCAAACCCGCGGGTGACACAACGCAGCGTCCACTGAAAACGAAACGCCGAGGCACTGAAGAACCACCACCGAATAGCACGTTGCCGGCGATTCGGTGAGACTACGCAACACCGCAACCGACGGCAATCGGCTGCGCCGTCACCTCCCGGCCAGCACGGTAGTTCGTCCACGACGGGCGGCAGGGGCGCGGGTCGTGCCCCTGGCCGTCGTGCTCGCCGCCACCCCGTCGCGGAATCCTGCCGTGTGCGTGCCGCCGCCGGGGGTGGGCTCGCTGTTGGCGTAGCTCCGGACACGCGCCCCGTGGGATCCGCACCACCTCAGAGCCACCTCCAGCGTCCCCGCCATGCGCGGGTCCTCCCACTCGAAGCCGACGACGTCCGGGTGAACGGGGGCTCCCGCCTGCGCGTCGACGAAGGCGACGAAGTCCCGAGCCCCGCCCGGGAACCGGGCCGGCCCGCCGCGTGGAAGGGTTCCAGCGCGGTCGCCACCGCGTCGGCGGAGTTGGGATCCGTCTGGATGATCTCGTCGATGTGCTTGGCGTGGACCTCCTCGGCGAGGCTGACCACTCGGTAGTGGCTCTGCTTTGCCGGGGCGAGGGCCGTCGTGATCGGCCCCGGGCGGCGAGGGATACCAGAGGCGCCAGAGCCGTGAACGCGGCCGGCAGGACAGGGCGGCGGCCGGGCCGAGGGTGTCGGCGACCGGACCGGCGACCGCAGAGCCCGCCGCCGCGCCGACCGCGATGAAGCTGCCGACCCCGGCGAACGCCTGGGTCATCTTCTGCTGGGCCGTACTCAACCAACCTGCACAACCCCAGGTCAGAAGCGTGACGACTGTGCAGATCCACTGACCGGCGACACCTGTCGCCGACCCAGCCGCGACCATCCCGTCCCCCTGCTGGCACACAACCAGTGCCACCAGCAGACCCATTCACAGGAGCGCAGGGGTCTGGAGTCCAAGATCGATTGTCAGTGGTGGATGAGAAGATCGGAGCATCGAGTCGGAAAACGGGGGAGCCGTCATGTCCGGAAACCAGAACTACATCAATCACGTTGCTCTCGTGTTGGATGCCAGTTCGTCCATGTCACACCTGAGCCGTAAAGTGGTCGAAGTCGCCGACCAGCAGATCTCATATCTGGCCCGCCGATCGCAGGAACTGGACCAGGAAACGCGCGTCACGGTGTACGTCTTCGCAGACAAGGTGGAGTGCGTCATCTACGACAAGGACGTGCTGCGAATGCCGTCCCTGAAGCAGCTGTACCGGGCCGGCGGAATGACGGCTCTGCTGGCGGCCACGCTGAAGTCACAGCGGGAGCTGGCGCAGACAGCTCAACTTTACGGCGACCACAGCTTTCTCACGTTCGTACTGACCGACGGGCAGGAGAACGCAAGTCACCGCTGCCCGGATGCCCCTGCCAGGGACCAGCGTGAACTGGTGCAGGCCGTGGCCACGATGATCGAGACCCAGGAGGACAACTGGACGCTGGCCGTCCTTGTGCCGGACCAGATGGGCAAGCGCGAGGCCATGCAGTGCGGCTTCCCGAAGGACAACATCGCCATCTGGGATGCCACGAGCACACAGGGTCTGGAGGAAGCCGGACAGGTCATCCTGAAGGCCACCGAGAGCTTTATGGTCGGCCGCACCAAGGGCATCCGGGGATCGCGGGCAGTGTTCTCCACAGGTGCGGAGACGGTCAACAAAGACACCATCGAGGCGGCCGGTCTCATCCCGGTCAATCCGTCGCAGTACCAGCTCATTCCCGTGGCTCGCGAAACGGCGATCCGGGACTGGGTCATCGAGTGCGGGCACAGTTACCGAACCGGTTGTGGGTTCTACCAACTGACTAAGCCAGAAAAGATTCAGGCGCAGAAACAGATTGCGGTGCTGGAAAAGAAGACAGACCAGGTCTACACGGGACCGCAGGCCCGCGCCCTGCTCGGCCTGCCCAACACGGAAGTCCGCGTCAAGCCGGACCACAACGACGACTTCACGATCTTCGTGCAGAGCACCAGCGTGAACCGGAAACTGGTACCGCACACGCGGCTACTGCTCATGATCTGACGCCTTGGAAGCCCCACCAGTCCAACTGGCGGGGCTTCCATCATGCTCGTCTGCAGCGCAGGGACCGTACAAGGAATCGCTGTGGCCGGAACGGTCGTTCAGGGGCACCGCCGTGCGCCCCTGCCTACCCGAACCGGACGCGGAGCCCTGGCCTACACCTCTCCTGGTGTCGGCCCGGTGCCGCCCCGACACCACGACATCGCATCCGGCAGGCGGTCCCGTCGGGGTCCAGGGCCGGGTACCGTCCCTGGCGGCCGCGCTCACAGCATGACGTGCTTGGCCTGGGTGTAGTCCAGGAGGCCGGACAGGGAGAGGTCGCTGCCGTAGCCGGAGTGTTTGACTCCGCCATGGGGCATCTCGGAGACCGTGGTGCCGTGGGTGTTCACCCAGACGATGCCGGTGTGCAGGGCGCGGGTGGCACGCATCGCGCGGTCGTGGTCGGTGGTCCACACGCTCGCGGCCAGCCCGAAGCGCACGCCGTTGGCGAGGTACAGGGCCTCGGCCTCGTCCGCGAAGGACTGGACGGTCACGACGGGGCCGAAGATCTCCTCCTGCACGATTTCGTCGTTCTGGCGGACGCCCGCGACCACGGTGGGCTCGTGGAAGAAGCCGGGGCGCGGGAGCCGGCTGCCGCCCGTGACGATCTCGGCGTGGGGTGGCAGGCGGTCCAGCAGCCCTTGTACCGAGGCGAGTTGGACGAGGTTGTTGAGGGGGCCGAAGTCGGCGCCGGTGCGGAGCCTGGCCGCCTCGGTGGCGAAGGCCGCGAGGAACGCGTCGTGGATCCGGCGGTGGACCAGGAGCCGGGTGGGTGCGGTGCAGTCCTGGCCGGCGTTGTAGTAGGCGACCGCGGCGAGGGCGGCGGCGGTGGCCGCGACGTCCACGTCCTCGTGGACGATGACGGGGGCGTTGCCGCCGAGTTCCAGGTGGACCCGTTTGAGGCCGGCCGCGGCGGCCGCCGCGATCTCCTGGCCGGCGCGGACACTGCCCGTGACGGCGATCAGGGCGACCGCCGGATGGGCGGTGAGGGCGCGGCCGGTGTCGCGGTCGCCGCAGACGACGTTGAGCACGCCCGGCGGCAGGTGTTCCGCGGCGATCCGGGCCAGCAGCACGGACGAGGAGGGGGTGGTGTCGGCGGGCTTGAGCACCGTGGTGTTTCCGGCGGCGATCGCCGGGGCGATCTTCCACGCGGCCATCATCAGCGGGTAGTTCCAGGGGGTGATCTGGGCGCAGACGCCGACCGGTTCACGGCGCAGCAGGGAGGTGCGGCCCTCGGTGTACTCGGCCGCGGCGGCGCCCGGGAGGTTCCGCGCGGCTCCGGCGAAGTAGCGGACGGTGTCGGCGATCGCGGGCAGCTCCTCGTCCCTGAACTGCTCCGCAGGCTTGCCGGTGTCCCCGGTTTCGGCGGCTGCGAAGGCCTCCGCGTGCGCCTCGATGGCGTCGGCTATGCCGAGCAGGGCGCGCTGCCTGGCCGCCGGGGTGGTGGTGGACCAGTGCCCGTACGCCGCCGCCGCCGCGAAGCAGGCCGCGTCCGCGTCGGCCGGGCCCGAGCGCGGGGCGTGGCGGTGCGCCCGGCCGGTGGCGGGGTCGGTGAGGGCCATGGTCGCGCCCGAGACGGCGGGGCGGTCCTCTCCCCCGATGTGGTTGTGCAGGGCGTCAGCCACGGCGCAGGGCCTCCTCGGCGGCGGCGCGTCCGGTGCGGACGGCGCCCTCCATGTAGCCGGCCACCCACTGGTCGGATCCGCAGACGTAGAAGGGGGGTTCGTGGGTGCCGTGCCGGGGGCCGACGGCCATGACGTCGCCGGGGGTCCACTGGGTGACGTATCCCTGGGTCCACCGGTCGGTGCCCCACAGGCGCAGGTACGTGGCGAGCGGATGGTGCGCCTCGTCGCCGTAGAGCCGGGCGATGTCGGCCATCAGTTCGGCGGAGCGAAGGGGGGCGGGCGCGGCGAGCAGGACGCCGTAGCGTTCGGGCGGGACGAGGGCGGAGAGGATGCCTTCGCTCTGCGGCCAGGTGCTGCCGAGGACCCCTTCGCATTCGGAGAGGCCGCTGAGGCCCTGGGTACGCCAGAAGGGTCTGGCGTACGCGGCGGTGAACTTGGCCGCGAGGGCGTGGCGTTGGCGGTGCAGGGAGGCGAGGCGTTCGTCGGAGACTCCGGTGACGGCGACCGAGCGGAGCGGGCCGACCGGGAGGGCGCTGACCACGGCGGCGGCGGTGAGGGTCTCCCCGCCCGCCAGGCGTACGGAGCAGCGGCCGGGCCGCCGTACCGAGACCGCTTCGACGGGTGAGCCCGTACGGATCCGCCCGCCGAGGGCCTCGGCCATGCGCAGGGCCACGGTCGCCGAGCCCTCGGCGACGCGCAGGCCCTCCCATGCCTCGTACTCGTAGTGGCCGGTGCCGGGTACGGCGGCGTGTTTGCGCAGGGCCGCGAGCAGGGAGGTCCGTTCGCAGGAGCCGTCGGCGAGGGCGAGTCTGCCGATCTCCCAGAGGCGTACGACGGCCTGGGTGGCGCCTTGGGCGCGCAGCCAGTCGCCGACGGACAGCCGGTCGAGGCACGCGGCCTCGGGGTGGGACCAGGGGTCGGCCGGGTCGACGGTGGCGGCGAGCGCGGTGAAGGCGGCGGTGACCTTGGCGTGGCAGGCGTCGTCGCCGGGGCCGAACCAGTGGGGCGGATCTGCGGCGGAGACTCCTTCGGGGGTGGCGCGGATGAGGGCGCCGGGCTCGGCGACGTAGCTGGGGACCAGGGTGAGCTCCAGTTCCGCGGCCAGGGCGGTGTAGGCGGTGTGTGCCCGGCCCACCACCTCCCCGCCGAGCTGGACCAGCCGGCCGTCGGGGAGGGTGGTCTGTTCGACGCGTCCGCCGACCCGGTCGCGGGCCTCGACGACGAGGACGTCGGCCCCGCCTGCGGTCAGGTCGCGCGCGGCGGCGAGACCGGCCAGTCCGGCGCCGAGCACGATGACGTCGTGGTTCATGGGGTGTGCTTCCTTCGGTCGGTGCCGGATGGCGGCGGGCGGGCGGGGGACGCCGCGGGATCGGTCAGTCGAGGACCAGGCAGTGTTCGGGGTTCCAGCCGATCTCGACCCGCTCGCCGCCGCTCCAGCGGTCCTCCATACGGGAGCGGACGGTGTTCTGCTCCAGTACGGACACCGTGACGCCGGGGGCCAGTTCGATGAGGTAGGTGGTGGTCGGGCCGCAGTAGACGGTCTCCCGGACGACTCCGCTGACCTGGGCCATGCCCGGTTCGAAGCCGGAGAGCCAGATCTTCTCGGGACGGATCGAGAGGCTGACCCGGCTGCCCTCGGGGACGCCGGACCGGGGGCCGACGGGCAGGGCGGGGCCCTGGTCGAGGACGACGCGGCCGGAGCGGTAGGTGCCGGGGACGAGGTTGGAGGTGCCCATGAAGGAGGCCACGAAGCTGCTCGTGGGGCGTTCGTACACGTCTTCCGGCGTGCCGCACTGCTCGATGCGGCCCTCGCTCATGACGGCGAGGCGGTCCGACATGGTCAGGGCCTCGTCCTGGTCGTGGGTGACGAAGACGAAGGTGATGCCGACCTCGCGCTGGATCTGCTTGAGCTCGACCTGCATCCGGCGGCGCAGTTTCAGGTCGAGGGCGGCCAGCGGCTCGTCCAGGAGCAGGACTTGGGGCCGGTTGACCAGGGCGCGGGCGAGCGCGACGCGCTGGCGCTGGCCGCCGGAGAGCGTGGGCGGCTTGCGGCCGGCCAGTTCCACGAGCTGTACGAGGTCGAGCATCTCGCCGACGCGTGCGCGGATCTCGGCGCGGGCGACGCCCTTGCGCTTGAGGCCGAAGGCCACGTTGTCGGCCAGCGAGAGGTGGTCGAAGAGGGCGTAGCTCTGGAAGACGGTGTTGACGTTGCGCTTGTTCGGCGGGAGGCCGGTGACGTCCTGCCCGTCGAGCAGGACGCTGCCTTCGGTGGGGTCGGCGAAGCCGCCGGTCATGCGCAGCAGGGTGGTCTTCCCGCAGCCGGAGGGGCCGAGGAGGGAGAAGAACTCGCCCGGGGCGATGTCGAGGGTGACGTCGTGGACGGCGTAGGTGCCGGCGTTGCGGTACTGCTTGCTGACCCGGTCGAGCCGGACGGCGGGGTACGGGTCCGCGGGCGGATGCGGGTTCGGGTGGGGGTTCGGGTGCTGCATGGGTGTCACTTCCCCGGGAGCAGATCGAGGCCGCCGCGGCGGCCGAAGAGGCGCGGGATGGAGAGCGCCAGCGCGATGAGGGCGATGGAGCCGACGAGCAACAGGGTGCCGACGGCGTTGATGGTGGGCTGGACGCCGAACCTGATCGCCGAGTAGATGCGGACGGAGAGTGGTTGCGGGTCGACGCCGGTGGTGAAGTAGGCGAGGACGAAGTCGTCGAAGACCAGGGCGAAGATCAGCACCCCGGACGCGAGGATGCCGGGGAGCAGCGCGGACAGGGTCACCAGGCGCAGGGCTTGCCGCCGGGTGGCGCCGAGGTCCATCGCCGCCTCCTCGACCTCCGGATTGAGGGCGGCGATGCGGGAGCGCAGGATGACCGTCACGTAGGAGATGGAGAAGGTGATCTCGGCGAGCATCACGGTGGTGGTGGACAGGGTGATGCCGAGGCCCTTGAAGAGCATCATCGCCGCGACGCCGGTGACGATCTCCGGGGTGATCAGTGGTACGAGCATGACCAGGCCGGCGAAGGAGCCGAGGCGGCCGCGGCCGCGGACCAGGCCCAGGGCCAGGGCCACGCCGAGGACGAGCGAGGCGGCCATCGCGACCAGGGAGACCCGCAGGCTCATGCCGAGCGAGTCGATGAGTACGTCGTCGCGGAGGAACGCGCTGTACCAGCGCAGGCTCACGTCGTCGAAGACGGTGAGGGACTTCTGCGAGTTGAAGGAGAACAGGACGACGACACCGACGGGGAGGTAGAGCAGCGCGAAGAAGGCCGCGGTGACGGCGATGGCGAACCGGGGGCGGCGGTCGGCTCCGCGCTGGCGCCTCGGGGGCCGTTTCTCCGTCGCGTCGGGGGACGGGGGCGCGGTGCGTACGGTGTTACCGCGCGGCGTACGAAGTGCCGTGCGGGGAACGGGGCGCGGGTTCATCGGGCCACCTCCGCCTCGTCCTTGCGGGTGCGCCTCAGGTAGCCGAGCATCCCGAGCAGCAGGACCGCCATGAGCAGGATGGTCAGGGCCGAGCCGAGCGGCCAGTTCTGGCCCTGGAAGAACTTGTCCTGGATCAGGTTGCCGATCATGATCTGGTCGGGGCCTCCCATGAGCTGTGCGCTGACGAAGTCGCCCATGGCGGGCAGGAAGACGAGGACGCAGCCGGCGGCCGCGCCCTGGCGGGTGGCGGGCACGGTGACGAAAAGGAAGGTTCTCAAGGGGCCGCCGTAGAGGTCGCGTCCGGCCTCGATGAGTGAGGTGTCCATGCGTTCCATGGCCGCGTACAGCGGGATGATCATGAAGACGACGAAGCCGTAGACGAGTCCGGCGATGACCCCGGGGCCGGTCTGGAGGATCTTGGTGCCCTCGTCGGCGAGGCCGATGGCGCGCAGGGCCCCCAGCAGCGGCCCGTCGTCGGAGAGGACGACGGACCAGCCGTACATGCGCACCAAGTAGTTGGCGAAGAACGGTACGACGATCGCGGCGATCAGCAGGTTCTTGAAGCGGCCGCCGCGCAGGGCGATGGCGTAGGCGACCGGGTAGGCCACGGCCAGGCAGATGAGGCAGGTGATCAGCGCATAGCCCAGCGAGCGCAGCAGGACGGTGCGGTAGGCCGGATCGGTGAGCGCGGCGAAGTTCTCGAAGTTGAGCCCGAAGCGCGGGTTTCCCAGCGGGTCGGTGGTGCCGAAGGCGAGGGTGGCCACCAGGAGCAGGGAGGCGAGGAGGAATCCGGTCATCCAGAGGGTGCCGGGGAGCATGAACCAGGTCCACAGCCTCGCCTCCGACCCGGCCCGGCCCCCGCGCGGCGGACGGGCCGAGCCCGATCGACGCTGCGGATCCTGAAGATCATGTCGTGCCATGTCAGCCGGCCTTCACATCGGTCCAGGCGGCGTCGCGGTGCTGTTCGCCCTTCGCCGAGCCGTTGCGGAAGTAGAGGTCGTCCTTGAGGTCTGCCGCGGTCACCTGGCACTGGGGGAACGGCTCCACGAGCGCGGTGTAGGTGTCCTCGCTGCCGCGGACGGGCATCGGGTAGCCGATGTATTCGATGTTCTTCTTCACGTTCTCCGGGCGGAGCATGTAGTCGATGAAGAGCATCGCGGTGCCGGGGTGCTGCGCGTTTGCGGGGATGGCGTAGCAGTCGGAGTTGAGGGGGGCGCCCTCCCGGGCGACTTCGAAGCCGAAGACGGCGGGGTCCTCAGCCTGGGCGAGCATGGCTGCCATGTCCCCGCTCCACGCCTGGGTGATGTCGGCGTTTCCGTTGAGCAGGTTGTTGTAGCTGTCGCTGGAGAAGCCGCGCAGGCGGGGGCGCAGCGAGCGCAGGGTGTCGGTGACCCGAGCGAGGTCGTTCGGGTCGTCGGTGGAGAGGCCGAGTTCGAGCTTGAGCGCGCCCATGCCGAGCACCTCGTCGCGGTCGTCGAGTACGAAGACCTTGCCCTTGGCCTGCTCGTTCCACAGGTCGTCCCAGGATCCGGTCAGGTCCCCAAGCCGGTCGCGGCGCCAGCCGATGCCGGTCTTGTACATGGTGAAGGGGACGGTGTGCCGGGAGCGGGGGTCGTACCAGGGGTCGGCGAAGTAGTCGTAACCGCCGAACACGGCCTCGGCGTTCTTCAGCCGGGTGTGGTCGATCGTGCGCAGCCTGCCTCCGGTGGCGAGGCGCTGCGACCATTTCGCCGTGGGGAAGATGATGTCGTACTGGTTTCCGGAGTTGAGCTTGGCGGCCATGCCTTCCATCGAGTCGAAGTTCGACTGGACGACCTTGACGCCGTACTCCTTCTCGAAGCCTTCGAAGACGGCCGGGTCGACGAAGTCGGCCCAGTTGAAGTAGACGAGGTCGCCGTCGACCTTGACGTCGATCGGCGTCTCCTCGGCCGCTTTGCCGGCCGGGTCGTCCTCGGACGCGAATCCGCAGCCGGCCGCCGTGAGGCCGAGGGCGGCGGCGGTGCCGGCGCGGAGGAAGGAGCGCCTGGACAGGGGGTGTGCCTCGGGGGACATGCGGGGTCCTCTCCGTAGGGGGCCGTGGGGAGACGTGGGGGGACGGCGGGGGGAACGAACGGTGCGTCAGGGCGCTGTTCAGTGCTGGGCGGTGTCGGCCTCGCGGTCGGCGTAGGCGTGGCGGTCGACGTCGGCGTGGCGGTCGGCGTAGGCGTGGCGGTCGGCGTAGGCGTCCAGGTCGGCTCGGATGCGGCCGGCGAACCAGCCGACCGCCGACTCGCGGCGGGACAGCGGGCCTGGCTCGAAGCCGGGGGTGGAGAGCCCCTTCTGGACGCGGGCGACGAGCTCGGCGTCCTCGTCGTTGGTGATCCAGCCGATGTGGATGTTCAGGCGGCGGGCGAGTCGGGTGCGCAGGCCCGTACCGCGCCGCGTGTAGAACGCGCCGGGGACGGCCACCCGGTCCACCGCCGTCGGGATCGCGGTCCAGGCCAGGACGTGGTCGGGGTAGAAGTCGATGAGGGTGTTCGGGTAGATCACCGCGTACCGCCAGACCCGCCGGTCGGCCTCGGCGAGGCCGGGCATGGGGGCGGCGATGCGCTGGTAGAGGCGTTCGGCCCAGTTCGAGGACGGCTTGTCCCGCAGGGGCGAGGCGAACAGCGCGTAGGACTCCTCGATCTCGCAGGTGTAGCCCTGGTAGTCGAGCAGCCGCATCAGGCCGGGGTGGGCCACCGGTACGTGGTAGCCCTCCAGGTAGTTGTCGACCGCCACCTTCCAGTTGGCCTCCTGCACCTCGGCTCCGGCCAGGTCGTGGATCCGGGCGCGGCCGACCGGTACCAGGTCGGCCCCGGCGTAGTGGCCGACAGCCTCGGCGAGCCCGGCGCACTGTGTCGCCAGGGGTACGGCGTCGGGGTCGAGGTTGACGAAGACGAAGCCGAGGAAGGATTCGACGCGGGCCGGGAACAGACCGAGCGCGGGCTTGTCGAGGCAGGGGATCTGCCGTGCCTCCGGGGCTCCGACCAGGCTTCCGTCAAGGCGGTAGGTCCAGCCGTGGTAGGGGCAGCGGATCGCCTTGCCGGCCGGTTCGGGGGCGGTGACCAGGCGCGTTCCGCGGTGGCGGCACACGTTGAGGTGGGCGGCGAGGGCGCCCTCCTCGGTACGGACGACCAGCACCTCCCGGCCCGCGACCGTGGCGGCGAGCCGGGCGCCTGGATTCGGCAGATCGGACTCGTGGCAGACGAGCTGCCAGGCCTTGGCGAAGACCTGTCGCGTCTCGGCGGCGGCGGTGTCGGTATCGGTGTAGTAGCGGGCCGGCAGGGCGGGCCCGGGGGCGTCCGGGGCCGGCTGGTCGGCGGGGGGCTTTTCGGGGGCTCTGGAGTGCATCGGGTGACTCCTCCGTGCCGGCGGTGCGGCGATCGGTCTCGGCGGCGGACATCGAGACGACCCAGCGGCGGGCAGCGGGCCCGGGCGGACGCCGAGGCCTCGCTGACCGATTGGACAGTCAGATTGCTGGCTGATTTCCGCCGGGTCAAGACTTGTACGCTGACCGATCGGTCAGCTAGCGTAATTCTCGTCGCTGCACCGGCGTTCATCCACATCTGGGCCTTTTATCTGGCAGATGCAGCTCCGCCGCCCTGGCACCCGCCCGGGCCCGCCCCCCTCCATCCCTTGCCGCACGCCATCGGCGTCCCCTGCGACGAGCCCCGGGCATCTCCTCCCCACCCTCGGCTCCCGCCACCGGCCCGGTCGCTCACGGCACCCCCACCCCTCCCGGAGGCACGCATGAGCGGTCGTCGGCGTCTGGACTGGCTCGGGCTCACCCCCGAACCGGAGCGGGAACTGCCCGCCGCGGTCGCCGCCCTGCGCACTCCCTCGCACCCTCCCCCTAAGGAGCCCGCGCTGCCCCCGGAGCCCGCGCTGCCCGCGCCGTCGGCCGAGCTGGTGGCCGCCGAGCGGCGCCGCCTGGAGCGCCTGATCCTGCGGGGCAGCCGGCGCAGCTGGCTGCGGTACCTGGCCGAGGTCGCCGAGCTGGTGACCGCCGTGGCCGGCGGCCCCGGGCAAGGCGACCGGGCGGCCGCCCTGCTCGCCGGCGAGGTGGTCCTCGACCACCACCGCATGCTCATCGGGCTCCCGGGAACGGGATACGCCCGCACCGCCGGGGTCCGCACCGCGCTCGAATGCGCCGTACGGATCCTGCGCGCCAACTCCCGGACAGGAAGCAGCCGATGACCACGATCCGATTCCCGACGGGGCGGCCGCCGGGCTCCGTACTCGGAGCCGCACCGGGCGCGGCGGAAGACACCGAGGCCTACCTCGCCACCGGTGGCTACGCCGACGCCACCGGCCCGGACGAGCTGCTGCGCCACCTCACCGCGTCCGGTCTGCGCGGGCGCGGCGGCGCCGGCTTCCCGGCCGCCGTGAAACTGCGCGCCGTGCGGGAGCGCGGTGGCGTCCCGGTGGTGGTGGCGAACGGTGAGGAGGGTGAGCCCGGCTCGGTCAAGGACCGCTGGCTGCTGCGGGCCAGACCCCATCTGGTCCTGGACGGGCTCGCCCGCGCGGCCCAGGTCACCGGCGCCGTACGGGGCTACGTCTACCTCTCGGACCCGGTGGCGGGCGACCGCGTCCGCCGGGCCCTCGCCGAACAGGAGCCGTGGCTGCCCATCGAGGTCGTCGAGACCGCCCACACCTACGTCGCCGGCGAGGAGAGCGCGGTCGTGCGCCGGATCGACGGCGGGCCGGCCCTGCCCACCGCCAAGCCGCCCCGCCCCTTCGAAAGGGGTGTCGGCGGCGCACCGACCCTCGTGTCCAACGTCGAGACGCTCGCCCGCATCGCCCTCACCGCCGCACGCCCCGACCTGCGGCGGACGATCGCCCGCTCCACCCTGGTGACGCTGTCCGGCGGGAGCGCGGCCCCCGTCCTCACCGAAGTCCGCTACGGAGTCCCCCTGCGCACCCTGGCGGCCGCGCACGGCACCCCGGACGCGGCCGGGGCCCTCATGGGCGGACTGTTCGGCGGGCTCGTCGACGCCCGCGTCCTGGACCTCCCCCTCGAACCCGGCGCGCTCGCGGCGGCGGGCACGGCGCTGGGCTGCGGCGCGATCCGCTTCCTCGCCGCCGGAGCCTGCCCGGTGGGCACCGCCGCCGACGCCGTCGGCCACCTCGCCGCGGAGAGCGCACGGCAGTGCGGGGTCTGCGTGTCGGGCACCGCGGCCGTCCGCGACGCCGTGCACGCGCTGGCCGCGGGCACCGCCGGGCCCGACACCCTCGTCCACCTGGACCGGTGGTCACGGGGCCTGCCCGGGCGCGGGGCGTGCGGCCTGCTCGACGCCGCCGCGGGCATCGCCGGCAGCCTCCTGCGCGCCTTCCCCGGACTCGTCCGCTCCCACCTCGGTGGCCCGTGCCCCGACTGCGTCGCCGCCGCCCCGCCCGGGGGCGGTCACGGGCGCCGCCTCGCCGTGCCCGTTCCGGAGGTCGCCGACGCGGCCGTGGACGACCGGACCGTACCCCGCTTGCCCGTGCTGAAGGGAACACCGTGAAACTCCTGCTGGACTCCACCCGCTGTCAGGGCTACGGACTGTGCCAGGAACACGCACCCCACCTGGTCGAACTCGACGAGTGGGGCTACGCGAAGGTCATCGCCGTCACCGTCCCGCCCGGCGCCGAGGAAGCGGCGCGCGCCTGCGCCGACAGCTGCCCCAACTCCGCGCTCCGAGTGGAGAAGTGACATGGGACGCGATCTGACCGCTCTGTTCGACCCCCGCTCCGTCGCCGTGGTCGGCGCCAGCGACGACCCGGCGAAGTACGGCCACGCGGTGGCCTCCCAGGCATTGCGCGCCGACGGGCGGCGCCCGGTGCACCTGGTGAACCGGCGCGGCGGCACCGTCCTCGGCAGGCGGGCGGCCCCGTCCCTCGCCTCGATCGGCGAACCCGTCGAGCTGGTGGTGATCTCCGTACCCGGCGACGGCTTCGAGGCCGCCGTAGAAGACGCCCTGGCCTGCGGGGCGAAGGCGATCGTCGGCATCACCGCGGGCTTCGCCGAGGCCGGCCCGGCGGGAGCGGCCCGGCAGCGCGCGGTCGTCGCCCGCGTCCGGGAGGCCGGAGCCGTGCTCGTCGGACCCAACTGCCTGGGCATCGCGGACAACACGACCGAGCTGTACCTCGCCTCGGACCGTTTCGCGCCCGGCGGTGTCGCCCTGCTGAGCCAGAGCGGCAACCTCGCCCTCGAACTCCAGCTACGCGGCGCTCCGCACGGCGTGGGTTTCTCCCGGTTCGTCTCCCTCGGCAACCAGGCCGACGTCACCCTCGTCGACCTCGTCGAGGACTGCGCCCGCCACGAGGCCACCACGGCGATCGCCGTGTACGCCGAGGACTTCGGCGACGGCAGGGCCTTCGCCCGGGCCGCCGCCGCGGCGGGCAAGCCGGTGGTCCTGCTCACGGCCGGGCGCGGCTCCGCGTCCGCCCGCAGCGCCCAGTCGCACACCGGGGCGCTCACCACCTCGGCCGACGTGGTGGCCGCCGCCTGCCGCGACGCGGGGGCCGAACTCGTATGCACGCCCAGGGAGATGGCCGTCGTCCTGGCCGCCGTGAGCAGCCGGCCGGGGCCTCGTACGGGAGGGATCCGGACCGCGGTCTTCACCGACGGCGGCGGCCACGGCGCGATCGCGGCCGACGCCGCCGAGGACGCCGGGCTCGACGTGCCGGAACTCGGCGCGGGGACCCAGGAACGGCTGCGGACCGTGCTGTGGCGGCAGTCCGCGGTCGGCAACCCGGTCGACCTGGCGGGCATGGGCGAGCAGCAGCCCCTCTCGTACGCCGATACGGTCGCGCACCTGCTGGCCGCCGAGGAGGTCGACGCTGTCCTGATGACGGGCTACTTCGGCGGGTACGCGGCGTCCGAAGGCGGGCTGGCCGGCGGCCAGGCGGGCGGCTCCGTGCTCGCGGAGGGTGAGAGGCGGGCCGCCGAGAAGATCGTCGCGCACCTCGCGGGCTCGCCGAAGCCCCTGGTGGTGCAGTCGATGTACCCGGGGTCGCCGAGCTGCCGGGTGCTGGCCGAGGCCGGGATACCGGTGTTCGCCGCCACCGAGGACGCCGCCCGCGCGCTGTCGGCGATGACCGGCCGGGCGGCGGGCTCCGCACCGGAGATCCCCGCGTTGCCCGCCGCCGCCGCGCCGCTGCGGGACGCCGGGTACCACGGGGTGCGCGGGCTGCTCGGCGCCGCCGGTGTGCCGTTCCCGGCCGCGCGTGAGGTCACCGACGAGGCCGGAGTGCTGGCGGCGGCCGGGGAGTTCGAGGGCCCGTACGTGCTGAAGGCCCTGCACCTCCCGCACAAGTCCGACGCGGGTGGCGTGGCGCTGCGCCTGGCCGACCGAGGCGCGCTCCTCGCCGCGTACCGGGACATGCGCGCCCGGCTCGGCGCCGGCTCGTACTCGGTCGAGGCGATGGCGGACCTCTCGGACGGCGTCGAGCTGATCGTGGGCGTGAACCGCGACCCCCGGTTCGGACCGGTGGCCATGGTCGGGCTCGGCGGAATCCTCACCGAGACCCTGCGCGACGTGGCCTTCGCGCTGGCGCCCGTGCCCGCGTGGCGGGCCGAGGAACTGCTGCGGGGGCTGCGGACCGCCGCCCTGCTCGCGGGTGTCCGCGGGCGGCCGGCCGTCGACGTGGCCGCCGCGGCCGCCGTGATCGAACGCATCACGACGGTGGCCGCCGCGCATCCGGAGATCGCCGAGCTGGAGGTCAACCCCCTGCTGGTCCGCCCGGACGGCGCGCTGGCGCTGGACGCGCGGGCCGTCCTGGGCTGACCGGACCGCACCACCGCACCACCAGTCCCAGTCCCCCATCCTCATCCCGATCCCCCTCCCCATCCCCATCCGCCCCGGAGAACACCATGGACTTCCGCTACACGCCGGAGCAGGCCGATCTCAAGGCCCGTGCCGCCGGCTACGCACGACTCCTGATGAGGTACGAGGACCAGTCCGAGGAGGCGGGCGGCCCGCTGCCCGCCGAGACGGTCCGCGAACTGACCCGCGCCGCCATGGACGCCGGCGTCTACGCGATCAACATGCCCGCCGCCTGGGGCGGGGCCGGCCTGTCCCTGCTGGACCAGGTCATCGTCGAGGAGGAGTTCGGCAAGGTCACCAACTGCCTCTGGGACATCCCCTGGCGGCCCGCGAACGTCCTCGCCCACGGCACCGAGGCCCAGCGCGAGAAGTACCTCCTGCCCGTCATCCGGGGCGAGCGGTTCGACGCGTTCGCGGTCACCGAACCCGGTGCGGGCTCGGACCCCGGCTCGTGCACGAGCACCGCGACCCGCACCGAGGGCGGCTGGCTCGTGAACGGCGAGAAGTGGTTCGTGACCTGCGGTGACATCGCCGACTTCCTGCTGGTGCAGGCCGATGCGGGCCCGGAGCGGGCCGCGACCCTGTTCTTCGTGGACAAGGGGGCGGCGGGCGTCGAGATGACGCGGGTCCCCCGGTTCATGCACTCCGCGGTGAACGGGCACCCCGAGTTCACCTTCACCGACGTCTTCGTGGCCGACGAGGACGTGCTCGGCGGTGTCGGCAACGGCTACGAGCTGACGAAGGAGTGGTTCACGGACGAGCGGCTGATGATCGCCGCCCGGACCGTCGGAGCGGCGGAGCGGGCCCTGGAGCTCGCCCGCGACTGGGCCGTGCGGCGTCGCCAGTTCGGCTCCCCCATCGCCGACTTCCAGCTGATCCAGGGCATGCTCGCCGACTGCGCCGTCGACATCGCCGTCAACCGCGCCTACACCCACCAGGTCGCCTGGGAAGCCGACCAGCCGCACACCGACCCCAAGACCCTGCACGCCAAGGCGTCGACGGCGAAGCTCTCCGCGAGCGAGGCCGCGGGACGGGTCATCGACCGGTGCGTGCAGATCTTCGGGGGCCGCGGCTACGACCGCTCCTACCCCGTAGAGCGGATGTACCGGGAACTGCGCGTCGACCGGATCTGGGAAGGCACCTCGGAGATCCAGCGCCTGATCATCGCCAACGAGCTCGTCAAGCGGGGTACGCGGGCACTCGCACTGCCCGACCGCTCCTAACGGGTCCCCTCAGTCCCCTTAGCCCCTTTAGTCCACTTCGCCACCATCTGCCCCCGTCACCACGATCACGAGGACGAACAGACATGGACTTCCGTCTCACCGCCCGTCAGGAAGAGCTCCGGGACTCGGCGCGCGCCCTCACCGGATTCATCATGAAGTACGAGCTCGACTGCGAGGAGAACAACGGCCTGCCCCCGCAGGCCCACACCGAGATCCGCGACGCCGTCCTCGACAGCGGCCTCCAGGCCGTCAACATGCCCGCGGAGTGGGGCGGCGCCGGCCTGAGCATCCTGGAGCAGGTCACGGTCCAGGCCGAGCTCGGACGGCTCACCGGCGCCCTGTGGGACATGGTGTGGCGTCCGGCCAACGCGTTGTCCTTCTGCACGCCGGAGCAGCGCGAGCGGTACCTCGTCCCGGTGATCCGGGGACAGCGCCGTGACTGCTACGCGGTGAGCGAGCCCGAGGCCGGCTCCGACCCGCAGAGCCTGCGGACCACGGCGACGCGGACCGAAGACGGCGGCTGGGTGCTGAACGGCGAGAAGTGGTTCGTCACCGTCGGCGACCACGCGGACTTCATGATCGTGCTCGCGGCCGCCGGGGAGGAGGCGGCACCGACCCTGTTCCTCGTCGACAAGGACATCCCGGGCATCGAGATGACCCGGGTGCCCCGCTGGATGCACACGTTCGTCTACGAGCACCCCGAGTTCACCTTCACCGATGTGCGCCTGCCCGGGGACGCCGTGCTCGGGGAGGTGGGCACGGGCTACGACATCACCCGCTCCTGGTTCACCGAGGAGCGGCTGATGATCGCCGCGCGCACGATCGGAGCGGCGGAGCGGGCCCTGGAGCTCGCCCGCGACTGGGCGGTGGAACGCCGCCAGTTCGGCTCCCCCATCGCCGACTTCCAGCTGATCCAGGGCATGCTCGCCGACTGCGCCGTCGACATCGCCGTCAACCGGGCCTACACCCACCAGGTCGCCTGGGAGGTCGACGAGGGCGTCCTCGACCGCAAGACGCTGCACGCCAAGGCCGCCATCGCCAAGCTGTCGGCGAGCGAGGCGTCCGGCCGGGTCATCGATCGCTGCCTGCAGATCTTCGGGGGCCGCGGCTACGACCGCTCGTACCCCGTCGAGCGGCTCTACCGCGAACTGCGCGTCGACCGCATCTGGGAGGGCACCTCAGAGATCCAGCGTCTGATCGTCGCGGGCGAACTCGTCAAGCGCGGCACGGGCGTGCTGCGGATGCCGTCCTCCTGACCGCTGTTCCCGATCCCTGTTCCCGATCCCTGTTCCCGATCCCTGTTCCCGACCACCCATTTCCTGACCGCGGTGCCCCGACGACCGGAGCCCGGAAGCCGCATGCGCGAGGATGGGGGTCCGGCGGGCCGCGCCGCCCGGGCCCTTCCACCCACCCACGCACCCGATCCGACGGGCGCCGACACGGGGAGCAGCCAACGTGACCAAGGCCGAGCGCGCACTCGAAACGCGTGAGCGAATCCTCACGGCCGCGTGCGAAGTGATCGCCGACATCGGTTTCGAGCACGTCAGCATGCGCAAGGTCGCCGAGCACGCCGGTGTCTCGAAGGCCCTGCTGCACTACCACTTCGACACCCGCGAGAAGCTCTTCGCCGAAGCGATGACGCATTCCTTCGCCAAGACCGGTACGGACACCGGCAGCGAGGACGATTCGCTCCCGGCCGCCGTCGTCCTGGCCCGGATCGTGCGGAGCATGCTGCCCACGGACGAGGAGCTCCGCCAGGACTGGAAACTCTGGCAGGAGCTGTGGGTGCGCGCCCTGCGCGACGGCACGGCCCGGCACCTCGCCGTCGACCTGTACGACCAACTGCACGCGTGGGTCGCCGGAGTCGTCGAACGGGGCATCGCTTCCGGCGAGTTCACCGAATGTGACGTCGCCGCGATCAGCACGCTGGTGCTGGCCCTGTGCGACGGCCTCGGCATTCGTCTGATGCTGGAGGACCCCCGGATCGGCCTCACCGCGGCCCAGTCGACGATCTGGCGGGCGATCGCGCCGGCCCTCGGGATCGACCCGATCTTCCCGGAGGTCTCCCCGGCGGTCTGAACGGCGGTCTGAACGGCGCGGGGCGCCACGGGCGTTCACCGGGCACGCGGCCACCCCGTACGACGTCGGGAGGCGCGCGGCCCGCGCCCGGACGGCAGGGGTGGAGCGAGCCCGAAGACCACGGTGATCTGCGCGCCGCCGCGGGGCCCGCGGGCGATGCGCACCGAGCCGCCGGTGACGGACCCGGCCCTGCGGGCGATGTCGAGGCCGAGCCCCGAGGAGCCGGTGCTGCTCCCTCGGGAGAGGGCCCGGTCCGGTTCGGGGATGCCCGGACCGGCGTCCTCCACGACCAGTTCCACGGCCTGGGCGGTACGGGCGACGCGGACGCCGAACGGGGTGCCGGGCGGGGTGTGCCGGAAGACATTGCCGATGAGCGCGTCCACCACGGCGGCGACGTCGTCGTCGGACAGGCTGACGGCCGCGGGCTCCTGAGTGAGGTCGAGAGAGCAGGGACGGTTCTGCTGCTCCGCCAGGACCGCCCAGAAGGCGGTCCGGCGGCGCACGACGTCGGCTGCCTCGCAGCGGGGTCCGGACGGTCTCGGGCTCGTGGCGTGGTGGCCCGTGCCCGCTTCCGTGCCGAGCATGCCCTGGCCCATCGGGCCCACGGCGAGCGGGGTGCGGGCCGCGGTGATGATGGCCTGGAGTTCCGTTTCCAGTGCGCACACGGCGGCCTCGACCCTGGCCGACTCCGGTGAGCCGGCCATGCGTTCCGATGCCAGGTGCAGGGCGGTCAGCGGGGTGCGCAGCCGGTGGGACAGGTCGGCGACCAGTTCGCGTTCGACGGCGAGCAGCTCGGTCATCCGGTGGGCCATGGTGTTGAAGGCGATGCCCGCCTCGCGCAGTTCCCTGGGTCCCATGGGGTCCACGCGGGCGTCCAGATTGCCTTGGCCCAGGGCCTGGGAGGCGTGGGCGAGCCTCTTGGAGGACCTGACGACCTTCGCTCCGAGGCGGTCGGCGACCAGTACGGAACCGCCGACCAGCCCCACGGCGAGGAGGAGCATGACCGCCCAGGAGGCCTTGACCCCCCGGGTCAGCTCCTGCTCGGGGACGAAGTTCTCGATGACGGCGACCCGGTCGCCGGGCAGGACCACCGGCTGCAGGCATATCCAGCCGCCGGGAATCCCCTGCGAGATGGACTCGCGGCCCTGCTGGGCCCGTTCGAGCAGCGCCGCGGGGGCTCGGGAGCTGCCGAGGGCGGGGGCGTCCGGCAGGTGGACGACCACGTGCTCGGCCGCGTCCAGGCTGGCGGCGGATTCCCGCAGGGCGGACGGATCCGTGGTCAGCGTCAGTACGGGGGCCAGGGCGGCGGCCCGCTGCTCGGCGGCGGTGACGCTCTGCTCCTTGACCAGCGACATCACCAGTGCGGCCAGCGGTATGAGGAAGGAGAGGGCGACCATGGACGTGACGGCGAGCGCCACTCCGGCCAGGGAGCGTCTCACCGAGGCGCCACCAGCTTGATGCCGACGCCGCGGACGGTCAGCAGGTAGCGCGGGGCGGCCGCGCGTTCGCCGAGCTTGCGGCGCAGCGACGACAGGTGTACGTCGACGGTCTGGTCGTCGACGTACGGCTCGCGCCAGACCTCGGTCAGCAGCCGCCGCTTGGAGACGACCTGGCCGGTGTGGTGGGCGAGGAACGCCAGGAGGTCGAACTCGCGGCGGGTGAGTCGGAGCTCGCGGCCGGACAGGTACGCGGTGCGCGCGCCGGGGTCCACCGCGAGCTCGCCCACGGTGGTGGGGCGCAACGGTTCGGCCGCCGCTGCCGTCCGCGACCCCTGGGCGGCGTGCGAGGCATGGGCGGGCGGAAGGTGGCTGGTGCGCCTCAGGACCGCGGAGAGGCGTGCGATCAGTTGTCCTCCGGAGAAGGGTTTGACCAGGTAGTCGTCGGCGCCCGCGTTGAGGAGCTTGATGATTTCCGTTTCGTCGTCGCGGGCGGTGGCCACCAGTACGGGAACGGAGGAAATGCCCCGGATCATGCGCAGTGCGTCTCCTCCGTCCAGATCGGGCAGTCCCAGGTCGAGGACGACGGCGTCGACGGGCATCTGGGTGACCTCGCGCAGGGCGCCGAACCCGTCACCCGTGCTGCGTACGGCATACCCGTGCTCCGCCAGGACTTCGATCAGTGACTGGCGGATGCTGGGGTCGTCTTCCACGACCAGGATGCTGGGCATGGGCACACCTTAGGTGAACGCCAGTTCCTAGTGGGCGCCGAAGGCCGGGCCCTCGTCGGTGAGGCGCAGGTGGACGGGGTGGTCGGCGACCGGGATGGTGCAGCCTTCTTCCGAGCTGCAGCTCGCGTACCCGAGCAGTACCGTCGCCTCCCCGTTGCCGTCCGCGCGGATGGGAAGTGTGGTGGTGACGGGGCCGTCCGGGTAGACGGGGACCGGGGCGTCGACGCCCGGCACGCTGATCGTCCGTACGTCCGCGGCGGCCGTCAGCTTCCCGTCGGCCCGCAGGACCCCGGTGACGTCCATCGCGGTCGGCCGGCCCACGCCCTCGATTCCGGTGGCCGGCAGGTCGGTGCTGTAGAGGTGGAACCCCTTCTCCTCGGGGGTGAAGACCGCGGTCAGGGTGCCCTGCGGCGGATGCCAGTCGGAGACCGAGAGCGTGACGGTGACCCCGTTCTCGGTGAAGCTCGTCGTGGGCGAGGAAGCGCTCTTGGCGGGCTGCTCGCCGCATGCCGCGAGCGCGGCCAGGGAGAGGAGGGCGGCCGCGAGGCGGGCCTTGCGGGAGTGCCTCACGTACTCGAAAACGTTCATCTGTGCCTCTGTATCAGGGGAAATGAGGAGGGGTCAGGGGTGAGCGCCGTCCCTAGACGGCTGTGGTGAACTCCGCGCTCCACAACTGGAGCCGGTACACCAGGTCGTTCCACGCTCCGGTGGCCAGTAGCACGCCGACGAGGACGAGCATCCCGCCGCCGATCCGCAGGACCCACTGGTAGTGCCGTTTGACCAGGCCGAAGGCGCCCAGGGCCCGGCGGAAGGCCAGCGCGGCGAGGACGAACGGCAGGCCCAGCCCGAGGCAGTAGGCCGCCATCAGCAGGGCCCCGCGGGCCGCGCTCGCCTCGCTCCAGGCGAGCGCCTGTACGGCGGCCAGCGTCGGGCCGATGCACGGGGTCCACCCGACCGCGAACACCGCCCCCAGCGCGGGCGCGCCCGCCAGTCCGAGCACGGGCCGCCGGTGGCTGCGGAACTCCCGCTGCGTGAAGCCCGGCAGGAATCCCATGAAGGACAGCCCCATCAGCACGGTGAAGACGCCGAGCACCTGGGTGACCACCGTCTGGTGGGCCAGCAGGCTGCGGCCGAAATACCCGAACAGGGCGCCTCCGGAGACGAGGACTGCCGTGAAGCCCAGGACGAACAGCACGGCGCCGGCTGCCATCCGGCTGCGCTGCCCGCCGCGGGCGTCCGCCAGGTCGGAGACCGACAGGCTGGTCACGTAGCTGAGGTAGCCCGGCACGAGCGGCAGTACGCACGGCGAGAGGAAGGAGACGAGTCCCGCGACAAACGCCACGGGGGCGGCGACGGCCAACGTCCCGTGGAGGAGGGAGGGGGCGGCGTCGGCGGCGGCGAGGGCCACGCCGGTGAGCGCCACGCCGGTGAGCGCCGTCATGACGTCTCCTCCGCGACGCGGGCGAGCAGGGGTCTCAGTTCCTCGTCGGTGACCGCGCCCCCGATGCTGACGGCGATCCGGCCGTGGCGGTCGATCACCAGGGTCGAGGGGATGGTCTGCGGGTTGAGGAGCGCGGGAGGAAAGCGGAGCAGGAGCTCGCCGGTGGGGTCGTGGAGGCTGGGGAATCCCACGCCGTGCGCGCGTACGAAGGACCGCGCCGCTGCGCGGTCCCGGTCGCGGGTGTTGATCCCGAGGAACCGGACGCCCTGGGCCCTGGTCTGCCCGCTGAGCCGCTCAAGGTCATCGGCCTCCGCCCGGCAGGGCCCGCACCACGATCCCCAGACGTTGAGGACGACGACCTGGCCCCGGAACTCGGCAAGGCTGACCGGCTTTCCGTCCAGGTCGGCGCCCGCCAGCGCGGGCGCGGCCGACCGGGCGCCGGAGTCCACGACCACGGCCGCGGACCCGGCCCTGACCGCGGCGCTCGCCGGGCCGGGCGGCGCCCCGCGTCCGCCGCCGCCGTCGCCGTCGGACGCGGCGCCGGCGGCGGCGTAGAGGCAGCCGGCGACCGCCACCGCGAGGCCGGCACCGGCCAGGGCGGTGGGTCGCGGTACCGGTCGTCTCATGACGCCCACTGGCGGAGGAAGGAGTTGATGCCGTCCGAGGTCAGGGCGGGATTGCCGGTGGCGTGGGTGTCGGTGCGCACCGTGCCGGACGGCGAGACGACGATCAGGACGGGCATCTTGTAACTGCCGCCCGAAGGACTGTACTTGCGCAGGAGCGCGGAGTTGGCGGAGCTGTTGCCGCCGATGTCGACCTTGACCAGGTGGTACGAGGCCCCGAGGATCGATGCCGTCTGCGGCTGGGCGAACACCTTGTCGGCCGCCTTGCAGTTGCCGCACCAGTTGGCGCCGAAGTCGAGCAGCACCATCCGCCCGTCGGCCTTGGCCGCGCGCAGCGCCGCGTCGATCTGCTTCTGCGCGTCGGCCGAACTGTCGTAGCCGGGCCCGGGTATCCGGGCCGGGGTGGGCGCGGCGGAGGTACGGGACGGCTTGGGGGCGGGCTTGGCGGTCTGGGCGCGCGAGGGGGTCGGCGAGGAGCCGGCCGGGATGGTGGCGGACGGGGTGGTGGCGGACGCCGACGGCGTGGCGGAAGCGGTCGGGGACGCCTCGGCGGACGCGGACTCCGTCCCGGCCGGGAGGGTCTGCGACGGCTGTCCGGCCGTGGTCGGCGCGGCAGCGCCGGTGGGCTTGGTGGGCTGGGTGGACGGGCCGCACGCGGCGGTCAGCCCGGCGGCGACCACGGCCGCGGCCACCAGGGGCAGCCGCACGCCCAGGGGCGTGGCGGAGCGGGGGCGCGTCGTGAGGCGGGCGGCACGGACGGGTCGGAGTATGCGAGAAGTCATGGCGAAGACACCCCAAGGCATGGTTCGGGTTCGGACTACGGGAACGGCGAAGCGCCTTCTCGGATCGGTGAAACCGATGGCGCGACGGCTCGATGGCTCGATGGGTCGCCGGGGCAGTCATGCCCGGGCGCCGAAGGCCGCTCGGCTGACGCGAGCATAGGACCGCTGGGGGCCGCCAGAACCGTGTGGGCGTGATCTTGAGGTTCCCCTAAGGAACAGCTCACCTTCCGCTTCACCGGAACTCGGGCGTATGAGCGCATACATGGGGGTGAAACCCGCAAAAGGGATCAGGGGATTGAGTAGTGCGTGCGGAGCGGCCGCAGCGGCCAGGCCGTCAGAAGGACGTCTCGCGGACGCTGGCCTTCGCCGAGGGGGTGATCGTCGCCGTGATGACCGAGCGGTGGTCCGCGCTGGTGAACGTGACGGTCAGGGTGTCGTCCGCGGTCTGTGAGGTGCTGGCCTTGTACCCGCGGCTGGGTATCGCGGAGATCAGGCACACGCCGCGGCTGCCGTAGCGCACGGTGGCCTTGCCGCCCTGCGAGGGGACGGTGTGCAGGCCCGGTCCGCCCTCGTCGCAGTCGACGGGTGGTTTGGGTGCTGTCGTCCGAGGGGTTCCCGTCGAGGCCTTCACGGGGGTGGGCGTCGAAGCCGGAGGTGACGGTCGCTCGGTCGCGGCGGGCGAGCCGCCGGGGGTGGCGCTCGGGGACTGCGGGCTCAGGGACTGCGGGCTCGGTGACTGGCCATCCGCCGCCTGCCAGGCCGGCGGCGTGTCGAAGACCATGGGGGCGGACCGCGCGACCGGAGGCGTATGCCTGGTCGAGCCGACCACGAACTGGACCGTGACGAGCACGGCGGTCACGCTGGTGGCCGTGCACGACAGCCAAATGAGCAGGTAGCGCGGAATTCGGGGCACGGCCCCATAGTGGCCGACGCGCGGGGCGGCCCGTCACCGCCTCCCCCGTAACGGACACGGCCTGCCGCCCGGTGCCGGATCCGCGGGTGAACGCCGACGTCCTCCTGGCCCGCGTACGGGTCGGAGGACGTGTGCCGGGCCCCGCGGGCGCGGGGCGGGGGCGGGGCGGGGTGAGGCGGGGTGAGGGTTCCTACTTCGGCGTTCCGAAGTTCTGCGTCCACCAGGGGCCGCCGTCGCCCTTGTGGAGGCCTATGCCGATCTCCCGGAAGTCGCAGTTGAGGATGTTGGCCTTGTGGCCGGGGCTGTTCATCCACGCGTTCATGACCGCGGCGGCGTCCGCCTGGCCCCGGGCTATGTTCTCGCCCAGGCGGGACCAGCCGTATCCGGCGGCTTCCACGCGGGTGGTCATGGTGGACCCGTCGGGTCCGGTGTGGGACATGACGCCGCTGCGGGCCATGGTGTCGCTGTACGCCCGTGCCGCGGCGCTCAACTTGGCGTTCGCGGTCAGCGCACCGCACCCGGCCGCGGCCCGCTCCTTGTTGACCAGGGCGAGAACCGCGGACTCCGCCCCGGACTCGCCGGAGGAGCCGCCCGGACCACCGGAACCGCCGTCGGTGGTCGCGGCGGGCGTACGGGAGGGCTTGACGGGCTGGGCGGGCTTGGCGGCCCGGGTCGACGCCGAGGTGGCCGGGCGGCTCTCCGCCGCCGACTTCGTGGGAGCGGCGGATCCCGTGGCGTCGGCGGCGGGCGTCGCGGACGGCATCACGCCGGTCGCGGACGCGGCGTCGGCGGAGCGTGTGGGGTCGGCGGGAGAAGGGGTTGCCGTCGCCTCCTCGCCACCGGAGCCCGCCGCCCCGGACCTCGGTCCGCTCGCGCGTACGCCGTCGTCGGAGTCGGCCACCGCGACCCCGACCGCCACCGCCGCGGCCGCCGCGGTGAGGGACAGCACGATGCGCGTGCGCACCGTCTTCTTCCGCCGCGCCTCGACGCGGGACGGGGTTCCGGGAGTTCGGCTGCGGCTCATGCCTGTGGCACCTCTCAGCAAGAAGGGGAGGACGGGTCCCCCGAGCCTAGGGTGGTGACCAGCGAAAACGGCTCCCCGGAGGTGTTCTTCAAGGTCCCTTAAGGAAGCCCGCAGGGTCGGCACAGGATTGGGCCGCGGTGGCTGTTCACACCGGGCGGCGCGTCGTGCACAGCAGTGGCGCCCCAGTCAGAGGTCGACGCGATGCTCGGCGGCCGATGGGTCATCGACGGAGCCGTAGCGCAAGACGACGTGCGCCGGGCGGAACGGCAGGTCGTTCAGGATGGGTGCCATGACAGCGAAGAGTGCGTCGGCGTCCGGTCCGTAGGCGTAGAGGACCACCTCGCCTCCTCCGTACTCGTTTCCGTCGAACTCGCCCACGTCGGCTTGCTCGATCGCCTCGGTCAGCAGGGACTGGGCCTGGCGGACGACCTCCCGTTGGCCTGGCTCGCCGAGGCCGTCATCGGCCAGTCGAAAGTGAGCGATGACGGCATGCTCAACGTCGGTTTCTGCTTCGTCTGTGTCGGCCATGCGGGAAACGATCTCATCCCGGACCGACATCCTCGCCAGCCTGGCTCTCCGGGACGCGGCCCTAGGGCGTGCGTGTTGCGTGTATGGAGTCGTGATCACGGGAAGGGGCGGAGGCAGCAGGGGCGGGAATGTTCCGGTGGGCCGCCTCGTTCACCCCCCGTCCACGTCGCTATCCCTGGGAGCATCGTGCCCGAACCCATGCCCGTCACCTCCACCGTTCTCCCGGTACTTCCGGTACTCCCGGCCTTGAGCGTGCAGGCCGAGCGTCTGATCGAGCTGGGGGTGCACGAGATCGCCGGGCTGCCCGCCGCCGAGCTGCGTGCCTTCGCCGAGGCCGCCGAGGTTCCTGCGGCCGGCGATGGCGCCCTGCTCGCTGTTCACCCGGACCAAGCCCCTGCCTCCGCCCTCGCGCCGCTGCTCCGCCGCGACGGCAAGCCGGGCTTCGTCGTCACCGACATGCCCGACGTCGACCTCTTCGCCCCGCTCGAAACGGTCGCCCTGCCCGACGCCCCCCTCTACCTCCTCACTGGCCTCGACCGCGGTGACCAGATGGCCAACTGGAGCCCGAGCGAGGCACTGCCCGCCCTCACCGCACAGGCCCGCACCCCTTTGCTGCTCACCGAGGGCATCCACTGGGTGATGCAGCAGCCCGCCGTCCTGGAGCGCAACCACTGCTTCATGACCATCGGCTCCCGGCTGCGCAAGGCCAACGGCGCCCTCGACGCCCGCACCCCGGCGATCTGGATCAGCAACGGCACCGGGCGGGACGGACGCGAGCGTCGCAACGCCCCCAAGGTCGGCTGGTGCTGGGCAGGCAACCGGCACACCTGGCTGGGCTTCGCCTCTGCAACAGGCCGCCGGGTCTAGGACGGCGATGTTCCGCTCCTTGTAGAGCCCGGCGTCGTGGCTGACGCGCCGGCCGCCTCTGCGACCCTTCTACCTCCGGTTTGATGACCCCCGGCCGTCGCTGCTTCGCCATGCCGGGACGGTACGCCCTGGTGTCCACACCACGCACGGAACTTCCAGGCGCTGACACAACCCTGTGCCTCACTGACGTCTACTCTGCGCCCGACAGCAGAAGATGCTCCAGGCGCGTACGACGGCCCCAGCCCCGGGGGTAGCGTCCTGGCGCACCGCCTCGCGTCGGCGCACCGAGCGCCGCGCGACGCTGGAGGTGGCCGCGCGCGCCCTCGGGCGGGCCGCCGCCACCTCGAACTGGGTCGCCCGCCTGGGGAATTGCCGGACGCGAGGGGCCTCTTCGTCTGATCATGTGCTCCGACCAAAGAATCGACGTCGACCAGCTGCGGAGACTGCTGGCGGGCCTGCCGCTGCCCCGCTTCGACGGCGGGCGGCTCGTACTCGCCGTCGACGCGTCGCCGTGGCTGCGATCGGACTCTCCCTGCTCGGCCGAGCGGCTTTCCTGCCACGTGTACGGACGAGCGAAGACGGCCTCGCAGTTCATCCCGGGCCGGCCGTACTCCTCATCCCGATGCGATCGGCCAGTTCCCCCATCCGCAGCGCACCGCCGTTCTCGGCTCGGATCAACGCGCACATGGCCCGGTACTCGGACAGCGGCAGGGCATGGCGCCGTTGCAGCGCTTCGTCGAGCCGGCGCTCCATCCGGCCCAGCAGTCGCACCGCCATGCACCAGCGGTCCTCCTCGGCGTCAGTGGGTCGGAGAGAACTCCAACGCCGCGTGTTCCAGGGGCACATCCAGATCTCCGGTGCCCGCCGCACATCGGCCCACGGGACATGGCGTGTCTCTCGCGCGCGGGCCGCGCGGGCCGCGCGGTCGGCGGGTCAGATGCCGATCGCTCCGTCGATCCGCTCGCGCAGCAAGTCGGCGTGTCCGTTGTGCCGGGCGTACTCCTCGACCATGTGGATGAGTACCCAACGCAGCGACACCGTCCCGCGCCACGCGTCGTGGCCCTCGACGTCGAGGTCAAGCGACTCGGTCACGAAGCGATCGGCGAAAGCCACTTCGGCACGCCACGCCGCCCAGGCCTCCGGGATGGCCACAGGGTCGGACACCGCACCGTCGAAGTCTCCGTCGGGATCGAGCTCCGACGAGAAGCGGGGAGCCACGTCCTGCCCCGCCAGAACCTGCCGGAACCAGCGGCGCTCCACGTCGGCGAGGTGCCGGACCAGGCCGAGCAGCGAGAGCGTGGACGGCTCCACGGACCGCTGGTACAGCTCTGTCTCCAGGCCGGCACACTTCAGCTCCAGGGTCGCGCGCTGGTCGGAAAGGAAGGCGACCAGCATGCGTCGCTCATCACCGGTCGACGGACCGCTGAATCGGCACTCCTGCTCGGGGTTGACGAACATCTCGGCTCTACTGCGTGGCATGGTCATGCCCGAAATTATGTGCCAGGTAGCCAGGTGAGGGGTCAGGGGTTTCGTTCCAATGGCTAGGATCGTCGGGATGTCAGGGCCGACCGCAGGAGGCGCCGTACCCGTGGGTAGGGCCCGCACACTCGCTCAGGCGTACCGACGCTTCGGTGAGGTCGACGCCGCCGAAACATCGCCTCTGTACGAGCGCGTCGCCGTCGCCCTGAGTGAGTCCGACGAGGCGCTGCGCGCCATCGAGGCGGCGCCGGCGCGCAAGCGGCACCCCACGGTGATCCTCGCCGCGCTGCACTACCTCGCCCTCGCCGGACGCGCTCCGGAGCTTGCCGTGGCCTACGCCGCTGCGGACGGCGACGCTGCCGCCGACGCGGCGATCGACACGCTGCTGCGAATGACCGACTCGGTCGTGGCCATCGCCGCGCGCCGGCAGCCGCGGACCAACGAGACCGGACGCTGCGCCGTGCTGTATCCGGCCATTGCCGAGGCGGCGCGCCGGGTAGGCGCGCATGCGGTTGGGCTGATCGACGTGGGCTGTTCGGCTGGGCTCAATCTCCATGTCGATCGCGTTGGCATCACGTACAGCAACGGACAATCGCTGGGCGACCCGTCATCTCCCGTGCAGCTGTCGTCTTCGATCGTGGGAGACCGGCCCGTCCCGATGCGGGCGATGCCCGAGGTCGTCGCCCGGGTCGGCCTCGACCTCGATCCGGTCGACGTGACCGACGCGGATGACGCCCGATGGATGCGCGCCTGCCTGTGGCCGGATCAGCCGGAGCGGGTCGCGAGGCTCGAAGCGGAGATGGCGTTGGCGGCGACGGCCCCTCCCCTGTTGCTGCAAGGTGACGCCGTCGAGGTGCTGCCCGACGCCTTCGCCCGTGTGCCCGCGGACGCCCTGCCTGTCGTCACCACGACATGGGCGCTGTCGCGCTTTCCGCTCGAGAGCCGCCTGCGCTTCCTGCACCGCCTCGACGAGGCGGCGGCCGGGCGGGCGGTGGCGTGGGTGTCAGCGGAGGGGGTCGGAGTCGCGCCGACGATACCGACACTTGGAGATCGCCGCGCCTCTGGCCACAGCATCATCGGCCTGGCGGTGTTCGACCGGTCGGCTCTGCGCGCCGAGGCCATTGGCCGCTGCTGGTCGCAGGGCCGCTTGCTGGCGTGGCTGGCAGACTCCTAGTGTCGTGTCCGGTCAGGTTGATCCATCAACGCATTCTCTGAAATCGGGATTTCGTGACCGGCCTGGCCGCCGAGGGCGTCGGGCAGCGCGCTGGTGGCCGCGTCGATCCAGGCGAGGTCCGCGTTCCGGTGCCGCTCTGGGTCCTCGATCAGCAGGTCGTGGGCTTGGAGGACCTGGCAGACCCGTTTGGCGAGGAGGCCGGGGTCGGGCCGGGTCAGGTCGTAGACGTCCCGTTCCTCAATGGCCGTCTGCCCGCCGGACCAGAAGGACTACCTATGAAACACAGGTCCCGCTGGCCCTTCGTGCATTCGCGTGATCGCCAGCAGGCGGTGGACATCGCTTCGGCCATCAGTTCGGGCTTCGCAAACAGCAGCTGACAGTCAGCCACCGCGTCGCGCCGGCCACCGAGCCGCCGGCGACGAGGCAGCTTCTGGCCTTGCGCATGCGTCTCGGTGGAAGCCTGTCAGCTCGGGCAGGCCCTGGCACGGCTCGAAGCTCTTCAGAACCCATGGCTGACCAGCCCGTTCCCGCCCCTGCGGACAGGAGCATCCCGCCGCAGCCGTGGAACCCCTGCGCCCACCCGAGGCGACAGCCGGGCCGTCACCCCGAGCCGGTACACAGGTGGCACCGCGGCCGGCACCACGTCGTCGACCCCGGGGAAGCCGTGACCGGACGTCGCCCTTCCGACGTCCGAGTCGGGGCTGTGGACGAGGCCGCCAGAAGGGTCAGCAGACAGGCGCCCCGCCCCCGCACCCCCGGTGGACGTCGTCGACCTGACCGATCGAGGGCTCAGCGCACTCGGTCGTAGACCAGAGCCAACATGCCGTGCTCGCCCGCGGCCTGGCTGACGAGCGCCCACTGCCCCGGGCGCGCTGATCTCCTCGACTCCTGGCACCGTGGCCGTGGCCGTGGCCGTGGCCGTAGCCGTAGCCGTAGCCGTAGCCGTAGCCATACGGCCCGGTGGGCTGAACTGCCTCCGGGTGGCCGTCAGCCGGTGCAGCCCGGGACCGTACCGGCCGGGCTGCAGTTGTTCGGCTGGTTGTTGCGAATGACATCGCCGTTCAGGGTCAGGACGCCGGACGCCTTGAAGATGCCACCGCCGTCGCCCGCCCGGTTGTGGGTGATGGTGTTCTCCTGCAGCGTGGTGGTGCCCAGCCCCGTGGTACCCCCGGCGTGGTAGAGGCCGCCGCCCTGAGCCGTGCCGTTCTTCGCGGTGACCGTGTTCCGGAGAACCTTGTTGTGCCTGGCCGTCAGGGTGCCGCCGTCGGGGTTGTCGAGGCCGCCGCCCTGAGCCGTACCGTTCGGTGCGTCGACGGTGTTACCGGTGATGTGGCTGTCGGTCAGGTCGAGCGTGCCGAAGGGGCCCACGCGTACGCCACCACCGCGCGCGGTTCCGTCCTTGGCTACCGCCCGGTTGCCACTGATCTCCACCCCGCTCACGGTCATCAGGCCGTTGTTCGCGATGCCGCCGCCCTGGGCGACACCGTGCGGAGCGTCCGATGTGTTGTCGCTGATGGCACCGCCGGTCACGGTCAGCCTGCCGGGCTCCGGGATGCCGTTGGAGACGGCGGCACGCGCGAATCCACCCGGGGCGAAGGAACGGTTCTTGCTGATGACCGTGTCCTCGACGGTCGTCTCGGCGAAGCTGATGATGCCGGCCGCGAAGGCGGTGCTCTGGGTGTCCTTGGTGACGGTCGCGGTGTTCCCGGTCAGCCGGGAGCGGGTGACCGTCAGCGGACCGTCGTTCGCGATGGCGCCGCCGGCGGCGCTGCCGCCGGTTGCGCTCCCGCTGTAGATGACGTGGTTTCCGGTGACTTCGGTCTCGCTCACGCTTCCGGTGCCTGGGCTGTCGATGGCGCCGCCCTGGGCGAACACGTCGGACCGGGACGTGTTGCCGATGAATTTGCTGCGGGACACCTTCATCGTTCCGGTGTTGGAGATGCCGCCGCCACAGGCCAGGCCCGGGGGGTCGGGGAAGGCAGGGCAGTCCGTGGCGAAGCCGCCGCTGATCGTCGTGTTGGTGAGCGTGAGGTTGCCCGCCGGAGCGACGAAGAGGATCCGGAACTTCGGCACCTTGTTCCCGCGCTCGTCCCGCCTGATCGTGGCCTCACGCCCGTCGATGGTGATCTCACTGGTGATCACCGGCAGCCCGTTGCCGGGGTTCACGGGGTCCGGCGCCGTCAGCTTGTACGTACACTTGCGCGCCAGCCGGAGCGTGTCCGGCCCCGGTGAGCTGTTCGCCGCGTTGATCGCCGCGACGAGATCCGGGACCGAACAGCGAACCTGCACCGTGGCGGCGGCGTGAGCGGCCGGGACGGGAACCGCCACCAGCGCGCCGCCACTAGGCCGAGGACGGCCGGGACATGCCGACGAGACATCGGAGACTCCTTCTTCTGCGGTGTACGGCCGGCCGTCAGGGGACCGCAACCAGCCGAGCCCAGCCGACCATGCGCAACCGCCGTCGGCTTCCCGGCGTGATCCGTACGGGCGGGCGGACAGCCCGGACGGAGCATGAAGACGCGCGAACGGGCCAAGACGCGCGAACGTTCCCGGTCACAGCACTCGCAGAAGTCACGGCCGGCTGTACGAGCGGCTGTACGAGCGCATCGAGAACGTGCTCACCTCACCGGGGCGGATTCGCTCACGAGTAGAACCTGACCCTATCCGCGGCCAGGCCGGCCGCGGGTTACGGACGGGCAGAGGCGGATGTCTACTAGCTGAGTCGCTACGCAAAGATGCGGCTCAGAAGGCCTAACTGACCGTTTCACAATGCGGGCGAGCGCTAGTGCTGCGGCAGTTGCATGGCCGTCGGGCGCGCCTGCGGTCATGGTGTCGCGTCCGTGGGTTCGAGTAGCACGCATTGATCGAAGTTCATGCAGCCGCACTCCAGACAGTCCGCGACTGCCTGCCGTAGGGCCCGGGTCTGTGCAATGTACTCGTCGAGTTCGGGCAGCTTGCGCGTGGCCATGTCCCGCCACTGGCGGGTAGCGGATGGTGTGGCATTGCTGGCCAGCAGCTGCGTGATCTCGGCGAGGGTGAAGCCGGCCCGCTGTGCCATCTTGATCAGGGCGACCCGGCGGACGGTGGTCGCGGGCCACACTCTGCGTCCGCCTTCGCGGCGAGCACCGGGCAGTAGACCGCGCTCTTCCCAGTAGCGCAGTGCTGAAGCGCGCACGCGGGCTTTGTCCGCGAGTTCACCGATGGGCAGGTACCGCATGCCAGCCCTCTTCCTTGTCCGGCCTTGACTTCAAGCGTGCTTGAAGGACGACTGTGACCCGCATGTTCTCAGCTACTCCGGGACGCCTGGTGCCCGGCCCCTACCGCTCGCTGTTCGCCCACCGGACGTTTCGGCGGCTGTTGCCGGTCTTCGCGTTGTCCGACCTGGGCGATGGCATGACCGTCGTCGCCGTCGCGTGGCTGGCGCTCGCGCTGGGGCCCGACGGCGGCCAGGGCGCGCTGGCCGGCATCGCTGTTGCCGCCTACGTCCTTCCGGGTGCGCTGGGCGCGCTGATCCTGGGAAGGTGGATGCGGCGGCTTCCCGCACGGCAGCTCCTGGTCACCGACTCCGCGCTACGGGCCGTACTGCTGGGGGCGGTCCCGCTCGCGTACGTGGCGGGGCTGCTCACACCGGCCGTGTACGTCGGGCTCCTGGGCACCTCCTCGCTGCTTCACGCCTGGGGCAAGGCGGGCAAGCACGCCCTGTTCGTCCCCCTGCTCTCCAACGACCAGAGTCTGACAGCCAACAGTGTGCTCAGCACCAGCCTGTGGAGCGCGACCATCGCGGGTCCTGCTCTCGCGGGCCTTCTCGTGGGAGCGGCGTCCCCAGCATGGATCATCGGCTTGAACGCCGCCACGTTCGCAGTGCTCGCCCTCCAGACCGGCCGCACCACCCTGCCGCCCTCACCGGAGCCGGTGCCGGTCCCGGTGACCGGCGACGCACAGCGAGGGCTGAGCATTCTGCTCCGCCAGCCGGAACTCCTCGGCCTGCTCGTCGTGACCTGGGTGTTCAACCTCGCGTTCGGCCCTGTCGAAGTCGCCCTGCCCCTGTTCGTCGCCGACAACCTCCACGCCGGCGCGGGGCTGCTCGGCGCCTACTGGGCCGCCTTCGGCATCGGAGCCGTCATCGGCTCCCTCGCGCTGAGCGCGGCCAGACGGCTACCGCTGTGGCCGGCCATGCTCGGCATCATCGCGGGCCACGGCATCGGCATGCTCCCCTTCGCCCTCACGCACACCCCCCTCCCTTCCGTGATCGGCTTCGCCTTCGCCGGACTCATCTACGGCCCCTACTCCGCGCTCTCCATCACCCTCATCCAGGCCCACGCACCCGCCGGGTCACTCACCACGGTTCTGGCCGCACGCAGCGCCGTACTCCTGACTGCCTCCCCCCTCGGAGCGGCGCTCGGTGGCTTCCTCCTCGACCGGACCAGCGCCCCCGCCATCCTCATCGGCTGCGGTGCACTGATGATCGCCATCGTTCCCATCAGCGCCGTTGCACTGAAGCTCTCCGGAGATCACCGCCGACGGCAGCAGCCCTTACCCGCCCGGGCCCAGCAAGGCGCGCCGCCTGGGGCCGGACCGGCGCCACATCATTCACGTCACTTTGACGGGGCGGAAATCTCGCACGTGAAATGACGATCTCGTTCCTGACGACCTGTGGGAGCACGTCGCACCCTTGCTTCCCGCACCACCGGCGCGCGTTCTTCCGGCGCTGGCGGCGGCAGGGCCTCATCGCCGGTTCCACGACCAGCTGCGGGCCCGGGTCCGTGAAATGGAGGGCCGCGCGGCCGAGCCGACCGCCGCGGTCATCGGCTCACAGGCCCTGCGGGCGGCCGACACCGTCGGCGCAGGCTCACGAGCTTGGGACGGAGGCAGGAAGGTGGGCGGCCGCAAGGGCCATCTGGCGGTGGACTGCCTGGGCCTCCTCCTGGCCGTCGCGGTCACCGCCGCGTCCGTCCGTCCAGGACCGCGACGCCGCGACGCCGCGATGCCGGTGCTGTGCTGCAACGGCTCCGCGGGCTCCGTCGCAAGGTCGCTCTGGTGTGGGCCGGTCGCTCTGGTGTGGGCCGACGGCGCCTACGCGGGCCGGCTCGTCGACTGGGCCGCCAACAACCCGCCCTTCGGCGACAGTCGATCGCCTCCTTTAGGGAACAAATACTCGACGCGCGGACAACTGGCCTGCGACGATGCCACCATGACGCAGATCATCAAGGGGGGCAATCTGCCCATGTCCGGCGAGCCCATGCGGATCGCGGTAGTCCGTCGCGCGGCCGGGCCCGGTGTACCCGAGATCGACCCGGCGGCACTGCTGCTGGACGACAGCGGCAAGGTGAGGGGCCGGAGCGACCTGATCTTCTACAACCAGCGCTCGCACACCACCAGCGCCGTACAGCTCCTGGGCAACGCCCAGGGCGATGACGGGCGGACGGCAGACTGGCTGGAGATCGACCCGGGCCAGGTCGAGCCGGAGGTGGAGCGGATCGTCATCGCGGCCTCCGCCGAAGGCGGAACCTTCGGGGACGTACCGGGGCTGTACGTGGAGGCGGTCAGCGCGGTGACGGGTGAGCGGATGGTGGTGTACTCGGTCGACGACGACGACGCGACGACCGAAACCGCATACGTGCTGGGTGAGCTCTACCGCCGGGACGGGGGCTGGAAGTTCCGCGCGGTCGGGCAGGGGTACGACTCCGGGCTTCCGGGGCTGGCCACGGACTACGGATTCACGGTGGAGGAGGAAGAGCCCGAAGCCGAGTCGGCCACCGCGCCGCCGCCCGCACCTGCGATGCCCGAGGCTCCCCCGCCCGCCCCGCCACTTCCGGCGACGGCGCTTCCAATGGCGGCGTTCCCGGCGGCGGCAGCTCCGGTTCCACCGGAGCCGGTCTCACCCGAGGCCACAGCGGCCGTCGCGACATCTCCGGCCCTCGCGGCCACCCCCGCCGCCCCCACCGTGCCCGCCGGCATTCCCGTATCCAAGACCGGCGCCCCCCTGCTGGGCACCATCACCACACGGCTGAACAACCTCCCGACCGACTTCGGGCCGGACTTCCCCGTCTTCTCACAGGAGGGCAAGGGGGATGACATCGTCCGGGTGGAGGTTCCCATGCCGGCCGGGTTCGCGGTGGTCGACGTGGTCAGGGTGGGGGAAAGCCTTATCGAGATCACAGCGCTGAACCACCGCAACCATGAGAGGTCCCCGGCGGTCATCCACAGCTGGCTGGAGGACTTCAGCGGGCGCGGAATCGTGGACCACGACGGGAACGGACCGCTGCGGCTGCGCGTGAAGGCGCAGGGCGAGTGGAAGATCACCGTGAGCCCGGTCTCGGTGCTACGGGACGTCTCCGAGCGCGTCGAGGGCGTCGGCCCGGATGTCCTGGCGTACGCCGGCCCCGCCGTCGACCTCGCCATCAGGCACCGCAACAGCAGGGATGAGGCCTGGTTCCAGCTTGAGGCCATCAGGCGCGGCGCCTCGCGCCGTCACCTGTACTCCGGTTACAAGTCGGGGCGGGGCACGGTGGCACTGACGCGAGGGGCGCGACTGCTGGTCATCAACTGCGACAGCCCCTGGTCCATCACCCCCCGCGAGGTCACCCCCCACCCCAACCGGCGGGAAGGCGAGATCCCGCCCTTCTGGAAGCGCCTCCGCTGACCAACACCTGGGCACGCGGACACCGCTCGGACGGGGGCTGCCGGCGCGGTGTTCCGGGGCGGGCAGCGGGCACCCCGCTGCCGCAGGCGCCGGCGACCCGTACTTCCCCGCGGGAACCCGGGCGGGCTCTCGACCGGCCCCGGAACGGGGAAAGGCCCTGGCGCCGGCGCAGCCGGGGGCTGGACCGGGCGGCGCAGCGGCGGCCGAGAGTGGGTTAGGGGGTGTAGCGCGGCGGGGTTCGGTGCCCAGGGGCTGATTTCTGGTGAGCTCGGCGGCCGCATACGCAAAGACGCTCGGCGGGGAAGTCCCGGCCGAGCGTTTTCGTGCGTCTGCTTACCGCTGGTGGCTTAGTACCAGTGGTTGGCCTGCCAGAAGTTCCAGGCGCCGACCGGGCTGCCGTAGCGCTCGTTCATGTAGTCCAGGCCCCACTTGATCTGGGTGGCCGGGTTGGTCTTCCAGTCCGAGCCCGCGGAGGACATCTTGGACGCGGGCAGGGCCTGGACCAGGCCGTAGGCGCCGGAGGAGGCGTTCGTGGCGGTGTGGTCCCAGCCGCTCTCGTGAGAGATGATCTTGTCGAAGGCTGCGAACTGGGCCGGGTCCTTGATCATCTGCTGAGCGATCGCCTTCGCACCCGTCGGGGCGGCCTGCGCGGGAACCGCGGCAAGCATGGAACCGGCGACGCCCAGGGCGAGGACGGTGCCCGCGAGGGTCTTCTTCGAAGCGGCGATGCGGCGGATGACTGCGTTGGACACGGAAAACCTTTCACAGGGAACAAGGACCGTCGCGGGCATGCCGAAGACATGCGTGAGCCACTCACGCGGAGGAGAGGGGTTCGTCGGGCGGGGGGTGAAGCACCCCTGCCGCCGTGGCGACATCACCAGTTAGACAGGCCGCCGAGCGTCTGGCAACGAGCCCTCCTACTAGTGGGGGTCGCAGCCGGGGTCCCGCCGCGCCTCGGCGGTGCCGCCGGCGTTGGTGCAGGTGGGACGCGGGTTGCGGGGGGTGGGAACGGGGCGTTTGAGGTCTACGGTCCTGGGTCGTATGTGACCTGGGTCCTATGGGACGCCTCACTGGGAGGCGCCCCGGATGTCACGTTCCGTTGCCGTTCATACCCCTTTTGGGGGTGTGTCCTGGGCCACTTTCACCCCTGAATCGAAGGAAACGGGGGCGTCGAACGCCGCTTTCCGAGTCGCCCGCCGCAGCACCTTCAGCAACCCAGCAGCACCCAGCCCTGCAGGTTCATGACCGTGCCGCACGCGAAGGAGCCGAGGACCCGTACGCCGCGAGCATCGCCAGTTCGGCCCGGCCGCGGATCCGGTCGGGTCCGGGCAGCAGCCCCGCACCCAGCGAGAACCAGCCCATGGACACCATCCCGGGCGTGCGCGGCCGGGTCCGCCGAGCTGTTCCCGGGCGCGGGTCCAGTCACCGAGGTCCAGGTCCCAGGGGACATCCAGGCCCTCGGTCAGCGGCCCCCACGAGCACTTCGCGTCCACGATCGCGGGCGGCGCCCACGGATCAGCCGCTTCCCGCACCGGGGCCGGAGCACGCTCCGCGGCGGAGGCGGGTGCGACACCTGGAGCGCTATGGCAATCACGCTGGCCGGATCGGCACAGCAGCGGCAAGCCGCCGGCTGGGCGGTGTCGGGTGGGATCCTGCTCGAACTGGTGCTGGCCGGGAGGGCTTCAGTCACGGGTAAGCACCTCGAACTGGTGGACACGACTCCGACCGGAGATTCGCTGCTCGACAGTCGGACGGCGCTGATCGAGACCTGGATGCGGGTCGTGGCAAGCGCCGGGTGACGGAGTGGCTGACGAAGGACCAGTCCAAGGCCATCGCCGCGGCTCTCGAGAGCCTGTGCAAGCGTGGGGTGGCCGTGGAGGAGAAACACAAGGCACTCGGCGTGTTCCCGATACGTCGCTACCCCGAGGCCGACGGCGCGGTGGAACGGGAACTGCGGGAGCGGCTCCGGGCCGTAGTGCTGGACGGCGCCGAGCCGGACACACGGACACGGGCCTCATCGCGCTGATCCACTCGGCCAAGCTGCACCGTCTGGCCTTCCCCGACGGCCATCGCAGGCAGGTTGCCTCGCGGATGGAGGAGGTCGCCACAGGGCAATGGGCGGCCGAGAGCGTCCGCGCCGCCATCCGCGATGTGCAGGACGCCTTGTCGGCCACAACCACAGGAGGCCGGACACGTGGTCGCCCGCTCAGTCTCGGGACACGGACGGCTGCCATGACCTGCTCAAACGCGGGGCGTTCCCCGGCCTGACCCTATGTGAGTACGAACGCAGCGGACGGCAGTTGCCGTCAGCCGCCAAGTGGACCTTGGTCGTCAGTCCTCCGCGGGAGCGTCCGAGGGCACGGCCGTCGCGCTCGCTGGCCGGGAGGGCCCTTTTACGGGCCCCGGCGGCGTGCTGATGCGCACGGACGATGGTCGAGTCGGCCGCCACGACCCCGTTGAGATCTTCGGCCGCGTCGGCCTGGGCGAGCAGCGTGGTGAACACCCGCTCCCATGTTCCGTCGATCGCCCATTCCCGCAGGCGGTTGCAGGCGCCCACGAGCCGAACTCGGCCGGCAGCTCCACCCAGGGCGAGCGGGTGCGGCACTTCCAAGTTATGGCGTGGATCACCTGCCTGTGGTCACGCCATTGCCCGCCTCGTTGCAGCGTTCGATCCGGCAACAGCGGCTCAATCCGGGCCCACTGCACATCAGTCAACGACACAACCAGACCAATGATCCGATGATCCGAACAAAACGGCCTAGCTGCCCGACTTATGTACCCTGCCCCGCGGCCAGATACCTGGTCACCCGCTGACGACCTACCGCCACCACACCACCCACGCACTCTGGATCCAGGCCGCCCTCGGCGCGACCTGTTAGTAGATGATTGCGAAATTACAGGACATACCAGTAGATTTCTTGCCGTGGCTTCGAGATGTCACTGGCAGACGGGGCAAAGCATGAGCACGGACGACCGCGTCGCGGTGACGACCGGGATCGCACGACTGCACGCGTCGCCCGGACTCGCCGGGCCCGGCCGGCTCGGGCTGGTGACCAACCACACCGGCGTTCTGCCCGACCTGCGCCCGGCCGCGCCCGCGCTGCTTGAGGCCGGTGCCCGGCTGGTCGCCCTGTTCGGTCCCGAGCACGGTCTGCACGGGACCGGTCAGGCCGGCGAGAGCGAGGCCGCTCGTGCGGACCCCACCACCGGTCTACCGGTCCACGACACGTACCGGTGCAGCGGCGAGCTCCTCGACAAACTGCTGCTCGACAGCGGTGTCGACGCCCTGGTGTACGACCTGCAGGACATCGGGGCCAGGTTCTACACCTACGTGTGGACCATGTTCGACCTGATGGTCTCGGCGGCCCGTACGGGCGTACGGTTCGTGGTCGCCGACCGGCCCAATCCCCTCGGTGGACTCGTCAGCGAGGGCCCGCCGCTCGACCCGGCATGGGCCAGCTTCATCGGGCGCGCTGCGGTACCCGTCCGGCACGGGCTCACCTGCGGCGAGCTCGCCCGGTATCTCAACGCCTCGGTCGTGTCCCAAGTGGCGGGCAGTGCAGTTGACTTGACGGTGATCGAGGTCGTCGGCTGGCAGCGCGCCATAGACGCGGAGGCAACCGCCCTGCCGTGGGTCGCGCCCTCGCCGAACATCCCGACGCCCGCTACGGCCACCGTCTACCCCGGGACGTGCCTCTTCGAGGGCACGAACCTCTCGGAGGGCCGGGGCACCACGCAGCCCTTCGAGATCGTCGGGGCCCCGTACATCGACGCGCGGTTCGCGCCCTCGCTCGCCGAGCTCGACCTGCCGGGTGTGCACTTCCGTGATCTGCGGTTCGTACCGACGTTCCACAAACACTCCGGGCGGCTGCTGCGCGGAGTCCAGCTCCATGTCACCGACCGCGAGGTCTTCGCTCCCGTACGTACCGCCGTGGCGATGCTCAGTACGCTGCGGCGGCTGTACGGGGACCACTTCGCGTGGCGCGCCGCTGACAGCGGTGTGGAGGGGAGCGACCAGCGTCCCTTCATCGACCTGCTGTGGGGATCCGACCGGTTGCGGCGTGCCGTCGACGCGGGCGACGACCCACTGCCGCTGTGCGATCCGCCGGCGCCGCCCGGCCGATGGGCCGGCGACGACGTGCTGCTCTACCCCTGAGACAGGCTGCCGCACCGCGCGACCTGCTGCTGTTCCCCTGACGGAAGCGGATGCTGATGCAGAACCGACAGCCGCCACGGACACCCTGGGCCGAGCCGCCCTGGCCCCCACCGAACAGCCGGGCGCGGACCGCCTCATCGCCCCGCGCGCCCTCATGGACTGAACCCTGATCGCCGTGGCGCAGCGGCACCCCACACCAGACCGAAGCAGCTCTGCGGAGCGACGCTCGACGCCGTCCCTGACCTGCGTATGGAAGGACAACCCCGCCGATGACCGATCGCACAACGACATCCCGGGCCGACATCCGTGGCTTTCGCGCGGGCGACGGACCGCAGGTGGTGGAGGTGTGGCGGCGCAGTGCGCCGGCCGACCCCATCACCGCGGACCGCTTCCGCTCCCTGGTGCTGCTCGACGCCAACTTCGATCCGGAGGGACTTCGGGTCGCCGTCGAGGGCGACCGTGTCGTCGGTGCGGCCTACGCGGTGCGCCGTCTGACGCCGATGACCGGCACCGACCTGGAGCCGGAACAGGGCTGGATCCCGTTCTTCTTCGTCGACCCGGCCGCCCGCGGGCGCGGTCTCGGCCGCCGGCTGCTGGCCGACGCCCTCGACTGGCTGCACGGCCACGGCCGCACCCGGGTGGACTTCTCCTCGTACACCCCGGACTACGTCCTCCCCGGCCTGGACGCCGAGACGTACCCGGAAGCGGCCCGGCTCCTGGAGTCCCTGGGCTTTCGCACGCTGTACGAGGCGGCGGCGATGGACCGTGGCCTGGTGGGCTATCGCTTCCCGGAGGACGTCGCGAGCCGCGTGGCGGAACTGACGGCCCAGGGCTACCGGTTCGCCACCCCGTCCGACGACGACCTGGTGGACCTCTTGGCGCTCGCCGGGAGCCGCTTCGGTCCGGACTGGGCGTGCACGATCCGGGCGTGTCTGGCCGCGGGCACGCCGCTCGACCGGATCGTCGTCGTCCGGGACCCATCGGAGCGCATGGTCGGCTGGGCGATGCACGGCGCGTTCGACGCGGTGGACGAGCGGTTCGGCCCGATCGGCGTGCTGGAGGAGATGCGCGGCACCGGGCTCGGCGAGGTCCTCCTGCACCTGGTCCTGGAGAGGATGCGGGCGCGCCGCGCGCACTCCGCGTGGTTCCTGTGGACCGGCGCGCAGTCGCCGGCGGGCCACATGTACCGCAAGACCGGCTTCACCACGACCCGCGTGTTCCGCGTGATGCGCCGGGAGGCCGCTCGATGACGCCGGCACGCCGCACCGGCGGCCTGAGCCGCCGTCACTTCGCGCTCGCGCTCCCCTCGGCGCTGCTCGCCTCCGGATGCGCACCGCACCAGGGCACCGGGCGGCCCGGGGATCCGATCGTCCTCACCCTGCTCTCCCACTACGCGAGCGGGGTGCCCAAGGAGGCCCTACAGGGCCCGGTCGACGAGTGGAACACCACCCACGACCGGGTCAAGGTACAGACCAAGGCCGTCGAGTTCACGGACCTGCTGACCACGTTCATGGTCCGGCAGGCCGCGGGCCAGGGCGCCGACATCCTCCACCCGTACTGCTTGTGGAACGGCCAGCTGGTCCAGGCCGGCGTCCTGCGGCCCGCTCCGACCGAGCACGCCGAGGAGATCACACGCGGCTACAGCGAAGCTGCGGTCGATGCCGCCTCGGTGGGAGGCCAGGTCTACGGCTACCCCACCGAGGTGCAGACGTACGCCCTCTACTACAACAAGCGGCTGCTGCGCGAAGCCGGTATCGACGGCCCGCCGCGCACCTGGCGGGAGCTGGAGGAGAGCGCCTACCGCACCGCCAGGCGCGACCGGTACGGCAACACACTGGTCCAGGGCTTCGGGCTGTCGACCGCTGACGACTCCACCACCGTCGGCCAGACACTCGCCCTGCTCAACGCCGCCGGCGGAATGTTCGTCTCCAAGGACGGCAGGAGCACCGCCATCGACTCGCCGGCCGGACGGGCCGTGTTCGATCTGGAGCACCGCCTCGTCGTCAGAGGTGCGAGCGCACCCGGTGTCAACGTCTACAAGGCGTTCCGGTCCGGGCAGGTGGCCATGGTGGTCAGCGCCGGCTGGTGGACCGGGAGCCTGAAGACCCTGATGGGCAAGGACTACCGCGACGTCGGCGTCGCGCCGCTGCCCCTCCCGGAGGCGGACGGCAAGCGCGCCACGCTCTCCACCGGCTTCATGCTGGGGGTCAACGCGGCCAGCAAGCACCCGCGCGCGGCCTGGGAGTTCCTGCGCTGGCTCAATACCGAGAAAGTGAACGTGAAGAGCGCCAAGGAGGGTGGGAAAGCGACCCGGATGAGCTCCCTACAGGTGTCGGTCGGCTCCCTGACCGGCCGCGCCGACGACATGCGGACGCTCCTTGGCGCGCACAGCGATACAAACCTGCGCCCCTTCCTGGACGCGCTGGCGTACTCGGTGCCGGAGCCGAACGTGCCCGGCGCACAACAGGCCAAGTCGCTGCTGCGCAAGAACATCGAGGCGCTGTGGACCGGTCAGCAGTCGGTCGACCAGGCACTGCGCACCACCCGCCGACAAGTCGATCGAGAGGTGTCGCGCTCATGGTGAACACGCTGACGCCGGCGACGACCGATCGGGCGGCGCCCGGCGCGCCCAGCACGCGCTCCGCCGGGCCCGCCGTCGATGGCCGCGCCCGGACCCGGCGCCGCCAGGCCGTCGTCGCCTATCTCTTCCTGGCGCCGACGTTGCTGTTCTTCGCCGTCTTCCTGATCCTGCCGCTCGGCTTCGCGCTGCTGCTGTCGATGTCCCGCTGGGCCGGGTTCGACCTCGGCGACATCCAACCGGTCGGCACGGACAACTTCACGGGCCTCTTCGCGGACGGATCGACGTTCCTGGCGCCGATCCTCACCAACACGCTGCTGTTCGCCCTGGGCACCGTGGTCCTCGCGCTCGCCGGCTCCGTGGTTGTCGCCACCTGCATCGACAACCTGCGGTTCCAGGGTCTGTGGCGCACCCTGTACTTCCTGCCGATCGTGACGACCGTCGTCGCCGTCGGCAACGTGTGGAAGTACATGTACGAGCCGGGCGGCCTCGTCAACGGCGTACTCAACGCCCTCGGGCTCGGCTCGGTGGCCTTCCTCCAGGACCCGGACACCGCGCTGCCGTCGGTCGTGGTCGTTCAGGCCTGGGCATCGGTCGGCTCGGCGATCCTCGTGCTGACTGCCGGGCTGAAGTGCATTCCCGAGTCGTACTACGAGGCCGCGGCGCTCGACGGCGCCGGGCCGGTCACCGTCTTCTGGAAGATCACGCTGCCGCTGCTGCGGCCATCCCTGCTGCTCGTGTGCATCACCGAGCTCATCAGCGGTCTGCAGTCGTTCGCGCTGATCATCGTGATGACCAAGGGCGGGCCGGGTGACGCGACCAACGTGGCTGCCCTGGAGATGTACCGGCAGGCCTTCTTGTACGGCAAGTGGGGCCCTGCGAGCGCCGCCGCCTTCGTACTGTTCGTGGTGGTCCTCGTGGTCACCCTGGCCCAGTTGTGGATCTTCCGGCGCAAGGGGGAGGACGCATGATCCGCCGCCGTTTCCCGTGGTTCTCGTATCTGGTGGTCGTGACCGGCGCCGTGCTCACGGTGGTGCCGTTCCTCGACATGGTGATGACGTCGTTCAAGGGGGCCGGCGAGGCCGGCACGCTGCCGTACCGGTTGCTGCCCGAGGCGTTCGACCTGTCGAACTACCGGGCGGCGGTCGACCAGCTCGATCTGCCGGTGCTCTTCCGCAACAGCGTCATCGCAACCGCCGTGATCACCGGGTCGGTGCTGTTCACGTCATCACTCGCCGGCTACGCGCTCGCCAAACTCCGCTTCCCCGGCCGGAACTTGATCTTCCGACTCGTGCTGTCGACGATGATGTTCCCCCCGTTCGTCTTCTTCATCCCGCACTTCCTGATCCTGGTGCACTGGCCGCTGGCGGGCGGCAACGACCTGTTCGGACGCGGGGGCGCGGGCCTGACCGTCAGCATCGCGGCGCTCGCCATGCCGTTCCTCGTCAACGGCTTCGGAATCTTCCTGATGCGCCAGTTCATGGTCTCGATCCCGGACGAGGTGCTAGAGGCCGCGCGCATCGACGGCGCCGGCGAGTTCGGCGTGTGGTGGCGGATCGTCGTGCCGCAGACCAGGCCGGTCGTGCTGACGCTCGGTCTGCTGACCTTCGTCCACGCGTGGAACGAGTACATCTGGGCGCTGCTCATCTCGACCGCCAACCCGGACGTGATGACCCTGCCCGTCGGCATCCAGTTCCTACAGGACTACGTGGACCCGACCCGCTCGATGCCGATCGTCATGGCCGGTCTCGTCCTGAGCACCCTGCCGGTCCTGATCCTCTTCCTGCTGCTGCAGAAGTACTACATCCGCGGCGTGATGCTCAGCGGCCTCAAGTGAGAAGCCTTGGCACGCGCCCGACGGGCGCGTGCCTTTCTCCTGGAGCACGGCCCGAGCGGGGAGCGGAGGCCGTGGGCCCGGCCCCGCTGCACGCGCGGGGCCGGGCCGTTTGCGGGGAAAGTCAGTGCCACCGAGTTGGGAATGATGTGTGAGGCCGCATCGTCAGCTGGACGGGACGGTGACGGCCCGGGCGTTCCATCCAGAGATCCGTACGCGTGGGGTGCGGTCCGGATCGACCGTCCGATGGGAGGCCTCCAAGACTGCCGATTCGCCCGGCCACAGGCTGATCTGATTGTCGTTCCAGCGCACGGGCAGCATGGGAGTCTTCCCGTCCGCGGAGACCAGGTCGACGTCGGTGAGCAGAGCGGGGGTGTTCGTGGTGCCCGGGTGGCGGAGGGTCACGGTCGTCGTCGATGTGCCGGCCCTGGTTACCGTCGTTTTGGCTGTCACGTCCAAGGTGACCTGCGGCATCGAGTTCAGGCCGGTCAGGTCGGCGTAGGAGGTGGTGGGGGTGTAGTACCAGTCGGTGTCGGCGTAGTCGAGGACGTCGTTGCGGGTGGAGAGCCAGTAGACGTTGCGGCTCAGTTCCTTGCCGGTGGTGTCGGTGAGCAGCAACCGGGCCAGGTACGTCCTTGACAGGCCGGGGACCGTGGCCGGGAGGGTCAGCGAGGTGGTGCTCACGCCGCGGGCTTCGACGTCGACACCGGTCACCGTGCGGTCGTACTTCTCGGTTCCGTCGGTGTTGAAGAGCGTGACCCGGGCGTTCAGCCCTGAGGCGGCGGTTGTGTGGTTGTTGACGACGCTCACCTTGCGGTTGTCGTAGCCGTACTGGATGTGAAGGGGTTCGTTGGCCTTCTTCGCGCCGAAGTAGGCCCCGTTCTGGTCGAGATAGCGGTCGATGAGCTGCCAGTGGAGGGAGGTCCAGCCACTGTTGAGCATCCAGTAGATGACGCCGGTCGCGGGGGCGGTGGTGTCCTTGGCGTTGCGGGAGTACGCCTCGAACTGCGCCCGGACGTTCTCGTACTGGGCGAGCTGGGCCTTGCGCACGTAGTCGCCGAGATCGGTCGGGCGTCCGTAGCGGCCGGCGAGGGCGGCGTTGTACAGCTTGAGTGTCGAGAATGTGGCTGAGGGAGAGCGGTGGTACTGGGGAGCGGAGGGCTGCTTCCAGAGGGTCTCCAGCTCGGCCGGGGTCAGCATCCGCCGCAGTGTGTCGAGGGTGGGGATGCTCGGGCCGGCGCTGGTCTCGGAGTTGAAGCCGGTGGCTCCTCCCTCGCGTTTGTCGTACCAGTAGCCTGGCGGTACCCAGTCGTAGGGGCCGGTCATCCGCATCCCGGAGCGGCCGGTGACGGGTGTCGACTTCCCGGAGGCGGAAGGGATCACGGGCACGTTCCAGTCGGCGGCCCGCAGCGCTTGGAGGTATTCCGACTCGATCTTGGCGTTGGGCGCCGCGTCGCTGCCGATCAGGAACGAGATCACGCTGGGGTGGTGGCGCAGCCGGGCCGCCTCGGCGGCCATCGACGCCTTGGCGACCGCGTGGTCGGCGGCGTCCCACTTCTCCCCGGACTCCGCGGGGTTGACCTCCCCTTCCCACTTGTCGCAGCACTCCCAGCCGGGGAGCGTGAGAATTCCGTACCGGTCCGCGAGGTCGAAGAACTCGTCGGGTTCGAGGTGGCCTTCCAGGCGCAGTGTGTTCAGGCCCAGGTCACGGACGTACCGGATGCGGTCCTCGGCGTAGGCGGGGTCCCAGCGATGGAACTCGTCGGGGGACCAGCCGGCGCCCTTGATCAGCAGCGGGCGGCCGTTGATCCGGTACTGGCGCGCGCCGTCGGCATTGATCGGTGCTTGCACGTCGCGGATACCGAAGGCGGTGCGTGAGGTGTCGGAGGCGACCCCGTCGACCGTCACGGTCAGGTCGAGGTCGTACAGGGGCTGCTCGCCCATCCCGGCGGGCCACCATACGCGTGGGGAAGGCACACGGAGTCCGGGGTGGTCGGCGGGGGAAAGGACCACGGTCCGGCTCTCCCCGGGCGTCAGCGTCACCTGTCGGCTGAGGGACGCGGGCCCGGCCGTGCCGGAGAGGAGCGCCGTGACGGTGTCGGGTGAGTCGTTGCGCAGGCGGGCCTTGACCGTCAGGTCGGCGGAGGCCAGCGACGGCACGGCCAGGTCGGTGACGACGTGGGCGTCACGGAGGACCACCGGGCCGCTGCGGCGGACGACGACGTCGCGGACGATGCCCATGTTCCGGTCCGGTGGCGGCTGCAGCCAGTCGAGCCAGCCCATGGTGAGGTGCTTGCGCGGGTCGTTGGGCTGGATCCGGAAGGCGACCGTGTTGGTGCCCGGCCTGATCAGAGTAGTGATGTCCAGCTCGTGTCGGGTGTAGGTCCCGGCGACCGTGCTCGCCGTCGAGATGTGACGGCCGTTGACGAAGACGTCGGCGGCAGAGGTTACCCCGCTGAAGTCGAGATACGTGCGAGTTCCCCGGCCGTCGACCGAGAAGTCGGACCGGTACCACCACGGGACCGTGTAGTCGGCGGCAGGGATCAGCTTCTGGTTGGTGGAGTGGAACGGGTCGGGGTGGATGCCGGCCGCCAGCAGGGCGGCGAGGACGGTGGAGCGAGGGCCGGCCTTGTACCAGCCCGTCGTCGGATAGCCGGGGCTGGACACCTTGGCCGCCGGGTCCGTCACCAGGGCGGTCGACTGGATCATGAACCCGGCCAGAGCCGTGCCGGAGTCATGGCCGACGGTGACCACGGCGGCGGCGGGCACCCCGGTCACCACCCGGCCAGCAGAGCCGCCGACCGGGGTGAGGGCGGGGGCCAGGAAGACGAGCAGGCCGAGGAGGGCCGAGACGACGGCCCGGCCGGGTACCCGAGCCCGGCGGTGTGACGGGCCACCGGCCGGGACGGACGGGAACGGGGAACTGGGGCGGCGCGGCGACACCCGGCCCTGCTGTTGAGGCATGCCCTTCAGCATGGTGCCGAAGCCTTGAAAGCCGACGCTCCACATGCCGCGTGTCGCCCGATCGCAGCAACCGGGGAGCGCGGGGAGGACGACGATGTCTCCTCGACGGCCTGGGTGCCGGTGGAGGCGGCCAGTTTCCGTCCAGGGCCGCCGCACAAGTGACGGCGGCCCACCAGGCATGCCCGGCGTCCGTCCGTCCGGGGCGGACCTGCGGTTGGAGCGTGACGCGTGAGCGCATCACCGGACCACATGGCCGGGATGCCTAGCCGTGTGAGGTCTCGGCTGCGTCGACCACTTCGGAGCCTTCGCGACGTATCCGCTCAACCCCCCATGCGCCGAGCGGCCCGAGCGCTTGATTGAGCGTGCGCCCGTGCTCAGTCAGGGAGTACTCCACCCGCGGCGGCACCTCGGCATAAACCTCCCGGTGTACGAGACCGTCCACCTCCATCTCACGCAGGTGCTGCGTCAGCATCTTCTCGCTCACTCCCGGCAGACCGCGACGGAGCTCAGCGAAGCGGCGCACGCGACGGGTATCGAGTTCCCAGAGGATCAGTCCCTTCCACTTGCCGCTCACCACGTCGAGCGCAGCGTCGATGCCGCAGATGTAAGGCCCGCTTCTTGGCGCCTTGGCCATCACTGATCCCCTTACGAAAAGGTAAGTACCGCAGAAAATAGTGGGTACTTCCGAGAGTAGCGGCGCTCTCGCAGCATGGAGGGGTGAACGAACAACAGAAGCACACCACCAGGCAAAACAGCGCTGTCACCGTGATCGGGCTCGGCCCGATGGGCCAGGCGATGACACGCACCCTCCTCAACGCCGGCCACCCGGTCACCGTCTGGAACCGCACCGCCAGTCGGGCCGACGGCGTCGTCACCGACGGAGCAACGCTCGCGGCGACACCCAGCGAGGCGGTCGAAGCGAGTGACCTCGTGATCCTCAGCCTCACCGACTACCAGGCGATGTACGACGTCCTCGACAGCGCCACCGAATCGCTCGCCGGCCGGACGCTGGTCAACCTGAGCTCTGACACTCCCGACCGCACACGCGAGGCAGCAACCTGGGCAGCGGGCCACGACGCCACCTTCCTCACCGGAGGTGTCATGGTCCCCGCGCCGATGGTCGGCACGGAGGCAGCCTATGTCTACTACAGCGGCCGCGACCAGGTGATGGAGAGCCACCTGGCCGCGTTGACACTGCTCGGCACACCGAAGCATCTGGGCGAGGACCCGGGCCTCGCCCAGATGATGTATCAGGCCCAACTCGCGGTGTTCCTCACCACCCTGTCCGGACTGATGCACGCCACCGCAATGCTGGGCACCGCAGGAATGAAGGCCAAGGAAGCGCTGCCAGAGTTGCTCTCCTCCGCCGACTCGATTGGCGACATCCTGAGGGCTGGTGAAGAGAACCCCGGCGCCGCGCTGGATGCCGGAGAGCATCCTGGCGACCTCAGCACGGTCACCATGATGGGTGCGACGTCCGACCACATCGTCGAGACCAGCACGTCACTCGGCCTCAACCTCGCGCTCCCACTGGCCGTGCAGGCCCACTATCGGCGCGCGATCGAGGACGGGCATGGCAGCGACAACTGGACCCGCATCATCGACAGCATCCAAGAGCCGCGCTGACCAAACGCGGGACGCGCGCCGCGGGACGGCGACCCTTGTGATGGCGAACTGCACCAGTCGACTCGCGAAGGTGCCACGTTCGCGGCCACTCAGTCGAGACAGAACTCGTTGCCCTCGATGTCCTGCATCCCGAGGCACGACTCGTCGACTCCATCGGCAAGCAGTAGTTGCCCGCGTACCGCGCCGAGCGCGACCAGTCGTGCGCACTCGGCCTCAAGTGCGGCCAGGCGCTCTTCACCCACGAGCCCGGTGCCGACCCGCACGTCAAGATGCAGCCGATTCTTGACGACCTTGCCTTCGGGAACGCGCTGGAAGAACAGTCGCGGGCCCACACCTGAGGGATCAATGCACGCGAACGCCGAACCCTGACGCTCAGGCGGCAGTGCGCGATCGAAATCGTCCCAAGTAGCAAACCCCTCCGGTGGCGGCGGTACGACGTACCCCAACACCTCGCACCAGAAACGAGCGACGCGCTCAGGTTCTGCGCAGTCGAAGGTTATTTGGAACTGCTTGATCGATGCCATCGGTCCATCATAAAGGCGGGGTCTTTCGTCGTCGGTGGTCTCGATCGCGGCGCCTCGCTGCCGGTGGTTGCGGCGGCGAGGCGCTCCACGCTGTCGGTGAAGACGTGGCCGCCGCGAACCGGCTGTGGCCGTGGCTGTTCCCGTTCCCCGGTCAGTGGTTGTGGCCGTCGTTGTGGGCCGAGTCGCTGGATGGGCTACGGGTGGCGGCCGGTGTGGTGGTGGCTTGCGACGGGGTGCGGTGGACGGTGGGCTCCTCTTGGTGGGGTTCGTTGTCGGTGCTGCTTTCGCTGCCGTGACTATGGCCTCCGCTGCCGGGCTCTTCGGCGAGCGTGGAGGCCACGTAGCGCAGGCCGGCGAAGGCTATGAGCGTCGTGACCAGGACTGTGAGCCCGGCGAGGCCGAAGACGCGCCGCCATGAGGAGTCCTCGTCCTTGATCACGTAGGCGATGAAGGACAGCACGATGCCGGTGGGGATGAGGAGGGCGGCGCGGCCGGGGAAGTCCTCGAAGTGCTGGAGGCCGCCGCTGAGCATGCCGATGCCGAAGGACAGGAGCAGTGAGGCGCCCATGATGGACGCCACCTGCGCGGGGGTCGGCTTGCGGCGGGCGAGGAGGAACTCGTTCAGGGCGGTCGCGGCAAGGAAGACCAGTACGCCGTAAACGGCGATCCGCGTGTACCGGGCGGGGTCCAGGGGGTGGTGGACGACGGCACCGCTGATCAGGCCGGCGCCGACGAAATAGCCGACGTAACCGAGGTAGCGGGCGAGGAGGCCTCCTTTCCGGGAGCGGGCTTTGCGCAGGGCTGCTCGACCGGGTCTGTGTTCGGGGTCCGCGAGGGCTGCGGCGGGGCGGTCGGCGAGCTGGGAGACGGACAAGGGTTGTGCTCCTCATGAGGGCGGACGGACAGCTGCTTCGGCGTGTGTGGGTGGAGGGTGCGGGGGCGGACGTTGGCCGCCCCCGCACCTGTTGGGTCGTGCGTCAGGTAGTGGCGGGCACGGGCCGTGATGTGTGCGGCGGGGTGGTGAGGCGGCCGGTGCGGTCGAGCCGGTGGAGGGCTGCGGCGCAGGCCAGGCCCAGGAGTGTCAGGGCGATCCACGGCAGGGCGGACACTCCGGCCGCGCGGGCGGCGTCCAGTGCGGCGCCGGCGAGGAGGTTGCCCAGCGTGATGCCGATGCCGCAGATGGTGTTGTACAGGCCGTAGTGGGTGGCGACGAGTCGGTCGCCGGAGAGGCGGACGATGGTGTCCATCTCGAAGGGGTAGGCGATCATCGTGCCCAGGGCCAGGAGCAGCGCGGACAGTGCGGGCGGTACGGCCGCGAGCAGCCACAGCCCGATCCCGCCCCCGGGTACGGGTACTGCGGTGGCGCCCAGCAGGGGCAGGAACGCGGCTCCCATGGTCAGCAGGCCCCAGGTGAGCGCGCGGCCGGGCTCCACGCGGCGGCTCTTGCACCAAGCGGTGATCTTGGTCTGGCCGAGGATGGTGCTCAGTCCGGACACGACGAACAGCAGTGCCACCGCCGTGGTGGCGAAGTCGCCTTCGCCGCCCATGCGCCGTACTTCCAGCGGCAGGGCGAGGTAGACCTGGAATGACAGGACGTACGAGCCGATCATGGCGAACGAGAACAGCAGGAACGGCCGGTTGGCCAGGATGCCGCGCCATTGGGTGAGCACCCTCTCCGGCCTGCCGTTCTCCTGGTCCTTTGAGTCGTTTGAGTCGTTGCCCCGGCGGGAGGGCAGGGCCCGGATCTGCACGATGCTCAGGAGGGCGAAGATCCCGGCTGCCGCCAGGCAGGTGACGCGGAAGTCGATGCCGGTCAGCACCATGCCCACCAGCGGGCCGAGCAGGATGCCGGCCTGGTAGAAGACGTTGAACAGGGCGAAGGCCTCCACCCGGCGTTCACCGGCGTCCACGGCCAGGTAGGCGCGGGTGGCCGGGTTGAACAGGGCCCCGGCCAGTCCTGTCGCCGCGGAGGCGGCGATCAGCGCGGGCACGGAGTCGACCAGCCCGAGGGTCACGAAGCCTGCGATGCGCAGCACCAGCCCGGAGATGATCATGGGCTTGTAGCCGAATCGGTCGGCAAGCGCCCCGCCGATCAGGAACATGCCCTGCTGGCTGAAGTTGCGTACACCGAGGATGAGCCCGACCGTCCATCCGGCCAGGCCGAGGGGTCCGGCCAGGTGCGTGGCCAGGTACGGCATCAGCATGTAGAAGCCGAGGTTGATGGTGAACTGGTTCACCATCAGCAGCTGGACGCTGCCCGGGTACGAACGGACCTGCGCGAGAGTACCGAGGGTACCGAGAGTGCCCTTCATCAGACCCGCTCCTTCGAGTCTGCCTCTACGGGCGGCTCGGCCGCGTTGGCGTGCTGGGGTTCGGCGCCCAGGGTGAGCGGGTCGGCCACGGTGGTACAGCGTGTCCAGTGGGTGACTTCCTTCTCGTCCAGGCGGCCGATCACTTCGGGTTCGGGTGCGGGCGGGGAGCCGAGCAGCCCGTGGGCGGCGCAGTAGTCGTCGTCGTAGATCGTGCCGAGGTACCGCTGGGGCCCGTCGGGGAAGACCGCCGCGATCCGGGTGTCTTCGGGCAGGGTCCGGGCGACCCATCCGGCGACCAGGGAGACCGCGCCGACGCTCCACCCGCCAGTGGCGTAGTGCGAGGTGGCCAGCTGCCGGCAGGCCCATACCGCCTCGGCGGGGGCGACCCAGTGCACCTCGGAGAAGTTGCCGTAGGCGACGTTGCGCGGGTAGATGCTGGAGCCGAGCCCGCGCATCAGGCGGGGCCGGGCGGGCTGGCCGAAGATGGTGGAGCCGATGGTGTCCACGCCCACGAGCCTGAGTTCGGGGTAGAGCTGTTTGAGGACGCGGGAGATCCCGGCTGAGTGCCCGCCGGTGCCGACGCTGCACACCAGGACGTCGATGTGGCCGAGCTCGGCGGCCAGTTCCAGGGCGAGCGGGGTATAGGCCGACGTGTTGTCGGGGTTGTTGTACTGGTCGGGGCACCACGAATCGGGGTACTGGTCCATCAGCTGGGTGACGCGGTCGCGGCGGGCCTGCTGCCAGCCGCCGGTGGGGTGGGGCTCGGACACGACGTTGACCTGCGCGCCGTAGGCGGTCAACAGGCGGGTCATGGACGTCTCCAGGCCCGGGTCGGTGACCAAGGTGACGGGATGGCCGTACACCATGCCCGCGAGAGCCAGGCCGAGGCCCAGGGTGCCGCTGGTGGATTCGATGATCCGCGCGCCCGGCTTCAGGTCGCCTCGGGCGCGGGCGCGTTCGACCATGTGCAGGCCGGGCCGGTCCTTTATGCCGCCGGGGTTGAAGCCCTCCAGCTTCGCCCAGAAGCCCCGCCCTGCTGGGGCGAACGGCTCGCTCACGTGCAGGAGGGGGGTGTTGCCGACCAGCTGGGACAAGGCGGCGTGGCCGGGCTTGGTCCCGCGGGTGGTGTTCGGATGGGGAGAGTGCATCAGATCGGCTCTCATCATTTCGGTGGATGGCGCGTCGGGTGCTGATCTCTCGCACGCCGCTCCATCCCCTCCCGTGTGTGTGCTGGGCGAGGTGGGAGCGGCGGCCGCGGCATGCTGCGGCTCGGGGGCATGGTCTATGTCCGCCACCGGCACGTGGTGCACAGCGTGAAGCGGCCCGGGCTGGATCTTCGGGTCTTGGAGGCAGCGGGCTGGAGGACCACATCGTCGGTCGCGGTAGGACGCGTCGCCGTGTCGGTGGCGCACAGCGCGCCTGAAGAGGCTGTACGCGACTGCTGCCGCTGGGCGGCGAGTTCGGTGTCGTCCCCGGCAGACGGGCAGGAGGGTCCGGGGGGCGGGAAGGCAGGCCGCTGGGCCTCAGCTGCTGTTGGAACGCCGCTGCCCGAATGGGTCTGGGCTGTGTCGGCGTGGGCTGTGTCGGCCTGGGCTGTGTCGGCCTGGGCGCCTTCGTGCGGCAACGGGGTGCATTCGAGTACGGCGACCAGCAACAGCGCGCCCAGGACCACGGCGAGCAGGTGGCGCCGCGCCGGCGCGCTGGCGAGGGCGGGGCGAATACGGGAAGGCGAGGGCAAGAGTTCCTCCGCGGGCGGCCGTCGTGTCACCACAAGGCACACGAACGACGAGCAGGGCAGCCGGTCTCAGGGTGTTGGCCGCGGGCATCGCTCGGCACGCCTGAGGGGCGACTGCACGAGGGGACGACGACGGCGACGTGCCGGCCTTGGAACCCTCGCAGCCGCATGCGACTGCCCCGCAGGTGTCAGGCGGGAGGGGGCGAGATGGCCGACGCAGGGTCGCCCGGTCCTAGATCTGCAGAACTGTCGCTCTCGCCGAAGCAGCCGACAGCGACGACCCAACGGGCGCGGCGTCACGGAAGCCGACCGAGGTCAGCGCAACGGTGGAGGTGCGCTCGTGGACGAGCGCGCACACCTCGGGTGCGTCCACGGTGGGACTTTGCTGCGGCTGGCCCGGCACGCACTGCTCAGCGGGGTGCGAGGTGCCGTGACCGCCGCCGTGGTGGCGGTGATCCAGCGGCGCGTCGTCGGCCGCATGAGCGTGTGCCACTGCCACTGCCACCGGGGCGGCGGCGGTGGCGTTGATGTGGCCGGTGACGGCCTCGGTGCTGGCGCCGTGCGTGTACAGGAAGGTGAACAACAGCATGGCCACCCACAGCACGCGCAGCGAACCCGCCGACGAGCGGGTTCGCAGCGTGCCGGAAGACGACCTGGCCGTGACCATGCCGTGATCCTAACGGCACGACTCGCCCGCGCCATGCCGCACGCGCCGCCAACACCGCACCAATGGGCGTCCCCCACGGCCGGGGAACCACCACCGACCAGCCAGCTGAAACGGTAGGTCCTGTACTGATGCACCAGGGCGAAGGATCCGGGCTGAAAGCAGGCCCTCGACCGATGTGACGCACATCATGCCGATCAAGGGCCGAGTGGCTGAACAACTGCCCGGAACGGCTGGTGGCTTCCCCTCAGCCGAGCCGCGGGAGGGTGTAGAACCGTCCAATTGCGGCCGCCCGGTTCGGCCCAGCTCGGCCGGCGGCGGGTGGCCATCGGTGAGGAAGGCCGGGCGGACGGTCCTCAACACTGGCGGCGGCGCCCATGGGTTCGCGCGTCCCGGCCGCCGCACCTTCCCCAGTACGCGCCTCCTCTACGTTGGTTCCCGCCAGGTCGAATATCGCGTGCGCTGCCGTCGGTGGACGTAGCAGACTCCCCGGCATGGTCGACATGCGTATGTTCCGGGACGAGGTCACAGGCTGGGCGGGCGGTGGCTCCGGCGTGCTGGCGAGGGAGCTGACGGAGCTCCTGGGGGTGCACACCGCGGTCCTGCTGGAAGGGCTGAGCGACCTCGCGGCCGTCGAGGCGCTGGCTGCGGGGCGAGGCCGTGACCTGGCGGCCGAGGGGGTGTGCGTGGTGCCGATGGGCGGGGCGATGAACGTCGGCCGCTACGCAGGGCTCCTCGGGCCGTCCGGTCTCGGTCTGCGGCTGATCGGCCTGTGCGACGAACGCGAGAAGCCCTTCTTCGACCGGGGCCTCAACCCGGCCCGGGCGCCGCGCCCGGGCGTCTTCGTCTGCACGACGGACCTGGAGGACGAGCTCATCCGCGCGATGGGCCCGGCACGGGTCGAGCAGATCGTCCAGAACGAGGACGAACTGCGCGCCTGGCAGACCTTCGTACAGCAGCCCGCCCAGCACGGCCGGCCCCGGAACCAGCAACTGCGGCGCTTCATCGGCACGAAAAAGGGCCGCAAGATCCGCTATGGCCGGCTCCTGGTCGAAGCCCTCGCCCCCGACCAGGTACCCGCCCCGCTGGACGACCTCCTCGCCACCCTGTGACGGCCTGTCCCCGCAGGCAGGCACGCCGGGGCCATGCGCGGGCCAAGCGCGGGCCTCACGATCGCCACGCCGCTCGGATGTCCTGGCGTACGCATTCAATGAGGTAGTCGCCGGTATCGGGGTCGATGGAGACTCCGTGCGCCTCGCTATGGAAGCCGGGGAAGGCTCGATCGAATGCCTCCAGCGCTCCGAGGTAGCGCAGGACCGGGCCGTCGGGGGCGCCGAGTGCTTCTCCGGGCATCAGGACGGGGATCCCGGGCGGGGTCACGGTGACCATGGCGGCAGCCACCCTGTCGGCGGCATCGGCGAGACGGAGGCGTTCGGTGCCGCCCCGAATCAGCTGCTGGTAGCAGCGCTGGGGCGGGACTACCGGTTCGGGCAGTTGCTGGAAGGCGGTGTCGAGAGCGTCGATCAGTTCCGCATGCGTGAGGTGTTCGTGCATCTCCTGGCACAGACCGCGCAAGGTCGTACGGCTGTAGCGCTGGGGGTAGCGCTCGACCAGGTGCGGCAACACCTGCCGCAGGGGGGTGTCGGCGTCGTGGAGGGCTTTGAAGTCCATGAGGGCGTCCATCAAAGTGCCCCATTTGCCCTTGGTGATGCCCATGGAGAACAGGATGAGCGTGGTGTAGGTATCGGTTTTCTCCACGACGATGCCGCGGTCGGCGAGGTAGGCGGTGAGGATTCGGGCAGGGATGCCCCAGGAGTCCGTCTGGCCCGTCGCGTTGACGCCGGGGCAGGTCAGCGTCACCTTGATGGGGTCCAGCAGACACTGTCCCCGGCTCAGCCCCGGGAAACCGTGCCAATCCGCGTCCGGCTCCAGCTCCCAGCAGCGGGGGTCGGCGGCCAGCAGCGCCGGGGAGGCGTCGGCGAACGGGACGGAGGTCCCGCCGGCTGGGTCGGTCACGGTATCGGGCTGCCAGACGCCGAAGAACCACGGCAGCCGGTCGCCGGCGGCCGCGATCCGGCGTCCTGTGCGGACGATGGCCTGCCGGAACCGGATGGCTTCGGTGACCGCCTCGTTGACCAGCCACTCGCCCTGTGGCCCGTCCATCATCGCTGCGGCCACGTCGAGCGATGCGATCGCCGGGTACAGGGCCGAGGTGGTGCCGTGCATCATGAACGCCTCGTTGAACCGGTGATGTTCGACCGGCGCCCGGGGCGAGGACTTCACGTGCACCATGGCTGTCTGCGACAGGGCGGCCAGCAGCTTGTGCGTCGACTGGGTGGAGAAGACGGTCGGGCGATCCTCGCCTTCGAGGGTGTCGGGACCGACCGCCATGCCGTAACGGCCGGCGTAGAGGGGGTGGAAGCGAGCGTAGGCGAACCAGGCTTCGTCGAAGTGGAGTCGGGGGGTACTGGGTGCCAGGGCTCGCGCGGTCCGCACGGTGTCGTAGCACAGGCCGTCATAGGTCGAGTTGGTGATCACCGCGTACTGAGCCTCGGGCGAGACCGCCCCTGGCGTCAGGGGATGAGCGGCGATCCGAGCGGTCACCGCCGCGGGAAGCGTCTCACTGGTGGGGAGAGGGCCCGCCAGCCCGTATCCGTTGCGGGTCGGGACGAGGTAGACCGGGCGGGCACCGGAGATCACCAGCCCGTGCAGGACCGACTTGTGGCAGTTGCGGTCCACCAGGGCGATCTCGTCGGCGGTGACGCAGTAGTGACCGACCATACGGTCGGCGGTGGAGTTCCCGTGCAGCACGAAGTACGTCCGGTCGGCGCCGAAGATGCGGGCGGCGTTGCGCTCGGCGTCGCCGATGGAGCCACTGTGCTCGAAGAGGGAACCCAGCTCCTCCACCGAGATCGAAAGATCGGTGCGAAAGAGGCGCTCACCGTAGTAGTCGAAGAACGCGCGGCCGACAGGTGACTTCAGGAACGCCACTCCACCTGAGTGCGCGGGGGTGTGCCAGGAGTATTCGTGGGCGTCGTCGAAGCGTCGCAAGGCTTTGAAGAACGGCGGCAGGACAGCGTCACCGTAGGCACGTGCCGCGCTGACGACACGGCCGGCGATGAAGGAAGGGGTGTCTTCCAGGGGCCAGATGTAGCCGACGGCGATCTCCGCCACCCATAGGGGCAGCCGGTCCAGCCCGAGATCGGACGCCTCGGACATCACGACGAAGACCGGCAGATCCTTGAACCGGCGTGCGATCTGCCGCAGGACCACCGCACCCTCACCGTCGGCCACCCCGCCGGTCTCCGACGGCAGGTCCCAGGCCACGACAGCGGCGGTCAGGCCGGCCTCGGTGCTCAAAGCGGCGCAGGCCCCCTCGACCGTCCGCGCCCACCGAACCTCCAGCCCACGGTTCTCCAGCTCCTTGCCGATGCGTCGCAGCTGGTCACCGCCGACTCCCCGGCCCAAAGGGTCCTCGCGCAAGGCCAGCAGGACACTACCGTTCGCCATGACACTCTCCACCCGCGTTGCACCAAGCCGCTCGACGTGCCAAGTGTCGAGTGGAAGCACCGCGGATCGCGCCGGAACCGATCAGCTCTCACCCGTACGAGGACCCGGCGTGAGCAGCGTCCGGGGGGAAGCCCGGAGGAGGGCCCTTCCACGGCCACACGCCCCTCGCCGCGGGTCGGGTCGGCCCGCGACGGAATCTCAGCGCAGGACGGAGGAGAAGTTGTCCAGCTGGATCCAGGTCACCTTGTTCGTCGACTGGGGGCCGAAGACGTTGACGGCGCCGGCCGTGTTGGCCTCGATGCGGATCGCGTTGATGCCCTGACTGTTGTTGCGGGGGCAGACGCCGCGGGTCAGCTTGGGCGGGCGGATGGAGGCGGGCAGCGTGCCGAGACGGCCGTCGGCGGTGAACGCGCAGGTGACCATGCCGCGCAGCTGGAGGTACTCCGTACCCGCGAGCCGTATCACGCGGGCTTCGGCCGGCGCTCCGGCCTCGTTCGCCACCGTCGATTCCAGGGTGATCGCCGTCCAGTCGACGACGACCTGACAGCCGTCCACGAGGTCCACGGCGGTGGCCGGGGTGGCCGAGAGCAGCGGGGCGCCGACGGCGACGGCGGGGGCGGCCAGTGCCGCGGTGAGCAGGGAGCGGCGGCTGGTCGTGTGCTGGGTCATGCTCGATCCTCCGGATCGGGTGGGGCGGGCAGGCGGGTGCACGGGTGCGGGGGGTGTAGTGCTGCGGCGGTTGTGCTTTCGGCGGTTCGGCGGGTGCTCATCGCCAGGCGACGGAGACGCCGTCGAGGTCGATCCAGGTGATGGCGTTGTCGCTGGTGGCGCCGTACGCCCAGAGCGCGCCGTGGACGTCCGCCTCGATCCGGCACACGCAGCGCCCGGTGTTGTTGTTGCGGGGCACGTTCTGGCGGGTCAGGTGGGTCGGGCGCAGCCGGTGTGGCAGGGTCCCGATCCTGCTGTCCGCGGTCAGGCCGGGGGAGCAGGTGAGGGTGCCGCGCAGCTGGAGGTAGGTGGTGCCGGCGAGGGCGATCAGGCGTCCGCGCGGGGGCTGGGCGCCGGGGGAGATTCCGGGTTCGAGGGCGAGGTCCTCCCATTCCGCGAGCACCTTGACGCCGTCGACCGCGGGCTTCGTGGGGTACCAGCCGATCGTGACGTCTCGCGAACCGGTGGTGCCGGGCACGGTGTTGCTGAAGCCGAACAGCAGCCGGGTTTCCCCGGTCGCGGGGTCGACCTCGACGGCGACGCCCTCGGGCTCGCGCCGGGTGAGGCCGTCGGCGTTGGTGACCACCTGCCGGTCGAGGCGCGCGCCGGTCGTCCACGAGTACGAGGTGAGGAAGGCGACCCCCGGGAACTCGCTGGGGACCGTCGTCGGGTTGTTCTCCTTGTCGTACGGCGCCCACTGGTACGAGTAGAGGACGTCGCCCAGTGCGGTGAAGCCCTGGGAGACGAGTGTCTTCTGTAGCGGGTAGGGCGACGGCACGTCGGGGGTGACGTCCTCGCCGGCCGGCATGACGAAGGTGGTGCCTACCGGGACCCATGAGCCGACGGCGGCTGTGGCGGGGTCGTAACGGGTGAAGTGACGCTTGCCGTCCTTGTGGTACATGACGCACAGGAGATTGTTCACCGGGTCCAGCGACGGCCCGGTGCCCGCCGTACTGCCGGGCGGCGTGAACTTCTGCTCCTGCGGTATGAGGTTCGCGTCGAGGACCGCGCCGTTCTCGAACAGGAACCGGGTGACGGCCTTGCCGAAGGTGGCGCTGACCTCGGTGCCGTCCATGATGACGTGCAGCGGGCCGACCTCGGTCCAGAGGTACGTGTCGGCGCCCACCGGCTCGGCGCCCATCGAGAGCCCGTGTCCGAAGCCCTTCAGCTGCATCGAGCCGGTGACCGTGCCGGTCCGGCGGTCGATGCGGTTGAGGTACATGTTGCCCTGCGGGACCGTGGCTGAGCTCTCCACCTGGAGGACGAAGACGTGCCCGTTGACGGTGTCGGTGGCGATCGCCTGAGGTGCCGGGCCCTTCACCAGGTCGACCGTCTGGATGAGCCTGCCGGTGACGCCGGACAGATCGACGCCGTTGGCGTCCGTGTATGCCATGTTCTCTCCCCCGGGATCCCCGATGGATCCGTCTTGTGGAGAAGAGATCATCACATGGGACGTCAGCCGCCTCTCGGGACGGTCGAGTCGGTCGACAGACCTGGAGTTCCCTCGACCACCGGTCAACCAACGTCCGCACCCATCGACGTTCCCGTGCCCGCAGGTCAGCCGGTGGGACCGTTGCAGTACTAGACGCGCGCGCGGGTCGTGCCGCTCGCGCTCCGCGCTGCACGGTCGCAGCGCCCCGAACGTGCCGTTCCGTCCACGGCGCTCCGTCGGCGCAACCTGGCCGGCGGCATCCGGGCCGTGCCCGCCGGAAGGGTCATGCGCACGGCGTGGCGAGGTCGGGGCGCCTGGGGGCTGGGTCATGATCGGCTGCGTGAAGACTTCCGGACGTCTGGCCGCCTTCGCGGTCGCGGGCCTGCTCGGCGCACTCCCCGCGTGCTCGGAGTCCGACGGCCGTGGCGGCGGTGAGGCGGGTGCCCGTACCGGCGCAGCCGCGAGGGCGGGTGCCCGCGCCGGCGCGGACACCGCTCGGACGGGGGCTGCCGGCACGGTGTTCCGGGGCGGGCACCCCGCTGCCGCAGGCGCCGGCGACCCGTACTTCCCTGAGCTCGGCAACGGCGGCTACGACGTCACCCACTACGCCCTGACCCTGGCCTACGACCCCGGCAACGGCCGCCTCGAAGGAACCGCCGAGATCACCGCGAAAGCCACCGAGAACCTCAGCGCCTTCAATCTCGACCTCCTCGGCATGGAGGTGCAGAGCGCCACCGTCGACGGCCACAAGGCACGGATCAGCCACGACGGGCAGGAGCTGACCCTGCAGCCGCGCGATCACCTCAGGAAGGGCGCCGCCTTCCGCAGCGTCGTGCGCTACGCGGGCACGCCGAAGCCGATCACCCATGACCACGGGTGGCGCGAAGGCTGGTTGAGGACGGACAACGGAGCGGTCGCGTTCGGTGAGCCGACGGGCTCGATGTCCTGGTTCCCGGGCAACCATCACCCCTCGGACAAGGCCTCGTACGACATCACCGTCACGGTCCCCAAGGGCGTGCAGGCGATCTCCAACGGGCAGCTGCGCACCCGGCGCACCAGCGGCGACCGCGCCACCTTCCACTGGCACCAGGCCGAGCCCATGGCCAGCTACGCGGCGACCGTGGCCATCGGCAGCTACGACATCAAGACCTCCCGGACCCGATCGGGCGTCCCGGTCGTGTCGGCGATGGACACGACCGCGAGCGTGGACGAGGACGGAGCGGTCCTCGGCCGGTTCCCCGAGATCATGGAATGGGCCGAGCGGAAGTTCGGTCCCTACCCCTTCTCCGCCGCCGGGGTGATCGTCGATCAGGCGGCCGATGTGCCCTACGCCCTGGAGACCCAGACCAGGCCGACCATTCCGGCAGACATCTTCCACACCACCAACGTGGTGCACGAACTGGCCCACCAGTGGTTCGGCAACTCCGTCACCCCGCGGACCTGGCGGGACATGTGGCTCAACGAGGGCTTCGCGACCTATGCGGAGTGGCTGTGGACCGAGGACCACGGCGGGGCCAGCGCCCAGGAGCACTTCGACCGCAACCACGCCAAGGCCGCGGACGACGACGAGTGGGACTTCCCGCCCGCCGAGCCGCCGAGCGCCTCGGACATCTCCCGCCAGCCAGTGTACGTGCGCGGCGCGATGGTGATCCACAAGATCCGCCAGACCGTAGGCGACGAGGCCTTCCGTACCCTGGTGCGGGGCTGGACCCTGCGCCACCGCCACGGCCACGCCTCCACGCACGACTTCACCGCGTACGTGGAGGCCAAGGCCGGCCGGGACCTCGACTCGATCTGGGACTCGTGGCTCTACGGCGACGGCAAGCCCTCGTGATGGGGTCGACGCGGTGTCAGGTCCTGATGCGCCGGTGGGCGGTCTCGACGAGCTTCATGTACTTGTTCCAGTTCCACGCGTCCCCGGGGTCCTCGTGAGTGGACTCCGGGACCTCGATGTGGCCCAGGATGTGATCCCGGTCGACCGGCACGTCGTACTTCGCGCAGATCGTGGCCGTGAGCACGGCGGATGCCTCGTACATCGCGTCGGTGTAGAGGGGCTGGTCGAGCCAGCCTTCGTGCTCGATACCGATGCTCCGGTGGTTGTACCAGACGTTGCCGGAGTGCCAGGCGACGTCGCGCTCGCGCACGCACTGGGCAATCCGCGTGCCGGTTGAGCTGATCACGTAGTGCGCGGACACCCTCTCCTCGGGGTCCTTGAACGTGGCGAGCATGATCGGCAAGATGTCCGTCGTCAGGTGAATGACGACGTATTCGATGGGATACGCCTCGGGACGGTCGGAGGGCGTGTAGTTGGATTCGGAGGCTTCGATCCAGACGGCGGGGGCGTAGTCCACCGAGGGGTCCCGACGCAGGGTCGCAGGCGGCCTGGCGGCGCCGGGAGCCTTGCGTGCGGGGGTCGGCGGCGCCGCCTTCACCTTCTCGTCGGGCCCCATCAGCTGGGGCAGCCCGACAGCGACCAGAGCCGTGCCCGCCGCGCCGGCAGCACCCCACAACAGTCGTCGACGGCTTAGCGGGCTGTCTTCCATGGCCACTCCTCATGAGGTCGAGCAGGCAGAGGACGACACGCCGCGAATCGTGACATCACGATACATAGGCGGCGTATCCCGTAATCTGATCCTTCACCAGTGCCCGCACCCCAGCAAGCCGGTCCCCCACCAATCGGCGTACACCCTCACCCCTGACCGGCTCCCGTCCCCGCCGGCAGGCGCCACCCCGTGACGGTGTCACTCCGCCTCTTGACGTCGCTGGCCAAGGACACAGAACTCGTTACCTTCGGGGTCTGCCAGAACAACCCAAGACTGATCACCCTGGCCAATATCAACACGCCGTGCACCATGCGCCACAAGACGAGTCACCTCGGCGTCCTGATCATCAGGCCTCAAGTCGAGATGCAGTCGGTTCTTCACCGTCTTGCTTCCGTCATCCCGGCCGAAGAGCAACCCCGGCAGGCGATCCGGCTCCGGGCGGATCTCGAACTCCTCAGCAGACGAGTTGACCACAACCCAGCCAAGAGCCGCAGCCCACCACTGCCCCAAAGCCACCGGATCTACCGAGTCAACAACTACCTGCTCCCATTCCAAGGTCATCCGCCGAGCTTAAACCTGCCAAGGCTTCAGAACGGGGCAACTGGTCCAGCCCGCTGGGGAGCTGTCCGGGTGGCGCGAAAGAGATCACCGCGTCCCTCGCCGGACGCCTGATCTCTATGCTGACGGCATGATCGATATACCTCTTTCAGCGCTCGAAGTCGCAATGGTCCAAACGGGCGCCCGAGCCGTGGATACCCTGCGGGATACCGCGGCCTTCGCGCGGGGACTGGAACGGCTGGGCTACCACCGGATCTGGTACGCCGAGCATCACCACTCCCCCGCGATCGGCGCGTTTCCGTCAGTCGTGCTGACCGCGCACGCTGCGGCTTCGACCTCCGCCATCCGTCTCGGTTCTGGCGGAGTCCTGGCCCCCAACCACGCACCCATCACGCTGGCGGAACAGTTCGGAACGCTGGCCGCCTTGCATGAGGACCGCATCGACTTGGGCATCGGCCGCGGCCCTGGCACCTTTGACGAGGCCACCGCACGGGCGCTTCGCCGCGGAGCCGGACCGGCGACGGATGCGGAGTATCGAAGCGACGTATCCGCGATCCTGTCCTTTCTGGTCGACGAAGTCGCACTCGGCGCGCTGCCGGAGCCATGGCTGCTGGCCTCCAGCACCGCCGGTGCCGCTCTCGCCGCAGAACTCGGCCTGCCGATCGCCATCGCACACCACATCCGGCCGGACAACACCCTCGCGGCCTTGGAGCGTTATCGGGCGGCGTTCACCCCGTCCCGTTGGTGCGAGCGGCCTCGGGTGCTGCTGTGCGTGGAGGCGGTATGTGCGGAGACGGAAGAAGAAGCCAACTGGCGCGTCGGACCGATGAACGTCGTCAAAGCCGGGCTCCTCAAAGGATCGAGTCAGACGCCCTTCCCCACTCCCGCGGAGGCAGCGACCCACCCCTTCACGGCGGAGGAGCGACAGGCGCTGGCCGGCTTCCGTGCACAGCAAGCCGTCGGGACACCCAAGACCGTCGTCCACCGGCTCGCGGAACTGGCTGGTGAGACCGGAGCGGACGAACTGATGCTGACCACTCCCGTCTACGACGTCCGCGACCGCATTCGCTCCTACGAACTCATCAAGAAATACTCCGAGGCGTAGGCACAACGCGGGAACACCGGGCCGCCACCACCGCCCGGGCCTGTGCGAGTTCGCGCACGGTGGCCATGTCGCTGAAGGGGATCAGTTCCTCGCCGACGATCTGGTGCGGCTCGCTGCCCTTGCCGGCGACGAGGACGACGTCGTCGGGGCCTGCGGCGGACAGGGCGAAGGCGATCGCCTCGCGCCGGTCGGCGAGCCGTTCGAACGGGGTGCCGGTCGCGGCGAGCCCGGGTGCGATCTCGTCCAGGATGGCCTGCGGATCTTCGGTGCGGGGGTTGTCCGAGGTGAGGACGCAGAGATCGGAGTGGGTTCCGGCGATCCTCCCCATGTCGGCCCGCTTGGTGGTGTCCCGGTCTCCCCCGCAGCCGAAGACGGTGACGACCCGGCCGCGTGCGTAGCCGCGGATGGTGGTCAGGACCTTCTCCAGGGAGTCCGGCGAGTGGGCGTAATCCACGATCACCGAGGTACCCAGCGGGGTCTCGAAGCGTTCGAACCGGCCCGGGATGGGAGGCATCTGGTCGAGCGCCGCGACGAGGTCGCCCAGATCGTGTCCCAGGACGTGACAGGCGGCCAGCGTGGCCAGCGCGTTGGCCACCGAGAACCTGCCGGGGACGGGGATCGAAGCCTCGTACGCGCGGCCTCCGTGGTGGAGGGTGAACCGCGTGCCGGAGGCGCTCACGACGAGGTCGGTGGCCCGGTAGTCCGCCGGGGCGTCAAGGGCGTACGTGGTCACCGCGCCCGGCATCATGGACCGGATCCCCGCGCCCACCGGGTCGTCGGCATTGACCACCGCGTGCCGGCACAGGCCCTGGAACAGACGCAGCTTGGCGTCCCGGTAGTTCGCCATCGTTCCGTGATCGTCGAGGTGATCCTGCGTCAGGTTGGTGAACACCCCGACGTCGATGAACGTACGGTCCACCCGGTGTGTCAGCAGAGCCATCGAGGTGGCCTCCAGCACCACGCTGCCGGTCCTCCGGTCGCGCATGCACCCCAGCAGATACTGCAGATCGGGTGACTCCGGCGTCGTCAGTGCCGATCGCGGCATCGGGATCAGCTCGTCGCCGATCCGGCTCCCCGCCGTACCGATGACGCCGACCTTCGCGCCCTCGGAGATCCGCAGGGCGGACTCGACCATGTACGACACCGATGTCTTGCCATTGGTGCCGGTGATCGCCACCACGTCCATCTGCCGCCCTGGTTCGCCGAAGTAGCGGGAGGCCACGACCGCGGCCGCCGTCCGGGCGTCCGGTACCCGCACGGCGCAGGCACCCGGCGACAACACGGAGGCCGGGAGAGCCGGTTCCCTTCCGTCGACGAGTACGGCGGCGGCGCCGCGTGCGAACGCGGGCGAGACGGAGCCGGGCCCGCCCTCGCGGTGCCCGGGCACGGCGATGAACAGCGAACCCGGTGTCACCCGGTCCACGTCGAACGTCGTCCCCGCGGTGATCACTGTCTTCTCCGGGTCACCCTGGAGTACGTGGTGCTCATGGCCGGCCAGCAAGTCGCTCAGCTTCACGGTGATCCCTTCGAGGTGGCTCGGCCCGGTCGTGCGGCCGCAGCCAGGCAGCAGCGCCGGCGGCATGCCGGAAAACTGCGGTGGTGTGACGTGGAGCGCCGGCGGAGAATCACCCGACGCGCACCGGACGAGGCAGCTCAGCCCGGCGAGAGCTCCCGCGCACCGCGTGAGAAGCGGCGGGCCGGGAGAAGAGAATCGCTAGCCGTGACCGTGCAACGCGATACGGCGGATTTCGGGCCCCTCGACGCCGGCCGGATCGACGGCGTCGTGGCACAGCCCGGAGGCGGCCTGCTGCAGGCGCTGCCTCGTAGAACTCGTGCGACCCATGGGCCGAGTGTACGGCCGATCCGCTGACGCGAAGCGCATATCTCACCCACCCCGACGCCCTCAGCACGCGGCACGGCCTCGCCAAGTCGCGGAGGCACCTCGGCCCGGGGAGCCCCCTGCGGGAAAGTCGGTCGAACGCGCCCCGATCGTGCCGTAGGGTGGGGTTTACCGACGCGGGGTGGAGCAGTTCGGTAGCTCGCTGGGCTCATAACCCAGAGGTCGCAGGTTCAAATCCTGTCCCCGCTACTGCCCAGAAAGGCCCGGATCCTCAAGGATCCGGGCCTTTCTGCCGTACCCGGCCGCTTCCGGGCCCGAGCGGTCACGCTGCCGTCGGCATGGGGGCGTCCGCCCCAACGGATGTCCTTCTTCGAAGACATCGCGCTCATGAACACAGGCCTGGCCTGATCAGGCTGTATCCCGCCGCGTCGTGTAGTCCGTGGGCATCCCTGCGGGGATCCGGTACAGCACACACTGGCGAAGAGGCCCTTCGGGCACGCTCGGATCCTCGAAGTCGTCGGCCGGGTCGCGGGTCATGCCGATCCGGCGCATCACCGCCTGGGAACGAAGGTTGTTGACGGTCGTCGACGCAACCACTTCCGGCAGTCCGAGGGCCTCGAAGCCGAAGGCCAGGCAGGCAAGGGCGGCCTCGGTGGCGTAACCGTGGCCCCACGCCGAACGCATCAGCCGCCACCCGATGTCCACCCCCGCGAACGGCATGTCCTCGCCCACCTCGTCCAAGCCGACGCGGCCGATGAACTCACCGGTCTCCCGTGCTTCGAGCGCCCACCACCCGAAACCTCGCTCGTCGAAATCGGCCTGCATGCCGGCCACCGCGGCATCGCTTTGCTCCCGCGTCAGCAGCTGCCCCAGGTGTTCTCGGACTTCGGGATCGGCGTTCATCGCCGCCCACGGCTCGAGGTCGGACTCCCGCCACCGGCGGAGCAGAAGACGATCGGTAAGCAGTTCCGGCATGCCGGCCAGCTAACGCGATCACGATCACGATGTCGATCGGTTTTGTCGAGCCCCTGCGGTGCTCGGCGAGTTCAGATTGCTCCGCCCCAGTGTGGCTGCCGTCCCATTCGCCTTTGTATCGCTCGGGCGGCCCGCTCGCCCGTTGACTGTGGGCCGTAGCGGTCATCGCCTCCGGCTGTTTGTGGGACCCGCGGGCCACCACCGGCGCTTCTCACACCCAGCGCGGGCATCCATTGATGAAGCGAAAGAGAGACACGATGCCGCTCTATCTATCGAGGTTCAGCTACACGCCGGAGACCTGGGCGAGGCTGATCGGCCATCCCGAGGACCGCGCGAAGGCCGCTCAGTCGTACATCGAGTCCGTCGGTGGGAAGCTCCACGGCTTCTGGTACGCCTTCGGCACGCACGACGGCTATAACCTGTGGGAAGCTCCGGACAACGTGTCCATGGCAGCGGTTGCGCTGGCCATCAGTGGAGGCGGCGCGCTCAGCTCGTTCGAGACGACCGTTCTCCTGACCGTCGATGAAACGCTGGATGCCCTGCGCAGAGCCGAGCAAGTCCAGTACCGGGCTCCCGGCGTGTAGCGGTGGCCATGCTAGGCGGATACGGGCAACGGCCTCGGTGCCGACGGACACGGCGCTCAGTATCTGCTCATGGAGCCCATGCACACCGCCCTGTTCCCCACCCAGATCCATGAGCCGTCGATAGCCCCCGCCGCATTACGTGGGTTGCGGCGGAGCCGCACCCGCTAGACTTGCAGAGTTATGCAATTTACTAGTTCTGGATTCAGTGGACGGGGGTTGCGGCGTGGCCGGGTTCGCGGAGGCGGCGCTGGAACGGGTCCGGGTGGCGCGGGCTCGTCTCGTGGCTGCGCGGGAGGCGGATGATGCCGTCGAGGAGGCACAGGCCGCCGACGAGCTGGAGGACGCGCTGCGTGTGGCCCGCGATCACGGCGTGACCACCGGCGACGAGCCGGACAGCCAGTGAGACGACCGGGGACACGATGATGGTCCGCCGCTCCACCTGGACCCGACTGTAGTGGCCCGCTTCATCCTCCCGGAAGGAACCCCATGACCAGCAGCGACAGCTCAGACACCCAGCTGTACCAGATCACCTACCTGGGCGCCGGTGATCCCGATACCCGCACCGTCGGGTCCGGCGAGGTCGCGGGCATCATCGAAGAGGCCGGGCAGCGCGGCAGGAAGGTCCGCATCCGTCCGCACCGCCACCCGCAGCATGGCGGACCGGACGCCGGGAAGGGAGAGCAGTCGTGACGGACGAGACGCCCGTGGAGAGCGCGGCGGCGAAGCACGAGCGGTGGATGGAGAGGGGTCTCGCGCTGCGCGTCTTCTTCTACATCGCCGGCACGCACCTGTTCGCCGGTTTCGTGTGGCTGCTGTTCTACTTGGGCCAGCACGCCCAGAAATAAGGAGCGGCAGCCGGTCACGGTGAGCGGGCCAGAGGCCTTCGCTCAACAGCTCCTTAGTACTTGGGGCTGGTGGCGCGCAGGTCGGCCAGGAGTTCGGCCTGGCCTTCCAGGACGCCGGAGAGGATGCTGCGGGCGACCCGCAGCAGTTGGGCGACCTCGTCGCTGGTGAGCCGGTAGTACACGTTCACACCCTCGCGGCGGCTGATCACCAGGTTGGCCTTGCGCAGCACCGCGAGCTGCTGGGACAGGCTGGCGGCCTCGACCCCGACAACGGGCAGCAGCTCTGCGACCGCGTGCTCGCGCACGCTGAGCAGTTCCAGGACGCGGATACGGACCGGGTGCCCGAGTGTCTTGAAGAACTCCGCCTTGAGCTGATACAGCGGTGCACTCACCTGGGTACGCCTGCCTTGACTGCCCATCGCATCCACCCAGAACCGTTTCGCCACAGGGGACATCCTTTCGTCCCCTCACGCCTTGTGACCTCCACAATTGCAGATCCGTGCAACTCCTGGGACGGGGCGGCCCATCTTTGTGACGTTCGGACCCCACAGGGCAGGCCTCCGCGGTCGTAGTCGCTGTCGCGGTCGTGTGCTCTTACATCAGGCCCTGTACGGCCGCGCCCGCTCGGCGGGCCACTGGTCGCTGCACCACTGGCGCTGCTCGTCGCTCACCGCGTGGTGGGCGGCCAGCGCGGTGGGCAAGTCGCAGTGGACGGGGATCGGCGGGCAGGTGCCGTCGGGGACGAGGGAGCCGTCAGCGGGGATCGAGGCGAGTTCCAGGGGCCGGCCCTCCCCCGCGAGCCGCCGGGCGGCCTGGGCGACGGCGAGCTGTCCGCCCACCGACCAGCCCAGCAGTCCGCTCAGGTCGAGGATGACCGGGCCGGTGCCTCGGGCCAGGACCCACCCGATCGCGCCGCTGAACCGCGCGATCGCGTCCGAGCCGAGGTGTCCGGCCAGGGACAGGACACCCAGGCCGGGGTGGATGGTGTAGCGCCACTCGATCGTCATCATCGCTCTCTCGTCGCAGAACTGCGTTCCTACAGGGGAAGGGTGATCCAGATGCTCTTGCCGCGCCCGTCCGCATCCGGCCGGACCACGACGGTGCCACCCAGTTCCATCGTCATCTCGACGACCATGGCCAGACCGCTGCCCGCGGCCGTGGCCAGCGCCCCGTACAGGGCGGGCTGGTAGGGGTGGCGGTCATGGACGGCGAACGCGAACGCACCCGCCCCGTGCGCGTACGTCACCGTGATCACCGGGGAGAGCACGGCGGCGTGGCGGACGCTGTTGGTGACCAGCTCGGCCAGGATCAGCAGCCCCGGCCCGACGCTCGGATGCCGCAGGCCCACACCGCACTCGACCAGCACCAGTTCGGCGGTCTCCCGGGCGACGCGCACGGACGGACCCGTGGCGGGCACCTTCAGCACATGCCGGTAGGGCATCGTCCGGACCTCGACGCTCACCGCCCGGCCCCCGTCACGGGGCGGGCCAGGCGGAACCCGGAGACCTGCTGCGGGTGCAGGCGCAGCAGCGTGTCGTGAGGGCCGTGGGCCCAGCCGGGCAGCGTACGCCGGTAGTGCGCGGCCTCGTCCGGGTCGGTGATGACGTCGGCCGGGCCGTGGACGGTCACCGTCCAGCCCGTGCCGGCCGGGTTCCGGATCTCGTCCGCGTGATACGTGAGCTGCGCCCTGCCGGGGATCGCCGCGGCCTGCACGGGGGCGCGGACGATCAGACGTCCGTACTCCAGGACGTGGGCGGCGGGGCGGACGAGGGCCTGCTCACGCCGCACGTACACGAGGCGGCCCTGGGCGGAGCCTTCGAGGAGCCACAGGGCCTCGGTGCCGGAGACGTCGATCATGAGGCGGTCGGCGGGGACGGTCATCGTGCGGCCTTCCGGATGCGGTGCGGACGGTGCCTTCGCGGCAGCAGCCCCGCCTGCTCCAGGTGCTTGCGAGCCCCGGCGATCGCCTCCGGCGTCGTGGCGTACTCCCGGCCCTCGTACCGCAGCAGATCGAGCGCGCCGACGGCCTCCAGTGCCTGTCGCTGACCGGGCCGGATGCCGGACGTCATGACGGCGATGCCACGCCGGTTCAGCTTCTCCACCGCGTCCTTCAACACGAGGGCGCCGGTGGCGTCCATCGTCGTAATGCGGGACATCCGCAGGATCACCACCTTCACGTCGGCGACCTCCGACAGCTCCAGCAGGAAGCGGTGCGCGCCGGCGAAGAAGACCGGTCCGTCGATGCGGTAGGCGACGATGTGCTCGGCCAGCAGCGCGTGCTCCTCGTCGCCGTGCTCGCCGGGCAGGTCCGGGCGGAAATCCACCTGATCCATCCGCGCCTGGCTAGCGACCGCCTTGAGGGCGAGCGCCCCGGCGACGACGAGGCCGATGATCACTGCGTAGACGAGATCGAGGACCAAGGTGGCGGCAGCGGTCAGGACCAGCACGACCGCGTCCGAGCGGGTGGCCTTCGCCATCGCGCGCAGCGAGCCGACCTCGACCATCCGGATGGCGGTCGCCAGCAGCACCCCGGCCAGCGCCGCGAGCGGGATCTTCGACACCAGAGGTGCGGCGGCGAACACGATCACCGCGAGCACGGCGGCATGCGTCAAAGCGGCGAGCCGGGAGGAGGCGCCGGTGCGGACGTTGACCGCCGTACGGGCGATCGCCGCGGTGGCCGGGACGCCGCCGAACAGCGGGGCGGCCAGGTTCGCGACGCCCTGCCCGAACAGCTCCTTGTCCGGATCGTGTTTCTGCCCCACCGTCATCCCGTCCGCGACCGTTGCCGACAGCAGCGACTCCAGTGCGGCCAAAGCGGCCACCGCGACCGCCGGAGCGAGCAGCGAACCCAGCACGGACAGGTCGAGGAAGGCCAGGGAGGGCGCGGGCAGCCCGGACGGCAGCTCACCGATGGGGGCTGCCGCGTCCAGGTGGAAGACCTGCGCGATCGCGGTCGCGGCGATGACCGCCACGATGGAGAACGGGACGGTGGGCCGCCAGCGGGCGCCGAGCAGCATCACGGCCGCGACGCCGAGGGAGAGCGCGATGGCAGTCCAGTTCGGGGCGCGCGCGAACTCGACGACGGCCCGCCAGGCAACGGCGAGGACCTTCTCGCCGTCCGGCTTGGCCACCCCGAGCGCGTTGGGTATCTGCTGAAGTCCGATCACACACGCGATACCGAGAGTGAAGCCCTCCACCACCGGCGCGGGCACATAGCGCATGTACTGCCCGGCCTTCATCAGCGCCAGGGCGATCAGGAGGACACCGGCCATCAGCCCGACGGTCAGCACCCCGCCGGGCCCGTACTGGGCGACGATCGGCACCAGAACCACAGTCATCGCACCCGTGGGCCCCGATACCTGAAGGTTCGACCCGCCGAACAACGCCGCGAGCGCACCCGCGACCACGGCGGTGGCAAGCCCCGCCTCGGCACCCAGCCCGGAGGAAACCCCGAATCCGAGCGCGAGCGGCAGAGCGACGATCGCGACGGTGAGACCGGCCAGCAGGTCCCTGCGAGGGCTGCGGCCCATCACCGCGAAGTCGCCCCGGGCCGGCATCAAGGAACGGACCCGGTCGAGCACGACGGTCAGCAAGGGGTTCACGGCGTGGGGACCTCGGACTCGCGCAGCTCCTCCAGGAGCTCACTCTGCCCGGTCAGTACCTCGGTCAGAATCCGCCGAGCCGCCCGCATCAGTTCCGCGACGTCCCCGCCCGCCAGCTCGTAGACCACCGTCGAGCCGTCACGGACCGAGGTCACGATCCCCGAGCGGCGCAGGACCGCGAGCTGCTGAGACAACGCCGAGGGCTCGACCTCGATCGCGGCGAGGATGTCCCGTACCGGCATCGGACCGTCCTGCAACAGCTCCAGCACTCGTATCCGCACCGGGTGGCCGAGCATCCGAAAGAAGTCGGCCTTGGCCTGATACAGCGGAACTGGCACGGTCTCGCACCCTTCTCATCACCCCGGGCGCCGGGGAAACGGCTGGTGCTGTGCCGGCGGCTGCCTGCGGGGCACAGCCAACACAGCATCTATGAAATTGCAGACTTTTGCAATTCGTAGATTCTGCGGCCGCCCGCCTGCTCTCGCGTCGGCTTCGCCGCCGGCCTGGGCGGGTTTGTATCGGGCGCGTATCAGGGAGCGCTTGGTTGTCCATCGGATCAGTGCGCCGGGCCATGGCGAAGGCCTTGGGTCCGGCGGCTGCCCTGGGCCGTGCCTTCCAGTCTGACCTGGGTATTCGCGGATGGAAGGTGCGTGAGGGGGTGACGTGTGTCCGCTGTGCGGCGCGGTCCCCACGCCCGATGTCTGGCATATCGTTCCTTCAGGTCGCCGTCCGCGCGGGAGCGGGAGTGCACGCGGGACCTGTTCCTCACACGACCGTCCCGAACAGGAGTCATCTGCCCGTGTCCTCGTCCGCCCCGGCTCCGGCCTCTCCGCGGCCTGTTCGCGTGCTGCTGGTGGAGGACGACGACCTGATGCGCCGGTCCTTCACCGTCGCCCTCGATCGCTACGGCTACGAGATGAAGACCGCGGCCGACGGGCTGGCGGGGCTGGAGCTCTTCCGCGACGAAAGCTTCGACCTGCTGATTCTGGATGTGATGCTGCCCGGTCTGGACGGGATCGGCCTGTGCCGCAGAGTCCGGGAGACCAGCTTGGTGCCCGTTTTGATGATGTCGGCTCGTGGCGACGGGCTCGACGTCGTCGCCGGTTTGGAGGCCGGGGCGGACGACTACGTGGTCAAACCCGTGGAGACCTACGTACTCGTGGCGCGCATCCGTTCGCTGCTGCGGCGGGCGACCTACGCGCCCGCCCCAGTACCCGGGCAGGCCGCCACCGGGGACGGGCCGTCACCGTCCGAGGGAGAGTTGTTGGTCTTCGGGGACCTGGCCATCGACACCGGCGGCCTGGAGGTGTTCGTCTCCGGAAGCCCGGTGGCGCTGACCCCGACCGAGCTGAAGCTGCTGCTGGAGTTCGCCGCCCACCCGGGCATCGTGCTGGAGCGGCACACCCTGCTGCGGGACGTGTGGGAGTACGGCTGGGACGGCGACAGCCGGGTCGTGGACCTGTGCGTGCAGCGGCTGCGCGGCAAGCTGGGCCGGGACCGGATCGAGACGGTCCGCGGCTTCGGCTACAAGCTCAGGCGCTGAGGGCGGTGCGCCCGTTCCACCGGCCGCGGCCGGCCCGCGTGCCCCTGCGCTGGAAGATCGCCGCGCTGGCCGCGTCCACGGCGTGCCTGGTCGTTGCGGTGGTGGGCGTGCTGGTGCACGTATGGACCGCGCAGGACATCCGGAACCGGGCCGAAGCGGAGGCCTGGAACAGGCTGTACTCGGCCATGGACGCCTACCGGCGCACCGGAACGCTCACGGATGGTGCCGAGCTCGATCCGGCCGGGCTGCCCGCCGCGCTGCGGCACCCGGCCGACGGCGACCGGCATACCGCCTACGACGGGCGCGTCGACGGGAATGTGGGCCCGAGCGTCTGGGCTGCCCAGCGGACCGGCGGCCCGGGCAGCCGGGTGCTGGCCTTTCGGGTCAACATGAGCTCGGACCTCCACGGGCTGCGCCAGCTCGACGTGACTATGGCGGTGGCCTCGCTGGTCGCACTCGCGGCGGCCACTCCCCTGGCGGTCTACGGAGCCGGGCTGCTCGCCCGCCGGCTGCGGCGGGTCTCCGAGACCGCGGGCCGGATCTCCGCCGGGGACCTGGATGCCCGGACCGGGCCCACCAAGGGCCGCGACGAGGTGGCCGACATCGCCGCCACGGTCGACCTCATGGCGGACAGTCTCAGCCGACGGCTGCGCACCGAGCGCCAGTTCACCGCGGACGTGGCCCACGAGCTGCGCACCCCCGTCGGCGGTCTGCTGGCCGCCGCCGACCTGCTGCCGCCCGGTGAGACGGAGGATCTGCTCCGGGCCCGGGTACGCGACCTGCGCGGCCTGGTCGAGGACCTGCTGGAGATCTCCCGGCTCGACGCCGGCGCCGAACAGGCAGTCCGCGCCCGTGTCCCGCTCGGGGCGGTCGTCTCCGAGGCCGTGGCGCGCACCGGCCTCGACACACAGGTCACGGTCGCCGTCACCGACGCGACGCACGAAGAGGCCCACGCCAAGAACGTCAAGAACGCCAAGGCCGCGCGGCCCGTCGAAACCGTCGAGACCGTGGAGACCGTCGAGACCGACCCGCGCCGGCTCGAACGGATCGTCAGCAACCTCGTCGTCAACGCCCACCGGCACGGAGACACCCCGGTACAGGTCACCGTCGAGGGCCGTACGGTCGTCGTGCGCGACCACGGCCCCGGCTTCCCCGCGGACCTGCTGCTCGACGGCCCTCGGCGCTTTCATACGGGCGCGACGGAGCGCGGCTCGGGCCACGGCCTGGGCCTGACCATCGCCCTGGGCCAGGCCCGGCTCCTCGGGGCCGAGCTGCGCCTGGACAACGCCCCGGACGGCGGCGCCGTCGCCACCCTGCGCCTGCCGACCTGACCGCCGGGCGGCCGCCCGCCCGCCCGCTACGGAACTGCTACGCAGTGGAGCGGAAGCCCATACACGGCGGCTGAGGTCCTGATACGTCCCCCGGACACCTTGTGGTGTGCACCCTTCCGCATCTGAAGACCGCACCCGAAGAGGAGTCCCCGTGACCGCCGACACCCGTCGCATGCCCGACGCTCTCACGCCGCACCCGACGACGACCGGAGCCGCGGCCGCGGCCGCCGTCACCGACCTGTCGAAGGTCTACGGCACCGGCGACACCCGTGTCGTCGCCCTGGACGGTGTCAGCATCGCCTTCCGGGAGGGCGAGTTCACCGCGATCATGGGCCCCTCCGGCTGCGGCAAATCCACCTTGATGCACTGCGCCGCCGGGCTCGACTCGTTCAGCTCCGGCTCCGTCCGCATCGGCACCACCGAACTGGGCACGCTGGGCGACCGGCAGCTCACCCAGCTGCGCCGCGACCGGATCGGCTTCATCTTCCAGGCGTTCAACCTGCTGCCGACGCTGACCGCCCTGGAGAACATCACGCTGCCGCTGACCATCGCCGGCCGCCGGCCCGACCGGCAGTGGCTGGACCGCGTGGTCTCCATGGTCGGCCTCTCCCGACGCCTTGACCACCGGCCGGGGCAGCTGTCCGGCGGGCAGCAGCAGCGCGTCGCGGTGGCCCGGGCCCTGGTCTCCCGCCCCGCGATCGTCTTCGGCGACGAGCCCACCGGCAACCTCGACTCCCGCGCCGGGGCCGAGGTCCTCGGCTTCCTGCGCGACTCGGTGCGCGAGCTGGGCCAGACCGTCGTGATGGTCACCCACGACCCCGTCGCCGCCGGCTACGCCGACCGCGTGGTCTTCCTCTCCGACGGCCGCCTGGTCGACGAGATGACACGTCCCACCCCGGACCGGGTCCTGGACCGGATGAAGGCATTCGACACCCGCCGCCCACGCACAAGCTGACCCGCCCTCGCCTCAGCTGACCGGCTCACTCGTGAACCGCTCCCCCGTGCCCCGCTGTCGCCCAGAAGCCGACAGTCGTCTCCCCCGTACCGAAGCACCCATCCGCTCGCGCCTGTCGAGCCCGCCTCCCAGGATTCGCATCGCCATGTTCCGTACCGCCCTGCGCAACGTCCTCGCGCACAAGGCCCGTCTGGCCATGACCGTCCTCGCGGTCTGCCTGGGTGTCGCGTTCGTCTGCGGCACCCTCGTCTTCGCCGACTCCTCGGCCGCGGCCTACCGCGCCGCCGTGTCGAAGGACTTCGCGGACATCGCCGTCACCGTGACCCCGAAGGACCCCCCACCGGGGGCCGCCGCGGCCCAACTCCCCAGCGTGCTCGACGACGCACTGGCCAAGAAACTGGCCGATGTGTCCGGTGTCGCCGCCGTGCGCCCGCTGGCCGACGGCTCGGCCGTCCTGAACGCGGCGGACGGCACTCCGCTGCGGGCCGGCAAGGCGTGGGCGAACCCGGGCGCCGCCTACGTACCGGGCAAGGACGGCAAGGACAGCCGCTACCCGCTGATCAAGGGCCACGCCCCACGGAACGGCGACGAACTCGCCGTGGACAGCGGCACGGCCGCCGCCGGCCACTTCGGCATCGGCGACATGATCACGCTGGCCACCGACGGGCCGGTCATGACCAAGCGACTCGTCGGCATCGTCACCACCGAGGACACCCGGGTGACCGCCGGCGGCACCCTCGCCCTGTTCGACAAGGCGACCGCCCAGGGGCTGTTCGCGTCCCCCGGCCACTACACCGGCATCGACCTGTCCGCCGCGCCCGGCGCCGACCAGTTCGAGCTCTCCCGCCGGGTCACCGACGTGCTCCCGGCCGACCGGGCCGAGGCCGTCACCGGTACCGACCAGGCCAGCCGGCAGGCCGTGTACGTCGACACGGTGACCCGGGGCTACGAAAAGCTGCCGATGATCTTCGCCGGAGTCTCGCTGTTCATCGGCTCGTTCCTCGTCGTCAACACCTTCACCATGCTCGTGACGCGGCGCACCCGTGAGATCGCGCTGCTGCGGGCGATCGGAGCCGCGCGCCGCCAGGTGGTCCGCTCCGTCCTCCTGGAGGCCCTGCTGATCGGCCTCGCCGCCTCGGCGGCCGGATTCCTGCTCGGCCTCGGCATCGCCTCCGTACTGCCCGGCCTCCTGAGCACCGCCGGGGACACACTGCCCAACGGGCCCCTGGTGATCGGCCCGCTTCCCGTCGTGGCGGCGCTCGGCGTGGGCGTGGGCGTCACCATGCTCGCCGCGTGGCTGCCGTCCCGCAGGGCGGCCAAGGTCGCGCCCATCGAGGCGATGCGCTCGGCCGAGCAGCCGCCCTGCGCCACCCGATCCCGGTGGCGCGGCGGGGTGGGGCTCGCCCTCCTCGTCCTCGGCGTCGGTCTGCTGGTGTCGCTCACGGGGGCGAAGGACGCCTCGGTGGAGAACCTGCGGAACGCGATGCTCGGCTGCGCCGCCCTCGTCGTCGCCATGATCATGCTGGCACCGCTGCTCGCCGCCCCCGTGATCCGGCTGACCGGACGCCTGACCGGACGCTTCGGGGTCACCGGCCATCTCGCGCGGGAGAACGCGCTGCGCGACCCGCGGCGCACCGCGGCCACCGCCGCCACCTTGATGATCAGTACGGCACTGGTCGCCGGGCTCGCCGTCATCGGGAACTCCACCGGGCAGGCTCTCGACCGCCAGGCCGCGGCCGGCCTCGGCGCCGACTACGTGATCAGTACCCGCACCGCCATGACCGGCATCGACCCGGCCGCCGTACAGCGGGTGGCCGACACCTCCGGGGTGCGGACCGCTGCCGCCGTCACGGACTCCGTCCTCTTCATCGGCGGCAGTGTCCAGGGGATCTCCGGCGTCGACCCCGACGCCGTGGAGGCCACCATGAAGCTCGACTTCGTCAGCGGCTCCCTGGCAGACCTCGGGCCGGGCCGGATCGCCGTCTCCGCCGCCATCGCCCGGCAGCACGGCGTGAGCGCGGGCGGCAAGCTGGGCGCCCGCATGGGCCGTGACCAGGACTTCCGGCAGTACACCGTCGTGGGCGTCTACAAGGACAACCCCACCGCCCACGAGGCGCTGGGCGCCCGTACCGAGGTGCAGCGGAACAGCTTCAAGCCCGGCTCCGTCCAGCGGATCCTCGTCCGCACCGACGGCGGCGCGGCCTCGCGGACCACCGAGGAGCGGCTGCGCACCGCGGTGGGCAACAGCCCGCTGGTGAAGGTGCAGGACCGGAAGGAACTCGTTCGTGAGGCCGCCGGCACCGTCAGCGACCTGCTGACCCTGATGTACGGGCTGCTCGCCATCGGCATCGTGATCGCCTCGCTCGGCATCGTGAACACCCTGGCCATGTCGGTCTCGGAACGCACCCGCGAGATCGGTGTGCTGCGCGCCATCGGCATGGACCGCACCGGAATCCGGCGGATGATCCGACTGGAGTCGGTGACCGTCGCCGCGTTCGGCACACTCCTCGGCCTGGCAGGCGGACTGTTCGGGGCCTGGGCGGTCGGGGCGCTGGCCAACGGCGCGATCGAGCGGTACGCGTTGGCGCTGCCCTGGGGGACGCTGCTCCTGGTGTGCGTGGCGTCCCTGGTGATCGGCGCGGTCGCGGCTGTCCTCCCGGCCCGTTGGGCAGCCGCTCTCAGCCCGCTGGAAGCCGTCGCGGAGGCGTGACGCACGGCCGCCGCGGCGCGGTACGGGTTCCGGCGCGGCACCGTTCAGCGGCGCCTGCCCCATGCGGTCAGCATGCCGGGGGGCAGCTCGGCCAGGTCCGGAGAGCTGAGGTAGGCCAGGGCCTGGTCCACCGTCTCGGCGTCCACCCGGCCCGTGGTCTCGAGCGCGCCGCGCAGGCGCTGCCATGTCTCCAGCCAGAACGCGGTGACCGCGGCGCCCGGGGTCAGGGGTGGGCAGTACAGGTCCGCCGCCACGTCCGTGAGGCCCTCCTCACGGAGGAAACGCGGGTAGGAGGGCACGGAGGCGATGTCCGTGCCGATCGTGTCGTTGAGGGCCTGCCACATCGCGTCCATGGTGCGCCGGTAGGCGGAGGAGGAGTCCAGGGCGTTCGGTACCTCCACGGCGTCGCTCACGACGAGCCAGCCTCCCGGTGCGAGCCAGTTGGCCAGGCGGGAGAGGAGGTGACGGCGTTCCGGGAGGTGCATCAGGACGAAGCGGGCGTGGACCAGGTCGAAGGTGCCCGGGTCCAGGCCGGGGTCGCGCAGGTCTGCCGTACGGGGGTGCAGGCGTGGGCCCGCGAGGGGGGCCAGGTGGCGGGTGTCCTGGTCGAGGGCGACCACCTCGTCGACGTGCGCCTCGTCCAGGAGCCAGCGGGCCACCGTCCCCGTGCCCGCGCCGACGTCCAGGCAGCGCCACCCCGGCCCGACTCCGAGCGCGCGGAGTCGGCTCCGGGTCCACGGATCGTAGGCCTGTGCGCCGTAGTCGATGCGGTCGGCCTCCAGGGGGTGGGTGGGCGTGAACAGGTCGCGCCCGTACCGGCCCGCGGCCGGGTCCTTCTCTTCTTCGCCAGCCGGACCGGTCACCACCCGGCCCAGCCTGGCACACCGCTCCGTGTGTTCCGGGCGCCCACGCCGAAGGCCCCCGCACAGCACCCCGGTCAGCCGCCCAGCTGTCAGCCGCCCAGCTGTCAGTGGGGCGTGCGACGATGCGGAGCGTGATCGTCTCGTTGGATTCGCTGCGATGGCGGCGCGGGCGCGGCGGCTGCCGCCGGCGCATCTGCCGTGGTTCTGGGACACCGTGGGCCACCGCTTGATCGGCTACGGGAGCCGGCCGGGCGGGCGGGCGTACGCGGCGGCGCGGGCGGCCGAGGCCGCGCACGGGCTGCCGGTGGATCCCGGTTACCGCCGGGCGAACGCGCTGCTGTTCGCGGCGGGCGGGGCCATGCCGGCCAAGGAGTTCGGGGCGCATCAGCGGTTCCTCGCCGAGACGCTGGAGCCGGCCGCCGCGCACGCGGCCCTCGACGCGTTCCTGACCGCGTGGGCGGGCTCGCCGGCGGACCTGCCGGCGGATCTGGTGCGCCGGGTGCGGGCTTCCGCCAAGGCGGCCGGCCAAGGGGACGAGGAGCTCGCGCGGCTGGTCGGCGCGATCCTGTCGGTCACGCGGAAGAAGGCGGTGCCGGACGCGCTGCTGGAGGCCGCGGGCCCGGTGCTGACGGCCCATCCGCCGGCGGACGCGATCGCCGCCGGGCTGGTGGAGGTCTTCCCCGAGGGGGTAACCGACGGCGGGGCCTGGCTGCGGCTGCTGATCGGCTGCGGCGCGGCGGAGGCCATGGCGGCCGGGCGGTTGGTGCCGGAGGGCGGGCCGCACCGCTGGGTGGGGCAGTTCGTGCACATGTACCAGTACGCGGCCCAGTCGGGTGGCGGAGTCGGGCGTCAGCAGCTGCCGGGGGAATTCCTCGACCTGGTGGGCCGGTTGGGGCCGCGGCTGCGGGCTGAGGGCACCCCGGTGACGGTGCACACCACGCGGCATCACTACGAGGGCTTCGACGCGGACGTGTTGGACGCCTGTCTGGCGGCCGGGGTTGCCGTCACCGACCCCGGTCCGGAGACCCGGATGCGGTTCTGGGGTGAGCGGTCCCGGCGCGACCTGGCCGCGCTGGCCGCCGACCCGGTGTTCGGCCCGCGGCTGGAGGGCACCGTACACGCGAATCTGCTGCCGCGGTGGTCGCCGGCGCGCCGGCGCCGGGCCGGTTCCGCGGTGACGCTGCTGCCCGGCAACGAGGGCATCGCCCACGAGGTCGCCGGGCGCGTGGGCAAGCTCGTCGACACCGTCGGGGGCGGCGGCATGGCTGGGGCCGAGGAAGCCGTTGCCGAGCTGGAGACCCTGCTGGACCGGCCGACGGTGGCGGCGCTCGGCGGGATCGCCGACGCCCTCGCCGAGGCGGGAGCGGCGGGCGCGCTGCGGCGCTCGCTGGCGGCCGGTCTGCCGGAGGAACTGGCCTGGCCGGCCTTGGAGTCGGTGTACGCGCAGTTCGCGGCGGGCGCTGATCCCGAGGAGGTGGCGGACGGGGCGCTGCCGGGCGTGGCGGGGGTGACCGCCAGCTGGCCGGTGCTGACGGTGTTCGGGCGGGACCGGGCGGTCGCCGTCGCCCCGGACGGGGTGCGGGGCTCCTGCCGGCTCGCGGTGCCGGACGGGGCGACCATGTTCGCGGTCCACTACGTGAGCGGCTCCTTCCTGGTGAGCTGGACCCTCACCCCGAACCCGTACTACTGCGACACCGCCGTCTGGGCCGATCGTCCCGAGGAGACGTTCACGCCGGACGAGGTGGGCGGTCTGGTGCCCTTCGGCGGCAGCCTGGACGGGGCGTACGGGTTCCAGTTCGAGACCGCCGACGGGGGCGGGCGGCACGGCGGGCGGCGGGTGCTGCGGCCGGGTGGCCGGGAGGGCATCGACCAGGACGAGCTGCAGCTCGGGGACGGGTCGCGGATCTGGACCAACGCCGTCTACGGAAGGCGGCCGTGGGAGGTGGTGGACCCGGTCACCGGGGAGCCGCGGGGCGCGGTGGCGCTGCCCGACTTCCCGGGCCGCGCCGCGCGCACCGATCCGGGCGTGGAGCCGTCCGAGGCCGGCATGACCCTGGCCGTGGAGGCGCTGCAGCTGGCGCCGCTGCCCGCCGGTCTGGACGGATCCCCGCTGGGCAGCCGGGACGGGCTGGTCGGGACCCGGGTGCTGTTCCGCACCCGGCACCGCGATCACGCGCCCGACCACTTCCTGGTGGAGAGCGTGGACGGGCGTACGGCCCGGTTCGACATCGACCGGCCGGGGCAGGAGCCGTGGGGCCTGTGGGCGCCGCCGGAGGGAGCGGTGGAGGACGTGGTGGAGGACGTGGTCCTCGCCGAGGCACAGACCCGTACGGGCGTGCGCGCGTACGCCGCGGACGGCGTCCTGCTGTGGGAGCTGGACGGGCACCGCTCGCCCCGGCATCCGCGGGTGGCGCCGGTCCGGCAGGTCACCGCGTCGGGGGGTGTGGCACTGCCGCCGGCCTTCTGGTACCTGCTGCGGACCCGGGACGCCGGCGGGTCGCGCGCGCTGCGGGCCGTGGGGCCGGAGACCGCGGACGCGTTGCTGGCTGCCGCGTCGGTCGGTGCGCGGGCGCTGCGGGCCGCCGTGGCCCGGGAGTTGCCGGAGGTCACCGACGCGGTGCTCATCGAGGCGGTCGTGGCGGTGGCCGCGCGGGCCGCCCGGGTGGAGGAGCGCAGGCTCGCGCTGCACCGGCGGGTCACGCTGCTCGGCGAGGCGCCGCCGGTCCTGCCGCGCCGGTCCGCGCCGGACACGGAGCTGATGCCCGCGCTGTTCGGGCTGGTGTCGGACGGGGAGCGGGACCCGTGGCGGCGCGGCCCGGACGTGGCCCTGCCGGCGACGCTGAACGCGCTGGCCGCCGACGGCGCCTGCCTGGCGGGGACCGTCGTGGAGGAGGTGCGGCGGCTGGCGCCGCCGGCCCCGCCGGGTGACTGGTCGCAGCTGGTGGGCGCGATCGACGCCGCGGCCTGGCGGGCGGCGGTGGCGCCGACCCCGGAGACGGAGCGGGCCGCTCTGCTGGCGCTGCTGGACACCTGGGCCGACCAGCCGTTCGCCCGCGCGGGCGGCCGGTGGTGGGTGGGCCGCGCGTCCGCCGACCTGCTGGACGGACTGCGTGGGGGCGGGGTCGCGGTGGCGTCCGCCGCGGTGCGGGCCGGGGGGTCGGAGTGCTGGTTCGTGGCGGCCGCCGCCGAGGACGCGGACGGCGACCCGGTGGTGGCGGCGGTTCCGCGGGCGCGGCCCGTACGGGTGGAGCGGGACGACGCCGCCCGGCTGCGGGCACTGGTGGCGGCGATCGAGGCGCGCGGGCCGGTCCCGGTGCCGGAGTCGGCGGCGGCGCGCTTCGCCGAACTGACGGGCGTACGGCGGGCGGTGGCCCGGCTGGTCGTGGCCGGTCTGGCCGGCCGGTCCGACCGCGAGGGGGACCGCGCCCTGGTGCGCAAGGCCCCGTACAGGGCCACACCGATGACGGCCGAGTCGTACGACGGGCTGCGGGCGCGGCTGGGGGGCGCGGGCCGGCGGGCCGTCCTGGCGGCGGCGCTGCCCGAGGACCCGACCGAGCTGTGGCGGCCCGGCGGGGTCGAGGCGGCCGTGGAGCGGATGGCCGGGGTGTGGCGGGAGCGCCTCGGGGTGCGGTCCGCCGTGTACGACGAGGCGGCCGACACGTTGGAAGCCGATCTGGGGCTCTGCGAGGTGTGGGCGCGGCGGCTCGCGGGCGGGTACGAGGCCGCTGCGGACGCGACGGTGCCGGCGGCCGGCTGGGAGCTGGCGGCCACCCCGTACGGTACGGGGGTGGAGGTCCGGGCCGTGACGCCGGCCGGGCCCGAGCTTCCGTACGGCACCCCGGTGGGGCTGTCCTGCCGGGAGATGGCGAGCGCGCTGGTGTGGGCGTGGACGGACCGGCCCGTCGGCGACCCGGCGGTGGTCGGCGCGATGGACGTGTACGAGCGGTTGAGCGCCGAGCTGGAGCGCCCGGAACTGCTGCTGGCGCTGTCCGGTGGGCGGGTCGAGGACAGCCCGGAGGGGCTCGCGGAGCGGTTCGGGCGGCCCGAGCGGCTGCCGGTGGCGGAGGACCACCGCAAGGAGGAGGGGCCGCTCGCGGTGACCGCGTACGACTGTGGGCCGCTGGTGGTCTGCGCGCCCGGCGGTGAGTCCTTCCTCCGGCCCGCGGCGGTGGCCGACCCGCAGGTGTGGCGGCGGGTCGGGGAGGTCACCGGGCTGGCCGGGGCGCTGGAGCGGGTGGCGCCGCTGCTGGTGGGCGGCGGGCTGGAGCGGATGATGCGGCGGGCCCGTTCGGGGGCGGTGCCGGTGGGGGCGTACGAGGCGGATCCGCGGCAGTCCTGCCCGGAGCTGGTCGCGCGGGCGGCGACGGAGCTCGGGGTCGGCGCGGACGCGGCGGCGCTGTACCTCCAGGTGGCGACGCTGGCCGCGCCGACCGACCGGAACGTGCGGCGGTGGAACGGCTGGTCGACGAAGCGGCACGCGGAGGTCCGGGCGGAACTCCTGGGCACGGGCGCGGTGGTGGAGGCCAAGCGGGCGCGGGCGGGGCGGACCGTGTTCCTGCCCGGGGAGTGGACCGAGCTGAAGGCGCCGCACCTGCCGTTGGAAACCGTGAAGCTGGCGACGTACCTGGTGCGCCCGCTGTGGGGCAACAGGATCGATTCCCCGTTCGGGCGGGTCCTGCCGACGGCGCCGCTGCACGAGATGTTCGCGGCGGCGTGGGAGCGGGGGGTGCGGCGGTAGCGGCGGTAGCGGCTGACGGTAAGGCTGGGGATGCCGGCTGAGGGGCGAGGCGGGGGCCACCACTCCGCTACCCCCGCGCAGGCCCCCTCACTCCGCTGCCCTGCGGCACTCCACGTGCCGGGCGCGGGTCGCCGCGGCCGGGGGCGGCGGCAGAGCGGGCTGCCGCCTCAGCCGGCGCGCCGCGTCAGAAAGCGTTCTTCGACGCGCTGACGACGACACATTCCTTGTACTCGCTGCCGTCGCCCTTGCCGGTGTACGGCGTCGTCGCCTCCGCCTGCTGGGACGCGCCCGCCTTGACCGTGAGACCAGTGACGTTGGCCAGGGCGGAGCCCGCGCTCGATCCGGCGCCCCCGCGGAACTTCACGCTGATTTTGTAGGTGTAGTCGAGTGAGCCGCTGTTGGTGACGGTGAGCCTGGCGACCAGATTCTTGCCCGCGTCGTCCAGCCTGCACTTGTCGATCTTGATGTCGCGCTCGGCCTTGTTGCCGCTGCTGGAGCCGCCGGGGACGGAGGCGCCGCCTGAACTACCGCCGGTGCTCGCGTCGCTGCCACCGGTACTGCCCCCACTGGAGCTCGAACCGGAGCTGTGGCTGCTGCCGCCGCAGCTGCCTCCGTGAGAGCCGCGGGCGCCGGTGAGTGCGACAACCGCGACCCCGAAGACGGCGATCGCGCGGACATGGCGAAGCTTCACTTTCAACCCCCGTTGAAGTGTTGATGAACAAAGGAGGCCCACCTTGACGGGCACACGTCACCCTAACAGCGGATGAGGAACCCTCGATTCACGGGGCGCGGGGGTCAGCGTTCGGCGTTCACCCCGGAGGCGTGGGCGTGATCCGGCGGGTGGCGGAGCGCAGCGCGAAGGCCATCACCACTTCGAACACGCCGAGCAGGACGAGCCACAGTCCCAGCAGCCGCGTCAGGGCGACCGCGGAGTCCACCGGGAAGGAGAGCACGACGATTCCGGCGACGGCGCCGAGGGCGCCCAGGCCGAAGAGCAGGCCGCGGTGCACGAGCGCGCGGTCCGCGATCGCGACGTACGCCGTGAGCACTCCGGTCAGCAACCAGAACACCCCGACGATCAGGGACAGTGCGCCGATCGTCTGCATCGGATGCCGCAGCACCAGGACGCCCGCCAGGAACGCCAGCATGGCGATCAGGACGCCCGCCAGTCTGCTGCCGCCCCCGTCGCTGCTGTGCGAGAAGGCCGTGACGAAACGGAAGGCACCGGCGACCAGGAGCTGCAAACCGATGATCACGGCCAGGATGTGCAGCGTTTCGTCGGGCCAGACGAGCACCAGGATGCCTGGGATCAGGGTCGCGAGGGCGAAGCCGAGTGCCCAGTGCCACGAGCCTCCGAGTTGCTTGAGGACGTCCTCGGGGTCGCTCTGCGTGCGCTGCGGTGCCGCGTCGGGGGGTACGGTCATCACGCCTCCCGGGCTAGCCGAACGGCTCGTAGGGGAACCTCGAACCGCCGGACGTACCTTTCCCGCCCATTTTAGGCCGTTGTGGTATGGCTCGCCGCTCCGGCGGGTCCTCTTCGGATCCTGGTCGGCCGTCCACCGGGAGGGGACGGACGGCCGGCCGCGCGGGCGGGCGGGCGGGCGCTGGAGTGGTCAGACGATGCCTTCGGCGATCTCCGCCTGCTCACGGGCGTTTCCGTAGGCCGACGGGGTGCCGTAGGAGCGCCGGGCGACGGACCACCACACGCTGGCGAGGACCAGCACCACGGCCAGGGCGATCACCGCGTAGTTCATCGAGTCGATGGTGACCGGGGACTTCTGCGGCAGGCAGAACAGGACGGTGACGACCGCCACCCAGACGACGGCGGTCCAGCCGATCGGCTTGCTCCAGCGGCCCAGGCTCCACGGGCCGGGCTCGAACCGGTTGCCGGCGCGGAGCCGCAGGTAGATCGGGATGGCGTAGGCCGGGGTGATACCGATGACGTTGATGGCGGTCACGGCCCCGTAGGCGGTGGCGGAGTAGAGCGACGGCAGCGCGAGCACACCCGCGACGATGACCGAGAGCCATACCGCCGGGACCGGCGTCTGGGTGCGGCCGCTGACCTTGCGCCACAGGGCGGAGCCGGGGAGCGCGTTGTCACGGCTGAACGCGAAGACCATCCGGCTCGCGGCGGCCACCTCGGCATTGCCGCAGAAAAGCTGCGCGACGATGACGACGAGGAGCAGCGCGGTGGCGCCGCCGGAGCCCAGGGCATCGAGGAAGATCTGGGCGGGCGGGACACCGGTGGCGCTGCCCTGGACGGCCGCGTAGTCCTGGATCGCGAAGGTGAGCCCCGCGAGCAGGGCGAATCCGGCGATCCAGGAGACCCAGATGGCCCGGACGATTCCCCTGGCGGCGGAGACGGAGGCGTTCGAGGTCTCCTCCGAGAGGTGCGCGGAGGCGTCGTACCCGGAGAAGGTGTACTGGGCGAGCAGCAGACCGACCGCCGCCACGTAGAACGGGTTGGCCCAGCCCGAGTCGTTGACGAACTCGATGAAGACGAACGAGGGCGACTGGTGGTGGTCGGGGACGAGGGCCAGGGTGCCGACAATCACGGCGACACCGCCCAGGTGCCACCAGACGCTGACGGAGTTGAGCACGCTGACGAGGCGGACGCCGAAGAGGTTGAGGACGGCGTGCAGCAGCAGGATGCACAGGAAGATCAGGAACGTCGATCCGGAGGTGGGCACGAAGCCGAACTGGAGGTTGAGGAAGGCGCCGGTGAACAGGGCGGCGCCGTAGTCGATTCCGGCGATGGCGCCGAGCAGGCCGAGCAGGTTCAGCCAGCCCGTGTACCAGCCCCAGCGGCGTCCGCCGAGCCGGTCGGCCATGTAGTAGAGCGCCCCCGAGGTCGGATAGGCGCTGGTCACCTCGGCCAGGGCGAGCCCCACGCAGAGCACGAAGATGCCGACGCCGACCCAGCCCCACAGCATCACGGCCGGGCCACCGGTGCCCAGGCCGAAGCCGTAGAGGGTCATGCATCCGGAGAGGACGGATATGACCGAGAAGCTGATGGCGAAGTTGCCGAAGCCGCCCATCCGGCGTGCGAGGACGGGCTGGTAGCCGAGTTCCCTGAGCCGTTCCTCCTCGTCCTGCCGGCGTGGGGCATTGCGGCCCTGGCGAGCTGCCCATGCGGTTCGGGACATGGCGGTACCTCCGGGTGGGTGGTGGAGCGGGGGGACGGCGGAGCGGGGGACGGTGGAGCGGGGGTGAGGGGGCGGATGGCGCGAGGGAGCGGCTGCTGCCGCGGCGCGGAAGGTCAGTTCCGGCCGGCCAGGCTGCGGGACCTGGCCTGTAGGAACACCTCCTCCGCCAGTGCCGGGTCGGCCGGGGCGCGGGTCCGGTAGGCCCACGGCAGGGTGGTCCAGTACCGGCCGATCGCGTCGAAGACCCGGGCCGCCTCGTCGAATTGGAGGGCTGCCCACAGGGCATGGGCGAGGTGGTTCAGATCGAGCGGGGAGGAGTACTGCGGGTCGGCGAAGCGGAACCAGGCGTCCAGGGCGTTCGTGGCGTCGCGGATGGCGTCCTGGGTGACCCAGTGCAGATCGAGGGCCCTCTCCTGGCCGCGTTCGCGACGGTAGCCTTCGACCCGTACGTAGAGCGGCAGGACGTGGGCGGCCGACCCGGGCGGGGCGGAACCGGCGGCCCAGTGCACGAAGTTGGCGGCCTGGGAGAGCGGTCCGGGCGTGCCGGCGTACACGAACTGGAGCATCCGGTGGTACGCCTCGCGGTTGTGCGGGTCGCGCTTGTCTGCTTCGGCGAGGATGCCCCAGGGCCCGGGGGGCAGCATCGGGCCGGGCGGCGGAAGCCGGTGCTCGTCCATCTGACGGTGTTCGTCGAGGAGGGCGAGGGCGAGCAGGCAGACCCAGGGCACGGGGTCGGCGGGGCTGATGCCGGCGGTTTCCCGGCAGGCCTCCCAGGCCTCCTGCCACAGCTCACGGGTGCGGGGATGTCCGGCGCGGTGGGCGCGGACGGCCCGTTCGACGGTGACACGGGTGTGCATCACGGTCGCGGCGACACTGTGCGGTTCCTCGGTCCGCCACGCCTGGACCACGTCGGATCCGGCGGCGACCGCGGCGAGAACCTGGGTGCGCTGGGTCCACAACCCCCAGCTGTCCGTTTGTTCGAGCAAGTGCGCCATCGACACCCAGCGGCCGGTGCGCAGGTCCTGGACGGCGGCACGCAGCTCGTTGTCGTGGCCGGCGGGGTGGTAGACGGGACGGAAGTCGCTGCCCGCCATCACCTCGTCCCGGTCGATGGGCGGCAGCCGGGACGGGCGCGTCTGGCGGTGGTCGTGGTCATCAGTCCTCGGATCGCGTGGAGGGTGGGTCCATCCGGCGTTCGGCTGCCGCACTGCAAACGTGCCGCGTCGGGGATGGGCGAGCCGTGACGTGAACTGAGCTCTGAATCCTCGGCCGTTGACCCGCGGTCGGCTTCCTTCCCGTTGATCGGCGATCACTATAGAGCGACTGGAGTCATCCGCACCCAGATCTATGTTCGAACGCAAGTAACAAGCCACGCACGGAACATGACTTTGCGTCAGCGATTCTGGGGCGGCGAATCGGAGGATCTTGACGCACGACGTCCGCTGGTGGAGGCTTCCGACCGACGATCAAGCATGCCGACACCAGGGACGGAGTGGTGATGACGGGCCCGGTGCTCGCTGTCGACCAAGGCACGTCGGGAACCAAGGCCCTCGTCGTCTGTCCGGTACGTGGGGTCATCGGCTCCGGTTCCGCGCGCGTACGGCCCCGGTACCTGCCGGGCGGACGGGTGGAGGTGGACCCCTACGAGCTGCTGAACTCGGTCGTCGACGCCGGGCGGGCCGCGCTCGCGGCGGCCGGTGAGCCGGTCGTCGCCGTGGGCCTGGCCAACCAGGGCGAGACCGTTCTCGCCTGGAACCCGGCGAGCGGTGAGCCGCTGACCGACGCGATCGTCTGGCAGGACCGGCGGGCCGAACCCCTCTGCACCGAACTCGCCCCGCACGCGCCGTTGTTGCGGCGGACGACCGGCCTGCCGCTCGACCCCTACTTCGCCGCGCCCAAGATGGCCTGGATACGCCGCCACCTGACCCGGCACGGCGTCGTCACGACCAGCGACGTGTGGCTGGTGCACCGCCTCACCGGTGCGTTCGTGACCGACGCGGCGACGGCGGGCCGCACCCAGCTCCTCGATCTCGACACCGTCAGCTGGTCGCAGGCGGCACTCGACGCCTTCGGCCTCACGGGCGAGCGGCTGCCGGAGATCATCGACGCGGACACCCGCGTCGGCACCACCACCGCCTTCGGGCCCGAACTGCCTCTGACCGGGCTGCTCGTCGACCAGCAGGCAGCGCTGCTCGCCCAGCGCGTCACCGAGCCCGGCACCGCCAAGTGCACCTACGGCACGGGCGCGTTCCTGCTCGCGCAGAGCGGTCCGCTCCCCCGCCGCAGCGCCTCCGGGCTGGTCGGCTGTGTGGCCTGGCGGCTCGCCGGACGGACCAGCTACTGCCTGGACGGGCAGGTGTACACGGCCGCCTCCGCCGTGCGCTGGCTGACCGATCTCGGCGTGATCTCCGGCGCCGAGGACATTGACGCCGTGGGCGGGAGCGTCCAGGACGCCGGCGGCGTCACCTTCGTCCCCGCGCTCGCCGGGCTCGCCGCCCCGTGGTGGCGGGGCGATCTGCGGGGCTCGGTCACCGGTCTCGGCCTCGCCACCACTGCCGGGCACCTGGTGCGCGCACTGTGCGACGGCATCGCCGCCCAGGTGGCGGAGCTCGCGGACGCGGTCGCCACCGATCTGGGCGCACCGCTCGCCACCCTGCGCGTCGACGGCGGGCTGACCCGGTCCGCGCTGCTCATGCAGGCCCAGGCCGATCTGCTCCAGATCCCCGTCGAGGTGTCGGCGCTCCCGGACGCCACCGCGCTCGGCGTCGGCGCGGTCGCCCGCCTCGGGCTCGATCCCGCGCTCACCGTCCAGGAGGCCGTCCCGGAGTGGAAACCGTCCGCCGTCTACGAGCCGAGGGCCGGCGCCGGGCAGGCCGCCGAGCGCCGCGCACGGTTCCGAACGGCGGTATCGGCCCTGCTCGACGGCCCGGCATGACCGTCACCACCGGCGGCGCCCTGCCCGGCGGAGAGTACGACGTGACCGTCGTCGGCGCCGGGGTGGTGGGCTCGGCGATCGCCCGCGAACTGGCCCGGCTCCCCCTGCGGATCGCCCTGGTCGACGCTCGCGACGATGTCGGCGACGGCACCTCCAAGGCCAACACCGCCATCCTGCACACCGGTTTCGACGCGGTACCCGGCTCCCTGGAGTCCCGGCTCGTCCGAGAGGGACAGCGGCGGCTCGCCGCGTACGCCGCCGACAGCGGCATCGCGGTGGAACCGCTCGGGGCACTTCTCGTGGCCTGGGACGAGGAACAGCGTGCCGCGCTGCCGGGCCTCGCGGACAAGGCCGTACGCAACGGCTACCGCTCGGCCCGGATCATCCCGGCCGAGGAGGTGCGGGCCCGCGAACCGGAGCTCGGGCCCGGGGCGCTGGGGGCACTCGACGTACCGGGCGAGTCCGTCATCTGCCCCTGGACGACCACGCTCGCCTATGCGACGCAAGCCGTCCGCGCCGGCACCGACCTCCACCTCAACTGCCTTGTTCAGTCCGTCACTTCGGGCACTTCGGGCCATCCGCACGTCCTGTCCACCAGCCGGGGACCGCTGCGCACCCGCCACCTGGTCAACGCGGCGGGGCTGTACGCCGACGAGATCGACCGGCTCCTCGGCCACGCGGACTTCACCGTCACGCCCCGGCGCGGCCAGCTGATCGTCTTCGACGAACTCGCCCGCGGCCTGGTGCGGCACATCCTGCTGCCGGTGCCGGGCGCACTGGGGAAGGGGGTGCTGGTGTCGCCGACGGTGTACGGGAACGTGATGCTCGGGCCGACCGCCGAGGACCTGGACGACAAGACGGCCACCGGCTCGACCGCCGAAGGGCTCGCGCTGCTGCGGGAGAAGGGCCGGCGGATCCTGCCGGCGCTCCTGGAGGAGGAGGTCACCGCCGTGTACGCCGGACTGCGCGCCGCCACCGGCGACGAGGACTACGCGATCCGAGCCCACCCCGCGCAGCGGTACGTCACCGTGGGCGGGATCCGCTCGACGGGCCTGACCGCCTCGATGGCGATCGCCGCCCATGTGGTGGAGCTGCTCGCCGACGGCGGTCTGCCGGTGACGGGCGCACGGGAGCTGGAGCCGGTGCGGATGCCGAACCTGGGCGAGGCGTTCCCCCGGCCGTACCGCGACGCGCGGATGATCGCGGCGGACCCGGAGTACGGCAGGATCGTCTGCCACTGCGAGCGGGTGACCCGCGGGGAGATCCGCGACGCGCTGGCGGGGACCGTCCCGCCCGGTTCGCTGGACGGCCTGCGGCGACGCACGCGCGCACGGGGCGGCCGCTGCCAGGGCTTCCACTGCGGCGCCGCCGTCCGCGCGCTGTTCGAGGAGGCCAGCCGGTGAACCGTACGGACGTACTGGACGGCGTACTGGACGTACTGGTCGACGTACTGGTCGTCGGCGCCGGCCCCGCCGGTCTGGCCCTCGCCGCCCGCCTCGCGGGAGCGGGCGCGGGGCGGGTCGAGGTCCTGGAACGCGAGCAGGACGCGGGAGGCGTGCCACGCCACTGCCACCACGGCGGGTTCGGGTGGCCGGCGCGCCCCTGGCTCCGGGGACCGGCGTACGCACGGCGGTCGGCGGAGGCGGCGATCGGCGCGGGGGCCACGGTCCGTACCGGTGTCACCGCCACCGGCTGGGCCGGCCCCCTGTCCCTGGAGACCACGAGCCCGGCGGGGCTGGAGCGGATCACGGCCCGGGCCGTCGTCCTCGCCACGGGTGCCCGGGAGCGCCCCCGCAGCGCCCGGCTGGTGCCGGGCTCCCGTCCGGCGGGTGTGCTGACCACCGGGGAGTTGCAGCAGGCGGTCCATCTGTACGGGCAGCCCGTCGGCCGGCGCGCCGTGGTGGTGGGCTCCGAGCCGGTGGCCCGTCACGCGGTACGTACGTTGCGCCGGGCGGGTACGGATGTGGTGGCGATGGTCACGCGGCGCTCGCGGGGCGCCGCTCTGCCGGGGGTCCCGCTGCTCACGGCCACGACGGTGGGCGAACTGCTCGGCGGGGGCCGTCTGTCGGGCGTGGCCGTGCACCACGAGGACGGCCGGTCGGGCGTTCTCGCCTGCGACACAGTGGTCTTCACCGGTGACTGGATCCCCGACCACGAACTGGCGCGCCGCGGCGGCATCAGCCTGGACCCGGGCACGCGCGGTCCCTCCGTGGACGCGTCCTTCCGTACGTCGGCGCCGGGTGTCTTCGCGGTCGGCAACGCCCTCCACGGCGTCGAGCGCGCCGCCACCGCGGCCGCGGAAGGCGCCGCCGCCGCGGCCCCGGTACTGGCCCACCTGTCGGGCGCCCCTTGGCCGGAGTCCGGCCCGCCGCTCGTCGTGCGGGCCCCGCTGGTGTGGGTGACGCCGAACCGGGTCACGGGCGTCGCGGGGCGGCCGTTGCTGCTGCGGTCCGGGGAGCCGCTGACCGGCCCGGTGGTGACGGTCGGCCAGGACGGCCGGCTGCTGTGGCGTCGGTGGTTCCCGGGCCCGGTGTCACCGTCGCGGTCGCTGCGGCTGCCGCCGGGGTGGACGAACCGGGTCGACCGGGCGGGCGGGGCGGTCGTGGTGGGCCTCGGCTGACCTCCCGGAAACCGCGGGTCGGCGCAGGCGGGCCGGCGCACGCGGCCACCCGGCTGCTGACCGGGAGCCGGGGCGTCCGGGCCGGCCGATGAGCGGCCGGCCCGGACATCGGGCTCAGGCAAGGTCGAACCGATCGAGGTTCATGACCGTGTCCCACGCGGCCACGAAGTCACGCACGAACTTCTCGCTCGCGTCCGCGCACGCGTAGACCTCCGCGATGGCTCGGAGCTGGGAGTTCGCACCGAAGACGAGGTCGACGGCGGTGGCGGTCCACTTGACCGCGCCCGTGGCGCGGTCGTGGCCCTCGTACACTCCCTCGGTCGAGGCGGATGCCTTCCACTCCGTGCCCGGGTCGAGCAGGTTGACGAAGAAGTCGTTGGTCAACGTATCGGTCCGGTGGGTGAAGACACCGTGTGGGGATCGCCGGAAGTTGGTGTTCAGGGCCCGCATGCCGCCGATCAGAACCGTCATCTCGGGAGCGGTCAGCGTCAACAGGTTGGCCCGGTCCAGCAGGAGGGTCTCCGGCCCCAGCTTCTCTCCGGCTCGGAGGTAGTTGCGGAATCCGTCCGCGGCCGGTTCCAGCACGGAGAACGCCTCCACGTCGGTCTGCTCCTGCGTGGCGTCCGTGCGTCCCGGTGTGAAGGGGACTTCGGTGTCGTGCCCTGCGTTCTTCGCCGCCTGCTCGACGGCCGCGCACCCGCCCAGAACGATCAGGTCAGCGAGCGAAACCTTCTTTCCGTCGGACTTCGAGAGGTTGAAGTCCTGCTGAATCTGCTCGAGGGTCCGCAACGCCTCGGCCAGTTCGGGCAGGTCATTGACCTCCCAGCCCCTTTGCGGCGCGAGTCGGATCCGCGCCCCGTTGGCCCCGCCGCGCTTGTCGGTGCCGCGGAAGCTTGCCGCCGACGCCCACGCGGTGGTGGCCAGTTGGGAGATGGACAGTCCCGATGCGAGGATCTCGCGCTTGAGGGCGGCGATGTCCTCGTCCGCGACGAGTTCGTAATCTGCCTTGGGGACGGGGTCCTGCCACAGCTGCGGCTCGGGGATCCACGGACCGAGGTAGCGCGAGAGGGGTCCCATGTCGCGGTGCAACAGCTTGTACCACGCCTTGGCGAACGCTTCCGCGAGCTGGTCCGGATTCTTGTGGAAGCGCTCCACAATCGGCCTGTAGACAGGATCCACCTTCAGCGAGAGGTCCGTCGTCAGCATCATGGGGGCGTGCGTCTTCGACGGATCATGAGCATCGGGCACAGTGCCCTGGGCCGAGGGATCCTTGGGTTTCCACTGGTTGGCACCGGCGGGGCTCGTCGTCAGCTCCCAGTCGTACCTGAACAGGTTGTCCAGGTAACCGTTGTCCCACTTCGTCGGCTCGGTGGTCCACGCGCCCTCCAGCCCGCTGGTGAGCGTGTCGGCACCCTTGCCGCTGCCGAAGCTGTTCCTCCAGCCGAGGCCTTGCTCCTCAAGGGGGCAGGCCTCGGGTTCCGGACCGACGTACTCGGCTGGGACCGCTCCGTGGCACTTTCCGAACGTGTGGCCGCCTACGATGAGCGCGACCGTCTCCTCGTCATTCATCGCCATGCGCCCGAATGTCTCACGGACGTCCCTGGCGGCAGCCACCGGATCCGGGTTGCCGTTGGGCCCCTCCGGATTCACGTAGATCAGGCCCATCTGCACGGCGCCGAAAGGTACCGCGAGTTCCCTTTCGCCGCTGTAGCGCTCATCACCGAGCCACACATCCTCGGGCCCCCAGAAAATCTCCTCGGGTTCCCAGATGTCCTCTCGCCCGAAGCCGAATCCGAACGTCTTGAACCCCATCGATTCCATGGCGCAGTTGCCGGCGAACACCAGGAGATCGGCCCAGGAGATCTTCCGGCCGTACTTCTGCTTGACCGGCCAGAGCAACCGGCGCGCCTTGTCGAGGCTCGCGTTGTCCGGCCAACTGTTGAGGGGCGCGAAGCGCTGGGCGCCGGAGCCGCCACCGCCGCGGCCGTCGGCGATGCGATACGTGCCCGCGGCATGCCAACTCATCCGGATGAAGAGCGGCCCGTAGTGGCCGTAGTCGGCAGGCCACCAGTCCTGCGACGTCGTCATCACCTCGAAGATGTCCCGCTTCAGCGCGTCGACGTCGAGGGTTTTGAACTCTTCTGCATAGTTGAAGTCCTCGCCCATCGGATTGGACTCGGGCGAGTGCTGGTGGAGAACCTGAAGGTCCAGCTGATTCGGCCACCAGTCCCGGTTCGTCCTGGGCCGACCCGGCGTGGGGGTGGGGGAATTGATTACTGGGTTTTCGCTTTCGCTGCCGGACACGTCGGCCCTTCTTCCTGTTTCAGGGTTTCCTTCTGATGGCGTTGGTTTCTTCGCTGCGTCCCATATGCTCGCGCACCGCAGACCGCACCGCTGCGAGAACACGCGGAGCATGCGTACCCGGCTGACTCGGGCCGGCGGTAGTGGACTTTCGGCAGTGCCGCAGGACCGGCGGAGTTCCGTAGGGTCGCGTCCGTGAGAACAGTGATCATCAAGACCCTGGTGCCGGCACCGGTACTGTCCGCAGGCCTGTTCATCGGGGCGGTCGCCGCCGTTGGTACGGGCGTCGCCACCCTGTGGTGGGGCATACCGGCGGCGGTCTGCGCCTTCCTCGCGGGCTGGCAGCCGGGGCGGAACCGGAGCACGGGGGTGGCCCTGGCCGGAGTGCTCGCGGCGGCCGTGGTGGCCGTGCTCCTGGTACCGGCGTGGCTGGGCTGGGCGAGCCGGTTGGTGGGGCTGCTGCTCGTGGCGGCGATGCTGCCGTGGTTCGCGGGCCGGTTCCTGCGCCAGTACCGAGAACTGGTGCGGGCCGGGTGGGAGCGGGCCGCGCGGCTGGAGCGGGAACAGCGTCTGGTCGCCGAACAGGCCCGGCTGCGCGAGCGGACCCGGATCGCGCAGGACATGCACGACCTCCTCGGCCACGACCTCAGCCTCATCGCCCTGTCGGCGGGGGCACTGAAGCTGGCCCCTGGCCTGCCTGAGGAGCACCGGGCCGCCGCCCAGGACATCCGCGCCAGGGCGGGAGCCGCCGTGGAACGGCTCGGCGAGGTGATCGGTGTCCTGCGCGAGCCGTCGGATCCGGCCCCGGGGTCCGAGCCCGGCGCCGGACTCACCGAACTCAAGGGCCTGGTGGACCGCGCGGCCGCGGCGGGGCTCGACGTCCGGCTGCGGGTGGAGGGCGAACCGGCGGCCGGCGACGCGCTGCTGGTCGTCGAGCGGGCCGTGCACCGCGTCGTCCAGGAGGCGCTGACGAACGTTGCCAAGCACGCGCCCGGGCACCGGGCGACCGTCGTCGTCCGGCACATGGAAGGACGGACCGAGGTCAGTGTGACGAACGAGCCGGTGCCCACCGCGTCTGCGGCCCACCATGACCACGCCGCCCGTCCCGCACCGGGGTCCCGGGTCTCCGCACCCGGCGAGGGCCACCGCTTCGGGCTCATCGGCCTGGACGAACGCGTCCGACTGGCCGGTGGCGCCTTCACATCGCGCCCCGAGGGCGGCGGGTTCGCCGTGCGGGCCACGCTCCCGCACCGTCCCGGGGCCGTGCCCCCGCCACGCCGCGCCGAGCGCGGCGATCCAGGTGACGTACTGCCCCCCGAGCACCGCAGTGCCCGCCGCCGGCTGGGCCGTACGGCCGCGGCGGCCGTCCTGGTGCCGCTGTGCACTTCCGCGTTCATCATCGGGGTGGTGCGGGTGTGGGACACCGTGACGGCACGGCAGTCGGTCCTCGCCCCGCAGGACTACGCCCGCTTGCGCGTCGGCCGGCCGCGCGCGGAGGTGGCGCCGTATCTGCCCGAGCGCCAGACGACCCGCCGCCCGGCAGCACCCACCCCCGCACCTCAGGGTGCGGCCTGCGAGTTCTACGTACAGACCGGCGACCCGTTCGACGACCGCTCGGGGGACATCTACCGTCTCTGCTTCCGGGCCGGTCGCCTGGTCTCCACCGACGACTACACCGGGAAGGCTGTCCGATGATCCGGATCCTGATCGCCGACGACGAGCCCATGATCCGCGCGGGCGTCCGCGCAGTCCTTGCCTCAGACCCCGGCATCACCGTCGTCGCCGAGGCAGCCGATGGCCACCGGGCGGTGGAGCTCGTCCGGCGCCACCGCCCGCAGGTGGCCGTCCTCGACATCCGGATGCCCGGAACCGGCGGCATCGAAGCCGCCGCCGAGATACGAAGGACCGAACCCGCGACGGGAGTCGTGATGCTGACGACCTTCGGCGAGGACGAGTACATCCTGCGCGCCCTGAGCGAAGGCGCCACCGGCTTCCTGATCAAGTCCGGCGAGCCGGAGGAACTGATCGCCGGTATCCGGGCGGTTGCCGACGGCGCCGCCTATCTGTCACCGAAGGTCGCGGCCCGGGTCGTCGCGCATCTGGCGGCCGGCGGTGCGGGCGCCCAGGCCGGCCGCCGCTCCGTGGCCCGCGCCCGCGTCGAGGCCCTGACCGCCCGGGAGCGGGACGTGCTCGGTTTCCTCGGCAGCGGGTTCTCCAACGGGCAGATCGCGCGCCGCTTGCACCTGGCGGAGGGAACGGTGAAGGCCCACGTCAGCTCGATCCTCGCCCGCCTCGGCGTCGACAACCGGGCTGCGGCGGCCGTGGTCGCGCACGAGGCCGGCGTGGTCCCGGTGCCGTCCGACCGCCTGCCGTACGAGGAGGGCTGACACCGCCCGTACGGCAATCGGCAGTACGAGGAGCCGTACGGTTACCACGGCCGCCGCGCCGAGCGCCGCGCCCGCCAGGACATCGTGCGGATAGTGCACCCCGACCAGCACCCGCAACAGGGCGGCCGCGCCGGCCACCGGCAGCACCAGGGCCACGAGCCGAGGCCGTACCAAGATCACGCCAACTGCCAGCGCGACCGCCAGGGTGGCGTGGTTGCTGGGGAACGACCAGTCGCCCGGTGCGGGACACGGTGCGAGGGCCGCGGCCCCGGGCAGGGCCCGGCACGGACGTTCCTCGTCGACGAGGAGTTTGATCGCCTCACTCAGTCCGTAGGTGACGACGGTCCCGGCGGCGGCCACTGCCACCCGGGCCAGGCCCGGCACGTCACGGCGGCGCAGGGCGCTCCAACCGACCCAGGCCAGCAGCAGGCCCAGGAACAGCAAAGTGCCCTCACTCGCCGCTTCCAGGGCGGTCCTGGCCCACGGTGGCCCGTCCGTCACGTTCTCAGTCAGCGCCCGGTAGGCCGTCACCGAGAAGCCCGCAGTGACGTGCACCGGCTCGTTCGTGCCCAGTGCGCCGCCGGGTGCCAGCCAGACCACGGCCGCCGTCCCCACCCCGGCCGACGCGACCGCCACCGGTAGCCGTCGACCCCATCCGTATCGCTTGATCGAATCCATACTGCCGACAGTAGGAACACCGCACTCCGGGCGCCCTGGCCGAATGGCAGCCCCGTACCCCGACGATCGTCAGGATTGACGGCACGGCACGGCACGGCACGGCACGGCACGGCACGGCACGGCACGCCACGCCACGCCACGCCACGCGCTAACCGACATGGCCCTCGTTCGTCGGCCGCTTCGCCGAAGGCAGGGCCTGCTCGGCCCAGATGATCTTGCCGGTGGCCGTGTAGCGGGTGCCCCACTGTTGGGTTGTCTGCGCCACGATGAACAGGCCCCGGCCGCCCTCGTCGTCGCCGGCGGCGTGCCGCAAGTGAGGCGAGGTGTGGCCGCCGTCGGACACCTCGCAGATGAGCGTCTGGTCGCGGATCAGGCGTAGCTGGAAGGGGCCGACCGCGGCATACCGGATGGCGTTGGTGACCAGTTCGCTCACCACGAGTTCGGTGGTGAAAACCAGGTCATCGAGCCCCCAGGCGCGAAGCTGGGCAGACGCCGCGGCCCGCGCCCGGCCGACGGCCTGGGGGTCGCTGCTCACATCCCACACGGCCACCTGGTGCCGGTCGAGGATTCGGGTACGGACCAGCAACAGCGCCGCGTCATCGTCCGCCGGACCTGGCAGCAGGGCCCCGACCGCCTCGTCGCACAGGTCGTCCAGGGGACGGGTCGACCGGGTCAGGACCCCGCTCAGCACGTCCAGTTGCTCATCGAGGTCGCGGTCACGGGCGTGCACGAGGCCGTCAGTGAAGAGGGCGAGCAGGCTGCCCGGCGGAAGGGTCAGCTCCGCAGACTCGAAGGGCAGACCGCCCAGCCCCAGCGGCGGACCCGACGGCAGCTCGGGGTACGTGACCGTGCCGTCGGCCGGGTCGACGACGGCGGGCAGCGGATGCCCGGCCCGCGCCATCGTGCACGTTCCGGACACCGGGTCGTACGCGGCGTAGAGGCAGGTGACACCGAGGGCCTCGTCCTCCAGCAGTTCCTCACCCTCGATACCCTCGATGCGTACCGCGGCCCGTTCGTCGGCGCTCTGGGTGACGAGGTCGTCGAGACGGGCCAGGAGTTCATCGGGCGCGAGGTCCATGCGGGCCAGCACACGCACGCTGGTGCGCAGCCGGCCCATGGTGGCGGCGGCGCCCAGGCCGTGCCCGACCACGTCCCCCACGACCAGTCCCACCCGGGTTCCGGACAGGGCGATGACGTCGAACCAGTCGCCGCCCACCCCGGCCCCGCTGTCGGCGGGAAGGTAGCGGTACGCGAGCTCCACGGCGGACAGCCGCGGCAGCAGCCTGGGCAGCAGGCTGCGCTGCAGCAGGAGAGCGGCGGCGTGGTCGCGGGCGTAGCGGCGGGCGTTGTCGACGCACACCGCGAGCCGTGCCACGAGTTCGTCGGCCACGGCCCGTTCACCGTCGTCGAGAGGGTTGGTGCGGTGTTCCCATGCGAAGGACACGATGCCCAGGTCGGTCCCTTCGGTGCGGAGCGGTACCGTCAGCAGGCCCGGTTCGCGGGCCGGGCGTACGGCGGCCCGGGCGCGGACATCGGCGGAGACGAGGTAGGCGATGGAGTGTGCGGCAGGGGGCTCCCCGGGAGGCCATACCCGCACCATCCCGGTGTCCGGCACGGCATCGGGGTGCGACCGATCGCTGTGCAGCACCGTTTCCAGCAGGTCCACCGTGACCGCATCGGCGAACCACGGGGTCGTCACGGCGGCGAACTCTCGGGCCGTGCGGCTCATGTCAAGGGTCGTACCCACACTCCTGCCGGCTCGGACCAGCAGGTCCAGGCGCTGCTGGGCGAGGTAGCGCTCGGTGATGTCGACCGACTCCTCGCACACGCCCAGCGGTGATCCGGCCGGGTCCTCCAGCCGGTAATACGAGCACGACCAGACGTGGTCGCGGTCGGGAGCTGAGGGCGGGCGGCCCCGGTAGTGCAGTTCGATCACTGGCTCGCCGGTGGTGAGCACGTCGCTCATGACCTCTTCTAGCGTGTCGGGCATGCCGGGAGAGACGATCACGCCGTGCGTGACCATGTCGTCCGGGCCGACTCCGGCGTAGTCGGCGGGCCCCATCTCCGCGTAGAGGGCGGCGTTCGTCCACACCACGCGCAACCGGGTGTCGTAGATGGCCAGGCCGACGGGCGACTGGGTGGCCAACCCGCGCAGCATCGATTGCAAGGCGTTCCACTGCTCGGTCTTGTTTGCGTCGGCCATGGCGAGCAGGTGTGCGGGCCGCGTCCCGACGCCGACGCTCAGGTCACTTCCGCCATCGCCGCCGGGCTCCTCGCCGCAAGATGACAGGGTGCGGATCGCAACCGCGACCCGCGTGCTCTGCCCGTTCCGGTGGCGCAGCCGCAGCACGCTGCGCAGGCCCGGCAGGAGTTCGGGCGCCGCGGCGTCGGTCACGAGGTCGGCGAACTCCCGACCGAGCACCTCCGACGCCTCGTACCCGAGCAGCTCCGCGGCCGCCGGGCTCCAGCCCACCACCCGGCCCTCGCCGTCCAGGACCGCCATGGCCGCCCTGGACACATCGAGGGGGCCCTGCGGTTCATCGAAGCCGGGGATCTCGCTCATGACGCCTCCCCCCGCTGCGCAGGCCGACACACGACCGGCGGCAGGGCGACGCCACGAGGCCGCTCGGTGGCTCCACCGGCCGGGTCACACAGCCAGGATGCCCCTCCCCCCGCCGCTGCCGCATCCGGACGGCGGCAGACCGGTGAGATGTACGCCGAGACCGTTGACCGGTGAGGACGGCCGCCGCCGGTACACCGTGCGGCGGATCTTCCTCAGTCGTCGAGTAGCCGCCACGCGGTGAGGGCGATCCTGGCGCGTGTCAGTCCCGTGGGTTCGGTGAGTTCGATGTCCAGGGTCTTCGCGATCTGTTCGAGTCGGCGGGCGATGCTGCTGTGGTGCAGGTGGAGGAGGTCGGCGGCCCGGCGTTGGGAGCCGGTGGCGCAGTAGGTGTCCAGAGTCTCCAGGTCTTCCGGGTTGCCGGCGATTCGGGCGATGGCGGCCACGTCGGCGTTGTCTCGCGCGGCGTCCTCGGGTATCTCGGCCAGGAGCGCCAGCGCGCCCAGGTCGGCGTGGCGGATGACGGGTTCACGCGGGCCGGTGAAGCGGAGGGCGGTGCGTGCTTGCCGCCAGGAGCGGTCGGGGCTTCCCGCGGCGCCGATGCCCGCACGTACGCCCGCTGGAAACCGGGCCGGGTCGATGGCGGTGGTCAGGATGACGCCCACGTCGGCGAGCGGTGCCGCCTTCACCGGGCGGCCCGGACAGACCAGGGCGCCGATCTGGTCGAGCGGGAGCCGCGACCGTACGGCGACGACGCGGACGGGCAGGTCGGCGGCGAAACCCAGAAGGCGTAGCGCCCGGGCTCTGGCCGCCTCGTCGCTGTCGGAGCTGATCACCAGTTCGACGAGGGCGGGGTCGGCCATGGTGGTGCGGGCCGGGCCGTACCGCTCGGCGACCGCCGCGGCGGCGATGGCGAGCCGGTCCAGGAGCACTTCGTCGAGCGGATTCGGCGGGCCGGGGCGTTCCAGCCACACCGTGCCGATCTCCTCCTCGTCGAGGGTGATCGGCGCCGTGGTGGACGGGGGTGACGGCGGGGCGGATGCCTGCCTGCCGTCGGGCGAGATCCGGATCACCCGTCCCGTGCCGTGGAGCCGGAACCCGGCCACGCACTCGGCCAGACCCGCCGAAGCCCGGGTGAGCGCCGGGAGGTCCACCCGCCGGCGCATCAGCGTGTCGTAGAACGCGATGACGCGGATCGCGCCGTCGACGTACGGATCCAGTCCCGACAGTCGTACGGCCAGTGCCTCCATGGCAGAAGGATAGAAGGACAGGGGTGCGCCGATCGGCGCGGGATCGGTGCGGGATGCGCGACGGATGGCGGATGACCCCCTGGATGACGACCCTGAGGATGGTCGTCATGGATCCCGAACTCGAAGCATTCATCCCGTTTCTCCCGCAACTCGACCTGAACGACCCGGTCACCTCGCGCAAGGACTTCGCCGAGCGTGCCGCCGCGGCGCCGGCACCGGACACCTCGAACATGAAGGTCGAGGACCGCACGGTGTCCGCCGATCCGGACGTGGCGGTGCGGGTCTATCGCCCGCACCGGGCACAAGGCGCCATCGTCTGGCTGCACGGCGGCGGCGGAGTCTTCGGTGACCTGGACACCGAGCATCCTTGGGCCGCCCGGATCGCGGACCTCTCCGGGGCCGTGGTGATCTCGGTGGGCTACCGCCTGGCGCCCGAGCACCGTTTCCCGGCCGCCCTGGACGACGCCTGCGCCGTACTGACCTGGGCGGCCGAGCACGCGGACGAACTCGGCATCGACCCGGCCCGGATCGCGGTCGGAGGGCACAGTGCCGGCGCGAACCTCGCGGCCGCGGTGGCGTTGCGGGCGCGTGACGAGGAAGGGCCGGCGATCCGCTTCCAACTGCTCAACCAGCCGGGACTGGACGACCGGCGGGAGACGTGGTCGGCGCGGACCTTCACCGACACGCCCTGGTTCAATCGCGACAAGCTCGCCGCAGCGTGGCGGCACTACCTGGGCTCCCAGCCCGCCACACCGTACGCCGCCCCCGCGCGGGCCGCCGATCTGTCCGGCCTGCCACCGGCCTACATCGCGACCGCGGAGTTCTGTCCGAACCGCGACGAGGGCATCGAGTACGCGCTGCGCCTGATGCGGGCGGGCGTGTCGGTCGAGCTGCACCAGTGGGCCGGCACCTTCCACGGGTCACAGGCGATCCTGTCCGCCGCGGTCTCGCAGCGGCAGAACGCCGAACTCGGCGCCGCTCTGCGCCGCGCGCTGGCCGAGTGAGCCGTGGATGTCGAAGAGCACGGGGAGAGTCCCCGTTGCAGAGTCCCCGTCGCACTCATCGCTCGTGAAAGGACGTCTGTCTTGAAGATCCGACTGGTGTTATGTGCAAGCGTGGCCGCGCTGAGTGTTTGCGCGGGCACGGTGGCGGCAGCTCCCGCACCCGACGGGACAAGGACGGCCGTGCCGGCCGGCAGTCCGAGCCCGTCGACCCCGTCGACCGGCTTCGATCCCGCGGAGGTGAAGTCCGCCATGGACGGTGTCCACCGCGCGGGGGTGCCGGGGGTGTACGCCGAGGTGCGCGATACCGGCCGGACATGGCGCGGCGCTTCCGGGGTCGCCGATGTCGGGACCGGCCGTCCCGTCAGGCCCGACATGCGCCAGCGCGTCGGCAGCATCACCAAGACCTTCACCGCCGCCGCCGTCATGCAGCAGGTCGAGCAGGGCCGGATCCAGCTCGATGCGCCGATCGGCGGCTATCTGCCGCGGCTGGTGCCGGGAGAGCGCGGCAGGAAGATCACCGTCCGGATGCTGCTCAACAACACCAGCGGCATCCCCGACTACATCCGCTATGCGTTCCCTTCTCTGCGGGACATGTCACCCGAGAGCCTGGACGACAACCGGTTCAGGCGGTTCCGCCCGGCCGAGCTGATCGAGATGGGGCTCACGGCGCCTCCCGCCGGCGAGCCCGGAGCCACTCCGGGGGTGTATTCCAACACCAATTACCTGCTCCTCGGCCAACTCCTGGAGCAGGTGACCGGTACCACCGCCGAGGAGTACATCACCCGCAACGTCATCGAGCGTGCCGGGCTCCGGCACACCGAGTTTCCGGCCGGGCCGCGTATCGAGGGGCCGCACTCGCGGATGTACGAGGCTCTGTGGGGCGTGATCGACCCGCCGCGCGACTACAGCGTCTACAACACGTCCTGGACGGGAACCGGGGCCGCTCTCGTATCGACCATGGAGGATCTCAACCGTTTCTACGCCGAGCTGCTCGACGGCAAGATCGTCAACCAGTCGTCGCTGGCACAGATGCGGCGCACGGTCCCGGTCATCGCCCTGGACGGATCGACGATCGAGTACGGCCTCGGCCTGCACAAGGTCGACCGCCCGGGCTGCGGCACCTTCTGGGGCCACGGCGGCACGGTCTGGGGGGCCGGAACGATGTCCCTGACCCGGGCCGACGGCCGGCGCCAGATGTCCGTCGCGATCAACCTCCAGAGGTGGAACACGCCGGACTCCTCGGGGAAACCGCAGCACCACCCCATCGACGACGCGCTGGAGACGCTGTACCAGCAAGCGATGTGCGGAAGCGGATGAACGGTGGCGGCGCGCGAGATCCGGTATCGCTAGCCGCTGTTCGCGGAGAAGTGCTGGTAGTCCGGGTTGCTCCAACGCCCTGCGGCGCCGGGCGACGCCCGAGATGTGCGCGACGCGGAACCGGGTCACCATTGCGTAAGGCTGGGCGGGCCGGCGCACAGGCGCCGGCACGAGAAGGACGGCACATCCCGGTCAGGAGACGACGCATGCACCTGGACCAGTCACAAAAAGCATGGGCCATGATCATCGTCGTCGTCACCGTCATCCTCGCAAATCTCGCAGCGATCATCCTGATGAACAACATCGGGCGGTAACCACGACGAACAGCAGCTGCGCCCCAGGAGCACGTCGCCCCCGCCACCCGGAACGCAGGGGGTGGCGGAGACGACGCGGCTGGCAGATCGTGTGTCACTCGCCGGAATCGACGGACCGCTCCCGCAGCCGCACCTCGGCGGTGTTCTGCTCGTAGGACCGCTCGGAAACCTGGACCATGACCGCCTCCTCGTGGAACTGCTTCAGCGTGGTCGCACCGCAGCTGATCATGGTGGCGGTCAGCTTCGACCTGGTCAGCTCTACGTTGTCGTACAGGCTGCCCGCATAGGGCACGAAGCCGTCCACGCCCTCCTCGAAGGCGATCTCGTCGCTCTGCCCGTAGCGGGCAGCGTTCTGGGCGCGCCTTGATCCCTCGCCCCAGTACTCCTTGTAGTACTGGCCGTCCACGCGGACCTTGCGTGAGGGGGACTCGTCGAAGCGTGCGAAGTACCGTCCCAGCATGACGAAGTCCGTGCCGATCGCGAAGGCGATCGCCATGTGGTAGTCGCTGAGCAGCCCGCCGTCGCAGCAGATCGGTACGTAGATGCCGGTCTCGGCGGCGTACGCGTCCCGCTCCTTGACCACGTCGATCAGCGCGGAGGCCTGACCTCGGCCGATGCCCTTCTGGTCACGGGTGATGCAGATCGATCCGCCACCGATTCCGACCTTCACGAAATCGGCCCCGGCCTCCGCCAGATACCGGAACGCACGCCCGTCGACGACATTCCCCGCACCTACGAACACGTCATTCCCGTACTTTGCGCGCACGGATTCCAGGGCCTTCTTCTGGTAGACGGAATAGCCGTCCGATGAATCGAGGCACAAAACGTCCGCTCCGGCCTCGACCAAAGCGGGGACGCGCTCCTCGAAGTCACGGGAGTTGATGCCGGCGCCGACCCGGAATCGCTTCTGGTCGTCCACGGACGCAATGTGGAACGTCTTGTGTGCCTGGTAATCCCGCTTGAGGACCAGCGAGGCGAGCCGGTCTCCGTCCACGACCGGCAGTACGTCCAGTCGCTGCTCCCAGATGAGTTCGTTCGCCTCCGACAGGCTGATCGTGGACGGGGCCGTCCTCAGCTGGTCGCGGGGGCGCATCCGGGCTGTGACGATCTCGCCGGCACCGTGGCGCTTGGTGTGGAAGTCCTCCAGGCCGATCACACCGAGGAACTTGCCGTCCGCACTGCCGTTCTCCGTGACGACGGCTACGCCCTGGTCCACCTCGGCCAGTAGCCGGGCGACTTCGCCCAGGGTGGTGGACGGTTTGACGTTGACCTCGCTGGTGCGGAAGCCGGCCTTGTGGCGCTTGACCGCGCGCACATCATCGGCCTGATCGGCGATGGGCTGGTTCTGGTGGACAAAGGACAGCCCTCCGCTCTGGGCGAGGGCGACCGCCAGCTTCGGCGAAGAGACCGCCTGCATGATCGCGCTCACCAGGGGGGTGGCGATCCGGACCGGCGAATCCTCCCCGACCTTGTGCCGCACGACGGACGTGGTCAGATCCACATTCTGCGGAGTGCACTCTTCCGTCGTGAGCCCCGGCAGAAGGAGGAATTCGTTCAGCGTGCGAGAAGTCTCGTCGAGGATTTTCACATGGTCTCCTGAAGGGAGCCTGCGATCCGATATTCGCCGGAGTCAGCAGGCTCTGACGGGCACAGTAAATCGGCGCCGACCTGCAGTGCGTATCCGGAAGAACCCGTCTGGAAAATGTCCGATGACGAGCGCACAGAGGTGGGCCGGTGCCAACGCTGAAGACACGGCGTCGCGATTGAACCGCTCCAGCGCTGCACAGGCGCTGACTTCCATTGCGCCATACAAGATCCTACCGCACCCCACGTGCCTGAAAGGTTGGCTTGTGGCGGTGCGGCAGTGTTCACAGCCCACGCGGCGGAACCGGAACCGGCAACCGTGGCACCGGCTTTGACGAGTTCGTCGACTGCGGCGCACCCGCCGGCCGTGCCGTGTGGTGGTCGAGGGCGGCGTGCGGATCGGCGCCTACGGGTGTGTGGTCCGTGTGGACGGTGGCTGCCGTCAGCCGCGGCACAGCGTGGATGAGCGCGTGCTCGGCGGCAACGGCGATGCGGTGGGCTTGGACGACGGTCAGCTGCGGGTCGACGACGATCTCGGCTTCGGCGCGCAGGGCGTGGCCGATCCACCGCATCCTCACCTGCCCGGTGGCGCGTACCCCGTCGACACCTCGCAGGGCGGTGTCGGCGGTGGCGACGAGTCCGGGGTCGACGGAATCCATCAGCCGCCGGAAAACCTCGCGGGCGGCGTCCTTGAGGACCAGCAGGATGGCGAAGGTGATGAGCAGGCCGACGACGGGATCGGCGGCCCGCCAGCCGAGTGCGGCGCCGCCTGCGCCCAGCAGGACGGCCAGGGAGGTGAAGCCGTCGGTTCGAGCGTGCAGGCCGTCGGCGACGAGCGCGGCGGAGCCGATGCGGTGGCCGGTGCGGATGCGGTAGCGGGCCACCCATTCGTTGCCGATGAAGCCGGCGAGCGCGGCGCCTGAGACGGCCCACAGGTGGGTGACGTCGCGGGGGTCGAGCAGCCGGTCGACGGCCGCGTGGGCGGCCAGGGCCGCGGACGCGGCGATGGTCGCGACGATGACGATGCCGGCCAGGTCCTCGGCCCGGCCGTAGCCGTAGGTGTAGCGGCGGTTCGCCGCCCGCCGTCCGAGGAGGAAGGCGATCCCCAGCGGGACGGCGGTCAGCGCGTCGGCGGCATTGTGGATGGTGTCACCGAGCAGGGCCACCGACCCCGACAGGGCGACGATCACACCCTGGACGATGGCGGTGACGCCCAGGACGACGAGCGAGATCCACAACGTGCGCATGCCCTCGCGGGAGGTCTCCATCGCCGCATCGACCTTGTCGGCGGCCTCGTGGCTGTGCGGCCTCACCCCATGGGCGAGTTGATGCCGCAAACGCGCCGGCCAGGGGGCACGGTGGTGATGACCGTACCCGGTGTCGCCGTGACCGTGACCGTGTTGGTGTCCGTGGCCTTGGCGGCCGTCTGGGTGAGTGTGCTCGCTACCCTCCATGCGCCTCACCGTGGCACAGCGAGTCGATTGCGGCTACAGCCGTCGTACACCCTGTGACCAGCTGCGATGTGCTCGCAACAGCATGGCGGGGGCAGCTGGTCCACAACGCGCGGCCGCCTGCCGGAATCGTCGGCCTTGCGTCGGCCTTCCCGCGCACTTCAGAGGAGTTCGACGGCCGGGTACTCCTCGGCGTACGAGTCGCCGTTGGCGCCGTAGTAGGTGCAGGTGCGGGCGGTCGTGTCGACGTCGTACCAGATGATCCCCGCGTTCCAGCAGCCCCGGACGAACTCGGGGAACGTCGTCTCGCCGGCCTGATCCGCGCGCAGTGCCGCGATGAGTGCGGCCCGGTCGAACCGGGGTGCTGCCGTGAAGCCGGTCACGAGGGGTTCGCCCTGGACGACGACGTCTCCGTGTTCGGTCAGGTACAGGAAGGCGTTGGCCGGGACGGCCATGCGGCAGTGGGTCACGCCGGCCTGGCGCAGGCTTTCGGCGAGGTAGGGAAAGCCGCCGACCTCGGGACGGGCGGCCTCGCCGCGTTCCATGGCGGCCTGCAGTCGGCTGATCGCGTCGGTGGTCATGGTGTTACTCCTGGGGGTCTCTGACGGGAGTGTGCGTGCGCCTCGAAGGCGATGTCCGCATCTGACATAATGATGCCATAGTGACAACATGTTGTCTGATTGAGTGGAGGTGAAACCTCGGGATGGCAGCGCAGGAACTGGCACTTCTCGTGGCCGACGTCTTCGAGGCCGCGGGCGCGTTGCGCCGCGCGGGCGAGGCGCTGGCGGCGGCGGAAGGGCAGACACAGGCCCGCTGGCAGCTGATGAGCGTGGTCAGCGAGGGGGCCCTGCCGGTGGCGCGGGCCGCGCGCCGTCTCGGTGTGGCCCGGCAGGGCGTGCAGCGCATCGCCAACGAGCTCGTCCACGACGGCCTCGCGGAGTACCGGGACAACCCCGATCACCGCACATCGCCCCTGCTCGCCCTGACCGACGCCGGCCGGCAGGCCCTGGACGCCATCACCGCCGGCGCCGCGGCCGCGCACCAGGCGATGGGCGAGGGGATCGCGGAGGACGACCTGGCGGCCGTACGGGCCCTGCTGCGACGACTGACGCGGCAGACCGACGACTGGACGGACACCGCCGTCGGACCGGTACGCGGTGCCCGACCGCCCGCCGGGACCGGGGTCAGGCGCGAGGGGGACGCATGAAGGCGGATACCGCCGCACCGGGCGGCCCGGTCGAGGACCTCCGCACCGCGTTGCGCGCGCTGGCCGATCCCGTCCGGGCCGACCAGCAGCGCACGTACCTGCACAGCGAGCTCACCCACCTCGGGGTTCGTATACCGGACTTGCGCCGCTGCGTCATCGACGCCCGCCGGACGATGGGGGCACTGCCCGGCCCGGACGCGCTGGCTCTCGCGCGGGATCTGTGGTCTCCGCCGGAGAGCGACGCGATCCCTGTGTACGAGTACCGCCGGGCAGCCGTTGAAGTGCTGGTGCAGTACCAGGGGTCGCTGAACGCCGAGGCCCTCAAGGATGTCGAGGACCTGTTGCGTGGGTGCCGCACCTGGGCGCTCGTGGATCCGCTGGCGGTCCACTGCGCCGGCGCCGTCGCCCTGCGCGACCCGGCCGCGGGCCCGGTGCTGGACCGTTGGATCACCGACCCGGACTTCTGGCTCCGTCGCTCCGCACTCCTCGCGCTGATTCCCGGTATCCGCGCCGGCCGACCCGACCCTGAACGGCTCACCCGTTACGCGGACATCGTGGTCGGCGAGCGGGAGTTCTTCCTGCGCAAGGCACTGGGCTGGGTGCTCCGCGAGGCCTCCACCCACCACCCGCAACTCGTCATCGGCTGGCTGGATCGCCACGGCGGCAACGTCGCCCCCCTCACCCGCCGAGAGGCCCTCCGCCGCCTCACCAAGTGAAAGGCAGCGCGGACGGTGCCGTCGCCCCGCCACGTACACGCATAACCTGCTCACCGTGTTGCGCTGGACGGGTGCTGCCGCACGGGGGTCTGAGCGCATCACCCGGACGCCGTGCCGGGTCATGCCGGCGTGACGGCGGTCGCCACGTTGACTTGCCGGAACAGAACGTTTCGAGAGGCAGGGTTGTCATGGTGAGGCGTGGTCTGGCCGGCGGAGTGGTACTGGTGATGGCGGTGCTGGGTACGGCGGGCTGCTCGGACGGTGACGGCCCCGCCTCGGATGCCGCGTCCAAGGCGGCCTCGGCGGTGAAGTCCGTAGGTGCCGAGGTCTCCTCCGCGGCCGCCGAGGCGGCGTCCGCCGCCGCGTCGGCGGCAGCGGTCGCCAAGGGCAAGCTCGACGAGATCAAGGACGGTGTCGACGCCAAGAATGACGTCACGCTCGGCGCGCCGTCGACCGACGGCGACGGGCACACGGTGGTCCCGGTGACGGTGAAGAACACCGACAGCTCGAAGAAGTCGTTCGCGGTGCAGGTGAACTTCAAGGACGAGAGCGGCAAGCAGCTCGACACGGTCGTGGTGACGATCACCGACGTCGCGGGGAACGCATCGGGGCAGGGCACCGCCCGCAGTACGCACAAGCTGTCGGGAACGGTCACGGCGGACTCGGACCGGGCTCTGCGTTATTGACGGGCGTCCCTCCATCCGGCCGGCCGGGGCCGTCGGCGCCCAGAACCTGAGCGAGGTGGAGTCGCCGGGCTACGGCTCGGTCTGGGAAAGGTGCGCCTTGGCGTCGTCGTACGTGGCCTCGCCGGGCGACGTGTCGGGGGCGTAGAAGAGGTTCAGCACCCCCGTCCTGAACGTCTCGGACGATACGAGCTTCAGCGCGATAGGAGCATCGCGTTCCTCGAACAGGCGCAGGCCCTTCCCGACGGCGATCGGGTGCACCAGGAGGTTCAGTTCGTCCAGCAGCCCCGCGGCCAGCAGCTGGCGGACGACGGAGACCGAACCGCTGATCCAGATGGGGGTGCCCGGGCCGCCCTTCAGCTCGGCGACCGCCTCGACGAGGTCACCGCTGAGCTGCTCGGAGTTCCGCCAGGTCAAATCGAGCTGCCGGTTCGACACGACGAACTTGCGGGCATCACCGAGCATCTTGGCAAAGGGGGCGTCTTCTCCGCCCGCCTCCTCCCTCCCGGGCCAGGCCCCCGCGAAACTGTCGTAGGTCCTTCGGCCCAGCAGCAACGTATCCGCCGTGCCGAGGGTGGCGTCGACGGCCGCTCCCATCTCCTCGTTGAAATAGGGGAAGTGCCATTGGTCGGGCGCCTCGACGACTCCGTCGAGGGCCATGAACAGCTGCGCGCTGATCTTCCTCATGCCGGCTCTCCACAACGATCGCGGCCATGTCCCGACCAAAGTAGACGACGCGGGCGGGTTGAACCGGTTACGCCGCCCGCGGGGTGCGGCCGGCGGAGGCTCGTCGTGCGGGGTGAAGGAGGCGACTGACGCCACGGGCCGCATCGCCTGCCGTCGCCCGCTGTCGGATGGGCCATGTGCGGCAAAAGGCCCCGGCCTCCAGAAGGAGGCCGGGGCCGGTATCGAGCGCTGGGCAGGCCTTGCACCTGCATTCCCCCACGGGAAGTGGGGTGTCTTTCCTTGGACCACCAACGCCAGTCCCGCCACCGGAGATTACGGCCGCGAGCTCAAGGTCAACTCTAGCGCATGAAGTCCGGGTGGCTAGCCGCCAGAGGTACGTCAGGTTCTCCTGGAGCTGGTGCCGGGCGACGGCACCGCAGGTCCGGGGCGACTGCGACGTACCCCACCACGTCCAGCAGCCGCGATCCGGGCCGGCCTCCCGCAGTGCGTCCAGTAGCTCCTGCGTCGATGCGGCCAACCAGGCCAGCAGGGCCTCGCGCTCCCGAGGCGCGGCCGGGGCGCCCGCCGACGCGGACTTGGCCGTGGCGACTGGCCCTGCGGCGACGGTGGCGGCCCAGGAGCGGCGCCCCTCGCCCAGGTGCCGCACCAGATCGAACAGCGTCCACTCGGGGCAGGTCGGTACCTGCACGTCGAGGCTGGGCGCGGAGGCGACCGCGGCGCGGAAGGCGGTCGATCGTTCGTCGATCAGTCGCAGCAGATCGGGGAACTCGGGCGAGGGCCGCGCCGCACCGTACGGGAGCCGCGGTGTCTGGATGTGACAGGGAATCGTCATTGCGGCCATGAGTCGCAGCGGTGAGGATCGGTGCATGCCCACTCCACACCGGGTCGTCATCGCGGTCTTCCCCGATGTCGATCTCCTCGACGTCACCGGCCCGGCCGAGGTTTTCGCGCTGGCCAACCGGGAGACCGCAGGCCGTGCCGACTACCAGGTCCGCCTCGCCGGGCCGGCCGCCGGACCGGTCCGTACCTCGGCGGGTGTGCGGCTGCTCGCCGACATGGCCTTCGAGGACGTCGGCGAGCAGGTGGACACCCTGCTGGTCCCGGGCGCGGTCGACACGACCGACGAGGGTCCCGTCGCCCGTATCGACAGCGCTGTCGTCGCATGGGTGAAGGAGACCGCCCCGCACGCCCGGAGGGTGGCGTCGGTATGCGTGGGTGCGCACGTGCTGGCCGCGGCGGGGCTGCTGGACGGGAAGACGGCGACCACCCACTGGTCGACCGCAGCCCAGCTCGCCGCCGACCACCCGGCCGTCACGGTCGACCCCGATCCGATCTTCGTACGGACCGATCGCGGTCGGCTCTGGACCGGCGCGGGGATCAGCGCCTGCCTGGATCTCGCCCTGGCCCTGGTCGCCGAGGACCTCGGTGAGCAGGCGGCCCTGTCGGTGGCCCGGCAGCTGGTGATGTACCTCAAACGACAGGGTGGCCAGAGCCAGTTCTCCGTACCGCTCAGCCATCCCGTCGCCACCCGTCGGGACATCGACGAGCTGCGGCTGTGGATCGCCGACCACCTCGACGAGGACCTCTCCGCGGGGGCCCTGGCCGCCCGGATGTGCCTCAGCGAACGGCACTTCGCCCGCGTCTTCAAACAGGAGACGGGCACCAGTCCCGCCGCCTACGTCGAAGCGGCCCGCATCGAGGTGGCCCGGCGACTGCTGGAGACCACCGACAGCCCGCTCGACCAGGTCGCGGCCGCGGCCTGGCTCGGCTCGGCGGAGACCCTGCACCGGGCGTTCAGGCGGCAGCTCGCCACGACCCCGGCGGCCTATCGCCGCCGCTTCCGCACGCAGGCCACCTGACCTGCCCTATCCCCCATCCAGCCCTGTCCCCTGGCATGTCTGCGAGGCGGAGGGCTTCGCCGTGCCTCAAACCCTCCCTCCGCTCCGATCCAGTTCCATCCAGTTCCATCCAGTTCGATGAAAGGCTTCCTGATGAGCACGAACACCCCCTCCACGACCCTGCGCGACGTGAGCGGACAGGACAACCAGCCGCCCCGGCTGAGCGAGTCCGTCCTGATCATGATCGACTTCCAGAACACCTACCGCAGCGGCGTGATGGCCCTGGAGGGCGCCGAGGAGGCCCTGGCGGCGGCGGCCCGTCTGCTGGAGCGCGCCCGCGCCGCGGGCACCCCCGTCGTCCACGTCGTGCACGACGGCGGCGAGAACACCCCTTACGACATCCGCGCCCACATCGGCGCCATCAGCAACGGCGTCGCGCCGGTCGAGGGGGAGCCGGTCGTGGTCAAGCGTTTCCCCAACTCCTTCCACGCCACCGAGCTGGAGAAGACCCTGTGCGACCTGGGCTTCGCCCCGGGCAGCGGAAAGGACCTGGTGCTGGCCGGGTTCATGACGCACATGTGTGTCACGTTCACCGCCGAGGGCGCCTTCAACCTCGGCTACCGGCCCACCGTCGTCGCCGAAACCACGGCCACCCGTACGCTCACCGCGCCGGACGGCACCGTCCTGCCCGCCACCGCCCTCCGGACCGCTGCCCTGACCACCATCACGGACGTGTTCGGCTTCGTCGTTCCCACCGTCGACGCCCTCCCCGCCTGAGCGGTACGAGGTATGCGGTACGCGGCCAGGGCCCTGTCAGTACACGAGCTTGTAGGTCACGTCCTTGGGGACCGGGGCCGGAGCGGTGTCGGTGTAGAGGAGGCGGATCGTCGTGAAGCGTTGCACGTCGGGGTGGGCGGGCCAGGGCTCCGGATCGCTCAGGGTCACCGTCACCGGGTAGGGACGGAACCGGCCCGCCGCGCAGTAGGGGCGGCAGTCGTTCACCATGTCGGTACCGGTGGCCGTCGCGGTGCGCGGCCCCCAGCTGTTCCAGCGGAGCCTGACGAGGCGGTTGTTGCCGTCGCCGCAGGCCAGCAGGTACTCCTCGGGCCGTACCTGGGCCCCGGAGAAGCAGTCGACGACGACCGGATCCGGCGTCGCGCCGCCGGTTTGCGCGGAGGCCGGGACCGCGGCTGCCGTGAGGGCCGCCGCGCACAGCAGGGCAACCGTCCGGATCCTGGGCCGCCGGGGCGTCCGAGCGGGCCGGCTTGCTCCTGAAGCGTCCACGAGGCCTCCTCGCCTTCGTTCCCGCCGCCCACGCCTCGGCAGCCATGGCAACCATGGCCAGCTTCCACCATCCGGACGCATCGCGCACCCGCTGGAGCGGCGACGGACGGTGGGCCGGCTGGAAGGAGATCCCGCGGCCGGCCAGTCCGGTCACAGCGCCATCCAGGAGGTGCGGTTCAGCGGCACAGGGCCGTGTCCACGACGCCATCGAGATGCTTCGTGGCCGCTCCGTCGGTCGGGATGCTGGTCACCACGACGCCGGCGGCGCGGCCGTCGTCGGTGACTCCGCCCCGGGTCTCGTATCCCGTGATGTCACCGCCGTGGCCCCAGTAGACACCGCCGCACGACAGTGGCCTGCTCATGAGCCCCAGTCCGTAGCCGGCGCCGGTGTCCCCAATGGGGACGGTGGTGCGCATCTGGGTGAGCTGGGCCGTCGGGAGGAGGCGTTCGGGGGTCAGGAGCGCGGTGAAGAACCGGTTGAGGTCGGAGTTGGTGGAGATCATCTGGCCTGCCGCCCAGCCCGCGGAGGGGTCTATTTCCGTGAAGTCGCCTAGAGGCTCGCCTGCCGCGTCCCTGTGGTAGCCCTTGGGATGGGATTCTCGGATGGTCATGTCACCGGGAGCGGGGAAGTAGGTGTGGCGCAGCCCGATGCGCTTGATGACGCGCCGGTCTATCTCCTCGGCGAGGGGCCGGCCGGTGACCTTCTGGATGATCAGGCCGGCCAGTACGTAGTTCGTGTTGCTGTACGCCCATTTCTTCCCGGGGGCGAAGTCGGCCTTGCGCTGGAGAGCGATATCCAGGAGGTCGCGGGGTTCGAAGTACCGGTGCTGACGGATGCCGTCTTCGACGAGGTCTTCGTATTCGGGAAGTCCGCTGGTGTGCTGGAGGAGTTGACGGACGGTGATGTGGCGTCCGTCGATCCCCTCCCCGCGGACGAGGCCCGGCAGATGGCTGTCGACCATGGTGTCGAGGCCGATCTTCCCTTCACCGACCAGTTGCAGCACGACCACCGCGGTGAACGTCTTGGTGTTGCTGCCGATCCGCACCTGACCGTCAACCGGCACCTTCGAGCCGGTGGCCAGGTCGCCCACCCCTGCGGTGTAGGTACGGGTGCGGCCCTCACGGTCCCTGACGGTCGCCAGCGCGGCGGGCAGGCCATCGGAGTGCACCAGCGCGCTCAGGCCCTGCTGGACGGCGTCGGGCCTGGCGGCGGCAAACGCCGCGGGCGGTGCCAGGACACTCATCGTCATGACACCCACGGCCACCGCGGCCGCGGCCGACACGGCTCGGCGTCGACCGCCCCGCTGCCGCCGCCCGGAAGAACGAAACCTCTGCCATGCTGCCTGCTCACGCACGAGCCAACTCCTATGGAATCGTTGGGAAACCAGCGGTATGCGCCAGGCCCAACATTTCCGGATGCGGCCGCCCGGGACGCTCCTGCTGCCCGCCCAAGTCCAGGTGGGGCTAACCCCCCGGTATGCCCGGCCGATGGGGAACGGGGGCGAGAATGAACGCCCTGGCGGCCGTGCCCGCGGCGGGCGGGTTTATGAGAAGCGCCACCTGGTCTGGCTGTGAGGGGCTTTGCCGAAGCCGAAGACCGTGCGGGGCCTGACCTCGAAGACCAGGGCCTCGCCGGCGCCGGGGTTGACGAACGTGCCGTTCCGGACGTCGAAATGCCACTCGGCGCCGTACTTCGCCTCCCAGGCCTCGGCGAGAGGACGTAGCCGGTTCTCGGCGGCCACCCGTACCGCGTCGCCCTCGACGACCAGGTCGTAGCCCTCGCGCAGGCGGTTGCAGCCGGTGGTGAGGACGACGGCCGGGTTCGCGGCGAGGTTCTTCGCCTTGCGTTCCTGCTCCCCGGTGCAGAAGTACAGCGCGTTGTCGTCCCATACGCCGGTCAGCGGGGTGGTGTGGGGACGGCTGTCCGGTCGTACGGTGGTGAGCCAGTACACCTCGGCCTCCGCCAGGCGGGCGGCGGCAGCCGACCACGCGGTGGCGGTGGCGTGTGCGTCGCTGTAGCGCTCGTCGAGCTCCGCCTCGGGTCCGGTGTCGGGCATGGGGCCCTCCCTTCGGCCGCAGTCTCGCGCAGCGTGGTCGGCTGCCGGCGGCGGCATGCGCAGGCTGTGCGGAGGAGAACCTGGTTGGCCGCACCGGCCGGGAGAATCCAGCCTGCGGAGCGGTGCGGTGCGGAGCCGCGGCGAGCAGACCCCGGCCCAGGCGGGGCGGGGCGGGGCGGCCCACGGCTCGCCCCCGGCCTCGCCGGGCGCGGGCCCGTCAGTGCACCAGTGCGTCGGCCAGCATCGGATAGTCCGTGTATCCGGTCTCGCCGCCGACGTACATGAGGTACGCCTCCCGGACCTGGTTGACCGGGGCACCGGTCCGCAGCCGTTCCACGAGGTCGGGGTTGGCCAGGAAGGGACGGCCGAGCGAGATCAGGTCGGCTCCGGCGGCCAGCAGCCGCTCCCCCGCGGCGCGGCCGCCGTCGGCGGGCAGCGGCTGTCCCCAGCCGAGCACCGGATTGGCGATCAGTGTGCCGCCCCAGGCCCTGCGCACCTCGTGGAAGAGCGGCTGGTCGGGGTCGGCGAAGACCACGTGCACGTAGGCGAGCCCGCGTCCGGCGAGGGCGTGCACCAACGCCGGGTAGATCGCGCTCGTATCCCCCTCGTCCATGCCGTTGGCGGTGACGCCTGGGGAGATCCGCACGCCCACGCGCTGCGGCCCGATCGCGGCGGCGACCGCCTCGACCACCTCCACCAGGAAGCGGATCCGGTGGGCCACCGGGCCACCGTAGGCGTCGGTTCGCCGGTTCGTGCCCTGTCCCAGGAACTGGTGGAGGAGGTAGCCGTTGGCGCCGTGGACCTCGACCCCGGCGAAGCCCGCCGTGATCGCGTTGCGGGCCGCGGTGGCGAAGTCGGCCACCGTGGAGCGGATCTCCCGCAGGGTCATCTCGCGCGGCTCCACGGCGGGTCGTGGGCCGGCGGCGGTGTGGACCGTGTCGGGGAGCGGTACCGGTGAGGGAGCGAGCGGCGTGTGACCGCTGTTGTCGGGGTGGCCGACGCGGCCGCCGTGCTGGAGCTGGAGGAACATCCTGCCGCCCGCGGCCCGGACGGCGCCGGTGACGCGCCGCCACCCGGCGATGTGTGCGGCATCATAGATCGCCGGGATGTGGGGGTACGTGAGTCCCACCGCGTTCGGCGTTGCCGCCTCGGCGATGATCAGCCCGGCGGAGGCGCGCTGGGCGTAGTAGGCGGCCATCAGCTCTGTCGGAACGCCGTCGGCGCCGGCCCGGTTTCGGGTCATCGGGGCCATCACCAAGCGGTTCGGCAGGTGGAGGTCACCGAGGTGGGCGGCTTCGAAGAGGTCGGTCATGGTCGTTTCCGTTTCCGTTTCCGATTTGGTTTTTCCGTGGGACGTGGTCGGGACGTGCGCCGGCCGTACTGGCCGCGTGCCGGATCAGGCGGCGGCGCGGGCGGGGAATCCGTGCCGTCGGGCGGTGAGCACCAGGGCCAGGACCGGTATGAGGAGCAGCAGCACCGCCCACGGCAGGGAGCCGGAGCCGCCCAGTTCGAGCAGCGCCCCTCCCAGCACGCCCCCACCGGCCATGGCCACGTTCCAGAGGGTGACGAGCGTGGCCTGCACGGCGTCGCCCGCGCCGGGAGCGGAAGAGGAGTCGGGAGCGGCATCGGCGGCATCGGCGGCGTCGGCCGCGGCGGTCTGCAGCAGCGTCGGCACGCCGCCCCAGCCCAGCCCCCACAGGGCCGCCGCGAGGTAGACGGGAATCGGGCCGCCGGCGGAAGCGGTCAGCAGCGCGGCGGCCCCGCCCACCAGCAAGGTCGCGGCGAGCGTGAGGACCCGCGCGTGGCGGTGGATGCCGGTTCCGACGACCCAGAGGCCGGCGAGTGAGGCGGCGCCGAAGACGAGCAGCACGCGGTCGGTGGAAGCCCCCATGCCGAGGCCGCCGAGGAAGGCAGCGATGTAGGTGTAGAGCACGGTGTGGGCGAGGACGAAGACGACGGTGACGGCCAGCACCGGCACCACCCCCGGGATCCGCAGCGCCCCCGGCCTGGGCGCCCGCCGGCGCGTGGCGGCACCCGGCTGGGCCGGCTGGCTGGGCGCGGGCCGGGCTCCCGGCAGGTCGGGCACGGCTGCGGCGATCCAGCCGAGCAGCCCCACGGTGAGCACGGTCATGGCCAGGAAGGCCGTCCGCCAGCCGAGGGTCCGTCCGAGCAGCGTCCCGGCGGGCACTCCCAGCGACAACGCGACCGGGATCCCGGCCATGGCGAGTGCGACGGCCTTGCCCTGGAGGTGGGCGGGGGCCAGTCGGCGCGCGTACCCGGCCAACAGGGCCCACGCCAGTCCGGCCGCCACCCCGGCGACGAACCGCGCCCCCATGGTGAGCGTGTAGTGCGACGACAGGGCCGTCACGGTGTTGGCCGCCCCGAAACCGACCATGGCGGCCATCAGCAGCCGCTTGCGCCGCACCCCGGCGGTAGCCACCGTCAACGGGATCGCGGTGAGCGCGGTCCCGGCCGCGTAGACGGTGACGGTCTGCCCCGCCGCGGACTCGCTGACCCCGAGGTCCCCGCCCATGGCGGGGAGCAGGCCGGCCGGCAGCGTCTCGGTGAGGCTGGTCACGAACACGGCCGTGGCCAGCGCCAGCAGCGCCACCACCGGAAGCTTTCGCTCCACGGCTTCCACGGGAGCGGTGGCTCGTCCCACCACCACCTCACTCATAACCATCTCGACCTCCGTTGTACTCGTCCGTCAAGAGCACTGTGCGTGGCGGCACTTCGGAACCGCTGACGGACGGCTGACGGACCGCTGACGGGCGACCTGACGGACCGGTGACAGCCACCCCGACGGCCCGACGGCGCCGTTGTGTACGGTGATCCACATGCGGTTCGGGGTGCTCGGTCCACTGGCGGTGTGGGACGACGAGGGGAAACCGGTCAGAGTGCCGGAGGCGAAAGTCCGAGCGCTGCTGGCCGACCTCCTCCTGCACGAAGGACGGACCGTCTCCGCGGAGCGGCTCATCGACGACCTGTGGGGCCGGGCATTGCCGGGGAACCCCGCCAACGCCCTCCAGGCCAAGGTCTCCCAACTGCGCCGGGCCATCGGCCGGGACCGCGTGGTGCGTCAGCCGCCCGGCTACCGCCTGCGCGTGGACGCGGATACGCGGGACGAGATCGACGCGGGCAGGTTCCGGTCCCTGGCGGAGCGGGCCCGAGGCGTCACCGACCCGCAGGCCCGGGCGGACCTGCTCACCGATGCGCTCGCAATGTGGCGGGGACCGGCGTACGCCGACCTCGCGGACGAGGACTTCGTACGGGCGGCCGCGCAAGGACTGGAGGAGCAGCGGATCGCCGTCCTGGAGGAATGGACACAGGCCCGCCTCGATGCGGGCGATCACGTCCTGCTGAGCGGGGAACTCGCCGACCTGGTGGCCCGGCATCCGCTGCGTGAGCGGCTGCGCGCCCTCCACCTGCTCGCCCTCTACCGCGCGGGGCGCACGCAGGAGGCCCTGATCGCGTACGCGGACCTGCGCGAGCGCCTCGCGGAGGAACTCGGCCTCGACCCGAGCCCCGAACTGACCGCCCTGCACGCCTCGATCCTGCGCCAGGACGCCTCTCTGACGCCCGACCAGCGGCAGCCGGCGGGCTCTGGGAGCGCGGGCGCGACGCACGGCGAAGGGCCAGGAGAGGAAGAGGAAGAGGAACGAGGCAAGGGACGGGGACGGGGACGGGGACTGGGACAGCGGCGGAGGGAGGGCCGGGGAGAGCCTGACAGAACCGCCGAGTCGAACCTTCCCGCCCCGCTGACGTCACTGATCGGCCGCGGCGACGCGCTCGACGCCCTCGCGAACCTCCTCACCGGGGCCCGCCTGGTCACGCTCACCGGCCCCGGCGGCGTCGGCAAGACCCGCCTCGCGATCGAGGCGGCCGGCCGTCTCGCGGGGGCCGCCCCCGACGGAGTCCCGGACGACGTGCCGAACGAAGCCCCCGACGAAGTCCGGCTCGTCGAACTCGCCGGCCTGCGCGGCGACGCGGCCGACCTCGCCCAGGCCGTCTCGGCGGTCCTCGGAATCCGCGACCCCGCACGGCTCGCACCCGCGCTGCGTGACCGGCGGACCCTGCTCATCCTCGACAACTGCGAGCACGTGGTGGACGCGGTGGCCGAGCTCACCGCCGGCCTCCTGGCCGCAGCGCCCGCACTGCGCGTCCTGGCCACGAGCCAGGAGCCGCTGGCCCTCTCCGGTGAGGTCGTGGTCCCCGTCGGCCCCCTCGCCCCGGACGCCGCCGCGGAACTTTTCACGGCGCGGGCCAAGGAGGCGTCCCCCGGCTTCACCGTCACGGAGTCCTCGGCTGCCCTCGTCGCCGAGCTCTGCGCGCGCCTGGACGGTATCCCCTTGGCCCTCGAACTCGCCGCGACCCGGGTCCGCGCCCTTGGTCTCGAAGAGCTCTCCGCCCGCCTGGGCGACCGGTTCCGTCTCCTCGGCGCCGGCCGACGCGGCGTCCCGGCACGCCAGCAGACCCTGCGCGCGGTGATCGACTGGAGTTGGGAGCTGCTCAGTGCGCCCGAGCGGACCGTCCTCGCCCGCCTGTCCGTCCACCCCGACGGCTGCGCCCTCGACGCGGCGGAGGAGGTCTGCGCGGGCGACGGCATAGCCCGTCAGGACGTGCTCGACCTCGTTACGCGCCTGGTCGACCGTTCGCTGATCGTTCCTGGGAACGGGCGCTTCCGGTTGCTGGAATCGGTATCGGCTTATGCCCAGGAGCGACTGGCGGAGTCCGGAGAAGGTCCTGCCGTGCGGGCCCGACACCTGGGCCACTACCTCGCACTGGCCGAAGCCGCCGACCGGCATCTTCGCGGCCCCGACCAGCGCACCTGGCTCGCCCGCCTCGACGCTGAGGCCGCGAACCTGCGTACGGCCCGCGCGACGGCGGCCGGGACGCCCGACGCGGCCCGCCTCGCCACCGCCCTCACCTGGTGGTGGCTGGTGCGCGGCCGCCTGACCGAGGCCCACCGCGCCCTGTCGGAGATCCGCGAACTGCCGCTGCTGGAGCGGAGTTTCGCGCTCCTGACGACGGCAGCGCAGTCTGCTGGGGCGAAGACGCGGGTGGAAGACGGCACGCAGGGGCTCTTCGTGTGGCTGTCGGCGTACGCCCTGGCCCAGGCGGGCGACCCCGAGGCGAGCGAGCAGGCCAACGAGCGTGCCCACGCGCTGTTCACGGCGGCCGATGACCGGTGGGGCGTCGCCGCGACACTCGCCCTGCGCGCCACCCTGGCCCACCACCGCGGGGACCTGACGACCATCCGGCAGGACGGCGAGCGCGGCGCCGCGCTGTTCCGTGAGCTCGGGGACAGGTGGGGCGAACTCCAGACGGTCCCGGCCCTGGCAAGCCTGGCCGAGATCAAGGGCGACTACCCACGGGCCACCCGGCTGCACACCGAGGGTCTGCGTATCGCCGAAGACCTCGGCCTGGAGGCGGAGGTCGCCGCCCGGCTGTCCAGCCTGGGCCGCCTGGCCCTCCTCGCCCACGACTGGGACCGCGCCCGCGCCCTGCACGAGAGGGCCCTGCGCCTGTCCACGGCCCAGGGGTACAAGTACGGGGAGATCCACGCCCTGATGGGCCTGGCCCTCGGTTCGCGCCGCTCGGGGGACCTGGACGCGGCCGAGGCCCACCTCCTGCGCATCCGCGACGCCGATGTGTCCTCCGCGATCGGCGAGCATCTTCTGGCGGCGGAACTCGGCTTCACCGCCGAGTTGCGCGGCGACGCCCCGGGGGCACGCGAACACCACCTGCGCGGGCTGGACACCGCCATGACCCTGGCGCAGCCGCGCGCCCTGGCGCTGTCGCTCGAAGGGCTCGCGGGCGCGGCAGTCCTCGCGGGCTACCCCGCCGACGGAGCGCTGCTCCTCGGCGGCGCCCACACCGCCCGTGACACGTCCGGCGCCCCGCTCCCCCCGGCCGAGCGCACCGACGTGGACCGCATCACGGCGGCAGCCACCGCCGCCCTCGGCCCGGCCGCCTTCGCCCAGGCGTTCCGCTCGGGTGCCGCACTGCCGCCGGACCGGCTCGCCGTAGTGGCCCGCCGGAGTTCGTGAGATCGCGGCTACGCGGCTGATGGTGCGCGCAGGACGCTGTGCACGCCCCCGTCTGGTCCCGGGTGACGGCCCGGGCCATCATCGGCCACGGGGCCGACACCCTCTTCGGAATGCCCTCCTACGTGTGGCAGCTGCTGCACGCGGAGGCGGACGCGCTGCGCGCGTACGGAGACCTGCGCAAGGTCTTCTACGGCGGCGAGCACTTCGCGCAGGAGCAGCAGCGCACTCTGAAGGCCACGTTCGGCATCGAGGCGGCCCGCCGGCCCTGGTCCGGCGACCAGGGCCGGCGGAGGTCGGGGACGGTAGGGGACGGCAGGGGGCCGTCTGTCGCCGGGGTCAGATTCCGGGTCCGTAGCCGGGGTCCGGGTGCTGGCGGGGGGTCCACCACTCGGTGAGGCCCCACACGCCGAGCGCGAGCGTGGCCACGGCCGCAAGTGCCGCGACCCAGGGGCGCTGCCCCCATCGCGTGGCCAGAGCCCAGGCCGAGAGCGGGATCAGCGTGCCGCCGAGCACGATGAGCGGCAGATCGACGAAGAGCACGCTCAGGTCACGGGCATGGCCCTCGAAGCCACCGTCGATACTGAACGCGGCCCGCGGCGCCCACACGAGCACCGCGGTCGTCGCGCCGAGGCCGGCGACGAGGCATCCGGCGGCGCCCCCGGCCTCCGCATTCGTACCCGTGGTCCGTCTCATTGATTTCCCCTCATGCCCGCGACAGACGCGGAGGCCCGGTGCGCGGTTCCGACGGGATGTCGAGAGTGGCGAGGAAGGCGGTGGCCGCGGGCGTGCGGGTGACGCGGCTCCGGATGACGTATTCGACGCGGGTCGGCGCGTCAGTGACCTCGATGGCGGTTACGCCGGTGAGCTGAGGCACGTAGGCGGAGGGGAGCATGGCGATCCCGAGGCCCTGCCCCACCAGTCGAGCCATGATGAAGTCCACGGTGGTCACTTCGAAGGCGACGTCGCGGCTGAGACCAGCGGCTGAGAAAGCTTGGTCGGATTGGACACGTCCCGCCGTGCCGGCCGGAAGGTCTACGAACACCTCGGAAGAAAGCCTGCGAAGGTCGACCGCTGATTCCTCGGCGAGTGGATGGTCGGGCGCGACCCCGGCGACGAGTCGGTCACGGGCCAGTTCGTGGGCGGCGACACCTTGAGGCCGCGCTGTGGTCGGCAGCCCGAGGAAGGCCACGTCGATGGCTCCTTGCTCGACCTGCTCGACGAGGTCCTCGCTCGCGCCCACCCGCAGGCCGATACGCACATGTGGGTACTGCCCGGCGGAAGTCACGCAGCGCAGCCGGGATGTCGACCGCGGCGACGGTCGGGATCAGGCCCACGGCGAGCCGTCCGCGTACCTCGCCGACGGCTGCGGCGACCTCAGCGGCTGCGCGCTCGGCGGCGTCCAGGCACTGGCGGGCGGCGGGAAGGAACGCCGCACCGGCCGGTGTCAGCCGCACCCGGCGACGGCGCTCCCTCCCGTGGCGTGGGGCACGACCTATGTCGTCACCACCGAGCTTCTCCCGCCGGGACACCCACTGTTCGCGGGACTTCTGCGTGCGTTGCCCGCCGGCCTGATCGCGCTGGCGATCACCCGGATGCTGCCGCGCGGAGCGTGGTGGGGGAAAGCCGCCACGCTGGGCGTGCTGAACATCGGACTCCTCTTCCCGCTGCTGTTCATCGCGGCCGAACGCCTGCCGGGAGGCGTTGCCGCCACCCTGGCGGCGGCCCAGCCGCTCATCGTCGCCGTCCTGGCCGTGACAGTCCTCCGCGAGCGCCTGTCCGCTTGGCGCCTGGCCTGGGGACTGACCGGCGTGGTCGGCGTCGGCTTGGTAGTGATGGGGCCGAATGCGGCACTCAACCTCGTCGGCATCGTGGCGGGCCTCGGCAGCGCGGCCACGATGGCGCTCGGCGTGACGCTCACCAAGCGCTGGGGACGTCCGGCCGAGGCCAGTCCCACCGCTTTCGCGGGATGGCAACTCACCGCCGGGGGCCTGTTCCTGGTGCCCGTCACCTTTCTTGCTGAGGGGCCGCCACCTCCCTCAGTCGAGCTGACGGCCGCCCTGGGATACCTCTGGCTTGGTCTGGTCGGCGGTCTGATCGCCTACGTCCTGTGGTTCCGCGGCGTCACCACATTGCCCGTCAACTCTGTCGCGGTTCTCGTCCTGCTCTCGCCGCTGGTCGCCGCCGCCCTCTGCGCCGTCCTGCTCGGCCAGACATTCGGTCCGATCCAATGTGCGGGGTTCGGACTCTCCCTCGCCGCGATCGTCGCGGGCCAGCTTCCCGTACCCACCCGCTCTCGCGACTGAGATCCACCCTCGCGCGGGGAAGCCACATCGGGACGTCGTCAGCGCGGCGCTCGTCGATATCCTCGCCAGCCGCCTGGTGGCTGCTTCACGGCCCACCCCATGGGCTGCCCCGGCGGCACGGGACGGCCGTGCGGCGGGGCCTCAGCGGCAGCCCGTGCGCCGACCGGGTGGACCGGAGACCGGCCGCGTTGTTTCGTCCCGCATCTCTCAAACTGGGCCTGCGGCCGCGGTGAGCTCGATGTCGGCCTGGGCGCCGTCGTTTCCCGACGGGCCCCCAGAGCCACATCGGCAGAGGGGCTGACGTGGGACGCGCTCTGGTCCGTCCGTGATGTCGACGCGTGATGATCAGCCAGGGCAAGGCCGGTTCCGGATTCGGCGGCGGTCAGTAGAGCGTGTACAGCAGCCGGTTCGGGGAGGGAGGCGGGGTGCCCTGGAGGACGCCGGTGGTGGCGCCGGCGACCAGGGCCGACTTGACCTGCGCGGGTGTGTCCGCCGGGCGGAGGCCGAGGTGCAGGGCGACGGCACCGGTGGTGTGCGTGGTGGCCATCGAGGTACCGCTCAGGGTGGCGCTCGCGGTGTCGCCGGTGTGCCAGGCGGACGTGATGGCCACGCCCGGGGCGAACAGGGCCACGCAGTTGCCGTAGTTGGAGGAGGACGCCTTGCGGTCGGTGCGGTCCGTGGCGCCGACGCTGATCACCTCGGGGACCCGGGCCGGGGAGGTGGTGCAGGCGCCGTCGGGCTGGGCGGAGCTGCCGGCGGACGCCGTGTAGGTGATGCCGGAGGCGATGGAGTTACGGACGGCGGTGTCGAGCGCGACGCTGGCGGCTCCGCCCAGGCTCATGTTGGCCACGGCCGGCTTCACCGCGTTCGCGGTGACCCAGTCGATACCGGCGATGACCCCGGAGGTGCTGGCGGCGCCCTGGCAGTTGAGCACGCGGACCGCGACGAGCCGCGCCTGCTTGGCGACACCGTACGTGGTGCCCGCGGCGATCCCGCCGACGTGGGTGCCGTGGCCGTGGCAGTCGTCGCCCAGCCGGCCGTCGCCGACGGTGTCGACGCCGACCGAGGCGCGGCCACCGAACTCGGCGTGCGAGACCCGCAGTCCCGTGTCGATGACGTAGATCCGGACGCCGGGGGATGTAGTGCGGTAGGTGTACGTCGTCGACAGCGGGAGCCGGCGCTGGTCGATGCGGTCCAGGCCCCAGGGGGCGTTCAGCTGGGTGGCCCGGGCGTCCTGCGTGGCCTCGGCGGCCACCGTCAACGGGGTGTCCGGCTGGACGTGGGCGACCCGGGGGTCGGCGGCCAGTTGCCGGGCCTGGGCCGGTGTCATACGGGCGGAGAAACCGTGCAGCGCCGCCTGGTAGACGTGGCCCAGCCGGGCGCCGGGCCGACGGCCGACGAGGTCGCGGGCGATGGTGGCGGGCGCCATCCGGGCGGCGGCCTGGTCCTTCAGTACGACGATCCAGCCCTCGGGCGTGCCGTCCACCGCGGTGGTGGCGTGCGCGGCGGGTCCCGGGGCGATCAACAGGCCTGCGGCGAGCAGGGCGGCGGGTAATAGGCGGAGAGCTCTCATCCCTGGTGCACCTGGACCTTTCGTCGACCGTGTGAGGGGTTGGCCGTACGGCCGCCAGAGTGCCGGGCGGAGCGGGTGCGCACAAGTATGCGTCTGGGCAGGGGAGTTGCCGACTCGGTGGTCGGTGGGGCACGTGGTCCCTGAGGGTGGTGCGGGGCGGTGGCGGAGCGTCCCCATGCGGCGCCGGCTGCGACTGGTGGGCGAACCGGTCCGTTCTTGGTGTCGGTGGAGCACGGCGGTCGGGGCGCGGACCCCGTCGGTCAGGCAACCTGGGCAAGGTTCAGCCGGTACTCAGCCGGTACTCCCCCGGCGCCAGGGCGGCGAGCGCGGAGCGGCGGCGCGTGCCCAGCTTCCGCAGGGCGCCAGTCGATGTCCAACCGGGTCAGGTGGCAACCCGGCTACAGCAGCACGCTGTTCAACTCCTCCGGTTGCAACGGTGTCGGCCCTGGTACCTGCGGGCGCATCTGAGCCCACGGATCGCCCGTCGCGGAGGGCGTCGGGGCTCGCGCGACGGGACGTGCGGGCTCGTATCTGTCCACGGCCTTCGGCCGGGACTGCGGAGCGCCTGACCTGTCGGTGCGCTCCGCCGGCCGGCCACCGGCGGGTGCGGTATCCGGCCACGGACGGAGGCCGGATACCCCTACCCTGACACGGTGAGTCAATTCGACGAACTACTCGGCGCGTGCGTCGAGTTGCTCGCTCAAGGCGGGCTGCACATCAGTGTCGACACCCTGCGCGTCATCATCCTCGTCCTCATCGGCGTCATCGTGGTCCGGTTGGCCGTCGGTGCCGCGCGCGCCGCGGTGACGGCCGGGAGTGCCGTCGTGTCGTTCACGCGGACCCAGATCGAGAGCAAATTCTGGCGCGACCCGGGCAAACTCTCCACCGTCATCTCGTTCGTCCTGTTCGGCCTCGCGTACGGCCTGTACGGGCAGGAGCAGTCGCGGCCGCTGAGCGACGCGCTCACGGCGCTGGGCACGGAGCGTCTGACTCAGGTCGTGACGCTGGCGATCCTCACGCACGTGGTGCTGCTCGTCGTCTTCTGGATCACCTTCGGGCTGCTTTCGCGGACGCCTTGGCGCGCCCTGGTCGAACCGTTCAAGATCCTGCTCGGGCTCGTCGTGGGTCTGTCGATGGCCATCGCCGCCTCGGTAGGGGTACTGCTGCTGACCGGCGACGATGCCGAGAACGCTGTGCTCTTCGTCGGCCTGACGATGATGGCGGGGTGCGCGTACGTCCTGCTGGGCGTGAAGGTCTCGGCGCGGCTCGCCGGGCGGCAGGGGCGGCCCGGGGCGGCGGCCGTGGTGATGGCGTTCGTGGGTTTGCTGCTCCTCTTCACCCTGGTCGGCTCCGTGCTGAGCGGCGTCTACGCGGCGGCCGCCGACGAACCTTCCGTCGAAGGGCTGCTCGGCTTCGACCTCACGCTCCTGTCCGTGGTGGTGCTGTTCGCCTGCTTCCGGTTCCGTGCGTTCATGGACGCCGCTGCCGTTCCCCCCGCGGTGCCGCACCTGATCGACTTGAGCCTGGCCGTCGCGGCATGCGCCATCGCCCTTGCCCGGTCGACGGAGGCGAAGGTGACGCTGGGCACGGTGCCGCCGTGGGTCGTCGTGGTCGGCCCGCCGCTGATCACCGCGGCGGTTGTCTACCTGGCGAACCTGCGCCGCCACCTCCCCTCGACCCCCAACCGGCACCTGTGCCTGACCGTCGCACTCGCCGTCGGACTGCTGGCAGGCCCCGCCCAGCCGGTCCTCGCCGACGCGCTGGCTCCCGTGGTGGAACTGCTGCCGCTACCACGGTGGTAGGAGCGCGCTACAGCTCACCTGCGCCTCCGCCCGGCGAAGTCGCCGTTGAGGACGACGTCACCACGGCTGGACCCGGCTCGGTCTCACCGCCATACGGACGCACACAGTCCACGCGCCGGTGCCCCGTGCTGTCAGCGCTCTCGTGCGGGATGTCCGGCCAGGCCGCTGTCGAGCAGGATGCGGTCGACGGTCTGCGGGAGTGTGCTGTCGGCGCCGATGACGGTCTCTGCGCCGCCGGGCAGTAGATCGAGGTTCCGGTACCAGTCGCGCATCTCCGCCTCGCCGTATTCGGCGGCCTGCGGCTTGGTGGCGTGGCGGGCGAGGGTCTCCTCGAACGGGACGTGCAGGTAGAAGCCGTGGGTGGGTCCGCGGTGGTCGGCGCGTAGTTGGGCGAGCATGTCGCCGTAGTGGTCGGCGTAGAGGATGCCTTCGACGACGACGTGGTAGCCGGCGCCGAGGGCGTAGCGGGCGACGGTGTCGATCAGGCCGATGTTGGCCGCGCCGGGCCGGTCGTGTTCCCGTAGGACGACCCGGCGGAGGTTGTCCTGGCCGACCAGGGCCAGGCCGCGGCCGAAACGGTCGCGGAGGCCTGCCGCGACGGACGACTTGCCCGAGGCGCTGTTCCCGCGCAGGACGACCAGCCTCGTGCCTTCGGTACCCACCATCACCCGAGCGAGGCTACCGGCGGCCGCCAGGTCCGCCGTACGGCTGGCCGCCCCGGAGCCGGGAACATGCGGCAGCGCCGGCGCGTCCAGCGTCGATCCCGCCGTCAGCCCCCGGGCTGGGTGGACGACGGCTCCTGCCGGTGCGGTCGGGTGGCTCTCGGCGGTCAGCGGCTTCCGGCAAGTGGGCCGGGGCGTCAGCGTCGCCGGACGTCCAGGATTGCCTGCGGCCCGTAAAAGATCAGCAGGACCAGCGCGCCCGCTCCCGCGATGGCGTATCCCTCGATGGCCTGTGGGAGGTCCAGGGCGGCCACGGCGAAGACCGCCGACACCATCACCAGCACTGCCCCGGCGGGCCGCCAGATCCTGCCCAGGCTCGAGCGCACCGGCTCGACGCCGGACAGGTCTTCATCGAGCAGCGCGCCGAGCCTCCCGTCCGCGTACCGTTCCGCGATGGTCAGCAGGATGTTGCCGAGTTTCACCAGGACCGGGCCGGCGGCCCGGTCCAGGTCGCACTCCACCTCGCGCAGGCGCCCCGCCACCCTCGCCGCGTGCCGGCGTGCCGCCTTCCTCCGGTGGGAGCGCAACGGGATCGACCCCCGGGACAGATCGGCCCGCATGAGGTCGTCCACCACCTGTTCCAAGGACTTGGAGAGCGCCCGTAGGGCCTCGATCCGCTTCTCCCCCACCGTATCGGCAGCGGTGGCGCACCTCTCGATGGCCCTGGCGATCGAACCCGGCAGCCGGGACTTGTAGGAGGTCGGCCGTTCGTGGATGAACGCGTCGGAGAAGACTCGCGCGTACGGCGAACCTTGCAGGAACGCCGCGAGGATCGGGCCCCAGGAGACGAAGATGATCAGCATCCAGGCCAGCGCCCAGGACACGAGCATCAGGCCGACGGCGTACATCAGCATCACGAGGGAGTTCGTTTCCGTGAGCAGCTTCCACAGCGCCTCGGGCGTGAGTCTTCGTAAGGCCTTCTCCTCGCCCAAGGTGTACCAGCCGCTCTTCACCAGCGCGGGAATGAACACGTAGCCCCAGAAGGCCAGCACCATCGCGGCGATCCTGCCCCGGTACCACCGCTTGTTCATTCTCGAATGGAACCGAACCAGGGACTCGACGGCGCCGGATATCGGCCGGTCGATGCCGAGCCGGTCCAGGGAACGCCTCAGGTCCAACATCGCTTCGTCGCCCAGCCGTTGGAGCCGGGCGGCAATGGGTGCACGCAGAAGACTGATCACCGGATCATCCTTCCACTCCCCCGCGGACCATGAGGGCCGATGATGAGGGCTGATCACGAGGGCTGATCACGAGGGCCCTACGAAGGGCTCGCCCGGCACCGGCCTGTCGAGCGCCGCGAGCACGCCGGCCACGGCAAGGGACAGCAGCAGCCCGCCGGCCGCCGCGGCGAGCGCCGCGTCCGGCCCCCACAGGGTCCAGGCCGCGCCGAAGAGCAGGGAACCCGCGAACCGGGCCAGGGCCTGCGCCGTCTGGAGTACCGCGAGCCCCGTGGCGCGCAGCTCGGCCGGGAGCACGGACCCGGCCGCGGCCATCAGCACCCCGTCGGTGGCGGCGTAGAACAGGCCGAGCAGGGCGAGCACGCAGATGACGAGCGGGGGCCCGGCCGGCACCGGGGCCAGGAGCAGCAGGAACGCGCCGATCAGCAGTACGTGCCCGCCGAGGAAGACCCGGCGCCGGCCCAGCCGGTCGGCGAACCGCCCCGCGGGCAGGGCGGCCAGCAGGAACACGGCCGCCGTGCCGACGGGCAGCAGCGGAAAGTACGCGGCCGGCAGGTCGAGCCGGCGCTGGAGCAGCAGATAGAGGAAGGCGTCGCCGACGGTGAACAGGCCGAGCACGGCGGCGGTCAGGCAGAGCCGCCGCAGGGCGGGGATCCGCAGGAGCGTGCGTACGGGCGGCAGTGGGGCCCGGGCGGGCGCGGGGGCGGGGGCCTCCCGTACGAAGAGGGCGAGCAGCACCACCCCCAGTACGGCGACGCAGCAGCTCACGGTGAACACGGCGTCGTACCCGTCCACCGCCACCCACAGCACTCCGAACGCGGCCAGCGGCCCCAGCAGCGCGCCCGCCGTGTCCAGTGCGCGGTGCACCCCGAAGGCGCGGCCCTGCTCCTGCGGCGGGCAGGACAGCGAGATCAGCGCGTCGCGCGGGGCGGTGCGCAGGCCCTTCCCGGTGCGGTCGGCGGCGAGCACCGCCGCCACCGACCAGGGGGTGGTGGCGGCGAGCAGGGCCGCCTTGCAGACGGCGGAGAGCGCGTAGCCGGTACCCGCGACGAGTTTTCGGCGCCGGGTGCGGTCCGCGATCCGGGCGCCGACGAGGCGCAGCAGCGCGGTGGCGCCCTGGTGGAGACCGTCCAGGGCGCCGAACGCGAGTGGGGACATGCCGAGTCCGGCCACCAGGTACAGCGGCAGGACCGCGGTCACCATCTCCGCGGAGATGTCCGTGACCAGGCTGACCAGGCCGAGGGCGAACACCGTTCCGGGGACGGCCCGCAGGGGTCCTCGCGCGGCGGCGGTGTCCCCGGCGATGTCCGCGGCACGGCTGGTCGACAGGTACACGGATGTCTCCCTCAGAACCAGTTGACGGTGAGCGGGAACGCCGCGGTGACGGTCGCGCCGGCGGAGTCGGTGGCGGTCGCGGTGATCTGGATCGTGCCGGCGGCCCACGGCTTGCCGCTGATCCGGCCCGAGCCGGAGTCGACGGTCATGCCCCAGGGCAGGCCCGTGGCCGCGTAGCGGATCGGGGACGTGCCGCCGGTCGCGGTGAGCTGGATGGTGCAGGACTGGTTGAACTTGCAGGTCTGCGCGCCCGGGTTGGTCAGTTTCAGATCACCCGTGGTCGGTGTGGGGGTGGGTGTAGGGGTGGGTGTCGGAGTCGGAGTGGGGGTCGGCGTGGGCGTGGGGGTCGGCGTGGGCGTGGGGGTCGGGGTGGGGCCGGTGACGAACACCTCGCTGATCGGCTGGACGTTGGCCGCGTTGCCGGCGTGCGTCGCCGTGCCGAACAGGTCCTCGAAGGTCCGCAGCAGGTGGTGGTGGTTGAAGGCGGTGGTGTACTTGCCCGTCTTGACGTTCGCACCGTAGAAGACAGTGGCGATCTGGTTGGAGCCGAGGTAGTTGTCCTCGTCCCATGTCAGGACCAGCAGGCTGTTGTTGGCCTTCGCCCACTGCGCGTAGGCGTCGATGTTGTTCTTCGTCCAAGTGTCACCCGTACCGACCGAGCACGAGTGCATGTCGTTGCACTGGTTGGGCACCACGAACGACAGGTTCGGCAGGGCCGCGAAGTTGTTCTGGGGGAACTGCGCCCAGGTCTTGCCGGTGTTCAACGGCACGTTCTTGAAGGCGAACCACGGGTTGTGCTTCTGCGCGTACTGACCGTTCGTGCAGGCCGTGGAACCCTCGCTCGGCAGGTCCTCGTTGTACGTCGCGAAGGTCTTGCCGGCCGCGATCAGCTCCTGGCCGAGGTTGGGCGCCGTCATCGACTGCGGGGTGTAGCAGCCGTCGCCCGTGATGCCCTGCGTGGCGCCGGAGAAGAGGTTGAAGTAGTTCGGCTGGCTGGGGTGGGTCAGCGCCTTCATACCGGTCAGGCTGGCTCCGCCGTTGGCGAGCTGGTTGATGTACGGGGCGTTCGCGCTGCCGATGATCTCGCCGTACTGCTTGTTCTCGTACACGACGACCACCACGTGGTCGTACGCCGGCAAGGCGGCCGCAGCTGCCGTCCTGACGGCGGAACCGGGCTCGGCCGCCTGGGAGTTGGCCACGGTGAAGGCGCCCAGCAGGCCGAGCGCGCCGAGTCCGGCCACGATCGCGGAGCGCCGCCGCGCGCCGCGTCTCGCGGTCGTCCTGGGTGTGGGCGTGGGCCTGGGCGTGGGCGTGGACATGGGTGGTTCCTCCTCGGTGTGGGGTGTGGGTGTGGGTGGTGTCATTCCTCGCGCCGGGCCGCGCCGGCCACGGCGATGTTCAGGAACCGCGGTACGGGCCGCCCCCGGCCGCGGAAGTCCTCCGCGACCGCGGCCCGCGCCGCCGCCAGTCGTGCCTCGGGCAGCAGCACCAGTACGCTCCGCCCCGGCCGCTGCCCGGGCGGCCAGGCGCTCAACGCCCCGGCCCGGCGCGTCCGGGCCACGGCCCGGGCCAGCTCCGCCGGCCGGTCCGCCGGGTCCCCGCGTACGGCCAGCAGCACCAGCCGCGCGCCCGAAGCGGCCGGGTCGAAGACGACGTACCGCTGCCGCCGCCTCGGCCCCGCGCCCACCAGCAGCGCCCGGCCGGGCCGGCCGAAGAGCGCCGCCCGGCGCAGTGCGTCGTCCCCGTCGGGCAGGGCGTCGGCCAGCAGCCGGGCCACCTGCGCGCGGTCCGGCTGCCGCTCCGGACCGGTGTGCGCGTCGGCCACCGCCAGTGCGATCGCGCAGTCGGTGGGCTCCGCCGTGGCCAGTCCGGCGGCCGCTGTGAGCGAGCCCTGCACGTGCAGGTCGGTCCCGCCGCGGCCGTGACCGGCCCGGGCCAGCGCCCGTAGCACCGCGTACGGCCGCACGGCCCAGTCGGGGGCGTCTGGCGGCGGCCCGGACAGGGTCAGCGGCAGATCGCAGCTGTCGGCGGGGTGGGCGAGGGAGCTCAGCCGCACGAGCCCGTCGTCGCGCGGGGCCGCGGCGGCGGCCGTGGGCCAGCCGGCCGCCGCGACGAGCCCGGGCGAGCCGAGGTGGAAGGCGTACGGGGCACTCCACACCGCGGCCGGGGGCCTCCCGTGCGCGGCCTCCAGGGCGTAGGCGACGAGCCGGAACAGCGGATCGGCGGTGGCCCGCCGCGCCAGGTCGCCTCCGGCGGGGTGGGCGGGGTGGGCGGTGCCCCTGCGACCGGGGTCGGCCAGTTCGGCACCGGCGGGGTCGGTGGTGCGCGCCGTGCCCTGGTAGCCGGGGCCAGCGAGGTCGCCTCCGGCGGGATGGGCGGTGTGAGCGATGCCCTTGCGGCCGGGGCCAGCCAGGTCGCCTACGGCGGGATGGGCGGTGTGAGCGGTGCCCTTGCGGCCGGGGCCAGCCAGGTCGCCTACGGCGGGATGGGCGGTGTGAGCGGTGCCCTTGCGGCCGGGGCCTGCCAGTTCGACACCGGCGGGGTGGGCAGTTTGAGCGGTGCCCTTGCGGCCGGGGCCGACCAGGTCACACCCGGCAAGATGGGCGGTGTCGGCGATGCCCTTGCGGCCGGGGCCAGCCAGTTCGGCACCGGCGGGATGGGCGGTGTCGGCGATGCCCTTGCGGCCGGGGCCGACCAGATCGCCTCCGGCGGGATGGGCGGTGTGAGCGGTGCACTCGCGGCCGGGGCCAGCCAAGTCGCCTCCGGCGGGATGGGCGGTGTGAGCGGTGCCCTCCCGGCCGGGGCCAGCCAAGTCGCCCCCGGCGGGATGGGCGGTGCCGGCGGTGCACTCACGGCCGGGGCCGGCCAGTTCGGCACCGGCGGGATGGGCGGTGTCGGCGGTGCCCTGGCGGCCGGGGCTGGCCAGGTCGCCTCCGGCGGGGTCGGTGGTGCGTGCGGTGCCCTGGTAGTCGGGGGCGGCCAGGTCGCCCCCGGCAGGGGCGGCGGCCCCTGGGGTGCCCGGGCGGCCGGTATCGGGTATGTCGCCTCGGACAGGGGTCACGGCCGGCCCGTCGGGCGGGGGCCGGTGGGCGGGGCCGCCGGCACCGGTCGCGGGCGTCACCGGGTGTCCTTGCGGGCCAGCAGGCGGTAGGCGTTGCCGCCGTCCGTGTGGCGGGCCGACGCCGTGCGCAGCGCGTCGAGGGCCGCCGCGGCGGCGAAGAACGGGAGCGCGGCCACCCGCACGGCACCGGCGACGGCCCGCGTGCGGGGCGTGGGCGGCGGTCCCCACGGCCGCTCGGGTTCCGGGGCCAGGCGGGTCGCGGTGAGGGCCACCGCGCCGAAGAAGTCGTTGCCCTGGTGGGCCGGGCCGTGCTCCTCGGCCAGGACCGTGAACCCCCGGTCGGTCAGCGCCTCGTGCAGGTTCGCGGCCGGGATCAGGTGCTGGTGCTGCGGCTGGAACCAGGGAAGCCACGCCGGGCCGAGGAGCCTGGCCATGCGCGACTGCGGATCAGGAAGCTCTATGGCCAGGTATCCGCCGGGGGCGAGGACGGCGGCCGCCGCGTCCAGCTCGGCGAGCGGGTCCCGGGTGTGCTCCAGGTAGTGGTACATGCTGACGACCTCGTACTGGTCCGCCAGCTTCGACGCGAACTCCGGGAACTGCCCCTGGTATCCGGTGTGCACCCAGCCGCGGCGTTCGGCCTCGCGGACACCGTCGCCCATGTCCAGCCCGTCGAACCGGGTATGCGGCCAGACCGCCCGCGCCGCGTTGCAGAAGTGGCCGTGCCCGGTCCCGACATCGAGCCAGGACCGGGGCTCGACATGGGGGCGGAGCATTTCGGCGCGCGCCCGGTAGGCCGCGCCCAGCCGCCCGAAGACCGTGCCCGCACCCGCGCCGCCGCGCCCGTCGTAGAAGTCGCGGTAGTAGAACTCCAGTCCCTCCAGGGTCAGTCGGGGATTCTGGAACACGTGACCGCAGTTCCCGCAGCGCTCCAGCGTGAACCGGCCGGGCTTTGCCTGGAGCAGGTCCGGCACCCGGACCCGGACCGTGAGCCGCCGGGAGCCGCACCACGGGCAGTCCGGGCGGCGCGGTTCGAGGAACCGGTCGGTGCCGGCGGCCAGGTCGGCCCGGTAGGCCGCGGCCCGGGCGGTGTCCGGTCCCTCACCCCGGTCGCGGGCGGCCGCCGCGGCCGTACGCAGGGCGGCGGCGAGGGAGCACGCCGGCCGGGCGGCGGTGGCTCGGGCCAGGTCGTGGGGGCGCAGCGGGGAGCCGGGCCCGCCGAGGGCGAGGTACGGCTGAAGCCAGTACAGCCCGGCCGCGGCGGCGCCCCACCGGCCCTGGCGTACGGCGGCGCCCGCGAGCAGCGCCAGCCCGCACAGCTGCGCGGCCGCGAGCGCTCCGGGCGGCAGCCCCTGGGCCCGCAGCTCGGCGGCCCGCCGCGACCCGGGTCCGGGGCGCCGGGAGGCCGCGCCGGGCCGACCGCAACTCAGCGCGGGGGCGATGGCCAGACCCGTGGCATCGGCCGCGTACTCCTTCAAACGTCGGGTGAGCGCGAGGAGTTCCGCCGGTACGGGGCGCGGCGCGCCCGGCTCCACCCCGGCCCGGGCGAGCACCTCCTCCGCGACGAGCACGGCGTAGCCGGCCCCCCGCCCTTCGCCGAGCCGGTCCTCCCGGTAGCGGGCCGGGTCCACCAGCCGCAGCAGTCCGAGCGCCCGCTCGGCGGCCAGATCCGCCGGCAGCAGGTCCAGCACGCGCAGCCCCTCCCGCTCGGCGTGCGCGCAGGCGGCGAGGAAGGTGGCCGCGTCGGGCTCGACACCCCGGGCGGTGAGCAGCCGCCACCCGGCGGCGCGCGGCACCGTACCGGCGGCGGGCGGGACCATGGGCAGCACGGGGATCGCCCGCAGCCGCCGCCGGGTGCGCACGGTGCCCGCACCGAGCGCGGCGAGCAGCACCGCCGGAACCCACCGGACGCGCGGGAGCGGGGGTGGCATCATATCAGCTTCTCCAACCGGTCGGCCGCGGCGGCGGCACCGCCCGCCGCGGCGAATGAGGCCTGGATCCGCCGGGCTGCCCGGCGGGGGCCGGGGTCGTCCAGCACGGCCGTGAGCGCGTCGCGCAGTTCCTCGGCCCGGGTCCTGCCGAACCGGACCCGGATCCCGGCCCCGGCTTCGACGACCTGCCGGGCGACGATCGGCTGGTCGTCCCGGATCGGAGCGATCACCAGCGGCAGCCCGTGCGCGAGGGCCTCGCACACGGTGTTGTGGCCGCCGTGGCAGAGCACCGCGTCCAGATGCGGCAGCAGATCCAGCTGGGGGACCCTCTCCCGGAGCAGCAAATGGCCGGGCGGGTCCCCGATCAGGGAGGCGGGGGCCGCCAGCACCAGCTGTGCCCGGTCGGCGAGCCGTTCGGCGGCGCCGAGCACCGCGCGGTAGAAGCGGCCGCCCGCTTCCTGGTTGAGGGTGCCCAGCGACACCAGTACCCGCCGGCGCGCCGGGTCCAGGCGCTGCCAGGGGAAATCGGGAGCGGCCGGACGGGCGCCCAACGCGGGTCCGACGAAGGCGTAGTGCGGCGGGAACTCCTCGCCTCCTCCCACGAGTTCGGGAGTGGAGAAGACGAGCACCAGCCGGTCCGAGAACCGCGGGTCCCAGCTGCCGCCATCGGCCTCTCCCGCGTCCTCGAACTCCGCGAGCAGGCCGCCGATCTGCTCGGCCACCCACTCCCCGACCTTCGGGAAGTCCGCAAAGGGCCGGGTGAGTTCGGCGGAGGTGCTGGCGGACGTGGCCCACGGGACGCCGAGCCGCCGGGCGACCAGCGGTCCGGCCAGGGCCTGCTGGTCGGCGACCAGCACATCCGGCTCGAAGGTGCGCACCGCCCGGGTCACGCCCGGCACCATCGCCCGGGCGAGCGGCACCAGCGCCTCCTCCCAGAGGAAGCGCAGCGCCGCGACCCCGCGCAGATCGCGCCAGCGTTCGTGCAGCGCGGTGTAGGAGCTGCCCGCTCCCTCGCCGGCCGGCAGGATCCGGGCGCGCGCGGGCAGCAGGCCGGCGAGTACGGAGGCCGGACCGGTCCAGGCGATCTCGTGTCCCCGGGCGGCCAGTTCGGCCCCGACGGCCACCGTCGGATTGACGTGCCCCGCCAGTGGCGGGACCGTGAAGAGCACCCTCATGGGACCAGAGCTCCCGCCCGTGGCGTTCGCGCGGCCAGGTCGGCCGTCGCGTCGAGATGGGCCAGTACGGTCTTGCGCAGGGTCCCGCTGCTCTCCTTGAGCACGTCGTGTCCCAGGCCCGGAAGGATCTCGATGGAGGTGACCCGCGGGGCGTGCCGGGCCAGTTCCCGTGCTCCCGGAACGAGTTCGGAGTGTTCGCCGCAGACGATCAGGACCGGGCAGCGCAGCCGGGCGTAGTCGGACGGGGTGAAGGTGCGGCTTCCGGCGATGTCGTCGATCAGCGAGGTGCGGTTGAGGAGATCGTCGGCGATGGCCGTGAGGTGGGCGGCCTTGCGCAGCCGCAAGGTGAGCAGCTCGGCGGGGACCGGGGTGTCCTCGAGACTCAGCGCGGCGGCCGACAGGGTGTCCAGCATGTTCTCCACCCAGGCGCCGCCGAGCGGGGGTTCGAGGAGGGTGAGCCCGGCGACGAGGTCGGGCCGGGCCAGGGCGGCGTGCAGCGCGAGGGTGCCGCCGTAGCTGTTGCCGACCAGGTGGACCGGGCGCCCGGCGAGGTCCAGCGCGCCGAGCAGCGCGAAGAGGTCCCGTACGGCCGTGCGGCTGTCGTATCCGGTGGCCGGGCGCTCGGTGCGGCCGTGGCCTCGCAGATCGTAGAGGACGGTCTCGTGCCCGGCCCGGGCCACCGGTACGGCCAGGGGACAGTAGAAGGAGGACAGGTTGTCGACGACCAGCCCGTGGAGGAACACCACGACGGGCCGGCCGGGGCCGGCGGCCCCGGTGGCCGGGAGCCGCTGGACGTGGAAGCGGAGCGAGCCCGCGAGGACGAAGGCCATGGCGGGCTCAGCCGGCCGACGCGGGTACGGCGGACACGTCGGCCACGGGCGCGGCGGGGGACGGCGTGCCGGGGGCGGTCGCGGCGGGGGCTGACGTGCCTGGCGCGGGCGCGGCGGGGGCTGGCGCGGCGGGCGTGGTCGTGGCGGGCTGAGGGACGGGTGGCGTGGTGAGGGGCGCGGTGAGGGGTGCGGTGGCCGCCGAGGACCGCGCGAGGGAGGCGTGCGTGATCCGGCCGATGTGTGTGACGAGTTCACCGACGGACATGGCGAGGATGGCGTCCATGTCCTTCTCCGCCAGGAAGCCCATCAGGTCCACGTCGGCGCCGTAGCGATGGTGCAGCAGCTCGGCGAGCGCGACGAACTCGACGCTCTCCAGAGCGAGATCCTCGTTGAACGTCGTCTTCATCGTGACCTCCTCCGCGAGCAGGTACTCGTCGCCGACGATCTCCACGAGCATCGAGGTGATCTCGGCGAGGATGTCAGGTGCCATGACGGGCCTCCGTGAGGGGGAAGGGGACGGGGGACGCCGCCGCGGGGCCGACGGTCCAGGCGACGACGTGGTCGAGCGGCGCGAGGGTGAGCAGGGTGGTGCGGACCGGGTACGTGCGCCCGTCGGGAGACCGCACCGACAGACCGCCGCAGTCCGGGCTTTCGGCGTCCTCGGTCACCCGCCACGCGCGGGGCCGGCCGCCGAGCCCGGTGCCCTCCGCCTTGGCGGCGGCCTCCTTGGCGCACCACAGGGCGGTCAGCGCGGCCGGCAGGCCGGTGCCCTCGCGGACGGCCAGCCCTTCGGCGAGTCGGATCTCGTCCGGGCCGAGGGCGATGCGGACCAGCGCGTCCGGGTCGGCGGTCACCGGCTCCACGTCGATGCCGACCGCCCGGGAGGGGTGAGCGAGAGCGACCGCGATCCGGTCCTTGTGCGCGATCGACAGCCGCAGGCCTCCGGTCAGCGGTCCCCGGGCCAGCGGGCGGCCCGCCGGATCGTTTCCGATCGGCACTTCCACCGGGAACACCGGACCGGCTCCGGCGTCCCACAACGCCTGGCGCAGCGCGTCCTTGGCCGCGATCCGGCCCAGCAGCCAGGGATCCCGGGCACGCGGCGACAGCCGCTCGTAGGCCGCCCGTTCGGCGGCGCCGAGGTAGCGGCGCATCACCAGCTCCCGCGAGGCGGGGTCGCTCCAGCGCCGGCGGGCCAGGCACCAGCCCTCGGGCCGGGGCTCGCCGATGCCGCACACCTCCGGGGTGAACTTCATCGGCCAGACCCGCTCGTCGGCGCCGAAGCGCCGGTACGTCCACCCCTCGATCCGCGCCCACACCTCGCCGGTGGCCCGGCGCAGCTCGATGTCACCGCGTACGGTGACGGCGCGCACCTCGCGGATGCGGGCGGTGGCGGCGACCAGCTCCCTCGGGGCCGGCGGGGGGCCGAAGAAGCGGACGCGGTCCACGGTGGCCGGGAACACCAGCCGGTCCACCGGCAGCCGCAGCTGCATCCAGTGCCCGAACAGCTGCCCGGCGGCGTCGAGCAGCGCGCCCGGATCGGGAAGCGCCCGCAGGACCCCCGCGATGCCGTCCGCGCCCACGGACCGCACCTCGTGCACCCCGGCGAAGCGGGGGCCGTGGAACATCCACCGGTCCCGGTACAGCGCCTCCGCGCTGACGGGGGCGGGCTCCGGGTCGCGCAGGGACGTGGGGTCGGGCGCGGGCGGCTCCCCGTAGCGCGGGCCGAGCAGCACGACCACGCTCGCGTACTCCCCGAGGGCGACGCGCGTCCGGCCGGGCCCATCGCCGCGGACGGTGACCTCGACGTCCACGGCCGGCTCGACGGCGAGCCACCGCAGGGCCCGTACGTCCTCGTAGCCGATGACGGCGAGGCCGGGCGGGGCGTACCGCAGGGCGGCCTCGGCGGCCAGCTCCAGCATGGTGGTCATGGGCACGACCGGGAACCGGTCGGAGTCCTCCGGCCAGCCGTCGGGCTGGAGGTACACGCAGTGGTCCCGTACGGAGGGCAGCGCGGCGAGGGACAGCCGCAGGAGTTCCTTCCCCGTGGCCCTTCCCGCACCGTGGTGGGCCGGCTCCGCGGGCACCGCCGCATCCGGCGGGCGTACGGCCGACCAGGCCTCGGTGACGCTCCGGGCGGCCGCGCCGGTGTCGGCGAGCACCGCGTCCAGGGCGGACAGCAGGACCGGCCGGGGACCGGCCGGCTCCGCCGGTGTCGGTGGGGCCTGCGGGGTCTCCAGGCTCGGCGGGCTCGGCAGGGTCGGCGGGCTCGGCGGGCTTGGCAGGCTCGGCGGGCTTGGCGGGCCCTGCGGGCTCGGCAGGGTCGGCGGACTCGGCGGGCTCTGCGCGCTCGGCGGGCTCGGCAGGCCCTGCGCGCTCGGCACATCTTGCGGGTTCGGCGGGTTCGGCGGGGTCTGCGGGCTCGGCAGGCCCTGCGGGCTCGGCGGGTTCGGCAGGTTCGGCGCGCTCGGCAAGCTCGGCAGGCCCTGCGCGCTCGGCAGACCTTGCGGGCTCGGCGGGTTCGGCGTCAGGAGGCCGGTTAGGGAGGCCCGGGCGGACTCGCCGAGGCGGACCAGCGGAGAACCGAGGTCCAGGGGCATGCCGCGGCCGGTACCGGGGCCGGAACCCCGCCCGGGGCTGGAGCTGGGCCCCGGACCGGTGGGCGCGGCCCGCGGGCCGCGGCGGCCGGCGGCCGGGGCGGCAGACGGCGCCGCTGCGCCCGCGGCGGTACCCGCTCCGGCCAGCCGGTCCCAGCGCGGGGCGTGCCCCTCGGCCCAGAGCGCGGCGCACGCGCGACGCAGCGCAGCCAGCCCGCCGAGGCGTGGAGAGGAGGCGGCCACCGAGAGGTGGGGGTGTTCGCGCAGGGTGTCCTCGACGAACCCCGGCAGGCTGCCGGGGCCCAGCGTCACGAAGCTCCGGACGCCCTCGTCCTCGTAGAGCCGCAGGATCAGCTCGCGGAAGCGGACCGGCTCCAGGAGGTGGCGGACCACCAGCTCCCGTACGTCGCCGGGCGCGGAGGGGAACGGCGCGCACGTGGTCGCCGACCAGACGGGGAGGGAGCCGGCCCGCGGCGGCAGCCGCTCGAAGGCGGCCCGGACCTGGCCCAGGTACGGCTCCCACATCGGGGTGTGGAATCCCGAGCGGAAGGGCAGCTCCTGGCCGAGCACCCCATCGGCGCGCAACCGGGCGACCACGGAGGCGACTTGGCCGGGATCCCCGCATATCACCGACTGGTGCGGGCAGTTGTCGTGGCTGACCACGACCCGGTCCAGGCCGTGGAGCGCCGCCTCCGCCCGCCGCGCACCGCAGCCCAGCGCCGCGTACACGAGATCCGGGACCAGCAGGTCGCCCGGCCGCAGCGAGGCGAGGAAGGTGTCGGCCGCTTCCCGCGGATACATGCCGGCGGCCACCATCGCCGCCCACTCCCCCAGGCTGTGGCCCGCCAGTACCTCGGCCTCGATGCCGAGCCCGGGCAGGACCTCGGCGAAGAACCGGCCGGTCGCGATCGCGTCCAGGGCCCGTTCGACGAGTGACGAGCCCCGGGTGAGCGGGGGCCGGGCGAGCCCGAGCCGGTCCGCCACGTCGTCCACCACGGGCGCGAACTCCGGTTCCAGGCCCGGGAACAGGAAGGCGGTCCGGCCGCCCAGCGGCTCCGGGGCGAACCACACGTCCCCGCGCCCCCGCCAGGCGCGCCCGCGCGCCACCGCCTTCGCGGCCAGCGCGAGCCGCTGCGGTGTCGGCCCGACCACCGCCAGCCGGCACGGCCCGTCGCCGCCCGACACCGGTGCTCCGGAGGCCAGTTGGTCCGACAGCCGGGCCGACAACCGCTCGGGGCTGTCCGCCGCCAGCAGGAGTACGTCCTCCCGGGCGGAGGCCGGACCCACGGGCGCGGCCCCGGCTCCCAGCGGCAGGAACCGCCTCGTCGGAGCCGTCGGGCGCGCGGCCGCCGGAGCCTCCTCCAGTACCACGTGCGCGTTGATCCCGCCGAAGCCGAACGCGTTGACCCCGGCCCGGAGGGGCGCCGGTCCGCGTTCCCAGGGCTCCGCCGCCGCCAGGGGCCGCATCCGGGTCCGTACCAGGTCCGGGTGCGGCTCCTCCAGGTGCAGGGTCGGCGGCAGCACCCCCTCGTGCACCGCGAGCGCGGCCTTGATCAGCCCGGCCATACCGGAGGCCTGCATGGTGTGCCCCAGCATCGACTTCACCGACCCGAAGCCGATCCCGCGCGCGTCCCCCCGCTCGGGCGGGCCGAACACCTGGGCCAGGGTGTCCAGTTCGGCTGTGTCCCCGACCGGGGTGCCCGTGCCGTGCGCCTCCAGCAGCCCGAGCGCGCCCGGCGACCGCGGATCCAGACCCGCCTCCCGCCAGGCCCGCTCCAGTGCCCGTACCTGGCCGGCGACGAGGGGACTCATCAGGCTCGCCGCACGGCCGTCCCCGGCCACGCCCGTGCCGCGGATCACCGCGTAGACGCGGTCGCCGTCCCGCTCCGCGTCCGCCAGCCGCTTCAGCAGCACCACGCCGGTGCCTTCGGACAGCAGGGTGCCGTCGGCCCGGCGGTCGAAGGGCCTGATCCGCTCGCTCGGGCTGAGCGCCCGCAGTTGCGTGAACACGCTCCACAGCGTGGCGATGTGGCAGTGGTGCACCGCGCCCGCGACCACCGCGTCGCAGCGCCCGGACGCCAGCAGGCCCACGGCCTGGTCCACGGCCAGCAGTGAGGAGGCGCAGGCCGCGTCCAGGGTGTAGGCGGGGCCGCGGAAGTCCAGCCGGTTCGCGGTCCGGGCGGCGGTGAAACTCGGTACCAGTCCGATCGACGCGTCCGGCCGCTCCGGGCCGAGCGCCTCCTGGAACGCCGACCGCACCTGCGAGATCCGCCGCTCGCCCAGCTCGGGCGCGAGCTCCCGTAGGGTATGCGCCAACTGGTGTGCGGTACGTACCCGTTGGTCCAGGCGGGCCGTGGCCACTCCCATGAATCCACCGCGCCCCAGCACCACCCCGATCCGGGAGCGGTCGGCCGGCAGCCGGTCCTCGCCGCCCGCGTCCGCGAGGGCCTCGGCCGTCGCGTGCAGGGCCAGCATCTGGTCCGGCTCGGCGCCCTCCACCGCGGCCGGCATGATCCCGAACCGGGTCGGGTCGAAGGCGGCGAGGCCGTCGACGAAGCCGCCGCGCCGGCAGTAGAAGCGGTCGCCCGAGGCGGGGCCGCCGGCGCCGTCCGGGTCGTAGTACACGTCCGGATCCCAGCGGTTCGGGGGGACTTCACCGATGGAGTCCGTGCCGGCGAGGAGATTGCGGCGGTACCCGGCCAGGTCCGCGGCCCCCGGGAAGACGGCGCCCATCCCCACGATCGCCGCGTCGGTCGGGCGGGGGCCGCCGCGCCTCTGTCGCTCACTCATCGCCGCGGCCCTCCCGCGCCATCAGGACCACCTGTACGTCGGTTCCGTGCGCGAGTTCGGCGAGGAACGCGGCGGTGCCGGCCTCCGGCGTGATCAGCGGGATGCCGCGCCGGGCGTACGCGTGCTCCAGCTCGGGGGTGACCATCCCGCCCGCCTCCGCCGCCCAGGGTCCCCAGTCGACCGCCAGCACCCGGCCGGGGAAGGACTCCGCCCAGGTGTGCGCGAGGCCGTCGAGCGCGTCGTTGGCCGCGGCGTAGTCACTCTGGCCGCGGTTGCCGTAGACCCCGGCGACGCTGCCGAACAGGGCCAGGAACCGGGGCGCGGGCGCCGTGCCGTGCTCGGCGGCTGCGGCGGCCAGGTGGCGGGCGCCGGCCACTTTGGCGGTGAACACCTCGGTGAAGTCGGCGGGTTGCTTGTCGCGCAGCAGCCCGTCGCGCAGGATCCCGGCGCCGTGCACGATGCCGTCGAGCCGGCCGTGCCGGGCGCGGATGTCGGCCACGACGGCCCGTACGGCCCGCCCGTCGGTGACGTCCGCCCGGTGGTAGCGGACGGAGGCCGCCGTCGTGGCGAGGGCCGCCAGGGTGGCCCGTACCTCGCGCTCGGCGAGGATCCGGGAGGCCGCCGCCTCGATCTCGGCGGGCTTGCGGAGCCCCGCGGCGATCAGCGCGGCGCGGAGCGCGACCCGGTCGTGCGCGTGCCCGAACTCGTCCTCCTGGGGCGGTGGTTCGGGGGTGCGGCCGAACAGTTCCACGTGGCAGCCGGTGGCGCGGGCCAGCGCGAGGGCGGTCCGGGCGGTGATCCCGCGGGCCCCGCCGGTGAGCAGCACCACGGAGCCGGCGTCGAGGGATGCCGGGGCGGCGGGCGTGGCGAGCAGCGGCGCGGGCACCGGGCGGCGGGTGACCCGCAGGCCCTCGGCGGTGTACCCGACGGACGCGGGGGCGTCGGCGGGGGCGTCGGTGGCCGCCACGTCGCAGCTCAACTCGGCGAGGAGCTGCGCCGCCACTTGCTCGGGGGCCTCCTTGGGGTGGACGTCCACGGCGCGGATCAGCGCGCCGGGGAATTCGAGGGCGGCGCTGCGGGCGAAGCCGTGCAGGCCCGCGCCGCGGGTGCCGGGCGTGGAGACGAGGAGCAGCCTGCGCACCCCGCCGGTCAGCGCCCTGCGCAGGCCGGGGAAGGCCTGGGGCAGCACGGGCTCGGCGTCCGACCCCTCTGGCCCCTCTGACCCCTCTGGCCGCAGCGCGGACAGATCGACGACCCCGTCCAGGGCGGCCTCCGCTTCGGCGAGGACCCGCACCTCGGCCCCGTGGGCCCGCAGGGCCTCGCCGAGTACGAGCGCGACGCCCTGGCCGTCCTCGACGACCCCGATCCGCAGCCCGCGCAGGGCCTCGGGGTTTCCGGCGGCCTGGGCTACGGGGACCAGGCCGACCCGAAACCGGCTGACCGGGGCCGAGGCGGGGCCGGCGGCGGGGGCCGGGTTGGGAACCGGGCCGGGGCCGGCGGCCTGGCGCACGTGCAGGGCCGGGACCGGGGCCGGATTGGCGCCGGCGGCGGGGCGCGCGTGGAGGGCCGGGACGGGGGCCGGGCCGGGGGCCGCGTGAGGGGGCGAGCCGGGAACCAGGACGGGGTCGGCGGCCGGGCGCGCACGGGGGGCCGGGTTGGACGCCGGTGCGGCGACCGCAACCTCGGCGGGCTCCGGCTCCGGCGCCGACGCCGACGCCGACGCCGACGCCGACGCCACTGACGGTTCCGCTTCGGGCTCGGCGGTGTGGGAGGTGACCCAGTCGACGATCCCGCGAAGGGTCTTGATCCGGGACAGCTCCTCGACGGCGGACTCGGCGGTCCCGTCCGTGCCCTGCGGGAGCCCGATCCGGTCGGCGAGGGCGCCGATGATCTCGACGCGCTTGATGGAGTCGATCGACAGGTCCGCCTCCAGATCCAGCCCGGGGTCGAGCATGTCCCGCGGGTACCCGGTCCGGGTGTGCACGATCTCCAGGACGATGTCCATGACCACCTCGGCGGACCGGTCGCATCCAGCGGGTTGCGGTGTGCCGGTGTCCGCCGGACCGCCGGCCGCGAACACGCCCGCCACATCGCTCCGCCACAGCCCGGGCACAACCCCCGAGCCCCCGGACATCCCCATACCAGGGACTGCCCCCGGCCCGCCCGCCTGGGCGCCAACCGCGAACACGCCCGGGACCGCGCCCACCACATCGCTCTGCCACGGCCCAGGCACGACACCCGGGACCCCGGACATCCCCGCCCCGGGGGCGTCGGCCGCGGGCATCCCTGTGCCTGGCGCTGCGCCCGCCTGGTGCCCGCCGCTATGTGCGGACGCCAGCCATGAGTCGCGGGCTGCGCCGGCGGGGGCCCCGGGGATCCCCGGGCCGGCCGTCTCGGTGGCGGGCCACGGGTGGGGCGCCGCCTGGCCGGCTGGGGCGGGTCCGGCGGTGTGGGGCATCGCCGTGCCCACGGGGTGGCTGCCGTTGGGCTGGGACAGCCCCGGTACGGGGCCAGCCCCGGCCCAGCCCTCAGTCCCGGGCGCGGTGAGGGGCCACCCGGTGTGCCCCGCCTCAGCCGGGCCCACCCCGGGGGCCGGGGGCCGGTCGCCCGCGGATGCCGCCGCGCCCAGGTAGCCCAGCAGGATGTCCCGCTGTGCCTGGACCAGTTCGCGGGTACCGCGGAGGTACTCCAGCACCGCCTCCTCACGCCGGTCGGCGGCCGCCCGCGTAGCCGAGGCCACCCCCCGGCCCGGATCAGCAACTCCGGACACCGAGGTGCCGTTCACGGCTTCCGCAGCCGGGACCGGGCCTGAGCCTTGGCCTGCGGCCAGGACCGAAGCCGAACCCCCACCCACCCCTGCGCCGGCGGCCACCCACCAGCCCAGATCAGCCACTCCGGACACCGAGGTGCCGCTCACCGCTTCGGCGGCCGGGACCGAAGCCGGGCCTACGGACAGGTCCGGGACCGGACCGGCGGTCGGGATTGGGACCGGGCCTGCGGGCAGGGCCGGACCGGCGGTCGTAGCAATCCCCGGGCCTGCGGCGGAAGCCGTGACGGCATCGGCGGGCGGCGCGGTGGTCGCGCGCGGAGCCGGGACCGCCCCCGCCGCCGGAGGCAACCGGCGGGCCGGCTGGAGGCCGCCCGCGATCGGGGTGCCGTCCGACGTACGGACCAGGTGGCCGTCGACCAGCCAGCCCGGGCGGCGCGGGGCGCGGTCCGGCAGAGCGGAGGTGCGGCCGCGGAAGAGGGCCTCGGGGGCGACCGGAACGCCCGCCGCCGCCAGCTCCGCCAGCGCCGTGACCAGCCGGACCAGGCCGTGCTCGCCCGGCACGTCCAGCGGGACCACCGTATGCGGGCGGTCGCCCAGGATGCGGCCCAGCAGGCCGGAGAGCACCCGGCCCGGGCCCGTCTCCACGAAGGTCCGGACGCCGGCCGCGTACATGGCCTCCACTTCCTCCACGAAGCGGACCGGCTCCGCGAGCTGGCGCGCGGCCAGGCCTCGTACCTCTTCGGCGGAGGCCGGATACGGCCCGGCCGTCGTGTTCGACCACACCTGGATGCCCGGCGCGGACACCGCCGTGGCCGCGAGTTCCGTCGCGAGGGCGGCCGCCGCCCCCGCCACCACCTCGCTGTGGAACGCGCACGCCACGGGCAGCGGTTCGGCCGACAGGCCCGCCTCACGCAGCGCCGACACCGCCGCGGAAACGGCCGCCGCCGGGCCCGAGATCACACACTGCCGGGGCGCGTTGTGGTTCGCCACCACGCATCCGGCGCGCGCCGCGATCTCCCGTACCTCCTCCGGCGCCGCCGACACCGCCGCCATCGACCCCGGATCCGCCCCGGCGGCCGCCACGATCGCCTCGGCCCGGCGGGTGCTGAGCCGCAGCAGGTCCCGTGTGTCGTACGCCCCTGCCGCCCAGAGCGCCGTGAGTTCTCCGTACGAGTGCCCGGCCACGCAGTCCGGCCGTACGCCGAGTTCACCGAGCAACAGATGCGCGGCCGCCCCCGCCAGCCCGAGCGCCGGCTGGGCCACCCGGGTGTCCGTGACCGCCGCCCGCCGAGCGGCCCGCTCCTCGGCGGTGAACGCCGCCGGCGGGAACATCGCCGAGACCACCGCCCCCGGCGCCTCGTCCAGCAGCCCGCGCACCTCGGGGAACGCCATGAACAACTCGCCCAGCATGCCGGGGCGTTGGCTGCCCTGCCCGGGGAACAGGAACGCCACCCGCCCCGGATCCGCCGATTCCGCCCGTACGTGGACCCCCGCGCCCGGAGTGAAGGCCCGCGCCCGCTCCAGCCGGGCCGCCAGTTCGTCCGGGCCGGCGGCCACGACCGCCACCTGGACCGGCCCGGGGTCGGAGGCGACCTCTGCCGCGAGGTCGCGCAGCGCCCACGGCCGCCCGGCCGCGTCGTTCTCCTCCAGGCGGGCCGCGAGCCGCGCCATCGCCCGGCCCGCCGCCCGCCGGTCCTGGCCGCGGAAGCAGAACAGCTCGGCCGGCCACTTCTCCAGCCCGTGCCGGGGTTCCCCGGCTCCCCCGTAACCGGCCAGTACGGCGTGGTAGTTGGTGCCGCCGAAGCCGAAGGCGCTCACCCCGGCGATGCGCCGCTGCGGGGGCTGCGGCCAGGGCCGGGCCTCGGAGGAGAAGAAGAAGGGGCTGGTATCCGCCCGCCAGGCCGGGTTCGGCGTGTCGATGTGCAGGGTCGGGGGGCGCACGCCCGCGTGGACCGCCCGGGCCGCCTTGATCAGCCCGGCCAGCCCCGCCGCGCACTTGGTGTGGCCGACCTGTGATTTCACCGAGCCCAGGGCGCAGGATCCGACCTCGGCCCCGGAGGCCGTGAACAGCTCGCTCAGCACGGCCAGTTCGGTGCTGTCGCCGACCACGGTGCCGGTGCCGTGCGCCTCGACCAGCCCCACCTTGCCGGGGGCGACCCCGGCGCGTTCGTAGGCTCGTTCCAGCGCTCGCCGCTGGCCTTCCGGCCGGGGCGCCGTGAGGCCGAGTGAACGGCCGTCGCTGGAGGCGCCGACCGACTTGATCACGGCGTAGACCCGGTCCCCGTCCCGCTCCGCGTCCGCGAGCCGCTTCAGGACGAGCGCGCCCACGCCCTCACCGAGGGCGATGCCGTCGGCGGCCGCGTCGAAGGGCCGGCAGCGTCCGCCGGGCGACAGGGCGCGGACGGAGGCGAACATCAGGTAGTCGTTGATGCCGTTGTGCACGTCGGCGCCGCCGCACAGCACCATGTCCGAGTCCCCGTCGCGCAGTTGGCGGCAGGCGAGGTCCAGCGCGGCCAGCGAGGAGGCGCAGGCGGCGTCGACCGTGCAGTTCGCGCCGCCGAGGTCGAGGCGGTTGGCGACCCGGCCCGCGATGACGTTGGCGAGGATCCCGGGGAAGGAGTCCTCGGTGAGGCGCGGCAGTTGCTCGTCCAGCGCGGGCGGGAGTTCGCCCAGGTAGGCGGGGTGCAGGGCGCGCAGTCCGTACGCGCCCGCCAGTTCGGTACCGGCCTCCGCACCGAAGACCACCGAGGTGCGGGAGCGGTCGAACTCCCGGCCCTTGCCGTAACCGGCGTCGCCGAGCGCTCGCGCGGATATCTCCAGGGCCAGCAGCTGTACCGGCTCGATCCCGATGAGGGAGGCGGGCGGGATGCCGTACGCGAGTGCGTCGAAGGGCACCGGGCCGAGGAATCCGCCCCAGCGGGACGGGGTGCGCTCGCCGGCCCGGGCCGGGTCGGGGTCGTAGTAGAGCGTCGGATCCCAGCGCTCGGCGGGCACCTCGGTCACGGCGTCCGTCCCGGCGAGCACCATGGCCCAGTAGGCGGCGAGGTCGGGGGCACCGGGGTAGGCGCAGGCCATCCCGACGATGGCGATGTCGAGCGGGTCGGACGGCGGCGCGGGGGCCGGTTCGGCGAGGTCCAGGGCCCGCCGTTCCAGAAGCCGCGTGGCCCCCTCGGTCACCTGGGCGTGCAATGCGGCGACGGTGGTGGTCGCGGTCCGCAGGGTCGCGGCCTGACCGAGCATGAACAGCCCCTCGGCGTACTGCTGTTCCTCACTCACAGACTCCAGCGGGACGCCCTCCGTCCGCTCCACCCCGCCCCCGCCAGCCGCGACCACCCCGGCCGCGCCGGCCTCACCGGCCTCACCGGCCGCCCCAGCCTCACGGGCAGCCCTGGCCGCTCCGGCATCACCGGCCGCAATGGCCGCAATGGCCTCATCAGCAGCCCTGGCAGCACCGGCATCACCGGCCGCCCCAGGCGCCCCAGCCGCCATGGCCGCCCCGGCTTCACCGGCAGCACCGGCAGCACCGGCAGCACCGGCAGCACCGGCAGCACCGGCAGCCACCGTCACCCCGGCGGAGCCGCCCGGCTGGGGTCGGCGCAAGCCCTTGGCGGCGATCCGTAGCCGCCCCAGGTTGAGCCCCTCCAGTTCCTCCCACATCCGCCGCGGCTCGGTGCCGCTCTCCGCGAGCCGGCGCCGGGTCTCCTCGAAGGTCTCGGCGTACGGAGTGGCCGCGCAGCGCGTCGCGTGGCCGGGCGCGGTGTGCAGCAGCACGGTCCGCGTGCACTCCACCGCCGCGCGCTGGAAGCCCGGCAGCACCGCGCCCGCCGTCACCGCCTCCGCCGTGAACAGGTAGGCGGTGCCCATCAGCACGCCGATGCGCGCGCCGCGCTCCGCCAGAGGCGCCGCGGCCGCCATCGCCATCGCCGCGGAGCGCTCGTCGTGGATCCCGCCCGCGAACAGCACGTCCAGGGCCTCCGGTTCGGGGCAGGACAGCAGCCGCTCGATCTGTTCCTCCCACAGCGGGAAGGAGGCGCGCGGCCCGACGTGCCCGCCGCACTCCAGCCCCTCGAACACGAACCGCCGTGCCCCCTCGGCGAGATACCGCTCCAGCAGCCCTGGCGAGGGCACATGGAGGTGTGTCCGGATCCCGGCCGACTCCAGCGGGGCCGCCTGCGCCGGGGTTCCGCCGGCGATGATCGCGTACGGCGGGCGGATCTCGGCCACGGCCGCCAGCTGCTCCCGCCTCAGTTCGGGCGGTGCGAAGCCGAGCAGACCCACGCCCCAGGGACGTTCCCCGAGCCGTTCGGCGCTCTCGGCCAGCAGCCGGCGTACGTCCGGGCCCTCCATCACCGCGAGCGCCAGGTACGGGACCCCGCCCGCGCCGGCCACCGCCTCGGCGAAGGCCGCCTGGTCACTGACCCGGGTCATCGGGCCCTGCGCGACGGACAGCGGCCGCGCGAGCGGCCGGGCCGACACCGCCGCCGCCAGGTGCCCGGCGATGGCCCCTCGTACGGCCTGGAGCACACCGCCCGTGGTCCGGTACCGCGCGGCCAGCCGGGCAGCCGAGGCCCCGTCCTGGCCGACGGGCAGCAACTGCGCGCGCAGGTCCCGGGCTCCGAGCAGTGCGGCCACCGGCCCCTCGGGCGGGTTCAGGTCGGGCCGCGCGAACACCCGGTGTCCGTCGGCCAGCCTGGTCTCGGAACCGTCCATCGCCCGGAGCGCCGCCGCCACTTCCCCCGGCAGTCCGGCCTCCCCCTCGACCGTCAGGGTCAGTTGTACGTCGAGCAGCACCCCGGCCGCCCCGCCCGCGACGGCGGCGGCCGCCGTGTGCGGACCGATCCCGCCGTGCGCCCGTACGGGTACTCGGACCCCCGGGTCGCCGAGCAGCTGCTGGAGCAGCACGAAGGTGGTGGCCCCGCCCACCCGGCCGCCGGCTTCGTGGCCCTTGGCGACGAGCGCGTCCGCCCCGGCGGCCACGGCCGCCGCGGCCTCCGCCGGGCTGGTGACCTCGGCCCAGATCCGGGGCCGCCCGGCCGCCGCGGCCCACGCGGCCACCTGCGCCGAGGTGTGGGACGCGGGGTCGGCGAGCAGCACCGTGTCCACCTCGGCGGGGAGTTCCCGGGGCCGGACCGGGCAGTCGGCCGGCACCCGCACCCCGTAGGGGCGGCCGCGTCCGTCACCGCCTCCGTCACCACCTCCGTCACCGCCTACGCCGCCTACGCCACCGCCGAGCCTGCGGGCAAGCTCCGCGAAGCCGCGCCGCGCGGCGCTCGGGTCCCGGCCGAGATCGAGCAGCCCGAGGGCCCCGGCGCGCTCGGCGGCGATCACGATCCGCGGGTGCGGCTCCTCGAAGGGGCTGACCGCGACGACGAGGTCACGGGTGGCGGCGGACTGCGGGGACTGGGGGGACTGGGGGGTCACGGGCGCTCCTCATCCAGTGCTGTGTGACATGGCGCAGTACGGGGCGGAAGAACGGAAGAACGAAGGAAGGGCTGATAGACCGGGGGGGTTCGGCGGTCTCGCACATCGGCCGGGCGGCCCGCCGCCGGTACGGCGGGCTTGATCGGTGGTCAAACACCCTCACGCCGCGATGCATCGTGCGGTGGCCGCCCCGCACTGTCAACAGGCATACGGAATACGATGCTTCGCGTCACGGGCACGCGCGCACCACCCGGCGGGCGCCCCATGGGGAGCCGCCGCACGCCCCCGCCGAGCCGGTGGCCTGGGGTGATTCCCGCCGAACCGGGCCGACCTCGGCGCGCGGGCCGACGTAGAGCATCCTCGCGGGCATGCCGCTTCAGCATGCTTCACCGCCGAACCGGGTATGAACACCGCTCGGGAGACGGGAAGTTGTTCACCCGAGGAGCCCTTACAGGTACAGCCTCACGCGGTTACCGTCCGGTCATGACCCCCACACTCGCGCAGCTCCGCTACCTCGTCGCCGTCGCCGACTGCCGGTCCATCACCGGCGCCGCCGCCTCGGTCTTCGTCGCCCAGTCCGCCCTGTCCCGGGCTGTCCAGGCCATGGAACGCGATCTGGGCGTCGAACTCCTCGCACGCCGGGGAAGGGGGGTGGACCTCACACCGGAAGGGGCCCGGGTCGTCCGACTGGCCCGCACCGTGCTCAATGCGGTGGAGGCCATCGACGACATAGGGACCCCGCACGGCAAGGACGCCCGGGCCGCCCTGACCCTCGTCACCACACCCACCCTCGCGCTCGATCTGGCCACCGACCTGGTCGCCGCCTTCACCGAGCGGCACCCGACCGTGGACGTCCGGCTCCAGCAGCACGACAGCCGGGAGGCGCTGACCGAGGAAGTGAACCAGGGGCGCTCGGAGTTGGCGCTGGTCGACCTGCCTGTGGACAAGGAGCTCTCCACCCATTTCATCCAGGAGCGCGAGGTGGTGCTGATCTCACCGATCGGCTCCCGACTGCCCCACCCGCTGCCGTTCCGCATGCTCGACGGACTGCCGATGGTGCTGCCCACCCCCGGGACCGGCCGGCGCACCGAGATGGAGGCCATGTTCAGCTGCCTCGGAGTCCGGCCCGTGCCGTCCCTGGAGGTAGACGAGCGTCTCGCCTGGGTGACGGGCGTGACCGACGGCCGCGGCTCCCTGATCTGGTACCGCGACGTGGTGTTGAGAGCCTTCGGCAGCCGGGCCGAGATCCGTTCCTTCACGCCGCCCCTGCTGCGCCCCGTGGGCATCGCGCACGCACGCCGGCCGCTGAGCCGCGCGGCCCGCGCCTTCATCGCGCACGCCGGGCACAAGGCGCCCATGCGGGAACCGGTGCGCTGAGCCCCCGGCGACCACGCATGCCCCCGTGGCATTGAACGATGCTCGAACGGGCGGTGGTTGGGCCTGGCGACACCGGCTGATGTCCCATCACATGGTGTGCATGTCCAGACTCCTCACACCCCGCCGGGCCGCCGCCGCCCTCGCGACCGCGGCCCTCGCCACGATCCTGCCGGCCGCCGCCTGGATGACCAGCGCCACGGCCTCCCCGGCCTCGTCCGCCGCCACGACGGCGGCCGCCGAAGCCCTGGCGCCGGAGAAGAAGTGCACCCTCCCCGGCGGCCTCGCCGAACTCAGCGGTCTCGCCGCGAGCCGCAAACACGCGGGCGTCTTCTACGCCCTCAACGACAGCGGGAACACCAACCAGGTCTTCGCCATCGACTGCACCACCGCCACCGGCCGGCTCGCGGCCACCTTCACGGTCTCCGGCGTCGGCAACACCGACTGGGAGGCATTGGCGATCGGCAAGGACGCCACGGGCGGCCCCGCGATCCTGGTCGGCGACATCGGGGACAACTTCAGCGGCCGCGCGGAGATCTCCGTGCACGCCTTCGCCGAGCCCGACCAGCTCGCCAACGCCACGGTGACGCCGGTGACCTACCGCTTCGCGTACGCCGACGGCAAGCACGACGCCGAATCCCTGCTCGCCGACCCCGTCACCGGCCGGCTCTACGTCGCGAGCAAGGTCATCGGCGCGGCGGGTCAGTTGTACCAGGCCCCGCTGCCACCGGTGACAGGCCCGCTCAACACCCTCACCGCGGTCCGACCCGGCCCGGTGTTCGCCACCGACGGCGCGTTCTCGCCGACCGGGGCCTCGTACACCCTGCGCAGCGGCGGGCCGCTGGGCGCCAACACCGCGACCGTGTACGACACGGCGGGGGTCAAGCTGGCGGACGTCGCCCTGCCCGCGCAGTCGCAGGGGGAGACGGTGACGTACGCCGACTGCGCCAACCTGCTCGTGGGCTCGGAGAACGACACCCAGATCTGGCGGGTGCCGCTCCCTCCGGAGGCCACGCCGGGCTGCGGCACGACCCCGACGCCGACCCCCACGCCGACCCCGACCCCTACGCCGACTCCCACACCCACCCCCACTCCCACACCCACGCCCGGTGATCTGAAGTTCACCAACCCCGGTCCGCAGACGTGCAAGTTCAACCAGTCCTGCACCATCCAGCTCACCGCCACCGGTGGAAAGGCCCCCGTCCGGTACGCCGCCACCGGCCTGCCCTGGGGTCTGGCCCTCGACGCCACCTCCGGACGCGTCACCGGCAAGCCCTGGGGCAGCGGGACCGTCACGGTCACCGCCACGGCGACCGACTCCACCGGAGCCACCGCCGGCACGTCCTTCGCGTTGACCGTCAACTGGTTCTGAGACGGGCCGGGCCGAATCAGCCCCCGGCGGCTCAGGTCGGCCAGCCCTGGCCGGCCGGCGGACGGTAGCCAGGCCACGCCGGGGCAGGGAACCGGGCCGCACGGCGCTTACCGGCTTCGTGCAGGAGGAACGTGATTCCCGAGACGAGTGTCGCGGCGAACGACAGGGCCAGGATCGCCGGCCGAAAGACGTTGGCGGCTCCTACGAGGATCATCCACATCGCCGATGAACCTGCCGCCACGACCAGCAGCAACGGGATCCTGGCCCGGAGTCGCAGCCTGCGGCTCGTCACGACGAAGAAGTAACCGAGGACCGCGCCCGGCGTGACAGACACGACCAGGCCCAAAGCGAGGAAGATGAGAAAGGCGATGACCACGTCGCACTGACCTCCGGATCTCATGGCAAACCCGCGCACAGGCAGGCGGATCCACATCCCCCCTGCTCCGGCAGGCTCCCACGCCCGCCATGCTGCCAGAAAATCTGAACACGTTCAATGCAGGCCGCCTCGACCCCACGTCGGCGACGGATCGCGCGGCCGATCGGGACAGTTCACCAGCCTGTCGTGTGCAGCGGCGGCTCGATGCCCTTGGGGGCCTTGGGGGCCTCGGGGGCCTTGGCCGTGACCATCAGGCCGGCGAGCAGACCGGCGAGCAGTAGGCCGCCGAACGCCCACCAGAGGGTGGTGGTGTAGCCGCGCAGCAGTTCTTCCGTGATGGTCTCAGCGCCTGAGGACACATGGCGCAGACGAGCGGCGAGCACGCCGCTGATCAGCGCCGCACCGATCGCTTCACCCACCTGCTGGGCCGTGATGAGGGTTGCCGAGGTCGCGCCGGAGTGCGGCGGGGCGATGCCGGCGGTCGCGGTGGCGGTGGCGGTCGCGAAGATCGGCATGAAGGCCAGCCCCGTGCCGAAGCCGGTGAGGAGCATGCCGGGCAGTACCTGGGTGGTGTAGGCGCCGTCGAGCTTGAGGCCGGTCAGGAGCAGCAGCCCGAGAGCCGTGGTCAGCAGGCCCGCGACGATCAGGACGCGGGGCGCGGTGCGGTGCAGCAGGCGGGCCGAGACCTGGGTGGAGCCGATGAGAATCGCGGCGACCATGGGCAGGAAGGCCACCCCGGCCATGGCCGGGGTGTAGCCGAGGACACTCTGCAGGTAGAAGTTCAGGGACGGGAAGAGGGCGAGGAAGCCGACGCCGGCCAGGAGCAGGGCCAGGAGACAGCCGACGCGGGTGGGGTCCTTGACGACGTACGGCGCGAGGAGTGGGCTCGACGTTCTGGTCTGCCACCACAGGAAGGCCACGAGCAGGACGACGCCCGCCGCGAGCGGGACCACGGTCAGGAGGTCGCTCCATCCGCGCGGCTGGACCTCGCTGATGCCGTAGGTGAGGGCGGCGATTCCGCCGGAGCCGAGCAGCACGCCGAGCACGTCGAGGCGGGCGGCGCCGGTGCGGCCCGGGCGGTCGTGCAGCAGGGTGAGCGCGCCGATCAGGGCGATCACGGCGATGGGGATGTTGGCGTAGAGGGACCAACGCCAGTCCAGGTTCTCAACGAGCCATCCGCCCGTGAGGAGCCCGAGTGCGGAACCGCCGACGGCGATCGCGGCGTAGATCCCGAAGGCCATGCGGCGTTCCTTCGGGTCGGTGAAGCCGGTGGTGACCAGGGCCAGCGCGGACGGTGTCAGCAGCGCGGCGAAGACTCCCTGCAACGCGCGGGCCCAGACCAGCACGGTCGAATCGCCGGCCGAGCCGCCGAGCGCGGAGGCTGCCGCGAATCCGATCAGGCCGATGATCAAGGCCTGTTTGCGCCCGACGAGGTCCGCGATGTGCCCGCCGAGCAGCAGCAGCGCGCCGAAGGCGAGGGCATACGCGTTGAACATCGGCCCCATGTCGCCGGCGGGGAGACCCAGGTCGGCCTGGACGGAGGGCATCGTCATGTTGAAGGTCGTCGCTTCGAGCAGCACCATCAGCTGCACCAGGGCGATCACCGCCAGTCCCCACCAGCGCCTGGGGTGCGGGGACACCGAGTCCTGTGGGTGGGCCGGGGGCGGGGGCGCGGACCAGGCGCCGGGGGGTGGGCCGGGCGGTGGGCCGAACCCCTTCGCGAGGCTGAGGTGCGCTGGAGCCGTCGGGGCGTACGCGGGCGGCGGGGGCAGCGGCTGAAACTGGGGCTGCGGCTCGGGCTGCGCGGGCTCGGGCTGCGCGGGCGAGATGCGGGGGTCCGGCTCTACGGCGGGTGTCTCAGCTGCGGCGTCAACGGGTGTTGCGGGGGCGTAGTCCAGCAACTGGGCGGCATGACGGCCGAGTTGCGCCAACACCGTGCCCGGCAGCCATTCCGCGGCCTGATCCGTCGCCGTACGCGCGGCCACCTGCTGGGGGGTGGGCCGCTTGGCCGGGTCCTTGTGCAGGCATGCGCGTACGAGATCGACCAGCGACTCCGGTACGCCGGTCAGGTCCGCCTCCTCCTCGGCGACCCGGAAGAGGTGGGCGTTCAGGCCGGTGTCCGTGGCCCCGAAGAGCAGGCGCCCGGTGGCGGCGTAGACGAGGACGGCGCCCAGGCAGAAGACGTCGCTGGCGGGGGTGAGTTCAAGGCCGCGGACCTGTTCCGGCGACATGTAGCCAGGGGAGCCGATCAGCATGCCGGTGCGGGTGTGCAGGCTGTCCCCGGCGAGGCTGTCCATCGCCCGTGCGATGCCGAAGTCGATGACGCGGGGGCCGTCGACGGTGACGAGGACATTGGACGGCTTGAGGTCACGATGGATCAGGCCCGCCTCGTGTACGGCCCGCAGGGCGAGGGCGAGGCGGTTGGCGAGGGTGTGGACCGAGTGCTCGGGCAACGGCCCGAAGTCCTTGGCGACGACGGCGTGCAGGTCGGGCCCCGGGATGTACTGGGTCGCCACCCAGGGCACGGCGGCCTCCGTGTCGGCGTCGAGCACGGCCGCGGTCCAGCTCCCGCCCACCCGCCGCGCAGCGGCCACTTCACGCGCGAAGCGCTTGCGGAACTCGGGGTGCCCGGCATACTCGGCCTGCACGACCTTCACGGCCACGGTTCGTCCGCCCTCGGAGCGACCCAGATAGACCAGTCCCATCCCGCCGGCGCCCAGCCGGGCGATCAGACGATACGGGCCTATGCGGGTCGGGTCTTCGCTGATCAGCTGGTCCACAAGAAAAAGGTAGTACAACCATCCAACAAGGGCGGGGCCATCAGGCGAATCATGTCGCCCCCCGGCTCGGGCTCAGGTGCCGACGGCTCGCCCCACACCGTGGCCTTCACGGTGTGGGGCGAGGTCACGCACCCGGTTCCATGACACGGCCTAGCCGTTGATGATCTTGTCGTAGCGCAGGGCGACGTACCCCGAGGCTGCGTGGCCGGCGATGCGGGCGTCGGAGCCGCCGTTGAGGTAGTCCTGACCGCGCATCATGTCGTCTGTGGTGTTGGCCTCGTGGATGTACGAGAACTTGCCGGCGGCCTTGTCGACCCACTTCTCGAAGAGCACGACGTGCCCGTCCTGGGTGTTGAGCGCGTCACCCGGCAGCAGGTCCGACTTGGAGATGACGCTGCTGACGTTCGGCAGGCTGTAGGTCGTGTAGCTGGTGTTGGCGTGCCAGGCCATGGAGACGAAGCCGGAGCAGTCGGTGCGGTAGGAGTGGTCGCCGTCCGGGTCACTGGCGTAAGCACCCTGGTTGTACGGGATGTCACGGTTGAGCCAGTTCACGGCCCGGCTCATGACCTCGCTGCGGGCGATCTGACCGCCCTGGGTGGAGGGGGTGGGGCTGGGGGGGATCGGCGGCTGGTAGGTGCAGTCGCTGGCGTAGGCGGAGAGCAGGGTCTGGGTCCAGCCGCTCGCGTCGACCGGGTCGTCGGAGTGGTAGGCGATGTCGGTGCCCTTGCCGTCGGTGGGGTCGGCGTCGTGGTACCAGTACATTCCGCCGTTCGTACGCCCGTAGTAGAGGCCGCCGCCGGGCGAGACCAGGTTGTCGACCGCCGACCAGCCGGCGCTCTTGAGCTCCGAACTCTCCCAGTCCCCCACGCCGTTGATCTGGTAGGAGAGCAGCCGGCCGTCGGCCGTGCTGGCGATGAGGACGTCGTCTCCGGCGGCGGCGAGCGTCTTGAGGACGAAGCCCTCGTCGATCACCGCGTGCTTGGCGATGTGGGCGGATCCGGAGGGCTTGGCCTGGGAGACGTTGTAGCGGTGGAGCTGGCCGGCGACCGTGCCGTAGAGGTGGCCGTAGCCGTCGTAGGTCATCTTGTCGAAGGTCCAGCCACCGTCCCAGATCTTGGTGACTCCGGCCAGGGCCAGGGCGTTGTCGTTGGTCTGGATGTCGACGCGGTACAGGTCGCCGGCCGTCGATGTCACCAGGACGGTGTTGAAGTTGAGGGTGGCCATCGCCTTGGGCGTGAAGCCGAGGTTCGTGCCGATCAGCGTCTTGACCCGGTCACCGGTGTTGGGGGATATCGCCGTGTAGGTGAGGCGTCCGTCGGCGAGGATGCCGTAGATCGATACGTCGCCTCCGCAGATGGCGGCGGCGTGGGCCGGCGCCGAGCTGAGGGTGACCATGCCCAGGGTCGTGGCACCGAGGGCGAGGGTGGCGGCGGACCGGCGGAGGGCGCGGCGGAGCTTCATGGCTTTCTCCTGCGGAGAGAAGTGGGAAGGGGCGCGGGAGGTACACCCGACCGACGCCACAGCTGCCCTGCAGGTGCAGCTGTGCGGTCTGTTGCGGGTGTGGCGCCCGGTGACGTCCACTAATCTCGTTGCGCGGCCCGGGAGTTGGAAGGGCGGATGGCTGGACGGAATCGGTCCTGGCCGGTTTGGTCCGCGCGCCGGGTCCGGGCCGCCCGCCGGAGGCAGCGGCGACCGTCTGGGAGTTGAGTCGAATGGCGCCGGATCGGCTCGCCGTGGCTGCGTCCGTGGCGTTCGGGCCGGGGCCGGTGCGTACCGGGGGGGCGTGACGGTGGCTCCGAGGGTTCCGCGACCGTCGAAAAAGGCGGAGCGACTGGGACGCCCCTCTGCGTCTCGCTCCGCCTACTCCCCCGTGCTCCCCCTACTCCCCCCTACTCCCCCGGAACCCCGCCCGCCTGGTACTTGGCCTCCGCCAGCCATTCCGCCGGCCGCCGCTCAAACGTGGTCCGCCGCAACTCGCCGTTCTCGTAGCAGCAGAAGAGGCGACGCATCGGCTTCGTGCCTCGATGCGCCGCCGTCTGGATCACAAGGGTTGAGGAGATGCTCGGCTCCGGGCGTTCAGGGCTTCAGGCTGCTGAAGCCCACCTCGAAGCTCTCGACCGAGACGATGCGCTGGCCCTCGCGGCGCGCGGTCTCCTCGCGGATGCGGGCGGCGGTGCTCTCGCTCGCCCGCATGGTCTGCTCGTCCTCCCACAGGGTCAGCGACACGGCCTTTCCCGTGGCCCGGTCAACGAGGTAGTAGGCCCCGATGAACCCGGGAACATCCTCAACCCGCTTGACGATCGCTTCCGAAAGGACGGTCAGGTCTCCCCCTGGGGGAACCGGTGATCCTTGGTAGGTGCTCAGCCTCGCGAACATCGCCGAAACCCTTCCTGGACGGCTTGCCGGTCGGGGGACGGACAGCTTCCAGAACCAGCGTGCGGCAGCCGACGGCACGCCGCATGCCGAGCGGCAGACCTGCCCCCTCGGCGGGACAATGGGAGGGGAGGAGATCGAGGTGCCGTACATAGCCGTTACCGCTTTGAGCCATGTCGGGCTGATACGCGATCACAACGAGGACAGCCTCGCGGTCGGCCCGTGGACGCTGTGCGGTACCGTCACCGACAACCCCCAGACCCTCATCTTCCCTTACGGCAGACCGCTCGTGGTCGCCGTGGCCGACGGGCTCGGCGGGCATCCGGCCGGTGAGGTGGCCAGCGAACTGATCGTGCGCCGACTCTCCGTCCTCGGCCACTCACTGGACGGCGAGCAGGCTCTTCGTGACGAACTGGAAGCAGGCAACCACGCAGTGTACGCGGCTGCGGAGGGCAGGCCCGACCTGACCGCCATGGGGACCACCGTCGCGGGGGTCCTCGTCCTCGCGGACTCCCTGCTGGCGTTCAACGTCGGCGACAGCAGGGTGTTCGAGGTGGACCCGGAGGGCGGCTTGCGCCAGGTGAGCGTGGACGACAGCCCGCCGTCGGCGCAGGGACGGCGCACCACGTCCATCGTCACGCAGACGCTCGGCGGCAGCCGCGCCTTCAGCCCCGTCGCACCGCACGTGGCGGCCTTCGCACCGGAGGAGGGCGACCGCTACCTGGTGTGCAGCGACGGCCTGACCGACCCGGTGCCCGAGGACGTGATCGGGAGCGTGCTGCGCACCGCCGACGACGGCAGGGCCGCCTTCGAGCTGTGGAAGGCCGCCATCGAAGCCGGAGGCCCCGACAACATCACCCTCGCGCTCGTCCGCATCGGAGATGAGGGTGTCGAGGAAGGCGCACCTGGCTAGGTCGGAAAGGGGGCAACCAACCTGGTCACGGCCATGCGGTGACATCGAGTCCCGGGGCTCACACGGGCGCGGACAGCAGGGCCACCGCGGCCAGTGCCGCCTCGTGGACCGTCGGGCGGCCCATGAGGACGCACAGGGTGTAGGCGGCGTCGTCCATCGCGCGGCGGGCGTCGTGCTCGGCGGGTGCGCCGCTCAGGCGTGCCTGGCTGGCGCGGAACCGGCTCAGGGCCTCCTCGGTGCGGGCCCGGGCGGGTGTCAGCCCGACCCGTGCCGTCGCCGTCCCGGGCCGCGGGTGGTGAGGGGTGCGGGCCGCCTCCACCGCGTGGCGCAGGGCCCGTTCCACGTGCAGGGGGACGGGCAGCCCGCGGGAGCCGGCGACCATCGCCGCGGCCACCTCCACGACGGCGACGTGGGATTTTTCCGCGGCGGCGGCGAGGACGCGCTGGGCGTCGCGCGCCGAACACGGGGTCAGGGCCATCACCATGCCCACCGCCCAGGCCGCCGTCGGCTCCGGGGACACCGGAGGCACCGGGGGCACCGGCGCGGGCCGGGCGGGTTCCGCCTGTCCCGTGGATGGCAGAGCAGTCGTGCGGGAGGTGCGGCATGTGCGGGAGGTGCGGGAGGTACGGGGTGACGACACGGGGTGATCCCTTCGGCCAGGACCGTGCGCGCGGTGACGTGATTATGGAACGTATGCCGCGTTCACGGGCTTCGGCGCGCGCACGTCGGCTTGCTTCCGTTCCTGCTCTGAACGGCCCGGGGAGATCGCTAAACGCTCGGCCGCGGGGATTCGCCCGTGCGGCTCACCGGATTGGCCTCTTCGGTCCTGCCGGGCTCTGATGGATGCGGGCCGTCTCCGGTCCACACCACAAGCGCAGAGGGGTACAGAGATGTACAGAATGTGCGCCGAGGCGATGGCGGGTCAGAGTGAGCTGCTCTGGCACGTCCTCGCCCATGACAGCTCCGCCCACACGCTGTGCGGAAGGCACGTGGCCGGGGACGGCTCCGCCCTCACCGGGGCGTCCGCGGCCGCCGACCGGTACTGCCTGCCCTGCATGTCGAACTTCCGCTCCGCTGTCCGGGAACGCGCGGACCTCGCGCAGAAGCAGAAATCGGGCGCTTCCGCCGGACGGTAGACCGCAGCCGTGCGACGGTCGTCGGGTGCGCCCTCTCGGGGGGTTGCCGGACGCACCCGACGCCTTGCACCAATGTGCCGTACGTACCGGCGGCGAGCCCGTCACACGCGGCCGACGGGGCCTTCGCGGACGGCCTCGTACTCCGAACGGACGGCCGACCCCGCCGAACGCGCGGCAGAGGACACGGTCGAGGTCAGTTCATGTGCCGGCGGGCCTGCTTCACCTCGCGGTCGATGGCCCAGGCGTCGGCGACCGGCCCGATATGGCCGAGCTTGTCGGGATTGATCACCCCGCGGATGGTCTGAATCCGCCCGTCGAGCACGTCGAGGACCGTGTGCAGGATCTTGCCGTCCCGGTCGCGGAAGATCGCGCCGGGCTGGCCGTTGACCTCGTGCGACTCGAACGTCGCGTCGATCCGGATCAGCCAGGGGACGACGGAGGCAAGCAGCCGGGCCACGTTGTCGGCACCCACGACGGCCTTGGCCAGCTGCGGCGCCTTGCCGCCGCCGTCCCCGACCAGCTGCGCGTCGGCGGCCAGCAGATTCCGCAGCCCGCCCACATCACCGTCCTTCAGCGCGTCGAAGAACCGCGTCGCCAGCTCCTGCCGCTCCTGACGGTCCGCCGCGAAGCGCGGCCGCCCGGCCTCCATATGCCGCCGCGCCCGCACCAGCAACTGCCGGCACGCCGCCTCCGACCGCCCGACCGCCGTGGCGACCTCGTCGAACCCGAAGCCGAAGACCTCCCGCAGCACGAACACCGCCCGCTCCAGCGGGCTGAGCCGCTCCAGCAGCAGCAGCGCCGCCATCGACACCGAGTCGGCCAGCTCCACCGCCCGCGCCGGATCCTCATAAGGGTCGGCGAGCAGGGGCTCGGGAAACCACGGGCCCACGTACTCCTCCCGCCGCACCCGCGCGGAGCGCAGCACATCGATCGAGATCCGTGTCACCGTGGCCGACAGAAAGGCCCTGGTCGACATGGGCCGGGTCGCCGAGCCGTCGAAGCGCAGCCACGTCTCCTGCACCGCGTCCTCGGCCTCGCTCACGCTGGCCAGAATCCGATAGGCGATCGAAAACAACAGCGGCCGCAGCTCCTGGAACTCCTCGACCTTGCTCACGCTCGCTGACCCCGCCGGCCGCGTCCGCGACCCGGGTCCCCTGCTCCGCCAGCTCCAGCGCGGCACGCTCGGCCTCGGTGAAGACCGTGGCCTCCCGCCACGCCGCCACCGCGTGCATGGTGTGCTCCTCCGTGGTCGTCAGTGCCTACACCTCCTGAGACGGGGTAGCCCGACCCCCTGTGACATGGACGGATGTGACCTGCGTCTCTCCGCCGCCGGTGCACGTCAGGCGCCGACGTACTGCTGCCGCACCGGCCGGTGCGGCAGCAGTCGGCCACCGCTCAACTGACGGCAGCGCCGAACCACTTGGGCAGCTGGCCGAGCAGATCCCGCTGGTCTTCGCCGACCCACGCCACGTGGCCGTCCGGCCGCAGCAGTACCGCGGGTACGTCCAGTTCCTCGCTGACGTCGACGACGTGGTCGACCCGATCTGCCCAACCGGCCACCGACAGCCGGCCGGTCTGGTCGAGCAGCAGCCCGCGGCCGCCGTGCATCAGCTCGTAGAGGCGACCTTGCTTCAGCTCCACGTCCCGCATCCGGCGGCCGAGCAGTTCGTGGTCCTCGCCGAAGTCGTAGCGGACCTCGACCGCGGTGATCATCCCGGTCACGTACCGGTTGACCTCCTCGAAGTCCATCAGCTTCGAGAGCAGCTCCCGCAGCGCGGTCGCACCCGGGTCGGTCCCCAACAGCGTCATCTGCGCACGGGTGTTGTCCAGCACGGCTGCGCCCACCGGGTGCCGTTCGGCGTGGTAGCTGTCCAGCAGCCCCTCCGGCGCCCAGCCGTTGACCGCGGCGGCCAGCTTCCAGCCGAGGTTGAACGCGTCCTGCACGCCCAGGTTGAGCCCCTGCCCGCCGGTCGGCGGGTGGATGTGCGCGGCGTCGCCGGCCAGCAGCACCCGGCCGACCCGGTAGCGCTCGGCCTGCCGGGTGGCGTCGCCGAACCGGGACAGCCAGCGCGGAGAGTGCACGCCGAAATCGGTGCCCGCGAAGGCGCGCAGCTGCTGCTTGAACTCCTGGAGGGTCGGCTCGGTCGCACGGTCCTCGGCCACCCCATCGGCGGGCACGACGATGCGGCACACTCCGTCCTCGATGGGGGCGACGCCGAATCGCAGCTGGGTCTTGTGGACTTCCTCGACGACGGCGGCAATCGTCGCCGGATCCTCGGTCACCACCATTTCACCCAGCAGCGTCTCGACCTTGGCGGGCTCGCCGGGGAAACCGACGCCGAGCAGCTTGCGCACCGCACTGCGGCCGCCGTCGCATCCGACGAGGTAGCGCGAGCGCAGGTGCGTGCCGTCCGCCAGCTCGACGGTCACCCCGTCCTCTCCCTGGCTCAGCCCGACCAGCTCGCAGCCACGCCGGATCTCGGTACCGAGCTCTAGGGCGCGCTCGTTGAGCAGCCGCTCCGTGACCGGCTGCGGTGTGGCGACACCGTACGGGTGAGCCGTGTCCAACCGGTCCGGCCACGGCTTCATGATGCCGCCGAAGAGACCGCCGACCTGGAACTTCTCGCTGACCGCGAGGAACCGGTCCAGCAGACCGCGCTGGTCCATCACCTCGACACTGCGTGCGTGCAGGCCCTGCCCGCGGGACTGCCGGGTCGGCTCGGTCAGCTTGTCCAGCACGACCACGTGCGCACCGTGCAGCCTCAGTTCGGCGGCCAGCATCAACCCGGTCGGTCCACCGCCGGCAATGATGACATCGATCAACGTAAATCCCCGTTTCCGCAGGTCCTGGCTTCGTCCGCAGATTCTGCGGCACGACCCGGGTCTTGCCGCAAGCCCCCCGGTGCGCTATAAGTTGAGAGTGGCAAGGAGTAAGTACCTCCTTGCCTTTGCCTTTTGTCCGTCCGCTGTGGACGACGTCCCCCACGCCAGCCCCCAACGCGCGAGCTCGAGAAGATGCTGCCCGCACTCCGCGGATGAGGCGGCTTCAGAAGGCGTTGCGGCGCCGCAAGCCCAGCGGACGTCCGTCCGGGTCGACCAGGACGTGGTGCAGCGGGGTCGCGAGCACCCTCTTCACGGTGGGCAGGTCCGGGGGAACGTACCGGCGCAGCCGGCCCGGCGGCCGTGGACCGCGGCAGCCGCCCTCGTGCCAGGTGTCCAGGGCGTCGGCGGCCTCCTCGAAGGCGTCGAACGCTGTCATCGGGTCGCACAGCGCGTCCTGCGCCCGCTGCCCCGCCCCGGCCGGTGCGTCCAGGTGCTCGCGCATGAGTTCCAGGCGCAGCTCGCGGGCGAAGAGGCGCGCGCCATGGCCGAGGCCTCCGGGGTCGGACGGCTCCCGCAGGTCCGGGCTCTGGTCGAGCACGACGCAGCTGAGTTCCGAATCGTGCGTCCACGAGCGCAGGTTGATGTTGTCGGAGCCGACGGAGGCCCACACGTCGTCGATCACGCACACCTTGGCGTGCACGTAGACAGGATTTCCGGCCGGGTTCTCCAGGCCGTACACCGCCACCCGGTCTCCGCCGGCGCGGCGCAGTTCGTCCAGGGCCGTGATCCGCCCGATCAGGTTCATCGGCAGGGTGAGCCGGCCGTCCTGCTCCGGGACCGAGGGGATGACGGCGATCAGTCGCAGCTGTTGATGCGTGGTCAGCGCCCGGGCGAAGCAGTCCACCACCCGGGGGGACCACAGGTACTGGTCTTCGAGGTAGATCAGTGCCCGGGCCTGCCGCAGCCCTTTGAGGTAACCGCGTGCGATGCTGCGCTCGCCGTCGGGTGCGAAGGGGTAGCCGTGCAGCAGACGGTTCGGATACGTGCGCAGCACCTGCACGGTGTGCGTGCCGCAGGGGGCCGGATCGGCTGCCTGCGGCGGCAGGGTGCCCGCGCTGGTGTCCTCCCGGTGCAGCAGCTCCCGCAGGCGGGTGAGGGGGCTGCGGCTGAGCGGCGCCGGGTCCTGCCAGCGTTCGCGGAAGACGGCCTCGACGTCGCCGACGGCCGGTCCCCGCAGGGCGAGCTGAACGTCGTGCCACGGCGGGTGCGGCCCGTACGCGGAGGCCAGGGGCAGCGACTGGCGGTCGCCCCGGTGGGTGGCGTCGTCGTTGCGGTTGTGGCAGAGGTCGATGCCGCCGACGTACGCGACGTCCAGCTCCGGGCGGCCCGGATGGCGCAGGACCACCATCTTCTGGTGGTGTGCACCGCCCGGCCGGACCCGCAGGTCGAGCAGGCACTCGCCGCCGGCCTCCTCGATCTCCTCGCCGAGGTGGCGGTTCTCCTTTTCGCTGAAGTGGAGGCTGTCCAAGTGCGAGCGCCACAGCAGCCCCTTGACGATCACACCGCGCTCCGCCGCCCGGCACAGGACGGTACCGATGTCGGTACCGGGTCCGTCGAGCCGCTCGTCGGGGTCGCCCCGCCAGTCGGTGAACAGGAGCAGGTCACCCGCACGCATCGCGCGGATCCCCGCCAGCAGCTCCGCGAAGTACGCGGCGCCGTGAACCAGGGCCCGTGCGCGGTTTCCCTCGGACCAGGCCGACCCGTCCGGGTGGCGCTCGTCCAGGCGCGTCGCGGCGTTGCCCCGTTCACCTGCTGTCAGCAGCCAGTCTGCACGCGTCACGGCATCGGTCCTCCGGCTGGCACCTACCCGCCGCACGCACCCTCACTCGGGGCGTGACTGCCGCGGCGTGTCCGCGAACGGGCTGCGGTCGAGGCTGCCCAGCAAGTCGGCCGGGTGGCGGTACACCGCGCGTGCCCCCGCTTCTTGGAGGTCGCGGCGGGGGATCCCGCCGCTCAGCAGGCCCACGCAGGTGACCTCTGCGCGGGTGCCGGCCTTCATGTCCCACACCGTGTCGCCGACGAAGACGGCGTCGCGCCCGGCCGCGTCGGCGAGGCCGAGGGCGCGGATCACCGGCTCCGGGTCCGGTTTCCCCTCGCTCACGTCGTCGGAGCTCGTGGTGGCGGTGATGGCGTCGTCGGCGTCGATGGCCCTTCTCAGCGCCGCGAGCTCGGTGCCGCCCGCGGAGGTGACCAGGACCACCCGCCAGCCGCGTCGGTCGAGCTCGCGCAGCAGCTCGGCGGCCGAGTCGAGGCTGCGAAGCCGGTCGAAGTACGTGCCGTAGAGCGTGTCGTGCGCCGCGCTGAGCGTGTCGTCCTCGCCCGTGTCGCGGTCGTCTCCCAGGAGGCGGGCGAGCAGGTCCTCGCCCGGAAGGCCGATCGCACGGTGGATGTCGTACATCGCCACCGGGTGACCGGCCTGCCGGAATGCCTCCCACCAGCAGGCGACGTGCAGGTGATTGGTGTCGGCGAGGGTTCCGTCGACGTCGAACAGCGCGGCGCGGTTCATCTCCGCCTCCACGGGAGAGATCACGGAAGAGATCACGTCCGGCGCCTACCCGCCCGGCCTTGGCCCACTCCCCCCCACGAGGTTTCAGCCCTCGACACCGGTAGCCGTGTGGGCCGCTCCCACGGGCTTCGACTCGGGTGAGCCGCGCTGGCGCAGGTAGACCGAGAAGATGGCCATCGAGGCCACGGCGAGCAGCTCGGACTGCCAGTTCTGGAGGGTTCGATTCCAGAATTCGGCGGACGTGACGTAGGTGGACCAGCCGACCGGCTCCTGCAGTTCGCGCAGCCGCTCCTCGTTGAAGGCGACCCTGCCCGTGACGGACTGGGCCAGCCAGGACAGCAGGAAGACCGTACCCATGAGCATGCCGAGCGACCGCGAGTACAGCGCCTGGCGCAACCCGCCCGCGGATGCCGGACGCGGCGAGTCCGCGGTGGCGTAGGCGCCGACCATCTGTTCCCTGTCCGATCCGGTACCGGTCTTGCCGAGCGGCTTGGACTCGGGCGAACCGCGCTGCAGCAGCCACACGGTCCCGACGATGTACAGGAAGAACTGGAGGAACTCCGACTGCCAGTTCTCGGTGACATCGACCGCGAAGTCGGACGTGAAGAGGTACTCGGAGAAGGACAGCGGGTGCAAGGACTGCGCGGTGAGAACGCTGTTGAGCGCGGCGCGCCCGGCGATCGCCTGGCCCGCGAGGCTGAGCAGGAAGCCGGTGCCGAACGCCAGGGTCAGGCCGTTCTCGCGCACGAACCGTGCGGGGCCCGTCATCGTCGCATCAGCCCCACCGTGAAGGCGTAGGCGAGGCCGGCGAACACCGCGGTCAGGCACAGCAGGAACATGACGCGCACCTCAGTCACCTTTCAGTTCACACCGGTGGGGGCGCCCGGGGCGCGGAACGCAGCCCGCGGCCGTGACCTTCCAGCCGTCCGGGTACGCGGCCAGGAAGACGGTGTCCCGCGGGAAGACCACCCGTGCCTGGGAGCCGTAGGCGTCCACCCGGACGGCCGGGGCGGCGGCCGGGGTGAGGTTCAGCGTGCCCAGCGCCGTGCCGCACGGACCGTCCTGTTCCAGTTCCTCACGCGTACCCGGCGCGAGGGCCTCGCAGGCCCGCCGGACGTCGCCGCCCCGCAGCGCTGCCTCGAACTGCGTGGCCGCGGCCTCGGCGGCCGCTGCCCGCTCACCGACGGCCGCGCATCCGGAGGAGGTCACGCACAGCGTGCCCAGCAGCAGAAGAGCGGTGATCGGACGCATGGACCGAGCATGGACGGCCACCGCGCGCAGCCGCCTCCGGCGGACCGCGACACGCGGAGGGTTTGCCCCCACACTTCTCGCCGTTCTGATCCCAGTCGCCGTCGTACTGATCCTCGCCGGCATCGCCGCGTGGATGTACCGGCGGCGGCGCCGGTTGCAGGAGCGGTTCGGTCCGGAATACGACCGGACCGTGGAACGCACGGGCAGCAGGCGCGCCGCCGACGCCGAACTGCGGGACCGCGAGGTCCATCACGACAACCTCGACATCAGGGAACTCCCCGCCGAGGAGCGGAACCGCTACGCCGACGCGTGGATCACCGTCCAGCAGCGCTTCGTCGACCGGCCGGAAGGCGCGGTCTCGCAGGCGGACGAGCTGGTCACCCACCTGATGCGGGATCGCGGCTACCCCACCGAGGGGTACGAGGAGCAGCTGCGCGAGCTGTCCGTCGAACATGGGCGGACCCTGGAGCACTACCGCGCGGCGCACGAGGTCAACGTCCGCAGCAGCAAGGGGCACGCAACCACGGAGGAGCTGCGCGGGGCCATGGTGCACTACCGCGCGCTCTTCGACGAACTGATCGGGACGACGAGGTGACCCGAGATGCAGAGGGAAGAAGAACAGCGAGAAGAAGAACAGCGGGAAGAGGAACAGAGCTTGACCACCGAGCAGCTGGCCCATCCCGGAGGCGGTGAGCCGCCGCGGCCGGTGTACCCGGGTGAGGCGACCGCCGACGACACCCGGGAGGAGGGCCGCGACGAGATGCGGGAGGAGGCGGACGTCACCGACGTGGAAGAGGCCGCCTACGGGGAAGGCCCGGCCGCGGAGGAGACGGCGGCCGTCCCTCAGGAAGAAGCCGAGGCGCTGCTCCCCGAGCAGGAGGCCGAGGAGTACCGGAAGACCTGGGGTGAGATCCAGGCCCGCTTCGTGGACGACCCGCGGGGTGCGGTGCGCGACGCCGACCGCCTGGTCGCCGAGGTCATGCAGACCCTCGCCGGAACCTTCTCCGAACACAAGAGGGAACTGGAGAGCCAGTGGCAGGAGGGCGAACAGGTGGCCACCGAGGACCTGCGGCTGGCCCTGCAGCGGTACCGGTCCTTCTTCGGCCAGCTGCTACGGACCTGACGCGACCGGTGCAGTCCGTGGCGGGCGGGCCATCGCCCGAGGGCGTGACGGTGCGACCCGCCACGGCGTCCTGGTACCCAGGCGCATCGCCGAACAGGACGGCCGCCTCGGCCAGGGCACGTCCCACCGACGGGCGCCCGCCTCCGCGGCGTGCTCGGCGATCGCCTTGCCCAGGGCCGTGCCGAACGGCGGGCAGCACGGCCAGGGCGAGCCCGTCGGCCGCGAACACCGCCCCGACCAGCGGGAGATCACGGCCGCGGCCGTACAGTCCGTGTTCGTCCACCGAGCCGTGCCGGTCCAGCAGCACCCCCACGCGGTGGTCACATGGGGGCGGCCGGACTGTTCGTGCCGTGCGGGGAGAGGTCGTGGACGGCGAAGGCCCGGTCGATCACGGGCATGGCCACGTTGCGGACGCGCGCCTTCATCTCCGGTTCCCCGAACTCGCTGCCGCAGCGCCCGGCGAAGCCTCCGCAGAAGCCCTTGGTTCCCGCGACTCCCGGCCGCGTCCCGCCGAGGTCGAACGCGATGCCGGCGCCCTCGAGGACGGCCAGTACGGCCGCCTTGCACTCCGACTAACCCCCATTGACCCGCGCAAACCTCACCGCACACACCTCACGGAGTGAGGCGGCGCGCGGCGGGTAGGCGCGGCACGTGTTCGGAAACGAGACGGTGAACCATGAGCAGGGTGAACCATGAACTACGTGACCCGCGGCCGGGACTACTCGCGTGACACCCGGTACCTCACCAGCCGCATCACCGCCGACGGGCGCGACGGCTTCCCCGTGGAGCCCGGCCGCTACCGCCTGGTGGTCAGCCGCGCCTGTCCGTGGGCCGGCCGGGCGGTGATCGTACGGCGGCTCCTCGGGCTGGAGGAGGCGCTGCCGATGGCCATCGCCGGCCCCACGCACGACGAGCGCAGCTGGACGTTCGACCTGGACCCCGGCGGCCGTGACCCCGTACTCGGTATCGAGCGGCTGCGGGACGCGTACCTCGCCCGCGACCCCGGCTACGACCGGGGCATCACGGTGCCGGCGATCGTCGACGTGCCGACGGGCAAGGTGGTGACGAACGACTTCGCCCGGATCACGCTCGACCTGTCGCTGGAGTGGGTGCCGTACCACCGCGCCGGTGCACCGGAGCTGTACCCGGCCGCCCTGCGGCCGGAGATCGACGCGGTGAACAGGCTGGTCTACGAGGACGTGAACAACGGCGTCTACCGCGCCGGGTTCGCCGGCTCGCAGGAGTCGTACGCCGCGGCGTACGAGCGCCTGTTCGCCCGGCTCGACTGGCTGGCGGAGCGGCTCGGGCGGTCCCGGTACCTGGTCGGCGACACGATCACCGAGGCGGACGTGCGGCTGTTCACCACCCTCGTTCGCTTCGACGCCGTCTACCACGGCCACTTCAAGTGCAATCGGTGGAAGCTGTCGGAGCTGCCGGTCCTGTGGGCTTACGCGCGCGACCTGTTCCAGACACCGGGTTTCGGCGACACGGTCGACTTCGATCACATCAAGCGCCATTACTACCTGGTCCACACCGACATCAATCCGACCGGGAGTGCCGGCCGGCCCGGACCTGTCGGGCTGGCTCGAACCGCACCACCGCGCGTCCCTGGGCGGTCGGCCGTTCGGTGACGGCACGCCGCCCGGCCCGGTCGCAGCCGCGGAGGCGGTACCCGCCGGCCACACCCCGCTGGCCGCCTGAGCGGGGCACGGGGCACGGGGCGCGGCCACGTCAGGTCGTACGCCCCTGCCCGCCGCCGCCTTGCCGCAGGTGGTCGGTGTGCCGCGTGAGGGAGTCGATACGGGCCGCGAGATCCGGATGGGCAGCTTCGAGCAGAGGCCGGGTCGCGACCAGAGGTCCGACGAGGCGTGCGGCGTCATCGGCGGCGAGGGCCCGGTCAAGGGCGCCCATGAGGTTGCGCGCCGAGGACGGGAGGTCGGTGAGCGCCGTGATCTGGCCGGCGAGCCGGCGCAGGTCGGCGGCGTTGTCGCGGGCCCAGGCGGTGACGGTGCGGTCTGCCGCACGGGACGCGCGGGTGGCCTGGACGCGCTGCTCTCCGGTGGTCCCGGCCGCACCGGGACGTACGCGCAGGTAGCGCCGTTCCGCGGCCTGCCGGCTGGCGACCCCGAGCGGGGCGGCGAGCTCGCCCCAGCTCGCCCCGGCGTCGCGGGCGGTTTCGATGAGGCCGCTCTCCCAGCCCGCGAGCTGCTCACGGACCTGGCGCAGGAGCAGGAGCGAGGCGAGTGCCTGCTCGGGGCGGACCGCCGGAGGCGACGGACTGCCGCCTTCCGCGGCCTGGGCCCCCCGCAGGGCATCGCTGATCACGTCCAGCGCCGCGACCGCGGAGAGAAAGGACACCGCGCCCTTCTGATCAGGGCCACTGGATGCGGTCGCCGTTCCATCGGCCTGCGTCATCATGACCTCCTCCGCGAGTCGTCATCCATCAGGCGACGATCCACCTTGTCATCGTTTGGATGACATGTTACAACAGAAACATGTTCAAGCGCATTGGCAGCTGTTCTGCCTGAACCGACTGGAGGTGTTTCGCGATGTTGATGCGCACCGACCCCTTCCGCGAGATGGACCGGATCGTCCAGCAGCTCTCGGGTACGTCCGGAACCTGGTCGAAGCCGTCCGTCATGCCGATGGACGCCTACCGCGAGGGCGATGCGTATGTGGTCGCCTTCGACATCCCTGGTGTCTCCCCCGAGGCGATCGACATCGAACGGAACATGCTGACCGTGAAGGCCGAGCGCCGGCCGGCGACGAAGGCCGACGACGTGCAGATGGAGCTCTCGGAACGGCCCCTCGGTGTCTTCTCCCGCCAGATCATGCTGGCCGACACCCTGGACACCGAGAACATCGAGGCCGGATACGACGCGGGTGTCCTGACCCTGCGCATCCCGATCACCGAGCGCGCCAGGCCCCGGAAGATCCGCATCACCGCCACCGGCGGCCGCAAGCAGATCTCCGGCTGACCTGCCCCGCACCGGCCACGGAGGGCGGACCCGCGCCGGCGGAGCGCGCCGTACGAGGCGTACGGCGCGCTCCGCCGGGCAGGCGCAGCGCACACGGACGTGAACCTCGCACACGAAGAGGGAGGCCGTCGGTGAATCAGCGAACCAAGGTGGAGAGGCTCCTGGAGGAGTGCGGCCGCACTCATGCCGAGGAGGCGGGCATCCGGTTGCGGGACACTCCTGTGCCGCTGTACCAGGTGCTGACGCTGTGTGTGCTGTTCTCCGTCCCCATCAGGGCGGACACCGCCGTCGCGGCGGCCCGCGAGCTGTTCAAGGCGGGGATGCGCAGTCCGCGCGCGATGGCCGAGGCTTCCTGGCAGGAGCGCGTCGACGCACTCGGACGCGCCCACTACAAGCGCTACGACGAGAGCACGGCGACGGCTCTCGGGGAGGGGGCGGACCTGGTTCTCGAACGGTACCGCGGGGACCTGAGGCGGCTGCGGAGTGCGGCCGAGCGCGACCCCGGCCGGATCCGGGAGCTGTTGTGCGAGGTGCCGCGCATCGGACCGGTCGGCGCTGACATCTTCTGCCGGGAGGTGCAGGGGCTGTGGCCTGAACTGCGGCCCGCCTTCGACCGCAGGGCCCGCGCCGGGGCGCGCACCCTCGGCCTGCCGGGGACGCCGGAGAAGCTGGCGCGGCTCGTGCCCGCCACGGAACTCCCCCGCCTGGCAGCGGCCTTGGTACGGACGCAGCTCACCGACGGGACCACCGAGCCGGACGCGGCCTGAGCGCCTGAGCGGACGGCCGATCGGCCGTCCGCCGGATGAGACGTCAGTACCCGAGGGCGTACTGGCGTTCACGCTTGGGGCTGGAACCGCGTGGCACTGCGGCTCCTCGACTGGTGTGCGCAATCGATGACGAATCCGCTGTGGGGCCGGGTCGGAATTCGGCTCAGCGGGATGGAGAGGTCCTGTTGCGGCACGTCGGCCTCCAGCGCGGCCAGGGCGGGCGCGAGAGTGGTGAGCAGGGACACGGTGATGTCCTCGCCCGGGCAGCGGTGGCCGGTGTGCGCGTCGCCTGCGCCCTGGGGGATCAGTTCGTCCCTGCCCGGTTCCCGGTCGAGGAAGCGCCGGGGGTCGAAGTGGTACGGCCGTTCCCACAGCTCGGGGTCGTGGTGATGCCCGTACACGTCGAGGAGGAGGAGCGTCCCGGCGGCGATCTCGGTGTCGGCGAAGGTGAGGTCGCGGGCGGCCAGGGCACCGAGGAAGGGCACGAAGGGGTAGAAGCGGCGGACCTCGTGGGCGAACGCGCGGGCCTGGGCGGGACCGCCCTCGACCAGCTGCTCACGGTGGCCGGGATGGCGGTGGAGGGCGTGGGCGGCGAAGACGGCGAACCAGGCGATGGCGACGGTGGGACGGATGATGTTCAGGAGTTCGACGGCCGCCGTGTGCGGGTCGAGCAGGGTGCCGTCCGGCTCGCGGTGCAGGGCGACCACCTCCAGCGGAGACCCGGCGGGGGCGCTGTGCCCGGACCGGCCGAAGCCGCCGCCGCCGGCCGCGTGCGAGCCGAGTGCGCGGACGTCGGTGACGACGCGCGCGAGGCCCTGCTCCTGACGGCGCCGGGCCCGACGGGCCTTGATGTGCCGGGGGCCCGGGGTGGCGAAGCCGTCGACCATGGCGACACAGTCCTCGGCGATCTCGCGGGCCGCCTCTTCGGGCACCGGCAGGCCGGACCAGTCGCAGACCGCTCGGGCGAGCAGTGTGGCGACCTCGTCGAAGAGCACCACGCTGCGGCCCTCCCAGCCCGTCACGGCATCGCGCCAGGCGCTCTCGACGCGGGCGGTCAAGTCGGCGACGCGCTGCGGCGACATCAGCAGGGAGGTGAACATCTGCTTGCGCACCCGGTGGGCCGTCCCGTCCAGGGTGTGCACCGCTCCCCTGCCGAAGAGGGTGTCGAGCACGGACGCGGGCAGGGCCCCGTGGCGCTGGGCGTGCTCCTCGTCGTAGAAGAAGGCGACGGCCTCGGGGCCGTGCAGGAGGGCCGCGGGGCGGCCCATCAGCCGGGTGCGGACCAGCGGTGCGCCGTCATGGGCCCGGCGCAGGTCCGGGGCCCAGGCGTAGCCGTGGGCCAGCAGGGACAGGGTGCTGTCGGTGAGTGGACCGAGTGAACCGAGTGGACCGGACATGTGCTGCGCCTACCCGGCTCGGGCGGGCCCATTCAGGTCCGGGCGCAGCCGCCGCTGTCCGCGGGGGCCCTCCTCGTCCGGGTTCACCGTCGGTACCTCGGGAACGCGGATGTCCAGGACGCAGACGTCGTCGCGGTGGTCCGGACGCGCTGCCGCGAGGGTGCGGGCGAGCGTGCCGGCCCGGCCCGTTTCGACGAGCCGCAGCGCCGCGTCGGCGAGGCGGTCGAGGCCGGTGCCGATGTCCTCCCCGGGCTGCTCCACGAGCCCGTCGGTGTAGAGCACGAGGTGGTCCCCGGGGCGCAGGTCCAGGATGTCGTACGCGTAGACGGCGTCGAAGGTGGCTCCGAGGAGGGCGCCCTCGGGCAGGGGGAGGAACCGTGCCTCGCCGTCGCGGATCAGGAGGGGCGGCGGGTGTCCGGCCCGTACCCAGGTCAGGCGGCGGTCCCAGGGCTGGTAACGGGCCATGATCATGGTGGCGGTGGTGCCGCCCGACTCGGGGGGCGTGTGGAGGAGCAACGTGTTGAGCCTGGCCAGTACGTCCGGCAGGGCCGAGCCGGTGACCGCCATGCCTTTGGCCGTGAAACGCAGCTGGGCCATGGTGGCGACGGCGTCCAGGCCGTGTCCGGCGACATCGCCGACGACGAAGAGGGCGCTGTGGTCCGGGAGTTCGATCGCGCTGTACCAGTCGCCGCCGACGTTGACTCCGCCGGCGTTGAGCCCGCTGAGGTTGAGCCCGCCGATGGTGAGCCCGCCCGCGTTGACTCCGCTGTCGGAGGGGACGTAGGCCACGCGGATGCACAGGCCGGCGATCTCCAGCGACTGTTCGGGGATCGGCAGCAGCGCGTTCTGCAGCCGGGCGGCCAGGGCACGCTCGGCCCGCAGCATTCCGCGCTGGACGAGGACAGCGCGTTCGCTCTCGCGCAGGGCGAACTCCACGTCGCGTTGTGCGGTGAGGTCCTGGAAGAAGCCGTGTACCTCCACGGGAGCGCCGTCCGCGTCGGTGCGGGCCTCGGCGACGATCCGCAGGTGCCGCGCACCGTCGCCGGTCGTGATGCGGAAGGGCTGGTCGATCGCCGTGCCGTCGCCCAGCAGCCGCTGAACGGAGGCGGTGAGCGCCGGCCGATCGTTGGGGACCAGGTGCAGGGGCAGTTCCTCCAGGGTCATCGGCCCTTCCGCGGGGTCACGGCCGAAAATGGCATAGACCTGGTCGGACCATGTGACGGTGTCCGTCTTCAGGTCCCAGTTCGCCCAGCCGAGATTGCCCAGCCGCTGCATGTCGGCGAGTTTGCGCACGTCGCGCTCGTGGCCGTCCAGGTGGGTCCAGGAGACGACCAGGCGGCCGTCGAGCCGGGCCGCGCGCACGGAGTAAGTGGTCTCCCCGGGTGCTCCGGCGAGCACCTCGCGGTAGGTCAACGGCTCGCTCTGGAAGACCGTTCCGGTGGCCAGTGTGTCCAGGTAGCCGTCCCAGACGGCCGTGCCGGCCACGGTGGGATAGCTCTCCAGGACTCGTCTGCCGATGAGCTCCTTGCCGGCGCGCCCGGCCAGGTCCACGGCCCCCGGGGAGGCGGCGTCGATCCTGTAGTCCTCGACCTCTCCGCCGCGAGCACACAGGGGTGTCAGCAGGATGACCGACGCGGACAGCCCGTCCAGGACCCGCTGGACGGCCTTCACCTCCTCCAGGCCCTCCCCGACCGGTCGGCGGCCGGCAGCCCGCAGGTGGGCGGCACACAGCCGCACGGCTCTTCGCCACAGGACCCGCGTCCGCGGCGCGAACGGGGCCCGCGTGGTGCGGAAGAAGCCGACGACGGCCCTCGTCGGCCCGGCGCCGGGCACGGGGATCCAGGCTCGCGTCGGCCAGCGTTCCGGCGGGTCGCCGATGAGCCGGTACCGGGCGGCGTCCTGGACCGGGTCCTCCAGCCACACGGCCCTTCTTCTCGCGACGGCCTCCAGGGCGGCGACTCCGGCCGGCGGTGGAACACGGCTCCACTGTCTGGCCAGTTCGTCGCCGACCCCCGCTGTCCCCGCCAGGTCCAGGCTTCCGGCGGTGTCAACGGTGTAGATCATCACGGCGTCCAGGTCGCCGTCACCGCCGAGCGCCGCGAGCAGGAGCTCGGCGACCTCGTCCGGCCCGTGGACGTCGGCAAGACCCTGCGCGAGCTGGCCGAGTACCCCGGGGCCCGCGCCGTCGCTGCGGGCGAAGTCCGCTGCCGCCGCCGAGGTGCGGGCAACGGGGGCGGGGGCGGGGCTGATCCGGCCCAGAGTGATCCAGCACTCCTCCAGCAGGGTCCGCCGCCGCTGCTCGGCGTTGGTCAGGAGCATCTCGTACGCGGTGTCGGCCGACACCGCGGCTTCGGCCATCAGGACGCCCTTGGCCCGCTCCAGTACGGCGGAAGTCGCGGCGACCGCTTCCATTTCAGCGATCTCCGAGCGCAGCCTCGTCACCACTTTGGTCAGAGCGAGCACGTCTGTGGCGGACTCGGCGGGGAGCGCCGAATCACTGTTCACCCTTCGAGGATGTCACGCCCGCGGACCGAGCACCGGGCACGGCTCCGAGGCCACGGGGCTGCGGGGCCACGGGGCGCGGGGCTGCGGGGCTGCGGGGCGCGGGGCTGCGGGGCTGCGGGGCTGCGGTCAGGCGGCCAGGGGAGCCGTGGCCATCCCGGCGCCCTCGCGCAGACCCGCCAGGAACTCCTCGATGGCCTGCACCGCCGTGTACTGGGGCTGCCAGGCCAGATCGGTCCGGGCGCGGGCGCAGTCCAGCAGCGGGAGCCGCAGGACCGCGTCGAAGAGGTCCGGGGACGCGGGCACGAGGTGGAGCCGCCAGGCGGCGGCGAGGGCCGCCCGTGCGGGGGCCGCGGGCAGCGGCCAGCGGCGGGCGTGGAGGATCCCCGCCAGGACGTCCGCGTCCACCGGAGGCTCGGCCGCGAGGTTGAACGCCCCGCGCACGGGGAGGGTGGCGGCGGCCAGGTAGGCCGTCGCGGCGTCGTCGGTGTGCAGGGCCTGGAAGGTGAGGCCGGGCAGATCGGGGACGGCCGGGATCAGGCCGGGCCGGACGAGGCGTCCGGGCAGGAGGCGTCCGGCGAAGATCCGGCGTTGCTCGGCGGCGGCGGTCCGTTTGAAGAGGAACCCCGGGCGCATCCGGACGACGCGCAGGTCGGGGTGGTCGCGCTCGTAGGTGTCGAGGACGCGTTCCAGGTAGGCCTTCTCGCGGGTGTACGCGGCCTGCGGCCAGCCGTGGGTGGGCCAGGACTCGTCGACGGCACGGTCCTTGGGGCCGGGAGAGTACGCGCCGACGGAGGAGGCATAGACCAGCGCGGGCACCCCGGCGTCCGCGGCGGCCTCGAAGACGCGCAGGCTGCCCAGGACGTTGGTGCGCCAGGTCGTCTCGGGACTGTGGGTCGGCTGGAACTTCCAGGCGAGGTGGATCACGACGTCGGCGCCCGAGAACAGTGGCACGAGGTCCGGGCCGCCCGGCTCGACGTCGGCGGTCAGCCAGGCCGTCTTCGGCGGCCGCCACTCGGGGCTCCTGCGGGCCACGCCGAGGACGGAGGCGACGGCCGGGCTGTCCGCGCAGGCCTGGACCACGCTGGTGCCGACGTTTCCGGTGGCGCCGACGACCACGATCCGCAGGCCGTCGTCTCCGGATTGCATGGGGCTGGTGCGGTTCATCGTGCGCATCCTTCGGTTCGGACGGCGATGGTCTCCCTGACACGGGGCGCCTAACCGGCACGGGCCCCCTCAAACGCTCCGCCAAACGTTCCGCCGCGCGGCGGAACGTTGTGCGGGCCCGCGTTCACGTCCGGCCGGGTGCTCGTACACCGAGGTGGCGTCCACGATCCGGGCGGGCGCCCGCCGGGAGCACAGGAAGGGCCCGACGATGGCAGCAGCGGGTGGTCACCTGCCGCGGCCGGTGACGAAGTCCCGGGCCCGGTCGACCAGACCGGCGCCGGGGGCGAGCAGGCGGTTGGCCGGCGGGGTGTCGGGCATGCCGGGGTGTGGCCTGGTCGGCGCGAGCTTCTTGGCCCGCCGGACCTTGTCGCCCAACTCGTCCAGCGTCTCTTGCGGGCAGGCCTGCCGGAGCCGGGGGAAGAGGGTCCCCTCCTCGTCCCGGACGTGGGCGCTGACCTCGTCCTTCATTACGGCGATGATCCGGTCGAACTCGGGCCCCGCGGCGTCGAGCCCTTCCAGGTCCTTCAGCAACTTCTCGATCCGGGCGTGGTCGGCGATCTCCTTGTCCGCGATGAGGTCGCCGTCCGGCAAGTGCTCCCTGATCGCCGGGTACAGATGCTCCTCTTCGGCGACCGAGTGCCGGACGAGTTCGATCGTCAGCCGTTCGGCGGCCGTCTGCCGCTCGTCGGCCGGGGTGGTGTGCTCGACGTCGCTGAACATCTCGTCCACCTCACGGTGATCCGCGGTCAGTTCAGCGATGACATCGCCGCCGTGTCCCATGGTCCTGCTCCCTTCCGGTGAGGGTTCAACGACCGGGTCCCGTCCCGGTCCCCACCGGCGCCTACCCGGCGACTCGCCGGCCTAACGGCCGCGGTGCCGCCGGCCTGGGGTGTGCGATCCGCACTCGCTGAACTCCGTCCTGGGCCACCCGGCGCGGACTGGACGTTCCGCGTCACCCTCGTAGAGCAGGCGCTCGTGCTCCCCCTGGGCGTTTCCCCGCCGCGCCTCGGGTCCTTCGTGGTCACGGGGCGGGCGCAGCGGCACACTGAGGAGTCCGCGGGGTCCACGACCTCTCACCGCCCGAGGAGTGACGTGCCCGTCCCGGTCATCATCGACTGCGATCCCGGGCACGACGACGCCCTCGCGATCATGCTGGCGGCCGGCGACCCCGCCGTCGATCTGCTGGCCATCACCACCGTCGCGGGAAATCAGACGCTCGCGAAGACCACCTTGAACGCGCGGCGCGTCTGCACGGTCGCCGGGATCACCGGTGTGCCCGTCGCGGCCGGCTGCGACCGGCCGCTCGTCCAGGCGCTCGCCGTCGCGGACGACGTGCACGGCGCCTCCGGCCTCGACGGGCCGCTGTTCCCGGAACCCACCGTGGACGTGGTCCCGGAGCACGCGGTGGACCTCATCCACCGGATCCTGACCGGGCATCCGGAGCCGGTCACGCTCGTCCCGACCGCGCCGCTGACCAACATCGCCCTCCTGCTGACCCGTTATCCGCAGGACACCTCCCGCATCCGCGAGATCGTCCTGATGGGCGGCTCGACGGAGCGCGGCAACCGGACCCCGGCCGCCGAGTTCAACATCCTCACGGACCCGGAGGCCGCGGACATCGTCTTCCGCAGCGGTGTGCCGGTCACCATGTGCGGCCTCAACGTCACCCACCAGGCCCTGGCCACGCCCGAGGTCGTGACCCGCTTCGAGGGACTGGGCACTCCCCTCGGGCGTATGTGCGTCGAACTACTGACCTTCTTCGCGTCCACGTACCGCACCCTGTACGGGTTCCCGCACCCGCCGTTGCACGACCCCGTCGCGGTGGCCCGCGTCATCGATCCCGAGATCGTGCGCTGCGTGGACGCGAACGTGGTCGTGGAGCTGCACGGCCGCTACACGCGCGGCGCCACCGTGGTGGACCTGCACCGCTATGTGGACCGCCCGGTCAACGCCCGCGCCGCGGTGGGCCTGGAGACCGGCGCGTTCTGGGAACGGATGGTCGGCGCGGTCACGGCTCTGGGAGCCCGTACGACCTGACCCGGCCTGACCCCGGCCGGAGCTGCGCGCCACCCGCGACTCCCGCATGCCCGAGGGAGAACCGGGTAGCCGCCCCTCGCACACACCCACCGGCCTACCGAGGTGGTGGCAATGAACGCGAGCGCGAGAGCGAGCGCCGATGCGGATCCCGTCGCAGGGCAGGAGTACGACGCGAGTCCCTATCTGCCGTCGCGCGGCGGCCTGGCGAGCCTGCGCCGGGCGGCGGCCGGCTGCAAAGGATGCCCGCTGTTCGAGAACGCCACGCAGACGGTTTTCGGCGCGGGACCGGCCCACGCGCGGCTGATGCTGGTCGGAGAGCAGCCCGGCGACCAGGAGGACCGGCAGGGCGAACCGTTCGTGGGCCCGGCGGGAGGGCTCCTGCGCAGGGCGCTCGACGAGGCCGGGCTCGGCGACGAGGACGTGTACCTGACCAATGCGGTCAAGCACTTCAAGTTCACGGTGGCCCCACGCGGCAAGCGCCGCATCCACAAGGCGCCGAGCCTGCGGGAGATGACCGCCTGCCGGCCCTGGCTCGCGGAGGAGCTGCGGCTGGTCTCCCCCGAGGTGCTGGTGGTGCTGGGAGGTACGGCGGGCAAGGCGCTGCTCGGGTCCTCGTTCCGCGTGGGCGAGCGGCGGGGAGTCCTGCTACCGATGCCCGCGCTCGACGGCGGGGATCCGGAAGCGGGGCACGGGCAGCTGCTGGCGACGGTCCATCCGTCGGCGGTCCTGCGGGCCGACGACCGGGAGGCGGCCTTCCGGGGCCTGGTCGCCGACCTGTCCGTGGCCGCGACCGCGCTGGAATGAACGCGGTCGCCCTCGTCTTCTCACGTCTTCTCAGCGTTGGCCGGGCAGGCCGGCGCCCTTACGGGATCCTCGTCCGGTTCTCGTTGTTCCGCCGGACCCGCTCGGCATCGGGCGGACTCTGCGTGCTGCCTGTTCCGGTCCTCGATGGGACCCCCGGCGGGCGGCCGTGCTCGTCCACCATCGCGCCCTCCTGCTGAAGGGGAGCGCGAACCTGCTCTTCTCCTCCGCTCGGCTCCCGCTCCGGCTCTCGTTCTCCGTCCTGCACGACCGTCACTTCCTTCGCCCTCTGCATCAGTCGTCGCCGTACGACCGGCGGATGAGACGCGCTTCGACGTGTCCGTCGGTGACGCGGGTTTCGAAGGCGGGCTGCGGAGCCGTGGCCGGTCCCTCCACGTTCCAGCCGTCGACGAGACGGAACCGGCTGCCGTGCCAGGGGCACCGGACGCAGCCGTCGGCGATCTCCCCGTCGAAGAGAGGCCCGCCCATGTGGCCGCAGCGCCCGGTCAGCGCTCTGACGGCGCCACCTGCTTCCCGTACGACGACCAGCGGCTCGTCCTCCGCGTGGCGCTTCACGGGCCGGCCCACGGGAAGGTCCTCCAACTCACCCAGGTCGTACCACCCGGTACCGATCTGGTCGGGGACGGCTTCGGCGTGGTTGGTTCCCGCGCCCTGCCGGTACGCCATGTGTCCGCCCAGCGCGCCGCCCGCGCCCACCAGCGCGAGGCCGGCCAGTCCCCAGGCCCTGCCCTGTACGAACCGTCCGCGGGCTCGGGCGGCGTAGGAGAACCCGTAGAGGATCACCCCGCCCGCGTTGGCCGCCGCGTGCACCACGCCGACCCGCTGCTGCGGGCGCCGAAGCTCGGCCCAGTCCGTCCAGCCCGCCCAGGCGGCCGGCCCGGCGGTGGCCAGGCCGACACCCACCAAGGTCCGCGCGGCCCGCTCCTGCCCGGGGACCAGGTCGAGCACCGCGGCCGAGATCCATGCGCCCGTCGGCAGCTGCACCAGGGCCGGATGGAGCGGATGACCCAGCCAGCGGCCGTGCAGCACATCCCGGAACCCGCCCAGGGGCAGCGACCGTACGGCCGCCCTGCCCGCGTCGATCACCCCGTCGGCCCCCGGCCACTGCTCGACGCGGTCCACCGCCCGCAGGAGGCAACCCGGGCCCGCACGCGAACCGGACATGTACAGCACCGTTCCGACGGCTTGCCTCAGTCTTCGCGAGATTCCCATGCCCGGCGTCTAACCCGCAGACGCGACGGCAAACGGCAAACAACGCCCTGGCGCCGCATCCATGTCTGGTTTATTTGACATGAGGTACAGGTGCTTTTACATTGCGAGTGTCAAAGTTCTTTTACACGGGGAGTGGGCGGGAACGTGGCCTTTCAGGAGAAGCGTGCGTGGATCATGGCCGTGGTGGCCATAGGCGGGTGCGCGGCCTACCTGGCCGTCGTGCTCGGGCGGGCAGACGGCGGCATCCCGCTCGCCGAGGTGTCGTACGTGGCTCCGATGCTCTGGAGCATCGGTCTCTCGATCGCGGCCTCCATCGCGCTCGGCATCGCGGTCGCGATCGCCTCGCCCGAGGATGCCGACGTCAAGGACCAGAGGGACCGGGAGATCAGCCGGGTCGGCGAGTACGCCGGCCAGTCCCTGCTCGTCGTCGGCGCCGTGACGGCACTGGCCCTGTCCATGGCCGAGGTCGGCCATTTCTGGATCTCCAACACGATCTACCTGGGGTTCGCCCTGTCGGCGATCCTCGGGTCCATCGTGAAGATCGCCGCCTACCGGTGCGGATTCCAGTCGTGGTGAAGCCGACGGGGATCACGAACCGGATCCGCATCCTTCGCTTCGAGCACGCGGAGATGACCCAGGCAGAGCTCGCCCGGCGTATCGGGGTGACCCGTCAGACCGTCATCGCCATCGAGAAGGGCCGCTACTCGCCCTCCCTGGAGACGGCCTTCAGGATCGCCCGCGTGTTCGCGGTACCGCTTGAGCAGGTGTTCCAGTGGACAGACGAAGAAGGGACGACGCCGTGAAGGCGGTCGCTCAGTACGCGTACGGCTCCTGCGAGGTTCTGGAGCTCAGAGACATCGAGAAGCCGACCCCCGGACCGGGCGAGGTGCTGATCCGGGTCCGCGCCGCCGCCGTCGACGCGGGGGTCTGGCACCTCATGACGGGCCTGCCGTACCTGCTGCGCCTCTTCGGGTACGGGCTGCGCGCGCCCAAGGTCCCCGTCCGGGGCCGGGAGCTCGCCGGCCGCGTCGAGGCAACCGGGGCGGGCGTGACCCGTTTCCGCCCGGGCGACGAGGTGTTCGGTATCTGCGAGGGTTCGTTCGCCGAGTACGCGGTCGCCTCGCAGGACAAACTCGCGGCCAAGCCGGCCGGCCTCCCCCTGGAGCAGGCGGCGGCCATGCCCCTGTCCGGCCTCACGGCCCTTCAGGCCCTGCGCGACGCGGGACACGTCCAGCCGGGTCAGCGCGTGCTGGTCATCGGAGCGGCGGGCGGCGTCGGCAGCTTCACCGTCCAACTGGCCAAGGCCTTCGGCGCGCACGTCACGGGCGTGTGCAGCACGAGCAAGACCGAACTCGTACGTTCGATCGGCGCGGACGATGTCATCGACTACACCGCCGAGGAGGTCACCGACGGCCGGCGCGGCTACGACCTCATCATCGACACCGCCGGCAATCGCCCCCTGTCACACCTGCGGCGGGCCCTCAGCCCGCGTGGCACCCTCGTCATCGTCGGCGGGGAAACCGGCGGCCGGTGGCTCGGCGGCACCGACCGGGTCATGCGCGCGGGACTGCTGAGCCCGTTCGTCCGCCACACCTTGCGCGGATTCATCTCCAAGGAACGCCGAGAAGATCTCGACATCCTGGTGCGGCACATCGAGGCCGGCGCCCTGACCCCCGTCATCGACCGCACGTACGCCCTGCCCCAGGCCCCGGACGCCATCGCACGCCAGCATCGGGGAGAGGCACGCGGAAAGATCCTCGTCATCCCCTGAGGGGCCGCCCAGGCCGCCCAGGCCGCCCAGGCCGCCCAGGCCGCCCAGGCCGCCCAGGCCGCGCGGCGGTGTCGCCGCCGGTTCAGATCCGCCAGGCGCGGATGCGGTCGGCGGCCTGGTAGACGGTGCTCTTGCCGGCCTGGATGTCGCGGACGAGCTCCACCAGCGCGCCGCAGGGCGGGTCGATGCCTTCACCCGAGGCGTGCATGTAGGCGGCTGCGACCTGGCAGGCATACAGCGAATTGCGGTACGGCAGCGGCTGGAGCAGCACCAGGGTGTGCAGGAGGGCCGCCGCGCGCCAGGCGGGGTCGGGCTCGGCCGCCGTGGGGCGGGGGATGCGGGTCTTGTGGCGGGCCACGGCCGCGACCAGGGCCGAGTAGTCCGCGACGGTGACGTCCTCGGGGACGGCCTGCTCCTGGACGTCGAGGAGCCAGGGAACGTCGATGTGCAGGACCATCAGGCGGCGTCCGCCGCGCTCCGGGGGGTGGAGGGGGGAATCTCGTCGGGGAACGCCTCGTCGAAGGCGGCCCGGTTCATCTCGCCCCAGGCGGCGGCGTAGCGGACGAACTGGCGGCGCTGACGCTCGCGCAGCGGGAGATCGTGCACATACTGCTTGAGGGATTTGCCTTCGGCGGCCGCGGCGGCGCGGACCTCCTCCAGCTCCTCGTCGGTGAAGGTGATGTTCAGGGAGGGCATACGGGCATGGTACCTAGTAGGTACCATGCGCCGCCAGGGCGGTGGGGACACTCGCGGACAACTGTCCGTGGCGGCCGCCGTTCCGTTGGGGTCCGGCGGGCGGCCCTCAGCCGTCCAGGTGATGGCGAAACGATCCTTCGCACGGGGGGTGTTCCCAGGGGGCCTCGCGCCTCGCGAGCATCGAAGGGTCCGGCCCCCGCCGGATCACCGCCCGCCGGGCCGGACCCACCTCCCGTCTCCGTGCCCGCAGGCGATTCACCCCCGCCATGCGAACGATGGAGTCTTCTGTGGCATTGACGACCGCCACGATCGCCGCCGAACTCGAAGCGGCCAACAAGGTCGGTGACCCCGACGCCGACACGCTGGTGTCCGATCTGATCGACAACCGGGAAGTCGACGGGGTCAACGCCCTGTTCCGGACCATCAACAAGCTGGGCCCCAACCAGGACCTGTCGCTCCTCCCGCCGCGACTGGCCGAGTTCCTCAAGAAGGCCGCCGCGCCGCCGCCGGACTGGAGCGAAGCCGACGTCAAGGCCGCCGAGGGCTTCTTCGCCCACCACCACGGTGAGGCCTCGATGCTGCAGGGCACCGTGGGCCTGATCGGCACCTACCTGTCGCCGACGGGAGCCTTCACGCTCCGCTCCACCGGCCGCCTCGGCGGAGTCGAGGGACCCGGCCGGCGCCTGTCGCAGTCCTCCCGCCTGTTCGTGGACATGGGCAACAAGAACGCGATGCGCGACGGCAGCCTCACGGCGACCGTGACCAAGGTGCGCCTGGTCCACGCCTCGGTACGCCAGCTGCACAAGAAGAGCGGCGTGTGGGACTACGCCAAGTGGGGCGAGCCGGTCTCGCAGAAGTACACCACCGGCGCCACCTGCGTCTTCTCCACGCAGATCCTCCAGGGCATGAAGAACCTCGGCCTGGACGTCTCCAAGGACGACGCGCGCGGCTTCATGTGTGCCTGGCACTACGTCAACCACTACCTCGGCACGCCGGAGAAGTGGCTGGTGCCGAAGGACGTGGACCAGACCGAGGCGCTGTGGAACCACGTGCGGGACCAGGAGTGGAAGAAGACCGACGACGGCGTGTTCATGACCGAACAGGCCATCAACTTCTACCGCAAGTTCCTGCCGCCCGGCGCCCATGACATGTACGTCGCGATGATCCGTACGGCACTGACCGACAAGTACGCCGACATGGCCGGGCTGAAGCGGAACGCGCTGCTGGACGCGGGCGGCAAGCTCGCCGCCGGCGGCCACAGTGTGCTGAGCGGCACCGCCGGCGGGCTGCTGGGTGGCGGCGCGAAGAAGACCGTCGGGGTCAACCCGTACAAGGAGATCCTCGGCATCGCCTCGAAGGCGTTCAACGAGGTCGAGCGGTACGCGCTGACCCACGACGAGGACGACCAGCCCCAGATGCACCAGGAGCTCGACGACAACCGCTGAGCCCGGCAACCAGGGTGGGTCGGGACGGGCTCGGTGCCCGTCCCGACCCGGTCCGCTCCGGTCTGGTGCAAGGGAAGTCGGCTTTCAGGTCCCGGTGTTGCCGGCTCGGGCACATCGGGTAGCTTTCTGGAAACTGATTCCAATTCTACGGGGCTGACGTGTTAGAGCTGAGGGGGAGCGGGGCCGAGCCGCTGGAGGCGGAGGACCCGTGTCGGATCGGGCCGATTCCGCTGGCGGGCCGGCTCGGAGCCGGCGGAATGGGGCGGGTGTACCTCGGGGTCCACGAGGGCCGGTACGTCGCCGTCAAGCAACTGCTGTCCTCCGTGGTCGGCGAGGACGAGGACTTCCGGCGCCGGTTCGGGCACGAGCTGGACAACCTCGCCCGGCTGCCCGCGGAGGCCACGGCACCGCTGCTCGCGAGCGACCGCACCGCCCGGCCGCCGTGGTTCGCCACTCCGTACGTCCCCGGGCTCACCCTCAGGGAAGCCGTCGAGCTGCACGGCAGCCCGCTGCCCCCGAACGCGCTGTGGCTGCTGCTGCGGGAGGCGGCGGCGGGCCTGGCGTCGGTCCACGCGCTGGAGATGGTGCACCGGGACCTGAAGCCGTCCAACGTCATGCTGACCCTGGACGGGCTCACCCTCATCGACTTCGGCGTCGCCCGGGCCGCTGAACAGAGCCAGCTGACCAGGACCGGCATGGTCGTGGGTACGCCCGCCTACATGGCTCCCGAACAAGCCTCGGGCACACGGCGGTTGAGCGGCGCCACGGACGTCTTCGCGCTGGGCTCGGTACTCGCGTACGCGGCGTGCGGCCGACCGCCCTTCGGCGACGAGTCGGGGCACGGCGTGCTGTACCGCATTGTCCACGAAGAGCCCGACCTGGAGCCGTTGCGGGTGCTGGAGCCGGATCTCGCCGAGCTCGTCGCGGCCTGCCTCGACAAGGACCCCGAGGGCCGCCCGACCGCCGCCGAGCTGCTCGAACGCGCCTCACGGCAGGGCCCGTTCAGCGGTCCGCTGTGGCCGGCCGCCATCACCGGGCGGCTGACGGAGCGGGCCGCCTTCGCCGCTGACGTGCGGGAGATCGACGTACCGACGCTCCCGCTCGCGGGTGAGAAACCGCAACCGGAGAAGGACCCGGGGCCGAAGCCCGCGCCGCCCGGCGCCGAGGCCCGTCCGGAGCAACCCGAGCAGCCGGAGCGGCGTGAACGGCCCGAGCGGCGCCGCCGTACCAGCGTCCTCCTCGCCGTCGTCCCCGTCGTCGTGGTCGCGGGTGGTACGACGCTCGTCATCCAGCACGCACCGTTCACGTCCTCGCCGCACGCCAAAGCGCAGACCACCCCCCTCGCCCCGGTCACGGCGCCGGTCGGCCCGACGCCGTCGACGGCGGGCGGCAGCCCGTCCGGAGCGGCGTCACCCGGGCAGTCGCCGGCCCAGGACAAGGCCGACGGGGACGGCGACGACAAGGGGCAGGGAGGGACGGCCGCCCCACCCGACTCGGTCGCCGGCGCCGCCGGAACGGCCCCCGGCCCGGGCAGCGGCGGTGCCGGCGGCGGCAGCACGCAGAGTGGCGCGGGCGGCTCCGGAGGTTCCGGGAACGCGGGCGGCACCGCCAGTTCGCGCCCCTCCGGTGGCGGTACGTCCACGGCCCCCACCACGGCCCCGGCACCGCCGGCGCCCCCGGAATCCGGCACCTACCGCTACCGCAACGGCAACAACGGCAAGTGCATCACCCAGATCTTCGGGGCGTCGGACTTTGGCGACTGCTCCGATTCGACCGCCCGCTGGACCGTGCGGAGCAAGCAGGACGGCAGCTTCAAGCTCGTCAACCAGCAGACCGGTCAGTGCCTGTACGCCAACGGCCTCGGCCAGGCCGTCTTCGTGGGCGACTGCGCGCAGGACATCGGCCGGCTGTGGCGTACGGGTTCGGACGGCAGCCTCCGGAGCGACTACGGCGGCGGCTGCCTCGACCTGGGAATGAGCAGCGGCCTGGTGACGACGTCGTGCGCCGGGCACGCTTCGCAACGCTGGACGCGGCAAGCCTAGTCTGGACAGTTCCTCCACACAGGCGGGGTTGTGCCCGGCCGGTGCCGCCCCGATAGTGGGTACCGGCCGGGCCTCCTCGTGGGCGCCCGCTCGCGTAGACCGAGGCACCTTCCTCCTCGTCGGGGGGCGACGATGAAACGCGTACTTTCCCTGCTCAGCTCGGTTGTCCTGGGCGCCGCCCTGACGGTTGCCGTCGGGAGCCCCGCGTCGGCCGACGCGTACGACTGCCGTACCTGGTACCAGTCGAGCACCACCGCCGCCGGTACGTGTACCAATGGCACCGGCGAGTTCCGTGTCTACACCAGGTGTGACCGGTTCCTCCAGCAGGACTACACCGTGTACGACCCCACGTGGGACCGTGTCGGCGCCACCAGCACCGCCACCTGCTACAGCGGCGGCAAGCCCTACGGCGCGGGCATTCAGGTGCGTTGACCCGGAGGTGGTGGGGCGTTGACAGGTGAGCCTCGGCAGCAGTCCGCTCCGGTCGTGCGGCCCGCGGTGTGGGAGACGTACGGGCCGGCCGATCTCAGTGCCGTTCCCGTGTTCGCCGGAGGGTTCATCAACTTCGGCTACTGGAAGGCCGTCGATCTCGAACGCCCGCTGTCGCAGAGCGACCGGGTCCGCAGCGAGCGGGACCTCTACCGGCACGTCCTCGACGCCGCCGCCCCCGGGGGCGGCCGGGCCGTGGAGATCGGCTGCGGTCTCGGCGTCGGCTGCGCGCTCGCCCTGGAGGAGTACCGGCCCGCGGACATCACCGGGGTGGACATCCATCCCCAGCAGCTCCAGCGGGCCCGGGACGTCAACGCCCCGCTCCTTGAAACACGGCCGCGGCGGCTGCGCTTCGTCCAGGGAGCCGCCGAGAGCCTGCCGTTCGGCGACGGGGAGTTCGACTGCCTGTACAGCGTCGAGGCGGCCCAGCACTTCCCGGACCTGGACGCGTTCGCCCGGGAGACGGCGCGGGTCCTGCGGCCGGGCGGGCGGGTGGCGGTCGCCAGCTTCTTCACCGTCGAGGGCACTCCCCCGCAGGCAGAGCGGCTCGCCGGACTCCTCGACTCCTTCGCCAGCGGCCTGGACATCGCCCGGCCCGTCTCCGGGCTCACCGACGCTCTCGCCGACGCCGGTCTCATCGACGTCCGGGCCCGCTCGATCGGCGCACAGGTCTGGCCCGGCTGGGACCGCTGGCTCGCCCGCCTCTGGAAGCCGGGCTCTTGGCCCCGGAACTTCCTTGCCGCCTGGGAGCAGCGGATCCTGGACTACTACCTGGTCACCGCCACCCGGCCGTAGCCCCTGGGGGGACCGGGGTACTGGTCGAGGGCGTCGGGGCAGGACCCGGGTCCTCGTGCCCGCGGGCGATGTTCCGGGCCAGATCCGCTTCCTAGTCTCGGGGCATGCGATCACACGATTCACGCACCGTACGAAATGCCGTGACAACGTCCGGGCTGCGACGGGCAGTCGCCGCGATGGCGATGACGGCCGCCGCCCTGACCGCCGCCGGCACGCTGCCCGCGTCGGCGGCGCAGGCCCACGACGCCCACGGCCCGCGCGATGCCGTACGCCAGGGGCTGGAGCGGCTGGTGACCGACGACCGGTTTCCCGCCGCCCTGGCCGCCACCGTCGGCCGTGACGGGCGCACCCGTCACTACACCGCGGGCGTCGCGGACTTGAGGACCGGGGCGAAGGTTCCCGTGGACGGGCAGGTGCGGGCGGGCAGCAACACCAAGACGTTCACCGCCACGGTCGTCCTGCAACTGGTCGGCGAGGGCACGGTCGATCTCGACGCGCCCATCGAGCGGTACCTGCCCGGCCTGGTGCGCGGAGACGGCATCGACGGCCGCGACATCACGGTGCGCCAGCTGCTCCAGCACACCAGCGGACTGCCCAACTACACCGACTCCATGCTCGATGCCGTCTTCGGCAAGGGCCGCCACACCTACTACCAGCCCCGCGAGCTGCTGGACCTGGCGCTGTCCCGGAAGGCGGACTTCGCCCCCGGAACCAGCTGGTCGTACAGCAACACCAACTACGTCGTCGCCGGCCTGCTCATCGAGAAGGTCACCGGCCGCCCGGTCGCCGAGCAGATCACGAAGCGGGTCATCGACCGCGTCGGGCTGCGCCACACCTACTTCCCCGGTGTGGGCGAACAGGGCATCCGGGAAGTCCACCCCCGGGGCTACCACGCCTCCGGGCCCGGAGCGGCACTGGACGACATCACGGAGATCGACCCCTCCTGGGGCTGGGCCGCCGGGCAGCTGATCTCCACCCCCGGCGACCTCAACCGCTTCTTCTCCGCCCTGATCGGCGGCGAGCTCCTGCGCCCCGAAGAGCTCGCCGAGATGCGCACCACCGTCAAGATCCCCGACGACGGTCCCGGCACGGGGGCCGGGACCCGGTACGGGCTCGGTGTGATCAGCACGCCACTGAGCTGCGGCGGCCTGATGTGGGGGCACGGCGGCGACATCCCCGGGTACCACACGGTGCCCGGTGTCACCGACGACGGCCGCGCCGCCACCATCGCCGTGACCGCCGACCGGGCACCCACCTCGAACGGCTTTACGAACGCCGACGCTCTCCTCGACACCGCCCTGTGCGGGCAGTGACGGCCGGCCCCGCCGGCGGGGCCGCGAACGGCCAGACGGAACGTTTGAGGAGGGGAAATCCGCCCGCACCGCGTCACCCGCAGCCGGCCGGGGAATGCGCGCTGGTATGCCGGAAATGATCCGTAGCTTCGCCACCCGTATCGCCCACCGGCGCCGCGAGCCGGTCGCGGTGCAGGCCGTGCGCTCCACCGCCGCGGCCGTCATCAGCTACGTCGTCGCGCTGCGCCTGAGCAGCGAGCCGAACCCGCTGACCGCACCGCTGACCGCCCTGCTCGTCGTACAGGTCACCCTCTACTCCACGTTGACCACCAGTATCCGCAGGGTGAACTCCGTGGTCGTCGGCGTCCTGATCGCGATCGGATTCAGCGTGCTGGTAGGCCTCACCTGGTGGAGCCTCGGCCTGCTCATCCTGGCCTCCCTGGTGGTGGGCCACCTGGTCCGGGTCGACGAGTTCGTCCCCGAGGTCGCGATCAGCGCGATGCTCGTCCTCGGTGTCACCCAGGTCGCGAACACCGCCTGGGACCGGGTCCTGGAGACGCTGATCGGCGCGGTGGTCGGGCTGTTGGTCAACCTGCTCGTCGCGCCGCCCCTGTGGGTGGGCCCGGCGGGTGCCGCGATCGCCGACCTCGCCGGGCGCATGAGCCGGCTGCTGAACCACCTCGGTGAGGAGGACCCCCTTGGGCCCGCCAAGGTGGAGCGGGCCGCGGCCCGGCTGCACGAGGCGCGCCGGCTCGACAACGACATCGCGCAGGTCGACGCGGCCCTCCGGCAGGCCGAGGACAGCCTCCGCTTCAATCCGCGGGTCAAGGAGGGACTGCTCTTCCGGCTGGTCCTGCGTACCGGCCTGGACACCCTGGAGATCTGCGCGGTGGTGCTCCGCGTGGTCTGCCGGACGCTGACCGACCTGGCGAAGGCCCGCTCCGGCGGACCGCTCTTCGCGGGCGAGACCGCGACCGCGCTTCGGCAGGTGTTCGATCACACGGCCGTCGCCGTGGAGAGCTTCGCCCAGCTGATCACCGCGCAGGTCAGCGCCAACGCGGAAGAGGCGGAGGCCCGCCTGATCGGGGAGCTGGCCGTGGCCCGGGCGCACCGTGACCGGCTCGCGGACCTGCTGCTGGCCGGCGTCGGCGAGAACCCTGCCCAGTGGCAGTTGCACGGGGCGCTGCTCGCCGAGCTCGACCGGGTCCTCGACGAACTGGGGGTGGACAAGCGCTCCCAGCGCCTCATGGAGGAACTCGACCACCACACCCGCACCCGCTCCCCCGGCCGCTTGCGCCGCCGCCTCCGCCGACCCGAATGGACGTACTAGATCACCGGCGGGACGTGGAACACATGGGATGGCGACGTACTCGCCCGACCACTTCCATCCCCTGCAGCGAAGGTGACTCATGAGCGCCGGCCCAGCGGAACCCGATCGCCGAACGAAGAAGACGGCGGCGACGAAGAAGAAGGCAGCCCAGAAGACGGCCCCTACCCGGAAGCAAGCCTCGCCGCGCCGGGCCGCGGCCTCCCGTACATCGTCGAACGGAAGCGGGGAGCTCCGGTCGGGACCGATCGCGGGCACCGCGCTGGTCGACGGCGTGAGTTTCCAGGGCAAGGGTGTCCAGTACGCCGAGGTGGACGGCATGGCGGTGTTCGAGGGGGACATCGTCCTCGGCACCGTGCGGGAGGTGGAGGACCGGGCCGCCCGGGGGTCCCTGCTCGAATCCGTCGGGGTCTCGGCCGTGGTGGCGGGGCGGCAGTTGCGCTGGCCGAACGCGACCGTGCCGTTCGAGATCGACCCTGCCCTTCCCAACCCGCAGCGCGTCACGGACGCCATCGCCCACTGGCAGTCCCGTACCCGCATCCGCTGCGTGGAGCGGACGCCCGCCAACGCCGCGCAGTTCCCGGATTTCGTACGCTTCGTCCCGGGCGGCGGGTGTTCCTCGCACGTCGGCAGACGGGGCGGCATGCAGGCCATCACCCTGGGAACCAACTGCACCACCGGCAATACCATCCACGAGATCGGCCACGCGGTGGGTCTGTGGCACGAGCAGAGCCGCGAGGACCGCGACCAGCACGTCACGATCGATTTCACGAACGTCGCCCCGGACATGCAGCACAACTTCGTGCAGCACATCGCCGACGGCGACGACCTGGGGCCGTACGACTTCGGTTCGGTCATGCACTATCCGGCCACGGCCTTCGCGATCGATCCGAACCGGCCCACGATCGTCCCGCGCCATCCGCTGCCCGAGGGCGTGGTGATGGGCCAGCGCACCGGGCTCTCGCAGGGCGACATCGACGGCGTCCACATGATGTACGCGGGCGTTCAACCGCCGCCCACGTTCAAGGAGATGCCCAAGGATCCGATCGTCGACACGACGGTCAAGGAGATCCCCAAGGACCCGGTACAGGACCTGCCCCACAAGCATCCCGCCCTGGACACCTTTCCGTTCCCCCAGCCGTTCCCCCAGCCGGTCGGCATGCCGTTCGTCCTGGCCACACCGCACCAGTCGCCGGCCCTGGCCGGTCAGACCGACGGACTCACCGAGCAGGTCCGCCAGCTCAGCGCGGTCATCGGCGCGATGCAGCAGGAGCTGGCCGCCGTGGCGGCCAGCCACAGCAGCCTTCTCGCCCAGCTGAGCGGCCAGCTGAGCGGCCGGCTCCCGGGCGGTCCCGGGCAGCCCCGATGATCCTGGTCGTCTCGTACGACGAGGACCACGCCCTCGCGGTCGTCGGCCGCCTGGAGGCGGACGGCCGCGAGGTGGTCCGTATCGACCTCGCCGACTTCCCCGCGCGCGGCGGGATCAGCCTCGACTACACCGCGGACGGGAACCCCGTTCACACGCTCTCGACACCGACGGCTCACACCCCGCTCGACCGGTGCCGCGTCGCCTGGTGGCGGCGCGTGCGCCCCTTCACCGTCGACCGGGCTCTGGCGACCGCTCACGACCAGAGCTTCGCGATCAGCGAGACCGGTCAGGCGCTGCACGGCCTGTTCCACTCCCTCCCGTGCACCTGGGTCAATCCGCCCGCGATGGACGAGATCGCGCACCGAAAGCCCTACCAATGGGAAATGGCTCGGCGTACGGGGCTCACCCTGCCGCGCACCCTCGTCACCAACCAGCCCGAGAGAGCCCGCCGTTTCATCGAGGAGGTGGGCGTCGGCCGCACCGTCTTCAAGGCCTTCATCGCCTCGGCCACCGCATGGCGCGAGACCCGGCTCGTGCGCACCGAGGACCTGGCTGCCCTGGATGCCGTGCGCTACGCTCCCGTGATCTTCCAGGAGTTCGTGCCCGGGGCGGATCTCCGGGTGACCATCGTGGGCGATCGTGTCTTCGCCGCCGAGATCGATGCCTCCCGGACCAGCTACCCGGTGGACATGCGGATGGTGGTCGACGAGGCGCGCGTACGACGGGTCACGCTTCCCCCGGCCCTCACCCGCCAGCTCCTGTGCTTCATGCGCAGCCTCGGGCTGGTGTACGGCGCGATCGACCTGCGTCGGCGTCCCGGAGGGGAGTACGTCTTCTTCGAGGTCAACCCGGCCGGACAGTGGCTGTTCGTGGAGGAGCGCACGGGACTGCCGATCACCGAGGAGGTCGCCGCGCTCCTGTCCCGTCTCGACGGCCGAGAGCCTCGGCGAGCGGGTGCGGTGTCTTCGTCGGCGGGCAGGGCGGGATGACGCACACCGTGACGGGTTTCGTGTCCCTGCCGCCCGACGCGCCCGCGGGCCGGGCCGCCACCGTTCTGGTGGAGGTACGTGACGTCTCCCGGGCCGACGCGCCCTCCACGGTGATCGGGTCACAGGTCCAGACGGGTGTGGAGCTGACCCCGGGTGGCCGTATCCCCTTCGGCGTGGAGCTCCCCGATCTCGGCCCCGGCGGCGCCTACCAGATCCGTGCCCACGTCGATGTCTCCGGGACCGGGACGGTGGAGCACGGCGACCTGATGAGCACTCAGGCCACGCCCGTACCAGCCGACTTCGCCCGTCCTGTGATCGCACCGGTCGCCGTGGTGTAACCCGGAACGGGCGTCGCCCGGCGGGCGCGCGCCGTCGATCGCTGATGGGCCGTTCGGGCCGACGCGCCGGTGGCCGGGTGAATGGCGCCCTGTGCCCTCTGCGGCGGGTGTGATCGTGGGGTCCGACGTTCGGTCATCAGCTCAGGGAGAGACATGCGCATTCGAACTGCGATCGCCGCCACCGTTCTGGCCGCGGCCGGCATCCTCGGCGGCACCGGGGCCGCTGTTGCCGACGCCCACGCCGAAGGCGTCGCCTTCGGCTCACCCGGCGTCCTTTCGGGCAACGTCGTCCAGGCGCCGATCCATCTGCCGATCAACATTTGCGGCAACACCATCAACATCATCGGCCTGCTCAACCCCGCGGCCGGCAACACCTGCATCAACACCTGATCCGAGAGCTCGACGGCATCGTGTGGTCCGCCCGCCGGAAGATCCCGGGCGGACCACACGTGTCCGGCGGAGTCAGGCAGCCTGCGCCTTGCCCGTAGCGCGTTACGGGTTACGGGTTACGCGTCCACCGCGCCGCGGGATCCTGCCGGGTCGAGGGAGTCGACGTCCTCCATGAAGCTCAGCATCCGCGCGTTGATGAGGTCGGGGTGGTCGATCTGCGGTCCGTGACCGGTCGCGGCGACGATCTCGGCGCGGGCGCCCGGTATCAGGCGGGGCACGCGCTCCAGCTGCCGCTTCGGGTGTACGAGCAGGCTGCGCCTGCCCATGATGAGGTAGAACGGCGTCCGAATGGAGCGCAGCGCGTCCTCGGCCAGCGGCAGCGGCGCGGGCCGCCGTATCCGGAAGGCCCGGACTCCCGCCTGGATCCACGTGCGCAGTTCCGGGACGACGAGTACGGGCTGCTCCAGCCAGGAGGCCAGGCGCGGGCGCAGCGCCTTGGGGGCGAAGGTCGCGAAGAGGCTGGCGAAGATCCAGACGAAGAAGCGCAGGCCCACCTTCTCCAGGCCGCCGGGGTCGAGGGCGGTGACCGAGGCGATCCGGCCGGGCCGGCGGTGCACCTGGTTGATGACCAGCCAGCCGCCGTAGGAGGAGCCTACGAGGTGGACCCGGTCGAGGCCGAGTGCTTCGAGGGCCTCGTCGAGCCACTGGGCCGCGCGCTCGGGCTGCCACATGGGTTCGCGGTGGATGCTGCGGCCGGGGTCGCCTGGGGTGTCGAGCGCGTAGACGGGCCGTTCGGCGCTGAGCGCGGGGGTGTTGGGGTACCACATCGCGGAGCAGCCACCGGAGCCGTGGATCAGGACGACGGGCGTACGGGACTCGGCTGCGGGGTCCGCGGGGCCGAAGCGGTAGACGTGCGTGGTGCCGAAGCTCGTCTCCACGTCCGTCTCCGAGCGGATCGGGGCGCCCATCGCGAAGAGCGCGTCGCAGGCGGCGAAGTAGCGGTCGCGCAAGGTGTCGTTGACGTAGCGGCCGATGTCGCGTCGGGCTCGGGCGCGGGTTCGGGTCGTGTTCTCGGACACGGTGGCACCTCCGGGAGGATCCGTTCTTCGTGATACGACGGTACCACGATCTTGATACGGCAGTACCACGAAGGGCCGCGGGCCCGGGCCGGCGGTCGGCCGCGTCGGCTTCAGCCTCGCATCGTGGCCGACGAACGGGCGTGGCGGCTGTGCGGGAGCCGGGCCAGTGTCACCGCCCGCAGCAGCCATTCCACCGGGCCGTACCGAAAGCGGGCCATCAGCCGTGCGCTGAGCGCGAGTTGGGCGGCGTACAGCACAAGTGCCCCGAGTACGACCACGGCCGGGCCGAGGCGGTCGTACAGCGCGAGACCGTAGCCGGTGAAGACGAGGGCGCCGATCAAGGACTGGCTCAGGTAGTTCGTCAGGGCCATCCGGCCGGCCGGGCCGAGGAGAGCGGCCACGCGCGCGCCGCGGGAGGTGTCCATGAGCAGGAGCATCCCGCAGACGTACGCGGCGGTGAGGGCGGGCGCGGTGACCACTCCCACCAGTTGGCCGAACAGCGACCACCGACGCCCGAGCGGGCCGCTGACGGCCAGCGCCATGAAGACTCCGCCCGGCAGGCCCGTGGCGGCTCCGAGGAGAGCGATGCGCCGAAGCCGCGCGCGGTGGGCTTCCATGTCGCCGAGCAGGCGTCGCTTTCCGCAGTGGACCCCGACGAGGAAGGCGGCCAGCACGAAACCGCCCATCAGCACGGTGGCGAGGAGCGCGTCGGGCAGCTGGCCGATGTTGGCGCGCACGACGGACGCCGCATCGCCGCGGTAGCCGGCGACCAGTGCGGGGAATCCGGCCGCCAGCTCGGTCTCCGCGTCGGCCGCCTCGGCCTCCGACTCGACCAGGGAGAGCAGCCCGCCGAGAAGGAGGAGGGCGCTCAGGCAGCCGTACACGATCCGGGCGGCGCGCCAGGCCGCGCCCGGTGAGCAGTTGCGGGCGGCGATCAGGACCAGACTCAGTACCGCGTACGTCATGAGGATGTCCCCGACGTACAACAGCACGGCGTGCAGGGCCCCGAGGACGAACAGGCCGAGCGAGCGGCGCAGCTGCCGGGGCACGGGCCGGGCGCCGTCGCGTTCGGCCGAGGCCAGCTGGAGGGTGAAGCTGTAGCCGAAGAGGAACGAGAACAGGAGATAGAACTTGCCGACCACAAAGGCCTGGATGAAACCCTCGACCGTGCTGTCGAGGGTGGAGGCGTCCGGGTCGTCCACGGCTCCGAGGCCGTACGGGTTGGCCATCATCAGCGCGTTCACCAGCAGGATGCCCGCGAGCGCGAAGCCGCGCAGGGCGTCGAGCTGCGGTATCCGCGGCGGCCGGACTTCTCGTGTGTGCGCAGCCGCTACGGGCACCGCTTCCCCCCAAGTGGTCGTGAGCGCGCCGGCCCCTGCGTCGCGGACACGAGCACTGGTGGGCACGCGACGGCCAGCGTAGTTGATCTCTGTCCGCGGACGACTGCTGCCGGGCGGGCACGGCCCGCAGCGAAGGGGCCGTTGAGTCGCCCCCTCGGTTCCAGCCTCGCCGGCGAGGCTGAGTGGCCCGCTACGCGGTGGGGGACACCCGCCGTTGGTGAACCCTCAGTTGGAGTGTGACCAGGTCGAGCAGCGGGGTCGGGACGGACAGGGCGCGGGCGCGGGCCGTCAGGTCGCCGAAGACGTGCTCGACCTCGGTGGGGTATCCGGCGATCAGGTCGCGGTACAGCGAGGGGGTCAACGGAGAACCGGGAGTTGTCAACGTGCCAGCCGTGGCGGCGAGTTCGGCGTCCGGTACGGGATATCCGGCGGCGGCCGAGACCGCGGCGGCTTCGGCGAGGACCGCGGGGCCGAGTCCGGAGCCGCCGGGGACGGCGTTGAACTCCCCCACCGAGCCCCGCGCGAGGCAGCTCGCGGCGGCCAGCGCGGTGATGAAGACCCACTTGTGCCACATCGCGGCGACGATGTCGGGGACCTGGGGGGTGTCGATCCCCGCCCCGGCCAGCACGGCCCGTATGGCGTCCACCCGCTCGGAGGGCCGGCCGTCGCGCTCACCGGTGAGCAGCGCCGATGGCGGGGCCATCCGTACGATGGTGCCGTGCTCGTCCAAGGTGGTGACCACCTTGGCGACTCCGCCGAGCACCGCTTCGTCCCCGAACCGGTCGGCGAGGTGGTCGAGATGGGCCAGGCCGTTGAGCAGCGGGACGATCGCCGTTCCGGGTCCGACGGCCGGAGCGAGGTCCCGGGTGGCCGCCGCCAGGGCGGTGGATTTCACCGAGAGCAGGACGAGGTCGAACGCCGGCTTCAGCTCATCGGCGGTGACGAGCTGCGGGGTGAGCCGCAGGTCCTCCCCCATCCCGGAGACGCGCAGTCCTCGGGCGCGCAGGGCGGCGGCCCGCGCCGGGCGGACCAGGAAGGTGACGTCCTGCCCGGCGTGGGCGAGGCGGGCGCCGAAGTAGCCGCCGGCCGCGCCGGCGCCGACTGTCAGGATCCTCATGCGGGGGTGCCTTTCGTGAGGGGCAGCGGCTGGAGCAGCCGGTGCGGCCGGTGGAGGGCGGCGGTGACGGGATCGTCGTCCGGGGCGGGCGGTGGGAGGCCCGGGCCGGGGGTGACCAGGAGGTCCGCCGTGTCGACGGCCCGGCCACACCCGGTGCAGCGGCCGTCGGGGGCGACGGGGGCGTCGTCGTCGGCGTGGCGGAAGATCCGGCGCGGGCCGCCGGGGGCGGGGTGGTGTTCGTCCCCCCAGCCGGACAGGGCGCGGACGGCGGGCCAGAGCCCGATCCCTTTGGGCGTGAGTGCGTACACCGCGCGCTGACCGTCCGGGGGTACGCGGGCCAGTACACCGGACTCGGTGAGGCCCGCGAGCCGGTCGGCCAGGACGGCGCGGGGGGTGCCGAGATGGGCGGCGAAGTCGCGGAAGCGGCGGACGCCGAAGAAGGCGTCGCGGACGATGAGGAGCGTCCAGCGCTCGCCGATGACCTCCATGGCGCGGGAGAGCGCGCAGGATTGGCCTTGGTAGTCGCGCGGCAGCGTCACGGGCCCACCCTAGTTGATCAGTTCGGTGAGCGAACCTGTCTAGCGGCGCGTCTCCGCGCGGGCGGCTCCGATGCCCGCCATGACGACGAGTGCGGTGCCGGCGGCCTGCGAGGCGGTCGGGGTCTGGGCTATGAGGACCATGCCCGCCAGCAGGCTCACCGCCGGTTCGAGCCCGGCCAGGGTGCCGTAGGTGGTCTTGGTCATGCGCTGGAGGGCCTTCATCTCCAGCAGGAACGGAACCAGCGGCATCAGGACGGCGATGCCCGCCGCGGCCGCGAGCACCTCCCAGCCGACGTGCGCGAAGGCACCGGGCGCCCCGAAGGGCGCGGCGACGACGGCGGCGACCGCGAGGGAGAGCGCCAGGCCGTGCTGCGCCGAGAACCTGCTGCCGACGTGCTCGGTGCCGATGACGTACATCGCCCAGCAGGCGGCCGAACCCAGGCCGAAGAGGACTCCGGCGAGACTCGCCGTACCCGTCCAGGGCGAGGTGAGGAGCAGGACGCCCGCCGCGGCCAGAGCCAGCCAGGCCAGCTCCCCGCGCCGGCGGGAGCCGGCGACGGCCACGGCCAGCGGTCCGAGGAACTCCAGCGCCGTTGCCGTACCCAGGGGCAGCCGGGCGGCGGATTCCGAGAACAGCAGCATCATCCCGGCGCTGACGGCGCCCAGGGCCACGGTGGTGAGGAGGTCGGTACGCGAGGCCGCCCGGACCACCCGCCACAGGGACCGGCCGGTGAAGGCGAGCAGGAACACCGCCGCGAAGGAGAGGCGCAGCCAGGTCGTCCCGGCGGGACCGAGGGTGTCGAACAGCTCGGTCGCCAGGGCTCCGCCGGTGTGCAGCACCAGCATGGCGGCGAGGAGGAGCACCGTCCCGGGCAGCCGGCGCGGGCCGGGGCCGCGGAGGGTGGCGGCGGCCGGAGCGGCGAACGGAGCGGCGGCGGGAGCAGCGACCGATGCGGTGGCCGGAGCGGCGAACGGAGCTGACACGACAGGCGCGGCCGGGGTGGCGGAGGTGTTCACTCGGACATTTGACCGGTCGGCGTTACATTCTGTCCACGGGCTGATAGTGGACCCAATGGCCACTATGAGTGGATGATTGCGTCATGCCGCCGACACAGGACATGCGCCCCCTTCCGGACCTCGGCCGGCTGCGGCTGCTCGTCGAGCTGGACCGCTTGGGCACCATGGCGGCGGTCGCCGAAAGCACGGGGTACGGGACCTCCGCCGTCTCCAAACACCTCGCCGTGCTGGAGACGGAGGTCGGGACACAGCTGCTGCGGCCCGTGGGACGGCGGGTCCGGCTGACGCCGGCGGGCGAGCGCCTGGTCGAGCACGCGGTCGGCATCCTCGCCGCCGTGGAGGAAGCGCGGGCGGCGCTGAGCGGCGAGGCCGAGCCCTCGGGGCGGGTGCGGCTCGCGAGCTTCTTCACCGCCGTCGAACCGGTGGTGCTGCCCATGCTGGCCCGGCTGCGGGCGGCGTATCCGCGGATCGAGGTCGAGACGTACGAGCACGAGCCGGACACCACCATCGACCTCGTGCGCTCGGGCGCCATCGACCTCGGCGTGGTCTACCACTACAGCCTGGTCCCGCGGACGGTCCCGCGAGAACTCAGCGCCCGCCTGTTCGACGTGCAGCCGCTCTACCTGGCCGTCCCCGCCCACCACCCGGACGCCGGCCGGCCCGTCGCCCTGAGCGAGCTGCGCGAGTTCGCCGGGGCGGGATGGATCGCCAACTCCCGCGGCACCGATGACGACGAGCTCGTCCAGCGGGTGTGCGCGATCGCCGGATTCACCCCGCGCATCGCGCACCGCATGGACAGCCTTCACCTGGTGAACAGCCTCGTCGGAGCGGGCCTCGGAGTGGCCGTGCTCGCCGCATCAGGCATCGAAAGGGACCGCACGGACGTCGCCTTCCGGCCCCTCGACCCGCTCGCGGGTACCCGCCACACGTCCCTCCTGGTGCGCGCCGGCCAGTGGTCGTGGCCGCCCGTCGCGGCCATTTCCTCGCTGATCACCGAGAACGCCCCCGTGACCGTCCTCGGGTAGAGAAGTCGGCGGATCACGCGCCGGGGCGCGCCCCGCGCCTGCGCCCGCGCCCGCGCCGTCGGACCATGCGCTGTCACACGATCGGATGTCAGTACGGCCCAATCCGGCGAAAAACGTGCCGACTCCGCTCCTCCGAGGCCGGATGTCTGCATGGTGGGTCCAGCTTTCGGCGCCCTGGCACCCTCCCGCCCGCGCGCCCGTCGAGGAGGAAGGGCCCTGTATCCGATGGCGTTCGCGAGGACTCTGCTGCCCGCCCTGCTCTCCTTGGCGCTGACGGGTGGTCCGTCCGCGCTCCCCGAAGCCGAGCAAGCCGAACTGGCCGAACAGGCCGAGCGAGCCGAACGAGCCGCGTCGGCCGCGGCCGCCGTGCCCTACGACGGGCAGGCCGGCCACGAGACCGCGCTGTTCAGCGTGAAGTCCACCGACAACGCGGCGGCCCAGGCGTTCACGGTGGACGGCACCCGGCTCTCCCGGGTGAGCGTCTGGCTGGGCAGTGGGGCCGCGACCGGCACCGTGACCGCCCAGGTCCGCCGGGTCCGCGCGGACGCGGGGTCGGCGATCGCCTCGAAGACCCTGGACCTCGCCGCCCTGGGCGGCGCCGGCGCGGGCTGGGTCGAATTCCCGCTCAGCGCCGCCGTCACCCCGGGCACCACGTACTTCCTGCACGTCCAGGCGACCACCGCGGAGAGCGAACCGATCGCCTGGTACGGCACGGTGCGGTCCGTACCAGGCTCCCTCACCAGCTGGAACTACGACAGGGCGTACTGGGGCGGCTGGCACGCCGACGCCTCCCGGCTGGCCTTCCACGTCAATCCCGCCGGCAGCGAGCGCTGCGGGGAGAGCGAGCCCTGCTACGTACCCGCCGCCGCGCTCGCGGCCCGTACGTCGGGACTGCTGACCAACCGGGTGGGCACCGAGGCCGTCCTGCCCTCCTTCGCCGTGGGCGCCTCCTACGTCGAGGGGAGCAATGTGCTGCGCCTGCCGTCCGGCCGGTGGCGGTACCTGCCCGACGGGGCCTCGGCGTCCGCGGTGGTCGCGGCGGACGACCCGGGCGCCCTGGCGCAGGTCAACGAGAGCCGCGCGTGGCTGGCCGCCGGCAAGGTGCCGGGGGCGACCGCGGCGCAGCGGGCCGCGACGCAGCGCGCCCTGCTGTCGATGCGGGCGCTGCTGAAGCCCAACGGCGCCTTCGCGGCGGGGTGGTCGCCGGCCTGGGAGTACTCCTGGCCCCGGGACGGCGCGTTCGCCGCGGCCGCGTTCGCCGCCACCGGGCACGACGAGGAGGCGTACCGGATCCTGGGCTACGACGCGCGCACCCAGCGGGCGGACGGCACCTGGGAGGCCCGTACCAAGCTGGACGGGAGCGGCCCGCCGGACGCGCGGAAGTGGCAGCTCGACGGCAACGGCTGGGTGCCGTGGGCCACTTGGCAGTGGTATCAGGCGGCGCCGCCCGCCGGGCGGGACGAACGGCTGCGCGCCCTCTACCCCATGGTACGGAACGCGGCCGACTACGCCGCGCGGTCGCTGGGCTCCGACGGACTGCCGCCGGCGTCCCCGGACTACTGGGAGCTGGACACCTCGACCGCCAACATCGGTACCGCGGCTCCCCTGCTGGCCGGGCTCAACGCCTCGGCCGACCTGGCCGCCCGGCTGGGCATGGACGGGGACGCGGAGCGCTGGGCGGACGCGGCCCGGCGGCTGTCCGCCGGTATCACCGCCGCCTTCGCTCCGCTGGGGTACCAGCGGACCGTGGACGGCAAGCACGGCCGGGACACCGCGGTGGCGTTCATGGCGCCCCCGTTCAACGCCTCCCCACCCGGGCTCGGCGAGGCACTGGACTCCACCTACCGGGCGCTGCTGCTGCCCAACGGCGGCGTCTCACCCGGCAACGACCCGGATTTCAGCTGGGGTTCGTACGCCTGGACGGCCAGCACCTCCTTCTTCGCCCTCGCTTGGTCCAGTACGGGCGAGCAGGCGAAGGCGGGCAGGGTGCTGGACTGGGTGCTGTCCAAGCGGAACGGGCTGGGCGAGCTCCCCGAAACGGTGAACGGGGCCGGCTCGCCGTCCTCGGTCGCGCCCCTGGGCTGGACCGGCGCGGTGGTCGTGCTCACCGCGCTGGCACTCCAGGGCACCCCGCAGCCCACCCCGCCGCGGAAAAGCGATTCAACCGGGAATGGTCACCGGGGCTTGAAGGAGCGGATCCGGTAGAACCAGCCGGTGGAACAGTTGTACGCGGTGGGCGCGGGCGGCGCGGCCGGGGCCGCCGACGCGGCGGGGGCGGTGCCGATGGCGGCAACCGTGCCCGTCCGCAGGGCACCATGAGGGAAGTTCTTGATCGAAGCCGTGCCTACGCGAGAAGGGGAGACGGCCATGCCGGCCTTCACCGACCTGTCCACGCCGCTCATGGCCGATGCCTGCGTACGTACCGGTACTCCGCTGCGCGTCGCTCCGCCCGGCATCAGCCCGGTCGTGCCCTGGCAACTGCTCGCCGGGCGCGCGCTTCCGGTGCGCCACTACGGGAGCGTGGACGCGTTCCTGGAGGTGTACGGCCGGGCCGAGCCGGGCGACGTCCTGGTCATTGACAACGGCGGCCGGTCGGACGAGGCGTGCGTGGGTGATCTTGCCGTACTGGAAGCCGAGGCGGCCGGCCTGGCGGGCCTGGTGGTGTGGGGGCTGCACCGCGACACACCGGAGTTGGCCGAGATCCACCTCCCGGTGTTCAGCTACGGCAGCTGTCCCTCCGGTCCGGTGCGGCTGGACGAACGCGAGCCCGAGGCGCTGGTCACCGCCCGGTTCGGGCCGCACCTGGTGGACGGTCAGGACTTCGTCTTCGGCGACGCCGACGGCGTGCTGTTCATCGCCGGCGAACACGTCGAGCACGTGGTGGAGACGGCGCGACGGATCCGGGAGATCGAGCGTGAGCAGGCCCGCAGGATTCGGGCGGGCGAGACCTTGCGCAGCCAGACGGACTTCGATGCCTTCCTGGTGCTGCGCGAGGCCGACCCCTCGTACACCTTCCGCCGGCACCTGCGGCGGAACGGCGGAGCCATCGAGGAGTGATCAACCCCTCCAGGCGCCCGCGGTGACGAGCGGATCACCTGGATGGATTTCCGGGACGAACGGGAAATAGTCCGCCGACGCACCGGAAGGAACGACCGCGTAACTTCCCTCGGGCAGTTCGTTCCACACACCGTGCAGGTCACCGAGGGGCTCGGACACCACCAGCCTGGTCTCGTCGGATGCCTCGCGCAGGAAATCCAGATCCGGATGCAGCTGCCGTACCATCTCGGCTTTACTGCTGTAGAAAAGCGACCGGGACTTTCCCTGGCTCGAATACCGGAAAGCCCACACGCGTTCGCCGTCGCTCACCGCGATCGTCATTTGGAGCGGATTCTCCACCCCGTGCTCCTTGCCGAGCCGCTCCACCAGGCCCGCCATACGGGCCACCGCGCCCGGGACGTCCTGATCGAGGCCGAAGGTGACCGCGAGGTAGAACATCACCTCCGAGTCGGTCGAGCCCTCGATGGACGGGAAGAGGGCGGGATCGACGGCCATGCACAGGTCCCGCTGGAGCCGGGGGAAGTCGGCGATCGCGCCATTGTGCATCCACAGCCAGCGGCCGTGCCGGAACGGGTGGCAATTCGTCTGCTGGATGGCCGACCCCGTGGATGCGCGGACATGGGCGAAGAACAACCGCGAGCGGACGTGTGCCGCCAGCTCCATCAGATTGCGATTGTTCCAGGCGGGACCGATATCACGGAAAACCGCCGGTGTGCCGTCGCCCTCCGTGCTGTACCAGCCGAGGCCGAAGCCGTCTCCGTTGATGGATTCCACGCCCATTCGCGCGCGCAGGCTCTGATTGATCAGCGAGTGCTCCGGGCGGTAGAGAACCGCGTCGAGCAGCATCGGAGAACCGGAGTAAGCGAGCCAGCGACACATGGCCATCATCCTTTCCCAGCCATTTCCGAGCGTAGCGTCGGCGGGTGGGATGCGCGCCACAGCCGGTGCTGCCGGCGGCGCCCGACGTCAGTGCCTCCGGGCCGCCGACGGCACCGGCGGCGCCACCTCGATCCAGACGGACTTGCCGCTCTCCCGGAGCGTCACTCCCCAGCGCCGGGCAAGCCGGTTCAGCACGATCAGCCCGTGGCCGCCCGGCAGCTCCGCCGAGCCCGTCGTCCTGGGTCTCGGGAGCTCCGTGCTCCTGTCGCTGACCTCTATGCGCAGGTCCCCGGCACGGCCCGGGACCCGCGCGTCCGCCGGGCCGAGCCGGACCACCAGTTCCGTAGGCCCGCCCGCGTGCAGGCTGGCATTGGTCACCGCCTCCGACACGAGCAGCAGGACGTCCTCCACCGCCGTGTCCCGTTCCTCGTCGGTGAGCCCGGTCCTGTCCGACGGGCCGGGCCATGCCCAGTCCTCCAGGGCCTTGCGGCAGAAGGCGCGGCAGCGCCCGACCACCGAGGTGGTGTCGTACAGGCCGAGCCGTCTCGTCTGGCCCCCCGGGAGCATCCGCTCGCTCATGCTCCGCTCCGAAACGCTCTCACGGGCGCTCCTGTTCCTCGCTCAGCGCGTCCTGCAACCCGGTGTGTACGGTGAACACGGCCTTCGCTCCGGTGATGTCGAACATGCGGGCCACCATCGGCGGCAGCGCGGCGAGCTCCAGGGAACTGCCCGCCTGGCACGCGTCCAGCCGCCCCTTCAACAGGATGTTGAGCCCGGTCGAATCGCAGAACGTCAGGCGCCCGCAGTCCACCACGATCCGCTCGGCGCCCTGCTCCAGGGACGTCGCGAGCGCCTCGCGCAGCGGCTCGGGGTTGTCGTGGTCCAGCTCCCCGGCCAGGACGACCACCGCCGTACGGCCGCTCCATCGCATGTCCGCGGTGAATCGCGGACCGGCGCCGCCGTCTGCCGTCCCGTACGCATCCACTGCCATCCGGCACCCCGGTTCCGTTCAGGCGGGCATGACGCCCCGCAGCGAAGATTACGCCGCTCCAGCCGGCCTCGCCGTCCGGCCGTGGGTCAGGGGCACGCGGTGCGGGCCAGGTGGTCGACCACGTCGCGGAGCCGTCGGCGGTGCTCGTGGGCGGCGCGCTGGCGGACGGCTCCCGTGCCCCGGGTCCGGAGCCGGCCGAGGAGTGTTTCGGCGAGGTGCATGTCTCCTGCCGCTTCCAGACCCGGCGCGGCGAGGGCGAGGAGATCGTCGATGCGCCGCCAAGGGGAGACGGAGAGCCCGCTGACCGGGTCGAGGCCGTCGCCCTCCAGGCCGTGGACGGCGGAGCGCCGGTGGGCCTCTCGCAAGGCACTGTCGGTGACTGCGGGCGGCGGGCGCCCGTCAGCGACGTCGACGAGGAGCGCGGAGGCCAGCCCTCGTGCCAGCGCCGCGAGGAGGACGACGACATCGAGCTCGGCGTTGACATCGGCGACGCGGATCTCCAGCGTCGGCACGTGCTCGGAGGGCCGGGCGTACCAGTAGATCATCCCCCGGTCCAGGAGGGTTCCGTCCTGGACGAGTGCCGTGGCGAGGCGCTCGTAGCCCGGCTCGTCCAGCAGCGGCGCGGGTCCCACGGTGGGCCAGCGGGCGTGTTCGACGGCACGCCAGCTCGCGTACCCGGTGTCCCGCCCGTGGGCGAACGGGGAGTTCACGGCGAGGCTCTGCAGTACCGGCAGCCAGGGCCGCATCCCGTTGCTCAGTCCCAGCGCCTGCCACCGGTGCAGCGAGCCGATGTGGACGTGACAGCCGCACACCACGTTGTCTTCGTACGGCCCGACGGTGCCGGCGTAGCGCGCGGCCATTTTCAGGTATCGCTCGCCCGGCGTCACTTCGAGCGGGTCCGCGGGCGGCAGCGGTGACGTCCCGGAAGCCACGATCAGGCAGTCCTCCTCGGCCGCCGCCGCCGCCGCCGTGGCGCGGAGCTGTGCCAGTTCCGCCCTCAGCCTGCTGGTGCTCGCCGTGGGGTCGGTGCAGACCTCGACCTGCGCGGTGAAGAATTCTGCCTGCGGGCGACAGCCCGCCGCCTCCATCGCCCTGATCACGCGTGGCCCACGGCCCACCGGTGCCCGGCTGTGCCGGTCGACCAGGAGGTACTCCTCCTCCACGCCCATGGTCAGCGTCTGCCCGCCGGATTCGACTGCCTCCGGGGCGGCGGCCCGGGCGTGCCTCCGCGCCTCCTCATGACCCTTCTCGCGGCCCATCCTCGAAGCGGACACGACCAACGCCATGGCAGACCCCTTCCTACGAGCGCCACAGGCCCTGACAGGATGCGCGCGCCACCCTACGGAGGCTCGGCTACCCCGAGACGGCCGCCTCACTCCCCGCTCGGGGCGCGATGTCCGGCATGCTCCCGGGCCGGGCCGGGGGGGATCCGGCCGAGAAGATCACCCGGGCACTCTTCAGTGTCGCAGGCCCCGCAGAAGGCCGCGCTCCAGAGCCACGACCACCGCGTGGGTGCGGTCGCTGACGTCGAGCTTGGCGAAGACCCGCAGCAGGTGGGTCTTGACCGTGGCCTCCGCGATCACCAGCCGGCGGCCGATCTCGACGTTGGACAGTCCGTCGGCGACCGCGTTCAGCACGTCGATCTCCCGTGCGGTCAGGGCCGGCGGCGCGGGTCGGCGCATCTTGGCCACCAGCCGTTGCGCGACACGTGGCGCCAGTACGGTCTCGCCGCGCGCGGCGGAGTGGATGGCCTCGACGAGCTGCTCGCGGGTGGTGTCCTTGAGCAGATAACCGATCGCGCCCGCCTCGACCGCGCGCTCGATCTCCTCGTCGGTGTCGTACGTGGTGAGGATCAGGACCCGGGTGCGGGGCCGGCCGGCGAGGATTTCGGCGGTGGCGCTCGCGCCGTCCAGGACGGGCATCCGCAGGTCGATCAGCGCGACGTCCGGCTCCAGCCGCTCGACCAGGCCGATCGCCTCCCGGCCGTCGCCCGCCTCGCCGACGATCTCGATCGTGGGCTCGGCGGCCAGCAGGGCCACGACCCCGGCCCGCATCACCGTGTGGTCGTCGACCACGACGATCCGTAGGGGATTCTCCCGCGTCACTCGCGTCACTCGCGCCTCTTGGGTCTCTCGTAGCTCTCGGGTCTCTCGGGTCTCTCGGGTCATGTCAGTCCTGAACCGTCGGCGGGGATCATGGCGAGGATGCGCGTGCCGTCGCCGACCGAACTCGTGACGCTCAGTTCGCCGCCCAGTTCGGCCAGGCGCTCACGCATCCCGTTGAGGCCGAAGCCGCGGGAGTCCGCCACCACGAAGCCCCGGCCGTCGTCGCTGATCTCCAGTTCCACCCCGTACGGGTGGGCGGCCAGGACCACCTCCACGGTGGTGGCGGCCGCGTGCTTGCGTATGTTGGCGAGCGATTCCTGGGTGCAGCGCAGCAGGGCGATCCGGGTCGGCTGGTCACAGGCGACGTCGGGCAGCTCCGCGGTGACGGCGAGCCCGGTGTCCTCGGCGAACCGGTCCAGGGTCCGGCGCAGGGTGGTGGCGACCGAGCCGGGAGCCAGGCCGCTGCGGGGCGCGGAGCCGACCAGCACCCGCGCCTCGGTGAAGTTCTCCCGCGCGGTGTTCTCGATGGACAGCAGCTGCTGCGCGGCCCGGCCGGGGTCGGTGGCCAACGCGCCGCGGGCCGCCTCGGCCAGCACGATGATGGACGCGAATCCCTGCGCCAGCGTGTCGTGGATCTCCCGGGCGAGCCGCTCCCGTTCCTCCGCCGCACCCTGGACCCGGTGCGCCTCCGCCAGCCGCTCCTGGGCGTCCGTCAGTTCCGCACGCAGCTGGGCGCGTTCGTCCCGCAGCTCCAGCGCCCGGGGCGTCATCAGCGCGAGCAGCACCCCCACCGCCCATACGGCGAGAGAGGAGACGGTGTTGGTCGCGAGGACGCCGAGGCCCCAGCCCTCGCGCAGGGTGCCGCCGATGGTGATCGCCGCCGCGCCCAGGCCGCCGGCGGCGATCGCGGGGCGCAGGCTGTTGGCGAAGACCACGAACTGCGGGAGCGCCAGGGTGTACAGGACCCCGAAGCCGTCCCTGAGCCAGGCCAGTCCGCCCAGGCACAGGACCAGGAGGGCCAGGTAGGCGTAGGCGCCGCGCACCGGATTGCCCGGCCGGGTGCGCACGGCGGCGGCGCAGAGTCCGAGTACGGACAGCAGCGCGAGCGACCCCCACTTCTGCGGGGCCGGGGCGTCCCCGAGGACGGTGAGCAGGGCCAACAGGCCGACGACGGCCCACGACGCCCGCTCCCACCAGTGGAGCAGCCAGATCCAGAACGGGTCGCCGCGCTGTGGTCGCTGAAGCATGATCATCAGCCTACGTTTTCGACCGGCCTTTCGGTCCCGGCTTTCCGCATGCCCGTCAGGTCGGTGTTGCCGGCGGCTGCGGGGACGGGTCCCCGGCCGGACCCCCAGGCGCGTTCGCCGAGGAGCAGCAGTGCCGAAGGCAGCACCATCAGCCGGATCACGACGGCGTCCAGCAGGACCGCCACCGCCAGGCAGAAGCCCATCTGCTTCATCTCGGTCAGGTGCAGGGCGACGAATGCTCCGAAGACCGTCACCATCACGATCGCCGCGCTCGTGACCACCTTGGCCGACCGGCCGATGCCGTGCAGGACGGCTTCCCGGGCGGACATCCCGCTCTCCCGCGCTTCCTTGATCCGGCTGAGCACGAAGACCTGGTAGTCCATCGACAGGCCGAAGAGGATCACGAAGAGGAACAGCGGGACCCGGGAGGCGATCGCCCCGAGGGAGTCGAAGCGCAGCAGCCCCTCGGCCCAGGTGCCTTGGAAGACCAGGACGAGGGCGCCCAGCGCGGCCCCGGCGGACAGCAGGTTGAGTACCACCCCGAGCAGGGCGAGCACCGTCGAGCGGAACGCCCACAGGGTCATGAGGAAGGTGGCCAGCAGCAGGGCGGCGATGACCAGGGGCAGTTTGCGGCTCTCGTGGTCCACGTAGTCCGTCCCCCGTGCCACGTCACCGGTCACCGCCGTCTCCACCCCGGCCAGTGAGCCGACCGTGGCGGGCAGGTGATCCCGGCGGAGGTGTTCCAGCGAGGCCCGGCCCCGCGCGGAGCTCGCCGCGTACGGGACGGCCAGCCGCAGGACGTGGATCCGGCCGTCCGCGGAGGTACGTATCTCCGGTTCGCCGTCGCGGACGAACAGCGGGTCGGCCTGGGCGCGCCGCCCGAGGTCGGCCAGGGCCTGGCGGACCTGCGGCGAGCGTTCGGGGGTGGCCCGGGCGACCACGCGGTGTTCGGTGGTGAGTTCGGGGAAGGCCTCGTTCAGCCGGTCGTACACCCGGACCGCCGGGATGTCGCGGGAGAAGGTGTCCCGGCCCGGATCGACCAGCTTCATGCCGAGCGTCGGCGCGGCCAGCCCCAGCAGGGCGAGGACGGCCAGGCAGAGCGTGGCCACGGGGTGCTTGCGGGCCGGGTCCAGCAGGGCCTGCGAGATCCGGCCGGTGTCCTCGGCGCCCTCGGCGCCCTCCTGGTCGCGGTCGCGGCGGACCCGTCGGCCGAACCGGGGCCGCCGGCCGGACCGGCGTTCGTCGCGCCGCTCGGTACGCCGACCGATCGTGACCAGCAGGGCGGGGAGGACCGTGAGCGAGCCTGCCACGGCGACGGCCACGACCAGGATCGTGCCGGTGGCCAGCGAGGAGAAGATCACGTCGGAGACGAGGTACAGGGTGGCGGTCGAGACGATCACGGCGAGGCCGGATACGGCGATGGCCCGCCCCGCGGTCGCGGCGGCCATTTCGACGAGGGCTTCCGAGCTGATCCGCCCCCGGGCACGGGCCCGTTCCTCCCGCTCCCGCTTCAGGTAGAAGAGCGAGTAGTCGACGCCGACGGCCAGTCCGATGAGCAGGATCATGTTGGTCCCCACGCCCGCGTCGGGCAGCAGGTGGGAGGCCAGCATCGAGAGCCCCAGGGCCGCGGCGATCGAGGAGAGCGCGAGCAGCAGCGGTACGCCGGCCATGACCACCGAGCCGAAGACCACCAGCAGGGTGACGAGCGTGACGGGCAGGGTGAGCCGTTCGGAGAGCGCCAGGTCCTCGCCGCGCTGCTCGTTGACTCCCTTACTGATCGCGGGGGATCCGGTCTCCTCCACGACCAGAGCCGGGTGGGCGGCCCGCACCCGGTCCGTCTCCTCCAGCAGGGGGCCCACGTTCTTCCTGCCGTCCAGCTCCGGGCCCTTGAGGACCACGGAGACCATCAGGACCTTGCCGTCCCGCGAGCGGACGGGGGGCGCCACGCTGTCGACCTGGGCCAGCCGGCGCATCCGCGCGGAGAGGTCCTGGGCCGCCGCGTGGGCTTCGGCCGCGGCGGGGGCGCCCGTACGGTCGGACAGTAAGACGTATTCGGTGGGCCTGCGCTCCAGGCCGCCGTCCGCCGCGATGGCTTCGGCGCGTCCCGCTTCGCCGACGCGGAAGTCCTCCACGGTGGCCTGGCGGGTGCCGGCGGCGATTCCGCCGCCGAGGCACAGGACGACGAACACCAGCCAGATCGTGATCGCGCGCCACGGGTGCCGGGCGCTCCATCGGGCCATGAGTACGGGGAGTTGTTTCATGCCTGTGATCCTGGTCGGCGGGGGGTGCCGCCCGACACGCCCTGCCGGTGGAACCCGGAGTCCACCGGTCGGTGGACAGAGCGGGCGGACTTCAATGCCTTCAATGCCCCTACGGCATTGGTACGAGGGGATTTACGGAGGTCCGGCTCCAACTCGCCCCGGTCTTCGGCACGTTCCGGGTCCCGACAGGGAAGAACTGACTCGGGAGGCCGACGTGAATTCCATGCGGATACGTACGAGGCGACGGGCAGCGGCAGTGGTCGGCGGGGCGGTGGCGCTGGCGGCGCCGCTGGTGGTCGCCGGGGGCGGGGCGGCACAGGCCGCTTCCTGCAACGTGACCACCGGGCCGTATCAGCGGCAGGTCGAGCGGTTTCTGGGACGGCCCGTCGACGGGTGGCAGTCGGCGGCCGACTGCGGCGCCATCAGGGCGTTCCAGGCGACCCACGGCATCACCCCGACGGCGGGGTACGCGGGCCCGCTCACCTGGCGCACGATGAACACGATGCTGGAGCAGCGGGCGGCCGGCAGCACCCCCAACCGGCAGGGGAAATGCCCCACCCACCTCGGGCGGATCGCCTGCGTGGACCTGACCCGCCAGCTCAGCTGGGTCCAGGACGGCGGGAAGCTCGTCTACGGTCCGGTCCCGGTGCGCACCGGCAAGGACGGCACCGAGACCCGCACCGGCCTGAAGAAGATCTACTACCGCAGCATCAACCACTGGTCGACGATCTACCACGTCCGTATGCCGTATTCCCAGTTCTTCGACGGCGGCATCGCCTTCCACTCGGTCGACAAGAGCGTGTGGAACCCGCCCGGTTCCGGCGGCTGTGTCAACATGCGGTCCGCCGACGCCAAGGCGTACTGGAACCTGCTCAAGAACGGTGAGGACGTGTACGTCTACGGTCGCAAGCCCGGCACGTAGCCGAGGCGTCGGCCACGCCGGGCGCGCCGGCCTGCGGGGACGGCCGGGGCCGATGGGTTAGAACGGAAACCCATGGATCCGGTTCGGCCGAGGGTGACGTGATGGCGCACGGAATGGAACAGGGAGTTCCGGGTGAGGCCGGGGCGCACCGCGGCGGACCGGGGCGCAGGCGCGTTCTGGGGCTCGCCGCCGCCGTCGCGGCCTCGCAGGCGGGGATCGGTACTGCTGCTTCGGCGGCACAGCCGCGAGAGGCTCGGGAGGATCGGCGCGGGAGTGTGCCGCCGGGGTGCGGGCTCGATGTGCGTGCCGAGAACGCCCTCCCGGGGTCTCCCGACTGGCGGATCACCCACGCCGGCCCGGCGCGGGCCATCGAGGGGTTCGCCGACCGGCCCAGCGTGCGCGCGGGTGAGGTGCTGGCGCTGCGGGTCTCGACGACGTCCGCCTCCTACACCGTCTCGGCGTACAGGATGGGCTGGTACGGCGGAGCCAGGGCACGCCTCGTCTGGCGCTCGCGTGCCCTGCCGGGCCTGCGCCAGGCTCCCGCCCGGCTCGAACCCGGTACGCGGATGGCGTGGGCGCAATGGCGGCGGACGGCGGAGGTGGACACGTCCGGCTGGCCGGAGGGCAGCTATCTGCTGCGCCTGGACGCCCAGGACGGGCGGGCGCAGCGCTTCGTACCCGTCACCGTCCGCAGCCCGTCCGCCACCGGCCGGACGGTCGTGGTGAATTCGGTCGCCACCTGGCAGGCGTACAACCGCTGGGGCGGTACCGATCTGTACAAGGGCACCAACGGCAAGAAGGCCTCGCGCGCCCTCCAGGTCACCTTCGACCGTCCGTACGGCGGCGGGCAGGGCGCCGGCCAGTTCCTCGTCTACGAAGCCCCTGTGATCGCGTTGGCGGAGCGGATGGGGCTCCCGCTGGCCTATGCCACGGGGGTGGATGTGGCCGGTGATCCGGCGCTGCTGTGCGGGGCGGCGGCGATGGTCTCGCTGGGGCACGACGAGTACTGGAGCCCCGAGCAGCGGCGCCATGTGGGCGCGGCGCGCGACGCGGGGACGAACCTGGCCGTGCTCGGCGCCAACTGCTGCTACCGGCGCGTCCGCTTCGAGCCGTCCGCCGTGGGCCCGGACCGGATCGTGGTCTGCTACAAGGAGGACTACGCCCAGGATCCGGGCTTTCGGCGCGGCAGTCCCCCGACGAACGACTTCCGGCGCGCGCCGGCGCCCGATCCCGAGAGTTCGCTGCTCGGCGTGATCTACGACGGCTATCCGGTGGACGCGCCGTACGTGGTGTCGAACCCGGACCACTGGCTTCTGACGGGCACGGGGGCACGGCTGGGCGATTCCTTCCCCCACCTGGTGGGCGTGGAGTACGACCGGGTGAACACGGCTCATCCGACCCCGCGGCCGATCGAAATCCTCGCGCACTCGCCGGTGGTCCGCAAAGGCCGCCCCTCTCACGCCGATACGGTCTACTTCTCGTCGGCCGGCGGGGCGGGGGTGTTCTGCACGGGCACGATGCGCTGGGTCGAGGCCCTCGACGCGAGCGGTCCCGGCCGGCCCAAGGTGAATCACGGCCTGGACGACCGGGCCGCGCGGTTCACGCGCACCGTCACCGCGAACGTCCTGGGGGCGTTCGCGCGGGGGCCGGCCGGCCGCGACCGGCCCGCCACCGACAATCTGGCCGCCTACTACGGGGCGCCGGCCACGACTCCGGGCGTGTAGCCCCTCCTTGCGCTCACCCACGCAGTACCTTCTGCTCTTGACTGCGATTTGTCCTGATTAAGGGGGCTTTGTGATGCGCCGTTCCGCCGTGGTTCTCTCTCTTGTGGCCACCCTCGCCTGCGGTTCCTGCCTGGGCGCGGCGCAGGCCCTCTCGTCGGCGGACGGTCCACCGGGGGGCGGCCTCGGCCGCGGCACCAACATCCTGGTCGTCGGTGTCGACAGCCGCACCGGGCTCTCGTCGGCCGAGAAGAACCGGCTGCACGTGGGCGGCAAGGGGTGCAACTGCACCGATGTGATGATGCTCTTGCACTTGTCCGCCGACCAGCGGCGCGCGAGCGTCGTCTCGATCCCGCGCGACTCGTACGTCGAGTACGCCGGGGACGCCAGCCCCGCCCGCGTCGGCAAGATCAACGGAGCGTACGCGGTCGGCGGCGGCCCGCTGGCCGTGCGCACCGTCGAGAAGGCCACCGGGCTGCACATCGACCACTACCTGGAGACCGGTTTCACCGGCTTCGAGCAGGCGGTCGACAACCTCGGGGGCGCCACGGTGTGCACGGACAAGCCCCTCAAGGACGAGAACTCCGGCCTCGACATCACCGCGGGCACGCACCACACCAACGGAAATCAAACGCTGCGCTACGTCCGGGCCCGGCACATCAACCGGCCGGGGGACCTCGGGCGCGTCCGCCGCCAACAGCGCGTGGTGACCGATCTGTTGGCCCGGCTCACCGCCGAGGGCGCCCTGTCCGGGCCGGTGAACACGGCGCGCACGGCCCGCGCCCTGCTGAAGTCCGTGCGCACCGACGAGCGTACCGGCCTGGACGACCTGGTGCGGATCGGCTGGGCACTCGGCCGGCTGTCCTCCGACCGGACCGAGTTCGCCACCGTCCCGATCAGCGTCTTCGACCACCGAGTGCCCGGCGTGGGCTCCACGCTGCTCTGGCACAAGTCCCGTTCCGACGCGCTGTGGAAGGCCCTGGCCGAGGACCGCCCGATCACCGGCGACACCCGCATCCAGCCCGCCCCGGAAACACCGGCCCGCACCAACCCCGCCGGCATCGCCGTCCGCGTGGACGACGCCGCCGTCGCCGCGGCCCTGCGCGGCAACGGCTTCGTCGTCACCGACACCTCGAAGTCCGCCCCGCCCGCGCGGCCCGAGGGCCCGCCGGTCATCAGCCACGCCGCCGGGCGGGAGGACGACGCGGCCACCCTCGCGGCAGCCCTCCCCGGATCCCAACTGCGGGTCGTCCCGGGACACGGCGCCGCCTTCGACGTCGCCGTCGGCACGCGACCCGTCACGGTCAAGAGGGTCACGTACGACCGCAACGTCGCCGAAGGCGCCCCCGTGACCGCCGACCACCTCAGCTGCCCGGGCACGCCCTGACAGCGGGCACACGGCAGGCCCCGGGCAGCGGTCAGCAGGCGCGTTCGTATTCGACCTGGTCGAGCGGGTGGCCGTCGCCGAAGTCGAAGGGACGCGCGGCGCCGGACTCGGTGAAGCCGCTCCTGGCGTAGAAGCGGCGGGAGCGCGGGGTGTCGCGCAAGGTCCACAGGTGCACTCGGGTGTATCCGCCGTCACGCAGGCGGCGCAGCGTCTCGGTCATCAACGCCCCGGCGACGCCGCTGCCCCAGCCGTCGGGGTGGCCGTAGAAGGTGTGGATCTCGGCCAGACCCGGCCGGGTCGCGGAGGGGACGAAGACGGACAGCGCCAGCGGGCGGCCATCGACTGCGGCGAGCAGGATCGTCCCCCGCCCCTCCGCGATCCGCTCGTGCCATCGGGTACGCCGGCTCTGGACGGCCCGCGCGGCGAACTCGGGCTTGAAGAAGGGGGCGTAGGCCGCCTCCCAGGCGGCGGCATGGATCTCACCGAGCGCGTCCCCGTCATCCGGTCCGGCGTGTCGAATCTCGATCATCCGATGACCCTAACGGGAACTCCGCGCGGCCTGCGACGAATTGAGCCGGACGAGGCCCGCAGCCGGCGGCGCTACGACGAGCCGAAGTCCGGGAGGATGAGCGAGCCGTCCTCGGCGAGTGTGAAGCCCGGGTTGTACGCGATCTCCCACACGTGTCCGTCGGGGTCGGCGAAGCAGCCCGCGTAACCGCCGTAGAACGTCGGCGCGGTGGGCCGGGTGACCGTGCCTCCGGCACGCCGCGCCGCCTCGATGAGCTCGTCGGCCTCCGCCTCGGACCGTACGTTGTACGCCAGGGCGATCCCGCCGAAGCCGGCCGCCCCCCGCTCGTCGTCTATGCCGCAGTCGCGCGCCAGCTTCTCGCGGCTCCACAGGACCAGCGCGAGGCAGCCCGCCTGGAAGAACACCGTTTCCTCGACCTCTTGGCCCCGCCAGCCCAGGCTTTCGTAGAACGTGCGCGCACGCACCACGTCCGCGACACCCAGGGTGATCAGGCTGACCCGCTGTTCCATGGCCGCAAGCTACTACAAGCGGCGCCCGGCGGACAGGCGGCGCTACGACACGGACTACAGGCGGACGCTCCAGTCGATCGTGGACCGCAGGCTCCGGGCGATCTTCGGGTCGCGCACCGACGGGGTGCGGTCCTCGGCCGTGACGGTCAGCTTGTGCGTGCGGAGGTCGAGCAGCCACAGCTCCGCCACCCGCACCTCGGTCCGGCCCTCGAACCGCTTCAGCTCCCTGCCGTCCAGGAACCAGCGCACCACGAGCTGCCGTCCGTCGGCGGCGGCCAGCCGGGGTACGGAGACCTGCGCGGTGTGCCACGGCCGCAGGGTCCGGTCGGTCGGGGTGAGTGGCGTGGCGAGCTTCGCGTGGCGGGCGAAGCCCGCGATCATCGCCTCGGTGCCGGGCAGGTTGAAGGGCTTGCCCAGCACCCGCATGATCGAGTTGTCGGTCGGCCGGTACAGCCCGGTCACGTAGTAGCCGCCGCCCTCGTACGCGCCGACCGTGCCCCCGTCGGGCGACTCCTCGCCCAGCCAGCGGTACCACTTGGCCCGCTCGCGGGTCATCCGGTCGGCGGTCAGCGTGGTGCTGTTGGAGTCGGCGGGCTCGGGGCCGGTGTACTTCTCGTAGTCCGGCAGGCCGGGGTAGAAATATTCGTCGGCGAGTTTGCCCAGGGAGTGGCCGGTCTCGTGGATCACGACCTGGCCGGACTTCGCGTTGCCGGCCGAGGCGGTCGAAATGCCCTCGTAACCAAGGGTGGCGCTGGGCTCGTTGTAGCCGGCCCCGCCGTATTTGGCGCTGTTGGCCAGCACGATCACCAGGTCGGCCGCCGGCGCCTTCGCCACGTACGCGTCCACCTTGGGCTGGTCGATACAGAGCAGCCGCTCGATGTCCTCGCACCAGAAGTACGAGCCGAGTGCGGTGTCGCGCACGGCGGCCGGATCGGGGTCGCCGGAGACTCCGGAGTCGTGGGAGACGGCGTCGACCGTCCACACGTTGAAGAGGTTCTGGTACGTCGTGTACGGCTCGACGGCCGCCACCTCGGCCCACTTCTGCCGGGCGTCGGCGTGGAACCGGTCCAGTTCGGCGGCGGTGTAGCCGTCACCGATGACGACGACGTCCAGGCGATCGGCGGTGGAGCCGTTGTCGATCATCTTGGTGACATCGCCGTCGGCCACCCGCTCGGCCTCCGAGAGCCGGGGCGCGGCCTTCGCCCGCCCGGCGGCGGGTACCCGGGTGTAGCCGGATCCGGCGTCATCGCCGTGCTCCGGCCCCGGTATCTCGACCTTCACCCGGGCGCTCGGCGGTGCGGGCGCCGGATCGGCCGCGACGGGCCCGGCGGTCAGGAGTGCGGCGGCCGCGCAGGCCGCCGCGACGGCTCCGCTCAGGGCGCGGCGGATGGTCGGTTCCATGAAGTTGCCCCCTGCGACAGGAAGTTAAGTGGATGTGTAAGCAGGCTGATGCGAGTGCTTAAATTAGATGCCGCGTGGGGCGCACGCAATGGGCAGCTCCCCCTGCATCATGGGGAGTTGGAGCAACGAGGGGGCTTTCATGGACGAACCGGCCGAGATCGGCCGTCGGGTGCAGCGCATGCGTGCCGAACGTGGCCTGACACAACGGCAGTTGGCGGACCCCGCCTACACCCCCGCGTACATCTCCACTCTGGAGTCGGGCAAGGTCCGGCCTTCCGAGACCGCCCTGCGCTTCCTCGCCGAGCGCCTCGGCACCTCGTACGAGGAGCTGGCCACCGGACGCCCCGCCCACCTGGCCACCGAGTTGCGGCTGGGCCTGACCGACGCACAGCGGGCGCTCGCCGTCGGCGCCGCCGACGAGGCCGCCGTCCGCTACCGGCGCCTCCTCACCGACGCGGAACACCTCGGCCTCGCCACGGAACAGGCCGAGTCACTGCTCGGGCTCGGCGACTGCGCCTTGGAGGCGGGCGAACTCTCCGACGCCATAAGGCATTTCGAGGCGGCTGAGCTGCTACTCGGCGACGAGCCGCTCCCCCGCCGGGCCCGCCCGATCCGGGGCCGCGCCGTCGCGCACCTGCTCGCCGGCGAGCTGCGCTACGCCTGTTATCTCCTCGAATCCACCATCGACGAGCTCAACGCCGGTGGACTGGCCGATCCCGAGGCGCTGGTGCTGCTCTACGCCGCCGTCATCGGGCCGTACATGGACATGGGGGCGCACGCCCGGGCCGCCCACGCCGCGGAGCTCGCGCTCGCGCTGGCTCCGCAGGTCAGCGATCCGGCGCTGGTCGCGGGCATGCACCGGCAGGTCGCCCGGACGTTCCTCGCCGAGGGCCGCGCGGCCGATGCCGACGCCTCCCTCGCTAAAGCCCAGGCGGTCTACCGGCAGTTGAGGCAGCGGACCGACCTGGCCCACTGCCACTGGATGCGCGGGTACATCCAGGCCCAGAACGGTGATCTCGCCTCGGCGGAAGGGGAGTTGCGCACCGCCCGGGGCATGCTGGCGGCCAAGCGCGCCGCCCTGTACACCGCTCAGGTGGAGATCGAGCTCGCCGACGTACTGCGCCGGCTGGGGCGGGCCGAGGAGGCGGCCGGCCTCCTGTCGGCGCTGCTGGACCTGGGGGACAGCCACGGCGCCGTGCACGCGGGCGGCGCGCACCGGCTCCTCGGCCTCATCGCCGAGGAGTGTGGGGACGCCGATGCCGCCGAGGAGCACTACGTACAGGCTCTGGCCCTGCTGGAACGCAGCGGAGCCACGGGCGACCTCGCCGATCTGTGCCGGCTGCTGGGTGACCTGCTGCGGCGTACGGGCCGGGTCGAGGCCGCCCTGGACGCGTACCGGACGGGCCTGGGCCATCGCGCGGCGCCCGGCACGACCACCCTGGGGCCCGCACCCGCCGCGCCCGTGTTCCCGCCCCGTTCCACACCGCGCTAAGCGGGAGCGGGAGCAGGAGCGAGCGGGTGGCCTTCGGCGTCCGTCGCCTCCGCCTGGGTGGAGAACTTGGACAGGAACACGTCGTACTGACCGTCGGCCCTGCGGGTCATCGTCGCACCGTCCTGCCAGGTGCCGTTCTCGTCCCACCACTGGCTGCCGTACGGGTCGCCCTGGTTCTGGTGGATGTTGTGCATGCCGAGGCGGCCACGGTCGAACGGCTCGCCGAAGACGAGGATCTGCCTCCCCGGCACGAGGATGGGCTCCAGCGCCTGCGAGGCCTCCAGGTAGGAGCCCGCGATCCACGGGTGCGGGGGGCTCAGCCGGTCGAGGATCCTCCGCAGCCAGGCGACCGCGCATCCGGTCCGGTCCCGCAGGGCCGGGTGGCGCAGGTAGTCGATCGCGCCCGAACCCGACGTACGGGCGAGGTCGTGGTAGCCCGGTGGCAGTGCGGACGCCGGGTCGAGGACGGACGCCGCGAGGGTGAGGACCTTCCACCGCACTCCCGTGGTGGACTGCTTGCTGTCCACGTCGACGGCGCACCGGTAGCGGCCGGCGGGCGCGTCGACCTCCAGGTTGACGTGGAACCAGCGGCCCAGGGTGTCGGGCTGGTCGCGGAAGTGGCGGTGCAGGGTTCCGGACAGCACACCGTAGTCGTCGAGCGGCATACGGTCATCCAACCACGGGCCCGGTCAGCCGTTCAGTGACGCCATCAACTCGGGGGCGTAACGGTCGCCCGAGACCACGCCGTGCGGGGCCACGGCGTCGATGGCGGCCAGGTCCGCGTCGGTGAGCGTCACGGCGGTGGCGGCGATGTTCTCCTCCAGGTAGCGGCGGCGCTTGGTGCCCGGGATCGGCACCGCGCCCTGGCGCAGCGTCCAGGCCAGGGCGAGCTGCGAGGGGGTGACGCCCTTGTCGGCGGCGAGGCGGCGGACCTGCTCGACGACGGCGAGGTTGCGGTCGAAGTTCTCCCCCTGGAAGCGGGGGTCCGTACGCCGGAAGTCGTCCGCCGCGAAGTCGTCCGGGGTGGTGATCGCGCCGGAGAGGAACCCCCGGCCGAGGGGCGAGTAGGCGACGAGTCCGACGCCGAGCTCGCGCAGGGTGTCGAGGACGCCGTCGTACTCGATGCCGCGCTCGAAGAGGCTGTACTCGGTCTGTACAGCGGCGAGCGGGTGGACGGCGTGGGCGCGGGCGATGGTCGCGGGCGCGGCCTCGCACAGGCCGACGTGGCGGACCTTGCCGGCGGCGACGAGCTCGGCCATGGCGCCCATGCTCTCTTCGATGGGCACGTTCGGGTCCACGCGGTGCAGGTAGTACAGGTCGATGTGATCCGTGCCGAGGTGGCGCAGCGAGCGGTCGGCGGAGCGGCGGATGTACTCGGGGGTCGCGTTGTGGCCGCGGAAGGCACCTTCGTCGGTGAACTCGATGCCGGTCTTCGTGGCGATCACGGCCGCTTCGCGGCGGCCGGCCAGGGCCTTGCCGAGGAGCCGCTCGTTGAGGAACGGGCCGTAGCCCTCGGCGGTGTCGAGCAGGGTGACGCCCAGCTCCAGGGCGCGGTCGATGGTGGCGAGCGACTCGGTCTCGTCGGTGGCTCCGTAGTGGGCGCTCATACCCATCAGGCCGAGGCCCTCGGCGCCGACCTTCAGTCCGTGGCCGCCCAGTGCGCGGATCTCCATGGTGCTCTCCTCAAGGTTGATCGGGGGTATGTAACTAACTGGATAGGTCAACCATGCACCCGCCTCGCGTCGATGTCAATAACCAGATAGTTACTTGCTAGGCTGCCGGTCATGGCACGGGATTCCAGCGCAACCAAGGCACGCCTGCTCGACGCGGCGTTCTCCGAGTTCGCGACGTACGGCATCGCCGGCGCGCGGGTCGACCGCATCGCCGAGACCGCGCAGGCGAACAAGCGACTGATCTACGTCTATTTCGGCAACAAGGAACAACTCTTCGACGCCGTGCTCCAGCGCGCACTGGAGACGGGTTCGGAATCCGTGCCGTTCAACGCCGACGACCTGCCGGGCTACGCGGGCGCGATCTTCGACCACCTCGTGGCGCGGCCGGCCCTGATGCGGCTCGTGCTGTGGAAGCAGTTGGAGCGCCCGGGGGCGACGGATGTGGAGGCCGAGTCCTACCGCGCCAAGATCGCGCGGGTGGAGCAGGCGCAGCGGGAGGGCCGCATCGACGCGTCGATGGACCCCGCCGACGTCCTGACGCTGGTGCTGGGACTGTCCCAGGCCTGGTTCGGCGCGATGGCCGGCCCCGCGGCCGGCGACGGAAACACCGGCTGGCCGCCCGAGCGACTGGCCCGCCACCGGGCGGCGGTGGTGGAGTCCGTACGGCGCATGACGACGGTCCCGCGGGACTCGGACTGAGGTCTTCCCACCAGGTCGTGTCCGCAAGTCCTCCCGTACCGAGGGTGAGGCTCCGGGCCGTCCCGGTCCGCGCCGTGCGCACAGCGGCGGGCGAGGCTAGCAGAACCGATTCCGCCGACCCCGGACGGCTGTACGATCGCGCAGGTCAACCTGGTCGATGGTCAACGCGGTCAGCGCGCCGGCACCGGTGCACCGGCATGAGAGGCAGAGCGGGCATGACGATTCACCGACCGGGGCTCCCTGGTGACCTGCCGGCAGCAGAGGTGCTGTGGGCGCGGTGGGCGCTGGTCGCCGCACTGGAGGCGACCACCGAGGCGGAGGGCCACGGAATCCACCGCACCGGCCACTGGATCGACGTAGCCGGGCTCCACCTCGACGACAGCGGCTGCACCTGGTGGACCATGTCCCGGCTGGGCGAGGGCCGTTACGTGCTGTACGGCGAGGACGAGTCGAGCGGCGTCAAGTGGCACGAGCCCGCCATCGACATGTTGGCGCAGGGCCCGGACTGGCTGCCGTACGAGACCCTGCGCGGGCTGCTCGAAGGCTGGGAACTGGGCTGCGTCTACTGGTACGAGAACGGGGCCTGGGCGCGCGCCCCGTACCCCGAGGGCCTGGGGGACGACGGCCTGGACTGCGGCATGAGCCGCTTCGTTGAGCGCGAGGAGGCGCTCACGATGGTCACCGCCGTCGATCACGGTCCCCACCCGGTCGACGACCGCACCGCGGCGGCCCTCCTGGAGGCGGCGGAGAACTACCGGCTGGCCGCCGACACCCTGGAGTCGCTGGTCAGCGACTTCGGCGGCGGCGAGGAGTGCGACCGGGACCTGCCGGCCATGCAACGCGCCCTGCACCTTGCCGGCCTCACGGCGGGCGCCGCCTCCGTCCGCTGATCACCCCTGATCACCGCTGATCACCCGCGAAGGCGCGGTCTCGCGCATCCCTGGCGGCGGCCGAGCCGTGAGGGCCCGTCAGCGCGTCAGCAGATCAGGCGAGTCGGCCGCCGCCGTCGACGTGCAGGACGGTGCCGGTGACGAACCGGGCCCCGGTGGCGTACAGCACCGCCCGCACCAGGTCGTCGGGGGTGCCCGTCCGGCGGGCCGGGTTGCGCGCGGCGACGTGCTCCAGGAAGGAGTCCTTGTCGTCGCCCAGCCCGTCCCAGGCTCCGGAGTCGACGATGCCGGGCGAGACCGCGTTGACGCGCACCGGGGCCAGTTCCACGGCGAGGGCCTCGACGAGGAAGGACAGCGCACCGTTGGTGGTGGCCATCACCACCCGCTCGGGTGCGGGCCGCCAGGCCGCGACTCCGGAGAAGAAGGTGAAGGAGCCGCCGGGGCGCACTTGCCCGGCCAGGTGCTTGGCGAGCAGCAGCGGCCCGATCACCTTGGCATCGAACGCCCGTCGCACGGAGGCGAGTTCCAGCGTGGCCACCGGCCCGTTGGCGGGCATGGCGGCGGTGGAGACCAGGTGGTCGAACGCGCCCACCCCCGCGGCGAGGGTCGCGATGGACTCCTCGTCGCCGAGATCGACGTGGTGGAGGCCGGCGGCGGGACCGGTCAGGGTGGCCGCTGTGGCCTCCAGCTTCGCCATGGAGGGGCCGGCCAGCACCACCTCGGCTCCGGCGGCGGAGGCGGCCCGCGCCAGGTGCCGTCCGATGTGCGAGCCGGCGCCGACGACGATGATCCGCTGTCCGTCGAGATCGAGGCTTTCCTTGGGGATGCTGACCGTACTCATGGTGCATGGTCCTTCAACTCTCGGCCCCCGAAGGGGCTACGGGGTTGCCCGGGCCGGTGCGGTGGCAGCGGCCCGTGGTGAACACCCTGCGCCCCCGGCCGCCCATGCGTCCAAGGCATCCTCTTCATCATCGCGATAACCTGGAGGAATGATCACGCTGCGACAGCTGGAATACCTGACCACCGTCGTGGACAGCGGTTCCTTCACCCGCGCCGCCGAGCTGCTGCACGTCACCCAGCCCGCCCTCTCGAAGCAGATCCAGGCCCTGGAGCGGAGCGCGGGCGGCCCCCTGCTGGAGCGGCTGCCGCGCGCGGTGCGCCTCACCCCGATGGGGCGGGCCATGCTCCCGCACGCCCGGGCCGCGCTCGCCGACGCCGAGCGGGCCGGCGCGGCCGCCCGCCGCGCGGCGGGCCTCGTCGGCGGTGAGATCCAGCTCGCCACCGTCTACTCGATCACCCTGGGCGTGTTGCCGCCCGTCCTGCGGATCTGGCACCGGCGCCATCCTGATGTCCGGGTCAGGCTGGTGGAGTTCGCGCACGCGGACGCGCTGCTCGCCGCGATGGCCGCGGGCCGGGCGGACCTGGCGGTCGGACCGGTGCCGGGCGACTGGTCGGGGCCCGTGCGCACGCTCGGCACCGAGCGGTTCGTGGTGGCCGTCGCCGCCGGCGATCCGGTGGCGGCCGACGGCGACGGGCGGGTGGAACTCGGGGCGCTGGCCGGGCGTGCCTGGGTGCACTTCGCCCCCGGTAACGGCCTCGCCGAGATCCTGGACCAGGCCTGCGAGCGGGCGGGATTCCGGCCGCGTACGGCGGTACGCACCGAACAGACGGCGGCCGCCCCCCTCTTGGCGGCGGCCGGCCTCGGCCCGACCCTGGTCCCCGCCAACCTGGTCCCGGAGGGCTTCGCCGGACACCTGCTCCACCCGGAACCGCATGTCACCAGGGTGCTGGCGGCGTACGCGCGACCGCACCCCGATCCGCTCACGACGGCGTTCCTGGACCTGCTGGCGGAGCACGCACGGCCCTGAGGTCACAGACCTCCGGTGTTCAGGAGCCGGTTGGGGGTCTGGGCCGGGACCCCGGTCAGCACGTCGCGCACGGCCTGTCCCGTGAGCCAGGTGCGGACCTGGGCGGGCGTCGCGGCGGGGTGCGTCGAGAGGTAGAGGGCGACCACGCCCGTCGCGTGCGGGGTGGCCCACGAGGTGGCGCTGGACTCGTCGGTGACGGTGCCTCCGCCGGCCAGCGCGGAGGTGATCTTCTCGCCGGGCGCGTAGAGGTCCACGCACCGTCCGTATCCGGAGCCGTATCCTTCCGAGTCGCTCCAGTGGCGGTCGCCGGCGGTGGAGGCCGCGACGACGATCGCGCCGCGGACGCCTGCCGGGGAGTGGCCGCAGGCGTCGTCGTTGAAGTTCCCCGCCGCGACGACCGCGGGGATCCCCGAGTCGATCAGGCGTCCTACGGCGGCGTCGACGGCGGCGGAGCGGTTCTTGAGGTTGAGGGACATGTTCACCACGGCCGGGCGGCGCGCGTGGGCGGTGACCCACTCCACGGCCTTGACGATGGAGACTTCGGCGGCGGTCGGAGCCGGGAGAGCGCCGGCGCCCGGGGAGACGTCCGTAGTGTGCCCCGCGCTGCCTTCCTCGCACGCGATCCCCTGGACCCGAACGATCTCGGCGCGCGGGGCGACGCCGTACGTCTTGCCGCCGATGATGCCCGCCACGAACGTACCGTGACCCAGTCCGCCGCCGTCGGCGCAGTCACCGGCGTCCGGTGCGCCGATGAAGTCGGCGCCGAGCGTGGCGCGGCCGCCGAACTCCGCGTGTCCGGCCTCCAGCCCTGTGTCGATCACGTACACGTGCACCCCGCTGCCGTCGGCGTGCGAGGTGAACTTCCCGTTCAACGGGCCGGTGCGCTGGTCGAGGCGGTCGAGGTTCCACGGCACCCCCGCCCGGACGATGGGCTCCGGCCCGCCGTGGCCCGTGGTCCCGGAGGGGGAGGGCTTGCCGGACGGGGAGGGCTTGCCGGTGGGGGCCGGGGGCCGTCCGGTCGTCTCGGAGGGCGCCGGCTCCGTCGGCGAGCACGCCGCCAGCCCCAGTACCGCTGCCACCCCTACCGATACCGATACCCACGTCGCATTGCCGCGCCAGCGTCTCATGTCGGCTCCTTTTCGCCTGCGGCTTCCCGCCGCCGATGACGGAGACGAGCCACAGGGCGCGGCGGTTTCCGGACGGGGCCGGTCACCTTGCCGGTCGCGCGCACGGCGCGACGCGGCACGGCGCGACGTGGCGCGGCGGTGACTCGCTTCGTGGCCGTGCGGCGGTCATGCTGGATTCCGCGATGACGGCGTACACGAACGGCGAGGGAGCGCGCATGCCGAAGCGAGGGAGCCGAAGCCCGGTCGAGGTGCGGCCGGTTGCCGGCTACACCGGCGCGGAGATCAGCGGGGTCGATCTGGCGGGACCGCTGGACGACGCGGCCGTGGCGGCGATCCGGTCGGCGCTGCTGCGCTGGAAGGTGGTGTTCTTCCGGGGGCAGCACCTGGATCACGAGGCGCACCTGGCGTTCGCCCGCCGGTTCGGCGAGCCGGTCACGCCCGCCCGGCGGGGCAGCGTCTCGCCGGCGGCCTTCCCGGAGATCGAGACGACCGCCGACCTGCTGGAGCTGGCCGGGCGGTACGGCATGGACCGCGAGGAATGGCTCGGCCGGCGGCGGCACACGCTGCTGCGGGGCTGGCACTGCGACCACAGCACCCGGGTCGACCCGCCGGCCGCGACGATCCTGCGCGCCGAGACCGTGCCCCCGTACGGAGGCGACACCTGCTGGTCGAACCTGGCGGCGGCGTACGCGGGGCTGTCGGCCCCGCTGCGGGCGTTCGTGGACGGGCTGCGCGCCGAGCACCGGCTGGGCGTCGGCTACCAGCCGCGGGCGGGCGAGGACGCGTACGTACGGCACTTGCTGGAGCGTCAGACCGCCTCGCACCACCCGCTGGTGCGGGTCCATCCGGAGTCCGGCGAGCGACTGCTGTTCGTCAACGGGTACTTCGTGGAACAGATCCTGGGCCTGTCGCGCGCGGAGAGCGCGCCGCTGCTGCAGATGCTGCTGGAGCAGGCCGTGCGGCCCGAGTACACCGTCCGCTTCCGGTGGGAGCCGGGTGACGTGGCCTTCTGGGACAACCGGGCCACCATTCACCTGGCCCCGAACGACACGGGTCACCTGGACCATCCGCGGCTGATGCACCGGGTGATGCTGGCCGGTGAGGTCCCGTTGGGCGTGGACGGCAAGCCGTCGGAGCCGGTGACGGGGTCCGAGCCGGGCCGCTGGTGAGCGGGGCTGCCCGCGCGGACCGCGGCCGGACACGCCACCGTGTGGGCGGCGTGCCCGGCCGCAGTCGCGCCGGGGCAACGGGTCGGACGGGTCAGGCCGGGCCGGAGACGGATCAGGCCGGGCAGGTGCCGCGTTCGTAGTCGACCGTGGCGGTGGCCCGGGAGTACTGCCACTGGGGGGCGATCAGCTGCGCGGTGAGCTGCCGGGCCGCGGCCGGGCTCTCGACCACGTAGCCGAAGTCCTGGAGCCAGGCGGGGTAGAGGTTCTTCGAACCGATGTAGAAGGCCGAATCGTCCACGGAGATCAGCTTGTGGTGCTGCGCGTACGGGTGGCCGTCCGCCCACTTCGGGGCGGCCGAGCTGCGGAAGGTGGCCAGCTGGAGGGTCGAGCACATCGCGGTACGGGCGGAGCGCCGGTCTCCGGTCACCAGGGCCAGGCGGTCGCGGAGCGTGTCGCTGATCTCGGAGAGGGACTTGATCTGCGAGTAGCCTCCGCTGCCCACGGCGCCCCGGTTCTCGGGGTCGCTGACGACGATGCGGACCTTCACTCCGGCGGCCATCTTGGCGGCGAGGGCGTCGTAGACGCGGATGTCGTAGCGGGGCAGCGGCGGGCAGGTCGCGTTGAGGTCCTGCTGGGAGATCTCTATGTGCTTGTCGGCGCTGGAGATCAGGGACCGGAGGGCGGTCTCCTCCGGGTTGACCGTGTCGTAGTCGCGGTCGGCGTTGGTGTTGTCGTGGAGGCCGACGACGCACTTGGTGTCGGGCGCGGAGGGCAGCACGGGCTTGAAGACGGAGGCGGGGTCGTTGCGCATGATGCCGACGCCGAGGCCGCCGACGGCGATCACCGGGACGTCACCCGCGGGCGCCGTCGTCGTCGCCGTGTCCTTCGGCAGTGACGGCAGCGACGGCATGCAGGCCGCCCCGTTGGACGAGGCGAACCAGACGCTGGCGATGTTGCTCTTGTTCTGGCAGGTCCAGGACCACAGTTCGTCCAGGTAGCGGCCCGCGGAGGCGGCCGCCGGTCCCTTCAGCGCGAGGTCGACGTCGGCCACCGGGTGGGTGGTCTCCAGGTAGTCGTCCTTCCAGCTGTTGATGCCCCCGGTGACCACCGACTGGCCGTCGACCACGAGGATCTTGGAGTGGTTCCAGGAGAACGCGGTCTTGGACGTCGTCATCGAGGCGACGTTGAGGTCGATGTTCCGCGCGTCCGCGCCGAGCTTGGCGACGAGTTCGTCCCGGTACTTCGACGGCACCACGTTGAAGTGGTAGAGCGGCGCGGCGCCGACCAGGACGCGCACCTTGAGCTTGTTGCCGCCCGCTGCGGAGGCCTTCAGGCCGGAGACGATGGCGTCCTGGAACGCACCGTTGGGGAACGGCGCGAGGGTCGATATGTCGACGGTGCGGGTCGCGTGCGAGATGTTCTCGGTGACCTTCGAGAGCAGGCGCTCGCTGCCCGGTCGCGCGGCGCAGGTGGCGTCACCCCAGCAGCCGGGGGTCTGCAGCAGCCAGTCGCCTCCCCCGGGGGCCGAGGCGTCCAGGGCGTTGCCGGCGGTGCGCTCCCATACCCGGCCTTCGAGGCCGGGGGAAACCTGGCGCAGTGACCGCTCCACGGCGTCGAGGTGCGGTGTCGGTTCCGCGAGGGCCGGCGTGGCGGAGAAGAGGGCGACGAGCACGCCCGCGGCCGCGGCGCGGGCGGTGAGACCGGAGGGGCGAAGTAGTGAGTGGCGGAGCAATGTGGCTTCCTTGCACGAGGGGTTGCCGTCGCCGCGCCGCCCGGCGACACGACCGGACGGGGCGAGGGTCAAGATCAACTCGCGGAAGATAGCAGCATGAACAAAAGGTGAAGAAATTGTGGATACCGAATCCAGCCACCCCGCCGGTTCCACATGGCACGCTGTTCCTACGCGCCGTTCCTACACGCCGCCCTACGCGCCCTCCCCGAGTACGCGCTCGACCAGTTGGCTCTGGGCGTCGCTCAGGCCCGGCTCGGAGAATTCGACGGTGCGGTCGTCGTCCACCGTGACGGTGTACTGGTAGCCGTCGGGCACACCGGCTGCCGGACCGGGCGGGGTGTCGGCCAGGACCTCGCGGGCGAGGCGTTCCAGCTCGGCCGCGTCGGGCCGGCCGGATGTCTCCAGCTCGGCCCGACGCGTCATGCCGAGCAGACCGCCGCTTCTGATCACCCGGATGCGCACGGCGCCGACGGGATCAGACGGAGGGGCGAGGTCTGCTCACCCATTGGCGCTCACGCCCACGTGCGCCCACGCCTTCAGGACCGCCTCGTGCTCCGTCCCCCTGCCGTACCGGCTCGCCGTGGCGGCGACCGTCGCCCGGGCGAACTCGTTGAAGGTCGCGTTCGGGGACAGCTCTCCGGAGGTGAGCGTGTCGTACCAGATCTGCCCGGCCCGCTCCCAGGCGAAGCCGCCGATGGCGCTCGCGATCAGGTAGAAGGCGTGGTTGGGGATGCCGGAGTTGGTGTGGACGCCCCCGTGGTCGCCCGGGTCGTCCACATAGCCGGCCATGTTGTCCGGCTGCGGGTCCTGGCCGCCGAGGAGGGGGTCGTTGAAGGCCGTGCCCGGGGCCTTCATCGAGCGCAGGGCCTGGCCGTGGATCGCCGGGGTGAAGATGCCGGCACCGATCAGCCAGTCGGCTTCCTCGGCGGTCTGGCGTCGGGAGTACTGCTTGACCAGGGACCCGAAGACATCGGAGACCGACTCGTTGAGGGCGCCGGACTGGTCCTGGTAGACCAGGCCCGCCGTGTACTCGGTGACACCGTGGGTGAGCTCGTGGCCGATGATGTCGTGCGAGACGGTGAAGTCGTTGAAGACGCGACCGTCGCCGTCTCCGAAGACCATGCGTTCGCCGTCCCAGAACGCGTTGTTGTAGTTGCGGCGGTAGTGGACCGTGGCGTCCAGCGGCAGGTTGGCGTCGTCGATCGAGTGGCGGCCGTAGGCCTCCTTGAAGAAGTCGAACGTGAGGCCGAGGCTGTCGTAGGCCCGGTTGACGGTGCCGTCGGCCAGCGGGTCGGCACCCTCCCGCCTGACCACCCCGCCGGGCAGCGCGAGGCTGTGCCGGGTGTCGCAGATCGTCCGGTCGAGGATGAACTCCACGGCCGGCACCGGAGGGGCCAGGCTGGGTACTTCCGTCCGGCGCTCGCGGAACGCGGCGTCGACTTCGAGGGTACGCTCGGCGGCTTGGCGGACCTGCGGATCGTCCGCCTCGGCGAGCTTTTCGAGGATGTACGGCGGCAGGATGCCGCAGAGGGAGCGACCGGGGGCGGGCGCCGGGTGTCCCCCGCCGTCAGTGATGTGGGTCGTGGGCATACGGGACAATGTGCCCAGACGGCATCCAAAGGGCCACCCGGCGCTCGGGAAGCTCACTCGGGCGATCTGCCGCGCTGGGCCGATCAGCCGGGCGCACGCCCCGCGCGGCCGCGCCCGACCGCGCGCCGCGTACCGGCCCCGCGGCGCGTACCAGCCCCGCGGCGTCCGCGTACGGGGACCGCCCCGCCTGAAATCGCGCTGCCGAAGTGGCTGTTCACGGCCGCCCCTTCGGCCCGGTGCGCCCAGCGGGTTGCTGCCCCGTCGGTGAACTCGTCGCCGCTGAGGACGGCTTGGGCTACGCGAGCGCGTGCCGCCCTTCGCGCCCCCGCGCGGTGTGGGCGGGGCCGATCCCCTGGCGGCACCGCGCCCCTTGGCGGCGCCCGCCGAGCGTGCCGCTTCCACCCGCATTGCAGGCCCCCATGCGGCGACCTACGCTGAAGGCATCAGTCTTCCTCGGGCCCCGGAACAGACGGGGAACTCTCACTCCTGAGGAGTCTCGCGTGTCCGAACTCCTGACTCCGCCACGCCCTGTGATGGCGGAGTCCCCGCTGCTCGTGGCGCTTTCCCGCCTGGACGACCTGCTGGCACAGGCGGTGGACGCCATGGAGAGCAGGTGCGCCGCGGAAACGGCGGCCGATGCGTTCCCGGGCTTGCACGTGAGCGCCGCCCAGGCGCGGCAGCTGCTCGAACTGCCCCCGGGCCGCCCTCTCCTTGAGGCGCCACCGGCCCGGGAACCCCGGCCCGGATGGGACCACATCACCGCCGATCACGTCGGCTGGCGGTGGCTGCGGAACCGTTACACCCTGTCCGATCTCGAACTCGACGTGGCGCTGATGGCACTGGCACCGGAGGCGGACCTCCGTTACGAACGGCTCTACGGCTATCTCCAGGACGACGTGAGCCGCAAACGCCCCCTGGTCGGACTGGCCTTGGACCTGCTCTCCGGCACCGCCGACGGGCAGCTCGCCGCCCGCGCCGTCTTCGCACCGGACGCGCCGCTGACCGCGCACCGCCTTCTGACGCTCGTCCCCGACCCCCGGGCCGTCGAGCCGCCCCTGCTCGCGCACTTCATGGTGCTGGACGAGCAGATCACCGACGTGCTGCTCGGCCAGAGCGGACTGGACCGCAGGCTCGCCGCCTGCTGCCGTCTGGAGGCCCCCTCGGCCCCGTCCTTCGCGCCCGACACGCCCGCGGAGGCCCTGCTGCGCATGACCGCGTGGTCCGACGGGCAGCGCCCGCTCCGCGTGTACGCCCAAGGGCACACCGGCTCCGCCAGGGGCCGCCTGGCCCACGGCCTGGCGGCCGGTCTGGGGGTCTCGCTCCTGACCCTGGACACCTCCCGACTGCCGGACGACCCCGACGCGGCGGCGGACGTACTGGCCCTCGCGTTCCGGGAAGCATCGCTGCGGGGCGCGCTGCTCCGTATCGACGACATCGAGGGTTTCCGGCTCCAGCCGGACGACCATGACCATGACGTACGCGAACGGGCGCTCGGCGACCTGCTCGCCGAGCACGACGGCCCCGTCGTCGTCGAGGGAGCGCGGGAGTGGACGCCGCTGGACCGGCACGCGCTGGGGTTCCTCCCCGTTGCGGTCGCCCCGTGCGACTTCGCCGCACGACGGGCGCTCTGGGAGCGGGAGCTGGCGGCCCGGGGCGTACGCGCGGCCCCCGCCGACCTGCGCGACGTGGCCGCCCGGTTCCGGCTCGGCCCGGACCGGATCGCGGACGCGGCCCTGACCGCCGTCGGCGAGGCCGCCAGAAGAGCGGCCCCCACCGGCCCCACCGCCCCCACCGGCCCCACGGCCCCCACCGGCGCCACAGCCCCCGCCAGCCCCACCGGCCCCCCGGCCCCCGCACCGACCCGGGCCGAGCTGTTCGCCTCGGCGCGCGCCCAGAGCGGCCACCGGCTGACGACCCTGGCGCACCGCGTCGAGACCGTCTACGGCTGGGACGACATCGTCCTGCCCCCCGACTGCTCGGCCCAGCTCACCGAACTCTGCGAACGCGTGGCCCACTGCCGCCAGGTCATGGACGAGTGGGGCTTCGAGCACACGCTCTCCCGCGGCAAAGGCGTCAGCGCCCTCTTCACCGGCCCCCCGGGCACCGGCAAGACCATGGCGGCCGAGGTCATCGCCCGCGAGCTGGGGCTCGACCTCGTCAAGATCGACCTGTCCACCGTGGTCAGCAAATACATCGGTGAGACGGAGAAGAACCTGGAACGCGTCTTCACCGCCGCGACCGACACCGATGCGGTCCTGCTCTTCGACGAGGCCGACGCGCTGTTCGGGAAGCGCTCCGAGGTGCGGGAGGCGCACGACCGCTACGCGAACATCGAGATCGCCTACCTGCTCCAGCGCATGGAGCAGTACGAGGGCCTCGCCGTCCTGACCACCAACCTGCGCCGCAATCTCGACGAGGCCTTCACCCGGCGCCTGCAGTTCATCGTCGAGTTCCCCCTCCCCGGCGAGGCGGACCGCGAGCGGATCTGGCGGGTGTGCTTCCCGCCCGAGGCGCCGCGCGCTCCCGCCCTCGACTTCGGCCGACTGGCACGGGACTTCCAGCTGACCGGCGGAAGCATCCGCAACATCGTGCTGCACGCCGCGTTCCTGGCGGCCTCCGACGGCACCGCGATCGGCATGCCGCATCTGCTACGGGCGACCCGGCGCGAGTTCCAGAAGCTGGATCAGGTCATGCCCGGAGCGGGACCGGACGGTGGCGGGGAGGGCTGAACCGTGTTCCAGGACCTCGACGCGACCCTCAAGGCCATGCTGGGCGACAGCGGGGCGCCCGAGGAGCTCCGCGCGGCCGACGTCAGCTTCGTCACGCCCGACAAGGACTTCAAGCCCGCCCAGGACACGGTGAACCTGTTCCTCCACGACGTCCAGGAGAACAAGACGCTCAGGAACCAGGCGCCCCTCGTCGAGCAGGTGGAGGTGGAGGGCGCTGGTTTCCTGAGCCGCCGCCCGCCGATGCGGGTGGACTGCACGTACCTGGCCACCGCCTGGTCGCACAAGACCGGTGGGATCAGGACCGAGGAGGAACACCGGCTGCTGGGGCAGCTGCTCCTGTGGCTCAGCCGCTTCCCCGTGATCGACGAGCGCTTCCTCCGGGGCGGTGTGGCGCGGCCGCCCCAGCTGTACCCGCTCCCGGCCTCCGTCGGCCAGCCGAAGGACAGCGCCGGCATGGGCCAGTTCTGGACGGCGCTGGGGGTGGCGCCCCGGCCGGCGCTGTCGCTCACCGTGACCCTGGGCCTCGCTTCCCCCGAGCAGCCGGAACAACTCCCGCCGGTACGGGACGTCCGGCTGGAGCAGGCCTCCCTCGGCCTCCCCGCGCTCCAGGGCCGGGTGCTGCACGTGCGGGACGGCGAGGCGCTGCCGGTGGCCGGGGCCCGGGTGACGGTGACCGAGGCGGGACGGGAGGCGGTGGCGGGCCGTTCGGGCGACTTCTCCTTCGGGAACCTGGACTTCGGCGTGTACACGCTGCTCGTCCGGGTGCCGGGCCGGCCCGACGTGCAGACGCGCGTGACGTACCTGTCCGACCGCCAGGTCCACAACGTCATCCTTCCGCAACCCTGACGCAACGCTTCACGGACGAGGCCAGGAGGCTTCGATGACCAGCTTCGAGACCCGGGCACCGGGTGTGTACCTCCAGGAAATCGAGACCGCCGGGCCGATCGCGGGAGCGGGTACCAGTACGGCGGCGCTGATCGGCCCGGTCGCGCGCGAGGGTTCGGACGTGGTCCCGGGCAAGCCGGTCCTCGTGACGAACTGGACCCAGTACGTGAAGGAGTTCGGCGGGTTCAGGAAGCCGCTGAGCCTCCCCTACGCCGCCCGCGGCTTCTTCGAGAACGGCGGAACCCTGGCCTACATCGTGCCGATCGCCGACATGTCGGGGCTGGAACCCGCGTTGGACGCGCTCACTCACACCCTCGACGTCAGCCTCGTCTGCCTGCCCGGGCAGACGGAGTTCGCGCACCAGGTGAAGGTGATCAACCACTGTGAGGCCATGGGTGACCGTTTCGCGGTCCTGGACGGGGCCCGCAACACGGATGACGCCTCGGACACGGGACCGCTGCGCACCCAGCGCGACGGCCTGATGACCGAGCGGGGGTTCGGTGCCCTGTACTGGCCGTGGATCTCCATCGACGACCCCGGCGCACCGGCGGACAGCCCGGAGCGGATACACGTCGCCCCATCGGGTCACATCGCGGGCGTGATGGCCCGCAGCGACGATCAGCGCGGCGTGCACAAGGCACCCGCCAATGAGGTCGTACGGGGAGCCCTCGACCTGGAGCACCACCTCAACGACGCCGAACAGGGCGCGCTGAACACCCTCAACATCAACGCGCTGCGGACCTTCCCGGGCGGCCCGCCGCTGGTGTGGGGTGCCCGCGCGCTGTCGAGCAAGACGGCCTGGCGGTACGTCAACGTGCGCCGGCTCGTGGCGTACATCTCGGACTCCCTGCTGCGAGGCCTGCGCTGGGCCGTGTTCGAGCCGAACAACACGGCCCTGTGGAAGGCCCTCGAACGCACCGTCACCGAGTTCCTGACGCGTGTGTGGCAGTCCGGCGCACTGTTCGGGCGCACGGCCGAGGAGGCCTTCTACGTGAAGATCGACGAGGAACTCAACCCCTCCGCGGTAAGGGAACTGGGCCAGGTGTTCATCGAGATCGGCCTGGCGCCCACCCGGCCCGCGGAGCACATCGTCATCCAGCTGGGCCTGTGGTCCGGCGGCGGCCGCGTCAACGAAGCGTAGTGAGCGCCGAGAGGGCAGAGAGAGGGACCGGACATGCCTCAGACAGGCCAGCGGGTCGATCCGTTCCGCAGCTTCAACTTCCTTGTGGAGCTGGACGGGATCGCCCAGGCCAGCTTCAGCGAATGCAGCGGCCTGGGGTCGACCACGGAGATCATCGAGAACCGGGAGGGCGGCGACAACACCACGGTGCGCAAGCTGCCCGGCAAGACGAGTTTTTCCGACATCACCCTGAAGTGGGGCATCACTCCTTCGCGGGAGCTGTGGGCCTGGCGCCAGCAGGTGGTGGACGGGAACGTCGTCAGGAAGAACGGCTCGATCGTCGTGTACGACCTGAGCAACCACAGCGAGGTGGCGCGCTGGAACTTCGTCAGTGCCTGGCCGGCCAAGTGGGAGGGCGCGTCGTTCAGCGCCAAGGGCACGGACGTGGCGGTCGACACGCTCGTCCTGGCCCACGAGGGCCTGACGAGGGTGTGACGGCGATGCTGGTCACGGAAGTCGAGTTCGAGCTGCCGAAGGGGTACGTGGACGGCGCCGGGAACCTGCACCGCAACGGCGTGATGCGGCTGGCGACGGCCGCGGACGAGATCTACCCCCTGAAGGATCCGCGGGTGCAGGGCTGGCCCGCGTACCTGATCGTCGTCCTCCTGTCCCGCGTGGTGACCAAGCTGGGCGGGGTGCCGGAGGTCACGCCGGGGGTGATCGAGGGCCTGTACTCGCAGGACCTGGCGCACCTGCAGGACCTCTACAACCGGATCAACGGACTCGCCCCCACCACGGTCCTGATCACCTGCCCGCACTGCGGCCAGGAGCACGAGGCGGAGGTCCCCCGGCCGGGGGGATAACGGGCTACCCCGTGGCACGGGTCCGCCAGGAGGTGGCCTTTCTCGGACGCCATGTCCACTGGACATTGGCCGAGTTGCTGGCCCTTGACCACTCCGAGCGGCTGCACTGGATCCGCGAGACCGCCGCCGCCGCGGCCCGGGAAGGAGATGGCGAACCATGACGGAGGACGGCATCCTGCCGCTGCCGACCCTGGGTGAACGCCTCGACGCCCAGGGGCGGCGCCTCGCCGCGCGTCTGCTCACCCCCCTGCCGTGGGCGGGGCCGCTGGGGGTGTTCATCGGCCATGCGGCCGGGCTGGTGGTGTGCGCCGGCCGGTTCGACCGGATCGAGTCCGATCCGGACCGTCCCGTGCCACTCGTCGCGCCCGTGGTGGGGGGCCGCTCCCGGCGGGCGTACGGTGCGCCGCGCGCCGAGCCGCCGGCCCCGGCCGCACCGGGGGCGCGCCCGGCCGGCGATCCGGCACCCGGGCGGCTCCCGGCCCCGCCGACCCCGGCGGAGGCCGCGGGCGGGCCGGCGGGCGATGCCCTGCCCGCCCCGGCCAGGGCGCGGCTGCGGTCGGCCGTCGGGCCCGCGGCCGACGCGATGCGGGTGCACGACGACGAGCCGGCCGACGCGCTCGCGCGCGCCCACCGGGCGGATGCCGTGACGATCGGGCGTGATGTCTTCTTCCGGCACGGCCGGCTCAGGCCGCGGGAGGAGCGGGGCTTCGGGCTGCTGGTCCACGAGGCGACGCACGTCCTGGCGCTCATGCGGCCGGGAGCGGCCTGGCACCGGGCGACGGGAGCCGGAGCCCGGGCCGAGGAGGCGGAAGCCCTGGCCAACGAACGCGCCGCGGCCCCGGGTGTCCTCGCCCCGGGAGCCGGTCTGCCGCCGGGCCCGTCCTCGTCGCCCCGGTCCGCGCCCGCCGCCGGACACTCCCCCGGCTCCCCGCTCACCGCCCCGCCGCCGACGACGCCGCCCCCGGCCACGCCCTCCGCCTCTCCCGCCGCGCGCCCCCTGGCGGCCGCGACCGACCGCGACGGCGCCCCGGCGGCCGCCGCGCCACCGCTCGACGTGGGGGCGCTGCGGCGGGACCTGATCGACGACGTGATGCGCCAGTTGCGCACCGAGTTCGAGCGCGGAGGCTGACGTGCCGAGCACCCCGTTCCGCCTGCCCGCGGTCCCCGGTCCCGCGCCGGTCAGTGCCGCGCTGGCCAAGGCCGAGATCATCGACACGGCCTCGGGCGAGAGCTTCTCGGTGATGTTCAATCCGGAGGAGCTCAAACTCGACCAGGGCAACAGCTTCGCCGAGATCGGCATCCCCGGCCTGAACACCCCGCCCGTGCAGTACGTGCGCGGCAGGGCCCGCACCCTCAGCATGGAGCTCTTCTTCGACACGTACGAGGCCGGTACGGACGTCCGTGCGTACACCGGCCCGATCGTGCGGCTGTTGGACAAGCAGCCGCGGACCCAGGGTCCGCCGATCCTGCTCTTCTCGCTGGGCGGCTTCCAGTTCCGCTGTGTGCTGGTCGACGCGGGCCAGCGCTTCACGATGTTCCTCCGCAACGGCACCCCGGTGCGCTCCAGCCTCTCCGTGCGCCTCCAGGAGTACGTCCCGACGGACATCGATGTGCGCCGAGGCGTCTTCTTCGCGTCGCCGACGGTCTCGGGGATCGCCAACCGGGCCACGGAGACGGCCCGGTCCGCGATGGCGGGATCGCCGTCGGTCCACGTCGTGGTGCGGGGCGACACCCTCAGCGGCCTCGCGGGAATCTACCTCGGCGACCCCGCCCTGTGGCGTGAGATCGCGGACGCCAACCGCATCGCCGACCCGCTGGACCTCGTACCCGACACGCGCCTGGTGATTCCACCGAAGGGGCGGGGAGGCGGGCGGAGATGACCACCACGTCCTACGCGCCACGCTTCGACATACGCGTCGCGGGACTGACCATGGCAGCCGAACTGGCCGACCAGGTGCTGAGCATGACCGTCGAGACCAGCCTGGACCTCGCGGGCACCTTCAGTTTCGTCCTGCGCAACCCGGACAACAGGCTGCTCGACTCGCCGCTGCTGGATCCGGGCAAGACGGTGGAGATCCACCTCGGGTACGGCAACGACCTGAAGCCGGCCTTCCTCGGGGAGATCGCCGCCGTCGAGCCGTCGTTCCCGCAGAGCGGTCCGCCGACCGTACAGGTGTCCGGCTACGACAAGTCGTACCGCATGCGCCGCGGCCAGCCGGAACCCACCGAGTACACGTTCATGAACGACAGCCTGGTGGCCGCGCGGATCGCGGTGGAGAACGGGCTCGTCCCCGTCGTCGATCCGACTCCGGGCCTGAAGGAGAAGATCACCCAGGTCGAGAGCGACATGGCGTTCCTCCAGGACCGCGCCCGGCGCTACCACTTCGACGTCTATGTCGAATGGGACCGGCTGCACTTCCAGTTCCCGCGCCCGCAGGCAGCCGCCCACGTCCTCGAATGGGGCCGGAACCTGTCGAGCTTCAGCCCGCGCGTCTCGGCTTCGGCCGCCGCCGGCCTGCAAGTCGTCCGCGGGTACAACCAGGAGCTCGCCCAGACCGTCCACGGCCTGGCCCTGGCCGCGGACCTCGACGTGGACCAGCTCACCGAGCGGCTCGGCAGCTCCGCGGCCGACCTGCTGCTGACCATGGCGCGCAAGGGCATCCGCCGGCACGCGCTGGAGAATCCGCTCGACGCGAAGATCCTCGCGGAATCGCTGCTCGCGGAGCTGCTGGAGGGCATGTACGAGGGCACCGGCTCCTGCGTCGGCATCCCCGGGCTGACCGCCGGCAAGTACATCGAGATTCGCGGCGTCGGCAAGCGCTTCAGCGGCACCTACCGGCTTCGGAAGGTGACCCACCGCATCGACGACGGCGGCTTCATGACCGATTTCTCGATCAGCCAGCGCGGCCATTCCAGCCTGCTCGGCATGCTGCGCAAGCAGATCGTGGAGGCACCGCCCCCCAACCGCGCCGAGCCGTTCCACGGTGTGGTCGTCGCCGTGGTGGAGGACAATCACGAAGTGATGGCCGTGCCGCCCAAGGCGCCGATCGGCCGCGTGAAGGTGTCCTTCCCCGGCCTGTCCGACCGGTTCACCAGCGGCTGGGCGCCGTGCGCCCGCCCGATGGCCGGGAAGGACATGGGTTTCTACTGGCTGCCCGAGATCGGCGATCAGGTGCTGGTCGCCTTCGAGCACGGAGATCTGAGCAAGCCGTACGTCATCGGCGGCCTGTGGAACGCCGATCAGCCACCCCCCGCGACCAACGACGACGGCATGAACAGCACCCGCGTCATCAAGAGCCGGGCCGGCCACAGCATCACCTTCGACGACACGAAGGCCGGTGGAGAGCTGGTCATCAAGGACGGTGGCCGGGGCAGCTCGATCACGCTGAACGCCGCCGACGGTTCACTGACCATCAGCGCCGAGGGAGATCTGAAGATCACGGCGGGCGGATCAGTCACCCTGGCCGCGGCGGGGGGCGCGACGAAGATCACCGTGAACGAGCGCGAAGTCGACATCACCTGAGGAGGGACCTCGGATGGGGAAGGTACTGACGACAGCGAGCACGGTGACCTGCGGGCACCCGACCCCGGTACCGCCCGAGCCGCCGCCATCGCCCATGCCCGGTCAGGTCACGGCCTCCAGCGAACGGAAGCTGAAGGTCCAAGGCAGTCCGGTCCTCGTGAAGTCGAGTCTTCTCCAGGCCGATGTCAAGGACTGTCCCAACACCGTCTCGCCCGCGAAGCCCTGCAAGAAGGTGACGGGCGTGGTCTCCGGCGAGTCCCTCAAGCTCAAGGCCGGCGGCTCTCCCGTCATGCTCGACGAGATCAGCCTCACGACCGATGGCTCGGTTCCACCACCGCCGGTTCTGAAACCCGGAGCCGGCCAGTCGAAGCTCAGCTCAGTGTGATCCGGAGGCCACCATGGAGTCCGACGTCCACGGTCGCGGCATCGCCTTCCCGCTCCGGTTGGGGGCGGCGGGATTCGAGGAGTCCGCGGGCCGGCGCAAGATCCAGGAGTCGATCCGGATCATCCTCCACACGCAGTACGGCGAGCGGGTGATGCGCCCCGACTTCGGCTGCAACCTGGGGCGCCTGATGTTCGCGCCCAACAACGAGGCGACGGCCGGCCTCGCCCGCTACTACGTCGAGGAAGGCCTGACCCGGTGGGAGCCGCGCATCGAGCTCCTCGACGTCACGGTCACGAACGACAACGAGCGGGCGGCCCTGCTGATCGACATCGGCTACCGCATCCGCGCCACGGGTGCCACCGACCGGGTCGTCCACCCCTTCCTGCTGGAGCGGTCGCGATGACTCCGGAATCGAAGCGCGGGCGCGTCCAGCCCCCGAACCTGGACGACCGCACCTGGCAGGACCTGGCCGAGGAGATGCGCGCCCTCAGGACGTCGTACGCGCCGCAGTGGACGGACGACCAGCCGAGCGACATCGGCATCACGCTCATCGAGTTGTTCGCCTGGCTCGGCGAAGGAATCATCTACCGGTTGAACCAGGTACCGGAGAAGAACTACATCGCGTTCCTCAACATGATGGGGATCACGCGCGACCCCGCCACCCCGGCGGCCACGCACCTCGCCTTCAGCACCAAGGCGGCGTCGGTGCGGGTGCCGGCGGGCACCCAGGCCCACACCCTTCCCGCCGAGGGCGAGGCCCCCATCGTCTTCGAGACCGACGAGGAGGTCACCGTCCTGCCCTTCGCGCTCACGACGGCCCTGCTCCTCACCCCCGACCCCGACGACGACAGCCTCTTCGTCTACGAGGACGTGTCCGCCGACCTGGTGGGTACGGGAGCCGGGCGGCGGCTGATCCCGGTGCGGCCCGCGCGGACGACACACCTGTGCCTCGGCTTCGAGGACGCGGCCCCCGGGGAGATCGTGCTCCGGCCCCGGCTGTTCCGGCCCGTACCCGAGTTCCCGGTCGCTCAGGTGACCTGGGCGTTCTCGACGCCGGAGCAACAGCCCGATGAGTGGCCCGGGATCGGCCCCGTCGGCACGACGACGGACCTGCACGACAGACCCGTACGCCTGCCCGTGGCGGCGTCGTGGACCGCCCAGAATCCGGACGAGGACTGGGGCGGCGTGAGCCCTGCCGCGGGCTCTCCGTTCTTCGGCGCGTCGCGCTTCTGGATCGACCTGCGGATCACCCATGAGGTCGGTGCGCCGCCGCTGGAGATCGGCCTGGACCAGGTCCTCTTCAATGCCGCTCCGGCGCACACGGCGCTCACCCTGCGCGCTCCGGAGATGCTGGGCGAGAGCACCGGCGAGCCCTTCCAGGTGTTCGCCCTGCGCCACCGTCCGCTGTACCGGCGTCCGGACCTCAAGGCCCCGTACGCCGATCTCGAAGTCCAAGTCGGCCAGGGCACACCGCCGGTGTGGGAGACCTGGCAGCTGGTTCCCGAGCTGCTGCCGGGCCCGGGCACGGTGTACCGGCTCAACCCGGTGACCGGGGAGATCGGTTTCGGAAGCCACGGCGAACGCGACACCGAGGGGCACGGCAGCATCCCTCCGCCGGGCAGTCTGATCCGGGCCAGGAAGTACCGGTACGTCGCGTCGGGCACGGCGGGCAACGTCTCGGGCAGCCAGATCGTCGTGGTCGGCACCAAACCGGACGGGACCGTGCCCACCGACATCAGCGGCGTCACCAACATCGCGGCGGCCATCGACGGCTGCGACGAGGAACCGATCGAGGAGACGCTGCGGCGGGCCCCGGAGGAGCTGAAGATCCGCAACCGCGCGGTCACCGCCGACGACTACGCGTACCTCGCCCGCGAGGCGACCAGCGACGTCCGGATCAGCCGGTGCCTGGCTCCCCACCCGCGGCACGGCACACCCTGGACGTTCGGCGGCATCGACCGCGCCCCCGGGAACGTGACCGTCATCGTCGTACCCGACCAGGGCAAGCTGGTGGCCCGACCGGAGCCGCCGCCCGAACTGATCGACGCGGTACGGGGCTACCTGGACGAACGCCGGGACCTGACCGTCCGGCTGTTCGTCCACGGACCCCGTTACCTGCCGGTCGTCACCAAGGTGTCCGTGGTCGTGTGGCGGGAGGCGGCCCGCGCCGGCGTCGAAACGGCGCAGGTCGAGGCCGACGTCAGACGGAAGATCACCGACTTCCTGCACCCGACCCGCGGCGGGCCGGACGGCAGGGGGTGGGAGGTGGGCCAGCACGTTTTCGGCTCGGACCTCTTCCGGGCGGTCATGCCCTCCGAAGAGGTGGGATACATCGAGCAGATCACCGTCGCGCCCGGCCCTCCCGCCTACCCGGGCAACCGGCCCTTCGCGCAACCGCCGCCCGGTGCCTCGGTGCAGGTGGCCGACTACGAACTCGTCTGCGCGGGCCCGTCGACCGTGACGGTCAAAGAGTCGCCTTCGTGACGGAGAGGAGGAACTGTGGCCATGCCCGAGAGCAGTTATCTGCGGTACCTCCCACCGGTGCTCTGGGAGGGTGCCCCCGAGGACCCGGACTTCTCCCTCGCCGGCGCGCTCCGCGTCTTCGAGAAGATCCTCACCGGTATCGCCGATGAGGTGCCGATCCCGCACGGTGGCCATGCCCATCCGCCGATCGGGGAGCTCATCGCGCGACTGGACCGGCTCTTCGATCCGTGGACCACGCCGCCGGAGTTCCTGCCGTGGCTCGCGTCGTGGGTTTCCCTGGGCTTCCCCGAAATCCAGGGCCAACAGCTGTGGGACGAGTACCAGCGGCGCAAGGCCACCGCCGAGATCACGCGGATCCACCGGCGCAGGGGGCTGCGCTCCGGGCTCAACACGTTCCTGGACCTGTACTCGGTGGGCAAGGTACGGCCCCGGGTGGCCCTGGACGACGGGTCCTGCCTGTACACGGCGCGTCTGGAGGCCGGTCTCCCCGCGCCGGTCTCCGCGCTCCCGACGTTCCGGCCCCTCATCGAGGGCACGTCCGAGGTGGTCCGCGAGGGTCTGATGCGCCCGTGGTGCGTCACCCGGGCACCGGACGGCAGTCTCTTCGTCGGCGACCGCGGCCTCCCGGAGGACGTCGCCATCGCGCCCCGGCGCCGCGTGTGGCGCCTGAACCCCGCGGGACAGCCGGACCTCGTCGGCAGTCCGCCTCTCCCCCGGCCGCTGGTGCCCGCGCAGGCCCTGGGCCAGATCATCGCGGTCACCGTGCGCCCCGCCCGGGCCGGGCAGCCGGAGACGTTGTTCATCCTCGACCACACCGGAAGGATCTTCTCGGTCCCGGCTCCGTACACCGCGGAGTCCGCCACGGAGCTCACGAGGATCTCCCCGGCCGGCACGTCGGTGTTCCCGCTGGCGATGGCCGTCGACGGCCAAGGCGATCTCCTGGTCCTGGACCGCAAGCTCGTACCGGGTGAGGTGGCGACCCCGAGGGTCTTCGTCATCCGTCCCAGCCCCCTGGCAGTGACGGTCAAGGATCTCGACCAGAACCTCATCAAGGAGCCGCTGTCGCTGTTCGTCGACCGCGACGGCGCGCTCGTCATCGGCGACGGCGGCGACCAGCAGACGCCGCCACCACCGGGATCCGGCGGCGGCAACCTGGTGAGGGTCGTCCGCGGCAGCACGGCGTGGACACACACCCGCCTCCTGCCGCCGGACAACGCGCTGGTCGCGCCCACCGCGGTCGCGCGCACCGCCGCCAACCGCCTGTATGCGCTGGATGCCGGCCTCAAACCGTTCTGGCCCTTCCCGTCCGTCACGACCGACGCGTTCATCCTCCTCAAGGCGCTCCCGGCATGCGTCCATCTCGTGGAGACACCACCCGGGGGAACGGCGGCGACGACCCTCCGGGTCACCGAACCGGGGCACTTCGTCAATCCCACCGGGATGACGGCGGTCGGCGAGCACCTGATCATCTGCGATCCCGGCCAGACCGAATTCGCCGGAGCCGGTCTCCCCACTTACCAGTCCAGGATTCAGCCCTTCGAAATCAATGTGGTCATCCACTTCTCCGCGACCGAACTCTCGGCGGATCCGGTGAAGCAGCGGCGCGAGCTCAACCAGGCGGTGGGCACCATCAAGGCCATCGTCGAGCAGCACAAGCCCGCGCACTGCCGGTTCATCGAAGTGACCACCATCTAGCAGCGATGAGCGGTGAGTGACATGCCAGTCAAGCGGACGGAGTACTTCAACTTCGACACGGGCACGGTCCGGACCGGCGCCACCGTCCATGGCGAGAGCATGATGGACACGGAGGACTACTTCCGGCGGCTCGACGAGGCCCGCGGATCCACCCTGCACACCTGGGGCGTGTCCGGCGGCCTGGGGGTGAGCGCCACCCCCGGGCAGGCGGGCCTGACCGTCCAGGTCGGCACCGCGCTGGACGTCGCGGGCCGGCTGAGCGTGCTGGAGGCCGGCGGGTTCGCCGTCGTGGATCCGAGCGTGGACCCGGATCAGCTGCTGAACATCCCCATCGTGGTGGTCGGCGCCGAAGGGTTGAACCTGAGTACGACGGGAGTCGCCGCCGGCACCCATCTGCTGACCCTGACCTGGCGTGAGGTCCTCGGGGAGACCCGGCTGATCCGGCTGCACGCCCCGTGGCTGCGGCTGGTACCGAGCACCGGTTTCGACGACGTGGGCCGCCAGGTGGTACTGGCCGAGGTGTCCGTCGGAGCCGACGGCTCCGTCTCGGCTCTCGCGCCCGGGCCGCGCCGAGCGGTGGGCGTACCCGTCGAACGGGTGGAGCTGCGTTCCGCGCGGGTCGCGACGGGCTCGGCGACGAGCGTCGGCCAGGGAACGGCGGCGGAGCTGCGGGCCAGGCGCGACGGCGGCGGCCTGGACCTCCTGGTGTTCTCCCCCGACGGCACCGGGCGCACCGCCCTCTCGGCGCACGGGGCCACCGGCCGTGTGAGCATCGGGACGTCGGGGGCGTCGGACACGCACGGGTTGAGGATCTCGTCCCCCACGGCGGGTTCGGGCATCGAGCTGGTGAACGACGACACCGGTCCGGCGTACGGGATGTTCCCGGGGGACGACGGTTCGTGGCATCTCAGGAACGAGGACGACGAGACCGACCTGGTCGTGGTGGACCGCGAGGGCGCCATGGGCATCACGGGCCGGGTGGACGTCTCGGACAGCCTGGGCGTCGAAGGCGACGTGATCGTCTCGGGCTCCGTCGGAATCGCGATCGACGACAGCGTGAACGCCAGCCTGCAAGTCGACGGCAGCGGAGTCCACTCGGGCGGGCAGGCAGGCGGATTCTCCTTCGCCGACCGGGCTTTCGGAGGCTTCGTCGAACAACCCCAGAGCGGGGAACGCTGGCTGTGGTACGCGTTCGACGGCAAGGCGCGGCTGTGGTCGGGAGAGGACCTGGTCTCGATCGGGCACGGCCCGGGAAACGCGCTGGACGTCCGTCGGCGGATGAGGGTGCGCGAAGGCCCCGAGGACACTTCGGCCGGCATCTGGTTCCACCAGAGGATCCCCGACGCGGACCACGCGTTCGTCGGCATGGAGAACGACACCAGCGTCGGCTTCTGGGGCAACACCGGCGGCCAGTGGGGCCTGGTGATGGACACCTCCTCCGGCTTCGTGTCCTGCCGGAACGGTCTGAGCCTCGCCGGGGACGCGCACCTCCAGAACAATCTGCGGGTCCAGGGAGCCGCGATCATCGCGGGAGACGTTTTCACTGGTGACCATTTCGGCCGGCAGGACGGCCCCGCCCAAGCCGTGCTGTTCGGCTCGCGTGTGGGAGACACCGGCGAGGGCATCCTGTTCCTCCGCAGTGGCGGTAACGTGGTCGCGTTCGACGGCACCGACTTCGTCGGGATCGGCACGAGAACACCCCAGTTCAAACTGGACGTGAACGGCGAGATACGTGCCAGGGGCGCGATCCACCAACCCGCCAGCGGGTTCATGATCGACCACCCCCTCGACCCGGGCAACAAGTACCTCAGGCACTCCTTCGTCGAGTCCCCCGAGATGGCGACCTTCTACGACGGCGTGATCGAGACGGACGAGCGGGGTGAGGCGACCGTCGTGCTGCCCGACTATTTCGAGGCGCTGAACCGCGACTTCCACTACCAGCTCACGCCGGTCGGCACGGTGGCCCAGGCGGCCGTGATCAGCGAGATCCGGGACAACACCTTCACCCTGCGCACCGACAAGCCGGGGGTCAAGGTCTCCTGGCAGGTGACCGGAGTCCGCCAGGACGCATGGGCCGAGGCCCACCGCCTCGTGAGCGAGGAAGAAAAGGTGGGCGACGAACGCGAACGCTACCTCCACCCCGAGGAACACGGGCAGCCGAAGAGTCTCGGTCTCGTGCAAGACACGGAAGGTACCGACGATGGACAACTGCCAGAAGTCCGACCCGCTCGACCGGATGCGGGAGCGTCTCGATGAGCTCCGGCGGGACTACCAGAAGGGCCAAGGCCAGTTGCAGCAGCTGATGCGGCAGGAAGCCGAGACCCGTGACGGGCTGCTGCGCGTCAGCGGGGCGATCCGGATCCTGGAGGAAATGCTGCCCGACCCGCCGGACACGGACGGGGCGGCTGCCCAGCCCGAGGGCGCCGACGGCACAGCCGGCCGTGCCGCGACGAACGCGCGTCCCGGACCCCGGGTGATGAGCGTTCCGTAGCGGCGGGCCGGCCGGCCCGCCGGTGTCAGGCGTGTCAGGCGTGTCAGGCGTGTCAGGCGGTGACCGTCCGGGCCCGGGCGAGGATGGCTTCGGTGTCCACGCCCGTCGGCAGGGTGCCGAACGCGCCGCCGTGTTCGCCGCCGAGGCGGGAGGCGCAGAAGGCGTCGGCGATCGCGGCGGGGGCGTGGCGTACCAGGAGCGACGCCTGGAGGACGAGGGCCATGGTCTCGGTGATCTGGCGGGCCCGGTATTCGGCCTCGGCGGGGTCGGCCAGTTGCTTGTGCAGCCCGGACACCGCCGCGTCCAGGTGCCGGTCGGCGCCCGCCGCCCGGCCCACCTCCGCGAAAAGAGCCTCGACGGTCTCCGGCTGCCTGCCCATCGCCCGGAGCGCGTCCAGCGCGGCGACGTTGCCGGATCCCTCCCAGATCGACGACAGCGGGGCCTCCCGGTACAGGCGGGGCATGCCGGAGTCCTCGATGTAGCCGTTGCCGCCCAGGCATTCGAGGGCCTCCGCGGCGTGCGCGGGGGCGCGCTTGCAGACCCAGTACTTGGTCACGGCCAGCCCCAGCCGGCGCAGCTGCGCCTCGTCCTGGTGGCCTTGGGCGACCCGGTCGGTGGCGCCCGCGAGGCGGAGGGCGACGGCCGTGGCGGCCTCGGATTCGAGGGCCAGGTCGGCGAGGACGTTGCGCATCAGGGGCTGGTCGATCAGGGCCCTGCCGAACGCGCGGCGGTGGGTGGCGTGGTGGACGGCGCGGATGGCACCGAGGCGCATGCCGGACGCCCCGCCGAGCACGCAGTCGAGACGGGTCATGTTGACCATCTCGATGATGGTCGCGACCCCGCGCCCTTCCTCCCCGACCAGCCAGCCGAACGCCTCGTCGTACTCGATCTCGGCGGAGGCGTTGGAGCGGTTGCCCAGCTTGTCCTTGAGGCGCTGGAGGAACAGCCGGTTTCGGCTGCCGTCCGGCAGCACGCGCGGCAGCAGGAAGCAGGACAGCCCGCCCGGTGCCTGCGCCAGGGTCAGGAACACGTCCGACATGGGAGCGGAGGTGAACCACTTGTGCCCGGTCAGGCGGTAGGTGCCGTCGGGGGCCGGGACCGCGGTCGTCGTGTTGGCGCGTACGTCGGAGCCGCCCTGCTTCTCGGTCATCGACATGCCGGCGATCAGCCCGCGCTTGGTCTCCGGCTGCCGGAGCCCGAAGTCGTACGTGCGCGAGGCGAGCAGGGGTTCCAGCCGGTCCGCGAGCTCCGGCGTGGCGCGCAGCGCGGGCACCGCCGCGTACGTCATGGATATCGGGCAGGAGTGGCCCGCCTCGACCTGTCCCCAGACGAGGAATTTCGCCGCCCTCGCGACGTGCGCGCCCGGCTGGGCCTCCGCCCAGGGCGCGGCGTGCAGCCCGTGGGAGACGGCGGTCCGCATCAGCTCGTGCCAGTAGGGGTGGAACTCCACCTCGTCGACGCGGTGTCCGTAGCGGTCGTGGGTGCGCAGCACCGGCGTGTTCTCGTTGACCAGGCGTCCCCACTCCGCGGCCTGCTCGGACCCCGCGAGGACGCCGAGCCGGTGGATCTCGGGTACGGCCCATTCGGCGCCCTCGCGGGCCACCGCCTCCAGCAGGGCCGGATCGGCGGCCGCGTCATAACCGTGGTGCGGCGGAACCTGGTTGGTGACCTCATGAGTCTGCGGCATCGTGTCCTCCAAGGGCACGCAGGGTGAAGGTGATCAGTCCGGGGATGACGTCGCGGGGGTCCGCGTCACCGTCGGCGAGCGGCCCGACGAGCGCTTCGGCGATCGCGCCGACGAGCGCGGCGGCCGTCAACTCGGCGGACTGCGGGGGAAGTTCCCCGGCGGCCACGCCCGCGGCGATCTGCTCGGCGTACACATCGCGGAACGCCCGCCGGAAGACGAGCCGTTCGGTGTCGACGGCCGAATCGGCGGGCTCCGCGAGCAGGGCGAAGGCCCGGCGGGGCGCCTGGAGGGCCCTGGAGGCGAAGGTCTCCACGGCGGCGGCCACGCGCCCGGCGGCGGTTCCGGGGCGGTCCGTCGAGGCGGCCACCGCTTCCAGCTCCCGTGCCACCAGGGTCCGGAACAGGTCGGCGGCCAGCTCGGACTTGCTGGCGAACGACTGGTACACGCTGCCGGTGGAGATCCCGGCCTCGGCCGCGATCGCGGCGACGGAGCACCCGCCGTACCCCTCGCGGGAGAGCAGTCGGACGGCGGCCTCCAGCACCCGCTCACGCCGGGCGTCGAGGCGGGCCTGCACGGCTGGGGGTCGTCGGTAGGGCATACGAAGAATTGAAGCACTGATTCAGTGCTTCACGCCAGACCCGGAACGGACCCGGGTGGGGAATCCCGGGTGGTCACGCGTGGCCGGACGCCCTTCCGGCCCGGCCGAGCACCGTGTCCAGTACGCCGAACAGCCGGTCGATGTCCTCGTCGGTGGTGTGGAGGTGAGGGCTGATACGGATCGCCGTGCCACGGGCTCCCACGAACACGCCGGACTCTTCCAGCGCCGGCACCACGCGCCCCCGGACCCCTTCGGGGACGGTGATGCCGAGCATGTGCGGACCCCGGGGGTGCGGGAAGGGCAGATCCCGCCCGGCGGCCTCCGCCGCGATGCGGTCCGTGATGTTCGCCAGCGCGTCCGCGACCCCGGGGACCGTCCACGCGGTCAGCTGCCTCAAGGCGGCGACGGCCATGGGGGTGAGTTCGAAGGCCGTGCGTCCGCCCACGTCGAAGCGCCGCGCCCCTGGCTGGTAGGTGTCGCGGTAGTCGACGAGCCGGGCGAAATCCTGGGCGTCCTCGCGCAGGATCCAGTTCTCCTCCAACGGCCGGCCCCCGTGATGGGCCGCGTCCACGTACAGGTAACCGAGCCCGAACGGCCCGAGAAGCCATTTGTAGCCGACGCTGACCAGGAAGTCGGGCCGCAGGCCGCTCACGTCGAGGGGCATCGCTCCCGCCGACTGGCTCGCGTCGATGACCAGGGCGGCGCCGACCGCGCGGGTGGCCTCGGCGATCCGGTCCAGTTCCAGCGACGCGCCGTCGGTCCAGTGCACCTGGGGCACCGAGACCACGGCCACGCTCTCGTCGAGCCGTTCCAGGACCGCCTCGGTCCACGTCTGCCCGGGCCCGCGCTCGACAGTGAGCATCGACGCACCCGTGCGCTCCGTGAAGCGCCGCCAGGTGTAGACCCCGGACGGGTACTCACCCGCCAGTACGAGGACGCGGCTCCCGGCGCGCGCGCTCAGGTTGGCGGCGGCGACCGCGAGGCCGTAACTGGTCGCCGGTACCAGGGCGATGTCATCGGCGGTGGCCCCGATGAGCCCGGCGAACAGTCCTCTGCGCTCTTCCGCCCCGGTGAACCAGTCGTCGCCCCGGATCAGCCAGGGCCGCGCCCGCCGCGCCAGGGCCTCGCCGCCGGCCGCCAGCCCCGCCCGCAGCGTCGGGGCGAGGCTGGCCGTGTTGAAGTAGGCGATCCCGTCGGGGATGTCGAACAGCTCCCTGGCTCCGGCCGTCATCCGGGGACTCTGGGGACTCCAGGGACTCTCACTCTTTGGCATGCGCTCATCATGCAACAGCCGGCGGCTCCCACCGGGTTGCCATGCCCCGGCTCAGCCGACGCCGCCCTTGCCCTCCGGTAAGGTCCGGCCGAACTGCTCGTCAAGGACCGACAGCCGACGCCAGTACTCGTCCTCGCCGATCTCGCCGGAGGCGAAGCGCCGGCCCAGAGTGCTCTCCGTAGGACCCGCCCGGCGCGGCCCACGGGCCGCGCGACCGTCGACCAGCCGGCCGCGCCACACCGTGCGGCGCAGGAGCGTGACGGCGCCGATGACGACCGCCGCCCAGATCAGCGGGAGGAAGAGGATCCACGGGCCGGGCCCGTCGTACGCCAGGGCGTTCATCTCGTTCAGCTCCTGGGAAGCGGTGTGATCCGTTCACCACGAGACTCGCTCCGGGAGGGGGCCCGGGTCGTCGTACAGCCGGAGGCGGTACGGGTAACCCGGCGGGAGTACGCCCGGCCGGGACGGCGGCCCGGCCGGGTTCAGCCGAGCCAGCCGGGGCGCACGAGGCCGGACTCGTAGGCCAGTACCACCAGTTGGGTCCGATCGCGGGCGCCGAGTTTGACACTCGGCCATCAGGCGGCGGGTCACCCCGGGCGAGAGCAGCGCGTCACCCGCGACCACCGCGCGTACCGCACGCAGGAGTTCCTCCGGCTCGGTGTCCTTGACGAGGAATCCGGACGCGCCCGACCGGATCGCCTCGAACACATACTCGTCGGGGTCGAAGGTGGTCAGCATGACCACCTTGACCGAGCCCAGTGTGCGTCCTCGGTGATCGTGCGGGTGGCGGCCAGACCGTCGAGGACCGGCATCCGGATGTCCATCAGGGCGATGTCCGGGCGCAGGGCGCGCACCCGGCGCACGGCCTCGGCCCCGTCGGCCGCCTCGCCCGCCGCCTCGATGTCCGGCTGCGCGTCGAGCAGCGCCCGGAAGCCGGCCCGGACCAGGTGCTGGTCGTCGGCGAGCAGTACGCGGATCACTCGCCCTCCTCCCGTACGGCGTCCCCGAGCGGGAGCCGGGCCACGACCCGGAATCCGCCGTCCGGGCGGGGACCGGCTTCGATCGTGCCACCGAGGGCGGCGACCCGCTCGCGCATCCCGATCAGCCCGCTGCCGCTGCCGCCGGCGTCCGAGCCGGTGGCGGGCCCGCCGTCGTCGACGCGCAGCTCCAGCATGCCGGGACACCGGATGACGCGGACCCTGGCCGTCCGCGAGCCCGAGTGGCGCACCACGTCGGTGAGCGCCTCCTTGCTGGCCGCCTTGGTGGTGCTGAGCGCCGTACGGGCCTGCTCGGGGTCCGTGTCGAGCAGGGCCAGGCCCACGCCGGCCTGGACGTGGATCACGGAGATGCCGTGGGCCAGTACGTCGTGCAGCTCGCGGGCGATGCGCAGCCGCTCCTCGTCCACGCGGCGCCGCTCGGCCCGGTCGCGGGCCCACTGCTCGCGCCGTGCGCGGACCACCTCGGAGAAGGCGAGTACGGCGATCACCCAAGCGGTGACACCGCCCTCCGTCCCCCAGGCCTGCGGGCCGTCGCCGGGCGGCGGAAGCCACCGGTACAGCCAGTGCCCGATGAGCAGGTGCCCGGCCCAGGGCAGGCCCGCGGCGGCCCAGACGGCATAGCGGCGGCCCGCGACGACGGCGGCCAGGCAGGCCAGGCAGGCCAGGCAGGCCAGGGCCACACTGACGAAGACTGGGGCGTAGGGGGATCCGCCGGCGAGGTAGGCCAGGGTGACGGTGCAGACGCCGTAGAGGACGGGCACCGGGTGGCGGTGGCGCAGGATCAGCAGGGCGGGGCCGAGCGGCAGGAGAAGCCGTGCGAGTGCGTCGAGCGGCTCCCGCCGTGCGACGTCGGTGTCGTCCGCCGGGCGGCGCGGTCGGTCGTACTCCCCGCGGAGTACGCGGCTTGGGCTTGCGCGGTGCCCAGCCCCCCGCGGTCCGCGAAACCCCGTCGCCCGTGCCCGGGAACGCGGTTAGCCTTGGCCGCCATGAGCACCCTGCAGACGATCCACGACGTCCCGGTCCTGATGTGCGCCCCCGAGGGCGAGCCCATCGGCGGCGAACGCGACGTCCTGGATCTCATCGGCAACGCCGGGTACCAGGGTGCCGAGTGGGTCGTCATCCCGGCCGGACGGCTCGACGACGCGTTCTTCCGGCTCCGTACCCGCGTCGCCGGCGACATCGTCCAGAAGTTCGTCAACTACCGCCTGGGGCTCGCGGTTCTCGGCGACATCTCCCGGCACACGGAGGCCAGTTCGGCGCTGCGCGACTTCGTCGGCGAGTGCAACCGCGGGCGGCAGACGTGGTTCCTGGCCGACGTCGAGGAGCTTGGGCAGCGGCTGAGCGGCTGAACCGCCGATCGGCCGAATCCCGGGGCGCCGGGGGAAGGGAGCGAGGTCGGGCTCGATCCAGCCTGTCTTCGCCCGCGGGGAGGCCAGCGTGGACGGACGGTAGAAGCGGGCTGTCAGGAGTCGCTTGTCGAGCAGGGCGGGGTGGTGGGCAGCGAACGCGGCGAAGTCGTCCTCGTCGTGTTCGGCCGCGTGGTGGCCGACCAGCTCCACCCAGGCCCGGCTGACGGTCGCGTGGTATTTCTGCGGCGCCCCCGCGTAGCGGGCGGTGCGCTGGATGCCCTCGCTGACCAGGCCGACCGCCGCCGGCACACCGACCCGCCGCACGGCCAGCCACGTCAGATGGACATGTTCCCGGTGACCGAACCGCTCGGCAGCCGCCATCACTTCGGCCATCAAGGCTCCGAAGTCGGGCGCATCGGGCGCATCGGCCGCGGGAGCGGGATGAGCGGGAGCGGGATGAGCGGTCATGAGGGCACCTCCGTCAGGGCTCGCAGGGCAGCGCGCAGGGCAGCGATCGCGTCCGCCGGCAGGCCGTCGAGCGCGCGATGCTCCAGGCTGGAGATGGCCCGTCGGATCGTGGTGGCGGTCAGCTGTCCGGAGGCGGTGAGTTCGATGAGCACCGCACGGCGGTCTCCCGGGCGGGCGCCGCGGGTGATGTGACCGCGTCGTTCCAGCCGGTCCAGGACGCTGGTCAGCGTGCTGGGGCGGGTGCCCACGGCCGCGCCGAGTTCGGACACGGTCCGGCCTCGGCCGTCGGCCAGGTTGGCCAGTGCGTTGATCTCGGAGGCGGTCAGGTCCAGGTCGACAAGCTCTGCGGCGAGCACTTGCAGGGTGGCGTGGGTGGCCCGCTGCAGAGCGAGCAGGGCCGACCACTCAGATGACACGGATTCGGACTTCACGATTTCGCATCATACGATTTCGTACTACCTGCCGCAAGGCGAGGGCGCAGGGCCTGGCGGACGGACCAGAGCACCGATACGAGGGGGGACGGCGACCAGGGCGCCCAGCACCCCGGCGGCGATGGCCCCGGCGATCACCGACAGCGCCACCACCACCGGGTGCAGGCTGACGGCCCGGCCCATCACGAGCGGGTGCAGCAGATGCCCCTCGATCTGTCCGATGACCACGATCAGCGCGATCACCAGGGCCGCCACGAGCGGGCCCTTGGCGGCCAGCGCGACCACGGCGGCCACCGCGAGGGCGACCGGGGAGCCGATGAGCGGGATGAAGGCGGCGAAGAACTCCAGCAGCGCGAGCGGCACCGCCAGTGGAACGCCGAGCAGGGAGAGCGCGAGCCCCACCAGGACGGCGTTGGTGGCGGCCACGAGCACGATGCCGCGGGTGTAGCCCGTGAACGTCCGCCATGCCGCGCGCCCGGCGACCGCCACCCGGTCCGCCGCGCGCGGGGAGAACTGCCCGCAGATCCACCTCCACTGCCGGTCGCCCGAGTGGATGAAGAAGACCGAGCAGAAGAGCCCCAGGAAGGCCACCGTGAACACCACCACGAGGCGGCCGGCCCCGCTGACGGCGGTGCTGAGCAGCGTTGCGCGGTGGGGCGAGAGGTAGTCGCCGATCCGGGACCGCACATCGGTCAGCACCCGCGGGTCCAGGCGGAAGGGAGGTTTCTCCAGCCACCGCTGGATCCGGCCGAGTCCGTCCCTGAACTCCCCCACCAGCGTGGCCCACTCCCCCGCCACGGCCTCCCCTACGAGCGCCAGCACGCCCAGTACGAGAACACCGCTGCCGATCAGCGCGCAGGCCACGGCCGGCCCCCGGGGCACGACCCTGGCCAGGAGGTCGGCCACCGGCCGGAGCAGGGCCGTCGCCACCAGGCCGAGGAAGACGGCGACCGCGATTTCGTGGAACTCGCCCAGGGCGGCGAAGACCGCGTACACCGCGGCGCCCACCACCAGGAGCCGCCAGGCGTACGCGGCGGCCGTGCGCAGGAGCGGCGAGACCGCCGGGGCCCGCCGGGTGCGGGCGCCCGGTTCCCGGCGGCGCGGGCGCGCGGACCGGCGTACCGGCCGCGCCACGATTCGCCGGGTCATGTGCGGCCGCACCTCCGAGGCGTGTTCCCCCAGGAGGTACCACGCCCGGCCACCCACCCCACCTGTTGCCGGTGATATCCACCCAACGGCCTCACGGGGTGGGCGGTCCGCGTCAGGCAGCGCCCAGCGCCACCCGCCAGTCGTTGCTCGCGTGCCAATGACCCGGCGGGTACTCGAACCGGGTCTCGCCGAGCAGTGTGAACCCGGCGGCGCGGCAGACGGCGTTGGACGCCGGATGATCGACGGACGGGAAGGCGTGCAGGTGGCGGCGCGTGCCGTGGGTTCTCGCGTGGGCTATGACCGCTCGGGCGGCCTGCGCGGCGAGGCCGCGGCCCTGGAACTCGGGGAGGACGCCCCACCCGGTCTCGTAGACCTCCTCGTCGCGCCAGACGCGCTCCCAGAAGCCGATCGTGCCCACGGTCTCGCCCCCGGCCACGACGCGGAACATCCGTCCGGCGGCGGGCTCCCTGGCGCTCAGGGCCAAGTACCGCTGATGCCGGTCCTTGAGTTTGGCATCGGTTTCCGGCCCGCCGAGGTGCTCGGTCATGACGGGCTCGTTCTTGCGCGGCAGAAGCCAGAAGTCGCCGTCGGCCCAGGGCTCAAGTCGTACGTGGTTCTCCATGGGACCACGGTAGAGAAGGGGTCTGACATACGGCATCCCGGTGCGCGGACCTCGCGCGGGCCACCGGGCAGGAGTTCACACCGGACCCGGCGGACCCGGCGGGCGCGGCGGGCGCGGCGGGAGTGAGGGGTCAGCGCTCCGATGGTGTCGGGACCAGTCCGTCGGCGATCAGGCCGGTGAGGACCGCTTCGCCCAGGGCCCGCACGGCGGACTGGGGGCGGACCATCACCGTGAACTCCTTGATCCGGCCGTCCTCGTCGAAGTGCAGCAGGTCGATGCCGTGGATCTGCTTGCCGTTCACGGTGGCCCGGAAGGGCAGGACCGCCGAGGGGGCCTCGGCGCCGTCGGCGCTGGTCTCGGCCGCGCCGTCGTAGTGCCCGATGTAGCGGATGTCCTCGAAGACGCGCAGCAGCACTCCGAAGAGGCCCAGCACCATCGGCTTGCCCTCGAAGGGCGTGAACGTCACGGGACTGTAGAGGCGGATGTCCTCGGTGAACAGGCCGTCCAGGGCGGCGAGATCCCTGCTGTCGACGGCGGCGCGGAATCGGTCTGCTGCGGTCACGATGCTCCTCCATGGCCAGGAAGACGAGTAGTCATGATGGTGAGTAGTCATCATCATGACTATCATGGTGGGCGTGGTCATGGACAGAGTCGGGAAGGAGGTGCCGTCGTGGCTTTGAGGCATGCGGTGCTCGCGGCGTTGCTGGACGAGGAGCTCAGCGGGTACCAACTGGCCAAGTCGTTCAGTCTCGGTGTGGCGAACTTCTGGCACGCGCAACCGCAGCAGCTGTACGCCGAGTTGAGCCGGCTGGAGAGCGACGGTCTGATCGCGGGCCGGGAGGTGGTCCAGGACACCCGGCCCAACAAGCGCCTGTTCAAGGTCACCGCCGCCGGACTGGCCGAGCTGGAGCGGTTCACGGCGGCCGCCGCCAAGCCCTCGTTCATGCGTGACGACCTGCCCGTGAAGGTCCAGGCCGCCGACCACGTCGACACCGGCGAACTGATCAACCAGCTCGCCGAGCGCGCCGCCTTCGCCCAGACGAAGATCGACCTGTTCGAGCGCCTGTTGCAAACGATGCGGGGCGAGAGCGGCGAGGAGGAGTTCCTGCGCCACGGCGAGCGCGTCGGCCCGTATCTGACCTGCCTGCGCGGCCTCGCCTTCGAGCAGGGCAACCGGGACTGGTGCGAACGCGCGATCACCGTCCTGCGCGAGAGGAAGGCTGCCGCCCATGACCGGCACTGAACAGCGATCGTTCCCGGGGACCAGCCTGCGGTACGTGGCCCTGGGCGACAGCCAGACCGAGGGGGTCGGCGACGGCGACGACACCGCGGGCCTGCGGGGGTACGCCGACCGGCTCGCCGAGTCGCTCGCGCGGCACAGCCCCGGCGTCCGGTACGCCAACCTGGCCGTACGGGGCCGCCTCGCGGGGCAGGTCCGCACGGAGCAGCTCGCGCCCGCCCTGGCCCTGCGCCCCGACCTGGCGACGGTGGTCGCCGGGGTCAACGACCTGCTGCGTCCCCGGTTCGACGCCGACGGGGTCGCCGGCCACCTGGAGGCGATGTTCGCGGCGCTCACCGCCCAAGGCGCGCGCGTCGCGACCGTCACCTTCCCCGACGTCGCACGGATCACCCCGATCGCCCGCCCGTTGAGCTCCCGCGTCACCGCGCTGAACCACCGCATCCTGCGGGCGGCGGACCGGCACGGCGTCGCCGTCGCCGAGACCTCCGGCCACCCGGTGGTCACCGATCCACGGCTGTGGGCCGCGGACCGGCTCCACGCCGGGCCGCTCGGCCACGAACGGATCGCCGCCGCCCTCGCCCACACGCTCGGCCTGCCCGGCAGCGACGACTCCTGGACCCGGCCCCTGCCCGGCCCGCCCGCCGCCGTCCTCGCGGGGTGGCGGGGCGTCGCCGGGGAGGTGCGATGGGTCGCCTCCTTCGCCGGCCCCTGGGTGGGCAGACGCCTGCGCGGCCGCTCGTCCGGCGACGGCCGCGCGGCCAAGCGCCCGCAGCTGCTCCCCGTAGAGGCCGGCGACTGAGCGTCAGCTGCCCGAACGCGCGCCGACGGCGTTGCGCCAGACGGTCACGTCCAGGGTCAGGTACTTACTGGGCGAGTCCTCGGCGGAGAAGCCCTGGACGGTCACCAGGCCCAGGTGTCCCGAGCCGGTGGTGACGCAGATCTGGCGCCCCTTCGAGAGCTTGTTCACGTAGATGTTCGAGGCGAACCGGGTCTCCGCGCGGCAGGTGGCGAGCGATCCCTCCTGTCCCGGATCGAGCAGCACCATGTTCCCGCCCGTGGTTTCGGCGTCGAGGTATCCGCCGGTGTCGTAGGAGAGTTCGTAGCCGCCGTCCTCGCCCGGCTGGGGCCGGACGGTGTCGTCGCCGAGGGTGAGGTGGTAGCCGGCGGTGAGGTTGATGCCCTTGTGGTCGGCGGGCGCCGGATCGGGCTTGGCGCTCTGCTTCGGGGCCGCCTCCCCGCCCGTGCCGCCGCTCTTCTGCTTGCCCGGCGACGCACTACTGCCGCCCTGCGGCTGCTGATGCGCCTGGTTCGACCCCGCGCCCTTCTCCTCGTTCTTGAGCAGGACGTACGCCGTACCGCCGCCCGCGATACCGAAGACGAGCGCGACGGCTACGGCGATGACCGCGCCCCGCTTGCCCCGGCTCTTCGGGGGCTGCTGCGTGGGCGGCATGGGGTGCCCGGGGTAAGCGGGGGCGGGAGCCGGGGTGTGGGGGGAGGCCTGGGTCGGGGCGTACGCGTGGGCGTGGGCGGGGGCCGGAGCCGGGACCGGGGCGCGGTACGGCTGGGGCTGGGGCTGCGGAGGCTGCGGGGGCTGGTACGCCGGGGCCGGACCGTAGCCGGGGGGCGGCGTGGCCGGGGTGGCCGGCGCGGTGGGCGCGTAGGCCGGGGCCACCGGCGTGGTCGGCGAGTAGGCCGGGGCGGGGGCGGCAGCGGTCGGGGCGACGGTCGGGGGCGGCGGGGCCTGGACCGGGGCGGGGGCCGCCGTGCGCGCCGTGATGTCGGCGGAGACCGCGCCGGGCAGCCAGTCCTCGGGGCGGCGCAGCACCGTCTCCGCGTTCGCGGACTGGCACAGCGCGATGATCTCGGCGATCGAAGGCCTGGCGTCGGGGTCCTTGGCGAGGCAGCGGGTGACCAGCTCCCGCAGCCGCTCCGGGACGCCGGTGAGGTCGGGCTCCTCGTGGACGATGCGGTAGAGCACGCCGTGCGAGGTCCCCTCGCCGAACGCCGGAGTTCCCGTCGCCGCGTACGCCGCGACCTGGCCGAGGGCGAAGATGTCGGTGGCCGGGGTGACCCTGCTCCCCGCGGCCTGCTCGGGGGCCATGAACGAGGGGGTGCCGATGGTGACTCCGCTGCCGGTGAGCGAGGTCGCGTCGGCGGCGTAGGCGATGCCGAAGTCGATGACGCGGGGCCCGTCCGCGGCGAGCAGCACGTTGGACGGCTTGAGGTCGCGGTGCACGATGCCCGCGCCGTGGATGACGTGCAGGGCCTCGGCCATGCCGGCGATGAGCAGCAGTACCGCCTCGACGGGCAGCGCCCCGTGCGCGACGACGGCGTCGGCGAGCGAGGGGCCGGGCACGTACGCCGTGGCGAGCCAGGGCTGGGTGCCGTCGGTGTCGGCGTCGATGACGGGCGCGGTGAACAGGCCCTGCACCCGCTGCGCGGACCGCACTTCCTGGGCGAACCGGCGGCGGAACTCGGGGTCCTCGCCGAATTCGGGGCGGATCACCTTGATGGCCACGGGCCGTCCGCCGGGCGTGTACGACAGGTACACCTTGCCCATACCGCCCGCGCCGAGCTTGGCGGCGAGCCGGTATCCGGCGATGGTGGTGGGGTCGTCTCCCGCGAGCGGCTGGAATACCTGAGAGGCACTGCCCCGGTCCGGCTGCTGCTGACCACTCATCAACTCACGTCTCCCACCGCAGAACACATCGATATCGAACGGCACCCTACCCAACCCGGCCGACCGGTTCTCGCCGTCCCGGGATGCCGAACCGCGTCCGCGAGGCCGGGTTCAGCTCAGGGCGTGGCCGTACCGCTCCGACAAGGGGGTCAGGTCCGGGTCTCCGAACGGCAGGCCGCGGGCAGGGCCGGCGCCGTCGGCATCTCGGGCAGCGAATGCCACCGCACGGGTACGCCGCGCATGAGCAGCACCGAGTCCAGTTCGGCCGTACCGGGCGGGAAGCGGTGCGGGTCGTCGAAGAAGCTGGAGCGCGCGGAGGTGATCCGGGCCGGTTCGACGCGCCAGGCATCGGTCCGCAGCTGCATGCCGTCCAGGTGGCGGCCCGATCGTGTCGGGGACCAGCCCTTGCTGCCGTCCCGGAAGAACGCCGACGCCTCGTCGATTCCGGAGAACAGCCGGCTCCCCTCCAGGCTCCGGGTGACCTCGGCCTCCACATCGACCCGGGTGCCGCCGTCCCGCGTCTCGTAGGCGACGCGTACGGTGTCGTCGGTCTCCCGCACGGTGAAGTCGGCGTGGCCGTGCTCGCCGGGGAAGATCCGGCCGCCCGCCCAGCGGTTGACCAGGGAGGCGGTGTCGCGGCGCGGGATGTAGACGCCGGTCTCGACGCCGTCGGGGCCGTCCCACTCGACGGAGACGCGGTGGGCCGCGTTCTCACTGCGCAGTCCGGCCGCGGCCGGAGCCCAGGCGGGCCGCACCGAACCGAGTCGCAGCAGGCAGATGCCGGCGACCGCGTGCCCCCGCGTCAGCTGGGGGCGCAGCCCTTCGGGCAGCAGCCGGGCCACGGTGTCCGGATCCACCCGGTAGTTCACCAAAAGGCGCCGCTCGATGACGCTCGCGAGCTTCGGTGGTCTCATGCGTGCTGCTCCCCGTCCCCCTGGGGCGTGCCCGCGGGTTCTCCGCCGGACCGCCATTTCGTGTGCCTGAGGACGATCTGCTCGGGGCAGACCGCGCTCAGGAACCGGCCCACGCTCGTCGCGAGCCGGTCCTCGGCCAGCGAGTAGAGGATCCGGTTGCCCTCGCGCCGCTCGGTGACCAGACCGGCGCCCTTCAGCACGCCGAGGTGGCGGGAGATGGAGGGGGCGCTGATCGAGAACCTGCCCGCGATCTCACCCGCGGCCAGCTCCCCGGACCGGAGGTCCTCAAGGATCTGCCGACGCGTCGGGTCGGCGAGCGCCCGGAACACTCCGGCGTCGTCGTCCCGCGTGATCTGTTCAGCCATGCGGCATGTTTAGCAGATTGGCTAAATAGCTGGCAACGCGACGTCCCGGCGCTCGCGCACAGGCGGCCTGTCACCCGGCACGCATGCTCCCGTACAGTGCGTGACGCCCGCGCCGCTCCGGCGGGGATCACGGGATCACGGGATCACGTACAGCGGTCGAACAGGAGGAGCCCTGTGGCCACCACAGCCGCGCACATCCCCGAAGCGGGTCGGCCCGTACCCGAGTTGGAGTCCGCCCTCGTGGAGGAGTGGCGCTCCGAGCGGGCGGAACTGGTCGATCTCATGGCCCGGGCGCGGGAGCGGCTCGGCGGTGTCGCCGCGTTCCGGCTCGGGCCGAGCCCCACGGTCCTGGTCACCGACCCCCAGGCCATCCAGCACGTGCTCGCCCTGCACCCGGACCGGTACGTCAAGCGCTCCCACCGGGCCCGCCCGCTGATCGGTGACGGCGTCCTCTCCGCCACCGGCGAGGCGTGGAAGCGGCAACGGCGGCTGCTGCAGTCCCAGTTCACCGGCACCGGGATGCGCCGCTACGAGCAGCGGATCGCGGAGGCCGCGCGCGTCACCGCCGAGCGCTGGGCCGGGTACGCCCGTACCGGGCAGACGTTCGACGTCGGGCAGGAGATGCGCCGCTTCGCCCTGGACACCATCTGGCGTTCCCTCACCGGGCACCCCCTCGACGCGGACACCGAGCGCGAACTGGCCGCCGTGGAAACCGTGGTGGCGGCCCTGCCGACGCTGCCCGCCGATTCCGTCGACGCCGAGGATGCCGCCGACGCCGACGCCGACGCCGAGGATGTCGTCGCCGCCGACGCCCGGGAAGCCGTCGCCGCCGACCTGGCCAGGATCGACGCGGTCGCCCGGCGTGCCATCGGCGCCGCCCGCGACGGCGCCGTCGGTCCTGACGGCCCGGGCCTGCTGCACGTCCTGCTCGACGCGTCGGCAGAGCGTCCGGAGTACACGGACCGCCTGATCCGCGACGAGCTGGTCACGCTGCTCGTCGCCGGGCACGAGACCACCGCCACCACCCTGACCTGGCTCCATCTGCTCCTCGACCGGCATCCCGAGGCCCGCGAGCAGGCCCTCGCCGCCGGGCCCGCGGGCTCACCGCAGCGCCGGGAGGCCGTCCAGGCCCTGGTCAGCGAGACCCTCCGGCTCTACCCGTCGGCCTGGATCCTGCCCCGGCACGCCGCCGAGGACGACACCCTGGCCGGGTACACCATCGAGGCGGGCACCGATGTCGTGGTCTGCCCGTACCTCGCGCACCGCGACCCCGTTCTGTGGCCGGACCCCGAGCGCTTCGACCCCCGCCGCTTCACCACCCCGGGCGGCCGCCCCGCCCCTCCCGGCTCGTACGTGCCCTTCGGGATCGGCCCCCGGGCCTGCCTCGGCCTGCAGTTCGCGCTGCGCGAGTCGATCGCCCTCCTTGAGCTGCTGCTTCCGGCGTACACCGTGTCCTTCCGATCCCGCCCGGCCGGGGCGGCGTACAGCATCACCGTCCGCCCGAACGGCCCGACGCCGGCCACCCTGACGGGTGGTCACTATTGACCTCGGTCGGGTGTCCTCCCCGGTCACAGGCCGGGCGGCCACGGGCGCCCGTACGCTCGGGTCCGCGATCCCGAACCCCCTTCCGTTCCCCGCAGTTGAGGGGCCGTGCGCCTGCCTTTGGATCGACGCCTGACTCTCGGTGCCGCCCTGCTCGCCGTGGTGGCCGGTGTGGCGCCGGCCACCACCGCTCACGCCGCGGCGGCTCCCCTCTCCGCCCCGGCGGAGCGGACCGCCGCGCACGCACCCGCCGCGCCCGCACCCGTCGCTCCCGATCTCGAAGCGCTGACGCAGGCGTTGAAGAACGCCCTCGCGGTCGGGGCGCCGGGCGCCATGGTCCGCGTGACCGGTCCGGGCGCGCCCCTGGCCCGGGCGGTGGGCGTCCAGGACAAGGGCACGGGCGCGGCGATGGACCCGCGGTCACGCTTCCGGATCGGCAGCGTCACCAAGACCTTCTCCAGCGTCGTCCTGCTTCAGCTGGTGGACGAGGGCAAGCTGCGCCTGGACGCGCCGGTCAACCGATACCTGCCCGGCCTGCTGCCCGACGACCGGATCACGGTGCGCCATCTGCTGAGCCACCGCAGCGGGCTGGCGGACTACACGAACAGCATGTTCGAACACACCGTGCCCGGGTTCGAGGCGGTGCGGAACAAGGTGTTCACCTATCAGGAGCTGGTCGCCCTCTCGCTGCGCGAGCCGAGGACGACCGAGCCGGGCGTGGCGTACGCGTACTCGAACACCAATTTCGTGGTCGTCGGCATGCTCATCGAGAAGGCCACCGGGCGCACGGTGGCCAAGGAGTACGAGCGCCGCGTCATCAAGCCCCTGAAGCTGAAGAACACCTCCTACGTGCACCCGTCCACCACCATCAGGGGAACGCACGCGCACGGCTACCTGCACCCGGACGAGGCGGGGGCTCCCCTGGTCGACTCCACCGAGCAGACGGTGTCCTGGGCGCAGTCCGCGGGTGCGATGATCTCGACACCGGCCGATCTGAACACCTTCATGTCCGCCCTGCTCAAGGGCAGGCTGCTGCCTGCCCGCATGCTGGACGCCATGCTCACCATGACCCCCACCGACGCCACCAACACCCGGTTCTACGGTCTGGGCCTGCGCCGCTACGACCTCTCGTGCGGTACGTCGGTGTACGGCCACACGGGCACGGTGCAGGGCTTCTACACCTACGCCTTCGCCACGCGCGACGGTCGCCGCAGCCTCGCCGCCATGGCGAACACCTCGAACCGGGGCGAGGCCAACACGGCCTTGGGCGGCACGCTCGAAGCCGCGTTCTGCGGCAAGCGCCCGGCGGCCGCGGCCCCGGCCCCGGCCCCGGCCCCGGGCGAGGCCCCGGGCAAGGCCACCGCGCGCGGCTTCGCGTCGGCGCCGGCCGAGGCGGATCTGCCGGAGCGGGGCTGACGCCGGGGGCCTCGTGAGTCCCCTGGTCGGACCTGCCCGCGGACCCGGGTACCGCGTGGTGTGTCCTGCCGCGGCGTCCGATGGTGCAGGTTGGAGGCGACCCGCTGACGTGGGCCGGCGGCTGCGATCAGGAGGCGATGGGTGAGCGAGGACGACGAAGGGCACGAGGACCGCTACGAGCTGGTGTTCGGTGGTGGCGAGCTCGGGGTGGAGGGCGAGGACGTGGTGGTCGTCTCGCGCACCGATCAGACGGGCCCGGGCGGCCATCCCGTCTACACCGATGCCACCGGGATCGTCCGGGCGGAGATCAGCGACCAGGGCGAGGTACGGATGCTGGCCTCCAGCGCTCACCAGTCCCCCGCCCACCCCGCGCGGGCCCGCCGCCCCGCCTCGTGAGCGGCGCCGTCAGCCGGCGGCGGGGGTGAGACCGGACGAGCCCAGTCGCGGGGTCCGCACCGGGGCCGGGGCCGGGTAGGTGGCCGCCTCCGCTTCCAGCACCTCGGTGATCCGGTCACGGAACTCGGAGGTCAGCAGGTCCAGGCCGCGGAGCAGTTCGAGGGCCTCGACCGTCGGCTTGGGCAGGGGACGGGCCATCCGGTCGCCGCCGCCCAGCCCGATGAACCCCTGTCTGGCCCGTTCACGCCGGCGGTGGGCCTGGTCGGCCAGGCCCGCCGTGGCGTAGCCCAGGGCGAGAGCGAGGTCCTCCAGGAACTGGCCCGATCCCCGGTGCATGTCGTCGGCGCCCTGAAGCGTCTGCACCGCGCTCCCCGCCGTCGTCCACTGGTCCTGGTCCCGGGACACACCCGTGCCGCCGAGCATCTCGCGGGCCTCGCCGAGCAGTCGGCGGGCCTGTACGACGGTGTTCATGGCGGCTATGAGCTCGGCGGTTTCGACGTCAGGGGTCATCCGGGGCCTCCAGGTGGTGAGTGCTGGGGGAACCGTAGAAGACGACAGGGCCTCCGCACCATGCCTGAGCGGGCCCGATACCGACGGACATCCGCCGTATCGCCGGCGGCCCGGCATGGCGGCCGACCCCACAGCCCCGGCCCGGAGTGTGGTGCCTGACGCCATGGGCGGGGCGGCGGGCCGTCCTTAGGGTTGCGGACCATGACGAGCAAACTTCCTCCCGCGCTTCCCCTGCCCGCGCCCGGTTCCGCGGGCGGTTCCGCGGGCGTGGATCTACGGGGGCGCGTCGCGCTGGTGACCGGTGGCGGCAGCGGTATCGGCCGCGCCTGCGCCGTGGCCCTGGCCGCGGCCGGCGCCGCCGTGCATGTCGTCGACATCGACGGGGAGTCGGCCGAAGCGGTGGCCGGCCTCGTCGGCGGGCGGGCGCACGTCGCCGACCTGGCCGACCCGGCCGCCGTCGAGGGGCTCCCCGCCGCCGTCGACATCCTGGTCAACAGCGCGGGCCTCCAGCACGTCGCCCCCATCACGGAGTTCCCGGCCGAGCGTTTCGCCCTGATCCAGCAGGTGATGGTCACCGCGCCGTTCCTGCTGCTGCGCCGCCTGCTGCCGCACATGTACGCCTCCGGCTGGGGCCGGGTGGTCAATATCTCCAGCGTGCACGGGCTGCGGGCCAGCGCCTACAAATCCGCCTACGTCGCGGCCAAGCACGGGCTGGAGGGGCTGAGCAAGGTCACGGCGATCGAGGGCGCCCCGTACGGGGTGACCAGCAACTGCGTCAGCCCCGGTTATGTGCGTACTCCCCTGGTCGAGGGCCAGATCGAGGACCAGGCCGCCGCGCACGGCATCGGCGCCGGGGACGTGCTGTCGGATGTGCTGCTGACGCGCTCCGCGATCAAACGCCTGATCGAGCCCGAGGAGGTCGCGGCGGCCGTCCTGTGGCTGTGCGGACCCCACACCGGCTACATCACCGGCGCCTCCCTGCCACTGGACGGCGGCTGGGGCGCACACTGACCCCGGCCCCGGCCTCACGGACGGCGCCGGGTGCGCGGCAGAACCCCGTCGCCCGTCGGTTCTCTGCTCCGGGGGACCTCCCGGCCCTCCCGGGACCACTGCGCGAGGAGCGCGTCATAGATCGGTGTATCCGTCTCCCCGGGCGGTCCCGCCGCCGGTGGGGGCGGTACGGGCTGCCGGGCGGGCATCGCTGCCACGGAACTCACGCGTGTCATACAAGACTGAACGATCCTCCGCTCCCAGAGGTCGCGAGGCGTTATCAGGATGTGTCCGGACCCACCCTGTCCGGACCCGCCCTTCCGCCGCACCGCGAGGTACGCGGCGCGTCACACGCGGTCCCTGGGCACGAGGGGTAGCAGGGCACGGACGAACTCTCCCGGATCGGGGACGGAGACGGCCAGCCTGCGAAACGGCGCGCTGCCGCCCAGTTCGATGCACAGCACGGGCCCGCCCGCCTTCACGGCGGCGAAGTCCTCCCCGTCCCCGTGCCGCCGCACGCCCCGGCACCAGCGCGCCGGAATCCACCAGCCCGTCTTGGACACGCCGCGCAGCGCACGCCACCAGTCGGGTTCGACGTACACCTCGCGCAGCACGGACACCGGCACGCGCACCTCATGCCGGTGCGCGGCCGCCGTCTCCCACGGGGAGAGCCGGACGACGATGTCCGAGTCCTCCAGGGTTACCCGCGCCATGACGCTCCAGAGGTTCCGTAGGCTCCAGTGGCTCCAGTGGCTCCAGACGCTCCGCGCTTCAGGCCGCGTGCGTGGCCCAGTGGGCGGGGACGCCGCTGCCGCCTCCCTCGCGGAGCGCCTCCACCACGGCCTGGTGCAGATCCCGGCTCTCCGGCTCGGAGACGCACTCCACCGGGCTGCCGGCCAGCGTGAACCAGTCCGATGAGCCGCTGTACTGCACCGCGACCTGGGCTTCGGCGCCCGTCCAGGTCGTGTGCACGGTCAGATTGCCCGAGATGACGCCCGCCTCCTCCGTACGGACTCCTCCGGCTCCCGGATAGATCCCCGTCGTCGTCCACGATGCCCAGGCCATCGCGTTCCTCCTCCCTGGCGTGCCAAACCTCCGGCAGCTGGATTTCCTCCTCTTGGTCTACCCACATTGGCCCCATTCGTCACGGGGGGCTCTCATGGAGTACAGACCGGTCCCGTCGCGGAAAGGTACGCCCATGTACGAGATGCGCGCCGAGTCCACAGCCGACCGATGCCAGCTGCTCTGGCACGTGATAGCGAAGGACACGACCTTCAGCACGCTGTGCGGATCCCACCTCAGCCCCGACCAGGCCGCCCCCTCGGCGGTCGAGCCCGAAGCGGAGCGCTACTGCGCCCCCTGTATGCATGCCTTCAGCAGGGAGATCCACGTGCGCGGCGCCGCCGTCCCCGTGCGGTCCACGCCCGAGCCGTGAGGGCGATCGACCCGTCGGCCGCCCGGGGCAGAGCGGTACGCAGCCGTTCGCGCAGCTCCGCGCGGTGGCCGTCGGGGAGCGAGGCCAGGTAGCCGGGAGCCGGCCCCTGCCCTCCCAGGAACGGACTCCAGTAGTCGTCGAAGTCCTCGAACCTTGTCGGCACGTTGATCGCGCGGGCCTCCACCTCATCGAGGCCCGCGCCGATCAGCAGCTCGCGCAGCGGCGTCAGGCCGCACAAGGGGAACCTGGCCGCCTCGTCCAGGGCGCGGGCCCGCCGGTCGATGGCACGGGCGGCGTCCCAGAAGGCGCGGATGGCCCGCATACCGCCTTCGCCGTAATCCCAGAGGTAGACGCCCACCCAACCGCCGGGACGGACCACTCGCACCATCTCGGCGGCCGCGCGCGCCGGGTCCGGTACGAAGTTGCCCACATCGGCCCACCTCCCACGGCGCGGGGCCGGTGCGGCGGAAGCCTCACGGGCCGGCGCCGAGCGTCTTCCACGGGGCGAAGGCGTTGTCCACCGACCGCATGGACGACCGCAGCTCCGGGAAGTGCCGCAGCAGCACGCTGACCATGCTGTTGTTCTCGATCCAGTCCAGACCGGTCTGCGTGTACACCTGAGGCGTGTAGTCCTTGGTCAGGAACCGGTCACTGTTGAGGCGGCGCGACGCCATGAGGATGAAGACCCGGAAGGCCGTGTCGCTGAAGGCGAAGCCCTTCGGGCGGGGCTCGGCGTACAGGCCCACCATGAGGTCCACGGCTTCAATGTCGTTGTCGTACGTCCGTCGCAGCTCCTCGGCCCAGACCGGGTTGTCCGTGAGCGACGCGAAGTCGGCGGCGGGCTTGAGGTGGAGCTGACGCCTGAACTCGTTGTACCGCGGCACGCCCATCTCGCGGATCCGCAGCACGTCCACGGCCGCCAGGTCCATGAGCTTCTCGTCCGGCCGCTGGAACTCCTGGAGGAACTTGGGGTAGTTGTGCAGGGTCACCAGGCCGGGATGCGAGGTGCCGAAGGAGTAGAACAGGTCCGGCAGACCGTGCTTGCCGAAGAGCTCGTACGCGTGATGACCCGTCAGCTCCCGGAAATTCGCCTGCTGGAGCGGCGAGTTGTCCACGGCTGACCGGAAGCTCCAGTCGTCGGGTACCAGCGGATGCATCCGATAGACCGCCACGAACTCTTCGGTGAGCGCGTACGGAACGCCGAAGTGGTCGGTACGGCCGCCCACGATGCCGCTGAGCACCTCGTTGTCGCTGATCCGGCCGAGCACCCGCTGGACCCGCTCGCCCAGCAGGCCGTACCAGTTGGCGCGCAGTGCGGTGACGGTCGTCGGGTGGCTGAGGACGGCGGGCGTCCACTCCACGGTGTGGATCTTCGCGATGAGCGCCGCGTTGATCAGACGCGCTCGCTGGAAGATCTGCTCGTCCGACCAGTGCGGGAACTCCTTGCGCAGCCGGTCGCAGATGGCGTTGTGCTCCAGGATGAACACGTAGTGCATCATCAGGAGGCCCAGCCAGAACCCAGGGGTGTTGGCGGGATCCAGCTCGGGGTCATCGGGGAACAGCGAGCCGTTGCGGGGCACGCGGAGTTTGCCGTCCTCGCCCGAGCGGAGCCGGCGCTGCGTCGCGAGGTCGCTGCCGTACAGCTGGGACGCGTCCCACCAGTGCGAGTGCTCGTTGATGAACGTCGGCGGCAGGCCGTCGCCGCCCTCCGGGCGGGTGGGGTCGGAGAGGGTTCGAGGCACGAGCATCGGCGGGGCCGGCCACGGGTCGCCCTCCACCAGCTCGATCTGCCAGGGATGGTCGATGGCGCCCTGGCCATGGCTGACCCAGTCGCGGACCATGAACTGGAGCCACGAGGCCACGAGGGCGTTGACGGATTCGGCCGGGATGAACTCGTGCCGGGTGAGGAGGGCTCGGCTGACCTCCCGAGGGCTCGGGGTCAGGATCCGCGGCTCGGGCTCGGGAAAGGTCTCCTCCGGTGGGACGTTGCGGCCGAACCGCGACCGCGCCATGCCCATGCGCGGATGGTCGAGGTCGTTGTACGTACCGTCCGCGGTGCGCTCGGTGAGGTGCCGGGCGGACGGGGGCTCGATGTCCGGCAGGTTCTGCGCCGGGTAGGTGCTGGTGTCGTGGAGGTTCTTGCGGCGCAGGTTGTTGCGCAGGCCCATGAGGGTCAACAGGCCGAACGGCGTGGGCAGATGCTGCCAGCCGACCTTGTGGTCGACGGCCAGCGCCAGTTTGTTGTACAGCTCCACGAACGACGCACCGGTGCCGGAGCCGGAGCCGGAGCCATCGGATTCTTTGCGCATGGTGGAATTCCTTCCGGCCTCGAATGCGATGTGCCCTGGATCAGGTGCCCGTGATCAGCCGTGGGGACCCCGCCGCGGCCACTGGGCCACCAGCGTGAGGGCGACATTGACCGTCGAGATCGCTGTGGCGGCTGCCGCCGCGCGCGGTGAGAGAGTGCCGCACCGGCCGGCGGAGGCGGCCGACAGCGCGTCGCTGGCGTGGATGAACGTGCCGACGCGCAGTGCCTGGGCGATCCTGTCCGCGTCCTTGAGGAGCAGCAGCTCCGCGCCGATGACCACGGTGCGCACACCGAACATGCGCAGGACGTAGACGAAGGCCGGCTGGGTCTCGTCCGCCCCCAGTCGACGAGCCACCACCTGCGGGGCCAGTAGCGCCGCCACACCGTTCACCAGACGGATTCCAGCCAGGCTGTATCGCGCAACTGAGCGCGCGTCCATGGCCAGTACCCCTTTCGAAGGGGGAATTGTCCTACTCCATACGACGATAGTCGAGGTTGACGTGATGCGCTCGCGCTCACTCGCAGAGGTAGCGAAGCGCCCGGCATCCGGGGAGGAAGAAGTAGGCGCCGCCCTGGACGGTGACGAACCGCGGCAGGTCGCGGTAGCGGGTGCGTACCGGCCTGGCCTGCACGGTGAACGTCGAACGGTGGTTCTGGCGTGGCGCGACGACCGGGTCCGGACCGTCGTACAGCCCGTTGAAGTGGGGGTTGTTCAGCCATGTGTGCTGGATGAACTCGAACTGGCGGGAGAGGTTGGCGTTGAGGCAGAGGAAGTGCAGGCCGCTCTCCGGCGCGCCGCTTCCCGTGTCGGCCTGCCCGTAGGCGCGGCCGCGGCGCAGGATCCGGTGGCGTTGGCCGATGGCGATCGACCGCGCCGATCCGGGGTCGGGATCGAGCGAGTCCCGCGGATTGGCGCGGCGGATGTGGGCCCCGAGCGGGCAGCTCAGGCCGTCCGGGTCGGTGGCGAAGTAGCCGAAGTCGTTGTCCGAGGCGAGATTCGGGTCGTCGTGCCGTGGCGCGTGCACCAGTGGCGCCCCGCTGGGCCAGCGTCCCATCATGCGGGCCGCCAGCGCGCCCTGCGCCTCGGGATCGGGGTCGCCGTCGGGGCGCCGGGTGGCGTCTTCGAGGTACCTCCGGAACCCTTCGACGTCCTGATGGAGCTGCCGCAGCACCAGATAGCTGCCGTTGCGGCCGAAATCCGCCTCGCCGCCGCCCGGCACGCGGGGCAGCAGGCCGGCGGGATCGTCCGAGGAGGGCAGCAGCGGCCGGTCCGTGAGCAGGCCGTACTCGTTGGTGTAGCCGAGGACGAACTCGCCGGCCTTGACGGCCCCGTCGCCGGCGGGCGCCTTGGACAGCCCTTCGATCAGCGGTTGGGAGATGCCGTCCCGGAAGCCGAAGGGCTCGCGGTCGGTCAGCTCGGCCGTTCCCAGCCGCGCGACCTCGGTGAGGGCTCCGTCGGCGAGGACGTCCTGGCGCACCTGCGACTCCAGCCGCTCCAGGAGCCGCTCGTCGCGGGCGTAGAGCAGGACGAGGGCGTGTACGGGCGGCGTGTCGGGGCCGCCCCATCGCCAGTGCCGGGGCGCGTTCTCCCCCACGTCGCCGAGGAGGCGGGAGCGGTTGGCTTCGGCCATGCCGGAGACGAACTCCTGGGAAAACCCGGTGAGATCGGCTGTCTCCAGCCCCAGGCACCGCATGCCTTCGGAGGTGAAGGCGAGGTTCAGGGCCGTCTCCGAGGGCTCCGCGCGGCCGTTCGTCGCCCGCAGGGCCAGCCTCCCGAGCGCGGGACGGGCGGCCGCGGGGTCGTCGACCGCCAGCAGCAGGAAGGAGGCCGACTTCAAGGTGCTGTAGCCACGGGCGACGATGCCCTGGATGTCGCCGAGTTCCAGGGGTACTGCCATCAGGTCACGCCCTTCACTAGAGCAGGGCGAGCCAGGCCTGGGTCTCGGCCGGGCCGAGCTCTGCGAAGAGGCCCGCACGGATACGGGCGTTGGTGTCGAGGTTGTGGGTGGTCAGGGTGTCGTACGCGGAATACCAGACCTCCGTCGGCAACTGGCGGCAGCGCAGGTAGTGCTTGAAGGCGAGTTCGTCCTCGGCGCCGTCCCGCAGGAGCCACCGGGTGCGGGGATAGCCGTGCCCGTTGCTGAAGACGGCGTTGAGACCCCACGCGACCTTGTCGATGAAGTCGTCCATGTAGCTTTCCAGGCTGCCGTCGTAGTTGCTCGCGAAGATCACGCGCCGCCTGTCGTCGAGGAACAGCCAGCGGGCGAAGTGAATGGTCTTGACGCCGGCGAGGTTCCCCCGGTTGAAGAGGTGGCGCACGCCGTAGTCCACGACGAACAGGATCCCGGTCAGCGTCGCCAGCCTGAACCGGCCGGGCTTGACCAGCCCGACCGCGGTGAAGGGGTTCTGCGCGGCGAAGTCCTCGCAGGCGGCGAGCCTGGCCACGTGGTCCCGGCCGGGGCGCTCCCGGCTGGGGACGTCACGCCACTCGTGCCACCGCACCAGTACGGCCCAGACCGGCAGGACGAACACGAGGACCGGCAGGAGCGCGAGCGCCGCCAACGGGACCGCCACGAGGTGCGCCGCCTGCCTGATCCGCCACCGCAGATCCGGCGGCGGCGCCGGCGAGCGCGCCCAGGCCAGGTCTTCGCGGCCGGTGACGTACCTCTGGATGGCGGTTCGTACGTCGGCGGGGCTACGACCGGACAGGTCGGGGCCGTGCTGGTCGAGGAACTCCTCGATCGCCTCGCGCAGCCGCTCCTCCTGCCGGATCTGGTGGAGCCCCCGGCCGACGGTGTTGACGTAGAAGGCCGAGCTGGGAACGCGGTGGGCCCGCAGCCATGCGATCCGCGCCCGGTCCGAGACGCTGCCGGCCGGATAGCCCTCGCAGTGCCCGAACACCTTCCCGAGTCCGGCGCCGGCCTTGCGGGCCAGGTCGGCGAGATGCGCGTCCAGCGGCGCGTCCACCTCGCTCATGTAGACGATGCTCGCCGGAATCTCCGCACCGGCGTGGTCCGTCCCCTGGGGGACCAGGACCAGCCGCGCGAAGTGGACGCCCGCCAGTTCGGCGAACGGGATGAACTCGCCCGCGGCGCCCTTGCGGTTGGCCTCGGTCAGGAGCTCCTGTACGTCGGCCACGTGGTCCGGGGGCACGACGGCCCGGATGGTGACGGCGATCTGGTGCGTCCTCCTCTTCGCGGATCGACCGGGTGGTCCGGATGGTCCGGGTGGTCCGGCTGAACCGGGCGCGCGCAGAACGAAGTTGAGGATCTTGCGTTGCCCCCAGTAGACGATCCCGAGGTGGACGCCGGGCGCGATCTCGCGAATCTCGTCACGAATCCGGTGCGCGAGGACCGAGGTCCGCGAGTAGTCCAGTACGGTGCATTCCTTGTCGTCGAACCAACTCGGGCCCCGGTAGACCTTCGCCCGTATCGCGGGCACCCCGAACGGCGTGAGCCTGTTGCGCAGTTCACCCCGATCGGCGTCGAAGACCTTGCCCTTCCACGCGAGGAGCCGCACGAGCCCGGCGGCCGCCTTCGACACCCTGGCACCGCGCCCCAGAAGGACCGTGCCGCGCGTCTCACCGACGGGTATCTCCCCGGCTGGGCTGATGTGGAACAGCTGATCGAGAGCCTGGCGTGACATGGCCGGCAGCCGCTCGACATCCACCCCCGTGTCATGCCTCATCGCACACCTCCGTGCGCCACACCCATCGTATTTCAGCCCGCCTCCCCCGGCACCTCGCGGGACCACTCAGCTGATGTGAGACGCCGTGCCAGCCCCGGATTCGCGGTCACCGCCGTCCGGGCGGGCGCCCCAGTCTTCCCGCTGCCCTCGAAGTGGCTCGTCACGATCGGCGAGCCGATCCCCGCCCCGCCGCGACCCGATTCGTTCACCGCCCGCTCCGCCGCGGCCCACGCCGCGGTGCAGGCCCTGGTGGACCGGGAACGGCGCCGGCGGGACACGCCGTTCTGGTAGCGCGGCCCGGGCCCGGTACCCGACGCGCACCCTCCATCGGGTGCTGGTCGATCCCCAGGCCCAACTCGGCGGTGAGGCCGTCCAGGATGCGCTGGTTCGCCCGCACACCACCGCTGCAACCCGAGACGAGGTCGAACGCCGGTACCTGGCCCGAGCCCCGCCGCGCCGCGACTTCCGGGGCCCGGCCGGGAGGATCCGTTCCGGGGACGTGGTGGCCAGGACGACCGCGTCCGCGGCGGACGCCCCGGCAGCCGTCAGCGCGTGCCGGCCCGCCCGTACTGCCATCGCCGGGGCCGGATGACGGATCGGACGACCTGAACTCGTCTAGAAATCTGTTCCAGAACGGTTGTCTCACCGGACACACTTGCCCCATGACCGGTCGCGACTTCGGCGAACTGCCGGACCCTGATGCGCAGTGGCACGGCGACCAGGGCGCGGGTGCCACCCCGCCGCCCGGCGCCTGGCCGCCGCAGCTGCCCACCGCCCAGCCCGGCTTCGGCCCGCCCTACGGCTACCAGGCGCCGCCGCCCCCCGGTTTCGGGCCCCCGCCCGACTACCCGTACGCGCAGCCGCAGCAGTTCGGACCTCCGTCGCCGCCCGCCCCCGGCGGGGGGAGGAGGAACCCGTTCAAGGGCGGACCCGCCGTGCTGATCGCCGCGTTGGTCGCGGGCGTGCTGCTGCTCGTCGGCGGCTCCGTGTACGCGTTGGTCGGCTCCGGCCGCGACGAGCCCGGGGAGCCGGCGGCCAAGGGCACGGAATCGGCCGTGCCATCCGGTTCCCCCTCGGTCGACCAGGGCGACGGCAAGGGCCCGGGCGGCGGCTCGGACGGCTACGACCCCAATGCGGGGATCAAGGCGGGCGAGGCGCGGGTCTGGCTGGCAGAGAACAAGACCGAGCTGCCCGGCGCGGGGGCCAGTCAGTACGGCCCGTGGCGGGTGGGCGACGTGGTGGTCAAGGCCATGTTCAAGGAGGTCACCGCCTATGCGGTGGCCGACGGCCAGGAGAAGTGGAAGGTCGCGTTGGAGACTCCGCTGTGCGGAGTTCCCCAGGCCCCGACCGCGAGCGGAAAACTGGTCGTCGGCGTCCGCGCGAACGACAGCGCGGAGGCCTATTGCACCCATCTTCAGCAGATCGACCTCGCCACGGGCAAGGCCGGCTGGAAGGTGGAGGTACCGCCGGAGAACTCCCGTGATTCCACACGCGAGTTCGGGATGGTGATCAGCGGAGATACCGTCACCGTCGCCCGGTCGATCATCGTGAGCGGCTTCTCGGTCACCGACGGCAGAAAGCTGTTCGGTACGTCGAAGACGGGCAACTGCTATCCCACGGGCTTCGGCGGGGGCGCCAAGCTGATCGGCCTGCTGAACTGTCCCGACGCCAAGGACCCGGCCGGCCGCTCCCAGGTCATGATCCAGGAACTCGACCCGGCGAGCGGCACGCCCAAGTGGAGCTACACGTACGAAAAGGGATGGAATCTCGGCCGGGTCTATTCCATGGACCCCCTGGTCATGGCGGCCTACAACTCCGAGCAGAAGGTGTGGAACATCACCGCCTTCGGCGCCGACGGAAAAATCCGCTCGCAGAACGAGGCGAAATTCGGGGTCACCGGCCGGTGCAACGGCTGGGGCGACGGAACGAACGGCCTCCACTATTGCGACGGCGCCGTGGTCGACGGCGATACGCTCTACATCGCCGGGGGCAAGCCCGGCGCCAGTCTCGGCATCGACAAAGCGGACGAGGTCATCGCGTTCGACCTGAACAGCGGTCAAGAGAAATGGCATTCGGCCGCACCCAAGGGACGCACCGTGTGGCCGCTGGCGGTCGAGGACGGCAAGATCCTCGTGTACATCGAGCCCGGCGCCGGGGAAGCGGGCGCGATCGCGACGCTCCCGCCGACCGGTGGGGACCCGCACGTGATCCTGCAGAGCCCGGCCGCCGCCAAGGGCGCAGAATCCGTCTTCTACGCTCACGGTGTGCGCCTGACCTGGGCCGGCGGGCGGCTCTTCCTGCTCAACGGCCGGGTGAAGAGCCCGGAGCCCAAGAAGGTGGACCACGCGATCCTGTCGTTCGGCCGGTAGGGAGCCTATCGTTGATCGCCATGTGGCCAGGACAGCAGACGCCCGGGGACGGGCAGGACCGGCAGAACGTGAGCCAGAACCCTTATCAGCAGCCGGACTTCGGGCAGCGGCCCGGCAATCAGCCTCCGGGGACCCCGTATCCGATGGGCACGTTCGGGCCGCCGCCCCCGCCCCCTCCCCCTCCCCTGCCTGCGCCTGCGCGCAACGGCCGGAAGAAGCCGACCGCCACCGTCGTGGCGGTGTGCGCGGCGGCCGCCGTGCTCGTCATCGCCGCCGCTGTCACCGGGGGCGTGCTCCTCAAGGACGACGGAAAGGGCGGCATACCCGCCTCCAGCCCCCAGGCACCGGACGGGTCCGGCGCCGTGAAGGCGACGATCCCGGGGTGGAAGACCGTGGTCAACCCCGCGCACGGAACCGCCTTCGACGTCCCGGCCGACTGGGAAGTCCTCTCCCCCACCGTGTTCAGCGGCTACTCGGACCACGCGGATCCCGGCAAGACGATCATCGGGCACACGGCACCGGTCTTCTACAAGTCCAAGTGGTGCAGCGTCGATGCGGACGGCGACGGCACGGTGGACGACTTCGGGCTCGCCTCCGCCGGCACCAAGGGCGCCGAAGGCGCCAAGGACACCGACGAGGTCGCGGAGAAGACGGCGACGAGCTGGGTCTACGCCGCGTACACCCAGCCGGACAAGGCCGCCGTCAAATGGGACAAGCCGGTGCCGTACACCACCAAGTCCGGCGTCCGGGGCAGCTACGTCAAGGCGCACTCCGAGGGCGCCAAGCAGACCGATTCATGCTCCGGCGAGGGCCAGGCGATCGCCTTCGGCTTCAAGAACTCCAAGGGCGACTTCGTCGCTTGGGACTTCTACGGCAGAACGGGCGTGCCCGGCGCCGTCAGCGACGAACTCGTCATGCGCATCCTGAGCACGGTCCGACTGGCGGGCGACCCCGTACCTCCGCCACCAGCCCCGTAGGCCGCCGGCCGTCACCGGCCCACCAGCCCGCCAACTACCAGGGCAGCTCGCGCACCTGCTGCACGCACAGCACGACGAACAACAGCCCGGCGGCCGCCAGCATCACATTGCTCAGGAGTCCGTTGCGCCAATCGGCTGGCGTGCGCGAGGAGTTGAGCAGCCACAGCAGGGTGAGCGCCAGGAACGGCATGAAGAACGCGCCGATCACCCCGTAGACGATGACGAGCCCGAAGGGCTGGTCCAGGAAGAGCAGGCTGATCGGCGGGAAGGTGAGCCAGAGCAGGTACGCCCGGAACGGCAGCGACTTCTCACGGCTGGTGCCGACCGGAACGAGCCGGGGCCGGTACTTCGACATGAAGTCGGCGAACATCAGACTCACCCCGTGCCACACGCCGATCAGCGAGGTGAAGGACGTGGCGAAGAAGCCGACCAGGAAGAGTTTGGCGGTCACCGTTCCATAGCGGTCCTCCAGGACGCCGCTCAGATCGAGCAGTCCCCTGTCGCCCTTCGCGAGCGCGACACCGGAGGAGTGCAGGAGTTCGGCGCCGACGAAGAGCATCGCCACGACGAACACGCCGGTGGTGATGTACGCGACGCGGTTGTCGAGCCGCATCACCTTCATCCAGCCCGTGTCCGTCCAGCCCTTGGCGTTGACCCAATAGCCGTACGCGGCGAGGGTGATCGTGCCGCCGACGCCACCGATCAGGCCGAGCGTGTAGACCAGTGAACCGTCCGGCAGGACGGGGACGAGTCCGGCGAGGGCGTCGTCCAGATGGGGCGTGACCCGAACGGCGAGATAGACGGTGACCACGAACATCACCCCGACCAGGACCGTCATGACCTTCTCGAAGACGGCGTACCGGTTGAACCAGACGAAGACCAGACCCACCAGGCCGCACAGCACGGCCCATCCCTTCAGATCCATCGTGTCCGGAAAGAGCGCGGCCAGCGGGAGGGCGCTGGAGGACATCGCGGCGGCGCCGTAGACGAAGCCCCAGACGACGACGTATCCCGCGAAGTAGACCGTGGTCCAGGAGCCGAGGCTGCGCCAGCCGTCGAAGAGAGTACGTCCGGTGGCGAGATGCCAGCGGCCGGCGGCCTCGGCGAGTGAGATCTTGACCAGGCAGCCGATCACCGCCGCCCACAGCAGGGTGTAGCCGAATTTCCCGCCCGCGATGAGTGTGGCCACGAGGTCACCGGCGCCCACTCCGGTCGCCGCGACGACGATTCCGGGGCCGATGTGCCGCCAACTCGCCTTTTTTGGCCGGTGGTTCTCGCTCTCCCCGGTGCCGATCTGGGTGGTGTCCGCCATCTGTGGCCGCCTTCCCGTTCGCCCGTGCGGTGACCGGGGTCACGAAAGCGGCTCAGCGGCGGTCGCGCAAGAGGCCGTACCCCCGCACCGTTCGATCTCGGCCCTCCGGGCACCCTGGGGGCTCGGGAAGGGAGAACGATGATAATCCCGGACTTCCTTTACCTAACCGATACATTTTTCGCCGTGTCCGATACCGGCAATTGCCGAGTCTCCGGAGAAAACTTGTCGGTCGTCGAGGGCCGCACGCATGTAACCGAGAACAGGACATCTCACCAGGAGCAGTTCCAGCACCTGAAATGCGGAGGTACCACGCATGCCCTACGTCAGGATGGACAAACCGAAAGCCTCAAACGACCGCCGGAACCCCCGCCGTCGAGCCACGCCACTCGTCTTCATCCTCATACTGGGGACCTTCCTGACCAGTCCCCCCACCTCGGCCGAGGCGGCCTCGCCATACGGCGCCAAAGCGGTCGCCATCGCCGCTTCCAAGAAAGGCTCGCCCTACGCCTACGGCGCGACGGGGCCCCGGAGATTCGATTGCTCAGGCCTTACGCTCTACGCTTTCCGCAAGGCCGGCCGGGTGCTGCCACGCACTGCCGATCAGCAATACGAGCACACCCGCCACATCCCGCGGCACCAGCGCGCACCGGGTGATCTGGTTTTCTTCCCCTCGGGCGCGACCATAGGGCATGTGGGAATCTACGCCGGCCACAACAAAATCTGGCACGCCCCACGGCCGGGCACCCGGGTCCGACTGGAACGGATCTGGATCAAGAACGCCCGCTACACCCGCCCCACCTGAACGGCGCGGCAGTCCCCCCACCCTGCGCGGCAGGGACGGTCAGACCTTCCTGACCACACTGGACTTGAGCTGCATGGGGCCGAACCCCTCGATCTTGCAGTCGATGTCGTGGCCGTCGACGCCCTCGACGAGGCGGATGTTGCGCACCTTGGTGCCGGCCTTGATGCCGGACGTGCTGCCCTTGACCTTCAGGCCCTTGACGACCGTCACGGTGTCGCCGTCGGCGAGCACGTTGCCGACCGCGTCCTTGATCACCCGCTCGTCGGAGGCGGAGTGCGGCCACTCGTGCCCGCACTCGGGGCAGACGAGGAGCGCGCCCATCTCGTAGGCGTACGCGCTGGAGCATTCAGGACAAGGAGGCAAGGACGTGTCAGTCATACAGACAGTATATTTCAGGCCACCGACTGGTACCGAAATGCTGAGCGCCGCCTCCAAGGAGGCCGATATGCTCCGATCTCCATGATCCACAATAGAGGAGATCGGTGTCCGGGTCGAAGATGCATGCCGACGAGGTCCACATCGACGAGGTGCTCGTCAGCCGGCTGATCGCCGCGCAGTTCCCGCGGTGGGCGGATCTTCCCGTCACCAAGGTCCGCTCCGCCGGCACGGACAACGCCATGTACCGGCTGGGCGGCGACATGGCCGTGCGCCTGCCCCTCATCCCCGGCTCCGCCGATCAGATCGGCAGGGAGAACCGCTGGCTGCCCCACCTCGCACCCCACCTGCCGCTCGCCGTGCCGGCGCCCTTGGGCGCCGGTGTTCCCGGCGAGGGCTATCCGTTCCCGTGGTCGGTGTACCGCTGGATCGAGGGAGAGAACCTCTTCGACGAGCCCGTGGCCGAGCCGCACGAGGCCGCCGTCGAGCTGGGCCGCTTCATCACGGCCTTGCGGCGGATCGACGCCACCGGCGCACCGCGGTCGTTTCGGGGAGGGCCGGTGAGTACGCGCGATGGCGGCGTCCGCGCCGCCATCCGGGACCTGGGCGCCGACGGGACGGTGGACGCGGCCGCCGCGACGGCCGCGTGGGAGGCGACCCTCCGGCTTCCCCAGTGGCAGGGGGCACCCGTCTGGCTGCACGGCGACCTCCTGCCCGGAAACCTGCTGGCCAGGCAGGGCCGGCTCAGTGCCGTCATCGACTTCGGAGTGGTGGGCGTCGGCGACCCCGCGTGCGACACGATGGCCGCCTGGACGCTCCTGTCCGCCGGGACCCGCGACCTGTTCCGCGCGTCGGTCGGAGTGGACGACGCGACATGGGCCCGGGGGCGCGGCTGGGCGCTGTGCTTCGGGCTCACCGCGGAGCACTACTACCGCGTCACCAACCCCGTGCTCGCGAGCGTCGGCCACCGCGCGGCGGCCGAAGCCCTCGCCGACCACCACCGCACCGCCTGAACCCCCGCCTGCCCCCTCTGATCGTCCCTATCCGGCCGTCCGAGGTCATGAAGCAGTCCCTCCTCGTCAGGGCCGCCCCAAGTAGCCCGCCAACGGTTAGGGTGGTATGGCCGTTTGCTGACTTGGGTCCGCATTCCTCGCCGGGGAGGAACAGCTGGGATGGGCAACGCCCCCTTGTACCTGGAACCGCTGTACCTGGAACCGCGCCTGGAACCACGTCTGGCGTCCTTGTTGGAGTCGGCGTCGTTCCTCCACACGCTCGTCGACGCCCTGGGCTCGCCCCTCAACATCGTGCTGCCGGAGCAGATGGCGGAGAACGCGGAGCGCTTCCGCTCCGTCTTGCGCCGTCACCAGCTCGCCGGCCAGATCTTCTTCGCGCACAAGGCCAATCGCTCCAGCGCGCTGGTGCGGCGGCTCGCGTCGTCCTCCGCCGCTCTCGACGCCGCGTCCGTAGGCGAGTTGCAGCACGCCCTCGGGTCCGGATTCACCGGAGACCGGATCATGGTCACCGGACCGAAGGACCCCGAGTTCCTGTGGCTCGCCGCCCGCGCCGGAGTCACCGTCAACGCCGACGGGGCCTCGGAGTTGGAGGAGGCGGCCCGCCTCGTCCGCGCGTACCGGCTGCCCCGGCTCCGGGTGGTGCTGCGGCTGTCGGGCTTCGAGACCTCGGGCACCAGGACGCTCTCGCGCCGCAGCCGCTTCGGAACCTCCTACAAGTCCCTGGACGGCCTGCTGGACACCCTCGAACGCCACCAGGACGCGCTGGATCCGATCGGCGTCGGCTACCACCTCGACACCACCAGCCTGGACGAGAAGACGACCGCGCTCGAAGGCTGCCTGCGGGCTGTGGAGGAGTTACGCATACGTGGTTTCCAGCCGCGCGCCATCGATGTCGGCGGCGGCTTCGGCATCAGCTACCTGGCCCGCGGCGACCAGTGGGACCGCTACACCACGGAGCTCACGCACGCGGTGATGGGCAGGCGCCCGCCCATGACCTGGGGCGGCCACGGCTACGGGCTGCGCGTGGAGAACGGCACCCTCCGGGGCTCGCTGAGCCTCTACCCGGCGCACCGCCCGATCGCCGGCGCCGCCTACCTCGACGAGCTGCTCTCACGACCCGCGCCCAGCCTGGGGCGCCCCCTGGGCACCCTGCTGCTGGAGAGCCTCACCGACCTGTACGCCGAACCCGGCCGGGCCCTGACGGACCAGTGCGGCCTCTCGCTCGGCAAAGTCCTGGAGGTACGGCGTACGGAGGCGGCCGAGCCCCTCGTACGCCTCGCCATGAACGCGGGCGATGTCAGCCTGGAGGAGCACGGGGTCCTCATGGACCCCGTGCTCCTCCCTCGCGACGGCGCGACCCCCCGGGCGGCCGGGGTAGCTGGGGCCTCCGGGGCGGCCGGAGCCTCCCGGGCCGACGGACCCGTGGCGGTGCACCTCATGGGCAATCTCTGCCTGGAGGCGGACCTGATCACCCGCAGAGCCGTCTTCCTGCCGCGACTGCCGCAGCCGGGTGATCTCCTCGCCTTCGCCAACACGGCCGGCTACTGCATGGACTTCACCGCCACGCGGGCGCAACAGCAGCCCGTCGCACGCAAAGTCGCCGTCCATGCGGGTGAGGAGGCGAATTCCTGGCGTTGGTGCCTTGACGAGCAGTACTGGCCGGTCGGACACATGGGGGGACAGCAGGCATGAGGTACGACAGCATCACGGAGGCCATCGGGAACACCCCGCTGGTCCGGATCGACCCGGCCGTGCACGGCCTGCGCAACATCGACCTCTACGCCAAGCTGGAGATGCTCAACCCCTTCGGCTCGCTGAAGGACCGGCCCGCCTGGAACATGGTCCGCGAGGGCCTGGCCGGGGCCAAGGAACGCGGCGAGACGATCGTGGAGCTGTCCAGCGGGAACACCGCCAAGGCCCTGACTCTCATCGCGGGTCTCCACGGACTGCCGTTCAAGAGTGTCACCAACCGCATGCGCATACCGGAGGTCAAGGAGCTGCTCCTGCTCCTGGGCGCGGAGATCGAGGAGCTGCCCGGACAGACCGAGTGCCTCGACCCGACCGATCCCGACGACCCCCTGACCCGCTTCCACCAGGAGCTGGGCCGTCCCGGCAGCGCCCACCTCCACACCGACCAGTACTTCAACGCCCGCAACGCGGAGGCGCACGCCTCGGGCACCGGCCCCGAGATCATCGCGGACCTGGACGGCCGGGCACCCGACTGGTTCATCGCCTGCGTGGGCACCGCGGGATCGTCCACGGGGGTGGCGAGGGCACTGCGGGCGCGGGACCCGGGGGTGCGCGTCGTCGGACTGGTCGGGCAGAAGTCGGACTTCGTCCCCGGCATCCGCAATGCCGACGAGGTGCAGGAGGTCGGCCTCTTCGACCCGGCCACGTACGACACGATCGAGCCGGTGAGCGCCGACGACGCCATCGACGGGATGCTGACGCTGATCCGCCGCTGCGGGATGCTCGCCGGGCCGACGGGCGGAGCCGCGTACCAGGGTGCCGTACGTCATCTACGCGCGTTCGACGAGGCGTTGCCGGAGCGCAGGACGGCCGTCTTCATCGTCTGCGACCGGGCGGAGAGCTACCTCGGCTACGTGCGGCAGCGGCGACCGGAGCTGTTCGGGCGGCCTCCGGTGCGGAACTCGGTGGCCACCCTGACCGATGCCGAGCTGCGGAGCGCGCCGGTCATCGAGGTGGGCGACGCGCAGAAGTGGATCGAGGAGCAGCGCCCCCTGGTGGTCGATCTGCGCGGCCCGTTCGCCTACGCCGCCCTCCACATCGGCGGCTCGGTCAACATCGTCGACGAGATCTTCGACGAACTCCTGCGTGGTGGCTTGCCGTTCAGCAAGCAGCAACCGGTCCTGCTGGCCTGCCCCGTCGGCGAGAAGTCCGCCCGGTACGCGGCACTCCTGACGCGCATGGGCCATCCGGACGTACGCAGCCTGGCCGGCGGCATCATCGCCTGGCGGGACGCGGGCGCACCACTGGTGCGTGAGTGACATGGCCGATCCCCTTCAGACCGATCCCCTTCAAGACATAGCCGAACTCACTCCCTGGCAGCTCCCGCTGCGCGCCCAGTTCCCGATCATCACCGCCCATCCGGAACTGGCCTACCTGGACAGCGCGGCCACGGCGCAGAAGCCGCAGGCCGTCCTCGACGCGGTGCAGAGCTACCTCGTCACCTCCAACGCGAACGCCGGCCGGGGCTCGTACCCCTGGGCCAACACGACGACGGCGCTGGTGCGGAGCACCCGCGACCGGATCAAGGAGTTCCTGGGCGATCCGGATCCGGAGGGGTCCTCGGTGCACTTCACGAGCGGTACCTCGGAAGGGCTGCGCACGATCGCGCTGGACTGGCTGCCGGGTCTGCTCGCGGACGGAGACGAGATCATCGTCCCGTTCGCCGACCACGAGGCGAACCTGTCGCCGTGGCTGGAGGCGCGCGAGCTGCTGGCCCGGCAGGGCATCCGCGTCCTGGTCCGGGAACTCCCGTACCAGGCGGGGTCCGGGGACTACGACCCGGTCGCACTGGCCGCGCTCGTGAACCCGCGGACCCGCTTCGTCGCGGCTACGCACGTGCACCACGTCTACGGGGTGGACATGAACGTGGACCGCATCCGCGCGGTGGTCGGGCCGCGGCTGCCCATCTGCCTCGACGCGGCGCAGAGCGTCGGCCACCTCCCGGTATCGGTGGCCGAACTCGACGTCGACTTCGTCGTCTTCTCCGGGCACAAGGCCATGGCCCTGCCCGGTGTCGGGGCGGTCTGGGCCCGCCAGCGGCGAGGGCCCGCGTTCCGGCCGGGCGGCTGGAGCGGAACCCCCAACACCGTCGGTATCGCCTCCCTCGCGGCGGCGATCGACTGGCTGGACGCCACGGGAACCGGCCGCATCGAACGCTGGACGGGGGCGTTGGCTTCCCGCCTGACGGACGCGCTGGGCCGGATGCCCGCGTACGAGGTCCTCGGCTGCCGGGCAAGCCTGGCGGCGGCGTCCGAGGTGCAGCGGCGTACGAGCATCGTGACCTTCCGGCACCGCGGGATCGACGCCCAGGACCTCGGGTTCATCCTCTTCAGCCACGGCATCATGGTGCGCTCCGACGGCCACTGCCAGGCGGGGCGCGGCGAGAAGGAGGGCTCGGTGCGCGTGAGTCTCCACGTACACAACACGCCTGAAGAGGTCGAAGAGTTACTCACGGCCCTCGCCAGTCTGCAATGATTTCCATTGTGGGAATGAGCACGATGACGGCGATGACGGCAGCGCGGTGGGTGGAACGCTGGGAGAACCAGCAGCAGCGGTACGCGGTCGACCGCGAGGAGAGATTCACGGTCATGGCCGATGTCGTCGAGCAGGTGACTCTCGGCCGGCCCGCCCCGCTGGTCCTCGACCTCGGCAGCGGCCCGGGGGCCCTGGCGTCCCGGCTGGCGGCCCGCCTGCCGGACGCCGAGGTCGTGGCCGTCGACGCCGACCCCCTCCTGCTCGAACTGGGCAGCTCCCACTACGGACCGGCCCTGCGCTACGTCGAGGCGGTGATCGGCGAGCCCGGCTGGATGGACGCGCTCCCCCTGGACCGCCCGATCGACGCGGCCGTCTCGGCGACCGCCCTGCACTACCTGGGCGAGGAGTCCCTGCGGCGGGTCTACGGGGAACTCGCGGGCCGGCTGAGCCCCGGTGGCGTGCTCGTCAACGGCGACCACATCAGCCCGGACGCGACGCGTGTCTCCGAACTCGCCCTCCACATCGGACGGCTCCGTACCGAGCGCCACCTGGACACCAGCGAGGACTGGGAGTCCTGGTGGGCGGAGGCGGCCTCCGACCCGGAACTGGCCCCCCGCCTCACCGGTCACGACCGCGGCCGGCATCCCGAGTGCGAGGGGAACGACCTGACGCTGTCCGGCCATGTCGCGCTCCTGCGCGAGGCGGGATTCACCCAGGCCGGATCCGTCTGGCAGTTCGGCCACAGCCATGTCGTGGTGGCGGTCCGCTGACGGGGGGGGTCCGCCGGTCCGGGTCCGGGGCCGGGGTCCGGGGTCCGGGTCCGCCTCCATTCGACCGCCACGGCGGCCCGCGAGGGCTCTCGGAAAGTGAGACGCGGGGCGTACCCGGCTCTGAGAGGCTTGCGCGTCAGAAGATCGCCCCCGAGGACCCCGCAGCTCGTCACAGGAGATTCAGTGATCGTGATCCCGCCTCGCCTGGCCCCGTTGCTCCAGCAGTTCGACTTCGCGCGCGAGCGCCTCGCCGACCGCATGACGGGACCCGTCATGGACAGCGGCGACGGAACGGACACCAAGGTCGGCCCCATGACCGGCGAGGAGTACCTCTGGGAGCCGGTACCGGACTGCTGGTCGGTGCGGCGGCGTACGGACGGGCCCGGGCAGCGTGCGACCTTCCTGGCCGGCACGGGCGACTGGGGGCGCGACGCCGCGGCCTACCCACACCCCTGGCCGCCGCCGTTCACCACCATCGCGTGGCGCCTGAGTCACCTCAGCGAAATGCTGACCCTGCGCGCCGACCACACGGCCGGCAGCCACGCGCTGACCCGGGACGACTATCACGTCACCGGGGACGTCACGGAGGCAGTCGCGGCATTCGACGCCGCCGCCACCGCCTGGCGGAAGGCCCTGCTGAGCGTCGACGACACCGCGCTCGACACCGTGGGGTACTGCACCTACCCGCACGGCGGCGACGCGGACGAACCCTTCATCGACATCGTGTGGTGGGTCAACCAGGAACTCCTGCACCACGGAGCCGAGATCGCCCTCCTCCGCGACCTCCACCGCGCCCGACAACGTTGACCCGGCCGGTTCCTGAGGCCCTTCTTACCTCTGCCTTAAGTGGAACCTAAGGTTCGTGGAGAGCGCCCCGGAACGGATGAATGTCCGTTTCGGGGCGGCTAGCGTGCTGCCGCGTACCCAACTCACCGGTAACACAGAGGCAGGCACTCCATGGGCAGCACAGGCGGGCACCGACGCAAGACGAGCGGCAAGGTCAAGGTTTCCGGGGCGGTCGTGGTGGCGGCGGTGATCGGTGGCGCGGCCTTCGCGTTCACCGGCACGGCCCAGGCCACGTCCGTGGGAGCCGTGTACACCAAGTCCAGTTCCTGGAGCGGTGGTTACACCGGCCAGTACGTGATCAGCAACAACACCGATACGGAGCAGTCCGATTGGACGCTCCAGTTCGACCTGCCCACGGGAACGAAGATCAGTTCCCTGTGGAACGGCACGCACACGGTGGACGGGCAGCGCGTCACCGTCAAGCCCGCGAACTGGAACAAGGTGCTCGCACCGGGGGCTTCCGTCACCGTCGGCTTCGTGACGAACGGTACCGGGGCTCTGGGTGACCCCACTCGCTGCCTGATCAACGCGGTGAAGTGCTCGGTCGACCAGAACGCCACGCCCCAGCCGAGCGGGCGCCCCACGAGCAGCCCCACGAGCAGCCCCACCGGGCGGCCGACCCCGACGGCGACACCGACGGCGACTCCGACTCCGACTCCGACTCCGACGGGATCGACCTCCCCGGCGCCCACCCCGGGCGGCGGCGGCGCCGGGGCGCGCTTCGCGCCGTACGTCGATACCTCGCTGTACCCCGCCTATGACCTCGTCGACACCGCGACCAGGACCGGGGTGAAGGAGTTCCACCTCGCCTTCATCACCTCCGGCGGCGGCTGCTCGCCGCTGTGGGGCGGGGTCACGGACCTGGCGAGCGACAAGGTCGCGGCCCAGATCGGCGCGCTGCGCAAGGCGGGTGGCGATGTACGGGTGTCGTTCGGCGGAGCCGCCGGACGCGAGCTGGCACTCAACTGCGCCGGCGCCGACGAACTGGCCGCCGCCTACGGCAAGGTCATCGACCAGTACAAGCTCACCAAGGTCGACTTCGACATCGAGGGCGCCGCCCTGCCGGACACCGCGGCCAACACCCGCCGCGCGCAGGCCATCGCCCGGCTGCAGAAGTCCCACCCGGACCTCGACGTGGCGTTCACCCTGCCCGTGATGCCGGAGGGACTGACCCAGCCCGGCGTCGCCCTGCTGGCCGATGCCGCGAAGAACGGCGTACGGATCAACGCCGTCAACATCATGGCGATGGACTACGGGCCCGCGTACAGCGCCGACATGGGGCAGTACGCGATCCAGGCGGCGACCGCGACCCAGGCACAGCTCAAGGGTGTGCTCGGGCTCTCCGACGCGGCCGCCTGGAAGGCCGTGGCCGTCACTCCGATGATCGGTGTCAACGACGTGGCGAGCGAGGTCTTCACCGTGTCGGACGCGACGGAGCTCGTGCGGTTCGCGGCGTCGAAGGGGCTCGGCCGACTGGCGATGTGGTCCTCGGCGCGCGACAAGCAGTGCGCGGCGGGCGCGGTCAACTACGCCGACGCCACTTGCAGTTCGATCCTCCAGGAGCCGCTGGCCTTCACGAAGGCGTTCGCCGCGTACAAGTAGGGACGGGACAGCCGCCCCACCCCTCAGGCCCGGACGCGGCGGGGCACCGGCCCCCGGGTCACCCCGGTTCCACCACCAGGTCGGCCCGGGCCCGGCCCGGTGCGATCAGGCGGGCGTTCGCCTCGTCCGACTGGGTCACCCACTGCCGCGCGTACGTCTCTTCCTTGCCGTGGCGGACATGCCGGGCGACCAGCCGCCGGACGCGGACCGAGTCGTCGGGCGCGAGGAACCACACCTCGTCGAGGAGCGGCCGTACCGCCGCCCACTCCCCCGCCTCGTACAGCAGGTAGTTGCCCTCCGTGATCACCAGGGGCACGCCGGGGTCCACCGGGATGCTCCCGGCCACCGGCTCCTCCAGCGACCGGTCGAAGGCGGGCGCGTAGACCATGCCGGATCCCGGCGTGCGCAGCCGGGTCAGCAGGGCCGCGTAGCCCGCGGCGTCGAAGGTGTCCGGCGCGCCCTTGCGGTCCGCGCGTCCCAGGCGTACCAGCTCGGCCTGCGCGAGATGGAACCCGTCCATCGGTACGACGACGGCAGCCGGCGCCGACCCCGGCCCCGATCCCGGCCCCGGCCCCAGCGCCTGGGCGAGGCGCGCGGCCAGGGTCGACTTCCCGGCCCCGGGCGGGCCCGCGATCCCGAGGATCCGCCGGGTGCCCGAATCCGCCAGCGCGCGGGCCCGCCGCTCCAGTTCCATCCAGTCCATCCGCCCATCCTGCACGGGGCGGCGGGCGGGGCGGGCGGTGCCCCCGCGCTTAGAAGGGCTGGGTGGGCAGGTACTTGCCGTCGAGGGTGATGACGGCGCGCTCGCCGCCCTCGGGATCCGCGACCTTCCTGACGTCCAGCCTGAAGTTGATCGCGCTGATGATGCCGTCGCCGCACTGCTCGTGGACCAGGGCCTTGAGGGTGGTGCCGTAGACCTGGAGCATCTCGTAGAAGCGGTAGATGGTCGGGTCGGTCGGGATGCCGCCGGGTATCGATCCGCGGGTCGGGATGGTCCGCAGGAGGCGCGTGGCGTCGGCGTCCAGGCCGAGGAGGTCGGCGACGGCGTGCGCGGCGCCGGCCGGGAGCGGGTGCTGGCCCAGCACCGCGGCGGTGACGAAGGCGACGGACAGGCCGGCCGCGTCGGCGATCTGCTGCCAGGAGAGGTCCTTGCGCGTCTTGGCCTCGACGGCCGTGACGGCCAGGGCCTGACGGGCGGAGGGGTCGAACTGGGCGTGGATCATGGTGGGCTTCCTTTGCGCTGGTGCGAGTGCGTGAGGGAGGGGGTGGCGGGTCAGGTCAGACCGCGCGGTCCCGGGGCGATCTGCTCGACCGCGCCGGTGGGGATGTCGTAGACCCAGCCGTGCACGGTGACCGTGCCGGCGGCGAGGGCGCGGGCCACCGCGGGGTGCGTGGCGAGGTTGGCCAGCTGAGCGGCGACGTTGCGCCGGATCAGGTCGTCGAGCGTGTCGCCGCCGCCTCGGGGGACGTCCGTGTGGCGCAGCCACTGGGCGACGGCGGGGAGGTCGGCGAGGTCGTGGCCCGCGGCGAGCGCGGTCATGGCGCCGCAGGCGGAGTGCCCGCAGACCACGATGTCGCGGACCCCGAGCACGGCCACGGCGTACTCGATGCTGGCCGCGATGCCGTCGCCGCCCGGGACGCGGGCGGGCAGTACGAGGTTGCCCGCGGTCCGGATGACGAACAGCTCGCCCGGCTCCCGCTGGGTGATCAGCTCGGGTACGACGCGGGCGTCCGAGCAGCCGATGAAGAGCGTCTGGGGCCGGTGGGTGGTCGCGAGGCGGGCGAAGAGGTCCGCCTTGGCCGGGAACACGTCCTGCTGAAAGTGGGCGACGCCGTCGGCGAGGTCTTGCACGGTCACTTCACTCCCTTCGGTGGGTGTCGGCCCTGGCCGGGCTGACGAGATCCACCATGCATGACCTCCATCTATAGTGTCCAAGTCGTAATGAGCATGATCGGCATTGGTGACATCTATAGTTGCGCCCATGGCTGCTCTGGAACTACGTCATCTCCGCTATCTGCTGGCCGTGGCCGAGCACGGCAGTTTCACCCGCGCCGCCGAGGAGCTGCGCGTCTCGCAGCCCACGCTGTCGCAGCAGGTCAAACAGCTGGAGCGGTCCATGGGAGTGCAGCTCCTGGACCGTACGGGCCGCTCCGTACGGCTCACGGACGCCGGTGCGGCGTACGTCCCCCACGCCCGCCGCGCCCTGCGGGATCTGGCCGCCGCCGAGCGGGCCGTCCTCGATGTGGCGGACCTTTCCCGGGGCGGTCTGCGCCTGGCCATGACGCCGACCTTCACCGCGTACCTGCTGGGCCCGCTGGCCGCCGAACTCCACGCCCTGCACCCCGGAATCACCCTGGACGTCAAGGAGATGGCGCAGGGTCAGCTGGAGTCCGCACTGCTCGCCGACGAGGTGGACCTCGGGATCGCCTTCCGGGGCGCGCACCTGCCCGGCGTCGCCGCCACCGACCTGTTCACCGAGACGCTGGGCCTGGTGGTCGGCAGCGGCCACCCGCACGCCGGCCGTACCGAGCCCCTGCCGGTACGGGAACTCGCGGCGTGCCCGCTCGCGTTGCTCAGCGGGGACTTCGCCACCCGGGGCCACATCGACACCTACCTCGCGGAGCACGCCGTGGAACCGCCGATCGCGGTGCAGGCGAATTCCATCAGCGCCCTGACCGAGATCGTCCGGCGCACGGGGCTCGCCACCGTGCTCCCCGACGCCCTCACCCGCGACGACGACCGGTTGCGTCCCGTCCCCCTCGAACCGGCACTCCCCACCCGTACCGTCGCCCTCCTGCGCCGCGAGAGCACGTACGAGAGCGCCGCCTCCCGCGCTCTCTCCTCGCTCGCGCGGCGCTGGGCGGATCCGGCCGCCTGAGGAGGGGCCTCACGGAGTACGCCGTTCGGGCTGAGCCCCGCCCCGTCTCGGCCGCCCCCGGCCCGGGCTCCGCGCCCGTGCGGGGGCCGGGCACGAGGATGGCCGGCATGGCTGACGCATTCGTTTCGCGGACCGTCGACGTGACGACGGGGGCCCAGGAGACCGTTCACGATCTGACCGATGTGTGCGTGTCGTTCCTGGGGGAGGTGGCCCAGGGGCGGGACGGGCTCCTCAATGTGTTCACCCCCCACGCGACGGCCGGTCTGGCCCTGATCGAGACGGGATCCGGCAGCGACGACGACCTCCTGACGGCCCTCCACTCCCTGTTGCCCGACGACGACCGGTGGCGGCACCGCCACGGCTCGCCCGGCCACGGGCGCGACCACGTCCTGCCCGCCATCGTCCCGCCGCACGCGACGCTTCCCGTGATCGGCGGCGCCTTGGAGCTCGGGACCTGGCAGTCCGTCACCCTGGTGGACACCAACCGTGACAACCCCAGGCGCCAGGTCCGCCTGACCTTCCTCACCTGCGGACCCGCCTGAGACCGGGGGCCACGTAACCGGCACGCCGCCCGCGCCCCCGCCCGTCGGTGTCCTGTCCCACCGAAGTCTGGTCACGTCTCATCGCGGTTTGAGCGAGTACTCCCCCCGCACGTGAGTAGGAGTACTCACGTGCGGGGGGAGGCTTGATCGGAGACTGTGCGCATGAGACGAATCCCTGCCCTGGCCAGCACGGTTGCCCCCTCCCCTCCGCGCCGCCCGCGGCTCGCCCTCGCAGTAACGGCCCTCGCGGTTCTGGCACTTGCCGCCTGTGGCACTGAGAAGACGAATGCCGGCGGAGAGCAGACCAAGCCCGCGGGCGCCGTCGGAGGCCAGCCCGACCCGGCCTTCACGGCGATGCTGGACGACGTCGCGCGGTCGTGTCCCCCGAGCGCCCCGCCGGAGCCGATGCCGACCGGTCCGGTGATGCCACTGCCGACCGGTGTGGTGGAGATACCGACGGGCGTCGAGCCCATCGCCCCCACGGCGGGGCCGGAAGTGGAGTTGAACGCTCGCGACCGGTGCGCGAGCAACCTCCATGAAGAGCGCATCGCCCAGGCGCTCTGGGATGTGGTGGATCCCACCCCCACCAAGGTCAGGGCGATCCTGAACGACCTCGGCTACGTCGACGAGCGCATCCACGACCTGAAGCAGTCCGGTGCGACCACGCGGTTCTTCCTCGACCTGCGTGACAAGGGCGGGCGGCTCTGCTTGGAAGGCTCGGCGGCCGGCGAAGAGACCGTCGTCGACAAGTGCGTAGCCCCCACGTCCGGCCCGTTCACGCCTGGAGAGCGGAAGGAGTGACCGGTGAGGTATGGCCGGGGCGGCAGAATGCCCCTAGGCGCAGGACGGGCACAGCCCGCGGTAGGTCACCTCGGCTTCGGACACCGTGAAGCCGAATCGTTCGTCCGTCGGGAGGTCGGCCAGCGGGTTGCCGGTCGGGTGGACGTCGCGGATGAGTCCGCAGCCGGAACACACGAGGTGCTGGTGCGGGAGGTGTCCGTTGGGGTCGTAGCGCTTCGCCCGGCCGTCGGTGGCGACCTCCGCGACCTCACCGAGGGTGACCAGCTCGCCCAGGGCGTTGTACACGGTGGCCCGGGAGATCTCGGGCAACCGCTCCGCCGCGCGGGCGTGCACCTCGTCGGCCGTGAGGTGCACGTGGTCGCCGTCGAGGACCTCCGCGACGACACGCCGCTGGGACGTCATCCGCCAGCCACGCCCTCGGAGTCGCTCCAGCAGGTCACTCATGTCGGCTCACCTTTTCAGGTTCGGCGGGTTACCCCGGGAATCTTACGGCGGACGTCCGGGATCCGATCGGATATGGCCTTGGCTTTCTTCTTGACTTGGATTCTGTCCATCGTAGGATCGGTTTCGTAGATAGCCAAGAGACAGGAAGACTCCAGAGCGGCGGGAGACAGAGACGTGACCGACCACCGCCGAGGAGCCGCGCGGTGCCGGCGGGCAGTTGACGGCCGGCCGCGTCCCGCTGCTCGCGACCGTCCGGGACGGTGACCACCACGACCACCTCGGCGTCGAGGTGCCTGAGCCGGTGCCCGACCGACCGACTGTTCCACCGCGTTCCCGCGTTCCCGCGCTCCCCGCGTTCCACCGCATGTAGTTCCTGAACACCGTGATCGCCTGGTCCGGAAGGATTCCCATGTCTGAGAACCAAGATGCAATCGTCGTAGACGCCACGTCGGAGGGCGCGGGTGGCTGCCCCGTCGCGCACGGGCGTGCCCCGCACCCGACTCAAGGCGGCGGAAACCGCCAGTGGTGGCCTGAACGGCTCAACCTGAAGATCCTTGCCAAGAATCCCGCCGTGGCCAACCCCCTCGGCGAGGAGTTCGACTACGCCGAGGCCTTCAAGACCCTCGATCTCCCGGCGGTGAAGCGGGACATCGCGGAGGTGCTGACCACCTCGCAGGACTGGTGGCCCGCCGACTTCGGCCACTACGGCCCGTTCATGATCCGGATGGCCTGGCACAGCGCCGGCACGTACCGCATCAGCGACGGCCGCGGCGGTGCGGGGGCCGGGCAGCAGCGCTTCGCCCCGCTCAACAGCTGGCCGGACAACGGCAACCTCGACAAGGCCCGCCGCCTGCTGTGGCCGGTCAAGAAGAAGTACGGCCAGAACCTCTCGTGGGCCGACCTCATGATCCTCGCCGGCAACGTCGCCCTGGAGGCGATGGGCTTCGAGACCTTCGGCTTCGGCGGCGGTCGCGCGGACGTCTGGGAGCCCGACGAGGACGTCTACTGGGGTCCCGAGACCACCTGGCTCGACGACGAGCGCTACACCGGCGACCGCGAGCTGGAGGACCCCCTCGGCGCGGTCCAGATGGGCCTCATCTACGTCAACCCCGAGGGCCCGAACGGCAACCCGGACCCGCTGGCCGCGGCGCGCGACATACGTGAGACGTTCCGCCGGATGGCGATGAACGACGAGGAGACGGTCGCCCTGATCGCGGGCGGTCACACCTTCGGCAAGACCCACGGCGCGGGCCCGGCGGAAAGCGTCGGTCCCGACCCCGAGGCCGCCCCGATCGAGGCGCAGGGCCTGGGCTGGAGCAGCTCCTTCGGCACCGGCAAGGGTGGCGACGCGATCACCAGCGGCCTTGAGGGCATCTGGACGAACACCCCGATCACCTGGGACAACAGCTTCTTCGAGATCCTGTTCGGCTACGAGTGGGAGCTGTTCAAGAGCCCCGCCGGCGCGCACCAGTGGCGGCCGAAGGAGGGTGCCGGGGCCGGCACCGTGCCCGACGCCCACGACGCGTCGAAGAGCCACGCCCCGACGATGCTGACGACCGACCTCTCGCTCCGGTTCGACCCGGCCTACGAGCAGATCTCGCGGCGCTTCCTGGAGAACCCCGCCGAGTTCGCGGACGCCTTCGCCCGCGCGTGGTTCAAGCTGACCCACCGCGACATGGGCCCGGTCGTGCGCTACCTCGGCCCGGAGGTCCCGTCCGAGACCCTGCTGTGGCAGGACCCGCTCCCCGCGGTGACGCACGAGGTCGTGGACGCCGGTGACGTCGCCTCCCTCAAGGAGCGGATCCTCGGCTCGGACCTGTCGGTGTCGCAGCTGGTGTCCACCGCGTGGGGTTCGGCTTCGTCCTTCCGCGGCAGTGACAAGCGCGGCGGTGCCAACGGTGCGCGCATCCGCCTCCAGCCGCAGAGCGGATGGGAGGTCAACGACCCCGACCAGCTGGCGACGGTGCTGCGCACGCTGACGGGCATCCAGGAGGCCTTCAACTCCGCCCAGAGCGGCGGCAAGCGGGTCTCGCTCGCCGACGTGATCGTGCTCGCCGGTGCCGCGGGTGTCGAGAAGGCGGCCAAGGACGCCGGCTTCGACGTCGAGGTGCCCTTCACGCCGGGCCGCGTGGACGCGTCGCAGGAGCAGACCGACGTGGAGTCGTTCGCCGCGCTCGAACCGACCGCCGACGGGTTCCGCAACTACCTCGGCAAGGGCAACCGGCTCCCGGCCGAGTACCTGCTGCTCGACAAGGCGAACCTGCTGACCCTGAGCGCCCCCGAACTGACGGTCCTCGTCGGTGGCCTGCGCGTCCTGGGCGCGAACCACCAGCAGTCGCCGCACGGCGTCTTCACCGCGACGCCCGGGTCTCTGACCAACGACTTCTTCGTCAACCTGCTCGACCTGGGCACGACGTGGACGGCGACGTCGGCGGACCAGAACACCTTCGAGGGACGCGACGCCGCCACGGGCGAGGTCAAGTGGACCGGCACCCGTGCCGACCTCGTCTTCGGCTCGAACTCGGAGCTGCGCGCGCTCGCGGAGGTCTACGCGAGCGACGACGCGAAGGAGAAGTTCGTGAAGGACTTCATCGCCGCGTGGGACAAGGTCATGAACCTGGACCGGTTCGACCTCGTCTGAGCGTGATCGATCGCGACTGATCGCGACTGATCGCGACTGATCGCGACGTCCAGGTCGGCCCGAACCGGCCGACCTGGACGACCCCGCTCTTCCGGCCGAAGAGCGCGCATCACCCTCAGCGGGTGAGTGCCCCATTGGTGATCATCGACTGTCAGCGGTTGACTGGAACGTGTCGCCCGATCACAGACCGCACACCGGTGAACCTCGGTGACCTCCATGCAGAACCCCGTACGGCCCGATGTCCGCAGCCGCTCGGAGCACCGGACGCTCGCGCCGTCCGGTGACCCCCTGCTCACGGCCAGATTCGCCGTTCCGGCGGTCCCGAAGCTTCTCGTGCGTCGACCCGGGCTTCTGGAGCGCGTGACGGCCGGGGTACGGGGGCCGCTCACCCTCATCAACGGGCCCGCCGGTGCCGGAAAGACGGTGCTGGCCGCCCACTGGGCGGCCGACGGGCTCGCACCGCGTTCCCCTGTGTGGCTGACCATCGAGCCCGACGACGCACCGGGCGCCTTCTGGGCGTACGTCCTGGAGGCCCTCCACCGGGCCGGGGTGGCTCTGCCGGCCGAGGTGGGCCGGCCCACGAGCGCCGAGGGGGTGAGCCAGTCACTCCTGGTACGTCTGGCGGACGGGCTGGCCGGGCAGCCGGCGCCGGTGGTCCTGGTGCTCGACCGGTTCGACGCGGCCCAGGCACCCGCGATCACCGAGGGACTGGAATTCGTCCTCCGGCATGCCGCCGACGGTCTGCGGATCGTACTCACCAGCCGTACGGACTCGCTGCTGCCGTTGCACCGCTACCGGGCGGCCGGCGAGATCACCGAGATCCGCCAGGCCGACCTCAGGTTCACCCATGCGGACGCCGAGGCCCTGCTGCGCGAACACAGGCTCGACATCTCGCAGCCGGCGATCGGGCTGCTGATGGAGCGGACCGAGGGCTGGGCGGCCGGTGTACGCCTGTGCGCCCTGGCCATGCAGCGCAGCGCCGATCCGGATGTTTTCGTACACCAGTTCACCGTTGACCGCACCACGATCGCCGACTACCTGCTCAAAGAGGTGCTCGACGCGCAGCCGTCCCTCACCCAGGACCTGCTGCTGCGCGCCTGTGTCACCGACCGCATCCACCCGGAACTGGCCGACGCCCTGACCGGCCGCGACGACGCCGACCTGACCCTGGCGGGGCTCGCCCGCGCCAACGCGTTCCTGGATCAGGCCGACGAAACCGCCTGGTACCGGCTGCATCCCCTGTTCGCCGAGGTCCTGCGCGCCCACCTGCGGCAACGCTGCCCCGGCCTGGAGCCCGAATTGCACGCGCGGGCGGCGCGCTGGCTCGCCGGGACCGGGCGGCTCACGGAGGCCGTGGCGCAGGCCGCCGCCGCCGGCGACTGGCAGTTCGCGGCAGCGCGGCTGATCGACCACCTCGCCATCGGCCGTCTCTTCACCGGCTTGGAGACGTACAAGCTGGGCCGCGTGTTCGCCGCCATGCCTGCCGATCTGACGGGTGCGGCCCCGGCGGTGGTCCACGCCGCCTGTCGGCTGGCCGACCGGGACCTGCCCGGCTGCGAAGCCGGCCTGGTACGCGCGGACGCGTTCTTGGCAGAAGCGTGCGTGACGGACGAGTTCACGGCGGACGAGTACCCGGCCGACGCCTCGGACGCGGCGCCCCGGCTCAGCCGCGCCTTCGTCGGGGTGCTCGCGGGGCGCCTGGCCTGTGACCTCGCGGCCACCGAGCGGGCGTCCGCCGACGTCGCCCGTCTCCTGCCGCGGATCGCGGCGCCGCTGCTCGCCGAGCACCCCGAGATCCAGGCCATGGTGCTGGCCAGTCTCGGCTCGGCCGAGCTCGCCGCCGGACACCTCGAACGTGCCGAGTCCACGCTCACCGCCGCGGTCGAGGCGTGCGGGCAGCCTGGGGTGGAGTACCCGCTCTGTGACGCGCTGGGCTCCCTCGCCATGGTTGAGCTGGTACGCGGGCGGCTCCACGACGCCGCACGGCACGCGCGGCGGGCGCTGGCCGTCGCCGAGCGGTCCGCGCTTCCGCCGGAACGCCGGGCCGGCCTCGACCACCTCGTCCTGGCGGGCGTCTCCGTCGAACACGACGACCTCGTGGCTGCCCGCGGCCGTCTCGACCAGGCGATCCTGCTCGCGGGAGCCCATCCGGAGCCCGTCGCCACCGTCGAAGCGGCGGTCATCGGCGCGCGGTTGGCGAGCGCCGAGGGGGACGGGGAGACGGCGCTCGCCGCCGTCCGCGCGGCCCGCTCGGCCCTGGCACCCGTGCGGCCGCACGGGTGGCTGGTGGACGAGCTGGCCATCGCCGAGTCCTCGGCGCACCTGGCGCGCGGAGACACCGCTGCGGCCCTGAACGTACTGGACGCCACGCCCTCCGACCGGCCTGAGCACGCCGTGGCCCGGGCCCGCGCGCTGCTGGCGGCGGGAAGCGGCGACCGCGCGGCGGAGGTGCTGGCCGGCCTGGCGGGCGAGGAGAGCGCCCCGAGCCCCGTCCGGACGCAGGCCTGCCTGCTCCAGGCGCAGATCGCCACGGCGGAGGGTGCTACGCGGGAGGCGCAGCGCCTCCTGCGTGCGGCGCTCGGGTCCGCCCGGCCGGAGGAGCTGCGGCGGGTGTTCGTCGAGAGCGGCCCCTGGGTGCGCCGGCTGCTCCGCCAGGACCCGGGGCTGGCGCAGGCACACAGCTGGCTGCCCGCCCACGTCGTGGGGCACTCACGGGCTCGGGCCGGGGAGCAGCCACCCGTGGTGGAGCCGTTGACCGAACGGGAGACCGAGGTTCTGCGCAAGGCCGCGCAACTGCTGTCCACCGAGCAGATCGCCGCCGAGCTCCTCGTCTCCGCCAATACGGTCAAGACGCACCTGAAGAGCATCTATCGCAAACTCTCCGTCACCCGGCGCAGCGAGGCCGTCCACCGGGCCCAGGACCTCGGCGTGCTGTGAGCGGTCTCGCCCGTATCGGGCGATGCCGCGCCGCCGGATGAGGACCGACCATGGGGATCTGGGCAGCACAGCTTCTCAGCAGCACAGTTTCTCGGCCCAGAACCCCAAGCCCCGGTTTCGAGCGGAGTGGGTGCTCACATGCGCTACGAATTCCGCATCGCGGGCATCGTGCCGGACGCACTCGCCGAAAGCTTCCCCGAACTCGACCACGTGCCCGTCCGGGAGCAGACGCTGTTCCTGGGCACCGTCGCGGACGAGGCGCACCTGTACGGCCTCCTGATCCGCTTCCAGTCGCTGGGCCTGCACGTGCTCGAAATGCGTCAGCTGCCCGCCTGACGCCGTGACCTCAGACCACCCGCATCGGGTGATCACGAACCCCCTTGTCACCCCGATGCTCGAACACAGGACGTGGACCCGAAGGAGGCGAAGCGCATGCCCGGTATCCGTCACCGCAGAGGGAAGCCCGCGCCCGTACGCCGGGCCGGATTCGGCAGGGGCGGCTGGGTCGTGATCGGCGCCTCGGGCATCGCCCTGGGAGCGGCGTTCCACGCCGTCGCCGGTATCGCGGAGATCGCCAGAGAGCTGATCCGAAGAGAGCCGCGCTCCGCGGCCCCCGAGGGCGGAGCGCCCACCGCGGTCGCTCCCGCACGGCCTCACGAGGCAGCCGGCTGGGTGCTGATCGTCGCAGCCGCCGTCGTGGTGAGCGGGCTCTCCCACGCCGTGGCCAACCTCGCGGAGCTTGCCAGAGAGATCCTGAGGAGGAAGCCGGCGAGCCCGGCACCAGTGAGGACCAACTGACAACCAGTCGGCCGAGAGGGACGGGCCGGACCTGTAACAACAGCTGTGAGGTGAGTTCCATGAGCCAGAAGACACCTGTACCCGGCGATTCGTCGCTGGCCGGCGATGGTGCCGGCAGCACGATCGGCGGGGGCACGCTATTCGCCGCGATCATGCTTCTCGTCGGCGGCCTCCTGGGCATCATCCAGGGCATCGCGGCCATCGCCGAGGACGACGTCTACGCCAGGATCGGCAACTACGTCTTCGAGTTCGACCTGACGGCCTGGGGCTGGATCCACCTCATCGTCGGGATCATCGTCGCCCTCGCCGGCGTGGGCCTCTTCGCCGGCTCGAACGCCGCCAGGATCGCCGGCGTCACGGTGGCCGGCATCAGCGTGATCGTCAACTTCCTCTGGCTGCCGTATCAGCCTTGGTGGTCGTTCATCCTCATCGCGATCGGCATAGGCATCATCTGGACCCTGTGTGCCCATTGGCACCCGGCCGCCGATTGACTGACGCCGCGACGGCGCGGAGTCCAGGCCCCCCGCCCCCGTTGGGGGGCGGGGGGCCTGCTCAGCTCGGGCCTGCTGCTCGGGCCTGCGGCTACCTGGCTGCGCAGATCGCCTCGACGAAGTGGCCCACTTGCTCGTCCGAGAGGTTCCGGGCGAGATCGGCTTCGCTGATCATGCCGACGAGGCGGTGGTCGGCGATGACGGGAACGCGGCGGATCTTGTGGTCCTGCATCGTCCGCAGCACCTCGTCCGTGTCCGCCTCCGCGTCGACCGTGATGGGCTTGCCCTGCGCGAGCTGCCCGGCGGTCATGCGGTGCGGGTCCATGCCCTTGGCGAGACACTTCAGCACGATGTCGCGGTCGGTGATGATGCCGTGCAGACGGTCGTCGGGTCCGCAGATCGGCAGGGCGCCGACATCCAGCTCGCTCATGAGCCGCGCCGCGTCCATGAGCGTGTCGCCCTCCTTCACGCACGTGGCCCCGCTGTGCATGATCTCCCGTGCGGTGGTCATGGTTGCCTCCTCGCTGTTGTCCCCCTCTCCAGTCTGGTCTCCGGCGGATCACCCCGCTCGTCCAGCGGGTCGCTGGGCCGAGACTCGGAGGCTGCCGCCATCCGGGTAGGTTCCGGGCCGCGTCTGACACCTTCGCCGGGGTGCGCTTCGCATGCTGGGCACGGGGCTGCCGTGTGTCCGCCCCTCCCCCAGCGACAAGGAGTACGAGATGTCCTCGGACGTGGTGGAACGCTTCCTGGCCGCCCTCGACCCGGCCCACCGGGAGGCCGTGGGACAGAAGCCGGGCGAGGAGCAGGAGCGGCTCGCCGCGGCCTGGGAGGCGGAGCTGGAGCAGGACACCGACCTGGACATCCTCGACGAACTGTCGCCCCCCGCCGCCGAGCACGAGGCGGCGCGGCGCGTGATGGAGCGGTCGGCTGAGTAGAACGGCGGAGTAGAGCGGCGGGCGCCGCCGTGCAGGGGTGGGCCCCTACGGTCGCCCGTCATCGGGCCGGCGGCGGACAGCTCGGGAGGGACGGGCGGTCCTTCGTCCGGACAGCGGGCAGCCACGCCGTGGCCCGGGTGTCCGCGTGCGGGACGCGGACGCGGTACCAGCGGGCGGACTGCTGGTCCTCCTCGTCGATGATGGACTGGCCCTGGGGCATCTGGCAGTCGGTGTCGAGGACGTCGCCGTCCCATACCCGTGCCGGTATGACGTTCTCGGCGGTGTACGGCCGCATGGGGTCGATGGCCAGGCCGAGACTGCACCGCGGGTCCCGGTCCGCGCGGTCCTGGCAGCCCCGTTCGGCGTTGAACACCCGGACCCGAGCCGGGGGTTCGCCGGACCCGACCGGCCGTGCGGACGCTCCTTCCTGTCCGGAATTCGACCAGATCGCCGCGACCGTCGCTCCGCATACCGCGACGGCGAGGCATACGGCGCGGGTCCAGTGCCGCAGGCGTACGGCAAGGCTCCCACCTGGTCTGGGAGTGGGATCGGCCCCGGGGGCGAGGGCCTCGTGGGCCGTGATCCGCTCAAGCAGCGTTTCGGCCGTATGCGCCGCGCGGGCGGCGTGGGTGGGGGCCAGGCAGTCGGCGGCCAGCGCGCGCCAGAACTCCGGAACCGCGTTGTCCATCCGTAACGGAACACGCCCCTCGGCGTACTCCTGGACGGCGGCGCCGCGCGCCACGGGGGTGGCACCGGAGAACGGCGAGGCACCGGACGCGAAGACCTCGTGGATCACGATGCCCAGGGCCCAGATGTCGGCACTCGGCCGGACCTTCACGCCCAGTTCTCCGAGCGGGGCCTTCCACCGCTCGGGCGGGAGGTAGTCCAGGGTGCCCATCGGGGGCGCGTATCCGTGCGTTCCGGTCAGTTCGGTCGCGAGCCCGAAGTCGGAGAGCTTCACCGAGCCGTCCTCGCCGATGAGGACGTTCTCGGGCTTGAGGTCGGCGTGCACCCAGCCGGTGCGGTGCAGATGGGCCAGCCCCTCGCAGATGCCGGCGATCAGCCGACCGCCTTCGGTTTCGGTCACCCCCGCGTCGAGGAGGTCCCGCAGACTGCACCTGCCCTGCTCCATGACGAGTACGATCGCGCCGTCCAGGGACGGGTGCTCCGGTGCGCTGAGGACGACGGAGTCCAGCAGCCGGATGAGCCTCGGATGCCCTGCCCGGCGGCCGAGTTCGACCTCGCGACAGGCGGCTTCGGCCACGGTGCGGGCCTGGCGCGGCGCGAGTCCGGCCGTCGGCATCACCTTGAGCGCGACTTCACCGCGTACCAGGGCATCCACGCCGTCGCGGGCCGGTCGTCCGGCGTAGACGGTCGCCCAGCCACCGGCCCCGATCGGCTCGGTGACCAGCCAGTCCCCCACCCGATAGTCCCGGGGCAGCAGTTCCGTCCGTTCGCTTCCCCATGAGGCGCCCGGGCTGTGTACCAGTGGCACGTCCTCTACCGTCCCCGCGCGGCCGGTTCGGCCTGGGGCGGCAACAGCGCGAGATGCTCCTCCCGTACCACGCCGAACCTCAGAGCGATGCCGACCACGGCTTCGCGCTTCCCGTGCCGGCGGTCCCGTCTGCCGTCCTCGGTCGCCTGGGGGAGGTCGATCCTCAGCTTCTCCTCGGCAAGGTAGTCGATGTGCGAACTGACCGCGCGCGCCGTCAGCCTGCCGCAGGCGGCGTGGCCCCTGAGCCGCTCGACGACCTGGGGGGTGGTCGGCACCGCCACCGGTGACTGGTCGCGCAGCCAGGGTTCGCAGAGCGCGACGAGCACCAGGAAGTACGTGGCCGTCTCGTCCAAGGAGTACGCCGTGAGCGTGCGGCTCTCCCATGACCCGCCCGCGCCCTGCGGGTCGAGGTAGACGTGGTCGGGCGCGAACACCTGGAAGGAGACCGTGGTGTCGCGACGCGTGGGCAGCACCACCCGGGAGAACTCGAACGGAATGGGCGCTCCGGCGCGTCGTGGCGACACCCGCAGGTACTCCCCCGCACCTTCCGGGTTCTCCACGAGGTAGCTGTGGGTGGTGCTGTGGTTGCTCAGCTGCCAGTGATCGTCCGTCACCCGGATCTCCCCGGCCAGCCGCGAGATGGCCGCATCGGCGAGGCGGAGCTCGACCGGCGTCCGCACGGAGCCGCGCCCGAAGCGTGCGCGTTCTCCCGGGCCGAGCCTGAGCGTCACCGCGTTCGCATGCGGTTCCCCGACGCCGCCGCCCCCTTGCGGCAGATGGACGACTACGCCGCTCACCGCTCCCCCCTGTCCCGCGTGTTGACAGTTGTCATACACACCGAACGTTACCGGATCCATACGGCAGTTCACCGTCTGGCATCGGCCACTTCCGGGCCGGAAGGTCTCGGTAGCCGGAAGGTCTCAGTAGGCGGAAGGTCTCAGTAGGCGGGACCGCCCGAACGGACGGGTGCGACCGCGCGATCGCCGAACGCGGTCCACGGTTGCCAGCCGCCACTGGGCTGGGCCTGTGCGCGTGTGCGTATCCGCCCGTCGGTGGTGACGGCGAAGACGTGACACCGTCCCGTGGCGTCGGCCGCGGCCGTCGGCGTGGCGGCGAGGAGGACGCCGGGTTCGCCGAAGTCCTCACCGGAATGCCAGCTGCCGCCGGGCGTGAGCTGCCAGCGGTGGCTGAGCCGCTCCCCGCCGGGGGACAACGCGAACGCCTCCAGTCTGCCGTCGGCGCTGGGGACGAGCGTCGGGGCCGCGGTCGTCCAGCCGGCCAGCCATTGCCAGTCGTCCCAGCCACCGCTCGGCGCGGACTGCCTCCGGTGGAAGGCCGCCAGGCCGGACGGGCCGATCGCGACGACGGTGAGCCTGCCGCTGCCGTCGCGCGCCACGCGCGGTGCGGTGCCGGCCGCCGTGCCGAAGCGGCTCCAGTCAGCCCAGGGGCCATGGGGCGATTCCTGCCACCGGTGGAAGATCCCGGAGCCACCGGGCGATAGGGCGAACACCTCCAATCGGCCGTCGGCGTTGGCCGCGACGACCGGCGGTGCGCCCGCCGGCCCACCGAATGCGGCGTCCCACGGGTCCCACGTCAACGATCCGGGCGACCACTGCCGCCGCCGCGCGATGGCGGTGCCGCCCGGGCTCAGCGCGAAGACCTCCAGCCTGCCGTCGGCGTTGCGGCCGACGGCCGGAGCGGCGCCGGCCGGGCCGCCGAGCTCCTCCCAGTCGTGCCAGCCGCCGTCCGGCCGCTGCACCCTGTGGTGCAGGTTGGCGCCGCCCGGCGCGAGGGAGAACACCTCAAGCCTGCCGTCGGTGTTGCGGCCGAGTGTGGGAACCGCCCCGGCCGGTCCGCCGAAGGCCTCCCACTGCGACCAGGTGTCGGACTCCGGGTCGAGCTGGACGCGGCGCAGCATCGAACGGTCACCGGCGTCGAGCGCGAACACGGTCAGGCGGCCGTCGACGTCCAGGGCGGCGACCGGGTTGTCCATGCTCTGCCACGGGGGTGGCGTGTCCCGCCAGTGGAGGGGCGCCACGTACAGGCCCCGGTGGAACCACCCCGCGGCGCTCGCATACCACTCCTGCCCGTCGGTGACCACCTCTACGGCGTGACCGGGCACATGGCCCGCGTAGTCGTCGAGGGTGAAGTGGAACGGGTCGCGGGAGGCGAACACGTCCGTACCGTCGTAGCCGTTGCGGGGTCCGATGAACAGGTAGTACCAGCCGTCCCGTTCGACCACGCCCGGCGACTCGGTGACCGATGCCGTGGCACCGGTGGACTCGTCGGTGAACGCGATGCCCGGCTCACTCCAGTGCACCAGGTCATCGGACCGGCGGAAGGACACCACGTGCCGGCTGCCGGTGCCGGACAGTTCGGTGTAGTACATCAGCCACCTGCCGCCGATCCGGAGCACCATCGGGTCACGCGCGGCGAGCCCCCGGAACAACGGGCCGGAGGGGACGCGGGTCCAGGTGAACAGGTCGGTCGACGTGGCGAGGTTGATCGCGGCGCCGCCCTGGCCACCGGCGGCGTAGAACATCCAGAACGTGCCGCCCGCCTCGACGACGTGGGGTGCCCACAGGTGTTCCTCCCCGAAGTAGGCGGGATCGACGGTCAGCGCATGGGCGTGTGTGGTCCACGGACCGTGCAGGTCCGGCGCGGAGGCGTGGGCGAAGGCGACCTCGGTGGCACTGTCCGGGGATTGGCCGGGCGGTGCGCTGTCGCCGACGATGCTGAACAGGTGCCACCGGCCGCCTGCCTTGATCAGCGTGTGGTCGTTGAGATAGCGCCGCCGGCCGGGGACGGACGGATCGTAGACGTGCGCGAAGGGACCGGCGCCGATCCACTGGTGGGGCGGGACGGTCGCGGCATTCGCCGGGCCGATGCCCAGGAGCGCGAGGGCACCCGCCGAGGCGGCGCCCCGCAGCACATGCCGTCTGCTGATCGGATCCATGACTCTCTCCAGGGAGACCCCGCGGCCGGCGGTGCCATGACGGCGCGGCCGGCCGCGGGTGCGGGGTGCGGGTGCGGGGTCAGTTGACGGCGGGTCCTGAGGTGTTGTTCACCCAGGTCCAGTCCGACCAGTCCGAGAATCCGGTCTGCCACTTGTGGTAGACCCCGGCACTGCTCGTCCCGAAGACCTCGACGCGACCGTCGGCATTGGCCGTGGCGATGATCTCCGTACCGCCGCCGCCGAAGGACTCCCACTGGCCGTACGGGGCGTTCACCCCGGTCTGCCAGATGTGCTGCGCGACACTGCCGTTGATCGCGAACACCTCGACCCGGCCGTCCGGTGCCCGTTCGCTGGTCAGCTGGGAATCCGCGGGACCGCCCGTACCCTCCCACTCCGACCAGCTCGTGGGAGTCGTCTGGTACTTGTGGAACACCCCCGTCGGGCCGGAGGCGAAGACTTCGAGCCGGCCGTCCTGGTTGTGGTCCACGGTCAGGTCACGTCCGCCGCCTCCGAAGGACTCCCAGGACGACCAGCCGCCGTTCACGGCCGTCTGGTACTGGTGCTGGAACACATCACCGTTGAGCGCGAAGACCTCAAGACGGCCGTCGGGCGACTTCTCCACCTCCAGGCGGCCGTCGGCGGGGCCGCCGCCCGAAGGCTCCCAGTCCGACCAGCCACCGTTCGGCGCCGTCTGGTACTTGTGGAACACACCCACGGGGCCCGAAGCGAACACCTCCAGGCGACCGTCCCCGTTCGCACCCACGGCGATGTCCCGGCCGCCGCCGCCGAACGCCTCCCAGCCCGACCAGCCCCCGGAGGGCGACAGCTGATACCGGTGCTGGAAGACGTTGCCGTTGATCGCGAACATCTCCAGGCGGCCGTCGGCGTTCGGCCCGATCGCCAACTCGGCACCGCCCGGACCACCGAGGAACTCCCAGTCGGACCAGCCGCCGTTCACGCCCAGCTGCCACGCGTGATGCACGCCGTCGGCCCCGGCCGCGAACACCTCAAGACGGCCGTCCGCCGACCGCGCCGACACCACCCGGCCCGACTCCGCCGGATACACCAGCGGGCCGGGCCCGGTTCCGGGATTCCCGAGGCGGTCCACCGCGGCCCGCGCCTCGTCCATGTGCCGCCAGTGCATGCCCTGGTTGTAGGTGGACCAGGGCTGCCAGTTCGTACCGCCGGAGGAGATGTCGTAGGCCGCGTTCGCGTTGCACTGGGCGTCGTAGGCGCAGGCGTCGGTGACCTCGGAGTGCCAGTAGTCGTTGATCTGCCACAGGCCGCGGTCGGTGGACGCGGGCTCGTTGTTCTGAACGTTGGACGCCGACGGGTTGCAGCTGGATTCCGCGAGGGCGACGGCGACGGCCGTCACCAGCCCGTCGCCCCGCCAGCCCGCGTTGTAGCCGACCTGGGCGCACAGGTCACTCGGGGCGGCGTACGCGGGCGAGGCGCCGACGAGAACGCCCGCCGCGAGGAATAACGAAGCGAGCGTCGACAGGATGACGCGATGGGGCGCTCTCGAAGAGCGCTGCGTACTGCTCAACTGCTGTCTCCTTCGCACGAGGTGCCGGAACACCCGATCAGTTGACGGCGGGGCCGGAGCTGTTGTTGACCCAGGTCCATTCGGACCAGGTGGAGAAGCTGGTCTGCCACTTGTGGTAGACCCCGGCACTGCTCGTCCCGAACACCTCCATGCGGCCGTCCGCGTTCGTCGCGGCGGCGATTTCGGTGCCACCACCGCCGAAGGACTCCCACTGGCCGTACGGGGCGTTCACCCCCGTCTGCCAGATGTGCTGCGCGACACCGCCGTTGATCGCGAACACCTCGACCCGGCCGTCCGGTGCCCGCTCGCTGGTCAGCTGGGAATCCGCGGGACCGCCCGTACCCTCCCACTCCGACCAACTCGTCGGACTCGTCTGATACTTGTGGAACACTCCCACCGGGCCCGAGGCGAACACCTCAAGCCGGCCGTCCGCGTTGTGGTCCACGGTCAGGTCACGTCCGCCGCCGCCGAAGGACTCCCACGACGACCAACCGCCGTTCACCGCCGTCTGGTACTGGTGCTGGAACACGTCACCGTTGAGCGCGAAGACCTCAAGACGGCCGTCGGGCGACTTCTCCATCTCCAGCCGACCTGCGGCCGGACCGCCACCCGTCGGGTCCCAATCCGACCAGCCTCCGTTCGGCGCGGTCTGATACCGGTGGAACACCCCGACCGGACCCGAGGCGTACACCTCCAACCGCCCATCGGCATTCGCGCCCACCGCGATATCACGCCCGCCGCCACCGAACGTTTCCCAGCCCGACCAGCCACCAGAAGGCGACAGCTGGTACCGATGCTGGAAGATGTCACCGTTGATCGCGAACATCTCCAACCGGCCATCGGCATTCGGTGCGATCCCCAGCTCCGCACCGCCCGGCCCGCCCAGCGTTTCCCAGGCCGACCACTCGCCGTTCGCCGCCAGCTGCCACGCGTGGTGCACCCCGTCGGCCCCGGCCGCGAACAACTCAAGACGGCCGTCCGCCGACCGCGCCGACACCACCCGGCCCGACTCCACCGGATACACCGACGGCACGGGTCGAGGGCCACTGCCAGGTGTGCAGGGCAGCTCCACACCGCGTTCTTCGAGGTAGGGCACGGGGTCGGTCCGCAGGTTCGTGGTTCTGTCGCCCCACACCCGCAGGTGGAGGTGGGGACCACTGGACTGGCCTTCGGTGCCCATCAGGGCGATGCGCTGGCCGGCCAGGACATGCTCACCGACGAAGACGTCCCGCTGGTACATGTGCCCGTACTCGGTCACCGTCCCATCGGAGTGCTGGATGCGGATCCACTGGCCGTAGCCGGAGATGGGGCCCGAGTCGATCACCTCGCCGTCGCCCACGGCATAGATCGGGGTGCCGTAGACGTCGGCGATGTCGATGCCGTTGTGCTCCTCGCTGTAGTACTGGGTCACGGATCCGGTGGTGGGACACGATGCGGCGAAGCCGGCGGACTGGGCGGCAGCCGGCGAAGCTGTTACCAGAGCCGGCAGTAAGGCGGTGGTCGCCGTGAGCGTGAGAACGGCGCGCAGCGCGCGTCGGGAAAGACCGAGAAGCACGTGACGCTCCTCCCTCGTGGTAGTCGTCACGCCTTGCGGAGCCGGTCGATGACGCCGTCGATGTCGCGTTCGAGCGCCCAGCGGCGTACGAAGTGCCCTTCGGGCACCTCGTACGACTCGTGCGGAATGCCGACGGAGTCGAGGGTGGCCCGGAACTCCCGCTGTCCGGCGAGCACCTGGGTCTCGTTGAACGTCTGGAACCAGTCGATCGGGTCGGGACTGGTCCCGGCGATCAGGAAGATCCGCTTGTTCCGGTAGCTCTCGATGCGCTGCATCGGATTGTCATCGGTGACCCTGCGCTCGTCCCACCACGGCATGCCGTAGATCGAGCCGCCGTTCAGGTCCACGGCCGCGGAGGTCGCGTTGGCCCAGTGGACGACGGCGCCGCCGTCGCGGCGCAGGCTGGCCGGGCCGGAGTGGGAGCTGACCGAGGCGAAGTGGCCCCAGTACTTGGCGGCGTACTTCAGCGCGCCGAAGCCGCCCATCGAGAACCCGGAGACGGCGCGGCCGTCGTACTCGGCGTACGTCCGGAAGTTCGCCTCGATCCACGGGAGCAGCTGGTGGATGTGGAACGTCTCCCAGTTCCGGGGACCGACGTTGGAGCTGACCGGGTTGGAGTACCAGCCCGTGCGTCCGCCGTCGGGCATCACGACGATGAGCGGCTTTCCGGCGGTCAGGGCGCGGATGTCCTTGCGGTCGAAGCTGATGAAGTCCTCCAAACCGCCGTGGAGGAGGTAGAGGACCGGGTAGGTGCGTCCGCTGTAGTGGTAGTCGTCGGGGAGCAGCACGTTCACAGCGGGACCGGGGTTCCAGCCGATCGCGTCGGTCGCGAACCGGTAGTACCACATCCGGTGGTCGCTCTCGTTGCGGTCCACGATGCGCAGACCGAAGCCGTCATCGGCCGCCGCGGCCGATGGCGCCGCGGCGAGGACGCCTCCGGCGCCCAGGGCCATCGCGGCCGAGAGCCCGCCGGCGGACTTGAGGATGCTCCTGCGGGTGGGGTGCTGCGCGGTCAACCTGACCTCCTGGTAGGGAGCGTTGCGTAGGTGGTCACGGGGCACCGGTCGGAAGGGTGACGCGACGGAGCCGGGTGACTGGCGGTTTGGACGGTAGCGACGGGCCCCCGCGCCGGAGAACCCGGAACCTTACGGACTGACAGGCACGGTCACCTCGGGTAGGGGTGAGGGTGAACGCACTGGCGCGGGGCGCCGGCCCGGACGGCCCGGGGCTGCCCGGGCGGCCCGCGCACGGGTCGGGTCGGGTCGGGTCGGGTCGGGTCGGGTCGGGTCGCGGCGTTACGATCACGGCCATGGATTCCCACCGGACGCCCGGGCGTGCCCGCCGGTCGCTGATGCCGAAGGCCGTGCCGCTGATCGGCGTACTGGCGCTGCTCGCGGCCGGCTGCACCGCCGGCGACGGCGAGGAGGAGTCGGGCGAGCCCGCTCCGCCGGCCGTGTCCGCCCCGCCTCTCCCCGGCTCGGTGCGGCTCCCCGCCCCCCACATGGGCTTCGACTACCAGATCGGCGGCCCCTACCCGCCCGCGCCCGGTGTCCAGGCGGTGTCCCGTGACCGCACCGCCCCGCCGGCCCCCGGCCTCTACAACATCTGCTACGTGAACGCCTTCCAGGCCCAGCCCGACGCCACCGGCTGGTGGCGGACGAACCATCCCGACCTGCTGCTCCTGGACTCCTCCGGCAGGCCGGTGACGGACAAGCAGTGGAACGAGGCCCTGCTGGACGTCTCCACCCCGGCCAAGCGGGACCGGCTCGCCGGGATCGTCGGGGAGTGGATCGACGGCTGTGCGGCCGCCGGTTACCAGGCCGTCGAAGCCGACAACCTCGACTCCCACGAGCGGTCCGGCGGTCGCCTCACCCCCGAGGACGACCTCGCGTTCGGGCGGCTGCTCGTCGACCGCGCGCACCGGGCCGGTCTGGCCATCGGCCAGAAGAACGCCGCCGAACTCGCCCGGCGGGGCCGGGGCATCGGCTTCGACTTCGCCGTTACCGAGGAATGCGGCCAGTACGACGAATGCGGCGACTACGCCACCGCCTTCGACGACCGCGTCTTCGTGATCGAGTACCGGCAGTCCGGCCTCGCCGCCGCCTGCAAGGCGTACGGCCGCGCCCTGTCGATCGTCCTGCGCGACCTGGACGTCCGCCCTGCCGGGGAATCCGGGCACGTACGGCGTACCTGCTGACGCCCCCGGGGACCGCACCGTTGTGTTCGGTGCGGCCCCCGGGGGGTGGCTGCCGTCCTCCGCACGCCGGCCCGGCGCGCCGGAACCATGCGGGCTCCGGGCTCGTGGCGGACGATCGAGTGGTACGACCACTCCTCCGGTCGAGGTCACGACCCGGGGCCCGGTTACTCACCGTAGCCATTCCCCCGAGGGATTCCGGACCGTCAACCCCGCCGGGGCGTCCGCACGCACCTTGGAGCGCTGAGCACACATGAGCAGCAACCCCGCCGACGTCTCCCGCCAGGAGTTCGACGCCCTCTTCGAGGCGGTCCGCACGTGGGGCCGCTGGGCCGCCGCCGATCGCGGCGCCTGGAACAGGGTGACAGCGGGCCACGTACAGAGGGCCGCCGCCCTGATCCGGTCCGGCACGGTCGTCCCGATGGGGCGGCCCTGGGACACCCGGCCCGGACCGGACAACGAGAAGCCCGCGCTGCACTACATGTCCGACCTCGGTGACGTAGAGGCCCCGGAGCCGGCCGCCTACAAGGATTTCCTCGCCGCCGACTATCACGGCAAGGCGGTGAGCCACCTCGACGCGCTGTCACACATCGCCTACCGAGGGCAACTCTACGACGGCCGAGCGGCGCACGAGGTCGTCGATGCCGGGGGTGCCCGCTTCGCCGCGGTGTCGGCGCTCGGCCCCCTCGTCACCAAGGGCGTACTCCTCGACCTGCCCGCCGTGCTCGGGGTCGACTGGCTGGAACCGGGGCGCGCACTGCACGCGCGGGACATCGTCTCCGCGGAGAAGGCGCTCGATGTGACCATCGGGGACGGCGATGCGGTGCTGCTGCGCTCGGGCCGCTTCCGCCGGCGCCGGGAGATCGGCCCCTGGAACCCTGCCGAGGCGAGCGCGGGCTGGCACGTGGACGCGATGCCGCTGCTGGCCGAGCGCGCCATCGCCCTGCTCGGCGCCGACGGGGACAGCGACGTACGGCCGTCGCCGGTCGAGGGCCTGCACTCCCCCGTCCACGCGCTGGCCATCACCGCGATGGGCGTACCGCTGCTGGACAACCTCGACCTCGAACCACTCTCCGCCGCCTGCGCCGAAGCCGGCCGTTACGCGTTCATGCTCGTCGTGACGCCGCTGAACGTCCCCGGCGGGACGGGCTCGCCCGTCGATCCGGTCGCGATCTTGTGATGTCCGGCCCGCCGATCACTCTGCTCCCGCGCCCGCACCAAAACGTGAGGAATATACTCAAATCTGGCGATCGAGAGCGTTCCGGCGAGCGTGTTCCGGGGAGGGAAGCTCCGGTGAGGGAAGTGGTGCAGATGGGGGTCTTGGGAGACCGCATCGGCCCCGTGCGTTCCCGTGACCGATTTCTGCACGGCGCGTCGGTCGAGTCGGTCGAGGGGACCGTGCGCAGTCCGATCCTCAGCTCGTGGCAGCGCTGCCAGCTGCTGGGGCTGTCGCCGGACCAGTCCGAGCTTCCCTTCACCCAGGACTTCGACCCGGACGGTCCGCTCGTCCGCGCCGCCGGGCCCGTGCTCGACCGGCTGCAATCGATCTTCTCGGGCAGCCGGATGAACATCTGTCTCGCCGACGGGCACGGCATCGTGCTTGAACGCCGTTTCGGAGACGCGTCCTTGCTCAGGCATCTCGCCCCGATCCAGAGCGTTCCCGGTTTCGTGTTCGCCGAGCAGGTCGCGGGGACGAACGGCATCGGCCTCACCCTCGCGGAAAGGCGACTCGTCCAGGTCTACGGCGCCGAGCACTTCGCCGAGCGGTCCCAGTCGAGCGCCTGTACCGCCATACCCGTTCGCGACCAGCTCAGCGGGCGCATCGAGGGCGTCCTGTGCCTCGGCTATCCCTACACCGACGCGGACCCGGCCCTGGTCCCGTTGGTACGCAGGGCGGCCGAAGCCGTCGAACGACGCCTGATGGAACAGAGTTCGGCGCGGGAGCGCGGCCTGCTGGAGGCCTATCTCGATGCCCGAAGCCGTGCCCGGACCGACGAGGGCACCATGAACGGCTACCCGGCCGGGATGGACGAGCTGCTCCAGAGCGACCTGGACCAGCCCGACCAGTCGATCCTCAAGGAGAAGGCCACGGAGCTGATGTCCTCGGCCCAGCGGGCCGCTGCCGAGGTGCCCCTCTCCCGAGGCCGGACGGTCACCCTCGTGAGCCGTCCCCTGATGAGCCCCTCCGGGGTGGAGGGCATCGTCGTCGAGGCGCTCATTCCCGAGGACACGGAACGGCACGCGCCCGCCCCCACCCCCGCCCGCACCCCCACCCCCGCCGTACCGCCGCCCGGACCCCGTCCCCCGGTCACACCCGGTCCGACCCCGACGACGGTCCGCGCACCCGCGGCGCCGCCCACCGGCGACGCCGCCGCCGCCGGCATGGTCAGAGGGCTGGTGCTGGTGGGCGAGCCGGAAGTGGGAAAGTACGCCGTCGCGGCTCGACGCCGTCTGGAGCTGCTGGCCGAGGCCAGCACCCGCATCGGCACCACCCTGGACGTGAGCCGCACCGCCTGGGAACTCGCCGAGACGGCGGTCCCGCGCCTGGCCGACTTCGTCACGATCGACCTGCCCGAGGCCGTACTGCGCGGCGAGGAGTCCCCCCACCCCACCGCCGAAATGCACCGCACCGTGGTCCACGGCATCCGCGAGGACTGCCCCTTCTACCCGGTGGGTAAGCAGCTCAGCCTGCGGCCGACCACGCCCCACATGCGCTGCATGAACACCGGGCAGCCCGTGCTGGAACCCGACCTCAAGGCCGCCTTCGGCTGGATCGCCCAGGACCCCGAGCACGCCGAGCGGCTCCTCGCCCACAACATCCACTCCCTCATCACCGTCCCCCTGCTCGCCCGCGGCGCCCTCCTGGGCATCGCCAGTTTCTACCGTTCGCAGGACCCCGCCCCCTTCGGGGACGACGACCGCTCGCTGGCCCAGGAACTCGCCGCCCGCGCCGCCCTCTGCATCGACAACGCCCGCCGCTACACCCGCGAACACACCCTGGCCCTGGCCCTGCAGCGCAGTCTGCTCCCGCGCGGCCTTCCCGAGCAGGGCGCCGTCGAGGTCGCCCACCGCTATCTGCCCGCCGAGTCCGGAGTGGGCGGCGACTGGTTCGACGTCATCCCCCTCTCCGGCACCCGCGTCGCCCTCCTCGTCGGCGATGTCGTCGGCCATGGACTGCACGCCGCCGCCACCATGGGCCGGCTGCGTACCGCCGCGCGCAACTTCGCCGAACTGGAACTCGCCCCCGACGAACTCCTCACGCACCTGGACAACCTCATGGTGCGCCTGGACCGGGAGGAGGGCGGCGACGATCCCGCCGTCGGCAGCACCGGCATCGTCGGCGCCACCTTCCTGTACGCGATCTACGACCCCACCTCGCAACTGTGCACGATCGCCCGCGCCGGACACCCCCCGCCCGCGCTGGTCGGTCCCGACGGCACCGTGACACTCCTCGACGTGCCCGCCGGACCCCCGCTCGGCCTCGGCGGCCTGCCCTTCGAATCGGCCGAGATCCACCTCCCCGAACACAGCCAGCTGGTCCTCTTCACCGACGGACTGATCGAAGACCGTCATCGCGACATCGACGCGGCCCTCGACGACCTGCGCCGCGCCCTGGCCCACCCGGACCGCGCCCCCGAGGACACCTGCCGCGCGGTCATGGACGCCCTGGCACCGGAACATCCCGCCGACGACATCGCGCTTCTCGTCGCCCGCACCAAGGCCCTGCCCCCCGACCGGATCGCCACCTGGGACCTGGCCGCCGACCCGGCCCTCGTCTCCGAGGTCCGCGCCGCCGCCATGGGCCAGCTGAGCCAGTGGGGGCTGGACGAGTCCGCTTTCGCCACGGAACTGCTGCTCAGCGAGCTGGTCACGAACGCCGTCCGCTACGGCACCGCGCCCATCCGGGTACGCCTCATCCACGACCGCACCCTGATCTGCGAGGTGTACGACGCCAGTAGCACCGCCCCCCGCATGCGCCACGCGGCCAGCACCGACGAGGGCGGCCGCGGCCTGTTCCTCGTCGCGCAGCTCGCCCAGGCCTGGGGCACCCGCTACACCACCGACGGCAAGGTCATCTGGGCCGAGTGCGCCCTGGACGCGGCGTGACCCTTCGCCCATTGGAGTCAAGGAAAAGGAATACGGCGATATGCCGGAAATGCACCGGCATGTCCCCGTAGAATCCCGCATGCAGTCGGGAACAACTCGGAGGCCGACCCCCGGAGAACTCTGTGCACGACGCTCCCGACACCTCGATGAGCCCACCCTCGCGCTCCGGCGGAGCCCCTCTCGTCCGCGTGCGCGGTCTCGGCAAGCGGTTCGGCGGCACCCTCGCGTTGGCCGCGGTCGACCTCGACATCCACCGAGGCAGCGTCCTCGCCCTGCTCGGTCCCAACGGCGCCGGGAAGTCCACCCTCATCAAGGTGCTCGCCGGAGTCCACCACGCCGACGAGGGCGAGGTGACGGTGGCGGGGCACCCGCTCGGCTCCCATGCCGCCCGCCGGACCATGTCCTTCATCCACCAGGATCTCGGTCTCGTCGACTGGATGACGGTGGCCGAGAACATCGCCCTGGGCACCGGGTACCCGCGCCGCTACGGACTGGTCTCCTGGCGGCAGACCCGGGAGCGCTGCGGCGAAGCCCTGCGCCTCGTCGCCGGGCACCTGGACGCCGACGCCCGGATCGCCGACCTCGCCCCCGCCGAGCGCTCGTTGGTCGCCATCGCCCGCGCTCTGGCGACACGGGCCGAGCTCATCGTCCTCGACGAGCCGACCGCCACCCTCCCCGCCGCGGACTGCGCCCGGCTGTTCGACGTACTGCACACCCTGCGCGACCGAGGGCACGGCATCCTCTACGTCAGCCACCGGCTCGACGAGGTGTACAAGGTCGCCGACACGTTCGCCGTCCTGCGCGACGGCCGCCTGGTCGACCGGGGTCCGCTCGCCGGCCACAGCCCTGCCCGTCTGGTGCGCGCCATCGTGGGCCGCGAACCGGCCGTCCACCGGCCCCCCACCACTCCCGCCGCGGGCCCGCCCCTGCTGAGCCTCGACGGTGTGACGACCGCATACGCCGGGCCGGTCAGCCTGGACCTGCGGGCCGGCGAAATCCTCGGCATGGTGGGTCTGACGGGCGCCGGCCACATGGACCTGGGGCGCGCCCTCGCCGGCGCCCGGCCGATCCTCGGCGGGCGGGCGCTGCTCGACGGCCGTCCGTACCACCCTCGTACGGTTTCGGCCGCTCTCGATTCCGGGGTCGGCTTCGTGGCGGGCAACCGTCAGGAGGAAGGCTGCGCCGCCGAACTGACCGTGCGGGAGAACTTCCTGGCCAACCCCCGGTCGGCCGGTGTGCCCGCGTGGCGCTGGATCAGGCCCCGGCATGAGCGCGCCGAGGCCACCGCCCTGATCGACCGTTTCTCGGTGCACCCCCGCGACAGCGAGGTGCCGATCGCCACCCTGTCCGGCGGCAACCAGCAGAAGGTCATGGTCGGCCGGTGGCTCCGGGGGAGCCTGCGCCTGCTCATCCTCGAAGAGCCGACCGCCAGCGTGGACGTCGGCGCCAAGGCCACGATCTACCGACTGCTCGACGACGCGCTGACCTCCGGCCTGTCCGTCCTGCTCATCTCCACCGATTTCGAGGAGGTCGCGGGCGTGTGCCACCGCGCTCTGGTGTTCGTCCGCGGGACCGTGGGCGCCGAGCTGAGCGGTGCGGCCCTCACCGTCACCGAACTCACCCGAACCGCCTCGGCCATGCCGCCCATCACCGGAGCTGCGACGAGCCGATGACCCCCTCGCCCCGTTCCGCGCCGGCCCGCCTTCGCGGGCACCTCATCGGCGGCTACGCCCTCCCGGTCCTCGCCGCCCTGCTCTTCCTGGCCTTCTCCCTCGCGCTGCCTAACACCTTTCCGACGGAGGAGAACACCTCCTCGATCCTCTCCAACCAGTCGATCCCCGCCATCATGGCGCTCGGTGCGACGATCCCCATCGCCACCGGCAAGTTCGACCTGTCCATCGGCTACGGTCTCGGTCTGGCGCACGTCATGGTGCTCCAGCTCATCGTCAACGAAGGCTGGCCCTGGCCCCTCGCCTGCCTCGTGGTGGTGTGCGGAGGGGCGGCGGTCGGCGCCCTCAACGGCGTCATCGTCGAATTCGGGCAGATCGACTCCTTCATCGCCACGCTCGGCACCGGCAGCATGATGTACGCCTTCACCGGCTGGATCACCGACGGCGCCCGGATCGTTCCCGGCCCGAACGGCCTGCCCGCCTCCTTCACCGACCTCTACGACTCGCGGTTCCTCGGGCTGCCGGTACCCGCCTTCTACGTCCTGGCCGTCGCCGCCGCCCTCTGGCTGGTACTGGAACGGCTGCCGCTCGGCCGGTACCTGTACGTCATCGGCTCCAACCCGCGCGCCGCGGGCATCCTCGGCATCCCCACCCACCGATACTCCGTCTACGCCTTCGCCGGATCGGGCCTGGTCGTCGGGTTCGCCGGTGTCCTCCTCGCCGCGCAGCAGCAGACCGGCAACCCGAGTGTCGGGCTGGACTACCTGCTGCCCGCGTTCGTCGGCGCTCTGCTCGGGTCCACCACGATCAGACCCGGCCGGGCCAACGCCCTCGGCACCGTCGTGGCCGTCGCCGTCCTCGCCATCGGCCTCGCCGGCATCGGCCAGCTAGGCGCCCGGTTCTGGGCCACGCCGCTGTTCAACGGCGCCACCCTGCTCCTCGCCGTCGGCCTGGCCGGTTACTCCGCCCGCCGCCGGCTGCGCACCGGCGCCACCGCGACCCGCCGGTCACTCGCGCGGACGCCGGCCGCACCGTCCGAGGACGGCCACCCCTAGAACCCTCGTATGGAACACCTCGTACGCGCACCCGCGTCAGGAGCACCGTGTACCCGAACCCGAACCCGAACCCGAACCCGAACCCGAACCACAAGACCACCCTCACCGCCGCAGCAGCCCTGCTGACAGCCGCCGCCACCCTCGTCGCCGGCTGCGGGCGCGGCCCGTCCGCCGACAGCGGGCCGTCTCAAGCCGGTTGTCCCGCCACCCTCGCGAAGGCCGAGGCAGCCGTTCGGCAGGCCGAGAACACCGACGCCTCCTGGAACGGCCCCACCAGCGGCCCCGCGGCGGTGTCCGGCAAGACCATCGTCTACGTCGCGCAGACCATGACCAATCCCGGCGTCGCGGGCGTCGCGAAGGGAGTCGAGGAGGCCGCGAAGACCATCGGCTGGAAGGTCCGGGTGATCGATGGCGAGGGCACCCCCGCCGGCATCCAGGCGGCGTTCAGCCAAGCCGTCACCCTCAAGCCCTCGGGCATCGTCGTCGGCGGTTTCGATCCCCGGCTGACCTCTCAGCAGGTGGCGCGGGCGAAAGCGGCGCACATCCCGGTCATCGGCTGGCACGCGGTGGATTCCCCCGGCCCGAGCGAGAGCACCGGGCTCTTCACGAACGTCACCACGAAAGTGGAGGACGTGGCGAGGATCAGCGCCGATTGGATCATCGCCCGGTCCAAGGGCGAAGCCGGAGTCGTCGTCTTCACCGACGACTCGATCCCGTTCGCCCGGAACAAGTCCGAACTGATCAGGAGGGAGCTCGCCGCCTGTTCCGGCGTGACGCTCCTGGCGTACGAGAACATCCCCATCCCGGACGCGAGCAGCCGCACCCCCCAGGAGGTCTCCTCTCTCCTGTCCCGCTTCGGGAGCAAGTGGAACTACTCCGTCGCCATCAACGACCTCTACTTCGCCGACGCCGCTCCCGCCCTCCGCGCGGCCGGCAAACCGGGCTCCGGACCGCCCTTCAACATCGGCGCGGGGGACGGCGACCCCTCCGCCTTCCAGCGCATCAACAACGAGCAGTTCCAGGCCGCCACCGTCCCCGAGCCACTGACCCAGCAGGGCTGGCACATCGTCGACGAGTTCAACCGCGCCTTCGCCGGCCGGCCCGCCAGCGGCTACGTCGCCCCCGTCCACATCACCACGGCCGACAACAGCGGCGGCGCCACCTCCTGGGATCCGTCCGGCTACCGCGAGGCGTACCGGAAGATCTGGGGCAGGTGACGACACCGGGCGGACTTTCGGTAGCGTGACGTTGCGTATGGCGCGATGATGGATTGCTATGCGCTACAGGGCGCGAAAGGGCGAGAGTTGAGCTATGACCCGCGACCAGGCCGTGGTGGCTGAACAGAACGAGGAAGCACCGGACCGAGCGCCGGGCAGGGGAGCTGCGGGGGCGATCCAGTCCGTGGACCGCGCCGTGAGCGTGCTGGAGATCCTCGCGCGGCACGGCGAGGCCGGCGTCACCGACATCGCCGACGAGTTGGACGTGCACAAGTCCACGGCGTTCCGGCTGCTCGGCGTGTTGGAGAACCGGGGTCTGGTCTCCCAAGCCCAGGACCGCGGCAAGTACTTCCTCGGCGCCGGCATCCTGCGCCTGGCGGGGGCTGCGGCCGTACGCCTGGACATCTCCCAGGAGGGTGCGCCGGTGTGCCGGGAACTCGCCGACGAGCTGGGCGAGACGGTGAACATCGCGGTCCTGGACGACGATGCCGCCGTCAACATCATGCAGGCGCGCGGCCCCGCCTCCGTCACCGCGCAGAACTGGCTGGGCCGGCGCACGCCCCTGCACGCCACCTCCAGCGGCAAGGTGCTCCTGGCCCATCTGCCGGTCACGCTGCGCGAAGGGCTCCTCGCCCGGTCGCTGCCGCGGTTCACCGAGCACACGGTGACGAGCGCCGGGACGCTGCGGGCCGAGCTGGACGCGGCGCACGCGCAGGGCTTCGCGATCGTCGTGGAGGAGCTGGAGCTGGGCCTGAACGCGGTCGCCGCGCCGGTGCGCGCGCACGACGGCAGGGTGATCGGCGCGCTCAGCGTCTCGGGCCCGGCCTACCGCCTCGAACGGGAGCGGCTGCCGAAGCTCGCCGCGCGGACGGTCGCCGCGGCCGACGAACTGTCACGGCGGATGGGCTACGGATTCTGAGCCATTCCGCGGAGCTGTGCCCCTTGCCACGCGGGGCCGGGGAGACCCGGCCCCGCGTCGCCGTATGCGGGCAGAACGCGCGTGGAACGTGTGTCGAGGGCGTTTCCATGGGACCGCTCGGTTTTGCCAGTCGTTAACACCGGCCCCTTGACGGCGTGTTGCCGCCGTTCCCACTATGTTCCCCATCGTGCAACCGATCGCGCACTGCGCAACAAGCGAGGAGACCGACTCAAGGAGGGGCATGTCCCACGCACCCGCACCGCCCGGTCCCCGTGTCGTGGTCATCGGCGCCGGCATCGTCGGCTGCTCGCTCGCCGACGAGCTGACCGCCCTCGGCTGGACCGATGTCACGGTGCTCGAACAGGGCCCGCTCCCCGCCCCCGGCGGTTCCACCTCCCACGCGCCGGGGCTCGTCTTCCGGACCAGCCCGTCCAAGACGCTGAGCGCGTTCGCCGCGTACACCGTCGAGAAGTTCAGCGCACTCGAAGTCGACGGCCTCTCCTGCTTCAACCCCGTGGGCGGTCTGGAACTGGCCACCACCGAGGAGCGTCTGGCCGACCTGCACCGCAGGGCCGGGTACGCCGCGTCCTGGGGCATCCGCGGCGAGGTGATCTCCGCCGAGCGCTGCGCGGAGCTGTGGCCGCTGCTCGACGCGGGCAAGGTCCTCGGCGGGTTCTTCACCCCGGGGGACGGCCTCGCCCGCGCCGTCCTGGCCTGCCGGGCCCAGATCGAGCGCGCCGAGGGCCGCGGCGCCCGCTTCCTGGAGCGGCACACCGTCACCGGCATCGAGCAGGAGGACGGCCGGGTGACGGCTGTCGTCACCGACCGGGGGGTCTTCCCCGCCGACCACATCGTGTCGGCGGCCGGGTTCTGGGGTCCGGTGGTCGGCCGGATGGCGGGCGTCGACGTGCCGCTGCTGCCGCTCGCCCACCAGTACGCGAAGACCCGGCCCCTGCCGGAACTCGCGGACGTCAACGACCCGCGCACCGAGGCGTCCCGACCGATCCTGCGGTTCCAGGACCAGGACCTGTACTTCCGCGAGCACACCGACCGGATCGGCATCGGCAGCTACGCCCACCGGCCACTGCCCGTGGACCCGTTCACCGTCCCGTCCTACGACGAGGCGCCCGTCATGCCGTCCACCTCCCCCTTCACCCCGGAGGACTTCGCGCCGAGCTGGGAGGACTGCCGAGAGCTGCTGCCCGCGCTCGCCCGGAGCGAGGTCGAGGAGGGATTCAACGGCGTCTTCTCCTTCACTCCGGACGGGATGCCCCTGCTCGGCGAGTCCCGCTCCCTGCGCGGATTCTGGCTCGCCGAGGCCGTGTGGGTCACCCACTCGGCGGGGGTGGCCAGGGCCGTCGCGGAGTGGATGGTGGAGGGCCGGCCGCGGATCGACGTCCACGAGTGCGATCTCACCCGCTTCGAGGGCGCCCAGCTCTCCCCCGCGTACGTCGCCGACCGCGGCGCCCGGCAGTTCGTCGAGGTCTACGACGTCCTGCACCCGCTACAGCCCATGGAGCAGCCGCGACCGCTGCGGGTGAGCCCCTTCCACCCCCGTCAGCAGGAGCTCGGGGCGCACTTCCTGGAGGGCGGCGGCTGGGAGCGTCCGCACTGGTACGAGGCGAACGCCCCGCTCGCCGAGGACATCGACCTGCCCGCCCGCGACGCCTGGTCGGCCCGCTACTGGTCGCCGATCGCCGCCGCCGAGGCACGGGCGACCCGCGAGAAGGTCGCCCTGTACGACATGACCCCGCTGCGCAGGCTGGAGGTCACCGGCCCCGGCGCCCTGGCCTTCCTCCAGCGCATGACGACCAACAACCTCGCCAAGAAGCCCGGCTCGGTGACGTACACCCTGCTGCTCGACGAGACCGGCGGCATCCGCTCGGACCTCACCGTGGCGCGCCTGGCCGCCGACCGCTTCCAGATCGGCGCCAACAGCCCCGCCGACGAGGACTGGCTGCTGCGCCGCGCCCCGGACGACGTGCGGGTACGTGACATCACCTCCGGGACCTGCTGCGTCGGGGTGTGGGGCCCTCTCGCCCGCGCGCTGGTGCAGCCGCTGACCCGGGACGACTTCTCCCACCGGGGCTTCGGCTACTTCCGCGCCCGCCAGACGTACCTCGGCCATGTACCGGTGACGGCGATGCGGCTGAGTTACGTCGGCGAGCTCGGCTGGGAGCTGTACACCACCGCCGACCTGGGGCTTCGACTCTGGGACACGCTCTGGGAAGCCGGGCGGGAGCACGGCGTGATCGCCGCCGGCCGCTCCGCCTTCAACAGCCTGCGCCTGGAGAAGGGCTACCGTTCGTGGGGCCAGGACATGACCGACGAGCACACCCCGTACGAGGCCGGACTCGGGTTCGCCGTACGGATGGACAAGGGCGACTTCGTCGGGCGGGCCGCCCTGGAGAAGGCGGGCGAGCCGCGGCGCGGGCTCACCGCACTGCTGCTCGACGACCCGGCGGCCGTCGTCCTCGGCAAGGAACCGGTGTACGTCGGCGGGGTGCCGGCGGGGTACGTGACCAGCGCCTCCTACGGCTACACACTGGGCCGCTGTGTCGCGTACGCGTGGCTGCCCCGACTCACCGCCGGCACCCCGGTACACATCGAGTACTTCGGCGAGAAGATCTCGGCGACCGTCGCCGAGGAGCCGCTGTTCGACCCCGACATGAGCCGCATCCGCCGCTAGGCGGTCGTGTCCGAGGAGGACCCCGCTGTGTCACCCACCCATGACGTGATCGTCGTCGGCCTGGGCGGAATGGGCAGTGCCGCCGCCCACCACCTGTCCGCGCGCGGCGCGCGCGTGCTCGGCCTGGAGAAGTTCGGTCCCGTCCACAACCGCGGCTCCAGTCACGGAGGTTCGCGCATCACGCGGCAGTCGTACTTCGAGGACCCGGCGTACGTGCCGCTGCTGCTGCGCTCCTACGAGCTGTACGAGGCCCTGGAGCGCGACACCGGCCGGGACATCGCGACGCTGTGCGGCGGTGTGATGGTCGGCCGCCCCGATTCCCGTACGGTGTCCGGTTCGCTGCTCTCGGCCCGGCAGTGGGACCTGCCGCACGAGATGCTCGACGCGAAGGAGATCCGCCGCCGCTTCCCCACCCTCACCCCCGCCGAGGACGAGGTCGCGCTGTACGAGGCGCGGGCCGGGTTCCTCCGCCCGGAGAGCACGGTCGCGGCCCACCTCCAGCTCGCCACGCGGTCGGGCGCGGACCTGCACTTCGAGGAGCCGGTGCTGCGCTGGGAGCCGTACCGCGACGGCGTACGCGTCCACACCGCCGAGGACACCTACACCGCCGGCCAGTTGGTGATCTGCCCGGGTGCGTGGGCGCCGCGGCTGCTCACCGACCTGGGCGTGCCGTTCACCATCGAGCGGCAGGTCATGTACTGGTTCCAGCCCGACGGCGGAACCGGTCCCTTCCTCCCCGAGAACCATCCGATCTACATCTGGGAGGACGCGGGCGGCGTCCAGTTCTACGGCTTCCCCTCGATCGACGGGCCCGACCTCGGCGCGAAGGTGGCGTTCTTCCGCAGGGGCACCGTCTGCACCCCGGAGACCATCGACCGGACCGTGCGCGAGGACGAGGTCGCGGCGATGGCGGAGCAGCTCTCCCGACATCTCCCGTCCCTGCCCGGCCGTTTCCTGAAGGCCTCGACCTGTATGTACTCCAACACCCCCGACGAGCATTTCGTGATCGCGCGCCATCCGCAGCACCCCGACTCGGTGACCGTGGCCTGCGGGTTCTCCGGTCACGGCTTCAAGTTCGTGCCCGTCGTCGGCGAGATCGTCGCCGACCTGGCCCTGACCGGCGCCACCGGGCACCCCATCGAACTCTTCGATCCGCGCCGGCTGTCCGCGGCCACCGGGCCCGCACCCGCGCCCGCGACGACGACCGCGACCACGACCGCGCCTTCCGCTTGAGGAGACCGCCGTGACGGCCACCGACCTCCCGCCCAGCCTGATCGCCACGCTCCCCGGTCACTTCTACACCGACCCGGAGATCTTCCGGCGGGAGCAGGAGCGGCTCTTCGAATCGATGTGGTTCTGCGCCGTGCGCGGCTCCGACCTCGACAAGCCCGGTGCGTTCCGTACCGTCCGGGTCGGCCGCGAGAGCGTGATCGTGACCCGCAACCGGGCCGGCGAGCTGCGGGCCTTCCTCAACATCTGCCGGCACCGCGGCGCCCGGCTGTGCACCGAGGAGTCCGGCGCGGTGCGGCGGGCACTCCAATGCCCGTACCACGCCTGGACGTACGACCTCGACGGCAAGCTGATCGCCGCCCCCAATCTGGTCAAGATGCCCGACATCGACCGCACCTCCTACGGCCTGGTGACCGTGCGCCTGCGCGAATGGCTGGGATACGCGTGGGTGTGCCTGGCCGACGAGCCGCCGTCCTTCGAGGAGACCGTGATCGGCGCGGCCGTGGAGCGGCTCGGCGACACGGCGTCCATCGATCGGTACGGCACGGAGGGTCTGGCCCTCGGCCGGCGGATCAGGTACGAGGTGAAGGCGAACTGGAAGCTGATCGTCGAGAACTTCATGGAGTGCTACCACTGCGCGACGATCCACCCCGAACTGACCCATGTATTACCGGAGTTCGCGCGGGGATACGCGGCGCAGTACTACGTGGGGCACGGGGCGGAGTTCGCCAAGGAGGTGAAGGGCTTCACGGTCGACGGCAGCGGGGGCTTCGCCAGACTGCCCGAGGTGGCCGAGGAGCAGGACCGGCGCTACTACGCCATCACGGTCAAGCCGACCGTGTTCATCAACCTCGTCCCCGACCATGTGATCCTGCACCGGATGTTCCCGCTCGCCGAGGACCGCACGGTCGTCGAGTGCGACTGGCTGTACGCGCCGGAGGTCGTCGCGTCGGGCGCGGACGTGTCGAAGTCCGTGGAGCTGTTCCACCGGGTCAACGTCCAGGACTTCGACGCCTGCGAGCGCACCCAGCCCGCGATGGCGTCGCGCGCGTACCGGGCGGGCGGCGTGCTGGTGCCGGCCGAGCACCACATCGGGATCTTCCACGCGTGGCTGACCGAGAAGCTGGGAGGCACCGGTGCCTGATCTGTTCATCGGCGGCGCGTGGACGGCGGCCCGCGGCGAGCGCACCCGGGAGATCCGCTGTCCCGCCGACGGCTCCCTGATCGCCGAGGTCGACGAGGCGGACGGCAAGGACACGGCCGACGCGATCGCCGCGGCCCGCCGCTCGTTCGACGAGGGCCCGTGGCCGCACACCTCCGCCGCCGAGCGCGGCGACCTGCTGCTGCGCGTCGCCGGTCTGATCGCCCGCGACAAGGACGCGCTGGCCCGCGCCGAGTCCCTCGACACCGGCAAGCGGCTGGTGGAGAGCGCGTACGACATCGACGACGTCGTGAACTGCTTCCGGTACTTCGGGCGGCTCGCCGCCACCGAGACGGGCCGGGTGATCGACACGGGCACGGCGAACGCCGACAGCCGGGTGGTGCACGAGCCGGTCGGGGTCTGCGGGCTGATCACGCCGTGGAACTATCCGCTGCTCCAGACGGCGTGGAAGGTCGCGCCGGCCCTCGCCGCGGGCAACACCTTCGTCCTGAAGCCGAGCGAGCTCACCCCGCACACCGCGATCCGTCTGATGCGTCTGCTCGCCGAGGCGGGGCTGCCCGACGGTGTCGCCAACCTCGTGCTCGGCGCGGGCCCCGAGGCGGGTGCGCCGCTCGCCGACCACCCCGACGTCGATCTCCTCTCCTTCACCGGCGGTCTGCGGACCGGCCGCCGACTGATGGCGGCAGCCGCCGGGACGGTCAAGAAGGTCGCGCTCGAACTGGGCGGCAAGAACCCCAACATCGTGTTCGCGGACGCCGATTTCGACGCGGCGGTGGACATGGCCCTGACGGCGGTGTTCCTGCACTCCGGGCAGGTCTGCTCGGCCGGGGCGCGGCTCCTGGTCGAGGACTCGCTGCACGACCGGTTCGTCGACGAGATCGTGCGCGGGGCCCGGGAGATCCGCCTGGGCGGCCCCTTCGAGGAGCGGGCGCAGACCGGGCCGCTGATCTCGGCCGCCCATCGCGCCAAGGTCGAGGCGTACGTCGAGCGGGGTGTCGCCGAGGGCGCGGTGCTGCGCTGTGGCGGCGCCCGGCCCGAAGGCCCCGCGTACGACAGGGGCTTCTACTACCTGCCGACGGTCCTCGACGAGTGTCACGCGGGGATGTCGGTGGTGCGGGAGGAGTCCTTCGGCCCGGTCCTGACGGTGGAGCGGTTCCGCGACGGCGACGAGGACGAGGCCGTGCGGCTCGCGAACGACACGATCTACGGTCTCGCGGGCGCGGTCTGGACGGGCAGCGAGGGCCGGGCGCGGCGCATCGCGGGACGGCTGCGCCTGGGCACCGTATGGATCAACGACTACCACCCCTATCTGCCGCAGGCGGAGTGGGGTGGGTTCAAGCAGTCCGGCACGGGGCGGGAACTCGGTCCGGCCGGTCTCGCGGAGTACCGCGAGACGAAGCACATCTGGCGCAACACCGCACCGGAGCCGCAGGGCTGGTTCGCCTGAAACACCCTCTATTGGCTAGGAGTTGACCCATGGCAACGGCTCCGCCCTCCCCACCGAGCGACGACACGGAGCTCACCGAGTTCGGCTACCGTCCCGAACTCAAGCGGACGCTCGGCACCTTCCACACCTTCGCGGCCGGCATCTCGTACATCTCGATCCTCACGGGCACCTTCCAGCTCTTCTACTTCGGTTACGCCAGCGGCGGTCCCGCGTACTGGTGGTCCTGGCCCCTGGTCTTCGCCGGCCAGTTCACGGTCGCGCTCTGCTTCGCCGAGCTGGCCGCCCGCTATCCGGTGGCGGGCTCCATCTACAACTGGGCGAAGAAGGTGGGGAACGGACACGTCGGCTGGCTCGCCGGCTGGATGATGCTCACCGCCTCGATCGTCTCCATCGCCGCCGTGGCCCTCGCCTACCAGTTGACGCTTCCTCAGATCTCTTCCGTCTTCCAGTTCGTCGGAGACGGGACGGGGACGTACGACGTGGCGACCAACGCGGTGGTCCTCGCCGCCGGCCTGATCCTCTTCACCACGGTCGTGGGCGCCTTCGGTGTGAAGCTGATGGCCCGGATCAACACCGCGGGTGTCTTCCTCGAACTGATCGCCACCGTCGTACTGATCGTGCTGCTCGCGGTGAACGTCGTACGGGGCCCGCAGGTCGTCACCGAGACGGCCGGCACCGGCTCGGGCCAGTCCTTCGGCTATCTCGGGGCGTTCCTGATCGCCTCGCTCGCCTCGGCCTATGTGATGTACGGCTTCGACACCGCGGCCTCGCTCGGCGAGGAGTCCCTCGACCCCTCGCGCAACGCGCCGCGCGCCATCATCCGGGCGATCGCCGCCTCGTTCGTCCTCGGCGGCCTCGTCCTGGTCCTCGCGCTGATGAGCGTGTCGAATCTGCGCGGCGAGAAGCTCTCCACCGACGGGCTGCAGTACGTCGTCCTCGACGTCCTCGGCCCGACGGCCGGCAAGGCGATGCTGTGGTGCGTGCTGATCGCGGTCACCGTCTGCGCGCTCGCGGTGCACACGGCGGCCGTCCGCCTCGCCTTCGCCATGGCCAGGGACAACAACCTGCCCGCGTCCTCCCGGCTCGCGAAGGTCAGCCCGCGGTTCGGCACCCCGATCCTGCCGACCGTGATCATCGGGGTGCTCGCCCTGACGATCCTGCTGGTCAACATCCGCCAGCCGCAGATCTTCACCGTCGTCACCAGCATCGGCATCGTGATGGTCTACGTCGCCTATCTCCTGGTCACCGGGCCGATGCTGGTGGCGCGGCTGCGCGGCCGGTGGCGGCCGGCGGAGGGCAAGTTCTCGCTCGGCCGCTGGGGGCTGCCCGTCAACATCATCGCCGTGGTGTGGGGGGCGGCGATGACGCTCAACCTCATCTGGCCGCGGTCGGCCGTGTACAACGCCGCCGCCCCGTACCACTGGTATCTGCGCTGGGGCGCGGTGCTGTTCGTCGGCGCGATCGCGCTGGGCGGCTTCGCCTACTACTGGTTCGTCCAGCGGCACCGTACGGGCGTCCTCGCCGAACACGCCGCCGTGGCCCGCCCCGAGCCCGTCGCGCTGAAGGAGGTCACCCCCTCATGACGACCGATGAGTTCGACTACGTCGTGGTCGGTGGCGGCACCGCGGGCAATGTCGTCGCGGCGCGGCTGAGCGAGGACCCGTCCGTCACCGTGTGCGTCCTGGAGGCCGGCCCGAGCGATGTCGGGGACGACGACATCCTGAGGCTGGAACGGTGGATGGGGCTGCTGGAGTCCGGCTACGACTGGGACTACCCGGTCGAGCCGCAGGCCAGCGGCAACAGCTTCATGCGGCACGCGCGCGCCAAGGTGCTCGGCGGCTGTTCCTCGCACAACTCCTGCATCGCCTTCTGGGCGCCCGCCGAGGACCTGGACGACTGGGCGGCGGCAGGCTGTACGGGCTGGAGCGCGGCGGACCTGTTCCCTCTGTACCGCAGGCTGGAGAACAACGACGCTCCCGGCGACCACCACGGCCGGTCGGGCCCGGTGAAGCTGCGCACCCTCAAGGGCGAGGACCCGTGCGGCGCCGCCCTCCTGGAGGCGTGTGCGCAGGCGGGCATACCGACGACCCCGTTCAACACCGGCACGACGGTGGTGCGGGGCGCCAACTGGTTCCAGATCAACGCGGACGAGAACAACATCCGGCAGTCCTCCTCGGTGGCCTACCTCCACCCGGTGCTGGGCAAGCGCCCCAACCTGGAGGTACGCACCGGGGTGCGGGCGAAGAAGCTGGTGTTCGACGGGCTGCGCTGTGTCGGCGCGGAGTATCTGGACCCGGATCTCGTCCACAGCCGGACGGTCCGCGCCCGCCGCGAGGTCGTCGTCTCCTGCGGCTCGATCGACACGCCGAAGCTGCTGATGCTGTCGGGGATCGGCCCGGCGGATCATCTGCGGGAGGTGGGCGTGGAGGTGCTCGTGGACTCCGCGGGAGTCGGCGAGAACCTCCAGGACCACCCCGAGGGCGTCGTCATGTGGGAGGCGAGGCAGCCGATGACCACCACGTCGAGCCAGTGGTGGGAGGCGGGCATCTTCTACGACACCGAGCCGGGTCTGGACCGGCCGGACCTGATGTTCCACTACGGCTCGGTGCCCTTCGACATGAACACCGCCCGGCACGGCTATCCGACGTCCGAGAACGCGTTCTGTCTGACGCCGAACGTGACACGTGCCAAGTCGCGCGGCACGGTGCGGCTGCGGACGCGCGACTACCGCGACAAGCCGAGGATCGACCCCCGGTACTTCACGCACGAGCACGACGTGAGGGTGATGGGAGCCGGCATCGAGCTGGCCCGCCGGATCGCCGCGCAGCCGGCGCTCGCCGGGTGGGCGGGGGCCGAGCTCGCCCCGGGCCCAGATGTCCGCACCGCCGAGGAACTGCTCGATTACATCCACACGACGCACAACACCGTCTACCACCCGGCTTGCACGGTGAAGATGGGGGCGGACGACGACCCCATGGCGCCGCTCGACGCCCGTCTGCGGGTCAAGGGGGTCGTCGGGCTGCGGGTCGCGGACGGGTCGGTCATGCCGGATCTCGTGACCGTCAATCCGTGCATCACGACGATGGTGGTCGGCGAGAAGTGCGCCGATCTCCTGCGCGCGGACGCCTGAGCGCGGGCGTCGGGGTCGAGGTAAGCGTCGGCATCGGCATCGGCATCGGCATCGGCCGACCGGCCTCTCCTGCCGCGGAGTTCCGCGACAGGAAAGGCCGAAGGGCACCTGTCAGGTGCGGTATGCGAAGTAGACCGCGTCCGGGTAGGACGCGACGATGCTCGCGAGCGACTTACGGTACGTGTTGGTGGAGTGGTACGTGAGGTAAGGCATCCCGGCCTTGCTGCGGTACGTCACCATCATGGAGTGGTCCTTGGACCCGTCCTTGTTGAAGTCCATCTGCAGGACGTCCCCGATGTCCATCTGGTACACGTTGGCCAGGTTGGCCGCCCGCTGGTTGGACAGCGTGAACCAGGCGAACTCGTTCGCGCCGACCCAGGAGTCGGTCTGGCGGGTGCCGTCGTACCACCAGTTCCGGTAGTCCGACGTGGAGCCCGGAACGTTCTTCCAGCCGCCCGCCTTCAGCGCCTGGCTGATGAAGTTGGTGCAGTCGCCGCCGGCCCCGTTGAACTTCCGGTACGCCGGGTTGTAGTTGCTCCAGTACTTCTCCGCGTACTTCGCCATGGCGGCGTAGTCGTAGGCGGCGCCGGTCTTCGACTTGGGGTTCGCCGTCGCGGGGTACTTGGTGGAGGCCGGCGTGCCGTCCGGGTAGGTCTGGCCGTCGTCCTGGATGACGTTCGCCTTGGCCGCCACGGGCTCGTTGACCGCGACGGGGCCGCTGTCCTGGGACTTGATCGAGGTCAGCTCCCAGGCGCCGCCCTTCTTGCTGGTGAGGTTCAGCTCGTACCGGGTCTGGAAGTCGGTCGTCGCCGGCTCGTCTCCGCGGAGCTTCTTGTACGTGAGCGTGGTCTCCTCGGTGACCTGGACGGTCGCCTTCCCGCCGGTGACCGTGGCACTGTCCACCACGACGCGAGTGTCGGAGCCCGAGTAGGCCTCACCGAGCGCCGCCAGCCGCGTCTTGCGGGACCGCAGCGACGAAAGCGCGGCGTCCTCGTCCCGCTTCAGCTGGGCCGACATGCGCGTCTTCTTCGCGGAGGCCGGGCGGCCCGAGCTACGGCGCCCCGCCTGGTCCTCGACCAGGGCTTCGGTACGCTGGGAGAGCACGTCGTCGGCTATGCCTGCAAAGGTGTTGACGGTCGCGCGGTCAGCCGCGCGGGGCCCGGATTCCGCGCTCGCGGAGTAGCCGAGCAGAGCTGCCGACGACAAAGCTACGGTCAGGGCCACGCCGACCGCGGGTCTGAACGTCTTTGGTATCACTAGATTTCCCCTTGTCACCCGGTCCACACGAACCGGGGGACGGAATCTTCGCACACCTTCGCAACCCTTTCACCGAACCCACCTCCTGACGGCTCACCGCCTCAGGTACGCAAGGAATTCGCATGACGCAGATATCGGAAGACACATCCCTTCCGCAGCCGTTCGACGCAGCGTTCGCGCGTGTCCAGCACGTCATCAGCGGCGGCGTGCTCACTCTCATCGACCACCCGGACCAGCTGTCCGATCTGCGGGCCCGGCTGGCCCGCCCCGCGGACCAACTCCGCTGGAACAGCACGTTCCGATTCCGCGCGCTGCGAGAGTTGCCGGTCACCACCCGCCCCTGACGCCGACGTCGTACTGATCGGGAGCGGGGTGCCCTGGCCACCCTCCTCACCGGGCCGCTGAGGCGACCCCCGGCATCCCCGCCCCGACCTCGACCCCTGCCGTGGCGATCAGCATGTCCAGGAGCGCCACCAGGACGTCGCGTACATCGCCCCGCTCCCGGGCGTCGAGCATCAGGACCGGCGTGTCCGGGTCGCGCAGGCGCAGGGCGGCCGCGATCTCCTCGGGGGTGTACGGCTGCTCCCCGTGGAAGCAGTTCGCACCGACCACGAACGGCAGGCCGCGGCTCTCGAAGAAGTCGACGGCCGGGAAGCTGCGGTCCAGGCGCCGGGTGTCGACGAGGACGACCGCCCCGAGCGCCCCGTTCAACAGGTCGTCCCACATGAACCAGAAGCGCTCCTGGCCCGGCGTGCCGAACAGGTAGAGCACCACCCCGGCCTCGGTGAGGGTGAGGCGGCCGAAGTCCATCGCCACGGTGGTGACCGCTTTGGACTCGATGCCGTCGAGGTCGTCCACGCCCACGCCCGCGGCCGTCAGCCGCTCCTCCGTACGCAGCGGCTCGATCTCGGAGATCGTCTCGACCAGGGTGGTCTTGCCGACTCCGAACCCCCCGGCGATGAGGATCTTGACGGGGGCCGCCTGGGGGGCCGAGGCGTCGTATCCGGTTTCATATCCGGGCAAGGTTGTCCCTGATTCTCATGAGCAGGTGGACATTGGTGGTCTCGGCCCCGTCCAGCGGCGGCCGGTGGTGGATCAGCCCGCGGTCCGCGAGTTCACCGAGGAGCAGCGTCATCGGGGTGAGGCGCATGTGGGTCCGCGCCGCGAGCTCGGCGACCGCCCGTCCGTCGGGCGCCGGGCACATGGCGAGGATGGCCCGCCATTCGGTGGGCAGTCCGCTGTGGGCGTCCTCGTCGACCGCCGCCGTGATCGTGGTGTCCATGGTGAGGACCGTGCACGGTGCGGTCGTACGGCCGTCGGTGAGCGCGTACAACCGCGTCCGGCGCCGTCCGCGGGCCCGCGGCTCGTCCTCCGCTTCCGCTTCCGCTTCCGCGTCCGCGTCGGGCATCAGGACGGTGCCTGGGCGCGCTCCGGGGTGCCCAGCCACTCACCGAGCGCCTGGGCGGTACGTACCGCTTCGCCGCCCAGCTCCCCGAGGCGCGCCTTGCGGGAGGTCACGACGATGAGGGTGCTGCCCTCCCCGCACCCGACGATGCAGAGGTAGCGGTCGTCCATCTCCACCAGCTGGCGGATGACCCGGCCGCCGCCGACCTCGCCGGATATCGCCTTCATCGTGGCCGCGACCCCGGAGGCCGCGGCGGCCATGCGCTCCGCCTGGTCCCGGTCGAGCAGGTAGTCGCTCAGCCTGATTCCGTCGTTGGACAGGAGCACGGCGCCCTGGATGCCGGCGATCCTGCTCAGGTTGTTGTCCAGGACGCTGTAGATGGCGCTGTTGGGTGTCGCCGCGTTGGATATCGCGGCGTTGGGTGTCGTCGTCATGGCTGATCCCGTCGGAGCTCTGCTTCCACTGTCTGGGTCCCCTGTTCGTAGTCCGCCCAGGCATCGGCCACCTCTTCGGGTGTCGCCGTGTCCGGGCCGAGGGCCGGCTCCGGAGCGCGTGGCCCGCGGAGTTGTTCCGTCATATGGGTCTGGGGGACGCGCTCGGGGAGGCTCGGGCGCGCGTCACCGTCCCGGGGTGCCGGGCGGAGTGCGGGTGTCCGCTTCCCCTCCGCCGACGGCTCGGGCCCGCGGCGGGTCGGCAGCCGGGACCCGGTGTGCAGCACCAGCTCGGCCGCCCGCGGCCCGGTGACCGGCTCAGGTACGGATACGGGAACGGTCACGGATGCGGGTGCGGGTACGGATTCCGGCGCGGCCGGGGCCACGGCGGCCGCCGTCGGCTCGGTCACCGGTTCTCGCTCCGACCGCCGCTCCGGCTCCGGCCTCCCGGCCGCCACCATCAGCTCGCCGGGCAGGATCACCACGGCCGAGGTTCCCCCGTACACCGAGCGGCGCAGCGTGACCGTGGCCCCGAGCTGGTCGGCGAGGTGGCCCACGACGAAGAGCCCCAGCCGGTGCGCGTTCTCCGCGAGGACGGCGTACGGCGGCGCCGTGTGCAGGCGCCGGTTCATCTCCTCGTAGCCGGAGCCGGTCACCCGGGGCCCGCGGTCCTCGATCTCGACCGACAGCCCGTCCGCCACCAGTTCGGCGCGGATCACCACCTTCGACCTGGGCGGGGAGAACCGGGCGGCGTTGTCCAGCAGCTCCGCCAGGAGGTGGCTGATCTGGCTGATCACCTGCGGTTCGACGCTCGCCTCGTCCAGCGCCTGCCGCTCGATCCGCCGGAAGTCCTCCACCTCCGCGGCCGCTTCGCGCAGCAGGTCGGCGACCCGCATGGGCTCGGTGTGGGGGTCGGGGATCTCACCGCCCGACAGGATGAGCAGGTTCTCGATCTGGCGCCGCATGCCCACCGTCAGCTGGTCGGACCGCATCAATTGGGCCAGCAGCGCCTCGTTGTGGCCGAAGGCGTCCTGGAGGTCCTCGGTGAGGCTCAGCTGGCGGCTGATCAGGTTTCCGGTGCGCGAGGCGATGCCGGAGGCGAACATGCCGAAACCATGGCGTTCGGCCGCGAGTTGCCGGTGCCCGTCGACGGACACGGCGACGACCCGGGCGAACGCGTCGCTGATGCGCCCGACCTCGTCCTGGTACCCGCCGACCGTCGGCAGCGCGGACTCGTCGACGGTCTGTCCTCGGTCGAGCCGGGCCACGACGTCCGGCAGCGTCCGCTCGGCGATGGCCACCGTACGCCGGTGCAGACCGTCCAGGCGGCGCAGCATCGAACGCGTGGCGAGTACGACGGCCAGGACGACCACCAGCAGCGCGCCGCCGCTTCCACCGACCAGCAGCAGGACCTGCGACTGGAGCTCGGAGGCCTTCGCGTCGGCGTGCGTGAGGACGGCCTGCGACCGGTCGGTGTTGAGGTCGCGCAGCCGGGCCGCGAACTGCTCGTGCGCGGCGGGCCAGCCGGCCACCTCGGCCGGCAGTTTCACTCCCGACGCGATGTCCTTGTGGTCGGAGAGGATCGCTTCCTCGATGCGGAGCTTGGTCTGCCAGGCGTCCGAACGGATGATCCGCTGGTAGGACTCCCCCTCGCCGGCGGTCAGATACGGCACGATCGAGGTGTCGTACAGGTACCGGTGGGCCCCGACGGCGTCGAGGAACGCGGCGAACCCGGAAGGTGTCAGCTCCCTGGACGGCCCGGCCAGCGCGAGCAGCGCGTCCTCGCGCGCCACCATCTCCGAAGCCGAGAGCATGGCGACGACCGGGCGGCTCTCCGAGGTGAGCCCGGCGTCCTCGGCGTGGCTGAACTCGTCCTGGTACAGGCGGATCATCCGGCCGACCAGGTCGGTGTAGTAGTCGAGGACCTTCTCGGGGTCGCCGCTGCGGCTGTCCGCCCGCTCACGGTGGACGGCCAGACCGTCGAGGGCGTCCGTCACCTCCCCCAGCTGCTGGTCGGTGTGCTCGGATCCCGCCCGGTGACCTGCCCGGTGACCCGCCGACAGCCTGTGGAACTCGGCCACGGCCCGATCGGTTGCGGCCCGCCCGTCGTGCGGCACACCGGCGGCCGCGGACGAACCCGCCCATCGCGCGGCCGTCGCCGTACGCTCGGCCTGCAGCTCGGCCATGAGCGCGATCAGCGGCTCGCCGATCCGCTCACCGGCTTCCACATCGGCGCGCAGGTGCGCCGACTGGGCCAGCAACCGGTCGGCGGTCAGCACGGTCTGAGCGCCCATCGCCACGGTGGGCACGACCGCCAGCCAGATCAGCAGCGTCCGCAGACGCACGGTCCGCCGCCGTCGGGGAATCAACGGCGCCGGTACGTCTTCGGGTTCTGTGGGAGACATCGATCCTCGGAAGCGGCGGGAAGCGGCGGGAAGCGGGACGGGCAAGCAGGCAGAAGGCGGTGAGGCGGGCGGCAGGAAGGCGCTGATCATAACCAGCCACGCCGAAGAACCGGGAACCTTGACTCCGTAATCGTTATGCGACGGAGCCCCACCGCAGCCCGCCGCGTGCCGGGGGAAGGCCGGCACCTTCGCCGCATGGCTGGAAAGTATCGGCTCGGTGCTCGCTCCCGTCCCTGTGCGGATCTGCGCTCGGTACGCTGCACCCCGTGGCTGTGCAGGGCGGCACGACACCGCTGGGGTGCCAGACCGCCACGTTGGCCCAGCCCACCAACCAGGTCGTCCTGAACGTGGACGTTTCCCCACGGGGGACGGCCCTGCTCGCCCATGGGGCGGAGACTACGTTCTCTCCCGGCTGGGGCACTCTGTGGGACATCCAGGACCCGGCGCACCCCCGGGAAGCCGATTCCCTCAAAAACCTGTCCAGCCTGGGGAAGGCCCGAGTCAGTCCCGATGGCAAGCTGCTCTCGGTACCCGGACTGCGCACCGCGCTCCTGGAGCTGACCGGCGACGGCAACGAACCGCAGCCCCTGCCCGATGGCGAGCCCTGGGCATCGACGCGTATCTCGCGGTCGGCCCCGCGTGGGGCTGACGGGACAGGGGCATCTCGTTCCCCGTGGGAAGCGGACCGGTGGAGCTGAGCGACAATCCGGCCCCGACCCAGACCGTCACGGTCACCTGGACCGGGACCACACCGAGCACACACCGGCTGGCCTGCCTGCCTTTCGGCACCGGGCAGTTGAAGGAGGTTTCACAGGGCTGAGACGGTACTGCGTCGGGCGTCGGCCCCCCGGCGGCGAGCGTGGTCAAGCCGAGGTGAAGACGTCCTCGCGCGCATCGTCGAGGACGAATCCGTTGTCGAAGCGGACGCGGACGGTCACGCGGAGCTTCTGCTCCTGATAGGCGGTCCACGCGGGTTCCAGGGAGCCGACCTGCTCCTCGAGCTGCTTCCTGCTCCCCGGGGGCATCTGGTGGCCGAAGTCGTCGAGGAGCGACTTGAGCCGTACGTACTCGCGCACCTCCTGGCTCTGGGGCTGGTCCTCGTTCACCCGCTCGACGGTGCCCTCGGTGCCCGCCGCCAAGGACAGATACCCGGCGATGGCACCCGCCTCCGTCGGGGAGTCCCCGGCCACGGTGACCGCCCCGGTCACCCTGAGGTCTGCCGCCAGCTTCACCTGCTGGCCCTCGATCAGCGTCATCGATCCCTCATCTCTCCGGTCGGTCGGGCCGCGACCACGCAGGCGCACGGGGGCAACCCGGGTGGTGCCATTATCCGGGGCCGCCGCCCCTCGGCGAAATTCTTCAAAGAAGCTCCAATCCAAAGGCGTTGGTGCCCCGAAGGGGCAGTGAGACCCTCCCTGGGAGCTCACTTGACCCCGTACGATCTGCGGTTCCCCCGCTGGGGAACCCGCGGAACAGGAGCGAATGTGATGTTCGAGCGCACTGGTCGCTTCGCGGTCCTCGCCGCCGTCCCCGCCGCCGTGATCCTGACCATGGGTCTTTCCGGCACAGCTGCCGCGGAGGACGGGAAGGCCTACCAGATCGACCTCGCGCAGCTGAACGACTCCGGTTCCCGGGGTACCGCCATGCTCAGCATCAAGGGCAACCAACTGACCGTGCGCATAGAGTCCGAGGGCATGGTGCCCGGGCAGCCCTCGGCCCAACACCTGCACGGCTCGACCACCGGGCACGACTTCCACTGCCCGGACGCCAGCGACGACACCAACCGCGACGGGATCCTCAACAACACCGAGGCCACGATCGACTACGGCGACATCAACATCTCGCTCACCACGATCGGGGACACCAAGGCGACCAGCGGCCTCGCCGTCGAGCGCATGCCCATCGCCGACCAGCGGGGCAAGCTCTCCTACAAGAGGACCTTCACCGTCGCGCAGGACGTGATCGACCACATCAAGGACCTGCACATCGTGCAGCACGGTATCGACCGCAACAACAACGACCAGTACGACTTCGAGGGGGCCGGCAAGAGCGAGCTCGATCCGAAGCTGCCTCAGGAGGCCACGGCTCCGGCCAACTGCGGAATGGTCCTGGGCGCCGCCGTAGGATCCATTCCGGTCGGCGGCGTCGAGACCGGCGGCGGTTCTCCGCAGGGCTCGGACGTGCCGTGGACGACGACGGCCGGGGCCGCACTCGCCGGATCCGTGGCGGCGGCCGGCGCGGTGGCCTTCGCGCGGAGGCGAGCCGCCGTCGTCCCGGCCCGGACGGGGACCACCGGGGGCGCCGCGTGAATCCCCGCCAGTCCTCCGCAGCGTCCGTGCTTCGCTCACCGGCCGTGCTTCGCTCACCGGCCGTACGTACCACGCGGCCGCGCGGCCGCCGGGCCGCAGGCCCCCTGGCCGCAGCCCTCTCCCTCGCCCTCGCCACGCTGCTTCTCGCGGGATGCGCCGGCCAGAACCCGGCGGCGCCCGACCACGCGTCGCCGGAGGGCGGATCGCAGAGCAGTTCGGGTGCGGGAGCGGGTGCGGGTGCAGCAGCGGGAGCAGCGGGAGCAGCGGCCAAGCCCGCCCTCGCCCGCTCCGAGCCGCAGAAGATCACCATCCCGTCCCTCGGCGTCTCCAGCACCCTGGAGACGCTGCGGCAGAACCAAGACGGAACCATGCAGACCCCGAAGGATCCCGGTCTCGCGGGCTGGTACGAGCCCGGGCCGACACCCGGCTCCCAGGGGCCGGCCGTGATCGCCGGCCATGTCACGTGGAACGGCGCGGCGGCGGTGTTCGAGAAACTGAAGACCATGAAGGCCGGTGACACCATCAAGGTCACCCGGCGGGACAACAAGACGGCCACGTTCACGGTCGACCGGGTCGCCGAGTACCCGAAGGCCGAGTTCCCCACGCTTGAGGTCTACAAGAATCTCGACCACGCAGGCCTTCGCCTGGTCACCTGCGGCGGCGACTTCGACCCGAAGAAGCACTATTACGACAGCAACGTAGTCGTGTTCGCCCGCATGACGGGCATCGCGTAACGACATCCGGCGGCATCGGCACACGGCCCCGGCCTCCACAAGGAGGCCGGGGCCGTGATCGAGCGCCGCGCCGCTGTCAGCGGGTGGCGAGGAGTTCGAGCGTATCGATCACGCGGTTCGAGAAGCCCCACTCGTTGTCGTACCAGGCAACCACCTTGACGTGGCGGCCGTCGACGCGGGTGAGAGCCGAGTCGAAGATCGCCGAGGCCGGGTTGCCGGTGATGTCGGACGACACGAGCGGGTCGTCCGAGTATTCGAGTACGCCTGCGAGCGGCCCCTCCGCCGCGTGCCGGTACGCCGCCAGCACGTCTTCGCGCGTCACGTCGCGGGAAACGGTCGCGTTGAGTTCGACGATCGATCCCACCGGGACCGGCACACGGATCGAGTCACCCGACAGCTTGCCGTCGAGGTTCGGCAGCACGAGACCGATCGCCTTGGCGGCGCCCGTCGTGGTCGGCACGATGTTGACCGCGGCGGCGCGGGCGCGGCGGGCATCCCGGTGCGGACCGTCCTGCAGGTTCTGCTCCTGCGTGTAGGCGTGCACCGTCGTCATGAAGCCGTGCTCGATGCCGGCGAGATCGTCGAGGACCGCGGCCAGGGGGGCGAGCGCGTTGGTCGTGCACGAGGCGTTCGAAACGATCGTGTGGGCGGCCGGATCGTACGCGTCGGTGTTGACCCCGAACGCGAGCGTGACATCGGCGCCGTCCGCCGGCGCGCTGACGAGTACCCGCTTCGCGCCCGCGTCGAGGTGGGCGCGGGCGGCCTCGGCCGACGTGAAACGGCCGGTCGCCTCCAGCACGATGTCCACGCCGAGCTCGGCCCACGGCAGCTTCACCGGTTCGCGCTCGGCGAGCACGGTGATGCGACGGCCGTCGACGACGAGGACGTCCTCCTCGACGGTCACCGGGCGACCGAGCCGGCCCGACGTCGTGTCGTAGGCCAGCAGCCGCGCGAGGGTGGCGGGCTCCGTGAGGTCGTTGACGGCGACGACTTCGAGGTCGCTGTCACGTTCGAGCAGTGCGCGCAGCACATTGCGGCCGATCCGGCCGAATCCGTTGATGGCGATGCGGGTCATAAGAAGTGTCCTGTCCCTTCGGGTTCGCCATCAGGTTCGCGCGCGGTGTCCGCCGGTGCCAGCGGCGTGATCGCCACGGTCCGAAAGGATCTCGCCACGTGGCGGCGGGCTACTCCCCCTGGGTGAAGGTGCGCCGGTACTCGCTCGGCGTGGTGCCGAGGATGCGCTGGAAGTGGAGCCGCAGATTCGCACCGGTCCCCAGACCGACGTCGGCGGCGATCTGCTCGACGCCGCGCCCCGACCGTTCGAGCAGCTCCCGGGCCACGTCGACGCGGGCGCGCATGACCCATTGCATCGGCGTGTACCCCGTGTCCTCGGCGAAGCGCCGCGAGAACGTGCGCGGCGACACCGCGGCATGCCGGGCGAGGACCTCCAGGGTGAGGGGCTCGCCGAGCCGGTGCAGCGCCCACTCCCGGGTGGCGGCGAACCGCTCGCCGAGCGGCTCGGGCACGCTGCGCGGCACGTACTGCGCCTGACCGCCGCTCCGGTAGGGGGCGGCGACCAGGCGCCGGGCCGTGTGGTTCGACGCGGCGACCCCGAGGTCGCCCCGCAGAATGTGCAGGCACAGATCTATGCCCGAGGCGGCGCCGGCCGATGTCAGCACGCTGCCCTCGTCGACGAACAGGACGTTCTCGTCGACCTGAACGAGCGGGTGTTTCGCCGCGAGTGCCCGCGCGTAGTGCCAGTGCGTCGTGGCGCGCTTGCCGTCGAGCAGTCCGGTGGCGGCGAGCGCGAAGGCGCCCGTCGAGATGGCGGCGAGCCGCACGCCCCGGTCGTGCGCGGCGATCAGCGCGTCGACGACGGCCTGCGGCGGGTCGTCGCGGTCCGGGAACCGGTAGCCGGGGACGAAGACGATGTCGGCCCACGCCAGCGCTTCGAGGCCGTGTGCGACGTAGTACGACAGGCCGTCGCCGCCGGTCACGAGACCGGGCGCCGCGCCGCACACCCGGACCTCGTACGGCATGCTCGCGCGGGTCGTGAACACTTGCGCGGGAATGCCGACGTCGAGGGGCTTGGCACCGCCGAGAACGAGGACTGCGACGTGATGCGGGCAGGAGGCTGGCACGGGAACGAGGGTACGTGGGTGCGGAGGCCGTTTCCTTGATCGTACATTTGTACAATTACCTCTCGCGTGTCCAGGCGCGCATCATCGAACGTGGGGAGAGACCCCACGAGGAGTGGCGATGAGGTTGTCGTTCCTGGAGCCTCTTTACGCGGAACCGGGCCCGTTCGCCTCCGTCTACCTGGACACCTCGCGCGACGTCCAGCATCCGGAGCGGGCGATAGCACTGCGCTGGCGGCGGCTGCGCGACGACCTGACCCGGCAGGGCGCGGACCGGGCGTTGGTCAACGCGATGGAGGAAGCGGTGGGCGCCGACACGGAGGTGCCGGGGATGCACGGGCAGGCCCTCTTCGCCGCCCACGGGACGCTGGTACTGGACGGGGAGCTGCCCAGGCCGCCCGAACACGACCGTGCGCGCTACAGCACCCTGCCGGACACCATGGCCCTGGTCACCCAGCACGTTCCCGAGATCCCGTATCTGGCCGTGATCGTGCACTACGGCGGGCTGCCGACCGCCGAGACCCATGGCTGGGTGACGCTGGAGGCGGAGACCGGCACCTGGCCGGCGTCCAACGTCGCCCCGGGTGAGCGGCTGCACCGAAGGGTTCCGGTGGCCACGTGGCACCGCACTGCCGTGGAGCTGGGCCACCGGCTGGACGAATGGGCCCGGCGCGCCCACGCCGACGCCGTCCTCGTGGGCGGGGACGAGTGGGCGGGCAACGTACTCGTGCGCCGCCTGCCGCGGAGCTTGCGGGACAAGGTCGTACGCGTCGGGGGCCACACCCCGACGGACACCGGACGCGCCCTGCTGGAGCCACAGCTCGACACCGTCCTCCGCGGCCGCATGGCCGCACACGACCGGGAACTCGTGGACATCTTCATCGGCCGACGCGCACTGGAGGGCCCCGCGACGGAGGGACTGTCCGCCACCCTCGCCGCTCTCCAGCGCGGCCAGGTCTCGGCGCTGCTGCTGAACCGCCCGCCCACCTCCTCCCTGCGGCTCTGGGCGGGCCCGGAGCCCACCCAGCTGGCCCTGACCGAGGCGGAGCTGGTCTCCTTCGGCGTGCGGGCACCGCGCGAGGAGCGCGCCGACGAGGCGCTGGTGTGGGCCCTGGTGGGCACGGGTGCCGAACTGGTCCTCGTACCGGAGAGCGAGCTGGAGCTGTACGAGGGCGTGGGCGCCCTGCTGCGGTACACCGACCCGGGGACACCGTCCTGGCGCGCCCCGATGGCCCATGGGGCGTGAGCCGTCTCCCGAGGATCTGGTCCGTGCGGCGCGGGCCGTGGGGGTGATGGACGAGCGGCTGCTGGAGGCCGTCCGGGCCACCCCACGGGCGGAGTTCGTCCCCGCCGAGCACGTGGCGTCCGCGTACCGGGACACGCCCGTACCGCTCCCCCACGACCAAGTGACCACCCAGCCCTCGCTGGTCGCCATGATGGTCTCCGCGCTCGGCCTCACCGGAGCCGAACGCGTCCTGGAAGTCGGCACCGGATACGGCTGGCAGACCGCGCTGCTGGCCCGCCTCGCCGCGTACGTGGTCAGCGTCGAGCGCTGGCCGGACCTGGTCGAGGAGGCCCGCCGCCGCCTCGCCGGGCAGGGCCTCGACAACGCCGCGATCGTCCTCGGCGACGGAACCCTCGGGGTCCCGGCCCGTGCGCCGTACGACGCCGTCATCGTCTGCGCGGCCTTCCCGGAGGTGCCGGAGCCGCTGATCGGACAGCTGCGGACGGGTGGCCGGCTCGTCCAGCCCATCGGCCCGGGCGGACATGAACGGGTCGAGCTGTACGAGCGGCGGGCCCACGGCCTCGTGCGCCGCGCGACGGTCGCGTCGGCCTACTTCGTCCGGCTGTACGGCGCCCATGGCTACGAGCAGCGCTGATACGTGCCGACCGTCCTTCCCGGGAGCGGCCGGCGGGCGAGTGTCAGTGTCCGGTGTCACGCTGAGGCGATACGCGATCTACGAAAGGCTATCGCCATGATCACCACAGACTTCGCCCCCGGCTCCCCCTGTTGGCTCGACCTCGGTGCCCCCGACGTCCGTGCCACCGCGGCCTTCTACGGTGCCGTGCTCGGGTGGGACTACGAGTCCATGGGTGAGGGGGAGGACATGGAAGGCGGAATGTTCCGGAAGGACGGCAAGGTGGTAGCCGGGCTCGGCAAGCTCACCGAGGAGGGCGCCCGGTCGGCCTGGATGATCTACTACTGCGTCACCGACGCGGACGCCACGACCCGGGCCGTGGAGCGCGCCGGCGGCACGGTGCGGGTGGCGCCGATGGACCTCGACGACTGGGGCCGGATGGCGCAGTACAGCGACCCGCTGGGGGGCCAGTTCGCCGTCTGGCAGCCCGGGAAGAACAAGGGCGTCGACCTTGTGGACCAGCCGGGCTCGCTGTCCTGGACCGAGTTGTACACGAGCGACGCCGCGGCCGCGAAGGAGTTCTACGGCGGAGTCTTCGGCTGGCAGTTCAGCGACATGGAGCTGCCCGGCGGCGGGGGCACGTACACCCTCATCACCCCCGCCGGGCTGCCCGAGGAGCGCATGCACGGCGGCGTCATGCAACTTCCCGAGGAGAACCTCGCCCTGGCGAACGGACGGCCGTACTGGCACCCGGTCTTCAACGTCACCGACTGCGACGCCGCGGTCGCCAAGGTCACCGAGAACGGCGGCAGCGTGCAGATGGGTCCGGAGGACGCTGAGGGCGTCGGCCGACTGGCCGTCTGCCTCGACCCGTCGAAGGCGGACTTCGTGGTGCTCACCCCCGCCCGGAGCTGAGTTCCACCTGCTGCCGGTGATGTGGGCTGGACCGGCCCCGGAGGCGAGCCGACCTGGCACATGTGACGGGACGGTCAGTCCCTTGAGGTGGGGGTCGGTACGGGGCCGGAGAACTGCTGTGAACGGCGCGGGTGTTAGCTTCCTTCCGTGGTGGAGTACCAGGATGAGACCAGGGCAGCCTACGACGGAATCGTCGAGCTGTATGCGTCGATGTTCGCTGATCGGCTGGAGACGCAGCCTTTCGCCCGGGCTATGGTCGGCATCTTCGCCGAGCTGGTGCGCGGGACGGGGAACCTGCGGGCAGCCGATGTCGGGTGCGGGCCGGGACATCTGACGGCCATGCTGCACGACTTGGGGCTGAACGCGTTCGGGCTCGACCTCTCCCCGGCCATGGTCGACCATGCCCGGCGGGCCCATCCGGCGCTGCGGTTCGACGAGGCGCGAATGGAGGCCCTGCCGGTCGAGGACCGCGCGCTCGGCGGAGTGCTGGCCCACTACTCGATGATCCATACCCCGCCCGGGGAACTCCCCGCGCTGCTCGCCGAGCAGGTGCGTGTCCTGGCACCGGGGGGCCTGCTCCTGGTCTCGTTCTTCGCGACCGAGGGACCGGAGCCGGTCCGCTTCGATCACAAGGTGACGCCCGCCTATAGCTGGCCGGTCGACCGGTTCGCCGAGTTGCTGGCCGGAGCCGGGCTCGTCACGGTCGCCCGGCTGCTCCACGACCCGGCCTCCGAGCGGGGCTTCCTCGACGCCCACTTGCTGGCCCGCCTCCAGTAGGACTTGTCCGGCCGATCATGTGATTGCTCCGCGTCCAAGTCGTTGATGTGGACATGGAGCGGGATGATCTGAGTGATGCCGAGTGGGAACGGGGGTCCGGAGCCGGACCCCCGTCACGTCGTCAGCGCTGCAGTGTCAGCAGACCTGGCCGGTAGGGCCATAGGCCGTAGTCGCCGCCGACGTTGGGGTTGCGTCCCTGGTAGAGGAACTGAAGGTTGCAGGGATCGACGGTAAAGGTCTGATCGGCGCTGGTGCGGATCAGTTCGCCATGGCTGATGTCGTTGGTCCAGGTGGCGCCGCTGTTGGCCTTGCCGGCGAAGGGGTTGCTCTCGGTCGCGGCCTGGGGCGTCCATGAGCCGTCCAGACTGGTGGCCGTGAACGAGCGGAAGTAGCGGCCCTGCGAGCCGTCCGCCTCGACGATCATGAGGTAGCGGTTCTGGCCCTGGAGCTTGTAGACCTGCGGGGCTTCGAACAGGTTTTTCGTCGTGTCGCTCATGATCACCGTCGAGGTCGTGCCGAAACTGCCCGGGAAGTTCCCGATCGGCATACTGGCCCGGTAGATCTTGCCGTTGTCACCGGCGAAGAACAGGTACATGTTCGTCCCATCACCGATGAGCGTCTGGTCTATGGGTCCTGTTCCGGAGCCGGCGATGCTTCCGGAGAAGAGCACCTGCGGTGATGACCAGCCATTCGGGTTGGTGGGGTCGCTCGACGTCCGGTAGGAGAAGGCGGTCCCACCCCACTGGTAGGCGAGCACCCAGATGTTCTTCGGCGCGAAGTAGAAGAGCGTGGGCGCGACGGTGGACGTTGACATCCCGTTCTGGCTGGCCGAAGCCATCTCCGACCAGTTGGTGAACAGGCCGAAGTTCATCGAACCCCAGTTCTTCCCCGTGTCGTGCGTCGTCGCGTAGACGAGCTGCCGGCCGTTGTAGGGGGCGACGGTGAAGTCCTTGAGCGAGGCCCACCCCGGCTTGGGCTGCGCCAACGGGCCCGTTGATGTCCAGCGGTACGTCGAGGGAAGATTGCACGTGCCGGGGTTGCCGCCGCCGACCTGCACGAGCTGCCACTGCTGGTTGTTGCCGCCCCAGTCGTCGTACTGGACGATGTTCGCGTTGTCGGTGGTGGAGCCGCCTTGTACTTCGAGGGCCTTGTTGCTGTGGCGCGCGATGAGCCTCACGTAGCCGTCCGAGCTGTCGGCCAGCCGCCACTGCTGGTTGGTGCCGTTCAGGTCGGCCCACTGGACGATCGAGCCGCCGTTCGCGGTGGACCCGTTCTGGACGTCCAGCACCTTGCCGGAGTGACGGGACTTGATGCGGTAGTAACCGCCGCCGGAGTCGACGAACTGCCACTGCTGCTGGTTCTGATCGTTCCTGGTCCACTGGGTGATGCGGGCGCCATCGTTGGTCGCCAGGTTGTAGACGTCCAGGGCCTTGCCGCTGTTGCGGTTGACCAGCACGTACGAGGCGTTGGGGTCGACGGTCGTCGCCGCGCCGGCGGGCTGCGCACTGAGGAAAGCAACCAGGAGCAGCAATGGCGCGAGGACGGCGAACAGGCGTCTCAGGTGGACCGGGGACGGATGGCGAAACAACATCAGAAGAGCTCCTTCGGGGGGTCAGGGAGGGGAAGGGAGGGGATAGATGTTAGCGCTAACATCAATGCGACGGTCAGTACCGTCAAGCGTTTCACAACGTCTCCTCGGGGGTGGAGGTCGCGCGGGCCGAGTCAGCCCTTGGTGGCGCCCGCGGTGAGGCCGCCGATCAACTGCCGCTCGGCGACGGCGTAGAAGGCGAGGGCGGGGACCATGGCGAGCACGATGTAGGCGAGGACGAGCGCGTAGTCGGTCGAGTACTGGCCCTGGAACTGCTGGACGCCGACCGGGATCGTCTGCCATTTCGGGTCGTTGAACACCAGCAGCGGCAGGAAGAAGTTGTTCCAGCTCGCGACGATCGCCAGCACCGAAACCGTGCCGAGCGCCGGACGCGCCATCGGCAGCAGGATCTTCCAGAAGAAGCGGAACTTGCCGCAGCCGTCCACGATGGCGGCCTCCTCGACCTCCGCCGGGATGGTCCGGAAGAAACCGCACAGAATGATGATCGTCATGGGGAGCCCGAAGGCCGCCTGCGGGAGGATCACTCCGAGCGGGTTGTCGAGCAGGTCGAAGTTGCGCAGCAGCAGGAACAACGGCAGTACGGCCACCGCGAACGGGAACATGAGCCCGATCGTGAACAGCGTGTAGAACAGCTCCCTGCCCCGGAAGGCGTAGCGGGCCAGCACGAACGCCGCCATCGCGGAGGCCGCCACCGTGCAGCATGTCGTGCCGATCGCGACGCCCGCACTGTTGGCGATCTGCCGCCAGAACATTCCGTCGCCGAGAATGCCGGTGTAGTTGCCGGTCCTCCAGTGCTCCGGCAGCCCGAACGGGTTGGTCGTCAGCTCGCCGGTGCTCTTGAACCCGGAGATCACCGCGTAGATCAGCGGCACGACGACGAACGCGCCGATCAGCCAGACCACGGCGTGCAGCGAAAGGCCGCGTGTCGTCCTGCGGGCGTTCACCGGCCAACTCCCGAGGTGACGGCCCCGCTCAGGTCACGGCGGAGTACGTAGCGCTGGTAGAAGAGGGAGAAGACCAGACTGATCATGAACAACACCACGCTGATCGCACTGGCGTAGCCGACCTGGTAGCGCTTGAACCCGAACTGGAACATCGAGATCGCCATCGTCTCGGAGGAGTGGTTGGGCCCGCCCGCGGTCATGACCCAGACGAGGTCGAAGAGCTGGATGGCCCCGATGATCGAAAGGAAGGCGCTGATCCGGATCGTCGGGCCGAGCAGCGGCAGCGTCACGTGCCGGAAGCGCTGCCAGGCGCCGGCGCCGTCGATGGAAGCGGCCTGGAGGATCTCGCCCGGGATGCTCTGCAGCCCGGCGAGGAAGAGCATCATGTGGAAGCCGAAGTACTTCCAGGTCATGACCACAAACAGGGTCGGCATGACCGTCGAGGGATCGGCGAGCCACTTGCCCCGCAGCCCCTCCAGGCCGAGGGCGCCGGCGAGATGGTCGGCCATGCCGTCACCAGGAAGGAAGATCATCGTGAAGAGGACCGCCGTGACCACCTCGGACAGGATGTACGGCGCGAAGAACAGCATCCGGTAGACGGCCCGGCCGCGCAGCCTCTGGTTGAGCAGGACCGCGGTGAACAGCGCGAACGGCAACTGCACCGTGATCGACAGGGCGATCAGGTACAGCCCGCGCTCCAGATCGCCGAGGAAGACCTGATCGTCGAACAGCTTGGCGTAGTTCTCGAAGCCGACGAAGTCGTCCATGGGGCCGACCCCGCCCCACTCGAAGAACCCGGTGTAGACGGCGACGGCGATCGGGGCGAGGACGAAGACGAGGAAGAGGACCAGAGCCGGGACGAGGAACCAGGCGACCGACGCCCAGCTTCCCAACCCGCGCAGGAGCGACCGTGCCGGGGCGGGCGGGCGCACCGGCACGGAATCCGTCGTCCGCTCCTTGGTCAGGGTGGACACGGAGCTAGGCACCCTTCGCAGCCTCGGTGATCGACTTGGTGACCTGCTCGGGCGTCTTCTTGCCCGCGATGAGGTCGGCGACGCTGTCGTTGACCTCCTGGCCGACCGCCGGCGGGTAGGCCTGGTCGAGGTAGAGCTGGAAGCCCGTCGCCTTGACCAGGCTGTCGGCCACCACCTTCCTGTTGGCATCGGTGAGCTGGCTCTCCGCGCCCTTGACCACCGGCAGGAAGCCGTTGGAGGCCAGCAGCTTGGACTCGTTCTCCAGAACGAAGAACTTCAGGAAGTCCAGCGCCTCCTTCGGGGCGCCCTTGCGCAGGGCGAAGCCGCTGCCACCGCCGAACACCTCGGTGACCTGGCCGACGCCGCCGTCGACCGTCGGGAAGGGGAAGAAGCCCAGGTCCGCTCCGAGGTCGGCGCCCGCGTCCTTCTGCACCGACGGTCCCCACTGCCCCATCAGCTCCATGGCGGCCTTGCCGTTGCCCATGGTCGCGGCCTGGCCGCCGGGGGTGGCGTAGCCGGCGCCGAGGAAGGCCGTCTGGAACGGCTGGAGGTCGACCAGCTCCTTGAGGTGGGTGCCCGCCTGGACGAAGCCGGCGCCGGTGAAGTCCTTGGTGGTCGCGGCCTGCTGCAGCGCGGGGAGGCCTGCGACGCGCATCGCGAGGTAGGCCCAGTAGTAGTGGCCCGGCCATTTCTCCTTGCCCGCGAGGGCGATCGGGGTGATGCCGGCGGCCTTGAGCTTCTTGACGTCTTCGAGGAGCTCGGCCCAGGTGGCCGGCGGAGCGGTGATCCCGGCCTTGGCGAAGAGCTTCTTGTTGTACCAGAAGCCGACCATGCCGACGTCGTAGGGCACCCCGTAGGTCCGGCCCTCGAACTGATAGGCCTGCAGCGAGACCGGGGTGAGGTCGGACGACCAGCCGAACGCGTCGGTGAGGTCCTCGACCAGCCCCGCGTCGACCTGCTGCCGCAGCACGCCGCCGCCCCAGGTCTGGAAGACGTCGGGGAGCTTGCCCGAAGAGGTGGTGGCGGTCAGCTTGGACTTGAACGCCTCGTTCTCCAACGAGGTCGTCTTGATCGTGATGTTCGGGTGAGCGGCCGTGAACGCCGAGGAGATCTGCGGGAAGAGGGACTTGCCCGGTTCCGTGGTGGCGATGTTCCACCACGCGAAGGTCAGCTTGCCGTCGGCCGCCGGCTTGTCGCCGGAGTCGCCACCGCCGCAGGCCGAGGCCAGCGAGACGGACAGAGCGGTCAGGCCCGAGAGCGCCAGGAAGCTTCGTCGGCTCGGGGGTGTGCTGGCCATGGGACCTCCGGGGTGGGGAATGCCGGTTCGATTCCGAAAATGTTTCGTAACATTCTCGAACTCGGTGCTGCCACAAACTAGGAACGCGGGGCCCACCGGTCAAGCCTTCTCACCGAATTTCCTTCAGCAGCAGGCTTCTTGGAGCTTGACAACCAGGTCGCACCGCCCGGAAACTCTTCGAAAGTTTGCGATACCTGTCGCCAGCCCAAGGCGTCCGCGCAGAGGAGAGAAGTTTTGAGCGAGCAGCGTCCGACCCTGGCCGTCATCGCCGCGGAGGCAGGGGTCTCCCAGGCCACCGTGTCCAAGGTGATCAACGGCCGCTCCGATGTCGCACCCTCGACACGCGAACGGATTGAGAGCCTGCTGCGATCTCACAACTACCTGCACCCCGGCCGGCAGGGCAGGGCCCGCAGGTCGGGCCTGGTCGACTTGATCATCGGCGGTCTGGACAGCGCGTGGGCGGTGGAGATACTGCGCGGCGTCGAGGCCGAGTGCGCCCAGCGGAGCGTCGGCACCGTCGTGTCGCTCGTCCCGCCGGGCGAGGCCACGCCGTCGAGCTGGGCCGCACTGCCGGTCCTGCACCACAGCGACGGCGTCATCCTCGTCACCGCCTCGGTCACCCAGGCCCAGCGCGCCCAGGTCGAACAGGCCGGGGTCGCGCTGGTCGTCATCGACCCGATCGACCTGCCGGGCAACGGTGTGCCGAGCATCGGCGCGACCAACTGGGCGGGCGGCCTCGCCGCCACCGAGCACCTGCTGGAGCTGGGGCACCGCCGGATCGCCACGATCGGCGGGCGCAAGGAGATGCTCTGCAGCCAGGCCCGCATCGACGGGTACCGGGCCGCGCTGGAGCGGGCCGGGATCGAGGTCGACCGCGACCTGATCCGGTTCGGCGACTTCCAGCACGAGGGCGGGTTCCGGCGCGCCCAGGAACTGCTCGCCCTCCCCGAGCCGCCGACCGCCATCTTCGCCGGTAGCGACCAGCAGGCGATGGGCGTCTACGAAGCCGCCCGGCAGGGCGGGCTGAGCATTCCGCAGGACCTCAGCGTGGTCGGCTTCGACGACCTGCCGATGTGCGAATGGCTGTCACCGCCGCTGACGACGGTGCGCCAGCCGCTGGAGGAGATGGGCCGGCTCGCCGCCCGCACCCTTTTCCAACTCCTGGACGGCCAACCCCTGGTCAGCCCCCGGATGGAGCTCTCCACCGAGCTCAAGGTCCGGCTCTCCACCGCCCCTCCCCGTCCCGTCCCTAGGAGAACTCCTTGACCGAGCCCTGGCGTGACCCCCTCCTGCCCGTGTCCGTGCGAGTCGCCGATCTGCTGAAACGGATGACGCTGGAAGAGAAGGCGGGTCAGCTCGCCGGCTTCTGGGCGCTGCCCTCGGATCCGGGGACACCGGTCGCGCCGATGGAGGACGATTCAGGCGAGGCCGCGCCCGGCCTCGACGACATCGTCGCCCACGGGCTCGGCCAGCTCACCCGGGTGTACGGCACCGCGCCGATCACCGCGGAAGCCGGCATGGCGCGGCTCGCCTCGCTCCAGCGGCAGGTGACCGGATCCGGCCGGTTCGGGATACCGGCGGTCGCTCACGAGGAGTGCCTGACCGGGTTCATGACGTTCGGGGCGACGGTCTTCCCCGCGCCGCCGGCCTGGGGTGCATCCTTCGATCCCGGGCTCGTGCGCCGGATGGCCGCCGCCATCGGCGCGGGGATGCGGCGGGTCGGCGTCCACCAAGGGCTGGCTCCGGTACTCGACGTGGTCCGCGACTACCGGTGGGGCAGGACCGAGGAGTGCATCGGCGAGGATCCCTATCTCGTCGGAGCGATCGGCACCGCTTATGTGCAGGGCTTGGAGGGAGCCGGGATCGTGGCGACGCTCAAGCACTTCGCCGGGTACTCGGCCTCGCGCGGCGGCCGGAACATGGCCCCCGTCGCCTCGGGGCCGCGCGAGTTCGCCGACGTGCTGGTCGAGCCTTTCGTACGGGCACTGCGCGAGGGAGGCGCCCGGTCGGTGATGAACAGTTACACCGACGTGGACGGCGTCCCGGTGGCCGCCGACGAACGGCTGCTGACCGAGCTGCTCAGGGGTGAGCTCGGTTTCAGCGGTGTGGTCGTCGCCGACTACTACGCCGTCTCTTTCCTGGAGACCCGGCACGGCGTCACCGGATCGCGCGGCGCGGCCGGCGCGCTGGCGTTGACCGCCGGAATCGATGTCGAGCTGCCCACGGCCCGCTGCTACGGCGAGCCGCTGACCGAACTCGTGCGGTCCGGAAGCGTACCCGAGGGGCTCATCGACCGGGCCGCGGAACGGGTCCTGCTACAGAAGGCCGAGCTCGGCCTGCTCGACCCCGACTGGGAACCCGTCAAGCCCGAGCCGGTCGACCTCGACCCGCCGGAGAACCGGGCACTGGCCAGGCTCCTGGCCGAACGGTCCACCGTGCTGCTCGCCAACGACGGCATCCTGCCGCTGCAGCCGTGCCGGGTCGCGATCAGCGGGCCGTATGCCGACGACCCTCGGTCCTTCCTCGGCTGCTATTCCTTCCCCAACCACGTCGCGCTGCCCGGCGACCTCGGGCTGGAGATCCCGACGCTCGGCGAGGCGCTCACCGCTGCCGGGTTCACGGTCACCGCGGACGATCCGGACGTGAACGTGCTGGTGCGGGGACCGGGCCGGCGTGTTCGGCCGGGGCACCTCCGGAGAGGGCTGCGACGCCGAGACCCTCGACCTGCCCGGCGACCAGGCCGCACTCGCCTCCGCCGTTCTGGACTCCGGGGTGCCGACCGTCCTGGTCCTCGTCTCCGGGCGGCCCTACGCGCTCGGCACGCTGGCCGAGCGCGCATCGGCCGTGGTGCAGGTCTTCTTCCCCGGCGAGGAGGGCGGGACGGCGCTGGCCCGGATCATCAGCGGGGCCGCGGAACCGTCCGGGCGGCTGCCCGTCTCCATCCCCCGCCGGGTCGGCGGCCAGCCCGGCACCTACCTGCACGCCAGGCTCGGCGGGCACACCGACTGGAGCTCGGTGGACCCGACCCCGCTGTTCCCCTTCGGACACGGGCTGAGCTGGACCAGCTTCACCTGCTCGGAGCTCTCGGTGGATCCCGTCGCAGCGACGGACGGGGCCGTCGCCGTTTCGGTCACCGTACGCAACGTCGGCGAGGTGGCCGGGACCGAGGTGGTCCAGCTGTACCTCTCGGACCCCGTGGCGTCCGTCGTCCGGCCGCAGCGGTGGCTCGCCGGATTCGCCAGGGTCGAGCTACAGCCGGGCGCGGCCGCCCGGATCACCTTCTCCGTCCATGCCGACCGGACCTCCTTCACCGGGCTCGATCTGCGCAGAAGAGTGGAGCCCGGAAAGATCGGCGTGGCCGTCGGACGGTCCAGCGGCGATCTTCCGCTCCAGGGCTCCTTCACTTTGGAGGGCCCCGTACGCCACCCGGCGGCCGACCGGGTGCTGTCCGTGCCGGTCGAGATCGTCCCGGTTCCATGACCACGCTGTTCGATGATCCCGTCTTCGGTGATCCCGTGCTGCCCGGGTTCCGGCCCGACCCGTCCGTCTGCCGAGTGGGAGCGGACTACTACCTGGTGACGTCCAGCTTCGAATGGTTCCCGGGCCTTCCCGTGTTCCACAGCCGCGATCTCGTGAACTGGCGGCGCATCGGCTCCGCGCTCGACCGGGCGTCTCAGCTCGACCTCGACGGGTGCGAGCCCTCACGGGGTCTGTTCGCACCGACGATCCGGCACCATGACGGGGTCTTCCATCTCGTCTGCACGCTGATGGACGGCCCCGGCCATTTCGTCGTCACCGCGACCGACCCGGCGGGGCCGTGGTCGCAGCCGCACTGGCTGAACGGCGAGGGCTTCGACCCGTCGCTGTTCTTCGACGACGGGCCGGACGACGACGGCAACGGCGACGGCCGGGCATGGTTCACCGCCGCCCGCGTGCTGGACGAGGCCGCCGGCCGCACCGAGATCTGGATGCGCGAATACCTTCCCCGCGAACGACGGCTCACGGGACCCGAGCACGTCCTGTGGTCGGGAAGCCACCCGGGCGCCCGATGGTCGGAAGCCCCGCACCTCTACAAGATCGACGGCACCTATCTTCTGCTCACCGCCGAGGGCGGCACCGATGTGGACCACAGCGTGGTGGCCGCCCGCGCCGACCGCGTGACCGGCCCCTACAAGGGCGCTCCCGGCAACCCGGTGCTACCGCCCGCCAAGGGCCCGGTCACCTGCACCGGGCACGCCGACCTCGTCCAAACCCCGTACGGCGACTGGCGGGCCGTCCTCCTGGGCGTCCGCCCGGGCTCCGCCCTCGGCCGCGAGACCTTCCTCAGCCGGATCACCTGGGACGACGGCTGGCCGGTCTTCTCCCCCGTCGTCCACACCGACCTTCGCCGCCCCCTCCACGACGGCTTCGCCACCCTCTCCGCCGACTGGAGCACCCTGCGCACTCCACCCGCGCGGTTCTGGACCACCGGCGACGGGCTCCGCCTCCAGCTCCGCCCCGAACGCCTCGGCGAACGCACCACCCCGTCCCTCCTGGCCCGCCCCCAGGAACAGCCCGACTGCGACGTCTCCACCGAACTGCACTTCACCCCCGCCGCACCGGACGAACAAGCAGGCCTCGCCGTAGTCCTCGACGACGACACCCACATCCTCTTCCTTCGCACCACGGAAGGACTCAGCCTCCGCCACGGGACCGAGGTCCTGGCCGGCATTCCCGTCCCCCCGGGCCCCATTCGCCTGGGGGTCCGGATCCGCGGCTTCAGCCACACCTTCGCCCACGCGGCACCCGACGGCGCCTGGCAGGACGTGACCGCGGTCGAAGCCACCTTCCTCACCCCGCTGTTCACCAGCATCCAGTTCGGCCTCTACGCCACCTCCAACGGCCGCCCCTCCACCAACCAAGCCCACTACACGTGGTTCGACATCACGTACCCGAGCCGGCAGGAACCGCCTGGACACCAGCGTCGATGACCCACAGTCAGTCCCGGACCCCAGCCGGCGGCCCGGTGGACCCGGTCGCGCAGGCGGTCGTGGAACTCGGCGATCCAGCCCTTGTCGCGCCGGCGCCGCCGAAAGGCATGGACACGGACCACGCGGGAACGTCGGTGGGGATCGGCCGCCGCGTAGTGCCGCCCGCGACCAGGTGGCGAATCGCGTCCGCCAGCTGCCGGTGGCAGCAGCCCTCGGGCTGTCCGCGCCGGGCAGCCGGGCTGACGTGCGGGTCTGCCCGCGCCGGTCGCACCAGGGCCCTGGGGCCCCGGTACGGGTCCGTGCGTGACCCTGCCGGAAGCGCCCAGCGATCAGGCCGAGGCGGGCAGATCGGGGGCGGACTCGCGCACGGTCAGGCGCGTCGGGAGGATCAGCGGGCTGGGGCGGTGTCCTTCGATGGCACTGACCAGCATCCTGGCCATCTCCTGCCCCAGCGCCCGCACCGGCTGATGGACCGTGGTCAGCGGCGGGCTGGTGTGCCGGGCACTCGCCAGGTCATTGAAGCCGATCACCGCGACGTCCTGCGGCACCCGGAGCCCCCGTTCCCGCAAGGTGCGCAGAGCGCCGATGGCCATCGCGTCGGAGGCCGCGAACACCGCGTCGGGATCGGGGTGCGCCCGGAGCAGTCGCTCCATCGCCTCGGCGCCGCCGTCCTCGGTGAACTGCCCGGGCTCGACCCCGAGCAGCGGCAGGCCGGACAACGTCAGACCCTCGGTGAACCCCTGCTCCCGCGCGACGGCGGCCCTGGCGTCCACCTGTCCGGTGATCATGACGGGCCGTCGGCGGCCCGTGCGCGCGAAGTGCTCGGCGGCCAGGCGGGCACCGCCCCGGTTGTCGGCGTCCACGTACCACGTGGGCTCCCCGACGAGCGGGAGTCCGCCGAAGACGACGGGGAGATCGACCTCCTCGCCCAGGCGTCCCAGCGGATCGTCGCCGCGCAGCGCCATCAGCATGACGCCGTCGGCCCGGCGGGAGCGCAGCAACCGCTCGAACCGCTCCCGGCCGCGCGGGGTGTTGGCCAGCAGCAGGATCAGTTCCAGTTCCGTCTGCTCCAGCGCCGCGCTGACGCCGACGATGACCTCCGCGAAGAACGGGTCCGCGAACAGCCCCGGCTCGTCGCTGGAGACCGCCAGCACCACCGCTCCGACCCGGCGGGTCGCCAGGGCCTGCGCGGACGGATTGGGCACGAAATCCAGCTCCCGCACCGCCCGTTGGACCGCCTCCCGCTTGGCGCGGCTGACGTGCGGGGCGTTGTTGATCACCCGGGAGGCCGCCGTGCGCGACACGCCGGCTCGTGCGGCCACCTCGTCGAGAGTCGGCATGCGCTTGGGTGGCGGCTCCATGGAAAAACTGCTCCTCAGGCTCACGCGGACGGCGAACAGGCGGCCATGATTCCACGCACCGTCCCGACTTCGGACCTGCACGCGGATGATGCCCTTGGTCTCGATTTGGTAGCGCTTCCAACCTCTGGCGCCATACCGGCCACGGAGACGCTGCCGTGTTCAACCTCTTGACACACCCTGGTGACGGACCCAATCATCCCATCAGCGCGGTCCGACCCACATCGAAACTGGAAGCGCTTCCACTCCCTTCCTCGCCCCCCACCCACCGGAGGAAGAACCATGAGCAAGTCCGTCCGAGCCGCATCCGCTCTGCTGGCCGGTGTCCTCGCCACCGGTCTCGCCGTGATCAACGCCGGCCCGGCGCACGCCGCCGACCCGACCACCATGACCAGCGGCTTCTACGCCGACCCCGACAACTCCGCCCTGCGGTGGGCCAACGCGAACCCCGGCGACGGGAGGGCGGCGGCGATCCGGACGTCCATCGCCAACACCCCGGCAGCCCGCTGGTTCGGCAACTGGAGCGGCGACATCGGCACGGCCACCGGCGCCTACGTCGGCCGCGCGGACTCCTACGACAAGCTGCCGATCCTGGTCGCGTACAACATCCCCGACCGGGACATCTGCGCGGGTCACTCCGGCGGCGGCGCCGGGAGCCGCGCCGCGTACGACACCTGGATCGCCGCCTTCGCCAGTGGCATCGGCAGCCGCCCGGCCGTCGTCGTCCTCGAACCCGACGCGCTCGGCCACGAGAGCTGCATGACGGCCGGCCAGATCGCCGAGCGCAACGCCATGCTGAAGAACGCCATCGCCCAGTTCAAGGCCAAGGCACCCAACACCTGGGTCTACCTCGACGCCGGGAACCCCGGCTGGATCGGCGCCTCGACCATGGCGCAGCAGCTCGCCGCCGCCGGTGTCAGCGGGGCACGCGGCTTCGTGCTGAACGTCTCCAACTACTACACCACCGACCAGAACACCTCCTACGGCAACGCGGTCAACTCCGCCCTGGGCTCCTACGGCTACACCAAGCCGTTCGTCGTCGACACCAGCCGCAACGGCAACGGTTCCAACGGCCAGTGGTGCAACCCCGCCGGCCGCCGGATCGGTACTCCCAGCCAGCGCGGCGGCGGTGCCGAGATGCTGCTGTGGATCAAGATCCCCGGCGAGTCCGACGGCAACTGCGGCGTCGGGGCCGGCTCCTCGGCCGGGCAGTTCCTGCCCGAGGTCGCCTACAAGATGATCTACGGCTACTGACCCGTTCCCTCGCCGAAGGCCGGGCCCTGGCGCCGGGCGGACCCCCACGCGGTCCGACGCCAGGCCCGCGACCCGAACGCCCCTACCGAAGGAACCCCGTGCGTATCCCCCTGCACCGATTAGTCCTGGCAGCGAGCGCACTCACGCTGCTCCTCGGCGCCGTCGCCCCGGCCTCTGCCGGGGCGAGCTCCGCGCCGGCCTCCCACACGCTTCCCACGAACACCCGCTTCTACGTCGATCCCGACAGCGACGCGGCCCACCAGGCCGTCACCGACCTCCTCCACCGGGACTTCGAGGGCGCCAAGTCCATGGCGAAGCTGGCCAGTTGGCCGGAGGCTGTCTGGTTCACCGACGGCACTCCGGAGCAGGTCGAATCCCGCGTACGCGACCTGGTACGCCGCGCCGAGCGAACCCGGACGGTTCCCGTCCTGGTGGCCTACAACATCCCGCTGCGCGACTGCTCCCAGTACTCCTCCGGCGGTGCGCAGTCGGACGCCGAGTACCAGGCCTGGATCAGCGCCTTCGCCCGGGGGCTCGGCCGCAGCAAGGCCGTCGTCATCCTCGAACCGGACGGGCTGGCCAACCTCCCCTCCGACTGCGGTCCCGGCAGCGACCCCACCGGCGCGATCACCACCGGACGCTTCGCCGACCTCAACCACGCGATCGACACCCTGGGGCAGCAGCCGAACAGCGTCGTCTACCTGGACGCCGGCAACAGCCACTGGCGCAGCGTCGGCGACATCGCGCAACGCCTCCTCCAGGCCGGTGTCACCCGCACCCAGGGCTTCTCGCTGAACGTCTCCAACTATCTGGCCACCGATCTGTCCACCCACTACGGCACCTGGGTCTCCCAGTGCCTGTGGTTCGCCACCAAGGGCCCGGACTGGGCCAAAGGGCACCCCGACTGGTGCGCGAGCCAGTACCACTCCCCTTCAGCACCGAACGACGGGCAGCCGGGGAACTCCGTGAACGTGGACGACCCGTCCACCTGGCACTGGACCGACCGGTGGTTCCAGCAGAACGTCGGTACCCCGCCCGCGCAGGAGCTCACCCACCTCGTCGTCGACACCAGCCGCAACGGCCGGGGCGCCTGGACCCCGCCCGCAGGCAAGTACAGCGGCGACCCGCAAACCTGGTGCAACGCTCCCGGTCGCGGCATCGGCGACCGTCCGACCGCGAACACCGGCGTCCCGCTCGTCGACGCCTACCTGTGGATCAAGACCGTCGGCCAGTCCGACGGCCAGTGCAACCGCGGCATCCCGGGCGGCACCATCGACCCGGAGTACGGCATCGTCGATCCCGCGGCCGGCGTGTGGTGGCCGGAGCAGGCCAAGTCCCTCGTCCGGAACGCCAACCCCGCACTGGAGTTCAACACGGTCCTGCGCTGACCGATGGCGGGGCCCTTCCTCAGGGGCCGCCGTTCAGATCCGCTCACGCGGATTCGTTCTGCCGCGCTCCAATCCTTCCGTGATTTCTGTCCTGGAGGCTCATTCATGGGCTCAAATGCCATTCCCCCACCCACCGTCCGCCGGAAGATCGGCGGTCTTTGTACGGCCCTGGTCGTCGGCGTCCTCGGTTCGGCCGCCGCGCTGGTGGCGCCGCTGACCTCGCACGCCGCCGAGAGCACGCTCGGCGGCGCGGCGGCGCAGAGCGGCCGTTACTTCGGCACCGCCATCGCCTCGGGCAGGCTGGGCGACTCGGCGTACACGACGATCGCGGGCCGCGAGTTCAACTCGGTGACGCCCGAGAACGAGATGAAGATCGACGCCACCGAACCCCAGCAGGGCCAGTTCAACTTCACCGCCGGTGACCGCGTCTACAACTGGGCGGTGCAGAACGGCAAGCAGGTACGCGGCCACACCCTGGCCTGGCACTCCCAGCAGCCCGGCTGGATGCAGAGCCTCAGCGGCAGCACGCTGCGCCAGGCCATGACCAACCACATCAACGGCGTGATGGCCCACTACAAGGGCAAGATGGTCCAGTGGGACGTCGTGAACGAGGCCTTCGCCGACGGCAGCTCGGGAGCCCGGCGCGACTCCAACCTGCAGCGCACCGGCAACGACTGGATCGAGGTCGCCTTCCGCACCGCGCGCGCCGCCGACCCGGCCGCCAAGCTCTGCTACAACGACTACAACGTCGAGAACTGGACCTGGGCCAAAACCCAGGCCGTGTACGCCATGGTCCGGGACTTCAAGCAGCGCGGCGTGCCGATCGACTGCGTCGGCTTCCAGTCCCACTTCAACAGCGACAGCCCCTACAACAGTAACTTCCGCACCACCCTCCAGAGCTTCGCCGCCCTCGGCGTCGATGTGGCCGTCACCGAACTCGACATCCAGGGCGCCTCGGGTACGACCTACGCCAACGTGACCAACGACTGCCTGGCCGTCCCGCGCTGCCTCGGCATCACCGTCTGGGGTGTGCGCGACACCGACTCCTGGCGACCGGAGCACTCGCCGCTGCTGTTCAACGGCGACGGCAGCAAAAAGCCCGCCTACACCTCCGTCCTCAACGCACTCAACTCCGCCTCCCCTACCCCCTCGCCCGGTTCTGGACAGATCAAGGGCGTCGGGTCAGGCCGCTGCCTGGACGTGCCCGGTGCCAGCACCACCGACGGCACCCAGCTCAACCTGTGGGACTGCAACAACCGCACCAACCAGCAGTGGTCGTACACCGCCGGAGGCGAGCTCAGGGTCTACGGCAACAAGTGCCTGGACGCCGCCGGCACCGGCAACGGCTCCAAGGTCCAGATCTACAGCTGCTGGGGTGGCGACAACCAGAAATGGCGCCTCAACTCCGATGGATCCATCGTCGGAGTCCAGTCCGGCCTCTGCCTTGACGCCACCGCCAACGGCACCGCCAACGGCACCCTGATCCAGCTCTACTCCTGCTCGAACGGCAGCAACCAACGCTGGACCCGCACGTGACTTGCCGCAGCGGAGGGCCCCGACATTCGGGCAAGGTTCTCGATGTGACCGGCGCCTCGACCGCCGACGGTGCCGCGATCGCGCAGTGGGCCGACGGCAACGGGGCCAACCAGCAGTTCCGCCTGGCCGACTCCGCGGATGCGGCAGCACGCCGACTCCGGCAAGCGGTACGCACACGATTCAGAGCATTCTTCGCACAGTTCCAGTGACACGCCCGCACCATGGAGTGGAGCCAGGTTGATCCTGGCTCCACTCCGTCGTCTATCTCAGGTTGAACAACGGAGGGTGGAGCCCCGGGAACAAGCTCGCCGGACTCAGCAACGGCTCCGCCGTGGCCGCGGCCAGCGGCAATGACGGCAGCATCCGACACACCGTCCGCTACACCAACGGCACCTGGGCCACGTGGGTGTCTGAAAGCGCTTCCGTCGGGACCACGGTTCCGGGGTGTTGTGGTACCATCCTCGAACCGAAAGCCGACGACTCACCCGAGGCTCCGACGGCCTCTTCTCGCAGGTCACGCCTGTACATCAGCCCATTACCGGCCCGGCGGTCGAACGGGCGTCGGAGCCAAAAGAACTCGGAACTTCGGAACTCTGGTAAGCGAACGTTCGCGTCGCCGAGACGCTGCGCGGCCTCAGACGCCTGGGGCGTGAGGGACATTGCCGTAATAGGCGTCCGGTCCGTGCTTACGGGTGAAGTGCCGCTCCAGCAGATGCTTCGGCGGTTCGGAGGCGTCCCCGAGGCGGGACCCCAGCGCCAGCGTGTGCAGCGCCATCTCCGCCACGGCCTCGCAGACGATGGCGTTCTCCAGCGCGGCCTTCGCGGTGGCGCCCCAGGTGAAGGGGCCGTGCCGTGAGACGAGCGCTCCGGGGACCTCGTCGGCCCGGCGGGGGTCGCCGTCGAGCCGGGCAACGATCACCTGTCCGGTGTTGTACTCGTAGTCCTGCCCGCACTGCTCGGCGGTGAGGTCCTCCGTCACGGGGACGGGCCCGTTGAAGGTATCGGCGTGTGTCGTACCGAGCACGGGGATCGGGCGGCGTGCCTGGGCGAAGGCGACGGCGTGCGTCGAGTGCGTGTGGGTGACGCCGCCGATGGAGGGGAAGGCCCGGTAGAGGCACCGATGGGTTTCGGTGTCGGTGGACGGCCTGAGGTGGCCGTCGACGACCCGCCCGTCCTCCAGCGCCACCGCCACCAGGTCCTCCTCGGTGAGGTCGGCGTAGGAGACCCCGGACGGCTTGATGACGAAGACGCCGGCGTCTCGGTCCACTCCGCTGACGTTTCCCCAGGTGAGGGTGGCCAGACCGGCCTCCGGGATGCGCAGGTTGGCCGCGAGGACCTCGCGACGGAGGTCCTTGAGGATGGTCTCGCTCACTACGCTCTCACCGTCTCTCCGACATGCGCGGCGGTTTCTCCGGGGCCGGCGTCCGGCAGGCCCCGCAGTCGCGCATGAGTGGGCTGGACTGATCGGGGGCCGCACCAGGCACAGGCATCGCGGCTGCGCTACCGCAGCTGCCCTATCGAATTGTGAGCGCTAACAAGCAGTAATCTCAAGAGGTACGAAAAGATTCCTGCCCACAACATGCAATCAACGCTGCATAATGTGAACGCCAACATCCATACCTGGTCGACCAATCTCCCGGTCGGTCCGAGATGTGTGCGGGCCGCGGCTGGTTCGGTACCTTGAGGGAAGGCCGCTCGATGAGGAAAGGAAGAGAGTTGACCCAGCTCCCAGACGTCTCGCGAGCGCCCACGATGACGGACGTCGCGCGCGTCGCCGGCGTGTCCCATCAGACCGTTTCACGGGTGCTCAGCGACCACCCGAACGTCAGCGCCAAGACCCGGGCCGCCGTGACACAGGTCATCGAGCAGCTGGGGTACCGCCGCAACTCGGCGGCCCGGGCCCTGGCCACTCGCCGGACCCACACGCTGGGCGTCATCGCGGTGAACACCACTCTGCACGGGCCCGCCAGCACCGTGGCGGGAGTTCAAGAGGCGGCTCGGGACCGCGGCTATCTGACGTCCGCCGTCACGCTTCGGACCGCCACGCAGACAGCCCTCGCCGAGGCCATGCAGCACCTCGCCGGGTGGGGCGTTGAGGGGATCGTCGCCGTCACTCCCCAACGCGCCGCGGTGAGGGCCCTGGCGGCATTGGAAGCACCGTGCCCGGTGGTCACCGTGGAAGGCGGCCACACCCTCGACCTGCCAGGGGTGTCGCTGGACCAGAACCTCGGCGCTCGCATGATCACGGAACATCTCCTCGCCTCGGGCCACTCCACCGTGTGGCATGTCGCAGGCCCTCCCGACTGGCTCGAGAGCGAGGCCCGCACGCAGGGGTGGGAGGAGGCGCTACGAGATGCCGGCGCCGAGGTGCCACCCCTGCTGCGCGGCGACTGGAGTCCACTCTCGGGATACCAGGCCGGCCAGCAGCTCGCGGGCCGGGTCCGGGCGTCACGAGAACGGGGAGCGGGCCTCACCGCGGTGTTCGTCGCCAACGACCAGATGGCCCTCGGTGTCCTGCGGGCCTTGCGGGAAGCGGGCCTGCGCACGCCGGAGGACGTGGCGGTCGCCGGCTTCGACGACATCCCCGAGGCCGAGTTCTTCCCACCCCCGCTGACGACGATCCGTCAGGACTTCGCCTCGATCGGCCGCGACAGCATCGGGCTGCTCCTGGACCACATCGAAGGCCGGACCGACGAGTCGACGCACCTGGTGGTGGCGCCCGAGCTCATCGTGCGCGCCAGTACGGCCCGCAGGAGCGCTCCCCCCGGCGCATGACCCCCACCCACCCAGGGATGACCCCCTCGCCGCCCCTCTCAGGCAGCGACCGTGGTGAAACTGTGGATCGTGGTCGACCGGTACAGCTCACCCGGGCGCAGGAGGACCGTCGGATAGTCGGGGCGGTTCGGGGAGTCCGGGAAGTGCTGGGTTTCCAGCGCGACCCCCGCGTAGGCACGGTACGGCCTGCCTCCCTTGCCCGTGATGTCACCGGTCAGGCCTTGGGCGGTGTAGACCTGGATGCCCGGTTCCGTGGTGCGCACCTCCATGCGGCGGCCGGATGCCGGGGCGTACAACACGGCGGCCTTCCGAGGACGGGCTCGCCGGGCGCCGTCGAGGACCCAATTGTGGTCGAAGCCGCCGCCGGCGAGGGCCAGTTGCGCATCCGTATGGGTCAGGACGTCGGAGAGCCGCCGGTGCCGGCGAAGGTCGAACGGCGTGCCGCTGACCGAGCGGTGAGGGCCGTCGGGGATCAGCTCGGCGTCGACGGGGGTGTAGAGGGGGGCCTCCACCTGGAGGTGGTGGGACAGGACGTTCCCGCGCCCCTCTCCTTCGAGGTTCCAGTAGGCGTGGTTGGTGAGGTTGACGATCGTCGGCGCGTCGGCGACCGCCTGGTACGACAGGGTCAGGTTGTCAGCCCGGTCCAGCGTGTAGGTGACGCGGACGTTGAGGGCACCGGGGAATCCCTGGTCGCCGTCGGGGCTGTGCAGGAACAGGCGGACACCGGTGCGGTGCGCGGAGTGGAAGGGTTCGCACCGCCACACGCGCTGGTCGAACCCGTCGGGACCGCCGTGCAGCGTGTGCCCGTTCTCCTGGGTGGCGAGCCGGTGGGTGACGCCGTCGACGACGAGCCGGCCGCGCGCGATGCGGTTGGCGTAACGGCCCACCGTCGCACCGAAGTAGCGTGCGGAGCCCTCGCAGGCGCCGAGGTCGCGGGCGGCGAGCACCACATCGGCAGTGTGGCCCCAGCGGTCCGGCAGGGTCAGGGAATGGAGGCGGGCGCCGCGCGTGTGGACCTCCGCGCGAGCCCGGCCGGGGAAGCCGAACCGCCACCGCTCCCCCGCTCCTTCATCGGCCATGCGCAGGGGACGGCCGGTCCGCGGACAGGCGGCAGTCTGCCTGGGCTCAGCGGCCCGGTCGGTAGATTCGCATACGTGTTCCATGGCGGTGTTCCCTGGAAGTCGGTCCATCGGAGGGCGTGCCGGGAAGCGAGCTGTGATCGCGGCACTCGAATGCGGTGGCACGGGCTGATGGGCAGAAGAGCCGGGAGTCAGGCGGCGGTAGGGCGGCGTCCACTCATCAGCCGTTGCAGCACGATGAACACGAGCAGCAGGGCGCCGATGACGATCCGGGTCCACCAGGAGCTGAGCGTGCCCTGGAAGTTGACGACCGTCTGGATCATGCCGAGGACGAGCACGCCGAGGGCGGTGCCCAGGACGAAGCCGGAACCTCCGGTCAGCAGCGTGCCGCCGATCACGGTGGCGGCGATCGCGTCGAGTTCCATGCCCATGGCGTGGAGGGCGTAGCCGGAGAGCATGTAGAAGGTCAGCAGCAGGCCGCCGAGTGCGGAGCACAGGCCGCTGACGGCGTATACGGCGATCTTGGTGGAGCCCGCCGGAAGACCCATCAGGCGTGCGGAGGACTCGTTGCCGCCCAGCGCGTACACGTTGCGGCCGAAGCGCGTGTGGTGCAGGACGACGAAGGCGATCACCAGCACGGCCAGGGCGATGACCACCGGGATCGAGACGAACAGTCCTCCCGGGCCGTACAGCCGGGCCTGCGCGATTCCGGCCGTGGTGGGGTCGCTGATCGTGATGGATTCGGTGCTGATCGTGTAGCAGAGCCCGCGGGCGAGGAACATGCCGGCCAGGGTGACGATGAACGGCTGGATCTCGAAGGTGTGGATGATCCAGCCCATGAGCGTCCCGCTCGCGGCGCCGACGAGCAGGACCAGCGGAATGACGGTGGCCAGGGGCCAGCCGTGCGACTCGACCAGCCAGGCGGTGAGCATGGTCGACAGGGCCACCATGGAGCCGACGGACAGATCGATGCCGCCGGTGAGGATGACGAAGGTTGCCCCGACCGCGACGACCAGGAGGAATCCGTTGTCGATCAGCAGGTTCAGCACGACTTGCGCCGAGAGGAAGCCCTCGTAGCGCACCGATCCGACGCTGAACATGACGACCAGCAGGACGGCCGTGACGATCAGTGGGATACGGGTGCGGGTGCGCGGGGACACGGCCGCGAAGGGGCGGGTGAGTTGCGCGGCGGCGCTCGCGATGCCGGTACTCATGCGCGTACCTCCTGCTGCTGCGGGGCGGCGCCCGCCGTGGTGTGGGATCGGGGAGCGGTTGTCCCGCGGCGGTGCAGGACCTTGGCCCGGAAGACCGGGGACTGCACGAGGCAGACGACGATGACGACGAAGGCCTTGAAGACGAGGGTGGTCTCGGGTGGGACGCCGAGGGTGTAGACGGTGGTGGACAGGGTCTGGATGATCAGGGCGCCCAGGACGGTGCCGCCGAGGGAGAAGCGTCCTCCGGTCAGGGCGGTGCCGCCGACGACGACGGCGAGGATCGCGTCGAGTTCGATCCACAGGCCGGCGTTGTTGCCGTCGGCGCTGGAGACGTTGGAGCTGATCATCAGCCCGGCGACGGCGGCGCACAGCGCGCTGAAGACGTAGACCAGGGCGAGCAGACCGCCGGCGCGGATGCCGACCAGGCGGCTGGCGGCGGGGTTGCCGCCTACGGACTCGATCAGCATGCCGAGTGCGCTGCGACGGGTGATGAAGGCGGTGAGCGCGACGAGGGCGGTTGCCAGGAGGACGGCGAACGGGAAGGTCAGCCAGTAGCCGCCTCCGATCATCTTGTAGGGGCCGCTGGTCACCGTGATGATCTGGCCGTCGGTGATCAGCTGGGCGACGCCGCGGCCCGCGACCATGAGGATCAAGGTGGCCACGATGGGCTGCACCCCCAGCCCGGACACCAGGAAGCCGTTGGCGAGGCCCAGCACGAGGGCGACGCCGAGCGCGAGGGCGACGGCCGTGAGCATGGTGGCGACGCTGCCGGGATGTGCGGCGGTGGAGATGTGTCCACAGGCGAGGGCACCGGCGATGGCGACGGTGGAACCCACCGAGAGGTCGATGCCGCGGGTGGCGATGAGGAGGGTCATGCCGAGCGCCACCAGGGTGAGGGGCGCGCCGAACTGGAGGATGTCGATGAGGCTGCCGTAGAGGTGGCCGTCGCGTACCCGGACGGAGAAGAAGTCGTGGTGGAACGCGAGGTTGCCGAGGAGCAGGGCGAGCAGGATGAGCGTTGGCCACAGCAGGCGGTGGCCGGCCAGTCGTCTCCCGATCCTCCCGATTCCGCCGACCGCCTTGGACTTGGCAGGCTGGGGGGTCATGAGTCCGCTCCGGTGGCGATGGTCGTGAGGATGCGTTCGGGCGTGACGGTGTCGTCGTTCTTGAGGGTGGCCACCATGCGGTGGTCGCGGAGCACGGCGATGTGGTGGCTCAGGCGCAGGACCTCTTCGAGTTCCGCCGAGATGAACAGAACGGCGGTGCCTTCGCTCGCCAGGCGGGCCACGAGTTTCTGGATCTCCGCCTTGGCCCCGATGTCGATGCCCCGGGTGGGTTCGTCGAGGATCAGGAGCCGGGGTGCGGTCAGCAGCCAGCGCGCGAGGAGGACTTTCTGCTGGTTGCCTCCGCTGAGGTGGCGTACCTGCGCTTCGGGGTCGGCGGGGCGGATGTCCAGGGCTTCGATCCAGTGCCGTGCCAGTTCGTCCTGTTTCGCACGGGCCAGCGGCCTGGTCCAGCCGCGGGCGGCCTGCAGAGCGAGGATGATGTTCTCGCGGACCGTGAGCTCGCCCACCAGTCCCTCGGACTTGCGGTTCTCGGAGCAGAACGCGATGCCCCGGGCGATGGCGTGGCGGGGGGTGCGCAGGAGTACCTTCTTGCCCTCGATGCTCACTTCTCCGGCGTCCGCGCTGTCCGCGCCGAACAGGAGGCGCGCCACCTCGGTGCGGCCCGAGCCCAGGAGGCCGGCCAGTCCGATGACCTCGCCGGCATGGATGTCGAGGTCGTACGGTTCGATCGAGCCCGTGCGGGTCAGTTGTCGCGCCCGGAGGAACGGCTCGCCGGCCTCCCGTTCGGCCGCTTCCTCGTGGGCACGGTCGGACAGCTGGTCGAGGGCGGCCAGTTCTCCGCCGATCATGCGCTGTACCAGCGTCACCGGAGTGAGTTCGCCGATGGGGTACTCGCCTTCCAGGTGGCCGTTGCGCAGGATGGTGACGCGGTCGCAGAGATCGAATACCTGGTCGAGGAAATGCGTGACGAACAGGATGGCCACACCGAGGTCCCGCAGGCGCCGCACCAGGGTGAAGAGCTGGGCCACCTCCTCGCGATCCAGGCTGGAGGTGGGTTCGTCCAGCACGAGCACCTTCGCCGAGACGTCCACCGCCCGGACGATGGCGACCAGTTGCTGCACCGCCAGGGACTGCGAACCGAGCAGACCGGTGACGTCCAGGTCGAGGTCCAGTTCCGTCAACAGCTCTGCCGCCCGCTGCCGCATCGCGGACCAGTGGATGAGACCGAACCGGCGCGGTTCGCGCCCGATGAGGATGTTCTCGGCGACCGAGATGTTCGGGCAGAGGTTGACCTCCTGGTAGACGGTGCTGATTCCGGCCCGCTGCGCCTGGAGGGGGTCCGCGAACGCGTGGGGCCGGCCGTCGACGAGGATGGTGCCGCCGTCGGCGGGGTGAACACCGGTGAGCACCTTGATCAAGGTGGACTTCCCGGCGCCGTTCTCGCCCATCAGGGCGTGCACCTCACCGGGGAAGAGCCGCAGGGCGACTCCGTCGAGGGCGAGCACGCCCGGGAACTGCTTGCGGATGTCCTGGGCTTCCAGGACCGGCCGCGGGGTGGACGGGGATGCCATCCGCCCTCCTCTCATGGGTGGGGTGGTGGAGCGGGCTCCGGACGGTGAAGGAGGCACCTGGGCCGTCTCTGCCGGGCCTCCTCCCGCACCGGAACCTGCTGTTTCAGTAGTTCCGGGACGGCAGCGCGGCCGCGGCCTTGTCCTGCGGGAAGACACCCTCCTGGGTCTCGACACGAGTTGGCACGTTCTCCCCTGCCGCGACCTTCTTGGTCAGCTCCATCAGCTGGTCACCGAGCAGCGGGTTGCACTCCACCACGACGTTGATCTTGCCCTCGGTCATCGCGACGAAGGCGTCCTTGATTCCGTCCACCGAGATCACCTTGATGTCCGTCCCGGGCTTCTTGCCGGACTCCTCGATGGCCTGGATGGCGCCGAGGGCCATGTCGTCGTTGTGGGCGTAGAGGACGTCGATGTCCTTCTGCGACTTCAGGAACGCCTGCATGACTTCCTTGCCCTTGGCGCGGGTGAAGTCGCCCGACTGCGAGGCAACGATCTTGAACTTGCCGTCGGTACGGATGACGTCGGCGAAGCCGGCCTTGCGGTCGTTGGCGGGTGCGGAGCCCGTGGTGCCCTGGAGCTCGACGATGTTGACCGGGCCCTGCTCGTTCGCGTACGCGCTGGTCAGCCACTCGCCCGCGGACTTGCCCTCCTTGACGAAGTCCGAGCCCAGGAAGGTCTTGTAGAGGGAGGTGTCCTTGGCGTCCACGGCGCGGTCGGTGAGGATGACCGGGATGCCCGCGTCCTTGGCCTCCTTCAGCACCGTGTCCCAGCCGGACTCCACGACCGGCGAGAAGGCGATGACGTCGACCTTCTGCTGGATGAAGTTGCGGATCGCCTTGATCTGGTTCTCCTGCTTCTGCTGCGCGTCGGAGAACTTGAGGGTGATCCCGGCCTTCTTCGCCGCCTCCTGGACGGACTTGGTGTTGGCGGTACGCCAACCGCTCTCGGCGCCGACCTGGGCGAAGCCGAGGGTGATCGTGCCGTCGGAGCCCTTCGTGGCTCCCGAGGAGGAGCCGGAGGCGGGGCCCTCGGTCGAGCAGGCGGTCAACGCCGAGGAGGCGAGAAGGGCGGCGGTGAGGACGAGAGCTGCTCTGCGAGCCATGTCGAGTGTCCTTTCAGGGTGTACGGAAGAGGCGGCGCTGTCGCATTGTGAGCGCTAACAAGCCACGTTCTCAACCCCCTTGCGAGCGTTACCTGTTCGTTACCGCGTCGGGTGCGGTGCCCACGCAGACCTCTTGCCTATCGACATTGTTAGCGCTCACACTACGTGGGACCACCCCGGCCGACCGCCAGGATCGCGGGCGGCAACTCCGCCTGCCGGGGCTGCCTGCCGGGCCGCCTGCCGCCCCACGGCTCCTTCGAAAGGCACGCTGTTGACGTCACCCCATCCCTTCGCGCCCACCCCGTATTCCGAGGAATCGGAGCAGTACACGGTCGGCGTCGACTTCGGCACGCTGTCGGGCCGCGCCGTGGTGGTGCGGGTTCGCGACGGTCAGGAGCTGGCCGCGGCGGTCCACGCCTACCGGCACGGCGTCATCGACCGGCACCTGCCGCACGGCGGTGCGCAACTGCCTCCGGACTGGGCCCTGCAACACCCCCAGGACTGGCGGGACGTACTGCGTCGCGCCGTCCCGGAGGCCGTGGCGGCGGCCGGGGTCGACCCTGCCGCGGTGATCGGCATCGCCACCGATTTCACCGCGTGCACCGTCCTGCCCACGCTGGCCGACGGGACTCCCCTCGCCGAGACGGAGCTCGCCGGACGGCCACACGCGTGGCCCAAGCTGTGGAAGCACCACGCCGCCCAGTCGCATGCCGACCGCATCAACGAACTCGCCCACGCCCGCGGCGAGAAATGGATCGCCCGCTACGGCGGCCGGATCTCCGCCGAGTGGCAGTTCGCGAAGGCCCTCCAGGTCCTGGAGGAGGATCCGCTCGTCTACCAGAACTGCGCGCGGTGGATCGAGGCCGCCGACTGGATCGTGTGGCAGCTCACCGGAACCGAGTCCCGCAACGCCTGCACCGCCGGATACAAGGGCATCCACCAGGACGGCGCCTACCCGAGCGAGGAGTACCTGGCCGCGCTGAACCCCCGGTTCGCCGACTTCGCACGCACCCGCCTCGAATTCCCCCTCTCCGCGCTGGGCTCACGAGTGGGCTCGCTCAGTACCGAGGCAGCAGCTTGGACAGGGCTGCGCCCCGGTATCGCCGTGGCCGCGGGCAACGTCGACGCCCATGTCACCGCGGCGGCGGCCCAGGCCGTCGAGGACGGTCAACTGCTCGCCATCATGGGCACCTCCACCTGCCACGTCGTGAACGCTCCCGACCTCGCCGATGTCCCCGGCATCTGCGGTGTCGTGGGCGGTGGGATCGTCGAGGGAACCTACGGCTACGAGGCCGGCCAGAGCGCGGTCGGCGACATCTTCGCCTGGGTACTGGACCAAGGCGTCCCGTCGGACTACCTCGCCGAGGCCGCCGACCGCGGCGAGGACCTGCACACCCTGCTGACCCGGAAAGCCGCCGGCCAGCCGGTCGGCGGCCACGGACTGGTCGCCCTCGACTGGCTGAACGGCAACCGTTCGGTCCTCGTCGACCACCACCTGTCCGGAGTCATCGTGGGTCTCACCCTTGCGACCCGCCCCGAGGACGTCTACCGCGCGCTGCTCGAAGCCACCGCGTTCGGCACCCGCGTCATCGTGGAGGCCCTGGAAGCAGGCGGCGTACCGGTGCGCGAGTTCATCGTCGCCGGCGGACTGGCCAAGAACGAACTGCTGATGCAGATCTACTCCGACGTGCTGCGCCGCCCCGTCTCCCTGGCCGCGTCCGACCAGGGCCCCGCCCTCGGGTCGGCCATCCACGCCGCCGTGGCCGCCGGCGCGCACACCGACGTGCGAACGGCCACCGCCGCCATGGGCCGCCGACTGCCTGCCGTGTACACGCCCGACGCCTTCCGGGCCGACGCCTACGACGCACTCTTCGCCGAGTACCGGCTCCTGCACGACCACTTCGCCGCCGACGGCCTGCTGCACCGCCTGAGGAACATCCGCGACACGACCCGCACCGCAGGCTGACCCCGCCCCGCTGTTCGTTCCCGCTTCCCCACCCGCCCGCCGCCCTCACCACCGTTGCGGGACGTCACCTTCAGGAGTCCATGTGACCAGCCGAACATCCCCCGCCCAGGACATCTGGTTCCTCACCGGCAGCCAAGGCCTGTACGGGGAGGAGACGCTGAAGCAGGTCGCCGACCAGTCGCGGCAGATCGCCGCCGCGCTGGCCGACGCCTCCGGCATTCCCGCGCGCGTGGTGTGGAAGCCGGTACTGACCGACGCCGACGCCATCCGCCGGATATGCCTCGACGCGAACGCCGACGACCGGTGCATCGGGCTCATCGCCTGGATGCACACCTTCTCGCCGGCCAAGATGTGGATCGCCGGACTGGACGCGCTGCGCAAACCGTTGCTGCACCTCCACACCCAGTCGAATGTGGCCCTGCCCTGGGCCACCATCGACATGGACTTCATGAACCTCAACCAAGCCGCTCACGGAGACCGCGAGTTCGGGCACGTCCAGGCCCGTCTCGGCGTACCCCGCAAGACCGTGGCCGGCCACGTCACCGATCCGGTGACGACCGCACGCGTCGCGGTCTGGGCGCGGGCGGCCGCCGCGCGCTCCGAGCTGGCCACCCTCAAGGTCGCCCGCTTCGGCGACAACATGCGCGACGTGGCCGTCACCGAGGGCGACAAGGTCGAGGCCCAGCTGCGCTTCGGCGTCTCCGTCAACACCTACGGCGTCAATGACCTGGTGGAGGTCGTCGACAGCGCGGACGAGACGGATGTGACCTCCCTGGTCAAGGAGTACGAGGACCTGTACCACCTGACGCCGGAACTGCGACCGGGAGGCGGACGGCACGACTCGCTGCGTTACGCGGCACGCATCGAAGCCGGCCTGCGCGCCTTCCTCGAAACGGGCGGCTTCGGGGCCTTCACCACCAACTTCGAGGACCTGGGCGGACTGCGCCAGCTGCCCGGCCTCGCGGTCCAGCGGCTCATGGCCCAGGGATACGGCTTCGGAGGAGAGGGCGACTGGAAGACCGCCGTCCTGCTGCGCGCCCTCAAGGTGGCCGCCGCCGGTCTCCCGGGCGGCACCTCCTTCATGGAGGACTACACCTACGACCTGACACCCGGCAACGAGCTCATCCTCGGCGCGCACATGCTGGAAGTCTGCCCCACCATCGCGGCCGCCAGGCCCAGCTGCGAGATCCATCCCCTCGGCATCGGCGGGCGGGAGGACCCGGTGCGCCTGGTGTTCGACGCCGCCCCCGGCCCGGCCGTGGTGGTCGGGCTCGCCGACCTCGGCGACCGCTTCCGCCTGATCGCCAACGACATCGACGTGGTGGCACCCCCTCACCCGCTGCCCGCCCTGCCCGTTGCCCGCGCGGTCTGGCGGCCCCACCCCGACCTGCGGACCTCCACCGAATCCTGGCTGACGGCCGGAGGACCGCACCACACCGTCCTCAGCACCGCCCTCACCTCCGACCACCTCGACGACCTGGCGGAAATGCTCCGCCTGGAACTCGCCCTCATCGACGAGACCACCACCCCGAAGCAGTTCCGGCGCGATCTTCGCTGGAACCAGGCGTACCACCGGCTGGCACGGGGACTGTGAACCAGCGGTGACCGGGCGGCCCGCCGCACCAGGAACTCTGGTGCGGCGGGCCGCTCGGTGGTCTCAGCTCTGCTGCAGGGGAGTCAGGATGAACGCGAAGTCCGCCGACGCGAGTTCGGGCCGGTACTGAGGCAGGACACCGGGTCCCACAGCGGCGGTGCCGAGGCCCTGGACGGCGTGGTCGGTGTGGAGGTGGATCACCGGGCCCGGGACGAGATCGCTCTGGTGCCGTGCGGCGTCGAGCTGTCGGTCTGTCCAGCGGCGCGCGGCGAAATGGGAACGGCTCCTCGCCCCCGACGCGCAGTCCGTTCCCGGCTCCGTCGGTGAAGGTGGCCCAGCGGACGTCCGCACGGTTTCCGTTCTCCTGGGGGCGCACGTACGTGGTGAGGTAGCCCGAGCTGCCCGCGGCGGCGGCGCTGCGCACGACGACGGCCACGCCGTGTGCGTCAGGGGTGACGGAGACGGTGCGCTGCCGCAGTCGGTCCAGCCCGCGCTCCTTCCAGTAGGCGGCGTCGCGCTGGGACCAGCCGCGGTCGTTGTCGGTAGGGGCGCGCCACAGGTTCAGCCGTGGTCCGCGGAGGGGAAGTCCGCCGATGCCGAGCAGAGCTCCTGTGGTCCGGTCGAAGCGGCCTGGGCCGAGCAGAATGTGCTCGCCCTCGCTGCGGGCCGGGCCCGGCAGGCCGATCGGTCGGCGGCGGACCGTCGCGGAGAGCTGGAGCTGTCCCCAGGCGACCACGTGACCTTCGGGGGCCCAGTCGGCGGGCTTGCCCAGCTCCGCCTGGACGGTGAGCCAGAGCTCGCCTCCGCCGTCCTCCGCGCCCTGGGGGCACCTCCCAGCGGTAGCTGGGGGAGGGTCCAGCCGGGCAGCGGCAGCCGGCCGTGCTGCCCGGCGGCGAGCTCCGGTGTGGGCAGCACGCCGTGGGCCAGCTCGACCCCTTCGCGGGCCAGCGACCAGGTGAACCGCAGATGTGACAGGTCCAGCACCTCGTAGCGGTTCTCCACGGCGAGGGTGCCCGCCTCCGGGCCGGGGCCGATTCGGACGGGGGCGATCACCTTCGCGTACTCCAGGAGACCGGGTGAGGGGGTGCGGTCGGGGAGGACCAGGCCGTCGCAGATGAAGTTGCCGTCGTGCAGGTCCTCGCCGAAGTCTCCGCCGTAGCCGAAGAACTCGCGCCTGGGCGTCGCGGGTGCGCAGTCCCTGGTCCATCCACTCCCAGACGTAGCCACCCTGGACCCGCGGGTATGCGCCGCACAGCTGCAGGTATTCGGCGAGCCCGCCGGGCCCGTTCCCCATGGCGTGGGCGAACTCGGTGAGCAGGAAGGGCTTGCGGTTGCGCGGGTCGTCCGCCGGGTCGCCGGAGCCGGCGCGGGCCGGGTAGGAGACCTCGCCCGGCAGGAGCTGTGCCCGGCCGATCCGAGCGACGGCGGCGGGCGGCCGGTACATCTCGCCGTGGACGTCGGTGTACTCGCCGAGCCGGTCGCCCTCGTAGTGGATCGGGCTGGACGGGTCGCGCCGGCGAACCCACTCGGCCATGGCCCGGAGGTTGCGCCCGTCCCCGGCCTCGTTGCCGAGCGACGAAAGGATGACGCTCGGGTGGTTCTTGTCCCGTTCCACGGTCCGCTCGATTCGGTCGAGGTAGGCGTCGTGCCAGCGAGGGTCGTCGGAGGGGTTGCGCTGCCAGCGCTCCGGGTCGGCGTACTCGAAGCCATGGGTCTCCAGGTCACATTCGACCATGCCCCACAGGCCGAGCTCGTCGCACAGGTCGAGAAACGCGGGGTGCGGCGGATAGTGCGCGGTACGCACGGCGTTGATGTTGTGCTGCTTCATCAACTCCACGTCGCGGCGCATGGCTTCGAGGGAGAGCGCACGGCCGTGATCGGGGTCGAACTCGTGCCGGTTCACGCCGGGTCAGATGAAGCGCCACAGGTGGTCGGTGGTGCCGTTGTCGTCCCACAGGACGGTCTGGGCTCCCTGGGCGGTGGAGGCGCCGGAGACGCCGAGGACGCGGCCGCTGTTGGCGCACTGGATCCTGAAGGTGTCGCCGCCGCCGTGGCGCAGGCGCCACCGGTGGTCGGCGGTACCGTTGTCCGCCCACTGGACGATCCGGGCGCCGTTGGCGGTGCCGCCGTTCTCCACGGCGAGGACCTTGCCGCTGTGGGAGTTGCGCAGGCGCAGGTAGCCGCCGGTGTCGAGGACGGCCGTCCAGAGATGGTCGGCGGTGCCGTTGTCGTCCCACTGGATGGCGAGGCCGCCGTCGGCAGTGGACATGTCCTTCACGCCGAGGACCCGCCCGCTGGCGACGTTCTGGATGCGCCTGGCACCGTCGGGGACGAACTGCCATTGGCCGGAGGGGGCGCCGGTGTCGGGTACCTGTACGGCTGCGGCGCCGTTGGCGGTGGAGCCGCCTTCGATGCCGAGCAGCTTGCCGGTGTGGACGTTCTGAAGCTCGTGGTAGCCGCTGCCGGCGTCCACGACGGTCCACCGGTGGTCGGCGGTGCCGGTGTCGGCCCACTGGAGGATCGGGGTGTTGTCGGCGGTGGACATGTCCTTCACGCCGAGGACCTTGCCGCTGTGGAGGTTGCGCAGCCGTAGTGCGGTGCCGTCGACGATGAGGGCCCAGTCGTGGTCGGCTGTGCCGGTGTCGGCCCACTGCAGGGCGAGGCCGCCGTCGGCGGTGGACATGTCCCGTATGCCGAGGACGAGTCCGCTGGCCGCGTTGACGAGACGGAAGCCGGGACCGTCGGTCCGCCAGTAGACGGTGTAGTTGAAGCCCTGGGCGTCGTGGAACGGGGCGAGGTCGATCTTCGTGCCGTTGGCGGTGGCCGTGAAGACGAGGGCGGTGCTGCTGGTTCGGGTGATCGAGGAGGGGTCCAGGGCCGGGAGGGAGGACGGTGTGGCGCTGCCGTAGTTGCCGGCGAGGACGGCGGGGCCGTAGGTGATCGCCGCGACAGCGGGGTTGTCGTTGGCGGCCTGGAGGGCCACCCGCATGGGGAGCTTCAGGGTGACCGTGTCGCCCGACGCCCAGGACCGGGTGAGGGTGGCGTAGGTGCCCGGGTTGGCCGTGACGGTCTGGGCGACGCCGTTGACGCTGACGGTGGCGCCCGAGGTCCATGCGGGGATGCGGACGCGCATCGACCAGGTCCCGCCGACGCTGCCGGTGACCTTGAGCGTCGTGGTGTCGCCGGCCGGGTAGGAGGTGGTCTGGGTGATCGTGATGCCTCGCTGGGTCCAGTGCAGGACGGAGGGGAGGAACAGGTTCACCGTGAGGGTGGTGCCGTCGTGGAAGTAGATGGAGTCCATCAGCTTGGTGTTGGACTCGACGCCCGTTCCCTGGCAGCACCAGAACGTGCCGTAGTCGGTGCTCCAGGTACCGCCGCCCCACGCCGGGCCCACGCCGCGGCGGCCGCCCGGGTTGAGGGGGGTGAAGTAGGTGACGTGTCCGTGCGGGTCGGCCGGGTTCTGGGCGCCGATGACATGGTTGAGCAGCGCCTTCTCGTAGAAGTCGAAGTACGACGCCCGGCCGGGGTCCAGCTGCCACAGTTCCCGGGTCAGCTTGAGCATGTTGTAGGAGTTGCAGAGCTCGCAGGTGTCGCGGACGAGGAAGCCGGAGATGGCGTTCGGGGCCCGGAAGTGTTCCGCCTGGCTGTTGCCGCCGATGGCATAGGTGTGCGAGGTGGTGCACATCGTCCATGCGTTGGCGGCGATGTCGCGGTAGCGGGTCGTCCCGGTGGCCTTGTACTCGCGGACGGCTCCGATCCACTTGGGTACCTGCGTGTTGGCGTGCAGGCCGCCCAGCTGGTCCTGGTTCGCAGCCAGGGGGTCGAAGACCGCGGCATGGTCGAACCGCTGGGCGGTGGTCAGCCAGCGTGCGTCGCCGGTCTGTTGGTAGACGTCGGCCAGCACCTCGTTCATGCCGCCGAACTCGACGCCCAACGACGACTGCATCGTGCTGCGGCTGAGCGGGGCGGTGCGTCGGTCGACCCAGCCGGCGAGCGCGAGGAGCACGTCGCGGGCCTGTGTGTTGCCGATGAGGCGCCACACGTCGAGCAGACCGGCCATGGTCTTGTGGATGCAGTAGTACGGGACGTTGCCGTTGTTCAGCGTGCCTGCTTCGAGGCTGGTGAAGTCGTTCTCGGGGAAGCCCGAGAGGTAGCCGGCGGAGAAGCCCGCGGTGGAGTTGTTGGCCTGGCACTTGGCGAGTTCGGCCACCATGCGGTCGGCCTTGTCGCGGCAGATGGTGTCCCCGAGTGCGGCGTAGGCCTGGGCCCACGCCGTGAGGAAGTGGCCCTGCACGTGGGTGCGGAAGGGGAACGCCGGGTCGTCCCAGCCTCCGGTCGGGGCCGCCGCGTTGGTGGAGAGCCGGTGGTTGGCGCGGAAGTTGTACAGCAGGCGGTCGACGTCGACGAAGCGGAGGTAGGCCAGGGTGCGGTTCTGATTGTCGAGCCATCGGCTGCCGGTGAGCCGGACCTGCCCCAGGTCGAACGGGAACGTCGACACTCCGACGTCGGACCTGACCGGGAATGTCTCCGCCGCGGCGGAGGCGAATCCGAGGACGGGGCCGGCAGCCGCGGACACGGCCGCGACGCCGGTCGCCTTGATCATGGCTCGGCGGCTGAAGGGGTGAGCCGGCATGGCGAACTCCATGGTCCGTAAGAGAAGAAGTCGGGGTCGGGGGTGTGGTCGCGTCACGTCGATGCGTCCCCCGGCGGTCATGTCCCTGCTGGGGGGACGGGGCCGGTGGTGACAGGCGTCAGGGAGTACGGCGGCCAAGGGATCGGCGCACACGGCGTGTTGGGCTTCGACCGGCTGCCGCAAGGGGTGGTCGCCGGCCCGGGGGATTCGGTGCGGCACCCGCCTGTCGCACGAGTGTTAACGCTCACAATTAGCGTGTCAATACTTTCGACGGCAGTGCCGGCAAAGCCGTCCCCGCACCGTGCGCACCTGCTCCGCTCCCCTCGGACGGCAGCCTGCGCGAAAGGCGCCGGTCACGTGGTGTTCGCCACCCTGATACGAACCGTGACCGTGGCGCGCGCCAGACGGAGCGCACCTAGGCTGGAAACAGCCGCTGGACACTGGTCCTGGCGAGCACCGCTGTCCGGACGGAGGCGTGGCGCGTGGAGATGGCTGCCGAGCGGGATGCCCCGACTGCCTCCGTCGTGGTCGACCCGGACGGCATCGTGAGCGGCTGGGGCGAAGGCGGGCGGCTGCTCCTGGGCTGGACGGCGGAGGAGACCGTGGGACGGCCCGTGACCGACCTGCTGGTCGATCGCCCACCCAGCTCCCCCGGGAACCACGATATCGGTTCCGACCTGACGGGAGTCGTCCCGCTGCGCCACCGGGACGGTTCCACGGTGGACGCCGTGCTGACGGCCCATCCGCTGCGCGGCGCGGACGGCCGTGCGCTGGGCCACGTGGTGACCGCCCAGCCGTGGGGGCGCCGCCCGGTGATCGCCGACCGGGCCTTCGAGCAGTGCCCCTTCGCTCTGGGCGTCTACGACCCTGAGCTGAGGTTCCTGTGGGTCAACGCCTCCGCGTGCCGGGTGATGGCGCACTCCGAGGAGCAGGTGCTCGGTGAGAAGTACCGCGAGCTGTTCCCCGAACTGGACGACATGGCCTACACCGGCCGGCTCTCCGAGGTGGCGAGGACGGGCGAGCCCGCACGTCTCATCACCGTCTTCCGCCCGCTCGGCAGCAACTACGCCAACGCCTGGGCCACCAGCATGTGGCCCGTCCGAGATGCCGAGGGCAGGGTCCGCGCCGTCGCCAACTGGGGATTCGACATGAGCGCCGAGTACTGGGCTCGGCAACGCCTGCTCATCCTCAACAAGGCCGGCGGCGGCATCGGCCGGACACTCGACGTGATCGGTACTGCCCAGAACTGGCCAGGGCCCCGGTGCCGGGATTTGCCGACCTCGTCAGCGTCGATCTCTTCGAGGAGGTGCTGCGCGGAGAGGAACCGCCCTCCGCGTCCGCGTTCGCCCCGGGCGAGACCATCACGCTCAGCCGTGCCGCCCAGCACAGCGCGAAGGAGGACACCGACCGGGCGCCCGGGCCCACGACGGCGATCAGCCACACCCCCGGTTCCGTCGCCGCCCGCTGCATGGCCACCGGCAGGTCCATGGTTGAGCTCGCCGCCGAGCCGGGCCAGGGCGGCGAATGGGCCTTCGGGCCCGGGCTCGCCGCCGACCCGGCCCACTGGCCGCCGGGCAACCCGGTGATCGACGGGGCCATCGCCGCGGACGGGCTGACCGGCCGGATCACCGTGCCGCTCCGGGCGCGCGGCGCGCTGCTCGGCGTCGTCGCCTTCACCCGCCGCGACCGGCCCGAGGCCTTCACCGCCGACGACCTGATCCTCGCCGAAGAGCTGACCGCCAAGGCGTCGGTCGCCGTCGACAACGCCCGCCGGTACTCGCGCGAGCGCACCACGGCGCTGACCCTGCAGCGCAGCCTGCTGCCGCAGCGACTGCCGAGGCAGGAGGCGATCGAGGTGGCATCCCGCTACCTGCCCGCCGGGACCGGCGCGGAAGTGGGCGGTGACTGGTTCGACGTCATTCCGCTGTCCGGCGCCCGGGTCGCCCTGGTCGTCGGCGATGTCGTCGGCCACGGCCTGCACGCCTCGGCCAGCATGGGCCGACTGCGTACGGCGGTCCGTACCCTCGCCGACGTCGACCTGCCGCCGGACGAGCTGCTGACCCACCTGGACGACCTGGTCCTCCACCTTTCCAGCGATCTTCAGCCCGCCGGCGAGTTCGAGGCGACCGGCGAGTTCGGGGCGACCTGCCTGTACGCGGTCTACGACCCGGTCTCGCGCCGCTTCACGCTGGCGAGCGCCGGCCATCCGCTGCCTCTGATCATCTCCCCGGACGGCACCGTGACCCCGGTACTCGCACAGCCGGGACCGCCGCTCGGCCTCGGTGGGCTGTCTTTCGAGGCCACCGAGCTCGAACTGCCCGAGGGCAGCCTGCTCGCCCTCTACACCGACGGCCTGGTGGAAAGCCGCGAGCGCGACGTCGACCAGGGGATCGCCGAACTGCAGCGGGTCCTGAACCACTCGGCCACCTCACTTGAGGCCCTGTGCGACACGGTGATGGACGCCATGCTCCCCGAACACCGCACCGACGACGCCGCCCTGCTGCTCGCTCGCACTCACGCGCTGGACCCCCACCACGTCGCCGACTGGGAGGTCGAGCCCGACCCCTCGCAGGTGCCGCGCGCCAGGAAGTTCGCCGTCGACCAAGTGGACGCCTGGGGCATGGAGGAGGCGTCGTTCGTCACCGAACTGGTCGTCAGCGAGCTGGTCACCAACGCCATCAGATACGGCGAGCCGCCGATCAGGCTGCGGCTGATTCGCGATACTTCCCTGATCTGCGAGGTCTCCGACGCGAGCAACACCGCTCCGCACCTGCGCCGGGCCCGAGACTTCGACGAGGGCGGCCGGGGCCTGTTGCTCGTCGCCCAGCTCACCCAGGGGTGGGGCACCCGGCAGACCACCAGCGGCAAGACGATCTGGTGCGCGCAGGCCCTCCCCTAGGTCGTGTCGTCACCAGCCTGTCGGGAGACCGGCGATGAACGAGGTGAGCCGGTCGGCGATGAGCCGGTCGTCGTGGGCCGAGTAGTGCCAGTCGCAGCCGAGGAAGTCCAGGCCCGAGTCGTCGAGGGACCAGTAGCGGACCCCGTTGTCACCGGCGTCGTTGCGTGCCTTGACCACCTGCTGGACATGGCCGGCGTACTGGCCGGCGCCGACTGCCACGATGGTCGTCCCGGTCCCGTAGCGCGTACGCAGCTTCTGGAGGAAGTCGTCGTAGGCGCCGCGGTAGCCGGCCGCGAGGCTCTCGGGCGTCCACGGCTCACCGGGGTTGACGGCAGTCGAGAAGTCGTTCGTGCCGAGGTTGACCACCACGAGCTGAGGGCGCCAGGTGCCCGGGTTCTGCCAGACGTCGCCGGACACGCTCAACAGGGCGCGGTCGTAGAAGGTCCGGTACGTGACATCCGACGAGCCTCCGTTGTAGTTGCGCACCATGCCGAGGCCCGAATAGCCATGGAGCTGGTAGTCGGCATTCAGTTGCCGGGCGGTGAGGGCGCCGTAGCTCACATCAGAGTTGGTGCTCCGTTTGACCTGGTCCCAGGTGCAGGTGCGGGAGGTCGAGAGGTTGCCGTAGCCCACCGTGAGGGAGTCGCCGATGAACTCGATCTGACGGCTGCGGGCCGTCGGTTTGCTCAGTACGGCACCGCCGGGCGCGGCCAAGAAGCCCCCGAACGTACTGGTGTCGCCCGGGCTGTCGTTGCGCTTGACGAGCCGGACGGCGTGCTCACGGTCCTGCAGCCCGTTGATCCAGTGCGTGGTGTTGCCGGGCGTGACGAGCGTGGCGACAGTAGCTCCGTCGACCTGGACGTCGTAATCGGCCGCCGAGTCGTTGAGCACGATCCCCACGCCGGTGCCCCTGACGCGGCCCTCGAAGTACACGCCGGGCCAGCTGTACTGCACCGTGTTCCCGGCGTCCTTGACCCGCCCGGCGGTGTGCACCTGCGCCAGCACTCCCGACGCGCGGACGAGTTGCCACTGCTGGTTGGCCCCGCCCCAGTCGGTGAACTGCACGACCTTCGCGCCGTCCGCGGTGGAGGCGCGCTGCCGTCGACGTTCCGGTGGTCCTCCAGCGGCATCCTGGCCGGCCCGAAGCCGGACGCCCAGCACCCGGACGTAGCGGCGATCAAGGACTTCTCGATCGTGCGGCACAACAACCAGTGGCTGACCTTCGCGACCACCGCCAGCCCGTCCGGCTGGGGTCTGGCGCAGTTCAACTTCAGCGACTGGTCCCAGGCCGCCTCCGCGCCGCACACCTACCTCGACACCTCGCCCATGGGCGCCGGCTACCGGGCCGCGCCCCAGGTGTTCTACTTCGCGCCGCAGAACCTCTGGTACATGGTCTACCAGACCGGTCCGCCCACGTACTCCACCAGCACAAACCCGGCCGACCCGCACTCGTGGTCCGCGCCCCGCCTCCTCATGTCCGAGGAGCCGCAGATCGTCAAGGACAACAAGGGCAAGGGCACCTGGATCGACTTCTGGGTCATCTGCGACACCACCGACTGCCACCTGTTCTTCAGTGACGACAACGGGCACATCTACCGCGCCCAGACCGGCCTGGCGAACTTCCCGAACGGCTTGGGGAACACCCAGATGGTGATGTCGGACACGAAGAACAACCTGTTCGAGGCGACCAACGTGTACAAGGTCTCCGGCAGCAACCAGTACCTGCTGCTCCAGGAGGCCATCAGCAACACCTCGGGCCGGCGCTACTTCCGCTCCTTCACCTCGACCAGCCTCACCGGCAGCTGGACCCCCCTGGCCGACACGGAGAACGAATCCTTCGCCGGCCGCGACAACGTCACCTTCCCGGGCGGGGTCTGGACCGAGGACTTCAGTCACGGCGAGTTGGTCCGCGAGAGCAACGACCAGACCCTGACCATCAATCCGTGCCGGCTGCAGTACGTCTACCAGGGCATCGACCCCAAAACCGAGGCCGACTACATCGACCTGCCCTGGCGGATGGGACTGCTCACCCAGACCAACTCCTCCTGCTGACCGCCCGAACCATCACCCATCACTCGCAGAAGAGGACGCCTGCATGAGAAAGCCTTGGTTTCTACCACTTATCACTCTTGTCGCTGCCACGCTCGGGGTGGCAGCCGTTGGTGTGACCCCCGCCTCCGCCGCCTCGACCACGCCCTTGCGGGTCATGCCGTTGGGCGACTCGATCACCTGGGGTGTGGGGAGCAGTACAGGCAACGGCTACCGGGGTCCGTTGTGGGACAAGCTTGCGGGGGACGGCCATCCGCTGGACTTCGTGGGCACGTTGCGGGGCGGTTCGATGTCCGACCCCGACAACGAAGGCCACTCCGGATACCGCATCGACCAGATCGCCGCACTCGCCGACGCCTCGCTGACCCGCTACCGGCCCAACGTCGTGACGCTGGAGATCGGCACCAACGACCTCAACGGGAGCTACCAGCCCGCCACCGCCACCGCCCGGCTGAAGTCGCTGGTCAACCAGATCACCGCCGCCGCCCCCGACGCGACCGTCCTCGTGGCCTCCCTGGTCGTGTCCACCAGCGGCTCGGAGGAGCAGTACCGTGCCGCGTACAACCAGGCCATTCCCCAGATCGTGAGCGAGGCACAGGCCGCGGGCAAGCACGTCGCGTACGTGGACATGAGCAGCCTGACCACGGCCGACCTGGCCGACACCCTGCATCCCAACGACACCGGCTACCAGAAGATGGCAGACGCCTTCCACCGCGGCATCCAGGCCGCGGACGGCGCCGGGTGGCTGAGGAACCCGGCCCCCGCCGCCGCACGCGTGGAGTCCGGCGTCACCGGCAAGTGCCTGGATGTCAACGGCGCCGGCACGGCCGACGGAACCGCTGCCCAGATCTGGGGCTGCGGCGGCGGCGCCAACCAGCTCTGGTCCGCCTACACCGACGGCACGCTGCGCTCCATGGGCAAGTGCCTCGACGCCGCCGGCGGGGGCACCGCCAACGGCACCAAGGTGCAGATCTGGGCCTGCCACGGCGGCGCCAACCAGGTCTGGCAGCCCTACAACGGCGGCTACCGCAACCCCGCCTCCGGTCGCTGCCTCGACGATCCGGGCTTCTCCACGGCCGACGGCACGCAGCTCCACCTGTGGGACTGCCACGGCGGCTCCAACCAGAAGTGGACCGCTCTGACCGCCGGATGACCCCCGCCGGTTCGCGCCTGCCCGCGGTGCGGCCGGACAAGCGGTGTCGAAGCGCTTCGCTGATGGATTCCACCCGGTAGATGCCCTTGTTTCACACGAAATTTGTCCGTTAACTTTGCCCCTAAGTGAAGCGCTTCGACACTGCCGCAGCATGACTCGACTCTCCGTACCCGAGGAACCGTCATGACGACTCGCAGCATCACCGACCGCCTGGGTGGCCTGGCCTTCGGAGGGGACTACAACCCCGAGCAGTGGCACGAGCCGGCCTGGAAGGAGGACGACGAGCTCATGCGTCGGGCCAGGTTCAACCTGGCCACGGTGGGCGTCTTCTCGTGGGCCCTGCTCGAACCGGAGGAGGGGCGCTACGACTTCACCTGGCTCGACGCCCACATCGAGCGCCTGCACGCGAACGGCGTGGCCGTCGACCTGGCCACCCCGACCGCTTCCCCGCCTCCCTGGTTCACCCTGGCCCACCCCGATGCGCTGGCGGTCCGGGCCGACGGCACCCGCCTCGTCCACGGCAGCCGCGACACGTACTGCCTCGCCTCCCCCGCCTACCGCAGCGCGGCCCGCCGGATCGCCTCCGCGCTCGCCGAGCGGTACGGCGAGCACCCCGCCCTCGCGCTGTGGCACGTGCACAACGAGTACGGCACGCTCTGCTGGTGCGACCACACGGCCGCCGCGTTCCGGGTGTGGCTGCGCGCCCGCCACGGCTCACTGGACGCGCTCAACGAGGCCTGGGGAACGGCCTTTTGGAGCCAGCGCTACACCTCCTGGGAGCAGGTGCTGCCGCCACGCGCGACGAACTACCACAAGAACCCCGGCCAGACAGTGGACTTCCACCGCTTCTGGGGCGACGAGATCATCGCCGCGTACTGCGAACAGCGCGACGCGATCCGCGCGCACAGCGACCGCCCGGTGACGACGAACCTGATGCTGCCCTACTACCTGAGGCTCAACCTGTGGGCCTTCGCGCGCGAACTCGACGTCGTCACCTCCGACCAGTACCCGTCCGAGACGGGCCTGGACTCCGCCGCCCACGTCGCCTTCTACGCCGACCGCTCCCGCTCCCTGGCCGGCGGCCGCCCGTGGCTGCTGATGGAACAGGGCACCAGCACCGTCTACGACGGCGATCAGGTGCTCGGCAAGGAGCCCGGCGAGATCCTGCGCCACAGCCTCGGCCACATCGCGCGCGGTTCGGAGGGGGCCCTCTTCTTCCAGTGGCGCCAGTCCCGGGCCGGTGCCGAGACCTGGCACTCGGCGATGCTGCCGCACGCAGGTCCCGACAGCCGCATCTTCCGCGAGGTCACCCAGACCGGCGAGGCGGTCGCCCGGCTCGGCGAGCTGGCGGGATCCACGGTCACCGCGCCGGTCGCCGTACTCGACGACCCGGACGCCATGTGGGCGCTGGAGGTGGATGGCCTGCCCTCCGCCCGACTGGACTACCACGCGCCGCTCGCCGAGGCGCACCGGGCGCTGTGGGACGCGGGGGTCACGGCCGACTTCGCCCACCCGGAGCACGAGTTGAGCCGCTACCGGCTGGTCATCGCCCCGTCCTTGTTCCTGCTGTCCGACAAGGGCGCCGAGAACCTGCGCCGTTACGTCGAGGGCGGCGGCACGCTCCTCGTCCAGCACGCGAGCGGATTCGTCGACGACCGCATGCACGCCCGGCTGGGCGGCTATCCTGCGGGCCCGCTGCGCGAGGCGCTGGGCATCCGCGTCGAGGAGCACCGGCCGCTGCGGACGGATGAACGCATCACCCTGTCGGACGGGTCGCACGGCACGGTCTGGAGCGAGTCCCTTCGCACCAAGGGCGCGGAGACGCTCGCCACCTACACCCACGGCATGCTCACGGGCAGCCCCGCCCTCACCCGGCACCGCTCCGGCAGCGGACAGGGCTGGTACCTCTCCACCCGCCTGGACGACGCCGACTACGCCGCCCTGGCCGGCCGCCTGCTGCGGGAGGCCGGTGTCGAACCGGACCTGCCGGGCCTGCCGGCCGGAGTCGAAGCCGTCACCCGGCACGCACCCGACGGCCGCCGCTGGCAGGTCCTGCTCAACCACACCCCCGAGGCCGTGCCCTTGCCGGAACCCGCCCACGACCTGCTCACCGATGCCCTCGCGCACGAACTGCCGCCCGGCGGTTGCGCGGTTCTGCGCGGGCACTGACCTCGATGGGGGCCACCATGGCCAAGGAACAAGGGCCCTTCCACTGGGGGCACGAAGCCCTTCAGCCGTGGCTGGTCGGGCGACCGCCTGATCGGGACCGATCTCGGCGGGCGTCTGCGCCACCGGAGCCACCGCGCGACCCACGACGGCGGCTGGCACACACTGACCGTCCACCTCCACGATCCGGAAACCGGGCTGGTCGCGGAAGTGACCTACCGATCACCGGACGGCATCCCCGTGCTCCGCACCGAGGTGACCCTGCGCAACGCGGGGCAGACCACCCTGCACCTGGAGTCGGTCAGCTCGCTCGCTGTGGGCTGCCTGACCCCCCAGGATCCGGCGGCCATCGACGCCGCGGACCTGCTGTGGGCGGAGAACGACTGGCTCGCCGAATGCCGCTGGCGGCGACAGCCGATGCGCCTGACCACACCTGCCCACGGCGGACGGGTGACCAACGGGCACGGCAGAGCCGGCTGCACCCTCAACGGACAGGGCGCCTGGTCCAGCTGCGGACGCCTCCCCATGGGCGGCCTGACGGACCGCCGTACCGGCCGCACCTGGGTGTGGCAGATCGAGCACAACGGCGGGGGCTGGCGCTGGGAGTGCGCGGAGCACGACCAGGCGGTCTACGCGGCGCTGTTCGGGCCCACCGACACCCATCACGGCTGGCGGCACTCCCTCGAACCCGGCGCCGCCTTTCGCACCGTACCCGCCGCCCTGTCCTTCAGCGCCGACGGCGGCCCCGACGCGGCGTTCGCCGCGCTGACCCGCTACCGCCGCGCCCAGCGCCGCCCGCATGCCGACCACCAGCGCCTGCCCGTCTTTTTCAACGACTGCATGAACTGCCTGATGGGCGACCCCACGACCGGGAAGCTGCTGCCGCTCATCGACGCGGCGGCCGATGCGGGCGCGGAATACTTCGTGATCGACGCCGGCTGGTACGACGACAACGACAACGGTGGCTGGTGGAACGGCGTCGGCGCCTGGGAGGCTGCCGCCTCCCGGTTCCCCGGGACGCGCGGGATCCACGAGGTGCTGGACCGCATCCGGGAGCGCGGCATGGTCCCCGGCCTGTGGCTGGAGCCGGAGGTGATCGGCGTACGCAGCCCCTGGCCAAGTCCCTGCCCAACGGGGCGTTCTTCCGCCGCGACGGCGCCCGCGTCACGGAGGCCACAACCGGGCGCACCTCGACTCGCTCGACGGCGTCCTCGACCGGTATCCGCACCTGGTGGTGGAGAACTGCGCCGCCGGCGGCATGCGCTGGGACGAGGCCATGCTCTCCCGGATGCAGCTGCAGTCCACCAGCGACCAGCAGAACCTCGACCTCTACGCGCCCATCGCGGCCTCCGCGCCCACCGCCGTCACCCCCGAACAGGGTGCCGTCTGGGCGTACCCCCAACCGGAGGACTCCCTCGACGAGGTGGCCTTCACCATGGCGGGCGCGCTCCTCGGCCGGATCCATCTCTCCGGCCGCATTCTCGAACTCAAGCCCGAGGCCCGCGCCCTGGTCCACGAGGCGGTAGCGGTGTACAAGGCCATCCGCGCCGACCTGCCGCAAGCCGTGCCGTCCTGGCCGCTGGGCCTTCCCGCCTGGGACGACCCATGGATCGCCCTGGCCCTGCACACTCCCGCCACCACCTACCTCACCGCCTGGCGCCGCCCCGGAACCGACGCCACGGCGACGCTTCACCTGTCCCAGCTACGGGGCACCGCTGCCCGTGTCGACCTGCTCTACCCCTCGGTCGGTCGGGCCGTTCCCGCCTGGACGCCCGACACGGCCGAGCTGAGCCTGACCCTGCCCACCGCGCCGTCCGCCGTCCTGCTCCGCATCACCCCCGCAGACCCCTGCGCTCCCTGAGCCACCCCACGCCCGCATCACGCATCGACGAGAGGACCCATCGGGTGCCCCAGCTGCGCCAGCCGGACGGACGCTCCGCCAACCCCGTGATCCCCGGCCTCCACCCCGACCCCAGCGTCTGCCGTGTCGGCGACGACTACTACCTGGCCTGCTCCAGCTTCGAGTACTTCCCCGGCGTACCCCTCTTCCACAGCCGCGACCTGATGCACTGGACGCAGATCGGCAACGCCCTGGACCGGCCTGACCAACTGCGTCTGCCCGCCTCCATGCCGTCCTCCGGCGGGATCTACGCCCCCACCCTGCGCCACCACGACGGCCGCTTCTGGTTGATCGTCACCAACTGCAGCGAGGGCGGCGGCAACCTGATCGTCACGGCCACCGACCCCGCCGGACCGTGGTCGGACCCCATCTGGGCGCCGGGTGTCCCCGGCATCGATCCCGACCTGGTCTGGGACGAGGACGGCACCTGCTGGTGCACGGTCGCCGGGGGCTCGCAGGTCCGTATCGACCCGTCCACCGGGCAGACGTACGGAACACCGCACAGGGTCTGGTCCGGCGGGCCCGGCGCCAAGGCCCCGGAGGCGCCGCACCTGTACCGGATCGGCGACTACTGGTACCTGCTCATCGCCAAGGGCGGCACCGAACGCGGCCACGCCGTGTCGATCGCCCGCGGCCGTACGCCTGCCGGCCCGTTCGAGCCGTGCCCGGCCAACCCGATCCTCACCCACCGCGGCACCGACCACCCCGTCCAGAACACCGGGCACGCCGATCTGGTCCAAGGCCCGGACGGCTCCTGGTGGATGGTCCTGCTCGGCGTCCGACCGGGCGGCGGCACGCCGGGCTGGCACGTGCTCGGCCGGGAGACCTTCCTTGCCCCCGTGACGTGGGTGGACGACTGGCCGGTCGTCGGCGAGGTCTCCCTGGACCTGCCCGAGCTCCCGTGGCCGCTCTCCCCCGGCCCCGTCGAGGAGCAGCGGGACGACTTCGAGCTCGCCGAGCTGCGACCGTTCTGGATCTCCCTGCGCGACCGGCCCGCCGAACACTGCACCACCAAGGAGCGCCCCGGCTGGCTGACCCTCCGCGCGCGGGGCAACTCCCTGGACGAACCCGACGTGGTGTTCACCGGCCGACGCCAGCAGCACCTCGCGTGCACGGCACGGACCCTGACCGACCCCTCGGAAGGTCGCGGCGGCCTTGCCGTCCGGCTCGACGAGCAGCACCACTACGCGATCGAGGTGTCCGGTACGGAGGTACAGGTCATCGCGCGCGTCGGCTCCCTGCGCGCGGTCGTGGCCGCACGGTCCGTGCCCGCCGGGCCGGTGGTCCTCGCCGTCACGATCACGGAACCGCCGTCTCCGCACGGACCGTGCACCGGACCCGACGTCGTCTCCTTCGGCGTCGAGCAGCCCGACGGCACGTTCAGCAAGCTCGCGACCCTCGACGGCCGCTACCTGTCGACCGAGGTCGCCGGCGGCTTCACCGGCCGCGTCATCGGCATGTACGCCGCGGAAGGCACCGTCCACTTCGACTGGTTCGCGTACGAGCCCGTCGACGGCTGAACCAGGCCCCCTCCCGCACGACCGACCGAAAGGCATGACACATGAAGGACATACGGCAGCCCGCGCAGCACCGCAGCCGGGGCCCAGGCCGCCTGGCCGCCCTGCTGCTGACGCTGGTCGTCATGGTGGGGCTGACCGGCGGCACCGCGCTGGCCGCGCCCGGCGCCTACCGGAAGCCGTCGTGGCCGGTGGTCTGGGTTCCGGACAACCCCGTGGACGCCGTCGCGCAGATGCAGCCCAGCTGGAACCTGGGCAACACCCTGGACGCCATCCCGGACGAGGGGTCCTGGGGCAACGGGCAGACCACCAAGGCGACGTTCGACACCATCGCCGCGCAGGGGTTCCGCAGCGTCCGTATCCCGGTGACCTGGAGCGGCCACCAATCCGCCACCGCGCCGTACACCATCGACGCCACGTACATGGCCCGCGTCAAGCAGCTCGTCGACTGGGCGTTGGCCGACGGCCTGTACGTGGTGCTCAACGTCCACCACGACTCGTGGATGTGGGTCGAGAAGATCACGAGCGACCACGACAACGTGCTGGCCCGGTTCAACTCCACCTGGTCCCAGATCTCCACGACCTTCCGTGACGCGCCGCGCACTCTGATCTTCGAGGGCATCAACGAGCCGAGCTTCGCCAACGCCACGGACGCGCAGAAGGTCTCCTACCTGAACGAGCTGCAGACCTCGTTCCACTCCGTGGTCCGCGCTTCGGGCGGCGCGAACGCGAGCCGCATGTTGTCGCTGACCACGCCGGGCGGCAGTGGTGACCAGATCCACCTGGACAACCTGTACACCACGATCGCCGCGCTGAAGGACCGTCAGCTCATTGCGCAGGTGCACTTCTACAGCTGGTACCCGTTCAGCGTGAACGTCGCGGGCGGCACCCTGTACGACGCCGTCGCGCAGAAACACCTGGAGGATTCCTTCGCCAACATGCACCGCACCTTCGTCGCCAAGGGCATCCCGCCCTATCTCGGGGAGTACGGTCTGCTCGATTACCCGAACCACTTCCACCCCTCCCGCGTCGAGCGGGGCGAGGCGCTGAAGTATTTCGAGCATGTGGGCCACGGGGCGCGCAGGTACGGCATCACCACCGCCCTGTGGGACCCGTTCGCCTACCTGAACCGCGATACCCTCCAGTGGCGTGACCCGGCCCTGTTCGCCGTGATCAAGTCGAGCTGGACCACCCGCTCGGGCACGGCCTCCTTCGACAAGGTTTTCGTGCCGAAGTCCAGCCCGGTCACCGCCAAGTCGCTCACCTTGAACCTCAACGGCACCAGCTTCCGAGGCGTGTGGCGGGGCGGCACCAAGCTGGTCGCCGGACGGGACTACACCGTCTCCGGCAACCAGCTGACCTTCACCGCCGAGGCGCTGATCCGCCTGGTCGGCAACCGCGCCTACGGCGTCAACTCGACGCTCCAGGCCCGGTTCACCCGTGGGCTGCCCTGGAACATCGACATCGTCACCAACGACGTCCCGACGGTGTCGGACGCCACCGGCACCACCGGCTCGTTCTCCGTCCCCACCCAGTACCGGGGCAACGACCTGGCGACCATGCACGCCACGTACGCCGACGGCACCAACGCCGGCCAGACCGACTGGACTCCGTTCCAGGAGTTCAACAAGGCCTTCTCGCCCGACTACCCGAACGGGACGATCATCCTGACCCCCGAGTTTCTCAACGCGCTCCGCGACGGGGAACCGGCGACGTTGGTCTTCCACTTCTACAGCGGCGCCACCGTCACCTACCACGTCATCAAGTCCGGAAGCTCGGTCACCGGCACGCTCTCCTGACCTGCCGCGCCCTCGCCCTGGCCGCCCGCACCCCCGGGCGGCCAGGGCGGGGGAAAGGCGCGTCGAAGTGGCGCGGCGCGGCGCGTCGAAGCGCTTCGACGCAAGGATGGACACACGCCCAGGCTGACGATAGGGTCAGCGTACATTTCGCGCGTAAACGATACGCGCACACTGTCGAAGCGTTTCACAAGCTGGGAGAGCTGGATGGTAACCCTCGTCGAGGTCGCCCAGCACGCCGGAGTGTCGGCGAGCACGGTGAGCTATGTCCTCAGCGGCAAGCGGTCCATCTCCGCGAACACCCGACTGCGGGTCGAGCAGAGCATCCGCGAGCTGGGATACCACCCGAACGCGGGCGCGCGGGCCCTGGCGAGTAGCAGGTCGAACATCATCGCGCTGATGGTTCCGCTGCGCACCGACATGTATGTGCCGGTGATGATGGAGATCGCCATCGCGGTCGCCACGACGGCCCGGACGCACGGGTACGACGTGCTGCTGCTGACCGGCGAGGAGGGTCCCGACGCCGTCCGCCGCGTCACCGGCAGTGGGCTCGCCGACGCGATGATCCTGATGGATGTCGAACTCGACGACGAGCGCCTGCCGCTGCTGCGCGGCACCGACCTGCCGTCCGTGCTGATCGGACTGCCCGCCGACACCTCAGGGCTGACCTGCGTCGACCTCGACTTCAAAGCCACCGGCGCATTGTGCGTCGAGCACCTGGCGATGCTCGGCCACCGCGACATCGCTGTCATCGGCGAGGCCCCCGCGGTCTACGAACGGCACACCGGCTTCGCCGAGCGCACCCTCGACGGACTCCGCTCCCGGGCACGGGATTTGGGCATCAGGATGCTGCACCGGCCGTGCGAGGGCGGCTACGACGCGATGGCCGTCACCCTCGCCCGCATCCTCGACGAGCGCCCGGGCACCTCCGGGTTCGTCGTGCAGAACGAGCAGGCGGTCGAGCCGCTGCTCGCCCTGCTGCGCCGGCAGGGCCGCGCCGTGCCCGAGGACGTGTCGGTGGTCGCGATCTGCCCGGACCCGGTGGCCGTCCAGGCCTCGGTGCGCCTGACGTCGGTCTCCATCCCCGCGCAGGAGATGGGCCGGCACGCGGTGGAGCGTCTGGTCGCCAAGCTCGACGGCTGCGGCACCGATGAAGTCGTGCTCATCGCACCCGAGTTGACGGTACGGGAGAGTACCGGGTCGGCACCCTCCGCCGCCTCCTGACCCCTACAGCTTCGTTCCGGCACCCCGTGGAGAACCTGAACGCACCCTGATGTCGTGTCAGCCTCCGCTGACGGTCAGGTTGTTGGTGGTGAAGTTCAGCCCGCCGGACGACGAGGTGATCTCATAGCCGAACTGGACGTCGCCGATGGTCTCGTTGCCGGGCATCCAGCCCTTGGTGTGCGCGATCCAGTTGAGGATCGGCTTGACGTCCACGGTGCCGGAGTTCGAGTCGGACGTCCGCAGGAACGAGAACACCTGGTTCGACCCGTTGGTGCCCTTGTAGACGTTCCAGTTGTGGCCGCCGACCGTGACGTTGGCCTGCCAGGTGCCGATCGGGCCGACGGCTCCGTTGTAGTTGACCCAGAGCATGATCTCGTACTGGTGGTCGGTGTCCCAGATGTCGTACGACGTGTTGTACGCGCCGGACGAAGGGACGCTGACGTTGTAGTTGCTGGTGAGCCGGCCGAGGGAGTCGATCGTCTTGTTGATCGTTTTCGTTGAGTTGGGGTAGGACTTGATGCCGCCGGTGTTGGGGTGGTTGGCCCACACACCCCAGCCGGTCCCGGAGTTTGCCCAGAGGCACTGGCTGCCGGTGCCGGAGCCCCAGACGTTGTTGTAGAGCTTGTAGCCGTCCAGGCTGGTGCTGCCCCATTGGTCGCAGGAGTTCCAGACTGCTGCCGAAGCGGGAGCGGAGGCCAGGCCGACGGTGGCACCGAGAGCCATCGCCGGCGCCAGCACCGCCATGGTGATTTTACGTATCGCGCTTGTGACCATGGTGTCCCTTCCATGGGTGGGGGGAGATTGTGGGGGTGCTACCACGGCCCCTGGCGGAGGACGTGGTCCTCTCCGGCGACGCGATCGACCTGCTGCGTCACCGGAAGAAGTCCTGACGCCGATGGCCGGAGCACCGCCACGCCGTAGCGGCCGAGGGTCACCCGGTCGGTGACGGCCGTCCCCGTCAGGAGGTCGTGGTGGGTGCCGGGCACCTCGACGGTCACCGGCTCGCGGCCGTGGTTGAGCACGAACAGCGCCTCGCCCCGGTGGACGGCCTCGACCTGCTCGGGGAGGCCGTCGAGCACCGGCCGGACGCCCGCGCCGGAGGCGATCCCGGCCAGCAGGTCGCGCAGCGCCTCCGGCTCCGGGAGCGTGGAGACGTACCAGGCCCGGCCCTTGCGCAGGACGGCGGGCAGTCCGTCGAGTTCACCGCCTTTGTACGGCACGGTCTCCTCGGCGGTGCCGTCGGCCTCCAGTTCCTCGGACCACAGGGTTCCCCGGAAGCCCTCGCAGGTGACGGTCTCCCCCGCGTCCAGCGGCCACCACTCGTGCAGGGTGCGGATGCCGAACAGCTCGCGCAGCCGGGGATCCATGCCGCCGGCGCGGACCCGGTCGTCCTCGTCGGCGACGCCGGTCTGGAAGCCGCAGACGAGGGTGCCGCCCCGGCGGACATGGGCGAGGAGGTTGTCGATCGCCGCGTCGGTGAGCGCGTACAGCTGCGGCACGATGACCACGGAGTACGGAGTCAGGTCGTGCTCGGGGTGGGCGAAGTCGGTGGTGAGGTGCGCCTGCCAGAGGGCCCGGTGCCAGGCGCGCAGGACGTCCGGGTAGTCCACCTGGGTGGACGGGCGGCCGTCCTGGGCGCCGGCCCACCAGGCGTGCCAGTCGTGCAGGACCGCGATGTCCGCGGTGATGTTCCGGCCGGTCATCTCGGCGGCGATCCGCTCCAGCTCCGCGCCGAGCCGCTTGACCTCCTGGTACGTCCGGCCCTCCTCGCCGGCATGGCTGACCATGCCGGAGTGGAATTTCTCCGCGCCCTGACGGGACTGCCGCCACTGGAAGTAGCAGACGGCGTCGGCGCCCCGGGCCACGGCCTGGAGGGACCAGAGCCGGCCCAGGCCCCGGGGCTTGGGGTGGTTCACGCCCCGCCAGTTGACGGGCCCGGCGGCCTGCTCCATGAGCATCCACGGCCCGCGCGCCTGGGAGCGGGTCATGTCCTGGACGAGGGCGCCGCTCTGGGCGCCCAGCGGGTCGCGCGGATCCGGGTAGATGTCGACGGAGACGACGTCCTCCTCCTCGGCCCAGCGCCAGGCGTCCTGGCCGATCCACAGCGGCATGAAGTTGCTGGTGACCGGCAGGTGCGGGGTGTGGCGGCGGACGATGTCCCGCTCGGCGAGGTAGCACTCCAGGAGCATGTCGGAGGTGAAGCGCCGGAAGTCCAGCACCTGGGTGGGGTTGCGCATGCAGTGGGGCAGGCGGGGCGGCAGGATGCCGTCCCAGGTGTCGTAGCCCTGGCTCCAGAAGGCGGTGCCCCAGGCCTCGTTGAGGGCGTCGAGGGTGCCGTACTTCTCGCGCAGCCAGCGGCGGAAGGCGGCCGCGGCCTCGTCGCCGTAGTCGAAGGTGCAGTACTCGTTGTTGATGTGCCACATCGTCAGGGCCGGGTGGCCGCCGTAGCGGGCGGCGAGGTCCTCGGTGATGGCGGCGGCGAAGCGCCGGTAGGTGGCGCTGGAGTGCGAGAAGTGCTGCCGGCCGCCCCACCACTCGGTGCGGCCGTCCTCGGTGACGGGCAGGGTGTCCGGGTGCAGCCGGCCCATCCAGGGCGGGGGCGAGGAGGTCGGGGTGGCGAGGACGACGCCGACGCCGTTCTCGTGCATCAGGTCCATCAGCGTGTCCAGCCGGCCGAACTCCCGGGCGCCGGGCTCGGGTTCCAGCGTCGACCAGGAGAAGACACCCAGGGTGACCGAGTTGACCCCGGCCGCCTTCATCAGCCGGACGTCCTCCTGCCAGGTCTCCTCGGGCCACTGCTCCGGGTTGTAGTCGCCGCCGAAGAGCAGACGGCCGCGTGTCGCGTCACTCAGGCCGGGCATCAGACGAGCTCCCCGTACTGCACGCCGCGCCCGTTGGTGGCGAGGTAGACCCGGCCGTGGACGCGCGGATCGCCGGTGATGGCCGCGCCGGTCCATCCCCACCGGTGCTGGTCGTCGTTGATCCGCGTCCAGGTCCTGGCCTCGTCGTCGGAGCGGTAGACGGCGTTGAAGTCCTCGATCCCGCCGGCCATGTAGATCGCCGGGTACGAGGCGCCCTTGGCGGCCTTGCCGAAGCCCAGGGTGTGCGAGGCCCGGCAGCTGCCGACCTTGGTGAAGCCGGCGCCGTCGCTCGTCGCCCCGCCGGGCTTCACCGGAGTGACTTCGGTCCACTTGGCGTCGGCGGTGCCCAGTTGGTGCACGCTGCCGTCCGATTGGCCGTTGGGGCCAGGGGAGTTCGCGTACGTCACGTACAGCTCGCGGGTGTGGCGGTCGTACGCGGCGCGGATCGGCACCTTCGCGGCGGCGCCGGTGGGCTGCCCGGGGACGGGCTCCCAGGTCTTTCCGTCGGACGTGCGGTACAGGTTGGGGTGGTCGGCGGTGCCGTCGGAGTCGCCCCAGCCGGCGTAGACGCTGTGGCCCGCGGCGACGAGGAGGGTGATGCCCTGGCCGGTGGCGCTCGGGGTGGCCGGGAAGCTCACGGCCTTCCAGGTCGCGCCCCGGTCGGTCGACTTGAGCAGCCCGTCGTGCCGGGTGCCGAGCCACAGGGTGTCGCCGCTGCGTGGGTCGACCAGCAGCCGTTCACCACATCCACGCCCGTCCTCGTTGGTGCCGAACCGCACGGTGAGGTCGGTACGCTTCCAAGTGGCCCCCCGGTCCTCGGAGCGCAGCACGGCCCCGTTGCCGGCCCAGGACTGGGTGTAGGTGCCGAGGGTGAGATAGACACGGCCCGGGTGGGCGGGGTCGACGGCCATGGCCTCGACGCCGAGGAGGTTCCAGTCGTCCCAGCCGAGGTGGTCGGTCAGCGGGATCCAGCGGTCGGTCCGGTCGTCCCAGCGGTAGGCGCCCCCGATGTCGGTCCGGGCGTAGGCGAGCCCCCGCACCGACGGGTGGAACAGCACGCCGGTGATGAACCCGGTGCCGCCCATGACGGCATTGCGCCACCGGTAGCCGCTCTTCGCGACGGCAGCGGGAGCGGGAGCGGCGGCCTGAGCCTGCCCCGAAATCGTCGGCAGGGAGACGAGCGCGGCAGCGGAACCGGCAAGAATGGAGCGTCGGCTGAGGTGAAACGTGCTCATGACATACCTCGGTCGCTACGAAGGGGGAAGTCGAGCTGGGATCCATAGGGCTTCAGCCCTTGATGGCGCCGGTGAGCATGCCCTTCTTGAAGTGCTGCTGGACGAAGGGGGAGGCGATCGCGACGGGGATCAGCGCGAGGACCAAGACGGCCATCTGCAGCCCCAGGGCGGAGAGTTGGCCGGTGCGGACCGCCTGCTGGAGGCCGGTCGGCGCCTCGGTGTTCTTCTGGACCAGTTGGATGAGCACGTTCTGCAGCGGCATCATCTCCTGGTCGGTGAGGTAGAGGGAGGCGTTGAACCAGGCACTCCAGTAGCCGACCGCGTAGAACAGCGAGATGACGGCCAGCACCGCGCGCGACAGCGGCATGATGATGGTCAGCAGGATGCGCAGGTCGCCGGCCCCGTCAATGCGGGCGGACTCGGTGAGTTCGGGTGAGATCCCCATGAAGAAGGCCCGCAGGACGAGGATGTTGAAGATGCTGACCGCGCTCGGCAGGATCAGCGACAGGTAGCTGTCGGTGAGGCCCAGCGACTGCACCAGAAGGTACGTCGGAATGAGCCCGGCCCCGAAGAACATGGTGGCCATCATGGTCATCAGGAAGTACCGGTGCCCCAGACTCCCCGGCCTGGACAGCCCGTAGGCCGCGAGCACCGAAACCGTCATGGAGAACAGGGTGCCGAAGAGCGTGACACCGACCGAGACCATGATCGCCCGGCTGACCTGGCCGCCGCTGAGCAGCTCGGTGTAGTTGACGAAGGTGATGCCCTGGGGAATCACGACGAGGCCGCCGACCCGGTCGATCACGGGTTTGGGAGAGAGGCTGGTGACGATCACGATCCACAGCGGAGCGAGCACCCCCAGGCAGCAGAGCAGGAGGAAGCCGCTCTTGGCGGTGAGTCCTGCCTTGCTCGGCGGCTCCTCCCACGTGGGGCGGGCGGGAGCCTTGAGGCTGCGGATGAGCTGCGTGTTGAGGCTCACTTCTTGTACACCCCCTGCTCGCCGAGCAGGTGCGCGAACTTGTTCGCGCCCAGGACGAGGCAGACTCCGATGGCGCCCTTGACGAGGCCGACCGCGGCCGCGTAGCTGAAGTCGCCGTTCTGGATGCCCATGTTCCATACGTACGTATCGAGGACCTCGCTGGCCCCCGCGCCGACCGCGTCCCGCTGGAGCAGGAACTGCTCGAACCCGACGCTCAGCGCGTCGCCCACCCTGAGCACCAGCAGCAGCGCGATCACCGGGCGCAGCGCGGGCAGCGTCACATGCCACATGCGCCGCCAGCGCCCCGCGCCGTCCATGGCTGCCGCCTCGTACAGGTCGGTGCTGACGGCGGACAGGGCGGCGAGGAAGACGATGATCCCCCAGCCGGCGTCCTTCCACACGGCCTGCGCGGTGACCAGGTACTTGAAGAGGTCCGCGTCGGTCATCAGGTCGAAGCCGCTCCACCCGTGGTCCTGGAGGGTCTGGGCGATGATGCCCGCGCCGCCGAAGATCTGCTGGAACACGGTGACCACGAGGACCCACGAGAAGAAGTGCGGCAGATACATGATCGCCTGCGCCACGGCCCGGGCCCGGGGCCGGATCACGCTGTTGATGAGCAGGGCGAGAGCGATGGGGACCGGGAAGAACAGCACCAGTTGGAGCGCGAACAGGACGAGGGTGTTCTTCGTGGCGCTCCAGAACAGCGGGTCGTCGACCATTCGCGAGAACTGCTCGACGCCGACCCAGGGGCTGTGGAAGATCGCCGTGATGCCGTTGCTTGAGACGTACGGATCGTAGTCCTGGAAGGCGACGATGTTGCCGAGCAGCGGGACGTAGTTGAAGAGCAGGAGCAGGACGATGACGGGCAAGGTCATCAGGATGAGCGCGCGGTCGCGGCGCAGCCGGATCCCGAACGGAACCTTGCCGGCCTTGCTCGTCCCGCGCGGCGCCCGCACCTTCGCCCCCGCGGTGGCGACCGCGACCGTCGGCTCCTCGACGGCCGCGGGGGGACGAGTCCCGTCGCGCCTGCTCCCGGCCGTGAGAGACATCAGTTGCCGCTGCCGTTCTTGTCGATGAGCTCCTTGTACCAGTCGCGCAGCTTGTCGCCGCCGGAGGACCTCCAGGTGGAGATGGCGGCCTGCACGTCGGACAGCTTCCTGTTGCCCCGCACGTAGTCGATCTCCAGCTGCTCGAACTGGCTGGCGAGGTTGGCGTACTGGGTGGGCTCGACGACGGTCATGCCGTACGTGGACGTCTTCTTCATGAAGGCCCCCATCCGCTGCTGCCACTCGACCTGCTTGCGGGCGACGTCGGGGAAGTCGGGGTGGGCGTAGTAGGGAGCCGGGGTCGCCAGCATCGACCAGGCGTTGATCACCTCGGAATTGCCCTGGTCGTTCTTGACCGGGACGCCGTCCTTGACGGTGTAGTGGGTACCCTCCACGCCGTAGTCGACGAGCATCCGCTCCTTGGTGCCGTAGGGCGCGGCCGAGAAGTTGGCGGCGGCCAGCGCGTTCTCCACGGCCTCCTTCGAGGCGCCCTTGCTGATCAGCGACCAGATGGTGGCGGGTTGGGACGACCACAGCGCGGGGTTGCCGCCGTCGGCGCCGAAGTAGTCCATGCCCTCGATCTGGAAGTCCGGGTTGGACTGGGCCTGTTCGGCGGTCTTGACGTACCAGGCGGACATGTCACCGTTGAAGACCAGGATCTGTCCGGAGGTGAACCGCTGGCCCGCGTCGCCTGAGCGCGCCTTGTCGTCGGGATGGACCACGCCGGCGTCGAACACCTTGCGGCTCCACTCCAGGGCCTCGAGGTACTCGGGCTGCTCGATGCGGTAGGTCAGCTTGCCGTCGTCCCCGATGTTCCAGCCGAGCGTCCCGGAGGGGCGGACGCCGAAGAGGCCGGCCGAGATCCAGCTCATGTCACCGCATGCGTACACGTTGGCCTTGGCGCTGGTGGCGTCCTTGGCCCAACTGAGGAACTCATCGGCCGACTTGGGGACGGAGTATCCCTTCTTGTCGAAGAGGTCCTTGCGGTAGTAGGGCACGATGAAGTTCGCGGCAGCGGCGGACATCGGGATGCCGCGCAGCGCGCCGCCGAAGATGCCCATGCGCCAGGCGTCGGACGGAATCGCGGCGAGGTTCGGGTACTTCTTGACCTTGTCGCCCGCCAGGTAGGGGCCGAGGTCCATGAACTTCGCGGTGACCGCGTTCGCGATCTTGCCGACCAGATGCCAGTTGGCCACGACCACCATGTCGGGTACGGAGCTGGAGGCGAGGACGGCGCCGAGCTTGTCGCCGTAGGTGATGCCGTCCTGGTTCTGCCAGGTGACCTTGGTGCCCGCCGCCGCGTCGACCGCCTCGTAGTACGCGCACCCGGCCTTCGGCGGGGTGCCCCAGAGCGGGGACATGATCTTGAAGGGGGCTCCGGTGCCGAGCTTGTCCGGGACCGAGGTGGCGAGGGCCGCGAGGTCGACCTTGGCGGTGTAGCCCGCCGACGAACCGTTCTTCGACGGAAGGTCCGGCTTGGCGAGCGTGCTGGCGACGTATGTCGGGAGCAGCTTGTCGGCGGCCTTGCCCGACGTGGTGCCCTCTCGCGACCCGCCGCTGCCCGAACCGCCGCAGGCGGTGAGCAGCGGCATTCCCCCGGCCACCGCTGCGGTGGCGACCGCCGTGGAGGCGAGAAAGCTTCTCCGGCTCGGTCCGGAGGAGGCGGCATTCGGTGTCATTGCGTCAACCCTTCATGGCGCACCTGAACACCCGGCGGGGGGCCGTCGGCTGCGGTGTCGTGACTGGAACTGACGGAGCAGAAGCGGACATCCAACCACTGCGACGCGATGACAGTCGAAGCGCTTCGATGTTGCAGTGAGGTTAAGTGAACACCCATAGGCGCACAAGGGTCGCTTCCAAGATTCACCGGAGGCCTGGAGGGGAAACTCTCCGTATGTCCTGCTTGATGTAAGGGTGCTGAAAGGGCATTGATCTCTTGACACCCGCCCTGGTGTCTGCTGAGCATCGAAGCGCTTCGAAAGCATTCGCCGCTCCCTCTCAAGGGGATCCCACGTGTCCGCACACTCGCCGCACACACCACCACCTTTCCGCGATCCGCAACTGCCTTTCGCGAAGCGCATCGACGACCTCTGTCGCGGCTCGCCCTCGATGAGAAGATCGGATTCCTGCACCAGTTCGCGCCCGCCGTGGAGCGGCTCGGCGTCGCCGCGTTCCGCACCGGCCAAGAGGCCCTGCACGCCTTCCCCGGGTACGGCCGGGCCCCACGACTACGCCACGGTGAGCGCCCCGTCACCGCGGCTGCCGGTGCGCACGACGTCCGTCTCGGACTGCGCGGCCCGGTGCGGCTCGCGCGCGTCGCCTGCTCCGTCTGAGGTCCGCATCGATGAGAGCACGTGAGACGGGGTGGCGTGGCTTGTGCCCGCCACCCCGGGACGCTCAGCCGATCTTGCTGATGTTCCAGTTCTGCGCGGGGCCGCCGTTGGCGGACCACTGGATGACCGGGCTCCCGTCCCCGCTCGCGTAGCCGTTGTCCAGCACCTTTCCGCTGTGCCGGTTGGTGAGCCGGAACGCACCCCCGCCCAGCGCGGTGACCGCCCACTGCTGCCCCTGACCGCCGCTGTCGGTGCGCTGCGCCATCACCGCGCCGTCGGAGGTACTGCCGTTGTCGTCGAGTGCCTTTCCGCTGCGCGCACAGACCAGTTTGTAGTAGCCGTGGCCCAGGTCGGTGACCGTCCACTGCTGCGGGGAGCCTCCGTTGGGGGTCCACTGGATGACCTGGCCGCCCTCGGCGGTGATGTTGCCGTTGTCGAGGGCCTTGCCGTTCTGAGCGCTGACCAGCCGGTAGACGCCGCCCGCGAGGACCGCCGGCATGCCGCTCACCTCCACGCAGACCACGGAGTCGCTCGCGTCGGGCGCTGTGGGCGGCACGCTGACGTTGATCTGGCCGCCGCTGACCGTGTAGGCGAGCGAAACCGAGGGATTGTTCATCAAGTAGACGCGGCTGATCGTGTTGTGGACCGCCGGGATCTGCAGGGTGCCGCCCGTCGGCCACGTGAAGACGTGGGCGAAGAGCTTGCCGTTCTTCTTGGTGATCCTGCCCCAGGACGGCTCGGCCGCGAAGGGGCTGCCGCTGGTACCGTGGATGCTGTCGGCGTGGGTGGCCATCCAGGAGGCGAGCCCGCCCAGCACGGTCGTCGTCGCGGCGGTCACGGTGCCGTCCCCCTTGGGGCCGATGTTGAGCAGGTAGTTGCCGTCCCGTGAGACGACCGTGACCATCTCCTGGATGATGTCCTTCACGGGCCTGTAGTTGTTCTCGGCCCAGTCGGTGTAGCCCCACTGACCGTTCATGGTGGCGCAGGTCTCCCACGGCCGGTCCAGCGGCGTGGCGGGCACGGTCTGCTCCGGGCAGGCGAAGTCACCCAGACCGAGGTCCCGCTTGACACGTTCGTTGACGACGAGTCCGGGCCTGCGGGCCATCAGCCAGCTGTAGAGGTCCTCGCCGTCGGCCTTGGTCCACCAGTCGGTGAGCGTGGGGCCGGCCGGGTTGCCGCACCAGTCGCCGTCGAACCACAGGACGGCCGGGTCGTAGCGGTCCAGCAGTTCCTGCAGCTGGGCCTTCATGTCGTTGATGTAGGCGGTGCGGGCGGTCTGCGAGGACATGTCGGAGAAGAGGGTGCCCCGGTTGATGGTCTGGGAGCGGTGGCTCCAGTCCAGGATCGAGTAGTAGAGCCCGAACTTGACGCCCCGCTTCTCGCACTCGGTCTTCAGCTGGGCCAGCAGGTCGGGCTGGAAGCCGTTGTAGTCGCGCAGGTTGTACTGCTTGGTGCCGGTGGTGTCGGTGAAGCCCGCGACGTTGGAGTCCCACATCGCATAGCCCTCGTGGTGCTTGGCGGTGATCACGAGGTACTTCATGCCGGCGTTCCTGGCCAGTTCGGCGATGGTGGCGGCGTTGAAACTGCTCGGGTTGAACGGGGTGGTCACCTGGGTCTGGTAGTCGGCCTTGTTCCAGTTCTCGGTGGAGAACGCCCACTCGCCGTGGCCGCGGTAGGAGTAGGACCCGAAGTGGATGAACATGCCGAACCTGGCCTGGTACCACCAGTCCAGCTTCGAGGGGACGGTGTAGGCCTGGGCGGTGGCGGGCCACAAGGCCTGCGGCAGACCGAACGCCGCGGCGCCGCCGGCGAGGGCAGCGGCCTTGATCAGGGAGCGTCGGCTGAGGGGGGAGGAGGACATCGTTCGACTCCTGGAAATGGATGGACATGGACTAGGGATGGCGAAACGTTTCAGTGAGTGACGGGGCACCGCACCGGGCGCTATGCGTCCACCACCAGGACGATGTCCAGGGTCCTGGGCCCGTGCACGCCCTCGACACGCTCCAGCTCGATGTCACTGGTGGCCGAGGGGCCGGAGATGAGCGTGAGCGGCCGGCAGGGGTCGAGCCGGCTCAGCGCCTCGGGCACGTCGGGGACGATCTGGTCCACCCGGACCACGCAGACGTGCTGGTCCGGCAACAAGGTGAGGGCCCTGCGCCCCTGGCCGGGTCCGTGGTCGAGGATCACCGTGCCGGTGACGGCGATCGCGGTGGCGACAGTGGTGACCACGGCGTCCGCCCCGTCGAGTTGTCCCACCGTCAGCGGCGGAGCGTCGTCCAGCCGCGACCAGGGCCCCTCCGGGACCAGGTCCTCGGGAAACCCGGGCGGCACCACCAGGGACCGTGCTCCCGTGCGGGCCAGCGCGCGCCCGACCGCCGCCGCCGCATCGGCCGCCGGAACGCGGACCACCGTGGCGCGGTACTCGGCGGCGCGCTCGGCGAACAGCCCGACGACGTCCGGTCCCGCGTGGTCGGAGCGTGGAGTGGCCGGGAGCGGTATGTCGTCGGGGTCCTCCGATCCGGGCACCCCGGCCAGGGCTCCCCGCACCGCGCTCAGGACGGTCTCACGGCCGTTCATCGTCGTCCCTTCCCCTCCGCCGTCGTACGGCTGTCCTCGTTCGTGGGTGTTCTCGTACGGCGCCACCAGGCACGCAGCGACTCCTGGGCCGGCGCGGGTGTGTCACGGGTGGCGGACCAGCGGGCGAACGGACCCGGCAGGGCGCCGATCCGGCCGTCACGGGCCACCAGCCGGGCTCCGAAGGCGGCGAGTCGCTGGGCTGCCGCCAGCCTCCGCGGGGACGCCAGGACCGCGCCGGCGGCCTTCATGGCCAGCGCCTCGGGGGTGGGCAGCAGCCGGTCCCGGCGCTTGGCCTCCACGGCCTCCGCGCGCAGATGGACCAGCACCTCGGGAATGTCGATCTTCACGGGGCAGGCGTCGTAGCAGGCGCCGCAGAGGGTCGAGGCGAAGGGCAGGGAGGCCGCGTTCTCGATGCCGACGAGCTGCGGGGTCAGTACGGCGCCTATCGGGCCGGGGTAGACGGATCCGTAGGCGTGGCCGCCCGTGCGCTCGTACACCGGGCAGACGTTCAGGCACGCCGAGCAGCGGATGCAGGCGAGGGCCTGGCGGCCCACCTCGTCGGCCAGCGTCGCGGTGCGGCCGTTGTCGAGGAGGACCAGGTGGAAGTTCCTGGGGCCGTCGCCCTCGGTGACGCCGGTCCACAGGGAGGTGTACGGGTTCATGCGCTCGCCCGTCGAGGAGCGGGGCAGGAGCTGGAGGAAGACGTCCAGGTCGGCGAAGGACGGCAGGACCTTCTCGATGCCCATCACGGTGATCAGCGTCTCGGGCAGGGTCAGGCACATCCGCCCGTTGCCCTCCGACTCCACCACCACCACCGTTCCGGTGTCGGCGGCGGCGAAGTTGGCACCCGAGACGGCCACCTTGGCCCGCAGGAACTTCTCCCGCAGGTGGAGCCGGGCCGCCTCGGCGAGATCGCGGGGATCGTCGGAGAGCCCTTCGGGAGCCGGCCTTCCCCACTCCCCCATCTCCCGCCGGAAGATCTCCCGGATCTCGGAGCGATTGCGGTGGATGGCCGGCACCAGGATGTGGGACGGGCGATCGCGGCCCAACTGCACGATGAGTTCGGCGAGATCGGTCTCGTAGGAGCGGATGCCTGCGTCGGCGAGGGCCTCGTTGAGGCCGATCTCCTGGGTCGCCATCGACTTGACCTTGACGACCTCACGCGTTTCATCGTCACTGCCGCCCGTTGCCCGCACCAGGTCGGTGACGATGCGGTTGGCCTCGGCGGCGTCCGCCGCCCAGTGGACCACTCCGCCCGCGGCGGTCACCGCCTTCTCCAGGCGAAGGAGATGGTGGTCGAGGTGGCGCAGGGTGTGACGTTTGACGGCTGCGGCCGTCTCCCGGAGTTCCTCCCAGTCCTCCAGTTCGGCGGCGACCGCCAGCCGCTTGTCCCGGATGGTGCCGGTCGCCCGGCGCAGGTTCGCCCGCAGTTGGGTGTCCGCGAGCGCGGTACGCGCCGCCTGGGGGAAGGCCGGCGTGCCCAGCCATACGACGTTGTCGGCGCCGCTCACCGTACGTCCCCTTCCGCGGAGGCCAGGATCTCGGCCAGGTGCATCGTGCCGACGCCGGTACGCAGGCGGGACAGGCCGCCGCCGATATGCGTGAGACAGGAGTTGTCGCCCGCGCACAGGAACTCGGCCCCGGTGCCGAGGACATGGCGCATCTTGTCGGCGAGCATGGCGTTGGACACGTCCGCGTTCTTCAGCGCGAAGGTGCCGCCGAAGCCGCAGCAGGTCTCGGCGGCGGGCAGTTCGACGAGGTCGATGCCCTGCACGGCGCGCAGCAGCCTGAGCGGCCGGTCGCCGACGCGGAGCATGCGCAGCGAGTGGCAGGTCGGGTGGTAGGTGACGCGGTGCGGGAAGTACGCGCCGACGTCGGTGACGCCGAGGACGTCGACGAGGAGTTCCGACAGCTCGTACACCGTCGGCGCCACTCGCTCGACCTCCTCGGTGAGGGTGGCGTCCCCGTACTGGGCGGCCACCACCCGGTGGTGCTCGCGCACCATGCCCGCGCAGGACCCGGAGGGAGCGACGACGGCATCGTAGCCCGCGAAGACCTCGGCGAAGCGGCGCACCAGGGGCAGGGTCTCGGGCCGGTAGCCGGTGTTGAAGTGCATCTGGCCACAGCACGTCTGGCCCTGCGGGAACTCCACGGTGTGGCCGAGGCGTTCCAGCAGTGCGGTCACCGCCCGGCCGGTGCGGGGGAACATCGTGTCGTTGAAGCACGTGATGAAGAGGGCTATGCGCATGGGGTTTCCTGGGGCGGGTCCGGGGGTGCCGTGAGGGTCAGGCCGTAGGTCCGCACAGCCGTGCCGGTGAAGACTTCGCGGCGCTCGGCCGGGCTGAGCTCGGCCGTCATGTCGTCGGCGGCGGCGACGACTTCGGCGTAGGTGGCGGCGAGGCGGCAGACGGGCCAGTCGGAGCCGAACATCAGCCGCCCGGGACCGAAGGCGGCCAGGACGGTGTCGGCGTACGGCCTCAGGTCATCGACCGTCCAGGAGCCCCAGTCGGCCTCGGTGACCATGCCCGAGAGTTTGCAGACGATGTTGGGGAGGGCGGCGAGGCGTCTGATCTGCTCCGCCCAGGGAGCGAGTTCGCCGGACGCGATGGGCGGCTTGCCGAGGTGGTCGAGGACGAAGGTGAGGCCGGGCAGGCGCTGCGCGGCCTCGGCGGCGGCCGCGAGTTGGTACGGCTTCACCACGAGGTCGTAGACGAGCCCCGCCCCGGCGATCGCGGTCAGGCCGCGCAGTACCTCCGGGCGCACGAGCCAGCGGGGGTCCGGCTCGCCCTGCACCTGGTGGCGCATCCCCACCAGGTGCTCCCCGCCGGGTCCGGCGCGCAGCCCGGCGAGCGTGTCGTCGACGTCGGGTGCGGTGAGGTCGGTCCAGCCGACGACCCCGGTGACCAGGTCGCTGCGTGCGGCCATGGCCAGGAACTCGGGGGTCTCTTCCGGCACGGTGATCGTCTGCACCAGCACGGTGGCGGTGACGCCGGCCGCGCGGGCCTGCGGTGTCAGGTCGGCAAGGGTGAAGTCTCGGCGCAGTGGGGCGAGTTCGGGCCCGGTGATCCAGTCCTGGTCGCGGACGGACAGGTCCCACACGTGGTGGTGGGCGTCCACGATTCCCGGCCCGTGGTCCGCCCCGGTCACAGCTCCCACACCACCGGCAGCGAGGCGTCCGCGCCCTGCGCGGAGTAGTCGTGGACGACGTCCAGCAGCTCGGCCATCCGCGCCTGCCAGGCGATGTTGACCGGCAGCTTCTCCAGTTCGGTGATCATCGCCTGGTAGTCCTGGACCTCCAGTACGTGGAACAGGTCGGTGCCGCTGCGCCAGATCGTCCACTCGCTCACCCCCGCGGCGCGGATGGCGGCGGTCAGCTCCTCGGGCACCTGCCGGTGCGCGGCGTCGTACTCCTCGATGCGGTCGGCGCGGACCTTGGTGTGCAGGGCGACCTTCACGACGGCTCCTTCGGCGACAGCATGACTGTGGGGACGGGGGTGTCCGGGTCCAGCAGGCCCTCGGCGCGCAGCTCGTCCCACAGCGCGTCCGGGATCGGGCGCCGCAGCTGCTCCACGGCGTCGCGCACCTCCTCGGGGGAACGGGCACCGGTCAGGACGCTCGCCACGGACGGATGGCCGAACGGGAAGCGCTGCGCGGCGGCCCGCAACGGCACGCCGTGGCGCTCGGTGAGCGCCTGCAGCCGCAGTGCCCTGTCGAGCACCGGCTGCGGGGCCGGCCCGTAGTCGTAGGTGGCGCCCGGCCGGGGGGCGGTCAACAGTCCGGAGTTGAACACTCCGCCGATGACGACGCTGCGGCCGCGGGCGGCCGCCTCCGGGAGCAGTCCGGTGAGCCCGTCCTGTTCCAGGAGGGTGTAGCGGCCGGCCAGGAGCACCACGTCGATGTCGGTCTCGCGCAGGAAGCGGGCGGGCAGGGCGGACTGGTTCATGCCGATGCCGATCGCCCCGACCACACCTTCGCGACGTAGCCGCTCCAGGGCCGGGTACGCCTCGCGCAGCGCCTGCTCGGCGTGGTCGTCCGGGTCGTGCAGCAGGGCGATGTCGACGCGGTCGAGGCCGAGGCGTTCCAGGCTCGCCTCCAGGGAGCGCAGCACTCCGTCGGCGCTGAAGTCCCAGACCCGGCGGTGGATGGCCGGGACGGCGAAGCCGTGGGCGAGGTCGTCCTCGGGGCCGCTCCCCGGGCCGCCCTGCGGGCTCGGCACGAGGAGCCGGCCCACCTTCGTGGAGAGGGTGTAGGTGTCGCGGGGGCGGTCGCGCAGGGCGGCGCCGAGCCGCCGTTCCGACAGGCCCAGTCCGTAGTGGGGGGCGGTGTCGAAGGTGCGCACGCCGGCGTCCCACGCCGCGTCCACCGTGGCGTGGGCGGCCTCGTCGGTGACCGGGTGGTAGAGGTTGCCGAGGGCCGCGCAGCCCAGGGCGAGCTCCGAGACCGGTACCGCGCTGCCGCCCAGCCTGCTGGTCCTCACGACCGGGCCGCCGGGCGCTGCCGCAGTCCCTGCATGCCGCCGTCCACCGCGAGCGCGGTGCCGGTGACGGACGCCGCGGCCGGACCGGCCAGGTAGACGATGGCGGCCGCCACCTCGTCGGCGGTCACCAGACGGCCCATGGGCTGGCGGGCGCCCAGTGCGGCCCGTTCGGCCTCGGGGTCGTCGGCGGCGTCGAGCAGCCGGGCCACCCACGGGGTGTCGGCGGTGCCGGGGTTGACGCAGTTGACGCGGATGCCCTCACCGAGGTGGTCTGCGGCCATGGCCAGGGTGAGGGACAGCACGGCGCCCTTGCTGGCGGAGTACAGGGCGCGCTGCGGCAGTCCGGCGGTGGCCGCGATGGAGCAGGTGTTGACCACGGACGCGTGCGCGGACCGGCGCAGGTGGGGCAGGGCGGCGCGGGTGGTGCGGACCATGCCGAGGACGTTGACGTCCAGGACGCGGTGCCACTGTTCGTCGGGGTTGTCCTCGACGGTGCCGGCGGCGCCGATGCCCGCGTTGTTGACGAGGATGTCGATGCCGCCGAGCCGCGCGGCCGCCTCCTCCACGGCGGCGCGTACGGAGGCGTCGTCGCCGACGTCGGCCTTGAGGCCGAGCAGCGGTTCGGGTACGCCTTCCGGATCAAGGTCGAGTACGGCGACGGCCGCGCCCCGCGCCGCCAGCGCGCGGGCCGTGGCGAGCCCGATACCGGACGCGCCGCCCGTGACGAGAGCCCTGAGGCCGGTCAGTTCGGTTGGTTCGGTTGGTTCGGTCATGACACTTCCTCCTGCGCGGCGCGGTCGGCCACCCAGAACCTGCCGTCCGGGTAGAGGTACTCGGCGATGGACTCCGCACGCATGGTGGCGGAGAAGCCGGGGGCGAGCGGCGCGGTGTAGTGGCCGTCCCGGATCACCACCGGATCGATGAAGTGCTGGTGGAGGTGATCGACGTACTCGATGACGCGGTTCTCGGTGGTTCCCGAGAGGACCAGGTAGTCGAACATCGACAGGTGCTGCACCAGCTCGCACAGCCCCACTCCGCCGGCGTGCGGGCACACCGGCACCCCGAACTTCGCGGCGAGCAGCAGGATCGCGAGGTTCTCGTTGACGCCGCCGACCCGCGCCGCATCGATCTGGAGGACGTCGATGGCGCCGGCCTGGAGGAGCTGCTTGAAGACGATCCGGTTCTGCACGTGCTCGCCGGTGGCCACCTTCACGGGGGCGACGGCCTGCCGTACGGCCGCGTGGCCGAGGATGTCGTCGGGGCTGGTCGGCTCCTCGATCCAGTACGGGTCGAACCCGGCGAGCGCGTTGGTCCACGTGATCGCCTCGGCCACGTTCCACCGCTGATTGGCGTCGATGGCGATGCGGATGCCGTCACCGACGGCGGCACGGGCGGTGCGCAGCCGCCGGATGTCGTCGCTCATGTCGGCGCCGACCTTGAGCTTGATCTGCGTGAAGCCATCGGCCACGGCTTGCTTGGCCAGCCGGGTGAGCTTGTCGTCGGTGTAGCCGAGCCAGCCCGGGGAGGTGGTGTAGCCGGGATATCCGCGCTCCAGCAGGGTTGCCTCGCGTTGCGCGAGCCCCGTGCGGCCTTCATGGAGGAGCGTGAGGGCGTCCTCGGGGGTGAGGGCGTCGGCGATGTAGCGGAAGTCGACCTGGGAGACCAGCCACTCCGGCGAGGCGTGGGCGAGCAGCCGCCACAGCGGCTTGCCCTCCCGCTTGGCTGCCAGGTCCCACACGGCGTTGACCACGGCGCCGATCGCCATGTGCATCACGCCCTTCTCGGGGCCGAGCCAGCGCAGCTGACTGTCCCCGACAAGATCCCGGCTGACCGATCCCGGATCGGCGCACAGCTCCGACACGGAGCGGCCCATGACATGGGGCCGCAGTGCGTCGATCGCGGCGACCTGGACGTCGTTGCCGCGTCCGATGGTGAAGGTGAAGCCGTGTCCTTCGTGTCCGTCGCCCGCGTCGGTGCGCAGGACGACATAGGCGGCGGAGTAGTCGGGGTCCGGGTTCATCGCGTCGGAGCCGTCCAGTTCCCGCGAGGTGGGGAAGCGGACGTCGTAGGTGTCGACGGCGGTGATCCGGGCGGAGGTTGGAGTCACGGTGGTGCTGCCTTTCACGCTTGGGTGAAGGTCTGGCGCTGGCTGCCGAGGCCGTCGATGGAGAGCTCGACCGTGTCGCCGGGGCGCAGGAAGGGAGTGCCCGGAAGACCCAGAGCCACGCCCGCGGGCGTACCGGTGTTGATCACGTCGCCCGGTTCCAGGACCATGTACTGGCTCAGGTACCACACGATGTGGTCGACCGTGAAGATCATGCTGTTGGTGTGACCGTCCTGCCGCTTCACACCGTTGACGCTCAGGTACAGGCCGAGGTCCTGCGGGTCGCCCGCCTCGTCGGCGGTGACCAGCCACGGGCCGAGCGGGTTGAAGGTCTCGCAGGACTTGCCCAGGTCCCACTGCGATGAGTACTCCAGCTGGAATTCCCGCTCCGATACGTCGTGGCTGATCGTGTACCCCGCGATCACGGCCCGCGCGGCATCCGGTCCGTCCAGGTAGCGCGCCCGGCGACCGATGACGACCGCGAGTTCGACCTCCCAGTCGGTCTTCACCGATCCACGGGGGATCAGCACCGCGTCGTACGGGCCGACCACCGTGCCCGGGTCCTTCATGAACACCACCGGACACGCGGGAATCGCCGCGCCGGTCTCGGCGGCATGATCGCGGTAGTTCAGGCCGACGCAGACGACCTTGCCCGGGCGGGTGACGGGCGCCCCGATGCGCAGCCCGTCCCGGTCCAGTTCAGGCAGCTTCCCCGCCGAGACCGCCGCACGGGCCCGGTCGATCCCCCCGGAGGCGAGGAAGACACCGTCGATGTCCCGGGTCACGGAGGACAGGTCCAGCAGCCGCCCGCCGTCGATGCGTACCGCGGGCCGCTCTTCACCTGGGGATCCGACGCGTAGCAGTTTCACCGGGCAGCTCCCTCAGTCATCGGATGTATCGCGCGCCACAGCGACCTTAGACGCGTAGATCGCGGCTCACAATGGATTCCTCGGATGTATTTCCCCGCCGTTACGCGCAGACGCCCTCAAAGGGCGACTCTTCCGGAGCCGCCCGGGGCACGTCTCCCGAACCGCCGTTGCCCGCGCTGTCGGACATCGTGGGGGTCAAACGGAGTCAGCCGGTCGTGGGCTCTTGTCAACGTCGGCAACGTCGTCGTAACGTCCCGTCCACGATACATCGGAGGAATGGCCGGATCATTCGGTGCGCCAGTCCGGCGCCCCCGCCGCCTTCCGCAGGGCACATACGCCCCCCTCCCACCGTCGCCCTGCGGCCCCGCGCCCCTGGCTAAGGAGAGAACACGGCCATGAAGCCCACTCGCACCCGCTCCACCGCCGCAGCCGCCACCGCCGTCCTCGCGGTGCTGGCCCTCGCTACCGCGTGCAACCGCGAGAGCCCCGGCGCGGCCGCCTCGGGCGGCGACAAGTCCGCCATCGGCATCGACCTGCCCCGCTCCGACTCCGACTTCTGGAACTCCTACGCGCAGTACCTGAAGAACGGCATCAAGACCGAAGGCATCAACGCGCTGCCGCTGAGCAACTCGCAGAACGACGTCACCAAGCTGGTCGCCAACGTGCAGGTGTTCCAGAACACGGGCGCCAAGGCCGTCGTCATGGCACCCCAGGACACCGGTGCCATCGCCTCCACCCTGGAGACCCTCGCGTCGAAGAAGATCCCGGTGGTCAGCGTCGACACCAGACCCGACAAGGGCACTGTCTACATGGTGGTCCGAGCCGACAACAGGGCGTACGGCACCAAGGCGTGCGAGTTCCTCGGCAAGCAGCTGGGCGGCCAGGGCAAGGTCGCAGAGTTCCAGGGCGCCCTTGACTCCATCAACGGTCGCGACCGCTCAGAGGCGTTCGCGGAGTGCATGAAGACGAAGTTCCCGAAGATCGAGGTCTTCGAGCTGCCCACCGACTGGAAGGGCGACGTGGCCTCCGCCAAACTGCAGAGCCTCCTCGCGCAGCACCCGGACCTGAACGGCATCTACATGCAGGCGGGCGGTGTCTTCCTGCAGCCCACTCTGCCCTGCTGGAGCAGAAGGGCCTGCTCAAGCCCGCCGGGCAGGAGGGCCACATCAGCATCGTCTCCAACGACGGCATCCCGCAGGAGTTCGAGGCCATCCGCAAGGGCCAGATCGACGCCACCGTCTCCCAGCCCGCCGACCTCTACGCCAAGTACGCGCTGTACTACGCCAAGGCCGCCGCCGAGGGCAAGACCTTCCAGCCGGGTGCGACCGACCACGGCTCCACCATCATCAAGCTGCCGAACGGCCTGGAGGACCAGCTCCCCGCTCCGCTGGTCACCAAGGACAACGTCGACGACACGACCCTGTGGGGCAACAACGTCGGCTGATGACCGGCGGGCCCCCACCCCGCGCGCGGTCGGGAACGGACACACCCCCTAGGCGCCCCAGCCTCCGTACACGAAGGACGGTATCCACCATGGCGGACACCGCCACCGCCCCGGCGACCGGCCCCGGCACCCCGGCCCCGGTGGCCGAGGCGACCGGCATCAGCAAACGATTCGGCGCGACCGTCGCGCTGCGCGACGCCCGTATCACCATCGCCCCGGGCGAGTCGCACGCCCTGGTCGGACGCAACGGCGCCGGCAAGTCGACGCTCGTGTCCGTCCTCACCGGCCTTCAGCAGCCCGACACCGGAGCGCTGCGCTTCTCCGGTGAGCCGGCCCCCGCCTTCGGCGACATCGACGCCTGGCGCTCCCGCGTCGCCTGCGTCTACCAGCGCTCCACGATCATCGGTGAGCTGACCGTCGCCGAGAACCTCTTCCTCAACCGGCAGAGCGGCCGCTCGCTGCAGCCCATCCGCTGGAAGCAGCTGCGCCACCGCGCCGGGGAGCTCCTAGGCGAGTACGGCGTCGACGTCGACCCTGCCGCCCGGGCGAGGGACCTCACCGTCGAGCAGCGGCAGTTCGTGGAAATCGCCCGGGCCCTGTCGTTCGGCGCCCGCTTCATCATCCTCGACGAGCCGACCGCGAAGCTCGACGGCCGCGGCATCGGCCGCCTCTTCGGCAAACTCCGCGACCTCCAGCGCCAGGGTGTCGCCTTCCTCTTCATCTCCCACCACCTGCAAGAGGTGTACGACTTCTGCACCACGGTCACGGTCTACCGCGACGCGGCCCACATCCTCACCGCGCCCGTCGCCGAGCTCGGCCGTCCGGCCCTGGTGGAGGCCATGACCGGCGAGTCCGCCTCCACGGTCACCGCCACCGCCGGCCGCCACCCGGGCACGCGGGCCGACTCGGTGGAACTGCTGGCGATCGGCGGCCTGACGCTGCCCGGTGCTTGCGAGGGCATCTCCCTCTCCCTACGCTCCGGCGAGGTCGTCGGGCTCGCCGGCGCCACCGCCAGCGGCAACGTGCAGGTGGGTGAGGCGGTCGCCGGCCTGCACCGCGCCAAGGGCGGCCGGATCTCGGTCGGCGGCAAGGCCGTGCGCACCGGCAGTGTGCCGTCCGCTCTCACCGCCGGCGTCGGTCTGGTCCCCGAGGATCGCCACCGTCAGGGGCTGGTCGCCAACCGCAGCGTGGCGGAGAACGCGACGCTCACCGCCACCGACCAGCTCGGCCCGTTCGGCATCGTGCTGCCCGCACGCACCAGGGCCTTCGCGCAGCGCGTGATCCGGGACCTCGACATCAAGACTCCCGGAGCCGCCACCCCGGTCTCCGCCCTCTCCGGCGGCAATCAGCAGAAGGTCGTCGTCGCCCGTGCCCTGGCCACCGATCCGCACGTGCTCGTGGCCATCCGCCCCACCAACGGTGTGGACGTCAAGTCCAAGGAGTTCCTGCTCGGCAGGATCCGGCAGGTCGCGGACGGCGGCAGGGCCGCGCTGATCGTCTCCGACGAGCTGGACGACCTGAAGGTCTGCGACCGGGTCGTCGTCATGTTCCACGGGCGGGTGGTGGCCGAGTTCGACCACGGATGGAAGGACGAGGACGTCGTCGCCGCCATCGAGGGCGTCGCCGGCGACCCGGCTCCTGCCACCACGTCTCCCACATCCGCCCTACCCGCCCTACCCGCCCCACCCGCCTCATCCGGCGCAGACGAGCACGGAAGGTAGTCATGTCCGCCACCACAGATCTCACCGAGCACGCACCGAGCACGGCGGCGCCGGCCGCGGCGGACACCGCCCGCCGCCGGGTCGGCCTCGGGCGCTTGCGTGAACTGTCCCTGGTCCCGGCGATCCTCGTCCTGGGCCTGATCGGGTTCATCGTCTCGCCGGCCTTCCTCACTACCGACAACCTGATCGGTGTGGCCCAGCAGTCCACCGAGCTGAGCCTGCTGGTGCTCGCCACGGCCTTCGTCCTGATCGCCGGCCGGATGGACCTGTCCCTGGAGTCCACCATCGGCGTGGCCCCCGTCATCGCCGTGTGGCTGATCCTGCCCGCCAGTGGGGGCCGGTTCACCGGACTCGGCCTCTTCCCCGAGTGGATGGCCGTCCCGCTCTGCCTGCTGGTCGGGGCGCTGATCGGCGCCGTCAACGGCTTCCTCATCCTCAAGCTGCGCCTCAACGGCTTCATCGTCACCCTCGGCGCCCTGACCATGCTCCGCGGACTGCAAGTGGCCCTCTCCGAAGGCCAGTCCATCGTCGAGCTGCCCTCGTCCTTCACCTACCTGGGCAGGGCGTCCTGGCTGGGCGTGCCCGCCGCGATCTGGGTGTGCGCGCTGCTCTTCGCGATCGGCGGCAGTGCGCTGGCCTGGCTCCGGCACGGCCGGGCCCTGTACGCGATCGGCGGCAATGCCGAGGCCGCCCGCACCGCGGGCATCCGCGTCGACCGCACCGTGTGGGTCGTGCTCGTCCTCGGCGGCGTGCTCGCCGCGTTCGCCGGTATACTTTACAGCGGGCACTACGGCTCCATCTCCGCCACACAGGGCAGCGGCTGGATCTTCCAGGTCTTCGCCGCGACCGTCATCGGCGGAGTCAGCCTCAACGGCGGCAAGGGTTCCGTTTTCGGCGCCCTCACCGGCGTCCTCACCCTCCAGCTCGTCGTCAACGTCATGACGCTGGCGGGCGTACCGCCCCTGTGGAACCAGTTCCTCAATGGCGCCATCATCATTGTCGCCCTGGTCATCTCCCGATTCGCGTCCGGCGAGAAGCAGGAATAGCCACGTCCCGCATGCGGCTCCGCACATACCCGGCACTGAGAGGCACGTTTGTGGCACTGACGGACGAGGCGATCGACAAGATCAAGGCGATGATCCTCGACGGCGAACTCGCGCCCGGCTCGCGCCTGCCCAAGGAGGAGATCCTCGCCGGACAACTCGGCTTGTCCCGGAATTCGCTGCGCGAGGCCGTCCGGGCGCTGACGGCCATGCGCATCCTGATCACCCGTCAGGGCGACGGCACCTACGTCTCCAGCCTGGAGCCTCATCTCCTGCTGGAGAGTCTTTCGTTCGCCGCCGATGTCTCCCAGGGCCGCACGGCACTGCAACTGCTCCAGGTACGTCGACTGCTGGAACCGCAGGCGACCGGGCTGGCCGCTGCCGTGCTGACGCCGGAGGACCTCCAGGAACTGCGCGACATCCTCGACAGGTCCCGGGCCGCCACGACCGTGGAGGAGTTCGTCGCCCACGACATCGCCTTCCATCTCAGGATCGTCGAAGCCGTCGGCAACCCCGTGCTGTCGATGCTTCTGCGGGTACTCTCCACACGCACCCAGCGCGTCCGCATCGTCCGCGGCAGCCGGACCCGTCACGCATTGGACAACGCCCACCAGGACCACGAGCAGATCCTCGGCGCGCTCCAGTCACGCGACGCCCTGCTGGCCGCCTCCGCCGCGACCGTCCACATCGCGGCCGTGGAGCAGTGGCTGGCCGCCAGTCTGAACGACGACCCGCTGCGAGCCATCGACGACTGACCGCCCCCACGCGGTCACAGCACTAGCGGGCAGGCAGGCGGGTGGGATCGGCGATGATCTGTCGGACGGTCGACCATGCCGCGCCCAGCACCGGTCCGCGCCGCCCCAGGGTGGAGGGTCGTACCGCCTCCGGGGTCCAGGGCCGGACGGTGACCCGGGCGGCCAGTTCGGCGCGGATCGACGGGAGGAGCCAGTCGGCGAGTTCGGCGTAGGCGCCGCCCAGAACGACGCCGTCCGGGTCGATCAGGTTCACCGCCGAGGCGAGGGCGAGGCCCAGGGCCCGTCCTGCGCGGTCCAGGGCGCGCAGGGTCGACGCGTCCCCGGCGCGTGCCCGCTCGGCCAGCAGGGCCACCGGGTCGCCGACGTGCGCGAGCCCGGCCTCGCGCAGCACGGTCGCTTCGCCCGCGTACTGCTCCAGGCAGCCGCGTGCCCCGCAGGCGCAGCGGGCGCCCTCCGGGTGGACGGGCAGATGGCCGAGTTCGCCCGCGAAGCCGCGGGCGCCCCTGAACAGCTTCCCGCCGACGACCAGTGCGGCACCGATTCCGGCCTCGGCGGAGACGTGTACGAAGGTCTCGGCGGGGTGTCCCTGGTGCCACTGCTCGGCCAGCGCCCCGAGGTTGGCCTCGTTCTCCGGCACGGGCACGGTGTCGGGGTCGGGCCAGTGGTCGGCGGGGCGGACTGCCTGCCAGCCCAGGTTGGGCGCGTTCGCGACCAGCCCGCTGGGCTCGTTCGGCACCACCCCCGGCACGGCCAGGACGCGGCCCTCGACGCGCAGGCCGAGGGCGGCGGCCTCGGACTCCGCCTCGGCGCCCAGCGCGGCGACCTCCGCCAGCACCTGCCCGGCCGGCCGGCCCGCGTTGGCCCGCTCCACCCGACGCCACACCCGGGGTTCACCGCGCAGGTCCACGACGCACGCCGCGAGATGGGTGACGCCGATCTCCAGGCCGAGGCCCGCGGGACCCCGATCGTTCAGGGCCAGGGCCCGTCCGGGGCGGCCGACCCGTCCGCTCGGCGCGGTCTCCGTCTCGGTCAGCGCTCCGCGACCGATGAGCTCGTCGACCATGGAGGAGACGGCCGGCCTGGTCAGGCCCGTGTGCCCGGCGACGTCCGCCCGGGAGAGCGGGCCGTGCGCGGCGACCGCGCCGATCACCACCGCGAGGTTCTGCCTGCGCATCCCCTGCTGCGAGGCGGGCGCGGCCTCCACGCCCCCGCTCGCCCTGCCTATCCCGGTCATTGAGCCGACGCTCCTATCGTTCTCCCGGCGGGACCTCCTGCAACGCCCGCGCCCGCCGCAGCGTACTGGTGATCCGTTCGAGCGTGTCGTCGTCACGGGTCACGGGTTCCAGCACCCGGCCCTCGGCGGTCCGCCAGCGCCGGGCGACAGCGTCGGCAGGCTCGCCGGTGAGCAGTGCGGCGGCCTGGGCGGCGGCCCCGAGCGCGACCAGTTCCTGTGCCTCGGGCACCTGGACCGCTCGGCCGGACAGCCGCAGGACGGTCCGCTGCCAGGCCCTGCCGCGGGCTCCGCCGCCGATCAGCAGCAGTGGTTCGGCGGGGGCGGGGTTCTCGCCTCCGGCACGCAGCACCTCGTCCAGGGCCGCGAGCAGGGCCTGGGCGGCGCCGTCGTAGGCGGCCTGGAGGAGCTGGCCCGGCGTGGTGTCGTGGCGCAGGCCGTGGACCAGGCCGGAAGCGCCCGGGAGGTCCGGGGTGCGCTCGCCGTCCAGATAGGGAAGCACCACGACCGTGCCGCCTCCCTCGACGTCCTCGCGGTCGCGGCCGACGAGGGCGGCGAAGCGGTCGACGGCGAGGGTGCAGTTGAGCGTGCAGGCGAGCGGAAGCCAGCCGCCGAGGGCATCGGCGAAGCCGGCGACGGTTCCGCTCGGGTCGGCGGGCCGGGTCCGGCCGACGGCGTAGACGGTGCCGGAGGTACCGAGGCTCAGCACCGGACGTCCGGGGGTCAGGCCCAGCCCTAGGGCGGCGGCCATGTTGTCACCGGTCCCGGTGGCCACCAGCGCGCCCTCGCGCAGTGGCATCCCGGCTCGGACGGCGCCCGCGCGGGCGCCCGGCGGGAGGACCTGTGGCAGTAGCCCGGGGTCGAGGCCGATCCGGGCGAGGACGTCCCGGTCGTAGCCGTCCGGGCCCCACCAGCCGGTTCCCGACGCGTCACCGCGGTCCGTCACCGCCTCGCCGGTCAGCCGCTCCGTCAGAAAGTCGTGGGGCAGCCGGACGGCCGCGACGCGGTCGGCGGCGGCAGGCTCGTTGGCTTGCAGCCAGGCCCACTTGGGGGCCGTGAAGGCGGCCGTCGGGACGCTTCCGGTGCGGCGGGCGAGCTCTGCCGTGCCGAACGCGGCTGCGAGCTCGGCGGCCTGCGGGGCGGAGCGGACGTCGTTCCACAGCAGCGCCGGGCGCACCGGCCGGCCGGCCGTGTCGAGGGTGACCAGGCCGTGCTGCTGGCCGGCGATCGAGCAGGCGGCTGCGCGATCCGCCCAGCCGGTGCGTGCCATGGCCTCGCCGAGCGCCCGCCACCACTGTTCGGGGTCGCTCTCGCGTCCGGCGCCCGCGCTGACGGCGTGCGCGGCGCGGCCCTCGCCCAGGACGGCGCCGGTTTCCAGGTCGACGGCGAGGGCCTTGGTGGACTGGGTCGAGCTGTCGACACCGATCACGACACGCTGTGCAGCCATGCGTTCCTCCGGTGGGGTTCCTTCTGACGTCTCGGCATACTAATTTGTTTTTCGTCATTACAAATAACCCTCGGCCCTGATCCGGAGCGCCTCATGACCAGCGACCCGCTCGTCCCCACTCCCGCGCACAGGTTCACCTTCGGCCTGTGGACCGTCGGCTGGCAGGGCCGGGACCCCTTCGGCGACGCCACCAGACCCGCCCTCGACCCGGTCGAGACCGTGCAGCGGCTGGCCGAACTCGGCGCCTACGGCGTGACGTTCCACGACGACGACCTGATCCCCTTCGCCGCCGGGGACACCGCACGCGAGCAGGCGGTCAAGCGCTTCCGCACCGCACTCGACACGGCCGGGCTGAAGGTGCCGATGGCCACCACCAATCTCTTCACCCACCCGGTGTTCAAGGACGGCGCGTTCACCGCCAACGACCGCGACGTGCGCCGGTACGCGCTGCGCAAGACGATCCGCAACATCGACCTGGCCGTGGAACTGGGCGCCTCGGTCTACGTCGCCTGGGGCGGCCGCGAGGGCGCGGAGTCGGGCGCGGCCAAGGACGTACGCACCGCCCTCGACCGGTTGAAGGAGGCCTTCGACCTGCTGGGCGAGTACGTCGAGAACCAGGGTTACGACCTGCGCTTCGCGATCGAGCCCAAGCCCAACGAGCCGCGCGGCGACATCCTGCTGCCCACCATCGGCCACGCCCTGGCGTTCATCAACGAGTTGGACCGGCCCGAGCGGGTCGGCCTCAACCCGGAGGTCGGCCATGAGCAGATGGCCGGGCTGAACTTCCCGCACGGCATCGCCCAGGCCCTGTGGCACGGCAAGCTGTTCCACATCGACCTCAACGGCCAGACCGGCATCAAGTACGACCAGGACCTGCGCTTCGGCGCGGGCGACCTGCGCCAGGCCTTCTGGCTGGTCGACCTGCTGGAGTCGGCCGGCTACGACGGCCCCCGTCACTTCGACTTCAAGCCGCCGCGCACCGAGGACTCCGCCGGCGTCTGGGCCTCGGCGGCCGCCTGCATGCGCAACTACCTGCTCCTGGCGGAGCGTTCCCGCGCCTTCCGGTCCGATCCGGAGGTCCGGGCCGCGCTCGCCGCCTCCCGACTGCCCGAACTCGCCCTCCCCACCGCCGAGGACGGCCTGGCCGGGCTACTGGCCGACCCGTCCGCCTTCGACGAGTTCGACGTCGATGCCGCCGCCCGCCGCGGCATGGCCTTCGAACAGCTGGACCAGCTCGCCCTCGAACACCTCCTCGGCGCCCGCTGAGCCGGTGTTCCCATGAGCCGGGCCGTGACGTTCCACGGCCCGGCTCCCCGGCTCCCCGGCTCAGGCCGGGTAGGCGAGGTCGGCCTCCAGGGTTCCGGCGGGCTGGGCGTGGACGGTTCCGGTCGGCCCGCCGAACCGGAGCTGCCAGGGATGCGGGCTGTCGGTGGTCACGTGGAGGCGGTCGCCCCGGCGGCGCAGGTGGAAGCGGGCCACCTCGCCGGGGCCGTCGGAGCGCGGGATCACCACAGTGCGCTCGGCGCCGTCGGCGAAGGCGTGTACCCGTAGTTCGACGCCGTCCGCCCAGGCGGAGACCGGGCGCTGGTCGTCGGCGGCGAGCGGAATCACGGAGTCGGGGCGGGCCAGCAGCGGCAGGGTGTGGAAGCCGTGCTGCTCGCGGACCCAGCGGGGACCGGTGATCTGAGCGCCGGTCAGAACGTTCGTCCACGTTCCTTCCGGCACGTAGTACTCGACCGTGCCGTCGTCGGTGAAGACCGGGGCGACGAGCAGATCGTCTCCGAGCATGTACTGCCGGTCGAGCGCGGCGGCGGCCGGGTCGTCGGGGAATTCCAGCACCATGGCGCGCATGATGGGGATACCGGTGGCGTGGGCCTGTTGGGCGGCGCGCTGGAGGTAGGGGGCGAGGCGGTGCTTGAGCAGGGTGAACTCCCGGGTGACCTCGACGGCCTCCTCCCCGTAGTCCCACGGCACGCGGTACGACTTGCTGCCGTGCAGGCGGCTGTGCGAGGAGAGGAGACCGAACTGCACCCAGCGCTTGAAGACGGTGGGGGTCGGAGTGCCCTCGAAGCCGCCGATGTCGTGGCTCCAGAAGCCGAAGCCGGAAAGGCCGAGGGAGAGCCCGCCGCGCAGTGACTCGGCCATGGCGTTGAAGTGCGACTCGCAGTCGCCGCCCCAGTGCACCGGATACTGCTGGCCGCCCGCCGTGGCGGAGCGGGCGAAGAGCAGCGCCTCGCCCTCGCCGTGTTCCACCCGCAGCAGCGCGAAGACGGCCTGGTTGTAGAGGTGGGTGTAGTAGTTGTGCATCCGCTCGGGGTCGGCGCCGTCGTGCCAGACGACGTCGGTGGGGATGCGCTCCCCGAAGTCGGTCTTGAAGCAGTCCACGCCCTGGTCGAGCAGCGTCTTCAGCTTGCCGGTGTACCAGTCGCGGGCGGCCGGGTTGGTGAAGTCCACCAGGGCCATGCCGGGCTGCCACAGGTCCCACTGCCACACGCTTCCGTCCAGGCGGCGGACCAGATGGCCCTCGCGCATGCCCTCCTCGAACATCGCCGACTTCTGCGCGATGTACGGGTTGATCCAGGCGGAGATCCGCAGTCCCCGCTGCTTGAGGCGGGTGAGCATGCCGGCCGGGTCGGGGAAGGTGTCGGAGTCCCATGCGAAGTCGCACCACTGGTAGCCGCGCATCCAGAAGCAGTCGAAGTGGAAGACGCTCAGCGGGATGCCGCGCTCGGCCATGCCGTCGACGAAGCGGTTGACGGTGGCCTCGTCGTAGTCGGTGGTGAAGGAGGTGGTCAACCAGAGGCCGAGCGCCCAGGCCGGCGGCAGGGCGGGGCGTCCGGTGAGCGCGGTGTAACGCTCCAGGATCTGCTTCGGGGTCGGGCCGTGGACGACGAAGTACTCCAGCGACTGGTCCTCGACGCTGAACTGCACCTGGCCGACCGACTCGGAGCCGACCTCGTAACTGACCTTGCCGGGGTGGTTGACGAAGACCCCGTACCCCCGATTGGTCAGGTGGAAGGGGATGTTCTTGTACGCCTGCTCGCTGCTGGTGCCGCCGTCAGCCTGCCAGATGTCCACGACCTGCCCGTTCTTGACGAACGGAGTGAACCGCTCCCCCAAACCGTAGATCAACTCTCCAACATTCAGCGATAGTTGCCCGAGCATGAAGTGTCGCCCGGTGTCGTCGGTGACGAAGCCGGTACCGCGTTCGCCGACGGAGGTCAGCACCTGCCCGTCGGCGGCGAACTCCAGGCGCCACGGCTGTGAGGTGTCCACCCGCAGCGACAGCTCACCCGCACTGAGCTCGACCACCGGGCCGTCCCGGTGCACCTTCCCGCTGCCCCGCTGCGCGCCGGGCAGCGCGAACTCCGGCCCGCGCCGCACCGAACCTGCGTGGTGGGTGACGCGGACCCCGATCACGCCCTCGGCCGGAGACCAGCAATCGACCGTCAGAAGCGCACTGTTGAGCATGCCACCGCGGCTGCGCACGTGCTTCACCGGCGCGTAGAGGGTCATCCGGTGCTCGTCGGCCCGGACGTCCGCGACCTCGGTGGCGTAACGCGCGGTCACGCCCGGGCGCATCAACCAGTAACCGTCGGTGAACTTCATCGCGCGGGTTCCTCCGGCCGCGCGCGGTGCGCGGTGATCAGGCCCCGGTACCAGTGGTAGCTGTCCTTGGGCGTTCGGGTCAGGGTGTCGTAGTCGACGTGGACCAGGCCGAAGCGCTGGCCGTAGCCTCGCGCCCACTCGAAGTTGTCCAGCAGCGACCAGACGTAGTAGCCGCGCACGTCCACCCCTGCGGAGATGGCGTCGGCGACGGCGGCGAGGTGGTCCGCGAGGTAGTCGATCCGCTCGGTGTCGTGGACCCGGCCGTCGGGGCCGACGGTGTCGCCCTCGGCGGAGCCGTTCTCGGTGATCCAGACCGGCGGAAGCCGCGGGTAGCGGGCGTGGAGTTCACGGAGCAACTCTGTGAGCGCGTCCGGGACGACGGGCCATCCCATGGTGGTGTGCCGGGCCCTGTACCGGTCCAGCTCAGTGACGCCGATGTCCACGGCGGTGCGCACTTCGGGGTCGGCCTCGCGGTGGGGGGCGGCGGCGAACGTCACCGGGCGGTAGAAGTTGACGCCGAGGAAGTCCAGCGGGGCGCCGATCAGCTCCAGGTCGCCCGGCAGTCGCCAGGGGCCGTCGGCGAGGCCGGCCCAGGTCTCGGCCTCGTGCGCGGGGTAGCGGCCCGCGAGGAGCGGCTCGGTCCAGACCTCGTTGTGGAGGACCTTGGCACGGCGCAGGGCGGCCCGGTCCTCGGGGAGGGCGGAGGCGAGATGGATGCGGTCGAGGTTGAGGGTGATCCCGATCTCCTGGGCGCCCGCGGCGCGCAGCTCCCGTACCGCGAGGCCGTGGGCGACCAGCAGGTGGTGGGCGGCCGCCAGCGCGCCGCGGCCCTCCTCGGCACCGGGTGCGTGCCGCCCCTCGGCGTAGCCGACGAAGGCAGAGCAGTACGGCTCGTTGAGGGTGATCCAGCGCTCCACCCGGTCCCCGTAGCGCTCGGCCGCGAGGGCCGCGTACTGCGCGAAGGCCTCGGCGGTCTCCCGGACCCGCCAGCCACCGCCCGCGGCGGAGCCGCTGTCGGACGGAGTCTCCAGGGCTTGGGGCAGGTCCCAGTGGTAGAGGGTGACGGCGGGGGCGACTCCGGCGGCCAACAGCTCGTCGATCAGGCGGTCGTAGAAGTCCAGGCCCTTGGGGTTGGCCGGTCCGGTGCCCCGGGGCAGCAGGCGGGGCCAGGCGATCGAGAAACGGTAACTGTCGACGCCGAGCTCGTGCAGCAGTGCGACGTCCTCGTCGTGGGCGCCCTCGATCTGGTAGGCGGCGGTCGCGGCACCGAAACGGAATCCGGTGGGCAGTTCCGGGATCGCCGGGGTGCTCATGGGCAGAGCTCCGGCGCCAGGCCGCGCTCGCGCAGCCAGGCCAGTTGGACGGGCGGGTTGGAGCCGCAGCCGCCCCCGTGGTCGCCGAACGGCCACACGGTCATGGTGCGGTCCTCGCCCGCGTAGTGATTGAAGGCGGCGTAGACCGTGGAGGGCGGGCAGACCGGGTCCATCAGGCCCACGCTGAACACCGTCGGCGCGGTGGCCCGCCGGGCGAAGTGGACGCCGTCGAAGTGGTCGAGGGTGGCGAAGGCCGGCTCCACGCGGTGGCGGCTGTGCCAGCGCAGGTACGTGGCGATCTCCTGGTACGGGCCGTCGCCGCAGATCGCGGCAGCGCGGCGGAAGTGGCACAGGAACGGGACGTCCGGCATCGCCGCCGCCACGCGGTCCCCGGCGAGACCGGCGACGGCGAGCGCCAGACCGCCGCCCTGGCTGGCTCCGGCCACCACGATCCGACGGCCGTCGAGTCCGGGCAGCTCCGCGGCCGCGTCCACGGCTCGCACGCAGTCGGTGACCAATCGCCGGTAGTAGTAGGTGTCGGGAGAGTCGATGCCGCGGGTCATGAAGCCCCCGACCCACTGCGTGCCGTCGCCCACGCCCCGGTCCGGGGTGTCGTGGCCCTGGCCCCGGCTGTCGACGACGAGTTGGGCGTAGCCCGCGGCGGACCAGAACAGGTGGTCGGTGGGCAGTCCCCGTCCGCCGCCGTAGCCCATGTAGGTGACGACGACCGGCAGCGGTCCGGCCGCGTTGCGCGGGCGCAGCAGCCAGGCGGCCACCGGCTCGCCGTTCCAGCCGGGGAAGCGCACGTCGTCGACCTCGACGGTGCTCAACAGATGCTGGGCGGTGACCCGTTCGACCTTGATCGCCCCGTCGTGCGACCGGGCTTCGGCAAGGGTCCGCCGCCAGAAGGCGTCGAAACCCGTCGGATCGGACAACTCTGGCCGGTAGCGGATGAGTTCGTCCACGCTGAGGTCTGTGAGCGGCATGGGAGCTTCCTCCGGTCGGAATGGGGTGGCGGCCCGCCCCCCGGACGGGCCGCCGGTCTCGCGGGTGCGGGCCTCAGTCGGTCCCGCCGGACGTGGTGAAGCCGAAGGCGGCCAGGCGGAAGCCGCCGTGCAGCGTCAGCCGCAGGTCGTGGACGCCGGCCGGCGGAGCGGCGAGCTCGGCCGCGACGGTCGTCCACGTGTAGCGGTCGCCGGTGACGGGAACGTCGATCTCCGCCAACAGCCGGTCACCAGCGCGGAGTTCCAGCCGCGCCTCTCCGCAACCCGCCTTCTCGAGGGCGGTCTCGGCCTCCACCCGGACCGCCCCGGAGAGATCGACGTCGCGGAAGAGAAGCGTCGCGGGCCGCGCCGGATCGGCCGGGGTCACCGCGTCGCCGCTGGTGCGGGTGGCGTCGACGATGGTGGTGTCCGCGTGGTCGTCGAAGTCGACGGTCAGGGTTCGTCGGCCGACGACCACGCGGGGCGCGGGGGCCGCCCCGGTCACTGTGAGCTGTGCGGTGAGGACCGGGTGCTCGGCGGAGCGGCCGGCGGTGATCTCGTATCCGCCGGGGTCGACGGTGAAGGCGCCGGTCGCGATGGACCAGTGGGCGAGCCGGTCGGCTGGGAGCGAGAACGTCAGTTCCCGGCTCTCGCCCGGCCCCAGACGGACCTTGCGGAAGTCGGCGAGGCGCCGCCGGGGGGCCTCGTAGCGGGCGTCCAGCGCCCGGACGTAGAGCTGGACCACCTCGCTGCCGGTCCGTCGGCCGATGTTGGCCAGTGTCACCGTGACGTCAACCGAACCGTCCTGGCCGATCGACGGCTGCGACAGGCTCAGGTCGCGGTAGGCGAAGTCGGTGTAGGACAGCCCGTGGCCGAAGGGATAGAGGGGCGCGGCCCGGTGGTACTGGTAGGTCCAGCCGGCCTTGATGATGTCGTAGTCGAGCGGCTCCGGCAACGGGTCCTCGCCCCGGTACCAGGTCTGCGGCAGGCGGCCGGCGGGCTCGGCCTCCCCGAGCAGCACCGCTGCCAGCGCATGGCCCGTCTCCTGCCCACCGTGGGAGGTCCACACCACGGCGGGCAGGTGCTCGTCGGCCCAGTCGACGGCGTACGGGTAGCTGCTCATCACCACCAGCGCCGTATCAGGGCAGACGGCCGCGACCGTGCGCAGCAGTGCCTCCTGCGTCTCGGGCAGGTCGAGGCCCGCGCGGTCCTCGGTCTCGCGGCCGTTGACCATCGGGTGGTTGCCGAGGACGACGACCGCCGCGTCGGCCGTCTCCGCGGCCGCCCGTGCCTCGGCCGCGCCGTCGCGCAGCAGTTCCCGCTGCCAGCGCTCGGCGGCGTCCGGGGTCGAGGCCGTGACGGTCACCCGGCCGTCGGCCGGGTCCACGGCGGCGTAGCGTCCGGTGAGCACGGAGCGCAGCAGCACGGCGCCGTCCCCGGCCGGTTCGAGCCGGAAGGTCTCGTGGATCTCCCAGCTCTTGAGCACCTCCTGGTCGGCCGCCAGTGAGTCGTCGCCCTTGAGGCTCAGGTAGCGGCCGGTGTCGGCGGCGCGCAGGGTCAGTACGCCGCGGCCCCAGTCGGCCACGTCGAAGGCGGTCTTGCCGAGCAGTTCCCCGGTGGTGCCGGAGCGCAGCGCGATCCGGTCGGCGCCCTCCTCGCAGACCACCTCGCCGCCGTGGACGCCTAAGCGGCCTCGGGGAAGTGGGGCACGTCCCCGCGCCGCCCGGCACGGCACCTCGCCGCGTTGTCGCAGCACCCGAGTACGTCCAGTACAAGGGCACTGCTCCGCCTTGCGATGCACCGCGCCGGACAACGCGGAAACGCATCCCACTTCCCCGAGGCCGCTTAGCGCCGCGGCGAGTCCGGCGGCGACGCCGACCTCATAAGGCAGGGTGCCGCTGTACCAGTCCTCGCACAGCGTGTCGGCGAGTGGGCCGATGACGGCGATCCGCGGTGTCCGCGCCGCGTCGAGCGGCAGCAGGCCGTCGTTCTTGAGCAGCACCACCGACTCGGTCGCGGCATGTCGCGCCAGCTCGCGGTGCTCGGTGCAGTCGATGACCTCGGGCCCGATACCGGCGTAGGGGTCCAGTTCGGGGTCGAACTCGCCGAGTCGGAAGCGGAGTTCCAGCTGCCTCCGGACGGCGCGGTTCACGTCGGTCCCGTCGATCAGGCCGCGCTCCAGGGCCTCGCGCAGACGGCCGACCGTTGTCGCGCTGTCCTCGCCGTGGTCGGTGAAGCTGTCGATGCCCGCCTTGAGCGCCGCCGCGTGGGACTCGGCGTGGTCGTCGAAGTACTCCTCCAGGTCGACCAGATTGGACGGGGCTTCGGCGTCACTGACCACGAACAGCTCGTGGCCGGTCGGCTCCGCCCAACGGCGCAGTTCCGACTCGATGAGCGGGCTCACGTGGCAGGGACGGCCATTGACGAGGTTGTAGGCGGCCATGGCGCCGGTCGCGGCGCCGGATTCGACGACGGGGCGGAAGGCAGCCAGGTCGTACTCGTGCAGCACACGCGGGCGCAGCCCGGAGGAGGTGGTGCAGCGGTCGTCCTCGTTGTTGTAGGCGAGGAAGTGCTTGAGCACCGGGGCCACCCGCAGGTAGGTCGGGTGGTTGCCGGACAGGCCCCGGCAGAACGCCTCCCCGAGACGGCCGGTGTGCACCGGGTCCTCGGAATATCCCTCCTCGTTGCGCCCCCAGCGCGGGTCGCGCAGCAGGTTCAGCACGGGCGCCCAGGCTTGGAGGCTGTGGGGAGCGCTGCCGACGAGGGGCGGGCGGTGGCGGTGGAAGGCGCGCAGTTCGATCGAGACCGCCTCGGCGACCCGGCGCACCAGGCCCTCGTCCCAGGTGGCGCCGAGACCGACGGCCTGCGGGAAGACGGTCGCCACCCCCAGCCAGGAGACCCCGTGCAGGGCCTCGCTGCCGGTTCGGAAAGAGCCGAGGCCGAGGCGCGGGACGGCCGGTGCGTACTGGTGCAGCATCGCGATCCGTTCGTCGAGCGTGAGCCGTTCGAGCAGGTCGTCGACACGCTTGCGCAGCGGTAGCACCGGATTACGGAAAGGAGGCGGACCGGCTGCGGGCGCGGACAGGGAACTCACGTGGACAACCCCTCGGCAGGCTGGGTGTTACGACCATTCGTCGAAGCGCTTCGACGCTGACATGAACCAGTGCCACTGTCAACTATCCCTGGTAGAACCGGCTTTGTTTTCAAGCGCTTCGACACATCGGCCGGGAAGGGTCCCTCCACCATGGGAACCGAGTGGAACCGCAGCACCTTCGTGAGCGCCGAGGGCTCGCCCCGCGCTGGTCGTCCCCGGCGAGAAGGCTGCCCGCCTGCGCCGTTGTTGGCCCAACGGTGATCTGAACAGACCCTTGACGGCACACTTGTGAGCGTTAACACTCAGGTATCGCCAGGCCGGAGCCGCTGCAAACCCGACTTCGCACAGCGCGAGGAAACCACTCCCGGCCGGCCCCGCTCGACCGCTTCCGGTTCTCCCAGCCGGGTCGCACCGTGCCGGTCGCGGAACATCACTGGAGGAACTGTGCGGAAGCTTTCAGCGAGCCTTGTCACCCTGGGCCTGACGCTGTCGCTGGCAGCCTGCGGCCAGAGCGCCAACGGAGCGGGCGACGGCGGGGGCGGCGGGGCCGGCGGGGATGCCAAAGGCGGCCTCATCGGCATCGCGATGCCGACCAAGTCGTCGGAACGCTGGATCAACGACGGCAACAACATGGTCAAGGAGTTCCAGGCCAAGGGTTACAAGACCGACCTCCAGTACGGCGACAACGTCGTGGAGAACCAGGTCTCCCAGGTGGAGAACATGATCACCAAGGGGGCGAAGCTGCTGGTGATCGCCGCCATCGACGGTTCCTCGCTCACCAACGTGCTGCAGAAGGCCGCCGACGCCCACATCCCCGTCATCTCCTACGACCGCCTGATCCGCGGCACCGGGAACGTCGACTACTACGCGACCTTCGACAACTACAAGGTCGGTGTCCTCCAGGGCAGTTACATCGTCGACAAGCTCGGAGTCAAGGACGGCAAGGGCCCCTTCAACATCGAGCTGTTCGCCGGCTCACCGGACGACAACAACGCCACCTTCTTCTACAACGGCGCGATGAGCGTCCTCAAGCCGTACATCGACGACAAGAAGCTGGTCGTGCAGAGCGGCCAGACCTCCCTCAACCAGATCGCCACACTGCGCTGGGACGGCGGTCTCGCCCAGTCCCGGATGGACAACCTGCTGAGCAAGTCGTACACCGCCGCCCGCGTCGACGCCGTGCTCTCGCCGTACGACGGCATCTCGATCGGCATCATCTCCTCGCTCAAGGGCGTCGGCTACGGCTCCGGCCAGGCGCTGCCCGTCGTCACGGGCCAGGACGCCGAGCTGGCCTCGGTGAAGTCGATCACCGCGGGCGAGCAGACCCAGACCGTTTACAAGGACACCCGCCAACTGGCCAAGGCGGCGGTCCAGATGGGCGACGCGCTGCTGACCGGCGGCAAGCCCGAGGTCAACGACACCGACCAGTACGACAACGGCGTCAAGACCGTACCGGCGCAGCTGCTCCAGCCGGTCAGCGTCGACAAGGAGAACTACCAGAAGGTCCTGGTGGACAGCGGCCAGTACACCGCGGACCAGCTCAAGTAGCCCACGGGCCCCGACCGACGGGCCCTGCGACGCCGAACCGGCGGTGCGACGCCCGGGAGACCGCCCGGCACCGCACCGCCCCGACGATACGGATGCACAACCATGGCACGACCCGTTCTCGAGATGCGGTCGATCAGCAAGACGTTTCCGGGTGTCAAGGCTCTCTCCGAGGTCAACCTGACCGTAGCCGCCGGTGAGGTGCACGCCGTCTGCGGTGAGAACGGCGCCGGCAAGTCCACCCTGATGAAGGTACTCAGCGGGGTCCACCCCCACGGCGGCTACCAGGGCGAGATCTACTTCGAGGGCGATCCCTGCCGGTTCCGGGACATCCGGGCCAGTGAGCAGCGCGGCATCGTGATCATCCACCAGGAACTCGCGCTGGTGCCCTACCTGTCCATCGCCGAGAACATCTTCCTCGGCAACGAGCACGCCACCCGGGGCGTCATCAGCTGGCACCGGACGCTGACCCACGCCGCCGCACTGATCCGGCAGGTCGGACTCGACGAGAGCCCGCACACCAGGATCGCCGACCTCGGCGTGGGCAAACAGCAGTTGGTCGAGATCGCCAAGGCGCTCGCCAAGAAGGTCAAGCTGCTCATCCTGGATGAGCCGACGGCCGCCCTGAACGACGAGGACAGCCGCAAGCTGCTCGACCTGATCCTCGAACTCAAGGCCCAGGGCATCTCCTGCATCCTCATCTCGCACAAACTGAACGAGATCGCCCGGGTCGCCGACGCCGTCACCATCCTGCGCGACGGGCGGACCATCGAGACCATCGCGATCGGTCCCGAGGGCATCTCCGAGGAGCGGATCATCCGTGGCATGGTCGGCCGCGACCTGGAACACCGCTACCCCGAGCGGCAGCCCTACTCGGCACCAGGGGCGGAGATCGGCGAGGTCGCCTTCGAGATCGAGGACTGGAGCGTCCAACACCCGATCGACCACCGGCGCAAGGTGGTCGACGGCGCCTCGCTGAACGTCCGTCGAGGCGAGATCGTCGGCATCGCCGGCCTCATGGGCGCCGGCCGCACCGAACTGGCCATGAGCGTCTTCGGCCGCTCGTACGGACGGTGGACCGGCGGCCGGGTGCGGCTGCACGGCCGGGAGATCCGTACCCGGACGGTGCCGGAGGCGATCGGGCACGGCATCGCGTACGTGACCGAGGACCGCAAGCAGTTCGGCCTCCACCTCAACGACGACATCAGCCGGAACATCTCGCTGAGCGCCCTCGGCAAGGTCGCCCGGCGGGGCTGGGTCGACCGGCACGAGGAGGCCCGGATCGCCGAATCGTTCCGGCGGACCTTGAACATCAAGGCCCCCTCGGTGTTCGCGGAGACCGGCAAGCTCAGCGGCGGCAACCAGCAGAAGGTCGTCCTCAGCAAGTGGATCTTCGCCGAGCCGGAGGCGCTGATCCTCGACGAACCCACCCGGGGCATCGACATCGGCGCCAAGGCGGAGATCTACACCGTCATCGCCGAACTCGCCGCCCAGGGCAAGACGGTACTCGTCATCTCCTCCGAACTCCCCGAGCTCCTGGGCCTGTGCGACCGGATCTACACCATGGCCGAAGGCCGGATCACCGGTGAGGTGACCCGCGCGGAAGCCACCCAGGAATCCCTCATGCGGCTCATGACCATGAGCGCGGCATCCCCCGACAAGCAGGTGTGAGGCATGGCCCAGACCGAGACCACCCCAGAGACCACGCCCGCCACACCGGAGACCGGCCGACGTCCGTCCGCCGGTGCCGTACTGGCCCGAGCGCTGCGCGGCAACCTGCGCCAGTACGGGATGCTGCTCGCGCTGGCGCTGATCGTGCTGCTGTTCCAGATCTGGACGGGCGGCATCCTGCTCCAGCCGCTCAACATCACCAATCTGATCCAGCAGAACGGCTACATCCTCATCCTGGCCATCGGCATGATGATCGTCATCATCGCCGGGCACATCGACCTGTCGGTCGGGTCGCTCGCCGCCTTCGTCGGGGCGGCCGCGGCGGTAATGATGGTCAAGCACCAGGTGCCGTGGCCCGTGGCGCTCGTGGCCGCGCTGCTGATCGGGGCTCTCGCCGGAGCCTGGCAGGGGTTCTGGATCGCCTATCTCGGGATCCCCTCGTTCATCGTCACGCTGGCCGGCATGCTGCTGTTCCGCGGTGGGACCCAGATCCTCCTCCAGGGTCAGTCGGTGGCGCCGTTCCCCAAGGGCTTCCAGAACATCAGCAGCGGCTTCCTCCCCGCGGTCGGCCCCCGCACCGACTACCACAACCTCACCCTGCTGCTGGGCCTCGCGGTGCTGGCCGTCGCGATCCTTCAGGAGGTGCGCGGACGGCGGCGGGCCGCCTCGTACGGGCTGGAACCGCTCCCGGCCGGGCTGTTCCTGGTGAAGCTCGGCGCGATCACCGCGGCCGTGGTGGCCTTCACGCTGCTGCTGGCCAGCTACCACGGGGTGCCGATCGTCCTGCTGATCCTCGGCGTCCTGCTGGTCGGCTTCGGATACGTGATGCGCAACTCGATCCTCGGCCGGCACACCTACGCCATCGGCGGCAACGAGGCGGCGGCGCGGCTGTCCGGGGTGAAGAGCAAGCGGGTCGTATTCCTCGCCTTCGTGAACATGGGCGTCCTCGCGGCCCTGGCCGGGATGGTCTTCGCCGCGCGGCTCAACGCCGGTACGCCGCAGGCCGGCATCAACTTCGAGTTGGAGGCGATCGCCGCCGCGTTCATCGGCGGCGCCTCCGCGAGCGGCGGTGTGGGAACCGTCCTCGGTGCGCTCATCGGCGGTCTGGTGCTGGGTGTGCTGAACAACGGCATGTCGCTGGTCGGCGTGGGTACCGACTACCAGCAGGTGATCAAGGGCCTGGTACTGCTGGCGGCCGTCGGCTTCGACGTCTACAACAAGCGCAAGGCCGGGGCCTGACCTTGCGGCTCCGCTCGCGCGTCGACGATCCGCTCGAAGAAGAACTCGTGCTTGAGGAAGGAGACGTCGTACTCATGACCCGGGTACGGCGGGATCAGCTGAGCGGCCTGGATCAGCCGCCAGCCCGCCCGGAGCGCCGCCACCCCCGACTCGTACGGCGGCTCGTCGCTGTCGCCCGTGGTCGGCGAGGTGCGGCCCGTGCCGTCGTACAGCGACCAGCCCACGACATGGGAGTCCAGCGCCGAGGTGGCCGAGTACAGGACCAGCACCTGCTGCCGCAGCACCGGCGCGGTGCCTTCCGCCCGCTCGGGGAGGATCGCTTCGGTCGTCATGCCTGTGCCTCCGCAGGGCGGTTGGAAACCCTGGTCACCCAGTGGTCGAGGTCGAAGTCGTCGTCGCCGGTCAGCACCCGCCACAGCAGGATTCTGTTGTACCGCTCCAGCCGACCGGTCGCCGCCTCGTACCACGGGAACATCGAGTCCAGCTCCGCGGCCACCTGCGGGTCGTCGAGATCCGAGGTGTTCCACAGGCGCTGTTGACGCACCCTGGGATTGAAGCGGATCTTGAACATGTAGCGCATCGCGTCGCTGTCGTTGCGCCGGCCCGCGTGCCAGAGGCCGTGGTGCAGAAACACCACCGTCCCGGCCGGGCAGACCAGTCGGTCCTGGCCGCGCAGGTTCTGGTAGCGGCCGGTGTCGGACTCGTTGATCCGCCGGAGGTGGCTGCCCGGCACGGTGAGCGTTCCGCCCATCTCCAGCGTCACCGCCTGCGGAAAATACATCAACTGCACGTCGAAGGCGTCCGGCCGGACGTCGATGATGGCGTCCCCGTGCAGCGGCTGCGCGTCGCCGCCGTGGGGCTCGCGGGTGTGCACGAAGTGGTGATCCACCCACGGCTCCGGGCCCACGAGGCTGTGCAGGGCCCCTGCCACCTGCGGAAGCTCCAGCAGCCGACGGACGAAGGATCCCTCCGCATAGGCCTCGGACAGCGGCGTCCCGTACCGCACCGGCGGCACCCCCTCGGCCAGTACCGCCAAGCCCTCGGTGTTCATTTCCGCCGGGACCACGGCGTCCAGTCGCAGCGACCCACGCGCCACGAACCGCGCCATCTGCACCGAATCGAGTAGTTCTTGCCTGTTCTCCATGGCGGCCACGCTAGACGCTGCGGCCGCGCGCCGCGTGGGCCACGTTCACCCTCCACTGGTCGATTCTCACCACGGTGACCGGCACGCAGGGTTGAGGGTCGCGACCCTGGAGCGGGCTTGCGGACACAGTGGAGGTAGCAGACGTGACCATGCACACGGCCCTCGCCCACCTTGACGAGCCTCCGGCTCTCGCCGCCGTCGGCATCGGCGTGCACGGGCCCGCCGGCCACGTGGACGTGTTTTCACTGCCGGATCTTTGGCAGCTCCATCTGTACGACTACGAGGCCGACTTGACGGTGAACGGCACGGGGTACGCGATCCGCCCCGGCCGGGTCAGCCTCGTACCGCCCGGAGCCGAGGTCCGCTATCGCTACCGGGGCCGCTCCCCACACCTCTACGTCCACCTCCGCCTGGGCTCAGGTGGAACCCCCCGCAACGTTCCGATGGTCCAGGACGCCGGCCCCGATCTCGCCTTGCTCACCGCCCAGTTGCAGCAGGCGTTGGCTGCCTGGCCGAACACCCCGTCACGGGCCGCCGCCGAGGTGTGGGCCGCCCTGTGGCGGGTCGCCCAGCTCGCCCCTCCGAGGGAGCGGAACACGCGGGCCGTTCATCCGGCGGTCGCAGCCGCCGTGGCCCTCATCGAGGCGCGGCTGGGGCAACCTCTGACGGTACCGGACATCGCGGCGGCATCCGGTGTCTCCCACAACCACCTGACGCGCCTCTTCCGCGCCGCGACGGGGGAGACGGTCGTCGGCTACATCCGGGCCCGCCGAATGGAACGGGCGCGCCACTTCCTACAGGCCACCACACTCTCCGTCCCCGCCGTCGCCGCGTCGGTCGGCATTCCCGACCTACAGGCGTTCAACAAGGCCTGTCGCCGCGCACTCGGAGCCTCTCCGCGCGGCATCCGCGCCGCCCAGCCCATTTCCCCGCACTCCCCCGCCCAGTGAGCGGACCGGTACGGGACCCGGTTGCCCGGCCCGTGTCGGCAACCTTTTCGCATCCTGCGGCGACCAAGCAGTGCACCTCGACTCGAATCTCCGAAGGACGGACATGCAGACTGCACGGCAGGCCGCGCGGCAGCGCAGGCGTAGACACAGGCTGATGACGGGAACGGCGGTGATGCTGACCGCAGCGGGCGTCCTCGTCTGCCTGGTGACGACCCTGCTCCCCGGCCCCAAGGGGGAGGTGGGGGCCGTTGTGGCGGCCCCCGCCGCCACCCAGGTGGAAGCCACGCCCTCGGCCCCGACGAGCCCCGCGCCCCCGGCGGACAGCTCGCATGCCGCGGCAACCCCGACCGCGGCCGTCGCAACGACCACCGCGGCGACGCCCCAGCCTTCGGCGAAGGAAACCCCACCGGCGGCGTCCACCCCGGCACCGTCGGCAGGACGCATCCAGCCCGAGACCACCTACAAGGGAGTCGCCACCGCCTACGCCGCCGGCGACGGCAACGGCGCCTGCCTGTTCGGCCCGACCGACGACCTCATGATCGCGGCGATGAACACCACCGACTACGAGTCGTCCAGGGCGTGCGGCGCGTACGTGCGCGTCCGCGCCGCGAACGGCGCTTCGATCACGGTCCGGATCACCAACGAATGCCCACTGCCCTGCGCACCGGGGCAACTGGACCTCAGCGAACAGGCCTTCGCGAAACTGGCCGATCCCAAGCTCGGCCGCATCCCGATCACCTGGAGCCTGCTGAGCCCCCGGGCGTCCGGCACGATCTCCATCCGGTACAAGACCGGGTCCAGCCCCCACTGGTGCGGCATCCAGGTGATCGACCACCGGAACCCGGTCGCACGGCTGGAGGTACGCACCGCCAACGGCTGGCGGAGACTGCCTCGTACCGAATACAACTACTTCCTCTCCGCCGACGGCAGCGGGTGCGGCGGCGCGATGAGGATCACCGACATCTACGGAGAGCAGCTGACGGTCAACGGGACCGCGCTGCTGCCGAACGTCGCACAACCGACCCGGGTCCAGTTCGCCCCGCACTGAAACCGCACCGCGGCCGCATGGCGCATAAGGTGCTCCGGGTCGCTGGTACGCTGCCCGCTCGGATGTTAACGCACACATTTTCGGAGGGGACGGCCGGCGGACATGGTCCTCGATGACGCGTCCGCGGAGTTCCACGACTTCTTCGAACGCCACTACGCCGAACTGGCCCGGTTCGCCCATCTCCTGACGGGCGAGGCGGACGGCGCCGACGATCTGGCCGCGGACGCCCTGATCGCACTGTGGCAGCGCTGGGACCGGCTGCGCCAGGCCGAGTACCCACTCGCCTACGCCCGCGGCGTTGTCGCCAACCTGGCACGGTCACGGATCCGCAGCGCGGTTCGCGAGCGCCGCCGGATCGCCCTGTTCTGGTCCCGCGGTGCGGAGCCGTTGAACGGTCCGGACGTGGCCGCCGTGGTGGACGTGCGCACTGCTCTCGCCCGGTTGCCGTTCCGGAAGCGGACGTGCGTGGTCCTGCGGCACGCCTTCGACCTGTCGGAGAAGGACACCGCTCTGGCGCTCGGAATATCGGTCGGTACGGTGAAGAGCCAGACCTCGAAGGGGATGGCCGAACTGGAACGGATGCTGGGCAGCACGGGAGCAGCCGGGGAACTGTTGGCGGGGAGGAGGAGCCGTTGAACGAGGAGCTCACCGGGCGGCTGCGCACAGCCGCCGAGGCCCACCGGCCCGACCGCGCCCGGATCCTGGCACGCGTGGAACGCGGCATGTCCGGCGCCCCCGACCGCCACCGCGAGTCGTCCGGCGCGAGGCCCTGGCCCAGGGTCGCGCTCGCCTCCCTCGCCACGGCCGGCATTCTGGCGGTCGGTGGTTTCGCGGTCGCCGCCATCGTCCAGTCCCCGACGCCGGCCCGGCCGGACATCTCGGCCACCCCCGCCGCGCCGTCCACGCCGTCCGCGCCGTCCGCGTCCGGGACTCCCCACTCCACGCCGTCGGCGCCCACCACCGGCGGCCCGACCGCGCCGGACCGCTCGTCCTCGGCGAGCCCCGGCCCTGCGGCGTCAGGCGGTGCGGGCGCGGCCCGGCCCGGCAGCGCGCACGTCCAGGACGGGCCTCTGTCGTCGGCCGGCTCCTTGGGCGCGAACAGCAACACCTTCTGGGCGCAGAGCGACATCACCCTCAAGACCACCCAGCCGCTCACCGCACTCACCGTGGAACTGCGCATCACGCAGACCGGCGGAGTGCAGAGCACCGGCAGCTGGCGGACGCTGCCCGCCGACGATTTCACCGTCACCGTGCAACACGAGGGCGGAGCAGTGGTCTACCGCTGGATCCTCAAGCCGGGCCGTACGGTCCCGGCCGGACAGCATGTCTTCGCCGGCCAGTACAACCACGCCGCCGGCGACCGGGACGTCAAGCACGACGGCTACCGCGTCGACGCCAACGGTCCCCGCGGCGCCCTCTCGGTCTGGGGCGGCTTCACCCCGACCCGATGAGGCCATGCCCGTAGGCCCGTGGGTGGAACGGCGCGGACCGCCGCCCGCCCACGGGCCAGGAGGGTCAGGACAGGTCGCCGTACACCACGCCACGGCCGTACCCGCCCAGGTAGACCCGCCCGTACACGTCGGGGTCGCCGCTGATGACGTTGACGGCGATCCCACCGAACTGGTGCTGGTCGTCGTTGATCCGGACCCAGGCCGAGCCGCCGTCGGTGGAACGGAACAGCCCGGTGACGCCCTTCACCTTCCCACTGAGGTAGAGCGCCTGGTACCCGGCACCCGGGGCCGGCTTGCCGAAGCCGACGGCGCTCGCCTGCTCGACGCCGCCCAACTTGCCGAAGCTCGTCCCACCGTTGGTGGAGTGCAGGAGTCCGTTGTCCCCGCCGCTGATCCACAGGTCGCCCGCGCTGCCCGGAACCGCCTTGAGCTGCCCGCCGCCCAGGCCGGTGGCCCGGGCGGTGAAGTGCTTCCCGCCGTCGGTGCTGGCATACAAGGTGCCGCCGCTGAGAGCGTAGAAGGTGTTCGCCGCCGAACGGTCGGCCACCACGGCCGTGTCCTTGGGCAGACCGGAGGCCGCCGTCCAGGCCGAGCCACGGTTGGTCGAGTAGAACGGAACCTGGCCTGAGGGGGTCCACACCACGGCGGCGCCGTCAGCCGAGACGGCCACGGAACCGCCGCCCGCGTCGCGCACCGGCGCCGCGGCGAACGGTGCCCAGTCGGCTCCGCCGTCGGTCGAATAGGCGCCGTGCTGCGCGCCACCGAGACCGACCCGCACCATGAACTGCGGCTTCGACTGGGCGAAGTCGATACCGGTGGTGTTGGTGAACAGCGGTTCGGAGAGCGCCTTGGCGGGCACCTTGGTGAGGTCCTCGTGCCGGAAGCCGCCGACATCGCCGAGCGCACTGATCAGGGGAAGGCCGGGGGGCTTGATCAGTCCGAGAGTCGCGGTCTCCTCCAGGCCCTTGGCCGGGATCGTCCAGTGCGTCGCCCGCCCGCTGTCCGCCGCGGTCACGTCGCGGCTGCCCCACATCCCCGATCCCGTGCCGTACAGCACGTGCCCGGAATCGAAGGGGTCGATGGCCAGGGCGCCCATCCAGTGACCGATGCCGGTGCCCACGTAGGGCGCAGCGGAGTTGTCCCGCACCGAGCTCGCGCCGAGCGCCTTCCAGGAGGAGCCGCCGTCGGCCGACCGGTAGATCTCGTCCGAGGGCCACCAGCGGTCCAGCGTGGTGACCATGACCGTGGACGGGCGCTGCGGATCGACTGCCAGGCCGGCGAAGCCGTAACCGCCGCTGGACGGCGAGATGTTCTTCCAGACCCCGGTGGACGGCGTGTACTTCCACACCGAGCCGGCCGTCACTCCGTTCGGGCCCGGCGCGTTGGTGTACGTCAGGTACAGCGAGCCGTCGCCGGACAGCACACCGTGCTGCGGCAGCTGCCCCGTGGGCTGGCCGGGCACGGCCTGCCAGGTGCTGCCGCCGTCGGTGGAGCGGTACAGCGAGGTGGTCTTGTCGGCCACCCCGACATAGATCGTCCGGCTGCCGGACGGGCCGAAGGACACGAAGGAGAGCCCGACTCCGCTGCTCGCACCGCCCTTCACGGGGAAGCTGGTGACCTGGCTCCACGTCACGCCGTAGTCGGTGCTGCGCCAGAGCCCGTTCTTGCGGGTACCCAGGTAGAGCGTGCGGTGGTCGGACGGGTCCACCACCAGCCGCTCGCCCATGGACCGGCCGTCCTCGTTGCCGCCCAGTTTGAACGGCAGGTCGGTGCGCTGGAACGACCTGCCCTGGTCGGTGGAGCGAAGGATCGCGCCGTTGCCCGCCCAGTCGTTGGTGTAGGTGCCGCTCGCGAGGTACAGGCGGTCCGGGTCGACCGGGTCGGTCGCCAGGCTCTCGATCCCCAGCAGGTTCCAGTCGGCTCCGCCGATCCAGTCGGTCAAGGAGGTCCACCGGGCGGCGGTCGCGTCCCAACGGTAGGCGCCGCCGATGTCGGTCCGTGCGTACAGCAGGTCCTTGCGGGCGGGGTTGAAGACCAGCCCGGTGACGAAGCCGCCTCCGACGATCTGGGCGTTGTGCCAGGTATACCCGCCCGCGCCGGCCGCCTTCACCAGTCTCCAGTGCTGGTTGGTGCTGCCCTTGTCGGCGTACTGGATCAGCGGCACACCGTCGCCACTGGAGCCACCCCACACGTCCAGCACCATGCCGCTGCTCCGGGAGACGATTTTCACCGCCGCACCGCCGACGTCCTCGATCTTCCACTGCTGCGCGGCGGCACCCCGGTCGGACTGCTGCTCGACGGCGGCCGCCGACTCTCTGGAAGCACCCCGCACTCCGAGGACCTTCTTGCTGCTGCGGTTCTCCAGCTCGTAGTAGCCGTCCCCCGTCGGCCTCAGCCGCCATTGCTGACTCGCGGCACCGGCCACGCGGCTCTGCTGCCGTGTCCAGGCGCCGTCCGACGGGTCCGCGGCGGGCACGTCCAGCACCTTGTCGCTGCGCACGGACACCACCTCGTAGTAGGCGTCGGAATCCAACGTCGCGGCCTCCGAGTCGGCCTGCACGAACAGCAGGTAGGGGCCGAGCACACCGGGCACGCCCAGCGCCAGACCCAACGTCGTCCAGCGCCGGCGATGGCGCCCACGCGTACGCCGCTCGCCGCCGGCCGCGCGCGTGCGCCGACCGCGACCGTGCGCAGTGGGATCCGTCTCGTTCATGGGGGGCTACTCCTCGCTCCGGGCCTGCCTCGCACGCCGCTCAGGTCAGCGGGCGCAGCGGCATGCGGCGGTGTGATCAGACGATCCGTGGGTGTGATCGTCTTCGGGTCGCCCGTCAGTCGCCACAGCTCCGCAAAAGGTTGCCGCCCGCCGAAGTCCCCCTTGGACCACTGACGCGGCGTCGGAGACCGCACGCGCCGATTCGGGGAGTCGGGCAGGTCGCCGCCGAGCCGAGGAGTTGCTCACGCGGCGTCCACGATCTCTGACTGGTGCTCGCACCGACAGCAGTCCGGGGCGATCGTCAGCAGGGCCCCCGCAGCAGGGAGGCTGACGGCGGTCTCGCCTGGATCTCGTCCAGGAACGCGGCCAGCGCGGCCGGGAGATCCGGGCGGAGGTGAGCGCGGCCTCTGCAACCCCCTGTACGCCGCCCAGCGGACCTTCCGTCCCTCACGCCCCGGGATCGTCGACGACCGGGAGGTCCGCAAGCTCCAGTTGTGGCGGACCGGGCTGGGACTCGTCGCCTGGGTGGGCCTGATGGTCACCTACAACGCCGTCGCGAGCGCCGCCGACGTCCAGGGCGTGGCGAGCGAACGCCTCGACCAGAGCTGGTCCAGCGTCCTGGTACTCGTCTGTACTTTCCCCGTGGTAGTCGGCGCCTTCGTGGCAACCGCGCGCGACGGGCTGCGCCGGGTGTACCTGCGTCGGGCCCTGCGCCCGCTGGCTCGGTATTGGCCATCATGGCCTCCATGGGCACCGCCACCCTTGGCATGGCCCCGGAGTTGGCAGGCCTGCGGGGCGCCGTGGGGCTGCCCGGGAAGACCGTCATCGTCGTGCTGTGCCTCTGGTCGGTCGGCTTCGCCCTCTACGGCATCGGACTGTCGCTGACACCCGCCATCCGCCCCCGTCCCGCGGCGGCCAGCGCCCCGGGGCCCCAAAAGGGAGCCCCAAACCGGCGAGGCACTCGCCACCGCTACGACGAGCCTGCCGCTACAAAGCCCTGGTCACCTCGCCTGCCTGCGACATGGCTCCCCAACTGACTTTGCCGGCACCCTCTATAGCCCGGGCGGGGTGATCAGCATGCCCCTACTCGCAGGGAGCTGATGTTGTCGTTCCGGTTGTACTGGGAGGTATTGCCCTGCCAGTTCCCTACGGGCCACGTGGCGCCGTCGCGGTTGATGTTCAGCCAGGTGCAGAAAGTCCTGCCCGTTCGGTTCCATACCGAGGAGATCTGGTCGTTCAGGTTGAAGTCGCGGAGGTCGTCGGAACCCGTCTGGAAGCGCGCCATCCTGCCCCATCCGCCCGCGTCCTCCCAGACGCAGAACCAGCCGACCGGGCAGTCCTGGTACGCAGTGATCGACACGTCCCTTTCGACAGTCGTCGTGGACGCCTGGGCGGTGGGCACAGATGCCACTACTCCGACCGCAGCGAGTCCGAATGCGGCACAGAGCCGTGTGAACCGTTGCATGAGGGTGTTGCCCTCCTTCGATTCTCAACACGGCCGGGGAGTCCGGCCGTTGCCTTGTTCCCCTTCGCATTGTCCCTTCGGCTTGACGGGATGTCCCGTGGTTGCGTGATTCTGGCCGAAATGCCGCCCACCGCCGCCGGGTCCTGACGTCGTGTGGTGGCCGGACACACCACGGTGCGGCTGATTGTGATGACGGGGCACATATGCCGCTCACCTGCGGACTCCTACGTTGTGGCCACAAGACGTCCCCGCAGACACCCTGGAAGTGGTCCACATGGCCTCCACCACAACCGCCCCGAAGGCTCCGTCAGGCATCAGACGGATCGTCGCCGCGAGCCTCATCGGGACCACCATCGAGTGGTACGACTTCTTCCTCTACGGCACCGCCGCCGCGCTGGTGTTCAACAAGTTGTTCTTTCCCACCGCCGATCCGCTGACCGGCACCCTGATCGCCTTCGTCACCTACGCCATCGGGTTCCTGGCCCGACCCCTCGGCGGGGTGGTGTTCGGGCACTTCGGTGACAAGGTCGGGCGCAAGAAGCTGCTCGTGCTCAGTCTGGTCATGATGGGCGGGGCGACCTTCGCGATGGGGCTGCTGCCCACGCACGCGAGCATCGGCGTCGGCGCCCCGATCCTGCTCACCGCTCTGCGCCTGGTGCAGGGCTTCGCCCTCGGCGGCGAGTGGGGCGGCGCGGTGCTGATCGTCTCCGAGCACGGCGGGAACAAGCACCGCGGCTTCTGGGCCTCCTGGCCCCAGTCCGGCGCGCCGGGCGGAAACCTGCTGGCCACCGGCGTACTGGCGCTGCTCGCCGCCGTGCAGTCGGACGCGGCGTTCCTCTCCTGGGGCTGGCGCGTGCCCTTCCTGCTCTCCGGCGTCCTGGTGATCGTCGGCCTGTGGATCCGGCTCTCCGTGTCCGAGTCCCCCGTCTTCCTCGCCGCGCGGGCCGCGCGGCGCGGTGTGGAGGAGAAGGCCCCCGTCGTCCAGGTGTTCCGTAAGAGCTGGCGCCAGGTGCTGACCGCCATCGGCGCCCGGTTCGGCGAGAACATCTCGTACTACGTCCTCACCTCCTTCCTCCTCGTGTACGTCACCGTTCACCTCGGTCTCCCCAAGAGCACCGCCCTGAACGCGGTGTTGATCGGCTCGGCCGTCCACTTCGTCACCATTCCCGCCTGGGGCGCGCTGTCGGACCGGATCGGCCGCCGCCCGGTGACGCTGATCGGCTCGGTCGGCATGGCCCTGTGGGCGTTCGGGTTCTTCGCGCTGGTCGACTCCGAGTCGTTCGCGGTCATCACGGCGGCCGTGACCGCGGGGCTGCTGCTGCACGGCGCGATGTACGGACCGCAAGCCGCCTTCATCTCCGAGCTGTTCGACACCGATGTCCGCTATTCCGGCGCCTCGATGGGCTCCCAGCTCGCCTCGATCATCGCCGGGGCGCTCGCGCCCGTCATCGCCGTCGAACTGCTCAAGGACTACGGCTCATCGGTCCCCGTCTCCCTGTACCTGTGCGCGGCCGCCGTGGTCACCACCCTCACCGTCGCCTTCGCCAGGGAGACCCGCGGCCGCGATCTCGCGGGTACGGGGCCGGCCGCCGCGTCGGCGTACGACCGGCAGGCCCCGCCGCTGCCTCCGGCCACCACCCTGGACCCGGCCTGAGCCGCGAGCCCCTGCCCGCCCCACCCGACCCGACCGACCCGCACGCCCCGCCCGCCCTGCCGCTCGCGGGGCGCGGCGGGCAGACTGTCCGCATGACCTCAGCGAACGACCCGGCCGCCGGCCAGGCGGAGACCGCGCTACGGGAGTTGCTGGACCTGCTGCGGCGCGGCGCGCCCGCCGAGGAGTTCGCCCGGCCCGCCGCGGATGCCCGTACCGCCGGGGCGGACGCCCGCGCACAGGAACGCGTCGAGGATGCCACCGCGGTGGCCCTGGACATCCGCCGTACCCTCGACCAGCACCGGCGGCGCGAGGCGGAACTCACGGCCCTGTTCGACACCGCCGGCGACCTGGCCGCCCTGCGCGACCTCGACGCCGTCCTGCGGGCCATCGTCCGCCGGGCCAGGATGCTGCTGGGTACGGACGTCGCGTACCTCACGCTCAACGACCCGGCCGCCGGGGACACGTTCATGCGCGTCACCGACGGCTCCGTCTCCGCCGCCTTCCAGCAGCTGCGCCTCGGTATGGGAGAGGGGCTGGGCGGGCTGGTCGCCCAGAGCGCCCGTCCGTACGCCAGCTCCGACTACCGTACCGACGACCGCTTCCGGCATACGGAGACCATCGACAGCGGGGTACGGGAGGAAGGCCTGCGTGGCATCCTCGGCGTCCCGCTGCGGGTCGGCACCCGCGTGATCGGCGTGCTGTACGCGGCCGACCGCCAGGTCCGCGCGTTCGCCCCCGACGCGGTGGCCCTGCTCTCCTCCCTCGCCGACCACGCAGCCGTCGCCATCGACAGCGCCCGGCTGCTGGAGGAGACGCGCGCCGCCCTCGTCGAACTGGGCGTCGCCACCGAGCGGGCCCGCGCCCAGAGCGAGGCCATGCGCCTCGCGGCCGAGACCCATGACCGCCTCACCCACCTCGTGCTGCGCGGCGGAGACGTGGCCGATGTCGCCCGGGAGGTCGCTGCCCTGCTGCGCGGCAGCCTGGTCGTGCACGACGCCGACGGGCTGGAACTCGCGCGGGTCGCCGCCGATCCGATCGTCCCGTCGGCCCACGCCCTGGCGGCGTCGCGTTCCGGCGGCCGCGCCGTGGCCGTGGACGGTGTCTGGGTCTGCGCGGTCCTGGCCGGGCCGGAACTCCTCGGCTCCCTCACCCTCGGCGGGCGCCCCGACCTGACGGACAGCGACCGGCGGCTCTTCGAACGGGCCGGCCTGGTGACGGCGCTGCTGCTCCTGCTGCGCCGGTCCATCGCCCACGCCGAGGACCGGGTGCGCGGCGAGCTGCTCGCCGACCTCCTCACGCCCGGGCATCCCGGCCGTGTCCGTGACACCGGCAGTCTGAGCCTGCGGGCCCGCAAGCTCGGAGTCGTCCTCACCCGCCCGCACGGGGTCGTGGTGATGCACTGCGACGCGGCGCTGCGGTCCCGGCTGGCGGTGGAGGCGGCCCGCCGGGCCCGGGCTCTCGACGGCCTGGCCGGGCTGTACCAGGGGCGTGTGGTGCTCCTCGCCCCGACCGCCCAGACCGCCCCGACCGACGGGCCGACCGACGGGCCGGGCGTCCTCGCGCGGACCCTGGCGGCCGATCTGGGGCAGGCACTGGGCACCGCGGTCACGGTGGGCGCGGCCGGTCCCGCCGCCGATCCGGACGGGCTGCCGGACGTGCACGCGGAGGCGCTGCGCTGCCTGGAGGCCCTGCACGCCCTCGGCCACACCGGTTACGGCGCCGGCCTTCCCGACCTGGGTTTCCTCGGCGTACTCCTGGGCGACCGCGCGGACGTGAACGGGTACGTCCGCCGGACGCTCGGCGCGGTCATCGACTACGACGCGCGGCGCGGGACGGAGCTGGTCCTCACCCTGGAGGCGTACTTCGCCCACGGCAGCAGCCTGACCAGGACCAAGGACGCCCTCCACGTCCACGTCAACACCGTCGTGCAACGCCTGGAGCGCATCGGGCAGATCCTGGGCGAGGACTGGAACGCTCCCGCCCGGGCGCTGGAGATCCAGCTCGCCCTGCGGATCCTGAGCGTCAGCGAAGTCCGCGGTGGTGGTGTCGGTACGAGAGGGTGACGGCGGCGAGGAGCGGCCCCCGGAAGATCAGGGGCGTTCGCGCCGCCGTCTCCCCCCGACCGGGGGGGCGGAGGCGGCTCGGGCGTCAGGCGGAGGGGAAGTACGCGGCGAGCAGGGCGAGGACCCCGTCGACGGCCTCGGCGAACGCCTCGCCGCCGCCGTCCGCGCGGGCCAGTACGCAACTTCCCTGGAGGACCGCGACGATGGCGGCGGCGGTCGCCACCGGGTCGAGGCCGGGGCGCGGTTCGCCGCGCTCGCACGCCTCGGCCAGGAGGTCGGCGAGCCGGGTGCGCAGCCAGTGGAGCGTGTCCACGACGGGGCGGCGCAGGGTGGCGTCGGACATGACGTCCGGGTCCTGGCTCAGCCGGCCGATGGGGCAGCCCTTGAGCGCCTCCCGCTCGCGGCGCAGATAGCGGGTGAGCCGTTCGACGGCCGGGCCGGGGGCCGTGAACTGCGCCTCGGCCGCGGCGCGCATCTCCTCGGCGGTGCGGTTGATCGCGGCGAGCGCGAGACCGGGCTTGCCGGTGAAGTGGTGGTACATGCTGCCCTGGCCGACGCCGGCGCGCTGCTGGATGGCCTGGGGGCTGGTGCCGACGTAGCCGCGCTCCCAGAGGAGTTCGCGGGTGCATTCGATGAGGTCCTCCGCGGTTCCCATGGCGGGCATTGTATGGACCCATGGGTACCGGGGAGTCGGACTCTCGGGATCACGGTCATCGTCCCCCCGCGCGGCGGACCCTGGCGAGGACCAGGACCGTGTCGTCGGTCGCCGTGTCGGGCAGAAGATGCGCGAGAATGCGGTCGGCCGCCTCCTCCAAGGAACCCACGTCCCCGCGCAACTGACCTCTCAGTGCCTCCATGCCCGCGTCGATGTCCTGGCCGCGCGCCTCGATGAGGCCGTCCGTGTACAGGGCCACGGTGGCGCCTTCGGGGAGGTCGATCTCCGTCGAGCGGAACGCTACGCCGCCCACCCCGAGGGGCACTCCCAGCACGTCGCCGATCGTCTCCACCGTCCCGTCCGCGTGGCGTACCAGCGGCGGGGGGTGGCCGGCGTTGGCGATGCGGGCGCGGCCGGTGTGCGGGTCGTAGAGGATGTACAGGCAGGTGGCCCACTCGATGCCCGCCTCCTGCGCGCAGGCGTCGAGTTCCGCGAGCAGCGCCTCGGGTTCCGGGGTGTGCCGGGCGAGCGTCTTCGCGGTGATCCGCAGCCGGCCCATGGCCGCGGCGGCCGGGACGCCGTGGCCCATCACGTCGCCGACGACGAGGGCCACGCGGTCGCCGGGCAGGCTGATCACGTCGTACCAGTCGCCGCCGACCTCGGTGACGTGGCTTCCGGGCAGGTAGCGGTGGGCGATGTCCACGTGGGGGCCGGCCGCCGGGGCGCTGGGGAGGAGGGCGCGCTGGAGGGTGAGGGCGATGTCCTGGACGCGGCTGTAGAGCCGGGCGTTGTCCAGGCACAGGGCGGCGCGCGAGGCCAGCTCGCCCGCGAGGCTGAGGTCCTCTTCGGCGAAGGCCGGGCGGGCCGCGGAGCGGCCGAACATGGCGATGCCCTGCACCGTGCCGCGCGCGACGAGCGGGGCGATGACGATGCTGGTGAGCCCACTGTCCAGGAGGAGCCGCGCCCGCTCCTCGTGTACGACGGTCCGGGTCACGAACTCCTCGTTCACCGGGACGCAGAGCGGCCGGCCGGTGCGCAGCGTCTCGTGGAGGCTGGAGCCCGGGGGGTACGTCACCCTTTCGAGGCCGGACACCAGCTCGACGGCGGCCGGGCCGAGCGTGGTGCCGGACGCGATCCGCCGGGTGACGAGCGGCAGCTCCGGGTCGAAGACCTCGGGCTCGGCCATCCACTCCACGAGTTCCACCACGGCGCCGTCGCAGAAGTCCGGCATCGCGGCCTCGACCAGCTCGCGCGCGGTGACCCGTACGTCCAGGGTGGTGCCGATGCGGGCCGAGGCCCGGTCGAGCAGGGCCAGCCGCTGCCGGGCGGCCGTCGCCTCCAGGATGGCCCGCTCGCGGTCGGTCACGTCGACGAGCAGCCCGCCCACGCCGCGCCGGGTGTCGCCCGCGCCGCTCAGCGGGAAGAAGCTCACCGACCGCACCTGGTCGCGGTCCGGGTGGCCCGGTGTCCGCAGGCCCACGAGCGTGCTGACGACGGGCCCGCCGCCCCGGGCGACGGCCCGCAGCATGCGCTGGTACTCGCCGCCGTCGGAGGTGATCATGATGTCCTGCATCCGGCGGCCGAGGTGTTCGGCGAGGGGGATCCCGTCCATGTCGGCCAGCGCCTGGTTGAGATGGACGTAGCGGAGTTCCTCGTCGAGCATGACCAGGCCGATGGGGCAGGTCTCGAAGAGAGCGTCGAGGAAGGACAGGTTGGTCTTCACGCGGTCGAGCTCGTCGCCCCGGCTCGCCAGTCCCATGACGACGGTGCCGCCCGCGGCACCGGTGACGGGGAAGACCCGGAACCCGCAGTCGAAGACCGTGCCGTCCCGGTGCAGGGCGGGCAGGCGTACGCGCCAGTAGCCGAGGGTCCGGGCGCGCTCCGTGAGGTGTTCGGCGGTGGTGGGGGCGCCAGGGGCCGGCTCGGGGTGTTCAGGGTGCTGGGGGCGCTCCGGGTGCTCGGGGCGCGCCGGGAAGAGGACGGCTGCGGGCCTGGACAGTACCGCGCGGGCCTCGTGGCCGAAGAGGCTCTGGGCGCCGGGTCCCCAGTAGCAGACCCGGTCCTCGTCGTCGATGCCGAACACGGCCACGGCGACGTGCTCCAGCAGCGACCCCGGCTCGGACCGGATCGGGCCGAGATCCCGCTCGACCGCCGGCGGGTCCGGTGCCATCTGGAGGCCCCTTCCACAGGTGCCCGCGCGGCGGGCGCGGGCTGCCCTTCAATTCTGCCCGTCGTCCGGGAGAGGGACATCACGGCGGTGACGGGCACGCGCGCAAGGGCCCGCGCAAGGGCGTGCGCGGGCGCGTACGGGAGGGCGCCGAGGTGCGGGAGGCGCCGCGGATGGAGAGACTGGCGCCATGGCGAACAAGGCTGCGCTTGAGGGCGGGCCGGGCGATCTGCCCGAGCGGATCGTTCCGCTTCCTGCCCCGGGTGAGGACGTGAAGATCCCGCACCGCGGCGGATACGAACACTTCAGGCTGACGTCGCGGCACCAGAACGGCCCGGAGGGACAACTCCCCGTCTACGAGTGGTGGGAGCGCACGGAGGTCGCCGAATGACGACCGAGGGGCGACCGAGTGACGACTTAGTCACACCCGGTGACCTGCGGGCTGCGAGGCGACTGCCGCTTTAGGGTGAAGATCGCAGGAATGACCGAAGTATGGTCGGTGTCCGCCTTGGGCAGAGTTGCGGCGTGATCTCGCAACTCCTGGCAAGGTTCCGGCGCCGCGGCGCACTCGTGTTCACCGCCGATTTCAGCTCGACGTCCCAGTGGGTCGCCGGGCACTCCTGGGCCTATCCGGACGGCGGTCCGGTCAACCCGGCCGACGACAAACTCGACCACCTCGTCGACGATCCCGCCTACAGCCGCAGCGGCGTCTTCCGCGCCACCCGCCGGCCGGACGGCAACTGGGACACCGGGCTGCTCACCACGGAAGGCAGCGCGGAGGAGTACATGGTGCGCGCGAACGACGTACTGGAGGCCCGGGTCCGGCTTCCGGAGGCGGTGGGCGCCTGGCCCGCGATCTGGACCTGGCGGGACGGCGGCCAGGAGGTCGACGTCTTCGAGTACCACCCCGACAACCCGGACCTGCTGGAGCTCTCCAACCACGTGCGCGGCGGCGGTTCGCGTTACTTCCGCGATCCGGCCGTGGCACCCGGCGCGTGGGTGGACCTCAAGGTGAAGTTCGGGGCGGACTCGGTCGTCTGGTGGGTCAACGGAACCCGCGTGTTCTCGGACCGCCGCGGCGTGGGCCGTCGCTGGCGCGCGTACCTCATCGTCAACCTGTCGATCAGCGCGGGCCGTTACCATCCGGTCCCCGACCCGGCCGTCTCCGAGATCTCGTACGAGGTCTCGGAGCTCCGCGTCTACCGCCCTTGACGGCCTGAGCGCGGCGGCCGGCGCGCGGCGGTCAGCGCGGCGGCACCGGGTCGCTGAATCCCCGACGGCGGGCGGCCCGTGGCCGGCAGCGCAGCAGCCGGCCCAGGATCAGGCGCCCGCCGCGCAGCGCGCCGTGCCGCTCCAGAGCCTTGACGGCGTACGTGGAGCAGCTCGGCGTGTACGGGCAACAGGCGGGCCGGGTGGGGCTGACCGTGACCCGGTAGCGCCGGACGGCGTCGTACATCGCGCCGGCCGCCCGGCCCCTCGGGCGCGCCGCGGCCGGGTCCTCGGCGTGCCCGCCGGCCGCGGCGGCCGGGCGCCGCCCGGCCGACCGTGCGCTCGGGCGCGCGGCGGGCCGTACGAGCGTGAGGAGGAGCGTGGCCAGCCACATCTCGGGGCAGCACGTGCGGCACCCGTTCAGGCTTTCGAAAACCCCCTCAAGGCAGTTCTCGGCGCACCCTTCCTTCTTCTCCTTCTTCCGCTGCTTCTGGTTCCGCTTCCCGCGCTGCTGCCCTGACATTCCGTCCCCTCCCCTGTCGCCTGGTGATCTTACGTGCCGTGGCACTGCGTGCCGGAGCCCCGCGGGCTCACTCCGCGCCGAGGCGCCGGCTCATCCACTCCAGGGCGGGCGGGATCTCCCGGTTCCAGGTGTTGAAGTTGTGCCCGCCGTGGTCGAGGGTGATCGACGAGACCCGGGCCGGATGCCTGACCTTCTCGATGAACTTCCGCGTCGCCTTGTAGTTGCTCTCCCCCTGGAGTGATGTGGTGACCAGGAAGGACGAGTTGCCCTGCGGCAGGTGGTCCAGGCTCCACAACAGGTCGGATCGCTTCTTCTCGTTGGTGTTCCCGTGGAAGAGGTCACCGGAATCCCGGTCGATCTCCGGCTCGTAGTCCGCCGACAGGCCCACGCCGGCCGCGTAGCTCTCCGGATGCTGCAGAGCGACCTTCAGCGCGCAGTAGCCGCCCGTGGAATCGCCGATGATGCCCCAGTTCCGGGGCGAGGTCCCGACACGGTAGGCACCCGAGATCGCCTGCGGGAGGTCGGTGCCGAAGAAGGTCTCGGTGAGCGGGCCGTCCGGTATGTCGACGCACTGGGTGTTGCGCGGCGGCGCGACGGTGGGGCGCATCATCACGAGGATCATCGGCTGCGTCTTCTTCTGCTTGGCCAGCGTCCACGCCGTCTTGGGGTACCGCAGTCCCTTGAGCAGGTTCTCGGCCGTGCCGGGGAAGCCGGTCAGCACGATGGCCGCGGGAAACTTCTTCTTCTCGTTGCCCTTCTTGAAGTACTCCGGCGGCAGGTACACGTACGCCGGCGTGGCGATCCTGGACTTCTGGCCCTGCACCATGACCTTCTCGATCTCACCGGCCACCTGGCGCTTCCCGCCACCGGGGACGTCCGGACGCTGCCGACCGATGACCTTCACGGCCGAACCGCCGGCCACGTCCTCGCCGTCGGCCCGCGCCGCCTTCTCCTGGCCGGCCAGCTCCGTCCATGACCCGTAGATCAGCAAGCTCCGGTTCGCCGCGATCCCGATCGAGGACAGCATCAGCACCTGTACGGCCAAGACCAGCCCCACCCGCCCCAGCACCCGCCTCCAGCCCTGCCGCGCGAGCCGTGGCCACAGCCAGATCGCGGCCGCGAACATCAGTGCGGTGCCGAGCAGGAAGACGACCAGGAGGGTGCTGCTTGTCAGACTCACGAATCAGAGAGCTTTCTGCGAACCGACGGCCCGGACCCCGCGGCCCGGTGGCACCCACGGCGGGTGCGCGTCCGGTGAGACCGCCGCACGAAGCGATCCGTTCCCTGATGCCCGCCTCTGGCCTGGGCAATTGCGTTGCCTGGCCGGATTTCACCCTGACAGACTCGGTGCGTGACCACTCCTCGCCGTGAGCCGCCTCAGGTCGTCGTCCGTGAGATGACCGCGTCCGACGTTGACGCCGTGTCAGCCGTGCGGATACGCGGCTGGCAGCATGCCTACGCCGGGTTGATGCCGCAGTCGTACCTCGACGGGCTCGACATCGCCGCCGACGCCGCCCGGCGGCGGGAGCGGTTCGCCGACGCCCCCTCCGGCACGACCCAGCTCGTGGCCGAGGCCGCCGACGGGGCGGTGGCCGGCTGGGCCGCTCTCGGGCCGGCCCAGGACGTCGGCCTCCCGCCCGGCGAAGGGGAGTTGTACGCCCTGTACGTCCGCCCGGACCTCATCGGCAGCGGCGTCGGGCGGGAGCTCATGGACGAGGTGCTCAGCCGCGCCGCCCCGTACCCCGTGCTGCGCCTGTGGGTGCTGGAGGGGAACGAGCGCGCGCGCCGCTTCTACGAGCGCGCCGGGTTCGGCCCGGACGGCGCCACGAGCGCCGACGAGGTGGCGGGCGTCCCCGTACCCGAGGTCCGGTATCACCGTCCCCGACGGTAGGCGGCCCGCCCGGACGCCGGGCGGGCCGCGGGGGCGGAGCGGCTACCGCGCGGCGGCCGGGGTCGCGTCGAGCTCCCACGCGTGGCGCTTGAACTCGCGGACGAAGTCGGAGTGGTCCTCCCACTGCCGGGCGATGCCGCGCAGCACGTCCCAGTGGTGCTCCACCGACTGGTCGATGACGCGGCGCACCGCGGGCTCGGCCGTCTCCCGCTTCTCGATGAGGCCCTTGACCGCCGACGCCTCCAGCACGGCGTTGCGCAGCGCGCGCAGCGCACGGGACGTGTCGTCCATGGCGAAGCCGTTCTCGCTGCCCGTCTCCTCGGCGAACAGCGGGGTGAGCCGTGCCTCGATGAACGAGGTGATCCGCTCGAAGTGCTGCACGTCCATCGGGGGCTCCGTCTCCTGCCGCGCGGTCATCCGGCCCGGCATCTCAGCTGTTTCGCCTGTTTCCAGGCCAGGGCACGCCGGCCTCGCGCCGGCATGGCTACGGCGCAATTATCCGGTAGGGGCCTGACTGGCTGACCCACTGGGCAGGCCGACTGGGCGGACCGACCGGGTGACCAGGTGGACTGACTGACATATCAATCAGTATCTGGTGGGTTCGCGCGGACGGGCTGATGCTGGAGTCATGGGCGCTGATCCTGACGGCGGCAGCCGTGGCGGTACGAGCCCCCTGGCCGGTACGAGCCCCTTGGCGGGTGCGGCGCGGCGCGCCGCGCGGACCACCCTCGCGGCCTGCGCCGGTTTCTATGTCTGCCTCTACGGGCTGGACCAGCCCGTCACGGCGACGTACACGCTGTTCGCCGCGGTGGCGATGGGCGGGCTGTCCCGCATCCCCGGCACGGGACGGCAGCGGGCGGCCGTGCTGGTCAGGTCGCTGCCGCTCGCCTGGGTGCTGGTCACGGCCGGAACCTACCTGGCCGCGCGGACGTGGAGCGCCGTCGCCGGAGTGCTGGTCATCGGCTTCGCCCTGGCCTTCGGCGCGGCGGCCGGGCCCCGGGCCGCCGGCGCCTCCCCCGGGCTGCAACTGCTGTACATCCTGCCCTGCTTCCCGCCGTACGTCCCGGACACCCTCGGCGAGCGGCTCGCGGGGGCGACCCTGGGCATCGGGCTGCTGATCCTCGCCGAGGCCTTCCTGCTGCCCGAGACCCGCGACACGCCCTATGCGGAGCTGGTGGCCCGGGCGTCCGACACCGCCGCCCGCTGTACGGGCGAGCTGAACCGGTCCCCGTTCGCGCTGTCCAACGACACGGCGGCGGCCGCCCGGGCGGCGGGCGAGTCGCTACGGCCTTCCCGGGTCTCCGAGGCGGAGCGGCCCGCCGGACCGGGCCTGCGGGAGCGGGCGCTCGCGCACGGCGGCCTCGCGGCCCGTACCCTCCTCGCCCGGCTGACCGTCCTGCCCGCGCCCGCCCCGGGCCGGTTCCCTCCGGAGGGCGGGCCCGATCTGCTGAGTGAGGTGGGCCGGGCCGCCGACGAGACCTCGGCCGAACTGCGCGGCGCGGACCGCCAAGCCGCCGCCGCCGACGCCCTGCGGCAGGCCCGGGCGCGGCTCGCGGCCGCGGATCCGCCGCCTCCGTCGGCGCCGCCCGCCGCCGTACTCCGCCGGCGGGCGGCGCTGCTGGAGGTCGCGGACGCCACCGTGGCCCTGTCGACGGCCGCCGACCTGGCCGTTCGGGGCCGGTCGGTTCCGCCGGCCCGGATCGACTCCGGCCGCTTCTGGTACGCCGGGAAGCGCGCCCCCCGGCTCTGGTGGCACCGGCTGGCGGCACACGCCGGACCCCGCTCCGTGTACTTCCAGAACGCCGTCCGGATCAGCCTCGCGCTGGCGGCCGCCCGTACGATCGCGGGCCTGGAGTCGCTCCCGCACGGCTTCTGGGCGATGCTGGCCGCCCTCACCCTGACGCGGACCACGGTCGCGCAGACCCGGGTGACCGTACGCCAGGCACTGACCGGCACCCTGGTCGGAGCCCTGGTGACCGCCGCCGTCCTCGCGGTGGTGGGCCGCGAGACCACCGTCTACGCCGTCGCGCTGCCGATCGTCATGCTGATCGCCTTCTCGCTGGGGCCGGTCCGGGGTGTGGGGTGGGCCCAGGGCCTGTTCACCCTGGTGGTGTCCATGGTCTTCGCCCAGCTGGCGCCCGCGACCTGGCGGCTGGCCGAGGTCAGGGTCATGGACGTGGTCATCGGCAGCGTGATCGGCATGGTGTTCGGGGTGCTCGCCTGGCCGCGGGGCGCGCAGGAGGAGCTGCGCCGCGCCGTCGCCAACCTGCTGCGCGCCGCCGCGACGACGGTCGAGGGCACTACCGCCGCCGTGGCGGCGGGCAGCCCGAAGGACGCCCCTGACGACCGCCCGCTCCAACGCGCGCTGGCGCTGGCGGAGTCGGCCTTCGCCCAGTACCAGAGCGAGCCGCGCCGGCACACCGGACCCGCGCCGGACTGGCAGGCCGCCCTGATGACGGGCCATCACGTGCTGTGGGGATCACGCCGGATGCTCGCCGCCGCGGGACCCGGCCTCGATCCGGAGGCCGACGCCTGGGTGCGCGCCCGCACGGTCGAGGTGGCCGGCCGGCTGCGGCGGGCGGCGGGCGACGACGGCCCACCGCCTCCGGAAGCCGGACCCGGCCCCGGACCGGCCCCCGATCCCGCCGGCCCGGGTATCGCGCCGCTGTGGTTCTTCATCGCCGCCGCGTGGCTCGACGGCCTGACGGCCGACCTGGACCGGATGGCTCACGTGCCGGGCCGCGTAACCTCGGCGCCGCCCGGTCGTTGAACACGGCGGTCAAGCGAAGTGCACCAAGAAGTCCCGGGCCTCAGGGCCCGGGACTTCGTGCGTACGCGGCGAACCTGCCGGCCGCCGACCTGCCCCGGGCGGTGTGGCTGGCGCCGAGCCGGCGACAACGGTGCGCCCGGAACCGACAACCCCGCCGACCGTTCGCGCGCTCGGCCGGATCCGCCGCCAACGCGGCAGCCCTGGTGCGAGCGTTGTCAGTGGCCCTGGTTAGTCTCCCCGCATACCGCAGCTCAGAGGCGTTGGCGCCTTGGTGAACGCTGCGCGGAATCTGATCGGGACGGGCGGAGGGGCACGGACTGATGGCTTGGCTGGCGGCGGGTGAGGGGTACGAGATCGCCCTCGTGGAAGGGCGCGTGGTGGCACGCGGCGCCACGGGGCGGCAGTTGAAGGCATTGCCCAAGGCGCTGCGCGACCACCCCGAGGTGGACCGGCTGCGGCAGCTCGCCGAGTGGCTGGAGCGGCACGCGGCGGCGTGTGTCGCGCAGGTGGACGGCTGGATGGTGTCCTCCCTGCCGGTGCCGACCGCGCTGCTCGCCCGGGTGTGGCGCGACGAGGCCTGGCGGGAGGCCCTGCGCGACCTCGCCGTGGTCGGCGAGGACCCGGACGAGGTGGGCTTTCTGCGGGACGCCACCGAGTCGGGTGAGCTGAGGGTGGTGAACCTCGACGGCGAGACCGTACGGCTCTCCCCGTGCACGGTGACCCTGCCGCACCCGGTGCTCCTGCCCGACCTGGACGACGTACGGGACTTCGCGGCCGAACTCGGCATCACCCAGCGGGTCGAGCAGATCCACCGGCCGACATGGGAGCGGCCGGCGGTGCTCCCGGCGAACACCGACGAGGTGCGGGACTACGCGGGCGGGGTGTTCCCGAACCGCTTCAGCCTCGCGGCGCGGGCCACTGGGCTCGGGTACCGGGTCTCCGGCGGCTACGCCACCTGCAAGGTCCGGGACACCGGCCGCACCACGGAGGCGTCGGTGTGGATCGGCGAGCCGTACTACGAGGACGAGCAGACCACCGGCGCCCTGAGCTGGCACGACGAGGACGGCCGGGTGGTGCGCCTGGCGGAGGTCGGACCGGTGGCCTGGTCCGAGGGGATGCGGATGGCAGCCGCGCTGTACGCCGGCCGGACGATCGAAGAGGGCGGGAACGCGTGAACACGAGGACCGAGGACACGAGGGGACAGGCCGTGAGCGAGGCCGAACTGCTGCTCAAGGCGGGCGCGGTGCTGCCGCACGGCACCCCGGACGCGGGGCCGAACGCCGTCGATCTGACCGCGCGGGCCTACCGGCACCCCGCGCTCGCCGAGGACCGCGTCGTCGTCCGGCTCGCCGCCGCCGAACTCGGCGCGGCCGAGGACCTCGCCGCCGGCTTCCTCGGGCTCGTGCCCGACGAGGGCGAGCCGCCCGTCGTCGGCCTCGGGCAGCGCCAGGCCCTCGGGTTCCCCGAGTGGGTGCTGGTGCACCACCCCGAGGACGGGCACCACGCCCTCGCCGTCGTGCCCGAACTCGACCGGGCCGCCCGCCAGGCCAAGACCAAGCCCAAGGCCGCGCTGGACGCCTGCCACGAACTGGCCGGCCGGCTCGCCGCCGCCGTCCCGCACTTCCTTCCCGTCTTCTACGAGCAGGCCGCGCGGGTGTTCCTCGGCGTCGAGAACACCACGTACGCCGGGCAGCTGTTCACCCGTGCCCGGACCGCCGAGGCGCAGCACGGGCTGGCCGTCGACGAGGACCGGCGGGGCGCCGCCTTCCTCGAATTCGCGCTGGCCGGCGCCCTGCCGGTGAAGGTGCTCACCGGCTACGGCAAGGAGCTGGCCGTCCGGGTCCCGCCCGCCGAGGCGTACGAGCGCTTCCGCCGGCTGTGCGTACGGCGCACCGCGGGCGGACTGGCGCCGTCCGCGCAGGCCGCCGTCGAACTGCGGCGCCTCGCGAAGGCGGCCGGGCTGACCGGCGCCGAGCCCGAGCAGGACTACCTCGCCGAGCTGTTGCCGCTGCCCGCCACCCTGCGGGCCGCGTACGGCTGGTGGAAGGCACACCGCACCGCCCTGATCGCCCTCGCCCGCCGGGTCCCCTCCGTACGCGGCACCCTCCTCGGGCTGACGCTGCCCGGCGGCGGCGACGGCGAACTCACCGCCCTCTGGCTGGACATCCTGGAGGAGTCCGGCGCCACCGCCGGACTCACCGGGCAGGAGCTGCCCGCCGAGCAGCGCTCCCCCGACGGCACCGCCGGCTGGCTGGAGCGCTTCCACGCCGCCCGCCACGCCGGCTGGGGCCCGCGCCCCACCCCGCCGTCCCTGCTGGACATCGTCACCCGCGGCGCGGAGCGGCTGCGCGCCGAACTCGCCCGGCCCGACCGGGAAGGGGGCCTGCGGATCGGCGTGGAGGACGCCGATCTCCTGGATCTGCTGCTGTCCCTGGGGATTCCCGTCGCCGACCCCGGCCCCAAGAACCACGATCAGCTGAACCTGCGTGACTGGGCCCGTGCCGAGCAGCGCCGCGATCTGCTCGCCCTCGGCGCCGACGAGCGCTTCCGACCCGCCTTCCACCGGGCCCTGAACGGCCTCGGCGACGCGTCCTCCGGTACCGACATCGTCCAGCGGCTCGCCGCCTCGCCCGGCGGCCGCCCGCTGCTGACCGAGTGGGTGCGCGGTGTCGCCCGCTCCTCCACCGCCGCAGGACTGCCCGCGGTGCCCGAGGCCATCCGGCAGCTCACCTGGCTTCCCGTCGAGGCCTTGGAACTCGCCCCGGAGGAGGTGGCCGCCGCGGCCGCCGCCGACCTCGGCGAGACCCTCGCCCGGACGCTGCGCGGCGGCCTCTTCGAAGAGCTGGAGTGGCCCGCCTGGGAGACCGCCCTCACGGAGATGAAGCCCGCCCAGGGGCCGCAGGGCCTGACCGTCGTGGAGTCCTGGCCGTATCTGATCGTCGCCGGCCAGACGGAGGTCCGCGTCCTCGACGCCGACTCCACCGTTCTGACGCACGATCTGCGCGCCCCGCGCGGCAACGCGTACCGGTACGGCTTCCACTACGTCGACGGGGACCTGCTCGTCTTCTGGTTCTCCTGGAGCGACAACGAGACGCGGGGCTACTGGCACAGCGCTCCCGACGCCGTCTTCACCATCGACGGCGAGCGCAGGCACTGGGAGTTGCGCTCCGAGCACCTCTCCCTGGCCCTGCCCGGCGGCGGGCGCACCACCGGGGCCGGCGTCGTGCACGCGGGCGACACCGCGCTGCCCGCCGAGAAGGCCATGCTGACGGACGGCACCTCGTACTGGGTGTGGGAGGGCGGGGACCGCAACCGCGCCGAGAACCCCGAGGCCGGCTGGCGCGAGTACGACCCCACCGCCCCCACCGGCGCCGCCCACGGCCGCCGTTCCCTGCCAGGGTTCCTCGCCGACGCGCTGCGCGGGCACCCGGAGACCGCCACGCTCGTCCTGCACGCCTGCCGGCTGCTGCCCGCGCCCACCGTGGCGGGTTCGGTGCTGGGCGCGCCCGTCGACGGCCTGCTCGGCTGGCGTCCGGTACGGGTCCCCGGCCACGGCTGGCACGCCTGCGACCTCTCCGGCCGCGGCGTCACCGTGCCCGAGGGCCGCGACATGCCCGTGGCCGCGCTCGTCTTCCCCGGCGACGACCGCCCGCGCGCCGTCACCGAACGCTGGCGCGGGCTGAGCATCACCGACCCCGACGGGGTGGTCACGGCCCAGTCGCGCGGCGAGCGCCGCGGCTCCGGCTTCGCCACCGGCAGCGTCGAACTGCCGCCGCTCGGCTTCTGGTACGCGCTGCGCCCGCGCGACCCCGAGGGTTCGCGGGCGCTGCGCGCGGCCGACCGGGAGACCGTCGGCGCGCTGCTCAAGGCCGCCGCCGCGACCCCGAAGTGGTCCGAGCTGCCCGATCTGGTGCGGGCGGCGCTGCCGCGGGTCACGGCTCCGAAGCTGATCGGCGGCATCGTCGAGGTGCTGCTTTTCGCACTCACCCAGCAGAAGTCCCTGGACCGGGTCGCGGCCCGGCTGCGTCCCGACGCCGAGGCCGTCACCGACACCGTGCGGGGGCCCGTCGACCGCCTGCTCGGCGACGCCCTGAACGGGCTGACCGGCACCGGGCACTACCGCTACGGCGGTGACCACGACGCCGCGCACCGCTTCCTGCGCGAACTCGCCGCCGCCGGTGCCCGTACGGACGCGCCCGCGGTGCCCGGCCGGCTGCACTTCGACATGCCGATGGTGGGGTACTCCTCGCTCCCCTGGACGCCGTTGCTGGACCAGCCCGCCGCCATCGCCTTCCGCGCCGTCGCCGTCGGCACCACCGACGAGCAGGGGGCGGCCCTGGTCAGCCTGCTCGGGCAGGTGGACGGTCTCGGCCTGGCCTCGGCCGAAGGCTCCGCCGATCACTGGCGCCGGGTGCTGGTCCGGCTCGACCAGCGCCACCTGAGCACCCCCGACGGCATCGCGCGGAGCCTGCCGCACCGCTCCGTGCTCCCCCTCGGCGGCGGCTCCGTCCTCGCCCTGACCGAGCACAGCGAGTCCGTGCCGTACGGCCACGAGTTCGGGGCGCTGCTGTACGACCCCACCGGCCGCTTCGAGGTCCCCGGCCCCTACGAGGTACGGGGCGAGGCTCCGCTCGGCGACCGGGAGCGCGGCGCCGGATGGCTGTCGGCGTTCCTCGACGAGGCCGCCGACCGGGGCGCGGCGCCGTTCCTCCCCGAAGCCGCCGAGGAGTTCTCCCGGCTCACCGGCGTCTCCGGCGTGATGGCCAGGCTGGTCGTCGCCGGTATGCCGCTCGTCGACAGCTGGGAGAACAACTTCCTGCCCGCGGAGCTGCGCAAGGTCCTCGGCGTCAAGGCGGCCGAGGCGGGCCACGCCCGCGATGAGCTCAAGAGCCTCGACGCCGGGGTACGGCAGGCCGTGGTCGCGGCGCTGCTGCCGGCCGATCCGGCGCGGCTGTGGAGCGAGGGGCCGGACGCGGCCGCCGCCGCGGCGGTGTGGAACCGGCGCGTGGGCCCTCGTACGCCGGTACCGGACTGGCTGGCCACCGAGGCGGCCCGCGCCATCCCCCACGGGTGGGCCGCGCGGCGCGGGCCGGCCGCCCTGCTCGACCCGGCGGCCGCCCCGGAGCTCTCCGCCGATGTGGCCTGGTCGGTCGTGGGCGACCATGTGGAGGCGACCGTGCCGACCGCCCAGCCCTTCAACTCGGCCGTCCTCACCGGAGCGGTGGGCCTGGCCGCCTGGCTCGCCCACCGGCTGCCGGCGGGCGATGCCCTGCGCGCCGGGCTGCCGCCGGTGCTCACCGCCGTCCGGCAGCGGCTCGTGGCGCCCGAACTGCTGCTCGGTCTCGGGCACTTCGTGAACCTGACGGACTTCCGGAAGGCGGCGGGGAGCCCGACCGAGACCGGCGAGGGCTACGAGCGGTACGGCGCGCTCGTCCTGCCCACGTACGGCGACCACCGGCCCAGGCCCGCGCTGCGGCCGACGCTGCTGGACTCCACCGGCTCCGACCCGTACCTGCCGCTGCTGCGCGGGGACGACCAGAGGCTTGGTGACGTCGAGACGGCGCTGCGGATGGTCCACGCCCCGGCGTTCGCCCGGCTGCTCGCGGACCCGGGCGCGCCGGCGGCGGGTGCCGCGGACGCGGACGGCACGTGGTGGCCGCAGGATCCGAGCCGCTCCGTGCCGGAGCTGGTCGCGGAGGTGAGCGAGGCGTACGGCCTGGGCGCCGACGCGGCGGCGCTCTACCTCACGCTGCTCGCCATGCCCGATCCCACCGACCGCAACACGGCGCGGTGGACGGGCTGGAAGCCGGCCCGGCTGAAGGCGGCCCGCGCCGAACTGGCCGCCACCGAGCTGGTGGTGGAGGCCAGCCGGAGCCGGGCCGGGCGCTCGCTGTTCCTGCCGGGCGGGTGGGCCGAGATGTCCTCCCCGACGCTGCCGGTGGAGGCGTGGAAGCTCCCCATGTACGGCCTGCTCGGCGGGGCGTACCCGGTGCTGGGGGTGCTGGTGCCCGCCGAACCGGTCGCGGAGCTGTACGAGCGGGCCTGGCGGCGGGTGTGCGAGGGCGACGCGCCGCGCTTCGAGGAGCTCAAGGTCAAGCGCACCCGTCCCCGACGGCGCTGACGCCTTCGGCGCGTCGGCAGGCGCGGAGCGCTCCCCGCGGGGCACGCGCCGCGCCTGCCGCCTCCCGTCCGTCCCTTTCCGAACCCTTTTCCGAACTCTTTCTCGTATCACCTCAGAGGACCCTGATGACCGTCACCGAACCGACCGCGCCCGCCCGGCAGGTCATGCCGGCCGAGGAGCGGTACGTCGCCGAACTGGCCTTTCTCGCCGCCCAGGACAGCGGGCCGCGGCCGCCCGGCTGGGCACTGACCCCGCGCGCCGTCGTCACCTTCGTCTGCGGCAGCGACGGCGTCGAGCTGGCCCTGCCCAAGCGTCGCGCCGGGCTGCCGGCCAAACTGGCCATCGCCCCGAAGTTCGTGGGCGAGCGGGCCCTGGTGGAGCGCTGCGTGGTCACCCTCGCGGGCGAACGCGGCCTGCTCCTCACCGGCGAGCCCGGCACCGCCAAGTCCATGCTCTCCGAACTGCTGTCGGCCGCCGTCTGCGGCACCAGCGCGCTGACCGTCCAGGGCACGGCCGGGACCACGGAGGACGCCTTCCGGTACGGCTGGAACTACGCGCTGCTGCTGGCCCAGGGGCCGAGTTCGGGCGCCCTGGTGGACTCCCCCGTGCTCTCCGCCATGCGGACGGGCCGGGTGGCGCGAGTCGAGGAGATCACCCGCTGCCTGCCGGAGGTGCAGGACGCCCTCGTGTCGATCCTGTCCGACCGCCGGGTCAGCGTGCCGGAGCTGACCGCGACGCAGGACGCGGTGGTCTCCGCCGCGCCCGGTTTCACGGTCATAGCCACCGCCAACCTGCGCGACCGCGGGGTCTCGGAGATGTCCGCGGCCCTGAAGCGGCGGTTCAACTTCGAGACGGTCGCCCCGATCGCCGACGCCGACGCCGAGGCCACCCTGATCCGCGGTCAGGCCGTTGCGGCGGTGCGTCGGGCGGGCGCGTCCTTCGGTGTGGACGACGCGGTGCTCGACGCGCTCGTCACGGTCTTCCGGGACCTTCGGTCGGGGCGCTCCGCCGAGGGCTGGGACGTGGAGCGGCCGGGCACGGTGATGTCCACCGCCGAGGCGGTGCAGGTGGCCGCGTCGCTGGGTGTCGCCGCGGCCTATCTGCCGGGCGGGGACGTGCTGGATCTGCTTCCGGGGCACCTGCTGGGTGTCGTGCGCAAGGACGACCCGGCCGACCACGGGCGGCTGCTGGGGTACTGGGACGGCCCGGTGCGGCGCCGCGCGGAGGAGGGTTCGGCGATGTGGCGCCGGCTGTGGGACCTGCGCGGGAGCCTTCGGTGACGCCGTCCTCGGTCATGCCGCCGGCGGATCCGCGGGCTGATCCGCGGGCTGATCCGCGGGCGGAGGTGGACGCGCTCGCCGCCTGCCGTGCGCCGTACCTGCTGGGCGTACGGCATCACAGTCCCGCGCTGGCGGCGGTGGTTCCGGCGCTGCTGGAGGAGGCGTGCGCGGAGGTCGTCTGCGTGGAGCTGCCGGCCGACTTCCAGCCGTGGCTGGAGCATCTGGCGCACCCGGAGACCGTGGCGCCGGTCGCGTTGGCCGGGGCCGGTGCGGAGGGGCGGCTGGCGTTCTACCCCTTCGCGGACTTCTCCCCGGAACTGGCCGCGATCCGCTGGGCGCGGGAGCACGGGGCGGAGGTCGTGTGCTGTGATCTGCCGCTGGCCGATCCGGCGTGGACCGCGCCGGAGGCGGGCGGGGCCTCGGCCCCGGGGCGGCGGTTGTTCACGGACGCGCTGTCCGCGTCCGGTACGGGGCGGGACGGTGACGACCTCTGGGACCGGGCGGTGGAGGTACTGGCTCCGGGCTGCGCCCCGGACGCCGTGCGGCGCGCCGCGCTGGGTGTCGGGTGGGGGCTGCGCGCGGACGCGGCCGTGCCCGCCCTTGACCTGGCGCGGGAGGCCCGTATGCGGGAGGTCATCGCGGCCGCCTCGGCCGGCGGCCGCCGGGTCGCCGCCCTGATCGGCGCCTTCCACGCCCCGGCCCTGCTCCCAAACCCCGCACCGCAGCCCGGACCCGGCCCGGCCGGACCCCACCAGGGACCCGTCACCCCTTCGACCCCGAACACGGCCGGAAAGCCGGACGTGCCCACCACCCCCCGCCCCGGCCCGAACCCGGGCTCGGTTCCCGGTCTCAGGCCCGGCCAGGGCAACGGTGGGGTCGTGACCTCGCTCGTGCCCTACTCGTACGACCTGCTCGACTCCCGCTCCGGGTACCCCGCCGGGATTCGGGATCCGCTCTGGCAGCAGGCCGTACTGGAAGCGGGTGGCGAGCCGGAGCGGGTGCGGGACGCCGCCTCGGTCGCCGTGGTCTCGGTGTGCCGGGAGCTGCGCCGGGTCGGGCACGTCGCCGGGACCGGGGAGGCGGCCGAGATGCTGCGGGTGGCCTGCGATCTGGCCGCGCTGCGCGCGCTGCCGGCGCCCGGGCGCGGAGAGCTGCTGGAGGCCGTCACCACCGTGCTCGGCCAGGGGCAGCCCCAGGCCCGCGCCCTGGAGGCGGTGCTCGTCGGAACCGGTCGCGGCCGCATCACCCCGCACGCCCCGCGTTCCGGGCTCGGACCCTCCGTCGAGGCGGAGCTGGCCGAGCTGCGGCTGCCGTCCCCGCAGGACCCCGCACCCCGCGAGGTCCGGCTCGACCCGCTCCGGTCCCGGCTCGACGCACGCCGCGAGGTCATGCTGCAACGGCTGCTGGTCTGCGGGGCCTCCTACGGCGAGCAGCTCGCGGTGGCGACCACGGGCGACGCCGCCGCCCTTGGGACCAAGTGGCGGCTGTCCTGGACGCCGTCCGTGCCCGCGCGCCTCGATCTGGCGGGGTTCCGCGGCGTCAACGCCGCCCAGGCGGCCTCCGGGACGCTGCGTGACATCGCACGCCGGGCCGCCGCTGACGGCGGGCCGACGCCGGAGCAGGTCCTGGCCGGGCTCACCGCCGCCGCGCGGTGCGACCTGCCCGCGCTGGTCGGCGTACGACTGCACGAGGCGGCGGCCGTCCTGCCCGACAGCGCCGCCCTGCCCGAACTCCTCCAGGCCCTGGGGCTGCTGGAAGGCCTGCGGCGCGGGCACTTCCCCGGTACCACCGCCGAGGCGCGGGACACCGCCGCCGCGTTGACCGGTGAGCTCCTCGAAGCCGCGGTACGGGCCCTGCCGGGCCTGGCCGGCAGTGACGAACCCGCCGACGCGGGCGCCCTCGTGGCCCTCGCCGACCGGGCCGCCGGGCAGCATCTGGGGCTCCGGATCGACTCCGCCCTGGCGGAGTTGGCCGACGCGGCGTCCCCGCTGATGCAGGGCGCGGCCCTGGCCGTCAGGGTGCTCCTCGACCTGGATCCGGCCGCCGGACTCGGCGGCCGCGCCGCCGGGTGGATCGACGGCGCCGTCACCCCCGGCGGCCGGCGCGCCCTCGCCCGCCGGCTCGCGGGCCTGCTCACCGCCGCCGGGCCGCTGCTCCAGTCCTCCCCGGCGGTGCTCACCTCGCTGCTGGACCGGGTGGACGGCCTCGCCGACCAGGAGTTCCTGGACCGGCTCCCGGCGTTGCGCGGCGGGTTCGACGCGCTGGCCCCGGCGGCCCGCGAGCGGCTGCTGGACACCGTCACGGAGCGCCTCGGCGACCGGATCGACCTGTCGCTGGACGCGCCGCCCGCGCTGCTCGCCCTGTGGGCCGCGGCGGACGCGGCCGGGCGCGCGGCGCTGAAGGCCCTGCCGCTGCCCGCCCCCGACCCGGTGGCCGCGCCGGCCGGGAACCGGGTGGCCGGTGCCGGTGCCGGTGCCGCAGCAGGTGCCGGAGCCGGTGCCGGAGCCGGAGCCGGAGCAGGTCCCGGAGCCGGAGCAGGTCCCGGAGCCGGTGCCGGAGCCGGTGCAGATCCCGGAGCAGGTGCCGGAGCCGCGGCCGGAGCAGGTCCCGGTCCCGGTCCCGGTGCCGGAGCCGGAGCCGGAGCCGGAGCCGGAGCCGGAGCCGGAGCAGGTCCCGGAGCCGGTGCCGGAGCCGGGGCAGATCCCGGAGCAGGTCCCGTAGCCGCAGCCGGAGCCGCAGCAGGCCCCGGAGCAGGTGCCGGAGCCGCAGCCGCAGCAGGCCCCGGAGCAGGCCCCGGTGCCGCAGCCGCAGCTAGTCCCGGAGCAGGAGCTGGTCCCGCAGCCGGTGTCGCGGCAGGTGTCGCGGCAGGGCGGGCGGCACCCGCGCCGGCGGATCAGCGGCTGGTTCCGGCCGACCGGTGGCGGCTGCTGCTCGGCCGCCAGCGCGACCGGCTCCCGGCCGACGCGCGCCGCTACGCCCGCGCCCTGGACGAGCTGTACGGCGCGGGCCGGGGCGAGGGCGCCGCCGATGTCGAGGGCGGCGCCGGTCGGGGCGGCGGCCAGGACCCCTCCTTCCCGACGGCCCGGGAGTGGTCCGCGGAGCTGGAGTCGCTGTTCGGCGCGGACGTACGGGAGGAGGTGCTCGCCGACGCGGCCGGCGCGGGGCGCGCGGATGTGCTGACCCAGCTCGACCCGGCGCTCGTGCGCCCCTCCGTGGAGCTGCTGACCTCGGTGCTCTCGCTCGCCGGGGGCATGCCGGAGGCTCAACTCGCCCGGCTGCGCCTCCTGGTCAAGCGGCTGGTCGACGAGCTGTCGCGGGAGCTGGCCACCCGGCTGCGCCCGGCGCTGTCCGGTATCGCCACCCCGCGCCCCACCCGTCGTCCGGGCGGCCGGCTCGACCTGGCCCGGACCCTGCGGGCCAACCTCGCGCACACCCGGCGGCTGGACGACGGCCGGGTGGTGGTCGTGCCGGAGCGGCCGGTGTTCAGTACGCGGGCGAGCCGTGAGGCGGACTGGCGGCTGATCCTGGTGGTCGACGTCTCCGGGTCGATGGAGGCCTCCGTCATCTGGTCGGCGCTGACCGCCGCCGTGCTGGGCGGGGTGCCGACCCTGTCCACGCACTTCCTCGCGTTCTCCACCCAGGTGGTGGACCTCACCGACCGGGTCGAGGACCCGCTGTCGCTGCTGCTGGAGGTTCGCGTCGGCGGTGGTACGCACATCGCGGCGGCCCTCGCGCACGCCCGTTCGCTGATCACCGTCCCGAGCCGCACGCTGGTCGTGGTGGTCAGCGACTTCGAGGAGGGCGCCCCGCTCGGCGGGCTGCTCGGCGAGGTGCGCGCGCTGGCCTCCTCCGGCGCCCATCTGCTGGGCTGCGCCGCGCTCGACGACGCGGGCACGCCCCGGTACTCGGTGCCGGTCGCGCGGCAGCTCGTCGCCGCCGGGATGCCGGTGGCCGCCCTCAGCCCTCTCGCCCTCGCCCGCTGGGTGGGCGACCGCCTCCGTGGAGACTTCCCTTGATCACCGAACCGTTGAGCACCGGCCTGCTGCCTTCCGTCGCCCCCGAGGTCCTCGCCGAGGCGGTGGAGAACCTGAGCGCGCGGCTGCGCAAGAAGCTCGACGCCGCGATCGAGGGCTGCGCCGCCGGTGCCGGTGCCGTTCGGGCAGCGGATGGGAGCGTCAGCATCCGGTTCGGGGAGGACGCCCTGGTCACGCTGCGGCCCGGCCCGTCGGGTGCGGTCACGGGCGCGGAACAGGCCGTCTGCAGCTGCCTGTTGGCGCCGCGCTGCCTGCACCGAACGGCGGTGCTCGGGGCGGCGCCGATCGCCGACCCAGGTGAGCTGGAAGCCAACGCCGAGCCCGCACCGGCCGCCGCCGCGGACCCTGCCCCCGAACCCGGCACGGACGCGCCCCCCGACCCCGGTACGGGCACGGCCCCAGGAACCGGCGCAAAGCCTTCCCCCGAACCCGGGACGGACACGACCCCCGGACCCGGGACAAAGCCTGCCCCCGGACCCGGCGCGGACGCGGCCCCCGAACCCGGGACGGAGCCTTCCGCCGGACCCGGGCGGGGCGCGGCCGGAGAGGGCGCGGCCGGAGCGGGCACGCCCCCCGAACCCGGGACGGGCGCGGCCCCCAAACCCCGGGCGGAGCCTGCCACCGGACCCGGCGCGGACGCGGCCCCCGGAGCGGGCGTGGCCGGGGTGGGCACGCCCCCTGGACCAGGGACGGGCGCGACCACCGCGCCCGGGACGAAGCCTGCCCCCGGACCCGGCGCCGACGCGGCCGGGGCGGACACGCCCCCCGAACCCGGGACGCGCGCGGCCCCCAAACCCGGGGCGGAGCCTGCGACCGGGCCCGGCCCAGACGCGGCCCCCGGAGCGGGGGCCGAGGCTGCTGCCGGACCCCGGGCGGAGGCTGCCCCCGAACCCGGGACGGGCGCGGCCGCCGGACCCGGGACGGAGCCTTCCGCCGGACCCGGGCCGGGTGCGGCCGGGGCGGGTGCCGCCGGGGCGGGCGCCGCCGGGGCGGGCACGCCGGCCGGGGCGGGCACGCCCCCCGGACCAGGGACGGGCGCGACCACCGCGCCCAGGGCGGAGCCTGCCGCCGGAGCGGGGGCGGAGGCTGCTGCCGGGCCCCGGGCGGATGCGGCCACCGGGCCCCGGGCGGAGGCTGCCGCCGGGACCGGGGTGGCGGCGGGGGGTGCCGGGGGGCTCAGTGCGGCTCAGGTGCGTGCGGCGGGCGCGCTCTGGGAAGCGGCGGCCGAGGCGCTCGCGGCGGGCGTCACGGCCGGCGGCGCCGTGGTCCAGGCCGAGTTGCTCCGGGCCGCGCACACCGCGCGGATCGCCGGGCTGCCGCGCGCCGAGGCCGCCGCGCTGCGCGTGGTACGGGGCCTGCGCGCCGCGCGGGACCGCAGCGCCGCCCAGCGGCTCACGGAGCTCACCGGGGCCTTCCGCGTGCTGCTGTACACCGCCGGGCTGCTTGCCTCCGGCGCGGCGGGCACCGGGCTGACCGGTACCTCCCGCCGGTCCTACGAGGCGGGCGGCAGCCTGCGGGTGTACGGGCTGTGCCGGGAGCCCGTGCTGTCCGCCACCGGGTACGGGGGTGTGGTCACGCACCTGCTGGGCCCGGACGGTTCGCACTACTCGGTGTCCGACGTCCGCCCCGGCGGCCTGGCTCGCGCCCGGGGCGCCGGCTCCGCCTCCGTCGCGCTGGGCGGGGCCGTCCTCGATCACGCGGGACTCGCGCGCGGCGGCCTGCGCGTCGTCGGCGCGACCGTCTCCCCCGACGGGCGGCTCGGGGCCGGACGCGGGGTACGGGCGACGCCGCTGGGCGGAGTGGCGTGGGGCGAGGGGCCGACGGAGGCCCTGTTCTCCCGGCCGGCGGCCGAGGCCGTGGCCGCGATGCCCGCCGGGGACGCCGGGGACGCCGAGGACGCCGGCCCGGGACTGCTCGGCTGCGATGTCCGGGTCGTCGGCGCGTCCGGCGATCAGCTACTGGTCCGCGAACTCACCCCGGGCGCACCGCTGTTGCGGCTGCGGCCCGCGCATCCGCATCCGGAGCTGCCGCACGCCGCCAACCTGCGCCGGATCGCCGGGTTCCCGGGGCTGGCGCTGCGGGTGCTCGGGCGCCCCGACCTGGACCGGGCCGCGACGCTGCGGCCGCTCGCGATGGGCCCCGTCCCCGGGGAGCGGTTCACGCTGCGACTCCCGCCGCAGTGGCTCGGCCGGGCGGACCTCGGCTACGACCGCCTCCAGGGCGTTCACTTCCCAGGTGATGCCGAAGGCCTCGTACCAGAGGTGTCGGCCGCCGTGCCCGCGCCCTCGGCGACCGGTGCGGATCCACTGGCCGACTCTCCGCTGTGGCAGGTACGGCGGCTGCTGGAGACCGGGGTCGCGGGCGGGCGGCGGGCGGTCGCCGAGGCCGGGCGGGGCGCGGAGCCGCTCGCCCTGTCCGGACCGCTGCGCCGGGCCGGGTTCGGCGCGGCGGCGGAGCTGGCGGCCGCGCTCACCGCCGAGGCGGACCGGCGGCCCCGTGACGCCTTCGGCCGCCTGGCCGACGCCTCGGCCGAGGGTTACGCCTGGGCCTGGCTGGCGGCCGCCGCCCATCTCGCGGCGGCGGAGCGGTCCTTGGTGGCGGCGTCCTGGGAATGAGGCGGGAGGCTCCGCGCGAAAGGGGCGAACCGGTGTGATCTTCGCCGCCACCGGCTCGTTTCAGGCGGTTGGATGTCCGGATATGGGTAGTGTTCCGGGGACGGTTGGCGAAGTTGGCGAAGTTGGCGAAGTCTGCTCGGGGGTGGGGTCGGTCATGGGACGTCAGATACGTGTACGCGGCGGGACGCTGGCCGTGGCGCTGGTGCTGGGCCTGGCCGGATGCGCCGGCGGGGGCGCCGGGGGAGACGGCAAACCCGGCGGGAACCCGAGCGCCAAGGCGACCGGCCAACCGACGGCGAAGCCGACGGGGAAGGCGCCCGCACCGGCGGAAGGCGGCAAAGCGGCCGCCGGGGACGTCCTGCCCGGCATGGTCACGGCGGCCATGGCCCGCACCCGACTGGCGGGGCTGAAGGTCGCCGAGGCGGGCACGATGGCCGGGTACAGCCGGGACAGGTTCACGCACTGGGCCGAGCAGGGCGACAAGTGCGACACCCGCGAGGTCGTCCTCAAGCGCGACGGGACCGATGTGGCGCGGGACTCCGAATGCCGTGCGGTGTCGGGGCGCTGGAAGAGCCTGTACGACGGGGTGGCCGTCAACGACGCGGGGAAGCTGGACATCGACCACATGGTGCCGCTCGCGGAGGCCTGGCGCTCCGGCGCCGCGGGCTGGGACGCCGCCCGGCGCGAGGCCTTCGCGAACGACCTGACCCACCCGCAGCTGCTGGCGGTGTCGGCGTCGTCCAACCGGTCCAAGGGCGACCAGAGCCCGGACCTGTGGCAGCCGCCGGACAAGGGCAGCTGGTGCCAGTACGGGCGTGCCTGGACCGCCGTCAAATCCGACTACGGTCTGACCGTCACCGAACCCGAGAAGGCCATGCTCACCACCATGATCAACACATGCGCGCCATGAATGCGGCGAACGCCATGAATACCATGAAAGCCATGAATGGTATGAATGCCCCGCAGGAGTGGCAGGACCAGGTCCTGGCCGGGCCCGGTGGCGCGATGACCGACGAGGTCGGCGTCATCACCGGCCCGCTCACCCTCCGTACGGTCGCCGGGTCCGACGGGAAGGTCCGGTTCGAGATCCAGTACACCGACGCGGACGAGTGGTACACGCTCAGCGGCAGCCCGCTCCCCCACGGCGATCCGCACGCGCTCCACACCGCCGCCCTTGCCGCGATCCGGGCGGGACACGGGGCCCAGGCGCCTCCCGTCGGCTCCTGACCGCGCTCGGACTGCCACGTCCGGCGGGAAACCGCTGGTCAGCGGAGTCCCGAGCTGACAGACTGAAACGGCGTATCACCCCCAGGAGGACAAAATGACTGACGGAACAGACACCCCGCAGGACGAGTCGCCGGCCGAGGAGGCCAAGCGCAAGTTCCGGGAGGCGCTGGAGCGCAACGCGGCGAACGCCCACTCCCAGCAGGCCCACCAGAACCGGGCCAAGGTGCAGGGCTCCAGCAGCGGCGCCGGCGGCAAGAACAAGAAGGTCCGCCGCAAGACCGGCTGACCTCGCTCTCCAGGAGCACTCCAGGAGACTCCGGGAGACTCCGGAAGCGTTCCAGGAGCTCCCCAGGAGCTCTCGCGCCGCTGACGCGGCGCGCCATCTGTCGCACCCCGACCGGATCCACCACCGGCGGGGGGCGAGTTGTTGGGCCGCATGGGTGACGGGCGATAACCAAGGGCCGCGGCGGTAGTTGACCAGCATGTCCCGCCGGGGAACCACTCATGCGACAGAAGGATTCTCAGACATGCTCAAGAAGTTCATGACCTCCGCCGCGATCGCCGCCACCGCACTGGGCGCGGGTGCCATGGCAGCGTCCCCGGCGATGGCGATCGGCAACGACAACGGCGTCACCACGGTGAACGGCAACCACGCCGCGCAGATCTACGGCAACCAGAAGACCGAGGGCGTCATGAGCCCCCAGCTCGGCCTGGTCCAGGGCTCCCTCAACAAGCTCTGCGTCGGCCTGCCGGCGAAGGTCAACGCCGAGTCGCTGCTCGCGATCATCGCCAACGTCGGCGTGCAGGACATCAACGTCCTGTCCCACCCGCAGAACCAGCAGTGCGCCGAGAACTCGACCCAGGCCAAGGGCGACGAGTCCCTCTCGCACATCCTGGACAACATCCCGGTGCTCTCCGGCAACCTCTCCTCCGGCAGCTGACCCGTTCCCTCCGAACCGGCGTGACGACGTATGTCGTCACGCCGGTTCGGCGTTTTCCGGGCGGTGGGTCCCGGTTCCCGACAGCCCGGTCCGGTTCCCGACAGCGAGACTCACATGGTCTAGACCTTGACAGGTCCAGACCAGCTTCGGTTCAGTGGCGGTAGTCGCCTCCCCCCGGCAACTCCCCCCACTCAAGGAGCACTTACGTGATACGTGCGCTACGCCGCCGCGCCCTCTCGCTGGCCGCCACCGCTGCCGTCACCCTCGGTCTCGCGATCGCCCTCCCCTCCTCGTCCGCCACGGCGGCCCCCGCGTGCGTCGGCGCGTGGGCCTCCTCGGCCGTCTACACCAACGGCATGAGCGCCTCGTACAGCGGCCACAACTGGCAGGCGAAGTGGTGGACCCAGGGCGAGACGCCCGGCACCACCGGGCAGTGGGGCGTCTGGTCCGACCAGGGCGCCTGCGGTGGCGGCGGGGGCCAGGACCCGGGCACGGGCAACCCGTCCGGGTTCGTGGTCAGCGAGGCCCAGTTCAACCAGATGTTCCCGAACCGGAATTCCTTCTACACGTACAACGGCCTGGTCGCCGCGCTGTCGGCGTACCCCGGCTTCGCCACCACCGGCGACGACACCGTCAAGCGCCGCGAGGCGGCCGCCTTCCTCGCGAACGTCTCGCACGAGACGGGCGGGCTCGTCCACATCGTGGAGCAGAACACCGCCAACTACCCGCACTACTGCGACGCGACGCAGCCGTACGGCTGTCCGGCGGGGCAGGCCGCGTACTACGGACGGGGCCCGATCCAGCTCAGCTGGAACTTCAACTACAAGGCGGCCGGCGACGCCCTCGGCATCAACCTGCTCGCCAACCCCTACCTCGTCGAGCAGGACCCGGCCGTCGCCATGAAGACGGCGCTCTGGTACTGGAACACCCAGAACGGGCCGGGCACGATGACCGCGCACGCGGCGATGGTCAACGGCGCGGGCTTCGGCGAGACGATCCGCTCCATCAACGGCTCCCTGGAGTGCAACGGCGGCAACCCGGCCCAGGTCCAGAGCCGGATCTCGGCGTACCAGAGCTTCACCCAGCTGCTCGGCGTGACGCCGGGGAACAACCTCAGCTGCTGACGGAACGGAGGACGGACCTGCCGCCCGCGGCGGGTCAGCCGGTGCGCAGGGCGGTGGCCAGCTGGGCCCGGGAGCGCACGTCGAGCTTCTGGTAGATGCGGGTCAGCCGGGACTCCACCGTCTTGACGCTGAGGAACAGTTTGGCCGCCGCTTCCTGGTTGCTGGCGCCCTGGCTGACGAGCAGGGCGAGTTTCGTCTCGGCCTCGGTCAGGGCCGCCACCCCGGGGTGCCGGGCGGCGGCCGCCTCGGGCGCGGTCTCCCGGGCCAGGTCGAGCCAGGGCTTCGCGCCGGCCCGGTCGAACACCTCGGCGGCCGCCTGGAGCGCGGCGCGGGCCGGGGCGCGGCGGCGGCGGCGCCGTTCGGTCCGGGCGAGGGCGAGCAGGGTGCGGCCGCGTTCCAGCGGGAGTCCGAGGGCCGCGAACCTCTCGGCCGTGGCCTCCAGGAGCGCCACGGCCCCCTGCGCGTCACCGAGGGCCGACCGGCACAGGCCCTGGGCCCGGTCGAGTGCGGCCACCACGGTGGTGCGCCCGAGCGCGAGGGCCGTCGTACGGACGCCGTCGATCAGCTCCGCCGCCTCGCCGGGCGCGTCGGCGGCGACCAGGGCCTCGGCGAGCTCCCCGTGCCAGCGCAGGATCGAGGGGTCCACCACCTGCTGGGCGGCCTCCAGCTCCGCGACCCGGCGCAGCGTGGCGACCGCCTTCGCCGCTTCCCCGGTGGCCAGTTCGACCAGTCCGAGGGCGTACAGGCTCCGCGAGAGGAACACCTGGTCGTGTTCTTCCTCGGAGGCCTGGATGCCGCGCCGGGCGTAGGCCGCGGCCCGTGCGAAGCTGCCGCCCATCGCTTCGGCCGTCGCGGCGCAGTACCAGGCCGGGCCGGGCGAGAGGCCCGCCTCGATGGTCAGCTCCAGCGCGCGGCGGGAGTGCGCGGTCCCGGCGGCACACCGGCCGCGCCGCAGCTCGGCCTCGGTGAGGCTGCGCAGCACCTCGAAGACGTCCTCGGCGGAGCCGGTCCGCTGGACTGCGGGCAGCAGCACCAGCAGCTGGCGGCGGGCGTCGCCGAGCCGGTCGTCGAAGAGGGCGTGGCGTACGGCCAGGTACTGGGGCGCGTTGCGCATGCCGAGCGGCACCTCGGGGGCGGGCAGGGCGAGCGCCTCGGCAAGGATCTCCTCCGCGTCCCGGTCGCCGAGGATGCGGCCCATCCGGGCCCGCACGGTCAGGGCCATGGCCTCGGCCACCTGGTCGCCCCCGGTGGCGGCGAGCGCCCCGGCCGCCGCGGCCGCGTCGCGGGAGCGAACGGGGTCACCGTCGCTGAGGTTGTACTTCGTGGCGACGCGGAGCTGGACGGCGGCCTGGAGCGACGGGTCTCCGGCGGCGTCGTCCATGGCGTAGGCGAAGGTCTCGTCGAGGTCGGCGAGGGCCTGCCCGGCGGCGTCGATCACGGCGAGCCGGGCCCGTACCCGGTCGGCGGGCGAGGCGTCGCGGGCCAGCACCGCCCGGGTGGCGCGCCGGGCGAGGTCGGCGCGGCCGGCCCAGCCCGCGTCCTCGGCGGCGGCGACGAGCCGGGCCAGTTCGTCCCCGGGCAGGTGGACCGGCGTACGGTCCGCCGCGAGCAGGCCGAGTTCGGCGGCGAGGGCGCGCTGGCCGCGGCGCCGGCAGGCCGCGGCGGCCTCGGTGATCTCGGCGGCGAGCCACTGGTCGGGGGTGTCCACGGCCAGCGCGCGGTGCCGTACCGCCTGGACGGGATCGTCCACGGCGTCGGCCAACGCGGCGTGCGCCGCGGCGCGTTCGGGCCACCCGGCGTCGGCCGCCAGGGCGGTCGGCAGCGCCCCGGCGGTGAACCGGACCGAGCCGTCCTCTCCTACGGTGACCAGCGCGGCCCGCTCGGCCTCCGCGAGTTCCGCCTCCGCGTCGGGGCGGCCGGCCCGCCGGAGCAGCGCGGTGGTCGGACGGGCCGCGAGGGCGGCGAGCAGCAGGGTGCGGCGGGCCTGGGCGGGAGCTTCGGCGAGCAGCCGCCGGGCGACCTCGCGGGCCTGCCCGGAGACGGGCAGGGTGTCGGCGTGGTGGGCGCCGCCGTCGCGGGCTCCGGCGGCTTCGGCGAGGGAGTGTCCGAGGGCGAGGGCGAGCCGGGGGTTTCCGCCGCTGGCCTGGTGGATGCGGCCGGCGAGGCGGGCGGGCAGGCCGTGGCGGACGAGCAGTTCGGCTATCTCCTCGGCGCCGAGCGGGGGGACCCGGATGGCCGGGGTGCCGGGACCGCAGAGGGCTTCGGCGACGGGGGTTCCGCCCTGTACGCATTCGGCCACGAGGACTCGTACGCGGGGCGGGGTGAGGCGCAGGGCGAACCGGAGCAGGTCGGTGCTCTCGGCGTCGAGCCACTGGGCGTTGTCGAGGACGAGCAGGACGGGGTTGCGGTCGGCGAGGGTACGGAGGACCTCGACGAGGGCGAGGCGCAGCGCGACGTGGTCGCGGCCGGCCCGGGGCTCGTCCGCCTCGCGGCGCAGCAGGGCGATGGCGGTGCGCTGCGGTCCTGCCAGGTTCTCCAGCGCGGTGCAGGGGACGGAGGAGAGCAGGGCGGCGGCCGAGGCCTCGGGTATCCACCGGTCGGCGGCCTCGGGGGTGAGCCGGAGCACCGTCTCGCGGCGCTCGGCGACGGCCGCGACGGCGCGTAGCACCTCGGTCTTGCCCGCGCCGGTGGGTCCGGTGAGGACGGCTCGCCCGTGCGTGGTCAGCGCGCGGTCGACCGCCTCGATGATTTCGCGCTGCCCCACGGTCGTGTCAGCGTGCCCCGTCGCCGCCACCACACACAGCCACCAGCCTCTCGGTCCCCAGCTCCTGTGCCTTTCCTGTGAGAGGCGACAATACGAGGTCGGATGCCGAGTGGACCCGGATTGTGACGCAGAATTCAGTCAGATGACAGGAAAGCCCGGCGGACCTGCCGGTACGAGGTGTATCGGCAGGTCCGCGGGCTTGTTTGGTCCGTACTATCGGCCCGTCAGGCGGGGCCGGAGCGGGGCCGGGATCAGAAGCCGAGGCTCCAGGAGTCGATCTTGCCGATGTCGCCGCCGGCGTTGTCGTTGACGCGGAGCTTCCAGGTGCCGTTCGCGACCTCGGTGGAGGCGTTCACGGTGTACTCCTGGTTGATGTTGTCGGCGCTTCCGCCGGCCCGGTTGTGCAGCGTGTACACGCTGCCGTCGGGGGCCACCAGGTCCACCTTCAGGTCACCGATGTAGGTGTGCAGGATGTTCACGCCGACCTTGAGGGTCGCCGGGGCGTTGCCGGTCACACCGCTGACGGTGATCGGGCTCTCCACGGTGGTGTTGTCACCGATGGCGAAGTCCGCGGTGTTCTCGAAGGACGGGGTGACGGGACCGGAGGTGACGGCGTTCACGGTCGCGGCCGCGTCGGCGAGGCCGGCGCCGCAGCCGCCGGTGCAGGTGCCGGCCAGCGGGCGGGCGTTCGTCTTGATCGCCGACTCGATCTGGGCCGGGGTCAGCGCGGAGTTCGCCGACTTCATCAGCGCGGCGAGGCCCGCGACGTGCGGGGCGGCCATGCTGGTGCCCTGGTACGGCTTGTAGATCTCGGCGCCGGGGGTGGTGGTGCCACCGTTCAGCGTGGAGAGGATGCCGTTCTCGGGGGTGGTGACGGTGCCGGGCGTGTCGGTGGCGCGGCGGGTCTCACCGCCCGGGGCGGCGATGTCTACCTTGGTGCCGTAGTTGGAGTAGAAGCTGCGGTCACCGGTGCGGTTGCTGGCGGCCACGGTGACCGTGTTGCTGCAGCTGGCGGGCGAGAAGCCGGCCGCGTCCGCGTTGCTGTTGCCGGCGGCGACCACGACGGTCGTACCGCGGGCGACGGCGGCGTTGATGGCGTTCTGGTAGGTGGCGGTGCAGGCACCGGAGCCGCCGAGGCTCATGTTGATGACCTTGGCGGGGGTGGCGTTCGCCGGGACGCCGGGGACGGAGCCGCCGGAGGCCCAGGTGATGGCGTCGACGATGTCCGAGGTGGCGCCGCCGCACTTGCCCAGCACGCGGACGGGCTGGATCTTCGAGTTGTACGCGATGCCCGCGACGCCCTTGGCGTTGTTGGTGGCCGCGGCGATGGTGCCCGCGACGTGGGTACCGTGCCAGGAGGAGTCACTGGCCTTGGAGCCGGTGCCGCACTCGCCGGCCGCGCTCCAGTCGCCCTGGTCGGCGGCGTTGTTGTCGCGGCCGTTGCCGTCGCGGGCCGCCGTGGAGTCGGAGATGAAGTCGTAACCGGCGACGATGTTGGGGGCGAGGTCGGAGTGGGCCACGTAGCCGGTGTCGATCACGGCGACGGTGACACCGGAGCCGGTGGTCTTGTCCCAGGCCGCCGGAACGTTCATGCCGGCGGTGGGCTCGAAGAGGTCCCACTGCTTGGCGTACTCGGTGTCGTTCGGGGTGGCCAGCGCGTAGGCGCGGGAGTCCGGCTCGACGTAGGCGACGTCGGGGTCGGCGCGGAACTGGGCCATCACGTCGGCCGCCGCGGCGGGGGTGACGTCGACCAGGGCGGCTCCGGTGCCGAGACGGCGGTCGAACGTCGCCTTCTTGCCGGCCTTCTTGCCCTTGGCGGCGGCGTCGTCGGCGGCTGCGGTGTTGGAACTGGCCTCGGTCGCGGAGGACTTGTACCCGACGATGAGGTTCTCGACCGGCGCCGAGGCGGGGGCCGCGGCGGCCGGAAGGGTGCTGGCCGGGTCGTTCACGGCGGTCACGGCCACCGAGGCGGTGGCGGAGCCGGCGAGGAGGGTGACGGACATGGCCACCACGGATATGAGCCGACGTCTGGATGCGTGCACGGTGTTCCCTTTCGCGGGCCGTTTCCGGGCAGGCCGGAGCGGCCGGTTCGAGCAGTGTGGGAGGTGAACCGGCGGCCGCGGAGGCCGGGCGCGGGGTGGTCGAACCCGCGCCGGCCACCGCCGCGCGCCGCGTTGCCCGGCCGCGACGGCGAGGCAGGGCAACGGCGGTTACCGGCGATCCGCCCGGCCGTACGGCTTCACACCATGTGGGGTTGGTGCGGGGGCCGCTGTGGCCGGAAAAGATCGCCGGTGGGCAGACAGTAGGCAACGCGGGGATGAACCCGATAGGGGGAAAACCCTTGTCGCTCCCCTGCCGCACCCCCTCCCGGCGAGGGGTGGCGGGACCGGTGCGCACCCGCGAACGAGCGAAGGGCCCCTGGAAACCGCCGAGCCCTAGAGCGGCGGGTGGAGCTTGCGGAAGTATGTCCAGCTGGTCTCGTTCGGTTCGGTCCACTTCTCCGGGGCGTGGGCGAACTCGGGGTGGCGGGCGGCGATGTACGCGCGGGTGCGGTCGGGTACCTCGGCGTAGGAGCCGAGCTTGCGGCCGCGGCAGTGGAAGGTCAGGCCGCCGGGGCGCTGTCCCTGTTCCATCCAGGGGAGCCAAGGGGACATCCTGGTCCACGACATGGTGGCGGGGACGCTCGGCTCGTCGGTGGTGAGGACCGAGGCGGGGGCGAAGAACTGGAAGAGTTCCAGGGCCCGGTAGGTGTCGTCGGCGGAGTTGGCCGGGTAGTCCGCGACGGGGAGGGGCGAGGGGTAGGCGAGCGGGATCTCCAGGCTGAAGCAGACCTGGTCGCCGAGTTCCGTCATCGGGACGGGGAACGGCCGCCATTTCTGGTGGGCGGGGTCGTTCCAGACGTGGATCACCGGCTTGCCCTCCCAGGTCTCCAGGATCTCGCGGCTCCGGGGGTCGAGGTAGAACGCCGCTTCCCGGGTGAGAAGCCGGTACCCGCTCCCGGTCGGGCCGTCCCCGTTGGCGGCCCCGCCGGCGTCGTTGTCGGCGTCGGCGTCAGTGTCGGCGACGAGCCGCGCGACGTTGAGGCCTTCGAAGCCGAAGAGGCGGCGGTAGGACTCTCCCGGGGCCCAGGAATGCACGTCACCGGTCCACCAGAAGGTCACCTCGCTCCCGTCGAGCGAGGCGCGGGTGCGGGCGAGTGCCTGGAGGAGTTCCGCTGGTGTCATACCGCGTACTGTGCGTGGCCGTCGCCCGGATCGGCAAGCACCGGCCAGGCCAACCGGGCCCGTCCGCAACCGAGTTCGAGACGCCAGGTTGACGGGCACGGCGGGCACCGGCAACCGTGACCGCCATGGGGAACGAACACCGACTGTTCACGCTGCTCATCTGCCTGGTGCTGGGCGGCGGGCTGATCGCCGCCGTGCTGGGGGCTTCGCGGGCGGCCGGACCGCGGTCACGGACCGCGGCGGAGGCCGCCGGGGTGTACGTGGACCTACGCGACGTGGCGCCCGGCCCCGGGGAGCCGCCCCCGGCCGGGCCCGACGCCTCGACGGGCACGGTCGCGGTGGAGTGCGGCCGCAACGAAGAGGGCCATTACAACGAGGACAACCTGGTGGTCTCGCCGGGGCTGGCGTCCGGCGCCCACCACACGCACGCGTACGTGGGGAACCTGTCGGCCGACGCCCTGTCGACCGACGCCACGCTCGACTCCGCCGCCACGAGCTGTCGCGGCGGCGACCGGTCCACGTACTACTGGCCCGTACTGCGCCGGCCGGACCGGCCGGGCAGCAGCCCGCACGAGAGCTCCGCCGGGCACGGCAACGCGGGCGCGATCCTGCCGGAGGCCTCGGTGAGCGTGGAGTTCCGCGGCAGCCCGGTCAGCAAGGTCGTGCCGATGCCCCGGTTCCTGCGCGGTATGACCGGCGACGCCGTGGCCCACACCGCGGGCCGCGACGACGACGTACGGGCCCGCTGGGGCTGTTCCGGCTCCCCCGACCGGTCCACGACCGGCTATCCGCGCTGCCCGCCCGGCGACCGGGTGACCCGCACCTTGGTCTTCCCCAGCTGCTGGAACGGGCTGGACACCGCCAGCGCCGGGCACCGCTCGCACCTGGCGTTCCCCGCCGCCGGCGGCATCTGCCCGCAGGGCACCTTTCCCGTGCCCCAACTGCGGCTCTCCCTCGCCTACGAGGTACCGCCGGACGTGCCGCTCGCGCTGGACTCCTTCCCGGAGCAGCGGCACAGCCCGAAGACGGATCACGCGATGTTCGTGAACGTGATGACGGCCGGGCAGATGCGGGGCGTCGTGGACTGCCTCAACGAGGGTCGGCACTGCCGGATCTGACCGAGCGGCGCGCGTGACGCACATCACATGAACCGGGCCTGACCGGGTGGCGTGTTCTGTCCGCACCACGCACCACGCACCACGCAGCGCGAGGAAGACGGAGAGGTGAGATGGCCGGACCACTGTGGCCCCGCACGCGGCGGGGCTCGACCGATGAAGCACTGATCAGGTCGGTGTACGAGGAGCACGGCCATGCCCTGCTCGCGTACGCCACCCGGCTGACCGGGGACCGGGCCGCCGCCGAGGACGTCGTCCAGGAGACGCTCATCCGGGCGTGGCGGAACTCCGAGGTCCTCGTCAACGGGAAGGGCTCGGTGCGCGGCTGGCTGCTCACCGTGGCCCGCAACATCATCACCGACCGGTACCGGGCCAAGGCCGCCCGCCCGCCGGAGGTTTCGGGCTCGCCCGCGACTCCCCCGGTGGAACTGGACCACGCCGACGCGGTGGTGGACACCATGACGGTGCTCGGGGCGCTCGACCAGCTCTCGCCGGAACACCGTGACGTGCTGACGGACCTGTACTACCGCCAGCTCAGCGTCGCCGAGACCGCCGACCGCCTCGGCATCCCGGCGGGCACGGTCAAATCGCGCTCGCACTACGCGCTCAAGGCCCTGCGCGAGGTCTTCCGGGACAGCGGCGGCAAGGACGACAGACGATCGGGCAGGCCGCCGCGGAAGCCGGCAGGACTGCGGGAGGTGGTGGCATGAACCGGCAGCGGCACGAGGAGGAGCTACTCGGCCCCTACGTTCTCGGCGTCCTCGACCAGGAGGAGGCCCGCTGGATCGAGGAACACATGACCGGCTGCGTGAGATGCCGGGAGGAGGTGGCGGCATTGCGCGAGATGGAGGCGGTGCTCGGCGAGGTGCCCGAGGAGGCGTTCCTCGACGGGCCGCCGCAGGGCGGCGACCTGCTGCTCCAGCGCGTGCTGCGGCAGGTGCGCGGCGAGAAGGCGGCCGAGCGGCGCCGCGGCGCGGGCCTGGCCGCACTGGCGGCCGCCGCGGCGCTGGCCGCCGTGTTCTGGGCGGGGACGCAACTGGGCGCGGACGACGGCGCGAACCTCGCGCGGCCCCCGCTGCCGTCCCCGACGGTGTCGTCGGCCCCCGCGCCGGTGCCGGGGACCAGGGTGGCCTCCGCGACCGATCAGCGCACGGGCGCGCGGGCGACCGTACAGCTGACGCCCGCCGCGAAGTGGGTGCGGGTGCACGCGGCGGTGACCGGGGTGCCGCAGGGTGAGCGGTGCCGGCTGGTCGTGGTGGCCAAGGACGGCACGCGTACCACCGCCGGCGGCTGGGTCGTCGGCGGCCAGCAGAACGGCGAGGCCAAGGGCGCGGCGCTGGACGGTTCGGCGGCCGTCGATCCGGCGGACGTCAAGGAGGTCCTGGTGGAGAACGAGGCCGGCAAGGCGTTCGTCTCCGTACGGGTGTAGACAGGTGCAGAGGGGTGTAGACGGGTGTAGCACGACGTGACAGAGCCCGGGAGCATGTCCAGCTCCCGGGCTCCTGCTTGCCACCCAATTGCGCACACCGGCGGCGTTTAAGAGTCGCGGATCATTTTCATACCGACGTGTTCTGCCTTTGAACTACCGCGCCATGAGAGAGGCGCAGAGGGGACTTGAACCCCCATCCGTCGGTGGTCGTCCGCGCTCGGTCGATCCGGTGATCGGCGGCGAATACTGAGACTGGAGCGAGAATCTGAGATTTACGGGGCCGCCTCTGCCAGGCTTGGGCCACCCCGGCTCGTGTGCCGGGGGAGGGATTCGAACCCCCAACTGACACCCCTTGTCAGCTTCAACATCAGTTTCAGCTTGCGCTCTCGCGCCACCCCCTGCTCCACAGGGGGCGATCGTGGGGCTACCTGAACAGGTAGCCGAATACCGCGTCTCCGACCCGCTGGTCGGTGACCTCGGTGTTGTTCGCCTCCTCACGGGCGAACTTGACGGCCTGCTGGAGCTTCTCCACCCGGTCCAGCAGCTCGTTCACCCGGCGGGCGGGCAGTGCCCCGGAGAACTTCACCGTCGTCCAGTACCCGACGGCGACGTCCTCGTAGTACACCTCGACCTGGGCCGGGTGCTTGTCGGTCGCCTCGGCCTTGACGTGGTTGCGCGGCACCTTCTTGGTGCGGATGGTGCGCACCGGGTCCGTCTTCCACGCGTCCGTGGACGGGTCGAGGTTCCAGGACTCGGAGGCGTCCAGCACGGGCAGCTTGCGCACGAAGGTGTGCAGGTCGGTGAGCTGCTTCTCCAGGAAGAGCAGGTACGGGACCGGCACCTGCGCCAGCAGTACGGTCCCCTCGACGACGACGTCGGCGACGGCGGTGCGGTTCGCCCAGTCCTTGGTCGCCGTCACGTCGAACAGCCGCGTCAGCGTCCCCGCCGCCGCGCGCAGTACGTCCTCCGCCTTGATCTGGACCCGGGTGGACTCGGGCGGCAGCTGCTCGCCCTCCTCGTCCTTGGGCTGGTACGTCCGTGAGATGCCGGCCAGCAGGGCGGGCTTCTGGACGTCTTGGTGGGCCTGGGTCAGCTCCTGGAGCGACTTGGACTTGACGCCCTTTTCCACTGCGATTATCTGATTCAGCTTCGGCACGTGATCAACCTACCCCCTCGGGCGCCGCGGCTCATCCGAATTCACGCCGGGCCGGGGCGGGCCGGGCCGGATACCACCGCGCGCGCATACGGAGGGATCATCACATGCGGTCCATGACATCCTGTGACGTCACCACTCGCCGGACGGGATCGGCGGACGTCCGGGGAATGTGGGGAAAGGTCGATGAGGCTCTGCTTCCTGGTTGAGGAGCACTACCGCCACGACGGCATGCCGAACGAGGTCGTCCGGCAACTGACCGCGTGGGGACACCAGGTCGAGGTGGTGCGGCCGGGCGGATCGCTGCTGCGCATGACCGACCTGGTGGGCGCGGGTACGCATGACGCCTGGGTGCTCAAGACCGTGTCCGGCGGACCGGGGCTGACGCTGCTGGAGGCCGCCGCCGCGGCCGGGATGACCACGGTCAACGACGCCCGGTCCATCCGGGGCGTTCGGGACAAGGCACTGGCCGCCGCCATCGGCCGCGCCCGGGGGCTTCCGATGCCGACGACGTACGCCGTCGCCCGGCCGGAACTGCTCAGGGAGATACCGGCGTCCGAGTACCCCCTCGTCGTCAAGCCCTCCGACGGCAGTTCCGGGCGGGCGGTCCACCTGGTGTCCTCGCCGCGGCGGCTGGAGCCGGTGCTCGCGGAGCTGGCGGACGAGGGCATGCTCATCGCCCAGCCGTACGTGCCCAACTCGGGCACCGACATCAAGGTGTACGCCGTCGGCGGGGAGCTGTTCGCGACCGAGCGCTGCTCGCCGCTGCACCCCGACCCGGCGGTACGGGAGCGCCGAGTGCCGCTGTCGGCGGAGGTGGCGGCGATCGCCGCGCAGGTGGGGGCGGTGTACGGCCTGGACCTGTACGGGGTGGACGTACTGCTGGGTCCGGACGGGCCGATGGTCGTGGACGTGAACGACTTCCCGAGTTTCCGACAGGTCCCGGACGCGGCGGCGCGAGTGGCCCGGGCGGTGCTGGACCTGGCGCGAGCGGGCGCCACGACGGCGGCCGGCGACGTGGCGGCGGCCCCGGCCGCGCCCGCATCGACGCCGCCCCGTTCCCGGACCCGGGCTCTGCCCGTGTCGATCCCGGCGCAGGTCTCCGCGGGGGCGGGTGAGTCCCTGTGAGGATCGGCCTGATCACGCCGGACCCCGGACACCCGCTGCTGGCGGCCGCGACCGAGCTGCTCACTCCCCTTCACCAGGTGGACGTGCTGGACCCGGGCGCCGTGGACCCGGGCGCCATGGACGCGGTCTCCGGGCCGCCGGCCGACGTGTATCTGCTGAAGTCGCGTACGCCGCGCGCCCTGGCGCTCGCGCGGGAGCTGGAGGAGCGGGGGGCCCCGGTGGTGAACTCCGCCGCCGCGACCGCGCTGTGCCAGGACCGGATGGAGATGGCGGAGCTGGCCGTACGGGCGGGCCTGCCGTTCGCGGCCACCCGCGCGTGGGACACGGTGTCGGCCTGGGCCTCCGAGGCGTCGCTCGCCTCCCCCGTCGTGGTCAAGAGCCTGCGCAGCCGGCGGGGCGATCTGGTCGCCCGCGTCGACAGCCCGGCGCAGTCCGCCGAACTGGCGCGGGCTTGGCCGCGGGAGCCCGTCGTGGTGCAGGAGTTCGCGCCCAACAGCGGCTGGGACCACAAACTCTGGGCGGTCGCGGACCGGGTCTTCGCCGCCCGGCGCCGCTCCGAACTCTCGCCCGGAGGACGCGGACCCAACCTGCCCCTGGAGCGACTGCCCACCGCCTGGGCGGATGTGACGCTCCGGGTCGGCGAGGTGTTCGGACTGGACGTCTACGGCGTGGACATCATCGACACGGGCGACGGCGTCCCGCTGATCGTGGACATCAACGCCTTCCCCGGCATCCGCGGCCAGGCCGGCGCCCCCGAGGCCCTGGCCGCACTGGCCCTGCGCCGGGCCGGGTCGGCGCCCGTCCCGGCCCCCGGTGACGGGACGGCCGACTGACGGCGGCCGACTGACGGCGGACGGCGGACGGCGGACGACGGACGGGGGAAAGCGGGCCACCTGGCGTGTCGGCGGGGCGAGCGGGCGGCGGGCGCCGTGAGGATCACGGGATGGGCGTCGTCCTGCCGGTCCTCCTCGCGCTGTTCGCGGCGCTGAGCAACGCGTTCGCCACCGTGCTCCAGCGGCGGGCGGCCCTCACCGTGCCGCAGAGCGAAGGGTTCCGGTTCGGGCTGATCCTCGATCTGCTGCGCCGGCCGGTATGGATCGCCGGGATCCTCGCCGTGATCGCCGCCGGGGCCGGACAGGCCGCGGCGCTGGCGACCGGCCCGCTGGCCCTCGTACAGCCACTGTTCGTGCTGGAGCTGCCGCTCGCCCTGCTGATCGCCTCGCTGCTCGCGCGGGGGCGGCTGTCGGGGGCGTTGTGGCTGGCCGTCGCGGCGGTGGTGGCGGGGCTGGGGGTGGCGTTGGCGGCGGCCGCTCCCGAGGGGAACCTGAAGGACGTGCCGCCCGATCGGTGGATCCCGGCCCTGGCCGGGTGCGCCGCGGCCGTCGCGGCCCTCGCGGTGGCCGGACTGCGCCGCCCGCCCGGGCGGGCCCGCGCCGCCTGCCTGGGGGCCGCCACCGCCGTTTGCTACGCGCTCACCGCCGCGCTGATGAAGTCCGCCGTGACCCGCCTGGGCGAGGGAGGCGGCATCGGCGCGTTCCTGACGGCCTGGCAGACGTACGCCTTCGCCGCGAGCGGAGTCTGCGCCCTGCTGCTCCTCGAACACGCCATGCAGGGCGGGCCGCTGATCGCGTCGCAACCCGCGCTGACGCTGGGCGACGCCACCGTGAGCATCGCGCTGGGCATCCTGCTGTACGAGGAACACGTACGGGCGGGCTGGTGGCTGCTCCCCCAGCTCCTGGGCATCACCCTGATCTCGGCCGGCATCCTCGCACTGTCCCGCTCCGGGGCGGGGGACGGGTCTCCGTGAAGCGGGCCGGGCGGGCTGTGCCGGAGCGACGGGCCCGGGTGGACGGGGCACGACCCGGACATCACGCTGCCGCGCGTTCCGGGGCCCGAACTGGCCGGGGTGACGGAGGCGGTGGGGGCCGGCATGACCCACTGGCGGGTCGGTGACCGGCTCACCGTGCCGTTCGTCTGCGCCTGCGGAACCTGCGCCGACTGCGCGGCCGGCGAGCAGCAGGTGCGCGTGCGGCAGACGCAGCCCGGCTTCACGTACTTGGGCTCCTTCACCGAGTACGTGGCGCTGGAGCACGCGGACGTGAACCTGGTGGCGGAGGCCGAGGAGCTGTCGTTCGCGACCGCCGCCTCCCTGGGCTGCCGGTTCGCGACGGCGTTCCCGGCCGTGGTCGCGCGGGGGCGTGCCCCCACTTCCCCGAGACCGCTCAGGGTCCCTGGTGACCGCCGCGGCTTCGGTGGGCGGGATGCGTAGGCGCGGGCGGCACGTACAGGTCGGACTGTTGCCGGTGGCCGCCGCCGGGGAAACGGTCCTGCCGATGGAGCGGGGCATCGGATGGGAGTGGGAGATCTCGGCAGCCACAGGATGGTGGGCCCGCGTACCCGCCGATGATGGAGCTGGTCCGGTCCGGGACGCTGTGGCCGGATCCGCTGGTCACGGCGACGGTCCCGCTCGGCGAAGCCCCGGCGGGCCTGGGCGCGATGGGCACGGCGACGGGGCGCGGGGTCACGTCGTCCTGCCCCGGCGGCCCGGCCTGAGGCCCCGCCGGCCTCAGCCCGGGCCGCCGGGGCCTCAGGCCGGGCCGCGATCCTCGCCCGCGCGGGTCCACCGGGCGGCGGTGCGGCGCGCGACGAAGCCCGTCAGCCCGGCCAGGGTCAGGCAAAGCGGCGAGTACAGCACCAGATCCCAGTGCCGGTAGACCTCGGGCGCGGCGCCCAGCTCCAGCCCCGAGGCGGCCAGACCGCCGACCCCGCGGGCGGCCAGAACACCGGCGAGCGTCCACAGCCCGACGCGGTTGAGCTTCTCCGGTCCGATCCTGCGGGCGATCCGGCCGTTGGCGAGGACGAGATACCCCGCGGCCCCGAGGAGCGCGGCAACGCCCAGGGTCAGCGGAACCGAGGGCAGTTGGTCCTCGGTCACTCCCACCACCGTCTCGGCGAACTCGGCCGCCGACTTCAGCGGCCACGGGTTGACGACCCAGAGCGCGTGCAGCGCGCCCGCGGCGACTAGCCCGGTGGCCGCGACCCCCGCGGCGGCCTTGACACCTGCTTCGGCACGCATGTCGTCCTGGTTGGCGAGCATGGCGATCCCCTTCCCCAAAGGAGTTCCATACAGTGCTGTACGGATAATCCATACAGTAGCGTACGGACCATGGCCAAGGGGAAAGTCACCAGGGACGACTGGACGATGGCGGCGCTCTCCGCGCTCGCCCGTGGCGGAGTCGCCGCGGTGGCGGTCGATGTGCTCGCCAAGGAGCTGGCCGTCAGCCGCGGCAGCTTCTACTGGCACTTCAAGAATCGCGACGCGCTGCTCGTCGCCGCGCTGGAGGCATGGGAACGTCTGGCCACCGGCGAGGTCATCGACGAGGTCAACGCGGAACCGGACCCGATGAAGCGGGCCAGGGCGCTGTTCGCCGTGGCCCTCGGGGACGAGGAGATCGCGGGCCTGGAGCCGGCGATCGTCGCCCAGGTCGACCACCCGGCGGTCGCCGAGGTGCTGCACCGGGTCACCCGTACCCGGCTCGACTACCTCACCGAGGTCTTCTCCGACCTCGGTCTGCCGCCGCAGGACGCCCGCCGGCGTGCGGTGGCGGCTTACGCCGCCTATCTCGGCTGGATCGAGCTCCGCCGGGCCGCACCCCTCACCGCCCCGGAAACCGTGGTCGGCGGCGAGGGAGCGGCGGAGGCCCTGGACCACCTGGTGGACCTGCTCACCTCGGGTATCTGACCCGTCGGACGGGGCGGCCCGTGGCCGTCAGGCCGCGGAGCGGCGGCGGTCGCGGCGGATTCGGAGACCGGCGAAGAGACTTCCGGCCACGAGCACCAGCGCGCCCGCGACGCTCAGGAGCCAGACCGGGACGCCGTCCCCGACCGTGAGCAGTTCATCGCGGTAGACGGCCCGGCGGTACGGGGTGTCGGCGGGGGCCGCGCGCAGCTCGTGGTCGCCGTCGATGCGGCCCGGCTCGGGGAACCGCTGGTCGATGGCGGTCAGGAACGCCGATTTGCCGCCGGTGAGTTCGGCCAGCCCGCCCTGCGGGGCGACGGTCCCGGCGAACAGCACCTTGGGCGCGTCGCCGCCGATCGGGGAACTGGGCTCCATGCGGTGGTCGGCCAGCACGAACAGACCGAGGGACTGGGGGGACTTGGCCATGCGGGACAGCCGCATCGGGTAGACCAGCCGGTCGCTGTCGAAGCGGATCCTCAGCGGGTCGAGGTCGCCGCGCAGCGGCTTGCCCTGCTGCCGGGGGGCGAGGCGTACGGCCACGTACTCCCACTTCTGGTCCACGTACGGCCGCAGTTCGGTGGCGAGGCGGTCCGGCAGCTTGAAGCCGTTGTCTTCCAGCCAGTCGCGCAGGGCGTCGGGGTCGGTGGCGGTGAGCCGCGCCACGTCGAAGTCGCCGAGCTGCTCGCGGCCGACGACGCCGACGGCCGGATCCCCGGCGCCGGGCAGGGCCGCGCCTGCCCCGTCCCGGTCACCTGAGGAGAAGGGCCAGTCCCTGCCGCGCGGCCAGAAGTAGGTACGGGTCTTCCGCTCGGGCCGGATCAGCCGGGAGAGCTGGTCGAACAGCTCGGCGTTGCCCAGCTCGACGGTGGCCCGGCTCGGCACGGGCATGATCCAGGCCGCCCGCTTCGCGTCACCGGCGACGGTGAAGCGCATGACGATCTGTTCCGTCCGGCCGTCCCACCGCACGACGGAGGTCTCGCGGTCGACCCCGATCCGGGACATCGCGTCGGGGACCATGGCCCCGCAACCACACGCGTACGCCGCGCTGATCAGGGATCCCAGCTGCGTCGCGAGCAGGGCGAACAGCAGGGCCAGTATTCTTCGTTTCATCCACACGGGTTCTCAGACGACCGCCCCCACGATCCGGTTCCGGCCGACCCGCCGGGCCGCTCAGTCGGCCACTGCGCCCAGTCCGCGCAGATCCGCCGCGGACACGTCCTCCAGGGAATCCGCGAACGCGCGACGCGGCGAGCGCGGCACCGGCAGCAGGGACGGCACCACGAGGACTCGACACCCGGCCGCCTCCGCCGAGGCCGCGCCGTCCGGCGAGTCCTCCACCGCCACGCACGCCCGCGGTACGAGGCCCAGCCGTTCGGCGGCCGCCCGGTACGGGTCCGGGTGCGGCTTGGTCCGCGGGGTGTCGTCGGCCGACAGGGTGAACGCGAAGGGCACCTGGGCCAGCGAGCCGCCGACCACCGAGTCCACGACCACCCGCGGCGAGGCGCTCACCAGGGCGAACGGCACGCCCTGCGCCTCCAGTTCGGCCAGCAGCCGACGGGCGCCGGGCCGCATCGGCGCCCCGGCCTCCACCCGGCGGAAGAAGCCCGCGGTGAGTTCCGCCGCCACCACCACCCCCGCCGCCCCCGCCGCCACCGCTTCGGCGTCGCCCGCGCGGGACACCCGTACCAGGTGGGCGGCGGTGTCCTCGACCGCCCGGCCCACCACCTCGGGCGCGTCCGCGTCGGTCAGGGCATGGCCGAGCCCGGCCGCGACCTCCTCGGTGGTCCGCCACCACAGCACCTCGGTGTCGACGAGGGTGCCGTCCATGTCGAACAGGACCGCTCCGAGCCCGCTCACTCGGCCCTCGCCACGACGAGTACGGGCCGCTCGGCCAGGCCCACGGTCGCCCGCGCGCCCGGAACCAGCTCCCCCGCGTCCCGCGACGCCAGGTCCGCCTTGACCGCCGTACCGCCGGGCAGGTCCAGGTGGAGCCGGGTCACCGAACCGAAGAAGGAGGCGGAGACCACGGTAGCCGTGCCCTCCGGGTCGGCGGTCGCGGTGACGTTCTCGGGACGTACGAGGACCTCCACGGCGCGCGTCGCCGGCACCGGGCCGTCCACCGGGAGCCGCGTGCCCGCGACCTCCACCAGCCCGGAGTCGGCGAGCCGTCCGGGCAGCCGGTTCATGGTGCCGACGAACTCGGCGACGAACGGCGTGGCGGGACGCTCGTACAGCTCGGCCGGGGCCGCGCACTGCTCCAGCTTGCCGGCGTGGAGCACGGCGACCCGGTCGGCCATGGACAGGGCCTCCTCCTGGTCGTGCGTGACGAACACGGTGGTGATGCCGAGGGAGAGCTGGAGCCGGCGGATCTCGTCGCGCAGGTTCGCCCGTACCTTGGCGTCCAGCGCCGACAGCGGCTCGTCGAGCAGCAGGACGCGCGGCCGCAGGGCCAGGGCGCGGGCCAGCGCGACGCGCTGCTGCTGGCCGCCGGACATCTGGTGTGGGTAGCGGTCGCCGTGGTCGGGGAGGCCCACCAGGTCGAGGAGTTCCGCGGCCCGCTCGCGGCGCTCGGCCGCCGCGACCTTGCGTACGCGCAGGCCGAAGGCCACGTTGTCGCGGGCGCTGAGGTTCGGGAAGAGACTGTACGACTGGAACACCATCCCGGCGTCCCGGCGGTTGGCCGGGACGCGGGTGATGTCCGCGCCGTCCAGCAGGACTTCACCCGAGTCGGGCTGCTCGAAGCCGGCGACCACGCGCAGGGCGGTGGTCTTGCCGCAGCCGGACGGGCCGAGGAGGGCGACGAGTTCGCCGGGCTCGATGGTCAGGTCGAGGCCGTCGAGGGCCACGGTGGAGCCGAACGCCCGGCGCAGTCCGCGGAATTCGACGCGCGCGCCCGCCGGGGTGCTGGCATCCGCCGGCTTCCGCGCCGCGGGAAGGGTGGTGGACATGAGGTTCAGGACTCCTTGTGGGAGGTGGCGGGGGCCGGGGCGGCGCCGCCCGTCGCGGCCGCGGTGGGGTGGGTTCCGGCCCGCGACAGGACGAGCAGTAGCAGCCAGGTGATCAGCAGGCTGAGGATGGAGACGGCGACCGACATCCGGGCCTGGGCTCCGGAGATCGAGACGATCCACACCGCGAAGGGCTGGAAGCCGAGGAGGGAGGCGATGGTGAACTCGCCCAGTACGAGGGCCAGCGTGAGGAAGGCGGCTCCGGCGAGCGAGGCCCGTAGGTTCGGCAGCAGCACGCGCAGGATGACGTGGGGCCAGCTCGCGCCGCAGCTGCGGGCGGCCTCGACGAGGGTCGGGACATCGACGGCGCGCAGGCCCGCGTCGAGGGAGCGGTAGACGAAGGGCAGCGCCAGCACCGTGTAGGCGAGGACCAGGACGACGGGGAAGTCCTCGTTCTGGACGGCCAGGAAGGTCTGGTACAGCGGGGTCCGCGAGAGGTGTTCCGGTCCCCAGCGCAGCACGGTGGTGATGCCGGTGACCAGGGCGATCGGCGGTACCACCAGCGGCAGCATGCACATCACCTCGACGACGGGCCGCAGCCGCGGCGATCCGATCCGTACGGCGATCAGCGCCGGGACCGCGAGCAGCAGCGACAGCGCGATGGTCGCGGCGGCCAGGCCGAGGGAGAGCAGCAGGCTCTCGGTGAAGCCGTCGGCGGCGAGCAGTTCGGTGTACGCGTCGAAGGTGATCCCCTGACCGGGCACGTGCACGGTGAAGACGAAGGACGCGATGAGCGGGACGAGGAAGTACCCGCCCGCCAGCGCGAGTACGGCTCCGCGCCAGACGCGGGCCCGGGGGCGCGGCCGCCGGGCGGTTCCGCGCGGCGCGGGCTGCGCGGGCGCCGGTGGTGATCCGGCGGGTGCCCGCTCGTCCGGGGCGGTCGGGGTCATCGCAGCCATCGGGCGCTCCGTCGCTGGAGGGGCAGGTAGACGGCCATGACCAGGCCGGCGATCAGGATCATGTCGAGGCCGAGGGCCAGCGCCACGTTCTCCTGGCCGGTCAGTACGTTGCCGGACAGCGCGTCCGCGATCTTGAGGGTGACCAGCGGGACGGAACCGCCGACCAGGGCGGCGGCCGTGGCGTGCGCGGCGAAGGCGGTGCCGAAGAGCAGCACGAACCCGCCGAGCAGCGAGGGTGCCAGGACCGGCAGGCCGACGTGGCGCCAGAACTGCCAGGTGGTGGCCCCGTTGTTCTGGGCGGCCTCGCGCCACTGGGGGCGCAGTCCGTCCAGGGCCGGGACGATCACCAGCACCATCAGCGGGATCAGGAAGTAGAGGTACACCACGGTGAGGCCGGTGAAGGAGTACAGGCTCCAGCCGAGGCCGCCGAGGTCGGCGAGCTGGGTGACGACTCCGGAGATGCCCACGGTGGCGATGAACGCGAACGCGAGCGGGACTCCGCCGAAGTTGGCGAGGACGCCCGAGGCGGTCAGCGCCGCGCCGCGCAGGGCGGTGGAGCGGGAGGTGACCACGGCCTGGGCGATCAGGACTCCGAGCAGTCCGCCGACGAGTGCGGTGAGGGCGGAGAGATGGACGCTGCCGATGAGCGAGCCGAGGTAGGGGCCCTGGAGCGAGCGCGCGAGGTGCTCGCCGGTCGGCCGGGTGGCGCCGGTGGCGGGGTCGGTACGGGTGACCGCGCCGAAGGCGATGGCGCCGAGCGGGATGCCGAAGCAGAGCCCGGTGAAGGCGAGGAGGGGGAGGGCGGCGAGCCAGGTGCGCGGGCCGCGCCGCCGGCGGCGGTTGCCGCCGGCGGTCCCCTTCGGGTGGGGGGTGGTGGTGGCGGACATCAGCTGACGGCCTTGTCCCACTTCTCGGCGAGGGTGGCCTTGGCCTTGTCCAGCTGCTCGGAGGCCGGGAAGGACGGGGTGCCCTCGACCTTGGGCAGCTTGGCGACGGCGTCATTGTCGGCGGTGCCGTCCTGGGTCATGCCGGGGAGCAGGACCGGGCGGGCGTAGCCCTTGAGCCAGAGGTTCTGGCCCTCGGCGCTGTAGAGGAACTCCATCCACAGGCGGGCGGCCGCCGGGTTCGGGGCCTCCTTGTTGATGGCCTGCGAGTAGTACTGGGCGTAGACGCCGTCGCTGGGGACGGCGACCTTCCAGTCGACGCCCTTGCCCTTGAACTGGTCGGCGTAGCCGGCGTTGAGGTAGTCCCAGTCGATGGAGATGGGCGTCTCGCCCTTCTCGACGGTGGCCGGGGTGGACTCGACCGGGATGAAGTTCCCGCTCTTCTTCAGCTGCCCGAAGTAGTCGATGCCCGGCTGGATGTCGGCGAAGGAGCCCTTGTTGGCGAGGGAGGCCGCGTAGACGCCGCCGAAGGCCGAACCCGACTTGGTGGGGTTGCCGTTGAGGGCGACCTTGCCCTTGTACTCGGGCTTGAGCAGGTCGGCGAAGGTCTGCGGGCAGGTCTTGACGCGGGCGGCGTCGCAGCCGATGGAGACGTAGCCGCCGTAGTCGTTGTACCAGCGGCCGTCGGCGTCCTTCTGGGCGTCGGGGATCTTGTCCCAGGCGGTGACCTTGTACGGGGCGAACAGGTTCTCGGCGGCGCCGCTTCGCGCGAAGGCGATGCCGAGGTCCATCACGTCGGGGGCGCGCTTCTGGCCCTTGCGGGACTTCACGGCCGCGATCTCGTCGGCGCTGGAGGCGTCGGGGTTCTCGCTGTTGATCTTGATCTTGGGGTACTTGGCCTGGAAGGCCTTGACGATCTCGCCGTAGTTCGCCCAGTCCGGCGGCAGGGCGATCACATTGAGCCGGCCCTCCTTCTCGGCGGCCGCGACCAGGGCCTCCATGCCGCCCAGGTCGGCCACCGAGGTGGCGGCGCCCGGCTGGGTCTTGCCCTTGGCGTCGCCGGCGGAGCCGGCGGTCTTCTGATCGGGTGCGGCACCACACGCGCTGAGCGTGGTGAGGACGGCGGCGCTGAGCAGTACGGCCGCACCGCGACGGGCGGAGGAACTGAGCACGGTCTCTCCCGGAGACGAGGCAAAGGGGGTAACGCAACTTGTTAACTTGTCTGAACAAGTTGGCTCCAGTTCGCCTGGGCCCGCTGTACGGACGGTGAACGGGAATTGGACCGCGGGGCACGGCTCGACGAAGAGATGCGAATGACCGAAAGAAGTCGTGACAGCGGTGCCTTAATGATCAAGGCCGGGGTATGTCGGACGGCCTCCGAGCCATGCTGGCTATGGTGACCGGAATACGATGACGATCAAGGGGGCACACGCGATGGCCACGGTCCGCTACCTGGAGATCGCCGACGCGCTGCGCGCCGCGATCCTCTCCGGCGCGTACCCGGTGGGCGCCCAACTGCCCTCGGAGAGCGACCTGGCCGCGCGCTGGTCCGCCTCGCGCGGCACCGTCCGGCAGGCGGTGGCCACCCTCGCCGCCGAGGGCCTGATCGGCTCCCGGCAGGGGGCCCGGCGGATCGTGCTGCGCCAGGAGCGCCGGCACAGCTTCGGCGAGCTGAACAGCTTCGCCCAGTGGGCCGAGGGCGTCGGGCACGAGGTGCGCAGCCGCTTCCTGTCCCGGACCCGCCGGCCGGCGACGGCCGAGGAGGCGGAGCGGCTCGCGCTGGCGCCGGGTACCGAGATCCTGGCCGTGCTGCGGCTGCGCCTGCTCGACGGGGAACCGACCATGGTGGAGCGGACCGCGTACGCCGACTGGGTCGCTGCGGCGGTCGAGGCGATGCCGCTGGACTGCCGCTCCGTCATGGACGGCCTGGCCGCGGACTCCGGGATCGTCGCCCACTACGGCGAGCACCTGATCGACGCGCTGCCGGCCGGCACCGAGGACGCCCGGCTGCTGGAGATCCGGCGCGGCAGCCCGCTGCTGCGCCAGCGACACGTCTCGGCCACCAACACGGGCCGCCCGATCGAGTGGTCCGACGACCGCTACCGCGCCGGAAGTGTCACGTTCAGTGTGAGCAACTCGGCAGTAGCAACCCCGCTGGAGCGCCACACGGGCGACCGCTAAGGGTTGTTCCGGGCGGCATTCAGGGCCTCGTCGGCGGCCCGGATGACGATCGCAAAGGTGCTGCACACCGAGTAGCGGAATCCGTCCGCCCGGCCCACCGGGTGGCGGGGCGGCGGGCCCCTCAGCCGTCCCCGCCGTCCTGGCCCGCCTCACCCGACAGTTCGCGGAGCCGGCGCTCCGCGGCCGCGGCCGCCAGGGCGGCGTCCCGCGCCGCCCGGTCGGCCTCGTTGTACCGCTCCTCGGCCGCGGCCGCGGCGGCGTGCGCGTGGTCCCGGGCGGCATCCGCCGCCGCGGCCTCGGCAGCGGCCCGTCGGCGGGCCTCGTTGGCCAGGCGGCGCTCGTCCTCCCGGGCGGCGGCCGCCCATGCCGACTGCGCGGCGTCGGCGCGGGCCGCCTCCAGCCGGCCGTCGTACGGCTCCGGCTCCGGCGCCGTCGCGGGCTCGGCCGAAGGCGGTACGGGCGCCCCCGAAGACCGTACGCGCGCTCCCGAAGGCCCGGCCGACGCCCGCGAAGACCGTACGCGCGCGCGCCGGGGCGGTGCGGAAGGCACCGCCCCGGGGTCCACGGCCGGGAACTCCGCCATCAGCGCCGGCGCCTTCGCGAGCCGCCCGGAGGCCCATTCCCCGGCGGCCTCCGGGTCGGCGAGGACGGCGTGCAGAATCTGCTCGACCTCCCGCACCACCGTCTCCGACACCGGCGCCCCGGCCTCCTCCGTCAGCCGCAGGGCCTCCCGGGCGAGGGCCCCGATCACCACGTGCTGCTGATGCGACAGCTCCCGCAGCTGGTCGCCGTCCAGCGACCGGTGCGCCGCCCGCAAGGCCTCGCCGAGCTGGAGGAACTGCTCGACCTCCTCGGGTTTCGCCCGTACCAGCGTGTTCGACGCCCAGGCCGCCAGCGTCGGTCGCCGCAGACCCGCGATCCGCTTCGCCGCCGCCGGGTCCCCGGCCGCCTTCACCCGGGCGGCCGCCTCGCTCCGCGCCGCCGTGAACCTCGCCGGGGGCAGCCCGTACAGGCCGTCGATGACCTCATCCACATCCACATCCGCATCCACGCCGCCCACTGTCTGCCATCGCCGCCCCGGTACGGGGGACCGCGCTCGGCGACGGGCCGACCGCTACTCGGTCGGCTCCACGACGCGGCCGTCGCGCAGTTCCACGACCCGGTCGGCGAGTTCCATCAGGGCCTGGTCGTGCGTGGCGACCAGTACGGTCACGCCCTCGCTCTCCACCACCGCGCGCAGCAGCCGCATGATGGACCGGCCCGTCTCGGAGTCCAGCTGCCCGGTGGGCTCGTCCGCGATGATCAGCGCGGGATCGTTCGCCAGGGCGCGGGCCACCGCGACGCGCTGCTGCTGCCCGCCGGAGAGCTCGCCGGGGCGCTGCTCCGCGTGCTCGGCCAGGCCGACCAGGGCCAGCAGCGTCCGCACCCGCTCCTCGCGCCGCTTCGCCGGGACTTTGCGCATCCGCATCGGTACCCCGACGTTCTCGGCGGCCGTCAGCACCGGGATCAGCCCGAACGACTGGAATACGAAGCCAATCCGGTCGCGGCGCAGGGCGAGCAGTCCCGACTCGTCCAGCCCGGCCAGGTCGGTGCCGTCGAGGGTGATGCTGCCGCTGGTCGGGGAGTCGAGGCCGCCCACCAGGTTGAGCAGGGTGGTCTTGCCGGAACCGGAACGTCCTTTGAGGGCGGTGAGTTCGCCTCGGCGAATCTCGAACGAGACCCCGCGCAGGGCGTGTACGGCGCGCTCTCCGGTCCCGAAGCTGCGGTGGAGGCCGTCAGCCACCACCATGGGCGCCACGGTGGTGGCCTGCTGTCGCGTCATGGTGGGGCTCCCCCTCGACTCGGCCGGCCAACTCGGCTCGGCACACTGCCATTTCGAATGCGCTCATCCGTATGCGCTCATCCGTATGCGCTCATCCGTATGTGCTCATCCGTATGTGCTCATCCGTCACATCATGCGCGCAAGCCCCTTCCCCTGCGCATGCGAATCTGACAGCATCGTCCGCTATCCGGGACTAATCGTCCGGTTGGGGGAGGAAAAAAAGCACATGATCGGCTTCGTCGTGCGCCGGTTGCGCGGGCGATGGCCGCTCGCCGCCGCCGTATTCCTGACCGCGCTCATCACCACCACCGTGCTCACCGCGCTGCTCGCGTTCACCCGCACGGTGGGCGAGGCGGGACTGCGCCAGGCGCTCCAGGGTCCGGGCCGGGCGCGCACCACGGTCGTGGTCTCCGGCGACCATCCGGTGACCGCCCGAGCCAAGGACGACGAGGCCGTACGGGCCTTCGCCACCGGGCTGTTCGGGCCGCTGCCGGTCGGTGTCGAGAGCCTGGCGCGCAGCCGTTCGTACGGGCTTCCCGGCGCGCCCGCCCCCGGCAAGGACGCCGATCTGACCGTGCTCGCCGCCCTCGGCCACGACCAAGTGAGGCTGCTCGCCGGCACGTTACCCCGGGGCGTGTCGAGCCCGGGCGACCGCCGGGTTCCGGTGGCCGTTCCGCAGACGGCCCTGGCCCGGCTCGGGCTCGCCGCCGACGGCCTGCCGGCCGAGGTACGCCTCGACGACCGCTACGGCGGGGCCCCGCTCACGGTACTGGTCACCGGGGTCTACCGGGCGGCCGAGCCGGACGCCCCGTACTGGCGGCTCGATCCGCTCGGCGGCCGGGAGATCCAGATCGGCACGTTCACCACGTACGGCCCGCTGCTCGTGGACGACTCCGTCTTCACCGCCGGCGCGCTGCCGCAGAACGGCCGCGGTTCGCTCCTCACCCCCGATCTCGCCGGCGTCCACGCCGCCGACGCCGAGGCGATGCGGGCCCGCGCCGGCGGCCTGGGCATCGAGCTCCAGAAATCCACCGGCCTCCAGCCGAGTACCGAACTGCCACAATTTTTCGGTGAATTGGCCTCCGGACAACTGGTTGCCCGGTCCAGCCTCCTGGTCGGCGCCCTGCAACTGGCCGTCCTGGCCGCCGCAGCCCTGCTGCTGGTCGCCCATCTGCTCACCGAGCGCCAGGAGTTCGAGCGTGTCCTGCTCACCGCGCGCGGCGCCTCCCGCCGCCGGCTCGGGGCGCTCACGGCGGCCGAGTCGGTGCTGCTGGCGCTGCCCGCCGCCGTTCTCGCGCCGCTGCTCACCCCACCGCTGCTGCGCCTGCTGAGCGGCGTGGGCCCGCTCGCCCAGGTGCCGCTGGAGAACACTGCCGTCACCTGGCCGCTGTGGCCGGTCGCGGCCGGCTGCGCGCTCGTCTGCGTCCTGCTGACCGCGCTGCCCGCCGTACTGCGCGGGGCCGCCGCCGGCGCCCCGCGCCTGAGCGGGCGGCGACAGGCACTCGTCGGGGGCGCGGTCCGCTCCGGTGCGGACCTCGCGCTGGTGGGGCTCGCCTTCCTCGCGTACCGCCAGCTCGACCGCTACAGCGGGGACGGCGGCGTCTCGGCGGACGGGGCCGGGGGCCTCGGCGTGGACCCGGTGCTGGTCGCCGCGCCGACGCTCGCGCTGTGCGCCGGAACGCTGCTCGTCCTGCGGCTGCTGCCGTTCGCCGCCCGGCTGGGCGGGCGGCTGGCGGCCCGGGGACGGAGTCTGGGTCCGGCGCTGGTCGGCTGGCAGCTGGCCCGCCGGCCGGGGCGGGCCACCGGGCCCGTACTGCTGCTCGTGCTCGCCGTCTCCAGCGGGGTCCTCGCCCTCGGCCAGCACACCGCGTGGTCGGACTCCCAGCGCGACCAGGCCGACTTCGCCACGGCGGGCGGGCTGCGCGTCTTCGACAGCGAGCTGGCCGCCCTGGGCCGGGGCGGCCGGTACGCGGCCCTGCCGGGCGGCGAGCGGGTGGTCCCGGTGATCCGGTCCGATCAGCGGCTGCCGGGCGGGAAGGCCGGGCAACTGCTGGTACTGGACGCCGCCGCGACCGCCGAACGGGTGCCGCTGCGCGCCGACTTGCGGGACGGACGGCCGATGCGCCGGCTGTTCGCCCCGCTCGCGGCGGACGCCCGGGGCTCGGCCGGGATCCCCCTGCCCGGCGATCCGCGGCGCATCGACATCGACGTGACGGTACGCCGCACCGGGGCCGGCAGCAGCCCCCGCCTCGGGCTGCTGCTGCGCGACCGGTTCGGGATCACCTACCAGGCACCGATGGTCCGGCTGCCGGACAGCGGGGAGGCCATCGCGAGGCTGGACGTCGGCGCGCTGACCGACGCCCCCCTCGGGTCCGCGGCGACGCCCCTGAGCATCGCCGGGCTGCGGTTCTCGTACGCTACGGACTCGCAGAGCGGCGGGGAGCTGACCGTGCGCGGGATCTCCGTCGCCGGATCCCCGGACGGCCCGGCGGTTCCCGTCCGGGCCACCGCCCCGGCCTGGCACCTGTCGGCCCAGGGGCCGTCCCACACCAGACCGCCGGGGGTACTGCTGCCGGACGGCGCGAACGAATCCGACGGCGATGCGCCCCTGCTGCGGCTGGGCTTCAGCGGCGGCGCCTCCGGCGGCAACCAGATCGCGCTGACCATGGCCGGCGCGGGCGCCGACGACATTCCCGGGATCGCCACCCGCGCCTACCTCGCCGCCGTCGGCGCCTCTGTCGGAGACGTCGTCCCCGTCACCCTGGACGGCACCTCCGTCCCGGTACGCGTCACCGCCGCCGTGGACTCGCTGCCCGTGGCCGGGGACACCGCCCTGGCCATCGACGTGGGAACCGCCGGGCGGCTGATCGCGGCCCGTGGCGGGCTGGCCCTGCCTCCCCCCGACGAGTGGTGGCTGCCGGCCGCCTCCGCCCATGACCCGGCCCCCGCGCGGGCCGCCGCCGAACTGCGCGCCGGCGCCATGACCCAGCGGGTGGCGCTGCGCGAGGACGTGGCCGCCGAGCTGCTGGACGACCCGCTGAGCGCCGGCCCACAGGCCGCGCTGGCAGCGCTCGCGCTGGCCTGCGCGGTGCTGGCGGCGATCGGTTTCGCGGCCTCGGCGGCCGCCGCGGGCCGGGAGCGGGGCCGGGAGTTCGCCGTACTGCTGGCCCTCGGGGCGCCCCGGCGGGACCTGGCCCGCACGGCCGCCGCGGAAAGCGGTGTACTGGTCGGTCTCGGGGCCGGTGTCGGGCTGGCGTTGGGGGCGGCCATCGTGCACCTGGTGGTGCCGCTGGTGGTGCTGACCCCGTCCGCGCGCCACCCGGTGCCGGAGGTCGTCGTGGATCTGCCGACTGCCGAAACGTTGCTGCTGACCGCCGCCATCGCCGCGGTACCCCTGCTGTCGGCCGTGATCGGCAGCCGAGGCAGCCGGAACGCCAAGAACACAGCCGCTCGGCTGCGCCACGTGGAGGAGATGTGACGGACCCGGCCGAGACACCCCCTACCGGGGCGCCCCCCGCCGCGACGCCGCAGACCGCGATGCCGCAGACCGCGACGCCTCAGACCGCGATGCCCCCCGCCGCGACAACTGCCTCGGCGCCGCCGGCCGACGCCATCCGGACCGCCGCCTCCGGGCCCGCGCCATGGGTGCGGACCAGGCTGCGCGCGACACCGACCGCCACGCTGCTCGCCGCCGCCCTGGCGTTCGTCGCCGTACTGCTGGCCGCCGGCCTGCCGCGCGCCCTGGACCGGGGCGCCGACCAGGCGCTGCGCGAGTTCCTGACGGACAAGGGCCCCACCGCGACGCACCTGTTCGCCTCCTCCCGTTCCCGGACCGGCCGGGAATCCGCCGCCGAGCTGGACTCCGTACTGGCGCACCTGCGCGCCCGGACCGGGGACGGGTTCGCCCTCACGCCCGACGGCGCGGCACACGGCTCGCTCGGGCTGAAGTCGCGCGCCCTCCGCAACCCCGGACTCACCGCGCCCGAAGGGGTCAGGCCCCGGCTGAGCCTCGGCTACGTCAACGAGGCCCCGGAACACACCAGGCTCGTCGCCGGCCAGTGGCCCGGCGGCGGGCCGGCCGGAAAGCCGGTCCAGGTGGCGCTGTCGCGGCCCGCGGCCGAAACCCTCGGAATCCGCGTCGGCACGGTGCTGGAAGGAGACCCCTCCCTCGCCGGCCCGAACAGCGCCGAAGTGGTCGGCCTGTACGAGGCCAACGACGAGTCCGACCCCTTCTGGAGCGACCTGCCCTGTCTCACCCGCGCCTGCTTGGCCCGCACCACCCGCGCGCTGCCGGAGTCCTACTGGCAGACGGCCGCCCTCGTCGGGACGGACGGCCTGGGACGGCTGGCCACCTGGGGCGAAGGAGCCGTGGACTTCTGGCGGCTGTCCGTGGACACGGGCAGCCTGAACGCCCACCGGCTGCCCGACACCCGGCGGCAGATCGCCGCGTACGTGGCCGGCCCCACCACCACGGAGCTGATGCGCGCCACGTACCGCGACGACCTGGGCATCAGATCCAAGCTGCCCGAGCTCTTCGCCGAGGCCGAGGCCCGGCGGCAGGCCGCCGCACCGCTCACCGCCACCGGTCCGGCGGGCGTCGCCGGGGTGGCCGTCGTGGTGTTCTGTCTGGCCGCCGCGCTGACCGGGGACCGGCGGGAGGCCGAGCTGACGCTCCTGCGGGCGCGGGGTGGTTCGCGCCGCGACATCCTGCGCAGGCTGCTCGGGGAGGGCGCCGTGACCGTGCTGCCGGCCGCCGTACTCGCGACCCTGCTCGCGGTGCTGCTGCTGCCGGCTCCCCGGCTGACACCGGCTCTGCTCGCGTCCGCCGCCACCACGCTCGTGATCCTGCTGGCCTTCCCCGTACGGGCCTTCGTGCTCCTGTCGGCCCGGCGCGGGCCCGGCCCGCGCCGCCGCCGGCTGGTCGGGGAGCTGCTCGTCCTCGCCGCCACCGCCCTGGCCGTGTACGGGGTCCGCTCGCGCGGCATCGCCCCCGCCGGGCAAGGGGTGGACCCGCTGCTGGTGGCGGCCCCGCTGCTGCTGGCGCTGTCCGGCGGGCTGTTGCTGGCCCGGCTCCAGCCCCTACTGGTCGGGGTACTGGCCAGGGCGGCCGGGCGGGGTTCCGGGGTGGTCGGGTTCGTCGGTCTGGCCAGGGCGGCCCGGACGGCGCGCGGTACCGGGGGCCGGGGGCGGCCTTCGGTGCTGCCGCTGGTCGCGCTGCTGCTCGCCGTCACCACGGGCGGGTTCGGGGCCACCGTGCTGGCGGCGGTGGACACTTCGCGGATGGCGGTCGCACGGCAGACGGTCGGAGGCGACGCCCATGTCACCGCGGCCGCCGGGGACTCCGTACCGGAGGCGTTCACCGAGGCGGCCGCCCGGCTGCCCGGCGTACGCACCGGCCTCTCCGTGTGGACGGACCACGAGGCCTTCCTCTTCGGCATCGCCCAGGGCTCGCCCCAGGTCACGGTGGTCGTCGCGGACCCGGTGGCGTACGCGGAGCTGGCCCGCGCCGTCGGGCGCGGACAGTTCGACCCGGAGCTGCTCGCGGGCGAGCCGGGCGGCGGCGACGCTCCCGTGCCCGCGTTGTTCAGCGAGGACCTGGCCGGGCAGGCCGCCGACGGCACCTACCGGCTGCGGCTCGGCAACGGCGAGGAGCTGACGGCGAAACCCGTCGGCGCGGTCGACGGGACGCCGGGGCTGCCGGGTTCCGCGGCCGCCACGGTCATCCTGCCCGCCGGTCCCGCCATCGCCCGTGTGCCCCGGGCCGCCCGCCCCAACCACTGGTTCGCGATCGGCGCGGTCGAGGACGCCGGGCTGCGCGCGCTCGTACGGGAAACGGTCCCGGCCGCCGCGGCCGAGCGCCTGCTCGTCCGGTCGAGTGCGGGGGTTTCGGCGGAGTTGGCGGCGGATCCGCTGCAACGGTCGGCGGGCCGCATGTTCTGGGCGTCGGTGGCCGGCGCCGCGGGGTTCGCGGTGCTGTCCGTACTCCTGACCCTGATCCGCGCCGCGCCCGAACGCGCCGCGCTGCTGGCACGACTGCGGACCATGGGCCTCCGGCCCCGCCAGGCCATCGCTTTGATCCTGGCCGAGGCACTGCCGCAGGCCATGGCCGCCGCGGCCGGCGGCGGCCTCCTCGCCGCGGCCGCCGTCGCCCTGCTGGGCCCGGCCGTGGACCTGTCCGCCCTGGTCGGCTCCCCCGTCCCCACCGGACTGCACCCGCAGGCCCGGCCCGTGCTGATCCAGGCGGCGGGACTGGCCACCGCCGCGGCCCTCGCCGTCCTGGCCGAAGCCGCGATATCCGGACGGCGCCAGATCACCACCGAGCTGAGAGCGGGAGACCGACAGTGACCAGCCCCATCTCCACCTCCACCCCCGCATCCACCCCCACCACCCTGGACCAGCTCCGCGAGCAAGCCCTCGCCGCCGCCCGGCCCCGCACACACCAGGCGGGCACCGCCATCGACTGCGACCGCCTCGTCCGCATCTTCAGCACCGACGGCATCGAAGTCCAAGCCCTCCAAGGCCTCGAACTCACCGTCGCCCAAGGCGACCTCGTCGCTCTCGTCGGCGCCTCCGGCAGCGGTAAGTCCACCCTGCTCAACATCCTCGCCGGCCTCGACGTCCCCACCGCCGGAAAGGCCACCGTCGGCGGCTACGACCTCCTCGAGATGACAGCCAGAGACCGCCTGCGCTACCGACGCGAAACCGTCGGCTTCGTCTGGCAGCAAACCGCCCGCAATCTCCTGCCGTTCCTCACCGCCGCGCAGAACATCGCGCTGCCCATGCAACTCAAGGGCAAGCGCCGGGCACACGTCCGACACCACCGGACCCGGGTCGACCAGCTCCTCGAAGCCCTCCACATCGGCGACCTCGGCCACCGCCGCCCCGGCGAACTCTCCGGCGGACAACAACAGCGCGTCGCCATCGCCGTCGCCATGGCCAACGACCCCGCCGTACTCCTCGCCGACGAGCCCACCGGCGAACTCGACTCCGAAACCGGCTCCGCCGTCTTCGAGGCCCTCCGCACCGTCAACCGCGAACTCGGCGCCACCGTCGTCATCGTCACCCACGACCCCCTCGTCGCCGGTGAGGTCCGCCGCACCGTCGCCATCCGCGACGGCCGCACCAGCAGCGAAGTCCTCCGCCGCACCACCACCGACGAACACGGCGAGGAATCGGTGAGCGAACGCGAATACGTCATGCTCGACCGCACCGGCCGCGTCCAACTCCCGCGCACCTTCCTCGAAGCCCTCGGCATGGAACACCGCGTCGCCATCGACCTCGCCCCCGACCACATCGCCGTCCACCCCGACAACCCCGACGAGGCCCCGCTCTAGCCGCTGATCACGCGGCTCCCCGAGGCTCGGCGAACCGGCTGTGCCGGGCGCCGGTGCGGGTGGGCGTCACTTCCGTGCGGCGGGTGTCGTTAGGGCCTCGGGGTTGACTCTGGGGGCGAAGGGATGACGGAATGCGGCAGTTTCCTCTGGAGATGCACCACGTGGCACCCGGACGGGTGGTCGAGTGGCGGTTGCGGTCCACGACGGCGGAGGCCTGCGACCGCGGCGATGCGGCGGACAGGAGGGCGTCCTTCAACCAGGACAAGCACTTCACCGTCGCCGAGGAAAGCCGCGCGTCCGATGACCCGGTAGCGTCCTGGATCGCGGTGACCTTCGAGGTGACGGGCCCGCTCGACGAGCCGGCCCTGGCCCGGGCCCTGCTGGCCTTCGTCCGGCGGCACGAGGTGCTGCGCTGCGAGTTCCGGCGGCTGGCCGGGGAGCTCTCGTGCGCGCCCTTCGCCGCCGACGAACTCGCCCTCGACGCGGAGCACGTGGGCTCCTTCGACACCACCGAGCGGCTGCGCGGCTTCCTGGTCGAGCGGTTCAAGCGCAGCATCGACACCCTGTCCTGGCCCCTGTTCACCATGGGCGCCGTGCTCCGCGAGGACTCGGCCACCGTGTACCTGGCCTTCGACCACATCGTCTGCGACGGCATGTCGATGCCGATCGTGGTCCGGGACGTGCTGACCGAGTACGAGGCGCTGCGCCGCGGCGAGGACGCGGGGCTGCCGGCCACCGCCCCGAGCTACCTCGACTTCGCCGACGAGCAGCGCCGGCGCTACCTCTCCATCGAGGCCGAGGACGAACGGCTGGGCTACTGGAAGTCGTTCATCGAGCGGAACGGCGAGTTCTTCCCGCGGTTCCCGCTCGACCTGGGCGTGCAGCCGGACCGGATGTACCCGATCGTCAACGAGGCCTCCCGGCTCCTGGACGCCGGCGAGGCCGAGGTGTTCGAGAAGTCCTGTCTGGCGGTCGACGGGAAGCCGTTCATGGGGGTGCTCGCGGCGGTCGCCGTATGTCTGCGGGAGGCCGGCGGCCCCGGCGTCTACCGCGGGTTCATGCCGGTCAGCGAGCGCGGTCGCGGCCCGTGGACGGGCGCGGTGGGCTGGTTCGTCAACACCATGCCGATCGAGTTCGACGCCTCGCCGGGCCGGGACTTCGCCCAGGTCATGGCCGGGGTCCGGGCCGGCTTCACCGAGATGATCCGCCATATCGACGTACCGTTCGTGCGGGCGTGGCAGCTGCTGGCGCCCGCGGAGTTCGCCGCCCAGTCCTGGCCGTACCCGGTGAACTTCTTCTCGTACATCGACATCCGGAAGGTCGTGGGCGCCGAGCGCCACGCCGAGTGGCAGCCCGCCACGCACATCTGGTCGGCGCGCGCCAACGGGGCCTGCTCCTGGTTCCAACGGGACGCGGACGGACTGCACATGAACTCCCTCTACGTCGACACCCCGGCGGCGCGCCGCACGATGGGCGACTTCCAGGAGGCACTGCGGCGCACGGTGCGGGACATCGCGTGCGGGGGCGGCTTCCGCCGGCCCATCGCGCTGACCCCGCCGCGGCAGCCGCTGCTGCCGAAGCCCATTGAGGCCTGATCCGGCCTGATCCGGCCGAGGCGGTCCGAGGACAGGGGCGGCGGGGGCGGGGCGGCCGTGCGGCGGGCGGCGGCCGGGGCCGGGGCCGGTCAGGCGTCCGCCACGTCGGCCGCCCGCCGCAGCAGCAGGGCCCGTTCCCGGGCGTTGCGGGTGAGGGAGGCGGCCCGCTCGAACTCGGCGCGGGCCTCCGCCCGGCGGCCGAGCCGCCGCAGCAGGTCTCCTCGTACGCTGGGCAGCAGGTGGTACGCCCGCAGGGCCGGCTCCCCGGCCAAGGCGTCGACGAGCGGAAGCGCCGCCTCGGGCCCTTGGGCCATGGAGACGGCGACCGCCCGGTTCAGCTCCACCACGGGGGACGGGATCAGCTGGACGAGCCGCCCGTAGAGCGCGGCGATGGTCGGCCAGTCGGTGTCCTCGTACCGGACGGCCTCCGCGTGGCACCCGGCGATGGCGGCCTGCACGGAGTACGGGCCGCTGCCCGCGCGGCTCATGGCCTCGACGCCCCGGCGGATGAGCATGCGGTTCCACTTGGCCCGGTTCTGGTCGGCGAGCAGCACCGGCTCGCCGTCGGGGCCGGTGCGGGCGGCGATCCGGGAGGCCTGGAACTCCAGCAGCGCCGCGAGCCCGTGCACCTCGGGCTCCTTGGGCATCAGCCCGGCCAGGACGCGGGCGAGCCGGAGGGCGTCCTCGCACAGGGCCGGGCGTACGAGGTCGTCGCCGGCGGTCGCCGAGTAGCCCTCGTTGAAGATCAGGTAGATCACTTCGAGGACGGAGGAGAGCCGCTCGTCGCGGTCGGCCCCGTACGGGACTTCGAACGGCACCCCGGCCTTGGCCAGGGCTCGCTTCGCCCGGACGATGCGCTGGGCGACGGTCGGCTCGGACGTGAGGAAGGCGCGGGCGATCTCCTGGGTGGTCAGCCCGCCCATCAGGCGCAGGGTCAGGGCGATCCGCGCCTCGGTGGCCAGGACGGGATGGCAGGCCGTGAAGATCAGCCGGAGCAGATCGTCGTCGATGTCGTCCGGGTCCGCCGGTTCCTCGGGCGGGGGTACGTCCTCCAGGGTGCGGCCGACCTCGGCGAGCTTGCGGGCGTACGTCTCCTTGCGGCGCACGAGGTCGATGGCGCGCCGCTTGGCGACAGCCGTGAGCCAGGCGCCCGGCTTGTCCGGGACACCCGCCTCGGGCCACTGCTCCAGCGCGGCGACCAGCGCGTCCTGCGCGATTTCCTCGGCGATGCCGACGTCCCGCACGATGCGGGCGACACCGGCGATGATGCGCGCGGACTCGATCCTGAACACCGCTTCGACCGCTTGGGTCGCCGTCACTGCCGTCACGGCCACCCATCAGAGCAGCCGTGACGAGGCAGGGCAAACCGGGACGGCGGCGCCGGGGGTGACGGCGCCTGGGGCGACGGCGGCGCTGCCGGGTCAGCCTTCGGCGATCTGGCGGAGCTCGGCACCCACCGTCCACTGCTCGGGGTGGATCTCAAGGAACCGCTTCGTCCATTCGAGCGCCTCGGCCTTGTCCTTGGCCTGGAGGATGGCGTAGCCGCCCACGACCTCCTTGGTCTCGGTGAAGGGACCGTCGGTGTAGCTCAGCTTGCCGCCGGACCAGGTGACCCGGGTCCCGTCGGCTGTGGGGAGCAGTCCGGCGGTGTCGAGCATGACCCCGGCCTTGGTGATCTCCTCCATCAGCGCGCCCATCCGCTCCAGGAAGTCCGGGGGGAATTCGGTGTCGGAGGGGAGGCTCTTCTCGTCGATGCGGATCAGGGAAAGGAAGCGCGGCATGGTGACTCCTCGGTAGGGAGGACGGGGGCTTTCCCCGCCTCTCACCCCTGCGTCGAACGGGAGACACCCGGATCGACAGCTCCCCGGAAATTATTCGGGGAATCCTCGACGGCATCGCGGCGGCGCGGCCGTACGGCGGGCGCGCGCGGCCGTACGGCGGGCGGGGCGGCTCGGGGTCCTCCCTCCCGCCCTTCGCTACCCGCGAGTAAGATCGCGGGCCCAGGCCCCTCCGAGAGGAACTCCCGATGCCGCGCACCCCCTCTTCGCCCCTGCTGCTCGCCGGTCTGCTGGCCGGGGCGGCGGTGGCGCACGCGGTCGCTCCGAAGCAGTTCGACGCGATCGTCCCGCGCTCGCTGCCCGGCACCCCGCGGCAGTGGACGTACGCGAGCGGCGCGGCCGAACTCGCCCTCGCCATCGGCGTCGCGCACCCGCGGACCCGGCGCGCGGCGGCGCTGGCCACGGCGGCGTTCTTCGTCGGGGTGTTCCCGGCGAACGTGAAGATGGCGGTCGACGCGCGCCACCGCTCCCCCGCCGCCCGGGCCGTGACCCTCGGCCGGCTGCCGCTCCAGGTCCCGCTGGTCCTGTGGGCCCGCGGTGTGAGCCGCGGGGCCACCGGCCGCTGACGACTGACCCTCCGGCCCCATCCGGGTGTCACGGGCTGTCCCCGGACCAGTCCCAGCGCCCGGGATCAGCCGGGCGGCGGCGGTAGTGGGCGCGCCCGCCCGCGCCGTAGCGACCTATCTCGGTGGGGAGCCGGGCCTCTTCGGCGAGCCGGCGCTCGCTCCAGCCGGTGATGTCCAGGAGGAGCCCGTCGAGGGGGCCGCCCACGAGTTCGCCGTAGGCATGGCCGGGGCGCGGGCCGGGGTCGGGGTCTTCGTGGTCGGCGCCGTAGACCCGGCGCCGCAGCATCCTGTCGTCCATGCCCTCAGCTTCACAGGCGGCACTGACAACGGGCCGGTCCGGCCTGCGGCGATGATGGTCTCCCGACCCACAGCGGACCCGCGGCGCACACGGCACAGACGCCACAGACAGAGCACGCGGCACACGCGGTGCACGCGGCGCACACGGCACAGACCAGACACACGAGGCAGGAGCCCCACCCATGGCACGTCGGGTACATCAGCCACTGGAGAACCAGGAGTTCGACTTCATCCTCTCCCTGGCCCCCGGGCCGGTTCTCGCCTACTTCATCGGCACCTGGCCGAAGGCCCTCGACGCCTGCCGCGCGATGGACGCGCTCGTCGGCGAGCTGGCCGAGGAGTACGGGACCCGGCTGACCACCGTCCGGACCGACATGACCCGCTGCCCCGAGCCGGTCAGGCGCTACGGCGTGACCGGCGCCCCCACCGTCGTCCTCGTCAAGGACGGCGAGGCGGTGGCGAGTCAGGCCGGGCCGATGACCCGCGAGGAGTTCCGGGAGTTCCTGGACTCCCATCTCTGACCTCTGATCTCTGATCGATCGCGGCGACCACGCTGGGCCTTGTGGGCGAACTCGGATGATGTGGCTGAAAGTGGCATAGGTGGGATAGGTGCCCAAGGCATGTAATGGAGTCCGGCACGACGGACCCATCGCTTGCGAGGTGCTGCATGTCAGAACCCGGTGTCATCGCATTCCCCCAGAACCGGACCTGCCCCTACCACCCCCCGGCCGCCTACGAGCCCCTGCGGGAGGGGCGGCCGCTCTCCCGGGTCACCCTCTTCGACGGGCGCTCCGTGTGGGTGGTCACCGGTCACGCCGAGGCCCGCGCCCTGCTCTCCGACAGCCGGCTCTCCGCCGACCGGCAGAACGCCGCCTTTCCGACTCCCACCCGGCGCTTCCAGGGGCTGCAGAACCGGCGCACCGCCCTCCTCGGGGTCGACGACCCCCAGCACAACACCCAGCGCCGGATGCTGATCCCGAGCTTCACGCTGAAGCGGACCGCCGACCTCCGGCCGCGGATCCAGCAGACCGTGGACCGGCTGATCGACGAGATGACCGCTCGGGGCCGGTACGCCGAGCTGGTGAGCGCCTTCGCCCTGCCGGTACCGTCCATGGTGATCTGCGCCCTGCTCGGAGTCCCCTACGAGGACCACGAGTTCTTCGAGGGTCAGTCGAGGCGGCTGCTGCGCGGGCCGGAGCTCGCCGACGTGGAGGACGCCCGCGCGCAGATCAACGGCTATCTGGCCGACCTGATCGCGCGCAAGCGGCGGGACCCGGGCGACGGGCTGCTGGACGAGCTCGTCGCGCGACGGCTGGAGACCGGCGAGACGGATGTGGACGAGCTGGTCTCGCTCGCCGCGATCCTGCTCATCGCGGGGCACGAGACCACGGCGAACATGATCTCGCTCGGCACGTTCACCCTGCTGCGGCATCCGGAGCAGCTGGCCGAGCTGCGCGCGGACCCGTCGCTGATGTCCGAGGCCGTGGAGGAGCTGATGCGGTTCCTGTCGATCGCGGACGGGATGCTGCGGGTGGCCACCGAGGACATCGGGATCGCCGGGGTGACGATCCGTCCGGAGGACGGGGTGATCTTCTCCACCTCCGTCATCAACCGCGACGAGGCGGTGTTCGAGAATCCCGACGCGCTGGACTGGCACCGGCCCACCCGGCACCATCTGGCCTTCGGGTTCGGCATCCACCAGTGCCTGGGCCAGAACCTGGCCCGCGCCGAGATGGAGATCGCGCTGGGCACGCTGTTCGAGCGGCTGCCCGGCCTGCGGCTGGCGGCCGAGCCCGACCGGATCCCGTTCAAGCCCGGCGACACCATCCAGGGCATGGTCGAACTCCCCGTGGCGTGGTGAGGCGGCCCGTGCGGATCTCCATCGACACGGCGGTGTGCATCGGAGCCGGCCAGTGCGCGCTGACCGCCCCCGAGGTGTTCACCCAGGACGACGACGGTTTCAGCGAGCTCCTGCCGGGCCGCGAGGGCGGTCACGGCAGCGCCCTGGTCCGTGAGGCCGCCCGGGCCTGCCCGGTGTCCGCCATCTCGGTACGGGAGCCCTGAGGCCGGCCGAACCGAACCGAACCGCAGCCTGCGGTCCCCCAACTCCCCAGCCCGTCGGCTCAGGAGCGGTCCATGAGCGTGACCGCCCGCCGCTCCAGGGCCGCGGAGCGGTCCACCAGGTCGGCGCACTCGTCGAAGAGCGCCCGCCGCGCGGACGCGTCGGAGTTCGGATCGGCCGTACGGGCCAGGTCGGCGATCCGCGACCAGTGGCGGCCGGAATCCCGGAAGAGCCCGGCCGCCTCCGGCCGACCGGCGAGGTCGAGGAAGTCGGCGTACAGCGGCCGGGTGGCACCGGGAGCGGTCCACTCCTCCTCCAGGCAGGCGTACAGCCGACGGGTGCCCGCCGCGAAGGCCTCCGGCGTGCCGAAGCGGCGCTCCCAGCCCGTCTTGGTCCGGGTGTCGCGCAGCTGGGCGGCGAACTTCGCCATGCCCGAGAAGCCGAAGTTGACGTCGAACTGGTTGCCCAGCACGGGTCCGGTGAAGCGGGCGACGGTGGCGGCGACGGCCCCGTCGATGTCCGGCTCGGCGGTGGCCCGTCCGGTGGGCACGACCATCTGATGGCGGCCCTTGCGGTGCCCGGACCAGGCGGCGCCGAACTCCTCCCGGCCGATCCGGTAGGGGCTCTCGGCGCCGTCCTCGACGTAGAGGACGTCGTCATCCTCGTACCCGGCGACGACCACGGTGTACGGATCGGCGCCGGCCAATTCGGGGCTGACGGCGGCGCCGTGCCAGGGCAGCGCGGACTTGTCGACGGTGCAGAACACCGGCCACCCCGCGTCGAGCGCGGCGCGGACGCGGCCCCAGCGGGGTTTGGTGCTGCGCGTGGCCTCGTACGGGACGTGCAGCCGGCCGAGGGCCACCTGCACCCAGGGTTCGGGGTGGGCCTGGGCGACGATCGTCGGGATCGGCGGCCGGCCGGCGTACTCGAAGACGAAGTACATGAAGCCGACACCGCCGGCGAGGCCCGCGACCAGCACCTCCTCGTGCACGCTGCCGAGGGCGTGCCGGATCAGGGAGCTCTCACGGTGGCGTCCGGTACCGAAGTCCTCATACACGAGCACGGTCATGGGGCCACCCTAGGCCGTCCCCACCCACCCCCCGAACTTCCTGTACAGTTGTCCAGGAAATCCTGCTTGAACCCTCGCAAGCTCGAACCCTCGCGGAGTGGAGATCGCCGTGCACACGGTCGCCCAGGTCCTGATCGGCGCGATCGCCGCGCTCCACCTCTATTTCCTGGTCCTGGAGATGTTCCTGTGGCAGCGGCCGCCCGGCCGCGCGCTGTCCGGGTTCGACGCGGACACCGCGCGCGTCACCGCCATGCTCGCCGCCAACCAGGGCCTCTACAACGGCTTCCTGGCCGCCGGTCTGGTCTGGTCGCTGGTCATCGGCTCGCTCGCGACGCAGATCTTCTTCCTCTCCTGCGTGATCATCGCGGGGCTGTACGGGGCCGCCACCGCGAACCGGCGGATCCTCGTCGCCCAGGCCCTGCCCGGCGCGCTCGCCCTCGGCGCGGCGCTGCTGGCCTCGTGAGCCCCGAGGACCCGCGGACGGCGCGGACCAAGGCCCGGCTGCGCGAAAGCCTGTTCGCCGAGTGCGCGGACCGCCCGCTGGGCGAGGTCAGCGTCTCGGCCGTGGTCCGCCGGGCGGGGATCGGGCGCGCCACGTTCTACCTGCATTACGAGGATCTCCCCGCGCTCGCCGTGGACGCCTGCGCCGAGGTGGTGCACGCGGCGGTCGACGCCCTGCACGCCTGGCAGACGGACCCCGCAGCGCCGCCCCCGGCCCGGCCCCCGGCGGCGCTGGCCGCCTTCCTCGCCGGCGCCGCCGAGCACGGCGGCCTGTACCGCACCCTGCTCCTCCCGGGCGGCGGCGGCCCGCTCGGCGAGCGCCTGCGCCGGGAGCTGCGGGCCCGCTCCCGCGCCGAGCGCGCGGCGGTGGGCGCTCCGCACCCCGACCTCGTCGCGTCTGCCGTGGCCGCCGCCTTCACGAGCGTCCTCGCGGACTGGCTGCACGGCCGGATCCCGGCGGCGGGACCCGAGGAACTCGCGGACCTGGTCTGGCGCCTCCTCAAGGCCCTCCACCGCGCCGTCTGACCTCGCCGTCCGACACCCCGGGACCGGGGCCGTCCGCCGAGACCCGGCGGCCGGACACCCCTGAACCGGTGAGCCCCGCCGGGCTGACCGGCGGGGCTCACGTCACGAACCGGACTCGCGAAATGGCCTTACCGGGGGATCACCTGCTCCGCCTGCGGACCCTTGGGGCCCTGGGTGACCTGGTATTCGACCTTCTGGCCTTCCGCCAGCTCCTTGAAGCCGCTGGACTGGATGGCGGAGAAGTGCACGAACACGTCCGGGCCGCCATCGTCCTGCTGGATGAAGCCGAAGCCCTTTTCCGCGTTGAACCACTTCACGGTGCCTGTTGCCATCAGTACTGATCCTTCTCAACGTTCCACTGCGGGCCGCACACGCGGCCGTCTCGATACTGCCCGGGAGTCACCCCCACCACACCCTGGGCGCGGCCAACAGAGGCCTTTCGAACTTACGGACGCCTTGTACCCGGAAAGGGGGAGCAGCGCTCTCGCGAGGCGACGGTGACCCGGCAGCCCAGACAGTGCGCGTGGCCGGTACGGGCGGCCGCGTCCCGGGTGCGCCAGTCCCACTCGGACACCGGACGCGGGCCGCTCGGCTTGCCCCAGCCGGCCAGGTGGAGCAGCCAGGTGACGAGCCCGGCCGCTCCGACCAGGGCGAGGCCCAGCCAGACGCCGGGGGTCCAGGCCGCGCACACGGCGAGGCCGGCTCCGGTGACGCCCAGCAGGGCGAGGGTGGTTCCGGTCCAGCCGGCCACGGTGTGGCCCAGATCGACGTGGCCGTGCGCGCTCATGATTCTCCCTGGAGGAACGGGCAGCAGTAGGCTCGGAGCAGGATCTTTTATCTCACGAGCTAAGTAACTTAGATGCTAAGGAGTATCGACGTGCAGGGCAAGTCCCGCCCCCCGGCCACGGCCGGGGAGGCGATTTCGCGCATGGACCAGTACGTGGCCCTCGGCCTCATCGGCCAGCAGGAGGTGGCGCAGCTGCTCGGGCTGAACGTCACGGATCTGACGTGCCTGGGCCACATCCTGGGCGCCGGGGACACCCCGCTCTCCGCCGGCGATCTCGCCGAGCTGACGAACCTCACCACCGGGGCCGTCACCGGGGTGCTCAACCGCCTGGAACGCGCCGGCTACGCGCACCGGCAGCCGGACCCGGCAGACCGCCGCCGCGTCCGCGTGGTGGCCGACCCGGCCGCCGCCGCCCGGCTCGTCGCGGTGTACGAGCCCTTCTACGCCCGTCTCGGCGCCGTGTTCGCCGAGTACTCCCCCGAGGAGGTCGCCGTCATCGCCGACTGGTTCGGGCGGGCGACGGTCGAGATCCGCGCCCATCTGGCCCAGGTGCGGGCCGGCGAGCTGGGTCCCGTCGCCCCGTAGTCACCGACTGGTAAAATGGGGCGGAAACTTAAAGCGCGGGGCGCATGCGCCCGGTGCGGACACGTACGACGAGCCGGGGCCCGTACCGAGGGGTACGGGCCCCGGCTCGTCGCCGTTCACCACTTTTCACCACTCCCGTTCGTATTCCGCGTGTCCTCTCTTCACGGAAGGTTCTGCATGAAGAACCCGTCACCTCATGGGCGTTTCGGCATCAAGGCCGGAGCGAAGGCAGGCACCAAGCCGGGCGCCAAGGGCTCCGGCAAGGCTCCTCGGACCCTCGGGCCGCAGGGCGAGTTCGCGATGCCCGCGACGGTCATCCCGGCGCTGCCGCCGGTGGAGTCCTTCGACGAGCTCGGCCTGCCCCCTGAGCTGGTGACGACGATGACCGGACTGGGGGTGAAGGAGCCGTTCCCCATCCAGGCGGCCACGCTCCCCAACTCCCTCGCCGGCCGGGACATCCTCGGGCGCGGCCGGACCGGCTCCGGCAAGACCCTCGCCTTCGGCCTCGCCCTGCTGGCGCGGACGGCGGGGCAGCAGGCCGATCCGAAGCGGCCCCTCGCGCTGGTCCTCGTACCCACGCGCGAGCTGGCGCAGCAGGTGACCGAGGCGCTCACGCCGTACGCGACCGCCCTGAAGCTACGGATGGCCACGGTCGTCGGCGGGCTGTCGATCGGCAAGCAGTCGGGCGCGCTGCGCACCGGCGCCGAGGTCGTCGTGGCCACGCCCGGGCGGCTCAGCGACCTGATCGGACGGCGTGACGTCCACCTGGAGCGGGTGAAGATCACGGTCCTCGACGAGGCCGACCAGATGTGCGACCTGGGGTTCATGCCGCAGGTCACCGAGATCCTGGACCAGGTGCACCACGCCGGGCAGCGGATGCTGTTCTCGGCGACGCTGGACCGCAATGTGGACCAGCTGGTGCGCCGGTACCTGAAGGACCCGGTCTCGCACTCCGTGGACCCCCAGTCGGCGACGGTGTCCACGATGGACCACCACGTGCTGCACATCCACGCGGCCGACAAGTACTCGGCGGCGACCGAGATCGCCGCGCGCGAGGGCCGGGTGCTGATGTTCCTGGACACCAAGCACGGCGTCGACCAGTTCGTGAAGCACCTGCGGGCCATGGGTGTCCGGGCGGAGGGGCTGCACAGCGGCAAGTCGCAGCCGCAGCGCACGCGGACGCTCGCGCAGTTCAAGAACGGGGACGTCACGGTCCTGATCGCGACGAACGTCGCCGCGCGCGGCATCCACATCGACGACCTCGACCTCGTGGTCAACGTGGACCCGCCGGCCGACAGCAAGGACTACCTGCACCGGGGCGGCCGCACCGCCCGGGCCGGCGAGTCCGGCAAGGTCGTCACCCTGGTCACCCCGAACCAGCGCCGCGACATGGTGCGCCTGATGTCCGACGCCCGGATCCGGCCGACCATCACCCAGGTGCGCTCCGGCGAGGCGGCCCTGAGCCGGATCACCGGGGCGAAGACCCCGTCCGGGGTGCCGCTGGCCGGCGCGGCGCCGACCGACGCCAAGGGCCGGCCGTCGGGCTCGGACCTCGGTTTCCGGGGGATCGGGACCCGGCCCGGCCGACCGGGCAAGGGCAAGGAGTCCCGTAAGACCATCGAGGCGCGGCAGGCGGCCGAGGCCCGCCGCGCGGCCCGGGTCCGCAAGGGCATCTGACCCAGTACGCGACGGCGCCGGCCCCCGGAAGCGGGGGCGGGGGCCGGCGCCGTTTCGGCGTTCCGGGCGCGGTCAGCGACGGCGCTTGCGCCGGGCCACGATCGCGCGGGTGACGAGCGGCGGGAGCAGGTCCTTGGCCAGCTTCCGCCAGCCCGCTGCCGCCGGCTTGCGCGCGGCGGGCGCCGCCTGCCGGGAGGCGGCCGGGGCCGAGCCGGTCGCGGCGCGCCCAGGGGCGGACGCGGGCGCTTCGCCGGGGGCGGCTTCGGCGGGGGCGGGGCGCAGCGGCTTCGGCGGCTCGGGCGCGACGAGCCCCTTGTCGCCGATGCGGACCAGCGGCCGGCCGGCCACCTGCTCCACGCCGTGCCAGACGCCCTCGCGGCCCTCCAGCCAGGTGCGCAGCTCCGACTGGAGCGGTTCGGGGTCGTCCCAGGTCGCGTAGAGCTTGTTCGGGGAGATGCAGATGACCCGCAGGTCTCCGGAGGCCACCGCGCCCCAGACGGCGGCGGCGACGCCGGGGCAGTGCGCGGCGCGGTAGTCGTCGAAGACGACGACGGCGCCCGGGGCGGCGAGGGCCCGCGAGGACGCGACGTCCAGGGCGACGTGCTCGTAGAGGTGCGAGGCGTCGATGTGGACGAAACGGCAGCTCGCCGCCTCCACCGTGTCCGTGACCACGGAGGTCGGGGCCTGGATGACCGTCGGCAGCTCCTCGTGGAACGCCGTGTAGTTCGCCTCGAACGCGCGGCGGGTGAGGGTGGAGTACGAGCCCTGCATCTCCGCGAGGTTCGCGTCGTCGGGCGCGGGCGAGTCGAAGAGGTCGCAGACGGTGAACCCCTCGCCGGCGCGCAGGTACTGGCCGAGGAAGATCGCGCTCTTCCCCATGTAGACGCCGAGCTCCAGGATGTCGCCACGCTGCTGAGCGTCACGGTTCTGGCGGGTCAGAAACCAGTCGAAGAGCGCCTGGTCATACGCCGAGAACCAACCCTTGACCTGGCCGAACGCCGTGGGCACCGGCGGGGCGGGGGTGGTGGCGGACATGGGTGAAGCCTGCGACACGGAGAGTCCTCCTCGAACGGAGCGGCATCGGACAACACTGATTCACCGGCCGGGTACGCAGACCATAGACGCCCGAATGGACGCACGACGCGGTTCTTCGGCGCCGCGGGCCGAATGACACTCACCGTTCCGCCGGGCGACACCTGCGCGCAGCTCCGGCGTCCGCCGGAGGTCAGGAAACGCCCGGGGCGCGGGCCTGCGCGCGGCGCTCCGTGTCAGACCGCGACCAGACCGCGGTCAGACCGCGGTCCGCCGGAGCAGCCGCTGGGCGGCGGCGTTGCGGACGCGGCGGGTCCGGGCGGCGTCGGCGAGCAGGCTGAGGGCCTCGTACGAGGTCACCGCCCGGACGGCGGTCCGCTGGCACCAGTCGGAGGCACCCGTGAGCTCCGCCGCCGACCACGGTTCGCCCTGGTTGATCGACTTGAGCAGGGTCCACTCGCGCAGCCTGCGCACCGGGAAGGCGCGGCCGGCCAGGACCTCGCCCATGGCCCGGGCCCAGCCGGGGAACCGCTCGTCGGCCAGCAGCTGCGCGGCCCGGCGGTCCAGGTGGGTGACCACGGCGCTCTCCGCCATCACCGTGTCGGGATCGCGCAGCACGGCGGCGACCCTCTCGGCCTCCGCGGCCTCGTCGGACACGGCGGCCAGGGAATCGAGGTGTCGGGCGTAGCGCCAGTGCTCGGGCGGGGCCGTCCCGTGCGGTACGACCGTCCGCTGCGGCGCGACCGTCCGCGGCGGCGCGACCGTCCGCTGCGGCGCGACCGTCCCCTGCGGCGCGACCGTCCGCGGCGGCGCGAGCGTCCCCTCGGCCGGGTTCGCCGGGCCGACCCCCGCTCGTATCTGGTCCTCAGCTCTCCCCATGCCTCCCATTCCACACGACGCGCCCGAACGGGTGGTGCGCAGGGTCCGTCAGCGGGCGGGGCGGCGCGGGGAGGCGCCCTGGCGGCGGGGCGGGTCAGCGCTCGTACGCCTCGTGCCCGCCGTGGCCCTGGAAGCCCTCGTGTTCCGGCTCGGGCAGCGGGGCGCCGGTTTCCAGCAGGGTCTTGAGGCTGGAGGCGATCATCGGCCAGGCCCGGCCGCACATGCCGATGAGGGTGCCGCCGGGCGTGAAGCCCTCGTGGAGGATGGTCAGCCGCGCGAGGGTGTCGCCGACCGGCTCGATCTCGTACGTCACCTTCGTGCGCAGCTCCCGCGCCAGCTCGGCCCGCAGCTCCTCCTCGATGCCGACGGAGGCGGCCCACTGGGGGGTGAAGGTGTGCCAGGTGTAGGAGAGCAGCCGGTCCGGGACGCAGGCGAGGACCACCTGGGCGGCATCGCTGGTGCGGGCCCCGCGCTCCACCCACTCCATGGCCGAGCCCACGGTCCAGTCCGTCTCGAAGCTCAGACCCCAGTAGCGGCGGGTGAAGGCGGGCTCGGTCAGGGCCTGCCAGACTCGGGAGGGGTCGGCCTGGATGTAGAGGGTGTAAGTGATCGCGCTGTCGCTCATGGGCCCATGCTGCTTGACCGCGGGCCGCGCGCCCGGGATTTCCCCGTCGCGGCGGGGGCTACCCCGCGCGGAAGCCCTCCTGGGGGAGTTCCGTGGGCGGGGTCCGGGGCGGGGTGGGGAGGGAGAGGCGGTCGCGGGCGTGGCGGACCCGCGTCGAGTCCGCCCAGGCCGGCCGGACCTCAGTCGCTGAGTTCCCTGACCTGCTCGGGGCGGCGAGCAGGCGGGCGTACGCCGGGTCGGGGGTCGGGGACAGCAACGTGAGGCGGTCCGCCGTACGGGCGTGGGCGCCCGGCCGGGCCGTCGGGTGGTGCCACCGCGCTGGTCGGCGCCGTCCGGGCCTTCGGGCACGGCCTCGTCGGTCAGCTGCGGCATGGGAACTCCGTTCACCGTGGGTGGGCCGCCGGCTGCGCAACAGCGGGCGGGCCCCGGGTTACGGCGGGCCCGGTCCCGGGCCGTCCGCCCCCCTTTTGCCCTCCCCGTGCCTCCTTATGACCTGGTTACGTCGATCTTGCTACGGTCCACCTGCGGACTGACGGCCTGAAGAACCGTCGGTCCGACCACGTCACCGGCCCGGGGACGAGCGGGGCCCGGGCCGCGTGTAGCACGCGCCGCGCCCGGCGATACGCGAACGCGGGGCGCGGTAACCCCGCCGGGACCGGTTTCACCCGTCCGCGTGACGGCGCGTGCGCCCCCGGGCCGCGGGTACGGCAGGGTGGGCGGATGCTGCGCCGCGCCCTGCCCTTGACCCTTGCCGTGCTGGTGATGACCGCCGGGTGTGTGACCGTGCGGCCGCCGCAGCCGGCGGCGGGGCCGCCGGGGCCGGAGCCCGCGGCGGCCCGGCCGGCATCCGTACCCCGGGAACCGGCGCCCGGGGCCTGGCCGTTGGGCGAGCTGCCCTCCCCCTCGCTCCCGCAGGCTCAGGCGCCGACGCCGCCCGCCTCCGTCGAGCAGGCGGTACGAGGGCCTGCCGCGCCGAGGCGCGCCGCTCCCGCCCGGCCCGCGGAGCGCGTCAGGCCGGTCAGGCCGCCCCGGCCCGGCAGTCCCGTCCGGCCCCCGAAGTCCGTGCACCCGGCCGGGCCCGGCCGGGCCGCGAAACCCCGCAAGCGCGAGTCCGCGCCCGCGGCGTCGAAGTACCGGCCCGCGCCGCGCCGTTCGTTCGACATGGCCCCCCTGTGCACGGCGGCCCGGGGCACGCTCGACCCCTCGATCGTCGCCCTCTGCACAAGCCGCTACGGCGGCTAGGGGATTGTCCGGCGGATCAAGGTTCGAGCAGGGTCATCACATCGCGCTGGACCACGTGCGGGCGGTCCGCCACGACCGACAGGACCCACATGCCGGGGCCGGCCGTGAGGCTGCCCCGGCGCTCGCCCGGTTCCGACTCCGGCAGGACCACCCAGTCGTGCGGTGCGGCCGCGGCGTCGTGGGCGTGCAGTGCCGCCCGTACCGTGCGGCCGCGCGCCACGCCGGTCGCCACGATGTCGAACGGCTCCCCCGCCACCGCGAACTCCGGTACCACGATGCCGAATACGTCGTCGGCCAGGGTGTCCCCCGCCGACTTGCCGTTGTGGATGGCGTCGAGCTGGTGGCCGAACGCCTCGCCGCTGATGAGGTCGCCGTGCCGGTGGCCGTTCCACCGGGCCTCCTCCGTCCTGCGCAACGCCCAGGCCGCGAAGGCCGATTCGGCGGGGACGGTCCCGTCACCGGTCCATGGCTCCGAGTCGTTCATGACGTAGTGGAAGTCGAGCCTCCCGCCCGGGTCCGCCGTCACGGCGTGCAGGGTGGGGTGTGCCCGCCCGGCGAGGCACTGCACCTCGTACGGGAGGCGGCGGTCCGGGCTGCCGCGCAGGTTGTCCCGCAGGGCCCCCTCGAACTCCTCGTGGAAGGAGAACACGTCCTGGACCATGTCCGTCGGCAGGCCCACGTCGATGTCCGTGAGCTGGTCGTAGTAGCCCTCCGGGAAGTCTGGCCGGCGTACCGCCTCGTAGACCGGGAGCAGTTGCCCCACCGAGGGGAAGCTGCGGCAGAGGTCCGTGAGCCGTTCGTTGAGGCGGCCCGCCAGCGCCGCCGCCGTGCGTCCCAGCAGGCCCGTGCCCACGCCGTGGCCCGTCAGGAAGCGGACGGCCTTGGCGGCGCCCCGGTGCGGGGTGCCGGCCGTCACGAGCATCCGGGCGGTGTCCCGTCCGCCGAGGACCTCCAGGTAGTACCGGCCGATGAGGCCGCCCATGGAGTGGCAGATCAGGACGACCTTCGGGTCGTCCTCGGCCTTGGGGTAGTGGGTCCGGAACTCCTCGGTCCACCGCCCGAGTTCGCGCTGGACGCGGGTCTTCAGGTCGGCCGCGGTGAGCCGGTTGGACAGCCTCCAGTCGTACGGGAACACCACGAACTGCTCCGGTCGCACGCCGGTGAGCAGGCCCGCGACGTCGGGGTAGCCCACTTGCGTGACCAGACCGGGTAATCCGGTCGGCCGCCGGACCAGCCCCGCGGCCTCGACCGCGTACGGCTCCTCGGGCCGCTCGTCGCCGATCCCGTCGGGCAGCCGCAGCCGGGTGATCAGTTTCTTCGGCGGCGCGGCGCCCAGCAGCGCCCCCACCGACAGGTTCCACAGGTCCGTGCCGTCCCGCGTCAGGCGGGTTCCCGTGATCCCCGGTACGAAGACCACCAGGTCGTGCTTCAAGGGGCTCTCCTCCTTGCGTCGTCCGTCCGGTGCCCGGGTGGCGCCGACGGGTCAGGGGCGGGGTCGGGGGGCGGGGGAAGCGGGGGCGGGCGGGGCTGCTACCAGCCGGGCCCGGGCCGCCAGCCGCCGGCGCCCGGCGCGGCGCCCGCGTCTCCCCCCGGCCCCGGGCGGACGGCGGGCGGCGGGTCCAGCGCCCGGGTGCCGAGCAGGATCTGGTCGCAGCGGCGGCGCCCCTGGAGGGTCAGCGTGATCCCGCGGCCCTCCTCGTACACGGCCCCGACGGCCTCGACGTCCAGACCGCGCCAGGGCACCGTGGCCGCCTTCAGCTCCCGGCGTGTCGTCGCGTCGAACACCGCGAGGGTCAGCTCGCCGCCGCAGGCCACCAGCAGGGGGCGCTCCGGGGGGCCGGTGAAGAGGAGGGCCGAGGCCCGCCCGCCCGGGTAGGGGAAGCGGTGGGCGATCCAGCGGTCGCCCTTGTACCGCGCGAGGTGGACCATGTCGTCCTCGCCCCACGCGACCAGCGGGACGGACGTGCCCAGGACCCGGTGCTCGCCGAGCACCATGGTCGCCGTACGCCGCCAGGAGTCCTCCAGTACGGCCGGCACCGCGCGGTCCTCGGCGCCGGCCGGCCACAGCCGGAAGCCGCGTCCGGTGTCGACGCCGACCCAGGTGCGGCCGTCGGACAGGATGCGCACGTCCAGGGCATGGGCGACCACGTCCACCTCGCCCCGCACCGGCCAGCGGCCGTCGCGCAGCCGCCGCCGCTGCACCGTGCGGCGGTCGGGGACGAACACGCTCGGCGCTCCGTCGGCCTCCACGACCAGCCCGAGCCCCCTGATCTCCTCACCGGGGTCACCGGGCAGGGTGATGTCCTCGTACGGGGTGGCGGCCGCCAGGTCGGCGGTCAGCGACCAGACGCGTACGGTCCGGCCCGCTGCGGCGGCCACGAGCCAGGCGCCGTCGTGCCACACCGCGCGCACCGCGGTGACCGGCTCCGCCAGCCGCAGCGGCACCGGATCCCCGCCGCCCGGACCGGGGGCCCCGGCATATCCGGCGACGACGACGCGGCCTGTGACCCGGCAGAGCAGCCCCGGGCGGCCGGGCGGGCCCGCCGCGTGTTCCACCATGAGGCGTTCGGTGTAGCTGCGTTGCGGGCCGCCGGGCCGGGCCGCGGTCGCCGCCGCGACGTCGAGGATCCGTACGTGCGGGCCGTCGGCGACCGCGACGCGCCCGCTGCCGCCGGGGTCGCAGGCCAGCGCCTCCGGGTCGCGGTGCCCGTGGACGGGGAACGCGCACAGCGGGCGGCCTTCCTCGTCGAGTCCGTGCACGGCCACCCGGTCGCCCTGGTGGAGGACCAGCAGCGGCCGGGTGCCGAGGTGGCCGAGCGCCATGCCGCGCGCGTCGGGCGACTCCAGGGACAGGGCGTGCGCCACGGCCCACCCGGGTGCGGGGCGGCCGTCGCCGCCGGTGGTGAGGGACAGTCGCCACACGTCGGTGGTGTGGCCGTCGGCGCGGGCCAGCCACGCGGCGGGCGCCCCGGGTCCGCCGGCTCGCGGTACGGGCTCCGGCAGGGCCGCGAGGGCCCGGACCGGGCCCCGGCCGGTGTGCGGCAGCGGCACGGCCGAGCCGAGCAACTGCCGCCCCGCGCCGGCCGGATGGACCTGGTGCACCAGGGTCTCGACGCCGGCGGAGAGCAGGAAGTGCCGCGCGCCGAGCGAGAACAGGGCGAGGCGGTCCGCGGCGACCGGCAGGATGCCGGCCAGGCCCGCCTCGGAGGCGCTCTCGTCCGCGGGCCACTGCCAGGTCCACACCCGCTGCCCGTCCGCGGCCATGGCGAGGAAGTGGCCGCCGCACGCGGCGACGGCCAGCGCCTTCGGAGCGCCGCCCCAGTCGAAGACCTTCGCCGGCAGCCCCGACGCGTCGTCCCAGACCAGCACCGCGCTGCCGTCGGCCGCCGCGGTGACCCGCCGGGGGCCCGCGGTCGCACCCGCCACCTGGCGCAGCGACCGGTGCCGGTCGGGGGCGCGGCGGGTGAGGCGCTGCCGTCCCGTCCGCGGGTCGTGCACGGCGACGGCCCCGAGCACACCCAGGGACAGCACGGTGTCCGGCTCTTCGCCGGCGGACGTGCCCTCGCCGGCGGCCGTGGCGCCCCCGGCGGCCGCGGCCTCGCCGGTGGCCGCGGCCTCGCCGGCGGGTGCGACGCCGACGGGCGTGGCGCCCCCCGCGGCCGTGGCCTCCCTGGTGGCCGGTGCGACGCCGGGGCGCGTGGCGTCTCCGGCGGCCGTGGCCTCCCTGGTGGCCGGTGCCTCGCCGGCGGGCGTGGCGCCCCTGGCGGCCGTGGCCTCCCTGGTGGCCGGTGCGACGCCGGCGGGCATGGCGTAGGCGGCGGGCGTGGCGCCCCCGGCAGCCCACCCCCCGCCGGCGGGCGTGGCGAGGGCGGCGGGTGTGGTGACGGCGGACCAGTGCAGGGCACGGGCGCCGCCGCGGGCCGCCGGCCACCGCAGGTCCACCGGTTCGGGAGCCGCGTCGGTCCACAGCTCGCTCCAGCCGAGCCCTGCGAAGCCCTCCGAGGTCAGCCGCCGGTACATGCCTTCGCGGTGGCTTACGAAGGCCGTGCCGCGCAGCAGCGCCCGCCGCGCGCCGGGGTCGCGACGGCGCCGGAACTCGTCGGCGACCCTGACGTAGAGCGCGGCGCCTTCGCTCGGCCCCACCTGCGCCACGGCCAGCGGCAGCACCACGTCGGGGTCGGTGTGGACGAGGAACTCCGGGTCGTCGAGGAGGTCCCGTAACCGTTCCTCGTCGGCCTGCGCGGCATGGGCGGCCAGGTACGACCGGGTGTACGCGTCCGCCTTCCCCCAGTCGGGGGCTCCGCGGGCGTGCAGCACCGCGTGGATCTCGCGGTGTCCGCTCTGCGGTGTGAGCCCGAGCCGGTCGAGTATGTGGGCGCCGTACCCGGCGTGCGCGAGCCGGTACGTTCCCGAGTCCACGGCCACGAGTCCGCCTTCGGCCAGGGCCAGCAGCTCGCGCGCCTGGGCGCGGGTGAACGCGCCGGCCCGGCCGTGCAGGGCGTCAGCCATCGTCACCAGCAGGGACAGGTCGCGCAGCCCGCCTCCGTGGGCGAGCGCGAGCGGGGCGAGGATCCCGGCGGCCGGGACCGCCCCTTCGCGTTCGAGGTGGCCGATCTCCCGGCGAACCCATTCCTCCAGGCCGGTGCCGGCCTGCCGGAGCTCCGCCTCCAGCTCCGCCGCGGACGGCGGGTGGGGCCGCCGGGCGAGCTGGCCGGCGACGAGCCGGGCGACCAGGAAGAGGCCGTCGCTCTCGGCGGCGATCGCCTGGGCCGCCTCGCGCCGCAGCAGGGCGCGGCTCGCGTCCGCGTACGGGGAGCCGGGCGCGGCGAGGAGGGACTCCGCGAGCGCGGTGATGTCGCGTTCGGCGTCGTCGTCCTGGTCGAGGGCGAGCGGGGCCGTCGTCTGGTCGAGCACGTCGAGGAGGCTCTCGGCGCCGACCGGGTCGGCCAGTTGCCGCCGGGGCCTGGGGCGCGTCGCCACGATCACCTTCACACCCCGGGTGTCGGCGAGCCGGTTGAGGAACTGGCGGGCGATCTCGTGCGCCTGTCCCGGCATCGCCTCGTCGAGCCCGTCGAAGAGCAGGTTCAGGGCGCCCGCCTCCCGCGCGAGGGCGGCGACGGCGTCCGCGCAGCGGCCCGCGTCGAGGGCCGTCTCCGGTTTGGGCGGCATGGCGCCGAAGGTGCTCAGCGCGTCCCACACGGCCTCGACCACGGCGGACAGGGAGCGGTCGCGGCAGGTGACGAGCGCGTGGACGGTGCCGGGCCGCGGGCAGATCTGGGGCGGCGGCTGAGGGTCGAGCCGTGTCCTGCGCCGGGCCACGGACAGCAGGGCGACCATCGCCAGCAGGGCCGTCTTGCCGGATCCGCCGGGCCCGGTGACCACCTGCGTGCCGTGCGCCGCCGTGTCGAGCCAGCGGACGAGGCGGCTGAGCGCGGCGTGCCGTCCGGTGAACTCCCTTTCCAGTACCCCGCCTTCCTGGAGCTGGAAGGCGGACTCCCGCGCCCACGGAAGGGGTGCGTCGTCGGCGAGTACGGCCGGGTTCGCCCACTGCCCGCGCAGTGCCGCGTCGCCCTCGTCCTGGAAGTACGGGTTGTGCAGGAAGTTGTTGGGCAGGTGCCGGACCATCTCGAAACCCGGCCGCTCGTCCCTGGTCTCCAGCCCTTCCCGGGCCGCCTCCTGGTCGATGGCCTCGACCAGGTAGGGGACGGAGAGGTAGAGGTGCGAGCGGTGCATCGGCAGGGAGCGGTCGGAGACCTCGGTGTCGGGCTTGCCGAGGACGGACGACAGCCAGCCCACCCACAGCCCCTCCCGGATGGTGGCCCCGACCCCGGACGTGCCGATCACGGCGAACCCGGCCGCCGAGGTCTCGTAGGCGCGGGCGACCGCGGCGCGCTCCTTGCTGACCGCCCGCCGCAGGGCCACGTTCAGGTGCCCGTGCGAGGAGCACGCGTCGAGGACGAGGAGGGTGTGCGCCGGCCGGGGGGCCGAGAGGATCCGGTCCACCAGTTCGGTCAGGGCGAAGGAACGGTCGGGGGCGAAGGGGCCGTCGGCCCAGGAGTCGCGGCAGGCGAGGTGGAACCCGCCCTCGGCGTCCACGCCGTGCCCGGTCCAGTAGAGGATCTTGCGTTCGGCCCGGCGGTCGAGGAACTCGTCGAGCCACGCCGACAGTTGGGAGCGGGTCAGGCCTTCGGGTCCGTCCAGTACCTCTCCGAAGCCCAGTCTGTCCCGGGCCGTGGCGGCGAAGCGGGCGCTCTCGGCGCCGATGTGCCGCAGGTGCTCCCGTCCGTCCTGGCGGTCCGGGTTGTCGTACGTGTCGACGGCGAGCGCGCCGACCAGTCCGTCCGAGCGGAAGGCGTCCCGCCCCAGTCCTCTGGACACGTGAACCCCCCGATTTCCGGTCCGTCCGATCCGTTTGCGGGGTCGCTCGCGCCCCGTCGCGCCGCTATTCTGATCAACTTAGCGGAGAACAGGGAGAGTTGATGGCTCATCGGGACCGCTTTTCAGTCGTCGGCAGGGTGACCGACTGCTACATCCACGAGGGTGACGGGACACGTCCGATCACGGAGGAGAACGTCCGCGTCCTGTACACCCACCGCCGCGTGCAGTTCCCGGACGAACTCGGGGCGTGGCGGCGGGAGATCGCGGACGAGGAGGCCCGCAAACAGGCCGCGGGCGAGCCGTACCGGTGGAACAACCCGCGGTTCGCGGTGGAGAGCCTGGTCGTCTCGCGCACCCACCGCGACGAGAAGCCGCAGGTCACCCTCTCCCTCATCGACGCCGACTACTACGACTTCCTCACCACGTCCCTCAACCTGGGCCGGACGCTGCGCAACGGCTCGACGCTGCGCAAGCAGTACCTGGAGGACGCCGACCCGCTGGACGCCCCGCCCTGGATGTTCTGCAGCCTCGGCGTGAACGTGGCCGTCGAGACGGGCAAGGACGGCCGGATGCTGTTCTCCCACCGCAGCGCCAGGGTGGCGGGCCCGAACGCCTCCCGCTGGAACTCCTCGGCCAACGAAGGCCTCGCCGCCAACCACGACCTGTCGGAGTCCGGTGAGATCAGCCTGCACCGGGTGGCACGCCGGGCGCTGCGCGAGGAGCTGGCGGTGCAGTCCTCCGACCGGGTCGATCTGGAACTGCTCGGCTTCGGCCTGGACCTGCGCAACAACCAGTGGTCGGTGTTCTTCCGCGCGGTCCTGGAGGATCTGGGCGAGGAGGAGCTGCGGGCGCGCTGGAGCCGCGGCGTCGAGGACAAGTGGGAGCACGACCGCTACGAGTTCACCCCGGCCGACCCGCGGTCGGTCCTCACCTTCCTGCGCGACACCCCGCTGTGGTCCCCGTGCGCCCCGGCGCTGTTCTACTTGTCGCTGGTCCGCGCGGCCGTCCGCGCTGCGGGCGGTGACCCGGACGCCCGGCTGGCGGTGGAGGAGGCGGCGGAGCGCTGCGCCCTGCCGCGCGGGTGACGGGTCGGCGGCTTCAGCGGCTTGAGCGGCTTTAACGGGTGGATGCCCCTGCTCCGCATACCTAGAGTGACGGGGAAGGCCGTCGTCGAGCAGGAGCTGATCATGCGCACCCACTATCCCCGCACCCCCCATCTTCCCTGGTCACCAGGGGTGGGCGGGGACGACGTGCGGGCCGCCGCCGGGCTGGCCGGGCTGGCGGGCCGGGAGGTGGTGGTCACCGAGAAGCTCGACGGGGAGAACACGACGCTGTACTCCGACGGGCTGCACGCGCGTTCGCTCGACTCCGGGCACCACCCCTCGCGGGCGTGGGTGAAGGGCCTGCAAGGGCGGATCGGCCCCGGGATTCCGGCCGGCTGGCGGGTGTGCGGGGAGAATCTGTACGCCCGGCACTCCATCCCGTACGAGGACCTGGACAGCTGGTTCTACGGGTTCTCGGTGTGGGACGGCGAACAGTGCCTGGACTGGGACCGGACCGTGCGGTTCCTCCACGGTCTCGGGGTGCCCGGCCCGCGCGTGCTGTGGCGGGGCACCTTCGACGAGCGGGTGCTGCGCGGGCTGCGGCTCGACACCGCGCGCCAGGAGGGGTACGTCGTACGGACCGCGGCCGGCTTCGCGCGGGCGGACTTCGGGCGGTGCGTGGCCAAGTGGGTACGCGGCGGGCATGTGCAGACCGACACGCACTGGATGTACGCGCGGGTGGTGCCGAACGGGCTCGGGCCGCGGGCTCCGCTGTGGGCGGTGCGCTCGGGGGCCGATCCCGAGGTGGCGGAGCTCCTGGGCGCCGTCGGGTTCGAGCCGGCCGAGGCGGCGGCCGAGGGCGGGGCCGGGGCCGGCGGCCGCGCGGACGAGATGGTCGGCCAAGTGGCCGCCGATATGGGTGGGTTGGGGGTGGGCCGCACCGGGGAGGCCCGGCTGGCCGGCGTACTGGCCGCCGCACTGCATCGCGTACCCCGGTCCCGGATCGCGGCGCGGCTGGCGGCGGGGCCGGCCGGGATGCCGCTCGCACGCCGCGTGGCCGACCTGGTCGGGCTGTATCCATCGCTGCGGCGGCCGTTCCCGGACGAGGAGCGGCGCGCCGGGCTGGTACGGATGGCCGTGGCGGCCGATCTCGGGGTGCTGCACGCGCTGGCCGGGGCCACGGCGGATCCGGAGGAGCGGGAGTGCGCGGGGTGGTCCGCGCTGTACGCCGAGGAGGCGGGTCTGCTCGGCGCGGCCCCGCTCGAACCGCTGCGCGCGGGGCTGCGGGAGGCGCTCACCGGGCTCGGCGGCACGGGCACGGACGGCGGCACGGACGGGGACGCGGGCACGCACTCGGATGCGGGCGCGGGCGCGGACGCGGATGCCGGCGCGGGCATCGACGCGGACGTGGCCGACCGCTGCTGGGCGGAGGCGCGCGAGGCGTTCGCGCGGGGCCGGATCTCCACCGCCGAGGAGGCGGTGGCCGCGACCTGGCGGTGGCGCGACGGAGCGTACCCGCGCATGGTGCAGCTGTGCGGGCCCTCGGGCAGCGGCAAGAGCACCTTCGCGCGGAATCTGCCCGGCGTGGACGCGTACATCAGTCTTGACGATCTGCGGGCCGCCCGGGGTTCCCGCGCCGACCAGCGGGCCAACGCCGAGGTGCTCCGCGAGGGCCTGGACCGGCTGGACAAGGCCCTGGCCGCCGGCGGGACGGTGCTGTGGGACGCCACCTCCCTCACCGAGCGGCAGCGCGGCCTGGCCGGTTCGGTCGCGCGGCGCCGCGACGCGCTGGTCACCCAGGCGGTGGTGCTGGTGGACGAGGCGGAGCTGTGGCGCCGCAACGCGACACGGGCGCACCCCGTACCGCCGCAGGTGCTGACCGCGCAGCTGCACCGGTTCAGCCCGCCGTATCCCGGGCAGGGCCAGGCGCACCGCACCTGGTACATCGGGGCGGGCGGAACCGTCGAGGACACGGCGGGCGGTATCCGGGGAAGAGGCGAGGACGGCTGATGCGTACCAGCGAGGAGCTCTACCACCAGGTCCGCTGGGATCCCCGGTTCGACCCCGCGCGGTTCGTGTTCGGGCTGCTCCAGCGCGGGGCCGCCCCGAAGCGCGTTCCGCTGCCCTCCTTCGTGCCCGGGGGCGACATCCCCTGGCACCGGGTGCTGTTCGCCGAGGCGGACGGCGAGCTGGTGTGGGACCGGGCGACCGGCCTGGACCTGATCGACACCACGGGGGCGGGGCGGATCCGCGACCCGCGCCTGCTGCGCTCCCCCTTCTTCGCCGCCCGGACCCCGCACGCGTGGGACCCGGCGGGCGGTGGCGCCTGGCGGCCGGCCGAAGCCGGTCGGTCCGCACCGTTCCCGGACCGCATACGGCTGTTGACCTGGAACACGCTGTGGGACCGGTACGACGCCCCGCTCATCTCCACCGCCCGGCGCAGGCCGCTGCTGCTGGCCGATCTGGCGCGGGCCGACGCCGACATCATCGCGCTGCAAGAGGTGGAGCCGGCATTGCTCGCCATGCTGCTGGCGGCGCCGTGGGTGCGGGACGGCTACACGCTGGGCACCGATCCGGGCGGCCGGGACGTCGCCGACAGCGGGCTGTTGATCCTGAGCCGGCTGCCGGTGCGGGAGGCGGGGCTGCACGCGCTGGGACCGCACAAGGCGGTCGCCGCCGTGACGGTGGACAGCGCGGCGGGCCCCCTCGTGGTCGCCGCGACGCACCTGACGAGCGATCACACCGAGAACGGCGCCGACCGCCGACGGGTCGAACTGGCCCGGATCGCTGAGGGGTTGGGCGGCATCGAGGCCGAACTCGCCCTGGTCGGCGACTTCAACGACGGCCGGGGCGGGGCCCAGGGGCCGGCGGCCGCGCTGGGGATGCGGGACGCGTGGAGCGACGTACACGGGGCGGCGGACGACACGCCGACCTTCGATCCGGCGGCCAATCCGCTGGCCGCCGTGGGGTCGCTGTCGGGGCGGTCCGCGCGGCTGGACCGGATCCTGCTGCGGCCGTCCGGATCCGGCGCGGCGCGCGTACGGGAGGCCTCGCTGCGGGGCGACTCCCCCGCGCCGGAGGGGTTGTTCATCTCGGACCACTTCGGCGTGGAGGCGGTGGTGGAGTTCGGCGCGCCGGTCGAGAGCGGCGCGCTGTCCGGCGTACGGGCCACCGCGCGCACGGCGGTGGCATGGCTGCCACCGCACGACCCTGCGGTCCACGACCTGCGCCGGGAGCACGACCCGCAGGTGGATCGCTGGCCGGCGCACGTGAACCTGCTGTTCGGCTTCGTACCGGAGTCCTCGTTCGACGCGGCCGTGCCGTTGCTGGCCGAAGTGGCCGCGCGGACACCGGCGTTCACCGCCCGCCTGGCGGGGGTGCACAGCTTCGGGCACCGTGAGGAGGCCACCGTCTGGCTGGATCCGGCAGCGGACGGCGACGCGCCGTGGCAGGAAGTGCAGCGGGCGCTGGCGGAGCGGTTCCCCGGGTGCGGGGGGCGCGGCCGCGGTGCGGAGGGGTTCACCCCGCATCTGACGCTGGGGCGCAGCCGGGATCCGCAGCGGGCGGTACGGGAGTTCGCCGCCCGGCTCGGCGGCGGGGCCTCGGCGCGGGTCGCCGCGCTGGCCGTGCTGTCGCGGCGCGGGGACGGGCCGATGCGGGTGCGGGCGACGGTGGAGCTGGGGACGGGTGAGGTGCGGTGGGTGCCGGAGCCGGCACCGGATCCGGCGCGCGGGGGCGGGGACGGCGGCGGGGACGGGGACGGCGGCGGGGACGGGGTCGCGGGGGGTGACCACGCCGAGTCCGTCACGGCACGGATCGCCCGGGCGCTGGGCGGCGGGGTGGTGCACGTCGCCGGATCGCGGCGGATGGGCTGCGCGCTGCCGGGGTCGGACCTGGATCTGGTGGCGGCCCTCCCTGGCGCGGTCGGCTGCGCGGAGGTACGGGAAACGATCGCGGCGGCGCTTCCGGAGGCGGAGCGGCTGCGCGAGGTGAAGGGTGCGCGGGTGCCGGGGCTGCGGTTCCGCGTGGCCGGGCTGGATGTGGACCTGGTGATCGTCGCGACCGGCTCGGTGGACCCGGTGCGGGCGGTGGCGCGGCGGGCCGAGCTCGGGGAGGCGGCCGCGCTCGCGCTGAGCGCGGTGAGCGACGCGGACGCGGTACGGGACTTCGTGGGTCCGGATCACGCCGCGTTCGCCCGGCTGGCGCGGGAGGTGAAGGCGTGGGCCCGGGCCCGGGGCCTGGACTCGGCGCCGTTCGGCGGGCTGCCGGGCCTCGCCTGGGCGGTGCTGGCGGCCCGGACGGTACGCGAGTCCGCCGACCGATCCCCGACGGCCCTGCTCCGCCAGTTCTTCGGAACCTGGGCCGCCTGGAACTGGCACACCCCGATCAGCCTGTTCCCGTCGGCCCCGCCGGCCCCCTCGGCTGGCTCGGCTGGCTCTGCCGCGTCGGCTGAGGCAGCTGGGCCGGCTGAGGCATCTGGGGCGGCCGCATCGGCTGGTGAGGCCACGTCGGTTGGGGCGGCTGGCTCGGCCGCATCGGCTGGGGCGGCTGGGTCTGCCGGGTCGGCTGGGGCGGCTGGCTCCGCCGGGTCGGCTGGGACGGCCGCGTCGACTGAGGCAGCTGGCTCGCCCCCGTCGGCTGGGACGGGCCCGTCGGCCGCGTCGGCTGGGAGGACCGCGTCGGCTTGGACGACCGCGTCGGCTGGGACGGCCGGGGCGGCTTGGACGACCGGGGCGGCTTGGACGACCGGGGCGGCCGGGGCGGCCGGGGTAGGGGGCTCGGCCGGTCTGGTCGCGGCGGGGGCCGTCACCGTTCTCACGCCCTCCGAGCCGGTTCGCAGTTGCACGGCCCAGGTGGGCCCGGGGCTGCGCGATCTGCTCGGGCGTGAGCTGTACGGGGCCTGGGAGGCCCTGGAGGCCGCCGGTCCCGACGACCTCGGCGACCTGGGATCCCTCGTAGCGCTCGGGGTGCTCGGACATACGGTGCCGGCGCCGGCCCCGCACCGCCGTCATGCGGCCTGGGCGGTGGTGTCCGTACGGGCCGCCACGCCACGGGAGTTCGAGGAGTCCCTGGGCCGGACGCGCGGCCGCCTGCGGGCCCTGCTCGGGGCCCTGGAGGACGGCGGCGTCGTGGACGCCCACGCCTGGCCGCGCCCCTTCGAACTCGGTGACACCTCGGCCCGGTACGCCATCGGCCTCGGCGTCGCCCCGCCCGACGCGGCCCGGCTCGCCGCCCTCTGCGCCCCCTGGACGGCGGCCCTCCCGGGCACCGAGGTCACCTGGGCGGAATGCGCGGTCGTCCCCACCCTCACGTGAACACCGTGAACACCGTGAACACCGTGGACACGGTCGGACGCGGTGGTGTTCAGAGCTCGATGACGATCTTCCCGGCAGCCCGCCCCGACTGGCTGAGCTCGAACGCCGCCGCCAGCTCCGACAGCGGGAAGGTCCGCGCGACGGGAACCGTGAGCCGCCCGCTGTCGGCGAGCCGCCCCAGTTCGGCCAGGTCGGAACCGACCGGCCGGACCCACATCCACTGCCCGCCCGCGCCGAGCACGTTGTGGTCGGCGATCGAGGCGTGCCTGCCGCCCGGCGCCAGTACCGCCCGGGTGACATCGACGACCCCGCCGACGAAGTCGGCGACGACGGTCACGCCGTCGGGGGCGAGCGCCCGGACCCGTTCGGCGAGTCCTTCCCCGTACTCGACCGGCTCACAGCCGAGTCCGCGCAGCCGCTCGTGGTTGCGCGTCGAGGCCGTGCCGATCACCCGGGCGCCCAGCACGCCGGCGATCTGCACGCCGAAGGAGCCGACCCCGCCCGCCGCGCCGTGGATCAGGACGGTGTCCTCCTTGCCGGTGGCGAGGCGGGTGAGCAGCTGGTACGCGGTCAGTCCGGCCAGCGGCAGGCCCGCCGCCTCCTGCCAGCTGAGCGAGGCCGGCTTGGACGCGAGCATGCGTACGGGCACGCTCACGAACTCGGCGAAGGTTCCACCGTGCACGTAGTCCTTGCGGGCGTACGAGATCACCTCGTCGCCGACCGCGAACTCGGGGACGTCGATGCCGAGCCGCTCGACGGTCCCGGAGACGTCCCAGCCCGGGACGACGGGGTACGTGACGTCCATCAGCGCGTCGAGGCCACCGGCCATGATCTTCCAGTCGACGGGATTCACCGCGGCGCACCTGACCCGGACGAGCACCTCGCCGGGCGCGACCTTGGGCAGCGGCAGCCGGGTCTCGGAGAGCACCTCCGTCCCGCCGTACCTCTCGTACGCCATCGCGCGCATGGTGTTCTCAGTCTGCTGGGACATGTACCCGGCCTCTCCGCGAGCTACTGGAATCACTCGTTCCATATCCCACCACGAAGGCCGCGCCCGCCCGTCGAAGCAGGGCGGACACGGCCCGGAAAATCAGCTGGGCCGTCGCGCGGGCCCGGGACCGGCGGGGGCGGGGGTGGGTCACTCGTACTCCGTGCCCCCCTTGCGGGTGAGGTACGCCGGGCTGACCGCCTTGGCGATCGCGCGGCCGCCGAGTACCGGGCTGTAGCGCTCCGCCGCCGGGCGGATGACGACTCCCTCGCGCAGGTGCAGGTTCCGCCCCGAGACGGTCTCCCGGCCGCTCGCCAGCTCCAGGACCACGTCCAGCTCGTATGGGCCCTCGAACAGCCTCGGCACGAGCGGGAGTTCCCCGTCCGTCAGTACGTCGGCGGGGTCCAGCCAGCGCACCTGCCCGTCGATCTCGGCGGACACGTCGAAGACCGCGAACCCGGGCGCCGTGTCGGCGAGTCCCGCGTGCGCCCCGTACCCGAGGTCCTGGACCCCCGTCCCGTAGACCTCGCCGAAGATGCCGACGCGGCTCGCGCCCAGCTTCTCGGCCAGCCGGGCGGCCGCCTCCGGTACGCCGTGGCCGCGTACGGCACGCCAGTACACGTTGCGCTCCTCCTCCTTGAGCGCCAGCCCTTTCGAGCCGAACCCCTTGGACGAGACCAGCACGCGCCCGCCCTCGGCGACGTACGTCAGCAGGCAGGCGGTCCCGTGGAGTTTCTCCGTCAGGACGACCGGCTCGCCGGGCTCGAAGACGTGCGGGTAGCGCTGGAGGTTCTCCACGTCCACCCACGGCAGCAGATCGGGGGCGGACTCCACCTCGCCGTCCATCGTCGTCGGGACGGGCGGAGCCCATTTGGTGATGCCCAGCAGCTCGGCGAAGTCCGTGCCCTCCTTCGCCGCCCGCCCCAGGTCCAGGTGGGCCAGCGCGCGCGGCCGGCACACCAGGCCCTGCGACAGCTCGCCGCGAAGGCGGACCGCCTTGACCCGGTCGGAGGCGCTTCCGGCCAGTCGTCCCGTCAGGCCCAGCTCCTCGATCAAGGCGGCGGGCAGCACCGCCTGTTCGGGTATGTAGAGCGCGAAGTCACCCGTACGGTAGACACCCTTGGCGACGACGGCGCGGTAGAGGCCCACTTGGGCCAGCTCCAGGGCGTCGGCGTTCGGGTGGTCATGGACGGTCAGCTCTTCAACGGTCACGCGCAGAGTCGACATGACGGGCTCCTCGGACATCGGTTATCGGTTATCGGTTATCGGTTGTCGAACCCGACCACTCTCCGGGCCGCCATTTGCGGTGGTCCAGCCGTTATCCCCCTGCTAACCTGCGCCGCGCCACGCGCCACGCGCCACGCGCCACGCGCCACGCGCCACGCGCCACGCGTCACACAGGAGGCTCGCATGTCACGTCGCCCGGTCACCGTCGTCACCGGAGGCAGCAGGGGCATAGGCGCGGCGACCTGCGTGCGGCTCGCCTCCGAAGGCCATGACCTGGTGCTCGGCTACGCCCACGACGACGCGGCCGCCGAGGCCACCGCCGAACGGGTCCGGGCGGCCGGCGCCCGGTGTGTGACCGTACGGGGCGACACCTCCCAGGAGTGCGGCGTCGAGCGGCTCTTCGACATCGCCGGGGCCGAACTCGGCACGGTCACCGGGCTCGTCAACAACGCCGGGGTCACCGGACCGCTCGGCCGACTCGCCGACGCCACCACCGAGGACCTGCGGCGCGTGGTGGAGGTGAACCTCCTCGGGGTGCTGCTCTGCTGCCGTCGGGCCGCCCGGGACATGTCCGAGGCCGGTGGCGGCTCCGGCGGGGTCATCGTGAACGTCTCCTCGGCGGCCGCCACCCTCGGCAGCCCCGGGGACTACGTCCATTACGCGGCCACCAAGGCCGCCGTCGACACCCTCACCCTGGGCCTGGCCAAGGAACTCGGCCCGGACGGGATCCGGGTCAACGCCGTGGCGCCCGGGATCATCGAGACCGACATGCACGCGGCGATGGGCGACCCCGACCGCCCGGCCCGGGCCGCCGCCGGAATTCCCCTCGGCCGGCCCGGACAGCCCGAGGAGATCGCCGGGGCCATCGCCTGGCTGCTGTCGCCCGACGCCTCGTACACGACGGGGGCCGTCCTCCGGGTCTCCGGCGGCCGCTGACCGGAAGCTCAGCCGCCGCCTCGTCGCCGCCCCGCCGCTGACCGGAAGCTCAGCCGCCGGCTCCGAAGGCCGCCTGGGTGGCCGGGCCGTAGACGCCCTTCGGGTCGCCGGTGATGCCCCGGTCGCTCTGCAGCTGGGCGACACCGCGCCGGGTCTGGCCGTCGTAGACCCCGTTGACGTTGACGTACGTGAACCCCTGCCCGACGAGCCGCTGCTGGAGGTCGCGCACCTCCGGCCCGCGGTCCCCAGGGCGCAGCGTCCCGGACCCGTCGGCCGACGTCTTGCCGGACCCACCGGACGGGGCCCCGGAGGCCTCGCCCTGGTTCGCGGAAGTCGACGGCCCGGGCGAGACCGAAGCCGACGCGGAGGCGCCGGGTGAGGCGGAGGCCGCCCCGGAGCGCGGCGCGGACACCGCGGGCGACGGCTCGCCGGCGCCCGGATCGCGCGCCTGGAGCTCCGGAACGGACAGCCCGGGTGGCGCCATCGCCCGGTCCGGCTCGGGGTCCTCCGACCCGGTCAGCAGGAACACCAGGCCGCCCGCCGCACCCAGCCCGAGCAGCGCGAGTACCGCCACCGGCGGGCGGCTGCGGCGGGCCCGCTTGCGGTGGGCCCCCGCTCGGCCGGCGGAAGCGGAACCGGGACCGGAAGCGCGACCGGAAGCGGGACCCGGCACGGCGGCGGGGGCCGACGCCGGTTCGGGAGCGAAGGAGGAGACCGGAGACCCGGTCCGGGGCCACTCCGGGGCCGTCGACGAGGACGGGCGGCCCGGGGGCGCGACGTAAGGGCGTACGAGCAGGCGGTCGTCGTCGGGGACGATCCCGCTCTCATCGGGGTGGGGGGACACGTTGTCTCCCGGCGGGGGCGGAGGCCGGCGCGGCGGTGCGGTGCCGGCCCCCACCCGGCCGGTCAGGCCCCGCGCCGCCGCGCGACGAGGACCGTGCCTGTGGCGGCGGCCGGCACGGCGGTGCCGCCGATCGCGAGAGAACCGCCGGTCACGGCCGGAGCGAGCGTGGAGCGACTGGATATGCGCATGCTGGGATCTCCGGTGTGCGGCTCAAGCGGTGGTTCTTGATCGGGCGCACTCTTGCCCCCCGGGCCGGCCCCGGTCAAGCCGGGCATCCGATCCGCCCTATCCATCCCTTTTGTGCGGTGCTTCTTCCTGCGGGACCTTCCTCTGCCCCTCGGCCGCGACGCCGAGCGGGTGGTCGGGAACCCCCGTCGTCGGGCAGCCCGGTTCCCGGCGGCGCATCGAGGTGACCCCTGTCGCGACGGCGGCCGACAGCATCAGCAGCGCTCCGGTCAGCGGGGCCGCGGGCGCGGAGATTCCGTCGACCGCGAGGCCGCCGACGAGCGCCCCGGCGGCGATGGCGAAGTTGAACATGGCCACCATCAGGGAGGAGGCGGCCTCGGCCGCACGCGGCGCCGCCTTGATCATCCAGCTCTGCAGGCTCACCGAGACCCCGCCGTACGCGAGCCCCCACACGAGCAGCAGCGCCGTGCCGGCGACCGCGCCCGGGAGGGTGGCGATCATCGCCAGCACCACGGTGAGGGTGGCGCCGACCACGAACAGCGTACGGCGCGCATCGCGCGCCCCGGCCAGGAAGTTCCCGGCGACCCCGGCCACCCCGTACCCGAGGAGCAGGGTGCTGACGTACTCGGCGTCGACGCCGGAGACGTCCCGCAGGATCGGCCGCACGAAGGTGTAGGCCGCGAACTGTCCGGTGACCACGAGGAAGGTGACGATCACTCCGGCGCGCACGCCGCGGTTGTCGCGCAGCAGGGCGGGAAGTTCCCGGAAGCTGATGCTCCGATCAGGAGGCAGCGCGGGCAGCAGCAGGAGCAGGGCGACGAGCGTGACGAAGCCGAGGGCGCCCACGGCCGCGAAGGCCATGCGCCAGCCGCCGAGTTCCCCGAGCAGGGTTCCGGCGGGGACACCCAGCACGGAGGCCGTGGGGACCCCGCCGAAGACGACGGCGGTGGCCCGGCCGACGTGGCGCTCGGGAACCAGCCGTACGGCCAGCCCGCCCGCTACGGCCCAGAAGCCGCCGACGCTGACGCCGACGAGCAGCCGGGCCGCGAGGACCACGGCGAAGTCCGGCGCGAGGGCGGCGGCGAGATTGGCGGCGGCCATCAGGGCGAGCAGGACGCACAGCACGAGCCGCCGGTCGAGCCGCCCGGCGGCGACGGTGACGAGCGGCGCGCAGAAACCGGCGACCAGCCCCGGCACGGTGACCATCAGCCCGGCGGTGCCGTCGGACACCCCGAGCGAGGCCCCGACCGGGGTGAGCAGCCCGACGGGCAGCAACTCGGAGGTGACCAGGCAGAAGATCCCGAGGGAGACGGCCCAGACGGCCGCCCAGCCCTTCCAGGGCGTCGGCGCGTGGCTGCTGTGCGCGGGAGCGGCAGCCCCGGTATCGGCATCGGCATCGGCATCGGTCATGAAGCGGCACTCCGTACAGGGCAGGCGGTGAACGGGACACGCAGCACGGAGCGCCGGGGGTCGCGCCTCCCCCGTCGCCTCGCACTGTCGTTCCAATTCCCGGGCGGCCCGGATTGATTCCCGGTTAGCCTGAGCCGTATGGACGAGCTCGACGGAGTGGAGATCATCGCCTTCGCGGACGCCGAGGCGTTCGAGAACTGGCTGGCCGAGCACCACACGCGTCACGAGGGCGTGTGGATCAAGATGGCCAAGAAGAAGTCCGGGATCCCGACGGTCACCGACGACGAGGTGGTCGACATCGGGCTCTGCTACGGCTGGATCTCCGGCCAGCGTCGGTCGTACGACGAGCGCCACTACCTCCAGAAGTACGTGCCGCGTCGGCCCAGGAGCCTGTGGTCGCGGGTGAACGTGGAGAAGGTCGCGATGCTGACGACGGCCGGCCGGATGCGCGAACCCGGGCTCGCCGAGGTGCGCAAGGCCCAGGAGGACGGCCGCTGGGCGAGGGCCTACGAGTCGCAGAAGACGGCCGCGGTGCCGCCCGACCTCGCGGCGGCGCTCGACGCGAATCCGGAGGCCGGGAAGGCGTTCGAGGCGCTCGACAAGACCGGACGCTACCTGCTGATCCTGCCGCTGCTCCAGGCCGGCACCCCGCGGACCCGGCGGGCGCGCCTCGACAAGGCCCTGCACGCGCTCGAAGCCCGCCCCGGCCCCTGAGTCGGCGTCACCCGGACGCGTGAGCCCGGCACTCGGGCGGGCCGGGGGTGGGGCATGGTGGGGCGATGCAGTTGCGCCGGGCCGTGCCCCTCTCTCTCCTCGCGCTCCTCGCGAGCGCCGGATGCGTCTCCGTCGGCCCTGGGTCCCCGGCTCCCGCACGGGGTTCCGTACCGCCCGTGGGCGCCCCCGGCCCGGCGGGCGGGACGGGGGCCGCCGCCCCGCCGCCCGCGCTGTCCGTCCCCCTGCCCCTCCCCGTGCCGCTCGGCGTCCTGCCGGAGGCGGAACCCGAACCCGAGCCGGAGCCAGGCCGGAAGCAAGCCGCCGTCAAGGCGGCCCGGCCGCCGGCCAAACGGCCCGCGAAGCCCGCGGCACCGCCGCGCCGGGTGCGGCCGCCCAAGCCCGCGCCGCCCCGGCTTCCTCGGCCGACGGACCGGCTGCCCCGGGTGGAGGATCTCTGCGCGGCCACCGAGGGCGGCGCCGTACCGCCGTCGATCGTGGACCTGTGCGTGCGCCAGTACGGCTCGCACGGACTCTGACGTGCCTGACTCTGACGTGCCTGACTTCAGTTTCAGGAGGCCGACGGGCGGCGGCCGCAGACGAAGGCGCAGCGCCGGGCCGTGCCCCGGCGGGCGGTGCGCAGCCGGTGCATCGTGTCGTACCTGCGGCGGCGCCACTCGCCCCGCGGCAGCCCGGCCCGCTGCCCGCCGCCGCTGATCAGGGCGTTGACCGGGGTCAACGGATCCGCGCCCAGGCCCTTGGCCACCAGGACCCCGACGAAGAGCGGGACCAGGGCCACGGCCAGCGCCGAGCCGGCGGTGGTGACGTGCTGTATGCGCGGGCGGCTCGCGGGGCGCGGGGCGTCGGAAGTCATGCCCCTATTCGATCACCGGCGGCGCGGCGGGGAATCGGAGCGGATACTCAGTCCGTTGGGCGTGAGGTACTCAGTCGGGACCTGGGTGGGGAAGGCGGTGGGGGATGACGGCACCCGGGCAGGGGTTCGAGGCCGCGACGGGCGACGGGCCGGCCATCGGGGACCCGGCGGCGCGGGCCGGCGAGCTGAGGACGGCGTACGAGGGGCTGTTGCAGATCCGCCGTCTGATGAACGCCGGGGCGGGCGCCGGGGTTCCCGCGGCGTGGGAGCTCCGGCAGATGCCGCGCGCGGTGGCCCTCGTACTGGAGGCGGCGGGGATCGCTCCGTCGGCCGTGGACGCGCGGGGGCGGCGTACCCACACGGGCTATCGGGTGGCCCCGGCCGCGGATCCCGGACGGGTGGAGGTGACCTGGCTCGGCCCGCCGGGCGGCGGCGCGGCCGAGGAGGAGCAGGAGCGCCTGACGGCCTGCGCGGCGGCGCTGGAACGGATGGGGTGGGAGTGCCTGCTGTACCGGGGCCCGCGACGTCGGCGCTTCCTGGAGGTGGAGCCCGCCGGACCGAAATCCGTTTCCCCGCAACGGTAACGCCCGGGCACACTCATCCGATGGGCATGCTCGACTCACTCTCCGACCCGGTCGGCCAGGTCCCCGCCGGGCTCGCCACCGGCCGCCTCGACCTGATCCCGCTGGCCGCCGGTCACGCCGATGAGATGGCCCTCGTACTGTCCGATCCGGCGCTGTACGCCTTCACGGGCGGCGCTCCGCTGCCGCCCGACGCGCTCCGGGCCCGCTATGCCCGGCTGGCGGCGGGCTCGCCCGACCCGGCGGTCCTCTGGCGCAACTGGGTCGTGCGGCTGCGCCGGGACGGATGCCTGATCGGCACGGTCCAGGCCACCCTCACCCCGGCGCGGGACCAGGCCGAGATGGCGTGGGTCCTCGGGACGCCCTGGCAGGGCCGAGGCTTCGCCACGGAGGCCGCGCGGGCACTGGCCGGCCACCTCGCGGACATTCCCGTCGGGCGGCTCGTGGCGCACATCCACCCGGACCACCACGCGTCGGCGGCGGTCGCCGCGGCCTGCGGGCTCTCCCCGACCCGGCACCGCCAGGACGGGGAGATCCGCTGGGAGTTCGCGAGGACGACGTGAGGACGTGAGGACGACGTGAGGACGTGAGGACGACGTGAGGACGTGAGACCGTGCCGGGATCGGTTCAGGGTGAGGAGCGGCAGCTCGACCGCGGCGCGGATTCAGCCGGGCGTCACGGCGCGCCGAACGTCAGCGTCAGCCGTGGTGTGCCCTCGTTGGCCGCGGCCTCCGAGGACCACAACCACAGCGCGTCCGTCCCACCGCTGGTCAGCGCCAGGCCGTAGCTGCCGCCGAGGGCCGTGGCGATCGTCCCCGTGGTCAGCCCGGTCGTGTGGACGGCCGAGCCGTCCGGGATCCCGGCGAAGGCGCCGAGCGCCGGAGCGCCCACTCCCGGGCGGTTGTTGTACGTGGTCCCGGCCTCGGTCCACGACCCGGTGACGGGGACCACCGAGACGGTGTCCGCCGTACCGGCACCGCTCATGGTGCTGGTCTTCACGCTGAGCGTGGCCGACTTGAGCACCGTACCCGCCGGCGCCGCCGGGAGGTTGAAGCGCAGATAACTCGCGTACAGCGGGGTACCGCGCACCGCGAGCGAGCCCGAGGTCCCGTAATTGGTGCCGGGGGCACCGGCGTTGGCGTAGGTGTCCTCGGCGGCGGTCACCTGGACGACCGAATCGGCCGGGGCGGAGGCCAGGTTGTAGTGGTTCTGTACCTGCGCCGCGCTCAGGACGCTCGGGTAGACGGCGGTCTCGTCGAGCTGGCCCGCCCAGAACTCGCTGGTGGGGCGGTCGGGCCAGCCGCCGAGGCTGTCGCCGCCCGCGTGCCAGTAGCCGGCGAAGTTCTCGTGCGTGGTGACGCCCAGGGTGCCCTTCTGGACGCCGTCCACGTACAGGGTCATCCCGCCCGGTCCCTGGGTGGCGACGACGTGGTGCCACGTGTTGTCGTTGTACCGGTCGGTGCCGCCGGTCGTGATGGTGCGGGTGGCTCCGGTGTACACACCGTAGACCAGCCGGCCGTCATTGGTCATATAGATGTGCTTGTCGTACTGACTGCTGCCGCGAGCCTGGTTGTTCCCGAAGCCGAAGAGCTTGCCGCCCCGGGTGGTGTTCGTCTTGAACCAGGTCTCGATGGTGTAGGCGGCGCCCACGGTCCGGCGCTTGTCCCCGTAGACCCGGGTGTCCGTACCGTTGAAGCCGATCGCCGTGCTCGCGCCGGTGACCGCGCCCGGCGTCTGGCGCAGGGCGGGCGCGTTCAGGTGCACGCCGCTCTCGTTGCCGCCGGCGGAGGAGTCGGCGACGAAGGGCGGCGCCGACTCGTCGTAGCGCCAGAACAGCTGGGCGCCGTCCGCGCGGACCGCGTTCGGGTAGCCGTCCACCGAGGTCGCAGCCGTCACGCTCGCCGTCCCTGACAGGGCGCTGGTGTTGCCGGCCGCGTCGGTGGCCGTGACCCGGTACGTGTACGACTGGCCCGGCGTGACGGTGGTGTCCGTCCAGGAGGCCTGCGGGCGTGAGAAGAACAGCGAGTCCGCCGTGACCGTGGCGATGGGCGTGGCCGCGCCGCCCCGGTAGATCCGGTACGTCAGCGCGCTGTCGTCCAGGTCGAGGCTGGTGCGCCAGCGCACCTGGACCTCGCCTGGCTTGAAGCTGACGGCGCTGGCGACGGGGACCGTGGGCGCTCCGGTGTCACCGGTGGAGGCGAAGCGGGTCAGGCTCTGCTGCGCCGCCCCGTTGACGGTGGTGAACTCGCCGCCGACCCACAGGTACTGGACGCCGCCCTTGGAGCCGACCGCCATCACGCGCGGGCCGATGCCCTCGCCGATGCCGTCGTTGGTGTCGGGGGCCCAGCCCAGTTTGCCGGTGCCGGTGCCGGTGCCGGTGCCGGTGCCGGTGGTCGGCTGGGCGAGCAGGTGGTGGCGCTGGCCGTCGGGGAACTCGCCGACGCTGGAGCAGTCGTGCGCGTGCGAGGCGCTGTAGAGCACGCTCTGGTACGGGAGCACAGCCTGGGTGGCGCCGAGGCAGGTGTCGCGCCAGCGCTGGTTGAAGTCGGCGAGGTTGAGCGCGATCCGGCCGTCGAAGACCCCGCCGCCGGTGCCCTCGTTGGCGGTGTAGAAGCCGGTGCCGTCGGTCGCGATGTCCTTGACGACCGAGTTGGTCTCGATGAAGCCCGGGTACGACCTGGTGAGGGCACCGCTGGTGGCGTCGACGACGGCCAGCGCGTGCGTGTTCGTACCGTTCACCGTGAAGAAGTCGCCGCCGAGTACGACGTTGGCGCCGTCCGGGGTGACCTCGACGGCGCGGCCCGGCTCGTCGGCGTCGGCGGTGAAGGGCTTGAGCGCCCCGTCGGTGGCGTCCACGGCGGCGAAACGCTCGCGCTGCCGGCCGGAGACGCTGAGGAAGTCGCCGCCCGCGTAGACGGTGTCGGCGGTGACGGCGAGGGCCCGTACGGTGGCCGCGAAGGCCGGCCGGAAGGAGGCCTTCACGGTGCAGGTCGCCACGTCGATGGCGGCGAGGCTGGAGACCGGGGTGCCGTTGACGGCGCCGAAGTAGCCGCCCGCGTACAGGGTCTTCTTGTCCGGCGAGAGGGACAGCGCGCGGACGGTGGCCGTGCCGCCGCCGACGGTGAAGGACAGCTCGCAGGAGGTCGGCGCGCCGGTCGCGGCGTCGAGCGCCACGAAGTTCACCGCCGGCCTCTCGCTGCCTCCGGCGCCGTCGCCGTCGGGCGGGCGAACGGCCGAGAAGGTGCCGCCGGCGAAGACCACTCCGCCCGCCTCGGCGAGGGCCCAGACGACGCCGTTGGGCTGCCAGGTCGCCAGCGGGTCGGCTGTGAAGGCCACGGGCGGGGTGAGTGCCGCCGCCGGCGGGACGAGGCCGAGGCCGAGGCCTACGACCGCGCCGGTGCCGGCCAGGGACAGGGCGAGAGCGGCCGCCAGCCCTCTGGATCTACGCATGAACCCCCCAGTTCGGTGTACCGAGTGGTGCGCGTGCGGCGCACGAGGCGCGCGGCGCACGGCCGCATGGCCGTCGGCCGGGATCGGCGGAAACGGCCGGCCGGGCGGTCATACGTACGGGCGCACCCTAGGACGAATCGGGAGCCCGGTCACCACACTTGACGTATCGGATACCGACTCGGATACCGACGGGACGTGGGGAGCGGCCTATTCTTCCCTCGTGATCATTGCGAACGAGCCCATCGGGCTGGTGATATTCGACTGCGACGGGGTGCTGGTCGACAGCGAGCGCATCGCGGCCCGCGTCCAGGTCGCCCTCGGCGCGGAACTGGGCTGGCCGCTCACCGAGGCCGAGGTGATCAGCCGGTTCATCGGCCGCTCCAGCGCCTCCGTTCGGGAGCAGGTGGCCGCGCGGCTCGGGCCCGGGACGGCCCGGGAGTGGGACGAGCGGTTCGTCCGGATGCACGCGGAGGCCGTGGACGCCGGGCTCGACCCGGTCGAGGGCCTGCCCGAGGCGCTCGACGCGATCTCCCTGCCGACCTGCGTGGCGTCCAGCGGGTCTCACGAGAAGATGCGGCACACCCTCGGCCGCACGGGGCTGTACGAGCGCTTCGCGGGCCGCATCCACAGCGCGACCGAGGTCCCCCGGGGGAAACCGGCGCCGGACCTCTTCCTGTACGCGGCCCGGCGCATGGGCGTCGAACCGTCGGCCTGCGTGGTGGTCGAGGACAGCCGGCCGGGCGTCGAGGCGGCGCGCGCGGCGGGCATGCGTTCCTTCGGCTACGCGGGCGGCCTGACCCCGGCATCCGCCCTCGCCGGCCCGGGCACGGTCGTCTTCTCCGACATGCGCGAACTGCCCGGACTGCTCGCGGGCCCGGGCTCAGGCGCGACCGTGGGCACTGGCGCGGGCACGGGCGCGAGCACAGGCCGGGGCGCTGGCCCAGGCGCAGGCGCGGGCACAGGCCCAGGCGCAGGCGCGGGCACAGGCCCAGGCCGGGGCGCTGGCCCAGGCGCAAGCGCGGGCACAGGCCCAGGCGCAAGCGCGGGCACAGGCCCAGGCGCAGGCGCGGGCACAGGCCCGGAAGCGGACGCGGGCCCGGAAGCGGACGCGGGCGCGGGCGCGGGCGCCGAGGGCGGGGCGACCGGTTCGTGAACCGCCGTACGCGCAAGCGGCTCTCCCGGCAGCTCGTCGAAACCGCCGGCTACGGACCGGCCTCCCGGGTGGCGGCCCTGCTTCGCGCCGGCGCGGATCCCGGCGCCGCGGACGCGGAGGGCACGACCGCCCTGTACGCGGCCGCCGTTCAGGGCCGGCCCGAGATCGTCCGGCTGCTCCTGGCGCACGGCGCCGACCCCGACGCCGAGAGCCGGGGCCCCACGGACGGGACGCCGCTGTGCGCGGCCGCCAGCTGGGGTCACGCGGAGTCCGTGCGGGAACTCCTCGCGCACGGCGCCGACCCGGGCCTGCGTGAGGACGGCGGGACCGGGCTCACGCCGCTGGAGTGGGCGCTGCGCGGCGCACACGCGGAGGCCGCCCGGCTGCTGCGGGAGCGGATGGCCCGGGAGCGGGCCGCGTAATTCCAGCGCGCTCGCGCGTACGGCACCGGGGGCAGTACCGGGTGGCGGGCGCGTTCATACCCCCCGGGGATGGGTCGGCGTGAGTCCGGCGCGCTCGCGCGTACGGCTCCGGGGGCGGTACCGGGTGGCGGGCGCGTTCACACCCCCCGGGGACGGGTCGGCGTGAGCCCGGCGCGCTCGCGCGTACGGCCCCGGGGGCAGTACCGGGTGGCGGGCGCGTTCACGCCCGGGACGGGTCGGCGTGAGTCCCGCGCACTCCCGCGTACGGCTCCGGGGCCGGTACGAGCTGGCGGGCGCGTTCACGCCCCCGGGAGCGGGCCGCGTGAGTCCGGCGCGCTCGCGCGTACGGCTCCGGGGGCGGTACCGGATGGCGGGCGCGTTCATGCCGCCGGGAGGGGTCGGCAGAGTAGCGCCGCCGGGCCGGGGCGGGCAGCCGCGCGGGTGGTGAAGGCGATGCCCGCCGTGTACTCGGTGGGCAGGCACTGGCCCTTGTAGTGGCCGTGGGCGAAATCGCCGCCGGAGGCGCCCGGCGGGCGGTTGCCGCCGCGGTCGAACCACACCGTACGGCCGCCCGAGGCCGGGAGGGCCGTCCGGGCGGGCGCGCACAGGGCCGCCGAGACGCGCGCGCCCCGCAGGCTGTACCCGATCGCGTACTGCCCGGCCGGGCACTGGAACTTCGTGTATCCGGTGGCCCAGTCCCCGCCCGGAGGGACGTACGCCTCGTCGCGGACCACCGTGTGCCCGCCCGTCGGGGCGCGCAGGTCCGAGCTCGCGCACAGGCCCCGGCCGCCGGTGTGGCCGAGGCCGGCCAGCCGGGAGCCGTCGGGGCAGACGGCCTTGCGGGCGCCGCTGTCCCAGTCGCCGGCGGCCCGGGTGAGCAGCGAGGCGTTGTGGTCGCGGTGGTCGATGTCGAGCTGGTACCAGGCGGAGGTGGCGGGCACCGCGCCGGTACGGCCCGGCGTGGCGGCGAGGGCGGTCCACGGCCCCGTACGCCAGTCCGCCGGGTCCAGGGCGCCGGACCGGCGGCCGGTGTTGTCGTAGCGGAGCATCGCCCAGCTGTCGCCGCCCGGGGCGCCTTGCGCGGTGGTGCTCCACCCGACCAGGGGCCAGTACGCGAAGTCGGCGTCGGCGTCGGTCAGATAGGCGGTGAGGCGGTTGAACCAGGTGCGCGGGGCCGCGCCGGTCTCGTCGGCGCCGATGCCGAACTCGCTGATCCAGACGGGGGCGGTGAAGTGCGTACCGGTCTCGGCGGAGACGAAGAAGGCCTGGTCGTAAAGGGTCTGCTCCAGTTGGGCCTGGGTCATGTCCTGGTAGCGGAGGTCGTGGGTCTCGCCCATGCCGGTGGCGCCGCTGTGGTGGGGGCCGGTGTAGCCGTAGAAGTGGGCGGAGTAGACCAGCTTGCGGGAGACGGCGAGGGTGTGGGAGAGGGTGCGGACGGGTGTGAGGGTCGGGCGGCCGTGGGGCAGGCCGTCGAGCGGGATGCCGGTCCAGTTGATGCCCTCGACCACGATGAGCAGGTTCGGATTGGCCTCGGTGAGGATGCGGTCGGCGGTTTCCTGGGCGGCGGCGTGCCAGTCGTGGCCGTCGCCGAGGCCCCAGTTGGGGTCGTCGAGGAAGTCGCGGCGGACCTCGTTGTAGAGGTCGGCTCCGACCACGCGCGGGTTGTCGCGGTAGCGGCGGGCGAGGAACACCCAGTCGTCGGCCCATTGCGCGGTGGAACGGCCGCTGTTCCACCGCTCGTTGCCGTCGAGGCCGCAGCACCAACGGGTGGTGACGGTGTGGTTGTTGAGTATGACGGCGAACCCGGCGTCGGTGAGGGCGGCGACGACTGCGTCGTACACCTGGAGCGGGGTGCGGCCGCGAAGGGCCGGGTTGGCGGCGACGGCCGCGTCCGGGACGGGGGTGGTGGTGCGGAGCATCTCGTTGGAGAAGGGCAACCGGATGCTGTTGAGGCCGAGCGCGCGGAAGTCGGCCAGCAGGGTGGGCAGCGGTACCCGGTCGAGTCCGAGGGGGATGCCGTGGGAGTCCTGGCCGCTGTGGTGTGTGGCGGGGTCGTCGCGGTCGCCGGAGCCGCCCCAGGAGCCCTGGGCGCCGTCCCAGTTGCCGGAGCGGAGGCGGAAGCGGTTGCCGTTCGCGTCCACGATGTAGCGGCCGCTGGTGGACAGCGGCGCGGCCCACGATTCCACCCCGGCGGCGGCCGCGGCCGAGGGGGCGGCCACCACTGCGGGCAGGAGGCCCATCATCAGCAGGAGGACGCCCGGGATCGCGCGTAAGAGGTTCTTCATCTCGCTCCTGCCGGGGCCACACACGGGGCTGACTGCGGTCGGCTGACGGCTGCCGCGGTCAAGTTACCGGTCGGTCGGCGACAGGGGAAGCCAAGGGCGCCGGCGCTTTCGGACGAGCGCCGGCCTGGCGGGCGTACGTCGCGAACCGGCTCGGGCCCATGTCCCGAACCGGCTCGGGCGCACGTCCCGAACCGGCTCGGGCGCACGTCCCGAACCGGCTTGGGCGTACGTCCCGAACCGGCTTGGGCGTACGTCCCGAACCGGCTCGGAGCGGCCGCCCGGCGGGGCGCTCGCGCCCGCTCACGCTGCCGCGCCCCGTCAACCGGGCGGAGCCCCGGCCACCCCTTCACACAGGGTCACCCTGGCGAAACCGCCCCACGCGGCGTCCCGCCCCTCTACCGTGCCCTCAGGGTCGGGCACGGCACGGGAGGGTGGGGCGGATGGACGACGAAGAAGACATGCGGCTGGCGAGGATGACGCCGGAGATCTCCCGCCGCACCCTCGCGATGCTGCGCGGGCTGGCCGGGCTGGAGCCTCCGGAGCAGGTGCCCGAGGAGGCCATGCTCGTCGCCGACGCGATCCTCGCCGAGCACGGCACCGACGGCCTCCGCGTCCTCGTGATGACCCTCGCCGCCTGGGCGACCGCCCAGATCGAGAACGTCGCCGAGCTGAGCCGGCGCAGCCACGAGGCGGTGCTCGACGCGATGGAGCTGGCCTGCCTGGAGGCGAACGCCGAGGACTGAGCGGTCTCCGGGACCGCTGGAGGGGTGTAGGCGCACAGGTCGCCGGTCCCGGGAGGACCGCCCCGACCGCCCCGCCGGCGGCCGTCGGGTACCGCCGATGACCGGCGACGCTCCGATCATCGACCCGCGGACCCTCGATCGGCCGGAAGTCGGCCACACTGGGGGTAGCAGGAGCGCCCTGGGGGGTCGTGATCGGAGGCCGTCGTGAGCACACCTTCCCCCGTCCGGATCGCAGCCGTCCTGTCCACCGAGCACCGCGGACGGCTCATGTCGCAGGCCCGCGAGGTCAATTTCCCCGAAGGGGCCCGGATCTTCGAAGAAGGACAGCGGGCGGATTCCTTCTGGATCGTGCGCTCCGGCACGGTGACGCTGGAGCTCCCGGTGCCCGGCCGTCGGCCCGCCCCCATCGAGAACCTCGGCCCCGGTGAGCTGGTGGGATGGTCCTGGCTGTTCCCGCCGTTCGTGTGGCAGCTCAGCGCCGAGGCGATGACACCGGTCCGCTCGTACGAGTTCGACGCGACCACCGTCCGCGTGCTCATGGACGCCGACCCCGCGTTCGGCTCCGCCATCGGGCACTGGGTCGGGCGCGTCCTCGCGCTCCGGCTGCACCAGACCCGTACCCGCCTGATCGACCTGTACGCCCCCCGGGCGGCGGCGGGCTGAGGCGCCCGCCCAGCCCTGTTGGGGGGTGTGTTCAGCCGATTCCGCCGTGCGCTCCCGCACAGGTCAACACCGTGGCATCGCTGCGGACTGCACTCATGCGCTCACAATCGGTGACGTGAAATCGCGGGGCGAACGGGCGTTCACGACCCGGTTGGGCAAGACTCCCGTCCGTTATCCGTAACACGAACCCAAGGGAGTGTTCGAAATGCAGTCCATCGCAAAGGGTCTCGGCCTCGGTTCCGCCGCCATGGCGCTCACCGCGCTCACCGCGCTGGCCTGGCCCGGAACGGCCGGCGCCGCGCCGTCCGCCACCGAGAGCCTGTACGCGCCGTCGGCCCTCGTGCTCGGCATCACGGCCGGTGAGGACACCGCGACCGGTACGGTACTGCGCGCGGTGACCCTCGTATGCGCGCCGACGCCGGGTGGCACGCACCCGTCCCCCGCCGCCGCGTGCACCGAATTACAGGCGAACGCGGGCCGGTTGGACGCGCTGACGGAGCGCGGCTCGTCCGTCCCGTGTACGAAGGAGTGGAACCCCATGACGGTGACGGCGGACGGGGTGTGGCAGGGGCGCCGGCTGAACTACTCGTACACGTTCGGCAACCCGTGCGGCCTGCGCCACACCAGCGGAGCGCTTTTCGGCTTCTGACACCCCGTGAAGCACCAGGGCCGGGCGGCGCCGTGCGACCGCCGTCCGGTCCCGGCCCCGGACTCGGCCCCGGCCCCGGCCCCGGCCTCCGGAGCGAAGGCGCGCCCGCCCCGGCGCCGAGCGGGGCAGCCGCCTTTGCCAGTCAGCCCAGTTCGAGGCTCGTCACCCCGTACAGCCCGGCCAGGTCGAGGTCCGGGGCCGGGCCCGTGTACATGCGGGCCGCCTCGAAGGTCGGGGTCAGGCCCAGGCCGGACATCAGCGCGGTGGCTGCCTGGTTCCCGTCCGGTACGTCCACGGCGACCTCCCCGCCCGGGGCGTGCTCCGCGAGCCGCCCGAGCAGGGCGGCCGCCACCTCCGGGGCGTCGGCGTACAGCGGGCCGATCCGGGAGGCGCCGCTGCACGGGCGGATCACGCCGAGCCCTTCGACCCTCCCGTCACGGACGGCGGCGAGGGCGGTCCGGCCGGGGAGGCCGGTCCAGGCGGAGAGGAAGGCATCGCGCGACTCCGGGAAGAACCTCCGGTCGTACGCGGCGAGTTGGCCGAAGGGGAGGGTGGCCGCGTCCACGATCTCCACGCCGCTGCCGCCCCCGCTCCGCGGTACCCCGCACGGCACACCCTCGTGGCGGACGTTGTTCCAGGCCGAACGGAAGCCGGATTTACGGTAGTTGTCCTGCTGGTCGACCACCCCGTCCAACCCCACGAGCCGCCCGGCCAGCCGGTCCATCCCGGCGCGCCACAGCTGGATCCCGTAACCCTGGCCGCGAAAGGCCGGACGGGCGATGTAGAAGCCGATGAACCCGAAGCCGGCCCCGTAGCGCACGGCCGAGATGCAGGCGACCGGTTCACCGTCGAGCCGGCCGACGAGGAAGCCCGCGGGATCGGCGACCGCGAAGGCGAAGCGGTCGGTGTCGCCCGGATTCCAGCCCTCCGCGTCGGCCCAGGCGCGGAACAGCTCCATGTCCGCGGCGCTCGCGCCGTTGATCTCGAAGATCTCGAATGCCGTCATGCCCGGTGTTGTACCAGATGCGCAAGGGGCGCGCAGCAGCCCCTGATCGGCCGTCAGAAGACTGACGGGCGCCCCGGGACCGGCGCCCGCGCGCCGCCGCTCCTTCAGCGGGTCGGCGCAGAAGAGCACGGTCGTCGTCGGCATGGCCGCCGCCCTACTACGCGTATCAGCCCGCGCAGATCACGTCGTCGAGCTTGATCGGCCGGGAGTCGAGGCGGACGTACGCGGTGAAGGTGTCGGTGTCCGCCTCGGTGCCCGCATCCGCCTCGGCGCCGGTGTCCGCCTCGGCGTCGCCGTCCCAGTGGGTGGTGACGGTGGCCCACCCGACACCCGCCGACTGGGCGACGGTGACCGGGCCGATGCCGATGCTCTGCGGGGTGTTCTGGGAGCAGAGCAGCACGTCGAAGTCCGTGAGCTGCTGTTTGTCCTTGAGCGCCTGGGAGATCCGGTACTCGCGGTAGTGGTCGGAGGGGCCGTGTTGGCCGTAGAAGGCGGCGAGGAAGCCGCTGATCTGGCCGGCGGAGTGGAGCGGCGGCGTGGGCGCGGGGGCGGCGGAGGGGCCTGCGGCGAGGGCGGGGCCCGCGGCCGGGGCCGGCAGGGCGAGCGCGGTCACGAGCAGGGCGCCGAGGGCGTACGACATGGGCTTCATGTCCGGTTTCTTTACCGCCTGGGCAGGGGCGCGAGAGGGGCGCGGGGCGGATCTCACTCCTGTGGGGGGCGGGATTCACCACAGAAACGACCATCCGGCGGCGCGTTGAGCGGCGCGTTAATACGTTCGCGGGGCCGCGTGGGCAGTACGTAGGGTCGGCGTATGGGAAAGCCGCTTGTCGCCGTGTTCAGTGGGGCCGGGATGTCCACCGATTCCGGGATTCCGGACTATCGGGGTCCGCAGGGGTTGTGGCGGCGGGAACCCGACGCCGAGAAGCTCGTGACGTACGCGTACTACATGGCCGACCCGGAGATCCGGCGGCGGTCCTGGCTGATGCGCGCCGAGCTCGGGGCCCTCGGGGCGCAGCCCAACGCCGCGCACCGGGCCGTCGCCGAGCTGGAGCGCGGCGGCACCCCGGTCCGGGTCGTCACGCAGAACGTGGACGGGCTGCAGCAGCTCGCGGGGATGCCCGCGCGCAAGGTGTTCGAGCTGCACGGCAGCGCCCGGGCGGTGGTCTGTACGGCCTGCCACGCCCGGTCGGCGATGGACGGGGCGCTGGCGCGGGTCGCCGCCGGGGAGCCCGATCCCGCCTGCCTGTCCTGCGGCGGGATCCTCAAGGCGGCGACCGTGATGTTCGGCGAACGGCTCGACCCCCAGGTGCTGGGGCAGGCGGTGGCCGTCGCCAAGGGGTGTCAGGTGTTCATCGCCGTCGGGACGACGCTCCAGGTGCAGCCCGCCGCCTCGCTGGCCGGCATGGCCGCGGAGGCGGGGGCCCGGCTGATCATCGTGAACGCCGAGGAGACCCCGTACGATCCGCTCGCCGACGAGGTGATCCGCGAGCCGATCGGCACCGCCCTGCCGGCACTCCTCGCCCGCCTCGGGGCTGAGGGCTGAGGGGCCCAGGGTCACGCGGACGCGGTCGCGGCCCGCTCCTTCGCCTCGCGGCGGCGGCGGGCGTCCTCGTCCGTGGCCGCGTCGTAGGAGACCAGCTTCGGCAGCAGCGCCACCAGGACGGCCACCGAGGCCACACAGGCCAGGCCGCCGCTCCAGAACGCCGGGCGCGTGCCCGTCCAGCCCGCCATGGCGCCCGCCCGCATCTGCCCGAGCTGCGGGCCCACGCTGTACGAGAGCACCTCGATGCCCGCGAGACGCCCGCGCAGCTCCTCCGGGATCGTCTGGTTCCAGATCGTCCCGCGGCCCAGACCGCTCAGCATGTCCCCGGCACCCGCCGCCGCCAGGCACAGCAGCACCAGCCAGATGTTCGTGAACCAGCCCGCCGCCGCGACCGCCCCACCCCACGCGGCCGCGCCGCAGACGACCAACAGCCCGTGCCGGCGTACGCGCGAGGTCCAGCCGCTGGTCAGTCCCAGGACCAGCGAGCCGACCGAGCCGGCCGCGTACATCAGGCCCAGCGACCACTCCGCGTGCAACTCCTCCGCCAGGAAGGGGAAGATCGTGTTCGGGAAGGCGAAGAGCATCGCGGCCAGGTCGACGGCGTACGTCCCCAGCAGCACGGGACGGCTCCACGCGTAGCGGGCCCCTTCCGCGATCCCGCGCAGCGAGGGCCGTTCCGCGTCGTGCGAGGGCGGCGCGGGGCTGAGCCGCGTACACAGGGCGACCGAGACCGCGAAGCCCAGGACCGTCACGACGTAGGCCGGCGCGAATCCGGCGTACGCGACGACCAGGCCCGCCAGGGCGGGGCCCGCGATCGCGCCGATCTGGTACCGCAGGCCGTTGAGCGCGGCGGCGGCGGTCAGCTGGTCGTGCGGCACGATCCGGGCCATCAGCGAGTCCAGCGCGGGCCGCTGGAGCCCGGTCAGTGCCGACACCCCGGCCGCCACCACGTACAGCGGCCACAGCGGGGGCTGCGGCAGCAGGGCGTTGACCAGCAGTATCAGGGCCAGGACACCCAGCCCCGCCTCGGTCAGCAGGATCATCCGCCGCCGGTCGACGGCGTCGGCCAGCGCGCCCCCGTAGAGCCCGAAGACCACGAGGGGGACGAGTTCCACCGCACCCATGGCGCCGACGGCCAGCGGCGAGTCCGTCAGGTGCTTGATCTGCAGCGGCAGGGCGATCATCGCCATGAAGCTGCCGAAGTAGGTGACGGTGCCCTGGTAGAACAGCAGCCGGAAGTCCCCGCTGGAACGCCAGGGGGACAGGTCGGGCAGGATCGCGGAGATACGGCTGGTGCTCACAGCCGACGATCTTCCGCGCCGTCACCGGTCCGGGGCAACCGGTTTCCTGGGCCGGGAAGCCGCTCCCCTGTGCCAACATCGGCCGCTACGCCGCGTCGGCCCCTACGCCGCGTCGGCCGCGCGGCGCATCTCCGCCACGTCGAGCTTCTTCATCTTCATCATGGCGGCGGTGGCACGGGCGGCCCGCCCCGGGTCCGGGTCGCTGATCAGCTCGATCGCCCCGGCGGGGATGACCTGCCAGGACAGGCCGAACTTGTCCTTGACCCAGCCGCAGGCGACTTCCTGGCCGCCGTCCGCCGTGAGGGCGTCCCAGTAGAAGTCCGCCTCCGCGTCGTCGGCGCAGTGGATCTGGAAGGAGATGGCCTCGGTGAAGGTGAACTCCGGTCCGCCGTTGAGGCCGACGAACTTCTGTCCGTTGATTTCGAACTCGACGATCATCACCGAGCCGGGCGTCCCGGGGCCCGCTTCGGTGTAGCGGCCGATCCGGCCGATCCGGCCGTCCTTGAACACGGACACGTAGTAGTCGGCCGCGGCCTCCGCGTTGCCGTCGAACCACAGGCACGTGGTGAATCCGTTGCTGCTCATGACTGCCTCCAGAGTGAGTGCGGGATACCGTCCCGCACATACAGACCGGCGCCGGGACCGAAACTCATCGGCCGCCCCGGGACCGGTCCGTATTCACTCCGGATTGCACTCCGGCGGCCCCGGCGAGGCCCCTACACCTCGAGGTCGGTCTCGATCTTCTTCAGCTGGTGCCGTGCCATCGCGAGGTTGGCCCGGCTCCGATCGAGCGCCAGATAGAGGAAGAACCCATCGTTTCCCCGGCTCTTCATCAGCCGGATCAGGTGGTACTGGTTGCCGAGGGTGATCAGGATGTCCTCGATCTCGTCCTTGAGGCCCAGCATCTCCATCGCGCGGACCTTGGCGCGCACCACGTCGGTGTTGCCGGCGGCGGCCACCGCGAGGTCGAGGTCCTTGCCGCCGCCGAGGGTGCCGAGGGCCATGCCACTGCCGTAGTCGACGAGGGCCGCGCCGAGCGCGCCGTCGATGGTGGTGGTGGCTTCCTTGAGGGCGGTCTCCACGTTGACCATGAGAGGTTCCTCTTTCCGTTCGAACTGTCCTGAATTTCGGTTGCTGCGAGGGGTGGTCTGGGGGCTCAGGCGGGCGGGGCGCCGGGGATGTGGGCGCGCGGCCCCCTTCGGCCGAGGCTGTGCTCTATCAACTCGGCGACGCGGAGGCTGGAGCGCCGCGCCTCCAGATGGAGACGGCCGACGTTGACGCGCGGCTCCGCCATCAGGGTGAGGACGGCTACCTCGCCCGCGGCGTACGTGGCGACGTATCCGTGCTCGCCGCGTACGAGGAGTTCGCGGAAGCCGCCCTGGCCGGTGCTGTCGCTGAGCCGCTGTGCCACTCCGAGGGCGGCGGCGGTCAGGGCCGCCACGGCCTCGGCCTCGGCGGCGGCGCTGTCCTGGGCGAGGACCAGGCCGTCGGCACTCGCGGCGAGGGCGCCGGTGAGCTGGGGGACTCGGGCGCGCAGCCGCCGGAGTTCGGCGAGTATCTCGACTTCGGCCTCGGCGGGCACCATCGCCGTGCTCATGTCGGCTTTTATCCCTTCGGGCTGCCTCCGCTCGGAGCGGTCGGCGCGCAGGACCGGTCGCATCGGGAGCCTCACAGGCTTGCCTCCAGTGCGTCGCGTAACCGGCGGAGCAACGCCACGTCCGGGGGTTGGGTTTGGGTCATCCAGTCGGGCAGGGGGGTCTCCACCGGCGCCGGCGCGGGGGCGTGCGGGGTTTCGACGAGTCCGGCCGCCGCGAGTCTTCGTACGTCGAGCAGCGTGTGGAAGGCCGGCCGGCCGAGCACCCAGGCGAGGTCGGCCGGCGTGCGTATGCCGTCGGCCTGGGCGAGGAGGAGTCGCTGCCGTGCGGTGACGGTCTGCCCGGGGGCGGCCGTACGGGGCACCACGGCGGCGGTGTCGAGCAGCGGGTACGGCCAGACCGCGTCGAGCAGCTCGCGCCGGCGCCGCGTCTCGCGTTCTACGGCGGCGGCCGGGACGGACCGTACGGTGCCGATCCAGTGGGTGGCCCCGCGGCGGAAGCGGGAGGGTCCGCTGCCCGGGGAGAGGGCGAAGAAGGCGGCGTCGAATATGGCGGCGAGATGGCAGATCTCCAGTTCGCCGCCCGCGAGCCCGCCGCTGTCGACGAGGAACCGGGCGACCTGCCGGCGGGCACCGGCCTGGTCCACGGCCTCGCGCCAGCGCTCGGGCGCGAGAGCGCCGCCGGTGGTGAGCAGGACGTCGAGTCCGGGGGTGGCCGGGCTCTCGGCGTGGACGATGCGGCCGTCTTCGAGGAAGAGGGTGCCGCGTTCGCGGAGCAGGGCGCCGGTGGCGCGCTCGGCGGCGAGCCGGGTGAGCAGCGGCGACACCTCGACGGGGCTGCCGGGGCTGCCGGGGCTGCCGGAGAGGGTGGCGGAGGTCATCTGAGCACCAACCCCTCGGCCAGGGAGCGGAGTCTGTGCCGGGCGAGGGCGAGGTTGCCGTCGGCCCGGTCCAGCCACAGATGGAGGAACACGCTGCTGTCGAAGCTCGTCTCGACGAAGCGGAGGATGTGGTAGCCGGTGCGGGTGGTGACGATCAGGTCCTCCACGGGCGGACCGGCGGAGTTACCCGTTCCGGCTTCCGGGGCCGGGGCGAAGGACTCGTACTCGGCGGCCGCCCGAGCCAGTTCCGCGGTCTCGGCGGCGGTCGTCTCGTGGTCCCCGGTGGGTGATTCCCCGACGGTGCCGAGAGCCAGTCCGCTGCTCCAGTCGATCAGCGCCGCCCCCCGCGCCCCGGGCAGGGTCATGGCTTCGAGCAGGCATTCGTCGATCCCGGGCACGCTGGCTCCCCTCCCGGCCGGACGTGCTGGGTGCACAGTCGTACGGCGCGACAGGAGGGAACTTACTCATGTTCCCCAGGGCGAAAGGGCGTTCTGGCATTTTCCGCTGGAACATGCACGGATGGACATGGCAGCTTGGCCGGAACCGGTCGCCTTTTGATCACGAAGCGAGCGGAAGATCGTCCGCGAGTCTGAAGGCCCCGCCTTCGCGCTGGACATAGCCCTCGTGGCTGAGCGTGCGGAGCAGGTGGTAGACGGTCGGCAGCGGGATGCCGGTGATGCGCGACAGTCTCTTCGCCGTGACCCCGCCCTCCGCGTGCATGGCCTCGACCAGGCGCAGTGCGCGCTGTACGGAACCGATGAGGGTGGGAGTGCTGTCCTTCTGGCTGTGATCGGCGCCCATGAGTGTCCCCCTGGTCCGGTACGAGGCCTGGCGAACCCATCAAAGTCGGTCACAGGCCGCAAAACCAGCGGACGCGCTTAAACCTGAGCATAAGATCACCGCACGTCAGCCCACCGCACACCCACACCGCCCGGCGCCCGGCGGCCGGTTCGGGGACAGCGGCTCCGCCCGGGTCTACTTCGTGCAGGTCACGAACGCCGGGAGGGCGGCCTCCTCGACCAGGTGCCTCGGGAGGCACAGGCCGAAGCGGGCTTCCAGTACGGCGAGGGTGAGGCGGTCGCGCTCCTCGTACGGCTCGTCCTCGGGGCGGATGTACGCGCCGTCGGGCGAGAGGATCTTGGCCGCCACCAGTTCGGGGAGCAGGAAGTCCGGCTGGTGGCCGCCGCGCCAGCACTCCTCGCCGAGGCCGAAGCAGCACACCAGCTCGCCGTCCCGGGCGTACGCGAACTGCCGGGGCGGGTGGTCCGGCTGCGGGTCCAGGTGGACGGCCTCGACGCCGCCGAGGGAGATCTCGGCCAGCCGCTCCGCCCCGGCCGGCATGCCGTGTTCGACGGCGAAGGACCAGTTGCCCCAGGTACCGACCCGGGCCACGCCGTCACCGTCGCCGACGCCGTCACCGTCGACGGGTTCGGTGACCATGCTCCAGGCGTCGCTCGCAGCCAGCGGTCCCGGGTGGATGTCGGGCAGCGCGCCGAGCCGCGCGGCGAGTTCCTCGGGCCCTATGCCCCGGGCGAAGGTGAGGCTGGGAACCAGCAGTCCCAGTGGGCCAGCCACTGGATGCCGCCACCCGCGCCGCCGGTGGTGCCCGCGCTGCCTGTGATGTCTGTGAGATCCACGATCCGCACGGTGTCCTCCCGTGTCCGGTACCCCCACCGGCACGATAGTCAGTCCCCGGACCTCTCCGGGAGGAGGCGCTCGACCATTGCCTCAATGAGCCCCTCCACCGGATAGGGCTCCAGGATCGTCGGCACGGTCAGATCGTCCACGATCAGGCCCAGCATCGCCAGGTAGAGCAGGACGACGCCCTGCCGGTCCCCGGGCAGTCCCGCCTCCAGGTGCCAGGCGATGTTCGCCTCCAGCTCCGCGGCCTGGAACCCGGCGACCTCCTGCTGGAGCTCGGGGCGCCGGGTGGCTTCCAGTCGCAGCTCCAGCATCGCGATGTGCACGCTGCGCTCGCGCCGCATCCGCGCGAGGAGCTGTTCGAGCAGCACCTTGGTGTCCAGGGGGCCGGCCAGGTCGGCCGGGTCCGGGATCAGCCGCTCGCGGGTGCGGTGCAGGATCTGGACGAGCAGCTGGGCGCGGTTGGCGAAGTAGTTCGAGGCGGTGCCGGTCGGAACGCCCGCCTCCGCGTCCACCGCACGCAGCGTCAGGCCGCGCGAGCCCTCGCGCGCCAGGACTTCGATGGCGGCGTCGAGCAGCGCGGCGCGGCGTTCCGGATTCTGGCGCATGGGCGGATCCCTGAGGTGTAGAGCACGGCGAGCACGGCGCGGAGCCCCGTTGAAGCACTGCATATGCAGTGCTTCGCACACGCTAGCGGACGTGGCACGGTCCGGGCCCTCCCCACCGCCCCCTCCCCCGTGTCACTCTGCCGGTCATGGATCGGATCATCGAGCAGATACGCGAGGACCTGGCCCGCCGGATCGCCGTGACGGCCGACCGGCTCGCCGACCGCACCCTGGCCGAGGATCCCGCGTACGCCGCGCTGCTCGGGCGGGCCGAACTGCGCGACCGGATCCACCTCACCCTCCGCCAGGCCGTCGAAGGCGTGGTCCGCGGCTCGCGCGGGCTGCCGGTGGAGCTGGCCGACGCCCGGGCCACCGGCCGCCTCCGGGCCGAACAGGGGCTGCCGCTCGACTCCCTGCTGCGCACCTACCGGCGCAGCGGCCGCATGCTGTGGCAGACCCTCGTCGAGGCGGTGGCCGCGTACGACCGGGCGGCGCTGCCCCGGCTGCTGCCGGGCGCGGCCGGGCTGTGGGACGTACTGGACCAGTTGACGGACGCCGCGTCGGAGGCGTACCGGCACACCGAGGCCGAGCGTGGCGAACGCGAACGCGAGCACCGGGCGATCCTGCTGGACGCGTTGCTGGACGGCACCGGCACGCCCTCGGAGGCCGCCGCGCGGCTGGGCCTTCCGGAGCGCGGCCGCTTCGCGGTGGTCGTCCTGGGACCGGGCGGCTCCGGCAGCGCGGGCCTGGAGACCGGCCCCGGCGCCCCGCGCGTGCTCCGGCGGATCCGGGCCGACGGGGAGAGCGCCCTGGTGGAGCTGGGCCACCTCCCGCTGGAGTCCGTACGGGAGCGGCTCGCGCCCCTCGACGTCCGAGCCGGGATCAGCCCGGTCGTGGAGGACCCCGCCGACCTGGCCCGGGCCCGCCGACTGGCCGAACTCGCGCTGCGCACCGCCCCCGCGTCCGGCGGCGGCCCGCGCACGGCCGTGCTGGACGAACGGCTCCCGGCGGCGCTCGTCGCGGCCCACGCCGAACTCGCGGACCGGCTGCGTCATGTGGTGCTCGGCCCGGTGCTGGCACTGGCTCCGGAGGACTGCCGGGTGCTGCTGACCACGCTGGGGACCTGGCTGGCCTGCCAGGGCTCGACGACGTACGCCGCGCAGCGGCTGTACTGCCACCGCAACACCGTCTCGAACCGGTTGCGGCGCCTGGAGCAGCTCACCGGGCGCTCGCTGTCCGATCCGGCTCACGTGGTGGAGCTGGCCCTGGCCCACGCGGCCGTGGTCCAGCGGGCCGCCGCCACCGCGCCGGGCCGGTCACCCGCGCCTCCGCTTCCGCCCCCGTCGGCTTCGCCGATTCCAGCGGGTACGGTACGCCGATCTCCGCGGCCCCCGGCGTGAACGGTCGGCGCGGCGGTCGGGCCGCGCTCACATCTTCGCGGCGGCGCTGCGGATCGCCTCCCGGATACGGAAGTAGGTACCGCAGCGGCAGATGTTGGCGATGGCGTCGATGTCCTCGTCCGTGGGCGTGGAGGTGCGCTTCAGGAGGGCGACGGCGGCCATGATCTGACCCGGCTGGCAGAAACCGCACTGGGAGACGTCCTGTTCGAGCCAGGCCTCCTGCACGGGGTGCAGGTCGTCCCCGTCCGCCAGTCCCTCGATGGTGGTCACCGTCTTCCCGGCACACGCGGACACGGGCACCACGCACGGCCGGATGTCCGCGCCGTCGAGGTGGCTGGTGCAGGCCTTGCAGACGTCCACTCCGCAGCCGTACTTGGGGCCGCGGACGCCCAGCATGTCGCGGAGCACCCACAGCAGGGGCAGATCGTCGGGCGCGTCCACGGTGACGCTCTGCCCGTTGACGGTGAAGGTGTGCGAGGGCACGGCGTACTCCTGCTGGTTAGCGCGGGTATGGGGTGAAGTCGACGTCGAAGTCGAGGGGGAAGCTGCGCGGCTTCGTACCGGTGGCCCGGGCGTAGGCGTTGGCGATGGCGCCCACGGCGGCCGGGACGCCGAGCTCGCCCGCGCCGCCCGGCTCGGCGCCGGTGGCCGGCAGCACGAAGACCCGTACGTCACGCGGGGTGTCGCGCTAACGCGCCCAGTGGAACTGGCTGTAACTGCCTTCCAGCGGGAGTCCCTTGTCCAGGTGCAGCCCCGCCCGCAGGGTGGTGGAGATGGCGTCGGTGAGGCCGCCGATCATCTGGGCCTCCAGTCCGCGCGGGTTGACGGGCAGGCCGACGTCCACGGCGATGACCGCCTTGGTGACGCGGATGTGCTCCGGGTCCCGGGTGTCGATCTCGACGAGGCAGGCGGTGCGGGACTTGTACTCCTCGTGGAAGGCGATGCCCTGCGCGCAGCCGGCCGGCATCGCCCGGCCCCAGTTCCCCTCGGCGGCGGCCTTGTCGAGCACCGCGCGCTGGGCGACGGTCTTCAGGAAGGTCCGGCGGAACTGGTACGGGTCCCTGCCGGTGCGCTCGGCCAGCTCGTCCACGACGATCTCCTCGGCCCCCCGGGTGTTGGCGGAGTAGACGGAGCGCCAGGAGCCGGTGGGGATACCGGTCGGGACCTCGGTGAGCGCCTGGGTGGTGAGCCCGAAGTGGTACGGGGACTTGACGGTCGTGAGGAACAGCGTCTGGGCGAGGGTGGCGTTGCCCAGGCCCAGCGGGAGGCTGGCGGCGGTGGCGGTGATTATCTCGCCGAGCCCGTGCCGGAAGTCGGTCTCGGCGGCGGCGACCCGGTGCTCGAAGCTGAGCACCTCGCCGAGCAGGTGGGTGGCCCGGATCTTGTGGTGGGTCGCGGGGCGCATCCGGCCGTGCCGGGTGTCGTCGACGCGGGTCCACATCAGGCGGACCGGGCGGCGGCAGGCCTTGGAGACGCGGGCGGCCTCCAGAGCGGCGTCGAAGAAGAGCCGCCGGCCGAAGGACCCGCCGGCCTGGACCACGTGGACGGTGACCTTGTCGAGCGGCAGCCCGAGCTCGGCGGCTATGGTCTCGCGGGCCACGATGGGGGACTTGAGCCCGGACCAGATCTCCGCGCGGTCGTCCCGTACGTCGGCCACCGCCGAGTTGGTCTCCATCGGGGCGTGGCTGACGAAGGCGAAGTCGAACTCGGCGTCCACGTACGGGGTGAGCAGCGGCGGCACCAGCAGCGGCGGGGTGGCGACGCGCAGCTTCGTACGGATCTGCGCGTCGGACAGCTGGTCGGCGGGGCCGGGACCCCAGCTCACCTGGAGGGCGGCCTTGGCGTCGAGGGCCTGGCCGAAGGTCTCGGCGACGACGGCGACCCCGGTCGGGACGGTCACCACGTGCAGGACGCCGGGCATGGCCCGGACGGCGGCGAGGTTGGCGACGGCCCCGACGGTGCCGCCGAGGGTGGGCGGGCGGCGCACCACGCACGGCTTCGCGCCGGGGATGTCGAGGTCGAGGGTGTACCGCTGGGCTCCGGTGACCATGGCGCGGGCGTCGATCCGCCCGGTCGGTTTCCCGACCAGGGTGTGGCGGGCGGCCGGCTTCGGGGCCGCGCCCAGGGCGATCAGGCCCGGGTCGGCGGCGGCCGCGGCGAGGCTGCCGTAGTCGGCGGTGCGGCCGTCGGGGGCGTGGACCGCGCCGGCCGCGGTGGTCAGCGAGCCCGCGGAGAGGTTCCAGCGGCGGGCGGCGGCCGCGACCAGGCGGGCCCGGGCGGTGGCGGCGGTCTGGCGGACCGGACCGTAGAGCGAGCGGATGGAGTTGGAGGAACCGGTGAGCTGGTTGAACAGCAGCTCGGGTCGCGCGTCGTCCAGCTCCACGCGTATGTCGGCCAGCGGCGCGTCGAGTTCCTCCGCGACGAGCATGGCCACGGCGGTGGTGAGGCCCTGGCCGACTTCCTCGCGCGGGAGGCGGAAGCGGACGTTGCCGTCGGCCTCGACGGCGAGCGCGAGCAGGGCGGAGGTGGGCGCGCCGGCCAGGATGAACAGGTCGCCGAGGTCGATCAGGTCGGCGGGGGCGGGCAGGCTCGGGATCACCGCGTGGGCGGACTGCGGGGCGAGGGCGTCGGCCCCGGCGCGGGTGACGAGGGCGAGGGTGGGGGCCGCGACGAGGTACGTGAGGAAGGAGCGGCGGCTCTGCCCGGGCGTGTCGGGCTGTCCGGAGGTGCCGGTGTGCGCGGTCATGTCGTCGTGTCCCCAAGCTGCGCGGGCCCGCGGTGCGGACCTCCCGGCTCATTACCGACACGTAGAGTAGCGATCACCGGATGGACTGGGAAGCGCCGGTTCCGAACTGGTACCGCCGGTGCGGCGGGAAGCGTCACGGCGCGGCACGGGGTCCTCCGTTCGGGGGGTACTCCCCTGGGGGCCGTGAACGGCGTGTCGCCCCCGCACGACGGCGCGGATGGCTCGTACACCTCGGTCGTACGCTCGACACCGCCCAGCGGAAGGGCCGGTTTCCGGCCACGGGGGGAAGATGAAAGGGAACGGTTCAGCACACCGAGAGAGAGTGAGGAGGTGTGCGGCGATGACGAAGTTCATGGATGTCCACCACGGCATGAACGGCATCACGAAGGAGCAGCTGTCGGCCGCCCACCGGGCCGACCTGGCCATCGAGGCGGAAGAGAAGGTGCACTTCGAACGCGCCTGGGCGGACCCCGCGTCCGGGACGGTCTACTGCCTGTCCGAGGCACCCTCGGCGGAGGCGGTCCAGCGGATCCACACCCGCACGGGGCACCCGGCCAGCGAGATCCACCCGGTGCCGCTCAGCGTGTGAGGCGCCCGGGCCGGACGGGGCGGCGCCGCCCCGGGGAACGGCTGACCGGAATTGTTCGCACGGGCACGGGGCCTCAGGGAGGCCGTTGGCATATGCCATAAGCAACCCCGTTACGGATGTTGCCAAACGCCTTACAGGCAGTCGTCGGCTGTGCCACAGTCGTTAACGGTCCTTCCTTCAGATTTGGTCGCGCCGCGCCTGTATCGGAGTTCTCATGCCGTCCCACCTGTTCGCGGACCGTCCCGCGCAGCCGCCCGAGCCGGGATCGGTGGACGCGCTGATCTCGCAGACCCGGCGGTTGCGGGGGGAAGTGGACGCGGTGCGCCGCGACACCGTCGTGGACGACGACGACGCCCAGGGCCGCTGGCAGCGCGCACTGTGCGATCTCGCCGTCCACCACCTCGACGACCTGGGCGAGCACCTCGGCCAGCTCAAAGAGGGCCTGCCGCCCGCGCCCGAGCTCGTCGAACTCCCCCGGGCGGAACCCGAGACCGCGACCGAGGACCGGCAGACCCGCGTCGGCAGCGCCGAGTGGAACCTGCTCACCGACGAGGTCTCTTGGTCCGACGAGCTGTTCCAGATCTTCGGCCGGTCCCCCGAGGCGGGCGCGCCGCCGCTGGACGAACTGGGCTCCACCCTGTTCTCCGAGGACCAGCCGCTGCTGACGGCGATGGTCACCGCCTGTCTCGTCGACGGCCGGCCCATGGACGGCGAGTTCCGCATCGTCCGGGCCGACGGCCGGGTCCGTACCCTGCACATGAGGGGCGAGCCGGTCCTCGACGCCGACGGCTGCACGGCCTCCATGTGGGCCGTACTGCGGGACGTGAGCGACCTGCGCCGGAGCCAGCGGGCGGTGCGCGAATCCCGCGACTCGCTGGAGCGCCGGCGGGAGATCGCGCAGACCGAGCGCCGGCTGGCGGTCGAACTCCAGGAAGCCGTGCTGCCCCCGTGGGGCGGCTCCCTGCGCTTCCCGCACAACAGCACCGGCGCGCTGGACACGGCCGCGCACTATCTGCCCTCCGCGACCAGCGCGCTCATCGGCGGCGACTGGTACGACGCACTCGAACTGCCCGACGGCCGCTCGATGCTGACGGTCGGTGACCTGACGGGGCACGGGGTGACCGCCACCTCCGGCATGGCGATGATGCTCGGCGCCCTGCGCGGAATGGCCATGGCGGGAATCGAGCCGGGCCCGCTCATGGGCTGGCTCAACCAGCTGTTGGAGACCTCCGTACAACCGGCCCTCGGGTCGGCCGTTTGCTGTCGCTACGATCCTGCCCGCCGCGTACTGTCCTGGGCGCAGGCCGGTCACCCGGCGCCGCTGCTGTTCCGCCGCGGCCAGGGCCGCGCGCTGCAACCGCCGGAGGGCGTGCTGCTGGGGGCGACCTCCGGGGCGACGTACGGGCAGGCGGAAGAGCGGCTCGAAGCGGGCGACGTCCTCGTCCTGCACACGGACGGACTGACGCCGCGCAGCATCGAGTTCAGCCGGACGGACGGGACCGAGCGGCTGCTGGCGCTCGCGCCGCGGTTCTCGGCGGCGCGGTCGGCGCAGGACTGCGTACGGATGGTGATCGAGGAGTTCGGCGAGAGCGAGCGCGAGGACGACGCCTGCGTGCTGGTGGCGCGGGTCGGCGAGTAGCCGCCGCGGCCGACGGCCGTACGGACATCAGGGCCGCGCCGGAAGGCGCGGCCTTACCGTCTGTGCCTTGCTCGTCTGTGCCTTGCTCGTCCGCGCCTTGCTCGTCTGCCCGCGCGTTCGCTCGGTGGGATCCGGGCCCGGCCGCGATCCGCCGGACACCTCCTACACCACGTGCTGCGGTGTCGGGCTGTTGGGGAGGGCCAGCTTGATCTCCGAGCGCAGGTCCTCGATGCGCGCGTACCCGGCGTACTGTCCGGTGAGCCGGTACATCTCGCGCAGCCGGTCCCAAGTCCGGTGCGAAGACGTCTCGTTCATCGAGACCAGGGCGAGCCGCGCGTAGCGGTCGGCCTGCTCCGGGTCGTCGGCGATGAAGCAGGCCGAGGCCATGGAGAGGTAGTCGAAGATCTGTGAGCGCTGGTGGCCCTGGGCGCGCAGCCGAAGGGCCGCCATGGCGTGCCGCTGGGCGATCGGGGCGGCCGAGGGGTCGTGGTCGGCGAGGGTGCGGAAGGCCAGCGCCTGCATGCCGTGCAGGTCGGCCTCGTCGAAGTTCTGCATCCAACTCGGCGGCGGTACATCGCCCTTGTCGGACACGAACAGGTCCTCGGCCTCGCCGAGGGTGCGGCGCATCGCCTGGCCCTTGCCCATCGCGGCCTGCGCCCACGCCTCGATGGTGTGCAGCATGGCGCGGGTGCGCGGCAGGGTCTCCTCACCGGAGCCGGACTGCGCCAGCTTCATGAGGTCGAGGGCCTCGTGGGGCTTGCCCAGGTGGACCATCTGGCGGGCGGCGCGGGAGAGGGCCTCGCCCGCGCGCGGCCGGTCGCCGCCCTCGTGGGCCGCGTGCGCGGCGATGACGAAGTACTTCTGCGCGGTGGGTTCGAGGCCGACGTCGTGCGACATCCAGCCCGCCAGTACCGCCAGGTTGGCCGCCACCCCCCACAGTCGCCGCTGGAGGTGGTCGGGGTGGTGGTAGGCGAGCATCCCGCCCACCTCGTTGAGCTGGCCCACGACGGCCTTGCGCTGGAGTCCGCCGCCTCTGGAGGCGTCCCAGGCCCGGAAGACCTCCACGGAACGCTCCAGGGCCTCGATCTCCTGCGAGCCGATCGGGGCGGCCTCGTAGCGGTCGTAGCCCGCTTGGTCGGCCTGGAAGGAATCGCCGAAGGCGGGTGTCGCCTTGGCGGGGGCGGGGTCGGTACGGAGCCAGTCGTGCATGGCTTTGCTGAGGGCTGAGCCGGCGGTGAGCGCGGCTCCCGCGCCCATCAGACCGCGACGGTTGAGCATGAGGTCCATTCCCGTGAATTCGGTGAGGACCGCGGCTGTGCGTTCGGGCGCCCAGGGCAGGCCGTCGGGGTTCTCCTTCACCCCGTCCGGCTGCCGTTTGGAGGTGCGCCGCTGCCGTACGAACCCGAGGTCCTCGATGGTCACGACACGACCGAGCCGCTCGGTGAACAGTGCTGCCAGTACCGTGGGCACCGGTTCGCGCGGGGTCTCCCCCATGTCGATCCAGCGCCGCACCCGCGAGGTGTCGGTGGCCAGCTGGTGGTGGCCCATGGCCGCCGCCTGCCGGTTGACCATCCTCGCCAGTTCGCCCTTCGACCAGCCGGCCAGGCCGAACAAGTCGTTCAGACGGGTGTTTGGACCTTTGCTCACGTCAAGCCCCCAGGTTCTCGGCTGAGTTGACAGTAGCCCCCCGTCAGATGCCGAGCGACTATTCGCCAGGGTCCGCCAGGGTCCGCCAGATGGTGTGCCACCCACAGCCGGGTGTCAGGTAGGAATGCGCCTCCCCGACCCGGTCACCGGCGGAACTCCCCAGGGTGAAGTACGGGATCCGGCGGGGCGGCGTACGTAACTCGTCGGCGCACGAAGGGAACCGTAACCGCCATGTACGCAGCAACGTCCTCCGTGTCCGCCCCGGTCCGGCCGCACCGCACCATCCAGGCGGGCGGCGGCCCCTACCTCGACCCCGGCCGACCGGCGGCCCCGGCGCAGGGCGCCGTACGGGCGCGACGGATGCCGGCAACCGGGTCGCAGCCGCTCAGCGGAAGAATCGACCTGTCGGGGCCGCAGGGTGCGCAGCTGCGCACCGCGCTCGCCTCGGTGCAGCGGATCTGTCCGGAGTTCACGCCGGTACAAGTACTGCGGCGGAGCGGCCGGTCGGTCCTGTTGCTGGGAACCACAGGACGGATGACCGCCGTCGCGAAGGTTTTACTCGATCATTCGCCCGAGTGGCGCGAGCGGTACCGGCACGAAATAGCGGCGTACCGGACGTTCGTCCGGCACCGTCCACCGGTCCGGGTGCCGCGGCTGATCGCCGCCGACCCGGAGAACTGCACCCTGGTGGTCGAGCGGATGGCGGGCCGGGTGGCGGCCCTGCAGCGCCATCCCGTGGAGGCCCCGCCGCGGCCCGACCTACGGGCGGCCCTCGGCGCGGTGTGCCGGTTGAACCAGTGGCGTCCGCCGGCCGAGCTGTTCGGGCACCCGATGGACTACGCCCGGCGCATCACCCGGGACCACGAGCTGGGGCTCCTGACCGACCGGGACTTCGGTGACCTGCAGAAGCTGCTGCACGGGCTGAAGCCGGCCGGGACTCCGTGGCAGTTCAACCACGGTGACGCGCTGCTGTCGAACCTGCTGCTGTCCCCGGCGGGTCCGGTGCTGCTCGACTGGGAACACGCGGGCTGGTACCTGCCGGGGTACGACCTGGCCACGCTGTGGACGGTACTGGGCGACGCCCCGGCCGCCCGCGGCCAGATCAGCCGCCTCGCACAGTCGGCCGGGCCGGCGGCCCGGGACGCGTTCCTGGTGAACCTGATGCTGGTACTGACCCGGGAGATCCGGATGTCCGAGACGGCGGTCCAGCGCTCCATGCTGGCGACCGCCCCGACTCAGCCGCTGCCGGCGGGCGCCCTGTCCTCCGGCGAGGAGCAGCGCCTGCTGCTGCGCCGCCTGCACGACGACTGCGGTATGGCCCGCAGAGCGGTCCGCGCGGCGGTGGGTACGCGCTGATCCCGCACCGACGGCCTTCCCAGGCCCGTCGCCCCGAGGTCCCGAGGCTGTCGCCGCGGGACCTCGCGCGTGTGTGCGGCTGTGTGCTGTCGGGCGGCCGCCCGTCTCAGGCGGTCGTCCGACTGAGACGCTCGCCCGACTCAGCCGGCCATCCGCGCCTTGACGTGATCGATCACCTCGTTGAGCTCCTTCGTCGGCGAGAAGTCGATGTACTCGCAGTCCTCAAGTGCTTCCGGGGCGTGACCGGCCGGCCAGTAGAAGGCCTGCCCCGCCTCGTAGATCTCCTCGCCGTCCGCGGTGTGCATCCTGAGTCGGCCTTTGAGCAGGTAGCCCCAGTGGGGGCACTGGCACAAGGTGTCGGGCATGCCGACGAGAGCCGGACGCATGTCGGCGCCCTGCGGCAGCCGCACCCACGCGACCGACAGGCCTCCCCCGACTTCCTGGGTGCGCAGTTCCACACCCCCGCCCTCGATCGCGACCGGAGTGCCCTCCCGCGTGTGAGCTGCCATGGTTCCTCCTCGCCGGATCTTCCGATCCCCGCGTGATGACCATCCCTTCCAGCGTGGGCCCGAAGCACGCCGCGCGCGAACGGGAGGCGGCGGCCTGTTCGAGGCGGCGGCGCGCTGGGGGCGACGGCGGCGCGCAGGAGGCGACGGTGGCGCCGGATGCCTTGACATCACATGATCCCCCGAACACCTTTTCTGATTTAGCATCAGAAATGCTGGAGTCATCCCCTTCCTCCCAACCTCACTGGAGCCTGCCCATGTCCGCGAGCCCCTCCCGCACCACCCCCGGCACCCTCCCCTCCCGCCGGGCCGTCCTCGCCGGGACGGGGGCGGGGTTATTCGCCGCCACCGTGCTGCCGACCGCCGTCGCACGGGCCGACGGCGCCGACAGCTTCGAGGGCGGGGTTCCGCTCGGCGAGTACGACGTCGTCGTGGTCGGGTCCGGGGCGGCCGGGATGACCGCCGCGCTCACCGCCGCCCAGCGGGGCCTGAGCGTGCTGGTGGTCGAGAAGGCCCCGACCTTCGGCGGTTCCGCCGCGCGTTCCGGCGCCGGCATATGGCTGCCGAACAACTCGGTGATCCTGGGCGCCGGCGTGCCGGACACCCCGGCGAAGGCGGCCACGTACCTGTCGGCCGTCGTCGGGCCCGAGGTGCCGGCCGACCGGCAGCAGGCTTTCCTCGCCAACGGTCCCCGCATGCTGGACTTCGTGATGGCCAACAGTCCGCTGAGGTTCCGCTTCATGGAGGGCTACAGCGACTACTACCCCGATCTGCCCGGCGGTCTGCCGAACGGCCGCTCCATCGAGCCGGACCAGATCGACGGGAACATCCTGGGCGCCGAACTCGCCCGCCTGAACCCGGCGTACATGCCGGTGCCGGCCGGGATGGTGGTGTTCAGCCAGGACTACAAGTGGCTGAACCTCGCGGCGGTGACCGCCAAGGGGCTGGCGGTGTCCACCGAGTGCCTGGCGCGCGGTACGAAGGCCGCGCTGCGCGGGGAGAAGCCGCTGACCATGGGCCAGGCGCTGGCCGCCGGACTGCGGGCGGGGCTCCAGCGGGCCGGGGTGCCGGTCTGGCTGAACAGTCCCCTCGTCGATCTGGTGCGGGAGGACGGGGCGGTCACGGGGGTGGTGGTGGAGAAGGAGGGCGTACGGGGCGTCGTACGCGCCCGCAAGGGTGTCGTCATCGGCTCGGGCGGCTTCGAGCACAACGCGGAGATGCGGACGCAGTACCAGCAGCAGCCGATCGGCACCCAGTGGTCGGTGGGCGCGAAGGAGAACACGGGCGACGGGATCCGGGCGGGGCAGCGGGCCGGGGCGGCGCTGGGGCTGATGGACGACGCGTGGTGGGGGCCGTCGATCCCGCTGCCCGGGGAGCCGTACTTCTGTCTCGCCGAACGCACCCTGCCCGGCGGGCTGATCGTGAACGGGAACGGCGCGCGGTTCGTCAACGAGGCGGCGCCGTACAGCGATGTGGTGCACGTGATGTACGAGAAGGACCGGGGTGCGACCGGGTCGCACATCCCGGCGTGGCTGATCGTGGATCAGAGCTACCGCAGCAAGTACCTGTTCAAGGACATCCTGCCGACGCTTCCCTTCCCCGACGCGTGGTACGAGGCGGGGGCGGCGAAGAAGGCGTGGACGTGGGACGCGCTCGCGGGCCAGATCGGGGTGCCGGCGGCCGCGCTGCGGGCGACGCTGAACCGGTTCAACGCGCAGGCGTGGAGCGGGACCGACGCCGACTTCCACCGGGGCGACACGGCGTACGACCACTACTACACCGACCCGAACGTGCAGCCGAACTCGTGCCTGGCGCCGGTCTGGGCTCCGCCGTTCTACGCGTTCAAGATCGTGCCGGGGGATCTCGGGACGAAGGGCGGCATCGTCACGGACGCCAGGGCGCGGGCGCTGCGGCCGGACGGCTCGGTCATCCCGGGCCTGTGGGCGGCGGGCAACGCGAGCGCGGCGGTGATGGGCCACAGCTACGCGGGCGCCGGATCGACGATCGGGCCCGCGATGACGTTCGGCTACGTGGCGGCCAATGACATCGCGGACGCGTAGTTCCGACGCAGTCCGACGCGTAGGCCTTGTGACCTGCTACCCCTGCTGGAAGAGCTCGGCGGGGAGCGGCTTCAGGAGGGCGTAGAGGTCATCGGTGATGGGCCGGTCCCAGCTGGCGATGGTGACCAGGACGTTGTCACTGCGGTCGAACTGCACGCAGCTGATCCGGCCCTCGGAGAGCTTGATCTTCCGGACGATGAGGAGGTTGTCCCCCTGCATGACGGGGCAGTCCTCCATGCCGGTGACCTCGACGTCCTCGTCGTTCTCCAGAGCGTCGAGGAGCTGGGCCACCTCGAAGGGGACCTGACCGTCGACGAGGTCCCGGGCGGGGGAGCCCTCGGGGAGGTTTCCGATGATCATCGCGGGGCCGCGTCCGCCGAACAGGTCGTAGCGGAGGAAGACGCCCTGGCAGCTGCCGTCGGGGGCGGGGAGCAGCCCGGCCCCGAGGTTGCCCGGCCAGTCCCCCGGGTCCATGGCCAGGACGTCGAAGTCCGGGCCGGCGGGTGTGGCGGCGCGGTGGCGGCGGAGGAAGGACATGCCGCAATGGTACGTGGCCGAGCGCGTTTCCCGGCCCTACCCCCCTCATCCCCCCGGTCCGGCCCCGCCCCCGCCGACCCCGCCGCCCCGACGGGCCGCGACCCCCGCTCCGGACCGGCCCCCGCCGCGCCCGCCGCCCCGGTCCCACCCTCGCCGCGCCCGCCGCCCCGACGGGCCGCGACCCCTCGCCCGCCAGGGCCCCGACCCGCACGCCGGGCCCGGGACCGGGCCGACGGCTCGCCGGGGCGTGAGCGGGCAGCGCCTCCGATGCGGCGGGCGCGGTGGTGGCGAGGGAGGGGGCCGGCGGCGAAGCGCCGGCGGACGCACACGCGGCGATGTCCCCCGCTTCCCCGGAGGGAACCGGCGGTCGCTTTCGATTCGACAACAATCGTTGGCTCAATATGGATCTTGTATTTTCGGCACCCTAGGCTTGCCGCCGACGCGCAGGCAGGCTGGTTGCCCTCGGACACTCGGACACAGGAAGTGCAGGCAGATGATCGAGTCTGTTCCTTCCCTCGCCGTGACGCTCGCTCAGATCCGCGCGCTCGCCACGGAGAGACAACTCGACATGGACGAAATCCTCGACGCGCGGGACCTCGCGGCCAGCACCGGGGTCCCCGTCCAGCAGACGGCCGCCCTGCTCCGCGGCGAGGAGTCCGACGCGCCCACCCCCGCATCGGACGCGGCGGCCGAGGCGATCGCCCGCCGCCGGGCGGCGTTCCTCTGCGTGAACTCCCGCGACGCCGACGGCCGCCCGTACCGGCCCGAGCACATCGCCGAGGCGATCGGCGCAACCGCCCAAAGCGTCGCCGACCTCATCTCGGGCAGGGCGGGGAACCAGCCATCGCCCACCCACCGGATCGCGGCCTTCTTCGGCCGCGACGGCAGCTTTCTGACGGACACCCCGTCCCAGGCGCTGAGCCGGGCGCTCCAGCCCACGCTCCGCTCCCTGCGCCACGTATCCGGCGGAGACCCGCTGGCCGGGCTCGTCAGCCGGTACGGGCTCGTCTCCCTCTCCACCCGGAGCGCCACCCCGGGCAAGACCCTCTCCCGTACACAGGAGACACTGATCCTCGGCATGATCACTGGAATTCTGTCGTCCGAGGGGGCCGCGTGAGCGTCGCCCGCTCCATGCGCAAGCTGTGCACCGCGCTGACCTCCTCACTCGACCTCGAATCCCCCGTCGAGCCGCACACGCTCTTCCGGCAGCTGTGCGACGCGATGAGCGCGCGGCGCGGCGGCAGGCCGATCGTCCTGCGCTTCGAGCGCTTCCCCTCGCAGCTCACCACCTCGGGCCTGTGGCTGGACATGGCGGACTATGACATCGTCGTCGTCGAGAAGTTCACCACCCCCGACCATCAACTCGTCATCCTCGGGCACGAGTTGTGGCACATGCAGGCCGGTCATTCGGCCCCGCACGGGCCCGGCGCGGTCGCGGCGGCCCAGTCCCTGCCGGGCGGCCCCGACCTGACTTACGCGGCCGTCGCCGCGCGCTCGCACCACGAGGACTCCGAGGAGATCGAGGCCGAGACGTTCGGGCTCCTCCTCGGCGACAGGTGCCGGGCCTGGCTGTCCGGCGGCGGCGCCCCCGGCTCCGTCCGGCGCGATGACGTCGCCGGGCGTATCGGCAACACACTCGGCTATCGCGGACCGAACGGCTGACGGTGACCTCGGACAAGTACTACATCCCCTATTTCATCCCCGCCGCGATCCTCACCCTGGCGTTCGTGATCCGGCTTCCGGTGATGATGAGGTTCTGGCGCAACGATCCCAACGTGCGCAACGTCGGTGGGCTGCTGCTCCTGGGCTCCTCCGTGTTCTACTTCGGCCGGCCCGAGACCATCGCCGCGATGAACCGCGGTACGGGGATCAGCAATTTCGCGGCGCCGGTCGTGTACACGGTGCTCACCCTGTTCTGCGCGGCCTGCCTGGTGATGATCATCCACTGGCGCGGCGGCGACCCCCGGCGCGTGCGGCGGACCACCTGGACGATCGGCGTCATCTACTCCGCCGTCGTCGCCGGCCTCTGGGGCACCTTCGCCCTCGCCGACGTGCCCGTCGAACGGCTGCGTGACCTGGACACGTACTACGCCAACACGCCGTGGATGCGCGAGCACATCATGCTCTACCTGCTCGCCCACACCACGGCCTGTGCGATCACGTCCGTGGTCACGTGGACCTGGCTGCGCCAGGTGTCGGGCTGGCTGCGGGCCGGCCTGGTGCTGCTGGTCATCGGGTTCGTCCTGAACCTCGGCTACGACACCGTGAAGCTCATCGCGGTGGTGAGCCGCTGGACGGGCAACAACCTGGACTGGCTCAGTACGTACGTCGCCCCGCCCCTGGCGTCCATCTGCGCGGTGTTCGTCGCCGTGGGCTTCATCCTCCCCCACGCCGGAGAGGCGGTTCAGGGTCTCTGGGCGGACTTCCGGCACTACCGGTCCCTCGGGCCGTTCGTGAAGGAACTGGCAGCCCTCGACACCGGGAGCCTCCGGCTGTCGAGGCGGTCCCCGATGAGCCGGCGCCTCGTCCAGCGCAGGACACAGATCAGCGACGGGCTGCTGCGGCTGCAGCCTTACATGGACCCGGGGGTGCGGCAGCGTGCTCTCGCCGAGGCCGCCGAGCGCGAGGAGTGCCCCGCGCGGGCCGCCGCCACGGCCGACGCGGTGGCGGTGATCGCCGCGATCGACCGCATGCGCCGCGGCATCGAGTTCTCCGCCGAAACAGCACCCGAGAACGGAACAGACGGACCAGACGCACATGCGGGCCCGGGCACGCTCACGGACCCGGCGGGCGCGATGCGTTCCCCGGATCTAGTCGCCGTCTCCAGGGCCCTGCGCCGTTCTCCGGCCGTCCACGCCCACCGCGCCCGGTACGGGCGGCCGGCCGACTACCCAGAGAGCGTGACCTCATGAGCGAATCGCCCTCCTCCCCGCGCCCGCGCACGGCGGTCGTCATCGGAGGCAGCCTCGCCGGCATGCTCACGGCTGCCGCGCTCGCCGAGTTCGCCGACGTCGTGGTCGTCGAGCGCGACGTACTGCCCGAGGGGCCCGAGCCACGCAAAGGGCTCCCCCAGGCCCACCACGCCCACCTGCTGTGGTCCGGCGGAGCCCGCGCCATCGATGCCCTGCTGCCCGGCACCGTCGAGCGGCTCCTGGCCGACGGCGCGCACAGGATCGCGCTCCCGACCAACATGGTCGGCTACTCCCCCGTCGGCTGGTTCCGCCGCTGGCAGGAGCAGTCGCACCACGTGGTCCTCGCCAGCCGTGACCTCCTCGACTGGCACGTACGCCGGTCCGTGCGGGCCCTGCCGAGGGTCACCGTCACCGACCGGACGGAGGTCCTCGGCCTGGAGGGCGACTCCCGCCGCGTCACCGGCGTCCGGCTGCGCGGCGCCGACGGGGCGGAGCGCGTCCTCGCCGCCGGGCTGGTCGTCGACGCGTCGGGGCGCTCCTCGCGTACGCCCGTCTGGCTGCGGGAGTTCGGCGTTCCGGCCGCGGCCGTACGGACGGTGGACCCCGGCCTCGTCTACGCCAGCCGGGTCTTCCGCGCCCCCGAGGACCTCGGGAGCAGCTTCCCCGTCATCGTGGGCATCCAGGCCGACCCCCGCGCGTCCGGCCCCGGCCGGTCGGCGGTGCTGGTGCCGATCGAGGGCGACCGCTGGCTCGTCACCCTCTCCGGGACCCGGGGCGGCGAACCCACCGGGGCCCCGGACCTGTTCGAGGCCTTCGCCCGGTCGTCGGTACGGCACCCGATCGTCGCCGAACTGATCTCGGGCACGGAGCCGCTGACGGACGTGGTGGTCACCCGTACGACCGTCAACCGCCGGCACTCCTACGAACGGGCCGCGCTCCCGGAGCGGTTCGTCGTCCTCGGGGACGCCGCGGCCGCCTACAACCCGGTGTACGGCCACGGCATGTCGGTGGCCGCGCAGAGCGCCGTCGCACTGCGGGACACCGTCCGCGGTCTCGGGTGGTCCGCCCCCCGTCTCGGCGCCCGCGCCCAGAAGGCCATCTCCGGGCCGGTCGGGGCCGCCTGGGCCCTGTCCACCGGCAACGACGTCTTCTACCCGGGTGCGACGGAGAGCGGCCCGACCCTGGCCGAGAGGATCGGCTCGGCCTATGTGCGCCGCCTGCTCCTGACGAGCACCGGCAACGGGCGGGTCGCCCGCGCCGTCACCGATGTCGTGACCCTGGAGCGCCCCGCCGCCCGGCTGTTCACCCCGCCGGTGCTGCTGGCCGCCGTACTGGGACCACGCCGCCAGCAGCTGACCGTACCGCCACTGCGCACGGCGGAACGCGCCGCGATCGCCACGCTCCGCCCACCGGACGCCCCCTAGACGAGTGAGTCCGCGCCGGTGACGGCCGCCAGGTGCGGCGGACCGGGGCGGTGGACGCTGCCCCGCCGGCGGGGGTCGCCCCTCAGGTTCGGCTGAGGCCGGATGCGGTCAGCGCGTCCGCGAGTCCGGGGAGGTCGGTGCCCAGCTTGCGGCACACCGACGACAGCACGGCCCGTTCCGGCTCCGCCGTCACCGGGTCGCCGTCGCGCGCCCGCTCCGCCACGCGCCGCTCCCGCGCCGTCAGGGCGCCCTGCCAGGACGAGCCGCTGGGCGGGGCGCCGCCCAGCCCCAGCAGGGATTGCGTCGCGCTCGCCGCGAGGCCGTCCGCCCCGCACTCCCGTGCCGTGGCCACCGCGCGTGCCAGCAGTTCCGTGTCCCTGAGCTCCGCACCCAGCGCGGCCAGCGCGCAGGCCAGCTCGTATCCCGCCGGGGAGGCCGACAGCAGTTCCACCGCCTCCCCCAGCAGCCCCGCGCGGTCGCCCGGAACGGCGACCTCCGCCGCCACCCGCAGCGCCTGGCCGATGCCGGAGGGGGCGCCGAAGGCGCGGGCCCGGCGGACCGCGTCCGCCGCCAGGGCGCGCGCACGCTCCGGGTCGTCGGCGGCGAGCGCCCGGGCCAGGTGCAGTTGCCACGGGCACCAGGACGGGTTCTGGATGCCGCGCGGGGTGAGCCTGCGGTCCACGGCCTCCAGTTCGATCGCGGCCGCCTTCGTCCGGCCCCGGGCGAGCAGCAGTTCGGCGTAGACCGTCTGGCAGTCGGGGAAGACCACCGCCGCCGGGAAGGGCTCGGCGAACTCGTGCTCCCGCGCCAGTTCCCAGGCCTCGTCCACCCGGCCCCGGGCCAGCAGGGTCGTGGCCAGGATGGCGATGGCGTACCAGTGCACAGGCGTACGTCGTCCCACGCGCTCGGCGAGCCGCAGCCCGGCCCGGGCCAGTTCCTCGGCCTCCACCAGCCGTCCGCGCCGGTAGCGGATGTACGCGCGCAGACTGTAGGCGAAGGACAGGTGTGCCCCGCGCCAGCCCTGCCGTTCGAACTCGGCGGTGCCCGCCTCGAAGAGTTCCTCCGCGCGTCCGGGCCGGTCGGCGTACATGTGGACCAGGGCGGCCAGGACCGGGACCTCGAAGCCCCGGTCCTCGTGCGCCCAGCTGAAGCCCCCGTCCAGGGCGCGCCGCGCGTGGTGCAGGACGGTGTCCACGGGCTCGCCGCGCAGGCAGGCGTCCCAGGCGCGCAGGCCGATCACGTACCGCTCGGTGAGGTCGCGTCCGATGAGCCGGTCGGCGAGCCTGGCGAGCCGGCGTGAGCGGGCCGGGGAACCGGGTTCGTACGCGTTGAAGGCGTCCCACATGAACTGCTCGGACTGGAGCCGCAGCCGGGCGCGTACGTCCTGGGTGTAGGGGATCTCCCGGGCGAGCGATTCCGAGGCCTCGGCGAGGCGGTCGCTGTGCGCGAGGACCTGGGCGAGCCGGATGACGATGCCCTGGCGCAGGGCCGGGTCGTCGAAGGGCTCGGCGAGGGCGGCCCGCAGGTGGTTCACGGTGTTCGCGGGCTCGGTGAGCAGGGAGGCGCAGCCGAGTTCGTAGAGCACGGCGGCGCGTTCGTCGAAGTCCGGGGGTTCGCGCAGGGCGCGGGCGAGCTGGCGGCGGGCGGCCTCGGGGGCGCCGGCGCGGAGGTTCTCGGCGGCGGCCTCGCGCAGGGTCCGTACCACCCAGGGGTCGTTCTCGGGGTGGGTCTCCAGCAGGTGCCGGGCGGCGGCGGAGGGGCCGAGTCCGGCGTCCACGACGGCCGCGGCGGCCTGGCCGTGCAGGGCGACCCGGAGGGCGTCGGGGATGGAGCGGTAGAGGGCGGTGGCGATGAGGGGGTGGACGAACTCCAGCCCGGAGTCCGTGTCCGCCGCGGTGACGGCGGCGAGGGCGGGGCCCGTGGCGGTCACCGCCCCGGCGGGGTCCGTGGTGCCCGTGGGGCGCGCGCTGCCCGTGGTGGTCGCGGTGCCCGCGAGGATACGGGCGTCCCGCAGCCGCGCGGTGGAGTCGGCGGCCTCCTCGGCGCCGAGGCCGGCGACGCGGGCGGCGAGGTCCTGCGGAATGGCGGTGCCGAGGACGGCGCAGGCCCAGGCGAAGCGGACGGTGGAGGGGCCGAGGCTCTGCAGCCGGGCCACCAGGCCGCTGCCGCGCTGGGCGGCGACGAGGTCGCGCAGCAGCGGTGCGCTCGCCTCGACCGGTTCCAGGCACTTGTCCCGGACCTTGGCGGTGAGTTCGACGGCCTCGAAGGGGTTGCCGGTGGTGACGGCCCAGGCCTCCCGGCAGAAGGCGTCGTCGGCGTGCTCGCCGACCGTCTCGCGGACGAGGGTGGAGACGGCACCGGCGGTGAGCGGGGCAAGGGCGAGCGGGCGCTGTCCGGCCCGGCCCGGCAGCGTACGGAAGGCGTCGGCGTGCGCGGGCAGTTCGTCGGGACGGTAGGCGACGACGAGCAGCAGCGGGAGGTGTTCGGCGCGTGGTGCGAAGGCGGCGAGCCAGCCGAGGGACTCGGGGTCGGCCCAGTGGGCGTCGTCGAGGACGAGGACGACGGGGCCGCGCCGGACGGCGAGATGGGTGAGCACCCAGTCGAGTCCGTCGCGCAGGCCCTGGTGGTCGGGCGGCGCCCCTTGTTCCGGGGCGCACAGGCCGAGTGCGGGGCCGACGATGGCGTACCAGCTGCCGAGGGCGGCGCGCAGTTCGTCCTCGGAGCGGTCGGCGAGCTGGGGCTGGATGAGCTGGCGGGCGACGTGGAAGGGCTGGGTCTGTTCCTGTTCGCCCCCGCGGGCGGCGAGGAGGGTGCAGGAGCGGGCGTGGGCGCGGCGGCCCACTTCGGCGAGGAGGGTGGTCTTGCCGAGGCCGGCCGGGCCGGAGAAGGCGAGCAGGGCGCCGCCGGCGCCGGGTCCGCCCGTACCGCCGCCGGTGAGCTGGTCCAGGGCCTCGTCCACGGTGGCGAGTTCGGCCTCGCGTTCGAACATCGTGCGCCGTATGCGGGTCCGGCGATCCGTCATGGCTGGTACCCCCCAGGCCTGTTCGGGGGATCAGCGTACGCCCGAGTAGGTGCGGGGGAAGGCCTGTGGCCGGGAAAGATCAGATGCTTTTCCGGATTTTCGTATTCCGCCGGTCGAGCGGCGACGTGCGGCGGCTCCGGGGCGGCGCCACCGGGGCGGCGGCTCCGCGCCCGGTGGTGCACCGCGTCCGGCCGGTCAGCCATCACATGTCATGTCATGTCATGTCATGTCATGTCAGATCGAACGCCCCGCCCCGCGCGTTCACCACGAACTTGCGCCACTCGTCCGGCGCGAAGATCAGCGAAGGACTCTCGGGATGCTCGCTGTTGCGCATCGCGATGAACCCCTCGACGAAGGCGATCTGGACGTCGCCCGCTCCCCGGCTGCTCGACTGCCAGTCCGCCCCGCTGAGATCGAGGTCCGGCTTGCCCCAGCCGGCCAGAGGCTGCGAAGTCATGCTCTCGGCCACGTGCGTGCTCCTCCCGGTACGTCGTCCGGGGGCCAGGGTAACCACCGCAGTGGGTGTCGCACAGGCCACGGTGCGTCACTCGCGACCGGTCCGGCACCTGGATGTTCCGGTCAGGAAGCGGGTTCCTCCGCCCCCACCAGCCACATCGAGAAGAACTGCGCCCCGCCTCCGTACGCGTGCCCCAGGGCCCGTCGGGCGTCCGGAACCTGGTGCTCCCCGGCCTGGCCCCGGACCTGGAGGGCCGCCTCGGCGAAGCGGATCATGCCGGAGGCGCCGATCGGGTTGGTGGACAGGACGCCGCCGGACGGGTTGACCGGAAGGTCTCCGTCGAGTTCGGTCACTCCGGCCTCGGTGAGCTTCCAGCCCTCGCCCTCCTCCGCGAAGCCGAGGTTCTCCAGCCACATCGGCTCGTACCAGGAGAACGGCACGTACATCTCCACCGCGTCGATCTCGCGGCGCGGATCGGTGATCCCGGCCTGCCGGTAGACATCGGCCGCGCAGTCCTTGCCCGCCTGCGGGGAGACGAAGTCCTTGCCCGCGAACAGGGTCGGCTCGCTGCGCATCGCGCCGCCGTGCACCCAGGCCGGCGGCCTCGGCGAGCGGGCCGCGCCCGCCCGGTCGGTGAGGATCATCGCGCAGGCGCCGTCCGAGGAGGGGCAGGTCTCGGAGTACCGGATCGGGTCCCACAGCATCGGCGAGGCCTGGACCTTCTCCAGGGTGATGCCGTGCTCGTGCAGGTGCGCGTACGGGTTCTTGAGCGCGTTGCGCCGGTCCTTGTACGCGACGAGGGAGCCCACCGTGTCGGGCGCGCCGGTCCGCCGCATGTACGCGCGCACGTGCGGGGCGAAGAAGCCGCCGGCGCCCGCCAGCAGCGGCTGCTGGAAGGGCACGGGCAGCGAGAGGCCCCACATGGCGTTGGATTCGGACTGCTTCTCGAAGGCGAGGGTCAGGACCGTGCGGTGGACGCGGGCGGCGACGAGCTGGGAGGCCACCAGTGCGGTGGAGCCGCCGACCGAACCGGCCGTGTGCACGCGGAGCATGGGCTTGCCGACCGCGCCGAGGGCGTCCGCGAGGTACAGCTCCGGCATCATCACCCCCTCGAAGAAGTCGGGGGCCTTGCCGATGACGACCGCGTCGATGTCCGCCCAGGTCAGCCCGGCGTCGCCGAGGGCGCGCACGGCGGCCTCCCGGACGAGTCCGGCGATGGAGACGTCGCGGCGGGCCGCCACGTGCTTGGTCTGGCCGATGCCGACGACGGCAACTGGCTCTTTGCTCATGCTCGGTCCCCTTCCAGGACGGCGACCAGGTTCTGCTGGAGGCAGGGGCCGGAGGTGGCGTGGGCGACGGCCCGGTCGGACGCGCCCCGGTGGATCCGCGCGGCCGCCTCGCCGATCCGGATCAGGCCGGCGGCCATGACGGGGTTGGCCGCGAGGGACCCGCCGGAGGGGTTGACGGCCACGCCGTCGCCTTCGGCGATTCCGAGTGCCTTGCGGAGCACGACCTCCTGGGAGGAGAACGGCGCGTGCAGCTCCGCCGTGTCCACCGGGCCCTCGAAGAAGCCCGCGCGCTCGGCGGCGATCCGGGTGGACGGGGAGTCGGTGAGGTCGCGCAGCCCGAGGCCGTGGGCCTCGATGCGGTGGTCGATGCCGGTGATCCAGGCGGGCCGCTCGCACAGCCGCCGCGCGGTGTCGCCCGCCGCGAGGACGACGGCGGCGGCGCCGTCGCCGATGGGCGGGCAGTCCCCCGTCCGCAGGGGTGCGACCTGGTAGCCGCCCTGCGGGACGGCGCCGCTGAGCTGGGCGTGCGGATTGGACCGGGCGGCGTCCCGGCTGCGGGCGCCGATGGCGGCGAGGGCGCTCTCGTCGGTCTCGCCCGCGTCGATGAGCGCCTGGGCCTGGAGGGCGGCCAGGGCGACCGGGTCGGGCCACAGCGGCGCCAGGTAGTACGGGTCGAGCTGCCGGGTCAGGACGTCCCGTACCGACCCCGGCGAGGACTTGCCGTACGCGTAGACGAGCGCGGTGTCGGCCTCGCCGGTCTGGATCTTTACCCAGGCCTCGTACAGGGCCCAGGCGCCGTCCATCTCGACGTGCGACTCGGAGATCGGCGGCCAGGCACCGACCCCGTCGAGGGTCATGGTGAAGGAGAAGGCCCGGCCGGCGAGGTAGTCGCTGGAGCCGGAGCAGGTGAAACCGATCTCCCCGGCCTTCAGACCGGTCTGGGCCAGCACCTGGTGGAGGACCGGCATGACCATCTCGACTTCGCTGAGCTCGTCGGTGCGGCGCAGGTGGTCGCTCTGCGCGAAGGCGACGACGGCCACGTCACGGGCGTACCTCGGCATCAGATGAGCTCCTTGTACGCGTCGTAGTCGGCGTCCGGCTCGCCGGTGGGGCGGTAGTGGTCGGGGTGGCGGCTGCCCGCGGTCCACACGGGTTCGACGCGCAGGCCCATGCGGACCTGGTCGTACGGGATGCCGCCGATCCGGCCGTGGAGGGCGAGGCCGGCGCCGTCGAGGGCGATGTGGGCGTAGACGTAAGGGACCTCGATGTCGAGGCCGCGCGCCTTGATGTTGACGATGCAGTACGTGGTGACGGTGCCGGACGGGCCGACCTCGACCCGCTCGGTGGTGGCGACCCCGCAGGTGGGGCAGGCACCGCGGGGCGGGACGTACACCTTGCGGCAGGAGGGGCAGCGCTCGCCGACGGTCTTCTGCTCGGAGAGGGCGTTGATGTACGCGGTCTGGGCGCGGCCGGGGCTGTAGGTGTAGTCGAGGCGGGCCTCGGCGACGATGCCGGTGACGGCGTCGGCGAAGACCCCGTCGTGCGGGGCGGGCGTGTGGTGTCCGGCCTCGTCCGCACGGGGCTCGAAGCAGGCGATGTCGGTGATGGCCCCGGTACGTTCGGCGGCCCACCGCACCCGGACCCGCATACCGGTACGGACGGCTTCGGGGCCGGGCGCGTCGAGGGCGTGCAGGATCGCGGTGTCGGCGCCGTCGAGCTTGACCAGCACCCAGGCGAAGGGGGTGCCGAGGGGCTGGTGGGGGCGGGGGGCGCCGTTCCAGGCCCAGGTGGTGACGGTGCCGGTGGCGGCGACCTCGACGAGGTCGCGGATCTCCTCGGCGGTGACGGGGTCGTACTCGACGGGCGGGACCATCACCTTCCCGTCGGAGGTCCTGACGCCGAGGACAACGCGTTCGCGCAGCCCGGTGAGGAAGGCGCTCTGCACGGGCCCGAGGGACCGGGTGAAGGGAAACTCGACGACGAGAGGCGCGCGAAGCACCTCCGGTGGGGAGGCAGCGGTCATGGTGGCTCTCCGATCGGGTTGATTCCGCTTGTGCGCCGGGCAAATCCAGCCCCGCCGGCGTTTGAGGCGCGGGGTCCGGGGCAGCGCCCCGGCGACGGCGCCGCACCCGCACCCGCACGGCTACTCGCGCCGATACACCGCGGGCCGCTTCTCCGCGAACGCCCGCGCCCCCTCCTTCGCGTCGGCGGTGTCGAAGACCGGCCACCCCCGCCTCAGCTCCGCCGCCAGGCCCTCCGCCTCCGTCAGCTCGGCGGCCTCGTAGACCGAGGCCTTGACCGCCTCCACCGCCAGCGGCCCGCACGCGTTGACCCGCTCGGCGATCTCCAGGGCCTTCGCCAGCGCGGTCCCGTCCGGGACGACCTGCCCGACGAGCCCGATCCGCGCCGCCTCCTCGGCGGAGTACGGACGCCCCGTCAACAGCATCTCCAGCGCGTGCGTGCGCGGAATCTGCCGCGGCAGCCGCACCGTCGAGCCGCCGATCGGGAACAGCCCCCGCTTGACCTCGAAGAGGCCGAAGGTGGCCCCTTCCCCCGCCACCCGGATGTCGGTGCCCTGGAGGATCTCCGTCCCACCCGCCACGCAGTACCCCTCCACGGCGGCGATGACCGGCTTGCGCGGCCGGTGGTGGCGCAGCATCGCCTTCCAGTGCAGGTCCGGGTCGGCCTTGAGGCGGTCCCGGTACTGGTCGCCCGCCATCCCCTTCCCCGCCAGCGCCTTCAGGTCCATGCCCGCGCAGAAGTCCCCGCCCGCGCCCGTCAGGACGACCGAGCGGATCGTGTCGTCGGCGTCCGCCTCCAGCCAGCCGTCGTACAGCCCCACCAGCAGCGGCAGCGAGAGCGCGTTCTTCGCCTCCGGCCGGTTCATGGTGAGCACCAGCGTGGCGCCGTGGCGTTCCACGGTCAGGTGTTCCGTCCCACCCATTGCCGTCCTCCCGTCTCAAGACCTAGAACAGGTTGCAGGAGGGGAGAGTGCAGTTCAATAGTTTTCTGACACTCAGTCAGATTTCTTGGACCTCGCCCTTCCCCCTTGTGCTGAGCGGCGCTCTAATGACCGCCGAGCAGACCACTCACGGGGTCAAGCCATGGGAACTTCGGGTCAGGAGGAACGGTGGAGTACAACCTTGCCGACCTGTTCGAGTCGGTTGTGGACGTGGTCCCGGACCGCGAGGCCCTCGTCTACGTGGACCACCCCGGCACCGGCGCCGAGCGGCGCCTGACGTACGCGCAGCTGGACGCCGCGGCGAACCGCGTCGCGCACCACCTGCTGGACAGCGGGCTGAAGCCCGGCGAGCACCTGGGCCTGCACCTCTACAACGGGATCGAGTACTTGCAGACCGTGCTGGCCTGCCTGAAGGCCCGGCTGGTGCCGGTGAACGTCAACTACCGGTACGTGGAGGAGGAGCTGGTCTACCTCTACAACGACGCCGATCTCGCCGCGCTGGTCTTCGAGGGCGAGTTCACGGAGCGGGTCGCCGCCGCGCTCCCCCAGACTCCGGGGCTGCGCCACCTGATCCGCGTCGGGTCCGCCTCCGAGGGCGCCCCGCGGCCCTCGGTGGCGCCCCTCTCCTACGCGGACGCCGAGGCGGCCGGCTCCCCCGCGCGCGGGTTCCCGCCCCGCTCCCCCGACGACCTGTTCATCATCTACACGGGCGGCACCACCGGCATGCCCAAGGGCGTGATGTGGCGGGCCGAGGACCTGTTCTTCGCGGGGCTGTTCGGCGGGGAGCCCTCGGGCGAACCGGTGAAGCGGCCCGAGGAACTGGCCGAGCGGGTCGCGGCGCGCGGCGCCGGACTCACCTTCTTCCCCGCGCCCCCGCTGATGCACGGCACCTCGACGCTGACCTCGTTCATCGCCTTCAACTACGGGCAGCGGGTGGTCATCCACCGGAAGTACGCGCCCGAGGAGGTGCTCCGTACGATCGAGAAGGAGAAGGTGTCGAGCGTGTCGCTGGTGGGCGACGCGATGCTCCGGCCGCTCATCGACGCCCTGAACGGCCCGCTCAAGGGGACCGACCTGTCCTCGCTGTTCAGCGTCTCCTCGTCGGGGGCGATCATGTCGGAGACGGTACGGGCCGAGTTCCAGCGGCTCGTGCCGAATGTGCAGCTCCTCAACAACTTCGGGTCCTCCGAGTCCGGTTCCAACGGCAGGGCGACCGACGACGCCGGCCCGGAGAAGGGCTTCCGCCTCGTGGTCAACGACCGTACGCAGGTGGTGGATCCGGTGACGCACGAGGCGGTGCCGGTGGGTGTACCGGGGCGACTCGCGCAGCGCGGCCACGTACCGCTCGGGTACTACAACGACCCGGCGAAGACCGCCGAGACCTTCTTCCAGAAGGGCGCGGAGCGGTGGGTGCTGCTCGGGGACATGGCCACGGTGGACGAGGAGGGCATCGTCACCGTCCTCGGGCGCGGCTCGCAGTGCATCAACACGGGCGGCGAGAAGGTCTATCCGGAGGAGGTCGAGCAGGCGCTGAAGTCCCACCCGGACGTGTACGACGCGCTGGTCGCCGGGGTGCCGGACCCGAAGTGGGGCAGCCACGTGGCCGCGGTGGTCCAGCTGCGGGCGGGCTCGCCGGAGCCGACGCTGGAAGAGATCCAGAGCCACTGCCGCACCAGGCTGGCGGGGTACAAGATCCCGCGCCAGCTGGTCATCACCTCCGCCATCCAGCGCTCCCCGAGCGGCAAGGCGGACTACCGCTGGGCGAAGTCGGTGGCGACCCGGGCTGACGCGGACCCGGCCCGCTGAGTGGTCTGTCGTCAGCCCGCCGGCCGTGGGTCAGGCTCCGTCGGCGAGGAAGCGTTCGACGCGGGCCGCGAACCACCGCGGGTCGTCCAGCCACGGGAAGTGCGCGGCGCCCGCCTGGACGTCCACCGAGCCCTTCGGGAAGAGTTCCGCGAGCCGGGCCGCCAGCGCCGGGCGGGGGTTGCCGTCCACCTCCCCCGCCAGCACCAGGACCTCGGCCCCGACCTGCCGGAGCCCGGCCCGGGTGGCGGGCGGATCGAACGCTCCGGGGCCCGCGAAGGCCGCGGCCGCCTTCTCGTTCTGCTGCCACGCGCCCGCCCGGTAATCGGCCTGGGCCCTCTCGTCCCACACGCCGTAGAACAGCGGCGCCGCCAGGTCCCAGTCCGCGTCCAGGTCCGCGTCCGTGGTCCCGCCCGCCAGGATGCGCTCGTAGGCCGCGATCGCCGTGTCGTACGGCTCCCCGCCCGCCCGCAGCCGGGCACCCTCCAGCCGCTGCTCGTCGGTCACGGGCAGGTCCACGGCCCAGGCGGTCGGGGTCACCAGGACCATCCGGCGCACGCGTTCGGGGTGCGCGGCCGCGTACAGCTGGGCGAGGTTGGCGCCGGCTGAGTGGGCCAGCAGGTCCACGCGCTCCAGGCCCAGGTGGATCCGGAGCGCCTCGACGTCGGCGACCTGGTGGTCGACGCGGTACGTCGACTCGTCCGCCGGTATGGCGGAGTCCCCCGTACCGCGCAGGTCGAGGAGGATCAGGCCGCGCCCGGAGGCCAGCCCTCCGAGATCGCCCAGGTAGGCCGAGGCCCGCATGGCGCCGCCCGGGAGGCAGATGAGCGGCTCGCCCTCTCCCCGTACGTGGTAGGCGAGTTCGGTTCCGTCATAGGTGTCGAAGATCGGCATGGGGCCATCCCATCATGCGATCACTCGTTCGAGTCATTGATTTAGCCGCCGAGGTCCGGCACTCTACCGAATGATCGGTCGGTTGACTCAAGGGCGAGGTGACGACATGACGGCATTCGCGGATGTCCACGACGAAAGCGAGCGGCTGAGCCGCGACGAGCTGGCCGCGCTCCAGCTGACGCGGCTGCGCGCGACGCTGCACCGGGCCTACGAGCGGGTGCCGCACTACCGGCAGGCCTTCGACAAGGCCGGCGTCCACCCGGACGACTGCCGCACGCTTGCCGATCTCTCCCTGTTCCCGTTCACCACCAAGGCCGACCTGCGCGACCAGTACCCCTTCGGCATGTTCGCCGTACCCCGCTCCGAGGTACGCCGCGTCCACGCCTCCAGCGGCACCACGGGCCGGCCCACGGTCGTCGGCTACACCGACGGGGACCTGTCCACCTGGGCGGACGTCGTGGCCCGGTCCATCCGGGCGGCGGGCGGCAGACCGGGCCAGACCGTGCACATCGCTTACGGGTACGGCCTGTTCACCGGCGGCCTCGGCGCGCACTACGGCGCGGAGCGCCTCGGCTGTACGGTGGTCCCCGCCTCCGGGGGCATGACGGACCGCCAGGTCCGGCTGATCCAGGACTTCCGGCCGGAGGTCATCATGGTGACCCCGTCCTACATGCTCACCCTGCTGGACGAGATGGAGCGCCAGGGCATCGACCCCCGCACCACCTCCCTCCGTACGGGGATCTTCGGCGCGGAGCCGTGGACCGAGGAGATGCGCCGCGAGATCGAGGAGCGGCTCGGCATCGACGCAGTGGACATATACGGGCTGTCCGAGGTGATGGGACCGGGCGTGGCACAGGAGTTCGCGTCGAGCAAGGACGGGCTCCACATCTGGGAGGACCACTTCTACCCGGAGGTGGTGGATCCGCTGACCGGCGCGGTGCTGCCGGAGGGCGAGTCCGGGGAGCTGGTGTTCACCTCGCTGACCAAGGAGGCCATGCCGGTCATCCGCTACCGCACCCGCGACCTGACCCGGCTGCTCCCGGGTACGGCCCGCCCGTCCTTCCGGCGGATGGAGAAGGTGACGGGCCGCAGCGACGACATGATCATCCTGCGCGGAGTGAACCTGTACCCGACGCAGATCGAGGAGATCCTGCTCCGGACGCCCGGCCTGGCCCCGCACTTCCAGCTGCGGCTGACCCGGGAGGGCCGGATGGACGCCCTGACGGTCCGAGTGGAGGCCCGCCGGGAGACCGGTACCGCCCACCGGCAGACCGCGGCGGCGGCCGTGGTCCGGGCCGTCAAGGAGGGCATCGGAGTCTCCGTCGGAGTAGAGGTCGTCGACCCGGAGACGCTGGAACGCTCGGTGGGCAAGATCAAGCGACTCGTGGACCTCCGCGAGCCCAAGGAGGCGCGCGACAGAGCCTAGGCAGCCAGGGGGCCGGTCAGGGGGCCGGTGAGGCGGGCCGTCAGTTCCTCCACGAAGACGTCCAGGTGGGGCGGCCTGGGGCCGGGGCGCGTGGCGCAGTACCAGGTGCGCGTCGCGGCTCGCGACCCGATCCGGACCAGCGCGACGCCGTGCGACGCCGTGTACGGCGCCGCCACCCAGTTCGGCAGGACGGCGATCCCCTGGCCGCCCGCCGCCATTTCGATCACCAGGTCGGTCACCAGGGGCATGGTGGTGATCCGGGCGGGGCGCGCCTGCGGGGGGATCGGCAGCGGGATCGACGGGATGCGGTTCTGGTCGTACACGTCGTAGAGGACCAGGTCGACTCCGTTGAAGTCCGCCGCGGTGACGTGCTTGCGCGCGGCCCAGGGGTGCCCGGCCGGAACCACGGCCACCATCTCGTCCTCGAACAGCGGCGTCAGCTCCACCCGGTCCATCTGCGCGTCCGGTTTGGTGACCAGGGCGACATCGACCAGGTCGGCCAGCAGCGCCGGGATCGGCTCGTCGTCGGCGACCGTTTCGATGCGCACCTCGGCGTCCGGCTCCCGCTCCCGGAAGGCGCGCAGCACCGGAGGCAGCCACTGGAAGGTGGTGCTGCACTGCGCGGTGAACCGCACCCGGCGGTCCCGGCCGTCGCGCAACTCCCGCAGGTCGCGGGTGGCCGACTCCAGTTCACCCAGGATGTGGTGTGCCGCGACCAGCATCCGGCGGCCGGCCGTGTTCGGCACCAGGCGGCGGCCGACCCGGTCGAAGAGCCGCATCCCCAGCCGGTCCTCCAGCCGGCTCAACCGCTGGCTGAGGGCGGGCTGGCTCACGAAGAGCCGCTCGGCGGCGGCGGTCAGCGAACCGGCATCGGCGGTCGCGGTCAGGAGTTCGAGGTCGCGCAGATCCACATCCATAACGCTGGATTATCTCATGCTTCATAATCCGTCGTGGTGTTATGAGTTCGGGTCTCTTACGTTTCTGGTGTCACCAAAGAACCGAACTCGCAAAGCCCGAAAGGCAGATGAACCATGGCCGACACCAGCACCTCCGCACGCACCCGCACCGCCCTGATCACCGGCTCCTCCAGCGGCATCGGCCTGGACATCGCCCGCGCGTTCCTTGCGGCCGGGTACAACGTGGTCCTGAGCGGCCGCGACGCCGACCGGCTGGCCAAGGCCGCCGCCGGGCTCGGCCACCCGGAGCGCACCGCCCGGGTCGCGGGAAGCATCGCCGACCGCGGCACCGGCGAGGCCCTCGTCCGTACGGCACTCGACCGCTTCGGCGGCCTCGACGTCCTCGTCAACAACGCCGGCACCTTCGCGTCCCGCCCCTTCACCGAGGTGTCGGAGGAGGAGCTCGACGGCTTCCTGACCGGCAACCTCAAGGGCACCTACATCACCACCCAGGCCTTCGTCCGCGCCGTGCGCGAGCAGGGGATCGGGGGGAGCGTCGTCAACATCGGGACCGTCCTGGTGGACCACGGCCTCGCCGGCTTCCCGGCCTCCGCGCCCGTCGTCAGCAAGGCCGGCGTGCACGGCCTGACGACCAGCCTGGCCGCCGAGCTCGCCGCCGACGGCATCCGCGTCAACCTGGTGGCGCCGGGCATCATCCGCACCCCCCTGCACAAGGGCTCCGACGTCGACTCCTTCGGCGGGCTCGCACTGCTGAACCGCGTCGGCGAGGTCTCCGAGATCTCCGAGGCGGTGCTCTACCTCGCCGAGGCCGAGTTCATCACGGGCCACGCCCTGCGCGTGGACGGCGGCCACGTCATCGGCCGCTCCTGATCTCGCTCCCCCACCCCTCCCTCACCCTCATTCCTCCCTCACCTCACTCCTCGTCCCGAAAGGACGTGTCATGCCGTACGTCAACGTGAAGATCACCCGCGAGGGCGCCACCGCCGCGCAGAAGGCCGAGATCATCGCCGGTGTCACGGACCTCCTGGTCAAGGTCCTCGACAAGGACCCGGCCACCACCTTCGTCCTCATCGACGAGGTCGCCCTTGAGGACTGGGGCGTCGGCGGCGTCCCGACCGAGGAGTACCGACGCCGCAACAAGCGGTAGGCGATGAGCGGGAGCGGCACCGCCGTGACCGCCCGTCCGGCCGCGCGGACGCGGGAAACCACCCCTTCGGGCCTAATACCCGGTGTCCACCGGGGCGCGCGGGGCGCTCCCGGGTAGGCCAGTGCCCGTGACCCCGAAGCCCCGGACGCTGTACGAACGGCTCCAGGCCTCCCACGTCGGGCTGGCCTGGAGCCGTGGGCGTGAGATGGAGCTGATGCACCGGGCCATGGGCTTCGCCGCCCTCGGGTTCCTCACCCTCGTGCCGCTGCTGGTGGTCGTCGCGGCCGCCTCCCCCGGCAGCGGCTCGGGCTTCGGCCGCTGGCTCGGCCAGGCCCTCGGCGTGGCGGAGTTCTCACGGGCGCGGGTCGAGATGCTGTTCGGGGCAGCGGACCTGGCGCTGGAGCGGACCACCGCGTTCGGTCTGGCCGCCCTCGCCGTCTTCGGCCTCACCTTCGGCTCGGCGGTGCAGACCGGGTACGAGAAGGTCTGGGACCTGCCGACCGCCCGCTGGCACACCATGTGGCGGCACGTCATCTGGCTCGCGCTGCTGGTCTGCTACCTCGCACTGCTGGTGGAGATCCCCGCACCCTCGCACAACGCCGTCGGCACCGTCCTGGGCACCTCCGGCGACCTCCTCGGCACCTGCCTGTTCTTCTGGGGGTCCCAGCGGCTGCTGCTCGGCGGCCGGGTCCGCTGGCGGGCGCTGCTGCCGGGGGCGGTGGCGACCAGCCTCGGACTGCTCGGCCTGCGGGTCTTCTCGCAGCTGGTGTTCTCCCCACTGATCGCCTCCAACGCCGTGACGTACGGCCCCTTCGGCACCCTGCTGGTCGTCCAGTCCTGGCTGGTCGGCGTCGGCTTCGTCACGTACGGCGGAGCGCTCGTCGGGCGCATGGTCCACGAACACCTCACCCTCCGCCGCCTTCAGCACGCCGGCCTGCTCCCCGAGTGAGGCCCGGCCCCCCGCCCCGGCTCAGCCGAGCCGCAGGTCGATGAACGGCACGGTGTCCCCGGGCAGCAGGTACCGCTCCACCTCGACGAACCCGTGGCCCACCGCGAACCGCAGCCCGTCCGGGTTCGACTCCAGCACCACCGTCTCGATGACCTCCGCACGCTCACGCACCTCGTCGAGCGTCAGGGGGGCGGTGGGGATGATCAGGTTGTGGACGTGCCGCCAGTCCCGCAGCACAGCTCTGTCGCCGTCCACCTGTTCCATATGAAGATCGTTCATCGCAGCAGGGAACCGCTCGCGCCGCGAGGCGTCAAGGGCCGGAGCAGCGGGATACCAAACGGGATGTTGACAGATCATCGGCTCACCTGCGTGAGTGTGGGGGCACGGAAGCACCGCCGGCCCCATTTCACGGGCAACCTCGGCCAGTCACTGGCTACTTGGGAGGTACGTTGCGCTCTTTCGATGGACACCGCCGCACCCGCCCGCTCCTCCGTCACGTCGCCCTCACCGGCGCCGCCCTGCTCGCCGCCACGGCCGCGATACCGCAGGCCGCGGTCGCCGCGTCGGCTTCCGACGCGGCGGACGGCGGCCCCGCCGGAGGCGGTCTCTCCGCCGTCATCCGGTACACCGAGAACGGCATCCCGCACATACGCGCGAAGGACTACGCGCACCTCGGGTTCGGCACCGGCTGGGCCCAGGCGGCGGACCAGGTCTGCGTTCTCGCCGACGGGTTCGTGACCGTGGCCGGTGAGCGTTCGCGCTGGTTCGGCGCCGACGCGGTGACCGACGGCGCGCTCTCCTCGGCCGCCAAGAACCTCTCCAGCGATCTCTACTTCAAGGGCGTACGGGAGTCCGGCACGGTCGAGATGCTCCTGGCCTCGCCCGCCCCGGCCGGGCCCAGCGAGGACGTCAAGGAGCTGATGCGCGGCTGGGCCGCCGGATACAACGCGTGGCTGGCCCAGAACAAGATCTCCGATCCGGCCTGCGAGGGCGCCGCCTGGGTGCGCCCGGTCAGCACCACCGACGTGGCCGCGCGCGCCTTCGCGGTGTCCGTGCTCGGCGGGCAGGGGCGCGGCGTCGACGGGATCACGGCGGCCCAGCCGCCGGGCCGGGCAGCGGTCCCTACGGCGGCCCCGTCCCCAGCCGATCCGGGCATCGATCCGGCACCTGACCCGGCAGCCGACCCGTCGCCCGACCCGGCGGCCGCCGCCGAGGCCGCGCAGGCCTTCTTCGACACCACCCGCTACGACAGGGGCTCCAACGCGGTCGCCTTCGCCGGCTCCACCACGGCGTCCGGCGGCGGCCTGCTGCTCGGCAACCCGCACTACCCCTGGCAGGGCGGACGCCGGTTCTGGCAGTCGCAGCAGACCATCCCCGGCGAGCTGAACGTGTCGGGCGGATCCCTGCTCGGCACGCCGGTGGTGAACATCGGCTTCAACGAGAAGGCCGCCTGGAGCCACACCGTGGCCACCGGCACCCCCGTGAACCTCCACCAGCTGGCCCTGGACCCGGCCGACCCGACCACCTACCTGGTCGACGGGAAACCCGAGAGGATGACCGAACGCAAGGTCAGCGTCCAGGTGGCGGAGGGGAATCCGGTCACCCGCTCCCAGTGGTGGACCCGCTACGGCCCCGTCATCACGGGCCTCGGCCCGGGCCTGCCGCTGCCCTGGACGGCCGGCACGGCGTACGCGCTGAACGACCCCAACGCCGCGAACCTCCGCGGCGCCGACACCGCCCTCGCCCTGGGCAAGGCCCGCTCGGTCGCCGGGATCCAGGACGCGCTGAAGCGTACGCAGGGCCTGCCCTGGGTCAACACCATCGCCGCGGACGAGGCGGGCGGCACGCTCTTCACCCAGTCCCAGGTGCTCCCGCGGATCACCGACGAGCTCGCCGCCCGCTGTTCCACCCCGCTCGGCAAGGCCACGTACCCCGCCTCCGGGCTCGCGGTGCTCGACGGCTCGCGCGGTGACTGCGCGCTCGGCACGGACCCGGACGCGGTGCAGCCGGGCGTCTTCGGCCCGGGCAAGGCGCCGACGCTGCGCGACGCCCCGTACGCCGAGAACTCCAACGACAGCGCCTGGCTGGCCAACGCCGACCGGCCGCTGACCGGCTACGAGCGGATCTGGGGCAATGTCGGCACGCCGCGCTCGCTGCGTACCCGCGGCGCGGTCGAGGACGTGGCGGGAATGGCCGCGAAGGGCTGGCTGACGGTGGCCGACCTGCAGAAGCAGCAGTTCGCGAACCGGGTACCCGCCGGTGACCTGGCGGCGGCCGACGCCGCGAAGGCCTGCTCCGCGCTGCCCGGCGGCACGGCGACGGCGAGCGACGGGGCGGCGGTGGACGTCTCCGCGGCCTGCGGAGTGCTCGCGGCCTGGGACCGTACGGCGAACACCGCCAGCCGGGGCGCGCTCCTCTTCGACCGGTTCTGGCGGAAGCTGACGGCGGGCACACCGGCCAAGGACCTGTGGCTGGTGCCGTTCTCACCGGCCGATCCGGTACGGACGCCCCGTACGCTCAACCGGGCGGCACCCGGCATCGGGCGGGCCCTCGCGGACATGGTCACCGAGCTCAAGGCGGCCGGGATCGCGCTCGACGCCCCGCTGGGCGAGCACCAGTTCGTGGTGCGCGGCGGCCGGAAACTGCCGGTGGGCGGCGGCACGGAGGCACTCGGCGTCTGGAACAAGATCGAGGCGCCGTGGAACGCGGCGAGCGGCGGCTACCCGGACGTCGTGCACGGCTCCAGCCACATCCAGGCGGTCGGCTGGGACGGCGGGCGCTGCCCGGTGGCGCGCACGCTGCTGACGTACAGCCAGTCCTCGAATCCGAACTCGCCGTACCACGCCGACCAGACGGGCCTCTTCTCCGAGGAGCGCTGGGTGAAGGCACGGTTCTGCGAGCGGGACATCCTCACCTCGCCGAAGCTGAAGGTGGTCTGGCCGCGCGAGCGGCGCTGACCCGACGGCGAGGACGACGGCGAGGACGACGGCGACGGCGGCCGGGCGACGGAGACACCGCCGGGCCGCCGGGCCGCCCCGGCCGCCGGGCCCCCTCACCGCCCTTGCGGCTCAGGGGCTGACGGCGAGGAACAAGTACGCGGCCAGCAGGACGAGGTGGACTCCGCCCTGGAGCAGGGTGGCCCGGCCCGGGGCGATGGTGAGGACGCTGACCACGACGGTGAGGGCCAGCAGGACCATGTGGACCGGACCGAGGCCGAGCAGCAGGGGGCCGGAGAGCCAGACAGAGGCGAGGGCGATGGCCGGGATGGTCAGGCCGATGCTGGCGATGGCGGAGCCGTAGGCGAGGTTGAGGCTGGTCTGGACGCGGTCGAGGCGGGCGGCGCGCACGGCGGCCAGGGTTTCGGGGGCGAGCACGAGCAGGGCGATGATCACACCGACGACGGCGTGGGGCAGGCCCGCGCGGGCGACGCCCGCCTCGATGGTCGGGGAGACGGCCTTGGCGTTGCCGACGACGGCGACGAGCGCGACGAGCAGCAGGCCGAGGCTGGTCAGGGCGGCCCGGGCGGTGGGCGGCGCGGCGTGGCCCTCGTCCTCGGGGGCCGGATGGCCGGCGGCGCGGTGCCGGTCGGCAGTGCTGTCCACGGGCAGGAAGTAGTCCCGGTGGCGGACGGTCTGGACGGTGATGAACACCCCGTACAGGCAGAGCGAGGCCACGGCGGCGAAGGCGAGTTGGGCGGTGGAGAACTCGGGGCCGGGCTTGCTGGTGGTGAACGTGGGCAGCACGAGGCTGAGCGTGGCGAGCGTCGCGACGGTGGCGAGGGCCGTGCCGGATCCCTCGGCGTTGAAGACGGCGACCCGGTTGCGCAGCGCGCCGACGAGGAGCGACAGGCCGACGATGCCGTTGCAGGTGATCATGACGGCGGCGAAGACGGTGTCGCGGGCGAGCGAGGCGGTCTTGTCGCCGCCGTCGGCCATCAGCGTGACGATGAGGGCCACTTCGATGACGGTGACGGCGACGGCGAGGACGAGCGAGCCGAAGGGTTCGCCGACCCGGTGGGCGACGACCTCGGCGTGGTGGACGGCCGCCAGCACCGCGCCGCCGAGGCAGAGGGCGACCAGCGCCACCGCGACCGGGGGAAGATCACGTCCCCAGCTGAACACGAGCGCGACGAGCGCCACCACGGGGACCACGACGGTCCAGTCGGTCAGGGGTGAGTTGCTCATCTTCGTGCGCATATCACCCAAACTGCCAGACCCGTCCCGCGAGTGCGGTGCGCGGCACGACGACGACTTCCACGGGCTGTTCAGCACCGGGGCGCCGGCGGAAGAAACGGGGCTCTAGACGAGCCGGCGCCGGGCGGACTCCACGATGTCGTCGAGCGTCGCGTTGAAGGCGATCGCCGCGTCGGGCGCGTGGCGGCGTACCAGGTTCACGATCTGCTCGAACAGAGGCAGGAGTTCCGGCGTCTTGCGGATCCCGCCTCCCACCACGACGACGTCCCAGGGGCGTTCGGTCAGCGCTGCGGTGATCACGGACTCGGCCGAACCGTCGAAGACGATCAGCGCCATGGCGGCGTCGATGCCGTGCTCGCCGAACCGGGCGAGTTCCTGGTCGAGGGACGCGCGGAAGGCCCCCGCGTCGAGGGTGGGTACCGCCTCGGGGTCTATGCCGAGCACAAGCGCAGAAGTCATGCCGCAAGCCTACTCAGCAGCCCTGCCCTGCCCGTTGGCGGGCAGGGCACGCACGGCAGCAGGGCAGCACGGCAGCACGGCAGCACGGCAGGGAAGTCCTCGCACGGCTCCGCAGCGGTACTTCACATCGCGCGCTCGTGGCCCTCCCAGTACGGGTCGCGCAGCCGCCGCTTGTACAGCTTGCCGTTCGGGTCGCGCGGCATCGTCTCGATGAAGTCGACCGTCCTGGGCCGCTTGTAGGCCGCCAGCTGCCGCTCGCAGTGGTGCATGATCTCGGCGGCCAGCGCGGCACTCGCGGCGAAGCCCTCCGCCGGTTCGATGACCGCCTTGACCTCCTCGCCCCAGTCGGCGTGCGGAATGCCGAAGGCGGCGGCGTCGGCGACCGCCGGGTGGGTGAGGAGCGCGGACTCGATCTCGGCGGGATAGATGTTGACGCCGCCCGAGATGATCATGTCGATCTTGCGGTCCCGGAGGAAGAGGTAGCCCTCCTCGTCCATCAGGCCGAGGTCCCCGACCGTGAAGAAGTCGCCGATGCGGTTCTTCCTCGTCTTGCACTCGTCCTTGTGGTAGCTGAAGCCGCCGGTGTTCATCTTCAGGTAGACGGTGCCCAGTTCACCGGGCGGCAGCCGGTTGCCGTCGTCGTCGAAGATGGCGAGTTCGCTGATCGGCCAGGCCTTCCCGACCGTTCCCGGCTTCTTCAGCCAGTCCTCGGCGGTGGCGAAGGCGCCGCCGCCCTCGCTCGCCGCGTAGTACTCCTCCACGCAGGTGCCCCACCAGTCGATCATCGCCCGCTTGACGTGGTCGGGGCAGGGCGCGGCCCCGTGGATGGCGTGCCGCATCGAGGAGACGTCGTAGGCGTCCTTGGTCTCCTGCGGGAGCGCGAGGAGCCGGTGGAACTGGGTCGGGACCATGTGGGTGTGCGTGCACGCGTGGTCGTCGATCAGGCGCAGCATCTCCTGCGGCGCCCACTTGTCCATCAGCACCAGCGGATGTCCGATGTGCAGGGAAGCGCCCGCGAATTGGAGCACGGCGGTGTGGTACAGCGGCGAGCAGACCAGGTGGACGTTGCCGTCGAAGGGCCGGATGCCGAAGATGCCGAGGAAGCCGCCGAGGTGGGTCTCCTCCGGGAGTTTGCCGGGCAGCGGGCGGCGGATGCCGCGCGGCCGGCCGGTGGTGCCGGAGGTGTAGTTCATGACCCAGCCGAGGGTGCGGTCCTCGGGGGCCGTCCCGGGCCGTCCGTCGAGGAGTTCGCCGTACGGGCGGAAGCCCGCGACCGCTCCGACGGCGTAGCGGTGGCTCGCGGGGAGGCCCGCCTCGTCGGCCGCGGCGGTGGCGGCGTCGGCGAAGCGCTCGTGGGCGATGAGGACCTTGGCGCCGGAGTCGGAGACGATCCAGGCGATCTCGGGGCCGACGAGGTGGTGGTTGACCGGGACGAGGTAGAAGCCGGCCTGGGAGGCGGCGAGATAGGCGGTGAAGAACTCGACGCCGTTGGGGAGGACGACGGCGAAGACGTCGCCCTTCTCCAGCCCGGCGGCGCGCAGGCCGTGGACGAGGCGGTTGACGTCGGCGTGCAGCCGGCCGGCGCTCCACCGCTCGCCTTCGGGGGTGATCAGTACGGTGCGGTCCGGATCGGCGGCGGCCTGGGCCCAAAAGCCCTTGGGGGCCGACGGGTTGTCTGTCATCGTGCTGCTCACTCCTCAGGCCCGGCCGGCGATGCGGGTGATGCGGTCGATGGCGCGCTCGAAGCCGCTGGTGAGGTCGTCGAAGACGGCCTGGACGCTGCGTTCGGCGTTCATCCGGCCGACGATCTGGCCGACGGGGGTGCCGAGCAGCGGCTGGACCTCGTACTTCTGGATCCGGGAGACGGCCTCGGCCACCAGCAGCCCCTGGAGCGGCATGGGGAGCGCGCCGGGGCCGTCCGGATCGTCCCAGGCGTCGGTCCACTCGGTACGCAGCTGGCGGGCGGGCTTGCCGGTGAGGGCGCGGGAGCGGACGGTGTCGCCGGAACCGGCGGCGAGCAGCTTCTCGGTGAGGGCGCGGGAGTGCAGCTCGGCCTCGGTGGTGGTGAGCCAGAGCGAGCCGAGCCAGGCGCCCTGGGCGCCGAGCGCGAGGCCGGCGGCGATCTGCTCGCCGCTGCCGATGCCGCCGGCGGCGAGGACGGGGAGCGGGGCGACGGCCTCGGCGATCTCGGGGACCAGGACCATCGTGGCGATGTCGCCGGTGTGGCCGCCGGCCTCGTAGCCCTGGGCGACGACGATGTCGATGCCGGCCTCGGCGTGGCGGCGGGCGTGTTTGGCGCTGCCCGCGAGGGCGGCGACGAGGACGCCGTGGTCGTGGGCGCGCCGGATGACATCGGCGGGCGGGGAACCGAGGGCGTTCGCCAGGAGTTTGATGGGGTAGTCGAAGGCGACGTCGAGCTGGTTGCGGGCGACCTGCTCCATCCAGCCGGTGATCCGCCAGCCGGAGGCCTCGCCTTCGGCGAGTTCGGGTACGTGGTGCTTGGCGAGGGTGTCGCGGACGAACTCGCGGTGCGCGGCCGGGATCATCGCCTCGATGTCGGCCTCGCTGATGCCGTCGACGGCCTTCTTGGCGGGCATGACGACGTCGAGGCCGTACGGCTTGCCCTCGGTGTGGTCCTGCATCCAGTCGAGGCCGCGTTTGAGGTCGTCGGGGTCGGTGTAGCGGACCGCGCCGAGTACGCCGAACCCGCCCGCGCGGGTGATGGCGGCGGCGACCGCCGGGAAGGGCGTGAAGCCGAAGATGGCGTGCTCGACTCCCAGTTTCTTGCTCAGCTCCGTCTCCATGGGCCGCAGGATGCCGTAGCGCGGCGGCCGAGGGAAGAGATTTTCTGATGCTGTGTCAGATTCTTTGACGGCCGGTTGATGCGGAGGGTGCGGAGCGTGCGGGCAGATACTTCGAGAGGGTGCGACGGCGTACGGGAGGCCGGCATGGACAGGGTCACGGGAGCGGAGTACGCGGCTGGCGCCGGCGGCGCGGCGGACGGCGCAACGGAAGGCGCGGCGGACGGCACGGCGGACGGCGGCGCCAGGCCCGGGCTCACCCGGAGACGGCTCGGTGCGCGGCTGCTCGCGCTCGGCGGTGTGCTCCTCCTGCACGCGGCGCTGCCCGGCGCGGCCGGGGCCCAGGGGAATCCCGCCGAGCGACGCGCCTTGCAGGGCCTGCGGCTGCGGTACGGGTCGGCCCGCCAGGCCGGGTTGCTGGACCGGCACCTGGAGGGAGTGGTGGACGAGGCGCGGCGGTTCCTGGGCCCCTCCCCCGAACACCCTTACTACGCCGGGGCCGTGGTCCTCGCCGGGCGGGGCCGTACGGTCGCCCTGCACCGGGCCATGGGGTACGCCGTCCGGTACGCGGACTACGACGGGCGCACGGACCGGGTCCGGGAGTTCCCGGCGGCCGAACGCATCCCGATGGCCGAGGACACGGTGTTCGACCTGGCCTCGCTGACCAAGCTGTTCACCTCGATCCTGGCCGTCCAGCAGATGGAGCGGGGCCGGCTGGAGCTGGAGGCTCCGGTGGTCCGGTACCTGCCGGAATTCACCGGGGGTGGCAAGGAGGTGATCACGGTCCGACAGCTGCTGACGCACACCTCGGGACTGCGCTCCTGGGCGCCCTTCTACCAGCAGTCCACGCGCGAGGGGCAGTTGAGGCTGCTGTGGTCGGTGCGACCGCAGGAGACTCCCGGGACGGTGTACCGGTACTCCGACCTGAACCTGATCTCGCTCCAGCTGCTCTTGGAACGGATCACCGGCCGCACTTTGGATGCCCTGCTCCACGACGAGATCACCGCTCCGCTCGGGATGCACCGCACTCGTTACAACCCACCGCTCTCCTGGCGCCGCGTCACCGCCGCCACCGAAGTGCAGCGACCGCCCTGGTCCGGCCTGGACCGAGGGCTGGTGTGGGGCGAGGTACACGACGAGAACGCGCACGCCCTCGGCGGCGTCGCCGGCCACGCCGGTGTCTTCGGCACCGCCTGGGACCTGGCCGTCCTGGCCCGCACCCTGCTCGACGGCGGCGCCTACGCGGGCAGGCGCATCCTGCGCCCCGCCTCCGTCGAGCTGCTGTTCACCGACTACAACACCGCCTTCCCCGGCGACGACCACGGCCTCGGCTTCGAGCTCTACCAGCACTGGTACATGGGCGCCATGGCCACCCCGCACTCCGCCGGGCACACCGGTTTCACCGGCACGTCCCTCGTGCTGGACCCCTCCACCGACTCCTTCCTGATCCTGCTGGGCAACTCCGTCCACCCCGTACGGACCTGGCGCGCCGGCAGCGCCCCCCGGGTCGCGGTCGGCAACCGTTTCGCCCGCGCCGTGCCGGTCCGTACCCGGCACGGCGGCCCGGCCTGGTTCTCCGGCATCACCCCGGGCGCCTCCGGGACCCTCACCCTGCCCCCGCTCACCCCGGCCACGGCCGCCGCCCGGCTGCGCTGCGCCGTGTGGTGGGACACCGTGCCGGGCGAGGGCGCCTTCCACCTGGAGGCCTCGCCCGACGGGGAGAACTGGGAGCCGCTGCCGTTCACCACCGTACGGACCACGGGCGGCACACCGGAGGAGTGGCCGCGCGGCTCCGCCGGAGGCTGGTCCGGCCGCGTCTGGCACCGCCTCGAAGCCCCGCTCACCGCCTGGGCGGGTCGCGAGGTACGCCTGCGCTTCGGGCACACCGCGACCGGCCGCTACGTGGGGCGGGGGGTCTACGTGGATGCCGTACGGGTGACGGAGCGTGCGCGGCTCCTCTTCGCCGAGGACCGACCCCGCGACGCGGCCCTCATCGGGTCCACCGGCTGGACCAGGTCGACCGACTAGATCCCTGATCCGAAAACCCGGCGTCTCAGCCCCGGCCGCGAGGCTTCCCGCGGCGGGCGCCCTTGGCACCCTTGGCACCCTTGGCGCCGCCGGAGCCGCCCGATCCGCCGCTCCTGGGAGGCTTGCCCGTCGACTTCCCGGCGGCCGGCTTCCGCCGCGCGCCGCCGCCCGCGTCGGGGCGCTTGGCCTTCGGCTGGGCCTCCGGGGCCGGGGGCTTGCCGCGGCCACGGGAGCTGTTGACGGTCCGCCCCCGGACGATTCCGATGAACTCCTCCACCAGGTCGGTGGTTTCGTCCTCCGGCCACGACAGCGCGACGCGCGACTCGGGGGCGTCCGTGACCGGCCGGTAGGTGAGGTCCCTGCGGTGGTGCAGGCGCGCGAGCGACTGCGGGACCACGAGCACGCCCACACCGGCCGCCACCAGCTCGATGGCGTCCGCGGTCGTGGCGGGGCGCTCGATGGCGGGCCGCCCGGGCAGCCGCTCCCAGTCGAGGGTGTCGTCGAGGGGGTGCAGCACGATCTCGTCGGCCAGATCCTCGGTGGACACCTCTTCGACCGCCGCCACGAGGTGGTCCTTCGGGACCACGACCACCGTCGTCTCGGTGTACAGGGGGATCGCGCTGAGGGCCGTCCGGTCGATCGGCAGCCGTACGAACCCCGCGTCGGCGCCGCCGGCCCGCAGGACGCCGGGGGCCTCCTGGGGGGACACCGTGAGGAGGGTCAGCGGAACGTCGGGCAGCCGCTCGTTCCAGATCCGCACCCACTTGCTGGGCGTCACCCCTGGAACATAGGCGAGCCGGAACGAAGGAGGTACTTCCGAGCCTGTCACCCGCCCAGATTACCGGTCGTGGTCGGAGGCCTCGCACACGCTCGCTACTCTTGACACCATGACGTCGCACCAGACCACCCAGACGATGAAGCCCGCGACCGCGGCCAAGAAGCTGGGTGTGTACCTCGAAGCCACACCCGCAGAGTTCCAGGAGGGTGTCGTTTCGCGCACCGAGTTGAGTGCGCTGCAGGCCGATCCGCCCCAGTGGCTGCAGGAACTGCGACAGAACGGCCCGCACCCCCGGCCGGTGGTCGCGGCCAAGCTCGGCATCTCCATCGCGGGCCTCGCGCGCGGCGGGATCACCGACCCGCTCACCACGGCGGAGATCGACGCGCTGAAGACCGAGAACCCGGAGTGGCTGCAGAAGGAGCGCGCCACCCAGGCGGAGGTCCGCAAGGAGGCCGTGCGCATCAAGGAGAAGAAGGCGGAGCGCGCGCAGAAGCAGCAGTAGCCGCGCCCTGACCCACAGCGTCAGCCGCGTCACGTGGCGTGGCGCGCGACGAAGGTCCCCGGTGATGTGATCGCCGGGGACTTTCGCATTGCCCCGGACCGCCGTCCGCGCCCGGCATGGACCGGCATAGAACCGTGCCCCTGCGCGTTGAGAGTCGTTGTTGAAGTTCGTTGACCGTTCAACACCGAAGGCAGGCATGGCGATATGACCGACATCGATTGGGACCACCCGAACGACCCCAAGACCGGCTGGGCGCTGGACCACGTCAAGCTGTACGTCGGCTCGAACGGCGCCGAGGGCCAGTACTGGAACGGCACCCAGACGCTGCTCCTCACCACGGTGGGGCGGGTCTCCGGCAATCCCGTGCGGACTCCCCTCATCTACGGTGAGGACGACGGCCGCTACTTCGTCGTCGCGTCCTCCGGCGGCGCCCCCGACCACCCCCTCTGGTACAAGAACCTCAGCGCCCACCCCGAGGTCCGGATCCAGGTCGGGCCCGAGATCCTGCACGGGACGGCCCGCACGGCCACGCCCGAGGAGCGCACGGCGTACTGGCCGCTGATGGTCAAGCACTGGCCCTCGTACGACGAGTACCAGGCCAAGACCGAGCGGGAGATCCCGATCGTGGTGATCGAGCCGACCGGCCGCCCCGACCGCGACCGCCAGGCCGCCCGGGCCTGACCCGAGCGGCCCGGTCGGTCTAATTCTCGCGTTCCAGGACCGCCATCGCCGCGTTGTGGCCGGGGACCCCGCTGACCCCGCCGCCGCGGATCGCGCCCGCCCCGCACAGCAGGACGTTGGCGTACGGCGTCTCCACACCCCACCGGGACCCGTCGGCCCCGTCCGCGCCGTCCCTGTACGGCCAGGACAGGTCCCGGTGGAAGATGTGGCCGCCCGGCAGCCGCAGTTCACGCTCCAGGTCCAGCGGGGTCTTGGCCTCGATGCAGGGCCGGCCGTCCGCGTCGAGGGCGAGGCATTCGGTGATCGGCTCGGCCAGGTGCGCGTCGAGCTGGGCGAGGGTGGCGGTCAGCAGCACCTCGCGCACACCCCGGTTGTCCTTCTCGAAGAGCCGGGCCGGGGTGTGCAGGCCGAACAGCGTGAGCGTCTGGTAGCCCTGCTCCACCAGCTCCGGCCCGAGGATCGACGGGTCGGTCAGCGAGTGGCAGTAGATCTCCGAGGGCGGTACGGAGGGCAGCTCGCCGGAGGCCGCCTCGGCGTGGGCGCGCGCGAGCTCCGCGTACCCCTCGGCGATGTGGAAGGTGCCGCCGAAGGCCTGGCGCGGGTCCACGGACGTGTCCCGGAGCCTGGGCAGCCGCCTCAGCAGCATGTTGACCTTGAGCTGCGCGCCCTCGGCCGGGGCGGGCGGGCTCTCGCCGAGGAGGCCGGCCAGCGCCTGCGGCGAGGCGTTGACCAGGACGTTCCGCCCGACCACCCGCCCCTCCCCGGTCGCGGTACGGAAGGTCACCTCGGCCGGAGCCGTTCCGTCCGTGTCGATGCGGAGCACCTCGTGCCCGGTGGCGATGTCCGCCCCGGCGGCCCGCGCGGCGGCGGCCAGGGCGTCCGTGAGCGCGCCCATCCCGCCGACCGGGACGTCCCAGTCCCCGGTGCCGCCGCCGATGACGTGGTAGAGGAAGCATCGGTTCTGCGCGAGCGAGGGGTCGTGCGCGTCCGCGAAGGTGCCGATCAGCCCGTCCGTGAGCACCACGCCCCGCACCAGGTCGTCGGCGAAGTTCCGCTCGACGGCCCGGCCCAGCGGCTCCTCGAAGAGCATCCGCCAGGCCGCCTCGTCGTCGATCCGGGCCCGCAGCTCCTCCCGTGTCGGCAGCGGCTCCGTCAGGGTCGGGAACACCCTCGCGGCGACCCGCCCGGTCGTCCCGTAGAAGGCGCGCCAGCTCTCGTACTCGCGCTCCGAGCCGGTCAGCCGCGCGAAGGACTCCCTGGTGCGTGCCTCGTCCCCGCCGACGAGCAGCCCGCCGGGCCGGCCGTGGCGCTCGACGGGTGTGTACGAGGAGACCGTGCGCTTGCGGACCTCGAACTTCAGCCCGAGCTCGCGGACGATCTTCGGCGGGAGCAGCGAGACCAGGTACGAGTAGCGCGACAGCCGGGCGTTCACGCCCACGAAGGGACGGGTGGAGATCGCGGCCCCGCCGGTGCGGCCGAGGCGCTCCAGGACGAGTACGGACTTCCCCGCTCGGGCCAGATAGGCGGCGGCGACCAGGCCGTTGTGCCCGCCGCCCACGATCACCGCGTCGTACACGTCCGAACCGAAGCCGTGCGAGGGCGAGGGCGAGGCCAATGCTGGGGCCGAGGCCGAGGTCGTCATGGCTCTTGGTAGCACACCTGGCCGAGCCGCTCCAGACAGTGCGCCTCGTCGGCGTGGGCCGCCACGGTTTCGGGATGCTCGTCGCCGAGGGACCGTTCGCGGATGCCGGAGAGTTCCCGGTACACGGGCAGCGCCTCGTGCCAGCGGCCGAGCCTGCCGAGCGCGACGGCCAGTTCGCGGCGGCTGACCAGGGTGTCCGGGTGCCCGGCGCCGAGCACCTCGGCCCGTACCGCGGCCACCTCGCGGGCCTCGGTCGCGGCCTCCTCCCAGCGCTCCAGCCGCCCCAGGTTGACCCCGAGGACGTGCCGGGCGCGCAGCGTCTCGGGGTCGGCGCCGCCGTAGGCCCGGGTGCGGTCGCGGACCAGGCCCCGGAACAGGTCGAGGGCCTCGGTGGCGCGGCCGGTGCGGCCGAGCGCGATGCCGATCTCGTAGCGGGCGGCGAGGGCGTCGGGGTGGTCCCGGCCGAGCACGCGTTCGCGTACGGCCGCGACCTCGCGGAAGGCGGCCAGGGCCTCGTCCCAGCGGCCGAGGCGGCCCAGGGCGTAGGCCGCTTCGTACCGGGTCAGCAGCGTGTCGGCGTGTTCGGCGCCCAGCACGGCCGCACGGTCGGCGGCCACCTCGGCGGCGGTGCGGTGGGCGTCCTCGTAGCGGCCGAGGGCGCCCATGGCGCAGGCGAGGTTGTGACGGCAGCGCAGGGTGTCGGGGTGGCGCGGGCCCATGGTCCGGGCGCGGGCGGCGAGCACCGCTCCGTAGATCTCGTACGCCTCGCGGTGGCGGCCCAGACGGCCCAGTTCGTACGCCTCCTCCTGGCGCGCCGCGAGGGTGTCGGGGTGGTCCGGGCCGAGCACGCGGGCGCGCCCGGCGGCCACGGTCGCGTACAGCGCGAGGGCCTCCTCGGGGCGGCCGGCCCGGCTGAGGGTGAACGCGCGGGTGTGCCCGGCGGCGAGGGCTTCGGGGTGGTCGGGGTGGTCGGCGGCGGCCGGGTCCGGGCCGGTGGGGCGCGGCAGCCCGTAGGCAGCGGTCAGCCGCGGGTCCTCGGCGGCGGCGGGCCGCAGGATCCGGTGTGCGCCGCTCACGCGGTGCGCGCCGCTGTGCCGGCCGGCGCTCCAGGAGCCGGTGAGCACGGCCCATTCGCCGCTGGCGGGGCGGGCGTCGATACCCGCCTTGCGGCCGGCGGTCATTCCCCGGGCCCACTCGGGCAGCGGGGCCTGGGCGCCGGGGAGGCCGCCGGGGCCGAGCCGGGCCTCGACGAGCTGCCGGTGCAGGTGGCGGGCGTCGCCCGGGCGCTCGTCGGGGTGTTTGGCGAGCAGGTCCAGAACGAGCTGTTCGAAGTATCCGGGCAGCTCGGGGCGGTGCTCGCGCGGCGGTACGGGGGCCGTGTCGCGGTGCCCGACCAGGACGGACCAGGAGTCGCCGAGATCGAAGGGCGGGGCGCCGGTGGCGATCTCGTACAGGACGCAGCCGAGGGAGTAGAGGTCGCTGCGGTGGTCGATCTCGCCGCCCGCGATCTGTTCGGGCGACATGTAGTGCGGGGTGCCCATGGCCATGCCGCCGCCGGTGAGCTTGGCGGTGAAGCCGATGTCGTGGGCGAGGCGGGCGATGCCGAAGTCGCAGATCTTCACCGTGCCGTCGGTGAGCCGCATGATGTTGGCGGGCTTGAGGTCGCGGTGGACGACGCCCTGGTCGTGGGTGTAGCCGAGGGCGGCCGCCAGCTGCTCGGCGATGTCCACGACCACGTCCACGGGGAGGGGGCGTGCCTCGTTGTCCTCCATGAGCTGGCTGAGGTTGCGGCCTTCGAGGAGTTCCATGACGAGGTAGAGCGGGCCGCCGGCGGCGCTGTCGTCACCGAAGTCGTGGACGACGGTGACGCCCCGGTGCTGGAGCGACGCGGCGACGCGCGCCTCGCGGCGGAAGCGCTCGCGCAGTACCTGGGTGAAGTGTGCGTCCTGCTCGGGCCCGATCGGCTTGAGGCATTTGACGGCGACCTGGCGGCCGAGCGATTCGTCCCGGGCCCGCCACACCTCGCCCATGCCGCCGCGCCCGATCAGATCGAGCGACCGGTACCGGCCCTGGATCAGTCTGGACTCCGCCATGTCTTGAAGCCGCCCCCGTTGTCGTGCCGCGTCTGTCGTGCTGCGTCCCGTGCCCTCCCCGGCCGGTCCAGTATGGACGCTGATGAACGCGGTGTGTACGGCGAGGGGCGGCTCCCGGGGCCCATGCGGCGCATCGCTTTCAAGATGTGACCTGGAGGCAGCTGCCAGCGCAGACCTGCGGGAATGCTGCGCAGGAGGCGTCCGGTGAGGCGCAGGCGCCGGGTGACGACGCGCGGGGCCGGTGCGGGCCTCCCGTACAGCTGGTGCGCCCAGCCGGGGAGGGATCCGTACGCGAGGCCGGCGAGCGGCCGCCACAGCAGGTTTCGGCCAGGGACGAGCAGGGGTTGGACGGGCGGGCTGCGCAGGAAGGCGTCCACGTCGTGGGCGTCGGCGCCGGCCGCGAGCTCGGGCCGGACCTTCTCGAAGTAGGCGGCCAGCGCCGCGGTGTCGGCCGGCACGCCGGAGGGATCGAGGCCGACGAGGCGGGCGTTCACCCGGTTCTCGTCCACGTAGCGGTCGGCCTGGGCGGGGGTGAGGGGGATGCCGGAGCGGCGCAGGATGTGGAGGAAGCTCTCGATCTGCGCGCAATGCACCCAGAGCAGCAGCTCGGGGTCGTCGACGGGGAAGCGCTCGCCGGTGGCGGGGTCGGTGGCCGACAGCGTCCGGTGGATCTTGCGGACGTGGGCGCCGGCCCGCTCGGCGGCCTCGGTGGTGCCGTAGCTGACCGTCCCGACGAAGTCGGCGGTACGGAGCAGCCGGCCCCAGGCGTCGTGGGCGAAGTCGCTGTTCTCCATGACCCCGCGGACCGCGCGCGGGTGCAGGGCCTGGAGGTAGAGCGCGCGGACCCCGGCGATCCACATCATGGGATCGCCGTGGCAGTGCCAGGTGACGGACCCGGGTCCGTAGAGCCCCGGGTCGGGGCCGGTGCGGGGTTCGGAGCCGCCCGCCGGGTCCGCCGCCTCAGTACTCGGCCGCATCTCACACCTCCTCGGCGAAGGCCGCCGCGTGTCAGCGAATGGCCGCGTCATCCCGGGGCCACTGTCGGCGGTCGGTCGTATCCTCACGCCCATGACATCGTCTTCCCAGGACGCTCGTGATCCACTCCTTGAGGCATTGCGCGCGCTGCCGACGGACAGCCGGAACACCGCGCCTGAGACCCGGGCCCGCTTCGAATACCAGGACGAGTGCATCGCCCTCACCTTGTTGGAGCACCTCGCCGACCAGCTGGTGGGCGTACTCGTGGAGCACTCGACGGATGTGATCCTGATCCCGCGACAGGGGCTTCCGGAGCTGGTGTCCATCAAACATCGGGAACCACACCACAGTTCTGAGCCCGCGTGGACGTGGCCCGCCCTCCACAAGGACCGGGTTCTCATCGACCTGCACGGCGCCTGGCTCGCCGCGGGCAAGGCGTGCACCGTCGCCTTTTTGATGTGGCCCGTGGTCGCCCGCCGCCTTGGTCAATCTGGCCAACGCGTACGTGCTCCAGGGGGTGCGTTGGGCGGCGTGCCGGACGTCCCCTGACCCGCGGCCGGCGGACAAGGTCCCACGGTGCGCCCAGTCCTCAGCGGCGGACGCGGGGCATGCCGAGGCCGATCCAGGCGATGATCTCGCGCTGGATCTCGTTGTTGCCGCCGCCGAAGGTGAAGATCACCGCGCTGCGGTAGCCGCGTTCGAGTTCGCCGTGCAGGACCGCGCCGGCGGAGCCGTCCTTGAGGGAGCCGGCCGCGCCGACCACCTCCATGAGCCAGGCGTACGCGTCCCGGCGGGCCTCCGAGCCGTACACCTTGACCGCGGAGGCGTCCTGCGGGGTGAGGGTGCCCGACTGGACGGCGCCCACCATCTGCCAGTTGAGCAGTTTCATCGCGTCGAGCCGGGCGTGGGTGCGGGCGAGGCGGCCGCGCACCCATGAGAGGTCGATGACCCGGCGGCCGTCGGCGAGCTTGGTCTCGGCGGCCCAGCGCTGGACGTCGTGGAGTGCGCGGATGGCCATCGTGCCGTGGGCGGCGAGGGTGACGCGCTCGTGGTTGAGCTGGTTGGTGATCAGCCGCCAGCCCTTGTTCTCCTGGCCGACGCGGCGGCTCGCCGGGACGCGGATGTTCTCGTAGTAGCTGGCGGTGGTGTCGTGCGAGGCGAGGGTGTTGATGAGGGTGCAGGAGTAGCCGGGGTCGGCGGTCGGGACGAGGAGCATGGTGATGCCCTTGTGCGCGGGGGCGTCCGGGTCGGTGCGGACGGCGAGCCAGACCCAGTCGGCGGTGTCGCCGTTGGTGGTCCAGATCTTCTGCCCGTTGACGACGTAGGTGCCGCTCTCCTCGTCGCCCTCGCGGACGGCCTTGCACGTGAGGGCGGCGAGGTCGGTGCCGGCCTCGGGCTCGCTGTAGCCGATGGCGAAGTCGATCTCGCCGGCGAGGATGCGGGGCAGGAAGTACGCCTTCTGCTCGTCGGTGCCGAACTGCATGATGGTCGGCCCGACGGTGTTGAGCGCCATCAGCGGCAGCGGTACGACGGCCTGCGCGGCCTCGTCGAAGAAGATGAACTGGTCCATCGGCGACATCCCGCGCCCGCCGTACTCCTTGGGCCACCCCACCCCGAGCCAGCCGTCGGCCCCGAGGCGGCGGATGGTCTGGCGGTAGAACCGCTTCTGGGCGGCCGGGTCCTCGTAGCGGGCGTAGACGTCCGCGGGCACCAGCTCGGCGAAGTAGGCGCGCAGCTCGGTGCGCAACCGCTGCTGCTCAGGCGTGTATTCGAGGTGCACGGCCCCTCCGGGAATCTCGCGGTCGTCCGTCGCCGGCAGTGCGCTGGCGCAGGGCAGACTAGAACCTGTTTCAAGAATCCGGAAGGGTCGCGCAGCGGGCCGACGTCAGGAGAAGACCACCGAGCGCAGCTTCAGGCGCTCCGAGCCGTAGCCGGTGTAGGGGCGCAGCGTGAAGTAGTCGCCCTCGCAGTCGGGCTCGGTGAAGACGGTCGCCGAGGAGTCCGTCCGGTTGCGCGGGGAGAAGGCGGGCGCGGAGGAACCCGGGTCGGCGACCTCGGGGAGGGTGATGCACTCGGCGCTCTCCGGGTCGGACAGCGCGGCCCGCTGCGGCTGGCCGTCCAGGCCGATGTAGGTGTACGAGAACGTTCCGTTCGCGGCGTGCGCGGAGCCGGGGACGGCGACGAGGAGGGTGAGGGCGCTGGCGGCGGCGACCGCGGCACTGCGAAGACGCATGGGGGTGATCCCTTTCGGTGGGAGGGCGGCGACAGCTCCCACACTAGAGGTCACACAGCGTGGCCAAACGATTCCTCCACTCCACCGAAAAAGGTGGTTTACCGCCGTATCGCCCCGGGAATTCCCGGAGATTCCGGGAGATCCCGAGAAAACACATCACCCTCCGTAGAGCAGCCTCCCGTGCGGGTCAGTTCAGGGCTCGGATCATCGCCTCGGCCGTCGCCGCCATCGCCGTACGGGCGGCGGTGAGGTACGGGCGCGGGTCCGCCGGGGTGAGGTGGGTACGGATGGCCCCGGTCATGGCCACGTTCAGCGCGGTGCCGATGTTGACCTTGCGGATGCCGCCCGCGACGGCCGCCGCGAGCTCCGCGTCCGGCAGCCCCGAGGAGCCGTGCAGGACGAGCGGGACGTCGACGGTCTTGGCCAGCCGGGCCAGCAGGATGTGGTCCAGCGAGGCGGTCCGGCTGGTCATCGCGTGGCTGCTGCCGACGGCCACGGCCAGGGCGTCCACCCCGGAGTCGGCGACGAACCGCCGCGCCTCGTCCGGGTCGGTACGGGCGCCCGGCGCGTGCGGGTCCAGCGGGGCGGCGCCGCTCTTGCCCCCGACCTCCCCCAACTCGGCCTCGATCCACAGCCCGTTGGCATGCGCCCAGTCAGCGGCGGAGCGGGTCGCCTCCAGGTTCTCGGCGTACGGGAGCTGCGCGGCGTCGTACATCACCGAGCTGAACCCCGCGTCGGCTGCCCGCCGCAGCAGCTCGGTGCTCTTGACGTGGTCGAGGTGCAGCCCCACGGGCACGGCGGCCTCTTCGGCGCAGGCGACGGCCGCGCGAGCGATCGGCATCAGCTGCCCTCCCCTGAACTTCACGGCGTTCTCGCTCAGTTGCAGGATGACCGGCAGCCCGGCGGCCTCGGCCCCCGCGATGACGGCCTCGGCGTGCTCCAGGGTGATGATGTTGAACGCGGCGACGGCGCGGCCCGCGACGGCCGCCTCCAGGACGAGCGCTCCGGCGGGGACGATGCTCATCGGACCGCCCCCTCACCCGAGTCGAGGATCACCGAGCGGGTCAGATGGCGCGGCGCGTCCGGGTCCAGCCCCTGGTGGGCGGCGACGGTGATGGCCAGCCGGTGTACCCGTACCAGTTCCGCGAGCGGGTCGAGCCGCCCGGCCACCCACTGGGCGCCGGCGCCGGCCACTTGTTCGGCGATCCCCTCGGGCGCTTCGTCGAGCGACCAGGTGACGGTGCCGGGGCCGGTGACGCTGACGGGCCCGTGGCGGTACTCCATCGCCGGATAGGACTCGGCCCACGACAGCGAGGCCTCCCGCATCTTCAGCGCGGCCTCGTTCGCCAACCCCACGCTCCAGCCCCGGCCGAGGAAGGTGAACTGCCCACGGCTCGTGAGCCCTTCGGGCAGGGGCGCCGCCAGCGCGGTCCGGGCGTCGGCGACGACCCCGGGGGTGTGCCGGCCCACGTGGGCGCGCAACAGGGTCAGCGCGGTGGTGGCGAACCGGGTCTGTACGACGGACTGTTCGTCGGCGAAGTCCAGGACGACGAGCCCGTCCGCGAGGGCCATCACCGGGGTCGCCGGGTCCCCCGTGATCGCGGTCGTGGGCACACCGGAGTCCCGCAGTCCGGCCAGCAGGTCCAGCACCTCGGTGGTGGTCCCGGACCGGGTGAGCGCGATGACCCGGTCGTAGCGGCGGTGGCGCGGGAACTCCGAGGCGGGGAAGGCGTCGGTCTCGCCCTGCCCGGCCTCCTCGCGCAACCCGGCCGCGGCCTGGGCCATGTAGTACGAGGTCCCGCACCCGACGATCGCGGTACGCTCCCCCGGCCGAGGCAGCACCGCCCGGTGGGACGGGGCCAGTTCGGCGGCGCGCTCCCAGCACTCGGGTTGTGTGCCCGACTCGTACGCGACGTGGCTCATGGCGGCTCCCTGGCTAGCGCGGCGGCTGCGTTGGCTGCGTATGTGATGCGCATGTGGCTGCGTTTTCCTGCAAGGTAGCGGTCCGTTTCACGCAACTTCAAGCATCGACCCCTTGATCGCCTGAGCTAGTGTCGGGGGGTAGGCCAACCGAGAACCCGGAGCGCACCGGAGAACACCGAAGGGGGCGGCCCGGATGACCCGCAAGGAGCGCTGGCAGACACTGCTGGATCTGCTGGTGGAGCGCGGCGGGCTGGAGGTGGAACCGGCGGCTGAGGCCCTCGGGGTGTCCGCCGCGACCATCCGCCGCGACTTCGACCAGCTGGCCGAGCAGCAGCTGCTGGTCCGCACGCGCGGCGGGGCGGTGCCGCACGGGGTCTCGTACGAACTCCCCCTGCGCTACCGGACGTCCCGCCGCGCCGCCGAGAAGCACCGCATCAGCGAGGCGGTGGCGGCGCTGATCGTCCCGGGCGAGGTGATCGGCCTGACGGGCGGCACCACCACGACGGAGGTCGCGCGCACCCTCGCCGCCCGCGCCGACCTGGCCACGGGGTCGCCGGCGCTGACCGTGGTGACCAATGCCCTGAACATCGCGGGCGAGCTCGTCATCAGACCGCAGTTCAAGATCGTCCTGACGGGCGGCGTGGCCCGCCCCCAGTCCTACGAGCTGACCGGACCGCTGGCCCAGGGGGTCCTCGCGCAGCTCACCGTGGACACGGCGGTGGTCGGCGTGGACGCCTTCGACCCGGCCGACGGCGCGGCCACCCGCCACGAGGACGAGGCGGCGATGAACCGTCTGCTCTGCGACCGCGCCCGCCGCGTGATCATCGCCGCGGACTCCAGCAAACTCGGCGTCCGCGCCTTCGCCCGGATCTGCGCCACGTCGTCGGTGGACGTCCTGGTGACGGACACGGGGCTCTCGGACACCGGCGCGCGGCCGTTCGAGGCGGCGGGCGTGGAGGTCGTACGGGTATGAGCCCACCGGCGGGACCGGCCCACCGCGCCCGCCGACGCCCCTCGCGCCCGCCCACGCCCTCGCGCCCGCCCGCGCCGACCCGCCGGCGTGCCGGTCAGTGCTCCGGCAGGCGCTCCGCCTCGCGGGCCAGCGCGGCCAGCACCGGAGCGATCAGCGGGTGGGATTCGGCCCCGCGGCGGGTCGCCGCGAAGACGCGGCGGGTGGCCGCCGGGCCCGCGACGGGGCGGACCTGGACCTCCTTGAGGTCCATGCCCCGCAGCGCGGACCGCGGGACCAGGGCCACGCCGGCCCCGGCGCCCACCAGCGCCGTCACGGCCCGGAAGTCGTCGGAGGAGTGCAGGAACCGGGGCTGGAACCCCGCCAGTTCGCACGCCAGCAGGGTGACGTCATGGCACGGGTTGCCGGGGTACTGACCCACCCAGTCCGAGTCGGACAGCTCCGCCAGCGATACGGCGGGGAGGTCCGCCAGCGGGTGCCCCGAGGGCAGCACCGCGTCGAAGGGCTCCGCGTACAGCGGGAGGACGGACAGCCGGGCGTCGTCCGCGCCCGGGCCGCCCCGGTACTCGACCGCCAGCGCGAGGTCGGCCTCGCCGTCCAGCAGCAGCGGCAGGCTCTGGTCACCCTCCGCGTCGCGCACGCGCAGCCGGATCCCCGGGTGCTCCCGCCCGAGCCGGGCGATGGCCGGGGCCAGCACCTCGGCGATGCCGGTCGCGAAGGCGGCCACCGTGACCTCACCCGCCGAGCCGCCCGCGTACGCCGCGAGTTCGGCCTCCGCGCGTTCCAGCTGGGCCAGTACCTCGTGGGCGTGCCCCAGCAGGATCTCACCGGCCGCGGTGAGCCGGACACCGCGGCCGCTGCGGGTGAGCAGCGCGTGCCCCGTCTCCTGCTCCAGCGCGGCGAGCTGCTGGGAGACGGCGGAAGGGGTGAGGTACAGGGCTGCGGCCGCGGCGGTCACCGTACGGTGGTCCGCCACGGCCCGCAGGATGCGCAGCCGGCGGGGGTCGATCACCCCGCCATTGTCTCAGGGCGCGGAGGTAGCTCGCGTACCTCGTATACCTCGCATACCTCGCGTACCCCGGGTCCCTCAGGCCCCGGTGGTCGCGAGCGCCGCGCGGGCGTCCACGAACGCGGCGACCGCGCGCTCCACGTCCGCCGTGGAGTGGGCGGCCGAGAGCTGGACGCGGATCCGCGCCGCGCCCATGGGAACCACCGGGTACGAGAAGCCGATCACGTACACGCCGCGCTCCAGCAGCAGCTCCGCCATCCGCGCGGCCTCGGCCGCGTCGCCGATCATCACCGGGGCGATGGCGTGGTCTCCGGGCAGGATCTCGAAACCGGCCTCGGTCATCTTCGTACGGAAGAGCGAGGTGTTGGCGGCGAGCTGGTCGCGCAGGTCACCGGCCGACTCCAGCAGGTCGAGCACCTTCAGGGACGCCGCCGCGATCACCGGGGCGAGCGAGTTCGAGAAGAGGTACGGGCGCGAGCGCTGACGGAGCAGCTCCACGATCTCGGTGCGCGCCGCGACATAGCCGCCGGAGGCGCCGCCGAGCGCCTTGCCGAGGGTGCCGGTGATGATGTCGACGCGGTCCATGACCCCGTGCAGTTCCGGCGTGCCGCGCCCGCCGGGGCCGACGAAGCCGACGGCGTGCGAGTCGTCGACCATCACCATGGCGTCGTAGCGCTCGGCGAGGTCGCAGATCTCCGCCAGCGGAGCGACGTAGCCGTCCATGGAGAAGACGCCGTCGGTGACGATCAGCTTGCGGCGGGCACCGCCGGCGACGGCCTCCTTGAGCTGGTGCTCCAGGTCCGCCATGTCGCGGTTGGCGTAGCGGAAGCGGCGGGCCTTCGACAGGCGGATGCCGTCGATGATCGAGGCGTGGTTGAGGGCGTCGGAGATCACCGCGTCCTCGGCGCCGAGGAGGGTCTCGAAGACACCGCCGTTGGCGTCGAAGCAGGAGGAGTAGAGGATCGTGTCCTCCTGGCCGAGGAACGCCGACAGCCGAGCCTCCAGTTCCTTGTGCACCTCCTGGGTCCCGCAGATGAAGCGGACCGAGGCCATCCCGTAGCCCCAGCGGTCCAGGGCGTCCTTCGCGGCGGTGACCACCTCGGGGTGGTCCGCCAGCCCCAGGTAGTTGTTGGCGCAGAAATTGAGGACCTCTCCCGCGGCGCCGCCGGAGGTCACGGCGACGGAGGCGCTCTGCGGGGTGCCGATGACGCGCTCGGGCTTGTGCAGGCCGGCGGAACGGATCTCGTCGAGGGTGGTACGCAGGTCCTCGCGGACGGTCTCGAACATGGTGCGGTGCTCTCTTTCTCCTGGTGCGGCGACGGCGGGAGGGGGCTGGACGGGGCCTACGCGGTCCAGTCCAGGATGATCTTGCCGCTGCGGGCGGTCGCCGCCTCGTCGAACGCGGCCTCGAACTCCGTGTGCGAGTAGCGGCCGGTGATGACGGGGCTGAGGTCGAGCCCGCCCTCCAGCAGCACGGTCATCGCGTACCAGGTCTCGAACATCTCGCGGCCGTAGATGCCCTTGATGGTGATCATCGAGGTGACGACCTTCGCCCAGTTCACGGCGAACTCCTGAGCGGGCAGGCCCAGCATGGCGATCCGGCCGCCGTGCGTCATGTTGTCGATCATGTCGCGCATCGCCTCGGGCCGACCGGACATCTCCAGGCCGATGTCGAAGCCCTCGCGCAGGCCCAGCCGCGCCTGCGCGTCGGCGATCGTCGCCTCCCGGACGTCCAGCGCGAGCGTGGCGCCGGCCTTGCGGGCGATGTCCAGCCGCTCCGGGCTGACGTCGGTGATGACCACGTTGCGCGCACCGGCATGCCGGGCCACGGCCGCCGCCATGATCCCGATCGGGCCCGCGCCCGTGATCAGCACGTCCTCGCCGACCAGCGGGAAGGACAGCGCCGTGTGCACGGCGTTGCCGAACGGGTCGAAGATCGCCGCCACGTCCAGGTCCACGGCCGTCCGGTGCACCCAGACGTTCTGCGCGGGCAGGACCACGTACTCGGCGAAGGCGCCGTCGCGCCCCACGCCGAGCCCGACCGTGCTGCGGCACAGGTGGCGGCGCCCGGCCAGGCAGTTGCGGCACTTGCCGCACACCAGGTGGCCCTCGCCGCTGACCAGCGCGCCGATCTCGATGTCCTGGACGTCCGCGCCGAGCGCCGCGACCTCGCCGACGAACTCGTGGCCGAGCACGAGCGGCGTCTTGACCGCGCCCTGCGCCCAGCCGTCCCAGGAGCGGATGTGCAGGTCGGTTCCGCAGATGCCGGTGCGCAGCACCTTGATCAGCACATCGCCGGGACCGTACTCGGGCTCGGGGACGTCCATGAGCCACAGACCGGGCTCGGCCTTGTGCTTGACGAGTGCCTTCATGGGGGTGGCTCCAGGCATGCGGAAGGGTCACCGCGAGCGTCGTCCGCCGGGCGGTGTCGATGACGGGCACCAATCTGCCGACCGGCCCCTTGATCAGTCCATCGAGACTTTCTTAAGCGGGTCCACAGCGCAGCTTCACGCCTATGCTCCTCAGGTGACGGGGCAGGGCCAGGGGCAGGGCCGGGGGCGGGGAACGGGGAGGTGAGGGGCGTGCCGAGTCTGCGCAGCAGGGCGCTTTCGGCCGCGCTGATGGCGACGGGACGGCGAGGACGGTTCGCGAGTGCCGAGGCGGTCCGGGCGCGGGTGGCGCGGTCGGCGCGCAGGCCCGCGTCGCACGTGCCGCCGCGCTCGCTGGGCCGGGTCGCCGAGGTGTCGCGGACCTTCGTCGGGGCCTGGCCGGTGTACGACGTCTCGCCGCTCGGGGGCGAGCCGGCGGCGCAGGTGCTGTACGTGCACGGCGGGGGGTTCATCAACGAGCTGGTCCGGCCGCACTGGGCGCTGATCCGGACCTTGGTCACCCGGGCGCGGGCGCAGGTGGTCGTACCGGCGTACATCCTCGCCCCGCGCGGGACCGCCGACCGGAACGTCCCGGTGGCCGCCGACCTGCTCAGCGGCATGATCGCGAGCGGTGGCGCGGGCGGGACGGTGCTCATCGGGGACTCCGCCGGGGCCGGGCTGGCGCTGGCCGCCGCGCAGCGGCTGCGCGACCGGACCGGGGCGCAGCCGTCCCGGATCGTGCTGATCTCGCCCTGGCTGGACGTGACCATGAGCCATCCCGACCAGGCGGCGATCGAGGCGTACGATCCGATACTGGCCCGGCCGGGACTGGCCGAGGCGGGGCGGCTGTACGCGGGCAACCTCGCCGCCGACGACCCGCTGGTGAGCCCGCTGCACGGGTCCTTCGGGGGCCTCGCTCCGCTGACGGTGTTCACCGGCACCCGGGACGTGCTGACCACCGACAGCCGGGAGCTGCTGCGCCGGGCCCGGGCGGGCGGCGCCGAGGTGGAGTTCCACGAGGAGGCGGGGCTGCCGCACGGCTACCCGCTGCTGCCGGTGCCGGAGGGGCGGGCGGCCCGCGACCGGATCGTCGAGCTGGTCAGGGCTGCCGCCGACCGGTGACCGCAGGCCCACGGTTCCCCGACCGGTGCCACCCCGTCCACCCCGCCCACCCCGCATCCCGCGGCCCTACGCCGTACACGTCATCAGCGAGCTGACCGGCCAGGCGCGGTACGCCGTCCAGTACTCCTCGTCGCGCTCCGCCTCGGCGGGCGGAGGCCGGCCGGGCTGCCAGCCGACGGTGGCGAAGCCCGCCTCGACGGCCGCCTCGGCGAAGTCGGCGTGCGTCCACTCGCGGTACTCGAAGTGCCGCGGCGGCTCGGTGAGGAACTGTGCCTTCAGCAGCGGCGCGTCACCGTCGACCACCCGGTCCAGGATCCGCACCCCGTACGGCGACCAGTCCACCCGCGGGAACGCCCCCGCGTTGGGCACGATGGCCAGCAGCCGGCCGCCGGCCCGCAGGTTGGCGCGGATGGACCGGAACATCGCGTGCAGTACGGGCCGGTCGGGCGCGTGGTTGAAGAGGTACACGGCGGTGGCGAGGTCGAAGGGGCCGAGCTGCGGCATGCCGGCCGTGTCGGCGACGACGTACTCGACGGAGGAGCCTTCCGAGGCTTCCGAGGCGTGCCCGGGCTGGTGCGCCCGCGCCCGGCGGATGCGTTCGGGGCAGCTGTCGACGCCCACGGAGCGCCGGGCCCCGCCGCTCGCCAGCAGCCGGACGATGCCGCCGTGCCCGCAGGCCAGGTCGAGGGTGTCGAGCCCGCGCACCCCGCCGAGGGCGTCCAGGGCGGTGCGCAGGGTGAAACGGTCGGCCGCCGAGAAAGCCGTCGGGTGCGTTGACATGTCGTACGGCTGTTGCATGTGCGCATGCCTTCCCGGGGGCGGGGAGAGGGACAGCCCCCGCGCCGGACCGTCCCCCGGACGGGGGCGGCGTTCGGGTCAGTCCGTACGGCGTACGGCTCAGCGCGCTGGCTCAGCCCGCCGGCTGGGCGGGCCGCGCGGAAGCGGCGAGCAGCTCGCGGGCGCACCCGCGCAGCCAGGCGTGGGCCGGGTCGGCGTCGTGCCGGGGGTGCCAGGCCATGCCGAAGGGGAGCGTCGGGAGGTCGAGGGGGATCCGGAAGGTCTCCAGTCCGAGGGCGGCGGCGAGCGGCGCGGCCTGGGTGGTGAGCAGCCCGACGAGGTCGCTCTCGCGCAGTACGAAGAGGGAGGCGGGGAACGTCCCGACGCTGCCCACCACCCGCCGGGTCAGCCCCCGCTCGGCGAGCGCGGTGTCGACGGGGCCTTCCAGGCGGCCGCGCCGCGAGGCGATCAGGTGCTCGGCGTCGGCGAACCGGCGGGCGGTGAGCCGGCCCCGGAGCAGTGGGTGGCCGGGGCGGACGACGCCCACCATGAGCTCCTCGGAGAGGTGCTCGACGCGTACCTCGGGAGAACGGGTGTCCACGACGCCGAGTTCCAGGTCGGCCATGCCCTCGCGCAGGGCGGGGACGTCCACGTGGCTCTCCGAGAGGAACCGCAGCCGCACCCCGGGGGCCTCCCGCGCGATCCGGGTGAACAGGGTGGCGCCGGACACGGCGGTGAAGGCCTCGTTGGCCAGCACGGTGAAGGTACGGGTCAGGGTGGACAGGTCCACCTGGCCGCCGGTGAGGAAGAGTGCCCGGGCCCGCTCCACCACGGCCCGGACCTCGCACTGCACGGCGAGGGCGTGCGGGGTGGGCACCATGGTCCGGCCCGCGCGGACGAGCACGGGGTCGCCGAGGGCCTTGCGGATGCGGCCGAGGGTGCGGCTCATGGCGGGTTCGGACAGGTGCAGGCGGGCCGCCGCCCTGGAGACGCTCGACTCCTCCAGGAGGACGTCCAGGGCGACCAGCAGGTTCAGATCCATCCCGGATTGCGTCACGCGCATTGATCCCTTGCAGAACTTGCACTGGAAAGCAGGTCACGCCAACTCTACGGTGAGGGACGGGGAATGAGGGGAGCGAGTGGCCGCTCCGCCGCTCACCCGCCTGCCGTCCGCGCCCGTCCGCCGTCACCGACTCCCAGGAGGAGCCGTGCTCCGCCATGCCGAAAAACAGGAACAGACCGCTCCCGGGCCGACTCCCCCGCTGACCCGCACGACCCTGCTCGTCCTGTGCGCCTGCGTCCTCGTCGCCCAGGCGATGGTGGCAGCCGTCAACCTGCTCATCCCGCAGCTCGCCGCCTCCACGCTGCACCCGACGCCCGGCCAGTTGCTGTGGGCCGTGGACGCGTACGTCATCGTCTTCGCCGCGCTGCTGATCCCGGCCGGGGCGCTCGGCGACCGCTACGGCCGCAAGGGCGCCCTGATGTCCGGGCTCGGCCTGTTCGCGGCGGGCGGGGCGGTCAGCGCACTCGCCACGGCCCCGGCCGTGCTGATCGCCGGGCGCGGCCTGTGCGGGGCGGGCGCGGCCCTGATCATGCCGGCCACCATGTCGATCCTCGTCCACCTGAGCCCGCCCGAGCGGCGCGCCCAGGCGCTGGCCACCTGGACGCTGACCATCGGCCTCGGGGGCCTGACGGGCAATATCGGCGGCGGCCTGGCCGGGGAGTACCTGACCTGGCGGGCGCTGTTCTGGGCGGTCGTCCCGCTCGGCGGGCTGCTCGCGCTCATCGTGGCCCGCGCGGTTCCCCGTACGCCCTCACGGCCCGAGGCGTCCGTGGACCCGGTCGGGGCGGCGCTGCTCGCGGGAGCGCTGCTCGCCGTGGTGTACGGGATCATCGAGGGGCCGGGCCACGGCTGGGGGTCGGTGCACGTGCTGACCGCCTTCGCCGCGGGCGCGGTGCTGCTCGCCGCCTTCACCGGCCACGCGCTGCGCGCCGAGCGGCCGCTGCTGGATCCGCGGATCTTCGCCTCGCCGAGGCTCCGGGCCGGGACGCTCGGCATCGGTACCGGCTTCTTCGGGCTCTTCGCCCTCTTCTACGTGAACGCGCAGTACCTCCAGTACGCCAAGGGCTTCTCGCCCGCGATGGCGGGTCTGGCGATCATTCCGGTGACCACCGGCCTGGCCGTGCTGCCCAAGCTGGGCGCCCGGCTGGCGCAGCGGACGGGGCCGAGGCTGCCCATCGGGGCCGGGCTGTGCATGGTCGGCGCGGGGCTGCTGCTGCTCGCCACCGTCGACAAGGACACCCCGTACCTCGTGTACGCCGTCTACCTGCTGGTGATGGCGAGCGGGGCCGGGCTGAGCGCGCCCTCGCTGACGCTGACCGTGGTCACCGAGCTGCCGGCGCACCAGGCCGGGCTGGGCTCCGGGCTGAACACCGCCGCCCGCGAGATCGGCGCCGCGCTCGGGGTGGCGGTGTTCGGGACGATGCTGGCCTCCCGCTTCCAGGGTGATCCGCGGGATCCGGCGCAGGTCACCGCGTTCACCGACGCCATGGGGTTCGCGCTGGGCACGGTGGGCGTGGTGGCGCTGCTGGCGGCGGCCACGGTGGTGGTGGGCTACCGCGAGCGGGCCACCTCCTGACCGGAGCGGTGCCGGTGCCGGAGCCGGGGCGGCCCGGGGGCCCGGCGGGCGGGGTGACGGGGGATCCCCGGGTGCGCCGCGCGGGCGGCAGGGCGCATCCTGTCTGTGTGACGGCGAGACCGGACAGCGCTGGCCCCGCCCCTGACGCCACGGCCCAGGTGCTCGCACGGGCCGTCGTGCGGGCCGTGGAGGCCACCGGCGGGTACGCGGGTGGGGTGTACCTGCGCTCCCGCACCGAGGGACTGCTGCTGATGGCCGTGGTCGCCGGCATGCCCGGCCCGCTGTTCCGGCCGTGGTGGCGGGTCCACGTGAACCGCCCGTTCCCGGCCGGCGAGGCGTACCGCTCGGGGCAGTCGGTGCTCCTGCCCGACGCGGAGACCACCATGCGGCGGTTCCCGCAGCTGGTGGCCGGGCTTCCGTTCCCCTTCGCTTCGCTGCACGAGCCGATCAGCGCCGGGCCGCAGCGGTTCGGCGTGCTGTTCGTGCTCCGCGACGCGACCCCCGGCGTCCCGGTCTCCGCCGTCGACCGGGAGGCCCTGCGGGCGGCCGCGGAGCGGGCGGGCGAGGAGCTGGCGGCGCTCACGGCGGCGGGGGCTCCGGTGGTGTGGGAGGGCGACCCGGTCCCCGTACCGCCACCGGCCCGGGACGGGGACGTCCGCGCGGCGGTGGACCGGCTGACCCAGGCGGTGCTGTCCCTGGACCGGCTGGGCAGGGTCGAGTACGTCAACTCCGCGGCCGAGGGGCTGCTCGGCATCGCGGCATCGCGGCTGCGCGGGCAGATGCTGTGGGAGGCGCTTCCCTGGCTCGCCCACCCCGCGTACGAGGACCACTTCCGGGCCGTCTACCTGGCCCGCGCCCCGGTGCGTTTCGCGGCCCGGCGCGGGCGGGACCCCTCGGCCGCCTCCGGGGAGTGGCTGTCGGTCTGCCTGTACCCCGGACATGACGGGGTGACCATGACGATCGGCGCCACCCAACCGCCCTCCTACGCGCCCTCGTCGATGGTCAGGCCGGGCGAGGGTGTCGCCGACGGGCTCGGTTCGCCGGCCGACCGGGCGGCCGCGGTGTACCGGCCCGTGGCCCTCGCCATCGCGCTGACGGAGGCGGTGACGGCCCGCCAGGTGTCGTCCGTGGTCACCGATGAGCTGCTGCCGGCCTTCGGCGGGCGCCAGTTGGCGATCTACCTGCTCAGCGAGCGCCACCTGTACCTGTCGTGGGAGACCGGCTTCCCCCGGGGCTTCCTGGACCGGTTCGACGGGGTGTCCCTCGATGCGCGGCTGCCGGGCGTCGAGACCCTCACCTCGGGCCGGCCGATGTTCTTCGAGTCGATGGAGCACCTCGCCGCGGCCTATCCGGGGATCCCGTTGGACGCCCATTCCGGGGCGCGCGCGTTCCTTCCGCTGATCGCCTCCGGGCGGCCGGTCGGCTCGTGCATCCTCGGCTTCGACGCCCCGCGCGGCTTCAGCCCGGAGGAGCGTACGGTGCTGACCGCGCTGGCCGGGCTGATCGCGCAGGCCCTGGAGCGGGCGCAGCGCTACGACAGCGAGACCGCGCTGGCCCGGGGTCTCCAGGCGGCGCTGCTGCCGCACCGCCTGCCGGTGCTCGAACACGTGGCCACCGTGGGCCGGTACCTGCCCGGCACGGTCGGCATGGACGTCGGCGGCGACTGGTACGACGTCATCGAGACGGGCCCGGGCACGGTGGCCCTGGTCATCGGGGACGTCCAGGGCCACGGGGTGGCCGCCGCCGCGACCATGGGCCAACTCCGCAGCGCGGTACGGGCCTTCGCGCTCAGCGGCAACACCCCGGAGCAGATCATGCGCGGCACGAACCGGCTGCTCATCGACTTGGACCCCGGCCAGTTCGCCAGTTGCTGCTACGTGTCGATCGACCCGGAGTCGGGCCGCTCATGGGCCGTCCGGGCCGGGCACCCCCAGCCGTTGCTGCGGCAGGCCGACGGGCGGACGGAGGTGCTGGACCTGCCGGGCGGGGTGGTGCTCGGCATCGACCCGGACGCCGCGTACCCGGTCACGGAACTGCTGCTGGAGCCCGGCGCGGTGCTCGCCCTGTACACCGACGGGCTGGTGGAGAAGCCGGGTACGGACATCGACACCGGCGTGGAGCGGCTGCGGGCATCGCTGGCCGCAGCCGACCCGACCCCGCTGACGGAGACGGCCGACCGGCTGATCAGCGAGGCCGGGAACTCGGCCGACCGGCCGGACGACATCGCCCTGTTGCTGGCCTCCCGCACGACCCCGAACGGGTCCCCCGGCGCCATCAGGTCGGCATAGCGGAGGCAGCGCCCGTGAGCGAACCGCCGTTCCCGCTCAGGGTGAGCGCCGTGTTCACCAGGCCGATGTGGCTGAACGCCTGGGGGAAATTGCCGAGTTGGCGTCCGGCGACGGGGTCGTACTCCTCGGCGAGCAGCCCGACGTCGTTGCGTACCGCCAGCAACCGCTCGAAGAGGGCCCGGGCCTCGTTGTCCCGGCCGATCAGGTGCAGCGCGTCCGCGAGCCAGAACGAGCAGGCCAGGAAGGCCCCTTGGTCCCCGGGAAGCCCGTCGATGGAGGGGCCTTCCGTGCTGTAGCGCCGGACCAGGCCGCTGCTGCCGAGCTCCGCCTGGACGGTCGACCGTGCCGATGACGCGCGGGTCGTCGGGCGGCAGGAACCCGGTCCGCGGGATGAGCAGCGTGGCCGCGTCCAGTTCACGCGAGCCGTAGTACTGGGTGAAGGTGTTGCGCTCGGAGTCGTAGCCGTTCGCGCAGACGTCGCGGTGCACCTCCTCGCGCATGGCCCGCCAGAGCTCCGGGTCGCCCGGCACCGCGGGGTCGGCCTCCAGGGTCCGCACCGCCCGGTCGGCGGCGACCCAGGCCATCACCTTGGAGTGCACGAAGTGGCGGCGCGGACCGCGCACCTCCCACAGCCCCTCGTCGGGCCGGTGCCAGTTGCGCCGCAGGAAGTCGAGGAGCGCCAGCTGGATCCGCCACGCGTGCTTCTCCGCGGGAAGTCCGGCGGACCTGGCCACGTACAGCGCGTCGAGGACCTCCCCGTACACGTCGAGCTGGAGCTGTTCCACGGCCGCGTTGCCGACCCGGACCGGCGCCGAGGAGGCGTACCCGCGCAGCCAGGGCAGCTCGATCTCGGGGATCCGCCGCTCGCCGCCGATCCCGTACATGATCTGCAGGTCGGCGGGGTCGCCGGCGATCGCGCGCAGCAGCCACTCGCGCCAGGCGCGGGCCTCGTCGTGGAAGCCGGTGGCGAGGAGCGTGGCGAGGGTGAGGGTGGAGTCGCGCAGCCAGCAGTACCGGTAGTCCCAGTTGCGGACCCCGCCGAGCTCCTCCGGGAGGGAGGTGGTGGCGGCGGCCGCGATCCCGCCGGTCGGGGCGTAGGTGAGGGCCTTGAGGGTGATCAGGGAGCGGGTCACCGCCTCCCGGTACGGGCCCTCGTAGGTGCACTGGGCGGTCCACTCCCGCCAGCCCTCAAGGCTCTGCTCCAGGGCCCCGTACGGGTCCAGGCGCTCGGGGCGCGGTTCGTGCGAGGGGTGCCAGGTGAGCATGAAGGCGACCTTCTGCCCGGCCGAGACGGTGAACTCGGACCGCGTACTGGTGCCCTGGCCCCAGGTGTTCACGGGGGGCTCACTGCGGAACCAGACCGAGTCCGGACCGGCGACGGCGACCCGGTCCCCGTCGACGCGGCGGACCCAGGGAATGACGCGCCCGTAGTCGAAGCGCAGGCGCAGGACGCTGAGTACGGGGACCTCGCCGGACAGGCCTTCGACGATCCGCATCACGTCGGGTGCGGCGTCCCGTTGCGGCATGAAGTCGATGACCTTGAACGCACCGCCGCCGTCCTCGGTCTCCCAGTACGACTCCAGGACCAGCGAGCCGTCCACATAGGCCCGGCGGGTGCACCGCGCGCCCGCGGCGGCCGCGGCCGGGGCGATGCGCCAGTGGCCGTTGTCCTTGCCGCCGAGGAGGGCGGCGAAGCAGGCCGCCGAGTCGAATCGCGGCAGGCACAGCCAGTCGATGGACCCGTCGCGGCCGACGAGCCCGCTGGTCATGAGGTCGCCGATGAGTGCGTAGTCCTCGATGGGTTGCGTCGCGGGTTGTGTCATTTGTGCGCTGTTCCCCCGGATGCCCGGGCCCAATCAGCGCGGCCCCGGGCACCCTTTCCCGCACGCGGGTGCGGGTCGCGTCAGTCGCGTCAGTCGCGTACGAGGAGCATCGCGCCGCCGAGCACGACGGCGAGGGCGAGGGCCGCGGCGCCGTGGGCCAGGCGGTGGCCGCGCAGTACAGGCAGGAAGCGGTCCACGGCGTACCGGCCGGGGCCGGTGAGGGCGAGGGCAGCAGCGCCGGCGGTGAGGAGCAGCTCGTACTCGATGCCCCCCTTCGAGGCGAAGAACGCCCCGGCACCGTGGACGGCAATGGCATTGATCATGGTGCCGACGATGGCGGCGCCGGCGAGCGGGGTGAGCAGCCCGAGGGCGAGGCCGAGGCCGCCCAGGGTCTCGGAGAGTCCGGCGAGCAGGGCCATGGCGTCACCGGCGGGGTAGCCGGCGGCCTTGAAGAACTGGCCGGTGCCGCTGATGCCACCGCCGCCGAACCAGCCGAAGAGCTTCTGGCTGCCGTGGGCGGCCATGGTCAGGCCGAGGACGAGGCGCAGGAGCAGCAGGCCGGTGTCGTGGGCGGTAGCGGAGAGGGTGATCGGGGCAGGGGTGGAGAGGGCGGGGGCGGCCGGTGCGGCGGCCTGCGGCTTCGTCGAGGTGACGGAGGGGCTGGTCATGGTGGGGGCCTTCCGGACGGGAGGTAGTTCAAATTCGAACCTGGATGACGAGGAACGACCTTAGCTACTGATTCAAATTGGAACAACTCATGTACGGTGGGCGCATGGCTGACCCGAGATGGCTGGACGACCGCGAGATGCGCGCCTGGTGCGGGTTCGTCGCCGCGTCCGCACTGGTGAACCGCCGGCTCGACCAGCAGCTCAAGGACGACTCGGGGCTCTCCCACCCCCAGTACGAGATCCTCGTACGGCTCGCCGAGGCGCCGGACAACGAGCTGCGGATGACCGAGCTGGCCAACGGGCTGATCAACTCCAAGAGCGGGCTGACCTACCAGATCACCCAGATGGAGAAGGCCGGGCTGGTCCGGCGCCGCAGCTGCCCGTCCGACGTCCGGGGCGTCTTCGCGGTCCTCACCGAGGCCGGTCGCGCCCGCCTGGACGAGGCGGCGCCCGGGCACGTGGCGACCGTGCGGGAGATCCTCATCAATGTGCTCACGCCCGAGCAGCTGGACGCGCTCGCGGACGGCCTGGGAGAGGTCACCCGCCGCCTGCGGGAACAGGGCGCCTGACGAGGGTATAGAGACCCTATGGACGGAAAGGTCTGGTTCACGGTCGCCGTGATCGTCGCCCTCGGGCTGGCGGTCACCGCCGCCGTGCTGCTCGTACGGGTGCTCAAGGCGCGCAGGCTGCTGCTCGACGCGGGGATCCCGCTGCGCGACAAGGCGCTGTTCTGGGTGGCGGTGCTGTACACGGTCTCGCCCGTGGACCTGATCCCGGACCCGGTGTACCTCGACGACATCGGGGTCCTGCTGCTGGCCCTGCGCTCGCTCCAGGCGGCCGCGGTGGCGGCCCGCCCGGCGAAGGGGCCTGGCGCGGTGTGACGGCGGGCGGAGTACGGCGGGCGGAGTACGGCGCGCCGGATGCGGCGCGCCGGATGGGCTCCGCGCGTCACGCGTCCCATCCGGCGACGCCCGGGCTCCTAACGAGCGGGGCACACCTGCCAGGCCAGGTGGTAGAGGGTGCTGACGCTCGCGTCCGTGGAGTCCATCGCCATGAAGCTCGTGGCGGTCTGCGGGTTGGACGTGCCGGCATTCACGCGCAGTTCGGTATTGATGTTGAAGTTGCGTTTCTCGCCGCACGGCGCCCAGACCAGATCGGCGTATTCCGTCTTGTCGCTCGTCTGCCAATTGTCGTTGAGCGGACCGTTGAACTGATGCGTGCGCTGGGACGTCTGGGGCATTCCCTGGAAGTAGTAGCTCGCCCGTTCCTGACCCCATGCTCCCGGCTGGAGGAATGCGAATCCCCGATAGTCCGCCTGGACAATCGCGTAGGTGAATCCCGAAGGAACGTGAACGCGGAGATTGAGCTGGCAGTTCTTGCGGAAGGCCGTGGGCGGGGCGCCGGGGCCGACCTGGGCGAGATAGTCGCTGTAGGTGACCGTGAAGGCGGTGTTGTCCGGTGCGACGGCCACCTCGGCCGTGCCTTCGCGGCAGCCGGAGCCGTTCACCGTGGCGAGTTCGATCACGATCTTGTCGGGCGGGGCGGTGAGGGGCGGGTGGGGGCCGGCGGCTCCGGCCGGCGCCGCCGTGACGATCAGGGCGGCGGCCGCGCCGCCGACGAGCAGGGTGCGGGACAGGGAATGAGACATCGTTGTCGCTCCTGACCATGAGTCATGAGTCGGGTTCCGTGCGCTTGCACTCACGCCGCGTCAGACCGCGGGGCATTCCTTCCACGCGAAGTGGTAGACCGTGCTGACGCTGCCGTCCGTCGAGTCCATGCTCATGAAGCTCAGGGCCTGCGGGTTCGACGTCCCCGCGTAGACACGCAGTTCGGTGTTGACGTTGAGGTTGCGCTCCTCGCCGCACGGCGCCCAGACCAGGTCGGTGTACTCCGTCTGGTCGCTCGCCTGCCAGTTGTCGGTGTACGGGCCGTTGAACTGGTGGGTCGTGCGGGCCGTCTGCGCCATGCCCTGGAAGTAGTAGTTGGCGCGTTCCTGGCCGAAGGCCCCGCGCTGGAGGTGCGCGAAACCGCGGTAGTCGGCGCGGGCGATGGCGTACGTGAATCCCTGGGGCACGTGGACCTGGAGGGCGAGCTGGCAGTTCTTGCGGAACGCGGTGCCTCCGGAGCCGGCGCCAGCCTGGGCGAGATAGTCGCTGTACGTGACGGTGAACGAGGTGTTGTCGGAGGCCGCGGCGACGCTCGCGGTCCCCTGGGGACATCCCGATCCGTTGACCCCGACCACGTCGACGGTGATTCTTCCGGGCGGGTTGGAGGCCGTATCGGCCTGGGCGGGGACGGCGACGGCGGAAAGCACCGCGATCGCCGCGCCGATGGTGATCCTGCGCAGCGGCATCGTTGTTTCTCCATTCATACGGATCATTCGGTTCGGACCCGTGCGCGAATTCGACGTGGACATGCCACCACGCTGAGCGCGTCGGGGGAAGGACCCGAAGTGGCCAACGCCTTCCTGACCGCACTCCCTGGCCGAAAGATGTCAGCATCGGTACCGCCGCATCGGTACTGCCGCATCGGTACCGCTGCACCGGTACCGTCCGAACCGCACCGCACCGCACCGCACCGCTCAGAGAGTCACCTGACAAGCACCGGGAGATACGCATGAGGATGCTGATCAACAGTCCGGAGACCGTGGTCGCCGACGCGCTGCGGGGGATCGCGGCCGCCCATCCCGAGCTGGACGTCGATGTGGAGCGGCGGGTCGTCGTACGGCGGGACGCGCGGGACGGCGGGCGGGTCGGGATCGTCTCCGGGGGCGGGTCCGGGCACGAGCCGTTGCATGCGGGGTTCGTGGGGTACGGGATGCTGTCGGCCGCCTGTCCCGGGGAGGTGTTCACCTCGCCCGTACCCGATCAGATGCTCCGGGCGGCCGCGGCCGTCGACGCGGGGCAGGGGGTGCTGTTCGTCGTCAAGAACTACACCGGGGACGTGCTGAACTTCGAGATGGCCGCCGAGCTCGCCGAGGAGGACGGCCTGCGCGTGGAGCGCGTGCTGGTCAACGACGATGTCGCCGTGACCGACAGCCTGTACACGGCGGGCCGGCGCGGTACCGGGGCCACGCTGTTCGTGGAGAAGATCGCCGGGGCGGCCGCCGAGGAGGGGGCGCCGCTGGAGCGGGTCGCGGAGCTCGCGCGGCGGGTCAACGCGGGCTCGCGGAGCTTCGGGGTGGCGCTCAGCGCGTGCAGCACCCCCGCGAAGGGCAGCCCGACCTTCGAACTCCCGGACGGGGACCTGGAGTTGGGGATCGGCATTCACGGCGAGCCCGGGCGGGAGCGGCGCGCGATGATGCCGGCGCGGGAGATCGCGGAGGTCGCGCTGGGCGCCGTACTGGAGGAACTGGCGGAGGTGGGTCCGGCCGACGGGCCGGTGCTCGCGCTGGTCAACGGTATGGGGGCGACGCCGCTGCTGGAGCTGTACGGGTTCCACGCGGAGGTGGCGCGGGTGCTGGGCGAACGAGGGGTTCCGGCGGCGCGGACGCTGGTGGGGAACTACGTCACCTCGCTGGACATGGCGGGGTGTTCGGTCACTCTGTGCCGGGTGGACGAGGAGTTGTTGCGGCTGTGGGACGCCCCCGTCCAGACCGCCGCGCTGCGCTGGGGCCGCTGAGCGGATGGCCGAACGTAGGGTGGCTGTGGCGGTGGCGGGCGGGACTGGCCGGCCGGGCGATGCGAGACGAGGAGATCCGGTGCGTGACGCAGACTTCTTCCGGCGCTGGATGACGGCCGCCGCGGCCGCGGTGGAGCGGGAGGCGGACCGGCTGACCGAACTCGACTCGCCCATCGGGGACGCCGACCACGGGAGCAACATGCTGCGCGGGTTCACCGCGGTACGGGCGGCCCTGGAGGCGGAGCCGCCCGCGACACCGGGGGCGGTGCTCCAGCTGGCCGGGCGGACGCTGATCTCGACGGTCGGCGGGGCGTCCGGACCCCTGTACGGGACGCTGCTGCGGCGGACCGGCAAGGAGCTCGGCGAGGCCTCCGAGGTCTCGGACGAGGAGCTGCGCGAGGCGCTGTACGCGGGCGTGGGCGCGGTGGCGCGGCTGGGCGGCTCGGCTCCGGGCGACAAGACGATGCTGGACGCGCTGGTGCCGGGGGTCACGGCGCTCAGTACGTCGTACCGGGCGGCAAGTGACGCGGCGGAGAGCGGCGCGCTGGCGACCGTACCGATGCGGGCGCGCAAGGGCCGGGCCAGCTACCTGGGCGAGCGGAGCATCGGGCACCAGGATCCGGGGGCGACGTCCTCGGCGCTGCTGCTGGCCGCGCTCGCGGATGTGGCCGGATGACCGCGTCGGCGGTGGTCGGGATCGTGCTGGTGTCGCACAGCGCGGCGGTGGCGGAATCGGTCGCGGTGATGGCGGCCGGCCTGGCGGCAGGCGGAGCGGTGGCGCCGGTCGCTGCGGCGGGCGGTGCGCCCGACGGCGGGCTCGGCACGAGCGCGGACCGGATCGTGGCGGCGGCGCGGGAGGTGGACCGGGGGGCCGGGGTCGCGCTGCTGGCGGACCTGGGGAGCTCGGTACTGACGGTGAAGGCGCTGCTGGTGGAGGGCGACCTGCCGGAGGGGGCGCGGCTGGTGGACGCGCCGTTCGTGGAGGGGGCGGTGGCGGCTGTGGTCGCCGCCTCCGCGGGCGCCCCCCTGGACGCCGTCCTCGCGGCCGCCACCGAGGCATACGCGTACCGCAAGTCCTGACCCCCGGCCCGGCCCCGGGGTGAGCGGGTCCGGGGCTGAGCCCCAGGGAACGGAGGAAGGCGGGGCGCATCCTCTCGGCCGCCGGCCCGGGCCCCGGGTGCACCTTCGACCCGCCAGCCGGGGCCAGCGAGTCTGGGACGAAGTCCCAGGGAACGGAGGAAGGGCGGGGCGGGGCGAGTCTCCTCGTCGGGTACCCCGGGCCCACGCCGACCCCGCCCGCCCCGCACCGGCGCGGGGCTGGCTGGATCGCCCGGGCAGGGCTTTAGCGGCCGCGCAGGGTCTCGATCTCGCGGCGCTCGCGCTTCGTCGGACGGCCCGCGCCGCGGTCGCGGGTGCCGACCACCGCGGCCTCGATGGGAGTCGGCGGCGGCGGGCTCTTGTCGATGAGGCATTCCGCCGCCACCGGCGGGCCCACCCGCTTCGACACCGGCCGCTTCACCACCACGATCCGTTCACGCCCCGCGTGGAACAGCCGGACCTCGTCCCCCGCCCGCACCGACTGCGCCGGCTTCGCGCGCTCCCCGTTGACCTTCACATGGCCCGCCCGGCAGGCGGTCGCCGCGATCGCGCGCGTCTTCGTCAGACGGACCGACCAGATCCAGGCGTCCACCCGCGCCGAACCGGATTCCGCTCCGGGTCCTGGTGCCGAGCCCGAGCCTGGTCCCGATCCCGATCCCGTCCGTGTTGATTCGTCAGCCATGCTCCGACTCTAGCGAGCCGAGGGCCCCGGACCGGAACGACTTTTGGCAGATTCACCAAGAGGAATCGCATCTGCCATGTGGATTATCCAATTACATTGCAAATGCGCCATGAGTGCCCCTACCTTGTCGCACATGCAGTCCTACACCATCGGACAGGCGGCGCGCCTGCTGGGCCCTGCTCACCCGGGAGGCCGTCGAGGAGCTCGAAGTCGGCATGCGGCCACCGCCCGCGTGAAGTCGACCAGCGTGCACATCGACCGCACCTGATCCGCGGCCCGAGCGACACCGCTCAGCGCACCGTCACACGTCCCCGAACGAGGAGCATCCGCTCATGTCCCCGACCCTGACCGGCCGCCGCGCCGCCGTCGCCGCCGTCGCCGCCCTGACCGCCGCCCTGCTCGTCCCGGTGCTCTCCGCCTGTGGCGGCGAGGACGAGAAGACCGCGGCCGCCGGGACGGCCAAGGCCGCGAACCTCACCGTCCTCGCCGCTTCCTCCCTCAGCGATGTCTTCAAGACGGCGGGCGCCGCCTACGAGAAGTCCCACCCGGGCACGAAGGTCACGTTCTCCTTCGCCGGTTCGCAGGAGCTCGCCGCGCAGGTCAAGCAGGGCGCCCCGGCCGACGCGCTGGTCACCGCCGACACCAAGACGATGGACGGCCTCAGGGCCGAGACCGGCGACGCCTCGGTCATCGCCAAGAACCGCCTGGTCATCGCCACCGGCAAGGGCAACCCGTTCGAGATCGACGAGCTGAAGGACCTGGCCGACAGCAAGATCAAGGTCGTGCTCGCCGCGCCCGAGGTCCCCGTCGGCCGCTACGGCCAGCAGATCCTCGACGCCCAGAAGATCGAGGTGAAGCCGGTCTCTCAGGAGCCGAACGTGCGCGCCGTGCTGAGCAAGGTCGAGATGGGCGAGGCCGACGCCGGTCTCGTCTACAAGACCGACTCCGCCAAGTCCGGTGACAAGGTCGTCGCGATCGAGATCCCGGACGACCAGAACGCCGTGGCCTCCTACCCGGCCACCACGCTCAAGCAGTCCAAGAACGCCGAGGCCGCGGCCGCGTTCGTGGCCTGGCTGAGCACGCCGGAGGCGCAGAAGATCTTCCAGGACGCCGGCTTCCAGAAGCCGTAACCGGCGCCGACGCCAGTGCCGGCGCCGGTGCCGCGTCCGCGCGGAAAGGCGCAGGAAACCCGGAAGGCTTCGCCCGCCAGGACCGCCCCCGATCCAGGAACCCCTCTCCCCATGAGCAGACCCCGTACCCGCAGGACCAGGCCCCCCGTGACCCTGGCGCTCCCCGCGCTGCTCGCCGTCGCGTTCCTGCTGCTGCCGCTGGTCGGCATCCTGACCCGCACCCGGTGGAGCGATCTCGGCGCCCACCTCACCCGCCCCGGTGTGGTCGAGGCCCTCCGGCTCTCGCTGGTCGTCTCCTTCTGGGCCCTCGGCCTCTCCCTGCTCCTCGGCGTTCCGCTCGCCTGGCTGCTGGCCCGCGTCGAGTTCAAGGGCAAGGCACTGGTCCGCTCGCTCGTGCTTCTGCCGATGGTGCTGCCGCCGACCGTCGGCGGTGTGGCGCTGCTGCTCGGCTTCGGCCGGCGCGGGGTCCTCGGGCCCTGGCTGGAGGACGGCTTCGGCATCACACTGCCGTTTCACACGTCAGGTGCCGTCGTGGCGGCCACCTTCGTCGCCATGCCCTTCCTCGTCATCAGCCTGGAGGGCGCGCTCGGCGGCCTCAAGCCGAGCTACGAGGAGACCGCGGCCTCCCTCGGTGCCTCGCCGGTCCGGGTGTTCTTCACCGTGACGCTGCCCATGGTGGCCCCCGGTCTGATCGCCGGCGCGGCCCTCACCTGGGCCCGCGCGCTCGGCGAGTTCGGCGCGACCATCACGTTCGCCGGCAACCTGCCCGGCACCACCCAGACCCTCCCGCTCCAGGTGTACCTGCTGCTCCAGGACCAGCCGGAGGCCGCCACCTCCGTATCGCTGCTCCTGCTCGCGATCGCGATGGGCGTACTGATCGCCCTGCGCGGCCGCTGGGCCGGAGCTCCGGTCGTACGCAAGGCCGCCGAGGCCCCGCCGGTGGCCGAGGAGCCCCCGCCCCCGGTGACGGCCGCTCCTCCCCCCGGGGAAGCGCCCGAAGCCCCGCACGACGGCGGCCACTGGCCCCTGCACGCCGAGGTGACGGGCTTCAACCGGCTCACCCTGTCCGCCGAACCCGGCACCACCATCGCCGTCGTCGGCGAGAACGGCGCCGGCAAGACCACCCTGTTGCGCGCCCTCCTCGGGCTGACCCCGCGCGCCCACGCCGAACTCCGGCTCGGCGGCGCCGATGTCAGCGCGCTGCCCCCGCACCGGCGCCAGGTCGCCTGGGTCCCGCAGGACGGCGCCCTCTTCCCGCACCTGAGCGCCCTCGCCAACACCGCGTACGGGTTGCGCGCCCGCCGGGTCCCGCGCGCCGAGGCCCGCTGCGAGGCGCAGGCCTGGCTGGACCGGCTCGGCGTCGGGCATCTCGCCCGCCGCAGGCCCGCCCAGCTGTCCGGCGGGCAGGCCCAGCGGGTGGCACTGGCCCGCGCGCTCGCCGCCCGGCCGCGGCTGCTGCTCCTGGACGAGCCGCTCGCCGCCCTCGACCAGACCACCCGGGCACGCGTTCGGCACACCCTGCGCACGCATCTGGCGGGCTTCGGCGGGGTCTGCCTCCTCGTCACGCACGATCCCGTGGAGGCCGTGTCGCTGGCCGACCGGGTCCTCGTACTGGCCGACGGGCAGACCCTCCAGGACGCGCCGCCGGCCGAGGTGACCCGGCACCCGCGCTCCCCCTGGGTGGCCCGGATGCTCGGCCGCAACGCCTGGCCGGGCACCGCGTCCGGCGGCGGGCTCGCGCTGGCCGGCGGGGGGCGTCTGGTGGTCGCCGAGGCGCTGCCCGAGGGGGCTCAGGCCCTCGCGATCATCGCCCCCGAGGCGGTGTCCGTGCACCGCGAGCGCCCGGCGGGCAGCCCCCGCAACGTATGGCCGGGCACGGTCCGGGAGATCACCTCCGTCGGCAGCCGCCTTCGGGTGCTGATCGGCTCGGCGGAGGCGCCCGACCTGGTCGCGGAGATCACGCCGGATGCGGCCGCCGAACTGGGCCTGGCCGACGGCGCGGCCGTGTGGACCAGCGTGAAGGCCACCGAGGTCACCCTCGTATGCCTCTAGCGTCAACAGGGCCGCCTCCTTGACGCGGTCGGTTTGGACGGTGGATGAACGGTTGGCATATGTTCACGGGGCCCGTACGTCAGCGGGTCCGCTCGCATGCCACACGTTCCCGTGGGGGGTAACCGTCATGTCCTTCAGCGCGCCCGGCTCGCCGCCGCCCGAGAGTCCCGGTCAGCCGGGCGCCGTGCCGCCAGTACCGGAGCAGGCGCCTCCGGCTCCGCCGACGCCGATACCGCCGCAGGACCGGCCGTACGCCGCGTACCCGGCCCCGGCGCAGGCCGCTTACCCGGCCGCGTATCCGGCCACCCCGTATCCGGCGCAGCCTCCGGCGGCGCAGGTGTACGGCGGTCAGCCGTACCCGCAGCCCCAGTACGCGGGCCAGCCGTACCCGTATCCCGTCCAGCCGTACCCGGCGCCCCTGCCCGTCGTCGACGTCCTGCGTTCGCCGCGGGGCCTGGCGACGGCCCTGACCGTACTGCTCTCGGTCGCGGCCGTGGTCAACCTGTTCCTGACGGGCGTCTGCGTCTACCTCTGGTCGCTCATGCGGGACCTGATGACGAACCCGCTCGGGGTCCCCGACCGCGCCCTCGCGCGCGTCGACGACCTGACCTCCGTCGCCGACGTCCTCCAGAGCCTGATCCTGGTCCCCACGATGGTCGTCTTCCTCGTCTGGTTCCACCGCGTCCGCCACAACGGCGCGATCTTCCGCCCCGACGCGTTCACCCTCGCCCCCGGCTGGGCCATCGGCGGCTGGTTCGTCCCCGTCGCCAACCTCGTGATCCCCTTCCTCGTCGCGAAGCAGACCTGGACCGCCAGCACCCAGCACGCTCCGGACGGCTCCCTCCGCAAGGCCTCCACCGTGCCCCTGACGGCCTGGTGGCTGCTGTTCGCCGGCGCGTCGATCGCGGAGCGCGCCTTCGCGGCGCTCTACCCCCGGGCCGATACTCCGGAAGAGCTGCGCGCCACCGCCGTGGTGGGCGCCGTCGACGGGCTCCTCATGCTCGCCGCCGCCGTCCTCGCCATCGTCTTCGTCCGCGGTCTGACGGCCATGCAGGACACCAAGGCGGTACAGGGCCCGGTCGCCGCCGTCTGATCTGAACAGGCCTCAGGCGGGCGGGACCGGCGGTGCGGGCGGTACGGGCGGTACGGGCGGTACGGGGACGATGAACTCGCACCAGACGGACTTGCCGCCTCCCCGGGGCTCCACGCCCCAGTCGACCGCCAGCCGGTCCACGAGCAGCAGGCCGCGCCCCGACACCGCCCAGTCCCCCGCCTCCCGGCGGTGCGGCAGGGCGCTGCTCTCGTCCTCCACCTCGACCCGGATCCGGCCCTCCGCGGTGAGCCGCAGGCTGACCTGGGCCCCGCCGTCCGTGTGCACGAGGGCGTTGGTCATCAGCTCGTCCGCCGCCAGTTCGATCTCGTCCGCCTGGTCCCGGGCGCCCCACGCGGCCACCGCCGCCCGGATCAGGTGGCGGGCCGTCGCCGGGTCGTCCGGGGCTCCGGGGGTGATCCGCAGGCGCAGCGGGCCGCCGCCGCGCGGGGTGGGGGCGCCGCGGCGACGCAGCAGGAGGAGAGCCATGTCATCGCCGCCGCCCGCGTCCCCGACCAGGTCGCAGAGCACGTCGGCGAGTTCCTCCACGTCGACCGGCCCCGTACACACCGCCTCCATGAGCTCGCGCATGCCGCCGTCGTGGTCGCCGCCGGGCCGTTCGATGAGACCGTCCGTGCACAGCAGCAGGGTGTCCCCGGGGTGCAGTTCGATGCTGGTGACGGGATATCCGGAGCCGGTCCCCGACTGGTCGCGCGGCGGCAGCCCCAGCGGCAGACCGCCCGCGACCTGAACGCGGTGGCAGCTGCCGTCGCCCCGCCGCACCACCGGGTCGAGATGGCCGGCCCGGACGATGTGCAGCATGCCGGTGCTCAGGTCGATCTCCGCGTACGTGCAGGTGGCGAACCGTTCCGTCTCCAGCTCGCGCAGGAAGGCCGCGGCCCGCGCCATCGCCGTGCCGGGGGTGTGGCCCTCGGCGACGTACGCGCGCAGGGCGATCCGCAGCTGGCCCATGACGGCGGCCGCGTCCGTGTCGTGGCCCTCCACGTCGCCGATCATCACCCCGACACGGCCCTCGCCGAGCGGAACCACGTCGTACCAGTCCCCGCCGATGTCCCGCCCCATCCGGGCGGCCCGGTACCGTACGGCGATCCGCGCGCCCGGCACCTCCGGGATGCGGCGCGGCAGCATGGCCCGCTGGAGGCCCTCGGCGAGATCGTGCTCCTGCTCGAAGAGCATGGCCCGCTGGAGGCTCTGCGCGATACCGCTGCCGAGCGCCACCAGCAGGTTCCGTTCCTCGGCGGTGAAGTCCCCGTCCCGCGTGTAGAGGAGCCCGAGCGCGCCGATGGCGCGGCCCTGGGCGATCAGCGGCAGGTAGACCCCGCTGCGCACGGACAGCGGCTCGATGTAGGGCCACAGCTGCGGGTAGCGCAGCTGGAACTCCTCGCGCGAGCCGAGGAACACCGGCTGCAGGCTCCGTACGGCCTCGCTCATGGGGAATGCCGCGTCGATCCGGGTGTACTCGATCTCCGGCACGTACGAGCCGAGCTGCCCCTCGGCGACCAGGTGGATCCGGCCGCCGTCGACGATGCCGAGCATGACGCTGACCGCGCCGAGGTGGCCCAGGGCCTCCGGGTCCTTCAGGACGTCGGTCACGTCGTTGACGGTGCGGGCGTGGGCGAGGATCGCGGTGGTCCGCTCGACGACGCCCGTCATCCGGCGCCGCCCCTCGGCCTCCTGCCCGCCGACGCCCGGCTCACCGGGGTCGTGCGCGGCGTCGCGGACGATCCCGATGATCCGGTACGGGCGGTCGTCCGGGTCCCGCAGGATGTGCCCCTGGATGTGGGTCCAGGCGGGGGTTCCGTCGCGTCGGCGGCTGCGGAAATAGGCCCCGTAGTGGCTGCGGCCGGCCTTGAGCGCCTGCGTGACGCGCGCGTCGAGCCGGGCTTCCTCGCTGGGGGTGATCCGGCTGCCGAGACCCGCGGCGGTGCCGGTGAACTCGTCCGGGCGCAGGTCGAGAACGTCGAGGGCGGTGTCGTCCAGATGCATCTGCCCGCTGTCGAGGTCCCAGTCGAAGGTGCCCAGGCGGTTGAGCGCGAGGCTCGTGTCGGGCCGCGCGGGCCAGTCGTCGAGCTCGGGGGACTGTCCCCTGTCGGCCATGCAGCCAGGGTCTCACTGATACCCGGTGCCCGGCACGCCGGTTCCCTCCGGGGGTGGGACCGGACGGGGTGTTCCTCCGCGGGTCGGCAACGCGCGCCGACCGCCCCGGTCCCGCTACATCTAGCCTCGCCGGCGAGGCTGACTGTGCCCGGCGGGGCCTCGAACGCCGGCGAGGCTGGGGGTGCCCCGGCGGCGGGGGCTGGCCGTGGGGTGGCGATAATCGGGGCTTCGCCTCGGTGATCGGGGACCGGAGCCGTCAGGGATGGTGGAGAAGCCGTGAGAACCCGCAACACCCCGCTCGCCGTCTGTCTTCTCGCCGTGGGCGCGCTGGCGCTGACGGCGTGTGGCACCAAGTCGGCCACGACCGCCGACACGACCTCGGCCGGCGTCTCCGCACCGGCCGCCACCCCGACCGTGGACCCCTCCGCCCAGGCCTCGGCGGCGTCGGCCCGCCATGACAGGCTCTTCCCCGAGGTGGCCGAGCGGTGCGCCGCCGAGGCCACCGCGATGGCCTCCCCCAGCCCCTCGGGTAACGGCGACGCCTCGATGGACCCCGAAGCGCGCAAGTACGCCGAGAACCACGCCTACAAGATGCGCCGGAAGCTCAATCCCCAGGCGACGTGCCGGGGCGAAGCCCACGCCCAGCGGATCGCCCAGGCCCTGTCCGACGCCGGGAAGGCCGGGAAGCCCGCGCCGCGGAGCGCGTCCGACCTGAGCTTCGTCCTCAAGGGCCTCGGCTACGAGGTCGCCGGAGACGCCACGTACGTCTCCGGCGGCATTCCCGGCTTCGCCTTGTGGGTCCCCGAGTCAGGGCCCTGCCTGACGGGCCGCCTGACCGACCCGGTGCGGATCGAGGCGCACGGCCCGTACATGGAGGGCGGCTGCGTCGAACCGCGCGGCGGGCACTGAGGAGGGCGGACGGCACCGGCGCACGATCACTCCGGCGGACCTACTCGCCCGTGCCGCCGTCATCGCCGTCACCACCGTCGCCGCCGTCACCGCCGTCATCGGGGTTCGCCGGGGGGACCTCCTCCTGCGGCTGGTCCTGCTGCGGCAGGTCCTCCTTCGGGACGTCCTCCTTCGGCAGGTCCTCCTTCGGCAGGTCCTCCTTCGGCAGGTCCTCCTTCGGGACGTCCTCCTTCGGCAGGTCCTCCTTCGGCAGGTCCTCCTTCGGCAGGTCCTCCTTCG
>NZ_JALGRF010000001.1:1251350-1395704 GCF_022815725.1 Streptomyces sp. APSN-46.1
GGCAGGTCCTCCTTCGGCAGGTCCTCCTTCGGGACGTCCTCCTTCGGCAGGTCCTCCTTCGGCAGGTCCTCCTTCGGGACGTCCTCCTTCGGCAGGTCCTCCTTCGGGACGTCCTCCTTCGGGACGTCCTCCTTCGGGACGTCCTCCTTCGGCAGGTCCTCCTTCGGGACGTCCTCCTTCGGGACGTCCTCCTTCGGCAGGTCCTCCTTCGGGACGTCCTCCTTCGGCAGGTCCTCCTTCGGGACGTCCTCCTTCGGCAGGTCCTCCTTCGGGACATCACGCGGCTGCTTCTCGACCGGCGGGTCCGCCGGGTTCCATGTCCGGGGCGGCTCACCGGGAGTCCACGGCGGCGGGGGCGGCGGCACCGGCTTGTCGTACCTGCCCTTGTCGTGGTGGCCGTGCTCGCGCTCGTACCAGTGCTTCTCGTGGTGGTCGTAGATGACGAACTTCTTCACGACCTTCACCGACGGCGCGATGACGACTACCTTCGCCGGCTGGTAGCTCTTCCAAGGCTGGCCGTGCCGCTTGGGGTTCGCCTTCAGCGCCACCGGCCCTCCGAGCGGGTTCCCGCACGCGCAGCGCACGCGCGGTACGCCGCGGTCGTCGACCATGACGGACGTCCCCGTCTGGAGTACGGCCTGGTAGGCGTCGCTCTTGCCCTCGCGGTATCCGTGGTTCGTCACCCGGGTGTCCAGCCTCACCTGGACCGGGGTGAGCGAGCGGAGGTATCCCGGTACAGCCGAAGGGGCGACGCCGACGGACGCCGCGAAGGCGCTGTTCTTCGAGGGCACGGCGGTCAGTCCCTTGATCTGCTTCTCCACGTCGCAGCTGGGCGCGTTCTTGGTGCCCCCGTACACGCCCGGCGCCGCACCGCTGATGCTCCGGGCGACCGTCGTCGTCCCGGTCGGGGGCTGATCGGTGCCGCGCCCGGTCTCGTACGGGGTTTCCGGCGTGCGCGAACCAGGGGTCGTCTTCGCCTGCGGCGGTGACGGTGGCGGCTGGGGCGGTGGCGTGCCCTCCGGCGGGGGAACCTCCGCCCCCACCGCCGTGGAATCGGTGAATGGGGCCGGGCCGACCGCGTTGACGGGCTCCAGGAACACCTCGCCGCTCCCGGCGTCGTCGGTGCCGCTCGGCCGGGTGAGGACCAGGGCGAGAGCCACGGCGGCGACCAGCGCGACGAGCCCGGTGGCGAGTTTCGGCACGGACCGCCACCAGGGGCCCTTGGCCGGCTCCTCCGGCGGCCCGGACGCGGACGGCCCCGAAGGGCCTGAAGGGCCTCCGGGAGGCGGTGGTGGCGTCGGCGGTGGCGCTCCCCGCCCGCCGGAGAGCGGGCCGGAGGGAGGACCGGTGGGGCGCTCGGACCGAGGCTGAGACGAGTCCGACGGCTGCCGGGGCGGTTCTTGGCCGGAGGGTTGCATGGTCACGGGCTCTTCTTCCCAGGCGGAGGAGTTCCGGTCCCCATGTGGACGTTCCGCCGCACGCCCCGTGGCCGGAAATCTCCGGATTCGTTGCACTCCTACGGACCATTGTGTGCGCCGTTCAGGTGGTGCCCGCAAGCGGAGGGTGCCTACGGTGGCGGGGTGAGCACGGCACGGTCCGGGAGCCGCCCGGACATACCCGCTGGCTCCGCGAAGGCCTGGCGGGACGCCCTCGTCACGGTCGTCGCGGCTTTCGCGGCGATGGCCGTGCTCGCAGCGGCGGGACTCGCGTACGCGGGCGCCGCCGATCTCCCGGGCGGCGCGTTCCCCCGGGTGGTGGCGGCCGTCGTGGTGATGGCGGCGGGCGGCTCGATGGAGGTGTCCGGCGAGGCCGGCTTCCGGGCCGGGGCCGACGCGAGCCTGTCCGTACTCCCGCTCTCGGTGAGTCTGGGCGGCGCGCTCACGGCCGGTTGCGGCTTCCTTCGGCCGTTGCACCATCGGGCGGTGGCCCGACCGCGCGAACTGCTGGCCCGCGCCGGACCGTTGGTCCTGCTGTGGCTGCTCGCGCTCACCGGCGCCGCGCTCCTCGCCCGCCAGACGTTCGGGGTCGACACCGGCGACTCCCCCCTCGGAACGATCGGCGAAATCCTGGACTCCGCCCCGACGGTGGGCTTCGAGGCCGCCCTGCCCGCCACGCTGCTCTTCGGACTGCTGTGGATCCTGGGCCTGTTGGCGGTCTCCCTGCTGGTCTCCCGCCGCGCGCCGCTGCCCGCGAGGCTGGTCCGCTTCCACGCGGCGGTGCGCCCGGCCGCCCACGCCACTCTCGTACTGCTGCTGGCGTACGTGGCCGTCGGCGCCGCGGTCGGTCTGGGGGTGGCCGCCACCCAGGGCCACACGGCGCGGACCCTGGCGGTGGTGCTGCTGGGCCTGCCGAATCTGGCGTGGATCGCGCTCACGCTGGGCTTCGGCGGGGCGTGGGAGGGCAGGGTCGAGGGGCCGTTCGGGCTGCCGATGCCGCAGTTGCTGGACGAGGTGCTGCGCCGCCCCGAGGTGTCCACGGTCGATGTGGCCTCCCTCGCGGAGCGGGACGCCCGGGCGTGGTGGCTGGTGGTGGTCGCGGCCGTCCTGCTGCTGGCCACGGGGTTCGGGGCGGCCGTACGGTCCCCGGCCGACGTGCGCCCGTGGCAGCACGCCGTCCACATGGGAGTGGCCCTGGCCGCCGCTACCCTGACGGTATGCCTGCTGTGCCGGGTCCAGGCCCAGTTCGGGCTGACGCTGCTGGGCATCGGCGAGGTGGACGCCCTGGGCGGCGAGGTGCGGCTGAACCCGGTGATCTGGCGGACGGTGGGCCTGGCCCTGCTCTGGGGCGCGCTCGCGGGCTTCCTCGGCACCTTCCTGGCCCGCCCCGTCCACCGCCGGGGCCGCGTGGGCTAGGGGGTGTCCGACAGCATCTCCTACGACTACGACTACGACTACGACTACGGCCGCCGTCGGGCGCGGAACACCGCCGCCGCCCACGGTGGTGGCGGAGGTGGCGGCCCCGGAGCCGGCGCGGGGCCGGCTTCCGCCGGCGCGATGGCCGTCACCTCCTCCGCCCCTGCCTGCCGCAGCGCCCCGGTGAACTCAAGGCAGCTGCCCCACCGGTCCTCCGGCGACTTGGCCAGCGACTTCGCCAGTACCTCGTCCAGCGCCGCCGGCACCTCCGGCCGCCGCGAGCTCAGCGGGGGCGGCGGATCGTACTGGTGCGCCCAGAGCAGGGCCATGTCGTCGTCGCGCTGGAAGGGCGGCCCGCCGGTCAGCATCTCGTAGACGACGCACCCCAGGCTGTAGACGTCACACCGCCCGTCCACCGGCTTCCCGGCGATCTGCTCCGGCGCGACGTAGTCCAGCGTCCCGACGAACTGTCCGACGCTCGTGAACCCCGTCAGCGACTGGGACTTCTTCGTCAGCCCGAAGTCCGTCAGGTACACGTGCTCGGGGTGCTCTCTGTCCGTCCCCTCCGCGACCAGGATGTTCCCCGGCTTCACATCCCGGTGCACGAGGTTGTGGTCGTGCGCCGCGTCCAGCGCCGAAGCCACCTGCGCGGCGATCCGCGCCACCGTCTCCACCGGCAGCGGACCGGTCCGGTCCAGCAGCGCCCGCAGGTCCTGCCCCGCCACGTACCGCATCGCGATGTAGAGCAGGCCCTCCGCCTCGCCCGCCTCGAACACCGGGACGATGTGCGGGTGTTCGATGGCCGCCGCCGCCTTCGACTCGAACACGAACCGCTGCCTGAAGGTGTCGTTCCGGGCCAGCTCCGGGGCCAGCAGTTTCAGCGCCACCACCCGGTCCAGCCGCAGATCCCGCGCCTGGTAGACGACGGCCATCCCGCCGCGCCCGATCTCGCTCTCCACCTCGTACCCGGCGATCCGTCTCCCCCGCAGTTCGGAGGGGCGCCCGACCAGCGACGCGTTGGTCCGGGACGGCTCGGTGACCTCGTCGGGCCCGGCCCGCTCGATCGGGGACTCGGACTCGGACTCGGAGGATTCGGAGGACATCAGCGATCCCCGCCCTCGTCCGAGGGCCCGGCCGGCGCCGCCGACGGGGCGGAGGCGCCCGGTCCCGCCGCGACCGCGTAGGTCGTCAGGCGGGTCCCTTCGCCGTACATCCAGCGCCCGGAGGCGTCGTCGTACAGCCAGACCGCCTCCCCGTCGAGCACCATCCCGGCCTTCAGCCCCCTCGTCCCGCGCCGGAAGCCCTCCGCGTCCAGCCGCCCGGAACCGAATTCGTCGGAGGCGCGCCGGTAGCGGTCCAGGGCTTCGGCGGTCCGGGAGAGCAGCGGTCGCGGATCCTCGGCGCGGGTGAGCGGCCGCCCGCCCGTCGGCGGCGGCTGCGGTACGGGGACCAGCAGGCGCCCGTCCACCCAGGCGGACCAGCCGTTGGCGCACAGGATCTCCGCCCACTCCCCGCGCCGGGACAGCAGTTGCACGGGCAGGAAGGCGTCGAGGGGCGTGGTCGGTCGGGAGGTGTCGGGCGCCTCCCACGCGTGCAGCCCCTCCTGGGGGACGACGTGCGTGGGCCGGAAGTCCGCCGGCTCGTCGGGGTTCGTCATGGGGCCTGCTTCCGCTTCCGCATGACCTGGGGTTCGTGATCAGATTTTCCCACGATCCGACCGGCCCAGCATAACCGCAGGTCAGAGGCCCCTTATGCGTAATGACAACGGTCCCCGTTGCAGCCTTTGCCCATCTCGGCCGGGTGCGCTTCACTTCACGCGTCGGAACCGAATCCGAATCAACGGGGGATGCCATGACCGGGCACGACCACAATCACGACGACAGCCGCACCCACGCGCACGGCCACGGCCCCGGCCACGGCCACGAGGGGCACGGCGGGCACAGCCACGGCGTCGATCCGGACGCCGACCGCCGCTGGCTGGCGATCGCGCTCGGCCTGATCAGCGCGTTCATGGCCGTCGAGGTGGCCATCGGCGTCGTGGCCCATTCCCTGGCCCTGATCTCCGACGCGGCGCACATGCTGACCGACGCCGTCTCCATCGTCCTCGCGCTGATAGCGATGCGGCTCGCGGCCCGCCCGGCGCGCGGCGGATACACGTACGGCCTCAAGCGGGCGGAGATACTCTCCGCCCAGGCCAACGGCTTGACCCTGTTGCTGCTCGCGCTCTGGCTGGCCTACGAGGCGGTGCGCCGGCTGCTCGACCCGCCGCCGGTGGCGGGCGGGCTGGTGCTGGTGACGGCGCTCGCGGGCATCGTCGTCAACGTGGCCACGGCCTGGTGCATCTCGCGGGCGAACCGCTCCTCGCTGGCCGTCGAGGGCGCGTACCAGCACATCCTGAACGACCTGTTCGCCTTCATCGGGACGGCGGTGGCCGGTCTGATCGTGCTCACCACCGGATTCGTCCAGGCCGACGCGATCGCCACGCTCGTGGTCGTGGTGCTGATGGTCAAGGCGGGCTACGGTCTGGTCCGCGAGTCCGGCCGGATCCTGCTGGAGGCGGCTCCCGCCCATCTGGACCCGGACACGGTCGGCGACCGGCTGGTCGGGCATCCGCCGGTCACCGAGGTGCACGACCTGCACATCTGGACCATCACCTCGGGCCAGGCGGCCCTGTCGGCGCACGTGCTGGTGGAACCGGCCGGCGACTGCCACGCCGTCCGGCGCGACCTGGAGCGGATGCTCGCCAAGGAGTACGGGATCACCCACACCACCCTCCAGGTGGACCACCTCCAAGAGGCCCTGCTCTCGGTGGGCCCGGCGGGCGGGCACCCGGCGGACCCGCACTGCGCGGACGCCCACGGCCCGGTGCACCGCGACGGCCCGCACGACCACTAAGCGGCCTCTGAGCGGCCTCCAGGAACAGGGGCGCGGGTCACTTCTCCGCCTTCGGGGCCGTGCCGGACGCCGGGGTGCGTCGGGGCGCTCGCGCGGGCATGGATGGACCATGACGACGAAGCGGAGTGCCGGGCTGCTCCTGTTCCGCCAGTCCGGCGACGAGAACGCCGCCGACGACGGCGTGGAGGTGCTGCTCGGCCACATGGGCGGCCCGCTCTGGGAGCGGCGCGACGAGGGCGCGTGGGCGATCCCCAAGGGCGAGTACGAGCCGGAGGAGTCCCCGCGCGACGCGGCCCGCCGGGAGTTCACCGAGGAGATCGGGCTGCCTCCGCCGGAAGGCCCGTACCTCCCACTGGGCGAGGTACGGCTCTCCAGCGGGAAGCTGGTGACGATCTGGGCCGTACGGGCGGACCTGGATCCGGCGCTCATGGTGCCCGGGACCTTCACCATGGAGTGGCCGCCGCGTTCGGGGCGGGAAGAGGAGTTCCCCGAATTGGACCGGGTGGCCTGGTTCACTCCACCGGTGGCCAGAACCAAGCTGGTGGCCAGTCAAATCCATTTTCTGGAACGCCTGTTGGATCTGCTGGCCGGTTGACGCGCCGCGACTTGCCAGCAGGCCCCATCCGCGTTGACATTACACATATGACGAACGTCGTGCTGGTGGGAACCCTGGACACCAAGGGTGTGGAGTACGGCTGGTTGCGCGAGCGGCTGCTGCGTGCCGGCGTCGAGGTGGTACTGGTCGACACAGGAATCATGGGCGAGCCCCGGGTGCCCGCGGAGGTGCCGCGCGAAGCGGTGGCCCGGGCGGCGGGGACGGAACTGTCGGAACTACGGGCGGCCGCCGACCGGGGCGCGGCCGTCACCACGATGGCCCAGGGAGCCGAGGCCACCCTGTTACGGCTGCACGCCGAGGGCCGGCTGCACGGGGTGCTCGCGATCGGCGGCAGCGGCGGCACCTCCATCGCCAGCCGGGCGATGCGCGCGCTGCCGCTGGGCGTGCCGAAGCTGATGGTCTCGTCCATGGCGTCCGGGAACGTGGCCCCGTACGTCGGATCCTCGGACATCACGATGATGTACAGCGTCGTGGACATCGCGGGCATCAACAGCGTCTCGGCGCCGATCCTCGCGAACGCGGTGGAGGCGATCGCCGGAATGGCGAAGGCCTTCGCCCGCTCGTCCCTGGAGCGCCGGCCGGTCCCCCTGGGCTCGGGCGGCCGCCCGCTGATCGCGGCGAGCATGGCGGGGGTGACCACGATCGGCGTGGACGCCGCCCGGGAGCGACTGACCGAACTCGGCTACGAGGTGCTGGTCTTCCACGTCAGCGGCACCGGAGGCCGCACCCTGGAGACCCTGGCCGGTCAGGGGGTCTTCGCGGGGGTGCTGGACCTCACCCTCAGCGAAATCGCCGACGACCTGTGCGGGGGCGTCCTCAGCGCCGGCCCCGACCGGCTCAGGGCGGCCGGACGGGCCGGGATTCCGCAGGTGGTGAGCCTGGGGGCGCTGGACATGGTGAAGTTCGGCCCCCTGGACACGCTGCCCGAAATGCCCCGCCACCGGCGGGTCCACGTCCACAACCCCTCGGTCACGGTCATCCGTACGACCGAGTCCGAATGCGCGGAACTCGGCCGCCGGGTCGCGGCCAAACTCCGCGTGGCGACCGGGCCCACGGCCGTCTGCCTCCCGCTGCGCGGGCTGTCCACGCTCGGCGCGCCGGGCGGCCCGTACCACGACCCGGGCGCGGACCGGGCCCTGTTCTCGGCACTGCGCGAGGGGCTGCGGGGCAGCGCCGCCCGGCTCTACGACTACGACACCCACATCAACGACCCGGCCTTCGGGCGGGCGGCGGCCGACCGGCTGCACGCCATGATCGGGGCGCTGAGCGCCGCGGCCTGACCGCACTCCGAGACGCGCGGCGGGGTTGGGAACCGGCCGTGGCGGAAACCGTGTCCCAGGGGGTGGCCGGTCAGCTCGTGACCGGTTCCTTGGGCGCGGCGACGCCACGGCAGGGGGCGCAGCGATGAGCAGCACGTGGACGGTGCCCGGCTATACGGAGGTCCGGGACCTCGGTTCGGGCGGCAGCGGCCGCGTCGTGCTCGCCGTCCACGACGGTACGGGCACGGCGGTCGCGGTCAAGTACCTCAGCGACCGGCTCCGCCAGGACCCGGCGTTCGTCGGGCAGTTCCGGGCGGAGGCACGGCTCCTCGGCGGGCTGCGGTCGCCGTACGTGGTGGGGCTCTACGAATACGTGGAGGCGCCGGGCGGCGCCGCCATCGTGATGGAACTGGTGGACGGCGTCTCGCTGCGCGCGCTGCTGAAGCAGTCCGGGCGGGCCGACGCCGAGGCCGCGCTGGTGGTGCTCAAGGGCTCTCTGCTCGGGCTGGCCGCCGCGCACCGGGCGGGGGTGGTGCACCGCGACTACAAGCCGGAGAACGTGCTGGTCTCGCCGGACGGTTCGTCGAAGCTGGTGGACTTCGGGATCGCGGCGGGGCAGGGGACCACCCCCGGGGTCGCGGGTACGCCCGCGTACATGGCCCCCGAGCAGTGGCAGGGGCAGCCCGCCTCGCCCGCGGCGGACGTGTACGCGGCGACGGCCACGTTCTTCGAGTGCCTGACGGGGCGCAAGCCCTTCGACGGGGAGAACTTCGCGGAGCTCGCCGTCCAGCACATAGAGGCTCCGGTGCCGGAGACGGAGGCCCCGGAGCCGGTGCGCCCGCTGATCCGGCGCGGTCTGGCCAAGCGGCCGGAGCAGCGGCCTTCGAGCGCCGAGGAGTTCGTGGCCGAGCTGGAGGGCGTGGCGCTGGCCGCGTACGGGCCGGACTGGGAGGAGCGCGGGCAGCGCAAGCTGGCCGCGCTGGCGGCGCTGCTGCCGCTGCTGTTCCCCTCGGCGGGCGCGTCGGCCTCGGGTACGACGGCGGTGGCGACGACCGTGCTGAAGCCGCCGCCGGCGCCGGCGAGCTGGGCCCCGGGGCGGCGCGGCCTGGCCGCGGCCGGGGTGGCGCTGGTCGTGGGGACAGTGCTGGTGCTCACGTACGACGCGTCCGGCGGGGAGCCCGGCGGCCTCTCGGCGCTGAGCGCGTTCGCGACGACGACCCCGACCTCGGGCGACGCCTCCCCGGGGCCGGGCCCGACCGCGAGCGTGAGCCCGTCGGCCTCGCCGTCCACGTCCCCGTCCGCGTCGGTGTCGCCGAGCGCCACACCGTCGTCTTCCGCGTCGCCGACCCCGACGCCCACGCCGACCCCGAAGCCCACGGTCAGTTGGACACCGACTCCCACGCCCAAACCGACCCCCACACCCACGCCGACACCGTCGCCGACGCTGAAGGTCACGAAGGTGGATGTCTCCCTGCGGCCGGGGGTCTACCGGGGCGAGGCGACCGTCTCGGTCGCCGCCGAGGGCACCGGGCCGATCACCGTCGTGCTCCAGTGGTTCCTCGGCAGCGAGCAGGGCGTCTACTCCGTGCCCGACGGCACCGACACCGTCGTGGTCCAGTCCGGGGCACCGGCCTCCCTGGTCCAGCCCCACACCTTCAGCCGAGGGCGCGGCTGTTACGGCGGGGTGCGGGTCACCACCAAGCCCGCCGCCGGGAACAAGTCGGCGTCCGACTCGCAGTACCTCTTGCGTTGCCAGGAGCCCGTACGATGAACGATTCCCGCGTCCCCGAGGACGACGACTACAGCGCCACCGTTCTCGGCAGCCACTGGATCAGCGGCCCGCCCGGGCAACCGGGCCAGCCCGGGGAGACGATGCGGTTCGACGTGCCCGAGGCCGTTCCCGACCGGGTCGAGGGGTCGCTGCTGCGGTTCGGGCCCGGGGTGACGGCGGCGATGCCGGCGCCGTTCCCCGTGACCGCCGCCCCGGCCCCACGCGGGCGGCGGGCCGCGGCCCCGCGGCGGTACGCCCTCGCCGCGGTGGTGCTGGCCGCGGTCCTCGCGTACCTGGGCTGGCAGCGCTTCGGTCCGGGCCTGGAGGTCCGGGAGGTGTCGGTGAGCACCGACCCGAAGGGGCCCGCCTGCGATTCGGCCGCCGACGTGGTGGCCCTCGTACGGACCAACGGGCGCCCGGGGTCCCTCACCTACCGGTGGGTGCGCAGCGACGGCACGCGCTCGGAGGAGCTCACGGAGCGGGTGCCGAGCGGGCGGAAGGAGGCCACGATGCACCTGCTGTGGACCTTCCAGGGCAAGGGCTCCTACCCCGCCGAGGCGCAGTTCGAGCTGATCTCGCCCGCGCGGCACACGGCGGCGGTGGAGTTCACGTACAGCTGCCGCCCGTAGCCTCCGCGCGGGAGGCCCGCAGCCGCTTCGGGGAGCGGCTGCGGGCCACCGCGCACCGTCCTCCGCCGCAACCGGAGGACGGAACTCAGAAGCGGGCGTGCGCCGTGATGTCCGCCGCGAACTCCCCGGTCATCGCCGGGGTCACGGTCGGCCGGCACTGGGCGACCGCCGCCAGGTAGTCCCGCGTGCTCGCGCCCAGCTGAGTCACCGCCGGGCCCCGCGCGCCCACCGCCTCCAGGTCCCGCTCGAAGGACACCTGCGCGGCGATCCGCGCCGCGTGCTCGATGTCGGCCGGGGTGAACAGCTCGCTCGCCTCCACCAGGGCCGCCACGTCCACATCCGTGCGCCCCGCCGTGTAGCGGGACCAGATCGCGGCGCGGGCCCCGGCGTCCGGCGTGCCGATCGGGATCAGGTAGTCGAACCGCCCGGGCCGCAGGAAGGCGGGATCGAGTGAGCGGATGGAGTTGGTGGCGCACACCAGCAGCCGCTCGCCGCCCTCCCGGAAGCCGGGTATCAGCTTGAGCAGCTCGTTCGTGACGCCGTGGATCCCGCCGGGCTGCGCGGGCTCGGTGCGCACGGGCGCGATCTCCTCGACCTCGTCGATGAAGACGAGCACCCGCTCCAGCTCGGCGATCCGGGCGAACGCGGAGCGCAGCGCGGCGGCCAGATTGCCCTCGTCGGCGAGCCGGGACGGCAGCAGTTCCACGAAGGGCCAGCCGAGACGGGAGGCGATGGCGCGGGCGAAGGTGGTCTTGCCGGTGCCGGGCGGGCCGAACAGGGTGATCGCGCGGGGCGGCTGCACACCGTGCGCGGCGGCCCGCTCGGGCTCCGCGAGCGGCAGCACCACGCGGCGCTCGATGAGGTCCTTCTCCGTCTCCATGCCGGCGACCTTGGCCCAGAGGTCGTTCGCGAGGAAGCGTCCGCCGAGGTCGTCCAGGAGACCGGCGGCCGGCCCGTGCAGCGGCTCGGTCTTCTCGAAGTAGGCGACGGCGGGCTGACGTGTGTAGCCGGCGTTGAGCAGGCCCTCGCCGAGCAGGTCCTCCTCGGGCAGGACGTACGCGATCCGGCCGACGCGGGCGGCGATCAGCCGTCGCTCCAGCTCGACGAGCAGGGCGCTGGCCAGGCCGCGGCCCCGCCAGCCGGCGGCGATCGCGATGCGCATCACCCAGGCCCGCTCGCCGGTGACGCAGGCGAGCGCGGCGCCGATCGGGACGCCCTGGTGGACGGCGACCACACAGGGCTGCCGGCCGGTCAGGGCGCTGATGCACTCGGCCAGCGAGAAGACGGATTCCTGGCCGAGTTCGGCCGTGGTGTCGATCAGATGGACCACCGCCGCGAGATCGCTCTCGCGGTAGTCGTGGATGAGCCAGTTCACCGGGTACCGCCCCTCGTTCGTGCTCCTGCGGCGAGGCTAGGGGCGGGCGGGCCCGGCGATCACGCTCCGCCGTGCACAACAGCCGGTCCGGAAACCGTCCGTGTCGTCCATAGACCTGTGCTTTCCGCCCGGGCAGGCCCACCTGGGACCCGCTCCCTTTCATGGCTTCCGACAAGTCCGCCGCCCGCCGCGCCGCGGATTCACAGGGGATTCATGATTCACAGGGGATTCATATGGAATCTCGGGCTCCGGACATAGCTTCGCCGGGGAGGCTCGACGCATGATCCAGCACCTGCTCCCCCGTGCCTGTGACTGCGTCGCCCGCTCCCGTACCCGGCGGGCGTCCCGGATCCTGCCCGCGCTGGCCGCACTGGCGGCGCTGCTCGGCGTACCCGACGCGGCCGCCGCGCCGGCGCTCGGTGTCACCGCGCCGGCCGTACCCGGCGCGGCCGCGCACCGGGTGGGGCCGCTGTTCGAGGGCGGCCTCGACGACGGCCACTTCTGCACCGCCTCGGTGGTGCACAGCGACTACGGTGATGTGATCGCCACCGCCGCGCACTGCCTGGACGGCCTCGACAGCCTGGAGGGCGCCCTCTTCGCCCCGGGCTATCGGAACGGCGTGGCCCCGTTCGGGCTCTGGAGACTCACCGGCCGCTACCTCCCCCCGGGCTGGGACGAGGGCGAGGACGAGGACGAGGACGGAAACGGCGCGGAGGGTGCGGAGGGCAAGGATCCGGACGCCGACATCGCGTTCGCCACGGTCGCGCCGCTGGGCGGCGCGGAGGGCCAGAACGTCGAGGACGTGGTGGGCGGCTTCCGCGTCGCCGTCCGGCAGCCGGCCCACGCCACCGTCACGGTCCTCGGCTACCCGAGCAGCCGGAACGTCCCGCTGCGCTGCGTCAACACGACCCGTCTGCTGTCCGACACCCAGCGCCGTATCGACTGCCCCGCGCTCAGCGGCGGCACCAGCGGCAGCCCCTGGCTGGTGGACGGGGCACTGGCCGGGGTGCTCGGCGGCCACGAGGACGGCGGTACGGACCCGGACGTCTCGTACAGCGCGGTCCTCGGTGACCAGGCCCTGGAGCTCTACCGCGAGGCAGCCGTGTCGGAGAGCTGACGGGACACTCGGACCCTCGGACACCGGGCCGCCGAGGCGCTACCGCGCGCTCTCCGCCGGGGCCTCGAACCAGGTCGGCTCGTCCTTCAGGGCCTGGTGGATGCGGTCCAGGGCGAACGGCTCCAGCGGCGGCAGCCCGTCCACCGCGAACCAGGCCACCTCCAGCGACTCGTGGTCGTTGACCCGCGCCTCGCCGCCCGTGGCCCGGCAGCGGAAGGTGATGTCCTGGAACTGGCAGACGTCGCCGTTGGGGTAGGTGATCGGCGCCAGCATCTGTACGAGGACCACCCGCTCGGGGACGCAGCGCACCGCCGTCTCCTCGTACACCTCGCGCACCGCGGTCTCGGCGGGCTGCTCCCCCGGCTCGGCGATGCCGCCGATCACCGACCACTGCCCGGTGTCGGAGCGGCGTCCGAGCAGCACCCGGCCCCGGTCGTCGAAGACGATGGCGGTGACGCCGGGCAGCAGGAGCAGTTGGCGCCCGGCGGTGGCCCGGATCGCGCGGATGTACTCGGGTGTGGTCATGGCCCTGACCCTACGAGGCCGCGGGCGCCTGCGGGCCGCCCGGGCGGCGGGCGCCGATCCGCCGGGTCAAGGCCCAGCCGAAGCCGCCGGCGGCGATCGCGAGGAGCACGTACTCCGGCAGCGGACCGAAGCGCGTGGCCGGGGTCTCGGTGGAACGCAGCGGGATCTCGGCGACCAGCGCGTCCGCGGTGAACATCTTCGTCTCCGAGGCGATCGTGCCGTCGGGGCGGATCACGGCACTGACCCCGCTGGTGACGGGGACGAGGACGGTCCGGCTGTGCTCGACCGCGCGGATCTGGTCCATGGCGAGCTGCTGGTAGGTCATCTGGGTCCGGCCGAAGGTGGCGTTGTTGCTGGGGACGGCGATGACCTGGGCGCCGGCCCGGACGGTCGAGCGGACGGCGTCGTCGAAGGCGGCCTCGTAGCAGGTGACCATGCCGATCCCGCTGCCCGCCATGTCGAAGACGCCGGGTTCCGTGCCCGGGCCGAAGTCGCGCCGTACGCGGTCCACGTCGGCACTGAAGAGGCGGACGAAGGAACGCATCGGGATGCGCTCGCCGAACGGCTGGATCTTGCGCTTGTCGTAGGTGTCGGTCGGGCCCTTGACCGGGTCCCAGAGGATCATCGTGTTGCGCAGCGGGCCGGTCTCCGGGGCCAGCACGGAGCCGATCGCGACGGGCACGCCGATGGCCTTGACCGCCCTGTCGATGACGGCGTAGGCGTCGGGCTGGGTGAAGGGGTCGATGTCGGAGGAGTTCTCCGGCCAGACCACGAAATCGGGCTTCGGGGCGCGGCCGGCCTTGACGTCGGCGGCCAGCTGGATGGTGCGGTCGGCGTGGTTGTCGAGGACGGCGCGGCGCTGGGCGTTGAAGTCGAACCCGGCGCGCGGCACGTTGCCCTGGATGACGGCGGCCACGGCGGTGCCGTCCTCGGCGGCGTCGGAGACCAGCGGCCGGGCGGCGAGGGCCGCCCCGATCGGGGCGGCGACGGTGAGGGCGGCGAGGGCGGCGGCGGCCCGCCGGGGGTGGTTGCGGGCGGTGCGCAGGGCCTCGTACAGCCCGAATCCGCACAGCGCCACGGCGAAGGAGAGCAGCGGCGTGCCGCCGAGGGCGGCGAGCGGGAGGAAGATGCCCTCAGCCTGGCCGAAGGCGAGCTTGCCCCAGGAGAAGCCGCCGAAGGGGGCGCGGGCGCGCAGGGCCTCTCCCGCGGTCCAGACGGCGGCGGCCCACAGCGGCCAGGCGGGAAGCCGGGTCAGGAGGGCGACTCCGAGGCCGGTGAGGCCGATGAGGAGCGCTTCGAGGGTGACGAGGGCCAGCCAGGGGACGGGGCCGACGCCCTCGCTGGTCCAGACGAGCAGCGGAAGCAGGTAGCCGAGGCCGAAGAGGAAACCGAGGCCGAAGCCGGCCCGGGCGCGGCGGCCGTGCAGGGAGCCGGCGAGCAGGGCCAGGGCGAAGGGGGCCAGCCACCACAGGGGGCGGGGCGGGAAACTGACGTAGAGCAGCGCGCCGGCGAGGACGGCGAGGGCGGGGCGCGCGAACCGGGCGGCGCCGCGGGGGCGGGCGGACGGGGACGCGGATGCGGATGCGGACGCGGACGCGGCCTTGACTTCGGTCGTGGCGTCGGTCGTGACGTTTGTCGTGGCGTCGGGTCCGGTTCCGCTTCCGGTCTCGGTCGCCGCGGAGGGCTGCGGGGGCTCGTTCCCGGCCGCGCGGGTGACACTGCTGCTCATCTGGCGGAGTGTACGTCCCCGGGTGCCGGAGACCGGTAAACGCCTCAGCGGGCGAGGGTGCGCAAATGGGCCCGGATGACCCGGACCGCGTTCTCGGCGTCGTCGACGGTCACGGTGAACAGCTTCCCGTCGCCGAGGCGCAGCTCCAGCCCCTCGCCGCGCCGGATGATGACCGCGGTGCCCTTGTCGGGGCGCCAGCGGCAGCCCCAGCCGCCCCACTGCTGGGGGGTGATCTGGGGGAGGAACTCGACGGAGGCCACGTCGGCCAGCCGGATCGTGCGACGCGGCAGTCCTATGTGGCCGCACCGCACCACCAGCGCCTCCGAGTCGACGGTGACGGCCACGTGGACGAAGGCGAGGGTCCCGTAGAGGATGAGCAGCCCGACCGCGAGGCAGCCCACCACGGACATGACCAGCGGGACGATGCCGTTGGTCCATGAGGAGTCGACCGCCAGTCCGATGCCGAGCGCCAGACAGGCCGCACCGGCTGCGGCGAACAGCCACTGCGCGCGGTTGGAGGCCCGGCCCGTCCAGAACGGGCCTGGGGGGTGCACCGTCATGTCGCTCAGCGTACTCACGTTCCCCATGGACGCCACTGCCTCTCCGCCGGCCGGTTCGGCTTGACCTCAAGCAAGCTTGAGGTCCTACGGTCGCAGACATGACCACTCACGAGGCAGTACAGATCATTCCGGAGCGCTACCGCACGGCGGTGGTGCCGCACATCATGGTGGCCGACGCGGCCGCCGCGCTCTCCTTCTACGGGCAGGCCTTCGGCGCGGTCGAGGAGTTCCGGCTTCCCGGCCCGGAGGGCGGGGTGATGCACGCCGAGATCCGGGTCGGCGGGGCGGTCCTGATGCTCGGCGACACTTCCGAGGGCCCGTTCGTCGCGCCCACGGCGCTGGGCGGGACCTCGGTGGCCCTGCATGTCTTCGTCCCGGACGTGGACGCGCTCGCACGGACCGCGGTGGCGGCCGGAGCCGAGCTGGTCCAGGAGCCCGCGGATCAGTTCCACGGCGACCGGACCGTCATCCTCCGGGATCCGTTCGGACACCTCTGGGTGTTCCTGACCCACCTGGAGGACCTCTCCGAAGAGGAGCTGGGACGCCGGCTCTCCGAGGCGTAGGGGCTGCATTTCCAGCCTCGACGGCGTTTGAGGCGCGGGTCCGGGCGGAGCCCGGTACCCGGCGGAGCCGGGTTTCTCCCCCAGCTACCGCGGGGAGGTGCCCCCAGGGGCGCTGCCCGGACGCCGTGCCTGAAACGCCGGCCAGGCAACGGGCACACTGGGACGCAGCCGGGCTGGACGACCTCGACGGCTTCACGCGCGGGGTGCCGGCCACCGAACGCCCGGATCCCACCCTGGAGGCTCCGTGATCTCGCGACTCGACCGCGCCGTGGGCGCCGTACTGGGCTCTGCCGTCGGCGACGCCCTGGGCGCGCCCTACGAGTTCGGCCCGGCCGGGGGGTTGACCGCGCGCGGCGCGGAAATGCGCGGGGGCGGCGGCTGGGATCCGGGTGAGGCCACCGACGACACGCAGATGGCGGTCCTGGTCGGCGAGTCCCTGCTGGAGTGCGGCGGCCTCGAACTCCCGGACGTCTTCAGGCGGTTCCAGCGCTGGGCCGCTGGGCAGCCCAAGGACATCGGGCTCCAGACCGAGGACGTCCTGACCAACGGCGGGCCCTGGGACCTCGCGGCCGCGCTGCACTTCCAGGTCAACGCGCGGGCCGCGGGCAACGGTTCGCTGATGCGGGCCTCCACCTCGGCGGTGTACTTCGCTCCCGCCGGGCGGGAGAGGTCCATGGACGCCGGCCGGCGGATCGCGGCGCTGACGCACGGGGACGCGGCAGCCTGGGAGGGCACCGCCATCCTCCACGAGCTGGTACGCGTCGCCTTGGACGGGGCCGATCCGCTGGCCGCCCTCCCCGAGACGCTCGCCTCGGTGCACCCGGACCACCGGGAGCGGTTCGGCGGCGTACTCGGCCCGGACTGGCACCCGGGCCTGGCCGCCGAGTTCAACGGGGCCGTGTGGCCCTGCCTCGGCTCGGCCGTGTGGGCGTTGCGGACCACCTCGGGATTCGCGGAGGCCGTACGGGCGGCCGTGGACCTGGGCGGGGACACCGACACGGTGGCGGCGGTGACCGGCACCCTGGCCGGCGCCCGGTACGGGCAGGGCGCGATCCCGGCGGAGTGGACCGCCCCGCTGCATGTGCCGCTGCCCGGGTTCGGCGACCGGGTGCTGGACGCGGACGGGCTACGGACGCTGGCTCAGCGGCTCACGACCACCGGCTGATCCTCCGGGGCGAGTTCCGGCCGGTCGTGGGTGACCGTGATCAGGGTTCCGGTGACCCGTGTCAGGGCCGCCTCCAGTTCCTCCACCACGGCCGGGGCCAGGTGGTTCGTGGGCTCGTCCAGCAACAGCAGGTCCAGCGGTCGCGCGCCCAGCCGGGCGGGTTCCAGCTCGCGGCGCCGGCCGGCCGAGAGGGCGCGGACGGGGCGGGTCGTGTCCGCCGGGCGCGCAGGCCGAGGGCGGCGGTCTGTTCGGCGCACTCCTCCCCGAACACCCTCGATGGTGGTGGAGCAGGGTTCGCGCACCCAGAGACCAGCGGTGCGGGGAAATCCACCCTGTTGCTGCTGTTCACGGGTGAACTCGCCAACTCGCCCCGGATCAGGGCGCCGTACGCGTCCCCGGGCGCGTCGGGCTGCTGCGCTGACCAGCAATCGCTCTCCCGGCGCGAGCCGGAAGGAGGTGGGCGCCAGCCGCCCGCTCAGGGCCGCTCCGGCGGCCTCGCCCCCCGGCGGAGCCGGTCGTGAACCAGCCGGTGAAGGGGGTTCTCCGTCAGCCGGTGCAACCGCTCGCGGGCCGCGCGGATCCGATCAGGCCGGAAGGCGCCGGCCCCGCTGAAGCCGCGCGGCGGCTTGCGGGGATCTCGGCGAAGCGCCCGATGGTGGTCTCGGCGAGCCGCTCGGCGCGGTGGATCTCCGCGCGCCACTCCTCGTACTCGCGCTCCCGGCGGGCGCGGTCGGCGCGCGGGCGGTCAGGAAGCCGGCGTAGCCGTCACCGTAGCGCCGTAGCGCCGTACGGTGCGGCGGTCGGGGTCCGCCTCCAGGGCCGCGGTCCCGTACGCGGCGAGCTCGTCGGGGCCGGCCTGCCCGAGGCGGGCCTCCGGCAGGGGCGGATCCGGCGCTCCAGGCTGCGTAGGTCCGCGAGCGCGAGGGTGACCGCGTCGCCGACGCGGGCGGTCCGGGGGAGGCCGAGGGTCTGCGCGAGGTACCCGATGCCGCCGGGTGTGGTGACGGCGACCTGCCCCTGGTCCGGCCGTTCGCGCCCGGCGAGGAGCCGGAGCAGGGTGGACTTCCCGGACCCGTTGTCGGCGGCGGGGCCGATCCGCTCGCCGGGCCGGACCGTGCGGCCGACGCGGTCCAGGTAACCGAGCCTCGACGCGGCATCAAGGCGTTTCGTCTCGCCAGGGCGAACCAGGCCGGGCGGCGAGCTCGGCGCGGTCGGCACGCGAGCGGCCCACCTGGGTCCCGTCCGGGCGATCTTCATGGGTCAGTCCGCGGCGTCTGGTGCCGTGCATCGCCAGGCGGAGGATCGCAGTTCGTACGTGGCCGCACTTGCGCGATGCGACAACGCGGCGGGTGCCGTGCCAGGCACCGCGGGCCCGCGAAGATCGCCCGGACCCGGACAGGGTCTCAGGGGGTCATCGCCCCACGGCCGCGTCCGCTCCCGCGAGGAGCCGCCCTTCGGCGTACCCGAGGGCGGCGGCGAGGAGTTCCCCCTCACGCCCGCTGAGCAGCACGGTCAGGCTCCCGGTACGCGGCAGGCCGGGCTCGGGGCGGGCGCCGAGCCGGCGCAGCGCCTGGACGGCGACCGGTTCGGCCGAGCCGTGGTACGTGAGCTCCGCGCCGCCGGTCCGTTCGGCCAGGGCGGCCCGGATGGGCCCCTCGACCAGCTCGTAGTGGGTGCAGCCGAGCACCACGTCGGTGACGTCCGGCGGGGTCAGCGCGGCGGCCGCGGCGACGGCCAGGATGACGGCGTCCTCGTCGGCGTGCTCCACGGCGTCGGCGAGGCCGGGGCACGGCACCTCGGTGACCGGGACCCCGGCGGCGAAGTCGCGGATCAGGCCGCGCTGGTACGGGCTGCCGGTGGTGGCGGGGGTGGCCCAGATCGCCACCCGGCCGCCGGCGGCCGCGGCGGGCTTGATCGCCGGTACGGTCCCAATGACCGGAATCTCGGGCTCCAGCTCGGCCCGCAGGGTCGGCAGCGCGTGGACGGAGGCGGTGTTGCAGGCGACGATCAGCGCGTCCGGGCGGAGCCCGGCGGCGGCCCGGGCGACGGCGCGCGCCCGCTCGGTGAGGTCCGCGGGGGTACGCGGCCCCCACGGCATCCCGTCTGGGTCGGAGGACAGGACCAGATCGGCGTCGGGCCGCAGCCGACGCATCGCGGCGGCGGCCGCGAGGAGGCCGATTCCGGAGTCCATAAGGGCGATCTTCACCCGGTCACCTTAATGGAATCCCCCCGAGAACCCCCCTTCCTCACCGCCTCCGGCCGTGGCAGCGCTCACCCACCGGCCCCAGGCGGCGATCGAGGCACGGAGCACGGGGCAAAGCCCCGACGAATCCGGGCGGCCGGGTACCCCAGCCCGCCGGCGATCGCGCGGAGCACCGGGCGGAGCACCGACGAAGCCCGGCCGCCAGCCGCCGCAGCCGCGCGCCGACCCCGGCCCCCGCCAGCGCTCACCCCGCCGGGTTCGGGCGGCCGGGCGCCCCAGGCGCGTCGGGCCCGGGGCGGCCGGGCACCCCGACCCCACCGACGATCGAGGCGCGGGGCGCTTGGGTGGAACCCCGAGTGAGTCCGGGCGGGCGGGGGGATTCAGGCGCGTCGGCGGTCGGGGCGTACGGGCGGGCGTACCCGACAGGGCCACGCCGGGTCCGAATGCGAGACAGCCGCCGCCGGCTTCGACACACTGCCGCAATGGGCCTCCTCACCACCGCCGCCTACGTCTCCCTCGCCGCCTGGCTCTGGCTCACCCTCGCCCAGGGCATGTTCTGGCGCACCGACGTCCGCCTCCCCCCGCGCACCGCCCCCGCCGGGCCCTGGCCCTCCGTCGCCATCGTCGTCCCGGCCAGGGACGAGGCCGAGGTGCTGCCCCGCAGCCTGCCCTCCCTCCTCGCCCAGGACTATCCCGGCGAAGCCGAGGTCATCCTGGTCGACGACGGCAGTCGCGACGGCACCGGCGAGCTCGCCCGCCGCCTCGCCCACGCGTTCCCCGGACTCCCCCTGACCGTCGTCTCCCCCGGCGACCCCGCACCCGGCTGGACCGGCAAGCTCTGGGCGCTCCGCCACGGCATCGCCCTCGCCCGCACCTCCCGCCCCACCGAGCCCGAGTTCCTCCTCCTCACCGACGCCGACATCGCCCACGAGCCCGACAGCCTCCGCGAACTCGTCGCCGCCGCGAACTCCGCCGGCCTCGACCTCGTCTCGCAGATGGCCCGGCTGCGCGTCGCGAGCTTCTGGGAGCGGCTCGTCGTACCGGCCTTCGTGTACTTCTTCGCCCAGCTCTACCCCTTCCGCCGGATCAACCGCCCCACCGGCCGGACCGCCGCGGCCGCCGGCGGCTGTGTGCTGCTGCGCACCGAGGCCGCCGTTCGCGCGGGCGTCCCCGACTCCATCCGGCAGGCCGTCATCGACGACGTCTCGCTCGCCCGCGCGGTCCGGCGCTCCGGCGGACGGATCTGGCTCGGGCTGGCGGACCGGGTGGACAGCGTGCGCCCGTACCCCGCCCTCAAGGACCTGTGGCGGATGGTCTCGCGCAGCGCCTACGCCCAACTGCGCCACCAGCCGATGCTGCTGGCCGGGACGGTGGCCGGTCTCGTCCTCGTCTACCTCGTCCCCCCGGCGGCCTTCTTCGCGGGGATGGCGACCGGGCGGACGGCCGCCGCGTGGGCCGGGGGCCTGGCCTGGCTGCTGATGGCCGGGACCTACCTGCCGATGCTGCGCTACTACCGGCAGCCGGCCGCCCTCGCGCCGCTGCTCCCGCTCACCGCGCTGCTGTATCTCCTGATGACCATCGACTCCGCTTTGCTGCATTACCGCGGCCGAGGCGCCGCCTGGAAGGGCCGTACCTATGCCCGCCCCAGCGACGCGTAAAACCGCGTAACTGCGCCTGAATCAGCGTCATCCGAGGTCACCGCGTTGTGACGCTCCGTCAACAACAAGTGGGTGCACCACACAACCGGTGAGCACGAGCAGTATCAAGATGGGGCGCAAGTGACGAATCGTGCACGTGAACGCCAAGTGAAAGGTGCGGCCCTGACCTGGGAATATGCAGGTCAGGGCGGTGTTGACGAGCCCTCGCTATGGACCCGGTGAAGCCGTGGGCTTAACTTAGGTCCCATGACCTCCCCCCGCTCCACTTATGGCGGCGGTTACTACTCCGCGCCCTCCTTCCCGGACACCCCCATCTACGACTCCCTCGTCGCCGAACGCGGCACTCCGCAGATCGCCCCGATCCGCGTTCCTGCCGCCTACGACTCCCCGAGCGCCGGTTATTCGAGCGGTGGTTACCTGCCGGCTCTCGCCTCCGCGCTGCCCGCCCTGCCGGCCGCGCTGCCCCCGGCGATGCCGCAGCAGCAGAGCCACGGGTATGGGTACGGGTACCCGTACCAGCAGCAGGCGGCGCAGCAGCCGATGCCGCTGCAGAACGCCCCGGCCCCGTACATCCCGCAGCAGCAGCCGGTCGCGGCCCGAACGGGATACGCGCCGCAGCCGCAGCAGCCCCGTCCGGTCGCCGCCGGAGCCCCCGGATACGAAGCCATGCGCCCGGCCGCTCCGCGCCCGATGCCGACTCCGGCGCAGGGTCCGGGCTCGTACGAGGACCCGTACGGCCGCCCCTACCCCGGGCGCGGCTACTGACGGCGGGCCCGACGGCCGGCCCGACAGCGGGCCCGATACTCCCTCGGTCCGCGCCGGGGTCGCCTGGCAAGATGCCCTCATGGCGAATTTGTATGTTCAGGCCCTCCACGTCCATCCCGTCAAGTCGGTAGCGGGGACCACTCCCGACGAGGTGGCCGTGGAGCCCTGGGGGCTGTCCGGGGACCGGCGATGGGCGGTGATCGACAGCGAGGGCGCGGTGATCACCCAACGCCAGGAGGCGCGGCTCGCCCTGGCGTCGGCCAGTCCCCTGGCGGACGGCCGGGTCGCGCTGTCGGGACCGGGCATGGCGGAGCTGGTCGTGGAGGTGCCGGAGCCCGGGCCGCTGGAGCCCGTCGCGCTGTTCGGCAAGAAGGTCGAGACCGTGGTCGCGGCGAGCGCCGCCGCCGACTGGTTCTCCGCGTACCTCGGGCTCCCGGCCCGGCTGGTGCACATGGACGACCCCGCGGTCCGGCGGCCCGTGGACCCGGACTACGCCCTGCCGGGCGAGACGGTGAGCCTGGCCGACGCCTATCCCCTGTTGCTCACCACACTCGCCTCGCTGGACGCCCTCAATGGCCTGATCCGGCAGGGGGAGCATCCCGAGGAGGGCCCGCTGCCGATGAACCGTTTCCGCCCGAACGTGGTGGTCTCGGGTGCCGAGGCGTGGGCCGAGGACGACTGGCGGCGCATCGCGATCGGCGACGCCGAGTTCCGCGGGGTGCGCGAGTGCGGGCGGTGCATCATCACCACCACCGACCAGACGACGGCGGAGCGCGGCAAGGAGCCGCTGAAGACGCTGGCGCGGCACCGGCGGATCGGGAAGTCGCTGGCCTTCGGGCGTCAGCTGGTGCCGGTGCGACTGGGCACGGTACGCGTGGGCGACGAGGTCCGCGTCCTGGAATGACACCTTCGGGGGGCTCCGCCCGTCGACTGGAACCAACGTGCCCGACCACGCCGTTGGAGCTGACAGGACGTGTGGGCACTCCCGTGGAATCTCACGAGGAGCCGGTGCGGGGGAACGTGCACCGGATCGGGTGACCCGCGTCTCGCGCGTCCCGGAATGCGCGTGCTCCGGGCATGCGGGAGGCTGGGACGCGCAGGCGGGCGGAGCGGGCATGGGCAGGGGGAGCCGGACCGTGTGGACGGCGATGGGTGTGTGGCGCTGGCGGCGCAATCCGCTGCGCCGGCCGACCGATCTCTTCGAGGCGTGGGTGGCCTTCGCCGCGCTGGTGTGCGTCCTGGTGGTGGCTCCGGCCATCGGCTGGGTCGCGGGCATGCGGGTGGACGGCACCCTTCAGCGGGCCGCGCGCGAACAGCGGCACGAGCGGTACCTCGTCCCCGCGGTGGTGGTCCGGCCGGGTCCGGAACCGCCCGGCGGGGCATCCGCCGACCCGTCGGCGCAGCGGCAGACCCCGCAGCGGACGCGGATCGTGGCCGCGTGGACAGCGCCCGACGGCAGCAGCCACCAGGGGACGGTGCCGGCCGCCGAGGAACCGCCGCGCACCGGCGACCGGTTCCGGATATGGACCGACACCCGGGGCCGGGTGGTGGGGCAGCCGCTCGACCCGTCGTCCGCCTCCTTCCACGCGGCCCTGGCGGGCCTGGCCGCCGCCCTCACCGTGGCCGTGCTGGTCGAGACGGTCCGGCGGATGGTCGTACGAAGGCTGGTGCATCGGCGGTACATACGGCTGGACCGCGCCTGGGCGGCGGCCGGGCCGGACTGGGGCCGGGCGGGCGCGGGCAGTTGACCTGGCAACTCCTCGGCCCCGCGCGCGCTACGGTGGTGAGCCAGATCAGTCGCTTGAGTCGCTTGAGCCGCTTCGGCGGATTCCTTGAGCGGCTTCCGTCGCTTCGGCAGCGCGAGTACGAGGGTGGGGGCACGACAGCACCATGGCTCAGGGCACGGTCCAGGTGACGCACGGCGGGGCTTCTCGGTGGCGGCGCCGCTCCGGTGAGTATCCGACGCTGGCCTCCGCGCTCGCCGTCGCGGTCGACGGGGACGTGCTGTCGATCGCCCCCGGCACCTACCGGGAGAACCTGGTGCTGCACCACGCCGTCACCCTGCGCGGGCCCGAGGGCGCCGTGGGATCGGTGCGGATCGCCCCGCTCGACGGCGTCGCGCTGACCCTGCGCGCCTCGGCCGTGGTCCAGGACCTGCATCTGGAGGGCCAGGACCGGGCGGCGCCCGCCGTGCTCGTCGAAGAGGGCGCCCCGGAGCTCAGCGACCTCCGCGTGAGCACCCGGTCGGCGGCCGGTATCGAGGTCCGGGGCGGGGCCCGGCCCCTGGTGCGGCGGTGCACGGTGGAGAACCCGACGGGCGTCGGGATCGCCGTACTGGACGGCGGCGGCGGGGTGTTCGAGGAGTGCGAGGTCGTGGCCGCCGGGCAGGCCGGGATCTCGGTGCGCGGCGGCGGCCACCCGCGCCTGGAGCGCTGCCGCATCCACCACGCGACCGGGGCCGGCATCAGCGTGACCGGCGAGGGCTCCGGCCTGGAGGCGCTGGGCTGCGAGGTGTACGAGATCAGGGGCACGGGGGTGCAGATCGCCGCGCGCGCCGCCGCCCGCCTCACGGACTGCGCGGTGCACCGCACCTCCTCCGACGGGGTCACCCTCGACACGGACGCCGTGCTCGCGCTCGCCGGCTGCGACATCCACGACATTCCCGAGAACGCGGTGGATCTGCGTTCCCGTTCGGTGCTCACCCTCAGCCGCACCAGCGTCCGCCGGTTCGGCCGCAACGGCCTGTCGGTGTGGGACCCGGGCACCCGGGTCGATGCCGAGTCCTGCGAGATCCACGACAGTACGGGCGACTATCCGGCGGTGTGGATCAGCGACGGGGCCACCGCCTCGCTGGACTCCTGCCGCGTGCGTGACGTGCCGGACGCGGTGTTCGTCCTGGACCGGGGCTCGCGCGTCGATGTGGTCGACAGCGATCTGTCCCAGGTGCGGAACACCGCCGTCTCCGTGAGCGACGGGGCCACCGCCCGGCTGGACGACTGCCGGATCCGGGAGGCGGCCACCGGCGCCTGGTTCCGCGACCACGGCAGCGGCGGCACCCTTGCCAACTGCACCATCGACTCCGTGCAGACGGGCGTGATCGTCACCAAGGGCGCCGATCCCGCCCTGGAACGGTGCACGGTCAGTTCCCCCACCGAGGCCGGTTTCTACGTGTCGGCGGGGGGCCGGGGTACCTTCACCGCCTGCCGGGTCACCGGCAGCTCCGGCTTCGGCTTCCACGTCATCGACGGCTGCCGCACCACACTGAGCCGCTGCCATACCGAGCGCTGCGCGCGCGGGGGTTACGAGTTCGCCGAGGACGGGCCGGTCGCCGAGGAGTGCACCAGTGACGAGTCCGGGCCGCGCCTCGCCGCCCAGTCGGCCCCGGGCGGCGGGCTCGCCGGGGAGCGCCCGGGCATCCGTACGGTCACCGCGGCGCGGAGCTCCGCCGGGCCCGCGGCGGCGGACGTGCCCGCGCAGCGGTCCGCCGACCGGCCGGACCGGGCGGCCGGGGCGGCCGCGTCGAAGGCGACCGGGACCGGGACCGGGACGGCGGCCGGGGGCTCCGGCGCGGTACTGGGGCAGCTCGACGCGCTGGTCGGGCTGGACAGCGTCAAACGCGAGGTCCGCGCCCTGACCGACATGATCGAGGTGGGCCGCAGGCGGCAGCGGGCCGGGCTCAAGGCGGCCTCGGTGCGCCGGCATCTGGTCTTCACCGGCTCCCCCGGCACCGGGAAGACCACGGTGGCCCGGCTGTACGGGGAGATCCTCGCCTCCCTCGGCGTCCTGGAGCACGGCCACCTGGTCGAGGTATCGCGGGTGGACCTGGTCGGCGAGCACATCGGCTCCACGGCGATCCGCACCCAGGAGGCCTTCGACCGGGCGCGCGGCGGGGTGCTGTTCATCGACGAGGCGTACGCGCTGGCCCCCGAGGACTCGGGCCGGGACTTCGGGCGCGAGGCGATCGACACCCTGGTGAAGCTGATGGAGGACCACCGGGACGCGGTGGTGGTGATCGTCGCCGGGTACACGGCGGAGATGGACCGGTTCCTGACCGTCAACCCGGGTGTGGCCTCCCGGTTCTCCCGGACCATCACCTTCGGCGACTACGGGCCCGAGGAGTTGCTGCGGATCGTGGAGCAGCAGGCGGAGGAGCACGAGTACCGGCTGGGCGAGGGCACGTCCGAGGCGCTGCTGGCTTATTTCACCGAGCTGCCCAAGGGCCCGGCCTTCGGCAACGGCCGCACGGCGCGCCAGACGTTCGAGTCGATGGTCGAGCGGCACGCGGGGCGGGTGGCGCAGTTGTCGGAGCCGACCACGGACGAACTCACCTTGCTGTACCCGGCGGACCTGCCGGGCCTGCCGGTGCTGCGCGACCTTCCGGTGCTGCCGGGTCTGCCTGGTCCGCCTCGTCTGCCGGTGCCGTCGGACGTGTCGGAGCTGTCGGGGCCTCGCTGAACCGCTGAGCCGGTACGTCGGCCCGCGCGGGCGCGCCCAGGCGCGCGAGCAACGCATCGCGTTCGGCGGCGAAGGCCGGGTCGGCCTGGTAGGCGGAGTGCCCGAGGATGGGGGCGGGCAACGGGTGCCGTGCGCTGCGCCCGTAGGCGATCGGGTCGGCGAGCGGCCCCCGGTCCACCTCCGGGCCACCGACCAGGACCGGGCCGCCGATCGGGTCGGTGGAGCGCCACAGATTGCGCCAGCAGTCGACCTCGCGGTGCAGCGCGGTGAGCGGACCGGGGCCGAAGTAGGCCGGGAACCAGCGCCCGTAGAGCCGGCCGAGCGGGGAGCCGTACGTCAGCAGCGCGACCCGGCGGCGGACCCGCGGCGGCAGCTGCCAGACGGCGGCGGCCGCGAGCACGCTGCCCTGCGAGTGGCCGGAGATCACCAGACGGCCGCCGGTGCTCCCGATCCAGCCGGTCATCCGCCAGGTCAGGTCGGGGACGGCCCGCTCGGCGTAGCAGGGCGGGGCGAAGGGGTGGGCGGCGCGCGGCCAGAAGGTTCCGACGTCCCACAGGATGCCGATGGTGCGGCGGGCTGCGGGATCCCGGTAGGCGCGGCGGCCCCAGGTGACGAAGGCGGCGATACCGAGGCCGACGAGCCAGGACCCGGTTTCCTGCGCGGCGCGGGCGGCGGTCTCCAGCAGCGGGTGGGCGCCCCGGGCCGCCTCGCCCGGGACCTGCCCGCTGAGCCAGGCTCCGGCGAGGGCGCCCGCGCCGAGCAGCAGGGTGACCCCGGAGACGGCGGCCACGAACCACGGCGCGGAGTCGGTGAGCGCGGCGGCGGCCCGGGCCCCGGCGATCCGGCGGCTGCGGGCCGCGTCCGGCGCCTCCCCCGGGTACTCGGCGGCGACGGTCGCGGCGAGCCGGCGGCGCGCGCGGGCCCCGCGGACGCCGAACCAGAGGGCGAGCCCGACCAGTACGAGCAGCAGCGGGGGCAGTACGGCGGCCTGCCAGGACAGCAGCACCGGGGGTCCGGGCAGCGGGGCGCCCGCCATGCCGGGGGTGGCTCCGCCGTCGAGCCAGTCGGCGACGCGCTGGGCCACGCCGCCGGACATCACCCCGCCGAGTGCGCAGCCGAGCATGGCGACGGCGGGCCCGCCGAGGCCGCGCAGGGCGGCGGCCGGATCGGGTGCCCCGCGGTACAGGTGGCGGGCGACGAGGGCGAGGGCGAGCACCGCGCAGCCCTGTCCCAGCATGATCACCCCGAAGGCGAAGTCCCCCGGGAGGCGTCCGGCCGAGCTCCAGCCGGGGCGCGACCAGCAGGCGTAGACGAGGACGGCGGCGAGCAGGCCGAGGGCGCAGCCGGGCAGTACCGTGACGGCGGCCCGGTCGAGGCGGTGGTCGGGCCGCGCTTCGGTGCGGCCCCGTCGGCAGACGACCCAGGCCACCGCGACGGCCCCGCCGATGAGCAGTGCTTCGACCGTCCAGCCGACGGCCGCGAGGGCCGGGGCGCCGCCGGCCCGGCGGTCGTGGCGGGCGACGGGCGCGGCGACGGCCGCCGCGACGGTGAGCAGGCCGGCGGCGGTGTGCGCCGCGCGCAGCCGGGCCACGAGACGGCGTCCGTACCAGAATCCGGGCCGGCCGAGCGCGGGCGCGGTGTCGTCCAGGGCGTCCGGGTCGCCCGTGCCGGCGGGCGGGGGCTGCGATTCGTAGGCGCTCCACGTGCGGTTCGACAGGAACCAGAGCAGGCCGGTCAGCGCGGCCGGGACCAACGCGCCCAGCGCGAGGCGGCGTCCGGGCCGGCCCCACCAGCCGCCGCCGTCGGCGGAGAGGAACCCGAGCCGGGAGCGGGACCCGGTGCAGGTTCCGGAGCCCGCGCACTGCCAGGCGACGAGGTCGAGCGCGACCTCGCAGGCGGCCGCGGTCAACAGGACGGTGAGGCTGAGCGCGAGGACGCGCACGAGCAGCCCGTACGCGCGCACCGCGCGCGGCGATCCCGGGGCGGCGGCGGGCGGGGCCGGGCGGGCCCAGTGGGCGAGGTTGGCCACCATGAACGGCAGGAGGAGCAGCCACAGCGCGCGGGTGCCGTTGCCTGAGGTGAGCCGGGACCAGCAGTAGGCCTCGGGCACGGGCCGGCCGGCATGGCGCTCGGGGTGGGCCTCGGCGTCGGCATCCTCGGCGCGGCGGAAGACGGCGGCGGTGGAATCACCGCTGACGCGGACGGTGCGGGGATCGCCGAGCAACTCGTCAGGTCCGGCTCCGGCGACACCATGCACCAGAAGCTCCAGCGCGAGCGGCACCCCGGGGCCTCCCGGGGCACCGGCCTCCGGGGCGCCGGCCTCCGGCGTGCGGGCCTCCGGCCTGGAGACGCCCGGCATGCGGGCCTCCGGATTGGAGACGTCCAGCATGCGGGCCTCCGGCGTAGAGGCGTCCCGAATGGAGACGTCCCGGGTGGAGGCGTCTGGTGTCCGGGCGTCCGGCGTGGAGGCATCCCGGGTGGAGGCGTCTGGTGTGCGGGCGTCCGGGGTCGGGGCGTCCGGCGTGGAGACGTCCGGCGTCGGGGCGTTTCGAGTGGAGGCGTCCGAAGCCGGGGCGTCCGGTGTTCGGGCCTCCTGCGTGGAAACGTCCCGGGTGGAGGCGTCTGGTGTGCGGGCGTCCGGGGTGTAGACGTCCGGGGGCGGGGCGTCCCGGGTGTAGACGTCCGGGGGCGGGGCGTCCGGGGTCGGGGCGTCCGGGGGCGGGGCGTCCCGGGTGGAGGCGTCCGGGGGCGGGGCGTCCGACGTCGGGGTGTCCGGCACGGTGCCTCCGCTCGCGGGGGCCGCGGCGGGGCGCGCGGCTCGCTCCGGGCTCCAGCATCCCGCGCGGCGGGCCGCCTGCCCAGGGCCCGGGGCCGCCCCTCCGGGTGAATTCCCGTCCGGTGCGGACTTCTGACGGCAGCTCGGCTATCGTGCCCGCACGATTCCGCACCGCACGCACCCCAGGGGGTACCGCCATGGCCCGCCGACTCCGCCCCGTGGGGCTCCGCTTCGCCGAGGACGCCCCGATCCGGCTCGGCTTCGCGGCCGAGGCCGCGGCGGCGCCGGACGCGGTGTACCGCGCCCTCGCGGAGGATGTCGAGGGCTGGCCGGACTGGTTCAAGGCCGTGACCCTGGCCCGGCCCACAGACGGTGGTGCGGGCCGCGAGATCAAGCTGCTGGGCGGGGTCCGATTCCGCGAGACGATCATGGCCAGAGACCCGGAGCGACGCTACGCGTACCGGGTCGACGAGACCAACGTCCCCGGCGTGCGGGCCCTGTTGGAGGAGTGGCGGCTCACTCCCTCGGGCACGGGAACCCTGGTCCGCTGGACCTTCGCGGCGGACGGCTCGGCCCCGTTCCGGCTGGCCCTCACCACCTCCCGCCCGGGCCTCGGCCGGTCTTTCCGCGCGGCGGTCCGCACGCTCGACGGCCGCCTCGTCGCCCGGCGCGACGCGGCCGGCCGGTAACCCCCGGCTCAGCCCCGGGGCGTGACGGCGGACCGTGCCGCCGGGCCCCCGCCCCTGGGCCGTGCCCCGCCCCGCGCCCCCGGCCCCGCTTCAGGCCACCGGCTCGCGCCAGACCCCCGTGGTCAGCAGCGTGTCGAGCGTCTTCGCGTACGGGGCGATGTCGAGCCGCTGCGCCGCCAGCCATTCGTCCGAGTAGTACTTGTCGAGGTACCGGTCGCCCGGGTCGCACAGCAGGGTGACCACACTGCCCGTACGGCCCTGCGCCACCATCTCCGAGACGATCTTCAGGGCGCTCCACAGTCCGGTGCCGGTCGAGCCGCCCGCCTTGCGGCCGATGGCCTGTTCCAGCGCCCGGCACGCGGCCACGCTCGCCGCGTCCGGCACCTTCATCATCCGGTCGATGGCGCCCGGCACGAAGCTCGGCTCCATCCTCGGCCGGCCGATGCCCTCGATGCGCGAGCCGCAATCGCTGCTCGCGTGCGGGTCGTTGTTGGTCCAGCCGTCGAAGAAACAGGAGTTCTCCGGGTCCGGGACGCAAACGCGCGTGTCGTGCTGCATGTAGTGCACGTACCGCGCGATGGTCGCGGAGGTGCCGCCGGTGCCCGCGGTCGCCACGATCCACGTGGGCTCGGGGTACCGCTCCAGGCGCAGCTGCTGGTACATCGATTCGGCGATGTTGTTGTTGCCACGCCAGTCCGTCGCGCGCTCCGCGTACGTGAACTGGTCCATGTAGTGCCCGCCGGTCCGGGCCGCGAGCTCCGCCGACTCCTCGTACATCTTCATCGAGTCGTCGACGAAGTGGCATGCCCCGCCGTGGAATTCGATGAGGCGGCACTTCTCCGGGCTGGTCGTCCTCGGCATCACCGCGATGAACGGCACGCCGATCAGCTTGGCGAAGTACGCCTCGGAGACGGCGGTCGAGCCGCTGGACGCCTCGATGACGGGGCGGCCGGGGCGGATCCAGCCGTTGCAGAGGGCGTACAGGAACAGGGAGCGGGCGAGCCGGTGCTTGAGGGAGCCCGTGGGGTGCGTGGACTCGTCCTTGAGGTAGAGGTCGATGCCCCACTCCTCGGGGAGCGGGAAGCGGAGGAGGTGGGTGTCGGCGGAGCGGTTGGCGTCCGCCTGGACCTTGCGCACGGCCTCCTTCAGCCAGGCGCGGTAGTCCGCGTCAGTGCGGTCGACGTCGACGGTCGTGACCGTCGCGCCGCCGGTGCCGGCGGTGCTGCGGGTGCTACCGGTGGTGCTCATGCGCCGTGCTCCTTCGTGCGTGCGTTCGCCCCCTGCTTTCGCAATGTACCCCCCTCACCTGCGCAAACAGTCACTTTGGGGGTCCATGCGAATCGCTTTGGGCCGCCGTATCGCACGGGGCCGAACGGGGTCGAAGGGGATCGCACGAGGCCGCACGGGATCACGCGGGCTCGAACACGTCGCGTCGGGTGTTGTCACGCGCGTTCGGTTGCACAGTCCGGCACCGTGGGTGACCCTGGTGGAGCATTACCGAGGGTGCAGCACCCGTAACACTCATGTCGGGGAGTCGCAGCCGTGATCAGTCATTCCCGCAGGCACTGCGTAGTCGAACTGCAGGCCATGCCGTCGCGGATCGGTCAGGTCCGCCGCATCGTTTCCGCGCAATTGCGCCACTGGCAGCTCGATCCGCTCATAGACCGGGCTGCGCTCGGCGTGACGGAGCTGCTCAGCAACGTCCACCGCCACGCGCAGCCGCACAAGACCTGCACCGTCGAGATCGAGTTCCGTCTCGGCCGCCTCACCGTCTCCGTGTACGACAGCGATCCGCGGCTCCCCGTCCTGCGCGCGACGCAGGCGGACGCCCTGGAGACCTGCGGGCGCGGCCTCGCGCTCGTCGAGGCGGTCAGCGAGGCCTGGGGCGCGCGGCCCCAGGACGACAGCCCGGGCAAGGTCGTGTGGTTCTCCCTGCGGGCGACGCCCACCCCCGCCACGCCGACCCGTACGGTCCGGATCGATACCAGCACACCTGTACGAGAGCCCGCGCCGGCGGCGTTCGTCGCCGTCGATCCGGGAGCCGTCACCGTCGGCGTGCCGGTGGCGTTGTCGGTCGGCACCCGGCCCGGGTAGCTCCGGGCCGGGTGGTAGCTCCGGGCCGGTGGCAGCGGCTCAGGCCGCCGTCGCCCCCAGCGTCCCCAGCGGGTCGTCCAGCACCGGCTGCCACGCCAGCTCCGCCGCGCCGACCAGGCTGTTGTGGTCCAGGGTGCACGGCAGGATCGGCACACCCCCGCTGCGCCCCCACAGGCTCCGGTCCGCGACCACCGCGCGCAGCCGCTCCGGGTCCGCGTACAGCAGCTCCCGGTGCAGGCCGCCCAGGATGATCCGGTCCGGGTTCAGGATGTTCACCAGGCCCGCGAGGCCGAGCCCGAGCCGGTCGATGAGCTCCGCCGCGGCCGCCCGGACGGCGGGTTGTGCGTACTCCTCGCGCAGCAGGTCACGGGCCTGCTGGAGCAGCGACACCTCGGGGCCCGGGGTCCGCCCCGCCGCGGTGAGGAAGGCCAGCGGATCGGCCTCCACGTCGAGGCAGCCCCGGCTGCCGCAGTGGCAGGGCCGCCCCTCCGGGTTCACGGTGAGGTGGCCGACCTCCAGCGCCAGGCCCGAACTCCCGCTGTGCAGGCGCCCGTCGAGCACCAGCGCCCCGCCGACCCCGCGGTGGCCGGTGGCCACGCACAGCAGGTGCTGAGCGCTGCGCCCCGCGCCGTGCCGGTGTTCGGCGAGCGCGGCGAGGTTGACGTCGTTCCCCGTCAGGGCGGGGCCGTCGATCCCGGCGGCCTTCACGCATTCCGCGAAGATGGCCCGTACGGGGGAACCGGCAGGCCAGGCCAGGTGCAGCGGGTTCAGCGCCGTACCGTCCGGCTCGGCGACGGCCGAGGGCACCGCGAGGCCCGCGCCGACGCAGCGGCGCCCGCTCTCCGCGAGCAGCGCGGCGCCCGCCTCGACCACCGCGCCGAGCACCTGCGCCGGGTCGGCGGAGACGGTGACCTTGCCGGGGGCGGTGGCCACGATCCGGCCGCCGAGGCCGACGAGGGCGGCCCGGAACCCGTCCGAGTGCACCTGCGCGGCCAGCGCGACGGGGCCGTTCTCGTCCACGGACAGCCGGTGCGAGGGGCGGCCCTGGGTGCCGCCCGCGCCACCGGGGCGGGAGTCGACGCGGATCAGGCCGAGCGCCTCCAGCTCGGCGGCGACGGCTCCGGCCGTGGCGCGGGTGACGCCGAGCTCGGCCGTCAGGACCGCCCGGGTCGGGGCCCGGCCGGTATGGACGAGCTCCAGCGCCGGGCCGAGCGCGCCGCGGCCCCGCTCCAGTTTGCTCCGCGTGGACACGGTGCTCGCATCCCCCGCCCGCGGCGGGGCCCCGTTGCCGTTCATGGAAGCGATCCTCGCATGATCGGCGGTGTGGTCGCGCCGGCGCCCGCCCCTCAGCCGAGTTGGTCTCCGAACCCGCCGACCCGGAGCGTGATGTTCAGCCGCCCGGTCAGGCCCAGCCCGGGCGGGGCCGTTCCGGACAGGACCTTCGGCACCCCGTGGTAGGCCGCCCGGCTGGGACCGCCGAAGACGAACAGGTCCCCGCTGCGCAGCTCGACGTCCTGGTACGGGCGGCCGCGCGAGGCGGTGTTGCCGAACCGGAAGACGCAGGTGTCGCCGAGGCTCAGGGAGACCACCGGGGCGGGGGACTTCTCCTCGGCGTCGCGGTGCATGCCCATCCGGGCGTCGCCGTCATAGAAGTTGATCAGCGCGATGTCGTAGGCGGCGGCGTCACGGCCGGCGGGCGTGTGGGCCGGCGTACGAGCGGCCGTGGCGGCCGTGGCGGCGGTGCCGGCGGCCGTGCCGTACGCGGCGGCCACGGCGTCCCGCCCCAGCTCCGCGAGCCACCCCGGCATCGGCTTCACCGGCGCCCCGTCGCCGTCCACGGCGGTGCGGGCGTACGCGTACGGATACCAGTGGAGCCCGAGGCACACCTGGCGGGCGGTCATCGTCCCGCCCCCGGGGGTGCTGACGGTGCGCAGCCCGGCGGGCGGCCGCGCCCACTCCCGGCAGGCGGCCAGCAGCTCCCGCTGCCGCTCCGGCCCGAGCCAGTCGGGCACGTGCACGGCGCCGGGGGCGATCTCGGTCCGCTCGCGCGGGAAGAGTTCCCCGTCCATGCCTCCATTGTCGGGGTCTGCTGCGAGACTCGCGGCATGGATATCGATGAGTACCTGAAGACCCTTGGTCGGGAGGGCGAGCTGCTCGCCGACGTGGCCGAACGGGCGGGCACGGAGGCGCTGGTGCCCACCTGTCCGCAGTGGCGGGTCGCGGATCTGCTGCGGCACACGGGGTCGGTGCACCGCTGGGCGGCCGCGTTCGTCGGGGACGCGATCGTGGAGCCGGTGCCGTTCCCGGACGCCCCCGAACTGGCCGGTGCGGAGCTGCTGGCCTGGTTCCGCGAGGGTCACGCGGAGCTGGTCCGTACGCTGGCCGAGGCCCCGGCCGAGGTGCAGTGCTGGACCTTCCTGCCGACGGCCCCGCCCTCGCCGCTGGCGTTCTGGGCGCGGCGGCAGGCACATGAGACGGCCGTCCACCGGCTGGACGCCGAGGCGGCGCTCGGCGTCGAGTTCTCGGCGTTCGAGCCGGAGTTCGCGGAGGACGGGGTGGACGAGCTGCTGACCGGCTTCCACGCCCGGCCGCGCAGCCGGGTGCGCAGCCCGGAGCCCCGGGTGATCCGGGTCCGGGCGGTGGACACGGGCGCGGTGTGGACCGTACACCTGTCCGCGGAGCCGCCGCGTACGGTGACGGGCGATCTGGGGGGCCCGGTGGACTGCGAGCTGACCGGCACGGCGGCCTGGCTGTACACGGCCCTGTGGAACCGGACCCCGCTGGCCGGACCGGGCGTGACGGGTGATCCGGAGCCGGCCCGGCTGTGGCGGGAGACGGCCGGCATCTGACCGACTGACCGAGGGCCCGGGCGGGGGCGGCCGGAGCGGGCAGAGCCGGCGGGGCGCCCTTGTGAGGGGCGCGTGCCCGCCGTGACACTGCCCGCGTGGGGCGACGTACGCAGGCGGATGGGGACGCGATCACCGTCGAGATCGGCTACGCCTTCCTCAGCGGGTGCTTCGCGGCCGCGCTGGTCTTCGGGGCGGTCTTCGGCCCGGCGCCGGCCTTCTCCCTCCCTCGCTCCCTCGCCCGGCCCGGCACGGCACGGCACGGCACGCCCTGGCCGTGCCGGGCGGGGTCCTGGCCGCAGTGGTCTTCCTTGTCTTCCTGCTCCGCGCCACGCACGTCCTCTGGCGGTTCGCCCTCGCCCGGAGAACGACGGCCGTAGGCCGGGCCCGGGCGAAGCGGACGGACGGACGAACGGACGAACGGACGGACATGATGTCCGGGACACGTCACCGCCACGAGACGCGCAGCGAGGAACCAGATGACCGATGCCTCCGCCTCCTTCCGGCTCCATCCGGGCTCTCCCGACTCTCCCGTGATCCTCCACGTCCCACACTCCTCCCGCGCCGTACCCGCGGACGTCCGCGCCGGGATCCTGCTGGACGAGCACGCGCTCGCGTCGGAGCTGGACCACATCACCGACTCGCACACGGCGGAGATCGCCGCCGGGGCGGCCGAGGCCGCGCGCACCGCTCCCTGGCGGTTCGTGAACCGGCTCTCCCGACTGGTCGTCGACCCCGAGCGCTTCCCCGACGACCGCGAGGAGATGCTGGCGCGGGGCATGGGCGCGGTCTACGCGCGGACCACGCACCGCGAGGAGCTCCGCCCGGCCGGTTTCGACGGACAGCCGCTGATCGAGCGCTACTTCCACCCGTACGCGCGCGCCATGACCGACGCGGTCGCGGAGCGGCTCCGGGCGGTCGGACGCGCCGTGATCATCGACGTCCACTCGTACCCGGCGAAGGCGTTGCCGTACGAGCTCCACGGCGACGGGCCGCGGCCCCCGATCTGCCTCGGCACGGACTCCTTCCATACGCCGGGCCCGCTGCTCGACGCGGCGCGCCGGACGTTCGCGGACTTCGGGGGCACGGGGCTGGACAGCCCGTTCGCGGGCACGTACGTGCCGCTGCGGTACTACGGGAAGGATCAGCGGGTCGGCGCGCTGATGGTGGAGATCCGGCGCGACCTCTACATGCGGGAGCCGGGAGGGCCCGCGGGACCCGGTCTCGACGCGCTGGCGGCCGCGCTGGCCGCTCTCGTGGACCACGCGTCCCTCTGACGACCCGCGGACCCCGCCGGACCCCGCCGGACCGTACGGGCGCGCTGGAGCCGGGCGCGCCGTCGGCGGCCTCCGTCGGGCGCGCCCGGCTCCCGCGCGCTGGGGGCCCGGAAACCTCGGCCGCACGCCGCACGCCGGTCGCCGCCCCCGGGTGGCCGTCGTCGCCTGTCAGGCGGGCGAGCCCGGGCCGTCCGCCGGGACCGGCCACCGTACGGCGTAGTACTTCAGCCGGTCGTCCTCCCCCACCGGCTCCATCCCGGCTGCCGCCATCACCCGTTGCGAGGCGATGTTGCCGCGGTCCGTGTCTCCGAGCACCTGTCTGACACCGTGGGCGCGGGCGAAGCCGAGCAGGGCGCGCAGGGCCTCCGCCGCGTATCCCCGGCCCTGGGCGGAGGGGGCGAGTCCGTATCCGATGGTGACCGTGCCGTCCTCGTCCGGCGGTCCGTGGAAGCCGAGGCCGCCGATGGCCTCGCCGTCCTCCCGGCGGCGGATCTCGTAGGGGCCGAACGGCTGCGGATCGCCTTGCAGCGCGCAGGTGTCGAGGTGGCGCCGGGCGCCGGCGATGTCGGCCGCGGTGGGATAGCCGCGGGCCCATCGCCCGTGCCCCTCCGGCTCGCCCCGCGCCAGGGATGCCGCTTCCTGGACGCTGAGGGGGTGCAGCACGAGCCGTTGGGTGACGAGATCTTCCATCAGGCCTTCTCGAAAGGGGACCACCGGCTTTAGCCGGTGGGGGAGTTTCGTCCTTGGATCGTAGGCGCGGAGCGCCGGAGTTCGTTGCGCTGCTATCTCTGACGGTTGTCCCGTAAACGGCGGGGCGCAAGTGAGATGATCTCTCATGCCGTCAGTGTGCTCACGACCACTGACAACGCTGGCGGTGCCGAGATTCCCGGAAGGAAACGGCTGACCCCGGACGCTCGCCGAAGGCCCGGCCGACGCCGGGGCGGCGAAAAGGTTGGTGTGCGGGGCCGACGGAACCGGGTAACGTCTTTGTCATGTTCTTCCAGAGGCCGATTTACGAGTGAGAGCGTGACGGGCCCCTGCTGACGTCCTTCGACGTCGCCGCCCGTCCCCCACCGATGAATCCGTAGATCACTTCACATCATTACCGGGAGAACCCGTGACCGTGAGCAAGAACATCAACAACCCCGTGGGCATGGGCGGCGGCCAGCGCAAGAAGCTGTCCCGCGCCGAACGGCAGAACAACGGTCCGCACCGCAACCTCGACCGCCAGGGTGCAGCCGACCAGAAGGCGGAGCTGGTGCGCAAGATGCGCGAGAAGGCCGGCGCGGCTGAGGGCGCCGGGCAGGCGGGCGACGACACCGCACAGAGCTGACGCACCGCCGCCGCAGGGCGGCACCGCACGGGGCAGGGCCCGGACCGCGACGCGCGGTCCGGGCCCTGCTGCCGTATCGGGCGCGGCCGGCCCCGCTCAGCTCTCGGCCGACCACCCGCGTCCGGATCTGAGCGATGCCCAGTGGGAACGGCTGCGGCCGTTCTTGCCGGTCAGCAACAGGCGTTGTGGCAGGTGGCGGGACCACCGGCAGGTGATCGACGGGATTCTGCACCGGGTACGAACCGGCGTGCAGTGGCGTGACCTGCCCGAGCGGTTCGACCCATGGAAGACGGTCTATGAACGCCACCGACTGTGGTCGGCAGACGGAACCTGGGAGCGACTACTCCAGCAGGTCCAGGCCGCCGCCGATGCGGCGGGTGAGATCGACTGGGACATCTCGGTCGACTCCACCATCCTGCGGGCTCATCAGCACGCGGCCGGCGCCCGCACCGGCCCCCGCCTCAAAGGGGGCCGAAGTCCCAGAACACCAGGGCGAAACCCCGTGGCAGAGCCTGCACGCCCGCCTGGTGGAGGTAGTGCGGGAGGTGAGGGCCTGGGCCGCTCGCGCGGCGGGTTCAGGTCGCCCGCCAGCGCAAAGGGTCACGCGGCGGACGGCCACCGGGCTTCAACGAAGAGCGGTATAAGAAGCGCAACACCGGACAAGTCCTAGCCGACAAGGCGTACTCCTCACGTGCCATTCGCGATCACCTGAGCAAGCGCGGCATCCGAGTGGTGATCCCCGTCCCGGCGGACCAGCGGGGCCACCGACTGCGTCGAGGGAGCCGCGGTGGCCGGCCCCCGATCTTCGACCGCGCGGCATACAAGCAGCGCAACACGGTCGAGCGGTGCATCAACCGCTTGAAGCAGTGGCGCGGCATCGCCACACGTGATGAGAAGACCGCGACCATCTACCTGGCCGGACTCCACGTCGCGGGCATCTTCCTCTGGTCCGCGAGATGAAGCCCTCTCTATGACGAGACCATCTCTTCCCAGCACAATCGCAGCTGTGCCTGCAGGCCCGAAATGGATGCTGCGTCGCAGGACATGACGACCACGAGCCTGCTGAGGTCAATGCCTTCGGGCCGCTTTGTGGAGGACCATCGCTGTCCTGCCCGTAGCAGAGTCTCGAAGAGCAGCCGCCGTCCGGCGGCATCGCCCGACAGCGCCTCATCCGCAGCCTCGACGATCAGCACGTAGTGGTCCGCGGGCAGCCACTTCAGGTCACGCAGGCAGTCGAAGAGGGCATTCCAGTTCCACCCGAAGTAATCCGGCAGCTTCAGTCCGTCGTAGAACTGCTGGAAGACGGAGTCGGTGTCACGCATCTCCCGGCCGTCGAGCCGCGCTACGTACGCCCTCCCAGCCATGGGAAGCAGCAAATCGACAGGCAGGCTGCCTTGCTCAGGAACGACATGTACCCAGGGCACGATGTGCACCGCCACCTTCCCTCCAGGGATCCAGGGCGTCCACCACCGTCAGAGCCGGTGACGGCAGGCGCGGCGGCGAAAGCCGGACTGAACAGCAGCATCCACGATGCGGGTTGGGGGGTGTTCCTGGGAATCCTCGCTCACAAGGCTGAAAGCGCCGGTCGGCTGACGATCCCGGTCAGCGCCCGCAACACGTCCCGCACCTGCCCGCCCTCCGCCGGGGGATGCGGACACGTGTCCGGAGACAACGCAGGCCACCACCCCGGCCCCTTTAGCCGGGGGTGGAAGTCACAGGGGTCCGCTCGCCGGCGTCCGCGTCAGACGGCGGGTAGCCCGACCCCGTGGGCCAGTTGGTCGGCGGCGTGCGCGAAGAAGGTGTCGCGGTCCTCGACCACCCGGTTGAACTGGCCGAACACCTCGAAGGAGACGAGCCCGACCAGCTGCGCCCACGCGGCGACCAGCGCGGCCGTCACCTCCGGGGGCAGGCCTTCGGCGAAGTCCGCGGTCATCCGGGCCGCTTCGGGGCGCAGGGCGGCGGGCAGCGGCGGGAGGGCGAGCCCGCGGCCCTGGTAGGCGGCGCGGAGGATGCCTATGAACGCGTTGCCCACGCGGGAGGCCGGGCCGACGGTGTCGAGCGGGGCGCTGTAGCCGGGGACCGGGGAGCCGTAGATGAGGGAGTACTCGTGCGGGTGCTCCAGCGCCCAGGCGCGGACGGCCTCGCAGACCGCGACCCAGCGGGCGCGGGGCGGTTCGCCCGCGGCGAGGGTGCGGGCGTCGGCTTCCTCGGCGGCGGCGCCGACGCTGTCGTAGGCGTCGACGATGAGCGCGGTGAGCAACTCGTCGCGGCTGGGGAAGTAGCGGTACAGGGCCGAGGAGACCATGCCGAGCTCGCGGGCGACGGCGCGCAGCGAGAGCTTCGCGGCTCCTTCGGCCGCGAGCATGCGGCGCGCCTCGTCCTTGATGGCGGCGGTGACCTCGATGCGGGCCCGTTCCCTGGCCCCTCGCACGGTGCTCATGCGGCCAGTGTGCCATGCGGGTGGAGCACTGCCCAAAATCCGGAGCGGCGATCCAAAATAAGAGCAGTGCTCTTGATTTAGTGCACCGCTCCACGCAGACTGGGCAGTGCACCGAAACGAGAGCACCGCTCTCCCCACACGCCTCGGAGGCCATCATGAACGCGTCCAGCCGCTACTACGTCCAGGCCGGCCCGTTCGCCGTCCGCTTCAACGCGCTCTTCGGGAAGCTCGCCCGCCTCGGTATCAGCCTGGCTGGCAGCGCCGAGCTGTCGGTGCGCGGCCGCACGTCCGGCGAGATGCAGCGGATCCCGGTCAACCCGCACACCCACGAGGGCGAGCAGTACCTGGTTTCGGCCCGCGGCCACTCCCAGTGGGTCCGCAACATGCGGGTCGCCGGCGGCGGGGAGCTGCGCGTGGGCCGCAAGGTGCGCACCTTCACGGCCGTCGAGATCACCGACCCCGTCCTGCGGGCCGCCGTCCTGCGCACGTACCTGGAGAAGTGGGGCTGGGAGGTCAATCGTTTCTTCCAGGGCGTCACCGCCCAGTCCTCCGACGCGGAGCTCCAGGCGGCGGCCGGCGATCACCCGGTGTTCCGCCTCGCCGTCGCACGCTGAGCCGATTCACGCTGAGCCGCCGCGCGCGCACCCGCCGCGCCCACCCGCCGCCCGCACCCGGCTCATGCCGCGGCCGCGACCCCGGCGCTCACCGGCAGGCCCCATGCGAGGGAAGGGGGACACGCCGGCGCGGCCTTCGACCGTGCGGGCGATCCTCGCGGTCCCGCCGTGCGAGAACGCCGTTCCTGACCCTCCGTCATGTTTCTCTGGACCCTCGTCCCGCCTGACTCCCCTGCCCGGTCGAGAAGGAGAGAGTCCCGTGCCCCGAATGGTCCGTCTGCCGCGTATCGCCGGTATCGGCGCCGTAGCCGTCGCCCTCGGCGTGCTCGCGTCCGCCCCCACCGCCGGCGCCGCGGTCGTCGCCGAGCCTCCACCGTCCACACTGCCGGCGCCGTCTCCGGGTCCGCCGCTCTCGCTGACGGACCCGCGCATCTTCGCCCACTTCGACTTCTCCCGGGGCCAGACGCCGGAGAACATCGCGCTGGAGCCCGACGGCTCCGCCATCCTGACCTTCGCCGTCGCCCACCAGGTCGTCCGGGTCGACAAGCACGGGGACTCCCAGCCCGTCGCGACCCTGCCCGCGGTGGCGAACCCCCGGACGCCCGTCATCGGCGTGGCGGCCGCGACCGGGATCGTGCGGGCCCACGACGGGACGCTGTACGTCGGCTACGCCACCGGTACGGAGGCCAACGGCATCTGGCGGATCACCCCTGACGGCCGGGTCGAGCAGTTCACCGGCAGCGACCTGCCGACGGACGCCTTCGTCAACGGCCTCGCGATCGACGAGCGGCACGGCGTGCTCTACGCCGCCGACGCGTACCTCGGAAAGGTGTGGCGCGTCTCGCTCGACGACGGCTCGGCGACGACGTGGGCCACCGGCGCCGCGCTCGAACGAGCCGGGTTCGTCGGCGCCAACGGCATCAAGGTGCGCAACGACTCGGTGTGGGTGTCCAACCTGGACCAGGGCACCCTGCTGCGGATCCCGGTCGAGCGGGACGGATCCGCGGGCGCGATCGAAACCCGGGCCACCGGGCTGGGCGGCATCGACGACTTCGCCTTCGCCGGGCACGGCGAGACGGTCCTCGCCGCCCTGAACGCCACCAGCGAGGTCGCCCTGGTGCGGCACGACGGTTCGCACACCGTCCTGCTGACCGCGGCCGACGGGCTGTCCAACCCCACGTCGGTCGCGGTGCGCCACGAGAAGGTCTACGTCCCCAGCGCCGCCTTCACGACGCAGACGGACCCGAACCTCCTCCTCGCCCGCCTGAAGGATCACCGCCCCAAGCCCTGACGGCCGGTGAGCGGCTGACGCACCCCGTCGGAGCCCGGCACGCACCGGGCCCCGACGGCGCGGCGCCCCGTCGGCTCCGGCCGCTCCGTCGGCTCCGTCAGCTCCCACCGATCCGTCAGCTACGGCCGCTCCGTCAGCTAAGGCCGCTCCGACCGCTCCCTCAGCTCCCGCCGCTCCGCGCCTGCCGGTTGTCCAGGGTGTGCAGCGCCTTGCGGGCCAGCGGGTACGTCCGTACCAGATCGGCCAGCGTCGTCGAGCCGCGCACGATCCGGGTGAACGCCGTCCACGCCGGCCGGAAGCCGGTGATCGCGGCGTGCATCAGCCCCGGCCGGGACTCGAACAGGGTCAGCACGCGCTTGCCGACGCTCATCTCCACACCCAGCCCGGCCTTCACCGCGAAGGCGTAGTTGAGCGCCTGGCGCCGCGCGTCCACCGCGTCCTGCGCCTCGGAGATCTTCACGGCCCACTCCCCCGCGAGCCGCCCCGAGCGCAGCGCGAAGGAGATGCCCTCCCGGGTCCACGGCTCCAGCAGCCCGGCCGCGTCACCCGCCACCAGCACCCGGCCGCGCGAGAGCGGCGAATCGGGCGTGCGGCAGCGGGTCAGGTGCCCGGAGGAGACGGCCGGCTCGAAGCCGGCAAGGCCGAGGCGGGCGATGAAGTCGTCCAGGTACCGCTTGGTCGCGGCGCCTTCGCCCTTCGCCGAGATGACCCCGACGGTGAGGGTGTCGCCCTTGGGGAAGACCCATCCGTAACTGCCGGGCAGCGGGCCCCAGTCGATGAGCACCCGGCCCTTCCAGTCCTCGGCGACGGTCTCCGGAACCGGGATCTCCGCCTCCAGACCGAGGTCCACCGTGTCCATCTCGACGCCCACGTGCGCGCCGATCCGGCTCGCGCTGCCGTCCGCCCCGACCACCGCGCGGGCCAGTACGGTCTCCCCGTCCGCGAGGACCACGGCGACGGTGCGCCGGTCGGGTACCGCGGCGCCGTGCTGCTCGACCCGCGCCACGGCCGTGCCCGTACGGATGGTCGCGCCCGCCTTCTCCGCGACGGCGACCAGACCGGCATCGAACTCCGGCCGGTTGATGAGCCCGAACAGCATGCGCTTCGAGCGCCTGGTCCGCGTCAGCCTGCCGTTGTGGGAGAAGGTGACCGCGTGGACGCGGTCCTTCAAGGGCAGTACGAAACCCGGAGGCAGGGCATCGCGCGAGGGGCCGATGATGCCGCCGCCGCAGGTCTTGTACCGGGGCAGCTCCGCCTTCTCCAGCAGCAGGACGCGCCGCCCCGCCGTCGCCGCCGCGTACGCGGCCGAGGAACCGGCCGGACCGGCCCCGACCACGACCACGTCCCACACCTCGCCGGTCCCCCCGGCCGTCTCCTCGCCCGAACCGCCCGCCCCTTGAGCGGCCTGCCCCGCGCCCCCGCCGTGTACGTCGTCGTCGCTGCTCACGATGTGCTGCTGCTCCTGATCACGCTGTTGCTCGGATGCCGTGGAAATCCTACGGCGAGAGACCGCCCCACCCGGCTGTGCGAGGATCGGGGCTGTCTTTCGCCATGCCCGCATACGCCCACCCCGCGCATGCGGGCGGCGTACACGGAGAACAACGTCGCACCCAAGAGGAGCGTGCCCATGAGCCCGAATCCGATCGCCGAGACCATCGCCGCACTGATGCCCCGCGCCAAGCGGGAGCTGACCGAGCTGGTGGCCTTCCAGTCGGTGGCGGACTGGGCGCAGTTCCCCAAGAGCGAGAGCGAGGCCGCCGCCAACTGGGTGGCCGACGCCCTGCGCGTCGAGGGTTTCCAGGACGTGGCGCTGCTCGACACCCCTGACGGCACGCAGTCGGTGTACGGCTTCCTGCCCGGCCCCGAGGGCGCGCCGACCGTCCTGCTGTACGCGCACTACGACGTGCAGCCGCCGCTCGACGACGCCGCCTGGATATCCCCCGCGTTCGAGCTGACCGAGCGCGACGGCCGCTGGTACGGGCGCGGCGCCGCGGACTGCAAGGGCGGGTTCATCATGCACCTGCTGGCGCTGCGCGCGCTGAAGGCCAACGGCGGTGTGCCGGTGAGCGTGAAGATGATCGTCGAGGGCTCGGAGGAGCAGGGCACGGGCGGCCTCCAGCAGTACGCGGAGGCGAACCCGGAGCTGCTGACCGCCGACACGATCCTGATCGGCGACGCGGGCAACTTCCGGCTCGGCCTGCCGACGGTGACGGCCACGCTGCGCGGGATGACGCTGGTCAAGGTCAAGATCGACACGCTGGGCGGCAACCTGCACTCCGGCATGTTCGGCGGCGTCGCCCCGGACGCGCTGGCGGCCCTGATCCAGCTGCTGGCCTCGCTGCGCGCGGCCGACGGCTCGACCACGGTCGACGGCCTGGACTCGGACGCGGTGTGGGAGGGCCTGCAGTACCCGGAGGCGGACTTCCGCTCCGACGCGAAGGTGCTGGACGGCGTCGAACTGATCGGCGAGGGGACCATCGCGGACCGGCTGTGGGCGCGTCCGGCCGTCACGGTCCTGGGCATCGACTGCCCGCCGGTGGTCGGCGCCACCCCGTCGGTGCACGCGAGCGCCGGCGCGCTGATCAGCCTGCGGGTGCCGCCGGGTGTGGACACCGGGGACGCCATCAAGCGGCTGGAGGCGCACCTGGTGGCGCACACGCCGTGGCAGGCGCGTCTTGAGGTCGAGGTCGTGGGGCAGGGCCAGCCGTTCCAGGCGGACACGAACAGCCCGGCGTACGCGTCGATGGCCGCGGCCATGCGGGTGGCGTACCCGGGCCAGGAGATGCAGATCGCCGGCATGGGCGGATCGATCCCGCTGTGCAACACGCTGACGTCGCTGTACCCGCGGGCGGAGATACTGCTGATCGGTCTGAGCGAGCCGGAGGCGCAGATCCACGCGGTGAACGAGAGCGTGTCCCCGGAGGAACTGGAGCGGCTGTCGGTCGCCGAGGCCCACTTCCTGCTGAACTACGCGGAGTCCAAGCGCGTCTGACGCCGCGTCACACCGGGGATCGCGGCGCGGTCCGTGAGGCCGGGCTGCGGCTGGGCTGCGCTGGAAGCGAACTCCGCTCCCCGTGAAACGAGCACGGGGAGCGGAGTCGTCGCGCGTACGTTCGGGCCATGGATCTTGTAGAGGTAGTCTCCGACCGGCTGTACATGCTCCGCTTCCCCATCGGCCAGGCGTACCTGTGGCGCGACGGCGAGGCCCTGACCCTGATCGACGCCGGCCATGCCGGTGCGGCGGACGCGATCGAGGGTGCGATCCGCTCGCTCGGGCTGCGCCCGGAGGGGCTGGAGCGGATCGTCCTGACCCACTGCCACCGCGACCACGTGGGCGCGGCGGACGATCTCGCCGGCCGCTGGGGAGCGGAGGTGCTGGCGCACGGCCTGGACGCCCCGGTGATCCGGGGCGAGCGGGCGGTGCCCGAGCCCGTGCTGCTGGACTGGGAAGTACCGCTGTACGCACACGGCCTGACGGTCCCCGAGGCGCCGCCGACGCGGGTGGACCGTGAGGTGGAGGACGGGGAGGTACTGCCCTTCGGCGACGGGGCGGTCGTGGTCCACGCCCCGGGCCACACGCCGGGGAGCATCGGCGTCCATCTGCCGCGGCACGGCGTGCTGTTCACGGGCGACTGTGTGGCGGGTGTGGGTCAGGTGATGCTGGGCGTGTTCAACGTGGACCGGGCCCAAGCGCGGGCCTCGTTCCGCCGCCTGGCCGCGCTGTCGCCGTCGGTGGCCTGCTTCGGCCACGGCGACCCCCTGACCTCCAACACTCCTGCCACCCTCCAGGCGGCCTCCACCGCAACCCCGGGCGGCCCGTAGCCGCCGCAGGCTCCCACACCCGGCGGCGCCCGGGCCCATTGGCGCCCCGGCCCGTCAGCGCCCCGGCAGCGTCACCCGTTCAACCCTGCCGGCCACCTTCACCCCCGCCGACCATCTTCAGCGTCGCCGACCATCTTCAGCCCCGCCGGCGAGGCTGAAGATGGCGGACCCCCGGTCAAACGCCGGCCTACGGTCTCAACCGCCAGCGAGGCTGGATGTGGCCGGGCGGGCCGGAACTGGCGCCGGCGCTGCCGTCCCGGGCCTGCCGGTGGCCGCTGCGGGCATCCGGGCTCGGGACGGCCGGAGGACGGCGCCCGGCCCCACCACGGGTGCCTACGGCGGCGACCGGGAAGCCCGGGGGCACCTGCGCGGCAGCGCTACGGGGTCGGGTGGCCCGCCTCCAGGTACAGGGGGCGGCCGCGTTCGCGGGCGCGCAGGGCCCAGCGGAGGCGTTCGTAGCGCTGCGGCGGCAGCAGCTCCGCCGCCTCCGGCTCCGTGACGAACCGCCACTCCCGCAGCTCCGGCCCGGGAAGGCGGAGGCCCGCGATGTCGGGCTCCGCGAGCGCGCCCCCGTCGAACAGCAGGCGCAGGCCGCCGTACGCGGGGTGCCGCGGCGGCTCCCAGTCCACCACCAGCAGACCCGGCGCGCGGTCCAGCGTCAGGCCCAGTTCCTCCTCCACCTCCCGCATGCCCGCCCGCGCCGGCGCCTCGCCCGGTTCGACGATCCCACCCGGGAACTCCCAGCCCGGCTTGTACGTCGGATCAACCAGCAGCACCCGGTCCCGCTCGTCGAACAGCAGCACCCCCGCCGCCACGGTCTCCCGCGTGGGCTCCGGGGTCTGCACGATGTCGCAGACCCGCGCGGTGTCGGTCCGTACGGCCTCCACGATCCGCTCCGCCGTCTCCCGGACGCTCAGCACACCGTTGTCGATGACGTGCGCGTCGGCGGTGAGCCAGCCCAGCGCCTGCTGGTAGGCGGCGATGTGGTCGTACGCCCTCTGCCGCACCCGCAGGTCCACCGCCTCCGGCTCCCCCGGCTCCCCCGACTTCCCCGGCTCCTCGCGGGCCGCGATCCGCTCCCGAAGGATCGTTTCCGCTGGGGCCAGCAGCACATGCCGTACCGGAATCCGCCGCGCCGCGAGGCCGCCGAACATCTCGTCCCGGTACTCCTGCCGCAGCACCGTCATCGGTACCACCAGCACCCCGCCCAGCTCCGCCAGCATCGCCGCCGCCGTGTCCACGACGAGGCGCCGCCAGCTCGGCAGGTCCTGGTAGTCGCTGACCTCCGCGAGCCGTTTGCGCGGCAGCAGCACACGCAGCGCGTCGCCGATGAACTCCGGGTCGAACAGGGTGCTGTCCGGAAGGAGTCCGGCCAGTTCGCGGGCCGTGCTGGTCTTCCCGGCACCGAACGTGCCGTTGATCCAGACAATCACGTGTACCCCTCTCCCGATGGCTCGCCTCCGCAGCCCCCAGTGGCTTGCCCGCACCACCCTGCCACGGAAACCCGGTTATCAGCCGAGTGCTTATCCTCAAGGTCAGAGCGTCGACCGCCCCGTACCTCCGGAGGTTTCCGTACCGTGCCCCTCAGCCGCCGCCCGTCCGAGCCCCGCTACGGCAACCGGCCGACCATGAAGGACGTGGCGGCCCGCGCGGGCGTGGGTCTGAAGACGGTCTCGCGGGTGGTCAACGGCGAGCCCGGGGTCACCCCCGACACCGAGCGGCGGGTCCGGGAAGCCATCGACTCGCTCGGCTTCCGCCGCAACGACGGCGCCCGCGTGCTCCGCAAGGGCCGTACCGCCAGCGTGGGCCTGGTCCTGGAGGACCTCGCGGACCCCTTCTACGGACCGCTGAACCGGGCGGTGGAGGAGGCGGCCCGCGCGCACGGCGCCCTGCTCATCATCGGCTCCAGCGCCGAGGACCCGCACCGGGAGCGGGAGTTGGCGCTCGCGCTGTGCGCGCGCCGGGTGGACGGGCTGATCGTGATCCCGGCCGGGGACGACCACCGCTACCTGGAGCCGGAGATCCGGGCGGGTGTGGCCACGGTGTTCGTGGACCGCCCGGCCGGCCGGATCGACGCGGACGTGGTGCTCTCCGACAGCTACGGCGGCGCCCGGGACGGGGTGGCCCACCTGATCGCCGGCGGGCACCGCCGGATCGGCTTCATCGGGGACCACCCGCACATCCACACGGCGGCCGAGCGCCTGCGCGGCTACCGCTCGGCCATGGCGGACGCGGGCCTTCCGGTGGCTGAATCCTGGGTATCACCCGGATCCACCGACCCGGAACGCGTCAGCGCGGCGGCCCGCGCGATGCTGACCGGCCCGGACCCGGTCACGGCCCTCTTCGCGGGCAACAACCGCGTGACGGTGACGGTGGTACGGGTCCTGGCGGCGGTCCCCCGCCCCGTGGCCCTGGTCGGCTTCGACGACTTCGAGCTCGCCGACCTGCTGCGCCCGGGCGTGACGGTGGTCGCCCAGGACCCCGCGGCCCTGGGCCGGGTGGCCGCCGACCGCCTCTTCCGACGCCTCGCCGGCACCCCCCTCCCCCCGACCCGCACGGAACTCCCGACCCGGCTGATACCCCGCGGCTCGGGCGAGATCACCCCGGTCTGGTGACCGCACCGCAGCCCCGCCCGGTGTCGTCCGGGCGGGGCTGGGGTGGCGTACGGAAAAGGGCGTACGGAAAGGGGACGCGCCGGATCAGGCGGTCGCCGTCAGGGTCGCCGAGCGGCGCGGGATGGCGAAGGCGTCCAGCTCGGCGCGGGTCAGGCCGGTGAGGGCGGTGACCTCGTCGGCGCCGACCGCGCCGCAGTCCAGGCCGCGGACCAGGTAGCCGGCCAGCGCCTTCGCGGTGGCGGGCTCGTCCATCACGTCGCCCTCGATCTTCGCCACGTACGCCTTCAGGCGGGCAGCCGCCGTCTCCAGACCCTCGCGGTAGAAGGTGAAGACCGCCGCGTAGCGGGTCGGGAGGTGCGCCGGGTGCATGTCCCAGCCCTGGTAGTAGGCGCGGGCCAGCGCACGGCGGGTGAGGCCGTAGTGCAGCTTCCAGGCCTCGTGGACGTGCTCGGTGGTGCCGATCGGCAGGACGTTGGTCGAGCCGTCGGAGACGCGTACGCCGGTGCCGGCGGCCGCGACCTGCATGATCGCCTTGGCGTGGTCGGCCGCGGGGTGGTCGCTCGACTGGTACGCGGCGGAGACGCCGACGCAGGCGCTGTAGTCGAACGTGCCGTAGTGCAGGCCGGTGGCGCGGCCCTTGGACGCCTCGATCATCCGGGCGACGGTGGCGGTGCCGTCGGAGGCGACGATGGACTGGCTGGTCTCGATCTGGATCTCGAAGCCGATCCGTCCCGGGCGCAGGCCGCGGGTGGTCTCGAAGGCCTCCAGCAGCTTGACGAACGCGCTGACCTGCTCGGCGTAGGTCACCTTCGGGAGGGTGAGGACCAGGCCGTCGGGAAGGCCGCCGTGCTCCAGCAGGCCGGAGAGGAAGATGTCGGTGGTGCGGATGCCGCGGTCGCGGACGTTGGACTCCATGCACTTCATGCGGATGCCCATGTACGGGGCGTTCGTGCCGTTGGAGAAGGCCTCCGACACGAGGCGGGCGGCGCGGGCCGCGGCCTGGTCCTCCTCCTCGTCGGAGCGGACGCCGAAGCCGTCCTCGAAGTCGACGCGGAGGTCCTCGATCGGCTCGCGCAGGAGCTTGGCGCGGACGCGGTCGTAGACCGGGACGGCCAGTTCGTCGCTGATGCCGAGGACCTTGGCGAAGGTGGCGGCGTCCGGGGCGTGCTCGTCGAGGGCCGCGAGGGCCTGGTCGCCCCAGGAGCGGATGGTGTCGGCGGCGAAGACGTCACCGGGGACGTAGACCGTGTGGATGGGCTGACGGGTGCCGGGGTCGCCGGGGTAGTGGCGCGCGAGTTCCGCGTCCACCGGCGCGAGGGAGGCGCTGATGCCCTCGCTGACCGCGCCTGCGAGGCTCGTCGCCACCTTCTCCTGCTGACCCATCGTGCACTCTCCTCTTTTCCGCTTCACGGAAGCTTAGATCCGCATAGCAGAATTTAGTCACGGGCCATTCACTAGTCAATGGTTGCAGGAAACGGCTCGGGGCCGCGTGGTGAGTGTCACCACGCGGCCCCGAGTCACAGCATCGACGCAGGTCAGGCGATTAGCCCTTGCGCGCCTTGATCTCCTCGGTCAGCTGCGGGACGACCGCGAAGAGGTCGCCGACCACGCCGTAGTCGACCAGGTCGAAGATCGGGGCCTCGGCGTCCTTGTTGATGGCCACGATGGTCTTCGAGGTCTGCATGCCGGCCCGGTGCTGGATCGCGCCCGAGATGCCGGAGGCGATGTACAGCTGCGGGGAGACCGACTTGCCGGTCTGGCCGACCTGGTTGGAGTGCGGGTACCAGCCGGCGTCCACGGCGGCGCGCGAGGCGCCGACGGCGGCACCGAGGGAGTCCGCGAGCTCCTCGATGATGTGGAAGTTCTCGGCACCGTTGACGCCGCGGCCGCCGGAGACCACGATCGCGGCCTCGGTCAGCTCGGGGCGGCCGGTCGACTGGCGCGGGGTGCGGGAGACGACCTTGGTACCGGTGGCCAGGGCGCCGAAGGTGACGGCGAGCGCCTCGACGGCGCCGGCGGCCGGGGCGGCCTCGACCGGAGCCGAGTTCGGCTTGACGGTGATGACCGGGGTGCCCTTGGAGACACGGGACTTGGTGGTGAAGGAAGCGGCGAACGCGGCCTGCGTCGCGACGGGACCCTCGTCACCCGCCTCCAGGTCCACGGCGTCCGTGATGATGCCGGAACCGATGCGGACCGCCAGACGCGCGGCGATCTCCTTGCCCTCGGCGGAGGACGGGACGAGCACGGCGGCCAGGGAACCTGCGGTGGACACAGCCTCGTACGCGGCCTGCAGCGCGTCCACCTTCGGTACGACGAGGTACTCGGTGAACTCGGGGGCGTCGGCCGTGAGGACCTTGACCGCACCGTGCTCGGCGAGCACGGCGGCGGTGGCCTCGGCACCGGCGCCCAGGGCGACGGCGACGGGCTCGCCGATGCGGCGGGCCAGCGTCAGCAGTTCGAGGGTGGGCTTGCGGACGGCGCCGTCCACGTGGTCGACGTAGACGAGAACTTCAGCCATGGGGATGCTCCTGCGAATGCGAAGTAGTCAGGGGGCGATCGAGTCGACGACCGAAGCTCTAGATGAACTTCTGGCCGGCAAGGAACTCGGCCAGCTGCTTGCCGCCCTCGCCCTCGTCCTTGACGATCGTGCCGGCGGTACGGGCCGGACGCTGCGCCGCGGAGTCGACCGCGGTCCAGGAGCCCTCGAGACCGACCTCGTCGGCCTCGATCTCCAGCTCCTCCAGGTCCCAGGACTCCACCGGCTTCTTCTTGGCGGCCATGATGCCCTTGAAGGACGGGTAGCGGGCCTCGCCCGACTGGTCCGTCACGGAGACGAGCGCGGGGAGGGAGGCCTCCAGCTGCTCGCTCGCGGTGTCGCCGTCGCGGCGGCCGGTGACGGTGCCGTCCTCGACCTTGACCTCGGACAGCAGGGTGACCTGCGGGACGCCCAGACGCTCGGCCAGGATCGCCGGGAGGACACCCATGGTGCCGTCGGTCGAGGCCATGCCGGTGATGACCAGGTCGTAGCCGGCCTTCTCGATCGCCTTGGCGAGCACCAGCGAGGTGGCCATGACGTCGGAGCCGTGCAGATCGTCGTCCTCGACGTGGATGGCCTTGTCGGCGCCCATCGACAGCGCCTTGCGCAGCGCGTCCTTGGCGTCCTCGGGGCCCACCGTCAGGACGGTGATCTCGGCGTCGTCCGCCTCGTCGGCGATCTGCAGCGCCTGCTCGACGGCGTACTCGTCGAGCTCCGACAGCAGGCCGTCGACGTCCTCGCGGTCGACAGTCAGGTCATCGGCGAAGTGCCGGTCGCCGGTGGCGTCGGGCACGTACTTCACACAGACAACGATCCTCAGGCTCACGCCGGCTCTCCTACCGCATCGTCTTTTTACTGATACCGCCTTATGCAGGCAGCATAGGCGCCTTCTCGGGCGGATCCCGGTCGGGGCGGCCCGCGCTCCGAAGGGAATGTTACTCGTCAGTACACCGTGGGTCTTCCCCGGTTGCAAGGCCGCTGAACTGTGATCTGTCCAACGCGCACCGAACCCGTCCCAGCAGGGACGATTCAGTCACGCAGAGCGTTGAAGCGTCCCTGGTGGTACAGCAGGGGACGGCCCTGGCCGGCCGGGTTTCCCTCGACGGCCTCCGCGATCACGACCCGGTGGGCTCCGGCGGGCACCACCGACGCCACCCGGCACACCAGCCACGCCAGCACGCCGTCCAACAGCGGGACCCCGTGCGGACCGGGGGCCCAGTCGGTGGCGGGGCCGAAGCGGTCGGCGCCGCTGCGCGCGAAGAGGCCGGCCAGCTCGCTCTGATGCTCGCCGAGTATGTGGACGCCGATGTGGCCGGAGTCGCGTAGCACGGGCCAGCTGGAGGAGCCGGTACCGATGGTGAAGGACAGCAGCGGCGGGTCCGCGGAGACCGAGTTCAGCGAGGTCGCGGTGAATCCCACCGGTCCGCCGCCGCCCGCGGCGGTGATCACCGCGACCCCGGCGGCGTGCTGCCGGAAGACGGAGCGCAGGAGGTCGGGCGAGCCGGGCAGACCCAGGCGGTCGCGGTCACGGTCGCGGTCGTCGTCACGGTCGCCCTCGTGACGTGCGGTCGAGGCGGTCAGGGCAGTGGTGGCCGTCGGGGCCGTCATGAGGGGTCTTCCTTCTGCCGCGGGAACCACGGGCACAGTCGGGGAGCGGAGGTTGGGCGTTCAGCGATACCAACAGCGCGCGCTCGCATGCCGGACGAGGTCCACATGGATGCGCCCGTAGAGCAGGAGTTCATACCTCATACGGCCAGCCTGTCGATCTCCCGTGTACACAGTCAAGCGGCTGCGGGCAGATGTCAGGCGCGTCACGCTGCGTGCGGGCGCGCGTACCGGCGCACCCGGACCCTTCCCGTCCTACGTCGTCTCGTGCGCCGGGGTGCCCCCCGCGCCGACCGCCGCACCCAGGGCGGCGATCACATCCGCCTTGCGCGGCATCCCGACACCCCGCCGGACGATCCGCCCCGCGCCGTCGAGCACGAACACGGTGGGCGTCTTCTCGACGCCGAGGGACCGCACCAGATCCAGGTTCCGCTCGGCGTCGATCTCGATGTGCGCGACGCCGTCGACCATGTCGGCGACCTCGGCCAGGATCCGCCGGGTGGCCCGGCAGGGCTGGCAGAAGGCGCTGGAGAACTGGACCAGGCTGGCCCTCTCCCCCGGCTCGGCGCCCAGCTCGGCGCTGCCGAGCGGTGCCCTTCGCCGGCCTTCCCGACCGCTTTCCCGACCGCTTTGGCGCCCGCCTTCGTGCCCGCGCACGCGCGCTCCCGTTCTCGTTTCCGCACTCATCGCCGCACCCCGCCCGCCTGATGATCCGTACCCTGTTCCGAGCGCCCCGGGCGGGCGCCACATTCCCGGCGTGACGAGAATCTCGCCGGGCACAGCCGTCTGGACTGGCCAGCAGGCCACATTTGGGGCACGATCCCCATGGTCGCGTACCTACGCTTCCGTAACTTCCGGCCGGGAGCACTTCCCCAGGCAGAAAGCGGGGGTCTCCCCTCCATGGCTGAGCTCGTCTACCCTCCGGTGATCGGCGCCGCGCACACGCTCTTCCGCGCGTTGGACATCCGCATCGACATGAAGGGCACCGAGAACATCCCCCGCGAGGGCGGAGCGGTCCTGGTGTCGAACCACATCGGCTACCTCGACTTCATCTTCGCCGGCCTGACGGCGCGGCCGCAGAAGCGGCTGGTCCGCTTCATGGCGAAGGAGTCGGTGTTCCGGCACAAGGTGTCCGGCCCGCTCATGCGCGCGATGAAGCACATCCCGGTTGACCGCAAGCAGGGTGAAGCCGCGTACCAGCACGCGCTGGACGCGCTGCGCGCCGGCGAGATCATCGGGGTGTTCCCGGAGGCGACGATCTCGCAGTCCTTCACGCTCAAGAGCTTCAAGTCGGGTGCGGCGCGGATGGCGCAGGACGCGGGGGTCCCGCTGATCCCGGTGGCGCTGTGGGGCACGCAGCGGCTGTGGACCAAGGGCCGTCCGAAGAACCTCAAGCGCAGCCACATCCCGGTGACGATGCGCGTGGGCGAGCCGCTGGAGGCGCCCGCCGACCAGTACGCCGGTGCCATCACGCGCCGGCTGCGCGAGCGGGTGCAGGAGCTGCTGGAGGCCGCGCAGCGCGCGTACCCGGCCAAGCCCTCGGGCCCCGAGGACTCCTGGTGGCTGCCGGCCCACCTGGGCGGCACCGCCCCGACGGCGGCCGAGGTCAAAGAGGCTGGCTGACCCGGTCACGCGCGGGGCTTCGCCCGGACGTGCATGCGCTCCCCCTGCCTCCCGAAGAGGCTGAGGATCTCGACGGGTTGCCCGTCCGCGCTGGTGAACCAGTGGGGCAGCCGGGTGTCGAACTCGGCGGCTTCACCGGGGCCGAGGACCAGGTCGTGCTCGGCGAGGACGAGCCGCAGGCGGCCGTTCAGCACGTACAGCCACTCGTAGCCCTCGTGCGTACGGTGCGCCGGCTCGGCACCCCGGTCGGTGATGATCATCTTGTACGCCTGAAGGGGGCCGGGAGCCCGGGTCAGCGGGACGAACGTACCGCCGTTCGCCAGGGTGCCGGGGGTCAGCCGCACCCGGGGGTCCCCCACTTCGGGGGCGCCGACCAGGTCGTCCAGGGGTACCTGGTACACCCCCGTGAGCGGCAGCAGTAGTTCCAGGCTCGGGCGGCGCTGTCCGGACTCCAGCCTGGACAGGGTGCTCTTGGAGATGCCGGTCTCCTCGGAGAGCGCGGCCAGGGTGAGTCCGCGCTGGGCACGCAGTCGCCTGAGCCGGGGGGCGACCTCGTCGAGGACCGCTTGGTACGTCTGGGCCGATCGCGGGCTGTCCATACCGGCATTTCACTCGGCCGTCCCGGAATCGGCAACAGAAGTTGCCGCGTTCGCCCGGCGGATGCAGGCTCCCCGGCATGAACCCACACGACGATTCCGGACACGCACCCGAGCATGGACATGAACATGAACATGAACATCGGCACGGACACGGACATGGACACGGCCCCGGAGACCACACCACCGACATCGACTGGGAGGTCATGGCCGCCCAGCTGGAGAGCGGCGGCGAACTCCAGCTCCCGGCCCTCCACCGGACCGCGGCCCGCCTGAGGGAGCTGCTCGGCCCGGAACGGGACGTCCGGCGCATCCTCGACATCGGCAGCGGGCCGGGCGTGATGACCTGCGTCTTCGCCGAGGCCTTCGCGGACGCCGAGGTCGTGGCCGTGGACGGCACGCCCGGGTTGCTGGACCGCGCCCTGGCCCGCGCCGAGCGGCTCGGCCTCGCCGGCCGGGTGGCCGTCCGGCACGTGCGGCTGCCCGAGGGCCTGGACGCCGGTGGCGAACACGGGGCCGGAGGGCTCGGCACGGCGGACCTGGTCTGGAGCAGCAGGGCCGTGCACCACCTCGGCGATCAGCAGGGCGCGTTGGACGCGCTCGCGGGTGTGCTGAGGCCCGGCGGGCTGCTCGCCGTGGCGGAGGGCGGCCTGCCGATGCGTTTCCTCCCCCGCGACATCGGTATCGGCAGGCCGGGCCTCCAGGCCAGGCTCGACGCCGCCCAGGAGCACTGGTTCGAGATCATGCGGGCGGAACTGCCGGGCGCTACCGCCGTGGTCGAGGACTGGCCCGCGATGCTGAAGCGCGCCGGGCTCACCCGTGTCGGCGCCTTCACTTCCCTCCTGGACCTGCCGGCACCGCTCGGCGAGCAGGGCCGGGCCTTCCTGCACGGCCATCTGACCCGGCTGCGGGAAACGCTGCGGGAAACGATGAGCGAGTCCCTGGACGAGGACGACCTCACGACGCTCGGCGTACTCCTCGATCCCGAGGCGCCGGAGGGCATCCTGCGACGGCCCGACGCCTTCCTCCTCTCCGCCACCACGGTCTTCACGGGATTCACCGGAGAACGGAGCTCACGGTGAAGCCGATCGGCGCACACCAGGACCAGGCGGCCGCGAGCGGGGGAATCCGGACACCCGCGCTGCGGTGTGCGCTCGCCGGTCTTTCCCTGTCCATGGTGCTGTCCTCGCTCGGCACCAGCATCGCCCATGTCGGCCTGCCGACGTTGGCGGAGGCGTTCGGCACCTCTTTTCAGGCGGTCCAGTGGGTCGTCCTCGCCTACCTCCTCGCCGTCACCACGCTGATCGTCAGCGTCGGACGGCTCGGTGACCTCATCGGCCGCCGCCGGCTGCTCCTGGCGGGAATCTCCCTGTTCACGGTCGCCTCGGTCCTGTGCGGTCTCGCGCCGACGCTCTGGCTGCTGATCGCCGCCCGGGCGGCGCAGGGTCTCGGAGCGGCCGTGATGATGGCCCTGACGATGGCGTTCGTCGGTGAGACGGTGCCGAAGGAGCAGACCGGCAGGGCCATGGGACTGCTGGGAACGATGTCCGCGATCGGCACCGCGCTGGGTCCTTCGCTGGGCGGCGCCCTGATCTCCGGGTTCGGCTGGCGGGCCCTCTTCCTCGTCAACGCGCCGCTGGGTGTCCTGACTCTGCTCCTCGCCCACCGCAACCTTCCCGTTGACCGGCGGGCGTCCACGGCCGACCGGGCCGGCTTCGACCGCGTGGGCACCCTGCTGCTCGCCCTGACGCTCGGGGCCTACGCCCTCGCCATGACGCTGGGGCACGGCCGCTTCGGTGCGCTCAACATCGCCCTGCTGGTGACCGCCGCCGCCGGTGTCGGCCTCTTCGTACGGGCCGAGGCGCGATCGGCGTCACCGTTGATCCGCTTGACGATGCTCCGTGATCCGGCGCTGAGTTCGAGCCTCGCCACGAGCACGCTCGTCTCGACGGTGATGATGGCGACGCTGGTGGTCGGGCCGTTCTACCTCTCGCGTGCGCTCGGGCTCGGTGAGGCTCTCGTCGGGCTCGTCCTGTCGGTCGGTCCGCTGGTCGTGGCGCTGACCGGGGTGCCGGCAGGTCGCCTGACGGACCGTTTCGGCGCACCCCGGACGACCGTCCTCGGGCTCATGGCGATAGCGGCCGGTTCGGCCGCGCTGTCCGTGACGGCGGCGAGCCCGTGCATCCCCGGCTACGTGGCTCCCATCGTCGTCATCACCGCCGGTTACGCGGTGTTCCAGACGGCCAACAACACCGGGGTGATGGCGGATGTCCGGCCGGACCGGCGGGGAGTCACTTCCGGCATGCTCAACCTGTCGCGCAACCTCGGGCTCATCACCGGCACCTCCGTCATGGGCGCCGTGTTCGCGCTCGCCTCGGAGACGACCGATGTCGCGACGGCGCCTTCGGAGGCCGTGGCCACCGGTATGCGGGTCACGTTCGCCGTCGCGGCGCTGCTGATCGTCGTCGCGCTCGCCGTCGTGGCGGGAAGCCGGACCCGCGGGCCCCGGGGGCGAGGAACCAGTCGCCCCGGCCGGGAGCCCGCACCGGTCGCCGGGATCACAGTGCCGTCGGCAGATTCCGCCACAGCCGCGGTCGGTCCGGGGACTCCCGGAGCGCCTTGAGGGCCGCCGGGTGCGGGGCGGCGTACAGCTCGGGGTAGTCGATCTCACCGAGCTCAGGCCGTACGGGGAAGGCGAGTTGCTCGCGGTCCAGGGTGAACTGGGCGTCCACTCCGGGCTTGTTGCCGCGCGGGTCCACCCGGGCCCACCGTTCGCCGCCGGGGAGCCGGAGGGCGACCAGACCGTGGACGGCGGGATGGGAGCCGTCGTCGTCGGTCAGGCGCTGGTAGCAGAGCGCCGCCGGGATGCCCCGGGAGCGCAGCAGGGCGACGAGGGCGTGCGACTTGGCGTAGCAGATGCCGTTGCGCGTGGCCAGGACGTCGGAGGCGCGCCAGGACACCCGCGTGTCCCCCGAGTCGGCGGAGTGCGGGACGGTGTCGCGGACGTACTCGAAGGCGACGCGGGCGTAGGCGTACGGGTCGGCGCCGGTGGCGGCCCACAGGGCGTCGGCGGTCTCGCGTACGAGGGGGTGGTCGTGGTCGACCGCTTCATCGGCCGCCAGATAGGCGGCAAGGTCAGGTTGCTCCTGGATCAATTCCACGATCCAGGAGCATACCTATGCAATCAAACGCATGACTATCGAATTATTGAGTCAGCGGCTGAGTCAGCGGGACAGCTCTTCCTTCAGGGCCTGGAGGAAGCCGTCCACGTCCTCTTCGCTGGTGTCGTAGCTGCACATCCAGCGGACGTCACCGGCCATCTCGTCCCAGAAGTAGAAGCGGTAACGCTGCTGCAGCCGCCGCGACACCTCGTGCGGAAGCCGCGCGAACACCGCGTTCGCCTGCACCGGGTAGAGGATCTCCACGCCGTCGGTCTCGCGCACACCCGCGGCCAGCCGCTGCGCCATCTCGTTCGCGTGCCGGGCGTTGCGCAGCCACAGGTCCTTGGCGAGCAGCGCCTCCAGCTGCACCGACACGAAGCGCATCTTCGACGCGAGCTGCATCGACATCTTGCGGATGTGCTTCATCTGCCGGACCGCGTCCGGGTTGAGCACCACCACGGCCTCGCCGAACATCATGCCGTTCTTGGTGCCGCCGTACGACAGCACGTCGACACCGGCCGTGTTCGTGAACGCGCGCATCGGCACGTCGAGCGAGGCCGCGGCGTTGGCTATCCGGGCACCGTCGAGGTGGACCTTCATGCCCTTGCCGTGCGCGTGCTCGACGATGGCCTTGACCTCGTCAACCGTGTACACGGTGCCGAGCTCGGTGTTCTGGGTGATCGAGACGACCTGCGGCATCGCCCGGTGCTCGTCCTCCCAGCCCCAGGCCTGCCGGTCGATGAGCTCAGGGGTGAGCTTGCCGTCCGGCGTGGGCACGGTGAGCAGCTTGAGGCCCGCCATCCGCTCGGGCGCGCCGCCCTCGTCGACGTTGATGTGCGCCGTCTCGGCACAGATCACCGCGCCCCAGCGGTCGGTGAGGGCCTGGAGGGCCGTCACGTTCGCACCGGTGCCGTTGAAGACCGGGTACACCTGCGCGTACGGACCGAAGTGACTGCGGAAGATCTTCTGCAGGTACTCGGTGTACTCGTCGTCGCCGTAGGAGACCTGATGGCCGCCGTTGGCCAGCGCGACGGCTTCCAGGATCTCCGGATGCACCCCCGCGTAGTTGTCGCTCGCGAAACCACGCACCGCCGGGTCGTGGTGGCGGTGCGCATCGGTTCTCACGGTTGCGGAGTGAGCCACAGACGCTGTCCGTTCACATCGGTGGCGGGCCGCTCCCAGACGCCGGCGATGGCCTCGGCCAGCTCCTTGACGTCGGTGAAGCCCGCGAACTTCGCATTGGGGCGCTCCGCTCGCATCGCGTCGTGCACCAGTGCCTTGATGACCAGGATCGCAGCCGCGGCACCCGGGCCCTCCTCGCCCCCCGCCTTGCGGAAGGAGTCGGCGAGCGCGAGCGTCCACGCCTCGGCGGCCGCCTTGCCGGCGTTGTACGCGGCGTTGTTGGCGACCGGCTTGTGCGCGCCGGACTGGCTGATCAGGACGTAGCGGCCGCGGTCGCTGCGCAGCAGGGCGTCGTGGAAGGCGAGCGACGTGTGCTGGACGGTGCGGATCAGGAGCTTCTCCAGGAAGGTCCAGTCCGCGAGGTCCGTGTCGGTGAAGGTGGTGCTGCCGCGCCAGCCGCCCACGAGGTGGACGAGCCCGTCGACGTGCCCGAACTCCTTCTCGGTCCGCTCGGCCCACGCCTTGGTGGCCTCCAGGTCGAGCAGGTCCACGGTGTCACCGATGACACTGGCACCGCCGTGGGCGTAGCGGGCCGCGTCCACGGCCTCGGCCAGACGCGTCGGGTCGGCGTCGGCGGCCACCACGGTGGCACCCGCCTCCGCGAGGCGGAGCAGGGCGGCGTGGCCGGCCGGCCCACCGGCCCCGGCTACCGCCACCACCGCGCCCTGAAGCTTCCCGTTGCCGTTTCCCGAGCCGTTCATCTGTGCAGCCTCCTGTGGGCGAGAGCTCACGCGGCGGCTCGCTCTGCCTGGTCGGTCGTCTGGACGTGTTCCGCGTTCACAGCAGTGATGCCCTTCGTGGAGGCGATCACGCCCTTGAGCTTCTTGGCGAGGGCCTCATAGAACATGCTCAGCGGAAACTCGTCCGGAAGCACGTCGTCCACGAGCTTCCGCGGCGGCTGCGTCAGGTCGAGGGCGTCGGGGCCCTTGGCCCATCGGGAGCCCGGGTGCGGGGCGAGGTAGGTGGAGACCAGCTCGTACGCCTTGAACCAGTGGACCAGCTTCGGGCGGTCGATGCCGGCCCGGTAGAGGTCCTCGATCTCCGCGCACAGCTGGTTCGTGACCTGCGGGGCGCGCATCCAGTCGATCTTCAGCGTGTTGTCCGTCCAGCGCACGACGTCGTGCTTGTGGAGGTACGCGAAGAGCAGCTGGCCGCCGAGGCCGTCGTAGTTCCGGTTGCGGTCGCCGGACACCGGGAAGCGGAACATCCGGTCGAAGAGGACCGCGTACTGCACGTCACGGCCGTGCTCGTTGCCCTCGGACTCCAGCTTCACGGCCTCCTTGAAGGCGGTGAGGTCACAGCGCAGCTCCTCCAGGCCGTACATCCAGAACGGCTGGCGCTGCTTGATCATGAAGGGGTCGAACGGCAGGTCGCCGTGGCTGTGGGTGCGGTCGTGGACCATGTCCCACAGGACGAAGGCCTTCTCGCAGCGCTCCTGGTCCTCGACCATCTTGGCGATGTCCTCGGGCAGCTCGATGCCCAGGATGTCGACGGCGGCCGCGGTGACCTTGCGGTAGCGGGCGGCCTCGCGGTCGCAGAAGATGCCGCCCCAGGTGAAGCGCTCGGGGGCCTCACGGACGGCGATGGTCTCCGGGAAGAGCACGGCGGAGTGGGTGTCGTAGCCCGGGGTGAAGTCCTCGAAGGTGATGCCGAGGAAGAGCGGGTTGTCGTACCGGGTCCGCTCCAGCTCGGAGAGCCACTCGGGCCACACCATCTTCAGCACGACGGCCTCAAGGTTGCGGTCCGGGTTGCCGTTCTGCGTGTACATCGGGAAGACCACGAGGTGCTGGAGCCCGTCGGCGCGCTCGGCGGCCGGGTGGAAGGCCAGCAGGGAGTCGAGGAAGTCCGGCACGCGGAAGCCGTCCGCGGCCCATTTGCGCAGGTCGGCGACGAGGGCCGCGTGGTAGGCGGTCGCGTGCGGCAGCAGCGGGGAGAGCCTCTCGACGGCGCCGATGGCCCGCTCCACGGCGGCCTCGACCTCGGCACGGGCGGGAGCGCCCGCCGCCTCGAAGTCGATCGACCCGTCCTTGGCCTGCCAGGGGCGGATCTCCTCCACGGCGGCCTTGAGCTCGGGCCACGCCGGGTGGTCGACCACCCGCGCACCGGCGGTTATCACGGCACCGCTGGAACCCGGCACAAGAGTTTCCGTCATGTCACTTCCTCCACAGGAGAACCTCACGTTAAGACAGCGTATGCATGTGAGGCTCTCCTACTCAAGAGGAAACTCGGGAAATTATCCTGTGGCACCCCCCACTCCGCCGAAAGTCTTCCCGTCGTTTGCCATGGAATGGATGACTCCGCCCAGTCGACGTCAAGTCGGTGGGGACGCGCCCACGGACGGGCGACGCGGTGCGGACGCGGCTCCGGGTCCGCCCCCGGGAAGCCCTGGCGGGAAAGGGCCGTACGCCCTTCCGGGTCGCTGCACGGGCGGTCTCATCGCATCCGCGGCGCACTAGCATGCGTCCTCACCGCGCGCGGCCGGTCGGGACACCGCGACCGCGCGGGGAGCCGCCGTCGACGGAAGCGAGAGAACCTTGACTTTCCTCACCATCGGTCACCGCGGGGTCATGGGTGTCGAACCGGAGAACACCCTCCGGTCGTTCGTCCGCGCGGAACGCTCCGGCATGGACGTCATCGCGCTGGATCTGCAGCTCAGCAAGGACGGCGCCCTCGTCGTCCTGCACGACCCCGAGGTGGACCGGACCACCGACGGCGTGGGCGCCGTCGCCGATCTGACCCTGGCCGAGCTGCGCGAGCTGGACGCCGGGCTCGGCGAGCACGTGCCGGTCTTCGAGGAGGCCCTGGACGCCGTCCGGGCCCCGCTCCAGGTGTCGGTCCGGGATCAGGCCGCCGCCTCCGTGCTCGCGGAGCTGCTGCTGCGCCGCGATCTGACCACGCGGGTGGAGGTGGCCTCCGTCCACGAGGCGGTGCTCGCCGAGACGGCCCGCCTGGTGCCGGGCGTACGGACCGCCCTGTACGTGGACCAGAGCGGCGGCGACGCGTCGGAGGTCGTGGACCGGGCACGGTCCGCGCGTGCCGAAACGGTCGCCCTGAACATCCGGCGGCTCACGCTGGAGACCGTGGAGGCGGCGCACGCGGCCGGGCTGCGGGTGACCGGCTGGACGGTGAACACCCTGGAGCAGCTGCGGCTGGCTCGGGCGCTCGAACTGGACGGTGCGGCCACCGACTTCCCGGAGATCCGCCGCACGGGCCGCTTCACGGCCTGAGGCAAACGGACGAGCGGTTAGAGCGGCTTGACCAGCAGCTCGAAGGCCAGGTCCGCGCGGAGCGGGATGCCGAAGCGCTGGTCGCCGTACGGGAAGGGGCTCAGCTCGCCGGTGCGCCGGTAGCCGCGGCGCACGTAGTAGGCGATGAGCTCCTCCCGTACGTTCACCACCGTCATCCGCATCTCCTTGGCGTTCCACGTCGCGCGGACGCGTCGCTCGGCCTCGGCCAGGATCTCCTTGCCGAGGCCGCCGCCCTGGAGGCCCGGGCGGACCGCGAACATGCCGAAGTAGGCGTGGTCCCCGCGGTGTTCGAGCTGGCAGCACGCGACGAGTTCGCCCGCGCGCTCGACGACGAGCAGGACGCCGTCCGGGTTGCCGATGACCGCGCGGACCCCGTCCGCGTCGGTGCGCTGCCCGTCCAGGTAGTCCGCCTCCGTGGTCCACCCGGCTCGGCTGGCGTCGCCCCGGTACGCCGATTCCACGAGCGTGACCAGCTCCGGCACATCCGCGTCCACGGCACTGCGGAAGCTCAGGGCGGTGGTGTTGGCGGTCGACATCGGGGCTCCGTTCTACGCGGTGGCGTATGAGTGGCATATGACATGCCCGGTACGGCACGGAGAGCCTAACCCGGGTCGGCGTGCGGGCCCTCGCGCAGGGGCATCTCTTCCGGTGACGCCGACGCACCGAAAGGTTCCGCCGTGCACGGACCCGCGATGTCCCTGTCCGCCTCCGTCTCCTCCTGGCTGCTCGTACTGCTGTGCGCGGTCAGCGGGGCGTACTGCCTCGGGCGGGTGCGCAGATCGGGGGGCGCGGCCGGCGGGGAGGCCCTGATGGGGTTCGGCATGGCCGTGATGGCGGCCCCGCTCGGGATCGGCGACGGCTGGCGGGCGCCCGTGCTCGGGGCGGTCTTCTGCGGTGCCGCCCTGCACGCCGTGTGGCTGCTGCGGGACGGGGCGCACCACGCGCACCATGTGGTGGGGTCGCTGGCGATGGTCTACATGGCCCTCGGCTCCGGCTCCGGCTCCGGGCACGAGGGGCACGGCGGACACGGAGCCGGGCTGCCGCTCGTCACCGGCACGCTCCTCGTCTACTACGCCGGATACGTGCTGCTGGGCGGGGCCCGGCTGGCAACGGCGGGCGGCCGGGACGGACAAGGTGTCCACGGCGACCCCGCGGAGGTGATCCGGGCCTGCCGACTGGCCATGGGGACGGGCATGTTGGCGATGCTGCTGACGATGTGAAGCCGCGAAGCCGTAAGGCCGTTGGCGACCCGCCCCGGCAAACGTGTGCTGCGTCACCAAACACCCCGGGCGATACCCCCGGGTAGTCCCCCGCTCATAGGCTGGCGGACATGATGGTCCCCGCCGTTCTCCTGATGCTCGGCGCACTGACCGCGGTGCTCGCCCCCCGCCTGCTGGCCCGGGCCGAGTGGCCCGAGCGTGAACCCGTGGTCGCGCTGTGGGCATGGCAGTGCGTGGTGGGCGCGGTGCTCCTGTGCTTCGCGCTGTCGATGCTGCTGAGCGCCGCGGCGGCCTGGGTCGCGGTGCGGGGCCCGCTCTTCGCCGCCGCCCCGCACGGGGTGGTCCACGCCTACGGCCTGGGTGCGGAGGGCGGCGCCTGGGCCACGGTCACCGCGCTCGCACTGGCGGGCGGCGGCCTGTGGACCGGGGCCATGCTGACCCGCGAGGTGGTCCGGGCCCGGGCCCGACGGCGTGCCCAGGGGGCCGAACTGCTGGTCCGCGCCCCGCTGCTGCCCGGGGAGGATCCCCGGGGCGCGCGGCTCGTCGTACTGGAGGGGCCGCGGCCCGACGCGTGGTGGCAGCCCGGCGCGACACCGCAGCTGGTGGTCACCACAGCGGCGCTGGAGCGGCTCAAGGGCAGCCAGCTGGATGCCGTACTGGCGCACGAGCAGGGGCATGTGGCGGCGCGGCACGACTGGCTGCTGCACTGCTCGCGGGCGCTGGCCGGCGGGTTCCCGCAGGTGCCGGTGTTCGCGGCGTTCGAGGCGGAGATGCACCGGCTCGTCGAGCTGGCCGCCGACGACGTGGCCTCGCGCCGGTACGGCCGGCTGACCATCGCGCTGGCGCTGGTCGGACTCAACGAGGACCGGGGGGTCTTCGGGCCCTGCCCGACGCCGCAGGCGCATCTGCCGCAGCGGGTGCGCCGGCTGCTGTCGGCCGCGCCCCGGCTGTCCGCGGGACGTCGGCTGCGGCTGACGGCGCTGGCCACGCTGGTGCCGGCGATACCGCTGGCGGTGGCCTTCGTACCGGGTCTGAGCGCCCTGGCCTGAGGCCTGAGCGGTCTCGGGGAGACCGTCTGGAGACCGCTTGGCGCCCGCCGGTGCGAGGATCGCCCCATGCGGAGTGATCGCGCGCGGTGGACCGGAGTCGGCGCTCTGCTGCTCGCGGCGGTTCTGACGGGCCTGGTGGCGGCCCGCTGGCGGCCTCTCATGTCGTACGACGAGGAACTCGCGCGGGGTCTGCACCCGTACGCCGTCACTCACCCCGGGGTCACTCGTCTGATGCGGGTTCTGACCGACTGGGTCTGGGACCCCTGGACCATGCGCGCCCTCGCCGCCCTGGCCTGCTTCTGGCTGTGGCGGCGGGGAGAACGCCGGCGGGCGCTGCTGGTCGCGCTGACGGCCATCGTCGTGGCCTCGGTGGTGCAGCAGGGGCTGAAGGCGCTGCTGGGCCGTGAGCGCCCCGTGTGGCCGGACCCGGTGGACTCGGCGGATTACGCGGCCTACCCGTCCGGCCACGCCATGACGGCGGCGGTGGTGTGCGGGCTGTTGCTGTGGCTGCTCCCCCGCACCGGACCCGGGACGGCCGGGAGACGGCTCGGGCTGACGGCCTGGGCGGTGGCGCTGATCTCGGTGCTGGGGGTCGGATTCACCCGGGTGTACCTGGGTGTCCACTGGCCCTCGGACGTGGTCGGGGGCTGGCTGCTGGGCGCGGCCTTGGTCCTGGCCCTGGTCTCGGTCCGGCTCCCGGCCGCCCGCCGGGCCGCGGGCGGCCCGACCGCCCCGGATGCGTCCCGACCGGCGCGGACAGACGCTGAAGGCATGCATCGCACGCCGATCGTCGTACACCGGATCTCCGCCTCGGGCGGCCGCCAGGTCACGTTTCGCGCGGCCGGACGGGAGGCGGCCCTCGGCGTGGCCCACAGCGACGCCGACGTGATCGAGTTCCTGCGCCGGGCGGAGGTTCCGGACCCCGATGAGATCGTCCTCGGCGAGGACTCCGCGCTGATCACGTGGGAGGCCGACGATCCGCACGTCTACGAGCCTTCGCCGCCGGACCTCGACGTTCCGTGACCGCGACACGGTGACGCGACACGGTGACCGGTGTGCCTGCTGTGGACGATCCCCCGCGTCGCCCACAGCAGGCGACCCCTGCGCTGAGTATATTGGCTCGGAGCCAGTCAACGCAGGAGTAAGCATGTCCCCGCGCAGCGCATCGGTCAATGAAGAATTGCGCAGACGTTCCAGGGAGCGACTGCTCCAGGCGACGGTCGAACTCGTGGCCGAGCGCGGCTACGAGGCGACGACGCTCGGGGACATCGCCGACCGCGCGGGCGCGGCCCGCGGGCTGGTTTCGTACTACTTTCCGGGCAAGCGGCATCTGCTGCAGTCCGCCGTGCACCGGCTGATGCACCTCACCCTCGAAGCGGCCCTGGAGCGGGAGCCCCGCAGCGACGACGGCCGCGAGCGGCTCGCCCGCGCCATCGACGCGATCCTCGGGCTGGCCCGGGACCAGCCGCGGCTGATGCGGACCCACATGGCGGGCATTCTCCAGGCCGAGGGCTTCGTGCGGTGCGCCGAACAGCAGCGCCTCGCGGAGCTGCTGCGGGACACGGTGGTGCGCTACGGCTCGGCGGATCCGGACACCGACTACCCGCTGCTGCGCGCACTGCTGATGGGCGCGGTGGTGGCGGTCCTGCTGCCGGGCGCGCCGATGCCGGCGGCCCGGCTGCGGGCCGAGCTGTTCCAGCGCTACGGGCTGGACTGGGATCTGGGTGTCCCGCCGGACGGCGGACCGCCCGGCGGAACGTTTCCCTCACCGCGTCAGTGATATGCGGGCTGGCTCTGTACGTTGAGCCGGTCCATCCACACCCACTTGGCGCTCTCGGTGCGCCAGTCGTCGAGCCTCAGCACGTCGAGGCCCTTGGCGATGTCGTTCGAGTAGATGTGCCCGTTGTAGTAGTACGCCGACCAGGAGCCGCCGAGCCCGAGCTTGTCGGTGGTCAGCGGGCCGCGCTCGAAGTAGCCGATCTCCTCGGGCCGGTCGGAGTCGGTGAAGTCCCAGACCGAGATGCCGCCCTGGTACCAGGCCTGGACCATGATGTCGCGGCCGTCGCCGACCGGGATCAGCGAGCCGTTGTGGGCCACGCAGTTCTCGGTGTCGGCCTGGTGGCGCGGGATCTTGAAGTAGCTGCGGAAGACGAGCTCGCGCTGGTCGCCGCGGCCGGTGATGTCGTAGATCCCGTCGGCGCCCCGGTTCGGACCGGTGGCCTCGTCGCAGGTGGCGCCGCTGCCGCCGCCGAGCTCGTCGGTGAACACCACCTTGTTCGCCCGCTCGTTGAAGGTCGCCGAGTGCCAGAACGCGAAGTTCACGTTGTCCTGCACCCGGTCGATGACCTTCGGCTGCTCGGGCGCGCTGATGTCGAAGAGGATGCCGTCGCCCATGCAGGCGCCGGCGGCCAGGTTCTTGGACGGCAGCACGGTGATGTCGTGGCATCCGGTGGTCTTGGAGACGCCGGGGTTGGCGGGCCCGCCGGGGTTGCCGCCGTCGGGGAAGAGGATCGGGAAGGCGACGACCGCGGCCTGTGTCGGGGCCTTCTTCGGAACCTTGATCACCGAAATGCCGTCGTGCGGCGGCTTGCAGTCGGGGAACGCCTCGTTCGGGGAGTACGAGGAGACATAGAGGTAGATGTCGCGGCCGCCCGGCACCAGCGTGTGGGTGTGGGAGCCGCAGGCGGTCTCGACGGACTTGATGTACTTGGGGTTCTTCTTGTCCTTGATGTCGAAGATCTTGATGCCCTCCCACGAGGACTTCTCCGTCGCGGGCTGCGAGACGCTGTTGCAGGAGTCGTCGCTGCGGGAGGAGTCGGTGGAGACGAAGAGCAGGTCACCGGAGACGGAGATGTCGTTCTGGCCGCCGGGGCAGAGCACCCGGCTCACGGTCTTCGGCGCATTCGGGTTGCCGATGTCGTAGATCGTGAAGCCGTCGTAACTGCCGGCGTAGGCGTACCGGCCCTGGAAGGCCAGGTCGGAGTTGATGCCGTCGGGGTTGGCGCTGGGGATGTTGGCCAGGGGCTTGATGTTCTTGCTGTGGACGATCTCGTCCTGGCCGGGGATCTCGCCGGGGGCGATCTCCCGGCCCTCGGCGATGCCGGAGCCCTGCCCGGAGACACGCTGCCCGGAGGGGGTTCCGGGCATTAAGTCGCCCGGGTCGGGGGTGGCTGCCGCGGGTCCCGCGGCCAGAAGCGTGGTGAGGAGTCCGGCCGCCGCGACGGCCACTCCCAGACTCCTGGTCCGCACTCTGTTGGTGTGCAACGAGGTCACTGTGCCCTCCCATGGGAGTCCGAACGGTTCCGTTCTTGGTGGGACCGGAACCAGGACCCCGGCAGTATGTTCCTTTCCATGGACATGGCAAAAGGGTTACTTCGCCGATTCGTGGAAGCGGCCGCCGCCGCCGGGATCCTGCTCGCGCTCGCCGGCTGCCAGGACGGCGACGGGAAAACCGGGGCGAACGGGGTGAAAGACGGTCAGGCCGCGGTGATCGCCCCCGGCAAACCGGGCGAGCCGGCCCGCACCCTCTCCCCCGAACAGGCCGCCGAAGAACGGCCCGACGACACCCCCAACGCGGCCGACCACGCCTACGTACGGCGCATGATCGAGCACCACCGGCAGGCCCTCGTGATGAGCGCGCTCGCGCCGGACCGGGCGTCGGCGGAGGGGGTCAGGGGACTCGCGGATCGCATCGCGGCCGCACAGCAGCCCGAGATCGGGGCGATGGAGAAGTGGCTGACGCGCTACCCGGCCCCCGGCGGGGGCGGAGCGGACGGGCACGACCACGCCGCGATGCCGGGCATGGCCACGGAACAGCAGCTCGAAGAACTCACCGAGGCCAAGGGGACAGACTTCGACCGGCTCTTCCTGAAGCTGATGACCGCCCACCACGAGGGCGCCCTCACGATGGCGGGCGAGGCGCTCAGGGGCGGGAACAACGTGGCGGTCGAGGAGATGGCCAACGAGGTCGTGGCCACCCAGAGCGCCGAGATCCACCGGATGCGCGCGATGGGCTGACGGCCGTGGGAGCCGGTGTCATGCTGGGAGCCCCTGCGGGAGGAGTTCCGCCGTGCTTCGTATCGCCGTCGTCGGATCGGGCCCCAGCGGGGTCTACACGGCGCAGACACTGGTCCAGCAGCGCGAGGTGCCGGGCGTGCGGGTCGATGTACTGGACCGGCTGCCGGCGCCGTACGGGCTCGTGCGGTACGGCGTGGCCCCCGACCACGAGAAGATCAAGTCGCTGCAGGGCAGCCTGCGCACGGTGCTGGAGGACGAGCGGATCCGCTTCCTCGGGAACGTCGAGGTCGGCGGCCCGCTACTGCCCACCGAGCGGCTGCTGGAGCTGTACCACGCGGTGGTGTACTGCGTCGGGGCCGCACGGGACCGGCTGCTCGGCATCCCCGGCGAGGAGCTCGCCGGGGTCCACTCCGCGACCGCGTTCGTGTCCTGGTACAGCGGGCACCCGGACGCGGTGGCGGAGGCCTTCGACCTGGCCGGGGTGCGCTCGGCGGTGGTGATCGGGGCCGGGAACGTCGCGGTGGACGTGACGCGGATGCTGGCGCGGGGCGTTCCGGAGCTCGCGCCCACCGACATGCCGCACGCGGCGCTGGGAGCGCTCGGCGCCAGCGGGGTGCGCGACGTGTCCATGGTGGCGCGCAGGGGCCCCTCGCAGGGGAAGTTCACCACCAAGGAGCTGCGCGAGCTGGGCACTCTGCCGGGCGTGGACGTGGCCGCCGACGCGGCGGAGCTCGCCCTCGACCCTGCGTACGCGGACCCGGTCGCGGGCGCGGCGCTGCCTGCGGTGAACCGGCGCAATGTGGAGGTCCTGCGCGGCTGGGCCGGGAGCCCGGCGGGGGGCGGCGGCCGGCGGATCACCCTGAGGTTCTTCCTGCGCCCGGTGGAGGTGCTGGGCGGGCCGGACGGCCGGGTGCGCGGGGTCCGGTTCGAGCGGACCGCTCCCGACGAGCGGGGCGGCGTGACGGGAACCGGCGTCCACGAGGACATCCCGGCGGAGCTGGTGCTGCGCTCGGTGGGGTACCAGGGCGTGCCGCTGCCCGGTCTGCCGTTCGACGCGGCGAAGGCGACGGTGCCGCACGCGGCGGGCCGGGTGGTGCGCGAGGGCCGCGCCGCCGTCGGAGAGTACGTGGCGGGCTGGATCAAACGCGGCCCGACCGGGGTGATCGGCACCAACCGCCCGGACGCGAAGGAGACGGCGTCCTCGCTGCTCCAGGACGCGGGCGCGCTGGCGCGCCGCGAGCTGCCGGAGGACCCGCTGGACGCCCTGCGGGCGGCGGGCCTGCGTCCCGTGCAATGGCCGGGCTGGCTGGCCATCGAATCGGCCGAGGCCGCTCTGGGCCACTCCCTGGGCCGCCGCTCGGTGAAGATCCCCGACTGGCAGGGCCTCCTGACGGCGGCGGACACGGACTGAGCGGTCTCGGGAGCCGGGGCGGAGCCCGGGGGACGCTACCCGGCCAGCCGGTCCGCCTCCGACCGGGCCGCCGTCAGGACGCTGTCCAGGAGCCCCGGGAACAGGGCGTCCAGGTCGGCCCGGCGCAGGTTGTTCATCTTGGCCGTGCCCCGGTACGTCTGGCGCACCACACCGCTCTCGCGCAGCACGCGGAAGTGGTGCGTGGTCGTGGACTTGGTGACCGGCAGTACGAAGTACGAGCACGCCAGTTCGGCCTCCGACGCCGCCAGATCCCTCACGATGGTCAGCCGCACCGGGTCGGAGAGCGCGTGCAGCACGTTCTCCAGCCGGATCTCCGAGGTCTCGGGATGGACACAGGCACGGGCCGCGTCACGTTCCGCCATGTCCCTGCTCCACTCGCTCGGTTCGCCGGGCCCCCGCCGGACCCTCCTGACACCCCATCGTACGAGAGGCATCGTAGAAGGCGCGAACGCCCGGCGGGTCTACCAGGCTCGGTGGTACGGGATCGGCATGCGGACCTCTCCGCCCAGTTCGGCGGCCGCGCGCCGGGCCCAGTACGGGTCGCGGAGCAGCTCACGGCCCAGCAGGACCGCGTCCGCCTCCCCGTTGGCCAGGATCTTCTCGGCCTGCTCCGGCTCGGTGATCAGCCCGACGGCGGCCACCGGGAGGCCGGTCTCGGCCTTGACGCGGGCCGCGAACGGCACCTGGTAGCCGGGGCCGACGGCGATCTTGACCCCCGGTGCGAGGCCGCCGGTGGAGGTGTCGAGCAGGTCCACGCCGTGCTCCAGGAGGAGCCCGGCCAGCCGGACCGTCTCGTCGGCGCTCCAGCCGGCCTCCCCCAGCCAGTCGGTGGCGGAGATCCGGAAGAACAGCGGGAGCTCCTCGGGCCACACCGCCCGTACGGCGTCGACGACTTCGAGGGCGAAGCGGGTGCGGTTCTCGAAGGAGCCGCCGTACGCGTCGGTGCGCTTGTTGCTGTACGGGGAGAGGAACTCCCCGATGAGGTAGCCGTGGGCACCGTGGATCTCCAGCACCTCGTAGCCGGCTGCCAGCGCCCGCCGCGCGGCATCGGCGAACTGGCCGGTGACCGCCCGGATCTCATCGGCCGTCAGCTCGTGGGGTACCGGGTCGCCCTCGGCGAACGCCACCGGGCTCGGCGCGCTCGGCAGCCAGCCGTGCGCCTCGGGCCCGACCCACCCGCCGCCCTTCCAGGTCGTGTCGGTGGAGGCCTTGCGGCCCGCGTGTCCGATCTGGATGCCGGGGACGGCACCCTGCGCCTTGACGAAGGCGGTGATCCGGCGCAGCGCCTCGACCTGGGTGTCGTTCCAGATGCCGAGGTCGTACGGGGAGATCCGGCCCTCCGGGGAGACGGCGGTGGCCTCCTGGATGATCAGCCCGGTGCCGCCGACGGCACGGGCGGCGTAGTGCGCGAAGTGCCACTCGTGGGCTACGCCCGCGTTGGGGCCGAAGGCCTCGGCGCTGTACTGGCACATCGGGGCCATCCAGACCCGGTTCGGGATGGTCACCGAACGCAGGGTGTACGGGGTGAACAGGGCGGCGAAGGCGTCGGGGCCGGCCGGGGTGGCGGGGGCGGCAGGGGTGGCGGGGGCAGCACTCATCGGGGATCTCCAGATGTCACCGGTCGCGCGCCGGAGGTCGGCGCCTATGTACGAGAGTCACCGTACTACGAATTTCCTCGTACTACGAGATCTCTCGTACAAACGCGTCCAGCTCGGCCCGCAGCGCCCCCGCCAGGGCCGCCAGATCCGGGACGGCGGCCGCGTCGGCGACCAGGCCGTAGTGGACCGTGCCCTTGTACGTGGAGACCGCGACGGCCAGGGACTGGCCGCGGGCCAGCGGGGCGAGCGGGTAGACCTCGCGCACCGGACTGCCGCCGAGGGTGAAGGTCAGGCCGGGCAGCGGAACGCTGGTGACCAGGATGTCGTAGAGCAGCCGGGCGGCCTGCGCGACCAGCGGGCCGCCCAGGCGGTGTCCGAGCGGGTGGACGTGGTCGGCGAGCAGGGCGACGGCCCCGGCGCCGCGGGCGGGGCCGGCCTCCTTGTTGCGGTCCATGCCGCTCCGTACGGCGTCCAGGCGGCGCAGCGGATCGCCCTCGGCGAGGGGGAGCCGCAGCAGGTAGCCGGAGAGCCGGTTTCCGGCGCCGGGGGCGGCCCCCGGTCTGCGGCGGGAGACCGGTATCAGGGCGCGCGGGCCGGGGCCCCGCGGCACGGGGTCGCCCCGGTCGGCCAGCCAGCGCCGCAGGGCGCCCGCGACGAGTGCGATCAGCACGTCGTTGACGGTGCCGCCCGCGGCCTTGCGGATGAGGTTGACCTCGTCGAGGTCGAGCGCCAGTCCGGCGACGGTACGGGTACCCACGCCCACGCCGGTCCCGTCGGCGGTGAGCGCGTGCGGGACCCCGAGAGGCAGGCCGGCCCGGGCCACGGCGGCGCCGATCTCCAGGGCCTGGCCCACGTCCTGCAGGCGGGAGGCGAGGATCCCGGGCAGCCGGCGCAGGGGGCCGGGGTCGCGCGGATCGGGCGCCGGCCGTGCGGGGCCCCGTACGGCGGGGGGCGCGGCGAACAGCGCCTCGTCGAAGAGGCCGGCCGCGAGGGCGAGGGCGCCCAGCCCGTCGGCGAGCGCGTGGTGGAACTTGAACAGCACCGCGAAGGAATCCCGGCCGGGTCCGGCCAGCACATGCGCCTCCCAGGGCGGCCGGCTCCGGTCGAGCGGCCGCGCCATCAGCGGCCCGGCGGCCACCTGCGGATCTGCGGCTCGCGGATCGAGGGCCTCCGCACCGGCGGCGTACCCGTCGGCGACGTCCGGTTCGGAGGCGTCCGCATCGACGGCGCCCGGCGCGGAGGCATCCTGCTCGGAGGCGTCCGGCGCGGAGGCGTCCCGCCCGGAGGCCCGCGAGCCGACGGCCGCCGCGTCGGCGAGGAAGACGTGATGTGCGGGATCGAAATGCGGGTCGGGCGACCAGGCCGCCGCGCCGACCGGGAACAGCACGTCGCGGATCCGGCGGCGCAGGCCCGGCAGGGCGGCGCACCGGGCGGTGAGCAGTTCGGCGGCGCGGGCGGCCGCGTCGGGCCCGGAGGCGGTGAAGACGGCGAGGGCGCCGAGGTGCATGGGGTGGGCGGCGGATTCGATCCGCCAGAAGGCGAGGTCGAGCGGGGACAGGTGCTCGGTGGCCACGTAGTGCCTCTCGCGTGCGGCGTCAGAGGCTGAAGTCAATCCCTCCGGCCTCCTACGATCAAGTAGCCGACCGTTCCGGGCAGCCGCCGGTCGATGACGATCAGCCGTTCAGAGTCCCGTCGCGCCCGACGGGCCGCTGTCGGTCCGGGCCGCTGTCAGTGGGGCGGTGCAGACTGGCGGAAAGCTGCTGTGAAGGACAACGACGTCCGGAGGTGTCGGTCATGACCGACGTGCTACTGCTCGCAGGGACCCGCAAGGGGCTTTTCATCGGCCGGCGCGAGGGCGGCGGCCCGTGGGCGTTCGACGGGCCCCATTTCAACGCCCAGGCCGTCTCCGCCGTCGCGATCGACGGCCGGGGGCCCGTGCCCCGGCTGCTGGTCGGCGGGGACAGCACGCACTGGGGGCCGTCCGTCTTCAGCTCCGACGACCTGGGCGCGAGCTGGCGGGAGCCCGCGGCGGCGGCCGTCAAGTTCCCGAAGGACACCGGGACCTCGCTGGAGCGGGTCTGGCAACTGCACCCGGCCGGGCCCGAGGCCCCGGACGTGGTCTACGCGGGCACGGAACCGGCAGCGCTCTTCCGCTCGACGGACCGGGGTGAGTCCTTCGAGCTGATCCGGCCGCTGTGGGAGCACCCGACCCGCGAGAGCTGGGTGCCGGGCGGCGGCGGCGAGTGCCTGCACACCGTGATCACCGACCCCGCCGACCCGGACGCGGTGACGGTGGCGGTCTCCACGGCCGGGGTGTTCCGGACCTTGGACGGCGGGGCGAGCTGGGCGCCGTCCAACCACGGGGTCTCGGCGGTGTTCCTGCCCGATCCGCATCCCGAGTTCGGCCAGTGCGTGCACAAGATCGCCCAGGATGCCGGGAACACCGACAGGCTGTACCTCCAGAACCACTGGGGCGTCTACCGCAGCGACGACGCCGGGGCCGAGTGGACCGACATCGGCGGCGGTCTGCCCTCCGACTTCGGCTTCGCCGTGGCCGCGCACCCCCACCGGCCGGACACCGCGTACATCTTCCCGCTCAACGCCGACTCCGACCGGGTTCCCGCCGAGCACCGCTGCCGCGTCTTCCGCACTCAGGACGCGGGCGCCAGTTGGGAGCCGCTCGCGCACGGGCTGCCGGCCGGGGACCACTACGGCACGGTGCTGCGGGACGCCCTGTGCACGGACAACGCGGACCCGGCGGGGATCTACTTCGGCAACCGCAACGGCGAGCTGTACGCGAGCCACGACGACGGGGACAGCTGGCAACTCCTGGCCGAGCACCTGCCGGACGTGCTGTGCGTACGGGCGGCCGCCCTTCGGTGAAGGGGCGTGCCCGTGTGAGCCAGTAGAGTGACTCGGCGTGACAGCACGACCGTTGAACGAGATCGTCGAGCCGGGCTGGGCCCGCGCTCTGGAGCCGGTGGCGGCACAGATCGCCGCCATGGGCGACTTCCTGCGCGCCGAGATCGCGGCGGGGAGAAGGTACCTGCCGGCCGGGGCGAACGTCCTGCGCGCCTTCCAGCAGCCCTTCGACGAGGTAAAGGTGCTGATCGTCGGGCAGGACCCGTACCCCACCCCGGGGCACGCGATGGGCCTGTCCTTCTCGGTGGCGCCGGATGTCAGTCCGTGGCCGCCCAGCCTGGACAACATCTTCCGCGAGCTGTACGCGGACCTCGGGGTGCCGCGTCCGGCGAACGGGGACCTGACCCCGTGGACGCGGCAGGGGGTGCTGCTGCTGAACCGCGCGCTGACGACGGCCCCGCGCAAGACGGGCGGCCACCGCGGCAAGGGCTGGGAGGCGGTCACCGAGCAGGCGATCCGGGCGCTGGCGGCGCGCGGCAAGCCGCTGGTGTCGGTGCTGTGGGGCCGGGACGCCCGCAATCTGCGGCCGCTGCTGGGCGAGTTGCCCGCCGTGGAGTCCGTCCACCCCTCTCCCATGTCCGCCGACAACGGGTTCTTCGGCTCCCGGCCGTTCAGCAGGACCAATGACCTGCTGGTGCGCCAGGGCGCGCAGCCGGTGGACTGGCGCCTGCCGGCCGCCAGTTGAAGATCAAGTTGAACCGTGTACGACATTCCTAGGATAAATACGGACAGATGCCGCCCGAGTGGGCCCTGCCCGAACACCCGGTTCCGATAAACCAGTAGCATGCGGCGCCATGAGCTCCCCCACTGGGCCCGCGAATGGCCTGCCCGTACGAATGCCGCGACCCCGCCAGACCGGACGGCACCGCCGGCCCGAGCCCGCGGTGGCGCCCGAGGGCGCGCCCGCGCTGGTGCTCGCCGTGCCCGGTGCCCCCTCGGCCGCCTCGCGCGGGCTCGCGGAAGAGATCATCAGCATCGGCCGCTCCGAGCTGCCCGGCCTGGACGCCCGCATCGGCTTCCTCGAAGGTGAGGACGGCTCCGAGTTCCCGTCGCTGTCCGGCACGCTGAACGCCGTCGCGCGGGAGCGTGCCGAGCGCGCGGAGTTCGCCCGCGCCGCCGGGCACGAGGTGCCCGCGCCGACCGGCCCGGACGCCGTGGTCGTGCCGCTGCTGGCCGGTCCGGACGCCGATCTGCTGCGCCGCTTCCGCCAGGCGCTGATGGACTCCTCGGCCGCCGCCGAGCTGGCCGACGTACTCGGCCCGCACCCGCTGCTCGCCGAGGGCCTGCACGTCCGGCTGTCCGAGGCGGGCCTGGCCCGCGCCGACCGCGCCCGGCTCTTCACCGTGACCACGGCCGCCGACGGCATCATCGTCGCCACCACCGGCGGCGAGGAGGCCGTCCAGGCCGCCGCGGTCACCGGCATGCTGCTGGCCGCCCGCCTCGCGGTCCCCGTGAAGGCGGCCGCGCTGGACCAGGAGGGCTCGGTGGCCGCGGTCGCCGAGCAGCTGCGCCTGGAGGGTTCCACGCAGCTCGCGCTGGCCCCGCACCTGATCGGCCCGGAGGCCGCCGAGGGGCTGCTGGACACCGCGCGCAAGGAGGCCGACTGCGCCACCGCCGAGGTGCTGGGCGCCTACCCGGCGCTCGGCAAGCTGGCCGTCGCGCAGTACTCCGCGGCCCTCGGGCTCCCCCAGGGTGCCGCCGCGCACTGACCTGCTCACGACCTGCCGCGAGGGCCCGTGCCCGGGGATTTCCCCAGGGCGCGGGCCCTCGCGCGTTCCCGGCAACCGAGCCCGGCGACCGTTCCCGGCAAGTGCCCGGCGACCGTTCCCGGCAACCGGGCCCGTCAGCCGAGGACCACGCAGCTCGCGGCGGGCACCGGCACCGAGCCGGCCCGGCGCGGCTGCCCGGTCAGCGGGTCCACGTCGAACCAGGTGACGTCCCCGGAGCGCTCGTTGGCCGCGTAGAGCCGGCGCCCCGAGGAGTCGGTGGCGAGATCGCGCGGCCACCGCCCGCCGCACCCGACGGTGCCCGTGAGGCGCGGCTTCTCGGCCCCGTCGGCGAGCGAGAGCGTGGCAATGGCGTCGGCGCCGCGGACGGCGGCCCAGAGGAAACGGCCGTCGGGCGAGACGACGATGGCCGAGGGGTAGGCCCGTACCGCCTCCTGAGCGGCCGCTGGAGCCACCGGAACCTCAGCGACCGGTTCCAGCTGCCCGCTCTGCGGATTCCAGCGGCAGACGGTCAGCTGCGGCTCCAGCTCGTGCAGTACGTAGACCACCGCGCCGCCGGGATGGAAGGCGAGGTGCCGGGGCCCGGTCCCGGAGCGCAGCGCGGTCTTGGCGTGGACCCGGAGCGCCCCGGTGGCCGGGTCGAGCGCGCAGACCCGTACCGAATCGGTGCCGAGGTCCACGCTGAGCACCCAGCGGCCGCCGGGGTCGGGCAGCACCTGGTGCGCGTGCGGCCCCTCCTGCCGGTCGGCGTCGGGGCCCGATCCCCGGTGGGTGAGGACCGAGGCGGGCCCGTCGATCCCGCCGTCGGCGCCGAGCGGGAGGCTGCTGACGCTGCCGGAGGTGTAGTTGGCGGTGAGCAGTCGGCGCCCGGTCACGCTGAGATGGGTGGGTCCGTGGCCGCCGACGGCGACGGCGCCGCCGTGGGCGGTGAGGCCCTCGCGGGTGGGCCGGAAGGCGCCGACGGCGCCCGGCTCCGTCTCGCTGACCGCGTAGAGCACGCCGGTGTCGGCGTCGAGGGTGAGGTACGAGGGGTCCGCGAGGGTGGCGGTGACGTGGAGCGGGGTCAGCGCCCCGGTGGCCGGATCCACGGCCGCGGTGGTGACACCGCGGCCGCCCCCCGAGGTGAACGAGCCGATGTAGGCCCGGTGTTCGCCGCCTTGGTCCATTCTGTCGGCGCCGTTCACGGGAGCCCCTCTCAGCCGTTCCGGATCCGTTCGGAGCCGACGGCAACAGAAGGTCTAGACCAAGTCCCGCCCCTGGGCCCGTTCCTGCGCGCCGGGGTGGTGCACGTACGCCGGAGAAGCCTGGCGGTCCTCGTAGGTGCGGTGGAAGACCGGGGTGGCCGAGCCGGATATCGGCGGCACGATCCAGGACCAGTCCGCCCCCACGTCCCGGCCCTTGCGCTCCTCGCGCTCCAAGTGGGTCAGGAACCGCCGGGACTCGGTGTGGTGGTCGGCGATGGTGACCCCGGCCCGGTCGAAGGAGTGCAGCACCGCCCGGTTGAGCTCGACCAGCGCCCGGTCCTTCCACAACGAGCGGTCGCTGGAGGTGTCCAGGCCGAGGCGGCGGCCGACGGCCGGGAGGAGGTTGTACCGGTCGGCGTCGGCGAGGTTGCGGGCGCCGATCTCGGTTCCCATGTACCAGCCGTTGAAGGGGGCGGCCGGGTAGTGGACGCCACCGATCTCCAGACACATGTTGGAGATGGCCGGAACGGCGTGCCAGCGCAGGCCCCAGTCGCTCCACCGGTCGCCGTCCGGATGCTCGATCGGCACCTCCAGGACGGCGTCGGCGGGGGTGTCGAACCACCGGGGCTTGTCGTCGACGCCCTGGACCACCAGCGGGAGGAGGTCGAACGGGGTGCCGGCGCCGCCGGACCAGCCGAGCCGGAGGAGGGCCTCGGTCAGCGGCGCGTTGCGGGCGTCGCCGACAGTGACGGAGTGGTGGTCGCCGTAGCCGGCGTACCTGACCAGTTGCTCGCTCCAGATCAGCGGGCCGGGGCGGTCCGGGGCGTCCGGGGTGAAGACGGTGATCGTGGGGCGGACCCGGCCGCCGTTGGTCGCCTCGCGGAGGTGCTCGAAGCACTCGGCGGCGATCTCGTCGGAGTCGGTGAGCCCGCGGCGGTCGCGCACGCGCAGCGAGTTCCAGTAGAGGCGGCCTATGCAGCGGTTGCTGTTGCGCCACGCCACTCGGGCCCCGTGGACGAGCTCCTCCGGAGTGTGCCGGTAGGTGCCGGTCTCCGCGAGCTCGGCCCGTACGGCGGCGAGCCGGGCACGCGGATCACCGGCCTCCGGATTCTCCCGGTGAAAGAGCCGGATGAACTCCTCGGCCGTTTCCCACACCTGAGCGGTAGTGGAACGCTGTTTCAGAATTTCCATTCCGGGCGGTTACCCCCTGTCCGGCCAGATCCACCCTGTACATGCCGGATGAATGTGCAATAAACAATTACCGGTTGTACAGGCCGCAGGTCAGCGGTGGGGGGCGGGAGCGGCCGGAACAACTCCACCGAGTGATCTTCGTGGATCGACCTGCGGCAGAAAGCCGACGGGGCGTAGCATCCGGCGCAGTTCCTGTACGCATGTGACTCCTCTCCGCCCTGGAGCGGCGCCGACGGTCAGGCGGCGGGGATCAGCGGAGCTCTCGGGTCCGTGCGCAGCGGGGCCGCCAGGGCCACGAGGGCGTGTTCGAGGCCGTGCAGGTGCGCGAGGGCCGGTTCCGCCTCGGCCGCCGGGGGTACGAACGGGGCGGCGGTCTCCGGGTTTCCGCGCCGCGGGGCGGTCAGCGCTTCCACGGCCGCCTCCACGCGCCAGCAGGCGGCGGCGAGCCGGGCGTCGTGCGAGGCCTGCGGATCGGCGGCGACGGCCACGAGGCCGCGCACCTCCCGGGCGCAGTCGTCGAGCAGCCGGAGCACCTGGCGGGCCCGGGCCTTGCGGGCGCGCAGCGGGCTCAGCGGGTGGACGAGGGGCGCGAGGGCCATCCGTACGCGGCCCAGCAGCAGTTCGAGCTCGGCGGCGTGCGGGGCCGGATCGGCCTCGGGGTCTCCGGCGAGGCGGTCCAGGGCGGCGGCGGTGGAGGCCCGTACGCAGTGCAGCGCGCGCTGGATCCAGGCGTCGTTGGCGGCATGGGTGGTCACCGGGAGGATGATCACGACGGCGAGCGCGGCGCCGAGCGCGCCGATCGCGGTCTCCTGGAAGCGCAGGAGCAGCAGCCCGGGGTGCAGGACGCCGAGGAGCCCGTAGAGCAGTCCGGCCATGACGGTGACGAAGAACATCATCCAGGAGTACGAGGGGGCCGCGGTGTAGAAGATCCCGAAGACGCAGACGGCGACGAGTGCGGCGGTCGGCGCGGGTGCGCCGTGCAGCGGTACGGCGATCAGCAGCCCGGCGGCGATGCCGAGGACCGTGCCGAGGACGCGGCGGAAGCCCCGTACGAGGGTCTCACCGCGGGATGCGGTGTTGACGAAGATCCACCAGGCGGTGCCGACGGCCCAGTACCAGCGGTCTTCGGAGAGCGCCTGGCCGATGGCGAGGGCGAAGCCGCATGCGGCCGTGGCCTGGAAGGCCTGCCGGGTGGTGGGCCGCGCGAGCCCCGTGCCCGGCAGCCCGGGCGGGGCGGCGGGGGGCGGGGTGCGCCGCTCGATGGGCCAGAGCACGAAGCGCACGGCCCCGACGGCGAGGAGCGCCAGCCCGGCGGCGGCGTACAACTCGGGCAGCTGCCCGGGGGCCGCGTGCAGGAACTGGGTGACGAAGAACATCATGAAGCCGAAGATTCCGAGGGCGTGCCCACGGGGGCCCCAGCGCCGGGCGTAGACGCCTGCGAAGACGACGGCGAGGAAGGCGGCGTCCCGGGCGAGGGGCACGCCGTGCAGGGCGGTGGCGAGGGCCAGTACGGGGAATCCCACGGTCGGCAGCAGCGCCGTGGTGACCACCTGGCGGCGCACGGTGGAGTCGAGCACGGTGAAGAAGGCGAGCAGGGCCGCCAGTCCCCCGGTGATGGAGGCGGTCAGGGAAAGCCCGGCGAGTTCCGCGGTGGCGACGGCGAGGCCGACGCCGATCACGGCACGCAGCGAGTTCCTCAGCCTGAAGCGCCCCGGATCCGGAGCCACGAACATCCTCTTCACGGCGGTGTGCCGACCCCCTTGCAGTGGTGCGCGCCGGCCCGGCGCCGCCCGGGGTGGTGGGCGGCAGACGGGCACGGCGAAGGCGCCGCGCTCCGAACCGGCCTCGTTGCCGCCCGGCGCTGCGCGGCGCCGTAAGTACATGGATACCCCACAGATAAACATGTACGGCCCACTGGCTCAACCGAGCGGCGCGGGACTATGCCATTGGTACAGCGGGGCGGGGTTCGGGTCGGCCGGATGCGGCCAACGGACCATCGCGCGGCACGCCTGTACGGCATAGGCGGATTGCAGCCCCTACCGGGGCAACCTAGACTAAAAATGATCATTCCTCATGGACTCCACATCGACTTCTGATGGATTCCATGGACTCCGACCCCCGGAGTGAGCGGGGTACACCCATGGCCGAGGCCGTACGACAGTCGGACGTGCGGACCGGCGCCCGCCGAGAGAGGCCGGCGCCGTCGAAGTCGAAGGCGAAGGCGCGGGATGCCACGCGTCCCCTGGAGGCCGCGCCCGGGCCGGCTCGGCTGGTGGCGCACGGAGCGGGGAATCGCGCGGTGGGGGCGTATCTGCGGCGCGAGGCGCGGCGTGCCGAGGGCCAGGCGCTCGACCCCTCCCTGCGGGCGGAGATGGAGTCGCACCTCGGCGGCGCGGACCTGTCCGGCGTAAGGCTCCACACCTCCGCCGCGGCGGCGGAGTCGGCGAACGCGCTGCGGGCCAGGGCCTTCACGGTGGGGCAGGACATCGTCTTCGCGTCCGGCGAGTACCACCCCGCCGACCGCGCGGGCCGCGCCCTGATCGCCCACGAGCTGACGCACACGGTCCAGCAGACCCGTGGCGGACCCGGTCCCGCGGGGTCGGACCGCACCGAGCGGACGGCGGCCGAGAGCGCGGCCCGGTTGACTCGCGGCAGCCGCGGGGCGCGGGTCACGGAGGGGTCGGCGGTCGGGGTCGCGCGCCAGCCGGCGGGGGCGCAGACCGCTGCCCAGGCCCCCGAGAAGCAGAAGCCGGATTCGCTCGGCTTCTGGGGCGACCTCCTGATCGATGAGCTCGCCGGTGTGGCCGTGGGGTCGGGCCTCCAGCAGCAGATGCTGAAGGCCGCCGTGATCGGCTTCATCGCGGAGCTGGATCGCCAGGTCCAGGACCCGAAATCCAGAGCCGACATCCAGGCCGGCGCCAAGGAACTGGCCAAACGAGGCAACCAGGAAAAGATGATCGCGGCGTACTACGCCGGTACGGTCGCCGGCGTGGTGAGCCCGGTCACCGATCTGTTGGGCCTCGTGGTCCTGGCGGAACAGCTGCGGGCGTTCACCGAGAAGCTCGTGGTCGGTGCGCTGAAGGGCGAAGGCGACCTGATCGGTGAGGTCACGGGGCTGATCGAGGCGTACGACGCCTTCAAGAAGTCCCTGCTCGACTCGCTGATCGACATCATCAAGAACCACCCGGAGGAACTCTTCTTCTTCGGCCACCTCCAGGCGGTGGCGGTACGCACGGCAGGCGAGGCCGGCCGTACCGGAGCCCGGAAAGTCGTCGCGGCCATCTCCGACAAGGACGAGGGGAAGCCGGCCAAACCGCCTGAGACCGCCTGGCAGATCCTGACCACGGCCACGGAGGCCGAAAAGGCCGGCGGGGCCAGCACTGTCACCTCCATGGCGACCAGGGCGCGGCAGGCGATCTTCCACACGCACCCGGAACGGCTCGGCTACGACGTGGGGGAAGCCGTCGGCGCCGTCGTCGGCAACCTGCTCGTAGCGCTGTTCACCGAGGGGGTCGGGAGCGCCGTCACCAAGATCGCGGGGGAGATCGGACGCGTCGCCCCGATCCTCGCCCGAGGGGCGGAGGCCCTGGCCGAGATCGGGAAGGGCATAGCGGCCGTGGAGAAAGCGGTGGGTGCGCTGATCGAAGGCGCGCTCAGTGCGTCACTCAAGGGCCTGAGCAGGATCTTCAAGCCTTTCCGCGAGCTGATGACGCGCCTGCGGGACTTCCTCACCAAGCTGCTCGGCAAGGCGTCCCAACTGGAGGCGGCGGCGGTACACACCGCGGAGACGGCAGCCCCGAAAGTTGCCCCGAGCCTTGCCCCGAACGTGCGCAAACTCCCTGGTCCGGGCGAGCCGCGGCCGAAGCGGTCGGCGTTGACGAAGAAGCAGCAGGCCGCGCTGGAGAAGAAGGCGGCCCGAGCGCAGCCGGCGGCGCCCCCCGAGCCCCATCCCCAGAGCGGCGCCGTTCCCGTGGCCGAGGAGGTCGGGGAGGTGGTCGAGCCCAAGATCGCGGCAGGTGCGGAGGGCTTCGAACCGGCTCCCGGAGCCGCTCCCCCGACCGCGGCCGCGAAGGCTCCACAGAAAGGATCCCCGCCACTCAAGGCGGTTCCCCCGCCCAAGGGGACCGTAGCGCCGGCGAAGCCGAAGACGCCCAAGGCTGCGCCGCCGCCCAAGAGGACCAAGGCACCCGCAAAGAAGCAGGCCGCCGCCGCGCCGGCTGCCGACGTCGCCAAGAGGGCCAAGGTGAGAGCGACGGAATTCAAGCTCGCCTCGCAGAACGGCCGACTGACCGGACAACTGACCCCTGTGGAACGCTCCCTGATCACGGATCACATCGGCGAGCGTCAGCCACTCATCGACGCGATGAAGAACCGGCTGCGCGAAGACGCGAGAGTGACATGGAAGAAGGCCACCCAGGGGATAGGGAGACAGCCGGGACCGGACTACCAGGTGCATCACATCATCCCCCTGGAATTCGCCCACAGATTCCCTGCCCGGTTCCCCAACGACCCGAGAAATCTCGTGCTGATGAAAACGAACGCACACCGCTGGTGGCACACCATGATCAATGCCAAGAGGGGTCGTCTCTCCCCCAAGGAGTTGCGGCAAATCGAGCTGAGGACCATCCCCTACAACGAGGGGGACGTCTTCATCGTCAACCCGCAGGGCAGGGTCATTCCCGCGAGGTGAGGGGGTCGGGTTCCCTGACGGTCTTCTGAGGCCGGTTCCGGAAACCTGACGCGTTTCTGATCCTGCGGACTCCCGCACGTCGCGCGTCAGCGACGGGTATGGAATCGGCCGATCGCCGTCAACATGCCGTCAGGAGCCCGCGCGGACGCGATGCGAGCGGGCGTGAAGCGGAGGGGCGCCGGGTCCGGAACCGCTCCCGGTCGAGGGCGTCTGAGACTCGCCCTGCGCGTACCAGGGGTGTCCATGGCCTCCGGGCTACGAGGGCTGCGGGGCGGCGTACCGGGCGAGGAAGAGGTCTACGCCCGAGGTGACGACCCGGGAGAGCTCGGCCTCGTCGATCTCGGCCTCCGTCGAGAAGGTGTGCACCAGCTGGAGTACGCCGAGGGTGGCCGCGACGAGCTGTTGCACGGCGAGCGCGGGATCGGGGATGTTCAGCGTCCCGCGCTCGTTGAGCTCGGTGAAGGCCTCGGTCAGCGGGCCGTTGTTCATGTCGTACGTGACCCGGTACCAGAGCTGGCCGAGCTGCGGGAAGCGGTCGATCTCGCCGATGACCAGGCGGCGCAGCGACATGATGTCGGGGCGCAGCACCAGCCTGGTCCAGTCGGTGGTGAAGTTGATCAGCGCCGTCCGCAGGTCCGGGGCCTGGGCGATGGTGGAGCTACAGCACTGGAGGCCGGCGTACGTCTGGGGCAGTACCCCGCCGATGACGGCCAGGAAGAGCCGCTCCTTGTTGCCGAAGTGCTTGTAGATCGTCGCCTTGGAAACCCCGGAGCGGCTGGTGATGGCGTCCATCGAGGCCGCCGAGTAGCCCTCGGTGAGGAATTCCGCGAGGGCCGCGTCGATGATCGCCTGCCGCTTGCGCTGGGCGGAGTCGGAGGGCCCCGGAATGATCGGGATGCCGTACTCGTCCGTGGCGTTCATCGTCTCGGCGTCCATGGGGGGTGTCCTTCGGATCTGCTGCGCTGACGGGGGTCTCTCAGTATATGAACTGAACCGTTCGGTACGTCGCGGCCGAACGCGGGGAGGTCACACCTGGATGCGGCCCATCAGGCCCCGCTGGTAGTCGAGCTGCGCCTGGTGGAGCTCGGCGGTGGTGTTCATGACGAACGGGCCGCCGCGGGCGACGGGCTCGCCGATCGGCTCGCCGGCCAGGACCAGGACCTCGGCCGCCTCCTCCGGGGCCGCCACGCTGAACCGCTCCCCGTCCCGGCCCAGGATCGCGAGGTGGCCGTTCGGGAGCGCGCGGTCGGGGGTGGCCGCCGCACCCGACAGGACGTACAGCATGGCGTTGTGCCCGGCCGGGACGGTGAACTCGGCCCGGCCGCCGGCCGCGAGGCGGGCGTGCACCACGAGGACCGGGGTGTGGGTCGCGAAGGGGCCCGTCACGCCGTGGGTGGAGCCGGTGATCACGGTGAGCTCGGCGCCGTCGCCGGTGGTCACCGTGGGGATGTCGTCGGGCGATCCGTACTGGACCCGCGGCGGCGTGCCCTTGAGGCGGGCCGGCAGGTTCACCCAGATCTGGAGCAGGTGCTGAGGGCCGCCGTCCGCGAGCAGCTCGGGGGTGGGCCGGGCCAGGTGGACGAGACCGGAGCCGGCGGTGAGCCACTGGACCTCGCCGGGGTTCATGACGCGCTTGTGGCCCTCGGAGTCGATGTCCTCCATGGCGCCTTCGATGACGTACTGGATGGTCTCGAATCCGCGGTGCGGGTGGGGCGGAGCGCCCTTGGCCTCGCCGGGGCCGAGCACGTGCGGGCCGACCTGGTCGACCATCAGGAAGGGGTCCACGAAGGGGAGATCGGCCTGCGGGAAGGGGCGGCGGACCGGGAAGCCCTCGCCTTCGAAGGTGTGGAAGGGGCTGACGACGCGGGCGGTGGAACGCGTGCTGACGGCCGGGGCGGTGGCTGCGGTGACGCCCGCTGTGGTGATGTCCATGCGACGACTGAACTGTACCAATCAGTTCACTGTCAAGACTGAACCGTTCAGTTAGGCAAATGGACCACTTGGTTTAGCCGCCAAGTTCGGTGGCGTGTCGGCCAGTTGTCCGGATATCAGCTCATTCGTGCGGAGGACCGCGGGCAGACCTTCGGGATGATTCGCACGCGCGGCGCGTGCAACAGGGTGGGCTGCGACCATCCCTCACCCGAAAGGAACGGTCTTCGTGCGCATGAAGCGATTCGCACCGTTACTCGCCGCCGCCGGACTCGTCGCCACCACCGTCCCCTTGCTGTCAGCCACCCAGGCCTCCGCCGCGCCCGCGGCGGACTACGGCCCGCGGAAGCCCGCTTGGCACCGTTGCGGTCCCGACCAGCCGGCCTCGTACGAGTGCGCGACCATCGAGGTCCCGCTCGACTACAGCCGCCCGCGCGGGCGCACGATCGACCTCGCGATATCCCGGGTGAAGAGCGAGAACCCGGCCAAGCGGCACGGTGTCATGCTGCTCAACCCGGGCGGCCCCGGCGGGTCCGGGCTCGATCTGCCGCTGATGGCGGCCGAGGCGATGCCCAAGGAGGTACGGGACCAGTACGACCTCATCGGCTTCGACCCGCGCGGCGTCGGGGCCAGCAGCCCCGTCAGCTGTGGGCTGACCGACGCCGAGCAGAACATGGACCGGCCCTACAAGGAGGCCACGTTCTCCTCGGACGTGGCGTGGGCGCGCACCGTCGCGGACAAGTGCCGCGAGAAGGCCGGCGACGTGCTGGCGCACATCACCACCCGCAACACGGCGCGCGACATGGACGCGATCCGCGGCGCGCTGGGCGAGCGGAAGATCTCGTACCTGGGCTACTCGTACGGGACCTACCTCGGCGCGGTGTACACGCAGATGTTCCCGAACAGGACCGACCGCTTCGTGCTGGACAGCGGGGTCGATCCGCAGCGGATCTGGCGCGGAATGATCCAGGTGTGGGCGACCGAGGCCGAGCCGGCGTTCAAGCGGTGGACCGAGTGGACCGCCGAGCGCTCGGGCGAGTTCCAGCTCGGCGACACCCCGAAGGCGGTGTCCGAGACGTTCTGGGAGCTGGTGGCGCGCGCCGACAAGGATCCGATCGACTTCGACGGACAGAAGATCACGGGTGACGACATCCGGACCGCGCGGGGGCTGTTCTTCTACCCCGCGCAGGCCGCCCCCGTCGTCAAGGCGCTCAAGGACGCCGCCGACGGCAAGCCCGTCGGGGACTTACCGTCCGCCGCGTCGGCTCTGAAGCGCAACTCCCAGTCCTCCGAGCCGGCTTCGGACAACGGCACCGCCGTCTTCTGGAGCGTGGTGTGCGGGGACACGGGCGCGTGGCCGCGCGATCCGGAGCAGTACCGGCGCGACGCGGTCAAGGACAGGGCCGCGTACCCGCTGTACGGGGACTTCGCCTCGAACATCAAGCCGTGCGCCTTCTGGCAGCGGCCGGTCGAGGCGGCCACACCGATGAAGACGCGGGCGAACGTACTGACCGTGCAGAACGAGTGGGACTCGCAGACCCCGCTGATCAGCGGCCAGGGCCTGCACCGCGCGCTCAAGGGCTCGCGGATGGTGCTGGCGGCGGGCGGTGAGGGCCACGGCGTGTACCTCGCCGACCCCACCTCCTGCGCGAACGCCCCGGTCAACGCGTACCTGACCACGGGCAAGCTGCCGGCCGAGGACGTGACCTGCCGGACGCGGCCGGGTGGCGCCGAGCGGCGCGAGTCGGCGACCTCTCCGAAGCCGCTGCCGCTCCCGACCGTTCCCGGACGGTTCTGAGCGTCTGCCCGCAATCTGACCGCCGTCTGACCGTCTGACCGCCTGACCGCGCCTGCCCGCCTGATCAGCTGACGGCCTGATCAGCTGGACGCCTCCACCGCCGCCTTGATCCGGCGGCCGAAGTCGGGGGCGTCCTTGCGGGCGGCGGACAGCGCCAGCCCGACCAGGAGTTTGCCGAGGCCGTGCCCTTGGAGGGTGTTGAAGAGACGGACGCGGGTGCGGCCCCCCGGCAGGGCGGCGAGATCGTAGCCGCCCTCGGCGGTGACGAGGTTCTTGCTCTGCTCGGTCCAGCGGATCAGGTGGGGCGGATCGAATCCGACGATGCGGAACTCCCGGCCGGTCTTCATCCCGGCGTCCTTGACGGTGCTGCGGAAGACGGTGCCGATCGCCGTCGGGCCGTCCGGGGTCTTGCGGATCTCCTGGACACGGGGGCTGAACTCGGGGTCGTTGCGCCCGTCGGCGAGGTACGCGAAGACCTGCTCGACGGGGCGGTCGATCTCGACGACCGCCTCGAACCCTCCGGACATCACGGCTCCTCGGTGTACTCCCCCACGGCCCCACGATCGCAGACCGGCTCACTCCCCGCGCGCCGGCGGCCGCCCGGCCGCAGTCGTCGCCGCGGGCCGCTGACCGGGGATCCGGCGACGGTCTCCCGTACCGGCCCGGCGCCACCCCCGGCCCCGGCACCGGCCCGGCGAAGTGGGGTCAGCAGCCCGGCGATCGCGATCAGCAGGCACAGCGCCCCGCCCGCGAGGCTGGCCGCGGGGACCCCGTACCGGGCGGCGAGCACCGTGAGGACGGCCGCGCCCGCCGGCCCCGAGGCGTTGTGCACGGTCCAGAAGGCGGAGGTGACCCGCCCGAGCAGAGGTTCCGGGGTCACCTCCTGGCGCAGGGTCATGGAGCACACGCCGCCCAGGGTCATCCCGAACATGAACACGGCGGCCAGCACGGCGATCACCGGCACGCTGCGGCTGACGCCGGTCCCCGCCACCGCCACCCCGATCATCGCGACCGAGCCCAGCCAGCACGCCCCGAAGCCGAAGGTCCGGCGCAGCGGCCCGGCGGCGAAGGCCGCCACGACGGCGCCGAGCCCGCTCACGGCGATCACGTAGCCGAGGGTGGCGGCGTCCCGGTCCAGGTCGTTCTGGACGCGGAAGATCAGCAGGTCGGTGGCGCCCATGGTGACGAAGGTCAGCAGCGTGAGCAGCACGGTCAGGGGCCGCAGCACGGGGTGGGACCACAGGAACCGGAAGCCCACGACGAACATCTCCCGCAGCCTTCCGGCCACGGCCGGACGCCGGGCGGCCCCGGCCGGGGCCGCTTCCGCCGGCGTCCCGGGGGCCGGCTTCACCCGCTCGGCGGCGTGCCGGGTGAAGTCCACCCACCGCAGGCTGGCCGCCGACACCAGGAAGGTCGCCCCGTCCACGGCCAGCGCCCAGTCCGCTCCCACCCCGGTGGTGAGGAACCCGGCCGCCACCGGCCCCAGCAGGGTGCCGAAGGCGAACGTGCTCATCAGCCGCCCGTTGGCGGCGGTGAGGTCCTCGGAGCGGACCAGCTGCGGCACCGCGCTCACGTACGCCACGTCGAACACCGTCTTGAGAGCGGTGACCAGCGCGGTCAGTACGTACAACAGCCACATCCGCGGCCCGGCCTGCCACACGAACGGCACCGCGACCAGCAGCACCCCGCGCACCAGATCGCACCCGACCATGAGCCGGCGGCGGTCGGCGCGGTCCACCACGTATCCGGCGAACAGCCCGGTGCCGATGGCGGTGACTCCCGAGATCACCGTGACGACACCCATCTGGACGATGGATCCGGTGGTGTGGAGGACCAGCAGCGGCAGCGCGAGCCGAACATCCAGGACCGCGACGGCGCCAAGCACCCGCTGCTGTGGACTCGCCTCGACCATCCGGGAGTTCAGAAGATCTGGGCGGATCAGGGCTTCGCCGGCCGCCTGGTGGAGTGGACCCGCACGATCCTCGGCCGTGAGCTGGAGATCGTGCGCAAGGCCCCGGACCAGCGCGGGTTCCAGGTCCAGCCCAAGCGGTGGGCAGTCGAGCGCACCTTCTCGTGGATCACCGCCCACCGCCGCCTCGCCCGCGACTACGAGCAGCAGCCCGCCCGCTCCGAGACCATGATCCGCTGGGCAATGATCGGCATCATGGTCCGCCGACTCACCCGAGGCAAACCAGCCAGGCGACCAGGCCCACTACCCCTCTCACGCACCAACCCGTGAGATCTCAGACTCGGTCTCAGACGCCGCTCGTTGTACGCGACAGAGAAAGAGATGTTCACGCGCGGATGCTAGTTCCCCGCCGTTCATCACGGGTAGGACCGTCCGCGCAATGGGAAATCCGACACTGTCGACCTTGTGGGGTACCAGAACTCTGCACGGCATTAAAGGGGTGGACGCTTGTGCGTCCACCCCTTTAATGCTGTTCGGCTTGGTCAGCTGGTCAGGCGGAACGTGGCGTCGTTGCGCGCGATCGCGGTGGTGATCGGGTCGAGCTTGAGCTGGTAGTCGTTGTGGCGGATGTAGCGGTCGGGGTAGTTGTAGGACTGGAAGGAGCTCCACGTCGAGGACGCCAACCCGGCGACTTGGCGGAACGTGGCGTCGGCCTGGAACTGCGTGGTGCCGTCGTAGGAGGCGAGCACGAAGTCGTAGTTGACGTGCCGCAGGTAGTAGCCGGGGTAGTTGACCGACTCGAACGACACCGCCGAGGAGTCGGCCAGGCCGGGCATGATCCGGAACTGGGAGTCCTGCAGCGGGCTGACGTTCGGGTCGATGCCCACGTCGAAGTTGGCGTGGCGCACGTAGCGGTCCTGGAAGTTGAACGACTGCAGGCGGTTGACCGGCCTCACGCCCCACTTGGCCAGCACGCGGCTCTCCTCGGCGGCGGTCAGGCTCATGATGCCGCCGTGGCGCTTGAGGGTGCTGCCCAGCGCGTAGTCCGACACCGTGCGGAAGTTGTTCGTGCTGCCGAGGTTGGTCGACGTCAGCGGCATGTAGCCGCGGCCGGTTTTGAACTGGTCCAGCCACAGGCCCCATTCGTTGCGGCCGTTGATAGGCATCCACATCGGGCCCTCGACCACGTTGCCGTCGTCCGCCCAATCGTTGGAGATGCCCATGTGGGACAGGTCGCCGATCCGCGTCCACGAGCCGAGGATCGAATTGCTGCCCTCGATGGTGATCTGCCCGTCGGCGGAGGCGCGGTAGTAGCGGAAGCCGCCGACGCTGGTGGGCGACTCCACGATCTGGGTGTCGATGATGCCCTGGCCCGCGCCCCGGTCGATGTAGAGCGTCGGCGCGGTGACCGTCCGGAAGTCGGTGGTCCGGGTGTAGTAGATGCGGTGCTTCTTGACGCCGTCGAGGGTAGCGTTCGTCGCCCAGTAGATGACGTAGTCACCGGTCGCCGGGTCGAAGATCGCCTCCGGTGCCCACGCGTCACCCGCGCCGGAGATCGCGCCGGCCACGTCGAGCAGGCGCGGCGCCGACCAGTTCACCAGGTCCGTGGACTCCCAGACGACGAGCTGGGTGCTGCCCCGGTTGGCCGCGTCGCTCCACGACGTGCCGCTCGCCATGCGCAGGTCGGTGGCGATGATCCAGAACTTGTCGCTGTTGGGCGAGCGGACGATCGCCGGGTCGCGCACCCCGCCGGTGCCCACGGTGGATAGCAGGACCGGAGCGTCGTTGTTCAGGTCGTTCCAGTGCAGGCCGTCGCGGCTGTGGGCGAGGTAGATCTGCTCACCGGTCGTGCTCTCACCGGTGAAGTGCACCATCAGGTAGCCGGTGAACGGGTCCGCTGCGGACGCGCGGTCCACGGCGAACAGGACCTGGGCGCTGATCACCAGGACCATCGCACCCAGCATCGCGCCGATCCGCGACAGTGTTCGTTTCACGGGTTCTTCTCCTCGAATCAGAGGGTGGGGACGATCGGGGTGATGGTGCCGTCGACGTTGAACGTCATGCGGTCGACGGTGACCTCACGGTTGGTGCCGTTGCCACCTGGCACGGCGAACCGGTGGTAGGCGATGTACCAGGTGTCGGTGCCGGCGCCCGCACCACCGAGTGGTGACCGGGGCCCTTGATGCCGAGCTCCAGTTGCTTCTGGAGCACGACACCGCGTTTGGTCCACGGTCCGAGCGGCGACGTGCCGGTCGCGTAGGCGACCTGGTAGTTCTCGTCACGGGTGTCGTTCTCGGACCATCGGTCAGCAGGTGGAGTCGCCCACGCCGTGAACCGCTCGTCTACGCGTCGGCGGACCGCACCACATCGCGATCACCGTGGATCAGGCGGGTCAGCGCTGCAGAGTGAGCAGGCCCGGCCGGTACGGCAGGTTCGCGTACGAGGTGTTCGGCGGTATGTCTTTGAGGAGGCCCTGGTAGAGGAACTGCAGGTTGCAGGGATCGATGGTCATGGTCTGGTCGGGGTTGTCGCGGACCAGATCACCGTGGCTGACGCCCTGGGCCCAGTCGGAACCACTGTTGGCCTGGCCCGCGAAGGGGCTGCTCTCGCTGCCGGCCTGGACGGTCCACGGACCGTTCAGGCTGGAGGCGGTGAACGAGCGGAAGTAGCGGTTCGAACCCTGCGCCTCAACGATCATGAGGTACTGGTTCTGGCCCTTGACCTTGTAGACCTCCGGCGCCTCGAACAGAAGGTTCGTTGTGTCGCTCATGACCGTCGTGTACGACGAGCCGAAGCTGCTGGGGAAGTTCCCGATCGGCATGCTCGCCCGGTAGATCTTGCCGTTGTCACCGGCGAAGAACAGGTACATGTTCTGGTCGTCGGCGATCATGGTCGGGTCGATCGGGCCGCCTTCTTCGCTGGCGGGGAGGCTGCCGGTGAACAGCGGCTGCCGGGCGGACCAGCCGTTGGGGTTGGTGGGGTCGCTGGACGTGCGGTAGTAGAACGGCCACTGACCCCACTGGTCCACCATCACCCAGATGTTCTTGGGCGCGAAGTAGAACAGTTCGGGCGCCACCGCGGTGTCGTTCATCTGGGTCTGGGTGGCCGTCGCCATGTCCGACCAGTTCGTGAAGGGACTGAACCCCGTCGAGCCCCACGACGTTCCGTTGGAGGTGGTCCCGTAGACCAGGTGCTTGCCGTTGTACTTCACGGTGGTGAAGTCCTTCAGCGCGACCTGCCCGTTCGCCGGCTGCGCCAGCGGAGCCGACGAGGTCCACCGGTAGGTCGACGGAAGAGCGCACGTGCCGGTGCCCGCGCCCGTGTCGGCGACGGGGACGAGCTGCCACTGCTGGTTGGCGCCGCCCCAGTCGGCGTACTGGACGATCTTGCCGCCGTCGGCGGTGGAGGCGCTCTGGACCTCGAGGGCCTTGTTGCTGTGGCGGTTCAGGAGGCGGACGTAGCCGTCGGCGGAGTCCGCGAGGCGGAACTGCTGGTTGGTCGCGTTGAGGTCGCTCCACTGGAGGACGTCGGTGCCGTCGGCCGAGGACCAGTTGTAGTTGTCCAGGACCTTGCCGGAGTTACGGTTCTGCAGGCGGTAGTAGCCGCTGCCGGAGTCCAGGAAGCGCCACTGCTGGGCTTCGTTGCCGGTCCGGGTCCACTGGACGACGGGCGAACCGTTGGCGGTGGCGAAGTTGTAGTCGTCCAGCACCTTGCCGCTGTTGCGGTTGACCAGGACGTACCACTTGCCGGTGTCGACCGAAGCCGCCGAGGCCGACGACGGGTTCACCATGGCGAGGAAGCCGGCCACGAAGACCATCGAGAGTAGGGCGGCCATCCGTGACCGCCATCCTCGCCGTGTCGAGGTTCGTGGAGCTGTACCGAGAGCATTCATCTGCACCCTCCTGGGGGCGACTTGAGCAGGGGTCGGTCCTTCTCGGTGCGTGCGGACCGGGCACGGCACGTCCGAGGCGGCGGCAAGACGTGACCCCTGCGGGATGGGGAGCACCGGGTCTCCGGCGTGTTGTTAGCGCTAACAACTTGAAAGTCGAACATCCGGCGTGTTGCAGGAGAAGACCATGGGACATGAGAGGCCGTCAAGTACCCGCGTCGCAACCTGCCCGTTACTGAGGCGTCATCAAAATCTCGCCCTGTCAGAGTCGTTGACGGGAACTGACGTGAGCGCTCACACTCCTCGGCGCGGGCCGACAGTTGGCTTGACTCTGTCGGTGATCTTGATAGTCGCAGTCGGGTTGCCGAGGGTTCGCCAGGACCGCGACCGGGGGATCGCCTGCTGGTCCAGGAAGGTCTGGAAGGCGGTCGGTTGTCTCGATGTGGAGGTTTCCTCGGCCACTGTTCGACAGCTGAGTCGTTCGATGTTGACGGCGATAGCCGTGAGTACGTGTTGCAGGTGGGCTTTTGGGCTGTCCTCGGTAGCGGGAGCGACGCATGCCGTGTCCGTGAGCGAACTCATTGATGGCGCCCTCCACTCTGGAGCGGATCGCGTAGCGGGCCTTCCCGCGAGCGCGGCGGGTACTCGTCCGGTGCGCACCGGGCGGCCCGAGACGGTGATGGTCCCCGGCCTGCGGGCGGTGCAGGCCGGCGAGTGTCTCGCCGAGCTGGACGTTGCCGCTGACGGCCGCTCCCGCCAGGCCGACGACCTCGCCGGGCCGGGCGGTCAGTGCGAAGTCCAGACAGGCACCAGCCAGGCTGAGCCCGGAGACCTCCAACAGGGCGGCTCTGTCCGCATTCTGACGACCTGTCAATCACAGGGGCCGGGTTCGGAACCCCGGGCGCTCTTGCCGGTCATCGCCTCCACCAGGGCCTGCTGGTCGAGTTCGGCGACCGGGGCGGTGACGATGTGCCGGGCGTCCCGGTAGACGATGACGGTGGTGCAGAGGTCGTATACCTCCTGCAGGTGGTGCGAGATGAACAGGAATGCGACGCCCTGGCGCTGGAGTGCGCGCAGCTTGTCGAAGAGCCGCTCGATGCCCCGCGCGTCGAGCTTGGCGGTCGGCTCGTCGAGGATGATGAACCGGGCGCCGAGGACAGCGCCCGGGCGATCTCGACGAACTGGCGCTGTTCGACGCTCGGTTCACCGGCGCATGCGATCGGGGCGACATCCACGCCGTACTCCGGAGCAGCCCGGCCGCGCGGTGGCGCAGCTGCTTCCAGCTGATCGGGCGCAGCGTGGCGTCGCTCTGCCGGTTCAGGAACAGGTTCTTACCTTGTCGTCTAACGTCCCGAGTCCCGAACTGCGCCGCACGGCCATCATGCGCCGGCTCATCTCCTACTCCCTGGTCATCGGACACCATGACGCCAGGCTCACCCCGCAGCAGGCCGTCGCCCTGATCCGACGTTCCATCAGAGCCATCTGACGAACGGCATGGCATACCGACCGACGCCCCTCGCCCCCGCCTAGCCCCATAGCGGCCGTCAGCGGCAACGTCCAGCTCGGCGAGACACTCGCCGGCCTGCACCGCCCGCAGGCCGGGGACCATCACCGTCTCGGGCCGCCCGGTGCGCACCGGACGAGTACCCGCCGCGCTCGCGGGAAGGCCCGCTACGCGATCCGCTCCGGAGTGGAGGGCGCCATCAATGAGTTCGCTCACGGACACGGCATGCGTCGCTCCCGCTACCGAGGACAGCCCAAAGCCCACCTGCAACACGTACTCACGGCTATCGCCGTCAACATCGAACGACTCAGCTGTCGAACAGTGGCCGAGGAAACCTCCACATCGAGACAACCGACCGCCTTCCAGACCTTCCTGGACCAGCAGGCGATCCCCCGGTCGCGGTCCTGGCGAACCCTCGGCAACCCGACTGCGACTATCAAGATCACCGACAGAGTCAAGCCAACTGTCGGCCCGCGCCGAGGAGTGTGAGCGCTCACGTCAGTTCCCGTCAACGACTCTGACAGGGCGAGATTTTGATGACGCCTCAGTAACGGGCAGGTTGCGGCACGGTACTTGACGACCTCTCATGTGCCGTGGTCTTCTCCTGCAACACGCCGGATGTTCGACTTCATGTTGTTAGCGCTAACAACCCGCCGGAGACCCGGCATCCCCACCCCGCAGGGGTCACGTCTTGCCGCCGCCCCGGACAAACAGTCCGTTCGCGCAGGTCAGCGCACCAATCCAGATGACCAACCGCCCCGATGCGGGACACGGTCACCGGCCCGGACGACCGAAAGGCAGCACAATGGCCGACACCACCAACTCCCGTGCAGGCGGCGGCCGCCCGCCCGGCATCCGAGTAGGCGAAGACGGTCTGACGGAGCGCCAGCGCTCGGCGGCTCCGTCCGCATCGCACGGTTCGCACTGACCACACCCCGAGCACAGCAACGTCCCTCCCCCGCATCTGACCAGCTGCTCAGTCCCCGACCCGCAACACCAGGAAGGACCGCACCATGGCCAGTACCGCCGTCCACAGGCCAACGGCTCACCCGACCGCAGTGAGATCACCCGCCACCGGTACGAGCCTCGCCCGGGCAACCTGGGTGCTGATCCTCACATTGGCGTTCGCCGTCCTTCCCACCGCGGTGCATCCCACAGCGGCCAGGGCCGACAACCCGATCGTGCAGCACGTCTACACCGCCGACCCTGCCCCACTGGTCCACAACGGGCGGGTCTACCTCTACACCGGGCACGACGAGGACGGCTCCACCTCCTCCTTCGTGATGAAGGACTGGCGGGTGTGGTCCTCCGCCGACATGGTCAACTGGACCGACCACGGCTCACCGCTCAGCCTGAACACCTTCAGCTGGGCGGCCGCCAACGCGTGGGCGGGCCAGGCCGTCGAACGGGACGGCAAGTTCTACTGGTACGTGCCGGTGTCGGTCCGGGCGACCGGCCAATTCGCCATCGGCGTGGCGGTGTCGGACAGCCCCACCGGCCCGTTCCGGGACGCCCTCGGCCACCCGCTGGTGGAGAACAGTGAGATCGACCCGACCGTCTTCATCGACGACGACGGCCAGGCCTACCTGTACTGGGGCAACCCGAACCTTTGGTACGTCAAGCTGAACGCGGACATGACGTCCTACGCAGGCAGCCCCGTCAGAATTCCGCTCACCACCGAGGGCTTCGGGTCCCGCACCGACAACCCCGACCGTCCCACGCTGTACGAAGAAGCACCATGGGTCTACAAGCGGAACGGCCTGTACTACATGGTGTATGCGGCCAAGTGCTGCGCGGAGTTCATCGCCTACTCCACGGCACCCAGCCCGACCGGACCGTGGACCTACCGCGGAACAGTCATGCCCGCCCAGGGCAACAGCTTCACCAACCACGCGGGCATCGTGGACTTTCAGGGCAACTCGTATTTCTTCTATCACAACGGCGCCCTCCCGGGCGGCGGCGGCTTCACCCGCTCGGTCGCGGTGGAGAAATTCAGCTACAACGCCGACGGCACCATTCCAACGATCAATATGACGACGGCCGGGGCGCCACAGGCCGGCACGCTCGATCCTTATGTCCGCCAGGAAGCCGAGACCATCGCGTGGGGCAGCGGCATCGAAACCGAACCCTCCAGCGAGGGCGGGATGAACACCAGCTGGATCGAAAACGGCGATTACATCAAGGTCAAGGGCGTAGCATTCGGCACCGGTGCCAGCTCGTTCACCGCCAGGGTGGCCTCAAACACCAGCGGCGGCCGAGTTGAGCTGCACCTGGACAGTGCTACTGGGCCGACGGTCGGGACATGCACGGTGTCGGGCACCGGAGGCTGGCAGACCTGGAGCACGGTCTCGTGCCCTGTTACCGGTGCGACCGGGACCCACGATCTGTACCTGCGCTTCGCCGGTGGCAGCGGGTACCTGTTCAATATGAGCTGGTGGCAGTTCACCACCGGCCAGTCCACCTTCTCGTCAACCGCCGTCGCCCAGCACAGCGGGCACTGCCTGGACGACCCCAACCAGAGCACAACCGACAGCACTCAGTACCGGCAGTACACCTGCGGCGCCGGTGAGGAACAGCGGTTCGACTTCCGTCCGGTGCAAGGGGTGGCGGACACCTACTCCCTGGTGAACCGCCACAGCGGCAAGTGCCTCGACATCCGCGGTGTCTCCACCGCCGACGGTGAGGCGGTCCACCAGTGGACCTGCCACGGCGGCACGAACCAGCAGTTCACGCTGCGGCATGTCGCCACCAACGACTACCAGCTCGTCGCGGTGCACAGCGGCAAGTGCGTGGACGTCAGCGGGATCTCCACCGCCGTCGGAGCATTGGTCCACCAGTGGACCTGTGACTCCGCCAGTGCCCTGGCCACCAAGAAGAACCAGGTCTGGCGCCTGACCGGCAAGAGCTGAACCAACACAGGGTCGGGCCCGGGCCGGCAACCCGGTGCCCGACCCTGTCCAGGGCCTTTGCGCGACGGCTTCATCTCGCCGCCCGGCCTGGGTCAGCCCTCGGTCCCCTTGCTCGTTCCGATGCGGAGCATTCGCTTCCCCTTGGTGGCCTCTTGCAGACAGAAATGACAAACACTCTGGCTGCTCCTGCACATGCTGAGGGGCACTCAGATCACCCCCTGCACGGCTGTCCTCGGAAATGTTAACGCTAACACTTCGGCTCTCTGTCCCCCACGCGTGAGGAAGCTGATCTCGCATGTCCTGGCTCCAACACCCCCACAGCCGCCGGAAGGTCATGGCGGCCACCGTCGGCCTGGTCGCGGGCGCCACGTTGCCGGCGATAGGCGCGATGCGCGCGGCGGCGGCCACGACGGCCCAGCAGGAGCAGTTCACCAACCCGGTGATCTGGCAGGACTTCGCCGACCTCGAGGTCATCCGCGTCGGCGACGCGTACTACTACACCGGCTCGACCATGCACTACTCGCCGGGCGCGCCCGTCCTGCGCTCCTACGACCTGGTCAACTGGGAGTTCATCGGCCACTCGGTGCCGGTCCTCGACTTCGGCGACGCGTACGACCTCAACGGCGGACGGGCGTACGTCGGGGGCATCTGGGCGTCCTCGATGCGCTACCGCCCCAGCGACAAGACCTTCTACTGGCTGGGCCAGATCGGCTGGCAGCGGTCGTACGTATACAGCGCCACCGATGCGGCGGGCCCCTGGACCCGGCACGCCGAGATCGGCAGCATCTACTACGACGCGGGGCTGCTCTTCGACGACGACGGCACCCCGTACGTGGCGTACGGCGCCAACGAGATCCGCGTCGCGCAGCTCTCCCCGGACATGCGCACCGAGGTCAGGTCCGAGCACGTGCTCACCAAGCCCGCCGAGTTCGGCCTGATGGAGGGCTCCCGCTTCTACAAGATCAACGGGAACTACTACATCTTCGTCACCCGCCCGGCCGACGGCACCGCCGGGCAGTACATCTGGAAGTCCACCTCAGGCCCCTTCGGCCCGTACGAGATGCGGGAGGTGCTGTGGGACCTGTCCCGCCCGATCCCCGGCGGCGGCGTGCCGCACCAGGGTGCGCTGGTCGACACCCCGAACGGCGACTGGTACTACATGGGCTTCATCGACGCCTATCCCGGCGGCCGCGTCCCCGCCCTGGCCCCGGTCACCTGGAACGCCGAGGGCTGGCCCGAGCTCCAGACCGTCGACGGCGCGTGGGGCAAGACATACCCCTACCCGGTCACCCCGCACCCGCTCCCGCCGATGACCGGCGCCGACACCTTCGAGGGGACGGCGCTGGCGCCGTACTGGGAGTGGAACCACAACCCCGACACCGCCGCGTTCACCGTCGACAACGGGCTCACCCTCAGGACCGCCACCGTCACCAACGACCTCTACAACGCCCGTAACACCCTCACCCGCCGTATCCAGGGCCCCGCCTCCACCGCGACCGTCGTGCTCGACTGCTCCGGGATGGCGGACGGCGACCGGGCCGGGCTGGCGATGCTGCGCGACTCCTCCGCCTGGATCGGCGTCACGCGGCAGAACGGCGTCAGCAGGCTGGTGATGTTCGACGGCCTGACCATGGACGCCAGCTGGAACACCAGCAGCACCGGCACCGAGCAGGCCCGCGCCGACCTCCCCGCCTCCGGCAGCCGCGTCTGGCTGCGCGCCACCGCCGACATCAGCCCGGGGCCGGGCCGCCAGGCGACGTTCTCCTACAGCACCGACGGCACCACCTTCACCCCGCTCGGCCCGGCCTTCACCATGAGCCGCGCGTGGGAGTTCTTCATGGGCTACCGCTTCGCCGTCTTCAACCACGCCACCAAGGCCCTCGGCGGCAAAGTGCGGGTGGAACGCTTCGAGTTGAGCGCGTGCGCGCCGGCGGCGCAACCGGGCCCTGTGGACACGAACGCCTGGTACGTCATGGTCAACCGCAACAGCGGCAAGGCACTGGACGTGGCGGGCGCGAGCTCCGCGGACGGCGCCGCGCTCACGCAGTGGGCCCGGTACGACGGGACCAACCAGCAGTTCCAGTTCGTGGACTCCGGAGGCGGCTACTACCGGTTGAAGGCGAGGCACTCCGGCAAGCTGCTGGACGTCTCCGGCTGGTCGACGGCCGACAACGCCGCCATCAACCAGTGGAGCGACCACGGTGGCGTGAACCAGCAGTTCCGGTTGGCGGACTCACCGGACGGATACGTCCGGTTGATCAACCGCAACAGCGGGAAGGCCGTCGAGGTACCGGGCTTCTCCTCCGCCGACGGGACCGGCATCGTCCAGTACTCGGACTGGGGCGGCGTGAACCAGCAGTGGAAGCTCGTCCGCGTCGGCTTCACGGGCTCCTGCTGACACCAGTATCCGGTTCAAGCCCACCGAAACTCCCCCTGCCCGCTGGGCAAGGGGAGTTTCGGTCTGCGCGCCCCCTAGGTCGCACGGCCGACAGCGAGGTCCGAAAAATCTTGGACCGGACGGCAACCTTTTCTGAGACCGCGTCTGAGATCTCACGGGTTGGTGCGTGAGAGGGGTAGTGGGCCTGGTCGCCTGGCTGGTTTGCCTCGGGTGAGTCGGCGGACCATGATGCCGATCATTGCCCAGCGGATCATGGTCTCGGAGCGGGCGGGCTGCTGCTCGTAGTCGCGGGCGAGGCGGCGGTGGGCGGTGATCCACGAGAAGGCGCGCTCGACTGCCCACCGCTTGGGCTGGACCTGGAACCCGCGCTGGTCCGGGGCCTTGCGCACGATCTCCAGCTCACGGCCGAGGATCGTGCGGGTCCACTCCACCAGGCGGCCGGCGAAGCCCTGATCCGCCCAGATCTTCTGAACTCCCGGATGGTCGAGGCGAGTCCACAGCAGCGGGTGCTTGGCGCCGTCGCGGTCCTGGATGTTCGCGGCGACCACGTGCACGGCCAGGAGCAGACCGAGGGTGTCGGTGACGATGAACCGCTTACGGCCCTTGACCTTCTTTCCCGCGTCGAAGCCTCTGGTAGTGACCGGGACGGTGTCGGCCGTACGCACGGACTGCGAGTCGATCAGCCCGGCGCTCGGCTCGGCATTCCTGCCGTCGGCCTCGCGGACCAGGCCGCGCAGGGCGTCGTGGATCCGCTCGACAGTGCCGTCGTCGTGCCACCACGTGAAGTACCAGTACACCGTCGGCCACGGCGGGAAGTCCTTCGGCAACTGCCGCCAGGCACAGCCGGTCCGCACCACGTAGAAGATCGCGTCCACGACCCTCCGACGTGGGTGCTTCTCCCGCCGCCCACCCTTCGGACCCACCCGCGCCGGCGGTAGCAACGGCTCCACCAGCACCCACTGACCATCCGTCAAGTCCGACGGATACCCGCCCCCAGAACCACTCACACAAGCCCCAGCGACCCCACCAGCCAAGGGACACCGCAGATCTCAAACGCGGTCTGACGACCTCGCCGCGGCCCACGGCAGTCTGCGGAAAATCATCCGCGCCGAGAACCACGGCAGGCAAGATGATGTCTGGAACAAGGGAACCATCGCACTTTCCGGCCGCTGCGCGAGTCGAAGCAGAGGGAGAATACCGAGTGAGCACTCCACGCAAAACACCCCCACACTTTCGCCACTTACACACGAGTGGAACACGGCACGGAACACGGCAAAGGGGTGGCCGCAATTCCTGGAAGCCGTGCATGTTGACGGACTGCGGGGATGGAACGGTGAGACCGTAGAATTCAGATTCCCAGTCGTTGCAGTTGCTGGCGAAAACGGGGCTGGAAAGAGCACTGTCCTCAAAGTTGCAGCTGCCGCTTATGTGGCAAACCAAGAGGACGGATTGACTTTCTACCCGGACGACTTCTTTCCTAATACGCCATGGGAAAGCGTCGAAGGCGTTGCCTTGGGCTACCAGATCAGGCGCGGAAATTCCGTCACCAACCTAGCCTTGAGGAAGCCCACCAAGCGATGGCGTGGAATGCCTGACAGATTTCGGCGCCCCGTATTCTTTCTCGACATCAGCCGCACACAACCCATCAACACTCTAGTCGGCTATGGAAAGATCGCTAAGGAGCTGAATTTCCCTGGGGATATCACTCCATTTAGCGAGTCTGACCGGGCGCTGCTATCTCGGATCATGAACAAGTCGTACACTGCGAGCGGTATGGCGAAGTACGAAAACAAGCAGGTCGGAGTCAAGGGCTCAGCGTCGCCTGATGGCAGAACTGTTCGCCATCTCGAAAGAGAGGAAGATTCAATTCATTCTGTCCACCCACTCGGCCACCATTCTTGAACAACTGCCGACTGAGGCTCGCGTCTACATTCAGGCTCAGCGCAAGGGGCCGCGAAACATCATCTATGGAGTGACTCCAGAGTTCGCTATGTCACTCATGGATGATGTTGACCATCCAGAGCTCACGCTATATTGCGAGGACGAGCAGGCACAGACTCTCACTGACGCATTGATCTCCCAGGAGATGCCTGAAATCAGGAACCGAGTGGCAGTGATACCGGTGGGTGCTGCTTCCACAGTGAAAACACTCGGGGAGCTGGCATCGAAAGATAAGCTCCCCAATCGGTCGCTCGGAATTCTCGATGGAGATCAGGAGAAGAGCGCAGGCTGCATTCTACTCCCAGGCACCCAGGCGCCCGAGAAAGAGGTCTTCAGCGCCCTTGATGAACCGGCGTGGGAGAAGGTTGCCAATCGCCTCGATGTCAGATTTGCTGATCTACTAGAAGCCGTCGACGACGCACGCCAGATCGTCAACCACCATGCGTGGGCTCGCAAGGTAGCAGAACGACTTGGCCCGCGAGTTCGCATTGGACGGGTTTGGGAAGACATCGCCTCGGTGTGGTCCAAGGAAGTAGTCGATCCAGTCGAGCGATCAGCGTTCGTCGAGGCGATCTTCCAGAATCTGATCAAGTGACCGGGTGCGCGCCTAAGCGTGATCGCGTTCGGGCGCGCCAGCCAAGGCGTCGGCTCGTCATCTTGCCGGCCTACATGGCAACACTGAGCTTCTTCGATGTGGCCACCGATCGGGTGACGGTCCGTGAAGCGAAACGAGCGAGGCCCCCGGGCTGTTGATCGAGATGTCTGATGTCTCAATTACGTTGCTCGGGGGACTCGTTGGTCGTCCATCCTGCCGCAATCGACCTGCCGCACGCACTCGTGGAGTGGGTCACCATGCTGATCGTCACCCGTGAGGGCGACCGGCGCTGCAAGCTCCGTCCGTCCCAGCGCGCGATGGTGGCACTGGTGTACCTGCGCGAGCACACCACTTTGGCGAAGATCGCCGCCGGGTTCGGGATCAGCGAGTCCACCGCCCATGCCTACATCAGCGCGGTCGTCGACCTGCTCGCCGCGCGTGCGCCGGGTCTGCTGAGGACGCTGCGCGAGCATGATCCCGACTTCGTCCTGCTCGACGGAACCCTCGCCGAGTGCGACCGGGTCGGCGACGGCCGGGCCGACTACTCCCACAAGCACCGGCGCCACGGCGTGAACGTGCAGGTCGTCACCGATCCCGGCGGCCGGCTGCTGTGGCTCTCGCCCGCCCTGCCGGGCCGCACTCACGACCTGACCGCCGCCCGCACCCACCGGATCATCCGCATCTGCGAGCGCCAGGGCGTTCCCATCCTGGCCGATCTCGCCTACCAGGGCGCCGGTCCGTGGCTGACCACGGGCATCAAACGCAGGCCCCTGCAGGAACTGACCCCCACTGAGAAGACCCGCAACCGTGCCCTGGCCGCCACACGGGCACCCGTCGAACGCGGCGTCGCCCGCCTGAAGTCCTGGCGGATCTTCCGCAGGTCCCGATGCAGTCCCAACCGCATGACGTCAATCGCCAAGGCCGTCCTCACACTGGAGCTGCAACGCTGAAGAAGCTCAGTGATGAATTCGGAGGCCGGTCGGAAGCAGCGGACAGGCCGCCGGCCGCCGGAGGGATTTCCGGCGGCCGGCGGCCCGTTGAAGGGCTGGGGAACGGTGTCCTCGGCGCGGGTCCCTGTCAGGACTCGCAGGGAAGGTTGACGATGCGGACGGTGTACGCCGAGGAGACCCAGCGGTTGGTGCCCACCTTGCGGAAACCGTTGGTGGTGGACGCCGATGCGAGGATCGTGGAGCCGTTGGCGTAGGACCCGACGACCGAGTAGCCGGTGCCGGGACCGCTGCGGATCAGCAGACCGCCGCTGGCGTTGACCTTGTAGTAGCACTGGGTGGCGAGCGCACCGGCCGGCGCGAGCTCCACGGCCGCGCCCGTCGTCCGGGCGGGTGCGGCGGCCTGGGCCGTGAGACCGCCGCCGAGGAGCGCGGCGGCGGACAGGGCCGCCACGGCCGCCGTGCGGGCGGCGGAGCGACGCGGTGACATGGTGCGGCGTGCTGCTGTGACCCTCATGGAATCGATTCCCCTTGCGTCGTCGGTTCTGGGTGCGGAACACGTACGTAGGAGCAGGCCCGGGCCGGCCGAGCGGTGTCACCGCTCAAAGACACCGGAGCCGCGCACGACGTTAGCGCCATCGGGGCGAAATCAGCCGCCTGATACACGAGAACTCCCCAACCGGAACGGGGGAAGTGGCCCGTTCCGGTTGGGGAGTCCGTAAGACGCTGAATCAACGTAATTGAGACGTCAGACATCTCGATCAACAGCCCGGGGGCCTCGCTCGTTTCGCTTCACGGACCGTCACCCGATCGGTGGCCACATCGAAGAAGCTCACTGCTCGGAATCCTGCTCACCACGGCGGAGCGCCGCCTGTGCAACGGGAGGCAGTCATGACCGAACGCGACGTCATACTCAACGAAGTTGTCCAAGGGCTGCGCCCGATGGCACAGGGCATCGAATGGTTCGACACACTGGGTCCCGAGGAACAGTCCGAGACTCTGCTGTTTCTGCGTGCGCCGTCGCCGAAGATGGATCGGAGAGTATCCGCCGCTCCTGGCTGCGCCCGACGCATACACCCGCAGTACTAATCACGCGCAGCCGGATCGGCCAGCAACTGGGGAAGACATCCTCGCTCACGCCGCTCGGAGAACACCGCAAGGCGTTCCGTCTGGTCATCGCGGTACTCGCGATCGCAGACGAACGGCGCAGCGAGCGCTTCCACTCCGGCGGATGCGGTCACTGGTGGCACAGGCTGACCGTCGCTGACTGATTGCGTGCGAACCATCCGCACCCATCTGAAACAGAGGCACTCCTGTGATCGCCATAGATGGCCGTACGGGCCGCCTACGGCGATCCGTCACAGATCATCTCGACGATTCTTACGGTCATATGCCCGATGAAGGTGCAGACAGCGCGTAACTGGGGATAACCAGGGCGAGACGAAGGGAGTACTGATGAAAGAGAAGTCCCTGAAACAACTCCTCGAAGAGGCCCGCCACCAGATCGAGGTCACCGACGACGAGCTCGCCGAGGCAAAACGCCGAAGACAGCTTCTCGCCAGCGCACTTGGACGCGCCTTCCCCGGATCAACCATCTACTTCAACGGCAGCGTCGCCCACGGGGACGCCAACACCCCCCTGACCGATGTCGACCTCGGCGCCAAGCTGAGCCCGGAAGACGCGCAGGGATTCGGACCCGATGGCGACGATGCGCTCCCCCTGATGGAGCGCGCGCGGGACGCGGTACGGGAGGATCTGGCCGACGAATTCCCCAAGCTCACCGTAGAAGTCGCGGGTCGACGACGAGCCGTGCTCGTACGCTTCGGCGACCCGGTGAGCGCCAGCCAACCGGACTTCACAGCCGACGTGATGACCGCGATCCCGCACCCTTCCGGCAAGGGCCTCTTCATCCCCAACATGGAGATCGCCGACAGGTGGGACCGGGCCGACCCGATCACGCATACCGGGATGGTACTGGAAGCCATCGACAGAACAGAGAACACGTTCGCCCGGACGGTGCGACTGCTGAAGCACTGGAACTGCACCCACAGCAAGCCGCTCTGCTCCTGGAACATCAAAGCGCTCGCGCTGGAGTGCATCACGACGCCGATGCCGCTGGCCGAGGCACTCCAAGCCTTCTTCGCCCACGCGACCCAAGAGCTCAAATCCGGGCCGACTGACGACCCGGCCGGTGTCGCCGGCCTCATCCCGCTCAACCTGCCGATCGGCGAAGTCCGCAAACGACTCGACACAGCCCGGGAATACGTCGACCTCGCCATAGAGCACGAGGCCGAGAACCGACCGCTGAGCGCCCAGCACGTCCTGAGCCGGGTCTTCCCCGAGATCGTCCCGGATGCGGACCCCACTCAGGAGGAGGCCACCCGGCTCCGTCGGGACGTGATCCTCACCGGGAGTGCAGCATCCGGACTCGGGCTGGTGGTCCCGCGAGTCACCCCCACCCGGGCCTGGGCGCCGTAGAGATGGGGATCTGGTACGGGGTTCAGCCTGCCTGGTGGGCCCCACTGGAACGGGACGCTCGGCATCGTTTCGGCGACGTCCTCCGGCATGCGTACGGCAGCGGTCGGCTCACCTATCGGTTGAGCGGACTCGACGTGATCGGCGAACCGACTCCTGTGTCAGTGACCGTCCGCTTCTTCGACGAGCCGTGCTACCCCACGTTCGGGCAGCGCCCTCAGGACTTCCCGCGGGTCTACGCGAAGCCCGGCGCTGCATCAAAGCACCGACACGACACCGACGACGCTCTGTGCCTCTGGCAGCCGTACGATCCTGAGGAACGGCGGTGGACCAGCTCGAAGGGCCTCCTCGACCTGTTCGAGATCGTCCGGACCCACTTGTTCATGGAGCACTGGTGGCGCCTCACCGGCGGAGACGACGGGGGCGAATGGCTCATCGAGGACGCACCACACGGCCTGCCGGGGAGTAACACGTGGGCACCGTCGTCATCATCTCGGCCGCGCCGCAGGCGGGCAGCTGGACGTGGGCCCAGACCACCGCTCTGATCGTCCCCGCCATCGCACTGGTCGGCGTCTACATCACCTTCGCCCTCAACCAGCGTGCAGCACGGCGTGAACGCCGCTCCAAGACGTTCGCAGAAGCGCTGACGGCGGTCGAGGAATATCTGGAGATGCCGTACCGCATCCGTCGCCGGCCGGCCTCACCAGACGCCCGACGGGAGCTGACCGACGATGCCAGCTCCCTTCTCGCCCGCATGGCTTTCCACCACGCCTGGCTCCAGATCGAAGCCTCGGCGGTCGCCGAACCGTACGCCGCCCTCGTCGCCGCCGCGCGCTCCGAGGCTGGCGTTCACATGAGCGAGGCATGGCAACAGCCACCGATCGACACAGACAGCGGCATGAACCTCGGCAGCGCCTACCCTCGCGACCGCTCGATTGCGGCCCGAGCTGCCTGTATCCAGGCGATGCGCCGACACCTCTGACGAAAGTTCCAGCCATAGCGCGCAGGCATGCAAGTTCGATGACAGTGACCGCAGTACTGGCGTAGGTCACTCCGGATCTGTTTCCCGTCCGGATTGGTCAGCCGACCTGGACACCAAAATGAGGAATCACGATGGACACGCCGCAGAATCCGAGGTCACAGCTGCGGCATTGGTCAGAGGATTCTGGACCCTACATGTGGTGCGCCGACGTCACGTTCAGCCGAGCAGGGCGTAGACCGTGGAGGCCTTGGCCGCCGGCTCCCCCGCGCCGTCGGGGGTCATCGTGATGTCGGCGAAGGCCATCCGCTTGCCGAGCTTGGTGATCCGTACGTCGATCAGCACGTCGGCGGCGATCACCGGCCGCTGGAAGCTGGTGGACTGCTGAACGGTGGTCATCGGGCCGTACGCGCCGCGCGCGGCGGAGATCGCGATGACGGTCGCGGTGTCCGCGGCGGCCATCAGGGCCTGTCCGGACAGGCCGCCGCCGTCCCGGGCCAGCGCGTCGGACCAGGGCAGCCGCAGTACGGCGTGCCGCTCGCCCGTCTCCTGGACGGTGAGGCCGAGGGCGAGTACCCAAGGGGCGAAGTTGTCGCTGAGGATCTTGTCCGCGTCTACCGGTGTCAGGGTCACCCGGAAAGTGTGGCGGCCCGCCCCGGCCGCCACAACTCCCCGGACCGGTCAGAGGGTTGCGGCCAGTTCCGTGCCCTGGCGGATGGCGCGCTTGGCATCCAGCTCCGCGGCGACGTCCGCGCCGCCGATCAGGTGGGCGTCCACGCCGGCCGCGCGCAGTGCCTCGTACAGGTCGCGGCGCGGCTCCTGCCCGGTGCAGAGGACGACGGTGTCGGCGGGGACGAGCCGCTGCTCGCCGCCGACGGTGATGTACAGGCCCTCGTCGTCGATGCGGTCGTATGCCGCGCCCGCGACGGAGACGACCCCGCGGTGCTTGAGCTCCGCGCGGTGGATCCAGCCGGTGGTGGTGCCGAGGCCGGCGCCGACCTTGGTGGCCTTGCGCTGGAGCAGGTGGACCTGGCGCGGCGGCACGGGGCGCTCGGGGGCGGCGAGCCCGCCGGGGCCGGTGTACGAGGTGTCGACGCCCCAGTGGCGGAAGTAGACCTCGGGGTCCTGGGAGGCGCCTTCGCCGCTGTCGGTGAGGAACTCGGCGACGTCGAAGCCGATGCCGCCGGCGCCGAGGACGGCCACGCGCTCGCCGACGGGGGCGCCGTCGCGCAGTACGTCGAGGTAGGTGACCACGTTGGCGTGGTCCACGCCCTCGATGTCGGGGGTGCGGGGGGTGACGCCGGTGGCGACGACCACCTCGTCGTAGCCCTGGAGGGTCTCCACGTCGGCGCGGGTGTTCAGCCGGACGTCGATGGCGTGGGCGGCGAGCTGGGTGCCGAAGTAGCGGATGGTCTCCTCGAACTCCTCCTTGCCCGGGATGCGGCGGGCGATGTCGAGCTGGCCGCCGATGTGCCCGGAGGCCTCGAAGAGGGTGACGGCGTGGCCGCGTTCGGCGGCGGAGACGGCGCAGGCGAGTCCAGCCGGGCCGGCGCCGACGACGGCGACGCGCTTCTTCAACTGCGTGGGCGAGAGCACGAGTTCGGTCTCGTGGCAGGCGCGCGGGTTGACCAGGCAGCTGGTGATCTTGCCGCTGAAGGTGTGATCGAGGCAGGCCTGGTTGCAGCCGATGCAGGTGTTGATGGTCTCGGAGCGGCCGGCGGCGGCCTTGGCGACGAAGTCGGCGTCGGCGAGGAAGGGCCGGGCGAGCGAGACCAGGTCGGCGCGGCCGTCGGCGAGCAGCTCCTCGGCGATCTCGGGGGTGTTGATGCGGTTGCTGGTGACGAGGGGGACGGAGACCGCGCCCATCAGCCGCTTGGTGACCCAGGTGTAGGCGCCGCGCGGGACCGAGGTGGCGATGGTGGGGATGCGGGCCTCGTGCCAGCCGATGCCGGTGTTGATGATGGTGGCGCCGGCGGCCTCGATCTCCTTGGCGAGGTGGACGACCTCGTCGAGGGTGGAGCCGCCGGGGATCAGGTCGAGCATCGAGAGGCGGTAGATGAGGATGAAGTCCTCGCCGACGGCCGCGCGGGTCCGGCGGACGATCTCCAGCGGGAAGCGCACGCGGTTCTCGTACGCGCCGCCCCAGCGGTCGGTGCGCCGGTTGGTGGCGGCGGCGATGAACTCGTTGATCAGGTAGCCCTCGGAGCCCATGATCTCGACGCCGTCGTAGCCCGCGAGCTTGGCGAGGCGGGCGGCGCGGACGAAGTCCTCGACGGTGCGCTCGACCTCGATGTCGGTGAGCTCGTTGGGGACGAAGGGGCTGATGGGGGCCTGGAGGGCGCTGGGGGCGACCAGGTCCTTGTGGTAGGCGTAGCGGCCGAAGTGGAGGATCTGCATCGCGATCCTCCCGCCCTCGGCGTGCACGGCCTCGGTGATCACCCGGTGCTCGGCGGCCTCGTCCTCGGTGGTGAGGCGGGAGCCTCCCTCGAAGGGGCGGCCGGCGTCGTTGGGGGCGATGCCGCCGGTGACGATCAGGCCGGCGCCGCCGCGGGCGCGCTCGGCGTAGAAGGCGGCGAGGCGCTCGAAGCCGCCCTCGTGCTCTTCCAGGCCGGTGTGCATCGAGCCCATGATCACGCGGTTCGGCAGGGTCGTGAAGCCGAGGTCCAGGGGGCTCAGCAGGTGCGGGTACCGGCTCTGGGACATGGGGGGCGCCTCCTCGCGCGGGGGTGATGCCCCTGTTCTAGCGAGGCGCGGGAGGTTTTGCAACTAAGTGCATAACCCGGCGCGGGGCGGTCCGGGCGCGATCGGGGGCGCTTCGGACCTGGAACCCCGGGCCGGAACCCCGGACTCAGGGTCCCGGGCCGGTGCGGCGCGGCGGGCGGCTGTGGCGCACTTCACGCCCCGCGGCGGGCGCGGGGCGTAGTGCCGTAGTGCCGTAATGCCGCCGCCGGTTCGGTCTCCCGCTGTGCCCGGAGACCGAACCGGCGGCTGCCGGCGTCAGCCCCGGCGGAGGCGGATCGTGACGATCTGGAAGGGGCGCAGGGTCAGGGGAATCGCACCGTTCCGTGTGAGGGCCCCGACGGCCGAGCCCTCCAGCGGGCGTTCCAGCAGGTCGCTCTCGACCGCCTCCGCGACCGGGAAGCCCGCCGCCAGGGTGGCCCCGGCCCGCCCGCCGCGCGATTCGTAGAGGCGCACGATCACGTCGCCGCCGCCGTCCTCGGCCAGCTTGACCGCTTCGACCACCACCGCGTCGTCGTCCACCGCCACCAGGGGGGCGACCGGGCCCGCGCCCGGCACCACGCGCTCGGGCAGGTTCAGCGCGTGGCCCTCGCGCACCGCGTCCGCGATCGTCGCGCCCGGCGCGAGCGAGTAGCGCAGGGTGTGGCTGCCCTGGTCGGTCTCCGGGTCCGGGTAGCGCGGGGCCCGCAGGAGCGAGAGCCGCACCGTGGTGGTCTGGCCGCCGTCGGCCCGCACGTCCCGCGTCACGTCATGGCCGTACGTGGAGTCGTTGAGCACCGCGACCCCCCACCCCGGCTCCTCCGCGTGGATCCACCGGTGGGCGCAGATCTCGAACTTGGCCGCCTCCCAGGAGGTGTTGGTGTGCGTGGCCCGGTAGACGTGCCCGAACTGGGTCTCGGAGGCCGACCGTTCGGCCTTCACGTCCAGCGGGAAGGCCGCCTTGAGCAGTTTCTCCGTCTCGTGCCAGTCCACCTCGGTGACGATGTCGACCGTCTTGGCCCCGGCCCGCAGGGTGATCGACTGCACCACGCTGGAGGAGCCGAAGGAGCGGCTCACGCGTACCGTCGCCTCCTCCGGGCCGAGTTCCACGACCTCCAGCGCGTCCAGACCGACCAGGTCGGTGACCTTGTTGCGGTAGAACGCGTCGATGTCCCAGGCGTCCCACATGTTCGGGAAGTCCGGGTGGATCTGCAGCAGGTTCGCGGCCCCGCCCGGGGCCACCGACTCGCGGCCCGCCTCCAGGTCGTACGCCGAGACGATCAGCCCCCGGCCGTCGATCTCCACCAGCAGCCGCCCGTTGGCGAGGGTCTGCCCGCCTCCGTGCCGCTCCTCCAGGGTGACCGGCTGTCCGGCGGCCACCGGACGGCCCGCGCCGCCGGCCGGGATGCCGCGCCGGGCGTGCGGGGCGCAGTTGAAGACCAGCTCCTCCCTGCCCTCCCCGGCGAGCGCCAGCTGCGCGGCGAGGGTGATCCCGCGCAGCTCCTCCCGTACCTTCGCGTACGTCGCGCGGGCCTCGCGGTGCACCCAGGCGATGGAGGAGCCGGGCAGGATGTCGTGGAACTGGTGCAGCAGCACCGTCTTCCAGATCCGCTCCAGGTCCTCGTACGGGTATCCGTACCCCGGTACCCGCACCGCGGCCGTGGCCGCCCACAGCTCGGCCTCGCGCAGCAGCGACTCGCTCCGCCGGTTGCCCTGCTTGGTCTTGGCCTGGGAGGTGTACGTGCCGCGGTGCAGCTCCAGGTAGAGCTCGCCGGCCCACACGGGCGCGTCCTCGTACTCGGCGTGGGCCTTCTCGAAGAAGGCGTCGGGCCGCTCGATCTCGACGCGCGGGGAGCCTTCGAGGTCCCGCTGGCGCCTGGCCCGGGCGAGCATCTCGCGCGTGGGGCCGCCACCGCCGTCCCCCCAGCCGAAGGGGACGAGCGAGCGCGATCCCCGGCCCTTCTCCTGGTAGTTGCGGGCGGCGTGCGCCAACTGGGCGCCTCCGAGGTCGGAGTTGTAGGTGTCCACGGGCGGGAAGTGGGTGAAGACACGCGTGCCGTCGATGCCCTCCCACCAGAAAGTGTGGTGCGGGAACTTGTTGACCTGGGACCAGCAGATCTTCTGGGTCAGGAACCACTTGGCGCCGGACAGCTTCACGATCTGCGGCATCGCCGCGGTGTACCCGAAGGAGTCGGGCAGCCACACGTTGCGTGGTTCGATGCCGAATTCGTCCATGAGGAACTTCTTGCCGTACAGGAACTGGCGGGCCATGGCCTCGCCGCCGACCATGTTGGTGTCGGACTCCACCCACATGCCGCCGACCGGCACGAACTGGCCGTCCGCGACCTTCTTCTTGACCCGCTCGAAGAGCTCGGGCCGGTACGTCTTGATCCAGTCGAGCTGCTGCGCCTGCGACATGGCGAAGAGGAACTCGGGATGCTCGTCCATCAGGGCGACCATGTTGGACGCGGTACGGGAGACCTTGCGCACGGTCTCCCGCAGCGGCCACAGCCAGGCGGAGTCGATGTGGGCGTGGCCGACCGCGCTGATCCGGTGCGCGGAGGCGTTGGCGGGGGCCGCGAGCACCCCGGCGAGCCGCGCGCGGGCGACGGCCGCCGTGCCGGCGACGTCGTCCAGGTCCACCTCGTCGAGCGACGCGTCGATGGCGCGCAGGATCTCGTGGCGCCGGGCGTCGTCCCGCGAGAGCTGCGTCATCAGGTCGTAGAGCACTTCGAGGTCCTGGACGAGTTCCCAGACCTCGGTCTCGAAGACGGTGAGGTCCATCCGGGCGAGCCGGTAGAGGGGCTGGTCGCCGCTGGTCCGCCGGTCCCCCTCGTACGTGGCCGAGTGGTCCACCAGGATCGGGTTGGCCGCGCCCTCCACGTACCACTCGATCCGCTCGCCGCCCCGCGCGGAGTCGGCGACGCGCACCCAGTCGTTGTACGGGTTGAGTGCCTTGATCTCGCCGCCGTCGGCGCGATGGACCAGGCCCTCGCACTGGAAGCCGGGCATCATCCGGTCGAAGCCGAGGTCGAGGACGGCTTCGACGGTGCGGCCGGCCCAGTCGGACGGGACGGCGCCGGTGACCTTGAACCAGGTGGTGCCCCACGCCGGGCCCCACATGTCGCCGATCGCGCAGGGCCCGTACGGGGCGGCCAGGCCTTCGGTGACCGGGACGGGTTCGCCCGGGGCGTCCCACCGCTCGATGGCCAGGGGGACCGGGCGGGAGTGGACGGCGGGCTTGATCCGTTCGCCCAGGACGCGGCGGAGGCGGTGTTCGGTGATGCTGCGGTCGTCATGCATGACGGCTGCTCCAGGGGAGGGGTTGTCGTATGACGGGCCAGGCGTGCGGTTCGGGAGGGGCTCAGGTCTTGACCGCTCCCTCCCCCACGCCCTTGAAGAAATATCGCTGGAGGGCGAAGAAGAGCAGCATCATCGGGAAGAGCGCGGCCATCGCCCCGGCGGCGATCAGCCGCTGGTCGTTGACGGTCGTGGCGCCGGCCAGCGTCTTCAGGCCGAGCTGCAGGGTGTAGTGGTCGCTGTTGGTGAGGACCAGCAGGGGCCAGAGGAAGTCGTCCCAGGCGCCCATGAAGCTGGTGATGCAGACGACGGCCAGGGCGCCCTTGGCGGCCGGGAGGAACACCCGGGTGAAACGGGTCCACTCGTTGGCCCCGTCCAGGACCGCCGCCTCCTCGATCTCCCCGGGCACGGCCAGGAAGGCCGCCCTCATGATCATGATGTTGAGGACGGAGACCGCGCCGGGCAGCCAGACACCGATGAGCGTGTCGACCAGGCCCATCTCGCGGACGGTCAGGAACATCGAGATCATCACGGACTCGAAGGGGAACATCAGCGTCGCGACCAGCACGGTGAAGACGGTCTTGCGGCCCTTCCAGGCGGCCCGGGAGAGCGCGTATCCGCCCATCGCCGCGAACAGCAGGTTCGAGGCGATGGCGAGGACCGCCACCGTCAGGGTATTGCCGACGTACTGGAGCAGCGGGAACGAGTCGGCGACCCGGACGTAGTTGTCGAGGGTGGGCCGCGAGGGCAGCACCCCGTCGTACACGTTCTCCGTCCGGCCGCGGATCGAGGTCAGGAACTGCCAGACGATCGGGCCGAGCATGACCACGAGCATCAGGGTCAGCGTGGCGTACCGGCCGACCAGGCCGAGCCGACGGCGCCTGAGGTCGGCCCGGGCGCCGCCATCCCCAGCGCGGTGGGACACAGCGCGCTGGGACACGGTGCGGCGGGACACGGTGCTCAACTCTCGTCTCCCTTCGACAGGCGGTGGCCCAGCAGGCTGAACACCAGGGTCAGCAGGAACAGCAGGATGGAGATCGCGGAGGCGTATCCGGTCTCGCCGGAGAAGCCGAGGCCGACCTGCCGGATGAGGAAGGGCAGCGTGCGGGCGCCGCCGCCGGGGCCGCCGCTCTCGCCGCCGAGGATGTAGATCTCGGTGAAGACGCGGAGCGCGGAGATGGCGGAGAGGGTGCCGACCAGCAGCATCATCGGTTTCACCTGCGGGACGGTGATGCTGAAGAAGCGGCGGACGGGGCCGGCGCCGTCCAGGGCGGCAGCTTCGTAGAGGGAGGCGGGCACGTTTCCGAGGGCCGCGAGGTAGAAGACCATGTAGTAGCCGAGGCCCTTCCACACGGTCACCATCATCGCGGAGATCAGCAGCATCGTGCTGTCGGTCAGGAACGGGATCGGCCCGGAGACGATCCCGATCTTCTGGAAGACGGTGTTGACGAGCCCGTCGCTGCGCAGCACCCACTGCCAGATCAGGCCGACGACGACGGCCGAGGCGATCACCGGGGTGTAGAAGGCCGAGCGGAACAGTCCGATGCCGGGGATCTTCGTCCGGACGAGGACGGCGAGGGCCAGCGGCAGCAGGACCAGGCACGGCACGACGACCAGCAGGTACAGCACGCTGTTGCCGGTGGCGACCCAGAAGTCGGGGTCGGCGAAGGCGCGGGTGTAGTTGTCGAAGCCGACGAAGGTGCCGCCGCGGAGGATCTGGGCGTCCGTGAAGGAGAGGATGACGGTGTTGACGAACGGCCAGAGGCTGAACAGCGTCACCATCACCAGGCCCGGGGCGAGGAAGAGGTAGGGGGTCCACCACTTCCGGTGGCCCGGTGCGTCCCCCGGACCCCGTCCGGGGGGAGTCACTTCCGCGCCGTCCTGGCGAGCAGCTCGTTGGCCTCCTCCTGTGCCTTCTTCACGGCCGTCCTCGGATCCTGTTCGCCCTTGATGGCCTTCTGCATCTCGCGTACGACCGCGTCGCCGACCTGATTGGTCCACTGGACGGGGGTGTTGGCGTCGAGCGCGGCGGTCTTCAGCTGCCCGGCACCGACCGCGCGGGCCACGGTCTCGGCGTCCTTGCCGTCACCCCGGTCCGAGAAGTACGGGTCGGCGAGGCCGTTGGCGTTGGAGGGGTAGATCGTGGCCTTCTTGGAGAACTCCACCTGGTTGGGGCCGTTGGTGACCCACTTGGCGAACTCGGTCGCCGCGTCCAGGTGCTTGGTGTCCTTCTTGATGCCGAGCGACTGGGCGTAGATGCCGATGTGGCCGAGCTTGCCCGTGACGGCGCCCGCGACCTGGGTGGTGGCGTAGACCTCGGGGGCGTTCTGCTTGACGTCCTTGACGAAGCCCGGCGAGCCGGGGCCGAAGACGAGCTTTCCGGCGCCGTACAGCTGGTTGATGTCGTCCGACTTGAGCAGGGATTCCTTCGGCATGGCGCCCTTGGCGTACAGGTCCTTCATCCGCTCGACCCACTCCACGGCCTTGTCGGTGTCGAAGGTGAACCTGTCCCGCTGCTCGCTGAGGATCGGTATGCCCATCTTCTGCCAGTCCCCGGGCAGCCGCCCCTTGGGGTCGGCCATGAACGCGGCGTACTGGCCGTCCGACCGGGCGGCTATCGCCTCGGCGTAGTCGAAGAACTGCTCCACGCTGGTGGGCGGCTCGGCCGGGTCGAGACCGGCCTTCTCGAAGAGGACCTTGTTGTACGTGAGGATCTCGGGCGTCACGTACCAGGGGTAGGCGTACACCCCGTCGCCCTTGCCGGGGAGCTTGAACTGCTCCCAGGAGCCCGGGACATAGTCCTTGGCGACCTCGCCGTCGAGTTTGGCCACGTCGGCGAGCATGCCGCGGTCGCCGAGGAGCTGGAAGGAGTCGGTGGAGAGGTTGACGACGTCGGGGAGGGCACCGGCCTGGGCGTCGGCGACGAGTTTCTCGTTGTAGCCGTCGCCCGGCACGTCCTCCCATCTCACCTTGACCTCGGGGTACTTCCGCTCGAAGGCGTCGATGACGCCTTGGACGTACGAGGTGAACACCGGCTTGAGCTGGAGGGTGCGGAACGTGATCTCGCCGGCCACCTTGCCGGACTTCTCCGCCTCCTTCACCTCCCCGCCGCCACCGCTCAGGCCGCAGGCGGAGACCGAAAGGAGGGCGCCCGCCACGAGTGTGGCGATGGCCGTACGGCTCACGTCGGAACGGGTCATCGTCTCCGCCTTCGGGGGAGTTCCGGCCTCGCTGCCGGAGCGCACCGCCCACGCTGGCCCGAAAGGGAACGGTCCGTCAATGCGGTCGAAGTCCCGGTGGCTGACTTCTTATGGGCGGTTCGGGAAAGCACTCACTCATGCGCTTTACCGCACAGGTCCCCTGATTACAGGTCCCCGGGGTCGGTGTTCGCCCCGCACAGGACCACGGCGACCCGCTCGCCCAGCGGTTCGGACGCCGTCCGCAGCGCCGCCAGGGCGGTGGCCGCGCCCGCCTCGACCACGATCCGGTGCTCCTCCCACAGGGCGCGCCGGGAGGCGGTGATCGCCGCGTCCGGGACCAGCACCGACCGCACGTTCCCGTGCCGCGCGGCGGCCAGCGCGTCCGCCGAGACGCGGGTGGCTCCGAGCGAGTCCGCCGCCACCGAGTCCACCGCCACGTCCACGGGCCGGCCCGCCTCCAGCGCGGCGTTCAGGGCCCGGCAGTTCGCCGGCTCGGCCGCGACCACCCGTACCCCGTGCTCGCGCGCGGCGGTGGCGATCCCGGCGAACAGACCGCCGCCGCCCACCGCGACGACCACGGTGTCCACTGCGGGCAGTGCGGCCCGGATCTCGTCGAGCAGGGTCCCCGCCCCGGCGGCGATCAGCGGATGGTCGTACGCGTGGCTGCTCAGCGCCCCGCTCGCGGCGGCGAACTCCTCGCACGCGGCGAGCGCCTCCGCGTACGTGGCGCCGACGAGCCGTACGTCGGCCCCGTAGCCGCGCAGCCGCTCCACCTTCACGCGCGGGGCGTTGGCCGGCAGGAACACGGTGGCGGGCACCGCCTGCGCCCGGGCCGCCCAGGCGCAGGCGAGGCCCGCGTTGCCGCCGGAGGCGATGGTGACGCCCGCGTCGGGGAGCGCGCCGGCCGCGTGGTGGGCGGCGAGGAAGTTGCGGGCGCCCCGGGCCTTGAAGGAGCCGGTGTGCTGGAGGGACTCCAGCGCGTACCAGACGCCCTCGGCGGCGGGCACCACGGCGACCGGCCGCACCGTTCCGGCGATCCGTCCCGCGGCGGCGCGTACGGCGGCGTAGTCGAGCTGCTGTTCCATCAGTGGGCGTCCCTTCGCGTAGGCCGAGCGGCCTCGATGAGCTGGCGCAGCGCGCCGTAGTACACCTCGTGGTCGGTCAGGGCCGGCAGTACGTCGGCCAGCCCGCCCGAGAGCACCGGGAACCGCTCCGGGTCGAGCGCGGCGAGCGCCGCCCGCGAGGCGGCGGTGGCCCCGGCCGGGTCCCGGTGGTCCACGAAGGCCGCGCTGCCCAGGGTGAGCAGGTACATCCGGCGGTACGTGGTCATCGCCTCGGCGGCGGTCATCCCGGCGGCCACGCTGTCGGCGAGTGCGGGCTCGACGAGCCGGGCCAGCAGCTGCCGCCCGAGCCAGGGCCGGCCGCCGCGCAGGACGAGCAGCCCGGGGTGGGCGACGAGCAGCCGGTAGAGCCCGGTGAACCGGCGCTCCGCGGCCTCGGCCCAGTCGGTTCCGGCGGGGATGTCGGGCAGCTGGGCGGCGAGGTGTTCGGTGCACAGGTCCAGCAGGCCGGCCAGGTCCGTGCAGCGGCGCTGGACGGTGGCGTGGGAGACGTCGAGCCGCTCGGCGAGGGAGCGGAAGCTCAGGGCGTTCGGCCCCTCCTCGTCGAGGATCCGCAGTGCGGCGACGGCGATCGTCTCGGGTGTCGCGCGATCCAGGGCTGCTGATCTCCTCGGCATGAGATACACCGTATCAGACGCTGTATCAGACGACGTATCAGACGGTGTCACAGCCGCCGTATCACATGCCCTGCCACACCCCCTCGTCGCGCGCCACTCCCCGATCGTGTGACGTCTACTACGGCCAAATTGCTGGTCATTGGCCGATATGCATCGACCGTCGTTGACAGAGCGTAACCGCAGCGCTGCACTGGGCGCACGGCCTCCCGTCCACCGGATCGCCCGCCCCCCACGTCAAGGAGACTCCGTGCCGCCTCGCCTGCGTGCGTCGCTCCCCTGCCTGACCGCGGTCGCCCTGTTCGCCCTCGCCCTCCCGCCCGCCCCCGCGACGGCGGAGCCCACCGCGACCTCGGACACCCCGCTCGCGCTCACCCCGCCCATGGGCTGGAACAACTGGGCGCACTACCTGTGCGACATCGACGAGGCCAAGGTGGTCGCGAACGCGGACGCGCTGGTCCGCACCGGCCTCGCCGCCAAGGGCTACGACACGGTGACCGTGGACGACTGCTGGATGCGGGGGAGCCGCGACGCGCGGGGCGATCTGGTGACCGACACCGCCAAGTTCCCGCACGGCATGGCCTGGCTCGGCGAGTACCTGCACGCCAAGGGCCTGAAGTTCGGCATCTACGAGGACGCCGGCTCCGTCACCTGCGAGAAGTACCCCGGCAGTGGTGCCCCGGCCGGTGGCGGCGCGGACCACTACGCCCAGGACGCCCGGCTGTTCGCGTCCTGGAAGGTGGACTACGTCAAGATGGACGGCTGCAACCTGTGGGTGCCGCCGGGCCAGACGAAGGAGCGGGCCTACCGCGACGCGTACCACTCCGTCGCCGCCGCGCTGCGCGACTCCGGCCGGGACATGGTGCTCTCGGCCTCCGCGCCCGCCTACTTCCAGCAGGGCGAATGGGGCGGCTCCGACTGGCACAAGGTGCTCGGCTGGGTCGGCGAGACCGGCCAGCTGTGGCGCGAGGGCAAGGACATCAAGGTGTACCAGCCGGCCGCGCCCGCGACCTCGCGATGGAGCTCGGTGATGGGGAACTACGGCTACAACCGCTGGCTCGGCCGGTACGCGGGCCCCGGGAACTGGAACGACCCCGACTTCCTGATCGCGGGCGCGCCCGGGCTCACCGCGGCGGAGAGCCGCAGCCAGGTCGGCCTGTGGGCGATGATGGCCGCCCCCTTCATCCTGTCCTCCGAGGTCTCGCGGCTCACGCCGGCCGGGCTCGACGCGCTCGGCAACGCCGACCTGATCGCGCTCGACCAGGACCCCATGGGCCGCCAGGGAGCGGTGGTCTCCTCCAACGCCACCTTCGAGGTCCTGGCCCGGCCGCTCGCGAACGGCGACCGCGCCGTGGCCGTGCTCAACCGGTCCGGCGCCACCCGGAACATCTCCGTACCGCTGGCCGACATCGGGCTGGACTCCTGCACGGTGGACGCCAAGGACCTGTGGACCGGGAAGCGCACCGAGGTCTCCGACTCCCTGACCGGAAGGCTGGCCGCGCACGACACGGCCGTCTGGCGGCTCAGCCCGCGCGGTTGCGACGAGGCCGTCCCGACCGGGCAGATCGTCGGCGACGGCGCGAAGTGCGCCGACGGGGCCAACACCACCGGCGTCGGGGCGGTCGTGATGGCGGGCTGCACCGCGGCCGCAGACCAGCGCTGGACCCTGGGGCCCGACGCGAGCCTGCGGCTGGCCGGCGAGTGCCTGTCGGCGGGCGAGAACGGCCTGGTGGAGCTCGCGGACTGCGCGCCCGGGGAGCCCGGGCAGAGCTGGACGCACCGCCGGGACGGGGCCCTGGTCGAGGCCGTCAGCGAGCTGTGCCTGACGGCTCCGGCGGCGGCCGCGACCCCGGACGCCCCGGCCGAGCGGCTGCGGCTGACCGAGTGCGGCGACCACCGGGTCGACCAGGCCTGGGCCCTGCCGGTCTGACGGCGCGCCCGATGACGACCTCGCAGCGGATCCCGGCCGGCGGCGTGGCCGGCCAGAGCTCCGGCCCCACCCCGCGCCCGGCGCCCGGCCCGGCGGCACGCCCGGCACCCGGCCCGGCGGCACGCGCCGCGGCACGTACACGCTCCCGGCGGGCCGCCCTCGCGGTGCTGCCCGCCGCCCTGCTGACCCTGGTCTGTGCCGGAGCCGCCCCCGGCGCCGGATCGCCCGCACCCGTCCGCGTACGAGAGGACGCGCGGCCGGCGGCTCCCGGGCCGCGGACCTTCGACGCCGCCCCCGCCCGGGCCGCGCTGGAGCGGCTGCTGCCCCGGCACGCCGGGCAGTTCACCCTCGTCCCCGACGCGGCCGCCGGGCCCGACACCTTCACGGTGTCCGGGTCGGCGGGCGCCATCACCGTACGCGGCTCCACCGGGGCCACCCTGCTCACCGGGGTCGGCTGGTACCTCCAGCACATCGCGGGCGCCGACATCGGCTGGCCCGGCGACAGCCTCGGGATGCTGCCCGCGAAGCTGCCGGCGGTACCGGCGCCGGTCACCCGCGGCGCACTGGTCCCGCACCGGTACGCGCTCAACGACACGGACGACGGCTACTCGGGCCCGTACCGCTCCTTCGAGGAGCACCAACGGCAGATCGACCTGCTCGCCCTGCACGGCATCAACGAGGTGTTCGTGCAGGTCGGCGCCGAATACCCGTACTACCGGGCGCTCCAGGGCTTCGGCTACTCCGCCGAGGAGCTGCGGGAGTGGATCCCCGGCCCCGGGCACCAGAGCTGGTGGCTGCTGCAGAACCTGAGCGGGTTCGGCGGCCCGGTCACCGAGCGGCTGATGCGCGAGCGCGCCGAGCTGGGCGGGCGCATCGCCGAGCGGCTGCGCGAACTCGGCATGACCCCGGTGCTGCCGGGCTACTTCGGCACCGTGCCGCCTGAGTTCGCCGCCCGCAACCCGGGGGCGGCCACGGTGGCGCAGGGCGACTGGGCGGGCTTCGACCGGCCCGACTGGCTGGACCCGTCCTCGCAGGTGTTCCAGCGGCTCGCGGCCGCCTACTACGCCGAGCAGCGCGCGGTGTTCGGGGACAGCGCGATGTACCGGATGAGCCCGCTGCACGAAGGCGGCCAGACGGGCTCCGTGGAGGTGAAGTCGGCAGCCGGAGCGATCCAGCAGGCCCTGCACGCGGCGCATCCCGGCGCGCTGTGGGCGGTGCTGGGCTGGCAGGACGATCCGACGGCGGAGCTGCTGGCCGGGGTGGACACCTCGAAGCTGCTGATCCTGGACGGGCTGTCCGACCGGTACAACCGCCTTGACCGGGAGACCCGTTGGGGCGGCGCCCCGTACGCCATCGGCACGATCTACAACTTCGGCGGGCACACCACGATCGGCGCCAACACCTCGGTGTGGATCGACCGGTTCGGCGCCTGGCGCGCGAAGCCGAACAGCGCGCTGAAGGGGATCGCGTACCTGCCGGAGGCCACCGGGACCAATCCGGCCGCCTTCGACCTGTACACGGACCTGGCCTGGGAGCCCGCCCCCGTCGACCAGCGCGCGTGGTTCGCCGCTTTCGCGGCCCGCCGGTACGGGCGGCCCGACGCGGAGGCCGCCGCGGCGTGGGAGGAGCTGCGCAAGGGTCCGTACAGCACCTCCTCGGGTCTGTGGTCGGAGTCCCAGGACAGCCTGTTCACCGCCCGGCCGAGTCTGACCGCGGCGGGGGCGGCGTACTGGAGTCCCACGTCCCTGCGCTACCCGGCCGATTCGGTGCGCAAGGCCCTGGACCACCTGCTCAAGGTGAAGCCGGAGCTGCGCGGGTCCAGCGCGTACCGCTTCGACCTCGTGGACACCGCCCGGCAGGCGCTCGCGAACCACTCCCGGGTACTGCTGCCGAAGATCAAGGCGGCGTACGAGGCCGGGGATCTGGCCGCGTTCCGCCGCCTGACGGCCGCATGGCGGGACGCGGAGCGGGAGTTGGACGCCCTCGTCGGCTCCGACCCGAACTTCCTGCTGGGCGGCTGGCTGGGCGCGGCCCGTTCCTGGGGCGCGGACGAGGCCGAGCGGGACCGGTACGAGTACGACGCCCGCTCGCTCCTGAGCGTGTGGGGCCGGCGCGCCACCAGCGAGGGCGGCTTCCTGCACGACTACGCGAACCGCGAATGGAACGGCCTGATCGGCGAGTTGTACGCCCGCCGGTGGGACGTGTACTTCACCTCGCTGGAGAAGGCCCTGGTGGCGGGTACCGCGCCGAGGGCGATCGACTGGCACGACTTCGAGGAGGACTGGGCGCGGCGCACCACCCGGCATCCGAGCACGCCGAGCGGGGACCCGTACGCCCTCGCGGCCGGGGTCGCGCGCGCACTCGCCGCCGGCACCCTCGGGCGGTGATCTCACCCTCCCGGGGGAATCTCGTTACCCGTCCGGGGGACGGGGAAGCAAGCGGCTCGCCGCGCGGGCGGGCGCTCGGTTCACTGGCACGGAACGCTCAGGGGCGGCCGTCGGAGCTGTCCGGCGGCCGCCCCTTCCCACGCCGTCAGAAGGGCACGAGCATGTCCGAGACCGAGCCGGAGCGTCCTCTCGCGACGCTGGAGTTGCTCACGCTCCTCGCCGCGGGGGCCGCGGATCCGGCCCCGGACCCGTTAGGCCGGTCCGCGCGGCGGGCGCAGGAGCCGCCGCACGCCTGCGATCCGCGGGGGCTGCTCACGGAGGGGGTGGTGGAGCTGCGCAAGCGCGGGGAACTCGCCGCCGGCCGGGCCGGCGCGGGACCGGAGCCCGAGGACGTCAGCTACCCGCAGTCCATGGCCCGCCGCGCCGCCGAGCGCGCCGGCCGTCCGCGCGCGGGGGGATGACGCGGGGGATAATCCGTAGCGATCCCGGCGGACGGTGACGCGTATGACCCCTGTGACCCCTGTGAAGGCAGACCCGAGGCATCCGCACCGCCGCGCGCTCGGCGCCCTCAGCGGGGTGGTCGCCGCCTGCGCCGGGCTGGCGCTGGCGGAGCTGGCCGCCGCGGCCGTCCGGCCCGAGTCCGCCCCGCTCACCGCGGTCGGCGGGGCCGTGGTCGACCGTACGCCGGCGGCCCTCAAGGAATGGGCGATCCGCCAGTTCGGCACCGCCGACAAACTCGTCCTGACCCTCGGCATCGTCGCCGTCCTGGGCGCGGTGGCCGTCGCGGCCGGGCTGCTCGCCGTACGGCACCTGCCCGCCGGAATCGGCCTCGCCGGCCTGTTCGGGGTGATCGGGGCGGTGGCCGCGCTGAGCCGCCCGGAGGCCTCCTGGCGGGACGCCCTGCCGGCGCTGGTGGGCGGGCTGGTCGCGGCCGGGGTGCTGTATCTGCTGGTCACGGCGGTGAACCGGCCCCGGCCGGTGGGCGGGGCGCCCGGCGGGACGTGGCCCATGGACCGGCGCGGCTTCGGGCGGCTGGTCGTGGCCACGCTCGCGGTCTCGGCGGTCGCCGGTTACGCCGGGCGCCGCCTCGGCGCCCACGGTTCGGCGGGGGCCACCCGCTCGCGGGCGGACCTCGTCCTGCCCCGGCCGGCCGTACCCGCGCCGCCCGTCCCGGCCGGCGCGGAGCTGCGGGTGCCGGGGATCTCCCGGTTCTTCACGCCGAACCGGGACTTCTACCGCGTGGACACCGCCCTGGTCGTCCCGCGCGTGGACGCGGACACCTGGCGGCTGCGCATCCACGGCGAGGGCGTCAGGCCCCTCACCCTCGATCTGCGGGACCTGCTCGCCCGCCCGCTGGTCGAGCACGACATGACCCTGAACTGCGTGTCCAACGAAGTCGGGGGCCCGTACGCGGGCAATGCCCGCTGGCTCGGCGTACGCCTCGCCGACCTGCTCCGCGAGGCGGGGGTCCGGCCGCCGTCCCAGGGCGGTCCGGCCGACCAGCTGGTGGCGCGCTCGGTGGACGGCATGACGATCGGCACGCCCGTCGAGACCGTCATGGACGGCCGGGAAGCGCTGCTGGCCGTCGGGATGAACGGTGAGCCGCTGCCCTTCGCCCACGGGTTCCCGGTCCGGATGGTGGTGCCGGGCCTGTACGGATATGTGTCCGCGTGCAAGTGGCTGCGCGAGCTGCGGCTGACCACCTTCGCGGCGTACGACGCGTACTGGGTGCGCCAGTCGTGGGCCCAGCGGGCGCCGGTCAAGACCCAGTCCCGTATCGACACCCCGCGCCCGTTCGACGAACCGGAGGAGGGCCGGGTGGCCGTGGCCGGGGTGGCCTGGGCGCAGCACCGGGGCATCGCCCGGGTCGAGGTACGGGTGGACGGCGGTCCGTGGCGGGACGCCCGGCTCGGGGACGCGGACGGGGTCGACACCTGGCGGCAGTGGGTGTGGCCGTGGGAGGCCACACCCGGCCGCCACAGTCTGGAGGTCCGCGCCACGGACGGCACGGGCGCCGTCCAGACGGGCGAACGCACCGGCACGCTCCCGGACGGGGCGACGGGCTGGCACACGGTGGCGGTCCGGGTCCGGTCGCGCACCGGGATCACCCCGTGACGGCGTCCCCCGGGGGCCGCGGTGCGGCGGGGCGGGGGCGGGGGCGGGGGACGAGGATCACGTCGGTCTTGAAGGCCTCCCGCTCCAGCAGCCAGCCCTCCGGCCGGAGTTTGCCGATCAGCTCCGAGCGGAGGTCCACGGCCTCCCCTAGGCCGGCTGCCTTGGCGGTGATCTCGGCGAACCAGTCCGGCTCGCCGGACGCCGTGCGCAGCGGGGTCACCTGCATCTCCAGGGCGCGGCCGAGGAGCCGTCCGGGGTAGCTGGTCTGGCGTACGGGGCCGTACACCAGGGAGTTGGCGGTCACGGCGTCGGCCCAGCCCGCGGGCTTGCGCGGCCAGTTCCTGAGCTTTCCGGGCATCCGCTCGCGTGCCAGGGCGCGGGAGGCTTCGGTGCCGGGCAGTTCGCCGGGGGCGAGGTGCGGGGCGGGCTCGCGCTTCTTGTTGGAGAAGTCCAGGGTGGCCCGGGCGTAGCCCAGGTTGACCTGCGGCACGTAATTGGTGTCGCTGGCATCGAAGTTGACCTCGTTGGCGCGGTCGAGCGCGCGCCGCACGGCCGCCGGGTCGGCGCCGTTGCCCTCGATGGCGAAGCGGGTCTTGTAGGTGAGGCGGATCCGGCCTTCGTCGCCGTCGCGGCGGATCCGGATGATCCAGCACTGTCCGGCGAGGCTCAGCCGGTCGTCGTCCATGTACTGGACGGACTCGAAGCCGGCGTCCCCGGCGAGGGAGAGGGCGGCCGCGGGCTCGGCGAGCGGTACGCCGTCCAGGTCGAGGACCGTGCCGGGATTCAACAGCAGCTTGACCTGGTAGGTCGGTTCGGCGTTGGCGGCGGCGGCCCGGGCGAGGGCGGCCGCGACGGATCCGTTGATCACAGCGCGTACAACGCCGTCGCGGCGCGGGAGGTACGCCCGCGTGGGCCACGCGGCGCGTGTCGGCGAGTCGTTCGAAGGCCCCTGAGCGGCTCAGGCCTCGACGCGCTCCGACACGGTGCGCACCGACCCCTCCCGGAGGGGGGCGCACCGTACATTGGCGGGACAACCAGGACACCCCAGGAGCCGGCGCCGTGGAGCTGACCAGCACGTCGTTCCTCGTCACACTCATCGTCACCACCGCCCTCGCGATGCTCGCTCTGCTGCTCCTGTGGAACCGGATCCCCGGACCCGGCTGGGTGCGCTGGCCCGCGCGGGTGCTGATGACCGGGTTGTGCCAGCTGACGGCCATCTGCGTCGTCGCCGCCTCGATCAACGGCAGTTACGGGCTCTACTCCTCCTGGGACGACCTGCTGGGCACCGGCACCGGTCAGGACGCCTCGGCGATGACCGGTCCGCCACTCGGGCGGGCCAGGTTCATCCGGGGCGGGGACGGCACCCGCAGCACGTACTTCCGCGGCTCGCACTCGAAACTCGCCGGTCAGGTCATGGTGTGGACTCCCCCGGAGTATGACGCGCCGGGCGCGGAGAAGACCCGGTTCCCGGTGCTGATGCTGCTGCACGGGTACCCGGGCTCGCCCCGGACCTGGATCGACCTGGGCAACATGCCGGGCTCGCTGGAGCGGCTGGTGCGGCTGGGCGCCTCCCACCCGTTCATCGTGGTGATCCCGGAGCTGTACCCGGGCGGGGTGAACACGGACTGTACGAACACCCCGCGGCGCAAGCTGGCCGACTGGCTCGCGCGGGACGTGCCGGACCTGGTCGCCAGGAACTTCCGTACCCTGCGCCGGCCCGAGGGCTGGGGGCTGATGGGCGTCTCCACCGGGGCCTTCTGCGCGGCCAAGCTGCCGCTCCAGTACCCGAAGGTGTTCCGCGCGGGCGCGGCCCTGGAACCGGATCCGCTGACCGGGGACCCCGCGGTGCTGTCCGACCCGGCGGTGCGGGAGCGGAACAGCCCGATGTGGCTGGTCGCGCACGTGAAGAACGCCGACACCGCCCTGTTCCTGGCCACTTCGGCGCAGGACGAGAACAGTCCGCCGCGGCAGCTGGCCGCGTTCGCCGAGGCCGCCGAGGGCACCGGAGTGCGGGTCAAGACCCTCGTCCGGCCCCGGGGCGGCCACAACTTCCAGACCTGGACCGGGATGTACCCGGACGCGCTGGGCTGGCTGAGTACGGAGCTCTCGCCCCCGGCCGCTACGGCCGCGTCAGGCGCACCGGCAGCTCCTCGGCGCTGTTGCCGATGAAGCCGCGCTGGTGCGGGAGTTCGGGCTCGGGGACCGCGAGGTCGAGGTCCGGGAAGCGGGTGAACAGCCGCTCCAGGGCGATGGTCGCCTCCAGCCGGGCGAGCGGCGCGCCGACGCGGTAGTGCGCCCCGTGGCAAGCCCGCGCGTGGTTCCACGCCGGGTGGCCGGGTGCGGCGTACCGTCGCGGCATGGCGGAACCACAGCGGACACTCGAAGGCGGGGTCGCCCTCGTGGCGGGCGCGACGCGGGGCGCGGGGCGCGGGATCGCGGTGCAGCTGGGCGCGCGGGGCGCGACGGTGTACGTGTCGGGGCGCAGCACGCGCGGGAGGCGGTCGGAGTACGACCGTCCGGAGACGGTCGAGGAGACGGCCGAGCTGGTCACGGCGGCGGGCGGGCACGGGATCGCGGTGGTCGCCGATCATCTGGTGCCCGCGGAGGTCGAGGCGCTGGTGGGGCGCGTCGATCGTGAGCAGGGGCGGCTCGACGTCCTGGTGAACGACGTCTGGGGCGGCGAGCTGCTCTTCGAGTGGGACAGCACGGTCTGGGAGCACGACCTGGACAAGGGGCTGCGGCTGCTGCGGCTGGCGGTGGAGACCCACGCCATCACCAGCCATTTCGCGGTGCCGCTGCTGCTGCGCGAGCCGGGCGGGCTGGTGGTGGAGATGACGGACGGCACGGCGGAGTACAACGCGAGCCACTACCGGGTGTCGTTCTTCTACGACATCGCCAAGTCGGCGGTCCTGCGGATGGCGTTCGCGCTCGGGCACGAGCTGGGGCCGCGCGGGGCGACGGCGGTGGCCCTGACGCCGGGCTGGCTGCGGTCGGAGATGATGCTCGACACCTTCGGGGTGACCGAGGCGAACTGGCGGGACGCGCTGGAGAAGGTCCCGCACTTCGGTATCTCCGAGACGCCCTCCTACGTCGGCCGCGCGGTCGCGGCGCTGGCCGCCGACCCGGACGTGTCGCGCTGGAACGGGCAGTCCCTCTCCAGCGGTCAGCTGGCCCGGGTCTACGGTTTCACGGACCTGGACGGCAGCCGGCCGGACGCGTGGCGGTACATGGTCGAGGTCCAGGACCCGGGCCTCCCCCCGGACCCCACCGGCTACCGCTGAGCGGTCTCGCCCCCAGGGGGTGTTTCTCGGATCTCCGCGGCGTCGCGGGGTCTGGCACGAGAAACACCCCCTGGCGCCGCTCAGCCCTCCCGGGTGTCGAGCAGCCGGGCGAGGCCGTCCAGGACGCACCGCAGACCGAAGGCCCACACGGTGTCGGGGCTGTACGCGCCCACCGACCCGCCGACCCGGACGGCGAGCGGGTAGCGCTCCGCGTCCATGGCCCGCTCCAGCAGGGGCGCGCTGACGGTCCACCACTCCTCGTCGCTCTGCCGCCTGTTGTGCGCCTCGGCGTCGGCGGCGGCCAGGGCAGTGGCGTGGACGAAGCCGAGGAGGTGGGTGAGGGCGGCGTCCATCTCGGCGTCGGTGAGCCCGATGCCCTCGAACGCCGCCAGCTCGTGCTCGTACTTCCCGATCACCCCGGGTCCGAGCGGAGGGCGGGTGACGGACAGGTCGGCGATCCAGGGGTGCCGGACGAGCAGGTCCCGGTTCTCCTCGGCCACCCGGGTGACCTTCGCCCGCCACGGGTCCCCCGCTCCCGCCTCCCGGCGCTCCATGGTCCGGTACGCCTCGTCGAGCATGAGGTCGAGCAGTTCGGCCTTGCCCGGCACGTACGTGTACACGGTCATCGGGGTGACGCCGAGGCGCTGGGCCAGCGCCCGCATGGTCAGCGCGGCGAGCCCCTCCTCGTCGGCGAGCCCGATCGCGGCCAGCACGACGGCATCGACGCTGAGCCCCTGCCGCGGCCCGCGCCGCCCGCCCCGCGGCTCCTGGCCGGGCTCTCGCCACAGCAGCTCCAGGGTCCGCACGGGGTCGCCCGCACCGCTCCGGTCCTTCGCCACGACGGGCCCCTTCCACCATCTTCGGGAAAACTTTCTACGCCGTACAGAATACTATGTACAATGTAGGTTCGAGACACTGGCGCGACAAGGAGTTCCGTGCAGATCACCAGCACCGCGATATCCCTGAACGTTGATGACGTCACCGCTTCCGCCTCCTTCCTGGCCAGGCATTTCGGCTACGAGGAGGTGATGGCCGCCGAGGGCTTCGCCTCCCTCGCCCACTCCGGCGGACCGCAGGTGATCTTCCTGCGGCGCGGCCTGGAGGTCCTGCCCCAGGGCTTCCGCGACCAGCACGCGGCGGGACAGATCCTGGCCTTCACCGTGGCCGATCTGCCCGGCGAGTACGAGCGGCTGCGCGCCGAGGGCGCCCCGATCACCATGGAACTTCGCGAGGAGCCGTGGGGCGAGCGCCTGTTCCAGGTCACCGACCCCAACGGCGTGATCATCCAACTGGTCGACTGGGCCGGCGAAGCCGGCAACGACAACGCCACCACCACCACCAACGAGCAGACCGCGACCGCCGCCGACGGCCACCAGGTCATCCAGGTCCGGGGCGCCCGCGAGAACAACCTCGCCGACCTCTCCCTCGACATCCCCAAGCGCCGGCTCACCGTCTTCACCGGCGTCTCCGGCTCCGGGAAGTCCTCGCTCGTCTTCGGCACCATCGCCGCCGAATCGCAGCGCATGATCAACGAGACGTACACCGCCTTCATCCAGTCGTTCATGCCGAGCCTCGGCCGGCCGGACGTGGACGGGCTGCACAACCTGAGCGCCGCCATCGTGGTGGATCAGGAACGGATGGGCGCCAACTCCCGCTCCACCGTGGGCACCGCCACCGACGCCTACACGATGCTGCGGATCATCTTCAGCCGGATCGGCGCCCCGCACATCGGCACCTCCACCGCCTTCAGCTTCAACACCCCGGACGGCATGTGCCCGCACTGCGAGGGGGCCGGCCAGGTCTCCGACATCGACGTGGACCAGATCGTGGACCGCGAACTGTCCCTGAACGAGGGCGCGATCACCGCCCCGGGCTTCGCCGTGGACTCCTGGTACTGGCAGGTCATGGCCAACTCCGGCTTCTACTCGCCCGATACGAAGCTCAAGGACTTCACCGGGCAGGAGTGGGCCGACTTCCTGCACAAGCCGGCGGTGAAGGTGAAGGTCGGCTCCGCCAACAACACCTATGAAGGCCTGATCACCAAGATCCAGCGGACGTACCTGTCCAAGGACCGCGAGTCCATGCAGTCCCACATCCGGGCCTTCGTGGACCGGGCCGTGGTCTTCGCCGACTGCCCCGGCTGCGGCGGCACCCGGCTCTCGGCGGCCGCGCTCTCCTCGCGCATCGACGGGGTGAACATCGCCGAGTGCTCGGCCATGCAGATCAGCGACCTCGCCGCGTTCGTCCGCCGGATCGATGACCCGGGCGTGGCGCCGCTGCTCGCCAATCTACGGGGCCTGCTCGACTCCCTCGTCGAGATCGGCCTGGGCTACCTCAGCCTGGACCGCTCCTCGGCCACCCTGTCCGGCGGCGAGGCCCAGCGCGTCAAGATGGTCCGGCACCTCGGCTCCTCGCTCACGGACATCACGTACGTCTTCGACGAGCCGACCACCGGCCTGCACCCGCACGACATCCAGCGGATGAACGATCTGCTGCTGCGCCTGCGCGACAAGGGAAACACCGTGCTGGTCGTGGAGCACAAGCCCGAGGTCATCGCGATCGCCGACCACGTGGTGGACCTCGGGCCGGGCGCGGGCACCGCCGGCGGGCAGCTCTGCTACAGCGGGGACGTGGCGGGCCTGCGCGCCTCCGGCACCCTCACCGGGAACCACCTCGAACACCGGGCGCGGCTGCGGGAGTCGGTGCGGACCCCGCGCGGGCAGCTGTCCGTGAAGGACGCCGATCTGCACAACCTCAAGGACGTCAGCGTGGACGTGCCCCTCGGGGTGCTGGCCGTGGTGACGGGGGTGGCGGGCTCCGGGAAGAGCTCGCTGATCCACGGCTATCTGGCCGGGCGGGACGGGGTGGTGGTGGCCGACCAGTCCCCGATCCGCGGTTCGCGCCGCTCCAACCCGGCCACGTACACCGGGCTGCTGAACCCGATCCGGACCGCCTTCGCCAAGGCCAACGGGGTCAAGGCGGCGCTGTTCAGCGCGAATTCGGAGGGCGCCTGCCCGAACTGCAACGGCCTGGGACTGGTCTACACGGACCTGGCGATGATGGCCGGGGTGGCCTCGGTCTGCGAACAGTGCGAGGGCAAGCGCTTCACGCCCGAGGTGCTCACGTACCTGCTGCGCGGCAAGAACATCAGCGAGGTGCTGGACATGCCGGTCACCGAGGCGCACGCGTTCCTCCCGACCGGCCAGGCCGGGGCGATCCTGGGGCGCCTCGCCGATGTGGGCCTCGGCTATCTGCGGCTCGGGCAGCCGCTCAACACCCTGTCGGGCGGCGAGCGCCAGCGGCTCAAGCTCGCCATCAACATGGCGGAGAAGTCCTCGACGTACATCCTGGACGAGCCCACGACCGGGCTGCACATGGCCGATGTGGACAAGCTGCTCGCGCTGCTGGACCGGCTCGTGGACGACGGCAACTCGGTGATCGTCATCGAGCACCACCAGGCGGTGATGGCGCACGCCGACTGGCTGATCGACATCGGCCCGGGCGGTGGCCACGACGGCGGCCGGGTCGTCTTCGAGGGCACCCCGGCGACCTTGGTGGCCGAGGCGGACACACTGACCGCCCGCCACCTGCGCGCGTACGTCGGCGCCTGACCCGGCAGCCCGCGAGGAGAACGCTGTACGAGAACGCCGTACGAGAACGCCGTACGCAGCCCCCTCGCGGGCGTACGCGCCATGCGTACGGCGTTCGCACGTGCGCTAGGGTGGGGCCATGTCGGCAGACGAGCAGCAGCGGAACCCGAACCCCACCACGCCCGCGGCCGCCCCGGCCGTGCCCTCGGTCTGGACGCGCCCGCGCCGGCAGAAGGAGCAGCCCGCGCTGAGCCGGGACCAGATCGTCGCCGCCGCGGTACGGCTGCTCGACGCCGAGGGCATCGAGGCGCTGAGCATGCGCAGGCTCGGCAGCGGGATGGGCTCGGCGGCTACCTCGCTCTACCGGCACGTGGCCAACAAGGACGAGCTGATCGAGCTGGTCGTGGACGAGGTCTACGGGGAGCTGGAGGTGCCGGAGGTTCCGGACTCCGGCGATCCGGCCGGATGGCGGGCCGCCGTCGCGCTCAGCGGGCACAGCCTGCGCGCGATGGGCCTGCGGCACCCGTGGGTGGCCTCGGTGCTCGGGCAGGTCGGGCTCGCGCACCTCGGCCCGAATCTGATGAACATGTCCGAGCGGATGATGGCGCTGTTCCAGTCGGCCGGCTTCCCGCCGGGCGAGGCGGACCTCGCGATGAAGGCCGTCATCTCCTACGTCGTCGGCGCGACGACCAGCGAGGCCGCCTACCTCTCGGCGCTCGCCCGCAGCGGCCGCAGCGAGCAGGAGTGGCTGGAGAGCCTGCGCCCGGCCGCCGAACAGGCCCTGGCCGAGCATCCGTTGCTGGCCGTGGAGCACTCGGCACGGGAAGGCCGGGACCCGCGGACGCTGCGCGAGGAGAACTTCGACTACGGCCTGCAGCGGGTCCTGGACGGCCTGGAGGCACGGCTCGGCCACGGCTGAGCGGCGCCCGGGGCCGGGTCACGGCCGGACAGGCGTCACGGCCGGACAGGCGTCACGGCCGGACAGGCGTCACGGCCGGACAGGCGTCACAGCCGCAGTTCGCGGTCCGCGCCGAGCGGGGCGAAGAACCGGGCCACACCCTCGTCGGTGACCTCGGACAGCGTGGCCGGCGACCACCGCGGGGCGCGGTCCTTGTCGATGACCTGGGCCCGGATCCCCTCCACCAGGTCGGGAGAGCGCAGCGCGTTGCAGGAGACCCGATATTCCTGCGCCAACACCTTTTCCAGCGAGCCGAGTTCGCGCGCCCTGCGGACGGCCGCCAGGGTGACCTTGAGCGAGGTCGGCGACTTGGCCAGGAGGGTCTCGGCCGCCTCCTTGGCGGCCGGGTCCCCCTCGCCGAACAGCCGCTCCACGATCTCCTCGACGGTGTCGGCCGTGTAGCACCGGTCGATCCAGGGGCGCCGCTCGGTCAGTTCAGCGGGCGCCGTCGGCCGGCCGGCGTACCGCGCCAGCACCTGGCGGACGGGCGCTCCGGCGAGCAGTCCGGCGGTGAGGTCCGCCAGCCGGGCGGCGGGGACGAAGTGGTCGGCGAGGTCGCAGAGCAGCGCGTCGGCGGCGCCCACGGCGGAGCCCGTGAGCGCGAGATGGGTGCCGAGCTCCCCGGGGGCGCGGCCGAGCAGGTGGGTGCCGCCGATGTCCGGGACGAAACCGATGCCCGTCTCCGGCATGGCGATACGGGAGCGCTCGGTGACGATGCGGACGTCGCCGTGCGCCGATACCCCGACGCCGCCGCCCATCACGATGCCGTCCATGAGGGCGACGTACGGCTTGGGGTAGCGGGCGATCCGCGCGTTGAGCCGGTACTCGTCCCGCCAGAAGTCCGCGGAGGCGGTGGTACCGGCCTTCGCGTCGTCGTGTATGGCGCGGATGTCCCCGCCCGCGCACAGGCCGCGCTCGCCCGCGCCCCGGATGAGGACCTGGGCGACGGCGGGGTCGCGCTCCCAGGCGGTCAGGGCCTCGGAGATCCGCAGCACCATGGGGTGGGTGAGGGCGTTGAGGGCCCTGGGGCGGTTGAGGGTGATCACCGCCGTGCGGCCTTCGACATCGAACAGGACCGTGTCGTCTACGGCATCTTCGCTCTTCACACCGGCCAGTATGTAGCGTGGTCCGCCATGCGAAAGATCATCCTGATGATGTCGATGTCCCTCGACGGCTTCATCGAGGGGCCCGAACGGCAGATCGACTGGCACCTCGTCGACGACGAACTGCACCGGCACTTCAACGACGAACTCCGCTCGATGGGCGGTTTCCTCCACGGCCGTGTCATGTACGAGCTGATGGCGGGGGTCTGGCCGACCGCCGACGCCGACCCCGAGATCACCCCGCCCATGGCCGAGTTCGCGGGGATCTGGCTGGACATGCCGAAGTACGTGTACTCGCGGACCCTGCGGCAGGCCGACGTCGGCTGGAACTCCACCGTCGTACGGGACGTCATCCCTTCCGAGGTCGCCGCCCTCAAGGCGGCCCCCGGCGGTGATCTGGTCCTGGGCGGGGCCAATCTCGCCGCCTCGTTCCTCCGGCACGGCCTGGTGGACGCGTACCGGATCTATGTGCACCCGGTGCGCATCGGCCGGGGCACACCGCTGTTCCCGCCCGAGGGCGATCCGAGGCCGCTGCGCCTCGAAGGCACCCGCACCTTCGGCAACGGGGTGGTCCTGCTCTCGTACGCGCGCCCGTAGGGGGATCGCGGGCCGCCGCCCCGCCCGCGGCGTTCTCCGAGATCCCGGCCGAACTCGCCGCACTCGGTGACGTGGTCGTCACCAAACGCCACTGGGGCGCGTTCACGTCACCAGATCCGGAGCCGCTGCCGGACCGGCGGCGGACAGGCCACCTCCACCCATACGACCTTGCCGTCCGCTCGCGGCCGGAAACCCCAGCGCCGGGCGAGCCGGTCCACGATGAGCAGCCCGTGGCCGCCCGGCCGCGTCGGATCCACGTCCTGGCCGGTGTGCGGCACCGGCGGCGCCGGGTTCCCGTCCGTCACCTCGATCCGCAGCCGCTCCGGGGTGCAGTCCAGGACCAGGGCGGTGGGCCCGCCGCCGTGCAGGATGGCGTTGGCGACCACCTCCGACACCACCAGCAGCACGTCATCGGCGGCATCGCGGTCCTCGTCCGCCACCGGCGGGAGCCACCGCCAGGCGGTCAGCGCCCGGCGCGTGAAGTCGCGGCTGCGCGTGACGACATCGGCGCCCGCGTCCAGCGGCAGACTCCAGATCCGGTCGCACGACCCGCGCTGCTCCATGACGCTCAAGGCTCCTCCCTGCCGGAGTCGGCCGTACGCCGCGTTCCGGCCCGCCGCGTCTCTCCGTACGTTCGTCACCTTCGGCTACGTGTCCGTGTCCTCGGGGTGGCCCAGCGCTTCTTCCACACTGGCGTACACATCGAACACCCGGTCCACGCCGGTGATGTGGAACATCCGGGCGACCGCACCGCGCAGCCCGGTCACGCGCAGGATGCCGTCGGCCGCCTTGATCGCGAGCCGGCTCTGCAACAGCACGTTCAGCCCGGCGGAATCACAGAATCCAAGGTTCGTCAGGTCCACCACCAGGAGGCCTCCCGGGGTGGCCGCCGCGTCGAGGGCCTGCCGTAGCGGCCGGGCCGTGTCATGGTCCAGCTCCCCGGCGAGCGCGAGGACGACGGCCCCGTCCACGGACTCGACCTCCACCGTGAACCGTTCTTGATCCACTCCCGTCACCATCGGTATCACCCATTCGTCCGCTCCCCCGGCGCCTGCCCGGATCCCGGCGGGATACGCCTACGCGCTCACACGTCCCGGCCCGCGCGAGGCCGCCCGGTGGGCGGGCAGGTGGAACGGCGGACGGCGGATCATCCGGGAGACCCGGATCAGCGCTCTCTGGTCCAGCGGGGGCAGGGCGGTGGCGGTCCCGTCGTCGAGGAGCGGGGGCTCCGCGTCCCCGGACGCCGACTTGGCTGCCATGGCATCGACCAGTACGGCGGCCTCCACGGCCGCCTCGGCCTTCTCGGGGGCCAGCCCGAGGGCGGACGCCCGCGCCGCCGCCGCGCGCGCGACGGCCGGATTCCGGTAGGGCCGCAGGGCGAGCCGGCCGTCCTGGACCTCGGCGACGCGCCGGGTGGCTTTGAGCTCCACGTCCCACCAGGGCACGGGCAGCGAGGCCACGACGGCCGGCGTGGCCTCCCGCAGGGCCCGCCACAGCGGCCCCAGCTGAAGGAAGACCCGGTTCTCCCAGAGGGTGCGCTCCACACTGCCCCCGACCATCGGCAGGGTGAAGCCGATGCCGGTGAAGAGCGTGCACGCGAAGGCGAACCCCCGGGACACCTCGGAGTCCAGCCAGTCCCACTGGGTGCCGCCGCACCAGCGCGCGGAGACCGCGAGGAGCTTCGATCCGTCCAGGCCGATGTTGAGGGCGAAGCCGAGGATCAGCACCCGCAGGCCGCGGCGCAGCCACTTCGGTCCGGTGACGCCCGCGGCCCAGCGCACGCACAGTACGGTCGCCATGACGCCGGCCATGGCGTGGGCGGCCAGGTAGAGCAGGATCATTTCCCTGATGAAGGGGGTCCTGGCGTAGTACGGGTCGAAGTCCACCCGGCGTTCGACGGGCGCGTCACCGAGCGCGAAGAGCGTGACGACCCCGATGACGGCGAGGGCGTAGGCCGCCATCAGCCAGCGCACCCAGCGGGTGGCCTTCTCCGGGCTCCAGTCGCGCCAGTAGATGATCAGGGTGAGGACGAGCGCGCTCTCCAGGGTGAGCATCGAGTACACGAGGGGCGCGCTGAAGTTGGGGACGCCGGTCGCGGCGTTCACGACACCGATCACGTCGGGGTTGGCGCAGGCGAAGCAGGTTCCACCGAGGAGCAGCACCCCGCACACGAGGACGTACAGCGGGTCGCGGTTGTGGCGCAGGCCGGGCGCCTTGACGAGGAACGCGAGCCACATCAGGCCGGAGACGGCCCAGAAGCCGCTGTTCTCACTCACCAAGCGCCGCCGCCGGCCGGTCCCAGGGAGACGTTGAGCTTGTGTCCGAACGCGCTGGAGGACTGCGGGACATGGGCGCCCTTGCCGAGCCAGCGTTTGCTGCGCATGGCGAGCAGGGAGCCGAACAGCTCGCAGGCGCGCTCGCCGTCCTCCCCGCAGTCGGTGCGCGCGGAGGAGCGGGCGGCGATCCGCTCGACGGTGCTGGCGGTCAGGTCGGGTGCGAACAGGTCCGCGTAGTCCGACTCCCCGAGGATCTGCGCGTGGCCGGAGTCCTCCTCCATGTGCCACAGCTCGTGGCCGAGGATGCCTAACTGGTGTTCGGGGTCGGTGTTGGCCTCGATGAGGACGAGGTTGCGCGTCCGCGTCCATACGAGCAGGCCGCTGACGGTGCTGACCGGGAAGGAGACCAGGTGCGGCTCGACAGGCTGGTTGTGCCGCTTGGCCATCGCCTCGCACAGCGCGCGGAAGACGACGGCGGGTTCTACGGGAGCGTGCAGCTTGATGCCGCGGATGAGGTCGTCCCGTGTGCGGCGCATTCTCTTGATGTCCATGTCGTCCTTTGACCTGAGGGAGTGGTCGTGCTCCGCGCTATCTGCCGCTCGCCTCGGGCCGCAGAATGCTTTCCACCAGGCCGAGCAGGGTGGCGGCGGTGGCCTTGTCCCTGACCGACACCCTGGCGCTCCGCCGGGAGGTCGCGAGCGCCTCGCTGCTGTCCCGGCACCGGCGGCGCAGACGGTCCACGTCGTCCACGCCGTCCGTGTCGTCCTCGTCGTCGAAGCCGCCCGCGGGGGCGCCGGCCGCCGGACGGGGTGCGACGGCCCGACCGGACGCACGCGCCGACTCCAGGGCCAGCAGCCTGCGTTCCACGGCCGCGACGGCCGGGTGTGATTCCGGCTTGACGAAGTAGTCGACGCCGTCGAGCCCGAAGAACGCGGCCAGGCTCAGGGCCCGGTCGAGCCCCGGCACCGATTTCCCGTTGCGGAGGTTCGCCACGTGCTGCTGGCTGATCTGCGTCCCCGCGGCGACCTCGACATCGAAATAGCGGGCTCCACCGTCCGGATAGCGCAGTTCGATCAGGCGGCTGAGCCGGGCGCCGAACAGTTCGGCACCTTTGGCCCGGTCTGCCGGCACTCCCGGTGAAGGGGGGATCATGCTTCGGCATCGTAGGTCCCGAGCGCGGCCCTTCGGAAGAGACGGATCCACAATTGTTGATCCGTCCAGCCATATCAGCCACATCCGGCGCAACAATCGCGCCACCGCCAACCCGCGTACCCGATCCGGTCTCCCTGATGCGGCGTCAATTGACCGAAAAAGTGGCCCTTTCACGTGTGGCTATGCTCATGTCCCGAGTGATCAGGCGTCTTTATCGATCACTTATGGGCACAGTGGGGCGGCCGAACAACACCCCCACACGACCGTATGACCGGAGAATCGATGGACAGCAACCTCGCCATCCAGCCCGCCACTGGCGGCCAGGCATTCGACGAGAGCCAAGTGCCGCTCTACTACAGCCGCAAGACCGCGGACATCCTCCACAAGTACGGGCCAGGACCCAGAGTCCATTTCCACATGGGCCTCTTCGCCCCGGGCGCGATGCCGAACACCACCGTTTCCCAAAGCGTGCTCAAGCGCCGCATCGTGGAGTCCCAGGAAGCCATAGTCGAGCACGCGGCCCGTAGTTGGGGCGCGTACGCCACCCCTCCCGGCAGCGTCCTCGACATCGGCTGCGGAGTGGGCGGCGGGTCGCTCTACTGGGCCCAGGAGCACGGCGCGACGGTCACCGGGCTCACGGTCGCGGCCGATCACGTGCCCGTGATCGAGGACTTCGCCCGCCAGGCGGGGGTGGGCGACCGCGTGACCCCGCTCCTCGCCGACGTGCACAGCTTCACCACCGACCGGCTGTACGACGCCGCCTACGCCAACGAGAGCTCCGGTTACATGGACCGCGAGCGGCTCTTCGAGGTGGCGGCCAAGTGCCTGAAGCCGGGCGGCTGGTTCGGCATCCAGGAGCACTTCATCTGCCGCCCCGAGTGGACCGAGTTCATCGACGGCTACTACAAGACCCGCCTGGGCACCCTCACCGAGTACATCACCGCCGCCGGGGCCGCCGGCTTCGAACTGGAGCAGGACGAGGACGTCACGGACCGGGTCGCCGAGTTCTGGGTGCAGTCCATGGCCTGGAACACCGCCGAACTGGACCGGGTGGAGCAGTTCGGCGCCCCGTCCGCCTGGTCGCGCGAGCGGCTCCAGGAGTCCACCATCACGCACGGCAAGCTGTTCCGCATCTGGCGCGACCACGCGCTGGAGACCCGGCTGCTGCTCTTCCGCCTCGGCGGGGGCAGCTGACCGATGGCACCCGTGTACCGCGAAGACGCGCACCCCTCCCGCATCGGCTGGCAACTGCCGCCGTTCTACTGGCCGTTCGAGAACGGTCTGATCCACCCCAAGGCGGCCGAGCTCGAAGAGCGGGCGATCGCCTGGATCGACGCCTTCGGCCTCTACCCGGACGCCACCGAGCGCGCCTGGGGACTGGCCACCCGTAGCGCCGACTTCATCAGCAGGATCGCCCCCTACGGCGATGTGGAGCCGATGCTGCTCTTCGCCGAGTGGAGCTACTGGGCCTTCGCCGCCGACGACGGGCAGGGCTCGGATTCCGGCGCGGCACGCACGGCGGCCGTCATAGACCAGGGCACCCGGCTCTTCCGCACCGTCGAGGCGCCCGGCTCGGGCCTGCTTCCGCCGGGGCCGCACACCGCCGCGCTGGAGGACCTGGTGGCCCGCACCCGGGCCATGCTCACCCCCGTACAGCTCCACCGCTTCACCGAGGGCATCCGGGACTGGGTGTAAGGCGAAGCCTGGCAGGCCGCCAACGCCGAGCGGGGCATCATGCCCAGCCTCAACGACTTCGCGGCGATGCGGATATCGGTGGGCGGCACCCGATTCCTGCTGACCTGGTGCGACGCGGCGAACGGGACCGACGTGCCGGAGGATGTCCTGTACTCCGCGCCCGTCCAGGCCCTGACCGACGCCGCCGGGTTCATCGTCGCCTGCGACAACGACCTGTTCTCGTACAACAAGGACGATCACCAGGAGCCGTGGGAAGCGAATCTGCTCAACGTACTGGCCCGGCAGCACGGCTGCACGCCCGCTGAGGCGCTGCCCGCGGCGTACGCGCTGCGGGACCGGGCGGTGACGCTGTTCGTCCGGCTGCGCGAGCAGCTGGCGCGCGACGCCGACGAGCAGCTCGGACGCTACCTCGTCTCACTGGAGCACTGGATCGTGGGCGACACCGATTACCACAGCCGCGCGCCGCGGTACGCCAGTCCGCGCAACCGCAACGTGCTCCCCGTCGAGGGGGCTTCGTACGACGTCACCTGGAGCGACACGCCCAGCGACCCGAGCGCCGAGCCGCTTCCGATCCCGGCTCTCGCCTGGTGGTGGCAGCAGCTCGACGGCTCGTCGCGCTGAGTTCAGCGGCGGCCCCGCAGGCGCGACCACCAGGAGACCCGGCCCGTCGGCCGCTCCCCCGCACCGGGGGCGGCCGGCGCCCACTCCCGGGCGGCGGGCGCCGGGCGCCCGCCGGGTATCGGTGTGGACCCGGTGACCGTGCTGCCGAGCGGGGTGAACCGGACCGGGAGCGCCACCAGGTGGCGGGACATCAGGGAGGACGTCCACCGCAGCTCGTCCTCGGGGACCGCCAGCTCCAGATCGGGCAGCCGGGTCAGCAGGGTGTCGATGCCGGTGTCCGCGATGGCCCGGCCGATGTCCTGTCCGGGGCACTCGTGCGGGCCGCTGCTGAAGGCCAGGTGGGAGCGGTTGCCGTGGACGGGCAGCGTCAGGTCGGGCCGGATCTCGGGGTCGAGGTTGCCGGCCCCCAGGCCCAGCAGCAGCATGTCCCCGGCCTTGATCCGCGTACCGCCCAGCTCCGTGTCGCCGGTGGCCCAGCGCCCCAGGACGGTCATGAGCGGCGGCTCGTCCCACAGGACCTGCTCCAGGGCGTCCGGCAGCGTCATGTGGCCGCCGGACAGGTTCGCGCGGAAACGGCTGTCGGTGAGCACCATGCGCAGGGTGTTCGCGATCAGGTTGGCGGTCGTCTCGAAGGCCGCGATCAGCACCAGCCGCAGGTGTTCCACGAGCTCCTCGTCGCCGAGTGCCGTGGGGTGCTCCAGCAGCCACGTGGTGAAGTCCCGGCCGGGCACCTCCCGCTTGCGTGCCACGAGTTCCCGGAGGGTGACCGAGACGTACTCGTTGCTGGCGACGGCCGTCTCGGTGCCCTGGATCATGTCCCGGGCCGCCTCGACGAGACGCGGTCCGTAGGACTCCGGCGCGCCGATGAGCTGGGTCATCACCAGCATCGGCAGCGGCTCGGCGAAGGCCGCGACCAGGTCGGTCCGCCCGGACTGGACGAAGGCGTCGATCAGCTGATCGGCGAAGCGCTTGACGTACCGCCGTACGCCGCGCCGGTCGAAGCGCTCCAGCGACTCGGTGATCGCCCCGCGCAGCCGCTCGTGCTCGACGCCGTCGACCAGGTGGCACACCGGCTGCCAGGCGGTCATCGGCGTCAGGGGGTGGTCCGCCGGGACGTTGCCCTCCCGCATGTCCCGCCAGTGGCGCGGGTCGCGGGCGAACCGGGACGGGGTGCGCGCCACGTCCAGGTTCTCGCGGTGGCCGAGCACCAGCCAGGCCGGCAGGTCGCCCTGGACGAGGACGGGTGCCACCGGGCCGTGTTCGGCGCGCAGCTTCTCGTACAGGCCCATCGGGTCGGCCTCGGCCTCCGGCCCGTAGAGCCGGTGGGCCGGGCAGCCCGGCGGCGGGGTGGGGGTGGTGCTCACGAGGCCTCCGGGGTCACGGCGAGGGAGTGCAGGTAGCGCATGAGCGTCATCAGGACGTCACGGCTGGAGTCGCGCCGCCGGGCGTCGCAGACGACGAGCGGTACGGACGCGGGCAGGTCGAGGGCTCCGCGCAGTTCGTCCAGGGGGTGCTCGGGCGCGTCGGGGAAGGAGTTGACGGCGACCACGAAGGGTACGCCGCGCTCCTCCAGCCGGCCGATCACGTCGAAGCTGACCTCCAGCCTGCGGGTGTCCACGAGCACGACGGCGCCCAGGGCACCCTCGAACAGGCCGTGCCAGAGGAACCAGAAGCGCTCCTGGCCGGGGGTGCCGAACAGGTAGAGCACCAGCTCCTCGTTGATGCTGATGCGGCCGAAGTCCATGGCCACGGTGGTGGAGCTCTTGCGCTCCACGCCGTGCGTGTCGTCGACGCCGACCCCGGCCTGGGTCATCGTCTCCTCGGTGGTCAGGGGCCGGATCTCGCTCACCGAGCCGACCAGGGTCGTCTTGCCGACCCCGAACCCGCCCACGATCACCACCTTGACCGCGGCGGCGGCCGTGGCCGGCAGCGCGTCCTCGCGCCGCGGGCCGGCGGGCTTCTCAGAGCTTTCGAAGTCCATCGATGACTGCCTCAATCAGTGCCAGGTCCGGGAGTTGGGCGGGGGCGACGGGTGGTCGGGACAGCACGTGGCCGGCGTCGAGCAGATCGCCGAGCAGTACGGTCACCACGCTCACGGGCAGGCCGAGATACGCGGAGATCTCGGCCACCGAGAGCGGCGACTGACACAGCCGCATGATCGCCGCGTGCTCGGGCTGCATGCCGGGCCGGGGCCCCGACCTGGCGATGATCAGGCTCACCAGGTCGAGGGAGGTGGACTGTAACGGTCCGCTGCGACCGCCGGTGATGACATAGAGCCGCTCGGGGGTGCCGTCTTCCCAGCCCCGGCCCGGGTTGCTCACGCGGGCTGCCCCTCGCGGCGCGGCGGACTGCTGAGGTGCTCACCGATCCGGGCGACCAGGTCGCGCATCCGCTGGCCCATCAGGCCGGCGTCCACGCCCTCGTTGGCGAGGACGGCGAGGTAGGCACCGGCGCCGGCCGCCATGAGGTAGAAGAAGCCGCCGTCCATCTCGATCACGACGAGCCTCATCCGCCCGCTGCTGTTCGGGAGTTCGGAGGCGACCGCGCCGGCGAGGCTCTGCAGCCCGGCGCAGGCGGCCGCGAGCCGGTCCGCGGTGTCGGTCTCCGCGCCGTACTGCGCCATGCGCAGGCCGTCGGCGGACAGCACGATGACATGGCGGGTCTGCGGAACGCTCTCGGCCAGGTCCTTGAGCATCCAGTCCATATTGGTCTGCTGCTGACTCATGGCTGTTCCCCCTTGCTCGCCGAGTCCGGCGAGGCGTCTGTGTTCTGGCTTGCTCCGCCGGTCCGGCTCGTGGCGGTCTGACTTTCCCCGGACAGTCCGCCCTGGAAGGCGGCGAGCCACATTCCGGGCTGTACCTCGGGCGCGGGCTCGGTCGCGGCCCGGCCCGCGGCCACGGCGGTGGCGGCGGGTGCCGCGGCCGTGGTCCGGTCGAGGGTGCCGGGCAGGGCCGGCGCCGGGGTGTGGGGCTTGCGGCGCCGCTGGGGCAGGCCGTTCGGGGTCCGCTCGGTCACAGCGGGGATCCCGTCCTCTGCCGCCTCTGCTGCCGGGACGTGCGGGCCCGTGGCCGGGCGCGCGGGCTCCGCGGGGACGGCCGGTGCCCGGCCGGGCCCGGCCGCCGGGGGCAGGGCCGCCCGGGGCCCCGAGGAGCTGCCGATGCCGTGAGCGACACCGGTGGCGGCCTCGGCGGTGGTGATCAGGCCCTGGGGGATGACCAGGACGGCGCGCACCCCGCCGTACGCCGAGGAGCGCAGCGAGACCTGGAAGTCGTACGCCTGCGCGAGGCGGCCGACGACGGCGAGGCCCAGGCGGGGCGTCTCGCCGAGGTCGTTGAGGTCGATGCCCTGCTGTGCCTGGCGCAGCATGCGCTCGGCCCGCTTGCGGGCCTCCTCGCTCATGCTCACGCCGCCGTCCTCGATCTCGACGGCGATGCCCGAGTTCACGTCGACGGCGGTCAGGTGGACCTTGGTCTGCGGCGGGGAGTAGCGGGTGGCGTTGTCCAGCAGCTCGGCGAGTGCGTGGATGAGCGGTTCGACGGCGGGTCCGACGACGGCGACCTGCGAGACGGAGTGGAGCTCCACGCGCTGGTAGTCGATGATCCGCGACATGGCGCCGCGCAGCACGCTGTACAGCGGGACGGCCCTGCTCCACTGGCGGCCGGGCCGCGCGCCGCCGAGGACGGCGATGGAGTCGGCGAGCCGGCCGATGAGCGCGGTGCCGTGGTCGAGCCGCAGCAGGTCGCCGAAGACCTCGGGGCTGCGGCCGTGCCGGTCCTCCATCTCCCGCAGTTCCTGGGCCTGTTGGTGCACGATGGCCTGGACGCGGCGGGCGATGTTCACGAAGGCGCGCTGCGCGGAGTCGCGCAGGTCCTCCTCGGCGACGACGGCGTCGAGCACCGAGCGCAGCACCGCCTGGTGGGCGGCCCTGAACGCGGGGGTCAGGCCCGGCTCGTAGGCGTCGGGATCCTCCAGGGAGGTGAGCACCTCATCGGGGAACTCCCCCTTGCGCAGGCGCTCCACGACGTCGGGCAGCAGTTCCTGCGCGAGCCGTACGGTTTCGGCCTCCTGGCGCGACAGGGACGCCTCCTGCCCGGCGATGGTGGCCCGCAGGGCCACCATCGCCCGTCCGCGCCGGGCGGCCTCGGCGCAGGACAGGGCGACCGCGACGAAGGCCACCGCACCGACCCAGGCGACGGGGGTGCGGGCCGACGCGGACACCATGACAACGGCGACCAGGGAGACCACGGCGGTCACCAGTGGGGGCAGCGCCCAAACGACGGGTGAGGTGGGCCCTGGACTTCCGGGCGACGATCCCACTCGAACCATCAGAACCCTCAAACGATCGAAAGCGAATGATCATATGACAACGGCCCGGAAGCTTAGCGTCTTTACGCGCGTGTCTTGACAGCAGGTCATGATCTGGACGGTGCAGGCCTGTTGGCCGTGTCACATCTGGCCGAAATCCGAAGGCCCCACGAACCGGTCGCGTGAATTCCGCTTCCGCTTCCCGCACTTGCGGCGCCCGCTCCGGCCCCGCGCGGGACCCGGCGACTATCCGGCGACGCGCCGTCTCCGGATCGGCCGAATCCCGCTGGCCGCCCGGTGCCGGGTCCGCCGCATTTGCCGGATCCGCGCGGGACTCACCGGTGATCAAGAAGATCCCCAGGTCAGGGACAATCATGCGGGCCGGTCAAGATCATCGGCCCATTGGCCCATCGGACCCATCGATCCATCGAACGAACGAACAGGAGCAGGCGCGTTGAACCAGGAGAGGCGCGAACAGGCCCAGAGGTTCCTGCATCCCGATGAGCGGCTCATCGCCGCGTGTGCCTACGAACTCGGGCCCGGCGTACCGCATCCGCCCGAGGCCCTGCTGGCTCCGCCGGAGTCGTCGGAACTCAGCCGGCGCATCGAGGCCAAGCTCCCGCGCGCCCTGCGGCAGTTGGTCAAGGCGCGCGTGCTCGACCCCCGGCAGTCGAGGCCCGCCGGCGCGGCGAACGCGATCGACCGCGCACCGGACATGGTGGATGACCTGGGCACGCGGCTCATGCACGGCACGAGCATGGAGGGCGGCTGGCAGAGCGCGGCCGGTCACTTCCTCGTCAGCCGCGCGAGCGTGCGGGGCTCGGTGACGGGCGTGCTCGCGGTCACCGACCGGCGCTGGTTCGGCCTGAGCGACGTCTCGCCGCTGTGGCAGACGACGCCCGTGATGAAGCAGTACTGGGAAACCCCGCGGGCGGCCATCGGCGCACTGCGCGCCAACCCGACGGGCCTACTCCAGAAGGGGCGTATGGAGATCCAGTTCGCCGACGGCTCGTGGGTCGCCGTCCTGGCGTCCGTCCCGGCGCAGGCGGCCCCCTTCGCGGCGGCCGCCGCGCGCCTGCGCTGACGCGGGGGCGGGCAACTTCAGCTTCGCCGGCGTTTGAGGCGCGGGTCCGGGCGGAGCCCGGGGCCCGGCGGTGCCGGGTTGCGGGGGGGGGGGGGCCGCCCCCCCCCCCGGCCGCGCCC
>NZ_JALGRF010000001.1:1395714-1466463 GCF_022815725.1 Streptomyces sp. APSN-46.1
AACTCCCGCTCCCCCGGGTTGTCGGGCGGGGGCCCGGGGGGCCCCGGGGGCCCGCCGGCGCGGGGTGCCCGGGGGCCCCCCCCAAGACCCCGCCCCACAACCGCCGGCGAGGCTGAAATTGCCCGGCGGGGGCAAGGCGCGGACCCGGTCAGGCGCGGGACCCAGTCAGGCGCGGGGCGCCCCGGAGGCGGCGGCGGGCGTCCGCGTGGGCGGGGCGGCCGGGGCCCCGGGGCCCTCCGGGGCGGCCGGCTCGCAGGTCACCTCGTCGCGCGGGGTGTAGTGGGTCCGGAACGTCTCCCGCTTGACCTCCTGGCCGCCCTGGACGAAGACGCGGTCGACGGAGACGTCGAACCCCTCCAGCGGCGTCTGCGCCTCGCAGACCGGGGCGACGCCCGTGCGCTTCCCCGGCGGGGTCACGTGCGTACGCGGGCCCTGGGTGGCGCGTATCTCCTCGTACTTCTTCGTCCCGAGCAGGGTGATGGTCACCGAGGTGTCGGTGGACTCGGCCCGGACGTAGAGCGCGTGGCCGGAGTCGTTCCTCCAGCGCAGGTCGAGGGTGCCCCAGGCGACCGTGGCCTCGCGGCCCTCCGGGTAGCGCTCGATGTAGAACGAATGGGCCCCGTACTCCACCGGCTTGACGCCCGCGAAGAACATGGCGTTGAACATGGTCGTCGCGACCGCCGACACACCGCCGCCGGACGACTTCTTGTACTGGCCGTCGGCGATCATGATGCCGTCGACGAAGCCGTTCTCCTTCGTCCGTTCACCGACCGTCTTGTTGAAGCTCCACGTCTCGCCCGGCAGGACGACCGATCCGTTGATCAGCTCCACGGCGCGCCCGATGTTGGTACTACGGTAGGGCGCGGCCGGGAAGGCGACGGTGAAGGACGAGACCTTCTCCTTGATGCCGAGGCGCTGGGCCTCCTCCGCCGTCAGACGCGGCTGGACCACCGGTACGGCGATCTCGGCGGTACGGGCGGCACCCGTGCGCGTCAGCAGCGGCAGGACGGCGTCGCCGAGGGCCTTGGCCGTGACCCGCACCCCGTCGCGCCCGCCGTCGTCGACGACCGCCCGGTTCGCCGCGTCGACACGGAACGTCGCGTCGCGCGGGGCGGCCGCGGCCAGCAGGCGGGCGACCACCGGCTCGTCCAGCAGCCCCTGGGAGTCGAGCCGCGGCACGAGGCGGCCGTGGCCGTCGTCCTCCAGCGCCAGATGCTTTCCGAGGAGGGCGGGCGAGAGGGTGAGGGGCTTTCCGGCGACGGTGAGGGTGACCGGGCCGGACATCGCGGGCTCGGCGAACTCCTTCAGCGCCCGGGCGGTCTCCCGCGGGCCCACGGCCGGGGGCGTCTGCTCCACCGGGAGCGCGACGGGGCCGGCCTGCGGGTGCAGGTAGGCGGCACGTACGGTGTCCGCCGCCCGGTCGGCGCGCACGGTGACGCCGGTGACGGGAGCGGTGACCCGGGCCGTGCCGCGGTCGAAGGTGATGGCGCCGCTGCGGGCGGCCCGGCCCGCCGCGTCGGCGAGCCGGCCCACGGCGGCGGTGCCGGCGGGGCCGTCCACGCGGATCACGGGCTCGATGTCCCGCTCGCGCTCGGGAGCGAAGAGGCGTCCGATCACGGTGAAGGGGTCGGACCCGGTGTTCGTGGCGCTCTCGGCCGTGGCGGCGGTGTCCACGGACAGACCGAAGGAGGCGGGGGCCGCCTTCTCGGTCCGGTCGCCGATCTTGAGCTCGATCGGCGCGGCAGCGGCCGGGCCGAGCTCCCGGTCCAGGGCGGCCTTGGCCTGCGTACGGCTCATGCCGCCGATGTCGACGCCGCGCACGGTGGTGCCGTCGGCCACGGCGTCGCCGGTCACGACCAGGCCGGTGACGTAGAGGCCGCCGAAGCCCAGAACCGCGGCCCCGGCCGCCAGGGGCAGGGCTATCCGCAGATTGATCGTCCGGCCGTGTGCGCGTCGCATGTCTCTCCCGGTGGCGTTTGACATCGCTGTGGCGCCTGGCAACCCACCCGCGAACCCGAAATCCCGCCAGACCGGACACAATGTTTCACCAATTCGGACTAAACGGGGTAAAAATGTGCCCGTTCTCACGGCGGGAGGAGCGGCCCGCACCACACCGGGATCCCGGAAGCGAAGGAAAGGCCACTTGGCTGCGATTGGCCCTGTCCGGGCCTCATGGGGATGCCACACGGTGAGGTCCGTCGATCTTTGGCCCCCAGAAAGGCTCCACCGGTGTCCTCCACCCCCGCCACCCCCGCGCGCCGCGTCACCCGTCGCCTGTCGCAGCTCTACGTCGGACTCGCCCTGTACGGGGCGAGCTCGGCGTTCCTGGTCCGCGCGGGGCTGGGGCTGGATCCGTGGGACGTCTTCCACCAGGGCCTCGCCGAGCGGATCGGGTGGAGCATCGGCACCGTGTCCGTGGCCGTCGGGGCGCTGGTGCTGCTGCTGTGGGTGCCGCTGCGGCAGCGGCCCGGGCTGGGCACCGTGTCCAACGTCTTCGCGGTGGGCCTGTCCATGGACGCCACGCTCGCCGTGCTGCCGCAGATGCACGGCGCCGTCTCGCAGGTGGCCCTGCTCACGGCGGGCATCCTCCTCAACGGCGTCGCCACGGGCCTCTACATCGCGGCCGCCTTCGGGCCCGGGCCGCGCGACGGCCTCATGACCGGACTGCACCGCCGGACCGGCCGGTCGGTACGGCTCGTGCGCACCGGGATCGAACTCATCGTGCTCGCGGCCGGTTTCCTGCTCGGCGGCACCGCCGGCGTCGGCACCATCGCGTACGCGCTCGCCATCGGCCCGCTATCCCAGCTCTTCCTGCGCGTATTCGCCCTGCCCGAGCGCGCCGACGCAGTACAGCTCGGCGAACGTCACCTTGCACACCGAGCCGCAGGGTAGATCTCGATCCCGGGCCGTTCACCTAAAAGAGGTGTTCCGCAATTCGCTGTCCGGCCGTTCCGCTACGATCGGTAGCGGCCGAGAAGACGGCCAGTGTGAGTCAACCGCGTGAGGCTCTGACCACCGGCTTGCCGGTATGCAGCGCCTGCGGCAGTCCGCTGAACTGCGGGCCTCTGCTCACCGAACTCCGGAACGGCCCCGAGCAACCCCGGATGAGACACCGCCAGGTGACCACGTCGGAGCGCCCGGACCAGCCAACCGGATGCAGTCCGTACCTCCTTCGGGAATTACGGATCAAGTCTTAGATTGTCCGTACATGACCGTCGAGCTGAACATCAGAGGGCGTACGGGGTGCCGGAGCGGCGCCGGGTCGTTCGGGCCACGCTCACTGCGGCAATCGCCGTGGGAACCGGGCTGATCGCCGGTTCGCCCGCGACCCCGATCGCCGTCGGCGCGGGGACGAGAACGACGACCCGGCCGACCACGCCCGAGTCCGCGCTGCGGAAACTGGCGGCGGGGAATCGGCGCTGGCGGACGCTGCACGAACGGCATCCCGACGAGACGCGGACGGTACGGCGGCCGCCGTCCACGCCGCCGAGGACGGCGCCCGGCTGCCCGCCCACGTGCGGTACCTGGCCGATCAGATCCGGCCCGCGATCGACCGTAGGCTGCGGGGGGATGCCCGCGTCGACGCGGCGGTGACCGCCAACGTACGGCTGGTGCGATCGCGTCTCGCCGCGGAGCCCGACCTCGCGGGCAGGATCAGCGCCGGGCACCTGGCCGTCGTCGGAGCCCGGTACGAACTGGCCACCCAGAGGGTCCACCGAATCCACTGACCGGCGGGCCGAAGGCCCCCTCGGGCCCCGTCACGGCACCGGGACGAGGACCGCGGCGACGCGGTCGAGCTGCGTGTCGTGGACTGCGTGGTCACCCTGGAAGGGGCAGGCACCGCAATCCGAAGGAGCTGACCAGTATGACCAGCGCACCAGTCCCCGCCTATCCGGTCAGCGTGTCGGCCCGCCTGGACGTTCCGCTGTCCCGGTGGCTCTGGCTCGTCAAATGGATCCTGGCCATCCCGCACTACATCGTGCTGTTCTTCCTGTGGATCGCCTTCCTCGTCGTGAGTGTCATCGCGTTCTTCGCCATCCTCTTCACGGAGCGGTACCCCCGCCCCCTCTTCGACTTCAGCGTCGGCGTCCTTCGCTGGTCGTGGCGCGTGTCGTACTACGCCTACGGAGCGCTGGGCACCGACCGCTACCCGCCCTTCAGCCTCGGCCCGGAACCGGACTACCCGGCGCGGCTCGACATCGCCTACCCCGAACGCCTCTCCAGAGGACTCGTGCTGGTGAAGTGGTGGCTGCTGGCGATCCCCCACTACCTCGTCATCTGCTTCTTCACCGGCGCCCCGCGCGGCGGCTACTGGGGCGGCGGCCTGATCGGCATCCTCGTGCTCATCGCGGTGGTGGCGCTCGCCTTCACCGAGAAGTACCCGCGGGATCTGTTCGACCTGGTCATCGGCCTCAACCGCTGGGTGCTGCGGGTGGCGGCCTACGCCTGCCTCATGACCGACGCCTACCCGCCGTTCCGCCTCGACATGGGCGGCGACGAACCCCCTGCCCGCGGCCCGGCCCCCGTCTGATCCCGGTCGGCCCCGCCGGCACTGACGCTCCGTCCACCGCGTGGGGCTCTCAGGCGAGGGCGAAGTAGCGCAGCCACATGTAGACGGCCGAGACGGCGATCGTGGCGGCGGTGACGATGAGGCCGTATCGGGTGAACTGCCAGAAGGTGATGGGCTGTCGGTTGCGTTCGGCGATGCCGAGGACGACGACGTTGGCGGAGGCGCCGATGGCGGTGGCGTTGCCGCCGAGGTCCGCGCCGAGGGCCAGGGCCCACCACATGACGTGGTCGGGGTCGCCGCCCATGTCGGTGACGAGCTCGCTGGTGACGGGGGCCATGGTGGCGACGTACGGGATGTTGTCGACTATCCCGGACAACACGGCGGAGCCGCCCAGGAGCAGCATGGAGCCGCCCAGCTCGTTCCCGCCGATCGCGTCCGCGAGGGAGCCGGCGAGGTCGCCGATGGCGCCGGTCCCGATCAGCGCGCCGACCATGACGAACAGGCCCGCGAAGAAGGCGAGAGTGGGCCACTCCACCTCGCCGAGGACTTCGCCCGTCTCGACCTTGGAGATGGCGACGAGCAGGCCGGCGCCGAGGAGGGCGACGACGCTGGGCTCGTAGTGCAGGACGGGGTGCAGGACGAAACCGGCGACGACCAGGGCGAGTACCCCCAGGCCCTGGGCGAGCAGCCGGGGATTTGTGATCGCCCCGCTTTCGCGCAGCTCCATGATCTCGGCGGCACGCTTCTCGTCGTAGACGAAGTACTTGGCGAACATGACCCGGCACAGCAGCACCAGGACGATTATCAGGACCGCGCAGAGCGGGGCGAGGTGGACCAGGAAGTCGTTGAAGGTGAGCCCGGCCCGGCTGGCGATGATGATGTTGGGCGGGTCTCCGACCAGGGTGGCGGTGCCGCCCACGTTGGAGGCGAACACCTCGGCGAGCAGGAACGGCATGGCCGGGAGTTTCAGCCGGTCGCACACCAGCAGCGTGACCGGGGCGACCAGGAGCACCGTGGTGACGTTGTCCAGGAGCGCCGAGGCGACCGCGGTGATGAGGACCAGCATGGCCATCACCCGGAACGGGCGAGCCTTGGTCTTCTTCACCGACCAGATGGCCAGGTACTCGAAGAGCCCGGTCCGCTTGAGCACGCCGACGATCACCATCATGCCGAGCAGCAGGAAGATGACGTTCCAGTCGATGCCGGTCTCATCGGAGTGGAAGGCGGCGAAGTCGTCGGTGGCGCCGATGGCCAGCATCAGCCCCGCGCCGCCCAGGGCGGCGGCGACGCGGTGGACCCACTCGGTGATGATCAGGAGGTAGACACCGGCGAAGACGGCGATCGCGGCCCAGCTCTGCCAGCCGCTCATACCAGCCCGCCGGCCGCCAGCAGGTGGCGCATGAGCCCCGCGGCGGAGACCACCCCGACGAGCCGGTTGTTCGCGCCGTCGCGTTCGACCACCGCGACCAGCGGGACATGGGTACGGGCCATGGCGGCCGCGATCTCCATCGTCCCCGCGTCCGGACCGACGTACGGCGGCTTGAACGTACGGGCGGGCAGCCACTCGGCGACCGTCTTGCCGACCAGGTCCTCGGCCATCGCTTGGGCGTGTCGTTCGTCGATGACAGGGGCGAGCAGCGGGTCCTCCATCACGTATGCGGGTACCAGTTGCCGCACCAGCTGGGAGCCGGGGACGGCCGCGTACGGGGTGCCTTCGGCGTCAAGGACCAACAGCGCCGGCAGGTTCTGCTCGGCGAGCAGGCGTACGGCGTCCACGGCGCTGTCATCGGTCGTCACATGCGGGTAGGGCTCGGCGAGTTCACGGGCGGGCATGGCGCCTCTCCTGGTCGGGTGTTTGACGGATCTCTGACGGCAGTCCCACAGGCCCGGAGCGGGGGCCCGCCGACGCCCGCCGCTACCAGGCGGAACAGGAAGCCGAGGCCCTCCGGGTCGCCCGCGTCAAGCCTCAGCGCCGCGAAGACGTCCGCTCGGTGACGTCAGCCCGCGTGGTCTGCGAGCCGTTCGGCGTCCAGGACGGTGATGCGGCCCCGGGCAAGGCGGATCAGGTGCTGGTCGGCGAAGTCACGCAGGACCTTGGTGGTCGTCTCGCGGGAAGTGCCGGCCAGGGCGGCGATCTGCTGATGGGTCAGCGCGATCTGCGGGCTGCGAGCCCCGAGCACCCGTGGCCGGGGCTCGGCCGCGAGAGTGAGCAGGGTGGTGGCGATGCGCTGCGGAACGCTCTTGAAGACGCTGTCGGACAAGCGCTGTTCGAGGTCGGTCAGGCGCCGGCCGAGGATTTCGGTGATGCGTGCGGAGATCCGGGCGTCGGCCAGCAGGAAGCGGTGGACGTCGATGCGGCTCATCACACAGACGGTGACGTCGTCGAGGGCCTCGGCGAAGTTGTCGTACATCCGCTGCCCGAGCAGCACCATCTCGCCGAAGATCGTGCCCGGGCTGATGATCGCGCAGGTCAGGGCGCGGCCTTCGGCGGACACCCGGAAGATCCGGACGCGGCCCTTCTTGAGGATGAACAGCACCTCGGAGGGCTGGGACGGTGAGTACAGCAGCTCGCCGGCGCTGTAGGTCTTCATCGGGGCCGCGGCGGCGATGGCGTCCATCTCGGCTTCGCTCAGGTCGCGGAAGATGTCGACCTCGGAGAGGCACCACGTCTTCTCATCGTCGGCGCTGTCACCGGTGTGGTTCATGTGGTGTGGTTCCTCGCGTCGTCCCGGTGCCCAGGGCGGGGGCGCGGCGCCCCACGGCGGGCTGGCCAGCGCGCCCGCGCTGCTGGCCAGACAGTAGTCGTCCGGGGCACCGAGGAGAGGTTCAGTCCCCCGGAGCGGTGAGCCGGGACCAGGTGTTGACGCCGACGGTATCGGTGTCATCCCGCGGTCCGGCCGGTGGACTTGCCCGCCATCCGGGCGATGGCCGCGAAGGTGATGCCGGCCAGGAGGCCGAAGACGAGGTGGGCGCCGAGGCTGGAGGCGCTCACGTCGTTCCACTCGAAGACGGGCATGCCCATGTTGGCCGGCATGATCCACAGAGCGCCGACGGTCCACCACACGGCGCCGTAGACCAGTCCGAGGACGACGGCGGGCGCGAGGCGCTGCGCGAACTGCCCGAACAGTACGCCGAAGGTGATGCCGGCGAAGAGCGCGATGGAGAGGTGGATGAGCCACCCGGCGAAGGCGTTGGTCGTGCCGAGGAGGCCGGCGACCATCGTGATCATCGCGGTGTCCATCATCGGCCGGGACACCGACATCCAGATGCCCATTCCGACGCCGCCGACCAGTCCGGCCGCCGCGCCCCAGGCGGCATGGAGCGGAATGGCCGCAGCCTTGGGGGATACATGCGCTGCAGTGGTCATGGTGATCGTCCCATCCGTGCTTTCGATTCCCGTTTACCCGGCTGACGCTAGGACCGGTGGCATGGGCAGGTATGTGACCGCCGTTACCTACGCGCCGGTAGCCGAGATCGGCGGTAGTGCTCTCGGCGCGGCTACGTGGAGAGGCGCCTCCCGCGGACGCTGTGTGATTCGGCGATCAGCAGCGCGTATCCGAGCACGCCATCGGCCACGGCCGTCCGGGTCGCGCCCAGGACCACGGGGGCGGCGTCGAGGTCGATACCGGCGGCGGTGAGCTTGTCCAGGGACGTCGTACGCAGCAGGTTCAGCCGTGCCTCGATCTGGTCGATCATCCGAAGCATCGCCGTGTCGTGCCGTTCGGCACGCACCGTACGCAGGCCCGCGGTGGCGCCGATGTGCTTGTGGATGGTGGGTTCCCCGCCGGAGAACATCACCACCTCCACGTCCCCCTCTGAGGCGACGAAGGCGTCGAGAATCAGCTCGCACTGCTCGTGAGTGATCGAGTAACCGTCCTTCTGGTGTCCGGAGTCGGCGAAGCAGATCGGGCAGTCGAGGGGCGTCCCCGTACACGAGTGCCTCGAACTCGCCGTGATCGCGGCAGCGTTTGCGCAGGTAGACCTTGTTGTCACGGATGTTGACCTGAGCGTCGACGGGCGTCTTGCACATCGGGCAGATCGACTTGGTGAACTCCACGAACACCTCGTCCCGGTCCACCTTGCGCCTCGGCGCTGGTGCCTGGGTCATCGAAGAGCTCCTCTCTCCTGGGACCTCTGCTGTTCACCGGACGTCAGGGTCGAACGTAGGCCCGGGGGGAGAGCGAGAACCGTAAGCGCGCTCACCGAACCACCACCTCGCTCGCGGGACGGTCAGCGGTCCGAAGCGTCGGCCGCAGACTCGCGCCGCGCAGACAGCGCAACGCCGGAGACGTTCCCCCGCATCCCGGGTACACAGTGATCCGTTCCCAGGCACAGCTGATCGAAGGAGGCCGGTCATGGTGCAGGACACCGATGTCGTGGTGATCGGAATGGGTGTGGGGGGTGAGCATGTCGCCGAGCGGCTGGCCGAGGCCGGGCTCGACGTCGTCGGGGTGGAGGCGGAGCTGGTCGGCGGGGAGTGCCCGTACTGGGCCTGCATCCCGAGCAAGATGATGATCCGCGCCGGCAACCTGCTCGCCGAGGCCCGGCGCGTTCCCGGCATGGCCGGGCAGGCCGAGACCACCGCCGATTTCACGCCCGTCGCCGCCCGGATTCGTGCAGAGGCCACGGACGACTGGAGCGACCAGGTGGCCGTGGACCGCTTCACCGGCAAGGGCGGACGCTTCGTCCGCGGGCATGCGCGGCTTGCGGGACCCGGCCGGGTGGAGGCCGACGGCCAGGTGTTCGCCGCCCGGCGTGCGGTGGTGCTCGCCACTGGCAGCCGCCCCCAGATCCCGCCCGTGCCGGGCCTGGACAACGTGCCGTACTGGACCAACCGCCAAGCCATCGCCGCCAAGGAACCCCCGGCCTCGCTCCTCGTGCTCGGCGGCGGCCCCATCGGCCTCGAACTGGCCCAGGCGTTCGCCCGCTTCGGCACGGTGGTCACCGTCGTCGAGGCCATGGACCGGCTGCTGCCCGCGGACGAACCCGAAGCCGGGACCCTGATCGCCGACGTCCTGAGGGCCGAGGGCATCACCGTACGAACCGGAGCCCGGGCCACCGGCGCCCACCACCGCGGGGACACCTTCCAGCTCACCCTGGACAGCGGGGAGGAGGTCACCGGCCATCAGCTGCTGGTGGCCACCGGACGCCGCCCCCACCTCGCCGGCCTCGGCCTGGAAACCATCGGCCTGGACCCGGACGCCCGCACCCTGCCGGTCGACGGGCAGCTGCGCGCCGCGCCCGGTGTGTGGGGCGTCGGCGACCTCACCGGGCTCGGGATGTTCACCCACGTGGCCATGTACCAGGCCGAGATCGCCGTACGCGCCGTCCTCGGTGAACCGGGCCCCGACGCGGACTACCGCGCCCTGCCCAGGGTCACTTTCACCGACCCCGAAGTCGCCTCCGTCGGCCTGACCGAACAGGCGGCCCGCGAGCAGGGACTGCGCGTCCGCACCGGCATCGCACGCCTGCCGTCCTCGGCACGCGGATGGATCCACAAGGCCGGCAACGAGGGCCTGATCAAACTCGTGGAGGACGCGGAGCGCGGGGTGCTGGTCGGCGCCACGTCCGCAGGACCCGCGGGCGGCGAAGTCCTGTACGGCCTCGCGGTGGCCGTACAGGCCCAGGTACCGGTCGAGCAGCTCCGCCACATGATCTACGCCTACCCGACCTTCCACCGGGCCGTGGAGAACGCCCTCACCGCCCTCGGCCACGACTGACCGGCACAACGCCGGCACGGCGACGGCGGGCCGACGCCTACCCGCGCAGGCTGCCTCGCCAGCGCGAATCCGAGGAGATCAGCCGTGCGGAGGGACAAGCGGCGAACCGTCCACGCGCCCTGGCCTCACCGAGCGGTGTGGCCACCGGTGTACGACTGCCGTCCGTGGTCGCGGGCGAAGGCGTCGAGAGCTTGCCCGGGCGGGCCCTGGGTGTGCAGGAAGCGCTCATCCAGGATCGTGGCGAGATCCTCCAGCGCGGTACGCAACACCGCGGAGGCGAGCCGGACATCCGGGTGCCCGGCATTCGAAGCCTCATCGGCGATGTTGAGGGCATAGCCGATCTGACAGGCCAGGGAGGTGCGGTCGTCGCCGTCGTGGAAGTAATAGGACTCCGCGTACTGGAGGAAGTCGACCGCCGCCACAGAGAGTGCTGTAGCCAGGCTGTCCAGCATGGCTGCCCCGGCCGGGGAGTCGACCTGTGCCCTCGAAGGATGGGTGCGGGAGAGGTGCGAGAGCCGCAACGCCAGCGCCCGGCGGCGGGCCAGGGCCGGATAGATGCCGAGGATCCAGGAGACCGTCGCGGTCAGGAGTGCGAATCCGACCAGCGCCTCCAAGGGTGCGAGGAGGCGCAGCCACCCTTCGGCGGGTGCGATGTCGCCGAGGCCGAGCGTGGAGAGCGTGACCAGCGAGACGTACATCGCGTCCAGCAAGCCCGCGTGCTCGCCGGGCCGCAACCCGCCCGCGTACACGAAGGCGTCGGGCATGTGGGGCCAGTAGATCAATGCCCACCCCACCGCCACCGTGAGCGCCCACAGCGCGACGACGGACACCATGGCGAGGGGGCCGGCCAGGCCGGCTGCCGCGCGCCGGGAGTTGAGGAAGGAGGACAGTCGCCACAGCGCGGTCATCACCAGTCGGCTCAACCCGCCGTGGCGCGTCGGATGCCACAGCGTGTGGAACACGTCCCGCAGGATCAGCAGCACCAGGGCCGCGCCCGCGCCCGTCACCAGCCATTCCATCCGACACCCCTATCCGGTCACGCCCCGCCCAGGCTCCCGCACCGCCCTCTCCGCCGAGCGCAGCACGCGCCGCGCCGCCCCCACCGCTCCCAGCCTCCCGGCGCGCATCGTGGGCCGGCCGGACCCTCCCCGGCGGGGGAACCGGATCCGATACTGGAAGTGGGCTCGCACGAGGAGGTTTCTCATGACCGCACCCTCACCCACAAGCACCTTCTGACCACCACCAGTGAGGAGCGTGCCATGCCCGCGTCCCGGTACACCGTCAGCGACGTCATGAGCCACACGGCCGTGGCCATCGGCCGCGAGGCCACGTACAAGGAGATCGTCGAGCTGATGCACCAGTGGAACGTCAGCGCCGTCCCCGTCCTGGAGGGCGAGGGCCGCGTCGTCGGGGTGGTCTCCGAGGCCGATCTGCTGCCGAAGGAGGAGTTCCGGCAGGCCGACCCCCTGCTTCCCGATCAGATGGAGGAGGCCGCCAAGGCGGGGGGTGTGCTGGCCGAGGAGCTGATGTCCAGCCCGGCAGTGACCGTGCACCCCGACGCCACGCTCGCCGAGGCGGCCCGGATCATGGCCCGCAAGCACGTGAAGCGCCTGCCCGTCGTGAACGAGATCGGGATGCTGGAGGGGGTTGTGAGCCGCAGCGATCTGCTCAAGGTGTTCCTGCGCCCCGACGAGGAGATCGAGGAGGAGATCCGCGGCGCGGTTCTCGCCGAGCTCGCTCCCGCGGTACACCTGGAGGCATCAGTGCAGGACGGCGTCGTCACCCTGCGCGGATCGCTCGGTGACCGCGCCCTGGTGCCGCTGATGGCCCGCGCCATCCGCGCCGTCGAGGGCGTTGTGGACGTACGGATCGATCTGGAGGGACAGGCCCCCGCGGCGGCCTGAGGCGGCCTGAGGCGGCCCTTTCCGCCCCGCCGGGCCCCCCGGGCTCCCCGGGCTCCCCGGGCTCCCAGTGAGAAACCTTCCGCGCCGCCGAGGAGGCACCGTGATGAAGCACCATGTGACCGTGGGTGTCGACAGGTCCCCCGAGAGCCGGGCGGCCGCCCGCTGGGGCGCCCGGGAAGCGGCCCTGCGGCAGGTGCCGTTGCGGCTCGTCCATGCCGTCGACTGGCCCGATGCCCCTCTCATTCCCCGGCCCGGCCGCGAAACGGCCGACCGGTGGGCGGACGAAGTACTCACCGACGCCTTGGAGGACGTACGCCGTCGGTATCCCCAAGTGGAGATCACCACCCGGTGCCTCTCCGGCAGGCCTGCCGCCGCCCTCGCCGCCGAAGCGGCCGACGCCGGACTGCTCGTACTCGGCTCCCGCGGCCTGGGCGGCCTGGTCGGCTTCCTCATCGGCTCGGTGAGCCTGTCGACGCTCGTCGCGACGGAAACACCGGTCGCGCTGGTGCGGGTGACCGACGAACCGGACGAGTCCGGGCCCGCTCCGTTCGGCGAGATCGTCGTGGGCGTCGACATCCACGAGGCCGCCGACCGGGTCCTGTCCTTCGCCTTCGAAGAGGCCGACCGCCGTGGCTGCGCACTGCGCGCCGTCCACGGCTGGAAGCTTCCCGCCGCTTACGCGTACGTGCCCTTCCTCGACCCGGACAGCGAACGCGAGATCAGCCGCGGTGTCACGCAGATGCTGGACGACATGCTGCTGCCGTGGCGTCACAAGTTCCCTGCGGTGAGCGTCACCCACAACGCGTTCAGGGGATCCGCCGGTCATCAGCTCGTCCAGGCAGCCGCGGGTGCGGACCTCGTCGTGGTCGGCCGGCACCTGCGCCGCTCACCCCTGGGCGCGCACCTGGGGCCGGTGGCCCACGCGGTGCTCCACCACGCCGCGGCCCCCGTAGCCGTCATCGCGCACTGAGGACCGACGGACGTGATCGACCGGCTCACCCAAGGAGTTGATCAGCATGACCAGCCAGGTGACCGTAGGCCTTGACGGGACACCGGAAAGCACGGCAGCCGCCCGCTGGGCAGCCAGAGACGCCGAGCTCAGAGGGGCCCGGCTGGACCTGGTCCACGTCGAGGAATGGCTGGAGCATCCACCCCTGCCCGTCACCACCACCGAGACACAGCGCGCCTGGGCGGAGAACCTCCTGCGGGACACCGCCGACGAGCTGCGTCGCGAGCACCCTGACCTGGATGTTTCCACACGTCGGGTGGGCGGACTGCCCTCCGTGGCCCTCGCCCACGCGGCCGAGGACTCCGACCTGCTGGCCATCGGCTCGCGCGGGCTCGGCATCGTCGCCGGCTTCATCGTCGGATCCGTTGCCTCGGCGACCATCGCCGAGACCGAACGCCCCGTCGTGCTGGTGCGGTCCGCCGACGGAACGGGCCACCCACCCGACGGCGACCGCGACAGCGGACCCGTCGTGGCCGGGCTGGACATCCGTCAGCCCTGCGACGAGCTCCTCGCCTTCGCCTTCGAGGAAGCTGCCCACCGCGACGCGTTGCTCATCGTCGTCCACGGATGGACCCCGCCGACGATCCTCAGCTACGCACCCGCGCTCGACCCGGATGTCCTGGACGAGATCGTCCACGGCCGCGCCACCACCCTGGACGCGATGCTGAGCCCGTGGCGGGACAAGTTCCCCGGCCTGCGCGTCGAACCACGCGCCCCGATCGGCCAGGCCGCGGTCCAGATTCTCCACGCGGCGAGCGACGCCGCCCTCGTCATCGTCGGCCGACGCATCCGCCGGTCCGCCTTCGGCGGCCACATCGGCCCCATCACGCACGCGGTGATGCACCACGCCATCTCGCCGGTCGCCGTCGTCGCGCACGACTGAGTCCGACCGCACGGGCAGGAAGGTCCCATGGTGACGGGCCTCCTGGCGGTCGAAGCGGAAGAGGGCTGCGCGGTCGGCGTCCCCGCGGTCGAGGTCGAGGGGGGCGGCGTGGGAAGTCACGTCACGGCGCGGCCGAGGCGTCCAGCCGGAACCAGCGCTGCTCGCCGGCCGGCACGGTCATGAGCCGGCCGCCGGGCAGGTGCAGCGGAAGGGGCTGCGCGGTACGGGAATCCGGCACGGCGATGCCGAGCCTGCCGGGGAGGAGCCGGATGCGGATGCCCCGGTGGCCCAGGCAGTCGACCGTGAAGGTGCAGCGCGGAACCTCCCGCAGCGGGGCGGGGTCGATGCGCAGGCCGTCCGGGCCTGCCTCCAGTCCTGCGATGCCCCGTTCGATGAGGTCGAGGGTGCCGGCCATGGCTCCGAGGTGGATGCCTTCGCCGGTGGTGCCGCCCTGGATGTCCATCACGTCGCCGAGCAGGGCTTCCTCGCAGTACCGCCAGGCGTCGGGGCCCTTCTGGCTGGCGAGGATCCAGCCGTGGACGAGGCTGCTGAGCGTCGATCCGTGGCTCGTGCGCTGTAGGTAGTACGAGACGGTTGCCCGCCAGAGGTCATCGTCGAGCCGGTAGCCGAGCCGGGAGAAGATCTCGTGAAGCTCGGCGGGACGGAAGAGGTAGCCGAGCATGAGGGTGTCGGCCTGCTTCGACGCCTGGTAGCGGTTGACCGTGTCGCCTTCCCATTCCAGGATCCGGTCGAGTCGGCGGATGTCCGTGTAACGGCTGCGGTACGCGTGCCAGTCCAGCTCGGCCAGGTCGCCGTAGCCCTCGAACTGGCTGATGACATCGCCGTGGACGGGGTGGAAGGGGTGGAAGGGTACGTAGAGGCGGCGCGAAACGTCCTCCCAGCGCGTCAGCACTTCTGCCTGGAGGCCGAGCTGCTGCTCAAGCTGGCGCCTGCGCGACGGCGGCAGCTCGGCGGCCAGTTCGAGGCCGCGGGCCAGCACCCATGCGGCGGTGACGTTGGTGTAGGTGTTGTCGTCGATGCCCGGTGTCGCAGCCCCGGGATAGGCGTCGTGGTACTCGTCCGGGCCCAGGACACCGCGGATCCGGTAGCGCTCCCGGTCGGTGTCGTAGTCGGCGACCGCTCCCCAGTAGCGGGCGACGCCCAGGAGCAGTTCGGCGCCGGGCCCGTACAGGAAGCCGGTGTCACCGGTGGTCTGGGCGTATCGCCAGACGTTCCAGGCGATGGCGGAGCCGACGTGGCGCTGGAGGTGCGAGTGGTCGGGCAGCCAGCGGCCGGATCGCGGGTTGAGATGCAGCGTCTGCGTTTCCTCCCGCCCCGAACCGGCGCTCTGCCAGGGGAACATCGCACCCGGCCGACCGGCCCGCCGCGCCGCGCCACGGGCCGCGGGCAGGCGGCGGTGGCGGTACATGAGCACGGAGCGTGCCACCTCGGGGAAGTGCAGGGTGAGGTAGGGCAGGACGAACAGCTCGTCCCAGAAGACGTGGCCCCTGTACGCCTCTCCGTGCAGCCCGCGTGCGGGTACGCCGGCGTCGAGCTCCGCCGTGTGCGGGGAGAGGGTCTGCAGGACGTGGAAGGCGTGCAGGCGCAGGATGCGGCCCGCCTCACCGGGCACCTTCACTTCGCCCTGGCTCCACAGGTGTTCCCAGGCGGCCTTCTGGGAGGCGAGCGTGGTCGCGAAGTCCGGTGCGTGCGTGACGTGTTCGACCGCGGACGCGAGCGGATCGCCGGCGGGGCGGTCCAGAGAGGTGCAAAGGGCTGCGGACTTGAGGACGACGACGGGGTGACCACGGGAGATCGGCAACCGGAAGGTCTGCGCCGTCGCCGCTTTGGTGCAGCTCAGGGCCACGGCGGCAAGCGGCCTGGAGGATGTGCGTACCGCGATGCCGATACGGATGCGGGACGAGAGGGTCTCGCAGGAGAGCCAGGCGACGCCGTCCGCTCCGACGCCGGCGCGGTGGCCGGTGAGGTGGCGCCCGTTCAGGGCCCGGTAGCGCTCGACGCCGGCATTGGTGACGTCGCCGTCGAGGAGGGACTGGATCTCGATGATTCCGCGCCATCCGTACGCGCGGAAGGTGCTCTGCTGGGCGGCGAGGTACGGGTCCGCCATGTCGACGAGCCGGGTGTGGGTGACACCGAGCCGGCGGCCGTCGGCGTCCTGGAAGAGCATGCGGCGCGTGAGGGTGCCCGCGCGCAGGTCCAGCGCGACGTGGTGGTGGCGCAGGCTCGGGTCGTCGGGGGTGAGCCAGTCCCCCGCCGGTCCGGCATCGGGGAGACAGCGGTAGCGCAGGCGGGTCCAGTCGGGGAGGTTGACCATGTCCTCGTTGCCGACCTGCTTGCCCGCGACCTGTGAGGGGAGCCAGTTGTAGCAGCCTGCCGCGTAGGTGCCGGGGTAGTGGACCGCGTCGGCGGGCGATTCGGGGGCGGCTCCGCGCGTGGCGAAGCGGCCGTTGCCGAGGGTGCACAGGGCCTCGACCACCCGCTCGGTCTTCGGGTCGTAGCGGTCGAAGGTCCAGGTCCAGGACCAGGACCGGGAGGTGCTCACGGCCGCGCTCCGGTGACGGCGCCGACGAGGGCGGTGAGGTCAGCGAGTACGACATCCGCGCCGTGGGCCCGCAGGGCCGCCGTGGCGGCGGTGTCGCGCGTCCGGTCGAGGCCGACCACCAGGCCGAAACGGCCGCGCCGGCCTGCCTCCACCCCGGCCAGGGCGTCTTCGACCAGCGCCGCGTCGGCGGGGGCGACGCGCAGCCGCCGTGCCGCTTCGAGGAACAGGGCGGGGTCCGGCTTGCCCGCCAGGGCCAGCCGTTCGGCATCCGTGCCGTCCACCAGTACGTCGACGAGGCCGGCCAGCCCGGTGGCTTCCAGCAAGGGGCGGGCGTGCCGGGACGCCGACGCGGCGGCACACCGCGTCCCCCGTGCCCGCAGTGTCTCCAGAACCCGCCGGACCTCAGGAAAAGCCTGAGGGAAAGCCTGTACGTCTCCCGCCTGGAGCGCTGCCGTGAACGCCTGCTCCTTGCGGGCGGCGACCGCCCACACCGTGTCACAGCCCGGTGGATCCGCGGGAGTGCCCGGCGGCAGCGCGATGCCGCGGGCGGTCAGGAAGGCGAGCGCGCCGGCGAGCCGGGGCTTGCCGTCCACCAGCTCCCGGTACTCCCCTTCCGCGTCGAAGGGGAGCTGCCTGTCCGTACGGGCGTCGGCCGCCCAGGCGTCGAGGCAGCCGTCGAAGGCGGCCTTCCACGCGGCGGCGTGCAGCACAGCGGAGTCGAGCAGCACCCCGTCGGTGTCCAGGACCACGGCGCGCAGCGGATTCACCGCCGCACCACACGGCGGCCTGTGATCCGGGTCGGAGTGACCTTCATCCAGTGCGTGCGCGGTCCACCGGCCCAGGGCAGCGAGTACGCGACGGCATCGAGCCGGGCGAGTTCCCAGGCATCGGTGACGCCTTCCACCTCGCCCACGGCCAGGACGCTCCAGCCCAGCCTGGTGACATCGTCGATGTGGTCGGCCTCGAAGGCCACTTCCGTGCCGGCGGCCCGCGCGAGCACCGCGTCACCGGAGGTCCGGAAGGCGATGTCCCGGCCCGCCACCACGTAGTTGACCGGGAAGATCGCCGGACCCTGCGGGGTGATCACCGCGATCCTCCCGACGCCGTGCGTCGAGAGCAGCCGTCGGCACTCGCCGTCGGACAGCTCGACCAGCTCGGCGTCCAGCGCCGCTGTGCCCCTGCCGGGCGGATGGTCGGTCGTGGCGCCGGTGAGTTCCGCGACGGTCATCCCGAGGGCGTCGGCGATCCGTACGAGGGAGCCGATCGCCGGTGCCGCCGCGTGTTCCTCCAGGTAGGCGACATACGTGGTGTCGGCCCCGCAGCTTTCGCCCAATTCCTTCCGGCTGAGGCCGAGTTCCTCGCGGCGGGTGGCGATGCGCCGCCCGAGGTCGGTGCGTCCGGCCGGCGCCTGCGAGGCGACCGGTCCGGGGCGGGTCCTGTTCATGGGTCCTCATGTCCTCTCGGTGTTACGGCTGCGTGTGCGCGACGGTGATGACGTCGTGCCGGGGTCCGCCGAGCGCCACCTTGAGGGCGCCGGTGTCGCCGGCGCGGGAGAACACGTCGTACGCCTCCTCCATCTGGCCCAGCTCGAAGCGGTGGGTGATCAGCGAGGACGACGGCAGCCGACCGGCGGCACATCTCGAAGGCCTCGGGCACGCCTACGGCCTCGATCACGACGTCCGCCCCAGTACCCAGCCGCCGCCCCCGCGGCACTGGCCGTAATGGCCCTCGCGGCAGAAGCGGCCACAGACGGTGACGGCGTCGACGCGGATGATCGCGTCGGCGGCGTCCTTGATGCCCGGGTCCGGTACGTCCTGCCATGCGGTCTGTCCGGGGCCCTGGAAGACGAGTGCCTTCATGACGTCGGCCTTTCCTGTGTCTCTCCTGGTCGAGAGCGACCGCGCCCGCATCCTTGTCGACTGCGGCCTCTTCCAGGGTTTCGCGGACCTGCGCCGCCGCAACTGGGAGAAGCCCGGCTTAGACGCCTCCGACCTCCACGCGGTGGTCGTCACCCATGCCCACCTGGACCACTGCGGCTACCTGTCGGGCCTGGTCCGGACGGCTTCCGCGGGCCGATCCTGACCACCGCCCCGACCGCCCGCCCCGCCGAGATCGTTCTGCGCGGCAGCGCCCGCCTCCAGGCACGACCACCAGACGGCGCGGCGAAGGCGTGGTCGGGGTGCACTGCCGACTCGAAGGCCCCGAACTCGTCCGACCGTTGTCCCGACGCTACGGGGCCAAGTCCCGCTTCATCAGCAACGCGCGCTCGGCCCACGAGGTGGTCCCCGAAAACGATCAAGGGGCCGTTTCAGATTGCTCTGAAACGGCCCCTGATCTGCGACTCTTTCGAGTCGGGACGACAGGATTTGAACCTGCGACCCCTTGACCCCCAGTCAAGTGCGCTACCAAGCTGCGCCACGTCCCGTTGTGCTTCCGACGTCCCGGCGGCACATGCAGAACATTACCCCACGGCGAGGGGTGTGCATGCACCGGTAATCGGCGGGAGGGAGGATGAGGGGGTGAACGCACGGGATCGGGATGCTGACGGGCGGGCGCGGAGCGCGCGGCCCAGGGACGGGCTGGGGCGGCCGCTGCCGTACGGGGAGGCCGGGGTCGAGCGCCAGCCCGAGGGCATGGTCCGGACGCCCCCGGAGACCGTCCGGGAGGCGCAGCGGCTGCTGGACGGCGGGCTGCCCTTCCACGCCCACGAGGTGTTCGAGGACGCCTGGAAGTCGGGCCCGGAGGCCGAGGCTCCGCTGTGGAAGGGGCTCGCGCAGCTGGCCGTCGGGCTGACGCACGCCGCGCGCGGGAACGCCGTCGGCGGCGCGCGCCTGTTGCGGCGCGGGGCCGGCGCCCTGGCCGAGCGGGGGGACGCGTACGGAATCCACGTGGCGGAGCTGGTCCGGTGGGCCCGGGAACTGGCGGGGCGGGTGGAGGCCGGGGAGCACATCGACGCCGCGGCCGAGGCGCCCCGGCTCACCGGCGGCCCGCCGGACACCCCCTAGACGGCCGGCTGGATGAGGTCCCAGCGGTTGCCGTAGAGGTCCTCGAAGACGGCGACCGAGCCGTACGTCTCGTGGCGCGGCTCCTCCAGGAAGCGGACGCCCTCGGCGGTCATCCGGGCGTGGTCCCCCACGAAATCGTCCGTGTGGAGGAAGAAGCCGACGCGGCCGCCCGTCTGGTCGCCCACGCGGGAGCGCTGGGCGTCGTCCTTGGCGCGGGCCAGCAGGAGGGCCGATGCGGCCGATGCGGAGGCCCCGCGCGGGCGGACCACGACCCAGCGCGAGCCGTCCGGCCGCGGGGTGTCCTCGACGAGGTCGAAGCCGAGGGCCCGGGTGTAGAAGTCGATGGCCTCGTCGTAGTCGTGGACCACGAGGGCGGTGAGGGCGATGTGGGATGGCATGCCCTTATTGTGCGCCGAGGAGGATCACCTCCAGGCTGCGGGGGCCGTGCACTCCCTCCACCCGGTCGAGCTCGATGTCGCTGGTCGCCGAGGGGCCGGAGATCCACGTCAGGGGCCTGGCCGGGTCCAGGAGCGGCAGCGCCCGCGGGACCGAGTCCACCACCTGGTCCGGGACCCGCACCACGCAGATGTGGTGGTCCGGGATCAGCGTGATCCGCCGCCGGCCCTGGCCGGGGCCGCCGTCGAGGACGATCGTGCCGGTCTCCGCGATCGCCAGGGCGCAGCCGGTCACCACGCTGTCCACCGCGTCCAGTTCGTACGGGGTGGACGCGGCCCGGTCCTGGACGCGGACCGGGCCCGCCGCCGGGAGCCAGTACGGGGGCAGCCCGTCCGGTACGAGGAGCGACCGTGCGCCCCGCTCGGCGAGCAACCGCGTCAGCAGCTCCGGGAGGCCGTCCTCGTCGGCCCGGTGCACCTTCGCCCGGTACTCGCTGAGGTGGGCGGCGAGGAGGTCCGCCGTCTCGGCCGGGGTGCGGCTGCCGTGGACCTGGAGGTAGTTCCGCGGGATGTCCCCTTCGAGTCCGGCCTCGGGCCCGACCGCCCGGCGGATCCGGCCCAGGACGCGTTCCCTGCTGCTCATCGGCGTTCCCCCCGGCCCTCGCCAAGGCCCTCGCCAAGGCCCTCTCTCCGGCCCTCCACCCCACCCGCTCCCCGCTCCCGCGTCCACCAGTCGCGGAACGACTCCGCCGGCAGCTCCGGCAGCTCGCGGCTGTCCGTCCACGCCCGCCCGGGCCCCGGCAGCCGGCGCGGCCGCAGCCGTCGGGCCCGGGCCAGCAGCCGCTCCCCCGCGCGCAGCGCGCCCGGGTGGTCGAGCAGCCGTCGGGCGGCCCGCATCGCGGCCCGTTCGGCGGCGTGCCCCCGCGCCGGGCGGATGCGTACGCGGATGCCCTCGCGGGTCACCGGGCCGCCCTGGACCACCCGTTCGCGCAGGTGGACCAGGACCTCCGGGATGTCGATGGCGACCGGGCAGACCTCGTAGCAGGCCCCGCACAGCGTGGAGGCGTAGGGCAGCGAGGCGTCGATCTCGCTGCCGGTGCCCCGGAGTTGGGGGCTGAGGATGGCGCCGATCGGGCCCGGGTAGACCGAGCCGTAGGCGTGGCCGCCCGCGCGCTCGTACACCGGGCAGACGTTGAGGCAGGCGGAGCAGCGGATGCAGCGCAGGGCCTGGCGGCCGACCTCGTCGGCGAGGGTGTCGGTGCGGCCGTTGTCGAGGAGGACGAGGTGGAAGGCGGACGGCCCGTCGCCGTCCGCCCCTCGCGACGGGCCCAGCCCGGTCCACATCGTCGTGTACGGGTTCATCCGCTCGGCCGTCGAGGAGCGCGGCAGGGTCTGGAGGAAGATCTCCAGGTCGCGGAAGGTCGGCACCACCTTCTCGATGCCCACGACCGAGATCAGGGTCTCGGGCAGGGTCAGGCACATCCGGCCGTTGCCCTCGGACTCGAAGACGACCATGGTGCCCGTCTCCGCGACCATGAAGTTGGCGCCGGAGACGGCGACCTTGGCCCGCAGGAACTTCTCGCGCAGGTGCAGGCGCGCCGCCTCGGCGAGTTCGCGCGGGTCGTCGCCGAGGCCGTCCGGGGCCGGGCGGCCCCAACCGCCCATCTCCGCCTGGAAGATGTCCCGGATCTCGGCGCGGTTGCGGTGGATGGCCGGGACCAGGATGTGCGAGGGCCGGTCGTGTCCGAGCTGCACGATGAGCTCGGCGAGGTCGGTCTCGTACGCGGCGATCCCGGCGGCTTCCAGGGCCTCGTTGAGGCCGATCTCCTGGGTGGCCATGGACTTGACCTTGACCACTTCCCGCTCGCCGGTCGCCAGGACCAGGCCGGTCACGATCCGGTTGGCCTCCTCCGCGTCGGCCGCCCAGTGGACCGTGCCGCCCGCCGCCGTCACCGCCTCCTCCAGCTGGATCAGGTAGCGGTCGAGATGGCGCAGGGTGTGGTCCTTGACGGCCTTGCCGGCCGCGCGCAGCCGGTCCCAGTCCGCCAGTTCGGCGACCGCCCGGGCCCGTTTGTCGCGGATGGTGTGCGTGGCGCGGCGGAGGTTGGCGCGCAGTACGTCGTCCCGTACCGCTTCGCGGGCCGCGTCGGGAAACGCGGGCATGCCGAGATCGACACCCGTCATCGCAGCGGTTCCTCCTCCGTGGCGGCCAGGATCTCGGCGAGGTGCAGGGCGCGCAGCGGGGCTCCGGCCCGGCGCAGCAGGCCGTCGAGGTGGGCCAGGCAGGAGTTGTCGGCGCCGCACAGCACCTCCGCGCCCGTGGCCCGGGCGTTGCCGGTCTTGTCGGTGCCCATGGCGGCCGACACGTCCGGGTTCTTGACGGCGAAGGTTCCGCCGAAGCCGCAGCACTCCTCGGCGTCGGGCAGTTCCACCAGCTTCAGTCCCCTGACGGCGGCGAGCAGCCTGCGCGGCCGGTCCCCGAGCCCGAGGCTCCGCAGGCCGTGGCAGGACGGGTGATAGGTGACGGTGTGCGGGAAGTACGCGCCCACGTCGGTCACGCCGAGCACGTCCACCAGGAACTCGGTCAGCTCGTAGACCCTCGGCGCCAGGGATGCCGCGGCCTCGGCGAGCCCCGCGCCCCGGCCCTCGGCCGCCGCCTTCCGGCCGATCCGGGGGTAGTGCTCGCGGATCATCGCGGCGCAGGACCCGGAGGGGGTGACCACGTACGGGTATCCGGCGAAGGCCTCGGCGGTACGTCGTAGCAGCGGTTCGGTCTCGTGCCGGTAGCCCGTGTTGTACTGCGGCTGGCCGCAGCAGCTCTGGCCCGCCGGGAAGTCCACCTCGACGCCGAGCCGCTCCAGCAGACGCACGACGGCGATGCCGGTCCGCGGGTACAGCGCGTCGTTGACGCAGGTGACGAACAGGGCGACACGCATGACGGGCAGAATAGCCGGGTGAAGAAGTTCTCAGTGATCGGCATAGGCGCGGGCGACCCGGACCACCTGACCCTCCAGGCGGTCAAGGCGATCGGTGCCACGGACGCATTCCTCATCCTGGAGAAGGGCGAGGAGAAGGCGGACCTGACCGGGCTGCGGCGCGCGATGCTCGACGAGCACGCCCGCCCCGGCCACCGGCTCGTGGAGGGCCGCGATCCGGACCGCGACCGGACCCCGGCCGACTACGCCCCGACGGTGGACGGCTGGCGCAGCGCGCGCGCCGAGATCTTCGAGCGGTTCATCGCCGAGGATCTGGCGGAGGGAGAGACCGGGGCGTTCCTGGTGTGGGGAGACCCCTCGCTGTACGACTCCACCCTCGCCATCCTCGACGAGGTGCTGGAGCGGGGCCGGGTGGCGTTCGAGCACGAGGTCGTGCCCGGCATCAGCAGCATCTCCTCGCTGCTGGCCCGGCACCGCACCCACCTGAACCGGGTCGGCCGCCCGGTCCAGATCACCACCGGCCGGCGCCTCGCGGAAGGCTGGCCGCGGGACGTGGACGACGTGGTGGTGATGCTGGACGCGCGGCACGCCTTCACCGCCCACCTCGACCAGGACCTGTACATCTACTGGGGGGCCTACGTGGGCACCCCGGACGAGATCCTGGTCTCGGGGAAGCTGGCGGAGGTCGCCGGCCGGATCGAGGAGCTGCGGACCGAGGCCCGCGCCCGCAAGGGCTGGATCATGGACACGTACCTGCTCAGGCGAGGCTGAGCAGGCCGCCCTCGCACCCCGGGGCCGCCGCCCCACCCCGGCGCCGCCGCCCTCACCCCACGTAGGCGGGGAGGGCGGCGGCGAGGCGTTCGTACTCCTCGGGCCGGTTGTAGATCTGGCCGCAGACGCGGATGCCGCCGCCGCCAGGCCAGGGCCAGATCAGCACCCGGACGCGCGAGCGCGCCGCCAGCTCCTCGCGCAGGGCGCGGGCGCCCTCCCGCGTGTCGGCGCATCCGGGCGGCAGCCGCAGGGCGCGCATGGCCAGGCCCTCGGTGTACGGGAGCGGGGTGAGCCCGGGGATCTCGGCGAGCAGGGCCGCTCCGTGGGCGGCGAGGGCGGTGTTGTGCGCCCGTACTTTCGCGGCGTCGAGACGCTCCAGCAGGTCCAGGCCCTCGGGGGCGGCGAGCCAGCCGGTGTAATCGGCGGTGGCGCGGTACTCGACGGAGCGGGGGAAGCCGTGCGCGTCCTCCCAGGAGGGCACCAGCGCCCGGACCCGGCCCCGGTGGCGCGGGCCGACGGCGAGGATCGCGCTGCCGAGCGGGGCGTAGCCCCATTTGTGCAGGTTCCCGAACCAGAAGTCGGCGCCGCCCGCGAGCGGGTCCGCGAGCATGCCGGGGGCGTGGGCGCCGTCGACGACGGTGGTGATCCCGCGGGCGGCGAGATCGGCGAGGAGCGCGGGCGTGGCGATGAGCCGGGCGGTGGGCGAGCTGATGTGGTCGAGGACGGCGACCTTGGTACGAGCTGTGACGCCGGCCAGCACGGCCTCCCGTACGGCGTCCTCGTCGGGCAGCCGCGGGTCCAGCGACACTGTGGTGACGGGGGCCCGGCGGGCGGCGGCCGCCACGACGGTGCCGTAGCCGTGGTCGGTGACCAGGATTTCGTCACCGTCGGCCAGCGGGATGGCGTCCAGCGCGAGGTTGGCGCCTTCCGTGGCGTTGGAGATGAACGCGATCCCGTCGGGCTCGGCCCCCAGGTGCACGGCGATCCGGCCGCGGGCGGCGGCGATCCGCTCGGCCGCGGCGGTGAAGAAGGCGTCCGGGTCCGCGTGCGCCTCGTCGAGCAGCCTGGCCTGGACCTCCTGGACGGGGACCGGAACGGCTCCGAACGAACCGTGGTTGAGGTGGGCGGTACCCGGGTCCAGGCGGAAGAGCCCCGGACCGCCCGGAAACACGGACGGGCCTCTGGCGACGGACGGCGCGGCGGGCGGCGCGGCGGGCGGCGCGCTCTGGGACTCGCTGCTCGGCTGGGTCACGATGCTCCTCCGGGATGCGGTGCGGTGGTCCTCGGAAGCGTGCGGGGTGCCCGCGCGGTCCGGGAGGGCCAATCGCCCCAGAGTGGCCCACCGCACCGGTCCGCCTCCGCCTCACACCCGGTCGGCCGCGATCAGCAGGTATTGGAAGCTGCCGCCCCGGTAGGCGTCGAGGAAGGACTTCTCGATGCCGGTGGCCACGGAGGACCGGGCACGCAGCTCCCAGTACGGGATGGCCGCGGCGGTCAGATCGACCACCGACAGGGGTACCAGGCGGTGGGCGGCGAGCTCCTTGAAGTACGTGCTGCGCGGGTGGATGTCGCAGATGTAGTGGGCGTTGATCTCGCTGACGGCCCTGGAGGGGAGCCCGTACGCGTCGTTGTAGCAGCCGGTGATCGTCACGTAGCGGCCGCCGCGGCGCAGGAGGCGGGAGTGCTCGGCGAACAGCAGCGAGAGTTCGACGTACATCGTGCTCTCGTTGTTCCAGATCGCGCTCATGGATCCGGTCTCGAACCCGGTGTCCAGCATGTTCTTGAAGTGGAAGCGGACCATGTCCTCGACTCCGCGCCGCTTGGCCTGGTCGTTGGCGAAGGCCACCTGGGCCTCGGAGATGGAGATGCCGTCCACCCGGCAGCCGTAGCGGAGGTTGGCGACGAAGCTGCCGCCGCCGCGGCCGCAGCCGGCGTCCAGCACCCGGTCCCCGGGGCCCGGTTCGCCGAGGTGCTCGGCGAGCAGGTCGGCCTGCGCGCATTCGAGGCGGTGCAGTTCGCGGATGACGCGGTCGTGGCGGCCCTCCTCCGGGCCGTCGAGGACGGACCGGTCGGCGTCGCCGATGCCGTAGTGGTGGTGGTAGGTGCCGTCGATCTCGCCGAGGCGGAGATTGACCGGGTTCTTCTCCTGGTTCCAGTAGTCGGCGACGGACCGCTGGTAGCGGCTGGCGAGGACCCCGTCCGCCTCTTCGGCTTCGCGCGTTTCCCGGGCGGCCCGCGTCTCCTGGGAGGTGGTCATGCCGGACTCCGTTCGTGGTGGGGGAAGGGCGGCTCGCGGATCAGGAGCGGGCGGCCGCGATGTTCACGTTCTCCAGGATTCCGATGGCGTCGGGAACGAGGATCGCCGTCGAGTAGTAGGCGCTCACCAGGTAGGACATGATCGACTTTTGGTCGATGCCCATGTAGCGGACGTTCAGGCCGGGTTCGTACTCCTCGGGGATGCCGGTCTGGGTCAGTCCGATGACCCCTTCGCTGTCCTCTCCCGTACGCATCGCGAGGATGGAGCTGGTGTGGCCGCCGGTGATCGGGATCTTGCCGCAGGGCAGGACGGGGACGCCCCGCCAGGCCGGTACGGTCCGCCCCTCGGCCTGGGTGGTGTCGAGGGCGAGTCCGCGTTTGTTGCACTCGCGGAAGAAGGCGGCGATGGTCCTGGGGTGCGCCAGGAAGAACCTGGTGCCGCGCCGCATGCTGAGCAGGTCGTCCATGTCGTCGGGGGTGGGCGGGCCGGACCAGGTGCTGATGCGCTGTTCGTAGGCCGCGTTGTGCAGCAGCCCGAACTCCCGGTTGTTCAGCAGCTCCGATTCCTGCCGCTCGCGCATCGCCTCGACGGTCAGGCGCAGTTGCTGCTCGAACTGGTTCATGGGGTCGTTGTAGAGGTCGGCGACCCGGGTGTGGACCTGGAGGATGGTCTGCGCGAGCGAGAGCTCGTACTCGCGCGGGGTGAGGTCGTAGTCCACGAAGGTGGTGGGCAGGACGGGCTCGCCCTCGTGGCCGGAGGAGAGCTCGATGTCGGCCTCGCCGCGCCGGTTGACGGGGAGGCGGCCGTTCTCCACGTACCGCTCCAGGTGGGCGCGGAGCCCGGCGGAGCGGTCCAGTACCTCCTGGAAGGCGCGCCAGCGCAGCACCATCACGGTCGCGGCGGTGGTGGCCACCACGGAGTAGCCCCAGATCGGTCCGGGCGCGCCGAGGGCGTCGTCGCCGAGCTGGTCGCCGTCCGCGGCGACGCCGAGGAGGTCCATGGCTCCGTACTTGCCCGGGGCCCGCTTCTCGAAGCGGCCGTGGGCGATGACGAAGACCTCCTCGACGGGGGTGCCCGCCTCGACCAGCGTGTCGCCGGCCCGCAGCTGGCGGGGGACGAAACGGGCGGCCAGGTCGGTGAGGACCCGCTCCTCCTGGAAGCCCTTGAGGGTGGGGAGTTCGGCCAGGGTGGGCGCGAGGATCTTCACGTCGTCGGCGCCGGCCTGGACGAAGGAGACCCGGCCGCGGCCGACGGCGTGGCTGAGGCGGCGGTTGACGCGGTAGGTGCCGGCGGTCACGTTCACCCAGGGCAGCATCCGCAGCAGCCAGCGGGAGCTGATGCCCTGCATCTGGGGCGCGGACTTGGTGGTCGTGGCGAGGTTGCGGGCGGCGGCGGTGCTCAGGGCCCGCTGCCGCGCGTCGGCGGCCGCTTCGGTCGGGGGCGCGGTGGATTCGGGTGTGGTCATGCCGGAGTCCCTTCCTGCGTCGGGCCACTGCCGGTGGCCGGCTCGGCGTTGTAGCGGGCGGAGGTGCGGTGCCATGCGAGGTTCCCGCCGAGCCAGGCCCATACGTCGGCCAGGTAGCGGGTCAGCGGCGGGAAGCCGGCCGCGGCGAGCGCGGCTGACTCGTCCTCGAAGGCGTGGACGAGCTCGTCGTGGATGTCGGCGGAGAAGCGGACCGCCTCCTCGCGGGTGCAGCCGTCCTCGGCCGCGATGAGGGCGGGCAGGTTGTAGTTGACGGCCGCGCTCCGGTCCTCGCGGTGCATGGAGTAGAGGTCGTTGACGATGACGCTGGCGGAGGCGGCCTTCAGCAGGGCGCCCCGCACGCGCGGGTCGGCGTAGGTCTCGACGGGCAGTTCGTAGCCCCCGGCCGCGTCGAGCATCACCATCACGGGGATGAAGCTGTTGTCCTGGCGGACGGCCAGGAACTCCTGGACCGAGGGCGTGCGGCCGGTGACGCGCCAGCCCGCCTCGGCGGTGTAGCCGGAGAAGAGCGCGGCCATCTCGTGGCGGTAGCGGGTGATCTGGGACCAGCTGGCGTACTGCTTCAGGTGCGCGGCGCTGGAGCGGAAGGCCACGAGGACCGGGTCGGCGCGCATGGTCTCTTCGAGGCCGGGTGCGTAGCGGGCGGGGAGGTAGGCCGGGTCGATGGCGGCATGGGCGAGGGAGAGGTTGGTGGCGATGCGCAGCGGGTCGGCGCCGGTGGAGTCGTCGTCGCAGTAGTAGTCGTCGGAGGCCCACTGGGCGAGGGTGCACTTGGCGGGGGCGAGCAGCCGGTCGGGGTCGTGGACGTGGGCGAAGGACAGCATGAAGTACCGGCCGAGGGAGAGCGCGCGTACGTCGTCGAGCCGGCCCTCGTAGAGGCCGGTCCGCTCGGCCCAGGCGATGAGCCGGTCGTCGATCTCGCGGGCGAGGGCCTCGTCCTCGCGCAGGGGCGGCGGGCAGTACAGCTCGGGCACCGCCGCCCCGCTCCCCCCGGCGCCGCTCGCGTCGGGCCGGGAGGCGGCCGGGCGGTGGGGCCGGGAGGGGGGCGGGACCCGGAGGGAGGCGGTGCCGAAGCCGACGGGGCCACCGCGCAGCCGCTCCAGCAGCACGGCGCGGGACGGCCCCGACGGCCGGTCCGGGGGCGGAGCGGGAGCCGGGGATGGAGCCGGGGCCGAGAGTGGGGCGAGGGCCGGAGCGGGGGCGGAGGGCGGAGCGAGGGCTGGCGGAGCGGGGGCGGAAGTGGGCGAGTACTTCTGCATGGCAACGACAGTGCGGCGCGGGCCCGGGCACCGGTACCCGCGGCGGCACCGCCCGTGTTGAAAATCCCGCGGAGTTGAACCTCTGCACGCATGTACGACCCTCAGGACACCCCGGCCCGCTCCAGCAGCGGTCGTACCACCCCGCTCGCGCGCACCGCCCGCAGTCGGCCCCGCATCCGCCGCAGCGCATCGGCCACCCGCGCCGACTCCAACTGCGGGACGGTGTCAAGCAGTTCGTGCCATGCCGCGCAGGCCCGCTCCAGGTGCCCGCGCTGGAGGTGGAGTTCCGCGAGCCGGGCCGCCGTGATCGCCCGGGCCCTGCGCTCGGCGGGCGGCCGGTGCCGCAGCGAGGAGGTGAGTGCGGCGACGGCGCCCTTGATGTCCCCGAGCGCGGCCAGGGCCTCCGCCTGCTGGTGGGCGAGCGCCGCCCGGTGGTAGTCCCCGATGGGCGCGGACTGTCCCCCGGCCCGCTCCAGCATCCGTTCCGCGCCGGTCAGATGCGCCAGTGCCGCGCGCCGGTCGCCGCAGGCGGCCTCGGCGACCGCCAGCTGTCCGGTGACGAACGCCGCCTGCACGTCCGGGAGCCGGGGCGCCTCGCGGGCCGCCGCCTCGGCCAGCTCCAGGGCCTGTTTGCGGTGGCCCAGGTGGTGCGCCTGCACGCTCATCCCCCGTAGCGCGGGCGCGTGGCACCGCGGGTCCCCCGCCTCCCGGCCGAGCCGCAGCGCCGCCCGGTAGTAGGCCTGGGCCATCCCCTGCTGGTTACTGTCGAAGCACAGGAACCCGGCCGTGTAGGCGAGCCGGGAGGTGCTGCCGAGCAGCCGGTGGCGTACCGAGGGCGACGCGTCGGCCCGCAGCCAGGGGGCGACGGTGGTGGTGAGGTAGGCGATCAGGGCAGGGCGGGCGTGTCCGCTGCCGAACATCATGTCGGCGTTGCGGAAGACGGGCAGGACCGCGTCGGCGGCCTCCACGTGGTGCGGGCCGATCCGGTCCCGGCCCCCCTGGCCGGCGGACGTCGGCGGCGGAGGCGTCTCCAGCCCCGGCACCAGCCCCGATACCGGTCCCGGCTCCGGCCCCGGCTCCGGCCCCGGCCCGGGCGGCCGCCAGGCGGAGGAGTAGACGGGTATCTCGCCGAGCAGCCCGGCCCCCAGGTCGGGCCGCGCCCCGGCCTCCGGCGAGGCCGCGGCGAAAGCGTCCACGCCCGGCGGTTCGCCACCGGGGCTGTCCCGCGTCCCGGGTCCGGAGTGCCGGGAGAGTCCGGTCTCGGCGGCGCTGACCCGCCGCCCGGTCCGCCGGCTCAGCGCCTCGGCGGCGAGGGCGACGACGTGGGCCGGCGGACGGGTGCCCGCGAGCCAGTGGGAAACGGAGGTCCGGTCGTAGCGGAGGGTGAGGCCGGCTTCGGCGGCCACGCCGTTCACGGCGCGGGCGAAGTCCTGGCCGCTCCAGCGAGCGTTGGCGAGGAGAGTGCGCAGTCGTCCGTTGGGTTCACGCTTGGCGATGAGAACCACCCATCTCGTACAGGTGTCCAGCGTTTCAACACGGTTGGACATTCAACAGGGAGGGGCCGGAACGGATGTACCGGGTGAGGCCGCCCTGCCCCTAACTAAGACGTGTGCACACGGGGGCACACGGTCACACCGCGTATCCGGTGGCGTGCGGGAGCACGGCAGATCACTCGGGAGCGGTAGCTCCCCTTCCGATCACCCCCGTACGCGACCCCCTCTGGGCCCGCCGCGGAGGCACTGCCCCTCAGGAAGACTGACCGAGAGGAAGACCTTCATGTCCGTCGACCCGGCCGCCACCGAAGAGAGCGCCGCCGCGCGCCTGACCGCCACCGCCCGGCAGAGCCTCAGCACCGAGGCCGCCCGGAATCTGGCGACGACCACCAAGTCCGCCCCGCAGATGCAGGGCATCAGCTCGCGCTGGCTGCTGCGGATCCTGCCCTGGGTGCAGACCGGCGGCGGCACGTACCGCGTCAACCGCACCGTGAGCTACACCCTCGGCGACGGGCGCATCAGCTTCGTGAAGACCGGCACCGAACTCCGCGTCATCCCGGCCATGCTGCGCGAGCTCGGCATGCTGCGGCACTTCCCCGACGACGCGGTGGTCGCGTCGATCGCCGACCGGTTCGTCAAGGAGGAGTTCCGCAAGGGCGACGTCATCGTCCGGCAGGGCGAGCCCGTAGACAAGATCTACCTCATCGCCCACGGCCGCATCGAGCGGATCGGTACCAGCGCCTACGGGGAGGAGGCCAGCCTCGACGTCCTCAGCGACGGCGACCACTTCGGCCACCACCCCCTGCCCGACTCCCGCTGGGAGTTCACCGCCCGGGCCCAGACCGACGTGGTGACGATGACCTACAACCGCGGCGACTGGGACGCCTCCCTGAACGCCTCACCCGCCCTGCGCCGGCACGCCGAGGCCTACCTGGAGGCCGAACGCGTCGGCCGCAAGGGCAGCGACGCCGTGGACCTGTCCTCCGGCCACGTCGGCGAGCCGTTCCTGCCCGGCACGTACGTGGACTACGACCTGAGCCCGCGCGAGTACGAGCTCAGCGTCGCCCAGACCGTGCTGCGGGTGCACACCCGCGTCGCCGACCTCTACAACCACCCGATGAACCAGTCCGAGCAGCAACTGCGCCTGACCATCGAGGCCTTGAAGGAGCGCCAGGAGAGCGAGCTGATCAACAATCCCGAGTTCGGGCTGCTGCACAACGCCGACTACGAGCAGCGGATCTACCCCCGCACCGGCCCGCCCACCCCCGACGACCTGGACGAACTCCTCAGCCGGCGGCGCGGATCGCAGTACTTCCTGGCCCATCCGCGCACCATCGCCGCCTTCGGCCGGGAGTGCAGCAGGCGCGGCCTGTACCCGGACAGCGTCGACTTCCAGGGGCACAAGGTGCCCTCGTGGCGCGGGATCCCGCTGCTGCCCTGCAACAAGATCCCGGTGACGAAGGAGCGGACCAGCTCGATCCTGGTCCTGCGGACCGGCGAGGACAACGAGGGGGTCATCGGCCTGCACCCGACCGGCCTGCCGGACGAGTACCAGCCGGGCCTGTCGGTCCGGTTCATGAACATCAGCGAGCAGGCGATCATCTCCTACCTGGTGACCGCCTACTACTCGGCGGCGATCCTGGTTCCGGAGGCCGTCGGGGTGCTGGAGAACGTAGAGATCTCCCGCTTCGAGGACTGAGGGCGGCCGGACCATGAGCACCGAACAACGGCAACAGCAGGACAAACCGGTCCGCCAACAGCCCTTCGAGCTGCCCGAGTTCTACGTCCCGCACCCCGCCCGCCTCAATCCACACCTGGAGGAGGCCCGGGCCCACGCCCGCGCGTGGGCCCGCGACCTCGGAATGCTGGAGGGTTCGGGGGTGTGGGACCTCGCCGACCTGGAGGCGCACGACTACGCCCTGCTCTGCGCGTACACCCACCCCGAGTGCGACGGGCCGATGCTCTCCCTGGTCACGGACTGGTACGTGTGGGTGTTCTTCTTCGACGACTGGTTCCTGGAGGTCTTCAAACGCTCCGGGGACCGGGCCGCCGGGCGGGAAGCGCTGGAGCGCCTCGCCCTCTTCATGCCCGAGGACCCGGAAGCGTCGGTACCGCGGCCGGCGAACCCGGTGGAGGCCGGGCTCGCCGACCTGTGGACCCGTACCGTCCCCGGACATTCGGCGGACTGGATCACCCGCTTCTCGCGCAGCACCCGCAACCTGCTGACGGAGTCGCTGTGGGAGCTCGACAACATCAGCATCGGCCGCGTCGCCAATCCGGTCGAGTACGTGGAGCAGCGCCGCAAGGTCGGCGGAGCACCCTGGTCGGCCGGGATCATCGAACACGCGACCGGCGCCGAGGTGCCCGCCGCCGTCTCCGCCGAGCGGCCGCTGCGCGTCCTGCGCGACTGCTTCTCCGACGCGGTGCACTTGCGCAACGACCTGTTCTCGTACGAGCGCGAGGTGGGCGAGGAGGGCGAACTCAGCAACGGGGTCCTGGTGCTGGAGACGTTCTTCGGCTGCACCACCCAGGAGGCCGCGGACCGGCTGAACGATCTCCTCACCTCCCGGCTCCAGCAGTTCGAGCACACCTTCTTCGCCGAACTGCCCCCGATGATCGCGGAGGCGGGCCTGGACCCGGCCGAGGTCCTGGCGGTGCTCACGTACACCCGCGGGCTCCAGGACTGGCAGTCCGGCGGCCACGAATGGCACATGCGCTCCAGCCGCTACATGAACGGCCGCGTCGACGGCGAGGAGCGCGCCGAGGCGCCGCGGTGGCTGCCCGGCGGCCCCTCGGGGCTGGGCACGGCGGCGCTCTGCGTCAAGGCACTGCTCGGCCTTCCCGGGGGCGGCCAGCGCACGCGCCGGCACCGCCACGTCCCGCGCCCGGTGGGCCCGTCGGTGATCCCGGAGTTCTACCTTCCGTACTCGGTCCCCCTCAATCCGCACCTGCCCGGCGCCCGGGCCCGGCTCCTCGCGTGGAACCGCGAGATGGGGTTCTTCGACGAGGGCTACTGGTGGGAGGCGAAGGCCGCCGGATACGACTTCGCGCTGTGCTCGGCCGGCATCGACCCCGAGTCCTCGGCGCAGGCCCTGGACATCAGCGCGGCCTGGCTGAGCTGGGGCACGTACGCCGACGACCTGTACCCGCGCCGTTTCGGGGCCATCGGCGATCTGGCCGGGGCGGCCGCGCAGAGGGCACGGCTGCGCTCCTTCATGCCGCTGGACCTGGCGCCGCCGCCCTCGGCTCCGGCGAACGCCATGGAACGCGGCCTGGCCGACCTGTGGCGGCGCACGGTCACCCCGATGTCCGAGGGCCAGCGGCGGATGTTCCGTACCGCGATGGACCGGGTGCTGGACAGCTGGCACTGGGAGCTGGAGAACCAGGCCGCCCGCCGGGTACCGGACCCGGTCGACTACCTGGAGATGCGGAGGGTGACCTTCGGCTCGCCCATGACCATCGCCCTGGGCCGGATGACGCACCTGGACGTCGTCCCGCCGGAGGTCTACGAGAGCGCGGCCGTGCAGTCCCTGGAGGCGGCCGCCTTCGACTACTCGGCGCTGATGAACGACGTGTACTCGTACCAGAAGGAGGTGGAGTACGAGGCCGAGGCGCACAACATGGTGGTGGTCACGGAGACCTTCTTCGACTGCGACTACCCGACCGCGCTCGGCGTGGTGAACGACCTGATGACCTCGCGGATGAAGCAGTTCGAGCACGTGCTGGAGAAGGAGTTCCCGGTGATGTACGCGGACCACGGACTGGACGCGGCGGCCCGGGCCGCGCTGGACCGGTACGCCGAGGAACTGAAGCGGTGGATGGCCGCGATCGCCGGCTGGCACGAGAAGACGCGGCGGTACCGGGAGGAGGACCTGAAGTGGCACCACGCGGGCCGGTCGACGACACCGCCGCCGCTGCCCGGCCTCCTTCCCACGGCACCGCACCGGCCCGCCTGGGCCTGACCGGGTCGCGGCGGGGGTCCATTTCCACGGAATCCGACATTCCCCTGGCCTCACACCAGAACTGACGCATAATCAGCGACACGCGGCTTGAAACAACCCTGTGCCGTGCCTTGGTCACGCATGCAATGGGGGCATCGTGCCGATGAGGGAACCCGGCGGCGCACCCGGCGGCGCGAGAACGCTGCCGACGACGTCCACCGAGCTGTCCCGGCTGCTCACCGCCGTCCGCCGGGGCCGGGTGCTGACCGTGACCGCCGGTTTCCGCGCGCCGCGGAGCGTGCTGGTCCGGGAGATCGCGCACCGCATCTCGTCCAACTTCTGCGACGGCACGGCGGTCGTCGCCCTGGAGCACCACACCGGCTTGCGCGAGCTCGTGGCCGCGCTGGGCCGCGGGCCGGGGATGCCGTTCCCGGTGTGCGGGACGGCGCGTGCCGCGTCGTGGCTCGCGGAGCGGGACATGCTGCTCGTCCTGGACGACAGCGGTCATCTGGACGCCGAGGCACTCGACTGGCTGCGGGCTCTGCTCACGTTCGCGCCCGGGGTGCGGATCCTGGCCGCCGGGCGCCATCCGCTGGCCGTCGGCCAGGGCCGGGTCCACCGGCTCTGACGCCGTGCCGCCTGTTTTCGACCCGGATACGGGTCCGCCCCGGCCGGGCGCGATGCCGGCCGGGGCGGAACTCGTACTGCTGCCTACGCGTACCGCTGCCTACCGCTGGGGTCAGCCCAGGGTCGCGATCGCCTGGTTGAACGTCGCGGACGGACGCATGACCGCCGAGGCCTTGGCGGCGTCGGGGAGGTAGTAGCCGCCGATGTCGGCCGGGGAGCCCTGGACGGCGATGAGCTCGCCGACGATGGTCTGCTCCTGCTCGGCCAGCGTCTTGGCGAGGCCCGAGAAGGCGGCCGCCAGCTCGGCGTCGTCGGTCTGCTTGGCCAGCTCCTGCGCCCAGTACATGGCGAGGTAGAAGTGGCTGCCGCGGTTGTCGATGCCACCGACACGGCGGGTCGGCGACTTGTCCTCGTTGAGGAAGGTGCCGGTCGCGCGGTCCAGGGTGTCGGCCAGCACCTGGGCGCGAGCGTTGCCGGTGGTGGTCGCGAGGTGCTCGAAGCTGGCCGCGAGCGCGAAGAACTCGCCGAGGCTGTCCCAGCGCAGGTAGTTCTCCTTGACCAGCTGCTGGACGTGCTTCGGGGCGGAGCCGCCGGCGCCCGTCTCGAAGAGGCCGCCGCCGTTCATCAGCGGGACGACCGACAGCATCTTGGCGCTGGTGCCCAGCTCCAGGATCGGGAAGAGGTCGGTCAGGTAGTCGCGCAGCACGTTGCCGGTCACCGAGATGGTGTCCTCGCCGCGGCGGATGCGCTCCAGGGAGTACGCGGTGGCCTCGACCGGGGAGAGGATCTCGATGGTCAGACCCTCGGTGTCGTGGTCGGCGAGGTACGTCTTGACCTTGGCGATCAGCTGCGCGTCGTGCGCGCGGCCCTCGTCCAGCCAGAAGACGGCCGGGACGCCGGTGGCGCGGGCGCGGGTGACGGCGAGCTTGACCCAGTCGCGGATCGGCAGGTCCTTGGCCTGGCAGGCGCGGAAGATGTCACCGGCGGCGACCTCCTGCTCCAGGACCACGTTGCCCTTGGTGTCGACGAGGCGGACGGTGCCCGCGGCGGCGATCTCGAAGGTCTTGTCGTGGCTGCCGTACTCCTCGGCCGCCTGCGCCATGAGGCCGACGTTCGACACCGAGCCCATGGTGGACGGGTCGAACGCGCCGTGGGCGCGGCAGTCGTCGATGACGACCTGGTAGACACCGGCGTAGCTGCTGTCCGGCAGGACGGCGAGGGTGTCGGCCTCCTGGCCGTCCGGGCCCCACATGTGGCCGGAGGTGCGGATCATGGCCGGCATCGACGCGTCGACGATGACGTCGGACGGCACGTGCAGGTTGGTGATGCCCTTGTCGGAGTCGACCATCGCGAGGGCCGGGCCCTCGGCGATCTCGGCGTCGAGGGAGGCCTTGATCTCGGCGCCCTGGGGCAGCGCGGCGAGGCCGTTCAGGATGCCGCCGAGGCCGTTGTTCGGGGACAGGCCGGCGGCGGCGAGGGTCTCGCCGTAGCGCGCGAAGGTCTTCGGGAAGAAGGCGCGGACCACGTGGCCGAAGATGATCGGGTCGGAGACCTTCATCATCGTGGCCTTGAGGTGCACGGAGAAGAGCACGCCCTCGGCCTTGGCGCGGGCGATCTGCTCGGCGAGGAAGGTGTTCAGGGCGGCGGCGCGCAGCACGGCCGCGTCCACGACCTCACCGGCGAGGACCGGTACGGACTCGCGCAGCACGGTGGTGGCGCCGTCGGCGGCGACGTGCTCGATGCGCAGCGTGCTGGCCTCGGAGATCACGGCGGACTTCTCGGTGGAGCGGAAGTCGTCGGCGCCCATGGTGGCGACGTTCGTCTTCGACTCGGGAACCCAGGCGCCCATGCGGTGCGGGTGGGCCTTGGCGTAGTTCTTGACCGAGGCGGGGGCGCGGCGGTCGGAGTTGCCCTCGCGCAGGACCGGGTTGACGGCGCTGCCCTTGATCTTGTCGTAGCGGGCGCGGATCTCGCGCTCCTCGTCGGACTTCGGGTCGTCCGGGTAGTCCGGGAGGGCGTAGCCCTGGCCCTGGAGCTCGGCGATCGCGGCCTTCAGCTGCGGGATCGAAGCCGAGACGTTGGGCAGCTTGATGATGTTGGCCTCGGGCGTCTTCGCCAGCTCACCGAGCTCGTGGAGGGCGTCGGCGATCCGCTGGCTCTCCTCCAGGTACTCCGGGAAGCTGGCGATGATCCGACCGGCCAGGGAGATGTCACGGGTCTCGACATTCACACCGGCCGTCGACGCGTACGCCTGGATCACAGGCAGGAACGAATACGTCGCGAGGGCCGGGGCCTCGTCAGTGTGCGTGTAGATGATGGTCGAGTCAGTCACCGGATGCTCCGCTCCACAGTCTGCGTCTCTCGTCTGCAACATTGCTCGACATCAAGATATCTCGTGATCGGGCAGGTCTGGACAGCCCCCTGCCCGAGTCTCGGCGAGACCCGCGTCACGCGGGCCCCGGAACGGCGAAAGCGCCGCCCACGGCTGTTCCCAGCCGGGGCGGCGCTCAGGCAGTTCAGGCATGCACGCCAGGTCAGGCGTGGATGGCCTTGGGGTCCGGGCCGTACTCGTTCGGCTGCTGCTGACCCGCGGTGGCCGTCAGGACGAGCAGCCAGATGCCGCCGATGAACGGGACGAGGGAGATGAAGTACCACCAGCCGGACTTGCCGAGGTCGTGCAGACGGCGGACGGTGACCGCCAGGCTCGGCAGGAAGACGGCGAGGACGTAGATGCCGACGAGCAGCGGGCCGGTGCTCAGCACGGCGTCGAGGATCGCGAGGACGATGATGATGCCCACGTTGAAGAGGGTGTACATCCAGTACTCCTGGCGGCGGGCGCGGCCGGAGAAGGTGGCGTACTTCTTCAGAACGTCGGTGTAGTGGTTCACGAGTCCCCCCAGAGGACGGTAGTTCGGGCCCGTCCTGCTGGAGCAAGCCGGGGCAGAACTTATGCCCCCCTTACGTCGCGGTCAAGCCAGATCCCAGGCAGGCAAATCGGCCGCACGACAAGATTTCCGGCATCGAATATGCGTCCACGGAGCACGGGAGTGGCGTCGTGTCCCCGGAAGTCCGAAACATCCGCGCCCCACACCTACTTGACACCCCGGGAGCCGTCTCGATCGTTACCCACATCGTTACCGCACCGCGACACCGCGGCCCGGGTCGGGGAGGAGGGGGCCGGCCCGGGCCGCGGTGGGGCGTCAGCCGATGTGGAAGGAGTCCCCGTAGACCTTCCAGTCGAGCGGGGTGTTGAGGTTCAGGTTCCCCTTCTTCAGGAAGACGCGCTGGGCGGTGTCGACGCGGCTGGTGTCGCTGTGCGCCTCCTCCTGCCTCATCGCCCAGACCCGGGCGTCGAGGAAGGCGTTCAGCCAGGCCGTCTCGCTGCCGCCCCGGGCCGGGGGCTTGGCCTTGGACAGGGCGCGCTTGCGGATGTTGCGGAAGCTGGTGGAGTCGGTGCCGTCACCGTGCATGACGATGGCGTCGTAGTAGATGAACTGGCCGAGCACGCCGACCCCGTCGGCCTTGCCCTGCTTGACGGCGGGGTTGAAGTAGACCCGGTCGCGCTCGTGGTCCTGGGCCTTCTTGAACTCGCTGTCCTGGGCGGCCTTCGCCCAGTCCTTGGTGAAGTTCGGGTCGAGCCCGGCGTGCGAGTCGCTGCCGTCCACCTCGCGGAGGGCTGGAAGGTACTTGGCGAGGACGTTGCCCGGCTTGACCTGCGTGTAGTACTCGACGAGGTCGAGCATGTCGCCGGTGCCGGAACAGAAGCCGATGATGCCGGCCGTGTAGCCGCGGCCGTCGCCTATGTCCTCGATGTACTTGTACTGCGCCTTCCAGTCGAGCGAGGAGTTCTCGGCGCTGGAGACGATCCGCATGGCGATGTCCTTCTTCGCCGGGTCGTCGAGCCCGACGGCGGCGACCGCCGCTGCCGCCGCGGTGGGGGCGGTGGCGGGGGCCGCCGTCGCGTGCGCCGCGACCGGGGCGGCGAGGAGCACCGTTCCGAGTAAGGCGCCGATCGCCATGGTCTTGCGCTGGGAGGTGAACACAGGGCCTCCATACGGGGGTTGAGGTCCGATTCCGTTAGGAAACTTTCCTACCAGATATCCGGAGCGCGGAACACCCCTCTCCCCGCCGGAACGAGTCACTAAGACTTGATCCGTAATTCAGACGGTGCCGATCTCGAGGTTGTGGAGCTCGGCGATCGACGGTGTGAGGCGAGGGCGGCCGGGGGTACCCGGTGTCCAGCAGAGCGCCCACGGCCGCCCGCGGCGGGGCAGAAAGGGCGGCGACGCGGGCGACCAGGGTGAGGAGCGCTTTGACCGGCAGTCCGGTCCAGTACGGCAAGGAACTTTGCCGCAGGCTGGTGACGTTGACCTTCGACACGGGATAGGCGAATTAATCCCCGGGCTTGGGGCGGCTTCGCTCCCTCCACTGAGGACCGACCTATCGAGTCTTCGGAAGCTGACCTCACGAAATGATGTACCGTAAGTGAGGTAATCGCGACAGGGGGTGACGAAGAGTGCGGGCTGACCAGGCGCGGAAGTTCCGGGGGAAGAACAAGGCCCCGAAGTGGACCAAGCCCGACGACGGGATCGTTTCGATCATGGTGCTGCCGTTGGCCGTCACCGATCCCGCCGACCTCGCCCGGCTGGAGAAGCTGTACGGCGCGATGTGGTCGATCAAGCGCGCCGTGCAGCGCGATGCCCGCGCCAAGGTCGATGCCTACTGGGCCGCGAAGTGTGAGCGCGACCGCGACAGCGGAAAGGCAGTGCGGCAGCGCCTCGGCCTGTCCCGCGAAGGGTTGGAGCGGTGCGCGTACAAGCACCTTGAAGGCTCTGGGCACTTGAAGCATCACGCCTCCAAGGCCCTGGCCATGCACATGGCTGACGAGGTGTGGAACGGCGTGCAGCGGCACCTGTTCCCCGACGCCACCGGCACCCGGTTCGGACGGCCGAAGACCGGCCGCTGGCACGACTTCATCCGGATTCCGGGCCGCGCCCGCTCCCACACGACCGAGAACAAGTGGGAGACCTTCCGCCTGGTCGGCACCCTGACCGGCCATGCCATGGCCTACACCGACGGCGGTCAGCAGGCGTTGACGCAGCCGCACCGGATGCCGAAGCCGACCGTGCCGGCCGGCCGGGTGCCCACGGGCAAGCTCACCACTGCGGGCAAGCCCGGCATGCGCAAGGCCACGTGGTGGGACCACACCGGCCCGCTCGCCGTGGTGTTCGCCGGAGGACCCGACGGCAACCGGGGTGACCTCGTTCTCCCCGTTCGCATTCCGCAGCGGCCCGGCCAGTGGGCGCGGGTGCGGCACTTCCTGTCCAACCCGCTGGCCTGGCACAAGGTGGACCTGGTACGGCGCCGGAAGGCGTCCGCGCCGGGCGGCTGGGTGTACGAGGCGCACATGATGGTCCTCGGCCCCGGCTACACTGCCCCCGCCGTCCGGGCCATGCGCGACCGCGCCGCCCAGCTCGACCGGATCGGCGGGGTGGACGGCAACGTCTCCAACCTGTCGATCGTCTCCTTCCCCGCCGGCCTCACCACCGGCGCGCCCGTGTCCACCGAGATCAGGCTCACCGACGCCGAGCAGCGGTTGTTGGAGAAGCAGGCGAAGAAGCGGCGGGGCCGGGCGCGGGCGCTGGAGCGCTCACGGCGGGCGACGAACGCCCATCAGTACGGGCTGTCGAAGAAGCAGAGCGCACGCGCCTCCAGGCGTGCCGAGAACGGGCTCAAGCCCAAGGCGGTGACGGTGCCCGGTGGTGCCCGCGACGCCCGGTCGGATGGGGTACCGAAGCAGGAATACCGGCGCGACACCCTGTCGAACCGGTACCGCGAGCAGCGGGCCCGCCAGGGCGAACACGCCGCCGGCATCGCCGAGCACCGCAGGCGCCGCGCCCGCTTGGTCGCCCGTGAGATTATCGCCGCCCACGGCCCCGTGCTCGTAGTCGAGGACTGCGACATCCGTACCTGGTACCGGCTGTGGGGCAAGCGGCTCTCCCAGACCACACCGGGGATGCTGATCTCCGCCCTCAAGGTGGAGTGCGAAGCCGCCGGGGGCAAGCTCGTACGGGCCTCCACCTGGTCAACGGCCCTGTCCCAGCACTGCCTGTGCGGCGAGCGGGTACGCAAGACGCTGCGGGACCGGGAGCACAAGTGCCTCGCCTGCGGGCTCGTCGGCAAGCGGGACCTCGTGTCCGCCGCGCTGGCCGCGTTCGTCCGCTTCGAAGATGTGGACGACCCGAAGTCCGCGTACCTGGACACCACAGCGTCCGGGCACGCACAGATCACCTATGCACATGCGCTGGAAGAAGCGCTGCGGGAGTCAACCACACCGAGCCCGAAACCGCCCCGGCGGCCGGGACGCGTGGCAGTCCCACGGCAACACCGTGAGACCTCTGCTCCCCGAACCGCCGGACAGCGGAACCGAGCGACCCCGGATGAGACACGCCCCGCGCGTGACCACGCCGGAAAGCCCGGACACCGCCCCGGCCGCAGTCCACAGCTCACCCTCTGGTGAATTGCGGATCAAGTCTTAGAGCCAGCCGTTGCGCCGGAAGCCCCGGTGGATGATGAAGCAGGCGACGGCCATGACGCCGACGACGGCCGGGTACCCGTAAGTCCAGTGCAGTTCGGGCATGTTGTCGAAGTTCATGCCGTAGACCCCGCAGACCATGGTCGGCACGGCGACGATCGCCGCCCACGCCGTGATCTTGCGCATGTCCTCGTTCTGCGCGACGGTCACTTGCGCGAGGTGCGCCTGCAGGATGGAGTCGAGGAGCGCATCGTAGGAGTTGATCTGCTCGGTGGCGCGCGTGAGATGGTCCGAGACGTCGCGGAAGTACGTACGGATCTCCGGCGGGATGACCGGTATCGGCTGCGTGGCGAGCTGCTGGAGCGGACGGCTCAGCGGGGCCACCGCCCGGCGGAGTTCGAGGAGTTCCCGCTTGAGCTGGTAGATCCGGCCGGCGTCGCCGCGTCCCCCGTGCTCGCTGAACACGGCGGTCTCGACGGCGTCTATGTCGTTCTGCACGGCGTCCGTGACGGCCACGTAGTCGTCCACGACGTGGTCGGCCATCGCGTGCAGTACGGCGGCCGGCCCCTTGGCCAGCTGCTCCGGCGAGGCTTCGAGTTCCTCCCGGACCGGGCCGAGCGTGCCCCGGCCGCCGTGCCGGATCGTGATGACGAAGTCCTCGCCGGTGAAGGCCATCAGCTCGCCGGTCTCGACGACTTCGCTGGTCGCCGTCAGCTCCTCGTGTTCGACGTAGCGGACGGTCTTGAAGACGGCGAACAGGGTGTCGTCGTAGCGCTCCACCTTGGGACGCTGGTGCGCGTTGACCGCGTCCTCGACGGCGAGGGGGTGCAGGCCGAACAGCGCGGCAAGCCCGGCGAGCTCCTGCTGCGAAGGCTCGTGGAGGCCGATCCAGACGAACCCGTCGCCCGTCTTGCGCACCCGCCGCAGCGCTTCCTCGACCTCGGCACAGCCGTCCTGCCGTACGCCGCCCTGGTAGACCACGCAGTTGACCACCGCGCTGCCGAGCGGGGAGCGGGCCGGGTGGCTGAGGTCGACGGCCCGCCGGTAGCCGCGGCTCACGGCCCGGCGGAGGTTATTGAACATGGACAACGCGGTATTCCCTTCGGCGGATCACCGGCCAGTCTGCCACCGCCGTCGATCCGCCCACGCCAACCGGGAGCGCCGTCCCTGAACCGCACGGACGGCCCGGGCGAAGAACGCCACTCCGGCGCTCGGACCAATCCACGAAGACCGCCCGGACAGGGCCTACGCGTGCGACGCGAGCGGAGCCGCCCCGAAGGACACGTCGAAGCGGTCGCACCAGATGGCGACGCTGGTGTACTCGGACAGGTTCAGCCCGGCCGGGATCTCGTAGTTCTGGTCGCCCTTGTTGCCCTTGAGCTTGCCCAGGCTGACGTACTTGCCGTCGTCGAAGACGCGCCAGCCGTCCACCCCCTCCTTGACCGGGGCGTCGGTCAGCCACACCCGCAGGTCGGGGCCGTTGCTGGTGTCGAGGTTCTCCAGGCGCAGGGTGTACGAGCCGTCGCCGAGGCGGATCACCTTCGCGGTGCCGGTGGTGGTGTGCTCATGGCTGATCAACGCCCCCTCGGCCACGGTGCGGGGCTGCGCCGCCGAGGGCACGGCCGAGGGCGCGGCGGCTCCGGTCGCCGACGGGCCCGGCAGGGCCTCCCGTACGGTCGCGTTCTCCCACAGCTTCCACGGCTGGAACCAGTACAGCCCGGCCCCGAACGCGACCACGCCCACCCCGAGGAGCACCCATCGCCATCTGCCTCGCACCACTACGACCATCCCCTTCGACCCGATGCCGCCGGCAGCGCCGGCGCGTCCTTCCATCCAACCGCCTGCGGCCGCCGCGCCACACCCCCGGCCCGATGACGAAACCCTTACGTCGCTGCCGGCGGTTCAGGGCCGGTCGACGAAAACGCTGGTCGACTTCACCCGCGCCGTGGCCCGCGCACCCACTTCGAGCCCGAGCTCCTCCACCGCCTCGCGCGTCAGCAACGACACGATGCGGTGCGGGCCGGCCTGGATCTCGACCTGGGCGGCGACCGTGCCGAGCTTGACGGCGGTGACGATGCCGGGAAAGGCATTGCGCGCCGAGGTGTACGGGGCCTCCTCGCCGTCCGCGCCCTCCTGCGCGGCCTGCACGCAGAACGCCGCCAGGTCGGGCCCGTCGACCATCCGCCGGGTGCCTTCCCTGCGGGTGGGGAAGCGCTCCGCGTCGGCCCAGCGCCGGGCCGTGTCGACGCTCACACCAAGCAGCCGCGCCGCCTGACCGATCGTGTAGGACTCCATGGCGGCAGCCTAGACGTCGCGGGCGGCCGACTTGAGGGCTTCGACGGCGGCCCGGATCGAGGGCCGGCGGTCGGCGTCCGCGCGCCAGACGGCGTACACGTGGCGGCGGACCGCGTCGCACACCGGCAGCAACCGGACCCCGGCGGGCACCGGGCCGCGTCCGAGCCGGGGCGTCACGCACACCCCGAGCCCGGCCTCCACGAAGGCCAGTTGGGTGTGGTGCTCCTCGGCGATGTGCGCGATGCGCGGCTCGATTCCGGTACCGCGCAGGGTGTAGACCAGCCACTCATGGCAGAACTGGCCCTCCTTCCACGAGATCCAGTCGTCCTCGGCGAACTCGGCGAGGGAGATCCGGTCGCGGCCGGCCAGCCGGTGCCCGGCCGGTACCGCGATCTCGCAGGAGTCGTCGAGCAGATGCGTGCGCGTGAGCTCGGTCGGCACCGGCATCCGCTTGTTGTGCCAGTCGATGGCGAGGGCGAGGTCGAGGTCCCCGCGCACGACCGCCGCCATGCTCTCCTCAGGCTCCTGCTCGCGTACCAGGGGCCGCAGTTCCGGGTGCCCGGCGCGCAGCGCGGTCAGCGCCTGGGGCAGCAGTCCGCGCATGGCGGTCGGGAACGCCCCGATCCGCAGCTCGCCGACCGCGCAGCCCCGCTGGGCCTCCACATCGGCCTGGGCCAGCTCCACCTGGGAGATGATCCGGGCCGCGTGATCGGCGAGGAGCCGCCCGGCGTCCGTGAGCCGGACCCCGCGCCCGTTCTTAGCGAGCAGCGGCTGGCCGACCTCGCGCTCCAGTTTGGCCATCTGCTGGGACACGGCGGAGGTGGTGACGTGGAGTCCGTCGGCCGCGCCGCTGACCGAGCCGTGGCGTGCGAGGGCGTCGAGGGTGCGCAGCCTCTCCAAGTTCAACATGTAAGCGATGCTACGCCGTCTTCGCCAAAAAATCTCGCTTGTCCTACGAGGTTGAGCGGAGCAGAGTGCTCCTCATGAGCGCACCCACCACGTCCCGCCCCGCCCTCTCCCCCGTCGCGGCCCCCGCCCGCGGCGCCCGCCTCGACTGGCGCGTGCGCTTCGCGGTCCTCTCCGTCGTCTGGGGCTTCAGCTTCCTCCTGATCAAGGTCGGCACGGAGGCGTACGCGCCCTTCCAGGTCGCCCTCGGACGGGTCCTGTTCGGCGCGCTCGCCCTGCTCACCGTGCTGCTGGTGCGCCGGGAGCGGCTGCCCCGGGGCCGCCGCACCTGGGGCCACCTCGCCGTGGCGGCGCTCCTGCTCAACACCGCGCCGTTCTCCCTCTTCGCGTACGCCGAGCTGAGCATCCCCTCCGGCCTCGCCGGCATCTGCAACGCCACCTCCCCGCTGTGGGGCATGGCGCTGTCGCTGGTCGCCCTGTCCGAGGACCGCCCGACGCGCCGCCGCTTCGCGGGCCTGGGCCTGGGCTTCCTCGGCGTGCTCACCGTGCTCGGCGCCTGGCAGGGCTTCTCCGGCATCGACGCCAAGGGCGCCGCGCTCGCCCTGCTGGCCTCGCTCTGCTACCCGATCGGCTGGATCTACGTCCGCCGCACGCTGGCCTCGACCCCGGGCTCGCCGGTGGCCCTGACCGGCGCGCAGCTCCTGGTGTCCACGCTGCAACTGCTGCTGGTCAGCGCCCTGTTCACATCAGCGCCCACGTCGTTCCCGCTGTGGCCGACCCTGTCGGTGATCGCCCTGGGCGCCCTGGGTACGGGGATGGCCCTGCAGATGCAGTACGGCCTGGTGACCGAGGTCGGACCGACCACGGCGCAGATGGTCGCGTACTTCATCCCGGTCATCGCCACCGCGGCGGGCGTGCTGCTGCTGGGCGAACAGCTCCACTGGAACACCCCGGTGGGCGCGGCGATCGTCCTGGCGGGAGCGGCCCTGACCCAGACCCGCCGACACTGAGCGGAGCCCCGGGCGGCGCGCGGGCCGCGCCCCGGACAGGGGCGCGGCGCGGGGCGGGCCCGCGGGTCAGGCGCCGCGGCCGCCCGTCGCCGGACGTACCGCCGCGGCCAGCGCGTCGGCGAGTTCCGCCACCTCCGCCACCCGCAGCCCGGACACGGTGACCCGCACCCCCGGCCCCGACTCCACCCGGAACCTGCCCCCCGGCGCCACCACCCAGCCCGCGGTCAGCAGCCTGGCCACCACCGCCGTCTCGTCGGCGACCGGCACCCACACGTTCATACCGCTGCGCCCGTGCGCCCGTACGCCCCGCTCCCGCAGCGCCGCGACCAGGGCGTCCCGCCGCTCCCCGTAGGCGCGGGCCACCGCCACGTGGTCCACCGCGCCGGAGCTCCAGAGCTCCACCACCGCGTACTGCAGCAGCCGGCTCACCCACCCCGGGCCCAGCCGCTGCCGCCCCCGCACCCGGTCCAGCGTCACGGCGTCACCCGTCAGCACCGCCAGCCGCAGGTCCGGCCCGTACGCCTTGGCGGTGGACCGTACGAACGCCCAGCTCCTGGTGACCCCGCCGAGCGCGTGCGGCGGAAGGTCCACGATGCCGTGCCCGTGGTCGTCGTCGATGACCAGCACCTGCGGATACCGCGCCAGCACCGCCCGCAGCTCCCGCGCCCGGTCCGCGCTCACCGCCGCGCCGGTGGGGTTCTGCGCCCGCGTCGTCACGACCAGCGCCCGCGCCCCCTCGGCCAGCACCCGCTCCACCGCCGCGACGACCGGCCCGTCATCGTCCACCGCCATCGGCAGCACCCGCAGCCCGAGCGCCGGCACCAGGTCCAGGACGCTGTACCAGCCCGGGTCCTCGACCGCCACCGCGTCCCCCGGCCGCAGGTGCGCGGACAGCACCCGCTCGATGCCGTCCAGCGCGCCCGAGGTGACCGCCACCGGCCCGGCCGGCACCCCGTCCGCGTCGAAACCGGCCCGGGCCAGCCGCTCCAGCTCCGGAACCACCGGCTCCTGGCCGTACAGCGTCGGCGCCCGCGCGTACCGCCGCGCGGCCGCCGCCAGCGGCGCCTCCAGCGAGGGCAGCAGCGCGATGTCCGGATTCCCCGTCTGGAGGTCCCGTACGCCCGCCGGCACCTCCATCCGCAGCGCGTCGCGCGGCGCCGTGGCGGGCCGCGCCCGTACCCGGCTGCCGCGGCGCCCGTCCGTCTCGATGACCCCGCGCTCGCGCAGCGTCCGGTACGCGGCCGCCACGGTGTTCGGGTTCACCCCCAGCACACCCGCGAGTTCCCGCATCGGCGGCAACAGCGCTCCCGGCGCGAGCGCGCCCGAGCCCACGCCCGCTTCGACGCTGGCCGCGATATCCGATGCGCGCCGCCCTGTGATTCGATACTCTCCTAGCACAAACCACATTATGCACTAATACAACGGAGCGCGCACCATGACCGCCACCACCACGACGGAGTCGACAGAAACCACCGGCACCTACGAGCCGACCGACCGCACCGTCCCGAGCCGCGCCCGCCAGCGGGCGCACTACGACCGCGAGACGGTGCACGCGATACTCGACCAGGCCTACGTATGCCACCTCGGCTTCGTCCGCGACGGCGCGCCGGTGGTGCTGCCGACGCTCTTCGGCCGGGTCGGAGAGACGCTCTACCTCCACGGCTCCACCGGCTCCCGCCCCCTCCTCGCCGCCGGGAAGGCCGACCCGGGCCTGCCCGTGTGCGTGACGGTGACGCACGTCGACGGCCTGGTGCTGGCCCGCTCCGCCTTCCACCACTCGCTCAACTACCGCTCGGTGGTCGTACACGGCACCGCCTACCAGGTCACCGACGAGGCCGAGTGCCGGACGGCCCTGGACGCCCTGGTCGACCAGGTCGTCCGGGGCCGCTCGGCCGACTCCCGGCCCTCCAACGCCAAGGAGCTCGCGGCCACCGCGGTGATCCGGCTGGACCTCGCCGAGGTGTCCGCGAAGATCCGTACCGGCGGGCCGAACGACGACGCCGAGGACCTGGACCTGCCCCACTGGGCGGGCGTGGTCCCGGTCGGGCCGACGTACGGGGCCCCCGTCCCGTCCGCCGACCTGGCCCCCGGCATCGCCGCCCCGGACTACCTCGCGGCGCTCTGAGCCGCCCGGACGGGCCGCGCCCGCGGCCCGTCCACGGGGCGCCGCGCCTCGTCCGCGATCAGCGCGCCCACCGAGGTCAGCAGCAGTACGGTGCCCAGCACCACGGCCCCGGTCAGCCGCTCCCCCAGCAGCAGGACGGCGATCACCGCCGCGCTGACCGGCTCGATCAGCATGATCACGGACACGGTCGCGGACCGCACCGCGGCGGCGCCCGTGAAGTACAGCGCGTACGCCAGGGCCGTCGGCACGGTGGCGACGTAGACCAGCAGCCAGAGCACCCGCCCGAGTTCGGCGGTGTGCGGGAGTAGCCCCTCCACCGCCGCGAGCGGCAGCAGGCACACCGCGCCCACCGCGACCGACCAGGTGGTGGTGATCAGCGGGTCCCCGCCCGCCCCGCGCCGCCCGAGCCGGCGGGCCCGCAGGGTCATCCCCGCGTACCCGGCGGCCGACAGCAGCGCCCAGCCGACGCCCAGCGGCCGCACCTCACCGCCCCCGCTGCCCAGCACCAGCACGGCCAGCCCGGCGAGCGCGCCGACGACGGCGGCGATCCCGCCCCGGCCGAGCCGCTCGCCCATCCAGTACCGCGCCCCGAGCGCGATCAGCACCGGCCCGGCGCCGAGGGTCACGACGGTTCCGACCGCGAGGCCGGTCTCCCGTACGGCGGCGAAGTACGCCGCCTGGAACAGCGTGAACATCAGCCCCGTCCCGATCAGCGAAGCCGCCGACGGCCGCGGCCGCCTCGGCCCCCGCGGCCGGCGTACGGCGAGCACCCCGAGCAGCACCACCAGCCCGCCGGCGCAGCGCCAGAAGGAGAGGGAGATCGGCCCGAGGTCACTGGCCAGGAAGAGCAGGGAAGCCGCCGCCCCGGCGGTGCCCCACGCGGCTCCGGCGATGACGAGGTACAGCAGACTGCGCCCAGAAGCGGGCGAAGGATTCGACACGTGTGTCTCCGCGCATGCGTGAAGGATGAAAGATGCAGGTCATCGCTTCGCGAGCAGCACGAACCCGCCCGGGAACTCCCCGGGCACGGGTCTCTTACGAGTGGCAGCCGCCCGCGCTAGGCGGCAGGAGGCGGAAGCACGGTCGAATGCATGATCGCCACCCTACGCGGCTCGCGCCTTCTCGCGCTCCGGCGCGGCCGCCGGGTCCGCCGCTCCCGGCGGGGTCGGCGGGGTCGGTGGGGTCTGCCGGGAGGACTGGGCGATGAACGCCCCGCCCAGCACCAGCGCGCCGCCCACGATCTGCGGCGTCGAGAGGTGCTCGCCGAGCAGTACCCACGCCAGCACGGTCGCGATGACCGCCTCCAGGCAGGCCACGACACCGGCCACCTGCGGCGAGAGCTTGCGCACCGAGACCACCCCGGTCAGGTACGCGAAGACGGTCGCGATCAGCACCACCCAGCCCAGCAGCACCAGCGCGGGCATCATCGTGTCGCCCATCGCGGCCCGCCCGCCCAGCACCTGCCAGTCGATCTGCCACGGCCGGGCGATCGCCGTCATCACCAGCGCGCCGACGATCATGCCGAACGCGATCACACCGAGCGGGTCGGGCACGTCGTCCCCGTCGGTGCCCTGGTCCGCGAAGACGAAGTAGAACGCCTGGCAGCAGGCCGCGGCGAGGCCGAGCAGCACCCCGAGCGGGTCCAGGCTCAGCCCGGCCCAGATCTCGACCACGCACGCCAGGCCCACGACGGCCACCGCCGCCCCGGCCGCGGCCGCCCGCGTGACGGGCTTGCGCTGTACGAACCGGATGTAGCCGAGCAGCAGCGCCGGGCCCAGGTACTCCAGCAGCAGGGCCACCCCGACGGGGATGCGGGACAGGGAGGCGAAGTAGAAGGCCTGCACACCCGCGACGGCGACGAGTCCGAAGCCGGCCAGCAGGAACGGCTTGCGGCGCACCAGATCCCGGTGCCGCCAGGCCAGCGGGGACAGCACGAGAGCCGCCCCGGCCACTCTGAGCCAGACCATGTGCAGCGGGTCCAGGCCCGCCTCGATCAGCGGCTTCGCCGCGACTCCCGAACCACCGAACGCACACGCCGAGACGAGGGCGAGGCCCAGGCCGGCGTTCTTCCCTGACGCTTGCATCGGGCCATCATGACAGGGCCGGTCAGCACCGTCACGGTCATGACACCTGTTGAGACGCACTCGATACCACCGTGACCGGCCAGGGGGATTTCTGACAGGTCGTCAGTATTGAATGTTCCGCGCGCCGGGGCTACGTTCCGCCGCACGTACCCGACGAGAAGGGGTGGTCGCATGGCCGAAGTCACCGCGGAATCACGCATCGAGGCGCCCGCCGCGAAGCTCTGGGCCCAGCTGACGGACTGGGCGGCGTACGGCCAGTGGAGCATGACCCACACCAACTTCCCCAAGGGCGGACCCGAGACCCTCGCGGTCGGGGCCACCTTCGAGGAGAACATGAAGATGATGGGCTTCCCGGCCGAGGTCGCCTGGACCGTCTCGGAGCTGGAGAACGAGCGCGTCTTCGCCATCACGGGCAAGGGCCCGATGGGCGTGGCCATCCTCACCCGGTACACCCTGGTCCCGGACGGCGAGGCCACCACGGTCCGCATCGACGGGGAGTTCACCGGAGCCGCCGTCTCCCTGATGGCGGGCAAGCTCAAGGACTCGGCCACGGCAGCGCTGAACGAGTCGCTCCGCAAGCTGGCCGGCCTGGTCGCCTGACCTCACCCGGCCCTGCCCGACCTCACCCGGGCCCGCCCGGCCCTGGCCCCGCCCGCTCAGCCACCCGTACGGACGACAGCGCGCCCCGCGAGAAACCTCGCGGGGCGCGCGCTCGAACCACCGGCCGGGTCAGTGCTCGTCGGCCAGGATCAGGTAGAGCTTCTTGCGGGCGTCGTTGATGACCGCCACGGCCTTGTCCCGCTGCTCGGGCGAGCCGGTCTTCCAGACCTGGCCGAAGGCCTCCATCAGGCCGATGCCGGCCGTCCGGATCTCGCTCATCGCCTCGCGGTCGAAGCCGCGCCCCGCCTCGTCCCACGGCGCGGCGGAGCCCGCCTCCGCCTCGGCGCGGCCGGCGTCCGTGAGCGTGAACAGCTTCTTGCCGCCCTCGCTCTCGCTGGTGATGAGCCCCTCGTCCTCCAGCAGCTGCAGGGTCGGGTACACCGAGCCCGGGCTGGGCTTCCAGGCCCCGCCACTGCGCTCAACGATCTCCTGGATCATCTCGTAGCCGTGCATCGGCCGGTCGGTGAGCAGCGCCAGGATCGAGGCGCGCACATCGCCGCGCCGGGCCCGGCCGCGCGGTCCGCCGCGTCCGCCGCGCCCTCCGAAGGGGCCGCCGCCGAACGGCGGTCCGAACGGGCCGAAGGCGGCGCGCCGCCCCTTGAACTCCTCCCGACGGTCCGGTCCGCAGTGGCCGTGACCCCGTCCGTGCTCATGTCCGTGGTCGTGTCCGTGCTGTCCGCGTGAACGCATGGCCGCGCTCCTCTCGTCATTTCGTCGTCGTCGATCTCGATATCGGTGTGTTCTGTTCCGATGTCTCAACTATCGCTGATCGATCGCGATGGGTCAACGATATATCGGAAACTGGGTGACCGATAAGGCCAGGCACCCGCGATTGGCGTTTGTCTACGATCAAGAACGCGGCCTACGGTCGCAGCCATGCGCCTCCGTATCGTCGACGCCTTCACCGACCGCCCGTTCGCCGGAAACCCCGCCGGAGTCCTGCTCCTCGACGGCGGGTTCCCCCCGGACGCCTGGCTCCAGCAGGTCGCCGCCGAGGTCAACCTCTCCGAGACGGCCTTCGCCCACCCCCTGCCGCCGGGCGGGACCGCGGACTGGGCGCTGCGCTGGTTCACCCCGGCCGCCGAGGTGGACATGTGCGGCCACGCCACCCTCGCCACCGCGCACGTCCTGAATCAGCTCAGCCTGAATCAGCTCGGTCCGGCGGCGAGCGGTCACGCGCCCGGGCTGATCCGCTTCACGGCGCGCTGCGGAATCCTCACGGCGGAGGCCGCCGAGGACGGCGCGCTCACCCTGGACTTCCCGACGTCCTCACTGACGCCGGTCGAGCCGCCCGCGGCGGTCCGCCGCGCGCTCGGCGCCGAGATCGCCTCGGTCCACGACACGTCCGCGCACATCGGCGACCTGGTCGTCGAGCTCGCGGACGAGCGGACGGTACGCGAGCTCACCCCGGACTTCGCCACCCTGCGCGGCTACACCGGGCGCGGGGTGATCGTCACAGCGCCCGCCGAGGACCCCTCGCGGGGCTACGACTTCGTCTCCCGCGGCTTCTTCCCGGCCGTCGGCATCGACGAGGACCCCGTCACCGGCAGTGCCCACACCGCCCTGGCCCCCTTCTGGGCCGCGCGGCTGGGCCGTACCGAACTCGTCGGCCTTCAGGGCGGGGCCCGCCAGGGCCTCGTCACCGTCCGCCTCCGCGGCGACCGCACGCTCCTGACCGGCCACGCGGTCACCGTTCTGGACGGCGAACTGCTCACCCGCCCCTGATCCGGCGACGCCGCCGACTCCCTGGAACAGGGGACTAGGGAGTCGGCAGCCAGCCCACACGGCCCGCCAGGAGGGCGTAGCCGCCGAAGGCGACGATGTCGAGCAGGGCGTGCGCGACGACCAGCGGCCCCACCCGGCCCCAGCGGCGGTAGGCGAGGACGAAGACCACGCCCATCACCACATTGCCGATGAAGCCCCCGATGCCCTGGTAGAGGTGGTACGAACCGCGCAGCACGGAGCTGGCCAGCAGCGCGGCCATCGGCGACCAGCCCAGCTGGTCGAGCCGGCGCAGCAGATAGGCCAGCACGATGACCTCCTCCACCACGGAGTTCTGTACCGCGGAGAGGAGCAGCACCGGAAACTTCCACCACACGTCCGGCAGCGCCTCCGGCACCACCGTCAGATTGAAGCCGGTGGCCCGGGCCGCCAGGTAGAAGGCCAGACCCGCGCTCCCGATCCCGGCGGCGACCAGCGCGCCCCGGCCCAGGTCCCACAACGGCCGGCTCCGGTCGAAGCCCAGCACCCGCAGCCCCGGAGCGCCCTCCCGGGTCAGCAGATGGGCGACCAGCAGGACCGGCACCAGGGCGGTCGCGATGCCGAACAGCTGCCAGGCCAGGTCCAGCCAGGGCCGGCCGGGGGCGTACGAGCCGTTGAGCGTGGCGGCCTGGTCCTTGAGGCCGCCCGGCTTGGTGAGCGAGCCGATGAAGCTGATCAGCGCCGAGAACCCGCTCGCGCCCAGCGACAGCGCCAGCACGAGCAGCGTCTCGGTCCGCAGGATCCCGCGGTCGATCCCGCGCAGCTCCTTGAGCACCGGCTCCGACTCCGTCCGCACACCCGACTCCCGTCCTGATCCCGCCGCGTCATCGCGTTCGCGACCACCCCATACTGCCTCTTCGGCGGGCCGGAGGGATCACCGCGGCGGAATCACCGGACGGACCGTACGGACCGTACGGACCAGGCTCAGGCTCAGGCTCAGGCTCAGCGCCCGATCGGCACCGAGGCGCTCACCTCATCCTCCGCGAGGCCGACGGGCCAGGTGTGCACGGGGTCGCCCTTGTGCATCAGCTCGCTGTACCGCCTGGTCGTCGCGGCGAGCGCCGCGTCCCGCTCCAGCCCGGCGGCCAGCGCCCGGTGGTAGGTGTCCACCTGCCAGGTCGACCCGTTCACCCGGCGCCGGCACCGCTCCTCGATGATGCCGAGGTAGTGGTCCCGGTCGGCGGGCTCGATGCCCCACGCGTCCAGGCCGGCCGCCGCCATCGGCAGCAGCTCGTCCAGGACGAGCCGTACCGCGGGCACGCTCGCCAGCCCCCCGCCACCGCCCCGGCTGCGGCGCGGCCAGCGCAGCCGCGCGTCGATCCCGTACCGGCAGGCCGCGTCGAAGTTGGCCTCCGCCTCGGCGAACGGCAGCCGGTTCCACACCGGGCGCTGCTCGTCGGCGAGGGTCCGTACCAGCCCGTAGTAGAAGGCGGCGTTGGCCACCACGTCGGCCACGGTGGGCCCGGCTGGCAGGACCCGGTTCTCCACCCGCAGATGCGGGACCCCGTCGGCGACTCCGTATACGGGCCGGTTCCACCGGTAGATCGTGCCGTTGTGCAGCGTCAGCTCCTGTAGGCCCGGCACCCCGCCCTCGGCGAGCACCCGCAGCGGCTCCTCCTCGTCGCAAATGGGCAGCAGGGCCGGGTAGTAGCGGACGTTCTCCGCGAAGAGCTCGTACGCCGATTCCACCCAGCGCTCCCCGAACCAGGTCCGCGGCCGCACCCCCTGCGCCTGGAGTTCGGGCGGCCGGGTGTCGGTGGCCTGCGTGAACAGCGGCGGCCTCGACTCCCGCCACAGCTCGCGCCCGAACAGGAACGGCGAGTTGGCCCCGACGGCTATCTGTACGGCGGTCACGGCCTGCGCCGCGTTCCACACGTCCGAGAACCGCGCCGGGGTCACCTGCAGATGCAGCTGTACGGAGGTGCAGGCGGCCTCCGGCACGATCGACCCGGTGCTCCACGTGAGCCGCTCGACGCCGTCGATGTCGAGGGTGAAGTCCTCCCCCCGCATCGTCAGGATCTGCTCGTTCAGCAGCGAGTAGCGGTCCACCGCCGAGAGGTTGGCGGTGACGAGGTCGGCGCGCGAGATCGTCGGCAGAATTCCGATCATCACCACGCCGGCGTCGATCTCCGAAGCCTGTCGATGGGCATATGCCAAACCCGCGCTCAGCTCCTCGGCGAGCTGGTCGAATACCCGGCCGCCGAGCCGGTGCGGAAGGACGTTTACCTCCAGGTTGAACATTCCGAGTTCAGTCTGGAAATCAGGGCTCGCAATCCGCTCCAGAACCTGGGCATTCACCATGCGCGGCAACCCGTCGGCACCCGCGAGATTCAACTCGATCTCCAGCCCCATCATGTTCTTCGGGCGATCGAACCTCTTCTCCGCCAGAAGCCGCTCCAGTCCCTCAAGGCACTCGTGAAGCTTCCTCCGATACCGCTGCCGATCGGACAGGTCGAATCCGCCTGCCACGATCTTCTCCCCCATCGAAGCGTCCCTCCTCGACTGGCCCTGGCCATGGGCACCCAGGTGCGCGTTACGGTCGATGATGCCCCGGCGCCGTGATCGATAACTCCGAGGGGGCGTGCATGGCGGGGAGCGCGCGCCGGTTTGGCCGACGGGCGCTTCGGCACATTCACCCGGCAACTCTCCCCGTGCACATTCCGCGTCGACATTGCCGATTCCGGATAACCGGCGCTTTCCAGCCGAGCCCCTGTCCGGTAACCTCCGAGGTCAGCGCGGGCTGTTTGCGCGCAACCGGCATGAAAGCCATGACAGCGGGACCGGTAAGCGTCTTGTCGGCAATAGGCGGGACGGCTAGCCGAAACACTGTGTGAACACATGTCGTATAAACTCCGCAAACGAGGCAGAGAGTTGGCGCGCGGCCATTGCCCCTCAGCCCCCCTCTGACCCCAGAATGCGACAGCGCCGTCCGTACATTCCCCCGTACCACCGGTCTCCCAAGTGAGAGGCGACCCACCATGCCGCTGCACGTCCCTCCGGCTCCCGCGCCCGCCCTGCGCAGCGTCCTCGCGGCACTCGGTTCCCCCGCAGCCGTCCACGAGGCGCACACCCCGGCCCTGCGCGCACTCCAGGGGCCCCTGACCGCCGAACTCCCGCTTCCGGTGCACGTCCTCGACCGGCTGCACGCCTCCCACCTGGCCGCCGGCGGCCGGCCGCCCCGCACCCGGCTCACCGGCTGGCGGTTCCTGATCCGCAGCGGCGACCGTTTCATCGCCGCCGCCGACACCCGGCTGACTCCGGACGGCTGGACCTTCTCCCACTTCTTCGAGGGACCCTACGTCGCCGCGACGGAACGCGCGCTGCGTCAGGCAGAATCGCTCGGCAAGGACTACCAGCCGAGACTGCTGTCCGTACCGGAGCTCTACATGCTGACCCTGTGGCTGCACGGCGCGGTGGGGGCCGACCCCTCCGCCGGCCTGCCCGCCGCCGCGGATCTGCTCGTTCCGCTGGCCCCGGCCCCGCCCGGCATCGCCGCCTACCGACCGCACCCGGTGTCCGAACTCCTGCCGGTGCTGACCCACCGGCTCACCCCTCCGGCGCCGCCGTCACTGGCCGCCCCGGCCGCCTGACCACTCCTTTGAGCCGTACTGAACCGAACGGCCCATTCGGCCTAGCCCACTCGGGCCACCACCTAACCACCCGAAATGACAGGGGAGTTGACCTGAACCGCCCGCAGGAGTGATGCGTCATCACTGTATGAGGACAGCTACCGGGAAATCCCTGCGGACGGAAGTCCGTAGGGCAACACTGGGACCCTGACCACACCACATCAGTGAAGTGATACGGGGGGCGGCCATGAACAAGGCTTCGAGCCGCAGCACACAGACCACACCGCAGCGAAAGAACGCATCCATGTGCCAGCACCAGCCAGCGTGCCCGTCAGCAGACTCCGCCGACCGGGAGGCCGCGCAGCCCGTGGCCAATCACCCCGAACAGGGCTGGAGTCTGCTGTGCAACGGCGTCCTGCTCTTCGAGGACACCGGTGAGCTGCTGCCGGACGGCCAGATCATCGCACCACACCGGCCGCTCGCGGCGGCGCAGGCCGCCTAGCCGACGACAGCACGCCGTGTTGAACGAACACGAAGGGGCCGGCCCGGGAGCACATGCTCCCGGACCGGCCCTTTCGTCGTACCTTCGTCGTACCTTCGTCGTACCTCAGTACGACAACTCAGTCACGCGGCGGACCGGTGACTCAGTTGTCGTACTCGTCCAGCGGCGGGCAGGAGCAGACCAGGTTCCGGTCACCGAAGGCGCCGTCGATCCGGCGCACCGGCGGCCAGTACTTCTCCGCGGCCGTCACACCACCCGGGAAGACGGCCTCGTCACGGCTGTACGGGTGGTTCCACTCGCCGCCCAGCGCGGCCGCCGTGTGCGGGGCGTTCGCCAGCGGGTTGTCGTCCGCCGGCCACTCGCCGCCCACGACCCGCTCGATCTCGCCGCGAATGGCGATCATCGCGTCGCAGAACCGGTCGATCTCGCCGAGGTCCTCGGACTCCGTCGGCTCGATCATCAGCGTGCCGGAGACCGGGAAGGACATGGTCGGCGCGTGGAAGCCGTAGTCGATCAGACGCTTGGCGATGTCGTCCACGCTCACACCCGTCGCCTTCGACAGCGGGCGCAGGTCGATGATGCACTCGTGCGCGACCAGGTTGCCCGGGCCGGTGTACAGCACCGGGTAGTGCGGCTCCAGGCGCTTGGCGATGTAGTTGGCGCCGAGCACCGCCACCTGCGTGGCGCGCTTGAGGCCCTCGCCGCCCATGAGGCGCACGTACGACCAGGAGATCGGCAGGATGCCGGCCGAGCCCCACGGCGCCGCCGAGATCGGGCCGACGCCCGTCTCCGGGCCGGCGGCCGGCTGCAGCGGGTGGTTCGGCAGGTACGGGGCCAGGTGCGCCCGGACACCGACCGGGCCGACGCCCGGACCGCCGCCGCCGTGCGGGATGCAGAAGGTCTTGTGCAGGTTCAGGTGCGAGACGTCGCCGCCGAAGTGACCCGGCTTGGCCAGGCCCACCAGGGCGTTGAGGTTGGCGCCGTCCACGTAGACCTGGCCGCCGACCTCGTGCACCTGGGCGCAGATGTCGGCGACGTGCTCCTCGAACACACCGTGGGTCGAGGGGTACGTGATCATCAGCACGGCGAGCTCGTCGCGGTACTGCTCGATCTTGGCGCGCAGGTCGTCGGCGTCCACCTCGCCGTCGTCGGCGGTCTTGACGACGACGACCTTCATGCCGGCCATCACGGCGCTGGCGGCGTTGGTGCCGTGCGCGGAGGACGGGATGAGGCAGATGGTGCGCTGCTCGTCTCCGTTGGCCCGGTGGTAGGCGCGGACGGCCAGCAGACCGGCGAGCTCACCCTGGGAACCGGCGTTCGGCTGGATGGAGACCTTGTCGTATCCGGTGACCTCGGAGAGACGTTCCTCCAGCTCGTTGATGAGCGTGAGGTAGCCCTCGGCCTGCTCGACCGGCGCGAACGGGTGCAGCTGGCCGAACTCGGGCCAGGTGACCGGCTCCATCTCGGTGGTCGCGTTGAGCTTCATGGTGCAGGAGCCCAGCGGGATCATGCCGCGGTCCAGCGCGTAGTCCTTGTCCGCGAGCTTGCGCAGGTAGCGCAGCATCTGGGTCTCGGAGCGGTGCTGGTGGAACACCGGGTGGGTCAGGTACGCGTCCGAGCGCAGCAGGTCCTCGGGCAGCGCCTCGGCGGTGGTCTCGTCGAGCGCCTCGATGTCCGCGGCGGAGCCGTTGACGCCGAAGGCCGCCCAGACAGCCTCGATGTCGGCGCGCAGGGTGGTCTCGTCACAGGCGACGGAGACCAGGTCGGCGTCCACCTGGTACAGGTTGACCCCGCCCTCGCGCGCGGCGGCGACGACCTCGGCGGCACGGCCCGGAACCCGGGCGGTGATCGTGTCGAAGTACGAGCCGTGCACGATCTCGACCCCGCCGGCCGTCAGACCGGCGGCGAGCAGCGCCGCGTAGCGGTGGGTACGGCGGGCGATCGTGCGCAGGCCGTCCGGGCCGTGGTAGACGGCGTACATGCCGGCCATGACGGCGAGCAGCACCTGCGCGGTACAGATGTTGCTGGTGGCCTTCTCGCGGCGGATGTGCTGCTCGCGGGTCTGCAGCGCCAGGCGGTACGCCTTGTTGCCGTCCGCGTCCACGGACACGCCCACGATGCGGCCGGGCAGCGAGCGGGCGTGCTTGTCCTGGACGGCCATGTAACCGGCGTGCGGACCGCCGAAGCCCATCGGGACGCCGAAGCGCTGGGTGGTGCCGACGGCGATGTCCGCGCCCATTGCGCCCGGGGAGGTCAGCAGGGTCAGGGCGAGCAGGTCGGCGGAGACCGCGACGATCGCGCCGAGCTCGTGCGCCTGGTCGATGACCGGCTTGATCTCCCGTACGGCGCCGGAGGCGCCCGGGTACTGGAGCAGCACGCCGTAGATGCCGCGCTCGGCGATCTCGGCGGGGATGCCGTCGGACAGGTCGGCGACGACGATCTCGATGCCGATCGGCTCGGCGCGGGTCTCGATCACGGCGATGGTCTGCGGCAGCGCGTCGGCGTCGACGAGGAAGACGTTGCCCTTGGCCTTGCCCACGCGGCGGGCCAGCGTCATGGCCTCGGCCGCGGCGGTGCCCTCGTCGAGCAGCGAGGCACCGGAGGTCGGCAGACCGGTCAGGTCGGCGACGACGGTCTGGAAGTTCAGCAGCGCTTCGAGGCGGCCCTGCGAGATCTCGGGCTGGTACGGCGTGTACGCCGTGTACCAGGCCGGGTTCTCCATGACGTTGCGCAGGATCACCGGCGGCGTGAACGTGCCGTAGTAGCCCAGGCCGATCATCGAGGACAGCACCTGGTTGCGGTCCGCGAGCCGGCGCAGCTCGGCCAGCACCTCGGCCTCGGTCCGCGCCTCGGGCAGGTTCAGCGCTTCGGCGGTCTTGATCACATCCGGTACCGCGGCGGCGGTCAGCTCGTCCAGGGAGCCGTAGCCCACCTGGGCGAGCATCTTCGCCTGCGCCTCGGCATCCGGGCCGATGTGGCGCTGCTCAAAGGGGATGCCTCGCTCCAGCTGAGAGAGCGGAATGCGGTTGGCGGTCATGTACGGAGGCCTCCTGGTCGTACGACCTGCGAGGGGCACCACGGCGCGGGCACCCGGACGGCCTCCCCCTCTGTCATCTGCACCTGAGAGCTTCACCGGTCCCCATGGGCATCGCCCACGCGGCCCGACTTTCACCGTCGGTGAGGAGCGGTACCGGCACTGCGCCCGGTACCCGCCCCTGCTTTCCAGAGTGGCCTCGTCCGTGCGGTACGTATGCCTGAGAGATTCCGGGGAGGATTTGCTCCTTCGGCGCCTCCGTCGTACTCACTCGGAGGACTCTCCCGCACAGGGTCGACAGCCGTCACCCAGCCTACCAGCGAGGATCTGGGACCTCCCTCGAGTGGCCCCCTTTCCCGATATGCACTTTTGTAGTCGGTACGGAGGAGTTGCGACCAGAAGGAGGGACGGGACCGTGCAGACCGACATCGATCCGCGCAGCCTGATCGGCCGCAAGGCGTTCGACCGCAATGGCACCAAGATCGGCACGGTCGACGAGGTCTACCTCGACGATGCCACGGGCGTCCCCGAGTGGGCCGCCGTCCGGACGGGCCTGTTCAGCCGGGACGCGTTCGTGCCGCTGGAGCCGAGCGAGGTGGTCGGAGACACCCTGAGGGTGCCCTTCGAACGTTCCCTCATCAAGGACGCCCCCGATTTCGGCGTCGGCCGCCACCTCTCCCCCGAGCAGGAGCTGCAGCTGTACCACCACTACGGCCTGGACGTGGCCCTCCCGAGCGACTTCCACCTCCCCCCGCCGGACTTCGGCCACATCGCAGGCGACGAGCCCTGACCCCCGCCCCCACCTCTGGGAGGTGTCCCACCGCATCGGCCTCCCCCTGCCTTCGGCGGGGGACCCCCCACCTCCGCCTCGGCCGCGCGCACCTGACGTCCCCGCCCGCTCTGGCGGGCGGACGGCGCCACTTGGGACTCACTCATCCAGCCCCCACCAGAGGCAACGGATCGGAAGGCTCCAACTCCGGATCGTCCACCCGGAAGGTACGCACCCGGCCCGGCTCCGAACCGGGCCGCTCGAACCGGACGGTCACCCGCCCGACCCCGCTGCCCTGCACCCACCCGGGCCCGTACACCGCGTGCCGTACGTCACTCCCGGGCGCCCACCGCCGCTCAGGAACACCCCCGCCCGGCCCCCCACCCTCCGAAACCCCGACTCCCCCTCCAGCCCCCTCGGCCCCGCCAGCCCTGCTCCCGCGGTCGCCCCCGCTCACCCCTCCAACCCCGCTCGCCCCCTCGGCCCCGCCAGCCCTGCCCTCGCGGTCGCCCCCGCTCACCCCTCCGGCCCCGCTGGTCTCCTCGGCCCCGTCGGGCCTGCTCCCGCGGTCGGCCCCGCTCGCCCCTCCAGCCCCGCTCGCCCCGCTGGCCCCCTCGGCCGCGTCGGCCCTGCCCTCTCGGTCGCCCCCGCTCACCCCTCCAGCCCTGCTGGCCCCCTCGGCCGCGCCGGCCCAGCTCTCACGGTCAGCCGCGCCGGCCGCGTGGGCCCCGTCGGCCGCGCCACCCATCGGGCCAGCGCCAGCGTCAACGGCGGCGGCCTTGCCCGGCTCCGCCGCCCGGCCGGCGCCCGCCATCCCGCTCTCCCCGTCCACATCAGCGGCCAGCGCCTCGGCCTGGGCGAAGAGGTCCTCCTGCGTGTAATCCGCCAGCCCCGACACCCCCACCCCCAGCAGCCGCACGCCGCCCGTCGTGTCCACCCCCTCCAACAGCCGCGCCGCCGCCTCCCGGACCACCGCCGCGTCGTCGGTCGGCCCCCGGAGCGTCTCGGACCGGGTCAGCGTCGAGAAGTCGTACCGCCGCACCTTGAGCACGATCGTGCGCCCCGAGTACCCGGACTCCCGCAGCCGCCCCACACACCGGTCCGCGAGCCTCCGCACCTCGTACCGGATCCGTACCCGGTCGTGCAGGTCCACGTCGAAGGTGTCCTCCACCGACACCGATTTCGCGTCCCGCTCGGCGACCACGGGCCGGTCGTCCAGCCCCAGCGCCATCCGGTACAGCGCGACCCCGTGCGAACGCCCGAGCATCCGGACCAGCTCGTCCTCCCCGGCCTCGGCCAGCGCCCCCACCGTGGTGATCCCGGCCCGCCGCAGGTGCTCCCCGGTGGCCGGCCCCACCCCCGGCAGGGTCCGTACCGACATCGGCGCGAGCAGCTCCCGCTCGGTTCCCGGCTCGATCAGCAGCAGCCCGTCCGGCTTGGCCTCCTCGGAGGCCACCTTGGCCAGCATCTTCGACCCGGCCAGACCCACCGACCCGCTGAGCCCGGTCGCGGCCAGGATGTCGGCCCGCAGCCGCTCTCCCGTCTCCCGGGCGGTCGCCGCGTCGAAGGCGGTGCCGCCCGCCTCCAGGTCCACGAAGGCCTCGTCCAGGCTCAGCGGCTCCACCAGCGGTGACAGCTTCCGCAGCAGCCCCATGACCACCTCGCTCACCGACCGGTACAGGGTGAAACGGGGGATCAGACAGGCACCGTTCGGGCACAGCCGCCTGGCCTGGGCCATGGGCATCGCCGAATGCACCCCGAACCGCCTGGCCTCGTACGAGGCGGTGGCGACGACCCCGCGCGGCCCGAGCCCGCCGACGATCACGGGCTTGCCGCGCAGGCTCGGCTTCGACGCCTGCTCCACCGAGGCGTAGAAGGCGTCCATGTCCAGATGCAGGATGGTCGGCGCGGCTCTCACGCCATCGATGCTGCCCTACGCCACTGACAACGGCGGAAGCAGCACGGCGACCACCCGGCCGAACCGCTACTGAAACACGGCCTAGACCGCCCGGTTCCGGCGCGCCGCCAGCTCGTCGGTCGGATTGTGCCCGACCACCGTCTCCCCGGTGTCGACGCGCTCTCCGTGGAGCTGCGAGAGCGCCTTCTCCACGTCGCGCCAGACCACGCCGACGGCGATCCCGAAGATGCCCTGACCACCCTGGAGCAGGCTGACCACCTGGTCGGGAGAAGTGCACTCGTACACCGTGGCGCCGTCGCTCATCAGCGTCATGCGCTCAAGGTCGGCGAACCCGCGGTCGTGCAGGTGCTGCACGGCGGTGCGGATGTTCTGCAGCGCCACCCCGGTGTCCAGGAAGCGCTTGACGATCTTCAGGACGACGACGTCCCGGAAGCTGTACAGGCGCTGCGTGCCCGAGCCGTACGCCGGGCGGACGCTCGGCTCCACCAGCCCGGTCCGCGCCCAGTAGTCGAGCTGCCGGTACGTGATGCCGGCCGCGGCGCACGCCGTCGGTCCCCGGTAGCCGACCTGCCCGGGTTCCGGTTCGCCACTCACCGGAGCGACCGGCGTCGACTCCGGCTGACGGCGCGCGGAGCCCGCCGCCCCGCCGTGCAGCGGGTACGGTCCACCCTCACTCCGTACGGGGATGCCCCCGGTCGTACCGTCGCCCGTGATCCTCACGCCGACCCTCCGTCCTTGACCTGCCACCTTGAAGGTAGGCAGTCACCAGGGGTGCGTCAACGATCGCCACACTCGGCACGCCGAGTGATAATCACCCTGAGAGTGGTTTCCCGTGCCCCTTATCGGGGAAAGGCTACTCGAATGGGCTGACAATCCCCGGAGGACGGCGCGGTCCGCTTACTCCGACGTGTCACTGCGGCCCGGAGCCGAAGTCCTCGGGCGAGATCTGGTCGAGGAACTCGCGGAACTTCTCCACCTCGTCCTCCTGCTCGTCCGGAATGGCGATTCCGGCGTCGTCCAGCACGCCGTCACTGCCGTAGATCGGCGTCCCCGTGCGCAGGGCCAGCGCTATGGCGTCGGAAGGCCGCGCGCTCACCTCGACCCCGCTGGCGAAGACCAGCTCCGCGTAGAAGACACCCTCCCGCAGATCCGTGATGCGGACCTCGGTGAGCTCCTCGCCGATCGCCTCCAGCACGTCCTTGAACAGGTCGTGCGTCAGCGGTCGGGCAGGGGCCATGCCCTGCTGCGCGAAGGCAATGGCGGTCGCCTCCCCAGGTCCGATCCAGATGGGGAGGTACCGGTCGCCTCCCACTTCACGCAGGAGCACGATCGGTTGGTTGGAGGGCATTTCCACCCGGACACCCACAACGTCGAGCTCGTTCACACAGCAACCCTAGGACCTGCCCGGCAGGTTTGGGTAGTCGGGGCCCCTCGGGCATCCCCGAGATCAGTTCAGCCGGACCCCGAGAGCCGTCTGTACCAAGGCCTCATGCAGCCTTACGGACAGCCCCGCGAGCTCTTTCAAAGTGGCCTCGGCATGCGCCCTGGTCTGCGGGTTGCGGTGCCGGCGCAACGGTGCCACGACCTGCTCCACCAGGCCCGCCTCCCGGTCCGCGGCAGCCTTCATCGCCCGCAGATGCCGGGGCTCCAGCCCGAATCGGCCGAGATCGGCGACCAGCCGGGCCACGGTGACCGCCTCGGCGTCGAATCCGCCGCCGGGAGCCTCGGCGAGCAGGCCGTAGGACTCCCATTCGATCAGCTGGACCTCGTCCACCTCCGCGGCGGCGAGCAGCTCCGCACGCCCCACCCGGGCCGCGGTGGCCCGCTCCCGGCCCACCTCCCCGTACACGGCCGACGGGCTGTTGGGGTCCACGGAGTCCCCGTGCGCGGTGGGCGCGGGGATCCGCACCTGCTCACCCCGGGCGAGCGCGTCGAGCTGCTCGCGGATGACCTTCAGCGGCAGGTAGTGGTCGCGCTGCAGACGCAGGATGCGGGCCAGCCGCTCCACGTCCTCCGTGCTGAACTTGCGATATCCGGAAGGTGTGCGCCTGGGCTCGACGAGCCCCTCCGCCTCCAGGAAACGAATCTTCGAGATCGTGACTTCGGGGAACTCGTCGCGCAGCATGGTCAGCACCGTGCCGATGCTCACCAGCCGCCCGGCAGGGCCGGCGGTGCCGTTCTTGCGGGCACCGCCGGTCGGGGTACGCAGCATGGGACCTTCCCTGAGGTACCCCCCGGACATGGTCCGGGGGTGAGGGTCCCCCGGACGGAGTCTGGGGGAGTCAGATGCCCCGCAGGCTCGCGTAGAAGACCAGCCGGTACTTGCCGATCTGCACTTCGTCCCCGTTGTGCAGGGCGACCGAGTCGATCGGCTCACGGTTCACGTAGGTGCCGTTGAGGCTGCCCACGTCGGAGACGGTGAAGCCACCGTCCTGGCTCCTGCGGAACTCGACATGCCGCCGGGAGACCGTGACGTCGTCCAGGAAGATGTCGCTCTGCGGGTGCCGGCCCGCCGTGGTCAGCTCGCCGTCCAGCAGGAAGCGGCTGCCGGAGTTGGGGCCGCGCCGCACGATGAGCAGGGCGGAACCCGGGGGCAGCGCCTCCACCGCGGCCTGGGCCTCGGGGGACAGCGAGGACGAACCGTGCTGTTGTCCCGACACCTCGGCCTCGTAGGCCTCAAGGCCCGAGATCGAGATGGTGGACGTGGTCTCCGAGGCACGCTCCGGCGTCAGACCCGCCCGCAGCGGCGCCCCGCAGTTGGAGCAGAACCGGCTGGCCGCATCGCTGCGGTGGCCACACCTGCTACAGATCTGCTCGGCCGACATGGACGGCTCCTCGCGCCGCGGCTGCCCCGCGGAGGCATTGGTGGCATACGGGTCGGAGGCAAACCCTCCACCCGAACTTGAGGTTGATGGTTCTCCGAAACCTATGCGTCCGGTACCGGCAGGGTCAACAGCCGACGCGCCCTGCGCGCCCGAAATATCACCCGCGCCGGCGACCTCGTCCCGGAAGAGCGGCCGGTCGCCCTGCCCTTCCACCTCTCCGTGCCCCGCGCGGTGCCTGGACGCACCGCTTTCCTCGCGGTTCTTCTTGCCGAACAACTTCTCAAACAACTTCACGGGCGATTCCCCTTGACCGAAATAGACCCGCCCGTGGGGCAGGACGAACTCCGAATGCACACACCTGCCGACCCGGACATTCTCACAACGTCCGTAACCACCAGACAGTTTCCACCACGCACCGCGACTTCTGTGCGCCGACCCCCCGCAGGCCTCGGCCCGCGTGAGCTCCACCTTCCGTCCCGCCTCACGGCGATGACGACCGAGCGTAGTCAGGCTGCTTCGCAGCCCGCAAGGCATCCACAACGATCTTCGCCGACCGTGTGACGGCGACGCCCGCCTGCTCCTTCTCCAGCGTCTGGACGACACCGCCGGGGATGTTGAGCGCCGGCTCCAGATCCTGCGGTTTCCCGATCACCCTGAATTCGTAGGGTTGTGAGATCTTCTGACCGTCGATCCCGATCCCTCCGCCCTCGTCCGAGAAGTACGAGCCCGCCACGACACGGACGCCATTGATCTGGATCGCCTCCGCCCCGGCCGCCCTCAGCTCCTGGAGCGTGTCCAGCAGCTGATCGGAGCGCACCTGACCCTTGGGATCGGTGATCTTCAAGGTGATCCCCGGTCCCTGGGCTGCCACCGTACCGGCCAGAATCCCCAGTTGGCGCTCCTTCTCCACGGTCTGCCGCCGCGCCTCCTCGGCCTGGTTGGAGCTGCTCTCCAGCTCCCTGCGCTGGTCCTCCAGCATCTGCTTCTCGTCCTCCAGGCGCTTGGTCCGACCGTCGAGCTCGTCGAGGATCCGGACCAGGTCCTCCTGGCGGGCCCCGCGCAGCGCGCTGGAGTCGCTGTACGACCGCACCTGGATCGCCAGACCCAGACCGAGGACGAACAGCAGTACGGCGACGATCAGTTGGGCCCGGCTCACCCGCGGCGGCCACAGACCGGCCGCCAGCCGCTGCCGGCCCGTCTGCTCCGGCTCCGCGGCCCGCTCCTCCGGCCCCTCTTTAAGAGGCTGCTCCGGAACGTTCGGTTCCTCGGACGGGGTGTCGTTCGTACTCATCGGCCTCACGCCCGGAAGACATGCCTGCGGATGGCCGCGGCGTTGGAGAAGATGCGGATGCCCAGAACCACGACCACGCCCGTGGACAGCTGCGAGCCGACGCCCAGCTGGTCACCGAGGAAGACGATCAGCGCGGCCACGACCACGTTCGACAGGAACGACACCACGAAGACCTTGTCCACGAAGATGCCGTCCAGCATCGCGCGCAGACCGCCGAACACCGCGTCCAGCGCCGCCACCACGGCGATCGGCAGATAAGGCACCACCAGGGTCGGCACTTCGGGCCGGACCAGAAGCCCGGCCACCACTCCGGCCAACAGGCCCAGTACCGCGATCACGATGCACCCTTCTTCGGCTCTTCCGCTGTAGCTGTAGCTGTACGTACGGTCAGGCTCGACGCGGCCGGCAGCCGCACCTCGTCCTCGGCGGACAGGTTGTAGCGGATCCCGTAGCTCTCCTGCAGCACGTGCAGGTACTGGCCGTCCGCGGAGTCCTGGAACCTCGTGCCGAGCCGTTTCTTGTCCCCGATGGCCAAGACCTCGTACGGCGGCACCAGCGGCTTGTTGTCGACCAGTATCGCGTCACCCGCCGCTCTGATCGCCGACAGCGCCGTCAGCCGCTGCCCGTTGATCGAGACCGCCTCCGCCCCGGACTGCCACAGCCCGTTGACGATCCGCTGCATGTCCCGGTCGCGCACCCGGCCGGTGTCCGAGAACCCCGCGCTCTCCCGCGGTCCGCCACCGCCGTTCGACGAGGAGCCCTTGGCGTCGTCCACGACCAGCTTGACGCCGGGCCCGCGCACTTCCGCGGCACCGGACAGCAGCGCCAGGAGCTGCCCCTGGCCCCCGCCGTGCTGCTTGAGCGCCTCGCGCTGGCGGTCCGCGACATCACCGCGCAACCGCTCGATGTCCCGCTCCACACCATCCGCGTGATCATCGGCGCGCTGTACGCGGTCGATCAGCTCCTGACGCTCCTTGGCCAGCACAGGCGCCGATACTCGCGCCTCGACGGCGCCCAGCGTGACGACCATCGCCGCGAGCACGAGCCCGGCGGCGAGCGCCAGCTTGGCCTTCAGGGTGCGCGGCAGTCCGGCCGTACCCTCCGCCTCACGCCGGGCCGACGCTTCCGCGTAGCCCTCGTCGAGACTGTGGTCCATCACGTGCGTCAGCAGCGACATGGAAGCGTCCGGGCGCGCGGGCGGTGCGGTGGCCGGACTCCGATCGTTGGGCGGCTGCGACATGCCGCACATCGTCGCATGTCGGCGCCGTACACACCGAATGCGGGCGTCCGGTGGGACGGAGCGGCACATTCCCGCCCCGTTCACACCGGACACCCGTCATCGGAGCATCGTCATCGGAGCATACGGAGCTCAGTGCCCGGCGCCGTCCACCACGGCCGCCCACTCGTCGAGCAGCGCCTGCGCGGACGCCGTGTCGGGACCCTCGGCCCACAGGTGCGTCACCGCCTCCGCCGGGTCCGGCAGGACCAGCGCCCACCGCCCGTCGGCCTCGACCACCCGCACGCCGTCGGTGGTGTCCACCTGCCGCTCACCGGCCGCCTCGACGACCCGCCGCATGACGAGCCCCTTCACGGCCCACGGAGTCGGCACGTCCCGCTTGAGCACGTGCGCGCGCGGAATCCGCGCGTCGATCTGGCTCAGCGTGAGCTGCGTCCGCGCCACCAGCCCGATCAGCTGGACGAAGGCCGCCGACCCGTCGAAGACACTGCTGAACTCCGGGACGATGAAACCGCCCCTGCCGTCGCCGCCGAAGATGGTGTTCTCCGCGCGGCCGACCCGGGTCAGGTCGTCGGGCGAGGTGGTCGTCCACTCCACCTGGGTGCCGTGGTACGCGGCCACCTGCTCGGCGATGCGGGTCGTGGTCACCGGCAGCGCCACCTTGCCGCTGCGCTTCTCGGCGGCGACCAGATCGAGCAGCACCAGCAGCGCCCGGTCGTCCTCGATGATCCGCCCGCGCTCGTCCACCAGGGAGATCCGCTCCCCCACCGGGTCGAAGCGCACCCCGAAGGCCGCCCGCGCCGAGGCCACCATCTCCCCGAGCCGCACCAGCCCGGCCCGCCGGGACTCCGCCGTCTCCGTCGGCCGGGACTCGTCGAGCCCGGGATTGATCGTCAGCGCGTCCACCCCGAGCCGGCCCAGCAAGCTCGGCAGAACGAGCCCCGCGCTGCCGTTCGAGGCGTCCACGACCACCTTGAGCCCCGAATCGGCGATCCCGGTGGTGTCCACCCGCCTGAGCAGCGATCCCGTATAAGAGTCGAACACGCTCGACGGGAACTGCAGGTCGCCGATCTCGCCCGGGAACGCCCTCCGGTACTCCTGGCGCGCGTACACCCGGTCGAGTTTGCGCTGCTGCGCCTGCGAGAGGTCCGCCCCGCGCTCGTCCAGGAACATGATGTCCACCGAGTCCGGCACCCCGGGCGAGGTCCGCAGCATGATCCCGCCGGCGCTGCCCCGCGCCGTCTGCTGCCGCGCGACGGGCAGCGGTACGTTCTCCAGGTCCCGTACGTCGATGGCACTGGCCTGAAGCGCCGAGATCACCGCCCGCTTGAGCGCACGCGCGCCTCGGGAATGGTCGCGGGCCGTGGTGACGATCGCCCCCTTCTTCAGGGTCGTCGCGTACGCGCCGGCCAGCCGGACCACCAGTTCGGGGGTGATCTCCACGTTCAGGATCCCGGAGACTCCCCGCGCGCCGAACAGATGCGCCTGCCCGCGGGACTCCCAGATCACCGACGTGTTGACGAAGGCGCCGGCCTCGATCGTCTTGAAGGGGTAGACCCGCACGTTCCCCTGAACGATCGATTCCTCACCGACCAGGCACTCGTCACCGATGACGGCCCCGTCCTCGATCCGGGCGGCCCGCATGATGTCGGTGTTCTTCCCGATGACGCAGCCGCGCAGATTGCTGTGGGGCCCGATGAACACGTTGTCGTGCACGACGGCCTTGTGCAGGAAGGCACCGCTCTTGACGACGACGTTCGACCCGATGACCGTGTGCTCGCGGATTTCCACGCCGGCCTCGACCTTGGCGTAGTCCCCGATGTACAGCGGCCCGCGCAGCACCGCCTCGGGGCTCACCTCGGCCCCTTCGGCGACCCACACCCCGGGCGAGATCTCGAAGCCGTCCATATCGACCTGGACCTTGCCCTCGAGCACATCGGCCTGCGCCTTCACGTAGCTCTCGTGCGTGCCCACGTCCTCCCAGTAGCCCTCGGCCACATAACCGAAGATGGGCCGGCCTTCCTTCATCAGCTGCGGGAAGACGTCGCCGGACCAGTCCACGGGCACGTCCGGGTCCACGTAATCGAAGACCTCGGGCTCCATGACGTAGATGCCGGTGTTTACGGTGTCCGAGAACACCTGCCCCCACGTCGGCTTTTCCAGGAACCGTTCGACCTTTCCTTCCTCATCCACGATGGTGATGCCGAATTCGAGCGGGTTCGGCACCCGGGTCAGGCACACCGTGACGAGCGCGCCCTTCTCCTTGTGGAATCTGATGAGGTCGGTGAGGTCGAAGTCGGTGAGCGCGTCGCCGGAAATGACGAGGAAAGCGTCGTCCTTCAAGGCCTCCTCGGCGTTCTTCACGCTGCCGGCGGTGCCGAGTGGCTTCTCCTCGTTGGCATAGGTGAGCTCCATACCGAGCTCTTCGCCGTCACCGAAGTAGTTCTTGACGAGCGATGCCAGGAACTGGACGGTGACCACGGTCTCGCTGAGCCCGTGCCGCTTGAGCAGCCTGAGCACATGCTCCATGATCGGCCGATTGGCCACGGGCAGGAGCGGCTTGGGCATACTCGAGGTCATGGGGCGAAGACGCGTACCTTCGCCACCGGCCATCACGACGGCCTTCATGTCGGAAGAGTCCTCCTTGAGAGACGACGTTCTCGCCGACCACACCCGTCCCGGACGGTGACTCCGCAACTCCTGCGCGACAGCCCCGCGCCGAGCGAGCTCAATCGGCCGCGGCGTCCGCCTTCACGAGCCGGCGGACTTGAACCACGTAAAGGATTCCTGCCCACCAATAGAGGGTTGTACCCCATCCGGCGAACGCCCATCCGAAAACTGACCCCATCCAGGCCAACCAACCCGTGCCGTCACTGAGCAACAGCAAGGGGAACGCGTACATCAGGTTGAAGGTCGCGGCCTTGCCGAGGAAGTTGACCTGCGGCGGCGGATAGCCGTGACGGCGCAGGATCCAGACCATCACCAGGAGCATCAGCTCACGGGCAACCAGGGCCGCGGTGAGCCACAACGGCAGAATCTCGCGCCACGTCAGACCGAACAGCGTGGACAGGATGTACAAGCGGTCCGCGGCGGGATCCAACAGCCGCCCGAGGCTGCTGATCTGATTCCACTTCCGGGCGAGCTTCCCGTCGAGGTAGTCGCTGACCCCGCTGAGCATGAGGACGGCCAGGGCCCACCCGTCGTGCTCCGCCAGGATCAGCCAGAGGAACAGGGGTACGCCGGCGAGGCGAGCCATGCTCAGGATGTTCGGAATGGTGAAAATTCGGTCAGTCTGAACCCGAGTCTCCTGGACCTCCACCCGGGGGCCTCCACTGTGACTGTAGAAATAATTGAACCTGCCCCCTGACCCTACAGGAGACCTGACGCGGGTCCGGAACGCAGAAAAGCCCCGCACCGGATACCCGGTGCGGGGCTTTTCGCAATGATTGTTCGGCGGCGTCCTACTCTCCCA
>NZ_JALGRF010000020.1 GCF_022815725.1 Streptomyces sp. APSN-46.1
CCTTTGTACTCACCCTCGCGGGCTTTCCTCCGGGCTTTCGTTCTGTTCTTGCGTTTCCGACTCTATCAGACTCTTTCGTGTCCGATTCCCGGTCGAAGCGGGTTTTGCTTTCCAGTTCTTCGCTTTCGCGCTTCCCTTTCCGGCGAGACCGACTCTATCAGAAGTTTTCCACCGGATTTCCCGGCTTCCGATCTCTGGATGAGAAGTCGTCGAGTGCGACCCATGCAGAATTCAATTCTCGCGAGGTCGGCACCGCCATCGCACTGTCTCCAGTCCGAGGCAACCTGTTTACTCTACAACCCCCTCGGCTTGAGTGTCAAAGCGCTGAGCCACGAGGGGCTGCCGCCCCACGCCCACGTCCGTCATGCACGGCCTCCGCGTCCTGCCCGCCCTCCGTGTCGGCCGCAGCGGGGCACGGTCCCGCGGCGAACTGACCACGGAGATCCACCTCGCCCCCCTGGCCTTCGGGTGGCTGGCGGACGAGGCAGGCCCCGCGCCCAGGGGCGAAGAGCCCAGTCGCCCGGAGGCCACCCGATCCGTAGGTGTGAGGACCACCTCGCCGCCTCCGTATTCGTTCCCGTGGAGCCCGCCGAATTCGTTCCCGTGGAGCCCGCCGACGTCGGCGAGCTCGATCGCTTCGGCCTGCTGGGACTGGCCGCGACGGACGGCCTCCCGCTGCCTCGGCCGCCCGAAGCCGTCATCGGCCAGTCGAAAGCGGGCGATGACGGCGTGCTCGACACCGGCCTCTGCCTCTTCTGTGGCCATGCGGGAGACGCTCCCCTCCCTGACCTACATCACCGCCAGCCAGGACGTGTCCGGCCGATCCCGCCCGGAGCCCCCAGCCCTTCCCCTCCACGGCCCGGGGGCCTGAGCCTGCCGGCGCATGCGTTACCAGGAGCCGTCGGATGACGGTCCGCACCCGGCACCCACCGGCCACAACGCCCCTACGCCCAGCTACGGCGCGCGCAGAGTACGTGTCGCACGCGTGATGCCTTAGCCGAGCGGCCAGGACAGCGGCGTACACGCCCAAGTGCGCAACCAGGTACGCGGCGGCTACATGCCCGCTCCGTGCGGCCCCTGCCAGGTAGCGGCCCCGGCGACGATCCGGCACTTCAGAGCTGCCTACTGCGTGTGCCGCCGCGGCCCTTCATGTCGCCTGCCAACGCGCCGACGCACTTCCTGGTCGCCCCCGGTCTCGTCGCCACGGTCACACCGGACTGGGGTGAGGCAGCGTCCAGGTCTGGATTGGCGCCCAGCACCGCATCTCGCTCCACCTACTCCGCATCCCCCTGGCGACGCTTCGACGGATGACGCCTCCATGAGGCTCCCCGTCTCTGGACACGCAGCCACTTACCTGCTGTGCCGTCCGGGTCGGCTCGTTCCATGTGCTCAGGGGCAGGACCAAGCACGTTCGCGCTCACGGGGTGCACTCGTCGTATGAACTGAGAGCGGACAGCTCAAGATCTCGTAGGCCGATGGGGGACGTGTGTCATCCCACCGACGGGCAGCACTCCTCAGCTCACCGTGACGAAACCGCGAACGGAACTCTGGGCTCCGTGCAGCTGCGGCAGACAGCGAGAGCAGCCGCCGTCGCCGGGGAGCCCTGCTGAATGGTCCATGCCGATCTGGCCCATGCCGACGATGGAGGTGAGCTCTCCGTTTTCTGTACGGCCGAGCCGAGATCGCGCTGGGAACCGAGGCAGCGATGGCCGGCTACCGGGTCAAGTGCGTGGTGGCGACAAGCTGGTCAACGAGCTCGTCGAGGCTGCCGACGAGAAGCCTCATGACCTGCTTCATCCTCCGAGTGCGAACGACGCCCGCTCTTGCCACTTCGTGCCGTCGTGCACCATGAGTTCAACCGACGAGACGTGAGACGTGAACGGGAGACTGCCGGTGAGGTCGGCCTCGATCTCCTCCAGGACGGCGTCTTCCTGACCTTGAGCGATGGTCAGGTGCGGCACGATCTCGGCAAACCGGCCACCATACGGCGGAGCCTCAGGCCAACGATCAGCGATCGCCTCCGTGAGCTGCCGCAACCGCATGTCAGGCTCGGGAACGAGATACAGCACTTCCGGGAGCCGTCCACACCTCTCGAACCCCAGGTCAAAGGCCTGCTGGCGGCCCAGCACGTCCGCGAGAGCGGAGTAGACCAGCGCATCTATTCGGCTCTCGTCGAGGAACGGGAAGAGCACGGTGACGTGTGCTGGAACCCCGGCCTGGGCCGAGGGGTCGAGCCGTTCACGCCACCCGCGGACGGCCGGCTCTGCCTCCGGGATCCGGACGATGAGCCCCGTCTGGCCCGCCTGAAACGCACTGGTGCTGTCATCTGCCATGACACCGCATGCTGTCACCTCTGCCGCAGACAGCACGGCTCCTTTCCCGCCGAACCATCACGACCGATCTCCGAAGCAGGCCGGCGAGGGCCACCGAGAAGACGACGCTGCCGCCATTCCCGTAAACATCCACAGCGCGGACGATCACTGAACACTCCGGAACCCACGAACAAACGCTGTCGGTTGAGGGTTCTGGCTCAGGTTCTGGATGCTGTTGGTGATCTTCAGTCGCCGGCGCGGTTGCGTTCCAAGGAGGCCCGGTTCGCCTGCCGCAGCCTGGCCATCCAGGGTGCCGGCCCGGCGCTACACAAGAGGCGCTTACGGGCTAACCGACCCGCGGAGCCCCATAGGCACCGAGCGCGGCGCGGGAGCCTCGGCAAGATCACCAACAGCATCGGTTCTGTGAACCAGGCACGGTGAGTGATCGTTGTCAGCCGAGCGCGCGGAGGATGGCCTGCACTTCTTGGCGCCATTCGTCAGCCTCGCTTGTGTCCACCCAGCCGCTTGCCAGCTCTGATCCTTCTTCGAGGGCTCGGTGCAGTGCTTCGCATGCGAGGGCACGCAGTGCGTCCGGCAATTCGGGGAGTGGCTCGTCCGGCCTGTCGTCGGGGTCAATCACGACGTCACTGCCCGGAATCTGAGCGGCTACCAAGGCAGCGGCGGCTACTGCCTCGGCTCCGTCTCCGCCATCGACACGAGGACCGGAATCGGCGACTCGTCGCAGTGCTTCCTCGAGCGCACCGACGATCCGTTGCGGCGAGAGCCCGCGGAGCCGATCAGTGAAGTCACCGGCGATATCGCTGTCGAATGGTCCGGTTCCCCACGTACCCATGGTCTTCTCCTGGTAGTTGCTGATCACGGCTGCGCCAGCATGCCAGGGGCCGGTGACAACTTCACGAGCTCAGGAGGCTCGGTGAGCATCTGGGCGAAGGGCCGGACGTAGCCTCTCAGGGCGTCGAGCTCGGGGCAGTCGGCCAGGACGGCCTTGAGCCTGAGTGTTCGATCTCGGTGAGGGATTCCGGGCGACTGAGGATCCACTTGGGCACCACACGGGGTGCCGGGGGCCGTGCGATGACCGGGCGGGGTGACCTGCCCTTCTTCCTGATGTAGGCGCCGACGATGCCGTAGCTGCCCCGGTAGCCGAGCGGGATGATCTCCTCCCAGAGCTTCCAAGCGTCGGTGCAGCCTTCGTCCCAGCGTTCGTCGAGGTAGGGCTTGTACTCGTCCAAGGCGGAGGTGCGGTTGTTCTGCCACTGCCCGCGGAAGAGGTCTTCGGGCTTGGGTGCGTCGGCAAGGCCTTGACGGTGCGGTGGGTCATGTGGAGCTGGCGGCCGATGGCCCGGCGGCTGTGGCCGGCTTCCAGCATCGCGTGAACGGTCGCATGCCTGGCCCAGATGCAGTTGGCGAACCGATGGCTCCGCCACGGCGAGGCCGGAGTCTCGGCGGGTGGCGCCTGCTCGTCGGCTCATTTCGGGAGCAGGACGCGCGGGCACTGGCGATGGCGGGCGACTTCGCGCTCGGCGGACTCGCCGAGGTTGCTCCACATGCCACCAGTCAGCAGGTGCCTTCCGCGAAAAACAGTGCCCGGTCCCGGCAGACGGCCTCGATGCGAGGTCGCTTCGAAAGCCACTGGGCCAGTGTGGACGCCTCTCTGTCTGTAAGCACTTCCGTAGGCACCACGGTTCCAAGGCGCTTTGGTACCACCTTCGCACCGGTAGCCGACGACTCACCCGAGGCGCTGACGGCCTCTTCTCGCAGGTCATGTCTGTGCATCAGCCCGTTACCGGCCCGGCCGTCGGGTCTCGACATCGACCAGAATCGTTCCGCAGACGCGGCCCTTGCGCATGGCGTACTCATCGACGCCGACCACCCGCGGGGGCGCCGCCTCCGGATCGGGAAGGCCGTCGACCAACCGCAGGATGGTGCTGCGGCTGACGGACACCCCAAAGACGCGGGCCATCCGAGCGCCAGCCCGACCGTCGAACGCGAGACCTACCGCGGCCGGAGTCGAGCGCAGGCGCTCGGTTCACCAGCTGTGCTTCCGGGTCAGCCCCGGCAACTGCTCGACGAGCGTTCGCCGTCCGCCGCGCGAGCATCGCCACTGGTAATTTTCGGGCAACTTCTCGGAGGCGGTTGCGGACGATCGGGAGGCCCGAAGCCCCGAACCGGCACGGTTCGGGGCTTCGTTCGCACACGGATGTCAGCGGTTCAGCGCGTGAGGTTCAGCGTGTGAGGAGGTGGCGCGACAGCAGTCGGTCAGCCGATGTGGGCGGGGTGTGTCCAAGACCCTGAAGGAACGCTGGCACTGAGGTGGATCCTGGCCGGCGACAGGTCGGGGCGGGTCACCCCTCTTGCCAGGAAGCGCTGCCTGCCCCTGAGCCGCCACCGCATTCGCCCTCGGAGGTGCCGCGCTGGCCGGCATTCAGCGTGATCCACTGGCCGACCGCATCCGGCCACCAGCCACAGACGATGGTTGCTCGGAAAGCGATCGCCCGGTTGGTGTTGTTGGTGCAGTCCGCGAAGCCTTTGTAACCGTCGACCCACGTGCGGCAGTTCAGGTCGCCTGCCGCCGCGCGGGGTGCTGCCTCGGTGGTGTGGGCGGATGCCGGGGCACCCGCCGAGAGCAGGGCAGCCACAATGAGGGCACCCAGGGTGACAGGCATCTTGCGTCGCATCAGTTACTCCTTGGTAAGTGTTCTGGCGCACCACCACGGATGACGCAGGTGTCTGCCCTCCAGGAGCGTTCCTGAGCCCCGTTGTGTCCAGCTTTGAGAACGGCAGGCCTGTGCCCTGCAGTGCTCGCGTGGTGCTGGTGTAGTGCTCGATGAGGTAACCGGATAGTCGTCCGGAGGGCACGGTCGTACTGAACAGCACGCCCCAGCAGGAGAGAGTTCGGCCACCTCGGGGCAACCTCCCGCCATGGGGGCTCGCTCATCCTGAGAGGCGTGCGATGGCCTGGCGGAGGTGGCGTCCTTCGCGTGCATCCCGGCGGGTGACGATCACGTTCAGTCCGTCGAGGCCCGCACTGCTTCGTCCCAGGCGGTGGGGCTGCGGTAGTGGTTCCTGTGTCCTGCGGGAAGTACGGACCGGAGTTGCGCGAGATGCGGGGTATCCGCCGGGAGTTGCGGTTGCTCAAGGAGGGCCATTGCGGCCGTCGGGTCCAGGGCGCCGTGGACGTCGTGGTAGCCGGCCAACAGGCCCTTGAAACAGCGGCCCGTGCAGTGCGGGCAGCCCGAAAGCCGGTGTCGTACGCCCCCTGCTTTACGGGCCAGGGCGAGGGGCCGGAGCAGGCCAGAATCCGGCCGGCGCGGCTGAGCAGGGCGGCCGATCCGTCCGCCACGACGTGGTCGATGTCGTTCCCGAGCACCTAAGGCGAAGGCCGTTGCCACGGTGTCGTGATCCTCGAACCAGTCAACCCAAAGCGAGTAGGTGACGACGACCTCGGCTTCCCGATCCGCTTCCAGCCGTCGGCGATAGCCGTCCCACAGCGCATCGGTGGGCAGCGGACCCTCCGAACCTCGGTCCGCGAAGCGGATCTCGCGTCGCCCCACCCGTCACCGAGCTGGATGACCCGCTCACATCGCAGGCTCCGGCAGATGGCCGAGGTGCTCGATGACCCGCTTGCGCAACAGAAGGTACTCGTCCCAGCGGCGGGGCAGGGGGCCCGGCGGGCGTTCGATGACACGGGCCTCGGTGACGGTCTGGCCCAGCTGGAACTGTTCGTGCGTCAGGTCGAGTTCGGTGCCGCCGGGCAGCCGATTCCACCAGTGAAAGCCGTGCTGGTCCCCATCAAGGTGCACTTCGCCGAGCATGAGATCGCCGCCGAAGATGTCGTTGACGATCAAGGCCGTGATGTCACAGTGCCCCCAGGCCGGGTTGCGTGGCTGCCACTCGGCCTGGTTGTCGGGCGAGCACGTATCGGCAGCCCAGCTGGCTCGCAAGGCACGGTCGAGGTCGAGCAGGTTCCAAGGGATCATGCTCGCAGCATGGCAGTCACCACTGACACCGGAGACGGTGCGGCGTTGGAGAGCCCCCGACCCCTACCGCCCGCGCGCATTCCGCGGCCGTGATCAGCGGCCCGGAGCGCGCGGCGCGGACGTCGGTCATCGCCGGAATGCGGAAGGCCGGCACCCGACGCACCCCAAACGCAGAAAAGCCCCGCACCGGATACCCGGTGCGGGGCTTTTCGCAATGATTGTTCG
>NZ_JALGRF010000021.1:1704-4211 GCF_022815725.1 Streptomyces sp. APSN-46.1
GGTCGTGACTGCGTGCCTTTTGAAGAATGAGCCTGCGAGTTAGCGGTGTGTAGCGAGGTTAACCCGTGTGGGGAAGCCGTAGCGAAAGCGAGTCCGAATAGGGCGATTGAGTTGCACGCTCTAGACCCGAAGCGGAGTGATCTAGCCATGGGCAGGTTGAAGCGGAGGTAAGACTTCGTGGAGGACCGAACCCACCAGGGTTGAAAACCTGGGGGATGACCTGTGGTTAGGGGTGAAAGGCCAATCAAACTCCGTGATAGCTGGTTCTCCCCGAAATGCATTTAGGTGCAGCGTCGTGTGTTTCTTGCCGGAGGTAGAGCACTGGATAGGCGATGGGCCCTACCGGGTTACTGACCTTAGCCAAACTCCGAATGCCGGTAAGTGAGAGCACGGCAGTGAGACTGTGGGGGATAAGCTCCATGGTCGAGAGGGAAACAGCCCAGAGCATCGACTAAGGCCCCTAAGCGTACGCTAAGTGGGAAAGGATGTGGAGTCGCAGAGACAACCAGGAGGTTGGCTTAGAAGCAGCCACCCTTGAAAGAGTGCGTAATAGCTCACTGGTCAAGTGATTCCGCGCCGACAATGTAGCGGGGCTCAAGCGTACCGCCGAAGTCGTGTCATTGCAGCTATAGGGCCAACGCCCGCTGTGATGGGTAGGGGAGCGTCGTGTGCCGGGTGAAGCAGCAGCGGAAGCTAGTTGTGGACGGTTCACGAGTGAGAATGCAGGCATGAGTAGCGATACACACGTGAGAAACGTGTGCGCCGATTGACTAAGGGTTCCTGGGTCAAGCTGATCTGCCCAGGGTAAGTCGGGACCTAAGGCGAGGCCGACAGGCGTAGTCGATGGACAACCGGTTGATATTCCGGTACCCGCTTTGAAACGCCCAATATCGAATCAGGCGATGCTAAGTCCGTGAAGCCGTTCCGGACCCTTCGGGGAAAGGAAAGTGGTGGAGCCGACGAACCAGACTTGTAGTAGGTAAGCGATGGGGTGACGCAGGAAGGTAGTCCAGCCCGGGCGGTGGTTGTCCCGGGGTAAGGGTGTAGGCCGAGGGGTAGGCAAATCCGTCCCTCATATAAGGCTGAGACCTGATGCCGAGCCGATTGTGGTGAAGTGGATGATCCTATGCTGTCGAGAAAAGCCTCTAGCGAGTTTCATGGCGGCCCGTACCCTAAACCGACTCAGGTGGTCAGGTAGAGAATACCGAGGCGTTCGGGTGAACTATGGTTAAGGAACTCGGCAAAATGCCCCCGTAACTTCGGGAGAAGGGGGGCCATCACTGGTGATCGGACTTTGCTCCGTGAGCTGGGGGTGGCCGCAGAGACCAGCGAGAAGCGACTGTTTACTAAAAACACAGGTCCGTGCGAAGCCGTAAGGCGATGTATACGGACTGACGCCTGCCCGGTGCTGGAACGTTAAGGGGACCGGTTAGTGCGCTTTCGGGCGTGCGAAGCTGAGAACTTAAGCGCCAGTAAACGGCGGTGGTAACTATAACCATCCTAAGGTAGCGAAATTCCTTGTCGGGTAAGTTCCGACCTGCACGAATGGCGTAACGACTTCTCGACTGTCTCAACCATAGGCCCGGTGAAATTGCACTACGAGTAAAGATGCTCGTTTCGCGCAGCAGGACGGAAAGACCCCGGGACCTTTACTACAGTTTGATATTGGTGTTCGGTTCGGCTTGTGTAGGATAGGTGGGAGACTTTGAAGCTGTGACGCCAGTCATGGTGGAGTCGCCGTTGAAATACCACTCTGGTCGTGCTGGATGTCTAACCTCGGTCCGTGATCCGGATCAGGGACAGTGTCTGATGGGTAGTTTAACTGGGGCGGTTGCCTCCTAAAGAGTAACGGAGGCGCCCAAAGGTTCCCTCAGCCTGGTTGGCAATCAGGTGTTGAGTGTAAGTGCACAAGGGAGCTTGACTGTGAGACCGACGGGTCGAGCAGGGACGAAAGTCGGGACTAGTGATCCGGCGGTGGCTTGTGGAAGCGCCGTCGCTCAACGGATAAAAGGTACCCCGGGGATAACAGGCTGATCTTCCCCAAGAGTCCATATCGACGGGATGGTTTGGCACCTCGATGTCGGCTCGTCGCATCCTGGGGCTGGAGTCGGTCCCAAGGGTTGGGCTGTTCGCCCATTAAAGCGGTACGCGAGCTGGGTTTAGAACGTCGTGAGACAGTTCGGTCCCTATCCGCTGTGCGCGTAGGAATATTGAGAAGGGCTGTCCCTAGTACGAGAGGACCGGGACGGACGAACCTCTGGTGTGCCAGTTGTCCTGCCAAGGGCATGGCTGGTTGGCTACGTTCGGGAGGGATAACCGCTGAAAGCATCTAAGCGGGAAGCCTGCTTCAAGATGAGTATTCCCACCTCCTTGAGAGGGTAAGGCTCCCAGTAGACGACTGGGTTGATAGGCCAGATGTGGAAGCCCGGTAACGGGTGGAGCTGACTGGTACTAATAGGCCGAGGGCTTGTCCTCAGTTGCTCGCGTCCACTGTGTTAGTTCTGAAG
>NZ_JALGRF010000022.1 GCF_022815725.1 Streptomyces sp. APSN-46.1
CCCGGCACGAGAGCCTGCGTACGGTGTTCCCCGAGGTCGACGGTGTGCCGCACCAGCTGATCCTCGACCCGGCCGAGACGGAGATCCCCTTCACGACGGTCGAGACCGATCCCGATCGGTTCGAAGAGGTGCTCGGTCAGGCCGCAGGCCGCGGATTCGACCTGGAGCGTGAGATCCCGATACGGGCGCACGTCTTCGGTCTTGACGCAGAGGACCACGCCCTGCTCCTGGTGCTGCACCACATCGCGAGCGACGGCTGGTCGATGGGGCCGCTGACCCGCGATCTGGCCCAGGCCTACGGGGCACGCCGCGAGGGCGAGTCACCTGTGTGGGAGCCGCTGCCGGTGCAGTACGCCGACTACACGCTGTGGCAGCAGCAGCTCCTCGGCGAGCAGGAGGATCCCGAGAGCGTCCTCACCGAGCAGCTCGAATTCTGGCGGAACACGCTGGCCGGCCTGCCGGATCAGCTTCTCCTGCCCACCGACCGGCCGCGACCGCCCATCAACTCCTACCGGGGCGCCACCCTGCCACTCGCCCTGTCCGCCGAGTCCCACCAGAAGATCTCAGCGCTGGCCCGGGCCCACGGGGTCAGCGTGTTCATGGTGCTCCAGGCGTCCTTGGCGGCCCTGCTCACCCGTCTCGGTGCGGGCACGGACATCCCGCTGGGCACCCCCGTCGCCGGACGGACGGACCAGGCCCTGGACAACCTGGTCGGGTTCTTCGTCAACACCCTCGTCCTGCGTACGGACACCGCCGGCGACCCCACCTTCAGCGAGCTGCTCGACCGGGTCCGCGAGACTGATCTCGCCGCTTACGCCCACCAGGACCTTCCCTTCGAACATCTCGTCGAGGCACTTAACCCGCAGCGCACGGTGGCTCACCACCCGCTGTTCCAGGTGTTGCTGGTCCTCCAGAACACGCCACGAGCCAGGTTCGACCTGCCGGGTCTCCAGCTCAGTTCACGCCAGCACATCGAGGGTGTGGCCCGGTTCGACCTGGCCATGAGCCTGGCCGAGCGCCAGGATGCCGACGGGGCGGCGGCGGGCCTGGACGGAGTGGTGGAATACGCCACCGACCTCTTCGACGGCTCGTCGGTGGAGTCCCTGGTGGCGCGCTGGCTGCGCCTGCTGGAACAGGCTCTCGCCGACCCCGGGCTGACGATCGGGGAGCTCGAGATCCTCTCGTCCGACGAACGCCGTGCACTGCTCCGGGGCGCCAATGGCGGTGGCCCGGTGGCCCCGTGGCAGCCGATGGCCGAAGCCGTTGAGGCCCAGGCCGCCCTGAACACCGACGCGGTGGCCGTGGTCGGCGATGCCGGGTCACTTTCGTACGGGGAACTCAATACCCGGGCCAACCAGCTGGCGAGGGTGATGATCGACCGCGGGGTCCGGCCCGATTCGGTCGTGGCGATGGCGCTGCCCCGGTCCGCTGAAGCGATCGTGACGATGCTGGCCCTGCTGAAGTGCGGTGCCGCCTATCTCCCGATCGGCTCGGAGCAGCCCGCCGAGCGTGTCGCGTTCATGCTCCAGGACGCCTGTCCGGTGCTCGCGGTGACGGTGTCCGAACGAGCCGGAACGCTCGCGGACGGTGTCGGGCTGCTGGTCCTGGACGACCCGGCGACGATCGGCGAGCTGGCCGGGTCCTCGGGTGAGGACCTCACTGACGCCGAGCGCGGATCGGCGCTGCTGCCGGACCACCCCCTGTTCGTGCTCTACACGTCGGGGACGACGGGAACACCCAAGGGTGTGGTGATGCGCTCCGGCGCGATCGCCAACATGCTGGAGTGGCACGAGCGGGTGGTCGGCGGCGGAGTGGGCCGCCGAGTGGCTCAGTTCACCGCGCTCACCTTCGACGTCTCCGTTCAGGAGGTCTACTCGTCGATGATGGCGGGCAAGGAGCTGTGGCTGCCCGCGGAGGACGTGCGGCGCAGTGGTGAGCTGCTGGCTCGCTGGATGGACGAC
>NZ_JALGRF010000002.1 GCF_022815725.1 Streptomyces sp. APSN-46.1
AACGGGTGGAGCTGACTGGTACTAATAGGCCGAGGGCTTGTCCTCAGTTGCTCGCGTCCACTGTGTTAGTTCTGAAGTAACGACCGTGATATTGCCCGGTTGGTTAACTTCATAGTGTTTCGGTGGTCATAGCGTTAGGGAAACGCCCGGTTACATTCCGAACCCGGAAGCTAAGCCTTTCAGCGCCGATGGTACTGCAGGGGGGACCCTGTGGGAGAGTAGGACGCCGCCGAACAATCATTGCGAAAAGCCCCGCACCGGGTATCCGGTGCGGGGCTTTTCTGCGTTTGGGGTGCGTCGGGTGCCGCTTGCCCTAGAGTGCCCTAGGGTTCCCTTTGGAGGACACGATGACTGCTCAGCACGCAGAAGAAGCCGATGGGCCGCTCATCTCACAGCCGGCCATGACGCGTGAGGCCCTGCGGGATGCCGTACGTCGGATCGACATGGCTGCCCTTGTTTTCTTCGACAAGGAGTGCCACGAGGCGTTCGACCGCGCTGCAGAGACCGGCGCGATCAATCCTCTGCGCTTCTTCCTGATGAAGTGGGCCACTCACGTCGCCATCCAGAGGTGGCCCGCACGGGCGGCTGCCCTCCGCGAGGCCGAGCGAAGCGCCGGGGATCCCAAGGCCACCGAAGAGCAGTTCCGGGCTGCCATGGCGACGAGCAGCCGGATCCTTGCCGAGGCCCAGCGGGAGATCGGTCTGTGACCGTGCGCGGTGAGAACGTCGAGAACGACCAGGGCTGGGCATGGGAATGCGATCCGAGTCGCCTGTGGGTGCTCGGGGAGATGGCCGCGGAATACCAGACGCACGTCAACACCGTCATGGACGGACTGGTCGATCTCGCCTCCATGGGAATCGACCCAAAGGACGGCAGCCTGTACGAGGACCCCAATCCGATGCGGTTGCGCACATACGAGGATGAGCACCTGATGGTCTGGTACCAGACCATCCCGCACCGGAGCCGTGTCTACCTCAAGCGCGTGAACCTGTGACTACACGTCGCGTCTAGAGGCGGCCGGCCGCCTTGAGGGCCAGGTAGGCGTCGGCCAGGGCCGGGGCGAGGGTGTCCGGGGTGGTGTCGACCACGTGGACACCGTGGCGGGAGAGCTGTTCGGCCGTGAGGCGGCGTTGGGTCTGGGACTGGGTGCCGGCGGCGGCCTCGTAGACCGCGTCCACCGTGCCGCGGGACTTCGTCATTTCGGCGACGTGCGGGTCCGCGACCGAGGCCAGCAGGACCGTGTGGCGCTGGGTGAGGCGTGGCAGCAGGGGGAGCAGGCCCTCTTCGATGGGGGCCGCGTCCAGGCTGGTCAGGAGGACCACCAGGGAGCGGCGCGGGGCGTTGCGGAGGATGGTGGAGACCAGGCTGCGGGAGTCGGTTTCGACGAGCTCCGGTTCCAGGGTGGCCATGGCGTTGACGAAGGCCGGGAGGGTGTCGGCGGCCGAGCGGCCCTGGACCTGGGCGCGGGGGCGGCGGTCGTGGGCCAGGAGGTCCACGCGGTCGCCGGCGCGGGTGGCCAGGGCGGCCAGCAGCAGGGCGGCGTCCATGGCGGAGTCCAGGCGGGGGGCGTCGCCGACGCGGCCCGCCGACGTGCGGCCGGTGTCCAGGCAGATCAGGATGTGGCGGTCGCGTTCGGGGCGCCACGTGCGGACGGCCACCTTGGGCCGGCGGGCCGTGGCGCGCCAGTCGATGGAGCGGGTGTCGTCGCCGGGGATGTAGTCGCGGAGGCTGTCGAACTCGGTGCCCTCACCGCGCGTCAGAACGCTGGTACGGCCGTCGAGTTCGCGGAGCCGGGCCAGGCGCGAGGGGAGGTGCTTGCGGCTGGTGAATGGGGGCAGGACGCGGACCGTCCAGGGGACGGTGTGGTTGCCCTGGCGGGCGAAGAGCCCCAGTGGGCCGTACGAGCGGATGGTGACGCGGGCGGCTTGGCGGTCGCCTCGGCGGGTGGGTCGCAGACGGGTGGTCAGGCGGCGGCGTTCGCCGGGCGGGATCACCACCTCGTGGCGGGACGCGGCGGTCTCGGTGCCAGGGAGCCAGCTGCTCGGGGGCCAGGCGTCTCGGACGCGGGCGCGGAGCTTGCGGGTGGCGGGGTTGGTCAACGTCAGGTGGACGTCCGCCGGTTCGCCGAGGCGGACCGAGGTGTCGCCCGAGCGGTCCAGGCGCAGGGTGCGGACGGGCGCCGCGAGAGCGTAGTCGAGCGCGCAGGCCAGGGCGAGGGGGCCGTTGACCGCGAGCATCCCCGTCCAGCTCGGTTCGAGGATGCCGACGGGGATGCTGGCGAGGGCCGCGAGCAGGGCGGCGCGTCCGGTGAGGGCCATCAGCGCGGGACGGGGACGTGCGAGAGGATCGCCGAGATGACCGAGTCGGAGGTGACGCCTTCCATTTCGGCTTCCGGGCGCAGCTGCACGCGGTGGCGCAGGGTGGGCAGGGCGAGGGCCTTCACGTCGTCGGGGGTGACGTAGTCGCGGCCGGTGAGCCAGGCCCAGGCGCGGGCGGTGGCCAGCAGGGCGGTCGCGCCGCGGGGCGAGACGCCGAGGGTGAGCGACGGCGATTCGCGGGTGGCGCGGCAGATGTCCACGACGTAACCCGTGATGTCGGGGGAGACGCTGACGCGGGCCACCGCCTCGCGGGCGGCTTCGAGTTCCTTCGGGCCGGCGACCGGGCGGACGCCGGCGGCGTGCAGGTCGCGCGGGTTGAATCCGGCGGCGTGCCGGGTCAGGACGCCGATCTCGTCCGCGCGGGAGGGCAGCGGGACGGTGAGCTTGAGGAGGAAGCGGTCCAGCTGGGCTTCGGGGAGCGGGTAGGTGCCCTCGTACTCGACCGGGTTCATGGTGGCGGCGACGAGGAAGGGCTCGGGGAGCATGCGCGGGGTGCCGTCGACGGTGACCTGGCGCTCCTCCATCGCTTCGAGGAGCGAGGACTGGGTCTTGGGCGGGGTCCGGTTGATCTCGTCCGCGAGGAGGAGGTTGGTGAAGACCGGACCGTTCTGGAAGGAGAACTCGGCGGTGCGGGCGTCGTAGACGAGCGAGCCGGTGACATCGCTCGGCATCAGGTCGGGGGTGAACTGGACGCGCTTGGTGTCGAGTTCGAGGGACGCGGCGAGGGCCCGTACGAGGAGGGTCTTCGCGACGCCGGGGACGCCTTCGAGGAGGACGTGGCCGCGGCAGAGGAGGGCGACGACGAGACCGGTGACGGCCGAGTCCTGGCCGACGACGGCCTTGCCGATCTCGGTGCGGAGCGCTTCCAGGGAGGAGCGGGCGCTGTCCGCGGTGGCTGCCTGGTCTGCGGGCGTGGCCGTCATGAGGTACGGACCTCTCTTTCGAGGGCGTCGAGGTGGTCGGCGAGCGCGACGAGTGCCGCGTCGTCGGCGGGTGTGGAGCCGAAGAGCAGGGTGGTCAGGTCGCGCGAGCCGTCCGGGAGCCGGACGGACACGGCGGGGACCAGGGCCTCGGGTGCGTGTGCCCGGGTGGCCGGTACGCCGACCAGCGCGGCCAGGCGTTCGCGGGTGGCGGCGCGCAGCACGGCGGCGGCGCGGTCGCGGGCGCCGGCCTTGCGGTAGAGGCGGGCGCGGCCCTCGGTGGTCTCGGAGGCGCGGATGGCGACGGGCAGCTGCTCGGTGACGAGCGGGCCGAGGCGGCGGGCGCGCCAGAAGGCGGCGAGGACGGCGGCCACCAGGAGCTGGAGCAGGGCCCAGCCCCAGCCGGCCGGGAGGAGTTCCAGCAGGCTCTTGTCCTCGGCGTCGCCGGGCTCGGTGGCGTCCGCGAGGCTGGGCAGGTACCAGACGACGTCCGGTCGGGAGCCGAGGAGTTGGAGGGCGAGGGAGGCGTTGCCCTCGTCGGCGAGGCTGCGGTTGAGCAGGATCGTGTCGGAGCCGAGGAGGACGGTGTCGCCGCCGCTGGTTCCCGTGGGGAGGACGAGGAGGGTGGGGTTGCCGTCGCTGGGGTAGCAGGTGGTGGCCCCGGGGGCGTCGGTGGTGTAGCGGAGGCCGCCTCCGGTGCCGGCGCGGCCGGCGGTGCGGGGGGCGGGGAGGGCGCAGCCGGGGTCGAGGTTCTCCTGGTGCGCGGATCCCTTGGTGCGGGCGGGGGGGGCCAGGTCCGGGAGGGTGGCGTCGCTGGGGCCGATGAGGACGGTGCGGCCGCCGGAGAGGTCGATGGCGGAGCGGATGGCGCGGAGTTGGCTGTCCGCGAGCAGGTCGGGGTCGGTGACGACCAGGGTGGTGCGGGGGTCCGCCGCGGCGGCGGCGGCGCGGGCGGTGGTGACGACGTGGCTGGTGACGCCGCGTTCCTTGAGGAGTTCGGCGAGGGCGCGGCTGCCGTGGCCGTCGGCGGAGCGGGGGTCGAGGTAGCCGTGGTGGTTTCCGGACTGGAGGGCGGCCAGGGCGATCGAGCCGACGAGGAGGACGGCGAGGACGATGAGGAAGCCGCGGGCCCGGGTCCACAGCTGGGCGGCGGAGAGGGCGGTGGACGTCGTGGCGGGAGCGGTGACCGGGGTGCCGGGCGGGGTGGGGCCGGTCATGCGGTGGGTCCCGTCAGGAGCGGCTTGGCGCGTTCCAGCGCGAGGTCGAGGGTGCGCAGCCGGGCGTAGGTGTCGCGGTCGCCGGTGCGGCCGCCGTAGGTGACGTCGTCGAAGGCGCGGGCGGCGGCGCGCAGGTCGCCCGTGTGGTCGGGCAGGGAGACGGCGGCTTCGGCGGCGGCCTCGTCGGCGGTGCGGCCGGGGCGCGGGTCGAGGAGGGTGCGTTCCTCCAGCGAGCAGACGATGGCGCGCATGCGTTCCTGGACGGCCTCGGTCCAGCGGCCGTCGGCGGCGTGGGCGTCGGCGGCGGCGCGGTGGTCGGCGGCGCTGCGCGGGCCCTCGTCGAAGAGGGTGCCCGGGCCGGCGGCGGTCCGGCGGGGGGTGCCGAGGCGCCACCACAGGGCGGCGATGACCAGGGCGACGAGGAGGAGGATGACGAGGAGGCCGACCGCGCCGCCGGGGGTGGCACCGGAGGCGCGGCTGAAGAGGTCGTCGACCCATTCCCAGAACCGGTCGAGGGCGCGCTGGAGCAGCCCCGGGTCGTTCTGGTGGTAGATCGGCTTGGACAGTTCGCGTTCGGCCGCCTCGCGGGCGGGTTCGCGCGGTGTCGTCACCGGTGGTTTCTCCGCGCCGGGCAGCGAGGCCGCGGCGCGGAGGATGAGGCCCCCCGTGCTCATCGGTGTGTCAGCCTCCGGTGACCGGTCCGCCGGCGGCCGGGGGCGCCGCGGTCCCGTAGTTTTCGAGGCCCGCCGCGCGGGCGAGCTCCAGGTCGAGGGCCTCGCGCCGGATGCGCTGGTCGATGTAGAGCAGGACGGTGACGCCGGAGGCCATCGGCATGGTGATGGTCAGCGCGATGACGCTGCCGATCCCGGCGCTGATCAGCGCGCCCCAGCTGTCCATGGCGGTGCCGTCGGCGAGGCCGTCCATGCCGCCGCCGAACAGGGCGACGCCGATGAGCGTCAGCGGGTAGACGATGATCACCGAGACCATGCCGGTGATGAGTCCGGTGAGGAGCGAGATGCCGAAGATCCGCCACCAGGAGCCCTTGACCAGCTTCGCCGAGCGGTTCAGCGCGGTGAAGATCTTCGCCTTCTCCAGCATCAGCGCGGGCGAGGCGAGGCTGTACTTGAACCACAGCCAGGTGATCAGGACGAGCGCGGTGAAGCCGCCGACGAAGCCGAGGCCGAAGTTGTGGGCCAGGATGCCCGGCAGGATCATCAGGGTGAGGACGGCGGCCGCGCCGGTGCCCAGGAGCAGGGTCAGCCCGGCCAGCCGGAGCAGCTGTCCGCGGGCGTCGCGCCAGGCGCCGGCGATCGTGGAGTTCTGGCCGAGGACCGCCCGGCTGAAGATCATCGTGAGCATGGCGGTGACCAGGACGCCGCCGAGGAGCTGGATGAAGAGGGCGCCGATGGTCAGTGCCGCGCTGCTGCCGACGGTGTCGAGGACGTCCTCCATGCGCGGCTGGGCGTTCGGTTCGATCGCGAGGCGGTCGGCCGAGTACTTCTGGACGAGCACGCTGAAGATCTCGACCATGAGGGAGACGGCGAGGCTGATGGAGAGCACCGGGCGCCAGTGGGTGCGCATGGTGGTGACCGCGCCGTCGAGGATCTCGCCGAGGCCCAGGGGGCGCAGCGGGATCACGCCGGGCTTGGCCGCCGCGGGCGGCCCCCAGCTGCCCCAGCCGCCGCCGGGGTTGCCGGTGCCCTGGGCGGGCTGCTGCGGGGTCGTGGAGGGGGCGTCGGGCGCTCCGGTGCCGGGGCTCGACCACGGTCCCTGGCCGGGCGGCGGCTGCTCGGCGGACCACTTCTCGCCGCCGGCGGGCCGCGCGGGCGGCTGGGTGCCGCCGGAGCCCTGGCCGTCGGACGGGGATCCAGGCGTGGTCCAGCCCGGAGAGTCGTTCATCGTCGCTCCTTCACGTGCACCTGCCGTGGCGGGCGCGCTGATCGGCTGCCATCGTGCCATGGGGGAACGCCGAACGGGCTAGCCGCCCGTACCCTCAATTGTGGCCGGGATCCGGGGCAGACTGGTCGTCCGGATCACCACGCAGGTCGGAGGGGCGATTTCCAGCCCTTTTGGCTGTGGGACAGCTCACCGCCAGGTAACGATTAGCTAATGGGATGATGTCATCTATGAAGGGACGCGTCCTTGTCGTCGACGACGACACCGCGCTGGCCGAGATGCTCGGCATTGTGCTGCGTGGAGAAGGTTTTGAGCCGTCGTTCGTAGCGGACGGTGACAAGGCACTGGCTGCCTTCCGGGAGGCGAAGCCGGATCTGGTACTGCTCGACCTCATGCTGCCCGGAAGGGACGGCATAGAGGTGTGCAGGCTGATCCGGGCCGAGTCCGGCGTGCCGATCGTCATGCTCACCGCGAAGAGCGACACGGTCGACGTCGTCGTGGGCCTGGAGTCCGGGGCCGACGACTACATCGTCAAGCCGTTCAAGCCGAAGGAGCTGGTGGCCCGGATCCGGGCCCGCCTGCGCCGGTCGGAGGAGCCCGCGCCCGAGCAGCTGACCATCGGTGACCTGGTCATCGACGTGGCCGGGCACTCGGTCAAGCGGGACGGCGCCTCGATCGCCCTGACCCCGCTGGAGTTCGACCTGCTGGTCGCCCTCGCGCGCAAGCCCTGGCAGGTCTTCACCCGTGAGGTGCTGCTGGAGCAGGTCTGGGGTTACCGGCACGCGGCGGACACCCGCCTGGTCAACGTGCATGTGCAGCGGCTGCGCTCCAAGGTCGAGAAGGACCCGGAGCGCCCTGAGATCGTCGTGACGGTGCGTGGTGTCGGCTACAAGGCAGGACCGAGCTGACGTGCAGCCCGGCCAGCCCGGCAAGCACCCGAGCGGCTCCCGGCGAGGAGTCCTGCGGGGCGGCCGGCCGGGCCGTCCCGTAGCGGACGGGGCGCTCGGCGGCCCTGTGCTGCGGCTGTTCGTACGTCTGGTACGCCGGCCGCTGCTTCCGGCTGTCCGGCTGTGGCGGCGCAACATCCAGCTGCGGGTGGTCGCGGCCACCCTGCTGATGTCGCTGGCCGTGGTCCTCGCGCTGGGCTTCGTCGTCATCGCCCAGGTCAGCGAGGGCCTCCTCGACGCCAAGGAGGAGGCGGCCCAGAGCCAGGCCGCGGGCGGGTTCGCGGTCGCACAGGAGAAGGCCAATACGCCCTCCGCCTCGGACGGGCCGGACGCCACCGACAACAAGGTCGGCCGGGACGCCAGTACCTGGATGAACTCGCTGGTCAAGCAGCTCGCCAGTGGTGGCCAGACGGCCTTCGAGGTGGCCGCGCTCGGCGCCGGCACCGGTGAGCAGGGCCCGCCCGGCGCCCAGGGCGTCAAGGGCGCCCGCGCCTCCGGCAACGTGGACCCGACCGCGAGCGTCCCGCTGGACCTGCGCAAGGCCGTCAACCACGCCACGGGCACCTTCAAGACCTTCTCGGAGATCCGGTACACGTCCGGGGCCGGCGAGAAGGCCCCGGAGCCCGCGCTGGTCGTGGGCAAGCGGCTCACCGACATCAACGGGGACCCGTACGACCTGTACTACCTCTTCCCGCTGACCCAGGAGGAGGAGTCCCTCAACCTGGTCAAGGTCACCATCGCCACCGCCGGCGTGTTCGTGGTCGTGCTGCTCGGCGCCATCGCCTGGCTCGTGGTGCGCCAGGTCGTCACGCCGGTCCGGATGGCCGCCGGGATCGCCGAGCGGCTGTCGGCCGGGCGGCTCCAGGAGCGGATGAAGGTCACCGGCGAGGACGACATCGCCCGGCTGGGCGAGGCCTTCAACAAAATGGCGCAGAACCTCCAGCTCAAGATCCAGCAGCTGGAGGACCTGTCCCGGTTGCAGCGCCGGTTCGTCTCGGACGTCTCGCACGAGCTGCGGACCCCGCTGACGACGGTCCGGATGGCCGCCGACGTCATCCACGACGCGCGGGTCGACTTCGACCCCGTCACCGCCCGCTCCGCCGAACTCCTGGCCGGGCAGCTCGACCGGTTCGAGTCGCTGCTCGCCGACCTGCTGGAGATCAGCCGGTTCGACGCGGGCGCGGCCGCGCTGGAGGCGGAGCCGATCGATCTGCGGGACGTCGTACGCCGGGTCATCGAGGGCGCCGAGCCGCTCGCCGAGCACAAGCGGACCCGGATCAGGGTCCTGGGCGACACCCAGCCGGTGATAGCCGAGGCCGACGCCCGGCGGGTGGAGCGGGTGCTGCGCAACCTGGTCGTCAACGCCGTGGAGCACGGCGAGGGCCGCGATGTGGTGGTCCGGCTCGCCTCGGCGGGCGGGGCCGTCGCGGTGGCCGTACGGGACTACGGGGTCGGGCTCAAGCCCGGCGAGGCCACGCGCGTCTTCAACCGCTTCTGGCGGGCCGACCCGGCCCGCGCCCGCACCACCGGCGGCACCGGCCTCGGCCTGTCCATCGCCGTCGAGGACGCCCGGCTGCACGGCGGCTGGCTCCAGGCGTGGGGCGAGCCGGGCGGCGGCTCGCAGTTCCGGCTGACCCTGCCGAGGACCGCCGACGAGCCGCTGCGCGGGTCCCCGATCCCGCTGGAGCCCGAGGATTCCCGGGGCAACCGGGCCAGGGCCGCCGCCGAGGCGGCCGGCGCGGGCGCCGCTCCGGTCCGGCGGCCCGGCTCCGACCCGGCCGGCGCGGACCGCTCGCCGATACCGCCGCGCTCCGCGGTCGCCGGCGCGCTGCCGGTGCCCGCGGACCCGACGGCGCTGCCGGGCAACGGGGCCCGGGTCGTGGCCAGGTCCGCCGATCAGCCGGCACAGGAAGAGGGAGCAGCAGGTGGAGCAGCAGGGGGAGCGGCGCGTGGACGCTGAGCCCGGGAGTTCCCGCGCACCGGGCCGCCGGTCGCCGACCGCGCGCCCGTGCGCGGCCCTCGGCGCGGCCGGGCTGGCCGGGCTGGTGCTGGCCGGCTGCGCCTCCATGCCCGACAGCGGTGAGATCCGGCAGGTGCAGGCCTCCCACGGCGTCGACTCCCAGGTCCGGGTGTTCGGCGTGCCGCCGGCCGACAAGGCCAGCCCGGCCGAGATCGTCGACGGCTTCCTGGAGGCGATGACCAGCGACGACCCCCAGCTGGACACCGCCCGCAAGTACCTCACCGAGGACGCGGCGAAGAACTGGAAGCCCGGCTCGGCCGTCACGGTCCTGTCCGCCGGCCTCGACCGGTACCCGGTCCCCGGGGAGAAGGAGCCCGAACAGCCCCGCTGGAAGGTGACCGGCAAGAAGCTCGCGACGGTGGACGAGCGCAGCGCGTACCAGCCGGAGACCGGCGGCGGGCGCTACGAGGAGTACCTCCAGCTGGTCCAGGTGAACAAGCAGTGGCGGATCGCCACGCCGCCCAGCAGCCTCGTGCTCAGCGAGTCCGACTTCCAGCGCATATACAAGCCCGTCAACAAGTACTACTTCGCCGGGAACACGCTGGTGGCCGACCCGGTGTACGTGCGCCAGCGCAGTGACCCGGACTCGCGGATGGATCCCACCACGCAGACCGTGCAGTCGCTGCTCGCCGGGCCGTCGAAGTGGCTCGGCCCGGTCGTCACGTCCAGCTTCCCCAGCGGGACGGCGCTGCGCGACGGCACCAAGTCCCTTTCGTACGACGGCCAGAACACGCTTCGCGTGCCGCTCAACGCGAAGGCCGACAACGTCGCGCACCCGCAGTGCCAGAAGATGGCGGCCCAACTGCTCTTCACCGTCAAGGATCTGACGGCCTCCCGGCTCGACCGGGTCGAACTGGTGGGCTCCGACGGGAAGTCCTCGCAGTGCTCGGTGACCGGCGCGGCCGCGGCGGCCATCGCCGACCGGGCCCAGAGTCCCGACCACCAGTACTACGTGGACAAGGACGCGCGGCTGGTCCGGATGACGCTCGACGTCAACAGCGAGGACCAGCAGCACCAGCAGAAGGCCGAGCCGGCTCCGGGTCCGCTGTCCACAGCCGCCGGGTTCAAGGTCGGCTCGGCGGCGGTCGCGTACGACGAGAAGCGCGCCGCGGTGGTCTCCGGGGACGGGCACGGGCTGTACGTCGTGAACCTGACGACGGCGGGCGCGATGCCGCCGCCGGTGCTGCCCAGCAGGTCGGGCAAGCTGACCGCACCCAGCTGGGATGCCCGGGGCGACCTGTGGATCGCGGACGCGGATCCGCAGGGCCCGGTGCTGTGGCGGGTGCCCGGCGGGTCCGGGACGCCGCAGAAGGTCGAGGTGGCCGGGCTCGGCAGCGGGAAGATCACCGCGCTGAAGGCCTCTTCCGACGGCGCGCGGATCGCGCTGCTCATCGAGAAGGAGGGCAGCCGCAAGAACCTCTTCATCGGACGGATCGAGCGGCCGGAGGGTGCGCGGGACGGCGCGATGCCGGCGCCGGTGCTGGTGCGCGAGCTGCGTCCGGCGGCCCCGCAGATGGCCGAGGTGACGGCGATGAGCTGGGCGCCGCGCGGCCGTCTGCTGGTGGTGGGCCGGGAGAGCGGCGGGGTCGTGCAGGCCCGCTACATGCTGGCGGACGGGTCGATGGTCGCGGCGAGCCTTCCCGGCGCGACCGGGCTGAGCGCGATCGCGGCGTCCGAGGACGAGGGCAAGCCCGTGGTGGCGTTCTCGGGGGATGACGGGATCGTCTGGCTGCCGCCGGGGGCGCAGTGGCGCACGGTGGCGGCGGGCGGCACGGCTCCGGTCTACCCGGGCTGAGGCTCCGGTCTACCTGGGCTGAACCGGGCCGGACGCGGGGCCGGACGCCGACGCCTGGCCCGGGGTGGGTCCGGCTGTCGCCGGCTGACCCGGGGCCGGATGCCAACCGCCTGGCCCGGCCTGCGTCGGTCCGGCTGTCGCGCGGTTGTCCACAGGGGTGGCGGGGTGCTTTCCGGCTCGGCAGAGTGGGTCGTATGCGGGGGTGGTGGCGGGAGCTCGCCGGGCTGGTCCTGCCGGTCGACTGCGCCGGCTGCGGCGCTGCCCGCGCACTGCTGTGCGGCGGGTGCCGCGAAGCGCTCAGCGGGGCCGGGGCGGGGCGTGTACGGCCCGCTGCGGCCCCGGCGGGGCTGCCCGCGGTGTATGCGGCCGCCGCGTACGGGGAGGCGGTACGAGAGGTCGTACTGGCGCACAAGGAGCGCGGGGCGCTGCCGCTGGCCGGGGCGCTGGGCACGGCTCTCGCGGCCGCGGTACGGGCCGCCCCGGCGGGGTGCGCGGGGGAGTTGATGCTGATTCCGGTTCCCTCGGCGCGGCGGCAGGTCCGGGCGCGCGGGCATGATCCGGCGCGCAGGATCGCGCTGGCCGCCTCGGCGCGGTTGCGGCGGGCCGGTGTTCCCGCGCGGGTGGCGCCCGTACTGCGGTTGCGGCGGGTGGTGGCGGATCAGGCGGGCCTGGGGGCGCGGCAGCGCAGGGAGAACCTCGCCGGGGCGCTGGAGGTGGGCCGGGACGGGGCGCGGCTGCTGGGCGGCGCGGCCGGCGGATTCCGTTTCGTGCTGGTGGACGACGTGATCACTACCGGCGCCACGCTCGCCGAGGCGGCCCGGGCGGTGCGCGCCGCGGGGATCGGCCGCGTGGGTGTGGCGGCCGTGGTGGCGGCCCCGGCTGACTCCTTCGTGTGTGTGGATCCCGTGCGCAACCCGGACAGAGCAAAAAACGCGTGAATAGATTTGGAACTGGAAGGGAAGGCGCATCGTTGCAGGTAGTGAGAGGGAACGGCCACCTGAACGGAGGTACGTTCCGGTAGCGGGTGCCGACAACCGGCTTAGAGGGATATGTTCGGTTGTAGGAACTGGCGAGTCCTGGGCCACACGCATCGGATCGCACGTTTCGAAACGTTTCGGATCTTCGTGTCAGAGGCAGTCTCTCGACTCCGAAGTCGGTGGGGTGTAGATCTTGCCGATGGGGGAGGAGGAGGTGAAAGTCGCCAAGTCCGAGGCTCCGGTGTTCACCGGAGTCTGGTGCGAAAGGGAGACGCTTCGCCCCATGAGGCGGAGCTATCCGGGAACGGAGTTCTGCGTGGACATCGTCGTCAAGGGCCGTAAGACCGAGGTGCCCGACCGGTTCCGCAAGCACGTGGCCGAGAAGCTGAATCCGGAGCGGATCCAGAAGCTCGACGCCAAGGTGATCAGCTTGGACGTCGAGGTGTCCAAGGAGCTCAACCCGCGTCAGGCAGACCGTTCCGACCGCGTGGAGATCACCCTGCGTTCGCGGGGCCCGGTGATCCGTGCCGAGGCCGCCGCCGCCGACCCGTACGCGGCGCTCGACCTCGCGCAGGACAAGCTGGAGGCCCGGCTGCGCAAGCAGCACGACAAGCGCTACACCCGCCGTGGCAACGGCCGGATCTCGGCAGCCGAGGTCGCCGACGTGGTGCCGGGCGTCGCCCAGCTGAACGCGAACGGCCAGCCGTTCACCGAGGAGCAGGCGAACGCCGTCCCGACCACCCGGATCGGGTCACTGGAAGTGCAGGGCGAAGGCCCGCTCATCGTCCGCGAGAAGACCCACTCGGCCGCACCCATGTCGCTCGACCAGGCTCTGTACGAGATGGAGCTGGTCGGCCACGACTTCTATCTGTTCGTCGACTCCGACACGAAGATGCCGAGCGTCGTCTACCGGCGCCACGGCTATGACTACGGCGTGATCCACCTCAACTCCGACGAGGCTTCCAGCTCGGGTGAGTCCGGCGCGGGTGCGGGCGGCGCGCTCGGCGGCTGATCCCTTGATCCCTTGATTCGTTGCCCTCGCGGGCCGCTTCGGCGTCCCGCGGGGGCGCCTGTGTGAGCGCGGGCGTGAGCGGCTCGGGATGGGCGCGCGGTTGACTCGTATGCGCCGGTGGGGCTCGCGCGAGCCCCCGGGGGACGGTGCGGGCATGGAATCATGGCGGGCAGTCAACCGGCGGCCGACCCCGACGGGTTGGCGCGGCAGCTCGGCACATGCAGGGGGAGGAACCATGGCGGACGGCTTCGGACCGGTGCGCGGCGACGATGGTGCGGACTGTCGTGGAGAGGCTCCGGGGAGTTCGGCCGGGGAGCCGATCAGAGTGCTCGTGGTCGACGATCACGCGCTGTTCCGGCGCGGGCTGGAGATCGTCCTCGCGCAGGAGGAGGACATCCAGGTCGTCGGGGAGGCCGGGGACGGCGCGGAGGCCGTGGACAAGGCGGCGGACCTGTTGCCGGACATCGTGCTGATGGATGTGCGGATGCCGAGGCGGGGCGGGATCGAGGCGTGCACGTCGATCAAGGAGGTGGCGCCCTCCGCGAAGATCATCATGCTGACGATCAGCGACGAGGAGGCGGACCTCTACGACGCGATCAAGGCCGGCGCGACGGGGTACCTGCTGAAGGAGATCTCGACGGACGAGGTGGCCACGGCGATTCGCGCCGTGGCGGACGGACAGTCGCAGATCAGTCCTTCGATGGCGTCGAAGCTGCTCACCGAATTCAAGTCGATGATCCAGCGCACCGATGAGCGGCGGCTGGTGCCGGCGCCGAGGCTGACGGACCGGGAGCTGGAGGTCCTGAAACTGGTGGCCACCGGGATGAACAACCGGGACATCGCCAAGGAGTTGTTCATCTCGGAGAACACCGTGAAGAACCATGTGCGCAACATCCTGGAGAAGCTGCAGCTGCACTCCAGGATGGAAGCCGTGGTCTACGCGATGCGGGAGAAGATCCTGGAGATCCGGTAGTCGGGTCGCGGGTCCGCGGGTCGGAAACGCCGGCGGGGCTACCGGCGGGGCTGGAGGCGGAGGCTAGAGGACGGCCAACTCGGACGTGACCGCGGCGGCCTCGGCCGGAGACTGAGCCCGTTCGACGCGGATCGCGTCGCAGCCGACCCACTCCGCCGCCTCCCGCAGGGCCTGCGCCATCGGGCGGGCGGCCTTCGGGGAGGTCAGGGAGAGCTGGCGGGCCACCAGGGTGGAGCCCTCGCGGGCCGGGTCGACGCGGCCCTGGAGCAGGCCGCCCGCCAGCAGGGGCATCGCGAAGTACCCGTGTATCCGCTTCGGCTTGGGGACGTAGGCCTCCAGGCGGTGGGTGAAGCCGAAGATCCGCTCGGTGCGCGGTCTGTCCCAGACGAGCGAGTCGAACGGGGAGAGCAGCGTCGTGCGGTGGCGGCCCCGAGGGGGCGTGGCCAGCGCCTCGGGCGAGGCCCAGGCCGGCTTGGACCAGCCCTCGACCTCGACCGGGACCAGGCCCGACTCTTCGATCACCGCGTCGAACTGCTCGCCCTTGAGGCGGTGGTAGTCGGCGATGTCCGCGCGGGTGCCGACCCCCAGGGACCGGCCGGCCAGGGCGACCAGGCGGCGCAGGCACTCGTGGTCGTCCAGGTCATCGTGGAGCAGCTCGTCGGGGACGGCGCGCTCGGGGAGGTCGTACACCCGCTTCCAGCCACGGCGTTCGCTGCAGACCACCTCGCCCGTGTCGAGCAGCCACTCCACCGCGATCTTGGTCTCGGACCACTCGAACCACTCTCCGCCGTTCTTGGCGCCGCCCAGCTCGGTCGAGGTGAGCGGGCCGTCGGCCTTGAGGCGGTCCAGGACGGCCTTCGTCGAGCGGTCCTTGTCCTGGAGGATGTGCCAGCGGTGGCCGCGCGCCCGGCGGGCCCGGCGGCGGAAGGCGAAGTGCGGCCACTCCTCGATGGGCAGGACGCAGGCCGCGTGCGACCAGTACTCAAAGGCGTGGCGGTCGGTCCAGTAGGCCTTCTCCACCGTCTCCCGGCCCACCGCGCCCAGGCGCGCGTACGGGATCAGCTCGTGCGACCGGGCCAGGACCGAGATCGTGTCGAGCTGTACGGCGCCCAGGTGCCGCAGCACGCCGCGCACGCCGCCGCGCCGGTCCGGCGCGCCGAGGAAGCCCTGCGCGCGCAGGGCGAGGCGGCGGGCCTCGTCGGCGGACAGGGACACGGTCGGCTGCGGCGTGACGGTGGTCATGACGGCACCCTAGATGCCGCCACTGACATCGCTGCTCGCGGCAGCGGGCAGGTGGTACGGCAGGTACGGCAGTGCGGGCGTCAGGCCGAGGTCCGAGGGCAGCAGGGAGCCGATCCAGCAGTCACGCGCGGTGCCCTTGGTGTGCAGTGCGGCCCGCAGCGTGCCCTCGATGAGGAAGCCGGCCTTCTCGGCGACGGCCCGGGAGCCGGTGTTGCCGACCTCGGCGCGCCATTCCAGCCGTACGGCGCCCACCTCGGTGAAGAGCCAGCGGGCGACGGCTTCCACGGCCTCGGTCATGAAGCCCCGGCCCCGGTGCTCCTTGACCGCCCAGTAACCGATCTCGTACGCGTCGGGTCCGCGCACGTGGACGCCGACGGCCGCGACCAGCGGGCCGTCACCGCCGTCGGGTCCCAGGCGTACGGCGAAGCTGTAGCCGGTGTCCTCGCGCCAGCCGGCCGGGACGATCTCGCCGACGAAGGTCCGCGCGTTCTCGCGCCCGTAGGGGGAGGGGACCATGGTCCAGCGCTGGATGTCGGGGTCCTGACAGGCCGCGTACACGTCGTTCTCGTCGTGCGGGGCGAAGGGCCGCAGCAGCAATCGGGCTGTGCTCAGTGTGGTGGGCTCCATGAAGGGATACTGCTGCCCCCGGGGGGACACCGCGAACGTTTTTCGGTGACACCGGCACCTTCCGGGCACCCCGTACGTTCTCATTCCGGGCGCCCGCGCCCTGCGGATACGGCGGACCTCCCGACGCGACCGCGTCCTCGCTTACGATGGCCGTTGCGGCGGGGTCCACCCTCCGTGCCCGTGTACGAACCAGTGCCAGGCCCGACCGGCAAGGAGACAAACCTCGGTGTCCGTCTTCAACAAGCTCATGCGTGCAGGCGAAGGCAAGATCCTGCGCAAACTGCACCGCATCGCGGACCAGGTCAACTCCATCGAAGAGGACTTCGTCAACCTCTCCGACGCCGAGTTGCGCGCGCTCACTGACGAGTACAAGCAGCGCTACCAGGACGGCGAGAGCCTGGACGACCTGCTGCCCGAGGCCTTCGCGACCGTTCGCGAGGCCGCGAAGCGCGTCCTCGGCCAGCGCCACTACGACGTCCAGATCATGGGCGGCGCGGCGCTCCACCTCGGCTATGTCGCCGAGATGAAGACCGGTGAGGGCAAGACCCTCGTCGGCACGCTGCCCGCGTACCTGAACGCGCTCTCCGGCAAGGGCGTCCACCTGATCACGGTGAACGACTACCTCGCCGAGCGCGACTCCGAGATGATGGGGCGCGTCCACAAGTTCCTGGGGCTGGACGTCGGCTGCATCCTGGCGAACATGTCGCCGGCCCAGCGCCGCGAACAGTACAACTGCGACATCACGTACGGCACGAACAACGAGTTCGGCTTCGACTACCTGCGCGACAACATGGCGTGGTCGAAGGACGAGCTGGTGCAGCGCGGCCACAACTTCGCCGTGGTCGACGAGGTCGACTCGATCCTCGTCGACGAGGCCCGTACCCCGCTGATCATCTCCGGCCCGGCCGACCAGGCCACGAAGTGGTACGCGGACTTCGCGAAGCTGGTCACCCGCCTGACCAAGGGCGAGCCCGGCCAGCCCCTCAAGGGCATCGAGGAGACCGGCGACTACGAGGTCGACGAGAAGAAGCGCACGGTCGCCATCCACGAGGCCGGTGTCGCCAAGGTCGAGGACTGGCTCGGCATCGAGAACCTCTACGAGTCGGTGAACACCCCCCTCGTCGGGTACCTCAACAACGCGATCAAGGCCAAGGAGCTCTTCAAGGCCGACAAGGACTACGTCGTCATCGACGGCGAGGTCATGATCGTCGATGAGCACACCGGCCGTATCCTCGCCGGCCGCCGCTACAACGAGGGCATGCACCAGGCGATCGAGGCGAAGGAAGGGGTGGACATCAAGGACGAGAACCAGACCCTCGCCACGATCACCCTGCAGAACTTCTTCCGTCTCTACTCGAAGCTGTCGGGCATGACCGGTACGGCCATGACCGAGGCCGCCGAGTTCCACCAGATCTACAAGCTCGGCGTCGTCCCGATCCCGACCAACCGCGACATGGTCCGCAAGGACCAGGCGGACCTGATCTACCGCACCGAGGTCGCGAAGTTCGCCGCCGTCGTCGACGACATCGCGGAGAAGCACGAGAAGGGCCAGCCGATCCTCGTTGGTACGACGTCGGTCGAGAAGTCCGAGTACCTCTCGCAGCAGCTCTCCAAGCGCGGCATCCCGCACGAGGTGCTCAACGCCAAGCAGCACGACCGTGAGGCGACGATCGTCGCCCAGGCCGGCCGCCGCGGCGCCGTCACCGTCGCCACGAACATGGCCGGCCGCGGTACCGACATCAAGCTCGGCGGCAACCCGGACGACCTGGCCGAGGCCGAGCTGCGCCAGCGCGGCCTGGACCCCGAGGAGCACATCGAGGAGTGGGCGCACGCCCTGCCCGACGCGCTGACCAGGGCCGAGTCGGCGGTGAAGGCGGAGTTCGAGGAGGTCAAGGAGCTCGGCGGGCTGTACGTGCTGGGCACCGAGCGGCACGAGTCGCGCCGTATCGACAACCAGCTGCGCGGCCGCTCCGGCCGACAGGGCGACCCGGGCGAGTCCCGCTTCTACCTGTCGCTGGGCGATGACCTGATGCGCCTGTTCAAGGCGCAGATGGTCGAGCGGGTCATGTCGATGGCGAACGTGCCGGACGACGTACCGATCGAGAACAAGATGGTGACGCGCGCGATCGCGTCGGCGCAGTCGCAGGTCGAGACCCAGAACTTCGAGACGCGCAAGAACGTCCTGAAGTACGACGAGGTCCTCAGCCGCCAGCGCGAGGTCATCTACAGCGAGCGCCGCCGCGTGCTCGAAGGCGAGGACCTGCAGGAGCAGGTGCGCCACATGATGGACGACACGATCGACGCGTACATCTCGGCCGAGACGGTCGAGGGCTTCGCCGAGGAGTGGGACCTGGACCGCCTGTGGGGCGCGTTCAAGCAGCTCTACCCGGTGAAGGTCACGGTGGAGGAGCTGGAGGAGGCCGCGGGCGACCGCGCCGGCATCACGGCCGAGTTCATCGCGGAGTCCGTCAAGGACGACATCCACGAGCAGTACGAGGCCCGCGAGAAGACGCTCGGCTCCGAGATCATGCGCGAGCTGGAGCGGCGCGTGGTGCTGTCGGTGCTGGACCGCAAGTGGCGTGAGCACCTGTACGAGATGGACTACCTGCAGGAGGGCATCGGCCTGCGGGCGATGGCCCAGAAGGACCCGCTGGTCGAGTACCAGCGCGAGGGCTTCGACATGTTCAACGCCATGCAGGAGGGCATCAAGGAGGAGTCCGTCGGCTACCTGTTCAACCTGGAGGTCCAGGTCGAGCAGCAGGTCGAGGAGCTTCCCGTGCAGGACGCGGCGCCGTCGCTGAACAAGGAGCCGGCCGCCCCCCGTCCCGAGATCCGCGCCAAGGGTCTGGAGACCCCGCAGCGTCCGGACCGGCTGCACTTCTCCGCCCCGACGGTGGACGGGGAGGGCGGGGTCGTCGAGGGCGACTTCGAGAGTGACGGTGGCGGTGACGGGATGACCCGCGCCGAGCGCCGCAAGGCGCAGAAGGCGTCCGGCGGGCGTCGCCGCAAGAAGTAGCGCGGCAGGAAGCAGCGCGGCGGAAAGCAGCGCGGCGCGAGGCAGCGCGGCGCGAGGCAGAGCCGCCGAGGGCGTCCCGACCGGGGCCGGACACCGTACGTGGTGCCCGGCCCCGGTCGCGTCGTGCGGGGGCGGCACGGTCACGGTCACGGTCACGGCCGGGGGCCCTGGATCTCTACGGCCGCGCAGCGCCAGCGCAGGTCGGCGCCCTGCTCCAGGCGGAAGGCCATCGCCGAGACGCGGTCGCCCGTGGCGATGCGGGCGAAGGCCTCGATGACGCCCGGGCCGGGGTGGAAGCGGCCGCAGTGGCGCAGCACCGGGCGCAGGCGCTCGCGCAGCGGTCCGGCGGGCGCCAGGGTGACGAGCTGTTCGTACGCGGGACCGACGGTGAGCCCCAGTAGGGAGTGGACCGGGCGCTGGCCGCTGACCACCGCCAGCAGGCGCTCGGCGAACCAGTCGTGCGGGCCGGGCCGCGGGCCGCGGGGCCCTTGAGCGGGGCGCCGCGCGTCGCGCCGCCCGGCGGGCCGGGTCGAGGCCGGGCCGCCGGGCCGGCGGCGGCTCCTGTCGCCGCCGGTCGTGCCGCGCGTCGTGGTGTCCATGGCGATCTGCCCCCGCACAGGTCGGGCCCGGAGCGGTACCGGGCGGTAACTTGATGGGGATCTTCTACGGTCGCCGAACACGCCGCACAACCGTCCGCCGGGCCGCCGCGGCTGGTGGCCCCGTTCACCTATCCGAGTGCGCGGCGGCCCACCCCGGGCCCGCGTCGCCGGGCCCCGAGGACCGGGGTGGACAGGGTTGGGGTGCCGCCCCGCACCCCGAAGGGGGACCGCGGCCTCGCCCACTCGGAGGCGTCTCCCCGGCTACCGCCGGACGGAGTCTCCCCCAGCTACCGCTGGGACGTGCCCCCAGCCCAGCCGCCCAAAGCCTGGGAGGCCCTCCAGGGCCGAGCAGTGCGAGGGTGGCGTGAGGAAGGAGTCGTATCCTGAGGGCGTTTCCGACTACCGAAAGCAGCCGGCCATGCGCGTGTACGTCCCCCTGACCCTCCCCGGGCTCGCCGAGGCGCACAAGGCGGGCGAGCTGGGGCCCGCCCCGCTCCGCGCGTACGCCGTCACCCCCGGCCTGCGGGAGTGGTACGTGTCGGAGGACATCGAGGAGCTGGAGTACGCGGCGCTGAGCCGGGCCGCCGCCGCCTCGCTGCGGCTGCTCGCCCAGGACCCCGCCGCCCCGCGCAAGCGGGTCGTCGTGGCCCTCGACGTCGACGACAAGGCCGCCACCGCGACCCCCGGCCTCGACGAGGCCACCCTCGGCCAGGTGACGCTCGCGGACGCGGTACGGCTCACCGTGGCCGCCGCCGTGCACGTAGACGCCGATGACGCCCGGGAGGACGTCACGGCGGCGGCGGAGGCCCTTGACGCCGCCGACGCCGGGGACGACGATGCGCAGTTCACCGTCGATGGCGCCGAGGACCACGAGCTGCTGTGGTTCGGGGTGCAGGAGATTCCGGGGTTGCTGAAGTGACCGACGACGCTGAAGTGACCGACGCCGACGTGATCAAGGCGGTCGCGCTGACCGGCACGGCCGTCGGCCCGCACATCGTGTGGGACTGGAACGGCACGCTGCTCCACGACATCGACGCCGTGATCGCCGCCACCAACGCGTCGTTCGCCGAGCTCGGTTTCGCGCCGATCACCCTGGAGACCTACCGCGATCTGTACGTCGTCCCGGTGCCGAAGTTCTACGAGCGCCTGATGGGCCGGCTCCCCACCGACGAGGAGTGGCTCGTCATGGACGAGACGTTCCACCGGCACTACTGGACGGCCGCCGAGGACGCCGGGCTCGCCGAGGGTGCACGGGAGCTGCTCGCGCAGTGGTCGGGGGCCGGGGCCACCCAGTCCCTGCTGTCCCTCGCGCCCCATGACAAACTCGTACCGCTGGTGCGGATCCACGGCATCGACGGGCACTTCGTCCGCGTCGACGGGCGCGTCGGGCCCTCCCACACCACCAAGGCCGGGCACCTCGTACGCCATATGGCCGCCATGGAGGCGACCGGAGTGACGGCCGCCCGTACGGTCCTCATCGGAGACGCCGTGGACGACGCCCTCGCCGCCGCCCACGTGGGCGCTCGGGCCGTCCTCTACACGGGTGGTTCGCACAGCCGCGCCAGTCTGGAATCGGCCGGAGCCCCGGTCGTGGACACGCTGGCGGACGCCGTACGCACTGCTCGCGAACTGGCCGAATAGGTACTGGCACGACGGGCCGCCCGCGTCACTGCGCACTTCGTCAAACTTATGGACCTCCTTTTGTACAGATCCGGCCCGTGACGGGCAGGGGGTCCGGCGAGATAGCCTGGTACCCGTGATCAGCGCGATAGTCATCGGGGGCACCGACGCCCCCGGCCAGCGCCCGGCGCACGACCGTGCCCGGGCCTTCGCTGATCCCCGCTGCCGGGACCTCTCGCCGATCATGGCCGATTCCCTCCACGGCGGCTCTCACGACGGCATAGCGTCGATTCCGAACGGACATCCCGCCTCGCGGCGCTACGTCATTCCTTCCTTCACCTACGTCACGCAATGGCGCGCGACAGGAGCCAGAGGACATGCAGACCAAGCTGGACGAAGCAAAGGCCGAGCTGCTCGCGCGGGCGGCCCGGGTAGCTGAGCACAGCCCGGCCGGGGGGCTACTTCCGACTGGGGCCGAGCAGGGGGAGCGTCCCGACCGGGACACGGTGCTCGCCTACCTCCAGCGCTACTACCTGCACACCGCACCCGAGGACCTCTTGGACCGGGACCCGGTCGACGTGTTCGGGGCGGCGCTCTCGCACTACCGGCTCGCCGAGAAGCGGCCGCAGGGCACGGCGAGCGTGCGCGTGCACACCCCCACGGTCGAGGAGAACGGCTGGATGTCCAGCCACTCGGTCGTCGAGGTCGTCACCGACGACATGCCGTTCCTGGTGGACTCCGTCACCAACGAGCTCTCCCGGCAGGGCCGCGGCATCCACGTGGTGATCCACCCGCAGGTCGTCGTCCGCCGTGACATCACCGGCAAGCTGATCGAGATCCTCGGCCCCGACTGCGACGCGCACGGCCCCCAGACCGCGCGCCCCCACGACTCCCTCGTGGAGTCCTGGATCCACGTCGAGATCGACCGCGAGTCCGACCGCGCCGACCTCAAGCAGATCACCGTGGACCTGCAGCGCGTCCTGTCCGACGTCCGCGAGTCCGTCGAGGACTGGGAGAAGATGCGCGACGCCGCGCTGCGCATCGCCGACCGGCTCCAGGACGAGCCGACCGCCCCCGACCTGCGCGAGTACGAGCTCGAAGAGGCCCGGGAGCTGCTGCGCTGGCTCGCCGACGACCACTTCACCTTCCTCGGCTACCGCGAGTACAACCTCGTCGACGGCGACGCCCTGTCCGCCGTGCCCGGCACCGGCCTCGGCATCCTGCGCTCCGACCCGCACCACAGCGGCCAGGACGACGCGCACCCCGTCTCGCCGTCCTTCAACCGGCTGCCCGCCGACGCGCGCGCCAAGGCCCGCGAGCACCGCCTGCTGGTGCTGACCAAGGCCAACAGCCGCGCCACCGTGCACCGCCCCTCGTACCTCGACTACGTGGGCGTCAAGAAGTTCGACGCCGAGGGCAACGTCGTCGGCGAGCGCCGCTTCCTCGGCCTGTTCTCGTCCGCCGCGTACACCGAGTCCGTGCGCCGCGTGCCGGTCATCCGCCGCAAGGTCGCCGAGGTCCTCGACGGCGCCGGCTTCTCGCCGAACAGCCACGACGGCCGCGACCTGCTCCAGATCCTGGAGACCTACCCGCGCGACGAGCTGTTCCAGACCCCGGTCGACAAGCTCCAGGAGATCGCCACCTCCGTCCTGTACCTCCAGGAACGCCGCCGGCTGCGGCTCTATCTGCGCCAGGACGAGTACGGGCGCTACTACTCCGCGCTCGTGTACCTGCCGCGCGACCGCTACACCACCGGCGTCCGGCTGCGCCTGATCGACATCCTGAAGGAGGAGCTCGGCGGCAGCAGCGTCGACTTCACCGCCTGGAACACCGAGTCGATCCTCTCCCGCATCCACTTCGTCGTCCGCGTCCCGCAGGGCACCGTGCTGCCCGCCCTCACGGACTCCGACGTCGAGCGCATCGAGGCCCGGCTCGCCGAGGCCGCCCGCTCCTGGGCGGACGGCTTCCAGGAGGCGCTGATCGCCGAGTGCGGCGAGGAGCGCGCCGCCGAGCTGCTGCGCCGCTACGGGGGTTCCTTCCCGGAGGGCTACAAGGCCGAGCACCCGCCGCGCGCCGCCGTCTCCGACCTGGTCCGCCTGGAGCGGCTGGCGGAGAGCGGCAAGGACTTCGCCCTCTCCCTCTACGAGCCGGTCGGCGCGGGCCCCGGCGAGCGCCGCTTCAAGATCTACCGCACCGGTGAGCAGGTCTCCCTCTCCGCCGTCCTGCCGGTCCTCCAGCGCCTCGGCGTCGAGGTCACCGACGAGCGGCCGTACGAGCTGCGCCGCACCGACCGCGTGAGCGCCTGGATCTACGACTTCGGTCTGCGGATCCACACCCCGGCGGGCAACGGCGACAGCCACCTCGGCGACGACGCCCGCGAGCGGTTCCAGAACGCCTTCGAGGCCGTGTGGACCGGCCAGGCCGAGAACGACAACTTCAACACCCTGGTGCTGAGCGCCGGACTGACCTGGCGGCAGTGCGTCGTCCTGCGCGCGTACGCCAAGTACCTGCGCCAGGCCGGCTCCACCTTCAGCCAGGACTACATGGAGGACACCCTCCGCAACAACATCCACACCACTCTGCTGCTGGTCAAGCTCTTCGAGGCCCGGATGTCGCCCGGCCGCCAGGCCGCCGGCACCGAGCTCATCGACGCCATGCTGGAGGAGCTGGACGGGGCCCTGGACCAGGTCGCCTCGCTCGATGAGGACCGCATCCTGCGCGCCTTCCTCACCCTGATCAAGGCGACGCTGCGGACCAACTTCTTCCAGCTCAACGGCGCGGGCGAAGAGCACGCGTACGTGTCGATGAAGTTCGACCCGCAGGCCATCCCGGACCTGCCGGCACCGCGCCCCGCGTTCGAGATCTGGGTGTACTCCCCGCGCGTCGAGGGCGTCCACCTGCGCTTCGGCAAGGTCGCCCGAGGCGGCCTGCGCTGGTCCGACCGCCGGGAGGACTTCCGTACGGAGGTCCTCGGCCTGGTCAAGGCGCAGATGGTCAAGAACACCGTCATCGTGCCGGTCGGCGCCAAGGGCGGCTTCGTCGCCAAGAACCTCCCCGACCCGTCGGTGGACCGCGACGCCTGGCTCGCCGAGGGCATCGCCTCGTACAAGATCTTCATCTCGGCGCTGCTCGACATCACCGACAACATGGTCGGCGGCGAGGTCGTGCCGCCGAAGGGCGTGGTCCGCCACGACGAGGACGACACCTACCTCGTCGTCGCCGCCGACAAGGGCACCGCGACCTTCTCCGACATCGCCAACGGTGTCGCCGAGTCCTACGGCTTCTGGCTGGGCGACGCGTTCGCCTCGGGCGGCTCGGCCGGCTACGACCACAAGGGCATGGGCATCACCGCCCGCGGCGCGTGGGAGTCCGTCAAGCGGCACTTCCGCGAGCTCGGCCACGACACCCAGACGCAGGACTTCACGGTCGTCGGCGTCGGTGACATGTCCGGTGACGTCTTCGGCAACGGCATGCTGCTCTCCGAGCACATCCGCCTGGTCGCCGCCTTCGACCACCGGCACATCTTCATCGACCCGACCCCGGACGCGGAGACCTCGTACGCCGAGCGCCGGCGCCTGTTCGAGCTGCCGCGCTCCTCGTGGGCCGACTACAACACCGGGCTGCTCTCCGCGGGCGGCGGCATCCACCCGCGTACCGCCAAGGCCATCCCGGTCAACGCGCAGATGCGCGCGGCCCTCGGCATCGAGCCGGGCGTCACCAAGATGACCCCGGCCGAACTGATGCAGACCATCCTCCAGGCGCCCGTGGACCTGCTGTGGAACGGCGGCATCGGTACGTACGTCAAGGCCACGGCCGAGACGCACGCCGACGTCGGCGACAAGGCCAACGACGCCATCCGCGTCAACGGCTCCGACGTCCGGGCCAAGGTCATCGGTGAGGGCGGCAACCTCGGTCTGACCCAGCTGGGCCGCATCGAGTTCGCCCGGGGCGGCGCCGGCGGCGAGGGCGGCAAGGTCAACACCGACGCCATCGACAACAGCGCCGGCGTGGACACCTCCGACCACGAGGTGAACATCAAGATCCTGCTGAACGCGCTGGTCGCGGAAGGCGACATGACCGTCAAGCAGCGCAACAAGCTGCTGGCGGAGATGACCGACGAGGTGGGCCGCCTGGTCCTGCGCAACAACTACGCGCAGAACCTGGCCCTGGCCAACGGCTCGGCCCAGGCCCCCAGCCTGCTCCACGCCCAGCAGCGCTTCATGCGCCGCCTGGAACGGGCCGGACTGCTGGACCGCCAGCTGGAGTTCCTGCCCACCGACCGGCAGATCCGCGAGCTGCTGAGCGGCGGCAAGGGCCTGACCCAGCCGGAGCTGGCCGTCCTGTTCGCCTACACCAAGATCACGGTGGCGGACGAGCTCATCCACACCGAGCTGCCGGACGACCCGTACCTGCGCCGCCTGCTGCACGCGTACTTCCCCGGAGCCCTGAACAAGAAGTTCGCGGACCAGATCGACGCGCACGCGCTGCGCCGCGAGATCATCACCACGGTGCTGGTCAACGACACCGTCAACAGCGGCGGTTCGACCTTCCTGCACCGCCTGCGCGAGGAGACCGGGGCCTCCACGGAGGAGATCGTCCGGGCGCAGCTCGCGGCCCGCGAGATCTTCGGCCTGGCCGAGGTGTGGGACGCGGTCGAGGCCCTCGACAACAAGGTGGCGGCCGACGTCCAGACCCGGGTGCGGCTGCACTCGCGGCGCCTGGTCGAGCGCGGCACCCGCTGGCTGCTCAACAACCGGCCGCAGCCGCTGGAGATCACCGGGACCATCGAGTTCTTCGGCGCGCGGCTGGGCGAGGTCTGGTCCGAGCTGCCGAAGCTGGTGCGCGGCGCCGACCTGGACTGGTACCAGTCGATCCTGGACGAGCTGACCGGCGAGGGCGTGCCGGCGGAGCTGGCGGCCAAGGTCGCCGGATTCTCCTCGGCCTTCCCGATCCTCGACATCGTCGCGATCTCGGACCGCACCGGCGTCGCCCCGCTGGGTGTCGCGGAGGTCTACTACGACCTCGCCGACCGCCTGGACATCACCCAGCTGATGGACCGGATCATCGAGCTGCCGCGCGCCGACCGCTGGCAGTCCATGGCCCGCGCCTCCATCCGCGAGGACCTGTTCTCGGCGCACGCGGCGCTGACCGCCGATGTGCTGGCGGTGGGCGACGGCGACTCGACTCCCGAGGAGCGCTTCAAGGCGTGGGAGGAGAAGAACGCGGCGATCATCGGCCGGGCCCGGACGACCCTGGACGAGATCCAGGGGTCGGACGACTTCGACCTGGCGAACCTGTCCGTCGCGATGCGGACGATGCGTTCGCTGCTGCGCGCGCACGGCTAGCCGGACCCCGCTGCACGGAACGGGCCGGGCCCGGGACCTTCTGGTCCCGGACCCGGCCCGTTCGTGTGCGGCGCGGGGCTGCGGGCCGTCTGAGTCCTGCGGACCGCTTCCCGGGCTCCGCCCGGACCCGCGCCTCAAACGCCGGCGAGGCTGAAAGATTGCCAGCGGGGCTGCAAGATCGGGCCCCGGGCCCCGCGCCTCAAGCGCCGGCGGGGCTGGATGTGGCTGATGCCGCCTGCCTGGCAATTACGAGCCCCGCCGGCGATTGAGGCGCGGGGTCCGGGGCGGAGCCCTGGCAGCGGCGCCGCGCAGGTGCTACGGCTACGGCCAGAGGTTGGCCAGGGCGGGTTCCGGGGTTGGGGTGGGGGCGGGGGAGGCCGTGGGGGCCGGTGGGGTGGGGTGGCGGTCTTCCAGGGGGGTGACCGCCGGGGCCGGGTTCGGCTGGCCGAGGAAGACGCGGCGGACCACGCGCTCGGCCGCGTGGCCGTCGTCGTAGGAGCAGAAGCGGGAGCGGAACGCCGCGCGCAGCTGCGCCGAGCGGGAGCCCCGCCAGTGGCCCGTGGCGAAGATGTCCACGAGCTCGTCCTCTGTCCGGGCGATCGCGCCCGGCAGGCAGGCCCGCAGGTCGAAGTACGTGCCGCGGGCCGCCTCATAGGCCTCCCAGTCGTCCGCGTGGATCACGATCGGCCGGTCCAGCGCGGCGTAGTCGAACATCAGGGACGAGTAGTCCGTCACCAACGCGTCCGAGGCCAGGCAGAGTTCCTCCACCGACTGGTACGAGGAGACGTCGATGAGGCGCGGATGCGCCTCGTGCGGGGCGGCCGTGTCCGCGTACGTGAGGTGCGCGCGCGTCAGGATCGTGAAGCGCGGCCCCAGATCGCGCAGCACCCGCTCGAAGTCGAGGTGCTCCGGCCGGCTGCGCCGGTAGTCGCGGTGGGTGGGGGCGTACAGGATCACCGTCGAGCCCGCCGGGATGCCCAGGCGTTCGCGCAGCTCCACGACGTCCGCCTGGGTGGCGCGGTGGAAGATGTCGTTGCGGGGGTAGCCGTACTCCAGCGTGGTGTACGGCGAGGGGATCGCCTTCTCCCACACCAGCGTCGAGTGGCGGTTCGCGGACAGCAGGTAGTCCCACTGGTCGGCGCCGCGCAGCAGGCCCGCGAAGTCCGTCGTCGGCGTCGCGGCCGGGCGGTCCTGGAGGTCCAGGCCGACCCGCTTGAGCGGGGTGCCGTGCTGGGTCTGGAGCAGGGTCTGGCCCGGCCGCTTGACCAGGGTGCGGTCGAAGTTGACGTTGGTCACCAGGTACGTGGCGCGCGCGAGGGCGGTCCAGTACGCGGCCGAGCCCGGGCGGAGCATGGCCGTCTCCGGGGGAAGCGTGGCCGCGTGGGCCGGATCGCAGATCCACGCCGTCCGCATCCGGGGGGCCAGCTCCCGCAGCTTGGCCTCGATCGCCGCGGGGTTGCAGGAGTAGCCGCCGTGCCAGTACGCGGAGAACACCGCCAGCTCCGGCCGCAGCGGCAACAGGCGCTGGAGGCGGTAGTGCAGCCGCAGCGCCGTCTCGCGCAGCCCCCGCCAGGCGGAGAGGCCCGCCCGGCCGGTCGCCAGCGCGCCCGCGCGGCCGGCGGACAGCGCGTGGTACGTGCGGCGCAGCCCCAGCCGCATCAGGGCGTGCCGCACCCGGTCGGTCCGCGACAGCGGCAACGGCTGCGGGCCGACGGCCCGGTAGCGCCGCAGCGAGGCCGAGGCGCGGCGGAAGAACTCGGCCCGGCTCGCGCGCGGGAGGCGGCGCGGGTCGGCGTACAGGGCGCAGAAGTGATCGGCCATCCGGCGGTGCACCGCCGGGCGCCAGCGCTCCAGCTCGGGGCGGCTGGTGAGGAAGCCGAAGACCCGGTCGTACTGGTCGAAGATGTCGAGGTGGCGGCGGGTGGAGGTGGTCAGGATCGAGCCCGTCCGGCGCTGCCGGTAGTGGACGCAGACCCGGTCGAGGACGGCCACGGATTCCGCCGCCAGCAGCGCGGGGTAGGTCCAGGGGGTGTCCTCGTAGTAGCCGGAGCCGGGCGGGAACTCCAGCCCCTCGCGCTCCACGTACTCGCGGCGGTACGCCTTGTTCCACACCACCATCAGCATGCCGAGCAGCGCCGGGCGGTCGGCGAGGCGGAAACTGGCCGGGCCGTCCTCGCAGAGCCGGTGCGCGAGGCTGTTGCGGACCGTCTCGCCCGTCCAGAAGGTGCGCGCGTAGTCGTAGACCAGGACGTCCGGGGAGCCGGTGGCCTTCAGCCGGTCGGCGATGGCCTGGAGGGCGCCCGGGGCGAGGGTGTCGTCGCCGTCGAGGAAGATCAGGTAATCGCCGGTGGCGCGGGCCAGACCCGCGTTGCGGGCCGGGCCCAGCCCCAGGTTGTGCGCCAGGTGCACGCCCGTGACCCGGGGGTCGCGCGCCGCACGGTCGTCGATGATCGAACCGCAGGCGTCCGGGGAGGCGTCGTCGACCGCGATCAGTTCCAGATCCGGGTACGACTGGGACAGGACCGAGTCCAGACTCTCCTGGAGGTACGCCTGAACCTTGTACGCGGGCACGATGACGCTGAACCGGGGCACGGCACATCCAGGGGTCGGCGCGGGCATATTTCCCAGCAACCCCCGGCGTGGCGATCGGGTTACGCACGGTGTGGCATTCGGGTTACGCAGCGTCAACGCCGCATGTCAGGGGCTGTTCGCGCGCGTTACTTGACCGCTACTTGATCGCTCCGGCCATCACCCCCGAGACGAACTGCCGCTGGAAGGCGAAGAAGACGACGAGCGGGACGACCATCGACAGGAACGCGCCCGGCGCCAGCACGTCGATGTTGTTGCCGAACTGCCGGACCTGCTGCTGGAGCGCCACCGTGATCGGCGGGCGCGCCGAGTCCGCGAAGACCAGCGCCACCAGCATGTCGTTCCACACCCACAGGAACTGGAAGATGCCGAGCGAGGCGATCGCCGGACCGCCCAGCGGCAGTACCACCCGCGTGAACAGCCGCAGTTCGCCCGCCCCGTCGAGGCGGGCGGCCTCCAGCAGCTCGCGCGGGATCTCCGCGAAGAAGTTCCGCAGCAGGAACACGGCGAAGGGCAGTCCGAAGGCGGTGTGGAACAGCACCACACCGGCCGTCGTCTCGAACAGGCCGATGGTGCCGAAGAGTTCGGACACCGGGATCAGCGCCACCTGTACGGGAACCACCAGCAGCCCCACGACGATCAGGAACAGCCAGTCCCGGCCCGGGAAGTCCAGCCAGGCGAAGGCGTACCCGGCGAACGCGCCCAGGGTGAGCACGAGCAGCGTCGCCGGAACCGCGATGGCCACCGTGTTCAGGAGGGAGCCGGTGATGGTCTCGTTGGCGAGCAGCCGCTCGTAGTTGTCGGAGGTCAGACGGGAGGGGGCGGTCAGCGTCTCCCACCAGCCGCCCTCGTTCAGGCCGGCGGGGGAGAGGAAGGAGGAGATCAGCAGGCCGATCGTGGGCAGCAGCCAGAACAGGCCCGCCAGGATCAGGAACACGCGCAACGCCAGGGCGCCTGCGGCGAGCGTGGCGGATACGGATCTCGCCGACGCGGGCCGGGGCGCCCCGGCCGCCGCCGGGGACGGCGTCCGCTCGGTTCCGCTCATCGGGACCCCTCCCTCCGCAACCGGCGGATGTTGTAGAGCATGACCGGCACCACCAGCGCCAGCAGCAGCACCGCGATGGCGCTGCCCAGCCCCTGATCGGCGTCCGTGCCGAACGAGGTGCGGTACAGCTGGAGCGCGAGCACGTTCGCGTCGTCCTGCACCGCGCCCGGCGCGATCACGAAGACCAGGTCGAAGATCTTCATGACGTTGATGACGAGCGTGACCAGCACCACCGCCAGCACGGGCGCCAGCAGCGGGACGGTGATCCGGCGGAACACCTGCCACTCGCTCGCCCCGTCCACCCGGGCCGCCTCCAGCAGCTCGCGCGGTACGGCCGCCAGCCCGGCCCCGATGAGCACCATCGCGAAACCGGCCCACATCCAGACGTACGCCCCGATGACCGCCGGGGTGACCAGCGTCGGGCCGAGCCACTCCACGCCCGCGTACGCCTCCCGGAAGTTCGACGCGGGCAGCCGCAGCAGCGCCCCGTCGGCCTTCTCGGACAGGGTGAAGGTGCCGTCGGCGCGGGCGGTCGCCGAATCGACGACCCTGCCGTCCTTGACCGCCTCGATCCGCATCCCGGCGAAAGCGGACTCGGTGGGGTCGACCGCGTTCGTACGGCCGCCCCCGCCGCGGGTGAAGTCCTGCCAGGCCGTGCCGGTGACCTTCCCGGGCTCGGCGGCGGCGGGCCGCGCCGTACGGGTCCCCTCGGGCAGGTCCTCAGGGGCGACGCCGACCAGCGGCAGCGGCACCGGAACGCCCGCCCGTACGGGATCACGCGTCACGAAGGCGCCCGCGTCGGCCGGGACCAGCGGCGAGTCCCGGCCCGGGCGGGCCTTCGGGAAGGCCGAGGACTCCGCGAAGGTGTCGTGGACCCCGACCCAGACCGCGTTGGCGACACCCCGGTCGGGATCGTGGTCGTAGACGAGCCGGAAGATGATGCCCGCCGCCAGCATCGAGATCGCCATCGGCATGAAGACGAGTAGCTTGAACGCCGTCCCCCAGCGCACCCGTTCGGTGAGCACCGCGAAGATCAGGCCGAGCGCGGTGGCGGTGGTCGGCGCCAGCACCACCCACAGCGCCGTGTTCCCGAGCGCCGTACGGATCGTGTCGTCGCGCAGGATTTCCAGGTAGTTGGCCCCGCCGACGAAGGCGTCGCCGGAACGGTCGAAGAAGCTCCGGTACACGGAGTAGCCGATGGGCTGCACGACGAGCGCGCCGAGCAGGACCAGGGCCGGGAGGAGGAACGCCGCCGCGACCATGCGGCGGCGCCGGGCCTCGGCGGCCTTCGGTGATGCGGCCTTCCGCGGTGCGGACCGCCGTGGTGGGGCCTTCCGTGGTGCGGACTGCCCTCGTGGGGACTGCCGTGGTGGGGACTGCCCCGGTGGGGACTGCCCCGGTGGGGACTGCCGTCGTGGGGGCTGATCCTGTGGTGCCGTGGCCGCCACGGGATCAGCCCCCGTAGGCCTTGGCCGCTTCCGCCTCCAGTTTCGCCTGGGCGCCCGCCACGTCCGACGGATTCGCCAGGAAGTCCTGGAGGGCCTTCCACTCACCGGAGCCCGGCGTTCCGCCGAAGGCCGCCGGGGCCTGGTCCGACATGTCGAAGCGGAAGTCGTCGCCCGCCGCGATCAGGGCCTTGGCGATCTCGCGCTGGATGTCGTTCGGGTACGCGGCCGGGCTGACCGCCTTGTTCGGAGAGACGAACCCGCCCGCGCGGGCCTGGATCTCCGCCGCGTCCGGCGACGCCAGGAAGGTCAGCAGGGCCTGCGCGCCCTTCGACGGCTTCAGGGCGACCGCCACGTCACCCCCGGAGACCACGGGCGGCTTGGAGCCGACCGCGGGGAAGGGGAAGACGAGCGCGTCCTCGCCCACCTTCGCCTCGGTCTGCGCGATGTTCACCGCCACGAAATCGCCCTCGTAGACCATCGCGGCGGCGGGCCGGTCGCCGCCGGTGAAGGTCTGCGTCACCGACTTCGGGAACTCGGTGGCCAGGGCCCCGCTCTGGCCGCCCGCCAGGAAGTCCTTGCGGCCGAACAGCTCGCCGAGCGTGGTCAGCGCCTGCTTGACGCTGTCGTCCGTCCACTTGATCTGGTGCTTGGCCAATTGGTCGTACTTCTCCGGGCCCGCCTGGGAGAGGTAGACGTTCTCGAACCAGTCGGTGAGGGTCCAGCCGTCCGCGCCGGCCACGGAAACGGCCGGGGTGCCGGAGGCGGAGAGGGTGTCGGCCGCCGTCAGCAGCTCCTTCCACGTGGTGGGGGGCTGTACGCCCGCCGCCTCGAAGGCCTTCGCGTTGTACCAGATCAGCGACTTGTTGGCGGCCTTGTAGTACACGCCGTACTGGGTGCCCTCGACCGCGCCCAGCGACTTCCAGCCGCCCGAGTAGTTCTTGTCGAGCTGGGCCTGCGCCTCCGGCCCCACCGGCTGCGCCCACTTGTTCTTCACCGCCGAGACCAGGGCCCCGACCTGCGGGAGCAGCGCCACGTCCGGCGGCTGGCCGCCCGCGATCTTCGAGCCGAGGAAGGTGACGATCGGGTCCTGGGCCGGGACGAAGGTGACGGTGGCGCCGGTCCGCTTCTCGAACTCCTTGAGGACCTTGGTGAAGTTCTCCTGCTCCGGACCCGTCCAGACCGCCGCGACCGCGAGCTTCTCACCGGGCAGCTTGGGTAATTCCACCCGCTGCCCGGCCGTGGATTCCGCGCCGGGGGGCGGGGGGTCCTCGGCCGCGCCGCCGTTCCCGCACGCGGTGAGCGTGAGCGCGCCCGCGGCGGCGAGGGCCGCCCAGGTACGGGCTCGCGCGCGGGCCCTCGTACGACGCTTCGCGCGGCTGCGGCCCGGGCCGGCCCGGCCTTGTCCGAGGCTGGCGCCCCCGCTCCCGCCGTCGCTCCCGCCCTCGCCGTGCGTGCCGCTCCGCGTATGCGTATGCGTATGGCTCGTTCCGTGCTGACCGCGCATGGTTACGCCCCCGATGCCTGTGTGCTGCTCGTGGTGTGTCCCTGTCCCTGTGTCCCTGTGTCTCGTGCCACAAGGTCTACGCCGAGCCGTGCGCCCCCGCAATACCGCGTCGCGGCCCGCGGAGGCCCGTCGGGGCCCGCAGGGGCCCCGCTGGGGCGTACCGGCGGGTCGCTACGGGGCCGGCGGGAACAGCACGGGCGTCGCCGAGACCAGGTGCGAGGCCCGGTCCAGGGCGCTCGCCAGCAGCGCGAGGTCGGTCGGGCCGTTGCCCAGCTCGCGCACCGGGCGGCGGGCCGGCGGGTCACCCATCCGCTCCCATTCCACCGGGACCACCGTCGGCCGCAGCGTCGCGGTGCGCGGGATCCGGCCGGTGACGCGGCCGCCCTGGAAGGGCGCCGTGCTGCCGTCGGCGTACCGGAGGCGGCCGCGGCCGGGGCCCGGCTGATCGGGGGCGTCGAGCTCCACCCGGAGGGAGGCCAGCCGGGCGAGCTCGGTGTCGGCCGTACGGTCCGGGCGGGCGCTGGTGGCCACCAGGTGCACGCCGAGCCGGGCGCCGTCGCGGGCCACCGCCTCCAGGGCGCGGACCACCGAGCCGGCGGCGGGGCGGCCCGTGCTGCCGAGCCCGGGCGCGACCAGCGCGTCCAGGTCGTCGACCAGGAGCACCAGGCGGGGCAGCGGGCTGGGACCGGCCGCCGCCGGGTCGGTGCGGAACGAGGCGGAGCGCAGCCGCAGGGTGCCGGTGCGGTGGGGTTCGAGGTCGCCCCGCAGTTCGCCGGGGGCGGGCCGGCGGGGCGAGACCATCCGGTCGCCGACCTCGCGGCGGGCGTGCCACTCGGCGAACGGCACACCGTCCAGCAGCTCCGTACGGCGCTTGAGCTCGGCGCCTATCGCCTGCGCGAACTCCCGCATGCGGACGGGCTCGGAGGCGACGAGGTGCGCGGAGACGTGGGGGAGCTCGGTGCAGGGCAGCAGGCCGTCACCGCGCTCGCCGCCCGCACCGTCGAGGAGTACGAGGCCGAGCCGGTCGGGGCGGGCGGCGGCGGCGAGGGAGGCGGCGACGGAACGCAGCAGTTCGGTACGGCCGCTGCCGGCGGGGCCCTCGATGAGCAGGTGCGGGCCGTCGTGGACCAGCTCGGCGCCGACGGGGCCGCGGCGGCCGGAGCCGAGGACGATCTCGACGAGGCCGCCGACCCCTTGGCCCTGGTCGGTGGCGGCCGCCCAACGGGCCATCAAGGAGGCGGGGGTGGCCCGGGCCAGCCCCAACTCGTCCAGCAGCCGCGCCGTCTGGGGGAGCGCGGCGGCGACGGTCCGGGACGGCTCGGCGGGCGAGGCGTGGGCCCGCAGGGGGGCGAGGGCGCGGGCGAACCGCTCGGCCCAGGCGGCGGAGACCGCGTCGGCGGTGGCGGTGTCGGCGGTGGCGGTGTCGCCGGGCGGGACGAGGCGGCCGTCGGTGACCGCGAAGGTCCGTATGACCGTGGCCACGTCCCCGCTGAGCAGGGCGACCGCGCCGCAGTCCCGCAGGGCGGGGGCGCCGGCGCAGGCCGCCTCGTACGTCTCGGCGACGGGCGAGGCCGGGGTGGCGGCGGGCGCCTCGGCGAGGCAGAGCAGGTGGATCCCGGCGGCCGGACCGTGGGAGGCGAGACGGCCGGTGACGTCCCGGAGCGCCCCCGCGCCGGGGTCGCCGTCCAGGACGACGAGGGTGTACGGCCCGTCGTACGCATCGGCGGCCCGCCGGACGGCGGCGCGGTCGGCGCCGGCCCAGCCGGCGCCGAGCGGGCTGTCGTCGAGGCGCCGGGTGAGCTCGCCGGTGCGGGCGGCGGCCTGGTCCCGGTCGTACGCGAGGAGGAGCCGGCAGTCCTGGCCGTGGGCGGGGCGGAGGTGGGGGAGCCAGCCCAGCCAGCCCCAGTCCCGGCGGCGGTCCTGGAGGGGCCGGGCCCGGTCGCCGCTGATCAGTACGATCTCCAGCTGCCCGGGCGCGTGCAGTCCGGCGAGCTGGGCGATGACGGAGCGGGCGACGCCGGTGAGCCGGGCGCGCGGCCCGGCGATCCCGAGCGCGCCGGCCTCGCGCAGCGAGACCCGGCTGCCGGCGCCGAGGCCGACGTCGAGCACGCCGGGGGCGCGGGACCACAGCCGCCGGGTGGGGCCGAGGGCGGCGAGCAGCAGCGCGGCGGGATCGTCCGCGTAGGGCAGCGCGGCGACGGCCGTTTCGGCCACGACCTCGGCCCCGGGGCCCTCCTCCCCCCGCACCCACTTCCGCGCCCACGCCCCGATCCCCCACCGCCGGTTGCTGCCACCGGCTTGTCCGGCCCCGCGGGGCGTCCCGGGGCCCATGTCGGCCCCGCCGCCCGCCGGGTCGAGCCCGTCGGCCCGCCCCGTTCCGGGTGCGCCGGGGTTGCGGTTTCCGGGACGCAGCCCCATACCGGGTGCGGAGCTGGGCGTGCCGCCCTGTCCGGGGCCGGAGGCCGCGTACCCGGGCGTGCCGGAGCGGTGCCCCGGGCCCATGTCGGCCCTGCTGGGGCCGAAGGCCGCGTGCCCGGGCGTTTCGGGGTGGGCGCTGCTGTCGGCGGCCGAGGTGGGCCGGTCGGGCTGTGCCGTGCCGGGGGTGCCGGGGTTGTGGTTGCCGGGGCGTAGCCCCGTGCCGGGTGACCCCTGGCCGGGGCCGGAGGCCGCGTATCCGGGCGTGACGGGGCGCTGCCCCGGGATCATGTCGGCTCCGCCGGGGCCGGAGGCCCTGTGCCCGGGCGTTTCGGGGTGGGCGCCGCTGTCGGCGGCCGAGGTGGGCCCGTCGGGCTGTGCTGTGCCGGGGGTGCCGGGGTTGTGGTTGCCGGGGCGTAGCCCCGTGCCGGGTGACCCCTGGCCGGGGCCGGGGGCGGCGTGCCCGGGTGTCCCGGGGTGGTGTCCCAGGGCACCCTGGCCGGGGCCGGGGGCCGCGTGCCCGGGTGTGCCGGGGTGGTGTCCCGGGGCCGTGTCGGGCCCGCCGGGGCGACCCGTGACGGGGGCGGAGTCGGGCGTGCCGGCCTGGGTGGGGGTCGGGGCCGCGGGGCCGGAGGGTGCGGGGCCGGGCGTCGGGATGGAGAGGTGGCCCTCCTGGTCCGGGGTGACCGGCAGCGGGGGCTCCGCGGCGGCGGCCAGCCGGAGGGTGGATTCGCCCACCCGCAACAGCGCCCCCGGCGCCAGCGCGACCGGACGTTGTCCCACCACCGCGCCGTCCAGCGTCGTGCCGTTCGTCGAGTTCAGGTCGGCCACGGCCACCCGGCCGTCCGGCATCACCGTCACCGCGCAGTGCGTCCGCGACACGTCCGGGTCGTCCAACGGCACATCCGCGTCCGCGGACCGCCCGATCCGTACGGCCCCGGGATGCAGCAGGTGCACCCCGCCCGCGTCCGGCCCGGCCACCACGTGCAGTTGGGGCGCGCCCAGCCCGTCCTCCGGCTCCGGCAGGACATCCGGCACCGGCCCGTGCAGGGCCAGCACCGCCCCGTCCACCAGCGGAGGCTCCCCCAGTACCCGCCGTTGCGGATCGAGCCGCTCCGCCCCGGCGTACAGCACGACCGTGCCCCCGGTGTCGGGTCCGCCGACGGTCGCCGCGAGCCCGGAGGCCACCGCGGCGAGCGCGGTCCCGGCGGGCGCCGTGACGAGCACGTCACAGCTCGTCGGAGCGGTCGCGGTCTGGTGGCCGCTGCGCGACCCAAGGACGGTCAGCCGGATCTGCATCGCCGTCAGCAGTCCCTTCTGCGCGGTGCGCGGTGCGTGCGCCCGGCAGGGGGACAACTGGGCGGGCACGGCCCGCCCTTCAACCCCCCACCCGGCACGGCGAAGGCGGGGCTCCCGTCCCGGCCGTTCCGTACGGGTGCATCCTCGCACCTGTCACCGACAACACGCCCGGCACCCGCCAAGAAATGATCTTGATCGGTCACGGGCCGGTCCAGGCCTCGCACAATTCGGACAGCCGCGCAGGCGAAAGCCGAGCAAAAACGCCTCCGGCATAGGCCGCAAACCTCACCCTTCGTACATATGTACGGCAACCAACCTTTGGTGACCGGCGTCTTCCCGCAGGACACCGCCTAGAGTGGGCCGGAAATATCCACCACGCGTTCAGACGCAGACGCAGACGCAGACAGCAGACACACGACAGCAGGGGAGCGCGAGACGTGCGGCCAGTCGGCAGCAAATACCTGCTCGAGGAGCCGCTCGGGCGCGGCGCCACGGGCACTGTCTGGCGTGCCCGCCAGAGGGAGACCGCCGGCGCGGAGGCGGCCGTCGCCGGGCAGCCCGGCGAAACCGTGGCCATCAAGGTCCTCAAGGAGGAGCTGGCCCAGGACGCGGACATCGTCATGCGCTTCCTGCGCGAGCGCTCGGTCCTGCTGCGCCTGACGCACCCCAACATCGTGCGCACCCGCGACCTCGTCGTCGAGGGCGATCTGCTGGCCCTGGTCATGGACCTCATCGACGGCCCGGACCTGCACAAGTACATCCGGCAGAACGGCCCCTTCACCCCGGTCGCCGCGAGCCTGCTGACCGCCCAGATCGCGGACGCGCTCGCCGCCAGCCACGCCGACGGCGTGGTCCACCGCGACCTGAAGCCCGCCAACGTCCTGCTCGACGAGCGCGGCGGGCAGATGAAGCCGATGCTCACCGACTTCGGCATCGCGCGCCTCGCCGACTCCCCGGGCCTGACCCGCACCCACGAGTTCGTCGGCACCCCCGCCTACATCGCCCCCGAGTCCGCCGAGGGCCGCCCGCAGACCTCCGCCGTCGACATCTACGGCGCCGGCATCCTCCTCTACGAGCTGGTCACCGGCCGCCCGCCGTTCGCCGGCGGCACCGCGCTCGAAGTGCTCCACCGCCACCTGAGCGAGGAGCCGCAGCGCCCGTCGGCGCTGCCCGAGCCGGTGTGGACCGTCATAGAGCGCTGCCTGCGCAAGGAGCCGAACGAGCGCCCGAGCGCCGAGAGCCTGGCCCGCGGGCTGCGCGTCGTCGCCGCCGGCATCGGCGTGCACTCCTCGCCGGAGCAGGTGGAGGCGGCGCTCGGCGTCGGCGCGCTGCTCGCGCCCGACCCCTCGCCCGCGCCGGTCCCCGAGAACCCGGTCTCCCCGGGCGCGGCCGACGCCACCCAGGTGCTCCCCGGCCGGACGGGCGCCCCGATGGGCGCTTACGACCCGAACGGCATGACCAGCGTGCTGCCGCCGGTCGGCGCCGCCGACGCCACCTCCGTGCTGCCCAGCACCCCGGGGGTCCCGGCGGCGGACCCGACCGCGGTCATGCCCCCCGTACAGCAGCCGGACGCGCCGCACCCGTGGCAGACGCAGATGCGGGCCGCCCGCGACCGCAACGAGCAGACGCAGATGCAGTACCTCGACCCGAGCGAGGACCCGCTGCGCCGGCGCCCGCAGCGGCAGGCACCCCCGCCCCCGCCGCAGCAGCGGCCCCAGCGACCGCAGCAGCCCCCGCAGTACCGCCAGGCCCCGCCGCCGCAGCAGTACCAGCAGCCACCGCAGCAGCAGTACGCGCCTCCGCCTCCTCCGCCGCAGCACTATCAGCCGCAGCAGCACCAGCCTCAGCCGTACCAGCAGCCGCAGCAGCCCCAGTACCGCCAGCCGCAGCCCCCGCAGCCGCAGCCCCCGCAGGGTCCGCCGCCGCAGCAGCGCGCCCCGAGGGAGCCCCGCGAGCCGCGCCGCCGCAGCGCCAACCCGGTGCGGATCCCGGGCCTCGGCTGCCTCAAGGGCTGCCTGGTCATGATCCTGGTGTTCTTCGTGGCGGGCTGGCTGATCTGGGAGCTCACCCCGCTCCAGGAGTGGGTGGGCACCGGCAAGGGCTGGTGGGATCAGGTGGGCACCTGGCTCGGCGACGTCTACGACTGGCTGGGTTCCGTCACCGAGTCGCTGGGCGGCACGGAGTCCTGAGCAGAGCCGCGGGCCCGGAGCCCGGGGCTCTGTAGCGCCGACTTCGTAGATTTGTCGACTTCTGGGGCGTGTTTTCGCCCGCAGAAGTGAAGGTCGCCGCGAATCGGGGCCCCTACTGGCCTACAACCCCCATTCGGCCGCGTAGCTTTGGTGCGTACGCCAGCCGCTGAGGGAGCAGTCGTGGCACGGAAGATCGGCAGCCGGTACACCGCGCACCAGATCCTGGGGCGCGGCAGCGCGGGCACGGTGTGGCTGGGCGAGGGGCCGGACGGGCCCGTCGCCGTCAAACTGCTGCGCGAGGACCTCGCGTCCGACCAGGAACTGGTGGGGCGGTTCGTCCAGGAGCGCAGCGCGCTGCTCGGCCTGGAACACCCGCACGTGGTCTCCGTCCGCGACCTCGTCGTCGACGGCAACGACCTCGCCCTCGTGATGGACCTGGTGCGCGGTACGGACCTCCGTACGCGCCTCGACCGCGAGCGCCGGCTCGCCCCCGAGGCGGCCGTGGCGATCGTCGCGGACGTCGCGGACGCGCTGGCGGCGGCGCACGCGGCGGGGGTGGTGCACCGGGACGTGAAGCCCGAGAACGTCCTGCTGGACATGCAGGGCCCGCTCGGCCCCGGCGGCGCGCACCCGGCGCTGCTGACCGACTTCGGCGTCGCCAAACTGATCGACTCCCCGCGGCGGTCCGCCGCGGGGCGGGCCACGGCGCCGACGACCCGGATCATCGGCACGCCGGACTATCTGGCGCCGGAGATCGTGGAGGGCCTGCCCCCGCGCGCGGCGGTGGACATATACGCGCTGGCCACCGTGCTGTACGAGCTGCTGGCGGGGTTCACCCCCTTCGGCGGCGGGCACCCCGGCGCGGTGCTGCGGCGGCACGTCACCGAGACGGTCGTCCCGCTGCCCGGGATCCCGGACGAGCTGTGGCAGCTGATGGTCCAGTGCCTGGCCAAGGCCCCGGCCTCCCGGCTCCGGGCCTCGGAGCTGTCCGCGCGGCTGCGGGACCTGCTGCCGCTGCTGGTCGGCATGCCGCCGCTGGACGTGGACGAGCCGGACGACGCGGAACCGGAGCCGTCGGAGCCGGAGGACGCCCTGGCGGACCCGGTGCGGCGGCGGGGCGTGGTCCCGCTGGTGCCGGGGTCCGCGACGGACTCGAACCGGGATACGCACACCTCGATGCGGGTGCCGGGGCCGGACGAGCTGGCGGGGGGTGCGCTGGGCACGGCCCGCGTGCCGCGCCCGGCCGGCGGACACCGGCCGGGCTCGGCCCGGCACCGGGCGGAGGTCGCGCGCAAGCGGCGGCTGGTTCTCTCCGCGTCGGCGCTGGCGCTGGCGGCGGCGGTGGGCCTGGGCACCTGGCTCGCCGTCTCCGGCCCCGACGAGTCCGCGCCCCCGCAGGACACCAAACAGTCGGGCCCCCGCACCCCGTAGCCCCCGTGCGCCGCCGCCGCTGGGGCTCCGCCCCAGACCCCGCGCCTCAATCGCCGGCGGGGCTGAATTTGCCCTGCGGGCAATCCAGCCGCGCCACATCCAGCCCCGCCGGCGTTTGAGGCGCGGGTCCGGGCGGAGCCCGGAAGGCCCGGCGCAGCCGGCTCCGTCATGTCCCGCCGGGCCCGGGCCCCGCCGGCCCCGTCGGACCGGACCGGCAGCCGGCCCCGCTGGGCCCGCCGCAGGGCTACGCCTCGACCAGTTCCGGGTGCCAGCGCCGCGCCACGGCCGGGTGGGCGCGGACCCAGCCCTTCAGTTCATTGCGGCCGTACTCCGCGTGCAGCGGGTTCGACGCGTCGTGCGCCACCCCCGGCGCCGACCGCAGGTACTCCCCCGGGACCGTCTCCACCACTGCGTCCAGCCGCGGGTTGTAGAAGAACGGCACCGAGTACCGCTCCACCGCCCCCGGCGGGCTCACCACGCGGTGGTCCGTCGCCGTCAGGTACCCCTCCGTCGCGATCTCCAGCAGCTCGCCCAGGTTGACCACGAACGCCCCCGGCATCGGCGGCACCTCCACGTACTCGCCGTCCCGGACCACCTGGAGGCCGCCCACCGCGTCCTGGAGCAGGAGGGTGAGGAACCCGTAGTCCTTGTGGGCGCCCACGCCCTGGTCGTTCCCCGACGGCGCCGATCCCGGGTACCGGATCAGCTTCGTGTGCAGGTGCGGCCGGTCCGCGAAGGCCGCGTCGAAGAAGTCCGCCGGGGCGCCGATCGAGGTCAGCAGCTCCCGCAGCAGCCGGTGGGCCACCACCGCCAGCCGGGACTGCCAGTCCAGCACCGCCGTCCGCAGCTCCGGCAGCGCCGCCGGCCACTGGTTCGGGCCCTCCAGCCACAGGTACGGGGGATCGTCCGGCCCCACCACCGGCGCCGGCCGCTCCGCGCCGACGTCCAGCTGGTCGCGCCAGTCGGAGGCACCGCCCGTCAGCTCGTGGCCGATCCGGGTGTACCCCCGGAAGTGCGGGGAGTTGAGATTGCTCACGGCCAGCCGGTCCGCCTCCGGGAGCGCGAAGAAAGCCCTGGTCAGATCGAGTATGCGGGCGGTCTCGGCGGCGGTGATCCCATGGCCGGTGAGGTGCAGGAACCCGGTGTCCCTGGCGGCCGCGTGCAGCTGCTTCAGGAAGTCGGCCCGCTCGGCGGGATCGTCGGCTCGGGAGAGGTCGAGGACGGGAAGGGAGTGCGCGGACGTCATGACGGCTCCGTTTCGGGATGTCACGGGGTCCTGTTCCCGGGGTCGCCGGGGCAGCGGGTGGAGGGGACCGCCGGCAGGGGTGTCGCCGGGGCCGCTGGGCCGCTTGCAGGACCAAGTCGGATCGGGGTGGATCAGGCTTGTGTACGGTCCGGCGGCAGACAGCTCGTCGTCGTGACACGCATGTGGTCCACATGGCGCCGCTTCACGAGTAGGACATTCATACGGTGAGCGTACGCCCGTACCCACGGCTGCCAGAACGGGCCGAAGCGGGCCTGACCGGACTGGGCCGTCCGGGGACCGGCTACGCTGGTCCCGTGGCAGTCGTCGATGTTTCCGAAGAGCTGAAGTCCCTCTCCTCGACCATGGGGTCGATCGAGGCCGTCCTGGACCTCGACAAGCTGAGGGCAGATATCGCCGTGCTCGAGGAGCAGGCCGCCGCGCCGTCCCTGTGGGACGACCCGGAGGCCGCCCAGAAGATCACGAGCAAGCTTTCGCACCTCCAGGCGGAGGTCCGCAAGACCGAGACGCTGCGCGGACGCATCGACGACCTCGCGGTGCTCTTCGAGCTCGCCCAGGAGATGGACGACGCGGACACCCTGGCGGAGGCGGAGACCGAGCTCGTGTCCGTGCGCAAGGCACTGGACGAGATGGAGGTCCGGACCCTGCTCTCCGGCGAGTACGCCGAGCGCGAGGCCCTGGTCAACATCCGCGCCGAGGCCGGTGGCGTCGACGCCTCCGACTTCGCCGAGCGCCTCCAGCGCATGTACCTGCGCTGGGCCGAGCGGCACGGCTACCCGACCGAGGTGTACGAGACCTCGTACGCCGAAGAGGCCGGCATCAAGTCGACCACCTTCGTGGTCAGGGCCCCGTACGCGTACGGCACCCTCTCCGTCGAGCAGGGCACCCACCGCCTCGTGCGCATCTCGCCCTTCGACAACCAGGGCCGCCGCCAGACCTCCTTCGCGGGCGTCGAGGTGCTGCCGGTCGTCGAGTCCAGCGACCACGTCGAGATCGACGAGGGCGAGCTGCGCATCGACGTGTACCGCGCCTCCGGCCCCGGCGGCCAGGGCGTCAACACGACCGACTCGGCGGTGCGCATCACGCACCTCCCGACCGGCATCGTCGTCTCCTGCCAGAACGAGCGCTCGCAGATCCAGAACAAGGCCAGCGCCATGAACGTCCTCCAGGCCAAGCTGCTGGAGCGGCGCCGCCAGGAGGAGCAGGCCAAGATGGACGCCCTCAAGGACGGCGGCAGCTCCTGGGGCAACCAGATGCGGTCCTACGTCCTGCACCCGTACCAGATGGTCAAGGACCTGCGGACGGAGTTCGAGGTCGGCAACCCGCAGGCGGTGCTCGACGGCGAGATCGACGGCTTCCTGGAGGCCGGCATCCGCTGGCGCAAGCAGCAGGAGCAGGTCGCGTAAGCGGAGGCCGCATAGGGCCACGTCAAGCAAGGGAGAGGCCCGGACACCCATGGGTGTCCGGGCCTCTCCCTTGCTTGACTCTTGCTCGACGGGACGTGGCGGAGCCCTTCCAGGCCCTCTAGGCGGTCTGCTGTGCCACCAGCGCCAGCGCTGCCACCAGCACCACCAGAAGCACGATGAGCGCCATGGGGTTCAGGCCGGCGAAGGGGCCCTCCTGCTGGAGGCGCGCCCTGTTCGCCCGGCACACCGGGCAACGGCCCTGGCTGATGGGTGCGGCGCAGTTCGCGCACACGAGCCGGTCGTACGTCATGGGCTCCTCCTCTCGTCCCCTCGTACACCACATACAACGCGGGAGGGAACGACACCGTTCCCCCTACCACTGTGCCAGCTCGCGCGACATTCGGCGCGGCCCGTCCGGGCAATCGCGGTCCCACCCCTCCAGGACCTGGGGATATATCGGGCAACTCCGGACGCCGGGTGCCCACCGCCCGCCCGTTCGCGTAGGGTCACGCACACCTACTCCCGGCGACCGTGGTGCACCCGTGATCCGATTCGACAACGTCTCCAAGTCCTACCCGAAGCAGAACCGTCCCGCACTCAGAGATGTCTCCCTGGACATCGCGAAGGGCGAGTTCGTCTTCCTGGTCGGCTCCTCCGGCTCCGGCAAGTCCACCTTCCTGCGGCTGGTCCTGCGCGAGGAGCGGGCGAGCCACGGCCAGGTCCACGTCCTGGGCAAGGACCTCGCCAAGCTCTCCAACTGGAAGGTCCCGCAGATGCGGCGCCAGCTGGGGACCGTGTTCCAGGACTTCCGTCTGCTGCCCAACAAGACGGTGGCCGAGAACGTCGCCTTCGCGCAGGAGGTCATCGGCAAGCCGAGGGGCGAGATCCGCAAGGCCGTCCCGCAGGTCCTCGAACTCGTCGGCCTCGGCGGCAAGGAGGACCGGATGCCCGGCGAACTCTCCGGCGGTGAGCAGCAGCGCGTGGCCATCGCCCGCGCCTTCGTCAACCGCCCCGCCCTGCTGATCGCGGACGAGCCCACCGGAAACCTCGACCCCCAGACCTCCGTTGGGATCATGAAGCTGCTGGACCGGATCAACCGGACCGGCACCACCGTGATCATGGCCACGCACGACCAGCAGATCGTGGACCAGATGCGCAAGCGCGTCATCGAACTCGAACAGGGCCGTCTCGTACGCGACCAGTCGCGCGGCGTCTACGGCTACCAGCACTGAAAGGACGCCATGCGCGCCCAGTTCGTCATGTCGGAGATCGGCGTCGGTCTCCGTCGCAATCTCACCATGACCTTCGCGGTCATCATCTCCGTGGCCCTGTCGCTGGCCCTCTTCGGTGGCTCCCTGCTCATGCGCGACCAGGTCAGCGCGATGAAGGGGTACTGGTACGACAAGGTCAACGTCTCGATCTACCTCTGCAACGAGGCCGACGCGAAGGACAGCGCCGACGCGAAGAACGGCCAGGACGCCGGCGCGGCCGGGAGCGCGGTCTGCTCCAAGGGTGCGGTGACCGCCGAGCAGAAGAAGGCCATCGAGGCCGACCTCAAGGCGATGGACCTCGTCGAGAGTGTCCGCTACGAGTCCACGGACGAGGCGTACAAGCACTACAAGGAGCGCTTCGGCCACACCGCCCTGGCCTCGGTGATCACCCCGGACCAGATGCCGGACTCCTTCCGGGTGAAGCTCAAGCAACCGGAGAAGTACAAGGTCATCACCAGTTCGTTCGCGGGCCGGGACGGCGTCCAGTCGGTCGAGGACCAGCACAACCAGCTGGACAACCTCTTCGGGATGCTCAGCGCCCTCAACTGGGCCGCCCTCGGCATCATGCTGATCATGCTGGTGGTGGCGCTGCTGCTGATCGTCAACACCGTGCGCGTCTCGGCGTTCAGCCGCCGCCGCGAGACCGGGATCATGCGCCTCGTCGGCGCCTCCAGCTTCTACATCCAGGTGCCGTTCATCATGGAGGCCGCGTTCGCCGGCCTCATCGGCGCCGTCGTCGCCTGCGGCATGCTCGGCGTCGGCCAGTACTTCGTGATCGACCACGGCGTCGCGCTGCGCGCGAAGATGGAGCTGATCAACTTCATCGGCTGGGACTCCGTCCTGACCAAGCTGCCGCTGGTGCTGGCCATCGGCGTGCTGATGCCCTCGCTCGCGGCCTTCGTCGCGTTGCGCAAGTACCTGAAGGTGTGACAAGCGCCCCGTGCGCGGTCCGGTCAACCCTCCGTACCGGCACGGGGCTTGTCCTAGACTCGGCGCCATGCCGGGTCTGCCCGCCTTCTGTTTCCGGCCCCGCGACCTGCGTCGCGGGGCCGCTTTGACGTTGGCAGTCCTCGCGGCCCTCGGCGCCGCCGCGAGCACCGGCTGCTGGGACCGCGCCGACGCCACCGACGCGTCGGCGTCAGCGTCGGGGTCGGCGTCAGCGCCGGGGTTACCCCTCACCCGTACGAGTGCTGCCGCGCCGGACGTGTCCCGCCAGGCCGGCACCGCGGACCGGGAAGCCGTCGCCCGGGCCGCCGCCGAGGCAGTCGCCGAGGGCAAGTCCGGCAAAAAGGCCGCCCAGGAGGTGGTCAGCCGCAGCGGCGACCGCTGGGGCACCGTCTACGACCAGGGCGAGTACGCCGCCTTCGCCGAGGACCTCGACGGCCGCTGGACCGGCGTGGGCCTGTGGGCCGGGCGCCGCGAGGGCGGGCGCATCGAGGTCGAGCGGGTCCAGCCCGGCAGCCCCGCCGCCCGGGCCGGGCTGCGTACCGGGGACCGGCTGCTGAGCGTCGACGGCCACGGGGTCACCGGCCTGGCCGTCGCCGATGTGGTGGCCCTGCTGCGCGGCGCGGCGGGCACCCCGGTCGTGCTCCGCCTCAGCCGGGACGGCGCCGATTTCACCGAGACCGTCCGGCGCGAGCAGCTGCGCCACGAGCCCGTGACCGTACGGGAGCTCCCGGGCGGGATCACCGTCATCAAGGTCGTCTCCTTCACCCGGGGCTCCGGGGACCAGGTCCGGGCCGCCGTCCGCGCGGCCCCGGCCGGCGCCCGCCTGATGCTGGACCTGCGCGGCAACCCGGGCGGGCTGGTCACCGAGGCGGTGACGGCCGCTTCCGCCTTCCTGGACGGTGGGCTCGTCGCCACGTACGACGTACGGGGGTCCCAGCGCGCCCTGTACGCGTCGCCGGGCGGGGACACCGCGAAGCCCCTGGTGGCGCTGGTCGACGGCGGCACGATGAGCGCGGCCGAGCTGGTGACGGGCGCCCTCCAGGACCGCGGCCGCGCGGTGACGGTCGGGACCCGCACCTTCGGCAAGGGCTCGGTGCAGATGCCGACGCGGCTCCCGGACGGCTCGGTGGCGGAGCTGACGGTCGGCACGTACCGCACGCCGGCGGGCCGCAGCCTCGACGGCGGCGGCATCATCCCGGACGTGGCGGCGGGCGACGGCGCCGAGGATCGGGCCCGCACGGTATTGGGTGGCCTCGGAGTGGGTCCATAGTGCGAAAATGACCGCACTATGGTTAAGGAAAAAGGGCGCAAGCTGATCGCCCAGAACAAGAAGGCACGGCACGACTACACGATCATCGACACCTACGAGTGCGGCATCGTACTCACGGGTACCGAGGTCAAGTCCCTGCGCCAGGGCCGGGCCTCCCTGGTGGACGGCTTCGTGTCGGTGGAGGGCAACGAGGCCTGGCTGTACAACGTGCACGTGCCGGAGTACAGCCAGGGCACCTGGACCAACCACAGCGCCCGGCGCAAGCGGAAGCTCCTCATGCACCGCGAGGAGATCAACAAGCTGGAGCGGAAGGCGGACGAGTCGGGCAACACGATCGTGCCCCTGACGCTGTACTTCAAGGACGGCCGCGCCAAGGTCGAGATCGCGCTGGCGAAGGGCAAGAAGGAGTACGACAAGCGTCAGACGATGCGGGAGAAGCAGGACACCCGCGAGACGAACCGCGCGATCTCGGCGATCCGCCGCAAGCAGCGGGGCACGGTTTAACCTCCTGGCACGCGGTGGTCCACTTCGCGTACCATGGTGTCAGCACCACCCCCTCGGGGGCGGCGCTAGATGTGCGGTATCCAACTGAATAGCGTGAAACATGGGGATGATCGGTTTCGACAGCGGATGTCGATGCAGGGGAAGCGAGCCGAGGAAGCGGCAATGATCTCGCTAACCATATGTCGCAAACAATAATCGCCAACTCCAAGAGCGATAACTCCCGCTTCACCCTCGCTGCCTAATAACAGTGAGCTGAAGCCTCTGTGAGGAGCGTCAGCCCGGAAGTGGTCCCGGTCCGGATCCTGGCGTCAATTAGGGATCTAAACCTCTAGCCCCGGTCACGGGGGTTGGAGGGAAATCAAACAGTGACTGAGCCCGTCGGAGACTTGTCCGCGTGATCTCCGGGGCTGAGAAAATCGCAGCGGACTGCGCTCGGAGAAGCCCTGCTTCTGCACCGTTGGACGCGGGTTCGATTCCCGCCATCTCCACCACCCCATGTGGGCACAGGCCCGGCAGTCGTCACGACCGCCGGGCCTTTGTCGTATCACCCCACCCGCATCTGGCGGCATGGGCTAGTCGGCGAGTGCGCTGACGAGTTCGCCGAGGTGGTGACTGTCGCTGGTGCCGGGCATCGGGGCGACGTGCGGACTGAGGCCGAGGAGCCATTCCAACGCGTCCCCCGCGCCCCCGTCACGGGCGAGTGCTCCGGAGCCGAGCGGCGAGTAAGCCACGTAGGGGATGCCGAGCACACGGCAGTGCTCGACGGTGGCGAGGTCGTCTGGCCGCTCCCGGTTGAGCTTGTTCTGTACCGCGGCGATCGGGGCCACCGTGGCCGCCTGGTCGATCTCCTCGGGCCCGACCTTCGACAGGCCGATGTGGGCGATCTTTCCTTCCGCCTGGAGTTCGGCGAGGGCGCCGACCTGGTCCAGGAACGGGACGGCCGGGTCGTTGCGGTGGAGGTAACACAGGTCGAGCTGTTCGACGCCGAGGCGGCGCAAGCTGCCTTCGACGGCGGCCCGCAGGTAGGCGGGGTACCCGTGGGGCGTCCAGGTGCGGGGGCCGGGCCTGAGCATGCCGACCTTGGTGGCGATCAACACGTCCATGTCGAACCAGTACGGGGCAAGGGTGTCGTGGATCAGGTTCTCGACGGTGTGGGGGCCGTAGGCGTCGGCGGTGTCGATGTGTGTGATCCCGTGCAGGCGGATCGCCTCAAGAAGGACGGCCATGGGCTCCACGCGCTTGGTGCGCAGGTTGCCCCACGAGTCGTGGCCTGCCAGACGCATGGTGCCGAAGCCGATGCGGGAGACGGTCTTACCGGCGATGGTGATGGTGCCGCCGGGCGCTACCGGGCTCACGCGGCGCTCTCTGCGCGAGTGAGGGCGGCGAGGATGGCGCGCTCGTCGTCGGGGCCGGTGATCCGCTGGTGGGGGATCTGCTGGTCGGTCAAAAGCGCGTGGATGTGCCGGTCTACGGCGGCCCGGTATTCGAGGTCGCGGTCACGGCAGTCGCCGAGCGGGATGCCCGGATCGAGGACGGTCGCGATGAGCGTGTCGTACCCGCCCGTGTGGGCCTTGACCAGGTTGATCAGGTGGGTGGTGGTGTCCGGGTCGGGCTCGACTCCGGCCCGTTCCTGGGCGGCGAGGTAGTAGGCGACCGGGTCGAGCGCCGAGCGGTCGATGAGGACCACGTCAGCGTTCAAGGTGGCTTCGGCGGCAGCCGCGGCGGATGCGGCAATGATCCATTCGGTGCACTCGGGCGTCTGGTTCTGGAGCTTGGGGAACCCCAGCTCGGCGGCCTTCTGCGCGAACGATGCGGGCGTGCGGGCCACGGTGCGGCCGGTGGCCCGCAGCTCCATTTCCAGGCGCCGCAGGAAGGTGGTCTTGCCGGTGGAGTGCGTGCCGGTGACGGCGATCCGGGTCGGGCTGGTCACCATAGTGTCTGCTCCTCCGGTTCGGGGGTTCGGGTCAGGCCGGGCATGCCTGGCGGCACCGCGTGTGCGGCAAGGGCGTCCCACGTGTCGTAGTGGGTGGCCAGGTGGTGCAGCAGGAGAGCGGTGGCGTGGGCGTCGTATCCGGCTCGGTGCCGAGTGCCGGCCACGTCGTCCAGGCGGATTCCGGTGTGCGTGATGAGGGCATCGAGGCCGAAGCCCTTGTGACCGGGGAACGCGGCCCGGGCCAGGCGGAGGGTGTCGATAACCCCGGCGGGCTGCCAGTGGGGCATGTGCCGGGTCAGGAGGCCGTATTCGACGCTGGCGGAGTGCGCGCAGATCCACGCCCCGTCCAACAGCTCCTGTACGTCCTTCGCGATCTCCGGCCAGGTGGGGGCGTCGGCGGTCATCTCGTTGGTGATGCCGTGGATGCGGCTGATCCGGGACGGGATCGGGGTGGGCGGCCGGATCAGCCACGTGCGGGCCCCGTCCGGCTGCGGCATGCCGTTCTCGACGGGCACGGCGGCGATTTCGACCAGGTCGGGCGGGTTGGCCCCGTTCCCTTCGACGTCAACGACGAATAGGGGGCGGGGCCAGGTGGACCAGTTCACGGGGTGGGGGCTCCTTGCTCCCCTCCGCGCCATCCGATCTCGGCGCGGCCGTGTCGGCGGTCGCGGTGGGGGTGGGCACGGTCGTGGACCTGGAAACCGTAGCCGTGCTGCATGTAGTAGCGGGGCTGCTCGGCCAGTCCCTCGGTGATGATCGCCCGATCGGTGATCTCCACCGGCGCCGTCGCCCCGAGCGACGCCGCTACCGTGTTGGCGTCCGCCGTTTCCGGGGCCTGCCACGCAGCCGCGCACAGGCCGAGCTGACGCTTGGGGCAGATATCGCACAGCTCGCGGATGCCGTAGTGGCCGTTGTAGTCGGCGAGGCCGTGCGCGTAGGCGACGGCGCAGGACGTCTTACGGAACAGCGGGCCCCACGGCTCCTCCGAGTCGGCCGGCCTCCGGAAGACATCCAGGATCCGGGCCTCGGTCTGCTCGGGCATGATCTTCCGCCGCGCTGTGCCCTCGTACGGTTCGGGGAGGCCGTTCTCCCGGTAGTAGGCGGCGATGTCGTCGCGGAAGAACAGGCCGGTGAAGACGCTGGCGTGCGCGTGCTCGGACAGGGCCTTCGCGGTCGCCAGGTGTTCGGCGGTGTCGTTGAGGCCCGGGACGATCGGCCGCCAGTAGAAGACCGCCCGGTAGGTGTCGGCGTTCGCGTACAGGGTCTTGAGGCTGGTGGCCGCGATGTTGGAGTCCACCGGTTCGATGCCGGTGTGGGCGATGCCGGAGTAGGTGACCAGGACGGACAGCTTGATGTGCTTGAAGCTGTTGAGGATGGCGCAGTCCTCCGAATCGACGCGCCACCGGGTGATCACCAACACGTGATTGGTCAGGCCCTGCTCATCGAGTAGGCGCAGCGTGTTGAAGGTGTGCTGCTTGACCACCGGGAGCATCGGGTCCGTGGCCTTGTTGAACAGCTGGATCGGGGTGACGTGCGGGCGGAAGTACCGGTGTCCGATCAGGGCTGTCACGGCGTCCTCGTCGGACATCAGGGCACGCGGCACCTTCATGCCGAAGTTCTTGTAAAGGTGGCGGATGCAGTAGCCGCACTCCAGCGGGCAGCCGATCACGTGGTTCAGCGACAGCCCCGACTTGCGGTACTCGATGACGTCGGCGAGATCAGGTCGCAGCTCGCCGGCCTCCTCGGGGGTGAGCAGCGGTAACGGGCGGCGGGTGCGTGCGGGCGCGGTCAACGGAGCCTCCTGGGGCCTTTGGGGTTCGGGTGACGGCCTGCGGCGGGGGCCTGTTGCCGTGGGGACGGAGGTGCAGGAACGTCCCCGCCGCAAGGCAGTCAGAGGGTCGTGAAACGGTCGGCGCGGCGCCGGATCACGGTGAGGCTGTCGGGGTCGGTGGTGGTCCACTGGTCGGACAGGACGGCGTCCGGCATGCGCAGAACCCACACCGCCCCGCGGATGACATCGGTGACGATCGCTTCCCGGCGGTCTTCGTCCGTGACCCAGTCGCCGACCCACGCCCGCGCCCCGCTCATCGGGTATCTGCCGGGTTGGTGTGGCCGAGCGGTATCAGCGGCTGGAGGCTGCGGGGGTCGGCGGTCCACTCCCGGCCCGACCCGTCCGCGGGCCGCATGTGCGCAACGCGCCGGATCACCTTGTCGGTGGTCTTCGACGTGTAGACCAAGACGGCGACGACATTTCCGCGGCGGCCTGTCTCGGGGTGCGCGACGTCCCGGCCGAGGAGTCGGTGCTCGGTGTCCTCGGCGATGGTGAAGTCCGCTTCGGAGGCCGGAATCACCGCGTACCCCCGGCCGTCGAGTCAGGGTGGGCGAGCCGGTCGGCGGGCGCCGTCCATCCCGCGCCGCCGCCCTCGGGAACGAGCTGGTACAGGCCGGTGTCGGTGTCCTCGGGGAGTGCGGTGACCACGCCGAGCGTCAGCCATTCGGTGTCGTAGGCGAGGTCACCGCGCTCGGGGAGCCATCCGGCGGCGGCGTCGGCGAGGTCTCGGCGACGGGCACGGTCCTGGTCAGTACGACGCGTGGGAGTCATGTGACAGACCGTAGATCCGTGGTAGGCGGCGAGTATTCCCCGCCGGAATAACGGCAGGCCAGAGCATGAAAATTGGGGGTGCGCGCAAGTTGCGCGCACCCCCAATCAGCCTAACTTCGGAGGGTGTTGGTGGTCAGGCGTCGAGGTGGAAGCGGGTAGCCATCGAGCGTTGTGCCTCACGCGTCGCCGTCCGCTCCGCGTGCAGGATCTTGCGGAGCGTGGCACGCGCCATCGGATGGTTGGTGACGAGTTCCTTCGCGGCCTTCTCCGCCTTCGTCAGCTCCTCGAAGGCTTTGTCGCGCCGGTTCTCCCACATGTAGGCGCGGGCGAGGTCCATGTGATGGTGTCCGCGTCGAGAGTTCGGCATGGCTGCGATCTGGGCCTGATCGGCGGTCCGGTTCTTCTCCAGAGCGCCCACGTGGTCGCCCATCTCCACGTCCATGGCGATCTCGTGGAGGGTGACGTTCCCCGAGGAGAAGTTAAGGCTGTACGGGTCGAACGGCTGGGAGGGCAGGGCGTCCATCCGGTCCGCTGCTTCGCGTGCGTACCCGAGGCGGGTCTGTGTCTCGTCACGCTGCCCGGCCCTGGCCGCTGACACGGCGGCGCGGAGCTGGGCGGCTCCCCACACCCGCAGGGCCATCGGGTCCCTGGCCTCGTACGCGTCCTGCGTCCACGACAGGGACTGGTCGGAGAGGGCGAGGGCGTCGGCGTAGTCGTCGGCCGACCACATGGAAGACACCCGAGTGCCGGCCGCCACCGTCCGCATCAGGGGATCGCCGGACAGGTCTGCCGCCCACACGGCCCGCTCGCAGGCGAGCGCGGTGAGTTCGGCGTGGCCCAGGTCGCGGGCGGCGGTGTGCGTGCACTTGCACAGGACCGCGTACATGCCCCATGCCTGCTCGCGTTCGTGGCCGTCGGCCGTCTCCGTCAGGGCCCGGGTTTCGCGAAGCAGGTCGGGGATGACTGCCAGTACGGCAGAGTGCGCGGCGGCGTCCCGCAGGCGTCCGAGCCGTACGGTCTCCTGCCACAGCTCGGCGGCCGGGCGGGGGGTGCCTTCGAAGACGGGCGGAAGGTCGTAGCGGCGCAGCTCCCGGGAGATCAGGTGTGCGTGCTGCTGCCACCGGCTTGCACTGGAATCCGTCTCGTACGGGCGGCGGATCAGGTCGTTGGGGTGGCAGTGCAGGGCGGACGCCATGCGGCTGATCACGGCCGCCCTATCCAGCTCGATCAGGCCCTTTTCGACTTTCGACACCCATCCCTGCGAATGCCCCAGGGCGGTGCCGAGGTCGGACTGTGTCAGGCCCATTGCCAGGCGGCGACGGCGGATACGGCCGCCGATCTCCTCCTGTTCCTCCAGTACAGCGGGCATACTCGTCCTGCTCTCTTGTGTCGGGACGCGAGACCTCCTGTCGAGAGTACGACGACCGGATCAAGTCCGGTGCGTGGGAAAGCAATCGGACCCCCGACCACCGAGAGGGGGCCCGTTGCTTCGAGATACCCGCGTGTACGGGGCGGCCGGGACGCATCCCGCACCGGCGCCGACTGCATGCGTCTATCCCCGCGTGCGCGGGGCACGTCTGCATGTCTGTTGCAGGCGAATCCACAGCCGATCCCCGCCGACGGGCCGCTGATCCCGATGCCGGAGCTCACGGTTGCCGCGATACGGTACGCCGTCGCCCGGATCACCCCCTCCCGCATCCCCGCCTTCGACGAGCACCTGACGGAGGCGGCCACGAACGCGCAGCAGGCCCAGAGTCTGGCTCCCTTGGGCACGTTCATCCACGTCTGGGTCATCAACGTGGCCATCGCCCGCCACCCCGCCTGCGGCGCCCGCGGCGCCCGCTTCCACGCGTTGGAGGCTCTCATCGACGCGGGGACCGAGGACTCCACCGACGCGCTCTTGGAGATCCAGCAGATCCTCCAGGCGGCGAAGGCGGAGGCAGGTCTCAGTAGTGGTAGCGGGCCTTGAGGATCTTCACTTCCTTGTCGTCCGCCCGGTAGACGAGTCGGTGCTCGTCGTCGATCCGGCGGGACCAGTAGCCGGACAGTTCGCCCTTCAATGGCTCGGGCTTGCCGATCCCCGTGAAGGGGTCGCGTTGGATCTCGCCGATCAGGCGGGTGATCCTGCGGGCCATCTTCCGGTCCGAGGAGAGCCAGAACAGAAAGTCTTCCCAGGCGGCGGGATCGAAGTGGACGCTCCTCACTCCTCGCCCCCAGCCAGCTCCCTCAGCTCGTCCATGGTCTTGGTGACGACGGGGGCGCTCGCGCGGTCACGGGCCACGGCCTCCATGAGGCGCAGGGCGTTGGCGGGGGAGCGGAGCAGGTAGACGGTCTCCTGCCAGGAGTCGTAGTCGTCGGCCGACATGAGGACCGCATCGCCGTTCTTGGAGGTGATGCGCACCGGGGCGTGGTCAGTGTTGACGCGCTCGATCAGGGGGAACAGAGTCGCCCTGGCTTCGCTGGCGCTTATGGACATGGGGTCCACCCCTCTCTCTGGCTTGTGCGAGTTTATGGTACAGCCTTGGTACCGGAAACTTGTACCACTCCGGCGGTGAGAGCAAGGAGGGCTGCGAGGGCCGGGAGGGCGTAGGACGGGGTGGTGCCGGCGTGGTCGATCATGAGGCCGGCGGTGGCGGAGCCGGTGGCGATGCCGGTGAGGATGGCGGTGACCGCGAGGGTCATGCCCTCGTTGAGGCGGCCCTCGGGGGTGCGGGCGTGGACCCGGGACATCGCGGTGACCATCGTCGGGGCCGTGGCCATGCCCGCCAGGAGGAGGGCACCGGCCAGGAGCGGGAGTGAGCCGGTGGACGCGGCCGCCCAGGGGAGGGCCATCGCGGCCGCCATGGCGATCAGGCAGGTGCGCAGGCCGCGCGGGCGCAGGGTGCCGTACAGCAGGCCCGCCGCGCAGGAGCCGGCCGCCTGGAGGGCCAGGACCGGGCCGGAGGCGGCGCCGAGGCCGTGGGCGGCGAGGTGGGCGATCGAGGTGACCTCCATCGAGCCGAAGATCATGCCCAGGGCGAGGAAGAGGCCGAGGAGGGGTGCCAGTGCGCGCAGCGGGGTGGGCCCGGCCGCCGGGCGGCCGCCGGTGGGCGGGGGTTCCGTGGCGCGCTGGGACGTGAAGATCAGCATGCCGGTGAGGAGGAGCAGCGCGCCGGTGAGGGTGCCCGCTTCCGGGAAGGCGGCGGTGCACAGGAACGCGGCGAGCACCGGGCCGAGCATGTAGCAGAGCTCGTCGGCGGCCTGTTCGAAGGACATCGCCGTGTGGTGCGAGGCCGCGGGCAGGAGGTGGGTCCAGCGGGCGCGGGACATGCCGCCGATGTTGGGGGTCGTCGCCGTCGCCGCGTAGGAGGCGAACAGGGTCCAGGCCGGGGCGTGCGCGTGCAGGCAGGCCACCAGCGACAGCGAGCCGAGGACCGCGATCAGGGTGGCCGGGACGGCGATCCGGGCCTGGCCGTGGCGGTCGACGAGCCGGGCCGTCCAGGGTGCGACGAGCGCCGTGGCGGCCAGCCCGGTCGCGGTGACGGCGCCGGCGAGGGCGTACGAGCCGCGCTGCGCGGCGATCATCATGACCGCGCTGATCCCGAACATGCCCATGGGGAGCCGGGCGATGAGGTTCCCGGCGGTGAAGGCCCGGGTGCCGGGGAGGGTGAACAGGCGCCGGTAGGGGCCCGGAGCGCGGCGCCGCGCGGCAGCCCGCGGGGGAGGCGGGGGAGGAGGGGTGGCCGTCAGGACCAGGGTGGAGCCGGTGACCGTCATGAGGGGGGTGGCGGGAGTAGCGGGAGTAGCGGGCATGGATCAAGGCTCCGGTTCGGGGTGCGCCGGCGTCCAACACCTGTTCCCCCGGGATTGACCGCCTCCGGTTGTCAATCGGTTGTTAGTCTCCTGGCGTGATACCCCGTGATGTGGAGCCCCGCCTGCTGCGCGGGTTCGTCGCCGTGGCCGAGGAGTTGCACTTCACCCGGGCCGCCGCCCGGCTGTACGTCGCCCAGCAGGCGCTCAGCAGGGATGTCCGGCGCCTTGAACAGACCCTGGGCGCGGGGCTGTTCGTACGGACGACCCGGGCGGTCGAGCTGACCGCCGACGGGGAGCGGCTGCTGCCGCTGGCCCGGAAGGTGCTGGGCGCGCACGAGGAACTGGCCGCCGCCTTCGGCGGGCCCCGGGCGCTGCTCGTCGATCTGAACACCGACGGGCCCAGCAGCGGGCGCACCGTGCTGGAGCGGGCCCGGGAGCTGGCCCCCGGCTGCGAGCTGATGGCCCGGTTCGAGAGCGGACTGACCCATGCCGCCCGGGAGATCGCCGCCGGACGGCTGGACGTGTCCTTCGGGTACGCCGCCGGACTGGACGCGGGGCTGCGGGCCCGGCTCGCGTACCGGCCCGTACGGTACGAGCCGCTCGCCGTGCTGCTGCCCGAGGGGCATCCGCTGGCCGCGTGGGAGGACGTACCGCTGGACGCGCTGGCGGGGGAGACCGTGTACGCGGGGGCCGGGAATCCGCGGACCCTGGAGTGGACCGGGCTGGCCCGGGAGCTGTTCGCCGGGCGGGGCGTCGCGCTGGCGCCGCCCGCCCCCGTGGCCGTGGGGAAGGAGGAGTTCCGCCGGGTGATGGCCAAAACCCGCAATCCGGTGCTGGTGACGGTGGACTTCCTCGACATGCCGGGCTGTGTGAAGAAGCCGCTGGTCGGGCCGGTGCCGCTGTCTCCGCTGGCGATGGTGTGGCGCAAGGGGTTCACCCATCCCGGCCTCGACGCGCTCGCCGAGGCCGCCGCCGGGCTCGCGGCCGAGCGGGGCTGGCTGGAAACACCCCCTGGGAGCTGGCTGCCGGCCGCGCTCACACCCGCCTCCGACCGGGGGTGAGTCCAAGGTTTCGCGCCGGTCACCGGGTGGGGACCGGGGCTGAAACGCGCCCTTCCTAGGATCGTCACCACGGACGAAACGGCAGTGGAGGCGTGTGATGACTGGTACGACCGCACCGCGCAAGGGGGGCCGCTGGATCGAGCGGTGGGATCCCGAGGACGAGGTCTTCTGGAAGGAATCGGGGGAGCGGATCGCCCGGCGCAACCTCCTCTACTCCGTGCTCTCCGAGCACATCGGGTTCTCCATCTGGTCCCTGTGGTCGGTGATGGTGCTCTTCATGGGGCCCCAGTACGGGATCGATCCGGCGGGGAAGTTCTTCCTCATCGCGACCGCCACCTTCGTCGGCTCCCTCGTACGCGTGCCCTACACCTTCGCCGTCGCGCGGTTCGGCGGGCGCAACTGGACCGTCGTCAGCGCCGTGCTGCTGCTCGCGCCGACCGTCGCCGCGCTGCTGGTCATGGAGCCCGGGACCTCGTACGGCACCTTCCTGCTGGTGGCCGCGCTGACGGGCGTGGGCGGCGGCAACTTCGCCTCGTCGATGACGAACATCAACGCCTTCTTCCCGCTGCGCAAGAAGGGCTGGGCACTCGGGCTCAACGCGGGCGGCGGCAACATCGGCGTACCGGTGGTGCAGCTCGCCGCGCTGCTCGTCATAGGGACCGCCGGGGCCGGGCACCCGCGGCTGCTGCTCGCCGCGTACGTCCCGCTGATCGTGATCGCGACCGTGCTGGCCTTCGTCCGCATGGACAACCTGGCGCCCGTCCGCAACGACACCGGCGCGGTGCGCGAGGCGCTGCGCGACGGGCACACCTGGATCATGGCGTTCCTGTACATCGGGACCTTCGGGTCCTTCATCGGTTACAGCTTCGCCTTCGGCCTGGTGCTCCAGACGCAGTTCGGGCGGACCCCGCTGCAGGCCGCCTCGCTGACCTTCATCGGGCCGCTGCTCGGCTCGCTGATCCGGCCGGTCGGCGGGGCGCTCGCGGACCGGTTCGGCGGGGCGCGGATCACGCTCGGGACGTTCGTGGCGATGGCGGCGGCGACCGGGGTGGTCATCCTGGCGTCGGTGCGGGAATCGCTGCCGGTGTTCCTCGTCGGCTTCGTGGCCCTGTTCGCGCTGACCGGGCTCGGCAACGGATCCACGTACAAGATGATCCCCGGGATCTTCCAGGCCAAGGCCCTGGCCCGGGGCATGAGCGGCGAGGCGGCGGCCGCGTACGGGCGACGGCTGTCCGGGGCCTCGATGGGGCTGATCGGCGCGGTGGGCGCGCTCGGCGGGCTCGGCATCAACCTGGTGTTCCGGGAGGCGTTCTTGAACTCCGGGACGGGGACGGGCGCCTTCGTCACCTTCCTCGCCTTCTACGGGGTGTGCTGCGCGGTGACGTGGGCGGTATACCTTCGCCGGCCCGCGACCGCGGTGGTACCGGCGGCCGGTGCGGAGGCGAAACCGCAGCTCACCTCGGTGTAATGCCGGTTAACGGCGCCGAAATACGGCGGAACCGAGCCTGACACGCCACGTTGGCAGGCTCGGTTTCAGCCACGCGATACCGACCCACTGGCAAGGCAGGCAGGTCACGATGGACGACCACACGCACACCGGACCGCTGGCGGGATTCACCGTCGGGGTCACCGCCGCCCGTCGGGCCGACGACCTGATCGCCCTGCTGCGCCGGCGCGGGGCCCAGGTGGTGCACGCGCCCGCGCTGCGGATCGTGCCGCTGTCCGACGACGCCGAGCTGCTCGCCGCCACCAAGGAGCTGATCGACAGCCCGCCCTGCGCGGTCGTCGCCACCACCGCCATCGGGTTCCGGGGGTGGATCGAGGCCGCTGACGGGTGGGGGATCGGCGAGGAGCTGCTCGCCCGGCTGCGGGACGCCGAACTGCTGGTGCGCGGGCCGAAGGTGAAGGGCGCCGTACGGGCCGCCGGGCTCGTGGAGGACTGGTCCCCGCGGTCGGAGTCGCTCGGCGAGGTACTGGACCGGCTGCTGTCCGCCGGGGTAGCCGGGCGGCGGATCGCGCTCCAGCTGCACGGGGAACCGCTGCCCGGGTTCGTCGAGGCACTGCGGGACGGCGGGGCCGAGGTGGTCGTCGTACCGGTGTACCGGTGGATGCCGCCGGCGGATCTCGCGCCACTGGACCGGCTGTTGGACATGGTGGCCGTCGGCGCGGTGGACGCGGTCAGCTTCACCTCGGCCCCGGCGGCGGCCTCGCTGCTGGCCCGGGCCGAGGCGCGGGGGCTGCGGGAGGCCGTGCTCCAGTCCCTGCGGGGCGAGGTGCTCGCCGCCTGCGTCGGGCCCATGACCGCGCTGCCGCTCCAGGGGCACGGGGTGACCACCGTCCAGCCGGAGCGGTTCCGGCTGGGCCCGCTGGTGCAGCTGATCTGCCAGGAACTGCCGGGGCGGGCCCGGGTCCTGCCGGTGGCCGGGCGCCGGCTGGAGATCCGCGGGCACGCGGTGCTGGTGGACGCGGAGCTACGGCCGGTGCCGCCCGCCGGGATGGCCCTGCTGCGGGCGCTGGCCCGGCGGCCGGGCTGGGTGGTGGGGCGCGCCGAGCTGCTGCGGGCCCTGCCGGGGGCGGGGCGGGACGAGCACGCGGTGGAGACCGCGATGGCCCGGCTGCGGGTGGCGCTGGGGGCGCCGAAGCTGATCCAGACGGTCGTCAAGCGGGGCTACCGGCTGACCCTGGACGCGGGGGACTGCGCCCCCACGGGGTGAGGGACCCCTCTCCTGACCGGAGGCGGGACCGCGGCGGGAGTCCCGGGAGTCCCGGCAGGAACCCCGGCACGAGTCCCGGCGGGACCCATGGCGCGGGGCTGCCGGTGGCCGTTGGCGTGCCCCGCGGCACGAGTCCCGGCGGGGGACCACGGCGCCGAGCCTCGGCAGGAGTCCCGGCACGAGTCCAGGCGGGGCCCATGGAGCGGAGCCCCGGCGCGGGAACCCGGGAGGAACTCCGGCGGGGCCCATGGGGCGGGACCGCGGCAGGAGCTCCGGCGGGGGTCATGGTGCGGGGGCGGCGGGTCCGTTAGCGTGCCCGGATGATCATTGACGGGGTGGAGATGCGGGGCGTCACGCTTGACGACGCCGCCGGGCGGGCAGAGGTACTCGTACGCAACCGGGAGTTCATGGCGCCCTTCGAGCCGGACCGGCCCGAGGAGTTCTACACCGAGGCCGGGCAGCGCACCGTCATCGAGGCGCTGCTGGCCGACGAGGCGGGCGGGCGGGCCCGCCCGTTCATCCTGGTGGAGACCGCGACCGGCGCTCCGGTCGGGATAATCAACCTCGGCAGCATCGTGCTGGGGCCGCTGTGCAGCGCCGGCGTGGGCTACTGGGTCGACCAGAAGTGGAACGGCAAGGGCGTGGCCACCGCCGCCCTGGAGGAGGTCTGCCGGATCGCCCGCGACGAGGTGGGGCTGCACCGGGTCTTCGCCGGCACCCTCGTCGACAACGTGGCCTCGCAGCGCGTGCTCGCGAAGGCGGGCTTCGTCGAGTACGGCCTCGCCCCGCGCTACCTCCACATCAACGGCGCCTGGCGCGACCACCGCCTCTTCCAGCGCCTGCTCCACGACAACCCGCCGCATCGGTAGGCCCCCGCACGGGGGGTTCCGCATCGAGGCGGGGAGGGGCACCCTGAAGGCACCCCCGAGGGGGCCGGCCAACCGAGGCGGTGACGGGCATGTGGTTCGACTCCGGGCGGGTCTGCCTGGACCTGGTGGCCACCGCCGCCCCGCGCGAAGGCATCCGCGACGGCGACGATCTGCGGCTGTGGCTCGCCGGAGCCGGGCTGGTGCCCCACCGGACGCCGCTCGCCCGCGTGGGACCCGACTGGGTACATGCCTTCCGGGCCCTGCGCGCGGATGTGGAGACCCTCGTACGGGCGGAGCTCGGTCGGCAGGGGCCCTCCCGCAGGGCTGAGTCGGCGCTCGCCCGCGTCAACGCCCCGGCCGCCGCTCCACCACCGGGAGTGTGTGCCGTACGGGACCAACAGGGACAACTCGTACGGGAGTTGTGCGGCGGAGTGGAATGCGCCGGGCTGCTCGCGGCCGTCGCCCGGGACGCCGTCGAGCTGCTGACCGACCCCGGCGACCGGGCGCTGCTGCGGGCCTGCGAGGGCGACGGCTGCGCCCGCGTCTACCTGGACACCTCGCGCGGGCACCGGCGGCGCTGGTGCTCCAGCGAGCTGTGCGGCAACCGGGAACGGGTGGCCCGGCACCGCCGCCGCGTCCTGGCGGCGGGTTCGGCGTAGCGCTCCGGCGCTCCTTCGCGGGTCCGGCACGCCCCGGGGAGCGGATCCCGCGGCCCCCGCCCGCGCAAGGCGGCAGGCGAGAGGAGGCCGGGACGCGCGCGGGTCGCCGGACCCGTCCGTATCCCCTCGATATGCCGCGATTCGTCCACCGCTTGGAACGGCGTGCGCGCAGGGCCCCGGTCGCGTACGGTTGACGGTCGCCCATGCACGTCAGAAAGGGGCCTTGGTGGCCGCGCAGAATGCCGCTGTCGACAGCACGGCGGATTCCGTCCGCGATCGGGAGATCGCGGTCGAGCAGACGCACCTGGACCAGGTGTACCGCCGCCTTGAGGAGAAGATCCACGAGGCCGAGTTCCTGATGAACGACGCCGCCAAGCGCGGCCAGGTCGGCACGCCCGGCGCGCTCGCCGAGCGCGACGCGCAGGTCTTCCGCGCGGGAATCCACCTGAACCGGTTGAACAACGAGTTCGAGGACTTCCTCTTCGGCCGGATCGACCTGGTCCGCGGCAAGGACGGGGAGCGCGGCCCCGACGGCGCGTACACCTCCGTCGAGCCCGACGACGACGCGATCCGCCCCGACCTCACCGCCGAGATCGCCGAAACCCTGCACATCGGGCGCATCGGCGTACTCGACACGGACTACGCGCCGCTGGTCATCGACTGGCGGGCCCCGGCCGCCGCGCCGTTCTACCGCTCCACGCCCAAGGAGCCCGGCCGCGTCGTGCGCCGCCGCGTCATCCGCTCCAAGGGCCGCAAGGTGCTCGGCGTCGAGGACGACCTGATGCGCCCCGAGGTCACGGCCACGCTGGACGGGCGGGAGCTGCCCGCCATCGGCGACGGCGCCCTGATGGCCGCGCTCGGGCGGGCCCGTACGCACTCCATGCGGGACATCGTCTCCTCCATCCAGGCCGAGCAGGACCTGGTCATCCGCGCCCCCGCCGCGTCCGTCGCCGAGGTCGCCGGCGGCCCGGGCACCGGCAAGACCGCCGTCGCCCTGCACCGCGCCGCGTACCTGCTCTACCAGGACCGGCGCCGCTACTCCGGCGGCATCCTGATCGTCTCGCCGACCCCGCTGCTCGTCGCGTACACCGAGGGCGTGCTGCCCTCGCTGGGCGAGGAGGGGCAGGTCGCCATCCGCGCGCTCGGCTCACTGGTCGACGGAGCCGAGGCGACCACGTACGACGATCCGGCCGTGGCCCGCATCAAGGGCTCCTCGCGGATGCTGAAGGTGCTGCGCAAGGCCGTACGGGGCGCCCTGGAACTGGGGGACGCTCCCGAGCGGCTGCGCGTGGTGGCCTTCGGGCGGCGCCAGGAGCTGGAGGCCGACGAGCTGAACCGGATCCGGCAGAACGTGCTCAGCGGCACCGCGCCGGTGAACCTGCTGCGCCCGCGCGCCCGCAAGCTCCTGCTCGACGCCCTGTACGCGAGGTCCGGCCAGGCCGGCCGGCACAGCGACCCGGAGCTGGCCGCCGAGCTGCGCTCCGCGTTCGACGAGGACATCTCCACCGAGGACGCCTTCATCGACTTCCTGAACCGCTGGTGGCCGGAGCTCACCCCGCGCGGGGTGCTGGCCGCGCTGGCCGACGAGCGGCGGCTCGGCCGCTGGTCGCGCCGGGACCTGAACCCGCGCGAGGCCCGCCAGCTGGCGCGTTCGCTGCGCCGGGTGGGCCCGGACGGCAAGGGCCCGCTGTCGGTGCACGACGTGGCGCTGCTCGACGAGCTCCAGCAGCTGCTGGGCGCGCCCGCGCGGCCCAGGCGGAAGCGGGAGATGGACCCCCTGGCGCAGCTCACCGGGCTGGAGGAGCTGATGCCGACCCGCGAGGAGACCCAGTGGGAGAGGGCCGAGCGGCTCGCGGCGGAGCGCACCGAGTACGCGCACGTCATCGTGGACGAGGCGCAGGACCTGACGCCGATGCAGTGGCGGATGGTGGGCCGCCGGGGCCGGATGGGCACCTGGACGGTGGTCGGCGACCCGGCGCAGTCCTCGTGGACCGACCCGGACGAGGCGGCGGCGGCGCGTGACGAGGCCCTGGGGACGCGGCCGCGGCGGCGGTTCACCCTGACCGTGAACTACCGCAACCCGGCGGAGGTCGCGGAGGTCGCGGCCCGGGTGCTGAAGCGGGCGATGCCGGGCATGGAGCCGCCGTCGGCGGTGCGCTCCACGGGCCTGGAGCCGCGGTTCACGGCCGTGGCGGGCGCAGGGGGCGACAGCGACCTGCGCGAGACGGTCCGGGAGGAGACCCGGCGGCTGCTGGCGCAGGTGGACGGCACGGTGGGCGTGGTCGTGGCCATGGACCGGCGCGCGCAGGCCGCGGGCTGGCTCGCGGACCTCGGCGAGCGGGCGGTCGCGCTGGGCAGCCTGGAGGCCAAGGGTCTGGAGTACGACGCCACGGTGGTGGTCTCACCGGCGGAGATCGCGGACGAGTCCCCGGCCGGCCTGCGGGTGCTGTACGTGGCGCTGACGCGCGCGACGCAGCAGCTGACGGTCGTCTCCACCTCCCGCGACACCCCCGGCGTGGACGGCGTCCCGGCGCTGCTCCAGCCGTAGCGCGGGAAGACGGCCCGGGGCGTACCTCGGGCGCACCTCGGGCCGTACGGCCGGATGGCCCGCGGCCAAGGGCGTGGTGAGACGAGGTCAACCCCAGTCAACCCCGTGGAGGGGGATCGCATCCGGCGATCCTTTGTTAGCCTGGGTAAGGCACCGACTCGATCCAAGCCCCCGGGCCCAACCTTCGTCGCTTAGAGCGACCACTTGCCGCGAGGCGAGCATGGCGGGTCGGTGTCATAGGCGTATCAACAGGTCTGCCCCCTCCGCGGAAGCGGAGGGGGCAGACCTGTTTTCGCGTGGCCCGGAGACTTTCCCGCCCCGATCAAATCTCGTATGGTGGAAGTGTCTTTCCGAAATTTGTAGCTGGTTACCTTGTACTGGCTGGTAGGTGGGACGATCGGACAACAGGTCCCTGCCACGCCTGCCGTGTGCCGGGGCCCTGTGTGTACAGAAAAAACCAGGACAGAAGAGGAAACACGGCCATGGCAACGGCGCCCAGCGTCTCGTACTCGATGACGGTCCGCTTGGAAGTGCCCGCGAGCGGAACCGCGGTCTCCCAGCTCACCACCGCCGTGGAATCCTCCGGCGGGTCGGTCACCGGCCTCGACGTGACCGCCTCCGGCCACGAGAAGCTCCGTATCGACGTCACCATCGCCGCGACGTCCACCGCGCACGCCGACGAGATCGTCGAGAAGCTGCGCGGCATCGAGGGCGTCAGCCTCGGCAAGGTCTCCGACCGAACCTTCCTGATGCACCTCGGCGGCAAGATCGAGATGGCGTCCAAACACCCCATCCGCAACCGTGACGACCTCTCGATGATCTACACCCCGGGCGTGGCCCGCGTGTGCATGGCGATCGCCGAGAACCCCGAGGACGCGCGGCGCCTCACCATCAAGCGCAACTCCGTCGCAGTCGTGACGGACGGCTCCGCCGTGCTGGGCCTGGGCAACATCGGCCCGATGGCCGCGCTGCCCGTCATGGAGGGCAAGGCCGCCCTCTTCAAGCGCTTCGCGGGCATCGACGCGTGGCCGATCTGCCTGGACACCCAGGATTCCGATGAGATCGTCGCCATCGTCAAGGCCATCGCCCCGGGCTTCGCCGGCATCAACCTGGAGGACATCTCCGCGCCGCGCTGCTTCGAGATCGAGGCCCGCCTGCGCGAGGCCCTCGACATCCCCGTCTTCCACGACGACCAGCACGGCACCGCGATCGTCGTGCTCGCGGCCCTCACCAACGCACTGCGCGTGGTGGGCAAGGCAGTTGGGGACGTCAAGGTCGTCATGTCGGGCGCCGGCGCGGCCGGTACCGCCATCCTCAAGCTGCTCCTCGCGGCGGGCGTGAAGAACGCGGTCAGCGCCGACATCCACGGTGTCGTGCACGCGGGCCGCCCCGACCTCGTCGACGCCGACGAGGACTCCCCGCTGCGCTGGATCGCCGACAACACCAACCCCGAGGGCTACACGGGCACCTTGAAGGAGGCCGTGGTCGGAGCCGACGTGTTCATCGGAGTCTCCGCCCCCAACGTGCTCTCCGGCGAGGACGTCGCGGCCATGGCCGAGGGCGCGATCGTGTTCGCGCTCGCGAACCCGGACCCCGAAGTGGACCCGGCCGTCGCCCGCCAGACCGCCGCCGTCGTGGCCACCGGCCGCTCCGACTTCCCGAACCAGATCAACAACGTGCTGGTCTTCCCGGGTGTCTTCCGCGGCCTGCTGGACGCCCAGTCCCGCACGGTGAACACCGAGATGATGCTGGCCGCCGCGAGCGCGCTGGCGGACGTCGTCGGCGAGGACGAGCTGAACGCGAACTACATCATCCCGTCGGTCTTCAACGACAAGGTCGCGGGCGCCGTCGCCGGCGCCGTCCGCAAGGCCGCCTCGAACGGCTAGGGGGCTGTGATCGGCCTCACGGCTGCCCGATCCCGGCGCGTCGCGAGATGCGGGCCCGCCGGGCCGCCTCTAGGGTTGCGGGGATGCCCGCGTGGCCCGCGGTCCGCATCCACCGGAACCCCTGGTGCGGACGGAGCGTCACCGCGGCGTGACTGTGGCGCTTTTCGTGTGACCCTGGCGGGTGCCGGATTGGCTTTCCCGCCGCTGGTGGGGGCAGGATGCGTAACCGGGCGAGAGGGTCTGACGTTCAGACCCGGGTCCGGGGACTGTCCGAGGGCCCTGGCAGCATCGGCTTCGATCTCACGCCTCTAAGGCAAGTTGAACACGGGAGTACAACATGAACCGCAGTGAGCTGGTGGCCGCTCTGTCCGAGCGCGCCGAGGTGACCCGCAAGGACGCCGACGCCGTTCTGGCCGCCCTCGCCGAGACCGTCGGTGAGGTCGTCGCCAAGGGCGACGAGAAGGTCACCATCCCCGGCTTCCTGACCTTCGAGCGCACCCACCGTGCCGCTCGCACCGCGCGCAACCCGCAGACCGGCGACCCCATCCAGATCCCGGCCGGCTTCAGCGTGAAGGTCTCCGCGGGTTCCAAGCTCAAGGAAGCCGCCAAGGGCAAGTAGTCCCGCCCTTGCGCCGAGGACCGCACAGGCCCTCGGGGCGGCTGGAGTACACAGCAGGAAAAGCAGAAGGGCGGCCACCCCCGGTGTGGGGGTGGCCGCCCTTCGGCCTACAGAGGGTCGGACGGGCCCGTCGGACGAGCCCGTCGGACCGTCAGACGAGGTCGCCGCCCGGGAGCTCGACCTTGGCTCCCAGCTCCACGAGCTTGTCCATGAAGTTCTCGTAGCCGCGGTTGATCAGGTCGATGCCGTGGACGCGCGAGGTGCCCTCGGCCGCCAGAGCCGCGATCAGGTACGAGAACCCGCCGCGCAGGTCGGGGATGACCAGGTCGGCGCCCTGCAGCTTGGTCGGGCCGGAGACGACCGCCGAGTGCAGGAAGTTGCGCTGGCCGAACCGGCACGCCGAGCCGCCCAGGCACTCCCGGTACAGCTGGATGTGCGCGCCCATCTGGTTGAGCGCCGAGGTGAAGCCGAGCCGCGACTCGTAGACCGTCTCGTGGACGATCGACAGGCCCGTGGCCTGCGTCAGGGCGACGACCAGCGGCTGCTGCCAGTCGGTCTGGAAACCGGGGTGTACGTCCGTCTCCAGGGCGATCGCCTTGAGCGGGCCGCCCGGGTGCCAGAAGCGGATGCCCTCGTCGTCGATCTCGAACGCGCCGCCGACCCGGCGGTACGTGTTGAGGAAGGTCATCATCGAGCGCTGCTGCGCTCCGCGCACGTAGATGTTGCCGCCGGTCGCCAGCGCCGCGGAAGCCCAGGACGCGGCCTCCAGGCGGTCCGGGAGCGCCTTGTGGTTGTAGCCGCCGAGACGGTCCACGCCGGTGATCCGGATGGTCCGGTCGGTGTCCAGGGAGATGATGGCACCCATCTTCTGCAGCACGCAGATGAGGTCCTCGATCTCCGGCTCCACCGCGGCGTTGCTGAGCTCGGTCACGCCCTCGGCCAGAACGGCCGTCAGGAGCACCTGCTCGGTCGAGCCGACGGACGGGTACGGCAGGCGGATCTTGCAGCCGCGCAGCCGCTGCGGGGCCTCCAGGTACTGACCGCCTTCGCGCTTCTCGATGGTCGCGCCGAACTGGCGGAGCACGTCGAAGTGGAAGTCGATCGGACGGCCGCCGATGTCGCAGCCGCCGAGGCCGGGGATGAAGGCGTGGCCGAGGCGGTGCAGCAGCGGGCCGCAGAAGAGGATCGGGATCCGGGAGGAACCCGCGTGGGCGTCGATGTCGGCGACGTTCGCGCTCTCGACGTGCGTGGGGTCGAGCAGCAGCTCGCCCGGCTCCTCGCCGGGGCGCACGGTCACCCCGTGCAGCTGGAGCAGACCGCGTACGACGCGCACGTCGCGGATGTCAGGGACATTGCGCAGCCGGCTGGGTTCGCTGCCGAGCAGAGCGGCGACCATGGCCTTGGGCACGAGGTTCTTCGCACCGCGGACACGGATCTCGCCCTCGAGCGGGGTTCCGCCATGGACGAGCAGTACATCGTCACTGACTGTGCCGGTCATGAATCTCGCGTTCCGGAGAGGGGCTCCCCCGGCGAAGCGGAGGAGGGTGGGCAGGGGGCCAGGGAAAAGGGTAAGGGTGGCATCCCCCCTATTTGTAAGGCCAACGCGGCCGTATGACTGTCATGAATGAGACACAACACCCTCAGTGCCCGCCAGGTGGCGGAGTGTTGCGTTCCGTTCGGCTCGGGCGCACGCGCTCCCGTCTGCTGCCGTGCGCCCCTGAGCCGCGCACGATTCGATCTCGCCGCCCGCTCCCCGTGAAGGGCGAATGTGCGAGATCATGTCGGCATGACCGAGGTGTCCTCCCTCACAGGGCGGCTGCTCGTGGCCACCCCCGCCCTCGCGGACCCGAATTTCGACCGCGCGGTGGTGCTGCTGCTCGACCACGACGAGCAGGGCTCCCTCGGCGTGGTCCTCAACAGACCGACCCCCGTGGGCGTCGGCGACATCCTGCTTCCGTGGGCGGCGCTGGCCGGCGACCCGGGCGTGGTCTTCCAGGGCGGCCCGGTGGCCCTGGACTCGGCCCTCGGGATCGCCGTGATCCCCGGCGAGGAGGGACCGCTCGGCTGGCGCCGGGTGCACGGGGCGATCGGCCTCGTCGACCTGGAGGCCCCGCCGGAGCTGCTCGCGGCGGCGCTGGGCTCCCTGCGGATCTTCGCCGGCTACTCCGGATGGGGCCCCGGCCAACTGGAGGACGAGCTCGGCGAGGGCGCCTGGTACGTCGTCGAGTCGGAGCCCGGGGACATCTCCTTCCCGGACCCCGAACGGCTGTGGCGGGCCGTACTCCGCCGCCAGCGCAGCGAGCTCGCGATGGTCGCCACCTATCCGGACGACCCGTCGCTGAACTGAGGACCCGACCGACCGGACAGGCCTCGCCCCGGCGGCGGTCGGTACCCTGGGCTTTATGAGCACTCTTGAGCCCGAGCGCGGGACTGGTACGGGGACCCTCGTAGAGCCGACGCCGCAGGTGTCCCACGGCGACGGCGACCACGAGCGCTTCGCCCACTACGTCCAGAAGGACAAGATCATGGCGAGCGCGCTCGACGGGACCCCCGTCGTCGCGCTCTGCGGCAAGGTCTGGGTGCCGGGCCGGGACCCGAAGAAGTACCCGGTCTGCCCCATGTGCAAGGAGATCTACGAGTCCATGGGCGCCGGCGGCGACAAGGACAAGGGCGGCAGCGGAGGCAAGGACAAGTAGCACCCCGTCCGGGTCCGCCCGGCCAGACTTCGCGGGACCGAGGGCCCCCGAGGTGCGCGAAGGCGCGCCCCGGGGGCCCTTCGCGTACTAGGGTCGGCGTAACGAGCGCTCTGCGGAACGGGTGTTGCGCAGGGCGCAACACGCTGCCGCGAAGGGTTGACGCATGGACCTGATCCCGCTTCCCCGGGTCGCCGATCTGCGTGAGGACGCGGTCCGCTACGCGTTCGGGCCCGAGCCGGCCCTCCGCGCCGGGGCGGGTACCGGCGGGACCGCGCGCTGGCTGCGCCGCGAGCTCGGCGCGGCCACCGGCTGGGACCTCCCGGACGCGCCGCCCGGCGAGCCGGGGGACATCCGGCTCCGCCTCGGCGAGCTCGGCGAGCTCCTCGGGCCCGAGGAGTACCGGATCACCGTCGGCGAGAGCGGGGTGGACCTGGTCGGAGGAGCCGCCGCCGGCCTGTTCTGGGGCGCGCAGACGCTGCGTCAGATGCTCGGGCCCGACGCGTACCGCAAGGCGCCGCTGCCCGGGCGGGTGTGGAGCCTGCCGCAACTGGCCATGGAGGACGGTCCCCGGTTCGGGTGGCGCGGCATGATGCTGGACGTCGCGCGGCACTTCATGCCCAAGGACGGCGTGCTGCGGTACATCGACCTGCTCGCCGCGCACAAGCTCAACGTGCTGCACCTGCATCTGACGGACGACCAGGGCTGGCGGGTCGAGATCGAGCGCTACCCGAAGCTCACCGAGGTCGGCGCGTGGCGGCCGCGCAGCCGGTGGGGGCACCGGGCCTCGCCGCTGTGGAACGAGACCCCGCACGGCGGCTTCTACACGCGGGACGACATCCGCGAGATCGTCGCGTACGCCGCCGAGCGGCACGTCCGGGTGGTCCCGGAGATCGACGTACCGGGGCATTCGCAGGCCGCGATCGCCGCGTATCCGGAGCTGGGGAACACCGATGTGGTGGACACGGCGGCGCTGGAGGTGTGGGACGACTGGGGGATCAACGAGAACGTGCTCGCGCCGACCGAGGGGGTACTGCGGTTCTACGAAGGGGTCTTCGAGGAGCTGCTGGAGCTGTTCCCCGTCGAGGTCTCGCCGTTCGTCCACGTGGGCGGGGACGAATGCCCCAAGGAGCAGTGGCGGGCCTCGGCGACCGCGCGGCAGCGGATCCGGGAGCTGGGGGTGGACGGGGAGGACGGGCTGCAGTCCTGGTTCATCCGGCACTTCGACGACTGGCTGACCGCGCGCGGGCGGCGGCTGATCGGCTGGGACGAGATCCTGGAGGGCGGACTGGCGCCGGGCGCCGCCGTGTCGTCGTGGCGCGGGTACGCGGGCGGGATCGCGGCCGCCGAGGCGGGTCACGACGTGGTCATGTGCCCGGAGCAGCAGGTGTACCTGGACCACCGTCAGGCGGGCGGCCCCGATGAGCCGGTGCCGATCGGGTACGTGCGCTCGCTGGAGGACGTGTACCGCTTCGAACCGGTGCCGCCGAAGCTCTCGCGGGAAGCCGCCGCCCATGTGCTGGGCGCGCAGGCCAATGTGTGGACCGAGGTGATGGAGAACCAGAGCCGAGTGGACTACCAGGTGTTCCCGAGGCTGGCCGCGTTCGCGGAAGTGGTGTGGTCCCGGCTTCCGGAACCGGTGGAGCGGGACTGGGCCGGCTTCGAGGCGCGGATGGCGGAGCACTACGTACGACTGGACGCGCTCGGGGTCGACTACCGGCCGCCGGGCGGTCCGTTGCCGTGGCAGCGGCGGCCCGGAGTGCTCGGACGCCCGATCGAGGGAGAGCCCCCGATCGTGTGACTCCGGCAACCGGAACTCTTCGGCAGTCTTTGGAACTCTTTCTCGATTTCGGTGGATACGGGGGAAATCGGGCGGTCGGGTGGAGCGTGATCCTCCTGGGGCGCCCGGCCGTCCCTCGCGCCCTCCCTCGCGCCGACCTCCCGCCGCCCCTCGCGCCGAGCGGTGCCGAAGATGTGCCAGAGTTGCCACGTCCCGGCGGTGAGCACGTACCGTACGGCGGACAGGCGTGAGCGCCGGGACCGGGACATCGGGAAGGGGCAGCTGGGTTGACCACGCACGCACCGCATGCACTGCACGCACCGGATTCACCTCAGGGGCCCCAAGGGCCGCAGGCGTCGCACGCGACGCAGTCCGTGATGCTCCCGGCCTCGCTCGACGAGGCCGTGGCGGCGCTCGCCGCCATGCCCGCCGCCGTGCCCGTCGCGGGCGGCACCGACCTCATGGCCGCCGTCAACGCCGGGCTGCTGCGGCCCGCCGCGCTGGTCGGCCTGGGCCGGATCAACGAGATCCGCGGCTGGCAGTACCAGGACGGCCACGCGCTGCTCGGCGCCGGACTGACCCACGCGCGGATGGGGCGGCCGGATTTCGCCGCCCTGATCCCCGCGCTGGCGGCGGCCGCGCGGGCCGCCGGGCCGCCGCAGATCCGCAACGCCGGCACGCTCGGCGGGAACATCGCCACGGCGGCGCCGACCGGGGACGCGCTGCCGGTGCTGGCCGCGCTGGAGGCGACGCTCGTCATCGTCGGTCCGGGCGGGGCGGGTGAATCCGGTGAGGCGGGTGTGCCGGGTGCGTCTGCCGTGTCGGGTTCGTCGGGTTCGTCGGGTACGTCGAGCCGGGAGATTCCGGTGTCGCACCTGCTGGCCGGGCGCGACATGCTGCGGCCGGGCGAGCTGATCGGCTTCGTACGGGTGCCGCTGCTGCACGCGCCGCAGGTGTTCCTGAAGGCCACGGGACGTACGGGTCCGGGGCGTGCGGTGGCGTCCGTGGGGCTTGTGCTGGATCCCGCGCGCCGGGGCGTGCGCTGTGCGATCGGCGCGGTCGCCCCGATGCCGCTGCGGCCGCTGGAGGCCGAGCAGTGGGTGGCCTCGTTGATCGACTGGGACGGGGACGACCGGAGCCTGGCGCCCGAGGCGCTGGCGGCCTTCGGGGAGTACGTCGCGGCGGCCTGCGTACCCGACCAGGGGGAGCCGGTGGCCCCCGGCGTACTGCATCTGCGGCGGACGGTCGCCGTGCTGGCACGGAGGGCCCTGGGGAGGGCGCTGACCTCATGAGTGAGAACGAGATCGAGAACATGAGCGGTGGCAACGGGCCCAGGGGTCAGGCCGAGCCCGTCTGGGGCTGGGAGCCGGTGCCGCACGGCGGCGAGTACGACTCCGACGCGACGGCCTTCGTGAAGCTGCCGGAGGACATGCTGAACGCGCTCGGCACGGGAGAGCCGCTGGCCGCCCCCGGGCACGGGTACGTCCCGCCGCCGATGATCGTGCCGCTGGGGTCCGCGACCACGGACCCGGCGGCCACGGGCACCTGGTCCATGCCGGTGCAGTGGCCGGAGGCCGGGGCGGGGGCCGGGGCCGGGGCCGATGCCACCGTCCACCACGCGCCGGTGCCTTCGCCCGCGCCGGTCGGCGGGCCGATCCCGGCGTCGATCCCGCTGCCGCCGTCGGTGGCGGCGGAGTTCGCCGGCCCGGCGCGGGCCGGGGCCGAGCGGGGCGCGGGCCTGGAGCCCGACCCGGGGGCGACGGCGGAGTGGCGGTTCCCGGACGCGACGCAGACCGCTCAGGTTCAGGCCGCTCAGGCGCAGGCCGCTCAGGCGCAGGCCCACGCGACCGGGCAGTGGGCGATGCCGGCCTCGGTGACCGGGGTCGGAGGAACGCCCGAGGAGACCGGGGAGTTCCGGGGCAGCGCCCTGGACGCCGACTGGAGCCAGGCCCCGGCGACGCTGCCGGGGGGTGCGGCTGCCCCGTGGGCGACGCACTCCGGATTCGACGGCGTGCGCGGGTACGTGGCGGAGCAGCCGGGCCCGGCCGAGGGCGACCTGTCGCTGACCTCGGGCGTGCTGCCGGGGCTCGCGGAGACCGCGCGCGGGTTCGGCGGGCCGGCGGCGGGCGCCCCGGGCCGGGGGCCGCGCGTGCTGGGCGGCCCCGGGGTGGGCACGCTCCCCGAGGGCGAGCCGGTGCACCCGGCCCCGCACGACATCGAGGCCGCCCATGGCCCGGCGGCGGCTCCGGCCATGGCGGAACGACCGCATCCGGGGGGCGGGGCGGACGCCGCGCTCGCGGGTGGACACGGGTTCGGGGACGTTTGGCACCCGCACGCGGACCCCGCGCGGGCGGAGCACGCCGAGCAGCCGGGGCGGCCCGGGCAGTCGGAGCAGCCCGGGTATCCGGCGCAGCCCGAGCAGCCGGGGCCGATGGGCGGGACCGGGTTCACGGGGGCGGCTCCGGTCGGGGCTCTGGCTCCGGTCGCGGGTGCGGCCGCTGAGCCGGTGGGTGGGCCCGTGGTGCCGCCCGCTGTGGCCGGTGGGCCCGTGGTGGCCGGTGAGCCCGTGGTGACCGGTGAGCCCGCTGTGGCCGGTGGGCCCGCTGTGGCGGCCGCCGAGCCTGCGGCCCCGGGCGCCGAGTCCGAAGAACACGGCTTCACCGGATCCGGCCCTGCCTTCGCCGAAGAGGGGGAGTCGCCCACGCCGACCGGGGAAGGCCCGGACCCTGCCGGGGCGACCCCGGACGCGGGGAGCGCCGGAGGTTTCCCGGCGGAGGATCCGACGTACGACGAAGAACTCGCGGTGCCCGTCGCCCATCACGAGCACGAGCATCCGCCGGCTTCCTACGTGCTGCGCGTCAACGGCGCCGACCGGCCCGTCACCGGCGCGTGGATCGGGGAATCCCTGCTCTACGTGCTGCGCGAGCGCCTCGGCCTCGCCGGGGCCAAGGACGGCTGCTCGCAGGGCGAATGCGGGGCGTGCGCCGTGCAGGTGGACGGCCGGCTCGTCGCCTCCTGCCTGGTTCCGGCCGCGACCGCCGCCGGGAGCGAGGTCCGTACCGTCGAAGGTCTCGCGACGGACGGGGAACTCTCGGATGTGCAGCAGGCGTTGTGCAGGTCGGGTGCGGTGCAGTGTGGATTCTGCGTGCCCGGCATGGCCATGACCATCCACGACCTGCTGGCGGGCAACCACGCCCCCAGCGAGCTGGAGACCCGCCAGGCGCTGTGCGGCAACCTCTGCCGCTGCTCCGGCTACGCGGGGGTCATCGACGCCGTCCGCGAGGTCGTCGCCGAGCGTGAGGCGACGGCGGCCGCTTCTACGGCTGCGGCCTCGGCCTCGGCTGCGGCGTCGGCATCGGCATCGTCGGCACCGGCCGGGTCCCCCGCGCCCACCGAGGCGCGCATCCCGCACCAGGCACCGCCCGGCGAGGGCGGGATCCACCACAACGGAGGCATGGCGTGAGCGGGCACGACGCGGCCACGGCGACCACCGGCACCGCCGCCGGCACGGCGACCGCCACGGTGACGGCCTCGGGGGCCGCCCCCGACAGCGAGGCCGAGGAGCGGGGGGTCCCGCGCGGCATCGGCGCGTCGGTGCCGTCCGCCGACGCCCGCGCCAAGGCCGAGGGCACCTTCCCGTACGCCGCCGACCTGTGGGCCGAAGGCCTGCTCTGGGCCGCCGTGCTGCGCTCCCCGCACGCGCACGCCCGGATCCTCTCCATCGACACCTCGGCCGCCACCGAGATGCCCGGCGTCCGCGCCGTCGTCACCCACGCTGACGTCCCCGGCGCCACGACGCACGGCCGCCGGATCGCCGACCGGCCGGTGTTCGCCCACGACGTGGTCCGCCACCACGGCGAGCCCATCGCCGCCGTCGCCGCCGACCACCCGGACACGGCCCGGCTCGCCGCGGCTGCCATCGCCGTCGAGTACGAGCTGCTCGACGCGGTCACCGACCCCGAGCAGTCCTTCGGGGCCCCCGCCCTGCACCCCGACGGCAACCTGATCCGGCACATCCCGCTCCGCTACGGCGACCCGGAGGCGACCGGCGAGGTCGTCGTCGAGGGCCTGTACCGGATCGGCCGCCAGGACCCCGCGCCCATCGGCGCCGAGGCCGGGCTGGCCGTACCGCGGCCCGACGGCGGCGTGGAGATCTACACCGCGTCCACCGACCCGCACACCGACCGCGACCTGGCGGCCGCCTGCTTCGGGCTGGAACCGGACCGCGTACGGGTCGTCGTCACCGGCGTCCCGGGCGCGACGGCCGACCGCGAGGACGCCGCGTTCCAACTGCCGCTGGGCCTGCTCGCGCTGCGCACCGGCTGCCCGGTCAAACTGGCCGCCACCCGCGAGGAGTCCTTCCTCGGCCACGCCCACCGCCACCCGACGCTGCTCCGCTACCGCCACCACGCGGACGCGGAGGGCCGGCTGGTCAAGGTGGAGGCCCAGATCCTGATGGACGCGGGCGCGTACGCCGACGCCTCCGCGGAGTCCCTGGCGGCGGCGGTGGCCTTCGCCTGCGGCCCGTACGTGGTCCCGCACGCCTTCATCGAGGGCTGGGCGGTCCGTACGAACAACCCTCCGTCGGGCCATGTCCGCGGCGAGGGCGCGATGCAGGTGTGCGCGGCCTACGAGGGCCAGATGGACAAGCTGGCGGCGGCGCTCGGCATCGACGGCGCCGAACTGCGCATGCGCAACGTCCTGGCCACCGGCGACCTGCTCCCCACCGGCCAGACGGTCACCTGCCCGGCGCCGGTGGCCGAACTCCTGCGCTCCGTACGCGACTACCCGCTGCCCTCCCTCCCCAAGGACACCCCGGAGGACGAGTGGCTCCTGCCCGGCGGCCCGGAGGGCGCGGGCGAGCCGGGCGCGGTGCGGCGCGGGGTCGGGTACGGGGTCGGCATGGTCCACATGCTCGGCGCCGAGGGCACGGACGAGGTCGCCACCGCCACCGTCAAGGTGGTCAACGGCTCGGCGACGGTCATCTGCGCGGCGGTCGACACCGGCCAGGGCTTCGCGACCCTCGCCCGCCAGATCGTCCAGGAGGTGCTGGGCGTGGACGAGGTGGTGACGGCCCCGGTCGACACCGACCAGCCGCCGGCGGGCCCGTCGGCGCACGGCCGGCACACCTGGGTCTCGGGCGGCGCGGTGGAGCGGGCCGCGAAGATGGTCCGTACGCAGCTCCTCCAGCCGATGGCCCACAAGCTGGGCATGTCCACGGAACTGCTCCAGATCGCGGATGGCCGGATCACCTCGTACGACGGGGCGTTCTCGACGACGGTCGCGGAGGCGATGGCGGGCAAGGAACTCTGGGCCACGGCCCAGTGCCGCCCCCACCCGACCGAACCGCTGGACGCGGACGGCCAGGGCGACGCCTTCGTCGGCCTCGCGTTCTGCGCGATCCGCGCGGTGGTGGACGTGGACATCGAACTGGGCTCGGTACGTGTGGTCGAGTTGGCGGTCGCCCAGGACGTGGGCCGCGTCCTCAACCCCCGCCAGCTGGAGGCCCGTATCGAAGCGGGTGTCACACAGGGCGTGGGCGCGGCGCTGACGGAGAACCTCCGCTCGGTGTCGGGACTGGTCCGCCACCCCGACCTGACGGGGTACGCGCTGCCGACCGCGCTGGACGCCCCGACCGTCCGCATCGTCAAACTCGTCGAGGAACGGGACGTGGTGGCCCCCTTCGGCGCGAAGGCGGCGAGCGCGGTCCCGGTGGTGACGGCCCCGGCGGCGGTGGCCTCGGCGGTCCGCGCGGCAACGGGCCGGCCGGTCAACAGGCTCCCCATCCGGCCATCTGCCGCGGTCGCGGTGCCCAACTCGTGACCGTGTGACCCGCATTGCACCTGCAACCCCGGACTTGGGGGTGTCGGTCCCGGTGGTTAGAGTGATACGGAGTGAGTTCCCGTGCGCCCGCGCACGGGTGCGAACTCGTGTGCACGGGGACGGCCCGCGGTAGCGGGCCAACGGGGAGTCGGGGAGCGGGGAGATCATCGTGTTCAACTTGGTGAGGGCGCTAGAGGTCGAGTACGAGTCGATGACCGGCTACAAGAAGCTGGTCGACGAACTTCTCGACAAGCTCGACGGCTCCGAGGCCGACGGCAAGAAACTCGCCCACGGCACGCTCCCGGCGGGCACCCTGGGCAAGGGGTTCGCGGAGGCGGAGCTGCTGTTCTCGGCCTACAACACCGTGCACTCGCAGCTGAAGAGCCTGTCGGAAGGGCTGGCGATGCAGATCGAGGCCCTGGGCATCGCGGTTCGTACGGCGGGCAAGGGCTACGCCGGCATCGACGAGGAGACGAAGCAGCGCATGGCCGCGATCGCGGCGAAGGCCCATGAGGACTACGTCGCGGATCGGGATCCGCGTACGCACGAGTTGGCGAAGGAACAGCAGGCCAAGGAACAGCAGGCGAAGGAACAGCAGGCCAACGGCTCGGCCGACAGCGGCGCCAAGGCGAAGGGCAAGGTCTGATCGTGACCCACTTTGAGGGCTACTCGCACGAGCAGCTGTGGGCGATGATCTCGTCCACCAACCCGGAGACGGTGAAGGCCCGGGCCGCGGCGATGGTGGCGGCCGCGACCACGATCAGGCAGGTCGGGGACCGTCTCAAGAAGACGAAGGTCAGCGGCTGGGAGGGCGAAGGGGCCCTGAAGTTCGCGGACTGGGTGAGCCGGGCCGGCAGCGCGACGCTGCGCCTCGCCGATTACAGCGAGACCGGCGGCAAGGAAATGATCCACGTCGCGCAGGTCATGATCGAGGCCAAGGTCAACGCGAAGTACGACGCGGCGAAGGCCGCCACGCTGCAGGCCAACCTCGAAGCCTCCCGTGAGTTCCACAACGACCCGGACGCGCAGAAGATCGGCCAGCAGTCCTACTCCACGCTGAACGGCGACCACCAGCGGGCGATCGACGCGCTGGCGAAACTGGCGCAGCGGTACGACGAGTCGGCGAAGCAGATGAAAGCCACGGAACCGCCGACGTTTCCGCCGCCGCCGGGGGAGTTCGTTCCGCAGGTTGAGCAATACGGAATGGAGCGGACCCAGCGCTCGGGTGGTGCGGGCGCAGCCGACACCGGAGGGTACTCGTACGTGGCGCCTGCCCCTAGCGGTGGCGGTGGCGCGAACGAGTCCGGCTCCGTACCTGGTCACCGGTCGCAGCCCGACATCACCCTGCCTCCGACGACGGGACCGGCGCCGGTGGTGGTGCCCGTACCGGACCGCGATGTGGACGTGGACCTCGACCACGTCGCGACGCTGCCAGAGAAGACGCTCCCCCCGACGACGGCCATCCCGGGCCCTGGTCCTAGTGGGCCGAACCCCGTCGGGACCCTGCCGCCCCTGACGGTCCCGCCGATCGGCCTCCCGGGGCCCCGCGGTGGCGGTGGCGGCCTGCCCCCGGGCATCACCGGTCCTGGTGGCAAGGTGGGCTTGCCTCCGGGCATCACTTCTCCTCCTGGTGGCAAGGTGGGCGGCCGCATCGGTCTGCCCCCTCGTGACACCGGGATCGTCGGCGGCCAGCAGGTACCGACCAATGGGCCCAGCAGGGGTATCCCGCGCGGCACCGTCATCGGCGAAGGCATGCAGGGCGGCCGCGGGATGATGGGTGGCGGCGGCGTGGGTGGTGGCATGGGCGGTCCTCACGGGCCCTCCGGCGGTTCGATGGCGGGCCGTCGACTGGCCGTGGAGCCCGGCGGTGTTGTCGGTGGACGGCAGCTCGGCGCGGTCGGTCGCCCGGTCACGGGTGGCCAGCCGTTCACGCAGGGCGGCTCGGGCCTCGTACGCAACGGGTCGGGTGCCAGTCCGGTCGGCGGTGCGATGGGACACGCGGGTGCTGGTGCCAGCACGCCCGGCAGGCGGCGCGACGATCAGGGGGGCAACCGCCCCGACTACCTGACCGAGGACGAAGAGACCTGGCAGGCCAACCGTCGTGTTGTGCCGCCTGTGATCGACTGAGCGGAACGGACGTAGTACGGGATGCGCATGCGTAAGGCGACCTCGGCTCTGGTGGGTTTGCTGCTGGCCGGGGTCGCCGCGACCCCGGCTCACGCGGAGACGATCCGGGAGCGGCAATGGCATCTCAACGCCATGAAGGCCGACGACATCTGGAAGATCAGCACCGGCAAGGGTGTGACCATTGCCGTGATCGACACCGGCGTTGGCCGCCTTGCTGAACTTGATGGCCAAGTGGTCCAGGGCAAGGACTTCTCGCACGGGTACGAGGGTGACGAGCGCACGGACTACAAGGGGCACGGCACGGGAATCTCGGCGATGATCGCGGGCACCGGGAAACATCCATCAGGTGACGGGTCGTTCGGACTGGCCCCAGACGCCAAAATTCTTCCTCTCCGTGTTTCAGAGGGCGGCGGCGGTCTGCGCCACATGCAGTCCATCAGCGAAGCGATTCGGTTCGCGGCCGACTCGGACGCGAAGATCATGAATATCTCGTTCGGCGGCCTGGGGCAGAGCGATGAGTTGGACGTTGCGGTCAGGTACGCCCTTGGGAAGGGGAAGCTCATCTTCGCCGCCGTCGGAAACGACGGCGCGGGTGTAAACCAGATCATTTACCCCTCGGGCTCGCCAGGCGTGGTGGGTGTTTCCGCTGTTGGCCCCGATGGCGGTGCGACGGATGAGTCTCAGCACGGACCTCAGGTGGACATGTCGGCTCCTGGCATCGACATCCTGACCTCCTGCCCCGGCGATGGGTCGCTCTGCAAAACACACGGCACCAGTTCTGCCACTGCACTGGCTTCCGCCTCCGCCGCCCTGCTCTGGTCGGCTCACCCCGACTGGACGAACAATCAGGTCCTGCGGGTCCTGCTGAACACCGCCGGTAAGCCCGAGGACGGGGCTGAGCGCAACGACTGGATCGGATACGGGGTCGTACGCCCCAAGATCGCGCTACCCACCCCCGGTGACCCTGGTCCGGCGGACGTATTCCCGCTGCCCGACCTGGCGGCAGCCGAGGCGGCGACCAAGTCGCCCTCGGCCTCCGCGGACGGCAAGGCCCCCGACTCGGCGGCGTCGCCCAAGCCGGCGGCCCAGGCCGAGGAGAAGAAGGAGGGCAGCCTCCTTCCCTGGATCGGACTCGGGCTGGGAGCCTGCCTGCTGATCGGCGGGGCCGTCACGGCCGTCGTCGTACGGCGTAACCGCTGACCGCTGACCCGGCCTGACAAGGGAGTTCACGCGATGTCGTTCGACGAGGAATGGTCGGCGGCACGCGCCACGGCCGCCGCCAACGTCTCCATGCGGCTCAACCAGGTTCCGGTCGATCCGGGCGGCGGCGGTGGCGGCGACCTCGATCTCAACCAGGACCACATCGGCGCCATCGGCTCCGAGGCGTACAAGCTGCACACGCGGCTCCAGACCGACGGCAAGCACGCCGCCACCGCCACCACCGAGGCGGCCGGGGCCCTCACCAAGGAGAGCTTCGCCAGCGGCGCGGCGCTGCTCAAGGCGAACACCCTCTGGGAGAGCCAGGTGAAGACCCTCGTGGCCGCCTGCGCGAACATCTCCAACGGGCTGAACTACTCGCTCAAATCCCACGCCAAGGACGAGCAGCAGCTCCAGGCCGACCTCACCGCGTCCGCCATCGACAAGTACCTGAAGTAGGCCGGCCCGCATGCTGACGTACGAGAACGTGATGAACGCCCCGCTGGACAAGCTCCAGACGGCGGCCACCGACTGGAAGGCCATGGCCGGCAAGCTGGACGAGATGGCCGAGGCCGCTCGCAACGGCATGAAGGCGAAGTCCGACAAGGCCGAGTGGAGCGGGGTCACGGCCGGTGTCGGACGGGCGTTCGTCGACAAGACGGCCAAGGAGTTCGAGGACGCGGCCAAGGAGGCCAAGGGCGTGCACGCCGTCCTTGTTGACGCACACACGACATTCAAGGCCGCCCAGGACCAGCTGAAGAAGCTTGCCGCAGACGCCCCGGCGGCCGGTTTCCAGGTCGACCCCACCGGGCGGGTCACCGCCATCCCCCTCGCCACCGAGGGAGAACGGAACGCGGCCCGCCACGACCCCGACTACCAGCAGTCGCTCCGCGAGAACCGCGACGCCTGGCAGGCCCGCATCAACCGAGCCGTCGAGGACGCCCAGGACGCCGACGACTCCCTCGTCCGTGTCCTCCAGGCGAACGTTACGGACGAGCACGACTTCAGCGGCGCGAAGTTCAACACGCTGGACTCCGAACAGGCGGCCCGCGCTGCGGATCTGATGAAGAAGGTCACCGGCGACGGCGGCACGGCCCGCAACGTCGAGGCGCTGCGCGAGCTGGAGGACCTGCTCGACGACAACCGCGAGGACCCCGAGTTCGCGACGGACTTCTACCGCAAGGTCGGCCCCGAGGTCACGCTGGAGATGTACTCTAAGATGTCCCTGGACGCGACCGGCCTGGGCCCGGCGGGCAGGGACCGCGCGTTGATGGTCGCCAACATCCAGAGCGACATGGGCGCGATGCTCGGCCTGGCCACGCACAAGGACGTCCCGAACCACCTCGATGCCGCCTGGACGACCCAGCTGATGAAAGCGGGCCGCAAGGAGATGCAGGTCACCGGCGGCGTGACGACGATCTACGGCTATCAGGCGCTGGGCGCGCTGATGCGCGAGGGCAAGTACGACACGGAGTTCCTGACCTCGGTCGGCCGCGACATGATCGCCATGGACCGCAAGGACCCGAAGGCCTGGGAGCACCACACCCCGTACGGCCTGGACACGGTCCTCAACCAGGGCGCGGAAGGCGGCCGGGGCTTCTACCCCCTGACCGGGCTCATGGAGGCGCTGGGCAACAACCCGGACGCGGCGACGGCGTTCTTCAACGAGCCGGTCCGCGAGGACAGCAACCACGACGGCATCGTCACCAAGAACGACAAGCCGGTCGGCGGGCAGCACGGCAAGGACCAGGGCATGGTCGACTACATGCTCGACAAGAAGCAGTACATGGACGGCTTCGACATCAGCAAGACCGGTGACCTGCACCCGGCGCAGGACGCGCTCGGTGGCGCGCTGGAGGCGGCGGTCTCGGGGCGTGCGGCAGGCGACGAGGACGCTAAGCCCGTACCGCACACCAAGGAGATGGCGTCTGTCATGGAACGGGTCGTCGAGAAGATCGGCGACAAGCCGGAACTGGTCGTTGCGAAGCCGGGCGAGCCCGAAGGCCCGCTCAAGGGGCTGTCCGGGCACTTCGGCCAGATGGCGGCGGAGTACATGCCGGACATCCAGGCCTCGGCGGAGAACGGCAGTCAGATGATCAAGGTCAACGGTGAGATGGCCGAGTTCCACAAGGCCGACATGGCGGCGTTCATCGGGTCCGTCGGCCAGGACCCGGACGCGTACGGTGCCATCACCAACTCCCAGCGGGCGTTCACGACCACGCTCATCAACGACGTCGTCGCGCACCGCGCCGAGTACAACAACGACCTCGATTCGGCGATCACCGCCGCCGTGCACCCTGGCGGCCAGATCGCCGGCATCCTGTCCGAGGCCCGGGCCGAGGGCACGTTCGTGGAGAACGGTCACAAGGCCGAGGAGTACGTCAAGGGCGTCGAGGACAACGCCAAGTGGATCAACCGCGGCATCAGTGCCGCTGGTGGCAAATACCTGGAGATGGTGCCGCTCGCCGGGGACGTCGTGGAATGGCTTCAGGAGGACATCGCCGAAGGCATTGTCGAGCGGGCGAAGAAGGACCAGGCCGAGAAGGCCGGCGAGGTCGATCACAAGGCGGTGATCGACTATACGAACGCACAGACGGAAGCCGGCAAGTCTGCGGCACAATCGGTTCGCAAGGCTGCGGAAGAAACAGGCATGAGCCAGCGGAGCATCGATGCCCTCGCCGGTATGGCTTCGACGCAGACGGCGAACGCCCACGCTGTCGGCCGGGGCCAGGTCGCCACCTCGAACGGTGGCTCCTGATGAACAGCGCCCGTGGCTCCCTCGTGTGCGCCGTCACGCTGGTGGTGGCAGTGGCCTTGAGCGGGTGTGCCGAGGAGAAGAAGGCGGCGGCCCCGCAGTTGCCGGAGCGCACCTGCTTCGGCGTCTTCACGAGGTCCGACCTGGAGCCGCTGATGGGCTATGGCGAGGAGGTGAAGGAGAGTTCGCCGGTCGATGCCCGGCTGACCGCAGAACGCCGAGGGGCGACCTGCAACGTCTATGTCGACGGTGAAGGGCGGGTACTCGTCACGGCCGAGCGTCGGCCTCTGGGGCAGAGCATCACCTGGCCCCCCACCGACCAGAATCAGCCCGCACCGGATCCGCTGGCCCTCGGCGACAAGGGGATCGTGTGGAACACGGGTGCCCGCGTCGCCCTCACCTGTAAGGGGTCCAAGAACTCCTTCGAGCTTGAGCTGGGGATCAGTGGTTCCGTCGAGCACATGAAGCCCGGCACCTCGCGGGCTCTGTTCACCACCTTGATGACGAAGTACCTGGACGCTGCCAAGCAGCAGACCCAGTGCGGCGCCTAGAGCCGGACCCGGGCGCGGCGAAAGCCGCTCAGGGGAGCGCCTGTCCCTGAGCGGCCCGCCGCGAAGCCGTGACCGGAATCGAACCGGCGTAACCCGCTTTGCAGGCGAGTCCCTCAACCACTCGGGCACACGGTGGGTGGTGGTGATGTCCAAGACCGTACGAGGGGCCGCGCGGGTGGGGAAGGGATGCGCGCGCCCCGCAATGTGATTGCCATGCGGGGTTCATAGGCGTAGGGCTGGAGGCCGAGGGCTGAGGGACGAGGCGGGATCCGACTAATTGACAGGGTCGATCGCGGGGTACGCACCTTACGCTGGGGCGATGAGTGCCCTCGAACCCCGCGCGCCCGAGCGAACCGCACCCGTCCCGGTCCCCGCGGAGAGCGGCGGCGGCGGGATCATGGGGGTCGCGTACCGGACGCTCAGCATCGGCATCATCTCCGTCATCTTCCTGATCGCCTTCGAGGCGACCGCCGTGGGCACGGCCATGCCGGTGGCCGCGCGGGAGCTGGAGGGGATCGGGCTCTACGCCTTCGCCTTCTCCGCGTACTTCACGACGAGCCTGTTCGGCATGGTCCTGTCGGGCCAGTGGGCCGACCGGCAGGGCCCGCTGCGGCCGCTGACCGTCGGGATCGGGGCCTTCGCCGCCGGACTGGTGTGCTCCGGCACCGCCGGCGTCATGTGGGTGTTCGTCCTCGGGCGGGCCGTGCAGGGGTTCGGCGGCGGGCTGGTCATCGTCGCGCTCTACGTCGTGGTGAGCCGGGCCTACGAGGAGCGGCTGCGCCCCGCGATCATGGCGGCCTTCGCCGCGAGCTGGGTGGTCCCGTCGATCGTGGGACCGCTGGCCTCCGGGACGGTCACCGAGCACCTCGGGTGGCGCTGGGTGTTCCTCGGGATCCCCGCGCTCGTGGTCGTTCCGCTGGTGGTGGCGCTGCCGGCGATACGCAGGAGCGCGTCCGGGCCGGTCGATCCGGACGCCCCGGCCGAGCCCTTCGACCGGCGGCGGATCCGGCTGGCGCTCGGGATCTCGGTCGGCGCGGGGCTGCTCCAGTACGCCGCGCAGGACCCGCGGTGGCTGTCGCTGCTCCCGGCGCTCGCGGGCGCGGCGCTGCTGGTGCCCGCCGTACGGGGGTTGCTGCCGCGCGGGACGTACCGGGCGCGGCGCGGGCTGCCGTCGGTGGTGCTGCTGCGCGGGGTGGCGGCGGGGTCGTTCATCGCGGCGGAGAGCTTCGTGCCGTTGATGCTGGTCACGCAGCGGGGGCTGAGCCCGACCCTGGCCGGGTTCTCGCTGGCGCTGGGCGGGGTGACGTGGGCGCTGGGGTCGTGGATCCAGTCCAAGGGGCGGATGGAGCCGTACCGGGAGCGGCTGATGGTGCTGGGCATGCTCATGGTCACCGCCGCGATCGCGGGCGCGCCGGCGGTGCTGATCGCGTGGGTGCCGGTGTGGACGCTGGCGCTGGCCTGGGGGCTGGGGTGCCTGGGGATGGGGCTGGTGGTCGGTTCCACGAGCGTGCTGCTGATGCAGTTGTCCGCGCCGGAGGAGGTGGGGGCCAATTCCGCGGCGCTGCAGATCTCCGACGCGCTGGCCAATGTCGTGCTGCTGGCGGGGGGCGGGGCGGCGTTCGCCGCGCTGGGCGGCGGAGCCGTCGGGGCCGCGCATGCCTTCGACGGCGGGGGCGGGGCCTCGCACCCCGGGGCGTTCGTCGTGGTGTTCCTGCCGATGGCCTGCGTGGCGCTGGTGGGTGCATGGGTCGCGACCCGGCTGGAGCCGGTTCCCGCCGCCGAGGCGTGAGCGGGGCGCCGGTCCGGGCTGGCGCTGGTCCGGGCTGGCGCCGGTCCGGGTAGGCGCTGGTCCGGGTAGGCGCTGGTCCGGGCGGGCGCCGGTCTGGGCAGGCGCCGGTCCGGGCAGGTTTGAGCGGGGCCGGTGTGCCGGGCAGGTTTTAGTGGGGCGGTGCCGGGCTGCGTCCCCGGCCGGTGGTAAAGGCGGTGAGGCGTCGCCCTCGGGCCGCTACGCTCCCGGCATGAGCGAGCTGGTGATCCGGTTGTCCGAGAGCGAATGGGCCGAGTTGGCCGATCTCGCCGACGCCACCGGGGGGACGCCCGAGGAGCGGGCGCTGGACGCCGTGCGCGGTTGTCTGCGGCAGGAGCGGGCGCGGGTCGCGGAGGAAGCCGGGCGGCTGGCGTCGCGGCACGCCGCGCTGCTGAAGAGGCTGGGCGAATGAGTACCCGGCCGAGCACCCGGCCGAGTACCCGGCACCTCACGCTCGCCGAGGTTCTCGATCTCGCCCGGCACGCGTGCCTCGCCCAGGACCAGCCCGTCGAACTGCGCGCCCCCGGGCTGCTGGAGTCGGCCGTGCACCGGCCGCGGGCGCGGATGTTCGGGACGCCGGCGTACGAGGATCCGTACGAGCAGGCCGCCGCGCTGCTCCACGGGATCGCCACGAACCACCCCCTCGTCGACGGGAACAAGCGCACGGCCTGGCTCGCCGCCGCCACCTTCCTCGCCTTGAACGGCGTGGATCTCGGGGGAGTTGATCAGGATGCCGCCTATGACCTGGTCATCGACGTCGCGTCCGGCACCGAGGGCGATGTGGCGCGGATCGCCGAGCGGTTGCGCCACATGTGACGCTCGCCGCACCGCCCGAGGTCACGGCCCCGTCCCTCCGCGAGGGGTGGGGCCGCACCGGTAGGGTGGCCCGGTTGTCCTACGTACGACCGCCGCCGAGAGCCCGAACCGGAGACCGTGACTACTACCGCCTCCCACCACCTCTCACCCGCCTTCCCCGGCCGTGCGCCCTGGGGTACCGCCAGCAAGCTCCGAGCTTGGCAGCAGGGTGCGCTGGACAGGTACCTGGAGACCCAGCCCCGCGACTTCCTCGCGGTCGCGACGCCCGGCGCCGGAAAGACCACGTTCGCGCTGACGCTGGCGTCGTGGCTGCTGCACCACCACGTCGTCCAGCAGGTGACCGTGGTCGCGCCGACCGAGCACCTCAAGAAGCAGTGGGCGGAGGCCGCCGCCCGGATAGGCATCCGGCTGGACCCGGAGTACTCCGCCGGGCCGCTGAGCAAGGACTACCACGGGGTCGCCGTCACGTACGCGGGTGTGGGCGTGCGCCCGATGCTGCACCGCAACCGCTGCGAGCAGCGCAAGACCCTGGTGATCCTCGACGAGATCCACCACGCCGGTGACTCGAAGTCCTGGGGCGAGGCCTGCCTGGAGGCCTTCGATCCGGCGACCCGGCGGCTGGCCCTGACGGGTACGCCCTTCCGGTCCGACACGAACCCGATTCCCTTCGTCGCGTACGAGGAGGGGAACGACGGGATCCGGCGGTCCTCCGCCGACTACACCTACGGCTACGGGAACGCCCTCGGCGACGGCGTCGTCCGGCCCGTGATCTTCCTTTCGTACAGCGGCAACATGCGCTGGCGCACCAAGGCGGGCGACGAGATCGCCGCCCGGCTCGGCGAGCCGATGACCAAGGACGCCATCTCGCAGGCCTGGCGCACGGCGCTGGACGCGCGCGGCGACTGGATGCCGAACGTGCTGCGCGCCGCCGACCAGCGGCTGACGGAGGTCCGCAAGGGCATCCCGGACGCGGGCGGCCTCGTCATCGCCTCCGACCAGGACTCGGCGCGCGCGTACGCCAAGCTGATCCGGGAGATCACCGGGACCAAGGCGACCGTCGTGCTGTCCGACGACACGGGCGCGTCGAAGCGGATCGACGACTTCAGCGCCAACGGGGACCGCTGGATGGTCGCGGTCCGCATGGTGTCCGAGGGCGTCGACGTACCGCGTCTCGCGGTGGGGGTTTATGCCACCACCATTTCTACGCCTTTGTTCTTTGCGCAGGCTGTCGGGCGATTTGTGCGTTCGCGCAGGCGCGGTGAGACCGCGTCCGTGTTTCTTCCGACAATTCCGTATCTCCTCGGCTTTGCCAATGAGATGGAAGTCGAGCGCGACCACGTCCTCGACAAGCCGAAGAAACAGGGTGAGGAAGACCCGTACGTCGAGTCCGAGAAGGAAATGGACGAGGCGAACCGGCAGGAGGACGAGGACACCGGCGAGGACGAGCAGATGTCCTTCGAGGCGCTGGAGTCCGACGCCGTCTTCGACCGGGTGCTGTACGACGGCGCCGAGTTCGGCATGCAGGCGCACCCCGGCAGCGAGGAGGAGCAGGACTACCTCGGCATTCCGGGTCTGCTGGAGCCGGACCAGGTGCAGATGCTGCTGCAGAAGCGGCAGTCGCGGCAGATCGCGCACAGCCGGCGCAAGCCGGACGGGGAGGCGGACCTGCTGGAGCTGCCCGCCGAGCGGCGGCCGGTGGTCTCGCACAAGGAGCTGCTGGAACTGCGGAAGTCGCTGAACACCATGGTGGGGGCGTACGTCCACCAGAGCGGCAAGCCTCACGGGGTGATCCACACCGAGCTGCGGCGGGTGTGCGGGGGGCCGCCGAGCGCGGAGGCGACGGCCGGGCAGCTGCGGGAGCGGATCAAGAAGGTGCAGGAGTGGGCGACCCGGATGCGGTGACGCCGTAGCCTCCGGCGGTTCTTACGGAGACGGGGACGGGGTCCGTGCGGAGGTTCGCACGGACCCCGTCCCCGTCTGTCGTGACCGACCGTGGGGCCTTACGCGGTCGGACGGCGGCGTCGACGGCCGGTTCCGGCGACGAGCGCCGCGCCCATGGCGAGGGCCGCGCCGCTCGCGCCGAGCGCCCAGGTGGTGGCGGCGTCGGCGCCGGTCTGGGCGAGCTGGCCGCCGCCGGTCTGGGTGGTGGTGCCGGTGCCGGTGCTGCCGGTGCTCCCGATCGGGGTGGAGCCGCCGTTCTCGGTCGGGGTGTTGCCGGTGCCGGTCTCCGTGCCGGTGCCGGTGCCGGTGCCAGTACCGGTGCCGGTACCCGTGCCCGTACCGGTGCCCGTGCCGCCGCCCGTGGTCGGGTCGGCCGCGAGGATCTTGGTCTTCTGGTTGGCCGACATGGACGACATGAAGTCGCCCTCCGGGTCCTCCTGCGGCGCGTAGCCGAAGGTCCCGATGTGGAACCGGCCGGCCGGGGTGTCGGCCGCGAACTTGATGCGCAGCTCGACGACCTTCTTCTCGCCCGCCTTGAACGCGTACGTGCCCAGGTCGCCGCCGATGACCTCGTCGGACCCGCCGAGCTCGATGTCGTGCCAGCCCTTGCCGTCGCGGACCTGGACCTTGACCTGCGAGGCGTCCACGAACTGGCCGTAGCCCATCGGGCGGCCCATCATGATCGCCACGGTGTACTCGTCGATGTCGCCGATCCCGGCGTTGTCGAGGGTCAGCTTCAGGGTCTGCCAGTCCGCGCCCGCCGTGAAGCCGGCGGAGGGCACCCCTTCCAGGGTCAGCTGCGGGCCTTCGAGGTGACCGGGCAGCTCGCCCTCCTCGCCGGAGGAACCCTCACCGATGTCCGCGGTCTCGAACGCCCCCGGGGAGATGACCCGGCCGGCGGCGTCCACGCCCTCGGCGTAGCCGTAGATCTCGACCGTGGTGTCCGGGGCGTCGGCGGTGAAGCCGAGGCGCAGTTCGAACGTGCGGGTGGTGCCCGCCTTGACCGTGGTCGGCGCGAACTGGATCTCGATCGAGCTCGTGTCGAAGTCCAGGTTCACGGCCTTGGCCGGCTTCCACGTGCCGTCGGCGCCACGCACCTCGGCCTTGACCTGCTGGGTCTTCAGCGTGCCGTCGAAGTCAGTGACGCCGACCGCCAGGGCGTAGTCCTTGACGTCCACGCTCTCGTCGGTGGCGTCGACCGTCACCGTGAGCGGTGTCAGGGCGGCGCCGGGCGTGAAGGACTTCGGGACGCCCTGGATCGCGAGGTCCGGGCCGCCGCGCCACTTCTCCTCGCCCTGGCCGGGCTCGTCCTCTTCTTCCTCGTGAAGAGTGAGCTCCGGCGGCTGGGGCTGCGCCTGCTTCTGCTGCGGGGCGGCGGGGGTCTCGGTCCTGGGGGCGGCCGGGGCCTTCGGGCTCTCCGCCCTCGGGCTCGCCGCGTTCGGGGCCTGCGTGGCCGGGGTCTGGGCGGCCGGGGCCTGCGTCGCCGGGGCCGCGGGCGCCTGGTCGGCCTCCGGCTGGGCGGCGTCGTCCTTCGGCGCCGAGTCCGGGGTCGTGACCGCCGGGTTGCGGACCTCGTCGGCCATGGCGGGCGTGCTCATCAGAACCGTCGGTCCGACGACCGCCGCGGCGGCCACGACGGCCATACGCTTGAACTTCACTGGTTTTTTCCCTCCATGCGGCCCGGTTCGCGCGGTCGCCCGCCGTTTTTGGGGCCGCCCCCCTAATGTTTTTGAACGCGATCAGCCTAAAGGGGCGTGATGGCTTTGAAGGGGCCGGGAGATCACGAATTGACACCGCTCTCGAAGGAAAAACGGCATAAAGCGGCAGTAGGCGCCCGGATTCTGGACGAGCCCTTCCGCTGAGCGGACCCGCTCGCTAATGTCCCCGCATCGAACGCCTCCGTGGCAGAGCCGCCGCGGGAGCGCAGCCGGTGCCATGGCCGCTACCGGCGGCCTCTCCGTGCGTTGCCGTGGGACCGGCGACGCTCCACCCCGCGAGAGTCACCGCCGCTCACCGAAAAAGAGGGAGAGGCGTCGTGACCGCGGAAACCTCCCAGACTCTCGACAGAGGGCTCAAGGTCCTCAAACTGCTCGCCGACACCGACCACGGTCTGACCGTCACCGAGCTCTCCAACCGCCTCGGTGTGAACCGCACCGTGGTCTACCGACTCCTCGCCACGCTCGAACAGCACGCCCTGGTCCGCCGGGACCTCGGCGGCCGGGCGCGCGTCGGCCTCGGTGTGCTGAGGCTGGGCCGCCAGGTCCACCCGCTGGTGCGCGAGGCGGCCCTGCCCGCGCTGCGGTCGCTCGCCGAGGACATCGGGGCCACCGCGCACCTGACCCTCGTCGACGGCACCGAGGCGCTCGCCGTCGCCGTCGTCGAGCCGACCTGGACCGACTACCACGTGGCCTACCGGGCCGGGTTCCGCCATCCGCTGGACCGGGGGGCGGCCGGACGGGCCATCCTGGCGGCCCGTCAGGGCACCCTGACCGAGCCGGGGTACACGCTGACCCACGGGGAGCTGGAGGCGGGCGCCAGCGGCGCCGCCGCGCCGCTGGTCGGCATCACCGGGCTGGAGGGCAGCGTCGGCGTCGTCATGCTGGCCGACGCCGTGCCGGAGCGGGTGGGGCCGCGGGTCGTGGACGCGGCCCGCGAGGTCGCGGACGCCCTCCGCTGACGGGCCGGGCCCGGGCCCACGGCAGGGCTGCGCCCGGGCCCCCTGATCGGGCTTGAGTCGCCGTGCCGTGCCGCCGTGGCGTGCCGGGGTTTCGGGTGCGGCGCCGCTGCTGGGGCTCCGCCCCAGACCCCGCGCCTCAAACGCCGGCGAGGCTGAATGAGCCGGGGCTCCGCCCCAGGCCCCGCGCCTCAAACGCCGGCGAGGCTGGAAGAGCTGGGGCTCCGCCCCAGACCCCGCGCCTCAAACGCCGGCGAGGCTGAGAGACGCCGGCGGGGCTGGGAGACGCCGGCGGGGCTGAGAGGTCGGGGCTGGGTGGTGGGGTGGGGGGATAGATTGGGTGGGTGCTCTCTCGCCTCACACGTCTGCCGCGTCCCGCCGCCCTGGGGTTGTGCGCCCTGCCCGTGGCCGGGCTGTTCGTCGTGGTCGCCTTCGCGCCGTTGCCGTTCGTGATCGCCCAGCCCGGGCTGACGGCCGACGTCCTCGGCGCCCGCGACGGCAAGCCCGTCATCACCGTCACCGGCACCCCCACCCGCGAGACCAAGGGCCAGCTCCGGATGACCACCATCCAGGCCACCGGCCCCTCCTCCGCCGTGAACCTGCCCGAGCTCCTCGACCACTGGTTCGACGGCACCCGCGCGGTCATGCCCCGGGAGGCCGTCTACCCCACCGGCGGAAGCGACAAGGACATCGAGCGGCACAACCTGGAGGAAATGACCACCTCCCAGTCGGACGCCGCCCAGGCCGCCCTCGGCTACCTGCACAAGGACCCGAAGGACGTGAAGGTCGAGCTCAACCTCGCCGACGTCGGCGGTCCGAGCGCCGGGCTCCTCTTCTCCCTCGGCATCGTCGACAAGCTCGACGGTGACGGCAGCGGCGGCGACCTCACCGGCGGCCGCAGCATCGCCGGTACGGGCACCATCACCGCGGACGGCGAAGTCGGCGCGGTCGGCGGCGTGGCACTGAAGACCCAGGCCGCCCGGCGCGACGGGGCGAGCGTGTTCCTCGTACCGAAGGCGGAGTGCTCGGACGCCCAGTCCGAGCTTCCCGAGGGGCTCCGGCTGGTCCCCGTCACTTCGCTGTCGGATGCCGTGGACGCTCTGCGCGCGCTGAACCGGGGGGAGCGGGTTCCGTCCTGCTGACCGGCCCCGCCCGGCGGTCGTCCATCGCGCGCCAGGCCGGGAAGACCAGCGGCGCGAGCGTCGTGAGCAGGTAGGTGCCGCCGAACAGCAGCAGCGCCCGGGTGGCCCCGAACCCGTCGACCAGCAGGCCCGCGGCGAGCCCGCCCAGCGGCATGGTCAGTTCGCAGCCCGCCGTGGTGACGCCCGAGACCCGGCTGCGCAGCTCCTCCGGCACCTTCTCGTACATCAGCGTGGACAGGATCGGGTTGAGCACGCCCGCGCCCAGACCGGCCAGGGCCATCGTCACCGCGAGCGGCAGGGTGGTGTCGGTGACGGCGGCCACCACGTAGCGGGTCGCGCCGGAGGCCAGGAAGGCCGCCGCGAAGACCGTCCTACGGGGGAACCGCTCGCCCCACGCCCCGTAGAGCAGGGCGCCCAGCAGCGCGGAGCCGCCGAAGAGGGAGATCATCAGGCCGAGGGTGGCGGAGCCGCCGAGTGCCTCGCGGCCGTGCACCGGCAGCAGGACGGAGGACCAGCCCTGGTCCAGGCCGTTGGTCATCATCACCATCACGGTGATGCCCATCAGCAGCCGGGAGCGGACCAGGAAGTCCCACCCTTCGGCCAGTTCGGCCCGGTAGACCGAGAACGACACCTTTCCGGAGGCGCGTTGCGGCTCGGCGGCCGGAATACCGCGCAGGAACGCGGTGACCAGGAGGGCCGACGCCCCGAACGTGGCCGCGTCCAGCAGCAGGACGGCCTCGGGCCCGAAGACCGCGATCAGTACGCCGGCCAGCGCGGCCCCGATCATCCGGGCTCCGCGCGAGACCGCGTCGTAGAGGCTGGCCGCCCGGGCGACGGTGGTGCCGGCGTGCGCGGCGAGGTCCGGCAGCAGGACGTGACGGGCGGTCAGGCCCGGGGTGTGCACGAGGCCGCCGAGGGCCATCAGCGCGCACAGCATCCAGAACTCCAGCAGGCCCGCGTAGTGCAGCAGCGGGATCGCGCCGACCGACAGACCGCAGACCAGGTCGGAGACCGCCGAGATCCGGCGGCGGCCGATGCGGTCGATGACCGGGCCGCCGACGAGCGCGGCGATGACGACGGGCAGGGTGGCACAGAAGGCGACGACCCCGGCCCGGCCGGCGCTGCCCGTGGTCTGGAGTACGAACCACGGGACGCCGATCAGGGTGAGTGAACTCCCCGCTATGGAGATGGTGTTGGCGGCCAGTACGGCCGTGAAGGGCCGCCGCCCGCTCACGCGGCGTGCTGCTGGATGCGGGCGTGGACGTGGGCGGGCTGCATCAGCCGGATTCCGGCCGAGACCAGGGCCTCGCCGACCCGGTTGCGCAGGGCGGGGAAGGCGGGCAGGGCGGCCGGGGCGTTCCCGGCGGCCTCCCGGGCCAGGCGCCAGGCGGCGGCGTCGGCGGCCAGCTCGGCGGCGTGGGCGGCGTGGATCTCGGCGTGCGTGAAGGCGTGCATGACGGGACTCCTTCTACGGAGGGAGATGGAGAAGGGGGGGAGGGGCGCGCGGGTCGCGTCGCGTCGCTACTCGGCGCCGCGGCGCGGGAAGGCGTGCGTGTGGATGCGGACGGTCTCCGCGCCCTCGGTCGGCGGCACATCGCGGTAGCTGTTGACCAACTCGTGCATCTTGTGGATCAGTTCGTGGCTCTGCTCGGGCGTCAGGCGCAGCGTGAAGTCGCTGAGGTCGCTGGAGCGCCGCCACTCCTTCGGCCAGTTGTGCGCGTCGCCGAGCCAGGTGCTCGTCTCCTGGGTGTGGATCGTCGCGATCTCGTGGAGGAAGGCGTCGGCCGCTCCGCGCGTGTCCGGGTCGGTGTCGTACATCAGCGACTCGTCGAACTGCGTGCCGTCGTGCGCGGCCTTCCACCACCGCTCGCGGCCCTTGCCGTGCTCGGGCGCGTCCTCGACGAACCCGTGCGCGGCGAGCTGGCGCAGGTGGTAGCTGGTGGCCCCGCTGGACTCCCCGAGCCGCTCCGCCAGTTGTGAGGCGGTGGCGGGGCCGTCGTGGCGCAGGGCGGCCAGCATGCGCATCCGCAGGGGGTGGGCGAGGCCGCGCAGGGAACGGGCGTCGAGGGTGCGGACCTTCGGCGCGGCGGGGCGCTCGTTCTCGTTCTCGTTCTCGGGCATGGCTCCACAGTAGAGTTGCAAAGACTTCTATGCAAGGGTTTCTTTGCAACGCGTTCTTTGCATCCCTGCTCTGTGGGGGTCAGCCCTCCTGGGCCGCCTGCTCCACCAGCGGGATCACGCGCAGCGGCACCGGGTTCTCCATCACGATCGCCGTCGAGGCCCGCACGATCCCCTCGAAACCCACCACCCGGTCGATCACCCGCTGGAGATCGGCGTTCGACTTCGCCACCAGCCGGCACAGCATGTCCCCGTGCCCGGTGGTCGTGTGCAGCTCCAGCACCTCAGGTACGCCGTCCAGGTGGGCCCGTACGTCCGCCCCCTGCCCCTGCTTGATCTCCAGCGTGGCGAAAGCGGTGACCGGATACCCGAGCGCCGTCGGGTCCACCTGGGGCCCGAACCCGCGGATCACCCCGCTCGCCTGGAGCCGGTCCAGGCGCGCCTGGACGGTGCCGCGGGCCACGCCGAGCCGGCGCGAGGCCTCCAGAACCCCGATCCGGGGCTCGCGCGCGAGCAGGACGATGAGCCGCCCGTCGAGTTCGTCGATACCCATGGAAGCCTTCCCTCGATCGGCTGGTCATACTGCACAGATCTCTCAGTCATCCTGCGCCCGGGCTGGCCAGTCTGTACAGCAGAAAGAGAAACTATTGCGCAGCTTGTGGATCGGCGGGACTCTGCGTTTATGACTGAGACCCTCGACACCACCCCCCACACCGCGCGTGAGGCAGACCCCTTCCCGGTGAAGGGCATGGACGCGGTCGTCTTCGCCGTGGGCAACGCCAAGCAGGCCGCGCACTACTACTCCACCGCCTTCGGCATGAAGGTCGTCGCCTACTCCGGACCGGAGAACGGCGTCCGCGAGACGGCCAGCTATGTCCTGACCAACGGCGCCGCGCGCTTCGTCTTCACCTCGGTGATCAAGCCGACGACGGACCACGGCCGCTTCCTCGCCGAGCACGTCGCCGAACACGGCGACGGCGTGATCGACCTCGCGATCGAGGTCCCGGACGCGCGGGCGGCGTACGCGTACGCCGTCGAGCAGGGCGCACGCGGGCTGGACGAGCCGTACGAGGTGAAGGACGAGCACGGCACGGTGGTACTGGCCGCCATCGCCACCTACGGCCAGACCCGGCACACGCTCGTCGAGCGCGTCGATTACACCGGGCCGTACCTGCCGGGTTATGTCGCCGCCCAGCCGGTGGTGCCGCAGCCGGCGAAGCGGACCTTCCAGGCCATCGACCACTGCGTGGGCAACGTCGAGCTCGGCCGGATGGACGAGTGGGTCGCCTTCTACAACAAGGTCATGGGCTTCACGAACATGAAGGAGTTCGTGGGCGACGACATCGCGACCGAGTACTCGGCGCTGATGTCGAAGGTGGTCGCGGACGGCACGAAGAAGATCAAGTTCCCGATCAACGAGCCGGCGATCGCGAAGAAGAAGTCGCAGATCGACGAGTACCTGGAGTTCTACGGCGGCCCCGGCGTCCAGCACATCGCGCTGGCCTCGAACGACATCGTCGCGACGGTGCGCACGATGCGCGCGGCGGGCGTCCAGTTCCTCTCGGTTCCGGACACGTACTACGACACGCTCGGTGAGTGGGTCGGCGACACCCGCGTGCCGATCGACGAGCTGCGCGAGCTGAAGATCCTGGCCGACCGCGACGAGGACGGCTACCTCCTGCAGATCTTCACCAAGCCGGTGCAGGACCGCCCGACGGTCTTCTTCGAGATCATCGAGCGCCACGGCTCGATGGGCTTCGGCAAGGGCAACTTCAAGGCCCTGTTCAAGGCGATCGAGCTGGAGCAGGAGAAGCGCGGCAACCTCTAACTCCGCCAAGTCCGCTAAGTCCGCGCGCCGCACAGTCCGGGGCCCCCGCCGCGCGGGGCCCCTGGCTGTTGCGGGGAAGGGTGGAAGGCCGGGGCGGGGGCCGGTGACCAGCCGGCGGCCGGCCCCGCCCGCGGCACGGATCGCGGTCAGTACGCCGAAGGCGAAGGCGAAGGCGAAGGCTCCGGTTCCGGCTCGGGTTCCGGCGCCCGGTTCGGGTCCGGACTCGGATCCGCCGTCGGGGCGGCGGCCTGCGGCTTGGTCCCCGGCTTCGGCTTCGCCGCCGCGGGGTTCGGTTGCGGCTTCGGCTTCGGCAGCTCCGGCTGCACCCACGGAGTGCGCGGCTGCATGTGCTCCGGCCCGCCCGGCGCCGGCTGCCCGATCGCCGCGAGCGCCGCCTTCGCCAGCGGCCCGCGCACCGGCGAGAACACCGGGTTCGTGCGCAGCGTCTCCTGCAGATGCCGCCGCGCCGCCGCCTCGTCGCCCAGACCCCGCTCGATCACCGCCCGGTGGTACGAGAACTCCGCGCTCCGCAGCCCCAGGTCCGTCGCCGTCTTCGCGTACTCCAGCGCCGCCGCGTCATTCCCGGCCCTGTGCAGGGCCCACCCCAGCGCATCCGCCACCTGCACGCTCCTGTGCCGGGCCCATTCCGCCGAGAGCCGCCGCACCGCCGACTTCGCGTCCCCGTGGTCCGCCTCGAACAGCCCGAGGACCACCTCCTCGTTCACCCCGTTGGTCCCGCCCGCGGCGCCCCGGGCCGCGAGCGCGCTGAGCGCCTCGTACGGCGTGCGGGCCTCGTCCGCCCGGCCCAGTGACTCCAGCAACTCGCCCAGCTCCAGCGCCAGCCGCGGCACCGGCGCCCGCCCCAGCGCCAGCCGGTAGTCCCGTACCGCCTCCCCGCCCCGCCCCAGGCCGGCCAGCGCCCGGGCCCGGCCGCCCAGCGCGCCCGCCTGCCCCGGGTCCGCCCGCAACGCGCCCTCGTACAGGCCCAGCGCCGTCGCCGTATCGCCCCGCTCCCAGGCCAGTTCCCCGAGCCGGAACAGTACGTAGGCCTTCTCCGTCGGGGTCTTCGCCACGCCCCCCGCGTGCTCCATCGCCAGCCACGCGTCCTCGCGCCAGCCGCGGTCCCGGAACACCTGCGAGGCCCTGATCCGCGCCGCCAGCCCCGAGTGGAGCTCCTCCAGCCGCCCCAGCGCCTGCTGCGCGGCCTTGTAGTCGCCGAGCCCCGTGTAGGCGTCGATCAGCACGGGGTACGCCGTCCAGCGCTTCGGCGCCTGCGCCCGTACCAGCTCGCCCCACTTCTTCGCGGTCCCGAAGTCGCTACGGGCGTTGGCCAGGGCGCCCATGCCGGTCATCGCGTCCAGGTTGCCCTTCTCCGCCGGGCGGACCTCCAGCGACCGCTTCAGCGCCTTCTCCGCCTTCGGGAACCAGCCCGAGTCCGCCGTCCGGCGCGCCTGTTCCAGGTACGCCGACCCGAGCACCGCCCAGGACGCGTCGTCGTCCGCGTGCGCCGCGACCCACTTCTCCCGGTCGGTGATCAGTGCCGTCAGGTCCACCGCCGCCGCCGGGGCGCCCATCCCGACCGCCGCGGCGGCCCGTTCGCCCGGCCCCGGCGGGCGGGCGTCGTCGCCCGCGCCGGCGGGCCGGATCAGCAGGGCGCCCGCGATCAGGACCACCGCGACCGCCGCCGCCACGAGCGTCTTGCGGCCGGTGAAGGTCACGGGCGGCGCCGGCTGCTGCGCTTCCTCGTCGATACGGTCGAAACGGTGCATGGGGTCACTGTGCGTCAATATGAAGAGCTCGCCGAGGTGTCCGAAGAGGGTCGCGGCCGTGTTCACACCGATGGCCCCGGCTGCCACGCTGCCCCCATGGCTGACGATCTCTCCGCGCCGCTCCACGACCACGTCCACGACCACGTCCAGGACCGCGTCCACGGCCGCCTGCACGACCGCCTCCACGACACATTTCAGGACACCGTCCACGACACCGTCCAGGACGGCCTCCACGACCGCCTGCGCGCGAGCCTGCTCGAAGGGCTGCCCGCCGAAGCCCTCCTGACCGATCCCCAGGTCACCGCCTCCTACGCCACCGACATGGCCGGCTTCTGCGCCGCCGGCACCCCGGCCGCCGTGGTCCTGCCCCGCACCGTCGAACAGGTCCAGCACGTCCTGCGCACCGCCACCGCCCTACGGGTCCCGGTGGTCCCCCAGGGCGCCCGTACGGGCCTGTCGGGCGCCGCCAACGCCTCCGACGGGTGCATCGTGCTGTCCCTCCTCGCGATGGACCGCATCCTGGAGATCGACACCGTCGACCGGATCGCCGTCGTCGAGCCGGGCGTGGTCAACGCCGTACTGTCCCGGGCCGTCGCCGAACAGGGCCTGTACTACCCGCCCGATCCCTCCAGCTGGGAGCAGTGCACCATCGGCGGCAACATCGGTACCGCCTCGGGCGGTCTGTGCTGCGTCAAGTACGGGGTCACCGCCGAGTACGTCCTCGGCCTCGACGTGGTCCTCGCCGACGGACGGCTGCTGCGCACGGGCCGCCGTACCGCCAAGGGCGTCGCCGGATACGACCTCACCCGGCTGTTCGTGGGCTCCGAGGGTAGCCTCGGCGTCGTGGTACGGGCCGTCCTCGCGCTGCGCCCCGCGCCGCCCCGGCAACTGGCACTGGCCGCCGAATTCCCCTCCGTCGCGGCCGCCTGCGCGGCCGTCTGCGCCGTCATGGAGGCCGGATTCACCCCCTCCCTGCTGGAACTGATGGACCGCACGACCGTCCGCGCCGTCAACGCCCTCGGCAGGATGGGGCTGCCCGAGTCCACCGAGGCGCTGCTGCTCGCCGCCTTCGACACCCCGGACGCGCCCGCCGCCCTCGCCGCCGTGGGGGAGTTGTGCACGGCCGCCGGGGCGACCGCCGTCGTACCCGCCGAGGACGAGGCGGAGTCGGAACTGCTGCTCCAGGCCCGGCGGATGTCGCTGACCGCCCTGGAGGAGCTGAGGCCGGCGACGATGATCGACGACGTGTGCGTACCGCGGTCGCGGCTCGCCGAGATGCTGGACGGCACGGCCGCCATCGCCCGCGCGTACGACCTGCTCATCGGGGTCTGCGCGCACGCGGGCGACGGCAACACCCACCCGGTCGTCTGTTTCGACCCGGCCGACGAGGACGAGACCCGCCGGGCCCGCGCGTCCTTCGACGAGATCATGGCGCTCGGGCTGGCGCTGGGCGGCACCATCACCGGGGAGCACGGCGTCGGCGTCCTGAAGAAGGAGTGGCTGGCGCGCGAACTGGGGCCGGTGGGGCTGGAGATGCAGCGCGGCGTCAAGCAGGCCTTCGATCCGCTGGGCCTGCTCAACCCCGGCAAGCTCTTCTGACTCCCCGCGCCGCCCCCGGGCGGCTCACGGTGTTCGGGCACGCCGCCCGCGCCGTTCAGTGGTCCCCCTCCCCGGACTCGTCCGAGGGCCACGGGTCGCGCAGCCACAGGTCGTCCGCCGGGGTCGGGGTGAGCAGCTCGGCCAGCGCGGCGTCCAGGCCGAGCCGCTCCGCCTCGGTGCCCGGCGGGACCACGCGCAGGGTGCGCTCCAGCCAGGCCGAGACCGAGTCGGCCGGGGCCTCCAGCAGGGCGTCGCCGTCGGGGGAGCTCAGCGCCATGCAGAGCACGCCCTTGCCGCCGATCTTCGTGGGCCAGATCCGCACGTCTCCGTGGCCGCACGGACGGAACACCCCCTCGACGAGCAGCTCACGGGCGAAGGTCCAGTTGACCGGGGCGTTGGAGCCGGTGTGGAAGGTGATGTGGACGGCGTACGGGTCGTCGGTCAGGTAGAGCAGCCGGGCGGGGACGGGGACGCTGCGCTCGGGGGACAGGACCAGCTTGAGTTCCAGCTCGCGCTCGATGACGGGGTGGTGCATGGCGGCCTCACTTCGTGCTCTGCGGCGTGTGCCGCGTGTACGGGGCCTGGATCGGGCCCACGCAAGGAGAGAGCGCGGTGGTGCCCGGGTATGACGCGACTTCCGGCAGAGGAGGAGAGGTTGGCCGAATTCTGTCGGCTGACTGAAAGTAGCCGTGGGAAGGAGTGTTCGCCCGAAGGTTGGGATTCTCCCGTTACCCGACCTGTCGGGCCGAGGTTCTTGGCTATGGTCCTTCCCTGGACAAGCCTCAAGCCACGATCGGAGTTGGGGACATTGACGGCCTCCCCTGGTGACGGCGAGCACGCGGCCCGCGAGGGCTACTACCCCGATCCGTCCATCCCCGGCTACGTCCGGTACTGGAACGGCCTGTCCTGGGTTCCCGGTACGAGCCGCCCCGCGCCCCCGGTGGACGAGACGGGTCCGGTGTTCCTGGACGAGACGTCGGCGACCGAGGCGCTGCGGGAGCCCGAGCCGGAACCGGAGCCCGAACCGGCCATCGCCCTCGCCCCGGTGATGTGGCAGGCCGATCCCGCCCACCAGTACGGCTTCGGGGGGCCCAGGGACGCGCGGGTGTCCTGGGGGAGCCCGGAAGAGGCGCCGGAGGCGGTGGATCCCGCCCAGCGGCCGCCACGGCCGTCCGGGGTCTCGCTGGCCCGTAAGCCGTCGGCGGAGGGGCCGGCGCCGGGCATCCTGTCGGCCCGCTCCCCGGCAAGCCAACCCCCGACCCCGACCCCGACCCCGCTCTCCGCCCCGGCCTGGCCGGCCGCCCCCGGCGGCCGTAGCGGGTCCGGGTCGGCCCCCACCTCGGCCCCGGCCCCGGTCTCCGCCCCGGCGCGGCCGGACGCCCCCGACGGTCTTAGCGGTTCCATGCCGGCCCCCGCCCCGGCCCCCGTGTCCGCCCCGGCGTGGCCGGACGCCCCCGGTGGCCGTAGCGGGTCCGGGCTCACCTCCTCCTGGCCCGGGGCGGCCTCAACCCCCCGCCCCTCGCCGGTGACCGCCCCAGCGGCTGCCGCCCCCGCGCCCTCACAGGCGCCAGCGCCCTGGGAGACCCCCGCAACCCCCGTCGCCTCGGCGCCCCGGGCGGCGGGAACGGCCTACGCGGCCCCGGTGTCCCCTGCGGCCTCCGGCGCCCCAGCCGTCTCGGCCTCGCCGGCGGGACCGGCCCACGGAGGCTCTGAGGCCTACGCGGGTTCTGCGACCCCCGCGCCCCCTGCCGTCTCGACGCCCCGGGCGGCGGGAACGGCCCCTGCGGCCCCGGCCGTCTCGGCCGCCTCGCCGGTGGGACCGGCCCACGGGGGCTCCGCGGCCTACGCGGCCCCCGGCGGCGCCCCGGCCGTCTCGCCCGCCTCGCCGGCGGGACCGGCCCACGCGGGCTCTGCGGCCTCCGGCGCCCCGGCTGTCTCGGCGGCCCGGGCGGCCTACGCGGACGCTGCGGCCCCCGGCGGCCCGGGCCACTCGGGCTACGCGCCTCCTGCGGCCTCCGGCGCCCCGGCGGTCTCGCTGGCGGGAACGGCCCATGCGGGCTACGCGGCTCCTGCGGCGTCCGGCGCCCCAGGCGGTTCGGCGCCCCGGGCGGCGGGAACGGCTCCTGCGGGCCCTGCCGTCTCGGGGGCCAGGGCGGTGGAAACGGCCTACGCGGCTCCCGCGGCCTCCGGCGCCCCAGGCGCCTCGGCGGCCCGCGCGGGCTCTGTGGCCTCCGGCGCCCCGGCGGTCTCGGCGGCCTCGCTGGCGGGAACGGCCCATGCGGGCTACGCGGCTCCCGCGGCGTCCGGCGCCCCAGGCGGTTCGGCGGCACGGGCGGGCTCTGCGGGGTCCGGGGCCCCGGCCGGCTCGGCGGTCTCGCCGGTGGGAACGGCCTACGCGGGCTCTGCGGGTTCCGCTGCGCCCGCGACCCCTGGGGTCCCCGCTGCCCGGGAGGCTCCCGGGGGCCCGAAGCCCGCCGCCCCCGCGACAGCGGACCCGGCCGCGCCGCGCACCGCGCGGGCCGTGTTCGAGCGCATGGCGGAGCGCGCCGTACGCCCCGCCGGGCTGGTGCGCCGTGCCGTTGCCCGCGCGCTGGACTCCCTCGTCCTCGGCGCCGTCACGGCCGGGGCCGCCTGGCCCCTCGTACCCGGCGCCACCTCGCACCTGGAGGCCAAGGTGGACGTGGCCCGGGGGGCCGGCCGCACCACCACCGTGTGGTTGCTGGACGGCACCATCGGCGGCTACCTGGCCGTCGTCCTGGGCGCCGTCCTGCTCTTCGGGGTGTTCTACGAGGTGCTGCCCACCGCCCGCTGGGGCCGCACCCCGGGCAAGAAGCTGCTCGGCATCCGGGTCCTGGCCACCGCGACCCTCCGCCCGCCGACCTTCGGCGCGGCCCTGCGCCGCTGGCTCGTGTACGCCTTCCTCGGCCTCCCGGGCAGCCTCTGGTCCCTCGCGGACCGCCGCCGGCGCCGCGCTTTGCACGACCGGGCGGCGGGCACGTACGTAGCCCGCTGAGCGGTCTCGGGGAAGTGGGGCACGCCTCCACGCCGCCCGGCACGGCACCTCGCCGTACTGCCGCATCGCCCGTACGCGGACCCGCGCCTTCAGCCTCGCCGGCGTTTGAGTGGGGGTCCCCCCGGACGGAGTCTGGGGGAGGGTCCGGGCGGAGCCCGGTGCCCGGCGGAGCCGGGTTCCTCCCCCAGCTACCGCTGGGAGGTGCCCCCAGGGGCTCTGCCCCAGACCCCGCGCCTCAAACGCCGGCGAGGCTGAGGTGGTGCCCGGCGTACTCGGGCGATGCGGCAGCACGCCGAGGTACCGCACCGGGCGGCGTGGAGGCGTGCCCCACTTCCCCGAGGCCGCTTGGCCGGCCTCCGTCGCCCGGACGGACGCGGTCCCATTGCGGGGTCCCGGCAGCCGGGTTCGACTCGGGCCATGAGTACCGATCAGCCGCCGCCGGGCGAGCCGCCCGAGGAAGACCCGTTCCTCAAGAAGCCCCAGGAGCCGACACCTCCGTCGGGCGGTTCGCCGTACGGCTCGCCGCCTCCGCCCCCGGGAGCCCCCGGCGGCCCTGGCGGCCCCGGAGCCCCCGGCGGTGGCGCGGGCCACGGCGGGTTCCCTCCGCCCCCGTACGGCGGCGGTGGCGCGGGAGACCCGTACGGCGGCGGCGGGGGCATGCCCGACCCGCTCGCGGGCATGCCCCCGCTCGCGGACTTCGGCAGGCGCCTCGCCGCCCGCGTCATCGACGTGCTCATCGTCACGATCCCGCTGTTCCTGATCCAACTGCCCTTCGGCACCCAGCGGTACGTGGTGGACACGTCCAAGGGTGAGGACGTCACCGAGGTCATCGCCAAGTCCTACGACGGCAGCGGTCTGCTCTGGACGCTGATCGGGATCGTCGCGTACGTCGGCTACGACTGGTGGTTCACGAAGAAGGACGGCCGGACCCTCGGCAAGAAGTCGATGGGCCTGCGCGTCGCGATGCTCAACGACGGCAGCGTGCCCCCCTCCAACGCGTCCCTCAGCCGCGCCGCCGTGCTGTGGGTGCCGACGCTGGTGTGCTGCTTCTGCCTGTGGCCGCTCGCGCTGATCGTCTCGATGCTCGTCGACAAGCCCTACAAGCAGGCGCTGCACGACAAGGTCGCCAAAACGGTGGTGGTCAAGTCGACCTGACTCGGCCTGACTCGACCTGACCCCATGTCCCGGGCGCGCTCGCGGGCGGTCTCCCCTCGGGGAGGCCGCCCGTCCCGCGTCCGGCCCGCCGAGCCCAGCGGAGCGCGGCCGAGCTCAGCGGAAGCTCGGCCGAGCTCCGTGGTGGACGGGGTGTTCGGCAGCGGCCGTCCGGGGACCCGACACCCGGGCGGCCGCAGTCATGTCCGCGGGCTCGGCCGCGGATGCGGGCTCCGCCGCGGAGGCGGGCCCGGCGGGCGCGGGCGCTGCGGGCGCCGCGGCCCGGGAAACGGCGTGCCGGCCGCGCCGCCGCGGCGCCGGCACCGTGAGCGCGACGAGGAGGCCGAGGGCGAGCGCGGCCGCGGAGATGACCGCGACTCCCAGCCCGGTGCTCGTCTGCGAGAGCAGCAGCATGGCGATCGTCGACACCACGACGGTGGCGGACCCGTAGGCGAGCTGTGCGGCAGTCGGACGCGGCATGGCGATATCCGTCCTCAAGGCGGGCGGGGAGGGGGAGTCGGCTCAACTCGGTCGCGCGTCAAGTGACTCTACGACGGGAGATGCCCGAGCGGAACCGACAGTAAGCGTGACCTCACCCGAATATGCCCTCGCGCTGGAGCATGGGGGGCGCACGGGGTCATGCGGCCGTGCCGCGCGGGGGGTCGTGAAGCGCCCTTCGTCCCATCTGGCGGCAGAACGTCCGAATAGCGGAACTCGCTGACCGCATAGTGCAGTTGTAAGGAAGAAGTCAAGGACTGTCTTTTTTTTAGACTGTCCGGTCAAATGTCGTCACTTGAGACGCGCGCCGCGCGGAACCCCCCGCTCCTATGGAGACGTTCCGACCCATGTCGCGGCCGCGGGAGGGGAACGACATCAAGTGACCAGCAATTCCGTCAGCCGGCGCGCCCTGCGCGCCGCCGCGATCGGCGTGACCATGGCCGCCACCGCGGCCTCCGGCGTCGCCGTCTTCGCGACGACCGCCCAGGCCGATTCCGCCCCTTGGGACGCACCCGCCGCCCACCGCGAGGACCCGACCGCCCCCGCGAAGGAGCAGGTGGAGCACAACCTGGAGGGCCCGTTCAGCAAGCAGCAGGAGGAGCAGCGCGAGGCTGCCCTGCAGCAGGTTCTGACCGGCAAGAAGGACGTCGAGCAGCGCGGCGCCTCGAAGGTGGTCAAGCTCGACGACAAGAAGTACGTCGAGCTCGGCCGTGAGAAGACCGACAAGATCTTCACGATCCTCGTCGAGTTCGGTGACCAGGTCGACAACACGACCATGTTCGACCCGGACGGTCCGGACGGCCCCAAGCCGCCCGCCCCGAAGTACGGCGGCACCCCCGGTCCGCTGCACAACACCATCGCGGAGCCGGACCGCAAGCAGAACAACAGCACCGCCTGGCGCAAGGACTTCAACCGCGACTACTTCCAGGACCTGTACTTCGGTACCGGCAAGGGCAAGAACTCGCTGAAGACCTACTACGAGAAGACCTCCTCGGGCCGCTACTCGGTCGAGGGCGAGGTCGCCGACTGGGTCAAGATCCCGTACAACGAGGGCCGATACGGCTCGAACTACTGCGGTCAGACCAACTGCGCCAACGTCTGGGACACCGTCAAGGACGGCGTGACCGCCTGGGTCGAGGGCCAGAAGAAGGCGGGCAAGACCGACGCGCAGATCAAGGCGCAGCTGGCCCAGTACGACCAGTGGGACCGCTACGACTTCGACGGCGACGGCAACTTCAACGAGCCCGACGGCTACATCGACCACTTCCAGATCGTCCACGCGGGCGAGGACGAGTCGGCCGGCGGCGGCGTGCAGGGCACCTCCGCGCTGTGGGCGCACCGCTGGTACGCGTACGGCACGCAGGCGGGCAAGTCCGGACCGGAGAACAACAAGGCCGGCGGTACCCAGATCGGCGACTCCGGCATCTGGGTCGGCGACTACACGATGCAGCCGGAGAACGGCGGACTCGGCGTCTTCGCGCACGAGTACGGCCACGACCTCGGTCTGCCGGACCTCTACGACACCTCCGGTGGCGGCGAGAACAGCGTCGGCTTCTGGTCCCTGATGTCGGCGGGCTCCTGGCTCGGCACCGGCAAGGACTCCATAGGCGACCTCCCGGGCGACATGACGGCCTGGGACAAGCTCCAGCTGGGCTGGCTGAACTACGACACGGCCAAGGCCGCGACGAAGTCCACCCACAAGCTGGGCGTTTCGGCGTACAACACCAAGGACAAGCAGGCGCTGGTCGTCGAGCTGCCGAAGAAGCAGGTCAAGACCGACATCGTCGCTCCCGCCGAGGGCTCCACGCAGTGGTGGAGCAACATGGGTGACGACCTCAAGAACACCCTCACCCGCTCGGTCGACCTGACCGGCAAGTCCTCCGCGGCCCTCTCCCTCAAGGGCTGGTGGGACATCGAGGCGGAGTACGACTTCCTCTACACCGAGGTGTCCACGGACGGCGGCGCCAACTGGACCGCGCTGGCCGGCACCGCCGACGGCAAGGCCATCCCGGCCGACGCCTCCGGCAGCCCGTCGCTGACCGGCGTCTCGGGCGCCTGGCAGTCGCTGAACTTCCCGCTCGACGCGTACGCGGGCAAGAAGATCGACCTCCGCTTCCGCTACCAGACGGACGGCGGCGCGGGCGGCAAGGGCTTCACGGCCGATGCCGTCACCCTCACCGCGGACGGCTCGGCGCTGTTCACCGACGGCGCCGAGAACGGCGACAACGGCTGGACCGGCAAGGGCTTCTCCCGCGTCGGCGCCGGCTTCACCAAGGAGTACGCGCAGTACTACCTGGCCGAGAACCGCCGCTACGTCTCGTACGACTCGACCCTCAAGGTCGGCCCGTACAACTTCGGCTACGCCAACACCCGTCCGGGCTGGGTCGAGCACTACCCGTACCAGGACGGTCTGCTGATCTGGCAGTGGGACACCTCCCAGAAGGACAACAACACCAGCCAGCACCCGGGCGCCGGTCTGATCCTTCCGATCGACGCCAACGCCAAGCCGATGAAGTGGTCGGACGGCACCCTGCTGCGCAACAAGATCCAGCCGTACGACGCCGCCTTCAGCGCGTACTCGACGGACGCCTTCACGCTGCACAAGAACGGCGAGGCGCTCTTCCTCAAGCCGAAGCCCGCGAACCTGGTCTTCGACGACCACAAGGGCAAGTACTTCTACGACGAGAACCCGACCGGTTCGGTGAAGGTCACTGACACCAACACCAAGATCAAGATCGCGAAGGAGACCTACGACGGTCGCGTCATGACGGTCGAGGTCGGCCCCGCCGTCAAGTAATTCGGTAAAGCCACAGGTCAGAGCATGATCGGCCGTCGCCCTCTAGCGGGCGGCGGCCGATCGCGTTTAGATGCGGGTGCGAGTTGTCTTATTGACGGGGGAGCTGAAGATCATGCCCGGTGGAGGTTTCGTCAGATTGCCAGGCGGCAGCGTGGTGGTCGCGCTCACGCTGCCGAGGCCGCCCTCCGGCGAGGGCGGCGACGACGGAAACGTCCGCGTGCTGGTGCACGCCGCGAACCGGGCCCGCGCCCTGACCAGGCTGCGGAACCTCGGCATGCGGGCGGTGTACCTGCGGGGCAACGCCCAGCCCCCGACCCCGGACGAGGTCACGGCCGTCCTGCACCACCCGGACGGCCTCCTCTGGCGCGGCGCCCCGGACTACGCCCAGGAACTCTGGCACCCGATCCGAGCGCTCCTGGGGCGCTGACCGGGCCCCGTCGGCCTAGGCCTTGGTCCGGCGCAGGGTCTGGAGCAGGTTGCCGGTCTCGTCGACGACCCAGAAGCCCCAGCCGTTCCGGTTCGGGCTGACGTGCGGCTTCAGCGCCAGCAGGACGGCCGTGGCCGCGCCGCTGGGCGTTTTGTAGTGCCCGGAGCCGGGGTTCCCCGCGGGGATGCTGAGGTTCTCGGTGGCCGGGTCGTACCGGCCTGCCACGCGAACGCCCGCGTACAGGGCATGGACCGCCACGCCCGCCAAGGGCGTCTCGGAGGCCGGCGCCTCGGGCTTGGGCGTGCCCTGCTGCTGGAAGCGCTCCAGGAGGCGGCCCACCGCCTCGCCGGGTGTCACATCCCAGGCGAGGGCCAGCAGGTTGATCTGATCGCGGACCGCAGGGTCCACGCCGTCGATGCGCGTTGTCGTCATGCGCTCACGATAGTGCCATCCGTGAGCTGCTGCAAGGGAAACTGAGTTTTGCTTCTCAGATTTTCTCAATCGCCCACCGTGGGGGTGCCGGAAAGGTGGACACCGGCCGCGCGGAGGTCGTCCAGGGCGCGGGCGGTGGTGTGGGGGGCGACCCCCGCGGTCAGGTCGAGCAGGACGTGCGTACGGAAGCCCGCGCGGGCGGCGTCGAGGGCGGTGGCGCGGACGCAGTGGTCGGTGGCGATGCCGACGACATCGACCTCCGTGACCTCGCGCTGCCGCAGCCAGTCGGCCAGGGCGACGCCGTTCTCGTCCCGGCCCTCGAAGCCGCTGTACGCCGCCTCGTACGCGCCCTTGTCGAAGACGGCGGCGACGCTGCCGGACGCCACGGCGGGGGCGAAGTTCGGGTGGAACCCGACGCCCTCGGTCCCGGCGACGCAGTGGACGGGCCAGGAGGTCTCGTAGTCCGGCTCGGCCGGGGGGTGCGCGAAGTGGTCGCCCGGGTCGATGTGGTGGTCCCGGGTCGCGACGACGTGCCGGTAGCCGGCCGTGGCCTGGCCGATGAGCTCGGTGATGGCGGCCGCGACGTCGGCTCCGCCCGTGACCGCGAGGCTGCCGCCTTCGCAGAAGTCGTTCTGTACGTCGACGACGATCAGTGCGCGGTGCATGTCGCGTGTCCTTAGGTCGATGTGTTTGCCGCTGCGCCGGGGTCTTGCCCCGCCCCCGCCCCGCTACACGTAGTCCCGCTACACGTACTCGGTCGGGATCACGGCCTCGCCGCGCGAGAGCTGCGTCGCGGAGAGCGGGAGGCCGGCGCGGGCCTCGCGGTGGCGGTCGCGGGCCGCCTCCAGGGGCTCGCGGGCCATCACCTCGCCCGCCTTGACCAGCTGGACCAGCAGCTGCCGGTCCGCCAGGGCCGGCGGGACCGGGCCCGTCCCGATCACCTCGGCCTCCGCGACCCCGTCGGAGTCGACCCGGCGCGCGGCCCACTTGCGGCCCCCGATCGAGGTCTTTCCGCCGGTCGCCTTCTTCGCCACCGGCACCAGCGCCGCCTTCGGGTCCGCCGAGGCGGCCCGCGCCACCAGCTTGTAGACCATCGAGCACGTCGGGTGCCCGCTGCCCGTCACCAGCTGCGTCCCGACCCCGTACGCGTCCACGGGGGCCGCCGCCAGCGAGGCGATCGCGTACTCGTCCAGGTCCGAGGTGACCACGATCTTCGTCGAGCCGGCGCCCAGCGCGTCCAGCTGCTGCCGCACCCGGTGCGCGACCAGCAGCAGGTCCCCGGAGTCGATCCGGACCGCGCCCAGCCCGGGGCCGGCGATCTCCACCGCCGTGCGGACCGCCTCCGCGACGTCGTACGTGTCCACCAGCAGGGTGGTTCCGCCGCCCAGCGAGGCGACCTGCGCCCGGAACGCGTCCCGCTCCGTATCGTGCAGCAGGGTGAACGCGTGCGCCGAGGTTCCGACCGTGGGAATCCCGTACCGGAAGCCGGCCGCCAGGTCCGAGGTCGAGGTGAAGCCGCCCACGTACGCCGCCCGCGAGGCCGCCACGGCCGCCAGCTCGTGCGTCCGCCGCGCGCCCATCTCGATCAGCGGCCGCTCGCCCGCCGCCGAGGCCATCCGGGAGGCGGCCGCCGCGATCGCCGAGTCGTGGTTGAGGATCGACAGGATCACGGTCTCCAGCAGCACGCACTCGGCGAAGCTGCCCTCCACCCGCAGGATCGGGGAGCCGGGGAAGTAGGCCTCCCCCTCCGGGTAGCCCCAGATGTCCCCCGAGAAGCGGTACGAGGCGAGCCAGTCCAGGGTGCGCATGTCCACGATGGCCCGCTCGCGCAGGAACTCCAGTACCGCTCCGTCGAAGCGGAAGTTCTCCACCGCGTCCAGCACCCGGCCGGTGCCTCCGACGACGCCGTAGCGCCGCCCCTCGGGCAGCCGGCGGGTGAACGCCTCGAAGACCGAGCGGCGGTCGGCCGTGCCGTTGGCCAGCGCGGCCTGCAGCATCGTGAGCTCGTAATGGTCAGTGAAGAGCGCTGTCGACGGCACGTCCACCGGCAGGCCCAGGTCCGCAGGGTTCATGCCTCGGATGCTAGCGCACATCTCGTCAGAGTGACGAGATGTCGGGGCGGTTTGTGCGACGGGCGGCCCGCAGTGGCAGCATGGGTCAAGTGAGTGTTGCTCCCATTGAGATCGAACGCACCGAGTCGGCCGAAGAGACCTACGCGGTCCCCGAACCCGACGTCCCCTGGGTGACCCTGGTGCACAACGACCCGGTCAACCTCATGAGCTACGTGACGTACGTGTTCCAGGCGTACTTCGGCTACCCCAAGGACAAGGCGCACAGGCTGATGCTCGACGTCCACAACAAGGGACGGGCGGTCGTCTCCAGCGGCACCCGCGAGGAGATGGAGCGCGACGTGCAGGCCATGCACGGCTACGGCCTGTGGGCGACCCTCTCCCAGGACCGCTTCTGATGGGGCGCTCCGCCGGAATGTTCGAGCCCCTCAAGGGCGGCGGCGCCGCCGTCACGCTCGACGAGATCGAGATCTCGATCCTGCGCTCCCTGGCCGTGCAGCTGCTGGAGCTGATCGGCCCGGGTGAGCCGGAGGCCGCCGCGGACGCCGACCCGCTGGCCGCCCTCTTCGCCGACGGGCCCTCCGAGCCGCCGTCGGACCCGGCGCTGGCCCGGCTCTTCCCCGACGCGTACGGGGGCCCGGGCCCCGTCGACCAGGGCGTGGACCCCGAGGAGCTCGCCGCCCGGTCCGCCGAGTTCCGCCGGTTCACCGAGAACGACCTGCGCACCCGCAAGCGGGAGGACGCGCTGGCCGTCGTGCGCAGCCTCGACGGACTCACCCCGGCAGACGGCGGCGCGACGGTGCTGGAGCTGACCGGGGAGCTGCCGCTGCGCTGGCTCGGCGCGCTCAACGACCTCCGGCTCACCATCGCGGCCCGCCTGAACATCACCGAGGACGATGAGAGCGCCGCGCTGCTCGGGCTTCCGGACGACGATCCGCGCAAGCCGATGGTGATGGCGTACCTCTGGCTCGGTGGCCTCCAGGAGTCCCTCATCGAGACGCTGTGAGGCCTTTGTTCGCTCAGCGGACGCTCAAATCCGGATAACGATCAGATCACCGCCATGCGGTGATCTGATCCTTCCCTACTCGTTTGTCCCGTTTTTTTGATGCCTCGCGTCACCTTTCTCCCCCTCCGGGTTCGTTAAGTCCGTGATAAATCTTCACGACTGCCGGAGGGACGCCACCCATGTCCCCCGGCCTGCTTGACCCGGCTGACCGCCGGCGTGCAACTCCATCCGTATCCGGGGGGATCGAGGACCCGATCCGCAGCCGTCACAGGCGCGGGTCGGCGTGGAGAAAGGCGCACCAAACATGACCTCTGTGCAGGTCGAGCAGCACGGCAAGATGCCCGGCGAGGGCACTGCGGACGAGAGCGGCGAGGGTTACCACCGCGCGCTCGGCGCCCGCCAGATCCAGATGATCGCGATCGGCGGAGCCATCGGCACCGGCCTCTTCCTGGGGGCGGGCAAGGCCATCTCGAAGGCGGGGCCCAGCCTGATCCTGGCCTACGCCATCGCGGGCCTGGTCATCTTCTTCATCATGCGGGCCCTGGGCGAGCTGCTCATGTACCGCCCCGTGTCCGGGTCCTTCTCGGACTACGCCCGCGAGTTCCTCGGCCCCTTCTGGGGGTACGTGACCGGCTGGACGTACTGGCTCTTCTGGGTGGTCACCGGCATCACCGAGGTGACAGCGGCCGCGCAGTACATGGCGTACTGGACCCACGACAGCTTCCCGCAATGGGCCTACGCGCTGATCTTCACCGTCATCCTCTACGGCGCCAACCTGATCTCCGTGAAGCTCTTCGGTGAGCTGGAGTTCTGGTTCTCCATGGTCAAGGTCACCGCCATCGTCGGCATGATCCTGATCTGCGCCGGCATCCTCACCATCGGCTTCTCCGACGCCGCCGACACCGCGACCGTCACGAACCTGTGGAACGACGGTGGCTTCTTCCCCAAGGGCATCGGCGGCACGCTGATGACCCTGCAGATCGTGATGTTCGCCTTCCTCGCGGTCGAGCTGGTCGGCGTCACCGCCGGCGAGTCCAAGGACCCCGAGAAGACGCTGCCCAAGGCCATCAACACCGTGCCGTGGCGCATCGCCGTCTTCTACGTCGGCGCGCTGATCATGATCCTGTCGGTCGTGCCGTGGACGCACTTCCAGCCGGGCGTCTCGCCCTTCGTCGCCGCCTTCGAGCGCATGGGCCTGGGCATCGGCGCCGCGATCGTCAACTTCGTCGTCCTGACGGCCGCCCTGTCCTCCTGCAACTCGGGCATGTACTCCACCGGCCGCATGCTGCGCGACCTCGCGCTCAACGGCCAGGGCCCGAAGTTCTTCACGAAGCTGACCAAGAGCGGCACCCCGCTCATCGGCACCACCTTCTCCGCCGCGCTGATGCTGGTGGGCGTCTGGATCAACTACGTCGCCCCGGGCAAGGCCTTCGACTACGTCGTCTCCTTCGCCACCATCTCCGGCATGTGGGCCTGGATCATGATCCTGGTCTGTCAGATCCGCTACCGCGCCAAGGCCGACCGCGGCGAGCTGCCGCAGTCCGCGTTCCGCGCCCCCGGCGCCCCGTGGACGAGCTGGTTCGCGCTGCTCTTCATCGGCATGGTCATCGTGATGATGGGCGCCGACAAGGACTCGCGCGTCTCGCTCTACTGCGCCCCGCTGTGGGTTCTCGTCCTCGGGGTCTCCTACCTGGTGATGAAGTCCCGCAACCCGCGCGGCGAGGCCTTCGCCAAGGCGTCCTAGCCGCCCCCTGGCTGCCCTTGTCCACCATGCGGGCCCTTCCGTACCACACCTCGGTACGGGAGGGCCCGTCTGCTTATCCTGTCGCTCATGTTGACCCTCACCCAGGCCCTGTACGACCAGATCGTCGAGCACGCCCGCAAGGACCACCCCGACGAGGCGTGCGGAGTCGTGGCCGGCCCGGCGGGCACCGACCGCCCGGAGCGGTTCATCCCGATGCTCAACGCGGCCCGCTCGCCCACGTTCTACGAGTTCGACTCGAAGGATCTGCTGAAGCTCTACCGGGAGCTCGACGACCGGGACGAGGACCCCGTGATCGTCTACCACTCGCACACCGCGACCGAGGCCTACCCCTCGCGCACGGACATCACGTACGCGAACGAGCCCGGCGCGCACTACGTGCTGGTCTCCACGGCGGACCAGGACGGTCTCGGGGAGTTCCAGTTCCGCTCGTACCGGATCGTCGACGGCGTGATCACGGAGGAGGAAGTGCGGGTCGTGGAAGCCTACTGACCATCATGTGAGCGCTTCCGGTCCACGATGTGGGATCACACTCCAATCGGGTGACCGGGAATCGTTAACATGACTGCATGGTTTCCCACGACGTGAGCATCGAGACGCCCGGCAGGCTGCTGCTCGTGGCCCGGTTGCACGTCGACCTGTGCCGCCTGGCCAGCGCCATCTGTCCTGCTGCCTGAGTACAGCCAGAGCCTTCTCGCGCGGGGCACTTCATGCCGCGCGCCCTTAAAGCCCCTTCACGACACTGGAGCCTGCCATGGCCATCGAGGTCCGCATCCCCACCATCCTCCGTACCTACACCGACGGCGAGAAGGCCGTCACCGGTGAGGGCACCACGCTGGCCGAGCTCTTCGCCGACCTGGAGAAGCGCCACAAGGGCATCGAGGAGCGCATCGTCGACAACGGCCAGCTGCGCCGCTTCGTGAACGTCTACCTCAACGACGAGGACGTCCGCTTCCTCGACGGCATCTCCACCGAGCTCAAGGACGGCGACAGCGTCACCATCCTCCCGGCCGTGGCCGGCGGATCGAAGTAATGCGCTACGACTCCCCACTGGCCGCCGTCGGCAACACCCCGCTGGTCCGGCTGCCCCGGCTCTCGCCCTCCGCCGACGTGCGGATCTGGGCGAAGCTGGAGGACCGCAACCCGACCGGCTCGATCAAGGACCGCCCCGCGCTCCACATGGTCGAGCAGGCCGAGAAGGCCGGCCGGCTGTACCCCGGCTGCACGATCCTGGAGCCCACCTCGGGCAACACCGGCATCTCCCTCGCGATGGCGGCGAAGCTCAAGGGCTACCGGATCGTGTGCGTGATGCCGGAGAACACGAGCCAGGAGCGCCGTGACCTCCTGACGATGTGGGGAGCCGAGATCATCCCCTCCCCGGCGGCGGGCGGCTCGAACACCGCGGTCCGCGTCGCCAAGGAGCTGGCGGCCGAACACCCGGACTGGGTGATGCTCTACCAGTACGGCAACCCGGACAACGCGGGCGCCCACTACGCCACGACGGGCCCGGAGATCCTGGCCGACCTGCCCTCGATCACCCACTTCGTGGCGGGCCTGGGCACGACCGGCACCCTGATGGGCGTCGGCCGCTACCTGCGCGAGCGGGTACCCGGAGTCAAGATCGTCGCGGCCGAACCGCGCTACGACGACCTGGTCTACGGCCTGCGCAACCTGGACGAGGGCTTCGTCCCCGAGCTGTACGACGCGTCCGTCCTGACCACCCGCTTCTCGGTCGGCTCCGCGGACGCGGTGACCCGCACCCGCGAACTCCTCCAGCAGGAGGGTATCTTCGCGGGCGTCTCCACGGGCGCGGCCCTGCACGCGGCCATCGGCGTGGGCCGCAAGGCGGTGGCGGCGGGCGAGTCGGCGGACATCGTGTTCGTCGTGGCCGACGGCGGCTGGAAGTACCTCTCGACGGGCGTCTACACGGCCCCGACAACGGAAGAGGCAATCGAAACCCTCCACGGCCAACTCTGGGCGTAGCCCCTCCGGGGATCCACCGAGTACGGGCCCGGGCGCGCGCTGCCAGGGACGAGCCGAGCCAACGCTCCCGAGCCGCAGCCCCCGAGGCACCGCCGGCTACGGCCCGGGCCCACGCCCCCGGGCCGTAGCCCTCCGAGGCACCGCCGGGTACGGCCCGGGTCCACGCTCCCGGGCCGTAGCCCTCCGGGGGCCGAGGCCGGGCTCCCGGGCCGTAGCCCCTCCGGGGAAACGCCGGTACGGGCCGGGTCAGCCCTCCCGGGGCCGTAGCCCCTCCGGGGGACCGCCGGGTACGGGCCGGGGTAGCCCCCTCCGGGGGAATGCCGGGTACGGGCCGGGGTAGCGCTCCTGGGTCGTAGCCCTCCGGGGGAATGCCGGGTACGGGCCGGGGTAGCGCTCCTGGGTCGTAGCCCTCCGGGGGAACGCCGGGTACGGGCCGAGGCGGTGCTCCCGGGCCGCAGCCCTCCGGAGGCCGAGGCCGCGCTCCCGGGCCGCAGCCCTTCAGACGGGCCGGGGCAGCGCTCCCTGGCGTGGACGCGCGCTGTCGGGGACGGGTGCGGGCTGGGGTGTTGGCCGGGACGTAAAACGTGATTTGTGGCGCGATCAGGCCCGCCTGCCTGCCACCCGCCAGGGCGCCAAAAATCATGCAGTCCCGGACGACACCCCAGCCCGCACCCGGCCCCGGCAGCCCCCACCCCCGGCCAAGCCCCACTCCCGGCAGCGCCCGCTTCCGGCGTCGGCCCCGGCCCGGGCCCCGGCACCGCAGCGCCTGCCTCCGGCGTCGGCCCCGGCCAAGCGCTGTCCCCGCAGCGCCCGCGTCCGGCCCGGGCCAAGCCCCGCCCCCGGCAGCGCCTGCCTCTGGCCCGGCTCCGGCCAAGCCCCGGCCCTGGCGAAGCGCCGGCTCCGCCAAGCCCCGGCCCCGCAGCGCCTGCCGCCGGCCCAGGCCCGGCGCCCGCTTCCCCGCGCAGCCGCCGGCCCAGGCCCGGCCAGGCCCCGGCCAGGCGACCGTCACCGAGACAGCAGCTCCGCCAGGACCGCCGCGTGGCTGGAGGCCGGGTCCTTGACCGCGGTCAGCAGCGTCACCGGACCCGCCGCCACCAGCGCCCGCAGCCGCGCCAGCTCCTCCGCCGCCTCCGGCTCCGCCAGCTCCGCCTCGTACCGCCGCCGGAACTCCCCGGCGGAGCCACCCCCGTGGAACCACTTCCGGAGCTCCGCCGACGGCGTCACCGCCTTCGGCCACTCGTCGACGCCCGCCGCCGCCTTCGCCAGCCCCCGCGGCCAGAGCCGGTCCACGAGCACCCTCACCCCATCCGCCCCCGGTTCGGGGGGATCGTAGACACGCCGCACCCGGACGGCCGTCACCCCTTGCCTCCGCCCAGTCCCTTGACCTCGTCCCACAGCGCCGGATCCAGCACGCCCAGCCTCCGCCGGAACTCCCACAGCGACACCTCCGTCGGCCGGTCCGCCTCCAGGAAGGTCGTCCGGCCCTGCGCCTCCACCGTCCCCGGCGGCAGCGGGATCACCCCGGCGCGCCGGTCGTCGTACTTACCGGTGATCCACGCGACCCGCGCACGGTGGCCCCGTACGGACCTCACCGCCAGCACCAGGCACAACCGGCCGTCCACCAGACACCACAGCTCACCCGACCGTGGCCGCGGCGGCGGACCGGCGCCGTGCGCCGGCGGGGTAGGGCGCGCGACCCCCCACCGACGCCCCGCGACCAGCACCACCACGGCCACCGCCACCACCGCGGCGACGGCAGGCCACCAGGACGTGTCCATACTCCGACCGTAGCCGCGCCCCCCGCCCCCGGCACGGCAGCGCACCGGCCGCGCACCGGACACCGGACCGGCCGCGCGGCGGCGGCGCCCACCGGCACTGGCCGCGCATGGACACCGGACCGGCACCGGACCGGCGGCCGCGTCAGCGCCTGCGGTGGACGACAACCTCCGGCCCCGGCCGCGCACTGGCCGCCCACCGGAACTGGCCGCGCATGGGCACCGCACCGGCACCGGACCGGCGGCGCGCCAGTGCCTGCGGTGGCGTATGACAACATCCGGCACCGGCCGCGCCCCGGCACCGGACCGGCACCGCACCGGGCACCGGGCACCGGACCGGCACCGCACCCGCCACCGCACCGGCACCGGACCCCGCCCCGCACCCCCCGCGCGGCAGCGCCCCGGCGGCGCACGACAACCTCCGCACCCCCCGTCGCTCCCACGGGTGACACCACAGGTGATTCCCCCCACAACGGCCCGCCACGGAGGAGCGACCAGACGTTTCGCGCCTTACGCTCGACGAACGCACGGCCCGCATTCCGTCCACGGACCGTCCACGGAGGTTCACGCTCCATGAAGCTCACAGTCGTCGGCTGTTCGGGGTCGTTTCCGTCCGCGGAATCGGCCTGTTCGAGCTACCTCGTCGAAGCCGACGGCTTCCGGCTGCTCCTCGACATGGGCAACGGCGCCCTCGGAGAGCTCCAGCGTCACATCGGTCTCTACGACCTCGACGCGATCTTCCTGAGCCATCTGCACGCCGATCACTGCATCGACATGTGCGCGTACTTCGTCGCCCGTTACTACCGCCACGAGGGCGGCCGCTGCGGCACCATCCCCGTCTTCGGCCCCGAGGGCACCGAGAAGCGGCTCACCACGGCCTACGACGACGTCCCCGACGAGCGCTCGATGAGCGAGGTCTTCGACTTCCGCACCCTGAAGTCCGGCAGCTTCGAGATCGGCCCGTTCCAGGTCCGTACGGAGAAGGTCTGCCACCCCGTCGAGGCGTACGGCATCCGCGTCGAGTACGGCGGCCGCTCGCTCACGTACTCCGGGGACACCGGCACCTGCCCCGAGCTGGGCCTGCTCGCCGACGGCACCGACCTGTTCCTCTGCGAGGCCTCCTTCACCCACGGCAAGGAGGACATCCCGGACCTCCACCTCAACGGCCGCGAGGCCGGGGAGTACGCCCGCGGCGGCCGGGTCGGCCGGCTCGTGCTCACCCACATCCCGCCGTGGACGAACGCCGACCAGAACCTCGCCGACGCCCGCGCGGTCTACGACGGCCCGGTCGACCTCGCGTACCCCGGCGCGGTGTACGAGGTCTGACCCCACCCGGGCCCCCGGACACGACGACGCCCCGCCCTCCCTTCAGGGAGAGCGGGGCGTCGTGGCGTACCGGGGCTGCTTACTTGGCCTCGGCCTTCTGGAGCTCGGCGAGCTCATCGTCGGACTCGCGGCCCGGCGTCGGCAGGTTCCACTTGATGATCGCGAAGCGGAAGACGAAGTAGTAGACCACCGCGAAGCAGAGGCCGACTCCGGCCAGGCCCCACGGGTTGTTCGCGATGCCGAGGTTCAGCAGGAAGTCGACCGCGCCGGCGGAGAAGCCGAAGCCGTCCCGCATGCCCAGCGCCCAGGTGAGGGCCAGGGAGACACCGGTCAGCACCGCGTGGATCGCGTAGAGCACCGGGGCGATGAACATGAAGGTGAACTCGATGGGCTCGGTCACACCGGTGACGAACGCGGTGGCCGCGAGGGAGAACATCATGCCGCCGACGACCTTGCGGCGCTCGGGGCGGGCGCAGTGGACGATCGCGAGGCAGGCCGCCGGGAGGGCGAACATCATGATCGGGAAGAACCCGGTCATGAACTGTCCGGCGCTCGGGTCACCGGCGAGGAAGCGGCCGATGTCACCGTGGACGGCGCCGGTGGGGGTGTCGAACGAGCCGGCCTGGAACCACGGGAAGGAGTTCAGCAGGTGGTGCATGCCGATCGGGATCAGCGCACGGTTGGCGACGCCGAAGATGCCCGCGCCGACGGCACCGGAGCCGACGAGCCACTCACCGAAGTTGTGCAGGCCGGCGCCGAGGACGGGCCAGATGAGACCGAAGACGATGCCGGTGACCAGGCCGGCGAGCGCGGAGAGGATCGGGACCAGACGGCGGCCGCCGAAGAAGCCCGCCCAGTCCGGCAGCTTGGTTCGGTAGAACTTCTGGTAGAGCAGGGCGGTGATGATGCCCATCACGACGCCGCCGAGGACACCGGCGTTGACCGCGGCATCCACCATGACGATCTTGCCGTCGACCACCTTGGCGACCTTCGGCAGGTTGCTGTCGGTGAAGGTGGCGAGCACCTTCTGGAAGACCAGGTATCCGGTCACGGCGGCGAGGGCGGTGGAGCCGTCCGACTTCTTGGCGAAGCCGATCGCGATACCGACGGCGAACAGCAGCGCCATGTTGTCGAGGATCGCGCCACCGCCGGCGGCCATGTAACCGGCGATCTTGAGGATGAACGTCGGGAAGACGTCCTTGTCGCCGAGCATGTCGCCCGCGCCCAGGCGGAGCAGGAGTGCGCCCGCGGGCAGCACGGCTACGGGGAGCATGAGGCTCCGGCCGATGCGCTGCATGACGGCCATCACGCCAGCGCCCTTCTTCTTCTCAGCCGCGGGGGCGGCAGCCGTGGTCACAACTTCCTCCAGTGGGCAAGGCGACGCCAGAGGGAAACGGGGGACGGCGACGTCTCAGATACGGGGGTACGCGGGCTCGGACAGGCCCGCGTGGTCTACACCAATCGATGGTGTAGACCAGTTGTAGCACGGTGAGGGATAGATAAGGAACCTTCGATTTCCTGTGGTCTACGCCACACTCGGCCTCGACGGGTCGGACGGTGCGGCGCCGTGATCTTCGGACAAGCGGAAGGCCCCCGGATCCAGGATCCGAGGGCCTCGCTCGGCCGGGCCGAAGGGCCCGGCGCCACCTGCCCGTTACGCCTTGGTGACCTCCGCCTGCATCGCCGCGATCTCCTCGTCCGACTCCCGGCCCGGGGTCGGGATGTCGAACTTCGTGATCGCGAAGCGGAAGACGGCGTAATAGACGACCGCGAAGCCCAGACCGATCGGAATGATCAGCCACGGCTTCGTCGCCAGGCCCCAGTTGATGATGTAGTCGATCAGGCCCGCCGAGAAGCTGAAACCGTCATGGACGCCCAGCGCCCAGGTCACCGCCATCGACGCACCCGTCAGCACCGCGTGGATCACGTACAGCAGGGGCGCCACGAAGAGGAAGGAGTACTCCAGCGGCTCGGTGATCCCCGTGACGAACGAGGTCAGGGCCACCGACAGCATCAGGCCGCCCACCTCCTTGCGCCGCTGCGGCTTCGCGCAGTGCGTGATCGCCAGCGCCGCCGCCGGGAGGGCGAACATCATGATCGGGAAGAACCCGCTGAGGAACTGCCCGGCATCCGGGTCGCCCGCCAGGAACATGTTGATGTCGCCGTGCACCGTCTGGCCGTCCGGCTTCGTGTAACTGCCGAACTGGAACCACACCGGCACGTTCAGGAACTGGTGCAGGCCGATCACCAGCAGCGCGCGGTTCGCGACGCCGAAGATGCCGGCGCCCCACGAACCCAGACCCACCAGCCAGTCGGAGAAACTCTCCAGCGCGTCACCGACGGGCGGCCAGATCCACAGGCACAGCGCGGCGAAGCCGATCGCGACGAACGACATGATGATCGGGACGAGCCGGCGGCCGTTGAAGAAGCCCAGCCAGTCCACCAGCTTCACCCGGTGGTAGCGCTGCCAGAACCAGGCGGTCAGCAGGCCCATGATGATGCCGCCGAAGACCCCGGGATTCTGGTACGTGTACGAGACGAAGGTGTCGCCCGGCGCCAGACAGCCGCCCCCGATGTCCCTGGTGCCCGCCGGGCAGGGTTTCTGGAACGCGTGCAGCACGCCGCGGTAGACCAGGAAGCCCGCGACCGCCGCCAGCGCCGTCGAGCCGTCCGCCTTCTTGGCCATGCCGATCGCGACGCCGACGCAGAAGAGGAGCGGCAGTCCGAGGTCGGAGTCCAGCAGCGCACCGCCCGCGCCGGCCATCACCTTGGCCACGTCCGTCCAGTTCAGGCCGTCCCTGCCGAAGACGTCCGGCTGCCCGAGGCGGTTGAGGATGCCCGCGGCGGGCAGGACGGCGATCGGCAGCTGAAGGCTCCGGCCCATCTTCTGCAGGCCCTGGAACAAGCCGTTCCACCACTGGCGTCGCGGCACTGCTGCGGCGCTGCTCGCGCTCATCGGCTTCCTCCCTGACCGGCCCGTTTTTGGCAGTCGCGACACTTGCGGCACACTGGTGTAGACCACTAGTGATGTGATCGCATGTGACCCGCCTGGAGGGCAGGTTGCTGCTGATCGTCATCATTCGGCAGCTACCGGGCACGCGCTCGCGTAGATGGGCCAACCGTGGGCTACCGTGACAAACGGACCGCGCCGGCAGGTCGCCGGCCGGGCCGGAGGACAACGGCCGCCGAGACTCGTTCTTCGAACATCCAGGGAGAAATGCATGGCCACCAAGGCTGAGAAGATCGTCGCCGGGCTCGGCGGCATCGACAACATCGAAGAGGTCGAGGGCTGCATCACCCGCCTGCGTACCGAGGTCCACGACGCGAGCCTGGTCGACGAGGCCGCCCTGAAGGCCGCCGGCGCCCACGGCGTCGTCAAGATGGGCACCGCGATCCAGGTCGTCATCGGCACCGACGCCGACCCGATCGCCGGCGAGATCGAAGACATGATGTGACCTGAGCCCACGCGCTCACGAGACCCCGTCCCGGCCGCCGCCGCCTCCCGGCCGCCTCCCGGACGGGGTCTTCGTACGGGGTCCTGCGCGGGGTCTTCGTACGGGTCTTCGTACGAGGTGTCCGTACGGGGACATGGGCCCGGGCCCGCAGGGACTAGGCTCGGGAGCATGTCTCGCATCGACGGCCGTACGCCCGATCAGCTCCGCCCGGTCACCATCGAACGCGGATGGAGCAAGCACGCCGAGGGCTCCGTCCTCATCTCCTTCGGAGACACCAAAGTCTTCTGCACCGCCTCCTTCACCGAAGGCGTCCCGCGCTGGCGCAAGGGCAGCGGCGAAGGCTGGGTCACCTCCGAGTACTCGATGCTGCCCCGCTCCACCAACACCCGCGGCGACCGCGAATCCGTCCGCGGCAAGATCGGCGGCCGCACCCACGAGATCTCCCGCCTCATCGGCCGCTCGCTGCGCGCCGTCATCGACTACAAGGCCCTGGGCGAGAACACCATCGTCCTGGACTGCGACGTCCTCCAGGCCGACGGCGGCACCCGCACCGCCGCGATCACCGGCGCCTACGTCGCCCTCGCCGACGCCGTCGCCTGGGGCCAGAAGAAGAAGCTGATCAAGGCCGGCCGCAAGCCGCTCACCGGCACGGTCGCCGCCGTCAGCGTCGGCATCGTCGACGGCGAACCCCTCCTCGACCTCTGCTACGAGGAGGACGTGCGGGCCGAGACCGACATGAACGTCGTCTGCACCGGCGACGGCCGCTTCGTCGAGGTCCAGGGCACCGCCGAGGGCGAGCCCTTCGACCGCAAGGAGCTCAACGCCCTCCTCGACCTGGCCTCCGGCGGCTGCGCCGACCTCCAGGCCCTCCAGCTGAGTGCGCTGGACCTCCAGGTTCTGTGACCCCGTAACCGGATCAGTTGACCGGAGCCGCTCGGCAACCGCCGGGCCCGCCCCGGCGTCCCCGTAGACACGGGCGCACGGTGTCACTACCGTGCGCCCGTCCACGTCACCACGCACGCCTCCCTGGGGGAACCGCATGAAGCTCCGCATAGCCGCCGTCGCGGTGGCAGCCGTCCTGACCGTTCCCGCCCTCACGTCCTGCGACGCGATCTCGACGGCGATGGACTGCGCCAGCACGGCCGTGGCCATCACGGACGGTGCGAACGACCTCCAGCAGGCCGTCTCGCAGGCGGGCAACAGCCCGCAGGACGCGCAGAACGCGCTCAACCAGATCGACACGAACCTCAAGAAGATCGGCGACCAGACGGACAACGCCGACCTGCGCAAGGCCATCGACTCGATGAACACGGCCGTCAAGAACGTCCGTACGTCGATCGAGGGCGGCAACGCCGCCCCCGACATCACGCCGGTCGCGGACGCGGCGTCCGAGATCTCGAAGGTCTGCACGCCGGGCTGAGGCCGTACGGGGGCCGCGGAGGCGGCGGGGGCCGCGGGGGGCGGCCGGAATAATGGACGCATGACGACGACCAGCCGCCTGATCCTCGCGACCCGCAACGCGGGCAAAGTCTCCGAACTCCGCGCCATCCTGTCCGACGCCGGCCTGCCGCACGAGCTGGTCGGCGCGGACGCCTACCCGGAGATCCCGGACGTCAAGGAAACCGGCATCACCTTCGCCGAGAACGCCCTCCTCAAGGCCCACGCCCTCGCCCGGGCCACGGGCCTGCCGGCCGTCGCGGACGACTCCGGCCTCTGCGTGGACGTCCTGAACGGCGTCCCCGGCGTCTTCTCGGCCCGCTGGGCCGGCAGCCACGGCGACGACAAGGCGAACCTGGAGCTCCTCCTGGCCCAGCTGTCGGACATCCCCGCCGAACACCGCGGGGCCCACTTCGCCTGCGCGGCGGCCCTCGCCCTCCCGGACGGCACCGAACGCGTCGTCGAGGGACGCCTCCTGGGCACCCTCCGCCACACCCCGTCCGGCACCGGCGGCTTCGGCTACGACCCGATCCTCCAGCCCGTGGGCGACACCCGCACCTGCGCGGAACTCACCGCGGCCGAGAAGAACGCCATCTCCCACCGAGGCCAGGCCTTCCGCGCCCTGGTCCCGTTCATCCGCGCCCTGCTGGGCTGACCGCGCAGACGCCGAGGGCCCCGTACGCAAGCTGCGTACGGGGCCCTCGTGCACGTGCGGTTGGGGGGACTCGAACCCCCACGGGTTTTACCCCACTGGGACCTAAACCCAGCGTGACTACCAAATTCCACCACAACCGCGACATTTAACCCAAATCGGACATCTCCCTGTCTGGGCTAGGGATCAGTGTACGGGTCGGCCGGGAGCGGCGGCGGGTTTCGGGCGACGGTTGCGGCACCACGTGTCCGTCAGGGTGTGGCAGTTGGGGCACAGGTAGCGCAGGTTCTCGTGGCGGTTGTCGAGCCAGTTCCCACTGATGTGGTCGATCTGGAGCGTGATCGGCAGGCCCAGCCATTCTCCGGGGTTTCCGCATGTTGTACAGAGGTAGGGAACGCCGATCTCCTGCAGTGCGCGGTGTAGGCGGGTGCGGTTGGTTCGGGGGGCGCCCTCGGGAAGCAGGATGAGCGTGTCGGCCGCGACGGCCCTGGGTGGCACCGCGCGGGTGCTCGCCCATGTGCGTCGCTTGAAATGGCTGACATCGAGTCCGAGTTGAGTGACGCGGCGCCGGAGGCGGCGATGGTTCACGTCGTTGACGGTCAGATCGAGAGCGCGCATGAGATCCGCATAACTGGCGGCCTCCGGGATGGCCGCGCGCAGGGCCTCCTCAGGAATGGCCAGCCGGGAGTTCCGGAAGTGGGTCGTGTCGATGCCGTGCTCCTTCAGCATCCTCCCGAGGGCGGCGCGGGACCGGCTGTCATCCGGGATGCCCAGGGTGCGCGCCGTGCCGCGGATGCTGTCGGCGGAGGCCGCCGCAAGGACGAGTTCGTCCGCGGTGAACGGTAGTTCGACGCCGCCGCGCTGCATGCCGGGGAAGTGGCTGATGTCGATACCCGCTGCGGCGATTCGGCGGACGATGTGCGACAGGGTGCCGGTGGCCGGAGGGGCGCCGAGCTTGACGGCTACCTCGCGCAGTGTGGTCGATGAAGCCACTGCGGCAGCTATGGCCTCGTCGGAGTACTTGCGCCACGGACTGCGCTTCGCGAAGTGGCTGCTGTCGATTCCGTGGGAGGAGACCTGTTTCTGGAGTGTGCGGCGCTGACCACCGCTCTCCTTGAGTCCCAGTCGCCGCATCAGATCGGCCCAACCTCGTGATTCGGCAACCGCTGCGGACAGGGTGTCCCGGTCGTACGGATCGGCCACGGCCTGCTCCCTCCTTGATCGTCGGCCACACGTGCGGCCCTCGTACGGAGTAACGGACCGATAGTCGGACAGTTACGGCTGATTTCGTCTGGTAAACGGAACGGCCCGCACCGGTTCAGGGTGCGGGCCGCTCCGTTGGGAAGAGGGCGGGTCAGATGCCCAGGTCCTTGATGATCTTCGCTACGTGGCCCGTGGCCTTGACGTTGTAGAGGGCGCGCTCGACCTTGCCCTCCTCGTCGACGATCACCGTGGAGCGGATGACCCCGGTGACGGTCTTGCCGTAGAGCTTCTTCTCGCCGAAGGCCCCGTACGCCGCGAGGACCTCCTTGGACGGGTCGCCGACCAGGGTCACCTTCAGGTGTTCCTGCTCCCGGAACTTCGCGAGCTTCTCCGGCTTGTCCGGGGAGACGCCGATGACGTCGTAACCCGCTTGGGCCAGGACGGCCAGGTTGTCCGTGAAGTCGCAGGCCTGCTTCGTGCAGCCCGGGGTCAGGGCGGCCGGGTAGAAGTACACGATCACCTTGCGGCCCTTGTGGTCGGCAAGCGAGACCTCGTTGCCGTCCGCGTCGGGCAGGGTGAAGGCGGGGGCGGTGTCGCCCTGCTGAAGTCGCTCGCTCATCTCAACAGCTCCTCGGGAGGGGATCAGTACGCCACGAGACTAAGCTGACAGACTGTCCACGGGCGGATCACGTCCCCCATGCGACCACTCGCACGACACGACGACGGAGGCAGCGCGGTGCCGGAAGCCAGGACCCCCGCACAGATCGAGGCGGACATCGTCCGCAGGCGCGAGCAGCTCGCCGAGACGCTCGACGAGATCGGCGTGCGCATGCATCCGAAGACGATCATCGGGGACGCCAAGGCCAGGGTCGCCTCGACGGTGGATCACACCGCCGGGCGGGCGGTCGTCGCGGTGAACCGCCTCGTGACCGATGTGAAGGCCGGCCTGTGCAACGAGGACGGGACCCCGCGCCCCGAGCGGATCGTGCCGGTGGCGCTGCTCGCGGTCGGCGTGGTCGGTCTGATCGTCGTGTCGGCGCGACGCAAGCACTGATGACCCTGCGGCGTGCGGGGAGGGCCCGGGCGGGTAGGTTCGAGGGGTGAGCGAGAACACCACCACCCACGACAAGCTGCCCATCCGCATGCTCCACGACCGCGTGCTCGTGAAGTCGGACACGCCCGAGGGCGAGCGCCGCTCGGGCGGCGGGATCCTGATCCCGGCGACGGCCGCGGTGGGCAAGCGGCTGGCCTGGGCCGAGGTGGTCGCGGTCGGGCAGAACGTACGGAGTGTGGAGCCGGGCGACCGGGTGCTGTACGACCCGGAGGAGCGCGCCGAGGTCGAGGTGCGGGGGGCGACGTACCTGCTGATGCGCGAGCGGGACCTGCACGCCGTGGCCGCGGAGCGGCTGGAGGGGTCCACGGACTCCACCGGGCTCTACCTGTGATCGATTGAGATTGATATTGATTGATTGAGTTGGCCGAGGGCCGGTGACTGAGGTCACCGGCCCTTTTCGTGGCCCTTTGCTACGGTGGAGGAGAACCCCCGACGAGACGCGCCGTACCGGGTAGCTGGCCGCAAAGACGACGCACCCCGTTCGCTCTCGTCACGGAGGTGCCTGTCATGGCCTGGGTTCTGCTCATCGTCGCCGGTCTGGTCGAAGTCGGTTGGTCGATCGGAATGAAGTTCACCGACGGATTCACCAGGCTCTGGCCCAGCGTGTTCACCGGCGCCGGCATCGTCGCGAGCATGGTGCTGCTGTCCTACGCCGCCAAGACGCTGCCGATCGGTACGGCGTACGGGGTGTGGGTGGGCATCGGTGCGGCCGGGGCGGCGGTGCTCGGTATGGCGGTGCTGGGTGAGCCCGTCACCGCCGCCCGGATCTTCTTCATCTGCCTTCTGCTGGTCGCCGTGGTGGGGCTGAAGGCGACCTCCGGTCACTGACCGCTGGGACCGCTGGGCACTGGCCGTCCCGTCGGTCGTCACTCCAGGAACTCGGGGAGCGGGCGCCGGCCCGCCGTCGCGCCGCCTTGGGTACCGCCCTGGGCGCCGCCGGTGGTGGTTGAGCCGGCGTTGGTTCCCCGGGTGGTGCCCTGGTCGGCGCCCCCGGTGGTTCCGCCGTCGGTTCCCCCGGTGCCTTGGGTGGTGCCTCCGTCGTTCTGGCCGCCTTGGGTCTGGCCTCCGTTGTTCTGCCCCCCGCTGTTCTGGCCGCCCTGCGTCTGCCCGCCCTGGGTCTGGCCCCCGTTGTTCTGACCTCCGTTGCCCTGCCCTCCGTTGCCCTGCCCGCCGTTGTCCTGGCCTCCCTGGTTCTGCCCGCCCGTCGGCGGCGTCGGCCGCCCCGGCCGCCACGGGGGGCGCTCGCCGGGGGTCTGTTCCGGGGTGCTCGGTGGTGGCGGGGGTGACGCGGCCCCGCCCGGCTGGAGTACCAGGTCGAAGTCGAGGGGGTCGGAGGCCTCCAGGGCCCTCTTCGTGTACGCCGCCCAGATCCGCGCCGGGTAGCCGCCTCCGCCGATCCGGGTCTCGCCCAGGGCCCCGTACAGGGACTCCAGCGTGCCCGTGTCCGGGTCCTGGCCCATCATCGACACCACCGTGACGAGGTCCGGGGTGTACGCCGCGAACCAGGCCGAGCGGTCCAGCTCGGCGGTGCCGGTCTTGCCGGCGGCCGGGTGTCCGGCGGCGAGCGCGGCCGTACCGGTGCCGTTGTCGACGACGCTGACCAGCATGGAGGTGGTGGTGTCGGCGGCCTCGCGGGAGACGGCCTGGCGCGGGGTGCGGTCGGGCAGCTTGACGGTGTCCCCCTCCTTGGTGATCTTTTCCAGGAAGGTGTACGGGGTGTAGCGGCCGTGGTCGGCGAGGGTCGCGTAGGCCTGGGTCATGTCCAGGACGCTGGCCTGCATGGTGCCGAGCGCCATGGCCGGGCCCGGTACGAAGTTCGGGGTGTTCTCGGGGATGCCGAGGGCGATGGCGGTCTTCTTGACCTTCCCGGTGCCGACGTCGACGACCATCTGCGCGTAGACCGCGTTGACGGAGAGGTCCGTGGCGGTGTTGACGGTGATGTTGCCGTACGACAGCCGGCCCTCGTTCTCGGGGTTGAAGGGGATCGGACTGCCCACCACCGGGCGTTTGTTGTCGCCGTTGTAGAGGGTGTTCGGGGTGATCCGGCGGCCGTCCTGGGTGCGGGAGGCGTTCTCGACGGCGGAGGTGAAGACGAACGGTTTGAAGGTGGAGGCCACCTGGTAGTCGTGCCGGGTGGCGTTGTTGACGTACTGCTTGGTGTAGTCGATGCCGCCGTACATGGCGACGACCTTGCCGGTGGCCGGGTCGATGGAGACCCCGCCGGCGCGCACCAGGCGGTCCGCCTTGTGTGCCTCCGGGTCGAGTTTGCTGACCATCTCGTCGTTGACGGCGTCCACGAAGGCGTTCTGGCGGCGTCTGTCGATGGTGGTGGTGATGCGGTAGCCGCCCTCGGCGAGGGTGGTGTCGTCGAGGATCTTCCGTTCGGCGATGTAGTCCTTGATGGCCTCGACGAGGTAGCCGCGCTGCCCCGACAGGCCGGCGGCGGGGCGGATCTTCCCGGGTTCGGGGAACCGGGTGGCCGCCCGCTCGGCCTCGGTCATCCAGCCCTTCTTGACCATGCCGTCGAGTACGTAGTTCCAGCGGGCCACCGCGCGGCCGCGGTTCTGGGGGTGGGCCACGACGTCGAAGGCGCTGGGGGAGTTGAGGAGGGTGGCGAGGTACGCGCCTTCTGCGGTGCTGAGTTTGCCGACGTCCTTGCCGTAGTAGGCCTGGGCGGCGGCCTGGATCCCGTAGGCGTTCCGGCCGAAGTAGCTGGTGTTCAGGTAGCCCTCAAGGATGTAGTTCTTGGACTTCTCGCGGCCGAGTTTGATCGCGATGAAGAACTCCTTGACCTTGCGATTGACCGTCTGTTCCTGCCCCAAGTAGTAGTTCTTGACGTACTGCTGGGTGATGGTCGAGCCGGACTGTTTGCCCTTGCCCATGAGGGTGTTCCAGGCGGCGCGGACCATCGCCTTGGGGTCCACGGCCCGTTCGGAGTGGAAGTCCCGGTCCTCTGCGGCCAGTACGGCCTCCTGCACGGTCCGGGGGACCTGGGAGAGCGGGACGTTGACGCGGTTCACCTCGCCGTCGCGGGCGAGCTGGGAGCCGTCGGAGTAGAGGTAGACGTTGGACTGCGCGGTCGCGGCGGCATTGGCAGGGGGGATGTCGACCAGCAGGTAGCCGGCGATCAGGGCGCCGCCGAGCAGCAGGGCGAAGAGCAGGACGCAGCCGAGGACGAGGCGCCAGGTGGGGAGGAAGCGGCGCCAGCCGGTGCGCCGGGGTACGGGCGTCCTCCCGTGCGGGTCGGGCGGGTTGGGGTTCTCGGGGCGTCCTGACGGGGAGCCTGCCGGGCGGCGGTTCGGCTGTTCGTCGGGGGTGTCCGGGTCGCGAGGGGTCCAGCCCGGTGGTGGTGACTGGTCGCTCATCTCCAGAACTCCTCGGCGCCGTGCGAAATATCCACTTCTGTACCTCATGGTGTCTACCCGATGCCGGGTGATTCCGCGCCGGACGGGCGTAAATCGTTCGCGTGGCTCGCCCCTCCGCACTAAGCTCGCGCGCTTTGGCCGACGTAGGAACGACGTGGCAACGACGTAGGAACGACCTGGCAACGACCTGGGAATCCGACGTGGGAACGACCTGGGAAAACGGAGGGATACGGTGCGTCAGAGAGCGGCCCTGTACGCGGCGGTGGCGGCCGGCGGATTCCGCCGGTACGCCGCGTACGGGACGGCGACCGCGGCCGGTGTGGTCACCAACACCGTGTTCGGCTTCATCGTCGCGTACACGTACCTCGCGTTGTGGGACGAGCGGCCCGGGCTCGGCGGCTACGACCAGGCGCAGGCCCTCACGTTCGTGTGGGTGAGCCAGTCGCTGCTGGCCGCGGCGTCGCTGATCGGGGGTGGGTTCCAGGAGGAGATGCAGCAGCGCATTCGGACGGGCGACATCGCCGTCGATCTCTACCGGCCGGCGGACCTTCAGATGTGGTGGCTCGCCGCCGATCTGGGCCGGGCGGGATTCCAGTTGGTGGGCCGCGGGGTGGCGCCGTTGCTGGCGGGCGCGCTGGTGTTTCCGCTGGCGCTGCCCGTCGATCCGGTGCGGTGGCTGCTGTTCCTGGTGTCCGTGCTGCTCGCGCTGGTGGTGGGCTTCGCGGTGCGGTACCTGGTGGGGCTGGCGGCGTTCTGGCTGTTGGACGGGACCGGGATCAACATGATGAGCACCGTCGTCACGGTCTTCTTCTCCGGGACGCTGCTGCCGCTCACCGTGTTCCCCGGCGGTTTCGGGGAGTTCGTGCGGGTGCTGCCGTGGGCGGCGATGCTCCAGGTCCCGTTGGACGTGCTGCTGGGCGAGAACGCGGGGGCCGGGGGAGCGGTGCGGGCGCTGGGGTTTCAGGCCGGCTGGGCGCTCGTACTGCTGGGGCTGGGGCGGCTGACGCAGTCGGCGGCGACGCGGAAGGTGGTGGTCCAGGGTGGCTGAGGCGGCGGCGCTGGAGGTGCCGCGGGTGGTCGAGGCCACGCTGGAGGTGCCGCGGCGCCATCGCGCCGTGGAGGGGGTGCGCGGCTACGGGCTGATCGTGGCGATGTGGATCCGGTCGACGATGACGTACCGGACGTCCTTCTTCCTCTCGGTGTTCGGGAACGCGACGATCCAGCTGCTCGACTTCGTCGCGATCTGGATCATGTTCCGGCACGTGGACACGCTGGGCGGCTTCTCGCTGCCCGAGATCGCCCTGCTGTACGGGGCCTCCTCGACCTCGCTGGGCCTGGCCGACCTGCTGCTCGGCAACACCGACCGGGTCGGCGCCCGCGTCCGCGACGGCTCGCTCGACACCATGCTCGTGCGCCCGGTCCCGCTGCTCGCGCAGGTCGCGGCGGACCGGTTCGCGCTGCGCCGGCTGGGGCGCGTCGGGCAGGGGCTGGTGGTGCTGGGCTGGGCGCTGTCGGTGCTGGACGTGGACTGGACGGTCGGGAAGGTGCTGCTGGTGCCCGTGATGGTCGTGGCCGGGGCGGCGATCTTCGCGGCGGTGATGGTGGCCGGGGCGGCGTTCCAGTTCTTCGCCGGCGACGCGGCGGAGGTGCAGAACTCCTTCACGTACGGCGGGAATCAGATGCTCCAGTACCCGCCGACGGTGTTCGCGAAGGAGCTGCTGCGCGGGGTGACCTTCATCGTGCCACTGGCATTCGTCAACTGGCTGCCCGCGCTGCACGTGCTGGGGCGGCCCGATCCGCTGGGGCTGCCGGGGTGGGTGGGGTACCTGAGTCCGCTCGTGGCGTTCGTGGCGTTCCTGCCCGCGTCGCTGGCGTGGCGCGCGGGAGTTCGTTCGTACCGGAGCACGGGGAGCTGAGTGGGCATGGCCGATGTGTTGATCACGCTGGACGAGGTCGAGAAGGTCTTCGACGTACGGCGCCGGGTGAGCCTGATGCGGCGGGAGAAACGCCAGGTCAGGGCGGTGGACGGGATCAGTTTCGAGGTCGCGCGGGGCGAGATGGTCGGTTACATCGGGCCCAACGGGGCCGGGAAGTCGACCACGATCAAGATGCTGACCGGGATCCTGACCCCCAGCGGCGGCCGGCTGCGCGTCGCGGGCATCGACCCGGCGCGGGAGCGGATGCGGCTGGCGCACCGGATCGGGGTGGTGTTCGGGCAGCGCACGACGCTGTGGTGGGACCTGCCGCTGAAGGACTCGTACGGGCTGATGCGGCGGATGTACCGGGTTCCGAGGGCACGGTTCCGGGAGAACCTGGAGCGCTGCGTGGACCGGCTGGACCTGGCCGAGCTGCTCGACGTACCGGTGCGGCAGCTGTCGCTCGGGCAGCGGATGCGCGGGGACATCGCGGCGGCGCTGCTGCACGATCCGGACGTGCTGTACCTGGACGAGCCGACGATCGGGCTCGATGTGGTGAGCAAGGCGAAGGTACGGGGGTTCCTGCGGCAGTTGAACGAGGAGCTCGGGACGACGGTGCTGCTGACCACCCACGACCTCCAGGACATCGAGCAGTTGTGCGAGCGGGTGATGGTGATCGACCACGGGCGGCTCATGTACGACGGCCCGCTGGGCGGGCTGCATACGGCGGGGGAGAGCGAGCGGATGCTCGTACTGGACCTGGCGCGGGAGTTCGCGCCGATCGAGGTGGCGGGGGCGCGGGTGGTGAAGGTGGAGGGGCCGCGGCAGTGGCTGGCGTTCCCGGCGCAGGCGTCGGCGGCGCCGCTGGTGGCGGCGGTGGCGGCGGACTACCCGTTGTTGGACCTGTCGGTGCGGGAGCCGGACATCGAGGACGTGATCGCGCGGATGTACGCGGGGCGGGGGTGAGGGGGGTGCGCGCTTCGGGGTTGCTGAGCCGGGGTGGCCCTGGCAGGGGTGAGCCGGGGTGAGGGGCTGGTTTTGGCAGGGCCAAGTCATAGGCTGGGCGGCATGAGTGACGAGCGGCCGGAGAAGCCGTTGCCGGAGCTGAGGGCGTCGGACGCCGACCGGGACCGGGTGGCGGAGCGCCTGCGGGACGCGGTCGCCGAGGGCCGGCTCGACATGGAGGAGTTCGAGGAGCGGCTGGAGGCGGCGTACGCGTCGCGGACGTACGCGGAGCTGGAGCCCCTGACACGGGACCTGCCGGCGGCGACGGGCCCGTCTTCGGCCGCGCCCCCGGCCCCCTTCGCCGCCCCGGCCCCGGGCGACGCCTGGCCGGCCGGCCGGATCGGCGGCGCGGGTACGTCGAGCACGGCCGTCGCCGTCATGTCGGGGTTCCAGCGCAAGGGCCATTGGACGGTGCCCGGCCGCTTCAACGCGGTGGCCTTCTGGGGCGGCGGGGAGCTCGACCTGCGCGAGGCCGACTTCGCGCAGCGCGAGGTGGTGATCAACTGCGTCGCCATCATGGGCGGCATCCAGATCACGGTGCCGCCGGGCGTGGAGGTGGACGTGCGCGGCATCGGCTTCATGGGCGCCTTCGACCAACGCGGAACCTCGGGCCCCCGCCGCCCGGGCGCGCCGCGGGTGGTGGTGACGGGCTTCGCGATGTGGGGCGGAGTGGAGATCCGGATCAAGCCCCCCAAGCCCCTCCCGGGCGACGGCCGCAACCTTCGCAAGGAGCTCTGAGACGAGTACGTCCGCTGACTCCCGGTCCGCCGCCGGGCTCCGGGCCCGCCGCCCGTAGGCCCGGACGGTGCTCGCCTGGCTTCGGGCCCGCCGTCCGTAGGTCCGGACGATGCTCGCCGGCCCCCGGCCCCCGGCCCCCGGCCCCCGGCCCCCGGCCCCCGGCCCCCGGCCCCCGGCCCCCGGCCCCCGGCCCCCGGGCCCGCTGCCCGTAGGCCCGGACGATGCTCGCCGGGCCTCGGGCCCGCCGCCCGTAGGCAGGGACGATGCTTGCCGGGCTTCGGGCCTGCCGTCCGTAGGTCCGGACGATGCTTGCCGGGCTTCGGGCCCGCCGCCCGTAGGCAGGGACGATGCTCGCCGGGTTTCGGGCTCGCCGCCCGTGGGTCCGGACGATGTTCGCCGGGCCTCGGGCCCGCCGGGGCCGGCGGCCGTCCGGGCGGGCCGTCCGGGCCGGGGCGGGGTGGGCCCGTTGACCCCCGGCCAGGGGATCGGCGTGCCGGGAACTCTTCGGGCCTCCCAGGAGTCGGATGCTATGCAGATAAAACCGGCCCCCCGGGGGAAGCAGGAGCACGTGGACCACCGCAGCGCAGCCGGAGGCGGCATCGCCCCTCCGGCCGCCCCACCGCCCGACCGCGGCGACGCAAGCCCCACCCGCGGAGTGTTCGTGTTCAGCACCGCCGATGAGGAGCGCCGCCGCGGTGTCCGCCGGATGAAAACCACCGCGACCGGGCTGCTGATCCTGGTCGCGCTGGTCTACGTACTCGCCAAGTGGGCCCAGCACACCGGCGCCGGCGCATGGGCCGGCTACGTCGCCGCCGCCGCCGAGGCCGGCATGGTCGGCGCGCTCGCGGACTGGTTCGCCGTCACCGCCCTCTTCCGGCGGCCGCTCGGCCTGCCCATCCCGCACACCGCGATCATCCCGACCAAGAAGGACCAGCTCGGCGTCACCCTCGGAGAGTTCGTCGGCGAGAACTTCCTCTCCTCCGAGGTGGTCAAGGCCCGCCTCCACGCCCTCGGCATCGGCGGCCGACTCGGCGCCTGGCTGGCGGAGCCCGCGCACGCCGACCGGGTCACCGCGGAGCTGGCCGCCGCGCTGCGCGGAGCCCTGACCGTTCTGCGCGATTCCGATGTGCAGGCCGTCGTAGGAGAGGCCATCACGCGGCGTGCCGAGACCGCCGAGATCGCGCCGGGCATCGGTAAGACACTGCAGCGGGTCGTCGCGGACGGCGGGCACCACCGGGCCGTCGACCTCGTGTGCGCCAAGGCTCACGACTGGCTCGTCACGCACGAGGACTCGATCACGGACGCGGTCCAGGGCGGCGCCCCCGGCTGGACCCCGCGGTTCGTGGACCGCAAGGTGGGCGACCGCGTCTACAAGGAGCTGCTCCGCTTCGTCACCGAGATGCGGGACATGCCGGAGCATCCGGCGCGCGGGGCGCTGGACCGGTTCCTGACGGACTTCGCGGCCGACCTCCAGTCGGACACGGAGACGCGTGCGAAGGTGGAGCGCCTCAAGTCCGAGCTGCTGGCGCGGGGCGAGATCCAGGAGGTCATCGCCTCCGCCTGGACCGCGATCCGGTCGATGATCATCTCGGCGGCGGAGGACGAGCAGAGCGAGCTGCGCCTGCGGGTCCGCGCCTCACTGATGTCCCTGGGCGCGCGCCTGGCCACCGACGGCCGCCTCCAGTACAAGGTGGAGGGCTGGATCGAGGGCGCGGTCGTCTACGTCGTCACCACCTACCGGACCGAGATCACCTCGCTGATCACGGACACGGTGGCGAGCTGGGACGCCGAGCACACCTCGCGGAAGATCGAGGCCCACATCGGCCGTGACCTGCAGTTCATCCGTATCAACGGCACGGTGGTCGGCGCCCTGGCGGGCCTGCTGATCTACACGGTGTCCCGGCTGTTCGTGACGTAGCCCCGACGGCCGGACGGGCCTGGGCCGGCCCTTCGGGCCGTGGGGTGTCGGGCACCCGACGGGCCGGAAGGGCTGGGGGCCGGGGCCAGCCGGACGGGCTTGGGCCAGCCGGGGTCAGCCGGACGGGCCGGGCCGGCCGGACGGGTCAGGGTCGGCCGGGGCTCCCGCAGCCGTCAGCCGTCAGGCGGGCTCCGCAACACAGGACCGCGGCCCCGCGCCCCCCTCAGCCGCGGTCGGCGACGGCCCACGACGCGGCGGCGACGACCCCCGCCACGCCGAAGACGGCCGGCCACGCGCCGACCTTCTTGGCCAGCGGGTGCGATCCCGCGAACCCGGCGACGTACAGCGCCCCCAGCCCGGCCGCCGCGGGCACGCCGCCCCGGCGGTGCCATTCCCGTCCGGCGACGAGCCCTGCGGCGCCCAGTACGGCAGCGCCCAGGGGCCGTTTCCCGGTCCACCGGGCGACGGCGTACCCGCCGACCAGACCGGCTGCCGCCACTGCGGAACTGGGTACTCGCACCATGCCGAACTCCCTGCGTCGTCTTGTCCGATGATCTGCCACTGCCACTGCCACTGCCACTGCCACTGCCATACGAGGCTAACGCGACCGCTTCACCACCCGGCGGGCGCCCAGCGCCCCCAGCACGAGTACCGCCCCGCCGATCACGTCACGCGGCACCGCGTCCCGTACGGCGCGCGGCAGCAGGGCCACGACCCCGAGCACGAGCAGGAAGGCGAGGGCGCACCGGCCGGCTGCCCGAAGCAGTCTGTCCACGTCCTGCTCAACGCGGCCGCCGGGCAGCCCGACACGGAGGGAGGTGAGGGGATTTGTCGCACACTCGCCGGATCCGTGCGATGCCCGCCCCGGGAACCCGAAGCGCATAAATTCAATCTCCCCACCCAAAGGGGAAAATCCCCACGCACACATCAGGAGCCGGGACATCGTGATCTGCTACGGACAGGCCGTCCTCGACCTCGCGGACGAACTGGTCGACGCCTACGCCGACGTCTTCTCCGCCCCACCGTGGAACGAGGACGCAGAAACCATTCGTCAGTTCGCGTCCCGCCTCCAGGCCGACGTCCGGCGCCGTGGATTCCGTACGGCCATCTCCCAGTCCGAGGCCGGCATCGACGGCTTCGCCACCGGCTGGATCACCCCGGCCGCCTTCCCCAAGAACCGCGCGTACGCCCAGGTCGCGGCCCAACTCGGCGCCGGCCGCGTGAAGGAACTCCTGTCCGGCGCGCTGGAGATAGACGAACTCGCCGTACGCCCGTACGCGCGCGGCCACGGCACCGGCCGGGCCCTGCTCACCGAGATCACCGCCGACGCCCCCGACCGGCGGGCCTGGCTGCTGACCTCCCGCCTGGCCACCGACACCGTGGCCACGTACCGGCGCCTGGGCTGGCACGAGGTCCCCGCCCTGCCCGGCACGGAGACCGGTGTGATCGTCTTCCTGTCCCCGGAGCATCCGAACCGCTGAAGGGTGTCCCGCCGATCAGGCCGGGCATACCCGCGGCATGATCACGAACTCGGCAGGGGCCGCCGCCGCGAAGGTGGCCCGCAGGCAGCTCAACCTGGCCACGCGCCACCAGCTCACCGCGGCCGGCGTCCCCGACGGCACCGTCACCTCCCGGACCCGCCCGGGCGGCCCCTGGCAGCGCTTACTGCCCCGCGTCTACCTCCTCCAGACCGGGCCTCCGGACCACCGCCAGCGCGCCCTCGCCGCCGTCCTGTACGCCGCCGAACCCGGCGCCGACCCCCTGTCCGGCGACACGGCCGCCCTCACCGGCGGCGCCGCCCTCACCCTCCTCGGCATCCGCGACGCCCCGCACACCCCGGCGGACGTCCTGATCCGCGCCCCGCGCCGACTGGCCGGCACCCCGGAGCTCCGCCCGCTCCCGACCGCGCGGTGGCCGCGCACCATCACCGTCTCCGGTATCCCCAGCGCCCGCCCGGTCCGCGCGGCGGCCGACTTCGCCGCACGCGCCGACGCCCCCGAGCTGGTCCGCTCGGTCCTGGCGGGCGTCGTCCAGGCCGGCTGGTGCCACCCGCAGGACCTGCACGCCGAACTCCGCGCCTGCCGCCTCCTGACCCGCCCCGCGATCCGCGCCGCCGCGGCGGAACTCCTGGCCGGTGTCCGCTCGGTCGCCGAGGCCCAGGCCCGCGACACCCTGACGGCGACGGACCTCCCGACCCCGCTGTGGAACGCCCGCGTCCACACCCCGGACGGCACCTTCCTGGCCAGCCCGGACGCCTACTGGCCCGAGGAGGGCGTGGCCCTGGAGATCGACTCGGCGGAGTACCACTACACCCGCGACGCCTGGCACGCCACCCTCCGCCGCCGCCTCCGCCTGGAGTCCCACGGCATCCTGGTGGTCAGCGCGACCCCGTCGATGATCCGCGACACCCCAACAGAAGTCCTCGCAGCCCTCCGCACCCTCCTCACCCTCGCATCCACCCGCCCCACCCCACCCACAGCCCTGGCCCGCGGCCACCAACAGCTCCCGCTCTTCCCGGGGAATGGAGCGGGTCCATGAAGCGGCGTCAACGTCGAGCGAGACGAAGAGGTTAACGGGTCACATCGCGCTGAATCGTCTTCCCCGTGGCCTCCTCGATGAGCTGGATGACGATCTCCAATCGCTCATCCAGGAACGTCGAGTAGTCATCGTTCAGGAGCCCGTTGGCCTGCTGATTAGCGATGGCGTGGGACGCCAGTACGTCGGCCAGCCTCTGCTCGCCGTACGCCGTTTTCATCTTCTCGATGTACACGCTGGGGGCATGGCTCGCGATGATGCGATTCGTCTCCCCGTCGATGAGCGAGCGGTTGAGCATCAGCTCTGAGCTCTCCGGACTCTGCTGCTTAGCCAGGTACGCTTTCGGGAAGATGTGGTGCGACTCCGCCTCAAGCGCACGCGTGGCCGTCATGCTCTGCCCGGTGTGAAAGTCGGCAGCCTTGTTCTTGACGAGTAGGCAGATTAGCCCTGAGTAGAGGGCCTTGCGTCGCACCGACGCTGTCCGCAGCGTGCTCGCGTTGATCTGCAACTCATCGATTACTTCGGGCGCCTCACCCTCGCCGGTCGTGATCCACTTGGTGAGACGTGAGTAGTCGGCGCCCATTTGGCTGTTGGCACCCTGGTCGTAATTGGTCGTGAAGGTGCTCGCCCAGAAGAACTGCTGGAGTCGACGCAGTGCCTGGGACCGCTCCAGCGGCTTCAATTCCTTCTGCTTGTCCCACACGGCTGCCATGGGAGTGAGGATCATCCCGTACGGAAGCCACTTCTGAGAGATGACGCCACAATCCGACTGAATCATGTCGATCACCCCCGCGAAGCCTGCGGTCGCGCTCTCCCAGTGCGCCTTGATGTCATCCCCGGTCAGTTTCTTGAGAACGTCGGAGCGCTGGGCACTTCCTCGGACCCGCAGGCAAATCGCCTGGAGCACGTTGTATGGATCAATTCGAAATTCTTTGAGGGTCCTGTGATTCGCTTCGGCTTCGTCCCAAAGGTCCCGAAGGTTCACTCCCTGCGGGAAGAAACGTGCGGTGAGGAGTTCGAAGGGGCCAAGCGGCTTTCCAGTTCGGTTCAACGTCTCAAAAATCGTGCAGACGGCGTCCATGGAAGTTGAACTGGGCAGTGTCAGGATGGGGAGGCCATAGGTTTTAAGCGGGCTGATGTATTTGTCGCGCATTTCTCGATAGAGGCTCTTAGCCTCCCTCGCGGTGAGCGACAGCTCAGGGTTGTTCCCTATAGAATCCGCGTAATCGTCCAGCCATTCGTCAAACTTGTGGACTTCGGCGATGGGGAGCTGGGATGGCATCGGTGCCTGGTAGCGGCGACCCGCCTTCCCTGCGGCCGGCATGGAGAAGATTGCCTTCTCGAAGTCCACATCTGGCACTTCGCGTACGCGCCTGGACGGGATATCGACGAACTCGTCGACGTTGATGAAGTAGCGCTCGTCGCCCGATCCTGTCAGTGCCTGGTAGAGAGAGGTGAGGCGCTGCTGTCCATCGAGGACCAGGATGGAAGGGGGGTTATTGGAGGAGCTGGGGGCGCCGTCGAAGCTGCGACTGGCGAAGGCCTGCCCCTCGCCCTGCTCCCAGAAGAGGAGCGTTCCTACGGGGTAGCGCGACATGATGGAGCCGAGGAGTTCGGCGGTGCGAGTGGAATCCCATACGAAGTCGCGTTGGAAATCGGGAAGGGCGATCTCTCGACTTTGAATTCGAGTCACAAGATTCAGTACCTGAAGCGGGTTGGTCTGAAAGATTGGGTCCGACTCGTATGCGCTGGTCATGATTCCTTCGTAATGGGAACGGACTAACGACTGGAAAGTGCCCAGCCTTCTATCACGCGCGGGCGCCGTGGCATTCCGCGTAGGGCTTGCCTGAGGTGCACCAGCAGGGGGAGGTGGGGGTGGGGGGCCAGGGGGTGGCTTTGCCGCGGGCCGCGAGGGTTGTGGCGTATTCGGCCAGGAGGCTGGGGGAGGCCGGGGAGGTTTTTTCGGAGGCCGCGAAGGCTTCGTAGGACGGGACGCTGGCCGTGACGATGCCGAGGTTGGTGGTGCCCGAGGCGGCGAGGGCGCGGAGGGAGGTTTCGACCTCCCGGAGGTGGGCCTCGTGCGAGGGGTACTCCGCTGCGAGGGTGGGGTACGACGTGAGGAGTTCCGTCAGCTCGCGCACCGGCCAGTGGAGGATCGCCACCGGGAACGGGCGGGAGAGGGCGGCGCGGCGGTCGCCCAGTTCGGCGCGGAGGCGGGCGATCTCGGCCCGGAGTTCGGCCGGGTCGTCGGAGCCCAGGGCCCAGATGCGCTTCGGGTCGTGGAGTTCGTCCAGGGGGATCGGGCCGATGTGGCGGGTGTCGGCCACCATGTCCCAGTCGTCGTGCGGGAGTCCGAGGAGGCGGCGGACGCGGTGGCGGCCCGTCAGGAGGGCTGTGGTGGCCGTGGTGAGGGGCTCTTCCTCGGTGATGAGGAGGCTCGCCGCTTCGGTGAAGCAGTCGTGCGAGGCTTCCAACTCGTCGTGGGTCTCAAGGGCTTCCGCGATGACCTCCCAGGGCGCCGGGTCCTTGGGGGAGGCGGCGCGGATGCCGGCGATCAGGGCGCGGGCCTCGGCCTCGTGGCCGTACTCCCAGAGGTTCGCCGCCTGTAGGGCCTTGATCAGGTGGGGGTTGGCGGGGGAGGCCGAGAGGAGTTGATCGTAGAGCGCGCTCGCCCGTTCGCGTGCGTCGGCCAGTTCGAGATGGGCCGCGGCCTGGAGGAGCAAGGGCTCCTGGTCCTCGGGGTAGCGGGTCGCCGTGCGGATGAGGCGCTCGGCTTCGGCGATGTGCTCGGCAGGCGTGTCGGGGCGCATGGTTCACACCGTACTGCCGCTGGTCAGTTGACGGGGGAGGACTTAAGGTGCCGCCCGTGCGGGATCACATACGTGTGGTGGTGCAGGGGGGCGGCCGGAGGCCTCGCGGGGCCGGGCTCGCGGGCGTGTTGTGGGCCGCCGCCGAACTGGCCGTCACGGTGGGTGTGGTGGTGATGCTGTTGGTGGTGCACCAGGTGTGGTGGACCAACCGGCAGGCGGCCGCTGCCGCGCGGGAGCAGGTTCAGGCCCTGGAGGAGCGGTGGGCCACCACCATCGATACTGCTGAGCAGGTGGGTGCGCCGCTGGATGCCGGTGTGTCTCCGGATCCCGGTGGGGTGCCGGTTGACGGGGCTGTCGTCGCTCCGGCTGAGACCGGTCCCGCCATGCCGTCTGCCCGGCCCGCGCCCGCGCCCGCGCCCGCGGTCGAGCCGCCGCCGCCTCGGTCGCAGTCCGCGTACGCCGTGCTGCGCATCCCGCGCCTCGGGCTGGTCGTGCCCGTCGCGCAGGGCATCGACAAGCGGGCCGTGCTGGACAAGGGGTACGCCGGTCACTACCCCGGGACCGCGATGCCCGGGGCGCAGGGGAACTTTGCGGTGGCCGGGCATCGTCTTACCCATGGGGAGCCGTTCCGGTACATCAACCGGTTGCGGGAGGGGGACGAGTTGATCGTCGATGTCAGGGGGAAGCGGTATGTCTACGTTGTGGGGAAGACGCTCGGTGAGACGAGCGAGCGGGATACCGGGGTGATCGCGGCGGTGCCGCGCAGCGTGGTGAAGCCGGACTATGGATACAGCGAGCCCGGCGCGTACATCACGCTGACCACCTGTACGCCCGAGTACAGCTCCAAGTACCGGCTCGTGGTGTGGGGGACCCTGAAGCGCTAGAGGTGAGCCTGCTGCTGGTCGGCGGGTTCCTCGGGCTGGTTCTCGGGGAGAGCGGGCTGGCCGCCGCCGTGGTGGTGCTCGCCGCCACCGTCGCCGTGGGCACCGCGCCCTGGCCGCACGGCTCGTACGGCCTGTGCCGCGGCACCGCATACGCACCGCGATCCGTGATCGCGAGCAGCGCACGGCGTTCCTGCCGCAGCGCGATCCCGACGCCTCGGGCCGGTCGCGGTCATTGTTGCTGAGTTGGGCCGGCTCCTGGAGCCGGTACTGGCCGAGTCCGCGACCGCTGCGGCGATCGTGCTGTTCACCGTGCTCGTACGGCTCGCCCTGCACCCCCTGAGTCGTGCGGCCTTCCTCGGCGCGACCCCGGCGGCCGGGTGTCTGCCGGTGCTGTTGCAGCTGCCGGTGTTCTTCGTCATGTACCAGGCCTCCTCCTCGGCGAAGGTCGGCGGGGCGGCGAACGAGCTGCTCGGGCACCGGCTGTTCGCCGCGCCGCTCGGGGCCCGGTGGACGGGAGCGCTGGAGGAGGGCGGACTGTTCGGGGCGCAGGGGCTGGTGTTCCTCGGCTTGTTCGCGGCGATCGGGGTCGTGGCCGCGTGGAGCGCGGTGCGGGGCCGGCGGGCCGCGGCCGCCGCGTCGCCGGCGGCTCCGGCCCCGGCCCCGGTTCTGACGTCGGCCGGCAAGGCCGCGGTGACTCCCGAGCAGCTGGAGGCGATGCGCAAGCTGGGCGGCGTACTGCCCCTGCTGTCGTTCGGGACGCTGATCACCGCCGCCGTGGTGCCGCTGGCGGCCGGGCTCTACCTGCTGACCACCACCGCGTGGTCGGTCGCGGAGCGCGCCTGGCTCCAGTACCGCAAGGAGCGGGCGGCGCGTGAGCCGAATGAGGGGGTGCGTTCCAGTCTGTGAACAGGGTCTTGCGCATTGTCCGGTTATCTTGGAGGATCGACCAATCCTCCGATGGCCGCAACCCATCGGCCGGCCCGGGGCATGCCCATGGGCCGACCACCCTCGACCACGGGAGAATGCCCATGAAGCTGCTGCGTGTCGGACCGGTCGGGTCGGAGCGCCCCGCGCTGCTCGACCGCGACGGGATCCTGCGGGACCTGTCCGGCCTGATCACGGATGTGGACGGCGCGGTGCTCGCGGACGACTCCGTGCTGTCCCGGGTACGGGAAGCGGCGGAATCCGGCGAGCTCCCGGTGCTCGACGCGGAGGGGCTGCGCACCGGCTCCCCGGTCGGCCGGATCGGCAAGATCGTGGGCATCGGGCTGAACTACTTCGGTCACGCGGCGGAGATCGGCGCGGAGCCGCCGGCCGAGCCGATCCTGTTCCTGAAGGCCGCGGACACCGTGGTCGGCCCGGATGACACCGTGCTCATCCCGCGCGGCAGCGTGAAGACCGACTGGGAGGCCGAACTCGGCGTCGTCATCGGCAGCACCGCCCGCTACCTGTCCTCCGCCGAGGAGGGTCTCGCGCACGTCGGCGGGTACGTGCTGGTCAACGACGTCTCGGAGCGCGAGTTCCAGATCGAGCGCGGCGGCACCTGGGACAAGGGCAAGAACTGCGAGACCTTCACCCCGCTCGGCCCCTGGCTGCTCACCGCTGACGAGGTCCCCGACCCGCAGGTACTGGGCGTCAAGCTGTGGGTCAACGGGGAGCTCAAGCAGGACGGGAACACCGCGGACCAGATCTTCCCGGTCGGCGAGGTCGTGCGGTACCTGAGCCAGTTCATGACCCTGCACCCGGGCGATGTCATCGTCACCGGTACGCCGGCGGGCGTGGCCATGGGCCAGCCGGAGCCGAAGCCGTACCTGCGGGCGGGTGACGTCGTGGAGCTGGAGATCGAGGGCCTGGGGCGGCAGCGCCAGGAGTTCAAGGGCGCTTGACGATACTCGCTCCCGTGAATCGGGGGCGATTCCCTTCAGCTCGCGTGAGCGGGCTTTGGGGCTTCACGCATCCGCCTACGGCCGGTGGCCGGGACTCGCACCCTGGGGGTGCTGCGCGTGCTGTTGATGTCCGAGCCGCCCGTCCGGCGGGCTCGGGCCTCGATCTCGACCGAGGCGTTGTGGTCGGCGTCGTCCTCGTGCCCGCAGTGGGTGCAGGCGAACAGTCGGCCGCATCCCTTACGGGATTCGGCATCGACCTGGCCGCAGGCGGCGCAGGTCTGGGAGGTGTGGAACGGCGGCACGGCGACGAGTACGGATCCGTAGCTGCGGGCCTTGTATTCAAGCTGCCGCCGCCGTTCGCCCGGGGCATTGTCGAAGACCGACCTGTTCAGCCCAGCCTTCTGTCGGACGTTCTTACCCGGCTCCTCGGCAGTGCCCTTCGCCGACTTGCTCATGTTCTTCACGCACAGGTCCTCGATGCCGATCAGGCCGTGGTTTTTGGCGAGGTCGGTGGTGAGCTTGTGCGTGAAGTCCCTTCGCCGGTTGGCCCGGCGGGTGGTGAGCGTCGCGATCTGGGCGATCGTCGCGCGCAGGCGGTTGCTGTACTTCTCTCCGTTGTGCTTCTTCGCGTAGGTGAACTGGCGCGCCTTGCGCTGCTCCAGTGCCTTGAGACGCTTCTTCTCGTTGGCGGTGAGCGTCTGCGGCATGAGCCTGGGTGTGGTCTCGGTGGACACGAACGCGGAGGCGGCGACGCCGAAGTCCACCCCGCACGCGGGTTTCCCGTTCGGCGCGTCCGGCTTGCGGCCGGTATGGACGCCCAAGGAGATGTGCCAGCCGTTGCCGTCCCGGGAGACGGTGGCGTTACGGATCGTGCCCCCGATGGCTCGGGAGAGCCGGAACCGCAGCCAGCCGAGTTTCGGCAGACGCACCTCGGCCCACTTGCGGTTCAGCTTGCGGACCTCGACCGCCTGCCCCGGAAACGGGACCGACAGGCGGTGGCCGCGCTTCTTCCGCACCGGAAACCCAGCAGGATGCCCCGGGTTCCAGAAGTTGTCGTACGCCCGGTCGAGGCTGCGCAGGATCTGCTGCCCCGCCTGCGCCGGCAGGTCACCGATCCAGTCGAGATCCGTGCGGGCAGCGGTCAAGTGCTTGCACTGCTCGGCCGAGCGCAGGGTGTACCGGCGCTGCTCCCACAGGTACACGCGCTGCTCCAAGGCCACGTTCCACAGAGCACGCGCCGTATGACCCCACCCGGTCAGGATCTCGTCCTGGACCTTGGTGGGGTACGCACGATACCTGCGCCCCGCGTCTGCCTTCATGGCCCCCCATCGTGCCGACACTTCGCGGACGACATGACCCAGTTCCGAAAAAAGACAGATATTGCGCTTTCCTGATGCACGCGCATTTGTCGTGAACTTCCCGCTTATTGTGAATCGGACATATCGGCAGCAATGTCTACCGTCACCCCATCCCGGGACGACGTACGCGCCGCCTCCAGAACCGCCAGGCACCGCGCCGCCTCGTGCGCGGTGACCGGAGCCGGTCCGCCCTCGCGCAGGGCGGCCGCCACCGCCGCGTAGTACGCCGGGTAGTCGCCCGGGAGGGTCGGTACGGGCGTTCCGCCGCCGGTCGCCGGGGACTCCCCGGAGCCGAGCCGGCCCCACATGTGCTCCGGCTCCTCGCCCCACGGCTGCCCGCCCCCCGGGCGCAGCCCCTCGCGCAGGGCGGCCTCCTGCGGGTCCAGGCCGTACTTGACGTAGCCCGCGCGGGATCCGAGGACGCGGAACCGCGGCCCGAGCTGGGCGGTCGTCGCGCTGACGTAGAGGTGGGAGCGGACCCCGCTCGCGTGGGTGAGGGCGATGAAGGTGTCGTCGTCGGTCTCGGCGCCCGGGCGGCGGACGTCGGCCTCCGCGTAGACCCGTACCGCCGGGCCGAACAGGACGAGTGCCTGGTCCACGACGTGGCTGCCGAGGTCGTACAGCAGGCCGCCGATCTCCTCCGGGGCGCCGGACTCGCGCCAGCCGCCCTTGAGTTGCGGACGCCAGCGCTCGAAGCGGGACTCGAAGCGCTGGATCTCGCCGAGTTCGCCGTCGGCGATGAGCCGGCGCAGGGTGAGGAAGTCGTTGTCCCAGCGGCGGTTCTGGAAGACGGAGAGGAAGGTTCCGGTCCGCTCGGCCAGATCGGTGAGCTCGCGGGCCTCGGCGGCGGTGGCGGCGAGCGGCTTGTCCACGACGACCGGGACGCCGGCGGTGAGGGCGGCGGTGGCCAGGGGGACGTGGGTCTTGTTGGGGGAGGCGATGACGACGAGATCGACGCGCGGGCCCGCCCCTTCCCACAGCTCGGTCGCGGTGGTGGCGATCCGGACACCGGGGTGCGCCTCGCGGGCCTGGGCCTGGCGGCCGGGGTCGGAGGTGACGACCGTGTCGAGGACGAGCCCGTCGGTGGCGGAGACCAGGGGGGCGTGGAAGACGGAACCGGCGAGTCCGTAGCCGATGAGTCCGACGCGGAGGGGGGTGGAGGGGTGCATGGGACCACTTTGGCAACAGTGTTGCCTAAGTGCAAGGAGGGTGGACAATGGGCGGGTGAACAGGGCAAACGGTGAGGGGCGGGACGGTGGGGACGGTGGCGGTGGCGGGCGCGGTGCCGGCCGCGACGGTGGGCGGGGCGGCGGGCGCGGTGCCGGCCGTGGTGCCGGGCGCGGTGCCGGCCGCGGTGGCGCGAACCTGCCGGCGCTGCGCGGGCACAACGACGCGCTGGTACTGGATCTGCTGCGCGGCGCGGGACCGGCCGGGTGGGGGCGGGCCGAGCTGGCCGACCGTACGGGCCTCACCCCGCAAGCCGTCAGCAAGATCACGGCGCGGCTCCGGGCGGAGGGCCTGGTCGCGGAGGCCGGGCGGGGCGTGTCCACCGGCGGCAAACCGCGGACGCTGCTGAGGCTCGTCGCGGAGGCGCGCCATGTGGTCGGGGTGCATGTCGATCGCGACGCGTTGCGGGCGGTACGGGTGGACCTGGCGGGCCGTCTCGCGGCGGAATGGCGCGTGCCGTTGGACTTCGGAGCCGGGCCGGCGGTGGTGGTGGAGGCGGTCGTACGGGCGGTCGCGCGGGTCGCGCCGGAGCCGGCCGCGGCGCTCCTGGGGGTGGGGGTCGCCGCACCGGGGCCCCTCGACTGGCGGACCGGGGTGCTGGGGCGGGTGACGGGGTTTCCGCAATGGGAGGGGTTCCCATTGCGGGAGGTACTGGAGGGGCGGTTGGGCGTGCCGGTGGTGGTGGACAAGGACACCAACGCGGGCGCGGCCACGGCCGGCGGTTCCGGGACCTCGGTCTACCTGCACGTCGGGACCGGCCTGGGGGCGGGGCTGCGGCTGGACGGCGAGGTGTACCGGGGCGCGCGGTCGGCGGCGGGGGAGTTCGGGCACCAGGTGCTGGCGCTGGACGGGCCGCCGTGCCGGTGCGGGGGGCGGGGGTGCGTGGAGGTGCTGTGCCTGGGGGCGGTGGCGCGGGGGGACGTCGCCGAGGCGGCGCGGGTGCTGGGGGAGGCGGCGGCGAACCTGGTCGCGCTGCTCGATGTGGACCGGGTGTTGCTGGGCGGCCGCGTGGTGGGGGGCGCGGCGGAGGTGTTCCTGGCCGGGGTACGGGGGGTGCTGGCGGCGCGGGCGCTGGGGGGAGCGGAGGCCCCGGCGGTGGCGCTGGCCGCGGGAGGGGTGGCGGAGGGCGCGGCGGAACTGGTGTGGGGCCCCTTCTTCGGCCGCCCGGCGTGATGCCCGTGATGCCCGTGATGCCGAACTCCGCCCCGCGCCTCAATCGCCGGCGGGGCTGGATCCGGGGCTCCGCCCCGCGCCCTGGGTGCTGACGGGCTTGGGGTGGGTGGCGGGCCTCGACCCCGGGGTTCGGGGCTCTGACCCGTGCCCCGCGCCTCAATCGCCGGCGGGGCATGTGTTGGGTGGGGCCGTGGTGTGGTTGACCCCGTGCGCCGATCGGGCGTAAACCGGGGGGCACCGGCGCGCGGCGGGCGGGGAAGGGCCGCGCGCGCGTGGGAGGGTGCGGGCAGGGGCGGGCCGATTGTCGCCTCGTCCGATCGTCATCCCGTCCCGTCCCGTCCCGACCCGTCCCGACCGTCTGGCGAGCAGCGAAGGTCTTCCATGCGACTGCGCAAAGCCCTTGCCCTCTCCGCCGTCCTCCTCGCCACCGCCGCGCCCACCGCCGCCGCGGACATCGACGCCGGCGGTGGTGCCCGGCCCGCACCCGCGCTGCCCTCCCGCGCCCAGGCCACCTGCGGCGACGGAAAGAGCACCGCGTTCCCCATCGGGTCCCGCATCCGCGGCGGCCCGGCCGTCTACCGGACCAGCGGCGGGCCGCAGACCTGGTTCCTGGACCTGACCAACACCACCGGCTCCGCCTGCACGGCCATCCACCCCGTCGTCGTCTTCACCGACAAGGCCCGCACCCTGCGCCCCGCCCACCTGCGGATGGAGTTCGACGCCCCCGGCGGAAGCTTCCCCGTCAGCCTGGAGCACACCGACCGCGACGAGATCATCGCCGTGTTCGACGGCGGCGACGCCTTCTCCGGGTTCTCCGTCGGCGCCGGCGGCTCGCTGACCGTCAAGGTGCGGCTCGCCTTCGCCCCCGACGCCCCGCACGGCGAGGTCGTCGCCGACGCCGCACTCGTCCAGCGCAACGGAGACGACGGCGACTGGGTCGGCGAGGCCGGCGGCTACCGCTTCTCGATCGAGGGATCGGACGAGGAGTCGGGCGAGGAGTCGGGCGAAGCCGGGACCCTCGCGGACACCGGCCCGCGCGGGTGGACGTACGAGACGTACAGGGCGTACGGGACCGCGGCCGCGGTCGCCCTCGTCGCCGGCGGCGGACTCCTGCTGGGGGCCCGCCGCCTGCGCTGACCGGCAGACATGGCACGCAGGCCGGCGAACAGGCCGACCAGCCCGGCGTACAGGCCGACCGGCGGACGCGCAGGACGGCCGGCTCACCGGCCGACGTACAGTCCGAGCGTGGAAGAACAGATCCCGCCGCCCCATCGCCCCGGATCGCCCGTCCGCTCCGGCATCCCCGAGCACGGCCGCGTCCCCAAGTACTACGCAGTCAAAGCCCGCATCGCGGAGCTGCTCGACGAGCTCGGCGAAGGCGGGCTCCTGCCCACCGAGCGCGATCTCGCCGAGCGGTACGAGGTCTCCCGCGAGACCGTACGCCAGGCCCTGCGCGAGCTCCTGCTCGAAGGCCGGCTCCGCCGCGCCGGGCGGGGCACCGTCGTGGCCGGGCCGAAGCTGGAGCAGCCGCTGTCGCTCGCCAGCTACACCGAGGGCGTGCGCCGCCAGGGGCGCACGCCCGGCCGTCACCTCATCGGCCTGGAGCGGTTCCCGTGCCCGCCCGACCTGGCCCGCGGCATCGGCGCCGAAGCCGGCGAGCCCGTCTGGCACCTGGAGCGCGTGCTGCTGGCCGACGACGAACGGGTCGGCCTGGAGAGCACGTACATCCGGGTCGCCCGGGCGCCCCGCCTGGACAGCGATTTCCAGCCGGACTCCTCCTTCTACGGCTATCTCCACGACAGCCTCGGCATCTCCTTCGGGGACGCCGACGAGAAGCTGGAGACCGTACTGGCGACCCCGCGCGAGGCCCTGCTGATCGGCACCCCGCCGGCCCTGCCGATGCTGCTCATCCACCGCTTCTCGCGGGACCAGGACGGCCGTCCCCTGGAGCGGGTGCGTTCGCTCTACCGTGGCGACCGGTTCAGCTTCACGACCCGCCTGAGGCCCGAGTAGGCCCGAGTAGCGCCAATCAATATCCATCCAACGCTCCCAAAAGGGGCGCACTAGCATCACGAGAAGGTAACGGGTCTAGTCCAAGCGTCGAGGGCTGTTCACCGGCCCGTTGACATCGCGACCCCTCCGGGCCACGGGCCGCGACCACCTTGGACGGCGTGAGAGTCATAGTCGTCGGAGGCGGCGTGGTCGGCACCATGCACGCCTGGCAAGCAGTCGAACGCGGCCACGAGGTCGTCCAGATCGAGCGAGAGGCCGAGGCCCGCGGCGCGTCGCTGCGCAATTTCGGCCAGATCTGGGTCAGCGGACGGGCCGGGGGCGAGGAGCTCGACACCGCCCTGCGGGCCCGCGAGCTCTGGGAGCGCATCGGCGCGGAGGTGCCCGGCCTGGGCTTCCGCGCCATCGGCTCCCTCACCCCCCTACGGGGCGCCCGTGAGTACGCGGTCGCCGAGGCGGCCGCCGCCCGCCCCGACGCCGCCGCCCGCGGCTACGGACTGGTCACCGCCGCCGAGGCCCGGGAGATCAACCCCGCCCTGCGCGGGGCCTTCGAGGCGGCCCTGTGGTGCGAGCGGGACGCGGCCGTCGAACCGCGCACCGCCCAGCTCCACCTCCGCCAGGCCCTGCGCGCCAAAGCGCCCGGCCGCTACACCTTCCTGCCCGGGCGCGAGGTCCGCGAGGTCGTCGGGAACGGCGCCGTCCGCGACGACCGCGGCGACGTCCACCGCGGCGACATCGTCGTCCTCGCCACCGGCGCCTGGCTGTCCGGCCTGGTCCGCGAGCTGGTCCCCGACCTGCCCGTGCGCCGCGTCCGGCTCCAGATGATGCAGACCGCCCCGCTCGGCGAGCCGCTCACCACCTCGGTCGCGGACGCCGACAGCTTCCGCTATTACCCCGCGTACAAGAGCGAAGCCCTCGACGCGCTCAACGCCGAGCAGGCGCAGGCGCCGGTCGCCGCCGCGCACAAGATGCAGCTCCTGATGGTCCAGCGCCAGGACGGCGGACTGACCATCGGCGACACCCACGAATACGAGCACCCCTTCGCCTTCGACACCCTCGAAGACCCCTACGAGCACCTCACCGAGGTGGTCGAATCCTTCCTCGGGCGCCCGCTGCCGAAGATCCACCGCCGCTGGGCCGGCGTGTACGCGCAGTGCACCGACACCACCCGCGTCGTCCACCGCCAGCGGGTGGCCGACGGCGTCTGGCTGGTGACGGGACCCGGCGGCCGCGGCATGACCTGCTCGCCCGCCATAGCCGAGACCACCGCCGACGAACTGGGCTGGTAGCCACCATGAGCACCGACCGCACCCGAGACCGCGACCGCACCGGCGACCGCACCGGTGACCGCGACCGCGACCGCGACCGCACCCGCGACAACCTGATCGTCCTCGACATGGCCGGCACCACCGTCGCCGACGGCGGCCTCGTCGAGCGCGCCTTCGAGCGCGCCGCCGGACGCCTCGGCGTCGAGCCCGGCACCGCCGACCACACCGCCAAACTCCAGTACGTCCGCGACACCATGGGGGAGTCGAAGATCTCGGTCTTCCGCCACCTCTTCGGTACGGAGGAACTCGCCCGGCGCGCCAACTCCGCCTTCGAGGAGGCGTACGGGGAGCTCGTCGACGGCGGCCTGATCGCCCCGGTCCCCGGCGCCCGCGCCGCCATCGAGAAGCTCCGCGCCGACGGCCGCACCGTCGTCCTGACCACCGGCTTCGCCCGCGTCACCCAGGACGCCATCCTCGACGCCCTCGGCTGGCAGGGCCTCGCGGACCTCACGCTCTGCCCCGCCGACGCCGGCGGACGGGGCCGCCCGTACCCGGACATGGTGCTCGCCGCGTTCCTGCGCACCGGCGCCGTGGCCGACGTCCGCGACACCGTGGTGGCCGGCGACACGGCGTACGACATGCTCAGCGGCCGCCGCGCCGGGGCCGGGACCGTGGCCGGCGTCCTCACCGGAGCCCACGGCCGCGAGGCCCTCGACGCGCACGGCGCGACCCACGTCCTCGACTCCATCGCCGACCTCCCCGCACTGCTGGAACGGGAGTCCGGCGCGTGAGCGGCATCCGCTTCGACTCCGTCTCGGTCGCCTACGCCGGCACCACCGTCCTGGACTCCCTCGACCTGACCGTCGAGCCGGGCGAGGTCATGGCGCTGCTGGGCCCCTCCGGCTCCGGCAAGACCACGGCGCTGCGCGCGGTCGCCGGGTTCGTACGGCCCGTCGCGGGCCGGGTGCTGATCGGCGGCCGGGACGTCACCGCGCTCCCGCCGCACCAGCGCGGCATCGGCATGGTCGTCCAGCAGTACGCGCTGTTCCCGCACATGCGGGTCGAGGACAACGTCGCGTTCGGGCTCAAGGCGGGGAAGGCCCCCAAGGCCGGGATTCCGGGGCGGGTCCTGGAGGCCCTGGAGATGACCGGGATGGCGGCCTACGCCAAGCGCTACCCGCGCGAGCTCTCCGGCGGCCAGCAGCAGCGCGTCGCGATCGCCCGCGCGCTCGCCATCCGCCCCGGGGTGCTCCTGCTCGACGAGCCGCTCTCGGCGCTCGACGCGCAGCTGCGCTCCGGGATGCTCACCGAACTGGCCCGGCTGCACCGCGAACTGCCCGACGTGTCGATTCTGTACGTCACCCACGACCAGGTGGAGGCGCTCACCCTGGCCGACCGGATCGCCGTCATGGACCGGGCCCGGCTCCAGGACTGCGGCACCCCGCAGGAGCTGTACCGGGCCCCGCGCACCGAGTTCACCGCGTCCTTCGTCGGCAACGCCAACCTGCTGCCGGTGACCGTGGCCGAGGCCGGGGCGGTCTTCGAGGGCCGCCCGCTGGCCCTCGACCGGGGCCGCGCGGCGCCGGGCTCCACCGCCACGCTGTGCGTACGGCCCCACCTGCTCGGCCTCGGCGACGGCCCCAACTCCCTGCGCGGCACGATCGCCGAGGTCCAGTGGCGCGGCTCCACGCACCGGCTGTACGTGGACATCGGCGGCCACCGCGTCAAGGCGGACCTCCCGGAGCTGCGCGAAACCCCGGCGCTGGGCGACGAGGTGACCCTGCACTTCGAGCCCCGGGACGCGGTGCTGCTGGCCGCGGGGGTGTCGGATGCCTGAGGACTCGCGTCCCGCGACGCACCGAACGACGCCCATCCCGGCCGCCCGCCGACCCTCCGCCGAGCCCGGCCCGCCCACGCGCCTCCCGGCCGAGGCCTCAGCACCGTCCACGCCTCCGCCCCCCGCCCGCCAGGGCGAAGCGGCCCCGGTCACCCGTGAGGCCCCCTCCGGGGAGGCCCGGGGCTCTGCCCCGGCCCCCGCGCCTCAAACGCCGGCGGGGCTGGAACACGGGGCGGAGCCGCACAGGGCAGTGCGGGGGGAAGACGCGGTCAGCGGACCAGCCCCGCAGGGGCCGCCCGCTGCCGGGCCCTCCGGCCCGGACGCGCAGCCCCCCGCCCCCCAGCGCGAAGCCACCCCGACACCCGGCACCCACCAGGAAGACACCCCGCCGGGGTCCGGCACCCCCCGGGCCGCCCCGCCGGGGCCCAACACCCCGCACCCCCGGGCCACCCCGCAGGGGTCCGGCTCCCGCCCCCTCCGAGCTGCCCCGCAGGGGTCGCGGCTTGCCCGGGTGCCGCGCGGCGTGTGGGCCGGGCCGCCCGTGGTCGTGCTCGGGCTGGTCTTCCTCTATCCCCTCGCGCTGGTGGTCCAGCAGTCCCTCACCCCCGAGAACGGCGGCGGCGCCTTCGACGCCTACGCCTCCGTCTTCGCCTCGCACGGCTTCCGCGAGGCTCTCGGGACCACGGTCTGGCTGGCCCTCGGCGCCACCGCCGGCTGCCTCGTCCTCGGGTTCACGCTCGCGCTGGTCATCGCCTTCGTGCCCTTCCCCGGGGCCAAGGCCGTCTCGAAGTTCATCGACGTCTTCCTCTCCTTCCCCTCCTTCCTCATCACCCTCGCCCTCCTCTTCATCTACGGGACGGTGGGCATGGCCAACGGGGTCTGGACCGGCCTGACCGGCGTCGGCGCCGCCGACGGCCCCTTCCACTTCCTCGCCACCCCCTGGGGCGTACTCCTCGCGGAGATCACGTACTTCACGCCCTTCGTGATGCGGCCGCTGCTCGCCGCCTTCTCCCAGCTGGACACCGCACAGCTGGAGGCGGCCTCCTCCCTCGGTGCGAAGCCCGCCCGGATCATCCGGCGGATCATCCTCCCCGAGGCCCTGCCCGCCCTCGCCGCGGGCGGCAGCCTCGTCCTCGTCATGTGCCTCAACGAGTTCGGGATCGTCCTGTTCACCGGAGCCAAGGACGTCACCACGCTCCCGATGCTCATCTACGGCAAGGCGATCCTCGAATCCGACTACGCGGCCGCCTGCGTGGTCGCCGTCGTCAACATCGCGATCTCCGTCGGCCTGTTCGGCCTCTACCGGGTGGTGAGCAAGCGTGCTGGTGCATAGCAAGACCGGCCGCCTGGCCGCCTGGGGCCTGTTCGGCCTCCTCTTCCTGCCGCTCTTCGCGCTGCCGCTGCTCGTGGTGGTCGCGGCGTCCTTCGCCACCCACTGGTCCGGCGCGTTCCCCTCCGGACCGACGGCCGCGAACTACGCCTCCGCCGTGCGCGGCGAATCCCTCCAGGCGCTGACCACCTCGCTGGTCACCGCCCTGGTCGCCAGCGTGCTCGCACTCACCGTCGGCGCCTGGGCGGCGCTGGCCGCCGCCGGGCTGAAAGAGCGCGGAAAGCGCGCCCTGGACGCCCTGTTCATGCTGCCGGTCGCCGTACCGTCCGTGGTCGTCGGCCTCGCCGTGCTGGTCGCCTTCAGCAAGCCCCCGCTGCTGCTCAACGGCACCAGCTCCATCGTGATCCTGGCGCACACCGTTCTTGTCACGGCGTTCGCCCATCAGTCGGTTTCGGCTGCGATCGTCCGTCTCGATCCCGCGTATGAGCAGGCGGCCGCCTCCCTGGGCGCCCGTCCCGCGTACGTGCTGTGGCGGGTCAAGCTGCCGCTCCTGCTGCCGTCCCTCACCGCGGCCGCCGGGCTCTGCTTCGCCCTGTCCATGGGGGAGCTGAGCGCCACGATGATGCTCTACCCGCCGGACTGGATGCCCCTCCCGGTCCGCATCTTCACGGCCACCGACCGCGGTTCGCTCTTCAGCGGCTCCGCCGTCGCCGTGGTCCTGATGGCCACCACCCTGCTGGTCCTGCTGGCCGTCTCCCGCATCCGCACCAGAGCCACCCACCGCTGACTCCCTTTCCCCGTAAGGAAGTTCCATGACCGGCACCACGTACCCCCGCCTCTCCTCCTCCGCCGCCGTCGCCGGCAGCCTCGCCCTCGCCGCCGCCCTCACCGCCTGCGGCGGTTCCTCCGCCGCCACCGGCTCCAAGGGCGGCGGCGAGAAGGTCGTCACCGTCTACAGCGCCGACGGCCTCAAGGGCGACAAGGGCGATGGCTGGTACGACAAGGTCTTCGCCGACTTCACCAAGAAGACCGGCATCGAGGTCAAGTACGTCGAGGGCGGCTCGGGCGAGATGGTGCAGCGCGCCGTCCGCGAGAAGAGCAACACCCAGGCCGACGTGCTGATCACCCTCCCCCCGTTCATCCAGCAGGCCGACGGCAAGGGCCTGCTCCAGGCCTACCGGCCGCAGGGTTCCGACCAGGTCAAGGGCGGCGACAAGGCCTCCGACGGCAAGTGGACCTCAGTGGTCAACAACTACTTCGGGTTCATCTACAACAAGAAGGAGCTCGCCGAGGCCCCCAAGACCTGGGAGGAGCTGCTGGACGCCACGTACAAGGGCAAGCTCCAGTACTCCACCCCGGGCGTGGCGGGCGACGGCACCGCCGTGCTCATCAAGTCGATGCACGACTTCGGCGGCAAGGAGCCGGCGATGGAGTACCTGAAGAAGCTCCAGGCCAACAACGTCGGCCCGTCCTCCTCCACCAGCAAGCTCGCGCCGAAGACCGACAAGGGCGAACTCCTCGTCGCCAACGGCGACGTCCAGATGAACTTCGCGCAGTCCAAGTCCATGCCGAACCTCGGCATCTGGTTCCCGGCGAAGGACGGCGGCAAGCCCACCAGCTTCTCCCTCCCGTACGCGGCCGGCCTGGTGGACAAGGCCCCGCACACCGAGAACGGCAAGAAGCTCCTCGACCACCTGCTCGGCGAGGACGCCCAGAAGCTCGTCAGCGAGGTCGGCGGCGGCTTCCCGGCGCGCGCCGACGTCAAGCCGACCGACGCCAACGCCGTCGAGCTCACCAAGCTCATGACCGGTGTCGAGATCTTCGAGCCCGACTGGGCCGACATCGACAAGAACCTCACCGGCTACGTGGACGCGTGGAAGTCGGCGACCGGCAGCTGATCGGTCACCTTCTGGTCACCCACGACCAGGACAGTGACGAATGGATAACGGGTCTGGACCGCAATGCCCTTCGGTTCAGACCCCCGCTCGTGCCCCGCACCCTTCGCCGCTCACTTGCTCCCAGGAGGAGTACGTGTCCCCTGCCCTGCCCGGCCGCCGCGTCATCACCGTGACCGCCGCCTGCGCCGCCCTGATCGCCGCCTCCGCCCTGGCCACTCCGGCCGGCGCCGCGGACGCCCCCGCGGACGCCCCCGCCACCACCGACAAGGTCCTCGTCATAGGCCTGGACGGCGCCGTCCTCGACCGCGTCAAGGCCGCCAACGCCCCGTACCTGAAGGGCCTGATGGCCCAGGGCCTGACCGCCAAGAGCACCCTGTACGCGAACCCGATGGCCGCCACCTCCTCCGGCCCCGGCTGGTCCACCATCGCGACCGGCGTCTGGCCCGACAAGCACGGGGTGAAGGACAACTCCTTCACCGGCAAGAACTACACCGCGTACCCGGACTTCCTGACCCGGATCGAGAACGCCGAGCCGGCGCTCAACACCTACGCGGCCGCCGACTGGGAGCCCATCACCTCCACCGACCAGAACGGCCCGATCTTCTCCGCCAAGGTCGACAAGCGGCTCTCCCTCAAGGGCGACCGCGACGGCTACCACACCGAGGACCCGAAGATCGCCGCCGCGGCCTCCGCCGAACTGCGCGACCAGAACCCGGATGCCGCCTTCGTCTACTTCGGCGACATCGACCACGCCGGCCACACCTACGGCGCGGCCAGCCAGCGGTACCTGGACACCATCGCCGAGTCCGACGCGCTGGTCGGCCGGCTCCTCACCGCCGTCCAGAACCGTCCGACGTACGCCCAGGAGAACTGGAAGATCCTGGTCACCACCGACCACGGCCACACCGATGCCGGCGGTCACGGCGGCTCCACCCTCCAGGAGCGCGGTACCTTCGTCCTCGCCAAGGGCGCGGGCATCCCGGCCGGTTCGGTACGCGACGACGTGAGGCTCGTCGACGTCGCCGCGACCGCGCTCGCGCACGTCGGTGTCAGCGCCACCGGCATCGACGGCGTCCCGCTGGGCGCCCCGGACGACGACCCCTTCGACACCCTGCGCCCCAACCTCCGGGCCCGCGTGGACGAGACGGGCATCCCGGCGGGCGCGAAGGGCTTCACGCACACCCCGCCGGCCGGCTGGTCCGTGGACAACTCCAAGATGGGCACCGGCGGTGTCACCGAGTGGGCCGGATGGGCCTTCGCGACCGACGAGTTCTGGAGCCAGGCGCAGCGCGACCAGTGGCGCGAGCTGAACGTCCGCTCCCGTGACGTGTTCGCCGTCGCCGACTCCGACGAGTGGGACGACAAGAGCCACACCGGCTCCTTCGACTCCACGCTGATCACCCCCAAGTGGGCGGTCACGGGCGGCACCACGAAGAACCTGTCCTTCCAGACGCACTACCGCCACGAGGCCGGCCAGACCGCTCAGGTCCTGGTCTCCTACAACGGCGCCGCGCCCACCGTCGTCAAGAGCTACACCGCCGACGCGGTCGCCCGGTCCGAGGCCCTGACCCTCCAGGTCCCGGCCGGCGCCACCGACGTCCAGATCCGCTTCCGTTACAGCGGTAGCAACAACTGGTTCTGGACCGTCGACAACGTCAAGCTCGGCTGATCCGGCTCCGACCCGGTCCGGGCTGTGGACGCCGACGGCGTCCACAGCCCGCCCCCGATAGGGTGGTAGAGACCAGCGGTCGCAGGCCATGCGGCCGCCGGACGCAGTCACGGCCACCGAGAGCGGAGAACAGTCCAGTGGCAGAGCGCAAGCCGATCGAATCCTGGCTCACCGACATGGACGGGGTCCTCATCCACGAGGGCACTCCGATCCCCGGAGCCGATGCCTTCATCAAGCGGCTGCGTGAATCCGGCAAGCCCTTCCTGGTCCTGACCAACAACTCCATCTACACCCCGCGCGACCTCCAGGCCCGGCTCAGCCGGATGGGGCTGGACGTCCCCGTCGAGAACATCTGGACCTCGGCGCTCGCCACCGCCAAGTTCCTCGACGACCAGCGCCCGGGCGGCACCGCGTACGTCATCGGCGAGGCCGGCCTGACCACCGCCCTGCACGACATCGGCTACGTCCTGACCGACCACGAGCCCGACTACGTGGTCCTGGGCGAGACCCGGACGTACAGCTTCGAGGCCATGACGAAGGCGGTCCGCCTGATCAACGCCGGCGCCCGCTTCATCTGCACCAACCCCGACGAGACCGGCCCCTCCACCGAGGGCCCGCTCCCGGCCACCGGCGCCGTCGCCGCGCTCATCACCAAGGCGACCGGCAAGCAGCCGTACTTCGCCGGCAAGCCCAACCCGCTGATGATGCGGACGGGCCTGAACGCCATCGGCGCGCACTCCGAGAGCAGCGCGATGATCGGCGACCGGATGGACACCGACGTGCTGGCCGGGCTGGAGGCGGGCATGCAGACCTTCCTCGTGCTGACCGGCCTGACCACGGTCGCGGACACCGAGAAGTTCCCGTACCGCCCGACCAAGACCGTCGACTCCATCGCGGACCTGATCGACCTCGTCTGATCGTCTGCTCGTCCGATCAGGGCGGCGGCTGACACGTACGGGCCAAGCGCGCGCCGCTCCGGATGCGGAGCGGCGGGCCGCGCGTGAACCTCCTTGTTGAGGAGGTTCACCATGCGCAGTGCTCAGATCGCTCTCCGTGCCGCCGGGGTGGCCGTCGTCCTGACGGCCGTCTCCGCCGCGACCGCCCCCGCCGCCCTCGCGGGCGACGACGACCGCGGCAGTGTCTCGGCGGACCCGAACCCGGCCGAGCCGGGGGCGCGGGTCAAACTGCGCGTCCAAGGCTGTGACGGCGATTCGGCGTCCGCCAAGTCCTCCGTCTTCGTTGCGGACGTGGACCTGTCCGGTCATGACGGCGGGCGTGACGGAGGCGCTGCCGGCGGCCGCGACGGAGGCGGCGACAGCGGGCGTGACGCAGGCCGGGACGGCGGCGGCGACGCTGGGCGTGACGCAGGCGGCGACGCCGGGCGTGACGCAGGCCGTGAAGGAGGCGGCGACGCAGGCCGCGACAGCGGGCACGGGCTGTCGGGCGACGCCCTGATCAGCTCGCGCGCCGAGCCGGGCCGGCACGACATCCGGATCAAGTGCGGCGGCCGGGACGGCGCGGTGCGGGGCTCCCTCCAGATCACCGCCCACCACCGGCAGGACCCCTCGAAGCCCTACCCGCACCACAGCCCCGTCCGGCCGGTCCACGCGGGCGGCGGCGGCATGGCCGCCGAACTCGCCGCGTCCGCCCCGATGGCCGAGGCGGCGCCCGAGAAGAAGCACCACGGCGACGACGGCCCGGGCCTGCCGCACACGCTGATCGGCGCCGCCCTCGCCGCCGCGGCCACGCTCGCGGTCGCGGGCCGGGCGCTGACCCTGCGCCGGCGCCGCAGCGGCGAGTGAGGGCCGGCCCGTGACGGCCTCGGACGCGCCGAAGTCCGGCGGCGGCGCGAAGCTGCTGACCTTCGCCGCCTGGTCGGTGCTGGTCCTCGCGCTGTGGCTGTGGGGCCGGGAGATCACCGGAGTCCCGGCCCAGGTCCCGGGCCGGCCGGGCGGCTCGCTCGCCGGGCCGGCCGGAGTGCCGCTGCCCGCGGCGCACGCCCCGCTCGGCGCGGCCCCGCCCGCCCGGGTCGACCTGCCCTCCATGGGAATCAAGGCCCCGGTGATCTCCCGGGGCCTGGACAAGGACGGCGCGATCGAACCGCCCCCGTACGACCGCCCCGGCACGGTGGGCTGGTGGAGTGGCGGCACCCAGCCCGGCGCGGCCGGGACCGCGCTGCTGGTCGGCCATGTGGACACCGCCTCCAAGCCGGCCGCCTTCTACGGCCTGAGCACGGCCCGGCCGGGCGACACGGTCCGGGTGGTGCGGGCCGACGGGACGGTCGCCGAGTTCACCATCGAGGAGGTACGGGTCTACGAGCGCGCGGCATTCGACCCCCACAAGGCGTACGGGCCGCGAGTTCGGGGCCGGGCCGAGCTGCGGCTGGTGACCTGCGGGGGCACGTACGACAAGGCGGCCAAGGAGTACACGGCGAACGTGGTGGTCTCCGCGTACCTGACGGGATCGGGAGTCCGGGCCGGGACGGCGGTGTGAGGCCGCCATCGCGGCCCTGCGGCCCCGTGGCCCCGGCGGCCCCGTGGAACGAAGAAGCCCCTCGCAGCTTTCGCTACGAGGGGCTTCTTCCGTCTGTGCGCCGCCAGGGACTCGAACCCCGGACCCGCTGATTAAGAGTCAGCTGCTCTAACCAACTGAGCTAGCGGCGCCTGCTGACAGGGAAAACTCTACCCCACCTCCAGCGGTGCTCGTGACCAGCCACGCCCACCTTGTCCGATTAACCCATGTTTGAGGGGATTATCGTGCACGATATGTCTGGCCGAGCCGAATCTGATGCCCCGCCAGATCCGGGCCGGCCGATCAATGGACGAGCAGGGGAGTGGACGGAACCGCATGACGATGCTGCCTCCGACGCATGTGCAGATGCCGCCGCCGACGCAGACGCCGCCGCGCGCGCCGACGTCGATGTCGAAGTCGATGTCCATGCAGATGCCGGTCTTCCAGGAGTACGAGCCCGCCGGCGACTGCGTGTGCCTGGGGTGTACGCAGCGCCGTCGCGCCCTCGCCCACGCGCGGGCCATACCGCTCCGGGACGGCGGCCACCCCGCCGCGCGCGGTGCCCGCCGGGTGCTGGTGCTGGCGACCGCGGCCGGCGTGGTCCTCGGCGGGGGCGGCAGCGCCGCACTCGCGATGGCCAACCCGGTCCCGAGCCCGGGTCCCGGGACCGGCTCCGGCCCCGGCGCCGGCCCCGGCGCCGGACCGGTGAAACGGGACGACGTCCCCGGCACCCCGCAGGGCGGCCGGGCCCCGCTGCACGGTCCGAAGGCACGACCCTCGGGCGCGCACGGGGCGCCGGCCGCCGTGAAGCGGATCGACCGGACGACGATCATCAACCGGGCGCAGCTGTGGCTGGACGCGGAGGTCCCGTACAGCATGTCCGACTACTGGACCGACGGATACCGGCAGGACTGCTCGGGCTACGTCTCGATGGTCTGGAACCTTGGTACGAACGAGTGGACCGGCAGCCTCGACAAGTTCGCCACCCAGATCACCAAGGCTGAGCTGCTGCCGGGGGACATGCTGCTCTTCCACAACCCCAAGGACCCCACCAACGGCTCGCACGTCCTCATCTTCGGCGGCTGGGTCGACGAGACGCAGACGAGCTACATCGGCTACGAGCAGACCCGGCCGGCCACCCGGAAGCTGGCCACGCCGTACGGGTACTGGACCAACGCGACGAAGTACGTCCCGTACCGGTTCACCGGGGTGACGGGCGGCATCGTTCCGGAGGATCCGCCCGGGGCCGTGAAGCCGGGCACCCCGACGGAGTTCCCGGGCGCCGCCCAGTTCGGCCCGGGCGCGGACAACGAGTACGTCAAGCAGCTGGGCAAGATGCTGATCGACCGGGGCGGGCTCCGCTTCTACCCCAAGGGCGCGAGCTCGAAGTGGAGCGACGCCGACCGGCTGGCCACCCAGGCGTTCCAGCAGGCGCAGGGCTGGACGGGCGCGGACGCGGACGGGATCCCGGGCGCGCAAACGTGGCGGCTGCTGGTGGAGAACACGGGCAACGACATCCGGCCGACGGTCGAGGGCGCGCAGGGTCCGGGCGGCGTACGCGCGTACCCGGGGGCGAAGGTGTTCCGCCCGGGCTCGACCCACGCCGCCGTCGCGGCCCTTGGCCGCCGGCTCGTGAAGAAGGGCTTCGGCAAGTACTACACGTCCGGGACGGGGCCCCGCTGGACGGAGGCCGACCGTCGCGCCGTCGAGGCGTTCCAGCGCGCCCAGGGCTGGCGCGGCGCCCAGGCCGACGGCTACCCGGGCCCGGAAACCTGGCGCCGACTGTTCGCATGAGGGAGGCAACCATGTACCCCACCCGCACCACTTCCACGACGGGCACCTTCACCATCCCCCCAACCACCCCCCACCTCCCCTCCCCCCCACCGACCCCAGGCCCCCGCCGGCAGACACCCCCGCCCCCCGCCGCCGGCCACCGCCGGGAGGCACCCCCGACCCCCGCCGCCGGGCAGCGACCGGAGGCACCCCCGGCCCCCGCCCGGGACCGGCGGCCCGAGGCGCCCCCGGCCCCGGTTCCCCCGGCCGCGCTGCGGTGGCCGGCCGCCGCGCCCGAGGCACCCCCGGCCCCGATTCCGCCGGCCGCACCACGGCGACCGGTCACCGCGCCCGAGGCCCGCCCGACCCCGGAGCCCCGCCCCGGCCACTGGCCGAACGCCGCAGCGCAGCCCCCAGCGGTGGCCGCCGCGTCAGGACCCCGCCCGGGCCGGTGGACGGCGGTCGCGCCGCAGCACCCGGCGGCGTCTGCCGCGCCGGAACCCCTGGCCGAGGCGGCCCCGCTTTCGGGGGCCGCGCGCGAGCCTCACCCCGCGCAGCGGACGGAGCCCGCGACCGAGGCGGCCCCGGCCTCCCCGCCGGCCCACCGCCCGGGCCGGTGGACGGAGGTCGCGCCGCAGCCCCGGGCGGCGGCTGCCGCGCCGGAGCCCCCGGCCCCCTTGTCCGCGCCGGACCCCCGCCCGGGGCGGTGGACGGACGCTGCGGCGCAGTTCCCGGCGGCGGCTGCCGCGCCGGAATCCCGCCTTCCGCGGTTGACGGAGGCCCCGGCTTCGCCCCGGCCGGTGGCTGCCGCGCCCGAACCCCCGGCCCCGGTGTCCGCGCGCGAGCCCCGCCTCGGGCGGTGGGCGGAGACAGCGTCCGAGGTGTCCCCGGCCCCGGTGTCCCCGCCGAACCCCCGCCCGGGGCGGTGGACGGATGCCGCGCCGCAGCCCCTGGCGGCGGAACGCCGCCTCGGGTGGGTGACGGAGGCCGCGTCCGAGGCGGCCCCCGCCCTCGTTCCGGCGGTTGCGCCGGAGGCAGCGGTGCAGCCCCCGGCCGCGCCCGAGCGTGATCCCGTGCGGCGGGCGGAGTCCGTCGCTGTGCCGGTCGCGGCCGAGGCCGCGGTGCCGGAGGGCCCGGCCTCGGCTCGGTCGGCTGGGCCGGAGTCCCGCCCCGGGCGGTGGACGGATGCCACGTCCGAGGCGGCCTCCTCGGCTTCGCCGGAGCCCCGCTCGGGGCGGTGGACGGCGGTCGGGGTGCAGCCTCCGGTGGCGGTGGCTGCGTCCGAGCGTGGTCCCGTACAGCGGGCGGAGTCCGTTGCTGTGCCGGTCGCGGCCGAGGCCGCGGTGCCGGAGGGCCCGGCCCCGGTTCCGTCGGCTGGGCCGGAGTCCCGCCCCGGGCGGTGGACGGACACCACGTCCGAGGCGGCCTCCTCGGCTGCGCCGGAGCCCCTGTCCGAGGCGGGCCCGGCCCCCGTTCCGGCGGCCGGGCCCGAGCACCGCCCCGGGCGGTGGACGGAGGTTGCGGCGCAGTCGGAGCCTCCGGGGTCGGCCGGAAGACGGGACGCTGCGGCGGTGCCGCACACGCGACCCGGGCAGGAGGCCGACGCCCTGGCCGGCGTGGGCGCGGTCGTGCCGTTCGGGTGGCACGCCACCCCGGACTGGCGCGAGGGCCCAGCGGGCCACGACGCCGAGGAGCCCGAAACCCGCCCGGCCCGAAGCGACGTACCGGCGGCCCGGGTTCAGTCGGAACCGAATCCCGAGTCGGCGCACGCCCCCAACCGCCCGCCCGCCGCAGCCGTCCCGCATCCTGCGGATTCCGAGCCGCTGGCGGCAGGTGTCCCGCACCCCGCCCACCCCGAGCCGCCTGCCGCAGGCATCCCGCGCCTCGCTGACCCCGACACGCCGACCGCAGGTGTCCCGCGTCCCGCTGATTCCGACGTGCCGGCCGAAGGCATCCCGCGTTCCGTCGATCCCGAGCCGCTGGCGGCAGCTGTCCCGCATCCCGCCCTCCCCGAGCCGCCCGCCGCAGGCGTCCCGCATCCCGCCCACCCCGACGTGCCGGCCGCAGGCTTTCCGCGTCCCGCTGATTCCGACGTGCCGGCCGCTGGCGTCCCGCATCCCGCCCACCCCGAGCCGCCCGCCGCAGGCGTCCCGCGTCCCGCTGGTTCCGAGCCGCCGGCGGCAGGCGTCCCGCATCCCGCCCACCCCGACGCGCCCGCCGCAGGCGTCCCGCGTCCGGCCGATTCGGAACCGCCCGCCGCAGGCGTCCCGCGTCCCGCCGATTCCGAGCCGCCCGCCGCAGGCGTCCGGCGCCGCGTCGTCGATCTCGTCGCGCAGGCCGTGGTCCGCGGTATCCGGGAGCGGGAGGAGGACGACGCCCAGGACGTTCCCCGGCCCGGGCCGGGCCGCGGAGCCGCCGTCACGGAGGTGCCCGTGCACCTTCCGTTCCGGCGGGCGGCGCACCCCCCGGAGCCCCCGGCGGGCGCGCGCGCCACCCCGCCGCGCCCGCCCGCCGCCGCCACCGCGACCCCGCGGACCCCCGCCGGCCGCCGCGTCCCCCGGGGCGACGACCGGCTCCGCGAGCACCGCGGCCCGGTGCTGCCCGGCTGGGCCGCCGTACTCGTCGGCGCCCTCGCCCTCACCGGCTGCGCGGCCGTGCTCTGGCGGGCCGGCGCCGTCCCCGCCGTCATCATGGCCGCCTTCGGCGCGACCCCCCGCGCCTACCACGGGCTGCGTGCCACGCACTGGCCCCCGCTCGCCTTCCTCGGCATCGTCGCGCTCGTCGCCCTCGGCGGCCTCGGCCGCGCCAAGGCAGGCCACGCCTGGGTGCTCACCCTCTTCGGCCGCTACCGGGGCACGGTCCGGCGTACCGGACTCACCTGGGTCAGCCCCCTCCTGCTGCGCCGCCGGGTGGACGTACGGCTGCGGCACTGGCGCAGCGAGCCCATGCCCGCCGTGGACTCGGGCGGCCTCGCCCTCCAGGTCGTCGTCCAGGTCGTCTGGCAGGTCAAGGACACCGCCCGGGCCACCCTCGCCGTCGCGGACCACACGGAATACCTCGCTGAGCAGGTGGAGTCGGCCATGGCCCGGGTCCTGTCCCAGCTCCCGGCCGACGCCTTCCACGAGGACGCCCCGACCCTGCGCGACGCCGAGGCCGTCGGCGACGCGCTGACCCGGATGCTGGCGGCCGAGACCGAGGCGGTGGGGGTCGAGGTGTTCTCCGCCCAGCCGACCCGGATCGAGTACGCGCCCGAGGTCGCGCAAGCCATGCGACGGCGCCGGGTGGCGGCCATCGACGCCAAGCACCGGGACGCCGTCCTGACCTCGGTCGTGGACGCGGTCGACGACACCGTCCACCGGCTGACCTCGCGCGGGCTCGTGGAACTGGACGACTACGAACGCAAGGCCCTGGTGAAGGACCTCACCGTCGCCTTCTACACGGGACGCGCCGAATAGCCGAATAGCCGAAGAGAACCACGGAACGGGTGGCCGGTATCGACCGGACCACCCGTTCCCGCATTGGTCTAGACACGGCCAACTCCCGTCAATACTCTGGGACTTGGTCTAGACCTGGAACCTGGGATGCACCGCCATGCGTGCGCACGCGCCCCCACCGCACTCCCCCCACGTCCAAGGAGCCCCATGCGTACCGTCCGCATGCCCACAATCCCCCGCCGAGCCGGCATCGCCGCGCTCGGCGTCAGCATCGTCGCCGGCGTCAGCCTGCTCGGCGCCCCCAACGCCAGCAGCCACGGCTACACCGACACCCCCATCAGCCGCCAGAAGCTCTGCGCCAACAAGACCGTCGCCGACTGCGGCCCCATCCAGTGGGAGCCCCAGAGCGTCGAGGGCTTCAAGGGCTTCCCGGCCGCCGGCCCCGCCGACGGCGCGATCTGTTCCGGCGGCCACAGCGAGTTCGCCCAGCTCGACGACCCGCGCGGCGGCGCCTGGCCCACCACCCGGGTGACCAGCGGGCAGAGCTACGGCTTCCGCTGGCAGTTCACCGCCAACCACTCCACCACCGACTTCAAGTACTACGTCACGCGGAACGGCTGGGACCCCACCAAGCCCCTCACCCGCGCCGCCCTCGACCCGCAGCCCTTCCTCACGGTCGCCTACAACGGCGCCCGTCCCGCCATGACCACCGTCCACCAGGGCGCCATGCCCAGCGGCAAGACCGGCCGGCACATGATCCTCGCCGTCTGGACCGTCAACGACACCCCCATGGCCTTCTACGCCTGCTCCGACGTTCAATTCTGACGGTACGTCAGCTACCCTCCGGCGGCATGCGGACGACACCCGAAACCGTCGCGGAGCTCATCGCGCGCCAATGGGGCGACCACCGGCCCGGCCTGAAGAACGAGCACACCGTCCTCAGCCGCCACCGGACCGCCCAGGAGGCCGCCGCGCGCGCCGCGCTGCTCGTCGATCTCCTGCCGCCGGAGGCCGAACCGCACGTGGGGGTACTGCTCGACAACACCCCCGAGTTCCCGTTCTGGCTCGGCGCGGCGGCCCTCGCCGGGGCCGCCGTCGCCGGGATCAACCCGACCCGGCGCGGCCCCGAACTGGCCCGCGACATCCTGCACACCGACTGCCGGATCCTGGTCACCGAGCGCGCCCACCTGCCGCTGCTGCGCGGCCTCGACCTGCCCGGCGTACGGATCCTCGTGACCGACACCGAGGAGTACGAGGCCCTCCTCGCCCCGTACGCCGCCGCCAAGCCCGGCGAGGCGACGATCGCCGCCCCGGGCCCGGGCCCGGCCTCCCGGCTGCTCCTCTACTTCACCTCCGGCTCGACTGGCGCCCCCAAGGCCGCCATCCGCACCCAGGGCCGGCTCGCCGCCGCGGGCGACGCCCTGGCCCGCCGGTTCTCGGTCTCCCCGGACGACGTGCACTACGTCTGCATGCCGCTCTTCCACGGCAACGCCGTCATCGCCGACTGGCTCCCGGCCCTCGCCGGCGGGGCCTCGGTGGCGCTGCGCCGACGCTTTTCGGCCACCGCGTTCCTGGACGACGTACGGGCGTACGGGGCGACGTACTTCACGTACGTCGGCCGGGCGGTCCAGTACCTCCTGGCCACCGAACCCCGCCGCGACGACCGCGAGCACACCCTGCGGCTCGGCTTCGGCACCGAGGCCGGGCCGGTGGACGCGGCCCGGTTCGCCGAGCGGTTCGGGGTCCGGCTGGTGGAGGGCTACGGAGCCACCGAGGGCGGCGCCTCCGTCCAGCACGCCCCGGACACCCCGCCGGGCGCCCTGGGCCGGGCGGCCGCGGGGGACGACCTGGCCGTGATCGACCCGGACACGGGCGCGGAGTGCCCGCCGGCCCTCCTCGACGCGCGGGGCCGCCTGCTGAACGGGGACGAGGCCATCGGGGAACTGGTCAACCGGGGCCGCAGCCTGTTCGAGGGCTACTGGCGCAACCCCGACGCGGAGGCCGCCCGCACCCGCGACGGCTGGTACTGGACGGGTGACCTCTTCTTCCGCGACCCCGCCGGGTTCCTCTACTTCGCCGGCCGTACGGACGACCGCCTGCGGGTCGACAGCGAGAACCTGGCGGCAGCGGTGATCGAGAACATCCTGGCCCGGTGGTCCGAGGCGGCGGCGGTCGCCGTGTACGCCGTCCCCGACGAGGTGGCGGGCGACCAGGTGATGGCCGCCCTCGCCCTCCGGGAGGGCGCCGTCTTCGACCCGGAGGCCTTCGCGGAGTTCCTCGCCGCCCAGCCGGACCTGGGCACGAAGATGTCCCCGCGCTACGTCCGGATCGTCGCGGACATGCCGGTCACCGCCACGAACAAGGTCCACCGGGTCGCCCTCCGGCGGGCCGGCTTCCGCGCCGCCCCGGACCCGGTCTGGTGCTCCCCGCCGGGCCACCCGGGCTACCGCCCCCTGAACCCCGAGGCGCTGGCGGCCCTCCTCGCGGCCTATGAGGCGCGGGGCCGCACCGATCTCCTGGACCGGTAGCGGGAACGCCGGGGGCCCGACGCCCCTCTTCCTCGGAAAGGGGGGATGACCATGACAGCTGTTTCCGCTGTTTCCGCAGCCGGGCGCGTGGTGGTGACGGGGCTCTTCTGTGTGGTGCTGGCGGCGTGCGGCACGCGCGTGGCCGGCCAGAGCGCCGCGCCGCCCTCCGGCATCCCGGCCTCGCCGACCTGTACGCCGAACCTCCCGACGGAGGAGGAGACCGGTACGCCGAACCTCCCGACGGAGGAGGACACGGGTACGCCGAACCTCCCGACGGAGGCGGAGACCGGTACGCCCAACCTTCCGACCGAGGAGGACACGGGTACGCCCGTGATCCCGACCGAGGAGGAAACCGGTACCCCCGTGATCCCGACCGAGGAGCTCACCGGCGGGCCCGACATCCCGACCGACGGCGCCGCCCCCTGCGCCGTGGTCGCCGGCTGGTACGACATGACCCGGGACTTCACCGCGTACTACGCCGCGCGCCCGGACGCCTCGGATGACCCGATCGCCCGCGACGGCGTCAAGGAGGTCCGGGTCCGCACGACCGCGAAGAGCGCCGAGGCCTGGGTGACCATCTCCACCGACAGCGTGGGCAAGGGCCTGGGGGACGATGCCCGCCGGGTCGCGGAGGTGTTCGGCGCGTGGCGGCACGCGATCTACGGGGACAAGGGCACGGTCGGCGTGCGGACCGAGGACGGCTCGAAGGTGATCGCCACCACCTGGTGACCCGCACCCCGCCCGGCCTCGGGGTATGGGTTTTGAGCACCCCTCGGGACCAGGTAGTATTTTCTCTGTCAGCAGGCGCCGCTAGCTCAGTTGGTTAGAGCAGCTGACTCTTAATCAGCGGGTCCGGGGTTCGAGTCCCTGGCGGCGCACCTGTCCTTCGGGCGGTTTCCGGTTCACTGGGAACCGCCCGAAGTGTTTTCCGGGCCCCCGACCGGGCCCCCGCCCCTCCCTTCGCCCTCACAGCGTGAGCGACAGCAGCAGCGGCGCCGCCTTCCGGTTCAGCGCGTCCGCCGCGGCCCGCAGCCGGTGCGCGTGCTCGACCGGCAACGACAGGGCCAGGCAGCCCACCGAGGCCCCGGCCGTGATCGGCACCGCCGCGCAGACCGTGCCCACCGCGTACTCCTGGAGGTCCAGCACCGGAACCGTGGCCGGCTGGGCGTCCAGCTTGGAGAACAGGATCCGCTCGTTCACGATCGTCTTCGACGTGAGCCGCGCGATCCTGTGCCGGGACAGGTGGTCGCGCCGCCCGTTCTGGTCGAGCTGGGTCAGCAGACACTTGCCCACCGCGCTGGCGTGCGCCGCCGAGCGGAAGTCGACCCACTCGTGCACCTTCGGGGTGCGCGGGCTGTCCGCGAACTGCGTGATCTTCACCTCGCCGTCCACGTACCGGCTGATGTAGACCGCCGCGCCGACGGAGTCCCGCAGCCGGTCCAGGGTCTCCTGCAGCTTGTCCTGCAAGGCCTGCTGGCGGTCGATGCCCGAGCCCAGCAGGACCAGGGAGTCACCTATCGAGTACGCGCCGTCGGACACCTGGAGCACGTACCCCTCCCGGCGCAGCATGAGCAGCATCGGGGTGAGATGGACTGCGGGCAGGCCGGTCTCACGCGCGATCTGCGCGTCGGTCACACCTCCGGTGTGCCGTGCGATCGTTTCGAGTACGCGCAGGGCGTACTGCACCGAGTGGAACGGCGCGGTCGGCTCGGGCTTCAGCGCCACGGTTTCCCCCTACCAGGTTGTTACCGCTTGCGTTACCACGATAGCCATCAAGAGGCCCACGTGGAGCGCCTGTTGATGAGATTGATGGCTCAATCAAGTCCCTCGGCCAGGCCCTATTCACTTGGCATATGCCAGGGTCATGTCCGGAGTCCCGGTTTCCGGGAATCCGCCGGGAATGCCCGGCGCCGCCCCACGGTTCGAGGTCTTCGTACGGACATCGAACGGGACAGGAGCGATGATGAGTGACACGAGGGACGCGGGTCGGGACACGGGGAACCCGGAGGCGGCGGGGGCCGCGGACCCCGTCCGGGGGACCGCGCCGGGCCGGGCGCCGGTGCCGCTGTCGGTGCTCGACCTCGTCACCGTCGGCGTCGGAAGCACCGCCTACGCCTCCCTGCGCACCAGCGTCGAGATCGCCCGGCTCGCCGAGTCCCGCGGGTACGCGCGCCACTGGGTCGCCGAACACCACTCCCTGCCCGGGGTCGCGAGCTCCTCCCCGGCCGTGATCCTGGCGCACCTCGCCGCCCACACCTCCCGCATCCGGCTCGGGTCGGGCGGCGTCATGCTGCCCAACCACGCCCCGCTCGCCATCGCGGAGCAGTTCGGCACCCTGGAGGCCCTGGCCCCGGGCCGGATCGACCTCGGCCTCGGCCGCGCCCCCGGCACCGACGGGCGTACGGCGGCCGCGCTGCGCGGGCCCGGGCGCCTCGACGAGGCCGCGGAGGAGTTCCCGCGCCAACTCGCGGAGCTCGCCCGCTTCCTCGACGACGACTTCCCCGACGGACACCCGTACGCCCGGGTGCACGCCATACCCGGGCCCGTGCAGGGCCTCACCGGGCGGCCGCCGCTGTGGCTGCTCGGATCCTCCGGGTACAGCGCCCGCCTCGCCGGCGAACTCGGGCTGCCCTTCGCGTACGCCCACCACTTCTCCCCGGCCGGCACCCTGCCCGCGCTCGACCTCTACCGGCAGTCCTTCCGCCCCTCGGCCGTCCTGGACGCCCCGTACGCCGCCGTCGGGGTCGCGGCGCTCGCCGCCGACACCGCCGAGGAGGCCCGCGCCCAGGTCCGCGCGGGCGCGCTGGCCTCGCTGCTGGTGCGCACCGGCCGGCCGCGGCTGGTCCCGACACCCGAGGAGGCGGCGGCGTACCACTTCTCCTCGGCGGAGCGGGAGTTCATGGACGGCTGGATCGCGAACATCCCCCATGGTGCCCCGGACGAGGTCCGTGACGGGCTCGACGACCTGGCGAAGCGGACGGGCGCCGACGAACTGATGCTGACCACCAGCGCGCACAGCGGCGCCGCCCGCCTGCGCTCGTACGAGCTCGTCGCAGATGCGTACGGGATGCCGGAGGCGGGTCCCGCCCCGACCGGCTGATCGCGAACGGGGTGTGGCTGGTCTATTGCCGAAACCTTGCGCACAGGGTGCCTGAAGGCACCCTTAAGCCGCTCGTCACCCGGGGTGGCGAGCGGTTTCTGATGTGCGCTCAGGTCTCTGACGAGGGGATATGGGCCGGGAGTGGTCTAGTCCTTCTTTGGTCCAAACCATTGACGCGGGCGCGAGGCGATCGCTATCACTTCTCCCACCTGATCTCTCGCTTCCCCTCCCATCCCCACGGAGACAGTTCATGCACATCCGTAAACCCCTCATCGCGGCCGCCGCCACGGCCGCGCTGGCAGCCGGAGCGCTGGCCGCCTTCGCGGGACTCGGCACCGCCCAGGCCGCCGACACCGCCACCACCGTGAGCAGCGGCGGCGTCCGGATCGCCTACTACGACCAGTGGAGCGTGTACGGGAACGCCTTCTATCCCAAGCACCTCGACACCCGTGGCATAGCGGGCAAGCTGGACGTCATCAACTACTCGTTCGGCAACATCCACCCCACCAACCTCACCTGCTTCGAGGCGAACAAGGCGGCGGGCGACGACGCCAACCCCAACGCCGGTGACGGCGCGGGCGACTCGTACGCCGACTACCAGAAGTCCTTCGGTGCGGCGGACAGCGTCGACGGCGTCGCCGACAAGTGGGACCAGCCGATCGTGGGCGTCTTCAACCAGTTCAAGGAACTGAAGGCGAAGTATCCGCACCTGAAGATCAACATCTCGATCGGCGGCTGGACGTACTCCAAGTACTTCAGCGACGCGGCGAAGACCGACGCCTCCCGCAAGAAGCTCGTGTCCTCCTGCATCGACCAGTACATCAAGGGCAACCTGCCGGTCGAGGGCGGCTACGGAGGCCCCGGCACGGCGGCCGGCATCTTCGACGGCATCGACATCGACTGGGAGTACCCCGGCTCCTCCGGCGGCCACCTGGGCAACCACTACGCCCCGGAGGACAAGCAGAACTTCACGCTCCTGCTCAAGGAGTTCCGCGAGCAGCTCGACGCGCACGGCGCGGCCAACGGCGGCAAGAAGTACCTGCTGACCGCGGCCCTCCCGGCGGGCCAGGACAAGATCAAGTACATCGAGACGGACAAGATCGGTTCGTACCTCGACTACGCGAACATCATGACGTACGACATGCACGGCGCCTGGGACGGCGACGGGCCGACGTACCACCAGTCCCCGCTCCAGCCCTCGGCGGCCGACCCGACCGACCCGATCGCTCCGGGCACCGAGAAGTACAGCATCGACAACGCCATCGACTCCTGGATCGACGGCAACCCGGCCTACGGCATCGCGGGCGGCTTCCCCGCCAACAAGCTGACGCTGGGCTACGAGTTCTACTACCGCGGCTGGAAGGGCGTTCCCGCCGGGACCAGCAACGGCCTCGCCCAGACGGCGACCGGCCCCTCCGCCGCCCGGCCCACCAGCCAGCAGGCCGGCATCGCCAACTACAAGGAGCTCGGCGGGATCGTCGACAACCCGGCGACCACCTTCTGGGACGACACGGCCAAGGCCTCGTACTTCTACAAGGACGGCGAGTTCTTCACCGGCCTCAACCAGAAGTCCATCCAGGCCCGGGTGGACTACGGCAAGCAGCGCGGCCTGGCCGGCGCGATGATGTACTCCCTGCTCGGCCTGGACACCAACGCCACGCTGCTGAACCAGATCTCGGATGCCCTCGGCGGAGCCACCCAGCCTCCGACCACACCGCCGCCGACGACCACGCCGCCCACGACGACCCCGCCGACCACGACGCCGCCCACCGGCTGCGGTTCGACCCCGGCGTACGTCGCGGGCACGGTCTACACGGCCGGCAACGAGGTCTCGTACAACGGCCGCAAGTACAAGGCCCAGTGGTGGACGCAGAACGAGACGCCGGGCACCACCGGTGAATGGGGTGTCTGGAAGGACCTCGGCGCCTGCTGATCCCCCCACCCCGCGCCGAGCGACACCCCGCCCCGCACCCGCCTCCCGGGTGCGGGGCGGAGGTGTGTCACATGGTTACCGAATTTCTGACACCGGAGCGTGTTGAACTCGTTACGCTCGGCCACAGACTGAATCCGTCCCACGTCTCCATGGGGGTGACCATCCATGGTCCAGGCCCGCCAACTCGATCCCAGCGCCTCACCGCTGGACTACTACGGCTACGAACTCCGTCGGCTGAGAGAGGCCGCAGGGCTGAAACAGGCGGGGTTGGGCGACATCATCTTCTGCACGGGCTCGCTGATCGGCCAGGTGGAGTGTACGGCGCGGGTGCCCACCCGGGACTTCTCGGAACGGGTGGACGCGGCGCTGGGCACGGACGGGTACTTCTCCCGGCTGGTGGGGCTGGTCCTGCGCAGCGTGTTGCCGACGTGGTTCCAGGCGTACGCGGAGATGGAGGCGCGGGCGGCATACATCTCCGCGTATGAGGCGCAGTTGGTGTACGGCCTTCTGCAGACGGAGGCGTATGCCCGGGCAGTGCTTGGTGTGAGGGGCAAGAAGGGGCTGGACGCGAAGGTGGCAGCCCGAATGGAGCGGCAGATCATACTGGACCGCGAGAACCCGCCATTGAGCTGGGTGGTGCTGAGCGAGGCCGTGCTGCACCAGGAGATCGGTGGCAGGCAGGTCATGCGAAACCAACTTGCCCACCTGTTGGGCATGCAGGAGCGGGATTGGGTGCAGGTGCAGATCCTGCCCTTCGAGGCGGGCGCCCATCCCGGCCTGATGGGCTCGTTCACGATCCTTCGGTTCGACGACGACCCCGACCTTGTCTATACCGAGGACTTCGTCCAGGGGCACATGACGGCCAATCCTCAGGCTCTCCGGGAGGGGCATCTCCGTTACGATCGCCTCAGGGCCGCCGCGCTCTCCGTGGAGGACTCAGCGGCGCTGATCGCCCGCGTAATGGAGGAGCGTTATGGGCACCAACCAGTACCTGACGGGCGCGATTTGGCGTAAGGCCTCGTTCAGCGGCGACACCGGCGGCAACTGCGTCGAGTGCGCCCCGCTCGGCGCCGCCGCCTGGCGTAAGGCCTCGTACAGCGGTAACACCGGCGGCGAGTGCGTCGAAGTCGCCCCCCAGCCCTGCCTGGTGGGCATCCGGGACTCCAAGAACCCCGAAGGCCCCGCCTTCACCGTGGCCCCGGAGGCGTTCGGCGTGTTCGTCCGGAGCCTCTGACCGTACGCCGAAGCGGCAGCCCCCTCGGCGGGGGCTGCCGCAGTCGGTCAGGCAGGCCCGTCGGGCTGTGCGGCGGAAGCGGAAGCGGCGGCCGCCGCGGCCTGGCGGCCGATCATTCCGGCGATCACCTCCGGCGCCACCGCGCGGGAGTAGAGCCAGCCCTGGCCCGTGTCGCAGCCGACGCGGCGCAGCCGGGCGGCCTGGCCGGCGGTCTCCACGCACTCCGCCGTCACCGTCAGGCCCAGCCGGTGGGCGAGCTGGACCATGGCCTCGACGATGGTCTCGTCGGCCGGGTTCGGGTGCGTGCCCTCCTCGTAGCGGAAGCCGTGTACGAAGGAGCCGTCCAGCTTCAGCACCGAGACCGGCAGCCGGCTCAGGTAGGCCAGGTTCGAGTACCCGGTGCCGAAGTCGTCGATGGCGATCCGCACCCCCATGTCGCTCAGCGCCTGGAGCGCCTGGAGCGGCCGGCCCGCCGAGCCCATCACCGCCGATTCCGTCAGCTCCAGCTGGAGCAGCTGCGGCGCGAGCCCGGCGTCGGCCAGGATCTCCGCCACGTCGCCGACCAGGTCGGAGTCCCACACCTGCCGTACCGCGACGTTCACGGACACGAAGACCGGGGAGTCGCTGGGCTGCTCGATCTGCCAGCGCCGGGCCTGGCGGCAGGCGGTCTGGAGCACCCAGCGGCCCAACTGGACGATGGACCCGTCCTCTTCCGCAATTCCGATGAACCGATTCGGCGTCAGTGTGCCGAACTGGGGGTGGTTCCAGCGGACCAGCGCCTCCACCCCGCGCACCGTCCCGCTCTCCAGGTCCACCAGCGGCTGGTACTCCAGCGCGAACTCCCCCCGCTCCACCGCCGGACGCAGCGTCGAACTGAGCGCCTGCCGCGTCATGCGGTGCGCGTTGCGCTCGGGGTCGAAGAGGGTCCAGCGGGCCTTTCCGTCCGCCTTCGCCCAGTACAGGGTGGTGTCCGCTGCCTGCATCAGCGCGGTCGCCGAGGTGTCCTCGGTGGCCCGCTCCACCACGCCGATCGACGCGGAGACCGACAGCCGCTGCCCGGCCAGCTCGAACGGCTCCTGGACGGCGGCCAGTACGCTCCGGGCCAGTTCCGCGAGCTGTTCGGTGCCCGTGGAGTCCTCGACCAGCAGGGCGAATTCGTCGCCGCCGAGCCGCGCCACCAGGTGCCCGCCCGTACGCCCGTACCCGGACTGGTCGGCGCACTGGGTCAGCCGGGCCGCGACGGCCGTCAGCAGCCGGTCGCCCACCCGGTGGCCCAGGGTGTCGTTGACGGCCTTGAAGCCGTCGAGGTCCAGGTAGCACAGCCCGATCCGGCCGGTGCCGCCCTGTTCGTACGAGGAGTGCTCCAGGGCGGCGGAGAGACGCTCGAAGAACAGGGCCCGGTTGGGCAGCCGGGTCACCGGGTCGTGCATCTGGAGGTGGCGCAGCCGGGCCTGGAGGTCGCGCCGGTCGCTGATGTCGGCGACGGACATCAGGACGTCGCCCGTCCCCGGCACGGGCCCCAGCGTGACCTCGGTCCACAGCGAGTGCCCGTCGGGGTGTTTGAGCCGGCGGGTGCAGCGCAGCCGGGCCTGCCGGCCGCGCAGCACCTCCTGGTAGGCCTGCCAGGTACGGGCCTCCGCGGCCAGGTCCACCAGATCGGCGGCGTACTGCTCGACGAGCGCGTGCGGCTCGGTGCCGAGCAGTTCGGCGAGGGCCTGGTTGGCGGCGACGACGTAGCCGCCCCGGTCGACGACGGCCATCGCGAGATGGGCCGCGTTGAAGGCGGCCCGGTAGTCGCGCAGTTCGGACTCCGCCCGTGACGGAGTTGCCGTTGCCGGCACTGCGGGGTGACGCTCCGTAATGGCCGATCGGATGCGGTCGGCCGCCGAACCGGTTCCCTCTGAGGTTCCGCTCACCGTTGGCTCCCGCAGTGCTCGTGAGTGTCCGTGCAGGAAAGTGTGCCGATCATAGAGGCACCGGACGGCCCTATCCAGCGGCGTCGCCGTGTGGGGCGCGGCACTTCCGGTGTGATGACGCTTCGCGGCCCCGATCCGGGGCGATCGTTTCTGCGCGGCTGTGAGCATGCGGAGGCTCTGGCTGATCTCGCGTGATCGGTCGTGACGTTCTGTAGGCGTCTCGTGAACCGCGGGGGTCACCGACTTGACGTATCGCTCACTCGTGTGGGGCAGCGGAACAGGGCATTAGTAAGACAATCGCCTCAAGGTGGATGGAAAGGGACGAAATCCATCACCGGAGGTCGATGTGCCGCGACAGCAGACACCCGGGGGAGTGGACTGCTCCCGCCTGCGGAGTGCGGCGGCCGGGCTCACCTCCCTGGCGGCGCTCGCTGCCATGTCACTCGTCGCGGGACCCGCGGTGGCCGATTCCGGGGCCGGCCCCTGCGCGCTGACCCGTACGGCCGCCCACCACTCCCTGGGCGTGGACACCTGGAACGCCGCCTACCCCAAGCCCGAGCGCACCCTCGACGCCGTCATGGTGTTCCTCGACTTCCCCGACCACCCGACCGCGCTCACGCCCCAGCAGCTGACCGCCGACTACTTCCCCGCGACCAGCGACTTCTTGGAGCGGGCCTCGTACGGGCGCTTCCACCTGGTCCCGCACCCGCAGAAGCGGTGGGTCCGGATGCCCAAGCCGTCCACCGCGTACGGGATACAGCGCGACTGGGCCCCCGAGGACCGCGCGGCCTACCTCCGGGACGCGGTCGCGAGCGCCGACCGGGAGGTGGACTTCGCCCGGTACGACGTCGTGTACTTCGTCGCCGACCCGGACGCCCCCGGGGTGGACTCCGACGCCACGAAGGTCGTCAACTTCGACCGGCCCATCCGTGCCGACGGCGCGGAGCTGCGGCGGATCGTCACCGTCTTCGAGCAGCACCCGCCGGACCGCAATGTGCTGGCCCACGAGACCGGGCACGTCTTCGACCTGCCCGACCTCTACCACCGGCCCACGGACGGCAAGGGCGACTGGGACACGTACGTCGGGGACTGGGACGTCATGGGCAGTCAGTTCGGGATGTCCCCGGACCTGTTCGCCTGGAACAAGTGGAAGCTGGGATGGCTGGACGCGTCGCAGGTGGACTGCGTGCAGTCGGGTTCCTCGCTGCACACCCTCCAGCCGCTCGCCGAGGCCCCGCTGCCGGGCGGCACGGGCGGGACCCGGCTCGCGGTGGTCCGTACGGGCCCCGGTAGCGCCATCGTCGTCGAGGCGCGGGGATCGGCCGGCAACGACGGGGACACCTGTACGGAGGGCGTCCTGGTCTACCGGGTCCGCAACGAGGCGGCCTCGGGCGGCGGACCGATCGAGGTGCTGGACGCCCATCCGGACTCGGAGGCCTGCTGGGAGCACTCGGTGTACCCGCCGCTGGCGGACGCGCCGCTGGAGGTGGGGGAGGCGTTCACGGTGCCGGGTGAGCGGATCAGGGTCGAGGTGGCCGACCGGACGCCGTCCGGCGCGTACACGGTCAAGATCACGACCTAGCCGTCAGGCGGCCCGTGGAACGAAGAAGCCCCCCGCAGCTTTCGCTGCGGGGGGCCTCCTCCGTCTGTGCGCCGCCAGGGACTCGAACCCCGGACCCGCTGATTAAGAGTCAGCTGCTCTAACCAACTGAGCTAGCGGCGCTTGCTGACGAGGAAGACATTAGCATCAGGACCGGCGGAAGGAAAAATCGATATCCGCAGCTCGGGCGGCGCGCGTGTAGGCCCAGAGCAGAGCCTCGGCCCCCGGGAGCCAGGGCGTCCGGGCGTCGGGGGCCACCAGCCAGCGGGACGGGCCGGGCCCGGCCGCCAGCGGCGGCACGGTGACGGCGTCGCCGAGCCCGTGGCAGAGCGGGACCGCGACCGGAGTCGTCCCCTCCGCGCCCGACTTCGTCGGGGGGTCCCCCATCCAAGCCAGCAGGGCGGGCAGCCGGTGGGCCGCGCCGGGGGCGGCGAAGAGCAGGAGCCGGCCGCGGTGCACGGCGGCCGGACCGGAACCGGGCCCCTCGGACCAGAGCAGGTCGAGCATGCGGCGCCCGAGGACGAGCGGGACGTTGACGACGTCGAAGGCGGTCCCGCAGGGCAGCACGGCGGGCGCGGTGGGGCGGGACTCCCAGAGCGTGAGGGTGCTGCGGGGGTCCGCGGACGCGGAGGCGAGCCAGGCGGCGCCGGGCGGGGTGACCTCCGTCGCGGGGGCGGCGGGCCGGACGTCGAGGGCGGGGCACCGGGTCAGGGTCGTCATGTACCAGGTCTACCGCCCGTAGTGCCACCACTCCTAGCAGTTACCGAAAACCCGGACAGGGCTCCGCTTGGTGGGCTATCTTGCGTTCCGCATATGCCGCAGAAACGTCCCGCCTGTCCCGGCCCGCCCCGTCTGTCGCGCCCCGCCCCGCCCGCCCCGGCTGTTCCGGCTGTTCCGGCCGTCGGCTCAGGCCGTGGCCTCCGGGCTGGGGCCGCGCTGGAGGTCTTCGCCGAATTCGATCATCCGGCGCGCGTAGTCCTCGGTCCATTCCGCCCGCTCGGCGATCGCCGCCGGAGACAGCCGGTCGAACCGCCGCGGATCCGCCAGCTGCGCCGCCGCCAGAGCCTGGTACTCCACGGCCCGGTCCTCCGCGGCCCGGAACGCGAGCGCCAGCTCCGTCGCACGCGCCAGCAGCTCGCCCGGGTCCTCGATCGACTCCAGGTCGAAGAAGTGCTCCGGGTCCTTGGCCACCTCCGACGGCTCGAAGAGCAGCGGGGCGGGCCGCATCCTCCGCTCGGGCTCTGCCATGCGTGTCCTCCTGCTGCCTGCGGCCAGCTGTCGCGTACGGAAACCTTCCGGGCCACCGTCCATTGTCCAACGCCGCGCAAGAGCGCGACGGGCCCGGCGGCTACGGTTTCCAGCTCGTGCGGTGTTCCGCCAGGTGTGCGAGCACCGAGTGGTTGGCCTCCCAGCCGTCGGGGCTGTATCTGTTTGCCGCCTCCGGCGGCGTGCCGGACTCCGTCCGGCGGTGGGGGTGTCCCGGCGGGACCGCGGGCCTGGCTACGGCTTCCAGCTCGTGCGGTGTTCCGCCAGGTGCGCGAGCACCGAGTGGTTGGCCTCCCAGCCGTCGGGGAACTTCATCGTGACGCCCAGCTGCACCGGCTCCGTCGACGGGTGGTCGTCCAGCAGCTCCGCGATGCCCGCCCGGGCCACCACCACGCAGGCGTGCCGGTGCCGGGAGGCCAGGACGCACAGGCGGCCCGTCTCCAGGTGGAACGCCGTCGCGTCGGGGCGGCCAGACAGCGGGTGCAGCACCACCGTGAGGTCGTACTCGCGCCCCTGGAGCCGGTTCGCGGTGTCCACCGTGACCCCGCCGACCCCGAGTTCCGCCAGCGCCGCGCGGATCGCCGCCGCCTGGTCGCGGTGGGCGGTGCCGACGGCGATCCGGTCGGCCGTCAGCGGGACCGGCCCCGGCGCCTGCTCGTCGGCGGTCACCGCGCCCCGGTCCAGGGCCCGCCGCACCACCAGCGCCACCGCCCGGACCGCCTCCGGGTCCGTGCGCGGGGTGTGCCGGGCGGGGAGCTCCAGCAGCCCCCAGCCCGACTCGGCCGCCTCGTCCAGCACCCGGTCGGGGCCCGAGCCGTCGCCCGCGACGCCGTACGACAGCCGCCGCTCGCCCGGACCCGTACCGCTGCGGAACTGCGTGTACGGGTAGAACGCCCGCGAGACCAGCGGCGCGGCCGTCGCCGGGAGCCGCCAGGACACCGGCAGCCGGTGCTGCGGCAGCTGCGGATTGTGCGCCAGCAGGGTGGACACCGCCGAGGCCGAGGGGTCGTAGGACAGGCCCGCCCACTGCTCCGCGCCGACCACGCTGAACGGGTCCAGCTGCCCCGGGTCGCCCACGAACAGCGCCCGCTCGAACAGCCCGGCCACGGCCAGCAGCGCGTCCGAGCGCATCTGGTACGCCTCGTCCACGATGGCGTGCTCCCAGGGCTCCACGTCCTTGACGTAGGCCCACTTCGCCGCCGTGGAGATCGTGATCGGCAGTTCGGCGAGGTCCCCCGGCTTGGCCGAGAGGGTGACCGAGGGCAGCTCGCGCAGGGCCGGGTCGTAGGCGTCCCCGTCGCTGCTGTGCAGCCGGCCGACCTTCAGCTCCGGGTCCTTGCCGGCGAGCCGCAGCACCAGGTCGTCCACCTGGGCGTTGGTCTGCGCGACCACCATCAGCCGGCGCCCGGAGGCGGCGAGCTCCCGGGCCGCCCGGACCACCAGCGTGGACTTGCCGGCCCCGGGCGGGGAGTCGACGACCACGCCCCGCTCGGTCCCGTGCAGGGTGTCGTGCAGGATCGCGGCGGTCGCCTGGGAGGCCGCGGCCCCCGGGTCGAAGGAGTTCACAGCACGTCCTCGGCGGTCACGGGGTCGGGCAGCGCGGGGGCGGTCAGATGTCCGGGCGGGCCGCCGTGCGTCCACGGGGTCTGCTCCGGGGCGGGCAGTTTCGGGCCGCCGCGCGCGTCGTGCTCGAACAGCGTCCAGCACACCCGGTCGCCCTTCTCCGGCACCGATCCGGGCTCCGGTTCCCTGCTGCGGCCCATCTTGTCCAGCAGTCGCAGCACCAGCTGCCCGTCCTCCTCCGAGCGTACGAATTCGGCGGCCTGCGGGCGCCCGTCGAGCGAACGGAACACCTTCCCGCGGCCCCCGCCTCCGCCCCCGCCTCCGTCCGCGAGCTGCGGCCGGTCCTCCGTCGCCACCGTCACCAGCGGGCGCGGGCTCGGCCGCTTGGACTGCGTCCACTCCATGACCACCTCGGTGACCTCGCCGGCGAAGGCCTCGCCCGCGAGGCGCCGGCCCGCCATCACCAGCGGATCGTCCAGCGCCTCCTGGGCGTCCAGCCGCACCTGCTCGGTCTCCCGCGTCGCCAGCTTCTGCGCCGCCGTCACCGCGTCGTCGCGGCGCGGCTGCGGGGGCTCGCCCGCGCGGACCCGGTCGCGGTGGCCCGTGTACGACCAGCGGTCGCGGGTCCAGCGCTCCTCGGCCCGCTCCCCGGGCGGCAGCGCGCGCAGCAGGTCCAGCGCGTGCCACACCGCCGACCAGGTGCTCCGCATCTGGTCCATGACCAGCCGCCGGACCGCCTGCTCGGCGAGCCGCAGCGCGTCCCCGTCCGCGTTCCCGTCCTCCCCGTCCCGGCGTTCGGCCGCCCGCGCCGCGTCGAACCTCGCGATCGCCGGGCCCAGCAGCTTGTTGTCGAACGCCGGATCGGTGGCCGGACCGGCCGGCGGGACGAGTAGCTGGCCGCCCGCGTCCCGCCCGAGCTCCGCGCGCAGCGCCCGCTCGGCGCCGGACGCGCCCTCCGGCGGGTCGATCCACGCCAGCAGCGCCCCCAGGTGCTGGTCCTCCAGGTTGCTCTGGCCGGTCGCCCAGTGCCGGGACAGCAGGTCCGTCGCCGACAGCAGCATCGAGGACCCCGGTACCCGGGAGCGCTCGCCGAGGTGCGTGAACCAGCGTCCCAGCAGCGGCACCTGGGTGGGCGCCGGGTAGGGGTTGTCCGGGTCCTCCTCCGCGGTCCGCCGGAACCGCATCGACCGCCCCAGCAGCCGGACGTACTCGATGCCCGCCCGGCTCGGCACGATCAGCTGCGGCGCGTCCAGGCACAGCTCGGCCGCCACCTTGACCCGCTTTCCCGTCTCCGGGTCGGTCTCGGTCCGCTCGGCCGGCTCGACGGCATCCGCGTACCCGTCGATGTACGGCATCACGCGCTCCGCCAGCTCCGCCAGGAACTCCCAGCGCAGGTCCCGGTCTCGCGGCTGCGGTATGACGAGGATCCGGGGGTCGTGCCGGTCGGTGCCGACCATCGCCCCGAGCGGGGCCCCGGCCTCACCCGCCGTCGTCAGGGGGACGAAGACCAGCGGGTTCTCGCTCAGATGCCGGTGCCGTACGGTCGCCAGCGGCCGCGCCCGCCCCGAGCGGACGGCCTCCAGCCGGGCCAGGGTGTTCAGCAGGGACATTCCGCCGCCTCCCGGTGGATCCGGGCCCCGAGACCGCTCAGCGCCTCGGCGCGCAGCCGTGCCGCCCGGTGCAGCGCGGCCGAGGTCGGGTCCTCGGGGGAACCGCACCCGGCCGCCGCCGCGAGCGCCGCCTCGACGGTGGTCAGCGCGCCCAGCTCGCCCCGTACGGAACGGCCCAGCGCGGTCACCTCGCCGGCGGTGCGGGCCCGGTCACGGCAGTGGAAGGCCAGCTCGCAGGCGGCCAGGCACTCGGGGGCGTACGCGGCGGAGACCGCGGACACCGCCTCGGTCAGCTCCTCGGCGGGCCGCGCCGGGTCGAAGCTGAGCCCCTCGGGCAGGGCCCGGGCCAGCTCCTCGACCCGGGTCAGCCGGTCCAGCTGGCGCCGGGTCACCGCGCGCTCGCGGCGGACGTCGACCACGGCGGCGGTGGGCAGGTTGGAGAAGTCCTTGGGGCAGACCAGCAGCACCTGGTGGCCGACGGTGGCGCCCGCCAGCTTCTCGGCGGTCCTCTCCAGGGCCAGTACGTACACGGCGGCCTGCCGGGCGGCGGCGCCCACCTTCGCGGCGTCGGCGGACCCGTCGATCATCGGGAACGATTTGATCTCCACGACGGTCCAGCGGCCGTCGGGATGGACCACGACGGCGTCCGGCTCCAGGTAGGCGGGGGAGCCCGCCACCTCCAGGGCCAGCATCGGATGGTCCAGCAGGGTCCAGACCCCGGCCGCCTCCCCGGCGGCGGTCGCCTCGCGCAACGCCAGCGCGGTGCGGGCGGCGCGCCCCTCGGGCCCGGCGGCGGTCAGATCCGGGACGCGGGCATCCGGCCCGGGCGCCTCGGCACCGGCGCCGAGGCGCTCGTGGACCAGCCGGAGCAGCTCGGCGCCGCCGTCGCCCTTGACCTTGGCCTCGAAGGAGTTGCCGCGGACGATGGCGAACTGCGACTGCCCGAAGGAGGCGGGCGACCCCAGGGCCGCGGCGAGCGCGGTCTTGTCCACGCCGGCGCCGTCGAGCAGCGCGCGTCTGCCGCAGCCGGGGTTGGCGGCGAGGGCCGCCAGCGCCCGGGCGTCGAGCGGGCGGGGCGGCACGGCGGGGCCGCGCAGGTCAGCGAGCCGCTGCCGCAGTGTCGTCGTCTGCGGAGGGCCGCTGGGCGGGTAGGAGCTCACGGGCGGAAGTGTCCCATCCGCCACTGACAATCGTGGACTTACGCCGGAAACCGGCAGCTCCCGTGCCGAATCCGCGGGTCAGGAGCGTGCGCGTGAGGAGGGTGCGCGTGGCCAGGAAGCCGGCGCCCATCACGGCGGCCCCGGCGGCGGCGTCGAGGAAGTAGTGGTTGGCCGTGCCCATTACCACCAGCGTGGTGACCGCGGGATACGCGATGCCGAGCGCCTTCAGCAGCGGCCGCCGTCCGTGCGTCCACAGCAGGACTCCGCACCACAGGGCCCAGCCGACGTGCAGGCTCGGCATCGCCGCGTACTGGTTGGTGAGGGCTCCGAGCCCGCGCGGGGCACTGGCCTCGGCGCCCCACCAGCCGTACGCGCTGTACTGGGCCATGGTGTCCGTGAAGCCGTGCGCGGCGTCGAGCAGCCGGGGCGGGCAGGTGGGCATCAGGCTGAAGCCGACGAGCCCGAGGAGGGTGGAGGCCACCAGCCAGGTGCGGGCGGCGATGTAGTGACGGGGCCGCCGGTAGTACATCCAGAGCAGTACGGCGGGGGTGAAGAGGTAGTGCAGTGAGGCATATATGAAGTCGGCGGGTATGCCGAGCCAGTCCGTCTCCGAGAAGAGCCGGTTGAGCGGCCGTTCGAAGTCGATGCCCAGCGGCCCCTCGACGCGCAGGATCGCGAGCCCGTGTTCCGTGGCGAGCGCCACGTCGCCCCGAACGAGGAGTCTGCCGCCCGAGTACGCGCCGTAGACGAGTCCCAGGAGCAGCAGTTCTGCCCACCATCGAGTAGGCCGCTGCCGATTGGTCATACGGTGTATGACGCTCGTGGGCCGGGAGGAGTTGCCTGGTGTTCGTGTGTTGGATGATGGATGGACGACGGAATCGCAGCGAAACCGAACGAATCCGTGCACATCCATATGGACCGGGAGAAATTCACATGGCCCCCCGCATCCTGCTGGCCCGCCACGGCCAGACGGCGTGGTCCCAGCTCGGCAAGCACACCGGACGCACCGACGTGCCCCTGCTGGAGGAGGGCAAGCAGGGCGCGAAGCTGCTCGGCGAGCGGCTGGCCCGCGACCCGTGGAAGGGGCTGCCCGGGGTGGAGGTCCGCACCAGCCCGCTGGTCCGCGCGAGCGAGAGCTGCGACCTGGCCGGCTTCGGCGTGCGGGCGGAGCCGTGGGACGCGCTGATGGAGTGGGACTACGGCGCGTACGAGGGCATGACCCCGGCCGAGATCCAGGCGATCCGCCCCGGCTGGCTGATCTGGCGCGACGGGGTCCCCGGCGGGGAGTCCGTCGCCGACATCGGGGCCCGCGCGGACGAGGTGGTGAGCTGGGCCCGCGCGGCCGACCACGACGTCCTCGTCTTCGCCCACGGCCACATCCTGCGCACCCTGGCCGCCCGTTGGCTCGGCTTCGACGTCTCCTTCGGCGCCCGGATCCGTCTGGAGCCGACCTCACTGTCGGTACTGGGCTGGGCATACGGGGCCCCCGCGCTGGAGCGCTGGAACGACACGGGGCACCTGGACACGTAGGGGTTCGCCACGGGCGGGCGTACTGCCCGGCGGGCTGGATTGCCGCGCAGCGGCAAAATCAGCCCCGCCGGCGTTTGAGGCGCGGGGTCTGGGGCGGAGCCCCAGCAGCGGCGCCGCGGTTGACCCCGACGCCCGGCCCCAATCAAACGGCGGCGTGCCGGGCCAGGAACGCGCCCACGCGGGGCGAGCGCTGGTGGGGGACCAGGGCGCGGGCCGTCTCCGAGAGCATCGACCGGATCCGGGTGGAGTGGACCTCGGCCAGCAGGTCCAGCACACGGCCCCCCGCCCACGCGGCCTCGTCGGGGGCGCCCGCATGGGCCAGGTCGTCGGCCAGCTCGGCGGTGTAGAGCGCCACGTTCCGGGCGAAGTGCGGGTCCTGCAGGTCGGCCGCGCGCCGGGCGTGCCGGGCCGCGCGGGCGTGCTCCCCGAGTACTGCCCAGCACCGGGCCTCCAGGTACTCCAGTTCGGCCTCGCCGAAGAAGGACATCCACTCGGGGTCCGCGCCCGCCGCGCCCCGGGAGAACTCCGTGTGCGCCCGGGCCAGCGCCTCCTCGCAGGCCTTGCGGTCGGCCAGCCCCGCCCAGCCGCCCGCCTCCCGTAGCGCGAGGAGGGACAGCAGCTTCGGGGAACCCAGCGAGCGGGCCGCGCGCCGGCCGGCCTGGGCCGCGCGTACGGCCTCGCGGGAGCGCCCGCAGTCCCGGGCCAGGAACGCCATGTTGCTGAAGGCGTGCGCCTCCAGGCCCGCGTCCCCCGCGACCCGGGCCGTCGCCAGCGCCTCGGCGTAGTGCGAGCGGGCGTCGTCGAAGCGGCCCGAGTCGTGGGCCAGCCAGCCGACGGATACCGCCAGTTCACCGGCGCCCGCGTGCAGCCGGTCCTCGGTGGACTGCCGGGTGGCCCCCGCGTCGAGCAACGCGTAGGCGGTGCGCAGGGGTTCGGCGGCCCGCCGGTAGAGGGCGTCGGCGCCGTGCCGGTCGTCCAGCAGCCGGATCTGGCGTACGGCCTCCTCGACGGCGGCGGCCTCGGACTCGCCGGCGCGGGAGGGGAGGGGGGCTCGCTCCGCGCCGAGCAGGGTGAGGCCCAGCGTCGCGACCGCCACGGTCGCGGAGCCGCCCGCCATGAACGCGCGACGCAGCACGTCGCTCTCCTTGTGGGTGAGGGGGGTGCGCTGCGCGGAGCGGCCGCGGACCGCCTCGCGCGGGGAGAAACCCAGGTCGGCCAGGGTCCGGCCGGGGAACATGTGCAGGAAGACCCGCTCGTACGCGTAGTTGGGGCAGCGGATCTCGCCGGACTCGACCCGGCCGATGTAGCGGGCGTCGCAGGAAACCGTTTCGCCGATTTCCCTCGCCGCCCGGCGCACCATGGCCGCGAACTCGGCCGGGGAGCGCTGTCCGCGCAGCCGCCGGAACGGGGAGTTGGGTGAGTGGGTGGACGCCGCCATGGACGTGACCTCTCTGGCAAGGAATGCGCTACCGGTCATGTGACGTGTGATGGGGGGTGCCCGGCGCGCATGAACGTACCGCCAGTGCCAGTCCACACATGCGGTGTTTGCCTACAAAACGGATATCTCACCCGCGATCCGCCATGAACTGCCATCCTTTGCGGCATCGTTCCGCCGCACCCGTTGACGTTCCCGTGCGTTGAACTCATGCGGAGTGGGAGGCGCCTCTCAGTCCTACGTGCGGTCTCCGGCGCAGACTCCCGCACTCGTATGCGGATCGAGGAGAGATTCCCTTGGTGGAGGGCGGCATGGAGAGCACTGGAACGAACACCGCGCCCGAGCCGGGTGTGGCCCCCCCGCTGTTGCTGGAGGCGCCGGACCTGGTCACCGTCCCCGCCCGTCAGGGGCTGGAGGCGGTGGACATCATCCGCCGTACCGCCGGCCACGCCACCGCGGGCGCCGGCGTCGGAGTCGGCCCGGTGCTGCACGACGGCTCCGGCGGCACCCTCGGCTTCCTCGTTCCGCCCGGCACGGCGGACGCCTGGGACCTGCCGGGCAGCGCCTGTACGCAGACCAACGGGCGCGGGATGCGCTTCGGCGACGTGGACACCGCCTCGCCCGCGGCAGGGGCCACCGGCTGGCTGCTCCCGCCGGAGGCCGTCGGGCCGGTCACCGACCCGGAGGTGCTGCGCGCGGCGCTCGGCGAGGCGGCCCGCCTGATCGAGGCGGCGGACAACTGCCGCTGACCGGACCGAGCCGCGCTGACCAGGCACAATGGTGTGGTGGCAGGCAAGGGCAAAGGCAGAGGCAGAGGCAAGGACGACGGGCAGCGCGCACGCGGTCCGGCGGAGACGGTCGTCGGGCAGGTTGACGGCGGCCGGGCCGAGCTGGAGCCCGACCGGGAGCGCGCGGGCGCCTGGACCCTGCTGATCGACGGGGCTCCGCAGTCGCATGTCGATCTGAACGATCCCGGGTACCTGGACTTCGCCTACCAGCGCCGGATCGGCCACCTGATCGACCTCGTCGCGCCCGCCCGGCAGCCCCTGAACGTGGTGCACCTGGGTGGCGGCGCCTTCACCCTCGCGCGCTACACCGCCGCCGCCCGGCCCCGCTCCACCCAGCAGGTGGTGGAGATCGACGCCGGTCTGGTGGCCTTCGTACGGGAACACCTGCCGCTGGACCCGCAGGCGCGGGTCCGGGTCCGGGCGGTGGACGCGCGGGCGGGCCTGGCCAAGGTCCCGGACGGCTGGGCGGACCTGGTCATCGCGGACGTGTTCAGCGGCGCGCGGACCCCGGCGCACCTGACGAGCACCGAGTTCCTGGACGACGTACGCCGTGCCCTCGCGCCCACCGGGTGGTACGTGGCCAACCTCACGGACGGTCCGCCGCTCACGCACCTGCGGGGCCAGATCGCCACGGTCGCGTCGCGGTTCGCGTACCTGGCGGTGGCCGCCGACCCGGTGGTGTGGCGGGGGAAACGGTTCGGCAACGCGGTCCTGGTGGCGGCCGACCGGGAGCTTCCGGTCGCGGAGTTCACCCGTCGGGTGGCGAGCGACCCGCACCCCGGCCGCGTCGAGCACGGCCGCGCCCTCGCGGACTTCGCGGGGGGCGCGCCCCCGGTCGCAGACGCCTCGGCGGTGCCGTCCCCGCAGCCCCCGCCGTCGGTGTTCCGATAGGACTTTTACGGATCGACGAGTTCCACCGTCGGCGGGTGGTCGTGCCTCCGCCCCTCCGGCTTTCCCCTTCGGCGACGTCGACCACGGTTCCCGTCACCTGGAACATGGGCAGCCCCGTTTCGCCGCCGGTCCGGGAGTACCGGATTTACGAGGAGTCGAGCGGATTCAAGATGGCCGTCCAGGCCCCAACCCAGACGGCGGTGGTTCCGGGCTACACACCTTCGAGCACCTACAAGCTCACCGTGCGGGCGGTGAACACGGAGGGGGAGAGCACCCCGTCCAGCGTCCTGGAGGGCACCACGGCCCCGGCGTGACAGCAGGATGCCCCGCTCCCGATGGTGCTGGGGGCGGGGCACTGGTGACGCTGGACTTGCTAGGCCGGTGCCGTGGCGGTGACTAGCAGCGTGCCGAGCTTTCCGTCCGGTGCCGGGATCACCTCGGCGTGAAGGTCAGTGAAGCCGTGGCGCTTGAGAAGGTCGGACCACTGCTCGGATGATCCGCTGGCCGCTGGGCCTCCCGTAGCCCCACCAGCCCGGAGGCTTCGGGAGGCTGGGCTCTGCCAAGTTGCGCGCGCCCGCAGTATGGTTCGCCGTCCACGCAGTTGACTAATAGTCAGGAGCAGCGATGGGCGAAGCGGCCCGAGGACGACAACACGAAGTACCAGCGCTCCATACGCGGCGGAGGTGGCAGCGGCGGGGGACGTGGTGGCCACGCCGCCGCGGGAGACGTCAACGACAACAGCAGGAATGGCCGGTTCAACTTCCGCAGCACTGGCGGCCTGGCGATCGTCGGCGACTGGAAGGCCGGCGGCGGACAGCTCACCGTCGAAGAGAACGGCGCCCTGGTCACGAGCGACAACAAGGGCAACCAGTGCAGGGGCAAGGTCCAGGCTGCGGCTCCCGACCTCTACGACTTCACGTGTGTGCGGGACAGACCCAGTCCGTACCGCACGACACGGCCAAGGACACGCTTACGTTCGACGGGGTCGGCTCCGACGACGTATACAAGCGGGGCGGGTAGCACGAAGCCCCCGCCGGATCCGGACCGTGCCGGGGCGGGGGCTACTCAACAAGAACGACGTGTACGGAGGGTCAGGCGAAGAGACGGCCAGCGTACGCGGCGAGTTCTTCCTGCTGCCTGGGGGTGCGGATGGTGTGCCGGTAGGGGCCCAGCTCGCACAGCAGGTGGGCGGGGATCGCCGCGGTGTTGGTGGGGGCGCCCCACTTGGTGCGCAGGATGTGACGGTGGTCCTGGTGATTGTCGGGCCGGTACTCGTAGGGGTCCTTCTTGACGCGGCCGATGAGGAACTCGGCGCCGTCCTTGAGGGAGGTGTAGAGGTAGTCGCCGCGCTTGACTTCGTCGCGAATCTTGAGGATCTGGGACGCGTAGCGGACCGCGTTGTGGTGGGAGATGACCTTTCCCTTGCGGGGTCCGTCGATGTACTCCTTGTTCTCGAAGCGCTCGATGATGGCCTTCTTGTCGAGGCCGCGGATGTCACCGCCCTCCTTGAAGGAAAAGACGGCCCCCTTCTCTTCGTGGAAGGCGTCGAGGTAGGCGTCGTCGCTTCCTCCGGCCATGATCAGCCAGACAGTCATCAGGATCCTTTCGCGGTGTGGCAAAGCCCCCGCTGGCCGGCTCGGTGCGGGGGCTCTCGTGGTTACTTGTCGTCGGAACGGGGCGTGTGCCCGCACAGCTCCTCGTACTCGGCTCGGTCGCCGGAATCGTACTCATCCGCGCCGTATACAGTGCCGGCGCACATCTGGTGCCGGAAGTGCTTGTATTCGTCGCGGAGTGTCAGGGCCTGGTCGACCTGCGCCCACGCGATGACGCCGGCCAGGACCAGGGTGGCCAGGTACAGGAAAGCGGCCAGCTTCCCCCGGATGACGGGGAACGTGATGGTGACGGACTTGGGTGCGGGCGGCTGTGCCGGGTGGTTGTAGGCAGGCCGGGCGGGCGGCAGAGGTATCTCGCTCAACGAAACTCCTTGATCGGTTTTGCCTGGTGTTATTCGCAGCCGACGCCGTCGCCGTCGCGGTCGAGGTGGCGGCCGTAGCCTGGGTCACCGCGGTGCACAGGGGCGGCGCCCGCTGCTCGTGCTGCCGCGCAGTTTTTGTAGTAGGCGCTGCCGCCCCCGCCGGTGGATGAGGAGCCTCCGATGCTGGAGCCGCCTCCGGTCGAGGTGCTGGAGGAGCTGGAGTCGTCCTCGGTCGGGGCAGGTGCGGGCTTGGGCTTCTCGGTGGGCTTCGGCATCGGCTTCGGCTGGCCGTACTGTGCCGGGCAGGTGCCGCCCTTGGTGATCACGTAGAGGTCGATGGTCGAACCCTCCGGGAGCGGAGTGTTCACCGCCACACTCTGGAAGCACACCTGCTGATCGGCGGCCTGCGAGGGCGGCGTGTCGTCGCTGTAGACGCTGTGAACCTTGACGGTGTGACGGGCACTCACTACGGAGGGCATCGACTCGACCGTGTCGCCGACCATGTGCGGCATGGTCAGCGGTGGCGGGACGGTGTTCACGGGCGAAGCGGACGCGGACGGCGTCGGCGTTGCGGTGGCGGTCGGAGTGGCCGCGGCCTTCGGTTTGGCGTCGGCCTCGGTCTTCTTCGGCGGGTCTGTCATGAAGGGGGCGAGGAACCAGAGGCCGGCGAGCACCGTGGCGACGATCTTCTTGCCCTTACTCCACTGGCTCGTCCACGCCAGGGCTATGCCGACCGGCGGCAGGATGATCAGGGCCGCGATGACGAGGGCGGGGTGCTGCCACCAGCGCCGGGCGGGCGCGGGCGGGTACGGATGGGGCGGCGGGTACACGGGTCTCCTGTGGGTTTCGGTGCTCGGGCCGCTGTCAGCGGCCGAGGGGGTCGCGTTCCGCGCTTCGGACGCGGATGGAACTGATGTCGCGCAGGATGCGGGCGTCCGCGTCGATGGGGGTGAAGTCGCCGAGCAGGGTCCGCCCGGACGGGATCGACTCCACCTTGAGCGGGGCGGAGTCGAGGACGTAGCCGGAGGCGTCCAGGAATTCGAAGCGGATGCGGTAGTCGGAACGCTCGGGACTGTGGTTGGTGATGCAGTACGTCACGCGGTAGCCGTCGCGTGTGGTCGTGCCGGTGGCGGTGACGTCGGAGGCCGTGGGGGCGTCGGCGCTGACGGTGATGTCGTCAGGAACCTTGCACGCCTTCTTCACGCGGTCTTCCTCCCGCTGCACCTGGTTCTTGCTGGCGGTCTTGTCGCTGTCGCCCGTCCCGTCGCCGAGATGGGCGGCGCAGGACGCGAGGAAGAGGAAGCCGAGCACAAAGGTGGCGACCCTCCACCCTGTGGCTTTCGACCCGGGGCGGGAAGGGGGCGCATACGGGGGCGGGGGCAGCTGGCCGTAGGGCTGGGGAGGGTAGCCGTAGCCGGCGGGCGTCGGGGAACTGGGGGACGCGAACGGGCTGGCGTCCGTCACGAGAGGACCTCCAGGTGCTTGTGGGTGGTTGGCGTACGGTGAAGCGCGAGCCCCCTCCTAATTCGCCTGGGAGGGGGCTCGGTTGCTCTCTGTCGTTGGTCAGAAGCCGTGGCGGCGGTTCCATGAGCTGACGGACGCGGCATAGATGATGTTGCCGATGCCCATCGTGAAGAGGAAAAGGACCACGTGGACGCCGACCGACTGGCGACGGCGTCGGTAACCCGGGCCGCCGTACGCAGCCGCTGACGCTGAAGACGCCGCGGAGTTGTTGATGACGATCGGCGGCATCCCCTGGTAGGGCTGCCCCTGCTGCTGAACCTGATGGTTCTGCTGCTTGTCGAAGTTCTGCACGATCCGCCTTCCTGGCACGTTATGTCATCCTGTTAGAGCAGCGCTCAAGATACACAAAATGTTGAAGATCGCTACTTGGGAGTACGCGCTTTGAGACAGGCATGCCGAAGGCCCCCGCCAGGTCCTATCTGCTTCCGGGGCGGGGGCGTCGTGGCGGGTCTTGTTGCTGCGGCAGCCTGAGGGATCAGCGCGCGGTGCGGGTCAGCGGTACGCAGGGGCGCCCCGGATACGCAGAGGCCTTCGCAGTACTTCAGACTCTCGCCTACCAGCAGTAGAGCCTGATCCGGATCGCTCCGGGGGCGGGGGCGGGGGCGGGCTGCGAGGGTCCGGCGCTTCTTGTGTGCGGGCCGGCTGGCCCGCGACTCCCGCTCGATCCGACGTACGGTTCGAGCGGGACGTGTGCGGCCGGTCAGGCGGGGGTGTTCTCATGGATCGCCCGGCGGAGTGTCCGGGTGGAGATGCCGAGATGCTTGGCGTACTCGGTCTGAGTCGTCTTCGGCTTGTCCTGCTGCACCTGTTGCCAGCCCAGGGTGTAGGTCACGCGGCGCTTGGCCCCTTCCTCGGCAGCACGCGCGTTCCGCTCGGTCAGCGGGTTGCCTCCTCCGGACTGACGGGAGGGACCTGCACCTTTGTCGACTCATCGTCAGGCCCGGTCACCTGCTTGGTCGCACCCTCGGGTGCAGGAGCGGACGACGGTTCATAGGCCTGCCCCTCGTCGGCCTGTCCGCTGTCCTCGTACTCCGGCATGTCCTCCTCCAGGAGGCGGTCTGCCGGGATGCGGGCGGTGACCTCCTCGCGGGTCTTCCGCGGCTTGTCCTCCGCCGCGAACGCGGGCGGCCGGGCGGGGAGCAGAGCGCGCAGAGAAGCGAACTCCTCGGCGTCCTCGGAACGGAAGGAGGCGGGGGGCAGGGTCGGCGTGTCCGCGTACGGGATAACGGGCTGCCCGACGACTGCCACGGCCTCCAGGGCGTGCTCCTCGAAGGCGGGGAGCACTTCGGGGGCGGGCGCCGGCCGCCACTCGATCTCGATTCCCGCTGCGGCCAGGCCAGCGGGCGCGGTGTCCGTCAGCGGTACGCCGATCTTCGCGAGCCGCAAGGGCAGCAGCGCCTCCACCGGGGCCATGCGGCCCCAAGCGCGGCCGTACCGGGCCTGGAGTCGGGCCTGGTAGATCAGGCAGTCCTGTTCTAGTCCCACTACCTGCTCGTAGCTGCGCAGCTCCCACAGCTTCATCCGCCGCCACAGCTTCGCGGTGGGCAATGGCGAGAGGACCAGCGCCAGACCCGGACCGAGTCCATGTGCTGATCCGCGGTGATGTCCGCGAGGCGCCCGACGGCGTGGCGGACGGCTTCGACGACCACGACGAAGAGGACCGGCATCACCGAGTGCATCCCGACGGCGAGCGGGTCAGGCCAAGCCGCTGCACCGTTGAAGGCGATCGTGGCGGCCGTCAGCATCCATGCGATGTGCCGCAGGACGGGGAAGGGAATCCGGATCCATGACAACAGCAGGTCGAGTGCGAGGAGTACCGCAATGCCCGCGTCGATGCCGACGGGGAAGACCATGGCGAAGTCCCCGAAGCCCTTCCTGCGGGCCAGGTCCACGACGGCCGAGTAGGACCCGCCGAAACCGATCCCGGCGATGATCAGGGCGCCACCCCCGACTGCCAGAGAGGGCTCGGTCACTCACCTTGAAGTGGCATCCTCGCAGGTCAGGTCGCTATCTTTCATCAACTTGGACAAGTGGCGGGTGGTCGTGCCAGGTGCAGAACACCGACACCTCGCGGCTGTCGAGGGTGAAGGTGACGCGGATCCAGAAGTCCTGCTTCCACACCTGCATCCGCCAGCCGGCCGCCGGGGTCGCGGAGACCAGTTCTGCCGAGGACGTCCCGAGGTCGAAGACGACCCGGCCGCCCGAGACCGTGTAGCCCTTCACGTCGGCCGGGTCTTCCCCGTCCGGCTGACGGCTGGGGCGCGGACTGGAGGCCGGGCCGGTGGCCGGGTCTCCCGTGGGCGCCTTCGGCGAGGGCTTCGCGGAAGAGGAGGAGGCGGGGTCGGCGGAAGGGGAGGCCGGAGCCGACTCCGAAGGGGAAGCGGAGGGCGAAGGGGAATCCGGCGGATCCGACCGCTGCGTCGAGGCCTCCGCCGTCGACAGAGTCCGCGTCGTCAGCGGAACCGCGAGCGGAGGATCGTAGGCGGTACCGGACATGACGGTGTGCACACCCCACCACGACAGCGTCACCGCCGCCGAGGTCGCCAGTGTCCAGGCCATGGCATGGAGAAGTCCTCTTCGCATCGGGGGACATACTGCACCACCCGTCCCACAGGTGGACCGACACCCCGCGCGGTCCCCCGAATGGACTACGGTGCCGCCATGGCAAGTGTGCTCGTGGTCGAGGACGACCAGTTCGTACGTTCCGCCCTGATCCGGCACCTGACCGAGGCCTCCCACACCGTGCGCAGCGTCGGCACGGCCCTGGAGGCCCTCCGCGAAGTCGCCCACCACCGCTTCGACGTCGTCATCCTCGACCTCGGACTGCCCGACCTCGACGGGTCCGAGGCCCTGAAGATGCTGCGCGGCATCACCGACGTACCCGTGATCATCGCGACCGCCCGCGACGACGAGGCCGAGATCGTCCGGCTGCTCAACGACGGCGCCGACGACTACCTGACTAAACCCTTCTCCGTGGAGCACCTCTCTGCCCGGATGGCCGCCGTACTGCGCCGCGCCCGCGCCTCGGTCGGGGCCGAGCCGCCCTCGCGGGTGCTGCGCGTCGGCGGGCTGGCCATCGACCCGCTGCGCCGCCAGGCCGAGCTGGACGGGGCCGTCCTCGACCTCACGCGGCGGGAGTTCGACCTGCTGGCCTTCCTCGCCGGGCGGCCCGGGGTGGTCGTGGCCCGGCGCGAGCTGCTCGCCGAGGTCTGGCAGCAGTCGTACGGGGACGACCAGACCATCGACGTCCACCTGTCATGGCTGCGGCGCAAGCTCGGCGAGACCGCCGCCAACCCCCGTTATCTGCACACGCTGCGGGGGGTCGGGGTCAAGCTGGAGCCGCCCGCGTGAGGCCGCGATGAGGTGGGCGCTGGTCAAGGTGTGCCTCGCGGTCACCGCCATGGTGGTCGTGGCCTTCGCCGTACCGCTCGGGCTGGTGGTCCAGGAGATGGCCAGCGACCGGGCCTTCTCCAACGCCGAACGGCAGGCCGCCACCATGGGGCCGACCCTGTCCATCACCACCGACCCCGTACAGCTGCGCAAGGCGGTGGAGTCCACGCAGATGGGCGCCGCCCGGCGGATGGCCGTCCATGTCCCGGCCGTGGGCGACAGCGCGCCCGTGGACATCGGCAAGGGCTGGGCCGGTGAGCACGCGGTGGCCGAGACCCGCAGGATCGGGCGGGCCACCACCGCCTCGGTGGCGGGCGGGGGTTCGGCGCTGCTCCAGCCCACCGCGCTCGGCTCCGGGGACATCGCGGTGATCGAGATCTACGTACCGGAGAGCGAGGTCAGCAACGGAGTCGCGACCGCCTGGGTGGTCCTCGCGGGTGTCGGCCTGGCCCTGATCGTGGGCTCGGTGGCGGTGGCCGACCGGCTCGGCGCCCGTCTGGTACGGCCGGCCGAGCGGCTCGCGGACGCCGCGCACCAGTTGGGCGAGGGGCGGCTCGGCGCGCGCGTACCGGAGGCCGGGCCCAAGGAACTCCGGTCGGCGGCGGTCGCGTTCAACTCGATGGCGGACCAGGTGGTGGAACTCCTGGCCAATGAGCGGGAGCTGGCCGCCGACCTGTCGCACCGGCTGCGGACGCCGCTGACGGTGCTGCGGCTCAACGCGGCCTCGCTCGGGGACGGACCGGCCGCCGAACAGACCCGGGCGGCGGTGGAGCAGCTGGAGCGGGAGGTCGACACGATCATCCGTACCGCCCGTGAACAGCGCGCCCCCGCCGTCGCCGCGGGCGTGGCCGGGTGCGACGCCTCCGAGGTGATCCGGGACCGGATGGCCTTCTGGTCGGCGCTCGCGGAGGACGAGGGCCGCGAGGTGCGGCTCGCGGGAGTGGACCGTCCGGTACGGATACCCGTGGCCCGGCCGGAGCTCGCCGCCGCCCTCGACGCGATGCTCGGCAACGTCTTCCGGCACACCCCCGAGGCCACGCCCTTCGCGGTGGACGTGCACGACGCGGGGGACGCGGTCATCGTCCTCGTCTCGGACGCGGGCCCCGGGATCGCCGACCCGGACGCCGCCCTGCGGCGCGGCAACGACGGCGGCCGGGACGGCTCGACGGGGCTCGGCCTGGACATCGTCCGACGGGTCGCGGAGTCGACGGGCGGGGACGTGCGGCTCGGGCGCTCGGTGCTCGGCGGGACGGAGGTGCGGGTGTGGATCGCCCTGGACGGCCGCGCGCGGGCCGGCTCCGAGGGTGCGCGGGGGCGGCGCGGGCGGCGCAAGCGGCGCGGCGCCTGACGGCGACCGATCCACTTCCACATCCAGGGCGCCTGACGCCTGACGGCACTGGTCTGAGGGGCGCGCCCTGGGGCCCGCTCGGACGGGGGCGCAAATGTTGCCGCGTCCCCGGGCCGAGCCGAGTGTGAGCGTGACGGAAGGAGTCACGCATGAGAGTCATGCTCAGGGCGCACTTGGACACGGCCGCCACCAACGAGGGCATCAAGACCGGGGCCCTGCCCCAGTCCATCAAGAAGCTGATGGACAAGGTCAAGCCGGAGGCGGCCTACTTCGGCCTTCACGAGGGCGTGCGTTCCTGTTGGATCGTCTTCGACCTCCAGGACAGCGCGCAGATGCCGCCGCTGATGGAGGACCTGTTCCTCCAGTTCAACGCCGAACTGGAGGTCGGGCCGGTCATGAACGCGGAGGATCTGACGCGGGGTCTGGCCGCGATGGAGTCCTCTGGTTAGACGGGGTTCCGAAGGGCACGTCCGGGCCGACGACGAGGCCGCTGCCCGGTAGTACGTCAGTCCGGGGCGCCGGAGTTGAGCCGCTGGGCCTGGGCGCGGCCGACCTCGGCGGCGCGGTGCAGGTAGTCGGCGATGACCGCGAGTTCGGCGTCGGAGTAGCCGTCGAGCACCGCGCCGAAGGCCCGGCCGGGGGTCTCCCAGGCCGCGCCGATCCGCTCGCGGGCCTCGGGGGCGAGCGAGACGAGGGAACGGCGGCGGTCGTGCGGGTCGGCGTGCCGCTCGACGATCCCCGCCTTGACGAGGCGGTCGACGAGGCGGGTGGCGGAGCCGGAGGTCAGGCCGGTGAGGCGGGCGATGTCGCCGGTGCTGACCGGGCCCGGCTCCATGTCGAGGAGGGCCACGCACTGCATGTCGGTGGGGTGCAGGCCGACGTGGTCGGCCATGGCCTGGTTGAAGATCGAGTAGTCGGCGTAATGCCGCTGGCTCTCGGTGACGATGCGCGCCAGCAGCTCGGCGCGGCTCCACTCCTCACCCGAACGAGGGGAATCGGTTGACATCGGCTTCTCCATGGGTCAAATTTATCTGTGTGACGCAGGAAATGCGTCGCACAGAATCTGTGTCACGTACCCATCCTAGCGGGGTCGCGGCGCACCGACCTCGATCCAGGAAGCAGGAAACGCCATGTCAACTCCTTCGATCCTCGTCACCGGCGGCCGCGGCGCCGTCGCCCGAGGCCTCGGCGCCCTGCTCAGCGCCCACGAAATCCCGTACCGCCTCGCCTCCCGCGTGCCGGACACCCCAGACACCCCGGACACCCCCGACACCGTCCACTGCGACCTGACCGACCCGAGCACCTTCCCCGGCGCGCTCGCCGGTGTCCGCTCGGTCTTCCTCTATGCCGAGGCCGCCGGCATCGACGCCTTCGTGAAGGAGGCCGTCACCGCCGGAGTCGAGCATGTCGTGCTCCTGTCCTCCTCGTCGGTGCTCGGCCCCGACGCCGCCGACAGCCCGCTGTCCGCCGCGCACCTCGCCGTCGAGGAGGCCCTGCTCGCCTCCCCGCTGCGCACCACCGTGCTGCGGCCGGGTGCGTTCGCGAGCAATGCCCGCGGCTGGGCCTGGTCCCTGAAGTCCGGACGCCCGGTCCACCTGCCCTACCCGGGCTCCCACTGCGACCCCATCCACGAGGCCGACATCGTCGAGGCCGCCTTCGCCGTCCTCACCGACCCCGGACTCGGCGGCCGCGCCTACACCCTGACCGGGCCGCACTCGCTCAGCTTCGAGACCCAGCTCGCGATACTCGCCGGGTGCTGGGCCGGCCGGTGCCCTTCGAGGCGGTCTCCGCCGAGCAGTGGAAGTCCGAGGTGGAGGGCTACATACCCGGACCGTACGCGGATGCCCTCCTGGACTACTGGGCCGCCACCGAGGGCCTCCCGGTCGAGGTCACCGACACCGTCGAGCAGCTCACCGGCCACCCCGCCCGGCCCTTCGAGACCTGGGTGGCGGACCACGCCGCCGACTTCGGCGCGACGGCCTGATCGCGACCTGAGCCGATCGCGGCCTGACCGACGCTCATTGCACGCTGAACCCGTGAGGGTGGCCTCCGTCACCCTTTGACCGCTCCCTGCATGATGCCGCCCACGATCTGACGGCCGAACAGAAGGAACACCAGCAGCAGCGGGAGCGTGCCCAGCAGCGCGCCGGCCATGATCACCGACTGGTCGGGGATATAGCCCCGGCCCAGGCCCGTCAGGGCCACCTGAACCGTCGGGCTGCCGTTCTGGGTCAGCGCGACGATCGGCCAGAAGAAGTCGTTCCAGGCCATCACGAAGGTCAGCATCCCGAGCACCGCCATCGCGGGCCGGGCCGCCGGGAAGACGACGTGCCACACGATCCGCAGCGAACTCGCCCCGTCCGTGCGCGCCGCCTCCACCAGTTCCATAGGCAGGGCCTGCGCCAGGTACTGCCGCATGAAGAACACCCCGAAGGCCGAGACCAGGGCCGGAAGGACGACCGCCTGGAGCCGGTCCGTCCACGACAGCTCCGCGATCAGCATGTACAGCGGCACCACGCTCAGCTGCGGCGGGATCAGCATCGTCCCGACCACCAGTGTCAGCAGCAGCCGGCTGCCCCGGAAGCGGAGCCGGGCGAAGGCGAAACCGGCCAGCGTCGAGAACACCACCGTGCCGGCCGCGACCGTACCCGCCACGATCACCGTGTTCAGCAGGGCCGTGCCCATGTTGGCGTCGGTCCAGGCGATCGACAGGTTGCGCCCCAGGTTCCCGCCGAACCAGAACGGCGGCGGGGTCTGGGCGAGCCGCGTGTTGTTCCGCGACGCCGCGATCGCCGTCCACACCAGCGGGAAGAGCGACACGAGGGTGAAGATCCCGAGGATGATGTACGTGAGCCTGCCCGCGCGCAGTGACCTCATCGCGCCTCCCCCCGCCCCAGCACCAGCCGCGCGACGCCCGCGATCAGCAGCAGGATCAGGAACATGGCCCACGCGATCGCCGAGGCCCGGCCCAGGTGCAGGTTCACCCAGCCCTGCTCGTACAGGTACAGCCCGAGCGTCTGGAACTGGTGGTCCGAGCCGCCCGTCGCGCCCCCGCCGCCGTTGAACAGCAGCGGTTCGCCGAACAGCTGGGTCGCCCCGATCGTCGAGACCACACAGGTGAAGAAGATCGTCGGCCGCAGCGAGGGCACCGTCACATGGATGAACTGCCGCCAGCGCGAGGCCCCGTCCAGCTCGGCGGACTCGTACAGCTCGCCGGGCACGGCCTGCATGGCCGCCAGATAGATCAGCGCGTTGTAGCCCGTCCACCGCCACACCACGATCGTGGACACCGCCAACTGCGAGGCGAGCGGACCGTTCTGCCAGTCCACCGGCCCGACTCCGACGGCCGACAGCGCCCAGTTGACCATCCCGTAGTCCCGGCCGAAGAGCAGCACGAAGACGAGCGTGGCCGCCGCCACCGAGGTCGCGTACGGGGTGAGCACCGCGACCCGGAAGAAGGCCGAGGCCCGCAGCCGGTAGTTGAGCAGATGCGCCAGCCCCAGCGCGATCAGCAGCTGCGGCACCGTGGACAGCAGCCCGATGGTGACGGTGTTGCGCAGCGCGTTCCAGAAGAACTCGTCGTCCCACAGCCGGGTGAAGTTCTTCAGCCCCACCCACGTCATGCTGTCCGGATCGGTCAGCTCCACCTGGTGCAGCGCCGCCCAGCCCGTGTACAGCAGCGGGAACAGCCCGAAGGCGGCGAAGAACAGGAAGAACGGCGCCACCAGGGCGTACGGACTCCAGCGCAGGTCCCACCGGTAGCGGCGCGAGCGCCACACCTGGCCCCGGCCGCCCCCCTCGCCCTCCCGCACCGGGCGGGTGGGCGAGGGGGACAGGACCGCCGTCTCGTCAGTCATCCGCGAGCACCGGCCCTCACTGGTCCAGGGCGTTGTCGATGGCCTTCACCGCGGCCTCCCAGCCCTCCTGCGGCGTACGGCCCTTCTGGTCGACCTGGAGCATCCCGATGTCCGCCAGGTTCTGCGCGATCACCAGGTCCTTCGGCCCGAGCACCGTCACCGGCACTCCCTCGGCCGCCCGGGCGAAGATCTCCCCGATCGGGGCGCCGCCGAAGTACGCGTGCTGCGCACCCGACACCGACGGCAGCTTGTAGGCGGCGCTCGCGCTCGGGAAACTCCCGCGCTTCTCGAAGAGCTTCGCCTGCTGCGCCGGGGCCGTCAGCCAGGCCGCGAGCTTCGCCGCCTCCTCGGCGTGCTTGCCCGCCTTGGGCACCACCAGGAAGGAGCCGCCCCAGTTGCTCGGCTTCGGCGCCGCGGCCACGTCCCACTTGTCCTTGCCCGCCGGGCCCGCCTTGTCCTGGATGTAGCCGAGCATCCAGGCGGGGCAGGACACGGTGGCGAACGTTCCGTTGGCGAAGCCCTGGTCCCAGGCCGGGGTGAACTGCTGGAGTTTGGCGCTCAGCCCCTCGGTGGCGAAGGAGGCCGCCAGGTCGAAGGCGCCGCGCACCGCCGGGTTGGTCTTGTAGGCGACCTGGCCCTGCTCGTCGTAGAACCGCTGCGCGCTGCTGCCCGTGACGGCCGCCATCACGCCCGAGGCGGAGTCCACGAAGGCCTTCCCCTCGCCGGCCTTCGCCTTGTAGGCCTTGCCCGCCTCCAGGTACTTGTTCCAGTCGCCCGCCCACAGCGCCCCGACCGCCGCCCGGTCGGTGGGCAGCCCCGCCGCCTCGAACAGGTCCTTGCGGTAGCAGATCCCCTGCGGGCCTATGTCGGTGCCGAGGGCGACCGTCGCGCCTCCCTTGGCCGGGCTCGCCGTGCCCTGGGCCCACTTCCACGGCAGGTACGCCGCCTTGTCCACGCCCGGAGCCTTGGCCAGGTCGACCAGCTTGTCCGCCTGGGTGGCGGTGATCTCCGCGATGTTGTTGACCTCGACGGCCTGTATGTCGGCCAGTCCGCTGCCGGTGCCCAGGTGGGTGAGGAGCTGCGGGTAGTAGTTCTCGTTCCGCTCGATGGAGGTCTGCTCGACCCGGATGCCGGGGTTCTGCGCCATGTACTCGTCGTAGAGGCCGGCCTCCTGGAGTCCGAAGGCCCCGAAGACGCCGACGGTCAGGGTGGTCCGGTTGCTGTCCCCGGACTGCCCGCCCTGCTTCGCGGTCTCGGCCGGGTCCTGCGAGCATCCCGTGAGCAGCAGGGCCGCGGCGGCCGTCGCGGCCCCGGCGCTGAGAAGGGTTCTTCGGACTTTCGCCTGAGCTCGGGCGCTGGCTCGCATGTGCATCCTCCCTGAAGGACGGAACGTGCCGGGTGTCGTGTGACACAATCTGGGAGCGCTCCCATCGTCGTCAAGAGGTAGATTCACACCCGGGAGGAAACCATGAACGGGCATGGGCGCAGTGGGGGACGGCCGACGCTGGAAGAGGTGGCGGTCCGGGCGGGGGTCGGGCGCGGCACCGTCTCCCGGGTGATCAACGGTTCGTCCAAGGTCAGCGAGCGCACCAGGGCGGCCGTCGAGGCCGCCGTCGCCGAACTCGGCTACGTGCCCAACCGCGCCGCCCGCGCTCTCGCGGCCAACCGCACCGACGCCATCGCCCTCGTCATCCCCGAGCCCGAGGCGCGCTTCTTCGCCGAGCCCTACTTCTCGGACGTGGTCCGCGGGGTCGGCGCCACCCTCGCCGAGACCGACGTCCAGCTGGTCCTCACCCTGGCGGGCAGCGACCGGGAGCGCCGCCGGCTCGCCCAGTACCTATCCGGGCACCGCGTCGACGGCGTCATGCTGGCCTCCGTGCACGCCGGGGACCCGCTGCCCGAGCTGCTGGCCGAGCTGGGCATCCCGGCCGTGATCAGCGGCCGCCGCTCGGCCGACGAGACGCTGCCCTGCGTGGACTCCGACAACCTGGCGGGCGCGGCCGAGGCCGTACGCCACCTCCTCGGCCGAGGCCGCCGCGCGATCGCCACGATCACCGGCCCGCTGGACGTGTACGGGGCCCAGTGCCGGCTGGACGGCTACCGGCAGGCCCTCGCCGACGCGGGGCAGCCGGCGGACGAGTCACTGATCGCGCTCGGGGATTTCACCGAGGAGGGCGGCCGCCGCGCCATGCGCGAGCTGCTGGCCCGCCGCCCCGGGCTCGACGCGGTCTTCGCCGCCTCCGACGTGATGGCGGCGGGCGCCCGCCGCGAGCTGCGCGCGGCCGGCCGGCGGACACCGGACGACGTGGCGCTGATCGGCTTCGACGACTCGGTGGTGGCCCGGCACATGGACCCGCCGCTGACCAGCGTGCGCCAGCCGATCGAGGAGATGGGCCGCACCATGGCGCGGGTGCTGCTGGAGCTCATATCGGTGAGACAGAGCGGCGCGGGGGAGTCCCCGGAGCACGCCATCGTGCTCCCGACCGAGCTGGTGGTCCGGGAGTCCTCGTAGCGACGCGGGCCCGGGACGCGGAAGCCGGGCACGCGGAAGCCCGGGCACGGCAGAAGCGCGGAAGCCCGGGCATGGCAGAAGGCCCCGGTCCGCTTTCGCGGGCCGGGGCCTTCTCGCAGGGTGAGTGACGGGACTTGAACCCGCGGCCACCTGGACCACAACCAGGTGCTCTACCAACTGAGCTACACCCACCATGTCCGGTCGGAAAACCGACCGGCCGAAGAAAAGGGTACAGGGTCCGGGAGGGTGCTCGCTCCCCCCTTTCCCCGCGCCCGTCCCCGCGCCGCCGGAGGGGGCCTACTCGGCGGGCACCGCGTACTTCGCGGCGATCTTCCGCGCGGTTTCCGAGTCGGGCCCGGGCTGCGGGACGAAGACCGCCTCCCGGTAGTAGCGCAGTTCGGTGATGGAGTCCTTGATGTCCGCGAGCGCCCGGTGGTTGCCGTTCTTCGGCGGGCTGTTGAAGTACGCCCGCGGGTACCAGCGGCGGGCCAGCTCCTTGACCGAGGACACGTCCACGATCCGGTAGTGCAGGTAGCTCTCCAGCGCGGACATGTCACGCAGCAGGAAGCCGCGGTCGGTGCCGACCGAGTTTCCGCACAGCGGTGCCTTGCCGGGCTCCTTCACGTGCTCCCGTACGTACGCCAGGACCTGCTCCTCGGCATCCGCGAGGGTGGTCCCGCCGGCCAGCTCGTCGAGCAGTCCGGAGGCGGTGTGCATCGCGCGCACCACGTCGGGCATGGTTTCCAGGGCCGTGGCCGGCGGGCGGATCACGATGTCCACGCCTTCGCCGAGCACGTTGAGCTCCGAGTCGGTGACCAGTGCGGCCACCTCGATAAGTGCGTCGTCCGTCAACGAGAGCCCGGTCATCTCGCAGTCGATCCACACCATGCGATCGTTCATGCGTCCCACCTTATGCGGTCCCCTTCCGGATCGTGGCGGGCCGGTGGCCGGCGGCCGGATCCGGCCGCCGGATCCCTCGGAGGAGCCCCGCACACGCGGAAGGCCCCCTCGCCGGTGACGACCGGTGAGGGGACCTCCGTCATGCGGTGCCCGTGACGGGTGTTACGCGTGCTCGCGCAGGACCCGTCCCGGGGCGTACAGCTCCGTCACCGTGGGGCCGGCGGCGGCCAGGGCCGCCGCTGCCCGCTGGGGCTGCGGAGTGCGCTGGTGCGGCAGCGGACCCGACGAGATGTCGGAGACCTGCGCCGCGTCGGCCTGCGGCCGGCGCGCCCGGTACGCGGAGCGGTAGGCGGCCGGAGAGGACCCCAGCTGCCGCCGGAAGTGTCCGCGCAGCGCGACGGGCGAACGGAACCCGCAGCGCCCGGCGACCTCGTCGACCGAGTAGTCGGAGGTCTCCAGCAGCCGCTGCGCCTGGAGCACCCGCTGGGTGATCAGCCACTGGAGCGGCGCGCTGCCGGTCAGCGAGCGGAACCGCCGGTCGAACGTGCGCCTGCTCATGTAGGCGCGCGCCGCCAGCGTCTCCACGTCGAACTGCTCGTGGAGGTGTTCCAGGGCCCAGGCGACGACCTCGGCCAGCGGGTCGGCGCCGATCTCCTCCGGCAGCGACCGGTCGAGGTAGCGCTCCTGGCCGCCCGTGCGGCGCGGCGGTACGACGAGCCGGCGGGCCAGGGCCCCGGCCGCCTCGCTGCCGTGGTCCGTGCGCACGATGTGGAGGCACAGGTCGATTCCGGCCGCGGTGCCCGCGGACGTCAGCACGTCGCCGTCGTCGACGAACAGCTCGCGCGGATCGACATGGACGGACGGATACCGCTTGGCCAGCGTCGGCGCGTACATCCAGTGCGTCGTCGCGGGCCGCCCGTCCAGCAGACCGGCGGCGGCGAGCACGAAGGCCCCCGTGCACAGTCCGACGATCCGGGCCCCCTCCTCGTGCGCCTGGCGCAGCGCGTCGAGCGCCTCCGGCGGCGGCGGTGAGGTGATGGAGCGCCAGGCCGGAACGACGACCGTGCCTGCCCGGGCGATCGCCTCCAACCCGTACGGCGCGGTCAGTTCGAGTCCGCCGGTGGTCCGCAGCGGACCGTCCTCCCCGGCGCACACGAGTAGTCGATAGCGTGGAACTCCCGCGTCCTGCCGGTCGATGCCGAACACGGAAAGTGGAATGGAACTCTCGAAGATCGGTCCGCCGCTGAACAGCAGCACCGCGACGATCTCCCTGCGGCGACGCCCCGCGAGCTTCCTGCCCGCGTCCACGACGACGGTGGAATCCTGGCTCATGGCGCTAAGCCCCCCTTGGGTGTCGCGACTCCTTGGTCTGGTCGCACCTGCACGTTTCCCCTCGGCCTTGCACGTGGATCCCCCGCCGTAAATACATGATCGAATCTACTGCGTCCCGTGGTGTCGGCGTGACAAGTTCAGCACGCAGCGCTATGTCGACTTGGCAACTTGGCGAAAAGCATTCGATCAGGAAGCGTTCCATTCCGCTACCGGGGTGGGAAGCGCGCCGCCCGGCCATGGCCAGTACCCATAGGGTCTTGGGCGCCCCCGAGCTCTGTCGTCGCTGGTGGTAGGGGGGTTGGGGGGACATTCCGGCAAGGGGGGCACCCTACCGGGAAGTTGGCTGAAAACATGCGGGTGTGTGCGTGCGAACCGGTCAGCCCTGAGGGGGCACGCCTCCCGGGGCGCCTCCCGGCATCCCTCCCCGCATCCCGCCCGAGATTCCCCCGGAGGCGTGACAGCCGCGAGCGGATCCGGTCGCGCCGCGCGAGTGCCGGCCACGGTGGGCGGGCGGCGCCTCCGCGCGCGTGCGGCCTTCCGCGGGGATCCGGGCGGCGGTTGCCCGCCGGGTCTTCTCGGACTGCCGCAACAGCACCCGGCAGGCGGCGGTGACGGCGGCCAGGCCCAGGGTCGCCACCGCCGCCCCGCCGAAGGAGGTTCCATAGACGACGAGGACCACGGGGACGAGCAGGCAACTGAAGGCGGCCCAGCGCACGACGTCACCCGCGGGGTCGTCATCACGGCGGCTGCGCAGTGGCACGGACGAGTGAAGGGGGGAGGACGGGAAAGGATGCGGCGTGTGGACGGACTGCGTCGGCTGAGCGGGCTGGACGGGGTGAACCGGATGGCCGGGCACGGCGTACTCCCTGCGGCTCTTCCTGGACGGTCGGACGCCTGTCCAACGCCCCGCGGCCGGGCTCGGTCACTGCGCGCACGGGTGGCTCGTCACTGGCTGTAGGGGCCAGCGGCCATTGCCAAGGGGCGTCGGCTCCGGCATGCTCCCTGGGACGCTCTCCAAGGGCGGCATGCCCTGTGCAGGACGGGAGTGTCGCCGTACCCTGGTGGGTATGGGCTTGGGAAGATGCTTCCCGGACAGAGCTCCGTCACACTGCGTCGTCAAAAACGCGTGTCGTCAAAAACATGTGTCGCTAAGAACTGTGTCGCCGAAAACGCCCCTGTCGCTTCCCCCAAGGACCTCCCGCCGAGACACCCATGGCCGGACACGAATTCTCCGAACCCGCGGACCGCAAGCGCAAGCCCGTCGCCGACCACGCGTCGAGCGACCTGCGCGCGGCGGAACAGTCACGTCATCCCTGCGACCCGGCCTTCCGGCACGGCGTCGTGGTGGGATTCGACGGCTCGATGTCCAGTGAGCGGGCCCTCGCGTACGCGATCGGAATGGCCCGGCGCTCCGGATCCGGTCTGATCATCGTCCATGTGGCCAACCGGCTGCCCACCACCGTGTGGGCCGGCTGCGAGCCGCCCGTCTTCGTGGACGTTCCGGATCACCGCACCGAGGTGCTGGGGCTGGAACTCGCCTGCGCCGACTATCTGTCGGAAGTGCCATGGATCCTGGTCGAGCGGGGTGGGGACATCTGCCATGAGCTGGAGGAGGTCGGCCGGGAGTATTCGGCCGACGCCATCGTGGTCGGATCGACCCACGGGATCGTCGGCCGGATCTTCGGCTCGGTGGCCGGCCGGCTGGCAAAGCGCGCGCAGCGACCGGTTGTTGTCATTCCGTAACCGGTTGTACGTCGATAGTGCGGTTGTGAACCCCCTTGTAAAGGGTAGATAAGTGCTGCTGGGACACAGCAAACAACTGCAGATCGAAGGGAGCCCGCCGTGGACAATGGTGTCTCTGCGGGAAGCACCGCCTCGACTTCGACCCTCGGGAACATCGCCCTGGGTCTTACCCTTCTCGCGTTCGGTATCGGCCACACCGGTGTCATCGACGGCGTGAGCGCGGCCAACTCCGTTTCGCTCGCCATGTACGTCGGCGGCGTCGCCCTCTTCCTCCTCGGGCTTCTGGAGTACCGCGGCGGCAACGGGTTCAACGGCACCGCGTTCGCGGGACTCGGCATCTTCTGGTTCACGTGGGCCAAGGGCGCGGGAGCCTCGGTCTCCGAAGAAGCCGCCGGAACGTTTCTTGTCCTCTTCGCGCTGCTCGCGCTGACCCTCACGGTCGCCGCGGCGGGCGGTCTGTTCAGCCAGGGCCTCTACGCCCTGCTGACCCTGTCCCTCGTCCTGCTGGCGATAGGCGCGTTCGCGGACAGCGGCGGGCTCGCCAAGGCCGGCGGCTGGGTCGCCGCCGTGTCCGGACTGCTGGCCTGGTACGGGGCCACCGCGGCCCTGGCGCACTGGCCGATGGCCCTCGGCAAGGCGGGCAGCGGCGCGGTCGCCGCGAACTGAGCACCATATGAGCCGACCCCCGTGCGCAGGGCGCACGGGGGTCGGCTCATGTGTGGGGGCTGTGTCGTATATCGACTACTCGACCGTGACCGACTTCGCCAGGTTGCGCGGCTTGTCGATGTCCCGGCCCAGGGCCAGGGCGGTGTGGTACGCCAGCAGCTGGAGCGGGATGCCCATCAGGATCGGGTCCAGCTCGTCCTCGTTCTTGGGTACGAGGATGGTGTGGTCGGCCTTCTCCTGCTCGCGGTGGGCCACCGCGAGGATGCGGCCGCTGCGGGCCTTGATCTCCTCCAGCGCCGCGCGGTTCTTCTCCAGCAGGTCGTCGTCCGGGACGATCGCGACCGTCGGCATCGCCGGCTCGATGAGCGCGAGCGGACCGTGCTTGAGCTCGGAGGCCGGGTAGGCCTCGGCGTGGATGTAGGAGATCTCCTTCAGCTTCAGGGAGGCCTCCAGGGCCACCGGGTAGCCGCGGACCCGGCCGATGAACATCATCGACTTGGCCTCGGCGTACTCGGCCGCCAGCTTCTTGATGTCCTCTTCGGTCTCCAGGATCTCCTGGATCTGCGCGGGCAGCTTGCGCAGGCCCTCGATGATCCGCTTGCCGTCGGTGACCGACAGGTCGCGGATCCGGCCCAGGTGCACGGCGAGCAGCGCGAACGCCACGACCGTGTTGGTGAAGCACTTGGTGGAGACGACGCAGACCTCCGGGCCGGCGTGCACGTACACGCCGCCGTCGGCCTCGCGGGCGATCGCGGAGCCGACCACGTTGACCACGCCGAGGACGCGGGCGCCCTTGCGCTTGAGCTCCTGGACGGCGGCCAGCACGTCGTACGTCTCACCGGACTGGGAGACCGCGATGTAGAGGGTGTCGGGGTCCACGACCGGGTTGCGGTAGCGGAACTCGGAGGCCGGCTCGGCGTCGGCGGGGATCCGGGCCAGGCTCTCGATGAGGCCGGCGCCGATCATGCCCGCGTGGTACGAGGTGCCGCAGCCGAGGATCTTGACCCGGCGGATGCCGCGCGCCTCGCGCGGGTCCAGGTTCAGGCCGCCCAGGTGGACGGTGTTGAAGCGGTCGTCGATCCGGCCGCGCAGCACGCGGTCGACGGCGTCGGCCTGCTCGGAGATCTCCTTGTGCATGTAGGTGTCGTGGCCGCCCATGTCGTAGGAGGCGGCCTCCCACTCCACGGTCTCCGGGGTGGCGGTGGTGCTGGCACCGCTGGTGGTGTAGGTGCGGAAGTCGTCGGCCTTCAGCGTGGCCATCTCGCCGTCGTCGAGGGTGACGATCTGGCGGGTGTGGGCGACCAGCGCGGCGACGTCCGAGGCGACGAACATCTCCTTCTCGCCGATGCCGAGGACGACCGGGGAGCCGTTGCGGGCGACGACGATGCGGTCGGGGAAGTCGGCGTCCATGACGGCGATGCCGTAGGTGCCCTCGATCGCCTTGACGGCCTCGCGGACCTTCTCCTCCAGGGTGTCGGCCTGGGAGCGGGCGACGAGGTGGACGATCACCTCGGTGTCGGTCTCCGAGAGGAAGACGACGCCGTCCGCCTCCAGCTTGGCGCGCAGCTCGGCCGCGTTGTCGACGATGCCGTTGTGGACGACCGCGACCTTGTGGTCGGCATCCAGGTGCGGGTGGGAGTTGATGTCGCTGGGGGCGCCGTGGGTGGCCCAGCGGGTGTGGGCGATACCGGTGGTGCCGGCGAAGCGCTTGGGGACCCGGGACTCCAGCTCGCGGACCCGGCCCTTGGCCTTGACGACCTTCAGGGCCGCGGCCTTCGGGCTGTTGACGACGATGCCCGCCGAGTCGTAGCCGCGGTACTCAAGGCGCTGGAGACCCTCCAGCAGCAGCGGTGCCACGTCACGCTTGCCGATGTAACCCACGATTCCGCACATACGGTGTTACCCCTCCTGAAGTTCGTTCGCTCGTGCCGCTCTTGCCGCTGCCGCCCCTGTCGTGGCCGCGGCGCTTGCCACGTCGGCTGTGCCTGCCGTGGCTCCCGTGGTTCAGCCGTAGACGATGCGGCGCAACTGCCGGAGCGAGAGCTCCGGGGGCGCCACGGCGCGGTGCGGCAGTTCCGCCGCGATCCGCTCGAAGATCTCCACGTTCACCGCGCCACCGGATTGGAGCTCACGGTGGCGGCGGCGGACGTATTCCTCCGTCGTCTCGTCGAAGTACGCGAGCACGTCCAGCACCACCCGGGCGGCCTCACCGCGCTGGAGCGCGGTGCTGCGGACCAGGTGGTCGACGAGATCGTCGTGCGACGGGCGGCGGTCGAGCATCCGTAGATACTGACGGCCAACGGAGCGGAATGCAAAAATCCTGCCCGGAATCGGGCAGGATCCTGCTGGTCTGGACCAAGCGGAGGGTCGCCTTCGATTTGATGCCGGTCAGAAGCGCCGCAGTATCAACGCCTTCGTCGCCGCGAACTCCTCCTCGGTGAGGACCCCCGCCTTGTGCAGCTCACCCAGCTCCGCGAGCCTGCGCAGCAGGGCGTCGTGATCCTCGGGGGGAGCGGCGCCGCCGCTGCTGCTGCTGCCGCTGCCGCTGCCGCTGCCGCTGCCGCCGAGCGCCGGGGCGGTGGGCGCGGGCTGCGCCGGGGGCTCGGGAGGGGCGGCCGGGTGGGGCATCCGTACCACCACGGCCGCCGCGACCAGCGCCGTCACCAGCTCCTTCTTGCCGAAGCCGAAGAGCTCCACGGTGTACGGGTCGTACTTGGGCGCCGGGGCCTTCGGCGCGCCGGCCAGGGAGTCCAGGGAGGTCAGGGAGGAGGCCAGGGAGAACCGGAGCCAGCCGTTCGTCAGCCCCTTCGCCGGGAGCCAGTCCACCGCGCGCACATCCGCCACCCGGAACCGGCTGGGCCCGCCGGACTGCTTGGAGTCCTCCGCCGTCCAGTTCCACTCCAGGGACACCCGGTCCCCGTCGAAGGCCACCGTCCCGTCGCCGCCGCCCGCCGTGATCGGCACCGCGGGCCCGGGCAGCAGGTACGCGTCCGTCGGGCCCGGGTCCACCTGCTCCAGCAGCAGCGCATTGCGCACCTCGTCGACGAAGTACTCCGCGACCCGGTCCGGTCCTGCTCGACGGCGAGCTTGTACGGGTCGGAGGTCTCCGGCAGCCGCCCGCCGGTCACCTGGAGCAGGGGATCGGCCCCGTCACGCAGCCTGAGCCGCAACCGGCCCGATTTGCGGCCGGGTTCGTAGGAGATCCCGGCGATCGCGCGCAGCGGTACGGTCAGCTCGCCGAGCGTCTGGCGCAGCGGGCCGACCTCCTTGTCGCGCCCGGGCACGATGCGCACCGCGTCCCCGTCGAAGGTCCATGTGCCGTCCTTCTGGATGATTTCCGCCATCTTGTGATTCTCGCACCCACCTCTGGACGGGAGTTGGCCTATACCTGGGCACATGAGAGTCCTGCGACGCACGCTCGGCACCCTCCTCGTCCTCGGGGTCCTCGGTGCCTCCGTCTCCTGTACCGCGGCCCACGGTGACGACGCCAAGCCCGGGGGCGACCGCCCCGCTGCCCTGGCCCCCTACGAACAGCTCCTGCCGGCCCCCGCCTTCGTACGGGCCGGCGGCCCCGGCTACGCCTTCGGGGAGGGCACGGTCATCCGTACCGGCCGCGCCGACGGCGACGAGGGCGACGAGGAGGTCCGCCGGGTCGGCGAACTCCTCGCCGAGCAGCTGCGCGGCCCCAGCGGGCTGCCGCTGCCCGTGGTCGACGGAGCGGCGGGCGACGGCGTCCGGCTGCGCCTCGACGAGGGGGCCGCCGGGCTGGGGGCCGAGGGCTACCGGCTGGAGACCTCGGCTTCCGGGGTCACGCTGACCGCCCGGACGCCGGCCGGCCTGTTCCACGCGGGACAGACCCTACGGCAGCTGCTGCCGGTGGCCGGACCGGGGACGGTGCCGGGCGGGACGGTCACCGACGCGCCGCGCTTCGCGTACCGGGGTGCGATGCTCGACATCGCGCGCCACTTCTTCACGGTGGAGCAGGTGAAGCGGTACGTCGATCAGCTCGCCGAGTACAAGGTCAACACGCTGCACCTGCACCTCACCGACGACCAGGGCTGGCGCATCGCCATCGACGGCTGGCCGCGGCTGGCGGAGTACGGGGGCGGCAGCGAGGTCGGCGGCGGCCCGGGCGGGTACTGGACGAAGGACGACTACCGGGAACTGGTGGCGTACGCGGGACAGCGGTACGTGGACGTGGTCCCGGAGATCGACATGCCGGGGCACGTGAACGCGGCGCAGGCCTCGTACGCGGAGCTGAACTGCGACGGGAAGGCGCCGGACCGCTACACGGGGATCAAGGTCGGCTTCAGTTCCCTGTGCGTCGGCAAGGAGCGGACGTACGAGTTCATCGACGACGTGCTCGGCGAGCTGGCGGAGCTGACGCCGGGCCGCTACCTCCACATCGGCGGCGACGAGGCGCATTCGACGCCGGCGGCGGACTACGCGGCGTTCATGGACCGGGCGCAGCAGGTGGTGGCCCGCCACGGCAAGACGGTGGTGGCCTGGCACCAGCTGGCGTCGGCGCGTCCGGCACGGGGCGCGGTGCTCCAGTACTGGGGCCACGACCGCACTCCGGCGGCGGACAAGGCGGCGGTGGCCGCGGCGGCGAAGGCGGGCCACCAGGTGATCCTTTCCCCCGCGGACCGGCTGTACCTGGACATGAAATACGACGTCACGACGAAGCCGGGCCTGGTGTGGGCCGGCTACGTCCCGGTGCGCCGGTCGTACGACTGGAACCCGGGTACGTACCTGTCCGGCGTCGCCGAGTCCGCGGTCCTGGGCGTGGAGGCCCCGCTGTGGACGGAGACCATCGCCACCCGCCACGACCTGGAGTTCATGGCCTTCCCCAGGGTCCTCAGCCTGGCCGAACTCGGCTGGAGCCCGACCCCGCGGAACTGGTCCACCTACCGCCAACGCCTCGCCTCCCAGGCCCCCCGCCTGAACGCCCAGCACATCGCGTACTACCGCGCGCCGGACGTCCCCTGGCAGTAGTCATGCAGGATGTGCGGGTGATATTCGGGAGAAAGAAGTTCCTGGGCGCCGTGGGCGACTTCGAGGAGGCCGTACGCGCACAGGACGCACTGGGGGCGGAACGGGCGTTCGCGCAGCTCCAGCGGACGAGCGGGAACGCCGGTGACGGTGAGTACGCGGCGGCGGGGCCGCGGCTGGGGGCGCTGCTTCCGGAACTGCCGCACGGGCCGCGGGCCACGGTCGCGGTGGTCGTCGGGGCGTGCGTCGAGCGGGGCGCGGACGCGCAGGCGTGCGCGCCGGGGATCTTCGCCGGGGCGCGGGAGGCGTTCGCGGCGGCCGCCGACTTCTGCGCGCGCTGGGCGGAAACAGGGGGCGGAGAACTCCCCGACCTCGACGACGAACTCACCGACGAGATCATCGAGAGGGCGGGCTACGAGTCGGCCGTCGGCTGGTTCACTCTGCCGCAGTGGGAGATGGCGAGTGTCGCCATGCTCAACGCCCCGGCCGTGCGCCGAACCGCGGAGGACAAGGCGGAGCTGCTCGCGCTCGTCGAACGGGTGGCCGAGGCCTCCGGCGACGAGTTCAAGTGCCTGACGTACGCACTGCGGGTGCTGGACGACGAACCGCTCGTCGTCCTGCACCGCGAGAGCGGGACCGGATACGCCCTGCGCATGAGCGGAATCGGTGACAACTTCCAGCTGCACACCCTGCTCGCGGGCGTGCTCATCGGTGGGACGCACGTGCCGGGCGAGGCGCCGCCGGAGCGGGAGATCGCCGTGTGCCGGGACGCGGAGGGACAGGTTCCGACGACCGGAGCCTTCAACCTGGTCGGCGCAGACGGATGCTGGATCTTCAACGAGGGAAACCCGACCGACATCGGCGTCGTCGACGGCGTCCGGCTGCTCGTCCTCGACCCGCCGCCGTACCGGCGGGGCTGGCCCGCCGGTCGGTTCTTCCCCGGCATGCACGGCGACCTCGTGCTGGAGCGGGTGCTCGGCGCGGAGGAGGCCGCCGGCTGGTTCGGCAAGGTGGCTCCCGCCAAGGGACTGACGCGCGCCTGATCTTTCTGTGGCGGTCAGACGCGCGGGTCTTCCTTCAGACCGCGGATGAAGGCGGACCAGGCGGAGGCCGCGCAGTGGAGCCCGGGGAGCCCGGTGTCCTTGCTGTCCCGGACGGCTAGCCCGCCGTCGGTGGTCCCCGCCACCTCGACGCAGTCGCCCATTTGCCCCGAGTAAGACGACTTCCGGTAGTCGCCGACTATCTCTGCGGTCATGGTCTCTCTTCCGTGGAACACGGGGTGCCCTTCAGAAGCTGGAGGATGCGGTCTGCGGTCTCCTCTGGGGACAGTGCTGAAGAGCGTAGCCCGTCGAACGCATTGACGTAGAGGGCCAGATCGTCCGGAGCTTCGATGACCGAAGTGTTGGGCAGGTTCTCGACCGCCACGGCCTCGACGATCGGCTCGTCCCCGAAAGAGAAGCTGACGAAGGGTCCGGCCGCGCCCGCCGCCCGGCTCGCCGAGATCGGCAGCATCTGGACGGTCACGTTGTGGCGCTGCGATGCGTCAAGAAGCCGTTGCCACTGCGGGACGGCGAGAGCGGGGTGGGACGCGAGGGACGTGATCGCTGGCTCCCAGATGACCGCGGCGAACTGCACGCCGCCTTCTTCGATGCGCTTCTGACGCTCCTGGCGGACCTGCATCAGTCCCTTGATCCGCTCCGGCGTGAGGAAGCAGGGCCCTGCGGAGATAACGGACTCGGCGTACTCGGGTGTCTGCAACAGGCCCGGGATCAGGGCCGTTTGCCAGGACCGGATGTGGGTCGCGTCGTTCTCCAGCGTGATGTGATCGGCGTAGTCCGGCGTGACCGTCTCTTGGAAGTCGAGCCACCAGCCCCGCTGGTTTCCAGTCTTCGCCCATCCCTCCAAGCGTGCCCGCTCTTTGGGGTCGTCAACGCTGTAGCGGTCCAGGAGGGTACGTACTTCCAGCGCCGAGGCGGATGTCAGGCCACCTTCCAGGCGACTGACCTTCGACACGGACTTCAAGATCGCCTCAGCGGCTGACGCCTGATCGATACCTGCAGCCTCGCGGTGCCGCTTCAAAGCCGCCCCGAGCCTCCGGCTCCGGACTGTCGGCTTACCACCTGGGGGCATGGCAACTCCTCTCAACATCCGCACCACTCTGCCGTCTTGGGGTAACGCACCGCCAGAATCGCCATCCGATCGCGTGAATCGCAAATTTGCGTTTCATTCTGCTTGCGGTGGCTGTGTGTGCGGTCCTACGGTGATGGTTGTCACGTTCTGTGGGGTAGTCAGCGCACAGCGTGGCTGGTTCACAAGCGGAGAGACCCCCGCGACTGCGCTAACAGTCCGGGGGCGTGGCCAACGCTTACTAAGGAGCGTCAACGTGCTGCATTTTATCGGGGTCATCCACGGGCGGGCGGTGGCCCGGTGAGTGAATGCGAACAAGTGGTCCGGCGGTGGCGGCGGGAGGCGCGGTGTGTGCCGCTCGCGCGGGCCGAACTGCGTAAGGCCCTGGCCGACTGGGGGCTCTCGGAGCTGGAGGGGGACGCGCTGCTGGTGGCCTCCGAGCTGGTGACCAATGCCGTGCGGCATGCCGTCGCGCCCCGCGACCGGGAGATCGAGACCCGGTATGTGCGGCTCGGCAACGGCGTACGGGTCGAGGTCCACGACGTCAGTCCCGCGATGCCCGTGGTCGGGGAGTCGGACCGGGGCGATGACGGCGGGCGCGGGCTGTACCTGGTGGCGGCGCTCGCCGATCGGTGGGCCGTAGGGGAGCGGGTCGGGCCCGGGAAACGGGTGTGGGCAGAGCTGTCCGTGAAGGTGCAGTGAGTGTCTGGTTGCTGACCCGCGACCGGACGGGCAGTGAGGCGATCTTCGAGGTCGAGTGCACCTCTTGCCTCGCCGGGTCGGGGCCCGCCGATGACGACGACGGGCCCGCCGTGTGGGCCCTGCGGCACGCACGGCAGACGCACCACACCGGGTACCGCCGGATCGTGACCGACTTCCAGCGGGAGCTGGCGGCGGACTGAAGCACGCGAGACGTGGCCGCGAAGAGGGCCAGTCAGGGCTTCGCGGCCGCGCCGTCACGTGACGTGGTGAGCGAGGAGTACGGCGAGATCGAAGGCCTTCAGGTGGAAGTAGCCAGCCTCCTATTGGATCACGTCTACGCGCCGCTACTGGAGGACCAGCACGTACGGGGAGTCATGCCCGCCCCGTCGGGGGCCCCGGCTGTCCGGGTCGTCCTCGGAGACAGGGACGAGTGCGCGCTGGCCCGGCTGACGGCGTACGAGATTCCCCTCGGGGCGGGCGAGGAACTCCGTACCTCGCACGACGTCGTCGCCCTGCTCCGCGCGGTGCACACCGGAACCCACATCTACCCTGCCAACAGGGTCACTTCCGTCATGGGTATGGACCTGTACCTGGTCGATCCAGCGCACGTGAAGCAAGCCCCCTTCACCGCGGACGACTGGGCTTCCAGCCTCCTGCGGTGCCTGGCCCATCTCACGTAGTTCCCTAGGGATTCGTAGTACCCGGTGCCCGGTACCCGGTGCCGGATGTGGGTTCGTGGGTCGAATGGGTGACCTTTCGGGCGTGGTGTCGTTGGTCGGATGACAGCACCGGTGGCAGGGGAGGGATGGGGGGATGGGCCGGAAGGTGGCGCTCGCCGTGGGTCAGACCGCCCGGACCGCTTGTGCCCGTGGTCTGTTGCGGTCGGGTGTGGATGAGGAGACCGGTGTACTGGTGTCCGGCTCTGTGCTGGCGGAGCGGGTCGGCTGGGCGGCCGGTCTGGTGGCCGCCATGGTCACGGAGCTGCTGGCCGACCGCTGGAACGCCGCCGATGTGAATGTGCTGGCCTCCGGGGTGGACGCGGGTGGGCGGAAGTTGCCGTCGAGCGCGTGGATGGCTTTGCGGCGTCTGGGCTGGAGCGTCGCGCCGCCTGAGGGTGTTCGGGTCAATGACCGGATCGTTCGCATGGCGCAGGAGCAGGCCGGGCGGTTGCTGCGCTCGGCACGCTGGCGGGCCGACCTGACCGCCGGGGTGCTCGCGGCCTGGCCGGCCGATCCCGCCAAGCGCACGCCGGAGGAGTGGGATGCGGTGCGCGCGGTGGTGCCGGGTGGAGAGCATCTGCCGTCCAGCGTCATCACGTCCCGGACCCGGCAGATCAGCGCGTTCGCCAGGAAGCACGGGCGGCTGCCGGTCGATGTGTTCGAGGTGGAGAGCGCGCCCAAGACGGCTCGGATGCTGTTGCTGTCGGCGTGTGACGGCCAGCAGGCCACCATCGAACGTCACGAGACCGAGCCGGGTCGTGCGCTGTTGCGCTTGCAGTTACCCACCCGCCCGGACCCGCGGTCCTATCGGGACTGGACGTGGGTGGCCTGCCCGCTCAGGCTGCCGCCGACGGTCCCGGCGGGCGCGGTGCTGCACCTGCCCACCTTGCGCCCGCACCAGGGCCGCGTCCGCGCCGACCTCGCCTACACCCACGCCGTTGCGAAGGCCCAGCGGACCGGGCACACGGTCGCGCTCGGGGTGGACTGGGGCCTGAACACCCTGCTATCCGCCGGGGCGGCCCGGCTGCACGACGACGGGCAGATCACCGCCCTCGGATCCGGGGGCATGTTCCGGACGGCCGGGGTCCTCGCCAAACAGCACCGGCTGCGCCGCCTGTCCGAGTACTTGCATGCCAAGGCAGATCACTACCAGCGGCTGACGGCCGGGGACGAACAGCATGCCCTGGCCGCCAAGCACACCATTCTGAGCGATGAGATCGCGTACGTGTCCGCGCGCCGGTCGAACCTGAACGACGCACTGTCCTGGGCCGCCGCCCGCTGGGCGGTGGATCAGGCCATCGCGGCCGGGGCGAGCGTCATCTATGTCGAGGACCTTCGCTCCATGGAGGCCCGTGGCATGGGCCGCACCATGAACACCCGTCTCTCCCAGCAGGTACGCGGGCAGATCGTGGAGCGGATGCGGCACCTCGCGTCCGAGACGGGCATCGCCGTCGTCACCGTCCCGGCACGCGACACCTCCAGGCACTGCCCCCGGTGCCTCACCCCGCTGCGGCACCGCAAGGCCCCCGACCGGCCCACCGTCCCCGGCTGGAAATGGGCCACCTGCCCCAATCCCAGCTGCGGCTGGCAGGGCGACCGCGACCGGGGCGCCTGGCAGCGCATCGCAGCCCGCGGCCTGGCCCACCAGGCGAAGACCGCGTGCGACCGGACGACCGGCGCCATGGCCATCCGCACGGTCGTGGACCGACTCGAAGCGGGCGCGGTCATCACCGAAGCCGCGCCGAAGACCAGCCGACGGGACCGGTCCAAGACCGGACCCACCCGGCACCAGGCAACACGTCCGACGCCCAGGCGACGCCGGACACCCTCCCCCGCCAGACCCACGGGTCCGGCGGGCAAGCGTCCGGAGGGACACGCTCACACGGACCGGCCACGGCTGCCCCGCGCAGCCCACCGGCACCAGGACGTGACGACGATCAGCACACCCACCACCCGGCACCAGCCACGAGGGGCAGCACGAGGCGCGGGATTCCACCACCACGTCCACGCCACCCCACCACGGTGGGAACACATCCCCGAACCAGATGCTCTGTCTGGCACAGGATCACTAAGCTGATTTGAGACGCTTGCTCCGCCTGTACATAGACAGTGACGAAGTCTCCGGCGTGATCGCCGCCGACGTACGACCGGGGGGTGCGCTGACCGCCCTCTTGGCGGCGCTGCCCTCACTGCTCGCCGAGGAGTGGCGGACGTCCGACGGCGTGGACGACCCGCACTGCCGGTATCTGGTGGACCTCACCAACTGGTGACAGGCCGGGTGCGGCGTCGAGGGACCGTATCGACGCCGCACCCGGCCCGGTTTACCGCCGGGCGAAAGCCGCGACGGGGTTCTTGAGGGTGCCGATCAGCTGGAGGGCCGCCGCCGGGTCGGCGAGGTCGACCATCTGCTTGTTGTTGCGCAGTTGCAGGCGGTTCAGGCAGGACAGCTGGAATTCGTCGGCGAAGAGGTCGTAGCGGGCGAAGCGCTCGGCGAGGGCCGGGACCGAGTCCTGGTACTCGTGGGCGCAATCCGCGACCGCGCGCCAGAACACGGACTCTTCGCAGATGCCTTCCGAGGCCAGGATCGAGCCCAGGAAGCGGAAGAAGCAGTCGAAGACGTCCGTGAAGACCGACAGGAGCTTCATGTCCTCCGGGATGTCGGCCTTGATGCGCTCGACGGCCGGCGGCAGGACGGCGTCCGGGTCCATGATGACGATCTCTTCGGCGATGTCCTTGAAGATCGCCCGCCGCACGACACCGTCCTTGATGACGAGGATCGTGTTCTCGCCGTGCGGCATGTACGCGAGGTCGTACTGGTAGAAGCAGTGCAGGAGGGGGAGGAGGTAGGCGCGCAGGTACGGCTTCAGCCATTGCGCAGGGGTCAGGCCGGATTCGGCGATCAGGGCGCCTACGAAGGACTTGCCCCCCGCGTCCACGTGGAGGAGGGAGGCCATCGTCGCCAGGCGTTCGCCGTCGCCGAGCGAGGGGACCGGCGACTCGCGCCACAGGGCCGCCAGCATCTTGCGGTACGGCGAGTAGCGGTCCGTCGCGCGCTCGTACTGGCGGTGGTGGTAGCCGATCGCCGCGCGCTCGCGGATGATCGAGAAGTCCACCGACCGGAGGACCTCGTCCGACTCGATCAGCTGGTGCAGCCAGTCGTTGATGGCCGGGGTGGCCTCCATGTACGCGGCGGAGAGGCCGCGCATGAAGCCCATGTTGAGGACCGAGATGGCGGTCTTCACGTAGTGCTTCGTGGGGGTGGTGGTGTTGAAGAACGTACGGATCGACTGCTGGGCGAGGTACGCGTCCTCGCCCTCGCCCAGCAGGACCAGGCGGCGGTTGGCGATCTCGGCGGCGAAGGTGACCGTCGTCTTGTTCCACCACTGCCAGGGGTGGACGGGCAGGAGGTGGTAGTCGGCCAGGTCCAGGCCCAGGGCCGCCAGTTTCGCGGCAAAGCCCGCGATGGCCACCTCGCCCAGCTCCGCGCGCATGAACGCGTCGTGGTCCAGGCCCGCGCCCGCCGTGAAGGTAGACACGTCCTTGCGGGCCGCGACCCACACCAGGTGGACCGGGCTCGCGGTCTCCGGGGCGTACGAGAGGTACTCGTGCACGCCGAAGCCGAGGCGGCCGTTGTTTGCGACGAAGCAGGGGTGGCCCTCGGTCATGCCCGTTTCGATGTCCTGGAACGAGGACTTGGCGAGGACGGCCGAGGAGATCTGCGGCTTCGTGTACTTGAAGCCCGTGCCCGCGAGGGTGGAGGAGATCTCCTCCAGGTAGACGGGGAGGACCTCGGCGCTCAGCCCCAGGGACCGCTGGAGCTCGATGTGGAAGTCGAGGGCGTCCAGCGGGAGCTCGGCGCCGTCGTGGTGGCGGGTGATCGAGGACTCGTCCACCGCCCAGTGGTCCAGAGCGTGGAGGGTCGCCTTGAAGCGGTACTCGACCGTGGTGTCGTCGCTCAGGACGGAGTACAGACCTGAGTCCAGGAGCTTCGGCGTCAGTAGGCGCTCGTGGGAGAACTCCGCCAGGGCCTTGCGGACCAGGGCGCGGTTCGCGCGGGCCCACAGCTCGGGGGAGAGGTGGGAGATGGCGTCGGCCGGGCTCATATCACCACGGCTCATATCGACACGGCTCATATCGACACCGCTTGGGTGGCCTCGAACTGGGCTCGGGTGCAGAAGCTGAGGAGGGCTTCCTTCTCCGGCTTCCGGACCGGACCGTCGGGGACGAAGCCGACCGCCTCGTTGAGCGCGTGGACGGCGGTGTTGCGGATGTCCGGCTCCACCACGACGCGCTCGGTCGCCGGGTCGGCGAAGAGGCAGGACATCACCGTCGTGATCACCGCGCGGGTGAAGCCGCTGACGGGGCTGTCGCTCGGCGCGACGAGGAAGTGCATGCCGACATCGCCCGGCTGGGCCTCGTACAGGCCGACCAGCTCCAGCCTGCTCGGGTCGTACGTCTCCATCAGGAAGACCGGGCGGCCCTCGTGGAGGCCGATGAAGGCCTCGTGGTGCTCGGCCGCCGCGATCTTCATGTACTCGCGCTCGACGTCCGGCAGCGTCGCGTCCTGCATCATCCAGAACGCGGCCTTCGGGTGGGTGACCCAGCCGTGGAGCAGCTCCGCGTCGTTGAAGGGGTCCAGAGGGCGGACGGCGAAGGCGCCGAGCGTCGCGTCGGTGCGGGTGTAGAGGGTTTCGGGGGATTCGGGAGTTTCGGGGGTTTCGGTGGTGCTCATGCGTGCATGCCTTCCGGGGCCGCGAACTGCTGGAACGCGATGGACTTCTCGACCTTGTAGTACTCGCGGCCGAGCAGCTCACCGATGATGTACGCGTTGCGGTACGCGGCCATGCCCAGGTCGGGCGAGGTGAGGGAGTGGTTGTGGGTCGTGCCGTTCTGGAGGAAGACCCCGCGGCCGGTGGTGTCCACGCTGTAGTTGCGCGCGGCGTCCAGGCGGCCGTGGCCGTCGAAGTTCAGGCGGCCCCGCACGGGCGCCAGGAATTCCGGGACGGTGTACTTGTAGCCGGTGGCCAGGACCAGACCCTCGGTGGTGAGGGAGAAGTCCCGCTCCTGCTCCTCCTGGCGCAGTCCCAGGGTGTACGAACCGCTCGTGGTGTCGTACGCGGTGCTGTTGAGCGAGGTGTTGGTCAGCAGGGTGGTGGGGACCGGGCCGGGCATGGTGATCTTCTTCTGGTAGAGCAGGTCGAAGATCGCGTTGATCAGCTCCCCGTCGATGCCTTTGAAGAGGTTCTTCTGCTGGGTCTCCAGCCGGTAGCGGGTCTCCTCGGGGAGGGCGTGGAAGTAGTCCACGTACTCCGGTGAGGTCATCTCCAGCGTCAGCTTCGTGTATTCGAGCGGGAAGAACCGCGGGGAGCGGGTGACCCAGTTGAGCTGGTATCCGTAGGAGTCGATCTCGGCGAGGAGGTCGTAGTAGATCTCGGCCGCGCTCTGGCCCGAGCCGACCAGGGTGATCGACTTCTTCTTCTGGAGCTCCGCCTTGTTCTGCATGTAGGAGGAGTTGTGGAGGAAGTCGCCGCCCAGGTTCGCACAGGCCCCGGGCACGAAGGGCGGGGTGCCGGTGCCCAGGACCAGGCGGCGGGCCAGGTGGGTCTCGCCGCCGTCGGTGTGGACCTCGTAGAGCCCAGCCCGCTCGTCGTAGCCGATCTCGGTGACGGAGGTGGAGTACAGGACGTTGTCGAGCCGGTCGGCGGCCCAGCGGCAGTAGTCGTTGTACTCGGCCCGCAGCGGGTAGAAGTTCTCCCGGATGTAGAAGGAGAACAGCCGGTCCTTGTCCTTCAGGTAGTTCAGGAAGGAGAAGGGCGAGGTCGGGTCGGCGAGGGTGACGAGGTCCGACATGAACGGCGTCTGCAGGTGAGCGCTGTCGAGGAACATCCCGGCGTGCCACTCGAAGTGCGGCTTCGACTCGATGAAGAGGCCGTCGAGCTCGTCGATCGGCGCGGTCAGGCAGGCGAGTCCCAGGTTGAAGGGACCAAGACCGATTCCGATGAAGTCACGGGGCTCACGAGTGGAGGGCAAGGGATTCTCCCAGGAACTGCTCGGCGTGTGCGGCGAGAAGGTCGAGGACGGCCGCGATGTCGGCCGTCGTGGTCTGCGGGTTGAGGAGGGTGAACTTCAGGTACTGCCTGCCGTCCACTTTGGTGCCGGCGACGACGGCCTCACCGGAGGCGAACAGCGCCTTGCGGGCGTGCAGGTTGGCCTCGTCCACCAGGTCCGCGCGCACCTCGCCTTCGGGTGGGGGCCCCTCCCAGCGGTAGCTGGGGGAGTAGCGGAAGACCAGGGTGGAGATCTGCGGCCTGACGACGACCTCGAAGCGCGGGTCGGCGTCGATGATCTCCCAGCCGGCGGCGGCCAGGTCGATGACCTCGTCGAAGAGCGAGCCGAGGCCGTCGGCGCCCATGGTGCGCAGGGTCATCCAGAGCTTGAGCGCGTCGAAGCGGCGCGTGGTCTGGATGGATTTGTCGACCTGGTTCGGGATCCGCTCCTCCGCCATGCGGCGCGGGTTGAGGTAGTCCGCGTGGTACGTGGCGTGCTTGAGGGTGTCCCGGTCGCGGACCAGCACGGCGCTGGAACTGACAGGCTGGAAGAAGGACTTGTGGTAGTCGACCGTGACCGAGTCGGCGTGCTCGATGCCGTCGAGGAGGTGGCGGCGGGTGGGTGAGACCAGCAGTCCGCAGCCGTACGCGGCGTCCACGTGCATCCACGCGGCGTGCTCGGAGGCCAGGCGGGCGATCTCGGGGAGGGGGTCGATGGACCCGAAGTCGGTGGTGCCGGCGGTGGCGACGACGGCCATGGGGAAGAGGCCGTCGCGACGGCAGTTCTCCAGCTCCAGGGCGAGCATCGAGGTGTCCATGCGGCGGTTGCGGTCTACGGGGACGGAGACGACGGCCTCGTAGCCGAGCCCGAGCATGGCGGCCGACTTCTTGACGCTGAAGTGGCTGGCCTCGGAGGTGAAGATGCGGAGCGTCGGGAGCACCTCGGACTTCGGGAGCGCCCGTCCCTCGTCCAGGGCGTGCTTCATGACGATCCGGCAGGCCTCGTCGCGGGCCAGCAGCAGTGCGTGGAAGTTGGACTGGCTGCCGCCGGAGGTGAAGACGCCGTCCGCGCCTTCGCCGAGGCCGACGCGCCGGGCGGTCCAGTCGATGAGGCGGCGCTCGATGAGCGTGCCGCCGATGGACTGGTCCCAGGTGTCCAGGGAGGAGTTGACGGCCGACAGGACGGCCTCGCCCAGTACGGCGGGGATGACGACGGGGCAGTTGAGGTGGCCGAGGTAGCGCGGGTGGTGGAAGTACACCGCGTCGCGCAGGTAGACCTCCTCCAGTTCGTCGAGGACGGCGGCCGGGTCTACGAGCGGCCGGTCCAGGTCGATCCCGTCGATGACCGGGGCGAGTTCGTCCACGGATATGCCCGTGTGGGGCCGTTCCGTGGTCGCGAGCTTGGCGGCGACGCGCTCGACGCCCTCGGTGACGGCGCGCCGGTAGAGGTCCGCGGTCGTCTCGTTCAGCAGATGCGAACGCATCAACTTTCCTCCGGGCAGGGAGCGGGGGGTGGGGCTGTGGTGTGGAACTTAGGTTAGCCTAACCTAACTCTCAAGCCAAATGGGGATGGGCCCCGGCCGAAGCCGGAGCCCATCCCTGAAATGTGGTGTGTGTGAAAGGAGTTGCCGCGAAACGGCCCCTGGCGAGACCGCCTAGAGCTCGGAGGCGGGGTCCTCGCTGGCCGCCTTGCCGGCGTATGCCTCGGCGAGGAGTTCCTCCTCGCTCGCGCCGAGCCGCCAGTAGCCGGTGAAGCGCACCGCGCGCCGGTCGATGGATCGTTCCTGCACGAAGTGCCGGCGGACCGCCCGAATGGTGCCGGCCTCGCCCGCGAGCCAGACGTACGGGGCCTGCGCGGCGGGCGGTTCGGTTGCGCGCAGTACGTCCAGCACGCGGTCGGCGCGTTCCTTGCCCGCGCTGTGCTCGCGGACGATCCAGGTGATGTCCGCGTCGGCGAGCGTGTCCAGGGCGATCCGGTCGTCCTCGTGCGGGACCTCGAACCAGGCCGAGACGCGGGTGCCGGCGGCGAGCCGGTCCAGGATCGCGGCGGCCGCGGGGAGCGCCGTCTCGTCCGCGTATATCAGCAGCGCGTCGGTGGCGGCCGGCGGCTGGAACCGGACGGACTTGTTCTCCGCGACGGCCGGGCCGATCGCCATGATCCGGCGGCCGGTGACGGCCCGCCCGGCCCAGGACGCGGCGGGGGAACCGTCTCCGTGCAGGACGAAGTCGATGTCCACCTCGTCCACGCCCTCGGGCGTACGGCGCTGCTCGCGCACGGTGTACGAGCGCATCACCGGGCGGTCGGCGTCGGGCATCGCGCGCCAGGCGCCGAACCAGGTGTCCTCGTCGGTGGACGGGAGCACCGTGTGCTCCTGGTGCGAGGGCGGCAGGAAGAGCGAGAGGCTCTGGTCGTAGCCGCCCGAGCGGAAGTCCGCGAGGGACTCACCGCCGAACGTGACCCGCAGGAACGAGTGCCCGAGGCGGCGCGTACGGAGCACTTCGAGTTCGAAGAACCGGAAGTGGGCGACGGCCGGGGCCGCGTCGGGCGCGGTGTCGGTCATACGGAGAGTCCCCCCTGGGATTCAGTCGGAGTGAAGGTGAGGTCAGCTGACCTTCTTGGCGTTCTGGACGGCCTTCGCGAGGTCTTCCAGGATCTGGGCGCACTTCTCGTACGAGTAGATCGGCTCGGTCACGCGCGGGGCGACCTGGCCGGCCTTGACGGCGGGCAGCCCGGCCCAGGTCGGCTTGTCCTTCAGCTGCTCCTGCTGGAGCGTGCCGGTGCGGTTGTCGAGCAGGACCAGGTCGGCCTTGTACTTGCCGGCGTTCTCCCAGCTGAGGCTCTCGAAGAAGCCGCCCGCGTCCAGCTTGTCCTGCTCCGGGGCGACGAACTCGACGCCGAGGGTCTCGAAGTACTTCAGGTCGGCCGAGGTCTTCGGGGTGGAGACGTAGAACAGGTCGGCGGAGCCGGAGCCGACGAGCACCTTGATGCCCGGGTTGGCCTTGGTGGCCTCGCGCACCTTGGCGGCGGCCGCCTCGAAGCGCGCCTTGGAGTCGGCGTTCTTCTTCGCGCTCAGGTCGGCGCCCAGGGACTTGGCCAGGTCGGCCGTGCGCTCCAGGGCCTTGTCGAGGGAGGCGTCGCCGCCCACGCCGATCGCGGCTGCCGGGGCCAGCTTCAGGATCTTGTCCTTGGAGGCCTCCGGCACGTACCAGTACTTGTCGGGCTCCCAGGTGTTGGTGACCAGCAGCTCGGGCTGGAGGGCCGCGTACTTCTCGACGTTGAACTCGTCGTAGACGTTGCCGAGGATCTCGACCTTGGAGATGTCCATCGAGCCGGCCTGGACGTCGGGCTTGCCGTCGGCGGTCTTGGTCGGGCCGAACACGCCCTTGACCTGGATGCCGTAGTCGTAGAGGGCGGCGGCGGTGCCGGTGAAGGCCACGATGTTCTTCGGGGCGGCCTTGAGGCTGATGTCCTTGCCGAGGTCGTCCTTGAAGGTCCAGGGACCCGAGGCCGCGGCGGCCTTGCCGTCCTTGCCGCCCGTCTCGCCCTTCGCGGAGTCGGAGCCGCCGCACGCGGTGAGCGCCGCGACGAGGCCGAGGGCGCCGCCGGCCGCGATGAGACCGCGGCGGGAGAGGTAGGAGGTACGGGACTTGGGCATGTCGATGTCCGCTTTCGTGCGTGCCGGTCGGCCACTGGGCCGTTCGGAGGGAAGGTTAGCCTAACCTTGCCTGAAAGCAGTAAGGGGGCCCTAAGTTTTCAGGGCCCCCTCGGTGATGCGACGTTCTTAGGCGGAGAAGCCCAGTTCGCGGGCGATGAGCATGCGCTGGACCTCGCTGGTGCCCTCGCCGATCTCCAGGATCTTGGAGTCGCGCCACATGCGGGCCACCGGGTACTCGTTCATGAACCCGTAGCCGCCGTGGATCTGCGTGGCGTCGCGGGCGTTGTCGACGGCGACCGTGGAGGAGTACAGCTTGGCGATCGCCGCCTCCTTCTTGAACGGCTCCCCGGCCACCAGCCGGGAGGCGGCGTCGCGCCAGCCGACGCGGGCCATGTGGGCGCGCATCTCCATGTCGGCCAGCTTGAACTGGATGGCCTGGTTGTCGCCGATCGGGCGGCCGAAGGCCTTGCGCTCCTTCGCGTACTTCACCGACTCGTCCACGCAGCCCTGCGCGAGCCCGGTCGCGAGCGCCGAGATGGCGATCCGGCCCTCGTCGAGGATGCGGAGGAACTGGGCGTAGCCGCGCCCCTCTTCGCCGACCAGGTTGGCGAGGGGGACCCGTACGTCGGCGAAGGCCAGCTCGCGGGTGTCCGACGAGTTCCAGCCGACCTTGGAGTACGGGGCGGCCACCGTGAAGCCGGGGGTGCCCGACGGGACGATGATCGAGGAGATCTCGGGGCGGCCGTCGGCCTTGCGCCCGGTGACGGCGGTGACGGTGACCAGCCCGGTGATGTCCGTACCGGAGTTGGTGATGAAGCACTTGGAGCCGTTGATCACCCACTCGTCGCCGTCCTTGACGGCGGTGGTGCGGGTGCCGCCTGCGTCGGAGCCGCCGTCCGGCTCGGTCAGGCCGAAGGCCCCGAGGATCTCGCCGGAGCACATCTTCGGCAGCCACTGCCGCTTCTGCTCCTCGGTACCGAACAGGTAGATGGGCATGGCGCCGAGGGAGACGCCCGCCTCCAGCGTGATCGCGACGGAGGAGTCGACGCGGGCCAGCTCCTCCAGGGCGATGCCGAGGGCGAGGTAGTCGCCGCCCATGCCGCCGTACTCCTCCGGGAAGGGCAGGCCGAACAGGCCCATGCGGCCCATCTCGCGGACGATCTCGTACGGGAACTCGTGCCGCTCGTACAGGTCGCCGATCTTGGGCGCGACGACGTCGTGCGCGAACTCCTCGACGGTGCGGCGGAGTTCCTCGTGCTCGGGGGTGAGCCGGTGGTCGAGGGACATGATCTTCGTTACTCCTTGTGGGAGAGGGCGCGGACGGTACGGGAGGGGCTGGGTCGGCCCAGCTGTTCGGCCATCCACACGCTCGTGGCGGTGAGGGCGGCCAGATCGACACCGGTCTCGATGCCGAGGCCGTCGAGCATCCACACCAGGTCCTCGGTGGCGAGGTTGCCGGTGGCGCTCTTCGCGTACGGGCAGCCGCCGAGGCCGCCGGCGGAGGCGTCGACGGTGGTCACGCCGTGCTGGAGCGCGGCGAGGGTGTTGGAGAGGGCCTGGCCGTAGGTGTCGTGGAAGTGCACGCCGATCCGGTCGGTGCCGACGCCTTCCCCGTTGAGCTCGCCGAGCAGCGCCCGGACATGCCCCGGAGTGGCGACGCCGATGGTGTCGCCGAGGCTGAGCTCGTCGCACCCGAGGTCGAGGAGGGCCTTGGCGACGCGGACCACCTGGTGGACCGGGACGGGCCCCTCCCAGGGATCGCCGAAGCACATGGACAGATAGCCGCGCACATGCGCCCCGCCCTGCTTGGCACGGGCCACGACGGGCTCGAACATGGCGAGGGACTCGTCGATGGTGCGGTTGAGATTGCGGGAGGCGAAGGTCTCGGTGGCCGAGCCGAAGACCGCGATCCGGGTGGCACCGAGGGCGAGGGCCCGGTCGAGTCCGCGCTCGTTGGGGACGAGCACGGGCAGGTGTACGCCGGACAGGTCCTGGAGCTGCGGGAACAGTTCCTCGGCATCCGCGAGCTGGGGCACCCACTTGGGGTGTACGAAGCTGGTCGCCTCGATGGTGGTGAGCCCGGCCGCCGCCAGCCGGTGGATGAACTCGGCCTTCACGGCGGTGGGGACGGCGGACTTCTCGTTCTGCAGCCCGTCGCGCGCGCCCACCTCGTGGATGCGCACGCGGGCCGGCAGCCCGGGGACCGGCAGGGTCATGGGCAGCCCGTTCACGCGACCTCCTCCTCGTCGGCCTCGGGGGTGACGACGGCCAGGACCTGGTCCATGGCGACGGTGGTGCCGGGGGAGACGTCGAGCTCGGTGACGGTGCCGGCGTGCGGGGCCGAGATGACGTGCTCCATCTTCATGGCCTCGACGACGAGGAGGCTCTGCCCGGCGATCACCTTGTCGCCGACCGCGACTTTGACGACGGTGACGGTGCCGGGCATGGGGGCGGCCAGGGTGTCGGCGCCGGTCCGGCCGCCGCCGCTGAGGCTCGCGGCGACGGGGTCGTGGTGCTGGACGTGCCAGCTGTCCGCGTCGCGGCCGAGCCAGGTCCCCTCCGGGGAGGGGGCGTACGCGAAGCGGTGCGTGACGCCGTCGAGCTCGATGGTGAGGTGGTCCGGAGTGCGGGCCACGATCCGGGCTCGCGCCGGTGCGCTGGGGCTCTGCCCCAGACCCCGCGCCTCAAACTCCCCCAGACTTCGTCCGGGGGGACCCCCACGCGAGGCTGAATTTGTCGCCCGGGTTTCGATCTGTACCGGGTCCTGGCCCGGGAGGCGGAAGTGGTGGACCGTCCAGGCCGGGGTGCCGCCCATGCGCCAGCCGGTGGCGGCGTCGAACGGATCGAGCCACCCCTCCAGCCCCTCCAGCCCCGCCGGCGTTTGAGGCGCGGGTCCGGGCAGAGCCCGGGGTCCCTGCGCCAGCAGGGCTGCCGTGACGTACACCTCGTCCGGTACCCCGTCAGGGAGGAGGGACGGCAGGTCGCGCTCCACCAGGCCCGTGTCCAGGTCACCCGACACCACGTCCGGGTGCGCCAGCAGCCTCCGCAGGAAACCGGCGTTGGTCTGGACACCCAGGATCACGGTGTCGGCGAGTGCGGCGCGCAGCGTGCGCAGGGCGGTGGCGCGGTCGGGGCCGTGGACGATGACCTTCGACAGCATCGGGTCGTACGTCGAGCCCACCGGCACGCCCGCCGTCAGGCCGGAGTCCGTACGGACCGCGCCGCCCGAGGGCTCGGACAGGGCCAGGACGGTACCGCCGGACGGCAGGAAGCCCCGCGCCGGGTCCTCCGCGCAGACACGGGCCTCGATCGCGTGGCCCGTCAGGGTGATGTCGGCCTGCGCGAAGCCCAGCTCGGCCCCGGCCGCCACCCGCAGCTGCTGCTCCACCAGGTCCAGGCCCGTGACGAGCTCCGTCACCGGGTGCTCGACCTGGAGCCGGGTGTTCATCTCCATGAAGTAGTACGAGGACGGATCCCCGCCCGGAACGATGAACTCCACCGTGCCCGCGCCGACGTACCCGCACGCGCGGGCGGCGTTCACCGCGGCCTCGCCCATCGCCGCGCGGGTCTTCTCGTCCAGCAGGACGGACGGCGCCTCCTCGATCACCTTCTGGTGGCGCCGCTGCAGCGAGCACTCGCGCTCGCCCAGGTGGACCACGTTGCCGTGGCCGTCCGCCAGGACCTGGATCTCGATGTGCCGGGGCCGGTCCACCCACCGCTCCACGAGCAGCGTGTCGTCGCCGAACGAGGACTTCGCCTCGCGCCGCGCGGCCGCGATCTCCTCGGCCAGCACGGCCGCGTCCCGCACCAGGCGCATGCCCTTGCCGCCGCCGCCCGCCGAGGGCTTGAGCAGCACCGGCATGCCGATCTCGGCTGCCGCGGCGGCCAGTTCGGCGTCCGTCAGGCCGCTGCCGGAGGAACCCGGGACGACGGGCACGCCCGCCGCCTTCACCGTCTCCTTGGCCCGGATCTTGTCGCCCATCAGGGAGATCGCGCTCGCGGGCGGCCCGATGAAGGCCAGTCCGGCGTCCGCGCAGGCCTGCGCGAAGGCCGCGTTCTCCGCGAGGAAGCCGTACCCCGGGTGGACGGCCTCGGCCCCGGTGCGGCGGGCCGCGTCGAGCAGCCGCTCCACCGACAGATAGCTCTCGGCTGCCGCCGCCGGGCCGATCCGGACGGCCGTGTCGGCCTCCCGTACATGGCGGGCGTCCGCGTCGGCGTCGCTGAAGACGGCCACCGACCGGACCCCGAGCTCCCGCAGCGTGCGGATGACCCGGACCGCGATCTCGCCCCGGTTGGCTACAAGGACAGTGCTGAACATCAGTGAGGTCCTCACGTCACATACGGAAGATGCCGAAGCCGCGATCGCCCAGGGGGGCGTTCGCGCACGCGGTCAGGGCCAGTCCCAGCACCTGCCGGGTTTCCATCGGGTCGATGACCCCGTCGTCCCACAGCCGCGCGGTGGCGTAGTAGGCGTTGCCCTGCTCCTCGTACTGCGCCCGGACCGGGGCCTTGAAGGCCTCCTCGTCCTCGGCCGGCCATTCCTGGCCCGCGCCCTCGATCTGGTCGCGCTTGACCGTCGCCAGGACCGAGGCCGCCTGCTCGCCGCCCATGACGGAGATCTTGGCGTTGGGCCACATCCACATGAAGCGCGGTGAGTACGCCCGGCCGCACATCGAGTAGTTGCCCGCGCCGTACGAGCCGCCGACCACCACCGTCAGCTTGGGGACCCGGGTGCAGGCCACCGCCGTGACCATCTTGGCGCCGTGCTTGGCGATGCCGCCGGCCTCGTAGTCGCGGCCGACCATGAAGCCCGAGATGTTCTGGAGGAAGAGGAGAGGGATCCCGCGCTGGTCGCACAGCTCGATGAAGTGCGCGCCCTTCTGGGCGGATTCGGAGAACAGGATGCCGTTGTTGGCGACGATCCCGACCGGGTGGCCGTGGATCCGGGCGAAACCGGTGACCAGGGTCTGCCCGTACTCCGCCTTGAACTCCTGGAAGCGGGACCCGTCCACGATCCGGGCGATGATCTCGCGGGCGTCGTACGGGGTGCGGGAGTCGACCGGGACCGCGCCGTACAGGCCGTACGGGTCCACCTTCGGCTCCTCCGGCGCCTGGACCGACCAGGGCAGGGCTCCGCGCGCGGGCAGGGTCGCCACGATGTTCCGTACGATGCGCAGCGCGTGCGCGTCGTCCTCCGCGAGGTGGTCGGTGACGCCGGAGACCCGGGAGTGGACCTCGCCGCCGCCCAGCTCCTCCGCTGTGACGACCTCGCCGGTGGCCGCCTTCACCAGCGGCGGGCCGCCGAGGAAGATCGTGCCCTGGCCGCGGACGATGACGGCCTCGTCGCTCATCGCCGGGACGTACGCCCCGCCGGCCGTGCAGGAGCCGAGGACGGCGGCGATCTGCGGGATGCCGGCGCCGGACATGCGCGCCTGGTTGTAGAAGATGCGGCCGAAGTGCTCCCGGTCGGGGAAGACCTCGTCCTGCATGGGGAGGAAGGCGCCGCCCGAGTCCACCAGGTAGAGGCAGGGGAGACGATTCTCCAGCGCCACCTCCTGGGCGCGCAGGTGCTTCTTGACGGTCATCGGGTAGTACGTGCCGCCCTTGACGGTGGCGTCGTTCGCGACGATGACGCACTCGTGGCCGCTGACCCGGCCGATGCCCGCGATGACCCCGGCGGCCGGGGCCGCGCCCCCGTACATGCCCTCGGCGGCCAGCGGGGCCAGCTCCAGGAAGGGGGATCCGGGGTCGAGGAGGGTGTCCACGCGCTCGCGGGGAAGCAGTTTCCCGCGCGCGGTGTGGCGGGCGCGGGCCTTCTCGCCGCCGCCGAGCCGGGCCGCGTCGAGCCGGGCGCGCAGGCCCTCGGTGAGCTCGCGGTGGGCGGCCTCATTGGTCCGCCAGGCCTCGGACGCCGGGTCCGCGGCGCTCGTCAGCACTGGTGCCTGCTGCATCGGTCGAGCTCCCTTGCTCGGTCTTGCTCGGTCTTGCCCGGTCCACGCTGTTAATGAGCGTTAACACTTATGACGCCTAGGTTAACGAGCGCTAACGGCCCTGTCTAGAATGGATTCCCATGAGCACCAGTGCCGCCGCCCCGACCCGTCGCGAGCAGATCCTCAGTGAGGCCGCGCGCCTCTTCGCCGAGCGTGGATTCCACGGCGTGGGCGTGGACGAGATAGGCGCCGCGGTGGGCATCAGCGGACCAGGGCTGTACCGGCACTTCGCGGGCAAGGACGCCATGCTCGCCGAGCTGCTGGTCGGGATCAGCGAGCGGCTGCTGACGGGCGGGCGCCACCGGGTGGCCGCGGCCGCGGGCGATCCCGAGGGCGTACTGGCCTCCCTCATCGACGGCCACATCGACTTCGCGCTCGACGACCGGGCACTGATCACCGTGCACGACCGGGAGCTGGACCGGCTGCGGGAGGCCGACCGCAAGCTCGTACGGCAGTTGCAGCGCCAGTACGTGGAGCTGTGGGTGGCCGTCGTACGCGAGCTGCACCCCGAGGTGGCGGAGGCGGAGGTACGGGTGTCCGTGCACGCGGTGTTCGGCCTGCTCAACTCGACCCCGCACCTGGCGGCGCTGGGCCGGGAGGCGACGGAGTCGCTGCTGCGGCGGCTCGCGAACGGGGCGTTCGGGGCGCTCTCCGGGTGACCCGGCGCGTCCGCTGGGCGGGACGGACGGGACGGCTCCGCCCGGGCGACGGCAGAATGGGCGTATGCCGATGCCGATAGAGACGCCCGCCCAGTCTGTTGAACCGCCGAGCCGCGCCGAACTCATCGACCACCTGGTGCGTACCCGGATCGCCGGGGACGTCGCGACGCCACGTGAGAACAACCTCTCCCACTACCGCAAGCTCGCCAACGGGGATCGGCACTACTGGTTCGGTCTGGAGCTGGGCGACCGCTGGGCGGACGAGCAGGACGTCCTCGCGGTGATGGCGGAGCGGTGCGGGGTCGTGGACGACCCGGAGCACCGGCACGGGCAGGACACCATCGACCCGGAACTGACGGTGGCCGGCCTGGACCGGCTGGCGGCGCGGCTGCGGAAGGCGGCGCTGGACCGGCAGAGCGTACTGCTCGCCACCGGACACCCGGGGGGCCTGCTGGACGTCCACCGGGCGACGGCGGCCGCCCTGCGCGCCGCCGGATGCGAGATCGTCGTGATCCCGTCCGGGCTGATCGCGGACGAGGGCTCGGTGTGGCAGTTCGCGGACGTCGCGGTGCTGGAGCGGGGCGCGACGCTGTGGCACACCCACTCCCCGGCGCCGATGGCGGCGATCCTGGACGGCCTGGCCGCCGCCGGGCGCCCGCAGCCGGACCTCGTCGTCGCCGACCACGGCTGGGCGGGGTGCGCGGCGCAGCGCGGCCTGGACGCGGTGGGCTACGCGGACTGCAACGACCCGGCCCTGTTCCTCGGCGAGGCCGAGGGCACCCTCCAGGTGGCGGTCCCGCTGGACGACCACGTCCGCGACCCGCGCTTCTACGACCCGATGGTGGCCTACCTCCTCTCGGCGGCGGGCCTGCTGTAAGCCGTCCCGGGCCCCCGGGCCTCGGGGCGGTGGGTCAGCGGAGCCAGTCGCCGGTGAGGTTCTGGACGGCCGAGCCGTCGAGGTCGGCGAGCTTGGCGGCGACGAACTCCCGTGCCCAGTCGGAGGTCTGGACCCGGAACGGCATCCGCTCGGCGGTCAGCGCCGCGATGACCGGGGCCGCGGCCTCGGCCGAGGTCTGGGCGTTCCCGAAGCTCTTCAGCGTGCGGTCGATGTAGGCCCGCAGCGCGGGCGCGTACGGGCCCGCCGCGGTGAGCAGGGCCGGGATGTCGATGCCCTGGCTGGTGACGAACTCGCTGGAGACGGCGCCCGGTTCGACGACGGCCACCTGTACGCCGGTGCTCGCGGCCACCGGGGCGAGGGACTCCATGAAGCCCTCGACGGCGAACTTGGCCGCGCAGTAGGCCTCGTTGAAGGGCTGGCCGATCACGCCGCCGACGCTCGTCACCGTGATGACCCGGCCGCCCGAGGCGCGCAGGTGGGGGAGCGCGGCCCGGGTGAGTTCCACGACGCCGAAGTAGTTGACCTCCATGGCGGCCCGGACCGGCTCCATCCCGTGCTGCTCGACGGTGCCGACGAACCCGGCGCCCGCGTTGTTCACGACCGCGTCGAGCCGCCCGTGCTCGGCGACGACCTCCGCCACGCATCCGGCCACGGAGTCGGCGTCGGTCACGTCCAGCCGCTTGACCTGTACGAGATCGGCGACGCCGGCTCCGGCGGCGGCCTGGCGCAGGGCGTCGGCCCGCCCGGTGTCCCGCATGGTGGCGACGGTGTGCCAGCCGGCCCGGGCGGCGGCCACCGCCGCTTCGAGGCCGATTCCCGAGGACGTGCCGGTGATGAGGACGGTCTTCGTGCCGGAACTGGGGGCCACGGGGGTCACGGGGGTCATGGAGGTCTCCAAAGGGGGGTCAAAAAGCTGCCGGGGACGGCGTCGGAGTCGGCGTCGGCGGGGGTGTCGGCGTCGGCGTCGGGTTCAGATAGACGCGGCGGATCGCCGGGAACCGCTCCCGCAGCTGGTCCTCCGCGTCCTCGCACGCCGCCTCCACCTGCCGCGCCGACGCCAGGTCGTGAAAGTCGATCTTCGCCGCGATCAGTACCTCCGCCGGCCCCTGCACCAGCGTCGTCAGCTCCAGTACGCCTTCGATGTGCGGCACGGACAGCAGCTCCTCGCGCACCTCCGCCCGCATCGCCGCCGGCAACGGCCGGCCGATCAGGTACCCGGCGTTCGAGCGCCCCAGCTCCCACGCCACCCCGGCCAACAGCAGCCCGATCAGCAGCGACGCCACCCCGTCGTACACCCTCGACCCCGTCAGCCGCGCCCCGAGCAGCCCGCCCGCCGCCAGCGAGAGCCCGATCAGGGCCGCCACGTTCCCCAGCGGTACCGCCTTCACGTACCGCCCCGGCGGCGCGGCCGTCCGCGGCGCCTCGCCCTTCGTCCGCCGGCCCGCCACGAGGAGCGCGTAGCCCTCCCGTACGAAGGCCACGGCCAGGACGACGTACGAGACGGCCGGGTCCCCGGGCTCCTCCCCGCGCACCAGCGTGTGGATCCCGTCGTACACCGCGAACACCGCGGCGCCGACGAACGTCGCGACCGAGGCCAGCAGTGCCCGGACGTACCGCTCCGGCCCGTATCCCAGCGGATGCGCCTCGTCCGCGGGCTTCGCGCTCCGCTTCGGCGAGGCCGGCGACAGCACCTCGGCCACCGCGTCGGCCACCGAGTGCGCGGCCTCCGACAGCATGGCGCTGGACCCGCTGACGACGCCGCCGACCGCCTTGGCGGCGGCGATCCCGAGAGAGGTCACCACCGCGACGACGACCGTACCGACGCTTTCGGACTCTTCCGCCATGACGTGACGGTATGTCCGCTCGTCAGCGCGGGACGCGTACGACACCCTCCTGGATGACGGTGACGGCCAGCCGGCCGTCCCGCGTCCAGATGCGGGCCTGTCCCAGCCCCCGGCCGGCGGACGCCGAGGGGGACTCCTGGTCGTACAGCAGCCATTCGTCCGCGCGGAACGGCCGGTGGAACCACATCGCATGGTCCAGCGAGGCGCCGACCACGTCGCCGACCGCCCACCCGCCCCGCCCGTGCGCGAGCAGCACCGAGTCCAGCAGGGTCATGTCCGAGACGTACGTGGCCAGGCAGGTGTGCAGCAGGGCGTCATCGCGCTCCAGCTTGTCGGCCGTACGGAACCACACCTGCGTACGCGGCTCCACCGGCTCGCCGACGCTGCCCCACGGCGGGGTCGTCGCGTACCGCAGGTCCACCGCGCCGCGCGCCTCGATCAGCCGCTCCACCGTGCCCGGGTCGCGGAAGATCTCCCGGTACGCGGGCAGGGACTCGGCCGCGGTCGGCAGGGTCTCCGGATCCGGGGCGGCCGGCATCGCGGCCTGGTGGTCGAGGCCCTCCTCGTACGTCTGGAACGACGCGGAGAGGTGGAAGATCGGCTGGCCGTGCTGGACGGCGACGACCCGGCGCGTGGTGAAGGAGCGCCCGTCGCGGATCCGGTCCACCGAGTACACGATGGGCGCGCCCACGTCCCCGGCGCGCAGGAAGTAGGAGTGCAGCGAGTGCGCGGTGCGGTCCCCGGGCACGGTGCGGCCGGCCGCGACCAGTGCCTGGGCCGCGACCTGACCGCCGAAGACGCGCGGCACCAGGGAAGGACGGCTGGTGCCGCGGAAGATGTTCTCCTCGATCTGCTCAAGGTCGAGCAGATCGACGAGCGTCGTCAGTGCCTCGTTCATGGGGGAGAAGGGTCTGTCTCTTTCCCTTTGGCCCTTACAGACCCATCGACTTGGCGATGATGGACTTCATGACCTCGCTGGTGCCGCCGTAGATGCGGTTCACGCGGTTGTCGGCGTACAGGCGGGCGATCGGGTACTCGTTCATGTAGCCGTAGCCGCCGTGCAGCTGGAGGCACTTGTCGATGACGCGGTGCGCGACCTCGGTGTTGAAGAGCTTCGCGGACGCGGCCTCGGCGGCGGTCAGCTCACCGGCGTCCAGGGCCTCCAGGGCGCGGTCGGCGACGGCCTCGGCGGCGTCCACCTCGGCCTGGCAGGCGGCCAGCTCGAACTTGGTGTTCTGGAAGTGCGCGACCGGCTTGCCGAAGACGGTGCGCTCCTGCACGTACTGCTGGGCGAACCGGATGGCGGCCTTGGCCTGCGCGTACGCGCCGAAGGCGATGCCCCAGCGCTCGGAGGGCAGGTTCGCGCCGAGGTAGTAGAAGCCCTTGTTCTCCTCGCCGAGGAGGTCCTCGACCGGGACCTTCACGTCGACGAACGCCAGCTCGGCGGTGTCGGAGGTGCGCAGGCCGAGCTTGTCGAGCTTGCGGCCGACGGAGTAGCCCTCGGACTTGGTGTCCACGGCGAACAGGGAGATGCCGAAGCGGCGGTCGTCCTCGCGCGGGGCGGAGGTGCGGGCGCAGACGATCACGCGGTCGGCGTGCACGCCGCCGGTGATGAAGGTCTTGGCGCCGTTGAGGACGTAGTGGGTGCCGTCCTCGGAGAGCTTGGCGGTGGTCTTCATGCCCGCGACGTCGGAGCCGGTGCCCGGCTCGGTCATCGCCAGCGCCCACATCTCCTCGCCGGAGACGAACTTCGGCAGGAAGCGCTTCTTCTGCTCGTCGTCGGCGAGCATCTTGATGTAGGGCAGGGCGAGCAGCACGTGCACGCCGGAGCCGCCGAAGTTCACGCCCGCGCGCGAGGTCTCCTCGTAGAGGACGGCCTCGAACTTGTGGGTGTCCAGGCCCGCGCCGCCGAACTCCTCGGGGACGTTGATCCCGAAGATGCCCAGCTCGCCGAGCTTGTAGTAGAACTCGCGCGGCGCCTGACCGGCGGCGAACCACTCGTCGTAGACCGGAACGACCTCGGCCTCGATGAAGGCGCGGATGGTCTCGCGGAACGCCTCGTGGTCCTCGTTGAAAACGGTACGGCGCACGGCCGGACTCCCCTCTTTGCGGCTCAACCTCCGCCGCTCTCGCGGAGGTGGTTGCGCGCCGTCGTGGTTCCTCACCTGATGGCTGAGGTCTAAGCGCTTGCTCAGATTAAGTTACCGACGAGTTGTCCTGCGTGTCCAGAGGAGTGCCGTACGCCACTCGGCGTGCGCCGACGCCGCGCGGCCGGCTGACGGGCGGCTGACCGGCAGTGGGCCCTCCTACGGGGGCGTGACCTGCCGGCGCAGGGCGAACCACAGCTCCATGCGGGTGTCCGCGTCGTCCAGGTCGCGGCCGAGCAGGGTCGTGCAGCGGGCGATGCGCTGGCGGACCGTGTTGCGGTGGACGCCCAGGGCGGCGGCGCTGCGGTCCCAGCTGCCGTGGTGGGCCAGCCAGGCGCGCAGGGTGTCGCGCAGGTCGGGGGAGAGGGGGCCGAGCAGGGCCTCCGCGTGGGCGCGGGCCTCGGCTTCGCCGACCAGGCCCGCGAAGCCGGGGTCGGCGTGCCGGGCCAGCGGGGTGCGAGCCGCCTCCGCCCGCTCCAGGGCCCGCCCGGCCTGCGCGTCGGCGGTGGGCAGCGCCTCGGGCGCGGCCGGGGCGCTCACCCCCAGCCGCCAGCCGGGCTGCGCTGCGGGCTCCCGGTCGGTGAGCAGCCGTACGGCCGGCCCGCGCGGGTCCAGCAGTACGGTGCCCAGCGCGGCGGCGAGGGCCCGCGGGTCACCGGCGCCCCGGGCGTGGACGGCGTACCAGGGCCCGGGGCCCAGCGCCTCGCCGGGGGAGCCGCCGAGCAGCAGCCGGGCCAGCGCGGCGGCCTCGGTCCCGGCGGGCCGCTCGGCGGTGAGCAGGGCCAGCAGGACTGCGGCGACCGAGGCGAGGGTGTGGTCCCCGGGTGCCCGGTCGGGAGTCGCGGTCCCCAGCGCGGCGACCGCGCCCGACGACCCCGCCGCCGGTGACCCCGCGCCCGACGACCCCGCCGCCGACGAACCCGCCGCCGGTGACCCCGCCCCCGACGGCCCAGCCCCCGGGGCGGCGCGGCCGAGGGCGTAGGCGGCCAGGTGCCGGCCGGCGGCCTGGTCCGTCGCCGTCGAGGGGCCGCCGGCCCGGCCCACCCGGGCCAGCAGCGCCCGTAGCGCCGCGGCGGCCTCCGGCGGCGGCGGGCTCCCGGCGGACCGGCCGTCGGGCCAGAGCGTGACATGGCCCCCGAGGCCGGCCGCCAGGCGCGACAGCACCGCCGGGACCGGATCGGGGCGGGCGGCGGCCGCCGCGAGGGCCTGCTGGACCTCGGTGACCCGGCGCAGCTCGCGGGTCCGGGCCTCCGCCATCAGCCGCCACACGGCGCGCGCGACCGCCGTGAACGGGGTGCGCGGCGGGACCTCCAGCAGCGGCAGCCCGTGCCGGGCGCAGGCGGCCGCCAGGGCGGGCGGGACCTCCTCGTGGACGGGGGCCACGCCGAAGCCGAGGGCGGCGGCTCCGGCGGCGGCGAGCCGGGCCACGTACCGGTCGGGGTCGGAGCCCGGTCCGGCCCCGGCGGTGAGCAGGAGCTCGCCGCCGAGCAGGTAGGGGGAGGGGTCCGGCATCTCGGAGGCGTGCACCCCGTGCACCCCGGCCTCGGCGGGTCCGGCGAGGTGACGCAGGCCGAGCTCCCGGTCGCCGAGCAGCGCGGCCAGCGGTACGGGGGGTACGGGCGGCACGGGGGGTACGGGCGGCGCCGCCGGGCCGTCGGCGGCGGGGGAGGCGGCAGTCATGGATGCTCCGTACACAACGGGGAAGGCCGATGGATAAAACGTACACTTCGCGCCCTCCCGGTGGCCCCTTACGCTCGAAGGACCGCACCACCCGTTGGACTCCAGAAGGGCACCCCCCATGAGCACGCAGCCGCGCGGCCCCGTCGACTCCTCCCGCATCCCGCGCTACGCGGGCCCCGCGACCTTCGCCCGGCTGCCCCGACTGGACGAGGTCGGCACCGCGGACGTCGCCGTCGTCGGCGTGCCCTTCGACTCGGGCGTCTCCTACCGCCCCGGCGCCCGCTTCGGCGGCAACGCCATCCGCGAGGCCTCGCGCCTGCTGCGCCCGTACAACCCGGCCCAGGACGCCTCCCCGTTCGCGCTCGCGCAGGTCGCGGACGCCGGCGACATCGCCGTGAACCCGTTCAACATCAACGAGGCCGTCGAGACGGTCGAGGCCGCCGCCGACGAGCTGCTCTCCTCCGGCTCCCGCCTGATGACCCTCGGCGGCGACCACACCATCGCCCTGCCCCTGCTGCGCTCGGTGGCGAAGAAGCACGGCCCGGTCGCCCTGCTCCACTTCGACGCGCACCTGGACACCTGGGACACCTACTTCGGCGCCGAGTACACGCACGGCACGCCGTTCCGCCGCGCCGTCGAGGAGGGCATCCTCGACACCGAGGCGCTGTCGCACGTCGGCACCCGCGGCCCGCTGTACGGCAAGCAGGACTTGGACGACGACGCCAAGATGGGCTTCGGCATCGTCACCTCGGCCGACGTCTACCGGCGCGGCGCCGACGAGATCGCCGACCAGCTGCGCCAGCGCATCGGCGACCGTCCGCTGTACATCTCCATCGACATCGACGTGCTGGACCCGGCGCACGCGCCCGGCACCGGCACGCCCGAGGCGGGCGGCATGACCTCCCGCGAGCTGCTGGAGATCATCCGCGGCCTCTCCTCCTGCAACCTGGTCTCGGCGGACGTCGTCGAGGTCGCCCCGGCGTACGATCACGCGGAGATCACCTCGGTCGCGGCCTCGCACACCGCGTACGAGCTCACCACGATCATGAGCCGACAGATCGCTGCGGCGAAGGCGAACCCGAAGGGCGAGTAAGCACCGTGACGCACGACCACGACCTGGTACTCCGTCCCACCGAAGCCCAGACGGCGGCCGCGCTCGCGCCGCCGCCGGGGCGGACGGGCGGGGACCTGGTCGTGGAAACGCTGCGCTCCCTCGGCGCCACCACCGTGTTCGGGCTGCCCGGGCAGCACGCGCTCGCCCTGTTCGACGCGGTCGGCCGCTCCGACCTGCGGCTGATCGGGCTGCGGACGGAGAACAACGCGGGCTTCGCCGCCGACGCGTACGCCCGGATCACCGGCGAGGCGGTGCCGCTGCTGCTGTCCACGGGCCCGGGCGCGCTGATGGCGCTGCCCGCCCTGGCGGAGGCGGCGGCCGCGTCGGCGCCGGTCCTGGCCATCTCCTCGCAGGTCCCGACCGCGGGCCTGGGCGGCGGCCGGCGCGGGTACCTGCACGAGCTGCGGGACCAGTCGGCGTCGTTCCGGGACGTGGTGAAGTCGGTCCACGTGGCCCGGGCCCCCTCGCAGATCCCGTCGGTGATCGCGCAGGCCTGGGAATCGGCGCTGACGGCTCCGCCCGGCCCGGTGTGGGTCGAGATCCCCGAGGACGTACTGCGCGCCGAGACCCTCGTTCCGCAGGTCACGGGCGTGGACGCGACCCCGCACGAGCTGGCGCCGCGCCCGGAGCTGACCGCGGTGGCGGCCCACTGGCTGTCGCGGGCCTCCCGCCCGGTGATCATCGCGGGCGGCGGGGTCGTCCGCGCGGACGCCGCGGGCAAGCTCAAGCAGCTCGCGGAGCGCGTCAACGCCCCGGTGGTCACCACCTTCGGCGGCAAGGGCGCCTTCCCGTGGAACCACCCGCTCTCCCTCCAGTCCTGGCTGGAGGACCGCCACATGACGGACTTCCTGGAGGACGCGGACGTCCTGCTGGTCGTCGGGTCGGGCCTCGGGGAACTCTCCTCGAACTACCACACGTTCTTCCCCACGGGCCGGGTCATCCAGATCGAGGCGGACCTCGGCAAGCTGGAGTCCAACCACGCGGGCCTCGGGATCCACGCGGACGCCCGCCTCGCCCTCCAGGCCCTCCTGGAAACCGTCCCCGCACGCGAGGACCCCACGGCCCCCGACCGGGTCCGCCTGCTCCTCTCCGCCATCGAGGCCCGCCTGTCCACCCAGGACGTCACCCTGGAACGGGACCTCCTGACCTCCGTCCGCGCGGCCCTCCCGGCCCGCTCCCCGTCGTTCTGGGACATGACGATCCTGTCCTACTGGGCCTGGTCGGCCTTCGACGCGAAGCACCCCAACACCATGCACTCGGCCCAGGGCGCGGGCGGCCTCGGCTACGCATTCCCGGCGGCCCTCGGCGCCTGCGTCGCGGAACCGGGCACCCCGGTCCTGGCCGTCTCCGGCGACGGCGGCGCGATGTACTCCCTCGCGGACTTGGCCACCGCGAAGCAGCACGACCTCGACGTCACCTGGCTGATCGTGGACGACGGCGGCTACGGCATCCTGCGCGAGTACGGCTGCCAAACCGGTACGGACCTCGTCCGACCGGACTTCGTAGCCCTGGCGGAATCCTTCGGCGTCCCGGCGGCCCTCACCACCCCGGCGACCCTCCGCGAGGACCTCGCCAAGTCCCTGGCCGAGTCCGGCCCCTCGGTGCTGGTGCTTCCGGCCAACCTCCGGATGTTCACCCCGACCCACGTATAGGGACATGAACGCTGCTCGCTAGGGTTGGCGCCGATCAGGTCATCCGGGGCGGAGTCCGAGGGGGAGCAGTGTCGTTCGAGCAGGAGTGGGCCCAGCAGAAGCAGGCCACGGCCGCGGATCCGTCGCCGCAGATGCGACTGAACCAGCTCCCCGCCGACCAGGGCGGCGGGTCGGGAGTTCTGGCGACGGCCCCTCCGGCGAAGAAGAAGGCGGCCAACACCATCGAGACCGTCCTGCAGCCCGGCACGACGAAGGCCGCGGACGCCGCCGACGCACCGACGAACGGTGCGATCAAGGCCTTCAGCGGCTGGGAGACGGCGGTGGGCCTGACAAAGGCACATACTCACTGGGATGACCAGGTCAAGCGCCTGATGGGGCGGCTGAACTCGGAGAAGACGGCACTGCGCGGGGCGTCGAACCTGTTCACCGGAAACGACCAGCTGACGGGGAATGGCTTCCGGTCGATCCAGCCGATCCAGCCGCCGCAGTCCAAGGTTGCGGGACTCTAGGGACTCCGGGGGAAGACATGCCGAGCTATCACGAGATCATGCAGACGGACCTTTCCGCGCTCACCACGGCCGCCGACGGCTGGAAGTCCATGGCGAAGCAGTTCAAGACGCTTGAGGACGTGTACGAGCAGGAAGTCCAGAGCGTTTCCGCGGGAAACGGCTGGATGGGCAGCAGTGCGCAGACGGCGAGCACCAACTCCTCCATGACCCGCAACGAGTTCGACGCGGCGCAGACGGAGGCGCTGGCCATGGAGTCGCTGCTCCGTGACGCGTTCGCCCGGTTCACGGACCTCAAGGGCCGGGTAACGTCCGCCGTCGCGGACGCCGTCCACGCCGGCATGAAGGTCTCGGACGCCGGCATCGCGAGCTACGACTTCAGCAAGGCCGACCCGGCCTCCGCGAAGGCGATTCGCCACGATCCCGACCTCCCGGAGATCGAGCGCTCCTGGACCCGCCGGATCGCGGACACGGTCAAGGCGGTCACGGAATTCGACGAGGACGTCAAAACGGCCCTGCTGAACGCGTCGGGGGCGGACGGCACCTCGATGTTCGGCTTCAACTCCAAGGCCGTCAACGACGTGGAGGCCGTGGAGGCGCTCGCGCTCACGTCGAAGATCCGTTCCGGCGACGCCTCGCCGGAGGAGCTGAAGCATTACAACGACCTCCTCAAGCAGAACTCCGGGGACAAGCACTTCAGCGAGGCGTACCTGCACTCGCTGGGCGCGAAGGACACCCTGCTGCTGGCCGACCAGATGAACCTGGCGTCCAACGACCGCGGTGCGTCGGCGGCCGACAAGAAGCTCTACGAGTCGATCAATTCCGGCCTCGCGGGGACGATCGCCTCCGGCACCAAGGACCCGGACAGCTACGCCTACAAGCCCTTCGTCAACGGGCTCAAGGAGCAGGGCCCCGAGCTGGTCGCCAAGGGCCTGCGGCCGACGTACGGCTACCAGGCGCTGGTCACCCTCATGTCGAACGGCGACGGCTACGGGAAGCAGTTCCTCAACGACATCGGCGACGGCATGATCGAGGCCGAGAAGTCGAAGCCGCACATGTACTCCCACGCCTACGACTCCCAGCGCCCGAACCTGGTCTCCGACCCGCTGGACGGCCTGCTCGGCATCATGGCCAAGGACCCGGACTCGGCGACGTACTTCCTCGACCCCGAAGCGCCCGGCAACAAGAACGAGCACCTGAAATACCTGCTCGACGACCGCGACATGCCGGACCCCTGGATCTCGACCGGCGTCGGTCCCCCGATGGAGATGCACGGCGACAAGACGGCCGGCCTGGGCGCGGCCATCCAAGCGGCGGCGACCGGCCACACGGACGGCGAGAAGCTCGGCCCGCCCGGACCGCACACCGAGGGCCAGGCGCGGGTGATGCACAACGCGATCCGGCTGCTCGACGGCGAGATGAAGGGCGACGAGTTCAAGGAGGACCTGGAGGGCCTGCGCGAGCCGATGGCGAGGGCGCTAGTGGACTACGTGGCCGACACCCACGAGATCCTCGGGGGTAAGAACACCGATCTGGGCGGTCACGCGGGTAGCGACTCCATCTATGGTTCGGGTGACAAGGCCCAGATCGCGGTCGGACAGGGCAGTCTGATCCGTGTGATGCGCGGCATCGCGGACGACGGCCCGTCCTACGGCCTGATGGTCCAGGCGGAGCGGGCCTATTCGGCGGAACAGCTCGCGACTGCCGTGCCGTTCAAGGCCGGATCTCCGCACGAGGCCAGTATCGACTGGGACAACCGTGCGCACGACATCGGCGCGGCGTCCGGGGCCCTCAACGGCATCGGGGCCGACGTCTACAAGGACAAGGAAGAAGACAAGGTCAAGTGGGCCGAGGGTACGGCCGAGTACACGGCCGCGAGCGTGAACGGGCTCATCGGCGAGATCCCGGTGGTGGGCACGATTGGTGGCTCGCTGATGGACGCGGCCAAGTACGACTGGGTCGAGGGTGTCAAGGACGCAGCCGAGGAACTGAGCAAGAAGGAGTCCAGCGACAACTACTCGGCGGGCATGGACGGGACCAACAAGCTGTTCGACGCATGGAGGGACCAGCGGCAGATGGACGGTAAGGACCCGGAGGCCAAACACGCTCAGAACGAAGCGGGCGAGGCCTACACGAGCGGGCGGGAGGCTGCCCGTGCGCACCTCCGGCCCTGACATGCGGAAGGCTTTTGCAGGGTCGGCGCTCGCGCTCCTCTGCGTAGTGACCCTGGCATCGTGCACCTCGGACGATTCCGCGTCGAAGTCCGCGGACCCCTGCGGGATCAGCCCGTCCTCGGAGGAGGAATCGCTGGTGCGCGAGGTCCTTGGGAAAGAGGACTTCGCGACGAAGGCCTACGGCAGCACGAGCGTCTTGGTGGACAAGATGGAGCGCGCGCTGCCGAAGATGCCCAAGAGGGACATGTTCTACACGAACGCATGTGGATACAGCGTGGGTGGAGAACAGGGTGACTCCGGTGTGACCTTCCTGGCCGGGTGGTTTCTTCGGACCTCCGAACTGCCCTCTTTCCCCAACGACGTGTCCTACGAATTGAACGGTGCGCGCGGTGTAGCGCGAAGCGGCAGCTCGACGCTGCTCGTCCCGTGCGACCTGCCTGGTGAGCTCGGGGCGCAGTCGCAGAAGGTGTGGCTCACAGCGGACACCACGTACAGGTTCAGCCCGTCCCGGCCGGACGTGAACCAGGCGACCAGAGACCAGCGTATGACCCTCACCTACCTCATGGCCCGTCGTATCACCGAGGCCCTCGGCTGCGAGAACAAGCCGCTGGAGCAGGCCCCCGTGGTGAAGCCCCTGCCCAGCCCGTGAGGCGAGCCGGCCGGCCCGACCCGCCAATGGCCTGTGGCGTGGTCAGGCCGCCTCGTGCTCCTGCGCGGTAAAGACGACGACGGACGTCTCGCCGACGAGCTTGAGGTTCAGCTCGGACTCCATGGCCCGCGCCAGCCGCGCCAGCAGCGGCACCGTCGGCACGGTCCCCCCGAGCTCCAGCTTGGACACCTGCGGCTGCGTCATCCCGGCCCGCCGCGCGAGCTCGGTCTGCGAAATCCCGAGCTCGGTCCGCCGGTCGTACACGGCCTGCCCGAGCTGGAACGCGAACCGGATCTCCTCCCGGCACCTGGCGGTCTCCGGGCTCTTGTCACGGGTGGGCTTCCACCGTGCGTGGCTGTCCATTACGACGCTCCGTCCTGTGACACCTCGGCCCATACGGCCTTCCCGATGCCGTGGCGGCGGGGACAGCAGCCCCACCGCTCGGCCAGGGCCGCCACGATCGCGAGCCCGCGCCCCCGCTCGTCCCAGTCCGCCACGACCTGGGGCGTGAGCTTGACGGCGGGGCCGGCGTCCGCCACCTCCACCCGCAGCACCCCGTCGTACCGCGCGAGCCGGACCCCGATATCCCGCCCCTGCGGGGCGCGGGCGTGCCGTACGGCGTTGGTGACCAGCTCGGAGAGCAGCAGCTCGGCGGTGTCGGCCTGGTCTTCGTTCACCTCCCAGGAGGTCAGCTGCTCGCGCACGAGGGTGCGGGCCCGTCCGGGGGCTCGGCGGCTGCGCGGAATGAGCCAGTAGATCTCGTCGCTCTGGGGCATCACCATGAAGAGGTACCTCTCTAGAGATAGTCCCCCAAGTGAAGCGCCCGGCTCGGTGTGCGGTCAAGAGGTTCTCTAGAGATAGCGCCTGCTGTCGCCTACTGGACGTGCGTGCTACCGCTTCGGCGCGATGGGGTGCCTAGGATGACTAGAGATGATCAGGGAGGACCGCATGCCGAGGAACGGCGCCGCACGGCAGCCCAAGTACCAGCGCATCGCTGCCGCACTGAAGGCCGCCATCGAGGCAGGCGAGTACGGCCCCGGCGACCGGTTGCCCGGCGAGAACGACCTCATGGCCACCTATGGCGTCGCCCGGATGACCGCACGGCAGGCACTCGGTGTGCTCCAGGCCGAGGGATTGACCGAAGCGCGCAAGGGCGCCGGGGTCTTCGTCCGGGAGTTCCGGCTCATCCGGCGTCGTGGCGTTCAGCGGCTCGCGGCTGAGGTGTGGGGCGAGGGACGTTCCATCTGGGCTGCGGACACCGAGGACCGGGACCCCGAGGTCGAGTTCATCGGCGTCAGCGAGGAAACGCTCCCCGATGCCGTCGGTGCCGTGCTCGGACTGGCGGCCGGCGCAACCGCCTGCGTTCGCCGCCGGAGGTTCCTGCTGGACGGGAAGCCCGTCATGGTCGCCACCTCGTACCTCGATGCCGTCCTCGTGGCCGGGACGCCCATCACCGAGCCCGACACCGGCCCCGGCGGTATCTACGCCCGCCTCGCCGAGCTCGGCGTCGGGCCCGCCCGGTTCCGGGAGGAGATCCGCTCGCGGATGCCGAGCCCCGATGAGGCCGCGCGGCTCGGGCTGGCCGCCGGGACGCCGGTCGTGCTGGTCGTCCGTACCGCCTTCGCCGCCGACGGCCGCGTGGTGGAGGTCAACGAGATGGTGCTCGACGCCTCCGCCTACGTCCTGGAGTACGAGTTCGACGTGCCGTAGCACCGCATGCCTCCACACACGGCGATATGCTTCATATGTAGCCGACCTATGAGGTATATGTGATGTCGAACCTCTATGTGGAAGTCGATGACGAGGCGCTTGCGGACGCGGCTTCGATACTGGGCACCAAGTCGAAAAAGGACACCGTCAACGCCGCGCTTCAGGAAGTCGCGCGGCGCCACAAGCGGCTGAAGGCCCTGGAGCGGCTCGTCGAGATGGGCGAGCGCGGCGACTTCGACATTCTCCAGGACAAGGCCAACTACCGCCGATGAGCCCCATCACGCACCTCATCGACACCTCTGCCCTGACGCGCGTCCTGACGAATGCAGAGGTCCGGAAGGCCTGGAGCGACCATCTGACCGAAGGCGTGCTCGGCATCTGCGACATCACGGAGCTGGAGTTCCTCTTCTCGGCCCGCTCGCTTGCCGACCGCCTGGAAAAGGAGGCGCTGGTGGGAGAGCTCTTGAAGTGGGCCCCCACACCGGACGGCGTCTACACCAGGGCCCGCGCCGTGCAGCGGCTGCTCACGGACCGGGGCGAGCATCGCAGCGCGGGCCCGGTCGATCTTCTCCTCGCGGCGACGGCCGAGCTCTCGGGGCTGACTCTGCTCCACTACGACGCCGACTTCGAGACCATCGCCCGCGTGACAGGTCAGCTCACGAAGTGGGTGGCGCCGCCGGGCGCCGCGTAGCGGGGGCGAGTCCCGTCGGCGCCGTCATCCGGACGGCCTCGGCGGGCTCGCACCCGGCTCCGTAACCCCGTTCGATTGTGGCGGCGGGATGAAATCCGCCGGTCGGGGCGTTGGCGCTTCCGGCAGGACAGGACCAACGGGGAGGCCACACGTGACGGCGGCAGAGACGGCGGCGGGGGAGAAACAGGGCTGGGGCAGGAGGCTGGCGGCCTACACCTGGCGGTACAAGCTCAACGTGCTGCTCGCGCTCGGGTCCTCGCTGGCCGGGATGGCCGTCATGGCGCTCGTTCCGCTGGTCACCAAGGTGATCATCGACGACGTCATCGGGGATCAGAGCAAGCCCATGGGGCCCTGGGCGGCAATGCTCATAGGCGCCGCCCTGCTCGTGTACGTGCTCACCTACATACGCCGGTACTACGGCGGGCGCCTCGCCCTGGACGTCCAGCACGACCTGCGCACCGACATGTACGACACCATCGCCCGCCTCGACGGGCGGCGGCAGGACGAGCTGTCCACCGGTCAGGTCGTCGGGCGGGCCACCAGCGACCTCCAGCTGATCCAGGGCCTGCTGTTCATGCTCCCGATGACCATCGGGAACTTCCTGCTCTTCGGCATATCCCTCGGCATCATGCTGTCGCTGTCGCCGCTGCTGACGCTCGTCGCGCTGCTCATGGCCCCCGCCCTCTGGTTTATCGCCAAGCGCAGCCGCAAGAAGCTCTTCCCCGCCACCTGGTGGGCCCAGGGCCAGGCCGCCGCCGTCGCCACCGTCGTCGACGGTGCCGTGACCGGCGTCCGCGTCGTCAAGGGCTTCGGGCAGGAGGAGCAGGAGACCGGCAAGCTCCGCCAGGCCGGGCGCCGGCTGTTCGCCGGGCGGATGCGGACCATCCGCCTGAACTCGCGCTACACCCCCGCCCTCCAGGCCGTGCCCGCCCTCGGGCAGGTCGCCATGCTGGCCCTCGGCGGCTGGATGGCCACCAGGGGCCAGGTGACCCTCGGTACCTTCGTCGCCTTCTCCACCTACCTCGCCCAGCTCGTCGGCCCCGTCCGCATGCTCGCCATGGTGCTCACCGTCGGCCAGCAGGCCCGCGCCGGCGTCGAGCGCGTCTTCGAGCTCATCGACACCGAACCCGTCATCCAGGAGGGCGCGCACGAGCTGCCCGCCGACGCGCCCGCCACCGTGGAGTTCGAGGACGTCCGCTTCGGTTACGACGCCGGGCGGCCCGTCCTCGACGGGTTCTCCCTGTCGATCCGGGAGGGGGAGACCGTCGCCCTCGTCGGCTCCTCCGGCTCCGGCAAGTCCACCGTCTCGCTCCTCCTGCCGCGCTTCTACGACGCCGACCGCGGCACCGTCCGCGTCGGCGGCCGCGACGTGCGCGAACTGACCTACGACTCGCTGCGCGGCGCGATAGGACTGGTCCCCGAGGATTCGTTCCTCTTCTCCGACACCCTCCGCGCCAACATCGCCTACGGGCACCCCGGCGCCACCGACGAGCAGATCGAGGCCGCCGCCCGCGCCGCCCAGGCGGAGGGCTTCATCCAGGCCCTGCCCGCCGGGTACGACACCAAGGTCGGCGAGCAGGGGCTCACCCTCTCCGGCGGCCAGCGCCAGCGCATCGCCCTCGCCCGGGCCATCCTCACCGACCCCCGGCTGCTGCTCCTCGACGACGCCACCTCCGCCGTGGACGCCCGCGTCGAGCACGAGATCCACCAGGCACTGCGCGCCGTCATGGCCGGCCGCACCACCCTGCTGATCGCCCACCGCCGCTCCACGCTCGCGCTGGCCGACCGGATCGCCGTACTCGACCGCGGGCGGCTCTCCGACATCGGCACGCACGAGGAGCTGGAGCGCCGCTCGCCCCTGTACCGCAGGCTGCTGACCGATCCCGAAGCGCTCGGTGCCGGCTCGCCGCGGACCCCCGAGGCCCCGGCGATGGCGGAGTTCGAGCGCGACCTGGAGCGGGACATCGAGCTTGAGGCCGAGATCGACTCCGAGCCGGTGAACGCGAAGCGCCGCGTCGCCGACGGGGTGACCCCCGAGCTCTGGCGCCGCCAGGAGGAGCGCGACGGCGCCGGCGCCCCCACCGCCGCCGGGACGACCGGAGCGGCCGCGACGGGAGCCCCCGGAGCAGCCGCGACCGGAGCCCCAGGAGCCGGAGCCCCAGGAGCCCCCGTAGCCGGAGCCCCCGTAGCCCCCGGAGCAGGGCATTCCATGGCCGGCGCCGTCGCCGGAATGCCGGCGACGCCCGAGCTGCTCGCGCAGGTGGCCGCGCTGCCGCCCGCCGAGGACGCCCCGGACGTGGACGAGACCCGCGCCGCGGCCGCCGAGGAGAGCTACGGCCTGCGCCGCCTGCTCCGCGGCTTCTGGGCGCCGCTCGCCATCAGCCTCGGCCTCGTCGCCGTGGACGCGGGCGCCGGGCTGCTCCTGCCCATCCTGATCCGGCACGGCATCGACCAGGGCGTCGAGCAGGCCGCCCTCGGCGCCGTCTGGGTGGCCGCCGGGCTCGCCCTCGCCGTCGTCGTGGGGCAGTGGGCCGCGCAGTTCGCCGAAACCCGGATGACCGGCCGTACCGGCGAGCGCGTGCTGTACGCGCTCCGCGTCAAGATCTTCGCCCAGCTCCAGCGCCTCGGCCTCGACTACTACGAGCGCGAGCTGACCGGCAAGATCATGACCCGGATGACCACCGACGTGGACGCCCTCTCCACCTTCCTCCAGACCGGGCTCGTCACCGCCGTGGTCTCCGTCTTCACCTTCTTCGGGATCCTGATCGCCCTGCTCGTCCTCGACGTCGAGCTCGCGCTGATCGTCTTCGCCACCCTCCCCGTGCTGGTCATCGGCACGATCGTGTTCCGCCGCAAGTCGGTCGCCGCGTACGAGCTCGCCCGCGACCGGGTCAGCCATGTCAACGCCGACCTCCAGGAGTCCGTCTCCGGGCTGCGCATCGTCCAGGCCTTCCGCCGGCAGGGCTCCGGTGCCGCCCGGTTCGCCGAGCGCAGCGACTCGTACCGCGAGGCCCGGGTGCGCGGGCAGTGGCTGATATCCGTCTACTTCCCGTTCGTCCAGCTGCTGTCCTCGGGCGCCGCTGCCGTCGTGCTGATCGTCGGCGCCGGGCGGGTGGAGGCCGGCACCCTCACCACCGGCGCGCTGGTGGCGTACCTGCTCTACATCGACCTGTTCTTCGCCCCCGTCCAACAGCTCTCCCAGGTCTTCGACGGCTACCAGCAGGCCACCGTCTCCCTCGGCCGCATCCAGGACCTGCTGCGCGAGCCCACCACCACCCCCCGGCCGGCCGAGCCGCGCGAGGTGGGGGAGCTGAGCGGCGAGATCGCCTTCGAGAACGTCCGCTTCGCCTACGGCACCGCCGAGGAGCGGGGCGAGAAGGGCGAGGCACTGGCCGGAATCAGCCTGCGGATACCCGCCGGCCAGACCGTCGCCTTCGTCGGCGAGACCGGCGCGGGCAAGTCCACGCTGGTCAAGCTCGTGGCCCGGTTCTACGACCCGACCTCCGGCCGGGTCACCGCCGATGGCGCCGATCTGCGGGAGCTGGACCTGACGGCGTACCGCCACCGGCTCGGAGTCGTCCCGCAGGAGCCGTACCTCTTCCCGGGGACGGTCCGCGACGCCATCGCCTACGGGCGGCACGAGGCGAGCGACGCCGAGGTGGAGGCGGCGGCCCGCGCGGTCGGCGCCCACGACATGATCGCGACCCTGGACGGCGGCTACCTGCACTCCGTCGCCGAGCGCGGCCGCAACCTCTCGGCCGGCCAGCGGCAGCTGATCGCGCTGGCCCGCGCCGAACTCGTGGACCCGGACGTGCTGCTGCTCGACGAGGCCACCGCCGCGCTCGACCTGGCCACCGAGGCCCAGGTCAACCAGGCCACCGACCGGCTCGCGGGCAAGCGCACCACCCTGGTCGTGGCACACCGGCTGACCACCGCCGCCCGCGCCGACCGGGTCGTGGTGATGGACCGCGGCCTGGTCGTGGAGGACGGCTCGCACGCCGAACTCCTGGCCCGCGGCGGCCGGTACGCCGAATTGTGGCGAACCTTCATCGGGGAGGACGAGCGGGCCGCCGCCTGAGCCCCGGGCCCGCGCCTTCCCCCGGGCGCGGGCCGCGCGGGCCCTCGGTATCAACCAGCCGACGTTTGCCGCGTGCAACCATCCGGGGGGTCCACGCGTCGTACGGGCGTACGTACGCCCGTATCGCGTGCGACTGATCGGGGGGCAGGGTGCTGTACGGAGGCAAGAGGATCGGCCGACGGGCCGTAGTTCTGGGCGTGTTCGGGTCGGCTCTGTGGTTCTGCGTCGGCGGGCTGGTGATGGCGTCTCCCGCGCAGGCCGCGAGCGGGGCCTGCCCGGGGCGGCTGGTGAGCTCGCTGCCGTTCTCCACAGGTGAGGTGCGCGTCTACAAGAGCCGCACGCAGGCCTGCGCCATGACCGTCGCCAACCGGCCCGGCCAGCGCCGCCACATGTCGGTGAGCATCCAGCCCCGGGGCGGAGTGCCCGTCCGCGATTCCGGGCAATTCACCCGGTATGCCGGACCTGTCGCCGTCGGTGCCATCAACCGCTGCGTGTACGTCAAGGGGAGCGTGGGCGCCGGATCGGTCGATTCCGGCTGGATCCTGTGCTGAGTGCGGCCCGTCCTTCCGGCCGATCCCGATCCCGATCCAGTCTGCCCCGTCTGTCCCGTCTGGCCTGAAAGGCAGGTCCCGGCGGCCCAACTGGGTCTGGCCATTTATGTGTTGATCCCGCTAGGTTCACGCGCACCGCAGTGAACTGAAGGGGAGGGTCAATGCGCAAGTCGCTCGGATGGCTGCTGTCGCTCGTGGTGCTCATCGGCACCATGGGTGCGGCCGGATTCACGGCTCAGGCGGCCACCGCCGCCGGGCCTGAGGCCGGCGCGGACATCAAGGATCAGATTCTCGCCGTTCCGGGGATGAGTCTGGTCGAGGAGAAGCCGTACCCGGGGTACCGCTTCTTCGTCCTGAACTACGTACAGCCCGTGGACCACAAGAACCCCTGGAAGGGCACCTTCAAGCAGCGCCTGACGCTGCTGCACAAGGACACGTCCCGCCCCACGGTGTTCTTCACGTCCGGCTACAACGTCAACACCAACCCGCGCCGCAGTGAGCCGACGACCATCGTCGACGGCAACCAGGTGTCGATGGAGTATCGATTCTTCACGCCCTCCCGGCCCGATCCGGCCAACTGGGCGAACCTGGACATCTGGCAGGCCGCCAGTGACCAGCACCGCATCTTCACCGCCCTGAAGAAGATCTACACCAAGAACTGGCTCGCCACGGGCGGCAGCAAGGGCGGCATGACGGCCACCTACTTCGAGCGCTTCTACCCGCGTGACATGGACGGTGTCGTCGCGTACGTCGCGCCCAACGACGTCGTCAACAACGAGGACTCGGCCTACGACCGGTTCTTCACCAAGGTCGGCACCAAGGAGTGCCGCGACAAGCTGAACGCCGTGCAGCGCGAGGCGCTCGTGCGCCGCGACGCGCTGGAGGTCAAGTACGCGGCCGCCGCCGCCGAGAACGGCTGGACCTTCACCACGGTCGGCAACCTCGACAAGGCCTACGAGGCCGTCGTCCTCGACTACGTGTGGGCCTTCTGGCAGTACAGCCTGCTCGCCGACTGCGCCGCCGTCCCGACGGCCGCCACCGCGAGCGACCAGGAGATCTGGGACTCGATCGACGCGATCTCCGGCTTCTCCGCCTACGCCGACCAGGGCCTTGAGACGTACACGCCGTACTACTACCAGGCGGGCACGCAGCTCGGCTCGCCCGACATCAAGATGCCGCACCTGGGCAATCTGAGCCGCTACGGCTACCAGCCGCCGCGCAACTTCGTGCCCCGCGACATCCCGATGACCTTCCAGCCGAAGGTCATGGCGAGCGTGGACAACTGGGTCCGCGACAACGCCAACCAGATGCTGTTCGTGTACGGGCAGAACGACCCGTGGGGTGCCGAACCGTTCCACCTCGGCTACGGGACGCGCGACAGCTACGTGATGACCGCCCCCGGCGCCAACCACGGGGCCAACGTCGCCAAGCTGCTGGACGGCGAGCGCGAGCTGGCCACCGCCAAGATCCTCCAGTGGGCGGGAGTGGCCCCGGCCGCCGCGCTCACCGGCGAGGCCAAGGCGGCGGCGCCGCTGGCCACGCCGGACGCCCAGCTCGACCAGCGCGACCTGGAGCGCGAGCCGCAGCTGCGGCCGTAGCACGTAGGTCAGGCGCAGGCCAGGGCCCACGGGTTGTCGTACGCGGGGTACCGCCCCGTCAGTCGTACGCCAGCCCGTGGCCCAGCGGGTAGCGGCCCGGCACCGGGACCGGGAGGTGGCCGGCCGGCCGGGCCGCCCCCGTGAGGACCCGGGCCGCCGCCCGCATCTCCACATCCGTCCACGAGTACGTCGCCAGCTCCGCCGCGCACCGCGGCAGCCGGGCGCAGTCGTACGGGTTGCGGATCGCCACCGCGACCACCGGCACCCCGGTGGCCAGCAGCTCCGCGACCAGAGTGCGCTGCGGACTGTCCCCCTCCGGGACGTTGTACGTGCACACCAGCACCGCCGCGTTGCCGGGAGCCGCCGCCACCGCCCGCGCGGGCGGTACGGCCGTCGCCCGGCAGCCCAGGGCGGTCAGCTCCCGCGCCAGTACCGCCGTAGGGGGTCCCGTCGTACCGCTGGGGGACGCCGGGTCGGTCCCGGTGACCAGCAGCTTGGGCGCGGCCTTCGGATCCAGCGGCAGCAGCCGCGCCGGATTGGCCAGCAGGGTCGTCGTACCGGCCGCGATCTCGTCGGCGGCCGCCAGATGGGCGGCCGTGCCCGCCGTCGCGTCCACCCGCTCCGCCGTCGTGTACGGGTCGAGGAACAGGCCCCGGCGGGCCTTGAGTTCCAGGATGCGCAGCACCGACTCGTCGATCCGGGCCTCCGACAGCTCGCCCGCCTCGACGGCGGCCAGCACGGCGCGCTGCGCCAGCGCCAGGTCCGGCGCGTTCAGCAGCTGGTCGCAGCCGGCCTTCAGGGCCAGCACCGGGACCCGGTCGTCCCCGTACTTCTGGCGTACCCCGGCCATGTCGAGCGCGTCGGTGACCACCACCCCCCGGAAGCCGAGGCGTTCGCGCAGGATCCCGGTCACGATCGGCCGCGAGAGGGTCGCCGGGTCCCCCGACGGGTCGAGCGCGGGGAAGACGATGTGCGCCGTCATCACCGCGTCCACGCCCGCCTCGACGGCCGCGCGGAACGGCGGTTCGTCCAGCTCCTCCCACCGCTCGCGGCTGTGCCGCATCACCGGCAGCCCCACATGGCTGTCGGTCTCGGTGTCCCCGTGGCCGGGGAAGTGTTTGGCGGTGGCGGCCACCCCGGCGCCCTGGTAGCCGCCGACCTGGGCGGCGACCAGCCCCGCCACCGCGCGCGGGTCGGAGCCGAAGGACCGTACGCCGATCACCGGATTGGCCGGGTTCACGTTCACGTCGGCCACCGGCGCGTAGTCCTGCCGGATGCCCATCGCGGCCAGCTCGCCGCCCGCGATGCGCGCGGCCCGGCGGGCGTCGTCGGTGGAACCCCGCGCACCCAGCGCCATCGCGCCCGGAAGCAGGGTCGCCGGCTTCCCGATCCGGGCGATGATTCCGTGCTCCTGGTCGGTGGAGAGCAGCAGCGGGATGCCGGAGCCGGTGTCGGCGGCCGCCCGCTGGAGCCCGTTCGACAGCTCGGCGATCTGGTGCGGGGTGCGGGTGTTGTGGGCCCAGCCGAAGTAGATGACCCCGCCGAGGCGGTAGCGGGAGACCACCTCGGCGGCCGTGCGGACCCCGAACTGGGCCAGGTTCTTCTCGGCGTCCTCCGGATCGGGATCGGTCGCCGAATGCCCGTACGCCCGGGATACGAAGAGCTGCCCGACCTTCTCCTCCAGGCTCATCCGGCCCAGCAGCCGGGCCGGGGTCCGGTCGCGCGCGCGGTCCCCGGGGCGCCCGTCGTCGGGCGCCGCCCGGGAGCCCAGGGCGACGGCGGCCCCGCCGGCGGTGACGGCGGCGATGGCGGCGGCGGTGATCAGGGTCCGGCGGGAGGCGTGAGAGGGCACGCGCCGGACCCTACTGCGGCGCCGGGCCCGCGGGGCGGGGGACACTCGCCGGATCGCCCGGAAGTGGGGCCTCATGGGCTAGGCGGTCTCGGCGAGGTGCCGTGCCGGGCGGCGGGGAGGCGTGCCCCACCTCCCCGAGACCGCTTACGGACGGCCAGTGCTCCCGAAGCGTCCGGACGGCCTCCGTGATCGCCGGCCGCCGCGCGGCCCCGGCCCGCCACAGGGCGTACAACCTGCGTACGGGGGCCGGTTCGAGCGGTACGGCCACCGCCCCGGGCGGCAGCGGCCCGGTGCCGAGCCGCGGTACGACGGCCACCCCGAGCCCGGCCGCGACCAGCGCCACGATGGTGTGGTTCTCCTCGGCGACATGCGCGATGTCGGGCTCGAACCCGGCGGTGCGCAGGGTGCGCATCAGCCAGTCGTGGCAGACGCGGCCGGGCGGCTGGCACACCCATCGCTGGCCGCCGAGGTCCGCCCGGCGGATCACCCGGCGGGTGGTGAACGGGTGGCTCCCGGGTACGACGAGCTCGCAGCGGTCGTCCCCGATCACCGCCTGCTCGACGCCCTCGGGGGCCGGCAGCGGGGCGATGTCCCAGTCGTGCGCCACCGCCAGATCGGTGACGCCCCGGGCCACCAGGTCCACCGAGAGGTGGGGGTCCACCTCCGTGAGGCGTACGTCCAGCGCGGGATGCCGACGGGCCAGGTCCGCCAGCACCCCCGGCAGCAGCCCGCGCGCGGCCGAGGCGAAGGCGGCCACCCTCAGCAGCCCGCTCGGCTGTCCGCGCCGCTCCTCCAGGGTGGTTTCGGCCCGCTCTACGATCGCCAGCAACTCCTGTGCCGTGTCGGCCAGATGGCGGGCCTCCTCGGTGAGCGCGACCCCGCGCCCGCGCCGCTCCAGCAGCGTGGTCCGGGTCTCCCGCTCCAGCTTGGCGATCTGCTGGGAGACGGCCGAGGGGGTGTAGCCGAGGGCGGCCGCCGCGCCCGCGACCGAACCGTGGACGGAGACGGCGTGCAGGGCGCGCAGCCGGGAGAGGTCGAGCATGCGGCCCATCGTAGGCAGCTCCGCCGCACCCGGCACCCGTAAGTGATGCTTCATCCATTCCGGAAGAGATCTGTGCTGGTGCTACATGGTCCGGGCGCCGATGCTCGGAGCATGCGTCCCGTACACACCGCACTCGCCGTACTTATCGCCGCTGTCTGGGGGTTCAACTTCGTCGTCATCGAGATCGGCCTCGGCCACTTCCCGCCGCTGCTGCTGTCCGCCCTGCGCTTCCTCGTCGCCGCCGTGCCCGCCGTGTTCTTCGTCGGGCGGCCCACGGTGGCCTGGAAGTGGATCCTCGGGGTCGGAGCGGCCCTCGGCATCGCCAAGTTCGGCCTGCTCTTCACCGGGATGGACGCGGGGATGCCGGCCGGGCTGTCCTCGCTCGTGCTCCAGATCCAGGCCGTCTTCACCGCAGTCCTCGCCTCCGTCGTGCTGCGCGAACGGCCCGGTCGGGTGCGGCTGCTCGGCATGGGCGTGGCGCTCGCCGGGATCGCCGTCGCCGCCTGGGACGGCGGGACCTCCGGGCCGGTGCTCGGCTTCACGCTGGTCGTCGCGGCCGCCGCCTGCTGGGGCGTGTCCAACGTACTGACCCGCAAGGCGTCGCCGCCCGACGCGATGAACTTCATGGTGTGGGTCTGCACGGTCCCGGTGCTGCCGCTGCTCGCGCTCTCGCTGCTGCTGGAGGGGCCCGAGCGGGACCTGGCCGCGCTGCGCGGCCTGGACTGGTCCGGAGCGGCCGTCATCGGGTACGTGGCGTGGGTGTCCACCGTGTTCGGCTTCGGCGCCTGGAGCTACCTGATGCGCCGCTACCCGGCCTCCTCGGTCGCGCCGTTCTCGCTACTGGTGCCGGTGTTCGGGATGTCCTCGGCCGCGCTGGTCCTGGGGGAGGGGATCTCGGGGCCGCGCTGGGTGGCGGCGGTGCTGCTGGTCGGCGGGGTGGCGCTCACCTCGCTGGCCCCGGCCCGGGCGGTTGTCCGTACCCCCGCTGTCCGTACCCCCGCTGTCCGTACCGCCGGGGTCAGCGCGGGGAGTTCTCCCGCAGCGGCAGCCGCCAGTCCTGCCCCGTGAGGGTGACGCCGTACGAGCGGTGCGGGCGCTCGGCGACCAGGGTGAAGCCGGCGCGCTCGTACAGGGAACGGGCCTCGCGCAGTACGTCGTTGGTCCAGAGCACCAGTTCGCGGTAGCCGGCCGAACGGGCGAACGCGACGACGGTGTCGACCAGCAGGGTGCCGATGCCGTGGCCGCGGCCGGCCGGCTCCACCAGGAGCAGCCGCAGCCGGGCGGTCCCGGGCGCGCCGTCCTCCCGTACGCACATCACCGAGCCGACCGGCACTCCGTCCAGCTCGGTGATCCAGACGCGCTCCAGGTGGGGGTCGTGGTCCTCGGCGAAGTCCGCGACGATCCGGGCCACCAGGCCCTCGAACTCCTGGTTCCAGCCGTACTCGGCGGCGTAGAGCGCGCCGTGCCGCTGGACGATCCAGCCGAGTTCGCCGGCCTGCGGATCCCGCAGCCGGACCGGTGTGGCGGAGGTGTCACCAGGGTGCTCCATGGAGCCAAATATAAATCTTCGGCTCCGCGTGCAACCGTCCGGGCGGATCGAGGGTCATATGGTGCGTCGGTACTTCCGGGAGGGGATCTGGGGGGATCGGGAAGTCCGACGGGGAGGGGTAACCGTGAGGGGGTCCGGCCGCGAGGCCGGACCCCCTTCTCGGTTCTCCGGCCTCCCCGTTCCCCGAGTTGTCCACAGGCCGGGCGGGCTGTCGGCGCCTGGCGGTAGTTTCGTGTCATGACAACCGACGGGGTGGTGCGGCAGGCGGTGGTCGAGGGGGTGCTGGAGCGCATCACCTACGCCAACGAGGAGAGCGGGTACACGGTCGCGCGGGTCGACACCGGCCGCGGCGCCGGAGACCTGCTCACCGTCGTCGGCTCCCTCCTCGGGGCCCAGCCGGGCGAATCGCTGCGCATGGAGGGCCGCTGGGGCTCCCATCCGCAGTACGGCCGCCAGTTCACGGTCGAGAACTACTCCACCCTCCTCCCCGCGACCATCCAGGGCATCCGCCGCTACCTGGGCTCCGGGCTGATCAAGGGCATCGGCCCGAAGATCGCCGACCGGATCGTGGAGCACTTCGGCCTCGACACCCTGGACGTCATCGAGGGCGAGCCGAAGCGGCTGATCGAGGTCCCCGGCCTCGGCCCCAAGCGGACCAAGCTGATCGGCGCCGCCTGGGAGGAACAGAAGGCCATCAAGGAGGTCATGGTCTTCCTCCAGGGCGTCGGAGTCTCCACCTCCATCGCGGTCCGGATCTACAAGAAGTACGGCGACGCCTCCATCTCGGTCGTGAAGAACCAGCCCTACCGGCTCGCCGCCGACGTGTGGGGCATCGGCTTCCTCACCGCCGACCGCATCGCCCAGGCCGTCGGCATCCCGCACGACAGCCCGGAGCGGGTCAAGGCCGGGCTCCAGTACGCCCTGTCCCAATCCACCGACCAAGGGCACTGCTTCCTGCCCGAGGAGCGGCTGATCGCCGACGGGGTGAAGCTGCTCCAGGTGGACACCGGGCTGGTCATCGACTGCCTGGCCGAGCTCGCCGCCGACCCGGAGGGTGTCGTACGGGAACGCGTGCCGGATCCGCAGGGCGGGCCGGACCCGCTGACCGCCGTGTACCTGGTGCCCTTCCACCGGGCCGAGCTGTCGCTGGTCGGGCAGGTACGACGGCTCCTGAACGCCGAGGAGGACCGGATGCCGGGCTTCCAGGACGTGGACTGGGCCAAGGCCCTGGACTGGCTGGCGGGGCGTACGGGGGCCAAGCTGGCTGCCGAGCAGCGGGAGGCGGTGCGGCTGGCGCTCACCCGCCGGGTCGCCGTCCTCACCGGCGGCCCGGGGTGCGGAAAGTCCTTCACTGTCCGCTCGATCGTGGAGCTGGCCCGGGCCAAGAAGGCCAAGGTGGTGCTCGCCGCGCCCACCGGCCGGGCCGCGAAACGGCTCTCGGAGCTCACCGGGGCCGACGCCTCCACCGTGCACCGGCTGCTGGAGCTCAAGCCCGGCGGGGACGCGGCGTACAACCGGGAACGGCCGCTGGACGCGGACCTGGTCGTGGTCGACGAGGCCTCGATGCTGGATCTGCTGCTCGCGAACAAGCTGGTCAAGGCCGTGGCACCGGGTGCCCATCTGCTGCTGGTGGGGGATGTGGACCAGTTGCCGTCGGTCGGCGCGGGGGAGGTGCTGCGGGACCTGCTGGCCGAGGGCGGCCCGGTGCCGGCGGTGCGGCTGACCCGGATCTTCCGGCAGGCCCAGCAGTCGGGCGTGGTCACCAACGCCCACCGGATCAACACCGGATTGCCGCCGATCACCGACGGGCTCCCGGACTTCTTCCTCTTCCCCGAGGAGGACACCGAGGAGGCCGGCCGGCTCACCGTGGACGTGGCCGCCCGGCGGATTCCGGCCAGATTCGGCCTCGACCCGCGCCGCGACATCCAGGTGCTGGCGCCCATGCACCGGGGCCCGGCCGGCGCGGGCAACCTCAACGGACTGCTCCAGCAGGCGGTCACCCCCGCCCGGCCGGACCTGCCCGAGAAGCGGTTCGGCGGCCGGGTCTTCCGGGTGGGCGACAAGGTCACCCAGATCCGGAACAACTACGAGAAGGGGGCCAACGGCGTGTTCAACGGCACGGTCGGCGTGGTCACCGGCCTCGACCTGGACGAACAGCGCCTGACCATCCGGACGGAGGAGGACGAGGAGGTCGCGTACGAGTTCTCCGAACTCGATGAACTGGCCCACGCGTACGCCGTCACCATCCACCGCTCCCAGGGGAGTGAATATCCAGCGGTGGTGATCCCGGTCACCACCGGGGCTTGGATGATGCTCCAGCGCAATCTGCTCTATACGGCCGTGACCAGAGCGAAGAAATTGGTCGTCCTCGTCGGGTCCCGCAAAGCCCTGGCTCAGGCGGTGCGTACCGTTTCCGCAGGCAGGAGGTACACCGCGGTCGCTCCGAGGCTGTCCGGTCGCGTACCGGTGGGAAACATCACCTAGATGATCGATCATTTGGGGTTACAGCACTGGTACCGAGGGGGCAGGATGAGCAGGTTGAAGGCACTCAGTGCCGTCAAAAGAACCAAAGGCCGACCCCGAGTGCACTCACCTGCGCCAAATGGGGGAAGGTAGAGGCAGTCAGGGCACCTCGAAGAAGAGGCACTACGTCGGTGAGGGATGACGTGAGCGACAACTCTGTAGTACTCCGGTACGCGGACGGTGAATACACCTACCCGGTGGTCGAGAGCACCGTCGGTGACCAGGGCTTCGACATCTCGAAGCTGCGGGCCCAGACCGGGCTCGTCACTCTGGACAGTGGCTACGGAAACACGGCCGCCTACAAGTCCGCGATTACCTACCTCGACGGTGAGCAGGGAATCCTGCGTTACCGCGGTTACCCGATCGAGCAGCTGGCCGAGCGTTCGACCTTCATCGAGGTCGCGTACCTGCTGATCAACGGTGAGCTGCCGACCGTCGACCAGCTCGCGTCGTTCCGCAACGAAATCACCCAGCACACGCTGCTGCACGAGGACGTCAAGCGCTTCTACGACGGCTTCCCGCGTGACGCGCACCCGATGGCGATGCTGTCGTCCGTCGTCAGCGCGCTGTCCACCTTCTACCAGGACAGCCACAACCCGTTCGACGAGAAGCAGCGGAACCTCTCGACGATCCGGCTGCTGGCCAAGCTTCCGACGATCGCGGCCTACGCGTACAAGAAGTCGGTCGGCCACCCGGTGGTCTACCCGCGCAACGACCTCGGCTACGTCGAGAACTTCCTGCGCATGACGTTCTCCGTGCCGGCCCAGGAGTACGACCTGGACCCGGTCGTGGTCGCGGCGCTCGACAAGCTGCTGATCCTGCACGCGGACCACGAGCAGAACTGCTCGACCTCCACCGTGCGTCTGGTCGGCTCCTCGCAGGCGAACATGTTCGCCTCGATCTCGGCCGGCATCTCGGCCCTGTGGGGCCCGCTGCACGGTGGCGCCAACCAGTCGGTGCTGGAGATGCTGGAAGGCATCAAGGCCGACGGCGGCGACGTCGACGCCTTCATCCGCAAGGTGAAGAACAAGGAAGACGGCGTCCGCCTCATGGGCTTCGGGCACCGCGTCTACAAGAGCTTCGACCCCCGGGCGAAGATCATCAAGGCGGCGGCGCACGATGTCCTCTCGTCGCTCGGCAAGGACGACGAGCTGCTCGACATCGCGCTCAAGCTGGAAGAGCACGCGCTGGCCGACGAGTACTTCGTCGAGCGCAACCTCTACCCGAACGTGGACTTCTACACCGGCCTGATCTACCGGGCCATGGGCTTCCCGACCGAGATGTTCACCGTGCTCTTCGCGCTCGGCCGCCTTCCCGGCTGGATCGCCCAGTGGCACGAGATGATCAAGGAGCCGGGCTCCCGCATCGGCCGCCCGCGCCAGATCTACACCGGCGAGGTCCTGCGTGACTTCGTCCCGGTCGAGGCCCGCTGAGACCGCTCAGGCCCTGAGGCCCGTAAAGGGCTGAAGGCCCGCCAAGGCAGCGAAAAGCGCCCCGCCGTCGATCCCCCCACGGGTCGACGGATCGGGGCGCTTTCCTTTCCCCGGAACGGATTCCCCCCACGGGACCCGAGCCGGGGCGTCGGAGAGGAGCGCGCACAAGGCGCGCTCCCATGGGTTTTTGCCGGGACCCGCACGAGTCGGGAGGGCCGCTCAAAGCTCTCCGGTGAGCACGCGTCCCGGCCGGCTGATGCCCTGGACGTCCCCCAAGACCCCCATGAACGTCCCCCAAGACGTTCTTGGCATCGCCCCATTAGACCCACCCGATCCCCGGATGGTTACGCTCTCATCACTGTGATTTGCGTCTCTTGTGAAGAAACGGTGTCCGAGTGAAGGAGGTGGGTCACTATCGGAAGGATCGCAACCGGAGGCTGTTGCTCACCACGAAAACGGAGGAGAACGCCATCGCGGCCCCTGCAATCATCGGGTTGAGCAGTCCGGCGGCCGCGAGCGGAAGCGCCGCCACGTTGTAGCCGAAGGCCCAAAACAGGTTGCCCTTGATGGTGGCGAGGGTTCGGCGGGAGAGCCGGATCGCGTCCGCCGCGACCCGCAGATCGCCCCGTACGAGGGTCAGGTCGCCCGCCTCGATCGCGGCGTCGGTTCCGGTGCCCATGGCCAGGCCCAGATCGGCCTGGGCGAGGGCGGCGGCGTCATTCACCCCGTCGCCCACCATCGCGACCGTACGGCCCTGCGCCTGGAGGCGTCGTACGACATCCACCTTGTCCTGCGGGAGCACCTCGGCGATCACCTCGTCGATGCCCACCTCGCGGGCCACCGTCTCGGCCACGGCCTTGTTGTCGCCGGTCAGCAGGACCGGGGTGAGGCCCAGCGCCCGCAGCCGGGACACCGCCTCCGCGCTGGTCTCCTTGACCGCGTCGGCCACGGTCAGGACGCCGCGGGCCGCCCCGTCCCAGGCCACCAGGACCGCGGTGGCGCCCGCCGCCTCGGCGGCCGCCTTGGCCTCGGCGAGCCCGGCCGGCAGGGTGATCGACCAGTCGGCCAGCAGCTTCTCCCGGCCGACCAGGACGGCGTGCCCGTCCACCACGCCCTGGACGCCGAGGCCGGGCACGTTGTCGAAGGACGAAGGGGCGTCGAAGGGAGACGGGGCCTTGGAGGGAGACGGGGCCTCGAAGCTCTCGAAGCCCGCGTGGGGCAGGGCCCCCGCCCTCGCGGCCGCGCCGGCGGCGATGGCCCGGGCGATCGGGTGCTCCGAGGCGTGCTCCAGGGCGCCCGCGAGACGGAGCAGCTGCTTCTCGTCGACGCCTTCGGCGGGGTGGACGCCGACCAGGGTCATCCGTCCGGTGGTCACGGTTCCGGTCTTGTCCAGGACGACGGTGTCCACGCGGCGCGTGGACTCCAGCACCTCGGGGCCCTTGATCAGGATGCCGAGCTGCGCTCCCCGGCCGGTGCCGACCATCAGCGCGGTCGGGGTGGCCAGCCCGAGGGCGCAGGGGCAGGCGATGATCAGGACGGCCACGGCGGCGGTGAAGGCGGCGGTCGGGTCGCCGGTGATCAGCAGCCAGGTCACCCAGGTGCCGAGCGCGAGCAGCAGCACGACCGGCACGAAGACGCCGGAGATCCGGTCGGCGAGGCGCTGCACCTCGGCCTTGCCGCTCTGTGCGTCCTCGACCAGCTTGGCCATCCGGGCGAGCTGGGTGTCCGCGCCGACCCGGGTGGCCTCGACGACGAGCCGGCCGGAGGCGTTGACGGTGGCGCCGGTGACGGAGTCGCCGACCGCGACCTCGACCGGGACGGACTCGCCGGTCAGCATGGAGGCGTCCACGGCGGAGCTGCCCTCGACGACCGTGCCGTCGGTGGCGATCTTCTCGCCCGGGCGGACGACGAACCGGTCCCCGACCGCGAGCCGCGCCACCGGGATCCGTACCTCCGTGCCCGCGCGCAGGACGACGACGTCCTTGGCGCCCAGCTCCAGCATGGCCCTGAGCGCGGCGCCAGCCTTCCGCTTGGAGCGGGCCTCCAGGTAGCGGCCGAGCAGGATGAAGCCGACGACGCCGGCCGCGACCTCCAGGTAGATGGCGGAGGAACCGTCGGTGCGCGCGATGGTGAGGGCGAAGCCGTGCCGCATGCCGGGCATTCCGGCGTGGCCGAAGAACAGGGCCCACAGGGACCAGGCGAAGGCGGCGAGCGTGCCGACCGAGACCAGGGTGTCCATGGTCGCGGCGCCGTGCCGGGCGTTGGTCCAGGCGGCCTTGTGGAAGGGGAGGGCGCCCCAGACGACCACGGGGGCGGCGAGGGTGAGCGAGAGCCACTGCCAGTTGTCGAACTGGAGGGCCGGGATCATGGAGAGCAGCACGACGGGGAGGGCGAGCACCGCGGAAACCAGCAGCCGTTGGCGCAGCGCGGCCAGCTCGGGATCGCGTACCTCCGGCGCGGCCGCTGTCGCCGCGGCTCCCGCCTCCGCCGTGGGTTCCGCTGCGGGTTCCGGTGCCGGTGGCGGGGGTTCCTCGGCGGTGTACCCGGTCTTCACGACGGTCGCGATCAGGTCGGCGACGCCTACGTCACCGGCGTACGAGACCCGGGCCTTCTCGGTGGCGTAGTTCACCGTGGCGGTGACCCCGTCCATCCGGTTCAGCTTCTTCTCGATGCGGGCGGCGCAGGAGGCGCAGGTCATCCCGCCGATGGTCAGCTCGACCTCGGCCGTGTCGGCCTGCGCTATGGGTCCGTCGTGCACTGTGCTGCTGCTCATGTCCGGCTCCAGGGGGAGGGCCGGGCCGTACGGGACCAGTATGAGCTGGCCGGTACGGCCCGGCGCGGTGCTGCGTGTGGTGCGTCTGCTGTGCGCTGCGCGTGCGGCGGTGCGGCGGTGCGGAGAAGGCTCCCCGGCTACGGTCGGGAGGTGCCGCCGAGGCCCGCGAACTCGTACCCGGCCTCGTCCACGGCGGCGCGTACGTCGTCCTCGGCGAGCGGGGCGGCGGAGACCACCGTGACCTCGCCGGTCGCGGCGACGGCCTTGACCGAGCTGACGCCGGGCAGGGCGCTGAGCTCGGCGGTCACGGCGCCTTCGCAGTGGCCGCAGGTCATGCCCGTCACCCGGTAGACCGTGGTGACGGAGCCGATCTGGACGTCGGCCGCGGTGTCGCCACAAGAGCCGGTGGTGGAGCAGCAGGAACCGGCCGACTGCTGGGTTTCCGTCTCGGCGGTCATGTCGTTCTCCTCTTCGGGGGCGTGCGTGTCCGGTCGCCGGAAGGTACGGCGTATCTCTCCACCGTCCTCCCGACACTTCGAGACTATACCCCTAGGGGGTATGAAGCGAGCATCCTCCCGGGTTCTTTCCGGCCCGGTCCTGGATCCGGGCCCCGGCCGGTCGGGTCAGTCCTCGCGGCGGCTCCGGTTGCCGGGGCGGCGGGCCACCCAGACCCGGATGGTGTCGGCGTACCAGTAGGGCTTGCCGCCCTCCACGTGGTCAGGTGAAGGGAGCAGCCCGTGCTTGCGGTAGGAGCGCACGGTGTCCGGCTGGACCCGGATGTGGGCGGCGATCTCCTTGTACGACCACAGCTGTCGGTCGCTCATCAACGACACCTCCTTGTCCACGCCGCGGGGCCGGCCGGGAGGCCGTCGGGGGAGCCGGCACGTGGACAGTGACGATCACTCGGGTTCTGCCCGGACAACGACACAGGGTGAAGGCTGGGGAGCGGCTGTTGATCGCCTGTGACGGAAGACCCGCGTGATGCGGATATGTGTGACACAAGGGCGACACCTGTGACAGATACGGCACTTGGGGTAACCCGGGGCGAAGCCGGGAGGAGGGGCCCGGGGGCGGCGGTCAGCCGTAGAGGGGTGGCCGGTCCGCCAGCTCCACCACGGTCCGTACGCCGGTGCGCGCGGCGGTGAGACCCGCCTCGGAGACGGCGGCCGCGGCGTAGCCGTCCCAGGCCGTGGGGCCCTCGACCCGCCCCCGGGCGGCCTGGGCCACCCAGCCCCGCAACTGGCGGTCGTAGGCGTCGGCGAAGCGCACGGTGAAGTCCTGGGCGATCTCCCCGCCCCACCGGCCGGCGGACTGGACCACCATCGCGTGGCCGTCGCCGATCCGGGCGCTGCCCGTCTCGCCGACCGCCTCGCACCGCACCTGGTAGCCGAAGCCGCAGTTGACGAAGATCTCCACGTCCACGATCGCCCCGCCCGAGGTCTCCAGCAGGACCAGCCGGGGGTCGCGCAGCCCTTCGGGGGCCGCCGAGGAGGGCGTGGGCGAGAGCACCGACACGGCGGTGATCTCCTGGCCCAGCAGCCAGCGGGCGGCGTCCACCTCGTGCACCACCGAGTCGCTGATCAGCATGTCGCTGGTGAAGAAGGAGGGCGAGGCGGCGTTGCGGTGTCGGCAGTGCAGGAAGAGCGGCCGCCCGATCCCGCCCGCGTCCAGCAGCTGCTTCAGCCGCTCGTACTCGGTGTCGTAGCGCCGCATGAAGCCCACCTGGACGAGCCTGCGGCCCAGCCGCTGCTCCGCCTCCATGATCCGCAGGGCCCCCGCCGGCTCCGGGGTCAGCGGCTTCTCGCACAGCACCGGCAGCTCCCGCTCCAGGGCGTGCAGGATCGCTTCCTCATGGGCGGGCCCGGGGGAGGCGATCAGTACGGCCCGCACCCCGGGCGCGGCTATGGCGGCCGCCGGGTCGATGTGGGCGCTCGCGCCCTCCAGGTCACGGGCGACCTCCTTGACCCGGTCCCCGTCCGGGTCGGCCACGGCCACCACCCGGGCCCTGCCGACCGTCCGGCCGATCCGGCGGACATGGTCGGCGCCCATCTTCCCGGTGCCGATGACGGCGATGCCGAGCGTGCTGCTCATGGTCAGGGTCCTTCCCGATGCGAGGGTCAGCGTGCGCCGCAGGAGCGCAGGTAGGAGCGGGTACGACGGGCGATCGGCAGCGGCTTCTCGGGCGGGCAGGGGTACATGTCCTGCTCCACGATGGCGAAGAGGTCCACGCCGAGCCGCTGCGCGGCGGCCAGGACGGGCTCCAGCGCGGGCACCCCCGACGGCGGTTCGCACATCACCCCGCGGGCCACGGCCGGCCCGAACGGCACCTGGCCCGACACCACTTCGGCGAGGATCGCGGGGTCCACCTGCTTGAGGTGGAGGTAGCCGATCCGCTCTCCGAAGGCCTCGATGGCCTGGACGCTGTCGCCGCCGCAGTAGGCGTAGTGCCCGGTGTCCAGGCAGAGGGAGACCAGCTCCGGGTCGGTGGCGTCCAGGAAACGGGCCACGTTCTCCGGGGTGTCGATATGGGTGTCGGCGTGCGGGTGGACGACGATCCGCAGCCCGTAGCGGTCCTGGACCTCCCGGCCCAGCCGCTCCGTCCGGGTGGTCAGTTCGCGCCACTGACCGGGGGTGAGGGTGCGGTCCTCCAGCACCTTGCCGGTCTTGTCGTCCCGCCAGAACGACGGGATGACCACGAGATGGGCGGCGCCCATGGCCTGGGTGAGCGCCGCGATCCGCGACACGTGCTCCCAGGTCTCCTCCCATACGGCGGGCCCGTGATGGAGTCCCGTGAAGACGGTTCCGGCCGATACGCGCAGCCCGCGTCCGGCGGTCTCGTCGGTGAGGCGGGCGGGATCGGTGGGGAGGTAGCCGTACGGGCCGAGTTCGATCCACTCGTACCCCGCGTCGGCCACCTCGTCGAGGAAGCGCTCCCACGGGGTCTGCCGGGGATCGTCCGGAAACCAGACACCCCACGAGTCCGGAGCCGAACCGACGCGGATACGGGTCAACGGGGGTGGGGAGGACGTCATGACGGCCACCTTAGGGTGCGGGACGAGTGGGAGGACTGCCTGTGACCACCGCGGACGGTAACGCGATCGACGTGAGCGACGCGAGCGACGCGATCGACCTGATCACGATGGGGCGGATCGGGGTGGATCTCTACCCGCTGAGAACGGGCGTACCGCTCGCGGAGGCCGACACCTTCGGGAAGTTCCTCGGCGGATCACCGACGAACGTCGCCGTCGCGGCGGCCCGGCTGGGGCGGCGGGTCGCGGTGATCACCCGGACCGGCGCGGATCCCTTCGGCGCGTACCTGCGGGCGGAGCTGCGGGGGTTCGGCGTCGATGACCGGTGGGTGGCGGAGGTGCCCGGGTACCCGACACCGCTGACGTTCTGCGAGATCTTCCCGCCGGACCATTTCCCGCTCTACTTCTACCGCTTGCCGAAGGCGCCGGACCTGGAGATCGAGCCGGGAGAGGTGGACACGGAGGCGGTGCGGGCCGCGAAGGTGTTCTGGATGACGGGCACGGGCCTGAGCGCCGAGCCGAGCCGCGCCGCGACCCTGGCCGCGCTGGAGGCCCGGGCGAAGTCCGGGATCACCGTCTTCGACCTGGACTGGCGGCCGATGCTGTGGTCGGGGGAGGCGGGGCCCTGGTACGAGCGGGCGCTGGGCCTGGCGACGGTCGCGGTCGGCAACGCCGAGGAGTGCGCGATCGCGACGGGAGAGAAGGACCCCCGCGCGGCGGCCCGTGCGCTGCTGGCGGCCGGCGTGGAACTGGCGGTGGTCAAACAGGGGCCCAAGGGCGTCCTCGCGGTGCACCGCGACGGCACCGCGGTCGAGGTCCCGCCGGTCCCGGTCCAGGTCGTGAACGGGCTCGGGGCGGGCGACGCGTTCGGCGGCGCCCTGTGTCACGGGCTGCTCGCCGGGTGGGACCTGGAGCGGGTGATGCGCTACGCGAACGCGGCCGGGGCGATCGTGGCCTCGCGGCTGGCGTGCTCGACGGCGATGCCGTTTCCGGCCGAGGTGGAGGAGGTGCTGGGCCGTGCCGGTGCTGTCTGAGACGGGGATGGAATGGACGCGGCTGCGGGTGCTGGACCTTGAGCCGGGGGAGGCGTACGGGTTCGAGTCGGGGGAGTGCGAGTGGATCGTGCTCCCGCTCTCGGGCGGGTGCGAGGTCCGCTGCCTGCCGAGTCCAGCCTCGCCGGCGTTTGAGGCGCGGGGTCTGGGGCGGAGCCCCGGCAGCGGACCGCAGGTCTTCGAACTGCGCGGGCGAGAAGGGGTGTTCCACGGCCCCACCGACTTCGCGTACGTGCCCCGGGACGCGCACGCGGAGATCGTGTCGGCCGCCGGAGGGCGGTTCGCGCTGGTCGGGGCGCGGTGCGAGAACGTGCTGCCCGCCCGGTACGGTCCTGCGGCCGGGGTACCGGTCGAGCTGCGCGGGGCCGGGCGGTGTTCCCGCCAGGTCAACAACTTCGCCGCCGCCGACACCTTCGCGTGCGACCGGCTCATCGCCGTCGAGGTGCTCACCCCCGGCGGCAACTGGTCCTCGTACCCGCCGCACAAGCACGACGAGTACCGGCCGGGGGAGGAGTCCCGGCTGGAGGAGATCTACTACTTCGAGATCGCCCCGCACGGGGACACACCCGGGCTCGGGTATCAGCGTGTCACCCCCTCCCCGGCAGGGAAGACCGACATCCTCGCCGAGGTGAGGAGCGGGGACGCGGTACTGATTCCGGACGGCTGGCACGGGCCGTCCATCGCCGTGCCCGGGCACGACATGTACTACCTCAACGTGATGGCCGGGCCCGGATCGACGCGGGAGTGGCTGATCTGCGACCACCCCGACCACGGCTGGATCCGCGGGACCTGGGCCGACCAGGACATCGACCCCAGACTGCCGTTCTCCGGTTCGCCGCGGGAACGAGAACGCGACCAAGAACGAGACCGAGACCAAGAACGAGACCGAGAACACGACCGAGACCGAGCGGAGGACGGCGCATGACGAGGCTGACCGTGGCACAGGCCCTCGTACGGTTCCTGGCCCGCCAGTACACCGAGCGCGACGGCCGCCGCCACCGGCTCATCGCCGCCACCTGGGGGATCTTCGGCCACGGCAACGTCGCCGGCATCGGCCAGGCGCTCCTGGAGACCGGTCGGCAGGACATGCCGTTCCTCCAGGGCCGCAACGAGCAGGCCATGGTGCACGCCGCCGTCGGGTACGCCCGCCAGTCCGGCCGGCTCTCCGCGCACGCCGTCACCACCTCCATCGGCCCCGGGGCGACGAACCTCGTGACCGGTGCGGCCCTCGCCACCATCAACCGGATCCCGGTGCTCCTGCTGCCCGGCGACAGCTTCGCCACCCGGCCCGCCGATCCGGTGCTCCAGCAGCTCGAAGTCCCCTCCGCCGGCGACATCTCCGTCAACGACACGCTGCGGCCCGTCTCCCGCTACTTCGACCGCGTCACCCGCCCCGAGGCCCTGATCCCGGCCGCCCTCCAGGCCATGCGGGTGCTCACCGACCCGGTAACGACCGGGGCCGTCACCCTCGCCCTGCCGCAGGACGTCCAGGCCGAGGCCTGGGACTGGCCCGACGCGTTCTTCCGCGAACGGGTGTGGGGCGTGCGGCGGCCCCGCCCCGACCGGGCGGAGCTCGCCGGGGCCGCCGAGCTCGTACGGGGCTCCGCGCGCCCGCTGCTCATCGCCGGCGGCGGGATCCGGCACAGCGCGGCCCAGGCCGCCCTGGCGGAGTTCGCCGAGGCCACCGGGATCCCCGTGGCCAGCACCCAGGCCGGCAAGGGCGCCCTCCCCCACGACCATCCCGCCGAGGTGGGCGGGGTCGGGCACACGGGGACCGGGACCGCCGACGAACTGGCCCGGGAGGCCGATCTGGTGATCGCCGCCGGGACCCGGCTGACGGATTTCACCACCGCCTCCGCGACCCTGTTCCACCATCCCGCCGTCCGGTTCATCGGCCTCAACCTCGACCCGTACGACGCCCACAAGCTCGCCGCCCGGCCCCTCGTGAGCGACGCCCGCGAAGGACTGGAGGGGCTCCGGCGGGCGGTCGCCGGCCACCGCGTGGATTCCGGGTACGAGTCGGCGTACAAAGAAAGGAAACGGCTCTGGGAACAGCGCGTCGACCGGGCCTACGCCGCTCCCGACGAGGACGGCGTCCCCACCCAGGCCCAGGTGCTCGGGCTGCTCGACGCGCTCGTGGACGGCGACGACATCCTGATCAACGCGGCCGGATCGCTCCCCGGCGACCTGCACAAGCTCTGGCGGGCCCGGTCCGCCGACCAGTACCACGTGGAGTACGGGTACTCCTGCATGGGCTACGAGATTCCGGCCGCCATCGGTACGGCCCTCGCCGCGCCCGGCCGCCCGGTGTGGGCGCTGGTCGGCGACGGGACGTACCTGATGAACCCGACCGAGATCGTCACCGCCGTGCAGGAGGGCATCCCCGTCAACGTGGTCATCCTCGACAACCACGGCTACGCCTCGATCGGCGGACTCTCCGGGGCGGTGGGCGGCGAGGGATTCGGGACGGCGTACCGCTTCCGGGGGGTGGACGGCCTGTACAGCGGCGACCCGCTGCCCTTGGACCTCGCGGCCAACGCCGCCTCCCTCGGGATGGCCGTGATGCGTACCCGCACCATCGGTGACCTGCGGAAAGCCCTCGCGGAAGCGCGGGCGGCGGACCGTCCCACATGTGTCTACGCACAGACCCGAACACCCGACACTGTGTCGGGCCCGCCTCCGGCACAGGCGTGGTGGGATGTTCCCGTGGCCGAGACCGCGACCCGTGCGGCGGCGGTCAAGGCCCGCGAAGAGTACGACCGGCAAGCCGCGCAGCGACGTCGCCATCTGTGAAGGAGCAAGGCAAATGAAGACCGTCAACCACTGGATCGGTGGCAAGACCGTCGAGGGCGCGTCGGGCAACTACGGCCCGGTCACCGACCCGGCGACCGGTGAGGTCACCACGCAGGTCGCCCTCGCCTCGGCCGAGGAGGTCGACGCGGCGGTACAGGTCGCGAAGGAGGCGTTCGAGAGCTGGGGCCAGTCCTCGCTGGCCGCCCGCACCAAGGTGCTGTTCGCCTACCGCGCCCTGCTGGACGCCAACCGCGACGCCATCGCCGAACTGATCACCGCCGAGCACGGCAAGGTGCACTCGGACGCGCTGGGCGAGGTCGCGCGCGGGCTGGAGATCGTCGAGCTGGCCTGCGGCATCACCGCGCAGCTCAAGGGCGAGCTGTCCACGTCCGTGTCCAGCCGCGTGGACGTCGCCGCCATCCGCCAGCCCATCGGCGTGGTCGCGGGCATCACCCCGTTCAACTTCCCGGCGATGGTCCCGATGTGGATGTTCCCGCTGGCCGTGGCCTGCGGAAACACCTTCATCCTCAAGCCGAGCGAGAAGGACCCGTCGGCCTCCGTCAAGCTCGCCGAGCTGGCGAGCGAGGCCGGTCTGCCGGCGGGCGTGCTGAACGTCGTCCACGGCGACAAGGTGGCCGTGGACGCGCTGCTCGCGCACCCCGACATCGCCGCCGTGTCGTTCGTCGGCTCCACCCCGATCGCCCGCCACATCCACACCACCGCCTCCGCCAACGGCAAGCGCGTCCAGGCGCTGGGCGGCGCCAAGAACCACATGCTGGTGCTGCCGGACGCCGACCTGGACGCGGCCGCCGACGCGGCGGTCTCGGCCGCCTACGGCTCGGCCGGTGAGCGCTGCATGGCGATCTCCGCCGTCGTGGCCGTCGGCTCCATCGCCGACACGCTGGTGGAGAAGATCCGCGAGCGCGCCGAGAAGATCAAGATCGGCCCCGGCAACGACCCGACCTCCGAGATGGGCCCGCTGATCACCGCCGCCCACCGCGACAAGGTCGCCTCGTACGTGAAGGGCGCGGCCGACCAGGGCGCGGACGTCGTCCTGGACGGTACGGGTTACACGGTCGACGGCTTCGAGAACGGCCACTGGATCGGCCTGTCGCTGCTGGACAACGTGAAGACCGACTCCGACGCCTACCGCGACGAGATCTTCGGCCCGGTGCTGTGCGTACTGCGCACCGAGACCTACGAGGAGGGCGTGGCGCTCATCAACGCCTCGCCGTTCGGCAACGGCACCGCGATCTTCACCCGCGACGGCGGCGCGGCCCGCCGCTTCCAGCTGGAGATCCAGGCGGGCATGGTCGGCGTCAACGTGCCGATCCCGGTGCCGGTGGGCTACCACTCCTTCGGTGGCTGGAAGGACTCGCTCTTCGGCGACCTCCACATCTACGGGAACGACGGCATCCACTTCTACACCCGCGGCAAGGTCGTCACGACCCGCTGGCCGGACCCCTCGGACGCCCCGGCGGGCGTGGACCTCGGGTTCCCGCGCAACCACTGACGGACCGGCCCCGGTATTCCGGCGGCCGGCCCGCCGCACCACTCGCCCCTCGCGCCCTCATGCGGGGGGCGAGTGGCGTCGGCGCCGCAGCACCCGGACGGCGATCCCGGCGCCGGTCAGCAGGAGTGCGGCGCCCGCGGCCGGCCAGGGTACGGCGATGAAGGCTGCCTCCGATTCCGAGGCCAGGTCCGGGTACGTGGCCGAGCCCGCCGCCACGTTGACGGTCACCCGGTCCAACTGCGGTGCGTCCGGCCACGGCTCGGTCAGCTCGATCCGCTGCCCGGGCAGCAGCGTCAGCTTCAGTTCGCGCGCCGGCCGGTCCAGCACCTCCCGCCCGAACAGTCCCTCGGCGGACACCGCCACTTTCGGGTCGACGACCACGTTGCCCCGGTTGACCAGGGTGTACGAGATGGTGGCGTGGGCGTCCTTGACCCAGGGCACCAGCGGTGCGCTCCGGCTGACCTTCACGTCCTCCACGCTCAGCCCGGGGGTCAGCGGCCCCGGCACCCGGAAGTACAGCCGGGCGCCGACCTGGCGCTTGACCCCGACCTGGACCTTGCCGTCCTTCTGGACGCCCTCCACGACGGTGTTGAGCGCGACGATGCCGCCGACGTGGTCGCCCGGGGTCGCGTCCTCGGGGACCTTCACCGTGAAGGAGATGTCCTTGCGGCCCTTGGGCGGCACGGTGACGGTGCTCGCGGCCTCCGCGGCCTCCGCGGCCTCCGGGACCAGCGTGATCCACGCGCCGGCGTCCTTGGGCTTCGTCTCGACGGGGAGCAGCGCGAAGGCGCCGCCCGCCCGGGTGTTGACGGCGTCGGTCGCGAAGACCTGGAACGTCAGCTCCGTGTCGGAGGAGTTCAGGATCGTCGCGCTGTCGGTGACGGTGGTCCCGGCGGCGCCCTGGTGGAAGAAGTACGCGCGGTCCGTCATCGCCGCTCCGGCCGGGGGCGTCGGGAAGACCCCCCAGGTGCCGTTGTCCGCGGCCGTCGCGGTGGCGGCGGGGAGCAGCCCCGAGCCCAGGAGGAGCAGGCCGAGGAGCAGACCGTACAGGGAGGTGCGGGTGCGCATGGGCGGGTCTCCAGAGGGGGTGGCGCACGGGATGCGGGAAAGGTGGTGCGGGGCCGGAGCGCCGCACCACCCTGGAGCCGAGCTGTGCCGGTCAGGCGATCGAGAAGGTCACGACCGTCTGGTAGGTGTCCGCGAACATGAACGGCGGGAGCTGGATCATCCCGGCGCCGCCGACGGCGAACTCACCGCCGGTCAGCTCCTCCCCGCCGGCGGCCTGGGAGGCCACCTTCATCGGGGTGTCGGAGATCGCCCCGGGCGTGCCCGCGGTGCAGGTGCTCGGGCTGTCCGGGTTGGTCACGGTGCAGGAGGGCTGGATGCCGATCTGCGCCTTCGCCATCGAGTGGCCGGTGGTCTGGTTCAGGAACGGCGTACGGGTCGCCGTCACATCCCAGCCGAGCGAGCCGCCGCGGAAGTCCTGGACGGTCGCGGCGTTGAAGACGCCGACCACCGACTGGGCCTTGCCGTTGATGGTGACCGAGCCGAAGCTGACGGCCGGCTGGCCGTCCTTCGGGCCGAGGGCCAGCGGCCCGGGCAGCACCTCGACGTCGACCGGGTTCTTCACACCCGCCTGGTCCTCCAGGAACACGAACGACTTGTACGGGGTGACCGAGCCGTCGATCTTGATGGCGTCGGCCTTCTTGGTGACGGTGACGGTGCAGGTGGCGATGCCGGACGCGTCCGCCGAGCCGGTGCCCGTGTCACCGGTGGCCGCACCGGCGAGCAGGGCGGAGCAGGTCACCGCCCCGGCCGGGAAGTTGGCGCCGGAGGCGACGACGGCGGTGCCCGCCTTGCCGCTGTTGGGCGTCAGCTTCGTGGTGACCGGGTCCTTGGGCAGGGCCTCGACCGCGATCGAGCCGATCGCGGCGCTGGGGCGCGGCTTCGGGGTGCAGACGGTGGTGAAGACCGTGCCGCCGAGGTCGGCGTCGGTGACCATCTGGTCGAGCTTGACGTCGATCGTCATGCCCTCGGTGCCGTCCGGGATCTTGATGGTGCCCGTGACCGGGCCCGGGTCCAGGGGCACGCCCGGGGTGACGGTGACCGTCTCGGGCTGGCCGGTGACCGTCTGCGGGGCGCCGTTCACGAGCAGCGCGACCTTGGTCGTGTTCTTGGTGGTCACCGCGAACTGGGGGATCAGCGGGCTGGCGCCCGGGTCGATCGAGATCGGGACGACATCCCCGGCCTTGGCACCGTCCGGCACGGTGACCGTGAAGTTCTGGTTGCCGGAACCGTCGGCCTGCGGCGCCGGGGCGTCGCACTCCACGAACACCGCTGTGGTCTTGGTCGCGGCCTGCGCCGTCCCCGTCAGACCCACGACGCCACCCGTCAGGGCCAGGGACAACGCGCCCGCCCCGGCCAGAACTCTTCGTCGGAACGTTGTACTCACTGGGTCGCGACTCCTTCGTCAGACGAACCCTCCCCCCACCCGCTGTGTGGAGGAGGCCGAGCCGGTGCGGTGGCCGACATTGACGCGTCGCGGTGATGAGAAGTCAATGACTTCCCTTCGGGTGGAGGGCGTGGAAGGACACAGAAATTGATGTGCCATCAGAACCGGTCTGATGGCACATCGGGTCCTGAAGGGTCCCGGGGACCGCTCAGCGGCCGGCCGGGCTGTGCAGCAGCAGGTTCGGGGTGCCCGTCGGGAGGGCGGTGATGTGGTCCGGCAGGGCGCCGCGCAGGAGGGCCTCGGACACCTGCGCCGGGGTCTTCGCCGTGCCGGCCGCGAGGATCAGCGCGGCGACGCCCGTCACGTGCGGGGCCGCCATGGAGGTCCCGGTGGCCCGGGCGAGGGCGGTGGTCGAGCCTTTCCAGGCCGAGGTCACGGCCACGCCGGGCGCCGAGACGTCCACACAGGGGCCGTGGTTGGAGAAGGGGGCCCGCCGGTCCTCGGCGTCGGTCGCGCCGACGGTGATGGCCTCGCGGACACGGGCCGGCGACCCGGCGCAGGCGTTCGCGTTCTCGTTCCCGGCGGCCACGGTGAAGGTGATCCCGGCGAGCACCGCCCGCTTCACCGCCGCGTCCAGGGCGAAGCTGGGGGTCCCGCCCATGCTCATGTTCGCGACGGCCGGGGTGCCGGGCGACTTGGCGGCGTCCTTCACCATCCAATTGAGGCCGCTCAGGATGTCCGACAGGCGCCCGGCGCCCCGGCAGTCGGCCACCTTCACCGCGACGAGGGAGACCCCCTTCGCGACCCCGTACGTCGCCCCGCCGACGGTCCCCGCGACGTGCGTGCCGTGGCCGTTGCAGTCGGAGGAGGTTTCGAGGAAGACGGCGTTGTGGCCGCGCCGGGCGCGGCCGCCGAACTCCTGGTGGCGGGTGTTGATCCCGGTGTCCACGATGTAGGCGGTGACACCCCGCGCCTTCGTCCCGTACGCGTACGAGCCGTCGAGCGGCAGCTCACGCTGGTCGATCCGGTCCAGCGACCAGGGCGCCGGTGTCTGCGTGTCGCTCGTACGGAACTCCGCGTCCGGCTCCACGGAGGCCACCCTGGGGTCCGCGGCGAGGGCCGCGGCGCGGGCGGCCGTGGTGCGGACGGCGAATCCGGTGACGGCCGTGTCGTAGACGGCCCCGACCTCGTCGCCCGACTCCGCCGCCTCGGCGGCGAGGGCGCGCAGCGGTGCCCGGTGGGTGGTGGTGTCCCTGAGGACCACGACGTAGGGGGCGACGGGGCCTTGGGGGGCGTCGGAGTCGGCTTGGGCGGCGGCGGGTGGCGGCAGGACGGTGGCCGCCGCCAGCAGGGTGGCGGCCGGGAGCAGCGCGGTGAATGCGGTCATGCGGCTGATGCTCGGCGAGGCGCGGCGCGGGCGCGCGGAGGGTGCGCCGAGTGGGCGCACGACACGCCGCCGGGGGAGGTAGGGGGTGTTTCTCGGATCTCCGCGGCGCCGCGGAGATCCGGGAAACACTCCCTACCTCGGGTTCGGCCGTGGCCCGGGTTCCGGCGAGACGGCCCAGCCGCGCATCGCGAAAAGGCCCTCGTCCCGGGCGCCGGCGGAGTCGTAGGTGGCGAGGGCGGCCTCGTTGTCGGTGTCCACCCCCACCCACATGCCGTAACAGCCGCGCGCCCGGGCCTCGTCGGCGAGGGCCAGGGTCAGGGCGCGGCCGATGCCGCGGCGGCGGTAGCCCTCGTCCACGGAGATCTCGTACAGGCACATCTCGGTGCCCTTGTCGGGGTGGGTCATCTCGACGCCGGAGACCATGCCGGCGGGGATGCCGTCGACGTAGGCGATGAGCATCAGGTGTCCCTGCGCGGAGAGGAAGCGCTCGGACCAGTCCAGGCGGGCGGGGCCGTCGAAGAGCCCCTCCGCGGCCTGGAATTCGGCGACGGTACGGGCGGGGCGGATGTCCATGGCGGTCACGATAATGGGCGGGTGACGAGCGAAGACCCTGATTTCGCCACGGCGTGGCGGGCGGCGCCCGAGGCGCTACGCAGGGCTCTCGTGCCGGCCTACGAGGCGCCGGCCGCGGGGGCCTGACGGTGGGGCGGCCCTGACGGACGCGGCCGGGGCGGTGCCCTACCCGGGCCGCAACGAGGCGCCAAGGCCAGCCCGCCGGGCGCGCCGCGGGCGGGACCGGGCCGGGGCTGAGGCCAGGGCTGGGACCGGGGCCAGGGCCGGGGCTAGGGCCGGGAGGGTGAGGGGGCCACGGCCGGGGCCGGGGCCGGGGCCGGGGTCGGGAGGGTAAGGGGCCGGGGCTGCGGGCTGCTGAGGGGCACCCCGCTGGCCCAGGCCGGTAAGAGGCGGCGGGGTGCGGCGGCCGGCGGAGGCCAGGGGCAGGGGCGTGTCCCGGGTCGTGGCCGCGACGGCCCGGAGGGTAAGGGCGGTGGACCGGCAGTCGGAGAGGGGCCGGGGCGGAGGCGCAGGGGCAGGGTGCGGCCCGGGTGGGGTTGGGACGGCTCGGCGGGGTCCTCGTCAGGCCCGGAGGGTAAGGGCGGCGGATCGGCAGTCGGAGAGGGGCCGGGGCGGAGGCGCAGGGTGCGGCCCGGGTGGGGTTGGGACGGCTCGGCGGGGTCCTCGTCAGGCCCGGAGGGCGAGGGCGGCGGCGTACTCCAGCGGGGCCGGAAGGTCCGTCAGGGTCCAGCCCGGTACCTCGGCCGGGGCCGGTGCCGCCCCGATGTACGGGTCGGCCAGACCGAGGGACAGGCCGGCGCCCGTCCCTTTGAGGTAGGCCTCCTTGCGGGACCACACCCGCGCCAGCGCCACCCGCCGGTCCGCCTCGGGCAGGGCGGTCACCTCGGCCGCTTCCGCCGGATGCAGGGCGGTCAGTACGTCCGCCACCGCCGCCGCGTCCGGGATCCCCTCCACGTCGATCCCCACCGGCACCGCCGCGAACGCGAAGTACGCCAGGTCCCCGCTGTGCGACAGCGAGAAGTGCAACCCGCCGTCCGCCACCGCCGGGCGGCCGTGCGGGGCGCCGCAGCACAGGCAGTCCTCCCGCATCAGCGAGACCTTCTCCGGGGCCAGCCCCAGGTACCCGCCGAGCAGCACCCGCAGCCCCACGTGCGAGGCGAGGTACCGCTGGCGGTCGCCGTCCCGCAACAGCCGCCCGGCCCGGTCCCGTTCGGCCGCGTCCAGGAGCGGCAGCGCATCGTCGATCCGGAACCCGCCGACCGCGTCCAGCGTGGTGTCCAGGGACCACACCGCCGCGGTCGCACTGCCCGGGGGCAGCGCGCCTATCAGGGGTGCGCCGCCGCTGAGTTGGTTCACGTACTCGCTCACCCGATGAGGGTAGACGAGGCGGTCGGCGCTCTGGTTACGCTCAGATCTTCTGATCCTTCCACTCGTTCCAGGCCACCACAGCAGCCCAGGGGGAACCACACCGTGCACAGTGCCGTCGTGACACCGAAAGGCGACCGCATCCGCTGGGTCGAACTGCCCGGAGCCGAGCCCGCCCGCGTGTACCTGCACGGGCTGGGCTCGACCGCGCCCGCCTACTTCGCGGCGAGCGCGGTACATCCGCTGCTGGCCGGGCGGCGCTCGCTGCTGGTCGACCTGCTGGGGCACGGGCACAGCGACCGCCCCGAAGAGTTCTCCTACACCTTGGAGGCGCACGCCGACGCCCTGGCAGCCGCGCTCGACACGGCCGGAGTCGACGGCGCCGAGGTCATCGCGCACAGCATGGGCGGAGCGGTGGCCATCGTGCTGGCCCACCGGCATCCCCGGCTGGTCTCCCGCCTGGTGCTGGTGGACGCCAACCTGGACCCCGCACCCCCCGTCCCCACCACCGGCGGCAGCGGGATCGCCTCCTACACCGAGGAGGAGTTCCTGGCCGGCGGCTGGGCCGAGGTCCGCGACCGGGTCGGCGCGCACTGGTGGTCCACCATGCGACTGGCCGGCCGCACGGCCCTGTACCGCACCGCGGTCCACCTCGCCGCCGGCACCACGCCCACCATGCGGGAGCTCCTGCTGGAGCTGAAGATCCCGCGCAGCTACCTCCTCCCGGAGGCGGACGGGCCGCTCGCCGGGGCCGAGGCGCTGGAGGCGGCCGGAGTGGCCGTCGTCCCCGTCCCGGACTGCGGGCACAACATCATGCTGGACAACCCCGAGGCCTTCGCCCGCGCCACGGCGACCGCCCTCGCCCGCGACGAGCGGAGCTAACGCCGCGCGGCGTCGGCCGGGGCCTGGGCCTGGTCGTGTATTCGGGCGCCCGGGGAGGGTGTTCCGTCGGTCCAGGCGTAGACATGCTTGCCGCGCACCGCGACCTGGTACTGGTGGACGTCCCGGCATTCGGGCCGCTCCTCGGCCCGGGTGTCACGCGGCCACCACTTCGCCTTCGCCCCGAGCCCGGGCCCGGCCAGCCGCTTCGGCTTCCCGGCGCCGCACTGCGGGCCGTCCAGCGGGGCGGAGCCGAGCGTGAACCGGATCAGCCGGGCCTCGCCGCCGGCACGCGCCCGTATCCGTACATCGGTGGCGTCCTTCGGTATCCAGGACGGCAGCACGAACGCCGGCTCCCCGCGCGTCGGAGCCTCGGCGGCCGTCGCGAACCGCTTCTGCCGCTCCTGGAAAATGCGGTCGTTGACGGCATCGGTGAGTGGATTGGGCGGGAGGTTGGGCAGCGCGAAGGCCGCGGCGGCGAGGGCTCCCACGGCGGCTGCTGCGAAGACGAGCGGGCGACGGCGGTTCATGGAAACAAGTGTTCGCCACGGACCCCACTCCGCGCGTCCCTCCGTAGGACGAACCGAATCCCTGCCGGAAGTAGCACACACCGTCATACCTGAGTCCCGGGCCGGGCCGCGTCCCCATACCTGAGTCCGGGGCGGGCGAGTGGGTCCGCCTTCCGTCAGAGGGCGAATCCATCCCGCCCGCAGCGGCCGCGGCCTCGCGGACGTACTCCGTTCCGGCGGTGAACCCGAGAAAAATAGCCCGGCCATAGGGGCCGCCGGTATGCCTTCTCCGAGAGCGATCCCCAGCCGCCGCCCGGAAGTCCGGGCGGCGGACCGTCAACTCCCGGAGGACTCCCGTGAGCCGTCGTCTCGTGCCCGCCGCCTTATCCGCCGCCGCCGCTAGCGCCAGAGCTGCCGCTACCGCCACCGCCCTGGCTGCCGTCCTGGTCCTGGCCACCCCGGCGTCCGCCGCCCCTGCCGACAAGCCCCAGGTCCTCGGCGGCTGGACGCAGACCAGCGCGGCGAGCTACAACGCGTGGGCCGCGGCGCGCGGGAACCAGGGCCAGTGGTCCGCGTACGGCTTCGACTGGTCGACCGACTACTGCACCACCTCCCCGGACAACCCGTTCGGCTTCCCCTTCCAGATGTCCTGTGCCCGCCACGACTTCGGATACCGCAACTACAAGGCGGCCGGCTCCTTCTCCGCCAACAAGTCCCGCCTGGACGACGCCTTCTACGCCGACCTCAAGCGGGTCTGCGCGCAGTACTCCGGCGCGAAGAAGACGTCCTGCACCGGCACGGCGTGGACCTACTACCAGGCCGTAAGGGCGCTCGGCGTCTCGGCGCAAGACACCCCCACCGCCGCCTGACCCACCCCTGCCGTCCGCCGCCGCCCCGTCGCACGCCACCGGACCGTCACCGGGCCGCCGATCTGCCCGTCACCAGGCGACCGGCAGGGTCTCCGGGCCCCGGTTGACGGTGTGGCGGCGCCAGCGAACCTGGTCCGGTCCGACGGCCAGACGGAGTTCCGGAAGTTCCCGCAGCAGCGTGGAGAGGACCACTTCCGACTGCATCCGCGTGAGCGCGGCGCCCAGGCAGTAGTGCGCGCCGTGGCCGAAGGCGAGGTGGGGTGCCTCGTCGCGGGTCAGGTCCAGCCGGTCGGGATCGGTGAACACGTCCGGGTCGCGGTTGGCGGCGAGATACGACACGTAGACAGCCTCGCCGGCCCGGATCAGCGTGTCGCCGATCACGACGTCCTCGGTGGCGATCCGGGGAAGGCCGACGCCGTTGCGTTGGGGGATGAAGCGCAGCAGTTCCTCGACGGCTCGCGGCAGCAGGGCGGGCTCGGCCCGCAGCAGGGCCAGCTGCTCGGGATGGGTGAGCAGCGCGTACACCATGGTCGAGGTCTGATTGCGTACCTGGTCGAGGGCGTTCAGCACGGTCATCACCGACAGGGAGATCAGTTCGGGACGGCTGAGCGCGCCCTCCCGCTGGGCGCTGACCAGCTCACTGAACAGGTCGTCGCCCGGATCGAGGGCCCGGTGGTCCGCCAGGTTCCGGAAGTAGCCGGCGATCTCGGCCTTGACGGCGCTGCTCCGCGCCGGTGAGGCGTCACTGGAGAGGATGACGGCACGCCAGCCCTGCAGGCGGCCGAAGTCGCCCGCCGGGACGCCCAGGAGGTGGCCGATCACCTGTTCCGGCAGCGGCCCAGTCAGCGCCTCCGTCAACTCGGCGGGCGGGCCTTGGGCGGCCATCGCCGCCACCATCCGGTCGGTGGCCTCCTGGGCCAGGATCCGCAGGGCGCAGGCCCGCCGGCGGTTGAAGGCGTGGGCCACGAGGCGGCGCAGCCGGGTGTGGTCGGGATGGTCGGTACGCCCGATGCCGCCCACCGGCGCGACGGTGTGCGGCGTCATGCTCGTCACCGGTCGGCCGACGGTCAGCGCGCGGCTGAAGCGCTGGTCGGACGTGATGGTTTTGACGTCCTCGTACCGGGTCGCGAGCCAGGCGTCGCCCTCACCGAAGCGCATCCGCACACGGGCGATCGGCTCCTCGCGCAGCAGCCGGTGCAGCAGCGGGTCGAAGCGGAGAGCGTCCAGGGGTTCCACCGCCCAGTGGTGCACTGTGGCGTGCGCGGGGCAGGTCTCGGTCATCGGCCCGCTCCGGCCCGGGTGCCGGACGGCAGGGGGGCGTGTCGCAGAGGTGTGAGCTGTTCGATGTCGTAGCGTCGCCGCAGCTCCTCGACGGCCGCGGCGTCGGGACCGGCGTCGGGACCGGCGTCGGAGTTCAGCAGTTCCAAGAGTTCCTCGAAGTAGCGCTCGTGGTCCGGCGGCGGAGACGCCTGGAACAGCATCCTGGCCGGCGCTCCGGTCGGGTTGGTGAAGGCGTGCGGGCAGCCGGGCGGTACGAGGATCAGCGTGCCGGCGGTCGCCCGGACGGGCCGTTGGCCGGAGAGCGACTCCCACCCGCGCCAGTCGTCGCGGGTGCGGACCCTCGGCTCGAAGGCCATCACCTCCAGCTCGCCTTCGATCACGTAGAACAGCTCCTCGCTCCGGTCGTGGGTGTGCGCCCCGACATCGAAGCCGGGCGGCACCACCACCTCGAAGGTGGAAGCGGTCCGTGAGGACGCGCCGGTCACCTTGAACGTCACCTGCTGGGCGGCGGTGCTGATGGTGCGTCCGCCGCCCGGGGGGACCACCAGGCCGTCGGACGGATGGGACTGGGGCACGTCCTTCGCTCCTCTCTCTCGCGTTTTCAGGGCTTCCGCGGGTGGGTTCTCGCCGCCCGCGCGCCGGTGCTCCGTCACCACAGGACGGGGAGCGTTTCGGGGCCGCGGATCAGCGCGCCCCGCCGCCAGTGCAGCTCCCCCTCGGGGACGGCCAGGCGGAGCCGCGGGAACCGGTCCCAGAGGGACCCGAGGATGATCTCGGACTCCATGCGGGCCATCGCCGCCCCGGGGCAGTAGTGCGGGCCGTGGCCGAAGGCCAGGTGCGGGTTGGCGACGCGGTCGAAGTCGAGCCGCTCCGGGTCGGCGAAGACCGACGGGTCGCGGTTGGCGCTCAGGTAGGACACGTACACGGCTTCGCCGGCCGGGATCGGCACGCCGCCGACCTCGACGTCCTCCAGGGTGATCCGCGCCAGGCCCACGGCGTTGCGGTGGGGGATGTAGCGCAGCAGTTCGTCGACGGCCTGCGGGATCAGCTCGGGCTCGGCGCGCAGCCGGGCCAGGTGTGCGGGCCGGGTGAGCAGGGCGAAGACCATGTTGGCGCTGTTGTTGCGTACCGCGTGAGCGCCGCTGATCTGGACCAGGGCCGCGAGACTGACGGCCTCCGCCTCATCGAGGGCACCGCTTCCGACGGCGTCGGCCAGGACTGCGGCGAGCCCCTCGCCGCCCGGGCCCCGGCGGCGGGTCAGCAGGGCGGAGAAGTAGTCGCCCAGCTCGGTCTTGGCCGCTTCGCTGGCCTCACGGCCGGCCGCGGCGGAAATGATGGTGTCCGACCAGTGCCCCATCCGGTCGCGGTCCGCTGCCGGTACGCCGACCAGTTCGGAGACCACGGCCAGCGGGAACGGGCGGTTGAGGTGGGCCACCAGATCGAGTGGCGGACCGTGCCGCTCCATCTCGGCCAGGAGGCCGTCCATGACCGCCTGGGCACGGTCGCGCAGGCGGCGCATGCTGCGGGCGGTGAACGCGGCGGCGACCACCCGCCTGATCCTGGTGTGCTCCGGCGGGTCGGCGAACCCGACGGCGCCGGCCAGCGGGATGAAGTGCGGGACGAGCCGGGTGAGGGGCCGCCCCGGGACCGCACGCCGACTGAACCTGGGGTCGACCGAGACGAACTTGACGTCCTCGTACCGGGTCACCACCCAGGCGTGCCCCTCCCCGTGGGGCAGTCGGATGCGCGCGACGGGCTCCTCGTGGAGCAGGCGGGCCAGCATGGGGTCGTAGTCGAGGCCGGGGAGGTCCGGCGGGGCCCAGAAGTGGACCGGGGCGTGGGGCGCGACAGTCACGGGCGGCGAATCCTAGATCGAGAGGAGGGGCGGGAGGCGGGGGAGCGCCGGCGCCGGCGCTGGCGCGCCGACGCCGCGGGCGTCAGCGGCCCGCGTGGCTGAGAGGGCGGTCGGCCGACAGCGCCGTGCTGCTCGCACCGGAGGCGCGCTGGCGGCCGATCCTGCCGGTGGTGGTCCACCGCCCGAGGGCGATCTCCGCGCTGATCCCGGGGCCGAAACCGGCGATCAGCCCACGGGCCTGATCGGCGACTCCGCCCTCGTCGAACAGGCGGCGGAGGGCGTCCAGGACGACGGCGCTGGCGATGTTCCCGTACTCGGTGAGCGTGGCCCGGCTGAAACGGAAGGCTTCCGAGGGGACCTTGAGGTGGGTGGAGAGATCGTCCAGGATGCGCGGGCCGCCCGCGTGGACGATGTAGAAGTCGAGCGCGGACGCGTCCCACCCGTGCTGTCCGGCCAGGTCGGCGAGGACGGGCGCGAGCGGTTCCATCGTGCCCGGAACCCGCCGGTCCAGCAGGAAGTGGAAGCCGGTGGAACGGACGCTGTACGCGATCCAGTCCTCGGTGTCCGGGATCAGGTGCGAGCCGTTGCGCTCGATCAGGACTCCGGTTCCGCCGGAGCCGCGCACGACCGCGGCGGCCACGGCGTCACCGAAGAGTCCGTTGGAGAGCAGAGTGCCCACGCCGAGATCGTCGGGCTGATAGCTCAGCGAGCAGAACTCGCAGGCGACGACGAGCGCGTTGGCCTCCGGGTAGGCGGTGCAGAAGTCGTGCGCCCGGTTGATCGCGCTGCCGCCGGCGGCGCAGCCGAGCTGGGCGATGGGGAGTTGCCGGGTGTCGGACCGGAACCCCAGCTTGTTGATCATCCAGGCCGTCAGCGAGGGCATCATGAAGCCGGTGCAGGAGACGTAGACGATCAGGTCGATCTCACTCGCGGCCAGCCGGGCGTTGTGCAGGGCCCGTTGGACGACGTCCGGCACCCGGGCCTTGGCCTCAGCCTCGTAGACGCGGTTGCGGGCCTCGAAGCCCGGATGCCGCAGAGTCTCCTCGAGCGGCTGGACCAGGTGTCGCTTCCTGACGCCGGTGTTGGTGATCAGCCGGAGCGCCAGCGGCAGCTGGGGGTGGTCCGGATGGACGGTGCGCACGAGATCGAGGGTCTGCTCAAGGCTGATCACGTGCTCGGGCACGGCTACAGCGGGTCGGCATAACGTGGCCATGGGCGGACATCCAGGGACAGAGGAAGAGCGCCCAGCCGCAAGAACCGGGCGCGTGGCGAGTCGCCATGCTGATCGTTTCCGATGTCATACGCAGGGAGCAAACCGGAAATAACTACCGAGAATCATCTAATCAGCTGATGTATCCGGGGCGCCGAGCCGGACGAAGGCGCAGAGCCTTGGCTGAATCGGAGTCCCGCCCGCCAAGGCCGGGCAGGGGCTTACGCCGCCGCTACGGCATGCGCGCCGCCGACGGCACTGGCGGCTCGCCGTGTCCGGCCGCCCGCGGATTCCGGCGAGCGCGTGCAGCGCCGGACACGGCGCTGCACGTCAACCGTTCCGGGCAGCCGCCGTGAGGTCAGCGGCGGTGCGGTAACCGGTCGGGGCTGTCACCAGGGAACGGGCCAGTGCCAGGGCTCGACGTTCCGCTTCGGCGCGAACGGTGGCGTCGGTGATGGTGGTGAAGTCGGCGGGGCGGGCGAAGCCGACGATCCGCCGGATGATCTCCGCGCCGCAGAAGCCCAGCGTCTCCGTGAACAACTCGCCGAGGTAGCGCTGCCGTTCGGCCTCCAGTGCTGTTGCCGCTTCCCCGGCGAAGAGGGCGGGAGGATAGGCGTCCCCGTCTGCGTGGTCGCGCCACAGCCGGGTGAAGTGTGTTCGGAACCCGTCCCAGAGCTGTTCCACGCTGGACAGCAGCCAGTTTCGTTGCTCCGACCGGTTGGGTTCGTGCGCGCCGGCTGCGAAGTACCCGATGAGGAGGTGGGCCAGGAGAGTGCCGATGTCGAAGCCCATGGGCCCGTAACAGGCGAACTCCTGGTCGATCACGCCGATGGACGGCTCGGTCCCGGACTCGGACACCATGATCGAACCAGTGTGCAGGTCTCCGTGCAGGAGTGCCTCGCGGGAGGTGAGGTAGCGCGACTTCAGCCGGGACACGGCGAGTTTCAGCTCGATGTCCTGCTGGAGTTCCCTCACGTCCGCATCGAGCTCCGGGCTGGTCCACCGGTTGCGAGGATGCGGCAGGAGGATCTCGGTGAAGACCATGTCTTCCATGATCTGGCACATGGCTGTGTTGGCCTCGAAGTACGACGTCAACTCCCGCTTGCGCCCGGCCGGCAGGGCGAGGTCCGATGTGAAGAAGAGCGTGTGGGCCAGGTAGCGGGCGGCATGCTCGGCGAAGTGCGGGTAACAGGCACCGGCCGTCAGCCCGGTCCGCATGACCGTGTGCCCTTCCAAGTACTCCACGGTGAGGAGATGTTCGGCGGCGTCGACGTGCAGCGGCTCCGGCAGGTACGGGGCGGCGTGGCGCCGGTGCTCGACCAGCGCGCGATGCTCGAACATGACCCGTTGCGGCGTCAGCGGCCAGCTCGGTCCGGCCGCCCGCACATACGGGGGAGCCTGCTTGACGCATACGGCCCCCGCCGGGCCACGGACGGCGAACACCAGGTTGACGTTGCCGTCGCCGATCTCCCGGGCGGACCACTCTTCCCGGACGCCGCCCAGTCTGCACGCGAGTCCGGGTTGTCGGGCCAAGTGGTCGAGGAGCTTCGCGATCTCGGGTTCGACGATGGAGGGGGGAGCGGGCATGTCTACTCCTGTGGTGAGGACTCGATCGGGGCCGTGAGCAGTGATGAAGGCGCGGATGTCATGAGAGCCAGGGCGGCCGGGGCAGGCCGAGGTGCGCCTGCAGGACCTGCTCGGCGCAGCTGAGAGCGCCAGGTATAGAACCCGGGTCCTCGGTCCAGCAGTCGCTGACGACGTGCAAGGACGCTCCGGGTGCGGGGGCGCGCATACGGACCGCGACCTGCTCCGGGTCCCGCCCGGTCCGCCACAGGTGCCAGGCTCCCGAGTGGGGGCGGCGCCCCCAGTCCTGCCAACAGGCCGCCACCGGCGGGGGGGCCTGTACTCCGTGCATGCGGCACAGCAGCCGGTGGGCGTGGGCGACGGCCGCGGCGGTGGCGGGCGGGCCGCCGTCGAACGTGGCTCCGCTCGCCGGCTCGCCATGTGCGGGCCCCGTTCCGAAGCGGTCCCAGAGCGATGCGGACGGACCGCTGGGGTACGCGGCCAGCAGCAGCCTCGACGCCCCTCCCGGTTCGTACCACACCTGCCGCAGCGGGAGATCGGTGGTGCTGCGCCCGGCCCGCACGCCACACGCGCGCCACCACGGCTCGTCGTAGGCCAGGAACAGCTTCGAGGCGCGCACCGGCTCGACGGCTTCCAGGTCCTCGGCCCACGAGGACCCGAACACCCCGGGCCCTGCCGCAAGGCGCCGCAGGGCGCCTTGCGGCAGGGCCAGCACCACCGTCTCGGCCTGGACGCGCTCACGCCGGCCGGTGTCCCGGCCGGTGTGGTCTTCGACGGCGAACGTCAGTTCGTAGGTCCCGCCGGTCCTGCGGGCACGGTCGATCCGGCACAGTCGGCGGCCCCGACGCGTGCGGCCCCCGGCCTCCTCGAACCCGGTGTGCAAAGCCCTGGGCAGATCCTCCATGCCGCAGGAGAGCGTGACGTACTCGGCCTGCGGCGGTGTCCCGAACAACACGTCGATCCAGGCCGCCGAGCCACCCGGGTGCATGTCGTACCCATCGGTGTCGGCGACGAGCCGTAACGCCTCGTGGCTCAGCGCCGCCGCGAGGACCCGCGGCCAGGAGACCTCCACCAGGGGCTCGCCCTGTACCAGCGCCGCCCCGTGTGCCGCCCGGTAGAGGGCTCGTGCCGACGCCGCATCAGCGTCCCGGCCCTCCCGGACCGCCCGGTGGTATTTCTCCCGCAGGCGTCCGAATCCCGGCACCGCCGATTCGACGGCCAGGAGCGTCAACTCGTCCGCATCCGATCCCTGTTCCCGTTTCCCCAATCGGTACGGAATGCGAGCGCAATGGGCGAAATCCCGCTGGTGCACCAGCATGCCGCGCGCCTGCACCACATTTTCCGGCCGCCCGAAAGGGAAGGGGACCAGGGCGTCGGTCAGCCCCAGATGTTTCAGCAGGGCCATCACCGGAGCGGCTTCCGTGTTCAAGCGCATGGCACCCAGTTCCGCCCACCCCCCGCCGTGCACCGGGACGGACCAGATCCGGCCGCCCACTCGGTGTCCGCTCTCGTACAGCGTCACCTCCCGCGAGCCCACGGCCAGCCGGAAGGCGGTGTAACAGCCTCCCACACCCGCACCGATCACGGCCACTCCGCCCACGCGTCACCCCGCCGGTTCGAGCCAATCAGACGTCTTTCTCTTTACCGCTCCATGCCGGACATGGAACATCAATTGAACAAATCAAGCGACCGTCGCGGCAACGGGAGACTAAGTGATCTTCAGGACCGACGTACTCGCCCAAGCACCCTCCGCCTATGACGCACTGTCTGAATACTTCCGGGACGTTCGCGCCTTCTACGAGGTCATCAGCGTTCGCTTCGCGATCCCGGAGTACGGCGTTCGCCTCACCCCCGTGGCCGGAAATGAACTGCATTCCAACGCCAACAGTTACTTGCTCTCCGACAACAGCTCCTACCCCTTCTACCTCTGGCTGCCCACCTGGCTCGGCCGCTTCTACATCGACCCCGAGCGCATCCCGGCGGACTGTCCGGCCGACGACTGTCCCACCGACAAAGCCGGCCTCATTGCCTTCGTCTGGCCGTGGCTGGGCTTCAACGACGCATACGTCAAGGACGCCGACGGACCTGAGTGCTGGTTCGGCGTTGCGGATGCCCGCCCGGAGGACCCGCACGAGACTGTCCGCACCACAGCCAGCAGCTTGTTCAACTACTTCCGCCTCGAACGCACCCTGGACGACGAGAAGGACGGCTGGGCCACCGGCACGTTCGCCGGCCGCGACATCGGCTGCAACCTCACCGGCCGCTGGCACCTGCGCCGCGCTCCCATGGCAGAGCTGACCAGTTACTACGAGGTCGAACGCAACATCATCAGGCCTCTTGGGGAGAAATTCACCGCGTTGGCCGGCTCGGCAGACGCTTGATGGTCGGATCCCCCGCATCTCGGCGTCCCGACGCCGAGATGCTGTCCGAGACGTCTCGTGTCGCCGACGAGCTGCTGAGCCCCAGCGCCGACCGGACCGCACACGACGGTGTGCCCCGCGCCCACTTGGACGCCCTCGGTGCGTCTGGCGCCCTCGGCCTGGCGACCCGGAACCCGGCCCTGCTCCGGCGCGCCACGGAGATCGTCTCGGCAGCCGACGGCGCCACCTGGTTCGTCTACGCTCAACACCACCAGCCCGTCAGAGCGGTCGCCGCCAGCGACAACCAGATTCTGCGGGACCGCTGGCTCACCCCCCTGCTCACCGGCCGGCCCCTCAGCGGCCACGCGATCTCGACGTGTCCGTCACACGCGACCAGGTCGTGAGCTTGTCCCGGCACGAGGACTGGCTGCGCACCTACCTCCACCGCAACGCCAACACCCACCCCGCCGTGTTCGGCCATGTGCAGGGGACCACCCGGTATCTCGGCCGGTACGAGGCGTTCAAGGGCTGGGCCGACAGCGCGACACTCCTTGCCGACCGGCTCACGAAGCGACCGAGGAACGGCTCGCGACCCGCGCGGCCGTCGTCGACCTGGCACTGCGCAGCGCCGCCGCGTGCCTCGCGGCATCTGGTGCCCGGGCCATGGGGTCGGACACTACGGCGGCCCGGCTGATGGGCGAAGCCTCGTTCCATCTGGTCCACGGCCAGACACCCCAGGCCAAGCACGCGTACGCACACCTCACGGACGCCCGAACCACACATGCCCTGACGTGCCGCCGATCTTCGGAAGCGCACCGAGGCTCCGCAGGAGCTGCCCGCCGTGGTATCGCCGGCGGACCAGTCGCGGCACAACTTCGGGAAGTTTTCGGGAAGAACAGCCGTTAAGAGCCCTCCGAAGCCGGGTTCAGTCGGACTGCCACCCCTGCCGTCAGGGGCGGTGCAGGGGCTTACGCCGACGCTACGGTGCCCGCGTTAAAGTGCCGCTGACCTGCAAGAAAGCCCTCCGCGAGGGAGGGCTTGAGGGTGGGACGTGGAGAGTGCCCCCGGCAGGACTCGAACCTGCGGCCAAGTGCTTAGAAGGCACCTGCTCTATCCACTGAGCTACGGGGGCCGGAAGGTGGCCGTGGTGGCCTGGAGCCCCGGTTGGGGGTGGGGCTGTGGTCCACGCCGGGTCAAGGATAGGGCTCCGGCCGCCTTGTCCCGGTTGCTTCACTCGCGTGCCACGATGTGGAGGTTCGGTGAAGCGGTCCCGATAATCGCAGGCAGGTGCGATTCTCGCACCGCTTTTGCGTCGTGGCGCCTTGGGTGTTGTGCACTCGTTATGCCTGCGCCCCACTCGTCCTCTCTGTCCATCATGTCCCGCTGGAGTGGCGGTCGGCGCGCAGAGGGCGTATAAGCTTCAAAAATGGTCCTAAATTGGGCATTCTTCGCATGTGGTGACCTTGGATGTACGGCCTCAGCTGCTCGATGCCCTGTCCGCCCTGCGCGACCGGGTCGCGTCCGTGCGTCTGCCGCTGCCCCTGCCCGGCGCTCCGCGCGCCCGCCAGACCAGAGCCGAGCTGCTCGCGCAGCTCGACGACTACCTCGTACCCCGGCTCAAGGCGCCCGAGGCGCCGTTGCTCGCCGTAGTCGGCGGGTCGACCGGGGCCGGCAAATCAACGCTCGTCAACTCCCTCGTCGGACGGCAGGTCAGCGAGGCCGGGGTGCTGCGCCCGACCACGCGCACGCCGGTGCTTGTCTGCCATCCGGATGATCATCACTGGTTCGCCGGGATGCGGGTCCTGCCCGACCTGATGCGGATCTGGGCGCCGCAGGGGGAGGAGGACGCCCTTCCGCCCCCGCAGCGCCACAGGCCCCACGGGCACACGCACGCCACCCGCGAGTTGCGGATCGAGACCGTCGCCACCCTGCCGCGCGGCCTCGCCGTCCTCGACGCCCCGGACATCGACTCCCTCGTCGTCGATAACCGGACCCTCGCCGCCGAACTCATCTGCGCCGCCGATGTCTGGGTCATGGTCACCACCGCCTCCCGCTACGCCGATGCCATCCCCTGGCACCTGCTGCGCACCGCCAAGCAGTACAAGGCCAGCCTCGTCATCGTCCTCGACCGGGTCCCGCACCAGGTGCTCGCCGAGGTCTCGCGCCAGTACGGGGCCCTGCTCACCCGGGCCGGGCTGGGGGACGTACCGCGGTTCACGGTGCCCGAGCTGCCCGAGTCGGCCGGCGGCGGCGGGCTGCTGCCGGCCAGCGCCGTCGCGCCGCTGTTCGCGTGGCTCGCCCACCACGCCCAGGACCCGGCCGCCCGTCAGTACGCCGTCGGCCGCACCGCGCTGGGCGCGCTCGACTCCCTCGGGCGCCGGATGCCCGAGCTGGCCTCCGCCGTCGCCGCCCAGCACGCCGCCGCGGTACGGCTGACCTCGTCCGTCGAGGACGCGTACAAGAGGGAGGGAAAGCGGGTCCGCAGCCGCCTCGACAGCGGCGCCGTCCTCGCCGGGGACGCGCTGACCCGGTGGCGCGGCTACCCGCTCGACACCACCGCCGACGAACTGCTCGACTCGCTCGCGGAGTCCCTCTCCGCGCTGCTCCAGTGCGCCGTGGCCGCCGCCGACGAGCGGATCGCCGAGGCCTGGCGGCACGAACCGGCCGCCGGCGCGGTGCCGCAGACCGCACCCGACCGTGAAGCGGCGGAACGTATCAGCATGGCCGTACGGCGCTGGCGGCGCGTACTGGAGGAACTCGCCGAGGAGGAGGTCGCCAAGCTCGACAAGCAGCCCGCGCCCGACCCCGACGCGGTCGCCGCCCTGCTCGTCGCCGCTCTCCTCGGCGGCAAGCGCGCCCGCCCGGCGGGGGAGAAACTCGCCGAGCGCATCGGCGTACAGGCCGCGGTACGGCTGCGCGACCGGGGCGGGGAACTCGTCGACGACCACCTGGACCAGGTGCTGCGTGCCGAGCGGGACCGCCGCCTCGCCCCGCTGGAAGCGCTCGAAGTGACCCCGGAACCACAGGCCGAGCTGATCGCCGCGCTGTCCGTACTGCAGAAGGAGAGGTGACGCGGTGACCGCCTTGACCGACCGCACCGACGACCGCTGGGACGACGGATTCATCGCACGCTCGCGCCAACAGCCCGTGGACCAGGGCGACGAGCACGACGGCGAGGACGGCGACGACGCGCTCGTACGGGCCGTCTCCGGCACCGTCTCCGGCGCGGGCAGCGACGGCGGCAAGGCGCCCACGTTCCCGCTGAGCCCCGAAGGGCAGGCGCTGAGGCTGCGCCTCGACGCGCTGCGACAGCTCGTCGGGCTGTCCCGGACCCGGCTCGACGGCAAAACCCTCGCCGAGGCCGGCCGGGTACTCGACGAAGCGGCCGCGCGCCGCGGGCTGTCGCCTCAGCACACGGTCGTCGCGATCGCCGGAGCCACCGGAAGCGGCAAGTCCACGCTCTTCAATTCACTCGCCGGAGTGCAGATTTCCGAGACCGGGCTACGCAGGCCGACCACCGCCGCGCCCATCGCGTGCAGCTGGTCGGACGGGGCCGCCGGGCTGCTGGACCGGCTGGAGATCCCGGGACGGCTGCGGCGGCGGCCCCGCGAGACCTCGGAGGGCGGGGCGCTGCGCGGTCTGGTCCTCGTGGACCTGCCGGACCTGGACTCGGCGGTCGGCGCGCACCGGGACCACGTGGACCGGGTGCTGGCGCTGGTCGACGCGGTGGTGTGGGTGGTGGACCCGGAGAAGTACGCGGACGCGGTGCTGCACGAGCGGTACCTGCGGCCGCTGGCCGGGCACGCCGAGGTGACGTTCGTCGTGCTCAACCAGGTGGACCGGCTGCCCGGGGAATCGGCGGACCTCGTACTGGACGACCTGCGGCGGCTGCTGGACGACGACGGCATCGCGCTCGGCGAGCACGGCGAGCCGGGGGCCACCGTGCTCGGGCTTTCCGCTCTGACGGGTGAAGGGGTCGGGGAACTTCGCGAGCTCATCGGCCAGTTCACCCAGGAGAAGGGCGCGGCGACCCGGCGGATCTCGGCGGACGTGGACCGGGCCGCCGTGCGCCTGCGCCCGCTGTACGTGGCCGACGGGCACGCGGGGCCGGAGATCGGGGAGCAGGCGCGCGCCGATTTCGAGGACCGGCTCGCGGAGGCGGTCGGCGCGTATGCGGCCGGGCTCGCCGCCGAGCGCGCCTGGCGGCGCAATGCCGGCAAGGCGTGCGGGACGCCGTGGCTGCGGCTGTGGCGGTGGTACGAGAGCCGGCGCGCCCCCCGCTCGCTGGCCGGGCTCGCGTCGCTCGCGGCGATCGGGCGCAACCCCGGCGCCTTCGAGGCTCCGGTCGAGGAGGAGGTCACGGCGCGGCAGCGCGTCGAGCAGGCCGTACGGACCGTTGCCGAGGAGGCGGCCATCGGGCTGCCCGATCCCTGGGCGCAGGCGGTACGGGAGACCGCGGTGCGGGGTGCCGAGCGGCTGCCGGAGGCGCTGGACGAGATCGCGGTCACGCTGGGCGCGGCGGTCGCGGTGCCCGGCGCCAAGCCGCCGAGGCCCACATGGTGGCCGGCGGCGGTGCTCGCACAGGCGGCTATGACCTTGCTCCAGGTCTACGGGGGACTGTGGCTGCTCGGCCAGATCGTCGGGGTGCTGGGGCCGCGCCTGTTGGCGCCGGTGCTGCTGATGGTGGCGGGCATCGTCGGCGGCCCGCTCGTGGAGTGGGCCTGCTCCATCGCGGCCCGGGGGCCGGCGCGGCGCTACGGGCAGGACGCGGAGCGGAAGCTGCGGCAGGCGGCGGCCGGCTGCGGGCGGGCCCGGGTGCTGGAGCCGGTCGCGGCGGAGCTGCTGCGCTACCGGGAAGTGCGCGAGCAGTACGGCACCGTCGCCGCAGGGGGGACGAAGTTGTCCACAACCCGCCAGTAGTCCACAGGCCGGAGCGGGGATCGGGCGGCCGGTCCAGCATGGTCGTACCTCGTGCGGATGGTCCGTACGGGTGGGGACGCGGGGGAGGGGTGGCCGGGATGCACGACACCCGAGTGACTCTGGTGGGCCATGTGGCGACGCGGATCGACTTCAAGGAGACGCCGAGCGGTCCTTCGGCGAGGTTCCGTTTCGCGGTGACACCGCGGTACTTCGACCGGAAGAGGGAGGCCTGGACGGACGCGGCCACCAGCTTCTACACGGTGTGGGCGCATCGCGTGCTGGCGGTGAATCTCGCCGGCTCCGTTTCGGTCGGCGAACCGCTGGTGGTGCATGGGCGGCTGCGGGTCCGGGAGGGTCCGCCCGACACGGAGGGCAACCGGTGGTTCTCGGCGGATATCGACGCGATCGCCATCGGGCACGACCTGAGCCGCGGTACGGCGGCCTTCCGCCGGGTGGTCCAGACGGATACTCCGCTGATGGCCACTCAGAAGGCGGCGGTGGTCTGAGTGTTCGAGGCGGTTAGGATTCCCCGGTACTCACGGGCACCTGGGTCTTTGGCCCGAAGGGGAAGACTGTGTCGATTGCCGTTCCCGCATCCTCCGTACCCTCCGCATACTCCACATCCTCCGCGTCCTCATCCGGCGCGTACCTCACTTCCGCCGCGCCTCCCTGCGTGCCTTCCTCCGCTGCTCCGGATTCTCCTGTCGTGGCGGCTGCCTCCGTGGCTGTGGCCGCTGCCGCCGCTTCCGGTTCGGCTCCTGGGGCGGTACGCGGCTCCGCGCGGCGACCGCTGGCGGTGGCGCTGCTCACTGCCGCCCTCGCCGCCGCGCCCGCGGCGCGGGCCGCCGCCGACGCCGACCCGGCGGTCCGCGCACCGGATGGTGCGAGCGCCGTGCTGGACGGGCTGAAGACGTACGGCCAGGCGGTCCTGCGCACCAGAGACGGTTCGGTCCGGCAGATCCCGGCCGGGCTGTACGAAATGCGGGTCGACGGCGGCGGCATGCTGCAGACCTACGGGGTCGGCGCGGCGGGCTACGCGCAGCCCGAGGCCCGCTACACGGAGAGCGGGTGGGGTACGAGCCCGCTCGCGGGGAACGGAGAGGCAGGCCGGATCCGCTGGGTGCTGGAGCACTCCTACCCCCAGCTGAACGATCTGGCGGGCCTCGCGAAGGCGGCCGGAGCCGGGTCGCTCACCGCGGAGAGCGCGGCCGCCGGAACGCAGGTGGCCATCTGGCGGCTGGCGGACGGGGCACAGGTGGAGGCCGCGGACCCGGCGGCGGAGAAGCTGGCCGACTACCTCCAGCGGGCGGCCGGGCGGCTGCCGGAACCGCCGGCCTCGCTGGGGCTGGACCCGGGCGAGGTGTCGGGCTCGGTATCGGGGCCGGTCGGCGGTCGGCTCGGCCCGGTCACGGTACGGACCGGCGCGCAGAGTGTCACCGTGACCCCGGACGCGGCGGCCGCGGCCATGGGGGTGCGGGTGGTGGACGCCGAGGGGCGGCCGGTGGCCACCGCCGCCAACGGCAGCCGGCTGTACTTCGAGGTTCCGGTGGGGACGCCCGACGGGGTGGCCTCGGTCACCGTCCAGGGCTCCACGAAGGTGCCGGTCGGGCGGGTCTTCACCAGCGGGGTCCCCACTCAGGCGCAGATCGTGGCCGGCTCCAGCGAGTCGGCGGCGGCCGCCACCGCGAGGGCGCTCTGGCCGAAGGCCCGGGCGGTTCCGTCGGGTGCGGAGTCCGGCGTGGAGGCGATGACCGTGGGCGAGCTGTCCGCGCCCGGCCAGGGCTCGGTGCCCGGGTCCGCCTCGGGTACGTCGGCGGGCTCGGCCGCGGGGGTGACCTCGGAGGTGTCCCCGCAGGAGGAGCGGCTTGCCTCCAGCGGCAGCTCCGCCGCCACCCCGGTGATCGCCTCGCTGGCGGTGGGGCTGGTCGTGCTGGGCGGAATGGTGGTCCTCCTGCTGCGCAAGCGGCCGCTGGAGGACGAGGAAAACTGAGGGGCCTGGTTCCGGAAGGGCTGGTTCCAAGCGTCTCCTCCGGGTAGGCGCTGGGAATGGGTGACCAGGAACTGACCTGGCGAGGCGCGGTCGTGCGGTGGGACCGGCAGCTCTTCGACGTGGTCGCCCGGCGGCACTGGCCCGGCGCCGACCGGGTGCTGCCGAGGCTCGGGCGCGCCGCGAACCACGGGGTGCTGTGGGGCGGGGCCGCCGCGGCGATCGCCGCCTTCGGTTCGGCCCGGGCCCGCAAGGCCGCCCTGGGCGGGGCGGCCTCGCTGGCGCTGGCCTCGGCGACGATCAACACGGTCGGGAAGTGGTCCGTACGCAGGCCGCGGCCGCTGCTGGACGGGGTGCCGGCGGTACGGCAGCTGGCCACGCAGCCGCAGACCACCTCCTTTCCGTCCGGGCACTCGGCCTCCGCCTTCGCCTTCGCCACCGGGCTGGCGCTGCGGGCCCCGGGCTGGGGGGCGGCGGTGGCTCCGGTGGCCGTGTCGGTGGCGTTCTCCCGCGTGTACACCGGGGTGCACTACCCCTCCGACGTACTGGTGGGGGCGGGGCTCGGGATGGCGGCGGGGTTCGTCGTCCACCGGCTCGCGCGGGACGCGGCGGAGGCGCGGGTCGTGCCCGGTGACGAGCGGAAGGCGGCCGAGGCGCCGGCGCTGCCGGACGGGGCCGGGCTGGTGCTGGTGGTGAACACCGGGGCGGGCACGGTCGCCTCCGCGGGGCTCGATGTTCTGGGGGCCCGGCTCCCCAAGGCCGAGCTGATCGAATGCGAGGGTTCCGAGCTGGCGGAGACACTGGCCTCGGCGGCCGCCCGAGCCACCGTCCTCGGGGTCTGCGGCGGCGACGGGACCGTCAACGCGGCCGCCACCGCCGCCCTGCGGGCCGGGGTGCCGCTCGCGGTGTTCCCCGGCGGCACGCTCAACCACTTCGCCGTCGACCTCGGCCTCGCGGGCCCCGAGGACACCTGCGGCGCCCTCACCACCGGCCAGGCCGTCCGCGTCGGCGTGGGCCGCTTCACCCCGGGCCCCGCCACGGCCCCGGCCCCAGGCGATGCCGCCCCAGCGCCCGGCCATGAACCGCCGACCGCCGCCGCAGTCCCGGCCTCCGGCGAACCAGCTCCCGCAGGCACCACTCCGTCCCCATCCGCCGCAGCAGCCCCACTTCCCACTCCAGCGGCCTCCGCCCCGGCCCCTGCTCCGGGCGGTGCCCCAGCCCCAGGCGACGCCGCAGCCCCACCTCCCACTCCAGCGGCTTCCGACCCGGACCTTGCTTCGGGTGGTGCCCCGGCTTCACGCTCGGGGGCCGCGGTCGCGGCTTCCGCTTCGGCGGGCTCCGGGCCGGACCTTGCTCCGGGTTCGGGGGGCGCGGCTTTCGGGCTCGGCTCGGCCCCGGGGGGCGGGGAGTGCGGGTATTTTCTGAATACCCTCAGCATCGGGGCGTATCCCGAGCTGCTCGGGTACCGGCTGCGGTGGGGGCCGTGGATCGGGGGCGGGCCGGCCGCGTTGCTCGCGGCGTGGCGGGTGCTGCGCGCCGAGCGGCCGGTACGGCTGACCCTGGCCGGGCGGCCCCGTAGCGTCTGGCTGCTGTTCGCGGGCAACGGCACGTACCACGGCACCGGCCCCGCGCCCCGCCGCCGCGACAGCCCCGGCGAGGGCCTGCTCGACGTCCGTGTCGTCTACGGCGGCGGCAGCCCCGCCCCGCGCCTGCTCGCCGCCGCCTTCACGGGCCCGCTCTCCCGCTCCCCGGTCCACACCGCCACCCACCTCCGCAGCCTGCGCATCGGCGACATCCCGCCGGGTACCGCCCTCGCCTACGACGGCGAGTACGCCCTGGCGCCCACCGCCCTCGTCCTCGACAAGCTCCCCGACGCGCTCACCGTGTACCGGCCTGATTCAGACAGAACGTGACGAAGTCTCGTTCTCCGGTCGACCCGGGCCCACACGTCTCCCTAGAGTGGCGTCAGAGTTGATGATCATGAAGTTTGGGAAGAGCTGGGTGCTGTGCTGCTGCTGTCTGTGAAGTCGTCCCGGACCGCCGTCGCGGTCACCACCTCCGTTACCGCTACCGCGCCGAGGGCTGCGACGGCCGCGCCTACCCTGACCGGCACGTACGGCGCCGGCCGCGACAGCGGGTGGAACGCCACCGGCACCGGAACCGGCACCGGCGCCGACAGCGGCTGGAACCTCGTCGTCGCCTGAGTCGGCGTACCTGAGTCGGGGCCCGAGCCGGCCGTGAGCTGGGTCTGATGCCCTCTCCCGGACCGGTTCCGGGGGCACCGGCCGGCGCGGGTGGACAACCCGCAGCCCAGTCCCCCCAAGCCCTCCGGTCCCCCGGGCCCCCTCCCCGCCGGGGTCCCCCGGGTCCATTCGGGTTTCCCCCGGGGGATGGACGTACGGCACTATGGGGTGTATCTGCCCACCATCGATCTGCCGGACGGTTTCTCTTGGCTGAGTTCATCTACACCATGCGCAAGACGCGCAAGGCGCACGGCGACAAGGTGATTCTCGATGACGTCTTCTTGAACTTCCTGCCCGGCGCGAAGATCGGTGTGGTCGGCCCCAACGGCGCCGGTAAGTCCACCGTTCTGAAGATCATGGCGGGCCTGGAGCAGCCGTCCAACGGTGACGCCTTCCTGTCGCCCGGCTACACCGTGGGCATCCTCATGCAGGAGCCCAAGCTCGACGAGTCCAAGACCGTCCTGGAGAACGTGCAGGACGGCGCGGCCGCGACCGTCGAGAAGCTCAACCGCTTCAACGAGGTCGCCGAGCTGATGGCGACCGACTACTCGGACGCGCTCCTCGATGAGATGGGCAAGCTCCAGGAGGACCTGGACCACTCCAACGGCTGGGACCTCGACGCCCAGCTGGAGCAGGCCATGGACGCCCTGGGCTGCCCCCCCGGCGACTGGCCCGTCACCAACCTCTCGGGTGGTGAGAAGCGCCGCGTCGCACTCTGCAAGCTGCTGATCGAGGCCCCGGACCTGCTCCTCCTCGACGAGCCCACCAACCACCTCGACGCCGAGTCGGTGAACTGGCTGGAGCAGCACCTCTCGCAGTACAAGGGCGCCGTCGTGGCCGTCACCCACGACCGGTACTTCCTGAACAACGTCGCCGAGTGGATCCTCGAACTCGACCGCGGCCGCGCGCACCCCTACGAGGGCAACTACTCCACCTACCTGGAGAAGAAGGCCACCCGCCTCAAGGTCGAGGGCCGCAAGGACGAGAAGCGCCAGAAGCGCCTCAAGGAAGAGCTGGAGTGGGTGCGGTCGAACGCCAAGGGGCGTCAGACCAAGTCCAAGGCCCGTCTGGCCCGCTACGAGGAAATGGCGGCCGAGGCGGACAAGATGCGGAAGCTGGACTTCGAGGAGATCCAGATCCCGCCGGGCCCGCGCCTCGGTTCCATCGTCGTCGAGGTCAACAACCTCTCCAAGGCCTTCGGCGACAAGGTCCTGATCGACGACCTGTCCTTCACCCTGCCGCGCAACGGCATCGTGGGCATCATCGGTCCGAACGGCGCCGGCAAGACCACGCTGTTCAAGATGATCCAGGGCCTGGAGACGCCGGACTCCGGCGAAATCAAGGTCGGCGAGACCGTCAAGATCTCGTACGTCGACCAGTCCCGCGCCAACATCGACCCCAAGAAGACCCTCTGGGCGGTCGTGTCGGACGAGCTGGACTACATCAACGTCGGCCAGGTCGAGATGCCGTCCCGCGCGTACGTCAGCGCCTTCGGCTTCAAGGGCCCGGACCAGCAGAAGCCGGCCGGTGTGCTGTCCGGTGGTGAGCGCAACCGACTGAACCTGGCGCTGACGCTCAAGGAGGGCGGCAACCTGCTGCTCCTCGACGAGCCCACCAACGACCTCGACGTCGAGACCCTGTCCTCGCTCGAGAACGCGCTCCTCGAATTCCCCGGTGCGGCCGTGGTCATCTCCCACGACCGCTGGTTCCTCGACCGGGTCGCCACGCACATCCTGGCGTACGAGGGCGACTCCAAGTGGTACTGGTTCGAGGGCAACTTCGAGTCGTACGAGAAGAACAAGATCGAGCGGCTCGGCCCGGACGCGGCTCGTCCGCACCGTGCCACCTACAAGAAGCTCACCCGGGGCTGAGGCCGAAACCATGGCCAGACACCACTACCGGTGCCCCCTCCGCTGGGCGGACATGGATGCCTTCGGGCATGTCAACAACGTCGTCTTCCTCCGTTATCTGGAGGAGGCGCGGATCGACTTCATGTTCCGCCTGGCGCCGGGGGAGGGCAGTGAGTCCTTCACGGGCGGTTCCGTCGTGGCCCGCCACGAGATCGACTACAAGCTGCCCCTCGTGCACCGCCACGAGCCGGTCCTCATCGAGTCCTGGGTGACCCGGATAGGCGCCGCGTCCCTGACCATCCGCTACGAGGTCAAGGACGAGGCGACCGAGGACCGGCCGGAGACGGTCTACGTGCGGGCCGAGACCGTGGTCGTGCCCTACAACCTCGCCGAGGGGCGGCCCCGCCGCATCACGGCCGAGGAGAAGCACTTCCTCGAGAAGTACCTCGACGAGCCGGTCGGCTCCGAAGGGCGCCTCGCGGCATGAGTGAACAGCTGCACTTCGCCGACTCCGGGGAGGCGGCGGACCTCGCCGCCTTCCTGGGCCGGCTGGTGCACTACGACCGCGCCGCCGCCGTCCGCCTTCAGGCCGGCGGCGGCGCGCTCGCCGTCTTCGGGCGGCCGCCGTCCTTCGACGTGCTGGCCATCCGCGCGGTGCGGCTCGCCGCGCCCGTGGGCGTGCCGCTGGACCTGACGGTGTCCGCCGGTGAGCTGCTGGAGTCCGTGGACGAGGGCGCCGCGAGCGCCGTCGTGCCCGGGCCGGTCACCGGCCCGCCCTGGGCCGGGGTGCTCCCGCCCCGCGGTGGCTGGCAGCCGCTTCCCGGGCTGCCCGGTGCCGAGGCGATCCTGGCCGCCGTGGCCGCCGCCGTCGCAGAATTCCGGGCCCGTGACGAGGCCCTGCCCCCGCAGCACCGGACCCGTTCCGAGCGTGACCGCATCGGCCGCGAGATCTGGTCCCGCACGCTGGGGGAGACCGAGCTTCCGCTGCGCGCCGTGCACGCGGCGCAGTCCCTGGGCTTCCTGCGGCCGGTACGGGCCACCGTGCCCGCCCCGGCAGCGGCGCCCGGCGCGCCCGCCCCGGTGGCACTGTTCGCCGCGGGGAGCTGGCTGCGGCTGCGCACCCCGTTCGGCTCCGTCGCCACCCGCCGCCCGGGCGGCGTCAACGGGCTGGGCGCGCTCCAGGTGCGGCCGGTCTCGTACGACGGGCCGCCCGCCCCGCCGGGTGCGGGAGCGGACGGGCCGGGTCGGCGGGCTACGGGTTGAAGTTGAGCGTGTAGTTGGGGGCGGTCACGGTGAACTCCACCATGTGGATCGTCCGCGAGTTCGAGTCCGAGACGTTCGAACACCACTCGAAGATATGGTTCGGGACCACCTCCTGGTATTTGTCCCGCCACTCCATGCCGTCCCCCGCGTACGCGTAGCCGTACCAGATCGGGTTCACGGCACGGGCGTCACCGCTGTAGACGACGACGCTCTGCCCGGGGGCGATCTTCCACCAGCCTTCCTTGAACCAGTTGCTGCTGGCGGAACAGTTGGGCTGGTACCGCTCGACCATCGCCCAGATTTCCCGCTCGTAGTTGTTCTTGAACCTCAGCGCCATGGCCTGCCTCCTACTCCCCGCTCGGCTGCCTGCGGGCAGCCGGGCTTCCGTCGGACCGGGTCAGATCTTTCGGCGGGCTGCCGTTGTCCGTCCGGCCGCGGGGAGCGCCGGACCGGCCCGCTGCAAGGGCACGGTCCAGGGCCTCCTCGTCCGCTTCGGTCTTCGGATCCACCGCGTCGGTCGTCTCCTGGGACATGGGACCTCCAATCTCGTCGGTCTGGTCCGGCGTAGAGGTTCCCGGGAGGGGGCGCCGTGTACCGGGGGCGGCGGGCCCGTGCCCCGTACGGGCCCGGGCGGGCGCTCGTACGTGTGCTCTTCTGCGGCCGCTTGCCGATCCCGTGCGCGGAGGGGGTGCCGGCCTGGTAGGGGCCCCGGCGCGAGGGTCCGGGCGGGGTCAGTCCGCGGTGTTGATCATCGACGCCGCGGCGTACGTGAGGTAACGCCACAGCTGTGCCTCGTGCTCCGGCGCCAGGCCCAGCTCGTCCACCGCGACCCGCATGTGCTTCAGCCACGCGTCGTGCGCGGCCGCGTCCACCTGGAACGGCGCGTGCCGCATCCGCAGGCGCGGGTGGCCGCGGTTCTCGCTGTAGGTGGTCGGGCCGCCCCAGTACTGCATCAGGAACAGCGTGAACCGCTCCTCGGCGGGGCCGAGGTCCTCCTCCGGGTACATGGGGCGCAGCAGGGGGTCCCCCGCGACCCCTTGGTAGAAGCGGTGGACCAGACGGCGGAAGGTGTCCTCGCCGCCCACCAGCTCGTAGAAGGTCTGCTCCTGAACCGTGCTCCGCGGAATGTCATTCACCTGACCATCGTCTCAGACACCCGGACGGAGGACCCCGGTCCTAGGACTCCCGTTCAGGGCCCCGGCGGCCCCCGTTCGGCGGCCCCGCGTTCGGCGGCCCCCCGTTCGGCGGGTACGCGCGTTCGCACGGGCGGGCCGGGCGCAGGACAGTGGAGGCATGGGCGCACACGCCGAGGCACGCGACCTGCGGGAGACCGCGCACGCTGCCCAGGTACGGGAGCTGACCGCCGCCGGGGTCCTGGTCGATCCGGCCTGGCGGGCGGCTTTCGAGGCCGTGCCCCGGCACGTCTTCGTCCCGTACTTCTGGACCGGCCGCGGCGCCGGCCACGAGCGGCTGTGGGGCGAGGACCCGGACCCCGAGCGGCGGGCCCGCTGGCTGCGCGGCGTCTACACGGACGCCCCGCTCGCGACCCGGCTGCGCGACGGCGAGCTGGTCTCCTCCAGCAGCCAGCCCTCCCTGATGGCCAAGATGCTGAACGCCCTGGACGTACGCGACGGCCACGACGTGCTGGAGATCGGCACCGGCTCCGGCTACAACGCGGCGCTGCTGTGCCACCGGCTCGGCGACGAGCACGTCACCACGGTGGACCTGGACGAGGAGATCACCGAGTCCGCGCGGACGCATCTGGCCGCCCTCGGCTACCGGCCGACCGTGGTCACCGGCGACGGGGCGCGCGGCTGTCCCTCCCGCGCCCCCTTCGACCGGATCCTGGTGACCTGCACGCTGCCGCGGGTCCCGCTCGCCTGGCTCGGCCAGTGCCGGCCGGGGGCGCGGATCCTGGCTCCGCTGTCGACCGGGCTGATCGCGCTGACGGTGCGGGACGCGGAGTTCGCCGAGGGCCGCTTCCTGCACACCGCGGCCTACTTCGTTCCCCTGCGCGGGGCCACGGCGACGCCGCCCGCCGAGCCCGGGGTGCCGCACGGGCTCCCGTACGAGCTGGTGGAGAACGAACGGTTCCAGTTCATGCTGTTGCTGACCGCCGGGGCCCTGCACCCCCGCGAGGCCCTGGACCTCTGGCGCGGCGAGGGCCGCCCGGCGCGCGAACGCTTCGGCGTGACGGTCACCCCGGAGGGCCAGTGGTCCTGGCTCGACGATCCCCAGGGACCCTACGTATGGCCCTTGGGGGCGGCCCAGTCCCCGGACACGGCCTAGCCGCGTCGGATGGTGATGGTGGTCCAGGCGCCGACGTGGACGCGGTCGCCGTCGGTGAGGGGGACCGGCACGTAGGGCTGGATCGGCTCCTCGCCACCGTTGATGGTGGTGCCGTTGGTGGAGTTCTGGTCCACCACCGCCCAGCCGCCGTCGGGCTGCTGGACCAGGACCGCGTGCTGGTGGGAGACGCCCGGGTCCTCCGGCGGCACCGAGAGGTCGATGTCCGGGGACTCGCCCGTGGACGCGCGGCGGCGGCCGATGGTGATCTGGCCGCCATCGAGCGGAAGATGCTGCTCCGGGGCGTACGCGGGCAGGTTGAGCCCGGCCGCGTCGGGGCCGCTGCGCTGCATCATCGCCATGAAGTACGAGCGGTCGGGGCCGATCGTCGCGCTCCAGGCGCCGCCGCCCTGGGGCGGGAAGCCCTGCGGCTGCGGCTGCTGCTGGGGCTGCGGCTGCTGGTATTCCTGCGGCTGCGGAGGCGGCGCGTACTCCTGGTGCTGCGGCTGCCGCAGGTACTCCTGCTGCTGGGGCGGCGGCGGGGGCTGCTGCTGGTAGTGCGGCTGCTGGTGCTGCTCGTGCGCCGGGGGCGGGAGCAGCCAGTCGTCCTCGCGCTGCAGCGGCTCGGCCGCCCGGTTGACCCGGGAGGGGCGGGAGCCCTGGTAGTCGAAGTGGTCCTGCGAGTACGCGGCCGGGGCGGGCGGCGCGACCGGCGGCGGGGGCGGCGAGGGCGGCGGGATGGCGCCCGCGCCGGGACCGGGATCCGGGGCGAGCGGCGTGTACGAGGTCGCCGAACGCGTCAGGAAGTTGTACCGGCACTCCTCGCAGAACGGGGCCATGGCCTCGCGCGGGGTCCGGCACTGCGGGCAGAGCTCGGCCTGGGCGGTCGGCTCACCGGCGGTGGGAGGGAAGCCGTAGCCGTAGGAGGGAGCCGCGGAAGCCCCGGCGGGAGCGGGGGCGGGGGCAGGGGCAGCCATGCGGTGGCCGCAGACCTCGCACCAGTCGTCGGAACCCGAGTGGTGCCCGTTCGGGCAGGTCGGCATGTCGGCCCTTCCCCCTTCACCCTGCGTCATCGCGTCAGGTCTTCTTCTCAGGTCTTCTTCACTCGGACGGTCTGTGTCGAACGCGTTTCAAGAGTCATCTCGTCGGCATCTGCGACCTTGGCTTTCAGCCGCACAGTACCCGCCGCCGCGTCCACGACGTCCACTACCTTCGCCAGCAGCTTGGCCGTGTCCGCGTTCCCCGAAGCGGACGCGAGCTGCACCGCGCGGCCGAGTTTGGCCGTGGCGCCGTCGACATCACCCAGTTTGCGGGCTTCCAGGCCCTGTTGGATAGCCTGCGCGAGCTCCGCCTGCCCGGTGTAGTGCGCCACCTGCGGGTTGATGGCGGTGGAGGCGGCGAGGTCGGTCGTCCACACCGCCCGGACCAGCCCCTGGGCGAGGGTGGCCGGCGGTTCGCCCGGCGCGCCGGGGAGCACGAGCATCGCGCGGGCGGCCAGCATCTCCTGGCCGACGGCCGCGCCCGGCACCCGTACGCACACGTGGTACTCGCGGGACTCGTCGCCCCACGAGCCGGTCGGGTAGTCGCCGGCCCGCGGACCCGCCTCGACGCGACGGGCGGTCAGGTCCTGGACGGCGGGCGCGACCTGCTTGACGTACTGGATCTCCGCGCCGACGGGGGTCCACAGGCGCAGCGCGACATCCGCGACCTCCTTGCCCATGGCCTTCTCCATCATGCGGGTGAAGTCCTCGGCGAGGTGGGCCGGGTCGGCGACGATGTCGGCGGTGCCCAGCAGCGCACTCGCGATGCCGGTGACCTCCTTCACCTCCCAGTCGGTGCCCACCCCGCGGGCGTCGCAGGTGAAGCGGCCCGCGCAGGCGTCGAGGGTGGCGCGCAGCACGGCCGGCTCCTCGTGCTCGTTGCGGCCGTCGGTGAGCAGGATGCCGTGCCGGATGGCGGCGGCGGACTGGCGCAGCAGGCCGTCGGCGAGGCGCAGCCAGGTCCCGATGGCGGTGCCGCCGCCCGTGCCGAGGCCGCGCAGGGCCTCCTTCGCCTGGGCGCGGGTCGCCGGGTCGGCGGTGGCGAGGCGGCCCTGACCGGGGTAGACCTCCTTGGCCACGTGCGTACCGGCTATGACGGCGAACGAGGTGCCGTCGCGCAGGGTGTCGATGGCCGCGGCCGTGGCCTCGCGGGCGCCGCGCATCTTGTCCGGCGGGTACTCCATGGAACCCGAGCAGTCGACCATGATCACGACGGCCGCGCCGCCCCGCGCGGGGACGGCGGTGCGGGTGGCGGCCGCTCCGCCGGTGGAGGTGACCGTGACGATGGCGTGGACGTCGCGGCCTCCCTCGGGGAGGAACTCGTTCTGGTAGACGTCCACGCTGAAGCGCGGGGCGCTCGGCTTGGCGAAATTCGCCATCGGTTCGGACTCCTAGGGGCTGAGGATCAGGCCTGGGTGCGCGGGTCGGCGTCCGGCTCCGGTTGACGTTCCGTTTGACGTTCCGGTTGCGGTTCCCGTTGCGGTTCCGCTTCGGCGGCCGGGGGCGCGGCGAACGGGACGACGGCCACGGTGACGTTGTCGTGGCCTCCCCCGTCGAGGGCATGTCCGACGAGGACCTGCGCGCTGTGCAGCGGGCGGACGGCGGCGTCGGTGGGCAGCACCTGGGCCATCTCCTGCGCGGACTCGGCGTAGTTCCACAGGCCGTCGGTGCAGACCACGACCACGCCGGGGTGGTCCGGTTTGAAGCTGGCGGTGTGCGGTTCGAGGTCGTACGCGTCGGCCCCGAGCCAGCCGGTGATGGCGTGGGCGCGGACGTCGGCGTAGGCCTCGGCCTCGCCCATCAGGCCGGCCGCGACCATCTGGGCCGCCCAGGAGTCGTCCTCGGTGAGACGGCGGGAGAGCGCGGTGCGGTCGTCGGGGACCCAGTACGCGCGGCTGTCGCCGACCCAGCCGATGGTCAGCACGCCGCCGCTGACGACGGCGCCGACCAGGGTGCAGGCGGGGGCGTTCTGGGCGCCGGGGACTTCCGGGGCCAGGGCGTTGACGGCGGCGGCCGCGGCGAGGATCGCCTCGTGCATGGCCTCCTGGGGGTGGGCGCCGCGGGGGAGGGCGTCGAGCAGTGCCTCGTTGGCGGCGCCGGCGGCGGCGGCCGAGGCCTCGTCGGGGCGGCTGGCGGAGGAGACCCCGTCGCAGACGATGGCGACGGTGGCGGCGGAGCCGTCGGGGAGAGCGGTGGCCGCGACGGCGAAGGAGTCCTCGTTGCGGTGGTGGCGCAGGCCGCGGTCGCTGACGGCGGCGACGCTGCCGAGCTCCTCTTCGAGGTGGTCCCGCTCGCGGGGCTGGGCGTGGCCGCAGTGCTCGCAGTAGCCGTCGGTGTCCACCCGGCCGGCGCGGCAGGCGACACAGGTCTTCCCGCCGTCGCCCTGCGGCGTGCTGTACGGGGGCTCGTGCGCGGGGGGCGCGCCGGTGCCGCCGGTGCCGCCGGGCAGGTCGTACCGGGTTTCACGCCCCGGGTCCGTCCCGGGTTCGCGCTCGTCACCGGTGCGGCCGTGTCCCGGATCCGTGTCGGCGTGCCACGGCGTGCCGGTGTCGCCGTACGGCGCGGGGCCGGTGCCGGTGCCGGACCAGCCGGCCGGATCCCCGACCAGGGTCGGCGCGGCGCCGGCCACGCTCCCCCACCCGGGCGCGGCCGCACCCCCGTACCCCACGGCGGCATACCCGCCCGCAGGCGCCGCGCCCGCCGGGGCGTCAGATCCGGAAGCGGCATACCCGCCAGCCGGGGCATCGGAGCCGGCGTACCCGCCCGTCGGGGCGCCAGGACCTGGACCGGCGTACCCAGCCACCGGGTTTGCGGCCCCCGGGGTGTTGGGACCGGCGTAGCCGCCTGTCGGGGTGTCAGGACCGGGACCGGCGTACCCAGCCACCGGGTTTGCGGTCGCCGGGGTGTTGGGACCGGCGTAGCCGCCCGTTGGGACTGCAGCCGCCGGGGCATCGGAGCGGGCGGCGGCGTGCCCGCCGGCCGGGGCCGAGCCAGCGGGGGCGTCGGGGCCGGAAGCGGGGTAACCGGCCGTCGGGACTGTGGCCGCCGGGGTGTCGGAGTGGGCGGTGGCGTGCCCGCCGGCCGGGGCTGTGCTCGCCGGGGTGCCGGGATCGGCGTAGCCGGCCGTCGGGACTGTGGCCGCCGGGGTGTCGGAGTGGGCGGCGGCGTGCCCGCCGGCCGGGGCCGTGGCCGCCGGGGCGTCGTCGGGGCCGGGACCGGCGTACTCGGCCGCCCGGGCCGTGCCTGCCTGGGTGTCGGGGCCGGAAGCGGTGTACCCGCCCGCTGGGGTGTTGGGGGTGGAGGCGCGGGCTTCGCGCGGGTTGTGGGGGGCGGGGTGCTCGCCGGAGGGGGGTGGCGGAGGGGAGGCGACCGCGTAGCCGCACACGCCGCAGAAGCGGTCACCCTCCTCCAGGGGTTCCGCGCAGCTGGGGCATCCCGACAGCCGATGCATCGACATCAATCACACCCACGTCCGGGGACGGAAACGGTTTGCCCGCTCCACCAGTTCGATCCTCTCCTCGCCCCGCTGCGCCAGCCGAGCGAGGACGCGGTACGAGCGCTCCAGGCCGAAGCGCAGCCCCCGCTCGTCCAGTTGACTGCCGAGCAGCAGGGTCCGGCCGGGGTCGGAACCCCGACTACCCGACAGTACCCAGTCCAGGGCCGAGCCCAGAACTTCCGTGGTGAGCCGTTCCTGCCGCTCCGGGTCCAGGCCGAACCGCCGCAGCGCCTCCACCTGGTCCGCGGCGGCCGCCAGGTCGGCCAACAGGGGCTCGTCGGGAGACCGGTCGCGCAGGCGTGCCCGTACGGCCGCCACCCGTGCGGCGGTGTAGTGGATCGACGCCTCCGGTATGGATTCGAGCGTCGCCACCGCCCCGGCCCGGTCGCCCGCGGCCAGCTGTACGCGGGACAGCCCGAAGGCCGCGCTGACGAAGCCGGGGTCCGTGATCCACACGAGCCGGTAGTACTCGGCGGCGTTGTCCAGCTGCCCCAGGATCTCGGCGCACAGACCCAGGGCCAGCTTCGGCGCGGGCTCGCCCGGGAACGCGTCGTAGATCGCGTCGAAGGACAGGGCGGCTATCGCGTCGTCCCCGACGGCCAACGAGGCGATGCCGCGCGCCCACACCACCCGCCAGTCATCCGGGTACCGGGATTCCAGTTCCGCCAGCGGGCCCCCGGACCCGGCCACGTCCAGCTCGCCCAGTTCCAGGCGCGCCCGCAGCTCCCGCAGCCGCAGCTCCGCCGAGTCGGCGGCCGCCGAGCCCAGCGCGGCCAGCAGGTCGGCCGGCGCGGAGGCCAGCAGACCGGCCAGGAAACCGGCGTTGGGGTCGCCCGGGTCCACCAGCGGCACCGGCAGGGCCAGCGCGGCGGCCCGGGCGTCGAGCCGCGCCGGCTCCGGCGTCACCGCTGCCGCCGTGACGGGGACGAGCGCGGACACCGGGGCTGCGGCAGGAGCCGCCGGCGCCTGACGGGGCCCGGGCACCGGAGCCCCCGACACACGCGTGGCGGTGGTTCCGAGCGCGGGTACGACGCCGCCCGGCGGCGACGCCGGGGGAGCCTGCCCGGAGCCGGAGCCGGAGCCGGAGCCGGAGCCGGAGCCGGAGCCGGAGCCGGAGCCGGAGCCGGAGCCGGAGCCGGGCCGGTGAGCCGGGACCCCGGCGGCCGCGCCCGCGGAAGCGCCGGCCCCGGGAAGGCCCGGCCCCGGTCCGGCGGGCGCGCCGGCGCCGACGGGATCCGGGGCCGGCTGACCCCAAGGCCCCCGTCGCCCCCGTCCGAACCCCCGGAGGGGCACGGCCCGCTCCCCCAGCCGGGATACCTCCGCCCCGGCCGTGTCGACGAACAACCGGGTGTCCGGAACCCGTAGCTCCGGCCCGAACAGCGTGGAGACCTGCGGCCGCGGCCGGCCCGTCTGGAGCGCGACCACCTCCCGCAGCACACCCGTCAGCTGGTCCGCCATCTCCTGCGCGGACGCGAACCGCCGCCCCGGGTCCGGGTCGGTCGCCCGTACCAGCAGCCGGTAGAAGGACTCGTACCGTCCGAAGACCTCGATGTGCTCCGGATCCGGCAGCGAGTCCACGAACACGTTCGTGTAGCCCTGGAAGTCGAAGGTCAGCACCGCCAAGGTGCGCGCCACCGTGTACAGGTCGGAGGCCACCGACGGCCCCAGCTCCGCGACCTCCGGCGCCTGGTAGCCCACCGTGCCGTAAATGGCCGACTCCTCGTCGTCCATCCGGCGCACCGCGCCCATGTCGATCAGCTTCAGCTGGTCCTGCTGCTGGATCGCGTTGTCGACCTTGAAGTCGCAGTACAGAAGGTTTCTGCTGTGCAGGTGGCCGAGCGCCTCCAGCGCCTCGATGCCGTACGCGCACGCCTGTTCCACCGGCAGTGGGTCACGCCGGCCGTCCGGCCGCCGCCGCTCGTTGGCGATCTCCTTCAGCGACTTGCCGCCCACGTACTCCATGACGATGTACCCGTCGAGCGAACCGGTCCGCTTGTCCAGGTGCTCCACGAAGTTATAGATCCGCACGATGTTGGAGTGCTCGATCTCCGCGAGGAAGCGCCGCTCGGAGATCGCCGCCTCCATCGCGTCCTGGTCGCCGGTGTCCAGGAGGCCCTTGAGGACCACCCACCGGTCCGAGACCGCCCTGTCCACCGCCAGGTACACCCAGCCGAGGCCGCCGTGCGCGAGGCAGCCCGCCACCTCGTACTGGCCGTGCACCACATCACCCGCGCGCAGTTTGGGCACGAAGGAGTACGGGTGCCCGCACTTGGTGCAGAACCCCTCCGTCCGGCCCGGCCGGTCACCCCGCGCCCGGCCGACCGGAGCCCCGCAGTCCGAGCGCGAGCAGAACCGCTTGCGCTCCGGCACCTCCGGGTTCGCCAGCACCGCCGCCGCGGGGTCCGGACGGGGCACCTCCGGCACGTTGACCAGCCCGGCCCCGAGCCTGCCGCGGCCCGAGACCGAGGCCCCGGAAGACGAACTGCGCACCGACACCGACGGGGCGGACGCCGCCCCCGACAGCGAACGCGACAGCCGCCCCGAAACGGAGCGCCGAGACGAAGACGAGCGGGACGAGCGGGACGAACGCGACGAGTGCGACGAGCGCGAGGACCGTGAGGAGCGCGCCGAGGCCGAGGAAGCCGAGGAGGACCGTCCGGAACCGTGCGACCCCTGTGACCTCTGTGACCCCTGCGAGTCACCGCGGCGCGCCGCGCTCGTCATCCCCGTGGGCGGGGATACGAGTTCCTCCGCGCCCGCCGCGACGGAGCCGATCGGCGCCAGCCCGCAGGTGTCGCAGTACAGCTCGCCGCCGCCCATGTCCTCGTACGTCCCCGGGCAGCCGGGGCGACCGCAGGCGGTTCCGGCCAGGCTCATGCGTTGTCCTTCCCGGGCCCGTCGGGCCGGTCGTGTTCCGGCAGGGATCGCTGTGGCACCAGGGACTCGGCCGCCGCCTGCTGGTAGCGCAGGACGGCCTGCTCGGCGACCCGCAGATCGCAGGGCGCGCTCCACAGCATCCGCCGGGCCGTGTCGTACCGCTCGATCAGCAGCGGATCCTCCGCCAGGCCGTGCCGGGCCACCTTCGCCTTGTAGGCATCGAGCCGCCCGCGCAGTTCGGCCCGTACGGCCAGCGGCGCCGTCACAGCGGTCAACGATTCGCGGGCCCTGCGCAGTTCGTCCTCGGCGCGCTCCTCCAAGGACTCCAGCAGCGGGGACAGCCGGTGCCACTGGGCCTGCCGGCGGTACTCCGCGGCCGCCGCCAGCTGCTCCTGCAACGCCGTCGGGGGACCGCTCACCGCCGGCACCTCCGACGCCGCGATCTTCGCCAGCACCTCGCCGCGCGCCGTCCGCGCCTCCGCCAGGGTCCGGTCGGCCCGCGAGAGCACGTCCCGCACGCTGATCAGCCGCGCCTCGGCGTCCTGTCGTACGTCCAGCACCGCCTCGACCTCACGGCGTACGTCCTGCAGCGCGAGCGCCGCCCGGTCGTAGCGGCCGGTGTCCGGACGGCCGCCCCCGGGCGCGGAACTCCCCGTCACCGGCACCCAGAACGCCAGCGGGTCGGCGATCACCTGCTCCCGCAGCCGCGCCAGCTCGGCCGTGATGGCCTCCAGGTCGTCACCCGACGGGTGTTCGCCCGGGCGCACCCCCACCGAGTGGGCCAGCGAGCGCGTGCGGTGCAGTTCGGCGGCGAGCAGGTCGATGCGGGCGGGCAGCGCCGACCACACCGCGTCGGCGGCCACGACCACGTCCAGCGAGCTCGCGTACAGCTCGTTCATGCGGGTCAGCAGCTCGGCGAGCGAGAACCGCTCCGCCAGCGCGGCGCCCCCGACCCCGGCTCCGGCGATCGTCACGCCGGGGCCGCGCAGCCGGTCGGTCAGCTCGGCGAGCTCCTCACGGGTGGGCCAGCGGCGCCGCTCCCTGATCCGCCGGGCGGCGGCCAGCGCCCCGGTGTACGCGTCGAAGTACGTCCAGAGCCTGGTGATCGCCGCGTCGGCGGCGGCCCAGCGCTCCTTGGTGACCCCGGTCAGCCCGGCACCCTCCAGCAGCCGCCGTCCGGCGTGGTCCTGGAGCGCGAGCAGCGAGGTCTCGACCGCCTCGTGCTCCGCGCCCAGCCGGGACAGCGCGCGGTCGACCCCGTCCCGGTCCATCAGGGCCGGTCCCGCTTCCGGTCGCCTCACATAGGGCTCCGATTCTCTCCCGCGAGCGGGAGGTATTGCCACCACGGGCCTCAGCCGTCCCGGTACTTGGGCTCGGGCGGCGCGACCGCCTGGGGCAGCACGCCCTCGAAGTGGGCACGGTAGGCCATCATCCACGGGCTGTCGTTCCCACCCGCGCGGTAGTTCTCCAGCACCTTGTTGACCCGGCGCACCAGATCCGTCGCGTCCTTGTTCATCGCCACCCCGTAGAACTCCCTGGTGAAGGGGGATCCGACGAGTCGCACCGACGGGTCCTGCGCGGCCTGGCCGGCCGCGAGCGCGTTGTCGGTGATGATGCCGTCCACTTCACCCAACTGGAGTCGCACCAGGCAGTCCAGCTGGTTGGCCACGGTGACCGGCACCGCCCCGTAGGACTGGGACGCGAGCGCCGCTTCGGCGGTGGAACCCGCCGCGACGCAGATCTTCCGGTCCTTCAGGGAGGTGTCGTACCCGGTGATCGTCGAGTCCTTGGGGGCCAGCACCTGCTGTCCGGCCTCGAAGTACGCCGTCGAGAAGGCGACTTCCTCCAGCCGCTTGCAGTTGATGGTCATGGTCCGCACCACGATGTCCACCCGGCCCTCCTGGAGGGCCGCGATGCGCTGATTGGTGGGGATGGCCCGGTAGATCACCTTGGATTCGTCACCCAGGATGTCCTTGGCTATGGCCTTGACCAGGGCGATGTCGAAGCCGTCGAGGTGGCCGTCCGGATTGCGGTAGCCCCACTTGAAGCTGTTCTGGTCCACGCCCGCGACGAGCTTGCCCGCGCTGCGGATCCGCTCGATGGTCGGCCCGTCCACCCCGGAGGGGCGCAGGCTGGCCTCCGGGTTCTGACAGGTGTCGCCCGGTCCCCAGAGCGCGTCGGGGGCCACCGCCACCGACGCGCGCTCGCGGACCGACGTGCTTCCACCGGCCTCGGGCGCCGCCTGGGCCAGCGGCAGCAGCACGGCCGCTGCGGTCACCGCGCAGGCCGCGGCCATCGCGCTCACCCCGCCCCAGCCGCGCAGCCGGCCCGCCAGCCGGCGCGGCCCGGACACCCGGGGTCCGTCGCCCCCGCCCTCGCCGCGCCGCACTCGTATCGTCCGCATCGCTCTCACCTGTACTCCGAAAGCCTGCGCCCGATACCGAGCAGCGCCGCCGCCGCGCCGACGACCGCCAGGGCCGCCGCGCCCGTCACCAAACCGCCCAGCGCGCCGAGCCCGTCCTGGGCCGCCCGGGTGAACTCCTTCTGCTCATGGGCCACCGCCTGCTCCAGCGAGGCGTCCACCGTGTCGAACGAGGCGCCGCTGCTGTCCTTGTGGTCCTTGTCCCCGATGACCAGGGGCCAGGCGCCCTCGTAGTCGCCTTTCAAGTCGGTCTCCCGGGCCGCCGTGTGCCGCTGCTTCCACTGCTTCACACCGTCCACAGCGCGGACGACCGGCGCCCGGCCGCTGTTGTCGTCGGCCAGCTTCAGCGCCGTCGCCAGACCGGCGTCCAGCGCCTTCATGTTCGCGGTGAAGTCCACGTCGTACTTGTCGGACTTCTTGTCCTCGGCCAGGACGGCGCCCCGCGAGATCAGCGTCAGGTTCTCGTTGGCCCGTGCCTGGAGCGAGGCGATCCGCGCGTCGTTGAGCACCTTCAGCGACTCCTGCCCGTCCGCCCGGGCCTCGCTCAGCTCCGCCCGCGCGACGGTGTGCCCCGCGGCCAGCCACAGCAGCGCCACCAGCGAGGCGGTCGACGCGGCGACGAGACCGTGGTTGAAGACCCGGTTCGTCCGGAGGTAGTTGCGCCGCTGCGCCCATGCCAGGGCGCCGAGCGCGAGCGCCGCCGCGGCGAGCGAACCCAGCGGCCAGGACCGGGCGTCGTCGTAGTCCGTGTAGAGCCGGCCGGTCTCCGCCTCGTAGAGCCGCTGGGCCGCCGGCAGCAGCACGGTGCTCATCTGCTCATTGGCGTACCGCAGATACGCGCCGCCGAGCGGCAGCCCCTGCCGGTTGTTGGCCCGGGCCTGCTCGATCAGTCCGGTGTACCGGGGCAACTGCTCGCCGAGGAGGGCTATCTCCTTGCGGGAGCCCTCACTGGCCCCGGCGTTGGCGGCCGCGCTCACCAGCAGCCGCGAAGCGTTGGCGATGTCCTTCTCGTACCGCTGGCGGACCTCGCGCGGCTCGTGCGCGCCCGCGAGGAAACCGCTGGAGGAGGCCGTGTCGGCATCGGCGAGGGAGCGGTAGATGCTCGCCGCGTCAGCGCTCAGCGGCTGGCTGCGGCCCACCACGTCGTCCGCGGCGGCGACCCGGCCGGAGATCTCCCACACCGTCACCAGACCGAACAGGACCACCAGCGCGGCCAGGCCGGCGCCGATGATCCGCAGCTTGCCCGGCTCGGTCGTCGCCGCCCGGCGCAGCTGTTCCACGCCCTCGGCCCAGGCGGAACGCCGCCCCGGCGGCGGGGCGGGAGGCGCGGCGAGGCCGCCCTCGGGCGCGGGTGCGCGTGATGTGACGACCACCGTGACCTCCCCCTCGGTCCTGATACCCCCCACCACGTCCGGGAGGTACCCGCATCGCAGCAGTATGGCCGTAGTGACGGTCAACCACAGCACCTGGTGCCGGATCTTGATGATCCGGTTCCGGGGGCGCCTTCCTCACCCCTTCACCGTCAATACGTCCACACGACCGCCACGGTTCCAGACCGGCCGGTCCCCCGGGCGGGTTCACCCGAAATGGGCACGGAGTTTTCCGTAGGCCTCGGGCGGGGACCCGAGCGCGTCCAGGCCCAGCAGCCCGGCGCCCAGCACGGGAGGTGCCGAGACCACCGACACCCGGGCGCACGGGGCCCGCTCCGCCAGACCCGCCGCGATCCGGTCGTTCAGCTGCGGATGCCGGGCCGTGAGCACGCTCCCGCCGAGCAGGACGGGCGCCTCCTCGCCCAGCAGGTCCAGGCGCGCCAGCGCCACCGAGGCCAGGGCCACCACCTCGTCCGCCTGCCGCTCCACGATCGCGGAGGCCACCGGATCGCCCGCCGCGGCTACCGCGAACAGCACCGGCACCAGCTCGTGCCGGCGCCGCCGGGCGAGCGCGCCCAGGTGCAGCGCCTCGATCAGCTCCCGCATGGAGCCGAGCCCGAAATGCCCCGGCAGCGCCGCCGCGAGCTCCGTCGGCCCACCGCGCCCGTCCTCGGCCCGCGCCGCCCACCACATGGCCTCCGCCGAGAGGCCGCCCCCACCGCCCCAGTCGCCGGAGATCATGCCGACCGCCGGGAACCGCGCGGTGCGCCCGTCGGGCAGCATCCCCACGCAGTTGATCCCCGCCCCGCACACCACCGCGACCCCGCGCGGGGCCGCCGAACCGGACAGACCCGCCCGCAGGATCGCGAAGGTGTCGTTGCGCACCTCCGTGGCCGCGCCCCAGCCGCGCGCCCGGATCGCGTCCGCGAGCCGGCGCTCCTCCACCGGGAAGTCCGCGTTGGACAGACACGCCGCGACCTGGTCGGCGTACGGGGACCCGGGCCGCAGCGGCGGCAGCGCGGCGGCCTCGGCGGCCTCCGCGACGGCCTGCTCCAGCACGTCCACCGCCGCCGCGACCCCGTCGCGCGGCGGCTGGAAGCCCCCGGAGCGCCCGGTGCCCAGCACGGTGCCGTCCGCCGCGATCAGCGCCACGTCCGTCTTGCTGTTGCCCGCGTCGACGGCGAGTACGGCCGGTGTGGCGGGCCGGTTCACGCCCATGCCAGATGCTCCTTGTTGTGCGCCAGCAGCCGGTCCGTCAGCCCTTCGGCGAGGTCGAGCTGCCCGACCAGCGGGTGGGCCAGCAGCGCCTTGAAGACCCGCTCGCGCCCACCGCGCAGGGCCGCGTCCAGCGCGAGGTCCTCGTACGCGGTCACGTGCGAGATCAGCCCGGCGTACAGCGGGTCGAGCCTCGGCACGGCCAGCGGCACCGGGCCGGAGCCGTCGGTGCCGCGCACCCGCGCCTGCACCTCGATGACCGCGTCGTCCGGCAGGAACGGCAGGGTCCCGTTGTTGTACGTGTTCACCACCTGCACCGGGGAGCCGCCGTCGCCCAGCAGCGCCGCCGCGAGGTCCACGGCCGCCTCCGAGTAGAAGGCCCCGCCCCGCTTGGCCAGGAGCGCCGGCTTCTCGTCGAGCGCGGGATCCCCGTACAGGGCGAGCAGCTCCCGCTCCATCGCGGCGACCTCGGCAGCCCGGGCGGGCTTCTCGCCGAGCACGCGCACCACCTCGTCGTGGGCGTAGAAATAGCGCAGGTAGTACGAGGGCACCACCCCGAGCCGGTCCAGCACGGTCCGGGGCAGGCGCAGGTCCGCGGCCACGGCCTCCGCGTGTTCGGCCAGCAGCCGGGGCAGTACGTCCGTACCCTCCGGGCCGCCCAGCCGTACGCCCAGCTCCCAGGTCAGGTGGTTGAGCCCGACGTGGTCGAGGTGGACCTCGGCGGGCGCCACCCCCAGCAGCGCCGCGAAGTTCCGCTGGAAGCCGATGGCGACGTTGCACAGCCCGACCGCCTTGTGCCCGGCCCGCAGCAGGGCCCGGGTGACGATCCCGACCGGATTGGTGAAGTCGATGATCCAGGCGTCCGGGTTGGCCCGCCGGACCCGCTCGGCGATGTCCAGTACCACCGGCACCGTGCGCAGCGCCTTGGCGAGCCCGCCCGCGCCCGTGGTCTCCTGCCCCACGCAGCCGCACTCCAGCGGCCAGGTCTCGTCCTGGAGCCGGGCGGCCTGCCCGCCGACGCGCAGCTGAAGGAGTACCGCGTCCGCGCCGGCCACCCCCGCGTCGAGGTCGGAGGTGGTGGTGACCAGGCCCGGATGGTCCTGCTTGGCGAAGATCCGCCGGGCGAGGGGGCCGATCAGCTCCAGCCGCTCGGCGGCGGGGTCGATCAGCACCAGCTCGCTGACCGGCAGGGTGTCGCGCAGCCGCGCGAAGCCGTCGATCAGCTCGGGGGTATAGGTGGAACCGCCACCCACCACTGCGAGTTTCATGCGCATCAGCCTTTCACTCCGGTCAGGGTGACGCCTTCCACGAACGCCTTCTGGGCGAAGAAGAAAAGGACGATCACAGGTGCCATGACCAGCACGGTCGCGGCCATGGTCAGATTCCAGTTCGTGTGGTGAGCCCCCTTGAAGGACTCCAGCCCGTAGCTGAGGGTCCAGGCGGCCGGGTTGTCCGAGGCGTAGATCTGCGGGCCGAAGTAGTCGTTCCAGGCGCTGAAGAACTGGAACAGCGCGACGGCCGCGATCCCGGGTTTGGCCATCGGCAGGACGATCCGCAGCAGGGTGCGCAGTTCGCCGCAGCCGTCCACCCTGGCCGCGTCGAGGTACTCGTCGGGGATCGTCAGCAGGAACTGCCGGAGCAGGAAGATGGAGAAGGCGTCGCCGAAGGCCATCGGGATGATCAGTGGCCACAGCGTGCCGGACAGGTCCAGCTGTTTGGCCCAGAACAGGTACATCGGGATGACGACCACCTGCGGCGGCAGCATCATCATGGCGATCACCAGCAGCAGCGACAGCCGCCGGCCGCGGAAGCGGAACTTGGCGAGCGCGTACGCGACGGGCACCGAGGACACCACGGTCAGCAGGGTCCCGAGGCCGGCGTACAGCAGGGTGTTGCGCCACCAGGTCAGGAAGCCGGGGGTGTTCCACACCGTCGCGTAGTTGCCCCATTCCCAGGTGTCCGGCGTCAGGTCGCGGGTCAGCGCCTGCTGGTCGCTCATCAGGGAGGTGAGGAAGAGGAAGACGAAGGGGAGGACGAAGAACAGGGCGGCGGCGACCCCGAGGGAGTGCACGCCGATCCACTGGAGTACGGCCTTGCGCTTGCGGACCACCTCAGTCACCGGATTTCTCCCAGGATGCCCCGGCCTTTAGGCCGGGGAGGAATGCGCCCTTGGGGCGGAGCCGCGTAGCGGCGGAGTTCTCTACGCACTGTGTTGACCTGTGCCTTCGTTGATTGTCAGTGGGGGTGTGTAGGTTGCCGGTCGTGACGACATCGCAGATAGCGGAGGACGCCGGGCATGCCCGGTACACCTACCGGCTTCGTGTGTCGTCGACCGCCCGCGCTGTTCTGGAAGCGGAGTGGGCGCGGTGCCGGTGGATCTGGAACGAGTGCGCGGCCCGGTCGAAGAAGGCCCACGCCGAGGATGAGAAGTGCGGTCCGGCAAGGCTGGACAAGATGCTGACCGAGGCCCGCACCGCGAACGTGTGGCTGCGTGAGGGCAGTAGCGTTCCGCAGCAGCAGCTCATCCGGGACTTCGGGAAGTCCCGTGCCAAGGCGCTCAAGGACATCAAGGCCCGGCTGCCGATGCGGCAGCGGGCCGGGATGCCGAAGTACAAGAAGAAGCACCAGGCCGACCCGAGCCTGAACTACACGCAGCGCGGTTTCCGATTGAAGGACGGCCGTCTGTACCTGGCGGGCGGGATCGTCCTTACGGTGGTGTGGTCGCGGGATCTGCCCAAGCCCCCGTCCAGCGTGCGGGTCTACCTGGACAGCCTCGGACATTGGTACGCCAGCTTCGTCATCCCCACTGCTACCGAGGCCCTGCCCGCCACCGGGCAGGACATCGGCATCGACTGGGGCGTGCGTGAGACGGCAACCACCACCAGCGACGCCCACGACCTGCCCCACGCGCAGCACGGCAAGAACGCCGCCGAGCGCCTGGCCCGCTACCAGCGGTTGATGGCCCGTCGCAAGCCCCAGCGCGGCCAGCGCGGATCGAACGGCTACCGGGAAGCGAAGCGGCAGACGGCGAAACTCCACAAGAAGGTCGCCCGGCAGCGTGAGGACACCGGCCGCAAGTGGGCGAAGAAGGTCGTACGCGACCACGACCGACTCGCGGTCGAGGACTTCCGCCCGAAGTTCCTCGCCAAGTCCACCATGGCCCGCAAAGCCGCCGACGCAGCGATCGGCGCTACCAAGCAGGCACTGATCCACATGGCTCGCAAACACGGCCGTGAACTGCACCTCGTACACCCCGCGCACACCACCATGGACTGCGCACAGTGCGGAGCGAGAACCAAGCACGCACTACCTCTCTCAGAGAGAACCTACGCCTGCACCGCGTGCGGAGCCGTCTCCCCCAGGGACAAGAACTCCGCCCGCGTGATGCTCGTCCGGGCTGGTCTCAACCCGGCTGGTGCTGATCGTGTAAGAGCTGCCGGACCGCCGGTCCGTAGCCAACGTGAGCCAGGAATCCCCTCCCGCTAGGGAGGGGAGGATTCAACTGCTCCGATCAGTCCGCCACGGCGGCGCATCAGGAGCGCGGTGAAGGCCATGGAGAGGGCGAAGAGAACCAGCGCGACCACGCACGCGGCGCCGTAGTCGAAGCGCTGGAATCCGGCGTTGTAGACGATCTGGGGCAGCGTCAGCGTGGACTTGTCCGGGTAGCCCGGCTCGAACTGCTGGCCCGAGCCGCCGATGACGCCGGCCGACACCTTCCCCGCGACCAGCGGCTGCGTGTAGTACTGCATCGCCTGGATGACGCCGGTGACCACCGCGAACAGGATGATCGGGGAGATGTTCGGCAGGGTGATGTGCCGCAGCCGCGCCCAGGCCCCGGCCCCGTCCAGCTCGGCGGCCTCGTACTGCTCCTTCGGTACGTCGAGCAGCGCGGCCATGAAGATGACCATCAGGTCGCCGACCCCCCACAGCGCGAGCGCGGTGAGGGCGGGCTTGGACCAGTCGGCGTCCGTGAACCAGCCGGGCGTGGGCAGTCCGACCGCGTCGAGCAGGACGTTCACCGGGCCGGTGCCGGGGTTGAGCAGGAACACGAAGGCCAGGGTCGCGGCCACGGGCGGGGCCAGATAGGGCAGGTAGAACAGGGTCCGGAAGAGCCCGGTGGCCGTCTTGATCTTCGTGATGAGGAGGCCGACGCCGAGACCGAACACGACGCGGCAGCTGACCATCACCACCACCAGCCACAGGGTGTTCCACATGGCCGGCCAGAACAGCGGATAGTCGGTGAAGACGTACGTCCAGTTGTCCAGGCCGTTGAAGGCGGGCGGCCGGAAGCCGTCGTACCGGGTGAAGGAGAAGTACACGGTGGAGAGCAGCGGGTAGGCGAAGAAGACCGCGAACCCGATGAGCCAGGGCGACATGAAGGCGGCGGTCCGCAGCGCGGCCCGCCGGCGCTTCGCCCTCAGGGGGTGCGTGCTGGTCATCGGGGCTACTTCGCCTTCGCGATGTCCGTGTCGATCTGCCGGTCGGTCTTGGCGAGCCCGGCCGGGATGTCGGCGACATCGCCCTTCTCGACCGCGTACGCGAAGTCCTCGAAGGTCAGCTGGTAGGTGCCGCCGTCCGCCTGCGCGGGGGTGGTGCTGGACTTCGGGTGCCGGGCGATGTCGATGAAGGTCTTGAACTCCGGGGAGACCTGGAGGTTCGGGGACTCCAGGGCCGCCAGCGTGGAGGGCACGTTGTGGATGCCGTTGGCGAAGGCCACGACCGCCTCGGTGTCGGTGGTCATGTACTTGACCAGTTCCCAGGCCGCGTTCTGCTTCTTGCTCGCGGAGGCGATGCCCATGATCGTGCCGGAGACGTAGCCCTTGCCGTAGTCGGCGATCTGGTCGTCGGGTACGGGCAGCGGCGCGGTGCCGATCTCGAAGGTGACCCCGGCCTCCTTGGCCATGGCGGGCCGCCACTCGCCGTCGATCTGCATGGCGACCAGCCCCTTGTGGAAGGGGTGTTCGGCGTTCCACTCGTCGCCGAAGGTGTTGCGGAACTTCTCCAGCTTCTCGTAGCCGCCGAGCTTGGCCACCAGGTCCTTCTGGGCGCTCAGCATCTGTGCGAAGGCCGGGTCCTTGGCCAGGTTCGACTTGCCCTGGGCGTCGAAGTACCGTGCGCCCCACTGCGCCGCCAGCCGCGTCGGCTTGGTCTCGTAGCCGTGGAACGTGGGCATCAGGCCGACCTGGTCGTACGAGTCCCCGTTGGCCTTGGTCAGCTTCTGCGCGGCCTCGGTGAACTGGCTCCAGGTCTTGGGCGGTTCGGTGATGCCCGCGGCCTTGAAGGCGTCCTTGTTGTAGACGAGGCCGTACGCGTCGTTGAGCAGCGGAAGCGTGCACTGGTTGCCGTTGAACTGGGTGTACTCCAGTAGGGTCTTGGGGAAGACCTTGGCCTTGTCCACCCCGGACTTCTGGAGGAAGGGGTTCAGGTCGGCGAAGGCACCGGAGTTGCAGAACTTGCCGACGCTGTCGGTGGTGAAGGAGGAGACCACGTCGGGGGCCTTGTCCCCGCCCGCCCGGAGCGCCTGGTTGATCTTGTCGTCGGTCATGTTGCCGGTGAGCTTGACCTTGATGTTCGGGTGCGCCTTCTCGAACCGGGCGATGTTGTCCTCGATCGCCTTGACCTCGCTGGGCGCGGACCAGCCGTGCCAGAAGTTGAGGGTCACGTCCGCCTTGGGGTCGTCGGCGGACGCGGTGCCGCTCTGGCCCGTACAGGCGGTGGCGAGGACGGATATCGCGGCCAGGAGGGTGGCTGCGGGGGTCAGGCGTCCGATTCTGGGCATGGCGGTGCTCGCTCTCTGCGGGAGGAACTTCCGGTGAGGGGGTGCCGTGGGGAAGCGCGGGACAGGTTCAGCGACCGGTGCGTCAGCGGCCGGTGCGTCAGAGGAAGGTCTATCAGCGGGAGGTGTCGAACACTTCCTCGCGGGTGGCGGCGAGGGCGCTCTCCAGCGCGCCGCGCAGGACGGGCCGCTCCCGCACCTCGCCCGTGACCAGGCGGGGCCGGGACGGGGCCAGTTCGGCGAGCTCCGCCTCCAGCAGCGCGCGCAGCGGGTCGCCGCCCGCGGTGATGACGGCCCCGGACAGGACGACGATCTCCGGGTCCAGTACGGCGACCAGCGAGGCCAGACCGGTCGCGAGGCCGGTGGCGTACGACTGGAGGAAGCGCAGGTGCAGTCCCTCGGGCTCGGCGGCGGCGCGCTGGAGCAGCGCGACGGCCTCGGCGACCAGCGGCCCGTTGTGCGGGGCGTCGGGCGCCGGCTCGCGCGCGGCCTCGATCCCCAGCTCGGCGGCGAGCCGCGGCAGCACCTGTACGCCGGCCAGCTCCTGGTAGCCGCCCGTGTTGGCCCGGGCGACCTGCCGGACCAGCGGGTGTCCCGGCACGGGCAGGTAGCCCACCTCGCCCGCGCCGCCGGTCCAGCCGCGGTGCAGCCGGCCGCCGAGCACCAGGGCCGCGCCGAGGCCCTCCTCGTTCCACAGCAGGACGAAGTCCTCGTGGCCGCGGGCCGCGCCGAGCCGCTGCTCGGCGATGGCGGCGAGGTTCACGTCGTTCTCGTACTCGACCGGCATCGGCAGGGCCGCCGCCAGGTCGTCGAGCAGGGTGGGGGAGTGCCAGCCGGGGAGGTGGCCGGCGTAGCGCAGCTGGCCGGTCTGCGGGTCGAAGGCGCCCGGGGTGGCGATCACCAGGCGGTGCAGGTCGGAGCGCTGGAGCCCGGCGGCCTTGAGGGCCTCGCCGAGGGCCTCGGTGACCTGGTCCACGGCCCCGGCGCCCTCGGCGCACGGGAGCTCGAAGCTGCCCACCACCTCGCCGGTGAGGTCGGCGACGGCCGCGAGGATCCGTCCCGGGGTGACGTCGAGGCCGCCGGCGTAGGCGGCGCGGGGGTTGAGCGCGTACAGCTGGGCGCTCGGCCCGGGGCGGCCCGCGTCGGTGCCGGTGGCCACGACCAGCCCGGCGTCCTCCAGGCGGGCCAGCAGCTGGGAGGCGGTGGGCTTCGACAGTCCGGTCAGGTGCCCGATCCGGGTCCGGGACAGGGGGCCGTGCGTGAGCAGGAGCTCCAGCGCGGCCCGGTCGTTCATGGCGCGCAGCAGGCTTGGCGTTCCGGGCGTGGCGGCGGGCATGACACGTCTCTCCCTCACCGAGGTGAACTGTTAGGTAAGTTTCCTATCAGCGTTCGGCGGTGTCAATGGCCTGGCCGGCCCGGGGCGCCCGCATCCCGAAGAGCCCCCGCGTCCTGTCTCTCACAGGTCGCGGGGGCTCTTCGCGCGGGGGCTCTTCGGAGGGGGCTTCAGTTCGTGGGCGCAGGGGTCACGGCTTGCGGGGCTGGTTGAAGCGGAGCATGTTGCCGGAGGGGTCGCGGAAGGCGCAGTCGCGGACGCCGTACGGCTGGTCGATCGGCTCCTGCAGTACCTCGCCACCCGCGGCGCGGATGCGCTCGAAGGTGGCGTCGCAGTCGTCGGTGCGGAAGATGACACCGCGCAGCAGGCCCTTGGCGAGCAGTTCCGCCATGGTCTTCCGGTCGGCGGGCGAGGCGTTCGGGTCCGCGAGCGGCGGTTCGAGGACGATCTCCACGTCCGGCTGCGAGGGCGACCCGACGGTCACCCAGCGCATCCCCTCGAACCCGACGTCGTTGCGGACTTCCAGGCCCAGGACGTCCCGGTAGAAGGCGAGCGCCTTGTCGTGGTCGTCGACGGCGATGAAGCACTGGGAAAGCTTGATGTCCATGCGTACGACGCTACGGGCGGGGGCCGGGTTTCGCTTCTCCGTTCCTGACCGGTCGGGTGTGGATCTTCGCGACGCAGGCCGGGATGGCGGCGCCCTCGTCATGGCCGCGGGCCCGGTACGCGCTCGGGGTCTCGCCGACCAGCTCGGTGAACCGCGAGCTGAACGACCCCAGCGAGGTACAGCCGACCGCGAAGCAGACCTCCGTCACCGGGAGGTCGCCCCGCCGCAGCAGGGCCTTGGCCCGCTCGATCCGGCGCGTCATCAGGTAGCTGTACGGCGTCTCGCCGAAGGCGGCGCGGAAGCTGCGGGAGAAATGGCCCGGCGACATGAGGGCGGTGCGCGCCAGCGCGGGCACGTCGAGCGGCTCCGCGTACTCGCGGTCCATCCTGTCTCGGGCCCGGCGCAGCCGGACGAGGTCCTCCAACGTCACCCGACCACCATGCCACAGCGCCACGTGACGAACGCCGGCCTCCGCGACCGGGAGGAGTCGTGGAGGCCGGCGTCGGGTGTGGCGGCCGGACGCCCTCGGGACGCCGCGCGGGGAGGGACGGGCTACTTGGTGATGCGGGGGGAGGCCGGGGCCGGGATCGGGGTCGCCGCCAGGGACTGCGGGGAGGCCGGGTTCGCCAGTGCGGACGGCGCGGCGACGGCGGCGGCCGGGTCCGCCGGGGCCTCGTCCTCGTCGGCGGGAGCCACGCCGCCGATGATCCGGATGCCGGCGGCGTCGAAGGCCTCCTTGATCCGCCAGCGCAGCTCGCGCTCCACACAGAACTGCTGGCCCGGCATCGTCTTCGCCGACACCTTCACCGTCATCGAAGCCAGCAGCACCTCGTCCAGGCCCAGCACCTCCACCGGGCCCCACAGGCGCTCGTCCCACGGGGTCTCCTTCACCATGCCGTCGGCGACCTTCTGGACCACCTCGCGGATGTGGGTCAGGTTCTCCGTCGGCTTGACCTGCACGTCCACGGTCGCGGTCGCCCAGCCCTGGCTGAGGTTGCCGATCCGCTTGATCTCGCCGTTGCGGACGTACCAGATCTCGCCGTTGTCCCCGCGCAGCTTGGTCACCCGCAGGCCCACCTCGACGACCTCACCGGAGGCCACGCCCGCGTCGATCTTGTCGCCGACGCCGTACTGGTCCTCCATGATCATGAAGACGCCGGACAGGAAGTCCGTGACCAGGTTCCGGGCGCCGAAACCGATCGCGACACCGGCCACACCCGCACTCGCGAGCAGCGGGGCCAGGTCGATCTTGAGAGCGGCCAGGACCATCAGCGCGGCCGTGCCGAGGATGAGGAAGGACGCCACCGACCGCAGCACCGAGCCGATCGCCTCCGAGCGCTGGCGGCGCCGCTCGGCGTTGACCAGCAGCCCGCCGAGCGCGGTGCCCTCGACGGCCTCGGCGCTGGTGTTCATGCGGTTGATCAGCTTGGTCAGTGCCTTGCGGACCACGGAGCGCAGCGCGGCCGCGATCACGACGATCAGCAGGATCCGCAGGCTGATGCTCAGCCACGTGGCCCAGTTCTCCTCTATGAAGCTCGCGGCGTTGGTCACGCTCTGCTGGGCCTCGGCGGTGTCCGGGATGTCGGCTGCCAGCGGGAGCAGAGTGGCGGCGGGCCAGGGCACGACGGGTACCTCCAGGTATAGCGGTCTGCCCACGGAAGGGGGGTGCGGGCAGAACATCCACACTAACGGGGCATTCCCATGACTCCGTTGCCAGACGTTCGCCGTGTTCGAGGGAGAGACCGGATTCACCTGGGGATGCTCTTATCCCTCAAGCCGGTGTGGTTGAAAACACCTCCGACCCGTTACGGGCACGTGGTGGCGCTTCGACCAGCCGTAAGGAGAGACTGGAGAGCAGATCGTCCCGGCGCGAGCCACGCGCCGCCGGCGTACAAGGAGGCAGTCCGTGCCGCACGTCCTGGTCCTCAACGCGTCGTACGAGCCCCTCGGCGTCGTACCGCTCCGCCGCGCGCTCGTCCTCGTCCTGGAGAACAAAGCGGTCTCCCTGGAGGAATCGGGCGCCTTTCTGCACAGCGCGACGAGAGCCGTCCCCGCTCCCAGCGTGGTCCGGCTCAAGCGCTTCGTGCGGGTCCCCTACCGGGGGCCCGTTCCACTCACCCGGCGCGCGCTGTTCGCGCGGGACGGCGGCCGCTGCATGTACTGCGGCGCGGTCGCCACGAGTGTCGATCACGTCATCCCGCGCAGCCGGGGTGGCCAGCACGCGTGGGACAACGTCGTCGCCGCGTGTCGGCGGTGCAACCACGTCAAGGCCGACCGCCACCTGCTGGAGCTGGGGTGGCGCCTGCGGCACCAGCCGGCTCCGCCGTCGGGACTCGCCTGGCGGATCATCGGCACGGGGCACCGGGATCCGCGCTGGATGCCGTACCTCCAGCCGTACGGGGCCGAGGACGCCCTCGAACGCATCGGGGTCGCCGCGTCGTAGCGCCCGTCTCCGGCCCCCGTTGTCCGGACTAGGGGGCCACCGCGAAGGCCGACGCCGACCAGAGGCTGCACCCGAAGCGGGTGGCGCGCGTGGCGCAGGTGACGCGGAGGAAGCGGGTGCCGGGCGCGTCCACGCGGACCGACTCCGTACCGCCGCGTGAGGCGGGCACGGTGGCCGCCACCTGCCAGGTGACCCCGTCCGGGGAGGTCTCCACGCGGTACGAGGACGGGTACGCCTCCTGCCAGTGCAGCGTGACCAGCCCCACCCGCGCCGGCGCCGCCCATTCCGCCTGCCACCACGCGCCGTCCACCGCCGGGGACGACCACCGGGTGGTCGCCGAGCCGTCCACCACCGCCGAGGCGGGGAACTGCGGGGTCTCGTCCCCCGAGGACGTGGCCCGCGCCGTCCGCAGCAGGTCCGGGCCGCCCGTGCGCGGCACCGCCCGCACCGTGAGCACCCGGGACTCCCCGGCGAAGGTCACCGGGACCGAGTACACCCCCGGCGGGGTCGCCGCCGGGATCGCGACCTCCACGGGTACGGAGACCCGCGTCCCGCGCGGCACCGTCGCCTCGGACGGCAGCCGCACCTCGACCCCCGGCGGCGGCGCCGCCGTCAGCGGGCCGCGGACCTCGCCGGGCCGCAGCCCCGACAGCTCCGCGGTCACCCGCTGCGGGCTCCCGCCGATCTCCACCTCCGTCCGTGCCCCGTTCGACAGCTCGAACCGCGCCTGCGGCCCGTCCGCGAACCACGGCACGACACCCCGTACCGCCGGGGCCGCGCCCGCCCAGGCCAGCCGGACCGCGTCCGCCCGTACGCCCGCCGCGTCCGCCTGCGTCCAGCCGGAGGCCGAGGCCTCGCCGAGCTTGCGCCAGCCCTCGCCCGGGACCCGCGCCTCCACGATCGGGCCCGGGGCTCCCGTCGGCAGCGGGTCCGTCATGACGGTCACCGCCGACAGGGGCCGGGCCGCGTCCAGCTCGACGGTCCAGGAGCCGGACTCCTTGACCACCGTTCCGGCCGGGCTGGCCACGCCCGTCCAGGCGTCCGACTCCGCCGCCGCCTTCTCCAGGAACGGATCCAGCACCGCCGTGTCCACCCGGGCGTCGCCCGGCTCCGCGATCCCCTTGCGGGCCGCCGCCAGCGCCTGCGAGGCCTTCCAGGCCGCCGCCCCGTCCCCGCGCGCCTGGGCCTGGAGGACGTCCACGGCCAGTTCACCGGCCGCCCCGTAGCGGGCCAGCCGGTCGAGCCACGGCCCCGCCTCGCCCTCGCCCGCCAGATACGCCAGCCGCTGCGGGGCCTCCCGCAGGACGGTGAACGCCGCGCGGAGCCGCTCCCCGGCCGCCGCCGCGTCACCGGAGCCGCGGGCCCGCCAGAACTCCGCCACCAGCGGCTTCAGGTACGCCGACTCCTCCTGCTTCAAACCCGACGACGCCGTGTTCCCGGCCAGCGCGCCCAGCGCCTCCCGGGCCCGCGCGTCCGGCCCCGCCAGCTCGGCGACCGCGGCCGCCCAGGACTCCGAGGGCCGGTAACCGCGCGGGTTCCACGCGTAGTCCGCCGCCGTGAACAGCGGGATCCGCGACAGCGTGCCCTGCTGCATGGCGTTGGCCAGCAGCGCCGCCGAGCCTCCCGCCACCGCCGGCTCCCGACCGATGTACGGGCCGAGGAAGATCCGGCCCGGCTCCCAGTCGTTGACCGGATAGTTGTCCATGGTGACCAGGGGATGCTGCCCGAACGCGGACCGCGCCCCGCCCAGTTCCTTGCCGGTGATGGTGCGCGGCACCACGCCCACACCCGTCCAGGCCACCTCCACCCGCCGGTCCAGCCTGCCGGCCAGAGCCGTCCGGTAGGTGGTGGCGCCCTCCTGGTAGTACTCGGTGGGCAGCAGCGACAGCGGGGCCGCGCCCGGATGCCGGTCCGCCAGATGAGCCGCCAGCTCGCCCGCGACCTCCGCGTGCGCCTTCGCGGCCGCCGCCGGGCCGGTCCCGTACCGCACCCGGTCCGCCCGGCAGCCCCACTCCGTGTAGCTGACGTCCTGGAACTGCACCTGGAACGCCCGGAAGCCCAGCTCCCACATCGCGTCCAGCTTGCGGGCGAGCGCCGCCCGGTCGGCCGCCGAGGCCAGGCACATCGACTGCCCGGGGGCCACCGCCCAGCCGAGCACCACCTTGTTGGCGCGGGCCTGTTCGGCCAGCGCCCGGAACTCGTCCTGCCGCTCCTGCGGGTACTCGTCCCGCCAGCCCGTCGTCCGGTACGGGTCGTCGCCCGGCGCGAGCAGGAGCCGGTTCTGCTTGGTGCGGCCCATGAACTCCAGCTGCGCGAGGCGCTGTTCCCGCGTCCACGGCTGCCCGTAGAACCCCTCGGTGATCCCGCGCACGGGTGCGATCGGCCAGTCCCGCACCCGGACTCCGGGGACCTTCGCCCCGCCGCCGGCCAGCAGTTGGCGCAGCGTCTGCGCCGCGTGGAACAGCCCGTCGCCGCCGACCCCGGCCAGCGCGACGGTGTCCCGGCCGCCGGCCCGGCCCACGGCCAGCCGGTAGCCGCCGGCGGGCAGGTCCGAGGCCTCGGCCGCGCCCAGCTCCCGCAGCGCCTGCTCCGCGTCGGGGCCCTGGAGTCGTACGACGGTGCCCCGTTCGGGCAGCGCCGCCCCGGGCCGCTGTTCGTGCAGGGTGCGTACGCCCGCCCCGCGCAGGGCGGTCCGTACGACCTGGACGGCGTCCGGATCGGCGTCCGCCGGCAGCACCAGGACGGCCTCGGCGCCCAGCGGCACCGCGCGCGCCGGATCGGCGGTCATCGACTGCGGCCTCGGCCACACGGCCGGGGCCTCGCCGACGGACCGCGGCGCCCCCGCACCCTCCGAACCGGCCTCGGGCGCGGGCCCGGACACGGGAGCCGGCGAGGGCCCCGACGCCGGGTCGGCGGCGGGGTCCGGCACGGGCACCACCGGCGCCGTCGGCGTCGCGAAGGCGCCCGGCGGTCCCGCGATCACCGAGCCGCCGAGCAGTGTGCCGATGACGGCGACGGCCGCGGCCGTGGTCCGCTTCCTGCCCCTGAGCTGCACCGAGCCTCCTCGTCGCGAGTCGTTCCCCGCTCGTACGAATGAGCCCGAGCCCACCACCCGTGCGGCTGGAGTGTCAATGCGGGCGGGTGATCTGACCGGTATACGCCAGGAATGCGAAGCCCCTGACGGGGTATGGCTGGTGTATTCATCCGGGGTGTTGCATGGGCACGTCCGACGTCCGGCCCGACCAGACCGACCAACCGACCAGCCCGAGAAGCAGATACGGATGGGGATGCAGATGGACGACCTGGACCGGCTCGCAGCCCTGCACGGCGTCGCCACCTCGTACCAGCCCGCCGCGAACGTCACCGTCCCGGTCCCGGAGGCCACCGTCAAGGCGGTCCTCGGGCGGCTGGGGGTCGTCACCGGCGACGCGGAGAGCCTGCGGGTGTCCGCCGAGGACGCCGTACGGGAGGCGGCCGGGCGCCTGCTGCCGCGGACGGTGGTGCTCTGGCGGGGGGAACCCGTGCCGCCGCTGCCCGCCGGGCTGCCGCCGGGCACCCGGGTGCGGGTGGCGACGGAGGAGACCGGAGAGACGGAGGAGACGGGAGAGACGGGAGAGATGGGAGAGACAGCCGGCGAGGAACTCGCGTGGGGACCCGGACTGCCCCTGGGCGTCCACCGGCTGACCGCCGAGGCCCCCGACGGCCGCACCGGCCGGGCCGTCCTGATCGTGGCCCCGCAACGGGCCCCGGCCGCGCCCGACCGGGCCCACGGGCTGCTCGTCCAGCTGTACTCGCTGCTGTCCGAGCGCTCCTGGGGCATGGGCGACCTCGGCGACCTCGCGGAACTCGCCCGCTGGGCCGGCCGCGCCCACGGCGCCGGGTTCATCCAGGTCAACCCGCTGCACGCGGCCGTCCCCGGGACCCCGACCGACCCCTCCCCGTACCGGCCCTCCTCGCGGCGCTTCCCGGACCCGGTCCATCTGCGGATCGAGGACATCCCCGAGTACGCGGACTGCCCCGACCGGCGGGCCCTCGCCGGCCTCGCCGCCCGGGGCGGCGAACTGCGCCGCGAGGTCCTGGAGAAGGGCGCGCTGATCGACCGGGACGCCGTCTGGGAGCTCAAGCGGCAGGCCCTGGAGCTGCTGTACGCCGTCCCGCGCACACCCGAACGCGACGCGGCCTACCGGGCGTTCGCCGCGGAACAGGGCGGGGCCCTGGAGCGGCACGCCGCCTGGTGCGCCGCGCACGCCGGGGAGGACCCGAAGGAGCGGGGCGACTTCCACCGCTGGCTGGTCTGGCTGACGGAATCCCAGCTCGCCGCCGCCCAGCGGGCCGCCCTGGAGGCGGGCATGAGCGTCGGCATCGTGCACGACCTCGCGGTCGGGGTGCACCCCAAGGGCTCGGACGTCTCCGGCCCGCCCCCCTACTACGCCGAGCGCGTCTGCGTCGGGGCCCCGCCGGACGCCTTCAACGCGCGCGGCCAGGACTGGGGGCTGCCGCCCTGGCGGCCGGACGTGCTGGAGGATTCGGCGTACGCCCCCTTCCGGGCCCTGTTGCGCGGGGTGTTCCGGTACGCGGGCGCGCTGCGGATCGACCACGTCATGGGCCTGTTCAGGCTCTGGTGGATCCCGGACGGCGCCCTGCCCGCCGAGGGGACGTACGTCTCGTACGACGGGGAGGCGATGCTCGCGATCCTGGTCCTGGAGGCGCACCGGGCGGGGGCCCTGGTCATCGGCGAGGACCTCGGGACGGTGGAGCCGCAGGTCCGCCGGGCGCTGGCGCGGCGCGGGGTGCTCGGCACCTCGGTGCTGTGGTTCGAGCGGGACTGGGCGGGCGACGGGCAGCCCCTCGCGCCCGGTGCCTGGCGGGCGGACTGCCTGGCCACCGTCACCACGCACGATCTGCCGCCCACGGCGGCCAAACTGGCCGGGTCCCATGTGGAACTGCGCGACCGGCTGGGCCTGCTGACCCGTTCCGGCGGGCTGGAACGGGCCGAGGACGCCGCCGACACGGCCGAGTGGCTGGAGGTGCTGGACCGGCTCGGCCTGGACGCGAAGGGCGAGGAGGCCGCCGTACAGGCGCTGTACGGGTTCCTGCTGCGCACGCCCGCGCGGCTGGTCGGCGTGTGGCTGCCGGACGCCGTGGGGGACCGTCGGCCGCAGAACCTGCCGGGCACCTGGGACCAGTACCCCAATTGGCGGCTGCCGGTCGCCGATGGCGCCGCGCGGCCGCTGTCGCTGGAGGCGCTGGCGTCCTCACCCCGCGCGAATGCCCTGCTGAGCGCCGTACGGGAGGGCGCGCGAACCCGTACGGCACCCCCGGGCGCGCGCCCCGTTTAGGTGTTCGCTACTTTTGCACCGTGGACAAGAAGAACGCTCTGCGCGCCGGCGCCGTCACGGCCGGAACGACGCTGATGATGCTGCTGATGACGTCTCCCGCCCTGGCGCTGACCCGCGACGACGGCGACGACCCGGGCGCGAGCCTGACCATCGGCGAGACGGTCGGCCTGTACGTGGTCCTGCCGATCGTGCTGTTCCTGGCGATCGCGGGGCTCGTGATGCTCGGCGACAAGTCGCGCAAGCAGCAGCCCACCGACTGATCCGAGTTGGTCATCTCATAAGACTTCCGGGGCGCCGGGGGTCCGCGAGCCGATGCGTATCGGCTCTGTCGCGGACCCCCGGCGCCTTGCTGTGTCCACGTGCGGGGTGTCCACGTGCGGGGTGTCCGCGCGGCGCGGCGGCTACGGCAGTCCGGCCAGCAGCTTGCGCAGCAGGCCGGTGAGCGCGCCGACCTCCTCGTCGGTCAGTCCGGCGAGCGCCTCCCGCTGCGTCTCCAGGCCGGCGGTGACGGCTTCGTCGACGAGGGCCAGGCCGCGCTCGGTGATCGTCACCTGGAGCCCGCGCCGGTCGTGCGGATCGGGCGTGCGGGCGAGCAGCCCGGCCTTCTCCAGCTTGTCCAGGCGCCCCGTCATACCACCCGTGGTGAGCATGAGCGTGGCCGACAGCTGGCGCGGCGAGAGGGTGTAGGGCGCGCCGGAGCGGCGCAGGGTGGCGACGACGTCGAACTCGCCGCGGGAGATTCCGTACCGCCCGTAGGTGCGCTCCATCGCGTCGGTCATGGCCTTCTCGATCCGGAAGATCCGGCCGAAGAGGGCCATGGGGGCGGTGTTCAGGTCCGGTCGTACGGCGTACCACTGCGCGGTGATCGCGTCGACTGCGTCCTTGTTGGCCTCGGTCATACCCGAAGTATCCGGCCCCGATGGGTCGTTCGCAAGAAAGTTGCTTGACGAAAAGTGACTTAGCGCTAAGCTACTTTCAAGTGACCTACTTCGGGGGAAGCGGTTCCGTCCTCCCGTCCCGGTCTCGCCCTCACCTGCCCGAGGAGTACCGTGAACCGCTCCGCCACCGTCGCCCTGACCGCGCTCGCCCCCGTCTCCTGGGGTTCGACCTATGCCGTCGCGAGCGAGCTGTTGCCGCCCGACCGGCCGCTGTTCACCGGGGTGATGCGCGCCCTGCCCGCCGGGCTGCTGCTGATCGCCCTGTCCCGCACGCTGCCCAAGGGCGCCTGGTGGTGGAAGTCCGCCGTCCTGGGCGGGCTGAACATCGGGGCCTTCTTCCCGCTGCTGTTCCTCTCCGCGTACCGGCTGCCGGGCGGTGTCGCGGCCGTACTGGGCAGCGCCGGCCCGCTGTTCGTCGTGGGGCTGGCCGCCCTCGTCCTGGGAGAACGGGCGAGCCTGAAGACCGTACTCGCCGCCGTCACCGGGGCGTTCGGCGTCAGCATGGTGGTCCTCACCGCCGACGCGCGGCTCGACCTGGTCGGGCTCGCCGCCGGGGTGGTCTCCTCCGCCTCGATGGCCGCGGGCACCGTGATGACCAAGCGCTGGGGCCGCCCGGACGGCGTCGGTCCGCTGGCGATGACAGGGTGGCAGCTCACCGCGGGCGGGCTGATCATCATCCCGGTCGCCGCGCTCGTCGAGGGGGCGCCGCCCGCCCTCGACGGCAAGGCCTTCCTCGGCTACGGCTACATGATGCTGATCAACACCGGGATCGCGTACTGGCTCTGGTTCCGCGGCATCGGGCGGCTCACCGCCACGTCGGTCACCCTGCTCGGCCCGCTGTCCCCGCTGACCGCCGCGATCATCGGCTGGGCGCTGCTCGGCCAGGCCCTCTCACCCGTACAGCTGGCGGGGATGGCGATCGCCTTCGGGGCCACCGCCGCGGGCCAGCTGTTCGCCACCCGGCCGTCGAAGGCCTCAGGAATGTTCAGTTTTGCTAACTGGAATCATCGGAACATTTCGATGGACCTGACGAGTGAGCCGGTGCGACGGTAGACGCGCAACCAACACACCAGACCCGAGGGGGAGACACCCAGTGGCCGTCACGGACCGCGCCCGTACCGTCGTTCCGCACACTCAGCAGGCCGGGAAGAAGGCAGCCGCCGGGCTCGGCGTACTCCTCGCCCTGGTCGCGACGGTCGTCTGGTCCGGCAGCTTCGTCGCCACCCGGGGGATGGCCGAGACCGTTCCGCCCGTCCAGGCCGTGTTCTGGCGCTGGGTCATCGCCACCGCCGCCATCGCCCCCTTCGCCGCCCGACAGGCCTGGCGGCAGCGGGCCCTGATCCGCGAGCACCTCCGCTACATCGCCCTCGCCACCCTGTTCGGCGTCACCCTCTACAACACGCTGGTGCACCAGGCCGGACTGACCACCTCCGCCTCCAACATGGGCATGATCATGGCCGCCTCCCCGGTCATCATGGCCCTGTACGCCCGCATCGGCGGCGAACGGCTCGGCGTCCGGCGCACCTTCGGGATGCTGCTCGCCGCCTTCGGCGTGCTGCTGCTCGTCGGGGACGGTTCGCTCGGCTTCGACTTCGCCGCCGGAGACCTCTGGATGTTCGGCGCGGCCCTGTCGTTCGCCACGTACAGCGCACTGCTCAAGCGCAAGCCCGCCGAACTCGGCGGACTGGCCTTCCTGATCACCACCTTCGTGCTGGGGGCCCTGATGCTGGCCCCCGCCTACGCCGTGTCGGTCACCGTCCAGGGCGGCTTCGCCCTCACCCCCGGCACCGGCGGCATGCTGCTCTACGTCGGGGTCATGTCCTCCGCCGTCGCCTTCTTCGCCTGGAACAAGGCCGTCTCGGTCATCGGCGCGGCCCGCGCCGGAGTCGTCTACTACCTCCAGCCGGTCTGCGTCGCCGGGCTCGGACTCCTGCTGCTGGGCGAGCGCACCGGCCCGGCCGAGCTGCTCTGCATGGCGCTCATCCTCGGCGGCGTGGCGTTGGGCGCCCGCCGGTAGGTTCGCCCCATGACCGAGTGGGACATCAAGAAGCTGCGGATCCTGCGGACCCTGGCCGAACGGGGGACCGTGACCGCGACGGCCGAGGCGCTGCACATGACGCCCTCGGCCGTTTCGCAGCAGCTGACCAACCTGGCCCGGCAGTTGGGGGTCCCGCTGCTGGAGGCGCAGGGCCGCCGGGTCCGGCTCACCGATGCCGCCCATCTCGTACTCCGCCACGCGGAGGCGGTGTTCGCGCAGCTGGAGCGGGCGGACGCGGAACTGGCCGGGTACCTCGCCGGGGACGCGGGGGAGGTCCGGATCGGGGCCTTCTCCACCGCCGTTCCCGTGCTGGTCGTCCCGGCGGTGGCGGCGCTGCGGCGGACCCACCCCGGGGTGCGGGTCCGGGTACGGGAGACCGAGGCCGCGGAGTCGTACGAGCTGCTCTCCGGCGGGGCGGTCGATCTGGCGCTGTCGCTGGCGGCCCACGCCCCGACCGCCCGGGATCCGCGGTTCACCCGGATGACCCTGCTGGAGGACCCGCTCGACGTGGCCCTGCCGCCGGATCACCCGCTGGTGGCCGCGCCGGCCCTGCGGCTGGCGGACCTGTCCGGCGACGCGTGGATCTACGGGGGCAGCGGCCCCTGGCAGGAGATCGCCCGGACCGCGTGCGAGGCGGCGGGCTTTGTGCCGGAACAGGCGCACGCGGCGTCCGGGTGGACCGCGATCCTGGCCATGGTCGAGGCCGGGATGGGCGTGGCCCTGGTGCCCCGGATGGTGTCGAGCCGTGCCGCGGGGGTCGCGGTCCGGGTCCTCGCCCACGACCGGCCGACGCGGCACGTCGTCGCCGCCGTCCGCCGGGGCGCGGAGTCCGCCCCGGCGGTGTCCCACGCCTTGACGGCCCTGCGGACCGTGGCCGCCGACCGGGGGCAGCCGTAACCATGCGCGGCGCCGCCGCCGGGGCTCCGCCCCAGCCCCGCGCCTCAAACGCCGGCGGGGCTGGATGTGGGGCTCCGCCCCTGCCCCCGCGCCTCAAGCGCCGGCGGGGCTGGATTTCGGGCTCTGCCCGGACCCGGTCCTCAAACGCCGGACGGGCTGATTTCAGCCTCGCCGGCGTTTGAGGCGCGGGGTCTGGGGCGGAGCCCCCAGTGAGCCGGCGGAGCCGGTCAGACCCGAGCGGCAGCGGAATCGGCGGCTTGGGCCTTCAGCGCGCGTTCGACGCCCGCCCGGCACTCCGAGACGAGCCGGCGCAGCGCCGCGTTCGGCTCGGCCGAGGCCAGCCAGGCGTCCGTCGTCTCCAGGGTCTCCCGCGAGATCTGCAGGGACGGGTACAGGCCCACCGCGATCTGCTGGGCGATCTCGTGGCTCCGGGTCTCCCAGATCTCCTTGACCACCGCGAAGTACTTCGCGGTGTAGGGGGCCAGCAGCTCACGCTGGTCGGTCTGGACGAAGCCGCCGATGACCGCCTCCTGAACCGCGTTGGGCAGATCGCCGGCCTCCACCACCGAGGCCCACGCCGCGGCCTTCGCCTGCGCCGTCGGGAACGCCGCCCGGGCGGTGGCCGCGTGGCGCTCGCCCGCCGCCGTCTTGTCCCGCTCCAGCTCGGCCGCGACGACCGGCTCGTCCGCGACCCCGGTCGCCGCCAGGCGCTCCAGGAACGCCCACCGCAGCTCGGTGTCCACGACCAGGCCCTCGACCTCCGCCGAGCCGTCCAGCAGCGCCGACAGGTACGTCAGCTGCCCCTCCGTACGGGCCGTGGCCGCGAAGGCGCGGGCCCACGCCAGCTGGTGGTCGCTGCCCGGCTCCGCCGCACGCAGGTGCTCCAGCGTGGCCTCGGTCCAGGTCGCCAGCCCCTGCTCGCGCCACGCCGGGTCCGCGTACAGGTCGACGGCCAGCTTCACCTGCCGGTGCAGCGACTGCACCACGCCGATGTCGGACTCCTTGCCGATGCCGGACAGCACCAGCGCGAGGTAGTCGCGGGTCGCGAGCTCACCGTCGCGCGTCATGTCCCAGGCCGAGGCCCAGCACAGCGCCCGCGGCAGGGATTCCGCGAAGTCGCCCAGGTGCCCGGTGACGAACGCCAGGGACTCCTCGTCGAGGCGGACCTTCGCGTACGACAGGTCGTCGTCGTTCAGCAGCACCACGTCCGGGCGGCGCAGGCCGGCCAGCTCGGGCACGTCCGTCAGCTCGGCCGCTTCGACGTCCAGCTCCACCCGCCGCTCGCGCAGCAGCTTCCCGCTCGCCGCGTCCAGCGAGTAGAAGCCCACCGCGATGCGGTGCGGGCGCAGGACGGCCTCGCCCTTGGCGCCGGCCGGGAGCGCCGGGGCCTCCTGGCGGACCGCGAAGGAGGTGATGACCCCGTTCTCGTCGGTCTCGATGCGCGGGCGCAGGACGTTGATGCCGGCGGTCTCCAGCCACGCCTTCGACCAGATGCCCAGGTCGCGGCCCGAGGTCTCCTCCAGGGCGCCCAGCAGGTCGGACAGGCGCGTGTTCCCGTACGCGTGCGCCTTGAAGTACGCCTGCACGCCCTTGAAGAACGCTTCCATGCCGACATAGGCGACGAGCTGCTTGAGCACCGAGGCGCCCTTGGCGTACGTGATCCCGTCGAAGTTGACCATGACGTCTTCGAGGTCACGGATGTCCGCCATGATCGGGTGCGTGGACGGCAGCTGGTCCTGCCGGTACGCCCAGGTCTTCATGGAGTTGGCGAACGTGGTCCAGGCGTGCGGCCACTTCGAGCCCTCGGCGTAGGCCTGGCAGGCGATCGAGGTGTAGGTCGCGAACGACTCGTTCAGCCACAGGTCGTTCCACCACTCCATGGTGACCAGGTCGCCGAACCACATGTGCGCGAGCTCGTGCAGGATCGTCTCGGCGCGCGTCTCGTACGCGGCGTCCGTCACCTTCGAGCGGAAGACGTACTGGTCCCGGAAGGTGACCGCGCCCGCGTTCTCCATCGCGCCCGCGTTGAACTCCGGCACGAAGAGCTGGTCGTACTTCGCGAACGGGTACGCGTACGCGAACTTCTCCTGGAACCAGTCGAAGCCCTGCCGGGTCACGTCGAAGATCGCGTCCGCGTCGAGGAACTCGGCGAGCGAGGGCCGGCAGTAGATGCCGAGCGGCACGGACTGCCCGTCCGGGCCCTCGTACGAGCTGTGCACCTCGTGGTACGGGCCGACGATCAGCGCGGTGATGTACGTGGAGATGCGCGGGGTCGGCTCGAAGCGCCAGACGTTGTCCTTGACGTCCTCGGCGCGCGGGGTCGGGGAGTTCGAGATCACCTTCCAGCCCTCGGGGGCCGTCACGGTGAACTGGAACGTCGCCTTCAGGTCGGGCTGCTCGAAGCTGGCGAAGACCCGCCGCGCGTCCGGCACCTCGAACTGGGTGTACAGGTACGCCTGCTGGTCGACCGGGTCGACGAAGCGGTGCAGGCCCTCGCCGGTGTTGGTGTACGCGCAGTCCGCGACGACGCGGAGCTCGTTGGCGCCGGCCGCGAGGTGGCCGAGCGAGATCCGGGAGTCCTGGAAGACGGCGGCCGCGTCGAGGGCCTCGCCGTTCAGGACGACCTCGTGCACGGCCTGCGCGACCAGGTCGATGAAGGTCGCGGCACCCGCCTCGGCCGACTGGAAGCGCACGGTGGTCACGGACGGGAAGGTGCCGCCCTCCTGCGCCGCGCTGAGATCGAGTTCGACCTCGTACGAGTCGACGGTGAGCAGCTTCGCCCGCTGCTGAGCCTCTTCACGGGTGAGATTCGTGCCAGGCACGCGGTCATCTCCTTTGATGGTGACGTTCCGGCCCATCCTTCCATGGCGGACCCGGACCATGCTGGGGGATACCGTGAGCTACCGGCGCCTTACCATGAGCCATGAGGATCGGTCTGAGCCTGCCCGTTGAGGACATCGAGTTCCTGGACCGGTACGCGGAGCGGGAAGGCATCCCGTCGCGCTCCGCTGTTCTCCGGATCGCCATCGGCCTGCTGCGTGAACGCGACGTCGGAAGGTCGCCGGACTTGGCCGCCGAACGCGGCGACGCTGGTGGGCGTGACCACCAGGTACTGGGCGAGGCCCATCGAGAAGGCGGCGCTTCGGTCGGCGGGCCGTGACACGGAGGAGGGGAGGCAGCCCCCTGGCTGCCTCCCCTTCGTTGCGCGGCCGGGTCAGGCCTGGCGGAGCTCCTCGGCGACGAGCTCCGCGATCTGGATCGCGTTCAGGGCCGCGCCCTTGCGGAGGTTGTCGTTCGAGAGGAACAGCGCGAGGCCGTTCTCCACCGTCTCGTCGGCGCGGATGCGGCCCACGTACGAGGCGTCCTTGCCGGCGGCCTGGAGCGGGGTCGGGATCTCCGACAGCTCCACGCCCGGGGCGTCCTTCAGCAGCTCGTACGCGCGCTCGACGCTGATCGGGCGGTCGAAGCGGGCGTTGATCTGGAGGGAGTGCCCGGCGAAGACCGGCACGCGCACGCAGGTGCCGGAGACCTTGAGCTCCGGGATCTCCAGGATCTTGCGGGACTCGTTGCGGAGCTTCTGCTCCTCGTCGGTCTCGTGCGACCCGTCGTCGACGAGGTTGCCCGCCAGGGGGACCACGTTGAAGGCGATGGGGCGACGGTAGACGCCGGGCTCGGGGAAGGCGACGGCCTCGCCGTCGAAGGTGAGCTGGTCGGCGGCCTCGGCCACAGCGCACGCCTGCGTCTTGAGTTCGGCGACGCCCGCCAGGCCGGAGCCGGACACGGCCTGGTAGGTGGTGGCGATCAGCGCGGTCATGCCGGCCTCGTCGTGCAGCGGGCGCAGCACCGGCATCGCGGCCATCGTCGTGCAGTTCGGGTTCGCGATGATGCCCTTGGGGCGGTTCTTGATCGCGTGCGGGTTGACCTCGGAGACGACCAGCGGGACCTCGGGGTCGCCGCGCCAGGCCGAGGAGTTGTCGATCACGACCGCGCCCTGCGAGGCGACCTTCTCCGCGAGGGCCCTGGAGGTGGCGCCGCCCGCCGAGAACAGCACGATGTCCAGGCCGGAGTAGTCGGCCGTGGAGGCGTCCTCGATGGTGATCTCGCGGCCCTCCCACTCCAGCGTCGAGCCGGCCGAACGGGCCGAGGCGAACAGCCGCAGCTCGTCCACCGGGAACTTCCGCTCGGCGAGGATGCCGCGCATGACTCCGCCGACCTGTCCGGTGGCTCCGACGATTCCGACCCTCACGGTGACTCCTTTTGGTACGTACGACGCGGGCGCGCGTGAAGCCATCATGCGTTCGACCCCACGAGCCTTGTCCAATCCATTGTCCGAGGAACGGACACGAACCACCGTTTTGCCAGGTCAGCGCCGGGAAAGGCCGAAGGGCCGGTGCTCCTTGGAGCACCGGCCCTCCGGTTTCGTACTACGGGTTTCGTACTACGGCAGGACCTTCTCGATCTGGACACTGCCGGTGCCCGCGGCGGTGCCGCGGCCGTTGAGCAGCTTGACCTCGCCGAAGAACTGCCGGCCCTCGGGGGCCGGGGCGGTGGCCAGGACGTTCGCCGAGACGGACGCGGTGGCGCCGTTGGCGAGGTTCACCGCGGCGGCCTCGTCGACCTGGACGGAGCCCAGGGCAGCCGAGAAGTACACGTCGCGGTAGTTGTACGTGGTGGTACCGGCCGGAACCGCGTAGCCCACCACCTCGATGGTGTAGGTGCCGGCGGCCGGGTTGACCAGGCTGACGGCCTCCTCGGAGTCGCCGTCGGCGGAGGAGCCGACCGGCACGCCGTCCTTCAGGACGGTGAGGTCGAGGTCGGCACCGGTGTCGGAGACACCGCCGATGGCCACGTCGAGGCGGGAGACGCCCTCGCCGATGGTGACGGTGCTGGTCTGCGTCTCACCGTTGGCGATGGTCGGCTTGGCGACCTTCGCGGAACCGAGCGCGCCGCCCTGGAGCTTGCCGCCGGAGATGGCCGCGGCCTCGTTCTTGATGGTCCACTGGACCGGGGCCGGGGTGCCCTGCTTCACCTCGGGCAGCACCTTGACCGCCGGGTCGAAGGCCGCGCCCAGGACGCTGACGTCCAGCTTGAACGGGTTGTCGAGCAGCGGCGACGTACGGCGCGACTCGACCTCGATCTCCCAGACGCCCGGGGCCGGGTCGGCGTACGACCGCAGGTCGGGGCGGCACTTGTTCGCCGGGTTGTCGTAGTTCGGGTAGCACTGGGTCGTCGCGCTGTCCTCGACGCCCACACCGTACGGGTGGATCGAGATGAAGCGCGTCTGGCTGCCGGCCGCCAGGCCGCCGAGGGCGACCTCAAGGGTCTTGGCGCCCTGCGGGACGGTGACGAAGTACGACTTGTGGCTGTTGCGCTGCACCGTGGAGGTGTCCGACAGCGTGAACGACGGCTTCGCCAGCGGGGTGGCGGCGACGACCGTGGTCAGGATCTGCTTGTCGATGCCCTCGGTGGTCTCGTCGTCCAGCTGCAGGATGCCGCTGTGGACGCCGCCCGACTTGGCGTTGGCCTCGACCTTGATGGTGACGGGCTTGTTCAGCGGCAGCGTGACGTAGTCGTAGCCGCCGAGGATCTTGAACGTGCCGTCGTTGTTGCGCCAGCTCAGGTTGTGCCGGGTGCCGTACTTGACGCCGGTGGTGCGGGTGACGACGACGTCGTAGACCTTCTTCTGGCCGACCTTGAGGCCGCCCTCGCGGTCGTAGACGCCGGTGCCGAAGCCCGGGGTCTTCAGGAACTGGTCGATCGCGGTGTCGACCGGCGCCTTGACGGTGAACTCGTTGGCCTTCGCGTCGCGCTGGATGGACTCCCACGCGTCGACGATGTTGATCAGGCCCGCGCCCTGGGCGTGCGCCGGGACGTCGGCGATCTTCTTCGCGGTGCTGGTGAGCGCCACGCGCAGGTTGGCCGGCTTCAGCGCGATGTTGTGCTGCTTCGCGGCCGAGAGCAGCAGGGCGCTGGCGCCCGCCGCCTGCGGGGAGGACATCGAGGTGCCCTGGAGCATGCCGTAACCGGCCGGCAGGGTGTAGCCGGCCTCCTTCACGGGCGCGCCGGGCAGCCAGGTCTGGATGGTGTTGATGGACGCGCCGGGGGCGGTGATGGTGGGCGTGAAGCCACCGTCCTCACGCGGACCGCGCGAGGAGAAGGGGAACATGTTGTACTTCTTGGCCACGCCGGAGCCGTAGTTGGCGGCCCAGGTCTCCTTGGAGACCGCGGCGCCCACCGAGATGACCTTGTCGGCGAGGCCGGGGTCGCCGATGGTGTTGATGCCGGGGCCCTCGTTGCCCGCCGAGATGACGAGCTGGACACCGTAGGTGTCGATGAGGTTCTTGTAGAGCTCGGAGCGGGCGTTGTTGCCGTCGTTCAGCGCCGGCAGGCCGCCGATGGACATGTTGACGATGTCCACGCCGCGGTTGACGACGAGGTCGATCATGCCCTCGGTCAGCGCGATGTTGGTGCAGCCGCCGGACCAGGAGCAGGCGCGGGAGGAGACGAGCTTCGCGCCGGGCGCCTCACCGTTCATCTTGCCGCCGAAGAGGCTGTTGGCGGCGGTGATGCCGGCGACGTGCGTACCGTGCTCGGACTCGATGATGCCGACGTTGACGAAGTCGGCCTTCTTGCCGACCCAGTCCCCGCCGAGCGGGTCCATCGGGACGTCCTTGCGGATCTCGATCACGAACGGGATGCGCTCGGCGACGTCGGTCGCCGGGTTGTCCGTGCCGAAGTAGCCGATCTGGTAGCCGTCCTTGTACGGCTTCATCGGCTCGTTGTCCGTGAAGTCGCCGTCCTGGTCGGTGTCGACGCGGACGGTGCCGGCGGCGGCGTCGTAGAGCATGCCGAACCGGTCGGTGGTGTCACCGTCGCGGTTGACGTCGCCCTTCATGTCACCGTTGGCGGTGATCGACTCGCTGAAGCGGCTCCACTGGAAGCTGCCCTCGGGGGCCTTCCAGCTCTGGCCGCCCGCCGTGAAGGTGCCGCCGGCGGCCGTGACCGGGGTGATCTGGGCGCGCCAGGTGGCGTCGCCGTCCGTGATCGGGTCGGTCGCCGTGACCCAGTCGACGATCTTGCGCTCGCCGGTCGTGGTCTTCTGCAGGGCCGGGTGGCCGAGGTCGACGCCCGAGTCCATGATGCCGATGGTCACGCCGCGGCCGTCGGCCTGCGGGTTCTGCTGGACGAAGTCCACCGCGCCGGTCTCGAAGGACGGGTTGTACGGGTTCTTCGCCGGGGTGTTCTTGTCCGGAGCCGCGTAGCTCTCGGAAGCGGTCCTCTTGACCGTGCCCTCGCGGTTCGCGTCCGGGCGCGGGTCCGGCAGCTGGATCTCGTGGCGCAGGTCGATGCCGTGCACGGAGGACAGCTTGGCGGCCGCCTTCAGCGCGGACTCGGCCTTGTCGGTCGGCAGGGTGGCGCGTACGTAACCGAGCTTGTCGTACGTCTGGCCCACCGAGCCGCCCTGGACGGCGTCGAGCTGCTCCGCGACCTGCTTGGTCTGCCCCGGGGCGGTCGCGACCATGACGGTGACGGTCTTGTCACCCTTGGCCTTGGCCTCCTGCAGCAGCTCGGCATCGGCGGAACCGAGCTTCTCATCGGCGGACTTGACCGGCGGGGCGCCCCATCGGTCGTCGGCGCCGGCGGCGAAGGCCGGCATGGCTCCGGCCGTGCACAGCGCGGCCACGAGGCCCGCGGCTGCCGCGACACGGGCCACACGTCTGGCCCCGGGTATGGAGCTGGGGGATTCGAGGGTCATCAGCATCCCTGGCTAAGTGAAAGATACGGTCCGGATTTCGGTGCCGGATGACCGGTCAGCTTTGCGCAAGTGACAGCTCTTTGGGGAGGGTTGTCATTGACCGAGACCTGCCATGGCGGACATTCGCCAATGCGGGGAATACGCCAGTGGCCCCATATCGGGGCAGGACGGTACGGAACGCAGGGTCTGCGTAGTCGGTTTATCGACTTGGTGGCCACACGTCAGACCCCCGGCGGGGTTCCGCCGGGGGTCGGGTGTGACAACTTCGGGTGCTTCAGCGCTCGCGCGTGCGCGCGTAGTGGCGCGAGGCCTTCGCCCGGTTTCCGCAGGCGGACATCGAGCACCAGCGCCGGGTGCCGTTGCGCGAGGTGTCGTGGAAGTGCAGGACGCAGGTGTCCGAGGCGCACTTGCGGATCCGGTCGGGCGCGGACTCCAGCAGGCCGAGGTAGTCGCGAGCCGCGATCCAGGCCGGCCCCCAGGTGGGATCGGCGAACTCGGCGCGCTCGCCCGGGCCGTCGGCGGTCAGGGTGGGCCGGATCCGCCCGTGTTCGAGGACGGCGTCGACCAGTTCGCGCGCGCCGGCATCGCCCGGGTCGGCGACCGCGCGGGCCAGCGCCTCGCGGGCGGTCAGCAGGTGGACGAGGGTCGCGGGGTCGGCGCGGAACCGGCCGGCCAGCCCCGTGCTCTCCAGCCAGACGGCGAGCCCTTCGACCCGGGTCAGCCCGGCCGCTCCGGCGAACAGGTCCCGGGGCTCGCCGTCCATGACCCAGCGGGTGTTCAGCAGGTCGAGGGAGACCGGCTCCCCGGTCAGCGGGCGCGGATCCGCCGTTCGTGCCGTCATGTCCGTGCCTCTCGCGGTGCGTCTGATCCGTCTAACCCGTCAAGGGTATGTGACTGGTTGACGCCCGGCGCACTAACCGCTAACTTTGATTTAGAAGGTTAGAACGCCTCGCCGGGTGACAGCCGGCGGGCACGTCGAAAGGGGTCAGCCATGTCGGCTGCCATCAGCAAGCTGCGCACCGGGCACGTGGGACTCAACGTCACCGACCTCACCCGGTCGCTCGCCTTCTACCGGGACGCCCTCGGCTTCGGCCTCCTGGGCGAGGGCAAGGAGGACGGCCGCCGCTTCGCCTTCCTCGGGCAGGACGGCGAGCTCGTCCTCACGCTGTGGCAGCAGGCCGACGGCGCGTACGCGCCGGCCTCGGCCGGACTCCACCACCTGGCGCTGTCCGCCGGCTCGATGGAGGAGGTCCGCGCGTACGAGACACGGCTGCGCGACCTGGGCGTCGCGTTCGCCTACGAGGGCGTCGTCTCCCACGGCGAGGGCGCCGCCTCCGGCGGCATCTTCTTCCACGACCCCGACGGCACCCGCCTGGAGATCTCCGTACCCACCGGGGCCGAAGACGCCTCCGCCCCCACCACGGGCGCTCCCACCTGCGGGTTCTTCTAATGGCCTACCACTGGGGCGCACAGGCCGTGCAGGACCGGGTCGGCGTGCGCGAGCTCGCCGAGCACGTCGGCCGCTCGATCGGTACGAACATCCGGCCCGTCGCGGCGGCCTTCCTCGCCCAGCAGCCCCACCTGGTCGTCGGCGCGGCCGACGGTACGGGGCGGCTCTGGGCCTCGCTGCTCACCGGTGCCCCCGGTTTCGTACGGGCCACCGGGCCGGAGCGGATCGCGGTCGCGGGCGGGCTACCGGACGGCGACCCGCTCGCGGGGGCGCTGGCCACGGACGGCACCCGGGTCGGGACCATCTCCCTCGACCCGCGCACCCGGCGCCGGATGCGGCTGAACGGAACGGTGGAGGTGACGCCGGGCGGGTTCGCCGTCGCGGCGGAGCAGGTCTTCGCGAACTGCCCGAAGTACCTGCAGAAGCGGGAGCCGCTGGAGCTCGTCGCCGAAGGAGCCGGTGTCGTGCGGCGCGGGGACGCGCTCACCCCCGACCAGGAGCGGGCCGTCCGCGCCGCCGACACCTTCTTCGTCGCCACGACCGCGGAGGGCGTTGCGGAGGGCGCTGTCGAGGCCAGTCACCGGGGCGGGCTGCCGGGCTTCGTGGAGGTGCGGACGCCGGGCGAGCTGACCTGGCCGGACTACGCGGGCAACGCGATGTTCCTGACCCTGGGGAACCTGGCCGCCGACGAGCGGGCCGGGCTGCTCTTCCCGCACTGGGAGACCGGCGCGGTGCTCCAGCTGAGCGGGCGGGCCCGGACGGAGTTCGGGCGGGACGGGAGCCGGAGCGTCCGCTTCTTCGTCGACTCGGTGGTGGAGAGCCTGCACCCGGGGCGGCTGCTGTGGAGCACCCCGGAGTACTCGCCGGCGAACCCTCCGCTGCCGGGGCCGCCGCCTCACCGGGGCAGTACGACCAGGTAGGCGGCCGGCTCGCGGTCGCCGGAGGCCGTCAGGGCGGTACGGATCACCGAGGCCTGCTGCTCGGGCCAGTCGCGCAGCTTGCGCGGGGTGATGTGGATGACGGTCACCCCGAGCCGCTCCAGGGTCTCCCGCTTGCGGACGCACTCGGACCACTGCTCGTCCTCGCCCTGGCGGGGGGCCCGGGTGTCGATCTCGACGGCGACCGCGTGCTCGGGCCAGTACGCGTCCACCCCGCCGAGGTGCGGGCCGCCGGGCAGGCGAAGGTCCACGTTCCAGACCGGCTCGGGCAGGTCGAAGCCGCGGACGAGCTGGTAGAGCCGGTCCTCGGCGATGGCCCGGCCCTCCGCGAGGAGGGACTCGACGGCGTCGACGACATGCGGGCGATTGAGCAGCCGGGCCACCGTCAACTCGCGCACCACGGCGGCTGGTTCGCAGTGTCCGCCGCGGACGGCTTCGCTGAGGAGGCGGCGTACGGTGCCGGCGTCGGAGAGCTGGGCCACGGCGTCGGCGACCGCGCGGGCCACCGGTGCCACGGGGAGGCCGGTCACCTGGACGGGCCGGGGCGGGGTGTGGGCCCGTACGACCCGGACGTCCCCGGTGGAGCGCAGGCGGCGGGTGTTCGGGACGAGCACGTCGATGGTCGGGAGCGCGAGGAGCGCGGGGGCGGAGTGGAACCGGTACAGCGCGAGGGCCGCCAGCCCGGTGATCATGGCCTCGTCGGAGCCGCTGCCGGCGCCGCTGCCGCCGCGGCGGTCGGCGTACAGCAGCGCGGCGTGCAGCCGCTCCTCGCTGGTCGCGGGGCCGGAGTGGAGCAGGAAGACCCCGGGCAGGATCTGCTGCCAGGGCCGGCCGGCGGCGTCGGAGGCGGTGACGCCGTGCTCGCGGAGCTGGGCCACCGTGAGGACGCGGGGGCGGGTGCCGGTGAGGTGGGCGAGGGGGAGGGGTGCGTTGTGGTTCATGACGCGGTGATTCCCTCGGTCCGCGGGCCCGCTAACCCCTGTTACACGCCCGTCGGCAAATCAGGACAAGCCAGGGCTAAAGTACGGGCGTTCGACTGCCGATGGGGTGCCCTGCCTCAAACGCCGGCGAGGCTGAATTTGCCAGGCGGCGGCATCAGCCAAATCCAGCCCCGCCGGCGTTTGAGGCGCGGGTCCGGGCGGAGCCCGGTGCCCGGCGGAGCCGGGACTCCCTGGGGCTCCGCCCCAGACCCTCCCCCAGACTCCGTCCGGGGGGACCCCCACGCCTCAAGCGCCGGCGAGGCTGAAATGGCAGGGTCAGGCGGCGGCCGCGTCGCGGGCTTGGCCGCGCAGGGCGCGGGCCAGGTCGTCGCGGGACTCCAGCACCAGACGGCGCAACGCGGGAGCCGCATCCGGATGGCCGGCGAGCCACGCGTCCGTAGCGGCCAGCGTCGCCGCGTCGTCCTGGAGCGCCGGGTACAGCCCCTTCACCACATCGATGCCGATCTGGATCGACCGCTCGGCCCACACCCGCTCGATCACCGCGAAGTAGCGCTCCGTGTACCCGGCCAGCAGCGCCCGCTGCGACGGCTGCTGCATCCCCGCGATCGTGGCCTCCACCAGCGCGTTCGACAGCGCGTCCGACTCCACGACCGCCGCCCACGCCTGGTCCTTCACGGCCGCCGACGGCCGCGCCGCCAGGCACCGCACCTGGTGCCGCTTGCCCGACGCCGTGTCATCGCGCCCGAGTTCGGCCCGTAGGACCGATTCGTCCACCGCGCCGTGCGCCGCAAGCGGCAGCAGGAAGTCCCAGCGCAGCTCCTGGTCCACCTCCAGCCCGTCGATCCGCGCCGAACCCTCCAGCAGCCCCAGCAGCAGCTGGAAGTCGCCCTCGGTCACCGCGCCGGCCGCGAAGAACCGGGCCCACGTCAGCTGGTGTTCCGAGCCCGGTTCCGCCAGCCGCAGTTCGTGCAGCGCGCCCGCCGCCAGCTCCCGGCCACCCTCCTCGCGCCACTCCGGCGCCGCGTAGTGCGTCACTGCGCTCAGCGCCTGCGCGTGCAGCATCTGGAGCACGCCGACGTCCGTCTCCCGGCCCGCGTGCGCCAGTACCAGCGAGACGAAGTCCCGGGCCGGCATCATCGCGTCCCGCGTCAGGTTCCACAGGGCCGACCAGCACAGCGCCCGCGCCAGCGGGTCCGACACGTCGCCCAGGTGTGCCCGCAGCGTCGCCAGCGAGCTCTCGTCGAAGCGGATCTTGCAGTACGTCAGGTCGTCGTCGTTGACCAGCACCAGGTCGGGCCGCTCCCGTCCCGCCAGCTCCGCGATCACGGTCCAGGGCCCGGCCACGTCCGCCTCGGCCCGCGCGTACCGGTCCAGCGAGCCGTCCGGCGACAGCCGGTACAGGCCCACGGCCACCCGGTGCGGACGTAGCTCCTCGCCCTCCTGCACCACCGCCAGCTCGGTGATCCGCCCGCCCGCGTCGTACGTCACCACCGGCGTCAGCGCGTTCACGCCCGCCGTCTGCAGCCACGAGCGCGACCATTCGGCCATGTCCCGCCCGGACACCTCGGCGAGCACCGACAGCAGGTCGTCCAGCGTGGTGTTCCCGTACGCGTTGGCCTTGAAGTAGCGCCGCGCGCCCTCCAGGAACGCCTCCCGCCCCACATACGCGACGAGTTGCTTCAGCACCGCCGCGCCCTTGGCGTAGGTGATGCCGTCGAAGTTCAGCTTCGCGTCCTCCAGGTCACGGATGTCGGCCGTGATCGGGTGCGTGGACGGCAGCTGGTCGGCCCGGTAGGCCCACGCCTTGCGGTTGTTGGCGAAGGTGACCCACGCCTGGTCGAAGCGGGTCGCCTCCACCAGCGAGAACGACCCCATGAAGTCCGCGAAGGACTCCTTCAGCCACAGGTCGTCCCACCACTTCATGGTGACCAGGTCGCCGAACCACATGTGCGCCATCTCGTGCAGGATGACGTTCGCGCGCCGCTCGTACGAGGCCTGCGTGACCTTCCCGCGGAAGATGTACTCCTCCCGGAAGGTCACCATCCCCGGGTTCTCCATCGCGCCCAGGTTGTACTCGGGCACGAACGCCTGGTCGTACTTGCCGAAGGGGTACGGGTAGTCGAAGTGCTCGTGGAAGAAGTCGAAGCCCTGCTTGGTGACCAGGAAGACGTCGTCCGCGTCGAAGTGCTTCGCCAGCCCCTTGCGGCACATCGCGCCCAGCGGGATCGTCAGGTCCCCGCGCGTGTAGGTGTCCGTCACGTAGTGGTACGGGCCCGCCACCACACAGGTGATGTACGTGGAGATCGGCTCGGTCCGCGCGAACCGCCAGACCCCGCCCTCCCGCGACTCCTCGGCGCCGTTGCTCCACACCTGCCAGCCCTCGGGCGCGCTCACCTCGAAGCGGTACGGCGCCTTCAGATCCGGCTGCTCGAAGTTCGCGTACACCCGCCGGGCGTCGGCCGGCTCGTACTGGGTGTAGAGGTAGACCTCGCCGTCCTCCGGGTCCACGAAGCGGTGCATGCCCTCGCCGGTCCGGCTGTACGCGCAGTTCGCGTCCACCACCAGGACGTTCTCGGTCTCCAGCCCGTCCAGGGCGATCCGCGCCCCGTCGAAGACGACGGCCGGGTCCAGCTCGCGCCCGTTCAGGGTCACGGTGTTCACCGAGGGGGCGATCAGGTCCGCGAACGTGGCGGTGCCGGGGGCCGCGGCCCGGAAGCGGATGGTGGTCACCGAACGGAAGGTCCGCGGGCCCTCGGCCGGTTCGGCCTCGTCCGTCGCGGACCTCAGATCGAGGACCACCTCGTACCCGTCGACGGACAGCAGCTCGGCCCGCTCGTGGGCCTCGTCACGGGACAGATTCTCTCCGGGCACGTGCACTCCTTCGTGCGTGGTCGCGTTCCTTCGATCGAATCCTCCCATGGGGGGAATGCGTGCGAACGCGTGCTGGTTGGGGAGGGAGGATCCACGACCCACGCGGTGAGCGACGAAAGAGGAGAGACATGTCCGACACCCAGGTGCGCGAGAAGACCCCGGTCGACTTCTGGTTCGACCCGCTGTGCCCCTGGGCGTGGATGACGTCCCGCTGGATGCTGGAGGTCGAGAAGGTCCGCGACGTCGAGGTGCGCTGGCACGTGATGAGCCTCGCCGTCCTGAACGAGAACAAGCTCGACGAACTGCCCGAGCGCTACCGCGAGCTGCTCGGCCCCAAGGGCTGGGCGCCGGTGCGCGTGGTCGTCGCCGCCCAGCAGAAGTTCGGTGACGACATCACCGGCAAGCTGTACACCGAGCTCGGCACCCGCATCCACAACCAGGACAAGGGCGCGACCCGCGAGGTGATCGCCGAGGCGCTGGCGGCGCTCGACCTGCCGGCGGAGCTGCTCGCGTACGCCGACTCCGACGAGTACGACGAGGTGCTGCGCGCCTCGCACAACGACGGCATCGACCGGGTCGGCCAGGAGGTCGGCACCCCGGTGATCTCCGTGCCCGGCGCCGACGGCGAGGACGTGGCCTTCTTCGGCCCGGTCGTCACCCCGGCCCCGCGCGGTGAGGCCGCCGCCCGGCTGTGGGACGGCACGCTGCTGGTCGCCTCCACCCCCGGCTTCTTCGAGATCAAGCGGACCCGCACCCAGGGCCCCAACTTCGAGTAGTCCGCGACCCACGACACAGAAGGCCCCCGCGAGTCACGTCCTCGCAGGGGCCTTCCGCTGTACACGCCCGCCGGTGAAGGTGGAGAAGACGATCACGAGGCGGACGGGCCGGTGGGGCTGATCAGGCCTTGTTCGCCGGGATCAGCAGCGGGGTGTTCGCCTTGGCGTCGGCGTAGCGCTTGGCCACGTCCTGCCAGTTGACGACGTTCCACATGGCCTCGATGAAGTCCACCTTCTGGTTCTTGTACTGAAGGTAGAAGGCGTGCTCCCACGCGTCGAAGACCAGAACCGGTACGGAGGCCTGGCCCACGTTGCCCTGGTGGTCGTAGACCTGCTCGACGATCAGGCGGCCGCTGATGGGCTCGTACGCGAGCACGCCCCAGCCGGAGCCCTGGGTGGCGGAGGACGCGAAGGTCAGCTGCTTCTTGAAGGCGGCGAACGAGCCGAAGGACTCGGTGATCGCGGCCGGGAGCTCGCCCAGGCCGTCCTTCTCGTCCGGGATGCCGCCGCCCTCGCCGGTCTTCGGGCTGGCCATGTTGTTCCAGTAGATGCTGTGCAGGATGTGGCCGGAGAGGTGGAACGCGAGGTTCTTCTCCAGCCCGTTCAGCGCGCCCCAGTTCTCCTTGTCGCGCGCCTCCTCCAGCTGCTCCAGCGTGGAGTTGGCGCCCGCGACGTAGGCCGCGTGGTGCTTGTCGTGGTGGAGCTCGATGATCTGCGGGCTGATCACCGGCTCCAGCGCCGCGTAGTCGTAAGGAAGCTCAGGAAGGCTGTAGATGGCCATGCGTGTGTCCGGTCCCCTCGGCGTGCCAACTGCTTATTGCAATTAATGCGCAACTGCACGCTAGCAGTATCTATTCCGAGTCACGCATAAGGGTCAGCTGCGGCGCTGCCTCACGTAGCCGGCGACTGCGAGAGCGGTCGTCAGCCCGCCGGTGAAGATCACCTGGACCCGCGTGCCCTCGTCCATCGCCATCAGGACGAGCACCCCGGCCACCCCGGCCAGCGCCACCCAGGTCAGGTACGGGAAGCCCCACATCTTCACGACCAGCTTCTCGGGGGCCTCCCGGTCCAGCCGCCGGCGCAGCGCGAACTGCGAGACGGCGATGAAGCCCCAGACGACGAGGATGACCCCGCCCACCATGTTCAGCAGCCAGGCGAACAGGGTGTCCGGGTACCAGTACGACAGCAGCACGGTGACGAAGCCGAAGCCGCAGGAGACCAGCACCGCGCGGCGCGGCACCCGGCCGCTGACCTTGCCCAGCGCCTTCGGGCCCTGGCCGCGGGAGACCAGGGAGTAGGCCATGCGCGAGGAGCCGTAGATGTTGGCGTTCATCGCGGACAGCAGGGCGATCAGGATGACCACGTTCATGATCTGGCCGGCGGCCGGGATGCCCAGGTGGTCCAGCGTGGCGGCGTACGGGCCGTCCTTCTCCACCGCCGGGTCGTTCCACGGCAGCACGGTGACGATGACCAGCATCGAGCCCACGTAGACGATCGCGATCCGCCACATGGTGGTCCTCACCGCCGTGGCCACGCCCTTGACCGGGTTCTCCGACTCGGCGGCCGCGATGGTCACCGTCTCCAGCCCGCCGTACGCGACGACCGAGGCGAGCAGGCCGACCAGCAGGCCGTCCACCCCGCCCGGCAGGAAGCCGCCGTCGTGGAGCAGGTTGGCGGTGCCGGGGGAGGAGGTGCCGGGCAGCAGGTCCATGACGGCCAGCACGCCCAGCCCCAGGAACAGCGCGATCGCGCCGATCTTGAGGGCGGCGAACCAGAACTCGAACTCGCCGAAGTGGGAGACGGCGGCCAGGTTGGAGCCGCAGAACAGCGCCATGAACGCCAGCACCCACATCCAGGAGGGGGTGCCCGGGAACCAGCCCGTCATGATGTGCGCCGCACCGATCGCCTCGATCGCCACGCCCACGCAGAGCAGCGTCCAGAACATCCAGCCGGCCGTGAACCCGGCCCAGGGGCCGATGGCCCGTTCCGCGTGCACCGAGAAGGAGCCCGAGGCCGGGTTCGCGGCGGACATCTCACCGAGCATCCGCATCACGAGCATCACGAGCAGCCCGGAGGCGGCGTACGCGAGCACGATCGAGGGGCCGGCGGCGGCGATGCCGGCGCCGGACCCCACGAAGAGTCCGGCGCCGATGACTCCGCCGAGGGCGATCATCGAAAGGTGGCGCTGTTTGAGGCCGTTGCCGAGGGGGGACCCGGCGTCGCCGGCGGGCGGCGCGTCCTGTTCGCGGGGGGCGGCGGTGGTGTGGCTCATGCGTGGGGCCTGTCCGGTGTGCGGTGGGACGGGATGGAGTGCCCCAGTCTCACCGGTGTCCGATCATCGGACGCCGAATGTCCGTTATCCGGACAGCCGGCTGACCGGCCGTGATCATCCCCGTACGCTGATGAACCGGACCGGAGCGCACGACGGAGGGCCGAATGGACCATGGCATACGGGAATTGGCGGCGACGGGCCGGGGGGTACTGGTCACCGGAGCCTCGCGGGGCATCGGACGGGCGATCGCCACCGCGTTCGCCGAGCAGGGCGACCGGGTCGCGGTGCACTGCACGGCCCGCGGGCCCGACGCCGAGCGGACCCTCGCGGACCTGCCGGGCGAGGGGCACGTCCTCGTCACCGGCGACCTCACCGACCCGGCGCGCGTGGAAGCCCTCGCCGCCGAGGCCGAGGAGGCGCTCGGCGGGATCGACGTGCTCGTGAACAACGCCGCCGTGATGGTCGCGCACCCGCTGCCCACCACCTCCTACGCCGACTGGCAGGCCGCCTGGCAGCGCACGGCCGCGGTCAACCTGTTCGGCGCGGCCAACCTGGCCTACTGCGCGACCCGCCGCATGATCGACGGCGGCCGCGAGGGACGCGTCGTCAACATCGGCTCGCGCGGCGCCTTCCGGGGCGAGCCCGACCACCCCGCCTACGGCGCCACCAAGGCGGCCCTGCACGCCCTCGGCCAGTCGCTCGCCGTCTCCCTGGCCCCGCACGGCATCGCGGTGGCCTCCGTCGCACCCGGCTTCGTGGCCACCGAACGGGTCGCCGGCCGCCTCGACGGGGAGGAGGGCGAGCGGATCCGGGCGCAGAGCCCCTTCGGCCGGGTCGGCACCCCGCGGGAGATCGCCGCCGCCGTGCTCCACCTGGCCTCGCCCGCGGCGCGCTGGAGCTCGGGCGCGGTCCTCGACGTCAACGGGGCCTCGTACCTGCGCACCTGACGCGCGAAGAGAGCGAAAGGCCCCCGCGCGGTGTGCGCGGGAGCCTTCGCGGGGTCCGGGCGGGTCGGGACGGCTGGGCGGGTCGGGATGGCCGGGCGGGTCAGGACTTCGGGGCGCGCAGTTCCCGGATCCAGGCCACCGCCAGCACGGCCGCGGCCGCGCCCGAGGACCACAGCAGCTGCGGCCGCGCCGCATCGTCGAACAGCATCAGGACCAGCACCGCGGCCATCCCGATCAGCGCCGCCCACGTCAGGTACGGGAACAGCCACATCCGCAGGGTCAGCCGCTCCGGCATGTCCCGTTCGAGCGTCCGGCGCAGCTTCAGCTGCGACACCGCGATCAGCGCCCACACGAACAGCAGCACCGCGCCGACCGCGTTGAGCATGTAGAGGAAGACCGTGTCCGGCCACAGCAGGTTCAGCACCACCGACACGAAGCCGAAGGCCACCGAGGCGAACACGGCCCGGCGCGGCACCCCGCCGCCCGACACCTTCAGCAGCGCCTTGGGGGCCTCGCCGCGCTCGGCCAGCGAGAACACCATGCGGGAGGACCCGTACAGGTTGGCGTTGAGCGCCGACAGCAGCGCCACGAACACCACGATGTTCATGATCTGGCCGGCCGCCGGGATGCCGATGGAGTCCAGGACGGCGACGTACGGGCTCTGGCCCGGCTTGAGCGAGTCCCACGGCAGCAGGGTCACGATGACCACCATCGAGCCGACGTAGAAGAAGAGGATGCGCCACACCGCGCTGCGCACCGCGCGGGCCACGGAACGGGCCGGGTCGTCCGACTCGGCGGCCGCGATGGTGACGACCTCCAGGCCGCCGAAGGCGAAGACGACGGCGAGCATGCCCGCGATCACGCCGCCGAAGCCCTCGGGGAAGAAGCCGCCGTGCCCGGTCAGGTTGGCCATGCCTACCGGGTCGCCAGAGAAATTGGACGCAGCGGGCAGCCGGCCGAAGACCGCCAGGGTCCCCAGGATCAGGAACAGTACGATCGCGCCGACCTTGAGGGCCGCGAACCAGAACTCGAACTCGCCGAAGTTCTTCACGGCGGCCAGGTTGCTCACGGTGAAGACCACCATGAAGACCAGCACCCAGACCCACTGGTCCACCGAGGGCAGCCAGCCGTTCGCGATCTTCGCCGCGCCGGTCGCCTCCACGGCGAGCACCACGACCAGCAGGAACCAGTACAGCCAGCCCGCCGAGAAACCGGCCCAGCGGCCCAGCGCCTTCTCCGCGTACACGGAGAACGAACCGGAGGCCGGCATCGCGGCCGACATCTCGCCGAGCGCGCGCATCACCAGCATGGCGAGGACGCCCGCGAGCAGGTACGAGCAGATGATCGCCGGACCGGCGATGCCGATACCGGCACCGGAGCCGACGAACAGCCCGGCGCCGATCACGCCGCCGAGGCCCAGCATGGTCAGGTGGCGCTGCTTGAGGCTGTGACTGAGGGGTTCCGCGGGCAGCTCGGCCGGGGCGGGCGGGGCTTCGGGCAGGGGGTCGCGCATGAGGGGTGCTCGTACTCTCGTGCTCGGCAGCGGCGGTGGGGCTCCGCAGAAGGTTGGCGGGACCCTACAGTCTCGCCGGGCGGCGCCCATCCGCGCAAAACGGACGTGTGGTCTGATCTGACTCGTGATGCGGATCACTACACCTCGGGTGTGAACCGGGGTCTTTGTGCACTCCCCACGAAACTGGGGAGTAGGGCTTTGTCCCCGGCGACGGTGGGGCGGCGGCGGACCGAGCACTAGCGTCGGTGATCGTCCCGTCACTCCCACTCCCCCCGGCCACCGCCGGGTACCCCCTACGGAGCCCCGATGAGCACTGCTTCCGTCTCCTTCCGGCCCGGCGCCGTCCTCGCCGACCTGCTGCCCGCGAGCCGCGTCCGAGACATCGCGCTCGTCGTCGGCGGAGCCGCGCTCACCGGTCTGGCCGCGCAGATCGCCGTGCCCGTCCCCGGCTCGCCGGTCCCGGTCACCGGCCAGACCTTCGCGGCCCTGCTGGTCGGCACTGCCTTCGGAGCCCGCCGCGGCTTCCTCTCGCTCGCCCTCTACGCGCTCGTCGGCATGGCGGGAGTGCCGTGGTTCGCGAACGGAACCTCGGGCGCGGGCGGTGCCTCGTTCGGCTACGTCCTCGGCATGCTGCTCGCCGCCACCGTCGTCGGAGCCCTCGCCCGGCGCGGCGCCGACCGCTCGGTCCTGCGTACGGCGGGCGCGATGGCGCTCGGCTCCGCGCTGATCTACGCGGTGGGCGTGCCGTACCTGGCCCTGTCCACCGGCATGTCCTTCGGCGCGGCCGTCGCGGCGGGCCTGACCCCGTTCCTGATCGGCGACGCCCTCAAGGCGGCGCTGGCCATGGGGCTGCTGCCCGCCACGTGGAAGCTGCTCGGCCGCGCGTAGCGCCCCGTACACCGCAGCCCCGGACCACCGCGAGCGGCGGTCCGGGGCTGCGTGTTGTTCGCGTACGGGTGACGCGTACCGGTTGCGCGTACCGGTTATGCGTCGACGGCGGCCTTGCGGCGCTGCGCGTCGCGCACCACACCGATGACCACGACCACGGCTGCGACCAGCAGCGACAGCATCACCGTCTTGCGGTTGCCGTCGTCGTAGACCATGTAGGCGAGGACGAAGGTGATCATCGCGGCGGTGGCCCACGTCAGGTACGGGAAGAGCCACATCTTGACGGTCAGCTTCTCCGGCGCCTCGCGCACCAGGATCTTGCGCATCCGCAGCTGGGTCAGGCAGATGACCAGCCACACGAAGAGCGCGATCGCACCCGAGGAGTTCAGGAGGAAGTCGAAGACCGTGTCCTTGAAGGCGTAGTTGAAGTAGACGGCGACGAAGCCGAAGACCACGGAGCCCAGGATCGCGGCGGTGGGCACGCCCTTCTTGTTGACCTTGGCGAAGGCCTTCGGGGCGTCACCGCGCTCGCCCAGCGAGAACGCCATGCGGGAAGCGGTGTAGAGGCCGGAGTTCAGGCAGGACAGCACGGCCGTCAGGATGATCACGTTCATGATCTGACCGGCGTGCGCGATGCCGATCGAGTCCAGGGCGGCGACGTACGAGCCCTTCTTGACGATCGAGTCGTCGTTCCACGGCAGCAGGGTGAGGACGATGAAGATCGAGCCCAAGTAGAAGACGCCGATGCGCCAGATCACCGAGTTGGTGGCCTTGGTGACCGCGCGACGCGGGTCCTCGGACTCACCGGCGGCCAGCGTGACGATCTCGCTGCCCATGAAGGAGAAGACGACCATCAGCACACCGGTGAGGATGGAGCCCCAGCCGTTGGGCATGAACCCGCCGGCGTCGGTCAGGTGCGCGAAGCCCGCGCCCGGGTTGTCCGAGCCCGGCAGCACGCCGAAGACGGCGAGCATGCCGATGATCACGAAGCCGCTGATGGCGACGACCTTGATGCCCGCGAACCAGAACTCGAACTCGCCGTACGAGGCGACCGAACCGAGGTTGGTGACGGTCAGGACCGCCATCACGATCAGTGCCCAGGCCCACTGCGGGACGGCCGGGACCCAGCCTTCGAGGATGACGGCGCCGGCGGTGGCCTCGACGGCCAGGACGACGACCCAGAAGAACCAGTACAGCCAGCCGATGGAGAAGCCGGCCCAGCGGCCGAGCGCGCGGTCGGCGTAGGCGGAGAAGGAGCCCGAGTTCGGGCTGGCGGCGGCCATCTCGCCCAGCATCCGCATGACGAAGACGACCAGCGCGCCGACCAGCGCGTAGGACACCAGGATGGCGGGGCCGGCCTTGGCGATACCGCCGCCGGAGCCGACGAAGAGGCCGGCGCCGATGACACCGCCGATGGCGATCATGGACAGGTGGCGGTTCTTGAGACCAGCCTTCAGACCGTCGGAGGGCTGGGCGTCGCCGGGGTTACCGGAGGAGTCGCCTGCCTTCTGAAGGGTCGTCGTGGAGCTCATGGACGATTCCTTAGGTTCTCGGGTTACGAGCCCCGGCATTCAAACCCGACATCCCGGCAGTGCGGAAGACCCCATTTCGATGGTTGCCTCGGGCCATAAAAGGTGGATCAAGGTCTCAGTAGGCCCTGTATGGGTTCTTTGGGTTTACTTGAGCTTTAGACGTGATTTACGCGACACCCTCTGAGAGTCGTCGGACCCGCTCGTGACACACTCGTGCCATGCGCGTGTACCTCGGATCCGACCATGCAGGCTTTGAGCTCAAGAACCACCTCGTGGACTGGCTCAAGAACAACGGCCACGAGCCCGTCGACTGCGGGCCCCACATCTACGACGCGGTGGACGACTACCCGCCGTTCTGCCTGCGCGCCGCGGAGAAGACCGCCGCGGACGCCGACAGCCTCGGCATCGTGATCGGCGGCTCCGGCAACGGCGAGCAGATCGCCGCCAACAAGGTCAAGGGCGTCCGCGCCATCCTCGCGTGGAGCGTCGAGACGGCGAAGCTCGGCCGCGAGCACAACAACGCCAACGTGATCTCGGTCGGCGGCCGGATGCACACCCAGGACGAGGCCGTCAGCTTCATCGAGGCCTTCCTGGCGACCCCGTACTCCGACGAGGAGCGCCACACCCGCCGCATCGAGATGCTCGCGGCCTACGAGCGGACCGGCGAGCTGCCCCCGATCCCGGCCCACCACCCGCAGGGCTGATTCCGCCTCGCCGTGCCGCCGGGACCCCCGGCGGCACGGCCGTTTTTTTGTGATCTTCGTGAGGAGTCGCGCCGTGCCCGAGGGGCATACGATCCACCGCCTCGCCCAGGACCACACCGAGCGGTTCGCCGCGCGCACGGTCCGGATCAGCAGCCCGCAGGGCCGCTTCGCCGAGAGCGCGGCCCTGCTCGACGGGCGTGAGCTGGAGAGCGCCGAGGCACACGGCAAGCACCTGTTCCTCGAACTGGGCGACGCCTGGATCCACATCCACCTCGGCCTGTTCGGCAAGCTCGGCTTCGGCCCCGCCCCCGCGCCGCCGGCCGCCGACACGGTCCGGCTGCGCCTGCTGAACGAGGACCACTACGCCGACCTGCGCGGCCCCACCGTCTGCGCGCTGATCGGCGAGGGCGAGAAGAAGGCGATACACGACCGGCTCGGCCCGGACCCGCTGCGCCCGGCCGACGACCCCGACCGGGCCTGGAAGCGGATCTCCCGCTCCCGCACCACCGTCGCGGCCCTGCTCATGGACCAGAAGGTGATCGCGGGAGTCGGCAACGTCTACCGCGCGGAGGTCCTCTTCCGGCACGGCATCGACCCGTACCGGCTCGGCAAGGACCTCACGCGCGGCGAGTGGGACGCCATGTGGCTCGATCTGGCCGTCCTGATGCGCGAGGGCGTACGGAACAACCGGATCGACACCGTCCGCGACGAGCACCTGCCCGAGGCCATGGGCCGCCCGCCGAGGGTGGACGACCACGGGGGCGAGGTGTACGTCTACCGGAGGGCGAACATGCCCTGCCACATCTGCGGGGGCGAGATCCGCACCGCCGACCTCGCCGCCCGCAACCTCTTCTGGTGCCCGGACTGCCAGCAGCGCTAGCCGCGCCTTGGCCGGAGCCCGGGCCGGGGTCCGGGCTCGCACCCCGGGCTCGCACCGGGCCGACGCCCGGGCCGGGCTCCGGGCCGGCACCCGGGGTCAGAAGCCGTGCGGCAGCCAGGGGGCCACGTCCCCGGCGAAGGCCCGGGAGGCCTCCGTCAGCGCGCCCGGGCGCAGCTCGCGTACCCGGCCGGCCGCGCCGAGGGAGGTCAGGGTGATCCCTCCCAGGTAGGCGGAGCCGAGGTCCCGTACGGACAGCGCCAGATCGGCGGGGTCCTCGCTCCGGGCGCAGCGGGCCACCCCCTTCCCGTCCGCGGCCAGCCGCCACCGCCCCTCGTTCCACGGGCAGAACGCGTCCTCGACCTCCATCACCACGTCCACCGGAGCCCCGTACGTCCGCGCCTCCAGCGCCGCCGGCAGGTCCACCAGCCGTACGTGGAGCGCGTCGCCCGTACGCGGCCGCGACCTCCGGACGTCGCTGACCAGGTGCAGCAGCGGATCGTCCACCGGCCGCTTGGCGGCCCGTACGGTCCAGGTCAGGTCGATCTCGAACAGGTAGCGCCACAGCGCGGCCGTCGCCGCCGGGTCCAGCGCGTCGAGATCGAGGACCTCGACCTTGCCGTCCGAACCGGAGGGGCTCCAATCCGGCCTGACCCGGTAGCGGGCGTACCCGGCCACCTCACCGTCCGCCCGCTCCGCGACCACGCACGTCAGCGGGGAAGCGCCCTCCCCGCCCACCCGCCGATCCACGAGCGCCAGCCGCTCCCAGCCGGCCTGCCGGGCCGGCATCCCGGGCCGCCCGGGAACCAGCTCCGCGTACACCTGCTCGCAGTCGGCCAGCGCCTTCTCCGGATCGGCGAGCCGCAGCCGCACCTCGTCCGTGCCCGGCGGCACGGTAAGCCGTACGCGGGTCGTGTCGATCTCCACGGCCAGGGCGTACGCCGCCGTGCCGTAGCCGAAACGCCCGTAGATCGCCGGATCCGAGGCCGTCAGCACGGCGAGCGGCTCGCCACCCGTCCGGACGTCGTCCAGCTGGCGCCGCATCATCGACGTGAGGACCCCGCGGCGGCGGTGCGTCGGTGCGACGCCCACCATCGCGACGCCGGCCGCGGGCACCAGTGCCCCGCCCGGCACCGAGAGGCGGAAGCTGTAGGCCGAGGCCGAGCCCACGCAGGTGCCGTCGTCCCAGACGCCGAGCGAGCGGTCGGCTTCCGTCAGGGTCCGCAAGAGTTCGCGCCCCTGAGGGGACATGAACACGCCACCGAACGTCAGTTCCAGATGATCGAACCAGACATCCCACTCGTCAAGCCTCAAAGTGCGCATCTCAAGAGCCATTCGCCCATCGTTGCCCGGGCATGCCATCGACGTCGAAGGGTTTTCGAGTGCAGATGTGACGGAGGTCCGGGGGTACCTCTGCGCGCGCACAGCCAGGATGGATAGGGTCCCGAAGCAATGGCCGGAGCACGCGTGGAGACGCTCATGGCCCGGACGCGCATGATGTCGCACCGGGCGCGCACCGCCCTGCGCAAATCCGCCGTCGACTACTTCCGCGGCGACGCCTCCGACTGGCTCGCCTTCGGCGGGCTGCTGCTGACCATCCCCGCCATCACCTGCGGCACCCTGATGCTGCCCGTGTGGTTCTCGGCCTCGGCCCTCGTCCTGCCCATCGTGGCGGGCGGGCTCCTGCTGCGGCCCGCCAGCCTGCTCGGGCTGTACGCGGCCTCCGCGGGCGCCCTGATCGTCGAGTCCCTGGTCCTCGGGCCGTACACCCAGGGACCGGCCCGGGTCACGCCGGGCACCGTGCTCGTGGTCGCCGCCTGCGGATTCTTCGGACTGGTCATCGCACAGTTCCGCAGCCGCGTCGGGGTGCCCTGGCGGCGCGGCGGCACCATGCTCTTCGACCTGCGCGAACGCATCCGGGTCCAGAGCAAGCTGCCCGCCCTGCCGCGCGGCTGGCACCGCGAGATGGCCCTGCGCCCGGCCGGAGGCCAGTCCTTCTCCGGCGACTTCGTGGTCGCCGCCCGGACGAACGGCGGCCGGACCCTGGAGGTGGTCCTCACCGACGTCTCCGGCAAGGGCATGGAGGCGGGCTCCCGCGCCCTGCTCCTGTCCGGCGCGTTCGGCGGGCTGCTCGGCGCGCTGCCGCCGGAGGGCTTCCTGCCCGCCGCGAACGGCTACCTGCTCCGCCAGGACTGGGACGAGGGCTTCGCCACCTCCATCCACCTCGTCCTGGACCTGCGGACCGGCGACTACGAACTCCTGTCCGCCGGCCACCTCCCCGCCCTCCAGCTCTCCGCGGGCACCGGCCGCTGGGAGGAGAAGTCCGGCGAGGGCCCGCTGCTCGGCGTCTACGACGGCGCCGAGTTCGCACCCGCGCGCGGAAACCTCCGCCCCGGCGACGTCCTGATGCTGTTCACCGACGGCCTCGTCGAGACCGCCGACCGCGACATCAGCGAGGGCATCGACCGCCTCACGGGCGAAGCCGACCGCTACGTCGCCGCCGGCTGGGAGGGCGCGGCCTGGCACCTGATCGAGAAGGTCGCCAAGGACGTCAACGACGACCGCGCGCTCCTGCTCATCCGCCGGTCCACCTGAGCCGGTCGGTGGCGTCGTCCCGACCACCGCCCCCCCGGGTTCCGCGATGGCCCGGGCCCGCCGCGCCTCCGTAGCGGCGTCACAGCGGCGGGCACGGCGAACGCGGAAGGCGGCACACCATGGGGCTCCGACGGAGCTGGCGGCGGCAGCGCGAGGACGAGCGTGAGGGTGGGCGGGATCAGGCCCCCGCCGTCGACGGCCTGATCGCGGACCGCCTCCCGGCCGCCTCCGCCGCGACCATCGCCGCCCACATGACCGCCCACATCGGGCCGCGACCGCACGGCGGGGCGTGCGCCACCCCGCCCGGACCTCTGTGCTGCCGCCGGCCGCGCACGCGTTCGTGTCCCGGACCGCCCGCGGCGCGGACCGGGACATCCCAGCGCGCGCCGGACGCGACCCCGCCGGGCGACGCAGGCGTCCATACGGTCGGCCACCTGCGGCACGGTCAGCCGGCCCGTGGTCAGCCGCTACGCGAACTCCGGCGCGCGGAGCGCCTCCAGGCCCCCCGTCGAGCCGGAATACCGCGAAGCCCTCCCGCGCGCTCAGCCGCCGCAGCACCGTCGCCCGCTCGGCCGCCAGCACGGAGTGCCGTACGTCACGCCCGCGCTCGCTCAGCCGCCCCAAGACCTCCGCGAAGTCACCGCGTGCCCCGCTCGATCCACGGGCCGAACCCGAGCTTTCCGGTGTTCCCGAGATCGATCGGCTGGGTCAGCCTGAGCCTCACCCGGGGGGCGCCGGGGCGCGGCACGATCTCCACCTCCCAGCCCTCCACCGCCGGCACCGTCACATCGGTGACCGTGTTCCGCCACACCAGCGTGGTCGACGCCTCGCCTCCCGGGCGGAGCGACATCCTCTGCGGGGAGGCCTCCACACTCGGCACGGCGGTTGTGACGCCGTTCGTCCCGGTGCCGACCGCCACCTCCACCGGCGCCCCGTCCTTGTCCAGCAGGCGGATCTCCGGGTAGCCCTCCAGTACGTACGGCTCCGCGCCGCAGTTGACCAGCTCGACGCCCGCCACCCGGAGCCCCATCGCGGCGTCCCCGCCGCCCTCGCGCAGGCGCACGCCGCCCGCCGGGCACGGCTCCCGCGAGGCGGTCCGCGGCGCCCCGGCCGGAGCGCTCGGCTTCGCCGCCCGGCCCGGCCCGGCCGCCCGGGTCGGCGCCGTCGGCCCGGGCGCCGCCTCAGGCGGGGGCGGCACATCGCACCCCGCCACCGCCCCCAGGACGATCACGCCCCCGACCAGTCCCCGTACCCACCGCTCCGCGATCATCCGTCGACTCTACGAGCCGCCCCCGCCGGGCGGGCCACTCACCCCGGATTGGCCAGCCCCCCACCCCGCCGCGCGATCTACGGTGCCGCCATGGACCGTACGCTCGCCGCCGATCTCGCCCGCCTCCCCGAACTCCTGGAGGCCACCCGCCGCGCCGCAGCCGTTGCCCTGGAGACGCTGGACGCGCGCCCCGTCGTCGTACCGGCGGCGGCCGCCGCGCCGCACGACCCCGAGCCGCTCCCCGAGCACGGCACCGGCGCGGCCGCCGCCCTCGCCGCCTTCCGCCACCGCTGGGAGCCCCGCCTGTCGGCTTCGGCCGGTCCCCGGTACCTCGGCTTCGTCACCGGCGGCGCCACCCCCGCCGCCCTCGCCGGCGACTGGCTCACCGCCGCCCACGACCAGAACTCCAACTCCGCCCTGGACGGCGCAGGCCAGGACCTCGAACGGGAGACCGTCGGCTGGCTCCGGGAGCTCTTCCACCTCGGCCCGGAACACGCGGGCACTTTCGTCAGCGGCGCCACCATGTCCAACACCACCGGCCTCGCCATCGCCCGGGAATGGCTCGGCGAGCGGCTCGGAGTCTCCCCCTCCGAAGACGGCGCGGCGGCGCTCGGCCCGGTCCGGGTCCTCTCCGGCGCCCCCCACTCCTCCATCGCCAAGGCCCTCTCCGTGCTCGGCCTCGGCCGCAACTCCCTCGTCCCCGTCCCCACCCTCCCCGGCCGCGAGGCCGTCGATCCCGCCGCCCTCGACCGGGCCCTCGCCGACACCCCCGGCCCGGCCGTCGTCGTCGCCAACGCCGGCACCGTCAACACCGTCGACTTCGACGACCTCCGCGCCGTCGCCGCGCTCAAGGAGCGCCACGACTTCTGGCTGCACACCGACGCCGCCTTCGGCGCCTTCGCCGCGCTCTCCCCGGACCACGCCCCTCTCACCGCCGGACTCGACGCCTCCGACTCCCTCTGCGTCGACCTCCACAAATGGCTCAACGTCCCCTACGACAGCGCCGTCCAGTTCACCCGCCGCCAGGACCTCCAGGCCCGCGTCTTCCAGAACTCCGCCGCCTACCTCGGGCCCCTCGGCGACCACCCCGACCTGGTCCACCTCACCCCGGAGAACTCCCACCGGCTGCGCGCCCTCGCCGCCTGGTTCACCCTTCGCGCGTACGGCCGCCAGGGCCACCGGGAGATCGTCGAGCGCGACATCGCCTGCGCCCGGGCGCTGGGCGCGGAACTCTCCGGGGACCCGGCCTTCCGCCTGCTCGCCCCGGTCCGGCTGAACGTCGTCTGCTTCACCCTCGCGGAAGACCCCACCGCGGCCCGCCTCGCCGCGCTCCGGGAAGCCGCCGCGGCGGAGGTGTTCGTCACGCCCACCGTCCTCGCGGGAACCCCGGCGCTGCGCGCGGCGTTCTCCAACTGGCGTACCACGCAGGCGGATGTACGCCGGGCCGCCGAGGCTCTCCGTATGGCAGCAAGGGAGATCGCATGACGAGCGGATCCATGACCCTCATGGAGGTCGAAGCCCTCGCCCGCACCGCGCACGAGGGCCAGACCGACAAGGCCGGCCGGCCCTACGGGGAGCATCTCGCGGCAGTCGCCGAGGGCGTCCGCGTCCGCGGCGGCAGCGCCGAGCAGCAGGCAGCGGCCTGGCTCCACGACGCCATCGAGGACGACGCGCTCACCCCCGATTGGCTTGAATCCGCCGATCTCCCGCAGCCGGTCAAGGACATGGTCCTGGCGCTCACCAAGCGCCCGGGCGAGCCGGTCGAGGCGTACACGGCCCGCATCCTCGCCACGCCGGGAGCCCTCCTGGTCAAGGAGGCCGACCTCGCGCACAACGCCGATCCCGCGCGGCTCTCCGCCCTCGACGGGCCCACCCGCGACCGGCTGTCCGCGAAGTACGCGTATGTCCGCTCCCTCCTCGGCCTCACCGCGCCATGACCGTCGCCCCCGCGCCCGAAATATGCCCGGCGCAGATGCGATTGGCGGAAAGGTGACGATGCCGATTCGTCACGAGGCGGATACCCAGGGCCCGTTGGTGGGAGGATGGTCCATGTGGGGGCGCGCGTGGCCGTACGCCCCGGGCCGACCAGGGGACGACCGAAGGTGTGATCAGTAGTGGCCATTTCGCTGTCAGTGGTGGTTCTGTTGGCGGTCATCCTGGTGGTGCTGATCCGCGGCAACCACCTCAAGGCCGGCCCCGCGATCGTCGCGGTCCTCTTCGGCTTCTTCCTCGCGTCCAGCTCCATCGCCCCGGACGTCAACCGCTTCCTGAACTCCCTCGCGGACACCATCGCGGGCATCAAGCTCTAGCGACGAGACCCGGGAACGACGAAGGGCCAGGCGGAGGAAACATCCTCTGACCTGGCCCTTTGACGTTCAGAGCGGGTGACGGGAATCGAACCCGCGTAGCTAGTTTGGAAGACTAGTGCTCTACCATTGAGCTACACCCGCAACAGGCGCGCCGCAGGTCGAGGACCGCGGCACGCACAGCATCCTAGCGGGTCGCACAGGTGGAGTGCACACCACATTGAACTGCGCGCGACCACGTCATGTCGGAGGGCGTTCGGGCATGTACCCTACGTGTCGCACCGACGGGGTGTGGCGCAGCTTGGTAGCGCGTCCGCTTTGGGAGCGGAAGGTCGTCGGTTCGAATCCGGCCACCCCGACCATCATCACTGTCATCACGACTGTCGTCACGAAGATCGCGTTGTGGGCTGATTGCCGCTTGCGGTTACTATGCAAGCTGCGTGCCCGTGTGTCTGATGTACCGGGCCGAAGTCCGCTGAACCGCTGAATCGCAGCGTGACGGCAGATCCCCCAACAGTCAGCCACAAGGAGACCGAACCGTGAAGAGCGCCGTGGAGACCCTGAACCCGACTCGGGTTCGGCTCACTGTTGAGGTGCCCTTCGAGGAGCTCAAGGACAGCCTCGACGCGGCGTACAAGAAGATCAACCAGCAGGTCACGGTGAAGGGCTTCCGTAAGGGCAAGATCCCTGCCCGGGTCATCGACCAGCGCTTCGGCCGCGGTGCGGTGCTGGAGGAGGCCGTCAACGACGCTCTCCCGAAGTTCTACACCGAGGCGGTCAACGAGGCCGACCTGAACCCGCTGGGCCAGCCCGACGTGGACATCACGGAGCTGAAGGACGGCGAGCTGCTGGCCTTCACCGCCGAGGTTGACGTCCGCCCCGAGATCGAGATCCCGGACTACTCCGGCATCGAGGTCGAGGTCGACGCCATCGAGGTCTCCGACGAGGACATCGAGAAGTCGGTCGAGCAGCTGCGCGCCCGCTTCGCGTCCACCAAGGACGTCGAGCGCGCGGCGCAGGACGGCGACGTCGTCACCATCGACCTCGAAGCCAAGGTGGACGGCGAGGTGCTGCCGGACGGCGTCGCCTCCGACGTCTCGTACACCATCGGCTCGGGCGAGCTCCTCGAAGGCATCGACGACGCCGTCAAGGGCCTGGAGGCCGGTGGCGAGGCCACCTTCACCTCCCAGCTGAAGGGCGGCTCCGCCGAGGGCAAGGACGCCGAGGTCACCGTCAAGGTCACCAAGGTCTCCGCCCGCGAGCTGCCGGAGCTGGACGACGAGTTCGCGCAGATGGCGAGCGAGTTCGACACCCTTGAGGAGCTCAAGGCGGACAGCCGCAAGCGCCTCGAGAACATGAAGCAGTACGACCAGGCCACGCAGGCCCAGGAGCGCGTCCTGGAGAAGCTGCTGGAGCTCGTCGAGGTCCCGATCCCCGAGAAGCTGCTCGCGGACGAGGTCCAGACCCGCAAGCACAACCTGGAGCACCACCAGCTCGGCCAGATGGGTCTGACCATCGAGAAGTACCTGGAGTTCCAGGGCAAGACGGTCGAGGAGTTCGACGCCGAGACCTCCGAGCAGGCGATCAAGGGCATCAAGACCCAGTTCGTCCTCGACGCGCTGGTCAACAAGGAGAAGCTGGGCGTCAACCAGGAGGAGCTCACCGAGCACCTCATGCGCCGTGCCCAGTCCTCCGGCATGTCCCCCGACCAGTTCGCCCAGGCGGTCGTCGAGGGTGGCCAGGTCCCGATGCTGGTCGGCGAGGTCGCCCGCGGCAAGGCCCTCGCGGTCGTCGTCGAGGCCGCCAAGGTCACCGACACCAACGGTGAGGTCGTCGACCTCTCCGACGACGAGGACGAGGTCGAGACGGCCGTCGAGGTCGTCGACGCCGCCGTTGACGGCGACGTCGAGGGCGACGCCGAGGGCGCGGCCGACGAGGCCAAGTAACACCCGGGGCGAAGCCCACTGAGCAGTGCCCCGAAGGGCCCGGACGCAGCCGCGTCCGGGCCCTTCGGCATGCCCGCGCCGCGCCGTCTCCGCCCTTCTCCGCCTCTTTCGCAGGGGTCCCGTACCTTGCGCTCCGAGCGAACAGTTCGGGAAGCGGGATGGCGTTGTCCGACCTGCGCGTTAGGGTCCATGAATACGAGGGCACGGGATTACCCGACGCCGGCGGACGTCGTCCGCACCGGCCGGTCCGCGCCCCAGAACGAGACGCTGAGACGGCACATGGCCGTCGGAGACGAGCAGGTGGATACGTGACGAATCTGATGCCTTACGCCGCGGGTGAGCCGTCCATCGGTGGCGGCCTCGGTGACCATGTCTACAACCGGCTGCTCAGCGAGCGGATCATCTTCCTCGGGCAGCAGGTCGACGACGAGATCGCGAACAAGATCACGGCGCAGCTCCTTCTCCTGGCCGCCGAGCCGGACAAGGACATCTACCTGTACATCAACAGCCCCGGTGGCTCCGTGACGGCGGGCATGGCCGTCTACGACACCATGCAGTACATCAAGAACGACGTCGTCACCATCGGCATGGGCATGGCGGCCTCCATGGGCCAGTTCCTGCTCACCGGCGGTACCGCGGGCAAGCGCTTCGCGCTCCCGAACACCGACATCCTGATGCACCAGGGCTCCGCCGGCATCGGCGGCACCGCCACGGACATCAAGATCCAGGCCCAGTACCTGCTGCGCACCAAGCAGCGCATGGCTGAGATCACCGCCCACCACTCGGGCCAGACCGTTGAGGCGATCATCCGCGACGGCGACCGCGACCGCTGGTTCACGGCGGAGGAGGCCAAGGACTACGGCCTCATCGACGAGATCATCTCGGCCGCGTCCCTGGTCCCGGGCGGCGGCGGCACCGGGGCCTGATCCCGGCGCGCGACCTCTCGTACGCCAGCCCGCAACGGGCAAGCCTCAGCCCGCAGAACGCCACCAGGATGGTGAACACCCAGATGCAGAACAACTTCTCCGCCAGCGCCAACGGCCTCTACACCGGCCCGCAGGTGGACAACCGCTATGTCATCCCGCGCTTCGTCGAGCGCACCTCGCAGGGCGTGCGCGAGTACGACCCGTACGCGAAGCTCTTCGAGGAGCGCGTGATCTTCCTCGGCGTGCAGATCGACGACGCCTCCGCCAACGACGTCATGGCGCAGCTGCTGTGCCTGGAGTCGATGGACCCGGACCGCGACATCTCGATCTACATCAACAGCCCCGGCGGCTCCTTCACCGCGCTGACGGCGATCTACGACACGATGCAGTTCGTGAAGCCGGACATCCAGACGGTCTGCATGGGCCAGGCGGCCTCCGCCGCCGCGGTCCTGCTCGCCGCCGGCACCCCCGGCAAGCGCATGGCCCTGCCGAACGCCCGCGTGCTGATCCACCAGCCCTCCGGCGGCACCGGCCGTGAGCAGCTCTCCGACCTGGAGATCGCGGCCAACGAGATCCTCCGGATGCGCGACCAGCTGGAGACCATGCTGGCCAAGCACTCCACGACGCCGATCGAGAAGATCCGCGACGACATCGAGCGCGACAAGATCCTCACGGCCGAGGACGCGCTCGCCTACGGCCTGATCGACCAGATCATCTCCACCCGCAAGAGCACCGCGGTCTGATCCTTGCCCAGAGTTGGCGTGGGCACGTCGTCACATTCGGCGATGTGAACCACGTCAAGGGGGCCCCGAACGGGGCCCCCGGCAAGGTACCGTCGGATATGAGGCACCAGGAGCGCTGAACCAAGCGTCTCCCAGGCGAAGGGGAAGCACCTCGTGGCACGCATCGGTGACGGCGGCGACCTGCTCAAGTGCTCGTTCTGCGGAAAGAGCCAGAAGCAGGTGAAGAAGCTCATCGCAGGACCCGGTGTGTACATCTGCGACGAGTGCATCGACCTCTGCAACGAGATCATCGAGGAGGAGCTCGCGGAGACCTCCGAGGTCCGGTGGGAGGAACTCCCCAAGCCTCGCGAGATCTACGAGTTCCTGGAGAGCTACGTCGTCGGCCAGGAGCCGGCGAAGAAGGCCCTCTCGGTCGCGGTGTACAACCACTACAAGCGGGTCCAGGCCGGCGAGAACGGCGGCGCGCAGGGCCGGGACGACGCGATCGAGCTCGCGAAGTCCAACATCCTGCTGCTGGGCCCCACGGGCTCGGGCAAGACGCTCCTCGCGCAGACGCTGGCCCGCATGCTCAACGTCCCGTTCGCCATCGCCGACGCGACGGCGCTGACGGAGGCCGGGTACGTCGGCGAGGACGTCGAGAACATCCTGCTCAAGCTGATCCAGGCGGCCGACTACGACGTCAAGAAGGCCGAGACCGGGATCATCTACATCGACGAGATCGACAAGGTCGCCCGCAAGAGCGAGAACCCGTCGATCACCCGCGATGTGAGCGGTGAGGGCGTGCAGCAGGCCCTCCTGAAGATCCTGGAAGGCACGACGGCTTCCGTCCCGCCGCAGGGCGGCCGCAAGCACCCGCACCAGGAGTTCATCCAGATCGACACGACGAACGTGCTCTTCATCGTGGGCGGCGCCTTCGCCGGCCTGGAGAAGATCATCGAGTCGCGTGCGGGCGCCAAGGGCATCGGCTTCGCGGCGACGATCCGCTCGAAGCGCGAGATCGAGGCGAGCAACCAGTTCCAGGAGGTCATGCCGGAGGACCTGGTGAAGTTCGGGATGATCCCCGAGTTCATCGGCCGTCTCCCGGTCATCACGAGCGTCCACAACCTGGACCGCGAGGCCCTGCTCCAGATCCTCATCGAGCCGCGCAACGCCCTGGTGAAGCAGTACCAGCGGTTGTTCGAACTCGACGGTGTCGAGCTGGACTTCGAGCGCGAGGCCCTCGAAGCCATCGCCGACCAGGCGATCCTCCGCCAGACGGGCGCGCGCGGCCTGCGCGCCATCATGGAGGAGGTCCTGATGTCGGTGATGTACGAGGTCCCGTCCCGCAAGGACGTGGCCCGCGTGGTCATCACCTCGGACGTGGTCCGCTCCAACGTCAACCCGACCCTGGTCCCCCGCATCGTCCCGAAGGACCAGGGCCCGCAGGAAAAGTCCGCGTAGCCGCTGGCCGCGGAGAGAACACGCAGAAGGGGCGCCCCCGACCGGGGGCGCCCCTTCTGCATGTTCGCCGCGGTTGTTACTTCTTGACGCGGGCGGTGTTGTAGAGCTTCGCGGTGATCTCCGCGGTCTGCTCCAGCGTGTAGCCCGGCCTGCCGGCGAGCAGGGAGGCCACGTCCGTCGCCGTCACCATGCTCAGGGTGCTGTAGTCACCCCAGATGCAGACCGGAACGGTCATCTCCTTGGGGCCCTTGTAGGACGGGTCCGTCTTCTTCGAGGTCATCTTGACCTCCTGGCACTTCATGACGGCGCCCTTGAAGCCGGCCGGGCTCATCTCCTTGGGGCTGCCGACGAGCTCGGCCGTGAACTCCTTGCTGTCCTTGCTGGCGTTCACCTTGGCCATCGCGAAGTTCGCGTCCACCGACTTCTCCGGATCGGCGAGCTCACCGTAGACGCCCTTGAAGTTGACGCCCTTGGCCGACAGAGGGTTCTTCGGGTCCCCGGACCGGTAATCCATGCCGACCTGGACGGGGTTCTTCACGCCCGCCGCTTCGGCCTCCTTCCGGTCCTTGTCGCTGAAATCAGGCTCCTTGTACTCCGGGTTCTTCTTGAAGTCGTCCACCGACTCCGGCGCGACCAGCTTGTAGCCCTTGGTGTCCGCGGACACGGAGCCGCCCGCGCCGCCGCCGCCCAGGAAGTACCAGCCGCCGCCCGCGATCACCGCGACCGCGACGACCACGGCGATGACGACTCCGGCCTTCGACTTCTTCGGCTGCTGCGGCACGCCGCCGTACGGGGGCTGCTGGTAGCCGTAGGCAGGCTGCGGAGGCTGCTGGGGGTAACCCTGCGGCGGCTGCTGCGGGTAGCCCTGCGGCGGGACGCCCTGCGGGGGCTGCTGCGGGTAGCCGTATCCGGGCTGGGGGGCCTGAGGGGGCTGCCCGTACGGTCCCGGCTGGCCGCCGTACGGTCCCGGCTGCTGCGGCTGCTGCGGCTGCTGGCCGCCGTACGGCCCCGGCTGGTTGTAGCTCATGCCCGCGTCCCCCTGTGAGGTTTGCTTATCTGTTCCTCACATCCTGACGGAAGCCCGAGGCGGCCGGGACCGCAGGGTGTGGTTCAGTGCGGGACTGTTACCGCTCTTGTGACAATAAGTTGCATGAGCGGAGCTCTTGCCGCCACTTCCGGTCGCAGGGCAGATGAGACCGCGCCCCATGTCTACGGTGCTGGGTGTGCAGCTTCGCTACAACTACCGGGTGCGACACGAGGTCGCACCGCCCAAGTGGGGGTGCCCGCCTCGCGGTCACCCTCCGGGCCAGTGCTCAAGGCCCGACCCCATGTCCACATGCGTCGCTGGCAACGGCGGGGTGTGAAGCTGGGCACTCAAGGCCCAAGGGCGTCAAGGTGTCTGGCGCCACAGGCCGAGGGGTAGTTCGGACGGGTGAGCGAGAGCGAACCCTCATGTAAAGCCTCGTGAATGTAAGCCGCCCGATACCAAGCGACAGCGGCGGTCGATGGCCTGGATGCAGAGAAGCATCAGGTGGACCTACGGATTCGGAGCCGAAGGTTGCGAGCACCACTGGCCACGGGGCAGAGAGGGCACCCTCCCCGAACGCATCTTGACGGTGCGGAACGTGGAAACCCAGTTGAGGTCCAGGAACCTGGTAGGCCGACCGTAAGGGAAGCGGAACCCCTCAGCTGGACAGGAAGACCCAAGAAGCAAAAGCCGGTACCCGAAAGGGAAGGGGAAAACGGGGCGCGTCCCGTATAACCCGCCGGATACGGGGATCGTCCCCGGCTCGAAAGGGAGCAGACGTGGGTCTGGTGAACCTTGAAGTGAAAGTGCAAGGAAACCCGAACCGAGGGACAAGTTTGACGCCAGGGAGGCGATGAACCATGACAGGCACGTCGCGTGCCCTGGTGAACGGACCCGAGGACGCTTCCGGACTCTGGCGCCAGGTTGACTGGAGTCAGTGCGAAGAAGAGGTACGGCGACTGAGGCAAAGGATCTTCAGGGCGGTGGAAGAGGAGGACTGGCCGAAGGTCAGGAACCTCCAGAAGCTCATGCTGCGAAGCCATTCCAACACTCTCACGAGTGTCCGGCGGGTGACTCAGCTAAGCACGGGCCGTAAGACCGCTGGTGTGGACAGGAAGAAGGCGCTCACGCCAAAGACGAGGTGGAACCTCGCGGCAGAGGTCCACCGAGTCGAACCCTGGAAAGCCAGTCCGGTCAGGCGGGTACACATCCCAAAGAGCAACGGGAAGCAGCGCCCACTCGGAATTCCGACCATTCGAGACCGAGCCATTCAGGCCAGGGTCAAGAACGCGATGGAACCCGAATGGGAAGCCCGGTTCGAGTCTCGGTCGTATGGTTTTCGACCGGGACGAGGATGTCACGACGCAGTAGAAGCCATTTTCGGTGCGACAGCGAGGAAGTCTGCCAAGCGCCTCTGGGTTCTGGATGCGGATCTGGCAGCGGCGTTCGACCGAATCGACCACGACAAGCTGATGGCAGCCGTAGGACAGTTCCCCGGCAGGGGGCTGATCCGTGGTTGGTTGAAGGCCGGCGTGGTCGAGGAAGGTCGGTTCACCCCGACTGAAGACGGGACCCCGCAAGGGGGCGTGATCAGCCCGCTGCTGATGAACGTGGCGCTCCACGGGATGGAAGAGGCAGCCGGATGCCGGTACTGGGGAGCTGAGGCGAAATCGTACGAGCCGAAGGCTGCCCCAGGCACACCGATCCTGATCCGCTACGCCGACGACTTCGTGGCGATGTGCCACAGCAAGAAAGAGGCAGAGCAGGTCAAGGAAAAGCTGACCAACTGGTTGAAGCCAAGGGGGCTCCGCTTCAATGAGGAGAAGACCCGGATCGTCCACATGAGTGAAGGGTTCGATTTTCTCGGCTTCAATATCCGCCGCTATGGTGACGGGAAGTTGTTGGTCAAACCGAGCAAGGATGCCGTCAAGAGAATCCGGAAGAGGCTCAGCGCAGAGGTGAAGGGCCTGTACGGATCCAACGCCGCCGGAATGCTGCGTGCGCTGACACCGATCATTCGGGGTTGGTCGGCCTACTATCGGAAGGCGGTCTCGTCGCAAACTTTCGCGAGTCTCGACCACTATGTGTGGAAACTGACATGGGAATGGGCGCGACGAGGTCATCCAAGGAAGACGAGGACCTGGGTAGCCAACAGGTACTTCGGTCGATTCGATAAATCCAGGAATGATAAATGGGTGTTCGGGGACCGCGTGAGCGGTGCCTATCTCCCGAAGTTCAGCTGGACTAAGATCGTCCGCCATGCGCAAGTCAAGGGCTCGGCGTCTCCGGACAATCCAGCCCTGAGCGAGTATTGGCGCAACCGACGACGCAAGAAGGCCCCTCCGCCTATGGACAAGCTGAGCTTGTACCTGGCGTACAAGCAGAAGGGGCTCTGCCCACTCTGCAAACAGGCCCTCATTGTCGGAGCCGAGTACGAACCGGACAGCCCACGCGAGTGGGTGAACTGGTTCGCGGCGTCGATGAAGATGCTTCATAAGCATCACTTCGTTTACCGACGCGACGGCGGTTCGGACGAGAAGACCAACTTCCGTCTCTTGCACGCCGAATGCCATCGACAGCACCATGCGAAAGACGGCAGACGGCCCGTTGAAACATCGCCCGCAGGGTGAGCTTGAGCCGTGTGCATTGAAAGGTGCAAGCACGGTTCTGAGGGGGCCGGGACGCAGTAATGCGTCCCGGCTACCCGACGTCTATCCGAATGCCGCCCAGCGGTCGGCCTTGGCACAGGCCTTCGGCTGTGCGCGTGTCGTGTGGAACGACGGCCTCCGGGCGCGCAGGGACGCCCGCGCGGCAGGCAGGCCCTACCTGTCATCGGCCGAGTTGTCGAAGACGTGCATCACGCAGGCCAAGCGCACCGAGGGGCGCGCCGGGTTGGGCGACGTCTCAGCCGTGGTGCTCCAGCAGTCCCTCGTCCTCCGGGATGACGGCCGGGTGTACGTGGCCAAGGTGGGTGACCTGAGAGTCAGGTGGTCGCGGCCGCTACCTGCCGCGCCGACCTCGCTGACGGTCGTCAAGGACGCGGCGGGACGATACTTCGCCAGCTTCGTCGTGGACACGGAGCCGGGCATCCTTCCGGAGGTGGACACGGAGGTCGGGATCGATCTGGGTCTGACGACGTTCGCGGTCCTTTCCGACGGGACGAAGATCTCTTCGCCGAGGTTCCTGCGACGGGCGGAGAAGAAGCTCAGGCGGCTTCAGCGGGAGCTTTCGCGCAAGGTGAAAGGGTCGAGAAACAGGACCAGGGCACAGATCAAGGTCGCCCGGCAGCACGCCCGGGTGGCCGACCGGCGGCGGGACTGGCACCACAAGACGTCCACACGGATCATCCGCGACAACCAAGCGGTGTACGTGGAGGACCTCGCGGTGCACGCCCTGGGCCGGACCCGGCTCGCGAAGTCCGTGCATGACGCAGGATGGGCGGCGTTCGTGAGCATGCTGGAGTACAAGGCCGCCAAGCACGGTCGCCACTTCGGGAAGATCGGCCGCTTCGAGCCCACGTCCCAGGTCTGCTCCACCTGTGGGCACCGGGACGGGCCCAAGCCGCTGCACGTCCGCGAATGGACGTGCGGGGCGTGCGGGTCTGTCCACGACCGGGACGAGAACGCAGCGATCAACACCCTGGCCGCCGGGCGGGCGGACAGGCTAAACGCCTCGTTGGAGCGCGGATAAGACCGGGTCCAGGCCCGGCGCCACGCGATGAAGCAGGAAGCCCCCGGCCGACGAGGCCAGACGCGCCAAGGCCCTAAACTGTGCTCGTGACCGAGAACACGCAGACACCCAGCAGCCCCAACTCCGAATTGCCGACCGCGTACGCACCGGCCGAGGTAGAGGGGAAGCTCTACGAGCGCTGGGTAGAGCGTGGCTACTTCGAGGCGGACGAGAAGAGCGACAAGACTCCGTACACCATCGTCATCCCGCCGCCGAACGTCACCGGAAGCCTCCACCTGGGGCACGCCTTCGAGCACACGCTGATCGACGCCCTCACCCGCCGCAAGCGCATGCAGGGCTTCGAGACGCTGTGGCAGCCGGGTATGGACCACGCCGGCATCGCCACGCAGAACGTCGTCGAGCGCGAGCTCGCCAAGGAGGGCAAGTCCCGCCACGACCTGGGCCGCGAGGCGTTCGTCGAGCGCGTCTGGCAGTGGAAGGGCGAGTCCGGCGGGCAGATCTCCGGGCAGATGCGCCGTCTCGGCGACGGTGTCGACTGGTCGCGTGAGCGCTTCACCATGGACGAGGGCCTCTCCGAGGCCGTCCAGACCATCTTCAAGAAGCTGTACGAGGACGAGCTGATCTACCGCGCCGAGCGCATCATCAACTGGTGCCCGCGCTGCCTCACCGCGATCTCCGACATCGAGGTCGAGTACCAGGACGACGACGGTGAGCTCGTCTCCATCCGGTATGGGGAAGGCGAGAGCTCCATCGTCGTCGCCACCACGCGCGCCGAGACGATGCTCGGCGACACCGCCGTCGCCGTCCACCCCGAGGACGAGCGCTACACGCACCTCGTCGGCACCGAGATCGAGCTGCCGCTCACCGGCCGCCGCATCCCCGTCGTCGCGGACGAGCACGTGGACCCCGCGTTCGGCACCGGCGCCGTCAAGGTGACCCCGGCGCACGACCCGAACGACTTCGAGATCGGCCAGCGCCACGGCCTGCCGAACCTCGCCGTCATGGACGAGCACGCCATCATCACGGCCCACGGCCCCTTCCAGGGCCTGGACCGGCTGGAGGCCCGCTCGGCCATCGTCGCCGCGCTGCGCGCCGAGGGCCGGATCGTCGCCGAGAAGCGCCCGTACACCCACTCCGTCGGCCACTGCTCGCGCTGCAAGACCACCATCGAGCCGCGCCTGTCCCTGCAGTGGTGGGTCAAGGTCGGCCCGCTCGCCAAGGCCGCCGGTGACGCGGTCCGCGACGGCAAGGTCAAGATCCACCCGCAGGAGATGGAGAAGCGCTACTTCGACTGGGTCGACAACCTCCACGACTGGTGCATCTCGCGCCAGCTGTGGTGGGGCCACCGCATCCCGGTCTGGTACGGCCCGAACGGCGAGATCGTCTGCGTCGGACCGGACGAGCAGCCGCCGGCGGGCGAGGGCTGGCACCAGGACACGGACGTCCTGGACACCTGGTTCTCCTCCGGCCTGTGGCCGTTCTCCACGCTCGGCTGGCCGCGGCAGACCGACAGCCTGGCGAAGTTCTACCCGAACTCCGTCCTGGTCACCGGCTACGACATCCTCTTCTTCTGGGTCGCCCGGATGATGATGTTCGGCCTGTACGCGATGGACGGCACCCCGCCGTTCCACACCATCGCCCTGCACGGCATGGTCCGTGACGAGCGCGGCAAGAAGATGTCGAAGTCCTTCGGCAACGCGGTCAACCCGCTCGACTGGATGGACAAGTACGGCTCCGACGCCGTCCGCTTCACCCTGGCGCGCGGCGCCAACCCGGGTGTCGACGTCCCGATCGGTGAGGACTGGGTCCAGGCGTCCAGCAAGTTCGCCAACAAGATCTGGAACGCCACGCGCTTCGCGCTGATGAACGGCGCCACGATCGAGGGCGAGCTGCCGCCGGTCGAGCAGATGTCGGCGACCGACCGCTGGATCCTGTCGCGGCTCAACAAGACCGTGGCCGAGGTCGACGCGTTCTACGACGACTACCAGTTCTCGAAGCTGTCGGACTCCCTCTACCACTTCGCGTGGGACGAGGTCTTCGACTGGTACGTCGAGCTGTCGAAGACGACGTTCTTCGCGGGCGGCGCGCAGGCCAAGGTCTCCGGCCGGGTCCTGGGCGAGGTCATCGACGTCATGCTGCGCCTGCTGCACCCGGTGGTCCCCTTCGTCACCGAGACGCTGTGGACCACGCTGACCGGCCGCGAGTCCCTCGTCATCGCCGAGTGGCCGAACGACAGCGGCTTCCGCGACGAGGCCGCCGAGGCCGAGATCGAGAGCGTCCAGACCGTCGTCACCGAGGTCCGCCGGTTCCGCAAGGAGCAGGGCCTGCAGGACGGCCAGAAGGTCCCGGCCCGCCTGGACCTGACCGGTACCGCGCTGGCCGCGCACGAGGCCGCCATCCGGCAGCTGCTGCGCCTCCAGCCGGAGGGCGACTCCTTCAGCGCCACCGCGACCCTCCCGGTCGCCGGCGCCACGGTCGCGCTCGACCTCTCGGGCACGATCGACGTGGACGCCGAACGCAAGCGCCTCTCCAAGGACCTCGGCGCCGCCGAGAAGGAGAAGCAGCAGGCCGAGGCGAAGCTCGGGAACGAGGCCTTCCTGGCCAAGGCCCCCGACAACGTCGTGGACAAGATCAAGGGCCGGCTCGCCAAGGCCGAGACCGATATCGCCCGGATCCAGGCCCAGTTGGACGCGCTGCCGGGCGCGTAACACCCCGTACGCCGTCGGCCCCCGAGCGAACTGCTCGGGGGCCGACGCGTATTGTGACGTAGACCCCAGGGGTTTCACGCAACCATCGCCCGCTCAAGGCAGTCTGTAAGCCCGTCACGGAGATGTCTGTGCGGTGGGGCCGCTGAGGAACGAGGGGGGTGTGTCTGGGAGTGGTACGTCAGTACGTGAAGCGTCGCAAGGTACTCATCGGGGCCGCGGCGACCGCGGCCATGGGCGGCACGCTCGCCGGCGTCGCGGCCTTCAGCACCTCCCGCGCGCCCGCCAAGGGCCTCCAGAAGGACCTGCGTTCGCGGGACCCCAAGGCGTCCAAGGCCGCCGAGGCCGTCTACGGCCTGCTGGCCGCGCTGGAGGCGGACGCCCGGGCCGGCCACCGCCGGGCCACCCTCATAGGACAGCACGCCGAGGTCCACAACGAGCGGTACAACCCGGAGTACGGGGACCACAACGGCCCCAAGGTGCCCGGCTACTACTACCGCAAGCCGCAGGACATCACCGGGAAGCTGCCCGCGTTCCTCGAACTGGACCTGGGCCCCGGCTACCAGCAGGACAGCTGGGGCGTGGGCGAGCCGCGGGACTACTCGCGCGCCGCCTGGCCCGCCCGCCGCGAGTTCTGGACCTACACGAACGACGTCGTGGACCTCGCCATGGGCGTCTGGCACGGCCTGCCGCGCAAGACCGACGGCTCGTACAACCCGACCGGCACCGAACAGCTCTGGAACGGCACGAAGACCACGCTGCCCACCAACGGGGGAGCGCCGGCCGGCCTGGTCGGCATGTCGTTCCACCAGCCGTGGCCGGGCAGCCCGGTCAAGGGCTTCGAGCAGACCATGCGCGGCAATTCACCCGCGGCCAAGGACCCGAAGTGGATCGACCGGGTCCTGACGCCGGGCACGGCGGAACACGCCGCACTGCTGCTCGACCTGGCGTTCCTCGCGGACCACCTGGGCTACCTGGCCGCGCACGACGTGCCCGTACTGCTGCGCCCGTACCACGAGATGAACGCGCTGGACGATGAGCAGCGCTTCTGGTGGGCGGGGCTGAAGCCCGAGCAGTACGTGGCCCTGTGGGAGCTGATGTACCACTACCTGGTGGGCTCGCGCGGGCTGCACAACCTCATCTTCGTCTGGTCCCCCACGGCCTGGGACGGTGTCCACGGCAACGAACCCTGGGACTTCTACCCGGGGGCCGAGTACGTGGACGTGGTCGGGGTCGACGACTACAGCGGTTCACCGGAGCAACCGTTCGGCAAGGGAGCCTGGACGGCGAAGTGGCACCGGGAGCTGAAGGATTACGGCAAACCGCGGATCGTGGCGGAGTCCTTCCACGTCCCGCTCAACGCGGAGCAGCGCACGACGCTCGACGAAGCCCCTTGGGTCCTCTGGACCGTTTGGGGTGACGGGCTGACAGCGAAGAACACCGCGAAGGACGTTCAGCAGACGTACAACGATCCGAAGACGGTCACCGGTGGCAAGGAGACCGGCCCTGTCGGTGTGAGTTGGCCCTCCTTGCGCGAGGGAACGTCGCAGTAGTCGCAGTAAGGGCCTTGCAAAGGCAGCCTGTAACACTTTTTTGTTTTCGGTGAATAGGAGTGAAGTGACCGCCTCAACGCCGCGCGCCCACCGCGTAGCCGCATTCGTGGCCATGGGCTGGGCTGGTGTCCTGCTCATCTGGGCGCTGTACAACTGCTTCTGGCAGGTGGGCATCGTCGATTTCCTGCAGGGCATCGTCTATTACGGCATCGGAGACGGCTCCGGGGCTGCCGAGACCTTCAACCTCAACTGGGGCATCGTCTACGTGGCGGGCGCGCTGCTGGTGCTGCGCGGCAACACGCTCGGCCGGGGCATCATCATCGGCGGCGCGGCCATCGAGGGCTACAACCGGCTGCGCAGCCTGACCGGTGCGATGTTCGACGAGAAGCAGACCGACTACTTCACCAACACGCTCCAGGGCGGGCTGAAGCTGGCGACGTTCGGCGCGGGCTTCCTCGTGACGACCGCTCTCATCGTGCTGCTGCTGCGCGACTTCGCCGCCTACGAGCCGTGGCAGCCGCCGGTGAACCCGTGGAGCGCGCAGGCGCACGAGGCGCGGCAGGCCCATGAGGCGGCGCAGCGCGCGGCCGCCCCGCAGCAGCCGCCGTACGGCATCCCGCAGGGTTACCAGCAGCCCCAGCAGCCCCAGCAGCCGCAGCAGCCGCAGCAGCCGCAGACGGGTTACGCGCAGCCCCAGCCCCAGCAGCAGGCCCAGCCCCAGCCCCAGCAGGGCTACGCGCCGCAGCCCCAGCAGCAGCCGCAGCCCGGATACGGAGCCGGCCCGTACGGCGGTCCCTGGCAGCAGCCCCAGATCCCGGCCCAGCAGCAGCCGCCCCAGCAGCCGCCCCAGCAGTAGGCGGCGGACGGAGGCTGCCGCCGGAGCGCCGCACCCGCTCCCGGCAGCCCCGCCACGCCCAGCAGACACCGCCGCAGCGCGAGCTGACCCGGCGAACCCAGAAGGACCACTCCTATGTCCCCCGCCCCCGTACAAGAGGTCGCGACCACCTCCCGTCGCGACGCGAAGATCGTCCAGCGGCATGCCGACTGGAAACCCAGCGTGCTGGCCTTCCTGCTGCCCTTCCTGGTGCTCGTCAGCTTCGGCCTGTGGGTGTTCGAGCCGAACCCGTCCCCGCTGGGCTGGACCCTGTCGGTCATCTGGTCGCTGCCCGCGATCGGCGTGATGGTCGGCTTCCAGGGTGTCCTGCTGATCCGCCGCCGCGTCCGCAAATCGCACGAGATGGTCCCGGCGGCCCCGGTGGAGGATGACTTCCTCGTCGTGCTCGTGCCGACCATCGGCCGCCACGACACGTACCCGGCGCTGGAGCGCTCGGTGCTCAGCTACGTGGAGCACCTCCCCCCGTTCTTCCCGCGCATGCGGGTCGACGTGCTCACGGAGGAGGGCTGCGAGGCCACCGAGCGGATCGACGACCTCGCCGCGACGCACCCGCTGATCCGGGTGGTCGCCGTACCCAAGGTGTACGAGACGGCGAACGGGACGCGGTTCAAGGCCCGGGCCAACCACTACGCCCACGAGCTGCGGATCGAGGAGGGCGAGGCGCTCGACGACGTCTGGGTGCTCCACATGGACGACGACACCGGCGTCGGCCCCGACACCGCCATGGCCATCGCCCAGTTCATCAACCGGCAGGGCCGCGCTGGCGACGAGGCCAAGCACATGGCGCAGGGCATCCTCGCCTACCCGCGCGAGAACGCCGTCAACCGCTTCACCTGGCTGGCCGACGCGGTCCGGCCCGCCGACGACATCGCCCGCTTCCGCGCCTTCACCGGTCTCGGCACCCCGGTCGCCGGCGTGCACGGCGAGCTGCTGCTGCTCCGCGCCTCCATCGAGGCCACCATCGGCTGGGACTTCGGACCCAAGGCCATCGTCGAGGACGCCCAGCTGGCCCTGACGTTCTGCCGCAAGTACCCGGGCCGCAGCGACTGGTTCAACGGCCGCTGCTACGGCGCCTCGCCGGCCACCACCAAGGACTTCATCAAGCAGCGCGAGCGCTGGGCCTGGGGCCTGGTCGCCCTCTGTTTCAACAGGACGGTGCCTTTCCGGTACCGCTGGTTCCTGATGCTCTGCATGGTCAGCTGGGTCCTCGGCCCGCTCCAGCACGTCGCGACGGTCCTGCTCGTGGCCTGGTTCATCGGTGACTTCAACACCTCGCCCGTGACCCAGTCCGTCGTGATCATGTGGTCGTTGAGTTTCGCGTACGTCATCTGGACGTACTGGGAGGGGCTGCGGCTCAACTCCCTGGTGTCCGCGGACGGCAAGCGCCGCTGGTGGGAGCCGATCGTCGTCCTCGGACTCATCCCGCTGTTCTCCGTGATGGAGGGACTCGGCGGCCTGCGTGGGCTGATCAAGTTCATCAAGCGCGAAGAGAACAAGTTCGTCGTCATCGCCAAGCCCGCGTGAGCAACCGAGAGCCCGTCATGAAGAAGAAGCGTTCCAAGGTCCCCCTGCTGGCGATCCTGCCGGTGACCGTGACCTCCCTGGTCCTCGGCCTGCCGTTCGTGGTCGGCGACCACCCGCTGCGCTGGAAGGCGGACTCCCTCAAGCCGATCCTGGTCCTGGACGACTCGGCTCCCGCGAAGGGCGGGAGCGGTGACGACACCGTCCTCGCCGACGGCGACGGCGGCGGCGACGGGTCAGAGGACGGGAAGCCGGCCGGCCCCGCCAAGCCCGCGCAGACGGTGGCCGAGCCGTGGAAGGCCGGCATGCCGGAGTGGGGCGTCCAGATCTTCTGGGAGGACAAGAAGGAGCACAGCGAGGAATACCTCGCCAAGAAGGCCCGCCAACAGGCCGACTACATCGTCGGGCTGAAGGCCAACTCGGTCGCCGTCTCCTTCCCCTTCTACACGGAGGGCCGCACCTCCACGCAGCTCGCGGCCGGCAAGAACACCCCGACCCCCGAGCACCTCGACACGGTCCTGCGCGTCTTCCGCGAGGCGGGCCTGCGCACCACCGTCCGCCCGATCCTGGACGAGGCGGCGCTCATCCCGCCGGAGGGCTGGCGCGGCAACATCAAGCCCTCCGACAAGGCGGCCTGGTTCACGTCGTACGAGGCCTTCCTGGCCCCGTACCTCGAAGCGGCGCAGCGGCAGCGGGCGGCGACCTTCGTGATCGGCACCGAGCTGAACTCCATGGAGGGGCAGGCGGGCTGGAAGGGCCTGATATCCGCGGCGGAGAAGCGGTTCAAGGGCGAGGTGTCCTACGACGCCAACTGGGACAACTACGTGGGCGGCCGCATCGACGTCCCCGTCAACCGGCTCGGCGTCGACGCCTACTTCCCCGTGAAGGTGGACGACGACGCGCCCGTGGACCGGCTGGTCGACGGCTGGAACACCTGGCTCGACAAGAAGAGCAAGGGGGCGCTGCCGAAGATCGTGCTCGCCGAGGCGGGCATCAGCGCCATGGACGGGGCGTTCCACGCGCCCGGCGACTTCTACACCAAGCGCAAGGTCAACCCGCAGGTCCAGGCGAACTGGTACAAGGCGGTCTGCCAGGTCGTCCAGCAGCGCAAGATGGCCGGCGTCTACTGGTGGTCGATCTACTTCGACTCCAACCCTAAGGCCGCTCCGAAGGAAGAGGACTCCCGCTTCAACTTCGCGGGACGTCCGGCCACCGAAGAGGCGATCCGCTCCTGCTTCGGTTCCGACTACGCAGGTCCGGGCACCACCCCCGCGCCGTGACCGACACCCACCACGAGAAAGCGATGTGCCCGGCATGAGCGAGGCAATCCTTCTGGTAGGCGGCAAGGGCACCCGACTCCGGCCGCTGACCACCCACACGCCCAAGCCGCTGCTGCGGGTGGCCGGCGTCCCCTTCCTCACCCACCAGCTCGCGCGCGCCGCCGAGGCCGGGGTCACCCGGCTGGTGCTGGCCACCTCCTACCTGGCCGAGCTCTTCCGGGCGGAGTACGGCGACGGTTCCCCGCTCGGCCTGGAGCTGGTCTACGCGGAGGAAGCCGTGCCGCTCGGCACCGGCGGAGCCATCCGCAACGCCGCGGAGCTGCTCACCTGCGGCCCCGACGAGCCGGTGTTCGTCTTCAACGGCGACATCCTCTCCGGCGTGGACCTCGCCGGCCTGCGGGACGCGCACGCGGCGTCCGGGGCGGCCGTCACCCTGCACCTCACCCGCGTCGAGGACCCCCGTGCCTTCGGTCTCGTCCCGACCGACGGGCAGGGCCGGGTCCTGGCCTTCCTGGAGAAGCCCCAGACCGAGGCCGAGATCATCACCGACCAGATCAACGCCGGCTGCTACGTCTTCACCCGCTCCGTCATCGACACCATCCCGGCCGGCCGCGAGGTGTCCGTCGAACGGGAGACCTTCCCGGCGCTGCTCGCCTCCGGGGCCCTGGTCAACGGCGTCGTCGAGGACAGCTACTGGCTCGACCTCGGCACGCCCCAGGCGTTCGTACGCGGCTCCGCCGATCTGGTGCGGGGTGTCGTCTCCTCGCCCGCGCTGCCCGGGCCGACCGGCGAGGCGCTCGTCCTCCCCGGCGCGGTGGTGGACCCCGGCGCCCGGCTGGCCGGCGGCACCGTCGTGTGCGAGGGCGCCGTCATCGAGGCGGGGGCGGTGGTCCACGCCAGCGTCGTCCTGCCCGGGGCCCGGATCGCGGCGCGCGGCTCGGTGCGCGACTCCGTGGTGGGCGCGCACGCCGCCATCGGCGAGGACAGCAGCCTGCGCTCGGCGGTGGTCGGGGACGGGGCGGTGATCGGCCCGGACAACGAGCTGACGGCGGGCCTGCGCATCGACTGCGGGGTCCGGCTGCCGGCCCGGGCGGTCCGCGTCTCCGCCGCCCCGGCGGCACTCGCCTCCTGAAGCCCGAGCCTCGTCCGTAGACTGGCCCTGTGAGTGACCAGCAGCCCGAGAGCCACGGCCCCGACGACCTCGACGACAACATCGACGCGTTCGACCAGATCGTGGCGGAAGAGTCCGACCGAGACCCCGACCTGGCGGTGATCGAGGCCGGCAGCCGCACCCTGCGCGCACACGGCGCGGCCCCGCAGGCCGACCAGGTGCCCGCGCGCCCCGCAGACCCGGAGGTGGACAAGGCGTTGCGCGAGGTGGAGGAGGAGCTCTCCACCCGCTGGGGCGAGACCAAGCTGGAGCCGTCCGTCAGCCGGATCGCCGCCCTGATGGACGTACTGGGCGAGCCGCAGCACGCGTACCCCTCCATCCACGTCACCGGCACCAACGGCAAGACCAGCACCGCCCGCATGATCGAGGCCCTGCTGAAGGCCTTCCAGCTGCGCACCGGCCGCTACACCAGCCCGCACGTGCAGTCGATCACCGAGCGGATCAGCCTGGACGGGGCGCCGATCAGCGCCGAGCGGTTCGTCGAGGCGTACCACGACATCAAGCCGTACGTGGAGATGGTGGACGCCTCCGAGGAGTACCGGCTGTCCTTCTTCGAGGTGCTCACCGGGATGGCGTACGCGGCTTTCGCGGACACCCCGGTCGACGTGGCCGTGGTCGAGGTCGGCATGGGCGGGTCCTGGGACGCGACCAACGTGATCGACGCGTCGGTCGCGGTGATCACCCCGATCAGCCTGGACCACACCGAGCGGCTCGGCTCCACGCCCGGCGAGATCGCTCAGGAGAAGGGCGGCGTCATCAAGCAGGACGCCACCGTGATCCTGGCCCAGCAGCCGGTGGACGCGGCGCAGGTACTGCTGAAGAAGGCCGTCGAGGTCGACGCGACCGTGGCCCGCGAGGGCATGGAGTTCGGCGTCGTCTCCCGCGAGGTCGCGGTCGGCGGCCAGATGCTGACCCTGCGCGGCGTGGGCGGCGAGTACGAGGGCATCTTCCTGCCGCTGCACGGCGCCCACATGGCGCACAACGCGGCGGTGGCCCTGGCGGCGGTGGAGGCCTTCTTCGGCATCGGCGCCCAGCAGAGCCGGGTCCTGGACGCGGACACCGTACGGGCGGCCTTCGCCTCGGTGACCTCGCCGGGCCGCATGGAGGTCGTCCGGCGCAGCCCGACCGTGGTGCTGGACGCCGCGCACAACCCGGCGGGGGCGCGGGTCACGGCGGAGGCGGTGACCGAGGCGTTCGGGTTCAGCCGGCTGATCGGCGTCGTGGGCGCGAGTGACGGCAAGGACGTGAGGGGGGTCTTCGAGGCCTTCGAGCCGATCTTCGCGGAGGTCGTCGTCACGGAGAACACCAGCCACCGGGCGATGAGCGCCGACGAGCTGGCCGCGATCGCGGTCGAGGTCTTCGGTCCGGACCGGGTGCAGGTGGAGCCGCGGCTGGACGACGCCCTGGAGGCGGCGATCACGCTGGCGGAGGAAGAGGCCGAGTACGGAGGGGCCGGCGTCCTGGTGACCGGTTCCGTGATCACGGTGGGCGAAGCGCGCCTGCTGCTCAAGAGGGGCTGAGGGATGCGCACGCTGTGTGCTTCGACGCTGATCGGCGAGTTCTTCGTGATCGGCTTCGCGGGGCTGGTCGCGATGAAGGACCCGGACCTGACCCAGGCGACCGTCTGGACGGTGTGCGGGGTCGCCATGCTGCTGTCGGTCCTGCTGTGCGGGATGCTGTCGCGGCCGGGGGCCGTCCAGATCGGCTGGGCGCTCCAGATCGGGCTGATCCTGAGCGGGCTCGTCGTCCCGATGATGTTCATCCTGGGAGCGGTCTTCGCGGCCCTGTGGTGGTGCTCGGTGCACTACGGCCGCCGGATCGACACCATCAAGGCCCGGTGGGCCGCCCTGGCCGAGACCGAGGCCGCGCAGGCTCCGCACGGCGGTGCTCCGAACCCCCTGTAGATTCTTCGGACCGCACCCGTTTGCCGCAAGGAGTTACCCATGACCCAGCGCACCCTCGTGATCCTCAAGCCCGACGCCGTCCGTCGCGGCCTGATCGGCGAGATCATCGGCCGTATCGAGCGGAAGGCCGGCTGGACCATTCCCGCGATGGAGCTGCGCACGCTGGACCAGGACACCCTGGAGACCCACTACGGCGAGCACAAGGGCAAGCCCTTCTACGAGCCGCTCATGGGCTTCATGGCCTCCGGCCCGGTCGTCGTCCTGGTGGTCGAAGGGGAACGCGTGATCGAGGGTGTCCGCCAGCTGGCCGGCCCCACCGACCCGATCGCCGCGGCGCCCGGCTCCATCCGGGGGGACTTCGGTTCCATCACCCGGGAGAATCTGATCCACGCATCGGATTCCGAGGAGTCCGCCGAGCGCGAGCTGAAGCTGTTCTTCCCCACTCTCGGTTGAGTCCATCCTGACGCGACATCAGCCAAATAGCGCTCATGACCTGGGGCGACCGAAGTAATTTCGGTCGCCCTTTGGTATTGCCGGACGCTTCCGGGAACGCATAGACAGGACACGACGTCACCACTACGGGGGCGGGTATCCATTCCGGCGGGATTGCCGGAGTCCCGTCGCGCGGTGTCCGTACCTGCGGCACTACGATGGGGCCTCCACCCACACACCCACCTCGCCGACCTGACAGCAGCCGCTATCAACTGGAAGGCCAGACGCTCCTCATGGGGAACAAGGGGAACAACATGTCGTTCATCGGCCGTGACATGGCGATCGACCTCGGGACCGCCAACACGCTGGTGTACGTGAGGGGCCGGGGGATCGTCCTGAACGAGCCGTCCGTGGTCGCCATCAACACGAACACCGGTGGAATTCTCGCGGTCGGCTCCGAGGCGAAGAAGATGATCGGCCGGACACCCGGCAACATCGTCGCCGTACGACCCCTCAAGGACGGCGTGATCGCCGACTTCGAGATCACCGAGCGGATGCTCCGCTACTTCATCCTCAAGATCCACAAGCGCCGCTATCTCGCCCGGCCGCGCGTCGTGGTCTGCGTCCCCTCCGGCATCACGGGAGTGGAGCGACGCGCCGTCATCGAGGCGTCCACGCAGGCCGGCGCCCGCCAGGTGCACATCATCGAGGAGCCCATGGCCGCCGCCATCGGCTCGGGACTGCCCGTCCACGAGGCCACCGGAAACATGGTCGTGGACATCGGCGGCGGCACCACCGAGGTCGCCGTCATCTCCCTCGGCGGAATCGTCACGGCGCAGTCCATCCGGGTCGCCGGCGACGAGCTGGACAACGCGATCATCCAGCACATCAAGAAGGAGTACTCGCTCCTCCTCGGCGAGCGCACCGCCGAGCAGATCAAGATCACGATCGGGTCGGCCTACGACCTCGACAAGGACGAGCACACCGAGATCCGCGGCCGGGATCTGGTGTCCGGCCTGCCCAAGACGGTCGTCATCTCCGCGGCCGAGGTCCGCAAGGCCATCGAGGAGCCGGTCAACGCCATCGTCGACGCGGTCAAGACCACCCTCGACAAGTGCCCGCCGGAGCTCTCCGGCGACATCATGGACCGCGGCATCGTCCTCACCGGCGGCGGCGCCCTGCTGCGCGGCCTGGACGAGCGGCTGCGCCGGGAGACCGGCATGCCGATCCACATCGCCGAGGACCCGCTCGACTCCGTCGCGCTGGGCTCCGGCAAGTGCGTGGAGGAGTTCGAGGCGCTCCAGCAGGTCCTGGACGCCCAGCCCCGGCGGTGATCAAACCCCCGGGAACGGGGCATGTGGAACACAAGGATCCGCCGTACGGGTGCTACCGAGCCCGTACGGCGGATCGTTGATATACAGGCACAGTCGGTTGGTTGGGCCCCGGCCCGACCGGAGCCGCTCCGCCGCACGGGTATCTATGAGGAAGGCACGGCCGCCGCACGTGAGGGACACACGAGAAAGCCGGCTGCTCCTGGTTCTTCTGATCGCCATCGCGTTCGCATTGATCACGGTGGACATCAGAACGGGCGAGGATTCTCCGGTCGACGGTGCCCGGCAGGCCGCCGCGGCGGTCTTCGGCCCGGTCGAGAAGGGCGTGGCGACCGCGGTCGACCCGGTCGCCCACGCCATAGGGGCGGTACGGGACTCCGGCGAGCGCCACAACCGCGTCGCCACGCTGGAACGCGAGAACGCGGCGCTGAAGGCCAAGCTGGGCAGCGAGGACCGGACCCGCAGCCGCATCCACGAGCTCGACGAGATGCTCAAGCGCGCCGGCGCGGGCCAGTACGGCATCAAGGGCGCCGAGGTCATCGCCATAGGAGCGGCCCAGGGCTTCTCCTGGACCGTCACCATCGACGCGGGCAGCAAGGACGGCATCGAGCGCGACATGACCGTCCTCAACGGGGACGGACTGGTCGGCCGGGTCACCACCGTAGGCCCCGACACCGCCACCGTCCTGCTCGCCAGCGACCCCGACTTCACCGTCGGCACCCGCCTGGAGAAGACCGGCGAACTCGGCTTCGCCACCGGCCAGGGCGACCGCGCCCTGTCCGTCCAGATGCTCAACGGCAAGGCCAAGATCAGCCCCGGCGACCGGCTGCTCACCTTCGGATCGCGCGGCAACAAGCCGTTCGTGCCGGGGGTTCCGCTCGGCGAGGTGGTCCGCGTCGACCCGTCCGGCGGCGGCCTCACCCGGACGATCCACGTCCGGCCCTTCGTCGGCTTCTCCCGCCTCGACATCGTCGGCGTGGTCGTGGTGCCGCCCCGCGAGGACCCGCGCGACGCCGTCCTGCCGCCCAAGCCGGCGCCCCCCAAGCCCATCCCGACGGTCACCGTGACGGTGACGCCCTCCCCGAGCGCCTCCGGCGGCCCGGCGGACGAGGAGGAGAGCTGAGCCATGCGCTTCAACCGGATCCTGCTCTCCAGCACACTGGTCGTGGTCGCCCTGGTCGTCCAGGTCACCGTCCTCGGACGGCTCCAACTGCCCGGCGCCGTGCCCGACCTGGTGCTCCTGACCGTGGTCGCGCTGTCCCTCGTCTACGGGCCGACCTCGGGCGTCCTGATCGGCTTCGGCGCCGGTCTGCTCGCCGACCTGGCCCCGCCCGCCGACCACGCCGCCGGCCGCTACGCCCTCGCGCTGTGCGTCATCGGCTACGCCGCCGGCCTGGCCCGGCCCGACAACGGCCGCTTCCGCTCCGCCTGGGGGCCCATGCTCACCGTGACGGCCGCCGCCGTCGGCTCCATCCTGCTCTACGTCGGCGTGGGCACCCTGGTCGGCGACACCGCGGAACGCCACGTCGGCCTCGGCGGCCTGCTCTTCACCGCCGTCCTCTACGACCTGCTGCTGGCCCCGTTCACCGTGCCGTTCATCATGGCTCTGGCCCGCCGCGCCGAGAACGACCCGATGGCCGTCGACGCCAACGGCGGAGCCCCGCAGGGCAAGGACGTCGCCTCTGGCTGGCTGGCCGGCGGCACGGGACTGCGGATCGGCAGTCAGCGCGGCGGCCTGCGGCTGAGGACCGCGCGCGGCCGGGCCAACCGGGCCGGCCGCATAAAGGGTGTCAAAGGCATCAAGAGCATCAAGAGCGTCAAAGGCGTGAAGAGCGTCAAGAAGCTGTGACGGGGGAGCACGACGCATGACCAACATTCCGGAGACCGGCCGCACCCCCCGGGTGCAGATCCGGCTCGTCATCATCCAAGTTCTCGTCTGCTCACTGCTGCTCACGCTCGGCGGACGGCTCTGGTACCTGCAGATCCGCAACGGCCACGAATACGCCGACGCCGCCAAGAACAACCACGTCCAGCGGGTGGTCCAACCCGCCGTGCGCGGCTCCGTCCTGGACGCCCGCGGAGTCCCGATCGCCGACAACGAGACCCGCCTGGTCGTCTCCGCGTCCCGCACCGAGCTGATGAAGATAAAGGACAGGGGCAAGGCCGTCCTGACCCGCCTCGCCGGAGTCCTGGACATGAAGCCGCAGGACGTCATGGACAAGGTCCGGCTCTGCGACTCCCAGACCCCCAAGCCCTGCTGGAACGGCTCCCCCTACCAGCCGATCCCGGTCACCCTCGAAGCCACCACCCAGCAGGCCCTGCAGATCCGCGAGCGCCCCGAGGACTTCCCCGGCATCACCGCCGAACCCACCGCCGTACGCCGCTACCCGGCGCCCGGCGCGGCCCGCGCCGCGCAGGTGCTCGGCTACCTCTCGCCGGTCACCGACGAGGAGATCCAGAAGGCCAAGGACACCGACTCGCCGCATCTGCGCTCCGATCAGGTCGGCCGCTCCGGACTCGAACGCACCTACGACAAGGAGTTGCGCGGCAAGGCGGCGGTCACCTCGTACGAGGTCGACAACCTCGGCCGGGTCATGGGCCAGACCGAGTCCGACCCGGGGGTGGCCGGGTCCACCCTCGTCACCAGCATCGACGCCCGGGTCCAGGCCGTCGCCGAGTACGAGCTCCAGCAGGCGATGAAGACCGTCCGCAACGAGACCGACAACATCACGGGCCGTAAGTACGAGGCGGATTCGGGCGCCGTCGTCGTCATGGAGACCAAGACCGGCCGCGTCGTCGCGATGGCCTCCCAGCCCGACTACGACCCCAACGCCTGGGTCGGCGGCATCTCCGGCAGCGACTACGCCACGCTCACCAGCAAGAACTCCAACTACCCGCTGCTCAACCGGGCCATCCAGGGCCAGGCCCCCGCAGGCTCCATCTTCAAGGTGGTGTCGGCGAGCGCGGCCGTCCGGGCCGGCTACGACTTCGACGACAAGTACAACTGCAGCGCTTCCTACAACATGGGCGGCCGGAGCTTCGCGAACTTCGAGTCCAAGGGGCACGGCCCCATCACCCTCGGCGACGCCCTCAAGTTCTCCTGCAACACCGTCTTCTACGCCCTCGGCCACAAGGAGTGGCAGCGCGACGGCGGCCTTGAGCCCAAGAAGGACGCCCACGACTGGTTCTACCGGACCGCCCGCGAGTTCGGATTCGGCTCCGAGACCGGAATCGACCTGCCGAACGAGGTCACCGGCCGCATCCCCGACCGCCAGTGGAAGAAGAGCTTCTGGGAGGCCAACAAGGCATCCTGGTGCAAGCAGGGCAAGAAGGGCGGCACCTACGTCGAGCAGATCGCCTACGAGAACTGCCTTGAGGGTAACCAGCTGAAGGCCTTCGACAGCATCAACTTCGCCATCGGCCAGGGCGACGTCCTCGTCACCCCCATCCAGATGGCCACCGCTTACTCCGCCATCAGCAACGGCGGCACCCTCCACGACCCCACGGTCGGCAAGGCCGTGATCAGCCCCGACGGCAAGATCGAAGTGATCAAGCCGAAGCCCCACGGCATGCTGCCGATCGACGCCCAGACCATCAGCAACCTCGACAAGGGCCTGCGCTCCGTCGTCGAGCCCGGCGGCACCGCCGCCTGGCGGTTCGGCGGCTGGCCGCTGGACAAGATCCCGATGCGGGCCAAGACCGGCACCGCCCAGGTCTACGGCAAACAGACCACGTCGTGGCTGGCGACCTACACGGACGACTTCGCGATCGTGATGACGATCTCCCAGGCCGGCACCGGCTCCGGCGCCTCCGGTCCCGCCGTGCGCAACATCTACAACGCGATGTACGGCCTCGACATGGAGGGCAACCAGGACCTCAAGAAGGCGCTGCTGCCCGCGCCGCAGGCCGAGCTGCCGGAGGTCCAGCCGGACGGCACCATCGAGGCGCCGACCATCACCCCGTACGTTCCCCCGTCGCCCAAGGACGTGCCGGCGCTCGCCGGACCGCCCGCCCCGCCGCCGGGGAGGCAGGACTGATGCCCACCACGAACAACTTCTCGGTCTCCCGGTACGCGCCCAAGCAGGGCCCGCTCGCCCGGCTCACCGCCCGCGACTCGCCGCTGCGCCGGCTCGACTGGCCGATGCTGCTGGCGGCGCTCGCGCTGTCGCTGATCGGTTCCCTGCTGGTGTGGTCCGCGACCCTCAACCGCGACACGCTCACCCAGGGCGACCCGCAGTACTTCCTCTGGCGCCACCTGCTCAACACCGGCATCGGCCTGGTGCTGATGATCGGGACGGTCTGGCTCGGCCACCGCACCCTGCGCGGTGCGGTGCCGGTCCTGTACGGGCTCTCGCTGGTCCTGGTCGCGGCCGTGCTCACCCCGCTCGGCGCCACCATCAACGGCGCCCACGCCTGGATCGTCATCGGCGGCGGCTTCTCGCTCCAGCCCTCGGAGTTCGTGAAGGTCACGATCATCGTGGTGATGGCGATGCTGCTGGCGGCCCGGGTGGACGCGGGCGACCTGGACCATCCCGAGCACCGGACCGTGGTCAAGGCGCTGTGCCTGGCCGCCGCGCCCATGGGCATCGTGATGCTGATGCCCGACCTGGGGTCGGTCATGGTGATGGTCGTGATCGTGCTGGGGGTGCTGCTGGCCTCCGGCGCCTCCAACCGCTGGGTGCTCGGGCTGATCGGCTCCGGGACGGTCGGCGCGATCCTGATCTGGCAGCTCGGAGTGCTCGACGAGTACCAGATCAACCGCTTCGCGGCCTTCGCCAACCCCGAGCTCGACCCCTCGGGCGCCGGCTACAACACCAACCAGGCGCGGATCGCGATCGGCGGCGGCGGCCTGACGGGCTCCGGCTTGTTCAAGGGCCCGCAGACCACCGGCCAGTTCGTGCCCGAGCAGCAGACCGACTTCGTCTTCACCGTGGCGGGGGAGGAGCTCGGCTTCGTCGGCGGCATCCTGATCCTGGGCCTGCTCGGGGTCGTGCTGTGGCGGGCCTGCGTGATCGCCCGGGAGACCACCGAGCTGTACGGGACGATCGTGGCGGCCGGGATCGCCGCCTGGTTCGCCTTCCAGTCCTTCGAGAACATCGGGATGAACTTGGGCATCATGCCGGTGGCGGGCCTGCCGCTGCCGTTCGTGTCCTACGGAGGGTCGTCGATGTTCGCGGTGTGGGTGGCGGTCGGGCTGTTGCAGTCGATCAGGGTGCAACGGCCGATGTCGGCGTAGCGGGGCGGGGGGGCGCGCGCGATCGGCCGCGCGCGATCGGCCCCGCCCCGGCCGAATCTTCCGTTCACCCTCACGTTGCGATCCGTTCAGGGCTACGTTCGATCTATGGCGGACACGAAGCGCGAGATCGAGCGGAAATTCGAGTTCAGCACGCCTGAGGCGGAGCGGCGCGGGGTCCCGGACCTGGCCGGGACGGCCGCGATCGCGGCCGTCCGCGACGAGGGCACCGTCGAGCTCGACGCCGTCTACTACGACACCCCCGACCAGCAGCTCGCCGCCGACGGCCTGACCCTGCGGCGCAGGACCGGCGGCGCGGACGCGGGCTGGCACCTCAAACTGCCCGTCTCCCCCGGAGTCCGCGAGGAGATCACGACCCCCCTCGGCGATTCCGTCCCCGGCTCCCTCGCCGCCCTCGTCCGCTCCCGGGTCCGCGGCGCCGAGCTGGAGCCCCAGGTGCGGCTGCTCTCCTCGCGCCGGGTGAGCCACCTCCTCGACGCCGGCGGAGCCCTGCTCGCGGAGCTGGCCACCGACACCGTCCGGGCCGAACGGGACGGGGCCACCGCCGCCTGGACCGAGGTCGAGGTGGAACTCGCCGACGGGGTGGACCCGGCGCTGCTCGACGCCGTCGAGAAGAGGTTCCGCAAGGCCGGACTCCGCGTCTGCGACGCCCCCTCGAAACTCGCCCGGGCCCTTGCGGAGACCGGCGCCGCACCGCCGGCCCGCCCCGAGGCGGGCTCCGAGGACGGCACGGCGGGCGCGTACGTCCTCTCGTACCTGCGCGAACAGCGCGACGCCGTGATCGCGCAGGACCCCGCCGTACGCCGGAACCTGCCGGACTCCGTCCACCAGCTGAGGGTCGCCACCCGCCGGACGCGCAGCGCCTTCAAGACCTACCGCAAGGTGCTGGACCGGGAGGTCACCGACCCGATCGGCGAGGAACTGCGCTGGCTCGCCGGCGAACTCGGCGTCGACCGCGACCAGGAAGTCCTGCTGGAGCGGCTGCGGACCCGGCTCGGCGAACTTCCCCACACCCTGCTGCTGGGCCCCGTCCGCAACCGGCTGCGGGTGTGGAACGACACCCGCCGCTCCGGCTCCCGGGGGCGCGCCCTCGCCGTCCTGGACAGCGACCGGTACGTGAGGCTCCTGGACTCCCTCGACGCCCTGCTGGCCGACCCGCCGCTGCGCAAGGCCGCGAGCCGCCCGGCCGAGAGCGTCCTGCCGAAGGCCGTGCTGCGCGACTACGAGCGGCTCGCCGACCGGGTCGCCGCCGCGCTGGCCATCGAACCGGGAGGCGAGCGCGACCTGGCCCTGCACGAGGCCCGCAAGGCCGCCAAACGCTCCCGGTACGCGGCGGAGGCAGCCGTACCGGCCCTCGGCAAGCCCGCGAAACGCGTGGTCAAGGCGGTGAAGGCGGTCCAGACGCTGCTCGGTGACCACCAGGACAGCGTGGTCGCCCGCGAAGCCCTGCACGGCCTCGCCGTCCAGGCCGCCGCCGCGGGGGAGTCGGCCTTCACCTGGGGCGTGCTCTACGCCCGCGAGGAGGCCCTGGCCGACCGGCACGAACGGGAACTTCCGGACCTTTGGGCGGAGGCCTACTCTCCCGCACTGCGGGCGGGCCTCGGCGGCTAGGGGCGGCCCGGCAGCCGTCCGGGCGGTGATCACGACGGCAGGGGGCGGCCGGGCCTGGGGGTACGCTTGAGAGCTGCCCCCTGCCCGCTTCACGAAAGTCGCGTGATGTCCGAGTCGGTCTTCCCACAGCTCGAAGCTCTGCTCCCGCATGTGCAGAAGCCCATCCAGTACGTCGGTGGTGAGCTCAACTCCACCGTGAAGCCGTGGGAGAGCGCGGACGTCCGCTGGGCGCTCATGTACCCGGACGCGTACGAGGTCGGGCTCCCCAACCAGGGCGTCATGATCCTGTACGAGGTGCTCAACGAACGCGAAGGCGTCCTCGCCGAGCGCACGTACAGCGTGTGGCCGGACCTGGAAGCGCTCATGCGCGAGCACAAGGTCCCGCAGTTCACCGTTGACAGCCACCGCCCGGTCGGTTCCTTCGACGTCTTCGGGCTCTCCTTCTCCACCGAGCTCGGCTACACCAACATGCTCACGGCGCTCGACCTCGCGGGCATCCCGCTGGAGGCCAAGAACCGTACGGTGGACCACCCGATCGTCCTCGCGGGCGGCCACGCGGCCTTCAACCCCGAGCCGATCGCCGAGTTCATCGACTGCGCGGTCATCGGCGACGGCGAGCAGGCCGTCCTCGACATGACCGAGATCATCCGCGCGTGGAAGGCCGAGGGCCGTCCGGGCGGGCGCGAGGAAGTCCTGCTGCGCCTGGCGAAGACCGGCGGCGTCTACGTGCCGGGCTTCTACGACGTCGAGTACTTGCCGGACGGCCGCATCGGCCGTGTCGTGCCGAACCGCTCCGGCGTGCCGTGGCGCGTGTCCAAGCACACCGTCATGGACCTCGACGAGTGGCCGTACCCCAAGCAGCCCCTGGTCCCGCTCGCCGAGACCGTCCACGAGCGGATGTCCGTGGAGATCTTCCGCGGCTGCACCCGCGGCTGCCGTTTCTGCCAGGCCGGCATGATCACGCGCCCCGTGCGGGAGCGAAGCATCACCGGCATCGGCGAAATGGTCGAGAAGGGCCTCAAGGCGACCGGCTTCGAGGAGGTCGGCCTGCTCTCGCTGTCCTCCGCGGACCACAGCGAGATCGCCGACATCGCCAAGGGCCTCGCGGACCGCTACTCGGACGACAAGGTGGGCCTGTCCCTGCCCTCGACCCGCGTGGACGCGTTCAACGTGGACCTGGCCAACGAGCTGACCCGCAACGGCCGCCGGTCGGGCCTCACCTTCGCCCCCGAGGGCGGCTCCGAGCGCATGCGCAAGGTCATCAACAAGATGGTCTCGGAAGAGGACCTCATCCGGACCGTCGCCACGGCGTACGGCAACGGCTGGCGCCAGGTGAAGCTGTACTTCATGTGCGGGCTGCCGACCGAGACCGACGAGGACGTCCTCCAGATCGGCGACATGGCGGTCAACGTCATCGCCAAGGGCCGTGAGGTCTCGGGCCAGAACGACATCCGCTGCACCGTGTCGATCGGCGGCTTCGTGCCCAAGCCGCACACGCCGTTCCAGTGGGCGCCGCAGCTGTCGGCGGAGGAGACGGACGCGCGCCTGACCAAGCTGCGCGACAAGATCCGCGGCGACAAGAAGTACGGCCGCTCCATCGGCTTCCGCTACCACGACGGCAAGCCGGGCATCGTCGAGGGCCTGCTCTCGCGCGGCGACCGCCGCATCGGCGACGTCATCCGCGCCGTGTACGAGTCGGGCGGCCGCTTCGACGGCTGGCGCGAGCACTTCTCGTACGACCGCTGGATGAAGGCCGCCGAGAAGGCGCTGCCCGCGTACGGCGTGGACGTGGCCTGGTACACGACGCGCGAGCGCACGTACGAGGAGGTCCTGCCCTGGGACCACCTGGACTCCGGTCTCGACAAGGACTGGCTCTGGGAGGACTGGCAGGACGCCCTCGACGAGACCGAGGTCGAGGACTGCCGCTGGACCCCGTGCTTCGACTGCGGCGTCTGCCCGCAGATGGACACCCAGATCCAGATCGGCCCCACCGGCAAGAAGCTGCTGCCGCTGTCGGTCGTGAAGTGACCCTGGGCTGAAGCTGCTGTCGAATGTGCCCCCACCGGGAACGGTGGGGGCATATTTATGCAAGCAGTGATCAAAGGTTTCTGCACTCGCGCTGTGGGGATATCCTGATTTTGTCGGTGGAGCAATACTCCACCCCCGCTGCCAGGAGGTGGCCGGCATGGCCAAGACCGTGATCGACATCAACGAGGAAGCGCTCGCGCTTGCCGCAGAGGCCCTCGGGACCACGACGAAGAAGGACACGGTCAACGCCGCGCTGGAGGAAATAGGAGCGCGGGTGCGCCGGCAGCGAGCTCTCGAAGCCCTCATCAAGCTCGATGAGGAAGGCGCTTTCGACAAGGGCCGGGAAGCGGGATTCAAGGAAGAGGTGCGCGGGCCGTGGGGCAGCTGACCGAGACCGAGGGCACGTTCCTGATCGACACCTCCGCCGCGCATCGGATCACCCTCCCGGGCCCCTTCTCCATCTGGCGGTCGGCGCTCGCCGCCGGGCGCGTCGGCATGTGCGCGGTGACCGAGGCCGAGGCGCTGTGTTCTGCCCGGTCGCCTGCCCAATACGCCGATATGCGCCAGGCGTTCGCGGACCTGTACGTATGGCACGAGATCCCGGAAGACGTGTGGGTCAGGGTCCGAGCCGCGCAGAGCGCCCTGGCCGAAGTGGGGTGTGTGCGCTCCGCCGGTGTCGTCGATCTGGTCCTGGCGGTCACCGCGGCGCGGCACCGGCTGACGGTGCTGCACTACGACCGTGACTTCGAGACGCTCGCCAAGCACATCGACCTGCGAACCCGGTGGCTGGCCGAGCCCGGCTCCATCGACTGACGGCGGGGCGAAAGAGGACCGGGCCGGGAACCGGCGAGGTCACGGGCGCGTACTCTGGGTAGTACGACACCGCTGCCGACGCGGCGACCGCCGCCGAGATCTCCCTGCCCGACCGGGCGGGGGTGAGCCGCAGCGGGTCGAAGGATCTCAGGGCGACGCGCGAGCCGCGGAGCCCCGCACAAGGAGAAGAACCACTGGGCAAGCGACAGCCCGAAGGCCCGCCACCCGCACCGGTGGTGCAGCGCATCCGACTGCGCTACACCAAGCGCGGCCGCCTCCGGTTCACCAGCCACCGAGACTTCCAGCGTGCCTTCGAGCGGGCCCTGCGCCGCTCCGAGGTACCCATGGCGTACTCGGCGGGCTTCACCCCGCACCCTCGGGTCTCGTACGCGAACGCCGCGCCCACCGGCACCGGCAGCGAGGCCGAGTACCTGGAGATCGCCCTCGCCGAGCCCCGCGACCCGCAGAAGCTCCGCGAGCTTCTCGACGAGTCGATGCCGGTCGGGCTCGACATCGTGGACGCCGTCGAGGCCCGTACCTCCGGGCTCGCCGAGCGCCTGACCGCCTCCGTCTGGGAGCTGCGCCTGGAAGGCGTGGAGCCCGCCGACGCCGAGCGGGCCGTGGCCGCGTTCCTCGCGGCCGAGACCGTGGAGGTCCAGCGCCGCACCAAGAACGGCATGCGGACCTTCGACGCACGAGAGGCCGTGACCAGCCTGGAGGCACTTCCCGCTCCTGCTGATAGGCCCCTGGACAATGCCTGTGCGATACTGCGGCTGGTTGTTCGGCATTTGACACCTGCCGTGCGACCCGACGACGTCCTGTCCGGTCTCCGAGCTGTGGCCGACCTGGCGCCGCCGGTCCCCGCAGCGGTGACCAGGCTGGCGCAGGGGCTCTTCGACGAGGAGTCCGGCACGGTGACCGACCCGCTCGCGCCCGACCGCGAGGCTGTCACGGCCGCCCCACCCACGGCCGCCGTAGCAGCCGACGCGAAGGCGCCGGAAGGTCCCGCCGCGTAAGGATCGTCGTTGCCGCGCCGCCCTGGCACTCGGGAGCCACCTGGGTCGGGCAGCGCATCTGACCTGAAGACTTCCGCCAGGCCGTACGGACAAGACGTACGGAACCGGCGGCCATGGACTACAGCTCCCGTGTGGCGAACGCGCCCCGGAGGCCGGCTCCGCGCTCATTACGCGGGGCCGCGCCGGACCGGATGTCAGCCGCGGCGCCCGGGAGCGTGACGGGAGAACCGCCCGCATGCTCAACAACGAAACCACCCCCGCCGCCGGTAACGCCGACGGCGAAAGCCCCAGCGACAACCTGCCTCCGCGCAGGCGTCGCCGCGCGGCTTCCCGGCCCGCCGGTCCGCCCGGCGCGGCCGCCGCCGCTTCCGCTGTTTCCGCTTCTGACGAGGCGGCCCCCGCTGCCGCTCCGGCTGTTCCGGCCGAGGAGGCCGCTCCGGCTGCCGCTCCCGCCCGTACGCGCCGTCGTGCCACGCGTGCTGTCGCCGCTACCGAGGCTCCGGTCGCCGAGGTCGTCGTGGAGGCTCCGGCCGCCGCGGCTGCTCCGGTTGCCGAGGAGGCCGCTCCGGCTCCGCGGGCCCGTCGTCGTGCGACGCGTGCCGTCGCCGCGACGGAGGCTCCGGTCGCCGAGGTCGTCGTAGAGGCCCCGGTCGCTGAGGCTGCCGAGGAGCCCGCCGCGGCTCCGGCTCCGCGGGCCCGTCGTCGTGCCACGCGTGCTGTCGCCGCTCCGGAGGCTCCGGCGGCCGAGGTCGTCGTGGAGGCTCCGGCCGCCGCGGCTGCTCCGGCCGCTGAGGCTGCTCCGGCTCCGCGTGCTCGTCGTCGTGCCACGCGTGCTGTCGCCGCTCCGGAGGCTCCGGCGGCCGAGGTCGTCGTGGAGGCTCCGGCCGCTGAGGCTGCTCCGGCCGCCGAGGAGGCCGCTCCGGCTCCGCGGGCCCGCCGCCGTGCCACCCGCGCCGTCACCGCTCCGGCCGCCGAGGCCGCTGCCGAGGCTCCGGCCGTCGTCGTCGAGGAGCCCGCGAAGGCCACCGTCACGGTCGCCGACGCCGTGGACTCCCCGAAGCGCGGTGGCCGCCGCCGCGCCACCCGCTCCACCGCTCCGGCCGCCCCCGCGCAGCCGGCGCCCGCGCCCGCCGAGGCCGAGGCGCCCGCCGCCCCGGCTCGCGGCCGCCGCGCCGCGCGTCCCGCCGTGGCCGTGTTCCAGGCCCCGGTCTTCGCCGAGCCGATGTTCCAGACCCCGGAGACGGCCGCCATGGCCGCCGCTGCCGCTGCCGCCGCCTCCCGCGCCGAAGAGGCCGAGGAAGAGGAGCTGGAGCCCGAGGCCGAGGTCATCGAGGCCCCCGTCGCGCAGCCGGCCGGCCGTCGCCGCCGTCGCGGACGCGCCGCCGCCGAGACCGCCGCCCCGGCCGTCGAGTCCGCCCCGCTGTCGGTGGCCGACGTGGAGTTCGCCGAAGTCGAGGAGCCGGAGGCCGAGGCCGCCGAACTCGACGAGGAGGAGTTCGACGGCGAGCGCCCCTCCCGTCGCCGTCGCCGGGGTGGCCGTCGCCGCCGCCGCGGTGAGGCCGCCGAGCTCGACGAGTCCGCCGAGGAAGAGGCCGAGGCCGAGGCCGCCGAGCAGGAGGCCGAAGAGGAGGAGGAAGAGGAGGCCGAAGAGGCCTTCGGTTCCAGCTCCAGCCGTCGTCGCCGTCGTCGTCGCCGTCGCAGCGGTGAGCCCGCCGACGTCACCGCCGGGGCCGAGGCGGGCGATGAGGACGGCGTACGCACCGTCGTCAAGGTCCGCGAGCCCCGCCCGGTCCGCGAGAAGGCCGAGCCGTCCGACGAGGTGCAGTCCATCAAGGGCTCGACCCGTCTGGAGGCGAAGAAGCAGCGCCGCCGCGAGGGCCGCGAGCAGGGCCGCCGCCGCGTCCCGATCATCACCGAGGCCGAGTTCCTGGCCCGCCGCGAGGCCGTCGAGCGCGTGATGGTCGTCCGCCAGAGCGGCGAGCGCACCCAGATCGGCGTCCTTGAGGACAACGTGCTCGTCGAGCACTACGTCAACAAGGAAGAGGCCACCTCGTACGTCGGCAACGTCTACCTGGGCAAGGTCCAGAACGTGCTGCCGTCGATGGAGGCCGCCTTCATCGACATCGGCAAGGGCCGCAACGCGGTCCTGTACGCCGGTGAGGTCAACTTCGAGGCGCTCGGCATGGCCAACGGGCCGCGCCGCATCGAGTCCGCCCTCAAGTCCGGCCAGTCGGTCCTGGTGCAGGTCACCAAGGACCCGATCGGCCACAAGGGCGCCCGCCTGACCAGTCAGGTCTCGCTGCCCGGCCGCTACCTGGTCTACGTGCCCGAGGGCTCGATGACCGGCATCAGCCGCAAGCTGCCCGACACCGAGCGCGCGCGTCTGAAGACCATCCTCAAGAAGATCGTCCCCGAGGACGCGGGCGTCATCGTGCGCACCGCCGCCGAGGGCGCGAGCGAGGACGAGCTGCGCCGCGACGTCGAGCGTCTGCAGGCCCAGTGGGAGGACATCCAGAAGAAGTCGAAGCAGATCTCGACCTCTTCGCCGAGCCTGCTGTACGGCGAGCCGGACATGACCGTCCGCGTCGTGCGCGACATCTTCAACGAGGACTTCTCGAAGGTCATCGTCAGTGGTGACGGAGCCTGGGAGACCATCCACGGCTACGTGAACCACGTGGCCCCGGACCTGGGCGACCGGCTGTCCCGCTGGACCTCCGAGGTCGATGTCTTCGCGACGTACCGGATCGACGAGCAGCTCGCCAAGGCGCTCGACCGCAAGGTGTGGCTGCCCTCGGGCGGCTCGCTTGTGATCGACAAGACCGAGGCGATGATCGTCATCGACGTCAACACCGGCAAGTTCACCGGTCAGGGCGGCAACCTCGAAGAGACGGTCACCAGGAACAACCTGGAGGCGGCCGAGGAGATCGTGCGCCAGCTGCGGCTGCGCGACCTGGGCGGCATCGTCGTCATCGACTTCATCGACATGGTCCTGGAGTCCAACCGCGACCTGGTGCTGCGGCGCATGCTGGAGTGCCTGGGCCGCGACCGCACCAAGCACCAGGTGGCCGAGGTCACCTCGCTGGGCCTGGTCCAGATGACCCGCAAGCGGGTGGGCCAGGGTCTGCTGGAGTCCTTCTCCGAGACCTGCGTCCACTGCAACGGGCGCGGTGTCATCGTGCACATGGAGACGCCGACCGTGATCGGCGGTGGCGGCAACGGCGGCAAGCGCGCGAAGCGCCGCGGTGGCCGCGCCCTGGAGCACGAGGTCGAGGCCGAGGCCGTCGAGACCGAGTTCGAGACCGAGTTCGAGACCGAGGCCGAGGTGGCCGCCGAGGCCGCCGTGCCGGTCGCGCTGCCGGAGCCGGAGTTCGTCCCGGACGAGGAGCTGTACAGCAGCCCGGCCGAGGCGGAGGCCGCCGCCGGTATCAGCGGTCGTCGCAGCCGTCGCCGTGCCACCCGTAAGGCGACCGCTCCGGCGGGTGCCCCGCGCGGTGCGGAGCGGCCGGCTGCCGCCGCCCCGGCTCCGGTGGTCCCGGTGACCCCGGTCGTCGAGGACGAGCCCGTCACCGAGCCCGCCGACACGGTCCTGGAGCCGTCCGCCGAGGTCGTCGCCGAGGCCGTCGAGGCCGCGGAGACGGTCGAGGCCGCCCCCAAGGGCCGCACGCGCCGCCGTGCCACCCGTAAGGCCACGGCCCCGTCGGGTGCCCCGGCCCCCGCGGCCGAGGTGGCCCCGGAGCCGGTCGTCGTCGCGGAGCCGGAGCCGGTCGTCGTGGCCGAGCCCGAGCCCGAGCCGGTCGTCGCCCCGACCCCGGTCGAGCCGGCCGCGGAAGCGGCCCCGGCCCGTCCGCGCCGCCGTGCCACCCGTAAGGCCACCGCACCCGCCGGTTCCCCGGCAGGCGCGGCCGAGGCGGCCATCGTGGTCGTCGAGGCGGCCCCGGTGACGGAGCCGGAGCCCGCAGCGGCCCCGGCCGAGCCCGAGGTGGAGGCGGAGGCGGAGGCCGAGGCCCCGGTCAAGAAGGCCGCCCGCAAGGCTCCGGCCAAGAAGGCGACCACCACGGCGAAGAAGGCCCCGGCCAAGAAGGCGGCCGCTGCCAAGACGACCGCGAAGAAGACCGTCGCCAAGAAGACGACGGCCAAGAAGACGGTGGCGAAGCGGGCGACGAAGAAGACCGCGGCGGCGGAGCAGCAGACGCCGCCCTCCGTCTCGGCTCCGACCGAAGCCTGATCCGCCGCACCTGAAGGAAATCAGCATGGCCGGGGGCCCCGCCGAACGGCGGGGCCCCCGGCCATGCGGGACTCGGTTTGACCCTCTGGAACCGGCCCCGTAACCTAGACCGTCGGCGTGTTTTTGTGCGCGCCGCAGCTCCTGAGCACCTCCCTCCAGGCTCTGCCCGGAGAGGCCGCTCGTCCAATCCGGATCAGTGTGGTTCCCGTCGAGAAGAGGGGCCCGCCTGAGCGGCTGGCTTCAGGAGCATCCGTCCCGAGTGAGAGAGAGATCCGCGTGTACGCCATCGTGCGCAGCGGTGGTCGCCAGCACAAGGTTGCTGTCGGCGACATCGTTGAAGTTGACAAGATTCCCACTGCCAAGGTTGGCGACACGGTCGAGCTCTCGACCCTGCTCGTTGTCGACGGCGACGCCGTGACCAGCGACCCGTGGGTCCTGGCCGGCATCAAGGTCCAGGCCGAGATCGTGGACCACCACAAGGGTGCGAAGATCGACATCCTTCGGTACAAGAACAAGACCGGCTACCGCCGTCGCCAGGGTCACCGCCAGCAGTACACGGCGATCAAGGTCACCGGTATCCCCGCGGCTGCGAAGTAAGAGGGACTGAGACATGGCACACAAGAAGGGCGCATCGTCCACCCGGAACGGGCGCGACTCCAATGCCCAGCGGCTCGGCGTGAAGCGCTTCGGCGGTCAGGTCGTTTCCGCTGGTGAGATCCTCGTCCGCCAGCGCGGCACGCACTTCCACCCGGGCGCGGGCGTCGGCCGTGGCGGCGACGACACGCTGTTCGCCCTGCAGGCCGGTGCCGTGGAGTTCGGCACGCACCGTGGCCGCAAGGTCGTCAACATCGTTCCGGCCGCCTGATCCAGCTCCGGCTGATCAAGCGTTCGTAACTTCCCGAGGGCGGATCTCAGCTCTTTCCGGCGCAAGCCGGGAAGAGAGGTCCGCCCTCGGCGCGTTGGTACGTACAGACGTTTTAATGGACAGCAAGGCCTGTCCGGGACATTCCCGCATGTAACTGGAGGAACAACCATGACCACCTTCGTGGACCGCGTCGAGCTGCACGTCGCCGCGGGTAACGGGGGCCACGGCTGCGCCTCCGTTCACCGGGAGAAGTTCAAGCCGCTCGGCGGCCCCGATGGCGGCAACGGCGGCCGTGGCGGTGACGTGATCCTGGTGGTGGAGCAGGCGATCACCACCCTGCTGGACTACCACCACAGCCCGCACCGCAAGGCCACCAACGGCAAGCCCGGCGAGGGCGGCAACCGCTCCGGCAAGGACGGCCAGGACCTGATCCTGCCCGTGCCGGACGGCACCGTCGTCCTCGACAAGGAGGGCAACGTCCTCGCCGACCTCGTCGGCCAGGGCACCACCTACGTCGCCGCCGAGGGTGGCCGTGGCGGCCTCGGCAACGCCGCGCTCTCCTCCGCCCGCCGCAAGGCTCCCGGCTTCGCGCTGCTCGGTGTCCCGGGCACCACCGGTGACATCGTCCTGGAGCTCAAGACGGTCGCCGACGTGGCGCTCGTCGGCTTCCCGAGCGCCGGCAAGTCCTCGCTGATCTCGGTGCTCTCCTCCGCCAAGCCGAAGATCGCCGACTACCCGTTCACCACCCTGGTCCCGAACCTGGGCGTCGTCACCGCCGGCTCGACCGTCTACACGATTGCCGACGTCCCGGGCCTGATCCCCGGCGCCAGCCAGGGCAAGGGCCTCGGCCTGGAGTTCCTGCGCCACGTCGAGCGCTGCTCGGTGCTGGTGCACGTGCTGGACACCGCCACCTTGGAGTCCGACCGCGACCCGGTCGCCGACCTCGACGTCATCGAGGAGGAGCTCAAGCTCTACGGCGGCGGCCTGGAGAAGCGCCCGCGCCTCGTCGTCCTCAACAAGGTGGACATCCCGGACGGCCAGGAGCTCGCCGACATGGTCCGCCCGGACCTGGAGGCCCGCGGCTACAAGGTCTTCGAGGTCTCCGCGGTCGCCCGTACGGGCCTCAAGGAGCTCTCCTACTTCCTCGCCGAGGTCATCGCCAAGGCGCGCGCCCGCAAGCCGAAGCAGGAGGCGACCCGCATCGTCATCCGCCCGAAGGCCGTGGACGACGCCGGCTTCACCGTCACGTACGACGAGGTCGAGGACGTCTACAACGTGCGCGGCGAGAAGCCGGAGCGCTGGGTCCGCCAGACCGACTTCAACAACGACGAGGCCGTCGGCTACCTCGCCGACCGCCTCAACCGCCTCGGCGTCGAGGAGGCGCTGAAGAAGGCCGGTGCCCGTGCGGGTGACGGCGTCGCCATCGGCTCCGACGAGAACGCGGTCGTCTTCGACTGGGAGCCGACCATGATGGCCGGCGCCGAGATGCTCGGCCGCCGTGGTGAGGACCACCGCATGGAGGCGCCCCGCCCGGCCACGCAGCGCCGCAAGGAGAAGGAAGCCACGCGTGGAGACTCGGCGCAGCAGGAGTACGACGAGTTCCGTCCGTTCTAATCCTGTCCATGTCAGCGCCCCCTTCACCTTGATTTAGGTCACGGCCAGGTCCGCTATGGTCCGCCGGGTGAACAGCTGCTCTTCCCCCACGGTCACCGTCGTGGTGATCGCGTTCAACGACGCCGGGCTCGTGGGCGAGGCCGTTTCCTCGGCTCTCGCCCAGGGCCCGGTGGTGTCCGAGGTCGTCGCGGTGAACGACGCCTCCACGGACGGCACCGGGCGGGTCCTGGACGGTCTGGCCGCCGTCCATCCCCGCCTGAAAGTGGTGCACAGGGCGGAGAACAGCGGGGGCTGCGGCACCCCCCGCAACGACGGGATAGCGGCCGCGAGCGCCCCGTACGTCATGTTCCTGGACAGCGACGACATCCTGCCGCCGGGCGCGGCGGACGCCCTGGTCCGGGCCGCCGAGGAGCACCAGGCGCCCGTGGCGGTCGGCGGGTGCGTCCGGCGTGAGCTGCCACGGGGCCGCGACGTGCCCTGGGTGCCCGGGCTCTACACGCCCGGCGAGGTCATCGAGCAGCCCGCCGACCGGCCCGAACTGGTCCGGGACACCCTCTGCGTCAACAAGCTGTACGACCGGTACTTCCTGGACAAGCATGCGATCCGCTTTCCCGACGGCCGGTTCATTTACGAGGATTTCGTTTTCACCGCGCGGGTCCTGGCCGCCGCCCCGCGCCTCGCGGTCGTCGGCGACACCGTCTACGTGTGGCACGTGCGCCGCTCCGCCGCCCGGGTGTCGATCTCCCTGGACCGCAAGGACGTCGGCAACTGGCACTCCCGCGTCGAGGCCCACCACGAAGCCGCCCGCGTCCTCTCCGAGGCCTCACCGGAGCTCGGCCGCGCCTGCAAGGTCAAGTTCCTTGAGTACGACCTGCCGATATACCTTCGCGAGCTCGACCCGGACCCCGGGTACCGCGCCGCCTGGTGGACCCTGACCAGGAACGGCCTCGACTGCCTCGCCGAGGCCGACATCGCCGCCGCCCGACCCCACGGCCGCTGGATCGCCCGGCTGCTGCGCGCCGGCGAGACCGCGCCCGCCGACATGGACCGGCTGATCCGCCTCGCCTGCGAACCGCCGTGCCTGCTGCCCCCGTACGCGGTCGGCGCCGACGGGCTGCCGGTGTGGAGCGAGGAGTTCCCCGTCGAGCTCGACGGGCTGGCCGCGCTGCCGCTCTCCGCGCTGCCCGTCGCCGTCGAAGTGGACGGGGCCGCCCGCCGCTCCGCGATCCGGATCCGCGTCCACGACTTCTACGGGCGCCTCGCCCCGGCCGGACCGGACACCGCGCGGCTGAGTTTCCTGCCCCGCGAGGGCGGCGACCCCGTCCCGGCGCCCCCGGCCGCGCTGCGGGCCGCACCGGACGGCGGCTGGGTCGCCGAACTGCCGCTGCGCCCGCGGGCCCTTGCCCGCACCGGACGCCGCCGGGGGCTGCGCGGACTACAGGTCTGGGACGTCCGGGTGGCCGTGTCGTGCGCCGACGGAAGCTCGGTGAACGCGGCCCCGCGGCCCTCCGCGGGCCTGGTCGGCCGCCGGATCCTGCCCAGCAGCCGGTACGGTGTTCTGCTGGCGCAGCCTTACCGTACGGCGGCCGGCTCGCTGGCCCTCCGCCTCGCGCCGGGTGCGGCGGGCGCGCTGGACCTCGTACGCAACCGCTTCGACCGGGCCCGTGCGGGCCGCCGGCCGGGTTGACGGTCGTCCTACGACGGCCGCCTTACGATGATCGCTTCGCGAAGACAGCTTCAGAGATATATCGGACAGCCCCCGGACGCCGTCCGGGGGGACCCCAGGGAGATACGCATGACGTTTCTGATCACCGGTGGCGCCGGCTACATCGGCGCGCACGTCGTCCGCGCGATGCTGCTCGCGGGTGAGAAGGTGGTCGTCCTGGACGACCTGTCCACGGGCAACGAGGACCGGGTGCCGGAGGGTGTCCCGCTCGTGATCGGTTCCGTCCTGGACCGCCTGACCCTGGACGCGACCATCCTCAAGCACAAGATCACCGGCGTGGTGCACCTCGCTGGCAAGAAGCAGGTCGGCGAGTCCGTCGAGAAGCCGATGTACTACTACCACGAGAACGTGGAGGGGCTTCAGGTCCTGCTGGGTGCGGTGGCCGCCGCCGGCATCCGCAACTTCCTCTTCTCCTCCTCCGCCTCCGTGTACGGCATGCCCGACGTGGACTCGGTCACCGAGGAGACCCCCTGCGCGCCGCTGAGCCCGTACGGCGAGACCAAGCTGGCCGGTGAATGGCTGGTCCGCGCCGCCGGCAAGGCGTACGGCATCTCCACCGCCTGCCTGCGCTACTTCAACGTGGCGGGCGCCGCGACCCCCGAGCTCGCGGACACCGGCGTCTTCAACCTGGTCCCGATGGTCTTCGAGCGCTACGACGCGGGTCAGGGCGCCCGGATCTTCGGCAACGACTACCCGACGCCGGACGGCACCTGCATCCGCGACTACATCCACGTCGAGGACCTGGCGGACGCCCACGTGGTGGCGGCCCGCAAGCTCGCCGAGTGGGGCGCGGCGGGGGAGTACAAGGACCTCACCGTGAACATCGGCCGCGGCGAGGGCGTCTCCGTCAAGGAGATGGTCGAGCTCCTGAACATCCACACCGGGCACACCTACGCTCCTGTGATCACCCCGCGCCGGCCCGGTGACCCGGCGAAGGTCGTGGCCTCGGCCGACAAGATCGCCGCCGAGCTGGGCTGGAAGGCCCGCCACGACGTCCGCGAGATGATCACCTCGGCCTGGGCGGGCTGGGAGGCCAACCGCAAGGGCGCCCTCCACCACGCCGAGCGCTGACGCGTCGTCCGCGCCCGTACGAAGCCGCCCGCCCCGGACGTGATCCGGTGCGGGCGGCTTTTCGGTGTCGGGCCGGGTGCGGTGTGAAGACGGGTGTGCGGTGGAGGGTGGGGCGCTCCGGGTGCGGTCAGCGCTCCAGGAACGCCATCAGCTCTTCCCAGCGGTCGGTGATGTCGGCACTGGAGTAGCGCCGCACCTCGCGGAACGCGGCGTCGCCGAGCCGCTCGCGCAGCCCCCGGTCCGACATCAGCGCGTCCAGGTGCCCGGCCAGCTCCATCGTGTTGCCCAGCCGGGCCAGCAGCCCGTCCTCCCCGTGCGCCACGATCTCCCGTACGCCGGGCGCGCAGTCGAAGGCGGCCACCGACAGGCCCGCCGCCATCGCCTCCAGCAGCGTGATCGGGAACCCCTCCGCCCGGGAGGCCTGCGCGAACACCGAGGCCTCGCGCAGCGAGCCCAGCACGTCGTCCGTGCGGCCCCGCCACTCCACCGAGTCGTTCAGCCCGAGCGAGGCGCAGTGCGCGCGCAGCGCCGGCTCCTCCGTACCCGCCCCGTAGATCCGCAGGACCCAGTCGGGGTGCCGCGGGACGGCGTCCGCCCACGCGTCCAGCAGCAGGTCCACGCCCTTCTCGAAGGACAGCCGGCCGATGCTCGCCACGACCTTCCCGGTGCGCGGAGCGGGGGAGTCCGGCATGAACGGCAGCGGGTTCGGCATGCTGGCGACGTTCTCCATGCCGGACCGGATCCAGAGGTCCGCGTCCTCGGCCGTCAGCACCAGCAGCCGGTCCACCTCCCGGAAGTGGCGTCGGACCCGGGCGGCGCGCGAGGACTTGTGGCTGGCCTCGTACGACTCGTGGCTCATCCCGATGACGGTGAGCCCCTTGGTGTCGGCGAGCTCCACCCACTCCATCGCCCACACCTGGGTGACGATCACGACGGCCCCCGGCCGGGCCGCGCGGAACAGCGCGCTCAGCTTCTCGGCCTGGGCACGCATCCCGGCCCGCCGGGCCGCCTGCCGACGGCGCTCCGGAGCGTTGAGCCGGCCCTTGATCCCCTCCAGGCGGCGCGCCTGCGGCGGATGGGTGTCGTACAGGGTGGTCGTCTCGTACGGCAGGTCCCGCGGCAGCCGCTGCCGGAGCTCCTCGGCGACCGGCACGACGCCGACGACGTGCACCCGGTGCCCGCGCTCGCTGAACAGCCGCGCCATCTGGTGCGACCAGGTGGTCACCCCGCCGAGCTCGTCCACGCTGTTGGAGACGAGGAAGACGTCGCGGCCGCCCGGGCCGGTGGGCTGCTGTTTCACTTGCCGCTCCTGGTGAAGAACTTCGCCACGATCTGGCGGGCCGCGTCCCCGCGGTCGTACTCGCCGAACTCGGTCAGGAAACGCTGCCGCGCCTCCGCGTACTTCGCGTCCGCCTCCTCGAAGGCGGCGAGGGCCTGGAGGAGTTCGTCCGCCGTGGCCACCACCGGGCCCGGCGCCTTCTCCTTCAGGTCGAAGTACGTGCCGCGGATGTCGGTCGCGTACCTCTCGTAGTCGTACGCGAAGAACAGCATCGGCCGGTCCAGTACGGCGTAGTCGAACATCACGGACGAGTAGTCGGTGATCAGCCCGTCGGCGAGCGCCAGTAGCGGGGTGACGTCGTGGTACCGGGACACGTCGATCACCCGGCCCGCGACCGACGGCGGCAGCGAGACGCTGTTGAGGTAGTGGGTGCGCACCAGCAGGGTGAAGCGGTCGCCGAGCCGGTCGGCGAACTCCTCGACGTCGAAGGGGAATTCGAAGCCCTCCACCGAGCCGTCCGGGCTCGTCCGGAAGGTCGGCGCGTACAGCAGCACCTTCTTCTCCGGGTCGATGCCCAGCTCGGCGGCGAGCGGCCCGCGGACCCGTTCCCCACTGTGCGCCTCGGCCCGGTGCGCCTCGACCAGGGCGTCGTTGCGCGGGTAGCCGGTGCGCAGCAGCACCTCGTCGCGCAGCCGGAAGGCCCTGGCGAGGGTGCGGGTGTCGTGCTCGGAGCGGATCAGGAAGTGGTCGAAGCGATCGATGGCCGTCTGGAAGCGGTCCTGCGCCTCCTTGCCCTGGGCCTTGGTGCGGGGCTCGTGGAAGCCCATCCGCTTGAGCGCGGAGCCGTGCCAGGTCTGGATGTACGTCGTCCCCGGGCGCTTGGCCAGGGCCAGCGGGAAGCCCTGGTTGTCGATCCAGTACTCAGCCTGGGCCAGCGCCCGCAGGTACGGCCAGCTCCAGCGCTTGACGAGGGTGGCCTCCGGGGGGAAGCCGGTGGGCCTGGCGCCCGCGTACGACCAGATCGGCTCGAACGGGACACCCTGGCGGACCATCTCCTCGTAGATCGCCTTCGGGCTGTCGCTGTACTGCTTGCCCATGTGGCTCTCGAAGACGACCGTGCCCTTCCGGATGGGCAATTTCGAGAAGACCTCGTGGTAGACCTTCACCTTCTGTTCACCCGAGCCGATGCTCCTGCGGGCCTTCAGCGCGAAGCGCAGGCTCCGCTTGAGGACGCCCGCGGCCTTGCCCTGCATCGCGCTGTCGATCAGCGTCCGGGTGCGGACGGCGGCGGGGCCCTCGGCGGTCAGGACGTAGGAGAGGTTGCCCTTCCTGGTCATCTCCGGCTCGAAGCGGTCGGAGACCAGCCGGGTCAGCCGGGGACGCACCCGCAGGCGGGTGGCCTTCTCCAGATCGACCCCGCCGACCGCGACACGGGTGGTGATCCAGTCGGCGCCGGCCGTCAACTTCAGGCGGACGTCCCAGACGGCGTCGATGATGCCGAGGGGGCGCACGGTGCTCCCGATATCGGCCGTGGCAGTCCACTCGATCGAGTCACCGGCGTGGCGCACGGTTGCCACCGGGAAGCTGAAGGACCGTACGCCGATCTGCCTCCGGGCCCGGAATTCGAGTGAGGCCTTGAGTTCCGCGTCGGGCCGGATACGGCCCAGCGGGTTCACGACGGCGCCGCTGAGGGTCACCGTCCCGCGCCCGTCGTCCGCGTACGAGACGAGGCGGTTGCCGAGCCGCAGGGCGGACAGCGGGGTGCTGTGGAAGCCCTGGTCGGTGACATCCAGTATCCGGCGGCCCTCGGTGGCCTCGGCCTCGACGGGGCTGTCGATGTGCTGCGCGCACCAGTACACGCGGCCGTCGCGCTCGGCGAGCGGCGAGGACAGGCGGCCCTTGTTGGCCATGGCGTCGGCGGCGGGGAGCAGGTTGTCCCAGTCCTCCTTGCCCAGCAGGTAGGCGCAGATCGCCTGGAGGTGGTTGACGTTCTCGTAGGCGGCCGGATCGATGCCGGCCAGGTAGCCGTTGGCCAGCCGGGCGAACTCCCGCCGGTACGCGTCGCCCAGAAGCGGCAGGTCACGCAGGTGCAGCACCAGGTCGTGCTTGAGGAACTTGGTGTCCTTGGCCGTCTTGAGGGCGGTGTGGCCCTTGGCGGCCAGCAGTTCGTCGACGCGGCGGTGGATCTCCATCCGGTGGACGAAGTTCTCGATCTCGTGGCGCCGGTTGCTGATCGACTTCGCGGAGGCCTTCTCGACCACGTTCCAGAAGTACACGCGGTTCGGGATCAGCGTGATCCGGCGGGCGGACACGTACGCCTGTGCGGAGAACAGAAGGTCCTCGTAGTGGATACCGACCGGGAATTCGAGCCCCTGTTCCAACAGAAATGCGCGCCGATAACACTTGTTTGTCGAAAGGGTGTCGTAAACGAGCAGGTCGGGGTACTCGGTGATGGATTCCAGCGTACGCGTGCGCGAATAGATCCAGGGGTACCACTCGGTGGTCTTTCGCCACCGGTCGTCGAGGTGCACGCGCACGCACATGCCCGAGACGAGATCGGAGCCGGTCCGCTCCGCGGCGGCCAGCATGTTCCGGCAGGCATTGCGCTCCAGTACGTCGTCACTGTCCAGGAACATGACGTACGTGCCGGTCGCCTGCCGGATGCCGTGATTGCGCGGGGCGCCGCAGCCGCCGCTGTTCTCCGGCAGCCGGAAGGCGCGCACCCTCCCCGGGTGCGCCGCTTCGAACTCCTGGGCGACCGCGTAGGACGCGTCCTTGCTGCAGTCGTCGACGATCACGACCTCGACGCCGTGCAGGGTCTGGTCCAAAACCGACTGGACGGCTGCCGGCAGGCGCTCTGCGTCGTTGTAGACGATGACGACCACGGAGACGTCAGGCACGTGCACCTCGAATCCCTTTGTTTCATTGCTCTTAACCCGTCAAAGCTACCGTGCGCCGCAGACGACCCAGGAAGCCCTAACCTCGCCGTGCATCTTCTAAGGAAGAGGTGAGTTACAGGTCCGGTCGCCGACAATCACCCGTTCGGACCCAGCAGGATGTGTCATGACGAAGCTGTCTGTAGTCGTCCCTTGCTACAACGAAGAAGCCGTCATTGAAAGTTTTGATGTCGAGATCCGAAAGGTTCTGGACTCGCTCCCCATCGAGTACGAGGTCTGCTACGTCGACGACGGCAGCCGTGACGGCACCCTGGAGAAGCTCCGCAGGATCGCCGCGGACTACCGGGACCAGACCCGCTACGTCTCCTTCAGCCGCAACTTCGGCAAGGAGGCCGGCATGCTGGCCGGTCTGCGCGAGGCCACCGGCGACGCCGTCGTGATCATGGACGCGGATCTCCAGCACCCGCCGGAACTCATCGCCACCATGCTCGACTACTACCGGCAGGGACACGACCAGATCATCGCCCGCCGCACCCGCGAGGGGGACAAGAAGGTCCGCTCGGTGCTCAGCCGGCTGTACTACCGGGGCATCAACCGCTGGGTGGACGTGGAACTGACCGACGGCGTGGGGGACTTCCGGCTGCTGTCACGGCCGGCCGTGGACGCCCTGCTGTCCCTGCCCGAGTACAACCGCTTCTCCAAGGGCCTGTTCTCCTGGATCGGCTTCGACACCGTCCACTTCGACTACCGCAACGCCCAGCGCGAGGCGGGCGAGACGAAGTGGAAGTTCGGCTCCCTGCTCAACTACGGCATGGACGGCCTGATCTCCTTCAACAACAGACCCCTGCGCATCGCCATCTGGCTCGGCGTGTCACTGGTGGCGCTGACCGGCCTGTACGCGCTGTGGATCACGGTCATGGCGATGACCAACGGCGTCGACTCGCCGGGATATGTCACGCTCGTGGCCATCATCACCGGCCTCGGGGGCGTCCAAATGATCATGCTGGGCCTGATCGGCGAGTACATCGGGCGCATCTACTACGAGACGAAGCGGCGCCCGCACTTCCTGGTCAAGGAATCGCACGGCGCGGAGCCGGTCCCGGCCGGACCCGAGATCGCCGGCGCGGCCGCCGCCCTGCCCGCCGACCCGACCGACCCGGTGATCGCGGAGCGCTTCCGCCGATGACGAGCGACAGGAAGGACCAGCTCGGCCAGATCGTCCGCTTCGCGCTCGTGGGCGGGGTGAACACCGGCACCTTCTTCGGCATCTATCTGCTCCTGCACCCGTGGATGCCGTACTTCGCCGCGTACACCCTCGCCTTCGTGCTGTCGATGGTCGGCTCGTTCTTCATGAACACGTACTTCACGTACCGCACCCGGCCGACCTGGAAGAAGTTCCTGCTCTTCCCGCTGACGAACGTCACGAACTACGTGATCCAGTCGGCCGGTCTCTACGCCCTGGTGACGTGGGCCGGGATGGACACCCGCATCGCGCCGCTGGTCGCGGCCGTCGTGGCCATCCCGTTCACCTTCCTGCTCTCCCGCAAGATCCTCGTCCCCGGTGCCCGCGCCATGGCGGAGGAACCGGAGGCGTCTCCCCGCTCGTCCACGGTCTGAAACCGGCGGGCGGGCCCCGCGGGCCACCCCGTAGATTGAGCGGGCAGGCTTTCGGAGGCAAGGGGCAAGGGGACAGACGTGTCAGCGGCTAGGCAAGGTGTCGTGGACGCCCGCAGGATCGTGGTCAAGGTCGGCTCCTCCTCCTTGACCACAGCGGCCGGCGGGCTCGACGCCGACCGGGTGGACGCGCTGGTCGACGTACTGGCCAAGGCCCGCAGCGGCGGCGAGAAGGAGATCGTCCTGGTCTCCAGCGGAGCCATCGCCGCCGGCCTCTCCCCGCTCGGCCTGCGCCGCCGCCCCAAGGACCTGGCCCGCCAGCAGGCCGCCGCCAGCGTCGGGCAGGGTCTGCTCGTCGCCCGCTACACCGCCTCGTTCGCCCGCTACGGCGTCCGCGTCGGCCAGGTACTGCTGACCACCGACGACACCAGCCGGCGCGCGCACTACCGCAACGCCTACCGGACGCTGGACCAGTTGCTGGCGATGGGCGCGCTGCCCGTCGTCAACGAGAACGACACCGTCGCCACGGACGAGATCCGCTTCGGCGACAACGACCGGCTGGCGGCCCTCGTGGCCCACCTGGTCCGCGCCGACCTCCTCGTCCTGCTGTCTGATGTGGACGGCCTCTACGACGGGGACCCGTCGCTGCCCGGCGCCACCCGGATCGACGAGGTCAGCGGCCCCGAGGACATCGCGCACGTCTCGATCGGCAGCGCGGGCAAGGCGGGCGTCGGCACCGGCGGCATGGTCACCAAGGTGGAGGCGGCACGGATCGCGGCGGCGGCCGGCATCCCCGTCGTCCTCACCTCGGCCAGCCAGGCGGCCGATGCCCTGGCCGGGCGCGGGACCGGCACGCTGTTCCACGCCACCGGCCGCCGCTCGGCCGACCGGCTGCTGTGGCTCCAGCACGCGTCCACCCCGCAGGGGCACCTCGTGCTCGACGACGGCGCGGTACGCGCGGTGACGGAGCGCGGCAGCTCGCTGCTGGCCGCCGGCATCGCGGCCGTCGAGGGCGACTTCGTCGCGGGCGACCCGGTGGAACTGCGCTCCGCCGACGGCCGCGCCGTGGCCCGGGGCCTGGTCAACTTCGACGCCAAGGAGATCCCGCAGCTGCTGGGCCGCTCCACTCGCGACCTCGCGCGGGAACTCGGACCCGCGTACGAGCGGGAAGTCGTCCACCGCGACGATCTGGTCCTGCTGCAGGGCTGAGGTTCGGTAAAACCGCCGCGCGGTGGCCGTGGGACTGGTCAACTGTGAGGGGCGGACACGCGTAGCGCAGACAGGAGGCGGCTGGTGAGACGAGCGCTGACCAGCGTCGGCACCGGGCACGGTGAGGGCGGCGGAGGCGGGGACGAGCGCGACGCCTCCCGCCTCTGGCACGTCACCCTGAGTGTCTCCGGCAAGCCGGCCCCGCTGTCCGAGGTCCGGCGCGGGCTGGAGCAGCTCGCGCACGACCATCCCTTCCTGCTGACCAGCCGGTACGCGGACGACCACGCGGAGATCCGCTACTGGGAGGAGGCCCGCGACCTCCACGACGCGGCCGCCGTCGCCCTGCGGCTGTGGGGCGAACACCGCTCGTCGGCGCAACTCCCGCCGTGGGAGATCGTCGGCCTGGAAGTCATCGACCGCGCCACCTACCACCAACGCGTGGCCGAGGGCTACGGCCCACCCCCGGCCCACCCGGTGGGCGTGCACCCTTATTGAACGCGCCCCTCGCACCGCTCGGCCGCAGGCGGCCTCCCGGGCTTCGGCCCGCTGCGCCGGACTCCGTCCGGCGGGGGGCGATTTCCAGCCCCGCCGGCGTTTGAGGCGCGGGGTCTGGGGCGGAGCCCCGGGTTTGTCCAGCCGTCCGGCGTTTGAGGCGCGGGGTCTGGGGCGGAGCCCCGGGTTTGTCCAGCCGTCCGGCGTTTGAGGACCGGGGTCCGGGGCGGAGCCCTGGGGAACGGCGAAAGGGCGGGGCGGGGAGAAGGCCCCGCGCAGCGGTGCCGCAACGGCCGGCGGCAGCCCGGCGGCGGGAGCGTCTCGCGGGGTGAAACCCCGTCGGCGGGGGCCCGGCCGGGGATTACCCTGGCGGCATGACCTCGCTCGACGACGCCACCGCCACCTCGCCCGTCCTCGCTACCGCGCAGCGGTCCCGCACGGCCGCCGCGGCCATCGCCCCCCTCCCGCGGTCCGCCAAGGACGCGGCCCTCCTGGCCATCGCGGACGCGCTGGAGGCCCGTACCGCCGAGATCGTCGCCGCCAACGCCGTCGACACCGACAAGGCGCGCGCGGCCGGCACCAGCGAGACCGTCATCGACCGGCTCACCCTCACCCCGGAGCGCGTCGCGGCCATCGCCTCCGACGTACGCGACGTCGTCGCCCTGCCCGACCCCGTCGGCGAGGTCGTCCGCGGCTCGACCCTCCCCAACGGCATCGACCTCCGCCAGATCCGCGTCCCCCTCGGCGTCGTCGGCATCATCTACGAGGCCCGCCCCAACGTCACCGTCGACGCCGCCGCCCTCTGCCTCAAGTCCGGCAACGCGGTCCTCCTGCGCGGCAGCTCCTCCGCCTACGCCTCCAACACCGCGCTCGTCGCCATCCTCCGCGACGCCGTCGAGAGCACCGGCCTCCCCGCCGACGCGATCCAGCTCGTCCCCGGCGAGTCCCGCGACTCCGTCCGCGAACTGATGCGCGCCCGCGGCCTCGTCGACGTGCTCATCCCGCGCGGCGGCGCCGCCCTCATCAAGACCGTGGTCGAGGAGTCCATCGTTCCGGTCATCGAGACCGGTACCGGCAACTGCCACGTCTACGTGGACGCCCAGGCCGACCTCGGCATGGCCGTGGACATCCTCATCAACTCCAAGGCGCAGCGGCCCTCCGTCTGCAACTCCGCCGAGACCCTCCTCGTCCACCGCGACATCGCCGACGCCTTCCTGCCCCGCGCCCTCGACGCCCTCGCCGACGCCGGCGTCACCGTCCACGGCGACGCCGAGGTCCTCTCGTACGCCGAGGACTCCAAGGCCACCGCGCTCCCCGCCACCGACGACGACTGGGCCGCCGAGTACCTCTCGTACGACATCGCGGCCGCCGTCGTGGACTCCCTCGACGACGCCGTGACCCACATCCGCCGCTGGACCTCCGGCCACACCGAGGCGATCGTCACCACCTCGCAGGCCGCGGCGCGCCGCTTCACCCAGCTGGTCGACTCGACGACGGTCGCCGTGAACGCCTCCACGCGGTTCACGGACGGTGGCCAGTTCGGCTTCGGCGCGGAGATCGGAATCTCCACGCAGAAGCTGCACGCCCGTGGCCCGATGGGCCTTCCGGAGCTCACCTCCACCAAGTACATCGTCACCGGTGACGGTCACGTCCGGTAGTCGGGAGCTGAACACCGAGTGGCCGGATTTCGGCCACGCACTGCCCAAAGCCGCCCCCCAGGTCTAGGCTGGTCCTGTGCCGGACGACGTGGGGGGCAAGCCGTTCCCGGACGACGGGGAGCCCGACGACGACCGCGGAGGCGCGGAAGAGGACTTCGCCTCCGTGGTGTTCGACGAGGACTTCGTCCGGAACGCCGAGATCCATGAACCGAGCGCCGCGGAGCGCCAGCGGGCCGCCGACCGGGCGCGCGCGGAGGCGGAAGCCGCCCGCGCCGTCGCCGGCGGCTGGCCGGGCGAGGACGAGCACGACACCTACGGGTACGGGTACGGCCTCGACGACCGCGGCTGGGAGCACGACCGCGGCCACGGCTTTCCCGACGGCCCCTACGGGGCGTACGGCGGCAGTCTGCGCCCGTACCGGGGCCGCGCGCCGTGGCTGCGGCCTGTGGCCTGGGTGCTCGCGTTCGTGATGGGCCTCGGCATGGTCGCGCTCGCCTTCAGCGCCGTCTACCGCAGTGCCGCGGGGGCGGCGAAACCCGCCCCGGCGCCCTCAAGCACCCCGCTCAGGGAAGTCACCGGCGCCGGAGCGTTTACCTACCCCGCAGGCCGCCAACCCTGAAGGTGACGACCCCACTCGCCTGTTCCGGAGCTGGGGGCTTCTCTGAAGCGGGGACAGCGGGGAGAAGCGATGGCCGTTCCAGGAGATCCACCCAACGGCACCCCCGAGGGCATCGGCGGGGGTGACGATGAGTTCCGGCCGGACGAGTACCGGTCGGTGGTGTTCGACGAGGACTTCGTCCGGGCTGCCCGGCTCCAGGAGTTCTCCGCCGAGGAACGCATGGGCGAGCACGCCCGCGCCGTCCGCAGCCGCTCCATCTGGTCGGGCACGGGCTCCGGTGGAGCGCGCACCGGGACCCCGGGCCGCGGCGCCCGCCAGGGCATGCTGCTCGTCCTGCTCATCGCCACGGCCTTCGCCGCAGCCGTCTACATGGGCCTGCGCAACCCGTACGTGCCCCCGCCCGGAGGCCACGCCGAGCCGCTCAGCAGCACCGTCGTCCCGCTCGCTCCGGCCGCCACCGTACCCGGCGGGAAGCCCGCCGACCTGTACGAGGTGAGCCCCGCCGCCGAGTACCGCGTCGGGGCGGCCGGGATCACGATGCCCGCCCTGCGCCGCACCCACCACTTCACCGACAGCGAGGTCGTCACCGCGCTGTCCATCGCCAAGGACTACCTGGTGCAGTCCTCGCTGGACCCGGACGTGCTGACCGGCACGGCCACCCGGCCGGTGCGGGTCCTGCTCGATCCCGACCAGCTGGCCCAGTTCGACCGCAGCATGACCTCGCCCTCCGGCGACGGGCGGCACGCCGCCACCGGCTGGCTCGTCCGCTTCGACCCCGCCACCACGGTCCTGGCCGACTCCCGGGTCCGGGTGAGCGGCACCCTCAGCTACGAGGAAGTGGCCCCCGAGGTACTCCAGGTGATCTCCGACCACACCTTCGTGTACGCGGTACGGCCGGCCACGGCGACCGGAGCCGCCGCCGACGGGGCCTCGCTCTTCACCGTCCGCCGCGAGCTGCGGCTGCGCTTCGACCGGGAGGACCTGACGGCCCGCCGGGCGGAGCTGGTCCAGGCCTACGTGATGGCCGGGCCGCAGGACTGCTCCACCGACCCGGCGGAGGGTTTCCGGCCGCTCACCGCGGGCGCCGGTCCCACGACCGTGGGCCCGGCCGCGAGCGACCCGTACGCCAGCGGCCACCCGCGGCGCGTGACCGGGCTGTGCGGCGTACTGGCGCCGCCGCCGCCCGTCACCGCGCCCGTCAGTCCCGCTCCGTAGCCCCGCCCCCGCCCTTGCCCTCGCCGCCGGCGGTGCCCCCGCCGCTTCCCCCGGTGGCCCCCGTGAACTTGTCGCGGAGCTTGCCGCCCACGTCGACCGCGCCGCCCGCGAGGTCGCCGACCAGCTTGAACAGCGGGTCCTTGCTGGTGCGTACCGAGTCGGCGTAGTGGGCGGCGGACTGCCGGAAGGAGTCCGTCACCGAGGTGTCCTTGTCCTCGTCCCGCCGCGGGTAGTGGCCGTCCATGATCCGCTGGTAGTCCCGGTTCTGCGACCACTTCTTCAGCTCGGCCGCCCGGACCGTGGCGAAGGGGTGCGTACGCGGCAGCATGTTGAGGATCTTCAGTACGGAGTCGCGCAGGTCGCCGCTCGCCTCGTACTCCTCGGCCTGGGCCAGGAAGGCGTCCACATTCATCTCGTGCAGGTGGTTGCCGCCCGCGAGCTTCATCAGCCCCCGCATGGAAGCGTTCAGATCCTGGCCCACCAGGAGTCCGGCCCGGTCCGCGGACAGCTCCGACTTGCGGAACCACTCCCGCAGCGCGGTGACGATCGCCGTGATCGCCACATTGCCCAGCGGGATCCAGGCCACCTTCAGCGCCAGACCCGTCAGGAACAGCAGCACCGTGCGGTACACGGCGTGCCCCGACAGCGCGTGGCCCACCTCGTGGCCCACGACCGCCCGCATCTCCTCCTCGTCGAGCAGTTCGACCAGGGCCGTCGTCACCACGATGATCGGCTCGTCCAGCCCGATGCACATGGCGTTCGGCTTCGGGTCCTGCTGCACGTACATCTGCGGGACCTTCTCCAGGTCCAGGATGTAACAGGCGTCGCGCAGCATCGCGTACAGGTGCGGGAACTGGGTCTCGCCGACCCGCACCGAGTCCGACAGGAACAGCAGCCGCAGGCTGCGCTCCGGCAGCAGCCCGCTCAGGGCCTTGAACACCGTGTCGAATCCGCTCAGCTTGCGCAGCGCCACCAGCGCCGAGCGGTCCGCCGGATGCTCGTACGCCCGCGAGGAGATACCGGGGAACCTCCTGCGGTCCCTCGCCGGTGCCTTCTCGAATCCCGTGTCCGTCATTGCGCCCTCCCCCTAGATCAGCCTGACTCCGCTTGCGTCTATCCTCTCCAACGCCTGAGTCGGCGTGAGCGTGCCCCAGGCCCCCGCATACGATGTGAGCGAAGTCTCCGCCCGCTCCCCGACTCGATAGGTATCAGCCTGATGAGCCTCTCCTCCACCGCCCACAACCTGGTCGTCCTCGCCTCGGAGGGGGCCGAGCAGCACGGCAACCACGACAGCCTGAACCCCTACCTGACCGGTGGCGGCGCGTTCTTCATCCTGCTCCTCATGCTGTGGGTGACCACGCGCCTGAACCGCGACCGCTAGATCCCTGTCGCGCACGTGCTCGAATGCGGGTCCGGGCCGCCCCGCCGGGCCAGTAGGCTCTGCGCTCATGGGAGAGCAGGAAGTGCCTACCGGCCCGGTCAAGCGCCGGCTCGGCGTGATGGGCGGGACATTCGACCCGATCCATCACGGACACCTGGTGGCCGCCAGTGAGGTGGCCGCCCTTTTCCACCTCGACGAGGTGGTGTTCGTACCGACCGGCGAGCCGTGGCAGAAGTCGCAGCGGGCCGTGTCGCCCGCCGAGGACCGCTACCTCATGACGGTCATCGCGACGGCCTCGAACCCCCAGTTCTCGGTGAGCCGCATCGACATCGACCGCGGCGGCCCGACGTACACGATCGACACCCTGCGGGATCTGAGCGCCCTCAACCCCGACGCGGACCTGTTCTTCATCACGGGTGCCGACGCCCTCGCGCAGATCCTGACCTGGCGAAACGCCGACGAGCTGTTCTCGCTCGCCCACTTCATCGGCGTGACCCGCCCCGGCCACCTGCTCACCGACGACGGACTGCCCAAGGGCGGCGTCTCGCTGGTCGAGGTGCCCGCGCTGGCGATCTCGTCCACGGACTGCCGGGCGCGGGTCGCCAACGGAGACCCCGTCTGGTATCTGGTGCCGGACGGTGTGGTGCGCTACATCGACAAGCGTGAGCTGTACCGGGGAGCCTGAGCTTCCGGAGAGAGGGGCCTGCGGTGAACGACCCACAGCAGCCGTACGACCCGTACGCCGCCCAGGGGCAGCAGCTCATCGGCTACGACGCCTACGGGCGGCCGGTGTACGGCCAGGTGCCCGCGCAGCAGGCGTACGAGCAGCAATACGGCTACGACCACCAGGGGTACGGGCAGCAGCAGTACTACCCGCAGCAGCCCGCCGCCCAGGAGTACGCGCAGGAGTACCCCGAGTACACGGAGTACACGCAGGCGGCCCCCGGCTACGGCTACGACACCCAGCAGGCCCCACAGGCCCCACAGGCCCCGCCGGCCCCGCAGTGGATCCCGCAGCAGCCGGCCCCCGGGGCCGCGCCCCCGGCGGCGCTGCCGGAACCCGAACGCCAACCGGAGCGCCAACCGGAACCGGCGCCCCGGCCGGCCGCGCGGGTCCCCGAGCCGCGCCGGGCCGACTCCGCTCCGGGCGGCGACTACCGCACCGAGCAGTTCGCGTTCATCGACCAGCCCGACGAGGACTCCGACGACGTCATCGACTGGCTCGCCTTCACCGAGAGCCGGACCGAACGCCGCGAGGAGGCCCGCCGCCGCGGCCGCAACCGCGTGGTGGCGCTGATCGTCGTGTTCGCCGTGTTCGCCGTCGGCGGCCTCGGCTACCTCTGGTACGACGGCAGGCTGCCGTTCCTCGACGGCCCCGGGCAGAAGCAGGGCGCGGCGGCCGCGGGCGCCGCGCAGAAGCGCGACATGATCGTCGTCCACCTGCACAACACCAAGAAGGGCGGCACCTCCACGGCGCTGCTCGTCGACAACGTCACCACGAAGCAGGGCGCCACCGTCCTGCTGCCGAACGCCCTCGCCGTCCCGGGGCAGGACGGCGGCGGACTGGCCCTCGGCAAGGCGGTCGAGGAGGGCGGCCTCGGCACCCGCGAGTCCCTCGACACCGTCCTCGGCACCAGCATCGGCGGCACCTGGCGGCTGGACACCCCGTTCCTGGAACGCCTGGTCGAGCTGGTCGGCGGCATCGACGTCGACACCGACGCGGCGGTCCCGGCCGACGACGAGGCCAAGACGCCGGCCGTGGCCCAGGGCCAGAAGCAGCGCCTCACCGGGGCGATGGCCGTCGCGTACGCCACGCACCGGGGCCAGGGCGAGCCGGAGGCGAAGCAGCTGGAGCGGATGGGCGCGGTCCTGTACGCCGTACTGCGCAAGATCCCCTCGGATCCGAAGGCGGCGGCCGTGACGGTCGAGAGCATGGGTCAGATCCTGGACCCCGCGCTGGACGCCCAGACCCTCGGCGCGATGCTGTCCAAGATCGGTGAGCACGCGAAGGAGGGCGCGTACCGCACCGCGCTCCTCGCGGTGAAGGCGGACGGGTCCCTGACCGACGACGCCAACAAGACGGTCGTCAAGGAGATCCTCGGCGGCGACTTCACCGCGGCGCAGGCCGGGGTCGCGCCCCGGGTCGGCCTCAAGGACGCCACCGGCGACGAGAAGACGCAGGTCGCGGCGAAGGCGGCGCTGCTGAACGGCGGCTACACCTTCGTGGACGGCGGCAGGGCCGACAAGACCCAGGCCACCACGCAGATCACGTACCAGGACGACGCGCAGCGGGACAGGGCCATCGAGGTCGCCAAGACGCTGGGGCTGGCGGAGACGGCCGTGAAGAAGGCCGAGAACGCCGTGAACGCGGATGTCGTCGTGACCCTCGGCAAGGACTACAAACCGTCCTGACAGGGCCCCGAGCTGTGCCTTCGCCCGCGCGGGACGTTCCGCGCGGGCGGTGTCGGCGGTACATGAGACCCTTGTAAGGATCTGCCCGCCAACCCGAAAGCATGGCCAGTGACCGCCACGGACCGCTCCATCGAGCTCATCACCGCCGCCGCCCAGGCCGCGGCCGACCGGCTCGCGCACGACATCATCGCGTACGACGTCAGCGACGTGCTGTCGATCACCGACGCCTTCCTGCTCGCCTCGGCCCCCAACGACCGCCAGGTCAAGTCGATCGTGGACGAGATCGAGGAGCGCCTGCTCAAGGAGCTCGGCGCCAAGCCGGTGCGCCGCGAGGGCGACCGCGACGCCCGCTGGATCCTGCTCGACTACATCGACATCGTCGTGCACGTGCAGCACAGCGAGGAGCGGGTCTTCTACGCGCTGGAGCGCCTGTGGAAGGACTGCCCCGAGATCGCGCTCCCCGAGGACGCCAAGCTCACCAAGGGCAAGGCCGAGGAGTACGCCAAGCTGCGCGAGGCGCAGGGCGACGAGGAACTGGATGGTGATCTGTTCTGAGCGCGACCACCACCCGCACGAGCGGCAAGAACGGCAGGAAGATCGTCCTCTGGCGGCACGGCCAGACCTCGTGGAACCTGGAGCGCCGCTTCCAGGGCTCCACGGACATAGCCCTGACCGAGACCGGTGTGGCGCAGGCGCGCCGTGCCGCTCGGTTGCTCGCCTCGCTGAAGCCGGACGCCATCGTGGCCTCCGACCTTCAGCGGGCCTCCGCCACGGCCGCCGAACTGGCCGCCGTCACAGGTCTGCCCGTGGCGCACGACGCCGCGCTGCGCGAGACCTACGCCGGTGAGTGGCAGGGCCTCACGCACGACGAGATCCTCGGGAAGTACGGCGAGCAGTACGCGGCGTGGAAGCGCGGCGAGCCCGTGCGCCGCGGCGGCGGCGAGCTGGAGACCGAGGTCGCCGACCGGGCCGCGCCGGTGGTGCTGGAGCACGCCGACCGGCTGCCGGAGGGCGGCACGCTCGTAGTGGTCAGCCACGGCGGCACCATCCGTACGACCATCGGCCGCCTGCTCGGCCTGGAGGCGTACTACTGGGAGGGCCTCGGCGGGCTCTCCAACTGCTGCTGGTCCGTCCTCGGCGAGGGCGCGCGCGGCTGGCGCCTGATGGAGCACAACGCCGGCACGCTGCCGGAGCCCGTGCTCGGCGACGACGACTGAGGCCTCTTCCGGGGCTTCCGGCGCCCCGGGCCGGGGCCGGGCAGGGGCTCCCACCCGGATTTCACTTTCCGGCTGGTCACAGGCTAGAGTTCTTCTTGTTCGCAGCGCGGAACACCGGAAACGGGGGGAGCGTCGCGGAGAGCGGGGCTATAGCTCAGTTGGTAGAGCGCCTGCATGGCATGCAGGAGGTCAGGAGTTCAATTCTCCTTAGCTCCACAATCAGGATCCCGTCCCCAACAGGGGGGCGGGATCCTTGCGTTTGTTCCCTTTGTGCTGGCTGACCCGGCCCGTACCGTCATGGCAGAATCGGACGGCCGGAGGGGGTCACGACGGCCCGACGCGGGAGGGAGTCGCTGACGGATGGGTGCACACCGGCGGCGGTGCGACTGGTGCAACAACGGCACGCCGATCGTGCGGGACATGGACCCGGTCAACCCCGACTACCAGTACTGGTGCGAGGAATGCGCGCGGGCGCTGATCATAAAAGGCGACCCGATCGAGACGTACCGCGAGCTGGAGGGGGAGCCGATCTACGGCCGGCTGCTCGACGAGCACTGCACGCTCAAACGCTTCTACCAGTTCGCCAGAGCCTGACGGAGCGGTACATTTCGGACATGGCCCCGGCCTGGTGAAAACCGATTTTTGGACCAGGGCCATGACCGTGTAATGTTTGGGACGTCGCCAAGGGGAACCGGCAAGGGAAACCGAGGCGGCGAGCAAGACCAGGCAAGACAAGGGGCTATAGCTCAGTTGGTAGAGCGCCTGCATGGCATGCAGGAGGTCAGGAGTTCAATTCTCCTTAGCTCCACAGTGAAGAGAAGCGGGCCACCCGGATCGGGTGGCCCGCTTCTCGTTGTGTCCGACGGGCGGAAGGGCCGAGCGGCCGTAGGAGCCGCTGCGGTACCCTGACGCCATGCGTGCCGTACGCCTTCTGCTTACCGAGCCGCGCTGATCAGCGCCGACCCCTTAGAGACGGTCGGCATCGGCGCGGCGCCCCCTCCTGTGCGAGGGGTTTTTTCGTTTGGGCAGGCAGAGACGGCAGAGACGATCGATGGAGCTTCAGAAATCATGAGCGAGACGAACACCCCGGCCCCCGAGGCGGCCGAGGCGCACCGTTACACGGCTGCCATGGCCGCCGACATCGAGGCACGCTGGCAGGACGTATGGGACGCGCGGGGCACGTACGAGGCCCCCAACCCGACCGGTGACCTGGCCGCGACTGATCCGATTCAGGCGGCGATGGTCGCGCGGCCCAAGAAGTTCATCATGGACATGTTCCCGTACCCGTCCGGTGCGGGCCTGCACGTCGGTCACCCGCTGGGGTACATCGCCACCGACGTGTACGCCCGCCACCAGCGGATGACCGGCCACAACGTCCTGCACACCCTGGGCTTCGACGCCTTCGGCCTGCCCGCCGAGCAGTACGCCGTGCAGACTGGTACGCACCCGCGCGTGTCGACCGAGGCGAACATCGAGAACATGAAGGTCCAGCTGCGCCGCCTGGGCCTGGGCCACGACAAGCGCCGCTCGTTCGCGACGATCGACCCGGACTACTACAAGTGGACCCAGTGGATCTTCCTGCAGATCTACAACTCCTGGTACGACGCGGACGCGGGCAAGGCCCGGCCGATCGCCGAGCTGGTCGCCGCCTTCGCGGACGGCTCCCGTGAGGTTCCCGGGCGCCGCGACTGGGCGGCCCTGACCGCGGGCGAGCGGGCCGACGTGCTGAACGAGTACCGGCTGGCCTACGCCTCGGACGCGCCCGTGAACTGGTGCCCGGGCCTGGGCACCGTACTGGCCAACGAGGAGGTCACCGCGGACGGCCGGTCCGAGCGCGGTAATTTCCCCGTCTTCAAGTCCCGGCTGAGCCAGTGGAACATGCGGATCACCGCCTACGCGGACCGCCTGCTGGACGACCTGGACGCGCTGGACTGGCCCGAGGCCATCAAGCTGCAGCAGCGCAACTGGATCGGCCGCAGCGAGGGCGCGCGCGTCGACTTCGCGCTGGGCGGCGAGGCGATCACCGTCTTCACCACCCGCCCCGACACCCTGTTCGGCGCCACCTACATGGTGCTGGCGCCCGAGCACCCGCTGGTCGAGAAGTTCATTCCGGATGCCTGGCCCGAGGGCACCCACGACGTGTGGACCGGCGGGCACGCCACGCCGGCGGAGGCCGTCACGGCGTACCGCAAGCAGGCCGCCTCGAAGTCGGACGTCGAGCGGCAGGCCGAGGCCAAGGACAAGACCGGTGTCTTCACCGGCGAGTACGCCGTCAACCCGGTCAGCGGCGCGAAGGTCCCGGTCTTCATCGCCGACTACGTGCTGATGGGCTACGGCACCGGCGCGATCATGGCCGTCCCGGCGCACGACAGCCGCGACTTCGAGTTCGCGCGCGCCTTCGAGCTGCCGATGCGCTGCGTCGTGCAGCCGACCGACGGGCGCGGGACCGACCCGGCCGAGTGGGACGACGCCTTCGTCTCCTACGACGCGACGCTGGTCAACTCCACGGGCGAGGGCATCTCGCTGGACGGGCTGGGCGTCGTCGACGCGAAGGCCGCGATCACCGAGTGGCTGACCCAGCGCGGCATCGGCGAGGGGACCGTCAACTTCCGTCTGCGCGACTGGCTGTTCAGCCGCCAGCGCTACTGGGGCGAGCCCTTCCCGATCGTCTACGACGAGGACGGCGTCGCGCACGCGCTGCCCGAGTCGATGCTGCCGCTGGAGCTGCCGGAGGTCGAGGACTACTCGCCGCGCACCTTCGAGCCCGGCGACGCGACCTCGAAGCCGGAGACCCCGCTGTCGCGCAACGGGGCGTGGGTCAACGTGGAGCTGGACCTGGGCGACGGGCGCGGAGTGCGCTCGTACCGCCGCGAGACCAACACCATGCCGAACTGGGCCGGCTCCTGCTGGTACGAGCTGCGCTACCTGGACCCGAACAACGCGTCGGCCCTGGTGGACCCGGAGATCGAGCGGTACTGGATGGGCCCGCGCGAGAGCGCTCCGCACGGCGGCGTCGACCTGTACGTGGGCGGCGCCGAGCACGCGGTGCTGCACCTGCTGTACGCCCGCTTCTGGTCAAAGGTGCTGTTCGACCTGGGACACGTCTCCTCGGCCGAGCCGTTCCACAAGCTGTTCAACCAGGGCATGATCCAGGCGTACGCGTACACCGACTCGCGCGGTGTCTACGTCCCGGCGGCCGAGGTCGAGGAGCGCGACGGCGGCTACTTCTACCAGGGCGAGCCGGTCAAGCGCGAGCACGGCAAGATGGGCAAGTCCCTGAAGAACGCCGTCACGCCGGACGAGATCTGCGAGGAGTACGGCGCGGACACCCTGCGCCTGTACGAGATGGCGATGGGCCCGCTGGACGTCTCGCGTCCGTGGGACACCCGGGCCGTGGTGGGCCAGTACCGGCTGCTGCAGCGGCTGTGGCGCAACATCGTGGACGAGGAGACGGGCGCGGTGACGGTCGTCGACGCCGAGCCCGTCGAGGACACGCTGCGCGCGCTGCACAAGGCCATCGACGGGGCCGGCTCGGACATGGCCGCGCTGCGCTTCAACACCGCCATCGCGAAGATCACCGAGCTGAACAACGCCCTGACCAAGGCGGGCCGCCCGCTGGAGCGCTCGGTGGCCGAGCGGCTGGTGCTGCTGGTGGCCCCGCTGGCCCCGCACATCGCGGAGGAGCTGTGGCACCGGCTGGGGCACAGCGACTCGGTGGTCCACCAGGACTTCCCGGTCGCGGACCCGGCGTACGTCGTGGACGAGACCGTGACGTGCGTGGTGCAGGTCAAGGGCAAGGTCAAGGCGCGCCTGGAGGTGCCGCCGACGATCTCCGAGGGTGACCTGGAGCAGCTGGCGCTGGGTGACGAGGCGGTCGTGGCCGCGCTGGGCGGTGCGGAGATCCGGAAGGTGATCGTGCGCGCGCCGAAGCTGGTGAACATCGTCATCTGACGCGCCTGACGCGCCTGACGCGCCGCTCTCGGGGAGATCCCGTACGGGCAGGTTGGGGGTTCGATCGGAACTCCTGGCCTGCCTGTGGCGTTTACGGTGGAGGTGACGGAAAAAGGCAGGGGAAGGGGAGCCTCATGGAGGCGGGCGTGTTGGTCATCATCTTTGCCCTGTTGGTGCTGTTCGCCTTCCTGGGGCTGGGCGTGTGGGCCACGGTGAAGGTGGTCGGCGCGGCGAAGCGCGGCGTGGACCGGACGATCACGCAGGCCCGCCGGACCGTGGAGGACACCACCCTGAGGGCGAAGAGCCTCGGTCAGGTCGGGGTCACCGCGTCGCTGGCGCAGCTGCGGCTCGGCCTGCGGACGTCGATGCGGGCCACGCAGCAGGCGCTGCAGGAGGGGGTTCGGTCCGATCCGTCCCTGAAGGAGTCGATCGGGCTGTTCGAACGACTGAGCACGCACGGCCGCGAGCTGGACGATGAGCTGAGGCGGCTGGAGCAGGAGCCGGACCGCAGGAGGATCGCCGACATGCTCCCTGACTTGCGGGAACGTACCGCCAAGATCACACAGTCGGCGGATTCGTTGCGGTGGGCCGCGCGTGAGCGCGCCCGTCGCTTCGCGGACGACGACCTGTCGTCGCTGTCGGAGCAGATCGAGGTCGAGTCGGGGGCGCTGCGGGACTGGTCACGGGAGTCGGTGGACGATCTCGCGGCCGCGGCGGCGGCTTGGGACGCCGGCGTGCGGGACGGGGCCCCGACGCCTCCTGCGGCCGCTCCTGGGCCGGCGCAGGCCCAGACGCAGGCGCAGGCCCAGGCAGGCCAGGCAGGCCAGGCAGGCCAGGCAGGCCAGGCAGGCCAGGCCGAGGCTCAGCCTGCGGCGCTGAACCCGTCCGCTCCGGCGGCCTCGTACCCGTGGCAGAAGTCGTCGCGTCCGGAGACCACGACCTGAGGCTGAGGCTGAGGCGCCGCGTGGCGCGTCGGCGGCGTCGGCCTGTGAGCGGCGGAGGGGTCGCGGGGAGAGCCCGGCGCGCTCTGGAGGGGTCCGGGCTGCCGGCCCAGCCCCACTGGCGGTAACCTCCGGCTCATGTCCCGCCATGTCGCGATCGTCACCGATTCCACGGCCTACCTGCCCCCACCGGCGATGGCGCGGCACGGGATCACCTCCGTCCCCCTCACCGTGGTGCTCGGTGACGAGGCACTGGAGGAGGGCACCGAGATCTCGGCCCGCAGCCTCGCCCTGGCCCTGCAGAAGCGCCGTTCGGTCACCACCTCCCGCCCCAGCCCGGAGGAGTTCGTCCGGGCCTACCGGGCGGCCGCCGACGCCGGTGCGACCGGGATCGTCAGCCTGCACCTGTCCGCCGAGTTCTCCGGCACCTACGACGCCGCCGTGGTCGCCGCCAAGACCGCCGCCGTCCCGGTACGGGTCGTCGACACCGGCATGGTCGCGATGGCCCTCGGCTTCTGTGCCCTCGCCGCCGCCGAGGCGGCCGAGACCGGCGGCTCTGTGGACGAGGCCGTTGCGGCCGCTGAGAAGCGCGCCGCGGACATGGCCGCGTACTTCTACGTGGACACGCTCGACTACCTGCGGCGGGGCGGCCGGATCGGCGCCGCGCAGGCCCTCCTCGGATCCGCCCTCGCGGTCAAGCCGCTGCTGACGCTGGAGGGCGGGCGGATCGAGATGCTGGAGAAGGTGCGTACGGCCTCCAAGGCGATCGCCCGGCTGGAGGAGCTGGCCGTGGAGCGGGCGGGCACGGCCAGTGTGGATGTCGCCGTGCACCACCTGGCGGCCCCGGAGCGGGCCGAGAAGCTCGCCCAGCGGCTGCGCGAGCGCATCCCCGGTCTGGTCGAGCTGCACGTCAGCGAGGTGGGCGCGGTGATCGGCGCGCACACCGGGCCGGGCCTGCTGGCGGCGGTCGTGTCGCCCCGCTGATCACCGGAATGAGTGGTCGGGATATCCACAACGGGGCCGTCATCCACCGGAATTGATGCCTCCGAACGGGGATCGGGATCGGCCCCTACCGTCGTGGCATGACGACTCGAACACGTATTTCGCGCCCCACCCGCCTTGTCGGCCTCGTCGGCGCAACCAGTGGCCCCGGCCGGTCCCGTCTCTCCGACGGCCGACTCAGGCATCGCCGCGGCTCCGGGGACGGCCCTGGGGACGGCGTCGGGGACGGCTTCGGCCGAGGCCCGGGCCGAGGTGCCCGCCCGAGTGCCCGCCTGAGTGCCCGCCGGGGTGCTCATCCCCATCCCGACCCCGTCGCGGTGCGGCGCCGGGCCGAGGCCTTGCTGGGCGGCAGCGCACCGCCGCCCGTGCCGGAGCCTCCGCCGCCGGCGGCCGAGGCCGTCTCCCCGACCCGGCCCGAGCCGCCGGCTCCGCCGCCGCCACCGTCGGAGGTGGCGGAGCCGGCGCCGGCAGAGCTGCCCGCCGGGACCGCGCGGAGTCTCGCGTTACGGGAGCGGCTGCCGTTGTGGCTGCAGGTGAGGTGCGGGGTGGAGCCGCGCACGGTGGCCGCCGTGGGGGTGGTGCTCGTCGTCGCCGTCGGGTTCGCGGCGCAGCAGTACTGGTCGGGCCGGCCCCGAGCGGTGACCGCCCCCGCCGTGGTCGCCCCGGCCCCGGTCCCGGCGCCCTCACCCAGGCCGGGCGGAGCCGCGTCACCCGCCGCCGGGGGCACCCGCATCGTGGTGGACGTCAGTGGCAAGGTCCGGGATCCCGGCGTCCGCCGGCTGCCCGCCGGATCGCGGGTCGAGGACGCGCTGGCCGCCGCCGGCGGAGTGCGCCCCGGTACCGACACCACGGGGCTGAACCGGGCCCGGGTCCTGATGGACGGTGAGCAGGTGCTCGTGGGCGCCCCGGCGCCGCCGCCTCCGAGCGGTACCGGTCCGGGCGCCGGCGGAAGTCCCGGGCCGCTGAGCCTCGGCAGTGCCACCGTCGAGCAGTTGGACGGCCTGCCCGGGGTGGGCCCGGTGCTCGCCCAGCACATCGTGGACTTCCGCACCGCGCGCGGGGGCTTCCGGTCGGTGGAGGACCTCCGCCAGGTCAGTGGCATCGGCGAGCGCCGCTTCGCCGACCTGCGCAAACTGGTGCGGCCATGAACCGCCCCGGGCAGCCCCATCCGGAGGGGTCCGGCCCGGCTGGGTACGGCCGAGAGGGGTCCGGGTCCGATGGCTCCGGCCGGGAGGGGTCTGGCCCGGAGGGGTCCCGCTCCGAGGGGTACGGGTCCGGCGGGTCCGGTCGCGAGGGAGCCAGCCGCGAGGAGTCCTCCTCCGAGGGGTCTGGGTCTGGTGGGTCTGGCCGCGAGGGGGCCAGCCGCGAGGGGTTCGGCTCTGATGGGTCCGGGTCCGATGGGTCCGGCCGGAAGGGGGCCGGGGCCGAGCGGCCGGGGGTGGTGGATCTGCGGCTTTTGGCGCCGGCACTGGCCGCCTGGGCGGCAGCCGCCCTCGCCCTCGACGTACCGGGCGGCTGGACCGCCGCCGGGGCGGGGCTGGGGGTGGCGGGCGCGGGGCTGCTGATGCTGGCCGGCTGTCGGAGCCGCCCGGAATCCCGGTGGAGGGTCGGTATCGCCGCCGCGGCCGCCCTGCTGTGCGCGGCCGCCGGGGCCGGGGTGGCCGGGCTCGCCCGGGCCGAGGCCCGGGCCGGGCCGGTCGAGGAGCTGGCCCGGGCACACGCCCGGGTGTCCGTGGAGCTCACCGTCGGCTCCGATCCTCGGGCGGCCGGCGGCGGAAGCGGGCCGCCCGTGGTGATGCTGGACGCGGTGGTGACCGCCGTGACGGGGCCGGACGGGTCGCGGACCCGGGTCGAGACCCCGGTACGGGTGCTGGCCGGGCATCCGGGCTGGGCCGGGCTGCTGCCCTCGACGCGGGTGGCGGTGGTCGCCCGGCTGACGCCGGCCCGGGGCGGCGAGCGCGCCGTCGCGCTGGTGCGCCCGTCGGGTGGCACCCCTCCCGAGGTGACCGGCGGCCCGGACACCGCGCAGCGCGTCGCGGGGAGACTGCGGGCCGGGCTGCGGGCCGCTACCGAGGGGCTCCCCCCGGATGCCAGGGCCCTCCTGCCCGGGCTGGTGGTCGGGGACACCTCGCGGGTCCCGCCCGATCTGCACGAGGCCTTCCGGGCCACCGACCTGCTGCATCTCCTGGCCGTGTCGGGGTCCAACCTCACCGTGGTCCTGTTCCTGCTCATCGGGCCCCCGGCTCGTGCCCAGCTCGCGGAGCGGCGCGGGCTGGCGCCCCGGCTCGGGCTGTCCCTGCGGGCGACGGCCCTGAGCGGGGCGGCGCTGACGCTGGCGTTCGTCGTGGTGTGCCGGCCCGAGCCGAGCGTGCTGCGGGCCGCGGCCTGTGGGGCGATCACCCTGCTGGCCATCGCCACCGGGCGGCGCAGATCCCTGGTCCCCGCCCTGGGAGCCGCCGTTCTGCTCCTCGTGCTGTACGAGCCCTGGCTGGCCCGCAGCTACGGCTTCCTGCTGTCCGTCCTGGCCACCGGGGCCCTGTTGACCCTCGGTCCGCGGTGGAGCGAGGCCCTTCGGCGGCGCGGGGTGCGGCCCCGGCTCGCCGAGGCGCTGGGGGCCGCCGCGGCCGCCCAGGCGGTGTGCGCGCCGGTCGTGGTCGTGCTCTCCGCCCGGGTGAGCCTGGTGGCGGTCCCGTGCAACCTGCTGGCGGAGCTCGCGGCGGGTCCGGCGACCGTGCTCGGCTTCGCGACGCTCGCGATGGCCCCGCTGTGCATGCCGGCGGCGGAGCTGCTCGCCTGGTGCGCGGGGGTCCCGGCGGGGTGGATCGCCGCCGTGGCACGGGCCGGGGCGGGACTGCCGGGAGCGGAGCTGGCCTGGCCGGGCGGCGTCACCGGAGGTCTGCTGCTGGCCGCCGCCACGCTGGCCGTCGTGGGCCTCGGAGGCCGCCTCGGCCGCCGGAAGTGGGTCTGCGCGGCCGTGGCCGGGGTGCTGCTCATCGCGGTGCTGCGGCCGCCGCAGCTCACCCGGGGACTCACCGGCTGGCCCCCGCCCGACTGGAGCTACGTTCAGTGCGCCGTCGGCCAGGGCGATGCCGCAGTCCTCGCCGTGGGCCCGGACACGGCGGTGGTGGTGGACGCGGGCCCCGAGCCCGGGCCGGTGGACGACTGCCTGCGCACCCTGGGCGTGCGCCGGGTGCCGCTGCTCCTGCTGACGCACTTTCACGCCGACCACGTGGGCGGCCTGTCCGGGGTGCTCCGGGGCCGGGCCGTGGGTGTGATTCAGACCACCACCCTGCGGGAGCCGCCCGGGCAGGCCGAGTTCGTCCGACGGACCGCGGCCGCCGCCGGGGTGCCCGTCGTGCCGGCGCCGTCGGGGGAGCGGCGCCGGGCCGGCCCGCTGGAGTGGGAGGTGCTCTGGCCGCCGTCCGGGGGGCCGCCAACGGAGGGGCCCAACGACGCGAGCGTCGCCCTGCTGGTCCGCGGCTCCGGGCTGACCCTGCTCCTGCTCGGCGATCTCGAACCACCCGCCCAGCAGGCCCTGCTGAGAGCCCGTCCGGAACTGGGCCCGGTGGATGTGCTCAAGGTCGCCCACCACGGTTCGGCGCACCAGGACCCGGCCTTGCAGGCCCGTGTCAGGCCCCGGATCGCGATCGTCCCCGTCGGCGTGGGGAACCGCTACGGGCACCCCGCGCCGGGTACGCTCGCGCGGTTGCGGGCGCTGGGGGCGACCGTCCTGCGCACCGACACCGACGGCTCCGTGGCCATCTCCGGAAGCGGCTCGCGAATGCGGGCGTTTCCGGCCGGACGGCGCCGGAACCGGCGCGGGCATACCGGGCGGCACCGCTCTGTTTGCCCACAACCCGACAGCATGATCGAATGCGTTTTCGCCAGAGCGGTCCAAGTCCACACAGCACGGGGGTGCATCAACCATGTTCGGACGCCGACGGGGGATGGAGACGGCCGGAAGTGCCAGCTCACACACATCCGCGACAATGACACTGCCACCTATGGCGCGGCTTTTGAGCTGCCGCGTCCTGGACACGGTCCATCAGCCCGTCCGCCAGGCCACGTTCGAGGTCACCGACCCGATCGGCCGACGGATCGTCAGCGGCGAGACCGATCCGTTCGGCGGATTCACCGCGGCCGTGCCGGAGGGGGAGTACCGGCTCTCCGTCACGGCCGAGGGCTACGCGCCGTTCCACGGGGCGACGCTCGTCGGGGACCCGGCGCAGCCGGGCACGGCGGAGATCATCCTCGACGCCGTGGAACCGCCGCTGCTGCCGGCGCCGGGCCACTGGGAGCTCGATCCGGGGCACTCGTCCATCGCCTTCACGGCCCGGCACATCGGCTTCGCGCGGATCCACGGCCGGTTCAACACCTTCGCCGGCGCGGTACGGATAGCCGATCGCATGGAGGACTCCTCTATGCACGTCATCATCGACGCGGCGAGCATCGACACCAGGCTGCGGATGCGGGACGACCACCTGCGCTCCGCCGACTTCCTGGACTCCGCGCACTATCCGACGGTGGAGTTCTACAGCGAGCGGTTCATCCACCGCGGCGGCAGCCGCTGGGCCGTCGCGGGGGCGCTCACGCTCCACGGCACCAGCCGCTCCGTCACCCTGGACACCCAGTACCTGGGCCTCGGTACGGGCCTGGAGGGCGAACCCCGGGCCGCGTGCCGGGCCACGGCCGAACTGCACCGCGAGGACTTCACCCTGAACTGGCAGTCCATGCTGGCGCAGGGGATCTCCGCGATCGGTTCGAGCGTGGAAGTGGAGCTGGACGTCCAGATCGTCCACAAGGCGTAGGCCCGTGGCGGGCCCCGCCCCGGCGGGGCTCAGGGAGCCTCCAGCCAGCCCTCGTACGCGGAGGCGAGGGCGTCCAGGGCGGTGGGGTCGAGCCGTTCCCGCGGGTCCTCGACGACCACCAGCCACTGGGCGTCCTCCGCGTCGTCCTCGCCGGCCAGGGCATCGCGGACCAGTCGGGGATCCTCGGAGAGCCCGAAACGGTCGACGGCCTCCTGCGCCACCTCCTCGGCGGCTTCGCGGTCGGGCAGCACCAGTACATGTCGCGCGTTCACCCGACCATTCTCAGGCACGGTCGTGAGGGTGCCGGCCGTGAGGGTGCCGGGGCGCGGGGGCCTGTCAGTGCGGCGTGGGATGCTGGGGGCGATGGCCACCAGGAAGAATTCAACCGACGATCCGCTCGCCCCGCTCACCCTCGCGGTGGGGCAGGAGGACCTGCTGCTCGACCGCGCCGTGCGGGAGGTGGTGGCGGCCGCCCGGGCCGCCGACGCCGACACGGACGTACGCGACCTCGCGTCCGAGCAGCTCCAGCCCGGCACGCTCGCGGAGCTGACGAGCCCCTCGCTCTTTTCCGAGCGCAAGGTGCTGGTGGTGCGCAACGCGCAGGACCTGTCCGCGGACACGGTCAAGGAAGTGAAGGCGTACCTCGCGGCGCCGTTCGAGGAGATCAGCCTCGTCCTCCTCCACGCCGGCGGCGTCAAGGGCAAGGGCCTGCTGGACGCGGCGCGGAAGGCGGGCGCCCGGGAGGTCGCCTGCCCGAAGATGACGAAGGCGGCGGACCGGCTGTCGTTCGTACGGGGCGAGTTCCGCGCGCTGGGCCGTTCCGCCACCCCCGAGGCGTGCCAGACGCTGGTCGACGCGATCGGCAGCGACCTGCGGGAGCTGGCGAGCGCGGCGGCGCAGCTGTGCGCCGATGTCGAGGGCACCATCGACGAAGCCGTGGTGGGCCGCTACTACACGGGCCGGGCGGAGGCCTCCAGCTTCACGGTCGCCGACCGCGCGGTCGAGGGCCGGGCGGCCGAGGCCCTCGAAGCCCTGCGCTGGTCCCTGTCCACGGGAGTGGCGCCGGTCCTGATCACCAGCGCCCTCGCCCAGGCGGTCCGGGCCATCGGCAAGCTGGCCTCCGCCCCGCGCGGGGCCCGCCCCGGGGACCTCGCCCGGGACCTGGGCATGCCGCCGTGGAAGATCGACCGGGTCCGCCAGCAGATGCGGGGCTGGTCGGCGGACGGCGTCGCGGACGCCCTGCGCGCGGTGGCCGCGGCTGACGCGGGGGTCAAGGGCGGGGGCGACGACCCCGAGTACGCCCTCGAAAAGGCGGTCGTCGCGGTGGCCCGCGCGGCCCGCCCCCAGCGACGCTAGGCTCCGCCGGGATCCGGGCGCGGCGCCGTTGCCGGGGCTCCGCCCCAGACCCTCTCCCCCAGCTACCGCTGGGAGGTGCCCCCACCAGACTCCGTCCGGGGGGACCCCCACGCCTCAAATGCCGGCGAGGCTGGTTCCGCGCATGACGAAGGCCCCGGCCGTCACCCTGGGGAAGGGTGGCGGCCGGGGCCTTCGGTTACTTCTTGGTTGCGCCGCACCCGCGTGGCGAACGCTTCGTGTGCGGCGCGGGGTGCCGGTCAGGAGCGGGAGAGAGGGCCCACTGGATCCCTACCCGGCGATCACATCAGGGAGCTCAGCCCTGAAGGGTGGAAACCTTGGCAGCCAGCGCCGACTTCTTGTTGGCGGCGGCGTTCTTGTGGATGACACCCTTCGAGACGGCCTTGTCGAGCGCACGAGCGGCGTCGCGGGAAGCCACGGTGGCCTTCTCGACGTCACCGGCGACGACGGCCTCGCGGGCCTTGCGGATCGCGGTCTTGAGCGAGGACTTGACGGCCTTGTTGCGCAGGCGCGCCTTCTCGTTCGTCTTGTTCCGCTTGATCTGGGACTTGATGTTCGCCACGAAAGAGCCTTTTCAGGTTCAGAGTTTGATCTTCGGATTGTGTCTCGACAGCTGAGAGGGCATACGAGACACAGCTGCCCAGGCTACCAGGCGCGCTCCGAGCAGCCCAAACCGAGCGCACTGCCCCGTCCATGGGACGATGGGAGTCAGCGTAGAGATCCCAACAGATCCGACCAGGATCGACAACGCCCCCGACTGAGACCCGAGAATCCCGAGAATCAGGACACTGCGTGCCCGCCATCCCCAGCCACGTGCCCGAGCCGAGCCGTACCGACCCGGCGCTGATCCGCAATTTCTGCATCATCGCGCACATCGACCACGGCAAGTCGACCCTCGCCGACCGGATGCTCCAGCTCACCGGTGTGGTCGACCAGCGGCAGATGCGCGCCCAGTACCTCGACCGCATGGACATCGAGCGTGAGCGCGGCATCACGATCAAGTCCCAGGCGGTCCGGCTGCCGTGGGCGCCCACCACGGGCGAGGGCCAGGGCAGCACCCACATCCTCAACATGATCGACACCCCCGGGCACGTCGACTTCACCTACGAGGTTTCCCGCTCCCTCGCCGCGTGCGAGGGCACGGTCCTCCTGGTGGACGCCGCCCAGGGCATCGAGGCCCAGACCCTCGCCAACCTGTACCTGGCGATGGAGAAGGACCTCGCGATCGTCCCGGTCCTGAACAAGATCGACCTGCCGGCCGCCCAGCCGGAGAAGTTCGCCGAGGAGCTCGCGAACCTGGTCGGCTGCCAGCCCGAGGACGTGCTGCGCGTCTCGGCGAAGACCGGTCTCGGCGTGGACGCGCTGCTCGACAAGATCGTCGCCACGGTTCCGGCCCCGGTCGGCCCCAAGGACGCCCCCGCCCGCGCCATGATCTTCGACTCGGTCTACGACTCGTACCGCGGCGTCGTCACGTACGTCCGTGTGGTCGACGGCCAGCTCAACAAGCGCGAGCGCATCCGGATGATGTCCACCGGCGCCACGCACGAGCTGCTGGAGATCGGCGTCTCCTCCCCGGAGATGACCCCGGCCGACGGCATCGGCGTCGGCGAGGTGGGCTACATCATCACCGGCGTGAAGGACGTCCGTCAGTCCAAGGTCGGTGACACCATCACCAGCCTGCACAACGGCGCGACCGAGGCCCTCGGCGGCTACAAGGACCCGCGGCCGATGGTCTTCTCGGGCCTCTACCCGCTCGACGGCTCGGACTACCCGGATCTGCGCGAGGCCCTGGACAAGCTCCAGCTCAACGACGCCGCGCTCGTCTACGAGCCGGAGACCTCGGCGGCGCTCGGCTTCGGCTTCCGCGTCGGCTTCCTCGGCCTGCTCCACCTGGACGTGGTGCGCGAGCGCCTGGAGCGCGAGTTCGGTCTCGACCTGATCGCCACCGCGCCGAACGTGGTCTACCGCGTCGTCCTGGAGGACGGCAAGGAGGTCACCGTCACCAACCCGAGCGAGTTCCCCGAGGGCAAGATCTCGGACGTGTTCGAGCCGGTCGTACGGGCCACCGTGCTCGCGCCCACCGAGTTCATCGGCGCGATCATGGAGCTTTGCCAGACCCGCCGCGGCACGCTCCTCGGCATGGACTACCTCTCCGAGGACCGCGTCGAGATCCGCTACACCCTCCCGCTCGCGGAGATCGTCTTCGACTTCTTCGACCAGCTGAAGTCCAAGACGCGCGGTTACGCCTCCCTCGACTACGAGCCCACCGGCGAGCAGTCCGGCAGCCTGGTCAAGGTGGACATCCTGCTGCACGGCGACAAGGTGGACGCCTTCTCCGCCGTCACGCACAAGGACGCGGCCTACGCGTACGGCGTGCGCCTGGTCGCCAAGCTGCGCGAGCTCATCCCGCGGCAGGCCTTCGAGGTGCCGATCCAGGCGGCCGTCGGCTCGCGGGTCATCGCCCGCGAGACCATCCGCGCGATCCGCAAGGACGTCCTCGCCAAGTGCTACGGCGGCGACATCTCCCGTAAGCGGAAGCTGCTGGAGAAGCAGAAGGAAGGCAAGAAGCGGATGAAGATGGTCGGCTCCGTGGAGGTCCCGCAGGAGGCCTTCATCGCGGTGCTGTCCAGCGACGAGTCCGGCGGCAAGAAGAAGTAGCGGCTGTATGCGAAACAGGCCCCCGTGCGGACGCGCGGGGGCCTGTTTCGTTATGAATCGGCCGCACGCGGGCTCTTACGCGCCAGGCGGAGGGCCCCTAGTCTGATCATTGGTTACTCGCCAGTTACAAGAACGCGAGTCACTGTTCAGCCTTGAGTCACCGCCCTGAGTCACTTGCCCAATGCAGGCCCTGCCGCGTGGTCCGGAGGACGTCCGTGAGCGACACACAGACCTTGATCGAGAACCGCCCGCCCACCGTGGCGGCCCTGTTCCTTGAACGCGTCGCCGCCACGCCGGACGCGGAGGCCTACCGCTTCCCGGTGCCCGCGGCCGGCGGCGAGGGCCCCGACGACTGGAAGTCGCTCAGCTGGGGGCAGGCCGCCGAGCGCGTGTTCGCCATCGCGGCCGGCCTCATCGACCTCGGGATCGAGCCGGAGCAGCGGGTCGCCCTCGCCTCCGGCACCCGGGTGGAGTGGATCCTCTCCGACCTCGGCGTGATGTGCGCGGGCGGCGCGGTCACCACGATCTACCCCACCACCAACGCCGAGGAGTCGGCGTTCATCCTCTCCGACTCGGACAGCCGCGTGCTGATCGCCGAGGACGCGTCCCAGCTGGCCAAGGCCCGCGAGCGGCGCGCCGACCTGCCCGCGCTGGCCCACGTGGTGGTCGTGGAGACCGCCGACGCGGTCGCGGCCGAGGGCGATCCGGAGGGCTGGGTGCTCTCCCTGGCCGACCTGGAGGCGCGCGGCAAGGAGTACCTCGCCAAGCACCCCGAGGCGATCAAGGAGCGGATCGCGGCCATCACCGCCGACCAGCTCGCCACCCTCATCTACACCTCCGGCACCACCGGCCGCCCCAAGGGCGTGCGCCTGCCGCACGACAACTGGTCGTACATGGCCAAGGCCACCGTGGCGACCGGCATGATCTCCAGCGACGACGTGCAGTACCTGTGGCTGCCGCTGGCGCACGTCTTCGGCAAGGTGCTCACCTCCGGCCAGATCGAGGTCGGGCACGTCACCGCCGTCGACGGCCGGATCGACAAGATCATCGAGAACCTGCCGGTGGTCCAGCCGACCTACATGGCGGCCGTTCCGCGCATCTTCGAGAAGGTCTACAACGGGGTCGCGGCCAAGGCCCGGGCCGGCGGCGGCGCCAAGTACAAGATCTTCAAGTGGTCGGTCGGCGTGGCCCGCGAATACGCCAAGGTCACCCAGGACAACTACCGGCGCACCGGCCACGCCAAGGCCCCCTTCGGCCTCGCGACCCAGCACAAGATCGCCGACGCGCTCGTCTACTCCAAGCTCCGCGAGGCCTTCGGCGGCCGGCTGCGCGCGGCGGTCTCCGGCGCCTCCGCCCTCGCGCCCGAGATCGGCTACTTCTTCTCCGGCGCCGGCATCAACATCCTGGAGGGCTACGGGCTGACGGAGTCCAGCGCGGCCTCCTTCGTCAACCCGGGCGAGGCCTACCGCACCGGAACCGTCGGCAAGCCGCTCCCCGGCACCGAGGTCCGGATCGCCGACGACGGCGAGATCCTGCTGCGCGGCCCCGGCATCATGCAGGGCTACCACGGCCAGCCCGAGAAGACCGCCGAGGTGCTGGAGGCGGACGGCTGGCTGCACACCGGCGACATCGGCGAGCTGTCGGCCGACGGCTACCTGCGCATCACCGACCGCAAGAAGGACCTGATCAAGACCTCGGGCGGCAAGTACGTCGCCCCGGCCGAGATCGAGGGCCAGTTCAAGGCGATCTGCCCGTACGTCTCCAGCATCGTGGTGCACGGCGCCGACCGGAACTTCTGCTCGGCGCTGATCGCCCTGGACGGCCCCTCGATCCAGGCCTGGGCCGCGGAGAACGGGCTGGAGGGCAAGACGTACGCGGAGATCGTGGCCGCGCCGGAGACCACGCGGATGGTCGAGACGTACGTACAGACCCTGAACGCGGGCCTCCAGCGGTGGCAGACCGTGAAGCAGTTCCGGCTGCTGCCCCGCGACCTGGACGTCGAGCACGGCGACCTGACGCCGAGCCTGAAGCTGAAGCGGCCGGTCGTCGAGCGTGAGTTCAAGCACCTGATCGACGAGATGTACGCCGGGGCGCGCGAGGCGTAGCGGCCGCGGCGAGCGGGACGGGGCGGGGCGGGGCGGCGGGCCGCCCCGCGCACCCCCGCCGTCCTCGCGTCGCCGCGGCCGCCCGCCCCGGCGCCCCCGGCGGCACGCGTAAACGACCTTGGGGCGGTGCGGGACAATGGGCTCATGCCTTCCGCACTGCCCGACGGTGAACCCATGCCCGAAGACGGCTCGCTGCCGTCGCACGCCCTGGCGGGTGCCGGGGACCGGCCGCTCGGGTTCTACCTGCACGTCCCGTACTGCGCCACGCGCTGCGGGTACTGCGACTTCAACACCTACACGGCGACCGAGCTGCGGGGCACGGGCGGTGTGCTCGCCTCGCGGGAGAACTACGCCGACACCTTGATCGACGAGGTCCGCCTCGCCCGGAAGGTGCTCGGGGACGACCCCCGGGCCGTACGGACGGTGTTCGTCGGCGGCGGCACGCCGACGCTGCTGCCCGCCGGGGACCTCGTACGGATGCTCGCGGCGATCCGGGACGAGTTCGGCCTGGCGGAGGACGCCGAGATCACCACGGAGGCCAACCCGGAGTCGGTCGATCCGCGGTACCTGGCGGAGCTGCGGGCCGGGGGCTTCAACCGGATCTCGTTCGGCATGCAGAGCGCGAAGCAGCACGTCCTGAAGGTGCTGGACCGCACGCACACGCCGGGGCGGCCGGAGGCGTGTGTGGCGGAGGCGCGGGCGGCGGGGTTCGAGCACGTCAACCTGGACCTGATCTACGGCACCCCCGGGGAATCCGACGAGGACTGGCGGGCGTCGCTCTCCGCCGCGCTGGGGGCCGGGCCCGACCACATCTCGGCGTACGCGCTGATCGTGGAGGAGGGCACCCAGCTGGCGCGGCGGATCCGGCGGGGCGAGGTCCCGATGACGGACGACGACGTCCACGCGGACCGCTACCTGATCGCGGACTCGGTCATGGCCGAGGCGGGCTACTCCTGGTACGAGGTGTCGAACTGGGCCACCTCGGAGGCCGGGCGGTGCCTGCACAACGAGCTGTACTGGCGCGGGGCCGACTGGTGGGGCGCGGGGCCGGGTGCGCACTCGCACGTGGGCGGGGTCCGCTGGTGGAACGTGAAGCACCCCGGCGCGTATGCCGCGGCGCTGGCGGAGGGGCGGTCGCCGGGCGCGGGGCGGGAGCTCCTGTCGGAGGAGGACCGGCGGGTGGAGCGGATCCTGCTGGAGCTGCGGCTGGTGGACGGCATCCCGCTGTCTTTGCTCGCGCCGGCGGGGCTGGTGGCGTCCCGCCGGGCCCTGGCCGATGGGCTGCTGGACCCGGGCCCGTACGAGGCGGGGCGGGCTGTGCTGACCCTGCGGGGGCGGCTGCTGGCCGATGCGGTGGTCCGGGACCTGGTCGATTAGCCCTGCGGGCCGGCTTCCTGGGGCTCTGCCCCAGACCCCGCGCCTCAAACGCCGGCGGGGCTGGAGGTGGCCGGGCTGGGGTGGGTGCCTCAAACGCCGGCGGGGCTGGGTGTGGCCTGGCTGAGGTGGGCGCGTCAAACGCCGGCGGGGCTGGGTGTTGTGACGTGGTCGATCAGGTGTTCCACCGAGCCCAGGAGGGTCGGTTCGAGGTCCTTGTACGAGGTCACCTTGGACAGGATGTGCTGCCAGGCGGCCCCGGTGTTCTCCGGCCAGCCCAGGGCCCGGCAGATGCCCGTCTTCCAGTCCTGGCCCGGCGGGATCACCGGCCACGCCGCGATGCCCAGCGCGGCCGGCTTCACCGCCTGCCAGACGTCCACGTACGGGTGGCCCACCACCAGGACGTGCTCCGAGGTCACCGCCGCCGCGATACGGGACTCCTTCGACCCCGGCACCAGATGGTCCACCAGGACCCCCAGCCGGGCGTCCGCCGCGGGCGCGAAGTCCGCCACGACGGCCGGGAGGTCGTCGATGCCCTCCAGGTACTCCACCACCACGCCCTCGATGCGCAGGTCGTCGCCCCACACCCGCTCGACCAGCTCGGCGTCATGGCGGCCCTCCACGTAGATCCGGCCCGCCCTCGCCACCCGGGCCCGCGCCCCCGGGACGGCCAGTGAGCCCGACGCCGTCCGGAGCGGGGAGGCGGAAGGGGAGGCGGAAGTGGAAGCCCGCGCCGGGCGGGTCAGGGTGACCACCGCCCCCTCCAGCAGGAATCCCCTGGGCTCCAGCGGGAACACCCGCCGCTTGCCGAAGCGGTCCTCCAGCGTCACCGTGCCCGCCTCGCAGGCCACCACCGCGCCGCAGAAGTCGGTACCGGCCACTTCCACCACCAGGCCGGGATCCGCCGCCACCTCCGGCACGGACTTGGCACGCTTCCACTGCGGGGTCAGGTCGGGGGAGTACTCGCGCATCCGGCCGACAGTAGAAGAGAGCCCGCCCTCAGCGGCCCGACACGCCGAACTGCGCCCGCAGTGTGTCCCGTTGCGCACGGACGAACGCCGCCGGGACCACCGCTCCGTGACCCGGCACGTACAGTGCGTCGTCCCCGCCCAGCGACAGCAGCCGGTCCAGCGCGGCCGGCCACTGCCGCGGCACCGCGTCCGGGCCCACCGACGGGTCGCCCGACTCCTCCACCAGATCCCCGCAGAACACCACCTCCCGCGCGCCCGGCACGAACACCGCCAGGTCGTGCCGGGTGTGCCCGGGCCCGACGTTCGCGAGCAGCACCTGGACCCCGCCCAGCTCCAGCGTCCACTCGCCCGACACCAGATGCTTCGGCGTCACCAGCCGATCCACCGCCTCGGCCGCCTCGGCCTCCGCCAGTCCTTGCCGCACCGCGTCCCCGCGCAGCTCGTCGCGCTCCACCGCCAGCAGCGCGTCCAGCCCGACCGCCCCGTACACCTCGGCTCCGGGGGAGAAGGCGGCCGCGCCGAGCACGTGATCGAAATGGCCGTGGGTGAATGCGATATGGGTCACGCTCCGCCCGGTCAGCCGCTCCGCCTCGGCCCGTACCTCCGCGCCCTCCCGTACGCACGATCCGGGGTCGATCAGGAGGACCGACTCGTCCCCCACCACCAGTCCCACCGTGCAGTCCCACACCGGGAGACGGCGCCGGCCGGCCCGCCCGGTCAACCGCTCCCAGCCCGCCTCTTCCCATCGGACGTCCATGCCGCGACGCTACCCGAGCGACGTCCCCGCGCGACCTTCCCGGCGATCTCCCGAGCGACCGCCCTTGCCTCCCGCGTACTACCCGGCCGTACACTGACCGGGGGATCTCTGGCACTCGTACGCCATGAGTGCCAACAGTCACCGCAGTCGGCCGCGACCGCGGGCCGACTACGACCACGCATCAGAGCTGGAGGTGTGCGCGATGCTCAGCGAACGCAGACTCGAAGTGCTGCGCGCCATCGTCCAGGACTACGTCGGGACGGAGGAGCCGGTCGGCTCCAAGGCGCTCACCGAGCGGCACCGGCTCGGCGTCTCGCCCGCCACCGTGCGCAACGACATGGCCGTGCTGGAGGACGAGGGCTACATCGCCCAGCCCCACACCAGCGCGGGCCGGATCCCCACCGACAAGGGCTACCGCCTTTTCGTCGACAAGCTGGCGGGCGTCAAGCCGCTGTCGACGCCCGAGCGCCGGGCCATCCAGAACTTCCTCGACGGCGCCGTCGACCTCGATGACGTGGTCGGCCGTACGGTCCGGCTGCTCGCGCAGCTCACCCGGCAGGTGGCCGTCGTCCAGTACCCGTCGCTGACCCGCTCCACCGTCCGCCACGTCGAGCTGCTGTCGCTGGCCCCGGCCCGGCTGATGCTCGTACTGATCACGGACACCGGGCGGGTGGAGCAGCGGCTCGTGGACTGCCAGGCGCCCTTCGGCGAGACCTCCCTCGCCGATCTGCGGGCGCGGCTCAACAGCCGGGTCGTCGGCCGTCGGTTCACCGACGTGCCGCAGCTCGTGCAGGACCTCCCCGAATCCTTCGAGGCGGAGGACCGGGGCACGGTCTCCACCGTGCTCGCCACCCTCCTCGAAACCCTGGTCGAGGAGGCCGAGGAGCGGCTGATGATCGGCGGCACCGCCAATCTCACCCGCTTCGGACATGATTTCCCCCTGACGATCAGGCCGGTGCTCGAAGCGCTGGAGGAGCAGGTCGTGCTCCTCAAGCTGCTGGGCGAGGCCAATGAGTCGGGGATGGCCGTGAAGATCGGGCATGAGAATGCCTACGAGGGACTGAACTCCACGTCCGTCGTCTCGGTCGGCTACGGTTCGGGCGGCGAAACAGTCGCCAAACTCGGCGTGGTCGGACCGACCCGCATGGACTACCCCGGAACGATGGGAGCGGTACGCGCAGTGGCACGTTACGTCGGACAGATCCTGGCGGAGTCGTAAGTGGCCACGGACTACTACGCCGTTCTCGGCGTGCGCCGCGACGCATCGCAGGACGAGATCAAGAAGGCCTTCCGCCGCCTCGCCCGTGAACTCCACCCGGATGTGAATCCGGACCCGAAGACGCAAGAGCGCTTCAAGGAGATCAACGCGGCGTACGAGGTCCTCTCGGACCCGCAGAAGAAGCAGGTCTTCGACCTCGGTGGCGACCCGCTGTCCTCCTCGGGCGGCGGTGGCGGCGCGGGCGGATTCGGTGCGGGCGGCTTCGGCAACTTCTCCGACATCATGGACGCCTTCTTCGGCCAGGCCTCGCAGCGCGGCCCGCGCTCGCGGACCCGGCGCGGCCAGGACGCGATGATCCGCCTGGATCTGGAGCTGGACGAGGCGGCCTTCGGGACGACCAAGGACATCCAGGTCGACACGGCGGTCGTCTGCAACACCTGCTCCGGCGAGGGCGCCGCCCCCGGCACCTCGGCGCAGACATGTGACATGTGCCGCGGTCGCGGTGAGGTCTCACAGGTCACCCGGTCCTTCCTGGGCCAGGTCATGACCTCGCGCCCCTGCCCGCAGTGCCAGGGCTTCGGCACCGTGGTCCCGACCCCGTGCCCCGAGTGCGCGGGCGACGGCCGGGTCCGCTCCCGCCGCAGCCTCACGGTCAAGATCCCGGCCGGCGTCGAGAACGGCACCCGGATCCAGCTCGCGGGCGAGGGCGAGGTCGGCCCCGGCGGCGGCCCCGCCGGCGACCTGTACGTGGAGATCCACGAGCTGCCGCACCCGACCTTCCAGCGGCGCGGGGACGACCTGCACTGCACGGTCACCCTCCCCATGACGGCCGCGGCCCTCGGCACCAAGTGCCCGCTGGAGACGCTGGACGGCCTGGAGGAGATCGACATCCGGCCCGGCACCGGTTCCGGCCAGTCGATCCCGCTGCACGGGCGCGGCGTCACGCACCTGCGGGGCGGCGGGCGCGGCGACCTGATCGTCCACGTCGAGGTCACCACCCCGACCAAGCTGGACGCCCAGCAGGAGGACCTGCTGCGCCAGCTGGCGAAGCTGCGCGGCGAGGAGCGGCCGATGGGCCAGTTCGCGCCGGGTCAGCAGGGGCTGTTCAGCCGGCTGAAGGACGCGTTCAACGGCCGCTGACGCCCTCGGCGGGCCGGCCTGCCGCCCGCCGTACGCCGTAAGGCCTTCGAGCCCGGTCCGGAACGTCCCGGACCGGGCTCGACGCCTTCGCGGCGGGCCCCTGGCGGGCCCCTGGCGTGTTTCGGCCGCACCCGGGAAGCGGACTATGCCAGGCGAATGCCATGATTCGGCCCCGTGAGCGGGACATGGCACGATGCAGTCCATGTCCTCCGCACCGAACGGTCTCTACCAGTTCCCGATCGTGCAGGCTCCCATGGCGGGCGGCGCCTCGTGCCCCTCGCTCGTCGCGGCCGTGTGCGAGGCGGGCGGACTGGGCTTCCTGGCCGGCGGCTACAAGACCGCCGACGGCATGTACCAGGAGATCAAACAGACCCGGGGGCTCACCCGGCGCCCCTTCGGCGTGAACCTGTTCATGCCGCAGACCGCCTACGTGGACCCGGCCGCCGTCGAGGCCTACCGCGGGCAACTGGCCGGCGAGGCCGCCTGGTACGAGATCTCCCTCGCCGCCGAAGACATCATCGGCACCTGCGACGACGGCTACGACGCCAAACTCGCCATCCTCCTCGAAGACCCCGTCCCGGTGGTCTCGTTCACCTTCGGCTGCCCCTCGCCCGCGGTGCTCACCCGCCTGCGCGAGGCCGGTACGTACACCGTCGTCACCGTCACGTCCGTCGACGAGGCCCGGGCCGCGCAGGAGGCGGGCGCCGACGCCGTCTGCGTCCAGGGCGTCGAGGCCGGCGGCCACCAGGGCACCCACCGCGACGACCCGCAGACCGACGGCACGGCGGGCGTCGGGCTTCTCGCGCTCGTCGCGCAGGTACGAGAGGCCGTGGCCCTCCCGATCATCGCGGCGGGCGGCCTGATGCGCGGCTCGCAGATCGCGGCCCTGCTCGCGGCGGGGGCGGAAGCGGCGCAGCTCGGCACCGCGTTCCTGGCGTGCCCGGAGTCCGGGGCCCACCCGCTCCACAAGGCGGCGCTGACGGATCCGCTGTTCGTCCGCACGGAGCTCACCAGGGCGTTCTCCGGGCGGCCCGCGCGGGGGCTGGTGAACCGTTTCATGCGGGAGCACGGGCCGTACGCCCCGGCCGCGTATCCGCAGGTCCACTACCTGACCGCGGGCCTGCGCAAGGCGGCCGCCGCGGCGGGGGACCCGCAGGGCATGGCGCTGTGGGCGGGGCAGGGACACCGGCTGGCGCGGACCCTGCCGGCGGGCGAGCTGGTGGAGGTGCTGGCGGCGGAACTGGCCGAGGCACAGAGCACGCTGAAGGAAATGCAGACGAGGAGAGCGTCATGACGGCCCCCGTGTTCGTGGTCGAAGAGGTCCCCGCGGGGCCGGAGTTCGTGCTGGACGGCCCCGAGGGCCGGCACGCGGTGTCCGTGAAGCGGCTGAACCCCGGTGAGGACGTCGTCCTCACCGACGGGCGCGGGCGCTGGACCGAGGGCGTGGTGAAGGCCGCCGAGGGCAAGGACCGGCTGGTCATCATGGACCTGAACAGCATCCAGGAGGAGCCCGCGCCCTCGCCCCGCATCACCGTCGTCCAGGCCCTTCCCAAGGGCGACCGCGGCGAGCTGGCGGTCGAGACGATGACCGAGACGGGCGTGGACGAGATCGTGCCGTGGCAGGCTTCGCGGTGCATCACGCAGTGGCGCGGCGACCGGGGCGCGAAGTCCCTCGCCAAGTGGCGCAACACGGCACGGGAGGCCGGCAAGCAGTCCCGCCGGGTCCGGTTCCCGGAGGTCGCGGAGGCCATGTCCACCAAGCAGGTCGCGACGCTGCTCGCGGACGCCGACCTGGCGATGGTCCTGCACGAGGACCGGGACACGCCGTCGGAGGCCCTGGCCACGGCCGCGCTTCCCGCCACCGGATCCATCGTCCTGGTGGTCGGCCCGGAGGGCGGTGTCTCCCCGGACGAACTGGCCGCCTTCGCCGCCGTCGGCGCGCACCCGTACCGCCTGGGCGCCTCGGTCCTGCGCACCTCCACCGCCGGTACGGCCGCGACGGCGGTCCTCCTCGCCCGGACGGGCCGCTGGTCCTGAAACGCCGGTGAGGCCGACGGCGGCGGCGGATACGATGCCGGGGCGATCAACGTCGACGTCACACACGGTCGACCTCACTGTCACGGAAGGCGAAGCAATGGCCGGGGAACCGCAGGCCGACTGCCTGTTCTGCAAGATCGTCTCGGGGAGCATCCCGGCGACGCTGGTCCGCGAGACCGAGACGACCGTCGCCTTCCGGGACATCAACCCGCAGGCGCCCACCCACGTGCTCGTCATCCCCCGGGTGCACTATCCCGACGCCGCCTCCCTCGCGGCCGCCGAGCCGGCCATCGCCGCCGACCTGCTGCGCGAGGCCGGCCGGATCGCCGGCGAGGAGAAGATCGACGACCACGGCTACCGGGTCGTCTTCAACACCGGCGCCGGCGCCGGCCAGACCGTCTTCCACGCGCACGCGCACCTCCTCGGCGGCCGCGGCCTCCAGTGGCCCCCCGGTTAAGCCGTGTCCCTCCGCGAATTCGTGGTGCTGGGCACCGCCAGCCAGGTGCCCACCCGCCACCGCAACCACAACGGCTACCTCCTGCGCTGGGACGGCGAGGGCATACTCTTCGACCCGGGCGAGGGCACCCAGCGCCAGATGCTGCGCGCCGGGGTCGCCGCGCACGACATCAACCGGATCTGCATCACCCACTTCCACGGTGACCACAGCCTCGGCCTCGCCGGGGTGATCCAGCGGATCAACCTCGACCAGGTCCCGCACCCCGTCACCGCGCACTACCCCGCCTCGGGGCAGAGGTTCTTCGACCGGCTCCGGTACGCCACCGCCTACCGGGAGACCGTCCCGCTCCGCGAGGAACCGGTGGCCGGGGACGGGACGCTGGCGAGCGGGCCCTCGTACACCCTGGAGGCCCGCAGGCTGTCGCACCCGGTGGAGTCCTTCGGCTACCGGATCACCGAGCCCGACGGCCGCCGCATGGTTCCCGAACTGCTCGCGCGGCACGGGATCAAGGGGCCGGACGTGGGCCGGATCCAGCGTGACGGGCAGCTGAACGGCGTGACGCTCGACGAGGTCAGCGAGCACCGGCCCGGGCAGCGGTTCGCCTTCGTCATGGACACCCGGCTGTGCTCCGGCGTGGACGAGCTCGCCGACGGCTGCGACATGCTGGTCATCGAGTCGACCTTCCTCGACGGGGACGAGCGGCTGGCCATCGACCACGGGCACCTCACCGCCGGCCAGGCGGCCCGGGCGGCGCGCGACGCGGGCGTACGGCACCTCGTGCTGACGCACTTCTCGCAGCGCTACTCCGAACCCTCCGAGTTCGAACGCCAGGCCCGCGCGGCGGGATTCGAGGGCGACCTGACGATCGCCGCGGACCTTGTACGGGTTCCCCTGCCGAAGCGCGGATAGGGGCGGCGCGGGACTGTCCACCTGGCGAGGGTGATCTGGGTCACACTGGGGTTTGGGTTGCGCCTGGGCGGGGATGGCTGGGAGCTTTCTGCGGGAACACGTCTTGCGGAAACGACCCCTCAACCCTTCAACCGCGCGCGCACGATCCGGGGAGCACACCGTGACCAGTCGGGACACCCGCACCAGCCTCACCCCAGCCGTGGACCCCCTCGGTCCGATCCGGGCTCCCGAGGACCCGGGCTGCGACGTCTTCCTGACCGGCACGGTCTTCCTCGACATCATCTTCACGGGCCTCGACACGGCCCCGGTGCGCGGTACGGAGTCCTGGGCGCGCGGCATGGGCTCCAGCCCCGGCGGCGTGGCCAACATGGCCACCGCGCTGGCCCGGCTCGGCCTGCGGACCTCCCTCGCCGCGGCGTTCGGGGACGACCACTACGGCGAGTACTGCTGGGACGCGCTCGAACAGGGCGAGGGCATCGACCTGACCATGTCGCGCACCATCCCCGGCTGGCACAGCCCAGTCACGGTCTCGATGGCCTACGAGGGCGAGCGCACGATGGTGTCGCACGGGCACGAGGCCCCGCCGCCGGCAGGCCCCGGGCCCTTCCCGCAGTGCCCGCCGAGGGCCCGGGCGGCCGTGGCCTCGCTGGGGCAGGGCCGGGGGGAGGAGTGGATCGCGACGGCGGCACGGCAGGGGGCGAGGGTCTTCGCGGACGTGGGCTGGGACGAGAGCGGGCGCTGGGACCTGGGGGCGCTCGCGGACCTGGGGCACTGCGAGGCGTTCCTGCCGAACGCGGGGGAGGCCATGCGGTACACGCGGACCGACTGCCCGAGAGCGGCGGCCCGGGCGCTGGCCGAGAAGGTGCCGATCGCCGTGGTGACGATGGGCGCGGAGGGCTCGTGCGCGGTGGACGGCCGGACCGGGGAGACGGCGGAGGTCCCCGGCATCACGGTGGACGCGCTGGACCCGACGGGGGCGGGGGACGTGTACGTGGCGGGCTTCGTCACCGGCACCCTGGCGGAATGGCCGCTGGCGGACCGGCTGGCGTTCGCCGGCCTGACGGCGGCGTTGTCGGTGCAGGAGTTCGGGGGCTCGCTGTCGGCGCCGGGCTGGCCGGAGGTGGCGCACTGGTGGCGCACCGCCCCGGATTCGCTGCGCGGGCGGTACGGGTTCCTGGACGCGCTGATCCCGCAGGCCGCGGAGCCGGCGGCCCGCCGGCGGGCGGTCCCGACGATCGGCTTCCGCCCCTGAGCCCTGGCCGGGCGGGACCTGGACCCCCCCGGGGTTTCCCCGCCCCCGCCGCAGCGCTCCGGCGCCTTTCCGGGCGTGCCCGGGCGTGCCCGGGGCGGGGCGGGATGCGGGCGGGCGGGGCGCCGGGGGAAAAGGGCTCGGGGAACGGGCGGGGGAGTCGTACGCTTGGTATTCCGGAGGTCGTCGATCGGCACGGCCCTTCAGTGGGAGGTATGCGCAGGCCACAGTGCCGGCCCATGACTCAGACACCGACAGCCCACACCCACCCCCTGCGCCCCGCGGGCGCGGAGGAGTCCACAGCGCCTGGGCAGGCGCGAGCCCACTTCACCGTCCCGGCGAAACACCCGATGGTGACCGTACTCGGCTCGGGCGACGCCCTATTGCGTGTGATCGAGAAGGCCTTCCCGAAGGTCGATATCCATGTTCGTGGCAATCAGGTCCGAGCGATCGGTGAGGCGGCGGAGGTCGCCCTGATCCAGCGCCTGTTCGACGAGATGATGCTGGTGCTCCGCACCGGGCAGCCGATGACGGAGGACGCAGTGGAACGCTCGATCGCCATGCTCAAGGCGAGCGGCAACGGCAACGGCAACGGTCCGGAGGAGACACCCGCGGAGGTGCTCACCCAGAACATCCTCTCCAGCCGCGGCCGCACCATCCGTCCCAAGACCCTCAACCAGAAGCGGTACGTCGACGCGATCGACAAGCACACCATCGTCTTCGGCATCGGCCCCGCCGGTACCGGCAAGACCTACCTCGCCATGGCCAAGGCGGTCCAGGCCCTGCAGTCCAAGCAGGTCAGCAGGATCATCCTGACCCGCCCCGCCGTCGAGGCCGGTGAGCGGCTCGGTTTCCTGCCCGGCACGCTCTTCGACAAGATCGACCCGTACCTGCGCCCGCTCTACGACGCACTGCACGACATGATCGACCCGGACTCGATCCCCCGCCTGATGGCCGCCGGCACCATCGAGGTGGCGCCGCTGGCATACATGAGGGGTCGCACGCTCAATGAGGCGTTCGTCGTCCTCGACGAGGCGCAGAACACGACCCCGGAACAGATGAAGATGTTCCTGACCCGGCTCGGGTTCGACTCGAAGATCGTCGTCACCGGTGACATCACCCAGGTCGACCTGCTGCCGGGCGGCACCAGGAGCGGTCTGCGCCAGGTCCAGTCGATCCTCGAAGGAGTCCAGGACATCCACTTCTCGCGGCTCACGTCCGAGGATGTCGTCCGGCACAAGCTCGTCGGCCGTATCGTCGACGCGTACGAGAAGTACGAGGACGGCCAGGACGGCCGCGGCCAATACGGGAAGTAGAACTCAGCGCACCATGTCGATCGACGTCAACAACGAGTCCGGGATCGAGGTCGACGAGCAGGCGATCCTCGACATCGCCCGCTACGCGCTCACCCGGATGCGGATCCACCCGCTCTCCGAGCTCTCCGTCATCGTCGTGGACGAGGGGGCGATGGAGCAGCTCCACATCCAGTGGATGGACCTGCCCGGACCCACCGACGTCATGTCGTTCCCGATGGACGAACTCCGTCCGCCGGCGAAGGACGACGAGGAGCCCCCGCAGGGGCTCCTCGGCGACATCGTGCTCTGCCCCGAGGTGGCGAAGAAGCAGGGCGAGGACGCCCCGACGCGGCACTCCATGGACGAGGAGCTCCAGCTCCTGACGGTCCACGGGGTGCTGCACCTGCTCGGGTACGACCACGAGGAGCCGGACGAGAAGGCCGAGATGTTCGGCCTCCAGGCGGCCATCGTCGACGGCTGGCGCGGTGAGCGCGGCATCACCGGTCCGTCCCCGGCCCCGACCGTCTCGTGACCCAGGCTCCCCAGCTGATCACCGGGGCGGTCCTGCTGGTCGTGGTGGCCTGGTTCGCGGCGTGCGCCGAGTCCGGGATCGCCCGGGTCTCCAGCTTCCGCGCGGAGCAGGCCGTACGGGAGGGCCGGCGCGGCAGCGCGAAGCTCGCGCAGGTCGCCGCCGACCCCACCCGCTACGTGAATGTGGCCCTGCTGGTCCGGGTCACCTGCGAGATGGCGGCGGGCGTGTTCGTCACGTACGTCTGCCTCGACGCGTTCGGTGAGAACTGGACCGCGCTGCTCGTGGCGATCGGCGTGATGGTGCTCGTCTCGTTCGTCGCGGTCGGCGTGTCCCCGCGTACGATCGGCCGCCAGCACCCGCTGAACACGGCGACGGCGGCGGCGTACGTACTGGTCCCGCTGGCCCGGGTCATGGGCCCGATCCCACAGCTGCTGATCCTCATCGGCAACGCGCTCACGCCCGGCAAGGGCTTCCGCAAGGGGCCGTTCGCCTCCGAGGCCGAGCTGCGCGCGATGGTGGACCTGGCGGAGAGGGAATCGCTGATCGAGGACGACGAGCGCCGGATGGTGCATCAGGTCTTCGAGCTCGGTGACACGCTCGTGCGCGAGGTGATGGTGCCGCGTACCGATCTGATCTGCATCGAGCGGTACAAGACGATCCGTCAGGCGACGACCCTCGCGCTGCGGTCGGGTTTCTCGCGCATCCCGGTGACCGGGGAGAACGAGGACGACATCGTCGGGATCGTGTACCTGAAGGACCTGGTCCGCAAGACGCACATCAGCCGGGAGGCGGAGTCCGACCTGGTCTCGACTGCGATGCGGCCGGCGGTGTTCGTGCCGGACACCAAGAACGCGGGCGATCTGCTGCGCGAGATGCAGCAGGTACGCAACCACGTGGCCGTCGTCATCGACGAGTACGGGGGCACGGCGGGCATCGTCACCATCGAGGACATCCTGGAGGAGATCGTCGGCGAGATCACCGACGAGTACGACCGCGAGCTCCCGCCGGTCGAGTACCTGGGGGAGGACCGCTACCGGGTGACCGCGCGGCTGGACATCACGGACCTCGGCGAGCTGTTCAAGGTCGAGGCCTTCGACGACGAGGACGTCGAGACGGTCGGCGGGCTGCTGGCGAAGGCGCTGGGGCGGGTCCCGATCGCGGGCGCGTCGGCGGTGGTGGAGCTCCCGGACGGGCGTCCGCTGCGGCTGACGGCCGAGTCCCCCGCGGGGCGGCGGAACAAGATCGTGACGGTGCTGGTGGAGCCGTTGGTTCCGGCGGTCGGCGAGGGTGAGGAGGGAGCGGAGTGACCCCGCAGGAGCTGCGCGCGTTCTGCCTCGGTTTCAACGCGGCGGTGGAGGAGTTCCCCTTCACCCCGGAGACCTCGGTGTTCAAGGTGCTGGGAAAGATGTTCGCCCTGTCGGCGCTGGACGCGGAACCGCTGACGGTCAACCTCAAGTGCGAGCCGGAGCTGGCGGTACGGCTGCGGGCGGAACACCCGGCGATCCGGCCGGGCTGGCACATGAACAAGCGGCACTGGAACACGGTGACGGTGTCCGAGCTCCCCGACGAACTGGTCCGCGAGCTGGTGGAGGACTCGTACGACCTGGTGGTCGCGGGTCTGCCGAGGGCGGAGCGGCTGAGGCTGGACCGGCCCTGACGGGTTCGGCGGGGTGGTCGCACGACCGCGCCGAGGCGCTCCCTATGCTTTCGCCCATGACGGAGAGCACCGGGATCGACCCCGAGGACAGCAAGATCATCACGCTGGCGCGCAGCGCCCGGGCCCGCAACGGGGTGCCCGAAGGGGCGGCGGTGCGGGACGAGACGGGCCGCACGTACGTCGCCGGGACGGTGGAGCTGGACTCCCTGAAGCTGAGCGCGCTGCAGACCGCGGTGGCGATGGCGGTGGCGAGCGGGGCGCGTTCCCTGGAGGCCGCGGCCGTGGTCAGCGCGGCGGAGGCGGTGGCCGACGCCGACCGCGCCGCGGTCCGCGACCTCGGCGGCCCGACCACCCCGGTCCTGCTGGCGGCCCCGGACGGAACCCTGCGCTCCACCACCCCGGCCGGCGCCTGATCCCTCCCGGGAGGGGGAACGTGCGGCCCGGGGCCCCCGCGGACACGCCGCGGCGGCCGGCCACATCCAGCCTCGCCGGCCCCCTCCAGCCTCGGCGTTTGAGGCCCCGCCGGGCACACTCAGCCTCGCATTTGAGGCCCCACCGGGCACACTCAGCCTCGCCGGCGTTTGAGGCGCGGGTCCGGGCGGAGCCCGGTGCCCGGCGGGGCCGGGTTTCTACCCCACCTACCGCGGGGAGGTGCCCCCACGGGCTCCGCCGCAGCCCCCGCGCCTCAAACGCCGGCGAGGCTGAAAGGCAAACCCCGCGCGGGGGTGTCGGCCGGGGTCACGCGGCGGTGGCCGGGCGGCGGCGGATGACCATGGCCATCAGGGCGGCCATCGCGCACAGCGCGCCCGACGCGTACCAGACGAGGTCGTACGAGCCGAAGACATCCCGCGCCAGGCCGCCCAGGAAGGCGACCACCGCCGCGCCGATCTGGTGCGAGGCCAGGACCCAGCCGAACACGATCGCGCTGTCCTCCCCGTAGTGCTCGCGGCACAGCGCGATGGTCGGCGGCACGGTCGCGACCCAGTCCAGGCCGTAGAAGACGATGAACAGGACCATCGGCGGGTGGATCGTCGGGGCGAGCAGCAGCGGCAGGAACAGCAGCGAGACCCCGCGCAGGGCGTAGTAGACGGCGAGGAGCCGCCGCGCCTCGAAGCGGTCCGTGAACCAGCCCGACGCCACCGTGCCGACCACGTCGAACACACCGATCACCGCCAGCAGCCCCGCCGCCGCCGTCACCGGCATGCCGTGCTCGTGGGCCGCCGGTACGAAGTGGGTCCTGACCAGGCCGTTGGTCGAGGCCCCGCAGATCGCGAAGGTGCCCGCCAACAGCCAGAAGGGGCCGGTGCGGGCCGCCTTGAACAGCACCGTCACCGTACGCCGCGCCGCGCCCCGCGCCGGGGCCGGCTTCTCCGCGTACGTGCCGCCGTACGGGGCGAGCCCCACGTCCGCCGGGTGGTCGCGCAGCAGCAGCCACACGAAGGGGACCACGACCAGGGCCGCCAGCGAGACCGTCACCGCCGCCGGGCGCCAGCCGTGCCGCTCCACCAGCCAGGACAGCAGCGGCAGGAAGATCAGCTGGCCGGAGGCGCCCGCCGCGGTCAGGATGCCGGTGACCAGGCCGCGCCGGGCGGTGAACCAGCGGTTGGTCACCGTCGCCGCGAAGGCCAGTGCCATCGAGCCGCTGCCCAGCCCCACGAGCACGCCCCAGAACAGCACCAGCTGCCAGGACGCCGTCATCCAGATCGTGGCGACCGAGCCGCCGGAGATCACCAGCAGGGCCAGGGCCACGACCCGGCGGATGCCGTAGCGGTCCATCAGCGCGGCCGCGAAGGGCGCCGTGAGCCCGTACAGCGCGAGGTTCACGGAGACGGCGAAGCCGATCGTGCCGCGCGACCAGTCGAATTCCTCGTGCAGCGGATCGATGAGCAGTCCGGGCAGGGAGGCGAAGGCGGCCGCGCCGATGATCGTCACGAAGGCGACGGCCGCGACGAACCAGGCGCGGTGGACACGTCCGGGCGTCGCCGTGGGGGTGCGCGAGGGCGAGGGCGTGGGCGTGGTGGAGGGGGCTTTCTGCGTCACGCGGACAGCTTCCGGCCCGGGCGGCCCGCCGCGACAGTGGCCTGACTGTCACGTTTCGCTACGATCGGGCCATGGAGTCGAAGCAGCGGGCGCACCGTGTCGTCGTCCTCGCCCTCAGCGGGCTGCTGCCCTTCGAGCTCGGCATCCCGCACCGGATCTTCGGCCGCGCCAAGGATTCCGCCGGGCGGCCGCTCTACGAGATCGTCACCTGCGGGCTCGCCCCGGGGCCGGTCGCCACGGAGGCCGACTTCGCGATCCAGGTCGAGCACGGCCCCGAGGCGCTGGCCACGGCCGACACGGTCGTGGTGCCCGCCTCGTACGAGCTGGGCCCGGTGCACGAGGAGGGCCGGCTGACCGAGGAACTCGCGGCGGCCCTCGCGTACATCCGCCCCGGCACCCGGCTCGTTTCCATCTGTACGGGTGGTTATGTGCTGGCCGCCGCGGGGTATTTGGATGGCCGCCGGGCGACGACCCATTGGGCCTCCGCCGAGCACTTCCAGCAGCTGTTCCCGGCGGTACGGGTGGACGCGGGCGTGCTCTACACCGACGACGGGGACGTGCTGACCTCCGCGGGCGTCGCCGCCGGCATCGACCTGTGCCTGCACATCGTGCGCCGCGACCACGGCGCGGCCATCGCCAACGAGGTGGCCCGGCGGACGGTCGTACCGCCCCACCGACCCGGCGGACAGGCCCAGTTCATCGAGCGCCCGGTGCCCGAGCCGCAGCTGGCCAGCACGGCGGCGGCCCGCGCGTGGGTGCTGGGCCGGCTGCACGAGCCGTTGGCACTGTCCGACCTGGCCCGCCAGGAGGCCATGTCGGTACGGACGTTCACGCGCAGGTTCCGCGAGGAGTGCGGGGCCAGCCCCGGCGAGTGGATCGTCGGGCAGCGGGTGGAGCGGGCCCGGTCGCTGCTGGAGCAGACGGACCTGCCGATGGAACGGGTGGCGCGGCAGGCGGGGTTCGGGACGGCGCAGTCGCTGCGCAAGCATGTGCAGGCCGCGCTGGGGGTGAGCCCGACGGCGTACCGGCGGACCTTCCGGGCGTCCGTGCCCGTGGTCGCTCACCCGTCACCCACCCACCCATCACCGCCCACCCCGCCATCTACTGATGGGCCATCAGATGATGCCGGGTCCGTGCATTGACTTCTCCAGCCGCCCGCTCGTGAATGGCCCCCTGTCGGCGGGACGGAACCCAGGGGGCGGACAGTGCGCACAGGGGCGGGCAGCAGGAGACGGTCGTGGGCCCTCGGCATGGCGGCCGTGCTCGCGGCCGCTGCCGGGGGAGCGCTGAGCGCACCTGCCGCCGCCGGGGGGAGCGCGGCGGCCGCGGGACCCCCGGGGCAGGTGCTGCCGGGCCAGGTGGACTTCCCGACGCACTGCCTGCCGCCGCAGGAGGCCGGACTGCCGCCCGCCGACGGGCCGACGACCGCCCGGATCACCGTCGACAACCCGGCGCCGCGCGTCGGGGACACCGTCACCGTGACGTACCAGGTGGTCAGGACCCCGGCCGTGAACCCGGTCGGGGCCGAGCTGCCCGCCGATGTGCTGACCCCGACCGGGAGGGTGCTCCTCTCCGGCGCGCAGAGCGGCGAGGTCACCGTCGTGGGCGCCGAACGGAACGACGCCGTCGGGGCGGGCGCGGCGCTGCCCGGGGTCACCATGACCGGCACCTTCACCGTCACCGCGCCCGGGGAGACCGCCCTGGCCGCGGGCGGCTACACCCTGCACACCGGCCACCTGCTGGACCTGGACACCGTCTGCACACCGGACGCGGCAGCCGCGAGCCCGGTCTCCGCACGGCTCACCGCGAGCCCGCTGCCGCAGGCCAACCTGCGCGGCGTCTCGCTCGGCACGGCGTACGGGAAACCGGGCGCGAAGGTGACGGTCACCGGCGCGGGGTTCGCGCCGGGGGCGGCCGTGACGGTGGCCGGCCGGGCGGGCGCCGCCGAGACCCCGGACCGGGTGGCGGCCGAGGCCGACGCACTCGGGGTGTTCCGGGCCGAGCTCCCGGTGACGGACAGGGCGACGACCGGGGTGGTGGCGTACGAGGGCGCGGGCTGGGCGGCGGGGCGGGGCTCGGGACCGGCCGCGTACACGGTGATCGACGCCGTCGCCCCGCTGCCGCCGGGCACGCAGAAGGTGACGGCGGTGGTGGAGCCGGGCGCGCTGGCGATGACCCAGGCGGGAGAGGCGGTCGTCCTCGGCGCGGTCCCGTACGGGGACGGGGGCGCGGCGCCGGGGCGGATCGGGACGGTGACGGTCAAGGACGCGCGGGGCGGGCCGGCGGGCTGGTCGCTGACCGGCAAGGTCACGGACTTCGCGGGGGCGGGCGGCGTGCGGATCCCGGGGGCGTCGCTGTCCTGGACGCCGTCGTGCGCGGCGGCCGCCGGCAGTCCGAGCCGGTGCGTGCCGGGCAGCGCGGGTGTCGTGGGGGCGGAGGGCGCGGTCCTCGCGGCGACGCCGGACGCGGCGGTGGTGGGCGGGACGTTCACGGTGGACGCGACCGTCGAGCTGCGCATCCCGCCGTACACCCCGCCGGGGGCTTACACGGCGGTCCTGACCCTGACCCTGTCGTGACCGTGACCGTGACCGTGGCCGGCGTCGGGGTCCCGCTGCGCGGTGCCATCTCCCCGCCCCGCCTTTCCACCGTTCCCCGGGCTCTGCCCGGACCCGCGCCTCAAACGCCGGCGGGGCTGGGAGGTGGCCGGGGTCTGGGGCGGAGCCCCTGGGGGTACCTCCCAGCGGAGCTGGGGGAGAAACGGCGAAAGGGCGGGGCGGGGAGAGAAGCCCCGCAGGGCCGGCCCCCGCGCGGCCGCGTCCGGGACCTGCTGCCCGCCTGCGGGGCGGCGGTGGTCGCGACCAGGCTCGGGGTGCTGTTGCGCGGGGCGGCGGTGGTCGCGACCAGGCTCGGGGTGCTGTTGCGCGGGGCCGCGGTGGTCGTGATCGGGCTCGGGGTGTTGGTCGGTGGAGCCGGGGTGGCGGCGGGGGCCGACAACGGGCAGTGGTCCGTGCTGCCCGCGGCCAACACTGTCACCCAGCGGCCGTACTTCTACCTCGCCGCCGCCCCCGGCGGGACCGTGGCCGACACCGTCACCGTCGCCAACCGGACCGACCGCCCCCGGTCCTTCCGGCTGTACGCCGCCGACGCCTACAACACCCCCCGCGACGGCGGCTTCGCCCTCCGCGGCCCCGACGAGCCGCGCCGCGCCACCGCCGCCTGGGCGAAGCTCGCGCGGGAGCGGGTCACCGTCCCCGCCCGGGGGTCGGTGAACGTCGCCTTCACGCTCACGGTCCCCGACCGGGCGGAGCCCGGGGACCACCCCGGCGCCATCGTGGCCGTCGAGGACCAGCCCGACAGCGACAGCGACAGCGGCGACGCCGGCATCGGCGTACGCCAGGCCGTCGCCGCCCGCCTGTACCTGCGCGTCACCGGCCCGACCGCCGCCGCGCTCGCCGTCGAGGACCTCCGGGTCACCGGGCAACGCGGCGGCGACGCGGAGGTCTCGTACACGCTGCGCAACCTCGGCAACGTCACCCTTCGCCCCCGGGGCACCCTCACCGCCTCCGGCGCCCTCGGCCGCGGTCTGCTCGACCGGGAGCTCCCCGGGCTGCCCGCCGAACTGCTCCCCGGCCAGCGGGTCCGGCTCGCCGTCCGTTGGGCCGACCCGCCCGCCGCCGAGTGGGCCGAGGTGACGGTGCAGGTCAGCGACCATGGGACGGCCGCCCGGGCCTCCGTCGGCCATGCCGCGCGACCCGGACTCGCGACCGTCCTCGCCGCCGCTCCGGCCCTCCTCGCGGCGGCCTGGTCGGCGCTGGGAGCGGCATCGGGGAGAATGGCCCGTATGAGCGATCGTTCCCCCGAGCCCACCGCCCCGCACCGCGCGGGCTTCGCCTGCTTCGTCGGCCGCCCCAACGCGGGGAAGTCGACCCTGACCAACGCACTCGTGGGCACCAAGGTCGCGATCACCTCCAACCGGCCGCAGACCACCCGCCACACCGTCCGCGGCATCGTGCACCGCCCCGACGCCCAGCTCGTCCTGGTCGACACGCCCGGCCTGCACAAGCCGCGCACGCTCCTCGGCGAGCGGCTGAACGACGTCGTCCGGACCACCTGGGCCGAGGTCGACGTCATCGGCTTCTGCCTGCCGGCCGACCAGAAGCTCGGCCCCGGCGACAAGTTCATCGCCAAGGAGCTCGCGGGGATCAAGAAGACCCCCAAGATCGCCATCATCACCAAGACCGACCTGGTCGAGTCCAAGGCCCTGGCCGAACAGCTCCTCGCCGTCCACCAGCTCGGCGCGGAGCTGGGCTTCGAGTGGGCCGAGATCGTCCCGGTCTCGGCGGTCGGTGACAGCCAGGTCCAGCTGCTGGCCGACCTGATCGCGCCGCTGCTGCCGGAGAGCCCGCCGCTGTACCCGGAGGGCGACCTCACCGACGAGCCCGAGATGGTGATGGTCGCGGAGCTGATCCGCGAGGCCGCCCTCGAAGGCGTACGGGACGAGCTCCCGCACTCCATCGCGGTCGTGGTGGAGGAGATGATCCCCCGGGAGAACCGCCCGGCGGACCGGCCGCTGCTGGACATCCACGCGAACGTCTACATCGAGCGGCCGAGCCAGAAGGGCATCATCATCGGCCCGAAGGGTTCGCGCCTGAAGGAGGTCGGCATGAAGTCGCGCAAGCACATCGAGGCGCTGCTCGGCACGCCGGTCTTCCTCGACCTGCACGTGAAGGTCGCCAAGGACTGGCAGCGCGACCCCAAGCAGCTCCGCAAGCTCGGCTTCTGACGCCTTGCCTTTGGCGAGCCGCTCAGCGCAGCCGCCGTAGCTTCACCACGTTGTCCGTCCGGGTCCCGGGCCGGCCGTCAGGCTGGTTCTGGACCCGTTCGTGTTCCTCGGCGAGCAGGACCTCCCACCCGCCCTCGGGCAGTTCCAGGTCCGCGACGACGTCCTCCGGGGCCGGGAAGCGGACCGAGTGATCCCGGTCCTCCTGCCAGTGCGCCCAGCCCGCGTGCCCGACGATCAGCAGCACTCCGCCGGGGGCCACCGCCGAGGCGGCGGTACGGAGGATCCGCTCGCGCGGAAAGTCCCCCATCGAGTGCAGGAAGCTGGCGCAGACCAGGTCGAACTCGCCGGCGGGGAACGACAGCGCGAGGTCGTGACGCTGCCACTCGATCCGGTCGGCGACCCCCGTGTCCGCCGCGTGACCGGCCGCCCGCTTCAGGGCGATCCCCGAGATGTCGGTCCCGGTGACGCGCCAGCCCTGCCGGGCCAGCCACACGGCGTCGGCGCCCTCACCGCAGCCGAGGTCCAGGGCCCGCCCCGGGGCGAGGTCCTGGACCTCGCGGACCAGGACGGTGTTGGCGTTGCCGCTCCAGATCTGCTCGCTCTCGCTGTAGCGGGAGTCCCAGAACTCCTCGCCGCCGCCGGCGGCGGGCCCGTCGGAGGGGGAGTGGACGTGCGCGTGGGGCTGCTGGTGCTGGTGCTGGTGCTCGGTCTGCTCGGTCTGCTCGTGCATCGGCGTCTCTTCCTGTACGCGTGCCGGTGTGCGGTCGCTTCCGATGCTCCGCCCGCCCCCACCGAACGGGCAAACATCGTTGCCGTTTCAGCAACAAGGCCCTGCCCGCACCCCCTGTCTCAGTCCCTAGGAACGCTCCTCCTTCTCCTCCGGCGGCGGCTCCGCGATCAGCCCCGTGCCCACCCGGAGGAAACCGGCGCGCCCGTAGACGCGGGCCACGTCCTCGTCGCCCGCCGTCAGGAACACCGTGGTCACCCCGCGTGCCAGCGCGTCCGCGACCAGGGCCGCCGTCACACCGAGGGCCAGGCCCTGGCGGCGCGCCGCGGGAAGGGTGCCGACGCCGACGATCTCGGCGACCTCGCCGACCGGGTTGTACTGGCCGGAGCACAGCACCACCCCGTCCCGCGCGGCCGCCGCCATGGCCGTGGTGCCCGATGCGAGCTTCCCCGAGATCATGGCCCGGCGTGCCGCCACCGCCGGGTCCGCGACCGCCACCGCCAGTTCGGCCGGACCGGCCTCGCCGAGCGCCGTCCCGGGCGCCGCGAAGGCCAGCATCGGCACGGTCACCGCCGCCGCCAGCAGCGGATCGCCGGGGCCGAGCAGCCGTACGTCGGGATGTGGCGCGAGGGGCGGCGCGGCGGGGTCCAGCGCCATCAGGGGGTACGCGTGGACACGCAGCCCGGCGGCCTCCACGGCGGCCCGCAGCGAGGGGTTGGTTTCGGCCACCCATTCGAAGGACTCCGGGAGCTTCAGCTCCCGCTGGCGGGCCAGTACCCGTTCGACGTCGGAGGCCGAGGCCGACGGGCCTCCGAGCGCGGGCCGCGCGTAGTACGGCCAGCCGTCGCCCTCCTGCACGAACAGGGTCAGAGCTCCGAAGTCCTCACCGCGCGCCCCGCCCACACGCGGTACCGCGTCGTAGTACCGCTCCAGCACGTCCAAGATCTTTGTCATACGGTCATACAAGCAAAGCCGCCCCGCGAGAGCATCCGCTTTGACTCCCGAACGGGCTGACAGCACGGGCTGCCCGCGCTTGCGGCCCTCACGCCCGGCCCCTCACGCGCCCTCCTTCAGCACGCGCGAGATCAGCGACCGCTGCGCGTCCGACAGGTTCGGCTCCTCGCAGGACACCGTCCGCCCGTCCACCGTGATCCGGTACGAGAACCCGTCCCGCACCCGGTGCGCCCCCGGTGCGGGCGGGCCGGGCCGCAGTGCCAGCTGCGCCAGGGCCTGCCACTCGTCCTCATCGGGCCGGCCCGAGGTGTCCACCTCGACCCGGCGCTCGATGCCCGCGAAACCTCCCGTACGCACCACCAGAATCCGCATGGGGCCTGTCTACCCCGCCGTCAGGCGGTCGGCACCCCTACCGTCGACCACGCCTTCTGCAGTGCCTGGTGCTCCGCGCCGCCGTCCCCGTACCGCGCGACGGCCGCCGCCACCGACAGCCGGGCGAAGTCCTTGAAACTGGCCTTCGAGGACAGCTCCCCGCCCGTCAGGGTGTCGTACCAGATCTGCCCGGCGCGCTCCCAGGCCTTGCCGCCCAGCTCCGTCGCCACCAGGTAGAAGGCGTGGTTGGGGATGCCGGAGTTGATGTGCACCCCGCCGTTGTCGCTGTAGGTCTCGACGTAGTCGTCCATCGTCGCCGGCTGCGGGTCCTTGCCGAGCTCGTCGTCGTCGTACGCCGTCCCCGGTGCCTTCATCGAGCGCAGCGCGACCCCGGTCACGTTCGGCCCCAGCAGTCCGGCGCCGATCAGCCAGTCCGCGTCCTGGGCGCTCTGGTCGAGGGAGTACTGCTTGATCAGCGAGCCGAAGACGTCGGACATCGACTCGTTCAGCGCGCCCGATTGCCCCCGGTAGACCAGGTTGGCCGAGTACTGGGTGACGCCGTGGGCGAGCTCGTGGCCGATCACGTCCACCGACACCGTGAAGTCGAGGAACAGGTCCCCGTCCCCGTCGCCGAAGACCATCTGCTGGCCGTCCCAGAAGGCGTTGTTGTAGTCCTCGCCGTAGTGCACGGTCGCGTCCAGCGGCAGCCCGGCATCGTCGATCGAGTGGCGCCCGAAGCCCTTGAGGAACAGCTCGTACGTGGCCCCGAGCCCCGCGTGCGCGCGGTTGACGGTGGCGTCCTTGCTCGCCGGGTCGCCTTCCGCGCGCACCTTCTTCCCGGGCAGCCGGGTGCGGTGCTCGGCGTCGTAGATGGTCCGTCGGGGGTCGTCCGAGAGGGGCGCCCCCAGCACCGGGGTGATGCCCCGGACGGTGGTGACGCGGCGCCGGGTGCGCAGCAGGGAGTCCTGTTCAAGGGTCCGCTGCGCGGCGTCGGCCCGCCGGGAGTCATCGGACTGCGCGATCTTGTCGAGCAGGTGCGGCGGCACCACGGTGCAGAAGACGGGGTGAAGGTGAGTGCGGCGGTCGTGAGCGCGGAAGGTATCCATGCCCGGCAATGTGGCACCGAGTTACTCCGATGTCACTAGAAGCAACCATGATTCATTCGGTTGTGTCACACGCCTCGTCGCCGGAGCGACGCGGCTTGCGTTACGGCGCATCACTGGCTGTGGTGCGCCGCCCGCGTCCGGTCGTCTCGCTGGTGCGGGACGGCTGGGGCCGGTGACGGGGCCCCGCGTCGCCACAACTCCCACGCGCGTGCGCGGATGTTGCGGGAGCCGTTGCGGTCTGCGTGATCAACGAATCCGCAGGACCGGCACACGAAGCGGGCCTGTGAGACCCGGTTCGCCTTGTCGATGTGCCCGCACTGGGAGCAGGTGCGGGACGTGTACGCCGGATCGACGAACACCACGGGCACTCCCGCCCGGCGGGCCTTGTAGGAGATGAATTCTGCGAGCTGGGCGAACGCCCAGGAGTGCACCATGGCCCGTTGGGGCTTTCTTAGCCGTACCCGTTCACGGATACCGGTCAGGTCCTCCAGACCGATCCCGCGCCCGGTGCGTGCGGCCTCGGCCACGATGCGTTTCGCGATCTTGTGATTGATGTCCCGGGTGCGCCGGGCCTCCTTGCGGCGCCTGCGCTGCGCGCGACGCCTCGCGGATTTGGTTCTCTTGCGTTGCAGATTGGCCCGTAGTTTCAGATCCCGTTCGCGCAGGCGATTGAGCCGGCGCCCGGCCATGATCTCGCCGTCCGAGGTGGTGGCGATGTTCACGATCCCCAGGTCAACGCCGAGAAAGCCCATCGGGTCGGTGTCCAGCTCCGCCTCGGGCACCTCGCAGGTCGCGAGCAGATACCAGTCGCCGTCACGACGCAGCAGATCGGACTCGCCTTGGCGGTGGTAGCCCAGTGTGGCGAGTTGCTCGGCGCCGGCTGTGATGGCCACACCCTTGAGGCGTCCGCTCGTCGTCCAGATGGAGACGGTGCGTGCTTCGATCTGCGACGACAGCATGCGGTCGTCGTACGGCTGGGCGGCATCGGACCGAAAGGAGGGCGGCTTGGGTGCGACCTGACGGTGGCGCCCTGAGGCCGGCCTGTGGAGCCTCCGGGCACGCAGGCTCGCCAGGGAGGTCGTGCAGGCGTCGGCCGCTTTCTTGATCACGTGCTGTGCCGCCTGTGCTCCGAGCCCCCACCGCGCCTTCACCTCGGCGTAGGTGTGCCTGCGCAGCTCAAGGTTCCGGTACGCCTCTTCCGCGTACGCGATCTCGGCCGCCCATGATCGTGGCCAGCGATGATGTGATCGCACGTACGAATCTCGCGGGCTCCGGTGGATCGACCGGACCTCCTTGATGGAAGAGAGGTATAGCTCACATTAGGTACAAATCGGACAGGCGGGTCTTGCATACTGAAACAGGTCCTCGCGTTACGGCGCGGCTCGGTTAGGCTCGGCCCATCATGCGTTTCGGGCTGCTTCTCCTTAGCTGCCGCGGCGAGGGTCTGTAGTCGTAGGCCGGCCCCCTCCCCGCGGAGTTTGGTGTTGCGGTTTTGCGACCGCCGTCGGCCGTCCCAGCGAACTACACGCGGACACGCGAGGAGCCCTACGCCATGAGTCAGCACACTTTCGTTGGTCGCCCCACGCCCATCACGAACGCGACCCACACCCAGAAGCCCTCCGGAATGCCGATCCACAAGTACGGCTCGTACGAGCAGGTGGACATCCCGGACCGCACCTGGCCCGACGCCCGCGTCACCAAGGCTCCCCGCTGGCTGTCCACCGACCTGCGTGACGGCAACCAGTCGCTGATCGACCCGATGACCCCCGCCCGCAAGCGCGAGATGTTCGACCTGCTGGTGCGCATGGGCTACAAGGAGATCGAGGTCGGCTTCCCGTCCTCCGGCGAGACCGACTTCAACTTCGTGCGCTCCATCATCGAAGAGGGCGCGATTCCGGACGACGTCACCATCTCCGTACTGACCCAGGCCCGCGAGGACCTGATCGAGCGGACCGTGGAGTCACTGGTCGGCGCCAAGCGCGCCACCGTGCACCTCTACAACGCGACCGCGCCGACCTTCCGCCGGGTCGTCTTCCGCGGCTCCAAGGAGCAGATCAAGCAGATCGCCGTCGACGGCACCCGCCTGGTCATGGAGTACGCCGAGAAGCTGCTGGGCCCCGAGACCGTCTTCGGCTACCAGTACAGCCCGGAGATCTTCACCGACACCGAGCTGGACTTCGCCCTGGAGGTCTGCGAAGCCGTCTGCGACGTCTGGCAGCCGGCCGAGGGCCGCGAGATCATCCTGAACCTGCCCGCCACCGTGGAGCGCTCGACGCCGTCCACGCACGCGGACCGCTTCGAGTGGATGGCCCGCAACCTGACCCGCCGCGAGCACATCTGCATCTCCGTACACCCCCACAACGACCGTGGCACCGCCGTGGCGGCCGCCGAGCTGGCCCTGATGGCCGGCGCCGACCGCATCGAGGGCTGCCTGTTCGGGCAGGGCGAGCGCACCGGCAACGTGGACCTGATCACCCTGGGCATGAACCTGTTCTCGCAGGGCATCGACCCGCAGATCGACTTCTCGCAGATCGACGAGATCCGCCGCACCAGCGAGTACTGCAACCAGATGGAGGTCCACCCGCGCCACCCCTACGCGGGCGACCTGGTCTACACCGCCTTCTCCGGCTCCCACCAGGACGCCATCAAGAAGGGCTTCGACGCCATGGAGGCCGACGCGGCCGCCGCCGGCAAGACGGTGGACGAGATCGAGTGGGCGGTCCCGTACCTGCCCATCGACCCGAAGGACGTCGGCCGTTCCTACGAGGCCGTCATCCGCGTCAACTCGCAGTCCGGCAAGGGCGGTATCGCCTACGTCCTGAAGAACGACCACAAGCTGGACCTGCCGCGCCGCATGCAGATCGAGTTCTCGCGGATCATCCAGGCCAAGACCGACGCCGAGGGCGGCGAGGTCACGCCGAAGGCGATCTGGGACGTCTTCTCGGACGAGTACCTGCCCAACCCCGAGAATCCGTGGGGCCGCATCCAGCTGCGCTCCGGCCAGACCACCACCGACAAGGACGGCACGGACACGCTGACCGTCGAGGCGGTCCTGGACGGCGTGGACACCGTGCTGAACGGCACCGGCAACGGTCCGATCTCGGCCTTCTTCGACGCGCTGGCCGGCATCGGCGTCGACGCCCGCCTGCTGGACTACACCGAGCACACCATGAGCGAGGGCGCCTCCGCCGTGGCCGCCTCGTACATCGAGTGCGCGATCGACGGCCGCGTCCTGTGGGGCATCGGCATTGACGCCAACACCACCCGCGCCTCCCTGAAGGCGGTCATCTCCGCCGTCAACCGCGCGGGCCGCTGACCCGTCGGCACGCTTCGGACCCCGCCCCTCCGCCTGGAGGGGCGGGGTCCCGCCGTTTCCGGCCCGGCACCTCGGCGCGCCAACCGGCGGGGGCGTGGTTCGGCCAAGTCCACGGGGTGGCGCAGGTTGTCTTGTCACACGACTGACGGATCCTCACTGATGTGGCTAACATCACGCCCACCCGACGACGTTGCCGGGACGTGACGGAGGTGCGACGTGCTGCCAGTTCGGGGTGGGGACGGCCGGAAGCTGACGGTCTGGGGCATCCGTACCACCTGGAGCACCGTGAGCGACGGGGAGTTCTTCTGCCCCGGCTGCGGCGGTGACCGCAACTACCGCCGGCGCACCGGACGTCGCCGGTTCACCGTCCTGGGCGTGCCGCTGCTGTCGCGCGGCCGGACCGGACCCGTCGTCGAGTGCCAGGCCTGCCGGGACCGCTTCGACACCGAGGTCCTGGACCACCTCACCACCACCCGGTTCTCGGCGTTGCTGCGCGACGCCGTGCACACCGTGGCGCTGGCCGTGCTGGCGGCGGGCGGGACGGCCTCGCGCAGTGCGCTGGAGGGCGCCGTGTCGGCCGTACGGTCGGCGGGCTTCCAGGACTGTACGGAGGAGCAGCTGGAGTCCCTGGTGGAGGCGCTGGCGACCGACGAGGGCCGGCTGGGCCTGTACGACGGCCCGGAGTGCTGCGGGGCCGCGCTGTCGATAGAGCTCCACGAGGCCCTGGAGCCGCTGGCCCCGCACCTGGCCGGGCCGGGCCGGGAGTCGATCCTGCTCCAGGGGGCGCGCATCGCGCTCGCGGATGGGCCGTACATCCCCGCCGAGCGCGAGGTGCTGGCCACGGTGGGCGCGGCGCTGCGGATGACCCCGGACGAGGTGGCCCGGCTGCTGTCCGGCGTACGGGCCTCCGGGGCGTAGCGAACGCATACGAAACGGCTCCCGGGGAGGTAACAATCCGGCCTCGCGGGGGCTGAACCGGAGCCTTCCGCCATCCGTGCAGGGGTGGAGACGTGTGCTCCGGGATCGCGCGATCCCACTCCTTGGACGGCCGGATCCATGGGGCGGGATTGCGGTGCGGGTCGCCTCGCGAAACGCGTACGAGCAGGTCAGGCCGTAGGTGGTGCACGGTCGCGCGACAGGAACGGGCCCTTCACCGGCGCGTTCCCCTTACGCCCCTGTCGCGGCACCCGCCATTGGGCAAACCTCCAAAAGTGACGTCACTGAACGTCAACACTTTGTGGAAGTCGACGATACCTGTGAGGACTCCCACAGGCGTTCAATTCCGGTCACACGACGAGACGCCGGCGGAAACATCGCAGGGCTTCGATTCACGTGATCGCACTGACAACCCTGGCGGACCAACGGGACAGCGACCCACTCCGGCCAGGGATAACCAGATTCCTCTCGGTTACCTACCTTTTGAAGGGCAAGGCAGAGATGGCACGTGTCGCCGCCCGGCTTTCCGCAGACGGAGAGCAGAGCACGCACCCGGTCGACGAGGTGCTCCCCCTCCCCAAGCTCGCGCTGTACGGCTTCCAGCACGTACTCGCCTTCTACGCCGGTGCGGTGATCGTCCCGATCATCGTGGGCGGCGCCCTGGGCCTCACCACCGAGCAGCTGGTCTACCTGATCAACGCCGACCTGTTCACCTGCGGCATCGCCTCGATCCTCCAGGCGTGGGGCATCGGCCGGATCGGCGCGCGACTGCCTCTGATCCAGGGCGTCACCTTCACCGCGGTGTCCCCGATGATCGCCATCGGTCTCGGGGCGGGCGGCGGAACGGCGGGCCTGCTCGTCATCTACGGCGCCGTCATCACGGCCGGCATCGCCACCTTCGCCTTCGCCTGGCTGCCCGCCAAGGCCTTCCGCGCCATCATGCGGATCTTCCCGCCGGTCGTCACCGGCACGGTGATCACGGTCCTCGGCATCGTGCTGATCCCCGTCGCCCTGAACGATGCCGCGGGCGGCGTCGGCAGCCCCGACTTCGGCGACCCGAAGAACTTCGCGTACGCCGGCGGCACGATGCTCTTCATCCTGGTCCTGATGAAGCTCGGCCGGCCCTTCCTCTCCAGCATCGCCATCCTGCTCGGCCTGGTCGGCGGCACCGCCGTCGCCTTCCTGCTCGGGGACGCCAAGTTCGGCGGCGTGGGCGGCGCGGACTGGGTAGGCGTCACCACCCCGTTCCAGTACGGAGCCCCGAAGTTCGAGTGGTTCCCGATCCTGCTGATGCTCATCGTCATGCTGATCACCATGGTCGAGACGACCGGTGACACCTACGCCGTCGGCGACATCGTCGGCAAGGAGGTCGACAGCGAGACCGTGGCCCGCGCCCTGCGTGCCGACGGCGCCGCCACCGCGCTCGGCGGTGTCCTCAACTCCTTCCCGTACGTGGCCTTCGCCGAGAACGTCGGCCTGGTCCGCATGACCAAGGTCAAGAGCCGGTTCGTCGTGGTCGCGGCGGGCGTCTTCATGATCGTCCTCGGTCTGCTCCCGAAGGCCGCCGCGATCGTCGCCGCCGTCCCGCACGGAGTCCTCGGCGGCGCCGCGACCGTGATGTTCGGCATGGTGGCCCTGGCCGGTATCCAGACCCTCGCCAAGGTCGATCTCAAGGAGGAGAAGAACGCGCTGGTCGTGGGCGTCTCCCTGGCCTTCGCGCTGCTCCCGGCCACCGTTCCGGTCTTCTTCAAGGAGCACATGGACGCCGACCTGTCCTCGCTCCTCAACAGCGGTGTGACGCTCGGTGCCACGGCCGCGATCGTGCTGAACCTGATCTTCAACGGTCCGGGCAAGGACGGCGCCCACGGCGCCCCGCAGGCCGAGCTGCCCGCCCAGGCGGTGGCGGCCCCGGCCGGCGCCGAGAAGGCGGACGACGACGCGGAGACGGCCGAGAAGGCGGATGACGACGCCGAGACGGCTGAGACGGCCGAGAAGACGGCTGAGACGGCCGAGAAGACGGCCGAGACGGCCGAGAAGGCGGCCGGCGCCGCGACGCCCGCCCCCTGACCCCTCCCAAGAGGTGGACGGCCCTCCGCCCGGACCCTCCCCCAGCTACCGCTGGGAGGTGCCCCCAGTCCGGGCGGAGGGCCGTCGCCGCGCCCGCACAGGCGACAATGGGCCCATGAGTCTGTTCCGCGACGACGGCATCGTGCTGCGCACCCAGAAGCTGGGTGAGGCGGACCGCATCATCACGCTCCTCACCCGAGGCCACGGCCGGGTGCGGGCCGTCGCCCGCGGGGTCCGGCGGACGAAGTCCAAGTTCGGCGCCGGGCTGGAACCTTTCTCCCACGCCGACGTGCAGTTCTTCGCCCGGGGCAGCGAGCTGATCGGCCGCAGCCTCCCGCTCTGCACCCAGACCGAGATCATCGCCCCGTACGGGAACGGCATCGTCACCGACTACGCCCGCTACACCGCCGGCACCGCGATGCTGGAGACCGCCGAGCGCTTCACCGAGAACGAGGGCGAGCCCGCCGTACAGCAGTACCTGCTGCTCGTCGGCGCCCTGCGCACCCTCTCCCGGGGGGAACATGAACCGCACCTCATCCTCGACGCGTTCCTGCTGCGCTCGCTCGCCGTCAACGGCTACGCGCCCAGCTTCGAGGACTGCGCGAAGTGCGGGATCCACGGCCCCAACCGGCACTTCTCCGTCGCCGCCGGCGGGGTCATATGCGGCGACTGCCGGGTCCCCGGCAGCGTCGTACCCTCATCGGAGGCCATCGCCCTCCTCAGCGCGCTGCTGACGGGCGACTGGGGCCACGCGGACGCCTGCGAGGCGCGTCATGTGCGGGAGGGCAGCGGACTGGTCTCGGCCTATTTGCACTGGCATCTGGAGCGCGGGCTACGCTCCTTGCGATACGTCGAGAAATAGGAGCTGGGCACATGGCACGACGCGGGATTCTGGGACGCTCTCGCCGGGAGTACAAGGTTCCCGAGCCGCACCCGTCCGGTGAGCGCCCGCCGAAGATCCCCGGTGAGCTGGTCCCGAACCACGTGGCCGTCGTCATGGACGGCAACGGCCGCTGGGCCAAGGAGCGCGGCCTGCCGCGCACCGAGGGCCACAAGGTCGGCGAGGGCGTCGTCCTCGACGTGCTCAAGGGCTGCCTGGAGATGGGCGTCAAGAACCTCTCCCTGTACGCCTTCTCGACGGAGAACTGGAAGCGCTCGCCCGACGAGGTGCGCTTCCTGATGAACTTCAACCGCGATGTCATCCGGCGCCGCCGCGACGAGATGAACGAGCTCGGCATCCGGATCCGCTGGGTCGGCCGTATGCCGAAGATGTGGAAGTCGGTCGTCCAGGAGCTCCAGGTAGCCCAGGAGCAGACCGTCGACAACGACGCGATGACCCTGTACTTCTGCGTCAACTACGGCGGCCGCGCGGAGATCGCGGACGCGGCGCAGGCGATCGCGCGGGACGTGGCGGCGGGCAGGCTGGACCCGTCGAAGGTCAACGAGAAGACCTTCGCGAAGTACATGTACTACCCGGACATGCCGGACGTGGACCTCTTCCTGCGCCCCAGTGGCGAGCAGCGCACCTCCAACTACCTGATCTGGCAGAGCGCGTACGCCGAGATGGTCTACCAGGACGTGCTGTGGCCGGACTTCGACCGCCGCGACCTGTGGCGGGCCTGCCTGGAGTACGCCCAGCGCGACCGCCGCTTCGGCGGCGCCGTCCCGAACCAGTCGGAGCCGGGCGGCTCCGCTGGCTGACCTGCCGGTACGCTCTGCCGCCATGGACACGACTGGCCTGGCGGTGGAGCTGTACTAGGGCGCGGAGCGCAGGGACGTACGGGAGGTCATGCGGCTCACCCTGCCTGGTCCACCTGCGGCGGGTGGCGCGCGGCTTGTACGGCTGGGACGTGTACGCGGGCTGGACCGAGTCCCGGAACCTGATCGTGTTCAGGTACCGGAACGGCGGCGACCTGGGCTGGATCCCGAAGCGGGCGGCCCTGCTCCCGGAGGACCTGGACCGGCTCCGGGACCTCCTCGACCGGAACGTGCCCAGGTTCTAGCCGGCGGACGCGCAGTCGGCGCAGGTGCCGAAGATCTCCACCGTGTGGGCGACGTTCACGTAGCCGTGCTCGGCCGCGATGGAGTCGGCCCATTTCTCCACCGCCGGGCCCTCCACCTCGACCGCCTTGCCGCACTTGCGGCAGACCAGGTGGTGGTGGTGTTCCCCGGTGGAGCAGCGGCGGTAGACGGATTCGCCGTCGCTGGTGCGCAGCACATCGACCTCGCCGGCGTCGGCGAGGGACTGGAGGGTGCGGTACACGGTGGTCAGGCCCACGGAATCGCCGCGGTGCTTGAGCATGTCGTGCAGCTCCTGGGCGCTGCGGAACTCGTCCACCTCGTCCAGTGCCGCCGCGACGGCGGCCCGCTGCCGAGTGGATCGTCCTCGTACTGGCGCGGTCTCGCCAGGCGCAGTCGCCACCGGTTCCTCCTTGTGTCGGTCCTGCCCATTGTGCCAGGCGACCGATCAACGCGAGCTAGACGTTCACGTCATCCCGCGTGCAGACCTCATCGGCGGCGCGGGCCGCCTTCGCCCGGCGGCGGGCGAGCGGGGCCGACAGGGCCGTCATCACCATGAAGACGCCGATGGCGAGCAGCACGATGGTGCCGCCGGACGGGGCGTCGATGTAGTACGTCGTGACCGTGCCGGACAGGGACACGAGCACGCCGATGACCATGGCCAGCGTCAGAGTGGCCGTGAACCCGCGGGTGACGCGCTGGGCGGCGGCCACGGGGATCACCATCATGGCGCTGACCAGCAGCAGGCCCACGATGCGCATGGCCACGGTGACGGTGACGGCTGCGGTGACGGCCATCAGCAGGTTCAGGGCGCGCACCGGCAGGCCGGTGACCCGGGCGAACTCCTCGTCCTGGCAGACCGCGAACAGCTGGCGGCGCAGGCCGAGGGTGACGGCGATCACGAAGGCCGCGAGGATCACGACGGCGGTGACGTCCGCGGGCGAGACCGTGGTGATGGAGCCGAAGAGATAGCTGGTCAGGTTGGCCGTGGAGCCGCCCGGGGCCAGATTGATGATCATGACGCCGCCGGCCAGACCACCGTAGAAGAGCATGGCGAGCGCGATGTCCCCACTGGTCTTGCCGCGGGAGCGGATCAGTTCCATGCCGACCGCGCCGATGACGGCGACCAGCGTGGCCATCCACACCGGGCTCGTGTTGAGCAGGAAGCCCAGGGCCACGCCCGTCATGGCCACGTGGCCGATACCGTCGCCCATGACCGCCTGGCGGCGCTGGACGAGGTACGTGCCGATCGCGGGGGCGGTGACGCCGACGAGCACGGCCGCGAGCAGGGCGCGCCGCATGAAGTCGTAGGTCAGGAGGTCCATCAGCTCAGCAGTCCCGTCCGCAGGGGCTCGGCGTCGTGCGCCGCGTGGGGGTGTACGTGGTCGTGGCCGGGCAGTGCGTGCTGGCCCACGGCCTCGGGGGGCGGGCCGTCGTGGACGACGCAGCCGTCGCGCAGGACGACGGCCCGGTCGATCAGCGGCTCCAGCGGGCCCAGCTCGTGCAGGACGAGCAGGACGGCCGAGCCGGCGGCGACCTGCGCGCGCAGGGCGTTCGCGAGGACCTCCTGGTTGGCCAGGTCCACGCCGGCCATCGGCTCGTCCATGATCAGCAGTTCGGGCTCGACGGCGAGTGCCCGGGCTATGAGGACGCGCTGGTGCTGGCCGCCGGAGAGGGCGTTGACCGAGGCGTCGGCGTGCGAGCCCATGCCCACCAGGTCCAGCGCGCGCTCGACGGCCGCCTTGTCGGCCTTGCGCAGGATCCCGAAGCGGGAGCGGGCGAGGCGGCCGGAGGAGACGACCTCGCGGACGGTGGCCGGGACGCCGCTGGCGGCGGTGGTGCGCTGCGGGACGTACCCGATGCGCGACCAGTCCTTGAACCGCTTGAACTCGGTGCCGAAGAGGGACAGGGCGCCGCCGGTCAGCGGGACCTGGCCGACCACGGCGCGGACGGCCGTGGACTTGCCGGAGCCGTTGGCTCCGAGCAGGGCGACGACCTCACCGCGCCGGACGGTGAGGTCGACTCCGCGCAGCACGGGGCGAGAGCCGAGCGTGGCCGTGGCCCGGCGCAGGGATATGACGGCCTCGCCGGGGGACTCGGCGGACGTGGACTCCATGGCTCGCGCCTCCGTTGCTGCTACTGCTGTCATGACGTGGTGCCGAGCGCCTTCTGGAGGTTCTTCAGGTTGGAGCGCATGACCTCGAAGTAGTCAGCGCCCTGGGACTTGTCGGTGATTCCCTCGAGCGGGTCGAGGACATCGGTCTTCAGGCCCGTGTCGGAGGCGAGGCTCTTGGCCGTCTTGTCGCTGGCCAGGGTCTCGAAGAACACCGTGGAGACATTCTCCTTCTTCGCGATCTCCCGGATCTCCTTCATGCGGGCCGGGCTCGGCTCGGACTCGGGGTCGAGGCCGGAGATGCCCTCCTGGTCCAGGCCGTAGCGCTCGGCGAGGTAGCCGAAGGCGGAGTGCGTGGTGATGAAGGTCTTGGTGGCCGGGTTCTTCAGGCCGGTCTCGAACTCGGTGTTCAGCGCGTTCAGTTGGGCCACGAGCTCGTCGGTGTTCTTCTTGTAGTCCGCCGCGTGGTCGGGGTCGGCCTTCTCCAGTGCCGCGCCGACGCCCTTGGCGACCTCGGCGTACTTCACCGGGTCGAGCCAGACGTGCGGGTCCTGGCCGGCTTCGCCGTCGCCGTGGTCGTCGCCGTGGGCCTCCTCGCCCTCGCTCTCGGCCTCGCCCTCGTGGCCGTGGTCGTGGCCGGAGGTGCCGTGCGCCTCCAGGGAGGTGAGCGTGCCGGCGTCGACGATGTTCTTCACGCCGGACTGGGCGACGGCCTTGTCGACGGCGGGCTGCAGGGTCTTGAGGTAGAGCACCACGTCGGCCTCGGCCAGCTGCGCGGTCTGCTTCGGGGTGATCTCCAGGTCGTGCGGCTCCACACCCGGCTTGGTCAGGGTGGTGGCCTTCACGTGGTCCTTGCCGATCTGCTCGGCGAGGAACAGCATCGGGTAGAACGACGCCGTCACGTCGAGCTTGCCGTCGGAGTTGCCGCCGGAGGCGCCGGCTCCGGAGCAGGCGGTGAGGGCCGTGGCGCCGAGGGCGACGGCTCCGGCGAGGGCGGCGGTGGGTATGAGGCGTCGTACGTTCATGACATCCATTTTCATCAAAAATGGAAACGATTGTCAAAAACCCTGGTGGGCGGCCCCCGTGGAGGCCGTGGAGGGGGATCCGATTTGAAAGGGGGGGTGCGGGCGCCGGTAACCTTAAGGCTTCGCCGTTCGTCCTCGTAATGAAGAGAGCACCGTGGCCGCCGACAAGATCGAAACCATCGTCAGCCTGAGCAAGCGCCGTGGCTTCGTTTTCCCGTGCAGTGAGATCTACGGCGGCTCTCGGGCTGCCTGGGATTACGGTCCGCTGGGTGTCGAGCTGAAGGAGAACATCAAGCGCCAGTGGTGGAAGGCGATGGTCACCGGGCGTGAGGACATCGTCGGTCTCGACTCGTCCGTGATCCTGGCCCCCGAGGTCTGGGTGGCCTCCGGCCACGTCGCGACCTTCTCGGACCCGCTGACCGAGTGCACCTCCTGCCACAAGCGTCACCGCGCGGACCACCTGGAAGAGGCGTACGAGGCCAAGCACGGCCGCGTGCCCGCCAACGGTCTCGCCGACGTCAACTGCCCCAACTGCGGCGTGAAGGGCCAGTTCACCGAGCCCAAGCAGTTCTCCGGCATGCTGGAGACCCACCTCGGCCCGACCCAGGACACCGGCTCGAAGGCGTTCCTGCGCCCCGAGACGGCCCAGGGCATCTTCACCAACTTCGCCACGGTGCAGACCACCTCGCGCAAGAAGCCCCCGTTCGGCATCGCGCAGATGGGCAAGTCCTTCCGGAACGAGATCACTCCGGGTAACTTCATCTTCCGCACGCGCGAGTTCGAGCAGATGGAGATGGAGTTCTTCGTCAAGCCGGGCGAGGACGAGCAGTGGCAGGAGTACTGGATGGCCGAGCGCTGGAACTGGTACCGCGGCCTCGGCATCCGCGAGGAGAACATCCGCTGGTACGAGCACCCGAAGGAGAAGCTGTCCCACTACTCGAAGCGCACCGCCGACATCGAGTACCGCTTCAACTTCGGCGGCAACGAGTTCTCCGAGCTCGAAGGCGTGGCCAACCGCACCGACTTCGACCTCAAGGCGCACTCCGCCGCCTCCGGCCAGGACCTCACCTACTTCGACCAGGACGCCGGTGAGCGCTACACCCCGTACGTCATCGAGCCGGCGGCCGGTGTCAACCGCGCCATGCTCGCCTTCATGCTCGACGCGTACAACGAGGACGAGGCCCCGAACGCCAAGGGCGTCATGGAGAAGCGCACCGTGATGCGCCTCGACCCGCGCCTGGCCCCGATCAAGGTCGCCGTCCTGCCGCTGTCCCGCAACGCGCAGCTGTCGCCGAAGGCCAAGGGCCTCGCCGCCGACCTGCGCAAGAACTGGAACATCGAGTTCGACGACGCGGGCGCCATCGGCCGCCGCTACCGCCGCCAGGACGAGATCGGTACGCCGTTCTGCGTCACCGTCGACTTCGACACCCTGGACGACAACGCCGTGACCGTGCGTGAGCGCGACACCATGAAGCAGGAGCGCGTCTCCCTGGACCAGATCCAGAGCTACCTCGGCAGCCGTCTGCTCGGCTGCTAGGTTCCGCTTCGGCCGAACGACCGGTGGCCCGGTGCGCACTGCGCACCGGGCCACCGTCGTCTTCCGCGCCTACGAGGTCGCGGGCTGGGCCGCCGCGGCAGCAGCGGTCTCGGCCGCGCGCCGCTCGCCCTCGCGCCGGGAGCGCTTGCCGTAGAGCGCGGTCCACAGGGCCAGCACGCCGAGCACGGCGTAGATCATGATCGGGCTGATGACCACCATCGTGCCGGTGGGCAGGGTGTACGCCAGGGCGATCCGCACCGCGGCCTCGACGAGGTACGCCACACCCCACACCGTGGTCATGACGGTCATCGTCCGGCGGAAGCCCTCGAACTGCCACAGGCCGTTCCACCAGGCCGTGCTCTCGGGGGTGCCGTCGGTGGCGAACTTGCGGCCGAAGTAGAACATCAGCGGCCGCGGCGCGAGCAGGGTGGCCAGGCAGAGCACCCCGAACAGCCCGGTCACACCGGAGTCCTTGATCAGCAGGGCGCGGGCCGAGTGCGCGCCGATCAGCGAGACGACGGCCGTGATCACCAGGAACACCAGGGTGACGACGGCGAATTCGTCGAGCTTGCGGCGCCAGGCCAGGTGGATGGCGCTGTCGAGGACGGGCCACGCGCTGCTGAGCAGCAGTGCGCCGAACTCGCTCCAGCCGTGGTCGTGGAGCTGGTTGTACGTGATGATCGGCGCGACCACGTTGAGGCCGATGGTCAGAATCCAGCCGAGTGCCGCGGCGGAACCCGAGCGGGCGGGCGGCTCCGGACGGTCGTCCCGGAGCTCTTGAGCGGACATGCTTCCCCCCTGAGAAGTACCTGATGAGTGCGGTCGGGGGGAACGTAGGGCAGGTGTGCGGCGCGCGACAGGGCCCCCCGCCTCAAATGATCACCAAGCTGTCCGGAATGGACCACTCCTCTTCGGGGGCGGCCGGATCAGGCGCGCAGGCCCCGGATCACGAGGGACGTGACCGCCTCGAACTCCGTGATGATCGTGGGCGAGAACCATTCCCCCGCGTACTGCGGGTCATGGAAGCGGCCGGTGGCGTCGAACACCGCGCGGGCGGCGGCCGGGACATCGGGGGCCGACAGGGAGCCGTCCGCGACGCCCTCGGCGATGATCCGGGCCAACTGATCGATCAGCGCGCTCAGATGGTGGTCCACCACCCCGCTGTTCTCGGCGAGCAGCACCGAGTACGTCGCGAACAGCTCGGGGTCGGCGCCCGCCTTGCGGCGCTTGGCCTCGAACAGGGCCTCCAGCCAGGCTTCCAGCTTGGACGGTGCCGTTCCCGTCGGCGCCGAGGCGATCTGCTCCAGCGCCACGACGCTCTTGGCGAGCCAGCGGTCCGTGACGGCCTCGCGCAGCGCCGCCTTCGACGGGAAGTGCCGGTACACGCTGCCGTGGCTGACACCCAGGGCGCGCGCCACGTCCACCACGGTCGCCTTGGTGGGGCCGAAGCGGCGCAGCACCTCCTCGGTGGTTTCCAGGATGCGCTCGGGCGTCAGGGGTTCGGCGGCAGCGGGTGGCATGGGTACGACCGTACCGCCAGCTCAGTGCTCGCTGTCGAGGTGGGCCATCTGCGCCGCCGGGTACCGCTCGCCGGCCGCGGCTCCGGCCGGAACCGCCTCCTCGATCGCGGACAGGTCCGCAGCGGTCAGCTCCACCTCCATGGCACCGAGTGCCTCGCTCAGCCGGTCCCGGCGCCGCGCCCCCACCAGCGGCACGATGTCCTCACCGCGTGAGAGCACCCAGGCGATGGCTGTCTGCGCGACGCTCACGCCCTTGCCCTCGGCCACCTTGCGCAGGGCCTCGACCAGGTCGAGGTTCCGGTGCAGGTTGTCGCCCTGGAACCGGGGGCTCATCCCGCGGAAGTCGCCCGGGGCCAGCGCGCGGTCACGGGTGAAGTGGCCGCTGATCAGGCCCCTGGACAGCACTCCGTAGGCCGTGATGCCTATGCCGAGCTCGCGGGCGGTGGGAAGGATCTCCCGCTCGATGCCCCGGGATATCAGCGAGTACTCGATCTGGAGGTCGGAGATCGGGGCCACGGCGGCGGCCCGGCGCAGTGTGTCCGCGCCGACCTCGGAGAGGCCGATGTGCCGGACGTGTCCGGCCTGGACGGCCTCGGCGATGGCGCCGACGGTCTCCTCGATCGGCACGGCCGGATCCACGCGGGCGATCCGGTAGATGTCGATGTGGTCCCGGCCGAGCCGCTGGAGCGAGTAGGCGAGGAAGTTCTTGACGGCCTCGGGCCGGCCGTCGTAGCCGGTGAACCCGCCCTCGACCGTGCGCAGCGCGCCGAACTTGACGCTGGTCAGAGCCTGCTCGCGGGCTGCGGCGGGGGCGGTGCGCAGGGCTTCGCTGATGAGCAGCTCGTTGTGCCCCATGCCGTAGAAGTCGCCGGTGTCGAGCAGCGCCCCCGTGCCTTCGGGGGCGGCGTCCAGGTAGGCGTGGATCGTCGCGATCGACTCCGCCCGGTCGGCCTCTCCGTACAGGGCGGACATGCCCATGCAGCCGAGGCCGAGCGGGAAGACGGCGGGCCCGGTGGTGCCGAGCGCGCGCCGCGGGGCGGTAGGGGTGCCGGTTCCGGTGCCGGTTCCGGTGGTCGCTTGGGTGTTCTCGTTCGTCGTCATGGAACGAGAATGGCATGACGAGTGACAGATTTCAATATCTGTCACTCGTCAGAGTGCTACGCCGCTATCCGCAGGGCCAGCGCCGCCGCCGCGACCAGGGTCAGAGCGGCCGCCGGGGCGAGTTCGTAGTCCTTCACGCGGAGGTGGCTGATGACCGCGCCGACGAAGTAGAGGGTCACGCCGACGGCGGCGGCAATGCCCAGGGGGGTCACCCACAGGCCGGCGACGAGGCCCACCGCACCCGCGGCCTTCAGGGCGGCCAGGCGCGGCAGCCAGGAGTCCGGGACCTCGACCTTTCGCATGTTGGCCACGATCTGGTCGTTGCGCTGAAGGGTGACGGTCGCGGAGGCGGCCAGCGCGAGCGCCAGCAGGCCGCCGACTACGGCATAGGCGATGAACATGAAGATCTCCAATGGTCGAAAGTTCAAAACCATTGAATAGCATCAACGATCGAAAGATCGCAATCATTCCTCGACTGCTACGGTGTGGGACATGACGGACGTGCGGCAGGCGGCACAGGAAGCGACGGCGGCGCGGGAAGCCCCGCAGCCGCCGCAGCGGCTCGGCCTGCTGCTGGCCTGGCACGGCTCGGTCACCCAGGCCCGCATGAAGAAGGCGCTCAGCGCCGCCGGGCTCACCCCGCGGCACGCCATGACGCTCATGCACCTGGAGGGCGGCCCCATCAGCCAGCGGGCCCTCGCCGACCGGCTGGAGGTGGACCCCAGCGTGCTCGTCGGGATCCTCAACGACCTGGAGCGCGACGGCCTCGCCGAGCGCCGCCGGGACCCGGCGGACCGCCGCCGCCACAACGTGGCCATCACGGCCGCCGGCGCCGCCGTCCTCGGCAAGACCAACGCGGCGCTCGACGCCGTCGAGCTCGGGCTGTTCGCCGGGCTCTCCGAGCAGGACCGCGACGTACTGCGCGGTCTCCTGGCCCGGATCGACTCGCACCCGGACGACTTCGACTGCCAGGAGTAGCAGGAGTAGTCCGGGGCGGGCGAGGCGTGCCCCAAGCCGCCCGTCAGACGTGCGGCGGAGCCCCGGCCGGCGAGGGGCTGGCCTGCGGGGGCTCCAGCGTCCGGGCCGTCCGCTCGGCCGTCGCCATCGCCCAGGGCCCGCTGCTCACGGCGCCCACGACGAGCACGAACAGCCCGCAGACCGTGATGATCCACCAGGCCGGCCCGGTCGCCGAGCCGAAGTCGGCGCCGCCCTCCATCCCGGCCGCCAGCACCGCGCCCACCACCGCGACCCCCAGCGTCCCGCCGGTCTGCCGGCTCGTCGAGGCCACGGCGGCCGCGACACCCGCCTGCGCGCGCGGCATCCCGGAGACCGCCGTATTGGTGATCGGCGCGTTGACCATGCCGAAGCCCAGCCCGAAGAGCACGTACCCGGTGAACATCAGCGGGGTGGAGGTCTCGGCGTTGAACACCGCGAAGAGCAGCCCGCTCGCCGCCATGGCCACCCCCGCGATCAGCAGCGGCAGCCGCGGCCCCCGGGCGCCGACCAGCCGCCCCGACACCGGTGCGAACAGGAAGGTGCAGGCCGCCATCGGGAGCATGTAGAGCCCGGCGTCCAGCGCGTCCAGCCCCCGTACGTCCTGGAGGTACAGGGTGTTCAGGAAGAGGAACCCCGCCATCCCGGCGAACGCGCACACCGCGATCACCGTGGCCCCGCTGAAGGGGGCGCTCCGGAAGAACCGCGGGTCGATCAGCGGTTCCGTCCGCCGCGGTTCGTACAGCAGCAGCCCCACCAGCGACGCGAGGGCCACCGCCGCGCAGCCGAGGATCAGCCCGGAGGTCCAGCCGGCCGCCGGCGCCTCGATGATCCCGTACGTCAGCGAGCCGAGCAGCGCCATGACCAGCAGCTGGCCCACCGGATCCGGGCGGCGCGGCCGGTCGGCCCGCGACTCCGGGACGTAGTGCAGGGTCAGTGCCAGGGCGAGCAGCCCGACCGGGATGTTGATCCAGAAGATCGACCGCCAGCCGATCGTGTCCACCAGCAGGCCGCCGACCATCGGGCCAGCGGCCATGGAGATGCCCGCCACCGCGCCCCAGATCCCGATGGCCCGGGCCCGCTGGGCGGGCTCGGTGAAGGTGTTGGTGATGATCGACATGGCGACCGGGTTGAGCATGGCGCCGCCGAGGGCCTGGATCATCCGGAAGACGATCAGCCACTCCAGGTCGGGCGCCATCGAGCAGAGCAGCGACCCGAAGGTGAAGAGCGCGAGGCCGGCGATGAAGACCTTGCGCCGCCCGATCCGGTCCGCCGTCGAGCCGGCCAGCATCAGCAGTGAGGCCAGCACCAGGGTGTAGGCGTCGATGGTCCACTGCATCCCCGCGACCGAGGCGTTGAGCTCCCGGCGCATGGAGGGGAGCGCGACGTTCAGGACGGTGTTGTCGAGGCTGACCATGAGCAGGCTCATGCAGCAGATCGACAGGACCAGCATGCGCGTGCGGTGGCTCACATCGGACATATCGGCGATAGTACGGCTAACTAACGACTACGGCATGCGCGACAATGGGGGGATGACCACGCTCCCTCCGTCGCTCGCGATCGGCCCGCACACCGTGCAGCCCCCGGTGGTGCTCGCGCCCATGGCCGGCATCACCAATGCCCCGTTCCGCACCCTTTGTCGCGAATTCAGTGGTGGCAAGGGGCTGTTCGTGAGCGAGATGATCACGACCCGCGCCCTGGTCGAGCGCAACGAGAAGACCATGCAGCTGATCCACTTCGACGAGACCGAGAAGCCCCGCTCGATTCAGCTGTACGGGGTAGACCCGGCGACGGTCGGCAAGGCGGTCCGCATGATCGTCGAGGAGGACCGGGCCGACCACATCGACCTCAACTTCGGCTGCCCGGTCCCCAAGGTGACCCGCAAGGGCGGCGGCTCGGCCCTCCCGTACAAGCGGAACCTGCTGCGGGCGATCCTGCGCGAGGCCGTCGCGGGCGCCGGCGACCTGCCGGTGACGATGAAGATGCGCAAGGGCATCAACGACGAGCACCTCACCTACCTGGACGCGGGCCGGATCGCCGTCGAGGAGGGCGTCACCGCCATCGCCCTGCACGGGCGCACCACCGCCCAGCACTACGGCGGCACCGCCGACTGGGACGCCATCGCGCGGCTCAAGGAGCACGTGCCGGAGATCCCCGTCCTCGGCAACGGGGACATCTGGTGTGCCGAGGACGCGTTGCGGATGGTCCGCGAGACCGGCTGCGACGGCGTGGTCGTCGGTCGCGGCTGCCTGGGGCGGCCGTGGCTGTTCAACGACCTGGTGGCGGCCTTCGAGGGGCGTTCAGAGGACTTCCACAAGCCGACGCTGCGCGAGGTCGCGGGGACCATGCACCGGCACGCGCAGCTGCTGGGGGAGTGGATCGGCGACGAGGCGCGCGGAGTGATCGACTTCCGTAAGCACGTGGCCTGGTACCTCAAGGGCTTCGCGGTCGGATCCGAGATGCGCCAGAAGCTCGCCGTCACTTCGTCACTGTCCGAGCTGGACGCTCATTTGAGCGAGCTCGACCTGGACCAGGCCTGGCCCGAGAGTGCGGACGGTCCGCGCGGCCGGACGTCCGGAAACAACCGGGTTGTCCTGCCGGACGGCTGGCTGAAGGATCCGTACGACTGTGCCGGGGTGAGTGAGGATGCCGAGCTGGACACGTCCGGAGGCTGACATTTCGCCCTCGCGGTAGCGTGATATACGCCACGCATGGGTGGGGTTGCGCTCAGATGAGCGCGAAGATCACGGGTAAGACTTCCAAAGGGTGGCACTGGGTGCCACCCTTTGTGCGTTCAAGTCTTGAACGCAAATGTATCGATGATCGCTCATCCGAGCGTAAACAAGCCTCAAGAGCCACTCGATCCTTCGGGAGGTGAACGCTCTTCGTATGTTCAGGCTACCGATGAGTTACTTTCGATCTGCTGGCGCACAGGTGGTTACAGCCGTATGACGACCAAGTGGACGTACCGAGATGCCTTCGATCTGGGTATGTTCCTGGCCGTCAGGGCAGCCACCCGAGTCCTCGAGGAGTCGAGACCCGTGTCGGAAAACAAAGATCAGAAGTTCGTCTACGACTTCACCGAGGGGAACCGGGACCTCAAGGACCTTCTCGGCGGCAAGGGGGCCAACCTCGCCGAGATGACCAACCTTGGTCTTCCCGTCCCTCCCGGCTTCACCATCACCACCGAGGCCTGCAAGGTCTACCTCGAGAGCGGCACGGCCCCGGCCGAGCTGCGCGACGAGGTCGGCGCCCACCTGGGCGCCCTCGAGGCGAAGATGGGCAAGAAGCTCGGCCAGTCGGACGACCCGCTGCTGGTCTCGGTCCGCTCCGGCGCCAAGTTCTCGATGCCCGGCATGATGGACACGGTCCTCAACATCGGCCTGTCCGACGAGTCGGTCCAGGGCCTCGCCGCCCAGTCCGGTGACGAGCGCTTCGCCTGGGACTCGTACCGCCGTCTGATCCAGATGTTCGGCAAGACCGTCCTCGGCGTCGAGGGCGAGCTCTTCGAGGACGCCCTCGACGAGGCCAAGACCGCCAAGAAGGTCACCGTCGACACCGACCTCGACGCCGCCGACCTGAAGAAGCTGGTCAAGGTCTTCAAGAAGATCGTCGCGAAGGAGGCCGGCCGCGAGTTCCCGCAGGACGCCCGCGAGCAGATGGACCTCGCCGTCGAGGCCGTCTTCAACTCCTGGAACACCGACCGCGCCAAGCTCTACCGCCGCCAGGAGCGCATCCCCGGCGACCTGGGCACCGCCGTCAACATCTGCACCATGGTCTTCGGCAACCTCGGCCCGGACTCCGGCACCGGCGTCGCCTTCACCCGCGACCCCGCCAGCGGCCACCAGGGCGTCTACGGCGACTACCTCCAGAACGCCCAGGGCGAGGACGTGGTCGCGGGCATCCGCAACACCGTGCCGCTCGCGGACCTGGAGGGCATCGACAAGGCCTCGTACGACCAGCTCATGACGATCATGGAGACGCTGGAGACCCACTACAAGGATCTCTGCGACATCGAGTTCACCATCGAGCGCGGCCAGCTGTGGATGCTCCAGACCCGCGTCGGCAAGCGCACCGCCGGCGCCGCCTTCCGGATCGCCACCCAGCTCGTGGACCAGGGGCTCATCGACGAGGCCGAGGCCCTCCAGCGCGTCAACGGCGCCCAGCTGGCCCAGCTGATGTTCCCGCGCTTCGACGAGGACGCCACCACGGAGCTGCTCGGCCGCGGCATCGCCGCCTCCCCGGGCGCGGCGGTCGGCAAGGCCGTCTTCGACTCGTACACGGCCGTCAAGTGGTCCCGCTCCGGCGAGAAGGTCATTCTGATCCGCCGCGAGACGAACCCGGACGACCTGGACGGCATGATCGCCTCCGAGGGCATCCTGACCTCGCGCGGCGGCAAGACCTCGCACGCCGCCGTCGTCGCCCGCGGCATGGGCAAGACCTGTGTCTGCGGCGCCGAGGAGCTCGACGTCGACACCAAGCGCCGCCGCATGACGGTCGGCGACACGGTCATCGAAGAAGGCGACGTCGTCTCCATCGACGGCTCCACCGGCAAGGTCTACCTCGGTGAGGTACCCGTCGTACCGTCCCCGGTCGTCGAGTACTTCGAGGGCCGCATGCACGCCGGCGCCGACGACGCCGACGAACTGGTCGCCGCCGTGCACCGGATCATGGCGTACGCGGACCGGGTCCGCCGCCTGCGGGTGCGCGCCAACGCCGACAACGCCGAGGACGCGCTGCGCGCCCGCCGCTTCGGCGCCCAGGGCATCGGCCTGTGCCGCACCGAGCACATGTTCCTCGGTGAGCGCCGCGAGCTGGTCGAGCGCCTGATCCTCGCGGACACCGACGGCGAGCGCGAAGAGGCACTCAGCGCCCTGCTGCCGCTGCAGAAGAAGGACTTCGTCGAGCTGTTCGAGGCGATGGACGGCCTGCCCGTCACCGTCCGCCTGCTCGACCCGCCGCTGCACGAGTTCCTGCCCGACATCACCGAGCTGTCGGTGCGCGTCGCCCTCGCCGAGTCCCGCAAGGACGCCAACGAGAACGACCTGCGCCTGCTCCAGGCCGTGCACAAGCTGCACGAGCAGAACCCGATGCTTGGTCTGCGCGGTGTCCGCCTCGGTCTGGTCATCCCCGGCCTGTTCAAAATGCAGGTACGGGCGATCGCCGAGGCCGCGGCGGAGCGCAAGAACGCCAAGGGCGACCCGCGCGCCGAGATCATGGTCCCGCTCGTGGGCACCGTCCAGGAGCTGGAGATCGTCCGCGACGAGGCCGACCAGGTCATCGCCGAGGTCGAGGCCGCCACCGGCACGAACCTCAAGCTGACCATCGGCACGATGATCGAGCTGCCGCGCGCCGCGCTGACCGCCGGGCAGATCGCCGAGGCCGCGCAGTTCTTCTCCTTCGGCACGAACGACCTGACCCAGACGGTGTGGGGCTTCTCCCGCGACGACGTGGAGGCTTCCTTCTTCACCGCGTACCTGGAGAAGGGCATCTTCGGGGTCTCGCCCTTCGAGACCATCGACAAGGACGGTGTCGGCGCGCTGGTCCGCAGCGCGGTCCAGGCCGGCCGGGCCACCCGCCCCGACCTCAAGCTCGGCGTCTGCGGTGAGCACGGCGGCGACCCGGAATCCGTCCACTTCTTCCACGAGGTCGGCCTCGACTACGTCTCCTGCTCGCCGTTCCGGATCCCGGTGGCGCGCCTGGAGGCCGGTCGCGCGGCCGCCGAGGCGAAGGGCTCCGACAGCCGCTGAGCCCCCACTGACGCGGCCTCCGGGCCGCTGCCGGTCCGTCGCACGAACGGCGGACCGGCCCAGGACCCTCATCGGTCCACACCTGACCGCGCCTGCCCCGGGATCCCTGACCACCGGGGGCAGGCGCGGTCTTGTCTATGAAGGCGCATTTTCAACAAAGTTCAACAAGATTCAACAAATCTTTACGGCAGCAGGCGGTGGACGGATCCCCACCCGTCCACCGCCTGCCGCCAATCCGCCAGGCACGTCGGCGCTTCCCGTGCGACCGACCGCCAGGCCCCGCAAAGCCCCCCACGGCCTTCACGGAGCGTTTCGGTCGCACCGGAGTGTGCCTGGCGGAGTACAGGATTTCGGTTGTCACGCCCCCGCCGAAAGGGGTTTCAACTGTGGCCGAAAGGGCGTGGTGACCACGTGTGACGGCATGCATACTCATGGGGCGGGGGGATTGCGGTTGCACAGGTGGGGGTTCGGTGCTTCGTATCCATTTCACTGGAGTGGACCTGGCACGGGTACGGATGGCAGGGCGTCCCGATGCGTTGTGGGAAACGATTCTTAGTTTTCACCGTTTAAGAGACCGGCGTGATGCCCGGTTGTTCGGTGAATGGCGTACTGAAGCCCGGAGCCGGTTGAATAGTGAAACACGTCTGCTCGGGGCGCTCATACCGAGTCGCGGCTATTTCCCGGATTTTCTGACCCCGGTCGAGGGCCAGTACGGGTGGGACGTGGGTCTCGACGCCCTGCGCGGCATCCACCCCGAGCGGCTGCGGCGCGAGCTGACGCTCGTGGGCGCGGGGGCGGCTCCGTCGTCGCCGCGCATACGGGAGTTCATGGACGGGGGCACCAAGCACCTGCCGCGGCTCCTGGGCGAGCTGCGCGGGTACCACCGGGCGGCCGTGGAACCGTACTGGACCCACATACAGGCCCAGATCGAGGCCGAGCGGGCCGCGCGGGGCCGGGCCCTGCTGGACGGCGGAGCGGACGAACTGCTGGCCTCGCTGCCGCCGATGCTGCGCTGGCGGGCGCCGGTCCTGGAGTGCGACTACCCGGTGGACCGGGACGTACGGCTGCGGGGGCGCGGGCTGCTGCTCCAGCCGTCGTTCTTCTGCCGGCGCACGGCCGTGACCCTGCACGACCCCGAGCTGCCTCCCGTGCTGGTCTACCCGGCGGCGGCGCAGCTGGTGTCGGCGCCGGCCGGGGGCGAGGGCGCCCGGCGGCCCGTGGAGGAGCAGCGCCAGAAGACCCTGGGCAAGCTCGTCGGGCACACCCGGTCGGTGGTGCTGCGGGCCATCGGCGACGGTGCCACCACCAGCGAACTGGCCCGCCGGGCCGGGGTCTCGCTGGCCTCCGCGAGCCAGCACGCCTGCGTGATGCGGGAGGCGGGCCTGGTCACCACCCTCCGCCGGGGGAACGCCGTGCTGCACACGGTGACCCCGCTGGGCGCGGCGCTGCTCAAGGGCGGGGCCGTGGCCTCATGACCGCGGCCGCACCCCGGCGGGGTTGAACCCGTCGGGGTGCGGCCGGTGGCGAGGCTGGGCGGCGAGGCTGGACGGGGTCAGGTGCGGAACGGGCCCGTCACCTCGTAGGTGATGCCGCCGGTCGAGCTGCCGCTCGTGCCGCGCTGGCTGGAGAAGTACAGGCGGTTGCCGGCCGGGGAGAAGGCCGGGCCGGTGATCTCCGAGGAGGACTGGCCGGTGACCCGCAGGAAGGGGGCCACCACGTCGTCCGGGGTGATCACGCAGATCTCCTGGTTGCCGCCGTCCTCGGCGACGTACAGGTCACCGAACGAGGACCCGGTCACGTTGTCCACGCCCGTCAGCGGGGCCGCCCCGCCGGGGACGAGGGAGTCGTCGTAGGCGAGCTCGTAGGTGCTGGTGGCGAGGTTGAGCTGCCAGACCCGGTTGTCGCCCTTGGTGGTGAACCAGACGGTGTCGTTCGCGTAGTGGCAGCCCTCGCCGCCGTTGAACTTCTTGGAGCCGGAGACCTGGGTCCGGGTGGTGGTCGGGGAGCCGTCCGGGTCCGGGACGTTCTGCCAGGTGAAGGAGCCGGAGGTGGCGGTTCCGGCGACCATCACCTGGAGGGTGCCGGAGGAGAGGTTGCCCCAGGTGGTGGGGATGAACCGGTAGAGGCAGCCGCTGCTCTCGTCCTCGGTGAGGTAGATCACCCGGCGCACCGGGTCGGCGGCGGCCGCCTCGTGCTTGAAGCGGCCCATCGCGGGGCGCTGGACGGCCGCGTTCACCCCGTACGGGTCGGTCTCGTAGACGTATCCGAGGCTGACCTCCTCGCAGGACAGCCAGGTGTTCCACGGGGTCTTGCCGCCCGCGCAGTTCTGCCGGGTGTTGGAGAGGATCCGGTACGCGCCGGTGACGGTGCCGGACGAGTTGAACTTGACGGCGCTCGCGCCGCCGCCGGGGTTGATCTCCGAGTTCGACACGTAGATCCAGCCCGTGCCGTCGACGAAACACGCGCCGCCGTCGGGGGCGTTGTGCCAGGTGTACGAGGTGCCCGGGACGGTCTGGCCGGAGCGGGCGATCACCCGGCTGCTGAAGCCGGCCGGCAGCATGATGCCGTTCGCGTCGGCCGCGCCGAGGGCCCCGTAGGGGCCGGGGCCGGGCTGGGCGGGCGCCGCGTAGGCGGCCCCGTGCATGAGCGTGCCGCCGAAGGCGGCGGCCGACGATCCGATCACAGCACCGCGCAGGAAGGTACGACGTTCCACGGTCACTCCTGTGGGGAGGAAGGCCCCGGGCCCGGTCGGGCGCGGGGTCGCACGCGTCGAGGAACCTAGAGGCATCGAGTTGACGTGACATCAACACCTCATGACGCGGGAGCGACCGGTTCGGGGTCAATCCGCAGCGGCGCCGTGCTCAGTCGCCTGACCAGCGGGTTCGTGGTCCTGTCGGACATCTCGAAAAAGTTTCACGGGGAGCGATGAGTTTTCTCCGAGCCCGCGGTCTATCTCTCGACAGCACACACCGCGAAGGAAGAGAGACCCGAAATGTCCACGATGATCTTCGTCAACCTGCCGGTCAAGGACCTCGACGCCACCAAGGCCTTCTGGGGCAAGCTCGGCTACTCCTTCAACCCCCAGTTCAGCGACGACAGGACCGGCTGCCTCGTCATCAGCGACACGATCTTCGCGATGCTCATGACCGAGGACCGCTTCAAGGACTTCGCGACGAAGGACGTGGCGGATGCCACCAAGACCACCGAGGTGATGCTCGCCCTGAGCGCCGAGAGCAAGGAGAAGGTGGACGAGGTGGTCGGTGCCGCCCTGGCGGCGGGCGGCACCGAGCCCCGGCCGGCCCAGGACCTCGGCTTCATGTACGGCCGTGCCTTCGAGGACCTGGAGGGCCACGTCTGGGAGTACGTCTGGATGGACCCGGCGGCCGTCCAGGGCTGACACCCCGGACAGGCGCCCCAGACGGGCGCCCCGGGCAGGCGTCAGGAGGTCGCGGCGGTCCGCACCGGGTAGGTCCGTACCGCCACCTCCTCGTGGTCCAGGCAGCGCCCCGACTCCAGGTCGAAGCGCTGCTTCAGCAGCGGCGAGGCCACGAAGGGCCGCCCCGACAGCGTCCCCACGAGCCCCCGCGAGAGCACGTGCGCGCCGGTGAAGGGGTCCTGGTTGGCGATGGCGTACGGGCGGCCCGCGCGGTCGACGAACACCGCGGCCTGGCTCCCGTCGGGCAGCAGCGCCGCCACACCGCGCCCGGGGGTGAGCGAGGACAGCTCGCACACCGTCAGCCAGCCTTCCTTCACACGCAGTTCCACGGTCATCGGGTGCCTCCCACAGGAAGAAGGGTGAGGGCGCTCAGGTCGGGCTTGACCTGGTCGCGCTCGGGGACGAACTTCACGGTCGGGTCGGGGGCGCCGGGCGCGTTGACGAACGACACGAATCGGCGCAGCCGCTCCGGGTCCTCCAGCGTCTCGGCCCATTCGTCGCGGTAGTGCGACACGTGGTCGGCCATCAGCGACTCCAGCTCCGCGCACAGCCCGAGCGAGTCGTGCACGATCACGTCCCGCAGGTGGGCCAGGCCGCCCTCCATCCGGTCCAGCCAGGTGGAGGTCCGCTCCAGCTGTTCGGCGGTGCGGATGTAGAACATCAGGAACCGGTCGATGAGCCGGACCAGTTCGGCGTCCGACAGGTCCTGGGCGAGCAGATCGGCGTGCCGCGGGGTGGCCCCGCCGTTGCCGCCGACGTAGAGGTTCCAGCCGCCGGCCGTCGCGATGACCCCGAAGTCCTTGCTCTGCGCCTCCGCGCACTCGCGGGCGCAGCCCGACACCGCCGACTTGAGCTTGTGCGGGGCCCGCAGGCCCCGGTAGCGCAGCTCCAGGTCGATGGCCATCCGGACGCTGTCCTGGACCCCGTAGCGGCACCAGGTCTGGCCGACGCAGGACTTCACCGTCCGCAGTGCCTTCCCGTACGCGTGCCCGGACTCGAATCCGGCGTCGACGAGACGGGCCCAGATGCGCGGGAGCTGGTCCACGCTGGCGCCGAAGAGGTCGATGCGCTGCCCGCCGGTGATCTTCGCGTAGAGGCCGAAGTCGCGGGCCACCTCGCCGATCACTATGAGCTTGTCCGGGGTGATCTCGCCGCCGGGGATGCGGGGCACGACCGAGTACGAGCCGTTGCGCTGGAGGTTGGCGAGGAAGTGGTCGTTGGTGTCCTGGAGGGCCGCCTGCTCCCCGTCGAGGACGTAGCCGCTCGCGCCGAGGGTGGGGGCGAGCGAGGCGATGATCGAGCCGACGGCCGGCTTGCACACCTCGCAGCCCTCGCCACCGCGGGCCTCGGGGCGGCCGTGGCCGTCGAGGAGCTGCTCGTACGAGGTCAGGCGGCGGGTGCGGACGATCTCGTAGAGCTCGGCGCGGGTGTACGGGAAGCAGCCGCACAGCCCCTTGTCGGCGGAGCTCGGCAGCAGCTGGCCGATCACCTTGACGCAGCTGCCGCAGCCGGTGCCGGCCTTGGTGCACTTCTTGACCTCGGCGAGGTCGGCGCAGGCGGTGATGGCCTTCTTGGTGACGTTGTGGCAGGAGCAGATCACCGCGGTGTCGGGGAGCGCCGACGGTCCGAGGGCGACGGGCGCGCCGAGCCCGGCGGGGAGCACCAGCTGCTCGGGGGTGACGGGCGGGACGCTGCCGGTGAGCGGGCGCAGCAGGCCGTAGGAGTCGGCGTCGCCGACCAGGACCCCGCCGAGGAGGACCCCGTCGGGGGAGACCACCAGCTTCTTGTAGACGCCGGAGCGCGAGTCGGAGTAGACGACGTCGAGGCTGCCCTGGGTGGCGCCGTGGGCGTCGCCGAAGGAGGCCACGTCCACGCCGAGCAGCTTGAGCTTGGTGGAGAGGTCGGCTCCGGTGAACTCCTTGTCGCGGCCGAGGAGGTCTTCGGCGGCCGTCTCGGCCATCTCGTAGCCGGGGGCGACCAGGCCGTAGACGCGGCCGTCGGAGGCGAGGGCGCACTCGCCGATCGCGTAGACGCGCGGGTCGGAGGTGCGGCAGCGGGCGTCGACGCCGATGCCGCCGCGTTCGCCGACGGTGAGGCCGGCGGCGCGGGCGAGCTGGTCGCGGGGGCGGACGCCGGCGGAGAAGACGACGAGGTCGGCGGCGACGGTGGAGCCGTCGGAGAGCTTCATGCCGCAGACGGAGCCGTCGTCGCCGGTGACGACTTCCTGGGTCCCGACGCCGGTGTGCACGGTCAGGCCCATGGACTCGATGGTGCGCAGCAGGGCCGCGCCGCCTCCGTCGTCGACCTGGACGGGCATCAGGCGCGGGGCGAACTCGACGATGCGGGTGGCGAGGCCCAGGCCCTGGAGGGCGCCGGCGGCCTCCAGCCCGAGCAGGCCGCCGCCGACGACGGCCCCGCTGGTGCGGGTCTTGGCGTACTCCTCGATCGCGAGGAGGTCCTCGATGGTGCGGTACACGAAGCAGCCGGGGGCGTCCTTGCCGGGGACGGGCGGGACGAAGGGGTAGCTGCCGGTCGCGAGGACGAGCACGTCGTACGGGAACACCTTGCCGGAGCGGGAGGTGACGGTGCGGGCGTCGCGGTCGATGCTCTCGGCGGGGTCGTCGAGGTGGAGCTCGATCCCGTGCTCGGCCATGAACCCGTCCGGGACCATGGACAGGTCCTCGGGCGTGCTGCCGGAGAAGTACGAGGTCAGGTGCACGCGGTCGTAGGCGGGCCGGGGTTCCTCGCAGAGCACGGTGACGCGGTGCGTGGCGGTGGCCCCGCGTTCGGCGAGGGCCTCCAGGTAGCGCTGGCCGACCATGCCGTGGCCGATGAGCACGATGGCGGGAGTGGGCGTGGCTGCGGCCATGATCAGGAGCCTCCGTCGTCGGTGAGCAGGTGGAACAGGTCGGTCAGGGCTTCGCCGTCCTCCCACGTGCGGGCGAGGGCGCCCACGGTGGCGAGTTCGCCGAGGAGGACCCCGCCGACGAGGCGGTCGCCGCGGACGACGACCTTGCGGTAGGTGCGGCGGGTGGCGTCGGTCAGCCGGACCACGTCGTCGCCCGGGAGCGGGGTGGTCTCGCCGAAGGCGGCGAGGTCGAGGGGACCACCGGTGGCGGGGCCTCCGGCGGTGGCGGGGCCCCCGTCGGTGGCGGGGCCTCCGGCGGTGGTGAGGGTGAGGCGGGTGAGCGCGCGGGTTCCGGTGTATCCGGGGCTTCCCGCGGTGGAGGTGAGGATCGCGGCGAGGGCGTCGGCCTGCTCCAGCGCCGGGCCGGCCAGGCCGTAGACCCGGCCGGCGTGCTCGGCGCAGTCGCCGATGGCGTGGATCCGGGGGTCGCTGGTCCGGAGCCGGTCGTCGACGAGGATGCCCTTGCCCTTGCCGATGTCGAGCCCGGCGGCCACCGCGAGCCCGGTGCGGGGACGCACCCCGCAGGTGATCACGACGAGGTCGGCGTCGAGCCGGTACCCGTCGGCGAACTCGACGCCGGTCACCCTGCGGGGCCCTCCCCCGTCCCGCCCCTTCCCGGAAGACGCCGGGGAGGCTGGGGAGGCCGGGGAGGCCGACCTCGCACCCCCAGCGGCAGCCGGGGGAGCGGTGGTCAGACCGCGGGTGCGGCATTCCGTGTGGATCTCCACGCCGAGGGCGGTCAGATGCGTGTGCAGGAGGGCCGAGGCATCCGCGTCCAGCTGGCGTTCCATCAGGCGCTCCGCCTGTTGGGCGAGGACCACCTGCGCACCCCGAGCGGCCAGCGCACGGGCGGCCGAGACGCCGAGGAGGCCGCCGCCGATCACCACCGCGCGCACGCCCGGGCGGACGGCCGCCGACAGGGCCAGGCAGTCGTCCATCGTGCGGAACGCGTGGACCCCGTCGGGGAGTTCCCGGCCGCCGGGTTCGAACAGACCCCGCAGCGGGGGCAGGACCGGGTTGGAGCCGGTCGCCAGGACCAGGGTGTCGTACGCCTCGACCGTGCCGTCGTCGCAGTGCACGCGCCGCTCCGCGCGGTCGACGCGGACCGCCCGGACGCCCCGCCGCAGGGCCGGCCCGGGGGCCGGGAGGGCGGTCACCTCCGGCGCGTACCGGCCCGCCAGGACCTCCGCGAGGAGGACCCGGTTGTACGGGACGTGCGGCTCCTCACCGAGCACGGTCACCGCCGCCCGGTCGCCGAGCCGCTGTGCGAACCGCAGGCCCGCGAGGCCGCCGCCGATCACCACCACACGCTGTTGCGAGGTCATGCCATGAGCGTGCGCCGCCGCTGTTTCCCCGCCGCATCGCCTCTGTTACCCGAACGGAACGCCGTGCTCAGCGCCCGGACGGGGGCTCCGTGAGGGGATCCCCGAAGCTCAACCTTTGCGCAAGTTTCCGCGGATCGATGGCTGCTGCAGCCATCGGCTCCATAGGGTCAGGGGCGTGCCGGACATATCAACGAACGTGATCATCGTGCTCTGCGTGGCCGCCGCCGCGGCCGGCTGGATCGACGCGGTGGTGGGCGGCGGCGGACTGCTGCTCCTGCCCGCCCTGCTCCTCGGCCTGCCGAACGCCCACCCCGCCACCGTACTCGGCACCAACAAGGCCGTGGCCATCGTCGGCACCGGGGGCGCGGCCATCACGTACGCCCGCAAGGCCCCGGTGGACGTGAGGCTCGCCGTCCGGATCGGCCTGGCCGCACTCGCCGGCTCGATGGGCGGCGCCGCACTGGCCGGCGGCATCAGCAAGGACGCGCTCCGCCCGCTGATCATGGTCGTGCTCGTGGTCGTCGCCGGCTTCGTGATCTTCCGCCCGGGCTTCGGCACCGCCCCGGGCGCCACACCCGTCAGCCGGCAGCGGATCCTGCTCGCCATCGGGCTCGCCGGCCTCGGCATCGGCTTCTACGACGGCCTGATCGGACCCGGCACCGGAACCTTCCTGGTGCTCGCGCTCACCGCGCTGCTCCACCTCGACCTGGTCACCGCCTCCGCGACCGCCAAGATCGTCAATTGCTGCACCAACGCCGGGGCGCTCGCGATGTTCGCGTACCAGGGGATGGTGCTGTGGCAGCTGGCCGCGCTGATGGCGGTCTTCAACCTGGCCGGCGGCATGATCGGGGCCCGGATGGCGCTCAAGAAGGGCAGCGGCTTCGTCCGGGCCGTGCTGCTGACGGTGGTGTCCGCGCTGGTGGTGAAGCTCGGCCTCGAACAGTGGGGGTGAGTTCCCCGAGACCGCTCAGCGCGTCCCCGTCAGATGGGCGAAGACGACCACGTTGCCCTTGTAGCCGGTACGCGGTGAGAAGCCGCCGCCGCAGGTGATCACCCGGAGTTCGGCGCGCGGCGAGGGCCCGTACACGCGGGAGTCCGGGAAGGCCCGCGCGTCGTACACCTCGACGGCGTGGACGGTGAACACGGCGGTACGTCCATCCGCGCGCGGCACCTCGATGGCGGCCCCCCGGTGCAGTGCGCCCAGGCGGTAGAAGACGGCCGGGCCGGTGGCGTGGTCCACGTGCCCGGCGATGACGGCCGTGCCGGTGGCGCCGGGGGTGGTGCCGTCGCGGTACCAGCCCGCCAGGTCGCGGCGGGCGGGCGGGGGCACTTCGAGGCGGCCGTCGGGGTCCAGGCCGAGCCCGGTCAGCGGGGCGTCCACCCGGATGGAGGGGATCCGGATCCGGGTGGGCGGGGAGCCGGGGAGCGGGGCGATGCTCGGGCCGTAGCCGGCCCGGGAGGTCAGGGAGTCTTCGGGGGAGGGCTGCGGGGGCCGGACCGGCTCGCTGGAGCCGCTGCCGACGAGCCAGATGCCGAGGCAGGCGGCGAGCGCGAGGAGCCCGCCGCGTCCGGCGCGGCCGGAGGTGCCCATGCCTGCCCCCTGGGGTCTGCGTCTGTGCTGCTCTCCGTATGACTGGCCGTCGCCCGGCCCCGCGAACGGGGGGGACCTCGCGGGGCGGGCGACGGGGGACGGTACCGGTCGGACCGCGGCCGAAGCCGCGGTGGGCGCCCGTCAGCTCCGCGTGCCGCTCGCCCGGCGACGCAGGAGCCAGGTACCGCCGACGGCGGCCGCGGCCAGTACGGCCGCTCCCGCCGCGATCTTGGCGGGGTCGGTGGTGGTGGTCGTCCCACCGCCCACCCCGGTCTTCACGTGGCCCTGCGGGCCGCGCTCGGTGACGACCAGGTCGCCGGTGGCGAACTTGCCGTTGGCGCAGGTCGCGCCGATTTCGTAGGTGCCGGGGCGGGTGTCGTGGGCGACCTGGAACTGCCCCACGACCACCTCCTTGTGCGTGCCCGGCACCAGCTTGAAGCGGCCGCCGCCGACGGTGGTGGCATCGCCCTCGGCACGGCTGCCGGGGCCGCAGGCGGTGGTGTTCACGGTGACGGTCGCGCCGGGGGCGGCGGACTTGGGCCACACCTCCAGCGGGGCGAAGTCGCCGGGCGCGGAGCCGGGTGCGAAGCCGGGCATGCCGAGGTCGGCCGCGGCGACCGCTCCGGCGACCGGGCCGGCGAAGGCGGCGGCGGTCAGCGCGGTGGCGGTGAGCACGTGGGCGGTGCGTCGGCGCATGGCGGCTCCTGGATGACGCGGGGTCGTGTCACGAGGTAAACCGCCCCGCGCGACGGGCGCCTGCTGAACCCCCGTCAGATCAGGCCGCCGCCGTCGGTCTGCTCGACATCAGTGCAGGTCAGAGCCCAGATCGGGCATCGGTGTGTCCCCACCCCGTCCGGGTGACATCCCGGGCCCTGCGGGCCGTCGGCGTGGTGCGTACCGTGGTGGTCCGGTTGTAGTGGTGGTCCGGTTGTAGACGAGGGAGGGCTCATGGAATCGGTCGATCGGCCGCGGGATCGAGCGCGGGGAACGGCGCTCACCGGCGCTCTCACCGGCGTTCTCACCGTCCTGACCACCGTCGACTCGGCGGAGGTGGCGCGGGAGCTCGCGCGGGACGCGGTGGAAGCGCGGCTGGCGGCCTGCGCGCAGATTTCCGGACCGGTGACGTCCGTCTACCGCTGGAAGGACGAGCTGCGCTCCGGCCAGGAGTGGCAGGTCCTGCTCAAGACCACGGAGGCGGCCTACCCGGCCCTGGAGGCCGCCCTGATCGCCGCGCACCCCTACGACACCCCGGAGGTCATCGCCACCCCGGTGGTGCGGGGCAGCGCGGACTACCTGGCCTGGGTCGCGGCGGAGGTGACGGCCGGATGACCGCCGAGCTGCCGTTCTTCGTCTACGGCACCCTGCGTCCGGGCGAGGTCAACCACGACCTGTTCCTGCGCGGCCGCACCGCCGCCGAGGAGCCCGCCCGCCTTCCGGACGCGCTGCTCTACGACGGCCCGGGCTACCCGTACGCGGTCCAGCACGCGGGGTCGGAGATCGTGGGCGGACTGGTCACCCCGGCGCCGGGCGCGTACGGGAGGCTGCTGGCCGACCTGGACCGGCTGGAGGAGTACCACGGCCCGGACCGGCCGCTGAACGTATACGAGCGGGTCCGGCGCGACGCGGTCCGCCGGGACGGCACCCGGACCACCGCCTGGGTCTACCTGGCGGCCCCGCTGCTGGCCCGCAAGCTGCGCGAGTCCGGCACCGAGATACCGGGCGGCGACTGGTTCGCACGGTGAGCCCGGGCGCCAGGCCGGCGCCCGGCGCCCCGGCGCCCGGCGCCCCGGCGCCCGCCCGTCACAGCCCCTCGGCCCCCCGATTGCGTAGCCGCTGCCCGTACTGCTGGAGGACCCACAGCTCCTCCTGGACCGCGGCCATCTGCTCCGGCGGGGCATGCGGGCCCAGGCGGGACATCGTGCCCTGGATCTCGTGCACCCGGCGGTCCACCGCGCGCAGCCGGACCTGCACCAGCTGGACCCCCGCGTAGATCTCGTCCACCGTCTTCGCGTGGATGGCCTCGACCGCCAGCTCCGTCACCAGCGCCCGCACGGTGTCGTTCGGGGCGGCGGCACGGACCCGGGCCAGGTAGTCGTCGGTGCCCTGCGCCGTGCCGCCCGCGTCGAGGATGGCCTGGCGCACCGCCGCGTAGGGCGGGGCGGTGAACTCGTCCATCCCGTACGCGTCGAACGCCGGGGAGACCAGGGCCGGCCGCTGCAACGCCAGCTTCAGGAGCTCGCGCTCGGTGCGGTGGGCGGGGCTGCGCAGGTTCAGCGCCGGGCCGCCCGGAGCGGCGCCGGCGGCGGGCACCGGGGCCGCGGCCTCGTAGGAGGAGCGGGACCGGGACGGCCGGCGGCCGCCGCCGTCGGGGCCGCCGGGCTGGCCGCCCCGCTCCCGCGCCCAGCGCGCCAGCTGCGCCACGCGCTTGACCACGAACTGCTCGTCGCGGATGCCCAGCATCCCCGCCAGCTGGACCGCGGACTCGTGCTGGATCGCGATGTTCTTGATGTGGGCGACGACCGGAGCCGCCTCGTCCAGCGCGGCCGCCCGCCCCGCCGGGTTCTCCAGGTTGTGGCGGGCCACGATGTGCCGCAGCGCGAACTCGAACAGCGGGGTCCGGGACTCCACCAGCCCGCTCACCGCGGCGTCCCCCTGCGCCAGACGCAGGTCGCACGGGTCCATCCCGCCCGGGGTGATCGCGATGGAGGTCTCGGCGGCGAACTTCTGGTCGTCCTCGAAGGCCCGCAGCGCCGCCTTCTGGCCGGCCGCGTCGCCGTCGAAGGTGAAGATCACCTCGGCCGTGGCGTTGTCCATCAGCAGCCGCCGAAGGATCTTGATGTGGTCCCCGCCGAAGGCGGTGCCGCAGGTGGCGATCGCCGTCGTGACTCCCGCCATGTGACAGGCCATGACGTCCGTGTAGCCCTCGACGACCACCGCCCGCGAGGTCTTCGCGATCTCCTTCTTCGCCAGGTCGATGCCGTACAGGACCTGGGACTTCTTGTAGATCGCGGTCTCGGGGGTGTTCAGGTACTTCGGCCCGTTGTCGTCGTCGCGCAGCTTGCGCGCACCGAAGCCGACCACCTCGCCGCTGATGTCGCGGATCGGCCACATCAGCCGCCCGCGGAAGCGGTCGATCGGCTTCCCGCTGCGGCTGTCCTGGGCCAGGCCGGAGGTGATCAGCTCCTTGTCGCTGAATCCCTTGCCGCGCAGGAACCGGGTGAGGTGGTCCCAGCCGGCCGGGCTGTAGCCCACGCTGAAGTGCGCGGCCGCCGCCTGGTCGAAGCCGCGCTCCGCCAGGAACTTGCGACCGATCTCGGCCTCGGCGCCGCCCAGCTGGTCCACGTAGAACTGGGCGGCGGCCTTGTGCGCCTCGACCAGCCGGATGCGCTCACCGCGGCCGCTGGTGCCGGCGGTGTAGCCGCCCTCCTCGTACCGCAGGGTGATGCCGGCCTGCCCGGCCAGCCGCTCGACCGCCTCCGAGAACGAGAGGTGGTCGATCTTCATGATGAAGTCGAGGGTGTCCCCGCCGGCCTGGCAGCCGAAGCAGTGGTAGAGACCCTTGCTGGGGCTGACCTGGAAGGACGGGGACTTCTCGTCATGGAAGGGGCAGAGGCCTTTGAGGTTGCCGCCGCCCGCGTTGCGGAGTTGGAGGTAGTCGGAGACCACGGCGTCGATCGGGACCGCGTCCCGTACCGCCTTCACGTCGTCGTCGTTGATCCGTCCTGCCACCCGTGAAGTCTACGGCCGCGCGCCGACAAACCCGTCAGGCCCCCTGCGCCCCCAGCAGGGAGGAGAGCGGAACCGACGGGTCCGCCAGGGCCTCCCGGTTGACCGGCGCCTTTGACCTGATCAGGGCCTGGATCTGATCGGTGACATCCCACACATTTACGTTCATCCCGGCCAGCACCCGCCCCTCCGAGAGCCAGAACGCGATGAACTCCCGCTTGGCCGCGTCCCCGCGGATCAGCACCTGGTCGTAGCCGCCGGGCGGGGCGTACCCCGAGTACTCCATCCCCACGTCGTACTGGTCCGAGAAGAAGTACGGCACCCGGTCGTACGACACCTCCTGGCCCAGCATCGCCCGCGCCGCGGCCGGGCCCCCGTTGAGGGCGTTCGCCCAGTGCTCCACCCGCAGCCGTGTCCCGAGCACCGGATGGTGGGCGGCGGCCACGTCCCCGACCGCGAAGACGTCCGGGTCGGACGTACGCAGCGAGGCGTCCACGGCGATCCCGCCGCCGTGCTCCCGGTCCACCAGGGCCAGCCCGGACGTCTCGGCGAGCGCCGTGCGCGGTGCGGCCCCGATCGCCGCCAGCACCGCGTGCGCCGGATGCTCCTCCCCGTCGTCCGTACGGGCCGCCAGCACCATGCCGTCCTGGCCGACGATCTCCGTCAGCCGGGCCCCGAAGTGGAAGCGGACCCCGTGCTCGGCGTGCAGATCCGCGAAGAGCCGGCCGATCTCCGGACCGAGCACCGCGTGCAGCGGTGTCGGCTCCGGCTCGATCACCGTGACCTCCGCCCCGTACCCGCGCGCCGCGGCGGCGACCTCCAGGCCGATCCACCCGGCGCCCGCGATCAGCAGATGGCCGTTGTCCCGGCCGAGGCGGGTCAGCGCGTTGCGCAGCCGCTCGGCGTGCGCCAGCCTGCGCAGGTGGTAGACGCCCGCCAGACCGGTGCCCGGGATGTCCAGGCGGCGCGGCTCGGCCCCGGTCGCCAGCAGCAGCTTGTCGTAGTGCAGCGCCGTGCCGTCGCCGAGGACCACCCTCTTCTCGTCCCGGACGAGGTGGACCGCCGGCTGGCCCAGGTGCAGCTCGATGTCGGACCGCGCGTACCAGGACGCCTCGTGCACGAAGACGCTGTCGCGCTCCTCCTTGCCCGTCAGGTACCCCTTGGACAGCGGCGGCCGTTCATAGGGATGGTCGCGCTCGTCGCCGATGAGGATCACCCGGCCGGTGAACCCCTCGGTCCGCAGCGTTTCGGCCGCCTTCGCCCCAGCGAGCCCCGCGCCGACGATGACAAATGTCCGGTGTGCGTCGACCACCTGATGCCTCCTCATAACCTCACCGCCACATGCGACCACATGCGAGCGTCCCGCACTGAGCCTGCCGCGTGAAGGGGGAGTGGCCCGATCACCTCACTCTTCGGCGCGTCGCGTGAGGCGTGTGAGGCGCGTGCGCCGCGTGAGGCGGTCGTGCAGCGAGCGCGCCGAGGCGTCGGTCAGCGAGGCGATCTGGTCGACGACCGCGCGTTTACGGGCCTTGTCGTCGGCGGCCGCGTCGAAGATCGCCCGGAACTGGGGGTCCAGCCCCTCGGGCGCGCGGGCGCTGAGCGCCTCGGCGAGTTCGGCCAGGACGATGCGCTGGTCGGCGCGGATCCGCCCCTGCTCGTCGCGCTGCATCACGTACAGGTCGGCCACGGCCTTGAGCACCGCGCACTCGTTGCGCGCCGCGCGCGGGACGACCAGCTCCGCCGCGTACCGGGTGAGGCGCCCGGAGCCGTACGCCTCCCTCGTGGCCCCCTCGGCGGCCAGGCAGAATCGGCCGATCAGCTGGCTGGTGGCGTCCTTCAGCCGGGCCTGGGCGACGGCCGAGCCGTCGTAGCCGTGCGGCCACCACTCCTCCTCCATCAGCCCGTCCAGGGCCTCGCGCAGCTCCTCCGGCTCCGTGTCGGCCGGGACGTACCGGCCGATCGCGACCCGCCAGATCGCCGTGCGCTCGGGCTCGGCGAAGAGGAGGTTGGGGTCGAGGTGGCCCGCGTGCAGAGAGTCCTCGAAGTCGTGGACGGAGTACGCGACATCGTCCGCCCAGTCCATGACCTGGGCCTCGAAGCACTTGCGGTCCGCGGGCGCGCCCCGGCGCAGCCACTCGAAGACCGGCAGGTCGTCGTCGTACGCGCCGAACTTGACCGAGCCGGGATCCGTGGGATGCCCGCCGCGGGCCCACGGGTACTTGGTGGCCGCGTCCAGGACGGCCCGGGTCAGGTTGAGGCCGACGCTGACGAGTTCGCCCGTCCTCGGATCGGGCACGAACCGCTTGGGCTCCAGCCGGGTCAGCAGCCGCAGCGACTGGGCGTTGCCCTCGAAGCCGCCGCAGTCCCCGGCGAACTCGTTGAGGGCCTCCTCGCCGTTGTGCCCGAAGGGCGGGTGGCCCATGTCGTGCGCGAGGCAGGCGGCCTCGACCAGGTCGGGATCACAGCCGAGGGCCGCACCGAGCTCGCGGCCGACCTGGGCGCACTCCAGGGAGTGCGTCAGGCGCGTACGCGGGCTCGCGTCCCAGTCGTACGACCGCGTGCCGGGCGTGACGACCTGGGTCTTGCCGGCGAGGCGGCGCAGAGCCCCGGAGTGCAGGACCCGGGCGCGGTCGCGCTGGAAGGCGGTGCGGCCGGGGCGCTTGTCCGGCTCGGCGGCCCAGCGCTCGGTGTCGGCGGGGCCGTAGAGGTCGTCTGCCAGGGCGTGCGCGGTGCCTTCCATGCCTTCCATGCAGAGACGGTAACCGGAACCTGTGACAAACCGGGATCAGGCGGAGACGAGTTCCGGCCGCGCGGGGTGCCGGGGCAGGGCGGCGCGGGCCTGGTCGTAGCGGTGCAGCAGCAGCCGGGCCAGGGCCGGGTGGTCGCCCAGCGGGGCGGCGGCGAGAGAGGGCACGGCCGCCGCGCACTGGGCGGCGAACCGGCCGGGAGCGGCGAAGTACGAGGCCACGGCGATCCGGTGGTGGCCGCGCGCGGCCAGGGCGCGGACCGCGTCGGGGACGGTGGGCGCGGCGGCGGAGGCGTAGGCCGGTACGACGGCCACCCCGCCGAGCCGTTCCGAGAGCATGGCGGCGCTGCGGCGGGTGTCGGCGGCGGAGTCGGGGTCGCGGGAGCCCGCCGCGGCCAGCACGACCGCGGTCCCGGGGGTCCAGCCGGCGTCCAGGAGGCGTTCGTACAGGGCCTCGACGAGCAGCGGGTGCGGGCCCAGCGGCGGGGCCACGCGGACCCGCAGGTGCGGTGCTCGGGCGGCCGCCGCGGGGAGGTCGCGCTTGACGTGGGTGCCACGGCCCAGGAGCAGGGGGACGAGGACCGCCTCCCCGCGCAGCTCCCGCAGGACGCCGTCGAGCGGCGGCTCGTTCAGCTCGATGTGGCCGAGCCGGACGTCGAGGAGGGGCCGGAGTTCGCGGACGCGGTCGAGGAGCGCGCGGGCGGTGTCCGGGGCACGGCGGTCACGGCTGCCGTGCGCGACGCAGACGAGGGCGGGCTGCTGCTGCATGGGCGGACTCCGGGTCGGCGCAGGCCGCTGAGCTGGGTGCCCAGCTGGAGGGTGATGCGGCCGAGCAGCTCGGCCGCACTGTCAAAGGGGAAGGCGGGGGACTCGGGAGGGTGCACCGGCTCCGTCATGCACCGATCCTGCGGGCTGGAGGTTGCCGGGGCGTTGCGCCGTGGTGACGGGTGTTTTCCACCTGCTCACAGCGGCCCGGGCGGCGGCGGTGCGTTCGGCGGGAGCCCTCCTCGTCCCCGGAGCCCCCGGCCCCGGCCCCCGGGCCCGGCCGCTGAAACCGCGCGGTCCTCGCACGCGTCCTGACCAGCGGATCACCAGACGACTCACCAGACACGATGACCAGGGGGACCAGAAATGCGCGGACCGCGCCGCCTGACCGAGATCGCGCGCGGTGCGCGGAAGCTGCGGAAGCTGCTGCCGCGCACCGTACGGGCCCGGCGGCGGGCCGTGCGGGTGGTGATGGCCGGGTGCGTACTGGCGCTGCTGCCCTCGGCGTGGACGCACGCGGTGGCCGCCGACCGGCTGCGGACCACCGCCGGGGCCCCGGCCGCCGAGGTGGCGGTGGTGTTCGGGGCGGGCCTGCTGAACGGGCGGCCCACCCCCTACCTGGCCGACCGGCTCGACGCGGCCGCCGAGCTGTACCGCACCGGCAAGGTCAAGGTCGTCCTGGTCACCGGGGACAACAGCCGCACCGAGTACGACGAGCCCGACGCGATGCGGACGTACCTGACCGCGCACGGGGTCCCGGACGACCGCGTCGTCAGCGACTACGCCGGCTTCGACACCTGGGACTCCTGCGTCCGCGCCCGGGAGGTCTTCGGCGTCCACCGGGCGGTGCTGGTCAGCCAGGGCTTCCACATCCGCCGGGCCGTCGCGCTGTGCCAGGCGGCGGGCGTGGACTCGTACGGAGTCGGGGTGGCCGACGTACACGACGCGACCTGGTACTACGGCGGGGCGCGCGAGGTCCTCGCCGCCGGCAAGGCGGCGCTGGACGCGGCCTTCAAGCCGGAGCCGACCTTCCTGGGACCCAAGGAGGAAGGGGTCTCGCGGGCCCTGGCCGCTCTGGCGGACTGAGCCGCTGTCCCTCACCGGGTGCGTACGGGCGCGCTGAGGTGCCCGTACAAGAGGTGTAACCGGGCGCGGCGGCCCGCGTAACACCGCCGTCGCACGCTGGACGGCATGCACACCTCGGATCCGGTCACCGCCACGCACTGCCCGTACTGCGCGCTGCAGTGCGGGATGAACCTCCGCCCTGAACCGGGCGGCACCGGCGTGGTGGTGGAGGAGCGGGCGGACTTCCCCGTGAACCGCGGTGCGCTGTGCGGCAAGGGGCGGACCGCGCCCGCCGTGCTCTCCTCCCGGGTGCGCCTGACCGAGCCGCTCATCCGCACCCATGCCGGGCAGCTCGCGCCGGCCACCTGGGAGGAGGCCCTCGACGCGGTCGCCGAGGGCCTCGCCCGCACGGGCCGGACGTACGGGACCGACGCGGTCGGGGTGTTCGGCGGCGGCGGACTGACGAACGAGAAGGCGTACGCGCTCGGCAAGTTCGCCCGCGTCGCGCTGCGGACCTCCCAGATCGACTACAACGGCCGCTTCTGCATGTCCTCGGCGGCCGCCGCCCACCAGCGGGCCTTCGGCCTCGACCGGGGGCTGCCCTTCCCGCTGGAGGACATCCCCCGCACCGGCTGCGTGATCCTCGTCGGCTCCAATCCGGCCGACACGATGCCGCCGGCCCTGCGGTTCTTCCGGGAACTCAGGGACAACGGCGGAACGTTGATCGTGGTGGACCCGCGCCGGACCCGGACCGCCGAGCAGGCCGACCTGCATCTCGCCCCGCGCCCGGGGACGGACCTCGCCCTGGCGCTCGGTCTGCTGCACCTGGTCGTCGCCGAGGGGCGCGCCGACGAGGAGTTCATCGCCGCGCGCACCAGCGGCTGGGAGGAGGCCCGGGCCGCCGCCATGGCGCACTGGCCGGAGCTGGTGGAGCGGATCACGGGCGTGCCCGTGCCCCGGCTCCGCGAGGCGGTCCGGATGTTCTGCGAGCCCGAATCCGCCATGGTGCTCACCGCCCGCGGGCCGGAGCAGCAGTCCAAGGGCACCGACACCGTCGGCGCCTGGATCAACCTCTGCCTGGCCACCGGGCGGGCCGGCCGCCCGCTGTCCGGCTACGGGTGCCTCACCGGGCAGGGCAACGGCCAGGGCGGCCGCGAGCACGGCCAGAAGGCCGACCAGCTCCCCGGCTACCGCAAGCTGACCGACCCGGCGGCGCGGGCGCACGTCGCCGAGGTCTGGGGGATCGACCCCGCCACCCTGCCCGGCCCGGGCCGCAGCGCCTACGAGCTCCTCGACGCGCTCGGCTCCGAGGTGAAGGCGCTGCTCCTGATGGGCTCCAACCCGGTGGTGTCGGCGCCCCGCGCCGGCCACGTCGAGGACCGGATCCGCTCGCTGGACTTCCTGGCGGTGGCGGACGTGGTCCTCTCCGAGACGGCCGCGCTCGCCGACGTGGTCCTCCCGGTCACCCAGTGGGCGGAGGAGACCGGAACCACCACCAACCTGGAGGGCAGGGTCCTGCTGCGGCGCCGGGCGCTGACCCCGCCGCCTGGGGTCCGCTCCGACCTGGAGGTGCTGCACGGCCTCGCGGCCCGCCTCGGCGTGGAGAAGGGCTTCCCGACCGACCCCGAGGTGGTCTTCGAGGAACTCCGGCGCGCCTCGGCGGGCGGCCCGGCGGACTACGCGGGCATCTCGTACGCCCGGATCGAGGCCGAACAGGGCGTCTTCTGGCCCTGCCCGGAGGACTCCCACCAGGGCACCCCGCGCCTGTTCCTGGACCGCTTCGCCACCGATGACGGCCGGGCCCGGTTCGCCCCCGTCTCGCACCGCGACGCCGCCGAGATGCCGGACGCGGAGTACCCGCTCCTGCTCACCACCGGCCGGGTGGTCGCCCAGTACCAGTCCGGGGCCCAGACCCGCCGGGTGGAGGAGCTCAACGCGGCCGCCCCCGGGGCCTTCGTGGAACTCCACCCGCGCCTCGCGGCCCGTATCGGCGCCGTCGAGGGCGCCCCGCTCGCGGTGGTCTCCCGGCGCGGCCGCGCGGTGGCCCCGGCCCGCATCACCGACGCCATCCGCGCGGACACGGTGTTCATGCCGTTCCACTGGCCGGGCGAGGGCCGCGCCAACACCCTCACCAACCCGGCCCTCGACCCCGTCTCCCGGATGCCGGAGTTCAAGGTCTGCGCGGTGCGCGTGGAGCCCGCGTAGGCGCATGACGGCCGTCTTCCGCTGGACGGCCCGACTCGGACATGCGTCCGCTACGCATCGGGGCTCCCGGCGGGGGGTAACCATCCGGTCACGCACCGGACTCAGAAAGTGCTCGCACGCCCCTCGTGGCGGCGATGTGCCGTACCCCACACTGAGGTGCGGTGCTTGAGTCCTCGGAGCCCTGGAGGTCGCCCCCGTGCAGACCCAGACCCTGACCGTGAACCTGAGCCGGCCCCCCGACCGCGGAGCCGAAGCCACCGAGGCCGAAGAGCCCGAGCCCGATACCGAAGCCGAAGCCGTGGAAGACGAGCCCGAGGCCCTGGAACTGATCGAGCGCGTGCCGGAGCAGCGCGGCCGCCGCGCCGACAGCGGGAGCGGATCGGGCCCCTCCGCCGACCTCTTCCGGCAGTACCTGCGCGAGATAGGCAGGATCCCGCTGCTCACCGCGGCGGAAGAGGTGGAACTCGCGCGACGCGTCGAAGCCGGACTGTTCGCCGAGGAGAAACTCGCCGCTCACACCGATCTTGATTTGCAGCTCACACTTGACCTGGACAAGCTCGTCGTCATGGGCCGCATGGCCAAACGCCGCCTCATCGAGTCGAACCTGCGGCTCGTGGTCTCCGTCGCGAAACGCTATGTCGGCCGCGGGCTCACCATGCTCGACCTGGTCCAGGAGGGGAACCTCGGACTGATCAGGGCCGTTGAGAAATTCGACTACGCCCGCGGTTACAAGTTCTCCACCTACGCCACCTGGTGGATCCGCCAGGCCATGTCCCGGGCCCTCGCCGACCAGGCCCGGACCATACGGGTGCCCGTCCATGTCGTCGAGCTCATCAACCGGGTCGTCCGCGTCCAGCGCCGCATGCTCCAGGAGCGCGGATACGAGCCCACCGCCGAAGAGGTCGCCGCCCACCTGGAACTGACCCCCGAGCGGGTCCTGGAGGTACTGCGCCTCGCCCAGGAACCGGTCTCGCTGCACGCGCCGGTCGGCGAGGAGGACGACGTCGCCCTCGGCGACCTCATCGAGGACGGGGACGCGGCCTCACCCGTGGAGTCCGCCGCGTTCTTCCTGCTGCGCGAACACCTCGAAGCGGTGCTCTCGACCCTGGGCGAGCGGGAGCGGAAAGTCGTCCAGCTCCGGTACGGACTCGCCGACGGCCGCCCGCGCACCCTGGAGGAGATCGGCCGGATCTTCGGCGTGACCCGCGAGCGGATCCGCCAGATCGAGTCCAAGACCCTCAACAAACTGCGCGACCACGCCTTCGCCGACCAGCTCCGCGGCTACCTGGACTGACGGACGGCCGCTGTCAGTCCAGGCACGCGGAAGGGGTGCCCCCCGTACGAGGGCACCCCCAGCCTGATCCGCGCGGGACGGCCTAGTCGACCTCGGCCACCGCCTGCGCGAACTGCGCCGTGTACAGGCGGGCGTACGCGCCGTTCGAGGCCAGCAGCCCCTCGTGCGTGCCCTGCTCCACGATCGAGCCGTTCTCCATCACCAGGATCACGTCCGCGTCGCGGATCGTGGACAGCCGGTGCGCGATCACGAAGGACGTACGGCCGTGCGCCAGGCGCGCCATCGCCTTCTGGATCAGCACCTCGGTACGGGTGTCCACCGAGCTCGTCGCCTCGTCGAGCACCAGGATCACCGGGTCCGAGAGGAACGCCCGGGCGATGGTGATCAGCTGCTTCTCGCCCGCGCTGACGCCCGCGCCCTCGTCGTCCAGCACGGTGTCGTAACCGTCCGGGAGGGTGCGGATGAACCGGTCCGCGTGCGCGGCCCGCGCCGCCTCCTCGACCTCGGTGCGGGTGACCTCGCGCGCGGCACCGTAGGCGATGTTCTCCGCGATCGTGCCGCCGAAGAGCCAGGTGTCCTGGAGCACCATGCCGATGCCGCCGCGCAGTTCCTCGCGGGTCATCTTCGCGATGTCCACGCCGTCGAGGGCGATCCGGCCGCCCGTGACCTCGTAGAACCGCATCAGGAGGTTGACGAGCGTGGTCTTGCCGGCGCCCGTCGGGCCGACGATGGCGACCGTGTGGCCCGGCTCGACCGCGAGCGACAGGTTCTCGATCAGCGGCTTGTCGGGCTCATAGCGGAAGGCCACCTTGTCGAGGGTGACCTGCCCCCTCAGCTTCTCCGGACGCTCCGGAACCTCGGCGTCCGGCTCCTGCTCCGCCGCGTCCAGCAGCTCGTACACCCGCTCCGCCGAGGCGACACCGGACTGCACCAGGTTCGCCATCGAGGCGACCTGCGTCAGCGGCATCGAGAACTGGCGCGAGTACTGGATGAAGGCCTGCACGTCGCCGATGGACAGGGTGCCCGAGGCCACCCGCAGACCACCGACCACCGCGATCAGCACGTAGTTGATGTTCGAGATGAAGAACATCACCGGCTGCATGATCCCGCTGACCAGCTGCGCCTTGAACGAGGCCCGGAACAGCGCCTCGTTCTGCTCGGCGAAGACCGCCGCGGACTCCTTCTGCCGGCCGAAGACCTTGACCAGGCTGTGCCCCGAGTACATCTCCTCGATGTGCGCGTTGAGCACGCCGGTGGTCTTCCACTGCGCCACGAAGTGCGGCTGCGACTTCTTGCCGATCTTCGCCGCGACGAACACCGACACCGGCACCGTCACCAGCGCGACCAGCGCCAGCAGCGGCGAGATCCAGAACATCATCGCCAGCACACCGACGATCGTCAGCAGCGAGTTCAGCAGCTGCCCCATCGTCTGCTGGAGCGTCTGCCCGATGTTGTCGATGTCGTTCGTCGCCCGGCTGAGCACCTCACCGCGCTTCTGGCTGTCGAAGTACGACAGCGGCAACCGCGACAGCTTCGCCTGCAACTCCTCGCGCATCCGGTACACGGTGCCGTTCATCACATGGTTCGACAGCCGCGTCGCGACCAGCATCAACAGGCCGGCCAGGGTGAAGACCACCAGCGCCCAGACCGCCACCACGCCGACGGCCCCGAAGTCGATGCCCTCGCCCGGGGTGAAGTCGGTGCCGGACAGCATGTCCGCCATCCCGCCCTGGCCGTCGGCGCGCAGCCCGTCCAGCGCCTGCTGCTTGGTGATGCCGGCCGGCATCTGCCGGCCGACGATCCCCGCGAAGACCAGGTCGGTGGCCTCGCCGAGGATCTTCGGACCGACGACCGCGCAGGCGACGCTGCCTATGACGGCGAGGACCATGCCCCACAGCTTGGCCCGGTCCTGCGCGAGCTGCCGCAGCAGCCGCTTGCCCGAGCCCTTGAAGTCCAGGGACCGCTCGGCGGGCCCCATCATCATCCGTCCTCCGGGCCCGCTCATGCGGCCTCCGCCTCCGTCAGCTGGGAGAGCACGATCTCCCGGTAGGTCTCATTGCCGGCCATCAGCTCGTGGTGGCGCCCCTCGCCCACGACCTGCCCCTCGTCCAGCACGATGATCCGGTCGGCGTCACGGATCGTGGAGACCCGCTGGGCGACGATGACCACCGTCGCGTCCTCGGTCTCCCGGGCGAGCGCCGCGCGCAGCGCCGCGTCCGTCGCGTAGTCCAGGGCCGAGAAGGAGTCGTCGAACAGGTAGATCTCCGGGCGCTGCACCAGGGTGCGGGCGATGGCCAGGCGCTGGCGCTGGCCGCCGGAAACATTGGTTCCGCCCTGGGTGACGGGAGCGTCCAGGCCCCCCTCCAGCTCGGACACGAAGTCTTTCGCCTGCGCCACCTCCAGGGCCTGCCACAGCTCCTCGTCCGTGGCGTCCGGGCGCCCGTAGCGCAGGTTGGACGCCACGGTTCCGGAGAACAGGTACGGCTTCTGCGGGACCATGCCGACCGTCCTCGCCAGCAGCTCCGGGTCGAGCCGGCGTACGTCCTCCCCGTCGACGAGCACCTCGCCGCCCGTCGCGTCGAACAGCCGGGGCACCAGGCCGAGCAGCGTGGACTTGCCGCTGCCGGTGGAACCGATCACCGCCGTGGTCTCGCCGGGGCGGGCCACCAGGTCCACCCCGCGCAGCACCGGAGCCTCGGCGCCCGGGTAGCGGAAGTCGGCGCCGCGCAGCTCCAGGCGCCCGCGCCGGGTGAGCTCGCGCACCGGGTCGGCGGGCGGGACCACGCTGGACTCGGTGTCCAGGACCTCCTGGATCCGCTCGGCGCAGACCTCGGCGCGCGGCACCATCATGAACATGAACGTGGCCATCATCACGGCCATGACGATCTGCATCAGGTAGGCGAGGAAGGCCGTCAGCTGGCCGATCTCCATGCCGCCGCTGTCGATGCGCATCGCGCCGAACCAGATGACGGCGACGCTGGAGATGTTCACGACCACGATGACGGTGGGGAACATCAGCGCCAGCAGTCGGCCGGCGGCCAGCGAGACGCCCGTGAGGTCGGCGTTCGCCTCGCGGAAACGGTCCTTCTCGTAGTCGTCGCGGACGAAGGCGCGGATCACCCGGTTACCGGTGATCTGCTCGCGCAGCACCCGGTTCACGGTGTCCAGGCGCGTCTGCATGGCCCGGAACAGCGGCCGCGTCCTGAAGACGATGGCGCCGACGGAGACGCCGAGCACGGGCACGACGGCCAGCAGCACCCCGGAGAGCCGCACGTCGAGCGAGAGCGCCATCGCGATGCCGCCGACGCACATGATCGGCGCGGAGACCATCAGCGTGAAGGTCATCAGCACCAGGGTCTGGACCTGCTGAACGTCGTTCGTCGTACGGGTGATCAGCGACGGGGCGCCGAACTGCCCGAGTTCCCGGGCGGAGAAGCTCTGCACCCGGTCGAAGACGCCGGCGCGGATGTCCCGGCCGACGGCCGCCGCCGTGTGGGCGCCGAAGTAGACGGCGCCTATGTTGCATCCGAGCTGGACGAGCGAGACACCGAGCATCAGCGCGCCGAACCGCAGGATGTAGCCCGTGTCGCCGTTGACGACACCGTTGTCGATGATGTCCGCGTTGAGCGTCGGGAGGTAGAGGGTCGCGCTGGTCTGCAGGAGCTGGAGAAGGACCAGAAGAGCGATGGGTTTCCGGTACGGACCCAGATGGGTCCGCAGAAGTCGTATGAGCACGCGCAGGCTCCGGTTGGCAAGATCGAGGGGTTCGCTCCATCTTGGCCAACGCGGCGCCGGAACCCCAACGATTTTCGCAAAGGCAGGTCAAAAGGAGTACCCGCGCGCCGGGAGTCCTACGCCCCCCGGAGCGTATCTAGCCAGCTAGAACGCCCCGGGGTGGATCTGCTCCCGCGTGGTGATGTACTGCTGGCGCACCGCCTGCCAGGCCGGGTACTCCTCGCCCGGCTCGAAGACCTGCGCCGCCGGGGCCGGCCACACCGGCGGGGTGTGCGGAGCCAGCGTGCCCTGCCGCACCCCCAGCGCCCAGGCGGCCTGCCGCGCCGCGCCCAGCGCCGCGTAGTCGGCCGGCGCCGGCACGACGATCTGGGTCCCGAACAGCCCGGGAGCCGCCGCCTGTACGGCGGGCAGCTCGGCCGCCGCGCCCAGCAGGAACACCCGGCGGATCTCGACGCCGCGCGAGCGCAGCACGTCCAGGGCGTCCGCCAGCCCGCACAGCATGCCCTCGAACGCGGCCCGCGCCAGGTGCTCGCGCTTCATCGAGTCCCGCCGCAGCCCGGCCAGGGTCCCGGCGGTGTGCGGCAGGTTCGGCGTCCGCTCACCCTCCAGGTACGGCAGGAGTACGAGGCCGTGCGCGCCCGGCGTCGACTTCAGCGCGAGCTCCGACAGCCCCTCCAGGTCGGTGCCCAGCAGTTCGGCGGTGCCGCGCAGGGCCCGTACGGCGTTGGAGGTGTTCACCACCGGCAGATGCATGCCCCCGGCGTCGGCGAGGGAGGTGATCAGGCCGCCCGGCTCCGTCAGGGCCTCGTGGTGCACGGCCATCACCGAACCGGAGGCGCCCAGCGAGACCACCGCGTCACCGGGACCGAGGCCCAGCCCGAGGGCGGCGGCCATGGTCTCCCCGGTGCCGGCGGATATCAGCAGCCCCTCCGGCGTGGTCCCGGCGGCGTCGGCCGGGCCGAGCACCTCGGGCAGCAGGGCCATGTGCCCGAGCGCCAGCTCGACCAGGTCGGGCCGGTAGGAGCCGGTGGCCGGCGACCAGTACCCGGTGCCGGAGGCGCCGCCCCGGTCGGTGGTCCGCCGGGCCGGCCGGCCCAGCAGCTGCCAGACCAGCCAGTCGTGCGGGGACATCAGCACCGCCACCCGCCGGGCCGCCTCCGGCTCCGTGCGGGCCAGCCAGGCCAGCTTCGCGAGCGGCTGCGCGGAGTGCGGGACGCTCCCGACGGCATCGGCCCAGGCGTGGCGGCCGCCGAGCGCGTCGATCAGATCGGCCGCGGTCACCTGCCCGCGCTTGTCGTTTCCGACCAGGGCGGGACGTACGAGAGCGCCCTGCGCGTCCAGCGGCAGGATGCCGTGCTGCTGCGCGGAGACCCCGATGGCCTGCACCCCTTCGAGGATCCCACCGCTGGCGGCCTCCCCGAGGGAGAGCAGCCAGGCCTGCGGATCGGTCTCGTACGGATTCCCGCCCTCCGGTTCTCCCGCGGGCTGCGGATGGGGCGCGTACCCCTGCCGCAGCACGGCACCCGTGTCGGTGTCACAGACGACGATGCGAGTGAAGGCGGAAGAACTGTCCAGCCCGGCGACTATCCCCATACGGAGAATTCTGCCGCACGGGCCGACGGACGCCCCCCGGCGCCTCAGGTGTTGCTGGTACCCCAGTCGTCCTCGGCGCCGGCGCCGCCCGCGCCGACCCGGTCCCGCAGCCCCCGTACCCGCTCGGCCAGCGAATCCGGCACCGCCGCGCAGGCCTTCTCGCTCACCACCGCGAAGGCCTTCCCGGCGTAGTGGAGCCCGGTCTGCCCCGCGGACTCGGCGGCGTTCCGCACGGCCGGGTTCTGCGCGACCCCGCGCGCGGACTTCTTCAGCTCCTCGTACCGCTCGCGTCCCGCCCGGGTCCCGAGCACGTACCCGAGGGCCAGTCCGACCGCGAAGACGACCTTGTACCGCATGCCTGTCACCCTTCGTCGTGTGGTGCCCGGCCTGCTTCCGATACCGATTGGCGGAGCACCCCCCTGCTTGCGCTAATCTATGACTCGCAGCGGGCGCTCGCCCCCCGGGAAAGGCCGGAGGTGGGCTGTTCGGTGCACCGCAGCAATCCCCTGTAGCTCAATTGGCAGAGCAGCCGGCTGTTAACCGGCAGGTTACTGGTTCGAGTCCAGTCGGGGGAGCGCAGTCCCCTGTAGCTCAATTGGCAGAGCATTCGGCTGTTAACCGGAGGGTTACTGGTTCGAGTCCAGTCGGGGGAGCGTGGAAGAAGAGGACCCCGGTGGGTCCTCTTCTTTTTTGCCCCCGGACCGGAACCGGGCAGCCCTCAGCGCGGTCTCTCTGAACAGGCGAAGCCGATCATGCGAGGCATCCGAGGCAGGAGATCGTATGAGCGGCTATGCTGCGGCAGACGGCGCGCACACATGTACGCGCCACGCCGTAAAGGGGCGGTAGCTCAGCCGGTTAGAGCAGCGGACTCATAATCCGTCGGCCGTGGGTTCGAGTCCCACCCGCCCCACCCTGGCCCGGGGCCGCAGGAAGGATTCACCTGCGGTCGCGGGCTTACTGCCGTCCACGGTGCACCCCCATTGACCTGGGATTTCTGTCAACGGGGCGCTGCGGGACCACGTGGCCCCATCAAGCGGCTGGAGGCCGCCGAGAGGCTGGCCGCGCGGGGGAGCGGGGCGAGCCCGAGGCGGCGGCTGCGGCACATGCCGCTGCCAAGCGCGCCCGGCGGGCCGCCTTCGAGTGATCACGTACCTCCTCGACACGTCCGCCCTGTGGCACCTCTTCCGTACGCCGGGGGCGTTGCGGCCCCGGGAAGGGCACGTCGCCGCCGAGCTCACCCAGCGCGGGCAACACCGCGCCGCCGGAGCCATCGATCTCCTGGTGTGTGCGACAGCGGTCCATCACGGCCACACGGTGCTCCACGTGGACAACGACTTCGCGACAGTGGCGGCGGTCCTCAAGGAAGCGCAGCGGCGAGCCGTACGCGCCTGACTCCTTGACTCAGCTCTCTCCTCCCAGCGCGGAGAGGGAGCAGTGGGCGTGATGCGGTCCGCGGACGCGGGCGGGCAGTCGGCAAGTGTCGGCACCCGACCTCAACCCGCAGGACCTCGGCGGCCCTTGCGATCCGCGCAGACCGGCTGCGTCGATGAGGGGCGTCGACAACCACATGATTGCCGACGCCGTGCCTGCGCTTCTTACCCGCCCCAGAAAGGGACATGACGTTACGTCACGAACAAGGCGCATGAACCGGACGAATCCGTTTCGTGCAATGCCCCTTCCCCGGAGCGTGTGGTTAGATTGCGCCAGCTCGGCAACTTGGTGCCGTTGCACGGGGGGTGGGGGCAACCTTCAATGTGGAAGGTCGCATTCTGTTCCTATCCAACTGTCTGGACCGACTGTGGGCGCGTGGAGGTACCGGAAGCTGTCCGGACCGGATCCCGTTCGTGATTCGCCGAAATCCTGAACAAAGGGGATGGCGTTTCCTGCGTCCGCAGCGCAGACAGCATGGTCGACGGGATCTCTCGCAGGTTCTGTGCGCAACAGTCAGGTGCAACTCAGCGTGGAGTGCCCACTAGCGCGCCGCGGCAGCAATGCCGTGCGATGACTCATCCAGCATGAAAATGTGGGACACAGCGTAGGAGTGGAATGTCTGAGATTACCGACGTGTTCGCACGCGAAATCGTCGACAGTCGCGGGAATCCGACTGTCGAGGTGGACGTGCGCCTCGCCGACGGCTCCATGGGTAGGGCCGCGGTACCGTCCGGCGCGTCGACAGGCACTCGGGAAGCGGTCGAACTTCGCGACTCCGACCCGGACCGCTTCCGTGGCAAGGGCGTCAGGCGCGCGGTTGCCGCAGTGAATGGCGAGATCGCGCAGGCGGTGAAGGGGCTGCCGGCGGAATCACAGTCCATCATCGATCGACGCATGATCGAACTCGATGGGACGGAGAACAAGGGCCGGCTCGGCGCCAATGCGACGCTGGGTGTGTCGCTGGCGGTTGCGAAGGCCGCGGCTTCGTCGCACGAGATGCCCTTGTACCGGTATGTGGGCGGTACTTTCTCGCATGTCCTGCCGACTCCGATGATCAACATCATCAACGGCGGCGCTCACGCCGACAATGCGCTTGATTTCCAGGAGTTCATGATCGCACCGGTGGGTGCGGACTCAATGGCAGAGGCCGTCCGTATCGGCTCGGAAGTCTTTCACACCCTGCGGGACCTTCTCCGCGACGCCGGACACAACACCAATGTCGGCGATGAGGGCGGTTTCGCGCCCAATCTGGCCACCGCGGACGAGGCGCTCGAGTTCATTGTCAAGGCCATCGACAAGAGCGGCTTCCAGCCCGGCAGCGACGTAGCACTGCTGCTGGACCCTGCCTCCTCCGAGTTCTACCGCGACGGTGCCTACCACTACGCGGGCGAGAACCGTGTCCGGTCGGTGACCGAGCACGCTGATTACCTGGCCGACCTGGCATCCCGGTTCCCGATCGTGTCGATCGAGGACGGTATGGCCCAGGACGACTTCGAGGGCTGGAAGTACCTCACCGACGCCATCGGATCCACGTGCCAGCTGGTCGGTGACGACGTCTTCTGCACCAATGTCCGCCTGCTCCAGGACGGGATTGACCGAGGCATCGCGAACTCGATCCTCGTCAAGGTGAATCAGATCGGCACCCTGACCGAAATGCTGGACACCGCGAACACGGCCTTCCGTGCCGGCTACTCCGTGGTGATGTCGCACCGCTCGGGTGAGACCGAGGACACGACCATCGCCGATCTGGCGGTCGCGATCAACTGCGGTCAGATCAAGACGGGCTCCCTGTCGCGGTCCGACCGGACGGCCAAGTACAACCAATTGATCCGGATCGAAGAAGAGCTGGGATCCGCGTCGGTGTACGGCGGAGTGAAGTTCTTCAACGGCATCAGCTGAACGCAGGGGCCACGCATGCGGTGACCGTCGCACGGGTGTGCCTGTACGCGACCACCGCTCACTTCGAAGACCCGCGAAGAGGCGGCTGCTCCGCTGTGCCTTGATTCATGCCGTCTGAATCGATCGAAACTGCTTGGTCCGCATCACGGGTGAGCGTCCGCTCTTCCTCGTCGTGCACGGTAAAGAATGTAGAAAATGAGCATTCTCGTACTCCACAAGTCCAACGCCAGCCGTCGCGGTCACCTGGCGAGAGCCGCAGAGTATGCGAAGAAAAACGGGGATCGACTTCTGCTTGTCGTGAAGGATCCAACCTGGGAAAAACAGTTTGCTGATGTCGTTGTGTCGGTGGACACTTCGGATGTCGAGGCCACGGTCGCCGCGGTGCGTGAACTGGCGGCCTCTGAGCCGGAACCCATTCGAGCCGTCGCGGCGTTCGTCGGGCACAGCGTGCCGGCTGCGGCTGCGGTGGCTTCTGACCTGGGATTGCCGTTCGTAAGCGAGCACGTGGCGCGCACTGTGCGCGACAAGTATGCGATGCGAGAGGCGTTCGGCTCGGAGAACGTTCCGCAGCCGGCCTACGGTCTGGCTCGGACGGTCGATGAGGCGGTGACGCAGGCCGCGCGCATCGGCTTTCCGCTGGTGCTGAAGCCGCTCATCGACAACGACAGCGGATATTTCCGTCGGGTGGACGACGTCAGTGAACTCACCGAGCATTTCGCGGTGATCCAGCGTGGCGCCTGGTCCGGGATCGCGCACAACCCGCTCTACGCGTGGATGGTGGAGAAGTACGACTCGGCGATCCTGCTGGAGGAGTACCTGCCAGGCGCGGAGGTCAGCGTCGAGTCGATCGTCGTGGACGGTCAGGCCCATGTGGTGGCCATCCACGACAAGCCCCTCCCCATGGAGGGCCCCTACTTCGTCGATGTCCACTACGCGACCCCCAGCCGGCTGCCGGTGGAGGTGCGGGACCGCATCGTCGAGCTCACTGCCGCCTCGCACCGGGCTGTCGGCATCGAGTCGGGCGCCGTTCACACGGAATTCCGGATCCAGAGTGACGGCACACCGAAGATCTTGGAGACGGCGGCGCGCCTCGGCGGCGGACCGATCTACCAGTCGGTTCTGCTGAGCACCGGAGTCGACATGGTCGCAGCGGTGCTGGACGTGGCTTCCGGCCGGAAACCCGATCTCCGTCCCAAGCCCGAACCCACTCCGGCCGGTTTCTACCTGTTCTTCGCGGAAAAGGCCGGGCGGATCAGCGGGATCAGCGGGGTGGAAGAGGCCGGTCTCAAGCCCCACGTGCATGAGCTCTCTCTCTACCGGAAGGTGGGGGACGCTGTCGATGTTCCGCCGCGCGTCTGGCAGTCGCATGGCCATGTGATCTTTACTGCCGACAGTGATGACGGACTCGTCGAGACGTTCGACGAGCTTGTGAAGTCCATCAAGATCGAGATCGAATAATGTTCTCGACGAGGGTCCGGGTGTACTGCCCGAGGAGCTATCTGTGAAAATCAGGAACGAACTGGCGCCGTACCTTGCGGGCTATGAGGAGAAGTTCACAAGCAAGGGCGAGATCCGTTGGCTCCCGCATCTTCTCTTCTTCCATGCGCAATCGCATCGTTCGGACGTGGTGAACACCGACTCGATCGGTTTTCGGTATGCCACGGACGGCGACCGCAGCTATTCGGTGGCCGACCAGGGTGACGCCGAGTCGGTACGGCTTCTGGCCGGCAGTTCCACGGTCTTCGGTATCGGTGCCAGCTCCGACGCCTGGACGCTTCCCTCGCGGCTGAACGCGCACGACGACCGGGGCGGGACCTGGCTCAACTTCGGCGGTCGCAGCTTCAACTCGACGCAGGAGCTGCTCCTGCTCACGCTCTACCGTCACCTGTTGCCGAAGGTGGACGAGATCGTGCTGTTCTCCGGGTTCAACAACCTGAGCCTGGCGCGCATGCCGCAGATGCGAGAAGAAGATCACGGCACCTTCTTCCAGTACGGCATGTACCAGGACATATTCGCGCAGCACGACAGGGCGAAGGCGAAGTCCTCGATGCGCAACCTGCTGCGCAGGGAAAAGGAAGCGCCTGCACCGGCCGCGCCGAGCATCGACGAGCAGATCGCCTACGCCGCCGACCTCACGCTGCGCCACCTGAGCGGGTGGAAGGCCCTGGCCTCCACCTGGGACGCGAAGATCACCTACATTCTTCAGCCGCTGTCGGGCTGGGTGCGCGACAAGGGCAGCAGGGAAGAGGAGCTCATCTTCGACGAGCTTGAGCAGCACGGCGGTTTTGCTGCGATGTACGGCGATATTCTGAGCCGCGAGGTGAATATCGAATACGCGGCGATGCTGGAGCAGGGCGCGAAGGAGATGGGCATCGACTTCGTCAACTTCAGTCCCATCATGGCCGATTCCGCCAAGCCGGATCAGTGGCTGTTCATTGACCGGATCCATCTGACCGACCACGGTCATGATTTTGTTGCCGGCAAGATTCTGGAAAACATCTAACCTGGAGCCCCGCATGTCGTTCATCACATCTCTGATCGACCGGATATTCCGCCGGAAGAAGCGGTCCAAGAAGCCGGACGCGTCCATTTATCCGATGTTCTAGGTTCGGCCGAGCACAGCAAGAGAGCATCAAATGTGGCGTGAGACGTACCGCCGGTGTGTCGACCCAGAGATATTTCTGGGCACCACCGCGATCCAGACACTCATGGCCGAGGTCGCGTCTGTTGATCCTGAGACCGATCCTCCGAACCTGTCCGTCACCCTCGACGAGGTCTCCTCGTGGTCGGACGAACAGGGCAGCGCCTATCGAGAGTTGACAAACTCCGTCGACCGGACCGAGGCGTCGGAAACCCTGGCGCACGCGCTTCTTCGCCAGTCCGGGCCGCTCGCCTCGACCCTCGGGGCCTGGCTGCAGGGCATGAGCGCACCCGGCGTCTTCGAGGACGAGGTCCACCTCAGAATCCTGGCCCTGTTCGCCGACGACATCGGCGTCGGCGGCCCGCGATCGTCGCGCTACGACGCGTTCAAGGTCCTCGCGACGCAGTACGGCCGTCCCGAACTGGCCGTGGACGCCGACGAACTGGCTGCCGAGCGGCCGATCCGGGATCACATGTTCGCGCTGCCCGCGACCTTGTTCGCGATCAGCCGGCGCAGCGACGAGTTCGCGCCGCTGATCGCCGGCATCGACCTGGTGATGCGCTCCGTCGGCATGCTCCCCTGCTGGGAGGCGCTCCGCGCGAGCGAGGGCGCGCCGGCCGAGTGGGCGCGCCTGGATCTGGCGCGGTCCACCGGGGCCACCGACATCTCGGCGCCACTGGACGTCTCGCGTGGCGTGGCCGAGAAGTTCTGCGCGACCGGTGAGGCCGCGCGCCGCCAGGTCGAGCTCGGTGCCGCCTGGACGCTCGACGCCCTGCGGTCGTGGAACGAGCTGCTGCTCGACGAGGCCCGCGCCGCGCTGCATCCTCAGCGCGCGATGGAACAGCTCATCCGGGAGCGTGCCCGGGAAGGGGCCGTCTATCACCAGAACTTCCGGATGGGCGGCGGAGACACGCTTTCCGAGCTGCTGGAGCGTGCGAAGTCCGACCCAGGTCCGCTGCTGAAGGAGCTGGCCGCGACCCGCATGGTCAAGCCGGGCAACGCCGAGCGCAGCTCGCTGGTCAACGGCCTGATCGGGCCGAAGGGTCCGATGTTCCGGGTCTTCTCGGCCGATGACGTCGAGGTGATCTCGAAGTGGATCGACTCCCTGGCCGACTCCGAGCCGCAGCCCGCGCTGCCGCCGGCCGCACGGGTCCCGAGCGCGCCGGCACCCGATGTCCTCGACAAGACGGTCGAGGACGGCGTGGTGCCGGCCGACATCCGCGAGGCCTACTTCGTGCTTCAGGGGCGCGTGCTGGCCCCGGCCACCCGTGACTTCGCCATCCGGTACGTGAATCGCTGGCTGGTCAGGGCGAAGCGGTCGCTGGGCCGCACGGACCGGTCGCTGCCCGAGCAGTGGACGCCCGCCGGGCTGCGGCCCTGGCTGCTGGACATGCACGACAAGCACGGCGTCGAGTTCGAGACCGGCAGGTCCGGCGACATGCCCAGCCGTGAGCAGGTCGTCGACGAGACCCTGCAGCTGGCGCCGCTGACGCTGATCGACGGTTCGTGGTTGCAGGGGTTCACCGACGGGGGGCTCGCCACCAGCCGGTTCGGCTTCCCGCTGTTCGAGACGTACTGGGATGAGCTGGGCAACGGCGACATCGAGCTCAACCATCCCAAGATCTACCGTGATGTGCTGCGCGAGATGGGCATCGAGCTCGCGCCGACCGGCAGCCGGGAGTTCGCCTACGACACCCGGTTCCGTGAGGAGTCGCTGGAGCGGCCGGTCTACTGGCTGTGCCTGGGCAAGCTGCCGCACACCTTCATGCCGGAGATCCTCGGCATGAACCTGGCGATGGAACTCTCCGGCGTCGGCGGCAGCTACCGCACCGCGCGGCGCTTCCTGAAGCACTACGGCTTCTCCACGCACTTCGTCGATCTGCACAACACGATCGACAACGTGTCCACCGGCCACTCGGCCTGGGCCGCCGACGCCATCGACACCCACATGCGCACGGTGTCGAAGCTGTCGACCCCGGCGGAGTTCGCCGCCGAATGGGAGCGGGTGCGCATCGGCTACGAGTCGCTGGCCCCGCTGCCGTCATCCACCATCGCCGACCGGATCGGCGACCGATTCCTTAAAACTCCGTGGAAACCTCGATCGCAAGGCGGGTCGCTGTTCCACCACGCACCGGTGGGGGTGTCCTGATGTCCATGTATACGCTGGGAATTTCGGCTTACTATCACGACAGCGCGGCCGCGTTGGTCCGCGACGGCGTCGTAGTGGCCGCCGCGCAGCAGGAGCGTTTCAGCAGGGTCCGGCACGATTCCGCGTTTCCGACGGACGCTGTCGCGTACTGCCTGGATCACGCCGGCATCTCCCTGGAAGAGCTCGACGCCGTCGTCTACTACGAGGACCCGCGTCTGAAGTACGGGCGTGTGCTGTCCTCGTTCGCCAGCGCCGGCCCGCGCGGGCTGCAGCCGTTCTCGGCCGTACTGCCGGAATGGCTGCGCTGGAAGCGCGACGTCCTGAAGCGCGTGGACGCCGAACTCGTGGCGATGGGGCGTGGCACGGCGCCGCGGGCGGTCGCCTCGCAGCATCACCGCTCGCATGCCGCGTCGGCGTTCTTCCCCTCGCCGTTCGAGAACGCGGCCGTGCTCACGATCGACGGTGTGGGCGAATGGCAGACCACCACGATCTGGCACGGGCGGGGCAACTCCCTGGAACTGGTCAACTCGGTCTCCTTTCCGCATTCGGTGGGAATGCTGTACTCGGCGTTCACCTACTACTGCGGCTTCAAGGTCGACTCCGGCGAGTACAAGCTGATGGGCCTGGCGCCCTACGGGGAGCCGCGGTACGCGGACATCATTCGCCGGGAACTGGTGAACATCCGGCCCGACGGCTCGTTCACGCTGAACATGAAGTACTTCGAGTTCCACCAGGGCAGCCGCATGGTGGGGCGCGCCTTCGAGGAGCTGTTCGGCGCGCCGATCCGGGACGCGGAGAGCGAACTCGAGCAGCGGCACTGCGATCTGGCGGCCTCGGTACAGGTGGTCACCGAGGAGATCGTGCTGGGCCTGGCGCGGGCCGCGGTCGAGCAGACCGGCGAGCGCTCGCTCGTCATGGCCGGCGGCGTCGCCCTGAACTGTGTCGCCAACGGTGTGCTCAGCCGTTCCGGCATCGTCGACGAGCTGTGGATCCAGCCGGCGGCCGGTGACGCGGGCTGCGCGCTGGGCGCCGCACTCGACCACTCGGTCCCGGCGCACGGCCGGCCGCACCTGGCCGACGGCGGTGACGGCATGTCGGGCGCGCTGCTCGGGCCGGGCTTCTCCGACAGCGAGATCGAGAAGTTCCTCGACGAGAACTCCTACGCCTACACCACACTCTCGCAGGAGAAGCTCTACGACGAGGTGGCCGGCCACCTGGCCGACGGCGCCGTGGTGGGCTGGTTCCAGGGACGCATGGAGTTCGGCCCCCGCGCCCTGGGCGCACGGTCGATCATCGGCGACCCGCGCGACCAGTCCATGCAGAAGCGCATGAACCTCAAGATCAAGTTCCGCGAGTCGTTCCGGCCGTTCGCGCCGGCCGTGCTGGCCGAGGACGCCAAGGACTACTTCGGTCTGGTCGGCGACAGCCCGTACATGCTGGTGGTCGCCGAGGTCGCGGACCGGATCAAGACCGAGGCCGCGCTGAAGCCCGGCGGGCCGAGCCGCGGCCTGGGCAGCATCAACGAAGCCCGTTCGGAGCTGCCGGCCATCACGCACGTGGACCTCTCGGCGCGGGTGCAGACCGTCACCGAGCGCGACAACGCCCCGTACGCCCGGCTCCTGAGCGCCTTCAAGGCGGCGACCGGCTGCCCGGTCCTGGTGAACACGTCGTTCAACGTGCGCGGTGAACCCATCGTGCACACCCCCGAGGACGCCTACCGCTGCTTCATGCGCACCGGGATGGACGTGCTCGTCCTCGGCAGCCACGTGCTGCACAAGGACGACCAGCCTCCGTTCGCCGAATCCGTCGACTGGCGCGACGAGATCCCGCTCGACTGACAAGGAATGGTCTCCATGCGTTTTGCAGCATCCGCGGTGTTCGTCGCGGTTTTCGTTCCGATCTCGCTGTACCGGCGGGTGCGGGGGTCGAGCCGTTTCGGTGCGCGCTTCCACCGGGGTTCCTCGGCCTGGGACTTGCCGCGTGCGGTGGATCCGCGCTGACGGCGCTCACTCACGGAATTTTCCCGACAGAACTTTCCGAGAAGCAGGGAATAATGTTTACCAGTAGAGAACCGTTCCGGCTGCGTTGGGCCGCGGTCATGGACCACACACGGCACGACCGTGCCATCGAGCCGTCGAAATGGCAGACGCGGTGCATTCGTGCGGGTGAGGTGCACGAGTTCATCAACGTGGGCCCCAGCCCCCGCTACCCCGTCGACCACGTCGAGTACTACGGTTTCGCCACGTTCGAGACGTCGGGCGTACTCGCGGTCGGCGACGCCCTGGTCAGCGAGGGGCGCACGCTCGGAACCATCAGCGGCTTCGACGAAACCCACATGCCGAACCACTACAACATTCTTGTCGAGGGCACGGAACTCCGAAACGGCCACGCGCTCGGAGCGAAGGCCGGAATGGCCGTCACCACGCGTCCGCGAGAAGACAAGGATTCCGGGGGATCCTGATGTTTGACTACCAGAAGCTTTACGCGAACCACACGCCGGCCGACCGTCCCGTGTTCCTCTGTCTCGACTGCGAGATGGAGACGGACGACAGGACGCACCGATGCCCCTCCTGCAAGGGCGCGATCGAGGTCCTGTACCCGCTCGACCGGGTGGAGATCGGACCGTTCGACTCGAACCCCAACCCGCTGCGGCGCTACAAGGACGTCCTGCCGGTGGCCGACGAGGAGCACCTCACCTGGCTGGGTGAGGGCAACACCCCCTGCACCGACGTGCCCGCGCTCGCCCGCCTGCTGGGCGTCCGCTCGGTGTACATCAAGGACGAGTCGCGCAACCCCACGCGATCGACCAAGGACCGCATCGCGTCGGCCACCTTGAGCCGGTTCAAGGGCCTCGGCGTCCGCGAGTTCGTCATGGCCTCCACGGGCAACAGCTCCATGGCCTACGCGAACTCGATGAGCCTCGTCCAGGGCTTCAAGCTCCACATCTTCGTGGGCGAGCAGTTCGCGTACCGTCTGAACTACGCGGACCACCCCCAGATCGCCACGCACGCCGTCGCCGGCACCTTCGTCGGCGCGGGCGCGATCGCCCAGAAGTTCGCCGAGGACAACGGCTACTTCTGGGAGGGCGGCTTCTTCAACTACGCCCGCCGCGAGGGCCTCAAGACGTCCTACATCGAGGCCTACCAGCAGATGCCGTCGGCTCCGACGCACGTCTTCCAGGCCATCAGCAGCGGCATGGGTCTGCTCGGCGGATACAAGGGCGCCGTGGAGATGAACCGCCTCGGCCTCCTGGAGAACCTCCCGGCGTTCGTCGGCGTGCAGGAGGACAGCTGCGCCCCCATGGTCAGCGCGTGGAACGCGGGCCGCGCCGAGATCGCGGAGGAGGACATCGTCGAGAACCCCGACGGACTGGCCCACGCCATCCAGCGGGGCGACCCGACGAACACCTACCCCTACATGCGCTCGATGTGCCTCAACACGGGTGGCGCCCTGGTGGCCGCGCGGACGCACGACATGCACATGGCCAAGGGTCTGCTGAAGTCGCTCGGCTTCGACGCCTGCTACGCGGCGGCCGCGTGCCTCGCGGGCGCGATGCGCATGGCGCAGGAAGGCGCGCTCAAGGAGGACAGCGACCTGCTCATCATCCTCACCGGCGCGGAGCGTCCCATGCTGCCCACGCCGACGAACATCCTGGCCGTCGCCTCATGACCACTGTCGCGGACGAGATAGCCCGGAGGCTGTCGGAGCGGGGCGTCTCCCAGGTCTTCGGATACCCCGGGGAGACCTCGCTCTCCCTGTACGCGGCCTTCCAGCGGAGCGACTCGCTCACCCACGTCGTGGGCAGGTGTCCCCGGGGAGCGGCCTACGCGGCCGAGGCGTACGCCCGGGTCAGCGGGAGCGTCGCGGTCTGCGACGCTCCCGGCGGAATCGGTTCTCCCTACGCCACCCCGGCCCTCCTGGAGGCGTACAACAGCGGCACGCCGCTGGTACTGATCACCTCGGGGCCGAGCAAGAGCACCCCGCGACCGTGGGCGACGGGACAGGTCGAGCACGCGCGGCTCTTCGACAGTGTCGCGAAGCACGTCTACGTGGTCCGTGAGCAGAAGGGCGCGCTGGGCGTCATCGACGCCGCGCTCGCCCTCGCGGAGCAGCCCCGCCGCGGCCCGGTCGTCGTCGAGATCGCCCCCGACGTCCTGGAGGCCGAGGCGGACCTGGCGCTGCTGGACGAGCCGTCCGCCGCGGCCGGCGCGTCGGCACCCGCGGACACGGCTGCCGCGGCCGGCGGGGAACAGTCGGTCGCGAGGGCCGCCGAGGCGGTCAGGCGAGGTTCGAGGGTCGCCCTGATCGCCGGCGGCGGCTGCCACGCGGCGGGCGCCGCCGAGGCTCTCCGGGAGTTCGTCGACCGGTTCGGCATCCCGGTGTTCACCACGCTCAACGGCAAGGGTGTCCTCTCCGAGGTCGCCGCCGACCTTCCCCGGGTGGTCGGGTCGAAGGGCGACACGCCCGCGAACGAGTACATCAGCGGCTGCGAGGTCGTGCTCTACGCGGGCTCCAAGTTGGGCGACAAGTCGACCAACCAGTACGCGTGGCCGTCGCCCGACCAGTTCCTCGTCCGGATCGACAACGATCCGGAGATCGACGACGCCGACCCGGTCAGCGGGTGCCTGCTGCGCGAGGACATCGGCAGTGGCCTCAAGCTGCTCTCCGACGAGCTGGGGGAGTGGTCCTACAGCGGCCCCCGTCCGTCGGCCACCGCCGGCGACTGGTCGAAGTCCGGCACCGCGTCCCTCGTGGCGACGGTCAACGCGGAGATGTCCGACCGGGACGTCTGCGTCGGTGAGGCCAGCGTCGCGAGCGGCTGGTTCGGCGCGCTGCTGCGCCTCGCACCTCCGCAGCGACTCATCACCCCGCGCGGGACCGGAAGCCTCGGCTACGCGATTCCCGCGTCCATCGGCGCGGCCGTCGCACGCCCCGACGCGACGGTGTGGACCCTGGTGGGGGACGGCGGACTCACCATGTCCATCGGCGAGTTGGAGACCATCGCCCGCCTCGGTCTCAACGTGAAGATCACCGTCCTCGACAACGGCCGGCTCAATCTGATCGACCAGCACGCCATCCACCGTCACGGAGCCGCCGCCGTCAGCCGTGACTTCCACCGGATCGACTGGCCCACCATCTGCGCGGCGATCGGCCTGCCGGTGCTGGCCTGCGACGACCCGGACCGCGACGCGTCGGAGATCGCGTCCTTCTTCTCCCGGCAAGGCCCGGCCGTCCTCGTGCTCGACACGTCGGTCGACGAAGTCTCGCCGGACATGGCAATTGCAATTCGAAAGGTGCACTGAAATGACCCTGATGATCCTGCACACCCGCAACGCGAGCCGCCGCAAGCACCTTGCCAAGGCCGCGGAGACCGCCCACGCGCTGGGGCACCGGGCGATCGTCGTCGTGGAGGAGCCCAGCTGGGAGCACGAGTACGTCGACGCGGTCTACGCCGCGCCCACCGGTGACCTCGAGGCCACCGTCGCCCGGTGCGTGGAGATCGCGAAGGAGGAGTCCGAGCCCATCGCCGGTGTGATCGCGTTCGTCGAGCACAGCGTGCCGGCCGCCGCCGCCGTCGCCGCCGCCCTCGGCCTTCCGTACATCTCCCCCGAAACGGCCGAGAAGAGCCGCGACAAGCTGAGCATGCGCAACGCGTTCGAGACGGTGGGCGTCTCGCAGCCGCGTTTCGCGGTCGCGTCCTCGGTCGAGGAGGCGCAGAAGGCCGCGGAGACGATCAAGTACCCGCTCGTCATGAAGCCGATCATCGGCGGCGGCAGCATGTTCGTCCGCCGGGTCGACACCCCGGAGGAGCTCGCCGAGCACTTCGAGGAGATCCAGAAGGGCGCGTGGGCCGGCTTCGACTACGACCCGCTGTTCTTCCTCAAGTCCCGTTACTCGGAGGGGATCCTCCTTGAGGAGTTCCTCGTCGGCAACGAGATCAGCGTCGAGAGCTACGTGCAGGACGGCGAGACGACGGTCGTCGCCGTGCACGACAAGCCGACCCCGATGGACGGCCCCTTCTTCGAGGAGACCTTCTACGCGACCCCGACCGTGCTGACGGGCGAGACGCTGGAGAAGGTCAAGAAGTTCACGGCGCTGGCGCACCAGGGCCTCGGCATCACCCAGGGCGCCACCCACACCGAGTTCCGGGTCTCGCCGGACGGCGAGCCCTACATCCTGGAGACCGGCGCGCGGCTGGGCGGCGGCCCGGTCTACCAGAGCGTGCTGCTGTCGACCGGCATCGACATGGTCGAGGTCCTCACCAAGGTGTCGCTCGGCGAGAAGGTCGACGTCTTCGTGAACGACGCGAACGCCCGCCACGTCGGCTTCTCGCTGCACTTCGGCGAGAAGCCCGGTGAGCTCGCGGCCGTCGACGGCATCGACGCCCTTGAGGCCGACGAGACCGTCTCCGAGGTCATGATCTACAGCCGGATCGGCGACCTGATCGACGTCCCGCCGCGGGTCTGGCAGGCCCACGGTCACGTGATCTTCACCGCGGCCTCCCGCGCCGATATCATCGAGAAGCAGCGGCAGGTCAACGAGACGCTTCGCTTCCAGGTCCGGTAAGTGCCGTTCTGCTCCCCATCGATCGGCGCAGGAGCACGGGCAGTTCGCGGTGACGTGAATTGCCCGTGCACCGCTGTCCGTCGGGTGAAAGGTTCGTTTGCCGTGGTGGGTGCGGTGACGCATGCGATGTGACGCTCTGTCCCTCGATCTGGACGAGACCCTCATCGACTACTCCGTGAGTTCGCCGCGGGCGCTCGAAGCGATCGGTGGGCGCAGGTCGGATCTGCCGCGGTGGTACGAGGTCTCCGCGCAGGCGGATCGTGACCTGGACCGAGGCCTCCTCCCGGTGGAGGAGTACGAACGCGAAAGGATCCGCCGGTTCCACGACGCGTGCCACGGCCGGAGCCTGTCCGCATCCGAGCTGGACGAACTCGTCGCGAGGCGCCGCGGCGCCGTGCTCGCGTCCGTGCGCCTGTTTCCCGACGCCGTGCGGTTCCTCGACACCGTGGCAGCGCTCGGCATCAGGTGCGTGGCCGTCTCCAACTCGTTCGCGGCGCTGCGCGAGGACATCGTCCGGCACCTCGATCTGGCGAAGTACTTCTCGCACATCACGTACTGCGGGGACGGCGTGCACCGCAAGCCCGCGATGGAGGCTTTCTCCGGCGGGCTCGCGGCGCTCGGCGGAGCGGAAGCCGTCGTGCACATCGGTGACGAGTACGAAGCCGACGTCATCGGCGCCGGCAACGCCGGGCTCCAGGGCGTGCACGTCAACCGGTCCGGTGGCGGCTGCGCGCACGCCGGAGCCTGCGTCGCCTCCCTCGACGTCTCACTGGAACGCCACGCGCACGGGGTCCTCTTGCGGTTCGGTCCGGGGCTGAGCCTGACCGTCGACGAGCGGAACCTGACATACAACCAGCTGCCTTCCGGCACCGTCATCACACCTTCGCAAGGAGTCCCCGCCATGAGTTCCGCCCCTGCCGACGCCGTCTACCGTGGCGGTGACCCCATAGCCGAGATCGTCCGCTCCGGCTTCACGGAGAGCTTCCACCGCGGCTCCGTCGCGGTGACCGACTCCGCGGGCACCCTGATCGCCCGGGTCGGCGACGCGGTCTCCCCGGTCTTCCCCCGCTCGGCCATCAAGCCGGTGCTCGCCGTCGCGATGCTGCGCGCCGGCTGGAAGCCCGCCGGCGACGCCGAGCTGGCCGTCGCGGCGGCCAGCCACCGGGGCGAGCCGGCGCACGTGGAGCGGGTCGAGAAGGTCCTGTCCGACGCGGGCCTGGACGGCGACGCCCTGCGGTGCCCGCCGGACTTCCCCATGGACCCGGCCGCCGCCCGTGCGATCGTCGCGGCCGGCGGCGAGGCCCGGCGCGTGTACATGACCTGCTCGGGCAAGCACGCGGCGATGCTCGCGACCTGCGTCGCCAACGGCTGGGACACCGCTACCTACTTGGAGCTCGACCACCCGCTGCAGAAGCTGGCCGCGTCGGTGATCGAGGAGCTGACCGGCGAGACGGTCGCGGCAACCGGCGTCGACGGTTGCGGCGTGCCGATCTTCGCGGTGGGCCTGACCGGCCTGGCGCGCGCGATGTCCCGCCTCGTGGAGGCCCTCGAGGGCACCGAGGAGCGTGCGGTGGCCGACGCCATGCGCGCCCACCCCCACCTCGTCGAAGGCACCGACCAGACGGACGTGCGGGCGATGCAGGCCGTCCCCGGCCTGCTGGCCAAGTTCGGGGCCGAGGGCCTGCACCTGCTGGCCGCGCCGGGAGCCGGGGCCGTGGCGGTGAAGGTCGACGACGGCATGAACCGCGCGTCCATGCCGGTGGCCCTGGACGCGTTCATCACGCGCGGCCACCTGACGGTGCCTGAATCCGCCAAGGAGGCAGTGGAGAAGCTGGTCCGTCCGGAGATCTGGGGCGGCGGCCGGGTGGTCGGCCACATCCGCACGCTGCTGTAGCGGGTCACCCGCGCGTGCCACCGGCCGATCGGGTTAAATGGCGAGGCTGTTACCGACAACGTCGTCGACCGTGGTGCCGCCCTGTGCAGGGGCCGTGGGCGGTCCGCGTTCCACCGGGCCGGTCTCGGCCCGACGCGGACGCGGGTACGCCGCGACGCGTCGCGCTTCGATGGGCGCTCACCTTCCTGCCGGTAGGCGATGCGAACGCGTGAAAGACCGAACGCAGGACACCCCTCGCACCAGCCCTACCCCACTTGAGAGAAACGAACCTGTGAGAATTCTGCTCCCGCACACGAGGAATCACAGCCGACCGCAGCAGCCGACCCGGGGATGGGACATCGCCGGGGCACCGTGCTGCGCGTTCCTGGCCGGGGAGGTCCGATGAGGTACCTGGTCCTCAACCGGACCCCGCTCGCCTCGGGACTTCGCTTCCCCGACTGGATCGGCGCCGACGACGAGGCGGTCCTGCTGACCGACACGGCGGCAGTCTCGACCGACCCGCAGGAGCGCACCGCCCAGCTCGCCGGGTACGACCACGTGGAGTTCTTCGACGACTTCCACTTCAACCCCCTGGTGGAGAGCCAGGCCCTCGCGATGCACCGGAAGTGGGGTTTCGACCGCGTTCTCGCGCTGTCGGAGTTCGACATCCTGCGCGCCGCGCGTCTGCGGGAGATCTTCGCCGTGCCGGGGCAGGACGTCGCCAGCGCGACCGCCTTCCGCGACAAGCTCGACATGAAGCGAATACTCTCCGAGGCCGGCGTCCCGCTCGCGCGCTACGCGCCCGTGTCGAACTTCGCCGACCTGCTCGGCTTCGTCGAGGAGAACGGGTACCCGGTCGTCGTCAAGCCGCGGCGAGGCGGCGGTTCCATGGACGTGCACGTCCTGCGGGACGAGCAGGACATCGACTCCCTGCTCGCCGCCCACCGCGACCTCGGCACCGACGACGGCGCCCAGCTCATCGCCGAGCAGTACATCGAGCACGAACTGCTGCACGTCGACGGCATCGTCCTCGACGGGGAGATCAAGCTCATCTGGGCCTCGACCCAGGGCGACAGCACCTGCCTGGACATCAAGCAGGGCAACGCACTGCACAGCTGCCTGATGGACCCGGACGACCCCCTGCTCGCCCCCGCGCAGGAACTCACGCGCCAGGCCCTGACCGCGCTGCCGACGCCGGACACGTCCATGTTCCACGCCGAGGTCTTCCTCACCGAGGACGGACGCATGGTGTTCAACGAGGTCGCCAGCCGCATGGGCGGCGGGATGATCGAGGACGTGCTCAAGCTGGGCTTCGGCGTCTTCCTGCCCGAGGTGTACGTCCGCAACCTCAGCGGACACGAGCCGCTCGACGTCCCGGCCGCACCGCTGCGGATCGCCGGCCTCTCGCTGTTCCCGCCGCGCCCCGGCACCCTCGTGGAGATCCCCGGGGAGTGCCCGGTGCCCGGGATCACCGAGTACCGCACGTACGCCGAGCCGGGCGCCGAGCTCGAACTGGCCAAGCTGAGCGTGGAGAAGATCGGCTCCGTGCTCGCCACCGGCGGCTCGCGCGCGGAGGTCGAGACCGCCCTGTCCGACGCCCTGGCGTGGTTCGAGCAGAACACCGTCATCCAGGGCCGCGGCGAACCGGACCCCGCATCGTGATCGAGACGCTGCGCCTCGCCCGACGTACGCCCGGCGTCCTTCTGCTGCTGATCGGCAACTTCGCCGTCGCGTTCGGCAGCAACATCGTGATCCCGTTCCTCGCCGTCTATCTGACGCGGGAGCAGCACCTCAGCCCCGTCGTGGTCGCCATGGCCATCACGGTCAAGTTCTGGTCCCAGCAGGGCCTTTCCATGCTGGGCGGCTGGATCGCCGACCGCGTGGGCCCCGTCCGCGCCATGTCCGGCGGGCTCCTGGTCCGAGCGGTGTCGTACCTGCTGCTCCTGTCCGCCTCCGGACCGGTCCAGGTCGTGACCGCGTGCGCGCTCCTGGGTCTGGGCGGTGCGATCTACGTACCGGCGTCGAAGGCGGCGCTGGTGCGGCTGCTGGGAACGGGGGACCAGCTCAGGACGGTCTTCGCCCTCCGCAGTACCGCGAACAACGTGGGCTGCGCCGTCGGTCCGCTGGCCGGCAGCCTCCTGCTGCTGGTCGCCGACCCCCGGATCGGCTTCGTCGTCACCAGCGCCATCTACATGGCGCTCGCGGTCGTCTTCCTGCGGCTGCGGTCCCTCGCGGACGCCGAGGAGCCGACCGACGCGGACTCGAAGGCCGCTGCCGACGCCGACGGCGCGGCCGCCGCCGTGGACCGCCGGAAGCTCGCCTGGGTGCTCGGGTGCGCCTTCGCCTTCGGGTTCTGCTACATCCAGCTCGAATACGCGCTGCCCGTCTTCACCGGCAGTGTGCAGAGCTCGTCGCTCGTCGGTGTCCTGTTCACCGTCAACGCGATCGCCGTGGTGCTGCTCCAGGTCCCGCTGAACCAGTACACCAGCAAGATCACCAGCTCCGCGCTGGTCATCTGCGGCGCCCTGCTGATCATGACGACCAGCTTCGCCGCCGCCTCGCTGGGATCCGTGGGCGGCCTGGTGGTCTCCGTGCTGCTGTTCTCCGCCGCGGAAGTGCTGATCGATCCCCGGATCGACAGCGAGATGGCCAACACGGTTCCCGCCCACCGGCGCGGCATGGCCTTCGGCTTCATCGGCACCGCCATGGCCCTGGGCGGAGGCTGCGCCAACGCGCTGGCCGCCTGGCTGTCCACGGACGACGGCGCCCCGGAGCGGCAGTTCTGGCTGCTGCTCGTCGCCGTGAGCGCGGCCTTCGCCGCGGTCCTCTACGCCGCCTCGTGGGCCGTACGCCCCCGGGGCGCGGTGAAGGCGGACCGGGACATGAGCTCCGCCTCGTCCGTCTAGAGGCCGTCCCGTACCGGGAAGACCGTCACAGCACTGTGCCCCGAGGCCAGAAGGCCTCGGGGCACAGTGTCAGCTACCGGTGATCAGAGCGGGCGTCTGGCAGGGGTGAGGTGACCGCCGTTCGCATGCAATTGCGGAGAGTCCGAACCGTGGTGCGAGAAACCGGCGTGTGCAAGCGATACCACGGTTCCGTCTTGCCGGTCTCCCGTGATCAGGATCGTCCTCCTTCGCGTACCCGAGGAGAGGGCGAGTGAGGCGCCCGGCTTGGAACCGAGAGGAAGAAATACGGATGAAGAATCGTCTCGTACTCGCTGGAGCTGCCGTGGCGGCGAGCGTGGGTCTGTGCGTGGTGGCCTCGCCGGCCATCGCGCAGCCGTCAGACACGACCATCACCTGCGGTGACGTCGCCGGACTCATCGCGGCCATCGGGGCGGCGAATGCGAACGTCGAGGGCGGCACGATCACGCTGGCCGAGAACTGCGCCTACCGCTTCGAGGAGGCCTACACGCGCACGGGGAACGCCCTGCCGGCCATCACCGGGCACGTCACCCTCACCGGCAAGAACTCGACCCTGATCCGTTCCGTCGTCGAGAGCCTGCCGCTGTTCCGCATCCTCGCCGTCAGCGACGGCGGCAGCCTCACGCTGGACGGCATCACCGTGACCGGCGGCCGCATCGACGGGAACGGCGCGGGCATCACCAACGCGGGCACCCTGCGGCTGGAGCACAGCAAGGTCGCCGGCAACCAGGCCAGTGGGGTCGGCGGCGGCATCTCCAACGAGGGCGGTGACGTCACCCTGATCAACAGCGACGTCCTGACCAACGTGGTCACGGCCACCGGCAACGACTCCGGAGACGGCGGCGGCATCAGCAACGACGCGGAAGGAACCCTCCGCGTCAAGAAGAGCACCGTCGCCGGCAACGCGGCCGACCAGGACGGCGGCGGCATCCAGAACCTGGGCACGGTGACCATCGAGCACAGCCATCTCGCGAACAACGATGCCCGCGAGGGCAACGGCGGTGGCCTCAACAACCTCGGCAGGGCGACCGTCACCTACAGCAAGATCATCGAGAACTGGGCCGGCCTTGAGGGCGGTGGCATCAACAACGGCGTGGACGCGACCCTCGACATCCAGGAGTCGAGCCTCGACGGCAACAAGTCGGGCCGGGACGGCGGCGCCATCAACAACGAGGGCACCGCGACGCTGAGCAAGAGCAAGGTCCTGGAGAACTCGGCCGGCCGCGACGGCGGCGGCATCAACAACGAGCAGGTCGACGGGGCCGACGCCGCCCGACTGACGCTCGCACACACGACCGTCTCGGACAACCGGGCCGCCCGCAACGGCGGCGGCATCAACAACTGGCCGGGCGGCGTGGTCACGCTCACGGACTCCAAGATCATCAAGAACCTGCCCACGAACTGCTACGGAACCGTGCCCGGCTGCTCCTGACCCTTCCCCTTCGCCTTCCCCTTCCTCTTCCCCCACCATGAAGCCGCAGGCGACGGCACGTTGTCGCCTGCGGCTTCGCCGCGCCTGCCCGACGGGGACCGGGCCCGCCGGACCCGGCCCGTAGGACTCAGCCCGCCACACTCAGAAATTCTCCGTTTCGTCCGTCAGAAGGCGCAGGACGTCCGTCAGGTCCTGGCGGCGGGCGAAGGCCGCACGCTGGCGGTGCGCGCCCGAGCCGTCGCGGAGCAGGTCCGCCATGGTCTTGGCCGCGTGGTCGAGGTCACCGGCGGCGGCCAGGTCCGGGGCGACCAGGTCCAGCAGTGCCTCCGCGAGATCGGCCGCCGGGAGCTCCACGCCCGTGTACGGGTCCAGACCGAAGCCCTCCAGCCCGTCGTGGGCCCCCCGCCACCGGGCGAGGCGGAGTACGTCCTCCCGTAGAGCGGGCTCCGGGCGCTGCTCCGCGATCTCCCGGAGCGCCGTGGCCACCAGGGCCCGGGCCAACTCGGCCTGAAGGATGGCGGTGTCGATGGCCGGGGACATGTCGGGCGCCCGGATCTCAAGCGTGGGCCAGTGGCCGGACGGCCGGAGGTCCCAGTAGACCATCTTGATGTCCAGGGCCGCCCCGGAGCCGAGCAGGGTCTGCACCGAGCGCCGGAAGTGGGCCGTGGACGTGAAGTGCGGGGGCAGCCCCGCCGAGGGCCAGCCCGACCAGGCCATCGCCCGCCAGCTCGCGTGACCCGTGTCGCGCCCGCCCCAGAACGGCGAGTTGGCGGCCAGCGCGATCAGCGTGGGCAGCCACGGCCTGACCCGGTTGGACACCGCGACCGCCGTGTCCACGTCGAGGGTGCCGATGTGGATGTGCCGGCCGCAGCTGACCAGGGTGTCGGTGAGCGAGCCGAACCGCCGGTGCTGCTCGCGCTGGCGCGGCTCGTCGTCGGTCAGGTGCAACGGCCCCTCCACGGCCACCACCGGCGAAGGGGCGGCCAGCAGCCGGCAGCCGTGCGCGCGGGCCGCCCGCGCGAGGGTGCGCCGCAGGGCGACGAGTTCCGCGCGCAGGGTGACCGCCGAGTCGGCGACCGGGGTGGAGATCTCCACCTGGTAGCGGGTGCCTTCGGGGTGCAGCTCGTGCGGAAGCCCGGCGGCCGTGGCGAGGACGAGCGGGGCGGCCGGGACCACCCGGAAGGTGCGGGCGTCGACGAGGAGGAACTCCTCCTCGACCCCGACGGTGAGGGGGACCGTATCGGTCGGGGAGCTGGTGCTCGTGGTGCTGGTGCCAGGTTCGATCACTGCGCCTCCCTGGACATACGCCGCGTCTTTTCATCATGAGCTGAACACGAGCGGAGGAGCGCGCGTCGATTCAGTCAAATGTCAGGTGATAATGGCGGGTTACCGGCAAGAGGGTGCCGGGCCTGGGGCCCCGGATCCGCGTGGGATCACGGGTGCGGGTGCGTGAACGGGGACCGGGACCGCCCGGGGCCGGGATCGGCCGCTGGTTATCATCCGCTGTGACTCGTACCACCGCGCCGACCCGCCCCCGCCCCCGCATATTCGCCGACCTGACCCCGCTCCGCTCCTCCCCGCACTACCGGCGGCTGTGGGTGGGCGCCACCATTTCCTGGATGGGCCAGGCGATGACCGCCCTCGCGATCTCGCTCCAGGTCTACGAGATCACCGGCTCCAGCTTCTCCGTCGGACTGGTCGGCCTCTTCTCGCTCGTCCCGCTCGTCGCCTTCGGCCTGTACGGCGGGGCGATCGCCGACACCGTGGACCGGCGCAAGCTCGGCCTCTACAGCTCCACCGGCCTCGCCGGGCTGTCGATCGCGCTGGCCGCGGCCGCCCTCCTCGGCTACCACCGCGTCTGGCTGCTGTACGGGGTCGTCGCGCTCCAGGCGGTCTGCGGGGCGCTCAACGGACCGGCCCGGTCGGCCATGATCCCGCGGCTGCTGCCGCCCGAGCAGCTGCCCGCCGCGAACGCGCTGAACTCGGTGACCATGACCTCCGGGACGATGCTCGGCCCGGTCCTCGGCGGCCTCATCGTCGGCTGGTGGGGCTACCAGGCGGCGTACCTGATCGACGCCGTGACCTTCGCGGCCGCCCTCTACGCCATGTGGCGGCTGCCGTCGATGCGCCCCTCACCCCTTAAGGCTGACCGGGCGGAGGGCAAGCGGGGGAGGGCCTCCGTACTCGACGGGCTGCGCTTCCTCGGCACCCGGCCCAACATCCGGATGACCTTCTTCTCCGACATGGCCGCCATGGTGCTGGCCCACCCGAGGGCGCTGTTCCCGGCCATCGCCGTCCTCTGGTACGGGGGCGACGCCAAGACCGTCGGCCTCCTCGTGGCCGCGCCCGCCGTCGGCGCGCTGCTGGGCGGCCTGTTCTCCGGCTGGCAGGGGCGGATCCGCCGCCACGGGCTGGCGATCCTGCTCTCCGTCGCGGCCTGGGGGCTGGCCGTGGCCGTCTTCGGGCTCACCCGGAACCTGTGGCTCGGACTGTTCTTCCTGGCCCTGGCCGGATGCGCCGACACCATCTCGATGGTGTTCCGCACCACCATGCTCCAGGCGGCGACCCCGGACGAGATGCGCGGACGGCTCCAGGGCGTGTTCATCGTGGTCGTCGCGGGCGGCCCCCGGCTCGGGGACTTCCTCGCCGGGACCGCCGCCGACCTGACCTCCCCCGCGGTGGCGATCACGGGCGGGGGGCTCGCCTGCGTACTGGTGCTGACCCTGCTCGCCCTCCGGTGGCGCGCTTTCGCCCGCTACGACGCGAGGTCGCCACAGGCCTGACCCCGGGCCGGGGCGTACGCCTACGCCTACGCGTCCACTGGCTCGCGGGTGCGCTCCCCGCCCACATCGCCGGTGTTGGCGGTGCCGGCCGGCTCGAACAGCAGGATCGACACCTCCTCGTCCGCCGCCGGGCAGTGCTCCACCCCGCGCGGGACGACGTACAGCTCACCAGGGCCGAGGACGACGTCTCCCTCGCGCAGGCGGATCGTGAGGATCCCGCTCACGACGAGGAACAGTTCGTCGGTGTCCTCGTGGGTGTGCCACACGAACTCGCCTTGCAGCTTGGCGGCCTTGACCTCGTAGTCGTTGACGCGGGCGATGCGGCGCGGGGCCCACTGCTCGTCGAAGGCGGACAGCTTGCGCGCGATGTTCACCGGGGCCGGTGTGTGCGTTGTCATGGCAGGAGCCTGCCGGTGCGGGGAGGGGCCGGTCTTGTACGTTGCTGACATGGCCGCCATACGTCCGCGCAGCAGGGTCTCCGCCTGGCAGCCGCCGGTCGCGGGCATCACCGAGGTCTTCCACGCCCGCTTCACCGACCACGCGTACCCGGCCCACGTGCATGACACCTGGGCTCTGATGATCCTGGACGGCGGTCGTGTGGACTTCGCGCTGGACCGGGAGCGGCACGGCATCGGGGTGTCGGACGCGGTGGTTCTGCTGCCGCCCGGTGTGGTCCACGACGGGCGGACCGTGACGGAGGCCGGCTTCCGTAAGCGGGTGCTGTACCTGGACACCTCGGTGCTGCCGGAGCGGCTGACCGGGGCCGCCGTGGACACCCCGCTGCTGCTCGACCCGGCGCTGCGGGAGCGCGTGCACGGGCTGCACCGGGCGCTGGGTCCGGGGGAGGCGGCGGTCGAGCGGTTCGAGGCGGAGTCGCGGCTGGCCTTCGTAGGGGAGCGGCTGCGGGGATGGCTCGCGGGGCGGAAGGCGCCGTCGGCGTACGGGGCGGCGGGCGCGGGGGTCGCGGGGGTCGCCGTACGGCTGCGCGAGCTGCTCGACGCGCGGGTGGCCGAGGGCGTCACGCTGGGGGAGGCTTCGGCGCTGCTGGGCCTGGGTGAGGTCGATCCCACGCAGCTGATCCGGGTCTTCCGGAAGGCGTACGGGCTGCCGCCGCACGCCTACCTGACGGGGCGGCGGGTGGCGGCCGCGCGGCGGCTGCTGCTGGCGGGGATGCGGCCGGCCGAGGTGGCGACGGCGGTGGGGTTCTACGACCAGGCGCATCTGACACGGCACTTCGGGCGGCATGTGGGGACCAGCCCGGCGAGGTTCGGCCGATCCGCCGGCGCCGGTGTCGGCTAACGGGACCGGGCCTGCTCGCCGTACCTCTCCGTCGCGGGGTACTCGGACTCCCTCGACGGGACCACCCTCGACGGGCGGCTGGTCGGCGGCCTCTCCGGGCTCGCGGAGGACCACCGTGACGGGACGGTCGCCGGTACCTCCGACAAGTCGGCGCTGTACGCCGGGTCGCGGCCGGAGTCAGGGGGGCCTGCGCCCGGGCTCACGCCAGCCACAGTTCGCCCCGGCGGTGTCGGGCCGGCGGGATGTCCGCATCCTTGGCGTACTTGGCGTACTTGGCGTACTTGGCGTACTCGGCGCGGAACGGGTCGAGCGGACCGCCGCGCTCGCCGTCGACGAGTCGGAGCACGGCACGGGTCCGCGCGCGCAGCCGCTGCCGGGCGCGGCGTTCCTCCAGCGTGGCCGCGACGGCCACGGAGTCGCCCAGCCGGCGCGGCAGACAGCGGATCGCGACGTGGCGCCGGACGGCCCGCGGCCGGGTCCGGCGCCTGGCCCGCTCCGCTTCGGCGAGGCAGCGGGCGCTGTAGCGCAGGTCGCGGACGACGATGTCGAGGAGCGGTGCGCCCGGCCCCGCCTCGACGGGACCGGCCGGACGTCCGGCCCCGGTACGTCGGGACCGGCCGTGGTGAGCGGTGCGTGACATGGTCAACTCCAGGGTCGGCGCCGCCAGGTGAATCCCGGCGAGACCGCTTGGCGGAAGCCGTGCGGACCCGCCCCGCGGGCGTGCCCGCTCACGCGCCGGGGGTCGGGGACGGGGCCGGGCCGACCACGCCCCGGGCCACGCCGAGGGTGACGAGGTCCTGCGGGCGGATGCGGAGCTGGTCCGCCGTCGCCGGGGCGTCCGTCGCGGGGCGCTTGAGGATGGCCGCCGCCAGTTCGGGGGCGATGACCGAGAAGTAGCTGTCCGCCGTGACCCACGTGTTCCCCGGCGCGGCCAGCGCGAGGGCTCCGCCGGAGCCGCCCTCGCCGATGAGCAGCGTGGTGACGGGTACGCCGGCGGCGGCCACCGCCGCGAACGTGTCCGCGATGGCCGCACCGGCCCCCGCGTGCTCGGCGGCGGCGTCGTTGGCCGCGCCCGGGGTGTCCACCAGGGTGAGGACGGGGATCCCGAGCCGGTCCGCGAGGCGGATCACGCGGGCGGCCGTGCGGTACCCCGCCGGGCGGGTGGCGGTGCCGCACTGGGCGGCGTACGCGACGGCCCGCCCGTCCCGCAGCCCGAACCCGCACAGCATCCCGGGGTCCGTGCCGCCCGCCCGGTCCCCGGAGAGGGGGAGGCGGAGGTCGAAGTACGCGTCGAGGTACGTGGGGGCGCGCGGGCGGTCCGGGTGCCGGGCCTGCCGTACGGCGTCCCAGCCGGTGGCGGGCGCTGATACGTCGGCCAGGGCGGCCGGGGGTGCGACCGGCTCGGCGGAGCGGGGCGCGGCCAGGACGCGCAGCCAGTCCGCCAGGGTCGCGGGCAGGTCGGCGGCGGGCACGACGGCGTCCACGTGTCCGGCCGCGTACTGGCCCTCGGCGGTGTAGGCCGCCGGATCCGCGTCCGCCGGCCGCACCCGGGAGCCGGCGAAGCCGACTTGGGCCGCGGGCAGCGCGAGGACGACATCGGCCCCGGCGCCGAGGGTGGCCCAGCCGCCGCCGGTGGTGGGGTCGCGCAGGACGGCGATCTGCGGGAGCCCGGCGGCCCGGGTGAGCGCGGACTGGCGGGCCACGCACTGGAGTTGGGTCAGCGCGAGCATGCCCTCCTGCATTCGGGAGCCGCCGGTGGCGATGAGGGAGACGAGGGGGAGCCGGTGCGCGCGGGCATGGGCGTAGGCGGCTTCGAGCCGGTCTCCGGTGCGTTCGCCGAGGGACCCGCCGAGGAAGCCGAACTCGAAGGCGATCAGGGCGGTTTCGCGGCCGCCGATGCGGGCGGTGCCGGTGACGACGGACTCCTCCTCGCCGGTCCGCCGCGCGGCGCGGGCGCGGGAGTCGTCGTACCCGGCCCAGCCGAGGGGGCCGTCGGGGGGTGAGTCCCGGTGGGGCGCGGGGAGTTCGGCGAAGCTGCCGGAGTCGGTCACGGAGGCGATGGCGGCGCGGGCCGAGAGGCGGGTCGTCACGGATTCACCCTAGAGGGCGGGTACGGGTTCTCGCTGGGGGGTTCCGGGCCAAGCGCGGTCTCGTCCGTCACAGGGCGGGAAGGGGGAAGGCGATCTTCAGCGCGTAGGCGGCGACCAGGCCGTAGCCGAGACGGAAGGTCCAGGTACGGGCGGTGGGGGAGATCCTGCTGCCGGCGAAGGTGCCGATGACCACGAGGGTCTGCTGCCAGAGGAGGGAGGCGAGGGCGACCCCGGCGAGGAACGCGGCCCCGGCCGCCCCGGCGCGCAGGGTGGCCCCCTGCGCGGTGGTGAGGGCGGCGAAGTAGAGCGCGGTGGTGGGGTTCACGGCGGTGAGCCCGACGTACCGCCCAAAGGTCCTCCCCACCCCGGAGCCGGGTCCCGGCGCGAAGCCGGGTCCGGGGGCGGAGCCGGGTCCCGGCGACGAGCCGTGTCCCGGGCTGGGGCTTGGGCCGGGGCCGAGTTCGGGCGCAGGGCTTGGGCCGCAGCCTGGTCCGGATCCGGATCCGGACCAGGCTGCGGATGCGGATGCGGAGCCAAGTCCCGGCGCGGAGCCGGGGCCCGGGCGTGGGTTTGGGCTGGAGCCGAGTTCGGGCGCGGATGCGGGCGCGGAGCCGGAGCCGTGTCTGGGTGCGGAGCCGGGTTCTGGGCGGGGGCTTGGGCCGGAGCCGGGTTCGGGTGCGGATGCGGGCGCGGAGCCGGGGCCGGGTTCGGGTGCGGGGCTTGGGCTGGAGCCCGGTCGGGGCGCGGGCGCGGGTGCGGGTGCGGGGCCGGGTTCGGGTGCGGGGCTTGGGCTGGAGCCTGGTCGGGGTGCGGATGCGGATGCGGGTGCGGAGCCGGGGCCGGGTGCCGGGCTTGGGCCGGAGCCCGGTCCGGGCGCGGATGCGGGTGCGGAGCCGGAGCCGGGGCGGGGGCCGGGGGCGGAGCCGGGTTCGGCTGTGGGGCCGCGGTCGCGATCGGCGGGTGCCGGGGCGGGGGCTTCGCGCGATGGGCGTGAGCGGTGGAGGCCGACGGCCGCGATGGCCAGGAGGACGCCCGCCGAGGCCAGCCGGACCCAGGCCTCCACCGGGGTGACATGGGCGGCCACCCAGGGGCCGAGCGCGGTGGCGAGGGCGGCGTAGCCGAGGTCGACCACCGCGATGCCCGCGGCCGCCGCCACCGCGGCGCGGCGGTGCCGGATCGCCTCCTGGAGCAGCAGCACGCTCATCGCACCCATCGGCATCGCCACGCCCAGGCCCGCGACCGCGCCCGCCAGGGCCGGTGTCAACAGTTCGCTCATGGAGGCGAGGGTGCGTGGCCCGCCCGGCGATCGGGCAGCGATTACCGGGCCCTCCTGCGAGAATCGCGGCATGGACCGCCTCGACAGGGAAATCCTCGGCATCCTCCAGCAGGATGCGCGGATCTCGTACCGCGACCTCGGCGTCCGCGTCGGCCTCAGCGCGAACGCCGCCGCCGACCGGGTGCGGCGGATGCGCCGCGACGGAGTGATCCGCGGCTTCACGGTCGTCGTGGATCCGGCCGCCGACACGCGCGGCGGGCTCGTCGTTTTCATCGACCTCACACTGCGCCAGGACACCACCAACGATGAGTTCGAGCGCCAGGTCGCCCACCTGCCCGGAATCACCGAAGTCGTGCACGTCACGGGGGAGTACGACTACCTCGTACGCGCCCGGGCCTCCGACCCGGCGGCCCTCGACGCGCTGCTGCGCAGGCTCAAACGGGACGCCGGGGTGGCCCAGTCCAGCACCCGCATCGCCCTGCGGGCCGCGACCCGCCCCGCCCGGCCGTAAGAGGGGAGGACCCGGTGACCTCCCTGCGGGAGAAGACCGAACAGGCCGACCTGGTCTGGTCCGGATCCGGGTGACCGGCCTGCCGGGGCCGCAGCGGCTGACGGCGGTCAAAGGTGTTTTGGTACCACCCTCGAACCGGCGGCCAAGGGCTCACCCGAGGCACGGACGGCCTCTCCTCGCAGGTCATGCTTGTGCATCAGCCCACTACTGGCCCAGCCGTCGAGCGGGCGCCGGAGCCAAAGAACGTGGAAGTCCGGCCCGGCCCACGCCGGCGGATCACGCCGACGCCGGCGGATCACGGCCACGCCGACGGACCCCTACAGCGCGGACTCCCACGTCACCGTCGTGCCCCGGCCGCCCGATTCCGTGCCGCCGTCGTCCGAGACCGTCAGGCGGACCAGGGCCGGGGTCGCATCGACCTCCACGCCGATCGAGGTGACCCCGATACGGCGATGGGCCGCCGCCAGGGCTCCGCGCAGGGCGCCGAGGAGGTCGTCCGCCACCGGGTCCGGCAGCAGCGCGTCCACCGCCCCCGCGAAGTGGACCGACGGCTGGAAGCCCAGCAGCACCGCCGCGCCGCCCGTCTCGCGCAGGACGCGGCCGCGGAAGGCCGTCGGGGCGTCCGTCGGGGGCTGCTGGAGGGCGAAGATGGCCGTGCGGACCTCCTGGATCGTGGAGTCCAGCTCGTCCACCGCGCGGCCGAGTTCGTCCCCCACCGTGTCCCCGTCCCCGGTGGGCGCGTTCGACGAGCGCCTCCGGGTGCTCTCCAGCATCATCTCCGTCGCGAACAGCCGCTGGATCACCAGATCGTGCAGGTCCCGCGCGATCCGGTCCCGGTCCTCGTACACCGCCAACTGCTCCCGGTCGTGCTGGGCGTCCGCCAGGACGAGGGCCAGTGCGGCCTGGGAGGCGAACTGGGAGGCCAGCAGCCGGTCCACCGCGTCGTACGGGGGCCCGCCCCGCCCGCGTGGCAGGGCCAGGGTGCCGATCAGCTGGCCGCCGCTCTGGAGCGGCAGCATCATGCTCGGGCCGAAACGTTCCCGCACGTGTGTCGTCATCCGGGGATCCGTCGCCGAGTCCTCGATGAAGACGGGCTCGCCGCCCAGGAGCTGTTCCAGGACCGCCGATCCGGGGGCGATGGAGGTGCCCACCAGGTCACCGGGGTCCCCCTGCGCCGAGGCGGCCACGATCTCCATCCCGCCCTCGGGGGTCGGCTGGAGCACCACCCCGGCCGCCGCGTCGGCGAGCAGCCGGGCCCGCTCGGCCACGCACATCAGGGCGTCCGCCGCAGGCCGCCCGGCCAGCAGGGCCGTGGTCACGGCCGCGGCCCCCTCGATCCAGCGCTCCCGGCGGCGCGCGGTCTCGTACAGCCGGGCGTTGCCGATCGCCATGCCCGCCTGCGAGGCCAGGACGCGCACGAGCGCGAGGTCCCCGTCGGTGAAGGGTCCGCCGCCCCGCTTCCCGGTCAGGTAGAGGTTCCCGAACACCTCCGTGTGCACCCGGATGGGCACGCCCAGGAAGCCGCGCATGTGAGGGTGGCCCGGCGGGAACCCCACCGAGCGGGGGTCCGCCGTCAGATCGTCCAGCAGCAGCGGCCGGGGGTCGCTGATGAGCGCGCCCAGTACGCCGGAGCGCCCGTCGGGCAGCCGGGGGATCGCCGCCCGTTCCTCCTCGGTCAGCCCGGCGGTGAAGAGCCCGGTCAGCCGGACGCGCTCGGGGTCGATGACCCCGAGCGCGCCGTACCGGGCCGCGCACAGCTCGGTCGCCGAATCCACGATGTGCTGGAGGGTGGCGTTCAGCTCGACCTCGGAGCCGACGCCGAGAACCGCCTCCAGCAGGACCGGGAGGGCGGACGGCCGGTCAGGCTCCTCATCCGCGTGCGTCATCCGAGTACGTCATCCGCGTGCGTCATTGGGCCAGATGGTTGAGAACCATGGGAGCGATCGTTCCTTCGAGCATCGCGCCGAGACCGAGTACGGCGCACACGTCCGGCCGTTCAGCGATCGCGACGGGCATCCCGGTGGCGTCCCGCAGCATCTGGTCCAGGCCCGGCAGCAGGGCGCTGCCGCCCACCATCATGATCCCCCGGTCCGTCAGGTCGGCGACCAGGTCCGGCGGGCAGTCCCGCAGCACCTTGCCGATGCCGTCCAGGACGGCGGTCAGCGGGGTGTGGATGGCGTCCCGTACGGCCGCGGTGTCCACGTGGACGGAACGGGCCAGTCCGGTGGCCACGTCCAGGCCGTGGATGAGCGTGGAGGCCGGGCCGTCGGGGGTGATGCCGCTGTCGTGCAGGGCCAGCTGGAGCGGCCGGACGGCCTGGCTGGGCAGCATCAGCTCGTGCGCGAGCCGCAGGTGCTGGACCACGGCGTGGTCGACGGCCTCGCCGCCGACCGGGATCCGCTCGGCGGTGACGACGGAGCCGAGCGAGAGGACGGCCACCTGGGTGGCCGCGGCCCCGCACACCATGATCATCGTCGCGGTCGGCTGCTCCACGGGCAGACCGCAGCCGACGGCCGCCGCGATCAGGGTGTCGACCAGTTCGACGCGCCGGGCGCCGAGCCCGACCAGCGTCTCCACGGTCGCGCGCTGGGCGAGCGGGTCGGCGTCGTGCGGGGTGCAGGCGGCGGCCCGCAGCCGGGGCTTGCGGCGAAGGGCGCGCCGCAGCTTCTCGCCGAGGAGGTGACGCAGCATCCGCTGGGCCATCTCGATGTCGATGACGGTGCCGCCGGAGACGGGGCGTACCACCCGGATGTAGTCGGGGGTGCGGCCGGTCATCCGCTCGGCGAAGGTTCCGACGGCGATGAGTGCGCCGGTGCGGGTGTTCACCGCGGCGACGCTGGGCTCGTCGACGACGAGGCCGGCGCCCTTGACGTACACGCGGGTCCTGGCCGCGCCCAGGTCGACGGCGACGTGGCAGCGGCGCAACTGCTCAAGACTGACGGTCACGGCGGATCCTCCCGAGAACGGACGCAAGAAGACCGGCGAGCGCCGGCTGTACTTCATATCTTCTCGGGCCAATCCGACATTCCGCCCGTTGTGGTGCTCCGGTCGGGGTGCGCCGACGGAGTGGCCCGGGTGCTGCACGGGGGTGGATTTCTGTACCGACAGGCAGCACCATGCGCGCAGTGCTCGCGCTACTCGCGCGTAACAAGGTAAAGGGGACCCGATGCTGACGCCCCGCCAGAAATTACCGGCGCTCCTGACGCTCTGCCTCGCCCTGCTGGCGCCCTTCCCGGCTCAGGCCGCCGGCCGGCCCGGGGACTGGTCCGCCGCCCAAGCCTCCGCCCGGGCCGTCCCCCGTGATCCGGTGGTCTTTGTGCACGGCTACAACGCCGACCCGGGAGTCTGGGGCGCCCTGCGCGAGGACCTGCGGGCCGCCGGGTACGCCGACTCGGAGCTCTTCTCCTGGGGTTACGACACCCACCGGTCCGTCAACGAGGTCCTCGCCGGGCAACTCGGCGGATACGTCGAGCAGGTCCGCCGGCAGACCGGCGCCGCCCGGGTGGACATCGTGGCGCACTCCTTCGGCTCGCTCGTCAGCCGCTGGTACGTGAAATTCGGCGGCGGCACCGAGACCGTGAACCACTGGGTCTCGCTCGCCGGCCCCAACCACGGCACCTCCACGGCCTGGGGCTGTGCGCTGTGGGATCAGGCGTGCCGGGACATGACCCCCGGGTCGTACGTGGCGAAGAACCTGGCGAGTGGGGACGAGACCCCGGGCGCGGTGAAGTACGCGACGTTCTGGTCGGACTGCGACGAGGTCGTCAACCCCGACGGCAGCGTCCCGCTGACCGGGGCCGCCAACACGCCCGTCGGCTGCCTGGGCCACAACGACCTGCTCGGCGACGACGGCACCTCGGCGGGCGTCCGCGCCTTCCTCGGGCGCTAAGCGGTATCGGGGATGCCCGGCCGGGTGTCCAGCGGGTCCAGCGGGGTGTCCGGCGGTTCCTCCGTGGAGACCCGCTGGAGCAGGCCGTACGTGAACTCCGCGATGTACCGCGCTCCCCGCACGGCGAACGCCAGCCGCCAACGGGTCGGCGCCGTGCCCTCCATCGGGCGTACGGGGGCGAAGGCCCGGGCCACCTCGTCCACCGTGGCCGACCAGGGCCGCAGGTCCTCCGGCGTCTCCAGTACGGGCCCCGGCGCGCCCGGGGCCCGGACCAGCCACTCGTTCCAGACGGCTCCGTCCGGCGCGGCCAGCACCTCGAAGCGCAGGTCCGGCCAGAGCGGCACCGGCCACAGCAGGGCCTCGCACTCCAGGTCGCCGATGGTGCGCGCGGTCGCCGACTCCGGCGGGCCGAGCACCGAACGGTAGCGGGCGAGCGCGCCGCGCGAGCGCGGTGAGCGGACCATGGCCTGCCAGCGCTTGTTCGCCTCCCGCTGTTCGGCGAGCGAGGCGCCGAGCCGGAGCCGGGCCCGCTCCGCGAGATCGGGCTGGAAGTCCGCCATCTGGCGCAGCAGAACCAGTTGGAAGGCGGCCGGACCGAACCGGCCCGGGGACGAGGGCGCTGTCATGCGGGCCACGATTCCACACAGGATCCTTACGTTCCCGCGATACGGATGATGCCCGGGACCACGTAGCCTGCGGGCGCCATGAACTACTGCCACGCCTGCCGGAGACACCTCAATGGCGCACTGGCGTGCGCCGGGTGCGGAACCCCGGCCGAGTACCTGATACCCGCGGCCCCTGTTTTCGCCGCCGGGCCCGCCGCCGGACCCGTCGCCCCTGCCGCCCCCGCGGGGGTCGCGCCGGCCGCGCCGTTCGCCGAGCCCGGCCCGGTGCCGTCCGGGCCGGAGCCCGGGGCCGAGCCGGAGCCCGAGGACTGGATCGTCACGCTGTCGGTGCCCTACGAGCGCCGCGCCGGGGCCCGTCGCCGGGTCGCGAACCGCAGACGCCGCAAGGCCGGGATGAGCGTCGGGCTCGGCCTGCTGCTCGCCGTCGGGGCCTCGGTGGCGGTCGCCCAGATCGCGACCGACGGGGAGCGCTCCGACCGGGCCTCCGAGGTGATGCTGACCGACGACTCCGCTCCGGATCAGCCGGCCCCGCTGCCGAGCCGGGCGGGCGGGCCCGCCGTTCCCTCGGCCCTGCCCTCGTCCGGGAAGGGCCCCGCGCCCGCGAAGGGCGCCGGTGGGGCGTCGAAGTCGGCCTCCCCGGGGCAGTCCCCGGGCGCCAGTGCGCAGCCGGGGCCGGCCGGGAGCGCCTCCGGGCCCGGGAATCCGGAGCCGTCGCAGGGCGGCGCCGGAGGCGGTTCCACCGTAAAGCCGAGGAACTCGGGGCAGCCCTCGCCGAGCGGGTCCGCGAGCGGGACGGCGCCGGCCCCGGGGCTGGTCACGCCTTCGGCCTCGCCCTCGCCGAGCCCGACGAAGACGAAGGACTGCGTCTTCTGGATCTTCTGCGGCTGAGAGCCCGGGGGGCGGGCTGACCGGGGCCCCGTCAGCCCAGCATCCGCCTGAGCAGGTCCCGCAGGGCCGTCCGCTCGGCCGTGGACAGGCCGGCCAGCGGCTCCCGCGCGAAGTCCAGCGATTCGCGCAGCCGGTCCGCGGCCTGGAGGCCCTCCTCCGTCGGACCGGCCAGCTTGACCCGGCGGTCGACGGGGTCCGGCAGACGCTCGACGAGCCTGCGGGTCTCCAGCCGGTCCACGATGCCGGTGATGTTCGAGGGCTCGCACCGCAGCTTCTGCGCGATCTTGCGCATCGGCAGGGGCGCCGCCTCCAGCGCCAGCATGGTCAGCACCTTGGCCTGGGCGCCGGTGAGCTGGTGCCTGGCGGCCGCCTGCTCGTACTCCACGTGGTAGCGGGCCACGACATCGCCGATGAGTTCGACGACCTCAAGGGTCAGGGGGTCTGCGCGACGACTGGGCATGGAACCAGCGTACCCATTTACTTGACAACATGAAATATCCAGGCGCATGGTTGTTTCAGCTAGTGAAGCATTTCTTCGCCTGGCTACCGCCGGCTACCCGCTGACCCGCTGACCCTCCCCTCTGTTGCTTTGTCAGGAGCCCCGCATGTCCGAGATCCCCGCCGTGAGCCGTGAGTGGCACCTCGTCCGCCGCCCGCAGGGCTGGCCTGTCGCCGAGGACTTCGCCCTGCGCGAGGTCCCGGTGAACGCCGAGCCCGCCGTCGGCCGGATCCTCGTCCGCAACCTCCACATGTCCGTGGACCCGTACATGCGCGGCCGGATGAACGACGTGAAGTCGTACATCCCGCCCTTCCAGCTGGACGAGCCCATGCAGGGCGGCGCGGTCGGCGAGGTCGTCGCCTCCGCCGACGAGCGCTTCGCGATCGGTGACCACGTCCTGCACCACCTGGGCTGGCGCGAGTACGCGGACATGGACGCCGCGCACGCCACCAAGGTCGACGCCGCCCTCGCCCCGCTCTCCGCCTACCTCGGCGTCCTCGGCATGCCGGGCCTGACCGCCTACGCCGGGCTCTTCGAGGTCGCCTCCTTCAAGGAGGGCGACTCCGTCTTCGTCTCCGGCGCCGCCGGTGCGGTCGGCAGCCTGGTCGGCCAGTTCGCCAAGATCAAGGGCGCCTCCCGGGTGATCGGCTCCGCCGGCTCGGAGGAGAAGGTGACGCTCCTCACGGAGAAGTACGGCTTCGACGCCGCCTTCAACTACAAGAACGGCCCCGTGGCCAAGCAGCTCCCCGAGGCCGCACCCGAGGGCATCGACGTCTACTTCGACAACGTCGGCGGCGACCACCTGGAGGCCGCCATCTCCTCCCTGAAGGTGAACGGCCGCGCCACACTGTGCGGCGCCATCGCCGGGTACAACGACACCGAGGCCGCCCCCGGCCCGCGCAACCTCATGCAGGTCATCGGCAAGCGCCTGCGCCTGCAGGGCATCCTCGTCAACGACCACGCCGGGCTCCAGCAGCAGTTCGTGCAGGACGTGGCCGGCTGGCTGCGCTCGGGCGAGCTGCGCTACGACGAGACGGTCGTCGAGGGCGTCGAGAACGCGACCGACGCGTTCCTCGGAATGCTGCGCGGCGAGAACACCGGAAAGATGATCGTTTCTTTCACCGGTTAGGCTCACTCCACACCGTCGCGATCGTGGGCGCGAGTCGCGGCGATTCATCAGGAGGAACCTCTTACATGTCCATCCAGCACTCCGACGTTCTCTACACCGCCGTCGCCACCGCCGAGAACGGCCGTGACGGCCGCGTCGCGACCAACGACGGCCAGCTCGACGTCGTCGTGAACCCGCCGAAGGAGATGGGCGGCAGCGGCGCCGGCACCAACCCGGAGCAGCTGTTCGCCGCCGGCTACAGCGCCTGCTTCCAGGGCGCGCTCGGTGTTGTCGCCCGCAACGAGAACGCCGATATCTCGGGCTCCACCGTCACCGCCGAGGTCGGCATCGGCAAGAACGACGACGGCTTCGGCCTGATCGTCAAGATCTCCGCCTCGATCCCGAACGTGGACGCCGCCACCGCCAAGGACCTCATCGAGAAGGCCCACCAGGTCTGCCCGTACTCCAAGGCGACCCGCGGCAACATCACCGTCGAGCTCGCCGTCTGATCCGGCACCCGCTCGCCGAAGGCCGCATCCCCCTGACGGGGGGTGCGGCCTTCGCCGTTCGCCGCCTTAAGCTGGACCCATGCGTGATCTTGCGGGGGGATTCGGCTATCTGCTGGCCGGACAGCGATGGGTGTTCCGGCACGGCCGCTGGCTGGGCTTCGGCCTGCTGCCGGGGCTGGTGTCGCTGGCGCTGTACGCCGGCGCGCTCATCGGACTCGGCTACGGCGCCGACGACCTCACCGCCTGGGCCACGCCCTTCGCCGACGACTGGTCCGCGCCGTGGCTCGGGCTGTTCCGGGGCTTCCTGACCGGCCTGGTGTTCTGCCTCGGCCTCTTCCTCGCGGTGATCACCTTCACCGCGGTGACCCTGCTCATCGGCCAGCCGTTCTACGAGTCCCTCTCGGAGCAGGTCGACCGCACCGAGGGCGGAGCGGTCCCCGAGTCCGGGCTCTCGCTCGGGCGGGAGCTGTGGATCTCGGCCCGGGACAGCGTGAAGGTGCTCGGCCGGGTGGTGCTGTACGGGATCCTGCTGTTCGCCCTGGGATTCATCCCGGTGATCGGGCAGACGGTGATCCCGGTCATCGGCTTCTGCGTCTCCGGGTACTTCCTCACCCAGGAGCTCACGGCCGTCGCCCTCCAGCGGCGCAAGATCGACCTGTCGGAGCGGCTGGTACTGCTGCGGACACGGCGGATGCTGGTGCTCGGGTTCGGGGTGCCGCTGGTGCTTTCGTTCCTGGTGCCGCTGGTCGCGGTGTTCCTGATGCCGGGTGCGGTGGCGGGAGCCACGCTGATGGCCCGGGACCTGACGGGAGCCGAGGACCCGTCCGCACCGGCTCCGGGCGCTGCGGGTGCGCCGGGTGCTCCGGCGGTGGAGGCCTGGCCGCAGAGCCGGCCGCAGGCTCCGGCCGACGGGGGCTTCGGGCCGCCGCCGCGCATGTGAGCGGCGCATGTAAGCCGCACATGTAAGGGGGACTACCGCTTCAGCAGGGTGATCGCGCCCGCCGTGTCCTCGCCGCCGTGGGCCGCCGGGTCGGCCTCCAGGCGCTCCCGCATCAGCTCCAGGTAGGGGGTGATCAGCTCGGCGCTGACCCCCTGCTCCGCGGCGGTGCGCAGCAGGGTGCCGCTGGCCGCGACCTGCATGGCCAGGTTCGACTCCACCCCGGTGGTGAAGTCCCCCGAGACCAGCCGCTCGGCGGCGGAGCCCGCGAAGAACCCCATCGCACCCAGCCACTCGGTGAGCAGCGGCGCCAGATCCTTCGGGGAGATGTCCTCGCCCTCGATCAGTGCGAAGGCGTGCGAGATTCCGGCGAACAGGCCCGTCATCGCGCTCAGCAGCGCCACGTCGTGCAGGGCGGCGCAGCCGGGGTTCTCCCCGACGAAGCGGGCCCCGGCCGGGACCTCCAGCACCGTCCGGTGGGTGTCGAAGAGGCGCCGGGAGCCGCTGTAGAAGACGTACCCGCCGGCCGCCGGGTTTCCGATCATCGACGGCGTGCCCATGATTCCGCCGTCCAGGAACCGGGCCCCGCGCTCCTCGGCCCAGACGGCTCGGGCGCGGCCCTCGGCGGGCGTACCGGTGGTGAGGTTGACGAGGTCCTTGCCGGCCAGCCCGACGCCGTCCAGGGCCGAGCCGATGCTGGCGTCGTCCAGCAGGCAGAGGACGACGAGCCCGCTCGCGGCCACCGCCTCGGCGGGGCTCGCGGCGACGGCGGCCCCCTCGGCGGCGAGGGCCTCGGCCTTGGCGGGGGTGCGGTTCCAGACGGTGAGCGGGTGGCCGGCGGCGAGCCAGGTGCGGGCGAGGGCGGTGCCCATGGCACCGAGGCCGAGGAGGGTGAGCGGGGTCTTCGCGTGGTTGTCAGTCATGGCGTTTAGCCTGGTGGCAGGCTGACAGGCACTCAAGTACGCACTTTGGAGTGGGTGGTTACCCCAAGGTGAGCGAGCAGGTGGGAGGGGTGTGCGATGGCGCTGACGCGAAGGCCGGGGGCGGATCACTGCGGGGTCGCCGCGGCGATGTCCGTGATCGACGGCAAATGGAAGGTCTCGCTCTTGTGGGCGCTGGGGCTGTGCCCGCGCCGGTTCGGCGAACTGCGCCGCATGGCCCCGGGGATCTCCGAGAAGGTGCTCGCCGCCCAGCTGCGTGAGCTGGAGGCGGACGGCGTCGTCCACCGCGAGGTCTACGAGGAGGTCCCGCCGCGCGTGGAGTACTCCCTGACCCCGCTGGGCCAGGACCTGAACGGGGCCCTGGCGTCCCTGGGGGAGTGGGGCGCCAGAAACCTCCTCCAGGTCACCCCCTAGCCGACTCCGACCTCGGCCGTCACCACGGAGGGCGTCCGGTCGTCCGCCTCGGCCAGCAGCGCCCCGCCCGGCGCCCATACGGCGGCGCGGCCGCAGCCGGTCCACGGGCCCGCGGGGCCGACGTGGTTGGCGAGGACGACGTAGAGGCCGTGCCGCCGCGCGATCCCGGGGTGGACCGTGGCCCGCTCGTGGATTCCGTCGCCGGTGCCGTAGAGCGAGCCGGCCAGGTGGACCCGGCAGCCGTCCGCCGCGGCCCGGCCGGTCAGTTCCGGGAAGTGGTTGTCGTAGCAGACGCCCAGGGAGAAGCGGATCCCGCCGAGTTCGAAGCGCCCGTCCGTCTCGCCGGGGGCGAAGACGCCCTGCTCGTGCCGGTAGAGGTGCTGCTTGGCGTATGTGGTGAGGTGCGCGCCGTCCGCCCCGTGGACCAGCGTCGCGATGGCGGGGCGCGGGCCCCCGGTGCGCAGGGCGACGTTGACCGCGGTGGCGATCCCGGCCGAGCGGACCGGGTCCAGGCGAGGGTCCTCGGCATCGGCGATCCACAGGCGGGGGTCGGCGGTCAAGGCCTCCAGCTCGTACCCGGTGAGCGTGAACTCGGGGAACACGACCAGCTCGGCGCCCTGTTCGCGGGCCTGGGCGGCGAGGACGGCGGCCTGCGCGGCATTGGCGTGGACGTCGGCGGGGATGCAGGTCATCTGCGCTGCGGCGATCTTCACCGTGTACAGGATGCCAGCCCGCGGCCGGGATATCGCCGGGCCGGCGCGGGGTCGGCGGTCAGGCTTCGGGTGCCCGCAGGAGGGTCAGGAACGCGCGGAAGGCCGTCGGCATGTCCACCGATTCCGGGGCGAGCAGCCACTGGTACTGGAGGCCGTCCATGACGGCCGTCAGCAGCGGCGCCGCCTGCTCCGGGGTGAGGCCCGAGGGAAGCCGGTCGCCGAACTCGGCGCGCAGTACGGCCGCCATCTCCGCGCGGACCTGCTCGTAGCGCTCGGTGAAGAACTCCCGCGCCGGGTGCCCGTCGGTCACGCTCTCGCCCAGCAGTGCCGAGAACGTCTGCACGATGCCCGGGCGCATGGCGTTGTACTCCACCAGCGAGGCCAGCAGGTCCAGCCGCCAGGCGCCGGCCGAGGCGCGCGAGCCGCCGCCCGTGTCCCAGCGGTCGCGCTCCTCCAGCACCGCGACCAGCAGCGCCTCCTTGGTGGGGAAGTAGTGCAGCAGCCCCTGCTGGGTCAGGCCCACGCGCTCGGCGACCGCCCCCAGGGACGCGCCCCGGTAGCCGCGTTCCGCTATCACCTCGACGGCCGCGCGGACGATGTCGCCGCGCCGCTCCTCGCTCCTCGCTCTGGCCATCGCCCGCGCACCCCTTCCGTACCAGCCCGCCAGACAAGCCCGCCAGCAGGACCGTACGGCATCGCTATATCACGAATAGATAACTAACCCTACCGCTCACCAGGTACCGGTCCACCATGGGCGCACCGCACCGCACCGCACCGCACCGCACCGCACCGCACCGCACCGCACCGCACCGCCCGCACCGCACCGCACCGCACCGCACTCAACGAGGAGGCACGGCCGTGACCGATGCCGATCAGGTCCGCGACGACGCCGTGGAGGCGGCGCTCGGCAAGCTGGACCTCGACACCAAGACCCGTCTGCTGGCCGGCCAGGACATGTGGTCCCTGCCCGCCGTCCCCGAGATCGGGCTGAAGTCCCTGGTCATGTCCGACGGCCCCGTCGGCGTCCGCGGCGTGCGCTGGACCGCCGACGACCCCTCGATCGCCCTGCCCTCCCCGACCGCGCTCGCGGCCGCCTGGGACCCGGCCCTCGCCCGGCGCGCCGGCCGCCTCCTCGCCCAGGAGGCCCGTCGCAAGGGCGTCCACGTCCTCCTCGCGCCCACCGTCAACCTGCACCGCTCCCCGCTCGGCGGCCGGCACTTCGAGTGCTACTCCGAGGACCCGTACCTCACCGGAGTCATCGGCACCGGCTACGTCAACGGGGTCCAGGACGGCGGAATCGGCACCACCGTCAAGCACTTCGCCGGCAACGACGCCGAGACCGAGCGGTTCACCGTCGACAACGCCATCGCCCCGCGCCCGCTGCGCGAGCTGTACCTGGCTCCCTTCGAGGCCATCGTCGAAAACGCCCGCCCCTGGGGCATCATGACGGCGTACAACCAGGTCAACGGCACGACCATGACCGAGCACCAGCACCTCGTCAACGAGGTCCTGCGCGGCGAATGGGGCTTCGACGGGTGCAACGTCTCCGACTGGATGGCCGCCCGTTCCACCACCGGGGGCATCCTCGGCGGCCTCGACGTCGCCATGCCCGGCCCGCAGACCGTCTACGGGCCCTCCCTCGCCGAGGCCGTGCGCTCCGGCGAGGTCCCCGAGTCCGCCGTGGACGCGGCCGTGCGCAACGTCCTGCGCCTCGCCGCCCGCGTCGGCCTCCTGGAGGGCGCGCCGGCCGTCGTCACCGAGCCCCCCGCTCCCGTCGACGGCCAGGCCCTGGCCCGGGAACTCGCCACCCGCGGGTTCGTCCTGGTACGCAACGAGGCGGTGCTCGATGACACCCCGGCCCTGCCGCTGGACGCCGGCGCCGGCCGCACCGTCGCCCTCATCGGCGCCGCCGCCCGCGATGCCCGCGTCCTCGGCGGCGGCTCCGCCACCGTCTTCCCCGAGCGGGTGGTCTCCCCGCTCGCCGGCTTGGGCGCCGCGCTGCCCGCCGGGGCGCTGACCTACGCCGTCGGCGCCGACCCCAGCGAGGAACTGGCCCCCGCCGACCAGGGCTTCGAGCTCCGCGCCGTCTGCCGCGACGCCTCCGGGGCCGTCCTCGGCGAGGGCGGCCTGCCGACCGGCCAGGTCCAGTGGATCGGCGAGGACCTGCCCGCCGGGGTCACGTACGAGACCATGGCGAGCGTCGAGGTCACCGGCACGTTCCTGCCGCGCGAGAGCGGCGAGCACGCCTTCGGCACCCGCGGGCTCGGCGTCTTCACCCTCGCCGTCGGCGGCGCGGCCGTCTGGGACGGCGTCCAGGAGAGGGGCGACGAGGCCGACCCGTTCGAGGCCTTCTTCGGGGCCCCCAGCGAACGCGCCCTCGTCGTCCTCACCGAAGGGCAGCCCGTCGAGGTCTCGCTGACGCTCCAGGTCCCCGACATGAGCGCCCTGCCGCTCAAGGCGGTCATGTTCTCCCTCCTGCACCTCGGCCCGCGGCGCGACGCCGACGAGCTGATCGCCGAGGCCGTGCGGGCCGCCCGGGCCGCCGACACCGCCGTCGTGGTCGTCGCCACCACCGAGCGTGTCGAGTCCGAGGGCTTCGACCGCGAGGACCTCACCCTGCCCGGCCGGCAGGACGACCTCGTCCGGGCCGTCGCCGCCGCCAACCCGAACACCGTGGTCGTCGTCAACGCGGGCTCCCCGGTGGAACTCCCGTGGCGCGAGGACGTCGCCGCCGTGCTCCTGACCTGGTTCCCCGGGCAGGAGGGCGGGGCCGCGCTGGCCGACGTACTCCTCGGCGACGCGGAGCCGGGCGGGCGGCTGCCCACCACCTGGCCGGCGCGCTTCGCCGACGCGCCCGTCACCGAGGTCGCGCCGACCGCCGGGCGACTGGAGTACCGCGAGGGGCTCTTCATCGGATACCGGGCCTACGAGGCCCGCTCCCTCACCCCCGCCTACCCGTTCGGGCACGGACTCGGCTACACCGACTGGACGTACGAGTCCCTGGAGGTCACCGGCACCACCGCCCGGGTGCGTCTCACCAACACCGGCGACCGCCCGGGCCGCGAGGTCGTCCAGGTCTACCTCGCCCCCGTCGGCGGGTGCGGCGTCGAGCGCCCGGTGAGCTGGCTGGCCGCCTTCGCGGGAGTCGGGGCGGGCCCGGGGGAGAGCGTCGAAGCCGAGCTCGCCCTGCCCGCCCGGGCCTTCGAGATCTGGGACGAGGAGGCGCGCGGCTGGCGTCGGATCGGCGGCACCTACGAGGTCCGCGCCGGCCATTCCCACGCCGATACCCGCCTCACGGCGGCCCTCGACATCCAGGGCGCCGCCGCCAGTTCCTGATATGGCCGGAAATCACCCACGAACCGGACCGGGAGCGGCCCTGACACCGCCCCCCGGTCCGTACCGCTCAGCGCGGCGGTTCGGCCGAGGTCACCTGGCGGTGCGCCAGCTCGGCCAGCCGCGCCTGCCCGTTCTTCCCCGGGTGGAACCAGTCCCAGCGGCTCAACTGATCGGCCTCGAACGGATACTGGAACACCGCACCCCCGTCGTACCGGCACAGCGCGTCCTTCGCGCAGACCTCGCGCAGCACCTCGTTGTACTCGACCACCCGTGCCCGCACCTGCACGCGCCGGGCCGTCGCTCCCGATCCGGCCGACAGCGGGTCCGCCAGCATCGACTGACAGATGCCCAGCTTCCAGATCTGCCGCACCACCGGGCTGTCCTTGCCCTGCTCCCACAACCGCTGCAGGTCGGGCACCGAGGACACGTACACCTGGGTCGTGGGCGAGGCCGCCCGCAGACCGGCGAGCGCCTTCTCGAAACCGGCCCGGAACTCGGCGACCGGCGTCATCGACGAAGCCAGCGGCCGGCAGGCGTCGTTCGAGCCCACCATCACCGTGACCAGGCCGGGCTTGTGCTCGGCGGCCGAGGCCAGCTGTCCCGGCAGGTCCGCCATCCGCGAGCCGGTCACCGCGTAGTTCCAGCTGCGGGCGGGCGCCTCGGCCTCCCCGAGCAGCCGGGCGGCCAGGGAGCGCACCTCGGGGTCGTCGCCCGTCGCCCAGGAGACCTCCGGGCAGTCCGCCAGGACCGAACAGGCATCGAAACCACGTGTGATGGAGTCACCCACAGCGGCGATCGAGGCCGGCGCGGTGTTCCAGCGCGGCGCGGCCTGCGCCCCGCGCTCACCCTCGGAGGCCGACTCGCCCGACTGACACCCCGTAACCGCCCCGGCCAGCACGGCGACCGCCGTGACCACGCCCGCGAGGGTGCGGCGCGCGCGGCGGTGCGGAGCGGTCGTGCGCATCGGGTGGGTCTCCTCCCTTGTCGCCCCGCGTCGTTCGGGGGCGTCCTGCTGAGTGAAAGCTCTGTGTTTACCGGGTTATGAGCGACCGTACGTCACACCAGGACCCCTGGCGCACGGTAGCTTTTTCCCGTGGCGTTTCGGCCGCAGGTCTCGCGACGCAATGTCAGATCATTTCCGCTAAATTGCATCACGTCACAAACTGTCCGTTTTCTGGAGTTTATTCCTGACCTCGTCCCATACTGGAGGTCCCGGTGACGACACGTGGAGTTCTGTACGTGCATTCCGCACCGCGCGCGCTCTGCCCGCATGTGGAATGGGCTGTTGCGGGCGTGCTCGGGGTGCGGGTGAACCTCGACTGGATCAGGCAGCCCGCCTCCCCCGGCACCTGGAGAGCCGAGTTCTCCTGGCAGGCCGAAGCGGGCACCGCCTCGAAGCTGGCCTCCGCGCTGCGCGGCTGGCACCTGCTGCGTTTCGAAGTGACCGCGGAACCCTGCCCCACCGCCGAGGGAGAGCGCTACAGCTCCACCCCGGAACTCGGCATCTTCCACGCCGTCACCGGAATGCACGGCGACATCCTCATCCCCGAGGACCGGCTGCGCGCCGCCCTCGCCCGCTCCGCGCGGGGCGAGACCGACCTGGAGGCGGAGATCTCCAGGCTGCTCGGCAAGCCCTGGGACGACGAGCTCGAACCCTTCCGCTACGCGGGCGAGGGCGCCCCGGTGCGCTGGCTCCACCAAGTGGTCTGAGAACGCGCATGCGAAAAGGCCCTCCCGGTACACCGGGAGGGCCTTTTCACGTGGTGAGGCAGTACGTCAGACCGTGCGGAAGGCCAGGGTGACGTTGTGGCCGCCGAAGCCGAACGAGTTGTTGATCGCGGAGATCGGGCCGTCGGCCGGGAGCTTGCGCGGCTCGCCCACGACGATGTCCGCGTCGATGTCGTCGTCCAGCTCGTCCACGTTGATCGTCGCCGGGGCGATCCGGTGGTAGAGCGCCAGCACGGTCGCGACGGTCTCGATCCCGCCGGCGCCGCCCAGCAGGTGGCCGGTCATCGACTTGGTCGCCGAGATGGCGATGTGGTCGAGGTCGTCGCCCAGGACCTTGCGCAGGGCCTTCAGCTCGGCCGTGTCACCCTGCGGGGTCGAGGTGGCGTGCGCGTTGAGGTGGACCAGCTCGGCCGGGTCGAGACCCGTGTTGTCCAGCAGGTTCTGCACCGCGGCCGCGACACCGCGGCCGGTCGGCTCGGGCTGCGCGATGTGGTGGCTGTCGGCGGACAGACCCTGGCCCAGCACCTCGCAGTAGACCCGGGCGCCCCGCGCGGCGGCGTGCTCGGCGGACTCCAGGACGACGACGCCCGCGCCCTCGCCGAGGACGAAGCCGTCGCGGGCCTTGTCGTACGGGCGGGAGGCCTGCTCGGGGTTCTCGTTGTTCTTGGACATCGCCATCATGTTGGCGAACGCGGCGATCGGCAGCGGGTGGATCGCCGCCTCGGTGCCGCCCGCGACGACCACGTCGGCACGGCCGGTACGGATCATCTCGACGGCGTAGCCGATGGCCTCGGCGCCGGACGCGCAGGCGCTGACCGGAGTGTGCACGCCCGCACGGGCGTTGACCTCAAGGCCGACGTTGGCCGACGGGCCGTTCGGCATGAGCATGGGGACGGTGTGCGGGGAGACCCGGCGCACACCCTTTTCCTTCAGTACGTCGTACTGGTCGAGCAGCGTGGTGACACCGCCGATGCCGGACGCGATGACGGTGCCCAGGCGCTCGGGGAGGATGGGCTCACCCTCGCCCGCGGGGGCGGTGTAGCCGGCGTCGGCCCAGGCCTCACGGGCGGCGATGACGGCGAACTGCGCCGAGCGGTCCAGCTTTCGGGCCAGCGGCCGGGGCAGTACCTCGCTCGGGTCGACAGCGACCGGGGCTGCGATGCGAACCGGGAGTTCGGCAAAGCGCTCGCCCTCCAGGGGCTTGACACCGGAACGGCCGGCAAGCAGACCTTCCCAGGTCGAAGCGCTGTCGCCACCCAGCGGAGTGGTTGCGCCGATACCGGTGACGACCACGGTGCGATTGGTCGGGCTCACAGGAATTCTTTCTCCACGTCTAAGGGGGTGCTGAATTGTCACGGCGCCACCGCCAGGTGGCGACAAACGCTCGTCAGGCTCAGGCCTGGTGCTTCAGGATGTAGCTCGCGGCGTCGCCGACCGTCTTGAGGTTCTTGACGTCCTCGTCCGGGATCTTGACGTCGAAGCGCTCTTCGGCGGCGACGACGACCTCGACCATGGACAGCGAGTCGACGTCCAGGTCGTCGGTGAAGGACTTGTCGATCTCGACGTCCTCGACCGGGATGCCGGCGATCTCGTTGACGATCTCCGCGAGACCCTTGACGATCTCTTCCTGCGTGGCGGCCATGTGGCGCTCCTTCTGTAGCTAACTGGTGGATCAGGGCGGGATGGATCCCCGGCCCTAGGGGAGGGTAACGACCGTCGCGGCGTAGACGAGTCCCGCCCCGAAGCCGATGACGAGCGCGGTGTCGCCGCTCTTCGCCGCTCCGGTCGCCAGGAGCCGCTCCATCGCGAGCGGGATCGAGGCGGCCGAGGTGTTGCCGGTGGTCTCGATGTCACGGGCGACCGTGACGTGCTCCGGCAGCTTCAGAGTCTTCACCATCGAGTCGATGATCCGCATATTCGCCTGGTGCGGAATGAAGACGTCCAGGTCGTCGGGGGTGATCCCGGCCGCGTCGAGCGCCTGCTGGGCCACCTTGGCCATCTCGAAGACGGCCCAGCGGAAGACCGCCTGACCCTCCTGGGTGATGGCGGGGAACTTCTCGGCGCCGTCCGTGGTGCGGTACTCGTCCCAGGGCACGGTCTGCTTGATCGTCTCGGACTTGTCGCCCTCCGAACCCCACACCGTGGGGCCGATGGCCGGCTCGTCCGAGGGGCCGACGACCACGGCTCCGGCGCCGTCGCCGAACAGGAAGGCCGTCGCGCGGTCCTCCAGGTCCGTCAGGTCCGAGAGCCGCTCCACGCCGATCACGAGCACGTACGCGGCGGAACCTTCCACCACCATGCCCTTGGCCAGCGTCAGGCCGTAGCCGAAGCCGGCGCAGCCCGCGGAGATGTCGAACGCGGCGGGCTTGCCCGCGCCGATCCGGTGGGCGATCTCGGTCGCGACGGCCGGGGTCTGCTTGAAGTGCGAGACCGTCGAGACGATCACGGCGCCGATCTGCTCGGGGGAGATCCCGGCATCGGCGAGCGCTTTGCCCGAGGCCTCCACCGACATCGCGGCCACCGTCTCCTGCGGCGAGGCCCAGTGCCGGGTCGCGATGCCGGAGCGCGAGCGGATCCACTCGTCGGACGAGTCGATCGTCTCCAGGATGACCTCATTGGGCACCACGCGGATCGGCCGGTAGCCGCCGACTCCGAGGATGCGGGCGTACGGGGAGCCCTTGGCAGGCTTGATCTTCGACATGCTGTGTGGGCTCCTTCTCTCAGGCCGCGTGCTCGGCGACGAGCTCGGCGGCCTTTTCGAGATCGTCCGGGGTCTTCAGGGCCACGCTCGGTACGCCCTTCAGCGCGCGCTTGGCCAGACCCGTCAGGGTGCCGCCGGGGCAGAGCTCGATGATCCCCGTGACGCCCAGCGCGGCGAACGTCTCCATGCACAGGTCCCAGCGGACCGGGTTCGCGACCTGGCCGACCAGGCGGGCGACGACGTCGGCGCCCGTGGTGACGACGTGGCCGTCCTTGTTCGAGACGTACTTCAGCTCCGGGTCGGCCGGGGAGAGCGCCTGCGCGGCCTCCGCCAGCTTGTCGACCGCCGGGATCATGTGGTGCGTGTGGAAGGCGCCCGCGACCTTGAGGGCGACGACCTTCATGGAGCCTTCGGGCTTGTCGGCCTCCAGAGCGGCGATCTGCTCCATGGTGCCGGCGGCCACGATCTGGCCCGCGCCGTTGATGTTCGCCGCGGTCAGGCCCAGCTTCTCCAGATGCGCGACGACCACGTCCGGCTCGCCGCCCAGGACCGCGGCCATGCCGGTCGCGGTGACGGCGGCGGCCTCGGCCATGCCGAGCCCGCGGGTCCGTACGAACGACAGCGCCTCCGCGTCGGACAGCACGCCGGCGTACGCGGCGGCGGTGATCTCACCGACGCTGTGGCCCGAGACGGCGCCGAAGGCCGTACGGCCCTTCCCGTGGGAAGCGTCGAGCGCCGAAGCGGACAGAAGTCCGGCGGCGACCAGCAGGGGCTGGGCCACCGCCGTGTCGCGGATCTCCTCCGCGTCGGCCTTCGTGCCGTAGTGGGCAAGGTCGAGCCCGATGGCGTCCGACCACGCGCCGACGCGCTCGGCGGCGCCGGGGAGGTCGAGCCAGGGAGTCAGGAAGCCGGGCGTCTGTGCGCCTTGGCCGGGAGCGACGAGTACGAGCACCCTCACACTCTCTCTTGTGGATGGTCCCTGTCGCCCGTGGGGACAGGGACGAAGAACCGTCGGGGGAATTGTTGATGTCCGACAAAAGTCTAGGACTGAAGATCGCCGTCGGCCAGACGCCCCAGAATCAGGGCGATCCGCAGAGTAAATGCGGAACGGACATCAGAGGGCGACCAGCCGGTGACGTCGGTCACACGTCGGAGCCGGTAGCGCACCGTGTTGGGGTGGACGAAGAGCATCCGAGCGGCACCCTCCAGGCTGCTCGCCTGCTCCAGGTAGACACTCAGCGTCTCCAGCAGCGCGGACCCCGCTTCCTCCAGCGGTCTGTAGATCTCCTCCACCAGCTGCTCTCGCGCCGAAGGGTCGGAGGCGATCGCGCGCTCCGGCAGGAGATCATCCGCCAGCACCGGCCGCGGCGCGTCCTGCCACGCCGTGCAGGCCTTCAGACCGGCCGCCGCGGCCTGCGCGGACTTGGTCGCGTTCAGCAGGTCGGAGACCACCGGCCCCGCCACCACCGGCCCGGCCGCGAACGGGCCGATCAGGGACTTGGCCACCAGCATGGGGTTGTCGCTGCCGCCCGCGATCACCACCAGCCGGTCGCCCAGCACACCCGTCAGCACCTGGAGCTTGTGGTGCCGGGCGGCGCGCCGGATCGCCTCCACCGTCAGCTCGCTGTCCCCCTCCGGGGCCGTCCCCAGCACCACGCACACGTGCTCCGGGGAGTTCCAGCCGAGCGCGGCCGCCCGCGACAGCGCGCCCTCGTCGGCCTCGCCGGACAGCACCGCGTTGACGACCAGGGACTCCAGCCGGGCGTCCCAGGCGCCGCGCGCCTCGGCGGCCTGGGCGTACACCTGGGCGGTCGCGAAGGCGATCTCCCGGGCGTACACCAGCAGCGCCTCGCGCAGGATCTGCTCGTCGCCAGGCGCCGCCACCTCGTCGATCGCGGTCTCCATGACCTCGATCGTGGTACGGACCATCTCGACGGTCTGGCGCAGCGTGATCGCCCGGGTCAGCTCGCGCGGAGCCGTCCCGAACACGTCGGTGGAGATCGCCTGCGGGGTCTCGGGATGCCGGAACCACTCCGTGAACGCGGCGATACCCGCCTGGGCGACCAGGCCGATCCAGGACCGGTTCTCCGGTGGCATCGCCCGGTACCACGGCAGGGTCTCGTCCATGCGCGCGATCGCGTTGGCGGCGAGCCGGCCGGAGGACTTCTCCAGTCGGCGCAGCGTCGCGGCGTGCGGGTGCGCAGGATGCGCGGAATGAGCGGGATGGGTCGCGCGGGACTGCTCACGTTCGGGTTCGGGCACGGGACAAGACTGCCTTATCGGGACGCCGGAACGGACTCCGGTCCCACACCGGGGTCTACCGTGGCCCCCATGATTGATGTACGCCGCGCCGCGGACCGGTACGAGGGCGGGGACCGGGCCACCGGGATCACCACCCGGCACGCCTTCTCCTTCGGGGGGTTCTACGACCCGGACAACATCCGGTTCGGCCCGCTCCTGGCCTGCAACGAGGAGCACCTCGCCCCGGGAGCCGGCTTCGACGAGCACCCGCACAGCCAGACCGAGATCGTCACCTGGGTGGTGGAGGGCGAGCTCACCCACAAGGACAGCGCCACCGGCGGGACCGGCCTGGTCCGGCCCGGGGACATCCAGCGGCTCGGCGCCGGGAACGGGGCGCGGCACGTCGAGCGCAACGACGCCACCGTGCCCCTGCGGTTCGTGCAGATGTGGCTCGCGCCGCTCGCCGCGGGCGGGGAGCCCACGTACGAACTCGTCCGGGGGATCGACGACCACACCCCCTACGAGGTCCCCGCGGCCGGAGCGGTCCTCCACGTACGCCGGCCGGGCGCGGGCGAGCGGATCCCCGTACCGGCGGCGGAGCGGGTGTACCTGCACGTCGTACGGGGGGACCTGCGGCTCGACGGCGAGGAACTCGGGCCGGGGGACTCGGCGCGGATCACCGGCGAGCGCGGCCTGGAGGTCGTCGCCGGCTCGCCGGGGGAGCTGCTGCTCTGGGAGCTGCCGTAGCGGCCTCGGGTCGGCGGCCTCGGGTCAGCGCCCGGGGTCAGCGGCCCGCGAGTTCGGCGAGGACCGCGTCGGTGAACGGAGGCCAGGCCTCCACGGCCCACGGGCCGAAGGCGCGGTCTGTCAGCGCCACGCACGCGGCGCGCGCGTCCGGATCCACCCACAGGAAGGTGCCGGACTGCCCGAAGTGCCCGAAGGCCCGCAGGGAGGACGCGGAGCCCGTCCAGTGCGGGGACTTCCCGTCGCGGATCTCCATCCCGAGCCCCCAGTCGTTGGGGGACTGGTGCCCGTAGCCGGGCAGGACGCCCTTGAGGCCCGGGTGGACGACGGAGGTGGCCTCGGCGACCGTACGGACGTCGAGCAGCCGGGGCGCCTGCAGTTCGGAGGCGAACCGCACCAGGTCGGAGACGGTGGAGACGCCGTCCTTGGCGGGCGACCCCTCCAGGGCGGAGGCGGTCATGCCCAGCGGCTCGAAGACGGCCTGGTGCAGGTACTCCGCGAAGGGAATTCCGGTGGCCTTGGCGATGTGGTCGCCGAGGACCTCGAACCCGGCGTTGGAGTACAGCCGGCGCGTCCCGGCCGGGGCCATCGCGCGGTGCTCGTCGAAGGCCAGGCCGCTGGTGTGCGCGAGCAGGTGGCGGACGGTGGAACCCTCCGGTCCGGCCGGTTCGTCGAGCTCGATCGCCCCCTCCTCGTACGCGACGAGGGCGGCGTACGCGGCGAGCGGCTTGGTGACCGAGGCGAGCGGGAAGCGGTGGCCGACGGGCCCGTGGGAGCCGGCCACGCTCCCGTCGGCGCGCACGACGGCCGCGGCGGCGGTCGGCACGGGCCAGGTCTCGATGATCCGCAGGCTCTCCATGCTGTTCACGCTCTCCGTACCCTCCACGCTCTCCATGCGGCTGAGCCTACTTGCTTGGAGTGCACTCCAAGGTTTTAGCGTGGTCGTATGAGCCTGACGCAGACGCGGTACACGATCAGCGAGGTCGCGGCCCGGACCGGTCTCACCCAGCACACGCTGCGCTGGTACGAGCGGATCGGTCTGATGCCCCACGTGGACCGCTCCCACTCGGGGCAGCGGCGGTTCAGCGACAGGGACCTCGACTGGCTGTCCTTCGTGGGCAAGCTGCGCGCCACCGGGATGTCGGTGGCGGACATGGTCCGGTACGCGGAACTGGTGCGCGAGGGCGCGCACACCGTAGACGAGCGGCGGGAGTTGCTGGAGCGGACCCGCCGCGAGGTGCGGGCGCGGATCACGGAACTGACGGACGCGCTCGGCGTACTGGACTTCAAGATCGGGATGTACTCGATGAGCACGGCCGCGATGAGCACCGCCGCGGTGAGCGCGGCCACGGTGAGCGCGGCCACGGTGAGGGCGGAACAATGACGGAGTACGGCAGTGTGCGGCAGGTGGAACTCGGCAAGGGCGGACCGGTCGTCGGAGTCCAGGGCCTCGGCTGCATGGGCATGAGCGAGTTCTACGGGGAGACGGACGGGACGGCGGCCCGCGCGACCCTCGACGCGGCACTGGCCGCCGGGGTCACCCTCTTCGACACGGCGGACGTCTACGGGCAGGGCGCGAACGAGGAGTTCCTCGCCCCGTTCGTGGCCGCGCACCGGGACGAGATCACCCTCGCCACCAAGTTCGCCATAGAGCGGCGCGCCGACGATCCGCGGTACCGGGGCGTCCGCAACGACCCGGCGTACATCCGCCGGGCCGCGGAGGACAGCCTGCGGCGGCTCGGGACCGATGTGATCGACGTGTACTACATGCACCGGCGCGATCCGGCCGTGCCGCTCGCGGAGTCGGTGGGCGTGATGGCGGAGCTGGTGCGCGAGGGGAAGGTGCGCCACCTGGGGCTGAGCGAGGTCACCGGAGCGGAGCTGCGCGAGGCGTACGCGGTGCATCCGATCGCGGCGCTCCAGTCGGAGTGGTCGCTGTTCAGCCGGGATGTGGAGCGCAGCGCGGTGGGCGCGGCGGCCGAGCTGGGGGTGGCCTTCGTTCCGTACTCCCCGCTGGGGCGCGGGTTCCTGACGGGCGCGTTCGCCGACGCGGCCAAGGAGCTGTCGGCCGGTGACTTCCGCCGGAACCAGCCGCGGTTCACCGGGGACAACGCCGAGGCCAACGCCGCGCTGCTGGCCCCGGTACGGGAGATCGCGCGGGCCCGCGGCGCGAGCCCGGCGCAGATCGCGCTGGCCTGGGTGCAACAGCGGGCGGAGGTGCACGGGCTGACGGTGGTTCCGATCCCCGGCACCCGCAAGCCGGGACGGCTGGCGGAGAACGCCGCGGCGACGCGGATCACCCTGAGCGCGGCGGAGCTGGCCCTGCTGGAGCCGATCGCCGCCCGGGTCGCCGGGGACCGCTACCCGGACATGGCCTTCACCTCGGTGGGGCGCGAGGTGTGACCCGGCGCGGTGTGACCTGGCGCGCGGCGTGACCCGGCGCGAGGTGTGACCCCGGCGCGATGTGTGACCCGCCCCGCCGCCCCCCGCCCCGCTCAGTGCGGCTGCGGCGGTGGGGTGGGGAGCAGGCCCCGCGCGGAGGTCAGCCGCCGGCCGCGCGGCAGGGCGCAGAGAACGGCGGCCGTGAACGGCAGCGACTCGTGCACGGCCCCGTGCCCGGTGGCGAAGACGGCGGCCGCCAGATCGTGGTCGGGCCGGGGATCGCGGGCGCTTCCCCGGGGCTCGTGGGGCAGCAGCCGCAGATGGCCCTCGCCCGGACCCTCGGGGGAGCGCCATTCGACCCCGGCGAGCTCGGAGAGCGGGTAACGCTGGTCGCCCGCCTTCCACTTGGTGCTGCTGGCGCCCGTACGGGACCAACGGAAGGTGACGGCCGAGCCGTCGAACCCCACCCGCGCGTCGTACGCCTTCAGGTCCCGCGCCGGCTCCGGCACGCGGACCAGGAAGCGCGGCGCCGGTTCGGCGGCATCCGGCCCCAACCGGCCCCGTACGGCGTCCGCGAGGGCCGCCGCCTGCGGGGCCCGCTCGCCCGGCAGCACCAGCCGGTACGGATCGCAGGCCTCCTTCAACTGCCCGGCGGCGGCCTCCATCAGCGGATCCGCGCCCGGTCTCGGGACGGCGCGCAGGATCACCGTGTCCCGTTTTCCGGCGGTCACGGTCACCTCGGCCAGCGCTTCCAGGGGGATGCGGCGCGACCCAAGGGCGTGCCAGAGGCGTGGAGTTCGCATCCCCCGTGCGAAGCGGATGAGCACCGAGTCCGAGTCGAACTCCCAGACGGCATGATTTCCGGCCAGTACGTCACCCATGCGGCACATGGTAAAGGGACGCACCCCGATGCGTCCCCCTCGGTGCGAAGCCCGTTTTCCGGAGCTCTACACGTGTCAGTCCCCGTCTGTCCCGGAAATTTCCCGTCGGCAGGCATCGTCGCCGGTCGCGCACACGATCGAACCGAACGCGCCGGTTCCGATTTTGGCGAAGTTGTCCAAGGAAGCGGTGCCTGGCTGGAAATAGCCCGTGTGGCTCTTGGCTCCGGCCGAGGACAGCAGCCGGGCGCCGAAGTCCGGGGACACCGGATCCGCCCCGTGGCCCACACCGCCGACCTCCAGGTGCGGTACGTCCGCGATCCAGTCCCCGGCGTCCCGGGCCGCCCACACGCGCGCCGAGGTGTCCAGGTCGGCGGTGTTCTCCGCGCGCATGCCGGGGCTCCCGGCCACCACCAGGTCGGTCACGCGGTCCGGCAGCGCGTGCGCGGCGACCCCGCACACCACCGATCCGTAGCTGTGGCAGAACAGGGCCACGCTCGCGTCACCGGGCAGGGCCGCGGCCAGCGACTCCAGCCGTACGGCGCCCTCCACGGCCAGCCGGCCGGTGGCCGCGTCGATGCCGAGCCCGATGGGGGCGGTGTAGCCGGCCCAGGCGATGACCGCGGTCCGGCTGTCCGGAGCGGCCGCGCGCTGGGCCTCGTACAGCGACCGGGCCATGCCGACGGGGGCCGTGAGGCGGCGCTGGGTGCGCTCGAAGGTGAGCAGGTCGGTGTCGACGCCGGGCACGACCACCGAGACCCGGCGGGCCCGGTCGAGGTCGCCGAAGACCTCGGCGGCGAGGCCGCCGCCGGTCGGGTCGAACGCGAGGATCTGGCGGCCGGGCTCCAGGAGGGAGGCGAAGCGGTGGGCGCGCCGGTCGGCGGTGGCGCGGTCGGCCGGGGTCAGCGTGACATCGCGGCCGCGGGCCTTCTCGATCCGCCCGGCCTGCTCCAGGGCACGCCGGTTCGCCCGGTAGCGGGTGGTGGCGGGGGTCCCGTCGAGGTTGCCGACAACGAGCGGGTAGCCGTCGGCGAGCCGGGCCCGCTGGACGCCGTCGAGGCCGGCGAAGAAGCGGGCCACCGTCCGTACGGGCGCGTCGGCGGACGGCAGGGGGCGGCCGTCGATCCGGGCGGCGGCCCAGGCGGCGAGGGCGGCGGCGCGCGGGGCGGCCCCGGCCTCGGGCCGGTGCACCGCGGTCCACCCCGTGGTCGCCAGCATGACGAACACCACCGCGAGCGCGAGCAGGGTGCGCAGGGCGGCGAGGCGCGGGGCGGCGCTGGGCGTGGGGGAGGGGAGGGCAGGGCCGGGCACGTTCACTGAGACCAGCCTAAAAGACCCTTTCGGGCCACGGCGCCCAAGGTGAGCGGAGTCACCGCCACTCGGAGGCCAGAGCCGGGCCGATCTGGTCGAGGTAGTGCTCCGTCATCCGCCGGATCGCGGCCACGCTGGTGTCCTCGCCCTGTCCCCAGAGCCGCCCGGTGACGCGCATCACTCCGGAGAACGCGGCGACCGCGACCCGGGGCCGCGGGTCGGCGTCCATGTCCAGGCGCTCGCGGGCGGCGATCAGGCGGGCGATCCGCTCCTCCAGCTCGGTGGAGCGCCGCAGGTGGACGGCGAGCAGTGCCGGGGTCGACTCGATGAGCCGGTAGGTGCGCATGTAGAGGTCGACCGGGACCGTCTCCGAGAGGGCCTCGCCGACGGTGTCCCAGGTTTCGAGCACCGCGTTCCGCAGGGCCTCCAGGGGGCCCTCGGCGGCGGGCCGGGCCCGCAGGGCGGCCACGAAATGCGATTCGACGAGGTCCTGGACGGCGAAGGCGACCTCCTCCTTGTTCGCGAAGTAGCGGAAGAAGGTGCGCTGGGAGACGGCCACGGCGTCGGTGATCTCGTCGACGGTCGTCTGCTCGTAACCCTGCGAGGTGAAGAGGAGGAGGGCGGCGCGCAGCAACGCGTCGCGGGTGCGCCGCTTCTTGCGTTCGCGCAGTCCGGCCGCCGGCGCAGCCGGTGCGGGCCGCTGGTCGGTCATCACCGCGAGATCCCCTTCTGATGCCGGATCCTGACGCTGAGTGAGCGCCGAGTAGGCGGTCAGGGTACCCGCGACCGACCTCCCGGCGACCGCCCGTTGAGCCGTTGGTGACGTGTCGGCCGCACCGTCCGCGGCTTGAACGGCGACTCGGTTGGGGACTTGTACGGCGACTCGTTCGGGGACGGCCGGGCCGGGGCCGGACGCCCGCACCGCCGCCGGCGCGGGCGCGGCCCGCGTCCGAGGCGTCAATTCCGCACGGGGATCAGCCCCGCCGCAGGGTTCCGGCGGGGGTGTCGCCTATCCGGGTGGACCCGCCCGCAGCCCCTTCCGCCCGCCCGTCGCCGCAGGTCAGCGTGGTGTCGGCGGCGCTCCGGAACAGGTCCGGGCGCCCTGCGTCCACAAGGAGTTGACCCGTCATGCGTACGTGTTCCACCGCTCTCGCGGCCGCCGTCCTGGCCCTCACGGCCCTCATCCCGAGCACGTCCACCAGCGCACACGCGGCGCAGGCCCTCGCCGCGCAGGCCCCCGCCGCACCGGCACCCGGCACGCACACCGCGGGCCCGCCGACGTTCGGGTCGGCCTGCCCGACCGGCTCGCTGTGCCTGTGGAAGAACCCGGAGTTCAAGGGCACCAAGCGGACCTACGAGCTGAGCACCCTGGAGATCAACAGCTGCACCGCCCTGCCCGCCGGGGCCACCGCCGAGTCGCTCATCAACCGCGTCGGACGGCCCGTGACCACCTACCAGAGCGCCGACTGCCTGGAGACCGGAGAGTTCCAGACCTACCCGGGCGACGGGGTCTGGCTGCCCCGGTCGCCCTATCTGGTGCGGGCGTTCAAGGTGTGGGAGAGGTAACCGCCCGCGGCGCCGGGGCCCCCGGCCGCTCGGCGGCCCCGCCGCCGCCGCAGCCGAGCCGGGCGACCTCGGCGCGCAGCGCCCGTACCTCCGCCTGGAGTTCCTGGACGGCCGCCAGCTGGAGCCGCTCCACCTGGTCGTCACGCTCGAAGCGGGCGATGAACCAGGCCGCGATGTTGGCGGTCACCACACCGAGCAGCGCGATCCCGGACAGCATCAGGCCCACCGCCAGGACCCGGCCGAGCCCGGTGGTGGGGGAGTGGTCCCCGTACCCGACCGTCGTCATCGTGGTGAAGGACCACCACACCGCGTCGCCCAGGCTCTTGATGTTCCCGTTCGGGGCGTCCCGCTCCACGCTCAGCACGGCGAGGGAGCCGAACATCAGCAGCCCCACCACGGCCCCGGCCACGTACGTCGTCAGCCGGATCTGCGGAGCCATCCGGGCCCGCCGGCCCACCAGCAGCAACGTGGAGACCAGCCGCAGCAGCCGCAGCGGCTGGACGAGCGGCAGCACCACGGCCGCCAGGTCCACCCAGTGCGTCCGTACGAAGGCCTTGCGGTTGTCCGAGAGGGCGAGGCGCACCAGGTAGTCGACGGCGAAGGCCCCCCACACCACCCACTCCGCGCGGGTGCAGGCCCGGTGCACCTCCGGGCTCGCGTCGGGCGCGACGATCGGTACGGCGTAGGCGAGGGCGAATGTCACGGCGAGCACCAGCAGGGGAGCCTGCGTACGGCGCTCCCACCGCAGCTGGCGGGAGGGTTCCTTCATGCCCAGCATCGTAAAGAACGCGTAAGGGGCGCCGGGACAGGTGTCCCGGCGCCCCCACGCAAGGGTGACGGCTACGCGTCCCCGCCCGCCGCGCCCGGGTCGGCCGAGGCCACGTCCAGCAGCTGGTAGCGATCGACCGCCTGCTTCAGCGCCGAGCGGTCGATCCGGCCCTCCTTGGCGAGCTCGGTCAGTACCGCCAGGACCACCGACTGCGCGTCGATGTGGAAGAACCGGCGGGCCGCGCCACGCGTGTCCGCGAAGCCGAAGCCGTCCGCGCCCAGCGAGGTGTACGGGCCGGGCACCCAGCGCGAGATCTGGTCCGGCACCGCCCGCATCCAGTCCGAGACCGCGACGAACGGCTGTCCCTCGGCGCCCGACAGCTTGCGCCTCACGTACGGGACGCGCTGCTCCTCCTCCGGGTGGAGCAGGTTGTACTCCTCCACCTCGACGGCATCGCGGCGCAGCTCGTTCCAGGAGGTCGCCGACCAGACGTCCGCCTTGACGTTCCAGTCCTGCGCCAGGATCCGCTGCGCCTCCAGCGCCCACGGCACCGCCACGCCCGAGGCCATGATCTGCGCCCCGATGGTGCCGGAGGTGCCCTCCGAGACCCGGTGGATGCCCTTGAGGATGCCGTCCACATCGACGTCCGCGGGCTCGGCCGGGTGCTGGATCGGCTCGTTGTAGACCGTCAGGTAGTAGAAGACGTCCTCGCCGGGCGCATTCGTCGCGGTGGGCCCGTACATGCGCCGCAGACCGTCCCTGACGATGTGCGCGATCTCGTAGCCGTAGGCCGGGTCGTACGCCACACAGCCCGGGTTGGTCGACGCCAGCAGCTGGGAGTGACCGTCGGCGTGCTGGAGACCTTCACCCGTCAGGGTGGTCCGGCCGGCGGTCGCGCCGAGGACGAAACCGCGCGCCAGCTGGTCGGCCATCTGCCAGAACTGGTCACCGGTGCGCTGGAAACCGAACATCGAATAGAAGACGTACACAGGGATCAGCGGTTCGCCGTGCGTCGCGTATGCCGAGCCCGCGGCGATCAGCGAGGCCGTGCAGCCCGCCTCGGAGATGCCGTCGTGCAGCATCTGGCCGGTCGGCGACTCCTTGTACGCGAGCAGCAGGTCGCGGTCGACCGCCTCGTACTGCTGGCCCAGCGGGTTGTAGATCTTGGCGCTCGGGAAGAAGGCGTCCATGCCGAAGGTGCGGTACTCGTCGGGCGCGATCAGCACGAAGCGCCTGCCGATCTCCTTGTCCCGCATCAGGTCCTTCAGGATGCGGACGAAGGCCATCGTGGTCGCGATCGACTGGTGCCCCGAGCCCTTCCTGGCCGCCGCGTACGTGCTCTCGCCCGGCAGCTGGAGCGGCTTCGCGCGCACCACGCGGGTCGGCACGTAGCCGCCCAGCGCGCTGCGCTGGTCGTGCATGTACTGGATCTCCGGCGAGTTGCGGCCCGGGTGGTAGTACGGCGGGGCGCCGCCCTCCAGCTGCGCGTCCGTGATCGGGATGTGCAGGCGGTCGCGGAAGCGCTTGAGGTCGTCGACCGTCAGCTTCTTCATCTGGTGCGTCGCGTTGCGGCCCTCGAAGTTCGGGCCGAGGGTCCAGCCCTTGACCGTCTGCGCCAGGATCACCGTCGGCTGGCCCTTGTGGGCCTTGGCCGCCGCGTACGCCGCGTAGACCTTCTTGTGGTCGTGGCCGCCGCGGCCCAGGTGCTGGATCTGCCGGTCGGTCATGTTCGCGACCATCGCCCGCAGCCGCTGGTCGCCGCCGAAGAAGTGGTCGCGGATGTACGCGCCCGACTCGGTGGCGTACGTCTGGAACTGCCCGTCCGGGGTGGAGTTCATCTTGTTGACCAGGATGCCGTCCTGGTCCTGGGCCAGCAGCGGGTCCCAGGAGCGGTCCCAGATCAGCTTGATGACGTTCCAGCCGGCGCCGCGGAACTGCGACTCCAGCTCCTGGATGATCTTGCCGTTGCCGCGCACCGGGCCGTCGAGGCGCTGGAGGTTGCAGTTGACGACGAAGGTCAGGTTGTCCAGGCCCTCGCGGGCGGCGATCGACAGCTGGCCGAGCGACTCGGGCTCGTCCATCTCACCGTCGCCCAGATACGCCCAAACGTGGGACTTGGACGTGTCCGCGATACCGCGCGCCTCCATGTACCGGTTCATCCGGGCCTGGTAGATCGCACTGATGGGGCCGAGGCCCATCGAGACGGTCGGGAACTCCCAGAAGTCCGGCATCAGCCGCGGGTGCGGGTAGCTGGACAGGCCGTACGGGGCCTTCGACTTCTCCTGCCGGAACGCGTCGAGCCGCTGCTCGGAGAGCCGGTCCAGGAGGAAGGCGCGGGCGTAGATACCGGGGGAGGCGTGACCCTGGAAGAAGATCTGGTCGCCGCCGTCGCCCTCGTCCTTGCCCCGGAAGAAGTGGTTGAAGCCCACGTCGTAGAGGGAGGCGGAGGAGGCGAAGGTCGCGATGTGGCCGCCGACGCCGATGCCGGGACGCTGGGCGCGCGAGACCATCACGGCCGCGTTCCACCGCGTGGCGTTGAGGATCCTGCGCTCGATCTCCTCGTTGCCGGGGAAGAAGGGCTCGTCCTTCGTGGCGATCGTGTTGACGTAGTCCGTGCTGCGCATCTCCGGCACGGCCACGCGCTTCTCGCGGGCCCGCTCGATCAGCCGCAGCATCAGATAGCGGGCGCGCTCACGGCCCCGCTCGTCGACGGCTGCGTCCAGGGAGTCGAGCCACTCCTGCGTCTCCTCCGGATCGAAGTCCGGGACCTGGCTCGGAAGGCCGCCAATGATGATCGGATTGCGATCGGATGCGGAAGCCACGCTGTTCCTTCGCTGTCGGGGGGAGTCGTGCCTGGGGTCGTGCCTTGGGGTCGCCGCCTCCCATGGTCGTACGCTCGGCGGGAATCTTCACCTGTACCCCCGGGTAACGTCCCGAGTCGATCCGCCGACCGACTCGTCAGGCCGTTCCTCGTTCAAACAGGTAGGAAAGCAGTCAAGCGTTGCCGATGATGTCGAATGAGCTGGAATGGTGTGGGATGAATCACCAGAGGTGTATACGGGGAGGCTGAAAGTTGCGGTGAGACGGCCGCAATCGTCACCGTTTCGGCGGTCTCGGCGGCCGGGTACTTGCGCGATCCGCCGCGCCCGTGTGGACTACGCCCAATGCTGCGCGTACGCGCGCCGCCGAAAGACATTCACCGAACATGAGCAGGAGGCACCCCGTGAGCGCGACCGCGGACCACGCGGAGAGCCTGGCCGCCCGGCTGGGTTTCCAGTCCGAACAGGTGGTCCAGGAGATCGGCTACGACGACGACGTCGATCAGGAATTCCGTGACGCCGTCGAGAAGCTCGTCAGCGAGCTCGCCGACGAGGACTACGACGACGTCGCCGACGCGGTGCTGTTGTGGTTCCGAGACGAGGACGGCGATCTGACGGACGCCCTGGTCGATGCGACCGATCTGGTCGAGGACGGCGCACTGATCCTGCTGCTGACCCCCAAGACGGGCCGTGACGGCTACGTCGAGGCCAGCGACATCAGCGAGGCCGCCGAGACGGCCGGCCTCTCGCTTGCCAAGGGCCTGCCCGTCGGCAAGGAGTGGACCTCCACCAAGCTGGTGACGCCGAAGGCCGCCAAGGCCAAGCGCTGAGCCGTAACCCGCAGCCAAGCGGACGCACACCCCGCCGACCCGGACCACCCGCGGTCGGCGGGGTGTGCGCGTTCGGCGCACCGGGACCCGCCTAGGCTGGGTCTCACCCGAACAGCCCCATGCAGGGATGCAGGAACGAAGGGATACGAGAGATGGCGATCGAGGTCGGCGACAAGGCACCGGGCTTCGAACTCAAGGACAACCACGGCGCCACCGTGCGGCTCTCCGACTTCCGGGGGGAGAAGGCCGTCGTGCTGCTCTTCTACCCGTTCGCCTTCACCGGCGTCTGCACCGGCGAGCTCTGTGAGCTGCGCGATCAGCTGCCTCGCTTCCAGAACGACGACGTCCAGCTCCTCGCGGTCTCCAACGACTCGGTGCCGACCCTGCGGGTCTTCGGCGAGCAGGAGGGCCTGGACTACCCGCTGCTGTCGGACTTCTGGCCGCACGGGGAGACCTCCCGTGCCTACGGCGTCTTCGACGAGGAGAAGGGCTGCGCGGTCCGCGGCACCTTCATCATCGACAAGGACGGCGTGGTGCGCTGGACCGTCGTCAACGGGCTGCCCGACGCGCGTGACCTGAACGAGTACATCCGGGCGCTCGACACCCTCTGAGACGCCCCCGGCATGCCTCCGACAGGCCTCCGACAGGCCTCCGAGGGGGCGCGCGGGGAGGTCCGTACGAAGTTCCGTACGAAAAACGCTTGCGGGCGGGAACCCGTCACTAGGATCGACACGTTGATCCGGTAGCAATCGCACGACGGGGCCCCGCCCCTACACAAAACCAATGGAGGACCCGTGGGAGTCAGCCTCAGCAAGGGCGGCAACGTCTCGCTGACCAAGGCCGCGCCTAACCTGACGGCGGTCATCGTCGGTCTGGGCTGGGACGCTCGCACCACCACCGGTGTCGACTTCGACCTCGACGCCAGCGCGATCCTGACGAACGACCAGGGCAAGGTGGCCAGCGACGCGAACTTCGTGTTCTTCAACAACCTGAAGAGCCCGGACGGCTCGGTCGAGCACACCGGTGACAACACCACCGGTGAGGGCGAGGGCGACGACGAGGCGATCAAGGTCAGCCTCGTCGGCGTGCCGGCCGATGTCGCCAAGATCGTCTTCCCGGTCTCGATCTACGAGGCCGAGAGCCGCCAGCAGAGCTTCGGCCAGGTCCGCAACGCGTACATCCGCGTCGTGAACCAGGCCGACAACACCGAGCTCGCCCGCTACGACCTCTCCGAGGACGCCTCGACCGAGACCGCCATGGTCTTCGGCGAGCTGTACCGAGCCGGCGCGGAGTGGAAGTTCCGCGCCATCGGCCAGGGCTACGCCTCCGGCCTGCGCGGCATCGCGCAGGACTTCGGCGTCAACGTCTGAGTCCGATCCGCCGCCCGAGTCAGGGCACTCTTTCCCCGTCCGGCGCCGTGCACTGTGTGTACGGCGCCGGATTGGGTTTACCGCGGCCGCGCCGCGGGTTTCACCACAGCAGGGCCGCGACCGCCATGCCGCGGCTCCCACGTCGTCCGGGGAGGACCACATCATGGGCGTCACACTCGCCAAGGGGGGCAATGTCTCCCTCTCCAAGGCCGCACCGAACCTGACGCGGGTTCTCGTCGGGCTCGGTTGGGACGCGCGCTCGACCACAGGGGCCGATTTCGACCTCGACGCCAGTGCGCTGCTGTGCAACAGCGGCCGCGTGCTCGGGGACGAGTACTTCGTCTTCTACAACAACCTGAAGAGCCCCGAGGGCTCGGTCGAGCACACCGGGGACAACCTCACCGGCGAGGGTGACGGCGACGACGAGTCGATCATCATCGACCTCACCAAGGTGCCGGACCGCGTGGACAAGATCGTCTTCCCGGTGTCGATCCACGAGGCGGACGCCCGACGACAGAGCTTCGGCCAGGTCAGCAACGCCTTCATCCGCGTGGTGAACGAGGCGGACGGCCAGGAACTGGCCCGCTACGACCTCACCGAGGACGCCTCCAGCGAGACCGCGATGATCTTCGGCGAGGTGTACCGGTACGGCGGCGAATGGAAGTTCCGCGCCGTGGGGCAGGGGTACGCGTCGGGCCTCAGGGGCATCGCTCTAGACTTCGGGGTCAACGTTTCGTAAAGCCGTTCAAGACGATGGGATGCCAGTGGTTCTGAAAACCTTCGGCTGGTCGTTCGCAATCACCGCGCTCGGCCTGGTCGCAGCGGTGATCTACGGGGGGTGGACCGCTTTCGGGATCGTCGCGATCCTGTCCGTCCTCGAGATTTCGCTGTCCTTCGACAACGCGGTGGTCAACGCCGGAATCCTGAAGAAGATGAACGCCTTCTGGCAGAAGATCTTCCTCACGATCGGCGTTCTCATCGCGGTCTTCGGTATGCGACTGGTCTTCCCCGTCGTGATCGTCGCGATCAGCGCCAAGATCGGGCCTATCGAGGCCGTGGACCTCGCCTTCTCCGACAAGGAGATGTACGAGCAGCTGGTCACGGACGCCCACCCGTCCATTGCCGCCTTCGGTGGCATGTTCCTGCTCATGATCTTCCTCGACTTCATCTTCGAGGACCGCGACATCAAGTGGCTGGCCTGGCTGGAGCGGCCGCTGGCCAAGCTCGGCAAGATCGACATGCTGTCGGCGTGCATCGCGCTGATCGTCCTGGTCGTCACCTCGATGACCTTCGCCGCCAACGCCCACCAGCACGGCGGCGTCCACGTGGACAAGGCGCAGACCGTCCTGATCTCCGGCGTCCTCGGCCTGATCACCTACATGATCGTCGGCGGCCTCTCCGGCTTCTTCGAGAACAAGCTGGAGGAAGAGGAGGAGGCCGAGCACGAGGCCGAGGAGGAGGCGAAGAAGAAGGGCAAGCCGGTCACGGCCGTCGCCATGGCCGGCAAGGCCGCGTTCTTCATGTTCCTCTACCTCGAAGTACTCGACGCCTCGTTCTCCTTCGACGGGGTCATCGGCGCCTTCGCCATCACCAACGACATCGTGCTCATGGCCCTCGGCCTCGGCATCGGTGCCATGTACGTCCGGTCGCTCACGGTCTACCTGGTCCGCCAGGGCACCCTGGACGACTACGTCTACCTGGAGCACGGCGCGCACTACGCCATCGGCGCGCTGGCCGTGCTCCTGCTCGTCACCATCCAGTACCAGATCAACGAGGTCATCACCGGCCTCGTCGGCGTCACGCTGATCGCGTGGTCCTTCTGGTCCTCCGTGCGGCGCAACAAGCGCATGGAGCTGGAGGGATCCGCCGCGGAGGCATGACCGCCCCGTTAATGCGGAACGCTCCCTTGCGGGGCGGCTCGGGGGAACCCAGGCCGCCCCGCTTTTCCGTACGTCCAGCGGGGATCAGAGGGGATCCGAGGGGATCCGAGGGGATCAGGGGGGAAGACAGGGATGGGATTCTTCGACGGACTCAGGGGCGCGCGCGCCATGCAGTTCCAGTCGGGCAACGCCTCGTCGAACGCGATCGAGCTGACCAGGCGGCAACCGACGGTGTCGCTCACGAAACAGGGGGCGGTGCACGGCAACCTCCGGGTCAACCTGTCCTGGCGGATGCGCACCTCCGACATCGGCGGCCGCTCCGGCCAGAGCGGCCAGCTGCTGCGGCACCCGTTCAAACTGTTCAAGCCGGAGATGGTGCAGGCGCACACCCAGGGCATGGTCAATGTGGACCTCGACATCGGCTGCCTCTACGAGCTCACCGACGGCACCCGGGGGGTCGTCCAGCCGCTGGGCAACCTCCACGGCGACATCAACAGCCCGCCGTACGTGAAGCTCAGCGGCGACGACCGGTTCGGGGCGCCCTCGGGCGAGACGATCTTCGTCAACCTCGACCACGCCGATGAGATCAAACGCCTGCTCGTCTTCGTCTACATCTACGACCAGACGCCGGCCTTCGACCGGACGCACGCGCTGGTCACCCTCTACCCGAGCACCGGGCCGCGGGTCGAGATCGCCCTCGACGAGCGGCAGCCGCAGGCCCGCTCCTGCGCGGTCGTCTCCCTGGAGAAGATCAAGGGGGAGCTGATCGTGCGCCGCGAAGTGAAATTCGTGTACGGATTCCAGGCCGAGCTGGACCGGCTGTACGGGTGGGGGCTCCAGTGGGGGCGGGGCTACAAGAGCACCAAGGCCTGACCAGAGCCCCGTGGCGTCAGCGGCGGATGAACTGAGGGCCCTGCACCGGCAGCCGGAACGTGGGGTCCCCGCCCGGACCCGGCACCGGCACCGGGGAGACCGGCTGCGGATACCCGTACGCGGGCTGCGCGGCCGGCGGGGCCTGCGTGGGCGGCGCCGGCGGGCGCATCGCGGCCGTCTGCTCGGCGGTCGGCCCGGTCGCGGGCCCGGCGGGCCCGGCGGCCCCCGCCTCGTCGGCGGCGTTCTCGTCCACGGAGATCCCGTGGTCGGTCGCCAGCCCCACCAGGCCGTCCGAGTAGCCCTCGCCCAGCGCGCGGAACTTCCACCCCTCGCCCCGGCGGTACAGCTCCCCGCAGATCAGCGCCGTCTCGGCGCCCGTCTCGGGCCGTACGTCGAAGTAGGCCAGCGGCTCGGAGCCGCCGGTCGCGGTGGCGTCGTAGAGCAGGATCCGCAGGTCCCGTACCCGCTCGAAGGGCACGTCCTCGGCGGAGGCGACCACCAGGATCCGGTCCACCACCGGCGTCACGGCGCGCAGGTCCGCCTGCACGGCGTCGGTGATCCCGTCGCCGATCTGCTTCTTGCCCAGCCGCCACACGGCACCCGAGGGGTGCCGGGGCTGGTTGTAGAAGACGAAGTCCTCGTCCGAACGCACACGCCCGTCCGCCCCCACGAGCAGCGCCGAGGCGTCCACGTCCGGCACCTCGGGGCCGGTGGTCCAGCGCAGCACCGCCCGGACCGCCGAGGCGGCCACCGGGATGTTCGAGCCCTTCTGCATCGCGTGCGTCATGCCCGTCATCCTGCCCTCCCGGGGCCGAGCCGGACAATGCGGCCCCCCGTAGAGCCTTGTCCGATCCCGAAGACGTGGGCATGGTGCATGGGGGTTACCTGAACTTCATGTGCTTGAGGAACTCTTGAACCACATTCGTACGTACTATTACCGGCCATGCCAGATCGGCCGCCGAGGCAGTACGGGGGAAGCACATGCGTCACTTCGGGCACGTATCGCCCACGGTCCGCAAGGACCTCTTCCACCAGGAGCCGGCCGAGTTCACCGCCGCCTCCCCCGCCCGCATGCTCGCCGCCGCGCTGGGAGCCACCCTCTACAGCCCTGCCACCCGCCCCCAGCTCGCCGCCGACATCCGCAAGCAGGCCGCCCGCGGAGTCGTCTCCATGGTCCTCTGCCTGGAGGATTCGATCGGCGACGCCGAGGTCGAGGGCGGCGAGGCCAACCTCGTCCGGCAGTTCGCCGAGCTCGACGGCGACGACGGCGAGCACCCGCTCCTGTTCATCCGCGTCCGCGAACCCGAGCAGATTCCCGACCTGGTGCGCCGGCTCGGCGGCTCAGCGCGCCGACTGGCCGGATTCGTCCTTCCCAAGTTCGGCGAGCACCGAGGAATCGCCTTCCTCGACGCCGTCGCCCGGGCGGAGGCGGAGAGCGGCCACTCCCGCTTGTATGCCATGCCGGTCCTGGAGACCCCCGAGCTCCTGCACCTCGAAACCCGCGTCGAGACCCTCTCCGGCATCTCCCGCACCGTCAACGACTACCGCGAGCGGGTCCTGGCCCTCCGCCTCGGCGTCACCGACTTCTGCTCCGCCTACGGGCTGCGCCGCACCCCCGACATGACCGCCTACGACGTCCAGATCGTCGCGGGCGTCATCGCCGACGTCGTCAACGTCCTCAGCCGCGCCGACGGCACCGGTTTCACCGTCACCGGCCCGGTCTGGGAGTACTTCCGCAGCCAGCAGCGCCTCTTCAAGCCCCAGCTGCGCCGCAGCCCCTTCCTGGAGGAGGGAGTGGAGGAACTGCGTACCTCCCTCATCGAGCACGACCTCGACGGGCTGCTCCGCGAGATCGAGCTCGACCGGGCCAACGGGCTGCTGGGCAAGACCTGCATCCACCCCGCCCACGTGACACCCGTCCACGCGCTGTCGGTGGTCTCCCACGAGGAGTTCAGCGACGCCCAGGACATCCTGCGCCCCGAGCGCGACGGCGGCGGAGTCATGCGCTCCGCGTACACGAACAAGATGAACGAGGTGAAGCCCCACCGGGCCTGGGCCGAGCGCACCATGCTGCGCGCCGAGGTCTTCGGTGTGGCGAAGGAGGAGGTCGGCTTCGTCGACCTCCTGGCGGCCGGGCTCCAGGTGTGAGCAGGCCTTGACCATGAAGAAAGGCAAGAAGATCGACGACACGGTGTGGTCGGGAACCTGGGTCGCGGACCGGCTGGGCGTAAGCCTGGAGGACGGCGGCGCCCCGGCCGCCCCACGGCTGGACGCCCTCCTCGGGCTGGCACTGCGGCGCAACCCCAAGCGGGCGCACCTGCTGGTCTCGCAGGTGCTGGGCAAGCACGTGCCCCGGTCCCCGCACGACGTCTACGCCGCCGGACACGAGCTCGGCGAGCGGGTCCGGGCGCTGCTCGACGCCGACGGCGAGGGCGCGGCCGCCGCGGCGGTGGTCCTCGGGTACGCCGAGACCGCCACCGGGCTCGGCCACTGCGTCGCCGACGGCCTCGGCCTCGCCCCCTACCTGCACTCCACCCGCCGCCCCGTGGCCGGTGTGGAGCCCGCCGGCGGATTCGAGGAGGCGCACTCGCACGCCACCTCACACCTGCTGCTGCCCGAGGACCCGAAGCTGCTGGCCGGCAGCGGTCCGCTGGTGCTGGTCGACGACGAGTTCTCCACCGGCAACACCGTGCTGAACACCATCGCCGACCTGCACGCCCGCCACCCCCGCGCGCACTACGTCGTCGTCGCCCTCGTGGACATGCGCTCCCCGGCCGACCGCGACCGGCTCACCGCCTTCGCCGCCGGCCTCGGGGCCCGCATCGACCTCGTCACCCTCGCCTCCGGGACGGTCCGCCTCCCCGAGGGGGTGCTGGCCAAGGGGCAGGCACTGGTCGAGGAGTACGAGACCCCGGCCGGCGAAAATCAGCCCCGCCGGCGTTTGAGGCGCGGGGTCCGGGGCGGAGCCCCGGCAGACGGCCCGGAGGCGGTCACGCGCGTCGCGCTCCATTGGCCCGCCGGGCTCCCGGACGGCGGCCGGCACGGCTTCACCCCCGCGCACCGCGACCGGCTGGAGGCGGCGCTGCCCGCGCTGGCCGGGCGGATCGCCGACGCGCTGGGCCCGGAGCCCGGGAGGGTCCTCGTACTCGGCAACGAGGAGCTCATGTACGCGCCGCTGCGCCTCGCGCTGGCCCTGGAGCAGTCCGGGGCGGCCCGCGAGGTCCGGTTCTCGACGACCACCCGCTCGCCCGTGCTCGCCGTGGACGACCCCGGCTACGCCATCCGCACCCGGCTGGTCTTCCCCGCCCACGACATCCCGGCGGACGGGCCCGGCGACCGGTACGCCTATAACGTCTTCAGCACGGCTGGAGCCGGCTTCGACACCGTCGTCGCTGTCGTCGACACGCACGGCGACACCCCCGAACTGCGTACGGGGCTACTGGCGGCCCTCGCCCCGCACACCGGCCGGGTCCTGCTGGCCGTCATACCGTCCTACGCGCCCGCGCCCGCGCCCGCGCCCGCCCCCGCGCCGGCCCCCGTACCCCTCCACGACCGGCAGGAGCCGATCATGACCGAGCCCCTGCGCGGGCCCGCGTTCTCCTCTTACGCCCCGGAGGACGTCGGCTGGCTGCTCCAGGACTTCTCCGAGGTCGAACTGGAGGCCCCGACCGAGGAGCGCGAGGAGGCCATCCAGGCGGGCGGCGCGCACTACGCCGAGTCCCTGCCCGTGGAGTACCAGCCGAGCCCCGGCTACCAGGAGCTCTACCAGAGCGCGCTGACCGCTTCCGCGGCCCGAATAGCCCGGGCCGTGGGCACCGTCACCGAAACCGTCCTCGCCGAGCGGTCCCCGTCCCCGGTGCTGGTCTCCCTGGCCCGCGCGGGCACACCCGTCGGCGTGCTGATGCGCCGCTGGGCCCGCGCCCGGCACGGCCTGGACCTGCCGCACTACGCCGTCTCCATCGTGCGCGGCCGCGGCATCGACGCCAACGCGCTGCGCTGGCTCGCCGCGCACCACGATCCGGCCGACATCGTCTTCGTCGACGGCTGGACGGGCAAGGGCGCGATCACGCGCGAGCTGCGCGAGGCCCTGGCGAAGTTCCCCGGCTTCAACCCGGAGATCGTGGTCCTCGCCGACCCCGGCTCGTGCGTGCCCACGTACGGCACCCGCGAGGACTTCCTGATTCCGTCCGCCTGTCTCAATTCGACCGTCTCGGGACTCATCTCGCGTACGGTTCTGAGGTCCGACCTGGTCGGGCCCGCCGACTTCCACGGCGCGAAGTTCTACCGCGAGCTCGCCGGCGCGGATGTCTCCGTCGACTTCGTCGACACCGTCGCCGCCCGCTTCGACGAGGTGGCGGAGGCCGTCGGGGCCGAGGTCAAGGAGCTGCTCGCGGCCGACCGCACGCCCACCTGGGAGGGCTGGGCGGCGGTGGAGCGGATCAGCGAGGAGTACGGCATCCACGACGTGAACCTCGTCAAGCCCGGCGTCGGCGAGACGACGCGCGTGCTGCTGCGCCGCGTGCCATGGAAGATCCTGGCCCAGCGCGGAGCCGGAGCCGACCTGGACCACGTACGGCTCCTCGCCGAGCAGCGCGGGGTGCCGGTGGAGGAGGTCGACGGGCTGCCCTACACGTGCGTAGGACTCATTCACCCCCGCTTCACGCGCGGCGCCACGGGCGCCGACGGAAAGGCTGTGGCCTCCAAGTGACTGTCCTGATTGCCAGTGACCTCGACCGTACGCTCATCTACTCGACGGCCGCCCTCGCGCTGACCATGCCCGACCCGGTGGCCCCGCGGCTGCTGTGCGTCGAGGTGCACGAGAGCAAGCCGCTGTCGTACATGACGGAGACGGCGGCGGGACTGCTGGCGAAGCTGACCGCCGACCCGGGCGTGGTGTTCGTCCCCACGACCACCCGTACGCGCAAGCAGTACCAGCGCATCCGCTTCCCCGGGCGTCCCGCGCAGTACGCGATCTGCGCCAACGGCGGGCAGCTCCTCGTCGACGGGGTCCCGGACCGGGACTGGCGGCGCCAGGTCGCGGCGCGGCTGGCGCGGGAGTGCGCTCCGCTGGAGGAGGTGCACGAGCACCTGCTCGCGTCGGCGGATCCCGCGTGGCTGCGCAAGGCGCGGGTGGCGGAGGACCTCTTCGCGTACCTGGTGGTGGAGCGGGCGCTGGTCCCCGACGAGTGGCTCAAGGCCCTCGTGGAGTGGTCCGAGGCCCGCGGCTGGACGGTGTCCCTGCAGGGCCGGAAGATCTACGCGGTCCCGCGCCCGCTGACGAAGAGCGCGGCGATGCGGGAGGTGGCCCGGCGCACGGGGGCGACCGAGACCCTGGCCGCCGGGGACTCGCTGCTGGACGCGGACCTGCTGCTCGCGGCGGACCGGGGGTGGCGCCCGGGGCACGGCGAACTCGCCGACGCGAGCTGGACGGCGCCGTCGGTGACGGCGCTGACGAAGACGGGTGTCCTCGCGGGCGAGGAAATCGTGCGCGTATTCGTGCGCACGGCCTATGAAGCGGGCCGCTGACTCGGCACACTTGGATCATGACCAAGGGCAACAGCACCAAGATCACTGACGAGCTCTACCAGTACATGCTGGACCACAACCCCCCGCTGGACATGTATCAGCGGGGGCTGGTGGAGACGACGTACGCGAAGTTCCCGGACGCCGCCGGAATGCAGTCGGCGGAGGAGCAGGGCCCGCTGCTGGCCTTCCTCGTCCGGCTGACCGGCGCCCGGCACATCGTCGAGGTCGGCACCTTCACCGGCTTCTCGTCCCTGTCGATGGCCCAGGCACTCCCCGCCGACGGCCGCGTCATCACCTGCGACATCTCGGACGAGTGGACGGCGTACGGCCGCTGGGCCTGGGAAGCCGCGGGCGTCTCCGACCGCGTCGACCTGCGGATCGGCCCCGCGCTGGACACGCTGCGCGCCATGCCGGCGGAGCCGCACATCGACATGGCCTACATCGACGCCGACAAGCAGAGCCAGATCGCCTACTGGGAGGAGCTCGTGCCGCGCATGCGCCCGGGCGGGCTGATCGTCACCGACAACACCCTGTTCCACGGCTCGGTGCTCGACGAGACGGCCACGGGCGCGGCGGCGGGCGTGCGCGCCTTCAACGACCACGTCTCGGCCGACACCCGCATGGAATCCGTCCTGCTGGCGATCTCGGACGGCCTGACCCTCTCGCGCAAGCGCTAGCCGGCCGTCGCGCGCGAGCGCCGGCCTGGCTGTCGGGGCTATCACGGCTATCGGGTCATCTCACGCAGCTCATCTCAGCCGCAGCCGCCTCCGCCACAGCAGCCCCCGCCGCCCATGGCCGGCGCGGGGGCGCCGCTGGTCCCGCCGACGGCGACGGCCGACAGCAGCTTGACGGTGTCGGAGTGCCCCGCGGGACAGTCGGCGGGCGCGGAGGACTCGGCCATCGGCCGGCTGACCTCAAAGGTGTCGTCGCAGGTCCGGCAGCGGTATTCGTATCGAGGCATGCGCACAGGCTAAACGGGCCGGCTCCGGTGCGCTACGTGCGTCACCTGCCGGTGCGCTACGGGTCGTCACCTGCCGGTGTGCTACGGGCCGTCACCTGCCGTGCGCCACGGGTCGTCCCCGGCCGTGCGCCACGGGTCGTCCGCTCCCGGCCCGTACCCGGTCCTCCCGGGCCGCCTGCTCGGGGTGGCGGGCACGCCAGTACGGATTTTCGTGCGGCAGGGCGCTGCCCACCCGCCCGTACATCCCGAACCACATCAGCATCACGCCGACGACGAAGCTGAACAACACGTTCTCGATCTCGAAGGCCAGGAAGTTGTAATCGCTGTCCAGCAGCGCGAGGTTGACGAACCCACTCAGGATGAACGCCACCCCGAGCACGATGTTCAGGGTGGAGGCGAAGGTCCCGCCGATCACCATCCCGACGAACAGCAGCCCGCCGATACAGATCGACAGGACACTCAGCGCGCCGTTGGTGTTCAGCGCGAGCACCGTGTCTCCGCCGGTGTCGAAGAAGCCGATCCGGTCGATGAGCCCCAGGATTCCGAAGGTGACCAGCAGCAGCCCGGTCAGGCCGGCGCCGACCCGGTAGACCTTGCTGAGCTTGTGATCGGTGGGCAGATGCTCGTCGAGCCGGGCATTGACGGGATGCAGAGCGCGTCGCACCAATCTGGAGACCCTTGGCGCGTGGGGCTTAAAAGGCTCATGGTGCTCATGGGGCATGTACGGCGCGTAGTGCTCATGGGGCTCATGACACCCGTAGAGCGCATGAGGCGCATAAGACCCATGCGACCCATGAGATCCATGCGGTTCAGGGGGTACCTCGGACACCTGGGGTGTGCGGGACGCGCGCGGCCTGTGGGAAATGTGGGCAGCCATACCGCCCTCCTCTGCTCCGTTCCCAGCACCTCCAGCATCCGCCGATGCCCACCCCTGGACAACTCCGGCCTCACTCGGACTCCGGCCTCACTCGACTGCGCGTCGGCCCCGCATGTCCGCCACCACCCGGCCCACAGCCGCCCGGACCTCCTCCATCTCCTGAAGGAAATGCCAGTAGTCGGGGTGCCGCCCCTCCAGCCCGGCCAGCGCCCGATCCATCCGGGCGACCGCCCCGTCCAGCGGCCGCGCATGCCGCGGATCGGGCACGCTGCGGCCCGCCATGGCCAGCCGCTGCGCGTCCCGGATCGCGAACCGCGTCCGCCGCACCTCCTCCTGCGGGTCCCGCGCCACCGCCTCCAGCCGGGTCAGCCGGTCCTGCGCCGCCGACACCGCCTCGTCGGTCGCGTCCAGGGAGGCCCGGACCGCCTCGATCAGCGTGCCTACGTCGGTCCAGCGCTGCTCGTCACGGGCCCGGCCGGCCTCCCGCAGCCGCTCCTCCACCTGCGCGACCTCCCGTACGGCCTGGTCCGGGACGTGCTGGAGGTCCTGCCAGCACGCCGCGCTGAACCGGCGGCGCAGCTCGCTCAGTACCGGATCCACCCGTTCCGCCCGGTTGTGCAGGGCCTGCGCCCGGGTCCGCAGGCTCACCAGCCTCCGGTCGATCTCCGCCGCGCGCTCCGGGAGCCGGGCGGCCTCGGCCCGTATCGCCTCCGCGCTCCGCAGGATCCGGTCGGCGCGCTGGACGGTCTCCTGCACCCCGTGCTGCCCGGCGCCCTGGTTCAGCTTGGTCAGCTCGGGCCCCAGCGCCGCCAGCCGCACCGCGAGATCGTCGGCCCGCATGCCCTTGGCCCGTACGGCGTCGAGCGCGTCACTGGCCGCCAGCAGCGCGGCCTTCGCCCGCTCCCGGGCCGGCGCCACCCGGGCCAACTGCGTCTCGGCCTTGTCCAGCAGCGGCTGCAGCCCCTGCGCGAACCGGTCCAGCTCGCCCTTGACCCGCACCAGCTCGTCCCGCGCCCGGATCAGCTCGTTCCGGGCCCGCGCGGCGACGGAGCCGTCCAGCTCGGGCCGGTCCAGGTCATGCGCGTCGACTGCCTCGATGTAGACATGGCTGACCTCGTCGATGCGCCGACCGAGCGCCACGAACCCCTCACCCGCCTGCCGCGCGGCAGGCGACCCGTCCGCCGCGGCGATGGTCTCGATGGAGATCCGCAGATCCCGCTGCGCCGTATCCAGCTCGTAGAACGCGGCCGCGGCGGCATCCTTCGCCGCCTGCGCATCCGCCCGCCGACTCTCGTCCCGCCCGCCGAACCACCGCCGGGATGCCGTCGTCACAATCCGTCTCCCGTGCCGCGTCCGCCATGCCCCGCTCCATTCTCCCCCACGGGAACGGGTTTGCGTGGGGGGTGCGCCTGCCATGTAGGCTGTCGTCCTGCCTTCGGGCAGCGGGCAGGGCTTGTCCGGCCTTGGTTGTCAGACCAGGGAGAAGCCCCATGGCGCCAGCCGTTGGGGAGGAGTCACGTAGGCTGTCCACTCATGCGGCGGCCATGGGCCGATGTGCCACGGGTGCGTAGCTCAGGGGTAGAGCGCTGCTCTTACAAAGCAGATGTCGGCGGTTCGAAACCGTCCGCGCCCACAGTAGGAACTAGCAGGTGAAAGCCTGTTGTTGGCCCCCCGGTCGTGTTCGACCGGGGGGCCTTTCCCATCTCCGACGCCACATCGACGCCACATCGCCACCGTGCGGGTTCTCGGTCATCACCCATTGGGGGGTGCACTGCTGGCGTCTTATCGGGTTAGAGTGCAGGACGAGCGGGGCCGGTGCGTCTCCCCACGCGCGCCAGATGTACGCCGCTCGGATCCTGTGTGTTGTGGCGGGGAGGCCCGGCGCATAGGCAGAGAACCCCCCGGCGCGTTACGCCGGGGGGTTCTTCCGTACACGTTAAACCGCCCGGCCCCGCGATGGGGACCGGGCGGCCGCCCCGATCGAAATCGGGGCCAGGACGGGCAGGCTCGGCGGATGTACGAACGCCGGCGCACCGTCCTGCTCACTCCGAGGCGCGATGCGCGGGGAGTGAGTCTGTGGGGCATATGGAGGCCGGGAGTCCGGATCCGTGGATGTAGGGTGCACCCTACATACATCGGTTCATGATCACGCCAGCGTGTACGGGTGTCCCGTGCCCACCCTGTACCCGCTCACGTCCTCGCCAGACGCCAGCGCATCGGAGCGCAGATCCGGGCCGCCCGGCTGGGCAGGAAGCTGACGCAGGAGACCGTGGCCGACCGCGCCGGCGGTATGGACCGCGCGACGTACGTACGGATCGAGCAGGGCCAGGCGTCCCCGCTCCTCGACACGCTCATCCTCATCGCCGACGCGATCGGTGTCCCGCTCGCGGAGCTGGTCAGGGAGTAGCCCCGGCCGGAAGGGGACCGGCCGGGGCCACGGTTCAGGAGCCCACGAGCTGACGGGGGCTATCGAGCCACGTGTACTGGCCACCCCCATCAACAGTCACTCCGAAGCGGGTGATGTGCGGCCGGTCGTGCTCTTCGTACCAGGTGTACGCCGCCGTCACCTCCGCCCACAGATCACGCGGTCCCCACGAGCGAACCGCGTCCTCTTCCCACCAGTCGCCATAGCTGACGATGGTGGCCGACGTGCCGGCCTCATCGACGAACTGGACCCTCCGGCCATCGCCCTCCCCGCGGTGCGAGTACGTGACGTCGGGCACTTGCAGCCCGATGGCGAAGTCCTGGAAGTACGTACCCCCCAGGACCTTCGCCGGGTCGATGGGTGACGGCCGGCTGACCGGGTCCCCCGAGATCTGCATGTCAACCGTCGGTCGCTCGCCGCGGATCCACATGTACGAGGCCCCGCCGACGAACTGACCCTCGGCCTTATCCCCATCGACGGTCAGCCTCAGCAGTCCTGCGTTGCTGTACGTGGTGCCGAACGGGGTGAGGATCACGCCGCCCTGGGCAGCCTGCTCAACCCAGGTGTGCGGGACACGGCGCAGGGATGCCGTGTTGATGATCCGATCGAACGGTGCTCGCACGGAAACCCCCTCCAGACCGTCACCGCAGACCAGATGCGGCGCGTACCCGGCCGCCTTGAGGTTCGATGCCCCCCAGTCCGCAAGGGCTTCGTCCACCTCCACGGCCGTGACCCGCTCCGACGTCACACGCTCGCACAGGAGGGCGGTGTGATAGCCGGAGGCGTAGCCGATCTCCAGGACCCGGTGATGCGGCTCCAGGCCGAGAAAGCGCAGTTTCCGCATTACCACGTCCAGGGCGGACACCGACGACGTGAAGTCGCCGGACGCAGGACCCGAGGCCGTGATGTCACCGTCGTCCAGCTGAGTGACAACCGACTGATGGGGGCCCCAAACGGCCTGTTCCCACAGACCAGGGTCGGCGTCACGATCCACGAACTGCCACAGGCCGTCAGAGTCCTTCACCGGCAGCCATACGGTCTGCGGGACGAACTGCTCCCGCTCGACCGAATCGAAGGCCTTCGCCATCCATGGGTCACGAAGTAGGCCCATGACCGTCAGCGACTGCCGACAGATGCTGCGGTTCACTGGGTCGACTTGTTCGAGCCGTCGCCGTCGGGGCTCGGCGGGGGGCCCGGCGGAGGCGTCCACGGCTTGTCGGAGGGCTGTCCGCCGTGCTTGCCGTCACTCATGTCCATGTCGTTCTCCTATCACTTCAGTGAGTGGTGCAGGATGCCCGCCCCGGAAAGGGGCGGGAGTCAGTGGGTAACGCCGACGACGATGAGCGCCAGCAGGCCCAGCAGGACCGCCACGTACAGAGCCTGCCGCACGCCCTCCGTCACTGCGGATGCCCGGCGCCACGCTCGGGCGCGAGCGGCGGCAGCCCCGGCCGCCCCACGAACGCGGTCCCGCAGGCGCTCTCGACGAGCACGCGGTGCATGGTCCGGACAGTCCGGGCCAGTGCCCGGCAGTGGCTCCAGTTCCCCAGCGCGCTGGCCTCGGGCCCTGCCGTGGTGAGCGTGTGCCAGTCGTCCAACGCGCCGGCCGCCTCGGGCAGGTGGGCGACGTCGATGGTGAGGTACGCGCCGTGCGTCAGCAGGTCATCGACGAGAGCCGCGATCTCGGGTTCGTTCGGCTTCTGGGCGTAGGGGACGAGGGCCCTCGTAACGAGGGCTGTCCCTGTGGTCAGATCGGCGCGCGTGCTGGCCATGCCGGGTGCTCCCTACCGTCGTCAACGGGTGGTGACACGACGTTAGGTGCCCGTAACGAAAAGAAGGGGCCCGATCCGGGCCCCCTCGGTTCACGCAGCCAGCAGGCCGATGTCCACAGCCAGTTGGCTTGCCCTCTGGCGCCGATCCGGCAGCCGAGACGTCGTCTCCTCCAACACGATCGACCTCGCATACCCGTTGTAGCGGATCGTCTCCGGCGCGGCCGCGTGCGCCTGCTCCAGCGTTGCGAGCGCAGTCTCCTGCTGCCCGTCGAGGTAGTAGGCGCGGGCCTGCTCGATCCGGTGCCGAGCCCGGCGCGGCCGCGACGGAATCGCGTCGGCCTCAGCCCGGTTGGCCTGCCGCACCGACTCGCCGCCGGCCCGCAGCTCGACCGCCACTGTGACGCCGTGCGCGCCCATCACGGCCCGGCCGAAGCTGGTGACCCGGTGGAAGTAGTCGGCGGGCAGCCGCTTGGAGATGCCGCCCGCACGATCCCACCACCCCCACGCGGTGCCGGTGTCGCGGCGCTTCGCCGCGGTCAGCCCGGCCTCGACGCGGAGGGCGCCCGTAATGGCCTGCACGTCGAGGGAGGCGTCGGATAGGCCGGGCTCCAGCAGGCGCAGCGCCTGCATGACCACGTCGTCAGCCTCGTCGTAGTGTCCGGGCCCCGAGTCGCGGTGCGCCTGCGCTGAGAGCCAGGAGGCTACGCCGATCGCGTGCAGGTCCTCGGACTCCTGCGCGGCAGCCATCCCGCGCTCGGCCACACGCCACAGCAAGGACGGGTCCGGCTGGTAGGCGACAAAGAACTGAGCGAGGAAGAACGTCTCCGCCTGAAGCGCCAGCGCCTTCCGCCGGTCAGTGGCCGTCTCGGCCTGGCGGACACTGAGCTGCGCGTCACGGATCAGCCCGGGCAGCAGGCTGCCGATGGTTTCGCGATGGTTCGGCGCGTCGTGGCGGGCCGCCCACGCGGCGTCCAGCGCGGCTCGCAGGAACGCCTGCGTGGGCGCCTCCCGGGCGCCGGGGGCAGGGTACGTGGAGAGTGCCGCGCGGACGGCAGGGAGCCGGTCGTGTCCGGGGCCCAGGAACAGGTCAGTGTGCGGCTCGGCGCCGACGTCGCCCACCAGATCGTTCAGGCGGCGCACACACAGGACTTCAGCGATGCGGAGGATCTCCGGCAGTCGCGGCATTCTCATGGTCCCGGTCTCAATCTTCTTGACCCACGAGGAGTGATGGCCGAGGAGTCCGGCCAGCTGCTCGCGGGTCATGCCTCGGCGGTTGCGGTAGATCTGGACACGTTGCCCGAACACGACGGGGTTGTCGTACGGGTCGGGGGTAGCATCAGATGACACGGCCTTGCCCCTTCTCTGTGCAGCTCGACACTGAACAGCGTAGGCGGCAAGGCCACTTCTGTGTGATCCAGAACGCACGAAAGCGCCCCCTCCCGCCGTAGGCGAGAGGGGGCGACCGCACCATCGGCCCGAAGCGCGATCGGCACCTGGAGCAGTTCAGCCGGTACCTTGCGCGGCATCTGGACCCGTCGCAGGACGTCGTATGCGATCAGCCGCACTTCCAAGAACCCGGGCTTCAGGGCTTTGACGTGCACACCGTGCATCCGCCGCGAGTGCCGCAATCGCTCCGTCGCGGCGTCGAAGTCCAAGAAGCCTGGTCTGCTATCACTCCGTGTGGGTCGACGGCAGACGGGATGACAGCAGGGCGGCCATATGGCTGGCGCCAGGAAACTCCGGAGCTCATCCGCCAAGATGCGAACACTTAGGCTCACTCGTCGACGGATACGGGCGCTACATAGTTGGCCCGCGGACGGTCCTCGTTCCCATGCTCGTCGACTTCGAAAACAACATGCACCCCGACAGGGTTAACCGGATCCCACTTCACACCATGACCATCTTGCACGACCGATCCCGGAAAGAATACATCGCTTGGGTAGTCCGGGTGCGAAATGAAGCCATAGGTTCCCCGCCAAGCCTTTACGATCCCTTGTGGAGATGTCTCAATAGCGCCATCCGGCTTGGGCCTGGCCACGTGCACCAGGTTCTCACAAAGACTCGAAACCTCCTGACTGACCCCCGCCAATCGATAAAGCCTACCAACTCGTCCGGGAAAGTGGCGCCATGCCGCACAGCGCTCAAAAAGCACGGAATGCCGCTTTACCCCTTTCAGAAGCCGAACCGCATCGCCCTCGAAAACAGAGGGAAAGGTGCCGAGCTCACCAACCGACCGTAGGAACGCATTTGCGCTTTCCAGAATCATCTCGGCGAGTCGCTGATCCCAGGCCCCCGAGTCCAGCTCTTTGACACCTTGCGAAAAACCTGCGGATGCTTTGTGTGCGGCTTCAATGGGTCGCCGATCATCTTCGAGAAGCGACTCAGACCACCGACGCCAAGAATCCACCAGACTGGTGATAATGATTAGGCGAAGCCTTCCTCGCCCAGTCATGTTGTCAAGCGCCCACTCCAAGTGGATCTGGGACTCCTCATAGTTTCGCGCCCAGAGGTTGATTTTACCCAGCAGCTGCGCAGTGTCAGCAGTCTGCAAGTAGTCGTGGGCGGCAGCGGCCAGAGGGAGGGCGGCATCCACGTCATGACCTCGACCGCCGAGGTGGCCCGCGAAGTAGTAGGAGATGATCGCCCTGCCGGCTTCGTCAGCCTTCCTCAGGGCAGAACGATAGAGCGAAGTGGCCTGATCTATTTGATCATTCTGGGAGAGGATGAAAGCTTCAACCCGATCCACTTCCCAAAATTCTGGATTCAATGCCCGTGCCCGATCCAGGTAATTTTGAGCACGGTCGATCGACACACGCGATTGTGCCAGCGCGAGCCGGAGTAGATGCGCTGTGGGCTCGTCGTGTGACGAACGCACTCTAACGGCACCTGGAGCGAATTGTCGCTTACTCGCCTCCGTGCGACGCTGTTCCTCTGAGCGTTTGAATTCCTGCTCCCGCAATAGGGTCCTGCTGATATCAGCCTTCGGCGGGGGGGAAACCCTACGCAAGAAGTGTTGTGCTGCCTCCGTGATCTGAACCCTCGAGACCAACTGGTCCTCAGGGTCAGGCTTTTGGCTCACAAGAGAGCCCGCACTGAGCTCCTTCACCGCTAGATTCAGATCATCAATCGGCGAATCTGTAAGGACCGCCAACTCGTCGAACGTCGACGACCTATCGAGAGCAAACAGAACAGAGAGAATCGTTTTCGGTGTTTCGCTCAAGGCGTCAAACACTGACCTAACACAGAAATCGATTAGTTCGTCTTGGCCAGACAAGGTGGGGTGCGGCTCTCGCCCCGATTCGACAGAAAGAATATACCATCGAATGGCAAGCGGGCTAAAGCGGAGTCGAGTAATGATCTCATCGACAGTCTCCGGCTTAAGTGACGCAAGAAACCCTGCCCGTCCACCGCGAACCCTAGCAAAAGACCTGAAGAGTGTTTGAGCGTCCCTTTTCTCGAGTGGAGGGAGGGGTATACGACGCTCAATCTGCCCTACACCGATCCTGCTCGTCATGAGATAAGTGACGTTATCGGGTAGCGTTTCATACAGCGTTACAATCTCACTACCACTTACCGTTTCAAGGTTATCGATGATGAGCAACGTCTCGATGCCTTCAAGGGCTTCCGCCAGCTCTTGTGCCCCGCCCTTGAAGTCGTCGGCGAGCACCTTCCCCAAAGTATGGGTGGCGCCAGTAATATCGCGCACCGCTCCGGCAATTTCCACCACACCGTTGGCCGTCAGTCGCTCCGTCTTAAGAGAGGTCCACAGGATGCATTCATAAGGGGAATCCGGATTGTCCAACAACGAATAGGCCACATCAGAGGCCAGGGCTGTCTTGCCAATCCCGCCTTCACCCGTAATGGTGATCATTGGCTCTCGTCGCCGTAGCAGATGCTTAACGATATCACCGCATGCCTGTGACCTGCCGATAAGACCGGTGTCGTCATAGTCAAACGGTGGAAGATTATGGAGGACGCGATCCGAGTACCGTCGGTTTGAGCCATTGAAGGCGGGCTCCCAGCCCGGCTCGGCGCCCAGCCTGTCCAGCGTATCGCGCATCGTGGGCCAAAATCGGCTTTTGAACTCCCAGCAGACACTTACAGCCTTTTCGGCATCCCCAGCCTGAAGGGGACGTCCGTGCATGACGCGATTGCGAATCGGAACGAGTGTGTCCATCCTGGGCGTTCCATGACGCAATTCCCGGGCAAGTTCCACAGGTAGCGCTTCGCGGTGCCGGTTAAGGATGTCGTACGCCTCACGCATATCCAAGTATTCGACAATTGAAAGATCGTCATCACTCGCATCCACGCGGCGGCGATCGTCTGCGCGCTGATAGCTCTCACCCAGCGCCTCGACCTCGCCCATGTGGTCAAGGATGAATCGCAAGATCATCCGACGTACATCAGATTCGAACGAGTCCACTAGTACGTAGAGTCGTGCTCGTGTCATGCGAGTGTGGAGCAAGCTACCCCCTCGAAAGCCCGGCAGCTTCAGCGTAGGTGAATAGCGGTTCTGTGTCTGCAGAACCGTACAGGTGCGCACAGGCCTTCGGGCGCCTTAGGCAGGACCCGACGGCCACCGTGGACCAGGGAGTTCGCTCAAAGAGGAGCAGTGGCTGGCGCTGCGCCGACGATCTGCGACAAACCGTGCATACGGGGCGGACCGGCCCCCGGCGGCGGAAGTCAGGCGCCCCGGCCGCACCCGCCTTCTTGAGCCGAAGCGGAGCTCCCGGAGTACACATGAACGACCGCGGACTCTGCACGGCAGTGCCTCAAGCAGGAGTCAGCTCAGCGGTGGACAGCGGGCGGCCACGGCCCGTACCCGGACTGGTACGGGGGCATGGCGCCTCTGTTTCCCCTGTCCTGCTGAAACATGTGGGACGCGCGGGGCCTCCGGAGTCGTGTGCCGGCCGTGCTTCCGTCCGCGGTGTTTGCGCCTCCCGGACGGCCGGTCTTGGCGAGACCATCCCGGGGTCCGCTAGCCGCCGGAATCAGGTGGGGGTCAGATGACGCAGCCCAGGTGCGGTGCACAGACGACCAAGGGGAGTCGGTGCACCAAGCCCGCGATCATGAACAGTTCTCGGTGCCAGTTACACCAGGGAGGCTGGTCGAGCTACGGAGTGGCGCAGCGGAAAAAGAAGGAAGCCGACGCGAAGATGAAGAAGCTTCGGAGAAAGAAGTGACCTGGTCGGTGGCCAGCCGCTGACATCCATAGCTGACATCAACGTGGGTGCACGCTGGCAGCGCCGAGCGGTCAGACAGGGGCGTTGTGGCTTGCGTCGTGTCGGTGCTGGGTGGGGGCTGGGCGAGCTTACAGAGCAGATGTCGGCGGTTCGAAACCGTCCGCGCCCACCAGCGAACAGCCCCCAACCGATCATGGTCGGGGGCTTTCGTATGCCACATCGACGCCACATGACAACCACGTCTGACATCAACGGTGACGGTCAGGGACGGGCGGAACGCTGCCGAAGCAGGCGGTCCATGTGCCCGATCGCTTCGCGCTGCGTGTCCTGCACGACGTGCGCGTACACGTTCATCGTCACGGCGATCTGCGAGTGCCCCAGGATCCCCATCACGACCCGAGGCGGTACTCCGGCGGCGGTCAACAGCGTGGCCGCGTCGTGCAGCCGAACTACCCTCAGCCCGGCGTCCTTAGCCACGCGGGTGAAGGACCGGTACACATTCCGCAGTTCGATGGGCTGCCCGGTCCGCGTCGTGAACACGTACCAGGTCTCCTGCTCCACTTCTCCCCGGCCTTCGCCCGGATCTCCGCCTGTTTCATCCCTGCCAGGGCAGAGGAGCAACGCAAATCCCGGGCAGGCGGGAGCGTTTGGCGCCTTCTCCAGCCCTTGGGATCGTCCTCGTACGCCTCACCCCCGACGCGCTGACGCTGCGAGAGGTCCCCGCGCCTCAACCTTGGGAGGCTCATCCAGCGTCGCGACGTTCCGGGTCACCAACTCCTCCCGAACGGCGCCAGTCAGAGCGGTCCGCAGCATCCGATGCGACTCCTTGGCCGTGGCTGCGCGGGCCTTCTCCTGAAGCTGCGCGCGCACCCGCGACGACGTGGCCGTGTTCCTCCAGCCGCGCGTAGATGCCGCCAGGGCCGGTGGCAGCTTGTGCCGGAACCCGCGCCGGATGTCCGGTCATCCTCACATCACCATGTGATCACACGCTTGACCTCAATCATGCTTGAGGTGTGACGATGATCCCCATGACCACGGAATCCACATCCCACGCGGCGGACATCGAAGCGATCAGCCAGCTCGTCGCCACCGTCGAGCACTCCCAGCAGAACAAGGACCCCGAGGAGTTCCTCGGTCTCTTCCACCCGGACGCGATCTGGACGACGGCCCACGGCAAGGTCCTCATCGGCCTCGACGCGATCTCGGAGTTCACCCGCAAGGTCCTCCCCGCGGCGAGCTGGGACGGCAAGGTCACCTACGAGGTGGTCCACGTGCTCTTCATCCGCCCCGACGTCGCGGCGGTCAAGGTACGTCAGCGCTACCTGTCCCCGGGCGAGGAGAGCGAGGGCGCCCCGCTGTACGTGATGTCGAAGCAAGTCGACGGCCGCTGGCTGCTGACCGCCTGCCAGAACACGGGGGTCGTCGCCGACTAGCTTGCCCTTCGACGGTGTTGCGTTTCTTGTACCGCTCCTCGTCGAAGCCGGGCGGGTCGTTGCGGGCGGCCGGCCGATCTCACCCGCCGCGTCCGCCGCGGACTTGACCTGCTGGAGCAGACGCTCCCACGTCCCGTCGGCCGACCACAGCCGGTGCTGTCCATAGATGGTTTTCCGCGGCCCGAACCGTTCGGGCCTTCCGGATCGTCCCGCCGGAGACGCCGTAGCGCTCCACCAGCTCGGACTCACTCGGCGCCATGTCGCCGGCACCCAGCACACCGGCGCGGATCTGCTGGTCGATGTCACCCGCGACGGTACGAGGCCCCGCGCGCTCTTCGCGGCCGCATCGGGATGGGGCTGCCGCTCGCTGCGCTGGTCAGCACGATGGCGGCCGTCTCGCCGGACCCAAGAGTGAAACGGGCCGTGGCGTCGTCACCGTCGGCCTGCAGTGTGACGGGGTCGGTGGCCTGATGGTGAACATCTGTCCCCAGGGAGCGAGCCGAAGAGGCTGGGGGAACCGAAGCTCTCATGCTCACAGCGTGCGTCGAGCGTCAGGACCGCGTATGCGGACGGTTCGGGGGTGGGTTTTGGACAACTTTGGGGGTGGGCCGTCCTGGAGGGTGGGGGGTGGGAACGTCACGGGGATGGGTGAGTGGCTCGCGTGGGGTGGAGTGGCCTTGGCGGCGGGGGGCTTGGTGGCGGGGTGGGGGGTCGGGGGTGGGTTCGACCGGAGGAGAAACGAGGAGCGGGCGCGGCTGCTCGCGCACCTTGTGGAACCGGCGGCCCGGGATGGCGGTGAGGGGAAGTACGCTGATTCCGGGGCGAGGCGGGGGGAAGTGGAACCGGGACTGGGACCGGAACCGGGACCGGGCGTTCGGGTGGACGAGTTCACGCCGATCCTCGTCGAGTACTACGCCTACGGGCTGGCGCAGGCGCGGAGCAGCTTCGTGACCAGCCAGTGGTTCGCCGCGGCGGGGGCCGCCATCGTGCTGTTCGGAGTGGCGCTGGCCGTGTGGAAGGCCGAAAGCAGCGGGGAACTGTATCTCGGGGTCGTCACCAGTTCCGTGGGGCTCGTGATCACGGTCATCGGGCAGCTGTTTCATCGGCGGGCCGACGTGGCGTTGCGGCACATGGCCGACCAGACCGCCTTGCTGCGCGAGGACCGGCGGGCAGAGGAGGCGCTGAGGCGGGCGGTCGGGCTGCTGGACGAGGTTGCGGACCCGGCGCTGAGGGCGCGGCTGCAGGCCGGGTTGATCATGAAATTGTCCGGGTCTGAGCTGCCCCGATAGCGGGATAGTAGAGGTATGTGCCGTTCCATTAAGACCCTGCGCCCGCCCGCCATCCCCGAGAAGGCCACGGAGGAGGAGATCCGCGCCGCCGCGCTCCAGTACGTACGGAAGGTGTCCGGGTTCCGGGCGCCCGCCGCGCACAACCAAGAGGTGTTCGCCGAGGCCGTCGATGCGATCGCCGAGGCGACCCGGGACCTGCTGGACGGCCTCCAGGTCAGAGGCGCGGCCGCCACGGCCTCCTAGGTTCTGTCGTCAAAGTGCGACGCTTGCAGGCCTCGCGGTCGAAGGCGGCGGCCGGCCGCCCCGGCTGCCGCGCCGGGCCCGGTTCCGGGTCTGGTCGACCCGCACGGGAATGGTGTGCGGGATGCTCCTGCGGCGGAGCCAGGTGCGGATCGCTTTCGAGCTGTAGCCCTTGTCGCCCAGGACGTGAGCGGGCCGGATCTGGGCCGTCCCAGGCCGATGCGGGGCACCCGGATTGCTTACCTCACCGTAGTGAACTGGGTGCAGTCATTGGTGTTCCCGCCCGTGACGACGAAGCCGAGCGGGCGGCCGGACCCGGTCGGACGAACCCTCAGTCCACCAGAAACGGAAGCACCGCGAGGGCGGCACCGCCGCCCAGCAGCGGCAGCGCGCCGAGGGTGAGGAGGCCGGCCCTGAGCAGGGTGCTCTTGCCCGATAGGTCAAAGGAGTAGTCCCGGGGATCCTCCGGGTCGTAGGCGACGCGGGTCACCGGTCCGCGGTTCTTGCCCCGGCCACTGCGCTCGACGCCGTCGGCGTCGGTGAACTTGTACCAGGCTGCTCCGTCTTTGGTCCTGAAGTCGAAAGAGGCGGGCACGGTGATCCCGCGCCGCTTCAGCGCGAAGTAGACCAACGCCACGTTCACCGCGAGGAACAGCAGGCCTGCGCCGAGGGCGAGCGGGATCGCCGCGGTGATTGGGGCGATGATCACCTCGGCCCCGCGTACGACGCCGACCCAGATCGTGTAGCCGACGTAGACGAGGAGGAGAGCGAGCGTGATCACCTGCCGCCGCCGGTACTTCGGATGATATTCCGCCTCCTCCGGTTCCTCCGCTGGCGCCAGCGGGGTGACCGTGACGCGGGCGCTGCCGGTGGGGTCGCGCCGCGCGGGGAGTGCGGCGGTCAGGGCGGTGACGAAGGCGGTGGCGGCCGTCGGGTTGCCGCCGTCCACACGGTGCACGGCACTGTCGGTGAGCACGATCTCGACGTGGCGCCCGCCGTCGGTACGGGCCTCCTGGACCACCACGAGGGGGATTTCCGTGCGGGTGCGGCGGTCGACGAGCCGGAGACCGCCGCCTTCGATCACGGTCTCGGCACCGTCGCCGCCGATCAGTATCTGTGAAGAGACCATCGCGTTCGCCCCCTGTTGATACGCCATGGCGCCGTCCGCCGTCGCGCTACCGGAAACCTATCGCGAGGAGGAACAGGCCCCGCCGCCCCGGCCGCCGCCACGATCGCGGTGGCGACCCGGTGCCGCGTCTCCCCTGGCCCCGTACGAGGAACCCACGGCCCAGAACGCTCAGGCACATCCCGCCAGGCCGTCCCGGTCCGGACCTTCCACGCGATTCGTTCAGGGCCCTGCGGCCGTCCAGCCGCCGGACAAACTTCCCCTCGGCATCGGACAGTTCATGGCGACGCATCATGCCCCCGCGATCCACCACCCCACATCATTTGAAGACACTGCCTAGGACTACGGGTGGGCGCGGCGACGGAGGACCCAGATGCCGGCCCCGAGGGCGGATGCGACGAGGGCGCCGCCGATGGCGATCTGACCCCGGCTCACCGACTCGACGCTGCCGCCCAGGCCGCCTCGGGCGGCGCCCGCGCTGACGGTCAGGTAGATCGTGACGCGCTGGCCACCGAGGCCGCCGCACTCGAAGGTCACGGGGTGTGAGCCGGAGGCGGCATTGGGGTAGACGGTGGCGCCGCCGAACAGATTGCTGGCCTCCAGGTTGCCCGGAGTCAGCTGGACGTCGCCGAAGGCGCGGGAGGTCGCCCTGCCGGTCCTGGTGCCGCAGCCGGTGATGTTGAGGCTGACGCGGCCGCCGGGGGCCACGGCGGTCGGGGAGACGCTGGCGGAAGGGACGGCGTGGGCGAGCGTGGCGGGGGACGCCGCGGCGGCGACGAGGGCCGCGGCCGCGAGGCCGGTCAGGCGGTGGCGGTTGCGCGTGGGGGACATGGAGAGAACTCCTCGGGCTCCTCGAAACGGCGCGGCCAGGGCACGGATGTGACGCGGATTCGGTTGCGCACCGTTCTCTGGACGCTAGGAGCCAAGCCCGCAGGCGGCGATCGGAGCCGGGTGAACGGGTGACCGGATGCCCCGGGTGGGCTATGCCCTGTCCGGGCGCCTACCGGTCACCGGGTTACGCCGCCGGGGCCGGGGAGGGCGGGGGGCGGCGGATGAGGAAGGCCGCCAGGGCTCCCGCCGCGAAGAGGGCGACGACCGACACCGCGGTGCCGAGCCACGTCGCGCCCAGCCACTGGGTGCCGAAGTAGCCGAGCGCCACGCTGTAGCCGGCCCAGGCCATGCCCGCCAGCACCGACCAGGGCAGGAACTCCTTGATCTTGCGGTGCGCCTTGCCCGCGCCCAGGGAGACCACCGAGCGGCCGGCCGGGGCGAACCGGGCGATCACCACCAGGGCGCCGCCGCCCCGGGCCAGGGCCGCGCCCAGGCGCTCCTGGGCCCGGGTCAGGCGACGGGAGCGGGCGATGGCCCGGTCCAGCCGGGCTCCGCCGAGCCGGGCGAGCCGGTATGCGGCCATGTCGCCCAGAACCGAGGCCGTCGTGGCGATCACCAGCAGCGCCATGATGTCGGGCACCTGCTCGGGCACCGGGACCGGGACCGGGACCGGACCCGCCGCACCGGCGGCGGCCGCCGCGGCAGCGGCGGTGATCACCAGTACCCCGCTCGGGAGCACGGGCAGGAAGACATCGAGCACGATGGACACCGCCACCACGGCGTAGATCCACGGGCTCGTCGTCAACGACCCCAGAGTCTCAAGCAAAGCGGGACTCCCCAGTCCGGTTGAGGTGCTTCGGCGTGAAGCGCCGCGACGTCGCGGGGAGCGGCAGGGGCGGCTGACAGCCATACAGCGTACGCCCGGCGTTCGCCTGCCGGACGCCGGGGGCGCCGGAGGTGCCCCCGCGCCGAGGGCCGGAAGGCGCGCGGCTTCGCCGGTTCGGCCGTACGCGTGCCGGCCCCGCCCGTCACTCCTGGGCCGTCAGGTCCCGGTCCAGTACGGTCACCAGCCGAGCCCGCTTGTCACCCCGCCCGCCCTTGTGGGCCTGGTCCAGCCGGAGTCGGGCCGTGCGCCCCGCCAAGGCCAGGGTCATCAACTGGTTGCCGAACCACGGCCCACCCGTACGCCGCCAGCTCAACGGCGGCCGGCCCGTTCGGCCATGCCGGGAGAACCCGCGCCCCAGCCACCGGCCCGCCCGCGACCAGCCCAGCCGGAATCCCAACTTCACCGCCGTGTGGATCGAGTTGTGCACCGGCGAACACGTCAGCTGGAACACCCGGGCCGTACTCGGTATGAGGGGCTCGGCCACATACGCGTGATGTACATCCCCCGACAGGACACACACCGTCGCCGGCGCCCGCGGCCCCGTCCCCACCTCCTCGATCAGATCACTGAGCGCCGAGAACGACGCCGGGAACGCCGCCCAGTGCTCCAGATCGCTGCGGCGGCGCAGATCCTCCCCGATCCGCGCCCACCGAGGCCCCCGCTCCCCACGGCACAACGCCGCGTTCCAGGCCTCGGCGTCATGGATCAGCGGCGGCATCAGCCACGGCAGCGAGGACCCGATCAGCAGATGGTCGTAACCCCCGTGCCCCTCCAGCGCGTTCTCCCGGAGCCACTGCTGCTCAGCCGGGTCGAGCATCGCCCGCCCGTCCTCGGCCAGTACCCGCGCCGCCCGCGTGTCCACCATCAGCAGCCGGGAGCGGCCGAAGTCGCGCCGGTAGCTCCAGCGGACGGTGCCCGGATCGGCATCCGCCGAGGCCGCGAAGGCCCGCAGCTCATCCGTACCGTCCGGGGTCCGCCGGATCGCCCCGTACAGCGCGTCTGCCTCCAACTCGGCGGGGGAGAGATTTCCCAGGTGCTGGTACACCCAGTACGACATCAGCCCGCTGAGCACCCGCTCCTGCCACCACGGCGTCGCGCGCATCTCCGCCAGCCACGCCGCGCTGGTGTTCCAGTCGTCCACGACATCGTGGTCGTCGAATATCTGCAGGCTGGGCACGGTGGAGAGGAGCCAGCGGATCTCCGGGTCGAGCCAGGACTCGTAGTAGAGCCGGGTGTACTCCTCGTAGTCCGCGACCTGCGCGCCCGGCGCGTCCCGCAGGTCACGGCGGGCCGCGATCCACTGCCTGGTCTCCCGCGACAGGTGGTCGGCGTACACCTGGTCGCCGAGCAGCAACAGGAGGTCCGGGCGCACCGCCGCGGGGTCGGCGGCCAGCCGCGCCGCGAGCGTGTCCAGCGCGTCCGGACCGTGCCGGCCGCGCCCGTCGGCGGGCGGCACGGCTTGCCGGCAGGACCCGAACGTGACGCGCAGCCCCGGCGCGGGCCGGCCCGGCCCCGCGACGGCGGGCGTGGTGATCGTGCTCGGAGGGAATGCGCTGTCGGGCAGCGGCCAGACGCGGACGCCGTCGAGCAGCACCTCATACGCCACGGTGTCCCCGGGGGTCAGGCCCGTCACCGGCACCAGCGCGTAGTGGTGCCCGGCTATCTGGAAGGTGCGCACGCTCCCGCCGGCCCCGTCGGCACAGCGCACCTCGGCCGTACACGGGCGGTCCGCCTCGACCCAGATCGTGGCGGAGCCGCCCGCGTCCCAGTCGACGTAGCGCAGCAGCGGCCCCAGACGCAGTCCGGCCATGGAACTCCCCCTCCTCCGTAGTCCCTTCGATCACGGTACGACGTGGAGGGGGAGCCTGGCCTCCCCCTGGCGGGGGAGAAAGATCGGCCTCCGGTTCAGGGTCGCGGCCGGCGCCCGCCGGACGGCGGGATCAGCAGCCGTTCAGGACGTTGACCAGGGCCGTCTTCTCGCCGGAGTCCATGCTCAGGCCCCAGTACTGCTTCACGTGGACCCACATGCGGGCGTACGTGCAGCGGTAGGCGGTGCGCGGCGGCAGCCACTTGCCGGGGTCGAGGTCGCCCTTGGCCTGGTTGACGTTGTCGGTGACGGCGATGAGCTGGGGGCGGGTGAGGTCGTTGGCGAACTGCTGCCGCTTGGTGGTGGTCCAGGAGCTGGCCCCGGAGCGCCAGGCCTCGGCGAGCGCGACGACGTGGTCGATGTCGAGGTCGGAGGCGGCGGTCCAGGTGGCGCCGTCGTACTCGGAGTACCAGCTGCCGCTGATCGCGGCGCAGGAGGAGTCCTGGACGACGTTCACGCCGTCGCGCTTGAGGACGGTCTCACGGGTGTTGCAGGTTCCGGAGACGGTGCTCCAGTGCGGGAACAGGTCGCGGCTGTAGCCGGTGGTGGAGCCTTCGGTCCGCGGGGTGACCGTGGCGAGGTACGCGCGGGCGGACGCGGCACTGATGGGGGTGGGCGGAGCGGCCTGGGCGGTCGGCGCGTTCACGAGGGAGGTGAGGGAGGCGAGCGCGGCGGCCGACGCGAGTACGCCGATGCGACGCGCGTAGACGGAGGATATGGGGGTCTTGAAGGCCATGAGGGTCTCCGTGGATGCGGGGGGATGTGGCCGAGCGGCCCCGGCGGGGCGCGGCCATGGTGTCGGCGCCAGGTTTCGCGGGGATGGGCGCCAGGTGACAGCCTGACGACATGGACACGTCACATCAAGATGTTGAAAGGCCCTTGATTAAGCGGAAGTTGAAGTTCCGGTAGGGGTGGGTCCGGTGATCGGCGGCGGGCCCGGGCTCACGCCGGATCCACCCCGGGTCCGCCCCGGGTCGGTCGTCGGGTCCACGCCGGGGCCGCCGCCGGGTCCCGTCGCCGGGTCCGCCGCCGGGTCCGCTAGGGGGCAGAGAGGGGCCGTATCGGGACCAAAGACCCCTTACGGGTGCCCGGGAGCGTCGCGTACCCTTGAGCGAGCAGAAGGGGAGTAGCTCTTCGCCGGACCGTCGACATACTGCTGGGTCACCCCAGCCGGCGCCCGGAGGCAGGCCGCGGACAGCGGCCGGCCAGCGAGACCTTCGGCCGCAGTGTCCTGTTCCGGCATAGGCGTACGCACACACGTGCATGCGCAGATGCACCCAGGGCGCCGCCGAGCCGAAGCGACCCCCGACACACCCCAGGTCTCTCGGTAGCGATGGCGTCCTGCCCTACCGATCGAGGTTCCACCCCGTGTTCAGTTTCAGCGTCACGGCGATCGCCTTCGGCGTCGTCTTCCTCGCCGAACTCCCCGACAAGACCGCCCTCGCGGGCCTGATGCTCGGCACCCGCTACCGCGCGTCCTACGTCTTCGCGGGCGTCGCCGCCGCGTTCGCGGTGCACGTCGCGCTCGCCATCGCCGCCGGCAGCGTGCTCACGCTGCTCCCGCACCGGCTCGTACAGGCGGTCGTCGGCGTCCTGTTCCTGGCGGGTGCGGCCATGCTGCTGCTGAAGAAGAGCGACGGGGAGGAGGAGGTCAGGCCGCCGGCCGACCAGTCCTTCTGGAAGGTGTCCGGGGCCGGGTTCATGTTGATCCTGGTGGCGGAGTTCGGCGATCTGACGCAGATCATGACCGCCAATCTCGCGGCGCGGTACGAGAACCCGGTCTCGGTCGGCGTCGGTGCGGTGCTGGCGCTGTGGGCGGTCGCGGGCATCGGGATTCTGGGCGGGCGGACGCTGATGAAGTACGTGCCGCTGCGGCTGATCACCAAGGTCGCGGCGGCGGTGATGGCGGCGCTGGCCGCGTTCTCGCTGTACGAGGCGATCGCGGGCTGAGCCGGCCGAGCTCCGTCTGACCGACGTCTGACCACCCTCTGACCGCCGTCCGGCCTGTTCCTGCCGGGCCGCCTCCTGCGGCACCTCGCGGGCGTGGAGCCGGGTGGCTCCGCGGTGTGGTGGCGGGCCGGGAGGTAGTCGGCGCGCCACCGCCGCTTCACCGGGCGATGGCGGGCCCGGCGGTCGTCGCGGCCGCCGCCTGGGCTGCGGGGCGGCCGATACCGCCTTCGCGAGACGGCTCGTCGCCGATGCGGTTCCGCGAGGTGCTGGTGCACGGCGGTGAGGCGTCCGGGTGCGCGCGGAGCGGGATTCCGTGTACGGGGGCGGCGGCGAAGCCTGCCGCGCACCGCTGGGGTGCGGTCTGGCCGGGCGGCCCAGGCGCGGCGGATTGTTCCGCCGGGCCGCTGGCGGTCGCGGCCCGGGCCGGGCCCGCCCGGGCCGGCATGTCGCTCCGCGTGATCGTGAAGCGCCGACGGGCCGCCAACGAGGCGGCCGGGCGGGGGTGCGCTCCGAGGCGGCCGGGGCGGGGGTGTGTTCCGGGTCAGGCGGTGGGAGTCAGGGTGAGTTGGATCGAGCCGTCCGGGGTGGGCTGGACGTGGATGGACGTCAGGTCCGGGGCGTGGGCCGTCGGGGCGTGGGCGGCGGCGCGGGGGCCGATGCCGATCACGCGCATGCCGGCGGCCTGGCCTGCGGCTATACCGGCGGCCGAATCCTCGAAGACGATGCACTCGGCCGGGTCCACGCCCAGCGCGGCGGCGCCCTTGAGGAAGCCCTCCGGGTCGGGCTTGCTGGCCGAGACGGACTCGGCCGTCACGCGCACGCCCGGCATCGGCAGGCCGGCGGCCGACATCCGTACCGCGGCCAGAGCGGCGTCGGCGGAGGTGACCAGGGCGTGCGGCAGCCCGCCGAGCGCCGCCATGAACTCCGGGGCGCCGCCGACCGGGACCACGCCGTCGGTGTCGGCGGTCTCGCGGGCGAGCATCACGGCGTTCTCGGCGTGGTTATGCTCCATCGGGCGCTCCGGAAGCAGGATGGCCATGGTGGCGTAGCCCTGGCGGCCGTGGACCACCTTGAGGGCCTCCCGCGGGTCCAGCCCGTGGGACTCCGCCCACTCGCGCCAGCAGCGCTCGACCACCGCGTCGGAGTTGACGATGGTGCCGTCCATGTCCAGGAGCAGGGCCTTGGCGGTGAGGACGACAGGGGCGGTGGTGGCGCTGGCCGACATCGGCAGGTGCTCCAGACGGGGCGGGAAAAGAGATCAAGTGGTTCCGTCCACCGGTCAGGGAGTGAGGACGGAACCACTTTGTTCCCACACGATACAAAATAGCGGCGGTCTGCGCCACCCGGCTTGACGAAGCCCTGGATCTTCTAGCCCTCCAGGGCTTTCCGGGTGGCCGGACCGTAGACGCCCCAAGGGTCTTCGTCGATGTCGTTGTTCCACTGGAAGGTCGAGACCGCGTTCTCCGTCCGGTCGTCGTACTTGCCGTTGAACTTGCCCCGGTACAGGCCTTCCGCCGCGAGCAGCCGCTGGAGCTGCTCCACCTCCGGGCCCGAGTCCCCGTACTGCAGGCTCCGGACCTGCTGCTGCGGGGCCTGGGAGCTGGGGGAGCGGATCGCGGACGCCTTCGGGGACGGAGGTGCCGAGGAGCGTGACGGGCTCGCGGACGGTGACGCCGAGCGTGAGGCGCTCGATGACGGTGACGCGGACGGGGAGGGCGACGTCGAACGGGAGGCGGAGGCGGACGGGCTGCGCGTCGGACTCGTCGAGGCCTGCGACGAACCGGCCGGGGCGGCGCTCGCCGCGGGCGCCGCCGCCTTCGGGTCGCCCAGTGCGGTGTCACTCGCCCCGGAGTCCCCGAACGCGCCCATCGCGAGGGCACCCGAGCCCAGCGCGACCACCGCGGCCGCGCCCAGCAGCAGGGGCAGCAGCCGCCGTCGGGAAGCCGGAGCGGACCGCCCCTCCGGGGCCCCACCCCCACCCCCTCCCCTTCCCTCTCCCCTTCCCTGCTCCCCGGCCCATCCGCCGTCCTGCGCCAGTGCAGGCGCAGGCCCCGGAGCCGGGGGGACCGTCTGGAGCGCGGCCGTCTCGTCCGGCCATGCCGGGTGCGCCGGCGGTACGGGTATCCCGTACGCCGGGGTGTCGCCCTGCGGCGGAACCGGCGCGGCCGGAACCGGGGGCAGCAGCTCCGTCGCGGCGTCGCCGGCCTGGCCGTACCCGCCCGGGCCCGGCGCCGCCTGGGCCCCGTACCCGCCCGGGCCGCCCGGCGCCGGCGGGGGCCCGGAGGGGTGCGGCTCCGGGGTCACCGCGCCGCGCACCGGCTGCGGGAACGTCGGCGCCGTCGCCTCACCCGGGTCGGACAACGTCACGTACGGACGGATGCGCAGGGGGTCGAAGCCCGCCCGAGGCACGCACCCGCAGCCGACGCCCACGGCGTCGCAATTTGGACAGCGCTCAGCGCTCACTGAAACCCTCCCTGGCCACTTGCCTGCGATTATGCAGACCCGCGGGGACCCGCCCAACCGTCCGACAGGCCATAACCGGACACACCGCTCACGATGGAGATGTTGATTCGGCCTGAGGAGGAGTTGATGGCTCAGGATCTGACGACATCGTCCGTGGGCCCCGGCCCCGGCCCCGGGCCCAGGAGCTCCAGCCCCGCCGCCGAGCACGCCTCGCGCGAGGTGCTCGTCTCCATCGGCGCACTGCTGCTCGGCCTGCTGATCGCCGCTCTCGACCAGACCATCGTCTCCACCGCCCTGCCGACGATCGTCAGCGAACTGGGCGGGATGGAACACCTGTCATGGGTGGTCACCGCCTACATGCTCGCCTCCACCGCCGCCACACCGCTGTGGGGCAAGCTCGGTGACCAGTACGGCCGCAAGAAGCTCTATCAGTACGCCATCGTCATCTTCCTCATCGGCTCGGTCCTCTGCGGTATCGCCCAGGACATGCCCCAGCTCATCGGCTTCCGCGCACTGCAAGGCCTGGGCGGCGGCGGACTGTTGGTGCTGTCCATGGCGATCGTGGGCGACATCGTCCCGCCCCGCGAACGCGGCAGGTACCAGGGCCTCTTCGGTGCGGTCTTCGGCGCCACCAGCGTGCTGGGCCCACTGCTCGGCGGCCTGTTCGTGGACCACCTCTCCTGGCGCTGGGTCTTCTACATCAACCTCCCCATCGGTCTCGTCGCACTCGTCGTCATCGCCGCCGCGCTGCGCATCCCGGTGCGCTCCTCGAAGCACACCATCGACTACCTGGGCACCTTCCTCATCGCCTCCGTCGCCACCTGCCTCGTGCTCGTCGCATCCCTCGGCGGCACCACCTGGCCCTGGGACTCGGTCCAGATCATCGGCCTCGCCGTCCTCGGCGCGGTACTCCTCGTCGTCCTCCTCTTCGTGGAGCGGCGGGCGGCCGAACCCGTCCTGCCGCTGGGGCTGTTCCGGATCCGTACCTTCACCCTCTGCTCGGTGATCAGCTTCGTCGTCGGTTTCGCCATGTTCGGCGCGATGGTCTACCTGCCGACCTTCCTCCAGGTCGTACGCGGCGTCTCACCGACCATGTCCGGCGTCCACATGCTGCCGATGGTTCTCGGCTTGCTCATCGCCTCCACCGGCTCGGGCCAGATCGTCAGCCGCACCGGGCACTGGAAGGTCTTCCCGATCGTGGGCACGGCCGTGACCGCCGTCGGGCTGCTCCTCCTGCACCAGCTGCGGCGGGACAGCGGCGACTGGGAGATGGGCGTGTACTTCTTCGTCTTCGGTGCCGGACTCGGCCTGGTCATGCAGGTGCTCGTCCTGGCGGTGCAGAACGCGGTCAGCTACGCCGACCTCGGAGTCGCCACCTCCGGTGCCACCTTCTTCCGCTCCATCGGCGCCTCCTTCGGCGTCGCCATCTTCGGCACGGTCTTCACCAGCCGGCTCGACGACCAGCTGGCCTCCGCCCTCGCCGGCGTCCCGCTTCCGCCCGGTGTGAGCGTCGCGCAACTGGAGGCCGATCCCCGGGCCATCGCCGAGCTGCCCACCGACCTGCAGCCGCGGGTACTCGACGCGTACTCCACCTCGATCACCGACGTCTTCCTCTACGCCGTGCCCGTGGTGCTGGTCGCTTTCGTCATCGCCTGGTTCCTCAAGGAGGACAAGCTCCGCGGCTCGGTCACCGCACCCGATGGGACCGAGACGCTCGCCTCCAACCCGGTCCAGCGCTCGTCCCACGACGAGGTCGCCCGCGCGCTGTCCCTGCTCGGCACCCGGGAGGGCCGCCGCCACGTCTACGAGAAGATCACCGAGAAGGCCGGCTACGACCTGCTCCCCGCCGCCAGCTGGCTGCTGCTGCGGATCAACAGGTACGGCTCGGCCGAACCCGCCCTGCTCGCCGACCGCACCTCCGTGCCGCTCCGGATCGTCACGGATGCCGCGCGCCAGGTCGAGGAGCGCAGGCTCGCCCGCCGGGACGGGCTGACGCTGGTCCTGACCGACCGGGGACGCGAGGCCGCCGCCAGGCTGGCCGCGGCCCGGCAGGAGTCCTTGGCCGAGCTGCTCGGCGACTGGTGGGGACCTGACCGCCCGACCGACCTGGTCAAGCTGGTCGAGGAGATCAACGCGGAGCTCTGCGGATCCGACGCCGAGGAGCCCTACGACACCCTGGCCCCCCGGGACCACGCCGCCCACTGAGCGACCCCGCCCCTGCCCGGTCCGCCCCTGCCCGGTCCGCCGCAGCCCTGTGCCGCAGCCCCTGCCCGGTCCGCCGCGGAGAGGCCGCTCAGACCAGGGGCTTCTCGAACCAGTGCTCGGCGTACGGGCCGGAGTTGTACGCCGGTATCTCCCGGTACCCGTGCCGCGCGTACAGGGCGCGGGCCTCCACCAGGTCGGACCGGGTGTCCAGGCGGACCCGCTCGGCGCCCAGGGACCGGCCCGCCTCCTCCAAGGCGGCGAGCAGCGCCGCCCCTCCACCGGTGCCGCGGGCGCGCTGGTCCACGTACACCCTGGTGAGTTCGACGGTGAGCGGATCGAGTACGCGTATGCCGCCGCAGGCCAGGGCCTCGCCATCGAGACGTCCGACCACGAACTGACCGGTCGGCGGGACGAGCCCGTCGTCCGGATCGTCCGCCAGGCCCTGGTCGATCTCGGCTTCGGTGGCGGCCCTCTTCCAGTACCGGCCGGCGACCTCCGCGTAGTAGGCGCGGCGCAGGGTGGTGGCGTCCGGGGTGTCGAAGGGTTCCGGGGCGACTGCCCATGCCCGGGCGACCGCCCATGCCCGGGCGGGTGGGGCGGCCGTGTTCGACGGGGCGGCCGCGCTCGACCCGGGTGTCGTGGCGGTCGGAGGGGCTGAGGTGGAGCTCGCGTTGCTGGTCATGGCCTCATTGTGGATCGCGCGCGCCGACGCCCGCGTGGAATATCCACAGGCACGGGCCGATGATAGGAAAAGCGACAAACCGTGCACACGAAGGGCGGGAACCGTCATGTCGGAGCATCCGGACTGTGCCCTGATCCGCCGCGGCTACGAGGCCTTCGGCAAGGGCGACATGGAGAAGCTGAGTTCGATGATGACGGCCGACGTCATCCACCACATGCCGGGCAACAACCCCCTCTCCGGGCACCACAAGGGGCGGGAGGCCGTCATGGACCTCTACCGCCGCATCGCCGAGGAGACGAACGGAACCTTCCGGGTCCGTCTGGAATCGGTCTTGGCGGACGGCCGCGGCCACGTCATGAGTTTCCACACGACGTTCGCCGACCGCGGAGACCGGGGGATCGAGATCCACGAGGGTCTCTTCTTCACCCTCGTCGGGGACAAGATCACCGACATCGACGGATGCACCTCGGACATCAGCGAGAACGACGCCTTCTGGAGCCAGCCGCTGACCGCCGGCCGCTGATCACCGCCGGCCGCTGATCACCACTGGCCACTGGCCGACGACCGCCGACCGACGACCGACGGCCGCCAACCACCGACCGCTGATCAGGCCGCTGACCGACGTCATGTGACACGAACGGAGGCCCGGGCCCTGCGCCGCCCGGGCCTCCGTTCGTGCCCGGTCAGTCCCGCTTCGGCCCGGTCTGCTGCACGACCTCGAACGACCACACCGTCGAGCCCGTGGCCGCCGGCTTCGGCCGCTCCCCGCCCGCCGCGCCGCCGCCACCCTGGTGAGCGGCCTTCATCGGCCCCTCCATCCACGCCTGGAAGTCCTCCTCCGACCGCCACCGCGTGTACACGAGGTACTGGTCCGTCCCCTCGACGGGCCGCAGCAGCTCGAACCACTCGAACCCGTCCGAACCCTCCACGGCCCCCGCCCGCGAGGCGAAGCGCTGCTCCAGCACCTCCCGCTGCTCGGCGGGGACGGTCAGCGCGTTGATCTTCACGATGCTCATGCCCGACATCCTAGGTATCTCGCGGGAGATATCGTCCTCCCAGGTAATGGAGTGGTGCATCAAGCGCGGCAGCCAGGCGAAGTCAAGGTTGCGTTCAACAGGGCGGGAGGCCGGCGAGGCGTGGCTAACGCGGCGGAGCACAGCGGGGCGAACGGACATGCCGGAGTCATAGGCGGTAACGGCAGGCTCGGAGCCGTTCGCCTTCTCCTGTGGGCGCTCGCGGGCGTCCTCGCCCTCAGACAGGCCGCCGCGGTGCTCCGCGTGCCGCCCGGCGAGTGGCTCACCGAGTTCCACCTCCCGGGCAGCCCCGGCAGCCTGCTCGGCTCGCTCTACGACGGCGGCCAGTTCACCGGCACACCCTTCTCCGGGTTGGTCCTCAAGCCGCTGGCCGGCCTCGCCGCCCCCTCGCTGGAAGTGGCCTGGACCTCGGTCACGCTGCTGTTCGTCGCCGCCGTCGGGCTCGTCGCCGCGCGCGGACTGCCCGACCCCGTGCCGCGCCGCACCGCGCTGCTCGCCGCGCCCGTGCTGGTCGCCCTGATGATGGTCTCGCTGCCCGTACGCGAGGCGGCCTCGCCCGGCCAGACCGCCGTCCTGCCCGTCCTGCCCGTGCTGCTGGTCCTCCTGGCCGTCTTCCGGGTCCCCGGCGACCGCGCGGCGGGCTTCCTCGTGGGCCTCGCCGCCGCGCTCCAGCCGGCGCTGCTGCTCTTCGCCCCGCTGCTGTGGCTGGCCGGACGCCGCCCCACCGCGCGGGCCGCCGCCGCGACCTTCGCCGGAGCCACCGTGCTCGCCTGGGCGGCCCTGCCCCGCGACTCCTGGACGTACTGGATCCAGCACCTCGCGGGCACCGGCCTCGGCGGCGCCCCCGACAGCCTCGCCAACCAGTCCGTGCACGGCGCGCTGCTGCGCCTCGGGCTCACCGGACCCGGCGAGATCCTGCTCTACGTCGCCCTCGCGGCCGCAATCGTCTGGACCGGCCTGCGCCGCGCGGCGCGCTACGCCCGCGACGGGCAGCTGCTGCTCGCGGTCGCCATCACCGGCTGTGTGGCCGTCGCCGTGTCGCCGACCGGCTGGCGCCACCAGATGCTGTGGGTGCTGCTCGCGGTGGCCGGCAAGGTGGGCAAGCGGGCCGCCGACCGGCCCGTGTGGCCGGTGGCCGTCGTCCTCGCCCTGACCCTGCCCAGCAGTGTGCTGCTGCCGAACCTGGCCGCGCTGGCCCCCGTACGCGACAACGTGCTGCTGCTGGCCGCACTCGCCGCGGCCTGCGCGGTGCCGTTCCTGCCGCGCTCCTCCGCGTACTGGCGCGAGCCCGTCCCGACCGCGTACGGCCGGCCCGCCGCCGCCCGCTGGTCGCGCGTGCCGCTGCTGCCGCTCTGGCGGCGCGTGCTGTCGCGCCCCAACCTGCTACTGGAACTGCTGCTGATACGGGTCGGGTACTCGCTCTACTCCCACATCCGCGCCGCCGCGCCCACCAGCCGCGGCCTTGCCGAAGGGCACGCCGGCCAGATCCTCGCGATCGAACGGGCGCTGGGCATCGACATCGAGTACGCCGTCAACCACGCCGTGGTGAACACCCCCTGGCTGGAGGCGTTCTTCAACTTCTACTACACGTCGTTCCACTTCGTGGTGCCGCTGACGATCCTCGCGCTGCTGTACTGGCGCCGCCCCGCCGACTACCGCTGGGCCCGCGCCTCCCTCGGCCTGGCCACCGTCCTCGCGCTCATAGGGTTCTGGCTCTACCCGCTCGCGCCGCCGCGCCTGATGCCCGGTCTCGGCTTCGTCGACACCGTGCACGGCGTGCAGGACCTGGCCAATCCGCAGTACGGGGCCATGACCGCGATCTCCAACCAGTACGCGGCGATGCCGTCGCTGCACTTCGGCTGGTCGCTGTGGTGCGGGATCGTGGTCGTCGTCCTCGCGCCGAAGGGCTGGCAGAAGGCGCTCGGCGTGCTGCACCCGCTGATCACGGTGTGCGCGATCGTCGCCACCGCCAACCACTGGGTGCTCGACGCGGTCGGCGGCGCGCTCGTCGTCGGCGCCGGGTTCGGGCTGGTCTACGTACTCTCCGGGCCCCGGGGGGCCGCGCTGCCGGCCGGGGTCGGGGTGCCGAGGCCGCGGGTGCCGGAGCGGGTGGGCGCGGCCGCCGGGGAACGCGCGCGGGCCTGACGCCCGGCCGGGGCCCGGCCGGGGCCCCGCCCGGGCCCTGCCGAAGGCATGGCGAACGCGCGTAGGGGTGCCGGGCGGGCTGGACCCGCTCCGGCACCCCTACGGTGGATCGCCGCGTCCTGTCAGGATCCGCCCGGTGCGGCCATCGCGCCACTCGGCGGCACGCCGCCGCGCGCCGGCCTGCCGGCGGCGGCTGGAGCTTCGCCCCCGGCGGGGCGTGAGCGACCGGCGGAGCAGCGCCCGTACAGCGGCGGCGAGCGGCGCCCGTGCCAGCGCCTGTACAGCGGCGGCGAGCGGCGCCCGTGCCAGCGCCCGTACAGCGGCGGCGAGCAGCACCCGTACGACGGCCCGACCACCGCCCGTACGACGGCCGGCGACCAGCGGACGGCAGGGGCCGGGGCGTGGGTGGAGGGGCCCCTGCCGTCCTGGACCACGGGTCAGCCGTGGCTGACCCGGAGCTCCTTGATGCCGTTGAGCCAGGCCGCCCGCAGCCGCCGCGGGGCCTCGTCGGCCAGCCGCAGGTCCGGCAGCGCGTCGGCCAGCGCGTTGAAGATCAGGTCGATCTCCATGATGGCCAGCGACTTGCCGAGGCAGAAGTGCGGCCCGCCGCCGCCGAAGCCCAGGTGCGGGTTCGGGTCGCGGGTGATGTCGAAGACGTCCGGGTTCTCGAAGACCTCGGGGTCGTGATTGGCGGAGGAGTAGAACAGCCCCACCCGGTCGCCCGCCTTGATCTTCTGCCCGCCCAGCTCGGTGTCCTGGGTGGCGGTGCGCTGGAAGGACACGATCGGGCTGGCCCAGCGCACGATCTCCTCCGCCGCCGTCGAGGGACGGGTGCGCTTGTACAGCTCCCACTGTTCGGGGTGGGTGAGGAAGGCGTGCATGCCGTGGCTGATGGCGTTGCGCGTGGTCTCGTTGCCCGCGACCGCCAGCAGCAGCACGAAGAAGCCGAACTCGTCCGAGCCGAGGTTGCCCTGCCCCTCGGCCGCCACCAGCTGCGTGACGATGTCCTTGGCCGGGCACTCCTTGCGCTCGGCGGACAGGTTCATCGCGTAGCCGATGAGCTCCATGGCCGCCTCGGAGCCGGCCTCCTCGGTGATCGCGTACTCGGGGTCGTCGTAGGCGATCATCTTGTTCGACCAGTCGAAGATCTTGGCGCGGTCCTTCTGCGGTACGCCGATCAGTTCGGCGATGGCCTGGAGCGGGAGCTCGCAGGCGACCTGCGTGACGAAGTCGAAACTGCCGTCGCCCGAGACCGCCAGCGCCTCGGTGACGATCTTCCGGGCCCGGTCGCGCAGCGCCTGCTCCAGTCCGCGGATCGCCCGCGGCGTGAATCCGCGCTGCACGATCTGGCGTACGCGGGTGTGTTCCGGCGGATCCATGTTCAGCATGATCAGACGCTGGGCATCTATCTGCTCGCGCTGGATGTGTGCGTTGAAGCGGATGATCGCCGTGTTCGTCGTCGAGGAGAACAACTCGGGGTGCGTCGAGACGTACTTGACGTCCGCGTGCCGGGTGACGGCCCAGTAGCCCTCGTCGTCGAATCCGGTGACGCCCCGGCGCTGCGGGCACCACCACACGGGTGCGGTCTGCCGCAGCCGCGCGAACTCCGGGAGGGGGACCCGGTCTTGGAGGAGGTCGGGGTCGGTGGCGTCGAAGCCTTCGGGCAGCGCGGGGCAGGGGGGCATCGGGGCAACTCCAAAGTCTGACGGACCATCAGAAGTTGGCTTGAAGGTAGTAACGAGTTCTAGAAGTGACAAGGGTCCTCGCGCCAACTGTTGCGTGTGGAATCCGTGTAGGCCGCGTAAGCCGCGTGCAAGACCCTTGCGTGCCGGGGCCCCAGGTCATAAGACTGCGGGGAGAAGTAGAACGCGTACTAGTTCGGGCGGGGGCGCCAGGACGACCCGCCCCGCCGGCACTGCGCAGGAGAGGACGAGCTCATGGCCGCGGAACCCGTCATCGTCGAAGCCGTACGCACCCCCATCGGTAAGCGCGGGGGCTCGCTCGCCAACCTCCATCCCGCCTACCTCCTCGGCGAGACCTACCGCGAGCTGCTCGCCCGTACCGGAATCCAGCCGGACTGCGTCGAGCAGATCGTGGGAGGCACGGTCACCCACGCCGGCGAGCAGTCGATGAACCCCGCCCGCAACGCCTGGCTCGCCATGGGCCTGCCCTACGAGACCGCCGCGACCACCGTGGACTGCCAGTGCGGCAGCTCGCAGCAGGCCAACCACATGGTCGCCAACATGATCTCCGGCGGGGTCATGGACATCGGCATCGCCTGCGGGGTCGAGGCCATGAGCCGGGTCCCGCTCGGCTCCGGCTCCAAGCACGGCCCGGGGAAGCCCTTCCCGGACGAGTGGAACGTCGATCTCCCGAACCAGTTCGAGGCCGCCGAGCGGATCGCCCGGCGCCGGGGCCTGACCCGCGAGGACGTCGACAGGCTGGGGGTGCTGTCCCAGGAGCGGGCCGCCACCGCCTGGGCCGAGGAGCGGTTCAAGCGCGAGACGTTCGCCGTTCAGGTGCCGACCACCGAGGCGGAGCAGGCCGCCGGCCAGGGCATGTGGCGCCTGGTCGACCGGGACGAGGGCCTGCGCGACACCTCGATGGAGGGCCTGGCCCGGCTCAAGCCGGTCATGCCGACCGCCGTGCACACCGCCGGGAACTCCTCGCAGATATCCGACGGGGCCGCGGCCGTGATGTGGGCCTCCCGCAAGATGGCCCGCGCGCTGAAACTCAAGCCGCGCGCCCGGATCGTCGCCCAGACGCTGGTGGGCGCCGACCCGCACTACCACCTCGACGGGCCGATCGACGCGACGCGGGCCGTGCTCGGCAAGGCCGGCATGTCCCTCAGGGACATCGACCTCGTCGAGATCAACGAGGCTTTCGCCTCGGTCGTCCTCAGCTGGGCCCAGGTCTTCGAGCAGGACCTGGAGAAGGTCAACGTCAACGGCGGCGGCATCGCGCTCGGCCACCCCGTCGGCGCGACCGGCGCCCGCCTGATCACCACCGCGCTGCACGAGCTGGAGCGGCGCGACAAGGAATTCGCGCTGATCACCATGTGTGCGGGTGGAGCGCTGGCGACCGGCACCATCATCCAGCGGCTGTAGGGAGCTGGCGAGCCGCTGAAGCCGCTGAAGCCGCTGTTCCGGTGCGTTCGAAGACCCTGTGGGATGGGAAGCCGAAGGCCCCGGTGGCCGACCTGGGGAGGTCGGCCACCGGGGCCTTCGCATGCGTGCTGAGGTGCGCTGCGCCGTGGGGGCGGGGGCGCTCCGGCGTCTGCTTACCGCTGGTGGCTTAGTACCAGTGGTTGGCCTGCCAGAAGTTCCAGGCGCCGACCGGGCTGCCGTAGCGCTCGTTCATGTAGTCCAGGCCCCACTTGATCTGGGTGGCCGGGTTGGTCTTCCAGTCCGAGCCCGCGGAGGACATCTTGGACGCGGGCAGGGCCTGGACCAGGCCGTAGGCGCCGGAGGAGGCGTTCGTGGCGGTGTGGTCCCAGCCGCTCTCGTGAGAGATGATCTTGTCGAAGGCTGCGAACTGGGCCGGGTCCTTGATCATCTGCTGAGCGATCGCCTTCGCACCCGTCGGGGCGGCCTGCGCGGGAACCGCGGCAAGCATGGAACCGGCGACGCCCAGGGCGAGGACGGTGCCCGCGAGGGTCTTCTTCGAAGCGGCGATGCGGCGGATGACTGCGTTGGACACGGAAAACCTTTCACAGGGAACAAGGACCGTCGCGGGCATGCCGAAGACATGCGTGAGCCACTCACGCGGAGGAGAGGGGTTCGTCGGGCGGGGGGGTGAAGCACCCCTGCCGCCGTGGCGACATCACCAGTTAGACAGGCCGCCGAGCGTCTGGCAACGAGCCCTCCTACTAGTGGGGGTCGCAGCCGGGGTCCCGCCGCGCCTCGGCGGTGCCGCCGGCGTTGGTGCAGGTGGGACGCGGGTTGCGGGGGGTGGGAACGGGGCGTTTGAGGTCTACGGTCCTGGGTCGTATGTGACCTGGGTCCTATGGGACGCCTCACTGGGAGGCGCCCCGGATGTCACGTTCCGTTGCCGTTCATACCCCTTTTGGGTGTGTGTCCTGGGCCACTCTCACCCCTGAATCGAAGGAAACGGGGGCGTCGAACGCCGCTTTCCGAGTCGCCCGCCGCAGCGCCTTCAGCACAGTGGCGCCCAGCGCGAGGGTCAGTACGACGGTCAGCGCCGCCCGGCCCAGGTCCCAGCCCACCGAGGTCGCCAGGCAGTACGCGAGGAAGCGCGCGAGATTCGCCGGAACCGGGTCCCCCGGATGGAAGGAGACCCCCTGGCCCATGCCCTGCAGCAGCACCCAGCCCTGGAGGTTCATGACCGTGCCGTACGCGAAGGAGCCGAGGAACCCGTACGCCGCGAGCATCGCCAGTTCGGCCCGGCCGCGGATCCGGTCGGGGCCGGGCAGCAGCCCCGCACCCAGCGAGAACCAGCCCATGGCCAGCATCTGGAACGGCATCCACGGGCCGACCCCGCCGGTCAGCAGAGCGGAGGCGAACATCGTGACGGAGCCGAGGACGAAGCCGAAGCCGGGTCCGAGGACGCGACCGCTGAGCACCATCAGGAAGAACATGGGCTCCAGGCCGGCGGTCCCGGCGCCGAGGGGTCTGAGGGCGGCGCCGACGGCGGCGAGCACGCCGAGCATCGCCACCGCCTTCGCGTCCATGCCGTCGTCCGCGATGGTGGCGACGACGACGGCGACGAGGAGGGGGAGCAGCGCCGCGAAGAGCCAGGGGGCGTCCTGGGAGTGGGCGAGGCCGGACTGGCGGTCGGCGAGGAGGGGCCAGCCGAAGGCGGCGATGCCGATGAGGGTGACGAGGACGAGGGCGGCGGCGGCGCGGGGGCCGATACGGATGGGGCGGGTGGGGCGGGTACGGCGGGTGGGCCGGGTACGGCGGGTGGCGTGGGTGGCGTGGGTGGGGGTCATGGGGTTGCCCCGTCGGGGGTGGTGGCGGTGGCGGTGGCGGTCAGGGCGTGTGCGACCTGGGACACCGTGAGCCAGTGGCCCGGCGCCAGGATCTTGGCCACCTGGGGTGCGAAGGCGGGTGAGGACACCACGACCTCGGCGGTCGGACCGTCGGCGACGATCTCGCCGCCGGCCAGGATGACGACGCGGTGGGCCAGCTCCGCGGCGAGCTCCACGTCGTGGGTCGCGAGGACGATCGCGTGTCCGTCGGCGGCGAGAGCGCGCAGGATCTCGATCAGGCGGGCCTTGGCGGCGTAGTCCAGGCCGCGGGTGGGCTCGTCGAGGAGAAGGAGGGCGGGGCGGCCGGTGAGGACCAGGGCGAGGGCGAGGGCCAGGCGCTGGCCTTCGGAGAGGTCGCGGGGGTGGGTGTCGTCGGGGACGTCGGGGAGCAGGGCGCTGACGAGGGCCCGGCAGGTCCCCGGCGCCTGACCGGCGTCGGAGTCGGCGGCGGCGCATTCGGCGGCGACCGTGTCGGCGTAGAGGAGGTCGCGGGGCTCCTGGGGGACGAGGCCGACGCGGCGGATCATTTCGGGGGGCGGGGTGCGGTGGGGGGTGCGGCCGCCGACGGTCACCTGGCCGGTGGTGGGCTCGACCGTGCCGACGAGGGTGTTGAGCAGGGTGGACTTGCCGGCGCCGTTGCGGCCCATGAGGGCGATGGTTTCGCCGGGGGTGACGGTGAGGTCGATGCCGTGCAGCACCTCGGCGCGGGCGCGGCGGACCGAGAGGTTGGTGACCTCGGCCGCTGTCGCTGCCGCTGTGGACTGGGCGGGGGTGGGCTTGCGGCGGAGCCGCTTCCAGACACTGGGCCGGGGGGTGGCGGTGCCGCTGCGCGGAGCCGCTTCCCCACCCCGCCCCTTCCCGGCGAACCGAATATGCGGCTCCGCCGCGTGGGGGGCTCCGCCCCCGGACCCCCGCGCCTCAAACGCCGGCGAGGCTGAATGGGCCGGCGGGGCTGGATGGGCCGGCGGGGCTGGGTTTGGCACGGCCGTCGGCGTCCGGGGTGCGAGGGTGGAGCGGAGGGGGGTGGCGCGGCGGCGGGCGTCGCGGACTGAGAGGGGGAGCGGGGACCAGCCCGCGAGGCGGCCCAGGGCGACCACCGGGGGATGGACCGGGGAGAGGGCCATGATCTCCGCCGGAGTCCCGAGCACCGGCGCCGCGCCCGGGGCGGGGAGGAGCAGGACCTGGTCCGCGTACTGGACCACGCGCTCCAGGCGGTGTTCCGCCATCAGCACCGTCGTGCCGAGATCGTGGACCAGCCGCTGGAGGACCGCCAGGACCTCCTCCGCCGCCGCCGGGTCCAGCGCCGAGGTGGGTTCGTCCAGTACCAGCACCCGGGGGTGCGGGGTGAGGACGGAGCCGATCGCCACACGCTGCTGCTGGCCCCCGGAGAGGGTGGCGATGGGGCGGTCGCGGAGTTCGTTCAGGCCCAGGAGATCCAGGGTCTCCTCGACCCGGCGGCGCATGACGGCCGGGGCCAGGCCGAGGGATTCCATGCCGTACGCCAACTCGTCCTCGACCACGTCCGTCACGAAGTGCGCGAGCGGGTCCTGGCCGACGGTGCCGACCACGTCCGCGAGCTCGCGCGGCCTGTGGGTGCGCGTGTCGCGGCCCGCCACCGTGACCCGGCCCCGGAGGGTGCCCCCGGTGAAATGCGGGACCAGGCCCGAGACCGCCCCGAGCAGAGTGGACTTGCCGACGCCCGAGGGGCCGACCAGGAGCGTCAGCTCGCCCTCCGGGAGGACGAAGTCCGCGGCGCGGAGGGAGGGGGCCGGGGCGCCGTCGTAGGTCACCGAGACCTGCTCGAAGCGGATCACTGCGACGTCTCCTTGGGCGGTGTGGGTGGTGTGGGCGGTACGGGTGCCGCCGGCGGTGCGGGTGCCACGAAGGCGGGGAGCAGGCCGATGAGGATCGCGGCGGCGGGCCACAGCGGCAGCCCGGGGGCCACCAGCGGCACCACGCCGGGCCGCAGCCCCTCCGGGTCTACCGTGCCCGCGTAGATCAGCAGGGCCGCGACGGCCGCTCCCGACCCGGAGACGAGCCAGGCGCGCGGGCCCCAGCGGTCGGGCCGGTAGCGGGTGCGGATGCTGCGGGCGCCGCCGAGGCGCAGGCCCGCGAGGGCCAGGACGAGGCCGATGGCGAGCACCGGAAGGCCGTACGCGGCGCCCTCGGCGGCCAGCAGGCCGTACGTGCCGGCGCACATGCCGAGGAGACCGCCGAGGGTGAGGACGTTGGTGGTGTGCCGGACGGCGGGCGGGACCCGCGCGGTCCGGCCGTAGCCGCGGGCGTCCATCGAGGCGGCGACGGCGACGGAGCGTTCGAGGGCGCCCTCCAGGACCGGGAGGCCGATCTGGAGGATGGCCTTCACCCCGCCGGTGGGGCGGCCGCGCAGCCGGCGGGCGGTGCGCAGGCGGACCACGTCCGCGACCATGTTCGGCGCGAAGGTCATGGCGACGACCACCGCGACGCCCGCCTCGTAGAGGGCCGCCGGGAGCGATTTGAGGAGCCGGGCCGGGTTGGCGAGGGCGTTGGCGGCGCCGACGCAGATGAGGAGGGCGGCCAGCTTGGCGCCGTCGTAGAAGGCGAAGACCAGCTGCTCGGCGGTGACCCGGCCGCCGAACCGGACCCCCTGCGCCCAGGCGGGCAGCGGGACCTCGGGGAGGGTGAAGAGGGTGTGCGAGCCGGGGATGGGGGAGCCGAGCAGCGCGGAGAAGACGAGGCGCAGGCCGATCACGACGAGGCCGAGCCGGATGAAGGCGCCGTACGAACGCGCCCAGGGGGCGTCGGTGCGGCGGGCGGCGACCACGTATCCGGCGACGCCGATGATCAGGCCGAGGAGGAGGGGGTTGGTGGTGCGGGAGGCGGCCGTCGCGAGGCCCAGGGCCCAGAGCCACCAGGCACCGGCGTGCAGGGCGTTGCCGCGGCGGGCCTCGGGGGCGGTGCGTTTTTTGTACGTCGACCGGTGCGGGCGATCCGTCGCCCCGGCGGGGCCTCCCCCGGCCGGGGCCGCGACGTCGGCCGCGGGCCGGTGGGTGGCGTGCCGGCTCGCCTGGCCGGCGGTTACCGGGTCGGCCGGGCCGGGGTTCGTGGCGGCGGCCGGGTTCGTCGGGCTTGGCGCGTCCGTAGGTGCCGGGCTGGCACCGCCGGTGCATGTCCGGTTCGCCGGGGGGCGGGGGGACTCGGGGGGCGGGGTCATCGGGTGTGGCGGCGGCGGGATTGCCAGACTGCGGCCGTGGCCAGGGCGGCTACCGCCGCGATGCCGGCCAGCAGGCCCGCCGATGGGCCGCCGTCACCGCTCGGCGCGGCCGAAGGCTGGGGCTCCGCGTCCGCGAGCGGTTCGCCGCAGCCCTGCTTCGGGTACCCCGAGATCGCGCACAGCAGCGCCGCGCTGTTGTAGCGCAGCGGCTTCGCCACCTCCGCCAGCGCCTCGGCCACCGTGGCGTCCGGGCCGACCTGGGCGCAGGCCGTGCGCGCGGTGTCCTGCGGCGGGGTCTCGCCGCCCGGGGCGTCCGAGGCGGTACCGAAGTCGATGACCACGGCCACCCGCTTCCTGCCCTCCGCAGCCGGGGTCGCGGCGCAGATCGCCCCGAAGTCGGCCTCGGCGCGCGGCCGCGCCCCCTCGTCCCCGGCGTCCTTGCTCACCGCGAAGCGGAAACCCCAGGCCGAGCCGTCGGCCGGGCGGGCCATCGAGGGGCCGAGCGAGGCGTACGCCCACTGGCCCCCCGAGCCGTCCCAGAACGACCAGTAGCGGTAGGTCGAGGCCGATGCCGGGGTGGCCGCCACCACGGTGAGCAGGATTCCGAACGCCAGGATCAGAGGGGTCAGCCGGCGCATCAGGGCTGGTTCTTCTTCCGGCGGCCGCTCAGCAGGATGCCGATGCCGATGCCGGCCGCAGCGCCCGCGCCGATGATCCACCAGATGCCCTGGCCGGAGCCGTCGTCCCTCATCACGATCCCCTCGCCCGTCGCCTTCGGCGACGGGCTCGCCTGCGGGGCCGGGCCCGTCGCGTTCAGCGCGGCGACTAGGTCGGTGCCGCCGAAGGACTTCGGGTCGGCGCCCGTCGCGTGCGCCGTGAGGATCAGGGTGCCGAGGGCCGCCGGGTTGCCCTTGGACCACTCCGCCGAGTTGGCCTTCAGCCACTCCAGCGCGCTCGCCGCCGACTGCTTGTGCCCGGCCGCCGCCAGGGCGATCACCGCGTCGGCGGTGTTGCCGGTGTCCGGGGTCGGCTGGTCCGCGCCCGGGGTGACGGCGGTGAGGTGGCTGTTCTTCTTGAGCGCCTCCGCCAGGTAGCCGACCGCGCCCTGAGCCGCCGCCGTCACGTCGCCGGCGCCCGCCGGGCAGACCAGCGCGGCGGCGGGGGTGTCCGTAGCGGACGGCGAGACGACCGCGCCCTTGCCGAGGGCGGCCAGCGCCGCGGCGGCCGTCGCGTCCGCGTTGGCCGGCAGCTTGCCGTCCGCCGCTTGGTACCCGAAGGCGCCGCGGTCGCCGGCCGGCTCGGCGGAACAGCCCAGCTGGAATTTGAGCAGGCCCTCGTACGCGGACGTGCCCGCCTTCGACTTCACGTCGGCCGGCTTCTCGCCCGCCACGGCCAGCGCGCTGATGACCAGGGAGGTGGAGCTGCCCTCGCTCGGGGAGCCGGGGTTGTAGCTCCAGCCGCCGTCCTCGTTCTGGACGGACTTCAGCCAGTCGGCGCTCTTCTTCACCGCCGCGTCCTGACCGCCCAGCGCCTTGAGCGCCTGCACGGCCATCGCGGTGGCGTTGGTGTCGAGCATCGTCGTCGCGTCGCACGCCTTCGCCGCGTCGGCGCGGAAGGATGCGAAGCCGCCGTCGGCGCACTGCTGGCCCACGAGCCAGTCGACGGCCTCCTTGGCGGGCCTGACGCCGACCGTGCGCTGCGCGAGCAGGGCGAAGGACTGCCGCCACACACCGTCGTACGTCGGGTCGTTCTTGCCGTAGAGGCCGGAGGGTATGACCGGGGCCGGCGAGGGGGAGGGCGCGGCGAGGGCCGCGGGCGCGGCGACCGCACAGAGCACGGCGGAGGCGGCGAGCGCGGCTGCGCTGCGGCGAACGTTCATGGCGGGGCGGGTGCCTCTCGTGCAGGGGAGCGGGAGACAGGCACGCGCGGGTACCGGGCTCCGGCCCCGTTTACCTCGACGGTGCCGGCCGCCGGAGGACCCGGCGGCACGAGCCGCGCACTTCGGTACGGGGCGATCCGGCTCCCCGGCCGCCTGGGTGCGGGGCCGGGTCACGGTTGCGGGTCAGCGCCGGATTCCCACCGGCTTCCCCCGTACGGAGTGTGGACGACGCGCTCACTGTACCGGCCCGTAGCTCACGGGCCGGGGGCGGCGTCCGGCCCCCACGCCCTGTGCAGCGCCTGCATCGCCCCACTTACAGCGCCCCCTTACACCGCCCCTTACAGCGCCCGGTACGTCACCGGGTCGCTGCCCGGGACCGCCTCCGCCCGGCCCTGTTTCACCAGCCGCCGCAGGTGGGCTTCCGCTTCCGAGACGGCGATGTTGCGGGAGCCGTACGGGATCTGCTCCCAGGGCCGGTTCCACTCCATCCGCTCCGCCAGTCCCCACGGGGTCAGCGGCTCGGCCAGCAGCTCCCACAGCCCGGTCAGCCGTTCCTCGTGGTGCCCCAGCAGCTCGCGGACCCGGGCCGGGGCGTCGGTGAAGGCGTGCTGGTGCGCGGGGAGCACCTCCGCCGGGCGGAGGCGGCCCACGCGTTCGAGGGAGTCGAGGTAGTCGCCGAGGGGGTCGGTGACGCGGGTGACCCCGTTTTCGTCCGGGGCCTCGTACAGGCCGATGTGCGGGGAGATCCCGGGCAGCAGGTGGTCCCCGGAGAAGAGCCGGCCGTTGCCGGGCAGGTCCGCCGGGTGCTTCTCCTCCAGGTGCAGGCAGACGTGGCCGGGGGTATGGCCCGGGGTCCAGATCGCGCGGAGCCGGCGCCCGGCGAGGGGGAGCAGCTCGCCGGGGACGATCTCCCGGTCGGGGACGGCGGGCCGCAGGCCGGGGAGCGTTCTCGTGCGGCCGCTCGCGCGGGCGGCGCGCAGGGGTGCGATGTGGGCTTCCGGGGCTCCGGCGGCGGCCAGTTTTCCGCTCATGTAGTCGAACCAGACGCCGGGTTCCGCGGAGCGGGTCCGTACGACGACCTCGGTGTCGGCGGCGTGCATGGCGATCCAGGCGCCGGAGGCCTCCCGGACCTGGCCGGACAGGCCGTGGTGGTCGGGGTGGTGGTGGGTGATGACGACGCCGTGGACGTCGGCGATCCCGATCCCGAGGACGCCGAGGCCGGCGACGAGGGTGTCCCACGAGGCGGGGTCGTCCCAGCCGGTGTCGATGAGGACCGGACCGCTTTCGGTGTCGAGGACGTGGACGAGGGTGTGTCCGAGCGGGTTGTCGGGGATGGGGACCTTGATGCCCCACACGCCTCCGCCGTGGTCGGTGACGTGCGGCGTGTCTTCCGGCGTGTCCTCTGACCTGTCCTCCGGCATGAGGGCCCCCTGTCTGCGCGCGCGAACGAGAACTTGTTCCAGTAGTAGCCCAAGTCGACCATCTATCGGGCCTTCTGGCTAGTCACCGGATCTTCCGCGCTGTTCCGTCCGAGCCGTGGACTCCTGGAACTAGAACTGGTATCAGTTCTGAGGCATCGTCAGGATCGTCAGGGTCATTCGGGTATCCGCACAGGCCGCAGGAGGCATCAGCCATGACCGAGCTCGTGGAACACGGACAGCTGTTCATCGGCGGGGAGTGGACGGATCCGCTGGGCACCGACACCATCCAGGTCGTCTCCCCCCACACCGAGCAGGTCATCGGCAGCGTCCCGCACGCCTCGAAGGGCGATGTCGACCGCGCCGTCGCCGTCGCGCGCAAGGCCTTCGACGAGGGGCCCTGGCCCCGGATGTCCCTGGACGAGCGGATCGCCGTCGTCACCCGGATCAAGGACGCCATCGCCGTCCGCCACGAGGAGATCGCCCGTTCGATCAGCTCCCAGAACGGGTCCCCGTACTCCTGGAGCGTCCTCGCCCAGGCGCTCGGCCCGATGATGGTCTACGACGCCGCGATCACGGTCGCGCGCGCCTACCCGTACGAGGAGTACCGCCAGGGAGTGCTCGGGCCGATCCTGGTCCGCCGGGAGCCGGTGGGCGTGGTCGCCGCCGTCATCCCGTGGAACGTCCCGCAGTTCGTGGCCGCCGCCAAGCTGGCGCCCGCGCTGCTGTCCGGGTCGGCGGTGATCCTCAAGCCGTCCCCGGAGTCCCCGCTGGACTCGTACATCCTGGCCGACATCGCCACGGAGGCCGGGCTGCCGGAGGGCGTGCTGTCGATCCTGCCCGCCGACCGGGAGGTCAGCGAGTACCTGGTCGGCCACCCCGGCATCGACAAGGTCGCCTTCACCGGCTCGGTCGCGGCCGGCCGGCGCGTGATGGAGGTCGCCGCGCGCAACCTGACCCGCGTCACCCTGGAACTCGGCGGCAAATCGGCGGCGGTGATCCTGCCGGACGCCGACCTGGAGGCGACCATCGCCGGGATCGTTCCGGCGGCCTGGATGAACAACGGGCAGGCGTGCGTGGCCCAGACCCGGGTGCTCGCGCCGCGCAGCCGGTACGAGGAGGTCGCCGAGGCCCTCGCGGCGGCGGCCGGCGCCCTGGTCGTCGGCGACCCGCTGGACCCGGCGACGCAGCTCGGGCCGCTGGTGGCGAAGCGGCAGCGGCAGCGGTCGCTGGACTACATCCGGATCGGGCAGGAGGAGGGCGCGAAGGTCCTCACCGGCGGCAGCCGCCCGGCGGGCCTGGAACGGGGCTGGTACGTCGAGCCCACACTCTTCGGCGACGTGGACAACTCGATGCGGATCGCCCGCGAGGAGATCTTCGGGCCGGTCGTGTGCCTGATCCCGTACGGGGACGAGGCGGAGGCGGTACGGGTCGCGAACGACTCGGAGTTCGGGCTGAGCGGCAGCGTCTGGACCGGGGACGTGGAGCACGGCGTCGATTTCGCCCGGCGGGTCCGCACGGGCACGTTCAACGTGAACACCTTCAGCCTGGACATGCTCGGGCCGTTCGGCGGCTACAAGAACAGCGGTGTCGGGCGCGAGTTCGGGCCGGAGGGGCTGAGCGAGTACCTGGAGCACAAGATGATCCACCTCCCGGCGGGGTACCAGGCGCCCGAGGCGGGTGCGTGATGGGTGACCGGTGGCAGGTGGAGGTGGACCGGGGGGTCTGCATCGGCTCGGGCATGTGCGTGAACCTCGCCCCGGCCGGCTTCACCCTGGACACGGCGCGGCAGTCGCACCCGTCGGTCCCGGAGACGGACGCGAACGAACCGGTCCTCACGGCGGCGGAGGGCTGCCCGGTGGAGGCCATCACGATCACCCTCCTGAGCACCGGCGAACCGGTGTTCCCTCCGGAGGAGTGAGAGGGTGTTCCCTCCGGAGGCGTGAGAGCGACCCCACCCGGGCAAGAATTCGCCGGGCGAGCCCCCCAACGAAACGGTCCCGTCGTTCGTGTCATCACATGAGGGGGTCGAAGCCGAATGGCGAAGAAGTGGTCACTACTGCTCACCGAGCTGGTCCAGGTCCGTGGCTCCGCCTTGAACCGCTACGGCTTCCTGCTGAGCGGGGACCGGGCGGAGGCCGCCGACCTCGTCCAGGAAGCCCTGGTCAGGGTCTTCGCGCAGCCTCGTGCGTCCTGGGACATGGGGGCCGCCGAGGCCTACGTGCGGCGCACCATGCTGAACTACTTCCTCGATCAGCACCGTCGGCGCGCCCGGTTCGTGACGGCGACGCCGCGGCTGGCCCAGCCGACGGCGGTGGCGGAACACAGCGAGGGAGTGGGGCTGCGGATCGACCTCCTCGCCGCCCTGAAGGGGCTGTCGCCGCGGCAACGCGCCTGTGTGGTCCTGCGCTACTACGAAGACTGCACCGTGCCCGCCATCGCGAGCCAGCTGAGCTGCAGCGAAGGCACGGTCAAAGGCCACCTCAGCGACGCGCTGGCCCGGCTGGGCGCGGCCCTCGACACGCCGCGCACCGAGGTTGAGGGAGACACGAGGTCATGATGGGACCGGAAGACCTTCGCGAGCAGTTGTCCGCGACGGCGGAACTCGCCGGAACGCCGAACATCGACACCGACCGGGTGGCGGGTAGAGTGCGCCGGCGCCGGACGGCTCGCTTCACGGTCCAGGGAGGCGCGGTTCTGGCGCTGGCGGCCGCGGGCACTTTCGGCGTCCTGCAGTGGAACGGGGGTCCTTCGCGGGCCGTCGACGCCGCCGGATCCGGATCCGGATCCGGGGCGGGCACCGGCGCCGTGAGCGCTTCCCCCTCGACGGGCACGTCCGGCGCTCCGGCACCCGGCCCGTACGTGTGCGGCCAGCGCCCCGACCTGTCCGGAGCGGCCTCGACGCGCGACGGTCTGACCCTGGAGCTCGGCTCCGTCCGGCGGACGAGCGATCAGGCCGGCCCCGAGATCGCGGTGTCACTCCGTTCCGAGACGCGGCGCACCGTCGTCTCCACCCCGCCGGCGAGCATCGAGGTGCTCTACCTCAAGGACGGCGTCATCCGGGGCGGGGGGCCGATGCTCAACCCGCCCGGTGACCTCTCGCCCCAGGGCGTCGACATGGCCGGGCATCCCGTCGACCTCGAACCGGGACGCCCGGACGTCCAGCGACTGGGCGAGCGCAACGCGCTCTGCCCGTCGTCGTCGTGGTCCGAGGTGTGGAGCGACCCAGCGGGCTACGAGGTGGTCGTCGTGCTGCGGCAGCCGGTCGAGACCCCTGCCGCACAGCCCGCGCCGGACCCCGCGCCACTGCTCGTGGTGCGCGCTCCGCTCTCCCGCTGAGGCGGCTCCCCCGAGCCCGGGAAGGACTCGGGGGAGCCGCGGTCCGCCGTTACGGCGCCAGCTGCAAGCCCCACGTGTTGTAGATGTCGATCACTTCGGTCCACCGGATGGTGGAGCCGCCGCCCCAGCTGTTGATGCCGCGGGCCTGGCGGGTGCTGCCGGTGATGCTGAAGACGAGCCCACCGCTGTCACCGCCCCTGATGGCCGTGCTGCCGTTCACCTGCGTCCCCTCGACGCCCCGGTGATCGACCCCGTTGCTTCCCGTCCAGTACTTGTCCTGGTTGACGACCTTGATGTTGCACACGACGCCCGAGCTGTAGCCGTCCTGGCAGACGTAGTCGCCGTTGTACGAGTACGCGGAGCTGGTCAGCGCGAGGGTGAAGGAGTTGTTGACGGGGCCGTCCCACTCCCGCCCGGCGGTGACTCCCGTATTGGTGGTGTCGACGGCGATGGCGTCCCAGAGGTTGGCCCTCGCGGTGACCTGGCCGATGTAGTTGCGGCCGCCGCCCTCCCAGCCCGTGTACACACTGTTGCCGTCGGAGAAGCAGTGCGCCGCGGTGATCAAGTACGAACGGTTGTCGGACTTGCGTCGCGTGGGCACGCCCGAGGTGCAGGCGTAGCCACTGGTCCAGCTGGTGTTGGTGAGTGCGGCGCCCGCGATCCAGGCGGGGGTGTCCCTCAGCCGGGACATGTCGGAGCCGCCGACAGCGGGCTCGACCACCGTTTCCACCGCTGCCCCGAACGTCGCGGCGCGCGTCGGGTCCGGCTGCGAGGCGAGCTTGCGCCGTGCGCTCGCGACATCCTTCACTCCGAGGTGCAGCGCACTGCCGTCCGGCGGCACCGTCACGCTCTCGATGCCGGCGTCGAGCTGCCCCCTCGCCTGGAGCAGGCGATCACGTGCCGCGTGCATCGCCTGGCGCGTGTTCTTTCCCTGCTTGATCCGGGCGAGCCCCGTGTCGATCTCCGGGTCCACCTTCTTGGCCGCGGCCAGGAACTTCTGCTTCTGCCCGGGATCGGTCAAGTAGATGGTGACCGTGTGCGTGTTGGCGTCGAGCTCTATGCCGGAATAGATGCCGGCCTCCCCGGACCGGCCCGCGGAGTCGGCGGCGTTGGCCAGCTCGCGCAGCGGGTTCAGCAGCTTCGCCTGGTCCGCCGGCGTCAGCGCGGCGATTTCGGCGTCGGTCAGTACGGGGTGTGCCAGCGGGGCCGAGGATGCCGGGAGCGCCCCGGCGACCAGCGCCAGCGCGGCCGTACCCAGCCCGATTGCCGTCTTCAGAGATCTGTTCACGAACTCCCCCTGTTGATCGTGAAGCATGGCGACGCGTGGCCATGCGTAAAGGCCCGCGGCGGACCCGTGGTGTGGCTCATCGAGTGCAACCACTCGGCCCCCGCCGCCAACCGGCCTTGAATCTAGCCGAATTGACAGGTGATCAGAAAGGGAATTAGAACCTGAGTGCGAATGTCGCGATGTGAGGGGAATCAGCCGATCGGCTCGATTCCTCCCGTTCCGTCAGGGGCGGGAGGAGGCGGGCGCTTCACGCCGTTTTCGTGCCCGGGGACGTGAGGTCGATCAGGCGGCAGACCGTTTCGATGTCGATCTTCACCTGGGCGATCGACGCGCGGCCCGAGAGCCAGGTGATCAGGGCCGAGTGCCAGGTGTGCTCGATGACGCGGACCGCCGACAGCTGCTCCGCCGTCGGCGGGCCGTCCAGGCCCATCGCGTCCAGGATGATCGCCGTGGTCAGCCGGGACACCGTGTCCACCTCGGGGCTCACGCTGCGGTCCGCGAAGGTCAGCGCGCGCACCATCGCGTCCGCCAGGTGCGGCTCCCGCTGGAGGGCGCGGAAGGCGCGCATCAGGGTCTCCGCGACCCGCGCCGCGGGCTCCTCGCCCGCCGGCGGGCGCTTGCGCAGCGTGGTGTGCATGTGCTGGAGCTGGTCCTGCATGGTCGCGACGAGCAGGTGCACCTTGGAGGGGAAGTAGCGGTACAGGGTGCCCAGCGCCACGCCGGCCGCCTCCGCGACCTCCCGCATCTGGACCGCGTCGAAGCCGCCCCGGCTGGCCAGCTGTGCGCTGGCGTGCAGGATCCGGCGGCGGCGCGCCTCCTGGCGCTCCGTCAGGGGAGGGGACGCCGGCGTGGTGACGGCCTTCGCTTCCGCTGTCATCTGTCCCGTTCCATGGCGTTCCGTGGCGTCCTCGGTGGTACTGCGCGGGTACTGGTCCAGGCTGGCCCGGAGCCAGCATGTCAGGCGCCGGAGTCGTGGCGCGAATCACCCGCTCCGCCTCTTACGGTGTGGTTTCCGGCCGGTAGATTCAATGCTCTTCAACGGATCAAGTCTGAAACTTGTTCTACATTATGCGAGCGGTTACGCTCCGGCGAAAGTGCAGGGAGAAGGGGGTCGAGAGTGACCGCAGAGGCCATGGTGACGAGCCCTTTCGCGGGTTCCGCCACGCGCGCCGATGGCCCGCTGCGCATCGCGCTCCTCACCTATAAGGGGAACCCGTTCTGCGGGGGCCAGGGCGTCTACGTCCGGCACCTCTCCCGCGAGCTCGTCCGCCTCGGGCACTCCGTCGAGGTCATCGGCGCGCAGCCCTACCCGGTGCTGGACACGGGCGCCACGCTCACCGAGCTGCCGAGTCTGGACCTCTACCGCAGCCCCGATCCGTTCCGTACGCCGGGGCGCGACGAGTACCGGGACTGGATCGACGCCCTTGAGGTCGCCACCATGTGGACCGGCGGATTCCCCGAGCCGCTGACCTTCTCGCTGCGAGCCCGGCGCCATCTGGCCGCCCGCGCCGGCGAGTTCGACGTCATCCACGACAACCAGACCCTCGGGTATGGCCTGTTGGGGCAGCTGGGCGCGCCGCTGGTCACCACCATCCACCACCCGATCACCGTGGACCGGCAGTTGGAGCTGGACGCCGCCCAGGACCGCAAGAAGCGGCTGTCCGTGCGGCGCTGGTACGCCTTCACGCGCATGCAGGAGCGGGTGGCCCGCCGGCTGCCCTCCGTGCTGACCGTCTCAGGGACCTCCAAGCAGGAGATCGTCCAGCACCTGGGCGTGCGCGACGAGCGCGTCCACGTCGTGCACATCGGCGCCGACACCGATCTGTGGTCGCCCGATCCGTCCGTGGCCGAGGTGCCGGGGCGGATCGTGACGACCTCCAGCGCCGACGTGCCGCTCAAGGGCCTCGTGTACCTCGTCGAGGCGCTCGCGAAGCTGCGCACCGAGCGGCCCGACGCCCACCTCGTCGTCGTCGGCAAGCGCGCCGAGGACGGACCGGTCGCCCGCGCCATCGAGACGTACGGCCTCCAGGACGCGGTGCGGTTCGTCAAGGGCATCACCGACGCCCAGCTCGTCGACCTGGTCCGCGGCGCGCAGGTCGCCTGCGTGCCCTCCCTCTACGAAGGTTTCTCGCTGCCGGCGGCCGAGGCCATGGCCACCGGCACCCCGCTGGTCGCCACCACCGGCGGCGCGATCCCCGAGGTCGCCGGGCCCGACGGGGAGACCTGTCTGGCCGTGCCGACCGGCGACGCGGGCGCGCTCGCCGCGGCCCTGGGCCGGCTGCTCGGCGATCCGCTGCTGCGGGCCCGTCTCGGCGCCGCCGGTCGCGAGCGGGTGCTGGCCCGCTTCACCTGGGCCCGGGCGGCCGAGGGCACCGCCGCGCACTACCGGGCCGCCGTCGAGTCGGCCGTGCGTACCCGCCCCGGCCGGTGACCTGCCGCCCCATGTGGCCCTCCGTTCCGAGCCCTTCCGTTCCAAGCCCTTCCGCTACAAGTCCCTCCGCTCCAAGCCACTCCGCTCCAAGCCCCTCCGTTCCGAGCGCCACCCCGTTCACCCCCCGCGACAGCGAAGGCAGGACCCCGTGCTGACCGTCGATTTCTCCCGGTTCCCGCTCGCCGCCGGCGACCGTGTGCTCGATCTGGGCTGTGGCGCCGGCCGTCACGCCTTCGAGTGCTACCGGAGAGGCGCCCACGTGGTCGCCGTCGACCGCAACGGCGAGGAGATCCGCGAGGTCGCCAAGTGGTTCGCCGCCATGAAGGAGGCCGGCGAGGCCCCGGCCGGCGCCACGGCCACCGCCATGGAGGGCGACGCGCTGGCGCTGCCGTTCCCCGACGAGTCCTTCGACGTCGTCATCATCTCCGAGGTGATGGAGCACATCCCCGACGACAAGGGCGTGCTCGCCGAGATGGTCCGCGTGCTCAAGCCCGGCGGGCGGATCGCCATCACCGTGCCGCGCTACGGCCCGGAGAAGATCTGCTGGGCGCTCAGCGACGCGTACCACGAAGTCGAGGGCGGCCACATCCGCATCTACAAGGCGGACGAGCTGCTGGGCAAGATGGAGGCCGCGGGCCTCAAGCCGTACGGCACGCACCACGCGCACGGGCTGCACTCCCCGTACTGGTGGCTCAAGTGCGCCTTCGGCGTGGACAACGACAAGGTGCTGCCGGTGAAGGCGTACCACAAGCTCCTGGTCTGGGACATCATGAAGAAGCCGCTGGCCACGCGGCTCGCGGAGCAGGCGCTCAACCCGGTCATCGGCAAGAGCTTCGTGGCGTACGCGACCAAGCCGCATCTCCCCGTGAGCGCGGCCCAGTGACCTCGCCCGGGCGTACGGACCACCTGGTCCTGGACGGCGTACTGACCGCGGAGCAGGCGGCCCGGACGGTGGCGGGGATCCTCGCCGCGCAGCGGTCGGACGGGGCCATCCCGTGGTTCCGCGGGCACCACCTGGACCCGTGGGACCACACCGAGGCCGCGATGGCGCTCGACGTGGCGGGCGAACACGAGGCGGCCGGGCGGGCGTACGAGTGGCTCGCGCGGCACCAGAACGAGGACGGCTCCTGGTACGCGGCCTACGCCGACCGGCCGGACGGGGTGGACACCGCCGAGCCGCAGGACGCCGGCCGGGAGACCAACTTCGTCGCGTACATCGCGGTCGGGGTCTGGCACCACTACCTCGCCACCGGCGACGACACCTTCCTGGACCGGATGTGGCCGGCCGTGTACGCGGCCGTGGAATTCGTCCTGGCGCTCCAGCAGCCGGGCGGCGAGATCGGCTGGAAGCGGGAGGTGGACGGGGCGGCCGTGACGGACGCGCTGCTCACCGGGTCCTCGTCCATCCACCAGGCGCTGCGCTGCGCGCTGGCCATCGCCGAGCACCGGGAGGAGCCGCAGCCGGACTGGGAGCTGGCGGCGGGCGCGCTGGGGCATGCGATACGCCGGCACCCGGAGCGCTTCCTCGACAAGTCGCGCTACTCGATGGACTGGTACTACCCGGTCCTCGGCGGGGCGCTGACGGGGCCGGAGGCGAAGGCGAGGATCGAGGAGCGGTGGGAGGAGTTCGTCGTCCCGGACCTCGGGGTGCGGTGCGTGCTGCCGAACCCGTGGGTGACGGGCGGGGAGTCCTGCGAACTGGCCCTCGCGCTGTGGGCGATGGGGGAGTCGGACCGGGCGCTGGAGATCCTGCGGTCGATCGGGCACCTGCGCGCCGAGAACGGCATGTACTGGACCGGCTACGTGTTCCAGGACAAGGCGGTGTGGCCGGTGGAGCAGACGACGTGGACGGCCGGGTCGCTGCTGCTGGCCGTGGCGGCGCTGGGCGGCGACGAGGCCACCGCCGAGGTGTTCGGCGGGACTTCGCTTCCGGCCGGGCTGGAACCCGACTGCTGCGGCTGAGCAAAGCCGAGTAAACCCGAACGGGTCCCCCACGTGGCGCAGCCGGGGGGCCCGGGAGAGGCTGCGGGTGATCCCTCAGTCCTCGGAGGAAACCGTGTCCATGCCCATGCCCATGCCCACGACTCTTCGATTCCGCCGCGCGCTGACGGCGGTGGTCCTGTCCACCGCGCTGCTCGCCGGTGCCACCGCGTGTGGCGGCGGTGGCAGCGGCCAGACCCAGGGCGCCCAGAGCCAGGGCCAGGGCGAGGAGCTCTCCACGGCCGCGGTCGCGGACCTGGCCGCTCTGGCGGCCGCGGAGCCGGCCGCCGCCGAGGCCGATGAACTGGCCGCGGCCGCGCCCACACCGACCACCTCCGCCGAGAAGCAGAAGTTCGCCAAGACGCGCTTCGTCGCCAACGCGGGCCTCGCGGCCGGGGCGACGTACCAGTGGATCATCAAGCCGTACCGCGAGGGCAAGTTCAAGAAGGGCGCCAAGGGCCGCACCTTCGCCCTGATCAAGGCGGGCCTGGCGGGCGCCTTCGCGTACAACCGGCTGAAGGCGGCGGCGGAGAACGCCAAGGGCGACCCGTTGCTGTCGAAGGCGGTCGCCCCGCTGACGGCGGGCATCGAGTCCCTCAAGGGTCTCGGCACCAAGCTCCGCAAGGGCGATGCCGGCGATGCCGACGTCTCCTCCCTGCAAGACGTCATCACCGGCGTCAAGGAGGCGGGCAAGAGCGCGGGCGCCGAGGTGACCGACAAGGTCCCGAGCGTCTCCCAGCTGGGCGGATAGCCCGGGCGGCCTGTTTCAATGGTCGCGTGATCGAGATCGAGACCGTGGCTGTCATGGCCGTGGCCGTGGCGGCCGCCGGAGCCGGGTGGCTGCTGCGCCGCAAACACCGTCGGCGGGTACCTACGCCTCCGCCGGTGCCCGGGATTCCCGGGATGGCCCGGCGGCCGGCCGGCGAGGGACGCTGGCGGATCGGCCGAGTGTACGTCGAGCCGGGCGCGGCCCGTTGGGTGCCGAACCGGGGTGAGCCGGTGGCCCTGAGCGACGCCCGAGCGACCGGGGTGCGGCCGCCCTCCGTGCGGGAGGGCATGTCCATCAACCCCGGCTCCCGCATCGTCGCCTTCGCGCACCCGGACGGCGCGACGATGGAGATCGCCGTCATGGCCCTGGACCTGCGGGAGCTGCTGGACGCCGTACCGCGGTCGGCGCAGGACGCCCCCGAGACCACTTAGCTGTTGAGCTCGGCCAGGACGCGCAGGGTGTGCGGGTCCGGGGCGGTCAGAAGGAGGTCGGTGACCGGGCCCTCGCGCCACAGCTCCAGGCGCTCGGCGATCCGTTCGCGCGGTCCGATCAGGGAGATCTCGTCGGCGAACGCGTCCGGGACCGCGAGCACCGCCTCCTCCCTGCGGCCGGCGAGGAACAGCTCCTGGACGCGGCGGGCCTCGTCCTCGTAGCCCATCCGGGCCATCAGGTCGGCGTGGAAGTTGCGGGCCGCGTGGCCCATGCCGCCGATGTAGAAGCCGAGCATCGCCTTGACCGGGAGCAGTCCCTCCGCGACGTCGTCGCAGACCTTGGCGCGGGCCATCGGCGCGATCATGAAGCCCTTGGGGAGGTCGGTCAGCGAGGCCCGGTAGACGTCGGTGCGGGTCGGCGACCAGTAGAGGGGGAGCCAGCCGTCCGCGATCCGGGTCGTCTGGGCGATGTTCCTCGGGCCCTCGGCGCCCAGCAGGAGCGGGAGGTCCGCCCGCAGCGGGTGGGTGATCGGCTTGAGCGGCTTGCCGATGCCGGTGCCGTCCTCGCCGCGGTACGGGTGGGTGTGGAAGCGGCCGTCCAGGGCGACCGGGGCCTCGCGGCGCAGCACTTGGCGGATGACGTCCACGTACTCGCGCGTCGCGGTGAGCGGGCTCGCGGGGAACGGGCGCCCGTACCAGCCCTCGACCACCTGGGGGCCGGACAGGCCCAGGCCCAGCATCATCCGGCCGCCGGAGAGGTGGTCGAGGGTGAGGGCGTGCATGGCGGTGGCGGTCGGGGTGCGGGCGGCCATCTGCGCGATGGCGGTGCCGAGGCGGATCCGCGAGGTGTGCGCGGCGATCCAGGTCAGCGGGGTGAAGGCGTCCGAGCCCCAGGCCTCGGCGGTCCACACCGAGTCGTAGCCGAGGCTCTCGGCCTCGGCGGCGAGGTCGAGATGGGCCGGGTCGGGGCCGCGGCCCCAGTAGCCGAGTGCGAGTCCGAGGCGCATGTACGGTCCCCTCCGCGAAGCCATGTCTGACGATGCGTCAGGTGACTGTAGGGCAACGGCCCCCCGCCCGGAAGGATGCCGTTGGTTAATTCGGGGCCTGGCGTGACGTCGGTTCCCAAGACCTGGTTGTGGTCTTGGGAACCGACGTTGTCGTATGGGGAGGGTGCAGGTGTCGATGCGTCCGGGGGATCTTGGTGAGGTCCCGGTAGAGACAGTGCGGGTGGCGCGGGCAGCCTTTCCGAAGGGCAGTCTGGCGATCCGGATCCGGGACGAGCTGGGGGGCCTGTTCAGTGACGGTCAGTTCGCGGATCTGTTCCCAGCGCGGGGGAAGCCCGCCTGGTCGCCGGGCCGGCTGGCGCTCGTGCTGGTGTTGCAGTTCGTGGAGGGGCTCACCGACCGGCAGGCCGCCGAGGCGGTCCGGGCCAGGATCGACTTCAAGTACGCACTCGCGCTGGAGCTGGGCGATCCGGGGTTCGACTTCTCGGTGCTCTCGGAGTTCCGGGACCGTCTGGTTGAGGCGGATGCCGGGCGGCGGGTGATGGACGGCATCCTGGCCAGGGCCCAGGAGAACGGGCTGCTCAAGACGGCGGGCAGGGCAAGGACCGACTCCACGCACGTGCAGTCCGCGGCACGTGAGCTGGGCTGGCTGGAGCTGGTCGCGGAGACCCTGCGCTCAGCGTTGAACGCGCTCGCGCAGGCGGCTCCCGACTGGCTGGGCGAGGCTGCGGAGCCGGACTGGTTCAAGCACTACGCGACCAGGGCCGAGGACTCCCGGTTTCCCAAGTCCCGCACCAAGCGGGACGAGGTCGGTCTGCGGATCGGGGCTGACGGGATGCGGCTACTTGAGGCCGTCCGGTCACCTGCGGCACCAGAAGGGCTGTGGACGCTTGAGCAGGTGGAAATCCTGCGCCAGGTGTGGGTTCAGCACTTCCACCTGGTGGAGGGCGAGGTGAGGCGACGGGACCCAAAAGACCGCCCGCCAGGCGCATCACGCCTGGTCACGCCCTATGACACCGAAGCACGCGTCGGCGTCAAAAGGGACACCATGTGGGACGGATACAAGGTCCACCTCACCGAAACGTGTGAGCCGGACACCCCGAACCTGATCACGAACGTGGCCACCACCGTGGCGACGGTTTCCGACATGTCGATGACCGAGACGGTGCACGCCCGGCTCGCCGAAGCGGGCCGTCTGCCCGGTGAGCATCTGGTCGACGCCGGATATGTCGACGCGCATCTGCTGGTCAGTACCCGCCGCCAGTACGGCATCACGCTCACTGGCCCGGCCGCCGCCGTCATCAGCCACCAGGCAGCCTCGGGTGGCGCTTTCACCGGCGACGACTTCACCATCGACTGGGCGGGCGAACGGGTCACCTGCCCCGGCGGCAAGGCCACCACCCGCTGGAACCCCGACCGCTCCCAGGCCGGCACCCCGGTCATCCGGGTCCGGTTCAACAGCGGGGACTGCCGGCCCTGCCCGGTCCGCGAGCAGTGCACCACCTCCAGCGTCGGCCGGCGCCTGACCCTGCGGCCCCGCGAGGAACACGAAGCCCTCCGCCAGGCCCGCGCCGACCAGGACATCGACACCTGGAAGGAGCGATACAAGACCCGCGCCGGAGTCGAGGGCACCATCTCCCAGGCCGCCCAGCGCTGCGGCCTGCGCAGATCCCGCTACCGCGGTCTCGCGAAGACGAGCCTCCAGCACCAGCTGACCGGCGCCGCGATCAATCTCGCCCGCCTCGACGCCCACCTCACCGACACACGCAGGGCCCGAACCCGCACCAGCCACTTCGCAGCACTTCGCCCCGCCGAGCCGAAGCTCGACGGGGCGAAGTAGACCCCCGAATTAACCAACGGCATCCGGAAGGGCGGGGGGCCGTGGAGCTCCGTGTCGGCCGGGGTCAGCCGCGCTGGATGCCCGAGGTGTCGTTCAGGACGCCACGGCGGCCGTCCTGGGTCTGGGCGATGAGCGTGGCCGGGCCGCGCTGTTCCACCGCCAGGTACCAGGTGCCCGGGGCGAGTTCGGCGATCGGGGTGGGGGAGCCGTCCTCCGCGAAGAGGGGGCGGGCCACCGGGACCGCGAACCAGAACGGGGTGAAGTCGGCCGCCGGGGCCTCGTGGGCCGCCGGGGCCGGGGCCGGGGTCGGCTCCGGGGCGGCCTGGCCGCCGTACGGCGGGACCGGCTGCGGGGTGGCCCCGTACGGCTGCGGCTGCTGGCCGCCCGGGTAGCCGTAGCCGGCGCCGGGCTGCGGCTGGGCGCCGTAGGCCGGGACGGCGGCGGGCGCCGCGTCCGGGATCAGCTGGCCGGCGAGCGCGGGAACCTTCGCACCCGCGACCGCCACACCGGCCATCGCCAGGGTGGCGAGGAAGGAGATGACCGCGCCGGCGCCCAGGTCGAAGGTGCTGGGGCAGGTGATCAGGGACCACAGCGAGGCCCACACGGCCGAGACGGCGAGCACGGTGCCCCACGCCGACAGCGGCAGGCCCGCGAGCTTGCGGCCCTCCGGGAGGAAGCGGGAGCCGACGATCAGGCCGGCCGCGATGAACGCGGTCAGGAAGATCGTGGGGAGAGACAGGTGGTAGACGTCGGTGTCCCACACGCTGGGCAGGTCGACGCCGTCGGCGGAATAGAAGTCGAGCAGCGAGGCGATGAACAGCAGCGCCGCTGCTCCGATCACCACGCCGTCGCCTCGAGTGAGGGAGCGGATATTCACTTGGTCGGTGTCCTTCTCGGTCTCGGTCGTCTCGTGGTGCCGCAGTCACGCGTCATGTCTGGAGCGGGGCGGGCGGCACCATGGTACGGACGTCTGCCGCGACCTTGAGGATCGGGGCGGCGGGCGGTCCCGGTGGGACTACCCGCCGAGGAAGCCGACGATGCCGTTCGCGATGCCTTCCGCTGCCTTCTGTCGCCACTCCGGACTCGTCAGCAGCGCCGCGTCCTTGGCGTCACGCATGTTGCCGCATTCGATGAACACCTTGGGGCGGGTCGAGAGATTGAGACCGCCGAGATCGTCCCGGACCACCAAACCGGTACCGCCACCGAGGTAGTTGGCGGGGGAGGAGCCGGTGCTGCGGGCGAAGTTCCCGGCGATCCGCTCGCCCAGCGTCCGGGAGGGGCCGACGATCTTCGCGGTGTCCGCGGCCCCGCCCTTGACCGTGGCCGGGAGGATGAGGTGGAAGCCGCGGTTTCCGGCGGAGACGCCGTCCGCGTGGACGGAGACCACCGCGTCCGCGTTCGCCTCGTTGCCGATCCGGGCCCGTTCGTCGATGCAGGGGCCCCAGGGGCGGTCGGCGTCGTGGGTGAACACCACCTTGGCGCCCTTGGCTTCCAGGAGGGTGCGCGTCCGGCGGGACACGTCGAGGGTGAACTCCGCTTCCATGTAACCGGAGTTGGTGGTGGTGCCGGTGGTGTCGCACTCCTTGCGGTTGGTGCCGATGTCCACCTGCCGGTTGATCTCGGAGGTGTGCTTGAAGTTGCCGGTGTTGTGGCCGGGGTCGATGACGACGGTCCGGCCGGTCAGCGGGCCCTTGGCGGGCGGGGCCGCCGTGGCGGGCGCCGACGCGGACGCCGACGCGGACGCCGACGTGCCGGGGGAGGCGGGCGAGGGCGTGGTCGTACTGGGCTTCGCGTCCGCGGCGCCGTGGGAGCCGGCCGTGTGGGAGCCGGCGCTGTGGGAGGCGGGCAGTGCGATCGGCCGCGGCTCGGGCTCGTCGGGCCCGGCCCCGGTCAGCACCTGGGTGAGCACCCACCCGGCCAGACAGGTCGGGGCGAGGGCGGCCACCGCGACGGCGAGGGTGGGGCGCCGGGTGAACCAGGGGCGGTCCGGGCTGACCGCGGAGGCGGATTCGGGAGGCGGGGGGCTGTCGTCGTAGGGCACGTCGCGATGCTAGACCGGCTGCCCGCCGGGCGCCCGGACCGTGGGCCATCCGAGGGCGTGGTGTGTTTATCGGATCACGTGTCTGCGGTGTGGGCCCGCCCCCCGACGGTCAGATGCCGGAGCCGGTGCGGCGCAGCACGCGGAGCGAGTCGGTGACGGAGATCTCCTCGAAGGCGCCGGAGGCCAGGGCGCGGAGGTAGATCCGGTACGGGGCCTGGCCGCCGTCGGCCGGGTCCGGGAACACGTCGTGGATGACGAGGGTGGCGCCCTCGGCGAGGTGCGGAGCCCAGCCCTCGTAGTCTCCGGTGGCGTGCTCGTCGGTGTGGCCGCCGTCGATGAAGACGAAGCCGAGCGGGCCGCCCCAGGTGGCGGCGACCTGCGGGGAGCGGCCCACGATCGCGATGACGTGGTCCTCCAGGCCCGCCTTGTGGAGGGTGCGGCGGAAGGTCGGGAGGGTGTCCATCAGGCCGATCTCCGGGTCCACGACGGTGGGGTCGTGGTACTCCCAGCCCGGCTGCTGCTCCTCGCTGCCGCGGTGGTGGTCGACGGTGATCGCGGCGACGCCGGCCTCGCGGGCGGCGTCGGCGAGCAGCAGGGTGGAGCGCCCGCAGTAGGTGCCGACCTCCAGGAGGGGCAGCCCGAGGGCCGCCGCCTCGGCGGCGGCCGCGTACAGGGCGAGGCCCTCGCGTACCGGCATGAAGCCCTTGGCGGCCTCGAAGGCGGCGAGGGTCTCCGGCTTGGGGGTGGCGGGGGCCATGGGGGTTCCTCCTGGGCAGCGGGTGGGGGCCCATGCTGCCTTACCGTCCGGTAGGGCGCCACGTCCGGGTCCCGATGGGCCCCGCTCTCCTGCCGAGGGCCGTCCGTTGGGCCGTCCGTTGGGCCGTTCTACGCGGAAACCGCCACCGCGGGGGCGGGGTGGGCCGTCAGGAGCATCCGGGCCGAGTGGTCCACGAGGCGGCGCAGTACGCCCGAGTACGTTCCGTCGCCCCCCAGTTCATCCAGAATCCGAGACGCTTCGCCGCGGAACTCGCGGAGGTCCTCACGGAACCGGTGGAGAACTTCCGGCGAGAGCAGTACGCGGGTGAGCTCCGACCTCGCCCGCGCGGAATTCCGTGCGGCGGTGTGCAGGGTGAGGATGTGCTCCCGGGAATCGGGTGAGGCGTCATCGAGCGCGCAGGTGAGCAGATAGGTGACCGTGCCGTTCAGGAGGTCCTCGCCCCGGCCGGACAGGATGTCCTCCTGATCGTTGAACATCTGCCACAGGATGCCGAAGACATAACCGAACTCGCGCCATTTCGTTATTCTCTCGCCCCGCGCCCCGGACAATATCGCCGCCATTGCGGTGATCATTGAGAACGGCCCGCCGGACTTGCCGCGGTAAGCGGTGGTCACCGAACTCCGCGTGGCTCCTTCGGCGTTTCCGTCGATATCGCTCAGCTGGCCTTCGGTGCCGACGATCCAGCCGGTGGCGATCTCGGCCGTCAGGGCGCTGTGGACGGGCGCCGGGGCCGGGAGGGACTGGATGATCTGGAGGGGGAGAATCGTTCCGCTGATGACGGACGCGAGCATGGCCTCGTTTTCGCTGAGTCCGGGGGAAAGCGAAGTGCCGTGCCCGTCGGCCAGGTCGTCGAGAAAGCAGGCCGACGTCCACCACAGCACGTGCAGGGCCGATATGGGGGTCGCGGGCCGGGGGTCGCCCGTCTCGACCGCGTGCACCAGCATGGGCAGTACGGACAGCGGATGCTTCAATTTCTGATGCCGCAGGAGTTTGACGACCGCGGTTTTGACCGCTTCCGACGCCGGGCCGAGCCGATCGAGAGCGACTTCCATCTCCGCGTCGATATCCATGGCGACTTGCCGGTGAACGTCCACAAATGTCAGGCCACTCACGTGTCGACTCCATTCTGAGAGTGAATTGGCGGCGACGGTGCGTCACCGATTCGATCATTCTGCATGAAGGTGATCTAGAGCGATTTTCGGCCATGTCTTGATTCCGCCTCCCGGTGGCGAGGGATGGTGAGGGATCTGACCTTCCGTCAGAATGGAACGTGTTCTAGTCTGACCGGCGACCAGGGGGGCACCGCCCAGCGGCAGCCGGGCGCGGCGGAGAAGGCGGCAGGGATCCGTATGGGCATCGGAATCACGCGGGAACAGCGGGAGCTCGCCGAGGCCGTGCGCGGCTGGGTGGCGCGGGCCGTCCCGCCCGAGGAAGTGCGCAAGCTGCTCGACACGCCGCCGCGGACCGGGGCGCGGCCCGCCTACTGGGACGCGCTCACCGAGTCCGGCCTGCTCGCCCCGCACCTGGAGGGCGGGACCCTGCTCGACCTGGCCGTGGTGGTCGAGGAGGCCGCCCGGGCGGCGCTGCCCGGGGCGTACCTGCCGAGCGTGCTGGCCTCCGTACTGCTGGAGCGGGCCGGCGCCGAGCCGCTCGGCGGGCGGGTCGGGGCGGTCGCCCTCGGCCCCGGGAGCATGACGGCCGTCGCCGTCGAGGGCGGCGGACACCTGCTCGACGGCGACGCGCCGCCGGTGCTCGGCGCCGGCGAGGCCGATCTCGTACTCCTCGCCGCCGAGGCCGCGCACGGCACCCGCTGGTTCGCCGTCGACGCCGCCGCCCTGGCCATCCGTACGCACGAGAGCGCCGACCCGACGCGGCCCACCGCCGAGGTGCGGGCCCGCGGGGTCGCGGTCGCGCCAGGGCGGCTCCTGGAACTGGACGCGGCCCTGGTCCGCGACCTGGCCTGCGCCCTCTTCGCCGCCGACGCCTGCGGCACCGCGGCCCGGGCCCTGCACACCGCCGCCGAGTACGCCAAGGTGCGCGAGCAGTTCGGCCGGCCCATCGGGCGGTTCCAGGGCGTCAAACACCTCTGCGCCGACATGCTCGTCCGGCTGGAGCAGGCCCGGGCGCTCGCCTGGGACGCGGCGAACAGCATGGACGAGGCCCCGGAGGTGCGGTCGCTCGTGGCCGCGCTGGCCGCGGGAACCGCGCTCGACGCCGCCTACTCCTGCGCCAAGGACTGCATCCAGATCCTCGGCGGCATCGGCTTCACCTGGGAGCACGACGCCCACATCCACCTGCGCCGGGCCCTCGTGGCCCGCCAGCTCCTCGGATCCGGCGACGGGCACCGCCTGCGGGCCGTCCGGCTCGCGGCGGCCGGCGCCCGCCGGGAGCTGAGGACGGTACTCCCCGAGCGGGCCGAGGAGTACCGGGCGAAGGCCCGCGCCGCCATCGAGGACGCCCGCGGCCTCGACCCCGCCGCCGCGCGGCGGGTCCTGGCCCCCACCGGGTACGCGGCCCCCTACCTCCCGCCCCCGTACGGCCTCGGGGCCGGACCGGTCGAGCAGCTCGTGGTCCAGCAGGAGCTGCGGGACGCCGGGGTCAGGATCGCCGACCTCGGGATCGCCACCTGGGTGGTCCCCTCGCTGCTCGCCTACGGGACGCCGGCCCAGCGGGAGGCGTACGTACTCCCCACCCTGCGCGGGGAGCTGACCTGGTGCCAGCTCTTCTCGGAGCCGGGCGCGGGCTCCGACCTGGCCTCGCTGCGGACCAGGGCCGAGCGGACCGCGGCGGGCGGCTGGAGGATCAACGGACAGAAGGTGTGGACGAGTTCCGCGCACACCGCCGACTTCGGGATCCTGCTCGCGCGGACGGATCCGGCCGCGCCGAAGCACAAGGGGCTCGGTTACTTCGTCGTCGACATGAAACGGACCCCGGGCATCGACATCCGGCCGCTGAAGGAGATCACCGGCGAGGCCCTGTTCAACGAGGTCTACTTCGACGACGCCGACCTTCCGGCCGACGCCTTGGTGGGGGCGGCCGACGGCGGCTGGCGGGTCGCCCGGAACACGCTCGGGAACGAGCGGGTCCACATGGCCGACCAGATGACCTTCAGCTCCGGCCTGGAGGCGCTGATCGCCCGCTCCGCCGGCCTGGACGGGGCCGCCCGGGCGCGGATCGGGGCGCTGGCCGCCGAGGCGCACGCGCTGGCCTGCATCGGGCTGCGCACCACGCTCTCGCAGGTGTCGGGACTGGAGCCGGGCGCGGGTGCGTCCGTACGCAAGCTCGTGCAGACCCCGCACCAGCAGCGGACCGCGGAGCTCGCGCTCGAACTGCTGGGGCCGGCGGGCGCGGTGCGGGAGGGGGTGGGGGAGCGGGCGGTGCACGGGATGCTCATGTCCCGCTGCCTGACCATCGCCGGGGGCACCACACAGGTCCAGCTCAATGTCGTCGCCGAGCGGATTCTCGGCCTTCCCAGGGACTGAAGGGGTACACGGACATGAAGTCGTACATCGTGGGCGTCGGCATGACGAAGTTCGAGAAGCCGGAGTCGAGGGACTGGCAGTACTGGGACATGGCGAAGGAGGCCGGTTCCGCGGCGCTCGCCGACGCGGGCGTGGCGTACGGGATGGTCGAGCAGGTTCCGGTGGGGTACTGCTTCCAGGCCTCCACGGCCGGGCAGCGGGCGGTGTACGAGCTGGGGCTGAGCGGGGTCCCGGTCTACAACGTGAACAACAACTGCGCGACGGGTTCGACGGCGCTGATGATGGCGCGGCAGTTCGTGGCGGGCGGGATCAGCGACTGCGTGCTCGCGCTGGGCTTCGAGAAGATGAAGCGGGGCGCGCTGGGCGGTGGGGCCGACGGCGGTGCCCGCGGCGGAGCCGCTGATGAATCCTTTAAGACGTCGCCGGTGGCCCGGCACTACGCGGTCATGGCCGCCGGGCACGGCTTCGAGATGTCCCCGCCGACCGCGCAGATCTTCGGGAACGCGGCGCGGGAGCACATGGAGCGGTACGGGACCACGGCCGCGCAGCTGGCGGCGGTGGGAGCGAAGAACCACCGGCACTCGGCGAACAACCCGAACGCGCAGTTCCAGGACGTGTACACGGTGGAGGAGATCCTCGCGGCGAAGCCGATCCACGACCCGCTGACGAAACTCCAGTGCTCGCCGACCTCGGACGGGGCCGCGGCGGCGCTGGTGGTGTCGGAGCGGTTCGTGGTGCGGCACGGGCTGCACGACAAGGCGGTCGAGATCGTCGCGCAGTCGATGACGACGGACACGGAGGAGTCGTTCTCGTCGGGCTCGTGCATCGACGTGGTCGGCAAGCCGATGACGGCGGCGGCGGCCCGGCAGGTCTACGAGGCGTCGGGGCTCGGCATCGAGGACGTGGACGTGGTCGAGCTCCACGACTGCTTCTCGATCAACGAGCTGCTGACGTACGAGGCGCTGGGCATGTGCGGGGAGGGCGCCGCCGGGAAGCTGGTGGAGAGCGGGGCCACCACGTACGGCGGCCGGTGGGTGGTCAACCCCTCGGGGGGCCTGATCTCGAAGGGGCACCCGCTGGGCGCGACGGGGCTCGCGCAGGCGGCGGAGCTGGCGTGGCAGCTGCGGGGCGAGGCCGGCCCCCGCCAGGTTCCCGGCGCCCGGGTCGGCCTGGCGCACAACATCGGCCTGGGCGGCGCGGCGGTGGTCACCCTGCTGCGGAAGTAACGGCCGGGTGCGGCGCCGCCGCCGGGGCTCCACCCGGCTACGGGCGGGTGAGGGCGGGGTCGATGACCGTTTCGCCGCGGGCCGCGCGGCGGATGGAGTCCGCGAGCTCTTCGATCGGGCCGTCCCGGAGGATCAGCCCCGCCGCGCCCGCGGCGAGGGCCGCCTCCGGCAGGCCCGGGTGCGCCGACCCCGTCAGGACCAGCACCCGGCACTCCGGATCCTCCGCCAGCAGCCCCGCCACCGCCGTGACCTCCTCGACCAGCGCCACCGCCGGCCGGCCCATCGCGGAGGCCACCACCTCCAGGTCCGGCTGGAGCCCGAGACGGACCGCCAGCGGCGGGTTCGGCGGGTCCAGCAGCACCCGCAGGGATCGTTCGGTCCGGTGCGCAACGGGCATTTCGTCCACCCCGTCAGGGTAGGGTCCCGCGCGCCGGACGACGTACAACACGCCTCAGCGAAAGTAAATCTGACGTGAAGTCAGGAGTCTTCCCAAGTGCTGGGGCGTGCGTTATACATTCCTTCACCGGTCCCATCTAGAACGCGTTCTAGAACGGCGCGTGGGCGGCGGCCGGTCCCGCATGCGACCTCGGTGCGGCCGACGGTGCGGACGGCCGTGCCGAGGTCTTCCAAAGATCAAAAGGAGCAGCATCCTCAATGCCGATCGATGCCGCCAAGGCCCTCGCCGCCGCCCCCCGCACGGGGGACATCGCCTGGGACCACAAGGACATCCAGCTCTACCACCTCGGCCTCGGCGCGGGCCTGCCCGCCACCGACCCCGACGAGCTGCGCTACACCCTGGAGTCCAAGCTCCACGTCCTGCCCAGCTTCGCGACCGTCGCCGGCGCCGGAATGGCCATGCTGGGCGGCCTCTCCGCGCCCGGAATCGACGTCAACCTCGCCGCCGTCCTGCACGGCGGCCACTCCATCGAGCTGCACCGGCCGATCCCGGTCAAGGGCCTGGCCACCTCCAGCTCCAAGGTCGCCGCCGTCCACGACAAGGGGAAGGCGGCCGTGATCGTGCTGCGCTCCGCGGTCGCCGACGCCGACGGGCCGCTCTGGACCAGCGACGCGCAGCTCTTCGTACGGGGAGAGGGCGGGTTCGGCGGGGACCGCGGGCCCTCCGTCAGGACCGAGCAGCCCGAGCGGGCTCCCGACCGCACCGTGGAGCGCCTCATCCGCGAGGAGCAGGCGCTCCTCTACCGCCTCTCCGGCGACTGGAACCCCCTGCACGCCGACCCCGAGTTCGCGAAGCTGGCCGGCTTCGACCGGCCGATCCTGCACGGCCTGTGCTCGTACGGGATGACCCTCAAGGCCGTCGTCGACACCGTCCTCGGCGGGGACGTGTCCCGGGTCCGCGCCTACCGCACGCGCTTCACCGGGATCGTCTTCCCCGGCGAGACCCTGCGCATCCGGATGTGGCAGGAGCCCGGCCGCGTCCTGGTGTCGGTGACCGCCGCCGACCGGGACGACGCGCCGGTCCTCGCCGACACCGTCGTCGAAACCGTCGTCGAGACCGTCGTCGAACACGCGTAAATCCACAGAAGGAGCCGCACCGTGCGCGCAGCACTGCAGAGCGAGATCGGCCAGGACAAGCTCGAAGTGGTCGACGACATGGAGGCCGTGGGCCTCGGCCCCGGCAAGGTGAAGATCCGGATCAAGGCCACGGGGCTGTGCCACTCGGATCTCTCCGCGATGAGCGGCGTCCTGCCGCAGCCCGCCCCCTTCGTCCCGGGCCACGAGGGCTCCGGAGTGATCTCCGACGTCGGCGACGGGGTGACCAGCCACAAGCCGGGCGACCGCGTCCTCGTCTGCTGGCTGCCGCCGTGCGGTCATTGTCCGTCCTGCAAGCGCGGCCAGGGCCACCTGTGTCTGGAGAGCCTGGTCAACGCGGGCACCCCCAACTTCCGCCGCGCGGGCGGCGACATCTTCGGCTTCGCCGCCACCGGCACCTTCGCCGAGGAACTCGTGGTCGACGCCAAGTGCGCCGTCCCGATCCCCGACGACCTGCCCTTCGACATCGCCGCGCTCATCGGCTGCGGCGTCACCACCGGCCTCGGCGCGGCCGTCAACACCGCGAAGGTGGAGGCCGGGTCCTCGGTCGCCGTCATCGGCTGCGGCGGCGTCGGCATATCCGTCATCCAGGGCGCCAAGGTCCAGGGCGCGGCGCAGATCATCGCCGTCGATCCGGTGGAGTCGCGGCGCGAGGCCGCCCTGCGGTTCGGCGCCTCCGAGGCGGTCGCCCCGGACGCCTTCGACGATGCCAAGAACCGGATCACCGGCGGCGAGGGCTTCGACTACGTCTTCGAGGTCGTCGGCAAGTCCGCCACCGCGCAGACCGCGTACAAGATGACCCGGCGCGGCGGCAGCGTGGTCATCGTCGGCGCGGGCGCCATGGACGACACCTTCCAGATCGACATGTTCTCGCTCTTCTTCGACGAGAAGAAGATCCTGCCGTCGATGTACGGGGGCGGGGACGTGCTCCGCTCCTACGAGCGCACCATCGCGCTGTGGCGGGCCGGCCGGGTGGACCTGGCGGGCCTGATCACCCACCGGGTGCACCTCGGAGAGATCAACGACGCCCTCGACCAGATGCGTACGGGCGTGGCCCTGCGCACCTGCATCGAACTCTGAGAGCGATGAGAGGAATCCGGTAGATGTCACTGCCACTTGAGGGGCTCAGCGCCATCGTGACGGGCGCGGGCCGCGGGCTCGGCCGGGCCGAGGCGATCGAGCTCGCGCGGCTCGGCGCGAGCGTCGTCGTCAACGACTTCGGACAGCCCGGCCGCGACGGCTCCGGGGAGGCCTCGGCCGCCCCGGCCGAGGAGGTGGCCGCGGAGATCCGCGCCGCGGGCGGGCAGGCGGTGGCGCACCTCGGTGACGTGGCCGACTTCGAGCAGGCGCGGGAGCTGGTGGAGCTGGCGGTCGCGAGCTTCGGCAAGCTGGACGTCCTGGTCAACAACGCGGGCATCCTGCGCGACCGGATGATCTTCTCCATGTCGGAGGCGGAGTGGGACTCGGTCATCCGGGTCCACCTCAAGGGCCACTTCAACACCACGCACTTCGCCGCCGCGCACTGGCGGGAGCGATCCAAGGCGGCGGGCGGCCCGGTCTACGGCCGCATCGTCAACACCTCGTCCGAGGCCTTCCTCGGCGGATCGGCCGGCCAGCCGAACTACGCGGCGGCCAAGGGCGGCATCGTCGGGCTCACCACCTCGACGGCCCTCGCCCTGGCCAAGTACGGGGTGACGGCCAACGCCATCTGCCCGCGCGCCCGTACCCGGATGACGGAGGACGTCTTCGCGGGCTTCCAGGTCCCGGAGGAGGGCAAGCTGGACGCCCTCGCCCCCGAGCACGTCTCCCCGCTGGTCGGCTACCTGGCCTCGCCGGCCTCGGCCCGGGCCAACGGACAGCTGTTCGTCGTGCACGGCGGGATCGTGGCCGTGATGGAACGCCCCAAGGTGGCCGCGAAGTTCGACACGGGCAAGGAGGCCTTCTCCTACGAGGAGCTGGACGAGCTCCTCACCCCGCACTACGCGGCCCGCCCGGCGGACGAGACCTTCGCCGCGGCGGAGGTCCTCGGCCTCAAGCACGGCTGACGGGAGACCGCCGTCCGCCGCCCGCCGCCCGGCCGGGAGGCGGCGGATGCGGCGCGCCGCGTCAGCGCAGCGGGGCCTGCTGCAGCGGGATCGGCCGGGGCGCGGGCGCCGGCGGCGGGTCGAGACGGACCGGGGGCGGCGGGGCGACCGGGATCCCCAGGGTCACGATGCCGCAGGGGACGTCCGGGGTGGCGTACGGGAGGTGCAGGCGGCCCTCGCGGCTCCACAGGCCGGTGCCGCCGAGCCAGCCGGCGGGCGCGGGGAGGCGGAAGACGTGCCGGTCGGCGGGGCGCCATAGGCCGATGCTCCCCCAGCCACCGCCGGAGGCACCCGCACCGTCCTCCAGCCGCAGCGCGACCGCGCAGGTCTCCGGCATCAGGGCCTGCCCCGGCTGCACGGCGAACGGAGTCGCCCCCTCGCCCCGCAGGCACTCGGGGAAGCGGACCGGGAGCGAGCTGCCCAGGACCCCCCAGCCGAGCCGCGCCTCGCCCGGGGCGTCCGAGCGGATCAGCAGCAGCCCGCTGTCCGGGTCGGCCAGCAGCAGCCGGTCGTCGCTGGTCTCCGCGATCTGGAGGAGCGGGGAGACCGCGCCGCCCCGGCCCAGGTCCACCGCCACGGCCTTGGTGCGGCCGTCGAGTTCCCGGTCCAGGGCCAGCAGCCGGCCCGCCCGGTCCAGCCAGACGCCGCCGGAGCAGCGGCCGGGGACGTGGGCGACGCGTTCGGGCCCGAAGGCGCCTCCGGCGATCCGCCAGACGGTGGTGCCCGCCGGCCCGGCGGCCAGCGCGAAGGCCCCGCACCCGTCGGGGGACGGCGGCAGCAGGCGGACCCGGGTCCGCGCGTCCTCGGGCTCGATCGCGCCCAGCGGGAGTTCCCCGGTGCGCGGACCGGTGGCGGCGGAGCCGCCGCCCGTCGGATACAGCAGGGCGAACGCGTGCCGCTCCGCCACGCGGCGGTGGATCAGCACCCGCCCGTCGGCCAGCGGCAGCACCTCGCTGTCGGCCTCCTCGGGCTGCGCGAGCGGCAGCGGCACCGCGTACGGTTCGGGTCCGGCCAGGGTCCAGCGCTCCGGGTAGCGCGCCTCGCCGTCCCCGGCCAGCCGGGCCGCGTACGACCCGTCCGCGGCGATGGTGAACGGGGCCGTCGTCGTCGTCTCGATGGCACAGACAGTCATCCGTGCGTCACCTCCGGATGAGGAAGCTAGTTTTCGCACGTCACGCCGAACAACACGAGCCACCCTGCTTCACACATACGGGTGGCCACCCGCCGGTTCGCCCGTGAGCGGCGGGGCGATTGTGCTGTGCGATATCGGGGCGTACCGGGGGAAGGGCCGGGACGGGTCCCGCCGGCGCGGGCGCCCGCCCTCGCGCGGGGACAGGGATCGCCCGAGCGGGGCCCGGGCGGCCCTGCGCCGTCGCCCGTTCGTCCCCCCGGCCGGGGGCGCCGGGCCAGTCGCCACGGACGGTAGCCTTGGCCCGTGCCCCGTCTCTCTGAAGTCATCGCCGCGCTGGACGCGCTCTGGCCCCCCTCGCGGGCCGAGCAGTGGGACGCCGTCGGAACCGTCTGCGGAGATCCCGACGCCGAGATCTCCCGGGTCCTCTTCGCCGTGGACCCCGTCCAGGAGATCGCCGACGAGGCGGTGAAGCTGGGCGCCGACCTGATCGTCACCCACCATCCCCTCTATCTGCGCGGGACCACCACCGTCGAGGCCGGCACCTTCAAGGGCCGCGTCGTGCACACGCTGATCAAGAACGACATCGCGCTGCACGTGGCCCACACCAACGCCGACACCGCCGACCCCGGTGTCTCCGACGCCCTCGCCGGCGCACTCGACCTGCGCGTCACCGGCCCGCTCGTGCCCGACCCGAGCGACCCCGCCGGCCGCCGCGGCCTCGGCCGGATCTGCGAGCTGGACCACCCCGAGACCCTGCGCGAGTTCGCCGCCCGCGCCGCCGCCCGGCTGCCGCGCACCGCTCAGGGCATCCGCGTGGCCGGCGACCCGGACGCGCCGATCCGCACCGTCGCCGTCAGCGGCGGCTCCGGCGACAGCCTCTTCGAGCAGGTGCGGGCCGCCGGCGTGGACGCGTTCCTCACCGCGGACCTGCGCCACCACCCGGTGTCCGAGGCGCGCGAGCAGAGTCCGCTCGCCCTCGTCGACGCCGCCCACTGGGCCACCGAGTGGCCCTGGTGCGAGCAGGCCGCCGCGCAGCTCGACGCGATCTCCGAGCGCCACGGCTGGGGTCTGCGTACCCATGTCTCGCGCGCGGTCACCGACCCGTGGACGGTGCACGCGCCGTCCGCAGCCTTGCCGCAGTCCTCTTTCTCTTCTATCTCTGGAGCCCCCAACTGAACGCCGAGCCCGCCGACCAGATCCGACTCCTCGATGTCCAGGCCCTGGACGTCCGGCTGTCTCAGCTCGCCCACAAGCGCAAGTCGCTGCCCGAGCACGCCGAGGTCGACTCCCTGACCAAGGACCTCACCCAGCAGCGCGACCTGCTCGTCGCCGCCCAGACCCAGGCGAGCGACGCCGCCCGCGAGCAGACCAAGGCCGAGCAGGACGTCGACCAGGTGCGCCAGCGCGCGGCCCGCGACCAGCAGCGGCTCGACTCCGGCGTGGGTATCTCGGCCCGCGACCTGGCCAACCTCCAGAGCGAGGTCGTCTCGCTGGCCAAGCGGCAGGGCGACCTGGAGGACGTGGTCCTGGAGGTCATGGAGCGCCTGGAGGCCGCGCAGGAGCGGGTCACCGAGCTCACCGAGCGGGTCTCCGCCCTGGAGGCCAAGCTGACGGACGCCACCGCGCGCCGTGACGCGGCCACGGCCGAGATCGACGCCGACGCCACCAAGATCGCCAAGGACCGTGAGCTGATCGTGGCGTCCATCCCGGACGCCCTGATCGCCCTGTACGAGAAGATCCGCGTCAAGCAGGGCGGGGTCGGCGCCGCGCGCCTGTACCAGCGCCGCTGCGAGGGCTGCCGGCTGGAGCTCGACATGGCCGAGGTCAACGAGATCAAGGCGGCGGCTCCCAACCAGGTCGTGCGCCACGACAACTGCGGCCGCATCCTGGTCCGTACGGCGGACTCGGGCATCTGATGCCGCGCTTGGTCGTGGAGGCGGACGGCGGCTCCCGGGGCAACCCGGGGCCCGCCGGCTACGGCGCGGTCGTCCTCGACCCGGCGACGGGGGAGACGCTGGCCGAGCGCGCCGAGTACATCGGCATCGCGACGAACAACGTGGCGGAGTACAAGGGCCTGGTCGCGGGCCTCAGGGCCGCCCGTGAGCTGGCCCCGGACGCGCAGGTCCTCGTCCGCATGGACTCCAAGCTCGTCGTCGAGCAGATGTCGGGCCGCTGGAAGATCAAGCACCCGGACATGAAGCCCCTGGCGGCGGAGGCGGCGGCGATCCTGCCCCGGTCCCAGGTGACGTACGAGTGGATCCCGCGCGAGCGGAACAAGCACGCGGACCGGCTGGCCAACGAGGCGATGGACGCGGGCAAGCGCGGCCAGCAGTGGGAGCCGTCCGCCTCCACGGCGGCCCTCGACCACGGCGCGGCCCGTTCCCTGTCGACCCCTCCGGCGGGCCCTCCGGGGGATGCGGTGGCGGGTGCCGCGGCCGTCCGAGCGGCGCTCGCCTCTTCATCCCGTACGTCGGCCACGGCGTCGGCGCTCGCGGAGCCCGAGCCCGCCGCGGCGGGACACATCCCGCCCCCGGCGGAGGGGCGCGGCCAGGCCGCCGCAACCGCGACGGCCCCCGCCCACGGGACCGGCTGGGGCCCCGACATGGGGGCGCCCGCGACGTTCGTGCTGCTGCGGCACGGCGAGACGGCGCTCACCCCGCAGAAGCGGTTCTCCGGGAGCGGGGGTTCCGACCCCGAGCTGTCCCCGGCGGGACGCCGTCAGGCGGCGGCCGTCGCCGAGGCGCTCGCTGCACGCGGGACCGTGCAGACGGTCATCAGCTCCCCGCTGCGCCGCTGCCGCGAAACCGCGCAGGCCGTCGCCGACCGCCTCGGCCTCGGCGTGACCGTCGAAGACGGCCTGCGCGAGGTGGACTTCGGCGCCTGGGAGGGCCTGACCTTCGCCGAGGTGCAGGAGCGCTTCCCGGACGACCTCCAGGCCTGGCTGGACTCCCCGAAGGCCGCCCCCACCGGCGGCGGCGAGAGCTTCATGGCGGCGACCCGCCGGATCTCCGCCACCCGCGACCGGCTGCTGGCCGCGCACGCCGGCCGTACGGTGCTGCTGGTCACCCACGTGACCCCGGTCAAGATCCTCGTACGGCTCGCACTGGGCGCCCCGCCGGAGTCGCTGTTCCGCATGGAGCTCTCCGCGGCCTCCCTCTCGGCGGTGGCCTACTACGCGGACGGCAACGCCTCGGTACGGCTGCTGAACGACACCTCGCACCTGCGGTAGCCGCTCGCGCGAACAGGCCCCCCCGCCGCCGGCAGCCCGGCGGCGGGGGCCGGCATCTCCTCACCGGGTCGGCATCAGGGTGCGGACTTGAGGTGGACGAGGGCTTCCACGGACCGGCCCAGGGCGCGGACCATGTTGTGGGCGTCGGCGTTGGCGGATCGGATCTGGCCGCTCGCCTCGCGCGAATACCGGCGGGGCTGCTCTCCGTCCGTGGTGTCCCAGCCGTCACGGCGGTCTATGTGCCGCGCCAGGTGGTCCAGTGCCTTTTCGAGGTGGCGGGCGAGGTCGCGCAGGCTCTCGGTCACGGAAGCGATGTCGGCGGGGCTTCCATAGGCCTCGTGGGCGTCCTTGGTCGCTTCGGCTAAGTCACGTATGTGCGCGGCGGCGGAGGCCGCGAGGGCAGGGTGATCGGTCATGAGGGTGAGCGTGCCGCATCGGGTGCCCCTCCGAGGGGCGTTTGCGTCAGCTGCCGGGATTCGGGCAGCCGCCCGTGTTCGCAGCACCTCGAACGGAGTGGAAGGGCAGACGAGCCGGCCTGTACGCCGGGTTCAGTCCAGCGGAAGGAGGCCGCCCGGCTTGCGGCTGCACGTCTCGGGTATCGGCTCGCCCTTCGCCCGCAGCTTCCTGACGTACGCATCCAGCCGCGCAACGTGCCAGCGGTCATAAACGTCTTCAGACACAGATCACCCCACCTTGATCACTCAGGGGGCGAGCGGTATGGGAAAGCCCCGCTGACAACGGCGGGCCTCCCACGAACAAGGACCCCAAACCGGAAACCGGCTGGGGTCCTTTCCCGTTCTCCCGCCACCCGGCGGCGGGTACCGTCCCAATAGGACCACTACGCAGGACGGAGCACAGACAGGATGCCCCACAACACTGCCGCTGGCACGGGTGCGCGCATCGCCGCGTACAGAAGGCTGTGCCGGATCACTCAGGCGCAGCTCGCTACCAAAGCCAACATCTCGTACAGCCTCCTCGTGAAGGTCGAGCAGGGGCGGCGTCCCGCCTCCAGCTCCCTGATCGCCGCCGTCGCCCGCGCCATGGGTGTCCCCCTCACCACCTTCACCGGTCAGCCCTATGCCACCGACCACACCCATGACCGTCTCGACGGGCCCTTGGCCGACCTGCGGGCCTCCCTGGACAACTGGGACCTGCCCCTGGACGAAATCGCCGTGCGCGGCATCTCCGAGATCGCCGCCGATGTCCACCTGGTCCTCGATGCCCGGCGTGCATCCAACTACGCCAAGATCACCGCGATGGCTCCGCCGCTCATCGATGAACTCGTGCAGGTCTCACAGACCGCGACCGGCCACACCGAAGAGCAGGCACACCGGATGCTCGTCCACGTCTACCGGTCCGCGTACGACGTCGCCTACAACCTGGGCCTGTCCGACCTGGTGGCGCTGCTGCTCTCCCGGATGGACTACTCTGCCGGCCGCGGGAGCGACCCCTACCTGATGGCCCTCCACCACTACATGAGGGCGTACGCGACATTCTCCACCGGCCGCCTGGAGGTAGGGCAGGTGATCATCAGCCGGGCCCTGACGGTCGTGGACGACGGCGTACGAAACGGCGATGTACCCGCCCTGTGCTCGGCGGGGAACCTTCGCCTGCGAGCCGCCATGCTCGCCTGCCGCCGGGGCGACGAAGACACAGCCCGGGGCGAGCTGTCCGAAGCGCGTCGGCTGGCCGACCGGCTGGGACGCGAGGTCACCGGAGCCGGCGGTGACGGCCCCCACGTCCAGAGCTTCGGACCGACCAACGTATCCATCCACGCCTCCGCCGTGGAGATGGAGCTGGGCAACCACAGCCGGGCATTGCAACTCGCGAAGGAAGTACGGCCGCCCGCCGACTACTTCCCGGACCGACTCGGGCACTTCTGGATCGACACCGCCCGCGCACAACTGTCGACCGGGAAGACCGACGCCGCCCTGTCCTCCCTCCTCAAGGCACGATCCATCGCCCCTCAACAGGCCAAATACCACCCGAGCGTGCGGGAGACCGTCAGCGGCCTCGTGCACGCAGCACGCCGCACCCCGGACACATTGATCGGGTACGCGTCCTGGTGCGGCGCCAACCTGTAGCCCCACCAGCCACACCCGCCACAACTGTCACACGGCGTCCTGCAACTGTCACAACCTGTGCCAGTTGTGGGGCGCCGTTCCGCGTTGACTGGTCATCAGCACCACCCCCTCCAAGGGCCGCACTTTCCCCCTTCCCGGCCCCGGTGCGCGGCGGCCGTCTCTCCCCTTTTGCCACAGCCCAGAGACGGCCACCCGCCACCACTACCGACTACGACCGAGGCGGCGGCGATGACGACGCAGCTACAGGACCACCAGCGCCACCTCCCGCGCGCCATCACACTGCCCCGCCGCCTCTGGCCGGCGCCCGGCACGATCGTCCGCGCCATGGAAGCCCCCGAGCACCTGGCCGTAGGCGTCCTCGCCCGATACGGCATCCTCACCGACGCCTTCCCCGGCTACGGCTACGTCCGCCCCCTCGGCGGCGGCCGCGAGTGGATCGCCACCCCGGAATACCTGAGACTGGCGCACCCCATGGAGATCAGCGCCGCACGCATCCAGGAGTGGACCCGGTGACCGGCCGCCCCGTACCCGGCCCGATGGCCGGCGGCGAGTGGCACACCATCGACCACCCCCTGACCGGCGAGCACGTCCGCGACATCGCCAACGGCCTCACCGGCACCCTGACCTGCGTCACCGCAGAGCACCACGCCGGCCGTCTGCTGGAGATCGCCCACATCCGCTCCACCGGCGGAGGAATCGAGTGGACCACCGCCGCCTCCAACATCAGCCCCGTCGGCGGTGCCCAGTGAGCGCCGCCCAGATCGGCGACCTCGTGGAGGACGGCCCCGGCGGCGGCCGCTGGATCTACACCGACCGGCGCCAGGGGGTGCCCATCCTGCGCCCCGTGTACGGCGCCGGCACCTACGAGAAGGCCGCCGAGCACCCCGACGACCTGCGCGTGATCAAGACCAGGGCGCAGCTCCGCGCCGAGCACCCCTGACCCTTCGGAGGATGACGTGCACGATCTGATCGCAGCCCCCTACGAGGACGAGCACCTGCTCTTACGGCCGGACAGCCCCCGCGCGGTGAAGATCCCCTATGCCAAGTACGCCGAGCTTCAGCGTGCGATGGCGGCCGCCGATCCGGTGCCCGGATGGCTGGCCGACGTCGCCCGCCGGGCGTGGGGATTCGACCTGACCGGCCGCCCCGTCGCCGGGGCCGTCCTCGTACGGCCCCGGAGCCGCTTCCGGTACAACCGGGGCACCTGGGAGATCAATCTGGGCTGTGACTACGACTGCGAGATGTGCTACCTCGGCGAGAAGCGGTTCGAGGGCCTGGACTGGGCGGGTAAGGAACGGCTTCTGCACCAGGTCCGCGACGCCGGGGTGATCTGGTTTCAGATCACCGGCGGTGAGCCGCTGATCGACCCCGATTTCCCGGCCGCCTACCGCCTCGCGAACGAGCTGGGCATGGTGGTGGAGATCCTTTCCAACGGCTCCCGCCTTTGGCACCCCGGGATCCTCGAATTGTTCACGACGTGGCGGCCGGCGAAGCTGACGCTGTCCCTGTACGGGGCGACCGCCGAGACGTACGACGGGCTCACCGGCCGACGCGGAGGGTTCAACAAGTTCGTCCGCGGCCTGGACGGCGCAATCGAGGCCGGGCTGAACATCGACGTCAGCCTGATCATCACCCGCCGCAACGCCCACGAGCAGACCGCCATGCGGGCCTTCGCCGAGCGTCACGGCCTGCCGTGGCGCGAGTACGCCAACATGTCGCCCACGATCCACGGCGGCGCCGAGACCCTGCCGTCACAGTCCCCCGAGCACCTCACCCAGCGGGCACCCTTCACCGGCTGCCCCGCCGGTCACACCTTCTTCCACGTCGACCCCCACGGCAAAGCCTCCATCTGCAAGGTGGGCCGTGACCCGTCCGTGGACCTGGTCGCCGAAGGCGTCGAAGGTCTGGCCCGACTCGGCTCCATCGCCGATTCCCTCATGCTTCGCACCGGAGGATGCGAGGGCTGCACGCTCTCCGGCACCTGCCGGGTCTGCCGCCCGATGGCACGACTCTTCCAGGAGGCGAAGGCACCACTGATCAACTACTGCCAGCACGGACAACCGAAGGAGACCAGCCCGGTCATGCTCGAACTCGCCCCCACCCGCACCATCGAGCCCCAGGACGGCGAGGACATTCAGATCATCGACAACATCGACGCCTACACCGCCCCGACCGCGCAGGGCTGCGGCGACGACAACCCCTACAACTAGCTGTCGTCCGATCCGGGGGCCCTGGCGCGAAACTGCGCCAGGGCCCCCATCCATCTGGAAGCCTGAACCCATGCCGACCGAGCGCCTCACCGAACTCCCCGCCGATGCCCTCGCCCTCATCACCGAACGCACCGGGCCCGTCATCAAGTACGAGACCGTCGGCGGCGGCCTGAACTCGGAGATCGCCGCACGCATCCACACCGCCGACACCACGGCCTTCGTCAAGGGCCTGCGCAGCGGCCACCCGCGGGCATGGACGCAGAAGCGCGAAGCGGACATCAACCCGCACGTGCGCGGCATCGCCCCCGCCCTGCTGTGGCGCGCCGAAGCCGGCGGCTGGGACCTGATCGCCTTCGAGGACGCCGACGGCCGCCACGCCGACTACACCCCCGGATCTCCGGACCTGCCCCTGATCGCCGACACCCTCGCCCACCTGTCCACCATCACCGCCCCCGAGGACGTCACCGTGCGGACGATGCCGGACCGGATGCGCAACCACACCCCCGACCCTGACCTGTTCGACGGCGCGGCCCTGCTGCATACGGACTGGTTCCCGACGAACGTCCTGATCCACGAGGACCGCGTTCGAGTCGTTGACTGGGCGTGGGCGTCCCGGGGCGCGGCCTGGATCGACGCTGCCCTATGGACGGTGTGGCTCATCCGCTCCGGCCACACCCCCGCGCAGGCCGAGCAGTGGGCGGCCCGCGTCCCCGCATGGACGAGCGCCCCCCGACCGGCAGTCGACGCCTTCGCCGCTGCCACCGTCAGCGTCTGGGAAGAGATCACCCAGCACGACCCCGAGCCCTGGACACTCGACATGCTCACCGCAGCCCGCACCTGGCACAACAGCCGCTGAGCCCCGGCAACACGACTGTGGGGCGCTGTTGCGTTGGGAGGGGAAGGTCAATCCTTCGCCGTCTTGGCGGCGGCCTTGGCCCTCTGCTTGGCCTTGTCGATAGTGGACCGGCCGACCGCCCGGCATGGGGAAACCCGCCCCGGCCCGGGGTTTCCCAGGTCAGGAGGGGTGTGGCAGACGAGCCGGCCTGTACGCCGGGTTCTGTCGCCCGGAGACCTCGCGGTCGCCGGGGAGACGGCCATCCATCTAGGACCGGTGTTGCCACCGGCCTCGTGCGGTCTACCCGCGAACTCGGGCGGGCAGCCCTCAAGCGTTCGCGCAGGGCCGGCGTCCGAAGACGACCAACCCCTCTTGACCTTGCTCCGGGTGGGGTTTACCTAGCCGCCTGAGTCACCTCAGGCGCTGGTGGTCTCTTACACCACCGTTTCACCCTTACCGAGGGCCGAAGCCCCCGGCGGTCTGTTTTCTGTGGCACTGTCCCGCGGGTCACCCCGGGTGGGCGTTACCCACCACCCTGCCCTGTGGAGCCCGGACGTTCCTCGGCGGGATCTCGCGATCCCGACGCGGCCGCCCGGCCGACTCGTCTGCCGTGGCGACCATGCTACCGGCTGTGCCGTCGCCACTTGACCTTGCCGCTTGACCTTGACGCAGCGGCAGGGTTTCTACTGGGGGACATGCGGATCGGAGAGATCGCCGCGCTGGTCGGGGTCACCACCCGGGCCATCCGGCACTACCACCATGTCGGACTGCTCCCGGAACCGGAGCGGCGACCCAACGGCTATCGGGCCTACACCGTGCGCGACGCCGTCCTGCTCGCCCGGGTGCGCCGGCTCACCGAGCTCGGGCTGAGTCTGGACGAGGTGCGCGACGTCCTCGCCGACGACGCCGGGCGCGACCTGGCCGACGTACTGGAGGAACTGGACGCCGACCTCGCCCGCCAGGAGGCGGAGATCGGGGAGCGCAGGCGCCGGCTCGCCGTGCTGCTGGCCGCCGAGCCGGGAGAGACCGAACCACTGTCCCCCGCGCTCGCCGCGCTCCTGGCGAAGGCGCCGCACACGGCCTCGCCGGCCGCCGCGATGGACCGCGAGCACCTGACGCTGCTCGACGCGACCGGCGCGGGCGGCGAGGCGGTCTACGCCGCCCTCGGCCCGCTGGCCGCCGATCCGGCCGTCCTCGCGCTGTACGAGCGCCTCGACGCGCTCGCCGACGCCCCGGTGGACGACCCCCGGATCCCGGCGCTCGCCGCCGAGCTGGTGGCGGCCGTCCCCGACGAGGTGTTCGCGGCGATCCCGGCGGGCGGGACGGTCGTCGAGGGGTTCAAGGAGGCCCTGCTCGCGGAGTACGCCCCCGCGCAGGCGGAGGTCGTCCGCCGGGTCATGGCGGCGTTCATGGAGAGGGGTCGGGGATGAAGCCGGGGATGAAGAGGGCGAACGGTGTACGGGTGGCCCGCGCGGCGGTGGTCTCCGTCATCCCGGCGGAACTGGCGCTGGTCGTCTGCGGGGCGGCCGGGGTGCGGCCGCCCGGCTGGGCGCTCGCCCTCGTCGAGGCGCTGGTGCTCGGCGTGCTGCTGCTGGAGGCGTGGGTGCTGCGCTCGCTGTACGCCGCCGCCCGCGCCCGGGGTGCGCGGCCGGGGGAGGCCTGGCGGGCGGCGGTCCGGCAGACGGTGCCCGCGCCCGTGCGCCGGCTGGTGCTGCACGAGCTGCGGGCCTGCGCCGCCCTGGGGCGGTGGCTCCTGCGCAGGCCGCCGCACGGGGTCCGCGCCGGGGATCTCGCCGCCGGGTACACCGGACCGCAGACCGCCATGATGTACGGGCTGCTCTTCGTGTCCGTGATCGAGACCGCCGCGCTGGCCGTGCTGATCCCCTGGCCCGCCGTGCACCGGGTGGTCCTGGTCCTCGACGTGTACGGGATCCTGATCGTGCTGGCGATGCACGCCGCCTGCGTCACCCGGCCGCATGTCGTCGGGCCGGACGGCTCCCTGCGCATCCGGTACGGGGCGCTGTTCGACCTCACCGTCCCGCCGGAGGCGGTGGCCTCGGCCCGGGTCGACCGCCGCTATCCGGAGGGCCGGCTCGTGACCCTGTCCGACGACGGGGTGCTCGACCTGATCGTGGGCAGCCAGACGACGGTGACCCTGGAGCTGACCCACCCACTCCCCTTCACCCGGCCGCTCGGCGCCCGCGCGGCGGCCCGTACCGTCCGCTTCCACGCCGACGACCCGCGCGCCCTGGTCGCCGCACTGCGGCAACCCGCCTCCCCGTGACGGGGGGTCAGGCCCGGGCGAAGAGGACCTTCGCGACGCCCGGGTTCGCCGCCGTCAGCCGGACCGGGATCCGCTCGCCCAGCGGCAGCTTCTCGGACCGCGACGTCACGCGGCCGACCACCGCCGGCTCCTCCAGGTGGACCGTGCCGACCAGCGGCGCGTTGTCCTCGATGTCGATCACCGTCGCGTCGAAGGTCTCCCCGACGCGGTCCTTGAGCAGCGCCGCCTCCACGAGGTCCACGCATTCCCGCTCGGCCTTGTTGGCCAGCCTGCTCCCTTCCGCCATCCGGCCCCGGACCGTCTCCAGCGCCGACACCACCCACTGCGGGGGCTCGGCGTTCGCCACCGCCGCCACGCACAGCTCGCCGGTGTACCGGTCGACGAGCCTGCGCAGCGGGGCGGTGCAGTGCGTGTACGGGGCCGCCACCGCGGCGTGGACGGCGGGGGAGGGGAGGTGGCCGCCGGTGAAGACCGTGTACGTGGCGTTGCGCAGCAGGGTGGTGCACTCCTGGAGGAACGCCGCGTGGGCGGGGAGGTGCGGGTCGAGGGAGCGCACGAGCTCGGCGTACGCCATGTGGTGCGGCCAGTCGATCCGTAGGGCCTTCGCGGTGAGCCGGAGCCGGGCGACCGCCCCGTCGGGGGCGCTGGGGAGGGTGCGCAGGATGCCCGTACCGGAGGCGAGCATCAGCTCGGCGGCGGCCATGCCGGTCATGAGGGAGATCTGGGCGTTCCAGCCGTCCACCGGGAGCGGCGCCCGGTACACGAGGGTGAACGAGCCGTTCCGCGCGACGATCTCCTGGTCGGGGACGTTCAGGGAGACGCCGCCGCGTTCCCGTTCCAGGGCTTCGCGCAGCCGGCCGATGTCCTTGAGGAGGGCGAGGGACTCCTCGGCGGTCCCGGAGTCGATGGCCTGCTGGACGCCCTCGTAGTCGAGCTTGGCCCGGCTGCGGACCAGGGCCCGGCGGACCTCGGTGCTCTCCACCCGGCCGGCGGAGTCCAGATCGAACCGCCACAGCAGCGCCGGGCAGGTCTGGCCGGGCAGCAGGCTGGCCGCGCCCTCGGAGAGCACGGCCGGATGGACGGGGACCTTCACGTCGGGGAAGTAGAGGGTGGTGACGCGGCGGCGGGCCTCGGCGTCGAGGGCGCCGCCGGGGGTGACGAAGGCGGCGACGTCGGCGATGGCGTAGTGCACCCGGTAGCCGCCGGCCGGGCGCTTCGCCAGGTGCATGGCCTGGTCGAGGTCGCGGGAGGCCGGCGGGTCGATGGTGAACAGGGGGATGTCGGTGGCGTCGACGTCCGGGAGCCGCGGCTCCCGGACCGCCTGCTCGGCCTCGGCGAGTACGGCGGCCGGGAACTCCCCCGGCACGTGCAGCTTCGTCCGCAGATCACGCAGCGCGGCCCGCAGGGCAGCCCCGTCTGCGCCGGTCATGTGCATAGGACGGCGTGGCATGGGTCGAGCGTAGGTCGGCAAGGGCCGGGCGGCACGGTGAGCGGGGCACGCGGGGGCGTCTACCCTGGCTCGGGGGCCGCATCCCCCGCGCTGTGTTTGGAGTTGAAGGAGAACGATTGTGCTCGTGCTGCTGCCGCCTTCCGAGGGAAAGGCCGCCGGCGGTTCCGGCGCGCCGCTGAAGCCGGAGTCCCTGTCGCTGCCGGGGCTGGCCGGGGCGCGGGCGGCGGTGCTGGAGGAGCTGGTCGAGCTGTGCGCGGGCGACGAGCTCAAGGCGCGTGAGGTGCTGGGGCTGAGCGAGGGGCTGCGCGGCGAGGTCGCCAAGAACGCCGGGCTGCGGGACGCGGTGGCGCGGCCGGCGGGGGAGGTCTACACGGGCGTGCTCTACGACGCGCTCGGCCTGGCTTCCCTTCCCGCGGCGGCCCGCGCCCTGGCCGAGGAGTCGCTGCTGGTGTTCTCCGGGCTGTGGGGCGCGGTGCGGGTGACTGACCGGATTCCTTCGTACCGGTGCTCGATGGGCGTCAAGCTGCCGGCGCTGGGGGCGCTGGGCGCGTACTGGCGGGGCCCGATGGCTTCGGTGCTGCCGGAGGCGTCGGGGGACGGGCTGGTGCTGGACCTGCGGTCGTCGGCGTACGCGTCGGCGTGGAAGCCCAAGGGGGAGCCGGCCGGGCGCACCGCCACCGTGCGGGTGCTGCACTCCCAGATGGTGGACGGGGTGGAGAAGCGTTCGGTGGTGAGCCACTTCAACAAGGCGACGAAGGGCCGGCTGGTACGGGACCTGCTGGTGGCCGGGGCCGTTCCCGCCTCGCCGGCGGAGCTGGTGACGGCGCTGCGGGACCTGGGGTACGCGGTGGAGGCCGAGGCCCCCGCGAAGCCGGCCAAGGCGTGGTCCCTGGACGTGGTCGTGACCCAGATCCACTGACGGCCCGCGCCGCACGCGGTGGGCATGGGCCCCGGGCTCGGACCGTCGGCCGATCCCGGCGCCGGTGTCGGCGCGGCCCCGGACCCGGACCCGGTCCGGGGGATCCCCGCGCCCTTGCCTTCTCCGCTGCCTGCCGCCCGCCGCCCGGCGGCCCTGCCCCGGCCCCGGTTCGACAGCCGGCCGGGCTAACGGCCCAGGGGCCAGGCGACGGTGGCCGGGGTCTGGTCGGCGGAGCCGGCGTACGTGGCGCAGGCGTCGGTGAGGGTTTCCAGGAGGGTCAGCGGGTCCGGGAGGGGGTGCTCCATGCCGCGGATCCAGGTCACCGCGTGGTCACCCGGGAGGGCGGCCGGGGGCACCAGGACGTAGCTGCCGCGGCAGTGCCAGCGCAGGCCGGGGTGCTCGTCCATGGTCTCGGGGTGGCAGTCCAGCGCACACGGCCACCACTCGTCCTCGTCCTCGGGGGTTCCGCGCGTCGCGGTGAAGAAGAGCATCCGGGCCTGGTCGCCCGTACCGGCGGACTCGGCGACGGGTCCCACCTCGACGCCGGCGGCCAGCAGGCGGTCCAGCGCGCTGCGGCCGGCCTCCAGCGGGACGTCGAGGACGTCGTGGACCATGCCGGTCGCGGTGATGAAGTTGGCCTGCGGCTGGTTGCGGGCCCAGCGTTCGACCTGCGCGCGGTCGGTCGTCGACTGGGTCTGCCAGGCGAAGGAGACGGGGTGCCGCGCGGGAGTGGGGCAGCCGATGCGGTCGCACGAACATCGGTAGCCGGCCGGATGTGCGGCGGGGGCGAGTGGTAGTCCCGCGGCGGCCACGGCCAGGAGGAGCGCCTCGCGCTCTCGTCCGGGGTCTTCGGCAGCCTGGGGCTTCGACCGTCGGCGCAGCCACTGCGAAATCCTGCTCTGCTCGCCGCGTTTGACGCGGCCCGACTCAGACCCCATCTATCCCCTCACCTGAACGTTGGCCCCGGCAGACCCTGACATCGTCCCACCATCCTGAGCCCCGGATGACCGCACTCCTCCACCGGGGGCCCGCGGACCGCCGCCCCGCAATCCCCGCAAAGCGCCATGAACCGGCCATATTTTCTCGGCCATGCGCGCCAACCGTCAGTCGGTGACTTTCCCCACGCCGCCCAGCACCCGGTCCACCAGCGCGTCCGTGAAGGCGTGCGTGAGCGGCGCCGTCCGCAGCAGCCAACGGTACGTCAGCGGCCCGAGCAGCATCTCGACCGTCAGCCGCAGATCCGTGTCCTTCGCGAGCTGCCCGGCCTCCCGGGCCGAGCGCAACCGGGCCTCGTAGAGGGCGAGCTGGGGTTCGAGCAGCTGCTCGTTGAACCGCGCTCCGAGGTCGGGATCCGTGGCCCCGGCCGCTGTCAGGGCGCGCGTAGGGGCCTCGTACTTCTCGTCGTTGAACTCGTCCACCGTCGCCCGCAGGACGAACTTCAGGTCGGCCGCCAGATCACCGGTGTCGGGGAAGCCGGCCCAGCCGCCCTCGGTCTCCGCGTCCCCGGCGAGCGCCAGCGAGGCGTCCAGCAGGACCGCCGCCTTCGAGGGCCACCAGCGGTAGATGGTCTGCTTCCCGACCCCCGCGCGGGCCGCGATGGCCTCGATCGTCAGCTTGTTGTAGCCGACCTCCCCGACCAGCGCGAGCGCCGCGTCGAGGATCGCGCGCCGGGAGCGGTCGCTGCGGCGGCTGGCGTCGGGGATCTTCGCGGGCGAGGACTTGGTGCTCGCGGGCTTGGCGCTCGGAGGCTTGGCGCTCGTCGGCTTGGTGCTCATCCCACCAAGCTACTACCAACCCGAGACGTCTCGTCTCTGAGCCATTCCTTAAAACACCCGGATAGTTCACTGCGCCGCCCCCCTTGAGGAGAGACGATTCTGTTCACATCTTCGCGAGTCGTGAGGAGCCTTCTTTGCGCAGAGACGCCACACCCCGGCGCTACCTGATGTGCTCACCCGCACATTTCAAGGTCACGTACTCCATCAACCCGTGGATGGATCCCACGAAACCGGTGGACCTGCCCCTCGCGAACGCCCAGTGGGAGGAACTGAGGGACCGCTACCGCTCCCTCGGCCACACCGTCGAGACCCTCACACCCGACCCCGGGCTGCCGGACATGGTCTTCGCCGCGAACGGCGCCCTCGTCGTCGACGGCCGGGTGCTCGGCGCCCGGTTCGCCTACCCGGAGCGCGCCGCCGAGGCGGAGATCCACCTCGACTGGTTCCGTAGCCACGGCTTCCAGGACATCCACGAGCCGTCCCACGTCAACGAGGGCGAGGGCGATTTCGCCGTCACCGCCAGCTACATCCTGGCCGGCCGGGGCTTCCGCTCCAGCCCGCTCTCGCACGACGAGGCCCAGGAGTTCTTCGGCCGGCCGGTCATCGGGCTCGACCTGGTGGACCCGCGCTACTACCACCTCGACACGGCGCTCTGCGTCCTCGACGGCGACGACCTCATGTACTACCCGCCGGCCTTCTCGCACGGCAGCCGGGCCGTGCTCCGACGGCTCTTCCCCGACGCCCTCATCGCCGAGGGCAAGGACGCGGCCGCCCTCGGGCTCAACGCCGTCTCGGACGGCCGGCACGTCCTGCTCCCGCAGGCGGCGACGGGACTGCTGGCGCCGTTGCGGGACCGGGGGTTCGAGCCGATCCCCATGGACCTCGGGGAACTCCTCAAGGGCGGCGGCAGCGTGAAGTGCTGCACCCAGGAGCTGCGGCCCTAAGCGGTCTCGGAGCCGGCCGGGGGCCATTCCTGGCCCCAGTCGGCGTTCCTCGCCGCCTTGTACAGGCCACCGTGGCGCTTGGTCACGGTGGCCCGGGTCAGCCCCGCCGACGGTCCTTCCTCGGGACCGCACAGGTCCAGCAGGACGAGCCCCTTGCGGATCTGCGGCCTCCGCGTGACCCGGAAGGCGACCGGCTCCACCGGGAAGCGGGTCGCGGCCACGTAGCTGAACTTCTCGTCCTCGTACGGGAGGGAGCCGCCCTTGACCTGCCGGTGCAGCGACGACCGGCTGACCCGGGCCGAGAAGTGGCACCAGTCCTGCCCGACCTCGATCGGGCAGGTCCCGTCGTGCGGGCAGGGCGCGGCGACCCGCAACCCGGCCTCGATCAGCTGGTCGCGGGCCTCGCGGATCCGCAGGTACCCCTCGGGCGTGCCCGGCTCGATCAGCACCACCGCCTGCCCGGCGCGCGCCGCCTCGGCGACCACGGCCCGGCGGGCCTCCGGCGTCAGCTCGCCCAGTACGTACGACACGGTCACCAGCTCGGCCTCGGGGAGCACCAGGCCGGAGCCGATGACGGCCCGCCGCCACTCGGCGCCGCGCAGTACCCGCGAGGCGGAGGCCGCCGCGAGTTCCCTGCCCAGGGCCAGGGCCGGCTCCGCCCAGTCCAGCACGGTGGTCTCGCGCGGCCCGTCCCAGGTGGCGTCGACCGCCCAGGTCGCGGCACCGGTGCCGCCGCCGACGTCCACGTGCGAGCGGGGCGCCCATCGCGGGGCCGCCTCGGCCAGCCCGGCCAGGGCGGACCGTACGGCCTCGAAGGTGGCCGGCATCCGGTACGCCGCGTAAGCCGCCACGTCGGAGTGGTCGCGCAGCACGGGCGCGTCGGTCGGGGTGGTGCCCCGGTAGTTCGCGATGAGCCGCTCGACGGCGGCCGAGGCCTGCTTCGGCGGAAGCCCGTCGAGCAGTCCGCCCAGCGCGCTGCGGAGGGTCTCGGCGGTGGTGGCGGAGGGGGAAGCGTAGTCGGCGGCGTTCACCTCGAAAGTTTACGGCGCGAGCGGCGCGCCGGATTCCACGTCCGGCCGCTGCCCGCGCCGATCCTGGTCCCGATCCTGGCCCGACTGGTCCTGATGGTGCTGCCGCCACGGCCTGCACATCCCGAGGAAGCAGCCCACGGACAGCAGCGAGCAGGCCAGCTGGACCACGGCCATGGGCACGGCCGTGTCCTCACCGGCGATCCCGACGAGCGGCGAGGCGACCGCCCCGACCAGGAACGACGAGGTGCCCAGCAGCGCCGAGGCCGACCCGGCCGCGTGCGGGGTGCGCATCAGCGCCTGCGCGTTGGTGTTCGGCAGCACCAGGCCCATCGCCGACATCAGGACGAACAGCGCGGCGGCGATCGGCACCAGCCCGACCTCGCCGAACACCCCGGTGGACATCAGCAGCAGCGCCACCGAGGCGACCGTGATGACGCCGAGCCCGGTGGCCAGGGCCTTGTCCAGGCTGACCCGGCCGACCAGCAGCTTGCCGTTGATCTGGCCGACGGTGATCAGGCCGACCGAGTTGAGGCCGAACAGCAGGCTGAACGCCTGCGGGGACGCACCGTAGATCTCCTGCACCACGAAGGGGGAGGCGGAGATGTACGAGAAGAGCACCGCGAACGCGAAGCCGCCGGCCAGCATGTACCCGGCGAACACCCGGTCGGCGAGCAGCCCGCGCATGGTGCGCAGCGCGGCCCCCACGCCGCCGGTCTGGCGGCGCTCGGCCGGCAGGGTCTCGCCGAGCCCGCGCCACACCAGCAGGGTGAGCGCGAGGCCGACGGCGGTGAGGACTGCGAAGACCCCGCGCCAGTCGGAGAAGCGGAGCACCTGGCCGCCGATGAGGGGGGCGATGATCGGGGCGGCCCCGGATATGAGCATCAGTGTGGAGAAGAACCGGGCCATCTCGACCCCGTCGTACAGGTCGCGTACGACGGCCCGGGCTATGACGATCGCGGCCGCCCCCGCCAGGCCCTGGAGCAGCCGGAACGCGATCAGCAGCTCGGCGGTCGGAGCGAGGGCGCAGAGGGCGGTGGCGAGGACGTAGAGGACCATGCCGGTCAGCAGCGGCCTGCGGCGGCCCCACTTGTCGCTCATGGGGCCGATGACCAGCTGGCCCAGCGCCATGCCGGCCAGGCAGGCGGTGAGGGTGAGCTGGACGGTCGCGGCCGGGCTGCGCAGGACCGTGGTGACCTCCGGCAGGGCCGGCAGGTACATGTCCATGGACAGCGGGGGGAGGGCGCTGAGCCCGCCGAGCACGAAGGTGACGAGCAGCCCGGTGCGGCGCGCCTTCGCGAGAGGGGCGGTGGCGGTGGCGGATATGGGGGCAGAGGGCGTCTCGGGCGACGGCGGCGGTGACGCCGGCGCGGGGGCTCTCTCCGACATACGGCACTCCACTCTCGTCGTCTTTGCGCACCCCTGACCGACCCATGCTCTCAGCTGGCGGAACGTTCCGGGCCGGCTGCCCGGTGTGACGTACCCTGCGGCCCCATGGACGAACGTGGGAAGAAGATCGCCGTAGTCACCGGGGCAGGCTCCGGAATCGGGCGCTCCGTAGCCCTGACCCTGGCCGCCGCGGGCTGGGCGGTGGCCGTGGCCGGCCGCCGGACGGAGCCGCTGGAGGAGACCGCCGAGGCGGCCGGCGACGGCGCGGACCTGCTGTGCGTACGGGCGGACGTGAGCGATCCGCAGGACGTGGCCGCGCTCTTCGGGGCGGTGCGGGAGCGGTACGGGCGGCTCGACCTGCTCTTCAACAACGCGGGCACCTTCGGTCCGGCGGGAGTCCCGCTGGAGGACATCACGTACGAGGCGTGGCGCTCGGTCGTGGACGTCAACCTGACCGGGGCATTCCTCTGCGCCCAGGCGGCCTTCCGGGTGATGAAGGCGCAGGATCCGCAGGGCGGCCGCATCATCAACAACGGTTCGATCTCGGCGCACGTGCCGCGCCCGCACTCGATCGCCTACACGGCGACCAAGCACGCGATGACGGGCCTGACGAAGTCGCTGTCGCTGGACGGGCGGCCGTACCGGATCGCGTGCGGGCAGATCGACATCGGCAACGCGGCGACCGAGATGACCGAGCAGATGCGGACCGGCATCCTCCAGGCCAACGGACAGCTGGCGGTGGAGCCGGTGATGGACGCGGCCGACGTGGCGCGGATGGTGCTGCACATGGCGGAGCTGCCGCTGGAGGCGAACGTGCAGTTCGCGACGGTGATGGCGACGGCGATGCCGTACATCGGGCGGGGCTAGGCGCGGGCCGGGTGCGGGCTGGGCGGGCGGGCTGGGCGCAGGCTGGGCGGGCGCCCGGGCCGGCCGGGAATGCCGGGAGGCGTGGTCAAGTTGAGGCGATCATGACGACTGAGGTACTGCGATACACCGCCTTCTCCGACGACCCGGAGGGCGGCAACCCCGCCGGGGTCGTGCTCGACGCGAGCGGGTTGGACGAGGCCGCCATGCTCGGGATCGCCGCCGAGCTGGGCTACAGCGAGACGGCGTTCCTGACCGCGCCGCCGGAAGGCCTGGCGGGGGAGTCGGGACGGGCCTTCACCGTGCGGTACTTCAGCCCGCAGGCCGAGGTCCCGTTCTGCGGGCACGCCACCGTGGCCGCCGCCGTGGCGCTGGCCGAGCGGATCGGTCCGGGCGAGCTGCTCTTCGAGACCCGGGCGGGGACGGTGCCGGTATCGGTCGAGACGGCCGGCGGTTCGCCGCGGGCCACGCTGACCAGCGTGGAGCCGCACGTCGAGGAGGTCTCCCCGCAGGACCTCGCCGAGGCGCTGGCCGCGCTGGACTGGCCGGCGGCCGACCTGGACCCGGCGATCCAGCCCCGGATCGCCTATGCCGGAGCCCGCCACCTGATCATCGGCGCCGGCACCCGGGCCCGGCTCGCGGACCTCGCGTACGACTTCACCCGGCTGGAGGCGCTGATGCGGCGCCTGGACCTGACCACCGTCCAGCTGGTGTACCGGGAGGGCCCGGCGCTCTTCCACGTACGGGACCCCTTCCCGGTCGGCGGCGTCGTCGAGGACCCCGCCACCGGGGCCGCCGCGGCCGCCTTCGGGGCGTACGCCCGGGAGGCCGGCCTGGTCCCGGCGGACGCGGTGCTCACCCTCCACCAGGGCGAGGACATGGGCCGCCCCGGGATCCTGACCGTGGAACTCCGGCCCGGAGACCCCCGAGTCCGCGTAGCCGGCGCGGGCACGAGCATCGCATGACCCCGAGCCCGGCGCCGAGGAGCGGCGCGGCCGGGGAAGGGCGGCTCCGGTGAGGGTTGTGGGATACGCCGAGGCCGAGCTGCCGGCGGCGCTCGCCGAGCAGGTCGCGGCGTTGGAGGCTGAGGCCTGGCCCGGTGCCAGCCCGGGGCACGACCCGGCGCTCAGCCCGCGGGCCTTGCTGCTCCTGGACGGGGACGGCGCGGTGGCCGCCTCGCTGGCGCTGCTGTTCAAAGACATCCGGCACCAGGGGCGCACGTACCGCGCGGCCGGGCTCAGTGCGGTCGTGACCCGGACCGCGTCGCGGGGCCGGGGGTGCGGGGCGCGGCTCGTCGCGGCCGCGCGCCGCGAGCTGGCCGCCGTACCGGGGCTGGACCTGGTGCTGTTCAGCTGCGACCGGCCGCTGGCGCCGTTCTACGAGAGCGCCGGCTTCACCCGGCTGCCGGGGGCCGTGCTCGTGGGCGGGACGCCCGAGGAACCGCTGTCCACGGACGAGCCCGGGTTCGACAAGGAGGTCCTGGCGGACTTCCTCGGCCAGGCCGTCGAGCCCGGCGCGGCGGCCTTCGCGGGGACGCGGATCGCGCTGTATTCGGGGCTCATCGACCGCCTGTGGTGACGGGCGCGTCCGTACCACCGGATACGCCGACGGGGCCCGGATCGCGAAGATCCGGGCCCCGTCGGCGTAACCGAAAGAGACGGCCTACGCCTGGTTCTCCGCCTCCACGGCGACACCGGCCGGGGCGGCCGTCGGGGCCGGCGCGCGCCCCGTCAGCCGCGGGCCGAAGAAGAGGAACAGCGTGGGGATCAGGTAGGCCGCCCACACCGCGACCTGGAGCCAGGTCGGATCCGGCTGGAAGTTGAACGTCCCCTTCAGCAGGGTTCCGTACCAGCTGTCCGGCGGAATCGTGGAGCTGATGTCGAACGCCCTGGACCCCAGCCCGGGCACGAAGTCCGCCTCCTGGAGGTCGTGGACCCCGTACGCGAGCACGCCCGCCGCGACCACGACCAGCATGCCACCGGTCCACTTGAAGAACTCGGCCAGGTTGATCTTCAACGCGCCGCGGTAGAACAGCCAGCCCAGCAGGACCGACGAGGCGATGCCCAGCAGCACACCCGTCAGCGGTCCCGCCCCGTCACCGGCCGCCTTCACCGAGCGCCACACGAACAGCGAGGTCTCCAACCCCTCCCGGCCGACGGCCAGGAACGCGGTGGTGACCAGCGCGCCCGTGCCCATCGCGAGCGCCGCGTCCAGCTTCCCGTGCAGTTCGGCCTTCAGATGCCGCGCCGTGCGCTTCATCCAGAAGACCATCCAGGTCACCAGGCCCACGGCGATGATCGACAGCGAGCCGCCGATCGCCTCCTGCGCCTGGAACGTGAGCTCCTGCGTGCCGAATTCGAGCGCCGCGCCGAAGCCCAGGCTCACCGCCGCCGCCAGGCCCACACCGACCCACAGCGGGGCCAGCTTGTCCTTGTGCCCGGTCTTGACCAGGTACGCGACGAGGATGCAGACGACGAGGCTGGCCTCCAGTCCCTCTCGCAGACCGATCAGATAGTTGCTGAACACGTGGTTCCCCTTGTCCCCTTGTCCCTTGTCCGCTGCTACGAGTGCTACGAGTGCTACGAGAACAGCGCCCGGCCCCACCAGTCGTCCTTGTCGCGGACGCCCGGCGGGACGGCGAAGACGGCCGAACCCACGTGCTGGATGTATTCGTTGAGTACGTCGGACTTCGCCAGGCTGCGCTGGATCGGCACGAAGCCCTTGCGGACGTCACGCTGGTAGGCGAGGAAGAACAGGCCCGCGTCGAGCCGCCCCAGTCCGTCCGTACCGTCCGTGAAGGAGTAGCCGCGGCGCAGGATCGTGGCGCCGTCGTTGGTGTCCGGGTGCGCGAGGCGGACGTGCGCCTCCGGCTTCATCGCCTTCAGGAACGGCTCGTCGCGCTCCTTGGACTTGCCGACCGGCGCGCCCTCGGCCTTGTCCCGGCCGAAGATGTCCTCCTGCTCCTGGAGCGGAGTGCGGTCCCAGATCTCGATGTTCATGCGGATCCGGCGGGCGACCAGGTACGAGCCGTCCACCAGCCACGACGAGGCGCCCGGGGCGTCCTTGGCGGACACCCACACGTGCTTCTCCAGGGCGGCGGTGTCGGTGCCCGAGATGTTCCGGGTGCCGTCCTTGAAGCCCATCATGTTGCGCGGGGTCTGTTCCTCGGGGGTGGTCGAGGAGGTCTTGCCGAAGCCCAGCTGCGACCAGCGCACCGCCGTCTTGCCGAAGCCGATCCGGGCGAGCTGGCGGATCGCGTGCACCGCGACCTGCGGGTCGTCCGCGCAGGCCTGCACACAGATGTCGCCGCCGCTGCGCGCCGCGTCCAGGTTGTCGCCGGGGAACAGCTCCAGGTCGATCAGGGCCTCGGGGCGCTTGTCCTCCAGGCCGAACCGGCCCTTGGCGAAGAGCGAGGCGCCGAAGCCGATGGTCAGCGTGAGCCGGCTGGGCTTGAGGCCGAGGGCCTCGCCGGTGTCGTCCGGCGGGGCCTCGGGGAGGCCGCCGACTGCGCCCTCGCCGACCGGGAGGCCGGCGGTCATCCGCTCGGCCGCCCGGGTCCACTCCTTGAGGAGCTGGACGAGTTCGGCGCGGTCCTTCGTCTTCACGTCGAACGCCGCGAAGTGCAGCCGGTCCTGGACGGCGCTGGCGATACCGGCCTGGTACTTGCCGTGGAACGGCACCGCGGCGCCGGTCAGCGCGGCCGGAACGGCGTCGTGGGTACTGGTGAGCGCGGCGACGGTGCCGCCCGCCGCGGCGGCGCCGAGCGCGAGCCCGGCACCACCCCAGCCGAGCACGGACCGGCGGGACGGCGCGCCGGAGCCGGCCTCGCCGCCGCCGACGGCGTCGGCGTCATCGGCGGCGGCGGCGGTCGTGCCGCTGGTTTCCTCAGGCATGGCGGACACCCTGTTCCCCCCCTGTTACGTGTTACTTGACGACGGCTTACTTGACGACGGCGGCGGCGAGCTTGGACAGCGGCTCCCCGAGGGCGCTCACGGCGTCGGAGAGCTCCTTGCGCTGTTCCTGGCCGACCGACTCGTACGACTGGAACTCGTAGCCGGACTTGTCGGCGCGGTACTTGTCGAGCAGCGCGTCCATCGCCGCGAACTGCTTGTCCAGCTCGGTGGCCAGAGTCGGGTCGTTCTTCGCGGCGACCGGCTTGAGCAGCTCGTACGCCTTCTGCGCGCCCTCGACGTTGGCCTTGAAGTCGACCAGGTCGGTGTGGCTGTAGCGCTCTTCCTCACCGGTGACCTTGCCGCTGGCCACCTCGTCGAGGAGCTCCTTGGCGCCGTTCGCCATCGAGGTGGGGGTGATCTCCGCCTGGCCGACCTTCTTCTGCCAGTCGGTGAGGTCGGCCATCAGGGTGTCGGCGAGCTTCTTCTCCTCGTCGCCGATCTTGTTGTCGGCCCACAGGGCCTTCTCCAGGCGGTGCCAGCCGGTCCAGTCCTTCGCCGGGTCCTGGCCGGCCTCAAGGCCGTCCTCGCGGACGTCCACCTTCGGGTCGATGTCACCGAAGGACTCGGCGACCGGCTCGGTGCGCTCCCAGCCGATGCGGGAGGGGGCGTACGCCTTCTTGGCGGCCTCGACGTCGCCGGCCTTGACCGCGTCCACGAAGGCCTGCGCCTTGGGGAGGGTCTCCTCGGCCTGCGCGTTCACGTACTGGCGGTAGGCGGCGACCGCGGCGTCCAGCTCGGGGCTGCGCTTCTCGGTGGCGCCCTGGCCGCTGGCCTTGACCTGCTGCTTGATGCCGTCGCCCTTCATGCCGGGCTTGCAGGCGATCTCGTAGTCGCCCGCCTTGATCTCGGCGGTGATGGAGGCCTTGGTGCCGGGGCCGATGTTCTCGCGCTCGGTGACGATGCGGCCGTCCGGGAACAGGACGTAGACCTCGGTGACCTTGGAGCCCTTGTTCTCGACCTCGATCGTCGCCTTGCCCGCCGGGAACTCCTTCTTGGAGACCTCGCACGCGGTGTCCGTGGCGGTCACGTGGATCGCGCCGTCGCCGCCGGCGGAGTCGCCCTTCTCGGCGCACCCGGTGACGGCGGTGAGCGCGGCCGCCACGGCAGCCGCGGTGAGGACGGAAAGTCGGGCGGGGCGCATAGGGGCTCCTGGGCTTCGGACGGAGGGCCGTCCCGGTGGGGAGAGGCCGGTGAGGCGGACCTAACTTAACCGAGGCTTACCTGACCTATACCCACCCGTCCAGTGATTTGGCGCACACCCGTGGGCGGCGGACACGACGCCGTCACGGAGCCCCCATGGCGACCTCTCGGCACGGTCAAGAGAGGGTCAAACCCCGGTGACTCCTCCGTGCGCGCCCGGACCGGCACCACCAGCGGTGCGCCCGTCCGGGGGTGCGCGAGCACCTCCACCGGCTGCCGGTACACCCGGCTCAGCAGCCCGTCCTCGAACACCTCGGCCGGCGGGCCGTCCGCCGCGATCCGTCCGTCGTGCAGGACGGCGGCCCGGTCCGCGTACGCGGCCGCGAGACCCAGGTCGTGGAGGACGACGACCACCGCGTCCCCGGCCGCCGCCCGCTCCCGGCAGATACGCAGGACGAGTTCCTGGTGACGCAGGTCGAGCGCGGCGGTGGGCTCGTCGAGCAGCAGCAGCGGGGCCCCCTGGGCGAGGACCCGGGCCAGTGCGACTCGGGCCCGCTCGCCGCCGGAGAGCGCGGAGAACGGGCGGCCGGAGAAGCCTGTCACCTCGGTCGCGGCCATCGCGGCGGCAACCGCCGCCTCGTCGGAACCGGCGAGCGGGGTGCCCGCCCAGGGCGCGCGGCCCATCCGTACGACCTCCTCCACGGGAAAGGGGAACGACAGCGCGGCCGACTGCGGAAGCACCGAACGGCGCAGGGCGAGATCGGGGGCCGGCCAGTCGCCGACCGGGCGCCCGTCGATCCGTACGACCCCGGAGGCCGCCGGAAGATCCGCCGCGAGCGCGGCCAGCAGGGTGGACTTGCCCGCGCCGTTCGGCCCGACCAGGGCCAGCACCTCGCCCGCCCGGGCGGTCAGTTCGACCCCGGCCAGGACCTCGCGCCCGCCGAGCCGTACGTGGAGATCCGCGGCCTGCGCGAAGGGCGCGCCGGGGGCGGGGCGGGCCGGGACCGTCCGCTTGTGCCGCCTGAACAGGACGCTCACGCCCAGCCTCCTTGTTTGCGGCGGGTCCGGCGCAGCAGCCAGAAGAAGAAGGGACTGCCGATCAGGGCGGTCAGCACCCCCAGCGGCAGCTCGGCCGGCCGGGCGATCGTCCGGGCGGCCAGATCGCCCGCGAGCAGGACGAGAGCGCCGGCGAGGGCGCTGCCGGGCACCAGGAAGCGGTGCCCGGGGCCGTTGGCCATCCGCAGCAGGTGCGGGACGAGCAGCCCGACGAAGGTGATCACCCCGGCCACGGCGACGGCGGCGGCGGTGAGCAGCGCGACGACGAGGATCAGGGCGAGCCGCAGCCGCTCGACGTCGATTCCGAGATGGCGGGCGGGGCGCTCGCCCAGGGACAGGAGGTCGAGCCGGCGGGCGTGGAAGGGCGCGACCAGCAGCCCCGCGAGGGCGCAGGGCAGGACGGCGAGGACCTTGGGCCACGTGGCCTGGGCGAGGGAGCCGAGCTGCCAGAAGGTGATCTGGTTGACCTGGCCGCTGTCCGCGAAGAACACGAACAGGCCGATCAGGGCGCCGGCGAAGGCGTTCACGGCGATGCCGGTGAGGATGAGGGTGACGACCTCCGTCCTGCCGCCGCTGCGGGAGAGGAGGTAGACGGACCCGACCGTGACCAGGCCGGAGACGAACGCGCAGGCGGTGACGGTCCAGTTGCCGAGGAAGCCGAGGCCGAACGCGATGGCGGCGACGGCGCCGACGGCCGCGCCCGCCGAGATGCCGATGACTCCCGGCTCGGCGAGTGGATTTCCGAACACCCCCTGCATCAGGGCGCCCGCGCAGCCGAGGCTCGCCCCGACGAGCAGCGCGAGCACCACGCGCGGCAGCCGTACGTTCCACAGCACGCTCTCCCCGACCCGGTCGAGGGCGGCCCCGCCGAGGCCCATGCGGTGCTGGACGGAGGCGAGTACGTCCCCTGCGGGGATGGTGTACGCGCCCACCCCGGCGGAGGCCAGGGCGAGGACGGCCAGGGCGGCGACGAGACCGACGGTGAGCGGCAGGGCGGTACGCCGCCTCGCCTCGGGGCTGCGTACCGAGGCGGGCGGGGCGGCTGGGGTGTCCGGGGCGGCCGGGGCGGTGCGGTCGGGCTCGTAGGAGAGGGGCACGTCAGCCCTTGCCGTAGAGCTGGGTGATCAGGGAGGCCAGCACCTGGTCCGTGCGCGGGCCGTAGTTGAGGAGGACGCCGTCGTCCACCGTGACCACCCGGCGGTCCATGCCGGCCGGGGTCTGGGCCACGCCCGGGATCTTCACCAGGCCGCTCACGCCGCCGACGGAGTCCAGGCCCTTGGACATGACGAGGAGGGCGTCGGGCGCGGCGGCGGCCAGGGCCTCGCTGGTGATCGGTGTGAAGTCCTTGCCGAGCCCGGACTCCGTGCCGGTGTCGACGGCGCCCGCCGCTTCGAGCAGCGAGGCCGCGCCCGAGTCGGAGCCGCCCATCAGGTACACGGAGGCGGTGCCGCGCAGGTAGAGGAAGGCCACCCGGGGCTTCTTCGCTGCGGCGGCGGCGGCCGGAATGCCCTTGCGGGCGGCGGCGATCCGCTCGGCCGTGCGCTGGTTCAGCCGCGTCCCGGCGTCCTCGACGCCCAGCGCTCCGGCGACGGCGTCGATCCGCTTCGGTACGTCGTCCAGCGACTTGGCGGGGGCCACGATCAGCAGCGGTATGCCCGCGTCGCGGATCTGCCGGATCGCCTCGGCGGGACCGGAGGTGGTCTCGGCGAGCACGAGCGTCGGGCGGAGCGACAACACGCTCTCGGCGGACACCTCGTGTCCCCGCGTCACCACCGGTAGCGGCGCGGCCTGTTCGAAGGTGGCGGTGATGTCGCGGGCGACGACCCGCGGGCCGAGGCCGAGGGTGTGGACGATCTCGTTCAGGCTGCCGGTGAGCGGGACGACGCGATCGGCGGACGTGACGGTCACCGTGGCGCCGTCCGCCGAGGGCACGGTCACCGGCAGGGCGGGCCGGGGCGCCGGGGAGAGCGGTTCCACCCGGTCCGGGACAGCCGCGCCGGCCGGGGCGGCGCGGGCGGGGGGCTCCGGGGCGGTGGTGGCCGCGCCTCCGCAGCCCGTCACGGCCAGCGCCAGCGCGAGCGCCGACACGGCGACGGCGAGACGGGGAAAACGGTGGGGCGCGGCGGGTGTGGGCACGAGGGCACCGTCCTGATCGTCCGGCTGAAATCGCGGGGTTCCGGCGGGGGTTAGCTTAGGTTAGCCTAACCTCACTTCGCCAGCCCTCGGAGGGGACAGCCATGGCCGCAAGACCCGCCCGCGCGTTCGCAGTCGCCCTGTGGGCAGCTCTGTTGGCGGCCCAGCTGGGGGTCCTGGTCCCGGCCACCGCCGCCCATGCGGCGAGCCGGCCCGTCCAGGGCGGCCGGCTCGACTGGGGCATCAAGTCGTCCTTCCAGAGTTATGTCACCGGCCCGGTCGCGAAAGGCGGTTTCAAGCTGAAAGGCGGGGCCGCCACGGTCGGCGGCAGCCTGTTCCGCTTCCACTCGGCCACCGGCTCCTACGATCCCGACTCCGGCGCCTTCGAGGCCTCCTTCACCGGCGGAGTCCAGTTCCAGGGCCACCAGAAGCCCGACGGCGCGTACGAGCTGGACCTCAGCGTCAGCCGGCCCACCGTCAGGATCAACGGCGGCAGCGGCACCCTGTACGTGGACGTGTCCAGCAGGGCCAAGGACACCGGGGCGGTCAGCACCCGCTCCCAGGTGCCGTTCGCCTCGCTCGGCCTCGGCGGCATCGATATGAAGGGCGGCGGCAGCCCGCTCGTCCTGACCGGCATCCCGCTCACCCTCACCGACCAGGGGGCCGAGGCCTTCGCCGGGTACTACACCGCCGGCGCGCGGCTCGACCCGATCTCGCTGTCCGCCGACGTCACTTCCGCCCCGGCCGGGTCGCCGAGCGCGCTCCCGAGCGAAGCGCCCGGGACCGGGAGCGGGACCGGAACCGGCACCGGCGCCGGCACCGGCACCGGTACCCCGCAGGGCGCACGGCCCCCGGGGGCCTTCGCCGACGCCGCCGTCGACTGGGGTGTACGGCGCACCTTCCGCGAGTACGTCACCGGGTCCATCGGCCGGGGCAAGTGGACCCTCTCCGAAGGCGCCCAGGACGGCGGCGCGCTGTTCCGCTTCGGCCAGGGCAGGGGCGCGTACGACGGCGAGAAGGGCACCCTGGACGCCGCCTTCGCCGGGGCCGTCCACTTCACCGGAGCCCACCTGGACCTGAAGCTCGCCAGGATGACCGTCAAGGTCCAGGAGGGCAAGGGGGTGCTGAGCGCCGACGTCACCACGGGCGGCGAGACGAGGAACGCCGTCCCGCTCGTCGAGTTCGACGCCGAGGGCCTGAGGACGGAAGGCGGACTCGCCACCCTCACCGAGGCCCCGGCCACTCTCACCGAGGGCGGCTCCCAGGCCTTCAACTCCATGTACAGAGCCGGCACCGAGATGGACCCCGTCTCGCTCGCCGTCGCCCTGGACCCCGGCGCACGGCTCCCGGCCCTGCCGGACCTGGGCTCCACGGCCTCGCCGGCGCCGTCGTCGTCGTCCGCCGCGCCGCGCCCGGCCCAGGAGGCGGGGGAGGGGCCATCGGACACCGGGACGCGTCCCGGCCTCGCCGTGGCCGCGCTCGCCGTGGCCGCGCTCGTCCTGGCCGGCGGCGCCGCGTTCCTGCTGGTCCGCAGGCGCCGTACGGCCGCCCGGGCCGCAGCGGCGGCCGAACCCACCGATGCACAGCAGCACTGACACCTCCTCCCTTTACTCCCTTCCGCTCTCACCCCTCCGGAGTCCTCAGCCATGTCGTCCCACCGCCGCCAGACCGCCGCCGCGGCCGCCGTCGCCGCCACCGCGCTCGGCCTCACCGCCTTCGTCGTGCCCGCGACGGCGGTGGGTTCCGGCGCGTCCGCCGCCGTCGTGGCCGCCGCACCGATACCGATCGTGAACGGCACTCTCGACTGGGGTGTGCTGGAGAGCTACCGCACCTATGTCGAGAAGATCGCCAAGGGCACGATCACCACCACGGACGGCGCCACGAGGAACGCGGACGGAACCTTCCGCTTCACTTCGGCCACCGGCGGCTATGACAAGGACGGCGGCCACGTCGTGACCGCCGCCTTCACCGGCAGCGTGGTCTTCGACGCGCCCGCGCACGGCTTCACGGTGAAGCTGGGCCACGTCCGCATCGATACGGGTACGAAGAAACTGACCGCCGACATCACCAAGAACGGCGTCCTCACCAAGGACGTCCCCCTGGCCGGCGTGGCCTTCGCCGGCCCGGCGATGACCAAGCTGGCCACCACGCTCACCAAGGAGGCCGCCGAGCAGCTCGGCGCCCCCCACTACGCGGGCAAGGAGGGCGACCCGCTGACGGCCGTGCTGGAGTTCGCGAAGCCCGGCCCCACCCCGTCCGCGTCCGTGTCCCCGTCCACGCCCGCCTCCACGCCCGCGTCCACCCTCCCGACGCCGTCGAAGACCACCGGCTCCCCGGCGGCCGAAGGCCCGCGGCCGATCCAGAGCGGCCGGCTGACCTGGGGCGTCAAGGAATCCTTCCGCAGGTACGTCCAGGGCGCCGGCGGCACCGTGACCCCGGCGGGCGGGGCGGCCGGGAGCGGCGACACCTTCTCCTTCTCCTTCGCCACCGGCAAGGGCGAACTCGACGTCAAGAAGCAGAAGCTGAACGCCGCCTTCCAGGGCAATCTGCGCTTCCAGTACGCCGCCCACGGCATCGACATGACCTTCGGCAACATCCGGATCAACGCCGAGGGCGCCAAGGGAACCCTCGTCCTGGACGTGAAGACCGCCGCCGGCACCAAGGCGGACATTCCCTTCGCCACCCTCGACCTGGCGAAGGCCGACTACAAGACCAAAGCCGGCCTGCTCGCCCTCCAGGGCGTCCGGACCGCCCTGACGGCCGAGGGTGCGGCCGCCTTCGCCAATGACACCACCGGCTCCATGTACAAGGCGGGCGACCGGGTCGACGACGTCGATCTCGCCGTGGCCGTGGAGAAGGACGCGGCCCTGCCGACCAACACGCCGACCGCCACGCCGACGACGCGCCCGGCCACCGGAACGACCGGCACCGTGGGCGGCGGCGGCACGGTCGGCGGCGGCAGTGGCGGCTCCGTCGGCGGAAACCTGGCCGCCACCGGCGCCGAACTCCCGGCCGGCGCCCTGCTCGCCACCTCCGGCGCGGTGGTCGCCGCCGGGGCCGGCGCGGTGTACCTCGCGCGCAGGCGGCGCACCGCCGGAAACTGAGCCGTGTTTGAATTTCCCGTGTGAACGATCTCGACGTGATCAAGGTCTTCTGCGCGGGTGACGGCCGGTACGGCAACCTGCTCGGAGTCGTCCGCGACGGCCGGACCTGCCCGGACGACGCCTCCCGGCAGGCGCTCGCCGCCGAACTCGGCTACAGCGAGACGGTGTTCGTCGACGACCCCGAGCGCGGGGTCGTCGACATCCGCACGCCCGGCACGCGGATGACGTTCGCGGGGCACCCGCTCGTCGGCGTCGCGTGGCTGCTGGACATCGAGGAGCTCCAGCCGCCCGCCGGGTCCGTGTGGGCCCGCGACGACGGGGAGTTCACCTGGATCACCGCCCGTCCCGAGTGGGTCGAGGGCAAGCGCACCGAGCAGTACCCGAACGCCGCCGCGGTCGAGGCGCTGCCCGCCCCGCCGCCGGGCGAGGGCTGGCTGTACGCCTGGGCCTGGGAGGACGAGACCGCCGGCCGCGTCCGGGCCCGCGGCTTCCCGCGCCGCGCCGACGGGGTCATCGTCGAGGACGAGGCCACCGGCTCGGCGGCGATCCTGTTGACGGCGCAGCTGAACCGCGCCCTCAACATCACCCAGGGCGCCGGATCGCAGATCCTCACCGCCCCCGGCCCGGACGGCACGGTCGAGATCGGCGGCCGCGTCCGCTTCGCCTCCGTCGGGAACTGAGTACGCGCGCAGGCGCGGTTGAGTACGAACGCCCTGCGCCCGGAGCCCCGCCGGGCGCTGCAATGGAGGCATGAACACGACCGCGCCCTCGGCCGCGACCTCGACCTCGCCCGGCACCTCGTACGCGACCGCCCAGCGGCCCGTCGGCACCCGGCCGTGGCTCCTGGTGCCCGCGCTCGTCACGGCGCTGACGCTGCTGGCCGCCGGCCTGAGCTACTCGGCCTCGTACCTGCCCGAGGCCCCGCTGTGGCTGTCGGTCCCGTACCTGATCCCCCTGGCCCTGGCCGCCGCCACCTGGCGCCGGCCGCGGACGCCGGACCAGCGCGCGAACCGCATCGCCCTGGGCGGCCTCGGGTGCGCCCTCGCCCTCTTCTACGCCAAGGCCGCCGAGGCGGTGCTGTGCGTCGTCGTCATCGCCCTCTGGCTGATCCAGGGCGACTGACGGCCCCCGCGGGGACTACGCGCTCAGCGGGAACTGCTCGCCGAGCTGCTGGAAGACCGCGCCGTTGTACGCGAAGGCGCGCTTGCACTCGTCGATGATGCGCTGCTTCTCCAGGTCGTCGGCGGCGATCGCGTCCAGCAGCTCGCGGTAGGTCCGCTTGAAGGCCGCCGGGTTGGAGATGCCGGCGAAGACGTAGAACCGGACGCCGTCGCCCTTGCGCGCGAAGCCCCAGGTGCGCTCGGCCTTGTCCCGGATGATCTGCCCGCCGGAGAGGTCTCCCAGATACCGGGTGTAGTGGTGGGCGACGTACCCGCCCGGCCAGGTCGCCGCGCATTCGGCCACGCGGGCCGCGTACGCCTCGGTGGCCGGCAGCGCCACCAGCGTCTCGCGCCACCCGGGGCCGCGCAGGTGCGCCAGGTCCCGCTCGATCTCGGCGACGCGCATCAGCTCCGGCTGGATGAAGGGGCCGGCCACCGGGTCGTCCTTGAGGGAGTCGGCCGCGTCCTCCAGCGCCCGGTACACGAACCACAGCTGCTCGGTGTAGCGGGTGTAGGCGTCCACGCCGAGCCTGCCTCCCAGGAGGTCGCTCATGAACGTCGAGGTCTCCGCCTCGGTGTGCTGCTCGTGCGACGCGACGCGGATGGCCGTCGAAAAGGCGTCCAAGGCGTACCTCCGGAGAGTCCGAGGAAGGAAGGACAGGCGTGGCGACACCCGTCGCCAACACCCGATCCTCCTGCTTAGGCTTACCTAAGTCAATGTGTTCCCGACGCCCTGTCGGTAAAAAAATTCTACTCCCCCCGCTACGGCAGGGTCAGGATCTCCGCCCCCGAATCGGTCACCACGAGGGTGTGCTCGAACTGCGCGGTGCGCTTGCGGTCCTTCGTGACCACCGTCCAGCCGTCGTCCCACATGTCGTACTCGTGCGTGCCGAGCGTCAGCATCGGCTCGATGGTGAAGGTCATGCCGGGCTCGATCGTGGTGGTGGCGTGCGGGCTGTCGTAGTGCGGGACGATCAGGCCGGAGTGGAAGGACGAGTTGATGCCGTGGCCGGTGAAGTCCCGGACCACGCCGTAACCGAAGCGCTTCGCGTACGACTCGATGACCCGGCCGATGATGTTGATCTGGCGGCCCGGCTTCACGGCCTTGATGGCCCGGTTCAGGGCCTCGCGGGTGCGCTCCACCAGCAGCCGGGACTCCTCGTCCACCTCGCCGCACAGGTAGGTGGCGTTGTTGTCGCCGTGCACCCCGCCGATGTACGCGGTCACGTCGAGGTTCACGATGTCGCCGTCCCGCAGGACGGTCGAGTCGGGGATGCCGTGGCAGATGACCTCGTTGACCGAGGAACACAGGGACTTCGGGTAGCCCCGGTACCCCAGCGTCGAGGGGTAGGCGCCGTGGTCGCACATGAACGCGTGGGCGACCCGGTCCAGCTCATCGGTGGTCACCCCCGGCGCGATGAGCTTGGCGGCCTCTTCCATCGCCTGGGCGGCGATCCGGCCGGCGATGCGCATGGCCTCGATGGTCTCGGCCGACTGCACCTCCGGTCCGGTGTACGGAGTGGGCGCGGGCTTGCCCACGTACTCGGGCCGGCGGATGTTGCCGGGAACGGGACGGGCGGGAGAGAGCTCCCCTGGTACGAGCAGCGACTGGCCAGACATACAAGCGAGTGTATCCAGGGGGGATGGGGCAGCATGGCGGCAGAGAGCGGTAACGAGAGGAGCCTGAAGACGATGGCCCTGTTCAAGAAGCGCCAGGTGGGCAAGCCGGGCGAGTGGTACTACTGCCTGGTCCACCAGAAGGTCGAGGAAGGTCCGGAGTGCCCGGCCAAGGACCGGTTCGGGCCGTACTCCACCCCCGAGGAGGCGAACCGCGCGATGGAGACCGCGCAGGAGCGGAACCTCGAATGGCAGAACGACCCCAAGTGGAACGACAAGTCCCGCGAGGAGGAGGAAGGGGCGCCGTAACCTTCGTCGGCCGCTCGCCATGACGGCTCCTGCACCATGCAAGGGACATGCGGGGGCCGGTTGCCGTCGCCCGACCGGGGCCATTCGGGTTTCGCGTACTCGGCAGTACGCTCGCCGGCATGACTTCCACAGACAGCACGCAGGCAAAGGCACAGGCACAGGCACAGGCACAGCAGACGCAGAAGCGGCCGGTCAAGGACCCGTGGGAGCTCCCGGACGTCTCCGGCCTCGTCGTCGGCGTCCTCGGCGGCACCGGTGACCAGGGCCGGGGCCTCGCCTACCGGCTCGCCCGGGCCGGCCAGAAGGTGATCATCGGCTCCCGCGCCGCCGACCGCGCGCAGACCGCCGCCGACGAGCTGGGCCTCGGCGTGGAGGGCGCGGACAACGCGGAGTGCGCGCGCCGCAGCGACATCGTGATCATCGCGGTGCCGTGGGAAGGGCACGCCAAGACGCTCGAAGCGCTGCGCGAGGACCTCGCGGGCAAGCTCGTGGTGGACTGCGTCAACCCGCTCGGCTTCGACAAGCAGGGCGCGTACGCCCTCCAGGTCGAGGAGGGCAGCGCGGCCCAGCAGGCCGCGGCCCTGCTCCCGGACTCCCGGGTCACCGCGGCCTTCCACCACCTCTCGGCCGTGCTGCTCCAGGACGAGTCGGTCGAGGAGATCGACACCGATGTGATGGTCCTCGGCGAGGTCCGCGCGGACACCGACATCGTCCAGGCCCTCGCGGCCCGCATCCCGGGCATGCGCGGCGTCTTCGCCGGCCGCCTCCGCAACGCCCACCAGGTCGAAGCCCTCGTCGCGAACCTGATCTCCACGAACCGCCGCTACAAGTCCCACGCGGGCCTCCGCGTCACGGACGTCTGACCCGCCCGCCCGCCCGCCCGACCCACCCGCCCGCGGCCGCCCGCCCCGGCGGCCGCGGACGCGCTCAGCTCCTGCGGGCGGGCCGGCCCTCGACGGCGCCCAGATGCGCCACCACCGCGTGGTGGAAGCGCTCCACGGCCTCGTCGACGCTCCGGATGAAGCCGGACTCCGCGACGCCGCGGGTGTTGCCCAAACCCTTGATCAGAGACAGCCGGAAGCCGGTGAGCGGCGCGCCGTCCTTCGGCAGCAGATCGCCCGGCTCGGGACGCAGCCGCTCCAGGGTGCCGCGCGGCCCGTTGCCGCCGTCGACGAGGGTCTCCACGTGGAGGTCGGCCGGCGCCTCGGCGAGCAGCCGCACCAGGCGCTTCACCGTGGGCAGCGGGTACGAGCCCGTGGGCGCCGGCACCTCGACGGAGGTGCGGACCTTCCCCGTCCGCAGATCGGCGGTGACCGTGACGACCCGGCCGGTGCCGTCGATGCGCACCTCGGCCGTGAGCCTGCCGTCCGCGCACAGTTTCTCGGCCGCCGCGATCCGCCGCGACCGGGGGTCACTGCCGCGCTTGGCCCGCTGCACCGGCAGCACCTGCTGACCCAACTCCCCGCCGAGGCGCAGGCACACCTGGCGGATGAGTTTCTCCCAGCTCCCCAGCACCCTGACGGCGCGGGGGTCGCCGACGACGATGGTCTCGTCCTCGATCCCCTTGCGCACGGGCACCCAGTCGGCACCCATGTTCTGGAATCCGTGACAGCCCGAGTTCTCGTGCTGGAGGTACGCCAGCAGTTCCTGGAGCAGCCAGGCGTGTGCCGGGTTGCCGACCCCTTCGTGCCGGATCAGCATCTGGGCGTGATGGGCCACTTCCGCCCACGACAGGTGGCGGTGGGTCACCTTGTGCTTGCGGCGCCCGTCGGTCTTGACGTCCACTACGGCGGCGCCTTCGAGCTCCACGTCGTTGGAGAGCGTGATCACGCTCTCGTAGCCGCGGCGCGAGGCGATGTCCATGTACTGCTGCACCTGCTCGTCCTTGAGCGGGTTGCCGTTCGTCTTCGTCTCCACGAGCGCCGTCCACAGCTTGCCCGCGCGCTCCACCCGGATCACGCCGTCGGGCCGCCTCGGGGAGTCGCCGTGCGGGAGGGACACCTCGGTGAAGGTCTCCATCCGGCCCGCCGGAGCGCCGAACGCCACGGTGAGGCGGCGGCCGAACTCCGGTACCTGGGCCATGACGGACAGCAGTACGGACGTCGCGCGCACCTCCCGTTCCCGGTCGCTCTTGAGCGAGGGAACGGGGAAGAGCCGCGCCGTCCGCCAGGAGTCGTTCTCGGCGAGGGACTTCTTGGCCACCTTGGGCAGCGTGACCTTCTTCCGGGTCGTCCGCGGGGCGCGCCCCCGGGCCTGGGCGGGCACGCTCGCCGCGGCCGGTTCGGCGGCGGGCGGGGCGACAGGCGCTGCCGTGACGGGTACGACGGCCACGGCCGATGCCTCCGGCTCGTCAGCGGCCCCGGCCCCGGTGCTCTCTCCGTCCTGGGCTGTGTCCCCTCCGAGGCCGGGGCCGCCCTCGTCGGATTCCTCCATGACGGCGATCCCGAAGTCTGTGGCGAGCCCGGCCAGGCCGGTCTCGTACCCCTGCCCCACCGCGCGGAACTTCCACTCCTCGCCTCGCCGGTAGAGCTCTCCGAAGATGAAGGCCGTCTCCACGCTCGCGTCCACGATGGAGAACCCGACGAGCGGTTCCCCGGACCGGTCCGCGACCGTCATCCGCAGGTCGTCGAGTTCCCCGAACGGGGTCCCGCTGTACTGGCTGGCGGCCACCACGATCCGGACGACGTCCTGGGGGACGGCGAGCAGGTCCAGGCTGATGCGGTCCTCGTCGCCGTTGTCGGTCGGCGTCTTGCCCAGCAGCTGCACGCTGCCGTCGTCGGCGGCGAGGTGGTTGTAGTAGTAGAAGTCGTTCTCGCCGCAGACCTTGCCGTACTCGTCCAACAGCAGGACGGAGACATCGGCGTCGCCGGCCCCGGAGGCGCTGCTCCAGCTCAGACTGACGACCACCGAACCGGCGTCCTCGCCCCCCAGGGCGGTGAGGCTGACGTTCGCGCCCTTCGCGATTTCCTGCATGGCTTCCCCCACCCGCCCGGCACCTGCGTCAAGGACGGAGCAGGTCGGGCTTTCGATCCGTCGCGCGGCGTGCACGGCGTGCGCCTGGCACCGTAGCCGTGTTCCGAGGCCAAAGATCGGCACATACTGAAAATCGTCCGGACGTGAATCCAGCGGGCGGCGGGGAGGGGCCGGGCCGCGCCTTTACGGGAGCACTGCGGGGCATGGGGGACACTGGAGGGGCTCGACCCCGTGCCGTGTTTCCGAGGAGCTGTTCCCCATGCCCCGCCTTGCCGTGTTCGCCGTAGTCGTCTGCGCCCTGTCCGTGGCCGCGGCCGTGGTCGCCTTCGTCGAGGGCAGCTTCCTCGGGATCGTGTGGGTGCTGCTGGCCGGTGTCACGTCCAACATGGCCTGGTTCTACGTACGCAAGGCGAAGGCGGACAAGGCGGCGGAGGCAGCGGCCGGCGGCCGTACGGCGGGCTAGACGCGCCCGGCCTATGCGGCCGGGACGGTGCACATGCCGTCGGTGTCCTGCCAGAAGCGGTACAGGTTGTGGCCGCAGTAGGTCTCCAGGTCGCTCACGCCCAGCGCGGACAGTACGCCGTGCACCACGCCGAAGAAGAACTGGTTGATCTCCGGGATCCACAGCAGCGCGAAGAGGGCGATCAGCCCGAACGGCGCCAGCGGCGCCAGCTCGCGGCGCACCCGGTGCGAGAGCCAGGGCTCGATGATCCCGTAGCCGTCCAGGCCCGGCACCGGCAGGAAGTTCAGGATCGCCGCCGAGACCTGGAGCAGGGCGAGGAAGGCGAGCGCGAAGCGGAACGTCAGCGGCACCCCGTCCAGGGCGTTCAGCCAGAACGGGGCGGTGCACACGATCGCGAACGCGACGTTGGCCAGCGGGCCCGCCGCCGAGATGAGGCTGTGCTTCCAGCGCCCCCGGATCCGGTCCCGCTCGATGTAGACGGCGCCGCCGGGCAGGCCCAGGCCGCCCAGGATCACGAATATCACCGGCAGGACGATGCTGAGCAGCGCGTGCGTGTACTTCAGCGGGTTCAGCGTCAGATAGCCCTTGGCGCCGACCGTGAGGTCGCCGCCGTGCAGGGCGGTGCGCGCGTGCGCGTACTCGTGCAGGCAGAGCGAGACGATCCAGGCGGACGTGACGAACAGGAACACCGCGAGGCCGGGGCTGGCCGCGTAGCCCGTCCACACGGCCCAGCCGGTGACCGCCATCACGGCCACTATGCCGAGGAATACGGAACTGATACGCCGCTCGCCGCGGCTGCCCTGGTGACCCATGCGGCGAAACCTATCCCGGGAGCCGGACGGTCCGGGGCCCGGGGCCGGGGAGAATGGACCGGTGCGCTACGCGATTCTCGGCACCACCCAGGCCATCCGCGACGACGGGACCCCCGTCGCCGTCGGCGGAGCACGCCTGCGGGCGCTGCTGACCGCGCTCGCGCTGCGGCCCGGGCGGGCGGTGCCGGTGCGCGCGCTGGTCGCCGAGGTGTGGGACGGGGATCCGCCGGCCGACGCCGTGGCCGCGCTCCAGGCGCTGGTGGCCCGGCTGCGACGGGCCCTCGGCCGCGCGGCCGTGCGTTACGAGGGGAGCGGGTACGCGCTGGCCGCTTCGCGGGAGGACGTGGACCTGTACCGCTTCGAGGCCCTGGTCCGGGCGGCCGCCGCCACGGATTCCGCTTCGGCGGGCGCGCTCTACGACGAGGCCCTCGCCCTCTGGCGCGGGCCGGCCCTGGCGGACCTCCCCGACCGGGCGGCGGAGTCCGCCCGCTGGGAGGCGCTACGACTGGAAGCGCGCCGGGGCCGGCTCGCCGCCGCCCTCGACCTCGGGCAGGCGGAGGCCGCCCTTCCGGAGCTGACCGCCCTGTGCGCCGGACAGCCCCTGGACGAGCCGCTCCAGGCCCTCCGGATCCGGGCCCTGCGCGACGCCGGCCGCCCGGCGGAAGCGCTGGCCGCGTACGAGGGGGTCCGCCGCGACCTGGCCGCCCGCCTGGGCACCAACCCGGGCCCCACCCTCCAATCCCTCCACACCAACCTCCTCACCCCACCCAAGCCCCCACCCGCCCCGAGCCGACTCGGCACGGGCGCCACGGGCACGGGCCCCGGCCTCGGTACGGGCTCTGGCCCCGGCCCCGGCACGGGCTCTGGCCCCGGCCCCAGCACGGGCTCTGGCCCCGGTACGGGCGCCAGCCCCAGCCCCGGCACGGGTCCCGGTCCCGCCAGGTTCCGGGCCGGGTTCGGGTGGGATGGCGCTGCGGTTCACGCGGAGGAGGCTGCCCTCGTACCGCCCGGCCAGGGCACTGGCGGTGGACCCGCCGGGTGGGGTGGTGCTGAGGCCCACGCCGGGGCGGGCGGATCCGTACCGCCCGGGCAGGGGAATCTGCGGGCGCGGCTTACCACCTTTGTCGGGCGCGAGGAGGACATCCGCGTCATCGGCGCCGATCTCGCGCGGGCCCGGCTCGTCACCCTGCTCGGGCCCGGCGGGGCCGGCAAGACACGGCTCTCGCAGGAGGCCGCCGAGGCGCAGGACGCGGGCGGCTGGCCCGACGGGGTGTGGCTCGTCGAGCTGGCACCCGTGGACGACCCCGAGGACGTCGCCGAGGCCGTGCTCGCCGCGCTCGGCGCGCGGGAGACCAAGCTGCGCGCCGCCGCCGCCGAGGAACTGCGGGCGCTCACCGACCGGGGCGGGGACGACCCCCTCGACCGGCTCGTCGACCACTGCGCCCGGCGGGGGCTCCTGCTGCTGCTCGACAACTGCGAGCACGTCATCGGCGCGGCCGCCGAACTCGCCGAGCGCCTCCTGACCCACTGCCCGGGAGTCCGGATCCTGGCCACCAGCCGCGAACCCCTCGGTGTACCGGGGGAGACGCTGCGACCCGTCGAGCCGCTGCCCGACCCCGTCGCGCTGCGGCTCCTCGCCGACCGCGGCGCCTCGGCCCGCCCCGGCTTCACCCCCGACGAGGACCCGGCCGCCTGCGCCGAGATCTGCCGGCGCCTGGACGGACTCCCGCTCGCGATCGAGCTGGCCGCCGCCCGGCTGCGTCTGCTCACCCCGCGCCAGATCGCCGACCGCCTCGACGACCGCTTCCGGCTCCTGACCAGCGGCGCCCGCACCGTCCTGCCCCGCCAGCAGACCCTGCGCGCCGTCGTCGACTGGTCCTGGGACCTGCTCACCGCACCCGAGCGCACCGTCCTGCGCCGTCTGTCCGTCTTCGCCGGCGGCTGCGACCTGGCCGCCGCCGAGACGGTGTGCGGCGACGGGACGGGCCTCGACGTCGCCGACTCGCTCGGCTCCCTCGTCGACAAGTCCCTCGTCGTGGCCGCCCCCGGCCCCGACGGATCCGGCATGCGCTACCGCCTCCTGGAGACCGTCGGGGAGTACGCCGCCGAGCGCCTGGCCGAGGCCGGCCGCGACCGGGAGGACACCGAGCGCCGCCACCTCGTCCACTACCGCGAACTCGCCCGTACCAGCGAGCCGCTGCTCCGCGGGCACGGCCAGCGCGCGGCCACCGACCGGCTCGCCACCGAGTACGAGAACGTCCGTACCGCCCTGCGCCGGGCCGTCGCCGCCCGCGACGTCGACGAAGTGCTGTGCCTCATCCACTCCCTGGGCTGGTACTGGCACATGCACGACCTGCGCGCCGAGTCCCGGCACTGGACCGAGGCCGCCGCGGCGCTCGGCCCGGACCCCTTCGCACCGCCCGTCGTCCCCGCCGAGCCCGTGTACGAGCGGCTCGTCGACACACCCCCGCCCTACTCCGAGGAGCTGCTCGCCGAGGGCTGGCGCGGCATTCATCTCGTCCGGCTCGCCGCCCGCGACCAGACCAACGAGAACTGGAACAGCCCCGAGGTCCGCGCCAGGGTCGACGGCGCCCTCGCCACCTACCGCCCCGGACTCCCGCAGACCTGCCGGACACCCGCCTCCGTCTGGATCTACGCCGTCATGATCGCCGGGGACGCCGGGCTGCTCCAGCTCGTCCTCGACGAAACCGTGGACACCGCCCGCGCGCTCGGCTACCGCTGGGAGCTCGCCTGCGCCCTCCAGCTGCGCGCCAACGTCCTCGCCAACCGCGCCGACTGGGCCGGCGATGCCTCCCGCGACGCCGACGAGAGCCTCGCCCTCTTCCGCGAACTCGGCGACGCCTGGGGCTGCGCCGAGGCGCTCTCCGCCCGCGCCGAGTCCCGGGAGAAGCGCGGCGAATACGGCCTGGCCACCCGGGACTTCCGTGAGGCCATCGCGTACGCCGAACGCCTGGGCGCCAAGGCGCAGGTGACGGTGCTGCGCGTACGGATGGCCGGGACCCTGGCCGAGAACGGCGAGATGGAGGAGGCTGAGGAGATCCTCGCCGCGATCGTCGCCACGGCACACCGGTTCAGCAACGAGGCGATGCCCGCCGCCCGGATGTTCTACGCGGGCATCCTCGGCCGCACCGGCCGGATCCCGCAGGCCCGCGCCCAGATCGACCTGCTGCGCAAGGAGTTCGCCTTCGGCGCGTTCGCCATCTTCGACGGCTTCCTGCTCGGCACACTGGCCTGGCTCGACAACCGGGAGGGCGCGTACGAGGAGGCCCTCGCGCGGCTTCGCCGGGCCACGGGGACAGCCCAGGACCCGCTCGCGCGGATGGTGGCCCCGCAGATGCCGGCGGTCTATCTGCTGACGGCCGCGGTCTCGCTGGCCTCGCTCGGCGGCCCGCGCCGGGTCCGCGACGCCGTGCGGCTGCTCGGCGCCCACCGGGCCCAGCTGCCTCCCGGCCACTTCCCCGTCACCGCGGAACGCGAGGACCACGCCCTGGCCGAGAAGCTGACGCGGGCGGCGCTCGATGACGCCGCGTACGAGGCCGCGTACGCCGAAGGCGGTGGCCTCACCCTGGAGGAGGCCACCGCCCTCATCTGACCCGGCCCCCGTCCGGGGCCCGCACGGGACGCGATCCGCGGCGGACCGGTCGTCCGGATCAGGTCTTCTGGCGGAACTTCCGGACCGCGAGCGGCATCGTGATCGCCGTGATGGCCACCGACCAGCCCAGGGTCAACCACACCGAGTCGCCGACCGGTGTCCCGTTGATCAGGGCGCGCGCCGCGTCGGCCAGGTTGGACAGCGGGTTGTAGTCCGTGAAGGACTGCAGCCAGCCCGGCATCGTGGCGGGCTTGGCGAAGATCGAGCTGCCGAACTGTAGCGGCATCAGGACCAGCATTGCCATGCCCTGGACTGCCTGCGCGGTCTTCATGGTCAGACCGAGCAGGATGAAGATCCACATCAGCGAAGCGCCGAAGACGGCCGACAGACCGATGGCCAGGAACAGGTCCAGCACCGAGGACTTGATCGACAGGCCCAGGATGAAACCGACCGCGAGCAGGATCGCGATGGCGACGAGCATCCGGCCGACCTCGACGACGATCTTCGCGAGGAGCACGGAGGACCGGGCGATGGGCATGGACCGGAAGCGGTCCATCACGCCCTTCTTGAAGTCGTCGTTGACGCCGGTACCGACCGCCATGGAGATGTTCATGCCCATCATCGCCATCAGACCCGGGATCAGGTAGTTGACGTACTCGCCCTGGTTGCCCTTGCCCGCCACGGCGCCGCCGAAGACGAACACGAACAGCAGCGTGAAGATGATCGGCATGAACAGGACGTCGAACATCGACTCGGGGTCCTGCTTGATCTGCAGGGCGTTGCGGCGCACCAGGGCGCCGATGTGCCGCAGGTTGGCCCGCAGGCCGATCCGGCCCTCGCCGGAGGAGACGGCCGCGCCGGCGGCCGGGGCGGCCGGGGCGTCGGCCGGCTTCGTCGTGGTTGCGGTGCTCATGCCGCGACCTCCTCGGTCGTCTCGATGGCGGGCTTCTGGCCGGTGATGGAGAGGAACACCTCGTCGAGGCTGGGCAGGTAGGTGCCGAGGTCGGCGATCGCGTACCCGCGGGCGGCCAGCAGGCCGACGACGGCGGTCAGTTGCTCGTCGCTCAGGATCGGCACCAGCAGCACGCCCTCGTCCGGAACGGCCTGCGAACCGGCCACCCCGTCGAGCCCGGCCTCGGCCAGCGCGCGGGCCATGCCCGGCAGGTCCGAGGAGTCCACGGGGCGGATCCTCAGGGTGCGGCCGCCGACCCGGGCCTTGAGTTCGTCGACCTTGCCCGTGGCGATGACCTTGCCGCGGTCGATGACCGTCAGCTCGCTGGCGAGCTGCTCGGCCTCCTCCATGTACTGGGTGGTGAGCAGGACGGTGGCGCCCTCGGCGACCAGCCGCTGGACCTCGTCCCACACCTCGTTGCGGGTACGGGGGTCCAGGCCGGTGGTCGGCTCGTCCAGGTAGAGCACGGCAGGGTTGCCGATGAGCGAGGCGGCGAGGTCCAGCCGCCGGCGCATGCCGCCGGAGTAGTTCATGGCGGCCTTCTTGGCCGCCTCGGTCAGGGAGAACCGCTCCAGCATCTCGTCCGCCCGGAGGCGGGCGTCCTTGCGGGACAGGTCCAGCAGCCGGCCGATCATGTAGAGGTTCTCCCAGCCGGAGAGCTTCTCGTCGACCGAGGCGTACTGGCCGGTGAGGCCTATGGTGCGGCGCAGCTGCCGGGGCTGGCGCACCACGTCGTATCCGGCGACGACGGCCGTGCCGGCGTCGGGGGTGATCAGGGTGGACAGGCAGCGCACCAGGGTGGTCTTGCCGGCGCCGTTGGGGCCGAGGACCCCGAGGACCGTGCCCTCGCGGACATCGAGGTCCACACCGTCGAGTGCCTTGGTCTCGCCGTAGTGCTTGACCAAGCCCCGCACTTCTACGGCGTTGGGGTTCTTGTCGTTTCGCGTCATGTCCCCCATGGGACCATCCGCCACTGACAAGCGACCGACAAGCCACCGACAGGCCACCGACAGACGAGCGACAGCCCGCCGACACGTGTCGGCGGGCTGTCGGTGATCCGCGTCGGCCAGTCGGCCAGTCGGCCAGTCGGCCAGTCGGTCAGTCGGCCAGTCGGTCAGTGGAAGGCGTGCTCCTCCTGCGGGAACGTTCCGCCGACCACGTCCTCGGCGAAGGCCTTCGCCGCGTCGCCCATGGTCGCCCGGAGGTTCGCGTACTGCTTGACGAACCTCGGCAGCTTCCCGCCGGTCAGGCCCATCATGTCGGTCCACACCAGCACCTGCGCGTCGCACTCCGAGCCGGCGCCGATGCCGACGGTCGGGATGTGCAGGGACTTGGTGACCTCGGCGGCCAGCTCGGCCGGAACCAGTTCCAGGACCACCGCGAACGCGCCCGCGTCCTGCGCCGCCTTCGCGTCGCGCAGCAGCTGGTGCGCGGCCTCGTCACCGCGGCCCTGCACCCGGTAGCCCATGGCGTTCACCGACTGCGGGGTCAGACCCAGGTGGGACATGACCGGGATGCCGGACTGCACGATCAGCTCGGTCTGGTGCAGCGAACGCTCGCCGCCCTCCAGCTTGACCGCTCCGACGCCGGCCTCCTTGACCAGCCGGGTGGCACTGCGCAGCGCCTGTACGGCGCCTTCCTGGTACGAGCCGAACGGCAGGTCGCCGATGACCAGGGCCCGGCTGGTGCCCCGGACCACGGCCGCCGACAGGAGGGTCATCTCGTCCATCGTCACGGGGACGGTGGTCTCGTAACCCAGGTGACAGTTGCCCATCGAGTCGCCGACGAGGATGACCGGGATGCCGGCCTCGTCGAACACGGACGCGGTCATCGCGTCGTACGCGGTGAGCATGGGCCACTTCTCGCCGCGCTCCTTGGCGAGCGTGAGGTCGCGGACGGTGATGCGCCGGGTGCCCGTTCCCCCGTACAGGGTGGGCGTCGTCGTCTGACGGGTTTCGCGGGCAGGCGAAACGGCATGCGTCATTGCAACTGCTCCTCAGGTCATCTCGAGGCGCCCTCACGGCGTCCCCGGACTCACCCACCATGGTGGCACCCGCCGGGCCCGGGGCGGTAGTGGGCGCGGGGGCGGCGCGCTGCTCGGTCCGTCACACTCCCGGCCCGAACCGTCGCCCGCACGGCCTAATGTGCGCGTTTCGTGACAACCGGAACCCGCGCCGCATACCCGTTCGTCCTCCCGGACGTACGGCCGGACAAACGGCACGGAAGGCTTCGTACATCGCCTAGGGTCAAGGGGCGGGGACGGAGCGCGAGCACGGCAGTGAGGGCAGCGGTATGGCACAGGCGTACATGACGGAGACGGGGAACGGCGGCTCGGAGCCCGAGCCCTCCGGGTCCGGTCTCCGGCGCCGACTGGCCGATCTGCGCAGAGACCCCGGCATCTGGCGGCGCGGAAGCGTGACCGCCGGGCTGGCCGCGCTGATCTCGCTCGTGATGATCTTCCACGCCAGCCTGCCCAACGACGTGGGCAACCTCGGCAGCCTCACGGAGACCTTCCTGCCCTGGCTGGGCCTGGTCGTGGTGGCGCTGCTGGTCGCCGCCGTGGTCCGCACGTCCGCGACCGCGCTGATCGCGATACTGCTGACCGCCGTGGTCTGGGTGAACCTGTTCGGCGGCCTGGCCACTGACAAGTCGGGCTCCGGCGGCAACCTGGTGGTCGCCACGCACAACGTCGACGCCGACAACGCCGACCCGCGCGGCACCGCCGAATCCCTGGCGAAGTCCGGGTCCGACGTACTGGCCCTCACGGAGCTCAAGGCGGGCGTCATCCCGACGTACGAGAAGGCCCTCGCCGACGCCTACAAGTACCACGCCACGGAGGGCACGGTCGGGGTGTGGAGCAAGTACCCGCTGACCTCCAGCCGGGCGGTGGACATCAAGATGGGCTGGACCCGGGCGATGCGCACCACCGTGAAGACCCCGCAGGGCCCGGTTGCCGTCTTCGTCGCCCACCTGCCCTCGGTCCGGGTCAAGCTCAACGCCGGCTTCACCGCCAACCAGCGCGACAACAGCGCCGACGCGCTGGGCGCCGCGCTCGCCGGCGAACCGCTGAAGAAGGTCATCCTCCTCGGCGACCTCAACGGCACCATGAACGACCGGGCGCTGTCCGAGGTCACCTCGCAGATGCGCTCCACCCAGGGCGCGGCGGGCGACGGCTTCGGGTTCACCTGGCCCGCCCAGTTCCCGATGGCCCGGATCGACCAGATCATGGTCCGCGGCATCCAGCCGGAGGCCTCCTGGACGCTCCCGCGCACGGGCAGCGACCACCTCCCGACCGCGGCCCGGGTCACGGTCAAGCCGTAGCCGTAGCCGTAGCCGTAGCCGTAGCCGTAGCCGTAGCCCTAGCGGTAGCCGTAGCCGTAGCCGGAGGGCGCAGTGCACGGAGAAGGGGCCCCGCCGCAGCAGCGGCCGGGCCCCTTCCCCTGAGGTCGCGAACGGCTACGCGTGCTCGCGCCAGCCGTTCGTGATGGGCAGCCGGCGGTCCTTGCCGAAGCCCTTCGCGGAGATCTTCGTGCCCGGCGGGTACTGGCGGCGCTTGTACTCCGCCGTGTCCACCATCCGCAGGGTCTTGGCGACGAGCTCGCGGTCGAAGCCGGCCTCGACGATCGCCTCCAGGCCCTGGTCACCGTCCACGTACATCGCCAGGATCGCGTCCAGGACGGGGTAGTCCGGCAGCGAGTCCGTGTCCACCTGGCCCGGGCGCAGCTCGGCGCTCGGCGGCTTCACGATGGAGTTCTCCGGGATCGGCGGGGTCTCGCCGCGCTCGGCGGCGGCCCGGTTGCGGTACTCGGCGAGGCGGAAGATGTCCGTCTTGTAGACGTCCTTGATCGGGCCGTACGCGCCCACCGAGTCGCCGTACAGGGTGGAGTAGCCGACGGCCAGCTCCGACTTGTTGCCCGGGGCCAGCACGATGTGGCCCTCCTGGTTGGACACCGCCATCAGCATGGTGCCGCGCAGCCGGGACTGGAGGTTCTCCTCGGCCAGGCCCGTCAGGCCCAGGGAACCCATGTACGCGTCGAACATCGGCTCGATCGGCACGGTCCGGAAGTTCAGCCCGGTCCGCTCGGCCAGGTCGGCCGCGTCGCCCTTCGAGTGGTCCGAGGAGTACTTGGAGGGCATCGAGATGCCGTACACGTTCTGCGCGCCGATCGCGTCGCAGGCGATGGCGGCGACGAGCGCCGAGTCGATGCCGCCCGAGAGCCCGATCAGGACGGAGCGGAAACCGTTCTTCTTGACGTACGCGCGCAGGCCCACGACCAGCGCGTCGTAGATCTCCTCGTCGTCGTCGAGGCGGTCGGCGTAACCGCCGGTGACCACCGGCTCGTACGGCTCCACGGGCTCCTCGGAGAGGATCACGCGGTCGATCCGCAGCCCGTCGTCCACCACGCCCTCGGGGGCGTCGGGGCGGGCGGCGGGCAGGTCGAGGTCGACGAGCACGCAGCCCTCGGAGAACTGCGGGGCGCGGGCGATGACCTCGCCGCTGCCGTCCACGACGATCGAGTCCCCGTCGAAGACCAGCTCGTCCTGGCCGCCGATCATCGCCAGGTACGCGAGGGTGCAGCCGGCCTCCTTGGCCCGCCTCTGGACCAGTTCGAGGCGCAGGTCGTCCTTGTTGCGCTCGTACGGGGAGGCGTTGATGGAGAGCAGCAGCCCGGCCCCGGCGGAGCGGGTGGCGGGGACCCGGCCGCCCTCCTGCCAGAGGTCCTCGCAGATGGCCAGGGCCACGTCCACGCCGCGCACCCGGATCACCGGCTGCGTGTCGCCCGGTACGAAGTACCGGAACTCGTCGAACACGCCGTAGTTGGGGAGGTGGTGCTTGGCGAAGCGGAGGGCGACCTTCCCGCCGTGGAGCACGGCGGCCGCGTTCTCCGGGGAGCCCGCCGGACGGCCGAGCCGGGGCGCGGCCCGCTCCGTACGGTCGAGGTAGCCGACGATGACCGGCAGTTCCCCGAAGCCCTCGGCCGCCAGCCGCTCCGCGAGGTCGCGCAGCGCGGTGCGGGAGGCGTCGACGAAGGAGCCGCGCAGGGCGAGGTCCTCGACGGGGTAGCCGGTCAGCACCATCTCCGGGAACGCCACCAGATGGGCGCCCTGCTCGGCGGAGTGCCGGGTCCAGTGGACGACCGAGTCGGCGTTGGCGGCGATGTTGCCGACGTGCGAGTCGATCTGATTCAGAGCGAGGCGAAGTTGAGGCACGGGGGCCAGTGTAATCGTCTTTCTGACGCGATGTCCTGGGGTTCCGGTCCGCGATATGCGTGAGGCGCCCCACTCGGGGGCGCCTCGGGTCCCGTACGCGGAGTGTGCGCGAGACCGTTCGCGGGGCGTTCGCGGGGCGTGCGGGGAGCGTGCGCGGGGCCGCGGTCAGCCGATCGGGCCGCTCCAGATCGTCTGGGGGTACTCCGGGGGCAGGCCGGGCGAGAGCTCGAAGTGCAGGCCCTTGGTGCCCTCGGGGACGGAGAAGAGGAAGACGCCCGTGGCCGATTCGCCCGGCATGACCGAACCCTTGAACATCTTCGGCAGAGGGGTGTCGAAGAGCATGTCGGCCGAGCCGCCCTGGTCGTCACGGGCGTGCGGCAGCGCCAGGTGCACGTCGAGTGCGGCGTCGGACTTGTTGACGATCTTCACGGTCACCTTGACCGCGTGCCCGGAGTGGTCGCGCGGGTACGTGCTCTTCCCCGGGGAGTACGGGACGGCGCGCTCGGCGGTGACCTCGACGCCGTTCGGGTACGTGAAGGTCTTTCCCCAGGCCAGCGCGGAGGTCCGGCCGGGGATGTCCGACGGGGAGGCCTTCGGCGTGGGGGCCTTCGGCGTGGGGTCGCTGTACCCGGGCGGGTAGGGGTAGACGTCGAGGCCGTCGACGTCGTCCAGCTCGTCGATCTCGTTCGCGGTCTGCCGGTCGATCTCGGTCAGGATGCTCTTCGTGGTGAAGAAGCCCCCGATCGAGCCGATGAGGGCGAGCCCGCCGAGGGCGGCGCCGATGATCGCCATGGTCCTGCGCGGGGAGCCGGGCAGGGACTTGGCGCGGGAGACGGCGCCGATGCCGATGCCGATGGCGATCAGCGCGAGAAGGGTGCCGCCCCAGAAGATGAAGGGGATGACGCTCAGGAAGGTGCTGATGATGCCGAGGACCAGGGCGGCCACGGCCAGGCCGTTGACGGGCTCGGCGGGCTGCGGGTAGGCCGCCGCGTATCCGGGGTAGCCCGCGCCGCCGCCGTATCCGGGGCCGTAGCCCACGCCGCCGCCGTATCCGGGGCCGGGGCCTGCGGGGGTGCCCCAGGGGTTGGCCGGCGCGCCGGGGGCCGTGGGCGAGGGGGCCGACGGGCTCGGGGGAGCGAAGGCGGACGCGGGGGTGGGTGCGGGTGCGGAGGCGGACGGGGGCGCGTCGGCGGGCCCGGCAACCGGAACAGCTGCGTCGGGCTCGGGCCGGGGAGCCGGGACAGCCGCGTCAGCCGGCCCGGGCCCGGGCTCGGGAGCCGGGGCGGGTACTTCCGTCGGGCCGGGCTCGGCAGCCGGGGCAAGGCCGTCCGTCGGCCCGGGCTCGGGAGTCGGGACAGCCGCTTCGGCCGACTCGGGCTCGGGAGCCGGGGCCGGTGCGTCCGCCGGGCCGGGCTCGGCGGCCGGGGCGGGTAGGTCGGCCGGGGCCTTCGTGAGCGACAGCGGTTGCGCGGGCGGGTCCGGCTGCGCGGGCGGCGGTATCGACGCCGCCTCCGGTATGGGCGTGCCCGCGGGTTCCGTCGGCGGGCCGGTCGGGTTGCTGGGCGGGTTGGCGGGGTTGCTCATACCGGTGGGCGATCCTTATGTACGGCGCGGCCGACGTGCGGTGATCGGCGCGTGGAGATCACCAGATTGCCATGTCCGCCGAGCAGCCCGCTCCGGACTTTCCGCCCCGGTACTCTCCGCCCCGGTCCGGCGACGGCCGGGACACCGCCCGACCCGCGCCGGACCAGGGCGTCACCGTTAGAGCCGGTAGCCGAGGACCGTCATCATCCCGGACTCCGAGTGGTAGACGTTGTGGCAGTGCGCCATCCACAGCCCGGGGTTGTCGGCGTCGAAGTCCACCGTCAGCTTCGCGCCCGGCAGGATGATCGTGGTGTCCTTGCGGGCACCGCCTTGGCCGCGCCGGCCGCCCCGGCCGCCCGCGCCGAGGGCGAAGTGGTGCCCGTGCAGGTGCAGCGGGTGCCACATCGGCGTCGCGTTGGTGAATTCGATCCGGACCCGCTCGCCCGCCTTCACCGGGTATCGCTGGTCCGGTGTGTAAGGCGCGTGGTTGAAGGCCCAGTTGTACCGGTCCATGCTTCCCGTCAGCCTCAGCTTGATCGTACGGTCGGGCCGGCGGTTGCTGAGCGCGGCCGACTCGGCGGCCTTGAGCTTGTTCGCCAGCAGTGGCCGCACGTCCAGTTCCGCGGGCCGGGTCGCGGCGGTCGGCGCCTTCCCCGCGCCGGTGCGCAGCACGGCGAGGGCCGCCTGCCCCTTGCCCTCGGCGAGCGCGGTGAGCGGGAACACCCCGTCCCCGGCGGTGACCAGTACGTCGTACCGCTCGCCCATGCCGAGCAGCAGGCTGCTGGCTTTGGCGGGCGCGACGGGGAAACCGTCGGTGTGCGTGACCGTCAGTTCGTGGTCGCCGAGGGCGACGCGGAAGGCGGTGTCCCCGCCCGCGTTGATGATGCGCAGCCGGATCCGGTCGCCGGGGCGGGCGGTGAAGACCGACGGGTCGTCCGCCATCCGGCCGTTGATCAGGTAGTACGGGTACGCGACATCGCCCGCGTCCTTGCCGAGGATGTCGCTCTCGCTGCCCATGAGGAGCCGGTTGGGGCCGCCGCCGCTGCCGCTCGGCGAGGGGGAGTGCGAGGTGGCCGGGACGGGGGCGGCGTGGCCCGCCGTACCGCCGTGTCCGCCGTGCCCGCCGTGGCCGGGGTCGGTGCTCATGCCCTTGCGGAGCGCGGCGAGCACGGCATCCGGGGTGGAGCCGTCCACTCCGTCGAGCCAGTCGTCCAGCACGACCACCCACTCCTTGTCGTAGGAGAGGGGCTCCTTCGGGTCCTCGATGATGAGCGGGGCGTACAGGCCGCGGTCCTGCTGGACCCCGGTGTGCGGGTGGAACCAGTACGTCCCCGGTTTCGGGACGGCGAACTTGTACGCGAACGACTCGCCCGGGGCGATGTCCCGCTGGGTGAGCCCGGGGACGCCGTCCATGTCGTTGCGCAGGGCCAGGCCGTGCCAGTGCAGGGAGGTGGCCTCGGGCAGGTGGTTGGCCAGGGTCAGGGCGAGGGTGCCGCCCGCGGTGGCCCGTACCTCCTGGCCCGGCAGCTCGTCCCCGTACGCCCAGGAGCGGACGGAGACGCCGCCGCCGAGGTCGAGCGGGGTGATGGTGGCGGTGAGCTTGACCTCGGTGAGCGGGCCGGTGGCCTTGCGGGCGGCCTCGGCGGCCTGGACCTGGGGACCCGCCGGATCGACGTAGCCGCGCGGGGTGGCGGCGGCCGAGCCGCCGTGCTTCATGGCGCCGTGGCCCATGGAGCCGGAGTCGTGGCCGGTGGACGAGCCGTCGCCGGAGCAGGCGGCGAGCAGCCCGGAGCCGGCGAGGGCGGCGGTGGCGCCGAGCACGGCGCGACGGGTGGGACGGGTGGGAAGGGAACGCATGGGTGCACCTCGTGGTGTGGCGATGCGGGTGGAGGAACGCCGTTCGCCGTCGCCGAGCGGCCCGTGGGCCCTTGGGCGCGTGGGCACGCGGGGGCGACAGCGGTGCCCGTCCTATACGCGCAGTACCGCCAGCCGTGTGAGGAGTTCCCGGGGCCCGGGCGGACCTGGGCCGCGCGGGGCGCGGTCCCGGCCGCGCCCGCCGGTGGCCCGGTCGCCCTCGTACCGTACGAGCGCCCGGCCGAGGGCGAGCAGCACCAGCCCGGCGAGTACGGCCAGGCAGACGGACATGGGGTTCATGGCGGGCCCGGCCGGTGTGTGGACGGCCGGTGTGCGGTCCGCGGCACTGGGGTGGGCCGCCGGATCGGGGTGGGCCGCCGGACTGGGGTGGGCCGCCGGACTGGGGTGGGCCGCGGGACCGTGGTGGCCCGCCGGACCGGGGTGGACATCCGGGCCGGCGTGGGCCGCGTGCGCCGCCGGACGGGGGTGGACATCCGGGGCGGCGTGGGCCGCCGGTGCTGCGTGGCCGGCCGGCATCGGCTGATGTGCCGGAACCGTGCGCTCGCGGGCAACGCCGCGGGCCGCGGTCGCGTCCTCCAAGGCGTGGGACTCGCTCGGATGGCCCAGCGTGTGCATCGCGACGATCCCCAGCAGCAGCGCGGCGAGCAGCACCAACCGGCTCCCTGGGGTTGCTCGCTGGGCACTGCGCGTCATACGCGGAACCCTACCGGGGGTGGGTATCCGATCCATGGAGCCACCCCGGTGTTGCTGAGGATTAATCGCACTATGCGCACCAAAGGCTTGTATGCCCGACGCGAACCGACGGCGCGGCCCGCGCCATCCGCGCGGCACACGTGGCGTGTCGCGGCCCTGATCGGTCTCGGCGCCACCGCCTACACCGCGTGGGTGCTCGAAGTCGTCCTCTCCACGGGCCTCAATCCCATCGAGGCCTACGTCAGCGAGCTCGCCGCCCAGGACCGGCCGCTCGGCGGCCTGTTCCGGGCCACCGACTTCACCGCGGGCCTGCTCGCCTTCGCCGGCGGGCTGCTGGCCCTCGTCCGGCTCGCCCGCTACCCCGCGTGCCGGCGGCCGTGGGCCGTCCTCGGCTGGGCCGGGGTCACCCTGTTCGGCGCGGCCACCGCCGCCGACGCCTGGCTGCCGCTGAGCTGCGCCCCCACCGCCGACCCCGAATGCGCCGCCCGGGAGACCGCCGGACTGGTTCCGGCCACCCATCAGGCCCACGCCGTCAGCAGCAGCCTCGCCATGGCCGGCGCCCTCACCGGAATCGTGGCCCTCACCGTCGCCGCCCGCCGCTACGGCTGGTTCGCCCCGCTCGCCCGCTACGGGCCCGCGCTCGTCGCACTGGAACTGCTCGCCACCGTCTGGACCCTGACCGCGATCGCCCTGTTCACCGCCGGGCGCGGCACCTGGGCCCTCGGCGCCGGGCGGCGCCTCCAAGTCCTGTTCGTGGCGCTCTGGCTGGGTCTGCTCGCGTACTCCGTATACCGGGACCGCCGCACATGAGCGCCCCCGCTCACCCTGGTGGCCCCGCCGATCCCGGCCACCTCGGCGGTTCAGACCGCCCCACCGGTCCAGACCGCACCGCCGGTCCAGACCGCACCGCCGGTCCCGGCCGCCCCGGTGGTCCCGATCGCCCCGCCGGTCCAGACCGCACCGGCAGTCCCGATCGCCCCGGTGGTCCGGGTGGTCCTGGCGGGCCCGGTCGCACCGCCAGTGCCGATCGCATCGGCGGTCCCGATCGTCCCGATCATCCCGATCGTCCCGGTGGTCCCGGTGGTCCCGGTCGCACCGGTGGTCCCGGTCGCACCGGTGGTCCTGGTCGCACCGGTGGTCCTGGTGGTCCTGGCGGTTCCGGTGGTCCCGGCGGTCCCGATCGCCCCAATCGCCCCGGTGGTCCCGGGCATCCCGGCCGCCCCGGCGGTCCCGGTACCGGCGGGACCGGCCGGTTCGTCGCCGTGGACGGGGTGCCGCTGCACGTGGTGGTGGAGGGGAGCGGGCCGACCGTCGTCCTCAGCGCCGGGCTCGCCATGGCCTGGTTCGACTGGGACCCGGTCGCCGCGCTGCTCGCCGCCCGGGGCCGCACCGTCGTCCGCTTCGACCGTCCCGGGCACGGCCTCAGCGCCCCCGCCGCCGTCCCGCCGAGCGCCGCCGGGGAGGCCCGCCGGATCGCCGGGCTGCTGGACGCGCTGGGCCTGGGGGGCGCACCTGCCACCGTGGTCGGGCACTCCATCGCCGGATTCCACGCCGAGGCCTTCGCCCGCCTGTACCCGGGGCGCACCGCGGCTCTGGTGCTGGTCGACTCCAGCGTGGAGGAGGACCCCCGTACGCTGCTGTCCGCCGCCGTGCGCACCGGCGCCGCCCGCGCCCTCGGCCGCGCGGTGACCGCCGCCGGACTCCCGGCCGCGCTCGGGCCCCTGGCCCGGCGTACCGCCGTACGGGCCTCCCGGGTCCCGGGGGCTTCCCGCGCCGACGGGGCTTCCCGAGCCGACGGGGCTTCCCGGGCCGACGGGTCCTTCCAGGCCCCCGGTCCCTCCCGGGCCGGCGGGTCCTCCCGCGCCGACGGGCCTTCCCGCGCCGACGGGTCCTCCCGGGCCGACGGGGGAGACCCGGCCGATCCGGCCGCGCGGGACCTCGTACGCCGCTGCTACCGCACCGGCCGGGTCTGGCGGGGAGCCCTGCTGGAGAACTCCCGGTACCCCGACATGGCCGCCGAGGTGCTCGCGCTGCGGGCGGCAGCGGCCGGGCGCCCGCCGACCGCGCCCGCCTGCGTCCTGGCGGGCTACGACGGCTCCGCGCGCCCCGGCGCCCTGCGCTGGCTCGCCCGTCAGGCGGACCTGGCCGACCGGCTCGGCGCCCGCTTCGAGGTCGCCGAACCGGCAGGGCACCTGGTCATGCTGGACCGCCCGGACCAGGTGGCCCGGGCGGTCCTCGGAGCGGGGGAGCTGGGACAGCACCCGGCGTAGCAGATCAGTGGCCAGTGGCCAGTGGCCAGTGGCCAGTGGTCGGGGGTCGGGGGTCAGTGCCTGGCGTAGACCTTCTCGACGAAGCCCGCGATCTGGTCCTCCGAAAGGTGCTGGGCCAGGTCGGCCTCGCTGATCATGCCGACGAGCCTCTTGTCCCTGATCACCGGAAGCCGCTTGATCTGGTGGCTCTCCATCTCGTCCAGCACCTCGGACACGTCCGCGTTCGCGTCGATCCAGCGCGGAGTGCCCTGACACAGCTCACCGCAGGTGACCTTCGCCGGGTCCTGGCCCTTGGCCACACAGCCCACAACGATGTCGCGGTCGGTGACGATGCCGCACAGCCGTTCCGCGGCGTCGCTGACGGGCAGGGCGCCCACATTGAGGCGGGCCATCAGCTGAGCGGCCCGGTCCAGCGTCTCGGTGGCGGGGATCCACTGGGCCCCGGGGTGCATGATGTCTGCGGCGGTGGTCATCGTTTAACCTCCTGAGCTCGCCGTTCGGGCCGGACGCGGAAGCGCCCGGCCCGGCGCCCCCTCGCGATGCGGCCGTTCGGCCCCACGCCGCAGGCAGGCGGCCCCGTGCGGCGGACGGCCGCGGTGGAGCACACGCCCGTACGGGTGAGAGGGCGCCTCCCACCACCGTACGAGCGTGTCCCGTCACCCGCGCGGCGCGGCCCCGCGCTGCTTCAGCATGTCGGCCATCAGGGTGAGCTCCGACTGCTGCGCCTCGACCATGCCCTGGGCCAGCGCCCGCTCGGCCGGGGTCGCGCACTGGCGCGCGCAGCCCTGGGCCATCGCGACGCCGCCCTTGTGGTGGTCGGTCATGAGCTGGAGGTAGAGAACCTCCGCGTCGCGGCCGTCGGCGGAGCCCAGCCCTGCGAGCTCCTCCTTGGTGGCCATGCCGGGCATCAGCGCGCCGGGCTTGGCGGCACCCATGTCATGACCCTGATGTCCGCCGGATTCCATCCAGGACATGGGCGGCTCGTCCGCGACCACCTTCGGCAGCCCCCACAGGTCCAGCCAGCCCAGCAGCATGCCCCGCTGGTTGGCCTGGGTGTTGGCGATGTCGTAGGCGAGGCTCCGTACCGGCTCGTCCTGCGTGCGGTCGCGCACGATGAAGGACATCTCCACCGCCTGCTGGTGGTGCACCGCCATGTCCCGGGCGAAGCCGGCGTCCGGCGAGTAGAGCCCGGGCGCGCGGGACGACGTACCGGACGCCCGGTCGCCGCCGCCGCTGTCGCTCGCGGCCGTGACCGTGGCGCCCACCGCGAACAGCAGCGCGAGCGCGACGGCCGAGCCCGCGACCCAGTACGTACGGTGCGAGCGGCTGTCGGGCCGGCTCGCCCCGTCCGGCCCGTCCGGCCCGTCCGGCCCGTCCGGCCCGTCCGGCCCGTCCGGCCCGTCCGGCCGGCTCGACCCGTCCGACCCGGTCACTTGTCGGCCAGCCCGTTCGTGCAGGCCGCGCCCGGCTCGGGGGTCTGCGGGCCCTGCACGTACTTGGTGAAGAACTGCGCGACCCGGGGATCGGAGGCGTTGTCCACCGTCAGCTGCTTGCCCCACGCGCTGAGCATGATCGCGCCGGTCTGCTCCTTGACCGGGCTCATCAGCGTGTACGGGGTCTTGCCCACCGTCTCGGCGAGCTTGTCCAGGTCGCCCTGGGCGGCCTTCTCGTTGTACGTCACCCAGACCGCGCCGTGCTCCAGCGAGTGCACGGCGTTCACCTCGGGGATCGGGTTCTTGTACACGTCGCCGTTGCAGTTCATCCAGCGCGGGTTGTGGTCCCCGCCGACCGGCGGGTTCATCTCGTACTTCACCGGGGTCTCGACGTGCTTGCGGCCCAGGTCCTTGGCCTCCCAGGTCTGCTCGCCGTTGACCGGCGCCTTGCGGGCCGCCTCGGCATCCTTCTCCTTCTGCTTCTGGTCGATCAGCACCCAGGCGCCGAAGCCGATCAGCCCGGCGACGACGGCCGAGGAGACCGTGATCGCGATGATCTTGTTACGCCGGTCGCGTGCCTTTTCGGCGCGGCGCATCTCGGCTATGCGCGCCTGGCGGGAGGTGTCCTGCGGGGTCTTGCCGGCCATGTGCCCGTATTCCTTCTGCTGAGGGGGGTGGAGGGGGTGGATCCGGTGGAGCGCGGTACGGCGCCGGACCGGTCAGGTCCGCAGCACTTGCAGGGCGTGGAGGTCGGGGGCGCGCGCGAGGGTCCCGGGCGGCCGGTTCCACCCCGTTCGCGCGGGGCGCACCAGGACCGCCGGCCCGGCCCCCGCCACGGCGACGGCGGGCGTCGGGGCGGGCAGCACCGCGGGGCTCACGTGCGGGCGGGCGGAGCAGCCCGGAAGGTCGTGGGGGACGTCGCAGACGACGTGCGCCACCACCGTGGCGGCCGTCACCGTCACCGCGTCCGGATGATGGGTATGGGTATGGGCCTGGGCATGGACCTCACCGTGTCCGGTCCCGTGCCCGGTCCCGTGCCCGGTCCCGTGCCCGGTCCCGTGCCCGGCCGCGGCCCCGGGCCGCGCGCACAGGAGCAACGCGCCGAACAGCACCCCGAAGGCCAGCAGCAGCAGCGCGGCACGCCGAGGGCACGCACGAAGGGCGGGACGCCCCCGGCCCCCGCTGTCCGCCCGACACTCCCAGCCCCCCATGGGCGCAGATGGTAATGCTCATGACCGACCCGAGGTCAGTGCGGGGTGCCACGAGCTTTCCCGGGTGCGTAATGTGGCGGAAACCACGGCTGGCGATACTGGGCCCGCCCGACTGTGCCCCCCGATCCCCCCGGCAGTGGTGCACAGGCCGTCTGAACTGCGAGGATGAAGGCATGGACAAGCAGCAGGAATTCGTCCTCCGGACGCTCGAGGAGCGCGACATCCGCTTCGTGCGCCTGTGGTTCACCGACGTACTGGGCTTCCTCAAGTCCGTCGCGGTCGCACCGGCGGAACTGGAGCAGGCCTTCGACGAGGGCATCGGCTTCGACGGCTCCGCGATCGAGGGCTTCGCGCGGGTCTACGAGTCCGACATGATCGCCAAGCCGGACCCGAGCACCTTCCAGATACTGCCGTGGCGCGCCGAGGCCCCCGGGACCGCCCGGATGTTCTGCGACATCCTGATGCCGGACGGCTCGCCGTCCTTCGCGGACCCGCGCTACGTGCTCAAGCGCATCCTGGCCAAGACCTCCGACCTGGGCTTCACCTTCTACACCCACCCGGAGATCGAGTTCTTCCTACTGAAGGACAAGCCGCTGGACGGATCCCGTCCGGTTCCGGCGGACAACTCCGGCTACTTCGACCACACCCCGCAGAACGTGGGCATGGACTTCCGCCGCCAGGCGATCACCATGCTCGAATCCATGGGCATCTCCGTCGAATTCAGCCACCACGAGGGCGCCCCGGGCCAGCAGGAGATCGACCTCCGCTACGCCGACGCGCTCTCCACGGCCGACAACATCATGACCTTCCGCCTGGTCATGAAGCAGGTCGCGCTGGAACAGGGCGTCCAGGCCACCTTCATGCCGAAGCCGTTCTCCGAGTACCCGGGCTCCGGCATGCACACCCACCTCTCCCTCTTCGAGGGCGACCGCAACGCCTTCTACGAGTCGGGCGCCGAGTACCAGCTGTCCAAGGTCGGCCGCTCCTTCATCGCGGGCCTCCTGCGCCACGCGGCGGAGACGGCGGCGGTCACCAACCAGTGGGTCAACTCCTACAAGCGCATCTGGGGCGGCTCCTCCCGCACGGCCGGCTCCGGCGGCGAGGCCCCCTCGTACATCTGCTGGGGCCACAACAACCGCTCGGCCCTGATCCGCGTCCCGATGTACAAGCCGGGCAAGACCGGCTCCTCGCGCGTCGAGGTCCGCTCGATCGACTCCGGCGCGAACCCGTACCTCACGTACGCCGTCCTCCTGGCCGCCGGCCTGAAGGGCATCGAGGAGGGCTACGAACTCCCGGCGGGCGCCGACGACGACGTCTGGGCCCTCTCCGACGCCGAACGCCGCGCGATGGGCATCGAACCCCTCCCGCAGAACCTCGGCGAGGCCATCTCCCTCATGGAACGCAGCGAACTGGTCGCCGAAACCCTCGGCGAACACGTCTTCGACTTCTTCCTGCGCAACAAGAAGCAGGAGTGGGAGGAATACCGCTCGGAGGTCACCGCCTTCGAACTCCGCAAAAACCTCCCGGTCCTGTAACACCAGGTCGAAGCCCCTGCGGGCCGCGCACGGCACTCCGGGCCGGTGGTCAATGACCACCGGCCCGGAGTCGTCTCACTGGCCCTGGGCCGTCTGTGGGCCGTCCGACGCGGAACCCGAGGCCTTGTAGACCCGGCGCAACCACCACCTACGGCGAGGCGATCGGGCGGGACGAGGACGGCTGGAACACCTTCCTCACCATTGGCTGACCACACAGTCCGTACGCGGGGCTTAGGCCGTTTCTTTCGGACCATGGAGAATCGGCCTCCGTGTCAGGCCGGAGGGGACTGTTGTCAGGCCTGAGGAAGAAGAAGGGGGCTGGCGTGGGGCTCGTCATGGAACTTCGGCGTGGGGTCTCCGCGTCTAGGACGGGGCGAAAGGCCGGGCCGGTGCCAGCGACAGGGGTGCTGGAGCGGCTCGTCGTCGACGAGTTCTGGGTGGCCATTCGGAGGCTCGGCCAGCACCGACTGCCCACTTTCGCCGGCATCGATCCGTACGGGGACACCGTTCTGCGCGGTGAGGCCGTGGACCAGATGGTGCGGGAGCTGGAAGGTTCGGATTTCGCTCGGCTGACGAGTGCCGAGCGTGAGGTCATGGTGACAGTGTTGGCCTGGGGCCTTCGGTGCCGTGCCGACCGGGACCTGCGGATTGCCTTCTCGGGCGATTAGCCCTTCGGCGTGCTGGCGGAGAGTGGTCGCTTCCGGGTGCGAGCGTGGGGCGGGTGAGCGTACGCGCGGTGGAAGCGGCTCGTATCGACGGGACTGCGCCTGAGCTGATCTGGTACACGTCATACGGCTCGAACATGCACATGGCCCGCTTAGCCTTCTACATGGCCGGGGGCACTCCTCCGGGTGCCTCGCGCAGGTATCCCGGATGCCGTGACCGCCGTGCGCCGGAGCGGTCGGTGCCCGTTGAGCTGCGAGGGCGGCTGTACTTCGCCACGGAGTCTCCGGTGTGGACGGGCGGCAGGGGCTTCTACGATCCGACGGCGCGGGGCCGAGTGCGCGCACGCGCCCACCTGGTGACGGCGCAGCAGTTTTCCGACATCGTCGCCCAGGAGATGTACCGGGAGCCCGGGGCCGACGTCGATCTCACCGAGGTCCTGCGTTCGGGGCGGGACGTATTGGGGCCGGGCCGGTACGAGACGCTGATCTGTTCGGGCGCTCTGGAAGGAATCCCGCTGCTGACCTTCACGGCACCCTGGGCCATGGGCGAAGTGGACTGGGTCAAGCCGTCCGCCGCCTACGTGAAGCATCTCGCGGCGGGCATGTTGGAGTCCGGCCCCTGGAACGAGCGGTCCATTGCCGGCTACCTCTCGGAATGCCCAGGCGCGGCAGGTCATTGGAGCGCCGAACAGATCACGGATCTCCTGACATGACGTCCGCCTGACACTGCCAGGCGTGAGTTAAGCCGTCTCCGCCTCGCGGGGGAATTCGCCCACCCCGCGCAGGAGCTCGAAGAGGGCTGTGGAGGTGGTGGCGAGGCCGTTGGCGCCGGAGGTGAGGATGTCGGGCTTCCAGGTTTGCGTGGCGGTGGAGTAGATGAACACCGGGACGCTGTCCCCCCGCGCGCGGAGTGCCTTGGCCAGCTTCAGGCCCGCGTCCTGGTGGAAGGTGCCGTCCTCGTCGCGGCCCATGTCGGAGAGGACGGCGTCGAACGGGGGTGTCGGCGCCGACAGGGCCGTGAGGGCCTCGCGTGTCGACGTGACCTGGACCACCTCCACGCCCAGGGCCTCCAGCTGGGCCGCCTCGTAGGCATTGTTCGACGGGTTGTCGTCCACCCAGAGGATCCGTCGCAGGAGGGGCACGGGAAGCGATTCGAGATCTGAAGTGGAGGGGGAGGAGGTGCTGACCGAGGCCAGTTTGCCCTGGATGTCCGTCGTGGTCCGCAGGAGCTTGTCCGAGATCTCCTGGACCGTCAGCTCCGCCGCGCCCACCTTCACGGTGAATCCCCGGGATTTGATGATGCCCTCGATGACGGGGAGCAGCCGCCACAGCGCCAGGCCGGCGATGAGCGGCCACGCCAGGGCCGTCAGCGCGTCGATCAGGTCTGCGGTGTCCTGCATCACGCCCCCTGGTGCCGTCGAGGAGTCGGAGTCGGAGTTTGAGTCGGAGTCGGGGTGATCGTCGCACCTCGCCGGTCCGAGGACCGGCTCGGCGCGCGCGAAGGCCGGCCGCAACGCCCCCACGCCGCCTCACGGCAGGCGCGGTACCGCCAGGTGCCAGGTCGGGTGGGTGGTGCCGGTGGGCGGGGTGGTGGTGACGTGGAGTTCGGCGTCCAGGCCCAGGACCGCCGTCGTGGTGACGCCCGCCGGGTCGAGGATGGCGGCCGGGGCGCCGGCGTAGAGCATCCGGGACTGCGTCCACGCGGGCGGTCCGCCGAGGGTCGCCGTGCTGACCGTGCCGGTGTCCGCGCGGCCCGCGACGAGGCGGCCCGCGACGCTCACCGCGCCGTAGCCGGCCCGGCCGCCCGCCTCGCTGACCCGGGAGACCGACGGCTTGCCGGAGCCGCGGCCCGCCGTGACCAGGGCGCTGCGCACGACCCCCGAGTCGGGCCGGCGGAACCAGAGCCGGACCCCCGCGCCGTCCCGGGCGGCGGAGAGCGGGACCGTGGTGGCCGGGAGGTGTGTCGGGAAGGGGCCCTGGACCGGGGCGCCCGGCGAGGGCTGGATCCAGGCCAGCACGGAGCGCGTGTTGGTGACGTACACGTGGCGCCGTCCGGCCGCGTCGACCGCCGTCACCGGGTCGCTCTGCAGGTCCCAGCCCCCGAGCCGCTGCCAGTCGGTGAAGGCGCCCGACGGCTCCTGGACGCGGGCGCGCAGGGTGCGGCGCGCGTCGCGGACGTAGACCGTCAGGCGGCCGTCCTGGTCCACGGCGGCCGACGGCCCGCTGATCGCGGAGGTGCTGTGCTCGTCCTCCCGCTCGGGGGTGCCGAGCGACTGCCACGCCCCGAACGGCCCGCCGGGCGCCGACTGGACGGCGTACACGACCTCGCGCCGGTAGTCCTGCGGCCGGTCGCCGAGGACGGTCCGGGTGGCGAGCACCGCGAGGCGGCCGTCGGGGAAGCGGGCGGTGGAGGCGCCCGGGTCGATGCCCGTACCGGGCAGCAGGGCGGGGCCGGTCCAGCGGTCCCGCTCGCGCTCCCACACCGCCATCCGGCCGTCCAGGGCGGCGAAGGCCCACAGCCTGCCGTCCATGCCCTCCGCCAGCCAGGAGGTGCCGTCGGCGCGCGCGTAGCGCAGCGACTGGGCCCAGTTGCGCCCCGTGGGGCTGCCGGCCACCTTGCGGTCACCGCAGCCCGAGGGGCTGCCGCAGTAGTCCGAGTGGTCGAGCCAGGCGTAGGTCTTCAGGTAGCCGATCTTCGCCTCGGCCGTCTGCGGGTCCAGGGCGTGCGGCAGGGTGCCGTTGTGGTAGCCGAGGTAGTTCTGTACCGAGAACCGCGGGCGGTCCCCCACCAGGGCATAGCGCGCGGTGGCGGCCTGCACGAAGCGGGCGCCGTACATGTGGTCCTGGTGGTCGGTGTACTTGCCGGTGTCCTCGTACCGGCCCGGCGTCGGATCCTGCATCCGTATCGTCGTCGGCTTGTACCGCTCCAGGATTCCGGCTATCGCCGCCGTCAGTTGGTCCTTCGTGTACGTGAACTGCTTCTTGACGGGCGTTCCGGCGGTCAACTGGGCACCGAGCCGGGATATCCGGCCGTCCCACAGTCCGTGCAGGCTCTCCGGGTTGTCCCCGGACGGGCTGCGGGCCTCGCGCAGTTGCAGGAAGACCAGGTTGACCTCGGGCTTGGCGATGAGGACGTCGAGCTCGGCGTACCCGCCGCCGGCGGTGGGTATGACCGTGCGCCGCCACGCACTCGTGCGGTCGCCGGTGGCCATCTGGGCGTACGCGGCGCGGATGCCGTTCTGCCGGGCCTCCGCGTAGTGCGTGCGGTCGGCGGGCTGCGCCGGGTCCTTGGCGGAGGCGCCGCGGGCCTCGTTGCGGCCGTCGGACTCGCCGGAGGTGAGGTAGGCGGTGGTGAGCCGGCTGCCGGCCATCAGGGACCGGCTGAGGTCGGGGTTCATGAAGAACAGGTCGTCGTCCGGGTGGGCGACGATCTGCACGACCGTACCGGCCGTCGTGCTGACCGGGCCGACGGTGGCCGGGGTCTTCTCACCGGCGGCCTCGGCGGAGGTCTGCTGTCCCGAGGCGACGGCGAGCACGCCGGTGGTGCCCGCGGTGAGCACGGTGAGCAGAGCCGCGAGGACATGACGGCGGGCTACGGGCATCAGTCACGCCTCCGGGTGCGCGTTCCGGGCGGGAAAACCGCTGTGCAGTCAGAGAGAGGGCCATACGGGGAACTTGGTTCGCCGAATGCGCCGATGACTCCGTTGCTTCCGAAAGCGACCGGATGTGATGGTGCCGTGTGCAGTTTTGCTCCAGGTGTACGCCCGGGAAACACCTGGCGATCATGTGGTCCGTGGGTCCGTGGGTCCGTGGGTCCGTGAGGGCACCTGCGGTTCTACGGCGCCGTGTTGCGCGGCCCCACCGGCTGCCACGGCGCCAGATATGCGCCCGGGGCGTCCGCCGAGGAGGTCACGTACAGCCGCGCGTCGAGCCCCACCACCGCCAGGCTGACCATGTTCCGGCCGGTCATCGTGCTGGAGGGCGAGCCGACGAACATCAGCCGCGAGCGCTCCCACGGCCGCCCCGAGCCGATCTCGGAGCCCAGCTGTCCGCCCGCCGCGCGCGCCGCGAGCAGGTGCCCGCTCGCGGTCACCGCGCCGAAGCCCGAGAGCCCGCCGAGGTCGGTGAGGCCGCTCACCTTCAGCCCGCCCTGCGCCGCGCCCGCTGCCGCGCCCTGCGCCGCGCCCTTCGAACCGCCCTTGGACCCGCCCGCCGCCGCGCCCTTCGACCCGCCCTTCGACGCGCCCTTCGATCCGCCCGCCGCCGTCATCAGGGCGGTACGGACATTGCCCGAGCCCGGCTTGCGGAACCACAGCCGCACCCCGCCCTCGCGGCCCTGCGCCGTGAGCGGGAGCGCGGTGTCCGGCAGCCCGGTCCCGGTGGCCGGGCCCAGCGGGGCGCCCGGCTTCGGCTGGACCCAGCCCACCACCGACATGGCGGTGCCGGCGAACACCATGCGCCGCCCGGCGGCGTCGGTGGCGGTGACCGGGGTGCCGTGCAGACCGGTGCCGCCGTACCGCTGCCACGGACCCCAGCCGCCGTCCGCCGCCCGTACCCGCCCGCGCAGGGTGTACGCGCCGTCGCGGACGTACACCGCCGGCTGCCCGGTGCCGTCGAGGGAGACGGCCGGGGCGCTGATGTCGGAGGTCCACTCCTCGTCGGAGGCCTCGGGGGTACCCAGCGACTGCCAGTCCCCGAACTGCTCGGAGCCGGGGGCGCGCTGGACGGCGTAGACGACCTCCCGCGTGTACTGCGCGGGCCCGGCGCCGAAGGAGGTGCGGGTGCCGAAGGCGGCGATCCGGCCGTCCGGCAGGGTCACGGTGGAGATGCCCGGGTCCATGCCCCTGCCGGGGAGCAGGCCGGGTCCGCTCCAGAGGCCGAGCAGGCCGGCCCGGTGCCAGACGGCGACCTGGCCGTCGAGCACCTTGAACGCCCACAGGCCGTGCTCCCGGTCGGAGGTCAGCCAGGAGGTGCTGGTGCCGCGGGCGTAGTTGATGGACTGTGCCCAGTTGTTGCCGGCGGGGTGGTCGGCCACCTTGAGGTCGCCGCAGCCGGCCTCGCTGCCGCAGTGGTTGCTCCGGTCGAGCCAGGCATAGGTGTCCAGGATGTCCAGTTTCTCCCCGGCTTCGGCCGGGTCCAGGGAGCTGGGGAGGGAGCCGTTGGGATATCCGAGGTAGTTCTGCACCGCGAAGTGCGGGCGGTCCTTCACCTCCTCCGCGTACGCGGCGAGGGCGGCCTGTGCGAACCGGGCCCCGTAGAGGTGGTCCTGGTGGTCGGTGTACCGCTCGGTGTCGGGGTGCCGGCCGGGGGTCGGGTCCTGCATCCGCACCGTCGTCGGCTTGTACCGCGCCAGCACGCCCACGAGGGTCCGGACGATCTGGTCCTTGGTGTACGTGAACGGCTGCCTGACCGGGGTGCCGGAGGCGAGCATCGACTCCAGGCGGTCCACCCGGCCGTCCCACAGGCCGTGCAGGCTGTCGGGGCGGTCGGCCCATACGTTGCCGGCCTCGCGCATCTGGAGCCAGACGAGGTTGACCTCGGGCTTGGCGACGAGGACGTCCACCTCGGCGAGGCCGCCGCCGTCGGTCGGCAGGACGGTGCGCTTCCAGGCGCTGCCGCGGTCGCCGGTGGCCATCTTGGCGTAGGCGGCGCGGATGCCGTTCTGGCGGGCCTCGGCGTAGGCGGGCTTGTCCGGCGCGGTGGAGGACTTCCCGGCGGCTCCGGCGTTGACGCCGTCGGCCTCGCCGGAGGTCAGGTAGACCGAGGTCACGGGGCGGCCGGCGGTTATGGAGTACCGCAGGTCCGGGTTCATGAAATAGAGGTCGTCGTCGGGGTGCGCGACGATCTGGAGCGCGCGGCCCGGGTCCGGGGCCTCGGCGGGTGCCGCCGCGGCCGACAGGGGCCTGGCGTCGGGGACGGTGGGGGAGGCGAGCCCGGTGAGGGCCTCGTTCCCCCGGAGTATGAGCATGCTGCCGGCGGCGGTGGCCGCGGCGAAGGCGACGGCCTTGACCAGCCGGTTCCAGTGGGGGTGGGCGCGCCGGGAGCCCGTGCTGCCCGTGCTGCCCGTGTTGCCCGTGCTGGGGCGTGCGTCGTCGGGCATGGGACTCCTCCGGGCCGTCAGGCGGGGAGCGTGCCCCACAAGATCGAAAGGTCCCCAATTCTTCCGATAATCCAATAAGTCGGCTCATGGTAATCGCGCAGACCGGTCGAACACCCACCCCGGACGATGAGACAAGAGCCACCTTGACGAGCCCGGGCACACCCGCCGAGGCACTGCCCCCGAGGCACCGCACCGGACGACGGCGTTGCCCCCCGAGGCACCGCACCGGGCGACGGCACCGCACCCCCCCGAGGCGCCGCCCCGGACGACGGCACCGCACCGGACGACGCCGAGACGCACCTCACTTCCCCGAGACCGCTTAGGCTCGCCCCAGGGCATGTCAGGGCAGGCCGCGCCACTGGCACCGACGGACGCGGGAGGCGGCGGGATGACAGTCCCGGGACGCAGGAGCAGCACCTTCATCCGGCTGCTCCGCAGCGGCTTCACCGACCCCTCGGCCGCGGCCCGGCTGCTCGACTCCGGCGTACTGGCCGCCGTACGCACCGATCCCGTGCTCCTCGACGCCCTCGGAGCCACCGCCGACCCCGACCTCGCCCTGCGCGGCCTCGTACGGATCGCCGAGGCGCAGTCCCCGGCCCAGCTCCCCGTGCTCCTCGACACCCTCGTCAGCGCCAAACCGCTGCGCGACCGGCTGCTCGGCGTACTCGGCGCCTCCGAGGCCCTCGGCGACCACCTCGCCCGCCACCCGCAGGACTGGCGGGCCCTCGTCACCTACGAGGCCGCCGATCTGCACCCCGGACTCGCCGAGTTCGAACACGGACTGGCCGAAGCCCGCGACCCCGTCGCGCTGCGCGTCGCCTACCGCCGCTGCCTGCTGTCCATCGCCGCCCGCGACGTCTGCGGCACCATCGACCTCGCCCAGACCGCCGCCGAACTCGCCGACCTCGCCACCGCCACCCTCCGCGCGGCCCTGCGGATCGCCAGTGCGGCCGCCCCCGAGGACGCGGCCGCCTGCCGGCTCGCCGTCATCGCCATGGGCAAGTGCGGCGGCAACGAGCTGAACTACGTGTCCGACGTAGACGTGATCTTCGTGGGCGATACCGCAGGCACCGCAGGCACCGCTGGCGGTGCCGGCACGGCCAACGGGGCCGGCGCGGCCAACGCGGCCAACGGCGCCGACGAGGGCAAGGCGATCCAGGCCGCCACCCGGCTCGCCTCCCACCTCATGCGGATCTGCTCCGAGACCACCATCGAAGGCACCATCTGGCCCGTCGACGCCAACCTGCGGCCCGAAGGCCGCAACGGGCCCCTCGTCCGCACTCTCGCCTCCCACCTGGCCTACTACCAACGCTGGGCCAAGACCTGGGAGTTCCAGGCCCTGCTCAAGGCCCGCGCGGTGGCCGGCGACGCCGAACTCGGCGCCCAGTACATCGACGCCATAACGCCCCTCGTCTGGCAGGCCGCCGAACGCGAGAACTTCGTCGCCGACGTCCAGAAGATGCGCCGCCGCGTCGTCGACAACATCCCCGCCGCCCAGGTCGAGCGCGAACTCAAACTCGGCCCCGGCGGCCTGCGCGACGTCGAGTTCGCCGTCCAGCTGCTCCAGCTCGTACACGGCCGCTCCGACGCCACCCTGCACTCCGGCGCCACCCTCGACGCCCTCCAGGCCCTCGCCGCCGGCGGCTACGTCGGCCGCGCCGACGCCGCCCAGCTGCACGACGCGTACCGGTTCCTGCGCGCCATGGAACACCGCATCCAGCTCTACCGGCTGCGCCGCACCCACCTCGTCCCCGAGGACGAGAACGACCTGCGCCGCCTCGGCCGCTCCCTGGGCCTGCGCACCGAACCCGTCTCCGAGCTCACCAGGGCCTGGCGCCGGCACACCTCCGTGGTCCGCCGCCTCCACGAGAAGCTCTTCTACCGACCGCTCCTCGACGCCGTCGCCCAGCTCACCCCCGGCGAGACCCGGCTCTCCCCGCGCGCCGCCGGGCAACGCCTCGAAGCCCTCGGATACGCCGACCCGGCCTCCGCCCTGCGCCACCTCGAAGCCCTCACCTCCGGCGTCAGCCGCAAGGCCGCCATCCAGCGAACCCTGCTGCCGGTCCTGCTCGGCTGGTTCGCCGACTCCGCCGACCCGGACGCCGGCCTGCTCAACTTCCGCAAGGTCTCCGACGCCCTCGGCAAGACCCCCTGGTACCTGCGGCTGCTGCGCGACGAGGGCGCCGCCGCCGAGAACCTCGCCCGCGTCCTCTCCGCCGGACGCCTCGCCCCCGACCTGCTCATGCGCGCCCCCGAGGCCGTCGCCCTGCTCGGGGACCCCGAAGGGCTGCTCCCCCGTACGCACGAAGCCCTCGAACAGGAGGTGCTCGCCGCCGTCGGACGCGCCGGGGACCCCGAGGCCGCCGTCGCCGCCGCCCGGGGTGTCCGCCGCCGGGAGCTGTTCCGTACCGCCGCCGCCGACATCATCGGCTCGTACGGTACGGAGGACAGCCCCGCCGTGGAGGACCCCGGAGCCCTCGTCGACCGGGTCGGCAGCGCCGTCTCCGACCTCACCGCCGCCACCGTCGCCGGAGCCCTGCGCGCCGCCGTCCACAGCCACTGGGGCGACACCCTCCCCACCCGCTTCGCGATCATCGGCGTCGGCCGCTTCGGCGGCCACGAACTCGGCTACGGCTCCGACGCCGACGTCCTCTTCGTCCACGAACCCCGCGAGGGCGTCGAGGAACAGGAGGCCGCGAGGGCCGCCCAGACCGTCATCGCCGAAATGCGCCGACTGCTCCAGCTCCCCACCACCGACCCGCCGCTGCTCATCGACGCCGACCTGCGCCCCGAGGGCCGCTCCGGCCCCCTGGTCCGTACCCTCGCCTCCTACGCCGCGTACTACCGGCGCTGGTCCCTGACCTGGGAGAGCCAGGCCCTGCTGCGCGCCGAACCGGTCGCGGGCGACGCCGACCTGGGCCGGCGCTTCATCGACCTGATCGACCCGCTGCGCTACCCGATGGAAGGACTCGGCGAGGACGCCGTACGGGAGATCCGCCGTCTCAAGGCCCGCATGGAGTCGGAGCGGATGCCGCGCGGCGCCGACCCGACCCTGCACACCAAACTCGGCCGCGGCGGGCTCAGCGACGTCGAATGGACCGTCCAGCTGATCCAGATGCGGCACGCCTGGGCGGAGCCCGGCCTGCGCACCACCCGCACCCGGGAGGCCCTGGCCGCCGCCCAGGCGGCCGGGCTGATCCCGACCGAGGAGGCGCAGATCCTGGACGAGGCGTGGGTACTCGCCACCCGGGTCCGCAACGCCGTCATGCTGGTCCGCGGCCGCGCCGGGGACACCTTCCCCGCCGGGGCCCGAGAACTGGCCGCCGTGGGCCGCTACCTGGGATACGCGGAGGGCACGGTCGGCGAGATGCTGGACGACTACCGCCGCACCACCCGCCGCGCCCGCGCGGTCGTGGACGAGCTGTTCTACGGGGCCTAGCAGGACGGCGCCGCCGTCCCGTCCCGCCCGGCGGGCAGCCATGCGGCCGCCGCGTCCTGGGCCATCCATTCCCGCAGGTTCAGCTCGAAGGCGCTCTGCCCGTCCCGTTCGTCGTCGCCTCGGCCGTTCACAGGAACGCCCGCTCATCCGTCGTCGTGGTGATCGGTGAGGGATCGCCGGTCGTTCCGTGCGTGATCGGTCACTCGTTCGTGGGATCGTCGGAGAATCCGAGCAGAGACGCGGAGAGCGTGGCGCTACGGTCGGATCATGACGACGACGGCCGCCGCTGACGGTGCCGGGTACGCCCGGTTCACCTACCGGCTTCGCGTGTCGTCCGCCGCGCTCGCCGGACTGCTGGGCGAGTGGGATCGGTGCCGGTGGATCTGGAACGAGTGCTGCGCGAAGTCGAAGCAGACGCACCTGTGGAACAAGCGCCGGCCCGAGGGTGTGGACAAGCGGACGTGCGGTCCGGGGCAGCTCGACAAGATGCTGACCGAGGCCCGCAAGACGAACAGCTGGCTCCATGAGGGCTCCAGCGTTCCGCAGCAGCAGTTGATCCGGGATTTCGGGAAGTCCCGCGCGAAGGCACAGAAGGACATCAAGGACCGTCTGCCGATGCGGCAGCGGGCGGGGATGCCCAGGTGGAAGAAGAAGCGGGAAGCGCGCCCGTCGTTGAACTACAACCGCAACGGCTTCCGCCTCAAGGACGGGAAGCTGCACCTGGCGGGCGGGATCGCCCTGACCGTGGTGTGGTCGCGGGAACTGCCCGCCGCACCGTCCAGCGTGCGTGTCTACCAGGACAGCCTCGGGCATTGGTATTGCTCCTTCGTCGTTCCCGCCGAGGTGCGGCCGCTCCCGGCAACCGGTGCCGTGATCGGTATCGACTGGGGCGTGCGCGAGACCGCGACCACCACATCCGACGACCACGACCTGCCCCACGCCCAGCACGGCAAGAACACCGCCGTCAGGCTCGCCCGCTATCAGCGGATGATGGCCCGCCGTAAGCCGCCGAAGGGCAAGCCCGGCTCGAAGGGCTACCGGGTGGCGAAGAGGCTGACGGCGAAGATCCACAAGAAGGTCGCCCGTCAGCGCCAGGACACCGGCCGCAAGTGGGCCAAGAAGGTCGTGCGCGACCACGACGCCCTGGCGGTGGAGGACTTCCGGCCGAAGTTCCTCGCCAAGTCCACCATGGCCAGGAAGGCGGCCGACGCGGCGATCTCCGCGACGAAGGCGGCCCTGATCGCGATGGGCCGAAAGCACGGACGGGCCGTGCACCTGGTACACCCCGCGCATACCACCATGGACTGCGCGCAGTGCGGAGCGAGAACCAAGCACGCGCTACCTCTCTCGGAACGAACGTATGCCTGCACCGCGTGCGGAGCCGTGTCCCCCAGGGACAAGAACTCCGCCCGCGTCATGCTGGTCCGGGCTGGTCTCAACCCGGCTGGTGCTGAGGGCGTAAGACCACTTGGGGCGCAGCCCCAAGTGGCTGCCTGAGCTAGAAATCCCCGATCAGCCCTGGAGGGTGAGGAATCCCCTCCCTTCAGGGAGGGGAGGATTCAAGTGACTCGGCATGGTGAGAGCCGTGCGTAACCTGAACAGGAGTGAGGCAGCAGCGGGGCCCGCGGAGGTGGTTGTGAGCGCAGACAGCGCCGATGAGTCGACTGAGTCGAGTTGGGCGCTTGATCCGGAGGACGAATCGGGAGCGGTTGTCGCCGCCGTCGGCCGCCAGTTGAAAATGTGGCGCGAGTCGGCCGGACTCGATTGTGCGAAGTTCGCGCAGCGGATGGAATACGGGCCGGACCTGATCTACAAGATCGAGCGCGGAGCCAGAATTCCACGCCCGGAGTACCTGGACAAGGCGGACCGGATCCTGGGCGGCGGCGGGAAAATCGCCGCCATGAAGGCCGATGTCGAAAAGGCCCGCTACCCCAAGAAGGTCCGAGACCTGGCCAAGTTGGAGTCAGACGCGGTCGAGCTCGGCGCGTACGGGAACCACAACCTGCACGGACTGCTCCAGACCGAGGAGTACGCGTGGGCGCTGTACGAGATCCGGCGGCCGGCCTTCTCGCCGGACGAGGTGGAGCGACACGTTGCTGCCCGGATGGCGCGACAGGAGATCTTTCACCGGCAGCCGCTACCAGCGCTGACCTTCGTCCTGGAGCAGGCGACGCTGGAGCGGACGATCGGCGGGCGGGACGTACTCCGCAGGCAGTTGGAGCATCTGCTCGACATCGCTCGGCTACGCAACGTCGAGATTCAGGTGATGCCGCTGGACTGCGAGGATCACGCGGGGATGGGCGGTCAGATCGACGTCTTGAGGCTCAAGGACGGTTCGACGGTCGGGTACGTCGAGGCGCAGTTGCTCAGCCGCCTGATCACGAACGCGAAGGAGATCCAGATCCTCGAACTCCGGTATGGGATCATCCGTTCGCAGGCTCTCAACCCTCGGCAGTCGAGAGCGTTCATCGAGAAAGTGCTGGGAGAGACATGAGCATCAAGCCCTCGGTCGGCGGCCTTTCCGCACTGGACTGGGTCAAGAGCAGCTACAGCGCCAGCAGCAGCAACGACTGCGTCGAGGTAGCCGTGATGCCGGAAGCGGTCCTCGTCCGGGACTCCAAGCTCCCCGACGGCGACCGCCTGGCCGTGGCGCCTGCCGCCTGGGCCGGATTCCTCGGGTACGCGGCGGGCTAGGGAGGCCAGAACGAGTCCGGCTCGGTAGCGGACGGCGAGTTTGTCGAACCGGCTGGCGATCGCACGGAACTGCTTGAGGCGCGCGAAGCATCGTTCGACCACGTTGCGGTCTCGGTGGACGGCCTTGTCGAAGGCCGGTGGTCGGCCGCCGCGGGTTCCGCGACGCCTGCGGTTGGCGGCCTGGTCGCGGCGCTCGGGGATCGTTGCGGCGATGCCCCGGCGCCGAAGCAGGTGGCGGATCGCCCTGCTGGAGTAGGCCTTGTCGCAGCACGCGCTCCAGTGTCGTGCGGGGCCGACCCATGGCGGCACGCTGGACGCGGATCCCGTCGAGGACGTGGGCGAACGCGGTGGCGTCGTTGACATTGCCGGGCGTGAGCACGATCGACAGCGGCAGGCCCCGGCCGTCCACAGCGAGGTGCACCTTGGTGGTCAGCCCTCCCCGGCGTCGTCGCGGACTTGAACATGCTCCAGCAGCCGGGCCCGCGTGTCGTCCGACTCCCAACGGCAGAACCGCTGGTACACCGTCTGCCATGGCCCATCAGACAAGCCTTGGGCCCCTGTCCGGGCGGACCAAGGGTTGCCCTCGCTGGGCCGGCAGAGGGAAACGGAACCCGTGTCGGACATCCGGGACCGCCTTGTGCTCACCGCCGTGAATAGGTTGGCAGCGCCGCCGGGGGCGTCCGGCAGGCGGGTCCCGGGACCCCCCCCGGATCCACTGTGTGAGTACCGCACGAGAGCGGAATCGGAATGCCAAACCCACTGATCAGAACCGCCGCCCGGCTGGGCCTCTGCGTCATCACGGCAATCGCCGTCTGCCCGCTGGCGCCGGCGTCGGCGTCGGCCGATGGGTCGCACAACCTCGTGGTGCCCAGGGACTATCCGACGATCCAGGCAGCGGTCAACGCCGCCGACCCCGGTGACCGGATCACCGTCCAGCCAGGTATCTACCGCGAGCAAGTGGTGATCGGCAAGTACGTGTCGATCACCGGCTCGGGCGACCGGAAGACGACGATCCAGGCCCCGCAGACACTGACTCCCGGCGACGACGGCGGCACCTCGATCGTCGAGATCCACGACGGTGCGTCCGTCGCGCTGTCCCGGCTCGCCGTCAGTGGGCCGGGCTCCGGCACGTGCGACAACGGCGCACTCGGCTCCGGCATCCGCGTGCTCGGGGGCGCGCATCTCGACCTGGACCACGCCGCCGTCACCCACATCACCGACACCCCCGCCGCGCCCTGCTTCCGCAGCGCGAACGCGATCCTCATCGGGGACGTGCCGACCGGTACGGGTTCGGCGACCATCCACAACACCAAGATCACGGACTACCAGGGCGCGGGCGTGGTCGTCCTCAACGAGGGGTCCACCGCCACCATCGAGAACACCACCGTCACCGGACACCCGAAGCTGTCCACCGACGGCATCGAGTTCGTCGCCGGCGGGGTCGGCCGCGTCACCCGCAGTACCGTCAGCGACAACCAGTGCCGGGAGCCCGACCCGGGCTGCGGCCCCGACTTCTTCAACGAATTCCAGCACGCGGGCATCGTCGCCGACACACCTGGCACCGTCGTGCAGCACAACCGACTCGTCGGCAACCAGGTCGGGATCTACGTGGCGGGCGGGGGGATCGACATCGGCCACAACGACATCCAGCGGAGCTCGTACGTCGGAATCGCCCTCCAGGACGGTTCGTTCACGGTCCGGAAGGACCGGATCAGGGGCGGGGTGCACGGTGTCGCAGTCGTCGCGGCGTCGGTCGATACGCACGCGGTGCTGGACGGCGTACGCATCACGCAGACCTCGGGCGCGCCGGTAGAGACCTTCGAGTGCTGCGGTTTCACGGCCACGGCAACCGTGAATCCGTAATCTCCCCCCGGGCTGGGTAGCGCGGCTAGGGGGTGTCCGGTGGACCCGGTCGCGAAGCGTCCGGGGAAGCCAGCCGTAAATCAAGACGCCGAGTGCAGGGGCGGGACGTTCCTCGCGAGCGCGGCGGCTTGCAGCAGGATGCTCGGCTCGGTGCCGGGGTCCTCGACCATGACGACGCCGGCCGCCTGGAAGTCGAAGCCTGTCGGCCAGATGGTGACGTCGCTTGCCAGTGCGCCCTCCAGATTCGCCCGTGTCAGGTCGGCACCGGTGAGGTCGGTTCCTCGGAGGTCAGCCAGTCTCAGATCCGCGCCGGTGAACTTGGTGCCATGGCCCCGCGCCTTGCGCAGATTCGCCTCCCGCAGGTCGGCCCCGGTGAAGTCAGCCTCGCGGAGGTCGGTCCTGACCATGCGAGCGCCGCGCAGGTCGGCTTCGACGCAGCGGCTCTGGTGGAGAATCGACGTCCCGAGCTCCACGTGCCGCATGTTGGCCGCGATCAGCGATGCCTTGGTCAGGTTGACCTGGTAGATGCTCGCCGCTTCCAAGCAGGCGCCGTCGAAGTTGATGTGGTGCAGCCACAGTCCGTCGCAGTCGGCCCGACGCAGGTCGGTGTAGCTGACGTTGAGCCAGTCGGGCCGGCGTTCCTGGCACAAGACTCCGAGGCCGGTGAGCGCCACCTGGGCATCGGGGGCACGGGTCTCCAGCGGAGGCACGGAGTTGATGGAGGCTTCCGCCGCTGGGGAGTCCTGCCCCTGCGGAGGCCATGGCACGTGAGTGCGGAGGAACGCGGCCTTGATCGAGATGACCGCCTCCCGGTCGTGAGCCGAATGGTCCGCTATCCGCCACAGTGCGTAGAGGCCGCCGATCCGCACGTCCGTCTTCTCACTGCCGAGCTGGTCGACCGCCCGGCTGAAGCGGTCGGTGATGTGTCCCTCCCGGGTGGCGTTCAGCCCCTCCTGGTTGACCCTCAACTGCCGCCAGGTGGCATACGCGCCGAAGAGGACGACAGCGCCACCGACCGCCTGCACGAGCGTCGTGCGTACGTTGTTCACAGCTCCGAGCCGTTCAGCGGCCGAGATCCTGGCCCCGCCGAGATCGCGCTCGACCACCAGCCCCGGCAGCACCACGACCACTACGGTCAGCGCGGTGAGCACGGCCACCACTGCCGCCACCGCGAGAAGAGCGGAAATGACCCGCCGCCGCCGTGAGGCGACCGGCATGCGGCGGTCATGAGTAGATCCCCCCGTATCCATGTGCACATGATCGCAGGGCGGCACGCCTCCTCCTCGGAGACGTGGTCCGCATTCATGATTTACTGCACACGCGATCAGCCCGACGAAGGCGTCCGAGGCCACGCCGGGCAGGGAGCGGCCACCGTTGCCGCCCGTCGCCGTCGTCGTCGGCTGTGCGCGGACCAGGCCCCGGCGTGACCGCCCGGCTGTTGGTTGCGTCTCATCCTCTGTGCAAGGAGCGCCACGCGCATGTCCATACCACCGCAACCACCGTCGTCCCCCGGGCCGTACCCGCAGTCGGGGCCGTACGGGCAGCCGGGACAGCCCGGGCCGTACGGCGGCCCGCAGGGCTGGTATGCGCCGCAGCAGACGCCGTTGTCGCAGAAGACCAACTCGCTGGCCATCGTGGCGTTCGTGATGTCGATCCTCTGCGGGCTGCCGATGGTCCCGCTGATCCTCGGCATTGTCGCCCTTTCCCAGATCCGCGACCGCGGTGAGAAGGGCAAGGGCCTTGCCATCGCGGCCATCGTCATCCACGTCGCGACCATCGCCTTCTACGCGCTCATGCTGATCCTCGGACTCTCCGGAGCCCTGGACGACGGCCCCTCGCCCAAGCGCGACACCAGTGGTCAGGTCACCAGCCCGGGCTCCAGCGACGTGAAGGACATCCGCAAGGGGGACTGCTTCAACACGGACGACGATCTGGCGGAGTACGACGAGAAGGAAGGCGGCCAAGCCTTCTCGGTGCGCATCGTGCCCTGCGATCAGGCTCACGAGGGGGAGGCGTACGCCGTCTTCGACGTGGAGGACGGGCCGTACCCGGGTGCGGAGAAGGTCGTCTCGATCGCCGAGGAGAAGTGCGCCGGCACGGCGCTCACCGACTACGTGGGCGACGCCGCGAAGCTCCCGCAGACGCTGGAGGTGTTCTACTACCACCCGCAGTCCGTCAGCTGGGCCTTCGGTGACCGCGAGGTCACCTGCTTCCTGGGCGACACCAGCGGCGGCTCAAGCACCGGCTCGGTCCGCGCCACCGGTTCCTGAGCCGCTGTCGTCGTCGGTCAGATCGTCCTTCCCGCTCCGGGTGAGATCGCTTGACGATGGGGCAGGGCTCTACGGCCGGGTCACCTCGGTGGCGCGGAGGTTGCGCAGCTTGCCGTCACCGGCCTCGTGCTGGGACGGGTAGAGCAGCTGTATGGCCACGGTGAGAGGTGTGCCGGGTTCGATGGTGTGGGAGTCGTCCGGCGTGCCGATGACAACGGATCCGTCGGTGCCGTCCTTGATCACCTCGTACCACTGGCTCTGTTGCGGGTTGATGCGGGTTCCCGCCGGCACGTTGAAGGAGATTTCCCACCTCACCACCCGCTGCTCATTGGCGGCCAGCGTGAGGTCGTAGCTGATGACCCACCCCTGCGCGTCCTCGGGCCACGACTGGAGCCATTGCCCGACGATCACGGGGATGACGCTGACCGGGGGCAGTTCGACCTCGGTGGTGACCGCATCGGAGTGCTGCCCGGCCGTATTGGCGCGCGTCGGCGACTTGACCAGGCTGGTGCACGTGAAGCGGCCCTCGAATTCCGGGTCGATGGTGCCGGTCAGGTTGATCATCGCCTTGCTGCCCTTGGGCAGGTCGATCGGCAGGCGCAGGCCCTCCAGGACCGAGCCGGTTCCGCAGACGGCGCCGTTCTCGCCCTGGCAGGTCAGCTCCAGATCGGACAGCGCTGCCGGAATGGTGCCCTCCACCACGGCGTCCGGGGCGTCGTTGGGGCCCAGGTTCTCGACGCTGATGCTGTAGGTGATCCGGTCTCCCGACTTTGCCGTCTGCGGGCCGCTCATCTCCAGCGGCATGTTCACGGGCAGGGCCACCGTGAGGTTCTTGATCCGGTGGGATGCGGTGGCGGCGCCGGTACCCGCCGCGAAGCCCAGCTTGAACGTCTCGGGCATCCGCGTCTGGCCGGGGGCACTGGTGAGGTCGAAGCCGTCGATCAGCAGGATGCCGTTCGGGTTGGCTTTGTCGGCATGGCGTACGGTCAGCCGGCCGTCGATGATCGACACCTGGACGTGGGCACCGGTCTCCCATGACCCGCGGAATCCGCCGGGCACGTGGACGCCGGTGAGCCAGCGGAATCCTTCGCGCTGACTGCCGGAGCCGCGTACCCCGACGGTGTTGGGGCGACTGCCCGGGCCCTCCGTGCCGGCGAGTGGCGTGGCGAAGTTCCCGAAGTTGTCGAAACCGATGCCCACGTAGCCGGCCGTGACCCCAGGGGTGACGATCACGCCCGACCCGTCCTTCGTGTAGGAGTAGCCGAGCGCTCCACCCCTGCCGCCGGGGCCCGTCGTCTGTTCCCCGTCGATCAGGTAGACGCTGAATCCGTCTCCGAATTCGCGACCGCTGCCACCCTCGCAGGAGTAGTCGAAGTCGATGGTGACGCCGAGCGACGACGAGAACGGCTGGTCGAGGAAGACCGTCCCCGCCTGGGAGACGGCATTGGGGGTGAGTTCCAGGCTGCCGCCGTTCAGCTGCGCGCTGGGATGCAGCTTCCAGTGCGGATTGGTGAGGGGCTCCTGGGCGAACGATTCAATGATCGGGAATTCCACTTGCTGGGAGGCTGCGGATGCGCGCGTCGTCATGGTGACTTCTCCTTGGCCGGACGTGCCATGGGATGGGTGATTGCGCCGTTCCGATTCGCTGTGTTCGTGAACTCCATGAGGTTATGCGCGGATCAGTGGCCCGCTGTCTGCTAGATCCGGCCTGGTGAGATATGGCCGGGTTTCCTCCCCGAGTCAGGCCGCGCCGCACATCCGTCGATGCGGCTATCACGCCGAAGCGCGGTGAGGAAGAGGGCCGTAGGAGCGGCGCCACATAGCCCGGAGGTCAGCAGGGGGTCCCCTTCGAATGTTCTAGCGGCATCAAATCTCGCCGATATCGATCAGCCCGCTCATCCCAAGTGCCTTCCGAAAACGACGACGAACGACAACGCGCAGCCCGCCCACGCCCCGCCGGCCCTCACCGCGCCGCCCCGGCTGCCGGCTCCCCTCCCCCCGGGCAGTCCGGCGCCCCGGGGACCCCCAACGCACCACACTTGCTTGGCCGATGCTTTAGCACTTTGCATATGATCGGGCCCCTGCGAACGGGGAGGCTCAAAAATGGCAGGCGAAAACGGTCTGGAATCGGACCAGCAGGTGGACATGCGGCTGAACAGCGGGCCGCCGGTGGGGCCGTACGCTCCGGGCGTCACCGCGCCGCCGCCAGGGCCGTTCGTACCGGGTGTCAGTGCGCCGAAGTACGGGCCGTTCGTTCCCGGCTCGCCGGGCGGCTCCGCGAACTTCGCTTCGACTCCGGCGGAGAAGAAGGCGGCGGCGGGCACGATCGAGACCGAGTTGGAGCCCAATACCAAGAAGGCCGCCGAGCACGCGGACGACGCCACCAACACCGCCCACAAGGGCTTCGACGGCTGGGAGACGGCCGCCGGCCTGAAAAAGGTGGCGGACACCTGGGACCAGCAGGTCAAGACCCTGATGGGCCGACTCGCGGGAGAGAAGGGCGCGCTGCGCGGGGCCTCGGGTCTTTTCGCAAGGAACGACACGGGGCTGCACAACCAGTTCGTGTCGCAGTCGAAGCTGAACGGTCTGTAAAGGGGGCTGTGGTGCTGACCTACGGCAAAGTCATGACCACGAATCTGGGCCTGTTGACGTCGGCGGCCGCCAAGTGGGATGCGATGGCGGGTGAGCTGAAGAAGGTCGAGACCCGTTACGGCGAGACCGTTCAGAAGATCACCATGGGCGACGACACCTGGTCCGGTGTCAGCGCGGGTGTCGCACGTACGAAGTTCACGGCGACGCGCTACGAGTACTCGGCCGCGCAGAGCCAGGCCAAGGCGGTCGCGAGCCTGCTGCGCGGCGCGCACGAGCAGCTCACGGACCTCAAGAAGAAGTTGGAGAGCGCCCGCGACGACGCGATAGCCGCCGGTATGACGGTCTCGGAGGTGGGGCACGTCGCCTTCGACTACTCCAAGCTCACGGCCGCCGAGCGCAGCGCCTACCACCACGACCCCGACGGCCAGGCCACCATCCGTACCGCGGTCACCAAGTGGCAGAAGCACATCGACGACCGCGTCAAGGCCGTCTCCGAGGCCGACACGCACATCAAGGACGCCCTCCAAGCCGCCGTCATCGACAGCAACAGGGACGCCCTGGGCAAGGGCGCCGACGAAACCCTCACCGGCTTCAACAACTACGCCGAAGGCGACCTGGCGAAGGCCAAGAAGCACGAACCGGCCGACATCAAGACGAAGCCCGACGCCTGGGAGGTGACCGGGCCCGGTGTCGGCGCGAGCGCCAGTGGCCCCAAGTACGGCAAGGAGGCCTCGGCCAAGGCCTACGCCGACCTCTTCCACATCACCGCGAAGGGAGAGGAAGAATACGGGCGGCTGAAGCTCTCCGGGATCGAGGACATCTACGGGGGAGCCCGGGCCACCGCGAACGCCGGAATCTCGGACAAGGGCATCGTCGGCAAGGCCGAGGCGTCCGCCGGGATCCGGTTCCTGGAAGAGGGCCGGGCCGAATACGGGCATGTCGGCGGCTACGGGCGAGTGGAGGCATTCGGCGGCGCCGAGGCCGGCGTCAGCGCCAAAGCGACCAAGGAAGAAGTCACCGTCGGCGCGAAGGCGTTCGCCGGAGGGAAGATCTCCGGCGGCGGGGGCGCGGAGGTCGCCGGGATCGGCGTCGGTCTGACCGGCGAGGGGTGGGCCGGCCCCGGTGCGGAGGCTTCCTTCGGCTGGAGGAAGGAAGACGGCGCGTGGAAGATCAGCGGCAAGGCAGGCCTCTCACCCGGCTTCGGTGGCGCCGTGGGCCTTGAGATCACCATCGATCCGGACAAGTTCGGCAAGGCCAAGGACGCCGTGGTCGACGAGATCGGCAGCTGGTTCGACTGATGTACATTTCCGAGGAAGGAGGGCCCGAAATGCCCACGACACTGCCGGTGCCGATCCAATTCCAGTTGCCGGAGGGCTGGCTGCCCGCTGCCGCCCCGGAGGATGTCGCCTACGCCGCGGTGCATCCGCAGCCGGACGCCGGGTTCGCCGCCAACATCACCATCGACGGCGGGTTCCCGAAGGAAGACGTGACGCTGGACGAGCTCGCCGAAGCGTCGGCGGATCGCCTGCGCTCGGTCGCCGAGTCGGTGGTGGTGACCCACCGCCGCGAGCTCGGCTCCGCCGACGCACCCGCCCTGGCCCAGCGGCTGACCTTCTCGGCCGTCGTCGGTGACGCGCGCCTCGACCTCGTCCAGTCCCAGATCTACCTGATCCTGCTGGACACCGAGGACCCGCACAAGCGGGCGTTGATCCGGCTGGCTCTGACCGCCACCGCGGCCCAGCACGACAGCGTCCTGGAAGACTTCCAGGACTTCGTGCGCACGGTGCGCCCGGACACCGGGGCGGAGGACTGACGATGGGCCGCCTCTGGGACAAATGGACCGGCACCAAGTACCCCTACAGCGGTGTCACACCCGTGCCCACCATGGAGCTCCGGGACGCGCTGCTCGCGCTGAACGGTCAGGACGTGCCGTTCAGCGTGCGCGATGCCTTCCCCAAGGAGAAGGCCGACCTGGTGGCGGAGTGCGAGATCCCGAAGGTGAAGCTGACGCTCAAGACCCGCATGCGCCTGGTGCCGGCGAAGCGCGAGGTGCTCGTCCTGGAGGAGCGGTGGGAGCCGTCGCACGAGTCCTCCGGTCAGCAGTATGGCCGTGGGGGCTTCACGGTGTACCGGCAGTCGGAGTACCAGCGTGGGGCCGACGGCCGTCGGCGCAAGGTCGAGACGTTCCGCTTCGACACGCGGGATGTGAGGGATCCCCTGCGCAACACGGTCCTCAACGCGGGATGGACCTGGCGCGGAGTGCTGTTCAAGTTCTGACCGCCCCGCGCCCCGCCCTAGCGGCGCACCCGGACGCGGTTCAGCAGGGCCGCGGCCGGGTGGGGGCCCGCCGGGTGGGGGTGGCGGGGCAGGTGGTGGGGGAGGGAGCCGAACCAGGCGCGTGAGACCGTGTATCCGAAGGCCAGGCAGAGCATGCCGCCCACGGCGTCCAGCCAGAAGTGGTTGGCGGTGGCCACGATGACGACGAGGGTCGCCGTCGGGTAGAGCAGGCCCAGGATCCGGGCCCACGGCGCGGAGGCGACGGCGAAGATCGTCAGCCCGCACCAGAGCGACCACCCTATGTGCATGGACGGCATGGCGGCGTACTGGTTCGACATCTGTTTGAGGTTCCCGGAGGCCATCGAGCCCCAGGTGTGGTGCTTCAGCACGGTGTCGATGAACTGCTGCCCGTTCATCAGCCGGGGCGGCGCGAGCGGGTACAGGTAGTAACCCACCAGGGCCACGCCCGTCGTGGCGAAGAGGATGAGGCGCGTGGCCGCGTATCGCCCGGGATGGAGGCGGTAGATCCAGACCAGCACGCCGATCGTCACCACGAAGTGGAGGGTGGCGTAGTAGTAGTTCATGCCGACGATCAGCCAGGTCACCGAATCGACGGCGTGGTTGACCGACTGTTCCACCGCGATGCCGAGGGTGCGCTCGACGCTCCACAGCCAGTCCGCGTTCGCCAGGGCTGACGTCTTCTGCTCCGGAACGGCGTTGCGGATGAGCGAGTACGTCCAGTAGCTCACCGCGATGAGCAGGATCTCGAACCAGATCCGCGGCCGGCGCGGGGCGCGCAGCCGCGAGACGAGGGTGCGCTCGGAACCCGGCCGGGCCTCCCACTCGGTCACTTGGGGTGACGAGACGTCCGTCCTGGGGGTGCCCCCGGCGGTAGCTGGGGGAGTTTCCAGTGTCTTCACGCTCGCTTCACCCATGGGAAAAGAGTTTGCCAGATCCGTTCTCGCCTTCGATCATCCCTCCGGACGGTCTTCGGCGCAGCCGCTCCGCCCTGCGGACGACCCACTGCCCTTACGGCGTACGCCGTTGGCCGGGCCCGGAAGCGGTGGATCCGCGGACCACCAGTTCAGGCAGGAAAACGAACTCGCAGTGCGGGGCCGGCGTACCGCCGATCTCCTCCAGCAGGGTCCGTACCGCGGCCTGCCCCATGGCCAGTACGGGCTGCCGAATGGTGGTCAGCGGCGGATCGGTGAAAGCTATGAGAGGGGAGTCGTCGAAGCCGACGACCGACACGTCCTGCGGCACCCGCAGCCCCTGCTGCCGGGCCGCCCGGATCGCGCCGAGCGCCATCATGTCGCTGGCGCAGACGATGGCCGTGCAGCCGCGCCCGATGAGCGCGGTCGCGGCGGCCTGCCCGCCCTCCAGCGAGTACAGGGAATGCTGTACGAGTTCCTCTGCCTCGACCTCGGCCTCGTCGAGCCCGAGCCGCTCCTTCATCCCGAGGAGGAAGCCCTCGATCTTGCGCAGGACGGGCACGAACCGCTTGGGCCCGACCGCGAGTCCGATCCGGGTGTGCCCGAGCGCCGTCAGGTGGGTCACCGCGAGCTGCATCGCGGCCCGGTCGTCGGGGGAGACGAAGGGGGCCTGCACCTTGTCGGAGAAGCCGTTGATGAGGACGAACGGGACGCCTTGCCCGCGAAGCTGGTCATAACGGCCCATATCGGCCGTCGTATCGGCGTGCAGCCCGGACACGAAGATGATTCCGGAGACCCCGCGGTCCACCAGCATCTCCGTCAGCTCGTCCTCGGTGGACCCGCCGGGGGTCTGCGTGGCGAGAACCGGGGTGTACCCCTGGCGAGTCAGCGCCTGGCCGATGACCTGGGCGAGCGCCGGGAAGATGGGGTTGTCCAGCTCGGGGGTTATCAGGCCGACGAGGCCCGCGCTGCGCTGGCGCAGTTTCACGGGGCGCTCGTAGCCGAGTACGTCGAGGGCGGCCAGCACGGATTCGCGGGTGCCTGCGGCCACACCGGGCTTGCCGTTGAGCACGCGGCTGACTGTGGCTTCGCTGACCCCCGCCTGGGCTGCGATGTCGGCAAGCCGTGCGGTCACGGGATGGGACTGTACCGGTAGCCGACTCATAAAGCCCACCACGTGCAGGAATCGGGGGGAAGCAGGACGGTACGGCCATCGGTTTCGACCGGAGAACTGGAGAGCACCGGGCGACCGGGGGCGGGGAGCTCGACCGCCGTGGCCCGGGTGTTGAGGGTGCAGACGAAACCGGGACGGGAGAAGAGGAGCACGCCCTCGGGCGCGGGCAGCCACCGCATCCCGCAGGAGTATGGGATCCCGGCCGCGGAGCCGCCCCGGCGGTCGCAGGGCCCCCGGCTGTCGGCGGGCCCCGAGCCGTCGCCGGGCCCCGAGCTGTCGGCGGACCCCGACTGTCCCGCCTCGGGAGCGCCCAGGCCCGGCAGTGCGCGGCGCAGCTCCAGGGCGGCGCGGTACAGCTCCAGCGTGGAGTGCGGGTCGCCGGTCTGCGCGGCGACGCTGAGGGCGCCCCAGCCGGCGGGCTGCGGCAGCCAGCTCCCGGCCGGCCCGAAGTCGTACGGCGGCTCCGCGCCGGACCAGGGGAGCGGCACCCTGCACCCGTCGCGCAGCCCGTCCTGCCCGGCCGCCTCCCGCCCGGCCGCCTCCTCCCGCGCGGGCCCGGCGGCAGACCCGGTCGTACGCCCGGCCGCCGACCCGGCGGTGGGCCCGGCCGCAGAGCCGGTCGTACGCCCGGCCACAGACCCGGCCGCGGGCCCGGCTGCGAACCCCGTCGCACGCCCGGCGGCGAACCCGGTCGCGGACCCGGCCGTAGCCCCGGCGCCCGCAGCCCCGGCCGCCGTAGCCACGGCCGCCGCCGCACCGGCGCCTGCAGCCCCGGCGGCCGCCGCCCCGGCGCGCGGGTCCCGCTGTCGGTGCCCGCGGCGGAAGGCCGGGTCCTGGCGGGCCTCGTCGGGGAGGTCGGTGACCTCGGGCAGGCCGAGTTCCTCGCCCTGGTAGACGTACGCCGAACCGGGCAGCGCCAGCATCAGCAGCGCGGCCGCCCGCGCCCGGGCCAGGCCCTGCTCGCCCCCGCCGTAGCGAGTGACGTGCCGTACGACGTCGTGGTTGGACAGCACCCACGTCGTCGGGGCACCGACCGAGGCGGTGGCGGCGAGGGACTCGTCGATGACGGTGCGCATCGAGGCCGGATCCCACGGGCAGTTCAGGAAGCGGAAGTTGAAGGCCTGGTGCAGCTCGTCGGGGCGCACGTACAGGGCGAGCCGCTCGGAGGTCGGGGCCCAGGCCTCGGCGACCCCGATCCGCGGGCCCTCGTAGGAGTCGAGGAGCCGGCGCCAGGAGCGGTGGATCTCGTGGACCCCGTCCTGGTCGAAGAAGGGGAGCGGCTCGGTGCCGATCAGGGTGGCCTGCGCGCCGCGGCCGATGTCGGGCAGGCCGGGGGCCTTGACCAGGCCGTGGGCCACGTCGACGCGGAAGCCGTCCACGCCGAGGTCGAGCCAGAAGCGCAGGACGGAGGCGAATTCCTCGGCGACCTCGGGGTGGTCCCAGTTCAGGTCGGGCTGCTCGGGGGCGAACAGGTGCAGGTACCAGTCGCCGTCGGGCACCCGGGTCCAGGCGGGACCGCCGAAGACCGACTCCCAGTCGTTGGGCGGCTCGGCCCCGTCCGCGCCCCGCCCGGGGCGGAACCAGTAGCGCTCCCGGGCGCCGGGCTCCCCGGCGAGCGCGGCGCGGAACCAGGCGTGCTCCTCGGAGGTGTGGTTCGGCACCACGTCGACGATCACCCGCAGCCCCAGCGCGTGCGCGGCCCGCACGAGGTCGTCGGCGTCGGCGAGGTCCCCGAAGAGCGGATCGACGGCCCGGTAGTCGGCGACGTCGTAGCCCGCGTCGGCCTGCGGGGAGACGTAGAAGGGGGTCAGCCAGACGGCGTCCACCCCGAGCCGGGCCAGGTGCGGGAGGCGGGTGCGCACCCCGCGCAGGTCGCCGACGCCGTCGCCGTCGCTGTCGGCGAAGGAGCGGACGTACACCTGGTAGATGACGGCATCGCGCCACCAGGCACTGCTAGAGGCACTGCTTGAGGCACTGCTCGCGGACGCGTTGCTGGAAGCGCTTGCAAGCCGCGGAGCGGTCAGCTCATGGGTCATATCGGGGTCAACGCGTGCACGTGTCCCCTGGTTGCGGGCCTGACGGGTCGAAGGTCATTCGAACTAACAGCAAGCTGCGGCAACCGTACGGACACGCGGATGTAACGATCAGCAGAGCTTGCAGAAAATTCTCGCAAGCTCTTTCGGTCGGCTTTCAGGCTTGTTACGTTCCTGGCAACTCGGGACCGCGAGGGCGCGGCCGGGATCATCGAAGGAGTTCATATGCGGCGTGGCATAGCGGCCACCGCGCTGGTCGCGGCCTTGGCACTCGCGGCGACGGCTTGCGGCGGCGGGGACGGCGGGGACAGCGGCGAGACCAAGGCCGGTGGCGAGCTTTCCGGCACCGTCACGTGGTGGGACACCTCGAACGACGCCGAGAAGGCCAGCTTCCAGAAGATCGCCGAGGCGTTCACCGCGAAGCACCCCAAGGTCACCGTCAAGTACGTCAACATTCCGTACGGCGAGGCCCAGAACAAGGCCAAGAACGCCTTCACCAGCGGCTCCGACGCCCCTGACGTGATCCGCGCCGACGTCGGCTGGGTCGCCGACTTCGCCTCGCTCGGCTACCTCGACCAGGTCCCGGCGGACACGGCTAAGAAGGTAGACGCCGAGTTCCTCCCGCAGGCCGCGGCCAGCGGCAAGTTCGAGGGCAAGACCTACGCGGTCCCGCAGGTCATCGACTCCCTCGGCCTCTTCTACAACAAGAAGATGCTCGCGGACGCCGGCGTCCAGCCCCCCACCACGCTGGAGGAGCTGAAGACCGTCTCGGCGACCATCAAGGAGAAGACCGGCAAGACCGGCCTGTACCTGCGCGGCGACGAGGCCTACTGGTTCCTCCCGCTGATCTACGGCGAGGGCGGCGACCTGGTCGACGCCAAGACCAAGACGGTCACCGTCGACGGTCCGGCCGGCGTCAAGGCCTTCAAGGCCGCCCGCGACCTGGTCACCTCAGGTGCCGCCGTCACGAACGCCACCGACGGCTACACCAACATGCAGAACGCCTTCAAGGGCGGCGAGGTCGCCATGATGATCAACGGCCCCTGGGCCGTCGCCGACACCTACGCCGGAGACCAGTTCAAGGACAAGGCCAACCTCGGCGTCGCCGCCGTCCCGGCCGGCTCCGTCAAGGCCGGCGCCCCGCAGGGCGGCCACGACCTCGGCGTCTACGCCGGTTCCAAGAACCGCGCCGCCGCGCACGCCTTCGTCGAGTACATGACCTCGCAGGACGTCCAGGTGCAGTCCGCCAAGGAGCTCAGCCTGCTCCCGACCCGGACCGCCGCCTACGAGCAGCCCGACGTCAAGGCCAGCGAGATGGTGCAGTTCTTCAAGCCCGCCGTGGACAAGGCCGTCGAACGCGCCTGGATCCCGGAGAACGGCTCCCTCTTCGAGCCGCTGAAGATCGAATACACCAAGGCGATCACCGGGGCCTCGACCCCGGAGGAAGCGGCCAAGTCGGCCGGCGCCGAGTTCCGCAAGATCCTCAAGGGTTGGAAGTAGACAAAAAGATGGCTGCTCACACCAGCCAGTCGGTGGCAACGGCCGCGGGCGACGACGTCGAGCAGAGCGACGTCGCCGCCCGCGGCCGGAGCCGCAGGACTGACAGCGACGGCACTCGCCGCGGCGGGAGCGGTGGACTGAGGCGCGCCCTCGCCACCCACTGGTACGCCTGGGCCATGGTCGCTCCGGTGGTGCTCGTCCTCGGCGTGATCATCGGCTGGCCGCTCGTCCGCGGCGTCTACCTGTCGCTGACCGACGCCAACGAGCGCAACGTCGGCCGGACCATCGGCGCCAACCACATCGAGGCGACGTACGAGTTCGTCGGGCTCGACAACTACACCGCCGTCCTCGCCGACCCGGTGTTCCTGCAACGGCTGGTGTGGACCGTCACCTGGACCGTGCTGTGCGTGTCGATCACCTTCACGCTCGGCCTGGTCCTGGCCAACATGCTCAACCGGGAGTTCCGCGGCCGCGCCGCCTACCGGATGGCGCTCATCCTGCCCTGGGCCGTCCCCGGCTTCGTCTCCGTCTTCGCCTGGCGGTTCCTCTTCAACCGCGACAACGGCATCCTCAACAAGCTCCTCGACGGCGGCGGCATCTCCGCCGTCCCGTGGCTCGACGACCCGACCTGGGCCAAGGTCGCCGTCATCAGCGTCAACGTCTGGCTCGGCGTCCCCTTCATGATGGTCGCCCTGCTCGGCGGACTGCAGTCGATCCCCGGCGAGCTCTACGAGGCCGCCGAGATGGACGGGGCCTCTGCCTGGCAGCGGTTCCGGCACATCACCCTGCCGGGACTCCGCTCGGTGAGCATGACGGTGATCCTGCTCTCCACCATCTGGACCTTCAACATGTTCCCGGTGATCTTCCTGCTCACCCGGGGCGGTCCGGGCGACGCCACCGAGATCCTGGTGACCCAGGCCTTCAAGGAGGCCTTCGTGTCGAGCCCGCGCGACTTCGCCGGCTCCGCGACCTGGGGTGTGCTGATCCTCGCCCTGCTCATGATCTTCGCGCTGGTCTACCGGCGCTCGCTGCGCAAGCAGGGAGAGGTGTGGTGACCGTGACCACTCGTACGCCCGCCGGCACGTCCACCCGCACGCCCGCGCGGGGGCGCCGCTCCCCGCTCGCCTCCGTCGGCCTGCACACCACCCTCGTCGCGGCCTCCGTGATCGCCGTCTTCCCGGTGCTGTGGGTCGTACTGACCTCGCTCAAGCCCGCGAAGCACGCCATCACCACGGACTTCGTGAAGGAACCGACCCTCGACAACTACCGCTTCCTGGTCGAGGAGACCTCCTTCTTCACCTGGTTCGCCAACTCCGTACTGGTCGCCGGCATCACCACCGTCCTCGGTGTGTTCATCGCCGCCACCACCGGATACGCCGTCAGCCGGTTCAAGTTCCCCGGCATGAAGCCGCTGATGTGGACCCTGCTCATCACGCAGATGTTCCCCATGGCCATCCTCATCGTCCCGCTCTACAACCTCATGGGACAGATGGGGCTGCTCAACCAGCCGCTCGGCCTGATCGTCACCTACCTCACCATCGCCGTGCCGTTCTGCGCCTGGATGATGAAGGGCTTCTTCGACACCATCCCGGTGGAGATCGACGAATCCGGCCGGGTCGACGGGCTCAACCCCTTCGGCACCTTCTGGCGCCTCATCCTGCCCCTGGCCAAGCCCGGCCTCGCGGTCACCGGCTTCTACTCCTTCATCACCGCCTGGGGCGAAGTCGCGTACGCCTCCGCCTTCATGGTCGGTGACGAGAACCTGACCCTGGCCGGGGGCCTCCAGACCTTCGTGACCCAGTACACCGCCAACTGGGGTCCGATGACGGCCGCCTCGGTCCTCATCGCCATCCCCGCGGCCTTCTTCTTCCTCTTCGCCCAGCGTCACCTCGTCGCCGGGATGACGGCAGGCGCGACCAAGGGCTGACCCCCCTCGCCTGCCCCCTCTCACCCCCGGCCCGACCCTTCCAAGGACGACATGACCCAGCACCTCGCCGACGTACTCCCCACCCCGACCGCGACGCAGCCCGGTTGGTGGAGAGAAGCGGTGATTTACCAGGTCTATCCGCGCAGCTTCGCCGACAGCAACGGGGACGGCATGGGGGACCTCGAAGGCATCCGGCGCCGACTGCCCTACTTCAAGGAACTGGGCGTCGACGCCGTCTGGCTCAGCCCGTTCTACGCCTCCCCGCAGGCCGACGCGGGCTACGACGTCGCCGACTACCGGGCCATCGACCCGATGTTCGGCACCCTGCACGACGCCGACGCCGTGATCCGCGAAGCCCACGCCCTGGGCCTGCGGATCATCGTGGACCTCGTCCCCAATCACTGCTCCGACCAGCACGAATGGTTCAAGCAGGCCCTGCGGGAAGGCCCCGGCACCCCGCTGCGCGAGCGCTTCCACTTCCGCCCGGGACGCGGCGACGACGGCGAACTCCCGCCCAACGACTGGGAGTCCATATTCGGCGGCCCCGCCTGGACGCGCGTCGAGGACGGCGAGTGGTATCTGCACCTGTTCGCCCCCGAGCAGCCCGACTTCAACTGGGAACACCCCGCCGTCCAGGACGAGTTCCGCTCCATCCTGCGCTTCTGGCTCGACCTCGGCACCGACGGCTTCCGCATCGACGTGGCCCACGGCCTGGTCAAGGCCCCCGGCCTGCCCGACCTCGGCCGCGACGAACAGCTCAAGCTGCTCGGCAACCAGGTACTGCCCTTCTTCGACCAGGACGGCGTCCACGAGATCTACCGCTCCTGGCGCAAGGTGCTGGACGAGTACGCCGGCGACCGCATCGGCGTCGCCGAGGCCTGGACGCCGAGCGCCGACCGCACCGCGCTCTACCTGCGCCCCGACGAGCTGCACCAGGCGTTCAACTTCCACTACCTGGGCACCGGCTGGGACGCCGAGGCGCTGCGCGCGGCGATCGACGAATCCCTGGACGCGATGCGCCCCGTGGGCGCCCCGACGACGTGGGTGCTGTCCAACCACGACGTCGTACGGCACGTCACGCGCTACGGCGGCGGCGAGCAGGGCCTGGCCCGGGCGCGGGCGGCCGCGCTGCTGATGCTGGCGCTGCCCGGTTCGGCGTACGTCTACCAGGGCGAGGAACTCGGCCTGCCCGAGGTCACCGACCTCCCCGACGAGGTGCGCCAGGACCCCTCCTTCTTCAAGGAGAACGGCCAGGACGGACTGCGCGACGGCTGCCGCGTGCCGCTGCCCTGGTCCGGTTCCGAGGCCCCGTACGGGTTCGGCGACGGCGGCAGCTGGCTGCCCCAGCCGGCCGAGTGGGCGGGGCTGAGCGTCGAGGCCCAGACGGGTGACCCGGCCTCCACGCTGGAGCTGTACCGGGCCGCGCTGCGGATCCGCCGGGAGCGGGCGGAGCTGGGCGCGGGGGACTCGGTGCAATGGCTGGAGGCGCCCGCCGGCGTGCTGGCCTTCCGTCGCGGAGAGTTCGTCTGCACGGTGAACACGACGGGATCGCCGGCCCCGATGGCCGCGCCGGGCACGGTCCTCCTGGCCAGCACGGAACTCGCCGACCCGTCGGTGCTCCCGGCCGACAGCGCGGTGTGGTGGCAGGGGTGACGTCCCCGCTGCGGCTGACGGACATCGCCGCGCAGGCCGAGGTCAGCGAGGCGACCGTCAGCCGGGTGCTCAACGGCAAATCGGGCGTGGCGGCCGGCACCCGGCGCAAGGTGCTGGCCGCGCTCGACCTGCTGGGCTACGAGCGGCCGGTGCGCCTGCGCCGCCGCAGCAACGGCCTGGTGGGTCTGCTGATCCCGGAGCTGACCAACCCCATATTCCCGGCGTTCGCGCAGGTCATCGAGCAGGCGCTGGCGGGCCACGGGTACACGCCGGTGCTGTGCACGCAGACGCCGGGCGGGGCCACCGAGGACGAGCTGGTGGAGCAGCTGGTGGAGCGGGGGGTCACGGGGATCATGTTCCTGTCCGGCCTCCACGCGGACTCGGCGGCGGACCCGTCGCGCTATCAGCGGCTGGCGGGGCGGGGGATTCCCTTCGTGCTGATCAACGGCTTCAACGAGCGGGTCAACGCCCCGTTCATCTCCCCGGACGACCGGGCGGCGGCGGACATGGCCGTACGGCACCTCGCCGACCTGGGGCACCGGCGGATCGGCCTGGCCATCGGGCCGACGCGCTACGTCCCGTCGGCCCGCAAGGAGCAGGGGTTCCTGGCGGCGGTACCGGGGGCGGAGGCCGAGGGCCTGATCCAGCGCACCCTGTTCACGGTCGAGGGCGGCCACGCGGCGGGCGTCGCCCTGCTGGAGCGGGGCTGCACGGGCATCGTGTGCGGCAGCGACCCGATGGCCCTCGGGGTCATCCGGGCGGCGCGGGAGCGGGGGCTGCGGGTGCCGGAGGACGTGTCGGTGGTCGGCTTCGACGACTCCCCGCTGATCGCCTTCACGGACCCGCCGCTGACGACGGTCCGCCAGCCGGTCCGTGCGATGGCGACGGCGGCGGTGGGCGCCCTCCTGGAGTCGGTGGGCGGCACCCCGGTCCAGCGCACGGAGTACGTCTTCCAGCCGGAACTGGTGGTCCGCGGCTCGACCTCGGCCCCACCGACCCGCTCCCTTTGAACTCGGGGCTCCCCCGAGACCCCGCCCGGCGCCGGGGCCCTGTCACGGGGCTCCGGCGCCGCCCCGGCGCGGTCGGGTCGGGGCCAACGGGACGACGCTGGCCAAGCGGCGCAACGCCCGGCAGCGGCGGTTAAAAAATCATGATATGACCCCTTTTTTCCGGTCCCTGGAGCGCTATCCTAGATAAAGGCCTATGGGATGAGCGAGGGAGTTCAACCGGAGTAGCCGACTTTGGCGGAGTGTGTTTGAGACCGCCGGGGCCGACGTCGACGGTCGGGCTGAGAGGCCGGAAGGTCGGGAGACTGGATGGCGACCCCCACTACCTGATCCGGGTAATGCCGGCGCAGGGAGCCCGTCTCATAGGTCGCTTGCGTGCGACGACAGCGGAGACTCCGCTCCGGACTCACCGGGTCGGCCGGACACCTTCACCGGAGAAACGTCGCAGCACTCCTACGAAACAAATCTGCAATCTCTTGCGCAAGGTCTTGCAACATGCGGGGGGTGGCCCATACGGTCGCCTGCAATCCCCACCTCTCCGCCAGGAGGCCCCGCATGCCCCCCACCCGCAGACCCTTGCTGGCCGCCGCCGCCGCCGGCGTGGCGCTCGCCGTCGCGACCCTCGCGCCGCAGGCCCAGGCCGCGCCCCCCGGCGACAAGGACGTCACCGCCGTGCTGTTCGAGTGGCGCTTCGACTCCGTCGCCGCCGCCTGCACCGACACCCTCGGGCCCGCCGGATACGGCTACGTTCAGGTTTCACCTCCCCAGGAGCACATCCAGGGCCCCCAGTGGTGGACCTCGTACCAGCCCGTCAGTTACAAGATCGCCGGGCGGCTCGGGGACCGGGCCGCCTTCAAGGCCATGGTCGACACGTGTCACGCCGCCGGGGTGAAGGTCGTCGCCGACTCCGTCATCAACCACATGGCCGCCGCGGACGGCACCGGGACGGGTGGGAGTTCGTACACGAAGTACGGGTATCCGGGGATCTATTCCGGTGCCGACATGGACGACTGCCGGGCGACCATCTCCAATTACCAGGACAAGTCCAACGTGCAGAACTGCGAGCTCGTGCAGCTCGCCGATCTGGACACCGGTGAGGACTACGTGCGGGGGCGGATCGCCGGGTATCTGAACGACCTGCTGTCGCTGGGCGTCGACGGCTTCCGGATCGACGCCGCCAAGCACATGCCCGCCGCCGACCTCGCCAACATCAAGTCCCGGCTGAGCAATCCCGGCGTCTACTGGAAGCAGGAGGCCATTTACGGGGCGGGCGAGGCCGTCTCGCCCAGCGAGTACCTCGGCAACGGGGATGTCCAGGAGTTCCGGTACGCGCGCGATCTCAAGCGCGTCTTCCAGAACGAGAACCTCGCCTACCTGAAGAACTTCGGCGAGGCGTGGGGGCACATGGCGAGCGGGCAGTCGGCCGTCTTCGTCGACAACCACGACACCGAGCGCGGCGGCGACACCCTCTCCTACAAGGACGGCTCCGCCTACACCCTCGCCAGCGTGTTCATGCTGGCCTGGCCCTACGGCTCACCGGACGTGCACTCCGGCTACGAGTGGACCGACAAGGACGCGGGCCCGCCGAACGGCGGCTCGGTGAGCGCCTGTTACGCCGACGGCTGGAAGTGCCAGCACGCCTGGCGGGAGATCTCCTCCATGGTCGGCTTCCGCAACGCGGCCCGTGGCGAGGGCGTCACCAACTGGTGGGACAACGGCGGCGACCAGATCGCCTTCGGGCGCGGCGCCAAGGCGTACCTGGCCGTCAACCACGAGGGCTCGGCCCTGACCCGGACCTTCCAGACCTCCCTGCCGGCCGGGGACTACTGCGACGTGCAGAGCGGCCGCACGGTCACCGTCGGCTCCTCCGGCCAGTTCACCGCCACGCTCGGCGCCGGGACCGCCGTCGCGCTGCACGTGGGCGCCCGCACCTGCACCGGCTCCGGCGTACCGGTCACCTCCGGTGCCTCCTTCGCCGTCAACGCCACCACCACCCTCGGCGAGAACATCTACGTCACCGGCGACCAGTCCGCCCTCGGCAACTGGAGCCCCGCCGGCGCCCTCAAGCTCGACCCGGCCTCCTATCCCGTCTGGAAGCTCGACGTCACGCTCCCGGCCGGTACGGCCTTCGCGTACAAGTACCTCCGCAAGGACGCGGCCGGGAACGTCACTTGGGAGAGCGGAGCCAACCGCACCGCAACCGTCCCCGCCGACGGCAAGGTCACGCTGGCCGACACCTGGCGCGGCTGACCCGCCGGCTGACCCGCGAGCTGACCGCCCACCGACCAGGGCCGCCCGGCACATCAAGAATCCCCGCCACCGCCGGGCGGCCCTCATCCACGCTGCACGTAACCAAGGAGAACCGCCTTGATACGCCCCGCCGCAGGAGTGCTCGCCGCCACCCTGGCCGTGACGCTCCTGCCCGCCCTCCCCGCCGCGGCCGCCGCCCGGCCTCCGGCCCCGCCCTCGGACGCGAAACTGGCCGCCGAGCCGGCGCGGCACGATCTGACCCGGGAGCAGTTCTACTTCGTCCTCCCGGACCGGTTCGCGAACGGCGACCCGCGCAACGACCGGGGCGGCCTGACCGGCACCCGGCTGGAGACGGGCCTGGACCCGACGGACAAGGGCTTCTACCAGGGCGGCGACCTCAAGGGCCTGACCGACCGGCTCGACTACATCCAGGGCCTCGGCACCACGGCCATCTGGCTGGCGCCGATCTTCAAGAACCAGCCGGTGCAGGGCAAGGGCGACGACGTCTCGGCCGGCTACCACGGTTACTGGATCACCGACTTCACCCAGGTCGATCCCCACTTCGGCACCAACGCCGACCTGGAGCGGCTGATCGACAAGGCGCACGGGAAGGGGATGAAGGTCTTCTTCGACGTCATCACCAACCACACGGCCGATGTCATCGACCACCGGGAGGCCTCCTCCTCGTACCTCTCCAAGGGGGCCTTCCCGTACCTGACCAAGGACGGCGTGCCCTTCGACGACGCCGACCATGCCGACGCGCGGCGGAAGTTCCCGAAGACCGACGCCGAATCGTTCCCGCTCACGCCCTTCGTCCCCGCCGGCAAGCAGAACGCCAAGGTCCCCTCCTGGCTGAACGACCCGACGATGTACCACAACCGGGGCGATTCCACCTTCGCCGGGGAATCCTCCGAGCAGGGCGACTTCTTCGGTCTCGACGACCTGTGGACCGAGCGCCCCGAGGTCGTGAGCGGGATGGAGAAGATCTACGAGAAGTGGGTCAAGGACTTCCGCATCGACGGCTTCCGCATCGACACGGTCAAGCACGTCAACACCGGGTTTTGGACCCAGTGGGCCACCGCCCTCGACAAGTACGCCGCCCAGCGCGGGCGCGAGGACTTCTTCATGTTCGGCGAGGTCTACTCCGCCGACACCGCCGTCACCTCCCCGTACGTGACGCGGGGGCGACTCGACGCCACCCTCGACTTCCCGCTCCAGGACGCGATCCGCTCGTACGCCTCCCAGGGCGCGGCGGCCGGCCGCCTCGGCTCCGTCCTCGGTGACGACTACCGCTACACCACCGACAAGGCGAACGCGTACGAGCAGGTCACCTTCCTCGGCAACCACGACATGGGCCGCTTCGGGACCTTCCTGAAGCAGGACCGGCCGGGGGCGGGGGAGCGCGAACTGCTCGACCGGTACCGGCTGGCCAACGAGCTGATGTTCCTCTCCCGGGGCAACCCGGTGATCTACTCGGGCGACGAGCAGGGCTTCACCGGCGCCGGCGGCGACAAGGACGCGCGCCAGCCGCTGTTCGCCTCCCGGGTCGCCGACTACCTGGACGACGACCAGCTCGGCACCGACCGCACCCACGCGAGCGACGCTTACGATCCGGAGCACCCGCTCTACAAGCAGATCAGTGCTCTCTCGAAGCTGACCAAGGCCCACCCGGCCCTGCGTGACGGCGTCCAGAGCGAGCGCCTGGCCGACGCCTCCGTCTACGCCTTCGCCCGTACCGACACCCGCGGTGACATTGGCGGGCGCACCGAATACCTGGTCGCCGCCAACAACGGCAGCGAGTCCAAGGCCGTGGAGATCGACGCCCCGGCCGGCGCCCAGTACCGCACCCTGTACGGCGGCACCGCACTGATCCGCGCCTCGGCGGCCGGCAAGCTCACCGTCGTCGTCCCCGCCCTCGGCTCGGTGGTCCTCCAGGGCGTCACCCCGCTCGCCGCGCCCACCGCCAACCCCGCTCTGACCCTCAAGGCCCCGGCCCCCGGAGCCACCGGCACCGTCGAGCTCACCGCCGAGGTCACGGGAGGCGGCCTGAACCGCGTCGTCTTCGCCGCCCAGACCGGCGACGAGAAGTGGCAGGTGCTCGGTTCGGCCGACCACGCCCCGTACAAGGTCACCCAGCACATCACCGCCCCGGCCGGCACGCCCCTGCGCTACAAGGCCGTCGTCATCGACGCCGCCGGCCGCACCGCGAGCGCCCTCGCCGCGTCCGCCGCCGGACAGGCCCCGGCGCCCGAGACTCCCACCGCCACCCAGCGCGACTACGCCGTCGTCCACTACAACCGCCCCGACGGCGACTACACGAACTGGCGGCTGTACGCCTGGGGCGACATCGCCGAGGGCGAGGCGACCCCCTGGCCGGCCGGACACGACTTCACCGGCCGCGACGCCTATGGCGCGTTCGCCTACGTCAAGCTCAAGCCCGGCGCCTCCTCGGTCGGCTACCTCGTCATCGACAAGGACGGCACCAAGGACGTCGCCGCCGACCGCGCCATCGACGTGACCAGGACCGGCGAGATCTGGCTGGAGCAGGGCAAGGAACCCGCCCGCACCGACCGCCCCGCCTACCCGCCGCAGGACCAGGCCAAGGCCGTCCTGCACTACCAGCGCGCCGACGGCGCCTACGACGGCTGGGGCCTGCACGTCTGGACCGGCGCCGCGACCCCCACCGACTGGTCCAAGCCGCTGGCTCCCGCCCGCACCGACGCCTACGGCGCGGTCTACGAGGTCCCGCTCGCCGCCGGCGCGACCAGCCTCAGCTACATCCTCCACAAGGGCGACGAGAAGGACCTCCCCTCCGACCAGTCCCTCGACCTCAAGGCCACCGGCCACGAGGTCTGGATGCTGGGCGGCCGGGCCTCCTACCTCCTCCCGCAGCCCGCCGGCTCCTCCGCCGCCCTGGACCTCACCAAGGCCCAGGCTGTCTGGATCGACCGCGACACCCTCGCCTGGAACGCCCCGGCGGCAGCGGCCTCGGTCCAGCTCCTCGCCTCCCGCGAGGGCACCGTCAAGGCCGAGAACGGCACCCTGACCGGCGCGGACACGGCGCGGTGGCTGCGCCTGGCCAAGTCCGAGCTCACCGAGGCCCAGAAGAGCAAGTTCCCGCACCTGGCCTCGTACACCGCCTACACCATCGACCCCCGCGACCGCGACCGCGTCCGCGAGGCCCCGCGCGGCCAGCTCGTCGCGAGCGCCCGGGCCGCGAACGGCGCCGTCCTGGCCGCCACCGGCGTCCAGCTGGCCGGCGTACTGGACGACCTGTACGCGAACGACGCGGCACTGGGCCCCGTCTTCAAGGACGGCCGCCCCACCCTCTCCGTCTGGGCCCCCACCGCCCAGCAGGTCTCCCTCGAACTCGACGGCCGCACCGTCGCCATGCGCCGCGACGACACCACCGGCGTCTGGTCGGTGCGCGGTGAACGCGGCTGGACCGGCAAGCCCTACCGCTACGCCGTCACCGTCTGGGCCCCGAGCGCCGGGCGGATCGTCCGCAACCTGGTCACCGACCCGTACTCCACGGCGCTGACCACGGATTCCACGCACAGCCTGGCCGTCGACCTGGCCGACCCCAAGCTCGCCCCGCCCGGCTGGCGCGACCTGCGCAAGCCCGCCGCCGTGCCCTTCACCTCGGCGCAGATCCAGGAGCTGCACATCCGCGACTTCTCGGTCGCGGACCGCACGAGCAAGCACCCCGGCCAGTACCGGGCCTTCACCGACGCGGACTCGGCCGGCATGGAGCACCTGCGCGCGCTGGCCGCCTCCGGCACCTCGTACGTCCACCTCCTGCCGGCCTTCGACATCGGCACCATCCCGGAGAAGGCGGCGGACCGCACCGAGCCCGCCTGCGACCTCAAGGTCTACGCGCCCGACTCCGAGGAACAGCAGGCGTGCGTGGCCGCGGCCGCGGCGAAGGACGCGTACAACTGGGGCTACGACCCGCTGCACTACACCGTGCCCGAGGGCTCGTACGCGAGCGACCCGAACGGCACCGCCCGCACCGTCGAGTTCCGCGAGATGGTCCAGTCGCTGAACGGCGCCGGACTGCGCACCGTCATGGACGTGGTCTACAACCACACGGTGGCGTCCGGCCAGTCGGACAAGTCCGTCCTGGACCGGATCGTGCCCGGCTACTACCAGCGCCTGCTCGCCGACGGCAGCGTGGCCACCTCCACGTGCTGCTCCAACACCGCGCCCGAGAACGCCATGATGGGCCGTCTCGTCGTGGACTCGATCGTCACCTGGGCCAAGGAGTACAAGGTCGACGGCTTCCGCTTCGACCTCATGGGGCACCACCCGAAGGCCAACATCCTGGCCGTGCGCTCCGCCCTGGACGCCCTGACCGTCGAGAAGGACGGGGTGGACGGCAAGAAGATCGTCCTCTACGGGGAGGGCTGGAACTTCGGCGAGGTCGCCGACGACGCCCGCTTCGTCCAGGCCACGCAGAAGAACATGGCCGGCACCGGCATCGCCACCTTCTCCGACCGGGCCCGCGACGCGGTCCGCGGCGGCGGCCCCTTCGACGAGGACCCGCGCGTGCAGGGCTTCGCCTCCGGCCTGTTCACGGCCCCGAACTCCTCGCCCGCCAACGGCACCCCGGAGCAGCAGCGGGCCCGTCTGCTGCACTCCCAGGACCTCATCAAGGTCGGCCTGTCCGGCAATCTCGCCTCGTACGTGTTCACGGACACCGCCGGCCGCCGGATCAAGGGCTCCGAGCTGGACTACAACGGCGCCCCGGCCGGGTACGCGGCGGCGCCGGGCGACGCCCTCGCCTACGCGGACGCCCACGACAACGAGTCTCTCTACGACGCCCTGACGTACAAGCTCCCGCAGGGCACGACGGAGGCCGACAAGGCCCGCATGCAGGTCCTGGCGATGGCGGTGAGCACCCTCTCGCAGGGGCCGTCCCTGTCCCAGGCCGGCACGGACCTGCTCCGCTCGAAGTCCCTGGACCGCAACTCGTACGACAGCGGCGACTGGTTCAACGCCATCCACTGGGACTGCGGCGACGGGAACGGCAACGGCAACGGCTTCGGCCGAGGCCTGCCGCCGGCGGCCGACAACAAGGCGAAGTGGCCGTACGCGAAGCCGCTCCTCACCGGACCGGTCCCGAGCTGCGCGGACACCACGGGCACCGCGGCCGCCTACCGCGACCTGCTCAGGATCCGTACGACGGAACCCGCCTTCGCCCTCACCACGGCGCAGGCGGTCCAGGCGAACCTGGCCTTCCCGCTGTCGGGGAGGGACGAGACCCCGGGCGTGATCACCATGACCCTGGGAGACCTGGTGGTGGTCTTCAACTCCACCCCCGCCGCCCAGCCCCAGCGGCTCCCGGACCTCGCGGGGCGCGGCTACGCCCTGCACCCCGTCCAGGCGGGCGGTCCCGACCCGGCGGTGAAGCGGTCCGCGTACGACGCGAAGACGGGAGAGTTCACCGTGCCCGCCCGCACGGTCGCGGTGTTCAAGCGCTCCTGACCTGAAGGGAAGAGGTGAAGCGGCGGTGCCGGCCATGGTCCGGCACCGCCGCTTCCTCATTCCCCCACGTGCGTCAGACGTCGAGGCGGCGCTCCAGCAGGATCACGCCGTAGACCTTTCCGTCCTTGCCCTGCTTGGACGGATATTCGCCGACGATCCGGTACCCCGCGCCCTGGTAGTACGCGAGCAGCCGCGGGTTGGTGGCGACGCAGTCCAGCCGGGCCCGCTCCCGCCCGGTCCGGGCGATCCGCCACTCGGCGTGGCCGAGTATGCGCCGTCCCGCGCCGGCGGGCGCCGCCTCCCGCTCCACCATCAGCCGGTGCACATAGCCCGCGACCGGCGGCTGGACGCCCCAGGCCTCCTCGTCGGACCACCAGAGCTCGTACGCCCCGACGACCCGCCCGTCGGGGTCCTCGGCGAGCCACACCTCACCGTCGCGCATCCTCGCGCGGAAGTGCGCCGTGTCCTTCTCGCCCGGCTTCCACTGGGCGATGGCGTTGGCCCGCATCCACCGGGCGGCCCGGTCGTACAGCTTCACCAGCGTGCCGGCGTCCTTCTCCTCGGCGTGCCGGAACAACATCCCGTCGTCAATGATCACGCGGGAATTATCACGCGGGCCCCGGTACGAGCGCCGCCAGCCGTCCGACCAGCACCCCGAAGGGGCCGTCGGCGGGCTCGTCGGCCAGGACCCGTACGAGAATCCCGGCCATCTCCTCGTCGTACGCGGCGCTCACGGCGGCCAGCGCGGCGAAGTCGTGCACGAGCTGCAACTCCAGCTCGGCCCGCGGGATCTCCCGCCCGTCCAGCCAGATCAGCGCGGTGGACTCGGCGAGCGACACCCACGACCGCACGACGAGCGCGAGCCGCGCGGGCGGCCGCTCGATGCCGAGGTGCGTGAGGATCTGCTCGTACGCCGCCTGCCGGACCTCGTCGATCATCGCGTTGGTCCGGCTGCTTCCGGCGGCCGGACCGCCCCGCATCAGCGCCGAGAACCCGGGGCCGTGGTCGTCGACGAACGCGAAGAACCGCCCCATGACCCGCAGCAAGCGGGCCCCGAGCGGCCCCTCCTGGGGCTCGACGAACCGCAGCGCCAGCTCATCGGCCGCCCGCCGCAGAGCGGCCTCGTACAGGCTCAGCTTGCCGGGGAAGTAGTGGTAGACGAGCGGCCTGGATATGCCGGCCGCCGCCGCGATCTCGTCGATCGACACATCGTCGGGCGACCGGTGGCTGAACAGCTCCAGGGCCACCCCGATCAGCTGCTGCCGCCGCTCCTCGACACCCATCCTGCGTCGCACTCCGGTTGTCATGCGGACACCCTACTTCGCCCCCTCCCGGGGGAGGTTCAAAGGTCCAGCACCAGATGGTCCGACGACGCGCGCGAGACGCACAGCAGCATGGAGTCCTCGCGTTCGGCGTCCGTGAGCAGTTGGTCCCGGTGATCCACCTCACCTGCCAGGACACGGTGTTGGCAGGTTCCGCAGAAACCCTGCTGGCAGCTGTACGGGGTGTTGGGGAGCTCCCGGCGGACGGCTGCCAGGGTGGTTTCGTCCGCGCCGACCTCGATGGTGCGGCCCGTTCGGCGCAGGGTCACCGTGAAGGGGTTCGCCGCTCCGGTTCCGGTTCCGGCCCCGGCCCCGGTTCCGGTTCCGGCCCCGGTTCCCGGCGCCGGCGTGAAGCGCTCCAGGTGGACCACCGACGGGTCCGGGGCCGCCGCCAGCACCGCGGCCATCAGCGGTTCCGGGCCGCAGCAGTAGACCGGCGTGCCCGGCCGGGCCCCGGTGAGCGGGGCCAGGTCGGGCAGGCCCGTCTCGTCCTCCGGGAGGATCGTGACCCGGTCGCCGTAGGCGGCGAGTTCGGGGAGGAACGGCATCGAGGCACGGGAGCGGCCCCCGTACAGCAGGGTCCAGTCCGCGCCCGCCGTCGTGGCCGCCCGGAGCATCGGGAGGATCGGGGTGATGCCGATGCCGCCCGCGACGAAGACGTACGAGGTGGCCGGCGCGAGGGCGAAACGGTTGCGCGGCGGCCGGAGTTCGAGTTCCGCGCCCTCCACCAGCCGCGCGTGCGCCTCGCGGGAGCCGCCGCGGCCGTCCTCGACCAGCCGGATCGCGATCGTGTAGCGGCCCGCCGCGCCCGGGTCGCCGCACAGCGAGTACTGGCGTACCAGGCCCGACGGCAGGACGACGTCCACGTGCGCGCCCGGGGTCCACGCCGGCAGGTCCGGGGACTCCAGCACCAGCCGCACGACCCCCTCGGCGGGTTCCGTACGGGACACGATCCGGGCCCGCAGGAGCCGGCGCGGCGAATGACCCGACACCGGGGTCTCCAGCGCCGGGAGGGGCCACAGCGGGGAGCGGCCGATGCGCCGCCGCAGGGCGCGCCGGGTCAGGAGCGCGGCACCCGCCACCGCCGTCACCGTCAGGGCGCGCCTCATGCCGTCACCCCGCCGTTGGCGCCGGGGGAGGCGGCCAGGTAGGCCACCGCCTGGGCCGTCGAGCCCTCCTGCGAGGGGTGGTACGTACGGGAGAGGTACGTGGGGATGGACCGGAGCATCGCGCCCGTGGAGGGCAGGGTGCCCTGCTGGCCCGCCCGGAAGAACTGGCCCAGCGAGGCCTTGGCGGCGGGCAGTTCCGGGTCGTTCTCCAGGAAGAACCGGGCGCCGCGCTGCCACAGGAAGACCAGCGCCGCGAAGGCCGTGGCCCAGGTCCGGGCCCTGCGCCGGTAGGTCCCGTCCACGTGCATGAAGAGGTCGAAGGCCACCGAACGGTGCTCGACCTCCTCGGCGCCGTGCCAGCGCAGCAGGTCCAGCATCATCGGGTCCGCGCCGCGCCGGTCCAGCTCGTCGGCGTTCAGTACCCAGTCGCCCAGGAACGCCGTGTAGTGCTCTATGGCCGCGATCATCGCGACCCGCTCCATGAGCCACCACCTGCGCGCCTTGCCCGGCGGCAGCGTCCGGTCGCCGAGCAGCTTCTCGAACAGCCAGTCCACCTGGGCCGTGTACGGGGTCGGGTCCAGGCCGAGCCGCTTCAGGTGGGGCAGCACGTCGTCGTGCGCGGCGGCGTGCATCGCCTCCTGGCCGATGAACCCGATGACGTCCGCGCGCAGCCGGTCGTCCGTGATGTACGGGAGCACCTGCTTGTAGACGTGGACGAACCAGCGCTCACCGGCGGGCAGCAGCAGGTGCAGCACGTTGATGGTGTGCCCGGCGAACGGATCGGAGGGCAGCCAGTGGAGCGGGGTGTCCTCCCAGTCGAAGGACACGTTCCGCGCCTTGAGGTCTATGTGTTCCGACGCCACGGGGGCGGGCATGAGCGGCGTATTAGACATGGCGTCAATGTACTGATGGGTAGAGCCGAGGAGAACCCCTCTGCACGGAGGAGCTAGCGGAGCACCCCCGCCTTGGAGCCGTCGGTCAGCTTGCCGGTCAGATCGACCTGCGCGCCCTCCGGCGCCTTCACCGCCAGCCGGTTGCTGTTCGCCGCGCCGCTCACCCCGCCGCCCGACACCGACAAGGAGGCGAACTGCGCGCTGCCCGCCGCCAGCACGTACCACTGGCCGGCCCGCGACTTCCACAGCACGCCCGCCAGCACCCGGGGCTCCCGCGGCCCGCACGCCGGCGAGCCCTCCGCCTTCGCCGCCTGCGCCGCCACCGGTGCGCCCGGGGCCAGGAACTGGGCCTGCACCCGGTCCGCCGTACCCTGCCAGGTCTCCGCCCGGGAGCACAGCCACGTCGCGGTGCCGTCGCCCCCGGGCAGCGGCTGCTTCGCGTACGTCCAGGCGTTGACCGAGCGGACCCCGTGCGAGCGTACCGACGGCAGCAGGCACGCGGTCCGCGACCACTCAACGAGCTCCGCCGCCTCCGTCACATCGCGCTCGGCGCCCGGCGCTCCCGAGGTCAGCCGCGCCGGCGTCAGCTCGCCCAGGTCCGTGACCAGCCGGGTCGCGCCGTCACCCGTCAGGGCCAGGGCGTTCCAGCTGGTACAGCTGCCCGCCGGGGCGGGGCTACCGACCGGCGGAGTGACCCCGTCCGGGGTCAGCTTCAGCGCCGCCGGGGACTCGCCGGGCTTGAGCAGGTCCCGCAGGGCAGCGCGCGTGACCCAGGGCGCCGTCAGATAGCGGACGTTGCCGTCGACCCGGCTGAGGACCAGCGCGGTCGCGGTGTCCGCCGACGCCCCGTCGGTCCGGGCGAAGTCGAGGCCGACCAGGCCGGTCCCCGACAGCGGTTCGGCGTACCGGACCACGCGCAGCCCGTCGTACAGCAGGACCACGACGGCCTGGTCCACGACGCCGGCGAACAGCAGCTGCGGCGGCCCCATCGGCGGACCGGACGGCGTGCCCGGGCTGGCCGAGACGACCACGGACGAGCCGGGCCGGGCCCACACCGCCAGCGCCCGGCGCAGCAGTTCCGCGTCCCCGGCGCGGTCGCCGCGGGCCGGCCACGCGGAGAAGCCGGTACGGGAGGAGGTGCGCCAGAGCCCCGGCGGGACCCGCGTCAGCTTCCCGGGGTCCAGGGCCTGCTGCGCCGCGGCGTTCAGCGCGTACGGCGGGGCCGCCGCCCCGTCCGACCCCCAGCCCCCGTCGGGCAGCGCGAGCAGCGCCCCGCAGACGGCGAGGGCGGCCCCGGCGGCCAGCCCGGCCCGCAGGAAGCGGCGGCGCCGCAGCAGGTCGGTGGGCCGGGCCTGGAGTACGCAGGGGTCGAACTCGGGGGAGGCGAGCAGGGCGTCGCTCGCCGCGTCCCCGGATTCCGCGACCGCGAAGGCGGGATCCGCGACCCCGGCCTGCCCCAGTACGCGCAGCACCTCCCGCTCCGGCAGCCGCTCCAGCGCGCGCAGCACGCAGGCCGCCCGGCCGGGCCCGGAGAGGGTGGCCAGCCACTGGTCCAGGGCCAGCTCCTCGGCCCCGCCGGAGCGCGGGAACAGCCGCAGCCCCCACACCTGGGGCAGCAGCGGCGGCAGCTGCCCGCGCAGGGGCAGGGCCCGGAAGGTCAGCGGAACCCCCGCCTCCAGCGCGGTGCGCAGCACCCGCAGCCGGACGTACGCGTATCCGGACTCGGCTCCCTCCGCCTCACCGCGCGCGGCCGGGACCCCGCCCCGCACGGGGGCGGGGCCGGCGCCCCGCCGACGCCGGGGCAGGGCCCGCTGGGTCAGCGAATGGGCGGTGAGCACCCGCCGGTTGCGGCCGAGGGCGGGCGGCAGCACCAGGTAGGCGAGCCGCACCAGCCGCGGGTAGTGCTCGACGATGGCGGCCTCGGCCTGCTCGACGTCGGGCGGCACGGGAGACGAAGGGCGGGTGGCGGTATCCGGGGCAGTCACGTTCAGCAGAACGAGCGAATCGTCGGATGGTCACCCGTCCCCGGTACGCGGGCCCCGGGGGGCCGTCGGTCGACTCGTCGGTCGACTCGTCGGTCAGGCCGTCAGGCCGTCAGGCGGGCGCGCAGGGCCTCGACCGTCTCGTCGGAGACGCCCAGGCCCTCGCGTACGTACTTCTCCATCGAGCCGTACCGCGTGCTGACCTCCTCCAGCGCCGCCTCCAGGTACGAGGGGAACACCCCGATCAGCGCCAGCGCGAGCTCCGGGTCGCCGCCGGCCGCCGTGAAGCCCTCGATCATCGGGGCGAAGGCCTGCCTGACCGCCGGGTTGACGGAGAGGTACTCGGCCATCAGGGTCTCGTCGTCGGCGCCGAGCAGCGACAGGATGACGGTCGCGGCCCAGCCCGTACGGTCCTTGCCGGCCGTGCAGTGGAACAGCACCGGGCCCGAGTCCGGGTCGGCCACCTCGGTGAGCAGCAGCCGGTACGCGGCCTGCGCCGAGCCGGAGAGCACGAAGGACCGGTAGATGTCGGCGAACATGGCCGCCGCCCTGCCGCCGCCCAGGTGCTCCTCGGCGACCGCCGGATCGGACAGCAGGTCCTTGAGCTGGGCGGCGGCGGGCACCGTGTCAGTACCCATCTTGTCCGCGAGGACGTCACCGACCAGCAGGCGGGCCCCGTCCGGCACCCGGTCGGGGTGGGCGGTGCGCTCCATGGCGGTGCGGAAGTCGATGACGGTGCGGATCCCCAGCGAGGCCACCGCCGGATCGGCGCCCGGGTCGAGCCGGTCGAGCTGGCCGGAGCGCAGGACGAGACCGGGGCGCACGGTGCGGCCACCGGAGAGGGGGGTACCGCCGAGGTCGCGGAAATTGGCGACGGTGGTGGAGGGGACGGCGGTCATCTGGCAGCTCCAGCGGTCGCGGTATGCGGGGTGACGCGTGTCATCTATATGATTTTCGGATGTTTCGCTCCGGAAAGGTAATCGAGGGCCACCGAAAGGCCGACGCCCAGCCCCAGAGCCACGAGATGGCCCGCGTCCGTGAAGGTCCGCCCGCGCTTCACCACGGGGGCGGCGGCGAGCGCCAGCAGCCCCACCCGTGCGGTGGTGCGCACCGCTCCGCGCGGTAGCGCCGAGGTCAGCGCTCCGAGTACGGCGTTGAATCCGTAGCTGGTGCCCACGTCCAGGGCCCGCCGGGTCCGGGCGTCGGATGTCCCGCGCAGGGCGCCGTAGACGAGGAGCGACGCCGTGGCGTGGCCGAAGAGGAACACCGCGGCGGTCCACCAGGCCCCGTACGCGTACTCGGCGTATCCGAGGACCGCGACCAGCAGCAGCGCGTACGCCAGCGGCATCGGCTCCTCGACGACGAAAGCGCTGCTCAGCAGCGTCTCCCAGCGCCCGGCGGCGAGGTTGTCGACATTGGTCGAGCAGCCGCGCAGCACCCGCTCGCGCTCGTCCCCGCCCAGCCGCTCCAGGGCGAACGCGCCGAGCTGGACCCCGCCCGCGTACACCGCACCCAGTGGTGGTGCCCATGGCAATGAATTCACCCGACCATGATCGGATACGGCCCTCCTGCGGGCACCACCGGACCCCGTGGGACCATGTTCCGGCCATGCCTGAAAGCCTTGCGCCTCTGCGCGCCATACGTGCCGCGATGTTCGCGGCGGTGTGTGTCGCGCTGGCCGCGGTGGGGCATTCGGCCATGTCCGGCGTGGATGTCCCCCTCACAGGGCTTCTGGCCGCCTTCGGGGTGACCGGGGTGCTGGCCTGGCTCGGCGCCGGCCGGCGGCGCGGCCCGCTCGGCATCACGGCGGCACTGCTCGCCGTACAAGGCGTCCTACACCTCGTCTTCTCCGCCACCCAGGCGCCCCCCGAGGCGACGACGGCCCCGCCGGGGCACCACCACACGCGGGGCGTGGCTGCGCCGGGCGTGGACGTGCCGGGAATGTCCGTGCCGGGCATGGCTGTACCGGAGTTGGCCGTGCCTGTTCCGGGGGAGGGCGTGCCGGAGCTGCCTGTGCCGGGCGTGCGCGTACCGGGGATGTCCGTGCCGGACATGGCTGCGCCGGAGTTGGCCGTGCCGGGCGTGGGCGTGCCGGAGTTGCCTGTGCCGGGCATGGCTATGCCGGAGTTGGCCGTGCCGGGTGTGGGCGTGCCGGAGTTGCCTGTGCCGGGCGTGGGCGTGCCGGGGATGTCCGTGCCGGGCATGGCTGTACCGGAGTTGGCCGTGCCGGGTGTGGGCGTGCCGGAGCTGCCTGTGCCGGGCGTGGGCGTGCCGGGGATGTCCATGCCGGACATGGCTGCACCGGAGTTGGCCGTGCCGGGCGTGGGCGTACCGGAGATGTCCGTGCCGGGCATGGCTGTGCCGGAGTTGGCTGTGCCGGAGTTGGCCGCCTCGGCGCCCGCGATGCCAGGCGTGCATGACATGGCGGGTATGGCCGGGCTGGAGGACATGGCCGGCGTAGCCGGGCACGGCGGCCTCGGGATGATCGCCGCCCACGTGCTCGCCGGCCTGTTCTGCGCCATCTGGCTGGCCTGGGGCGAGGCCGCCGTCTTCCGGCTGGCCGGAGCCCTCGGAGCGGCCGCGCTGCTCGCCGCCCGGCCGCTCTCCCGGGCGCTCGCGCTGGTACGGACACACGTGGCCCCCGTACCGCCGCGGCCCGCGTTCCGCCGGACGTACGTACGGCCGCGCCGACTGCGCGGGGCCGTGCACGCCCATGCCGTCGTGAGGCGAGGTCCGCCCGGGCGCCGTGACACCCGAGCCACGGCCCCCGGCCTTCCTGCCCGCGCCTGATCGGCGCGTCTCCCTCCACGACGGGGGAGGGCGAGACCTGGGGCCGGTCACCCATGTCTTCGCCAATCCTTAGGACCAGCATGTCCCTTGACGCCAGTCAGGCCGTCCGCACCGCGGACCCCGACGCCCCCAAGCCCAACACCACCCCCGCTGCCGCCAACACCAGCGCGCCCGCCAGCGCGACCGCCACCGCCGAAGCTGGCACGACCGCCAAGGCTGAGGCCGACGCCAACACCAACGCCGAGGCCGAGGTCCGCGCCAACGCGACCGCTGACGCCAACGCCGAGGCCGATGCCAACGCGACCGCCACCGCCGAAGCCGGCGTGACCGCCAAGGCCGAGGTCGGCGCCAACACCAACGCCAAGGCCCGGGCCAGCGCGACCGCTGACGCCAACGCCGAGGCCGATGCCAACGCGACCGCCACCGCTGAAGCCGGCGTGACCGCCAAGGCCGAGGCCAACACCAATACCAATGCCAAGGTCCGGGCCAACGCGACCGCCACCGCCAAGGTCGATGCCGATGCCGATGCCGATGCCGATGCCGGCGCCGACGCCGGGTTCCGGGCCAGCGCCGGGACTCGGGCCGAGGCTCGGGCCAGCGCTGACGCTGCCGACATCAGCGCGACCGTCAACGCCGACGCCGACGCCGCCGACGCGACCGCCGACGCCGCCGACGCCACGGCCGCCGCCGACGACACCGCCGACGCCTACGACACCGCCGACGCCGACGCCACGGCCGACGCCAACGCCGGGTTCCGGGCCGGCGCCGGGTTCCGGGCCGGCGCCGACGTCGGCGCGGCCGCCAGCGCCAGCGTCGGGGGCGGGGCCCCGGGCGGCGGCGCGCGCGCAGGCGGCGGGTGGGGGGCGCTGCGGCCCCTGGTGCTGCGCATGCACTTCTACGCCGGGCTGCTCATAGCCCCGCTGCTCTTCGTCGCCGCCACCACCGGGCTGCTCTACGCACTCTCCTGGCAGGCCGAGAAGGTCGTCTACGCCCACGAGCTGACCGTCGCCCGCGTCGGTGTCGGCGACAGCGCCCTGCCCCTCAGCACGCAGCTCCAGGCGGCCCGCAGCGCCGCGCCCGACGGCACGGTCGTGGGCGTGTGGCCCGCCCCCGAGGCCGAGGACACCACCCGGGTGATCATGGAGAAGCCGGGGCTCGCGGAGGGCGAGACCCTCACCGTCTTCGTCGACCCGTATACGGCCGATGTGCGCGGGCAGCTCGCCACCGCGGGCGACGCGCTGCCGCTGCGGGCCTGGCTCAGCGAGTTCCATTCCACCCTCCAGCTGGGGGAGTTCGGCCGCAACTACAGCGAACTCGCCGCCAGCTGGCTGTGGGTGGTCGCCCTGGGCGGCCTCGCCCTGTGGATCGGCCGCCGGCGCTCCACCCGCGCCCAGCTGGTCCTGCCCGACCGCAAGGCCACCGGCCGCCGCCGGACCCTGTCCTGGCACGGGACCGTCGGGCTCTGGGCCGTCGTCGGACTCGTCGCGCTGTCCGCCACCGGCCTGACCTGGTCGAAGTACGCCGGTGAGAACATCGGGCAGCTCCAGGACCGCCTCGGCGGTGCCACCCCCGCCGTCTCCGCCACCGTCGGATCCGGCGCGGGCTCCGGCTCCGGCTCCGGCGAGGCCGACGAGCACGCCGGGCACACCATGCCCGAGGGCACGGAGATGCCCCCGCCGCAGCCCACCACCGCCGACATCGGCATCGACAAGGCCGTGGCGGCCGCCCGGGCCGCCGGGGTCACCGAGTATCTTCGCGTGACCCTGCCCGCCGAGGGCAAGGGCTACGTGATCAAGGAGCAGGACAAGCAGGTGCCCGTGCACCTGGACGCCGTCGCCGTGGACCCCGCCGACGGCCGGGTCATGGACGAGCTGCGCTTCGCCGACTACCCCGTCCTCGCGCAGCTGACGCGCTTCGGCATCGACCTGCACATGGGCAAGACCTTCGGCCTCGCCAACCAGCTCGCGCTGGCCGCGCTCGCCGTAGCGGTGATGTTCCTGGTCTTCTGGGGCTACCGGATGTGGTGGCTGCGCCGGCCCACCCAGGGCCGCGCGCTCTCCTTCGGCCGCCCGCAGTCTCGCGGCGCCTGGCGGAAGGCGCCCCTGACCGTGCTGCTGCCGCTCGCCGCCGTGACCGCGGTGGTCGGTTGGTTCGTCCCGATGCTCGGGATCAGCCTGGTCGCGTTCCTCGCGATCGACGTGCTGCTCGGCTTCGCCGCCGGGCGCCGCGCCGCCGCGAACGCCGCCTAGCAGCAGGTGGGCCCGGACCCGTACCCCCTTCGCGGAGTACGGGCCCGGGCCCACCGTCGTCTCGACGCACCCGTCAGGGCGCGTACTTGTAGCCCACGCGGCGCACCGTCTGGATCGCGTCGCGGTGGGCCGCGCCCAGCTTGCGGCGCAGGCGGGCGATGTGGACGTCCACCGTGCGGCCGTCGCCGACGTGGCCGTAGCCCCACACCGTGGTCACCAGCTGGTCCCGGCTGTGCACCCGGTGCGGGTGTGCCACCAGGTGGGCCAGCAGCTCGAACTCCAGGTAGGTCAGGTCGAGTACCTGGCCCTCGACCTCGGCGGTGCGCCGCGCGGTGTCGATCCGGACCAGGGAGCCGTCGTCCGTGACGGAACTCGCGGCGGACGGAGCCTCGGGGGCCGGGTGGGCGGCGACGGCCCGCGGGGCGCGCGCCGGCCCGCCGGTCCACCGCGCCTGCTGGTCGGCGGGTACGAGGACCAGGTAGCCCACCATCGGCGGGTTGCCCGGCAGCGTCGGCAGGCTGTGCGGCGGCGCGGGCAGCCAGGTGGCGCCGGGCGGGAGCAGGTCCACGACCCGGGCCACCTCGTCCCCGTCCACGGCGCGCAGCCGGTGGCGCGGACTGGGCGGGAAGGTCAGGGGGGCGGTCGCGGCGGAGGCGGCGGAAGCGAGGGAACGGGTGTTAGCCATGAGTGGTCAGCTCTTTCACGCGGAGAGGTCGGCAGGAGACGTACGTACGCATGTCGCCGTAAGTCGTCGTTGTCGTACCGCGCGGGCCGAAGGCCTCGGGGCAGGTCTGGTGGAAGGTCCCGGAGGTTTTAGAGGGCCGGCGCGTTCTTCGCGCGGCAACACTCCCGGTCGAAATCGTGATGCTGACGGGACGGCCAGAACGGCTCGAGGTCGCTGCGACCTGACGAGGTGGGGTGCGAGTGGCTGGCCATGGCGCCATTGAAGCAGATGCCGCTCACCCTGGGCAGAGCGCGTCTCACGTCGTGGAGCGGAATCTCAAATTCCGCGATCACGCCGCGATTCACCCAGGACAATCCCGGCGAATGGTCAACCGGCAAGCCGCTTGCGCCAGTCCATCCCGGTCACCCGTATCGCATCGTGGGCGGTTCCGTCCCACGTCCACGCCAGCCCCACCGCGTCCAGGGCGGCGGCCACCTCCCGGCCCACGCGGGCGCCGTGCTCGTCGCCCCGGCCGAAGGCGCCGTGGAGGAGGTACAGATCCCCGCCGCCGGCGGCGCCCTCCACGCACTGGGCGTGGAAGAAGACGAACCCGCGCGCGTCCGGCGCGCCGGCCTCCCGGATGGCGGAGACACCGCAGGTGCGGCAGCAGAAGAAGTTCTCCCGCGCCGTGATCCCCGAGGCGTCGAGCGCGGCGAAGGCGCGGGCCAGCCGCTCAGGATCGGTCTCGCCCTCCCAGCCCGCCTGTTCGGCCACCCGCTCCCGCCAGAGCCGGTCGACGAGGTGCTCGGCCTGGGCGCGGGAGACCGGCCGCTCGTCACCCTCCCTGAGGACGTGCTCGGCGTTCTCGGCCAGGGTTGCCCGGCCGTCGTAGCCGCACACCAGCCACTCGCGGACGAGCCCGGTCAGCTCCCGCTCCACCTCCGGGGCGAGCGGCGGCACCTCCTCCGCCGGGAAGTCCAGCCGCTCCCAGGCCGGGCCGAAGTCCCAGCCCTTCTCCTGGCGGACCCAGCGCGCCATGACCTCCACCACCTCGGCCGAGGTCGCGAGATCGGTGCGGAAGTGCCGCTCGGGCGCGCCGGCCCGGTGCTCCAGTTGGTAGTCGCCGCCCTCCGCGTGCCAGACCTGTATGTATACGTCCGGGTCGCTCGGGATCCGCTCGACGACGAGGAAGCGGTCCTCGTCCCCGCCGATGCGGCCCGCGAGTTGGGACAGCATGCCGAGCGCGGGCCGCTCGTAGGACTCGCCGCGCTCCGTCTGGATCCTGATCGCCATCATGCTCAACACCGTGCCACAGGCCACTGACAACGGCGCCCGCCGGGCCACGGAGGGCTCGGCGGGCGCCGTAGGACAAGCGGGTGGGAGGGGGGATCCCGGACGGGAACGGGCCTTAGACCAGGCCGTCCTTCTCCAGGCCGGTGCAGCAGGTGTCCACGATCAGGCGGGTCACCACGTACGGGTCCACGTTCGCGTTCGGGCGGCGGTCCTCGATGTAGCCCTTGCCGTCCTGCTCGACCTGCCACGGGATGCGGACCGAAGCGCCGCGGTCCGAGACGCCGTAGCTGAACTCGTTCCACGGGGCCGTCTCGTGCAGACCCGTCAGGCGCTCGTCGATGCCCGCGCCGTAGTTCTTGACGTGGTCCAGCGGCTTCGAGCCCTCGCCCAGCGCCTCGCACGCGGAGATGATCGCGCGGTAGTCCTCGCGCATCGCCTTGGTGGAGAAGTTGGTGTGCGCGCCCGCGCCGTTCCAGTCGCCCTTGACCGGCTTCGGGTTCAGGGTCGCCGAGACGTTGAAGTCCTCAGCCGTGCGGTAGAGCAGCCAGCGCGCGATCCACAGCTGGTCGGAGACCTCCAGCGGACTGACGGGGCCGACCTGGAACTCCCACTGGCCGGGCATGACCTCGGCGTTGATGCCGGAGATGCTCAGGCCCGCCGCGAGGCAGTGGTCCAGGTGCTTCTCGACGATGTCGCGGCCGAAGATCTCGTCCGAGCCGACGCCGCAGTAGTAGCCACCCTGCGCGGCCGGGAAGCCGTTCACCGGGAAGCCGAGCGGACGGGCGCCGTCGAAGAAGGTGTACTCCTGCTCGATGCCGAAGATCGGCTCCTGGCCCGCGAACTTCTCGGCGATCGGACGCAGCAGCGCGCGCGTGTTCGACTCGTGCGGGGTCATGTCGATGTTCAGGACCTCGCACATCACGAGGACGTGGTCCCCGCCGCGGATCGGGTCCGGGCAGGAGAAGACCGGCTGCAGCACGCGGTCGGAGGCGTGGCCCTCGGCCTGGTTGGTGCTGGATCCGTCGAAGCCCCAGATCGGCAGCTCCGCGCCGTCGGCCAGGATCCTCGTCTTCGAGCGAAGCTTCGCCGTCGGCTCGGTGCCGTCGATCCAGATGTACTCAGCCTTGTAGCTCACGGGCCCCATCCTTCGGTGCGTCGCTCCGGGCGCAGACTCTGCGGGTGCTGCGGTCGCGGTGCTGCGGTTGCGGTGCTGCGGTTGCGGTACGGCGGTTGCGCGCCGCGATTGCGTACTGCGATTCGTACTGCGATTGCGTGCTGTGGTGTTGACCGCAGCGTGCCCGTCCGCGATTTCTCTTCCGTTGCCCGTGTGTGAACCCCGTGTTACCGACGTTTACGCCGCAGGTGGAGCCGGTTGTGCGGGTTGGACGCGGCGCGCCCGTCCGGGTGGGGCAGACTGAGTCCGTGAGCATTTCGTATGATTTGAGCCCTACCGGTGTTCCCGCCCGCCCCCGGGTCGGCCTGCTGGGCACCGGTCCCTGGGCCCACCGCACGCACGCCCCCGCCCTCGTCGCGCACATCGGCTCCGAGTTCGCCGGAGTGTGGGGCCGGCGCCCGGAGGCCGCGGCCGAGCTGGCGCGGGCGCACGGCGTGAAGGTGTACGAAGACCCCGACGCGCTGTTCGCGGACTGTGACGTCGTGGCCTTCGCCCTGCCGCCCGACGTACAGGCCCCGCTCGCCGTGCGCGCGGCCGCCGCAGGCTGCCACGTGCTGCTCGACAAACCCGTCGCGACGACGGTGGACGACGCCCGGGCCGTCGCCGAGGCCGTGGCCCGCCACCGGGTCGCGTCCGTCGTCTTCCTCACCCTCCGCTTCGCGGAGCCCACCGCCGGCTGGGTCGAGGAACAAGCCCGGCGAACGGGGTGGTTCACGGCCGGCGCCCACTGGCTCGGCGCCGTCTTCCCACCCGACGGCACGCCCAGCGCCTACGCCGACTCGCCCTGGCGGAAGGCCAAGGGCGGCCTGTGGGACGTCGGCCCGCACGCGCTGTCCGTACTGATCCCGGTGCTCGGCGAGGTCACCGAAGTCAGCGCCACCCGAGGGCCGTCCGACCTGGTGCAGCTCGCCCTGCGGCACAGCTCCGGCGCCGCCAGCACCGCCGTGCTCAGCCTGGGCGCACCGCACGCGGCCGCCGGGGTGGGCCTGGAGCTGCGCGGGGCCGACGGGGTGTTCGCGCTGCCCGGCTGGAACGACGTACCCGGCGCGTACGGGCGGGCCCTGGACGCGCTGCTCGCCGCGGCCCGCACCGGGGTGCCCGATCCGCGCGGGGCGGAGTTCGGGGCCCGGCTGACCGAGATCCTGGCGGGGGCGGAGGCGCAGCTCCGCGGCTGAGGGGCGAAGCTCCCCGGCTGAGGGCGCTGCGCAGCTCTCCGGCTGAGGGGCGGGCCTACTTGATCAGGGCGTTGGCCACGATGATGACGAGCCCGATGGTGGCGTCCGCGAGGCCGATCAGCAGCGACGAGGCGATCCGGTAGCCGACCCGGAGCGCCACGAAGGAACCCCAGGCGAACAGCAGCGCGGTGTTCAGGCCGAGCCCGATGGCCGTCACCGCGTACGAGTTCCAGTCCGCGAGCCCCGCGCAGACCAGGAGCAGCACGGTGGGAAGGGCCGCCGCGATCACCGGCCACTCGTTCCACAGCGCCCGCACCAATACGTGCCAGCGGTGGGCGGCGCCCGCCTGGTGGCTGGTCATGTGGTGCGAGTAGCCGTGCACGAGGGCGGCCGCGGCGGCCGTGACGAGGACCCAGCTGGCGTCGTAGAACGGGGTGTAGTCCCCGCCCTCCTGTTCCAGCGCGGCCAACAGCCCACTGGCGAGCACGGTTCCGTACACCCCGCCGAACATCCAGTCGGCTCCCCGCCGGGGCGGCGCGAACGGCGAGGCGGGGGCGGCGGGCGACTGGTCGTTCACGACGTGTCCTGTCCTTTGTGGCGCGGTATATCCCTTTTGGGTACGGGCCACCCTACGAGTTGAGGGGGTGAGGGCGAGGTGAAGGCGGAGGGCGGGGGCGGCGGTGCGGCACCGTGCACGGCCGTACGGGTGACGGTCCGCCCGGGGCCCGCCGGCCGGGTGTGGCGATCGAGTGGCGTGGCCATCGCACCCGTGATCATGGCGTTTGCCGACGCGTTCCTGTGTGTGCGGAGGTCCCCCGTGAGTCACCCGACAGGAGAGGAACCATGGCCATCCACACGTTGAGGCGGCGCGTCGCCGCCCTCGGCACCGTCCTTGGACTGGGCATCGCAGTGCCCTTCGCCGCAGGCGCCACCCCCGCGTACGCGCAGGCGCAGCTGGAGATCACGAAGACTCATGTGGGCGAGTTCACCCGAGGCGGAGTGGGGACCTATCGCGTCACGGTCCGCAACACCGGTAACGAACCGACTGTTTCTGCCGGGACCCGCATGCTGGACGTTTACCCGGCCGGACTCACAGTCCAAGAGGTCCGCATCGTGAGCTACACCACCGACACGTTGGGGTGTGAGGGTGTGGTCCCCCAGGATCCTGACCGGAAGTCGACCCAGTGCATCTCCTCCCAGATGGAACCTGGCGACAGCTACGTCGTCGACGCGGTCGTGTTCGTCCCCAGCGACACACCCTGCACGGTCACCAACACCGCCACCGTGACCGAAAGGGATGGCGCTCTCAGTGACTCGGCGAGCCACACGGTCAATATCCCCGGCCCCAACTGCAACGGAGGCGGCGGAGGCAACGGAGGCGGCGGGTCCATCCTCCCGATCAACCTCAGCGGCCTGATTCCGTTGTTCAACAACATCAGCATCAACAACAACATCCACAGCCCAGACGCCACCAACGTCAGCAACCAGACCTTCGGGCAGAACGCACACTGATCCCGGCCGCCCCTCCCCCCTCCCTCAGCGGTACGGCCTGGGGGTGCCGGGTTGACGGGGCGGGCTTCGACGGGTGGGGCGGGGTTTCCGGGTGCGGGGTGCTGGTGGAGCGGGATTGGACGGTGCCGGGAAACCCCCAAAGGAACGGTCTGGGGGAAGGGTTCCCACTGAGCGGGGGCCAACCTCCTGGGCGGACGCCCGGCTGCCCGGCATCCGCGCCCTTCGGGCGAAAAAGACGCCGGAACCTGCACCAGACAGCGTCCAGAACACCTGAGGAATCGGTAAGGCGCGTCAGATCGCTACATGCTTCTGCCGGCATAGCGTCCGCCGGCCGTCTGTGGCTGGGCACAAGCCGCCACCGATCGCTACGCGCTCCTCGCCGAGGGCGTCAGCGGCCCGTCTGTGGCTGGGCGCATTCCCGCGGACGGGATCGGTGAGCGCGCGTCTGTTCAGAGGAGTTCGGCGAGGCCGAAGCTGAGCAGGCCTGCGGCAAAGGACCCGAGGAAGGTCCAGAACGCGGTCCGGCCGAACGGGAGGGCGCGGACCGCGGCATTGAAGCGCTGGCTCTGCTCCATCGCCCCGGCAGAGGGGCGGCGCCCGGTGATGAGGATCAGCCCTCCGAGCACCAGCATGCCGAGACCGATGAAGATGATGGCGGCGCCCCCTGTCGCCGACGCGGCATTCGGTTCCATGTAGATGGTGCCGTTGTCCCGGACCTCCACGCGGTCACCCGGCTGTGCCTCGTCGCTGACGAGCTCGTGCTGCGGGTCGAAGTCCGAGCCGTTGGCGGCGCTGAATTCTCCCCAGCACCGTCGGGTCTCGTGCCGGTCGTCGTCTTCGCGGTCACGGTCGCTGTAGGAGACGTCCACCCGGCAGCCGGTGACGGTCAGGGCTCCTCCCGTACCGGCCAGGCCCACCGCAGTGGCGAAGGTCTGGGTCCCATACACGCCTATGAGCACGCCGATGAGCGCTGTGGCGAGACCTATGGCACGGATGGTGATGCGAGACATGGTGCAGGACAATACATCGCGCGCCAGAAAACGGAACCACTGCCTCCGCCCATCACTCGCCTGCCTCTAGGGCCCCGGGCAGGCGAGGGGGAGTCGGCTGCCGGACTCGTCAACCTCTCGCTCCGGCACCAGGCGTCATAGCCCCCAGAGGGGCCTCAAGATGGGACAAACAGGCCGCAGGCGCGCCGCTGGAGACGCCCATCGGCCGTGGGCGGCCTATGTCCAGCTGCAGATGGCCCGCAGTCGCCATCGGCGAGGAGCGCGTAGCGATCGGTGGCGGCTTATGTCCGGCTACAAACGGCCGCCGGACGCCAAGCCGTGAGGAGCGTGTAGCGATCTGACGCGCCTTACCGCTGCTCTGGCTGTTCTGGACGCTGTTCGGGGCAGGTTCCGGGGTGGTTCCGCCCGAAGGGCGGCGTTGCCGGGCGGCCGGGCTTCCGTTCAGGCGCTCTGCTCCCGATCGGTGGGAACCCTTCCCCCTGACCGTTCCTTCGGGGGTTTCCCGGCAGTCTTTGTCTTTCCGGGGCGGGCCGGTCGGTCAAGGGTGGCCGAAGGCCATCGCGAAGCGACGCGACGACGAGGAACGAGGAGGAGCGCCCTTGAGGGACCGGACCGACACGGAAGGACAGTGAGACTGACGGGAAACCCCCGTACCTTCTCTGACGCCGTCCAGCGTCAGCCGGCCGTCATGATCCCGCCCAGGAATGTGCCCCACGCCGTGGGAGCCACCGCCAGCTCGGGACCGCCCGTCACTTTGGAGTCCCGGACGCGGATGGTGTCCGTACAGTCAGCGACCTCGACGCAGTTGCCGCCGTCGGGACCGCTGTAGCTGGACTTGACCCACTGGTCCTGCCCCAGCGGGGGGTAGATGTTCACGTCAGTCGCTCCATCTGATCTCTGATGAGGTCCGCGCTGCGTCGTGCGGAGAGGGCCTCGCCCATCAGGTCCTCGAAGGCGCGCTGGGCTGCGCGCACGTGTTCGGGCTCTTCGACGATTCCAGTAGTACGGTACGCCTCCACGCAAACCGCGGTCACGTGGTTCGGGGCGGTGAGGAAGCTCACCGACCCCGCAAGCAGCAAGTGTCCCTCCGCGTCGAGAGGGAGCACGCGAATGCCTGTAGTGGGCTGTTCCATGTGAGTGAGGAGCGCGGCGAGCTGACCTCTCATCACGTCGCGATGGCCCAAGTGGCGATGGAGTACGGACTCGCACAGCACCACGCGCAGTTCCGGAGGGGTGGCACTCCGGAGGATGTCTTGCCGCGCGAGCCGGGCGCGTAGAAGGTTCGTGATCTCGGCCTCGCTGGCGCGGGTGTCACCCTTCTTGAGGATTGCGCGGGCGTAATCACTGGTCTGCAACAGCCCAGGTACGACGTTCTGTGACCACTCCCAGACGGCAATCGATTCCCGCTCCAGTTTCATGCGGCGCCGATGAATCGCGGGAAAGCTCTGGGCCAGGGTTTCCTCGTGTAGCCGCTTGAAGAGGCCGTCAGTCTTGAAGAGCTGATCCAGCACGGCCGGCAGCTCCGGTGGAATCGGCCCCTTCCCCGACTCCAATCGGCTGATCGTGCTCTTCGACGTGCGCGCCAGGCGGGCCAGGTCCGTCTGGGTCAGGCGACGTTCCGGGTACAGCTCCCGGGCGCTCTTGAGTTCCTCGGCGAATTGGCGGCGTGGGTCCGAATCCACGGACGCCCCCTTCCCACGTTCCCATGCGGTTGGTCACGACCGGACCCGGTGCGTTCCCGCAGGTCAGGCAGGTCGGAATATGCCACTACGGCCAAAGCGCAGGTCGGTCACCCGAGCGCTTTCGATCGTAGCTCTGCCTGCGTAACTCTGGCCTCACGCAAGGTGATTGAGCACTCGAACGAATGGTGGCATGTCATGCATGAACCGGTACGAGCGGCCGATGAGGCCAGCGATACCGAGTGGCTGGCCGAAGTCCTGCCGCAGCTCGACGGGGCCGTGGCCGGGCTGGTGTGCGGGCTCGATGCGGCGCTGCGGGAGCTCGTCTTCGTCCAGCGGTTCAGTGCCACCGCGCGGGGCGTGCGGCTCGCCCGGCATCTGGCGCTCGTCCAGTTGCACGCCTGGGGCATCCCGCACGGCAGCGGCGTCTCCGACGACGTCGGGCTCGTCATCGCCGAGCTCGCCGCCAACGCCGTGACGCACGGGAGGGTTCCCGGGCGGGACTTCGAGGTGCGGGTGATCCGGCTGGACGGAGTGCTGCGCGTCGAGGTGGCCGACGGGCGGCGGGATCGGCGGCCATGTCGCCGGGAGGGTGGGTACGGGTTGCGGATGGTCGAGGCGGTCGCCGCCGCCTGGGGGGTCGCCGACCGGGTGGTCGGGAAGACCGTGTGGGCCGAGTGCGCCCTCAGGGGGTGAAGGCCTCGCGGGCCACCGTCAGGAAGCGGCGGATCGTGGCCCGTTCGGCGGGGGAAAGAGGGGCCAGGGCCTGGAGGACGCCGTCCAGCATGGGGCCGAAGAACTCCTGGCCCAGCCGGACCGCCTCCGGCTCGACCCGCAGCAGTACGCGGCGGCGGTCGCGGGCGTCGCGGAAGCGCGCGATGTGGCCCAGCCGTTCCAGACGGTCGATCACCGCCGTGGTCCCCGCCGAGTTGAGGCCGAGCCGGGTGCCCAGCAGGCCCGCCGTCACCGGCTCGTCGGCGCGGGCCGCGTCCAGGAGGCAGATCAGGGCCCGCACATCGGTGGGGTGCATGTGGTTGCGGGTCGCGAACTCCGCCTGACGGAGGCCGAATTCGACCGTCACGGCCCGCAGTAGATGCACCAGATCCAGGTTGTCCTTCACATCGTTGTCGTCCACATCGCCTCCGTCTAATATTCCTCGCTGAGCGAGATTATCGCCCAGCGAGGCATTGGAGCCAGCCATGTCCCGGACGTCCTTCCGCACCGCCTACGACGAGATGCTCGCCCGGTGGCCCGGCCCCGTCGAGGCCGTCGAACTCCCCACCTCCTACGGCCTCACCCGCGTCAACAGCTGCGGTCCCGCCGACGCCCCGCCCCTGGTGCTGCTGCCCGGCGGTGGGGCCACCTCCACGGTGTGGGGCGCGTTCGCCGCCGCCGGGGCGTACCGGGTGCATGCCGTGGACCTGGTCGGGGATCCCGGGCTCAGCGTGCCGGCCGCCGGGAGGCCGATCCGGGCCGTCGGGGACCTGGTGGGGTGGCTGGACGCGGTGCTCGACGGGCTCGACGGGCTCGGCGCCGGGCGGCCCGTGGCCCTCGGCGGGCATTCGTACGGGGCCTGGATCGCCGCCCATTACGCCGCCCATTACGCCGCCCGGCGCCCCGGGCGGCTCGCCCGCCTCGTACTGCTCGACCCGACCCGGGTGTTCGCGGGGCTCCGGCCCGAGTACGTGCTGCGGGCCGTGCCCATGCTGCTGCGGCCGACGCCCGCGCGGATCCGCTCCTTCCTCGCGTGGGAGACCGGCGGGGCCGCGCTCGACCCGGTCTGGCTGCGGCTCCAGGACGAGACGGCCGCCTTCCCCACCGTCCGGCCGGTCGGCGGGCCGCGCCCCGATCCGGCCGGGCTCGGGAAGCTCCCCGTGCGGGTGCTGTTCGCCGCCGACGCCCGCTGCCATGACTCCGCCCGGGTGGCGCGGGCCGCTCGCCAGGCGCTGCCGGGCGCGCGGATCGACGTACTCCCCGGCGTTTCGCACCACGCGCTGCCCTTGGTCGCGGCCGAGGAGATGGCCCGGCGACTGGCCGGCTGATACCGCGTGCGGCCGGGCCGCGGTTCCCGGGGGCAGGATCCGGACAACATCGCGCCGGAGTTCTACCTCCCCGCCGCGCAGCGCTGACGCGCCGGGCTGACCCAGGGCTAACCCTTGCGGGACAGGGCCTCGCGGACGGCCTCCTCGGAGCGGCCGACCACGGCGGTGCCGTCCTCGGCGGTGATGATCGGGCGCTGGATCAGCTTCGGGTGCGCGGCCAGGTGCGCGATCCAGCGCGCCCGCGCCTCCTCGGTCCGCTCGCGCGGCAGTTCCCGTACGCCGGTCTCCTTGGCCAGTGGGTCCGAGGTGCGGGTGATGTCCCACGGCTCCAGCCCGAGGCGGCCCAGCACCTCGGTGATCTCGGCCTCGGACGGTACGTCCTCCAGGTAGCGGCGCACCGTGTAGTCGGCGCCCTCCGCGTCCAGCAGGGTCAGCGCGCTGCGGCACTTCGAACAGGCGGGGTTGATCCAGATCTCCATGGCGCCAAGGGTAGTCGGAGACAAGGGGGGTCAGAGGGGTCGCGAGCCCGTCTGGCCAGGGGTGTTTGTCAGTGGTCGCCGGTAAAATCGAGGGAGAACGACAGGAAGCCAACTACCGTTTGGGAGGCTGTAGATGGCCGCTGCCGCGATCATTGAGATGCCGAAGAAGAAGCCGCTGCCGGCGGGGCTGCCCCGCGAGTGGTACGAGAGCCACAACCGCCGTCTGAAGGCGATGCGGTTGGCGATATCCCTGCTCGACACGGGGACGTACGACGTCCAGCGCGCCACCAACCGGAAGATCCGGACGATGGCCGTCCGAGTCGGGATCCACCGGCCGTCCAACCTCACCTGCAAGATGGTGCGGTCCTTCATCCGCGACGGAAGCTGAGCATCCCGGCGCGGGGATGAACGCGTCGAGCAGGGCGTTACAGGTCCCCGGACCCGGGACCCGGGACCTCGGACGCCCTGCTCGGCGAGAGCCCCGGGCCCCCGCCCCGAAGGAAGCCCTCAGGGTGCCGGGGAACCAGGGACGGACAGCACCAGCAAGGCCACGTCGTCGCGCGGGCCGCCGTCCGTGAAGGCCGCCAGGTCGCGCCACACTGCCATGGCCAGGCCCGCCGGGTCGGTCGCCAGCACCGGTACCCGCACGGACAGCGGGTAGAAGTGCCCCGCCGCGTCCCGGGCCTCGGTGACGCCGTCCGTGTGCGCGAGCAGCCGGTCGCCCGGCAGCAGCGGGAGCTCCGTCGCCGGCGGCAGGTCCGGCCCGGAGAGACCCAGGCCGAGCGGGGGGCCGGGTTCCGCGACCACTTCCGAGACGCCGTGGCCGCGCAGCAGCAGGACCGGCGGATGTCCGCACGACACGACCCGTACGAGGTCCCGCCCGGGCGGGAACTCCAGCAGCACCGCCGTCGCGAACAGCTCGGGGTGCTCCACCCCGCCGGCCTCCGCGTCCGCCAGCAGCCGCCGGTCCAGCCGGGCCGCCACCGCCGGCAGCTCCGCGTCGTCCAGCACCGCCTCGCGGAACGCGCCGAGCAGCGCCGCCACCGTGCCGACCGCCGCCAGGCCGTGGCCCTGGACGTCTCCGACCACCGCCCGTACCCCGTACGGCCCGGCCCGTACGTCGTACAGGTCGCCGCCGACCAGGGTGCCGCGCTGGGCCGCCCGGTAGAGCCCGGCGCAGCGCACCGGACCCACCGCGTCCGGTACCGGCGGCAGCACCGCCAGCTGGGCCGCCTCGGCCGCCGTGCGGACGCTGACCAGCTGGGCGTCCCGGCGCCGGCGCACCCAGGCGATCACCACGCTGAGCAGCCCGACCACGGCCACCGTCGCCAGGTCCGTGCCGCGGGTGTGCGCGACGCCGAGCTGCGGAACCCCGAGGAGGAACAGGACGATCGTCGCGAACACCGCCGTGCCGCTCGCCCCGTACGCGAACGCGGCGACGGGCGGGATCCCGGCCAGGAAGTAGCCGACCTCGACGTCGTCGGGGGTGAGCCACTGGGCGAGACAGAGCAGCACCATGGCCACCGCCGGCGCGATCCGGGCCCAGCGCGGCGGCGGCTCCCCGCGCAGCCAGCCCGGCTCCGCGCGTACGCGTCTCACCCCTCCACCCTGGTGCCGGGATCCGGGGCGCGCACGCCGGGTGGCCCCGTAGGCCGTAGGCCACGACAGTGGTGGCGTGACGGACACACCTGCACCGCGGACATCGCACGAGCCCCATCCACAGAGCGGCGAGATGAGCACCCGGCTGAACTGGCTGCGCGCGGGGGTGCTCGGGGCCAACGACGGGATCATCTCCACCGCCGGCCTGGTGGTGGGCGTGGCCGGGGCCACGACCTCCCGCGCGTCGATCCTGGCGGCGGGGGTGGCCGGGCTGCTGGCGGGGGCGCTGTCCATGGCGGCGGGGGAGTACGTCTCGGTGAGCAGCCAGCGGGACTCGGAGCGGGCCGCGATCGAGACGGAAGCCCAGGAGCTCGCGGAGGATCCGGAAGCGGAGCTGGCGGAACTGACCGAGCTGCTTCGGGCGCGCGGCCTGAGCCGGGAGCTGGCGCGGGAGGCCGCCGTGCAGCTGACGGAGCGGGACGCGTTGCGGGCGCACGCGCGGGTGGAGCTGGGGATCAACCCCGACGAGCTGGCGAACCCGTGGCACGCGGCGTTCGCGAGCCTGATCGCCTTCACGGTCGGGGCGCTGCTGCCGCTGCTGGCGATCGTCCTGCCGGGGGCGTCCGAGCGGGTGCCGGTGACGGTGGCGGCGGTGCTGGCGGCGCTCACGCTGTGCGGCGTGATCAGCGCCCGGCTGGGCGGCGCGCCGGCGGGGCGGGCGGTGCTGCGCAACGTGGCGGGCGGCGCGCTGGCGATGGCGGTCACGTACGCGGTGGGGACGTGGCTGGGCACGGTCTGACGCCGGTGCCCTGGCCGGGCGGTACGGGGGCCGCTGCCGCGGGCGGCGCGGGGCCGGGGCCCTGGCCGGGCGGGGCGGTACGGGTGGAGGCCGGTGCCGGTGCCCTGGCCGGGCGGTGCGGGGGCCGCTGCCCTGGCCGGGCGGTACGGGTGGTGCCGGTGCCGGTGCCGGTGCCGGTGCCGGTGACCTGGCCGGGCCGGGCGGCCCGGGGCCGTTGCCCTGGCCGGGCGGGGGTGGGGCGGGGCCGGGGACGGGGTGGGGTGTTGGCCGGGACTGCATGATTTTTGGCGCCTTGGCGGGATCCTTCGCCGTGCGGCGGCAGTGAGCGCCACAAATCACGTTTTACGTCCCGGCCAACACCCCACCCCGTCCCCGTCCCCGGCAAAGTCAGCCCCGGCAACATTCAGCCCCCGGACGGCCATCCTCAGCCTCGCCGGCGTTTGAGGCGCGGGGGTCCGGGGGCTGGTCCCCGGCAGCGGCGCCGCACTCGGCACACTTCAGCCTCGCCGGCGTTTGAGGCGCGGGGTCCGGGGGTGGCCCCGGGAGGGGTGCCGCACCGGCACACTTCAGCCCCGCCGGCGATTGAGGCGCGGGGTCTGGGGCTGGCCGCGGGAGGGGTGCCGCATCGGGCGGGCAAATCGTCCCAAGCGGAGCGAAGCGGGTCTGGAGACGGCGGCCGGATTCCGTCGGTCCGAGGTGCCGCTCTACTCTGTCCGCTAGTACGCCGCCACGAGGGGGAGCCACACATGGATACGACCAGCCGCACCACCCAACGCCGTATGCGCTCCGGCGCCGTCGCGCTCGGCGGCATGGGCCTGCTCGCCGCCACCCTCGTGGCGTGCGGCAGCAGCGGCGAGCCCGACAAGCGCTGCGCCTCCCGCGCCACGCTGGACCACCTGAACTCCAAGGAGTGCAAGAGCGGCGGCCACGGCTCGTACTACTACGGCGGCACCGTCCGGAGCGGCAAGGTCAGCGGCGGCAGCTTCGACAAGTCCGCCGTCACCCGCGGCGGCATCGGCGGACACACCAACTCCGGCTCCTCCGGCGGCTGACCCCTGATGAAGCGGCACACCATCGAGCCCCGCCCGAACTGGCAGCAGACCGTCGAGGAGCAGGGGCTGATCTACCCCCTGACCCGGTACCCCGACGACTCCCTGCGCCCGTACTGGGACGAGAGCGCGTACTACTCCTTCTCGCTCCCGGAGGTCGAGGCGCTGGAGGGGGTCGTCGAGGAGCTGCACGCCATGTGCCTCGCCGCAGCCGCGCACATCGTGGAGCGGGACCGCTTCGCGGACCTCGGCATCACCGACCCGCGGCTCGCCGCGCTGATCGCCGAGTCCTGGCGGCGCCGCGCCGAACAGCCCTCCCTGTACGGCCGCTTCGACCTGCGCTACGACGGCACCGGCCCGGCCAAGATGCTGGAGTACAACGCCGACACCCCCACCTCCCTGGTGGAGGCGGCGAGCCCCCAGTGGTTCTGGATGGAGGACCGTTTCCCCGGCGCCGACCAGTGGAACTCCCTCCACGAGCGGCTCGTCGACGCCTGGCGTCGCCAGGCCGAGCTGCTGCCGCCCGGCCCGCTGCACTTCGCGCACTCCGAGACCGACGAGCTCGGCGAGGACCTGATGACGGTCGCCTACCTCCAGGAGACCGCCGACCAGGCCGGTCTGGAGACCCACGCGCTCTCCGTCGAACAGATCGGCTGGGACGGCCTGTCGGGCCGGTTCGTGGACGACAAGCTCCGCTTCATACGCGGCATCTTCAAGCTCTACCCGTGGGAGTGGCTGGCCTCGGACGAGTTCGGCCCCCAGGTCCTCGGCACGTACGACCACGGCGGCGGCTCCGGCACGACCCTCTGGATCGAGCCGCTGTGGAAGATGCTGCTCTCCAACAAGGCGCTGCTGGCCATCCTGTGGGAGCTCTTCCCCGAGCACCCGAACCTGCTGCCCGCCTACCTCGACGGCCCGCGCGAGCTCGCGGACACCACCGGCTACGCCGCCAAGCCGCTGCTGGGCCGCGAGGGCGCCGGGGTGACGCTCCACGAGGCGGGCGGGGGCGGCGAGGAGTTCGTCCCCGTCGAGGGCGAGACGTACGTCTTCCAGGGCCTGGCGCCGCTGCCCGACTTCGACGGGAACCGCGTGGTGCTCGGCGCGTGGGTGGTCGAGGAGGAGGCGGCGGGGCTCGGCATCCGGGAATCGGCGGGGCCGGTCACGGACGAGTACGCCCGCTTCCTGCCCCACGTCATCCTTTGATTGCCTGACGATCCGATCAGACGGCTAGTACGGAACGCAGCTGGTCCAGGCCCCAGTCCAGGTCCTCCTTGCTGATCACCAGCGGCGGGGCGATCCGGATGGTGGACCCGTGGGTGTCCTTCACCAGCACCCCGAGCTCCATCATCTTCTCGGAGATCTCCCGGCCCGTGCCGTGCGACGGCTCGATGTCCACGCCCGCCCACAGCCCGCGGCCGCGTACGGCGGTCACCGCGCCGCCGCCGACCAGCAGGTTGAGCTCCCGGTGCAGGTGGTCGCCGAGTTCGGCGGCGTGCTGCTGGTACTCGCCGGAACGCAGCATCGCGATCACTTCCAGGGCGACCGCGCAGGCCAGCGGGTTGCCGCCGAAGGTGGACCCGTGCTCGCCGGGCTTGAACACGCCGAGCACATCCCGGTCGGCGACCACGGCCGAGACGGGCACGACCCCGCCGCCGAGCGCCTTGCCCAGGATGTACACGTCCGGCACGACCCCCTCGTGCTCGCACGCGAAGGTCTTGCCCGTCCGGCCCAGCCCCGACTGGATCTCGTCCGCCATGAAGAGAACGTTCCGCCGGCTCGTCAGTTCCCGTACGCCCCGCAGATATCCGGCGGGCGGTACGAGCACCCCGGCCTCGCCCTGGATCGGCTCCAGCAGCACGGCGACGGTGTTGGCGGTGACGGCGGCGTTGAGCGCGGTCAGGTCGCCGTACGGGACGATCTCGAAGCCGGGGGTGTACGGGCCGTAGTGGTCGCGGGCCTCGTGGTCGGTCGAGAAGGACACGATGGTCGTCGTCCGGCCGTGGAAGTTGTTGGCCGCGACCACGATCTTGGCCTGGCCGTCCGGGACGCCCTTGACCTCGTAGCCCCACTTCCGCGCGGTCTTCACCGCCGTCTCCACGGCCTCCGCGCCCGTGTTCATCGGCAGCACCATCTCCTTGCCGCACAGCGCGGCGAGCTGGGCGCAGAAGTCGGCGAAGCGGTCGTGGTAGAAGGCGCGGGAGGTGAGGGTGACCCGCTCCAGCTGGTCCTTGGCGGCTTCGATCAGGCGACGGTTTCCGTGCCCGAAGTTGAGCGCCGAGTACCCGGCGAGCATGTCCAGATAGCGCCGTCCCTCCACGTCGGTCATCCACGCGCCGTCCGCCGACGCGACGACGACGGGCAGCGGGTGATAGGTGTGCGCGGCGTGCGCGTCGGCGGAGCGGATGGCATCAGCAGTTGTCGACACGGGGTCTCCGATCGTCCGTCAGGCCTGTGACGAGGGTGGCGTCACTGTCCATCCTCGCTCGTAATGCGAGGGGAGAAACCTTTCTCGTGGCGCGCCCGCTAAGGTGGGCGGTACGCACGGCGACTGGCGTACGGAGAACCAACTCCGGGGGAGTCGTGCGCGCACGACCGCACACAGGGCCGCTCGCCTGGGCCTCGCGGGGTACCGATCACATCGACCCCGGAGGAGCCCGCCATGTCCGCGCGCCGCCATCCCGCCCTGTCCGCGACCGACCCCGAGCTCGCGTCGTTCGTCGCGGCGGAGGAATCCCTGCAGGCCGAGACCCTGCGCCTGATCCCGAGCGAGAACTACGTGTCCGCGGCGGTGCTCGAAGCCTCCGGCACGGTGCTCCAGAACAAGTACAGCGAGGGCTACCCGGGCCGCCGCTACTACGAGGGCCAGCAGAACATCGACCGCGTCGAGGCGCTGGCCGTCGAGCGGGCGAAGGGCCTGTTCGGGGTGGACCACGCGAACGTGCAGCCGTACTCCGGCTCGCCGGCGAACCTGGCGGTGTACCTGGCGTTCGCGAAGCCTGGGGACACGGTGATGGGCATGGCGCTGCCGATGGGCGGGCACCTCACCCACGGGTGGGGCGTCTCCGCGACGGGCTCGTGGTTCCGGGGCGTGCAGTACGGCGTCTCCGCCGAGACCGGCCTGATCGACTACGACGCGGTGCGCGAGCTCGCGCTGGCCGAGCGCCCGAAGATCATCTTCTGCGGTGGGACCGCGCTGCCGCGGACCATCGACTTCGCGGCCTTCGCGTCCATCGCGCGGGAGGCGGGCTCGATCCTGGTGGCGGACGTGGCGCACATCGCCGGCCTGATCGCGGGCGGGGCCCACCCCTCGCCGGTGCCGCACGTGGACGTCGTCTCGACCACCACCCACAAGACCCTGCGGGGTCCGCGCGGCGCGATGCTGATGTGCCGGGAGGAGCACGCGAAGGCCATCGACAAGGCGGTCTTCCCGGGGCTCCAGGGCGGCCCGCACAACCAGACGACGGCCGGCATCGCGGTGGCGCTGCACGAGGCGGCGCAGCCGGCGTTCGTGACGTACGCCCACGCGGTGGTGGCCAACGCCGGGGCGCTGGCCGCGTCGCTGCTGGAACGGGGGTTCGACCTGGTCTCGGGCGGTACGGACAACCACCTGATCCTGATGGACCTGACCTCGCGGGGGGTTCCGGGGAAGATCGCGGCCAAGGCGCTGGACCGGGCGGGGATCGTGGTGAACTACAACACGGTCCCGTTCGACCCGCGCAAGCCGTTCGATCCCTCGGGGGTGCGGATCGGGACGCCGTCGCTCACTTCCCGTGGGCTCGGGGTGGACCACATGCCGGTGGTGGCGGACTGGATCTCCCGGGCCGTTGACGCGGCGGCGAAGTCGGACGAGCCGGCCCTGGCCGCGATCCGGAGCGAGGTCGCGGACCTCCTGTCGGCCTTCCCGGCCCCGGGCCTCCCGCTGTCCTGACCCCGCGGCCCGGCTGCCGGGGGCTCTGCCCCCGGACCCCCGCGCCTCAAACGCCGGCGGGGCTGGATTTTGCCGCGGGCGAGGCTGGATGTGCCGCTGCGCGGCAACCAGCCCGCCAGCGGCAGGCGCGAACGCGGCTCAGCCAGAAACCAGCCCCGCCGGCGTTTGAGGCGCGGGTCTGGGCGGAGCCCAGGATGCCCCGCGCAGCGGGATCCCCCCGTACCCCGAACGGAAAGCGGTCGCTCGGCCGGGGCAAGATCCGGACGGGCCGATACTGTCCGGTACCCCGGTACGGCAGCGGTGTCGGCGGCGCGACCCGGAGGGATCAGGCCAGTGGCGGGCCCGAGCCCGCCCCCGCACCTGAGAGAATGAAGCCATGGCTTCTGATCGTCCTCGCGCGCTCTCCGGCATCCAGCCCACCTCCGGTTCGTTCCACCTCGGGAACTACCTCGGAGCCATCCGTCAGTACGTCGCCCTACAGGAGACGCACGACGCCTTCTACATGGTCGTCGACCTGCACGCGATCACCATGCCGCAGGATCCGAAGGATCTCCGCGCGAACACCCGGCTCTCCGCCGCCCAGCTGCTCGCCGCCGGCCTGGACCCCGAGCGCTGCACGCTCTTCATCCAGAGCCACGTCCCCGAGCACGCGCAGCTCGGCTGGGTCATGAACTGCATCACCGGCTTCGGCGAGGCCAGCCGGATGACCCAGTTCAAGGACAAGTCCGCCAAGCAGGGCGCGAACAACGCCACCGTCGGCCTGTTCACGTACCCGATCCTCCAGGTCGCCGACATCCTGCTCTACCAGGCGAACGCCGTCCCCGTCGGCGAGGACCAGCGCCAGCACATCGAGCTGACCCGCGACCTGGCCGAGCGCTTCAACCAGCGCTTCGGCCAGACCTTCACGCTGCCCGCCGCGCACATCGTCAAGGAGGTCGCGAAGATCTACGACCTCCAGGACCCGACGATCAAGATGTCGAAGTCCGCGTCCTCGCCCAAGGGCCTGATCAACCTCCTCGACGAGCCCAAGGTCACCGAGAAGAAGATCAAGAGCGCGGTCACCGACACCGAGGCCGAGATCCGCTTCGACACCGAGAAGAAGCCCGGCGTCAGCAACCTGCTCACGATCTACTCCACCCTCACGGGCGACACGATCCCCGCCCTGGAGGCGCAGTACGAGGGCAAGGGCTACGGCGCGCTGAAGACCGACCTGGCCGCCGTGATGGTCGATTTCGTCACACCGTTCAGGCAGCGCACCCAGGAATACCTGGACGACCCCGAGACGCTGGACTCGATCCTCGCCAAGGGCGCGGAGAAGGCCCGCGCGGTCGCCGCCGAGACCCTGGCGCAGGCGTACGACCGCCTCGGTTTCCTGCCCGCCAAGCACTGAAACCGCTTGGACGAAAATACGGACAAAAAGAGGCCCCTGGCGGTCCGGGGGGTGCTGCCCCCACACTGGCGGCAGCGTCCACGCACACAGGTCGCACACAGACGGAGGAGACATACGTGGGGACCGTAACGCTCGGCGTTTCGATCGCGGTCCCGGAGCCGTACGGCAGCCAGCTCCAGCAGCGGCGCGCCGGCTTCGGGGACGCCGCCGCGCACGGCATTCCCACGCATGTCACCCTCCTGCCGCCCACCGAGGTGGCGTCGGAGCGGCTGCCGGAGATCCGCGCGCACCTCGCCCAGGTCGCGGCCGCCTTCCGCTCCTTCGCGATGCGGCTGGCCGGCACGGGAACCTTCCGGCCGCTCTCGCCGGTCGTCTTCGTCCAGATCGTCGAGGGCGCCCAGGGCTGCACCCGCCTCCAGCACCAGGTCCGTGACCCCGAGGGGCCGCTCAACCGCGAGCTGGCGTTCCCGTACCACCCGCACGTCACGGTCGCCCACGGGATCTCCGAGGAGGCGATGGACCTGGCGTTCACCGCCCTCGCCGCCTACACGGCAGGATGGGTCTGCGAGGGCTTCGCGCTCTACGAGCAGGGCTCCGACGGTGTCTGGCGCAAGCTGCGCGAGTACCCGTTCGGCACCGGCCCCACCGGGGTCCCGGCGCAGCTGAGCTCACCGGCCGATGACGCGGCCGAGGCGGCCATACGCCCCTCGTGACGGGGCGGCCGCGCGGTCAGCGGCCGCAGGGCCAGCCGGGCGCCGAACCTGATCCTCCGTAGAACCAGGGCATGGAACGGGCAAGCCGTCAGGCGAAAAGTCACAAACGACGACCGTAGTGCCCGAATGCGACAATCCCCGCTATTTCCGGCGCCTGATTTACGGTGACCCCATGGACTGGCTATGGACTGGCTGACGAAGCTCCCCGTGATCGGGCCGTGGGCAGCCGCGCTGATGCGGACGCGCGCGTGGCGTTCGTACGAGCGTCTCGACCGGGCGCACTGGACACGGCTCGCCGCCGCGATCACCTTCATCAGCTTCCTCTCCCTCTTCCCGCTCATCACCGTGGCGGCCGCGGTGGGCGCGGCGCTCCTCAGCCCGGAGCAGCTGGACACGCTCCAGAAGACCCTCGCCGAACAAGTCCCCGGCATCTCCGACCAGCTGGACCTCGACGGGCTCGTCGCGAACGCGGGCACGGTCGGGCTCGTCGCCGGCGCCCTCCTGCTGTTCACCGGCATCGGCTGGGTCGGCTCGATGCGGGAATGTCTGCGCGCGGTCTGGGAGAAGGACGACGAGGACGAGGGAAACCCCTTCACGCGCAAGGGCAAGGACGCGCTGGTCCTGCTGGGCCTGGGCGGCGCGGGCCTGGCGTCCGCCGCGGCCTCGATCATCGGCTCCAGCGCGGTCGGGAAGGTCGGCGGCTGGCTCGGCATCCCCCGGCAGGGCGTGGGCGGTGGCCTGCTGCGGACCGGCGCGTTCCTCGTGGGGGTCCTGGCCGCCTTCCTGCTCCTGCTCTACCTCCTGACCCTGCTGCCCGGCGTCCAACCGCCGCGCGGCCGCCTGATCCAGGCGGCCCTCATCGGCGCGGCGGGCTTCGAGCTGCTGAAGCTGCTGCTCAGCGGCTACATGCGGGAGGTCGCGGCGAAGAGCATGTACGGGGCGTTCGGCGTGCCGATCGCCCTGCTGCTCTGGATCAACTTCACGGCGAAACTGCTGCTGTACTGCGCGGCCTGGACCGCCACCGGTGACGACGCGGACGCCGACGCGGACGCGGACGCCGACGCGGACGCCGACGGCACGCCTGACCCGGAGCCCGCGCCCGGGCCCGCGCCCGCGCCCGGCAGGACCTAGGGCAGGAGTTCCGCGTCGTCGGAGTCGTGGCCGTCGCGCGGGCGGCGCGGGCGGCGGCGGTTGGCGACGAGCACCCCGCCCGCCACGACGGCCAGCGCCCCGCCCGCGATGCCGAGCGCGGTCCCGGCCCCGCCGCCGGCGCCCTGCACGGACGCCGACGTGTGCTCGTGGGACTGGGCGGGCGAGCCCACGGAGGCGGTGTCCTCGCTCTTCGGCGGCACCAGCTCACCCACCGGCTTGACCTTGCCGGATGCCGCGAACCCCCAGTCGAGGAGGTCGGCGGTCTCCTCGTAGACGGAGTTGAGGCCGCCGGCACCCGGGTTCATCACCGTGACCAGCAGCGTCTTGCCGTCGCGCTGGGCGGAGCCGGTGAAGGTCGAACCGGCCATGGTGGTGGTGCCGTTCTTCACCCCGGAGATGCCCTTGTAGGGGGTGAGGCCGCCGGAGCCCGTCATCAGCCGGTTCGTGTTCTGGATCTCGAAGTAGTCGCGCTCCTTGCCGGACCCCTGCATGCCGGGGAACTTCGCGCTGACCGTGCCGCAGTACTCCTTGAAGTCCTGCTTCCGCAGCCCGGAGCGGGCGATGAGGGTGAGGTCGTAGGCGCTGGACACCTGGCCCGGAGCGTCGTAGCCGTCGGGGGACACCACGTGCGTGTCGAGGGCCTGGAGCTCCTCGGCGTGCGCCTGCATGTCCTTGACGGTCTTCTCGATGCCCCCGTTCATGGCCGAAAGTACGTGCACGGCGTCGTTGCCGGACCGCAGGAACACCCCGAGCCACAGGTCGTGGACGGAGTACTCGTGGTCCTCCTTGACCCCGACGAGGCTGGAGCCCTCGCCGACGTCGGACATCTCCTCCCACGTGACCTTGTGGACCTCGTCCTTGGGGAGGCCGGGCAGCAGGGTGTCCGCGAAGAGCATCTTCATCGTGGAGGCCGGGGGCAGCTTCCAGTGCGCGTTGTGCGAGGCCAGGACCTCGCCGGAGTCGCCGTCCGCCACGATCCACGACCGCCCGGTGAGGCTCTCCGGCAGGGCGGGCGCGCCGGGCAGCAGGTTCACCTGCGTCCCCGGCTGGCCGAGCCGGGCACCGCCGATCGAGGACATCGACACCGGGGGCGCGGGGGCCTGCTGGGGCCTGCCCTTGCCCTTGCCGTTGCCCTTGCCCTTGCCGTTGTCGGGCGTCGGCGGGGGCGGGGGCGCCGGGGGCGCGGGGGGCGGGGGCGTGCGCGGGACGGCGTGCGCGGGGGCCGTGAGCAGCACGGGGACCAGCAGCGCGGCGGAAAGGACCGCCAGCGCGGTCTTCTTGGCAGACACGCAGGTGAAAGTACATCCCGATGCTCTGTCCGGCGTCGCGGACCGGCCAAACCGGCGCAACCACCCCCGGTACAGCCCACCCCGGCGCGTCCGTCCTGGGGACGAATCCGATACTGGGCACATGAAACTCAGCCGCACCGCCTCCTGGTTCCTGCTCGCCTTCGGAGTGTGGAGCTGGTTCATCTGGGTGTCCTTCGTCCGGAACCTGTGGAAGAACGGCAGCGGCCTGGCATTTGACGCCGCGGGCGACCCGACGTCCTACTTCTGGGTCCACCTTCTCCTGGCCGTGACCTCTCTTCTCCTGGGGACGGCCGTTGGTGTGATCGGGTGGCGTGGCGTGCGGGCGCTGCGGCGGGAATCGCGGCGGGAATCACGATGACGATCCTGATCTTCGCGCTGATCGCGCTGACGGTGGTGGCGCTGCTGGTGCTGGTGCACCGGTGGCTCTGGATCCGACTGGTCCGGGACACCTCGCGGCCGGGCGGCGGATGGCGCCGCGCGGGCACGGCCCTGGCCTTCGCGCTGCCGCTGCTGTCGGTGGCGGCCCTCGTCGCCGGCCGGGCCGGTGTTCCGTTCTGGCTCCAGCGGGTGGTGTCCTGGCCGGGGTTCATGTGGCTGGCGGTGCTGCTGTATCTGACGCTGGCGATGCTGATCGCGGAGCCGCTCCGAGCCCTTCTGCTCCGCCGGGGAAACCGGGCCGCCCGCCTGCCGGGGTCCGGCCCGGGTACCCCCGCTCCTCAATCGCCGGAGGGGCTGGTGGGTGCGGCCCAGGCTTCCCGGGGCTCCGCCCCGGACCCCGCTCCTCAAACGCCGGAGGGGCTGGATGGCATGGCCGCGGCGGGCATGGGGTCCGGGGCGGAGCCCCGGTTTCGGGAAGGGGCGGGTAGGGGAACAGCGCCGCAGGCTCCCGCCCCGGCTCCCGCCCCGGCCACCGGCCCGGCCCCCGGCCCGGGGGCCGGCGCGGCGGGTGAGGCCACCGCGCCGGTGGGGAGCCAGGTCGACGGAACCGGGTCCGGCGAGTTCGGCGACGCCGCAGGCGAGGTGGCGGTGGGGGTGACCCGGCGGACGCTGATCGCGCGGGCGGTCGGCGGGGCGGCCGCCGCCGCGGCCGTCGGGACCGTCGGGTACGGGACGTACGGGGTCATGCGCGGGCCGCGCGTCAAGCGCGTCCAGGTCCCCCTCGCCAAGCTGCCCCGCGCAGCGCACGGCTTCCGGATCGCCGTCGTCAGCGACATCCACCTCGGCCCGATCCTCGGCCGCGCCCACACCCAGCGCATCGTGGACGCCGTCAACCGCACCCAGCCGGACGCCATCGCCATCGTCGGCGACCTCGTCGACGGCACCGTCCACGACCTCGGCCCGGCCGCCGAGCCGCTGCGCCGCCTCCGCGCCCGCCACGGCTCGTACTTCGTCACCGGGAACCACGAGTACTTCTCGGGGGCGCAGCCGTGGGTCGAACACGTCCGCGAACTCGGCCTGACCCCGCTGGAGAACGCCCGGCGGGCCCTGCCGCACTTCGACCTCGCCGGGGTGAACGACATCGCGGGCGAGCGGGAGGGCCAGGGCCCGGACTTCCAGGCGGCCCTCGGCGACCGGGACCGGGCCCGGGCCGCCGTACTCCTCGCCCACCAGCCGGTCGTCATCCACGACGCGGTCCGGCACGGCGTGGACCTCCAGCTGTCCGGCCACACCCACGGCGGCCAGCTCTGGCCCGGCAACTACATCGCGGAGCTCGCCAATCCCACCGTCGCCGGGCTGGAGCGCTACGGCGACACCCAGCTGTACGTGTCCCGCGGCGCGGGCGCCTGGGGTCCCCCGGTCCGGGTCGGCGCGCCGTCCGACATCACCGTCGTGGAGCTGGCCTCGTACCAGGCCTGACGCGAGATGCCCTCAGCAGTGCAGCGTGAACGAGGCTTCCCCGTGGGATCGGCCGTTGACCTGGAGCTGCACCAGATGGACACCCGGGTGGTAGCGCCGGGTGCTGATCGGCTTGAAGGAGTGTCTGCGTGTCGCGCGCCACGTCTCGCCGGGAGCCAGGGACCGCGTGGTGAGTTTGAAGACCTTGGGGGTGCGGGTCCCGTTGGCTTTCATATGGTGGACGACGTAGTCGACGACGAGCTGAGCGGTCTGATCGTGCGTGTTGGTCACCGAGTAGTCGAACAGCAGATAGTCGCCGACCCGGATCTCCGAGGCGTGGACGTGCGGGCCCTCGACGGCGACGGGACTGTCCGGGGAGTGGCCGAGCAGCGTGAGGGCCCCGGCGTGGCCGGACTTGATCAGGGTGCGCAGGCCGTGCCGTACCAACCGGGCCGTCGTCGGTGCCGGGTCGCTCAGCCAGCGCGCCGCGACACCAGTGGCGATGTCGGGGTGGTCACGGCTGATGTCGTTGAGGTGGTTGGCCACTGATCTGCGGACGTACTCGGAGTCATCCCGGTACAGCGCGTCGAGCAGGGGCAGTGCGGGTGTCGGATCGGCGATCAGCTCCGGAAGCCGGGGCGCCCAGGGCAGTCTTGGCCGCGTGCCCTCACTGGCCAGTCGGCGGACGTGGAGGTCGGGATGCGCGGTCCACGGCGTCATGACCCCGAGCGCGCGTTCCAGGTCGGCACGGAGGAAGGGCCGGACGGCGATCTCCGCGGTCAGGCGCGGGGTGAGTTCTGCAAGCAGGGCGAGCGCTGGTTCGAAGGCGTCCCGGCCACGTACGGCGACGGCCTCGGTGACCGGGAAGATCATCCATCCGGTGAAATCGCTGTCCCGCAGTGCGGCGCGCAATACGTTCGCGAAGGCCGGGTAGTCCGCCGGAAGATCAACCAGGACGGCATTTCTGATCAGGGCGACACGCTCGGTGAAGCTCAGCCCGTCCAGGACGGCGCCGCACCCCCGGGTCTCCTGCGCCGTGATCCCGTCACCGGCTCGCGTAAGGCATCGGGCAAGGCCGGCGACGGTGTCCGCGCTGAGTAGTTCGTCTGCCGAGGGCACAGCGTCACTCTCCTTGATCTCGGGGGCTATGCGGTGTGCAGACCCTGAGCGTGCCGCATCTCGTGCACTGTGCCGATTCGGCTGAGGGCCGCCTTGCGCGGCCTAGGCAGCGGGTCCGTCGGCGTCGGCGGCGCGCTTGCGGCCCACCGCCGTCTCGGCCATGCCCGGCAGGAAGTCCGTGAACAGCTCGTGGACCTCGCGCACCAGCGGCCGCAGCACGCGGAAGCGGGCCAGGACGATGCCGCGCGTCGTGAGCTGCGCCCCGCGTTCGGCGAGCCGCCGGCTCTTCTCGCTGTTCGGTGAGCGGTCGAACACCCAGTACAGGACCAGGCCCATCTGCGAGAGCCACATCAGCTCCGGCAGTACGTCGGCCAGTTCCTCCGGAACCTTGGTCTTCGCCCCCGCCAGCACCTCGCGGTGCATCTCGATCGCCGCCTGCCGCGCGGGCTCCGACTCGGGCGAGAAGGGGCTGAGCGGACTTTCGGGGTCCGCCGCGTTCTTGAAGAACTGGGAGGCGAACTCGTGGTACGGGGCGGCGATGTCCAGCCAGCTCGTCAGCACGCCCGCGAGCCGCTTCTGCAAGTCGGTCTCGCTGTCCAGGATGGGCCGGACCGCCGCCTGGTGAGCGGCGCCGATCCGGTCGTAGAAGCCCTGGACGAGGTGTTCCTTCGATCCGAAGTAGTAGTAGGCGTTGCCGACCGAGACCCCCGCCTCCTTGGCGATGGCCCGCATGGTCGTCTTGTCGAAGCCGCGCTCCTGGAAGAGACGGAGCGCGGTTTCGAGGATGAGCGTGCGGGTCTGTTCGCTCTTGGGAGCCTTCTGATCAGTCACGGTGTCCGACCTTATCGGGGTACGGCGCACTGGTCGTCACAGGCCGGTTCCCCGGACTCCGCTTCGCCGTTGGTCCGCACCGCGGCCCGCCAGGCGGAGGCCGTGTGCATGGCCGCCCGGGCGAAGGGCCGGCCGGCCGGGGTGGCCAGCCAGTTCGCCCTCGGACGGTGCTCGGCCAGCGCCCACAGGCACACGATGAAGGCGTCGGTGCCGGTCCACACCTGACCCGTGTCCCCGACCACGGTGATCTGGCGGAGCGTCGCCGCGTGGTCGAGGACCGGGAACCGCTGACGCGCCTCGTAGGACCCGGCCGGGACGAGCCGCAGCGGTACGAGCCAACGCTGCCCGAGCAGCCAGTGCCGGATGTGGACGCAGAGCGGGCAGTTCGCGTCGTACAGCACGGTCAGGTGCCGGACGGGCCGGCTCTTCGCCGTGGCCACCGGTCAGGCCCCGGCCGGCACGGTCCACCCCTGCGGGGCGACCGGCGGGGTCTGCTGACGCTCCATGATCCCGCGACGGCGCATCTTGTTCAGCACCCAGACGTTGCCGAGGTGCATGCCGCCGAGGACGAGCAGGACGACGCCGAGCTTGACCGACAGGGCCTCGAACAGGCCGCGGGCTTCGAGGATCGTCCCGCCCGAGCGGAGGTAGAGGGTCACGAACCCGATGTTCACGAGGTAGAAGCCGACCACCAGCAGGTGGTTCACGGCGTCCGCCAGCTTCTCGTTCCCCTGGAGGACGTCGGCGATGAAGATCCGGCCGTTGCGGCTGAGCGTACGGGCCACCCAGACGGTGAGTCCGATGCTGATGAGCAGGTAGATGACGTACGCGACCACGGTGAGGTCCACAGCCCTCAGCCCCCTTGAACGTGTTCAACTGCTGACGTCGTTGACTGTAGACCTTCTTTTGAACAGGTTCAAGCGTCAGTCTCCGATAGCTTTTTCCAGCTGGTCCGGATCGACATACGGGCGCTCGCGCGTCGGCAGCGACCGCCAGGCCAGGGGCCACGTACAGCCGCTCAGCGCGGGCACGCCGACGTAGGCGGCGACGGCCGGGCGGGTACGGGAGCTGTACCGCTGGGCGTACGAGGGCCAGCTGCGCTCCCGGACGGTGCCGGGCGGCAGCAGGAAGTACATCCACCGGAAGCCGTTGAGCTCGTACACGATCGGCCCGGGGTCGTAGCCGGCCAGCCGGCACAGCTGCTTGGCGGTCTCCTCGCCGAGCTGCCCCTGGATCCGGAGGGCGTCGAAGTGCACACCGGCGAGCCGCAGTTGAAATCCGGAGTCCGGGACCCAGTCGGGCGCCCAGGAGTGGGGGGAGATTTCCTCGTTCATGCCGCACAGGCTGACGCATCAGCTCTAGCCTGGACCAGTAGTCACGCCGCTACAGACAGCGAACCGTGAAGGGCTGTGAAGCCGGTGTCCGAGCCTGTGAACTCAAGTGAACCCCTCCCGTCGGCGCTGCGGCGCGGGCTGGGCGCGCAGCTGCGGACGCTCCGCGAGAAACGCGGGCTCTCGCGGCAGGAGCTGGGTGGCCAGACCAATTTCTCCCCCTCGACGATCGGCGCGTTCGAGCGGGGCGAGCGGTCGATGGACGTGGGGACGATCGAGACGGTGGACGACCTGCTGGGCGGGCAGGGCCTGTTGAAGGTCGTCGTGCCGTACCTGGAGGAGGAGCGGTACGCACCGCAGTTCCGGAACTTCCTCCCGATCGAGGCCAAGGCGGTGAGCCTCTGGGTGTACTCCACCCACGTGCTGCACGGCCTGCTCCAGACCGAGGCCTACGCGCGCCAGGTCTTCGAGGACCACTGGCCGCCGGTCGGAACCAAGGAGATAGAGCGACGACTGGACGCCCGCTTGGACCGCCAGGCGGTTCTGCACCGGGACCCGCCCCCAGTGCTGTGCTTCGTGCTGGAGGAGACCTTCCTGCTGCGCAAAATCGGTGGGGAGAGGGTCTGGCGGGAACAGCTCGAACACCTTCTGGAGTGCGGGCGGTTGCCGTACGTGTCCATCCAGCTTGTCCCCTTGGAGTGCGAGGTGGCGCTGGGCTCGGTGGGGCCCATGACGATCGCCGAGACCCCTGCGCACCGGATGCTCGGATACGTCGAAGGGCAGGGCCAGAGCTGGGTGATTTCCGACCGGGCTGTGGTCAGCGAGATGGTCCAACGCCATGCGAACATTCGAGGGATGGCGCTGAACCCGCAGGACTCGGCGCAGCGGATCGAGCGGCTGCTAGGAGAGCAATGAGCACCGAACTGGCCTGGTTCAAGAGCAGTTACAGCGGTGGCGACGGCGGCGAGTGCGTCGAAGTCGCCATGGCCTGGCAGAAGAGCAGCTACAGCGGTAGCGACGGCGGTCAGTGTGTAGAGGTGGCGGCGTGCCCCTCCGCCGTCCACGTCCGGGACTCGAAGGACACTGCCCGCCCCGCGTTCACCGTCACACCGACGGCATGGGCGGCCTTCACGGACTTCGCTGCGGCCTAGGGCCGCAACGGGGCCACGCCCGCCGCCCCCGGTGGAGTCCGGGGGCGGCGGGCGTGGCCGAGTGACGGCGGCGGCGGTCAGCTGCGGGTGACGAGCATCTGGGCGGCGCCGTCGCCCATGCCCGCCAGGGCGACCTTCTGGGAGCCGAAGCCGGTGTTCCACCAGCCCTGCCAGGAACCGCTCGCGAAACGGGCGTTGTGGTAGGTGGTGCCGCCCTGGCCCGTGGCGAGGATCTGCGTGTCGCCGTTCGGCATGCCGGTGATGGCGACGCTGCTCGCGGAGGCGATGCCCTCGACGGCGCCCCAGCCCTGCCAGGAACCGCTCGCGAAGCGGATGTTGTGGTAGGTCTTGCCGTCGTTGCCGACCGCCAGGAGCTGGCTGTCGCCGTTGGGCAGACCCGCGATGGCGATGCTGCCGGCCTGGAAGGTGGCGGCGGTGCCGACACCCGAGACCGCGTTCCAGGCCTGCCAAGAGCCGCCGGCCGTACGGAGGCTGTGGTACAGGTTGCCGTCGTTGCCGACGATCAGGACCTGGAGGTCGCCGTTGGGGAGCGCGGCGGCGGCGATCTTCTGCGCGCTCCAGTCGCCCACCGGCTGCCAGCCCTGCCAGGAGCCGTTCACGTAGCGGGCGTTGTGGTAGATCTTGCCGTCGTTGCCGATGGCCATGATCTGGGCGTCGCCGTTGCCCATGCCCGCGATGGCCTCGCCCTTGGCGCCGAACTTCGCCGCGCCCTGGTACCCGTCCAGCGGCGCCCAGCCCGTCCAGGTGCCGTTGCTGTAGCGAGCCGAGTGGTAGAGGTTGCCGTCGGTCCCGGTGCCGAGCACCTGCGCCGAACCGTCCGGCGTGGACGTGATGGCCTCCTGCGACCCGTTGAAGAACGGTGAGCCGTCGAAACCGCCGACCGCGTTGAAGCTGGTCCACGACCCGTCGACCTGGCGTATCGCGTGGTAGAAGTCCCCCGCCTGGCTGGTGGGCGCGTCCGGGTACGGGTCCGCGTGGTCCGAACCGAGATTGGCGTAGGTCGCGCAGCCGCCCCAGGCGCCGGGGCCCTGACCCGCGAGGATCTTCTCGGCGGTCAGGATCTGCTGCACCTTGGTGGCCTGGTGCGGGTAGGCCGCGTACTGCTTGCCTCCGAAGGCGTCCCAGGTGGGCTTGGCTATCTGGAGGCCACCGTAGTAGCCGTTGTTGGTGTTGATGCTCCAGTTGCCGGTGCTCTCGCACTGCGCCACCTTGTCCCAGGTGGCGACCGAAGCGGCCTGCGAGGAGCCGACGGAGAGCGCCGACAGGCTGAGGGTGACGGCGGCGGTGGCGATGGCGGCGGCGAGGCGCGGGCGGCGCGGGGTGCGGGACATCGGAGGTCTCTTCTCTGGCAGCGCAGGGCAGGGGAGGGGCGGGGCGGGGAGGGTGGCGGCACCCACGGGCCGACCCGCCGGAGAGCGGCGGGTCGGCCCGTGGGTGCTGAGGGCTAGCTGCGGGTGACGAGCATCTGCGCCTCGCCGTTGCCCAGGCCCGCGATCCCGACCTTCTGGGCGCCCATGCCCGTGTTCCACCAGCCCTGCCACTGGCCGCCGGCGTAGCGGGCCGAGTGGTACGCCTTGCCGTCGTTGCCGACCGCCAGGATCTGGGTGTCGCCGTTCGGCATACCGGTGATGCCGATGCTGCTCGCGGCGAAGGTCGTGGCGCCGCCGACGCCGGCCGTCTTGCTCCAGCCCTGCCAGGTGCCGTTGGCGAAGCGGATGTTGTGGTAGACGGTCCCGTCCGTGCCGGTGGCCAGGAACTGCGCGTCGCCGTTCGGCATGCCCGCCACCGCTACGTCCTTGCCCTGGAAGGTGGCGGCGCCACCGAAGCCGTCCACCGCGAACCAGCCCTGCCAGGTGCCGTCCACGCTACGGACGTTGTGGTAGACGTTGCCGTCGTTGCCCACGATCAGCGACTGCATGCTTCCGTTCGGCAGGCCGGCGGCGGCGATCTTCTGCGCGCCCCAGTCGCCCACCGGCACCCAGCCCTGCCAGGAGCCGCTCACGAAGCGGGCGTTGTGGTAGATCTTGCCGTCGTTGCCCACGGCCATGACCTGGGCGTCGCCGTTGCCCATGCCGGCGATGGTCTGGGCCTTGGCGCCGAAGGTCGCCGCGCCCTGGTACCCGTCGAGCGGCGCCCAGCCGGTCCACGAGCCGTCGGGGTAGCGGGCCGTGTGGTACAGGTTTCCGTCGTTGCCCGTGGCCAGCGTCTGGGTGGAGCCGTCCGGCGTCGCGGTGATCGACTCCTGCTTGGCGTTGAAGAAGGCCGCGCCGCCGACGCCGTTCAGCGGCTGGAAGGACTCCCAGTCTCCGTTGACCAGCCGGGTGGCGTGGAAGAGGTCACCGGCCTGGCTGACCGGTACGGAGGGGGTCTCGCTCAGACCGGACGGGCCGATGAAGGCGAGGGCGCGGCCGGCGCCGACCGGGGAGGAGTGGGTGCGCCAGTTGAACCAGCCGCGGAACCGCACGCCGCCGCTCTCGTTTCCGCCGACGGTCTGGATCTCGTCGCCCGAGACGGCCACGACGATGTTGACGTGGTCGGCGTTTCCGTCGGTGACCGAGCCGTCCTTGTCGTAGAGCACCGCGTCACCGACCTGGGGGGTGCTGTGGCGCGTTCCCTTGTTCCCGCCGTACGTGTAGAGGCTCACTGCGGCGGGGGTGACACCGGAGACGTCGGCGCCGGCCTGGTTCCAGACCCAGCGGACGAACTCGGCGCACCAGGCGGTCGGGTTCTGGCAGTTGTAGTCGCTACAGGTCCCGCCGACCTCTCCTCGGGCGATGGACGCCACGGTCTGGGACTCGGCGTTCGCCAGGGTGGAGGGCAGGACGGCCATCAGGGGTGCGGCGACGAAGGCGGCGAGGGCGATGGACAGGGTGCGGGAGGTACGGCGTGCGGACATGATGCTCTCCAGGAGGCATGGCGGCCCCGGGCATCAGGGCCGAACTGGTGTGGTCAGAAGGTTCAGAAGGTGTTGCGAAGCTGGAAGTCGCCCACTGGGACGGGGCGAAAGGGACGGGCGGCGCGGTGGCCGTGCCCGGCGGTGCGAGGGCTCGACGGCTCGATGGCGGGTCACTCCGCGGTGGACAGCTGCCCTGCAGGAGCAGCGGTCGGGGGCGGAAGACCGGCGGAGCGGCCGGACGGTCTGAGCGGTTGGAGCGGTTGGAGCGGTTGGGCCGTGGGTCACCCTTGCCTCGAATCAGCGAGGCGGTAGCCACGGGCGGCGCGTGCTCCGATGACGTGCGAGAGCAGGCTGCGGGCTTTGACTCGGGCGTCGGCGAGGTTGTCGGCCCGGACGAACAGAGCGACGTTCATGCCGTGCTCGACGGGACGGACCCGGATGTGTTCGAGCGAGTGCTGCGGTCCGGCGTGGACCCAGATGGCGTCCTGGAGGAGGGCGGCTTCGCTCTCCGTGCCCGCTAAGCCGGTGTCACTGGCGAGGGGCAGGTGCACGAGGAGCACACCGATCAGTCCCAGCCGATGCCGTTGCTCACGACCGAGCCCGAGGCGCTGACCGAGGCGGGGGCCACGTCCCAGCCGATTCCGTTGCCGACGGCGAGGGCGCCGCCCAGCAGGGCCGAGACGATGGCGGTGGTGAGGCGGCGAGAGGTTTTCGACATGGCTGTGCCCCCGAAGTGACGACGTGGATTTTGGATCCGGTCGGGCTGTAGGCCGGGCCTTGGGGCCTGGCCGGGGGCTTTCGACTCCCCCGCCGTTCCGGTGTGATCACCATCTTGGTCGGCCCGGGGAGCCCCGGGAAGGGGCGGAGACCGGCACCAAACTGCCTGGCACCTTGGTGCCACCTCGGCGCGATTCCGGCCTTTGAGATGGCTTCATTGCGACGTCTGTGCAGGTCCTGCGATGATCACGTGGCCGAACGAGAGAGTGCGTTCGAAATACAGTCGGGGGGCTGGACATGCTGGCAGTACTGGGGCTGGGCACCACATCGGAAGCCGTCTACCGGGCGATGCTCACCGATCCTCTGGGAGGGGTCGCCGACCTCTGCGCGCGGCTGGATCTGACCGAGGCGGCCGTACGGGGGGCCCTGGACGAGCTCGCCGACCTTGAACTCCTGCGCGCCTCAAGGGACATGCCGGGGGCGATGCGGCCGGTCAGCCCGGAGGTGGGGCTGGAGCTGATCCTGCGCCGCCAGGAGGAGGACCTCCTGCGCCGCCAGCAGGAGCTCGCCCGGAGCAAGGCCGCCGCGGCGCGCGCCGTCGCCGAGTACGCCGACCTGCGGCCGAACACGAGGGCCGACAGCACGGAACGCCTCGTCGGGCTCGACGCGATCCAGGGCAAGCTGGAGGTGCTCGCGAAGGAGGTCTCCCGCGAGTGCCTGTCCGTGATGCCGGGCGGCGCCCAGTCCCAGGCCAGTCTGGACGCCTCGCGCCCCCTGGACGAGGACGCGATGGGCCGCGGTGTCGCGCTCCTGACCCTCTACCAGGACAGCGTGCGCAACGACCCCGCCACGCTCGCCTACGCCCGGTGGATGACGACGGAGGGCGGGCTGGTCCGCACCCACCCGACGCTCCCGCCCCGCCTGCTCGTCTTCGACCGCGAGGTCGCCGTCGTACCCGTCGATCCGGCGAACACGCGGCTGGGCGCCCTGTGCACCCGGGAGCCGGGCATCGTAGCCTCGCTGACCGCCCTGTTCGAGCAGACGTGGCACAGCGCGGTCCCGCTCGGCGCCGACAAGCCCCAGGACGAACGGACCGGGCTGGCCCCCGGCGAGAGGGAACTCCTCAGCCTCCTCGCCTCCGGCATGACGGACGAGGCCGCGGGCAAGCGCCTCGGCATCTCCCTGCGCACCGTACGGCGCCAGATGGCCGCCCTGATGGAACGCCTCGACGCCTCCAGCCGCTTCGAGGCGGGCCTCAAGGCGGCCCAGCGCGGCTGGCTCTAGTACTCAGTCGCCCGGCTGGGCCTTCTTGGCCTGCGGCCGGCCCGCCGCCAGGAGCTGTTCCACGTCGAGGGTGACCTTCGCGCCGATCGAGTCGGGCAGGGTGGCCAGCTCGCCTGCGGCGAGGATGCGGTGGCTGTCGTACTTACCCTCGATGGGGTCGGTCAGGACGTGCACCCGCTGGTGCTTGCGGTTGACGATGACGTAGACGGGCACCTGGGCCTGGGCATAGGCGACGGCCTTGGCGCGCAGGTCGTTGTTGTAGTTCGACGAGGTCACTTCCAGCACCAGGCGGAATGCCGCCGGGTCATAGCAGTTGAACTCGATGAGGTGGTCGTCGATGTCGCCATCGACCACCGACAGGTCCGGGATCGCGTAGTCCTCGGGCCCGTCGGGCAGCCAGAGGCCGATCCCCTGGAGCACCTCGGTCTCACTGTCGCCCAGGCCTGCGGCGAGGAAGGGGGCCATGAGCTTCGTCAGTGCGCGTGCGTGTGGGGCGTCCGGCGGTGGGGTCACGGTGAGGATGCCTCCGATGATCTCGACGCGATAGCCGGGGTTCCGCTCCATGAGCTGGTCCGCCTCTTCGAGGAGGGTCAGCGGCCTCTCATCGTCGGAGGGCTCAGGGTGCTCGACGGGCGCTGTGGACATTCCGGGCCTCCCGTGGGCTGGGTCGAGGACATCATCGTAGGACCGTGAGAGCCGCACGTCCCGTAAGCGCCCGCGTCACCGGATCGGGTGGAGGAACTCCAGCAGCAGCCGCGTCGTCTCCGTCGGGCGTTCCAGGGACGGGAGGTGGCCCGCCCAGGGGAGTTCCCGGGCGGTCGCGCCCGGGATCCGGGACGCCAGGTGGGCCGGGACCGCGCGGAAGTCCGGGATGTCGTGGGCGCCGCCGATCGCCAGGACGGGGGCCGTGACGGCGGAGAGGTCGATGGCCGGCTCCGGGAGTTCGTGGTCCCCGGTGGCGGTCAGGGCGACCTCGAACGCGCGCAGCTGCATGGCCCGTACGAGGGCGTGCGCGGCCTCGTCGGCGTCGGGGCCCAGCCAGTGGCGGGCGTTGAACTCGGCGGCGCCCGCCAGGTCTCCGGCCTCCAGCAGGGCGTCCTCGGCGGCGGCGAAGGCCTGGAGTGCGGGGCCGCGGACCTGGCCGGGGAGAGCGGGGCAGAGCAGGGCCAGGCCGCTGACCCGCTCGGGCGTCAGCGCCGCGAGCAGCAGCGCGACGCGGCCGCCGTAGGAGGAGCCGACGAGCACCGCCCGTTCGATGCCGAGGTGGTCCAGCAGCGCGAGCACGTCGCCGTGGTCGCTGTACGGGGCCTCGGCGGCGGGGGATTCGCCGCAGGTCCTGAAGTCCGGCCGGACCACCCGGAATCCGGCCTCGGCCAGCGGCGCCCACTGGGGCTCCCACATGCGCCGGTCGCAGACGGAGGAGTGCAGCAGAACCACGGCCGGGCCGTCGGCGGGCCCGGTCACGTCATGAGCGATGATCATCCGCCGATCCTGCCCGGAGCCCGACCCACCCGCCACCGGGTTTCCGATCGCCCGGCCCCCGGCGGCGTGGCATCGGGCGGGCCGCCGCCGCGTCAGATGCTGAGCGAGCGGGCGTAGTTGAGCTGGTTCATGACCCAGTGGAAGGTGCCGGCGTCGGTCGCCGGGATCATCGTGGAGTGGTGGCGGCCGCCGCCGGACACGGTGACCTGGATGAAGCCGGTGGTCCTCTTCTCCTTCATCAGGAGGAACAGCAGGCCCAGCAGGCAGAACAGGAAGAAGATGATCGCCAGCACGATCGCGTGGGTCGGCATCTTCTCCTCGGTGCGCGAGAAGTCGGTGGCGTTCCACATCGCGCCCCTGAGCGGCATCGACCCCGACGGGGTGATGATCTGGTCCCCGGCGATGCTGATGTCCCCGAGGGCGAAGACCTGGCCGCCGTGGGCCGGGGGCTGGGCCGGGGCGGGGAGTCCGGCGCCGCCGATGGTCGGCTGGTACGCCGGGGGTTGCGGGTAGGGCTGCGGATAGCCGTAACTGGCCTGGCCCGGGCCCCACCTGTAGTCGTCCTGGGCCGGCTGGCCGGAGCCCTGGCCGGGGACCTGACCGGGGTCGCTCGCGTACGGATTCGGCTGCTGCTCACTCATATGGCCGATCCTTCCACAGGCGCGGGTCCGCCCGGGCTGTCCCCCCGTCAGAAGGTGGCGCGGACCCGGGTGTTGACCCACGCGCTCCCGGGCCCGGTGGGGACGAAGGAGGCCCGCACCCCCTCGGGGGTGCGGGCCTCACGCGTCCGCCGACCTCGGCCGAGGCCGACGGACGGAGTCCGTCGCAGCACCTCGAAGCCCGCGAGGCCCGCCAGGGCCGAGCGGTGCGAGAGGTGCGTCAAGAACTAGAAGCGGCGCGTGATCAGGGCGCGCTTGACTTCCTGGATGGCCTTCGTGACCTCGATGCCACGCGGGCACGCGTCGGTGCAGTTGAACGTCGTGCGGCAGCGCCACACGCCGTCCTTGTCGTTGAGGATTTCGAGACGCTGCTCGCCCGCCTCGTCACGGCTGTCGAAGATGAAGCGGTGCGCGTTGACGATCGCCGCCGGGCCGAAGTACTGGCCGTCGTTCCAGAACACCGGGCAGGAGGAGGTGCAGGCCGCGCACAGGATGCACTTCGTCGTGTCGTCGAAGCGCTCGCGGTCCTCGGCGGACTGCCGACGCTCGCGCGTCGGCTCGTTGCCCGTGGTGACCAGGAACGGCATGACGTCGCGGTACGCCTGGAAGAAGGGCTCCATGTCGACGACAAGGTCCTTCATCACCGTGAGGCCCTTGATCGCCTCGACCGTGATCGGCTTCTCCGGGTTGATGTCCTTGATCAGCGTCTTGCAGGCGAGCCTGTTCTTGCCGTTGATCCGCATCGCGTCGGAGCCGCAGATGCCGTGCGCGCACGAGCGACGGAAGGTCAGCGTGCCGTCGAGGTCCCACTTGATCTTGTGGAGACCGTCGAGCACGCGCTCCTTCGGGTCGATCTCGATCTGGAAGTCCTGCCACTGCGGCTCGTCCGAGATCTCGGGGTTGAAGCGGCGGATCCGGAACGTGACCGTGATGAAGGGCGACGCCGCGGCCTCCATCTTGTCCGTCTTGTCCGTCTTGGACAGGGTCGGGGTTCCCATCAGTACTTACGCTCCATCGGCTGGTAGCGGGTGACGACGACGGGCTTGTAGTCCAGCCGGACCGAGTCCGTGCCGTTCCCGTCCACCTCGCGGTACGCCATGGTGTGGCGCATGAAGTTGACGTCGTCGCGGTTCGGGTAGTCCTCGCGGTAGTGACCGCCGCGGGACTCCTTGCGCGCGAGCGCGGACACGGCCATGACCTCGGCCAGGTCGAGCAGGTTGCCCAGCTCGATGGCCTCCAGCAGGTCCGTGTTGAAGCGCTTGCCCTTGTCCTGGACGGACACGTTCTTGTAGCGCGCGCGCAGCTCCGCGATCTTCTCGACCGCGGTCTTGATGGTCTGCTCCGTACGGAACACCATCACGCACGCGTCCATCGTCTCCTGGAGCTCCAGGCGCAGCTCCGCGACCCGCTCCTTGCCCGTGGAGTTGCGCAGCTGCTCGACGAGGTCGATGACCTGCTGCGCCGGGTTCTCCGGCAGCTCGACGTAGTCGTTCTCGTGCGCGTACGCGGCCGCCGCGATGCCCGAGCGCTTGCCGAAGACGTTGATGTCCAGCAGCGAGTTGGTGCCCAGGCGGTTCGCGCCGTGCACCGACACGCACGCGACCTCGCCGGCCGCGTACAGGCCGGGGACGACGGTGGTGTTGTCCGCCAGGACCTCACCCTCGACGTTGGTCGGGATGCCGCCCATGGCGTAGTGCGCGGTGGGCTGGATCGGGATCGGGTCCGTGTACGGCTCGATGCCGAGGTACGTACGGGCGAACTCGGTGATGTCCGGGAGCTTGGCGTCCAGCTGCTCCGGCGGCAGGTGCGTCAGGTCCAGGTACACGTGGTCACCGGCGGGACCGCAGCCGCGGCCCTCACGGATCTCGGTGTAGATGGAGCGCGAGACGACGTCACGGGACGCGAGGTCCTTCATGACCGGCGCGTACTTCTCCATGAAGCGCTCGCCGTCCTTGTTGCGGAGGATGCCGCCCTCACCGCGGGCGCCCTCCGTCAGCAGGATGCCCATGCGCCAGATGCCCGTCGGGTGGAACTGGAAGAACTCCATGTCCTCCAGCGGCAGGCCGCGGCGGTAGCAGGCCGCCTGGCCGTCACCCGTGAGGGTGTGCGCGTTGGAGGTCACCTTGAAGAACTTGCCGGTGCCGCCGGAGGCGTAGATGACGGACTTCGCCTGGAACACGTGGATCTCGCCGGTGGCGAGCTCGTACGCGACCACGCCGGCCGACTTCTTGACGCCGTCCTCCTCGACCAGGAGCTGGTCCAGGACGTAGAACTCGTTGAAGAACTCCACGCCCTCCTTGACGCAGTTCTGGTACAGCGTCTGGAGGATCATGTGGCCGGTGCGGTCCGCGGCGTAGCAGGACCGGCGGACCGGCGCCTCACCGTGGTTGCGGGAGTGACCGCCGAAGCGGCGCTGGTCGATGGTGCCGTCCGGGGTGCGGTTGAACGGCAGGCCCATCTTCTCCAGGTCGAGGACCGCGTCGATGGCCTCCTTCGCCAGGATCTCGGCGGCGTCCTGGTCGACCAGGTAGTCACCGCCCTTGACCGTGTCGAAGGTGTGCCACTCCCAGTTGTCGTCCTCCACGTTGGCCAGCGCGGCGGCCATGCCGCCCTGCGCGGCGCCCGTGTGGGAGCGGGTGGGGTACAGCTTCGTCAGCACGGCGGTGCGGCTGCGCTTCGTCGCCTCGATGGCGGCGCGCATGCCCGCGCCGCCCGCGCCGACGATGACGGTGTCGTACTTGTGGATCTTCATTGGTTTCGCCTCAGCCCCGTTGCCTAGCGGATGTTCGGGTCGAAGGTGAAGATCACCAGCGTGCCCAGAAGGATGGTGAACACCGTGGCGGTGTAGAGCAGGCCCTTCAGCCACAGCCGCGTGTTGGCGCGCTCCGCGTAGTCGTTGATGACGGTACGCAGACCGTTGGCGCCGTGCAGCATGGCCAGCCACAGCATCAGCAGGTCCCAGGCCTGCCAGAACGGGGACGCCCACCGGCCCGCCACGAAGGCGAAGCCGATCTTGGAGACGCCGCCGTCCAGCACCAGCTGGATCAGCAGGTGGCCGATGACCAGGACCACGAGGACGATGCCCGACAGGCGCATGAAGAGCCACGCGACCATCTCGAAGTTGCCGCGGGTCGAGCGCGGCGTCTTGCCGGTGCGCTTGCGCGGGGCCTCGATGTACGGGGCGGGGTTGTCGACGTCGTAGAGGCTCACGCTCTCCACGGCGGCGGAAGAAGTGTCAGAAGACATGCGTGTCACTTCCCCCAGATCTGGTCGGCCGCGTGGCCGAGGACGGGAATCATGGCCGGGATCATCAGCGCGATCCAGATGGCGACGACAGTCCAGAGCATCGTCTTCTGGTAGCGCGGGCCCTTGGACCAGAAGTCCACGGCGATGACACGGAGACCGTTGAGCGCGTGGAAGAGGATTGCGGCGACGAGGCCGTACTCCAGCAGCGCGACGATCGGATTCTTATAGGTAGCCACGACATCGTCGTACGCCTCGGGAGAGACGCGGACGAGAGCGGTGTCGAGGACGTGTACGAACAGGAAGAAGAAGATGAGGACGCCGGTGACTCGATGAGCCACCCAGGACCACATTCCTTCCCGGCCGCGGTACAACGTTCCAGCCGGCACGGAAAACCCTCCGGAAGCGGGGCGGGGGCCAGCCGGCTTCGTTGTCGGTCGGGCCCGGCCGGGTACGGTCCACCGGCCCCGGACATCGTAGCGACGCTTTGTCGGTTCCTTCGCCCGGGGTCCATCGGTGTGATCAAACAGGCACGGACGGGCTATCCCACAGGGGAAAATAGCCCGAAATCCGCCGCGAACAGCCCATCGTGCGGGGTGGCCCGGTCCAGCAGTCCCGGCAGTCGGTCCATCAGATCGGCGAGTCGGGCCTGCGCGAGGCGGCGCAGCTCGTCCGCCGAGATCGCCCGCTCCTCGTCAACCTCGTGCGTCATCCGGCGGCGGATCGCGCCCAGCAGCTGGTCCGCCCGCTCCTCCGGGGGGTGTCCGGCCAGGCACATGACGAAGACGTGGCCGAAAGTGCGCTGGTACTCCTGGTGGGCGGCGTCGAGCGCGAGCAGCGCGGCGTACGGTGCCCCGTGACCGAGTTCCGTGGGGAACTCGGCTCTCAGCGCCTCGGTGAGATCCGGCTGGGAGAGGTCGTACGAGGCCTCGTCGGCGGCCGCCAGCAGGGCGGGGAGGTCGGGGTAGGGGCGGTGGGCGGCGACCCGGTGGGCCCAGCGCCGGCTGCCGCAGCAGTGCAGCAGGATGGCGGTGGCGTCTTCGTGCGGCAGGGCGTTGAACCGCGGCAGCCCGGAGCCGTGGCCGGCCCCCAGGGAGGTACCCCCAAAGACCTGTGCCGGAAGGTGGCTGGACAGCGGGGGGCTCCTCGGTGCGCGGCGCGGGTGTGCCGCCACGCTATCGATGCTCGGCCGGGTGTGCCCCACCCATTCGAGGTTTTCACCCGGAAGTGAGCCGAAAGGATGATGCGCGGCATGTGTGAACTGGCCGAGCCCCCCGAACGGGCGATACGCGGGAGCGACGGGAACGACCGGAGCCACGGGAGCGCCGGGAACGAGGAGGGGAGGACGACCGAGGCCGCCACCCCCCACAGGAGAGGCCCCGGTCGCCATCCGTCACGGACTCGTGCGACAAGCCCGTACCCCTGTCAGCGCCCTCGGTGCGTTTTGTGTCACACCCCGCTCCGCGCAGGATTGGTTGCTGGTTGTACAACGCGTGGACGAGACGTGCCTGAAAGCCGTAACGTGCTGATTTGCGCCACACGTACAGGACAGTGAACGGGTTGGGGACTTTGCTGGGGGACGACGCGGAGCTGACCGCCGCCGTGCTCGCGGCACAGCACGGCGACGAGAACGCGTTCCGTACTGTGTACCGAGCCGTGCACCCACGCCTGCTCGGATACGTACGCACGCTCGTCGGCGACGGCGACGCGGAGGACGTGACCTCCGAGGCCTGGCTGCAGATCGCCCGCGACCTCGACTCCTTCACCGGAGACGCGGACCGCTTCCGGGGCTGGGCCGCCCGCATCGCCCGCAACCGTGCGCTCGATCACATCCGCATGCGCGGCCGCCGCCCCGCCATCGGCGGCGACGAGACCGAACTCACCGGCCACGCCTCCGACAGCGATACGGCCGGCCTCGCGATGGAGTCCCTCTCCACCGGCCGGACCATGGCGCTGATAGCCCGGCTTCCGCAGGACCAGGCCGAGGCCGTGGTGCTGCGCGTGGTCGTCGGACTCGACGCCAAGAGCGCGGCCGAGACCCTCGGGAAGCGGCCGGGCGCCGTCCGCACGGCGGCCCACCGGGGCCTGAAGAGGCTGGCGGAGCTGATCGGCAGCGAGCTGAGTGCGGAGGGGGCTTCCGGTACCGGCCCGGAAGTCGGCCATAATGCCGGTGGCCAGTCCGGTGGACGGTCCGGAGACCAGTCACGGGACGGCGACGGCGAGAGGGATCTCGACGCCGTGCCCGCGCAGCGCGGTCGTGGCGGGAGCCTCGTAGAACAAACCGGTGTGACGCATTCACGTTGGCGGACGCAGAAGGACATGTGATGGCCGACGAGCGCAACAGGTGGCTGGACGAGGCCGCGGCGGACCGACTGCTGCGCGGCGAGTCGGTCGCACCTGTCGCCGATCCGCTTGCCCAGGCCGAGGCCGCCCGCCTCCGGGCCGCCCTCGACGCCCTCGCCCCGAGCGCCCCGCACCCCGCCGCCGGCCCCGAACTGCCCGGCGAGGCCGCCGCCCTGGCCGCGTTCCGCGCGGCGCACGGCGGGATCCGGCCCGAGGCCGCCGAGGCGACGCCCTACGCCCCCGCCCCCCTGGTGGAACTGGCCCGCGGCTCCCAGACGGTCTTCGTACGCCCGCCCCGGCGGAGCACGACCGTACGGTTCGGGCTCGCGGCCGCACTGGCGAGCGTCGCCGTCGGCGGGCTGGCCGCCGCCGCGGGAACCGGGCTGCTGGACCAGACCCTCAACGCCTCGGCCGGGCCGCTGCCGTCGGTGTCCGTGAGCTCCGGCCCGCATCCGGAGTCGACGCGGGACGGCGACGGCGCGCAGCCGCTGCGATCGCCGCAGCTGCGCCCCACCTCGCCGTTCGGCGGCGAGGGCGCGGGCTCCGCCGGCTCCTCGCCCACGGCCGGCGCGGACGGGGGTACGTCCTCGGGAGCCGACACCGGGAACTCCTCGGAGCCGGCGTCCGTCGGCGGTACCGGCAAGGACGCCACCCCGGACAAGTTCCGCGACGGCGCCAAGGACCGCGACCGCGATCCGGACCGGGAGAGCACGGTCAAGGCCGCGGACCTGTGCGAGGACTACCGCATGGGGCGGCTCAACGACGACCGGCGCGAGCGCCTGACGAAACTGGCCCGCGGGGCCGCGCGGATCGCGAAGTACTGCGAGGCGCTGCTGGACGGGGCACGCGAGAGCGACACTTCGGGGGGCTCCGCCGGCTCCGGCGGCACGGGCTCCTCCGGCGGCGCCGGGAGCGACATCCTCCAGGTCCCGACCCCGGCCGCCTCGGCCGGATCGCTCCTCTTCCGCAGCCTCCCGTAACGGGACTCGGCGGCCCGGTGCACACGGCTGTAACACTTTCCGCGTCGCCGGCGCAGTACATATCGAGCCGACTGGTCATCGGCCGCGCATGAGCCGGGGTTCCCCCCGTACCCCTGGGCTCTGCGCAACCGGCGCGGGCGGGGCACGTTCCCCCGGCCCTGCCCGCGCCCCTAACTCACCAGTAGACGACGACCTTGTCGCCGACCTTCACCTCGTCGAACAGCTTCGACAGCTTGCCCTTGTCCCGGACGTTCACGCAGCCGTGCGAGGCGCCGTTGTAGCCGCGGGCCGCGAAGTCCGCCGAGTAGTGCACCGCCTGGCCACCGCTGAAGAACATCGCGTACGGCATGGGCGTGTGGTAGATCGTCGACGTCCACTCCTTGGCCTTCCAGCCCACGTTGAACACGCCCTCGCGGGTCGGGGTGTTCTCCGAGCCGAAGCGGACGTCCATCGTGGAGATGACCTTGCCGTCGATCATCCAGGCGAGGGTGCGGCTCTCCTTGCTGATGCACATGACCCGGCCCTCCATACAGCGCGGGTCCGGCGCGTCCACCTCGTTGACGGTCGGCGGGCGCAGTTCGGCGGGGGTGGGCTTCTTGGTCAGGTTCTGGATCTTCTGCCAGGTCCCGGCGTCCACCGAACCGGTGGCGGGGACCTTGTTCTTCGCCTGGAAGACCTTGACCGCGGCCGTCGTCTTCGACCCGTAGAAGCCGGTGGGGGCGACGCTCATCAGCTTGAGCTGCTTCAGGCGGGCCTGGAGCTCGCGCACCTGCTCGCTCTCGTCGCCGTTCGCCATGATCGGCTTGACCGAGGGCGAGGCGGACGGGGACGGCGAGGCGGACGCGGAAGCGGACTTCGAGGCGGACGGCGACGGCGACGGCGACTGCGAGGGGTCACCGCCGGGCTTGTCGTCCGGGGAGGGGGAGGTCTCGGGGGAAGTGACCGCCGTGGACACGGAGGGAGCCGAGGAGGCGGAGCCGGCGTTCTCCGCCTTCTGCGGCCCGCAGGCGGTCGCGGCGAGCGCGACGGCGGTGGCCACCCCGAGCGTGCGGACTATTACTCTCTGGCGGTGCATGTCAGTCCCCCCATTTTTCCGATGTCGTGTACCTAGGTGATGCCTGGCGGGCGTGGAGAGTTGCACCCGGCCGTCCGATGTTGCGCCATTGTGACCAGGAGCCCGTGGCCGGCGGAGTCGTACCGGTCCCGGGCCAGGCGGCTCCCCGGAGGTCCACGGTCAGATGGCGAACACCGAGAGCGGAATCCCGATCGAACCCGTCTACGGGCCCGAGGACCTGACGGACTGGGACCCGGCCACCAAACTGGGTGAACCCGGGTCATATCCCTTCACGCGGGGGGTCTATCCCACGATGTACACCGGCCGGCCGTGGACCATGCGCCAGTACGCGGGCTTCGGCACGGCCACCGAGTCCAACGCCCGCTACCGGCAGCTCATCGCGGGCGGCGGCACCGGGCTGTCCGTCGCCTTCGACCTGCCGACGCAGATGGGGCACGACTCCGACGCCCCGCTCGCGCACGGGGAGGTCGGCAAGGTCGGCGTCGCGATCGACTCGGTCGAGGACATGCGGGTGCTGTTCGACGGGATCCCCCTCGACCGGGTCTCCACGTCGATGACCATCAACGCGCCGGCCGCCCTGCTCCTGCTGCTGTACCAGCTGGTCGCGGAGGAACACGGGATCGCGGGCGACCGGCTGACGGGGACGATCCAGAACGACGTCCTGAAGGAGTACATCGCGCGCGGGACGTACATCTTCCCGCCCGGGCCCTCGCTCCGGCTGACCGCCGACACCTTCCGCTACTGCCGGGCCGAGATCCCCAAGTGGAACACCATCTCCATCTCCGGCTACCACATGGCCGAGGCCGGGGCCTCGCCCGCGCAGGAGGTGGCCTTCACCCTCTCCGACGCGATCGCGTACGTCCGTACGGCCATCGACGCGGGGATGGCCGTGGACGAGTTCGCGCCCCGGCTGTCGTTCTTCTTCGTGGCCCGCACCACGCTGCTGGAGGAAGTCGCGAAATTCCGGGCCGCGCGGCGGATCTGGGCCCGCGTCATGCGGGAGGAGTTCGGGGCGCGGGACCCGAAGTCGCTGATGCTGCGGTTCCACACCCAGACCGCCGGGGTCCAGCTGACGGCGCAGCAGCCCGAGCTCAATCTCGTACGGGTGGCCGTGCAGGGGCTGGCCGCCGTTCTGGGCGGAACCCAGTCACTGCACACCAACTCCTTCGACGAGGCGATCGCGCTGCCGACGGAGAAGGCCGCGCGGCTCGCCCTGCGGACCCAGCAGGTGCTGGCGTACGAGACGGACGTGCCGCACACCGTGGACCCCTTCGCGGGCTCGTACGTGGTGGAACGCATGACGGACGAGCTGGAGGCGGCGGCGGTCCGGCTGATGGAGCGGGTCGAGGACCTGGGCGGGGCGGTCGCCGCGATCGAGGAGGGGTTCCAGAAGGGGGAGATCGAGCACAACGCCTACCGGATCGCGCGGGAGCAGGAGAGCGGGGAGCGGGTGGTGGTCGGGGTCAACCGGTTCGCGCTCGCGGAAGAGGAGCCGTACGAACCGCTGCGGGTGGACCCGGCGATCGAGACCCGCCAGCGCGAGGCGCTGGCCGCCCTGCGGGCGCGGCGGGACGCGGCCGCGGTGGCCGCCGGCCTGGCGGCGCTGCGGGAGGCGGCGGCCGGGACGGACAACGTGCTCTACCCGATGAAGGAGGCCCTGCGCGCGCGGGCCACGGTGGGGGAGGTCTGCGGGGCGCTGCGGGAGGTGTGGGGGACGTACGAGCCGGTCGCGTCCACCTGGTGAAATTCGATCCACGACAGGAGCAACCCTGTGCGACACTCCTGCACATGCTGGGTGTGACCGATCTTCCGACCTATCTCGCCGCGCTGGTGCTGATCGTGCTGCTGCCGGGACCGAACTCCCTCTACGTGCTCTCCGTGGCCTCCCGGCGCGGGGTGCGGGAGGGCTACCGGGCCGCCTGCGGCGTGTTCACCGGGGACGCCGTGCTCATGACGCTGGCCGCGGTCGGCGCCGGAGCGCTGCTGCGGGCCAGCCCGCTGCTGTTCGGCGTCGTGAAGGTGCTGGGCGCCGGCTATCTGGCGTGGCTCGCGGTCGGGATGATGCGCGCGGCCTGGGGCATGTGGCGGGACCGCGCGGCCCGCGAGGCCCGCGAGGAGGAGTCGGCGACCGCCGTGGAACTGCCGGGCGCGGCCGGGGAGCGGCCGTACCGGCGGGCGCTGGTGATCAGCCTGCTGAACCCGAAGGCGATCCTCTTCCTCCTGTCGTTCTTCGTGCAGTTCGTGGACCCCGGATACGCCTACCCGGCGGTCTCCTTCCTGGTGCTCGGCACGATCGGACAGCTGACCAGCTTCCTGTATCTGAGCACGCTGATATTCAGCGGCGCCCGGCTGTCGGCGGCCTTCCGCCGCCGCAAGCGGCTGTCGGCGGGGGCGACCTCGGCGGCGGGCGTCCTGTTCCTCGGCTTCGCCGCCAAGCTCGCCGTCAGCTGAGGAGCCCCCGCAGCCTCGGCCCGAAGGGGCGTTCCACCAGGCGGTGGATCGCCCAGGCCAGGCACAGCATGAACACCACCGTCAGGGCGAAGGTGACCGGGGCCGACAGGCCCGCCCGCCGGTGCAGGGCCTCGATGACCACCCAGCCCAGGTGTTCGTGGACCAGGTAGAACGGATACGTCAGGGCCCCCGCGACGGTCAGCCACTTCCAGCGGGCCCAGCCGAGCTTGCCGAGGGCGATCAGGGCGACCAGCGCGAAGCCGGCCGTGACGATCGCGATGATCACCAGCGAGCTGCGGTACGAGAAGAACTTCGGGTTCGGCGCGTGCCACAGCCCCGCCACCGCGTAGTGCTGCCCGATCAGCCAGCCGGTCAGGGCCAGCGCCCAGGCGAGCTTGTCGCGGTGGTCGCGGTGCACCAGGTACAGGGCGACGCCGCCGATGAAGAACGGCGCGTACTGGGGCATCAGGGCCTGGCTGAGGAACCCCTTGCCCGAGGGGTCGGCGACATCGGCGAGGACCGCCGCGACCGTCCAGACCCCGCAGAACATCAGGGTCCGGCGGCGTCCGCCGCCCGGCAGGATCACGCAGAGCGCGAACAGCACGTAGAAGCGCAGCTCCACCCAGAGCGTCCAGTCCACCCCGAGCACCCGCTCGGCGCCCAGCGGCTGGTGGACCATCGTCAGGTTGAGCAGGAAGTCCGAGGGCGAGACCGTCTCCACGGCCACCGCGACCAGCACGACCGCCACCCAGTACGCGGGGTAGAGGCGCCCCACGCGGGAGGCCGCGAACTGGCGGACCGTACGCCCCTGGGCGCTCATGCAGATCACGAATCCGCTGATGACGAAGAAGATCTGCACGCCCAGCGGGCCGTACGCCAGCCACGTCGAGGCCTCGGGGAACAGCTTGTTCGGCGAGGTGCCCCAGGCCTTGGCCACCTCCCCGCCGCGGCCGCCGTAGTGGTAGCCGCAGACCATGAGGGCGGCCAGCAGCCGCAGCCCGTCCAGAGCCCGGAGCCGGTCCGGGCCGGCCTTCGGAGCCGGCGCGGCTCCGGTGCGCGGGGCCGGTATGGCCGTGGCGGTCATCGCTTGCCCCGCAGGCGGCGGACCCGGCGGACCTGGCGGACCGCGCGCCGCACGGACGGGTTCTTGACGAGGAAGGCGAGGCGCGCCGGGACTCCGCCCGGCAGGCCCTGGCTCGCCAGGCGGCGCCGGTTGAAGTAGCGCCGGGTACGGGTGTCCAGGTGGCGGGTCAGGTAGTCCTCGGCCGCCGCGCGGTGCTCGTGCAGGATCCGCGGCTGCATCGCGAAACCGACGGCGGTCAGCAGGCCGCCCAGCCGCGAGCGCACCTCCTCCGGGCCGGGGGCGGCCCAGCCGCGCACGGCCTCGGTGTCGGCCAGGTCGGGGAGCAGCGCGTCCACCACGGTCAGGGGGACCCGGTTGCTGTTCTGGTACGGGGTGAGGCGGGCCAGCAGGGTCTTCGTCCCGGCGCGGGCGACGGGCAGCCCGAACAGAGTGGCCGCCGTCAGCAGCCCGGTGGAGAAGCAGCCGACCACCAGGGCCGGGCGGACCTGCTGGTACAGCACCTCGGCCAGTACCGGGGTGTCCAGCACGGTCAGGCGGGCGCCCAGCCGCTCGGCCTCGGCCTCGGCCCGGCGGGAGTACACGGCCGGGGCGCTGGGGTGCGGTTTGAAGACCAGCTCCCGGTGGCCCAGGGCGTACGCGCCGCGCACCATCTCGGCGTGCAGCTCCTCCTCCTGGGCGGGGGTGATCAGGTCCAGCGCGGAGAGGTACTGGCCCAGCAGCAGCGCCGGGGCCTCCTCGCGGTCCGTGGCCGGTTCCACGGCATCGGCGGGAGCCGTCGCGGCCAGTTCGGCCAGGACCTTCAGGAACTCGTCGGTCGGCACCAGCTCCGCCGGTACGCCGAACTCCGTGAGCAGCAGCGGCTCCAGCCCCGGTACGAGGTCCAGGTGCAGCACCCGCCGCACCCGCATCCCGATCTGCGGGTCGAGCCGGACGCGCGTGGGCCCGTAACTCATCAGCCCGTCGGCGTAGACGTCCACGGCGGCGCCGGGGAACAGCTGGCACAGGCTCTGCGCGGGCGGTACCTGGAGGGACTCCACGATCAGCTCGACCCGGTCGTCGCCGAGGCCCCACAGCGTCCGCAGGTACCGCTCCCACAGCGGGACGTCGTCCGCGCGCGGGGACCAGGAGCTCGGGTGCTGCGGCTCGATGACGGCGTTCCAGTCGAGCACCTCGTCGAAGCGGGTGCTCAGCGTGGCGAAGCCCGGCATGTCGGCCAGCCGCGGGCTGATCTCGGCCGCGAGCGCGTGGTTGCTCGTCAGCAGGATCCGGCGGTCGGCGGCCGGGAAGCTGCCGGCGTCCACGGCCGCGGCGAGCGTGGCCGTCCCGTAGAGGGTGGAGCCGATGAAGATCTGGGTCAGGCTCACGCGGCCGCTCCCGACGGGGTGCGGCGGCGGAGCCGGCGCAGCAGGGCGGAGCGGTCGGCGTCCATCGAGGCCAGCGCCTGGTCCAGCACGTCCTGGGGCATGCGTCCGAGCGCGGCCGCGCTCATCGAACGGAGTTTCTTGGCCACGGCCGGTTCGAACCTTTCAAGGGACCCGTTGTGGTGGGCGATGATCGCGCAATAGGTGCGGACGGCTTTCGGGAGCAGGAGGTCGGATTCCCGGTCGTCGGCCGTTTCCGAAATCACCTGATCGAATGCACGCATGAAATCGAGCTGACGCTCGTCGCCGATCTGCGTCAACGAGGTGGAAACCCCGCGTCGGTAGAAGATTCCGGGCATTCCGACGGCCGCGAAGGACTTCGCCTCCCGGTGCAGCCGCCAGATCCACGGCCGGTCCTCCGCCGTCCGCAGCCCGTCGGTGAAGTGCAGCAGTCCCTGGTCCAGCAGCCGCCGGTGGTACATGCCGGCCCAGGCGTACGGGTAGTCCACGGAGGTGGCCCGGTCGGCGGGCAGGATTCCGGAGCGCGGATCGGCGACGACCCCGTGCGCACCGAAGGGGACGCGCTGCACGGAGCGCGCCCTATTGGTGACCTTGACGTGGTCATTGCGGATGAAATCGCAGTTCAGGGCCTCGATGGCGGCCACCATACGGGCAAGGTGGCCCGGTGCCAGCCAGTCGTCTCCGTCCATGAAGGCGATGTACTCGCCCCTGGCCGCGTCCAGACCGGTGTTGCGGGCGGTGGCCAGGCCGCCGTTCCGGTCGTGGCGCAGGTGCACCGCGCCTGGCAGTTCCCGGGCCGCCCGTTCCAGCAGGTCGGGAGTCCCGTCCGTCGAGCGGTCGTCGACGAGCAGGAACTCGAAGTCGTCCCGAGCGTTGAGTTCGAGACTTTTCAGGGCATCCGGCGCATATGTCTGCACGTTGTAGAACGGCACGACAACAGAGAGCTTGAACACCTGCGAGACGTTAGGCCGTTGTCCGGCATTCACCATGGCCCGCATACGTATTCCATGTGAACGAAGCGGGGCGGGCGAGTTAACCCGTGCGGATTCGCACGGCGTAGACGGGTTGTTAACCCGCTGTTGTGCAGTCGTTGGGCCGATCACCGAAATTGCGGAATAGCTTCTGCCGCGTGTCAGTCAGCAATCGATCAGCGCAACGCTCCGCCCCTCGCAGTTCCCTCAGGGTCGCCGTACTCGCCGATTCGGATACGCGATGGAAATGGGGCGCCCTCACCGCCCGCCGCCTCGCGCCCGGCAACCGGCTCACCGGATACCTGCTGCGCGGCCGGGCCACCCCCACCGCGCGCCAGCTCGGCGAGGTGGGTGTCCAGGCCGACCGGCTGACCGAGGTGACCTGCGCGGAGTTCCTCGCGGACATCGAGCGCGAGCAGTACGACGTGGTCGTCCTCGCCCTCGTCGGCGGGGCCGTCCAGGCCGTTCTGCACGGCGTCCGCGCCCTGTGGCCCGACCCGGCCGCCCGCCCGGTCCTCGTCACCGGATACGTGGGCGTCGTGTACGAGAAGCTCGCCGACGGCCTGCTGCTGCGGCACGGAGCCGACCTCGTCCTCGCCAACTCCCGCCACGACGCGGAACGCTTCCGCGCCGTGTACGAGGGGGTGGGCGCGGACGCGGGCGCCGTCACCGAGACCGTGCTGCCCTTCCTCGACGGGGCGCCGTACGAGCCGGCCGGGAGCCGGGCCCACACGGTGGTCTTCGCCGTGCAGCCCTCGGTGCCCGAGAGCCGCGCCGACCGCGCCTACCTGCTGGAACGGGCCGCCGGACACGCCCGGCTGCACCCCGACCGGGAGGTGCTGGTCAAGCTGCGCAGCCGGCCCGGGGAGCACACCACGCACCTGGAGGAGCAGCCGTACCAGCGGCTCGCCGAGCGGCTCCCCGGCGGACTCCCCGCCAACTGCCGCCTGGCGTACGGGAACATGGGCGAGGTCCTGGACGGCACCGACCTGCTGGTCACCGTGTCCTCGACCGCCGCGCTGGAGTCCCTGCACCGGGGCATCCCGACGGCCGTCCTGACCGACCTCGGCATCCGCGAGGCGCTGGGAAACCACCACTTCCTCGGCTCGGGCTGCCTGGCCTCGTGGGACCAACTGGACGCCGGGCTGCTGCCGCAGGGCAACCCGGCCTGGCTGACCGCCCAGGGCGTTGCCCCGGTCCGCGGGCCATTTTCAGCCTCGCCGGCGAGGCTGGATGTGCCCGGTGGGGCCTCAGGCGCGGCGGACCGGAACCCGGCGCCCGCGCCCGGCGCGCCCCGCGCGGGCGGGGAGGGCTTCGCCGACGCGCCTGCCGCCGGTGCGCCCGGGGTGGGCGGCGCGGGCTCCGCCGACGTATCGGGTACCTGCGGCGGCGACGCCTTCGGCGCCGCCCGCGCGCGGCTCGGGGAGCTGCTGGAGCTGCCCCAACTTCCGCCCGTGGACCCGTACTACACGCTGACCACCGCCCCCCGGTACCTGCCCGGGATCCTCGCCCGCCATCACCTCGCACCCGACGGAACCCCGCTGCCCGGCGCCGTCCGGGACGGCGCGGGGGAGTCGCGGCTGCGCCGCCGGCTCCGCGCACACCTGCGCGACGCCGCCCGCGGGGTGTACCGACACGGGGTCCAGCGCGTGGCCCCGCTCATCCGCCGCATGGGGGAGCTGTGAACCAGACCGACGGGTCCGCCCGTGAACTCCGCGCCGCCGGCACCGACACCGACGCGGCCGCCTACACCGACGCGGCCGCCGCCGCCGCCGCCGACGCCGCCGACGCCTCCGACACCGCCGGCCGGGCGCCCCGCGTCCTGGCCGTCGTCCCCGCCCGGGGAGGATCCAAGGGCGTGCCGGGCAAGAACCTGGCCGAGGTCGCCGGGATTCCGCTCGTCGCCCGCGCCGTGCGGGCCGCCCTGGCCGCGCCGACCGTCACCGACGTGGTGGTCTCCACCGACGCCGAGGCGATCGCCGACGCGGCCGAGGCCGCCGGCGCCGGCGTGGTCCGCCGTCCCACCGCCATCTCCGGCGACACCGCGAGCAGCGAAGCCGCCGTGCTCCACGCGCTCGACGCCTTCGAGGAACTGCACTCGGTGACGGTGGACGTGGTCCTCCTCATCCAGTGCACGAGCCCCTTCCTGACCTCCTCCGACGTGGAAGCGGTGGCCGCCGCCGTGGCCCGCGGCCCCGCCGACTCGGCCCTGACGGTTGCCCCTTTCCACGGCTTCCTCTGGCGCACGGCAGACGGCGAGGGCGGCGGCGAGGGCGACGGCCCCGGCTCCGGCGACGGCCCCGGCTCCGGCCACCGCCCCGGCCCCGGCCCCGGCTCCGTCTTCGGCGACGCCCCCGGCCCCGGCTCGGGTGACGGCGGCCTCGGCCCCGGTCACGCCCCCGGCTCCGGCCGCGGCGTCAACCACGACAAGGCCGTCCGTCCGCGCCGTCAGGACCGGCCCCAAGACCTGCTGGAGACCGGCGCCGCCTACGCGATGGACGCCGCCGGATTCCGCACCGCCCGGCACCGGTTCTTCGGGCACACCCTGCCCGTCCCGACCGACCCGGCGCGGGTGCTGGAGATCGACGATCCGCACGATCTGGCCCGCGCCCGACTCCTCGCCCCCTTGTTCGACGTGTTCGACGAACAGCCGGACACCCGGACCGACCCGACGCTTACACCCCTAGAGCACACCCCCGCACCCTCGTACCGAAGGACAACACCTGCCATGACCGCCAACGCCAACTCCCGTCTGCGCACCTTCGGCCAGCGCACCGCCGGCCCCGGCCGGCCCGTCTACGTCGTCGGCGAGATCGGCATCAACCACAACGGCGAGCTGGACAACGCGCTCGCCCTCATCGACGCCGCCGCCGAGGCCGGCTGCGACGCCGTGAAGTTCCAGAAGCGCACCCCGGAGATCTGCACCCCGCGCGACCAGTGGGACATCGAGCGCGACACCCCCTGGGGCCGCATGACGTACATCGACTACCGCCACCGCGTGGAGTTCGGCGAGGACGAGTACCGCGCCATCGACGAGCACTGCGCCAAGCGCGGCATCGACTGGTTCGCCTCCCCGTGGGACACCGAGGCCGTCGCCTTCCTGGAGAAGTTCGACGTCCCCGCCCACAAGGTGGCCTCCGCCTCCCTCACCGACGACGAGCTGCTGCGCGCCCTGCGCGCCACCGGCCGTACGGTCATCCTCTCCACCGGCATGTCCACCCCGAAGCAGATCCGCCACGCGGTGGAGGTGCTCGGCAGCGACAACATCCTGCTCTGCCACGCCACTTCGACGTACCCGGCCAAGGCCGAGGAACTCAACCTGCGGGTCATCAACACCCTGCGGGAGGAGTACCCCAACGTCCCGATCGGCTACTCCGGCCACGAGACGGGCCTCCAGACCACCCTGGCCGCCGTCGCCCTCGGCGCCACCTTCGTCGAGCGCCACATCACCCTCGACCGCGCGATGTGGGGCTCCGACCAGGCCGCCTCCGTCGAGCCGGGCGGCCTGACCCGCCTGGTCCGCGACATCCGCACCATCGAGACCGCCCTCGGTGACGGCGTCAAGCGCGTCTACGACTCCGAGCTCGGCCCGATGAAGAAGCTCCGCCGCGTCCAGGGCGACCTCGCCACGGTCTGACCCACCCGGTCCGACCTCCCGGGTCCGACCGCCCGCAGTGAACGACGTTCCGTCCCCCGACGAGGAGTACGAGGAGTACGTGGTGACCCGTTCAGACTCCACCCTGGCTTTCGTCGAGAGCCCGGTCCAGCTGCTCAACGTGCTGGAGTGGGCCCACGCCCGAGCCACCGCGTCGGAGGCCGGGTCCCCGCTGCTCAGCGGCCTCCCGAGCCAGCCGGCCCGGCGTGCCGCGGCCGGTCCCTCCGGGGACGCGACCGGGGTACGGATCGTCGTGCTGCCGCCCGTCGACCCGATGTCCCGGGGCCAGCTGCGCCGCATGGCGGGGCTGGCCCGGGACGAGGGGCACGAGGTCCACTGGCAGGAGGCCCGCGGCGGCAGGTTCGCGCCGTTCAAGGCGCTCGCCGCGCTCTCCCGCGATGTGCGCCGGGCCCGGCGGGTCGTCGTCGGCGACCCGTTCTCCCGGTACGTGCAGCTGCTGCTCACCCTGGTACGGGCCGAGGAGCTCGTCGTGGTCGACGACGGCACCGCCACCATGGAGTTCATCGCGCAGACCGCCTGCGGCGAGCGCCTCGTGCGCTGGCACCGGGTCGGCGGCGGGGGCCTGCCCGGCCGGGTGCGCGAACTCGCGTACGCCCCGGTCTCGGCGACCGCGCGCCGCCGCTTCACCCCGGCCGTCGGCGGCGGCCGGCACGTCGAGGTGTTCAGTTCGATGCCCGTCACCGCCCACGGCGGCATGACCCTGCGGGTCAACGACTTCGCCTGGACCCGCGCCCGGTTCGGCCCGCCCCGCCTGACCAAGGGCACCGACCTGGTCGGCACCTCCCTCGTGGAGACCGGCGTGGTGGAGCCCGCCCGCTATCTCGAAGCGGTCCGGACCCTGACCCGGACCCACGGCGCCACCCGGTACTTCGCGCACCGCCGCGAGTCCCCGGAGAAGCTGCGGGCCCTGAGCGAGGCGACCGGGCTGGAGATCGTCCGACCGGACCTGCCGCTGGAACTGATCGCCAGGCGTGGCCCGGTCGGCCGTACGATCGTCAGCTTTCCGTCTACGGTCGTCCACACTCTGCCGTATGCCCTGACCGGTACCGGTGTGACCGTCGCCGTATGCGACATCGACCCCGGCTGGCTCACCGGGACGGCGTCGCCGCGCGCCCGCAGCTTCCTGGCGGGCGTCACCGACACCGCCCGTGATGTGCGCAGACTCCCCGCGCAGGCGGCTCCCGCGGCCGGATGAGCGCGCGAGTTTACCCCCCGGCGCATCCGGTCATGCGTCCAGAGGCCGGGTTTCTATCCCCTAACGGCATGAACTTTTCGTGATCTCCAGCCAGTTGGCGGGTAGGTGCGCCTACCCTTCAACAGGTGAACCAGTTGATGTCCCGCGAGTCCCAGACCGCCCTGCCCGGCACGCCCGACCGGCCCGAGCTGCCCGGCAAGCTTCCGGACCACCTGCGTGCCGAACTGATCGCCTTCCGCCGGGACTTGCACATGTACCCCGAGCTAGGGAACCAGGAGTTCCGCACCACGGCCGCGATCAAGGCCCGGCTGGAGAAAGCCGGCCTGCGCCCACGGGTGCTGAAGTCCGGAACCGGCCTCGTCTGCGATGTCGGCAGGTGGGACGGGGTCCGGCCGATTCTGGCCCTGCGCGCGGACATCGACGCCCTGCCCATCCCGGATGCCAAGACCCACGTCCCGTACCGCTCGACCTTCCCGGACCGCGCCCACGCCTGCGGCCACGACGTGCACACCGCGGTCGTCCTCGGCGCCGGCCTGGTCCTCGCCGAGCTCGACCGGGAGGGTCTGCTGCCCCGCGCGGTGCGGCTGCTGTTCCAGCCCGCCGAGGAGGTGCTCCCGGGCGGGGCCAGCGAAGCCATCGATTCCGGGGTGCTGGACGGCGTGGGCAAAATCATCGCCGTGCACTGCGACCCCCGGGTCGACGCCGGGAAGATCGGGCTCCGGCCCGGCCCCATCACCTCGGCCTGCGACCGGCTGGAGGTCACCCTGAACGGCCCGGGCGGGCACACCGCCCGCCCGCACTTGACCACCGACCTCGTGACGGCGGCGGCCCGCGTCGCCATCGACGTACCGGCCGTCCTCTCCCGCCGGATGGACGCCCGCTCGGGCATGTCCGTCACCTGGGGCCGGATCGAGACCGGACACGCCTGCAACGTCATCCCGATGCACGCGGAGCTCTCCGGCACCATTCGCTGCCTGGACATCAACGCCTGGCACGAGGCCCCCGACCAGATCCACGCGGCCATCGACGAGATCGCCACCCTGCACGGGGCCAAGTCGGAGATCACCTACGTGCGCGGGGTCCCGCCGGTCGTCAACGACCCGGTGATCACCGAACTGCTCCGGGAGGCGATGGCGGCCCGCCGCGGATCCGAGTCGGTCGAGGACACCGAGCAGAGCCTCGGCGGCGAGGACTTCTCCTGGTACCTGGAGCACGTCCCGGGGGCCATGGCCCGCCTGGGTGTCCGCAAGCCGGGGGACACCACCAAGAAGGACCTGCATCGCGGCGACTTCGACGTGGACGAGTCCGCGATCGGCGTCGGCGTGGAGTTCTTCACGGCCGCCGCACTGCTCGACGGGAGGCGCGCCGGGCCGGTCCGGTGATGGCCGGGAACGAATTGCTTACAACAATTGCGGATCATCCGGCGGAGGCGTCCAGCCCTTGGTACACAAGGGCTGGGTGCAAAGTGAGTTACTGATCGGTCACTGTCTGGTTCACGACGATCCGATAACGACTCATGAACGGGCCTTTAACTGACATCTACGCGCGTTACGATCGCGGCGAAACCAGCGCCGGTCGTGGCGCTTCGGTCAGGTTTTGAAGGAGCCTCCCCTTGCGCCGGATCACCAGGATCGCCACCGTGGGCATCGCGTCCGCGGCGCTGGCCCTCTCGGCCACCGCCTGTGGCGGAAAGAAGTCGTCGGACGCCGGATCTTCCGAGTCCTCCCCCGGTACCAAGTCCGCCAGCGTCGCCATCGCGTACGACATCGGCGGCCGCGGCGACCAGTCGTTCAACGACGCCGCCTACGCGGGCCTCGAAAAGGCCGAGAAGGACCTGAAGGTCAAGGGCGCCGAGGCGGAGCCCACCGACGGCGAGGGCGAGGCCGACAAGGTCCAGCGCCTCACCGAGCTGGCCCGCAAGGGCAACAACCCGGTCATCGGCGTCGGCTTCTCCTACGCCCCGGCCATCAAGAAGGTCGCGCCGAAGTTCCCGAACACCACGTTCGGCATCATCGACGACCTCTCGGTGCAGGACAAGAACGTCGCCAACATCGTCTTCAACGAGGAGCAGGGCTCCTACCTGGCCGGCGTCGCCGCCGCCAAGGCGTCGAAGACGGGCAAGGTCGGCTTCATCGGCGGCGTCGAGGTTCCGCTGATCAAGAAGTTCGAGGCCGGCTTCGTGCAGGGCGTCAAGGACACCAATCCCAAGGGTGAGGTCCTGACCACCTACCTGACCCAGCCGCCGAACTTCGACGGCTTCTCGAAGCCCGACCTCGGCAAGGCCGCCGCCCAGGGCCAGCTCGACAAGGGCGCCGACGTGATCTACGCCGCCGCCGGTCTCGCGGGCTCGGGTGCCATCGAGGCCGCCGCCGGCAAGGGCGCGTGGGCCATCGGTGTCGACTCCGACCAGTACAACCAGGCCGGTCTGTCGAAGTACAAGGACCGCATCCTGACCTCGGTCACCAAGGACGTCTCGGACTCCGTCTACAACCTGATCAAGTCGGTTCAGGACGGCAAGCCGCAGACCGGTGAGGTCCGCTACGGTCTCGACAAGGACGGCGTCGGCCTGTCCGACTCCAACCCCGAGTACAAGAAGATGACCGAGCTCACCGCCGCGGTGGAGAAGGCCAAGGCCGACATCATCGCGAAGAAGATCACCGTCAAGACCGCGCCGTAAGGTTCCGTCTGACAGGTAGTCGTGGTCTCCGGGGTCCGGGAAGCGGTCTCTGCCGCTCCCGGGCCCCGAACCGCGTCTCGACGTCGTAGTCCGTGTCGCTTGTGGCCAGATGGCCGCAAGTTTTCACTTTCGACAGTGCTACGCGCGTAGAGGCAGTGTGGACGCGATACGTTCCTGCTCCCGCCCACCCGCCCGGCCGATCACCGCTCTGTCCCCCCTGCCTCCGGCTTTCCAGCTCCTTTCGCGCCAAGGAGAGTGCGTCATCAACGCGTCCAGCCCGCCCCCCGCCGTAGAACTGCACGGCATCACCAAGCGCTTCCCCGGCGTCGTCGCCAACAAGGACATCGCGATCACCGTCCGCAAGGGCACGGTCCATGCCTTGATCGGCGAGAACGGCGCCGGCAAGTCGACCCTGATGAAGATCCTCTACGGCATGCAGAAGCCGGACGAGGGCACCATCGCCATCGACGGGGAGCAGGTCTCCTTCCACAGCCCCGGCGACGCCATCGCCCGCGGCATCGGCATGGTGCACCAGCACTTCATGCTCGCCGACAACCTCACCGTCCTGGAGAACGTCGTTCTCGGCGGCGAGAAGCTCTACGGCATCGGCGCGAAGGCCCGTAAGAAGATCAAGGAGATCTCGGACGCGTACGGCCTCGGCGTGCGCCCCGACGCCCTGGTCGAGGACCTCGGTGTCGCCGACCGGCAGCGCGTGGAGATCCTCAAGGTCCTCTACCGCGGCGCCAAGATCCTCATCCTCGACGAGCCGACCGCCGTGCTCGTACCGCAGGAAGTGGACGCGCTCTTCGACAACCTGCGCGAGCTCAAGGCCGAGGGCCTGACCGTCATCTTCATCTCGCACAAGCTGGGCGAGGTGCTGAAGGTCGCCGACGACATCACCGTCATCCGGCGCGGCACCACGGTCGGCACGGCCGACCCGAAGACCGCCACGCCCAAGCAGCTCGCCGAGCTGATGGTGGGCGCCGAGCTGCCGTCGCCGGAGACCCGCGAGTCGACGGTGACGGACGTTCCGATGCTGACGGTCAAGGGCCTGACCCTCGCTGCGGCCGGCGTCGTCACCCCCGAACCGGAGACCATGACCGGCGCGGCGCCGGAGGACTCCTACCTCTACGAGCACGTCGAGGTCGGGCGGCTGCTGCTGGACGACATCAGCTTCACCATCCACAAGGGCGAGATCCTCGGTATCGCCGGCGTCGAGGGCAACGGCCAGACGGAGCTCATCGAGGCCCTGATGGGCATGAGCCCCGCCGACTCGGGCATGATCACCCTCGACGGCGCCGACATCACGAAGACGCCGGTGCGCAAGCGCCGCGAGGGCGGCATCGGGTACATCCCCGAGGACCGCCACCGGCACGGCCTGCTGCTGGAATCCCCGCTGTGGGAGAACCGCATCCTCGGCCACGTCACCGAGGCGCCCAACTCCAAGCGCGGCATCATCGACCCGAAGGCCGCCCGCAAGGACACCGAGCGGATCGTGCGCGAGTACGACGTCCGCACGCCCGGCATCGACGTCACCGCGGCCTCCCTCTCCGGCGGCAACCAGCAGAAGCTGATCGTCGGCCGAGAGATGAGCCACAACCCGAAGTTCCTCATCGCCGCCCACCCCACCCGCGGCGTGGACGTCGGTGCGCAGGCGCAGATCTGGGACGCGATCCGCGAGGCCCGTCGCGAGGGCCTGGCCGTCCTCCTGATCTCCGCCGACCTGGACGAGCTCATCGGCCTGTCCGACACCCTGCGCGTGATCTACCGCGGCCGACTGGTCGCGGACGCCGACCCCGCGACCGTCACCCCCGAAGAGCTCGGCACCGCCATGACGGGCGCCGCCTCCGGGCACCTGGAAGCCAACGACAACCACTCCGCCGCCGGTACCGACGCTGGTACCGACTCCCCGGAGGACGAGGCCCGATGAAGAAATTCGACAAGGACCGGCTGATCCTCGGCTTCGCCGGGCCCGCGCTCGCGCTGGTCACCGCCTTCTTGCTGACGATGGCCGTGCTGGCCGCGACGGGTGTGGACCCGATCGAGCCGCTGCGCCTGATGGTGGAGAACGCCGGCTACGAGGACGTCCAGGTCCTCATCGTCAACCAGGCCGGTACGTACTACCTGGCGGCCCTGGCCGTGGCCATCGGCTTCCGGATGAACCTCTTCAACATCGGCGTCGACGGCCAGTACCGCCTCGCGGCGATGCTGTCCGCGGTGGTCGGCACGGCGGTGACCCTGCCCGGGCCGCTGCACATCCTGCTGATCGTGCTCGTCGCGATGCTGGTCGGCGCCTTCTGGGCCGGTATCGCCGGTGTCCTCAAGGCCAAGCGGGGCGTCAGCGAGGTCGTCTCCACGATCATGCTGAACGCCATCGCGACCAGCCTGATCGCCTACCTGATCCTGCCGAAGAACCTCGGCGTCCAGCCCGAGGGCTCCAACGACCTGACCACCGGCGAGATCGCCGCGTCGGGCTGGTTCCCGGCCCTGTCGCTGGGTGACGGCCTGGAGATCTACGGCTTCACCTTCATCGCCTTCGCCCTGGGCATCGTCTACTGGTTCGTGCTCAACCGGACCCGCTTCGGCTTCGACCTGCGCGCCACCGGCGCCAGCGAGTCCGCCGCCCAGGCCTCCGGTGTGGACGCCAAGAAGATGATCGTCACCTCGATGCTCATCTCCGGCGCCGTCGCCGGCCTCGCCGGCATGCCGGTGCTGCTGGGCGAGAGCCACACGTACAGCCTGTCCTTCCCGGTCGGCGTCGGATTCACCGGCATCACCATCGCGCTGCTCGGCCGCAACAGCCCGATCGGAATCTTCTTCGCCGCGCTCCTGATGGCCTTCATCGACAAGGCCTCGGCCTCGCTCGACACGGAGGGCTACGCGAAGGAGATCGGCACGATCATGAAGGGCCTCATCGTGATCGCGGTCGTCGTCTCGTACGAGCTCGTCCGCCGCTACGGCATCCGCCGCCAGCAGCAGAAGGTCGGCGAGGAGCTCGCCGCGGGCCACGCCATCAAGACCGATAAGGAGGTCGCGGCGTGAGCGCCAGCACCGTATCCGCGACGAGCGCCGCCCCGAAGAAGCCGGGCGGCCGCAAGAAGCTCACCCTGCCCTGGATCATGCTGATCATCGCGGGCGGCCTCGCGCTGATCTCGCTGGTCCGCGTGATCAGCGGCGCCGATGACCTGACCTCCGTCGGCCAGGTCTCCGGCGCCCTCCAGCTCGCCGTGCCGATCGGCCTCGCCGGCCTCGGCGGCCTGTGGGCCGAGCGCGCGGGCGTCGTCAACATCGGCCTCGAAGGCATGATGATCCTCGGCACCTGGTTCGGCGCCTGGGCCGGCTACCAGTGGGGTCCGTGGACCGGCGTCCTCGTCGGCATCGCCGGCGGCGCCCTCGGCGGCCTGCTGCACGCGATCATCACGGTCACGTTCAACGTCAACCACATCGTCTCCGGTGTGGCCGTGAACATCCTCGCGCTGGGCTTCACCCAGTACCTGTCGAACTTCACGTTCGCCGACGCGCCGGGCGGCTCCTCCAAGCAGTCGCCGCGCGTGGAGCCGATCTACACGATCACCGTGCCAGGGCTCTCCGAGTGGATGGCGGATCTCCAGGCCAAGCACTGGTTCTTCGTCTCGGACCTCGCGGGCGTCATCGGCGGCCTGGTCACCGAGCTGTCCCTGCTGACCGTGGTCGCCCTGCTCCTGATCCCGGGCACCTGGTGGGTGCTGTGGCGGACCACCTTCGGCCTGCGGCTGCGGTCCTGCGGTGAGAACCCCGTCGCCGCCGAGTCCCTGGGCGTCAACGTCTACAAGTACAAGTACATCGCCGTGATCGTCTCGGGCGGCCTCGCGGGCCTCGGCGGCGTGTTCCTGTCGATCGTCGCCAGCCCGATCTACCAGGAAGGCCAGACGGGCGGCCGCGGTTACATCGGTCTCGCCGCGATGATCTTCGGTAACTGGATGCCCGGCGGCATGGCGCTCGGCGCCGGCCTGTTCGGCTTCACCGACAGCCTCAAGCTGCGCGGCGGCGCCGAGAACGTCCACGCGATGCTGCTCCTGCTCGCGATCCTGCTCGTGCTGGTCGTGGCCTGGCAGCTCTACAAGAAGAAGTACGTCCAGGCCGGCATCTCGGCGGTCTTCGCCGCGCTGCTGTTCGTCTGGTACGCGACCACCGACGCGGTGCCGAGCCAGTTCGTGGACGCTGCCCCGTACCTGACCACGCTGCTGGTGCTCGCGCTGTCCGCGCAGCGGCTGCGGATGCCGAAGGCGGACGGCATGCCGTACCGCAAGGGCCAGGGCAAGTGACCACGGCGTTCAACCCCGGCTGGGAGGCCCTGCGCGAGGCCGCCCGGGACGCCATGTCCCGGGCGTACGCCCCGTACTCGGGCTTCCCGGTCGGCGTCGCGGCGCTCGTCGACGACGGCCGGATCGTCGTCGGCTGCAACGTCGAGAACGCGAGCTACGGGCTCGGCCTGTGCGCCGAGTGCGGTCTGGTCTCCTCCCTCCAGGCCACGGGCGGCGGCCGGCTGACGCACTTCACCTGCGTCGACGGCCGGGGCGAGATCCTCGTCCCGTGCGGGCGCTGCCGCCAGCTGCTGTTCGAATTCGGCGGACCGGAACTGCTGGTGGAGACCCCGAAGGGGATCCTTCCGCTGGCGGAGATGCTCCCGCAGGCCTTCGGGCCGGACCACTTGAGATAGCCGTGCCGACGGCCCTTCGCCCCCGCGGGCGAGGGGCCGTCGTACTTCGCAGACCCTCTCCGACCCCTCTCTTCTCTATGCGCGTAGAAGGAAGCACCACATGGACGTCATCTCCGTCATCCGTACCAAGCGGGACCGCGGGGAGCTGAGCCCCGAGCAGATCGACTGGGTCATCGACGCGTACACCCGCGGCGTCGTCGCCGACGAGCAGATGTCGGCGCTGGCGATGGCCATCCTGCTCAACGGCATGAACCGGGCCGAGATCGCGCGCTGGACCGCCGCGATGATCGCGTCCGGCGAGCGCATGAACTTCGACTCCCTGTCCCGTCCGACCGCCGACAAGCACTCGACCGGCGGCGTCGGCGACAAGATCACCCTCCCGCTGGCCCCGCTCGTCGCCGCGTGCGGTGCGGCGGTGCCGCAGCTGTCCGGCCGCGGCCTCGGCCACACCGGTGGCACCCTGGACAAGCTGGAGTCCATCCCGGGCTGGCGCGCGCTGCTCTCCAACGAGGAGATGCTGCACGTCCTGGAGACCACGGGCGCGGTCATCTGCGCGGCGGGCGACGGCCTGGCCCCGGCCGACAAGAAGCTGTACGCCCTGCGCGACGTGACGGGCACCGTGGAGGCCATCCCGCTGATCGCCTCCTCGATCATGTCGAAGAAGATCGCCGAGGGTACCGGCTCGCTCGTCCTGGACGTGAAGGTCGGCAGCGGCGCCTTCATGAAGAACATCGAGGACGCGCGTGAGCTGGCGCGGACCATGGTGGGCCTGGGCACCGACTCGGGCGTCAAGACCGTCGCGCTCCTGACGGACATGTCCACCCCGCTGGGCCTGACGGCCGGAAACGCGCTGGAGGTCCGCGAGTCGGTGGAGGTCCTGGCGGGCGGCGGTCCGGCGGACGTGGTCGAGCTGACCATCGCCCTGGCCAAGGAGATGCTGGACGCGGCGGGCATCAAGGACGCCGACCCGGCGAAGGCACTGGCCGACGGCTCCGCGATGGACCACTGGCGCCGGATGATCGCGGCCCAGGGCGGCGACCCGGACGCGGCCCTTCCGGTCGCCCGGGAGCAGCACGTGGTCACCGCGCCCGAGTCCGGCGTCCTGACCCGGCTGGACGCGTACGCGGTGGGCGTCGGCGCGTGGCGCCTCGGCGCGGGCCGCGCCCGCAAGGAGGACCCGGTCCAGGCGGGCGCCGGCATCGAGCTCCACGCCAAGCCGGGCGATACGGTGACGGCGGGCCAGCCGCTGATGACCCTGCACACCGACACCCCGGAGAAGTTCGCGTACGCCCTGTCCTCCCTGGAGGGCTCGTACGACATCGCCCCGGCGGGCACGGCCTTCTCCGCCACCCCGATCGTCCTGGACCGCATCGCCTGACGATCCATCCCCGACCCCGTCGGCGCGGCTCCCCGTCCGGAGCCGCGCCGACGGCCTTTCCTCACCTCCCCCCGAGACCGCTCAGCGGCGATGAGTTTCGGGGCCGGGGACGGTCATCCTCCCGTGGAGATCAGAACCCTGGCCCTGGACGGGCCCCAGCCGGACATCCCCGAGCTGTGCGCACGCGTGAGCGAGGCGTGCCGCGACGGGCCCACCCACGTCGTCTGCGACGTGCGGGCCGTCAAGGAGCCCGGCCTCGCCACCATCGACGCGCTCGCGCGCATGGCGCTCACCGCCCGCCGGCACGGCACCCCCTTCAGGGTGACCGGCGCCAGCGGGCGGCTACGCGCCCTGCTGGACCTCGTAGGACTCGTCGAGCTGCTCGGGGAGCCCGAACAGCGGGAACCAGCGGTTGGTGTCGAGGAAGGCATTGAGCCCGACGATCTTGCCGTCTGAGATCTCCAGCACCTGGAGCGCCCACGGGACGTGCCCCGGCGCCCCGTCCTCGCGCGGCCGGTACTGGGCGAAGGCCGGCAGGCCGTTCGCCCTCGTCGGGATCAGCCGGGAGCCCGCGCAGCCTATGCCCTGGTTCAGGTGCCACGCCGCTATGTCGTCGTGGCCCTGGAGCCACAGGTCGAACGGCGGCATCGAGAGCACCGCGTCCTCGTGCAGGAGCGTGGTGAGCCGCGCGATGTCGTAGGCCTCGAAGGCGTGCAGGTACTGCTCCAGCAGCTTGTTCTGGTCCGCGTCCAGCGGGTCGGCCTCGCTCTCGCGGATCCGCCGCGCCGACAGCGTGGCCCGGGCCCGCTGGAGCGCGCTGTTGACCGACGCCACCGTGGTGTCCAGCAGCGTCGCGACCTCGTCCGCCTTCCACGCCAGCACCTCGCGCAGGATTAGCACGGCCCGCTGCTTCGCCGGCAGGTGCTGGAGCGCGGCCACGAACGCCAGCCGGACGGATTCCCTCGCGAGGGCCATCTCCGCCGGGTCGGCGGTCTGCGGGAGCACCCGGCCGTCCGGCACCGGCTCCAGCCAGGTCACCTCGGGCCGCTCGTTGAGCACGGCGGAGGCCTGGTGCTGCGGGGCGCTGAGATCCATCGGGCGGGCCCGCTTGTTCCCCGCGCTCAGCAGGTCCAGGCAGACGTTGGTGGCGATCCGGTACAGCCACGACCGCAGCGAGGCCCGGCCCTCGAACGTGTCGAAGCCGCGCCAGGCGCGCACGTAGGTGTCCTGCACGGCGTCCTCGGCGTCGAAGGACGAGCCGAGCATCCGGTAGCAGTAGCCCGTCAGCTCGACCCGGTACCGGTCCATCGCCGCATCCAGGTCCGGGCTGGTCGCGAGGTCAGTCATGGCTTCATCCCCCAGGTCGATCCCAATACCTCGGAAGCTACCGGAGGGGTCTGACAGCCGCCGCCGGGACACCGCGCGCGGGCCCACCGGGCACCGGGAGCGCAGGCCGCCCGAGCGCAGGCCGTCCGAGCGCGGGCCGTCCGAGCGCGGGCCGCCCGGGCGCGGGCCGTCCGGGGGCGGGCCGCTCCGCGCGGGCCGCCCGCGACCCGTACAGGGTGATCGACACGACGCCGAGCACCGCGAGCAGCGCGATCCCGACCGTGGCCGCCCACCCGGAGGAGTGGTAGGCCAGCGCGCCCAGCGTGCCGCCCGCGCTGGAGCCGAGGTAGTACGCCGACTGGTAGAGCGCGGAGGCCTGCGCGCGCCCCGTCTTCGCGGTCCGGCTCACCGCAGCCGAGGCGACCGCGTGCCCGGCGAAGAAGCCGGCCGTGATCAGCACCAGGCCCACCAGGATCGCGGGCAGCGAGTCCGCCAGCGAGAGCAGCAGCCCCAGCGCGGTCGTGGTCACGGCCAGGTACAGCGCGCCCCGCCGGCCCGCCCGCGCCACCAGCCGGCCGGCCGCCGCCGAGGAGACCGTACCGACCAGGTAGATCAGGAAGACCGACCCGATCACGCCCTGCCCCAGCGAGAACGGCTCGTCCACGAGGCGGTAGCCGATCACGGTGTACACGGCGCCGAAGACGGTCATGAACAGCGCGCCGATCCCGTACAGCCGCAGCAGCAGCGGGTCCCGCAGATGGCCCGCGACGGTACGTCCCACCGCGCGCGGGTTCAGCGACGCCGGGCGGAAGAACCGCGCCCGGGGCAGCAGCACCAGGAAGGCCACCGCGAAGGCCAGCGCCATCAGTCCCACCGAGAGCAGGCCCGCGCGCCAGCCCCACAGCTGCGCCACCCACCCGGTGACGATGCGGCCGCTCATGCCGCCGATGGAATTGCCCGCCACGAACAGGCCGATCGCGGCCACCAGCGCCTTCGGCTTGACCTCCTCCGCCAGGTACGCCATCGCGGAGGCCGGGATCCCGGCGATCGCCGCGCCCTGGACGGCGCGCAGCGCGATCAGCCACTCCAGGTTCGGGGCGAGCGGCACGAGGAGCCCGACGCCGACCGCCACCCCCATCGAGCAGGTCATCATGCGGGTCCGGCCGAACCGCTCGGACAGCGCGCTGAGCGGCAGGACGAACAGGGCGAGCGCGCCGGTGGCCGCGGACACCGTCCAGCTGGCCTGACCCGCCGTCACGCCGAAGCCGGCGGAGATCGCGGGCAGCAGTGCCTGGGTGGAGTAGAGGAGGGCGAACGTCGCGAGGCCGGCGGCGAAGAGCGCGAGGCTCACGCGGCGGTAGCCGGGGCGGCCGGGGGAGTGGGGTTCCGGTGCGGGGGACGACGGGGTGGAGGCGCCCGCGATGACGGGCGCCCCGGTATGAGCGGGAGGCATGCTTCGACCGTAGGCCCCTCCTTTTCATGCGTCCAATGCATGGAAACGCGATAATCAATCCACTGCCGCATCAGCCCAGCTCAGGACCGTGGATGTCGATGAACCGTTACGTGGAAGACACGACTGTGACAACGAATGTGACGACGTTGCTGGCCCCGCGGCTGGCGTACTTCGTCGCGGTCGCCCGGCACGAGCACGTCACCCGCGCCGCCCACGAGCTGGGCGTCCCGCAGTCCACCCTGTCGCGCGCGATGGTCCGGCTCGAACAGGACCTGGGCGTCACGCTGTTCGCCCGAGCGGGCCGTACGGTCGCCCTCACCACGGCGGGCCGTACCTTCCTTGCCTCGGCCGAACAGGCCCTGACCGAGATCGGCCGCGCCGCCGAATCGGTCCAGCAGGACGCCGATCCGGCGGCCGGCAAGGTCGCCTTCGGCTTCCTGCACACCCTGGGCTCCGAGACCGTACCCGGCCTGATCCGCGCCTTCCGCGCCGACCATCCGCGGATCCGGTTCTCCCTCGTCCAGAACTACGGCGAGGCCATGCTGGAGAAGCTGCGGGCCGGCGAACTCGACCTGTGCCTGACCTCTCCGCTGCCGGACGCGCCCGACCTGGTGGCCCGCCGGCTCGACGAGCAGCGGCTGCGGCTGGTGGTGCCGGACGACCACCGGCTCGCGACCCGCAAGCGGATCCGCCTCGCCGAGGCCGCCGAGGAAACCTTCGTCACCCTGGAGCCGGGCTACGGCATGCGCCGGATCACCGACGACCTGTGCGCGGAGGCCGGGTTCACCCCGAAGGTCGCCTTCGAGGGCGAGGAGGCCGAAACCCTGCGCGGCCTGGTCGCGGCGGGCCTCGGCGTGGCCCTGCTGCCGCCGCCGGCGGTCGCCCGCCCGGGCGTGGTGGAGCTGACCGTCACCGCCCCGCGCGCGGTCCGCGAGATCGGCGTCGCCTGGCTCGACGGCCACCCCGACACCCCGCCGGTCGCGGAGTTCAAACGCTTCCTCCTCTCCCGCCGCGGCCGCCTGATCCCAGAACTGGAACCGCCCGCCTGACCGCCGCCGGAAGCCGGATCCCCGCGGCGGTCAGGCGCCGGCTGCCTTCGCGTAGTCGCCGAAGCCGGTCCAGTCGATGGCCACGCACGGTTCGTCGCCCACAACCCACGCGTCGTGTCCCGGCGAGACCTGCATGAAGTCGCCGGGGCCGTAGTCGTCGCTCGTCCCGTCGTCCATGACGACGTGCATCTTGCCGCTCACCACGTACCCCGTGTGCGCGGACTGGCAGCTGTCGGTGCCGGCCAGCGGCTTGATGTGCTCCGACCAGCGCCAGCCCGGCTCGAACACCGCGCGGCCGACGGGCCCGCCGTCCGCCTGGATCAGGTCCAGCCGGCCCTTGCCGTCCACGAACGGACGCGTTTCGTCGGCCGCGTCGAAGCTCCTGCGCACGATCCCCATGCCCATCGCCTCCCGGAAGGATCACCCCGAGTCCACTTCTCACTCTACGGGCCGCTCCTCAGCCCCGCAGCGAGCGCCCGAAGCCGGAGGCCAGCGGCATGCGCAGCCCCAGCGGCGGCGGCGCGGCCAGCGCGTCCGTCACCGGCCGCGAGTAGCGTCCCGAGAACACCGCGCCCAGCACGAAATCCACGGACAGCGCGACCACTTCGGCCTGGTGCTCCCGCAGGGCGTGCCCGTCCGAATGCACTTCGAACCGGCACGTGGAACGATTCGCCTTCTTCGCCCGCGCCGCCAGCCGGAACGACAACTCCGGATCGCTGCGCGCGTCGTTGGTGCCGTGGACGATCAACACCTGTCGCCCCGCGAGCTGCTTCACCGGTTCCGGGGAGTCCCCATCGGTCGCCTCGTCCAGGCAAGGCGCGAGCGCCAGCACCGAGTTGACGGCCTCGTGGCCGGCCGCCCGCAACGCCGCCCGGCCCCCCGCGCCGTAGCCGGCCAGGCACACCGGCACGTCCCCGTACCGCCGCACCGCCTCGTCCGCCGCCCACCTCGCGTCGTCCTCCCGGGCGTCGCCCGACCCGTACAGGACCAGGTGCGTGACCAGGCCTTCCGCCCCGCGCGCCCGGCCCGCCCGGCCCAGCGCCCGCGCGAGCGGACGTACCGGACCGGGGGAGAATCTGGACGCCCCGGGAAGCAGGAGCACCACTCCGTCGACCGTGCTGACCGCGTTGACCGTGTTGGCCGTGCTGACCGTCGAGCCCAAGCCGTTCGCGCCGGCTGCCCGCCCCAGGCGGGCCCCGCGCGCCGGCGGCGCATGCTGTGCCATGGCGGAACAGTCTCAGACGCGGAGGTGTACGCCACCCGTCCGCACGGTCACTGTTACGTATCGACCGCCGTCGCGAGCACGTCGCTCTACGCGCGTAGGAGCTAGAGTGCACAAATGACGAGCGAGACCCCCAACCTGCCCACCCCGGATCAGATCCGCCGCTCCCCGAAGGTGCTGCTGCACGACCACCTCGACGGTGGACTGCGTCCCGGGACCATCATCGAGCTGGCCCAGGAGGTCGGCTACGAGAACCTGCCCGAGACCGATGCCGACAAGCTCGGCATCTGGTTCCGGGAAGCCGCCGACTCCGGCTCCCTCCCGCGCTACCTGGAGACGTTCGCGCACACCTGCGCGGTCATGCAGACGAAGGAGGCCCTCTTCCGGGTCGCCGCCGAATGCGCCGAGGACCTGGCCGAGGACGGCGTCGTGTACGCCGAGATCCGCTACGCCCCCGAGCAGCACCTGGAAGCCGGGCTCACCCTCGAAGAGGTCGTCGAGGCCGTGAACGCCGGCTTCCGCGAGGGCGAGCGCCGCGCGAAGGCCAACGGCCACCGCATCCGCATCGGCGCGCTGCTGACCGCGATGCGCCACGCCGCCCGCGCGCTGGAGATCGCCGAGCTGGCCAACCGCTACCGAGACAAGGGCGTGGTCGGCTTCGACATCGCCGGCGCCGAGGCCGGGTTCCCTCCCACCCGCCACCTCGACGCGTTCGAGTACCTCAAGCGCGAGAACAACCACTTCACCATCCACGCGGGCGAGGCCTTCGGCCTGCCGTCGATCTGGCAGGCCCTGCAGTGGTGCGGCGCCGACCGCCTGGGTCACGGCGTGAAGATCATCGACGACATCGAGGTCGCCGAGGACGGCTCGGTGACGCTGGGCCGCCTGGCCTCGTACGTCCGGGACAAGCGCATCCCCTTGGAGATGTGCCCGACCTCGAACCTGCAGACGGCCGCGGCCGCCTCGTACGCCGAGCACCCCATCGGCCTGCTGCGCAAGCTGCACTTCCGGCTCACCGTCAACACCGACAACCGGCTGATGAGCGGCACCAGCATGAGCCGCGAGTTCGAGCACCTCGTCGAGACCTTCGGCTACACGCTGGAGGACATGCAGTGGTTCACGGTCAATGCGATGAAGTCCGCGTTCATTCCTTTCGATGAACGACTCGCCATGATCAACGACGTCATCAAGCCCGGCTATGCCGAGCTGAAGTCGGAATGGCTGTTCCGTCAGACCGCTTCGACCAGCGGTTCCGTCTCGGCCTAGGCCATGGTGTGACGGACTGAGAGCGCCCGGGAGGAACAATTCCCGGGCGCTTTCTCATATCAAATGATGTTTGCGGGCGAGGGTTTGAAGTGACTAGTTTGCGGAGCCGCTCAATTCCCCCGTCGCAAGGACGATCCTTCATGAAGAAGTCAGCTGCCAAGACCATCGGTGCCGCCGCTCTCGGTGCCGCCTTCGCCGTCGTCGCCGCCGGTGCCGCTTCGGCCGCCCCCGCCGTCGGGCTCACCGACACGCTGACCGGCGCCACCGGCGCGCTCCAGGGGCTGACCAGCCAGCAGCACGTGAGCGGCGAAGAGGCCCAGCAGTCCAGCGACCCCACCTCGCAGGTCACCGGTGTGCTGACCCCGCTCACCAACAGCCTGAACGGCCTCGGCGGCTGATCCGCCCCGGATCGGCACGCGCGGAGCCCGCGGGCGCCGTCCCGGCCCGCGAAATTCGCACGCACGCACGCGTGGCGCACACTCCTTCGGTGAGGTGTGCGCCGCGTCGTGCCGTGTGCCACGATCACCACCAACTGCCCGCCGACGCAATGGGTATGAGGTTTCCGTCATGCGCATGAAGGCACGAGCGACCACGGTCGCACTGCTCCCCGCCCTGCTCTTCGCAGCCGTGGGCTGCGGCAGTACGGACACCCCCGCGACGGGCAAGGCCCCGGTTCCCCAGGGGTCCGCCGCCGCCTCCGGCACGCCCGGGGCCTCCGCAGGATCGGCCGCCGGGGGACCTGCCACCGGGGGACCCGCCGCCCCGAAGTCCGGCGGAAGCAAGCTGGAGCGCGCCTCCCTCGAACAGGGCGACTTGGACGGCTACCAGATCTCCGCCCAGAGCAACCCCAACGCTCCCCATGGGCAGCCCCAGGCCGACAAGAAGGCCTGCCAGCCGCTCGCCGACGCCATGGGCGACAAGCCGGACCCGGCCGCGCGCGAGACCGTCAACCGGGGCGTCGGCTCCCAGAAGCAGATCGGACTCGCCGTCGCCGCCTCCGTCAGCTCCTACACCGAGAGCGACGCCAAGCGCCTGATCGCCCGGCTGAAGGAAGCGATCGCCGCCTGCGGTACGGGCTTCACCGCCACCATCGAGAAGCAGGCCGGCAGCTACAAGGACGTCCGGGCGGCCGCTTACAAGAGCGCCGGCGACGAGAGCGTCAGCTGGACCACCACCGCGGTCGCCAACGGCGCCTCGGCGCAGGTGCACCTGCTCCTCGTACGCCAGGGCGCCACCGTCGTCCGGCTGACGGCCCTCAACGTGGCCGCGGCCCGGCAGCAGACGCAGGTGCCGCAGGAAGTGACGGACAAGCAGCTGGAGAAGGTCCGGCGGGCCGGCTGAGCGCCCGCTCCCGCTCCCGCGGCTCTCCCGGTCCTACCAGGCGGCGCCGGCCGAGGACTTCTCGTTCGGCAGCAGCACCCACAGCCCCAGGTAGATCAGGAACTGAGGGCCGGGCAGCAGGCACGAGACGAGGAAGATGAGGCGCATGGTCTTCGCCGACATTCCGTACCGTCGCGCGAGACCGGCGCAGACTCCACCGATCATCCGTCCGTCGCGGGGGCGGGAAATCGCGCTCATGAGGTTGTCTCCTTCGTATGGGGACCGCTTCGTATGGGGACCGCTTTCTTGCGATGCCTCAATACTCACGCGGAACCGCCGACAGAACCTCGGTCCAGGGGCCCACCCCGACCCTGGTAATTCTCGGGGTGGGCCCCTGAGAACGCCGCTGGGAAAGCCGCTGGGAACGCCGCAGCCGGGCACGCAGGGCCGGTACGACGGCCACGTGCGCGAGCACCACACCGGCGGTGCTCAGCAGGACCGAGTCCACGTCGACGACCCGGCCCGGGATGGCGCTCTGGAGCATTTCGATGCTGACGGAGAACAGCACGGCGGCGGCCGCCGTCCGGGCCAGCGAGGACCACGCGGCAGGCGATGACGACGCGAGCCGCCCACCGACCACCGGCAGCAGGACCCCGAGCGGAGCGAGCAGCGCCAGGCCCTCGCCGATCCGCCGGGCCGCTCCCAGCGGACCCCACGCGAGATCGGCCTTGATCCCCTCCAGCGGGGTGAGGTTGGCGGCGGCGGCCCAGGGCACGTCCAGGGGCCGCAGGGTCAGCCAGCCGACGAGGAGGAGATGGGCGGCGAGCAGGATCCAGCCCGCGAGCCGGAGCCGGTACCGGAGAACAGGGGCGGTGGTGGCGGTGGCGGCACTGCCGCCGGCCTCAAGACGCTGCACACCTGCGGGGACGCGCCCAGCGGTAGCCGTGGTTCCGGACGTACGGGTGGTGGTGCTCACGCTCGCCCGCTCCTCGCCCCGGCTCCTCGCGCCCGGCTCAGCGCGTCGCGAGGAGGACGATCAGCGCCACCGCGCCGATCACGGCGGGCGCGATGATCTCGTAGGACCAGCGGACCTTGACGCCGCCCTGGGCGCCGGCCCGCCCGGCCCCGCGCTCGGCCAGCTCGCGCAGCTCGTCCACGACCTTGTCGGCGCCGGCCCGCTTCGGCCCGGCGGCGGCCTCGGCGGCCTTGCCCTCCTGCTGCTGGAGGCCCGTGCCCCGCAGCCCGCCGCGGCGGCTGAACTGCTGCCGGTTCGCCTTCTTGCGCTCGCGCAGGGAGACCGGGACGGACCAGAGCTGGTAGCGCTTGCCCTCCGCGAGCACCTCGGCGGAGTACCCGGCCCGTACGGCGTCGACCGTGCTCCAGGGCAGCTCGATGGTCCGGAACGGGTTGCGGATCCGCAACCGGTCGTCGTTCGCGAAGACCGCGGCGCGCAGGGTGAAGGCCACCGTCAGCGGGACGACGCACAGCGCGACGGCCAGCGCGGCCCAGCGGGTCGTCCCCGAGCCCCGCACCACGGCGTCGCCGCAGAGCCACACGATCAGCGCGAGCAGCAGCACGCCGGTGACGACGGCCATGGGGGAGCGGTAGACCCGGTCGTCGTAGACCGGCTCGTCAGGGGGCTGCTGGCTGCTCATGCGCCCGATTGTGCCTCATGCGCCGCCGAGGTGGCTCAGCCCACCAGATCGGCGTACAGGATGATGTTGTCGGGGCGGTGGCCGTCGGTGATCTCGCCGCCGCAGGTGATCACGCGCAACTCCGGGCGCGCGGTGTCCCCGTACACCTTGGCGGTGGGGAACCGCTTCTTGTCGACCTGCTCCAGCTCGCGCACGCGGAAGACGGCGGAGCTGCCGTCCGCGCGGGAGACGGTGATCTCGTCGCCGGTGCGGACCTTGGAGACGTTCTTGAGGACGGCCGGGCCGCGCGCGGTGTCGAAGTGCCCGATCAGCACGGCGGGGCCGGTCTGGCCGGGGGTGACGCCCTTGGTGTACCAGCCGATCTTGTCCCCGTCGGCCACGGAGGGCACCTGGACGGTGCCGTCGGCCTCCAGGCCGAGGCCGAGCACGGGGGAGGCGTCGACGCCGGCCGCGGGGATCCGTACCCGTACGGGCTCCGAGGCGGGCAGGGGCGTGACGGCGGGGGCCGGTTCCGGTGCCGTTGCCGGTGCCGCCGAGGACGAGGCGGACGAGGCGGACGCGGAGGGCGCCGGCGGGGCGGCGGAGGCCGCGGCGATGTGCGCCGGCGGGGTGCTCGGAGCGGTCGCGGGCGCGGCGCCGCCACAGCCGGTGAGGGCGACGAGGGCGAGCGGGGCGACGAGGGCGAGCGGGGCGAGGGCGCGGACGGTGGCGCGGGCCATGGACGGCTCCTGAACGGGGACCGGCGGGCCGCCACGGGGACGGCCCGCCGAAGGGGCAGGGAAGAACGGCTGCGCTCAGGGTCAGCCGTGGTTGCGGCGACGGCGCAGGACGGTCGCACCGAGCGCGGCGAAGATCGCGACCAGGCCGGCGCCCGCGGCCACCGTGGTGGTGTTGTCGGTGTCCGCGACGGTCTCGACCGGGAGCTCGGCGCCCGCCGCGACCGCGCCCTTCGGGACGACGGCCGTCTGAGCGGCGACCGCGACGGTCTGGGTCTTCACGTCGGCCGGGGTGGCGGACGGCTTCGGCGCGGGCTTGGCGGCCGGCTTCTCGGCGGGCTTCTCCGCCGGCTTGCCGGCCTGCTCCTCCGTGACCTTGTACTCGACCTTGCAGCCCTTGGGGAGCGCGGGGAAGGAGGAGCTCGCGACCGGGACGTTCTCGCCGCCCTGGGTCTTCCACTCCAGGACCGGCTTGGCGCCGCTCGGGTTGATGATGCGCAGGTAGTGGCTGTCCGGCCCCTTGGGGTGCGAGCGGTCCAGCGTCAGCGACCAGGTGTTGGCCGGGTCGGCGTGCACGAAGGCCTTCGGACCCTTCGGGGACATCGTCAGGTCGGCCGTCATGCCGGCGCCGACCTGCACGTGCTTGACCTCGGAGACGCAGGAGGCGGGCGCGGTGGCCCGGCCCTTGGGCAGCGGGTAGGACGCGCTCACGCCGCCCTTGGTGACGACGAGCACCGGGGCGGCCGTGTCCGCCTTCGTGAGCTTGAGGGACACGCCGTTCACCGTGTCGGTGGTCTTCTGGCGGTTCAGCATGGTCAGGACCCGGAACATGTAGTCGTCGCCCGGCATCCACCCGGGGCCGGACGCGCGGATCCAGGCCTCGGGGCCCTCGGCCTCGTTGCGCAGCACCGCGACCATGTTGTCGCCGATGGAGACGGCCTGCCCCTCGTAGCGGCTGTTGTCCGACACGGTTCCGTACGTCGATGCCACGGCGCTCTGCGCGGCGGGCGCGGCGGCGGGCGCGGCGAAGGCGGCGCCGGCGGCCGGTGCGAGCATCGCGCCGGCGAGGGCGGCGGTGACGATCGAGGTACGGAGGGCGGTACGCATAACGACTCCTGAAGCATGGGTGAGGAAAGTGGAGGAGAGTCGCATGCCTCGTTGAGTCTGTTCGGCTGGTTCACCGGGTCAGGTGTGGCGGGCTGCTGAAGAAGAATCTACGGCCCGCGTGCGGGCGGATGATCTTCTTTCCGTCCTGGTCGCGTAACAGCAAACGGGTGCGCTGATTCCGATTGGATTCGGGGGAGGGGGTGACAGGTCGCTACGCGCGTAGATATGCTCATGTGGTGACCATGCCGACCACCCTCCCCGCATTCGCTGACGTGACGACGTCCGACAGCGCGCTGCGCCGCTTCCTCCACGGGCTTCCCGGCGTCGACGCCGTCGGCCTGGAGGCTCGCGCGGCCGCGCTCGGTACTCGCTCGATCAAGACCACGGCCAAGGCGTACGCCATCGACCTGGCCATCTCGATGATCGACCTGACGACGCTGGAAGGCGCGGACACCCCGGGCAAGGTCCGGGCGCTCGCCGCCAAGGCCGTCAACCCCGATCCGACCGACCGCACCGCGCCCATGACGGCCGCCGTCTGCGTCTACCCCGACATGGTGGCCACCGCCAAGGCGGCCCTGCACGGCGCCGACGTCAAGATCGCCTCCGTCGCCACCGCCTTCCCGGCGGGCCGCGCCGCCCTGCCGGTCAAGCTGGCCGACACCCGTGACGCCGTCGCCGCCGGCGCCGACGAGATCGACATGGTCATCGACCGTGGCGCGTTCCTCGCCGGCCGCTACCTGGACACCTACGAGCTGATCAAGGCCGTCAAGGAGGCGTGCGTCCGCGAGGACGGCACCGCCGCCCGCCTGAAGGTCATCTTCGAGACCGGCGAGCTGTCGACCTACGACAACATCCGCCGCGCCTCCTGGATCGGCATGCTCGCGGGCGCCGACTTCATCAAGACGTCCACGGGCAAGGTCGGGGTCAACGCCACCCCCGCCAACACCCTGCTCATGCTCGAAGCCGTCCGTGACTTCAAGGCGCAGACTGGAATCCAGATCGGCGTGAAGCCGGCCGGCGGCATCCGGACGACCAAGGACGCGATCAAGTTCCTGGTCCTGGTCAACGAGACCGTGGGCGAGGACTGGCTCTCCAACCACTGGTTCCGTTTCGGCGCCTCCAGCCTGCTGAACGACCTGCTCATGCAGCGCCAGAAGCTGAGCACCGGGCGTTACTCCGGTCCCGACTACGTGACGGTGGACTGATCACCATGTCTTCTCTCTTCGAGTACGCACCCGCCCCCGAGTCGCGGTCCGTCGTCGACATCGCTCCCTCCTACGGGCTCTTCATCGACGGCGAGTTCACCGACGCCGCCGACGGCAAGGTCTTCAAGACCGTCTCGCCGTCCTCCGAGGAGGTCCTCGCCGAGGTCGCCCAGGCGGGCGCCGCCGACGTGGACCGGGCCGTCAAGGCCGCCCGCAAGGCCTTCGAGAAGTGGTCCTCGCTGCCCGGCTCCGAGCGCGCCAAGTACCTCTTCCGCATCGCCCGCATCATCCAGGAGCGCAGCCGCGAGCTGGCCGTCCTGGAGACCCTGGACAACGGCAAGCCGATCAAGGAGACCCGCGACGCGGACCTCCCGCTGGTCGCCGCGCACTTCTTCTACTACGCGGGCTGGGCCGACAAGCTCGACCACGCCGGCTATGGCCCGAACCCGCGCCCGCTGGGTGTGGCGGGCCAGGTCATCCCCTGGAACTTCCCCCTCCTCATGCTCGCGTGGAAGATCGCCCCGGCGCTCGCCACCGGCAACACGGTCGTCCTCAAGCCCGCCGAGACCACCCCGCTGTCCGCCCTGTTCTTCGCGGACATCTGCCGCCAGGCCGGTCTGCCCAAGGGTGTCGTCAACATCCTCACGGGTTACGGGGACGCGGGCGCGGCCCTCGTCGAGCACCCGGACGTCAACAAGGTCGCCTTCACCGGCTCGACCGCGGTGGGCAAGAAGATCGCCCGCCACGTCGCCGGCACCAACAAGAAGGTCACCCTGGAGCTGGGCGGCAAGGGCGCCAACATCGTCTTCGACGACGCCCCCATCGACCAGGCCGTCGAGGGCATCGTCACCGGCATCTTCTTCAACCAGGGCCAGGTCTGCTGCGCGGGCTCGCGCCTGCTGGTCCAGGAGTCGATCCACGACGAGCTGCTCGACTCGCTCAAGCGCCGCCTCTCCACGCTGCGCCTCGGCGACCCGCTCGACAAGAACACCGACATCGGCGCGATCAACTCCGCCGAGCAGCTCGCCCGGATCACCGCGCTCGCGGAGACCGGCGAGGCCGAGGGCGCCGAGCGCTGGTCCCCGGCGTGCGAGCTGCCGTCCGCCGGCTACTGGTTCGCCCCGACGCTGTTCACGAACGTCACCCAGGCGCACACCGTCGCCCGCGACGAGATCTTCGGCCCGGTGCTGTCCGTGCTGACCTTCCGTACGCCCGACGAGGCCGTAGCCAAGGCCAACAACAGCCAGTACGGCCTGTCCGCCGGCATCTGGACGGAGAAGGGCTCGCGCATCCTCGCGGTCGCGAACCAGCTCCGCGCGGGTGTGGTGTGGGCCAACACGTTCAACAAGTTCGACCCGACCTCGCCCTTCGGCGGCTACAAGGAGTCGGGCTTCGGCCGCGAGGGCGGCCGCCACGGCCTGGAGGGCTACCTCGATGTCTGAGTCGACCCGTCTGAATGTCTTCAAGACCTACAAGCTGTACGTGGGCGGGAAGTTCCCGCGTTCCGAGAGCGGCCGGGTGTACGAGGTGACCGACTCCAAGGGCAACTGGCTGGCCAACGCACCCCTGTCCTCCCGCAAGGACGCGCGTGACGCGGTCGTCGCGGCCCGCAAGGCCTTCGGCGGCTGGTCGGGCGCCACCGCCTACAACCGCGGTCAGATCCTCTACCGCATCGCCGAGATGCTGGAGGGCCGCCGCGACCAGTTCGTCCGCGAGGTCGGCGAGGCCGAGGGGCTGTCCAAGTCGAAGGCCGGCGCCGTCGTGGACGCGGCCATCGACCGCTGGGTCTGGTACGCGGGCTGGACCGACAAGATCGGCCAGATCGTGGGCGCGGCCAACCCCGTCGCGGGCCCGTTCTTCAACCTCTCCACCCCCGAGCCGACCGGCGTCGTCACGGTCGTCGCCCCGCAGGACTCGTCCTTCCTGGGCCTGGTCTCGGTGATCGCTCCGGTGATCGCGACGGGCAACACCGTCGTCGTCATCGCCAGCGAGAAGTCCCCGCTCCCGGCCCTCTCCCTGGGCGAGGTGCTCGCCACCTCCGACCTGCCCGGCGGCGTGGTCAACATCCTGTCCGGCAAGGCCGGCGAGATGGGCCCGCACCTGGCGTCGCACCAGGACGTCAACGCGATCGACCTGGCGGGCGCCGACGCGGCCCTCGCCAAGGAGCTGGAGATCGCGGCGGCCGACAACCTCAAGCGCGTTCTGCGTCCACAGCCTGTGGACGACTGGAGCGCGGACCCGGGCACGTCGCGCATGACGGCGTTCCTGGAGACCAAGACCGTCTGGCACCCGACGGGTTCGCTGGGCGCGGGCGGGTCCTCGTACTAAAGACCCCCGTGAACCGGCCCCGGCAGCGTCCCTCCCCCAGCTACCGCTGGGAGGTGCCCCCAGCGCTGCCGGGGCCTTCCCGTACCCGTACGCGGGCCGCTACTTGGGCAGCACCGGCCCGAGCAGCGAGCCGACGGCGGCGCCCGGCAGCTCGCCGACCGAGGGCCCCTGGGTCAGGACGCCGGTGACCATGCCGGTGCCGACGGCCGGGAAGTCCGCGACCTTGGTGGCGATGCCGTTGTCCAGCGGGTCCACGCCGGTGTGCGCCAGCGGGTTCACCTTGAGGTTCGCGATGGGGTCGGTGACGCCGGCCAGCGCCGCCGGGACATCGAGCTCGCCGGCCTGGGCGCCGCCCGCGGCCATCGCGAGCGCGGCGCCTGCCATCGAGAGCGTGAGGCCTGCGGTGCGCAGCGTGGAGGTGTGCGGAGCTGCGTGACGTGCCATGGGGTTCCCGCCTGTGGTCGTAGTCGCGTGCGCACGCAGCGTAGTTGACGTGTGATCCTGGATACCAACCGGCCACCGGGAGGATCCCCTACAGGGGTTAATGGTTCAGACTGGTGTCCCGTGAGCTGTTCTTCTCCTTCGCCGACGCGTGTCGTCCTGCTGACCGGTCCGTCGGGCTCCGGAAAATCGTCACTGGCCGCCCGCTCCGGGCTGCCCGTGCTGCGCCTCGACGACTTCTACAAGGAGGGCGACGACCCGAGCCTTCCGCTGGTCGGGGGGAGCTCGGACATCGACTGGGACTCTCCGCTGTCCTGGGACGCGGACACCGCGGTCGCGGCGATCGAGGAGCTGTGCGCGGGAGGCCGTACGGAGGTTCCCGTCTACGACATCGCGACGTCCTCCCGGACCGGGACGGAGTCGCTGGACATCTCCCGGACGCCGCTGTTCATCGCCGAGGGCATCTTCGCGGCGGACATCGTCGCCCGGTGCCAGGAGCTGGGGCTGCTCGCCGACGCCATCTGCCTGCGCGGGCGCCCCTCCACGACGTTCCGGCGCCGGCTGCTGCGGGATCTGCGCGAGGGGCGCAAGTCGGTGCTGTTCCTGCTGCGCAGGGGGTACCGGCTGATGCGCGCCGAGCGGGGGATCGTCGCCCGGCACACCGCCCTCGGCGCCCACGCCTGCGCCCGTGACGAGGCCCTCGGCCGCCTGGCCGCCGCCGCGGCCGGCCGCCACCGCACCGCCACCCCGGCCTGAGCGGTCGTCCGGCCGATCAGGCCGGGCTCGCAGCGGGCGTCCGGGCACACCGAGGCGGGCGTCCGGGCACACGAGAAGGCGGGATCGTGCGGACCCCCGGCCGCATGATCCCGCCTTCTCCCCCCCATAGGCCGTCCCGTCCCACCCCCGTAGGACGGGCCCCCCGGCCCATGGCTCTTCCGGTTACGCGACGAGCTCCCCGAAGGATTCCGCCTCGTCACGCCCGAAGCTCAGTGCCTCGTCCTCCCGCAGCCGCCGCAGCGACCGCCAGATGCTCGACTTCACCGTGCCGACGCTGATGCCCAGGATCTCCGCGATCTCCGGGTCCGTCCGGCCCTCGTAGTACCGCAGCACCAGCATCGTCCGCTGCGGCTCCGGGATCCGGGCCAGCGCCTGCCACAGCACCGAGCGCAGCTCCGTACCCCGCATCGCGTCCGTGTCGGAGGCCGTCTCCGGCAGCTCCTCCGTCGGGTACTCGTTCAGCTTCCGCCGACGCCACGCGCTGATGTGCAGGTTCGTCATCGTGCGCCGCAGGTAACCGCCCACGGCCGCCTTGTCACTGATCCGGTCCCACGCTCGGTACGTCGAGAACAGCGCGCTCTGCAGCAGGTCCTCGGCCTCGTGCCGGTCGCCCGTCAGGTGGAAGGCCGTCGCGTAGAGCGCCGCCCGGCGCTCCTGGACGTACGCCGTGAACTCCGCCTCGGACGTGGAGGACGGGGTGCGCGGTGCGGGAACCGCCTGGTACTGGTTCGCGTCAATGGCTACGACGTGCGCCGCACGGGAGCGGGTGACCGTAGCCGTACGGACACCTGCCCGGCGGTTCACATCGTGCAGCCGCGTGACAACCGCGCTGGTGGTGGTGCTGTGCAGCGTGTTCATCTCGCGCCCCCCGTCGTGGAGTCTGCTTCGGTTCGGTGTGGTTCGTTGGTTCGTTGGTGCGTTGATAGAAGACTGCCCCCGCCACATAACCGGGGTGTCCGCCGACTGTCACAGCACTGTCACAGGCGTCCCGGAACCGGGAACGCGCACGCGGGTCGAACTCCCGACGGACGATGGGACAGAATGAGCCCGTGCCTTTCCTGTTGCTGATCGAGGACGACGACGCCATCCGCACGGCCCTCGAACTCTCCCTGTCTCGCCAGGGCCACCGTGTGGCCACCGCGGCGACGGGCGAGGACGGCCTGAAACTGCTGCGCGAGCAGCGGCCCGACCTGATCGTCCTGGACGTCATGCTGCCCGGGATCGACGGCTTCGAGGTGTGCCGGCGGATCCGCCGCACCGACCAGCTGCCGATCATCCTGCTCACCGCGCGCAGCGATGACATCGACGTCGTGGTCGGCCTGGAGTCGGGCGCCGACGACTACGTGGTCAAGCCCGTCCAGGGCCGGGTGCTCGACGCCCGGATCCGGGCCGTGCTGCGCCGCGGCGAGCGCGAGTCCAGCGATTCCGCGAGCTTCGGCTCGCTGGTCATCGACCGGGCCGCGATGACCGTCACGAAGAACGGGGAGGACCTCCAGCTCACCCCGACCGAGCTGCGGCTGCTGCTCGAACTCAGCCGCCGCCCCGGACAGGCGCTCTCGCGGCAGCAGCTGCTGCGCCTGGTGTGGGAGCACGACTACCTCGGCGACTCCCGGCTCGTCGACGCGTGCGTGCAGCGGCTGCGCGCCAAGGTCGAGGAGATCCCCTCCTCGCCCACCCTGATCCGTACCGTGCGCGGCGTCGGCTACCGGCTGGACTCCCCGCAGTGATCAAAGCCCTGTTCGCGGGCCGGCGCTGGACCAGCCTGCGGCTGCGGCTCCTCGTCGTGTTCGCCCTGGTCGCGCTGACGGCCGCCGTCTCCGCCTCCGGGATCGCCTACTGGCTGAACCGGGAGGCGGTGCTCACCCGCGTCCAGGAGGCCGCCCTCGGGGACTTCCGGCAGGAGATGCAGAACCGGGCCGCGGCGCTGCCCGGCGACCCGACCCCGGAGGAGATGCAGCGCACCGCCGAGCTGATGGCGGGCAGCAGTCCCGGGTACAGCGTGCTGCTGGTGGACGAGCGCAAGGACGGCCGCAAGGTGTTCGGCGCGGCCGGTCCCGACTCCTTCGGGCTGGACGACGTACCCACGTCCTTGCAGCACGCGGTGAACGACCGGCAGAAGACGACGTCGGCCAATGACGCCGAGTACCACATGTACTGGCAGCGGACGAAGCCGCAGGGCAACCCGTACCTGGTCGGCGGGACGCGGATCGTGGGCGGCGGGCCGACCGGCTACATGTACAAGTCCCTGGCGCAGGAACGGGACGACCTGAACGCGCTGGGCTGGTCGCTGACCATCGCGACGGGTCTCGCGCTGCTCGTGTCGGCGCTGCTCGCGCAGGCCGCGGCCCGGACGGTGCTCAAGCCCGTACAGCGGCTGGGCGACGCGGCGCGGCGGCTCGGCGAGGGCGAACTGGACCACCGGCTCGACGTGTCGGGGACCGACGAACTCGCGGACCTGTCACGGACCTTCAACAAGACGGCGGAGGCGCTGGAGAAGAAGGTCGCCGACATGAGCGCGCGGGAGGAGTCCAGCCGGCGCTTCGTCGCGGACATGTCGCACGAACTGCGCACTCCGTTGACGGCGTTGACGGCGGTGGCCGAGGTGCTGGAGGAGGAGGTCGACGACCTCGATCCGATGATCGCGCCGGCGGTGGCGCTGGTCGTGAGCGAGACGCGGCGCCTGAACGACCTGGTGGAGAACCTGATGGAGGTCACCCGCTTCGACGCGGGAACGGCGCGGCTGGTGCTGGACGACGTGGACGTCGCCGACCAGGTGACGGCGTGCATCGACGCGCGGGCCTGGCTCGACGCCGTCGAACTCGACGCGGAGCGGGGCATCATGGCCCGGCTCGACCCGCGGCGGCTCGACGTCATCCTGGCCAACCTGATCGGCAACGCGCTCAAGCACGGCGGTTCGCCGGTGCGGGTGTCGGTGACGGTCGAGGGGGAGTGGCTGGTCATCGCGGTCAAGGACAACGGGCCGGGCATCCCGGAGGACGTCCTGCCGCACGTCTTCGACCGGTTCTACAAGGCGAGCGCGTCGCGGCCGAAGTCGGACGGGAGCGGGCTGGGCCTGTCCATCGCCGTGGAGAACGCGCACATCCACGGCGGCGACATCACGGCCGCCAACGCGGCGGAGGGCGGTGCGCTGTTCACGCTGCGGCTGCCGGTGGACGTGGGGAAGGTGATCGCCGGTGACGTGGACGCGTAAGGCGCTGTACGGGGTCGTCCTGGCGGCCCTGGCCGGCGGGACGTTCGGCTGCGGGATCCGGGCGACGACGGTCCCGGTGGACGTGGGCGCCGCGCCTTCGCGGGTGTCCTGCGACACCCCGGAGCCGCCGGCGGGCGGACAGGGCGGGGTCCAGGGGTTCCGGGCCACGGTGGAGCTGGTCTGCGGCTCGCAGCTGGTCGGCGTGGAGCGGGTGGTGCCGGTGCCGGAGAAGCGGACCGGGCGCGACCCCGTGGTGCTGGCGACGCAGGCGCTGCTGGAGGCGCTGGAGCGGACGCCGTCCGCGGAGGAACGGGACGCGGGCTTCACGACCGGGGTCCCGGGCGGGCTGACCGCGGCGCCGCCGCGGGCGGGCGACCCGGCGGGGACGCTGCGGCTGAGCCGGAGGCCGGAGGACCTGCCGCCGGTGGCGCTGTCGCAGATCGTGTGCACGCTGGCGGGCAGCGAGGCGGTGTCGGCGGGCCCGGGCCCGGTGGTCCTGGGCGGCCCGGACGCGGATCCGCCCCGGGCGTGGGAGTGCGCTGACGCGGTCCGCTCCCGACCGGAGTCGATCCCGACACTGGGCGAAATAGTCCGCCCGACCGGTCCTTGACGCGCCGCTCGCACCACTCGGCGCTCGGGCGCCTCATGGGCTTCGCGCCGCTGCGCCGGACTCCGTCCGTCGGGGGCCGGCCGGAGTCTGTGGTGAGCGTCTGCCCGGTCAGGCGTTGATGAGCCGGCTGTCGAATCCGGAGCGCAGAAGACGCTCGTAGGCGTCATGGACATCCCCCGGTACGTCTTGCTCGATGGCGAAGCCGAACTTCGGGTACTCGATGACCCGTTGCAGGTCGCCGACGAGCATGTCTACGACGAGCTTCTCGTCGCCGATGGACTTGATGTAGTCGTCGAACTCCAGAGGCTCGGAGGCGCAGACGACCTCGACCTCGGGCCACAGGTGGCGGCACGTGGCGTAGGAACGGCGCTCCATGTACGGCTTGGAGATCAGGAGCAGTGATTCGACCTCCAAACCGGCCGCGCGCAGCACGTCGCGGGAGAGGGTGATGTTCTGGCCGGTGTTCCCGGCCTGGGTCTCCAGAAGGATCGCCTCGTCGGGCACACCCAGGTCGAGTGCGTGCTCGCGGTAGTGGACGGCCTCACCGCGCGGGAGGCGGGCCGCCGTGGTCGGACTGTTGCCGCCGCTGAACACGACCACGGGGAAGAGGCCGGCGCGGTAGAGGTCCGCCGAGGCGGTGGCGACTCCCAGGTCGTGGCTGCCGAGGCCGATGGCCGCAGAGCAGGGGCGTACCTCGTGGCCCATCTGGTGATAGCGCCAGATCAGGACGGCGTCGCTCCACTGCTCGTCGGTGATCGTGCGCTCTGCGCGGTCCGGCACGGGGGCTCCCTGGTTCATGCTGCGCAGTTGGTGACTCAGGCCGTGCTGCGAGGCCATGCGCGCCGCGTTGTCGAGGACGGTCAGCCCATCATCGCGGGTGGCCGGGTCGGACAGAAGGATGTGCGAAAACGCGGTGTCCAGTCGGACGTGCTGCATGGGGGAGTCGACTGACCAGGCCCCAGGCGGGGCTGAAGATCGGGGCAGAGCCCGTCGGGCAGCATCTCGTGCCGGGGCTGGCCGAGCGCGAGCGTCTCACCGGGTAGTCAGGATCTGAGGGGTGCTCATAGTTACTGGGCGGGGGTGCTCGCGGTGTGGCGCTCGGCGAGGAGGAGAGCGAGGGGGCCGCCGGGGAGGAGGAAGCGGCCCTCCGTGGCGGCGTCGAGGGCGTCGGCCAGGGGCCACCACATCAGCTTGAAGTCCTCTTCGCCTTCGGCGAGCTGCTGGGGGCCGATCGTCAGTCCTTCGGCGAGGTGGAGGGACATGCGGGCCGGGGAGTTGAGGGTGATGGCGTAAGTGCCGAGGTGCTGCCAGGAGGAGGCGGTGATGCCTGCCTCCTCCTGGAGTTCGCGTCGTGCGGCCTCCTCGTGGGTCTCGCCGGGTTCGAGGCGGCCGCCGGGCAGGAACAGGTAGTCGCCCCCGTGCTTCGGGAAGCGGGTGGTCAGGACGGCGACGAGTCCGGAGGCGTCGCGGGCGACGATGACGGCTGCGTCACGCGTGTTTTCAGGGTGTGAGTCCATGGCTGGGGAGCCTAGACCCGGCTGGTACGAGCATGGCGGCGAACGGCACGTTCATCACCGCAGGGTGTGTGATACCGCGCCCGTGGTAGCCGTCTTCCCCGAACGCGTCGCCGTGGTCGGAGCACATGATGGCCAGCCACGGCCGGTCTGCCACCAGCCCCTCCACCAGTCGGCCGAGGTGTTCATCGGCGTAGGTGAGCGCGGCCGCCTGAGACTGCCACGTGTCGGCGCTGTCGCCGAGGTAGTGCCCGTGGGGGACGTGGGTGGCGGAGACGTTGACGAAGAGGAACAGCGGCCGCCCGGCGTACTGGTCGGCGACGGTCAGCGCGTGGTCGGCCTGGTGGCGGGTGGAGTCCGGTTCGGGCGAGCAGAACTCCGGCCGCCAGTGGTCCTCATCGAACATGTCCGGCAGGACCGACCCGAGCGGCGTCTCACGCGAGAAGTACGTGACACCGCCCACGCACACGGTGCGGTATCCGTGCTGTCCGAGACCGGTCAGGAGGTTCGGGGCATCGAAGACGAACGTGCCCTCGTCCACGGTCTTGAAGGCGGGCGGCCGGCATTCCCACAGGCGGGGCGGCTGGTTGGGGGTGGGGAGCTTGGGCAGGAAGCCGGAGAAGAACGCCATGTGTGCGGGGAGGGTGAACGTGCCGGGGGTGCGGCGTTCCTCCCACTGTCCGCCGGGCAGCAGCGCGGCGAGGCGCGGGGTGTGCCCGGCGTGCATGGTGGCGCGGGCGACGTCGTGGCGCAGGGAGTCCAGGGTGACGAACAGGATGTTCGTGCCGGACTCGATGACCTGGCGGGCATTGATCACCGGTCTGCTCCTACGACGTAGGCCAGGGCGACAATGCGGCCCTTGCAGGTGGCGTTGACGGGGATGGGGACACGGTCGGCGGCGATCATGGCGCGGATCGCGGCGAGCCCGGTGTCCTCCTGCGCCTGGCGGCCGTCCGCGCTGTAGAGGCGGATGGTCACCGTGTGCGGGCCGTCTCCGCTGGTGGTGATGAGTGCGCCGGGGATGCCACCGAGGGCGCTCATGGCGTGCAGCAGCCCGGTTTCGTCGGTGGCGCCGGCGTCGGCGATCTCGCACGCGAAGTGGTGAGCGTTGATCGCGCCCTGGAGGAAGCTGTGGTGGAAGCGGCCGGTGGCCGGGCGTCCGTCGTGGGCGACGGCAAGCGCGCCGGTTCGGGTCACCGTCACGAAGCAGGCGGCGACCCACCAGGGCACGCCTTCATGGATCTGCCCGGGGAAGGTCCCGTGAATCTGCCCGCCGGTGATCACCGCGCCGGGGTTAATGGGGTTAAGCACGCTGCTCCTTGAGGCGGTCGGTGATGAAGTCGGCGAGCTGGTCGGGGGTGGCGCCGTCGGTGTCCAGGAGAACGGCGGTGGGGTCGGTGGCGGCGACCTCTTCGAAGTTGGCCCACAGCGCGGCCAGACGGCCGGGGACGGCGAACAGCGCGGTGTCGTCTTCCTTCGTGTCCGGCTTGATCCCCATGCGCTCCTTCAGCGTCGCCTCCGAGCTGCGCAGGTAGAACGTTGCGTCCGGGGCGACCAGGTAGGGGCGGAAGGGAGCCAGGAGCCGGGCCACGTCGTCGGTGGTGGTGCCGCTGACGGCGGCCTGGCAGGCGATCACGGAGGACGTGTACCGGTCGGCGATGACCGGCCGGTGCGTGAGGTCGGCGCGGATGGTGTCGGAGGCGTGGAGTAGCCCGGAGAGGTAGAACGCGAGGGTGGGCAGCGGCCGCAGCTCGGCGTGCACCGTGCGAGACCACCCGCCATGCGGGGCGGGCAGGGTGTGCAGGCGCATCGCGCCGAGCCGGTCCGCGAGGAGGCGGGCGAGCGTGGACTTGCCGACGGCGGAGACGCCTTCGAGTACGACGAACGGACCCATCCGTACACCCGTTCCGGCAAGCGGCGCGTACGGGCCGCTGGGGGCGTTCACAGGGTTCCCTCGGTGAACGCGGCGACGTGCGCGGCGACCGCGTCCGGGATCTTCTCCGGGGTATCCAGCAGAGGCAGGAGGTTCAGGCGCAGGTCATCACGCAGCAGACACGGTTGCAGGCCCCCGGCGTGGTCCAGGCGCAGCGCCCAGAATCCTTCGATGCACTTGGGGCGGAGGGGACAGGTGCCGCACTGTCCGACGTGGTGGCGGCCGAGGTCGCGCTGGATGACGTCGATCTCGACATCGTCCACGGTGAAGATGCGCCGGCCCTGCCCGACGCCGTACGCCTCGACCCGCTCGTCACGGGTCAGGGTCCGCAGGTGGCGGATGATTCCGTCGGCGCTGATGGCGGAGGACTTCCGGGAGGTGTTGTGCTCGGTCTCTACCAGCTCGATGAACTGGACGGGCATCCGCCGGTCCAAGGCGAAGTCCAGGATGCGGGTCAGTTCGTGTTCGTTCTCCTTCTGCATCAGCGTGTTGAGTTCGACCGCGGGGAACATTCCACGGGCCGCGTCGATGCCGTCGAGGACCACGTCCACGCTCATGCGGGTGCCCGCGATGGCCCGGAAGGTGTCATCCGAGAAGTAGTGCAGGGACACCTTCACCTTGTCGAGGTCGGCATAGGGCAGCCAGTCCTCGTTCGCCCGGATCAGCGTCCCGTTCGTGATCAGCGTGTACGACACGTCGGGTTCACGTACGGGCAGGCGGGTGAGGACGTCGTGGGCGATCGGGGACAGCAGGGGGTCGCCGCCGGTGAAGTACACGCGGCGCAGTCCGGCCCCGATCACCTCTCGCATGATGGTGATGAAGCCGTCGGCGTCCAGCTCGCCGGACCGGGGGCGTGCGCTGCGGTTGATGCGGGTCAGCGGCGGGGGGACGTCGCCCTCGTTGTGGCAGAACCAGCAGGCCACGTTGCACTTGGGGGTCAGGGACACTCGGAACTGTCCGCCCAGGTGTGCGAAGTTCCGCAGCGCCGTCCAGCCGTGGGCGGGCGGCGGGCCGATGCGTGGGATGAGCTGGGATGTCACGGTGGTGCCCCTCTCGCTTGAACGGGTGGGCAGGAAGTCGTGAGCGTGGTCGGGGTGTCCGTGTGGATCCGCACCACGTCCGGACGTGGTGCGGCCCCTGCGGCCCGGCTACAGGAAGTGCAGGGACTCGGCGCGGAGTTCTTTCCTGGTCTTGATGACCCGAAGCCCCTCGGGGTGGTCGGTTTCCCGGGTGTTTCCGGTGCCCCCGTACATGGGGCGCAGGATCGGTGTTCCGCCGCGCCGGTCGGTGTAGATCCACCGGCCGCCGCCGGGGCCGTCTTCGACCAGGTCCCCGATCTGCGCGGCGCTCACCGGGCACCGCTGGCGTGGGAGATGTTTGAGGCTGCGGTGGTCCACTCGATTCCTCCGCAAGTGGGGCGGATGTGGGCGATCTCCAGCAGACGGCCGCTGTGGTGTTCCTCGGTGACGCAGGTCAGGGTGCCGGTGAGGCCGTTGGCGATGTCGCGGACGGTCTCTCCGGTCAGCGGGTGGTCGATGGTGTGCCACTCGCCGCCGGAGACCGGGCCCGAGATGCGGCCGGTCACCGGGCCCACCCCTGGATACGTGCGGCGGAGATTTCCATGGGGTGTGCCGGTCTCAGGTATTCGGGGGTGGCGACCCACTCGCGGCCGCCTTCGAGCGGACGTACGTATCCGTAGCCGGGGAACGCGTCGGTCAGAGTGCCGTAGCGGGCGAGGACGCCCACGGCCAGGTGCTCGGGGGCTTCCATCGCGCGGACGGTGGTGCCGGGCGCCGGCCAGAGGTGGCGGGGCAGTGTGATGGCGCGCGGGAATCGGCGCTGGTGGTCTTGTAGCTGCGTCGTGATCGTCATCGCCGCCGCCCTGGGTCGTGATCGCTGGGGATGGCGCGTGGGGGGTCGTTCCTCGGCTGTGGCTGAGAGCAGGTACGACTCCCGCGCACCAGGCCGGACGGGGAAAGGCCCGGCCTTTGGAGGGGGTGTTGCTGATTCCCAGTCAACGACCATGAGACGGCGGGAGACAGGAAAGGTTGCCGGGGCCGGGGGTGCGGGCAACCGGAAAACTTTAGGGCTGATTGACTCTTCGTCTGGATCGCACCGTGATCGTGGCCTTACGGTCGGTGGCATGGCAGAGAACGCCGCACTGAGGGCGCGAATGGCTGATCTGGGTCTGACTCAGGACGAGTTAGCAGGTCAGATGAATGCCGCGCTGCAGTCGATCACCGGCAGACCGGGCAACGTGTCCGCGCGCAGCGTGCGGAATCTCGTGAACGGGACCACGACCAGGCCGATCGGCCGGACCCGGGCAGCGCTTGAGCAGGTGTTCGGATGCCCGATCACGGATCTAGGGTTCGCCTCACCCGCACTACCAGCACCGCCGGAGGACCCCGTGCTACGCCGCACCTTCTGCTCTCTGACCGTCGGCGCGGCCGCCGCTGGCGCTGTTCCCTCCGGCCGTTGGTCGGTCGGCACTGCGGACGTGATCCGCTTGCGGGAGGGCATGAGCGCTCTGACCGCGCTGGACCAGGCCCGGGGCGGCCACGGGGCGTTGGAGAAGGCCGCGCTCGCCGGGGCCGCCGAGGCAGTCGCGTTGCAGCAGCGGGCCGCCTCCCAGACCGTGAGGCAAAGGCTGTTCTCCCTGGCCTCGCACTACACGGCGTCGGCCGCCTGGTCGTGCATCGACGCACGCCAACTCGACCGTGCCCGCGCCCATCTCGATCAGGCATTGCGCCTGGCCGGGATGGCGCAGGACTCCATGGCGCAGATGCGGGTCTGGAACTCGACGGCGATGCTCGCGCACCAGTGTGAGCAGTTCGGGGAGGTTGTCGCCGCCTCCCAGGCGGCGAAGGCCACGACCATCGCCCGCTGTGACCCGTTGTTCGCGTCCCTGGCCCACGCGCGTACCGCGATCGGGCACGCCTCATGCGGCGACCGGCAACCGGCGCTGCGCTCCCTCGGCTACGCCGAAGACGCTCTGACCCGCGCCCAGGCAGTTCCGCGGCCGCCGTGGATCGGGTTCTACGGGCCGGCGGAGCTCGCCGCGCTCACGGCGATCGTCCGGGACCTCCTGGGCGAGCCCGCGCACGCCGAGGCCGCATCCCACCGGGCGTTGGCCGCGCTCCCCGCCACCCTGCGCCGCAACCGGGCCATGACCATGGTGCGTCTCGCGCACGCGCAGCTTCGCCAAGGCGACATCGACCAGGCGTGCGCGACGACCGCCAAGGGGTTCGATCTGATGGCCGGTGACCCGATCCCGGGCCGGATGCGGACACAGATCGGTGACTTCCACCGCGACCTGTTCACTCTCGCCCCCACCGACCGGGCGGCCCGCGAGTGGGCTGACCGATACCGCACCGAATGGAGCCCGCGTTGACCGACATCACCTTGAGCCGCCACGCCCACGATGATCTGCCCGCGATACGGCAAACCCTTCTGGATGTGCACGCCGACGCCTATGCGGACCGCATGAACGAGGAGTTCGTCCAACGCTTCCCGTGGTTCGTGGACCACTGGGGCGGCAATCCCGGCTTCACCTGCGTGATCGCGTGGGAGGGAGATGTGCCGGTCGGGTTCTCCTACGGGGCCCCCGCCGCCGAGGGCCGCCAGTGGTGGCAAGGGCACCTCGGCACCCCGCCGGCCGACCCTGCCACCTTTCACGTCTCCGAGCTGATGGTGTGCCCGAAGTGGCGCAAGACCGGCCTCGGTCCGCGCCTGCACGATGCGCTCCTCGAAGGCCGCGGCGAGGCATCCGCGGTCCTGACCGTGGACACCGAGCGGCCCCGGTTGCAGGCCATGTACGAGGGGTGGGGCTACCGGAAGATCGGCGAGAACCAGCCGTTCGCCGACTCGCCGGTGTATGCGGTGATGCTGCTGGAGCGGAGCGGCCGCTGACTGCGAGGGAGCGTCGGCTCGTCCTGACGGATACGCCGACGGCCCCCTGAGCCGGACGGGGCTCAGGGGGCCGAGGGGCGCGCTCGGGGCCGGCTAGATGCCGGCGGCGGCCGCGAAGTCCTTTTTGATCGCGTCCAGGACTTCCTGGCCGCGGGCGCGGGCCGGGGCGAGGTCGGAGGCTTCGGCCACCGGGACCACGACCTCCAGGTAGCACTTCAGCTTGGGCTCCGTGCCCGACGGGCGGACGATCACGCGGGCCTTGTAGTCGCCGTCCAGGTAGTAGCGGAGGCCGTCCGTCGGAGGGAGGGTGGCCGAGCCGACCGACAGGTCCTCCGCCGAGGTCACGCGCAGGCCCGCCAGGGAGGTCGGGGGCTCCGCCCGGAGCCGCGCCATCGCCGAGGCGATGACCGACAGGTCCGAGACGCGGACCGACAGCTGGTCGGTGGCGTGCAGCCCGTGGGCCATCGCCAGGTCGTCCAGCAGGTCCGTCAGGGTCCGGCCCTGCTCCTTGAGCTCCGAGGCAAGTTCGGCGACGAGCAGGGCCGCCGTGATGCCGTCCTTGTCGCGGACGCCCTCGGGGTCCACGCAGTAGCCGAGCGCCTCCTCGTAGCCGTAGCGCAGGCCCTCCACGCGGGAGATCCACTTGAAGCCCGTCAGGGTCTCCTCGTACGGCAGCTCGGCGGCCTCCGCGATGCGGCCCAGGAGGGAGGAGGAGACGATCGACTCGGCGAAGACGCCCCGCGCGCCCTTGTGCACGAGGTGGGCGGCGAGCAGCGCGCCGACCTCGTCGCCGCGCAGCATCCGCCAGCCACCGTCGTCCGGGACGGCCACCGCGCAGCGGTCCGCGTCCGGGTCGTTCGCGATCACGATGTCCGGGTTGACCTCGGCGGCCTTCGCGAAGGACAGGTCCATCGCGCCCGGCTCCTCCGGATTCGGGAAGGCGACCGTCGGGAACGCCGGGTCCGGCTCGGCCTGCTCGGCCACGAGCACCGGCGTCGGGAAGCCGTGCCGGGCGAAGGCCGCCATCACGACGTCCTTGCCGACGCCGTGCATGGCCGTGTAGACGGTCCGCACGCCCCGGGGGGAGCCGGGGGTCAGGACGGCGTCCGTCCGGGCCAGGTAGGCCTCCAGCACCTCGTCACCGAGGCTCTCCCAGCCGGACTCCGGACGGGGGACGGAGTCGAGGGTGGTGACACGCTCGATCTCGGCCGCGATCTCGGCGTCCGCGGGGGAGACGATCTGAGAACCGTCGCCGAGGTACACCTTGTAGCCGTTGTCCCGGGGCGGGTTGTGGCTCGCGGTCACCTCGACGCCGGCGACGGCGCCCAGGTGCCGTATGGCGTACGCGAGGACGGGCGTCGGCAGCGGTCGGGGCAGGACGGCCGCGCGCAGCCCGGCGCCGATCATGACGGCGGCGGTGTCGCGGGCGAAGTCCGCCGACTTGTAGCGCGCGTCGTAGCCGACGACGACCAGGCCGCCGGCGTGTCCCTGGGCCTTCAGGTAGGCCGCCAGGCCCGCCGCCGCCCGGATGACCACGGAGCGGTTCATCCGCATCGGGCCGGCGCCGATCTCGCCGCGCAGTCCGGCGGTGCCGAACTGGAGGGTGCCGGAGAAGCGCTCCGCGAGGCCGGTGGTGTCACCGGACTCGATGAGCCCGGCCAGCTCCCGCGCCGTCTCCGGGTCCGGGTCCTCGGCCAGCCAGGCCCGGGCCCGGGTGATCAGGTCGTCCTGTTCCTGCACTACTTCCGCCTTGTCTCTCGTACGGTGCGGGTGCCTGTCCCGTCTCAGATGCGGGCGAGGACCTGGGTGAGCAGCTTGCCCATGCGCGCGGCCGAGTCGCGGCCGGCCTGGAGCACCTCTTCGTGGTTCAGCGGCTCGCCGGACAGGCCCGCCGCCAGGTTGGTGACCAGGGAGATGCCGAGCACCTCGGCGCCGGCCTCGCGGGCGGCGATGGCCTCCAGCACGGTGGACATGCCGACCAGGTCGGCGCCCATGACGCGGATCATGTTGATCTCGGCCGGGGTCTCGTAGTGCGGGCCGGGGAACTGGACGTAGACGCCCTCTTCGAGAGTCTCGTCGATCTCCTTGCACATCGCGCGCAGGCGCGGCGAGTAGAGGTCGGTGAGGTCCACGAAGTTCGCGCCGACGATCGGCGAGGCGGCCGTCAGGTTGAGGTGGTCGCTGATCAGGACGGGCTGGCCGGGCTTCATGCCCTCGCGCAGGCCGCCGCAGCCGTTGGTCAGGACGATGGTCTTGCAGCCGGCGGCGACGGCGGTGCGCACGCCGTGCGCGACGGCGGCGACGCCGCGGCCCTCGTAGTAGTGGGTCCGGCCGAGAAAGAGCAGCGCGCGCTTCTCGCCGATCTTGTACGAGCGGATCTTGCCGCCGTGGCCCTCGACGGCGGGGGGCGGGAATCCGGGCAGCTCGGTGACCGGGAATTCGGCCTCGGGCGCGCCGAGCGCCTCGGCGGCGGGGGCCCAGCCGGAGCCCATGACGAGGGCGACATCGTGGGATTCGGCACCGGTCAGCTCACGCAGGCGGGCGGCTGCGGCGGTGGCGTCGGCGAAGGGGTCGGTAACAGATGCGTTCACGCTGACGAGCGTAGCCGGTCATTGCCTACGCGCGTAGATGACCAGCCTTACGTAGTTCAGATCGTTGCGTTGTCGTTTCCGACGAAGGGCCAGGAACTTGCCTGGTCAGCCCCTCGGCGTCCTTCACGAAGACGTTGGGCTCAGCAGGGGCGCTTGCGGAGTTCCATCACATAGTCGTGCGGAGCCCCCGCGGACTCGGCCGCGTCGGCGAGCTCGCCCAGGTAGCGCGCCGAGGGCAGGCCGCCCTCGTAGCCGTTGAGGACGTAGCACCAGGCCGCCTCCTCGCCGTCCAGCGTGTGGACGCGGATGCGCATACGGCGGTAGATGTCGAGCCCGACGCCCTCCCACCGGTCCATCGAGTCCTCGTCCAGCGGGGCGATGTCGTACAGGGCGACGAAGACCTGGTGGCGCGGGGCTTCGACGATCGTCGCCAGCGCGCCCTCCCAGCCCATCTGCTCGCCGCCGAAGGTCAGCCGCCAGTCGTTGATCCAGCCCGTGCCGCGCAGCGGCGAATGGGGTGCGCGGCGCGTCATCAGCCGCGGGTCGAGGTTGCCGGCGTACGCGGCGTAGAGCGACATGAGGTCGAGAGTACGGGAGGGGCGGCCCGGACCGCTCTCCCAGCCGTCCGCCGGACCGTGCGCCGGACCGTGCCACGAGGCCGTCGTCACGGATGGAGGGACCGGGCGCGAAGCACCTTGAAGCGTGCGGGACAATGGAGCACGGAATGCATCCCCCGGGGAACCCCCGGAAGCCCCGGCCGGGGCGGCAGCCGGCCGGGTAGACGTGAGGCGGAGTTTTCGTGACCCGGATCGTGATCATCGGCGGCGGACCCGGCGGGTATGAGGCGGCCCTGGTGGGGGCCCAGCTCGGCGCGGAGGTGACCGTCGTCGACTGCGACGGTCTGGGCGGGGCGTCGGTGCTCACCGACTGCGTGCCCTCCAAGACCCTCATCGCGACCGCCGAGGTGATGACGACCTTCGACTCGTCGTACGAGGAGCTCGGCATCGTCGTCGCCGACGACACCCCGCACATCGAGCAGGCCGCGCGCGTCGTCGGCGTGGACCTCGGCAAGGTGAACCGGCGCGTCAAGCGCCTCGCGCTCGCCCAGTCGCACGACATCACCGCGTCCGTCACCCGGGCCGGCGCCCGCGTGCTGCGCGGCCGCGGCAAGCTGGGCGGCCCGCAGGGCATCGACGGGACCCGGGACGTCATCGTCACCGCCGCCGACGGCACCGAGACGATCCTGACCGCCGACGCCGTGCTGATCGCGACCGGCGGACACCCCCGCGAGATCCCGGACGCGATGCCCGACGGCGAGCGGATCCTGAACTGGACCCAGGTCTACGACCTTGAGGAGCTCCCCGAAGAGCTCATCGTCGTCGGCTCGGGTGTGACGGGTGCCGAGTTCGCCGGCGCCTACCAGGCCCTCGGCTCCCGGGTCACGCTCGTCTCCTCCCGCGACCGCGTGCTGCCCGGTGAGGACCCGGACGCGGCCGCCGTCCTGGAGGACGTCTTCCGCCGCCGCGGCATGAACGTCATCGGACGCTCCCGCGCCGAATCCGCCAAGCGGGTGGGCGACCGGGTCGAGGTCACCCTCTCCGACGGCCGGGTCATCACCGGCAGCCACTGCCTGATGGCGGTCGGCGCGATCCCGAACACCGGGAACATGAACCTGGAGGAGTCCGGGGTCCGGCTCAAGGAGTCCGGCCACATCTGGACCGACAAGGTCTCCCGTACCTCCTCCCCCGGCGTGTACGCGGCGGGAGACGTGACCGGGATCTTCGCGCTGGCCTCCGTCGCCGCCATGCAGGGGCGCATCGCGATGTACCACTTCCTGGGCGACGCGGTGGCCCCGCTGAACCTGAAAACGGTGTCGTCGAACGTCTTCACCGACCCGGAGATCGCTACGGTCGGTTACACCCAGGCCGACGTGGACGCCGGCAAGATCGAGGCCCGTGTCGTGAAGCTTCCGCTGCTGCGCAACCCGCGCGCCAAGATGCAGGGCATCCGGGACGGGTTCGTGAAGCTGTTCTGCCGTCCGGGTACCGGGATCGTGGTGGGCGGCGTCGTGGTCTCGCCGCGCGCGAGCGAGCTGATCCACCCGATCTCGATCGCGGTCGACAACAACCTGACGGTCGAGCAGATCGCAAAAGCGTTCACCGTGTACCCCTCTCTGTCGGGCTCGATCGCCGAGGTGGCACGCCAGTTGCACACGCGGAAGGCCGCCGGGGAGGCCTGATCCCCCGGCAAACCCCTTGTGGGGCAAGGGGTTTGGGGTGGGGCGCGCGGGTGGTGGTGAGGGGTTCACGCGGTCGTCGGACCGCGTATACCACTTGTCCCCCCGCGCTATGAACAACTTCGGTATTCCGGCGTAAAGAGCTGAAACCAGACGGTCGTTGGCATTACTGTCAGTTTCGTGTTCGCTGCAGAACGTCGCCAATTGATTCTCGAAATGGTGCGGGCCAACGGAGCGGTATCGCTCCGGGAGCTCGCCCGCGTCGTCCAGACCTCCGAAGTGACCGTACGGCGGGACGTGCGGGCACTGGAGGCAGAAGGACTCCTCGACCGCCGGCACGGCGGTGCGGTCTTGCCGGGCGGTTTCACGCGGGAGTCCGGCTTTCCGCAAAAGTCCCATCTCGCGACGGCGGAGAAGACCGCCATCGCCGATGTCGCGGCCGGCCTTGTCGAAGAAGGCGAGGCCGTCGTCGTCGGCGCGGGTACCACGACCCAGGAGCTGGCCCGCCGGCTCGCGCGGGTGCCCGGCCTGACCGTCGTCACCAACTCCCTGCTGGTCGCGCAGGCCCTGGCCCACGCGAACCGGGTGGAGGTGGTGATGACCGGCGGAACCCTGCGCGGGTCCAACTACGCCCTCGTCGGCAGCGGGGCCGAGCAGTCCCTCCAGGGGCTGCGGGTGTCGCGGGCGTTCCTGTCGGGGAGCGGTCTGACCGCCGAGCGCGGGCTGTCCACCTCGAACATGCTCTCCGCGAGTGTGGACCGGGCGCTGGTGCAGGCGGCGGCGGAGGTGGTGGTGCTCGCCGACCACACGAAGCTCGGGACGGACACCATGTTCCAGACCGTGCCGACGGACGTGATGACGCGGCTGGTGACGGACGAGCCGCCGCCGCACGACGAACGGGCCGCGACGGAGCTGCAGGCGCTGGCGGACCAGGGCGTGCAGATCACTGTGGCGGGTGGGTCGGTCGCCTCCGGCGGCGACGGCGGCATGGTGGGCCGGCGCCCGCGCCGGGAGTCGCCGTTGCCCGTACAGCGCCGTGGGGGGCCCACCGCCCAGCTGCGCAGCGCCCCGGCCTCGATGCTGGAGCAGCAGCAGGTGGCGGAGCGGGTGCGGGTCGCGGACATGCGGCGCCGTTAGCCCGTGCGGGTCCGCTGCTGGGGCTCCGCCCCAGACCCCGCGCCTCAAACGCCGGCGGGGCTGAATTGCAAACGCCGGCGGGGCTGGTGAAAACCAGCCCCGCCGGCGTTTGAGGCGCGGGGTCCGGGGCGGAGCCCCGGTAAGGACGTCAGTCCTTGATCTCGCAGATGGTCGCGCCCGAGGTGAGGGAGGCGCCGACCTCGGCGGTGAGGCCGACGATGGTGCCGGAGCGGTGCGCGTTCAGCGGCTGCTCCATCTTCATGGCCTCCAGGACGACGATCAGCTCGCCCTCGGTGACCTGCTGGCCTTCCTCGACGGCGACCTTGACGATGGTGCCCTGCATCGGGGAGGCGAGGGTGTCGCCGGAAGCGGCCGGTCCGGACTTCTTCGCGGCGCGTCGCTTGGGCTTGGCACCGCCCGCGGCGGCGGTACGGGCCAGCGTCATGCCCAGGGAGGACGGCAGGGAGACTTCCAGGCGCTTGCCGCCGACCTCGACGACCACGGTCTCGCGGCCGGGCTCCTCCTCGGCCTCCTCCGCGGCGGGCGCGGCGAAGACGGGGATGTCGTTGACGAACTCGGTCTCGATCCAGCGGGTGTGGACCGTGAACGGGTTCCCGTCGACGGGTGCGAAGGCGGGGTCGGTGACGACCGCGCGGTGGAAGGGGATGGCGGTGGCCATGCCCTCGATCTCGAACTCCGCCAGCGCGCGGGCCGCGCGCTGCAGGGCCTGCTCGCGGGTGGCGCCGGTGACGATGAGCTTGGCCAGCAGGGAGTCCCAGGCGGGGCCGATGACCGAGCCGGACTCGACGCCCGCGTCCAGGCGCACGCCCGGGCCCGAGGGCGGGGCGAAGCGGGTGACGGTGCCCGGGGCGGGCAGGAAGCCGCGGCCGGGGTCCTCGCCGTTGATGCGGAACTCGAAGGAGTGACCGCGCAGGACGGGGTCGCCGTAGCCGAGTGCCTCGCCGTCGGCGATGCGGAACATCTCGCGGACCAGGTCGATGCCGGTGACCTCCTCGGTGACCGGGTGCTCGACCTGGAGGCGGGTGTTGACCTCCAGGAAGGAGATCGTGCCGTCGGTGCCGACGAGGAACTCGACGGTACCGGCGCCGACGTACCCGGCCTCCTTCAGGATGGCCTTGGACGCGGCGTACAGCTCCGCGTTCTGCTCCGCGGTCAGGAACGGGGCGGGGGCCTCCTCCACCAGCTTCTGGTGGCGGCGCTGCAGCGAGCAGTCACGGGTGGAGACCACCACGACGTTGCCGTGGGAGTCGGCCAGGCACTGGGTTTCCACGTGCCGGGGCTTGTCGAGGTAGCGCTCGACGAAGCACTCGCCGCGCCCGAACGCCGCGACGGCCTCGCGGACCGCCGAGTCGTACAGCTCGGGGACCTCTTCGAGGGTGCGGGCGACCTTCAGGCCGCGCCCGCCGCCGCCGAAGGCGGCCTTGATCGCGATGGGCAGGCCGTGCTCCTTCGCGAAGGTCACGACCTCCTCCGCACCCGAGACCGGGTCCGGGGTACCGGCCACCAGCGGCGCGCCGGCGCGCTGCGCGATGTGCCGGGCGGCGACCTTGTCACCCAGGTCGCGGATGGCCTGCGGCGGCGGGCCGATCCACGTCAGGCCCGCGTCGAGGACGGCCTGGGCGAACTCGGCGTTCTCCGACAGGAATCCGTAACCGGGGTGAATGGCGTCGGCACCCGAATCAGCCGCGGCCTGCAGGACCTTCGCGATGTCCAAGTAACTCGCGGCCGGGGTGTCACCGCCCAACGCGAAAGCTTCGTCGGCCGCGCGGACGTGCAGAGCGTCCCGGTCCGGATCGGCGTAGACGGCTACGCTGGCGATCCCGGCGTCCCGGCAGGCCCGGGCAACGCGGACAGCGATTTCGCCACGGTTGGCGATGAGCACCTTGCGCACGATGGCTCCCTCCTTGGAACAAGCTGAGTTTAGGGACAGCCCACACGGCCTTTCGACCCTTCCCCATAGGTGAGCTTGCCCACACGGAGTGTGATTCGAGTGCACCTTGAGTCCGGAAAGCCCTTGTGGCGCCCCAGGTCAGGGGGATCCCCGACTGCACAGTAACCCCGTCGCCCATACAAGGTCTCTGTCCACCGGGCCAGCGGCCCGCGCCGATTCTTTGTGGAGTCCCTACGAACGGCCTAGGCAATCTTTGCCACCGGACCCCCGCGGGGCGCTCCCGCGCGGCCGCTCAGGTAACGAAGAGCCCCCGGACCCTTGTCCGCTGGTTTACCCGTTAGTAGCCTCCAGGCGTCGAACAGGCTTGTGCCGTGCCTGTGCCGTGCCAATGCGTGTGGGGGTGGGGGCGTCGTGCTGCTGCGCAGACTCGTGGCCGGGCTGGCCGCGATCGTGCTCGTCGGGGAAGCGGCGGTGCTCGTCTTCGTGCACGTCGTCCTGGGCAGGACGACCGCGAATCAGTCGATGTCCATCGCGGGCAGCGATCCGGATGTCATGTCCAAGGTGACGTATGCCCTGGGGGTCGGCATCGGGGCCTTCCTCCTGCTGTGCGCCGTACTGCTCGCCGTCGCCGCGATACGGGACCTCGCGCCCGGGCGGCTCGCCCGCACCGCGCTCATCAGCGCCGCCGTCACCCACGGCCTGCTCGGCGCCCTCGCCGTCGGACTCGTCGGCTGGGGCGCCTTCGCCGTGCTGATGCTGATCTTCTGCCTGCTCGCCCTGTCCCTGACGCTCTACGTGGCGCGACCGGTGCAGCCGGTGCTCGGGGAGATCAAACCCACAGGTCCGTGATCGACACGTCCAGTTCGCCCAGCAGGGAGCGCAGCAGCGGCATGGAAAGGCCGATCACGTTGCCGTGGTCGCCGATGATGCCCTCGATGAACGGCGCCGACAGCCCGTCCAGGGTGAACGCCCCCGCCACGTGCAGCGGCTCGCCGCTCGCCACGTAGGCGGCCACCTCCTCGTCCGTCGGCTCGCCGAAGTGGACCGTCGTGGACGCGGTGGCCGAGACCTGGCGCCCGCTCGCCGTGTCGATGACGCAGTGCCCGGTGCGCAGTACGCCGGACCGCCCGCGCATCGACTTCCAGCGGGTCGTGGCCTCCTCGGCGTCCGCCGGCTTGCCCAGCGCCTCGCCGTCCAGCTCCAGCACCGAGTCGCAGCCGATCACCAGGGCGCCCGCGGCCTCCTCCAGCCCCGCCACGACGCCCGCCTTGGCCTCGGCCAGCGCCAGCGCCAGCTCGGCCGGGCTGTCCGCGCTGAGCGTGTCCTCGTCGAAGTCGCTGACGATGACGTGCGGGGTGAGGCCGGCCTGCCGCAGCAGGTTCAGCCGGGCGGGCGAGGCGGAGGCGAGGACGAGGGCGCGTCGCGGTTCGGCAGCAGTCATGGGAGCCATCGTAGGGCGGGCTCAGAAGGGGCCCACGCCCAGGACGTACACCACCACGAGCATGGCGAGCGCGAGCACCACGATCATCCGCCGCAGCATGGCCTGCGCGTCGCGCATGTCCTTGGGCGGCTCGTCCTTCGGGTCTGACCAGAGCATGCCCCGATCCTGGCCCCGGTACGGGCCGTGGCGCCTGAGTACGAGTACTCAGGCGCCACCGTCCGTTCACACCATCTTCGCTACGCGGGCCAGTACGTACGTCCCCACGCGCGCGGCCCCGGCCGCGGCAGGTGCCGCCGTGCCACCCGGGACGGCGCCGCCCACTCGTCCGCGACCCGGGGCGCGCCCGACGGTGCCGAGGCCAGCACCGCCGCGCGCGCTTGGACCACCGCCAGTGCGGCGGCCAGCTCCTCCGGGGTCGGGTTTCCCTTGACGACCTTGATCACCACAGGACTGACCTCCTAGAGGGGGATGTTGCCGTGCTTCTTCGGGGGCAGCGACTCCCGCTTGGTGCGGAGCTGGCGCAGCCCCTTCACCACGTGCGCGCGGGTCTCGGACGGCATGGACACCGCGTCGATGTAACCGCGCTCGGCGGCCGTGTACGGGTTGAGCAGCGCGTCCTCGTACTCGGTGATCAGCCGGGCCCGGGTCTCCTCGGCGTTGCCCGCCTCCTCCGCCTCCGCGATGGCGCGGCGGTGCAGGATGTTCACCGCGCCCTGCGCGCCCATGACGGCGATCTGCGCGGTCGGCCAGGCCAGGTTCAGGTCCGCGCCGAGGTGCTTGGAGCCCATGACGTCGTACGCGCCGCCGAAGGCCTTGCGGGTGATGACGGTGATCAGGGGCACGGTGGCCTCGGCGTACGCGTAGATCAGCTTCGCGCCGCGCCGGATGATTCCGTTGTACTCCTGGTCCGTGCCCGGCAGGAAGCCGGGGACGTCCACGAAGGTCAGCACCGGGATGTTGAAGGCGTCGCAGGTGCGGACGAAGCGGGCGGCCTTCTCGGAGGCGTTGATGTCCAGGCAGCCGGCGAACTGCATCGGCTGGTTGGCGACGACGCCCACCGGGTGCCCCTCGACGCGGCCGAAGCCGGTGAGGATGTTCGGCGCGAACAGCGACTGCGTCTCCAGGAACTCCGCGTCGTCGAGCACGTGCTCGATCACGGTGTGCATGTCGTACGGCTGGTTCGCGCTGTCCGGGATCAGCGCGTCGAGCTCGCGGTCGGCGTCGCAGACCTCGGTATCCGCCTCCTCCGGGAAGGCGGGCGGCTCGGAGAGGTTGTTCGACGGCAGGTACGCCAGCAGGGACTTGACGTACTCGATGGCGTCCTTCTCGTCCCCGGCCATGTGGTGGGCGACGCCGGAGGTGGAGTTGTGGGTGCGGGCGCCGCCCAGCTCCTCGAAGCCCACGTCCTCGCCGGTGACCGTCTTGATGACGTCCGGGCCGGTGATGAACATGTGCGAGGTCTGGTCGACCATCACGGTGAAGTCGGTGATGGCCGGCGAGTACACCGCGCCGCCCGCGCAGGGGCCCACGATCAGGCTGATCTGCGGGATCACACCGGACGCGTGGACGTTGCGGCGGAAGATCTCGCCGTACATGCCGAGCGCGCTGACGCCCTCCTGGATGCGGGCGCCGCCGGAGTCGTTGATGCCGACGAGCGGGCAGCCGGTCTTCAGCGCGAAGTCCATGACCTTCATGATCTTCTGGCCGTAGACCTCGCCGAGGGCCCCGCCGAAGACGGTGAAGTCCTGCGAGAACACGGCCACCGGCCGGCCGTCCACCGTGCCGTAGCCGGTGACGACGCCGTCGCCGTACGGGCGGGTCTTCTCCAGCCCGAAGCTGGTCGAGCGGTGCCGGGCGAACTCGTCGAGCTCGACGAACGATCCCTCGTCCAGAAGCAGGGCCACCCGCTCACGCGCCGTCAGCTTGCCCTTGGCGTGCTGCTTCTCCACAGCCCGTGCGGAACCGGCGTGGGTGGCTTCGTCGATGCGGCGCTGCAGGTCCGCGATCTTGCCCGCGGTCGTATGCATGTCGATCGGCTCTGAGGGTTGTGACATCGGGGTCGCGGCTCCCTGCGTGGTGTCGTCAACTGCCTGGTCAATTGAATGACTACTGCTGGCTACTGGTGCGTAGCGTATCGGCGGGCACGTCGCTCGACAGTGCGGCGTTTGACACACCCGAAGTGCCTTGCTTGGCCCCGCCACGTTCCCTAGGGACCGCGGCCGCGCATCGGTAGGGTTGACGCGGAACTTCCATGCCCGCTTCGCCGGAGAAAATGCGTTTCCGCCCCGGCCCGAGGCCGGGCTCCAGGCAAGGGGAACACTTGATGCCGTCAGACGCTTCCGCAGGCCACTGGTCGAGCCTCGACCGGCCGCCGCTGAACGCCGCCGCGCTGCGGCGGGCCCTGGTGACCGACGGGGGGCTGTGGACCTCCCTGGAGGTGGTGGACTCCACCGGGTCCACCAACAGTGATCTCGCCGCCCGGGCCGGGGAGCTGCCCGAGGGGGCGGTGCTCGTCGCCGAGGAGCAGACCGCCGGGCGCGGGCGGCTCGACCGCAGCTGGGTCGCGCCGGCCCGGTCGGGGCTGTTCTTCTCCGTCCTGCTCAAGCCGGGCGAGGACGTCCCGCAGGAGCGGTGGGGGTGGCTGACCCTGCTGGCCGGGGTGGCCACCGCGACCGGGCTGTCCCGGGCGGCGGGGGTGGACACGGTCCTCAAGTGGCCCAACGACCTGCTGGTCGCCGTGGCCGGGGAGGAGCGCAAGACCGGCGGGATCCTCGCGGAGCGGGTCGGGGACGGCGTGGTCATCGGGATCGGGCTCAACGTGACGCTGACCGAGGACGAGCTCCCGGTGCCGGAAGCCGGGTCCCTGGCGCTGGCCAAGGCCGCCGCCACGGACCGGGAGCCGCTGCTGAAGGCCGTACTGCGCTCCCTGGAGCAGTGGTACGGGGACTGGAGGGCGGCCGGCGGCGACCCGGCGGCCAGCGGCCTCCAGGAGACGTACGCGGCGGGCTGCGCGACCCTCGGCAAGCACGTACGGGCGGACCTGCCCGGCGGGCGCCGGCTCACCGGAACGGCCGAGGCCGTCGACACCGACGGCCGGCTCGTCATCAGGACGGCGGAGGGCGAGCGCGAGGCGGTCGGCGCCGGGGACGTGGTCCACCTGAGGTCGGTCCGGTAACGCCGACGAGGGAGCGGCGAAGGGGCGGCGCGGGAGCTGCGCGGGAGGAAGGCTGGGGAGTGAGCTACGGCACACCTGCCGTATGGTTTAGGCGATCCCGCTCCTCGCGGTGATCACCCGGTTCGGCAGTGCGCACGGAATGGACAGGAGGCGGCCCTTGACCGTCGACGACTCAACGTCCAGCGCGTCCGCCCCCGGGCCCTCCGGGGCGGCGGGGAGTGCCGGCACGCCGATCGGGCGGGACCAGCACACTCCCCACCACGAGGTCGATCACACCGCCCAGCCCACGGCGGACCCGCTCGCCATCCGGCTGGAGCAGCTGATCCTGGGCGCCGAGCGCCGGTACACCCCGTTCCAGGCGGCCCGTAGCGCCGGGGTCTCGATGGAGCTCGCCTCCCGCTTCTGGCGGGCGATGGGCTTCGCGGACATCGGGCAGGCCAAGGCGCTGACGGAGGCCGACGTACTGGCGCTGCGCCGGCTCGCCGGCCTGGTCGAGGCGGGGCTGCTGAGCGAGCCGATGGCGGTGCAGGTGGCGCGGTCCACCGGGCAGACCACCGCCCGGCTGGCGGAATGGCAGATCGACTCCTTCCTGGAGGGCCTGACGGAGCCGCCGGAGCCGGGGATGACCCGTACGGAGGTCACGTACCCGCTGGTCGAGCTGCTGCTGCCGGAGCTGGAGGAGTTCCTGGTCTACGTGTGGCGGCGGCAGCTGGCGGCCGCCACCGGGCGGGTGGTGCAGGTCGCGGACGACGAGGAGATGGTCGACCGGCGGCTCGCCGTGGGGTTCGCGGACCTGGTGGGCTTCACCCGCCTCACGCGGCGGCTGGAGGAGGAGGAGCTCGGCGAACTGGTCGAGGCCTTCGAGACGACGGCGGCGGACCTGGTGGCGGCGCACGGCGGCCGGCTGATCAAGACCCTGGGCGACGAGGTCCTGTACGCGGCGGACGACGCGGCGACGGCGGCGGAGATCGCGCTGCGGCTGATCGAGACCATGGAGGCCGATCCGCAGATGCCGGAGCTGCGGGTCGGGATCGCCTTCGGCACCGTGACGACCCGGATGGGCGACGTCTTCGGGACCACGGTGAACCTGGCGAGCCGGCTGACGTCGATAGCGCCGAAGGACGCGGTGCTGGTGGACGGGGCGATGGCCGAGGAACTCGGGCGGACCGGGGCGGCGCCGCTGTCGGAGAAGGAGGCCGAGTCGGAGGAGGGCGGCGGTGCGTACCGCTTCGCGCTCCAGCCGATGTGGCAGCGGCCGGTGCGCGGGCTGGGCGTCGTGGAGCCCTGGTCGCTGACGCGCCGGAAGCCTAAGATCCCCGGGTAACGTTCGTTAACCGGGAGGGTCCCCAGTGCCTGTGGAGTCGGAGTTCGTAGCGGTACGTAGGCATGAGGGCGGGGTCGCCGAGCTGGTCCTGGACCGGCCCAAGGCGATGAACGCGGTGTCGACGGAGATGGCGCGGGCCATCGGCTCGGCGTGCGCGGCGCTGGCCGCCGACGCGTCCGTACGGGTGGTCGTGCTCTCCTCGACCGCCGAGCGGGCGTTCTGCGTGGGTGCGGACCTCAAGGAGCGCAACTCGCTGTCGGACGCGGAGCTGGTGCGGCAGCGGCCGACCACGCGGGGCGCTTACGGGGGTGTCCTGGAGCTGCCGATGCCGACGGTCGCGGCGGTGCACGGGTTCGCGCTGGGCGGCGGCTTCGAGCTGGCGCTGGCGTGTGACGTGATCGTGGCGGACGAGACGGCGGTCGTGGGCCTCCCGGAGGTCTCGGTCGGGGTGATCCCCGGCGGGGGCGGTACGCAGCTGCTGCCGCGCCGGGTGGGGGCCGCGCGAGCCGCCGAGCTGATCTTCACCGCGCGCCGGGTGGAGGCGGCGGAGGCGCTGTCCCTGGGGCTGGTGGACTCGGTGGTGGCGGCGGGTACGGACCGCGCCGAAGCCCTTGCCCTGGCCGGGCGGATGGCGGTGAACTCCCCGGTGGGCCTGCGCGCCGCGAAGCGGGCGCTGCGCCTCGGCCACGGGATGGACCTGACGGCGGGCCTGGAGATCGAGGACGCGGCGTGGCGCGCGGTCGCCTTCTCCGGGGACCGTGCGGAGGGCGTGGCGGCGTTCAACGAGAAGCGCCGCCCGGAGTGGCCGGGCGTGTTGCCGTAGCCGCCGGTCCTTGCGGGGCGGGCGGTGTGAGGTGCCGGTCCCCGCGGGGGCGGGTGCCGGGCATCGGGTGACGGGGCCGGACGCCGGAGCCCGGCGGCGGGGCCGGGTGGCGCGGCGGTTGTCACTAAATCGGATAAAACTCCCTAATGTGGGGTGATGGGAGTCGACGGGCGGCTGCGGGCCGTCGTGGGCATGGCTCAGGCGATGGCGGCCGCGAGCGCGCCGCGGGACAGCGTGCGCGCGGCCGCGCGCGGGGCCCGGCTGGCCATGGACGGGTCGTTCGCGGCGATCTCCGCCTGGGAGCGCGAACGCGGGCGGCTGCGCGTACTCGTCAACGAGGGCGAGCGCCGGGCCGGGGAAGAGGAGTTCCCCGAGGACGAGTCGTATCCCGTGCACGATTTCCCGGAGATCACGGAGTTCCTCCACGAGCGCTGGGTCGGCGGCGGAGGGCCGCACGCCTGGGTGGAGAGCGCCGGCGGCGGGCGGCCCGGGAGACGCGGCGAGGCCCTGCGCCGGCGCGGCCGCGGGACCTGCGTGGTCGCGCCGATCGTGCTCAGCGGGCGGGCCTGGGGGGAGCTCTACGTAGCCCGGGACGACGGGCTGCCCGACTTCGACGAGGACGACGCCGAGTTCGCCACCGTCCTCGCGGCCGTCGTCGCCGCCGGACTCGCCCAGAACGAGCGGCTCGAAGAGGCCCGCCGGCTCGCGTTCACCGATCCGCTGACCGGGCTGGCCAATCGGCGGGCCGTGGACATGCGGCTCGACGAGGCCCTGGAGGAGCACCGGCGCGACGGGGCCGTGGTGAGCCTGGTGGTGTGCGACCTGAACGGGCTGAAGAAGGTCAACGACACCCTGGGACACGCCATGGGCGACCGGCTGCTGGAGCGGTTCGGATCCGTCCTGAGCCTGTGCGGGGCCATGCTGCCCGGCGCGCTCGTGGCCCGGCTCGGCGGCGACGAGTTCTGCCTCGTGAGCGTCGGGCCCCCCGCCGACGAGGTGGTGCGCGTCACCGAGGAGGTGTGTCTGCGCGCCGCCGAGCTGGAGCTGGGCGAGGGTGTGGCCTGCGGGGTGGCCTCGACCGGAGACCCCATCGGGCTGGTGAAGTCCTCCCGGCGGCTGTTCCGGCTGGCCGACGCCGCCCAGTACAAGGCCAAGGCCGCCCGCTCGTCCCAACCCGTCGTGGCGGGCCGGGACACGGCCGTCGTACGACTCGCTGACGCCGCCGCACAGGAGGCCCCGGGGGAGCGGCGGCGTTTCCGGGGGCGGACGTGAAGGGGTGACATGAAGCGATTCAGTCCGTAGGGTGCTGAATATGGATATGCACACTGTCGTGGTGGGGACGTCCGGGACCACCGCCGAGGATGTCATCGCCGTCGCCCGCGGCAACGCGCGCGTCGAGCTGTCCGCCGAGGCCCTCGACGCCCTGGCCCGCTCCCGCGAGATCGTCGACGCCCTGGCCGCCAAGCCCGAGCCCGTCTACGGGGTGTCCACCGGGTTCGGCGCCCTCGCGTCCCGGCACATCAGCCCCGAGCTGCGCGCGCAGCTCCAGCGCAACATCGTCCGCTCGCACGCCGCCGGCATGGGCCCGCGCGTCGAGCGGGAGGTCGTGCGCGCCCTGATGTTCCTGCGCCTGAAGACCGTCGCCTCCGGCCACACCGGCGTCCGGCCGTCCGTCGCCCAGACGATGGCCGACGTACTCAACGCCGGCATCACGCCGGTCGTGCACGAGTACGGGTCCCTCGGCTGCTCCGGCGACCTCGCGCCGCTCTCCCACTGCGCCCTCACACTCATGGGCGAGGGCGACGCCGAGGGACCGGACGGGGTCGTCCGGCCCGCCGGGGAGCTGCTCGCCGAAGCCGGCATCGAGCCCGTCGAGCTGCGCGAGAAGGAGGGCCTCGCCCTCCTCAACGGCACCGACGGCATGCTCGGCATGCTGGTCATGGCCCTCGCCGACCTCGGCCGGCTCTACAAGGCCGCCGACATCACCGCGGCGCTGACCCTGGAGGCGCTGCTCGGCACCGAGAAGGTCCTCGCCCCCGAACTGCACGCCATCCGGCCGCACCCGGGCCAGGGGGCCGCCGCCGCCAACATGGCCGCCGTGCTCAAGGGGTCGGGGCTCACCGGCCACTTCCAGGAGGAGTCCGCGCCGCGCGTGCAGGACGCCTACTCGGTGCGCTGCGCCCCGCAGGTCGCCGGCGCCGGCCGCGACACCATGACGCACGCCGCCCTGGTCGCCTCGCGCGAGCTGGCCTCCTCGGTCGACAACCCGGTGGTCCTGCCCGACGGACGCGTGGAGTCCAACGGCAACTTCCACGGGGCGCCGGTCGCGTACGTACTGGACTTCCTGGCCATCGCGGCCGCCGACCTCGGCTCGATCGCCGAGCGGCGCACCGACCGCCTGCTCGACAAGAACCGCTCGCACGGCCTGCCGCCGTTCCTCGCGGACGACGCAGGCGTGGACTCCGGTCTGATGATCGCCCAGTACACGCAGGCCGCCCTGGTCAGCGAGATGAAGCGGCTCGCGGTGCCGGCCTCCGCCGACTCGATCCCCTCCTCCGCCATGCAGGAGGACCACGTCTCCATGGGCTGGTCGGCGGCGCGCAAGCTCCGTACCGCCGTCGACAACCTGACGCGGATCATCGCCATCGAGCTGTACGCCGCCACCCGGGCCATCGAGCTGCGCCACGGGCTCACCGCGGCCCCGGCCAGCCGGGCCGCCATCGCGGCGGCCCGCGAGGCCGGTGTCGAGGGTCCCGGGCCGGATCGTTTCCTCGCCCCCGACCTGGCTGCCGCCGAGGCGTTCGTCCGTACGGGCGGCCTCGTGGACGCGGTGGAGACGGTGACGGGCCCGCTCGCCTGACCCCGTCGTCCCCCGCGCGAAGGGACGCACAGGGCCGCCCCCGGGATCACTCCCGGGGGCGGCCCTGTGTTCTCTGCGTGCTCTACGGGATCTCGCGTTCTCTACGGGATCTCGCGCGGGCCTCCGTCAGCCGGCCTGGGAGCGGCGTACCGAGAAGGTCACGAACCCGGCCCCGAGGCCCAGGCAGAGCGTGCCGCCCAGGACGTAGGGGGCGGTGTCGATGCCGCCGGTGTCGGCGAGCGCGAGCGCGGGGCGCGGCTCCGCCTCGGCGGCGGAGGTCCCGGTGGTCCGGGCGGTCCCGGCGGTCCCGGTGTTCGTGAGGTGCGTCGTAGTGGTGACCGCGGCGGCCTCGGGGGCGGGGGCGGTGGCGTTCGCCGAGGGGACGAACCAGAGGGCGGCGAGGAGGGTGGTCGCTCCGAGAGCGGTGAGCAGCGGTCGACGTGCGGACACGGTGCGATCCCCCTTGGTGCGGAAGCGAATTGGCCGTGTGCGGTGATGCTAAGCAAAGGGGCGGGTCGCGGGAAAGCCGGGGGTCTCGCGGGCTTACGCTCCGTCGTATGAACCCTTCTGAGACATCACGATTTGTACGCCTACAGGTTGATTTGGTGCTGGAGGTCCCGGAACCCGAGGCACTCACCGGAGCAGCGCTCGACCACATCCAGGCCGACGAGTACATGCCGGAAGAGGAGCGCGGGCACGCCGAGTCGGCCGTGCGCCAGGACGAGTCGGAGGCCCTCGCCTACCTCATCGATCCCACCGACCTGGTCGCGGAGATCCCCGGAGTGGAGCTCGTACAGGCCTCCTGGAGCAGCGAGCCCGTCGAATACGACCCCGAGTCCATGGAGTGGGACATGGACGAGGAAGATGGGGACCTCGAAGAGAAAACCGACAGCGCCTGACCGTGGGGTGGCCCACATTCGAACAGGATGTGGAACCGGCCCGGGCCGATCACGCGTTGTCGTACGAGGCAGGGGGGTGCTCCCCCCTGCCCGGTGGGGATGCTCCCGGCGGAAGCCCGGGGGGTCACGGGGTTCCGGCAACGATGGAGTGACGTGTGAGGACGGACAGCAAGCGGCGGAGAAGGTCCCTCGTGGCCATATCCGCCGTGCTCGGCGGCGTACTGGTGCTCTCGGCGTGCAACGGCGGGGGCGACGAAAAGCCGGAGGGCAAGGGCGAATCGACCGCCAAGTCCCAGGCGGAGGTGGACGCGGCCGCGGCCAAGGACGCCTCCAAGGCGAAGATAACCATCACGCCCAAGGACGGCTCCACCAACGTCGCCCTGAACGACGGTGCCACCGTCGCCGTCAGCGACGGCACGCTCACCCAGGTCGAGCTGAAGACCTCCGAGGGCGCGGCCGTGGCCGGCAAGATCGCCGCCGACGGCAAGAGCTGGAAGCCGAACGCCGCGCTCAAGCGCTCCACGAAGTACGCCCTCGCGGCGACCGCGAAGGACGCCGACGGCAAGGAGGCGCACGAGAACGCCTCCTTCACGACGCTCTCCCCGGAGAACAGCTTCATCGGCTCGTTCGTGCCGGAGGACGGCCAGACCGTCGGCGTGGGCATGCCGGTCTCGATCACGTTCAACAAGCCGATCAAGGACAAGAAGGCCGTCCAGGCGGCCATCAACGTCAGCTCCAGCAGCGGCCAGGAAGTCGTGGGCCACTGGTTCGGCGAGCAGCGGCTGGACTTCCGCCCGGAGGAGTACTGGAAGGCGGAGTCCACCGTCACGATGAAGCTGGCGCTCCAGGGCGTGCAGGGTGCTCCCGGCATCGCGGGCGTCCAGAACAAGACGGTCACCTTCAAGATCGGCCGGAGCCAGGTCTCCACGGTCGACGTGAAGACGAAGAAGATGACGGTCACCCGGGACGGGGCGGTCCTCAAGACCATCCCGATCTCCGCGGGCGCCCCGGCGAACCCGACGTACAACGGCCAGATGGTGATCTCCGAGAAGTTCAAGGAGACCCGGATGGACGGCGCCACCGTCGGCTTCAAGAACGAAGAGGGCAAGGGCGAGTACGACATCAAGGACGTCCCGCACGCGATGCGGCTGTCCAACTCCGGCACCTTCCTCCACGGCAACTACTGGGGATCGGACTCGATCTTCGGCAGCGCGAACACCAGCCACGGCTGCGTCGGTCTGAACGACGTCAAGGGCGCGAACGACCCGAACCAGCCTGCCGCGTGGTTCTTCGACAACTCGCTGATCGGCGATGTGGTCACCGTGGTGAACTCCCCGGACAAGACCATCAAGCCGGAGAACGGCCTCAACGGCTGGAACATGAACTGGGCGGACTGGAAGGCCGGCTCGGCCGCCTGACCTGAACACGCCTGACACGCCTGACACGCCTGACATCGGACGGCGGGGAACCCTCTTCGGAGGGTTCCCCGCCGTCCGTCGTTTGGCTAGGGTCCGGGGATGAAGATCAACACCCTCGCCGTGCCCGTGCCCGTGCCGCCGTCCGATACCGAGGTGGACGCCTGGCTGGCGGTCCTGACCGCCGCCCGCGCCGCAGACCTGCCGGGGCTCCCGGCGCCCTCCCGGGTGGAGGTGGCCGGACGGCTCCAGGTGGCCCCGGCACGGGGCCGTGCGGCGCTCTGGGCGGTGCGGGAGGGCGCGGGCGTGGCGGCCGACGCGGGCGTGGCGGGACTGCTCCTGCACGCGGACGGGACCAATGACCACACCGCGTTCCTGGACGTGCTGACGGTACGTCCGGACGCGCGCCGGAGGGGAGTGGGCAAGGCCCTGTGGGCGCGGGTCCGCGAGGAGCTGCTCGCGCAGGGCCGGAGCTCGGTCTCGGCGGTCGTGGACCTCGGGGGTCCCGGCCAGGCGTTCGCCGAGTCGCTCGGGTTCGAGAACGTACTGCCCATGGCCTGGTACGCGCAGGAACTGCCGCAGTCGCCCGGCGAGCCGCCCGCCACCCCGGGCTACGCACTCCTCTGCTGGCCCGGCCTGACGCCGGACGAGTGGGCGGGGGCGCTGGCCGAGGCCCACGGGTCGATGGAGGACGCGCCGAGCGGGGACACGGACGAACGGGTCCAGGAGTGGACGGCGGAGCGGCTGCACGCGGCCCAGAAGCTGATCCTCGACCGGGGCGGCCGCTTCCTGACGGTGGCCGCGGTCACCCCCGCCGGGGAGGTCGCGGCGTACACGGAGCTCGTCCTCCCGGACCCGTCCGGGACGCGGGCCCTCCAGTACGACACGGTGGTCGTCCCCGCGCACCGGCGCCGGGGCCTCGGCCCCGCGGTGAAGCTGCGCATGATGGCGGAGGCGCGGCGGCGCCACCCCGCGCTGCGGTACGTCGACACGACGGTGGCGGACGAGAACGCCCCGATGCGCGCGGTGAACGAGGCTCTGGGCTACCGGCGCGAACGCGACGCGGCGGTGTTCCAGCTCAAGCTGTGACGACCGACCGCCCGGGTCAGCCGGTCGCCGCCTCCTGCGCGGGGTCTTGGGCAGGCGAGTTGGCGGGGGAGTTCGCGGGGGCCGACCAGGAGGCCAGCATGCGCAGGGCGTCGGCCGAGGGGGAGCCCGGAGGTGCGTGGAAGGCGACCAGGGACTGCGCCGAGCTGTCGGGCAGGGCCAGCGTCTCGAAGGCCAGGCTCAGCTCACCCACCAGCGGGTGCCGCAGCCGCATCACGCCCCGCGTCTTGTTGTCCGCCAGCGTGTGCGCCGCCCACAGCCGCCGGAACTCCTCGCTCTTCACGGACAGTTCCCCGACCAGCGCCGACAACTGCTCGTCCTCCGGGTGCCGGCCCGCGTAGATCCGCAGATCGCTCACCACCTGGCAGGCCCGGCACTCCCAGTCCCGGTAGAGCTCGGCCGTCGCCGGGTCCAGGAACACCTGCCGTACGACGTTGCGCTCCTGCGGGGGCAGCGCGCCGAAGTCGCCGAACACCGCCGCCGCCAGCGGGTTCCAGGCGATGACGTCCTGACGCCGCCCCACCAGGTACGCCGGTACGCCGTCCATCGCGTCCAGCAGCGTCCGCAACTCCGGCCGGACCTGCTCCGCCCGGGCGGCGCCCTGGCGGCGCCCGCGGGTCCTCGGCCTCGCCAGATGAGTCAGGTGCGCCGACTCCGTGTCGTCCAGCCGCAGCGCCCGCGCGATCGAGTCCAGGACCTCCGCCGACACGTTCTGGGCGTTTCCCTGCTCCAGCCGCGTGTAGTACGCGACCGAAACCCCCGCCAGCTGCGCCAGCTCCTCCCGGCGCAGCCCGGGCACCCGGCGGTGCCGCCCGTAGTCCGGCAGGCCCACGTCCTCGGGGCGCAGCCGTGCGCGGCGGGAACGGAGGAACTCGCCCAGTTCGGCTCGCTGATCAAGCTGGTCCATGGCCCGATTATCCCAGGTCGGGGGGCGCGGCCGGTGGCCTGTTCCTGACCCCGTCAGTGGTAGGCACGGCAGACGTAGGCACGACAGGGGCCTGGGCGGGCCGTACCGGACCGGGCATCGTTCCCTCTGCCGCAGCACACCACCGCGGCCCACGCAGCAACGTCATTCAGCCATCCCCTCCATCCTCTCCAGCTTCCCCATCCTCTCCAGGGAGTAGTCCCATGTCCGTTGTCACCCAGGTCCCCGCCTACGCCGCCCCCGCCCGCAAGGCCCCGCTGGAGCGCACCACCGTGCCGCGCCGGCCGGTCGGCGCGCACGACGTCCTCATCGACATCAAGTACGCCGGAATCTGCCACTCGGACATCCACCAGGTCCGCGACGGCTGGGGCGAGGGTATCTACCCCATGGTCCCGGGGCACGAGATCGCCGGTGTCGTCGCCGAAGTCGGCGCGGAGGTAACGAAGTTCGCGGTCGGCGACCGGGTGGGCGTCGGCTGCATCGTGGACACCTGCCGCGCGTGCGAGTACTGCCTGCGCGGCCAGGAGCAGTACTGCGTCCGGGGAATCACCGGGACGTACAACGCCATCGACAAGAACGGCGAGCCCACGTACGGCGGTTACTCCTCGCACATCGTCGTCGACGAGAACTACACCGTGCGCGTCCCCGACGGCCTCGCCCTCGACGTCGCCGCCCCGCTGCTGTGCGCGGGCATCACCCTCTACTCGCCGCTGAAGCACTGGCAGGCGGGCCCGGGCAAGAAGGTCGCGATCGTCGGCCTCGGCGGCCTGGGCCACATGGGAGTCAAGATCGCGCACGCCCTGGGCGCGGAGGTCACCGTACTGTCGCAGTCCCTGCGCAAGAAGGAGGACGGCCTGAAGCTGGGCGCCTCGCACTACTACGCCACGAGCGACGAGACCACCTTCGAGGAACTGGCCGGCAGCTTCGACCTGATCCTGTCGACGGTCTCGGCGCCGCTCGGCCTCGACGCGTACCTCGGCCTGCTGAAGGTGGACGGCGCGCTGGTGAACGTCGGCGCCCCGGAGGAGCCGGTCGCGCTGAACCTGTTCTCCGTCATCGGCGGCCGCAAGACCCTCGCGGGCTCGATGATCGGCGGGATCGCCGAGACCCAGGAGATGCTGGACTTCTGCGCCGAACACGGCCTCGGCTCGGAGATCGAACTGATCCGCGCCGACGAAATCAACGAGGCGTACGAGCGCGTCCTGGCAAGCGACGTCCGCTACCGCTTCGTCATCGACGCGTCCACGATCTGACGGCGCACGGACGCCGCGCCCGCAGTGCGGCCGAACTGATGACCCTCTCGTCCGCCCTTCAATCGGACGGCATCCAACTCGAACTCCTCTCCGGACCCCTCCAGGGCGTCTACGACCCCAACGGGCTGGTGCGCTGGAAGGGCTGGATGCTGCGGCCCGCAAGGGGAACGTCGGTGGGCGTCCGTCCGTAGTCGATGACGACAAGCTCGCTGCGGCCCGCGCCCGGTACGCCAAGGGAGAGAGCGGCACGGCCGTTGTGCCGGCCTATCGAATGGGACAGGGCAGGTCGGTTCCGGTGTGGTTGGGGGAGCACGTCACGAGCGCAATCGAGTGGAAGAGCGTGCCCTTAAGGTAGTGGCCGAGGGACACGTCTCCACCCCATGTCAGCCGCTCCACGGCGGCCTTCGCCATAAGCATCAGACGGGTTGCGTACCGCTCCTGCTCGCTGGAGAAGCGAGATGCGGCCTCTGCGAGCTCAAGACCCAGCCACTCCCCGGCCTCTTTCGGTTCCTGCCACGTGCCCCGGACCATCGACGCCGGTTTCATCAGCCAGTGTGCTGTCTGAAGCGGTGGCACGTCCGTCGTGGGAAACTCCGCCACCGCCGAGCGGTACCGCTCGATCACATCCGGTGGGCTGCCTGCCGTTGGCGGAGCACCCGGCGGTCGCCGCACGCTCTCCTTGTCGAACGACTTCTTCTCGCCCAGCCAGGCATACCCGTGGATGTGCACTACGTGCTCCGTTCCTGGGGAAGGCGACGGCCCCGCCCGTTGGCATGTGGGCGAGGCCGTCAGTGAGGGGTGATCAGGGCGTCAGGCGGAGAGCCCGAACCGCGCGGGGTCGATGCCGGCCGCGTCCAGCTCGGCCGTGGTGAAGCGCAGCGGCTCGGCAGCCGGCCGCTTGCTGTCACCCAGGGCCCACGAGTCCGGGCCGATCTTGGAGAGGATCACGCACGCCTCGCCGTCCGGGTGCGTGTTGCCTCCACACGCCTTGCTGAAGTGGGTTCCGGTGATGTCGAGGCTGTACAGGTCGGTCATCTGGTCCTCCTTGATTCAGATGGGAAGGGCACCGCTGTCCCGCTCGCGGTGTGTCCGGGTGCCTCGTAACGCAGGTGCAGGGGGTGTACGAGGAAAGGACAGCTGAACCGGCGGGTCCATCGTGGTCGTGGGGCTGCTCACTGGGATTCCCTCCCTCGGGTGTCGGCACCGTTGATGCTTCACCCGGTGAGCAGCTCGTTCTAGGACCTTTCCTGTTGGGGCAAGAATCCGTCCCGGATGCCCTCGACCAGGGTTCTCATGGCGTCGCCGTAGAGAGCCACCGCGGCGAACCGTTCGAAGGTGTCGAGGTAGAGCTGGACGTCCTTCGGGTCGCGGGTGGTGACCTCGGAGTGGAACGTTTCCACGATGACGAGCCGGTCGTCGTGCAGGCTGAAGCAGGTCATGGGGAAGTCGGGCATCCGGCGGTCGGACGGCACGACACCCAGCGAGACGTTGGGCAGACGGGACACGGACACGAGGCGGTCCAGCTGAAGCGCCGTGATCACGGGCTCGCTGACGCGCCACCGGAGTACGTGTTCGCAGATCAGGAACCGGAACGATCGGCCTGGCTCGTACAGGACCGATTGCCGTTCGAGGCGGGCAGCCACGGTCTTGGCTCTGGTCTCCTGTGGCAAGGCCGGAGGCAGGGAGAAGACTGCGGAGGCGTACTCAGGAGTCTGGAGGAGTCCGGGGACGAGCTGGCCCTGGAAGAGCCTGAGCACGGTGGTGCCGGCCTCGATGGCCCGGATGGTCTTCTGGTGCTTCCACGGGCCCATGCGGCGCAGCAGGCGCCAAGCGGTGGCCTCGGTGGCTTCAGCGCGGGCTGCCGCCAGAAACTCTTCCTTCACCTCCTGGCCCACGCCTATAGCGGTGAGGACCAGGTCCACGTCCTGGACGGTCGGCCGCACCTTGCCGGTCTCGATCTTCGACAGCTTCCCGGCAGACATGGAAGCCCTGCGGGCCACCGAGTCACCCGTGAGTCCGGATGCGTCGCGCAGCGCCCGCAGGGCATTCCCGATCGAGTCGGCGGTCAGTGGTGCCGCTCCCAGTACTCCGCGAACGGCACGGCTTCGGTCAGGGCCCTGTCCCGGTAGTTCTGATACTCAGCAAGCTTGTGGTCAGGGAGCAGTTCGGCGCCGATGAACGCACCTTCGGGTGTGTAGTGCATCCGGTACACGTCATGGTCGTCGAACAACCAGAAGTCGTGATCAGGCAGGTTGGTCACGTCCCGCTCAGCCTGGTCGACGATGCCGATGGTCTCGCCGGCCGTGATGTTGCCCGGATAGGCGGCCAGTTCGTACCGCAGGTAGTCGGTCAGCGGAGACCTCAGCACATGGACGCGCGAGACCTGCTTTCCCTGGTCGGTCATCGACCGCACCCACGGGTTGTCGTCCCAGTCAGGGCCCATGTCCCCGCCAGCCACGAAGCGCTCGAACTCCTCACGCTCGTCCTCGATGTCGTAGATGGCGAGCGTCTCCAGCCGGAAGGCGGTCCGCTCGAAGGTTTCGAAGAGTTGGCCGAACTCCTCACCGCTGAGCACGGAAGTACTCCCGTGGCCCACAGCGTGGGGCACGTTCCGTTCCTGCACTCCGGGTCACCGGACAGCTTCCGCAGCATCCTTGCCCCCACATGTCGGTGTACGCCTGTCGCGTTCGATGCTCCCGAGCCGGTCGCGCCGAGGTCAAGCGCTGATCCTTTCCAGAACAGGAAAGCAGCCTTCTCAGCTGGAATCGGGATGCGTTGGGACGTACGCGGCGGCTACAACGGCAGCATGACCGTCTTCCTGTGTGCCAAATGCGGCGGCAGTCTTACGCCAGACCTGACGCTGCTGGGTGTCGTTCCCTCAGTGCCCGACGACGAAGAACGGGACAAGGAGAGTCGGCTGGTGCCGGCCACACTGCCGCAGGGGCACTACGCGATCGAGACCGAACCATGGGGTGCTCCGTACGTGCCGCATCCGGACCAGGAAGCCGGCGGGCCTGCGCAGCCGCGTGGGCCTTGGCGGTGTCATGAAGGGGTGGTAATGGTCTCGGCCGGGCCGCGCAGCAATATCGTGATCCACCCCGAGGACGCGCCTGACCTCCAGCCGTTGCCAGACTGGGAGAACAGCGGCGGATGCTGCGGTCCGTCCGGCGACGGCGGACTCAACCGGGCCTGCCCCTGTGGCGCCCGGGTTGCCACGCTTGCCGCAGACTGCTTCGGCCCGTACGAGCTCCACCTGGACGCGAAGCGGGTCTGCGGCTACGACCCGTCCTGCATCAGTACCCCGAGGGGTGTGCGGACAGCCAGGCGGTGTGCCGGGCGCGCAGGCGGTCGCGTTCCTCGGGGGTGGGGAGGATGACGTCGGCGCCGCCGTCGTACGGGTGGTGGATCCGGGTGAGGTCCGGGTTCGTCACGAACACCCCGGACACGGCGTCGTCCGCGACCGCGCGGAGCAGGGGGTCGAGGCAGCCGCGTACCCAGGGACGCCGGTCGGCGTAGAAGTACCAGGGGTTGTCCGGATCCGGATCGGACGCGTCGTCCAGGGTGGTCCAGAGGGTGCCCGCCGGGTGGAGGGCGTTGCGGAGCACAGTCCACTCCGGAGGCTCGGCAGCCGAGTCGGCCGGGTTGCTCCAGTCGATGGTCACCACGTACACCTCGCCGCCCGCGAAGAGTTCGTCGAGGACCGTGTTGTACCGGTCGAGAAGAACCGCGTACTCGGCCTCGTCCTCCGGGTAGCGTTTCGACTCCGGCAGGCTGTGGAAGCGCACCCAGCGGCCCCCGTACACCGTCTTCAGCTCCCACGGCAGCATCGGCCCGGCAGGCCTGTGGGCTTGCCAGAGCCGGGTCAGGTGCTGGTGCGCGGGGTCGGCGAGCGGGGCGGTCACTCTCCGGGCGCCTGGGCGACGCCGATGGGGCAGGAGACGCCCGTGCCGCCGATGCCGCAGTAGCCTGCGGGGTTTTTGTCGAGGTACTGCTGGTGGTGGGGTTCCGCCGGCCAGAAGGGGCGGTCTGCGGCCGGGAGGACGGCCGTGGTGATGTCGCCGTAGCCCGAGGCCGTGAGGACGCGCTGGTAGGCCGTGCGGGAGGATTCGGCTTCCGTCTGCTGGGCGGGGGAGTGGGTGTAGACCGCCGAGCGGTACTGGGTGCCGACGTCGTTGCCCTGGCGGAAGCCCTGGGTGGGGTCGTGCGACTCCCAGAAGAGCTTGAGGAGCGCCGCGTAGGAGACGAGGGACGGGTCGAAGACCACGCGGACGACCTCGGTGTGGCCGGTCAGCCCCGAGCAGACCTCCTCGTACGTCGGGTTCTCGGTGTGGCCGCCCTGGTAGCCGGCCAGCGTCGTCCACACCCCCGGGGTCTGCCAGAACTTGCGCTCCGCGCCCCAGAAACAGCCCAGCCCGAAGTCCGCGACCTCCAGGTGCGCGGGGTACGGGCCCGCCAGGGGGTTCCCCAGGACGGTGTGCGCGGGCGGGAGGCTGAACAGGGGGGTCGTGCGGCCCGGCAGGGCCTCCTCGCGGGTGGGGAGCTCGGGCGTGCGGCGGTACGAGAACATGATTCATTCCCTCCTAGTGGTCTCCCCATAACGGGCGACGGCGGTCCGGGATTCCCCGGGACTCCCCGGATTCCCGGACCGCCGTCCCGTCCGTCCGCCCGGGCGGACGGACGGTCGGTCAGCCCTGCGCGGTGACCCGTACCGCCCAGTCCCGCGCGTACAGGTACCGGGACTTCGGCGTGCCCGAGTACGTCCACGGCTGCGCGCCGATGTACCCGTCGACGTGGCGGAACTGCTCGACCGCCTCCGCGTCCCGGTCCTGCCAGAACAGCAGGTACGCCAGCATGTGCCGCACCCACACCGCCCGCGGGTCGTCCGCGTCGGCCGCGGCCAGGTCCTCCAGCGCCGCGTCCACCGCCGCGCGGATCTCCGGCGCCTTGTAGAACACCTCCGCCGACAGCTCCGGCTCGTGCGTGTCCTGCTCGAAGTACGCGATCAGCGGGAGCAGCGACAGGAGCTCACCCGGCTCGCCGGACGCCGCCGACTCCCGGGCGAAGCCGAGCGCCAGCTCGTGCGAGCCGCGCCACTTCTCGCACCAGTACTGCAGGGCGTTCGTGTGCGCGGAGAGCACCTTCGGGCCGCGCGCCACGATCTCCCCCCACAGCTTCTCGTACTCCTCGGGCTCGTAGCCCAGACCCAGCGCGATGGACTGCTCGACCATGTACGGGACCGGGTCCGCCGGGTCCGCCAGCCGCTGGGCCTCCCGCGCGCACACCCGCGCCTTCTCCAGCAGGTCGTGGAAGATCCGGAACTGCTCGGTGGTGGTGTGGCGGGCGCCCAGGTTGCCGCGCACGTTCCACGCCACGATCACCGCGGTGTCGGCGTTGACCAGCGCCGCCGCGGGATGCGAGGGCTTCGCGGAGCGCCAGGCCAGCAGCCACCCGTCGTCCTCGGCGGCCACCTCGGCCAGCGCGCGGACGCGCTGCCAGCGCTCCTCCCAGTCCCGGCCGGCCGCCTTGACGTAGGCGGCGCCGACCTCCCAGTCCCCGTCGGCCAGGGCCGCCAGGACGGCCGTCCGCTCCGCCGGTACGGGCGCCGCGTGGTCGGTGTCGAGGTCCGCTTCCGGTACGAAGCCCAGCGCGACCACCTCCGCCGCCTGGCGCGCCTTCTCGTCGGCCTCGGTGGCGGCGGTACGGGCCTCGGAGTCCGCGGTCCGCGCCTCCAGGTCCGCGATCTCGGCGGTCAGCCGCTTCGCCTTGCGGATGTAGTAGACGCCGCGCAGTACGTACAGGGCGCCGGCGAGCAGCAGCACGCCGAGGATGATCAGGATGGTGATCACGGGGCAAGCACCAGCTTCCGCAGGGGTTCGGTGTCGGACTGGTCCGCGACGGCCGCGTCCAGGGCCTCGTCCAGCCGGTCGTAGATGTCTGACCGGTACCCCAGGGTGGCGGATTCGGACCAGGACAGTTGCCAGCGGGCGAGGCCGCGGGCCGTCAGCTCGACGTCGGCCAGCTGCTTCAGGGCGCGCCGGACGACGGGGCGGGCGAACTCGCGGGCCACGCGGCCGGTGGCGGCGGCCGCCTCCTCGGACTTCGGGAAGCGGTCGGCGAGGCGCCAGCGCAGCGCCGGGTCGGCGTCGATCGCGTCGAGCAGCGCGGCCAGGTCCGGGGCGCCGGCCTCGGCGCGGTCGCCGGTGCCGGCCTCGGCGGTGCCGGCCTCGGCGGTGACGCCGTCGCCGGTGATGCCGTCGCCGGTCAAGCCCTCGGCGGCGATGCCCCCGCTGGTCACGCCCCCGCCGGTCACGCCCTCGGCCGTGACGGCCTCGTGGACGGCGGCCGTCCGCTGCCCGGAGTACCGGAGCATGGTCGCGTGGACCAGCTCCTCCCAGGACACCCGCGGCAGCGCGAGCACCTGCGGGCTCAGCACGGCCGGCTCCAGCGCGGCCACCGAGGCGTCCGCGTCGGCGAGCAGGTCCAGCGACGGGCGGGCGGCCTGGGCGGCGCGGCCGTCGTCGGGCAGGGCCTCGATGCGGGCGACGCGTTCCGCGAGCGCGGGGTGGGAGTCGTAGGGCGAGGCGGGCTCGGTCGACAGCTCGGTACGCAGCTCGTCCAGGTCGGCGGAGCGCGCGGCCAGCATGGTCCGGAAGCCGCCGAAGAACTGCCCCTCGGGCGGCATCAGCCCGGAGCCGAGCCCGATGGAGGCGTAGCAGCGCAGGTAGAAGTCGTGCGCCCAGTCGAGGGCGTTCAGCTCGCGCAGCGCGGAGGCGGTCGCGTCCCGGCCGGCGATCCGGACGGCGGCCAGGTCGGCGGCGAGCTCCTGGCGGCGGGCGCCCGAGAGGGAGGCGCGCAGGTAGAACTTCCCGTACGCCGTGTAGACCGCGGCCATGGCGCGGTACATCGCGCCCTCGCCGTCGGTGTCGATCTCCTTGGCCTTCTTGCCCTGGGCGAGCCGCTTCTCGGCCTTCTTCTCCTGCTTGGCGCGCTCCTTGGCGATCTTCTTGTCGGCGCGCTCGTGGAAGTGGGCGACGGTGCGGATCAGCTGGGCGCGGCCGCGCGCGATCAGGGGGGTGAGACGGGTGTCCAGGTTGGCGTAGTGGCCCATCTCGTGGGCGAGGACGGCGCGCAGCTGCATCTCGTCCAGGCCCGTCATCAGGGGCAGGCCGAGGTAGAGGCGGCGGGTGCCGGGCAGCAGGCCCAGCAGCCGGGCGTCCTCGCCGACGGCGGCGTTGACCTCGTCGATCAGGACGATCTCGTCGGGGGCGCGGGTGCCGACCTGCTCGGCGACCTCGCGCACGGCCTGCCAGAGGGCGGGCTCCTGCCCCTCGGTGACGGGTATTCCGGGCAGCGGCTCGCCCTTGGGGGTGCGGAGCATGAACATGCCGCGCACGATCGGGATCGCGAGGACGACCGTGACGATGAGGATCTTGCCGGCGACAGCCGGGTGCAGCCAGGTGGCGGCGGCCCAGTCGGCGGCCGCGAGGACCGCCAGCAGGGCGATGCCGAGCAGGTAGAAGCCGGCGAGCAGGACGAGGGCGCGCAAGGCGCGCAGTGATGCGGCCATATGGGCCATATGGATGTATCCCCCCACGGGATGAAGCGGGTGCGGTCGCGTTGTTTACGCGCACCTTATGACCTGGGGTTTTCCCGCCCGGGGGCGGGGGATCTTGCCGGTGCTGCGCGGGCGGGCGGGGCGGGGGCGGGCGGGGTGGGGGCGCCGCTGCGCGGAGCTGTCCCCGACCCGCCCTTCCTCCTCCCCCAGACTCCGTCCGGGGGGACCCCCACCCGGGCTCTGCCCGGACCCGGTCCTCAAACGCCGGACGGGCTGGAAGGGTTCGCCGGACGGGCTGGAAGTCCGCCGGGCGGCGTCAGTGGGGGAGGGTTGCCGGGGTGCCGCCGTTTGCCTCGTAGCCCGCTACCGCCAGGGCGCGGAACAGTGCGTACTGCTCCGCCGGGTCACCGGCCATCGACCACGGCAGCGCGCCGACGTACCCGTCCACGTGCCGCACCTGCTCCATCGCCTCCGCCCAGCGCCCCATCCGCACCAGGAACGACAGCAGCATGTGCCGTACGTGCGCCAGCATCGGATCGTCCGGCCGCGCGGTGTGCACCGCGTACAGCGCGCCCTCCACCGCCCGCGTCACGACCGCGCTCTCCCAGAAGTTCGTCAGCACGACGTCCGGGATGTGCTCGTACACCGCGAACAGCGGCAGCGCCGCCAGCAGCGACCCCTGCGGGGCCCGGGCCGCCGCCGCGTGCGAGAAGGCGTCGGCCTGCTCCCGCGAGCCGTGCCACTTCTCGCACCAGTAGTGCAGGGCGGCCAGATGCGCCCCCATGTGCTCCGGCGCCCGGTCGATGACCTTCGCCCAGAGCGCGTCGAACTCCGCCTCCGAATACCCCAGCGCCCGCGCGACCGCCAGCTCCGTGATGTACGGGACCGGGTCGCCCGGCGACAGCAGGGCGGCCTTGCGGCACGCCTCACGGGCCTCCTCCAGGATGATCCGGTGGTCCGTCGAGCCCACCCCGCCCGAGTGCCGCCACGCCTGCTGCACCAGCAGCTCCGCGTGCACCTGGGCGCCGCCCGGGTCCTTCTCCGCCTCCAGCCGCCACGCCTTCAGCCAGCGCGCGCCCGCCCCGGGCTGTTCCACCAGCTCCAGCGCGGCCGCGCCGCCGAAGGCCTGCACGCGCTGCCAGCGCCGCTCGCCCTCCTTGGGGGTCCCGGCGAGCAGCTGCGACGCCGCTCGCCAGTGCCCGGTGCTCCGCACGTTCTCCAGGGCGTCCATGAGGTCCTCGTCCGGCCCGGGGACGCGGACGTCGAGCTGCTCCTGCCGGACGAACCCGTAGTTCTCCGGGTCCGCCGCGTCGCTGCTGCCGGGCACGGCGAGGCGGATACCGCCGCGCCTGCGCCTCAGATACGGCCCGAAGACGGCCACGAGCATGGCCATCGCGATCAGGAACCAGAGAATCTCCATGGCACCAAGCGAACCAGACGCACCCGGTCCAAGGCCAATGCCGCCTGACGGGGCTTAGCATCAGCCCATGAGCGACGACAGCCACGAGCACCAGAGCTTCGAGACCCGCGCGATCCACGCGGGCAATACGGCGGACCCGCTGACCGGCGCGGTCGTACCCCCGATCTACCAGGTGTCCACGTACAAGCAGGACGGCGTCGGCGGACTGCGCGGCGGTTACGAGTACAGCCGCAGCGGCAACCCGACCCGCACCGCGCTGGAGGAGAACCTCGCGGCGCTGGAGGGCGGCCGGCGCGGCCTCGCCTTCGCGTCCGGGCTCGCCGCCGAGGACTGCCTGCTGCGTACGCTGCTCTCCCCGGGCGACCACGTGGTCATCCCGAACGACGCGTACGGCGGCACCTTCCGCCTCTTCGCGAAGGTCGTCTCCCGCTGGGGCGTGGAGTGGTCGGTGGCCGACACTTCGGACCCGGCGTCCGTGCGGGCCGCCCTCACCCCGAAGACGAAGGTCATCTGGGTCGAGACCCCCTCCAATCCGCTGCTCGGCATCACCGACATCGCCGTCGTCGCCGACATCGCGCGGTCGGCCGGCGCCAAGCTGGTCGTGGACAACACCTTTGCCTCCCCCTACCTCCAGCAGCCCCTCGCGCTCGGCGCGGACGTGGTCGTGCACTCGCTGACCAAGTACATGGGCGGGCACTCCGACGTGGTCGGCGGCGCGCTGGTCACCGCCGACGCGGCGCTGGGCGAGGAACTGGCCTACCACCAGAACGCGATGGGCGCGGTGGCCGGTCCGTTCGACTCCTGGATCGTGCTGCGCGGCATCAAGACCCTGGCCGTGCGCATGGACCGGCACTCGGAGAACGCGACCAAGGTCGCCGACATGCTGACCCGCCACCCGAAGGTCACCAAGGTCCTCTACCCGGGCCTGCCCGAGCACCCGGGCCACGAGATCGCCGCCAAGCAGATGCGTTCCTTCGGCGGCATGATCTCCTTCCAGGTCACCGGTGGCGAGGAGGCGGCGGTCGAGGTCTGCAACCGCGCCAAGCTGTTCACCCTGGGCGAGTCCCTCGGCGGTGTCGAGTCCCTCATCGAGCACCCGGGCCGGATGACCCACGCCTCGGTGGCCGGTTCGGCGCTGGAGGTGCCGGGCGACCTGGTCCGCATCTCCGTCGGCATCGAGAACGCCGACGATCTCCTCGCCGACCTGACCCAGGCGCTGGGCTAGGCGCTGGCGACGAGGCCGCAGCCTGAGGCCGCAGCTCCCGGCTGCGGCCTCGGGCGCGTGTTGTCCGCGGCGGGCGCCGGCGCCAAGCCCATCCCCAGCGCCGCGCCGCGCCGCGCCGAGCGTCGTGGTCAACGGCAAGCAGAAGCCCGCGGACCTCCCCGCCGACCTCCCCCTGCCCCAGGGCGAGCTGACCTCGGTCACCGGCACCACCGGCACCTACGTCCTCACCTACACCACCTCCGACACGGCCTCCGCACTCGCCGCCTACGCCACCGCCCTCGAATCCGCCGGATACGAGGTGGTCCGCTCCCCGGCAGGCGTCCAGGCCGTCAAGGCGAACGTCAATGTGATGGTCACCAAGACCCCGGCCGCGCTGCAGGTCGCGCTCGTCGCGGAGTAGTCGCACCCCCGGGGCTACCACGGGCTACCAGCCCTCCAGGGGTGGGGATATCCCGCTCGGCGGGACCGCCCACGGGCGGGTCAGGGCGGCCCAGACGGTGAAGGCCACCACCGCGGCGAACAGCATCGCCCAGCCGAGCCGGCGCACCGCACGGCGGCGTCGCAGCAGCCGGTCCCCGCGCGCGGCGGCGGCGGCCGCCAGTCCGGCCGGCACCACCGGGTAAGGGCCCTCCAGCAGTTGGCGGACCTGCGTCTCCTTGCGGTCCGGGATGCTCATGCGGCGCCCGCCGCGCCCCGGCCGCCGGAGGTGGCGGCGGCGCGCATGGCCGACACGGCCCGGTTGCACAGCACGCGGACCCGCTCGGGCGGCAGGCCGAGCTGCGCCGCGGTGACCTCCTCCGCGACCCCCTCGTACACCCGCAGCACCAGGACGAGCCGCTCCAGCGGACTCAGCCGGGCGAGGATCCCCGTCCCGGCGGGATGCCGCCGGGCGGCGTGGGCGTACGCGGCGCACAGCTCCTGGCGGGTGTGGTCGTACGGATCGTCCCCGCGCAGCCGGACCCAGTCCGCGTACGTACGGGCCAGCGCGCCCGCGAGCAGCCGCCGTGCGAGGGGGCATTCGGCGCCTGACGCGGCGTCCGCTTCGGCGGTCAGCAGGATCGCGACGCGCAGCAGCCGCCCCGCCGCGCCCGCGACGAAGGCCTCGAACTCCGCGTAGGGCCCGGCTCGGTGGTCCACAGGCTCATATTGCGGCCGGTGGGACCACCCGGGTCAAGAGGTCGGACGTGTCCGCCTCAGGGCCGGCTCAGGAGGCGGGCCCGGCGTCGGAGACGGCCGACATCAGCTCGGACAGCGAGACGTTGAAACGGGTGAGGAGCCCGGTGAAGGACTCGCGCTCCTCCTCGGTCCAGCCCTCGGTCACGCGGGCCATCAGCTCGCGGCGCGAGGAGCGGACCTCCTCCAGCCGCGCCAGTCCGCGCGGGGACAGCGCGAGCACCACGGCCCGGCCGTCCTCGGGGTGCGAGGTGCGCTTGACCAGCCCGCTGTCCACCAGCGGCGCGACCTGCCGGGTGACGGTGGACGAGTCGATGCCCATCCCGCACGCGAGCGCCTTGACGCCCATCGGGCCTTCCAGGTCGAGCCGGTTCAGCAGCAGGTACGCGGCGCGGTCCATCGAGTTGCGGGCCTGGCCGACCCCGCCCAGGCGGGTCTGCTCGGCCCGGCGGGCGAAGACCGCCACCTGGTGCTGGAGCGCGTCGAGGAGGCCTGCTCCGGCGGGTGCTTCGGCCGGCGCGGGCAGATCGGAATTGGCCGGGGTGGAGGGCATGGCCGTGGGCTCTCTTCGCGAGGGTCGGACAAGGATGGGGGACAGAGTACGCGGCCGTACGGCGGCCCGTACGCCCCGTACGAGAACTGATACGGGCACTTCAGAACCGACCAAGGGGGCTGTTCCGCGTGGCGAGATTTCGCCCCTCCCGAACCAGCCCGCCCGACCCCCGCCGAGGCCCCCTGCGGAGCCGCCGCCCGGCCGTCAGCGAGGCCGCCGCCTGGCCGTCGGCGAGCCGTCCGCCCGGTCTCCCGCGAGGGGGTCCGCGCACCCGTCCGCACCCCGTCCGCGCCCCGCCGGGGATCGGCCCGGGCTGCGAGACTGGCCGTATGAACTACCGCGTGCCCACGCCCGTCCCCCAGGTCATCCTCGACGACGTCCGGGGGGCCCAGAAGATGCTGTCCGGCGTCTCCCGGGTCACCCCGATGGAGGGCAGCCGGCACCTCTCCGCCCTCACCGGCTCCCCGGTCCACTTCAAGTGCGAGAACCTCCAGCGGACGGGTTCCTTCAAGCTGCGCGGAGCGTACGTGCGCATCGCGGGCCTGCGCCCCGAGCAGCGCGCCGCCGGTGTGGTCGCCGCCAGCGCCGGCAACCACGCGCAGGGCGTGGCCCTGGCCTCCTCCCTGCTCGGCGTCCGCTCGACGGTGTTCATGCCCGTCGGGGCTCCGCTGCCGAAGGTGGCCGCCACGCAGGACTACGGCGCCGAGGTGATCATGCGCGGGCAGGTCGTGGACGAGACCCTGGCGGCCGCGCAGGACTACGCCGACCGCACGGGGGCGGTGTTCATCCACCCCTTCGACCACCGCGACATCATCGCGGGGCAGGGCACGGTCGGCCTGGAGATCCTGGAACAGTGCCCCGAGGTGCGGACGATCCTGGTCGGCATCGGCGGCGGCGGGCTCGCGGCGGGCGTGGCGGTCGCGGTGAAGGCACTGCGGCCGGACGTGAAGGTCATCGGGGTCCAGGCGGCGGGCGCGGCCGCGTACCCGCCCTCGCTCAAGGTCGGGCACCCCGTCTCGATCGACAACCCGCACACGATGGCGGACGGCATCAAGGTCGGCCGCCCCGGCGACGTCCCCTTCCAGATCATCGGCGAACTGCTGGACGACGTCCGTACCGTTTCCGAGGACGCGCTCTCCAGCGCGCTGCTGCTCTGCCTGGAGCGGGCCAAGCTGCTCGTCGAGCCGGCCGGATGCAGCCCGGTGGCTGCCCTGCTCGGCGAGCCGGAACGGTACGGCGACGGGCCGGTGGTCGCGGTCCTGTCCGGCGGCAACATCGACCCGCTGCTGCTCCAGCGGATCCTGCGGCACGGTATGGCGGCGGCGGGCCGCTACCTGTCGCTGCGGCTGCGCGTGGCCGACCGGCCGGGGGCCCTGGCCGGTCTGCTGGGGGTGTTGTCAGTGGTGGATGCGAACGTGTTGGACGTGAGTCACGTACGGACCGATCCGCGGCTCGGGCTCACCGAGGTGGAGGTGGAGCTGCACCTGGAGACCAAGGGCCCGGAGCACTGCACGGAGGTCGCGCGCTCGCTGCACAGCGCGGGGTACACGGTGATGGGCTGAAGCGCGATGGCTGAAGCCTGATGGCTGAAGCGCGATGGCTGAAGCCTGAATCGCGCGTTCCCGTGGTGGGACGCGACATAACGCGATACGGTCTCACTCTCACCGCAGTCCGTCGGCCGGCGGGTCCCCCATTCGGCCGGGCGAGGCCTGCCCGGCGACCCTAGGATTCGCGTAGCAACGCAACGATTCTGCTGGCCCGATCAGCTCTGGGAGAATCCATATGCCAGGCGCCATCTACGCCGAAGGTCTGGTCAAGACCTTCGGCGATGTCCGGGCTCTGGACGGCGTGGACCTCGATGTCCCCGAAGGCACCGTGCTGGGCCTGCTCGGCCCCAACGGCGCCGGCAAGACCACGACCGTGCGCGTCCTGACCACCCTCCTCCGGCCCGACAGCGGCAAGGCCGTCGTCGCCGGGATCGACGTTCTCAAGCACCCCAACGAAGTCCGCCGCGCCATCGGCCTCTCCGGACAGTTCGCGGCCGTCGACGAGTACCTGACCGGCCGCGAGAACCTCCAGATGGTCGGCCAGCTCTACCAGATGAAGGCGAAGGCGGCGAAGGCCCGCGCCGACGAGCTGCTCGAACGCTTCAACCTCTCCGACGCCGCCGACCGCACCGCCAAAACCTACTCGGGCGGCATGCGCCGGCGCCTGGACCTCGCGGCCGCCCTCGTCGTCCGCCCGCCCGTGATGTTCATGGACGAGCCGACCACCGGCCTCGACCCGCGCAACCGGCAGCAACTGTGGGGGATCATCCAGGAACTGGTGGCCGGCGGCACCACCCTGCTGCTCACCACCCAGTACCTGGAGGAGGCCGACCACCTCGCCCACGACATCTGCGTGGTCGACCACGGCAAGGTCATCGCCCGCGGCACCTCCGACCAGCTCAAGGCCCAGACGGGCGGCGAGCGCGTCGAGGTCGTCGTCCACGAGCGGGACCACATGGCCGACGCGCGCGCGGTCCTCGCCGGCTTCGGCAAGGGCGAGACCACGATCGAGGAGCACACCCGCAAGCTGACCGTGCTCGTCTCGGGCGGCGCCAAGCTGCTCGCCGAGGTCATCCGCGAACTGGACGGCCGGGGCATCGAGATCGACGACATCGCCCTGCGCCGCCCGACCCTCGACGACGTGTTCATCTCCCTGACCGGCCACGCGGCCGAGCTGGCGGCGGAGGAGAACGGCGAGGAGCCCGTACCCGAGAAGGGCCGCCGGGCCCACAAGACGGTGAAGGAGCCGGCGAAGTGACCATCGACTCCCTCAACTCCCCCACCTCCGCGACCCCGGAGCCGGCCGCACCCCGGCCGCGCGGCGGCCTCGTCCAGGGCGTCAACGACTCGCTGGTCATAGCCAAGCGGAACCTGATCCGGATGTCCCGGATCCCGGAGATGATCATTTTCGGCGTCATCCAGCCGGTCATGTTCGTCGTGCTCTTCAGCTACGTCTTCGGCGGCTCGATCAGCGTCGACGGCAGCACCTCGCCCGCCGCCTACCGCGAGTTCCTGATGGCCGGCATCTTCGCCCAGACCGTCACCTTCGCCACGGCCGGCGCGGGCGCGGGCATCGCGGACGATATGCACAAGGGGCTGATCGACCGCTTCCGCTCGCTGCCCATGGCCCGGGGCGCGGTCCTGACCGGCCGCACCCTCGCGGACCTCGTCCAGACCACCCTCACCCTCGTCGTGCTGGCCGTGGTCGCCCTGCTCGTCGGCTGGCGCACCCACACGAGCGCCGGCGAGGTGCTGGGCGGCTTCGTCCTGCTGCTCCTGCTCGGCTACGCCTTCTCCTGGATCGGCGCCCTGATCGGCCTGTCGGTGCGCACCCCGGAGGCGGCCACCTCGGGCGGGCTGATCTGGCTGTTCCCGCTGACGTTCATCTCGAACGCCTTCGTCCCCTCCGAGAACATGCCGCCCTTCCTGCGCACCATCGCGGAGTGGAACCCCTTCAGCGCGACCGTCCAGGCGGCCCGGGTGCTCTTCGGCAACCTGCCGCCGGGCTACGAGGCGCCCGGGGCCTGGCCGATGCAGCACCCGATCATCGCGTCCGTCCTGTGGTCGGTGCTGATCGTCGTGCTCTTCCGTACCCTCGCGGTCCGCAAGTACCGCTCGGCGACGGCGTAAGCCCCACCCGGCGTCCCCCCACCTCACCCCCACCCCGCCCTCCCGTACGCGAGAGCCCCCGACCGGATCGTCCGGTCGGGGGCTCTCGTGTACGGGGGTGATCAGCCGGTGAACGGCTTGACGTCGAGGATCCTGACCGTGGCCTTCTTGCCGTTCGGCAGCTCGTACTCGGCGTCCTCGCCGATCTTCTTGTCCAGCACGCCACTGCCCAGCGGGGACTGGGGGGAGTACGTCTCGAAGTCGGAGGACGCGTACTCGCGGGAGGCCAGCAGGAACTCCATGGTGTCGTCCTCGTCGCCATCGAAGGCGATCTTGACGAGCGTGCCCGGAGCCACCACGCCGTCGGAGGCGGGAGCCGTGCCGACCTTGGCGTTCTCCAGGAGCTGCGTCAGCTGCCGGACCCGGAGCTCCTGCTTGCCCTGCTCCTCCTTGGCCGCGTGGTAACCGCCGTTCTCACGCAGGTCGCCCTCCTCGCGGGCGGCCGCGATCTTGGCGGCGATCTCCGTGCGTGCGGGACCAGAGAGGTAGTCCAGCTCGGCCTTCAGCTGGTCGTACGCCGCCTGGGTCAGCCAGGTGACGCTCTCGCTCGTCTGGGTCACGGGTGCTCCTCGTCGGTACAGGGGACTACAAAGCCGCCAGCGGCGGGCGAAACCACGAGCCTAACAATTCGGGAAGAAAAGGGGGAGGACACGATGTGTATGAAGTGTGTCATTGCGCGCGGACGCCGTTCCAGATCCGGCGTGGCGGGGTTCGGGGCGGCTGCCGTGCCGGGCGCGGCTGCCGTGTCCGGCGGGTCAGCCGTGTCCGGGTGGGTCAGCCGTCTCCGGGCGGGTCAGGCGGGTCAGCCCGCGGAGTCGGCCGCCTGGCAGCCGACCAGCTCGATCATAGCGGCGCGGCCGGTGGTCTTCAGCGTGACCACCTCGTCCACGCGGTCCGCGCGCTGGCCGAACGTGAAGTCCGCGCGGCCCACCTCGCCGTGCTCCTTGTCCTGGGAGCTCAGGGTGCAGACACCGGTGACCGAGGCCTCCTTGCGGACCTCCAGGTGCACCTTCACCTCGGAGTCCGAGACGAGCTGGAACTTGATCACCTCGGCGCTGACGCTCTGACCGGCGACGTAGTCCCAGCCGATCCAGCCGATCACACCCAGCAGGCCGACGCCCAGCACCGAGCCGAGGATCTTGAGCTTCCGGTCCGCACGCTCGTCCGCCGACCGGCCGTACCGGCCCTCGGGGAGTCCTTCGCGCACCGCGCTCATGATCGTTCCTTTCGGAGAGGGGCCGGGCGTGGAGCCCGGGCGGTCTCAGATCCCGTGCCGCCCATGGAATTTTCCGTCCCCCGATTCGGTCAGTATAGAAACCGCCCACGCTGACGAATCACAGAGGATCCTGTCTTGACCGAGCAGCTTCGACTGATGGCCGTCCACGCCCACCCCGACGACGAGTCGAGCAAGGGCGCGGCCACCATGGCCAAGTACGTGTCCGAGGGGGTGCCCGTGCTCGTCGTGACCTGCACCGGCGGCGAGCGCGGCTCGATCCTCAACCCCAAGCTCCAGGGGGACAAGTACATCGAGGAGAACATCCACGAGGTCCGCGCCAAGGAGATGGAGGAGGCGCGCCAGATCCTCGGCATCGACCAGGAATGGCTCGGCTACGTCGACTCCGGCCTCCCGGAGGGCGACCCGCTGCCGCCGCTGCCCGAGGGCTGCTTCGCCCTCGCGGACGTGCACGAGGCCGCCGGCGAGCTGGTGAAGAAGATCCGCGCGTTCAAGCCGCAGGTCGTCACCACGTACGACGAGAACGGCGGCTACCCGCACCCCGACCACATCATGACCCACAAGATCTCGATGGTCGCCTTCGACGGCGCGGCCGACACCGAGAAGTACCCGGAGGCCGAGTTCGGCCCGGCGTACCAGCCGCGGAAGCTCTACTACAACCAGGGCTTCAACAAGCCGCGCACCATCGCCCTGCACGAGGCGCTGCTCGCGCGCGGCCTGGAGTCCCCCTACGGGGAGTGGCTGGAGCGGTGGAAGGAGTTCGAGCGCACCGAGCGGACCCTGACCACGCACGTGCCCTGCGCGGACTTCTTCGAGATCCGCGACAAGGCCCTGGTCGCGCACGCCACGCAGATCGACCCGGACGGCGGCTGGTTCCGCGTCCCGATGGAGATCCAGAGGGAGGTCTGGCCGACGGAGGAGTACGAGCTGGCGAAGTCGCTCGTCGACACCACCCTCCCCGAGTCCGACCTCTTCGCGGGCATCCGGGACAATGCGTAGCTATGAGCGCTACGCAGGCAGCACTGACCGAGCTCCTTCCGCTGGCCGGTGACACCTTCGACAAGAACAAGGTGACCCCCGGAATCCTCGGCTTCCTGGTGTTCGCGGCCCTCGCCCTCGGGGTGTGGGGCCTGATGAAGTCGATGAGCCGGCACATGGGCCGGGTCGACTTCCAGGAGGCCCCGGAGCCGGCGGCCCCGTCCCCGGCCGGGGACGGGAACCGGGCGCCGTAGGTACCCCCGCGTGAACGCCGCCCTCCGGAAACCGGTGGGCGGCGGATTCCGCGTGCTCCGTCACGGGGAGGGCGCCGCGGCCGGCACCCCCATGACCTCCCGCGCGCGCAGGTCCGGGACCATCCCCAGCCGCCACGCCTGCCAGCCCTCCGCCGGATCCACCCCCCGGCCCAGGACCACCCCGTACGTCTCCAGGCAGTCCGCCAGCCGCGCGTCCCGCGCCGGGTGCGGAGCCGCCGCCAGCCGGTCCAGTTCCGCCCGGGCCTCCTCCGGGGCGGACGGCAGCGCGTACGGCAGCACCGTGCACCGCAGGAAGCGCGCCCAGTCCTCCCCGCGCCGGTCCCCGTACGAGATGAACAGCCGGACCGCCTCCTCGCACAGGTCCAGCGCCTGCGACACCCGGCCGTTGCCCGCGTCCACCACCGCCAGCTCCAGGCAGGTCCACGCCTCGCCGTGTGCCAGACCGGTCCGCCGGAAATCCGCCCGCGCGTCCACCAGCAGCTGCCGGGCGAACCCGGAGTTGCGCAGATTGCCCGTCTGCGCCGCCCGCTGGTCCCTGGTCACCCGGCCCGAGTGGTGGCGGGCGTGCGCCAGCCCGTACACGTCCCGCATCCGGGAGAACATCGTCCGGGCCCGCTCCAGCTCCCGTACCGCCGGATCGAGCTCGCCGCACTCCTCCAGCGCGTGCCCGAGGTAGTACAGCGTCCACGCCTCCCCGCGCGCGTCCTCCGCGTCCCGGTGCCGGGCCAGCGCCTCCCGCAGCCGCTCCACCGCCGCACCCGGCTCCCCGTCCAGGACACGGGCCCGGCCCAGCTGCGTCGACGCCCAGGCCTCGCCGCGGTCGTCGCGCGTGCGCCCGTACAGCTCCAGGGCCAGGCGCAGCTCCGCCTCCGCCCGGCCGACGTCGCCGAGCCGCAGGTACACCTGCCCCAGCTGGAAGTGCGCCCAGGCCTCCCCGTGCACGCTCTCGTTCTCCCGGTGCAGGGCCAGGGACCGCTCCAGCAGCGCCATCGCCTCCCCGAGGCGCGCCCGGTCACGTTCCACCGCCCCGAGGGCGTGCAGGCCCCACGCCCGGTCGCCCGCCAGCTCCGCCGGCTCCTGGAGGGCCAGGGCCTCGCGGATCCGGGCCGCCGCCTCCGTCAGGTGGCCCTGGTGGTGCAGGGTGATCCCGAGCGAGATCAGCGCCATCCCCGCGCCCGCGTCCTGGTGGGCCTGCCGGTACTGGTCCACCACCGAGGTCAGCGTGGTGCGGGCCTTGTCCAGCTCGCCCAGCTGGCGCGCCGCGATGCCCGTACGCCACTGCACCGAGCGGGCCAGGCGCCCCTGGTCCACGGCCCGCGTCAGCTCGTTGATCTCGCCGAGCCGGTACAGGTCCCCGCGCAGCAGGCAGAAGTCGCAGAGCGCGCCCAGCAGATCCAGCACCGCCTGCTGGTCCACGCCCTCGGAGTGCCGCAGCGCCGCCGTGATGAAACTCGACTCGTCGTCCAGCCAGCGCAGCGCCGCGTCCAGGGAGGCGAAGCCGTGCCCGCCGAAGTGGTTCGCGCGGGTGGACATCTTCCCGTCGACCATCCGGATCACCGAGTCCGCGAGCAACGCGTAATTCCGGATCAGCCGCTCGTGCGCGGCCGCCGCCTCCGCCCGGTCCTCGTCGGCCGCGAGCCGCGCCGCCGCGTACGCGCGCACCGCGTCGTGCATCCGGTACCGCTCCCCGCGTACGTGGTCCAGCAGTCCCGCCCGTGCCAGCTCGCGCAGCAGCCGCCCGGCCTCCACCCGGTCCGCGTCGATCAGCGCCGCCGCGGCCGACGGGCCGAGCGAGGCCCGCCCGGCCAGGGTGAGACGCCGCAGCAGCCGCCGCCGCTCCTCGGGCAGCCGCCCGTAGGCCACCCCGAGCGCCCGCGACAACGGCCCGCCCGCACTGGCCCCGGACCCGTCAACCGCCGTGCCCGGGGTATCGGTGCCGAGGGGGGCCAGGACGCGCAGGGCCAGCGGGAGGCCGGCGGCGAGGGCGAGGAGCCGGGCGAGGGCGGGGTCGCGGGCGGGGTCGCCGGCCTCGGCCTCGGGCTCGGGCTCGTACGGGGCCGCGCCCGCCGCCGTAGCCGCCGACCGCACCAGTTCCGCGGCCGCGCCGTCCTCCAGCCGGGTCACCGGGAGCCGGTGCACCCAGGCCCGCAGATCCGCCGGCAGCTCCAGCGGCTCCCGCGCCGTCACCAGCACCAGGCTGTCGGAGCGCTCCGGCACGAGCATGCGTACCTGCGCCGCGTCCACCGCGTCGTCCAGGACCACCGTCACCGGCTGCCCCTGGAGGTGCTGGTGGTACAGCTCCGCGAGCCGCCGTACCTGCTGCTCCGCCGACGCCCCCTCGCGGAACAGCAACTGCTCGCGCGGAGCGCCCAGCCGGTTCAGCAGGTGCAGCAGCGCCTCCCGCGTGGACAGCGGGGACTCCCCGCCGGGGGAGCCGCCCCGCAGGTCCACGACGCAGGCGCCCCGGAACTGGTCCCGCAGCGCGTGCGCCGCCCGCAGCGCCAGGGCCGTGCGGCCCACCCCGGGTTCGCCGTGCAGGACGACGACCACCGGCCGGGTCTCGGTACTGGCCCGGGCCGCCCGCACCCACTGTTCGATCCGGATCAGCTCCGCCCGCCGCCCGGCGAACACCCCCTCCGCGAGCGGGAGCTGGCCGAACGACTGCTCCAGCATGCCGCGCCGGCGCGCCTCCGCGCTGCGGTCCGCGCCGCGCAGCTGCGGGGCGGCCGGTGTGACCGGCCGGGCCGGCCGGGGCGCCCGCGCGGCCGCCGCCACCGCCCGCTGCTGCTCAAGGAACGGCCGGATCCCGCGTACCTCCAGCGCCGTCAGCCACTGCAGCTTCAGCTGCTCGGGGCCGCCCGGCCGGCCGAGCTCGCCCGCCCGCCGGTTCGCGGCCGGCAGGTGCAGGGCCATCACCTTGGCTACCGTCGTCGCCGCCCCCGCGACGCCCACGACGGCCCCGGTGGTCAGCGCCGTTCCCGCCGCCACGCCGAAGGCGAGGTCCGCTCCGATGGCCGTGGCCGCCGCCACCGCCGTGACCAGCAGGGCCGTCGAGGTGTTGCCGCGCCGGAACGCCTCGCCCAGGGACTCGTTCCCGGCCGCCGCCTCGTCCAGAGCCCGTACGTACGCCTCGTACTCGGAGGCGGCGCTCGTCGCGAGCCCGTCGAGCGCCTCCCGGCCGCGCGCCAGCAGCGCCGCCCTGTCGGCCGGGGCCGCAGTGCCCGCCGCCCGCCGGACCTCTTCGTCCACGGCCCGCTCCAGCAGCCGCTCGGCCTCACCGCGATGACTGTCCCGCATCGGCATCCTCCTCAGAGAGCTCCGGCAACGCGCCCCAAGTGTCCGCCGGGACGTCCGCGAACGCGAGGGAATCTGAGCTAAGGGCTGAGGGGAGGAGGGTCACTTACTTCCCATTCGGGAAAGGTCAGTTGCTCTCCGCGCTTCGGGTGCGCTGCCCGCCAGGCGTCCAGCCGGTCGACCGGCCATAGCGGGGTGCGGCCGACGTACACGGCCTTGGGGAAGTCGTCGCGGCTGCTGTTGAGGTTGTAGACGTGCTGGACGGTCACCTTGAGCCGGGCCGCCGCCTGCCGAGCATCCGCATACCCCGGGATCTTCGCTGTCCTGCGGATTGACCTATCGAGTTTTCGGAAGCTGACCTCACGAAAGAATGTACTGTAAGTGAGTTCAGTGTGACGGGGGGTGATGAGTTGTGCGGGCTGCCCAGACGCGGAAGTTCCGGGGCAAGAACAAGGCCCCGAAGTGGAAGAAGCCCGACGACGGGATGGTGTCCGTGATGGTGCTGCCGCTGGCCGTCACCGACCCCGTCGATATCGCCCGGCTGGAGAAGCTGTTCTCCGCGATGTGGTCGATCAAGCGGGCTGTCCAGCGTGATGCCCGCGCCAAGGTCGATGCCTACTGGTCCGCCTTCCACGAGAGGGACGAGCACGGGGCGAAGGCCGTACGGCTGCGCCTCGGCCTCTCCCGCGAAGCGCTGGAACGCAGCGCCTACAAGCACCTCGAAGACTCGGGGCACTTGAAGCACCACGCCTCGAAGGCCCTGGCCATGCACATGGCTGACGAGGTGTGGAACGGCGTGCAGCGTCACCTGTTCCCCGACGCCACCGGACAGCGCTTCGGCCGCCCCAAGGTCGGACGCTGGCACGACTTCACCCGCATTCCGGGCCGCGCCCGCTCCCACACCACCGAGAACAAATGGGAGACCTTCCGCCTCGTCGGCACCCTCCACGGCCACGTCACGGCCTACACCGACGGCGGCCGACACGCGCTGATGTAGCCTCGGACGATGCCGAAGCCGACACTGCCGGACGGCAAGGTGCCCACGGGCAAGACGACCGCCGCCGGGAAGCCGGGAACGCGCCGGGCGAACTGGTGGGACCACACCGGCCCTCTGGCCGTCGTCTTCGCCGGAGGCCCCGAAGGTAAGCGCGGTGACCTCGTACTCCCCGTCCGCATCCCCCAGGGCGCGGGCCAGTGGGAGCGCGTACAGCACTTCCTCGGCAATCCCGGCCGCTGGCACAAGATCGACCTCGTACGCCGCCGCAAGGCCAGCGCTCCGGGCGGCTGGGCCTACGAGGCACACCTGATGGTCCTCGGCCCCGGCTACACCGCCCCGGACGTGCGCGCCATGCGCGAGCAGGCTGCCGAGCTGGAGCGGATCGGCGGGGTGGACGGCAACGTCTCCAACCTCTCCGTCGTCTCCTTCCCCGCCGACCTCACCGGCGGCAAGCCGGTCTCCACCGAGATCACGCTGACCGAGGAGGAGCGGGCGCGGCTGGAGAAGGCCGCGAAGAAGCGGCGGGGCCGTGCCAGGGCGCTGGAGCGCTCCCGCAGGGCGACGAACACCGCGCAGTACGGGCTGTCGAAGAAGCAGGCCCGTAGGGCGGAGCGTCGTACCACCAAGGGACTCGCCCCGAAGGCCGTGACCGTCCCCGGCGGTGCCCGTGACGCACGGTCCGATGGTGTTCCGAAGCAGGCGTTCCGCCGCGACCAGCTCTCCGCCAACTACCGGACCCAGCGCGCCCGCCAGGCCGAGCACGCCGCTTCGCTGGCCGAGCACCGCCGACACCGAGCCCGCCAGGTGGCGCGGGAGATCATCGCCGCCCACGGTCCCGTGCTCGTCGTGGAGGACTGCGACATCCGCACGTGGTACCGGCTGTGGGGCAAGCGCCTCTCCCAGACCACACCCGGCATGCTCATTTCCGCCCTCAAGGTCGAGTGCGAAGCCGCAGGGGGCCGCCTGGTGCGAGCCTCTACCTGGTCAACGGCTCTGTCGCAGTACTGCCTGTGCGGCGAGCGCGTGAAGAAGACCCTCCGTGACCGTGAGCACAAGTGCATCGCCTGCGGCCTGGTAGGCAAGCGCGACCTCGTATCCGCAGCCCTCGCCGCGTTCGTCCGCTTCACCGACGTGGACGACCCCAAGACCGCGTACCTGGACACCACACTCTCCCGGCACGCACAGATCACGTATTCCGAAGCGCTGGAAGAAGCGCTGCGGGAGTCAACCACACCGAGCCCGAAACCGCCCCGGCGGCCGGGTCGCGTGGCAGTCCCACGGCAACGCCGTGGGACCTCTGCTCCCCGAACCGCCGGACAACGGAACCGAGCAACCCCGGATGAGACACGCCTCGTGCGTGACCACGCCGGGAAGCCCGGTCCCCGCACGGCGTGCAGTCCACAGCTCACCCTCTGGTGAATTGCGGATCAAGTCTTAGTTCAGAGGGAGCGGGCAGGGCAGGCGTGAGGTCAAGGCGAGCCGCATCCAGGGGAGTTCGCCGTCGGGACACCCCTACGCTGGGCCGATGAGCCGACGGTGGGGGACCCTGACGCTGTGCGCGGCGCTGCTGTTACTGGCAACCGGGTGTGAACGGCCGCCGTCCGCAGCCGGGTTCGCGGTGGCGTACGAGGAACCGGACGCGGCCGCCCGCGACGACGCCCGGTTCCTGCGCGAGCGGGGGATCGCGGAGGCGGCCGCGGCGGCGCTGAACGGCTACGTGGACCTCCCGTACCGGGTCACCGTCCTCGCCCTCTCCTGCGGGGGCGAGGGCTCCGGCTATGACCCCGCGACCCGGCGGATCGAGCTCTGCTACGAGGACCTGACCGAGGAGCGGGAGCTCTTCGAGGCGGCCGGCCGGGGCCCCGCCGACGAGGAGGCCGCCGCCGTCATGACCGAGACCGTCTACCACGAGGCGGGCCACGCGCTGGCCGCCGCGCGAGGCCTGCGGTTCGACGGCGACCGGGCCGAGGAGGACGCCGCCGACCGGTTCGCCGCGCTGATGCTGATCCGCGAGGGCCCGGACGGCGAGCGCAAACTCCGTATCGCCGCCGAGGCGTACGACCTCACGGCCGCGGAGCCGGCGGACCCCGGGCCCGACGAGCACGCACCGCCCGCCGCCCGCGCGGCCGCCCACCGCTGCCTCCTGCACGGCGCGGCCCCGCAGCGCCACCCCGACCTGGCCGCCCGCACCCGGGGCTGCGCCCCCGCCTGGCCCGAGGCCCGCGATGCGTGGACCCGGGACCTGGCCCCGCTACTCAAGTGACCCTCGTACACTCCTCCAAGATCCAACTGTGCGGCCGAGGAGACCTGGTGACGCTACGAGACATACGAACGGCGGCCCGGATCGTCGGCCGCCGCAACGCCCTGCGCTACCTGGCGCTCGGAGCCGGAGCGGCGCTGGTGTCCGCCTGCACGGGCAAGGACAAGCCCGCCGCGCCCCCCACCTCCCCGGCCGCGTCCCCTTCCACTCCCGCCCCCTCCTCCTCGCCGTCGGCGACATCCTCGGCCTCCCCCACGGCCGCCGCCTCCTCCGGAGTGGTGGGCCGGGCGTTCGCGGAGTTCGTCAAGGGCTCCTGGACCATCCGCTCGACCCTGCCCGGCGGCGGCATCGGCGGCCGCAAGGACACCGGCCGGGCCGCCATCGGCGCGGACGGCCGCTGGACCATCGTCTGGTCCGCCACCGCCGCCGGCACCTGGAGCGGCACGTGGTCCCTCAAGCGCGGCCGCCTGGACCTCCAGGTCCTCGCCGGCCCGCGGCACCTCACGGAGCCCGACATCTCCACCTCCTCCGCCGAGAAGGTCCCCGACACCGTGGAGGGCGACCTCGCGCTCAACCTGCGCTGGTACCCGATGGGCGCCCAGGACGTGTTCGGCCGCCTGGAGGTCGCGTACAACGGCACAGAACTGCGCATCCGCCACTTCGACATGTCCGGCAAGATGTCGATCCACATGTGCACCCGCACCTGACCCCGCACTCCACGACCGCCCGATCGGGGGGACACGAGGTTCCTGCCCGTGTTCCTGAGCGTTGGCTACAGCTCCCTCCTGCCACTGGTTGTCCCTGCGCCTTCACGTCTCCCTGACGATGACGCGGTTGCCGCACAGCTTCCACCAGTCGTCGCGGTCGGAAGTCAGAACGATGACGGGCGCAGGGGCACGGAGGGCCAGCGCGGCGATGAGGGCGTCGATGGCGTATTTGTGTCCGTGTAGCCCACCGGCGTCCCGAAGCAGCGCTACTGCGGTCAGCGAGTCCTCCTGGCTGACCGGTTCCACTCGAAGTCGGGAGAGAACCCAGTTCAGCCGCGCGAAATCGGTCTTCCCCTGTGTCGCTTCGACGATGGTCAGGACGGACACGAGGACGGGAACGCCGGCCTGCCGGGATGCCTCGATGCGAGCTGCCATCTTGCGGTCGTTGCGTAGGAGCAGGGAGAGCGCTTCGGAGTCGAGCACCAGGGATCGGGCGGGGTGCTCCTTCACGCAGCGGCCCGTCCGGCGTCCTGAGAGTTCCCTTCCACGAACAGCTCGCGGCGAGCGGTTTCGATCTCCTGCTCCGTGAGTGCGCCGTGTTCCTCTTCGTGTGCGGCGACGATCTCGGCGAGCCCGTCCATGGCGAGCTGGTGTCGGACCGCCTCGGTGATGTAGCTGGACACTCCGCGGCGTCCGGCCCGAGAGCGGAGCTCACTGATCAGCTCGGCGGGCATGGAGACAGAAATGTTCTCGGTGGTGCCAGCTCGGGTCGGCTTCATACCCACAGTGTAAGACAGTGTTTATTACAGCGTGGGGGCTTTCGGCGCCTTGCGCCTCCCCGTGTCAAGGAGGAGCTTTCTGACACCGCACAGGTCAACGTCGAGTTGGTCACAACGGCTCCTAGCGTGGTCGTCATCGGGACGACACGAGGAGCGCTGGATATACAACCTCGTGGCACCTGGGCGGGGCGTCGCGGGGTGCGTAAGGATGAGTACATGCCCAACCGACTTGCGCAGGCCACGTCCCCGTACCTCCTCCAGCATGCAGACAATCCGGTCGACTGGTGGCCTTGGGGGCCCGAGGCCTTCGAGGAAGCGCGACGGCGCGATGTGCCCGTTCTGTTGTCGGTTGGTTACTCTGCGTGTCACTGGTGCCATGTGATGGCGCACGAGTCCTTCGAGGACGAGCTGACGGCCGCGTACATGAACGAGCACTTCGTGAACATCAAAGTCGACCGGGAGGAGCGGCCGGACGTCGATGCCGTCTATATGGAGGCGGTGCAGGCGGCGACGGGGCAGGGCGGTTGGCCGATGTCCGTCTTCATGACGGCCGACGGGGAGCCCTTCTACTTCGGTACGTACTTCCCGCCCGAGCCCCGGCACGGTTCGGCCTCGTTCATGCAGGTGCTCGAAGGAGTGCGGACCGCGTGGGTCGGGCGGCGCGAGGAGGTGGCCGAGGTCGCGCAGAAGATCACTCGCGACCTGGCCGGGCGCGCGCTCGGGGCAGGGGGCTCGGAGCTGCCGACCGCCGAGTCCCAGGGCAACGCGCTGCTCGGACTGACCCGGGAGTATGACGCCATGCGCGGCGGGTTCGGCGGCGCGCCGAAGTTTCCGCCGTCCATGGTGGTGGAGTTCCTGCTGCGCCACCACGCCCGGACCGGCTCCGAGGGGGCCCTCCAGATGGCCGCGGACACCTGCGAGGCGATGGCCCGGGGCGGGATCTACGACCAGCTGGGCGGCGGGTTCGCGCGCTACTCCGTGGACCGCGAGTGGGTCGTACCCCACTTCGAGAAGATGCTCTACGACAACGCGCTGCTCTGCCGCGTCTACGCCCACCTGTGGCGGGCCACTCGTTCGGATCTCGCGCGGCGCGTCGCGCTGGAGACCGCCGACTTCATCGTGCGGGAGCTGCGCACCCGCGAGGGCGGGTTCGCCTCCGCGCTCGACGCGGACAGCGAGGATCCGCGGACCGGTGAGCACGTGGAGGGCGCCTACTACGCCTGGACCCCCGCGCAGCTGCGGGAGGTGCTGGGGGAGGCCGACGGGTCGTTCGCCGTCGGTTACTTCGGGGTGACCGAGGAAGGCACCTTCGAGCACGGGAAATCCGTACTCCAGCTGCCGCAGGACGGTCCGGCGGCGGACGCGGAGAGGATCGCCTCCGTCAAGGAGCGGCTGCTCGCCGCGCGGGACCGGCGCCCGGCGCCCGGGCGGGACGACAAGGTGGTGGCCGCCTGGAACGGGCTGGCGATCGCCGCCCTCGCCGAGTGCGGGGCCTACTTCGAGCGCCCGGACCTGGTCGAGCGGGCCACGGAGGCCGCGGACCTGCTGGTCAGGGTGCACTTCGACGTGGCGGCCGGCCGGGCCCGGCTGGCCCGGACCAGCAGGGACGGCCACGTCGGCGCCAACGCCGGAGTGCTGGAGGACTACGGTGACGTCGCCGAGGGGTTCCTCGCGCTGGCGTCCGTGACCGGCGAAGGGGTCTGGCTGGAGTTCGCCGGGTTCCTCGTGGACCTGGTCCTGGACCGGTTCACCGCCGAGGACGGCTCCCTGTACGACACCGCGCACGACGCGGAGAAGCTGATCCGCAGGCCCCAGGACCCCACCGACACGGCGGCCCCCTCCGGCTGGACCGCCGCCGCCGGCGCGCTGCTCTCGTACGCCGCGCACACCGGCTCGGAGGCACACCGCACGGCGGCCGAGCGGGCGCTCGGGGTGGTCCAGGCGCTCGGTCCGCGCGCCCCGCGCTTCATCGGGCACGGCCTGGCGGTGGCCGAGGCGCTCCTCGACGGCCCGCGCGAGGTGGCGGTCGTCGGCCATCCGGACGATCCGGGCCGGGCGGCGCTGCACCGGACCGCGTTGCTGGGTACGGCTCCCGGGGCCGTGGTGGCGGTCGGGCTGCCGCGTGCGGCGGACGGGAGTGGCGGGGAGTTCCCCCTTCTGGCCGAGCGCACACTCGTACGCGACCTTCCGACGGCGTACGTGTGTCGACATTTCGTCTGCGCGCGGCCTACGACAGATCCGGTCGAACTTGCGGGGCAGTTGGGTGCGGTTCGTCCCTGATTAGACTGGAGTGCCGTCAATTCCGGTTGTCCGAGAGGGAGTTCGGCAACGCGCTTTTTATCCAGGCAGTGCCCCGGCGTCACGTTCACTGCCTAGTCTCATGCCTTCGGGAGACACCGAGACCGCGCACTGGGGGGTGCGCGCGCAAGGGGAATCGGGGGCGGCGGGCCGGGGGGCCCGCCTCGTCCCCCGGGGGGTTTGACGATCGCCGCCTGGGGTTGCGGCATGTCTATGGGGGGACAGTTTGTACACCTCTGTGTTCATTTCTGCCGTATCGCTGGCGCTCTTCTGGATGGCCGCGTTCACCCTCTGGTGGCAGATGCACGCGTGGCGCACACCTGAGACGCTCGCCTCGACCCGTTTCGACCACCCCGACGGGGAGGGCCGGCTGGCCTTCTCCCTGCTGCTGCCGGCCCGCCACGAACAGGCGGTCCTGGAGCACACCATCGACCGGCTGCTCGAATCGAGCCACACCGACTACGAGATCATCGTCATCGTCGGCCACGACGATCCCGAGACGGCCGCCGTCGCCGAACGCGCCGCGGCCCGGGCGCCCGAGAGGGTGCGGGTGGTCACCGACCACCACGAGGTCAAGAACAAGCCGAAGGCCCTCAACACCGCCCTCCCGCACTGCCGGGGCGACATCGTCGGGGTCTTCGACGCCGAGGACCAGGTCCACCCCGAGCTGCTCGCCCACGTCGACCACGCCTTCCGCGCCACCGGCGCCGACGTGGTCCAGGGCGGCGTCCAGCTCATCAACTTCCACTCCAGCTGGTACAGCCTGCGCAACTGCCTGGAGTACTTCTTCTGGTTCCGCTCCCGGCTGCACCTGCACGCCGAGAAGGGCTTCATCCCGCTCGGCGGCAACACCGTCTTCGTGCGCACCGACGTGCTGCGCGAGGCCGGCGGCTGGGACCAGAACTGCCTCGCCGAGGACTGCGACCTCGGGGTGCGGCTGTCGTCGGCCGGCAAGAAGGTAGTCGTCGCCTACGACTCCGACATGGTCACCCGCGAGGAGACGCCCGGCTCGCTGATGAGCCTGCTCAAGCAGCGCACCCGCTGGAACCAGGGCTTCCTCCAGGTCTACCGCAAGAAGGACTGGCAGCAGCTGCCCGGCCGCGGTCAGCGCTGGCTGGCCCGCTACACGCTGATGACGCCGTTCATGCAGGCGGCCTCCGGTGTGATCATCCCGCTGAACTTCGCCATCGCGGTCTTCCTCGACGTCCCGGTCGGCATCGCGATCATCACGTTCCTGCCCATGATCACGGCGATGGTGACCTTCGTCTTCGAGATCGTCGGCCTGCACGACTTCGGCCGCCAGTACGGCCTGCGCGTGCGGTTCATCCACTACGTCAAGCTCGTCGTCGGCGGCCCGTTCTACCAGGTGATGCTGGCGGGCGCGGCCATCCGCGCGGTCTGGCGCGAGCAGCGCGGCCGCAACGAGTGGGAGCTGACCAGCCACACCGGCGCCCACCTGACGGCTGTGACCGCCTCGGCGCACGCCTCCGCCAAGGCCCTCGCGCCCGCCGGCCCGGCCGTCGCCGTCGCCGGCGCCACATCCACCGCCACCGCCACGGCCACCGCCACCGCCACCTCCATCCGAGAGGACCGCCGCCAGTGACCGCCACCCTGCCCACGGCCACTGATCCCCACCCCCAGTCGAACGGCGCAGCGCACGCGCAGAGCCTCCCCGTCCGGCGCCGGCCCGGAGGCCTCGGGGTGCGTCCGCCCGCCCCGGCCCGCCCGCTCGTGCGCTTCCGCTCCTCCCGCCCCGACCTGCTGCTCTGCGGAGTCCTGCTGCTCGCGATCGTCCTCGTCCAGGGCTGGAACATCACCAACTTCCCGACCCTGAGCGACGACGAGGGTACGTACCTCGCCCAGGCGTGGGCCGTCCAGCAGGGCGACGGCCTGGCCCACTACACGTACTGGTACGACCACCCGCCGCTGGGCTGGATCCAGATAGCGGGCCTGACGTACCTGCCGTCCCTCTTCGTGCCCGACGCGATGACCGTCGCGCCCATGCGGTTCTCGATGCTCGCCGTCTCCGCCGTCAGCGCCGTGCTGATCTACGTCCTCGCGCGCCGGCTGTGGCTGCCGCGCTGGGCGGCCGGTCTGGCGATGGGCCTCTTCGGCCTCTCCCCGCTCTCCGTCGTCCTCCAGCGGGAGATCTTCCTCGACAACCTCGCCGTGATGTGGATGCTGCTGGCCTTCTGCTGCGCCGCGTCCCCCAGCCGGCACCTGTGGCACCTCTTCGCCTCGGGACTGGCGGCCGCCACCGCCGTCCTGACCAAGGAGACGATGCTGGTGGTGCTCCCGGCGCTGCTGGTGACGATGTGGCGCCACAGCCACCGCGACACCCGCAAGTTCGCCGTCACCGGAGCCATCACCGCCTGCACGCTCATCGGCCTGTCGTACCCGCTCTTCGCCCTGCTCAACAGCGAACTGCTGCCCGGCGCCGGGCACGTCTCGCTGATCGACGGCATCTCCTACCAGATGAGCCGCCCGGGCTCCGGCTTCATCCTCACCCCCGGCACAGGCTCGAACGGCGTCTTCACCTCCTGGCTCTACTACGACACCGTCCTGCCGCTCGGCGGGCTGGCCGGCGCCGTCCTGCTGCTGGTCACCCACCGCTGGTCCGTCACCGCCCGCGCGCTCGCCGGGCCCGCGCTGGCCGCCGTGATCCTCGGACTCGTCGCGATGCGGCCCTCCGGCTACCTCCCGGCGATGTACGTGATCCAGGCGCTGCCGTTCCTCGCCCTGGTCCTCGCCGGGGGCGCGGCCAGCATCACGCACGCCGTGCTGCGCCGCGGCCGCAAGCCCGGGGAGGGCAGGACCCTCGTCATCGGGCGCTGGGCGCTGATCGGCGTACTCGCCGCGTCCGCCGCGGTGTACGTCGTCCCGCGCTGGTACGACGGCAACCGCACCGCGCTCACCGTCGACGCGAACGCCCCGTACCGGCAGGCCGCGGCCTGGCTCGGCCGCGAGGTCCCCGACCCGGCCCGTACGCGCGTCCTCGTCGACGACGCGCTCTGGCTGGACGCCGTGCACCACGGCTTCGAACCGGGCCTCGGCGCCATCTGGTTCTACAAGGCCGACCTCGACCCCGCCGTCACCCAGACCCTGCCGCGCGGCTGGCGGGACATCGACTACGTGGTCTCCTCGCCCACCGTCCGCCGCGACGCGGTGGACCTGCCCAACGTGAAGGCCGCACTGGAGCACTCGACCCCCGTCGCCGTCTTCGGCACGGGCGAGGACCGCATCGAGATACGCCGGACCGACCGCGAGAGTGGGAGCTGAGCCAGCGTGAGCGAAGACCTGTGGGCCCCGCATGCCCTGGACGAACCGGAGCTGTCCGCCGCTCCGGCCCGGCTCGGATCGACCGGCCTCGACCCCGCCGAGGTTCCCGCGGAGGTTCTCGCGGAGGTTCTCTCCGAGGGTCTCGCCGAGGTTCCCGCGGAGGGCAGCGTGACCCTCATCATCCCGACCTTCAACGAGTCCGCGAACGTCGGCGAGTTGCTGCGCCGGCTGGCCGGCTCGCTCCCCGCCCACCTGCCCTGCGAGGTGCTGTTCGTGGACGACTCCACGGACGACACCCCGGCCGTCATCGAGAAGGCCGCCTCCGGATGCCCCTTCCCGGTGGCGGTCCTGCACCGGGACACGCCCGAGGGCGGCCTCGGCGGGGCCGTCGTCGAAGGGGTGCGGCGGGCGGCGAGCGACTGGATCGTCGTCATGGACGCCGACCTCCAGCACCCGCCCCACCTCGTCCCCGAACTCGTCGGCGAGGGCGAGCGCACCGGCGCCGACCTCGTCGTCGCCTCCCGCTACCTCCCGGGCGGCAGCCGCGCCGGGCTCGCCGGCAGCTACCGGGTCGCCGTCTCGCGCGGCGCGACCTGGCTCACCAAGGGGCTCTTCCCACGAGCCCTGCGCGGCGTCAGCGATCCGATGAGCGGCTTCTTCGCGATGCGCCGCTCGGTCGTGACGGCCGACGCGCTGAGGCCGCTGGGCTACAAGATCCTGCTGGAACTGGCCGTACGCTGCCGCCCCGCCAAGGTCGCCGAGGTGCCGTTCGTCTTCCAGGACCGGTACGCGGGGGAGTCCAAGTCCACCGCTCGGGAAGGGCTGCGCTTCCTGACCCACCTGGCCGCGCTGCGCTCCGCGTCCCCGGTGGCCCGGATGATCGGCTTCGGGCTGATCGGGCTGTCCGGGTTCCTGCCGAACCTGGCCGGGCTGTGGCTGCTCACGCGGGCCGGGATGCACTACCTGCCCGCCGAGATCGTCGCCAACCAGGCCGGTGTGCTCTGGAACTTCGTCCTCATCGAGACGTTCCTGTTCCGCGACCGCCGCCGGCACCGCCACTGGGCCGACCGGATCGGTCGCTTCACGCTGCTCGCCAACGCCGATCTGCTGCTGCGGATCCCGCTGATCGCGGTGTTCGTCGGCCAGTTCGGCCTGGCCGTGCTGCCCGCCACCGCCCTCGCCCTCGTCACCACCTTCGTCCTGCGGTTCGCGGCCACCGAGGCGCTCGTCTACCTCCCGCGCGCGGCGGGGCGTACGGCCGGGAGCCGTACCTGAGACATACCCGAGTCGTACCTGAGCCGTAGCCGAGTGAGCCGTACCGGCACCACAGAAGGGAACATGTCCATGCGCCTGAACATCCGGCGGCGGGCAGGGCGGCGGGCCGCCCTGCTGGCCGTCGGGGCGATGACCGCGGGCCTGCTGATCACCGCACCGCAGCAAGCCACGGCCGGACCGCCCAATCTGCTGAGCAATCCCGGCTTCGAGACCGCCGGCGCGCCCGGCGCCGACATGCCCTCCTGCTGGTCCAAATCCGGCTGGGGTGACAACGACTTCACCTTCGCCACCGTCGCCGACGCGCACACCGGCACCAAGGCGATGAAGGTCGCGCTGACGCGCCGCGTCGACGGCGACCGCAAGGCCCTGGTCACCGAGAACACCACCTGCGCCCCGACCGTGGTGCCGGGCAGGCAGTACGACCTGTCCGCCTGGTACAAGTCGAACACCCCGGACGTGTCGGTGACGGTCTTCCGCCGGGACACCACGGCCGGCTGGCAGTACTGGACCGACCTGCAGAACCCGCCGGTCAGCGCGGGCTGGGCGCGCACGGAGGTCCGTACGCCCGCCGTGCCGCCCAACACGGACAAGATCGCGTGGGGGCTGTCGGTGTACGGGGTGGGCACCCTCACCACCGACGACTACGCGGTGGAGGAGGTCGGCGCGGCCCCGCCGCAGGCCGGCTGTACGGGCACGCCCGAGGAGTGCGCCAAGGGCAAGTGGGAGGTGATGTCCACCAAGAACCCGGTGCGCTCGATGCACGCCGTCGTGCTCAAGAACGGCAAGGTCCTGCTGATCGCGGGTTCGGGCAACGACATCGCCCAGTTCAACGCCGGCACCTTCACCTCGGCCGTCTACGACCCGGTGAACGGGTCCGTCAAGACGATCCCGACGCCGGTGGACATGTTCTGCTCGGGCCACGTGCAGCTGGCGGACGGCCGGGTGCTGGTGATGAGCGGCAACAAGGGCTATCCGTCCGCCGACGGGAAGATCGGCTACCAGGGGCTGAAGGACTCGTACGTCTTCGACCCGGCGACCGAGCAGTACACGAAGACGAACGACATGAACGGCGGGCACTGGTACCCGTCGGCGACGATCCTCGGCAACGGCGACGTGATCTCCTTCGGCGGGCTGAAGGAGGACTCGACGGGCAATGTGACCGCGGAGAAGTTCTCGGCGGCGCAGGGCAAGTGGCTGCCGATGAACGAGGTCAACCAGACCTGGTCGTACTGGGGCCTGTACCCGTCGATGATCCTGATGCAGGACGGCAGGCTCTTCTACTCGGGCAGCCACACCTTCGGCAACGGGACGCAGGGCAGCGGCGCGTCGATCTACGACTACGACGCCAACACCGTCACGGACGTGCCCGGGCTGCGCAAGAAGGACGAGCGCGACGAGTCCGCGAGCGTACTGCTGCCCCCGGCGCAGGACCAGCGGGTCCTGACCGTCGGAGGCGGCAACAACGTGTCCAACCCGGCGGCGAACCGGCTCACCGAGCTCATCGACCTGAAGGCGCCGAGCCCCGCGTACACGGCGGGACCGGACCTTCCGCAGGGTCTGGTCGACGTGGGCGGGGTCAAGCGCCAGCAGACCGGCGCCGAGGGCAAGATGTACGTGTCCGCCGTCCTGCTGCCCGACGGCAAGGTCCTGGAGACCGGCGGCGCCCTGCACGACCGGGCCGACCCGGTGTTCGAGGCCTCGTTCTTCGACCCGGTGACCAACACCTACAAGGCGGGGCTGCCGGCCGACCCGATCCCGCGGACGTACCACTCCGGGTCGTTCCTGCTGCCCGACGGCCGGGTCATGAGCGTCGGCGACAATCCGGGCAACGGCACGTACAACCACAACGTGTCGATCTACACCCCGCCGTACCTGTTCAAGGGCGCGCGCCCGCAGCTCACCTCGGTGATCGACACGGAGTGGGTCTACGGCGACACGCAGCGGATCACCGTCAACCGGCCCATCGTCAAGGCCGAGCTGATCCGCCCGGCGGCGGTCACGCACTCCTCGGACCCGAACCAGCGGTTCGTGGACCTGCCGATGACGGTGGTCAACGAGACCACCATCGACCTCAACGTCACGAGCAACCCCAACCTGGCCCCGCCCGGCTGGTACATGCTCTTCGGCGTCGACGCGAACGGCGTCCCCTCGGTCGCGACCTGGGTCCACCTCGGCGGTCCGGCGGCGCTGGCGAAGACCGCCGTCGGCGGAGAGCAGCCCTCGCCGCACGTCCACGATTTCGCGGACGCGCTGAAGGCGGCCCCGAAGACCAATCCGGCCAAGCGGGACTCCGTCCCGGTCTCGCCCGGCGTGGCCGGCTGCGACCGCCACTACGGCACGGTCAACCTGTGCGTCCCGACGAGGTTCCCGGCGGAGGTAAAGGGGACGACCAAGGCCCGCTGCGACTGGCTGGCCTCCCACCAGTACCCGAAGCGCATGAAGGTCAACGGCAGCGACCCGCTCCGCCTCGACCCCGACCGCGACGGCTACGCCTGCTGAAGCCACGCCCGCTGAACCAAGGGGAGGGGGCCCGGCCGCGTGCGCGGCCGGGCCCCCTTTCCGTGCTCGTGCTCGTGCTCTTGCTCAGTCTCAGGGTGCGTTCAGCCCGAAGGTCTGGCGGCTGTTGTTGCTGGCGCCGGGGCTGTGGATGTTGTTGTTGATGGAGATGTTGTTGAACATGGGGAGGATGCCGCTGAGGTTGATGGGCAGGATCGAGCCCCCGTTGCCCCCACCACCCCCGTTCCCGCCATCGCCGCCGTCGCACTCGCCGCCGGTGATCCTGGTCGGATCGCTCGCCGAATCGCTGGAGCCATCAGGTTGCGCAAGGGTGGCCGTGGCCATGTTGGTGACGGCGCAGGGAGCGTCGGCGGCGACTCTGACCTGCACGGTGAACGTGAAGGAGCTGTTGGCGGGCAGGTCGCTGGAGACGGTGCACACCACGCTCGACTGATCAGCCGCGATGCCACAATCCCACTGCCCGGCGGGCGCGGACGAGGTCACGGCGTTCACCGTGAGCCCTGTCGGAAGGTTGTCCTCGAAGACGAGGCCCTCGGTCGCGTCCTCGTTCCCCACGTTCGTCACGGTGATGAGGTAGTCGCCGAACCCTCCTCGGGCGAAGTCGCCCTCGTGGGTCTTCGTGACGCTCAGCTGCGCCTGTGCGTACGCCGGTACGGCCCCCGTGGTCAGGGGCAGCGCGACGCCCAGCCCCGTCACCGTGGCGAGGCCGACGATCCGACGAGACCACCCGTGCGTCTTCATGTATGGCTCTCCACTCCCGTGCGGGTCACCGCGATCCTTCACGCCGGATCTTTCCAAGCGGGGGAAGTGCCGGATCGAACCGCAGGGGGAGACACGCCTCTTTCACCCGATCGCCCTGGGAGCCGGGCCCCCGGTGGTACGGAGCGCGCTCAGTGCGCGTACGCGGCGAGCGAGATACCGACGTAGTGCGTGACGAAGGCCGCCAGCGTCAGGGAGTGGAAGACCTCGTGGAAGCCGAAGAAGCGGGGGGAGGGGTTGGGGCGCTTCATTCCGTAGATGACGCCGCCCGCGCTGTAGAGCAGGCCGCCGACGATGACCAGGACCAGCACCGCGATACCGCCGGCCCGCATGAAGTCGGGCAGGAAGAAGACGGCGGCCCAGCCCATCGCTATGTAGCACGGGGTGTAGAGCCAGCGCGGGGCGCCGACCCAGAAGACGCGGAAGGCGATGCCGGCCGCCGCCGCGATCCAGACCGCCCACAGCAGCGTCCGCCCGGTGGAGGGCGGGAGCAGGAGGACGGTCAGCGGGGTGTACGTGCCCGCGATGATCAGAAAGATGTTGGCGTGGTCGAGCCGCCGCAGGATCGCCTCGCCGCGCGGGCCCCATGTGCCCCGGTGGTACACCGCGCTGACGCCGAAGAGCAGGCAGGCCGTGAGGATGTAGACCCCGCACGCCACCCGGGCCCGGGTCGAGCCGGTGAAGGCCATCAGCACCACGCCCGCGACCACCACCGCGGGGAACATCCCCGTGTGGAGCCAGCCGCGCATCAGGGGCTTGGCCTCCGGTTCCGGATCCGGTTCTGGTTCCGGCAAGGCCGTGGCGGCGGCTTCAGAAGTCATGCACGTCATGCTACCTACGGGTCCGTAGCTTTCTGGTAGTCCTCTTTACGGAAGATTGACGGGAGTGGCGATGCTCACGTGAGAGGCCCTCTGGACATATGCGCACACGCACCGGATGATCAGATGAGTGCGGTCGGCACCGGATGAGCGGAGCGCGAAGCGTCCGGGTCGCAGCCCCCACGGGGCAAACACCAAACACACCCCTCGACAAGGAGCAATCGTGGCGCGCGACAACGCGGCTCCCACCACTTCCGTCCCGCCGTCCCACCAGGAGCTGATCTCCTGGGTGGACGAGATCGCAGCCCTCACCCAGCCGGACCGCGTCGTCTGGTGCGACGGTTCCGAGGGCGAGTACGAGCGCCTGTGCGAGGAGCTCGTCGCCAAGGGCACGTTCAAGAAGCTCGACGAGACGAAGCGCCCGAACTCGTACTACGCCGCCTCCGACCCCTCCGACGTCGCGCGCGTCGAGGACCGGACCTTCATCTGCTCCGAGAAGGCCGAGGACGCGGGCCCCACGAACCACTGGAAGGCTCCTTCCGAAATGAAGGAGATCTTCGCCGGGCAGGAAGGCATCTTCCGCGGCTCCATGAAGGGCCGGACGATGTACGTCGTCCCGTTCTGCATGGGCCCCCTCGGCTCCGAGCTCTCCGCGATCGGCGTCGAGATCACCGACTCCGCCTACGTCGCGGTCGCCATGCGCACCATGACCCGCATGGGCAAGGCCGTCCTGGACGAGCTCGGCACCGACGGCTTCTTCGTCAAGGCCGTCCACACCCTCGGCGCTCCGCTCGCCGAGGGCGAGGCCGACGTCCCGTGGCCGTGCAACACCACCAAGTACATCTCGCACTTCCCCGAGACCCGCGAGATCTGGTCCTACGGGTCCGGCTACGGCGGCAACGCCCTGCTCGGCAAGAAGTGCTACGCCCTGCGCATCGCGTCCGTCATGGCCCGCGACGAGGGCTGGCTCGCGGAGCACATGCTGATCCTCAAGCTCACCCCGCCGCAGGGTGAGGCGAAGTACGTCGCGGCGGCGTTCCCCTCCGCCTGCGGCAAGACCAACCTGGCCATGCTGGAGCCCACGATCCCCGGCTGGACGGTCGAGACCATCGGCGACGACATCGCCTGGATGCGCTTCGGCGCGGACGGTCGCCTGTACGCGATCAACCCCGAGGCAGGCTTCTTCGGCGTCGCGCCCGGCACCGGCGAGCACACCAACGCCAACGCCATGAAGACGATGTACGCGAACACCGTCTTCACCAACGTCGCGCTCACCCCGGACGGCTCCGACGTCTGGTGGGAGGGCATGACCGAAGAGGCGCCCGCGCACCTCATCGACTGGAAGGGCAACGACTGGACTCCGGAGTCGGCCCAGACAGAAAATGGATACAGCCCGGCGGCCCACCCCAACGCCCGCTTCGCCGTCCCGGCCTCCCAGTGCCCGACGATCGCCCCCGAGTGGGAGGACCCCAAGGGCGTCCCGATCTCCGCGATCCTCTTCGGCGGCCGCCGCGCCTCCGCGGTCCCGCTGGTCACCGAGTCCTTCGACTGGAACCACGGCGTCTTCATCGGCTCGAACATCGCCTCCGAGAAGACCGCCGCCGCCGAGGGCAAGGTCGGCGAGCTGCGCCGCGACCCGTTCGCCATGCTGCCGTTCTGCGGCTACAACATGGGCGACTACATGGCCCACTGGATCAAGGTCGGCGCCCGTGCCGACCAGGCCAAGCTCCCGAAGATCTACTACGTGAACTGGTTCCGCAAGAACGACGCGGGCAAGTTCGTGTGGCCGGGCTTCGGCGAGAACAGCCGCGTCCTGAAGTGGATCGTGGACCGCCTCGACGGCAAGGCCGAGGGCGTCGAGACCCCCATCGGCATCCTCCCGACCGTCGACTCCCTGGACACCGACGGCCTGGACATCCCGGCCGAGGACCTGGAGCTCCTCCTCACCGTCGACAAGGAGGTCTGGCGCGACGAGGCCTCCCTGGTCCCCGAGCACCTGAACACCTACGGCGACCACACTCCGAAGGAGCTGTGGGACCAGTACCACGCCCTGGTCGAGCGGCTCGGCTGAGCCCGAGCCCGGCCAAGGGCGCATGAACGTGGGAGCCCCCGACCAAGCGGTTCCCACCGCAGCACCGGCCAAAAGTGATACCTGTCAGGAGCGTCCGCGCTCCTCCAGGTAGGTCGTGTGCGTCTGCTGACGGCGGGCCTCTGCTTCGCGGAGGTCCGCCGTCAGGCGTTCCGCCTCCTCGTACAGCAGGTCCAGCTGCCGCTCCAGGTGGCGCTCCGGGGACTCCCCGCCCGGCGTGAGCCGGTTCCACCAGCGCGTCCGGTGGTACGTGTCCACGCACTCCGGGACATCCAGCCGGATCGTCCGCGACAGCGCGTGCACCGCCTCCGGCTCGGTGGCCAGGACCTCCGCCACCCAGCCCGGCTCCAGCAGCGCCCCGTACAGCTCCATCAGCTCCGCCAGCCGGCCGGCGGCCGCCGCCGGCAGCTCCACCTCCGCCAGGTACTCCTGGAGCAGCCCGAACTGCTCCCGTACCAGACCCAGCCGGGCCTGCGGATCATCGAACTCCGGAGGGGCAACCCGCTCCGGCGGGGCGATCAGCGCGCCCGCGCCGTACAGGCCGGCCACCACCACCGGCCAGTACGTGCCCGCCAGGCCGGTGACGGTCAGGCCCAGCCCGGCGACGCCGCAGGCGCAGCCGGCCAGGTTCTTCTTCGATTCCAGGTAGCCGAGCACCTTGTGGGGTCTACTGGTAGCCACGGATCTCCTCGAAGGCTCCGTCCAGGGAACTGTTCCCGTCGGTCGCGTCGAACAGGTGCCCGCCGGTCAGTTCGGCGATGTGCGTGAGCTCCTTGCGGTCCGAGTCCCCGAACACCACCGCGAAGACCGGCGTGTGCTTCTGGCCCTCCGGCAGCGAGGCGTAGAAGGAGTCGAAGGCCTTCACCTCGTCGTCGCTCTTCCCGTCCGTCATCAGCACGATCGAGGTGAACGCGTCCCCGCTGCCCTTCCCCAGGTGCTCGTACGCCGCCTTCAGGCTGCCGTACACCGCCGTACCGCCCTCCGGCCGCAGCGACTTCACATCACCCCGGATCGCGTCCAGCGCCGGCCCGGGATCGCCCGGCTCGACGACGTGCGTCAGCACCTTCTTCACCTTGTCGCCGAAGGGCAGCAGCGTGACCTCCTCGCGGTCGCGGAACCGCTGCCCGGTTCCCGAACCGCCCGTGCCCGTCAGCTCCGTGAGCGCCGACTTCAGCCGCCCGATCCGGTCCTCCTCCGCCATCGAGCCGGAGGTGTCCAGGACGTAGACCGTGCGCGAGGGACGCCGCAGCTCGTTCTCGTACGAGGACAGCAGCCCGTCCGCGACCGACCGGGTGCCGGGGAACGGCAGCTCGCGCCGCTTCTCGGCGTCCAGCCCGTCCGCGGGAGTCACCCCGGCCGCGACCGGCCGGCGCAGCGTCCGGTCGGTGATCGCCTTCTGGGCCTCCGCGCCGCGCAGGTAGTCCGTCAGCGCCCGGCCCGACTCGCGGGCCCCGGCGGGGGCCGAGGTCAGCAGGGTCAGCGGATAGTGCGCCGTGACCACCCCGTCCTTCGGCCGGATCACCGTCAGGTTCGTCTTCGCGTCCCGGTTCATGGACAGCAGCACCGACTCGTAGTTCACCAGCGCGTCCACGTCCCCGCGCTTGCCGTACGCGGTCGCCAGCCAGCCGGAGGAGCCCGAGGTCAGCTTCTGCCCGGCGAAGAACTCCTTCAGCTTGGGCCGGGCCGTCCGCACGTCGGCGTCGGTCAGCGCCGCTTGGGCGCCCGACAGCCCCGACGCCACCGAGACCAGCGCGGAGAAACCGGAGTTGGAGCGCACCGGATCCGTCATCCCGTACGTCAGCTTCCCGCCGGCGACCGCCTCGTGCACCGCCGACCAGGTCACCTCCCCGGGCGTCCACCCCAGCCGGGACAGCGCCTCCGGCCGCACGCCGAGGGCGACGGGCGAGGACATCACCGGCGTCTCGTTGGCGAGCTTCCCGGCGGCCTCGGGCCGCAGCCGCAGGTAGTCGTTGGAGGACAGCCAGATCGCGTCGTACTTGCCGTCGGCCTTCCCCGAGGCGATCTGCTCGACCGCGTCGAGGGTCCCGGACGAGGTCAGCTCGACCGTGACCCCGGTGGCCTTCTTGGCCTGATCCAGCACTGGCCGCATGTCGGCCAGCTCACTGGAGGCCAGCACCCGCAGGGTGCCTTCCTTGTAGGCGGTGGGCTTCGGACCGTCGGGCGAGTCGGCGGTGCAGCCGCTCGCGCCCACGAGCACGGCGAGGGCGACAATCCAGCCCCGCCTACTCAGCCTCGCCGGCGTTTGAGGCGCGGGGGTCTGGGGGCGGAGCCCCCCACGCGGCGGAGCCGCATATTCGGTACGTCGGGAAGGGGCGGGGTGGGGAAGGGCCCCGCGCAGCGGACGCCCGCTCACAGCGCACCACCCTCCAACGCGGAGGCGGTCCGCGTCCGCGCGAGATACGCCGACGCAGTCTGAAGCTCCCCCGTCAGGGACTCCACGGTCGCGGCCATGTTCTCGGTGGCCTGCACCTTGAACGTGTCGATCGCGTCGAGCGTCTTGTAGATCTGCGCGAACGCGGTCCGCAGGGTCTCCGCACCCACCGCCGGATCGGCCGCGATCCGCTGAATCTCGCCGCTCTGCGTGGACAGCATCTCCGCGTTGCCCCGGATCAGGTCCTCCGTGGTGTCGCGGAGCGTGTTGACCTGCTCGATCACCTTGCGCTGGCTGTCCAGCGCCGAGGCCAGCATCACGGCGATCCGCAGCGCGGACACCGTCGTGGTGGCGGCCCGGTCCACGCCCTTGATCAGCTCGTCGTTGTTGCGCCGGACCACGTCCATCGCCAGGTAGCCCTGCGCGCACACGGCCAGCTGGGTCAGCAGGTCCTGGTGCTTCTGGCGGACCGGGAAGAGCACGTCCGCCCGCATCGCGTCCGCCCGCTGAGGGTCGGAGAGCTCGGCCTCGGAGATCCGCTGCTCGACGGCCGTGTCCAGCGCCTCGGTGAGGACGGCGTACTCCTGGAGCTTGCCCATCGTCTCCCACAGGCGGGCCCGTTCGGTGTGCAGGGCGGCGTTGTCCCGGCGCAGCTCGTCCTGGCCGCCGCGCAGTGCGCCCACGATCCGGTTGAGGGTGGCCTGCGAGGAGGCGTACTTGGCCACGTGGTCACGGAACCTGTTGCCGCCCGGCAGCTTCGCGAGCAGCTTGCGGGCCCCCTTCGCGGGCGTGTCCCGCGGGTCGAGGTCCTCGACGGTCCGGCGCAGCTCGACGAGCGACCCGGCGACCCGGGCCTGCGCGTCGCCGCCCCCGTCCGAGCCGAGGGACCGTACGGCCCGCTCCAGCATCCGGTTGGACTGCTGGGCGGCGCCCCGGATGTCGGCGGCGCCGAGTCCGGCGATCTCCCCGATGCGGGTGGCGAACTCGGGGGAGCGGGTGTCGATCCCGGCGAGCGAGCCGACGTACTCCCCGGCCCGGCGGGCCATCTCCTCGCGCACGCCGTCCTGGAGCGGAACCAGGCCGGATGCCTGCTCCCGCTTGACGGGGGCGACGGGTTCGGGAGCGGTGAGGACGAGCGGGGCGTCGTTTCCGTCGGCGGTTGGCGTCATTGTCATCGTGTGGTCCCCCTAGCCCTTGGCGCGCGCGGCCAGCGCCATCAGGATCTTGACGGTGGGAGCGCCGACCTGGCGGATGCCGGTCAGTCCCGGGTTGAGGTAGGCGGCGTGCGGCGCGGTCGCGGCGGTGAACTCGGCGACCCCCTCCTGCGGGCGGAACCCGTGGCGGACGGCCAGCTCGCGCAGCTTCGGGTCGGTGGCGAGCAGGCTGCCGAGTTCCCTGGCCCGGTCGCTGATCGGCACGAAGGTGTGCGGGGAGTTCACGGTGGTGTCCGGGTAGAGGACGACCATCTCGCCCGGGTCCTGCCTCCGGAGCAGCAGCGAGGCCACTTGCGATTCGTACGCCAGGATGAGCGGTTCGCCGCTGCCGCTGATGAAGGCCCGGAACGGGTCGTCGGTGCTGGGCTCCAGGGCACCCTGTACGGAGATCAGCTTGTGCATCAGGGGGGCGGTGCGTTCGATCCCGGCTTCGTCGGCGACGACGTTGAGGTGGTTGGCGACATTGGAGGTCGCGGCGAGGTAGAGCGCGCCGGAGTTGGAGGTCGCCGGGTCGGTGGTCTTGATGAACACCGTGCCGGTCAGTTCGGGATGGGGCGCGCTGCCCTGGAGCTGCTGCCAGGTGCGGTCCTCGCCGGCGGCCTTCAGGTAGGGGCCCATCAGGAGCGTGCCGGAGTTCTTGCCGGTCATCTTGGCGAGGCCGTTGTCGGTCAGCACCTTGGCCGCGCCCGGCCGGGCGATGACGACGAGTGGCGAGAAGAAGGGCTTGGCGTTCTGGGCGCCCTTGACGCCGGCCGCCGCCTCGATCTCCTTGGCGGGTTCACTGCTGCTGGGGAAGGCGAAGTCGAACTCCTTGAGGGCGAGCTGGTCCATCGCCCAGGAGCCCGAGGTCTCCGTCTTCACGGTGTAGCCCTTGTCCGCAAGGGCCTTGACGACGTCAGGATCGCGGAAGTACTCCGACTTCTCCGATCCGATGACGCCACGCACGGTCTTCGTTGCCGTGCCCTCTGGTCCCTGGCCCCCGATGACGACGGCGATCACGCCACCGATCAGGAGGACCGCCAGAGCGATTCCGAGGATGCGTCTCACGGGTGCAGCGTGCTCGCGGAAACCCACATTCCGCGATGACTTGAATGAACGTCAGGTGTCCAGGCGGTCCCACTTCGAAATGCTGTGTGAGTCCGTGGGTGCTGGTGGGCGGGGCGGGAGGCCGGGAGGATCGTCGCCATGGGCGTGAGCGCGTTGAAGTGGCAGGGCTGGCTGGTCGGGCTGGTGGTACTGGCCGGTCTGCTGGTGTTCGCCCCGCTGGGGCTGTACGTATGGGCCAGCGGCGACCCGCCGCCGTCGGCGGTACCGCCCGCGGTGGCGGAGTCGGTACGGGTCACCGGATGCCGAATCGATCCGGCAAGCCGCCGGGTGGTGGCCGGAGTCGAGGCGAGCGGCCAGGGCTCGTACGTGGTCACGGTGGAGTTCCGCGACAGCGAGGACCCGCAGCCGGGAACCCGGTCGGCGCAGTCCCTGGTGAAGATCCCGGGCGTCACCCCCGCCACCCCCGAACAAGCCGAAGCCATCGGCCCCATCTGGCCCCCGGCCACCACCCCCTGGTGCGGCATCGCCGATTACAGCCTCGCCGACTAATTCAGCCTCGCCGGCGTTTGAGGCGCGGGGGTACGGGGCGGAGCCCCGGCAGTGACCCGCACCCGCGGGCCCCGGTAAGCGACCCCGCAGGGGACATGGCTCCCGGTCCGGAGCCTCCGCGGCCCCGGACCGGGGCCGTCAGAGGGCGCCGGCCAGGCCGACGGAGCGGAGCGCGGCGGCGTGCGCGTCCATCCGCTCGGCGGCGAGGATCGCGGCGGCGGTGTCGGCCCGGGAGGCGGCGACGAGCAGCGCGCGGGCGGCGTGGTCGTGTGCCCGCTGGTGCAGGGCGGCGATGTCCCCGCCGGGGCCGTGCGGCGCGCGGACGGGCTGCGCCCCGCGCAGCCGCGCCACCTGGGCGGCGATCCGGTCGCCGCTCTCGACGAGCCCGAGCTCGTCGGTGACGGCGAGCAGGGCCGCCAAATGCCCGGCGAGCTGCATGTCCAGGGCTTCGCCGCGGCTGCGGTGGGGATAGTCGGCGCGGCTGTCACCCATGCGGTGGACGACCGACTTGGTGCGGATCGGCTCGTACATGAGGAGGCCTCCTGCGTGGTCAGGAGGCCATCCTACATTGGATCGGTTCTAAAGTTGAGGCGCATCCGAATATGAGACGGCGACTGGCTGAGTGTGGCCGGCCGGCTACATCTGGCCGTAGCCGTCGAGGAAGTTCCCGATCCGGGTCACCGCGTCGGCCAGGTCCTTGGCGCTCGGCAGCGTCACGATCCGGAAGTGGTCGGGCTCGGGCCAGTTGAAGCCCGTGCCGTGCACGACCATGATCTTCTCTTCCCGCAGCAGGTCGAGGACCATCTGCCGGTCGTCCTTGATCTTGTAGACGGACGGGTCCAGCCTCGGGAACAGGTACAGCGCGCCCTTGGGCTTCACGCAGGTGATGCCGGGGATCCCGGTCAGCAGGTCGTACGCCGTGTCGCGCTGCTCCAGCAGCCGCCCGCCCGGCAGGACCAGGTCCTCGATGGACTGCCGGCCGCCGAGGGCGGTGGCGATGGCGTGCTGCGAGGGCATGTTCGCGCACAGGCGCATGTTGGCCAGGATCGTCAGGCCCTCGATGTACGACGAGGCGTTCTTCTTGGGGCCGCAGACCGCCATCCAGCCGGCCCGGTAGCCGGCGACGCGGTAGTTCTTGGAGAGCCCGTTGAACGTGAGCGTCAGCAGGTCGGGGGCGATCGCGGCCGTGTTCGTGTGCGTGGCGCCGTCGAAGAGGATCCGGTCGTAGATCTCGTCGGAGCAGACGACCAGGTTGTGGCGGCGGGCGATGTCCGTGAGCCCGCGCAGCATCTCGTCGTCGTAGACGGCGCCGGTCGGGTTGTTCGGGTTGATGATCACGATCGCGCGGGTGCGGTCGGTGACCTTGCGCTCGATGTCGGCGAGGTCGGGCATCCAGTCCGCCTGCTCGTCGCACCGGTAGTGCACGGCGGTGCCGCCGGCCAGCGATACGGAGGCGGTCCACAGCGGGTAGTCCGGCGCGGGGACGAGGACCTCGTCGCCGTCGTCGAGCAGCGCCTGCATCGACATCTGGATCAGCTCGGACGCGCCGTTGCCGAGGTAGATGTCCTCGACGCCCAGTTCGATGCCCTTGGTCTGGTAGTGCTGCATGACCGCGCGGCGCGCGGAGAGCAGCCCCTTCGCGTCCCCGTAGCCGTGGGCGTTGCCCAGGTTGCGGAGCATGTCCTCAAGGATCTCCGGCGGGCACTCGAAGCCGAAGGCCGCGGGGTTGCCGGTGTTGAGCTTGAGGATGCGATGACCTGCCGCTTCGAGCCGCATGGCCTCTTCGAGCACGGGGCCGCGGATCTCGTAGCAGACATTGGCGAGTTTCGTTGACTGGATCACCTGCATGACGGGAGCTTACGGGCCCCGGTGCGGGATCGCAGCGATATTCGGGGAGGAGGCAACGGGTCGGTATGCCCCGTTTCGCGCGATGCGGAGGCGGCGACGCGGCCCACCCTTGGAAAGGACGGCCGGCCCCGCGTTCCGGCCTGCGGAATGGAGCGGGGCGGGGCGCGTACGCGGCGCCGTGTTGCGCTCGTCACCTTGCGCGGGACCTTGCGCGTGACCTTGTGCGACCTTGCGCGGGCTGAGTACGGGCGCCCTGGGGTGAGGGAGTGTCCGAGCGGGACGCGTGAGTACGCGCACTCATGCGGCCCGCCGGCCTCCCGGCGAGGCTCACGTTGTTCCTTGGGGATCTGTAGTGATCGTGTTGCGTTCTCGCGGTGGTGTCCGTCGTGTGTGGGTGCCGGATGTGGGTTCGTGGGTCGAATGGGTGACCTTTCGCGCGTGCTGTCGTTGGTCGGATGACAGCACCGGTGGCGGGGGAGGTGGGCGTTGAGTCGGAAGGTGCCCCTCGCCGCGGGTCAGAGCGCCCGGACCGCTTGCGCCCGTGGTCTGTTGCGGTCGGGTGTGGATGAGGAGAGCGGTGAGCTGGTGTCCGGCTCCGTGCTGGCGGAGCCGGTGGGCTGGGCGGCCGGTCTGGTGGCCGCGATGGTCACGGAGCTGCTGGCCGTCCACTGGAACGCCGCCGATGTGGATGTGCTGGCTTCCGGGGTGGACGTGGGCGGGCGGAAGTTGCCGTCGAACGCGTGGATGGCTTTGCGGCGTCTGGGCTGGAGTGTCGCGCCGCCCGAGGGTGTTCGGGTCAATGACCGGATCGTGCGGATGGCGCAGGAGCAGGCCGGGCGTTTGCTGCGCTCGGCGCACTGGCGGGCCGATCTGACCGCCGGAGTCCTCAAGGCGTGGCCCGCTGAGCCGACCAGGCGCACGCCGGAGGAGTGGGATGCGGTGCGTGCGGCGGTGCCGGGCGGAGAGCATCTGCCGTCCAGCGTCATCACCTCCCGCACCCGGCAGATCAGCGCTTTCGTGAAGAAGCACGGGCGGATGCCTGTCGATGTGTTCGAGGTAGAGAGCGCGCCCAAGACGGCGGGGTTGCTGTTGCTGTCGGCGTGTGACGGGCAGCAGGCGACCATCGAACGTCACGAGACCGAGTCGGGCCGTGCGCTGTTGCGCTTGCAGTTGCCCACCCGCCCGGACCCGCAGTCCTATCGGGACTGGTCGTGGGTGGCCTGCCCGCTCAGGCTGCCGCCGACGGTCCCGGCGGGCGCGGTGCTGCACCTGCCCACCCTGCGCCCGCACCGGGGCCGGGTGCGGGCCGATGTCGCCTACACCCACGCCGTGCCGAAGGCGGACCGCAGTGGGCATACGGTCGCTTTGGGTGTGGACTGGGGCCTGAACACCCTGCTCAGCGCGGGCGCGGCTCGCCTCCACGACGACGGGCGGATCACCGCCTTCGGAGCCGGGGGCATGTTCCGGACGGCCGGCGTCCTCGCCAAGCAGCACCGCCTGCGCCGACAAGGCGAGTACTTGCACGCCAAGGCAGATCACTACCAGCGGCTGACAGCCGGGGACGAACAGCATGCCCTGGCCGCCAAGCACACCATTCTGAGCGACGAGATCGCGCACGTCTCCGCGCGCCGGTCAAACCTGAACGACGCACTGGCGTGGGCCGCCGCCCGCTGGGCGGTGGATCAGGCCATCACGGCCGGGGCGAGCGTCATCTATGTCGAAGACCTCCGCTCGATGGAAGCCCGTGGCATGGGCCGCACCCTCAACACCCGTCTCTCCCAGCAGGTGCGCGGGCGGATCGTGGAACGCATGCGGCACCTCGCCTCCGAGACCGGCATCGCCGTCGTCACCGTCCCCGCCAGGAACACCTCCAGACACTGCCCCCGGTGCCTCACCCCACTGCGGCACCGCAAGGCCCCCGACCGGCCCACCGTCCCCGGCTGGAAATGGGCCAGCTGCCCGAACCCCACCTGCTCCTGGCAGGGCGACCGCGACCAGGGCGCCTGGCAGCGCATCGCAGCCCGCGGCCTGGTCCACCAGGCAAAGACTGCCTGCGACCGCACCACCGGCGCGATGGCCATCCGCACTGTCGTGGACCGACTCGAAGCGGGCGCGGTCATCACACCGACCACGCCGAAGACCAGCCGACGGGACCGGTCCAAGACCGGACCCACCCGGCACCAGGCAACACGTCCGACGCCCAGGCGACGCCGGACACCCTCCCCCACCAGGCCCTCGGGTCCGGCGGGCAAGCGTCCGGAGGGACACGCTCACACGGACCGGCCACGGCTGCCCCGCGCAGCCCACCGGCACCAGGGCGTGACGACGATCAGCACACCCACCAGCCGACACCGGCCGCGAGGGGCAGCACTGGGCGCGGGATTCCACCTCCACGTCCACGCCACCCCTCCACGGTGGGAACACGTCCCCGAACCAGATGCTCTGTCTGGCACAGGATCACTGAGCTGATTTGAGACGCTTGCCCCCATGAGCCAGGACGGATAGAAGCCGGCGGACTACCGCCGCCGCACCGAGCGAGTAACCGGCGGGCCTTCGCGCGGCGGTGACCGCGGCGCCGGAGGTCGCCGCCCCGCCGGAAAACCGCGGGTTCGACGGGCCCGGGCGGGGTGAGAATGGGCCCGGTGAAGGCACTCAAGATCATTTCGGGGGACGCGACCTGCCCCCAGGCCAAGGGGCCGAAGATCATCGCGCATGTCTGCAACGACATCGGAGGCTGGGGCAAGGGCTTCGTCCTGGCGGTCTCGAAGCGCTGGCCCGGACCCGAGGCGCGGTACCGGGCCTGGCATCGCGCGCGCAGCGGCAACGATTTCGGTCTGGGCGCGGTCCAGCTGGTCCAGGTCGCGCCGGACGTGTGGGTGGCCAACATGGTCGGCCAGCGCGGGACCCGCACGGGCAGCAGCGGCCCGCCTATCCGCTACGAGGCGCTGGAGCGCTGCCTGGCGGCCCTGGCCGACCACGCCGTCGAGCTGGGCGCGTCGGTGCACATGCCGCGCATCGGCTGCGGGCTCGCGGGCGGCAAGTGGTCCCGCATCGAGCCGCTGATCACCGACGCGCTGTGCGCGCGGGACGTGGACGTGACGGTCTACGAGGTCGCGTGATCCGGCCGCGCGGGCCCGCGCGGGCGGCCGAGGTGCGTTCATGGCGGCGGGGCCGGAGGATGGGGGCCAGGGGGCGGCACTGGAGGAGGTACGCGATGGACACTGAATCGGACCAGCAGCCCACCCGGTCGGACCGGCTCTTCACGGGCGGGGAACGGCCGTACGACCCCGAGGACCTCGTGATGGCGACCGGTGCGGACCCGACTCCGGAGCGGATCCAGAAGGCACGCCAGCTGATCGAGAAGGAGGGCCCGGCGGTCATCGAGCGCTTCCTTCCTTAGCGCCGACCGGAATCTGCTGCTAGCCGAGCCCAGCCCGGCCCGGGCCCACCCGGACCGGGCTCCGCCGTGTCTTTCCGGGGCCTCCTCGTGCCTCACCGGCCCCCGTACGGCGTGCGGCGGACGGACCGGCCGGCCAGGACGTCCGTCCTGCGGCCGTCCCGCATCACGAACCGGCCGTCGATCAGGACGTGCGGGATGCCCGTCGGCGCCGCGCGCGGATTCTCGTACGTCGAACCGGCCGCGACCGTCTCCGGATCGAAAAGCACCAGGTCGGCGCGGTATCCCTCACGGACCAGACCCCGGTCGGGCAGGCGCAGCCGGGCCGCCGGCCGCCCGGACAGGTGGGCCACGCACTCCTCCAGGGACAGCACGCCGAGTTCGCGGACGTAGCGGCCGAGGTAGCGCGGGAACGTGCCGTACGCCCTCGGGTGCGGCTTCGCGCCCCGCAGGATGCCGTCCGAGCCGCCGGTGTGGACCGGGTGGCGCATGATCGCCCGGACGTTCTCCTCGTGGCCGACGTGCTGGAGGATCGTGGGCCCCAGGCGGTCCCCGAGGAGGAGCCGCCGGGCGGTCTCCCAGCCGTCGAGGCGGGTTCCGACGTGCGCCCCGTACGCGGGATCCGTGGTCCCCGAGATCTCGATCGTCGACCAGTCGACGGGCACCCCGTGGCAGCCGTCGGCCCCGGTGACCTCCAGGGCGTACCGGATCCGCTCGGCCTCGGCGTCGTCGCGCAGGCGGGCGAGGACCGCGTCGGGGCCGCCCTCGTTCGCCCAGCTCGGCAGGAGGGCGACGAGGGTGGTGCAGCCGGGGGTGTACGGATAGCTGTCGAGGGTGATGTCGGCGCCGGCGGCGAGGGCCGCGTCGAGCAGGGCCAGCAGCTCGGGGGCGCGGCCCTCGTTCTCCGCGAAGTTCATGGTGGCGTGCGCGAGGTGCAGGGCGCAGCCGGCCTCCCGCGTCAGCTCCACCATCTCGGCGTACGCGGCCAGCGCGCCGCGGCCGTACGAGCGGTGGTGCGGGCAGTAGTAGCCGCCGTACCGCGCCACCACGCGGCACAACTCGGCCAGTTCGGCGCCGGACGCGTACATGCCTGGGGTATAGGTGAGGCCGGAGGACATCCCGACGGCGCCCTGCGCGAGGCCGTCGGCGACGAGCGTACGCATCCGGTCCAGCTCGGCCGGGCTCGCCGGGCGGTCGTCCCAGCCGAGGGCGTACGCGCGGACCGTGCCCTGGGGGACGAGGTACGCGGCGTTCACGGCACAGCCCTGACCGCCGTGGGCGCGATCGAGCCGGTCGAGGTACTCGCCGACCGTGCGCCAGTCGAAGTCGACGTCGTCCCCCGAGCCGTTCCAGCCCGCGATGACGGTCTGCACCTCGCCGAGGGTGCGGTCGTCGGCCGGCGCGTACGACAGGCCGTCCTGGCCGAGGACTTCGAGGGTCACGCCCTGGGCGGCCTTCGCGCTGTGGTCCGGGTCCCGGAGCAGGGCGAGGTCGCTGTGGGCGTGCATGTCGATGAAGCCGGGGGCCAGGACGAGGCCGTGCGCGTCGAGGGTCTCGCGGCCACCGGAGGGGATCCTTCCGATGCCGGCGATCCGACCCTCGTGCACGGCGACGTCGGCGGTGTACGAGGGCCCGCCCGTGCCGTCCACGACGCGGGCCCCGCGGATGAGCAGGTCCACGGCCGGATCAGAAGAAGGTGCGGACGTAGTCGCTGACCGTGCCGTCGGCCTCCACGACCGGGATCAGCGGCCACTTCTCGAAGATGGTGCAGGGGTGGGACATGCCGAGGGCCACCCAGTCGCCGACGTTCACGTCCTCGGCGGAGTCGGTCTCCAGCCAGGCGTGCTGGTCGGACAGTTTGACGACGCGGACCCCGGTGGCGGGCCGCTCGGCGCCGGTGAGGGGGTCGCGGACCAGCTCGGCCTCCGGCAGGCCCAGGTCGTAGGCGATGTCGCGCTTTCCGGCGTTGACGAAGGCCTGGGTGGGGGAGGGGCGGGAGACCACCTGGGTCCAGAGGCGGAACGCGGGCCGCAGGCCGCCCTCTTCGGGGACCCGGTTGAAGGGGGTCAGGTTGGTGTACCAGCCGTGGTCGTGGGAGACGTAAGCACCGGAGCGGAGCAGCCGCAGGGTGGGCCGGGACAGCTCGGGCAGCTCGGCGAAGACGTCGGCGACGGCGTCGAACCAGGACGAGCCGCCGGCGCTGACGATGATCTCGTCGAGGTCGCCGGCGAAGCGGCCCGCCTTGTCGAACTCGACGGCGAGGGCGGTGAGCCGGCGCAGGTAGGCGTGGACGGAGTCCGGGTCGGCGCCGGGCACCTCGGCCTCGTAGCCGGCGATGCCGACGAGGCGGAGGGTGGCGGTCCGCGCGACGGCGTCGGCGACGGCGCGGACGTCCTCGTCGGTCCGGGCGCCGGTCCGGGCCCCCTCGCCCGCGCCGAGTTCGACGACCACGTCGATGACGGCCGACTCGTCCCGCAGGGCGCGGTCCATGAGCTGGACGCCGCGCACGGAGTCGACGTAGCAGACGAAGCGGAAGCCGGGGTCGGCGGCGAGCTCGGCGGCGACCCAGCGCAGGGCGGCGGCATCGACGAGCTCGTTGGCGAGGAAGATCCGCTGGATGCCGAAGGCGCGGTACACGCGGGCCTGATGGGGGACGGCGGCGGTGATGCCCCACGCTCCGTGGTCCAGCTGGCGGCGGAAGAGCTGGGGGGCCATGCAGGTCTTGCCGTGCGGGGCGAAGGCGAGGCCGTGGCGGGTGGCGTACGTCTCCAGCGTGGCGATGTTGTGCGCGAGGGCGTCGGCGTCCAGGGTGAGGACCGGGGTGGTGAACCCGCCGCCGTACAGGTCCCGGCGCTGGGCGGCCAGTTGGCCGACGGTGAGGCCGGCGGCGTGCGCGTCCGGGGGCAGGCCCTTGAACCGGTGGTCGACCGGTTCGTCGGCGAGTTCCTTGACGGGGTCACTGGGCATGTGCGGTGCCTCCCGGGGTGTTGCGTGACATGCAACGGTCGTTGCGTATGGCGCTGCCTGCTGTCTAACATCCCGGGTGACGACGGGTCAACGCCGACTGCCGGGTGCGGGCGCCACTGCTGGGGCTCCGCCCCAGACCCCGCGCCTCAAACGCCGGCGGGGCTGGATCTTTCAGCCCCGCCGGCGTTTGAGGCGCGGGTCCGGGCGGAGCCCGGGGCCCGGCGGAGCCGGGTTCGTCTGAACGGTACGAGAGGACGAGGGATGAGCCAGTCCGTGGAACGAGCCCTCGGCATCCTGCCGCTGCTCGCGCAAGGCCCGGCCGGTCTCGGGGCCGTCGCCGACGAGCTCGGCGTCCACAAGAGCACCGCGCTCAGACTCCTCCGCACCCTCCACGAGCGCGGCTTCGTCTACCGCCAGCCCGACGGCCGCTACCGCCTCGGCGCCCAGCTCTTCGCACTCGCCGCGCAGGCGCTCGAAACCCTCGACGTGCGCGCCGTCGCCCACCCGCACCTCGTCGAGCTGAACAAGGCCACCGGCCACACCGTGCACCTCGCCCTCCACCAGGACGACGAGGTCGTCTACATCGACAAGGTGGACAGCCGCTACCCCGTCCGGATGTACTCCCGCATCGGCAAGCCCGTCCCCCTCACCGTCGCCGCCGTCGCCAAGCTGCTCCTCGCCGACCTCCCCGAGACCGAGCGCGAGGCGCTGGCCGGCCGGATCGCCTACCCCCGTTACACCGCCCGCTCGACCCCCGGTCCGCAGGACTTCCTGCGCGAGCTGGCCCTCGTAAGGGAACAGGGCTGGGCCACCGACCTCGGTGGCCACGAAGAGGCCGTCAACTGCGTCGGCGCCCCCGTGCGCGGGCCCGACGGGCGGGTCGCCGCCGCCCTGTCGATCTCCGCGCCCACCGTGGTGGTCACCGCCGAGGAACTGCTCGAACTGCTGCCCCTGGTGCGCCGTACCGCCGAAACCATCAGCCGGGAGTACTCCGGCTCCGTACAGAGGGACGACCCGTCGTGACCGAGAAGACAGAGAAGACCGCCATCACCCCCGACACGCACACCGCCCCGCCCGCACGGTTCTCGCACGGGTTGCGCAAGGGGAACATCCTCCAGGTCGCGGGCCAGGTCGGCTTCCTCCCGCACGTGGACGGGCAGCCGCCCACCCCGGCGGGGCCGACGCTGCGCGCGCAGACCCTCCAGACGCTGGACAACGTCCGCTCCGTACTGGAGGCCGGCGGGGCGGGCTGGGACGACGTGATGATGATCCGCGTCTACCTGACGGACACGGAGCACTTCGCCGAGATGAACGGCATCTACAACGCCTATTTCGAGGAGCAGGGCCTGAAGGAAGCCCCGGCCGCCCGTACGACCGTGTACGTCGGTCTGCCCGCCGGGCTGCTCATCGAGATCGACGCGCTCGCCGTCCTCGGATAGCCCACGGTGAGGGGCGCCCCCCTGGCGGTGGGGCGCCCCGGTTCACACGCACTCGATACCACTACGCGCAGTACTGCGCTTCCTTGCCGATCGAGCGGTACACGCAGTCCGCGTTCTCCAGCAGCTGGAGCACCGCGTCCTTGTTGCGCGCGGTCTCGCGGTCGATCACCTCGTCGGGCGGGTAGAAGCCGCCCCCGCCCGAGGCCGGGTACATCTCGAAGGTGTAGGCGAAGATCTTCTGGTCGCCCCACAGCCAGTCGTCGATCGTGCCGTCCGTGATGTACAGCTCGCTCGACTGCTCCGGCGTGTAGCCGTTGCTGGCCGCCATGCCGGTCCCGATCTTCTTGTACGCCGCGAGGTCGTCCGCGGTCAGGCCCGGCGCCGTGTCGTTGTAGGTGTAGCCGAACGGCCACAAGATCAGCTCGCTGTACGTGTGGAAGTCGATGGCCGCCTTGATCTGCTGCTTGCCGCCGACCACCCGGCTACGGACGAAGTCGGAGACCACCTTCACCTCGGGCGCCGACTCGGCGGCCGCGCCCCGGTAGGTCTCGGAGCTCCTGCTGCCGCTGGAGCCGCCGCAGCAGCCCCACTTGTAGTTCCAGTTCCGGTTCTCGTCCGTACCCACGTACGAGGAACCCGAGTTCGGCTGCCGGTTCTTGCGCCACGAGCGGTACGAGCCCGTCGCGATGTCGTACTCGCCGCCGTCCGGGTTGAGGTCCGGGATGATCCAGATCTCGCGGCCGTTGACCATGTTGGTGACGCGGCTCTCGGTCCCGTACTTGGAGCCGAACTCCTTGAGCAGGTAGAGGGCCATTTCCACGGTCAGGTGCTCACGCGCGTGCTGGTGGTGCGTGAAGAGCACCTCGGGCTCGTTCTCGTCCGTCGCGACGTTGTCGCTGATCTTGATCGCGACGAGATCGCGGCCCTGGTACGACTTCCCGATGACCCGCTTGCTCATGATCCCGGGGTACTGGGCGATGCGCTGGTCGATCTCGGCGTTCGCCTCGGCGTAGTTGTGGTACTTCGAGTCCGCGGACGGGAAGTCCATCGGGCTCGTCGCGATACCGGGTTCGGAGCGGTCCGGCGGGCCGGGCAGCGCGGTGAGCTTGTAGCCGAGCGCCCGCAGGTTCTTGGCCTGTGCGGTGTCGGCGCTGACGACGACGGTGTGGTCCTCGACCTCGTCGATCGAGACACCCGTACGGAGCAGGGCCGTGCGGTCGGTGACCGTGGACGGCCCGTGGATCCGGTACTGGACGATGGCCTCGTCCTGGGTGGCGGTGGACGGAGTGGGTGGTGGCGACGCCGTGGCGCTCATTCCGTAGGCGGGTGCGCCGAGTGCGAGCGCCAGCAGGGCCGCTGTGACGGCGGCCCTTCGGCGGGTGTGAAGCCGCATGCAGTTCTCCTGGGTGGGGAGTGTGGGGGGAGCCGTGCGGACGTGCGGACAGCGTGCTCTCGTGGCATGTCCTGGTCAAGGACTCGCTGTGCCCGCCGACCCGATCCGGCCACCCCCACACGTACCGCCTACGGCAGGGCGTGAACCTTCGGACCCACCGCGTTGGACCAAGCGCTACCCGCCTTGGCGTCCCAGTTGGTCGACCAGGTCATCGCGCCGCGCAGCCCGGGGTAGGTCTTCGACGGCTTGAAGGAGCCGCAGTTCGTGCCGCGCGCCAGGCAGTCCAGCGCGTTGTTCACGACGGTCGGGGAGACGTACCCGCTGCCCGCACCGCTCGGCGAGGCCGGCACGCCGATGCCCACCTGCGAGGGGTCGAGGCCGCCCTCCAACTGGATGCAGGCCAGCGCGGTGAGGAAGTCCACCGTGCCCTGGGAGTAGACCTTGCCGTCGCAGCCGTTCATCGAGCCGCTGTTGTAGTACTGCATGTTGACGACGGTGAGGATGTCCTTGATGTTCAGCGCCGTCTTGAAGTAGCCGCCCTGCGTGGACTGCATGTCGATGGTCTGCGGGGCCATCGTGATGACGAGCGAGGAACCCGCCTTCGCGGACAGCGAGCGCAGCGCCTGCGTCATGTAGGTCGGGTTCAGGCCGTTCTCCAGGTCGATGTCGATGCCGGAGAACCCGTACTCCTGCATCAGCGCGTACGCCGAGTTCGCCAGGTTGTTCGCGGAGGCGGAGTCGTTCACCGAGATGGTGCCCTTCTCGCCGCCGATGGAGAGGATGACGGACTTGCCGGCCGCCTTCTTCGCGGCGATGTCCGCCTTGAACTGGGCGACCGTGTAGCCGCCGAGGCCGGCCGAGTCGAGGTTGAAGGTGATGGCCCCGGGCGTGGTCGTGGCGTCGGCGAAGGAGACGGCGATGATGTCGTACTGCGCCGAGACGTCGGAGAGCTTCTGGACGGTCGCGCCGTTGTTGAAGTTCTGCCAGTAGCCGGTGAGGGCGTGCTTGGGGACGGACGGGTTGGGGTTCGGGCCGCCGCCGGTGGTCGTGCCCGTGACCGCCGCCGACTTGGGGCCCTCGCCCGCCGCGTTGTAGGCGCTCACCTGGAAGGAGTACGAGGTCGAGGCCGCCAGCCCGGTGAGCTGGGCGGAGGCCCCGGAGACCGTCTGGACCCGGGTGCCGTCCTGATACACGTAATAGCCGGTGGCTCCGCTGACCGCGTTCCACGAAAGGGTGAGCCCGCTCGCACTCTGTCCGGAAACAGCGGTTCCGGTCGGGGCTCCGGGGATCGAGGGGCCGGGGTCGGTGCCGCCGCCCCCGTCCGGGCCGAACACGCTGAACTCGTCCGCGACGTAGGCCGGCTGGCCGTACCAGCCGTGGGTGTAGACGGTGACCTGGGTGGTGCTGGGGCCGGTCGAGAAGGTGGTGGAGAGCTTCTGCCAGCCGCCGCCCGAGCCGGGGGTCCAGGTGGAGACGTCCTGCGTGCCGGTCCCGGTCGCGCCCAGGTACACGTAGGAGCCCTGCACCTGCGTGCTCAGGGTGTACGTCGAGTTCGGCTTGACCGTGACGGTCTGGCTGCAGCGGGCGTTGTCCGAGCCCGCCGGGGTGGCCTTGAGGGCGCCGGCCCCCGCGTACACGGGGGAGGAGACGACGGCGCCGCTGCCTCCCGAACAGGACCAGTTGGCGAGGCCGGACTCGAAGCCGCCGTTGCGGGCGACGTTCACGTCGGCGGCCTGGGCGGTACCGGTGGCGAGGGCGGTGAGGCCGCCGGCCGCGAGGGAGGCCGCGCCCAGCAGGGCGAGGGAGCGTATGCGGTTCACGTGGGCTCCGTGGGGGGAGAAGGGCGTGAGGATGTGGGTGGGGATGTGGGTGGGGAAACGAGCGGGGAAAGGAGCGGGGAAACGCGTGGGGGAGTAAGTCGGGGACCCCGCACACAAGTTGGTCCAGACCAATCCTCGTGTCAATACTCTTTGCGAAGTGGCTTGAACTGATCGACCTCCGGATCCTGGTTGGCTGGTTGTCAGCGCTTTCGGCCTCCTGTGACATGTGCTTGTGGCACGGGAATTCCCAAGGCCCTGCCCTGCCAGGGGTGACGCGGATATGGTGCTGGGGCAAGGGGGGAAGGGCGCCGATCGTTTGCGGTCGCGCAGGGGTGTGCGCGTGCGCGAGGGTCGCGTGAACTTCGTGGCGTACGGGGTGAACAGGGGGATTCGCGTGCCGACCGCCATTGCCGTCACCAGCGCCGATCTGGTGCTGCCGGCCCCTGACCGGCACACGCCGCCGGCCGTCGTACTGCACCCGCCGGGGCAGCTCGACCTGGAGGGCGCGCTCGCCGAGACGAGCACCCTGCTGGAGCGCCACGGCCATCTCGTGGCCGTCGTACCGCCCTGGCTGCCGCCCGCCACCGTCCAGCGGCTGCACACCGTACGGGCCATCCTGGAAACCGACCGGATCGCCCTTCTCGACATCGATCTGCCGCCCCTGGCCACCGCCCTGCTGGTACGTCAGCTGCGCCAGCTCAGCGTGTGCGACTTCAGCCCCGGAGTGCTCGCCTCCGCGGCCCGGCTGCTGTCCCACTACATCTACGCGGGAGCCCTGCTGGGATCGGTCGCCAAGCTCGACCGGGTCGCGGTCAGCCTCAAGGCGCACGCGCGGTCCTGGTCGCCGAGCGCGCAGTTCGCCGTACTGGCCCACCCGGCGCCGCACCTCGTCAAACTCGGCGGCGGCGGGGCGCGTGGTGGAGGGGCGCACGGCGGCGGGCCTCGCGCGGGAGCGGGCGGCGGACTGCCTCCCGGGCCCGGGTTCGCCACCCACCTCACCTTCGCGCGCGGCCAGCTCGCCTCCGACTGGGTGGCCGCCGAACTCGCCCCCGCCTGGCAGGTCCAGGGCGTGATGGAGAACCCGCTCCCGGCCGCCTCGCCCCTCTGGTGGGCCACGCCGAAACTCGTGGAGTTCGCCGCCGCCATCCCGGACCCGTCCGTGCTCTACCAGCTGGTCGCCTCGGTCCGCCGCGAGGAATGCCGCTGGTGCGGCTTCGAGCTCATCGGCGACCGCTGCGGCTTCTGCGCCGCGCCGCTCACCGCACCACCGCCCGCAGCCAGTGCTTCGTCCAATCCTTCCAGTCCTTCCAGCGCGTCCAGATCAAGACTCTGACCGGCCAGACCGAACGAAGAACGGCGAGGTAGTACGGCTCATGAACTCACGCCAGCGCCGCGGCGTCATCCTTCTGCTCCTGTCGGTTCTGTGCGCCCTGGCGGCGTTCGGCGGAGTCCTCGTGGTGATCGGCGACGTCAACTCCAAGGTCGGGGCCGAGGTCGTCGCGTACCGGGCCAAGGGCGACATCGCGCCGTACAGTCCGCTGGCGGCAGGCCAGTTCGAGGAGGTCACGATCCCCAAGCGCTGGCTGTCCGAGACGGCCGTCACCGACCTCGGCCGGCTCAAGGACAAGATCGCGCTCACCACGCTGAAGAAGGGCTCGCTGCTCCAGACGGACATGTTCGTGGACAAGCCGCAGCTCCAGGCCGGGGAGCAGGAGATCGCCATCATGATCGACGCGGCGACGGGCGTGGCCGGCAAGATCTACTCCGGGGCCAAGGTCAACATCATCGCCACCTTCAAGGGCGCCAAGGACACCGACCCCTCGCGCTCGGTGATCATCGTGGCCAACGCCCGGGTCCTGAACGTCGGCAAGCTCACGGCCCTCGACAAGGACAGCGACAAGAGAGGCCCCGCCGAGGCGGTCCCGATCACCTTCGCCCTGAACACCAAGGACACCCAGCGCGTCGCCTACGCGGAGTCCTTCGCGGAGCACGTCCGCCTGGCCCTGGTAGCCCCCGGCACCGACTCCGCGCCCAGCGCGGGCGACCGCACGTACACCCTCGACGGGGACAAGTAGTAACGGGATCCCCCTCCTAAAGGAGAGGGCTTTCGGCCGCACCGGCTGAGGGCCGCCGTTACCAGCACCAGCCAACAAGACATATTTGGAGGTGAACGAAGTTGGCTACGTACCGCGTAGGACAGAAGACCGACCGAGCTGTGCTTCCTCAGCAGCTCGCTCTCGAATTCGAGTCAGCAGACACCCCCCGGATCGGGGACGAAACGGGGCTCGAACGCCGTGAGGCACCCGGCGCGGTACATGTGCGAGGGGAGATGCCCGGCGCTTCACCTGGCGCCGGGCGCGTCACCCCCAACCGTGAGGTTGGGGAGAAGGCCCGTGAGGGCCATCCCGTCGTGTTCGTCCTGGACAAGCACGGCACACCGCTGCAACCGACCAGCCCCGCGAGGGCCCGCAAGCTCCTTAGGAAGGGCCGGGCGGCCATTGCCCGGCACACCCCGTTCGTGATCCGCCTCAAAGACCGCACGGTCTCCGAATCGCAGGTGGAAGGTGTGGAACTCGGGATCGACCCCGGATCGAAGCACACCGGCATCGCCGTGTTCACCGCGAAGGACGGTGAGCGCCGTGGCCTGTACGCGGTCGAGCTCGCCCACCGCGGTGGCGCTATCCGGGACAAGCTCACGGCTCGTGCTGGCTACCGGCGCCGTAGGCGCGGCCGCAACCTGCGCTACCGCGCACCCCGATTCTCCAACCGCACTCGCCCCAAGGGCTGGCTCGCCCCGTCGCTGCGTCACCGCGTGGAGACGACCATGTCGTGGACCACACGGCTCGCACGCTGGGCACCCGTCCGCGCCGTGCATGTGGAACGCGTCGCCTTCGACACCCACGCGATGTCCAGCGGCGGACCGCTGGAGGGCGCCGAGTACCAACACGGCACCCTCCACGGCACAGAGGTCCGTGAGTACCTCCTCGCCAAATGGGAGCGGACCTGCGCCTACTGCGGGACCACCGGAGTCCCCCTCAACATCGACCACATCCACCCCCGCTCACGCGGCGGGAGCGACCGCATCTCCAACCTGTGCACCGCCTGCGTCCCCTGCAACGAGAAGAAGTCCAACCAGCCCGTCGAGGACTTCCTCAAGCAGTCGCCGCGCCGGCTGGCTCGCATCCTCGCCCAAGCCAAGACCCCGCTCCGCGACGCGGCAGCCGTCAACGCCACCCGCTGGGCACTGTGGCGTGCCCTCGACACCTCGTTCGACACCGTGCGCACCGCATCAGGTGGCCGCACCAAATGGAACCGGCAGCGGACCGGCTTGCCCAAGACGCACACCCTCGACGCCCTGTGCGTCGGCCATCTCGACACCGTCACCCGCTCCCCAGCCCACGTCCTCGCGGTCACCGCGACCGGACGCGGCACCTACACCCGCACCCGCCCCGACAAGTACGGCTTCCCCCGTCAGCGCCTGCCCAGGCACAAGACGTTCTTCGGCTATCAGACCGGCGACTTCGCCCGCGCTGTCGTCCCCACCGGCAAGAAGACCGGCACCCACACCGGCCGTATCGCCGTCCGCGCCAACGGCAGCTTCGACATCAAAACCGCCCACGGCCTTGTCCAGGGCATCGGGCACAAACACTTCCGCCTTCTCCAACGAGCGGATGGATACGCCTACACCACCCGACCCGAAGGACCCACTACCACCCAGCTGAAGCAGGGCGTTTCCACGAAAGAAGTCCGATGACCACCCGAATCCTCCCCGCGGTCGGCGACCCGGAAGCCGCCCGTGTCATTTCCACGCTCCTCAGCCAGCTGCCGGCCGCCGAGCCGGCCGGGCCCGTCCCCGACTCGGGCTCGCTGCTCGACACGCTGGCCCGGCTGGCCGCCGAGTCGATCGACGAACTGCCCGAGGTGGTCCTGGTCCACGAGCGGATCGGCCCGGTGCCCGCGCTGGACCTCATCCGCGAAGTCGCCCTCCGCTTCCCGGCGGTGGGCGTGGTACTGGTCTCCTCCGACGCGGGCCCGGCGCTGTTCTCCGCCGCCATGGACTCGGGCGCGCGGGGTCTGGTCGGGCTGCCGCTCGCCTACGAGGAACTCGCCGCCCGCGTCCAGGCCGCCGCCCAGTGGGCCGTGGGCGTACGCCGCCACCTGGGCCGGGGCCCCGACCTGCCCGCCGGACCGGGCGGCCGGGTGGTCACGGTCGCCGGGGCCAAGGGCGGCGTCGGCACCACCTTCACCGCCGTGCAGTTCGCCCTCGCCGCGGTCGCCTCGGGCCGCCGTACGGCCCTGGTGGACATGGACCTCCAGGCCGGCGACGTGGGCTCGTACCTCGACGTGCAGTTCCGCCGCTCCATCGCCGATCTCGCCGGGATCCAGGACATCTCGCCGCGGGTGCTTCAGGACGCGGTCTACGACGACCGGACGGGGCTGGCGCTGCTGCTGGCCCCGGCGGACGGCGAGCGCGGCGAGGAGGTGGACGAACGGGCCACCCGGCACATCGTCGGCGCCCTGCGCGGCCGCTACGAGATCGTCGTCATCGACTGCGGCACCCAGGTGACGGGCGCCAACGCGGCGGCGGTGGAGATGGCCGACGTGGCGGTGCTCGTGACCACCCCGGACGTGGTCGCGGTCCGGGCGGCGAAGCGGCTGGTCCGGATGTGGGAACGGCTCCAGGTCCGCAAGGCCGAGGACACCGCGATGGTGGTCAACCGCTGGACCAAGCACACGGAGATCCAGCCCTCCCTGATCGAGAAGATCACGAAGACCCGGGCGACGCGGACCCCGGTGCCGGCGGCCTTCAAGGAACTCCAGGCGGTGGTGGACGCGGGCCGGGTGCAGGACCTCGACAACCGCTCCAGCGTGAAACAGGCGCTGTGGACCCTGGCGGGCGAACTCGGGCTGCTGTCGGCCCCGGCGGAGCCGCAAGCCGCTGCCGCCGCCGCTGCCGCCGCCGCTGCCGCCGGCACCCCGGGCGCGGCCCTGGCGGTACGGGCCTCCGGTCCGGTGGCGCGGCTGCGGGGCGGCGGCGACCGGGGCGGCGACCGCGGCCGGGACCGGGTCGGCGACCGGGGCGCGGTGGGCGGCTGGTCGCGCCGCGGCCGGGAGGACTGACCGGTGCCCGCGCGTCGCAGATGCAGCCGCCGGGGCCGCGCCCACGACCGCGACCTCGGCCAGGTGGCCGTCGAGTTCGTCGGCATGGTGCCGCTGATCCTGCTGCTCGTGGCGGCGGTGTGGGAGTGCGTACTGATCGGGTACGCCTTCTCCCTGGCGGGCAACGCGGCGGACGAGGCGGCGCGGGCGGGGGCGGTCAAGGGCGACGGGGAGTGCCGTACGGCCGCGGGCCGGCACATCGGGGACGCGTGGGGCATGTCCGTGGACTGCGGCCCCGCGGGTGATGTGTACAAGGCGACCGTCACCCTGCGGATTCCCGTGCTGTTCCCCGGGCTCGACTTCGGCTCGCTGGCAGGCACCGCCGGTGCCGCGATGGAGAGGGAGGAGTGAGATGAGGAGCGAGACGAGGCGGCGCGCGCACCTCGACCGGGGCCAAGTCGCCCTGGAGTACATCGGCTTCATCCCGATCCTGTTGTTCGTCGCGCTCTGCGGGATCCAGCTGGGCTGGGTGGCGTACGTACACGAGCAGGCGGACACGGCCGCGCGCACGGCGGCGCGGGTGGAGGCCCGCAAGGGCTCGGGCGGGGCCGCGGCCGGCCGGGCGGCGGTGCGCGGCGGGCTCACCGCCGACGTCTCCGTGAGCAAGGACGCCGACGCCGTCACGGCGAGCGTGTCCATCACGATCAACTCGATCATCCCGGGACTGAATCCCGAACCGGCCAGGGCAACGGCCGTCATGCCCAACGACGACCCGAAGGTGACCGGACCATGAGCCTGCGTTCCCGGGTCAACACCCCCGACGACCGCCACAGCCCCCGCGAGGACGGCCGGCTGGTCTCCTCGTACCGCGCCAAGCTGCTGGAGGAGATCGACCTCGCCGAGATGTCGGCGCTCGCCCCCGCCGAGCGCCGGGCGCGCCTGGAGCGCGTCCTCGGCCACATCATCAGCCGCGAGGGCCCCGTACTCTCCACCGCCGAGCGGGCGCAGCTGATCCGCCGGGTCGTGGACGAGGCACTCGGCCTCGGCGTGCTCGAACCGCTCCTCGAAGACACCTCGATCTCCGAGATCATGGTCAACGGGCCCGACCAGATCTTCGTCGAGCGCGCCGGCCGCGTCGAGCAGCTCCCGCTGCGCTTCGCCTCGCACGAGCAGCTGATGCAGACCATCGAGCGCATCGTCTCCACCGTCAACCGGCGTGTGGACGAGGCGAATCCGATGGTCGACGCCCGCCTGCCGAGCGGCGAGCGCGTCAACGTGATCATCCCGCCGCTCTCCCTGACCGGTGCCACGCTCACGATCCGCCGTTTCCCGCGCGCCTTCACCCTGCACGAGATGATCGCCCTCGGCTCGCTGGACGAGCAGATGCTGCTCCTGCTCTCCGGCCTGGTCCAGGCGAAGATGAACCTGATCGTCTCCGGGGCCACCGGCACCGGCAAGACCACCCTCCTCAACGCCCTCTCCGGCCTGATCCCGGAGGGCGAGCGCATCATCACCATCGAGGACTCGGCGGAGCTCCAGCTCCAGCAGGCCCATGTCATCCGCCTGGAGTCCCGCCCGGCGAACGTCGAGGGCAAGGGGCAGATCACCATCCGCGACCTGGTCCGCAACTCCCTGCGCATGCGTCCCGACCGCATCATCGTCGGCGAGGTCCGCGGCGGCGAGACCCTCGACATGCTCCAGGCGATGTCCACCGGCCACGACGGCTCCTTGGCCACCGTCCACGCCAACAGCGCCGAGGACGCGCTGATGCGGCTGCAGACCCTCGCCTCCATGTCGGAGGTGGAGGTCCCGTTCGAGGCCCTCCAGGACCAGATCAACAGTGCCGTGAACGTGGTGGTCCAGCTGACCCGCTTCGGAGACGGCTCGCGCCGCATCACGGAGATCTCCATCCTGGAGTCGCACGGCCGTGAGCCCTTCCGGATCACCACCGTCTGCCGCTTCGCCGCCCAGCCCATGGGGCCGGACGGGCGCGTCCACGGCTACTTCGCGTACTACCCGCTGCCGCGCCGCATCGCCGAGCGCCTCTACATGAACAACCAGCCGATCCCGCAGGCCTTCGGGGTCGCGCCGCCGGACGACCACCGCAATGACCCGCTGGCCGACCACCGCGCCGACCCTCTCGCCGACCCTCTCGGCGACCCCCTCGCCACCCGCATCACCCGGACCGCCCTGTGAACCTGAACCCCTTCATCCTCGCCACCCTCGGCGCTACCCTGCTCGCCTGTGTGCTCGTGGTCGCCGGCGTCCACGCGTACGCCGCGGGCCGCGCCCAGCGCGCGGCCCTGATCGAACGTCTCGCCACGGACGGCGCACCCGAACCGACCGGCCGCCGACGCCGCTTCGCCGGCGTGGACCGCCGCCTGCGAAGGACCGCGCTGGGCAAGCGGATCGAGGTCAAGCTCGCCGTGACGGGCCTGGACCTGACCCCGGGGGAGTTCTTCGTCTACGTGCTGATGTCCGTGGCCGGGACGTGGCTGATCGCGGCGAGTTTCCTGGCCCCGTTCTTCGGGCCGGTGGCCGGCCTGATCGGGCTGTGGGCGGGCAACGGCTTCCTCAACTGGCAGCGGTCCCGCCGCACCGAGCGGTTCATCAACCAGCTGCCCGAGCTCGCCCGCATCCTGGCCAACGCCACCCAGGCCGGACTGGCCCTGCGTACGGCCATCGCCATGGCGGCCGAGGAGCTGGAGGCCCCGGCGGGCGAGGAGCTCGCGCGGGTCGCCGACCGGCTCGCCGTCGGCCACTCCATCGAGGAATCGCTGGGCGAGATCGCCGAGCGGCTCCCGTCGCGCGAACTGGTCGTGCTGGTCTCCACCCTCGTCCTGTCCGCGCGGGCGGGCGGCGCGATCGTCGGCAGCCTGCGCAACCTGACGGTGACGCTGGAGCAGCGCAAGGAGACGCGGCGCGAGATCCGCACCCAGCTGTCCCAGGTGACGGTGACGGCGTACTTGGTCCCGGCGATCGGACTCGGCTCGCTGCTGCTGGTGAACCTGATGATGCCCGGCGCGCTGGACCGGATGACCGGCGCGTTCATCGGCCAGACGGCGGTGCTGGTCGCGCTCGGCCTGTTCACGCTGGGCTTCGTCCTCATCCGCCGCTTGTCGAAGATCGACGTGTGAGGGGGCGGTCGTGATCGCACTGCTGCTGGCCGTGATCGTGGGTGCGTCGGTCTTCGGCGTCTTCCACGGCGTACGGATGTACCGGGCCGAGGTGAAACTGCCGACCGATCTGGCGCTGGCCCTGGAGGTCGGCGCCACCCGTACGACGGCGGTCGGCTCGGCCGTCGACCGGCTGGGCATCCGCTGGGCGCCGCTGGTGCTGCGCCTGATGGGCCCCGGGCGGGTGGCGAGGAAGCGCCGCCAGATCGACATGGCGGGCAATCCGGCGGGCCTGACCATAGACCGCTACGCGGCCCGGCGGGCGGTGTACGGCTTCCTCGGCGGCCTGGGCGCGCTTGCGATGCTGCTCAACGGGCAGCTCGTACCGGCGCTGCTGATGGTCGCGTTCGGGCTGTTCTGGATCGAGGCCGGCCTGTGGTCGGCGATCCGGATGCGCCGCGACCACATCGAGCGGACCCTGCCGGACTTCCTGGACGTCCTGGCCGTCGTCGTCAGCGCCGGGCTCGGCTTCCGGCAGGCGCTGGAGCGGGTGGCGGCCAAGTACGACGGCCCGTGGTCGGACGAGATCCGGATCACCCTCCAGCAGATGGACATGGGCGTCAGCCGCCGCCAGGCCTTCGACGAGCTGCGCCGGCGCAACGACAGCGAGCAGGTGGCCCAGTTCGTGACCGCCCTCCAGCAGGGCGAGGAGCTCGGCTCGCCGATCGTCGAGACGCTGATCGCCATCGCGGAGGACATGCGGCGTACGGACGCGCAGAACGCGCGGCGGCGGGCGGCGCGGGCCGTCCCGAAGGCGACGTTCGCGGTGACGATGTTCATGCTGCCCGGCACGCTGATCCTGCTCGTGTGCGGCTTCGTCTACGGGGCGAACGTGGACTTCGGCGCGATGCTGGGGGGCGGGTGAGCGGCGTGGCGGTCCTGGACACCGGCTCACCGCGGCGGGCGCGGTGGCCGCGGTGGCCTCGGTGGCCGGGCGGGCGGGGGCGCGCGGGGGCGGGGGCGGTTTCGGCGGGGCCGGCCGACCGGGCGGAGGATTCCTCGCTCCCCCTCGTCCACCTCCCCCATCTCCCCCATCTCCTCCATCTCCGGGCGAAGGCCCTTCAGGCCCTGTGCCGGCGGGTCTTCGCCTTCCGGATGGTGATGATCGGCCTCGGGGCCCCGCTGGTCCTGGGCCGCACCGCACGCGGCGGCCCGACGTACCTCGTGGCCGGCGCGATCCTGCTCACCTTCATGCTGTCCTACGTCCTGTTCCGCGACTGGGAGCGGTTCGGGCCCTTACTGCTGCGCCACCGCTGGCTGCTGGCCCCGGACATGGCGCTGAGCGGGCTCCTGCTCGTCACGGCGACGGCGGACTCACCCCTCGGCCTGGTCGCCCTCTGCACGCCGCTGCTGGCCGGGCTGGTCTACGGCTGGCGCGGCTCCGCGGTCTACGCCGCGCTCCAGGCGGCCCTGGTGGCGGGCGTCGGGACGGGCGTCGGGGCGGGTGTCGGGGCGGGCGGAATCGTCCTCCCCGCCCTGTGCCTGCTGGCGGGGGCGGCGGGCGCCTCGCTGCGGGACCTCCTCCTCCGCTTCGGCGCGGCGAGTCAGGCCCTGACGGAGACGCGGGCCCGGCTGGCGGCCGCCGAGGCGGTCCGCGCCGAACGGGACCGCCTGGCCCGCGAGATGCACGACTCGGTCTCCAAGACCCTGCACGGCCTCGCCCTGGCCGCCGACGCCCTGGCCCGTACCGGGGACCCCGACGCGCTGCACGAGCGGGCGGCCCTCGTCGCGGACGCCGCCCGGCGGGCGGCACGGGAGTCCCGCGCCCTCCTGACGGACCTGCGGGCGGCCCCCGGGGTCTCCCTGGCCGCGGAGCTCCACGCGCTGGGCGCCGACGCGGAACTGCGGCTGGCCGCCGAGCTCCCGGAGGTCCCGGCGGCGGTGGCCCGGCAGGTCGTCGCGGTGGCCTCCGAGGCGCTGGAGAACGCCCGCCGGCACGCGGACGCGGCGCGGGTGGTCGTCGAGGCGGTCGTGGAAGCGGCCCACCTCACCCTCACCGTCTGGGACGACGGCCGCGGCCTGCCGGGCGGCATCGACCTCGCGGCCCTCCGGCGGGCGGGCCGCTTCGGCCTGCTCGGCATGACCGAACGCGCCGCCGCCATCGGCGCCCGCCTCCACATCGGCCCCCGCCCGGGCGGCGCCCCCGGTACCCAGGTCCGCCTGGACCTCCCGCTGACGGGAGCCCTGTGATGACGCCGATCCGGGTCCTGATCGCCGACGACAACCCGGTCGTCCGCGCCGGCCTCGCGGCCCTCCTGGCGACGGCCGAGCACATCGAGGTCACCGCCCAGGCGGCGGACGGCCGCGAGGCCCTGAGCCTGACCCGGACCCACACCCCGGACGTGATCCTGCTGGACGTGCGCATGCCGGGCGTCGACGGCATCTCGGCCCTGCCGCACCTCGTGCGCTTGGCCCCCGTCCTGATGCTGACGTACAGCCAGGAGCCGGAGATCGTCCGGGAAGCGCTGCTCCTGGGCGCCGGCGGGTACCTCGTCCACGGTGAGTTCACGGCCGACGACCTGATCCGCGCGGTCCGCGACGTCCGCGAGGGCCGGGCCCATTTCACGACGACAGCGGCGAGCGCCCTCCTCGCGGAACTCCGCACCTCTTCGCAACCGCAACGAACTGTGGCACAGTCTTCTGAGCGGGTGCACAACTCTGTTGTCTTCGGGCTGAGTTCTCGGGAGGTAGAGATCATGGAACTGATCGCGTCCGGGATGAGCAACCAGCAGATCGCGGCCGCCTGCTTCATCAGCGAGAAGACGGTGAAGAACCACATCAACCGCATCTTCGCGAAGCTCCACAGCACCACCCGCAGCGAGGCGATAGCCCGCTGGCTGGGAACCGCCCGTCCAGGAGTAACCGGCCATGGCTAGACGGAGTACACAATGGGTCCGCAATTGGGCCCCGGGACCCTTGGTAACGCCCCGTCACACCCCGTACGGTCCGCAAACCAACAGCGGCACCAGCCCGGGAGGAAACCCCCATGTTGCAGAACACCCTGGCGAGGATGCGAAAGCGCTACCCGACCAACCCCGCCCACGACCGCGGCCAGACGGCCTTCGAATACCTGGGCATCATCCTGGTGGTCGTGGTGATCATCGGCGCCATGGTCGGCACCGGCATTGGTACCGCCATCGTGGGTCGCATCACGACGGCGATCGCGGGCCTCACAGCCGGTTCGTGATTCCAGGGAGGCCGGATGACAGGGGCCAGGCCTTTCCGCTCTACGTGGTGGTAGTGGCTGCCCTGCTCTTCGCTGCCCTCGTGTTCTTCGTGTTCGGCCAGGCCGCCGTGGTACGCAGCGACGCCCAAGGGGCGGCGGACGCGGCGGCCCTGGCGGCGGCGCGGGAAGCTAGGGACAACTTGGACCCGGCCTTGGATCTCGCCATGCTCAAGCCTCAAGACTGGGAGGGCGTCGTCGAGGGGCGGTCCTTCGATTGGTCACGGGCCTGTGGAGCTGCTGAGGCTTTCGCGCGGCGGAACGATGCGGCGGGGACCTGCAGTCGCTCGATGCTGCGGTTCACCGTCGAGGTGACCACGGACGGCACGGTGGGGGACTCGGTGGTCCCGGGAACCGAGGGGACGCATGCCAAGGCCAAGGCGGTGGCCGAGATCGTGCCGCGGTGCGAGCTGGGCTTCGCTGCAGACCCTCCCGGTGCGCCGTCACCTTCGCCGACCGTCGCACCCTCGCCGACAGCCTCCCCCTCGGCTGACCCCGTGGTCTTCAAATGTCGGGGCGGGACAACCGTGAGGTTCGACCCTCTGAAACCGGATCGCTGGAAAACGTTGGCGCGGAGTCTCTTTGATGTGCGCTTGGCCGGCTGACAAATTGATGAGAGATAAGGAAGCGGCTTCGATGGGCATGCGGCATAGGGTGAAAGTGCGTGGGGGGGCGGGCGTTGCGATTTCGGCGGCGTTGCTCCTCACCTTGGCCGGATGTGGCGAGGACGGCCAAGCCAAGACCTCCCCAAGTGCTCCGCCGGTGAAGAGCGCTACGCCCAGCGCAGGATCGCAGCCTCAGGCGAGCAGCAGCCAGCCGTCTGCACCTCCGCAGATCATCGCGACCGCCAAGGGGGAGGCGGGAATCGTCCTGGACATCAACTCTGCTGCCCGGGATGCCGGAGGCTTCATCACGGTCAGCGGTCAGATCAAGAACACCGGGGACAAACCCTTTGGCAACACAGCGGCTTGGCGTGGCAACGAACTCAAGGCGAGTGGCGTTTCCATGGCGGGAGTCACGCTGGTCGACAAGGTGGGCAAGAAGAGGTACTACGTTCTTCGGGACACGGATGGCAGGTGCCTGTGCACCACCGGCGTTGTCATCATCGAGGCAGGTCAGTCAGTGCCCTTCTTCGCCCAGTTCCCGGCACCTCCCGCGACCACCAGCGAGGTGGAGTTCAACTTCCCCACATTCGCTTCGACCACTCTGAAGATCTCCGGGTGACGCCATGACCAAAAGCCACCGCATCTCCACCGCGACCCTGGTCGCCGGGCTTGTCATAGCTGGTGCCCACCTTGTCGGCGCGACCAGCGCCCACGCCGATGACGTGAAGCCCTCAATCCCCCCCGGCACCGAGCCATCCGCGTCACCGCCAGTGGCGATCGACTCCAACGCCCCCGGGCTCAAGATCCCCCAGGGAGGAACGCTCGCGCCCGTCAAGGTGTTGGACATCGCCGAGGTCGTCGAAGACCTCGGCGGGGAGCAGCGGCGGCAGGAGACCAACCAGACCGTCATGATGGCGCTGCAGTCCGAGGTGCTCTTCCCCGAGAACAGCGCCGTCTTCAACGCCCAGGCCGCCGCGCGGATACAGGCCATCGGGCAGGAGATCAACACTCAGAAAGCCACCCGCATCCGCGTCTTCGGGTTCACCGACGACCAGGGCAGCTACGAGCACGGCAAGGAGCTCTCCAAGCAGCGCGCCGACGCCGTGCAGGCCGAGCTCGCCAAGACCGTGACGAACCCCTCCGTCACCTACGACGTCCGCGGTTACAGCGAGGACTACCCGATCGCCGACAACAGCACCGACGAAGGCCGCAAGAAGAACCGCCGCGTGGAGATCACCTTCCCCCGCAGCGTCGGCAACTGACGGTCCCGCCCGGCCCCGGGTCAGCGCAGCAGCGCGTACGCCGCCTCCCGGGCCCGGCGGGCCGGGGCCGAGGCCGAGGCCGTCGGGCCCGGGGTGAGGGCGGCCACCACCGTCGCGCCCTCGACCAGGATCAGCAGCTGGTCGGCCAGCTCCGGTCGGCCCGGGCCGGCCACCTCCGCCAGCAGCGCCCGCAGCTCCGCCTTGTGCCGGCGTACGACGTCCAGCACCCCGGCCGGCCCACCGGCCCCCAGCTCCCCGTACGCGTTCAGGAACGCGCACCCCCGGAAGTCAGGCTCCGCGAACCACCGCTCCAGCCAGTCGAAGACGGCCCCCACCGGATCGGTCTCCCCGGACACCCCGGCCTCCCCGGCCACCGCGCCCCGCAGGCTCGCCATCCACCGCGCGTCCCGCCGCTCCAGGTACGCCGTGACCAGCGCCTCCTTCGCCGGGAAGAGCCGGTACAGCCGCTTCAGCGGCACCCCCGACTCCGCGCGGATGCGGTCCATCCCGACGGCCTGGATGCCCTCGGCGTAGAACAGCGTCTCCGCCGCGTCCAGGAGCCGGGTGCGGGCCTCTTCGTCGTCCATGACGGCAGCGTAGCCCAGCATCCCCTTGCGTGGAGAACGATCGTTCTCATACTCTTCGAGAACGATCGTTCTCGCGACCGAGAGGTGACCGCCATGCGACTGCCCGACCCCGTACGCCCGCCCCTGCCGCCCTTCACCGAGGAGTCCGCCCGCGCCAAGGTCCAGGCCGCCGAGGACGCCTGGAACACCCGCGACCCCGAGCGCGTCGCCCTCGCTTACACGGAGGACTCCGTCTGGCGCAACCGCGACCGCTTCCTCACCGGCCGCGCCGAGATCCGCGCCTTCCTCGCCGAAAAGTGGCGGCGCGAGCTCGACTACCGGCTGCGCAAGGAGCTCTGGGCGTACACCGGCAACCGCATCTCCGTCCGCTTCGAGTACGAGTGGCACGACACCTCCGGCCAGTGGTGGCGCAGCCACGGCAACGAGCAGTGGGAGTTCGCCGACAACGGCCTGATGCGCCGCCGCGAAGCCAGCATCAACGACGTCCCGATCACCGCCGCGGACCGCCGGCTCGGCTGACCTGGACGGGCTACGGGGCGGCGCCCGGCGGGTGGCCCGCCCCGGCCCGCGGTATGTGTCCGGTGGACGGACGGTCGGTCGGTACACCGGTGAGCAGACGGAGGCCAGGCATGCCAAGGGCCCGCTTGAACGGCGTCGAGCTCTTCTACGAGGTCCACGGCGCGGGCGACCCGCTGGTCCTGGTCCACGGCTCCTGGAGCGACCACCTCGGCTGGCAGGGCGTCCTGCCCCGCCTCGCCCGCTCGTTCGAGGTCCTCGTCTACGACCGCCGCGGACACAGCCGGAGCGAGCGACCGCCGGGCCAGGGCAGCCGTACCGAGGACGAGGACGACCTCGCGGCGATCATCGAGATGCTCGGCGCGCCGGCCCACGTCGCCGGGAACTCCTTCGGCGCCTCCACCGCGCTCGGCCTCGCCGCTCGCCGCCCCGAGCTGCTGCGCACCCTCACCGCCCACGAGCCGCCGCTCATGGGCATCGTGGCCGACGACCCGGAATTGCGACCGCTGATGCGGGCCACCCAGGGCAGCATCGAGGGCGTCCTCGCCTCCCTGCGCGCGGGCGACGAGCGGGCCGGGGCGCGCCGCTTCGTCGAGGAGGTCGCCTTCGGCCCCGGCGCGTGGGACGCGCTGCCGGAGCCGATCCGCCAGACCTTCGCCGCCAACGCCCCCACCTTCGCCGACGAACAGGCGGACCCGGGCTGGAACACGGTGGACCTCGACCGCCTGTCGTCCCACTACACCGGCCCGGCGCTCCTGACCACAGGCACCGAGAGCCCGCCCTGGTTCCCCGTCATCATCGACAGGCTCTCCGCCGCCCTCCCCCAGGCGCGGGTACGCACCCTGGACGGGGCCGGACACGTCCCACACCTCACCCACCCCGACCGCTACGCCGAAAACCTCACCGGCTTCATCGCGTCCGCCGCGTCGTAGGCACCGTTCAAGTCCGGGCGGACCGCGGCCCATGACGGGCGGCGCCGATCCGGGCCCAGCGTGCAGGCCCGCGGGACACTCGTTCCGCGACCGAGGCGGGCCCTCAGTTCGGGCTGGGCTTTAGCCCTGGGTTGCCGGGAGACGCTATCGCGACATCGTGACAAATGGTCGGCGATTCGATTTCATTGCGAAGAGCTCGAGGGAATTGCGTTGTCCGATGCTTTCGCTCGGTCCGCGATCTGCTCTCGCGTCTTTTGTTCTCCAATAACGATCCGTGTGGCCGATGGGCCGTGCGGTATTCGCATCACTGACGCATGGCCGCGCGCATTCATCGGGGCATCGGGTTCGCCTGGCGTGTATTCGATCACTATGGCATTCGTGCCACAATGCATGGATGCCCATTTTGTAGAGCTTCCAGCACCGGAAGCGCTGTTATATGGACCGGCGGGATAGGGATTGGTACCATCATCTCCCCTCGCGAAATGCGACACGAGATGAATATCGTTCACCTTGGGGTCTGCCTTAGAGGTGATCAAGAGGCCGCAGGAATCGCCGTTTATGTACGCGATAATTCGCCGCTGGCTGCTATCTAGCTCGGCGAGGATCCTGAGGGAGCCGGCCGAGGCTTCTTCGAAATCGTTCAGCGGATCGTCGGATACGCCAATCGATTCAAGTTCGTTTAGCGGGGTGAATCTGATGGCACTTTTGGTGGGGTTGACATCCGGCGTGACGCTATCCTCGCACCCAGTAAGCGCAAAAATGAAGGCAGCCGCTAAGGCTAAGGGTCGAATTTTCCAAGCCACGCGGCCGCACCTCATCCTTTTCGAATTCTCAGCGGATCATCATCGCAGCCACTGATTAAAGCAGACGCCTACAGGCTTGTAGGCGTACACCTTCTTCCCTGTGGGGAACCGACCGCCGGCTCCTGACCAGGCGTCACCTACGAACACATCGTACAGCGGGAAGGCTTGGACGGTCCCAAACTTGCCACTGGGAACCTCGTAGCGCGTCTCGTTCTTGACGCTGTAGGTATTAGTGACGCTCCATCCCATGCCGGCGGAGATGTACTTCAGGTCGACGTTCACCTCCTTGGTGACGGTCGCAGCGACGCTCTTTTCAACCGACAGGACGAGGGTGGTCTTGCCCTGCCCGCTCGTCTGCTGGATCACGTTAGTGCCACACGACTGGCTTATCCAGTGTGCGTTTTTAATCGCGTAGTAATCCGTCGTCCCCGCAGGTGCCGGAGACACTGGGGCGACGTTCTGCGCTAACTCGCTGCGGGTTTCAGTCGCCCCGGCGTTCCGCTTGACCACGGTGTTCGGGCCAGGTGTGAAAAACTTGCCATCTGCGGAGAGCGAACTTGCGGGAATGCTTACCGGGCCCTCGCTTGCGTGGGACACCCCGGCACCTGCGGTTGCCACCAACGCGACCGCAGAGCCTGTCGCGATGAGAGTCACAGCGATTTCCCGCCGCCACGTCCAAAATTGTGCGTTCTTCACGATCGCTCCCAAATCAGTTGTTGCGAATGCGCCCGCCTCCGCATTGAGCAAGCGGGGAGATGTGCGGGCTCGCCGACTTCTTGAGTTTGTTCGGTTCGCCGCTTTGTGATCAACCGATTTAGCCAAGCTGTGCCCCAGATCACACAGGAATCTCAGATGCACCTCAAGTAACTAGCTATATGAGTAATTCAAGCCAGCCCCCTACGCCTTTGGGCCGAGCAGGCCAGAATTGGCACCGTCACTCACCCCGGAATTTCCAAGTGAAAATACAACCGCCGAGACCGCCGAGACGGCTGAATCCCAGATGGGGAAGGCTGTGAACGGCCAGCTCATCGACGAGGTGGACGAGCCCAGGCGGCCATCAGCTGACGGGCGACGGCGGGCTGCTGCAGCAGTTGGCCAAGCGGCTGATGGAGGCCACCCCGGCCGATCCTCCGGCGTTGGCCTGGACGGGGGTACCGACCCGCCGCTGTGCCGCCACCCCGCCCACCCGGAGGGCCTGGCGGGCTTCGCGCTGACGGTGGTTGCTTGCGACCTGGCCTTCCTCTCGGGGACACTCGACCGGCGGACGGTCTGACGGGAGCGAGTTCACGTGCTGACAGCCACTTGCCTGCTGGGCGGAGAGGGGATCACGGACCGGGTCACCCGCGGGCATGACGCGGACCGGTTCGTGGAACTCGGATCCCTGAGCAAGGTGATGACCGGAACCATCCTGATGGGGCTCGCCGGAAGGGGGGTGACCGGCCTCGACACCCCCCTTGAGGACTGCCTCGCCGAGGTGCCCCCCGGTACCGGGATCACCCTGCGCCACCTCGCCGAGCACACATCGGGCCTGCCGCGCCTGCCACCTGGCGACACCGGCCCCGCCGACGACCCGTACCTCGACTTCACCGAGGCCGCGCTCGGCGTGCTGCTGCGTGACCTGGAGCGGGTGGTGACGGCGCGTCCCGGGGCGACGGAGTACTCCAACCTCGGGTACGCGGTGCTCGGACGGGCGCTGACCGCGGTGTCGGGATGTACGTACCAGCAACTGGTCGACGCATACGTGCTGGAACCCCTGGGCCTGCCACCGGGCGCGGCCACGGCGGTCCCCCCGGCCGACCGGCGCCTGGTGGCGCGCACCCTGTTCGGCCGTCCCCGTGCGATCTGGACCCTGACCGGGCCGATGCTGCCTTCCGGCGGCCTGTGGTCCACCCCCAGGACCATGGCCGCCATCCTGGTCGGCCTGCTCGTCGAGCGCAGGCTCGGCCCGCCGGCACCCACGTGGCAACGGGGTAACGCCTCGCTGTGGCACAACGGCGCCACGCGCGCCGCGTCTGCCGTCGCGGTGGCGCACGACGACGGCCGCTGGCTCCTGCTCCACCGCCTGAACGGCGACCCCGCACGGACCGACCGCATGGCGTTCGAGGCCTTCGCGGCCTCGGAACCGCCCGCCGCCGGTCAGTCCGTCAGGAGGTGATCGGCCTTGCCGGCCTTGATGTCCCGGATCAGCTGGCGCAGGGCGTCCGTGGAGTCGGTGAGGTACGAGGCCTCCGCGCCCGCGACGGCGATGTAGCTGTTGCCGTCCCCGTCCACCCCGATCCGGTAGCAGGAGTTTCCTTCACCGCAGAACGGCTCTTCCCACGTTACGGAGGTCATGGTCTCCCCTTTCACAGCTGGTTTGCGACGGTGTGGATGAAGTCCCGAGAGTCCCGAGGGGACAGCGCCATTTTCTCCATCAGGTCGAAATGGGCCCGGTACTTGGCGAGTTGTCTTTCGGTGTGCAGGAAGTCAGGTCCGTGCGAGTTGTCCACCTGCACGGTGTCGAGCTGGGTTGTCGGCCCCTCGGCGTAGAGCACGGTCTGGCCTGCGCCCGGGAAGCCGCCCGCATCGAACGGGAGGACGAGTACCGTCACATTGTCCTGCTCGGACCGATTGAGCAAGTGGTTCAGCTGCGCGCGCAGTACGGTGCGACCGCCGAACTGCATGCGCAGGGCGGCCTCGTGCACGATGGCGACGAAGTCGCGCCCGTTCTCCCCGTCCAGCACTTGCTGGCGCTCGACGCGCAGTGCCAGCCGCAACGCGACCTCATGTTCCGGCAGAGCGGGGATGACCATCCGGAACACCGCGAGGGCGTGGTCGGAGGTCTGGAGAAGCCCGGGCATGTGAACGGAGTAGGCACCCCGCATGCGGGTGCTGTGTGTCTCCAGTTCGGCGATGTCCAGGAATCCCTGGGGCAGTTGGCCGCGGTAGCGATCCCACCACCTGCGCCCGACGGGCTGGGCCATCTCCGTCAGCCCGGCGATGTACTGCTCATCGGTCACCTCGCAGTTGCATGCCAGCGTCCGTAGCCGTTCGGCCGTGATGGCGCGTGTGCCGGACTCCATGGCGGATACGGCGCCTCGGTCCACACCCAGGAGGCCGGCCGCGAACTCGGCCGAGATGCCTGCCGATGTGCGCATCCTGCGCAGCTCGTGTCCCAGCCTCTTCTGACGCTCTGTGGGAGCTGTCCTAGCGGTCATGGTGTGCAGTCTCGCGCGTACGCGCCCCCTCCGGCCACGGGCGGCAGAGTTCTCCCGCTACCCGGGCCAAAATCTGCCCACCGGCGCTACATTAGGTAATGCACCGCTCACGCAGGGGAGTTGAAGTGCATCGCCGCAGCATGCCTCGGCCTCGGCGACGAGCCACGCTCCCATCTCCGCGTCAGCCACCCGTGCGCGTCGAACTCACCGCTGCCACCACCGACCTCAGGGAGTCCGCGATGCCCAGCCCCTTCATGTCCTGCCCCGTCACCCCGCCCGCGCCCACGGGGAGCGAGCCGCCCTCGCTCGACACGCTCACGTGCAGCCTCACCGTGCCCGGGGCCCCGTACAGCGCCCAGATCGCGCGGGGCGCCGTACGGTCCGTCCTGCACGCCTACCGGCTCGACCCGCTGGCCCCCGCAGCCGTGCAGGTCACCGGGGAACTCGTCGCCGCGGCCTGGCGCCTGGACCCCGGGCGGAGCCTGTACCTGTCCGTCCGGTACCGGGACGATTCGCTCCGCCTCAGCGTCTACGACGGCCACGCGTCCCACCCCCACCCCCGGCTGGCCGCGCACTGCGAGGCCCGGCGGCGGGCGGCGCTGCGGCTGATGGCGGTGGTGGTGCGCGAGTGCGGCGGGGCGTGGGGGTTCGGCGAGTCCCGCGAGCCCGGAGGCGGCACGCGCACCTGGGCCAGCCTGCCCCGGCACGGGGCCGCCGACTACCTTCCCGCCTGACCGGCGGCGGGGGGCGCCCCTCGTGTGGGTGACGGAGTATCAGGACATTCACTTCCGCCCGGGGCCTCCGCATTCCGGATGAGATCCGGATCTTCCGGAGCCCCTGGGGGGCGGAACGGGCCGTCTCGCGCGGATGGCCGGATGTGTCGCCTTGTCGGTATTCCGGCTCCTGTCGAGGATGGCGCCGCCGGGCCGATCACGGTCGATCCCGTGACGGCGCCGTCCGTGCTTCCTGCCCCTCCTCCATCCCTCAAGGAGCGCCTCCGTGCCCGATGTCACCATCGATCTGCCGCTCAGCTTCGGAGTGCCGGAGCATTTCCAGGACATCGACTTCGCCGTCTCCGCCGAGGTGAACACCAACCGGCTGATCGAGCGGTTGAACATGGTCGATCCGAAGCCGTCGGACGAGGAGATCGCGCACGCGGTCCTGTCCCAGCAGTCGATGTACGAGATGCTCAGCGCGGCAGGAGCCGTCTACGCGGGCACCCTGCTGTCCGGGCCTTCGCCGGAGGAGCCGGAGAAGAAGCTCTCCTCGGTGACCCTGACGGTGACCGCCCGCCCCGCCGAGCTGTCGAACGAGCTCACCGTGCACCGCCTGGCCCGCACCATGGGGGCGATCTACCCGGACGCAGAGGTCGGTGTCGTCCGTCTGGAGGCCGGCCCCGCCGTGCTGATCACCGAGGAGCGGAAGGTCGAGCGCCCGGTGAACCTCCTCGGCGAAGGGGGAGGCGCCACCACCGTGCGCCAGCTCCACGTGTTCGTGCCCATCCCGGGCCGCCTCGCGATGGCGGACTTCGCCATCGCCACCGAGAACATCGCCGAGTGGGACGACTGCGTCGAGATCATCGGCCAGGTCTGCAAGACCATCGCCTTCGCCGAAGCCGCTGCCTGAGAAGGGATCTCCCCGCCATGCACATCTCGTACCAGATCAGCTCACCCCTCTACAGCCTCGGCTTCGACCCGGGGAGCGACAAGTTCGTCGGCGCGGTCCACTCCGAACTGAACATGTACACCGGCGACGAGTCGATGGCGATGAGGATCTGGGGCTGGGACGCGAACGCCCTGACCAGTGCCGAACGCTACAAGATCGACCAGCTCCTGCGGATGTTCGTCTTCCAGAGGGGCCAGATCCTCTCCGCGCTGCGGCGCCTCGACGAGGAGTACGGCGCGTACCTGGAGTCGAACCCGGAAGCCGCCGCCCAGGCCGAGGCTTTCACCGAGTCCCTCCGGTCGGACCTGGAGAAGCAGTACACGCAGATGGAGGAGTGGAAGCCCTCCGAGGAGTCACCGTGGTGGCCCGACGAGGGCGACAGGTACGCGCTGCGGGATTCGGTGCAGGGCGTGATGTCCTTCATGCACCCGGAGATCGCCCGCAACACCGGCCCCAACTACTCGCTCGCCATGGGCGGCATGAGCTTCACCGGCAACTACTGGCGGCTGAAGGACAACGGCTACGCGCGCGACCGCATCCCCGACGGCCACCTCTACGATCTAGTCGACACCGCGATCGCCCTCCAGGCCGAGTTCCAGCTCCAGTGCCTGCTCACCGACCGGGAGTTCACCCGGATCATCCAGACCCGGGGCCAGGAGTTCGAGTGGCTCAAGGCCGAGGCCGCGCGCAAGGCGGCCGAGGCCGCGGCCGCCGAACAGGGCGGCGGTTTCTGGGGACTCTTCGGCGACATCCTCGGCATCGTCTCCGCCGTCGCCGGCGTCCTGGCCCTCGTCCCCGTCCTCACGCCGATCGCGGGGCCCATCGCCGTCGTGACCGCCGTCGCCGCGCTCGGCGCGCACACCGTGGACGCGTCGATCAAGGGTGACTGGGACGCGATGACGTTCGTCGGCCTCGGCGCCGACGCCCTCGCGGCCCTGCCCGGGATCGGCGCGGTCGCCAAGAGCCTCAAGGCCGGGCAGGTCGCCATGAAGACGATCGGCGTGGCGAGCGGCGCGGTGTCCAAGGCCAGCGTGGTCTCCAAGACCGCGGGCCGCACGTTCCTGGCCACCACCGGCGGGAGCGCCGCGTCCGAGGCCTCGACCGTCTTCAACTACATCGGCACCACGGGCGCGAAGGTGGTCGGGACCTCCACCGCCTCCGGGAAGATCGCCGGAAAGGTCCTCCAGGGCTCCGTCAACCTCTCCACCCAGGTCCCGCTGGTCGTGGAGATGGCGGCCGGCACGGACATGTCCGACCCGAAGAACGCCGCCACCGGAACCGCCCTGACCGCCAACTACGGCCAGTCCATCGGCAGCTGGGGCGCCGTCGGAAGCGCCGCCAAGAAGACCGGCACCATCTCCCTGGCCGCCTTCGCGGGGGTCATCGGCCGCCGCTGACCCCCGCCCGTCACTTGACCCACGCCGTCACCCAGGCCCACCACCCCGGCTACGCCGCGTGGTGCGCCTGGGTGATCAGGTCCGTCGCGACCTGGAGGGCCGCCAGGCGGGTCTCCTCCGGGTCGCCCTCCACGTGCTGGAGGAACATCATCCCGGCGTGCAGCGTGAACAGGGCGCTCACGCAGCGCACTTGGTCCTCCAGGGGCCCGTCCGTGGTGCGCAGCAGCTCGACCAGGGTGAACAGCCGCCGCTTGACGGTCTCGCCGATGGTCAGCTCCCGCATCGTCGCCTGGTTCTCCTGCATGAAGCGGTACAGCGGCGCGCCCGCCGCCATCGCCTCGCTGTAGCGGCGCAGCACCTCGCGCTTCATCTCCAGGGTGCGCGGCTGAGCCTCCGCCCATTCGATCAGCTCGTCGATCGGCCGCGTCAGGTCCTCGAAGACGCTGATGATGATGTCTTCCTTGGTCTTGAAGTGGTAGTACAGCGCCGCCTTCGTGACCTCCAGCCGCTCCGCGATCTCGCGCAGCGAGGTCTTCTCGTACCCCTGCTCGGCGAAGAGCTCCAGTGCGACGTCCTGGATGCGCTGGCGGGTGTTGCCCCGGCGCTGCTGAGGACTGTTGCTCGCGGACATGGCTCTCCCCAAAACTTACTTGACGCCCGGCTAGTAGCGGGTCTACCTTCCCCAGTGTAGTGAACTAGCCGGTCGGCAAGTAAGTGCCCGGCCGGCAGCAAGTGACGAGAAGTGCCGATGGGCGTGGGCCGGCGTGGCAGTGCCAGGGGAGTGGACATGAGCGAGACAGTCGAAAAGGCCGACCCCTCCGAGGGGGCGACGGGGGTGAAGCCGCGCAGCGTCCGGGTCGTGCTGATGGCGCTCATGATCGCGATGTTGCTGGCCATGCTCGACAACATGATCATCGGTACGGCGATGCCCACCATCGTCGGTGAGCTCGGCGGCCTGGAGCACCTCTCCTGGGTGGTCACCGCGTACACGCTGGCCACCGCCGCCTCCACCCCCATCTGGGGCAAGCTCGGCGACATGTACGGGCGCAAGGGCGCCTTCCTCACCTCGATCGTGATCTTCCTCGTCGGCTCGGTCCTCAGCGGCATGGCCCAGGACATGGGCCAGCTCATCGGCTTCCGCGCCATCCAGGGCCTGGGCGCCGGCGGTCTGATGGTCGGCGTCATGGCGATCATCGGCGACCTGATCCCGCCCCGCGAGCGCGGCAAGTACCAGGGCATGATGGCCGGCGTGATGGCCCTCGCCATGATCGGCGGCCCGCTGGTCGGCGGAACCATCACCGACCACATGGGCTGGCGCTGGTCCTTCTACATCAACCTCCCCCTCGGCGCGGTCGCGCTGGCCATGGTCACCGCCGTGCTGCACCTGCCCAAGAAGAGGGCAGCGCAGGGGAAGATCGACTACCTGGGCGCCGCCCTGCTGACCATCGCCATCACCTCCACCGTCCTCGTGACGACCTGGGGTGGCACCGAGTACGCGTGGGGGTCCGTCGAGATCCTCGGCCTGATCGTGGTCGGCGCGCTGTCGACCGCCGCGTTCCTCTACGCCGAGACCAGGGCCGCCGAGCCGGTGATGCCGCTGCACATCTTCCGCAGCCGCAATTTCACCCTCATGAGCGTGATCGGCTTCCTCGTCGGCTTCGCGATGTTCGGCGGCGTGCTCTACCTGCCGCTCTTCCAGCAGTCGGTGCAGGGCGCCTCCGCCACCAACTCGGGCCTGCTGCTCCTGCCCATGCTGCTCTCGATGATGGTCGTCTCGCTCATCGCGGGCCGCATCACCACCAGCAGCGGCAAGTACAAGATCTTCCCGATCATCGGCGGCGCGCTCATGATCGTCGGCCTGTTCCTGCTGGCGACGATGGACGTCGGGACGAGCCGCCTGGTCTCCGGCCTGTACATGGCCGTGCTGGGTGCGGGACTCGGTTTCCTCATGCAGATCACCATGCTGGTCGCACAGAACAGCGTGGACATGAAGGACATGGGCGTCGCCTCCTCCTCGGCGACCCTCTTCCGCACGCTCGGCGGCTCCTTCGGTGTGGCCCTGATGGGCTCCCTGTTCACCACCCAGGTCACGAACACCATGGCCGACCGCCTCGGCCCCGAGGCCGCGAGCGCCGCCGGCTCCGCGCAGTTGGACGCCGCGAGCCTGGCCAAGCTGCCGGAGGCGGTGCGCGAGGCGTACCAGTACGCCGTCGCCGCCGGTACGCACTCGGCGTTCCTGCTGGGCGCGGCCATCGCCGTCCTGGGCTTCGTCGCGGCCTGGTTCGTCAAGGAGGTCCCGCTGAAGGGCGCGGGCCCGGCCAAGGCCCCGGCCGGCGCGGAAGCGGATGCGGATGCCGGTGCGGGTGCAGGTGCGGGTGCGGGCCCCGGTGACGGAGCGTCGGGCCGCGCGCAGGAGTCCCTCGCGCACTGATCGACGTATCGCTACACGCACGACGGGACGGCCCGGCCGCCGGTGGATCAACGGATCCACCGGCGGCCGGGCCTTCCGCCTTTAGGGGGATTTGGCGGGAACCCCGCTGCGTTGACCGACGTCATGACCCACGGAGGGCTCGCAACGCCGGACGGGTAGGGGGACGGGTTCATGGGGTTCATGGCGCGCATGCACAGTCAGGGGACACGGGCACGGATAGCCGTCGCGGCATCGGCCGCGGCCGTGGCGGCGACGGTGTGGGGAGTGGTGGCCCTGGTCGAGCCGGGGCAACACAGCCTGCGGGACAACGCCTCACGGCAGACGGACGCGCAGCGCGACAACGACGGCAAGAAGGGCACGGACGGCAAGCCGGACGGCAAGCCGGGCGGCGACCCCGCGAGCGGCGGTCCCCGTCCCCGCATACCCGAGGGCATCGCCCACGCCTCCGAGAGCGGCGCGAACGCCGTCAACATCACCATCGACGACGGCCCCGACCCCCGGTGGACCCCCCAGATCCTGGACGTACTGAAGAAGTACGACGTGAAGGCCACCTTCTGCATGGTCGGCCCGGCGGCCAAGGCGCACCCGGACCTGGTCAAGAAGGTCGTCGCGGGCGGCCACCGGCTCTGCGACCACTCCATGGACCACGACACGTCCATGGACAAGAAGCCCGTCGACTACCAGGAGCGCCAGATCCTGGAGGCGAAGAAGCTGATCGAGGAAGCCGCCGGCAGCGGCGCGAAGGTCGAGTACTACCGGGCCCCCGGCGGCGCGTTCACCCCCGACAGCCGGCGCATCGCCGCCGCGAACGGCATGCGCCCGCTCGGCTGGAACGTGGACACCAAGGACTTCGAGAAGCCCGGCGTGGCCGCGATCGTCAACGCGGTGAAGCGCGAGATGGGCAACGGCCCGACGGTCCTCTTCCACGACGGCGGCGGCAACCGCGCGCAGACCGTCGAGGCCCTCGACCAGGTGCTGGCCTGGCTGGGGGACCAGGGCCGCCCGACCGGCTTCCCGGTGCGCACGGAGCCCGACACCCCCGCATCCGGGCCGTCCTGACACGCCGTCCTGACACGCCGTCCGGCGGCGAACGGGTGAGGGTCAGCGCCCCGGCCCCGCCCGAGGTGTTCCCTGGTCGGGCAGCCCATCCGCACACCCGACCAGGAGGCCCTCGTGATCGCCCCGAGCCATCTGTCCGACCCCGCCGTCCGCGCCTTCGTCACCGCCGTCAACGCGGGTGACCAGGACGCCTTCGAGGCGGTCCTCACCCCCGACGCGACGATGTCCGACGACGGCTCGGACCGTGACGTCGCTCAATGGGCCGACAAGGAGATCTTCTCCTCCGGCGGCCGGATGCTGGTCGAGTCCGAGTCCGACGGCGGCCACGCCCTCGTGGTCAACTACCGCAACGACACGTGGGGCGAGATGCGCACCACCTGGCGCTTCACGGTCTCCGACGACGGGCACATCAGCCGCTTCGAGACCGGCCAGGCCTGACCCGCCGCGCGGTTATCCGGCGGCCCGCGCCGCCTTCAGCACCGCCGCCGTCAGGCGCTCGTTCTCCGGGGCCGGCCCGCCCGGGAAGCCGAACCGGCGGCGCGTGTACCCGTACGCCACACCCGTCGCCGGATCGGCGAATCCCTGGCCTCCCGCCGCACCGCTGTGGCCGAGCGCCCGCGGCCCCACGTCGGGCAGCCGCTCGAAGCCGAGCGCGAAGTGGTCCGGACCCGGCGCGACCAGGTCCTCGCCCGGGGTGTGCGGCTTCGCGAACTCGGCGGCCGTGTCCGGCTTCAGCAGCGGAGCCCGGCCGTCCACCTCGCTGATCATCGCCGCGTACATGCCCGCGACACCGCGCGCCGAGCCGACCCCGCCCGCCGAAGCCGGGCCGAGCGCCTTCACCTCGGGGTGGTTGGCGAAGGCGATCAGGTCCATCGGCGGGTCGGTGTGCCAGTTGAACGCGACGGTCATCAGCGGCGACGGCGCCGGCCCGGCCGCCATCGCGGCCAGCTGCTCCGGCGTGGGCAGCGCCTCCAGGATCGGCTTCCAGCGGCCCTCCCGCTCGGCGGGCAGGCCAAGGTATAGGTCCAGACCGTACGGCGCGCGGATCCGCTCCTCGTAGACGTCCTGGATCGAGCGGCCGCCGGTCACGCGGCGCACCACCTCGCCGGTCAGCGCGGCGATCACGAACGCGTGGTAGCCGTACGCCGTCCCGGGCTCCCAGTACGGCTTCGCGGCGGCCAGCTTCGCCGCGACCACCGCGTCGTCGGCCAGCTCGTCGAGGGTGAATCCCTCGGGCCTGTTGATGAGGCCCGCCTGGTGCGACACGAGCTGTCGTACCGTCAGCCGCTCCTTGCCGTACCCCGTGAACTCGGGCCAGTACGCCGACACCGGACGGTCCAGCTCCAGTACGCCGTCCTGCACGAGCAGCGCCACGACCAGGTGGGCCGCGCCCTTGGTGATCGAGTAGACGCCGCTCAGGGTGTCCCCGTCGGTGTCCTCGCCGGCCCACAGGTCCACCACGGGGCGGCCGTGGTGGTGCACCACCAACTGGGCCTCGGGCGAGTGGGCTTCGGCCGCGACGAAGGCCGCGAACTCCTCCCGTACGGACTCCCAGCCCGTCGCCACCGTGCCGTTGACGCTCACATCCACGCTCACGCTCATGGACATCCCCCGTTGATCAGATCGTTCGGTCGTATCTGCTCGGAAAACGGGTGGTGATCAGGTTATGTTCCTGAGGCGCCGAGACTGTGTCAGCTCCCCGCTTCTTGCGCGGGGTCCAGTACAAGACGTCCGGCAACGATCCGCGGTAGCGCGCGGTCGGCGGTCGGTCGGCGGTCGGGAGTGGGGGCCGGCCGCCCCGCGCACCTCGTGAGTGCTCGGCGGGCGGCTGGGCCGCGGCCTTGGATCAAGAGCCGTAGCAGCCATGATGCCGCACGGGGTGGGATGCGGCAGGGTCAAAGGTCCCGTGTCGGGGGTCCGTTCAGTGCTTTTTGGACGCCTCGTTCGCCTTGCCGGCGATGTCTTCGAGGACGGTCTTCGGGTCGCCGGCCGGTTCGACGGCGCGCCCGATGTTGCGCTTGATGGTGTCGCTGACCGTCACCCAGGACGGGTCGTTCACCGGGTAGAGCTGAGCGCCGCGCAGGGCGGTCAGGAAGAACTCGTCGTTCTTGTCGAGGCCGCCGCCGCCGGCCGGCGTGCGGGCGGCGGAGACCGTCGAAGGCAGCAGGTGGTAGCGGCCCGCGAAGTCCGACAGGTTCTTGTCCTGGTAGACGAAGTCCATGAACGTGCCGATCTCGGCCCGCTTGCCGTTCTGCTTGAACGCCATCATCCAGTCGGCCACCCCCACGACCGGCGGGTTCTCACCGGAGCCGAGCGTGTCCGAGACCGGCATGGCCACCGTGCCGACGCCGATGCCCTTGGCGCGCGCCTCGTGGGCGAGCGACGGGTAGCCGTTGAGCATGCCGACCTCGCCGCGCAGGAACGCGGCGAAGGCGTCGGCCCGGTTGAGCTGCGAGGGCGGGGTCGGGCCGGTCAGGCCCGGGGAGACCAGGTTGTCCTTGATCCAGCGGAAGGTCTCGATGTTCTGGTCGGAGGCCAGGCTGTAGTTGCCGCTGCTGTCGGCGTAGCCGCCGCCGTTGCTCAGCTCCCAGATCATCGCCTCGGCGTGCGCCTCCTCGGGGCCCAGCGGCAGGGCGTACGGGAACTTCACGCCCTTGTCCTTCAGCGCCTTGGCGGCGGACTTCAGGTCGGACCAGGTCTTGGGGGCGCTGACCCCGGCCTTGGCGAACAGCGCCTCGTTGTAGAAGAGGAGACGGCTGCTCGCCACGAAGGGCAGGCCGTAGAGGGTGTTGCCGACGGAGCCGGCCTCGGCGAGCGGCTGAAGGAAGTTCGCCTCGGCGGTGACCGACAGGAGTTCCTCCGCGGAATAGAGCTTGCCCTGCGCCGCGAAGTCCGAGTAGGAGCCCATCAGTGCCATGTCCGGCGCCTTGCCGGCCTTGACCATACGGGATACCTCGCGGTCGATGTCGGCCCACGGCAGGAGCTGGACCTCGACCTTGATGCCGGGGTTGGCAGTGGTGAAATCGGCCGAAACCTTGTCCCAGAAAGCCTTGGAGCTGGTGGCCGGACCATCGCCGTATTCCGCGGCGACGAGGCGCAGCGTACTGCCGTCACCCGCGTCCTCTCCGGAACCTCCGCAGCCGGTCAGCGGTATCAGCATGCCGAGCGCGAGCGTGCTCGCGGTCGCGCTGAAAATTCTTCGTCGCACGGTGGGGTTCCCCTGAATTCCTTTTGAGTCCCGTTGTTACTTGCGAGTTGCTCCGGGCTGGGGATGTCCGTCCGTGGCCCGTTGGCCGGAATTCTCTCCTGGGGGCAGGGTGGTTGATTCCATTGGGGCGGTACTTGTGTTCAATGCTCCAACTAGGGCTTTTCCGGCTGGTGTTTTCCGATATGTGATCCACAATTCCAACGCGCGTAGACATGCCGAAACGCCCGTTTCCGGCCAGGGAACGGGGTTGGGTGGTGCGGGAGGAGGGAAGGGCGGTAGTTTTCGCCGGCCGGCGTCGCTATCGCTAGTCGGAGAAGTCTCCGGCGTAGGGATCGGGCTCGCCCGTCTCCGGGTTGCGGCCCTCCTGCCAACGGCGCTGGGCCTTGCGCCAGTGCACGAAGCTGAGGTGGCCGCCGTCCCAGAAGGTGATGCTGACGGGGCTCATGTCGAACTCGTCGGCGCACAGCCGGTAGAGGAATTCGGCCATGCCGTACGGGTACACGGCGAAGGAATCGGCGGTGTGCCGCCCACAGACCAATACCGGCCACTGGTCCGGGTCGGGGTCGGTGGTGAGCCAGCACAGGATGTCGGAGCCGCCGGTGACGCCCCAGGCGATGATCGATTCCGGGTCCACGTCGAAGGCGGCGCGGCCGCCCTCCGCCTCCCAGACGGCCCGGGCGTTGCCGGTCTCCTCGGCCATCCCGGCCGGGTCCCACTGGAGTCCGGGCTTGGGCAGCGGCAGCAGCACGCTGGCCTCACCGTTGATGGAGCCGGCGCCGAAGCGGCCCATGAACGCGACGAAATCGGCCGGGAACCGGGTGCCCCAGGCCGCCTCCACGGCCCGCCAGTCGATGTCCTCGTCGGCGCCGTGCGTCGCCGGCATGATCTGCTCCAGCGCCTTGACCCGCGCGTTCTCCGTCATGACGCTCCCCTGACACCCCGGCTCAACCGCCCCAACCTACCGCCGGGCGGGGACCACGCCTAGCGCGAGGTGAGACGCGAGTGCGGTTCGACGGCCAGCGGGGTACCGACGCGCAGGCCCCATCCGGCCATGGCGCCGGCGGCGGCCTCCAGGATGTGGCGGGAACGAGGGCGCGGCAGGCCGAGGCGGCCGGGGGCCATGGTGGTCAGGGCGATGACGCGCAGGTTCCGGTCGAGGTACGCCACGTCGATGGCGAACCGCATCCGGAAGGTGTGCACACTCGCGGCCGGGGTGAGCAGCAGCGCCCCGTCGACGCCGTCGCGGCCGAGGAGGCCGCGGGTGCGGGCGCGGTAGGAGGCGGCGATCTCCAGGGGGATCGCCGGGCGGATCGCCGGGCCGCCGCCGACGCGGAGGACGGCTGCCCCGTCGTGCCAGTGCTGCTGCCGCACGCTGCTCTGCCCTCCCTTGGCCCCGGTCCGGTCCGGTCCGGCGTCGCCAGCCTAGGCCGGGCGGGGCGGAGCGGGGATGGGTCCGGGGGCCCACGCCACTCGGGGGTGGCGGGGCCTACCGTCAGCGGATGAGTGTGGTCGTGATCACCGTTCTCGCCGCCGCGTACGGCGTGGCCGCCGGGCTGTCGCTGCCCCGGGCGGCCTACCGCCTGTCGGTGGCCCCGGGGGAGCCGTGGCGCGACCGCTGCCCCGAGGGCCACCCCCTCCCAGGCTGGCTCGGCCCCGCCCACTGCCGGCCCCCCGAGACCCCCCGGGCTCCCGAGGCCCCGCGGGCAGCGCCGGGTGGCGGAGTCTGCCGGGCCCCCGAGGCCCCGCAGGCCGCCCAGGCTCCGGAGGCCCCGCAGGCCGCGCCGGGTGTCGGGGCCCGCCAGGCCGGCCAGGCCCGCCAGGCCGCTCCAGGTGTTGGGGCCCCGCAGGCCCCCGAGGCCCCCCAGGCCGCGCCCGGCGGTGGGGTGCGGGGCGGGCACCGGTACGGGGTGTCCCGCCTTCGGGTGGGCGGTGTCAGTGGCGTGGTGTGCGGTGCGGTCGGGGTGGCTGTGGGGGTGCGGCCCGAGGTGGCGGTCTTCGTGGGGCTCGCGCCCGTACTCGTCCTGCTCGCGCTCGTGGACCTGGCCGTGCACCGGCTGCCCGACCTGCTCACCCTGCCCCTGGCCGCCGCCACCGCCGCGCTGCTCGGCGCGGCCGCCCTCGCGCCCCGCGCCGCCGGGTCGTGGCGGCTCGCGCTGCTCGGCGGGGCCGCGCTCGGGGCCTCGTACCTCCTGCTGTTCCTGATCAACCCGGCCGGCATCGGCTTCGGCGACGTCAAGCTGGCGCTCGCCCTGGGGGTCGCTCTTGGGTGGTACGGGTGGGGGGTATGGGCGCTCGGAGCGTTCCTGGGCTTCGTCTACGGGGCCCTCTACGGCCTCGGCCTAGTGCTGAAGGGCCGCGCGGGCCTCAAGGCGGCATTCCCGTTCGGGCCCTTCATGGCCGCCGGAACCCTCACCGGAGTGCTGTGGGGCGGATTCGGAGCGTAATCATCTCGCGCCAATGCACGCAGTGCGCTTTACGAAGGGTTATGGTGGAACCCCCCCCTCGGGCCGGTCCGTATCCCCCCCACGGACCGGCCCGTTTTTTCTTTCCCCCGCCCCGACCGACCGGTACGCCAAAAGCGCAGGTCAGCCGCGCTGAGCCCAGATATTGGTGCCGGGAGTGGAGACGGCGAAGGAGTCGATCTCCTTCAGTTCCCGCTCCGAGAGGGGCGCGCCGGCCAGGGCCGCGACGTTTTCCTCCAGCTGGGCCACGCTCGAAGCGCCGATCAGCGCCGAGGTCATCCGCTCGTCCCGCAGCACCCAGCTCAGCGCCAGCTGCGCCAGCGACTGCCCGCGCCGCGCCGCGATGTCGTTCAGCCCGCCCAGGCGCCGCAGCACCTCGTCCGACAGCAGGTCCGGGTTCAGGGACTTGCCCTGGGCGGCCCGCGAGTCCGCCGGGATGCCCTTGAGGTACTTGCCCGTCAGCAGCCCCTGCGCGAGCGGCACGAAGGAGATGCAGCCCATGCCGTTCTCCTCCAGGGTGTCCAGCAGCGCGTCCTCCTCCGTCCAGCGGTTGATCATGGAGTACGAGGGCTGGTGGATCAGCGGGCGCACGCCCATCTCGCGCAGGATCCCGGCCGCCTCGGCCGTCTGCCGCGCGGTGTACGAGGAGACGCCGACGTAGAGCGCCTTGCCCTGCTGGACCGCGGACGCGAGCGCGCCCATGGTCTCCTCCAGCGGGGTGTCCGGGTCGAAGCGGTGCGAGTAGAAGATGTCCACGTAGTCCACGCCCATCCGCTTCAGGGAGGCGTCGAGCGAGCCGAGCAGGTACTTCCGGCTGCCCCACTCGCCGTACGGGCCGTCGTGCATCTGGTAGCCGGCCTTGGTGGAGATCACCAGCTCCTCGCGGTAGGACGCGAAGTCCTGCGCGAAGATCTTGCCGAAGTTGAGCTCGGCCGAGCCGGCGGGCGGACCGTAGTTGTTCGCCAGGTCGAAGTGGGTCACGCCGAGGTCGAAGGCCCGGCGCAGGATCGCCCGCTGGGACTCCAGCGACTTGTCGTCGCCGAAGTTGTGCCAGAGGCCGAGGGAGATGGCGGGGAGCTTGAGGCCGCTGCGGCCGGAGCGCCGGTACTCCATGGAGTCGTAGCGCGAGGGCTCTGCCCGATAGGGATTGTTATCAGTCACGTTGTCCTCCCTATCACGGACTCGTGACACACCGAGTTGGGTACCCGATCCCACCGCGCAGTAATGTGGCGCCTCTCGGGGGAGACCGCAATCCGCACGGGGGCATTGCACGGAGGGGCTCGAAGATCGTGAAGCTGCGCGACCTGGTGTACAGGCTCTATGCACGCCGGGTGGAAGGCCGCCTCGACCATGACGCGGCGCCCAAGCACATCGGTGTCATCCTGGACGGGAACAGACGCTGGGCGAAGGCGTCCGGTGGTACGACGGAACAGGGCCACCAGGCGGGGGCCGACAAGATCTCCGAGATGCTGGGCTGGTGCACCGAGACGGACGTCGAGGTCGTCACCCTGTGGATGCTGTCCACGGACAACCTGGACCGGCCGGAGGTCGAACTCCGTCCGCTGCTCAACATCATCGAGAACACCGTGCGGGGCCTCGCCGCGGACGGCCGGTGGCGCGTCCACCACGTCGGCAACCTCGACATCCTGCCCCCGCGGACCCAGGCGGTGCTGAAGGAGGCCGAGCAGGCCACGCACGGCGTCGAGGGGATACTCGTCAACGTCGCCGTCGGCTACGGCGGCCGCCAGGAGATCGCCGACGCGGTCCGCTCGCTGCTGCTGGAGCACGCCGAGAAGGGCACTTCCTTCGAGGAGCTCGCCGAGATCCTCGACATCGACCACATCGCGGAGCACCTCTACACGCGCGGCCAGCCCGACCCGGACCTCGTGATCCGCACCAGCGGCGAGCAGCGCCTGTCCGGATTCATGCTGTGGCAGAGCGCCCACTCGGAGTACTACTTCTGCGAGGTCTTCTGGCCGGCCTTCCGGAAGGTCGACTTCCTGCGCGCGCTGCGCGACTACGCGGCGCGCCACCGGCGGTACGGGACCTGATCCCCGGAGTCCTGGAGTCTCGGAGCCTCCGGAGCCTCCGGAGCCTCCGGAGCCCCCGGAATACAGGGATCTCCCCCCGGATCCCCGTGAGCTGACGCCCCCTCGGGCCCTCGGCCGTCCCCCGCGCCCCTCGCGTCCCCCCTCGTAAGCCTTCACCTGGGATTCACCGAGCGTCCGTCATATGCCATGGCATGGCCTGGCCGGTTCGGGGAATATCCCTTTCAGGTCGACGCCCGATCCACGGGTGTCGAGTCTCAGCGGACGGCATGGGGTCGTCCGCCCGGGAGGCCCCTTGCACCAGGACGCACGTGCGGTTCGCACGGACGGAGTGGGAGGGCCGGAAGTCGGCCCCGCATGGGTGCCGATGACCGGTCCGGTCTTCATGGCCCGACCTCTTCCGAGGGGGTACGTCCTTCCGTGGTGACCAGCACAAAGCGCCGCCTGCCCGACAGGCGGACCTACGTCCTCGACACCAGCGTCCTGCTGGCAGACCCCAACGCGATCTCCCGCTTCGACGAGCACGAGGTCGTGCTCCCGATCGTGGTGATCACCGAGCTGGAGGCAAAGAGGCACCATCCCGAACTCGGCTACTTCGCCCGTCAGGCCCTCCGCCTGCTCGACGACTTCCGGGTTCGCTACGGACGCCTCGACTCCCCCATCCCGCTGGGCGATCTGGGCGGCACCCTGCGTGTCGAGCTCAACCACTCCGACGCCGGTGCCCTTCCCGCCACGTTCTTGAACGAGCGGGGCCGATTGGGGGACAACGACGCGCGGATCCTCGCCGTCGCCCGCAATCTCCAGGCCGAGGGCTACGACGTCACGGTGGTCTCGAAGGACCTCCCCCTGCGCATCAAGGCCTCCTCCGTGGGGCTGCTCGCCGAGGAGTACCGGGCGGAGCTCGCGATCACCGACGCCGGCTGGACCGGCATGAGCGAACTCGCCCTCTCCGGGGAGCAGGTGGACCTCCTCTACTCGGAGGAGCGGCTGTACGTCCCGGAGGCGGCCGAGATGCCCGTGCACACCGGACTGGTGCTCCAGTCCGAGCGCGGCAAGGCGCTGGGCCGGGTCACGGCCAACGGCAACGTGAAGCTCGTACGCGGCGACCGCGAGGCCTTCGGGCTGCATGGCCGCAGCGCCGAGCAGCGCATCGCGCTGGACCTGCTGCTCGATCCGGACATCGGGATCATCTCGATGGGCGGCCGGGCCGGCACCGGCAAGTCGGCGCTGGCGCTGTGCGCGGGACTGGAGGCGGTGCTGGAGCGGAGGCAGCATCAGAAGGTGATGGTCTTCCGGCCGCTGTACGCGGTGGGCGGGCAGGAGCTCGGCTACCTGCCGGGTGACCAGGGGGAGAAGATGAGCCCCTGGGCGCAGGCGGTCTTCGACACCCTCTCCTCGGTCGCCGGGCGCGAGGTCATCGAGGAGGTGCTGAACCGCGGGATGCTGGAGGTCCTGCCGCTCACGCACATCCGGGGCCGCTCGCTGCACGACGCCTTCGTGATCGTGGACGAGGCGCAGTCGCTGGAGCGAAATGTCCTTCTGACCGTTCTGTCCCGAATCGGCGCGAATTCGAGGGTGGTGCTGACCCACGACGTCGCTCAGCGGGACAACCTGCGGGTCGGCCGGTACGACGGAGTCGTCGCCGTGGTCGAGAAGCTGAAGGGGCATCCGCTCTTCGCGCACGTCACGCTGACGCGTTCCGAGCGCTCGCCGATCGCCGCGCTGGTCACCGAGATGCTCGAATCCCTGTAAGCGCGAAAAGGGTCAAAGACCCCATAGCGGGAAGGCGAGTTGACGCCGCCCGGCAAAGGCCCGGGAGCCTAGCCGGGCGGCGTCGCGCTGCACAGGCCTTTGTCCGAAACAACCGCGCCATGCCAGGTGTGACCTTTCCCACGCAACGGAGAATTGCCTTGCGGTGTCGGGGTCCGGCAGAGTCTGGTTTCCGTCAGGCCCCGCATACGGCACCCTTGTATCCCCTGTGGGTACGCGCACCACCGATAACTCCAGAACCGTTCGCCGTATGCCGCCCGAGCTTCACGCGGCGCTCCTCGCAGAGGAGTTGCCCACGGGCCCGCGCCTCCAGTGACCGCATCACCACGGAGGCCAGTGTCGAGGGGCACTCTTGCGCCCGCGCGGTCACTGCGGACGCTGCTGGAAGGACACCGTGTGAGCCGGATCTCGGTCCGGGGATTCGCCGTGGCTTCGGCCACTGCGGTCACCACCGTCGGAGCAGTCGTGGGCGTCGCCACCGGCGACCCCGCCTCGAACGACCTCGAGACGACCGCGTCCGGCGCGACTCTCCTCACTGACATCCCGGTCGGCGACCAGGCCGTTGTCCAGAGCGCGTCCCTGACGCAGCAGGCCGACGCCATCGCCCACGCCGCCGACGCCGACGCCAAGCGCTCGGCGGAGGAGGCCGCCCGCATCCAGGCCGCCGAGGACGCCAAGGCCAAGAAGGCCGAGGCGCAGAAGGCCGCGGACGAGAAGGCCGCGCAGGAGAAGAAGGAGCGGGACGAGAAGGAGCAGGTCGCGAGCCGCTCCGCCGCCCGCGACTTCGCGGTCCAGAGCTCCTACACGGTCGCCCAGGTCAAGGCCATGGCCCAGCAGATGATCCCGGCCGGGCAGTTCCAGTGCTTCTCCAACATCGTGAACCACGAGTCCACCTGGAACTACAAGGCGGTGAACGCGTCTTCGGGCGCGTACGGCCTCGTCCAGGCGCTCCCGGGGTCCAAGATGTCCTCGGCCGGAGCCGACTGGCGCACCAACCCGGCCACGCAGATCAAGTGGGGCCTGACCTACATGAACGAGCGCTACGGCAGCCCCTGCGGCGCCTGGAGCTTCTGGCAGGCCAACCACTGGTACTAGGCGCAGGTCCGGCCCCGCGCCGGCCGCTCAACCCCGGGGAGCCCCGCACCGTCATATGGTGCGGGGCTCCTCGCGTGTACGGTCGTGCGAGGTGTGACCGAGTGGATCGGGCGGGGGAAGGAAAGACATGGCGAAGAGAGCAGGCTGGCTCGGCCGGCTGGGAAACCGGCTGAGCCGGATGGAGGCGCGCCTCGACGAACGGCGTGCCGAGGTCGAGGCCGAGACCTCGGGCGTGCCCCAGCAGCACGTCACTCCCGCCACTCCCGTCGCTCCCGTCGAAACCGCACCGCCGGTCCCCGCGGACGGATTGCGGGCGCGCCCCGACCCCGTGAGCGTCGTCCCGTGGGGGATGCGGGTCGCCGCCGAGGTCAGCTGGCGGCTGCTGCTGCTCGCGGGCATGCTCTGGGTGATGATGCGGGTGATCAGCGAAGTCCGCCTGGTCGTCCTCGCCTTCGCCGCCGCGCTGCTCGTCACCGCACTGCTCCAGCCCTTCGTGGTGCGGCTGCGCCGGCTGGGCCTGCCGCGCGGGCTGGCCACCGCCGTCACCGCGATCCTGGGCTTCGTGGTCATCGGGCTGGTCGGCTGGTTCGTCGTCTGGCAGGTCATGGAGAACCTCGACGACCTCTCCGACCGGGTGCGCGACGGCATCAACGAGCTCAAACTCTGGGCGCTGGACAGTCCGTTCCATGTGACCGAGAAGCAGATCAACGACATCGCGAAGAACCTCACCGACACCATCGGCACCAACACCGAGGAGATCACCTCCGCCGGCCTCCAAGGCGTGACGGTCCTCGTCGAGGTGCTGACGGGCATGCTGCTCGCGATGTTCTCGACGCTGTTCCTGCTGTACGACGGCAAGCGCATCTGGACCTGGGTGCTCGGCCTGGTCCCCGCGCCCGCGCGGCAGGGAGTCGCGGGCGCCGGTCCGCGCGCCTGGCGCACGCTGACCGCGTACGTGCGCGGCACGGTCCTCGTCGCGCTCATCGACGCCGTCTTCATCGGCCTCGGCCTGTACTTCCTCGACGTGACGATGGCGGTGCCGCTCGCGGTCTTCATCTTCCTGTTCGCCTTCATCCCGCTGGTCGGCGCGGTGATCTCGGGAGCCCTCGCGGTGGTCGTGGCCCTGGTGACCCAGGGCGTGTACACGGCGCTGGGCGTGCTGGCCGTGGTGCTGCTCGTGCAGCAGATCGAGGGGCACGTGCTCCAGCCCTTCATCCTGGGCCGGGCGGTACGGGTGCACCCGCTCGCGGTGGTGCTCTCGGTGGCCGCCGGCGGGATGATCGCGGGCATCGGCGGAGCGGTCGTCGCCGTCCCGCTGGTGGCCGTCACCAACACGGTGGTGGGCTACCTGCGGGCGTATTCGCAGGACCAGCTCCGCGCGGGCGCCCCGCTGGTCGGTGCGGCGCCCCACGGTGCGATGGCCCTGGGCGTGACCGCACTGGAGACGGGCGAGGACCGCAGGGCCTGAGAGCGACGGGGAACCGGGGGAGGGGCAAGGGATGATCAGCGAGCCCGAGTTCGACGGGGTGTGGGAGGCGGGCCGTCCGGCCGAGGCGGCGGAGCCGGCTCCGGCGGGCGAGCAGGTACCGGTACGGGGGCGGCGGCGCGCGCCGTGGCTGTGGGCGCTGGGCGGTGCGGTGGTGGCCTCGGCGGTCTGGGCGGGCACCCTGGCGGTGCAGAATCGTTTTGGCGACGCACCGCCCCGGATCGGCTACCGGCATGCCGAGGACCTGTGCGGGGAGGAGCCCCTGGCCGGGCTCTCCAAGACCCTGATGGCCTTCGAGCCCGGCACCCGGCGCCACAAGGAGGAACCCGCGCTGGACTGGTCGTCCTGCATGCACAACACCGCCTACTCCGATGGCCAGGTGTCGTACATGGTCATGACGGTGGTCGAGCTGCACAAGAAGACCGATCCCCGGGAGGAGTTCGGCGCCGGGCCGGGGTTCGCGAGGGATATGTACGAGGGCGGCAGCGCCCAGCAGGAGCAGGTGCCGGGGCTCGGCGAGCGCGCGGTGATGAGCCACGTGATCGGCGGGTACAGAGGGCCCAGGCTGGAGGTGCTCGACGGCGGCGCGGAGTTCACGATGATGGTGGACTGGCTCGGCGACGAGGACGAGCAGGACGAGGACGCGATCAAGGCGGCCATGATCGAGGACATGCGCGCGCTGATGACCCGGCTGAAGAAGTAGACCCGCCGGGGAACGCCGGGGAGGCGCCGGGACAGCGCCCGGACAGCGCCGGGACGGCACAGTGCCCCCGCCGCCGGGAATGGCCGCGGGGGCACTGAACTTCGTACGACGTGTCACTCGCCGGCGAGGGCGGCCTCCGCGTCGAGGGTGACCGCGACGGCCTGGATCACCGAGGCGATCTTGAACGCCTCCTGGATCGTCTCGCGGTCGACACCGGCCTTGCGCAGGACCTGCTCGTGCGAGTCGAGGCACTGGCCGCAGCCGTTGATCGCGGAGACCGCGAGCGACCACAGCTCGAAGTCGACCTTCTCCACGCCCGGGTTGCCGATGACGTTCATCCGCAGACCGGCGCGCAGCGTGCCGTACTCCGGGTCGGAGAGCAGGTGCCGCGTGCGGTAGAAGACGTTGTTCATCGCCATGACCGCGGCGGCGGACTTGGCGGCGGTGTACGCCTCCGGCGACAGGGCCGCCTTCGCCTCCGGCTCCAGCTCACGCAGGACGCGCGGGGAGCGGGCGGCGATCGCGCAGGCCAGGACCGTGCCCCACAGCTGCTGCTGCGGGAGCTCGCTGTTGCCGATGACCGAACCGAGGTTCAGCTTCAGGTCCTTGGCGAAGTCCGGTACGGCGGACTTGAGGGAGTCGAGGGACATCCGTCACTCACCGGCCAGCAGCGCGCCGGCGTCGAGGGTGTTCTCGCCCTTGGTCCAGTTGCAGGGGCACAGCTCGTCGGTCTGCAGGGCGTCGAGGACCCGCAGGACCTCCTTGGGGTTACGGCCCACGGAACCGGCGGTCACCATCGTGAACTGGATCTCGTTGTTCTGGTCGACGATGAAGACGGCGCGCTGCGCGAAGCCGTCCTCGCCCTGGACGCCACAGGCGCGCATGAGCTCGTGCTTGGAGTCGGCCAGCATCGGGAAGGGCAGGTCACGCAGGTCGGCGTGGTCCTTGCGCCAGGCGTGGTGCACGAACTCGGAGTCGCCGGAGACGCCGAGGATCTGCGCGTCGCGGTCGGCGAACTCCTCGTTCAGCTTGCCGAACGCCGCGATCTCGGTCGGGCAGACGAAGGTGAAGTCCTTGGGCCAGAAGAACACCACGCGCCACTTGCCCTCGTAGGTCTTGTGGTCGATCTGGGCGAACTCGCTGCCGGCTTCGAGCGAGACGCAAGCGGTGAGGTCGTACGAGGGGAACTTGTCGCCGACAGTGAGCACGCGCTCTCCTTGAGGGGAATGGAAAGTGACCCTTTTGGGGGCTTTCCGAGAGGGTTGGACGGATCTCACATGCTGACACACCTGCATTGATTACAGAAATAGATACTCTTGTGCCGGGTGATCGGAGGTACCTATCAGTGGCTGTCGGTAATAGGGGAGCGAAGCCGCTCGGCGCCAAGCCGCTCGGCACGAAGGGCAACGGCTCGGTCAGGCAGCCGACGCTCGCGCAGTTGCGCGCCTTCGCGGCCGTCGCCGAGCACCTGCACTTCCGTGACGCGGCCGCCGCGATCGGGATGAGCCAGCCCGCGCTCTCCGGGGCCGTCTCCGCGCTGGAGGAGGCCCTCGGCGTGCAGTTGCTGGAGCGCACCACCCGCAAGGTGCTGCTCTCCCCGGCCGGCGAGCGGATCGCGGCCCGGGCGCGCGTCGTGCTCGACGCCGTGGGCGGGCTGCTGGAGGAGGCCGAGGCGGTACGGGCGCCCTTCACCGGGGTCCTGCGCCTGGGGGTGATCCCCACCGTGGCCCCGTACCTGCTGCCGAGCGTGCTCGGGCTCTTCCACCGGCGCTACCCGCGGATGGACCTCCAGGTGCACGAGGAGCAGACGTCCTCGCTGCTGGAGGGGCTGACCGGCGGCCGCCTCGACCTGCTGCTGCTCGCCGTGCCCCTGGGGATGCCCGGGGTCACCGAACTGCCCGTCTTCGACGAGGACTTCGTACTCCTCGCGCCCCGGGAGCACCCGCTCGCCGGGCGGCGGGACATTCCGCGCGAGGAACTGCGCGGTCTCCAGCTGCTGTTGCTCGACGAGGGGCACTGCCTGCGGGACCAGGCCCTGGACATCTGCCGCGAGGCGGGGCGCACCGACGGGGCGGACGTGACCACGACCGCCGCCGGGCTGTCCACGCTCGTACAGCTGGTCGCGGGGGGACTGGGCGTGACGCTGTTGCCGCGTACCGCGCTGCGGCTGGAGACCGCCCGCAACGAGTACCTGGCCACCGGGTACTTCGCCGAGCCCGCGCCCTCGCGGCGGATCGCGCTGGCCATGCGGACCGGGACGGCCCGGCAGGAGGAGTTCCGGGCCATTGCCGCTGCGCTGCGTGAAGCGGTGCGGCCGCTGCCGGTGTGGCCCACGGACTGAGCGGGTGCGGCGCCGCTGCTTTGAGGCGCTGCCCCCAGCAGCGCCTCAAACGCCGGCGGGGCTGGATGGCGCGGAGCCCGGCAGTGGTGGGTCAGTCCGCGGACTTCGGGGGGCGCCCCCGGCGCGGGATGGGGCCCGGGCCGGAGGGGAGGCGGCCCGACTCGGCCAGGGCCCTGCGGAGCAGGAACTCGATCTGCGCGTTGGCGCTGCGGAGTTCCTCGCCCGCCCAGCGCGCGAGCGCGTCGTACACCTGCGGATCGAGCCGGAGCAGCACCTGCTTGCGGGCCTGGCGGCCCGGCTTCGCGGGCGGCGGCTCCGGTGCGCCGTCGGTGTCGGGGCTCACTGGTAGAGGGTGCCCGTGTTGACGACCGGCTGGGCCGCGCGGTCACCGCAGAGGACCACCATCAGGTTCGAGACCATCGCGGCCTTGCGCTCCGGGTCCAGGTCCACGATCTCCTGCTCCGCCAGGCGGGTCAGGGCCAGTTCGACCATGCCCACCGCGCCCTCGACGATCAGCTTGCGCGCCGCCACGACCGCGCCCGCCTGCTGGCGCTGGAGCATCGCGGAGGCGATCTCGGGAGCGTAGGCGAGGTGCGTGAAGCGGGACTCGATGATGTGGACGCCCGCCGCCTCGACGCGTACGTGGAGTTCGGCCGCGAGCTTCTCCGTGATCTCCTCCGCGTTGCCGCGCAGGGACAGGCCGCCCTCGTCGTGCGAGTCGTAGGGGTACTCGATCGCGATGTGGCGCACCGCCGCCTCGGTCTGCGTCTCCACGAACTCCGTGAAGTCCTCGACCTCGAAGACCGCCCGCGCGGTGTCCTCGACCCGCCACACCACGACGGCCGCGAGCTCGATGGGGTTGCCGTAGGCGTCGTTGACCTTCAGGACGGCCGTCTCGTGGTTGCGGACGCGGGTGGAGATCTTCTCGCGGGACGTCAGCGGGTTGACCCAGCGCAGTCCGTCGGAGCGGATCGTGCCCCGGTAGCGGCCGAACAGCTGGACCACTCGGGCCTGGCCGGGCGCCACCGTGTTGAGCCCGCTCATCGCGAAGATCGCGCCGAGGATCACGAGGATGCCGCCCACGATGAACGCCGCCTTCGCCCCCGCCGCGACCGCGACCGCGCCGCAGGCGATCAGCCCCGCACCGGCTATCACACCCAACAGGCCCAGAAGCAGGGCGAGTCCGCCGCCGACGCTGTGCGCCGCGTACTCGCGTACCTCGTGTGCCGTGCCCCCGCCCGCGCCGGCAGCCGCGCCGGCAGCCGCGTCGACGCCTGATGTGTTTGTCATGGAATGCCCCCGTTTGTTCATGCGTGGTCGCTCGCACCTTCTAGCAAAGTGATATCACTTTTTGAGTCCACCGCAACCCTCGGGTCGTCTCGCGCGTCGGTTCCAGTGATGTGGGTGCTGATTCTCACGTCCGAAATGACCTGTTTTGATCAGGGTTGGCCAACCTTTGTCACAGCCTGCGGTGTTAGTTTTCTGAGCTGACGTCGGGGGGGTAATCGAGCGGAGCGGGAGCGATGGGCCGAGCAGAGGCGCGACGGGCGCAGCAGCAGCGCGGAGCGCGGCGGGCACAGGGCGGGCGCGCCACCAGCGGCAACGGTGGCAGGGGCGCCAAGGGGCGCGCCGGCAAACGCACTGGCATACGCCGGTTCTTCACCTGGAAGAAGATCGTCGGAACGTTCCTCGGAATGATCCTGCTCGGCATGGCCACCCTGGTCATCCTCTATTACTCCGTGGACGAGCCCGACACCGCGAACACCAACGCGACGCTCCAGAGCAACGTCTTCAAGTACTCCGACGGCTCGGTCATGAGCCGCACCGGCAAGCTCAACCGCGAGATCGTTCCGATCGACAAGATCCCGGAGGACGTCCAGACGGCCTTCATCGCGATCGAGAACAAGTCCTTCTACGAGGACCAAGGCGTGGACATGATGGGCGTGGCCCGGGGCCTGTTCAACACGGTCAGGGGCAAGGGCACCGCCGGCGGTTCGACGATCACCCAGCAGTACGTCAAGAACTACTACCTGACGCAGGACCAGTCGGCGACGCGCAAGCTGCGGGAGCTCATCATCTCCCTCAAGGTCGACGAGCGCATGGGGAAGAAAGAGATCCTCGCCGGCTACCTGAACACCAACTTCTACGGGCGCAGCGCGTACGGCATCCAGGCCGCGGCCCAGGCCTACTACAACGTCGACGCCGACAAGCTCACCCTCGCCCAGGGCGCCTACCTCGCCGCCGTCATCCAGGCCCCCAGCCAGTACGACTGGGCGACCGCCGGCCCGAACGGCAAGCGACTGGTCACGATCCGCTTCAACGCGGTCCTCGACAACATGGTCGAGATGGGCAAGCTGAGCCCCGAGAAGCGCAAGGAAATCACCTTCCAGGAGCCGGTCAAGCCCAAGCCCGCCCCCGGCATGGAGGGCCAGAAGGGCTACTTCGTGCAGGCCGCCACGGAGGAGCTCGCCAAGCAGGGCATCTCCGCCAAGGAACTGGAAGCCGGCGGCTGGACGATCACGCTCAACATCGACAAGAAGAAGCAGGAGGCGCTGGAGAAGGCGGTCAACGACGAGCTGGAGTCCAAGCTCGACCGCAAGGACACCAAGAAGCGCCCCGTCGACCAGAGCGTGCAGGCCGGCGCCACCTCCGTGGACCCGAAGACCGGCGCGATCGTCGCCATGTACGGCGGCACGAGCCGGGCCGAGCAGTGGAACAGCAACGCCCTGCGCACCGACTACCAGCCGGGCTCGACCTTCAAGCCCATCGTGCTGGCCTCGGCCCTGGAGAACGGGGCCACGACCCAGGACAACAAGCCGATCACCCCGAACGCCCTCTACGACGGCACCAGCAAGCGCCCGGTGGTCGGCAGTGACATCGCGTTCAAACCGCAGAACCAGGACAACATCAACTACGGCGATCCGCTGATCACGGTCCAGGAAGCCACCAACTTGTCGGTGAACTCCGTCTACGCCCAGATGATCGTGGACGTGGGCCCGCCGAAGGTGAAGAAGACCGCCCTGGAGCTGGGCATGCAGGACCGCGACGGCTGGGGCGCGAACGAGCCCGCCATGTCGCTCGGCACCATGAGTGCCAACACCGTCGAAATGGCAGGCGTCTACGCCACGCTCGACAACCACGGCAAGAAGGTCACCCCGACCATCGTCAAGACCGCCGAGCACAAGGACCGCGAGTACAAGCCGGGCCCCGCCGTCGGCGCCCAGGCCATCAGCAGCAAGACCGCCGACACCGTCACCAAGGTGCTCACCGGCGTCGTCGAGGAGGGCTCCGGCAAGGCCGTGCGCAGCTCCGCCTACGAGGCCGCCGGCAAGACGGGCACCACCGAGTCCAACGTCGCCGCCTGGTTCACCGCGTACACCCCGGAGCTCGTCACCGTCGTCGCGATGTTCGGTTCGGACCCGACCACCCACGAGCAGACCACGCTGACCGGCACCGCCGGCCTCGGGCGCGCGGGCGGTTCCAGTTTCCCCGCCGCGATCTGGAAGGCGTACACCCTCGCCGCGCTCAAGGGCGTGAAGACGGGCGACTTCAAGCTGCCGGACGCCGAGATGGGCGCCGTGCAGGCACCGAGCCGCAGCGCCTCGCCCTCGACCTCGCCGAGCCAGTCCGCCGGCAGCCAGTCGCCGAGCACCAGCCGGTCGCCGCAGAACAGCCCGGACCCGAGCCAGAGTTCGCCGAAGCCGAGCACGAGCTCGACCTCGCCGAAGCCGGACCCGAGTACGAGCACGGGCTCGCCCAAGCCGGACCCGAGCAAGAACTCGCCGAAGCCGCCGCCGCCGGTACTACCGGTGCCGTAGGCCCACCGCCGCCGCCGACGCGGTACACCGCCGCCCCGACGCGGTACACCGCCGCCCCGCAGCGTTCGCGCCGCGGGGCGGCGGTGTGCTTCCCCGCTTCCCCGCTTCCCCGCTTCCCCGCTCCTCAGGCGTCCGGGACCGCCGCCGCGATCCGGTCGCCGACGCCCTTGTCGATGGCGCGCCAGTACTGGAAGGCGCGCTCCCGCACCGGGCGGCTGACCCCGTCCTTCAGATGCCCGCTGACGTTCGAGACGAGACGGTCGCGGGCCGCGTCGTCCAGCACCTGCCGGACCATCGTGCCCGGCTGGCTCCAGTCGTCGTCCGCGCTGTGCGGCGTGTACGCCTCGCGCACCATCTCACCCGTCGCCGCCCAGCCGGCCGGCTCGCCGAAGTGGCCGGTGTCCGCGGCGGGACCGCCGTACGAGTTGGGGGCGTACGGGCGCGCCGCGGCCGACGGCTCGAAGCGCATCGCGCCGTCCTTCGCGTACGAGGCGACCCGCGAGCGGGGCCGGTTCGGCGGGAGCTGGTCGTAGTTCGCCCCGATCCGGTACCGGTGCGTGTCCGGGTACGAGAACAGCCGGCCCAGCAGCATCTTGTCCGGCGACGGGCCGATGCCCGGGACCAGGTTCGACGGCTCGAAAGCGGCCTGCTCGATGTGGACGAAGTAGTCCTCGGGGTTTTTGGCCAAGGTCATCCGCCCGACCTCGATCAGCGGGTAGTCGCCGTGCGGCCACACCTTGGTCAGGTCGAACGGGTTGAAGCGGTAGCCCGGCGCGTCCTCGACATTCATGACCTGGACGTGCATCGTCCAGCTCGGGGGCTCGCCGTGCTCGATCGACTCGTAGAGGTCGCGGCGGTGGTTGTCCGGGTCCTCGCCCGCGATCCGGTCGGCGTCGGCCTGGGTCAGGAACTCGATGCCCTGGTCGGTCTTGATGTGGTACTTCACCCAGAACTTCTCGCCGCCCCCGTTGACCCACATGTAGGTGTGCGAGCCGTAGCCGTTCATGTGCCGGTAGCTCTTGGGGATGCCCCGGTCGCCCATCAGCCAGGTCACCATGTGCGCCGACTCGGGGGACAGGGTCCAGAAGTCCCACTGCATGTCGTGGTCGCGCAGCCCGTTGTCGGGGCGGCGCTTCTGCGAGCGGATGAAGTCCTGGAACTTCTGGGGGTCACGCACGAAGAAGACCGGCGTGTTGTTCCCGACCAGGTCGTAGTTCCCGTACTCGGTGTAGAACTTCAGGGCGAAACCACGCGGGTCCCGCCATGTGTCGGGGGAGCCCTGCTCTCCCGCGACGGTCGAGAAACGGGCCAGCATCTCGGTCCTGCGGCCCGGCTGGAACAGGTCGGCCTTGGTGAACTGGCTGACGTCGTTGGTCACCTGGAAGACGCCGTACGCGCCCGCGCCCTTGGCGTGGACCACCCGCTCGGGGACCCTTCCCCAAGCTCTCAACTGCGTTCGAGCAGGGGAGACCCCATTCGGTTGAACTGGGCCATCTTCTCGATCAGGTAGTGGTCCTGGAGCAGGATCGGGCCGTCGGGACTCACCGTGAGCGAGTACTCGTCGCTCTCCACCGGGATCCCGGCGTTGTCCGTCGTGTACGGGACCTGCCGGACCTGCCGCGCTTCCTGGGTCACGAGCGTCCTCCCCATGGGGCGGTCGGTTCGCTGAGCTCTTTCTCGCTGAGCTCTTTCTCGTGCGCTCTTTCTCGTGCCCAGTCAACGCCGCTCGTGCGCCCCCGGCAACGGGAGCTCGAACCAGACCACCTTTCCGCTGCTCAGCCGGGTCGCGCCCCAGCGGCGGGCCAGCCGGTTGACCAGGAACAGGCCGCGGCCGCCCTCGTCGGTCTCCCGGGCGCGGCGCTGGCGGGGCAGCTGCGGGGAGTCGTCGCCGACCTCGCAGCGCAGCACGTCCGTCCGCAGCAGGCGCAGGGTCACGGGCCGCTCGGCGTACCGCACGGCATTGGTGACCACCTCGCTGACCAGCAGCTCCAGCGAGTCCTGGAGTTCCTCCAGGCCCCACCGGGTCAGCGCGCGGCGGGCGAACCGGCGGGCCCGGCCCGGAGCGGTCTCCTCCGGGTCCAGGAACCAGTACGCGACGTCACTGGGCGCGATCCCGTCGAAGCGGGCCGCGAGCAGCGCGATGTCGTCGTCCCGGTCGCCCGGGCCGAGCATGTCGAGGACGTCGTCGCAGAGCGCCTCCAGCGGCGGCGGGTGGTCCAGGCCGGTCAGCTGGGCGGTCGTGGCGAGCCGCTCGCGCAGCTGCTCGATGCCGGTCCACACGTCGCGCAGCCGGGACTCCACCAGGCCGTCGGTGTACAGCAGCAGCGTGGCCCCGGCCGGGGCGTCCAGCTCCACGGCCTCGAAGTCCACGCCGCCGACGCCGATGGGGGCGCCGGGCGGCACCCGGAGCACCTCGGCGCGGCCGCCCAGGTGCAGCAGTACCGGCGGCGGATGGCCGGCGTTGGCGATGGTGATCCGGTGCGAGACGGGGTCGTAGACCGCGTACAGGCAGGTGGCCATCCGGTCCGAGCCGAGGCGCTGCGCCTGCTCGTCGAGGTGGTGGAGCACCTCGGCCGGGGGCAGGTCCAGCTGCGCCAGCGTCTGCGCGGTCGTACGGAGCTGGCCCATGATCGCGGCGGAGGTCATGGAGTGGCCCATGACATCGCCGACGACGAGGGCGACCCGGCTGCCGGGGAGGGGTATGGCGTCGTACCAGTCGCCGCCGACCCGGGCCGTCTCGGCGGCGGGAAGGTAGCGGGAGGCCAGCCGGACCCCGGTGGGCTGGGGGAGGCTGTCGGGGAGCATGGTGCGCTGGAGCTCGTCGGCGATGTATGCCTCGCGGCCGTAGAGGACGGCCTTGTCGATGCCGAGCGCGGTGTGGGTGGCCAGCTGGGCGGCGACCAGGAGGTCGTTCGTCTCGAAGGCGGGCCGCTCGGGGGTACGCAGGAACACGGCCGCGCCGATGACGCGGCGGCGGCCCCGGAGGGGCGCGAGGATGGCGCGCTGGCCGCGCGGTACGGGGTGCTCCGCGCCCAGCAGCTCCGGCAGGGCGGCCTTGGCGGCGGCGGAGTCCCCGAAGACGGGCCGTACGCCGCGCAGCACCTCGGCGAGGGCCCCGCCGGTGCGGATCTCGCACAGCTCGGCTGCGGGCAGGTCACCCTGCGGGCCGACCAGCGGCAACTGGCTGAAGTCGAGTTCGCCGGCGGCCCCCGGGAAGGCGGCGCCGCCCAGGAGCCCGGCGGTCCCGGTGGTCCCGGTGATCGTGGTGGTCCCGGTGGTTCCGGCGGTGTCCGATCCGGCTCCGGTGAGGTCGTCGATCGGCCGGAGCCGGTCGGTGCGGCGGAGCCTTAAGACGACCGGGCCGACGGGACGCTCGTCGCCGACGGGGAGGGGGTCGCGGAGGTAGACGAGGATGGCGTCCGAGAAGGTCGGGACGGTGGCCCGGCACAGGCCGAGCACGATCTCGTCGAGGTCGATGCCGCGCGCGATCCGCCGGGTGGCGGCGCCGACGAACCGCAGGCGGTCGCCTTCCCGCCGGGCGGCGCTGATCTCCGGCATCCCTTCGACGCCGGCGGCGCCCGCGACGGGGTTCGCCGCGGGGCTCACGGCCGGGTTCGCCGCCGGGTTCACGGCGGGGTTCACGGCCGGCATTGCGGCGGGGTTCGCAGCCGGGTTCGCGCGGCCCGGTTTCGCGGCGCGGGCCGGCTTCGCGGCGGGCTTCGCGCCCGGGTTCACGGCCTCCGCGGCCTTGCGGGCCGCCGCGCCGTCCCGGGTACGGGCACTGCCCTGGCCGGGGTCCCCGGCGGCCGCCGCCTCGGCCGTCGCGCGGGGCCGGGGGAAGCCCCCGCCCTCGGGGCGCGGGCGGGCGTCGGAAGCCGCCGCGGGCGCGCCGCCGCCCGGCTCGCCGCCCGGGACCGGCGCATGCGTGCGTACGGCCTCGGCGGCCGCGATGGGCGCCTTGCCGTGGCCGGCGTCATCCGTACCTCCGCCGGAGGCGATGGGCTGCGGGCCCTCCTGGGAGGTGGGGTACTCCGTCACGCGTGGAATTCCGTCCGTTTGCGCTCGATGTGCGCTGCACTCAACTCGGTCAGTCGCGGTATACCCGCTCAGCGGCAGGGGCACCACCGCCCCGCATTCCGCGTCCGGCTCGTTACCTCTCGCTCTGCGTTGATCTCCGGTCAAGTTCCGTGTACGGCACGTCATTTACGGATGCTCAGCCGCGCGGCAACGCCGCACGCCACCCAGCGGAGGACGATCCTACGTTTGAACCCCGGGGGCGCATCAAGGGTCTCATGAGGTCATATGCGCCGGGGTGCGGTCCCAGTCCTCGGGTAGAACCGGAACTTGCCATGCCGGATCAGGCCGCCAGTCCTGCCAACCGTCGGAGAACGGCGGCCCCCAGGCCCGGATCAGGTCCACCGCGGCGCGCCCGGCCTCCCGGACCCGGGCCGCCTGCTCCCGGTCCATCAGCCCGAGGTGCTGGGCCTGCGCGAACTCGTCCTCGTCCAGCCACTTCCAACTGCGGTCCGGGCTGACGGCGATGTCCAGGTAGTGGTCCTCGGAGTCCACCCCGTCGGCCCATCGCGTGCGCGGCCGCTCCAGGTTCACGTACCAGTTCTTGAACCGCCAGCCCCGCTCCCAGAACAGCCACACCGACCAGGGGTCCCCGGGCCGGGCCAGCTTCAGCACCCCGGTGCCGAACCACCGCGCCCGTACGGTGGTGCGCGGCGCGGTGTAGCGCGTGGCGAGGGGCTCCGCGTGCAGGGGGGTGCCGTCGACGAGGACGGGTTTGACGCACTCGGTGCCGGGGGCCATCCAGACGGCCAGCAGGTCCGGGGTGTCCTGGACCACCGTCACCGGGCGGCAGATGTGGACCTGGCCCTTCAGACCGGGCGCGTGATCGCGGTAGCGCCAGAGGATCTGGTCCCCCGGCGCCCAGTGCCCGCCCCGCGCGTCCGCGCCCTCGCCCCCGCCGCCTCCGGTACCTGTCATGCGCAGATCTTAGGGCGGGTACCCCTACGCCCGCTGCGGTGCAGGTCACGGAGGTCTCAAGGGACGGGAAACGACCGGATCCGGCCCCCGGCGGCAGGGGCTCAGGGCCGGGTCATGCGCAGGACGTCGAGGGCCTCGTCCAGTTGCTCCAGGGTCAGGTCGCCGCGCTCGACGTACCCCGACTCCAGCACGACCTCCCTGATCGTCTTCCGCTCGGCGAGGGACTTCTTCGCGACCTTGGCGGCCTCCTCGTAGCCGATGTAACGGTTCAACGGGGTCACGACGGAGGGCGAGGACTCCGCGTACTCCCTGGCCCGCGCCACATTGGCGGTGATCCCGGCCACGGTGCGGTCGGCCAGCAGGCGGCTCGCGCTGCCGAGCAGCCGGATCGATTCGAGGAGGTTCCTGGCCATCACCGGGAGCATCACGTTGAGCTCGAAGTTGCCCGCAGCGCCCGCGACGGCGACCGCGGTGTCGTTCCCCGTCACTTGCGCGGCGACCATGAGCACGGCCTCCGGGACGACCGGATTGACCTTCCCCGGCATGATCGAGGACCCCGGCTGGAGGTCGGGGAGATTGATTTCGGCCAATCCTGTCCGCGGGCCCGAGGACATCCAGCGCAGGTCGTTGCAGATCTTGGTGAGCGAGACGGCGATGGTACGGAGCATCCCCGAGGTCTCGACGAGGGCGTCCCGAGCCCCCTGGGCCTCGAAGTGGTCGCGCGCCTCGGTCAGCGGCAGCCCGGTGGCGGCGGCCACCTCGGCGATCACGGCGGCGGAGAACCCGGGCGGGGTGTTGATCCCGGTGCCCACGGCGGTCCCGCCGAGCGGCAGTTCCGCGAGCCGCGGCAGGGCGGCGCGCAGCCGCTCGACCCCGTAGCGCACCTGGGCGGCGTACCCGCCGAACTCCTGGCCCAGGGTGACCGGGGTGGCGTCCATCAGGTGCGTGCGGCCCGCCTTGACCACGTCGGCGAACTCGGCGGCCTTGAGCTCCAGGGCGGCCGCGAGGTGCTCCAGGGCCGGGATCAGCTCGCCGATGACGGCGGCGGTCGCGGCGATGTGGAGGGAGGACGGGAACACGTCGTTGGAACTCTGCGAGGCGTTGACGTGGTCGTTGGGGTGCACCTCGCGGCCGAGCCGCTCGGTGGCCAGGGTGGCGATCACCTCGTTGGTGTTCATGTTGGACGAGGTCCCGGACCCGGTCTGGAACACATCGACCGGGAAGTGCTCGTCCCAGCGGCCCTCGGCGACCTCGGCCGCGGCGGACCGGATCGCCTCGGCGATGTCCTCGTCCACCACGCCCAGGCGGGCGTTGACCAGGGCCGCGGCGGCCTTGACGCGGGCCAGGGCCTCGATGTGGGCGCGCTCCAAACGCTGGCCGGAGACGGGGAAGTTCTCCACCGCGCGCTGGGTCTGGGCCCGCCACTTGGCGTGCGCGGGCACCCGTACCTCACCCATCGAGTCGTGCTCGACGCGGTAGCCGTCGGGGGTCTGGTCGGGGCTCTGGTCGGGGGTCTGGTCGCGGGTCTGATCGTCGGTCATGTTCGTGGCCTCCTCAAAAAGTTGAGCAATTGTCTTGTTCGAAGTGTTCCCAACTCCCCTACTGACCAGTAAATACCGTGGGTAACACCGATATCGGGGAGGCGTTCATGGCACGTGTACGTACGAAACCCACGAAACCCAGGCTCAGATCTACCGTCGCCGCCGTCGCGGCGATCGCGGCCGCCCTCGGGGGCGTCACCGCCATCACCCCCATGGCCCAGGCGGCCACCCCCGCCGGGGCCGTGACCCCGCTCTCGCCCGAGCTGGAGGCCATCCGCGCGGCGGAGGCCACCAAGATCTACGGCGACTCGGCGATCCGCCCGCTGAACGAGCGCAAGACCGGCCTGATCTCGCTCGGCGACAGCGAGATCTCGGGCGAGGGCGTCGGCAACTACGACCCGGCGACGAACACCTCCGCCAACCAGTGCCACCGCTCGCCGGACTCGGCGATCCACCGCACCGGCATCCCCGCCGACCTGACCTTCAATGTCGCCTGCTCCGGCGGCTACACCGGCAACATCAAGATCGGCGGCAGCAAGCAGTACGCCGACGAGCTGGTGCAGAGCGACAGTCTGGCCATCAAGGCCCGCAACACCAAGATCAAGATGGTGCTGCTGGTCGCCGGAGCCAACGACGACCTCCAGTTCGGCCCCGTCATGACCGACTGCGTGACCCGCTGGGTGCTCAGCCAGGGCACCTGCGAGCCCAAGTACAGCCCGGGCTGGCAGGCGCGCGTGGACGGCCTCAAGCCCAAGGTGGAGTCGACCGTCGCGGACCTCAAGACGGTCATGCGCGACGCCGGCTACGCCGACTCCGACTACAAGCTCGTGGTGATGGGCTACCCCAGCCCCATCGGCCCCGACTTCTACGACAATCCCAACTTCCCCGGGAAACTCCCGGGAGGCTGCGCCGGCTACGACTCCGACGCCACCTGGGGCCGTAACTACGCGGTGCCCACCTTCGAGAAGGGCATGCGCGCGGCCGCCCTCGCCTCGGGCGCCACCTACCTCGACAATTCGCGGCTCTTCCACGGCCACGAGGTGTGCATGGAGGACACCTGGGCCCGCGGCCTCTACCTGGACCTCGGCGACCACTTCCCCTGGGACGAGAACACCGCCCGCCAGTCCTTCCACCCGAACTACCGGGGCCACGGCGCGTTCGCGTCCTGTCTGACCCAGCTCTACGACTCGGGCCTGCGCGAAGCCTCCTGCGCCGACCCCGCGAGCACCGGCACCCCGGTACTCCAGGCCGGCGCCTGGGACTCCCTCTACGCGCCGCTGAAGAACGAGGCGACCGGCAACTGCCTCGACTCCTACGGCGGTTCCAGCGCCAACGAAACCAAGGTGGTCGGCTGGGACTGCCACGGCGGCCGCAACCAGGGCTGGTGGTACGACTCCGCGAAGAAGTCCGTCCACATCGAACTCACCCACGACCGCTGCCTGGACGCCCCGGGCGCCAACTACGGCGCCGGCACCGGCCTGATCCTCTGGAACTGCCACGGCGGCGCGAACCAGCAGTTCGTCCGCGACGGCGCCACCCTCCACCCCGCTGCGGCCCCGGGCATGTGCCTGACCGTCGCCGCCGCCCACGAACCGCTGCGCCTGCAGACCTGCAACGGCTCCGCGAACCAGCGCTTCGTCTAACGGCGCACAGCGCGTAAACGGGCACAGCGCCTAACCGCCCCGCTCCACCGACGACCCCCCACACCCGGCCGGCGCACCCCGGCCGGGTGTTCACATGTCGAGGAGCAGTTTCCGCACGTCCCGCGGCCGGTTGGTGATGATCGTGTCCACCCCGAGCCGAACGCAGAGCTCCACGTCCTCGGGCTCGTCCACGGTCCACACCCGCACCGACAGCCCCTTGGCCTTCAGCCGCCCCACCAGCCCCGGAGACTGTCGTACGAGGTCGATCCCCGGACCCGCGTGCGTGGCGTACGGCGGCCGCGCCGGCCGCAGCCGCCGCTCCATCAGGTAAACGGTGGGCAACCCGGGCGCGAGCCGATGAGTCCGGGTCAGCGCGTTCCGCGAGAAGCTCATCACCTCGACGCGCCCCGAAGCCCCGTCCGCGAGTCCGTACTCCCGGAGCATCCGCACCAGCTCGACCTCCAGCCGCCCGCCCGCCCGGCTCGGGTGCTTGGTCTCGACGGCGAGCCCGACGGGCCGGTCCGCGCCCAGCGCCTCCTTGAGCAGCTCCTCGAAGAGCAGCACCCGGGCCCCGGAGTGCCCGGGCCCCTTCCACGCCCCGAAATCGAGCGCGGCCAGCTCCTCGTACGTCATCTCGGAGACCACCCCCCGCCCGTCGGAGGTCCGCTCGACCCGCCGGTCGTGCACGCACACGAGCCGCTGGTCGGCGGTGAGCCGCACATCGCACTCCAGCGCGTCGGCCCCGTCGTCGATGGCCTGCCGGTACGCGGCGAGGGTGTGCTCGGGATGCTCGTGGGAGGCCCCACGATGCGCGACCACGCGGACGGCACGGCCGGTACGGAGGGAGGACATCACAGTCATACGGAAATCCTTGCAAACCGGGGTGAACGGAAAGCTGCCTCCCCGTCTCCCCGACGTTAACCCGACGCCGAGGCCCTCCCGCCCCCGACCTACGGGCTGCCTTCGCTTGGTCTCCACTCGTGATCAAGTATCGAATAGGTGAGGGAGTCACGCCAAGCTCCTCCTACGTGGACGTGCTCACGGATGCGACCCTCTTCCGTCATCCCCGCGCGGATCAGAGTCTTGTGGGATGCGGTGTTGAGGGGAGCCCGAGCCGCCCAGACGCGGTGCAGGCCGAGCTGGTCGAAAGCGAGGCCCAGGAGGGCGTGGACGGTCTCCGTCCCAAGACCTTGCCCCCACGCTTCCGGGCGAAGGGCGAAGCCTATGGTCGCGGCCTTCTGCTGATGCGGGTCGAGGGCCAGCCGGGCGTAGCCGATCAGCCCCTCCGTCTCCCGGGCCGTGACGGCGAGGCAGTACTCGTCCCTGGGGTTTGCGGCGGCAGACGTCACGGAGCGGGCGATGATGCTCCCCACCTGCTCCCGCGTGCGCGGCTCGAACGACAGGTGCCGGGTGGCCTCCTCGTTGCCGTACACGGCGTGGACAGCATCGACGTCATCGTGGGTGATCTCGCGAAGGGCAAGACGTGGTGTCGTGTGGGTGACGGGATACATGCCGCGGACCCTATCGGGCCAGTGACGGGGTGGTGGTCGCAGTGAACAGCTCCAGGTGACCGCGCAGCTCCCTGGCCCTGGCTGCCGTACGCACGGAACTGTGGGAGAGCGCGGAGTGGACCCGGCGGGCACTGATGACGATGCCCGCGTTGTGCTGAGACGGCGGCAGTTCGAGAACGGGCTGCACTGCCTCCGAGGCACCCTCCACATCCCCCCGGCCAATACGGACGATGGCGAGATTCGTACAGGCCCCGGCCTCATCGCCGAAGGCCCACTCGTCCGGCGCCTCGCTCTTCGCGGTCCGGTACGCCCGCACAGCCTCCACCGCGTCCCGCTCCACATCGCCGGTCGCCTCGCCCAGGAGTACGGCCGCCTCAACGCCGTAGTAGGCCTGCCGTGGGCGGGGGAAGACGAAGATGCCGCCGACCTCGTCAAGGTCGTCGGATTCAGCGGTGTCCCGGACCTCGGTGGCCTTCCGGACGGCCTCGTGTGCCTTCTGCGCCTCTCCGAGCACGGCGTGAGCGCGTGCCTCCAGGCTGGCGAGCCACACCGTGACGGTCCCGGCCGGGACGGTGAGTGAGGCGCTGCCCCGGGCCGCGTAGGCGGCGGCGTCGGCGGGGCGCCCGGCCCAGTACGAGATGAGGGATTGCAGACCTCTGGTCCAGGCACACATCCGTCCGTGGCCGGCCTTGTCGGCGTACACGTAGGCGGCAGGGGCCTGCATCATCGCCGCCCTCGGGTCGGCCAGGTCATGCGACGCCTTCGCGAGCATTCCGGCGGACATCGCGGCGTAGAGATGAAGATCGCGGGATTGGGCCGGGGAGGCGCGGTTGGCCTCCAGGACGGGGAAGGTGAGGTCCTGGACCTCTACGAGGTCACCGAGGATGTCGTGGAGCGGAACTCTGGGGTATGCCCGGGCGATCCGCGCCACCTCCTCATGGATATGGTCCAGGGTCTCCGATCCGAGTGTCTGGGATTCCGCCATGACCGCGTAGCGCAGAGCTCTGTTGGCCGCCATCGCTGCCTTCCTTCTCATCTCGTCCATGTCGACGCCGGGACCGACGTTGTGCTGTGCGTGCGGCACCTCCGTCGAGATGTCGGCGTCAGTCACAGGGGCTGATGCCAGCAGGGCTTCGATCGGATGGTCGAACAGGTGGGAAAGGACTCTCCGGGCGTCCGGATTGGGCCGGACAGCGCCCGACAGCCACCGCTCGTAGGTGCGCTCGGTGAGCGTCAGCCGCGCCAGGTGCGGGGTTTCCTCATCCCGAGCCAGGTCCCGTGCCGCGTGCTCGAACCGTGCTTTGAACGTGGGGAACGCCCAGTCGCGTTGATCGATCGACACCCGTAACGGACCCGTGGCGGTGGAGATGCCAGGCCGTGCTTCTGACAGGGTGAATGGGAGCCACTCGGGCAGTGAGAGCGGGAGCCACTGCTTCGGCAGCGAGAGTGGGAGCCACCTAGGTCTGTTCGGGTATGACATGCCGCTTTGGGAGTAATGGGCAGGTTGGTCTGTTTGGCTGTGTCATGCTGCGCTCTTGTTGATCACGGTCGTGTCAGGGGGTCGGGTGTACCGCTCGCGTGAGTGGCTGTACGAGCGGATCCGTCGTGACCGCCGGTCGGACCCGACAGTTTCAGCGAGGGCGTTGGCCAAGACCTTCACTGACCCCCGGCTGTGCGCCGCGATCGCCGACCGGCCGACCTTCAAGGGCACGCTGATCCAGACCGGCACCGGCTCCTGCCGACTCAAGGCCACGGAGGCCGATGCCGCCAGGCGCCCGTGATGGACAGAGAAGAAGAACCCCGGCAGCCGGGCACTCCTGATCTTCGGCGTCGCCTGGATGCCGAACTGGAACCGATCATCGAGCAACTTCGGGCGCTGGCCCTGGCCAAGGACCGGCTGCAGGGCCTGCTGGATGCGGTGCTGGCCATCAGCCGGGAGGTGGAACTGCCCGCGGTGCTGCACCGTATTGTCACCACCGCCATGGACTTGGTCGGCGCCCGCTACGGGGCACTGGGAGTGCTGCACGAGTCCGGCGGATACCTGGCGCAGTTCATTCCTGTCGGCCTGTCCGAGCAAGAACGCGCTGACCTGGCCGGCATCGACTTCCCTCGCGGTCGAGGTGTCCTCGGGCACCTGATCCGCCATCCACAGCCGCTGCGGGCAGATGACATCCGCTCTCACCCGTCCTCGTCCGGGTTCCCGCCCGGCCACCCGCGTCTGCGGACCCTCCTCGGGGTCGCCATCAGCGTCCGCGGTGAGATCTACGGTGACCTCTACCTGTCCGAGCGATACGACGGACAGCCCTTCGACGCCCACGACGAGAACATCGTCGTTGCCCTGGCCGGCGCTGCGGGCCTCGCCATCGAAAGCGCCCGCTTGCTCGAACAAGTCCGTGCCGGATCTGAGCAGTTCCAGCGGCTTCTGCTGCCGATCCTGCCCGACCTGCGGCCTTTCGACACCGCCGCCATCTACCGGCCCGCTGCCGAGCCCAACCCTCTCGGCGGGGACTGGTACGACGCCATCCGGCTGCCCGACGACGCGGTAGCGGTCGTCATCGGCGACGTGGTCGGCCACGATCTGCATGCCGCGGCCGCCATGGCCTCCACCCGCAACATGCTGCGCGCTCTGCTCTTCGACCGGCGCACTCCGCCCAGCGCGGTCCTCGCCCAGCTCGACCGCACCCTGCAGGCCATCACCGACAATCCCGTCACCACCACCAGCCTGGCGCGCGTCGAACCCGACGGGCCGGCCTGGAGGCTGCACTGGAGCACCGCGGGCCACCTCCCACCGCTGCTCATCACCCCGGACCGGCGAGCGGAATACCTGTTCGCCGAGCCCGGACTACCGCTCGGGGTCGACACCGACCATCCCCGCCCCGACCACACTCACCCCCTGCCCCCGGACGCCACCGTGGTCTTCTTCACCGACGGGCTCATCGAACACCCGGACCACCCCATCGATCAGAGTCTGAACGAGCTCGCCGAACTCGCCACCGCCCACGCCGCCCTGCCACTGGAGGACTACGTGCAGACGCTGGCCGACCACCACCCCAGCGACGGTCACGACGACATCGCCATCCTCGCCCTGCGCACCCCGCACAGCGCCCGCCCTCAAAGCGCCGCGACGGCATAGGCGGGAACGGGCTGACCGTGGGGTCCAGGCTGGCAGGCGCAACGCGAGAACCGGGCCCGCCAAGCAGCGCCTGCGACGCTCCGCGTATCCAGCGGATCTACAGCGGTGCATCCTTGCGCTACCTGGGACGCGAGGAGATGACCCGGGACGAGGCAGAGCGGTACGTCGCCCAGGCCCACGAGTGGGGCCTCGCCGATCCGGTGGTCCAGTACATCCTCGGCATCGAGGCCGGACGTCACCTGGTCGGCGTGGTCAAGCTCCGCCGCTGCCCGCCCGGGGAGGGCCACGTTGGGTACGTCCTGCGCGAAGACATCTGGGGCAACGGGTACGCGACGGAAGCCGTCCGCCGACTCATCACGTTCGCCTTCAGCGCGGCCGGCATGGACCGGCTGACCGCCAAGCACCTTCCGGACAACCCGGCCTCCGGCCGTGTCCTGGTCAAGTCGGGATTCGAGCGCGTCGGCCCCCAGGGCGGCCACATCCACTACCGGCTTCTGCGCCCATGACCACATGTTCCGTCGACCGGACAGGCGCTCAGACCTTCACGGCGCCCATGAAGCAGCCCCACCCGACGTCGGAGACGAGGAAGGCGGGCCCTTCGGGACGCTTGCTGTCGCGCACTGCCACAGATCCCTGGACGTCGGCGACCTCGACGCAGTCACCGCCCGAGGAACCTCCACCGCTGTAGCTGCTCTTACGCCATGAGATGGTGCCGAGTTCGGTGGCGAGCATGGTCTGTACCTCAAGTTCCTGTCGTCTACAGGTCACGCTTGATGCTCTGAATCAAGTCCACGCTGTGGGCCGTGTTCATAGCTGCTGTTCGCAAGGTGTCGAAGGCGAGCGTATACCGGGCGGTCTCCTCGGGAGTCTCCATGTGCAGCGTCCCTGTGACGTGCTCGACGCACACCACGTCCGAAAACGCGGGCGTGGGGAAGCCGAAGAGGACGAACGCGCCGACCAGGCCGACATGGGCCCCAGCGCTGAACGGCAGGATCTGTACGTCCACATTCGGCTGTTCCGCCCGGGACAGCAGGTGATCGAGCTGCTGCCTCATCACCTTGGGCCCTCCCACCTGGCTGCGGAGAGCGGCTTCACCCTGGATGACACACATGCGGGGTGGGGTGTCGCGTTCCAACACCTCCTGGCGCTGCATCCGCATCGAGGTCAACTCCTCCACGCGTTTGCTGCTGAGCATCTCAGGGTTGGCCCGGTACAAAGACCTCGCGTAATCGGGGGTCTGGAGGAGCCCAGCGATCAACAGAGGCTGGAACGACCGGATGTAGTGCGCCGTCTGTTCGTAGTCGATGTGGTCGGCGTAGGAGGGAAGGGCGGCGCGAAGGTGCCGTGTCCACCCTCGCTCGCCACCTCGGCGTGCGAGGTTGACGAGGTCCTCCACGAAGGCGGGGTCATCAACCCCGTAGAAGGTGAGCAGGTCGCGGAGTTCACCCAGCGAGATGCCGAGCCGGGCGTTCTCGATGCGACTGATTTTGGAGCGATGGCATCCGATGCGTTCGGCTGCCTCCTCGGGCGACCTGCCTGACTCCTCTCGTAGCTGTACGAGCAGGGCAGCCAGGCGGCGACGTCGGACAGTTGGTCGAGGATCGACCATGTGCAGCCCCCTCCAGGTGGCGTCGAATGCTCAAGGGTAGTCCCGCCGCATGAAGTTGGAACATTTTCCAATTGATTTGGTTGCGGTTCGCTGGAGGTGCGGAGCACTCTGGTTTCGGCTCCTCTCGGTGACACCCACATCACCCTTGGTGGTCTGTCTGGCGTGCCCGGAGTCGAATGCAGAGACCCCCGCGACCGCGCGAACGGTCCGGGGGCATGGCCAACGCTTACACAAGGAGCGTCAACATGCTGAACCCTAATGGGCCTTCGGCCGAGCTGGATGACGGGCTGGTCGTGCGCAGGTGGAACCGCGATCCGCGGTGCGTCGGGCGGGCGAGGACGGAGTTGCGTAAGGCGCTCGCGGACTGGGGCCTCGCGCAGATCGAGGACGACGCGCTGCTCGTGGTCTCCGAGCTGCTGACGAACGCGGGCAGGCATGCGCGGACCGCAGCGGGCCGGGAGATCGAGACCCGGTACGTACGGCTCCCCGCCGGTGTGCGCATCGAGGTGCATGACGCGGCCCCAGGCCGCCCCGAGGTGCTGCCCGCAGATCCGGAACGGGACTGCGGGCGGGGGCCTGGTGGCCGCGCTCGCGGACCGGTGGGCGGCGGGGGAGCGGTACGGGCCGGGGAAGCGGATCTGGGCCGAACTCTCCGTACCCGTGGGAGGCGGTAGCCGTCATGGCGGGTGAGGTCGTTGCCGGAGTGGTGGTGCACAACCCGTCCGAATGGCTGCCGAGTTCGGACCGTTCGGGCGGCGGGGCAGTAGTCGAGATGGAGTGCACCTCGTGCCTGGAGGGCTCGGGGCCGGCGGATGACGGTACGGAGCCTGCCACGTGGTCCCTGCGCCATGCGAGCCGCAGTGGGCACACCGGATTCCGGCGGATCGTCACTGACTTCCACCGGGCCGCTCCCTTGCTGTGAGCGGGTCGGGCCGGGGCATTACTGCCTGCCCCGGCCCGGCGACTCGCCAGGCCAGACCCGGGCCGCGGACCGGGATGTGGTGAACGTCGGCTCCGGGGCCGGTGCTTATGCACACAGACGAGCCGCCGGTCGGCGGTGAGCCGCACATCGCACTCCAAGGCATCGGCCCCGTCGACGATGTCGAGGAATGGATGCCCTGGCCGGGGCACCCTTTGGAGGACACCGTGACCACACAGTCGGGCCACGGCGCGGAGCTGATCCCGCGCCCCGAGCGCGCCCCCGACGCCGTACGTGTCGCCCTCGCCCGCATCGCCCCGCACCGCCTGGCGGAGCTGGAGCAGCACAAGGAAAGCGCGCTGGCCGCCGCCATCCGCAGCGGGAAGATCGGCCACCTCACACACTGGCTCGACTGGTGGATGCGCGAGGTGGAGATCGAACGGCGTCCAGACCTCTTCACGCGTCGCAATGACGCCCTGGCCGCTATCCACCGCACCACCGGCAAGGATGATCCGGCCGTCCGCCCCGCCATGGACGAACTAGCCGCTATCGAGGCCGAGGCCGAGGCCGCGGAGTCGGTGACCGCGTGACCTCGGGGCCGAAGGGTGCCGCATTCGCCAGGTGACCTACCTGTAACGCGCACCGGAGATACGCCCGGACCTTGGATCCGGGCACGACTGCGCTGAACCGGGGCGGGCGCAGCCGCCCCGCCCCGGCTCAGCGGCGCGTTACGCCAGGCCCGGGCCGCGGACCGGGATGTGGGTGAACGTCGGTTCCGGGGCGGGGTTCTGGAAGAAGTCGTTGCCCTTGTCGTCCACGACGATGAAGGCCGGGAAGTCCTCGACCTCGATCTTCCAGACCGCCTCCATGCCGAGCTCCTCGTACTCCAGGACCTCGACCTTCTTGATGCAGTCCTGCGCCAGGCGCGCGGCCGGGCCGCCGATCGAGCCGAGGTAGAAGCCGCCGTGCGCGCCGCACGCGTCCGTCACCTGCTGCGAGCGGTTGCCCTTGGCCAGCATGACCTTGGAGCCGCCCGCGGCCTGGAACTGCTCGACGTAGGAGTCCATCCGGCCGGCCGTGGTCGGGCCGAAGGAGCCCGAGGCGTAGCCCTCGGGGGTCTTCGCGGGACCGGCGTAGTAGACCGGGTGGTCCTTCAGGTACTGCGGCATCTCCGCGCCCGAGTCCAGCAGCTCCTTGATCTTGGCGTGCGCGATGTCGCGTGCCACGACCAGCGGGCCGGTCAGGGAAAGGCGGGTCTTGACCGGGTGCTTGGTCAGGGTCGCGAGGATCTCGTCCATCGGCTGGGTCAGGTCGATGGAGACCACGTCCGCCGACTCGTCCAGGTGCGAATCCGTGGTCTCCGGGAGGAAGCGGGCCGGGTCCGTCTCCAGCTGCTCCAGGAAGACGCCCTCGGCGGTGATCTTCGCGGTCGCCTGGCGGTCCGCGGAGCAGGAGACCGCGATGGCGACCGGGAGGGAGGCGCCGTGGCGGGGGAGGCGGACGACGCGGACGTCGTGGCAGAAGTACTTGCCGCCGAACTGCGCGCCGATGCCGATCTTCTGGGTCAGCTCGAAGACCTGCTGCTCCAGGTCGAGGTCACGGAAGCCGTGGCCCAGGGGGGAGCCTTCCGTGGGGAGCTCGTCCAGGTAGTGGGCCGAGGCGTACTTCGCCGTCTTGAGCGCGTGCTCGGCCGAGGTGCCGCCGACCACGATGGCCAGGTGGTAGGGCGGGCAGGCCGCCGTACCGAGCGAGCGGATCTTCTCCTCCAGGAACTTCATCATGGAGGCCTCGTTGAGGACCGCCTTGGTCTCCTGGTAGAGGAAGGACTTGTTGGCGCTGCCGCCGCCCTTGGCCATGAAGAGGAACTTGTACGCGCCGCCGTCGGTCGCGTACAGCTCGATCTGCGCGGGCAGGTTCGAGCCGGTGTTCTTCTCCTCCCACATGGTGATCGGGGCCATCTGCGAGTAGCGCAGGTTCAGGCGGGTGTACGCGTCGTAGATGCCGCGCGAGAGGGCCGCCTCGTCGCCGCCCTCGGTGAGGACGTTCTGGCCGCGCTTGCCCATCACGATCGCCGTGCCCGTGTCCTGGCACATCGGCAGGACGCCGGCCGCCGCGATGTTCGCGTTCTTGAGGAGGTCGAGGGCGACGAACTTGTCGTTCGCGCTCGCCTCGGGGTCGTCGATGATGCGCCGCAGCTGCGCGAGGTGCGCGGGGCGCAGGAAGTGCTGGATGTCGTGGACGGCCTCTTCGGCGAGCTTGCGCAGCGCCTCCGGCTCGACCTTGAGGAACGTACGGCCGTCGGCCTCGAAGGTGGAGACGCCTTCGGAGGTCACCAGCCGGTAGGGGGTGGTGTCCTCGCCCAAGGGGAGCAGGTCGGTGTACGCAAACTCTGGCATGACGGCAGTCATTCCTCACTCGGCAGACAGCACTGGCGACCATTTGGCAGCGCGGTTAACCAGCGTAGGACCTCTTCCGGGAGCTTTTGCTGTGAGGTAAGGCTCATTGGACGGGCGCGGGACTCCACTGAGGAGTATCGCGATCTATCGTGTCTGGCTATGCTGGGCGGCGTGGACCTGGAAAAGCACCCCGCCGCCCCCGCCGCACCGGCCGATCTGCGTGCCTCCGACGCCGATCGGGACCGGATCGCGCAGATCCTCTCCGATGCCCTCGCGGAGGGCCGGCTGACCTCCGAGGAGCACTCCGAGCGCCTGGATTCGCTGTACGCCCTCAAGACGGTCGGGGAGTTGCAGGTGCTGGTACGCGACCTGCCCGCGCCCGGCGGCGGGCAGCCGGCCGCGGCGCCCGCGCCGGGGCCCGGCTACGTCGCCGGGTCGGCCGCCGCCGGGCCCACGGAGACCGTCGTCGCCGTGTGCAGCAGCTCCGCCCGCAAGGGCCGCTGGCGTCCCGGTGCCCACACCCGGGCCGTTTCCGTCATGGGCGACATCAGCATCGACCTCACCGAGGCCGTCTTCGAACAGCAGGTCACGGAGATCAACGTGACCTGTGTCCTCGGCAACGTCGAGGTCCTCGTCCCGGAGAACGTCACCCTGCGCGGCTACGGCAGCGGGGTGCTCGGCAACTTCGAGGTGCGCGGCGAGGGCCGGGGCGAGACCGACCCGCAGGCGCCCGTGGTGATCGTGCGTGGCTTCGCGCTGCTCGGCAACATCGAGGCCCGCCCCAAGCTCGGCGCCCGCCTGGTGGACCTGGCGCAGCGGCTGCGCAAGCGCCTGGAGGGGTAGGGGGCCGGGGTGGGCCAGGGGGTGTCCGGCGGATCCCCCCTGGCGGATACCGGCGGGGCGACTGGCGGGGCTACCGGCGGCGGGCACCCGGTGCGCGGGGCGCACGACGGCGTCATGTTTCGGTCGAAGCCCTCCCCTGAGCGGCACACGGTGCATAGGGGCGCGTGCAGCGGGTAGGGACAGGTGCATCGTCTCTCGCTTGCGTACACGTCGTCAGGAGTAGACCGTGCAGCATCCGCCGCATCAGTCCTTGCAGGTAGCCGCCGTACAGAGTCTTCAGGCGCGTCCGTCCGCCGTGCCGAGTCCGCGGGTGCCGGCGAGGGAGGAGGACGGCCCCTGGCATGCGGAAGCGGTGTGCCGCCGGGACGAGGCGGGGCTGTTCTTCGCCCCCTCCAAGGAGCCGACCGCTGCCCGGCTCTCGCGCGAGGAGGCCGCCAAGCGGGTCTGCGCCCGCTGTCCGGTCATGGTCGCGTGCCGGGAGCACGCGCTGCTCCAGCCGGAGCCGTACGGCGTCTGGGGCGGTCTCACCGCCGCCGAGCGGCGGGTCGTGCTGGCCCGGCGCCGCCGCCGGGCGGCGGAATTGCGCCAGACCCCGGGCGCCGGACCCATCGCCGCAGCCGGCTGACGGTCGTAGACGCGAGAACGCCGGAGGGGCGGTTCCCGCCGCACACGGGAACCGCCCCTCTCGCTGTGCTGTGCCTCTCGCTGTGCCGCCGGTCGGCCGGCCCGCTCCTACTGCGCGCGGTCGAAGTCGATCGCGCTGTACGCGCGCAGCTTCGACAGCCGGTGGGTCGAGTCGATCTGCCGGATCGTGCCCGACTTCGAGCGCATGACCAGCGAGGACGTGGTCGCGGTCTCGGAGCGGTAGTGGACGCCGCGCAGCAGCTCGCCGTCCGTGATGCCGGTGGCGACGAAGAAGACGTTCTCGCCGGACACCAGGTCGTTCGTGAACAGGACGCGGTCCAGGTCGTGGCCGGCGTCCAGCGCGCGCTGGCGCTCGGCGTCGTCCTTCGGCCACAGCTTGCCCTGGATCGTTCCGCCGAGGCACTTTATGGCGCAGGCCGAGATGATGCCCTCGGGGGTGCCGCCGATGCCGAGGAGCAGGTCCACGCCGGTGCCCTCGCGCACCGCCATGACCGAGCCCGCGACGTCGCCGTCGGAGATGAACTTGATCCGGGCGCCGGTCTCGCGGATCTCCTTGACGATGCCCTCGTGGCGGGGGCGGTCCAGGATGACGACCGTGACGTCCTCGACGGCCATGTTCTTGGCCTTGGCGACCCGGCGGATGTTCACCGAGACGGGCGCGTTGATGTCGACGAAGTCGGCGGCCTCGGGGCCGGTGACGAGCTTTTCCATGTAGAAGACCGCGGACGGGTCGAACATGGTGCCGCGGTCGGCGGCGGCGAGCACGGCGATGGCGTTCGGCATGCCCTTGGCGTTGAGCGTGGTGCCGTCGATCGGGTCCACGGCGATGTCCACCTCGGCGCCGGTGCCGTCGCCGACCCGCTCGCCGTTGAAGAGCATGGGGGCTTCGTCCTTCTCCCCCTCGCCGATGACGACGACGCCGTTCATCGAGACGGTGGAGATCAGAGTGCGCATGGCGTTGACCGCGGCGCCGTCCGCGCCGATCTTGTCCCCGCGCCCGACCCAGCGGCCGGCGGCCATGGCGGCGGCCTCGGTCACTCGTACGAGTTCGAGGGCGAGGTTGCGGTCGGGGGCTTCGGGAGAGACTTCGAGCTGGGGCGGCAGGTTGTGCTCGGTCATCGGAGCGCACCTTTCTGTACGACGACGGCCGGGATGTGAGGGTGCCTGGAACTCTATCGGTACGTCGACAAATTGAGCAGACCGGGTCACGTATGAGCGGAATATCGGTCATGCGTTTGGCCTGAGCGGACGTCTTGCGGCCGCCGCGCCGACCCCCGGCGGTGATCGCTCCCGGTGATGCGGGACGATGGTGCCGTGGCAGGTATGAAGGGCAAGCAGACGGTCTGGGACATGGTCCGGTCGCTGGCGGTGATCGGGGTTGTCGTCGCGGGGATCTACCTCGTGATTCCCCATGACGACGACGCCGATCCGACACGGGTGGTCGACTACCGGGTAGAGACGATCACCGCGAGGCGAGCGGCCCCGTACCCGCTGGCCGCACCCGTCGGGCTCCCCAAGGAGTGGCGGGCGACGTCGGTGACCTACGAGCGCACCAAGGCCAACTCCTGGCACCTCGGCTTCCTCGACCCGCAGAAGCAGTACGTGGCCGTCGAGCAGTCCAGCGACGCCACGCCCGGGTACCTCGGCAAGGTCACCCAGCAGGCGAAGGCCACCGGCCGGACGCAGCAGGTCGCCGGCGTCGAGTGGGAGCGCTGGGAGGGCGAGAAGTACGACGCCCTCGTCCGTCGGGGCGACGGCTACGTCACGGTGGTGACCGGCACGGCCTCCTTCGACCAGCTCGGCGAGATGGCGGCGGCGCTGGAGTTCAAGCAGGCCGCGTAGAAGTTCGAGCAGACTGCGTAGAACCGCGTAGACCGGTAGACAGACGCGAAGAAGCCGCACGCCCGAGAATCCCGGGGCGTGCGGCTTCTTCGCGTCCGTCTACCGGTCTACGGGCCCGCTCAGACGGTGGTGACGACCTGGTCGAACTCCAGGCGCGGGGAGCGCGGGAACGGGGCGGCGTCGTCCTCGGCCGGCTTGCCGATGTTGACGACCATCAGCGGGGTGTGGTCGCCGTCCAGGAACTCCTTCTGGAGGCCCGCGAAGTCCGCGCCGGTCATCGGGCCGGCGGCCAGGCCGGCGGCGCGGACGCCCACGATGAAGTACGCGGCCTGGAGCGCGGAGTTCAGCAGCGCGGACTGCTCGCGGACCGGGCGCTCGGAGAAGAAGGCGTCCTTGGCCTGCGGGAAGTGCGGCAGCAGGTGCGGGAGCTCCTCGTGGAACTCGTTGTCGGCGGAGAGGATCGCGACCAGCGGCGCGGCGGCGGTCTTCGCCTTGTTGCCCTCGGCCATGTGCCGCACCAGGCGCTCGCGGGCCTCGGGGGAGCGGACGAGGGTGATGCGCATCGGCGTCTGGTTGAAGGCGGTGGGGCCGTACTTCACCAGGTCGTAGATCGCCTGGACCTGCTCCTCGGTCACCGGCTCGTCGGAGAACGAGGACGCGGTGCGAGCCTCGCGGAACAGCAGGTCCTGCGCGGCGGAGTCAAGAACGAGAGACATCGGAAGCCTTCTTACGTGCGGGGGGGGCGAAGCGATGTCCCGACTCTACGACCGAGATAGGTGAAGTTTCAACTAAATCTGCTCGGTGGTGAGAGGGATCACTTCTCGCCATTCTTCGACCCCCCGGCCGCACCCCCCGCACCCCCCGACTCCCGGGCCGCCAGCGCCGAGTCCAGCCGGGCGCGGGCCCCCTCCAGCCAGTGCCGGCACACCTGTGCGAGCTCCTCGCCCCGCTCCCAGAGGGCGAGGGAGTCCTCCAGCGACGTGCCGCCGGCCTCCAGCTTGCGGACGACCTCGATGAGCTCGTCGCGCGCCTGCTCATACCCCAGCGATGTATCGGTTTCAGCCATTCCCGTTTTCCACCTCGTGTGTCTCGTGTGTCTCGTGCGGCCACATCGTCCGTCTCGTGTGGCCACAGCGTCCGTGTCGTGCGGCCTATGCGTCGCGGACCCGGCAGTGCGCCGGGCCGCCGCCGCCGGTCTACTCGGGCGCGGTGACCCGTACGTGGAACTCGCCCTCCGCGACCCGCGCGCGCAGCTCGTCGCCCGCCGAGACCTCCTCCGGCGAGCGCACCACGTGCCCGTCCGCCCGCTGGAGCACGGCGTAGCCCCGCTCCAGCGTCGCCGCCGGGGACAGCGCCACCACCCGGGCGAGGGTGTGCGTGAGCTCCGAGTCCGCCCGGTCCAGCAGGTGCCCCAGCGTCCGCCGACTGCGCGCCAGCAGCGCCGCCAGCTCGTCCTCCCGGGTCTCCACCATCCGCTGCGGGTGGACGAAGACCGGGCGCCCGAGGGCGTGCGCCAGCCCCCGCTCCTCCCGGTCGAGCAGCCCCCGTACCGCGCGCAGGCCCCGGTCCCGCAGCTGGCGTACGCGCTCAAGCTCCTCGCCGACGTCCGGGACGACCTTCTTCGCGGCGTCCGTGGGCGTGGAGGCCCGCAGGTCCGCCACCAGGTCCAGCAGCGGGGAGTCCGGCTCGTGCCCGATCGCCGAGACCACCGGCGTACGGGCCGCAGCGACCGTCCGTACGACCTCCTCGTCGGAGAACGGCAGCAGGTCCTCCACGCTGCCGCCGCCGCGCGCCACGATGATCACATCGACCTCGTCCAGGGCGTCGAGCTCCTTGACCGCCTGGATCACCTGCGGCACCGCGTGCACCCCCTGGACCGCCACGTTGCGCACCTCGAAGCGGACCGCCGGCCAGCGCCGCCGGGCGTTCTCCAGCACATCGCGCTCGGCCGCCGAGGCCCGCCCCACCACCAGCCCGATCAGCTGCGGCAGGAACGGCAGCGGCTTCTTGCGGTCCAGCGCGAACAGGCCCTCCGAGGCCAGCGAGCGCTTCAGCTTCTCCAGCCGGGCCAGCAGCTCCCCGATGCCGACCGGCCGTATCTCCGTGGCCCGCAGGGACAGCTGCCCGCGCGGGGCGTACCACTCCGGCTTGGCCAGTACGACGACCCGCGAGCCCTCCGTCACGACGTCCGCGACCTCGTCGAAGACCTGGCGGAAGCAGGTCACGCTGAGCGAGATGTCGTGCGACGGGTCGCGCAGCGTCAGGAAGACCACCCCCGCCCCCGGCCGCCGCGAGAGCTGCGTGATCTGCCCTTCCACCCACACCTGGCCGAGCTTGTCGATCCAGCCCCCGATGAGCCGGGACACCCGACCGACCGGCAGCGGCGCGTCAGCCGACGTATTCAGACCCATGCACGCAGGCTAGCCGCCAGGGCTGACACCGGTCAGGGGGCGGCCGCGGCGCGTCGGCCCCGCTGGGCCACCAGCACGCCCAGCCCCACCGCCAGCCACACCGCCCCCACCACCTGAGCCGTCCGGGACGCCTCGACGATCACCGCGACGGTCACCGCCGCGCCCAGGACCGGGACCACCAGGTGCTTCCACCACTTGGGCGGGCCCTCGGCACGCCGTACGACGAACCAGCCGACCACCGACGCGTGCAGCAGGGTGAACGCCGTCAGCGCGCCGACGTCGACGACGGAGACCAGGTGGTCGAGCCCGTCGTCGCGCCGGGCCGCCCACACAGCGGCGACCAGGGTGACCGTCGCCGCCACCAACAGGGCCGGCCGCGGCGTCCCGTGCGAGGTGCGCGCGAGGGCGCGCGGCAGCCGCCGCTCCCGGGCCATCGCGAACAGCAGCCGGCCGGCCGCCGCCTGCCCGGCCAGCGCCGCGAAGGCCGCCCCGATCGCCTTGCTGACGGCGACCAGGTCGTGCAGCCAGGAGCCGACCGAGGACTCCACCGCGTTGTAGAAGGCCGGCCCCTGCCGCGCCGGGTCCGCGGCCAGCTCCGCCGAGGACACCGGGGTGAGCAGCGCCGCCAGGTAGGTCTGCGCGACGAACAGCACCCCGCTCAGGGCCAGGCAGAACAGCACCGCCCGCGCCACCCGCGCCGAGCCCCCCGTCACCTCCTCGGCGAAGGAGGCGATGGCGTCGAAGCCCAGGTACGACAGGACCGCGACCGACACCGCGCCGAGCACGGCCGCCGTGGAGAAGCCCAGCGAGCCGTCACCGGTGAGCGGGGAGAGCCAGCCGCGCCGCGCCCCGTCCCGGACCAGCACGGTCACCGCCGCGACCAGGAACACCAGCAGCACCGCGATCTCCATGGCCAGCACGGCGAACCCCACGCGCGCGGCCACCCGTACGCCCCACAGGTTCAGCAGGGTGGTCACGACCACGGCCAGCGCCGTCCACACCCACCGGGACACCTCCGGCACCAACGCGTTCATCGCGATCCCGGAGAACAGGTACGCCACGGCCGGGATCAGCGCGTAGTCGAGCATCGCCATCCAGCCGGCGATCAGCCCCGGCCCCTCGCCGAGGCCCTTGCGGGCGTACGTGAAGACCGAGCCGGCCTGCGGGGCCACCCGGATCATCTGCGCGTAGGAGAAGGCCGTGAAGCCCATCGCGACGGTCGCGACGAGGTAGACGAGGGCGACGGCTCCGTGCGACGTGGCGTCGAGGGTGCCGAAGACCCCGACGGGTGCCATGGGGGCGATGAAGAGCAGTCCGTAGACGACCAGGTCCCGGATGCCGAGGCTGCGCCGCAGCCCGGTGCCTTCCGTACGGGACTCCGTGACGGACGCCATCGATATCGTTCCTCCGGGGGACGGGGGGTGACGGGGGGTACGGACAGGTGACGCGGGGTACGGACATTCGACCCAGTCTGTGCCGAACGGGCGACGCCCGGCCTCCCGAAGACCCCCGTACGATGGAGCCCATGACTGCTCCCGCTTCCCGCCGTGTCCTGCTCGCCGCCCCCCGCGGCTACTGCGCGGGCGTGGACCGAGCCGTGATCGCTGTCGAGAAGGCTCTCGAGCAGTACGGTGCGCCGGTCTACGTCCGCCACGAGATCGTGCACAACAAGTACGTCGTCCAGACGCTGGAGAAGAAGGGCGCCATCTTCGTCGAGCGGACGGAGGAGGTGCCCGAGGGCTCGATCGTGATGTTCTCCGCGCACGGCGTGGCCCCGGTGGTGCACGAGGAGGCGGCGCGCGGCAAGCTCGCGACCATCGACGCCACGTGCCCGCTGGTCACCAAGGTGCACAAGGAAGCCATCCGATACGCGAACGAGGACTTCGACATCCTCCTCATCGGCCACGAGGGCCACGAGGAGGTCATCGGCACCTCCGGCGAGGCCCCGGACCACATCACGATCGTGGACGGCCCGGACGATGTGGACAAGGTCGTCGTGCGCGACGAGTCGAAGGTCGTCTGGCTCTCGCAGACCACCCTCTCGGTGGACGAGACGATGGAGACGGTCGACGCGCTGAAGACCAAGTTCCCGCTGCTCGTCTCGCCGCCGAGCGACGACATCTGCTACGCCACCTCGAACCGGCAGGCCGCGGTCAAGGCCATGGGCGCCGACTCGGACCTGGTCATCGTCGTCGGCTCGAAGAACTCCTCGAACTCGATCCGGCTGGTCGAGGTCGCCCTGGACGCCGGCGCGCGCGCCGCGTACCTCGTCGACTTCGCGAGCGAGATCGACGAGGCCTGGCTGGAGGGCGTCACCACGGTCGGCCTGACCTCGGGCGCCTCGGTGCCGGAGGTTCTCGTCGAAGAGGTGCTGGAGTGGCTGTCGGAGCGCGGCTTCGCGGACGTGGAGATCGTCAAGACGGCGGAGGAGTCGATCGTCTTCTCGCTGCCGAAGGAGCTGCGCCGCGACCTGCGCGCGGAGGCGGCCGAGCTGATGGCCGCGAACGCCGACAAGTAGCGAGAACTAACCCGCGTCCTTTCGTACGGTGATTCCATGCAGATCTTCGGCGTGGACATCGGCGGTTCCGGGATCAAGGGCGCTCCCGTGGACCTGGACCGTGGCGACCTGGTGCAGGAGCGCCACAAGGTACTGACACCGCAGCCGGCCACCCCCGACGGGGTGGCCGGCTGCGTCGTCGAGGTGGTGCGCCACTTCGACTGGGACGGGCCGGTGGGGGTGACCTTCCCGGGAGTCGTCACGGGCGGCATCACGCGTACGGCCGCCAACATGGACAAGGCGTGGGTCGGTGTCGACACGGCGGCCCTGCTCACGGCCCGTCTGGACGGCCGTCCGGTCACGGTGCTCAACGACGCGGACGCGGCGGGCGTCGCGGAGATGACGTACGGGGCGGGGCGCGACCGCTCCGGTACGGTCATCCTCCTGACCCTGGGCACGGGCATCGGCAGCGCGCTCTTCACGGACGGCCGCCTGGTCCCGAACTCGGAGCTGGGCCACCTGGAGCTCAAGGGGCACGACGCGGAGACGCGGGCCTCCGTCAAGGCCAAGGAGGACGGGGAGCTCACCTGGGAGCGCTGGGCGCACCGGGTGCAGAGGTACCTGGAACACGTGGAGATGCTGTTCTCGCCGGACCTCTTCATCATCGGGGGCGGCGTCAGCCGCAAGCCCGAGAAGTTCCTGCCGCTGATCAAGGGCATCCGGGCCGAGATCGTACCGGCGGAGCTGCGGAACAACGCGGGCATCGTCGGGGCGGCGATGGCGGCGAGGCCGCCGGCCTAGGCACAGGCATAGGCGGCCCTAGGCGATGCGCCTGCTCCTCGTACTCCCCGTACTCCTCGGCGTACTCCTCGGCCGCTTCCCGATCAGCACGGCCTTGCGCACCAGCACGATGAGCGCGGCGACGAGGGTTCCCGCGTAGAGCCACCCGGCGTGCAGGGACAGGGCCGAAACCACCCCCATCACCTGGCTGCCGAAGCCGCCGGAGCCGCCGGAGATGGGCCACACTCCGGCGGCGAAGGCGATGGGGACGCTGATGGGCGCGGTGATCAGGTCGGCCGGCCGCACCCAGAGGGCGGTGGCCGCGGCGACGGGTAGGAAGAGCAGCCCGTACACGAACAGCGAGGAGCCGAAGATCAGCCAGGCGATACCGGCGACCAGCAGCATCGCGACGCAGGCGAACAGTCCGCCGCCGAGCCCGGTCAGCTTGGGCCGGGGCAGCCGCCGCCCGAGCACGGGGCCCCTGGGCCGCCGCCCGGGCCGCCCGCCCTGGGCGGGCACGCCGCGGAGGGCGGCCGGGGGGCTCCCCGGCCGCTGCTGTCGCTGTGGGTGAACCACGGAACGCGTCCTGTATTGCTCCACCCCACCAAACTAGGCGCGGAGTGTGCGCTTCCGGTGCGTGGACACGCGTACGTCCACCCCCACTCATCGGAAAGTAAACTGTCCGGTGGCCCACTCCGGGCCGCCGCCCCCTCCAGCTACGGGAAGTCGCCAACGTGTCGCTCACGATCGGAATCGTCGGCCTGCCGAATGTCGGCAAGTCGACCCTGTTCAACGCCCTGACCAAGAACGACGTGCTGGCGGCCAACTACCCGTTCGCCACCATCGAGCCGAACGTCGGCGTCGTCGGCGTCCCGGACTCGCGCCTGGCCGTCCTGGCCGGCATCTTCGGTTCGCAGCGCCTCCTGCCCGCCACGGTCGACTTCGTCGACATCGCGGGCATCGTGCGCGGCGCCTCGGAGGGCGAGGGCCTGGGCAACAAGTTCCTCGCGAACATCCGCGAGTCGGACGCGATCTGCCAGGTCATCCGTGCCTTCAAGGATGAGAACGTCGTCCACGTCGACGGCAAGGTCTCGCCGAAGGACGACATCGAGACGATCAACACCGAGCTGATCCTCGCCGACCTCCAGTCCATCGAGAAGGCCGAGCCGCGCCTGACGAAGGAGTCCCGCCTCCAGAAGGAGAAGGTCGCGGTACTCGCCGCCGTCGTCGAGGCCAAGAAGATCCTCGAAGCGGGCGACACCCTCTTCTCGAAGGGCATCACGAAGGGCACGGAGCAGGGCGACCTCCTCCACGAGCTGCACCTCCTCACCACGAAGCCCTTCCTCTACGTCTTCAACGTGGACGAGGACGAGCTGACGGACGACGCCTTCAAGGCGGAGCAGTCCGCGCTGGTCGCTCCGGCGGAGGCCATCTTCCTGAACGCCAAGCTGGAGGCGGACCTCGTCGAGCTGGACGACGACGAGGCCCTCGAACTCCTCCAGTCGGTCGGCCAGGAGGAGCCGGGCATGGCCACCCTGGGCCGCGTCGGCTTCGCCACCCTGGGCCTTCAGACCTACCTGACGGCCGGCCCGAAGGAAGTCCGCGCCTGGACCATCAAGCAGGGCGCCACCGCCCCCGAGGCCGCCGGCGTCATCCACACGGACTTCCAGCGCGGCTTCATCAAGGCGGAGATCATCTCCTTCGCCGACCTGGTCGCCTGCGGCTCGGTCGCCGAGGCCCGCGCCAAGGGCAAGGCCCGCATGGAGGGCAAGGACTACGTCATGCAGGACGGCGACGTGGTGGAGTTCCGCTTCAACGTGTAGCGGCTGACGTCACCACGCCGCTGATCTGGCAAACATGCAGGTCAAGAGGGGTTCGACTCTTCGGAGTCGGACCCTTGGTTTTTTCCTGCGCTGGGATGGGGTGAGGGCGTCTGTGCTGGGTTGTGTGTCGCGCGACGCTTCGCGGGCACGCAGGCCGTAGCGCTTTTCCTACTCGTTTGACACACTTGGGTTATGGCCGAGACGACGTACAGCATCGGGGAAGGGCCGGCGACGCGGGTGAGCCTGTCGCTGCCGGAGGGGACCGCGGAGGCGATCAGGGCGCGGGTGGGCAAGCGGGAGTTCTCCGCGTTTATCGCCGAGGCGGTCGAGCGTGAGCTGCGCGGGCAGGTCCTTGACGAGTATCTGGCGGACTACGAGAACCGCAAGGGGCCGGTCTCCGAGCAGGCTCGCCAGCGAGCGCGGCAGGTCTTCGACGAGGTGTTCGCCGAGGAGGGTGAGTGGCCCGCCGCAAGCTGAGTCACGAGGGAACGTTGGTCTTGGACAGCGAAGGGCTCTCGAAGCTACTCGCCGATGACGAGCAGGTGGTGGCGCTGGTTGCTGAGGCACGCTCGCGCGGCATGGAGGTCGTGATCAGCGCACTCACCATCATCGAGGTCGTCCACGCCCGCACGAACAAGTCTCGCCTGAACTGGGCGCTCTCCGGACTGCGCGTGGTCGCGGTGGGCGACGAGGAGGCGAGGGCGACCTCGAAGCTGCTGATCGGTGCTGGCTTGCATGGGCACAAGTACGCGATCGATGCGGCGGTCGCCGAGGCCGCTCTGCGGCAGCACCGCCCTGTGGCCATGTTGACCTCCGATATCGACGACATGGTCAAGCTCTGCGGCGATCGTGTGCGGCTCGTGGCGGTGTGATCTCCCTTTGTTCGCGGCGTGAAAGGGCAGTGCCCCGTAGCGCCGGATCAGGACTTGGAGGGCAGCTCGCTTTCACCGTCGCTCGCTGCCTTCAAGCGACTCCTTGCCGCTGAGGGAGACTGGCGCCATGTGCGCTTCGAGCTGCACGAAGCTGAGTTGGAGAGCTCCTGGAAAGACCTGTCGCGAGCCATCAACAGCGTGCTATAGCTGATGACTTGCTGTACGCGCCCTTATAGTTACGACAGCACATGGAGTCACGAGATCGTCCCGCGTCTTCCAGGGGGAATGTGTGGTCCCGCAGATCGTCGCAGTTGCCGGCGCGGCTGGCACCGCCATCGTCTCGGCGATGGCTACGGATGGCTGGCAGCGTGCGAGGGACGGCGTCGTAGAGCTCTGGCAACGGTTCCGGCCCGAGTCCGCCGACTCGATCCATGAGGATTTTGAGGAGAACCGGAGGGTTCTCGTCGATTCTCTCCAAGCGGGTGAGGAACATACGCACGCCGCGCTCGTCGCTGCATGGAACGGGTACTTGCTTGGGTTGCTCGTCGCACAGCCTCAGGCTCTTGACGCCCTCAGGCAGCTCAACGCGGTGCTCGCGCAAGAGAACACCGGTGGTGCCCATCCCTCCCTGAATATGACTGCCCATGCAAGCGGCAATGGGCAGGTGTTCCAGGCCGGGCGCGACCAGAGGATCACCCAGTCGTGACTCTGCCCCGTCATGACGGAGAGATGAACGAGTCCTGGTCGATGTGGGCCGATGCCTCCGATGCCGCCCAGGTACATCAGGCCGGTAGAGATCAGCACTTCGTTCAGAACCACTACCACTTCGACCCCGCGACACCTCGCTTCCGCGAGACGGTCCAGGACGATGACGACGATGGCGAGTATGTCTTCTACATGGGACCGTGGCACATCCCAGTCACGGTTCTGCTCTATCTACTTGCCCCGGTGCCATTGCTCGTAAGTGGCACCAGTCTGCAACTTGTCTTCGAGGCTGAGCCCGGACCTTCAATCTGGTGGGTCATGGTCTACACGGCATGCGCCATGATCGTTAGCGTGACCATTGAGGTCATCATGCTGAACAAGGCACTTCTCCGCAGCCCGTGGAGCTTCAACACTGACACATACGTCAGGGTTCTTCACGGACTGGCCGCCGCTGGGCTCTTCATCTATTCCTTGATCCGATCCCCTGGTGAAGCCGGAAGCATCGGACGCCTCGCCCTTGATTGTGCGGAGGTTCTGGGACCGTTGTAGCACCAGCTTTCCGTGCGTTGGCAGCAACGGCGACCCGCGGCAGCGTGCTTTGGCGCGTTGCGGCATGAACGTGCTGATCACCGGAGGCGGTGGGTTCCTGGGGACCGAGCTGCTGCGCAAGGCGCGCGAAGGGCTGGGACACGGCTGCGGCATTGCAGGCGAGGCACGGGAGTTGGTGAGCGCCGCGATCAGGTTGCAGACGCTGGGAGAAGTCCCGCAGACCTCGGCTCCTTGCCGTCGCTGTTGTGTAGCGTTGGCGATCCTGAGCGGTGTCGGCTGGGGCGCGGTGCGGGCGATGGCAGCGAAGGCGGCGTCGATGGCGTACTTGTGGCCGTGGAGGTGGTGGGCCCGCAGGAGGGTGGCGGCCTGTTCGGTGATCGCCGTGGTGACGTCTTGAACGTCGACGCGGGAGAGGACCCACTTGATGCGGGCGGGGTGGATGCGCTCGTAGTTGGCCTCAAGGGTGGTCATGGCGCTTGTGGCCACGCGGACGCCCTCTTCCGAGGCCGCTTGGACCAGGGCCACAACGGTACGGTCCTTGCGGTAGAGCTTCGAGAGGCCTTCACTGTCGAGCAGCAGAGTGCCGGGCATTAGGCGGCGGCTCCGCCGGCCTGCCGGTGGTCATGACGCAACACTGCGCGGGCGGCCTCGACCTCCTCGCGGGTGAGCTCGTCATTGTCGGTCTCGAAGTCGGCAACGATCTCCCGGAGCCTGTCCATGGCGACCCGCTGTTCGAGGGCTTCGGCGGCATAGGCGGAGAAGCCGCCGGGCCCGACGTGGGCGCGTACGGCCTCGGCGAGGTCCTCGGGCAGGCTGATTGAGTATTTCCTGCTACTGCTCATGGTGCGGATCCTGCCAGCGGTAGCAAGACGCTGGGTGAGGGCAGTCTGGGCTGGCGAGCGCAGGTTGGCGGTCCGTTGCGCTTCGACGTCCGACCGCGCCGCACACTGGAGGGGTTTGGCTCATTGAGCCAAACCCCTCACGCCGCTGACGCGGGCCGGCCCGTCGGCCGGGCCCAGGGGGTCACCCTTCGACCAGACCCTTGAATCGCTCAAGGTCGCCCCGGACGGTCTGGGCGATCGCGTTGGACTGGGCGAAGCCCTTCGGGCCGCCGAAGGTCTCCCGGACTGCGTCCGGGTCGTAGTCGAGCCGGACCTGGACGCGGGTGTGGTCGGCGTCCAATGCCCGCAGTGTGAACTCTCCCTTCAGGCCCGGACTGGCGGCGGTCTCCCAGGCCATCACCCGCCCGGCGTCGCCGTCGGTGATCGTGGCCTCCAACTCCCGCTCGCCGCCGCCCGCGTTGACGTCGAGATGGGCCACATCGGCGCCGCGCGCGTTCGCGTGCCGCAGGCCGGAAACGAACTTCGGGTAATCGTCGAAGCGGTGCAGCTGCTCCCAGGCGGCGGCCGCCGGAGCATCGATGTCGATCTGTTCCCTGAGCGTGCTCATCGCAAGCCTCGCTTCCTGACCCGGTCACCCCGGGTCACCGCTAGGTCCAGCCTGCGCCCTCTGTCGGGCGCAGGGCAACCTGCTCGGTGGAGGCCGTCGAGGCCTCCACATCGCCGTCGTGGACGGCGACCCGGTGTATGGCAGCCGAGCTCGTACACGCATAGAGCCCGCCGGTGCCGCGGGCGAGGTGTGCCGTCCCCCTTCCTGCATCCGCCATCCCAGGTCGAGGTGGAGGTCGAAGGGGTCAGTCCGCAGAGAGTCCGCAGGACACCCGTAAGCGACCGTCGGGGCCCAACGCACGCCAACGGAGAAATGCCTGGTCAGGGCGGTGTATGCGGCTCCGCCGCAGGTCAGGATCTGGCTTCAGACGTTCCACTTCAATGTGTGATCGGCTCGTTACTGTACGCTAGACGCTTTCGTCAAGTTCGCAGTTGGCAAGGGGTCGGCTCCTCGGGAGTCGACCCCTTGCTGTCCCCGTGCTGGGATGGTGCTGGGGTACCTAGCCCTTCGTTCATGATTCTGCTCGCCCCGCGGATAGAATGAGTGGTACGTTATTCGGTACCACTCTCGGAAAGGGTCAGGTCATGTCCATAACTGCGAGCGAAGCCCGCAAGGCGCTCTTTCCGCTGATCAAGAAGGTCAACGAAGACCACGAGGCCATCGAGATCGTCTCCAAGCACGGCAATGCTGTACTCGTCTCGGCCGAGGACTATGCAGCGCTGCGCGAAGGCTCGTACCTGCTGCGCTCTCCGGCGAACGCTCGCCGCTTGCTCAAGGCGTACGAGAACGCTCTGGCCAACATCAACGTGTCCGAGCGGGAGCTGATCGACCCCGACTCGCCGGATGCGGCACGTGAGGGCGCTGCGTGAGGCTCGTCTTCGAAGATCAGGGCTGGGAGGACTACACGTCCTGGCTCAAGAACGACCGCAAGATGCTCGCTCGGATCAACAAGCTGATCGAGGACGTCAAGCGTGACCCCTTCGCGGGGATCGGTAAGCCCGAGCCGCTCAAGTACCACTTGCCCGGCGTGTGGTCGAGGCGGATCGACGACGAGCATCGTCTCGTCTATCTGGTCACGGGCAAGGAAATTGTCATTCTTGCGGCTCGTTATCACTACTGACCGCACTCCGTCAGCGGGGACGGCCAGGTACCCGCCGGTGGCGAGCACGATATCCGGCCGGAATCCGGAGACGATCTTCCGGGCCTGCGCGACGCCGAGCGGAACCCGCGCTTTGTCCCCTTCGCCCCGCAGGAGGGGACGGAGACCCATCAACTCGTACTACCGTCCGTACCGCGGAGGGAGTGGCGCTGGACGAGCCGGGCGATGTCACGTGCGGTGATCATGCCCACCAGGAGGCCGCCTTCGGTGACGAGGATCCGCGTGCCGCTCACGCTCGGGCGGGCCTCTTCGAGTACGTCTTCCAAGAGGTCGTCCGGCGCGCACGTGGTGCACTGCGACAGCGGGGTCGCCATGTCACGTACGCGTATTTCCTTGCGCTGCGACACGGGGATCTTCGCGAAGTGCGACAGGTCGACCAGGCCGCTGGGGCGGCCTTCGAAGTCGATCAGCGGCAGGGCGGAATGGCGGGCCCGCATCGCCACGTCGTCGACACAGCGTTCCACGGTGAGCCAGTCGGGGCAGGTCTCCACGGGGCTCGACATGGCGTCAGCCGCGCGTACCCCGTGCAGGGCCGCCGCCATTCCGGCGTTCCGTCGCTCCGCGGTGGCGACGATCAGGACGAAGAACCCGGTGACCATCAGCCACAGACCGCCCAAGGCGCCGCGCAGGGTGTAGAACCAGCCGCCGGCGATCAGCAGGAAGCCGAATACCTGCCCACTGCGTGCGGCAGCCCGTTCGGCCCGGTCCCGGTCTCCGGTACGCCACCAGATCACCGACTGCACCACACGCCCTCCGTCGAGCGGCGCGGCGGGCACCAGATTGAACACTCCCAGCAGGAAGTTCACCCACGCCAGCCACACCAGAACGGCCGCCGGTACCGCCCAGCCGAACAGGGCGTTCAGCCCGACGCCCGCACCGAGCGCCGCCGCGCCGACGGCGAGGCTGGTCAGTGGCCCTCCGACGGCTACGAGGAAGGCCGCGCCGGCCGTGCGCGGCTTGCCCATCTGGGTCATCCCGCCCAGCGCCCAGAGCGTGACGTCCTGGACGGGGATGTCCTTCGTCCGGGCGATGATCGCGTGCGCGGCCTCGTGAGCCAGCAGGCTTGCGATGAGCAGCAGGGCCCCCACCAGGCCGGCGGCCGTGTATGTGGCGTTCGACCGGCCCGGGAGCCAGGCGGGGAGCGTCTGGCTTCCCAGGCCGTATCCGAAGAGGACCACAAGCACGGGCACCGTCCAGTGGATGCGCAGCGGCACGCCGAGAATGCGTCCGATCCGTACCGAGCCGTTCATCTCCGTCTCCCCTGGCTGAAGCAGGCGGCCCTCCGCCCGAGCCGCAGGCCCTCGGGGCGCTCCGGATGATCGGGTCGGTACGGTGTCCGCCTACTCACAGTGTTGCTCGGCGGGCGGGCGGGTGCCCGGGGCCCACCTGCCCCGGGGCCGGACCGGGCACATGATGGAGACATGGCCGACGACACACAGGACGACACACAGGACGACACACAGGACGACACGCAGGAGGAGAGCGGTCACCGGACGGTTCCGCACACGGCCGATGTGCGGATCGAAGCCTGGGGGGCGAGCCGGGAGCAGTGTCTGGCGGAGGCTGTGCTCGGGATGGTGGGCTGCTTCGCGGACGTCTCCGGCGCGCGGCCGACCGCCGTGCGGCAGGTCGAGCTGGCCGCGGCCGCCGACGACGACCTGCTGATCGCGTCGCTGGACGAGGTCATCTACCGGCTGGAGGTACACGGCGAGGTGCCAGTGGACGTGGAGACGGAGGCGACCGACGACGGGGGACTCGACATACGGCTGGCCGTGACCGATCTGGCGGCGGTACGGGTCACCGGCGCCACGCCCAAGGCCGTGTCGTGGAGCGACGTGCACCTTGCGCCGGGCCCGTACGGCTGGTCCTGCGCGGTGACGGTCGACGTATGACGGACTGATCCATGACGGTCCGATCCAGCACCTACCCCTTCACCACGCCCAGCGGGACCAGCCGGACCACCTTGCGGCACAGCCCCGCCCCCTCGCTCGCCTCCACAACGGCGGAGACGTCCTTGTACGCCTCCGGTGCTTCCTCGGCCAGGCCCTGCAAGGACGCGCCGCGTACCGCGATCCCCTGCGCCTCCAGGCGGGACCGTAGCTCCCGGCCGCGCACCGCGCGCACGGCCGCATGCCGGCTCAGGACCCGGCCCGCCCCGTGGCAGGTGGAGGAGAACGCGTCGCCGCCGGGGACCCCGGTCAGGACGTAGGAGGCGGTGCCCATGGTGCCGGGAATGAGTACCGGCTGCCCGGCCCCGCGCAGGTCCTCCGGCAGATCGGAGTGGCCGGGCGGCAGCGCCCTGGTGGCACCTTTGCGGTGGACGCACAAGGTACGCGGCTTCCCCTGCACGAGATGCGTCTCGATCTTGGCCAGGTTGTGGGACACGTCGTAGACCAGCGAAAGACGGGCCCCCAGCTCGCGGCGGAAGACACGGCGCGCCGCCTCGGAAAGCAGCTGACGGTTGGCGCGCCCGTAATTGGCCGCGGCGCCCATCGCGCCGAGGTACGCGCGCCCTTCCGGCGAGTCGACCGGGGCGCAGGCGAGCTGCTTGTCGGGAACCGTGATGCCGTGCCGCGGCATCGCCAGGTGCATCGTCCGGACGTGGTCCGTGCAGACCTGGTGCCCCAGACCGCGCGAGCCGCAGTGGATCATCACGCAGATCTGGCCGAGGGCGAGTCCGAAGGCGGCGGCGACCGCTTCGTCGTAGACCTCGGCGACCTGCTGCACCTCCAGGAAGTGGTTGCCGCCGCCCAGGCTGCCGACCTGCCCGAGCCCCCGCTCCATCGCCCGTTCGCTCACCTGCCTCACGTCTGCGTCGGGTACCGCCCCACCGTCCTCGCAGCGGCTCAGGTCGCGCGGCTCTCCGTGGCCCGTCTCGACCGCGTACCGCGAACCCCCCTCCAGTACCCGCTTGAGCTGAGCAGTGCTGCCCAGCTGCCAGACCGCACCGCGTCCGGCACCGCGCGGGGTGTCCCAGCCCAGTCCGTCCATCAACGCGGACAGCACGGGCGCGAGGTCCTGCGCATCGCAGTCGGCGGCCAGCAGCCGCACGCCGCAGGAGATGTCGAACCCGACACCACCGGGGGAGACGACCCCACCCTCCTCGACGTCGGTCGCGGCCACCCCGCCGATGGGAAAGCCGTAACCCCAGTGAACGTCCGGCATCGCGTACGAGGCGGTCACGATGCCCGGCAGCGTCGCCACGTTCGCGACCTGCTCCAACGACTTCTCGGCGTCCCGCAGCAGCCCGCGTGTGGCGAACACGATCCCGGGCACCCTCATGTCGCGCCGCGGATCGATGCGGTAGCGGTACGGGCGCTCCTCCACGATCTCCATGGCAGCCTCCAGGGTTCTCTCTTCCAGGGTCCGCCGTTCAGGCCGCTGGCGACATTGCTACGGCGCTTCGTCGGCCTGTGAAGATCCCTACGGCGTGCCGGGAAGCCGGACCGTGACGAGGAGACCGCCGGCGGGGCGGGGGACGAGGTCGAGGGTCCCGTCGTGGGCGCGGACGATGCTGTGCACGATGGCCAGGCCGAGGCCGACGCCGGCGTGCTCGTCGGTGCGTACGCGTTCCGTTCCGCGCTGGAAGGGTTCGGTGAGGGTCGGTACCAGTTCCGGTGGGAGCCGACGGCCCGTGTTCTCGACCCGCAGCACGCTCGTGTCGCCGTGCGGCTCGGTGTGGACCGTCACGGTGCCGCCGGCGGGGTGGTTGTGGACGACGGCGTTCTGGACGAGGTTCGTCACCATTCGCAGCAGGAGCTCCGCGGAGCCGCTGGTCGGGGCCGCCCCGCCGGTGACGTCGAGCGTGATCCGGCGCTGTTCGGCGAGGGGAAGCAGCGTTTCGGCGGCTTCTTCGGCGATGAGGGAGAGGTCGACGCTCTCGGGGCGGAAGTTTCCGCGGTCGCCGCGGCTGAGCAGCAGGAGGGCCTCGGTGAGGTCGATCGCCCGCGTATTGACAGCGTGCAGGCGTTCGATGAGTTCGCCCCGGTCCCGCGTGGGGTCCTTGCGGGCGACGTCGAGGAGCGTCCGCGAGATCGCCAGCGGGGTGCGCAGTTCGTGGGAGGCGTTCGCGGCGAACCGCTGCTGCTCGGCGACGTGTGAATCGAGTTGTTCGAGCATCGCGTCGAACGCGTCGGAGAGTTCACGGAATTCGTCCTGACGGCCCTTCATGCGGATCCGGTGGGACAGTGACCCGTTCCCGGCCATCCGTGCCGCATCCGTGATCTGTGTGAGGGGTGCGAGCATCCGGCCGGCGAGGATCCATCCCCCGACGAGGCCGAACACGAGCAGGAAGACCATCGCCACGACCGCGGCGGGGGCGAAGGTGCGCACGAGGAGGTAGCGGTTGGGCGAGATCCCGAGAAGGCCCTGGGGGGTGTCGGGTACGTAGCGCAGCAGGAACACCCACACCACGGCCAGCAGGAGAGCGCCGGCGACGGCGAGGAACCCGGCGTAGCTGAGGGTGAGTTTCAGTCGGGCGCTGAGCCTTGGGAGCCCTGGGAGCCCTGGGCGTCTACGCATGCGTACTGCCACTGCCACTGCCACTGCCACTGCCACTGCCGGGGCGGGTGGTGTGGGGGCCGGTATCGGGGCCGATGTCGATGCGGTAGCCGACACCCGGCACCGTGGCGATGATCCATGGTTCGCCGAGCCGTTTGCGGAGTGCGGAGACGGTGATGCGCACGGCGTTGGTGAGGGGGTCGGCGTTCTCGTCCCAGGCCCGTTCCAGCAGCTCTTCGGCGCTGACGACCCCGCCCTCGGCGGCGACGAGGACTTCCAGCACGGCGAACTGTTTGCGGGTGAGCGCGACGTAGCGTCCGTCGCGGAAGACCTCCCGGCGGAAGGGGTCGAGCCGCAGGCCCGCGATCTCGCGGACCGGGGGCCGGGCGTACGCGCGTCTGCGGTCGAGCGCCCTCAGCCGCAGGACGAGCTCCCGCAGCTCGAACGGTTTGGTGAGGTAGTCGTCGGCGCCGAGCCCGAACCCGGAAGCCTTGTCGTCGATCCGGTCGGCAGCGGTGAGCATGAGGATCGGGATGCCGCTGCCGGAGGCGACGATGCGCCGGGCGACCTCGTCGCCGGAGGGGCCGGGGATGTCGCGGTCGAGGACCGCGAGGTCGTAGGAGTTGACGCTGAGCAGTTCCAGGGCGGAGTCGCCGTCGCCGGCGATGTCGGCGGCGATCGCCTCCAGCCGCAGACCGTCACGGACGGCTTCGGCCAGGTAGGGCTCGTCCTCCACGATCAGTACGCGCATGTCCGAAGCCTAAGCACACGACTCAGCCTGCCGGTGCCAGTGCGGGGCGGGGCTGGTCCGACGGCGCTTGCGCCGTAGTGCGCCACCGGCGGCGCGACGCCAGCGCGGCCAGCACGGCGCCGGTGGCGTTGACCAGGACGTCGTCCACGGAGGACACCCGGTCCAGCTGGAAGACGTACTGCGCGGTTTCGACCAGGACCGAGCAGCCCGCCCCGAGCGCCAGGATCCGCGGCAGGGACGCCAGCGCCGCGAACCGCATCGGGGCGAAGAACCCCAGCGCCGCGAAGACCAGCAGGTTGCCGACGATCCCGAGCGGCCCCATCGTGACCAGGTCCCGCAGCGGTACCAGGCTCACCCGGGCGGGGACGATGCCGGCCCCGGCGCCCGGCATCATGGTCATCCAGAGGAACGGCACCGTCCCGTGGACCATGCCCACCTCGGCCAGCGACATCCGCCACGCCGATGTGATGCCGGCGGCACGTCGGCGGCGCGCCAGAGCCCACGCCACCAGCACGGCCAACGGCAACGCGACCAACGTCATGAGCACCACACCGTTGAACGTGTCGAAGCAGCCGTGCCACCGCCCGGCCATGCACCTCGGAGCGGACATCATGAGCGGCCCCCGCACGACGGACACGGCGCCCGCCATGCCGAGGATCGCCAGGCCGATGAGCACGATCCCGCGCGTGCGGCGGGGCGGTGGCGGTGCTGACAGGGACGCGTTCTGGTTCATGCCCCCATTGGAGACGGAGGGCCGTTGCGGTGGCGTATGCGATTTTCGATACGCCCGCGATACACGGGATCCCCACACGGCATCCCCACACGGGATCCCCGGCGGATCGACGCCGCCCGGGGGTCAGGGTGTTGTCGCGTCCGAGTTGCGGACCTTGCGGACGTTTTCGTTCAGGCCGTGGTCGGCGCCCTGGGCGCGTTCGAGGGCGACCATGGCGGCGGGGCGGTAGTTGAGGATGTACGCGCGGCGGGTGTGGTCCGTCGTGTTGCCGCGGGAGGAGTGCAGTGTGCCGCCCGCGTGGGCGACGCCGTGTCCTGCGGGGAGCGGGACGGCGGTGGCGCCGGGCTCGTTCTCCGAGCCGTCGCACTCGATGTTGCGGCCGTCGCTCGTGGGGCGGTGCGGGCGCAGCGGGAGCTCGTGGGAGCCGCGGACGTACCACATGCAGCCGTTGTCGGGCGTGGCGTCGTCGAGGGCGATCCAGATCGAGGCGGCGCGGGTGTCGGGGAGATCGATCCAGTACGCCATGTCCTGGTGCCAGGGCGTGGCGACGTCGGAGTGCGGGTCCTTGTGGATCAGCATGTCGAAGTCGAGGACCGCGTCCTGGCCGATGAGTTCGCGGGCCATGTCGAGGGCGCGCTCGTGCAGGGGCATCTCGCGCAGTGCCGGGTAGAGGGCGGACGGCCACATGATCTGGGTGATGTTCTCCCGGCCGCCGTCCCGCTCCCCGACGTGGCTGCCGAGGTCGGAGCGTTTGTCGCCGCTCACTATCGCGCCGCTGAGGAATCGGTCGTAGATCTCGCGGTACGTATCGACCTCGTCCGCGGTGAGGAGTTGGCCGACCTTTGCGAATCCGTCCTCCTTGAATACTCGTGCCCGATCGTTTCCGGTCTCCATCGTCACCGCGCTCAACCCTTCCCCTCGTGCGAGCGTGAAACAACATGTCCTTTTCAGATGGTGAAAACGTAGTGAGAGGGATTCGGTGTGGTCAATGACCTTGTCGTGGGGTGGAGTTGGTGGCGGAGTTGATGGCTGCGGCGGAAGCGGAATCCAGGGAGTCGAGTATCCAGTCGGAGAGGTTCCGATCGGCGCGCCGGGCGGCTGCCTCCCACTGGCGGTGGCGTTCCGCGGAGACGGAGAGCCGCAATTCCGCTGATTCCGCTGATTCCGCTGTTCCTGTTGCCGGGGGTGAGGAGGATGCCTCGGCGCGGATACGGCGGCGCAGTTCGTTGCGGGACCAGCCCGCCGCCCCGGCGCGGTCCAGCCAGGTGTCCTGGAGGGCCGGGGACATGGCGGCGACTTCCGCGTGGTGCTGCATGCTCAGGCCGGCCCGGCGGCGGTCCGCCGCGAATTTCCGCGCGATCCAGGCGTAGTTGCGCAGGGTCTGGTAGTCGAGGGACGTGCCGTCGATGGCGTGGCGGTATCGCTCCGGATAGCGGTCCTGGCCGTAGACCAGCCAGTCGCCCAGCCACCAGGCCGCGGAGTCGGCGGCCGTGGTGAGGGTCTGGCCGATGTGCAGCCAGTCGTCGATGTGCAGCCGGGCGGGGAGCCGCAGCGAGATCCGGTCCGAACGCAGCGGCGGAGCGCCGGCCGGGGCGCCGCGGCCCGCGGGGATTCCGGCCATGGCGGCGGGGCCGGGGCCGGGGCCGGACCCAGGGCCGGGGCCTGTGGGTGAAGGGCCCCTCGCGGCACGGCGGGGGGCCGCCTCAACTCGTCTGAGATCACCAGGGCTTCGCATCGCGCCTCCTTGATCGACTCGCGTCGATCATGGTGGCTGCGCCGTCCCGTGGCAAGGTCCAGACCAATCGACTCAGCTATGAGCCCTTCTCAGGGTCGCCCCATCGCCCGGTACTCCCATCCCGACGCCCGCCACCGATCCCCGTCGAGGGCGTGCCGGGCGTCCACGATCCGCCGCTCCGCGACGGCCGCGACCAGGTCCTCGGGGTCCAGCTCCGCGTACTGGCGCCACTCCGTGAGCAGCAGCACCACCTGCGCGTCCTGCGCCGCCGCCGACGCCGAAGCGGCGCAGTTCAGCAGGGGGTACGCCTTGCGCACGTGGTCGAGGGCGACCGGGTCGTGTACGGACACCACCGCGCCCTGCCGTTCCAGGGCCGCCGCCACGGCGAGCGCGGGCGAGTCCCGGATGTCGTCGGAGTCCGGCTTGAACGCCGCGCCGAGCACCGCCACCTTGCGCCCGTCGAGGGTGCCCCCGACCAGCTCCCGGGCCAGCTCCACCACCCGCTCCCGGCGGCGCAGGTTGATCGCGTCCACCTCGCGCAGAAAGCCCAGGGCCTGCCCGGCGCCCAGCTCCTCGGCCCGTGTCCACAGTGCCCGGATGTCCTTCGGCAGGCACCCTCCGCCGAACCCGAGGCCGGGGCGCAGGAACCGCCCGCCGATCCGCTCGTCGAGGCCGAGCGCCTCGGCGAGCCGGACCACGTCCGCGCCCGCCGATTCGCAGACCTCCGCCATCGCGTTGATGTACGAGATCTTCGTGGCGAGGAAGGCGTTGGCCGCGCTCTTGACCAGCTCCGCCGTCGCGAAATCCGTCACCACGTACGGGATTTCACCGCCGAGGGGTGCGTACACGTCTCGGAGTGTGCGCTCGGCGTGCTCACTCCGTACGCCGAGCACAATGCGATCCGGTCGGAGCGTGTCCGCCACCGCGAATCCCTCGCGCAGGAATTCCGGATTCCAGGCGAGTTCCGCTCCGGTGCCCGCCGGCGCCTTCCGCGCTATACGGGTGGCGAGCCTTTCCGCGGTGCCCACCGGGACGGTGGACTTCCCCACGACGAGGCATTCCCGTACGAGATGGGGGGCGAGGGAGTCGACCGCCGCATCGAGCTGTGAGAGATCGGCCGCGAATCCGTCGGAACGCTGCGGGGTGCCCAGGCACAGGAAATGCACGTCGCCGAACGCCCCGGCCTCCTCGTAGGAGGTGGTGAAGCGAAGGCGGCCCGATGCCACGCCCCGCTTCAGGAGATCGCCCAGATCCTTTTCGTGGATGGGGAGTTCGGCCTTGTTGAGGCGGGCGACCTTCTCCGCGTCGATGTCGAGGGCGAGGACATGGTGTCCCGCCTCTGCCATACAGGCGGCGTGGGTGATGCCGAGGTATCCGCTCCCGATCACCGTCATGCGGTACGGCTTGGGCATGTTCCTGTCCTTCGGTGGTGGGTGGGGTCGTGGGTGGAGTGGTGTGTGGTCAAGGGTGGGACCCGCTTCACGCGGGGTCGGGCGTCGCGCGCCGCAGCCGCCGGATCGGGGCCGTGGCGATCAGCGCCGCCGCGCATCCGGTGCTGACCAGGGCGGCGAGCAGCAGCAGCTCATGGACGCCCGCGACCGAGCTGGCCGGTCCGGCGATCACCTGGCCGAGCGGGACGGCGAGGATCGAGCCCGCGATCTCGTACGCGGAGACGCGGCCCAGCCGGTCCTCGGGGATCTGGGTCTGCACGGTGGTCGCCCACTGCACGCCCCAGAACGCCCAGCCGGTGCCGCTGACCGCGTACCCGAGGAGCAGCACCGGCAGTCCGAGGTCCGGGGCGAGGCCGGCGGCCAGCGGCATCATCGGGAACAGGAACATCGCTATCGCCCCGCCGAACAGCGGCCGCACCGGCCGGATCCGGATGGCGACCAGGCCGCCGAGCACGCACCCGGCGCCGAACGCGCCCTCCGCGTAGCCGAACGCGGCGCTCCCGTGCGCCCCGGTGACCGAGGCCGCGCCGAGCGGCACGACCGGGCCCCAGACGAAGACGCCGAGCACCCACCAGATCAGGATGACCGCCCACAGCCAGGACCGGGAGCGGAACTCGTGCCAGCCGGTCTTCAGGTTCTGCAGGGTGGACGCCGAACGGTCCACGGCGTACGCGCCGAGGCGCAGCGCGAGCAGGCTCAGGCCGCTGGCCGCGAAGGTGCCCGCGGTCGCCGCGAAGGCCCAGGCCGGGGAGGCCGCGGCGACGAGGAGTCCGGCGAGCGCGGGCCCCGCCATGGTGGAGATGCCCTGGGCGACCCGCAGTACGCCGTTGGCCTTCTGCGGGTCGGCGGCGACCTGCGGGACCAGGCCGTTCACGCCCGGCTGGAACATCGCGGTGGCGAGTCCGCCGAGAGCCGTCACGCCGATGATGAACCACAGTTCGGGCCGCCCGGTCGCGAAGGCGAAGGCCATCGCGCCGATCAGGGCGCACCGCACGGCATCCGCCGCGATCATCAGCGGCCGCGGGTGGATCTGGTCCGCGAGGACGCCGCCGAACACCACGAACAGAGCGAACGCCCCCATCCAGGCGCCCAGGGCGTACCCGACGGCGCTCACCCCGTACCCGAGCGCCAGCATCGCCACGGAGAGTGCGACGGGCAGCATCGCGTCGCCGAGCAGCGAGGCGATCCGGGCCGTGAAGTAGAGCGTGAAGTTACGCGTCCACAGGGGCGGTCGGGGTGATGGCGGAAGGAAGGTGGCGGTGGAGCCGGAGGGGGAGCTGGAGGGGGAGTCGGTCATCTCAGAGCTCTACCCGTACGCCGTACGTCCGTAGCCAGTCGTCCAGTTGCAGCGCCGTCTCCAGGACCGCCCGGCCGACCCCGTCCAGCGCCGGCGTGTGCCGCAGGCCGTCCGAGAGCAGCGGCAGGACGGGGCTGTCCCCGGCGCGTACGACAGCGGCGAGACGCTCCCGAAGGACGCGGTCGTAAGCCGCGTCCCGCAGGTTGGGGTAGGGGGTCTTGACGCGCATGGCGACCCGCTCCGGCAGTACGTCGCGCAGGGCGGCGCGCAGCACGCTCTTCTCCCGGCCGTCGTGCGACTTCATCGACCAGGGGATGTCGAAGGCGTACGAGAGGAGGCGCGGGTCGGCGAACGGCACCCGGATGTCCAGGCCCGCGGCCGTGCCGAGCCGGTCGAGCCGGTCGAAGAGCACGCGCGCGTGCCGCGTCAGGGCGAGGTAGGTGACCTCCCGGTGCCGTGCCTCGGCCGGATCGGCGACGGCCTCGCGCGCGCCCAGCTCGGCGATCGCGTCGCGGTGGCAGTCGCGTTCGTACGCCGCGAGGTCCAGGGACGCGAGCAGCCCGGCGTCGAAGACGGTGGCCATGCCGTCGAAGCGGCCGCGGCCCTCCTCGACCCACGGGAAGGTGTCGGTGTGCACCCAGCGGTCGAAGCGCTGCCAGTTGTAGCCGCCGAACACGTCGTCACCGAGCTCACCGGAGAGCGCGACGGGCGCGTACCCGCGGGCGGCGCGGAACAGGCTGAGCAGCGAGGCGTACTGGTCGCCCTTGTTGATCGGGATGTCGTACGCGGCCAGGACGTCCGCGCGCAGCCTCGGGTCGAGGAGGTCGAGGCCCGCGAGGGAGATCTCGTGGTGGTCGGTCCCGGCGTGCTCGGCCATCAGGCGCGCGTAGAGGTGGTCCTCGTTGCCCGAAGTGCCGTCCGTGCCCTCGGCGTGCTCGGCGTCCTCGGCGTCCTGGTCGTTGACCGCGAGGCTGCTGACCGGGCCGGTCCCGAGTTCGCTCGCCGTCCGCGCGGCGAGCGCCGTCAGCGTGCTGGAGTCCAGGCCGCCGGACAGCAGCGAGGCGGGTGGCTCGCCGCCGGGCCCGAACTGTTCCGCGACCACCGTCTCCAGGAGCTCCCGCACGGTCGCGACGGTCTTGTCCAGGCTGTCCGTGTGCTCCCCGGCCCGCAGCGCCCAGTACGTCCGCTCGCTCGGCCCGTGCTCCCGGCCGACCCGCACCACGCACCCGGGCCGCACCTCGCGCATGCCCCGGAACATCGCGTGCCCCGGCACCCGGGCGATGGAGAGGATGTCGCGGAGCCCGCCGGCGTCGACGGCCGGGGTGAACCGGGGGTGCGCCAGGATCGCCTTCGGCTCCGAGCCGAACAGGACGCCGTGCGCCGTCGGTGCGTAGAACAGCGGCTTCACCCCCATCCGGTCGCGTACCAGGAGCAGCTCCTCGCGGCGCTCGTCCCAGAGGGCGAAGGCGTACGTGCCCTCGATCCGCTCGGCGCACTCCTCGCCCCACTGCTCGTACGCGCGCAGCACCACCTCCGCCTCGCCGTCGGAGACGAACGCGCGGCCCAGGGAGCGCAGTTGGGCGCGCAGCGCCTGCGCGTTGCCGAGGCGCCCCGCGTACGTGAGGACGGTGCGGCTTCCCGCGGCATCGCCGGTGGCCAGCGGCTGCGCGTCGGACGGCGAGGTGCGCCGGTGACCGAGTGCGGCGTGCGTCGACCGCCAGAGCCCTTCGCCGCCCGGACCGCGCCCGGCGAGTGCCGAGGTCATGGCGGCTATGGGGTCGGGCGTCTCGGCGGTGCGCGCGAAGTCGACCCATCCGGCTATCGCTGACATGCGAGTGGACCTTTCTGCTGGCGAGTTGGCGAGTTGGCGAGTTGGCGAGTTGAGGCGGGTCAGGTCGGGTCAGGAGCCGGAGGCCGGAAGGGCGGCGGTCTCGTCGTAGTCCCCGTGGATGTCGCAGGCGTACCACTGGGCGAGCGCCCGCATCGCCTCCGTGACGGGAGCGGTGGGCCGCCAGCCGAGCTCACGCTCGATCAGGCCCGTCGCCATGGACCAGCGCGGGGAGAGCGGCTGCTGGCTCCACTCCCAGGGTGTACGCCGTGAGACATCGGCGAGCAGACCGGCGAGCTCCACCTCACCGTGCCGGGCGGAGGCCACATTCAGAACCGGCTGGGCGGGCGGGGCCGCGAGCACGGCACGGAGCGCGTCCGCGAGATCCCGGTGATCCAGGATCTGGTGCACGCCGTGCGGGTCGAGCAGCAGCGGACGGCGCGTCCAGGCCAGGTCCACCCAGCGCACACAGGCCGTGTCCGCGGGCGCGTAGGGGCCCACCGGATCGGCGATCCGCAGCACCTGCACGGGGATCCCGGCCGCCTCGCCCCACTCCCGGCAGCGCTGCTCCTCCTCCCACCAGCCGCGGGCCACCTCGTCCTGCGGGGCGTCGGGGCCCACCGCCTCCTCGGCGAGTTCGCCGGGGGCGCCGCCCCGGTAGACGGCGGCGGACCCGACGTACACGAACCGCTCCGCCCCGGCCGTACGCGCGGCGTGCAGCGCCTCGTCGAGGCCCGCGCCGTCGCCTCCGCCGAGGTGGACGACGTAGGCCGCGCCGGGGTCCGTACCGGCCCCGGCCCCGGCCGCTCCGTGCCGCGCCGGGAGGCCCAGGTCGCCGAGGGTCCCCGCCAGCTGCCGGCCGAACCGGCCCTCACCGCCGGTCACTCGGGTCAGGGAGCCGTCGCGGGCCGCCCGTACCCGGTCGGCCCGGGCCGACCGGTCCGCCCCGCGGCCCTCGTCCATCGCCGCGAGCGCGAGATCCCTGATGGTGGGCGCCATCGCCAGGAGCTCCTCGGCGGTGTACTCCTCGCACAGCCCGCCGGGGCCCAGCGTCTCCATCACGGTGGACGCGGTCCGCCGGTCGGGCTCCTCGGCGCCCGTGAGCCCGTCCGCCGGCCCGTCCGCCAGTACGACCCCGAGCGCGTACCCGGTCAGCCAAACGGCGCGGGCGATCCGCTCGCCGAGCTCCTGGCGGGCGGGCCGGGGCCCCGCGCCCTCGTACGCCGCGAGGCAGTCGTCCAGGGTCCCGGTCCGGCGCAGCCAGCGCTCCGTCTCCAGGTACTCCCAGGTGCCGGTGTCCGCGTCCCGCACGGCGCACCGCGCGTCCCCGTACTGGTAGAACGGCACGACCGCGAACCGGGGGCAGTCGCCCGCCCCGGCGTCCCGCGGGGCCGTCCGTTCGAACCAGGTCGCCTGCCTGAATCCGTGGTAGCTGTTCCCCGCCAGGCTGGGCAGTACGTCGTGCTGCACCGTGCTCGGCGTGCAGAAGCGGACCGGTACCCCGCGCTCGTTCAGGAACCGCTGCACGACCACGTCGTACGGCCAGCCGCCGCCGTGCTTCTCCTGGAACTCCCCGTATTCCCTGGCGAGTTGGGCGGGCAGCATCAGCGCCTGGCACGGCACGTGCTCCTGAAGGGTGTACGCCCAGGTGGCGCCGGTCAGCGCCGCGAGCCGGGCGACCGCTCCGTTGCGGGCCTCCCAGCCGCCGTAGAAGGAGATCGCCTCCCCGGCGGGCGCGGCCGCCGCCGCCCGCTCGGCGTGCTCGTAGAACCCCTCGGCGAGCACCACGTCGTCCTGCAGCACCAGGTGGTGCGTGGCGTCCGGCGCGACACAGCCCCACGACACCAGCGCGGTACGCAGCGCGGTCGGACGCCCGTCCGGGTCCGGGTCCGTGGTCACCAGGATCCGTCCCCGCGGATCGGCCTCGGCGAGCCGACGGGCCTCCTCCATCCGTTTCGGGTGCGCCATCACCGCACCGCTCAGCCTGACCTCTGCCCCATCACGGCCCACGGGTCCCACGTCTCCACCTCGACACCAGCGATCGACACGGCTCTTGCAGAGCCCCGACACCGCTCATGTTGACCACGCCCCCATCCCGCAGCAAGGTCTATACCACCCCGCCGACCCCGCCCCGGCGTTCCGGCGCTGTCCCGCCGGCGGGACAGCGCTCGATGGCTCATGTTCTTCGCATCCTTGGAGGAGATCGCGTGACCGCCCCTGCCCTCAGCCCCCTCAGCCCCCTCAGCTCGCCCGGCCCCCTCAGCTCGCTCGGCCGGCCCAGCGCCCTCGGCCGGCCCGGCCCGCTCTGCCCGCCCGCCGAGGCGGTCTCCCCGGACGGCCTCACCGTCCGCGCCCGCCACCACCACAACCCCTACGGGTACCTGCTGTCCGGCTCCGCCCTCGACTCCCTTCTCCTCGACCTCGGCCTGCGCCGCGCCGCCAACATCTGGCGCCACCACCACGCCGAGCCCGCCGCCGCGCCCCGCGACCCCTACCCCCGGCTGGCCATGGGCTTCGTCCTGCTGGACCCCACGGCCGACCCCTGGGTCCGGCACGAGGAGGCCGTACTCGGCGCGATCACCATCGGCGACGAGGGCCACCGCTTCCTGCCGAACGCCGCCGCCAAGGCCGCCGGCCACCGCCGCCTCGGCCGCAACTACGGCGAGGCCGTGCACACCGACCCGCACCTCTGCGGTGACGGCGCCTTCCGCTACGGCCACTCCGCCGAGGTCCGCGGCCTGATCGTCGGCGCGAGCGCGCAGAGCCCCGACCAGGATCTGTACGAAGCCTCGCTGCTCGCCCAGGACTTCATCGCCGCGCTCGCCGACCGCCACGCCGCCTGGGAGAACGCCACCGGCCCCACCGACTGGCTCGCGCCCGACGACACCCCGGCGCCCGGCACGACCGCGATGACCGCCTTCTTCGCCGCTCAGGCGCCGTAAGCGGTCTCGGCCGGTCGGGCGGGTGCCCCGTGGCTGCGTATCCTCGACGTCTGGCGGGGAGCTGATCATGGAGGTGCCAGGTGGAATTCCGGCTGCTCGGCTCCGTTGCCGTCGTGACGGAGCGCGGGGACGTGGCGCTGGGGCCCGCCAAGCGCTCCAGCCTGCTGGCCATGATGCTGCTGCGGCCCAACAGCGCCGTCAAGGTCAGCCAGTTGATCGACGCCCTGTGGGAGGACGAGCCGCCCGCCCGCGCCAGGACCGTGCTCCAGGGCCATGTCTCGCGGCTGCGCGCGCTGCTCGCCGAGCACGGAGCGTCGGCGTACGGAGTCGAACTCTCCACCCACGGTTCGGCGTACGCGCTGCGGATGCCGGAGTCCCTGGTGGACGCGCACCGCTTCGAGGAGCTCGTCGCGCTCGCCGGGGTGCAGCGCGCACCCGCCGATGCCGTACGGATGCTGCGGGAGGCGCTCTCCTTCTGGCAGGGGCCCGCGCTCACCGGAACCGTGCAGAGCCGCCACCTCCAGGCGGCGGCCGGCAGCCTGGAGGAGCTGCGGCTGGCCTCGGTGGAGGCGCTCGCGGAGGCGTACGGACAGCTCGGCGAGCACGGCCGGGCCGCCGCCGTGCTGCGTACCGAAGCCGTCGCGCACCCGCTGCGCGAATCCCTGGCGGCCGCGCTGATGCTGGCGCTGGGCCGCTCCGGGCGGCAGTCGGACGCGATCGGCTGGTACCACCGCACGCGGCGGCTGCTGGCCGAAGAGCTCGGGGTGGACCCCGGCGAGGCGCTCGGCGAGGCGTACGCGACGCTCCTGCGCTCCGCCGAACCCGTAGCGCCGCCCCCGCCCCCGCTCCCGCAGCAGCCCGCCCCGCCCGCCGCGGAAGCCCCGCCCGCCGCGGAAGCCGCGCAAGCCGCGCCCGCCCCGCCCGCCGAGGCCGAGATCCCCGAGCTGCTGCCGCGGCCGCCGCGCGGATTCACCGGGCGGGACGCCGAACTGGCCGCGCTCACCGGGGCCGTCGGCGCCGGGGAGGCACCCGTCTGCCTGGTCACCGGGCCCGCCGGGGTCGGCAAGACGGCCTTCGCCGTGTACTGGGCGTACCAGCGGCGCGCCGACTTCCCCGACGGCCGGCTCTTCGCCGACCTGCGCGGATTCAGCGACGCCCCGGCCCCCGAAGCCGGCACCGTCCTGAGGGAGTTCCTCCTCGCACTCGGTACCCCGCCGCAGCGGATGCCGGAGACCGCCGAGGCGATGGGCGCACTGTTCCGGTCGCTCACCGCGGACCGCCGGCTGCTCGTCGTCCTCGACAACGCGCGCTCCTCCGAGCAGGTCCGGCCGCTGCTCCCCAGCGGCGACCACTGCGCGACCCTGGTCACCAGCCGCGGCCGGCTCGGCGGCCTGATCGCCTCCGACGCGGCCCGGCCGGTCCCCCTCGGGCACCTTCCGCCGGCCGACTCGGCGGCGCTGCTCACCAGCGTGCTGGGCGCGCCGCGGGTCGCCGCCGAACCCGACGCCGCCGCGCGGCTGGCCGTACTGTGCGACGGGCTGCCGCTCGCGCTGCGGGTGACGGCGGCCCGCCTGGCCGAGCGTCCGCAGTGGACGCTCGGCGCGATGGTCGGCGAACTGGCCGATGAGCAGGGACGCCTGGCCGTCCTGAACGTCGAGGACACCGGGGTCGCGGCGGCGCTGCGCCTGACCGTGCAGCAGCTGCCCGAGTCCGCCGCCCGCACGTTCCGCGCCCTCGGCCTGCACACGGGACCCGATCTGGACCGCTTCGCCGCGAGCGCGCTCGCCGGGACCTCCCCCGCGCAGGCCTCCGCCGACCTCGACCGCCTCGCCGCGGCCCATCTGCTCACCGAGTCCGTCCCCGGCCGCTGGGCGCCGCACGACCTCGTACGCCTCTACGCCCGCGAGCTCGCCCCGCAGGCGGACCCCGAGGGCCTGCACCGCCTCCTCGACCACTACCTCTACACGGGACTCGCGGCCGACGCCGCCGCGGAACCGGGCTCCCAGCCCTGCTACTCGCTGCCCCCCGCGTTCCGCAGGCCCCCGGCGATCAGGGAGTTCGAGGACCGTTCGGCGGCGCTCGCCTGGTACGAGGCGGAGCGGCCGGCCCTGGAGGGTGCGGTCGCCGCCGCCGCCGCCCTGGGCCTGTACGACCGTGCCTGGCGGCTCGCGCTCGCGCAGTGGCCGCTGATGCTGTGGCGGATCAGGGACGGCTGGACGCCGCTCCTCGAAGCCGGGCTCGACGCGGCGGAGCGGGAGGCAGACCTCGACGCGCAGTCCCGTACGCGGGCGCTGCTCGGCTGGGTGCTGCACGAGGAGGGCCGGGACGTCGAGGCCCTCGTCCACCTGGAGAAGGCGCCCGAGCTGGCCGCGCGGGCCGGCGACGCGATCAGCGAGGCGATCGCCTACGTCAACCTCGGGGCGGTCGTGGACGCCACCGGGGACCGCGAACGGGCGGGGGCGCTGATGTCCCGGGCGGTCTCGCTCGCGGAGCGGACCGGGCATCCCTCCACCCAGGTACTGACCCTCCAGCATCTGGCGCGGCACTGTCTGAACACGCACGCGTACGAGGCGGCGCTCGCGCACGTCCGGAGCGCGGAGGAACTCGTCTCGCCCGACGCGGAGGTCGGCCGGGCGGAGCTGCAGATCGTCCGCGGCGAGGCCCTGGCCGGACTCGGCCGCCTGGAGGAAGCCGCCGACCAGCTCGGACGGGCGGCGGCGGCCGCTGCCGCGGTCGGCTTCACGGAGGGGGCGGACCGGGCCGCGGAGCTGCTGTCCGGGCTGCCAGCGGATCGTTAGCGGAGCGCAAGCGGGACGGCAGCGGGGCACCGGAAGCTGTAGTCAGCACCGAATGCGTGCGCCGACCAACCGTCACGGGGGAGAACCGTCATGCGTACCCACCGCAAGAACACCGTCCTGGCCGCTGCCGCCATCGCCGCCCTGTCGCTGGGCCTGACCGCCTGCGGCGGCGGTGACGCCGGCAACGGCGCCGCCTCCGCCTCCAAGGCGCCGGCGAACACGAGCAAGTCGCAGGCCCCCTCGGAGTCGGCCGCCGCCGCGGCGGGCGGCGGGTCGGGCAGCCAGGCCGCGTCCAAGCCCCAGACGGGGACCTCCGGCGGCGCCGGCAAGGCCCCGGCCGGTTCGACGGGTACGACCAAGGTCCCGGCCTGCACGTACAAGGACGTGAAGATCACGGCGGCGAAGGCGGACGAGACCCCCACCGCGCACATCACCCTGACCGCGGCCAACACCTCCGGCAGCTCGTGCCGCCTCTACGAGTACCCGCTGATCGCCTTCGGCGACATCCAGACCGCCAAGGACGTCCCGGCGGTCGCGAAGAGCAAGCCGCAGACCCCGGTCGTCCTGAAGGCCGGCGAGTCCGCGTACGCGAACGTACGCATCGCGCTGGGTGGCGCGCACGAGGACAACAAGGTCGTCACCAGCTTCAACGTGAACCTCTTCGCCGCCGACGGCCCGGCCGAGGGCAGCGACGTCGTCACCGCGCCCGCGGGCGGCCTCGCCGTCAACGAGGCCGCGGCGAAGACCGGCTACTGGACGTACGAGCTTCGTAACGGCGCCGACGAGTTCTGAACGGCGCCCCGGGGCACCTGCCGCCGCCCGCACGAGAAGCGGAGCCCGCGCTGCGGCGGGCATCCTGGCCGGTGAACCCGGCTCGGGGGCGGCGGCAGGCCGGGGGCGGCGCCCCGCCGCCCGGCGGCCTCGGCCCGGGCGCGGACTCGAAGCCTGTGCGGACCTCTCGCAGGACGTCCGCGCATCGCCTCGGCATGGCGTCGGTGAATTCATCCCGCCGGTATTTGGTGACAAAGGCCAAGTGAACGTGCAAGTTGTAGACAACATGGCGACCGGTTCTGACATCGGGATTCGTGACCCGGCCAGGTGTCATGAACCAGTGCTAGCGTCGAAGCCGTGAGTGAACATGCGGTGGGGAAGCGGCAGTTCGGGCACCGGGCCCGGCTCGCGCTGACCCCTGCTCTGTCGTTCAAGGCCGACGGGCAGGCGCATGCGGCCCGCACGATGTGGAATCTCCTTCACGCGTGGTGGCAGATGATGCCGACAGACAAGCGGACTCTGGCGAACGCGGATGCCGCGATACGCCAGGCCCGCAAGGACATCGACTTCCTCGACGCGCTCCCCGCCCAGGCCGCGCAAGCGGTTTTGAAAGCCTATTTCCAGGCGTGGAAGAACTGCTGGGAGGGCCGAGCGGGCGCCCCGGGCTTCAAGGCCAGGTTCCGGTCGGTGATGTCCGTCGATGTTCCGCAGGGCCGGGACCTGGGCATCGTCCGCGTGCACCGCCGATGGGGCATGGTCAACCTGCCGAAGATCGGCCGGGTCCGGTTCCGCTGGACCAAGGACCTGCCCGTCGGCAAGCGTGCCGACCCGGACAACCGGATCACCGGGGCCCGGCTGGTCAAAGACGCGCTCGGATGGCACATCGCCTTCCGCGTCCAGAACCTTGAACCGAAGCCCGGGCCCCGCCGGGGCCCGGAAGTCGGCATTGACGTGGGCATCGCCGTCCCCCTCGCCCTCTCCGACGGAGAGACGTTCGAGCACGGCGAGTGGCTGACCACCCGCGAGCAGGCCAAGCTCCTGCGCCTTGAGCAGCGCTCCGCCGCACTGCGGCAACACCGCGAGCGGGGAGAGAAAGCCTCCAAGCGCTTGCGGCACATATACGACCAGATCGCCCGTCTCCGCGCGAAATCCAAGCGCCGACGCCACGACTGGCAGCACAAGACGACCACGACCCTCGCCCGGACCTACGGCACGGTCGTCGTGGAAGCATTGCAGATCACGAACATGGTCAAGTCCGCCAAGGGCGCCCTCGACCAGCCGGGAATGAACGTGGCCCAGAAGTCCGGCCTCAACCGGTCCATCCACGCCGAGGCGTGGGGCCGCATGGTCGTGATGCTCGGGTACAAGCTCGCCCGACTCGGCGGCAGCCTGGTCAAGGTTCCCGCCCCGGGTACCAGCCTGCGCTGCTCAGCGTGTGGCCTCACCACCCCTGGCAGCCGGGAGAGCCAGGCCGTGTTCGTGTGCAAGAACCCGGACTGCGGGTGGTCGGGCAACGCCGACCACAACGCGGCGCGGAACGTCTTGCACCTGTACCGGATGGGCCTCGCGCTCATCCCGGCTGCCGGGAGGGCAGTCGTCAGGCGCGCACGCCGCGTCCAGCCCGCCACCGCAAGGTAGGCAGGAATCTCCCGGATTCATCCGGGAGAACACTTCAATGCCTCGGCCTCCAGCAAGGAGAAGGAGAAGGTCGGGACCAACTACCGGCAGAACTACGCCGGTTGACGGCGATCAAGCGGCGGTACGACCCCTCCCGCCTGTTCCGCCTGAACCACAGCATCGCCCCGTGATCCGAAGGGCCGGCCCCGGGGGGCCGGCCGGTCCGGGGCGTGGGCGGCGGCGTCAGAGGCCGCGGACCGAGGCGATCGTGAAGGTGGTCGGGGTACCCGTGGAGGGGGTCATGGGGCCGCCCTTGTCGAACTGGGACCGGACCACCAGGGTGCGGCCCGGGGTGTGGGCCAGGGTGGTGGGGATCTGGAGGCCGGGGTCCGTGATCGTGCGGGTCAGGCGGGCGCGGGTGCCGTCCGGGGAGAGCCGCCAGCGGGTCAGGGTGTTGGTGGTGTTGTGGGCCGCGCGGAGGCTGCCGTCGGCGGAGAGGTCGAGGCCGTCGGCGTGCTTGAGGTCGGCGCCGGTCAGGGCGACCCGGGAGATCGCGCCGGTGCGGAGGTCGATGCGGTGGAGGTCGCCCGCCGTCATGTCCACGGTGAGGAGGTAGCGGCCGGCCCGGTCTGTGGTGATGCCGTTCAGGGTGAAGGTGCCCGCGGGCTGCGGGGTCAGGTGGCCGCGCAGGTCGAACGCCGGGAGCAGCGGGCCGGAGCCGGCGGCCAGCTGGGCCGGGGTCACGCGGTAGACCACCGCGCGGATGCTGTCCGTCAGGTAGGCGGTGCCGTCCGGGGTGATGGTCAGGTCGTTGACGAAGAAGGGGTCGCCGCCCCCGACCTCGAAGTGGGCCAGGCGGGTTCCGGTCCGGGGGTCGTAGACCGCGACGCCGGTGGTGGAGTCGGTGACCCAGAGGCGGCCGAGGGCGTCGACGCGGAGCCCGTTCGCGGTGTCGCGGCCGTCGGTGCCGGCGGGCAGGAACACCTCGGCCGTACGGGCGCCGGGGCGCGCCCGGTAGATGGTGCCGTCGGCGTACGAGCCGACGTAGACCGTGCCGGTACGGGGGTCGGCGGCTATGCCCTCGGGGTAGACCTTCTCGCCGGGGATCGTGAACGCCGTGGAGACGCGGGGCGCGGTCGTGGGCGCGGTCGCGGGCGTGGTCGTGGCCGGCGCGGTGGAGGTGGCTTGGGCCGAGGTGGTGGTCAGCGTCAGCGTCAGGGTCACGGTCGTCGTCAGGGCGAGCGTGGTGAGGGCGGAGAGCTTCATCGGCAGGCGGCGCATCAGGTGTCCTCTTCCGTCTAGGTGAATACGAACATACGTTAGGGCTCTAATGCTTGCAAGGCCCGTAGGATGCGGGGATGACGTCCATGCCCGCCGAGGAGCGCATCGGCTCCCACATCAAGCGCGCCGAGCAGGCGCTCCTCGCGGCGAAGAACGCGGCCCTGAGGCCGGCGGGAGTAACGGTTCCGCAGTACGCCGCCCTGCTCTGGCTCTCCGAGAAGCCGGGCATCTCCGCCGCCGCCCTCGCCCGGCTGTGCGGGGTCACGCCGCCGACCATGAACACCGTGCTGAAGAACCTCCAGGAGCGCGGGCTCATCGCGCGGACCCCGCACGAGTGGCACCGCAACGTCCTGGAGACCCGGCTCACGGAGGAGGGGGAAGCGGTGATGCGGCGCGCCGACACCGGTGCCGTACGGGTGGAGCGGGCGCTCGCGGCCGAGTTCACCGGCGAGGAGCGGGAGACGCTGATCGCGCTGCTCGGGCGGTGCGCGCGGCTGCTCGACGACCAGCGCTGAGCAGCGCCGATCGCGTTTTTTGCCGGGATGTGGAACTCCGCGGGGTCTTCTTCCCTCAGGAAGTACGGGATGTCCAGCCGTTCTGCCCGCACCACCGGGGCAGCCATGACCGTTCGGAGCGAAGTTCGTGCACGACTACCCGCCGCAGCGCCCGCAGTCCGATGGCCAGGAGCCGCGCGAGCCCGTGCGTACGCCCAGGCGGTCGCGCCGCGCGACAGTGATCGGCGCGGGCGTCGTCTGCGCGCTCGTCCTCGGTGGCGGCAGCGGCTTCGCGGCCTGGAAGTACGAGTGGTTCTCCGGAAACGGCGACGCCGTCAGCTTCGGCAAGGCCCCGTCGGCCCCCGCCGGGAAGGGGCAGGACGGCCGGCGTGCTCCGGCCGCCCCCGCCGAGCCGGCCCCTGCCAAGCCGACCGGTGACCCCGACGTGCTCATGCCGTCCGGCCCGCACGCCGACTTCAAGCAGACCGCCAAGCTCGACGACGGCACGATCATCGCCAAGACCCGCCTCACGGGCGCGAAGTCCGGCTTCGAGGGCGATGTCTGGGTGTGGGCGCCCAAGGAGTACGAGGACCCGAAGTACGCCAAGAGCGCCTTCCCGGTCCTCATCGCGCTCCCCGGCGGCAACGGCTACCCGAGCAACTACTGGTCCGACCGCAGTCTCGGCCTCCAGAAGGCCATAACCGAGGGCGTCAAGGCGGGCACGAGCCTGCCGTTCATCGTGGTCATGCCGGCGCTCAACCCGGACGCCAAGTACTACTACGACGGCTCCGACATACCCGGCCAGGCCAAGATGGGCACCTGGCTCTCCGAGGACATACCGGACTTCACCCGCGCCAACTTCCGTACGTACAAGTCCCGCGACGGCTGGGCCTTCATGGGCTCCTCCTCGGGCGCGTTCGTCGGCATGAAGCTGCTCCTCCAGTACCCGGACAAGTTCAAGGCCGTGATCGCCAGCGGCGGCGAAATCGTTCCCGACTCCCCGCTCTGGAAGGGACACCAGGCGGAGATGGACGCGAACGACCCCGAGAAGCTCGCGCAGAAGCTGATCGACACCAACGGCCCCGAGGTCTACATCAACTTCCAGGTCGGGACGAGGGAGAGCGGCAAGCAGCGGATGACGCGGTTCAAGGACGCGTACGGCAAGGGGCCGGTCAAGATGACCATCCGCGACATCCAGAACGGCGAGCACAACGGCTGGCACTACGTGCGGGGCATGAAGGAAGGCTCGCTGGAGTGGATCAGCAAGGTGCTGAAGGCCCCGAAGCCCGACGCCGCCGGCTGAGGCGTGGGGCACGCCACGCCGTCCCGGTCCCACGCAACCCATCCGGTCGTTTAAAACTCTGTAATGGGTGTAAGGCGGACCGAACGGTCCACCCCGCGCTCCCACGGGAGCGCCGGAGAGGGAACGGGACATTTCCGTGCAGCATGACCAGCAGGGCCAAGGCCAGGCCGAGGGTGCCGAGGGCCGCGAGGGCCACCAGGGCGCCGAGGGTGCCGAGGGTGTGGAGGGCGCCGCGGGCCGCCGCCGTCGGCCGCGCACGCGCCGCCTCCTGATCGGCGGTGGGCTCGCGCTCGCCCTCGCCGCCGGGGGCGGGGTGGCGGCGTACGGGTTCGGCCTCTTCTCCGACGTGGGCGATCCCACGTCCTTCGGGAAGACCCAGGAGAAGACGGCGGCCACCGCCGACATCGGGCCGCCCGGCGTGAGCATGCCCACCGGTCCGGCGGCGGCATTCGTCCGCACCTCCCGGCTGCCGGACGGTACGCAGATCGCCCGCACCACCCTCACCGGAAAGAAGTCCGGCTTCACCGGTGACGTCTGGGTGTGGGTGCCGAAGGAGTACGACGAGCCGCGCTACGCCAAGAGCGCCTTCCCGGTCCTGATCTCCCTGCCCGGCGGCCGCGGCTACCCCACGAACTATTGGGGGACGGGCCCCGGCCTCGGCCTCCAGCAGGCCGTGATCGACGGGGTGAAGGGCGGCACCAGCCTCCCCTTCATCCTCGTCATGCCGGTGATCAACGCCGACACCACGTACCACTACGACGGGTCGGACATCCCCGGTGAGCCCAAGATGGGCACCTGGATGGCCGATGACGTCCCGGATTTCACGAAGGCCAATTTCCGCACCTCCACCTCCCGCGACGGGTGGGCTTTCATGGGCTCCTCCTCGGGCGGCTTCGGCGCCTTCAAGCACGTCCTGAAGTACCCCGACCGCTTCAAGGCGGTGATCGCGAGCGGCACCGACTTCGTCCCCGACTCCCCACTGTGGAAGGGGAACACGCGGGCCATGGACGAGAACAACCCCGAGAAGCTCGCCGAGAAGCTGATCAAGGCGGGTGGCCCGGACGTGTACATCAACTTCCAGATCGGCACCGAGGAGGGCGGCCGCGAGCGGGCCGAGCAGTTCATGGAGGAGTACGGGACGGGCCCCGTGCACACCCGGCTCCAGGTGATCGAGGATGGTCAGCACAACGGAAGGTCGTACGTACGTGGCATGAGGGAGGGCTCCCTGGAGTGGATCAGCAAAGTGATGCGGGCGCCGACACCCGACCCCGCCGTGGGATGAGCCCGGTGGTGAAGGGGGCCTACGCGGCCGCCGCCGCCGGAGTCGCTGCGGTGTTCTCGGTGGCGCTCCTCAAGGCGCCGGGCGACCTGCCGGAGCCTCCCTTCCCCACCGTCGGCGTGCTCATGGCGAACGGGGAGCACTGGTGCACGGCGAGCGTCGTGGACAGCCCCCGGGGCAACGTCGTCGCCACCGCCGCGCACTGTGTGGCCCCGGCGGGCGAGGACGGGGAGCCCGGCGAGGTCGCGCACGACGGCCTGGCCATCGGCGAGCTCGCCTTCGCCCCCGGCTTCTCCGGCGAGGGCGCGGGAAACCGGCCCCTCGGGCTGTGGAAGGTCCGCTCGATCCACGTGGACGACCGCTGGACGAAGTGGGGCGACGACACCGCCGACTTCGCCTTCCTCACCATCGAGCCCGACGCGGACGGGCGCGGCGTCCAGGAGGCGGTGGGCCGCCGCGAGGCGCCGAGACCCGACTGGACCTCCGGCTACGAGCGGGAGGTGACGGTGGTCGGCTACCCGGAGTCCGACCGCAACCCGGAGAACGAACCCGTCTCCTGCACCACCCAGACCCGGCACGACGAGAACGACCCCGACCTGCTGTACATCGGCTGCGCCGGCTTCTGGACGGGCACCAGCGGGAGCCCCTGGATCGCCGACCGGGGCGGGCCGGGGGAGCCGGGCCGGCTGATCGGCGTACTGAGCGGCGGCGAGACGGACGTGGACTCCACGGCCGCCCTGTACGACGAGCGCGCGAAGGCCCTCTACGACCGCGCCGCCCACGGCTGACCACGCCCCGACCGGCATGCGCGCCCGCATCCCGCGCCCAGCGCTCCGCGCCCAGCGCTCCGCGCCCGCGAACGCCCTACGCCTTGCGGGCCTGATCGGGGCTGAGCCGGATGATTCGTACCCCAGGGTGGGCGCCGCGTCAGCGTCCACCTCGCTGACCAGGCGGACAGGATTCTCGTGGTCGTGCTCAGCCACCAGGCCGGCGAGCCAGGCCCGTCTTCGCGCCCGCGCCGCACAGCGGCAGGACCGTGGTCCTGCCCCGCAGGGGATCGCCGGGCGCGCCCGGACCCACCGCCGCCCAGCAGGCCGCGGCCGTCGGCTCCACGAACAGGCCGCGCCGCGCCAGGTCGAGCTGGGCCGCGCGCAGCCGATCGTCCGGGACGGTCAGGAAGGTTCCGCCGGACGCGCGGACCGCCGCCAGGATCTGGCGCGCCCGGGGCGGGGCCGGGATGGCGATCCCCTCGGCCAGGGTGGGCCGCTGCTCCACCGGGTCCGCGTCCTCGGCCCCGGCCGCGAAGGCCTCGGCCAGCGGGGCCACGGCCTCGGACTGGACCGCGATCAGGGCCGGCGGCCGCACCCCGCGCCGGGCCAGTTCCGCCACCGCGAGGGCCGAGCCCAGCAGGAGGGTGCCGTTGCCCACCGGGACGACCAGGGTCTCCGGCAGCCGGCCGCCGAGCTCCTCCCACACCTCGTACACGTACGTCTTCGTACCGTGCAGGAAGTACGGGTTGAAGACGTGGCTCGCGTAGAAGACGCCCGGCTCGTCGGCGGCGGCGCGGGCGGCCAGCGCGGCGGCCTCCCGGCCCCCGGGGACCACGCGGACGGCGGCCCCGTGCGCCCGCATCTGCTCCGTCTTCTTCTCCGAGGTGCCCTCGGGCACGAAAACTTCACAACTCAGGCCCGCCCGCGCGCAGTAGGCGGCGAAGGCCGTCCCCGCGTTGCCGCTGCTGTCCGCGACCACCCGCCGCGGCGCCAGCCGGCGGGCCAGCTCCACGAGCATCACCGCGCCCCGGTCCTTGAACGACAGCGTCGGCATCAGGAAGTCGAGTTTGGCGTGAATCCGTTCGGCCAGCGGCACCAGTGGAGTGTTCCCCTCCGCCAGCGTCACGGCGAAAGCCCCCGGCAGCGGCAGTGCGGAGCCGTACCGCCACAGAGAACGGGGACCGGCCGCCGGCTCCAGCGGCGCGCCGGGGTCCGGCGTGAAATCGAGGTCCCACGGCCCGCCGCACAGGGGGCAGCACCAGGGCGCCGTCCGCACGTCGGCCCGGGCGCCGTCGTCGGGGCAGACGTAGCCGGGCAGTGCGTGCGTCATGTGCGGATCGCCTTTGCTCGTTCATGGCCGGTGTGTGGCAGGGATGTTACGCGTCGTCTCTCCTCTTGTGAGATGCCGCGAGCGTGCGTCAATCTTTCGGAGACGGCGGTCCGAAAGTCGGAACTTGTCATGAGCATGGCGCATCTCGCGCGCCCTGCAATATCCCCACACCACAGACGGGCCGCCGCCGTAACCCCCCGCAACGCACCACCTATGAGGAGGACACCTCACATGTCCGTAAAGCGTCACACCCGCCGGAAGATCGCCGGCATCAGCGCGACCGCCGTCGTGGCCCTCGCGCTCGGCGCAGCCGCCGCGTTACCCGCCGCCGCGGCGGACAGCGCTCCGCAGGGCGTCATCGAGAACGCGGGCGCCGCCGACGCCGTCCCCGGCAGCTACATCGTGACCCTGAAAGACTCCGCCGCCCGCTCCACCGACGACAGCGGCAAGGCCGTCGCCAAGCGGTACGGCGCGAAGATCGACCGGACCTACAGCGCCGCCCTCAACGGGTACTCCGTCGCGGTCTCCGAGGCCCAGGCCCGCAAGCTCGCCGCGGACCCGGCCGTCAAGTCGGTCGTGCAGAACCGGCTGTTCACCGTAGACGGCACCCAGGGCACCCAGCCCAGCCCGCCGTCCTGGGGTCTGGACCGCATCGACCAGCGCGCGCTCCCGCTGAACCAGAGCTACACGTACCCGGACAAGGCCGGCGAGGGCGTCACGGCGTACATCATCGACACCGGCGTCCGCAAGACGCACCAGGACTTCGGCGGCCGCGCCTCCGACGGCTACGACGCCATCGACAACGACAACACCGCCCAGGACGGCCACGGCCACGGCACCCACGTCGCCGGCACCGTCGCGGGCGGTTCGTACGGCGTGGCCAAGAAGGCCAAGATCGTCGGTGTCCGCGTGCTCGACAACAACGGCTCCGGCACGACCGCCCAGGTCGTCGCGGGAATCGACTGGGTCACGCGCAACGCCGTCAAGCCGGCCGTGGCCAACATGTCGCTCGGCGGCGGCGCGGACTCCGCGCTCGACACCGCCGTACGCAACTCCATAGCCGCCGGCATCACTTACGGCGTCGCGGCGGGCAACGAGTCCACCGACGCCTCCACGAAGTCCCCGGCGCGCGTCGCCGAGGCCATCACGGTCGGCGCCACCACCAGCACCGACGCCAAGGCCAGCTACTCCAACTACGGCACCATCCTGGACATCTTCGCGCCGGGCTCCTCCATCACCTCCTCGTGGGGCACGGGCGACACCGCCACCAACACCATCTCCGGTACGTCGATGGCCACGCCGCACGTGGTGGGCGCCGCCGCCCTCCACCTCTCGCAGAACCCGGCGAGCACCCCGGCGCAGGTCCGCGACAGCCTGGTCGCGGCGGCCACGCCGAACGTGGTGACCAGCCCCGGATCCGGCTCCCCGAACCGCCTGCTCTACGTCGGCGGCGACACCACCCCGCCGAACCCGGGCACCCGCTTCGAGAACCTGAACGACTACGCGATCAACGACAACTCCACCGTCGAGTCGCCGATCACCGTCAGCGGGATCTCCGGCAACGCCCCGGCGACGCTGAGCGTCCCGGTCAACATCCAGCACACGTGGATCGGTGACCTGAAGGTCGACCTGGTCGCCCCCGACGGCACCGTCTACACCCTTCACAACCGCACCGGCAGCAGCACGGACAACATCAACCAGACCTACACGGTCAACGCCTCCTCGGAGGTCGCGAACGGCGTCTGGAAGCTCCGCGTGAACGACAACGCGAACTACGACACCGGGAAGATCGACTCCTGGGCGCTCCAGTTCTGACCGGACACCCTGTAACAACGCACACCTCATAGGCAGGTGGCCTCCAGCCGAGAGCTGGGGGCCACCTGCGCTCGTGCGCCTGACGGCTTGGCGGGGGAAGCCCGTCAGAGATTCTTCGGGGCGCGGGGAATCGACGAAGCGAGGCCACCCCGCCGGTTCCCCGGGCCGCAGTCCGCGTGCGCGTACGCGTCAGGCCGTGCGCCGGAGGCTGCGTGCATGACGATCCGGTTCGCGGCGACGGCGGCAACGGGCTGATCGCAGTAGAGGCAGTACTCGCTTGCGCTCAATTGCGGCTCGCTCCTTTTCTCAGTGCGTGGCCGGATCAGTGGATGAGGCCGAGGCGTCTGTCCGCCTTGTAGCCCACGGTCCCGGTGAGTACGCGGTCAGGCGTGGACGGTGGCAGGGCGGGGTCGAGGCAGACGCCGATGTGCGCGGCTCGGTCCCCTTGGGCGCGCGTGGCCCAGCCGTGCGGCGGTCGGGGGAGCGCGAGGAGCGTCTCCGGGTGCCCGTAGTCGAGGGCCCACGCTCCCCACGCGTAGTACAGGAGGCGCGGAGTGGGCGGGTATCCCTCCCCTTCGCGCAGGCCGAGGCCGACGGCGATTCCGCGCAGATGGCGGTCGATGCTCGTTCCCCGACGCTCGTGTGCCTCGGGGTGGCCCATCATCAGGTAGGCGCATCCGTTGGCGCCCGTGGCGTAGGAAACTCGCACCTCGCGCAGGAAGTCGGCGTCGGGCATGACGGCGCGGGGCAGGACGATGCTCACGCGTCTGCCTGCCGCTGGCTGACTGCCTCGCGGCGCCGGCCTTCCTCCAATAGGGCGTTGTGGAGGGTGCGCACGATGCGGGCGGGGGAACGAGCGTGTCCCCAGTTCGCCAACGGCCCCGCCCCGGGGCCGACTGTGGTCAGGGTGTCCCAGTCGCTGGGTTTTTGGCTGTAGGGAACCAGAGTGCGCCTGACGAGTCGGGTGACCTCGTCCATCTCAACTCTCGTCGGCTGCATGCCCGTGCTCCCTACCGTCGTCAGCGGGTGGTGACACCAGCGTGACGGCAGCACGGGACAGGAACGCTCACAGATGTGTGAGTGCTACAGACCGACCCAGCGGGCCATCCCACCCAAGCCGTCGGGCGCCCGCCGCGACATGTGCACCAGGCCGCGGACCGTCGTGCGGGTGCCCGGCGAATGCCTGGTCTGCTCCGGCGCCACCTGCCGCGCCTTTGACAGATACTTCAGCGACTTATCCGCGTGCCCCGCCTCCATCTCCACCAGCGCACGGTCTACCAGATACCGGGCACGCCGTGACGTCAGCGTCGAGGCCGGCAGCTTCAGTGCCCGGGCCTGGACGAGAGCCTCATCGAAGCTACGCATGGCGATCGCCGCACCCAGCTCGTGCAGTCCAACGTTCACCCGTCCAAAGCTCAGCCAGTGCACCTCGCAGGCCTCACCGCCGACACGGTCGGCCATCTCGCGGGCTGCGGCGATGTGTGTCTCCACCGCAGAACGGTCCTCGTTCTTGGCAGCCACCGTCGCCGCGCCGAGGTGGAGCTGCCCCGCCACCGTGAGCGCCTCCCTGCTCGTCTCCCCGGCCAGCAGGCTGTGACCCGACGCGATCAGCGGGAGGCTCGTCGCGCAGCGCCAGAGGATCGCCCGCTTATACCGCTGCACCGCCTCGATACAAGGGTCCGAGGCGCGGGCCGCCGCCCATCCCATTCGGTCCAGCGCCACGCGTGAGAGGTCCGGGTAGCCGAGCTTCAGCGTGACATCGTGCGCGGTCCGGTAAGCAGAGGCGAGGGCCTGCCAGAGTGCAGTTGACGGGGCTGTCCAGACGGTGTGTGTCAGCTCGACGATCAGCGAGGGCAAGGCCTCGGCCGCCGCCCGCAGGTGTGTTGCCCGCACCTGCTGGCACACGGCGTCCGCCGCAGTGATCAGCTCCTGCGCCGGACGTACTTCGGTGAGATCGGGATGCGGGCCGAGGTCATACTGGTCGAGGGCTTCCCGGATCGGGGCAACCAGCGCGAGCAGTCGGCCAGGGGAAAGAGGGGCCACGGCAGGTGGTCCTGTCAATCGGGACGCGTCCACCTTGAGCGCCTGCGCCACAGCTGCCACCAGGCCAGCGCTCGCGGGGCGTGCGCCGCACTCGACCTGGTTCAGGAGGCTGAGGCTGTACGGAATCCGGTCGGCCAACTCGCGTTGGGTCAGGCGCGCGAGTCGCCGTTGTTCCCGGATCCGGGACCCGGTGTGGTCATCGTCGGGTAGAGGCATACAGGTCTCCGTCCAAGACGCGTCTTCACGGACCGTACCCGCGCACAGTGTGCCGGGTCTGCCCTCGCCCCCGACTCCACGTGAATCGGGGGCGATTGAATAGGCTCGGGCGCCATGACGACGAGGATTCTCTACCTGCTCTGCTCGGCCGCGCCGCCCGTCTTCGAGATCGCAGGCGTGGTGGAGGAGGCGCAGCGCCGCGGCTGGGACGTGTGCCTGGGCGTCACGCCGACGGCCGCCGACTGGCTGGAGGACAACCTTCCTGGGTTGGCTGCCCTGACGGGGCATCCGGTGCGCACGCGCTACAAGCGGCCCGGTCAGCCGGACGTGTGGCCGCCGGCGGACGTCGTGCTCGTCGCCCCCGCGACGACGAACACGATCAATAGGTGGGCGCTCGGGATCACTGACACGTGGGTCGTCGGGTTCGTGGCGGAGGGGATCGGCAAGGGCATCCCGATGGCGGTGATGCCGTGCGTGAACGCGGCGTACGCCCAGCACCCGCAGCTGCCCCGGTCGCTTGAGACTCTTCGGGAGGCCGGAGTCCGGGTGCTGTACGGGACGGAGGGCTTCGAGCCGAACCTGCCGGGGGAGAAGCGGCCATACCCGTGGGGTCTGGCGTTGGACGTTGTCGAAGACCTCGGCCGGTAGGCGGCGGGCTTCGGACGCACGAGAGCGCCCCTCCCAGCCCGGAGGCCGAGAGGGGGCGTTGTGCTGCTCAGGGGATGCCGTACCGCCGGCTGGCTCAGCCGGTGTTGATGATGCTGGAGAGCCGGACGGGCGTGCGGGTTGTCGATGGTGGTTCCGGGGTGGGTGGGCGAATATTCGTACGAGGCGTTGGGGAGTGATCACGAGGGTCCGCGCGGAGTCGGTTGAGGGGTAACGCGCGGTAACGGGTTTGGGTGACCTGGCTTCATCACTTCGGGTGAAACTCTGGCCCTCGCTTGCGGTGTACAACCGTCGGTTGCCAGGGTGTTGCTGTCTGTCAACCTGATGGGAGTGGCCAGTGGCTTTCGGTGAGCAGCCGGCCTATCTGCGCGTCGCCGGGGATCTGCGACGGAAGATCGTCGATGGGTCCCTGCCCCCGCATGCCCGGCTTCCCTCGCAGGCCCGGATCCGCGAGGAGTACGGGGTCTCGGACACGGTCGCGCTGGAGGCGCGGAAGGTCCTCATGGCGGAGGGGCTGGTCGAGGGCCGGTCCGGGTCGGGTACGTACGTACGGGAACAGCCCGTGCCGCGGCGGGTCTCGCGCTCCGGGTACCGCAGCGGGGGCGCGTCGACGCCGTTCAGACAGGAGCAGGCGGAGACGGGCGCGCGCGGCACGTGGGAGTCGAGCAGCGAGCAGACGGCCGCGCCCGCGGAGATCGCGCGGCGGCTCGGCATCGAGGCGGGCGACCGGGTGATGCGGACGCGGTACGTCTTCCGCGACGCGGGCGAGGCGATGATGCTGTCCACCTCGTGGGAGCCGCTCGCCGTGACCGGGCGGACGCCGGTGATGCTGCCTGAGGAGGGGCCGCTGGGCGGCTCGGGGGTGGTCGACCGGATGGCCGCGATCGACGTCGTGGTCGACAACGTGGTCGAGGAGGTCGGTGCGCGACCGGGGCTGGCGGAGGAGAGCGTGTTGCTCGGCGGGGTTCCGGGGCATGTGGTGCTGGTGATCGGCCGCACGTACTTCGCGTCCGGACTCGCCGTCGAGACCGCTGACGTCGTGGTCCCCGCGGACCGGTACCGGCTCGCGTACCACCTGCCCGTGCGGTGACTGGCCCTCGTCCCTTTGCCCGTTGATCGCGTGGGCGACGAAGGGCCGACCACGCGCCCCGTGTGAACCGGCGCGCACGGCCCGCTCGTACGCATGGCCGGATGCGTACGCCTGTGAGGTACCTCTTCGTGAAAACCCGTATCCGCTGTGTAAAGGTCGGGCGTAAGCTCGGGCATATGCGCAATGGGGTTTCCTGGGCAGGTACATCGGCGGAGGGTGAAGCGCGATGAACGACAGCGGTGCCCTGCTTCCATGGCTGGTCATACGTCAGGACGACAACGGCAACCGCTACCGGGTGGGCCGGTACCCCACCCGGTCCGAGGCCCAGAAGGTCGTCGACAGCCTCGACGACCGCGGGCACAAGCAGCTCTATTGGGTCGAGAGAGTCGGTCAGGGCAGCCAGACCGCCACGACGAACTGAGCGTTCCGGCATTGACATAGGCTCCGCCCATGACTGTACGAGTGGTCGTGGGCGGAGCCCTTTGTCATGACGGGCGCCTGCTGGCCGCCCGTCGCAGCGCGCCGCCGGAGCTGGCCGGCCGCTGGGAGCTGCCCGGCGGGAAGGCTGAGCCGGGTGAATCCGTACCCGAGGCCCTGGTGCGCGAACTGCGTGAGGAACTCGGTATCGAGGCCGAGCCGCTGGAGCGGATCCCGGGGGAGTGGGCGCTGGCACCCGGTCTCGTGCTGCACGTGTGGACGGCCCGCCTGGTGTCCGGGGAGCCCGCGCCGCTGGAGGACCACGACGAACTGCGGTGGCTCGGGCCCGAGGAGCTGGACTCGGTGGACTGGCTCGACCAGGACCGCCCGGCGGTCGCGGAGGCGGGGCGCCGACTGCGCGTCTGAGTCGGCGCGGCGGGCGGCGCGGGGCCCGCAGCGGATCGCACGTGCGGGGGCGGCGCGGGTGGCGCGGGCGGCGTGGGGGTGGGGGGTAAGGGGGCACGGCGGGTCGCATCGGGGCGCGTGCCGCTCACGCTGTAGGCCGTCTGTGCCCCAGTGCGCCGGTGCGTGGGGGATCGAGTGGTACGACGCCTTAAATATCGGGTATGTCGCTATTGATCCCTCTGTTCCTGCTGAACCCGACTGGGGTCGCTGCCGGCCCAGGAAGTGATCGGCGTGATCGAGACAGACGGTGAATGCGCCGAGTGGGCCTTCCCCGCCGAGCCCGGTGTCGTCCGCACCGCCCGCCACGCCGTGCGCGGAAAACTCCGGGCCTGGGGCCTGGAGGCAGTCGGTGACGTGACCGTCCTGCTGGTCAGCGAGCTGGTCACCAACTCCCTGCGCTACGCCTCCGGCCCCATCGGGGTCCGTCTTGTACGGCCGAAACCAGCCGAGGAGGGCTCCACGGGAGGCGCCGCGCTGCTCGTGGAAGTTTCCGATCCGCTTCCGGATCCGCCCCGGGAGCGCGTCGCGCACCCGGACGACGAGGGCGGTCGCGGACTGCAACTCGTCGCCGTCTCGGCACAGCGCTGGGGGACCCGCCACGGGAAGTCGGGGAAGACCGTGTGGTTCGAGTTGGCTCTTCCTGGTGAGTAACAAGGGGAAGGGTGGCCGACGATCACCGGACATGGCTGAAACTAACGGGACCTTTTTGTGATCGTGAACGCCGTGCCGTCCGGGGCCGTGGTGCTGAATACTTCGGTCATGGCCGGTCCGGTTGCGGTGAGCTGGAGGGGACGGTCGCGTGAGCGAGATACCTGCGCAGGCACATCAGGCCCGAGTGCCCGGGGAGACATGGGACGACTCCCTGTGGCACAGCAGCCCGCCTGGCTCGATATATGACTACATAAAGGTCGCTTCGTTCTCGATCGGCCCGGACGGGCTCGTCGACCAGTGGAGCCTGCGCGCCGAGGAACTGTTCGGCCTCACCGCGGCCCAGACGGTCGGCCGCGACCCGGTCGACGCCTTCATGCCGCCGGAGCTGCGCGACGGCGGGCACCGCAAGGTGGCCGAGATCCTCGACGGCAAGGAATGGACTGGTCTCGTCCCGTTCCGGATCCCCGACGGCGACGGCGACGGCGGCCACGGCGTGGCCGAGATCTATGTGATGCCGACCCAGACGGAGACCGGTGAGCGGGCCGCGCTGTGCGTCGTGGTCGACGTACGCGCGCTGCGGCGGATCGAATCCGATCTCGCGGCCTCGCGTGCCATATTCGGCCAATCTCCCTTCGGCTTCCTTCTCTTCGGTACGGACCTCACCGTGCAGCGGGCCAACCGCCGCTTCGCGACCGTGTTCGGCGGCGCGGCCGAGGAGCACCGCGGCCGCACCGTCCACGACTACCTCCCCGCCCACGAGGCCGACCGGATGACCGAGGCCCTGCGACGGGTGCTGGAGACCGGACAGTCCGTCACCGACCTCCGGATCACCGGGGCGGCCCCGGGCAGCAGGGACAACCGCCACTGGTCGATCAACCTCTACCGGGTGCACGGCGGCAGCGGCCGCCCCATCGGCGTCGCGGGCCTCGGCACCGATGTCACCCGACGCCACCTCGCCGCCCGCGAGGCCGCCGGCGTCCGGCGCAACCTCGCCCTCCTCAACGAGGCCGGGCACCGGATCGGGAACTCCCTCGACCTGGAGACCACCGCCCGGGAACTCCTCGACGTCACCGTCCCCGGCTTCTGCGACCTGGCCTCCGTGGACCTGTACCAGGGGCTGCTGCTCGGCGACGACGACCGGCCCGCCCGGCCGCAGGGCCCCGGGGTGCCCTCCCTGCCCGGGCAGGGACCCGGGCGCGCCCCCTCCGCCCCGCTGCGGCGGGTGGCCTTCGCCTCGGCGGTGTCGGACGCGCCGCTGTCGGGTCCCGGCGCGCTGGTCTCCGTAGGGGAGGTCCACCGGTATCCGGCCGCGTCGCCCAGCGCGCTGGCGCTGCGGACGGCGCGGCCCCGGCTGATCGTGGCCGGCGGGGCGGACGACCTCGTGCAGTCGACGCTGGTGGTGCCGCTGGTGGCGCACGACACGGTGGTCGGACTCGCCCAGTTCTCCCGTACCAAGGGCAGCGAGCCCTTCGGGGAACGCGACCGGGCGGTGGCGGTGGAGCTGGCCGCGCGGGCCGCCGTCTGCATCGACAACGCGCGCCTGTACCGGCGCGAGCACGAGCGGGCGCTGATACTCCAGCGCAGCCTGCTGCCCCCGGGAGACCCGGAGGCGGCGGGCCTGGACATCGCCTGCCGGTACCTGCCGGGCAACGCCGCGACCGAGGTCGGCGGGGACTGGTTCGACGTCATCGAGCTGCCCGGGCACCGCACGGCCCTGGTCGTCGGGGACGTGATGGGCCGCGGGCTGCGGGCGGCCGTGGCCATGGGGGAGCTGCGGACCGCGGTACGGACGCTCGCGCTGCTGGATCTGGAGCCGGCGGAGGTACTGACGGCGCTGGACGAGATCGCGCGGGGGCTCGGCGCCCCCGGAGGCTCCCAGCAGGCCTCCCGGGCGGCGCTGCACTCGCGGGACGCGGACCGGTCGGAGGTGTACCTCGCGACCTGCGTGTACGCCGTGTACGACCCGGTGACCCGGCGCTGCACGATCGCCAACGCCGGCCACATGCCGCCGGTCCTGGTGGAACCGGCGGAACCGGGCGCCGCGCCCCGGCCGGGGCTGCTGCTGGAGGTGCCGCCGGGGATGCCGCTGGGGGTGGGCGGCGAGCCCTTCGAGGAGGTGGAGGTCGAACTCCCGGAGGGCGCGCTGCTGGCGCTGTACACGGACGGGCTGGTGGAGTCGCGGGACCACCCCCTGGAGGAGGGGCTGCGAGGGCTGCGGGAGGCGCTCGCCGATCCGGTGCGGCCGCTGGAGGACGTCTGCGACCACGTGCTGAACACGCTGGACACCCGGCACGGGGAGGACGACATCGCGCTGCTGATGGCGCGGGTGCAGGGACTGCCGGTGGACGCGGTGGGCGACTGGCAGCTGCCCCGGGAGGCGCGGTCGGTGGGGCGCGCGCGGGAGCTGGCGCGGGCGAAGCTGCCGGCGTGGGGGCTGGAGGGGCTGCTGGACACTACCGAGCTGCTGGTGAGCGAGCTGGTCACGAACGCCCTGCGGTACGGCGAGGGTGAGATCCGGCTCCGTCTCCTGCTCGACCGCACCCTCGTCTGCGAGGTGTGGGACGGCAACCTGGTCCAGCCGCGGCGGCGGCGGGCGCGGGACACGGACGAGGGCGGGCGGGGGCTCCAGCTGGTCGGCCTGCTGTCCGCGGGCTGGGGCACCCGCCGGACCCACCGGGGGAAGACGGTGTGGTTCGAGCTCCCGCTGCCGGGGGCGGCCGCCGAATCGGTGACGGAACTGTCGGCGGAGCAGCTGCTGGGCCTGTACGGCTGATCCGGACCCGGGCGGGGGCCCCACGCGGCGAGTCCCGCCGCGCCCCGGTCCTGCGGCGGGCCAGCCTGCGCCGGGTCCGGGGCGGGACCCGCCACGCCTGGGTCCCACGGCGGGACCTGCCACGCCTGGGTCCCACGGCGGGACCTGCCACGCCTGGGTCCTGCGGCGGGTCCCGCCACGTCCGGGTCCCACGGCGGGTCCCGCCACGCCTGGGTCCCACGGCGGGACCTGCCACGCCTGGGTCCTGCGGCGGGTCCCGCCGGCGGCGGGTCTATGCCGTTCTGCCCGCCTTCAGGGCCGCCAGGCGGTCCTCGATGTCCGAGGCCCTGCCGAGGTCGTCCAGGGCCTCGAACTGGGCGTCCAGGGTGGAGGCGGCCAGTTCCTGCTTGCCGAGCGCCAGGGCCTCCTCCCGGCGGACCTTGTCCTCGAAGCGGTTCAGGTCGCTCGTCGGGTCCATGACGTCGATGTCCTTCACCGCGTCCAGCATCGTGTTCTGCGCCCGCGCCGTCTCCGCCCGCGCCACCAGCTCGTCGCGCTTGGCCGTCAGCTCGGTCAGCTTGTTCCGCATCGAGTCCAGGCCCGCCTTGAGCTTGTCGACCACCTGCGCCTGGGCGGCGATCGTCGGCTCCGCCGTCCGCGCCTCCTTCTCCGACTGCAACTGGCGGCCCAGCGCGACCCTCGCCAGGTTGTCGAACCGGTCCGCCTCCGCCGCCGCGCCGGCGGCCCGCAGTTCGTCGCCCTTCCGGCTCGCCGCGAGCGCCTTGCCGCCCCACCCGGCGGCCGCCTCCACGTCCTCCTTGTGGTCCGCCTCCAGCATCCGCAGATTGCCGATCGTGGTGGCGACCGCCTGCTCCGCCTCCGCGATGTTGTTCGTGTAGTCGCGGATCAGCTGGTCCAGCATCCTCTGCGGATCCTCCGCCTGGTCCAGCAGGGCGTTGATGTTGGCCTTCGCGAGCTGGGTGACCCGGCCGAGGACGGTCTGCTTGCTCATGAGCGTGAACTCCTTGGTGAGGTGAGGGCGCCGAGCCACAGCTCCAGCAGGTTCTAGAAGCGGCCGCCGCCGCCCATCCGACCGCGGGTGCGCCCGCCGCCGAAGGAGCCCGGGCCGGGGCCCCCGCCCCCGCCGCCGAAACCCCCGCCCCGGCCACCCCGGCCGCCGCCGAGGATCTCGCCGAGGATGATCCCGCCGAGCACCGCGCCGCCCATGCCCCCGCTCTGCCGCCGGCCGCCGCCGGCGTACGCGTCCTGGTAGCCCCGTACGTCCTGCTCGGCCAGCTGCTGCGCCTGCCGGGCGAGCGCGTCCGCCCGCTGGGCCTCCGCCAGGGCCGCCGCCGGGTCCGGTTCCGTCAGGGCCGCCGACCGCTCCAGGTGCCGCTGCGCCTCCGCCAGCCGGGTCCGGGCCTGGCTGCCGACCGCGCCCCGGCTGGTGGTGATGTAGTCCGTCGCCGCGCCGATCGCGCTGCGGGCCGAGAGCAGCGCCTGGTCCAGCAGCGCCACCGCCCGCCGACGGCCCGATTCGCTTTCGCGCGCCCCCGACAGGGCCTCGTCGAGCAGCGCGTCCGCCTCCTCGACCCGCCGCAGCGCGTCGATCGGGTCGTACCGGCCGGCCGCCCGCTCCTGCCGTACGTCGGCCAGGACCGCCTCCGCACGGCTGATCCGGCCGCGCAGATCCGCCGTCGAGACCTCCTTGGCGGTGCCGGCCAGCAGGCCGCGAGCGTCCGCGAGGTCCGTCTCGGTCTCGTTCACCGCCCCGTCCAGCTTCCCGGCCGCCTCCGCCAGCTCCTGGGCCCGCCGCTCGACCGCGTCCACCAGGGTCGCGGCCTGGTCCACCGCGCCCTCGGCGGCCCGTACGTGCACGGCCGCCCCGCCGTTGTCCCCGCCGTCGATCGCCGCCCGCGCCCCGTCGAGGCTGGTGGTCGCGAACAGCAGCCGGTCCTTGGCCTGTTCGGCGTTGGAGGCCACCGGGGCCGCGGCGGAGTCCGCGTACCGCCCGGTGAGGGCGGTGAGCGTGGCCTCCGCCGTCGTCGTGCGCCCGGCCAGCGCGCGGAAACGGTCCTCCACGGTCGCCAGCGCCCGCGCTGCGTTCTTCTCCAGGTCCCGCAGCCGGTCGAAGTCCGCCGCCTCGGCGTCGAGCCGCCGGTTCGCCTCCGCGCAGCGGGCGACGATCTCGTCCAGCATCCGGCGCCGGGTGGCGTCGTCCTCCGGGTACGCGTCGTCGAGCTGCTGGCGCAGCCGGAAGGCGTGCGTCAGCTCGCCCTTGGCGTACCCCACGGCCTCGGTGAAGGAGCCCACGGCCGCGTCCCCGAACTGGGCCGAGGCGAAGCCGAGTTCCTCGATGCTGGTGCGGACCGCGTCGTCGGTCTCCACCAGCAGCGCCTTGGCCTTGGCGTCGAGTTCGGGCAGCGGGAGCGCGGTCGTGGTCGCGGGCTGCTCGCCCCAGCCCGTCGTGGTCCTCGTACCGGACCCGGTGCCGCCGCCCTTTCGCTTGCTGCGGCGGTACGCGTACGCCGCGAGCGCGGCGGCCGCGCCGACCGTGACGACCGGGAGCACGAAGTCCCCGGCCCCGTTCTGGCCGCTCGAACCGTCACCGCCGGGGTTCGCCTCGCCGGGGGTGATGGCGGGGACGGGTACGGGCTGCCCGCCGAGCACGGCGTCGTAGCCGTTGGCCGCGCCGATCGCGGCGCCCGCCCAGTCGTTCTGCCGCAAGGCGGGATCGATGGCGGTCCGCGCGACGGCCGCGAGCTGCTCCTCGGTGAATCCGGAGTCCACATCGGCCGAATAGGCGTACTGCCGGGCTCCGGTCGCCACGGCCAGCAGTACGTCGTTCTGGCCGAGGCCGTTCTTCTGCGCGGTGGCGTCGGCCCAGCTCTGGGCGGAGCGGTCGGAGAAGTCGTGCACGTAGGCGACGAAGAGCTGGATCCCGCGGTTCGCGTACAGCCTGTCGAGCGCGGCCCCGACGGCGGGCCTCCGGTCGCCGAGGGCCCCGACGCGGTCGGTGATCTGCCCCTGCTGGGACAGGGTGACGGGATCCTCCGCCCGGGCGGGCGCCGCCCCGCCCACCCCCCACCCGCCGAACGCGAGCAGCGCGGCGGCGAGGGCGAGGGCCGCTCGGACGGCGATCGCGGGGGCGGTGCGTCTCGTCGACGGAGTCACATCTGGGAGCGTATGGGCGCTCTTCCGGCCCCGCACCCGGAGCGATCACCCGACGGGAGGGCCCCGCCGGAGGCCCGGCGGGAGGGCCCGGCGGGAGGGCCCGGCCCTACGGCAGTGCCACCGCCGTGAGCCCGGGCAGCGAGAGGACGATGCCGTCACCGGCCAGCACGGCCGCGGCGCCGCCGATCCCGGGGTGCTCCCAGTGCCAGACCGGCCTTCCGGTCGCCAGGTCCAGGCCCGTCAGGAACGGCGGCCGGGGCGTGCGGCCGAACCGTCCGCCGCGGCCCCCCTGCGAGGACTTGAGGTAGAGCACGCCCTGCCGGATGCCCAGCGGTTCGAGGACGCAGGAGGGGCCGCTCCGCCGGGTCACCCGCTGTTGCCACAACAAGCTCCCGCTCTGCCCGTCCAGGGCGTACACCATGTCCCAGCCCTCCTCGGTCCGGAACACGGCCGCGTAGACCACGCCGCCCTCGACCAGCAGCCGGGGCGCCGGCGAGCCCGCCTCGAACCGCCACAGCTCGTGCCCGTCGAGCCGTCGCAGGGCGCGCACGGTGTCCCCGTCCATCACGTGCACCGGACCGCCCGGGAGCTGCGGCCCGAGCGCGTACCCGTTCCGCGGCCAGGACCACAGGGGCAGTCCGTCGGCCGGCCGCAGCGCCGTGAGCAGGAGCCCGTCCGAGAGGACCAGGCAGTCGCCCGCCACCGTCAGCCTGCGCGAACCACCGCCCTGGACCGGGCGCCGCCACACGGTCTCGCCGGTCGCCGGGTCCAGGGCGGTCAGCTCGCCGCGCGTCCCGTACAGCCCGAGCCCGCAGGCCAGGGTCAGCGCCGCACCCTGGCCGGTCCGGGTGTCCGGCAGATCCCGCCACCAGCGGACCCGGCCGTCCTCGGGCTCCCGCGCCAGCAGCCGGACCCCGAGGCCGGCGGCCGCCTCCACGGCGACGAGGACCACGCCCGCGTCCGCCGCGCTCGACACCCGGGCCGCGGTCACCCGCGCGGCGGCCTCCCGCGCCGCGCCCGGCAACGGCCGGGCCGGGACCCCTTCGTCGGCGTGCGCGCTCCAGCGGCCCGCACCGGTGTCGGCCCATACGGAGCCCACCTCGTCGCCCTCGGACCACACCACGCAGTCCCCGGCGGCGTGGAGGGGGTTCGAGGGCAGGGACGAGGGGAGCTGCCCGCCCGAAGGGGCCGTGCCCGGGCCCACCTCCGCGCGCCAGCGGACCTGGCCGGGGCCCACGGCCGCCTCGGGAGGGCGGCCTCTCCGGGCCCGGGTCGCGGTGCTGACGACCACGGCCCGGTCGCGCGGCGGCGGGCTGCCGGGGTCCGTCGCCGCCTCCGGCAGCCAGGGCCGGTCGGACACGTACTCGGAGGCGATCCGGATCAGCTCCAGGGCCCGTGACGACCCCTCGCCCCGGGCCCGGGCGAGCGCCGCCCGTTCCCGTCCCGCCGCCAGGTCCAGCGGGAGCCGGGGGCGCCCCTCACGCGCCAGGGCGGCGTCCAGGGCCGCCCGTGCGGCCTTAACCCGCGCATCCTGTGAGTCCGTACCCCCGCGGCCCGGGATGTCCGCCGCGCGCTCCCGCACGAGGAGGAACAGCTCCTGCCTCGCCCGGTCGAGGAACAGGTCCTCCGGGTGTCCGGTGACGCCGAGCGCCGACGCCACCTCGCACAGGGCGCGGACGCGCTCGCTCCCGAGCGGCATGTGCGCGATGAGGCGCAACGCCTCCTCGGGATCCCCGGGCGCGGCGGCCACGGCGGCGGCCGTCACGGCCGCCCGCTCCGCCGACGACCGCAGTTCCGGGTCCGCGATCAGGTCCAGGTACTCGTCCAGTCGCGCGGGGTCGGTCCGGGCCGCGCCCTCGGCCACCCGCGTCCAGATGCCGCCGCCCGACATCTGTCCGCTGAACGTGCCGCCGCCGAAGTGACGCCGGGCCAGCACGGCGGCGCGCTCGGGGGCGACCGCGGCGAGCTCTCGCGCCACCGAGTGGAGCGGGCTCTGCCGCTCCGGCGGGAACACCGTGAACAGTGCCTGCTGGGCATCGGTGAGGAGCCGATCCGTTCGCGCGGGGGCATGCGGGGCGCTCTGCCGGGCGAGTCTGGCCAGATTCCCGGCCACCACCAACCCGCTCTCCCCGGCATCGGCCCACGCGGCGAGCTCCGCGCCCGCCAGCAGCCGGCCGGCCAGCCCCGCGTCGAAGCGGGCCGCCGCGTCCGCCGCGCGGGCCAGGGCCTCGACGCGCCGGCGCCCGAGCTGGGCGTGCGGGGAGCCGGGCTCCAGTTCCGCCTCCGCCTCCAGCAGCAGCCCCCGTACGAACTCCCGCACTTCGGCGGGGTCCACGACCCCCGCGGCAGACTCCCCCGCTCCCGCTCCCGCTCCCCCGCCCGCCGCGCCCGCTCCCGCTCCCCCGCCCGCCGCGCCCGCTCCCGCAGCTGCGCCTGTGCCTGCGCCCGCTCCCGCAGCTGCGCCTGCGCCTGCGCCCGCTCCCGCAGCTGGGCCCACGCCCGCGCCCGCTCCCGCTCCCGCGCCTGCGACCGCGCCTGCGCCTGCGACCGCGCCTGCGCCCGCTCCCGCGCCTGCGACCGCTCCCGCAGCCGCGGCCACGCCGGCCGGACCCCAGGCGGGACCCCCGGCCGGAGCACCCCCCAGTTCCAGCAGCCCCCGCAGCGTCTTCCCCACCGACTCCGCCGACTCCGGCCGCTCCGCCGGGGACTTCGCCAGCAGGACCCGTACCAGCGCGTCCAGCTCCGGGGCCACCCGCAGCGGCGCCGGGGCGTCCTCGATGTGCCGGCGCATGAGGACGTAGGGCCCCTCGGCCGAACCGAACGGCGGCCCCCCGCTCAGCAGGGCGTACAGCACGCACCCCAGCGCGTACAGATCGCACCGGGCGTCCACCGCCTCGCCCCGCCACTGCTCGGGCGCCATGTACGCCGGGGTGCCGAAGATCCGGCCGGTGACCGTCCAGCCCGCCGTCGCGTCCGCGGAGTGCGCGATGCCGAAGTCGCAGATCTTGAGGCGGCCGCCGGGCAGCCGGAAGAGGTTGGCGGGCTTCAGGTCCCGGTGCACCACGGCCCGTTCGTGCGCGGCGGCCAGGGCCTCCGCCGTCTGCGCCGCCAGACCGAGCGCCTGCTCCACCGGCAGGCCGTCCGGGGAGCGGCCCAGTACCGAAGCCAGGTCCTCGCCGGAGAGCAACTCCATGACGATGAAGAGCCGGCCGTCGTGGCGGCCCACGTCGTGCACCACCGTGATCCCCGGGTGCTGGAGCCGCGCCCCGATGGTGGCCTCGCGCCGGAAGCGGGCCACCACCTCGTCGTTCGTCGCCGCCTCCAGCAGCACCTTCACCGCGACGGCCCGGTCCAGGTCCAGGTCGTGCCCGCGCCACACCTCGCCCATACCGCCCTGGCCGAGCCGCCGGTCCAGCCGGTAACGGCCCGCCAGTTGATCCCCCACCCGCACCGCGCATGCCCCCTGACTCCACGTCAATGACGTCCACCCAGGGGGCATTGTGTACTGCGAAGTGAACTATTGGGGGTCGGAACGGCGGCGGATCCTGCTTCCCAGCCACACCAGCGGGTCGTACTTGCGGTCCACCGCCCGCTCCTTCAGCGGGATCAGGGCGTTGTCGGTGATCTTGATGTCCTCGGGGCAGACCTCCGTACAGCACTTGGTGATGTTGCAGTAGCCCAGTCCGTGCTCGTCCTGGGCGGTGCGCTTGCGGTCCAGGCCCGCCTCGGCCGCCGCGTCCAGCGGGTGCATGTCCAGCTCCGCCACCCGCATCAGGAAGCGCGGACCCGCGAAGGCCGCCTTGTTCTCCTCGTGGTCACGCACCACGTGGCAGGTGTCCTGGCACAGGAAGCACTCGATGCACTTGCGGAACTCCTGCGAGCGCTCCACATCCACCTGCCGCATCCGGTACGCGCCCGGAGCCACCCCCTCCGGCGGCACGAAGGACGGGACCTCGCGCGCCTTCCGGTAGTTGAAGGACACGTCGGTCACCAGGTCCCGGATCACCGGGAAAGCCCGCAGCGGGGTCACGGTGATCGTCTCGTCCCGCGAGAAGGTGGACATCCGGGTCATGCACATCAGCCGGGGCCGCCCGTTGACCTCCGCGCTGCACGAGCCGCACTTGCCGGCCTTGCAGTTCCAGCGGACCGCCAGGTCGGAGGCCTGGGTCGCCTGCAGCCGGTGGACGATGTCCAGGACCACCTCGCCGTCGTGCACCTCGACGGTGAAGTCCCGCAGCTCGCCGCCCTCCGCGTCGCCCCGCCAGATCCGGAAGCGGGCGTCGTAGGTAGTCACTCGATTTCTCCCTGGATGCCCCGGGCTTCAGCCCGGGAAGGAATGGGTCCTTGGGTCGGAGGCGCGGAGCGCCGGAGTTCGGTTCGCATCTGGTCTGACCTGCCCTTTCGGCTGTTGTCAGTGGTCGGGGATAGGTTGTTGGCATGACGGCACGACAGGTTTCGGGGGACGCCGGGTACGCCCGGTGGACGTTCCGTGTCCGCGTGTCGTCCACCGCGCTCGCTGCGCTGCTGGGCGAGTGGGACCGGTGCCGCTGGGTGTGGAACGAGTGCTGCGCGAAGTCGAAGCAGACCCACTTGTGGAATAGCAAGCGTCCCGAAGGTGCGGACAAGCGGACGTGTGGTCCGGCGCAGCTCGACAAGATGCTGACCGCAGCCCGTACCGGGAACGCGTGGCTGCGTGAGGGCAGCAGCGTTCCGCAGCAGCAGCTGATCCGCGACTTCGGCACGTCCCGCGCCAAGGCGCAGAAAGACATCACTGACCGGCTGCCGGTGCGGCAGCGGGCCGGGATGCCCAAGTGGAAGAAGAAGCGCGAGGCGCTGCCGAGTCTCAACTACACCCAGCGCGGCTTCCGCCTCAAAGGCGGAAGGCTGCACCTGGCGGGCGGCATCGTGCTGACGGTGGTGTGGTCGCGGGACCTCCCCGCCGGCCCGTCCAGCGTGCGTGTCTACCGTGACAGCCTCGGGCACTGGTACGCGAGCTTCGTCATTCCCGCCCAGGTGCAGCCGCTCCCCAAGACGGGGCGTGTGATCGGTATCGACTGGGGCGTGAAGGAAACCGCGACCACCACGTCCGACGATCACGACCTTCCCCACGCCCAGCACGGGAGGAACGCCGCGCAAAAGCTCGCCCGCTACCAGCGTATGACGGCCCGCCGCAAGCCCCCGAGGGGCAAGGCCGGTTCGAAGGGCTACCAGCAGGCGAAGAAGCTGACGGCGAAGCTGCACAAGAAGGTGGCCCGCCAGCGTCAGGACACCGGCCGCAAGTGGGCCAAGGCTGTGGTCCGCGACCACGATGCCCTGGCGGTGGAGGACTTCCGGCCGAAGTTCCTCGCCAAGTCCACCATGGCCCGCAAGGCAGCCGACGCGGCGATCTCCGCGACCAAACGTGAGCTGATCGCCATGGCCCGCAAGCACGGGCGCATCGTGCACCTGGTACACCCCGCGCACACCACCATGGACTGCGCGCAGTGCGGAGCGAGAACCAAGCACGCGCTACCCCTCTCAGAACGAACCTACGCCTGCACCGCGTGCGGAGCCGTATCCCCCAGGGATAAGAACTCCGCCCGCGTGATGTTGGTCCGGGCTGGTCTGGCCCCGGCTAGTGCTGATCGCGTAAGACCAGGTGGGGCGCTGCCCCATCTGGCAGCGTGAGCTAGAAATCCCCGAACAGCCCTGGAGGGTGGCCAATCCCCTCCCTCCAGGGAGGGGAGCAGTCAATCGTAGAGCTCCTCTTCGGCGAGGTACTTGACCAGCTCGTCCTTCTCGAAGAGCGCGAGCAGGTCCGGGCGGATGGGGTCGGTACGGGTGCGGACGAGGGCGATCCGGTCGGCCGCGGGATCCGCGGGGACGGGGTCCACCGGGCGGCACAGCAGGTTCACCGGCCGCCACTCCCGCTCCATCGACGGGCAGTCCTCGCGGGTGTGCCCGCCGCGGCTCTCGGTGCGCTCCAGGGCCGCCCGGGCCACGCATTCGCTGACCAGCAGCATGTTCCGCAGGTCCAGCGCCAGGTGCCAGCCCGGGTTGAACTGTCGGTGCCCCTCGACGCCCGCGCGGGCCGCCCGGACCCGCAGACCGGCCAGCCTCTTCAGGGCCTCGGCCATCTCGCCCTCGCGGCGGATGATGCCGACCAGGTCGTTCATGGTCGTCTGGAGCTCCTGGTGGAGGGTGTACGGGTTCTCCGCGCCGTCGGCGGCGTGGAACGGGGCCAGCGCCTCGGTCGCGGCCGCGTCGATCTCCGCCTGGGAGACGGCCGGGCGCCCGACGGGGGAGGCGGCGTACTCGGCCGCGTGCAGACCGGCCCGCCGCCCGAAGACCAGCAGGTCGGAGAGGGAGTTCCCGCCGAGCCGGTTCGAGCCGTGCATACCGCCCGCGACCTCGCCCGCCGCGAAGAGCCCCGGGACGCCGACCGTGGCGGCGGTGTCCGAGTCCACCGCGATCCCGCCCATCACGTAGTGGCAGGTCGGGCCGACCTCCATCGGCTCGGCGGTGATGTCCACGTCCGCCAGCTCCTTGAACTGGTGGTACATCGAGGGCAGCTTGCGCTTGATCACCTCGGCCGGAAGCCGGGTGGACACGTCCAGGAAGACCCCGCCGTGCGGGGACCCGCGGCCCGCCTTCACCTCGGAGTTGATGGCGCGCGCCACCTCGTCACGAGGCAGCAGCTCGGGCGGCCGGCGGTTGTTGGCCTGGTCCTCGTACCAGCGGTCGCCCTCCTCCTCCGACTGGGCGTACTTCTCCTTGAAGACGTCGGGGACGTAATCGAACATGAACCGCTTGCCCTCGCTGTTGCGCAGCACCCCGCCGTCGCCGCGCACCGACTCGGTGACGAGGATGCCCTTCACCGAGGGCGGCCAGACCATGCCGGTCGGGTGGAACTGCACGAACTCCATGTTCAGCAGGGGTGCGCCCGCGAGCAGGGCCAGCGCGTGGCCGTCGCCCGTGTACTCCCAGGAGTTGGAGGTGGTCTTGAAGGACTTCCCGATCCCGCCCGTGGCCAGGACCACCGCCGGGGCCTCCAGCACGAAGAAGCGGCCGGACTCGCGCTCGTAGCAGAAGGCCCCCGAGACCCTCTCCCCGTCCTTGAGGCCGCGATCTTTCAGAACCCGGGTGACCGTGCACTCCTGGAAGACCTTGAGGCGGGCCTCGTAGTCCCCGTACTCCTTGAAGTCCTCCTGCTGGAGGGCGACGATCTTCTGCTGGAGGGTGCGGATCAGCTCCAGGCCCGTACGGTCGCCCACGTGCGCGAGGCGCGGGTACTCGTGCCCGCCGAAGTTGCGCTGGGAGATCTTCCCGTCGGGCGTGCGGTCGAAGAGCGCGCCCCAGGTCTCCAGCTCCCAGACGCGGTCCGGGGCCTCCCGCGCGTGCAGCTCCGCCATCCGCCACTGGTTGAGGAACTTGCCCCCGCGCATGGTGTCGCGGAAGTGCACCTGCCAGTTGTCGTCCTCGTTGACGTTGCCCATGGAGGCGGCGATCCCGCCCTCCGCCATCACGGTGTGCGCCTTGCCGAAGAGGGACTTGCAGATCACGGCCGTACGGGCGCCCCGCTCGCGGGCCTCGATCGCGGCCCGCAGCCCGGCGCCGCCCGCGCCGACCACGACCACGTCCCACTGCTGCCGGTCGACTTGGGTCATGTCAGAAGATCCTCGGGTCGTCGAAGGTGCCGCTGGCCAGCAGGTACACGTAGAAATCGCACAGGGCCACGCTGATCAGGGAAGCCCACGCGAGCAGCGCGTGGCGGGTGTTGAGCCGGCTGACCCAGCCCCACAGCCGGTAGCGCACCGGATGCTGGGAGAAGTGCTTCAGGCGGCCGCCCATGATGTGCCGGCAGGAGTGGCAGGAGAGGGTGTAAGCCCAGATCAGCACGATGTTGACGACGAACAGCAGCGTCCCGAGGCCCATGTGGCCCCACTCGTAGCGGTCGTTGCGGAAGGTCAGCACCGTGTCGTACGTGAGGACGGCCGCGACCGGCAGCGCCGTGTAGAAGAAGTAGCGGTGGGCGTTCTGGAGGATCAGCGGGAAGCGGGTCTCACCGGTGTACGCGGTGTGCGGCTCGGCGACGGCGCAGGCGGGCGGCGAGGCCCAGAAGCCCCGGTAGTACGCCTTGCGGTAGTAGTAGCAGGTCAGCCGGAAGCCGAGCGGGAAGACGAGGATCAGCAGGGCGGGGGACAGGCCCCACCAGCTGCCGAAGAGGTCGAAGTTGGGGCCGGCGCGCATCTCCTCGCAGTTCTCCGCGAGGCACGGGGAGTAGAACGGGGAGACGTACGGGGCCGCGTAGTAGTGGGCGTTCGCGAAGGCCCGCCAGGTCGAGTAGACGATGAACGCGAGCAGCCCGGCCGCGGTGCCGGCGGGGGCGAGCCACCACCGGTCGGTCCGCAGATGCCGGGCCGCGATCGCCGCGCGGGAGGCGCCGTGGACGCCTCCGGCCGCTTGTCGGGGTGGTTCTGTACCTGTGGCCAAAGGGGACTCCGAGTGGAGTGATGAGGGGTGACCCACGAGGCCCAGCCGCGGGAGGCGGCTGGGCCGGATGGGGACTGCGGGGGTGTGCGGGGGGTGCGGGAGACCTCGTCAGGGTGCGTGGCGATCGCGGGCGCCGAGACCCTCGTCGTCGGCGTCCGTCCACAGCGAGCTGTCGTACGGGGTGTCCGGGACGGTGACCATTCCCGACTCGCCCGGAGGCTTGGAGGCGGCCGGGGACTGCCGGGCGACGTCCTTCTCCAGCCGCTCCACCGAGCGGACGAGCTCGTTCAGGTTGCGTCGTACGGCGGTCAAATCATCTTGCAGGGACATGACTTGCCCTCACTTCCGCTGGGTGCGGTGGCAACGCTCATGTGCGCCTGCGAGTGTCGCGCTTCCCGTCCCCGGTTGTGAAGGGACGTGCAGCGATTGCGGGCGCGCAGGCGCGATCTGTGCGCCCCTCCCTGCCCCCATTTTCATCCCTCTCCCGAGGGAACGCTCGTCGGTTCCCCGGCTTGACCGCAAGCCGGATTGGTCCGCACGGGTGGGGTTGGCGGCGTGGCGCGGGCCCCCTGCGGGAGGTGTGACGGCATGTGGATTTCAGTGGATTCCGGCACCCAGTGTGATCAGCTCCATATACCGCCAAATGTGATCAAGCTGCCCGAGCCCCCGCTCTTCCACGCCCCGCCCCGGAGGTACCACCCATGTCCCAGAGAAGGCGCAGGTCCTTGGCGCTCCTGACCTCGGGAGTCCTCGCACTGCCGCTGCTCGCGGGCTGCGGCGCGGGTGCCGAGGAAGGCGGCCCCGTCGCCGCCGGACAGGACATCGCGGTCACCTCCCGCGAGCAGATCGCCGACGGCGGGGTGCTGCGCTGGGCCGTGGACACCCTGCCCGACACCCTGAACACCTTCCAGGCCGACGCGGACGCCACCACCACCCGGATCGCCGGGGCCGTGCTGCCGCAGCTGTTCGTCCTGGACGCCAAGGGGCAGCCGGCGGCCAATCCGGACTACCTGGAAAAGGCCGAGATCGTCGCCCGGGAGCCCAAGCAGGTCGTCCTGTACAAGCTGCACCAGCAGGCGGTGTGGAGCGACGGCCGCGAGATCGGCGCCGCCGACTTCGTGGCGCAGTGGCGGGCCCTGAACGGCAAGGACTCGGCGTACTGGACGGCCCGCAACGCCGGGTACGACCGGATCGAGAAGATCGAGCGGGGCAAGAACGACCTGGAGGTCAAGGTCACCTTCGCCAAGCCGTACACCGACTGGCGCTCACTGTTCTCCCCGCTCTACCCGAAGCAGGTCACCGGCACCCCGGACGCCTTCAACGAGGGAGCCCGCGGCGCCCTCAAGGTCACCGCCGGACCCTTCAACCTCGGGGCGATCGACAAGAAGACCGGCACCGTCGCCCTGACCCGCAACGCGCGCTGGTGGGGCCGGCCGGCCAAGCTGGACACCCTGGTGCTGACGGCGGTGCCCCGGGCCGAGCGCCCGGCCGCGCTGGCCGCCGGCAAGCTCGACCTGGCGGAGATCGACCGCTCGGGCGCCGACCGGATCGCCCTGGCCCACCGGGACGCGGAGCGCGAGAAGGCGGCGAAGAACGCGCAGGGCGCACCGGACGGAACGGGCGCGCAGGGGGCCGCCGGGGACCCGGTCCACGGCCCCGGCACCTCGGTGACGGCCGCGCAGGCCACGATGTCGTGGGCGATCGCGCACGGCGCGGACGAGGACAAGGCCAGGGCGGAGCAGGCGAGCCGCGCACGGAACGCCGCGGCCGCCGAGCGCTACGCCGAGGAACAGAAGGCCCTGCGCACCTTCACGATCCGCAAGTCCCTGGAGCCCGCCTACACCCAGCTCGCCATGAACGGCGCCTCCGGCCCGCTGGCCGACGAGCGGGTCCGGCGCGCAGTGGCCCGGGCCCTGGACCGCCAGGCCCTGGCGGAGCTCGTACTGAAGCCCCTGGGCCTGCCGGCGAAGCCGGTCGGCAGCCACCTGGCGCTGGCCGGGCAGCGGGCGTACGCCGACAACAGCGACGCTCTTGGCGGCCAGGACATGCAGGCGGCCCAGGCGCTGCTCGCGGACGCGGGCTGGCGCCGGGGCGGCAAGATCAACGAGCCGTCGGGCGCCAAGGCCGGCCCCGAGGGGAGCGCGGCGGACGACGGCAAGGAGGACGGCAAGGACGACGCGAAGACCACATCGGGGCCGGGTACCGGCGACGACGGCCTCTACATCGTGGGCGAGGAAGACGGCCGCAACGGAGACGGCCGCCCCGCGGACAGGCTCCTGCCGTTCGCGGCCCAGCAGGAGGCCGCGCTGCTGGCTCAGGCCGGCGTGGCGCGGGCCGCCGCCGACGCCGCCGCGGGGGACGACGGTAAGGGGGCCCCGGCCCGCGACGGCGTCGCGGCCGATCCCGCGAAGCCCTCCGCGCCCCCGGCCAAGCAGGCCGCCCGTACCTCCGGAACCGTGCTGGCCAAGGACGGCAAGCCGCTGACCCTGCGGTTCGTCCTCCCGTCGGGCCCCGGCTCGGAGTCCCTGCGCACGGTCGGCGAGCGGATCTCCCGGATGCTCCAGAAGATCGGCGTCCAGACGGAGCTGACCAAGGTGGCCGACGACAGCTTCTTCAAGGACCACGTCGCCTCGGGCCAGTACGACCTGGCCCTCTACTCCTGGCCCGCGACCGCCTACCCGGCCACCGACGCCCGGCCCATCTTCGCCAAGCCGGAGCCGGCCGCCGACGGCTCGCTCCTCGTCGAACAGAACTACACCCGGGTCGGCACCGACCACATCGACCAGCTCTTCGACCAGGCGCTCGGCGAGCTCGACGAGGGGGCCTCGCGCGAGCTGATGCGCAAGGCGGACGCCCGGATCTGGGCCGCCGCCGGCTCCGTCCCGCTCTACCAGCGCCCCGAGCTGGTGGCGACCAAGCCGAGCCTGGTGAACGCGGGCGCCTTCGGCCTCGGCGCCCCCCGCTTCCAGGACATCGGCTGGAAGAAGCCGGCGGCCGCCCAGGGCAAGAACGAGAAGAAGAACTGAAGAAGAAGTGGTGACAAAGAGGTGCCAGTCACCTTGATCCACCGGCACCAAGCTCAGATGTGACTCAAGTCGCTTGCCCGCCGGACACCCCGGCGGGCAAGGTCGTGTCACACCCCTTGACCCGCCCGTTGACCCGCGTGAATTCCCGCACCACCACCGCCCGGGACCCCCCACCCCGCACCCGGGCTTCCTCAGTCGTCCGGCCTCTTGACAGACCCCCCGGCGAGCGGTTCCCGCCATTCGACGTACCATGGGGTAAGGCCGTGGCAGGTTTTCCGCCCGGTCGAGGCGCGCGTGCCGGACCGTACGCGACGCCATCCACGATCCCGGGAGAAGCGCCGAAGTGCCCACGCGCCACGACATCCGTAACGTCGCCATCGTCGCCCACGTCGACCATGGCAAGACGACCATCGTCGACGCCATGCTCAAGCAGGCCGGTGCCTTCGCCGCCCACCAGCACCTCGACGACCGCATGATGGACTCGAACGACCTGGAGCGTGAGAAGGGCATCACGATCCTCGCCAAGAACACGGCGGTGAAGTATCACCCCAAGGACGGCGGGGCCCCGATCACGATCAACATCATCGACACCCCCGGCCACGCCGACTTCGGTGGTGAGGTCGAGCGCGGTCTGTCGATGGTGGACGCCGTCGTTCTGCTGGTGGACGCCTCCGAGGGTCCGCTGCCCCAGACCCGCTTCGTCCTGCGCAAGGCTCTGCAGGCGAAGATGCCGGTCATCCTCTGCATCAACAAGACCGACCGTCCGGACTCCCGGATCGACGAGGTCGTCAACGAGACGTACGACCTCTTCCTCGACCTGGACGCGGACGAGGACCAGATCGAGTTCCCGATCGTCTACGCCTGCGGCCGTGACGGCGTCGCGTCGCTGACCAAGCCCGAGGACGGCACCGTCCCCGCGGACAGCGACAGCCTGGAGCCGTTCTTCTCCACCATCCTGGAGCACGTCCCCGCCCCGGTGTACGACGAGGCGGCGCCCCTCCAGGCGCACGTCACCAACCTGGACGCCGACAACTTCCTCGGCCGCATCGCGCTGGTTCGCGTCGAGCAGGGCGAGCTGCGCAAGGGCCAGACGGTCGCGTGGATCAAGCGTGACGGCTCCATCTCCAACGTCCGCATCACCGAGCTGATGATGACCGAGGCGCTCACCCGCAAGCCGGCCGAGGTGGCGGGCCCGGGTGACATCTGCGCGGTCGCCGGTTTCCCCGAGATCATGATCGGCGAGACCCTGGCCGACCCGGAGAACCCGATCGCCCTGCCGCTGATCTCGGTGGACGAGCCGGCGATCTCCATGACCATCGGTACGAACACCTCCCCGATGGTCGGCCGCGGCGGCAGCGGCAAGGGCGCGGACGCCAAGTCCGCGGTCAAGGACCGCAAGGTCACCGCCCGCCAGGTCAAGGACCGTCTGGACCGCGAGCTGGTCGGTAACGTCTCGCTCCGTGTCCTCGACACCGAGCGTCCCGACGCCTGGGAGGTCCAGGGCCGCGGTGAGCTCGCGCTCGCCATCCTGGTCGAGCAGATGCGCCGCGAGGGCTTCGAGCTGACCATCGGCAAGCCGCAGGTGGTCACGCAGGAGATCGACGGCAAGGTGCACGAGCCGGTCGAGCGCATGACCGTCGACGTCCCCGAGGAGCACATGGGCGCGGTCACGCAGCTCATGGGCATCCGCAAGGGCCGCATGGACAACATGTCGAACCACGGCTCCGGCTGGGTCCGCATGGAGTTCGTCGTCCCGTCGCGCGGCCTCATCGGCTTCCGTACGGAGTTCCTGACGAACACCCGCGGTACCGGTATCGCCCACTCCATCCACGAGGGCCACGAGCCGTGGTTCGGCCCGCTGGTCACCCGCAACAACGGTTCGCTGGTCGCGGACCGCGCGGGTTCGGTCACGCCGTTCGCGATGATCAACCTCCAGGAGCGCGGCGTCCTGTTCACCGACCCCGGCACCGAGGTGTACGAGGGCATGATCGTCGGCGAGAACTCGCGCTCCGACGACATGGACGTGAACATCACCAAGGAGAAGAAGCTCACCAACATGCGTGCGGCTTCCGCGGACAACACGGAGAACGTGATTCCGCCGCGCAAGCTCTCCCTGGAGCAGTCCCTGGAGTTCTGCCGCGACGACGAGTGCGTCGAGGTGACCCCGGAGGCCGTCCGCATCCGCAAGGTCGTCCTGGACCAGAAGGAGCGCTCGCGCACCGCGTCGCGCGCCAAGTCCGGCAAGTAGTAGCCGGGTTCATCCAGCGCAGTCTGGAAAGTGCCTGACCCCGTACGACCGAACAGCCCCTCCAGCCACGGACTTTGTGGCTAGAGGGGCTGTTCGCTTTTGTCAACCGGATTATTGCGTTCAGGTGTCCGCATACCGACCACGAATCTCCGGAAGGTGGTCCAACCGTCCGTTTCGCACGTGTCTGTCTCCTATCCGTTTGTCCGGATTTCGGGTTTTCGCCATGCGGTGATGTTGTGAAAACGAGACCACTTAAGTGTGGTTTACGGCCTGGGTGTCCCTGAGGATGACTCCATTAGCTCGGGTCAATGGGTCACGCGCTGTGGGGAGCGCCGACTCACGAGCACACACGATGGGACCGGATTTCGCTGTCAGGGGTGTCAGCGGGAGCCGGGTCCTTCACGTATCGACAGTGACTCCTGAGGAGGCAAAAACCCATGCGCGGAGCAACGAGCGCCAAGTGGGTCGTAGGTGCCGTCATCGTGGCGATGGCCGCCACGGCTTGCAGCACCAGCAAGGACTCTGACTCTGCCGCCAAGGGCGGCGGCAACATCACCGTGGAGCTCGGCGAGCCGCAGCACCGGCTGATAGGTCAGGACACCGCCGAGTCCGAAGGCGCCGAGGTCCTCAACGCGCTCTTCGTCGGCCTGGTCGACTACGACTCCAAGACCAACGAGCCGAAGCTCGCGGCCGCGGAGTCGATCGAGACCACGGACTCGAAGACGTGGACGATCAAGGTCAAGGACGGCTACACCTTCCACAACGGCGAGAAGGTCGACGCCCAGTCGTTCGTCCGCGCCTGGAACTGGGGCGCCAACCAGGACAACGCCGCTGAGGGCCTGCCCTTCTTCGACAAGATCGAGGGCTCCGAGGAGCTGGCGCCGGGCAAGGACAAGAAGCCCACCGTCACCGAGCTCAAGGGCCTCAAGGTCGTTGACGAGAAGACCTTCACCGTCACGCTGAAGGCTCCGTTCTCCCAGTTCAAGAGCATGCTGGGCTACAACGCCTTCTACCCGCTGCCCAAGGCGTTCGAGGCCGACCCGAAGAAGTTCGGCGAGGAGCCGATCGGCAACGGCCCGTTCCAGATGGACGGCGCCTGGGAGCACAACAAGCAGATCAAGGTCAAGCGCTACGACAACTTCCCGGCCGAGGGCCGCGCGAAGCTCCAGGGCGTCACCTTCAAGATCTACGAAAGCCTGGACACGGCGTACAACGACCTGCGCGCCGACAATATCCAGATCACCGACAAGCTCCCGATCTCGGCGATGGCCACCGTCTCCCAGGAGTTCGGCGACCGCTACCTCTACAAGCCCGAGTCGGGCGTCGGCTACATCGGTCTGCCGCTGGCGTCCAACCCGGAGGCGTTCGGCAAGGTCGAGATCCGCAAGGCGATCTCGATGGCCATCGACCGGGACGCCATCACGAAGACCATCTTCAACGGCACCCGCAAGCCGGCGGACGACTTCATCAGCCCGATCATCCCGGGCTACCGCAAGGGCGCGCTGGGCGAGGTCGGCACCTACAACCCGACCAAGGCCAAGGAGCTGTGGACCGCGGCCGGCGGTGTTCCGGGCAACAAGATCGAGCTCGGCTACAACGGCGACGGTGGCCACAAGGAGTGGATCGAGGCCGTCGCCAACCAGCTGAAGGCGAACCTCGGCGTCGACGTCACGACCAAGCCGTTCGCCAAGTTCGGCGACATGCTGGACGACCTCCAGGCCAAGAAGTACAAGGGCGGCTTCCGCATGGCGTGGTCCATGGACTACCCGGCGGCGGAGAACTACCTGCGTCCGATCTTCTCGAAGGTCGCGATCGAAACCGGCTCCAACTACGGCGGCTACGTCAACGAGGAGTTCGAGACGGTGATGGCGGAGGCCGACAAGGCCACCGACCCGGCCGAGGGCCTGAAGCTGTACCAGAAGGCCGATGACATCATCATCAAGGACCTTCCGTACATCCCGGTCTACACCTACATGTCCTCCTCGGCCTACACCAAGTCCGTGAAGAACGTCGAGGTCGACGCCCAGGGCCGCATGGACCTGGCCAAGGTCGAGCGCAACTAACACCCCTCGTCACCAAGGGGACTCTGGGGGCGGGCAGTCGGAATCAGGTTTCCGACTGCCCGCCCCATCCCCTGTTCTTCTGTTGGAGGTCTGATGGGCCGCTACCTCATCCGCCGACTCATACAGGCGATCCCTGTGCTGCTCGGTGCCACTTTCCTGATCTACGCGTTGACCTTCTGGATGCCCGGTGCTGACCCGATTCAGCTCCTCGCCGGCGAGAAGAAGGCCGACCCCCTCGTCGCCGCCATGCTGCGCGAGAAGTACCACCTGGACGACCCGTTCTTCGTGCAGTACTGGAACTACATCAGCGGTGTGTTCCAGGGCGACCTCGGTGAGACCCTCACCGGGCGCAAGGTCCTCGACCTGATCTCCGAGGCGTTCCCGTACACGGTGAACCTCGCGATCTTCGCCTTCGTCATCGAGGCCATCGTCGGCGTCGGGGCCGGCATCATGGCCGCCCTGCGCCGCGGGAAGTTCCTGGACCAGCTGGTCCTGATCTCCACCCTGATGGTCATCTCCATCCCCGTCTTCGTCACCGGCTTCGTTCTTCAGCTCACCCTCGGCGTGCAGCTCAAGAACAACTGGGGCATCGAGATCTTCTCCGTCTCGTTCAACGAGAACGACGGACTGCGCGGCTACCTCCTCCCGGCGTTCGTCCTCGCCTCCGTCTCGCTGGCGTACGTGGCCCGACTGACCCGTACCAGCCTGATGGAGACGATGCGCGCCGACTACGTGCGCACTGCCACCGCCAAGGGCCTGCCTCGCCGTCGTGTCGTGCTCAACCACGCGCTGCGCAACGCGCTGATCCCGATCGTCACCTTCCTCGGTGCCGACCTCGGTGGGCTCATGGGCGGCGCCATCATCACCGAGCGCATCTTCAACATCCACGGTATCGGCGGTCTGCTCGCCCAGTCCGTGTACCTCAAGCAGGGCGCCGTCGTGGTGGGTGGTGTGACCCTCCTGGTCCTCATCTACCTCGTCGCCAACCTGATCGTGGACCTGCTCTACGCCGTGCTCGACCCGAGGATCCGCTATGCGTAACACGACTACGGTGGAGGACTCGATGACCGACACCCAGACCGTCGGAGCCCCCTCCACCGGCTCTCGGGCGGACAAGGGCAAGGCGAAGAAGAAGAAGGACCGCGAGGCCAGCCTCTGGTCCGACGCGATCGACGACCTGCGCCGCAACCCGATCTTCATCATCGGTGCCGCACTCGTGGTGTTCCTGCTGGTCGTCGCAGCCGTGCCGCAGCTGTTCACCTCCGGCAGCCCCTTCGACGCGGGCACCTGCAAACTTGAGGACTCCCTCCGCAAGCCGAACTCCGAGCACTGGTTCGGGTTCGACGTCCAGGGCTGCGACGTCTACACGCGCACCGTGTGGGCCGCGCGCAACTCCGTGATCGTCGGCACCTTGACGACTTTCCTGGTGATGACCGTCGGCGGCCTCCTCGGCCTGATCGCCGGCTGGACCGGCGGCGTCGTCGACAGCGTCCTGTCCCGCTTCACCGAGATCTTCTTCGCGATCCCGCTGATCCTCGGCGGCATGCTGATCATGTCCACTCTGCCGGGCAACGCGTGGACCGTCTCGCTGGTGCTCGCCATCCTCGCCTGGCCGCAGATCTTCCGGATCATGCGCTCGTCGGTGCTGCAGAACAAGAACAACGACTACGTGGTCGCCGCCCGCGCCCTCGGCGCCGGCACCATGCGCATCACGCTGCGGCACATCCTGCCGAACGCCGTCGCCCCGGTCATCGTGGTCAGCGCGATCAGCCTGGGTGGGTTCATCTCTGCCGAGGCGGCCCTGTCCTACCTGGGCATCGGCGTCCAGCCCCCGCAGATCTCCTGGGGCCTGATGGTCAGTGACGCGTCCGTCCGCTGGCTCCAGGCACCGCACGTGCTGCTGTTCCCGTCGGCCGCGCTGAGCATCACCGTGCTCGCGTTCATCATGGTCGGCGACGCGGTGCGCGACGCCCTCGACCCGAAGCTGCGCTGAGGAAGGGCGTACGTTGACCATCATCGACAAGACCTCGAACGTTCCCGCCCCGCGCTCCGCGCCGGAGGGGACCCCGCTGCTCGAAGTGCGCGACCTGCACGTCGAGTTCCACACCCGCGACGGTGTCGCCAAGGCCGTCAACGGAGTCTCGTACTCCGTGAACTCCGGCGAGACCCTCGCGGTCCTCGGCGAGTCCGGCTCGGGCAAGTCCGTGACGGCTCAGGCCATCATGGGCATCCTCGACATGCCGCCCGGCAAGATCGCGGGCGGTGAGATCCTCTTCCAGGGCACCGACCTGCTCAAGCTCCCGGCCGAGGAGTACCGCAAGATCCGCGGTTCGAAGATCGCCATGATCTTCCAGGACGCGCTGTCCTCGCTGAACCCGGTCCACACCGTCGGCGCCCAGCTCGGCGAGATGTTCCGCGTCCACCGCGGGATGTCCAAGAAGGACTCCACGGCCAAGGCCGTCGAGCTCATGGACCGCGTGAAGATCCCCGCCGCCAAGGCGCGCGTGGGGGACTACCCGCACCAGTTCTCGGGCGGTATGCGCCAGCGCATCATGATCGCCATGGCGATGGCCCTGGAGCCCGACCTGATCATCGCCGACGAGCCGACCACGGCTCTCGACGTGACGGTCCAGGCCCAGGTCATGGACCTGCTCGCGGAGCTCCAGCGCGAGATGAACATGGGCCTGATCCTGATCACCCACGACCTCGGCGTCGTCGCCGACGTCGCGGACAAGATCGCCGTCATGTACGGCGGCCGGATCGTCGAGACCGCCCCGGTCCACGAGATCTACAGCCGCCCGGCGCACCCGTACACCCGCGGCCTGCTCGACTCGATCCCGCGCCTGGACCAGAAGGGCCAGGAGCTCTACGCGATCAAGGGCCTGCCGCCCAACCTGCTCAACATCCCGTCGGGCTGCGCCTTCAACCCGCGCTGCCCCAAGGCGCAGGACATCTGCGGCACCGACGTGCCGGTGCTGCACCCGGTGACCGAGCAGGACGGCACCGAGATGCCCGGCCGCGGCAGCGCGTGCCACTTCTGGAAGGAGCAGATCCATGGCTGAGCTCACCAAGAACACAACCGAGCGCGAGCCGATCCTCCAGGTCCGCAACCTGGTCAAGCACTTCCCGCTGACCCAGGGCATCCTGTTCAAGAAGCAGGTCGGCGCCGTCAAGGCGGTGGACGGGATCTCCTTCGACCTCTACCAGGGCGAGACCCTCGGCATCGTCGGCGAGTCCGGCTGTGGCAAGTCCACCGTCGCCAAGCTACTGATGAGCTTGGAGAAGGCCACGGCCGGCGAGGTCTTCTACAAGGGCCAGGACATCACCAAGCTGTCGGGCAAGGCCCTCAAGGCCGTCCGCCGCAACATCCAGATGGTGTTCCAGGACCCGTACACCTCGCTGAACCCGCGCATGACGGTCGGCGACATCATCGGGGAGCCCTACGACATCCACCCCGAGGTGGCCCCGAAGGGCGACCGGCGCCGCAAGGTCCAGGAGCTCCTGGACGTGGTCGGTCTGAACCCGGAGTACATCAACCGGTACCCGCACCAGTTCTCCGGCGGCCAGCGCCAGCGCATCGGCATCGCCCGCGGCCTCGCGCTCAACCCCGAGATCATCATCTGCGACGAGCCGGTCTCCGCGCTCGACGTGTCGGTGCAGGCCCAGGTCATCAACCTGATGGAGAAGCTTCAGGACGAGTTCAACCTGTCCTACGTCTTCATCGCGCACGACCTCTCGATCGTCCGGCACATCTCGGACCGCGTGGGCGTCATGTACCTCGGCAAGATGGCCGAGATCGGTACCGACTCCCAGATCTACGACCACCCCACCCACCCGTACACGCAGGCGCTGCTGTCGGCGGTCCCGGTCCCCGACCCGGCCGCCCGCGAGGGCCGCGACCGGATCATCCTCACCGGTGACGTCCCCTCGCCGGCCAACCCGCCGTCGGGCTGCCGCTTCCGCACCCGCTGCTGGAAGGCCGAGGAGCGGTGCGCCACGGAGGAGCCGCTGCTGGCGATCCCGACGCGCTTCCAGGGCCTCAACACCCTGGCCGCGCACGAGTCGGCCTGCCACTTCGCGGAGGAGAAGGCCGTTCTGGCCGTCTGATCCCCCGCTGTACGTAGCCCCGGGCGCCCGGGCCGGATCCCTCCGGCCCGGGCGCCCTGGCGTTTCCCCGGGCCGGGGGGCGCGGAGCCGACGCGTGCGGCGCCGTTGCGGGGGCTCCGCCCCCGAGCCCCCGCGCATCGAACGCCGGCGAGGCCGGAGTGTGCCCGGCGGGGCTGGAGAGGTGCTTCCCGAAAGGGAGTTGCGCCCGCACGCCGCGCCGCCCGACAGTGGCCGGATGACCGACGAGATGCCTGTCTTGACCGTCCTGACCCACCGCCCCGCCGGACCAGGGGACGCGGCCGACATCTGCGCCCTGCTCAATGCCGTCGACGTGATCGAGATCGGTCGCCCGGAGACTGATCTCGGCAGCGTCGAAGCCGATCTGAACCGCCCCGACATCGATCTGGCCACCGATTCCTGGCTCGCGTTCCACGGTTCGCGGCTCGTCTGCTATGCCCTGGTCTGGGCAGACGGAGAGCCCGGCCAGGTCCACGGTGACCACTACGTACTGCCCGGCCACCGCGAAGCCGCTCAGTACCTGTTGCAGCTGATGGAGATCCGCGCCCGCGAGCTGGCCGCCGGGGCCGAGCAGGCCTGGCTCCGGATCCAGCTCAACGTGAAACCCACCCTCGACCTCTCCCTCCTCACCGCGCGCGGCTACCGCTCGGTCCGCCGCTACCAGGTGATGACCCGCGCCCTGAACCCGGCCACCGACCTTCCCCCGGCCCCGCCGGACGGGCTCACCCTGCGCCACTGCGCGGCCGACGAGGCCGACCGCCGCCGGGCCCACGCCCTGGTCGAGGAGACCTTCGCCGCCCACTTCGGCCATGTGGAGCGCGCGTACGAGCCCTGGCTCGACCACATCGACGCCCGCGCGCTCGACTGGTCCCTCGTGTGGATCGCGAGCCTGCCCGGGCGGGGCGACGTGGGGGTGCTGCTCACCCGCGACGACCGCACCAGCATGGGCTGGATCAACCACATCGGCGTACGTCAGGACCTGCGCGGCCAGGGCATGGGCGGCCTCCTCCTGCGCCACGGCTTCGCCGCCTACGCGGCGCGCGGCCGGGACACCGTGGGTCTCGGCGTGGACGTCCACAACGAAACCGGCGCGCTCGGGCTCTACGAGGCGCACGGCATGCGCCTGCACTACGCGGTGGACACCTGGGAGCTGCCCTTGCACTCGCAGGGGTGACAGCCGGGTGTCGTGCGGGTGCAATCAGTCCAACGCGGAGTGTGTGTGACCCCTCATGGGGTGACATTGGGCCCTAAGCGAGTCTTGGGATCCAGGAGGAGGCACTCCATGCGCGGAGCCACCCACGCCAAGTGGGTCGCATGTGCGATGGCCGTCGCCCTCGCGGCGACGGCCTGCGGCGGCGGTAGCGACGGCGGCGGAGGCGGTGGCGAGGGCGCGGGGATCATCAGCTCTTCGTGGGGTGACCCGCAGAATCCACTGGAGCCGGCGAACACCAACGAGGTCCAGGGCGGCAAGGTCCTCGACATGCTCTTCCGGGGTCTGAAGCGGTACGACCCGAAGACCGGCGAGGCCCTGAACATGGTCGCCGAGAAGATCGAGACGACCGACAGCCAGAACTTCACCGTCACGCTGAAGGACGGCTGGAAGTTCAGCAACGACGAGCCCGTCACCGCGAAGTCCTTCGTGGACGCCTGGAACTACGCGGCCGACGTGCGCAACAAACAGAACAACGCGACCTTCTTCGACAACATCGTCGGCTACGCGGATGTGCACCCCGCCTCCGGTGAACCCAAGGCCAAGACGATGTCCGGACTGGTCGTCAAGGACGACAAGACCTTCACCGTCGCCCTCAAGGCGAAGTTCTCCACCTGGCCCGACACCCTCGGCTACCAGGCCTTCTCCCCGCTGCCCCAGTCCTTCTTCACCGACCACACCGGCTGGCTGGCCAAGCCCGTCGGCAACGGCCCGTACACGGTGGACTCGTACACCAAGGGCACGGCGATGAAGCTGCGCGCGTGGGACGGCTACCCGGGCACGGACAAGGCGCTGAACGGCGGCGTGGACCTGAAGGTCTACACCGACAACAACACCGCCTACACCGACCTGATCTCCGGCAACCTCGACCTGGTCGACGACGTCCCGGCGCAGCAGCTCAAGAACGTCAAGGCCGACCTCGGCGACCGGTACATCAACCAGCCCGCCCTCATCATCCAGACCCTCACCTTCCCCCTCTACGACGCCCAATGGAACAAGACGGGCATGGAGAAGGTCCGCCAGGGCATCTCGATGGCGATCAACCGCGACGAGATCACCCGGCAGATCTTCCGCGAGACCCGCACCCCGGCCAAGGACTGGACCTCCCCGGCCCTCGGCGAGAAGGGCGGCTTCAACCCCACCCTGTGCGGCCAGTACTGCACGTTCGATCCGGCGGGCGCCAAGAAGCTCATCCAGGAGGGCGGCGGCCTGCCCGGCGGCAGGATGACGCTGACCTCGAACGTGGACACCGGCTCGCACCGCGACTGGATGGACGCCGTCTGCAACAGCATCAACAACGCGCTGGGCGACGGCCCCGTCTGCACGGTCAACCCGGTCGGCACCTTCGCCGACTTCCGCAACCAGCAGAGCTCCTTCAAGCTGACCGGCCCCTTCCGCTCCGGCTGGCAGGCCGACTACCCGCTGATCCAGAACTTCCTGGAGCCGCTGTACTACACCGGCGCCTCCTCCAACTACGGGAAGTTCAGCGACCCCGAGTTCGACAAGCTCGTCGACGAGGCCAACCAGGAGAGCGACGCGGCGAAGGCGATCGCGAAGTTCCAGGATTCCGAGAAGATCCTCGCCGCGCAGATGCCGGCGATCCCCCTCTGGTACCAGAACGGCAGCGCCGGATACGCCGAGCGCCTCTCGGACGTGGCGCTCAACCAGTTCAGCGTCCCGGTCTACAACGAGATCAAGGTCAGCTGACCCGCCAACGGCAACGATCCTGGAGCAGTCCATGGGACGTTATGTGATCCGGCGGCTGCTCCAGATGATCCCGGTGTTCATCGGCAGCACGTTCCTGATCTTCTTCATGGTGTACGCGCTCGGCGACCCGGTCGCGGCCCTCTTCGGAGACAAGGCCCCCGACCCCGCCACCGCCGCGCGCATCCGCAAGGACCTCTACCTCGACCGGCCCCTGTGGGAGCAGTACCTCCACTACATGGGCCAGATCTTCCAGGGCGACTTCGGCACCGCCTTCAACGGCCAGCCCGTCACCGAACTGATGGCCTCCGCCTTCCCCGTGACCCTGCGCCTCACCATCATCGCGATCGTCATCGAGATCATCGTCGGCATCACCCTCGGCGTGGTCAGTGGGCTGCGCCGGGGCAAGGCCATCGACACCAGCCTGCTGGTGCTCACGCTCGTCGTGATCTCCGTGCCCACCTTCGTCACGGGCTACCTGCTCCAGTACCTCTTCGGCGTCAACTGGGGCTGGGTCCGGCCCACCGTCTCCCCGGACGCCCCCTTCAACGAGCTGATCCTGCCCGGCATCGTCCTCGCGCTGGTCTCCCTCGCGTACGTCACCCGGCTCTCCCGCACCTCGATCGCCGAGAACGCCAAGGCCGACTACGTGCGCACGGCCACCGCCAAGGGGCTGCCGCGCCGCCGGGTCGTCACCCGGCACCTGCTGCGCAACTCGCTCATCCCCGTGGTCACCTTCATCGGCACCGACATCGGCGCGCTGATGGGCGGAGCCATCGTCACCGAGCGGATCTTCAACATCCACGGCGTCGGATACCAGCTCTACCAGGGCATCCTGCGCAACAACGCCCCGACGGTCGTCGGCTTCGTGACCATCCTCGTCATCGTCTTCCTGGTGGCGAATCTCGTCGTCGACCTGCTCTACGCGGTCCTGGACCCGAGGATCCGTTATGCCTGAGCGCAAAGAGCCGCTCTACGACCCGCTCGAACCGGGCGACAACGAAGCGATCGCACCCACCGGACAGGGGGGACAGATGGATCTGGCCCTGGACGAGGCGGAGAGCCTGGAGAAGACCCTGGAGTCGGGCGGAGGACCCGGGCCCACGGAGAAGGCCCGCTCCCTGTGGTCCGACGCCTGGCACCAGCTGCGCCGCAACCCCGTCTTCATCCTCTCCGCGCTCGTGATCCTGTTCCTCGTCGTCATCTCCATCTGGCCCCAGCTGATCGCGAGCGGCGACCCGCTGCGGTGCGACCTCTCCAAGTCCCAGGAGGGCCCCGCCCCCGGCCACCCCTTCGGCTACGACACCCAGGGCTGCGACGTGTACACCCGTACCGTCTACGGTGCCCGCGCCTCCATCACCGTCGGCATCTGCGCCACCGTCGGCGCCGCCCTGCTCGGCTCGGGACTCGGCGGGCTCGCCGGGTTCTTCGGCGGCTGGGGCGACGCTACGCTCTCCCGGGTCGCCGACATCTTCTTCGGCATTCCCGTCATCCTCGGCGGGCTGGTCTTCCTGTCCGTGGTCACCAGCACCACCGTCTGGCCGGTGGTCGGCTTCATCGTGCTGCTCGGCTGGCCGCAGCTCGCCCGCATCGCCCGCGGCTCGGTGATCACCGCCAAACAGAACGACTACGTCCAGGCCGCCCGGGCCCTCGGCGCCGGGAACGCCCGGATCCTGCTCAGGCATGTGGCCCCGAACGCCATCGCGCCCGTCATCGTCGTCGCCACCATCGCCCTGGGCACGTACATCGCCCTGGAGGCCACCCTGTCCTTCCTCGGCGTGGGCCTGCGCCCGCCGACCGTCTCCTGGGGCATCGACATCTCCAACGCCGCCTCGCAGATCCGCAACGCCCCGCACATGCTGCTCTGGCCGGCGGGCGCGCTCAGCCTGACCGTGCTCGCCTTCATCATGCTCGGCGACGCGGTGCGCGACGCCCTCGACCCCAAGCTGCGCTGAGGAGTGGGCACCATGCTGCTCGAAGTCCGCGACCTCCACGTGGAGTTCCGTACCCGGGACGGCGTCGCCAAAGCCGTCAACGGCGTCAACTACTCGGTGGAGGAAGGCGAGACGCTCGCCGTGCTCGGCGAGTCCGGCTCGGGCAAATCGGTGACCGCCCAGGCCGTCATGGGCATCCTCGACATGCCGCCGGGCCGGATCGCGGGCGGCGAGATCCTGTTCAAGGGCAAGGACCTCCTGAAGATGAAGGAGGACGACCGCCGGAAGGTCCGCGGCGCCGAGATGGCCATGATCTTCCAGGACGCGCTGTCCTCGCTGAACCCCGTCCTGAGCGTGGGCGCGCAGCTCGGCGAGATGTACGAGGTCCATCGCGGGATGTCCCGCAAGGACGCCAGGGCCAAGGCCGTCGAGCTGATGGAGCGGGTCAAGATCCCGGCGGCGAGGGAGCGGGTGGGGGACTACCCGCACCAGTTCTCGGGCGGCATGCGCCAGCGCATCATGATCGCCATGGCGCTGGCCCTGGAACCCTCCCTGATCATCGCCGACGAGCCGACCACCGCGCTGGACGTCACCGTGCAGGCCCAGGTCATGGACCTGCTCGCCGAGCTCCAGCGCGAACTGAACATGGGCCTGATCCTGATCACCCACGACCTCGGCGTCGTCGCCGACGTGGCCGACAAGATCGCCGTCATGTACGCGGGCCGGATCGTCGAGGCGGCCCCCGTGCACGAGATCTACGCCGCGCCCGCGCACCCGTACACCCGCGGCCTGCTCGACTCGATCCCGCGCCTGGACCAGAAGGGCCATGAGCTGTACGCGATCAAGGGCCTGCCGCCGAACCTCCTCGCCATCCCGCCCGGCTGCGCCTTCAACCCGCGCTGCCCGATGGCCCAGGCCGTCTGCCGGACCGAGGTCCCGCCGCTGGCGGAGGTCGCCCCGGACCGTGCGAGCGCGTGCTTCTTCTGGAAGGACTGCCTCGGTGCCTGAGTCGATCCTCGAAGTGCGGAACCTGGTCAAGTACTACCCGCTGACCCGGGGCATCGTCATCAAGAAGCAGGTCGGCGCGGTCAAGGCCGTGGACGGGGTCTCCTTCGACCTGCGCGCGGGTGAAACCCTCGGCATCGTCGGGGAGTCCGGCTGCGGCAAGTCCACGGTCGCGAAGATGCTGGTCCACCTGGAGCGGCCGACGGCCGGCGTCATCACGTACAAGGGCGAGGACATCACCAAGCTGTCGGGCAAGGCCCTCAAGGCCGTGCGCCGCAACATCCAGATGGTGTTCCAGGACCCGTACACCTCGCTGAACCCGCGCATGACGGTCGGCGACATCATCGGGGAGCCCTACGACATCCACCCCGAGGTGGCCCCGAAGGGCGACCGGCGCCGCAAGGTCCAGGAGCTCCTGGACGTGGTCGGCCTGAACCCCGAGTACATCAACCGGTACCCGCACCAGTTCTCCGGCGGCCAGCGCCAGCGCATCGGCATCGCCCGGGGCCTGGCCCTGCAGCCGGAGATCATCGTCGCGGACGAGCCGGTCTCCGCCCTGGACGTCTCCGTACAGGCCCAGGTGATCAACCTCCTGGAGCGCCTGCAGAACGAGTTCAACCTGTCCTACGTGTTCATCGCGCACGACCTCTCGATCGTCCGGCACATCTCGGACCGGGTGGGCGTGATGTACCTGGGCCGGGTGGTGGAGATCGGCACCGACACCCAGATCTACGACCACCCCACCCACCCGTACACGCAGGCGCTGCTGTCGGCCGTCCCCGTCCCGGACCCGCGGGCCCGGGCCCACCGCGAGCGGATCATCCTGGCCGGGGACGTCCCCTCCCCGGCCAACCCGCCCTCGGGCTGCCCCTTCCGCACCCGCTGCTGGAAGGCCCAGCCGCGCTGTACGACGGAGGTCCCGCTGCTGGCGGTGCCGCAGGCCTTTCCCTCGGGCCCGGCGGCCCATCCCTCGGCCTGCCATTTCGCGGCCGAGAAGCAGGTGGTCCCCGCCCCGGGCGACCTCCCGCCGCCGCCGAGCCCGCCGACTCCGCCGCCGAGCCCGCCGACTCCGCCGGCCGCGTCGCCCGGGCTGTCGAAGGAGTAGCCCGACGTCGCCGAGACCGCTCAGCGGCCCAGGAGCAGGCCCAGCTGGCCGAGGTGGGCCAGGGAGTCCGACAGCTGGCCGGCCAGGCGGGCCTCGACCGGGTCGGCGGTGCCGAGCGTCGGACTCGGGGCGGTCCGGGCGAGGTCCCCGTCCGGGGCCGCCGCCAAATACCGCTCCACCCGGTCGTGTACGGCGTCCAGGTAGCCCAGCAGTTCCGCCGCGCCCGGGGCCGCGGCGCCGCGGAAGGCGGCCGCCTGGGCGGGCGTGTGCCCGTAGCCGGTGTCCGAGGGGTCCGCCGGGCGCCCGAAACGCGCCGCCCAGCCCTGCTCCACGTACACCTGGGGGAGTCCCGCGACCTCCGACAGGTTCCGGTCCTGGCCGCGCGCGATGTGCCAGACGAGCCACGCCGCGCTGTTCGCGTCCGGCTCGGGGGTCCGGTCGAGCGCGCCGGCCGCGACCATCCCGGCGAGTTCCTCCCGTACCCGCTGGAACATCAGCAGCGCCAGCCCCTGCCAACCGCTCATTTCTCGCCACCCCCGTACAACAGTCCCCGACACGGTCACCGCTACCGTAACTCGGTTTACATGGCGGCAACTTGCCCGTTTCTGCCCCGAGATATGGGCCGTGCAGCCTGGCTGACGTGCGGCCGTGCGGGTGCCGACAGCCGGCCGGGAGGCATACGCGCCCCCCGGCCGGCGTTTCCGTGCCCCTGCGCATGCGCGGCATGCGCCCCTCGTGCTGCCGGATTTCGATCGATGCGCTGGTACGGAAAGTTATGATCGGTAGCGCACGGTGGGTATGAGTCCGCCGAGCACGAGTACGCGTACCGCTGTCCGTTCTACGTGGAGGTGAAACGCCGTGGCACTCTCGATCTCTGCCGTGGTGCTGCTGGCGATCATCGTCTTCCTGCTGGTGCGCAGGTCGGGGCTGAAGGCGGGGCACGCGTGCGTCTGCGTGCTGCTCGGCTTCTACCTCGCGAGTTCCTCCATCGCGCCGACCCTCAGCCAGCTGACCACGAACGTGGCCGGCATGATCAGCGGCCTCAAGTTCTGAGCGGTCTCGGGCCGCTCGGGCGGTGCGGCCGGTCCGGCCGCACCCGGGGGACACCCTCTACGCTGACCCCATGAACGGTCTTCCCGCCCGTCGTCTGCTCCTCGTGCACGCGCACCCGGACGACGAGTCGATCAACAACGGCGTCACCATGGCCAAGTACGCGGCCGAGGGCGCCCATGTCGCGCTGGTGACCTGCACCCTCGGCGAGGAGGGCGAGGTCATCCCGCCCGCGCTCGCCCACCTCACGGCCGATCGCGACGACACCCTCGGCACCCACCGGATCGGCGAACTCGCCGCCGCCATGGCCGAACTCGGCGTCACCGACCACCGGTTCCTCGGCGGCCCCGGCCGCTACCGGGACTCCGGGATGATGGGGACCGAGCAGAACCGCCGCCCCGGAGCCTTCTGGTCCGCCGACGTGGACGAGGCCGCCGCGTACCTCGTGGGGGTGATCCGGGAGCTGCGCCCGCAGGTGCTCGTCACCTACGACCCCGACGGCGGGTACGGGCACCCCGACCACATCCAGGCCCACCGCGTGGCCACGCGCGCCGCCGAACTGGCCGCCGAGGAAACGTACCGGCGCGACCTCGGCGATCCGCACGGGATCGCGAAGGTCTACTGGAACCGCGTGCCGCGCTCGGTGGTCGACGAGGGCTTCGCCAGGCTGCGCGCGGCGGGCGGGACGGCGTCCTTCCCGGGGCTGGCCTCGCCCGAGGACGTGCCCGGAGTGGTCCCCGACGAGCGGATCACCGCCGAGATCGCCGCCGGCGAGGCGATCGTGGCGGCCAAGGCGGCCGCGATGCGGGCGCACGTCACCCAGATCGCCGTGGACGGCCCCTTCTTCGCCCTGTCGAACGACCTGGCGCAGCCGCTGTTCGCCCGCGAGTACTACGAGTTGGTCGCGGGTGAGCCGGGCGCCCCGGCCGGCGAGCGCGAGCGGGACCTGTTCGCCGGGGTGCGGTCATGACCGGCGGGCTGACCGCCGGGCGGATCGCAACCTGCCTCGGCCTGTTCGCGGCGGGCGCGGTGACCGGCGCGGCCGGCTGGCTCGCGCTGGACCTCTGGTTCCCGGGCGGGCTGCTGCTCGCCCTGGCGGCCCTCCTCGGCCTGTTCCTCGGGGGCCGGATCGCCCTCGGGACCGGAATCGGAGTGGGCGCGGCGGCGGCGGGCTGGTTCCTGTCCTACGTGGTGCTCAGCGCCCCTCGCTCCGAAGGGGACTTCCTGCTCAGTTCGTCCGGAATCGGCCTGTACGCATACCTTTTGGGCGGGACCGTGCTCGCTGTGATCTGCGCCACGATGCGTGGCCCGCTCGACCGGCCCGCTCCGGGTGCGGGGCCCCGCGGCTGACGTGCCGTCGCACTCCGTTCGGTGACCGGTACTGGCTGGTTGAGGACGGTTCGCCCGGGGGCGGACCGAGGTATTCCGGGGGCTTGAGGGGGGCTTGGAGGGGGCCAAGAGGAACCCCTTATTCCCCGTGGTCGATTGCGCGCGGGCGGCGGCCAGTATGGTGGACGGGCCGCCGAGCTGCCCGCGCACGGTATGACGGGCGGCGGAGCCAACCGGGAGAACCTGCCTTGAGTCGTGAAACTGACAGTTCGTCCTCCGGGCCCCAGGGGCGCGGCGGAGCCGCTTACCCCTCGGGTACGCCGCCGTATGGAACCGGCCAGTATCCGTCCACGAACGCTGCGGCGAACGCCCCGGAGGAGACCTCTGTGACTTCGAACCCGTCCACGCCCGACACCGACGGGCCGAAGACCGAGACCACCCTGACGACCCGGATCCGGATCAACATCCCGGGTTCGCGGCCGATTCCGCCGGTGGTCGTACGCAAGCCGGTGGCCGCCGCCGACCCGGACGCCGACGCGCCCGGGGCCCAGCCGGCGCCCGGGCGCGACCCGAAGCCGAAGCGCCGGCCCGAACCGACCCGGATCGAGGCGGCGCCGGAGCCCGGCCCCGCGCCGGTCCGGGCGGCGCTTCCGCCCGCTTCCGCGCCCGCCGGGCCCGCCGCGGCTGCTGCGGCGCAGGTCCCCGCTCAGGCCTCCGCTCCGGGTCAGGCCGAGGGGCCGGCCAGCAACTGGTTCGCCCCGCGCAAGGCGACCCCGCCCCCGCCCTCGGCGGCCCTGCCGACCCGTCAGCCCGGTGCGAGCGCCGGTTACCCGGCTGCCGCGGGACCTCGCCCCGGTACCCCCGGCGGCCCGGGCTACGACGCCCCTGCCGCCGGCGGCGGTCCGGCGGGCCGGGCCCCCGCTCCGGGACCCGTCGGCCCGGGCCTCGACGGACCCCGCGCCGGCGCTCGTACCGGCGTGCCCGGCGCTCCGGCCGGGCCCGGCTTCGACGGACCCCCCGCCGGCGGCTACCGCCAGAACCCCGCCGGGCCCGGCCCCGGCGCCGGCTTCCCCCCGCCCGCCGCGGGCCCGCGCCCCGGCGCGCCCGGCGCCGGCTACGCCCAGGCCGCCCCGGCAGCCGCCGCCGGCTATCCGGCCACGCCCACGGCTGGCGGCCCCGGCGTCGGCACGACCCAGGACTTCCCGGCGTACGACGGAGGCCCCTCCACCGAGGCGTTCCCCGCCTACACCGACCCCGCCGGACCCACGGGCGGCCCCGCCCTCGGGACCGCGCCCGTGTACGCCGAGGAGACGCCGAGCTGGCCCGGCCCGGCGGCGGGCGTACCGGGGCCGACCCCCGTGCCGGCCCCCGGCCCGACCCCCGGTGCGGCGCGCGCACCGGAGCCGGCCGCGCCCGCGAAGGCGGGCAAGACGGCCAAGCCCGCCAAGCCCGCCAAGAAGGGCCGCTCCAAGGTCGTCCTCCTCGGCGGCGCCGTCATCGGCCTGCTCGGCGTGGCCTACGGCGCCGGCCTGCTCCTGAACCACTCCGACGTCCCCAAGGGCACCACCGTCCTCGGCGTGGACATCAGCGGCAGCCGCGACGAGGCCGTCGCCAAGCTCCAGACGGCCTTCGGCAACCGCGCCGCGGCCCCGCTCCAGCTCAGCGTCGGCGGCAAGCAGGTCGAGCTGAAGCCCGAGAAGGCCGGCCTGACCCTGGACAGCCAGACCACCGTCCGCAACGCGGCGGGCAGCGACTACAACCCCGTCACCGTCATCGGCTCGCTCCTCGGCAACGAGCGCGTCGCCGACCCCGTGATGCCGGTCGACGAGGAGAAGCTCCAGGTCGCCCTCCAGGAACTCGCCGCCACCGCGGGCACCGCGACCGAGGGCACCATCACGTTCGCGCCGGGCAAGGCCGTCCCCGTCGCCGGCAAGGCCGGCACCACCCTCGACGTGGACGCCTCCGCGGAGCAGGTGACCAAGGCCTTCCGCGACATGGTCGCCACCGGCAAGGCCCCCGTGGCCGAACTCCCGGTCGCCACCAGGGAGCCCGTGATCGGCCAGGAGGAACTGGACCGGGCCATGCGGGAGTTCGCCACGCCGGCGATGTCCCAGAACGCCGTGGTCAAGGCGGGCACCAAGTCCATCGCGTTCGGCCCGAAGGTGTCCCTTCCCAAGATCCTGAGCATGCAGGCCGTCGATGGCCACCTCGTCGAGAAGTACGACCTCGAAGCGCTCAAGGAGCTCTACGGGAACACCTTCGACGGCATCCTGATCACCCGCGGCAACGGCGAGAAGACGGCCGTCACCCCGCAGGACGTCGCGGGCGCCCTCGGCAAGGCCCTGCGCGGCAAGACCGCCGCCGAGCGGACCGTCGTCATCGACACCAACCCGAGCTGACCCGAAGCCCCGACCCGCCCGAGCCCCTTCCCTGAACCCGGGGCGGGGGCGGGGGCTGCGGCCCGCACCCCGGCTCTGACCGGTCCATCCCGTGTGCGGCGCCGCTGCGGGGGCCAGCCCCCGAACCCCCGCGCCTCGAACGCCGGCGAGGCTGAAATTGCCCTCCGGGCAATCCAGCCACGCCGGGCGGACGGCATCAGCCCAATCCAGCCTCGCCGGCGTTTGAGGCGCGGGTCCGGGCGGAGCCCGGGAAGCGCCGCGCAGCGGTCGGGCGGGGTTGGTTCAGCCCGGCGCAGCGGTCGGGCGGGGGGCGGTTCAGCCCCGCGCAGCGGTCGGGCGGGGTCAGTTCAGGAGGGCCCGCGCGGATAGCGCCTCGGCGCGGATGCGCGACGCGGCGTCAGAGTCCACCGCCTCCACGACAGAGGCGTACGCCTCCAGTTCGGCGGCCCCCTCCTGGAAGGACCCCCGCTCCACCAGCAGCCGCGCCCGCTCGTACCGCAGCGACGCCGGATGCGAGGGCAGCAGCAGCGACAGCTCCAGCGCCCACAGCGCCACCCCCGACTGCTCGGGGCGGGCCGACGCCCACGCCCGGATGTTGTTCAGGATCCGCAGGACGATGTCCAGGGTCCGCGCCGGGGTCCGCGGCCCCGACGCCAGCTCCGCCGGGCCCGTGCCCAGCGAGGCGCCGCCCGCGAACGGGTCCACGACCACGCCCTCCTCCGGATCCCCGAAGCCCACCACGAAGTGCCCCGGCAGCCCCAGCCCGTACACCGGCCCGCCCGCCCGCCGGGCCACCTCCAGCCACACCACCGACAGCAGGATCGGCAGTCCGCGCCGCCGCCGCAGCACCTCGTGCAGCAGCGAGGACGACAGCCGCTCGTAGTCCGCCGGAGTCCCGTGGAAGCCGAGCCGCCCGCCCAGCAGCTCCGTCACCGCCGAGGCCCACGCCTTCGCGCCCCGCAACCCGTACGGCAGCATCCCCGCCAGCCGGTCCAGCTCGATCTGCGCCCAGTCCATGCCCCGTTCGTCGAGCTCCGGGTCGGCCTCCGCCGCGAGCAGCAGGCACAGCACCGACAGGTCCGGCCGCTCCGAGCGGGCCTCCCGCGCGAACTCCTCGCGCGTCCGCGCGCTCATCCCGCCGCCCCGGCCCGGTAGTGGTGGTACATGTGGTGCGTCGCGAAGCCCATCCCGTCGTACAGGCCGCGCGCGCCCCCGTTGTCCGTCTCCACCTGGAGCCACGCCGCCGACGCGCCCTCCTCCAGGGCGCGCCGCGCCAGCGCCGCCATCACCGCCGTCGCCAGCCCCTCCCGCCGGTGCGCGGGATCGACCGTCACCGCCGCGAACCCGGCCCACCGGCCGTCCACCACGCAGCGCCCGACGGCCCGGCCGCCCTCCAGCGACGCGAACCACACCGACGGTCCCTCCACGAGCACCCGCCGGGCCAGCGCGGGGTCCTCGACCCGCCCGTACCGGCCCAGCCACTCCTCGTCCGGCGTACGGGACAGACGTACGTCCCGCGCCGCCGCGGCGTCCAGGTCGCCGACAGGCGCCAGCGCACCGATCCGGACCTCCGCCGACACCTCGTTCACCCAGCCCCGCCGCTCCAGCTCCGCGCACAGCAGCTCCTGGGTGCCCTCGGCTCCCGTCGCGGCCTGCACGTACGCCGGAAGTCCCCGTTCCGCGTACCAGGCGGTCACTCGCGCGAGTGCTTCGTCCAGCGGTATCCCGGGGTCGCCGAGCGGGAGCACCGAGTTGGCCCGGCGGGTGAACCCGCCGGCCGCGCGCAGGGTCCACTCGCCCAGCGGCTCGCTCTCCAGCGGCTGCCACGAGCGCGCCGCGATCCGCGCCAGCTCCTCGAAGGAGGCTGCGGGACCCCGCCGCCGGGCCGGCGCCGGAGGTACGGTCTTGCCCGCGACCAGCGCGGATTCCGCGATGCGGACGGCCTTGCCGTTCTTCTGTGTGATCACGAGCACACCCTCGTTCCAGGATGTGAGAACCCCTACCGCGTCACTGAACTCGGGTGGTCGGCCCGGCCTAAGATCCACCCGTCGTACAGAGACTCGTTTACCCACGTCAGCGGGGGTAATACGGATCTCCAGCAGTCCTCCGGCAGTGATTTCCACAGCTCTGTCCGCCCCTCCTGTTCGGATCGTGCCCGGGAACGGAGATACTAGGTGCGGGCATCGACGACGCCGCGCTCCCGCGCGATATGGAAAGCCCTACCGAGGAGGAACGAGAGCGTGACCTACGTCATCGCGGAGCCTTGTGTCGACGTCAAGGACAAGGCATGCATCGAAGAGTGCCCCGTCGACTGCATCTACGAGGGCCAGCGGTCCTTGTACATCCACCCGGACGAGTGCGTCGACTGTGGTGCTTGTGAGCCGGTCTGCCCGGTCGAGGCCATCTTCTACGAGGATGACACCCCGGAGGAGTGGAAGGACTACTACAAGGCGAACGTCGAGTTCTTCGACGAGCTCGGTTCGCCCGGTGGTGCCTCCAAGCTCGGCCTGATCGAGCGAGACCACCCCCTCATCGCCGCGCTGCCGCCCATGGGCGAGGGCCACTGACGGTCACCGCACCCGGCCGACCGCGCGCCTCGGTCCCGTACGGCCTCGTGCCGCGCGGGACCGAGCCGTTTCCGGCGCCGGCAGGTAGATCCCCGTACTGAGACCAGAGAGAGCAGAGAGCACCGTGGCCGCACTTTCCGCACGTCTTCCCGCCTTCCCCTGGGACAAGCTGGAGCCGTACAAGGCGACGGCGGCGGCCCACGCGGACGGCATCGTCGACCTGTCGGTCGGCACCCCCGTGGACCCGGTGCCGGATCTGATCCAGCGCGCCCTGGTCGAGGCCGCCGACTCCCCGGGCTACCCCACGGTGTGGGGCACGGTCGCCCTGCGCGACGCGATCACGGGCTGGCTGCGCGGCCGCCTCGGCGCGAGCGCCGCCGAGCACCGCAACGTCCTGCCGGTGGTCGGCTCCAAGGAGCTGGTGGCCTGGCTGCCGACCCAGCTGGGCCTGGGCGTCGGTGACAAGGTCGCGTACCCCCGGCTCGCGTACCCGACGTACGAGGTCGGCGCGCGGCTGTGCGGCGCCGAGGCCGTGGTCTACGACGACCCTATGGAGCTCGACCCGGCCGGGGTGAAGCTGCTCTGGCTCAACTCCCCGTCCAACCCCACCGGCAAGGTCATCCCGAAGGAAGACCTGATCCGGATCGTGGCCTGGGCGCGCGAGCACGGGATCCTCGTCTTCAGCGACGAGTGCTACCTGGAGCTGGGCTGGGAGGCCGAGCCCGTATCCGTCCTCCACGACGAGGTCTGCGGCGGCTCCTACGAGGGCCTGGTGGCCGTCCACTCCCTGTCCAAGCGCTCCAACCTGGCGGGCTACCGGGCGGCCTTCATCGCCGGTGACGCCGATGTGCTCCGCGAGCTGCTGGAGATCCGCAAGCACGGCGGCATGATGACCCCCGCCCCGGTGCAGGCGGCCACGGTGGCGGCGCTCGGCGACGACGCCCACGTCGAGGAGCAGCGCGGCCGCTACGCCGCCCGCCGCTCGGCGCTGCGCGGGGCCCTGGAGGCGCACGGCTTCCGCATCGAGCACAGCGAGGCCAGCCTCTACCTGTGGGCGACCCGGGACGAGCCCTGCTGGGAGACGGTGGCCTACCTCGCCGGGCTGGGCATCCTCGCCGCGCCGGGCGACTTCTACGGGGAGGCGGGCGCGCGCTTCGTCCGGTTCGCCTTCACGGCCACGGACGAGCGGGTCGCGGCGGCGGTCAAGCGGCTCGGCTGACCGGCCTGGCGCTGTACGCCGGTACGCCGGTACGCGCCGGTGCGCCATGTACGCGGAAAGGCCCGAGGGGGCCGGGAGTTCGTGCTCCCGGCCCCCTCGGGCGTGTACGCGACGCCGATCAGGCGCCCAGGCCGCCCAGGGGCAGCGTGCCGCCCAGCGGCAGCTCCGGCGCGGCGGGTACCTCGGCCGGCAGCGCGGAGGTCGCGTTTCCGGCGGCCGGCAGGCCACCCAGCAGCGATCCGGCGGCGCCGGTCAGCTCGGTGGGGGCGCCCGGGACGGCCTGCGCGGCGGTGTCGGTGACCGCGCCCGCGGCGCCCGTCGCGTCGGCGGTGTCGGGCGCCGTGAGCGCGCCCAGCTGCGGCAGCTGCGGTGCGGTTTCGAGGCCCGCGGCGCTGGCCGCACCGGCCGCACCGACCACGGGAGCTGCGCCGGCGGCGAGCAGCAGCGCGGTACGGGCGATCCGGCGGGTCAGGGGGAGGGTCATGATGCTCCTAAGCGGTAGCGGCTGAGTACGCCGTGTACAACCGCCGGTGGGGCGGGCGAGGTTGCGGAGCCGGTGGGTAAAGGATCAGTAACGCATCGTTTAATCGGCTTCCGCGACAACCGCATTGGATGCGCGCCGACCAGGCCTTTCTCCGCTTCCGGACCCTCCGGCGCCGGTCCGACGGTCACCCCCGTGTGGGGGACGTCCCGTACGCGCGGGCGAGGGTTCGGCCGAGCGGTGGCTACGGGTCGGCTGCCGGGCGGCTACTGGGCCACGAAGATCCGTATCTCGTTGGCGTCCGCGTGGTACGGGTCCCCGCCGCCGGACTTCCCGGTGCCGCCCCTGGCCTGCCAGGTGCCCTTGGCCTCGCCGGCGGTCCAGCCGCGCATGCCGTACGAGACCCGGGTGATGCCCAGGGTGCGCGAGTTGGCCACCGCCCAGTGCGCCAGCGCCCTCCCGCGGCGCTCCTCGGCCTCGTCACCGTCCGGCTTCAGCGGAACGCTGATCTCCGCCTCCTTGATCCCCCGACCGCCGTCCCCGGTCGCGGAGGGCGCGCCGCCGTGGCCCGCCAGCACCTTCTTGCCGAAGATCCGCACCAGCTCCGCCCGCACCTTCTCCGGGTCGCCCGGCGTGGTGGGCGCGGGGCCGCCGCAGGTCAGCGAACCCCGGCCGCCGAAGGCCGCCGTCAGCACCATGGCGTCCGGCTCGTGCTTCGCGTACGCCTGCGGGTAGCCGCTGCGCTGCACCTTCTGCGCCGCCACCGTCAGCGGGAGCCGCGAGTAGCCCGGAACCTTGACCAGGTGGTCGTAGAAGATCCCGGACGAGTACACCGGGTCCCTGATCTGGTCCGGGGCGCCCCAGCCCTGCGAGGGCCGCTGCTGGAACAGGCCGAGCGAGTCCCGGTCGCCGTGGTTGAGGTTGCGCAGCGCCGACTCCTGCATCGCGGTCGCCAGCGCGATCGTCACCGCCCGGTCCGGCAGGCCCTTGGAGACGCCGACCGCCGCTATCGTCGCCGCGTTCGCCGCCTGCTCCGGCGACATGTCGTACGACTGGCGGGTGCCGCCCTGCCCGGACTCATCGGCTCCGGCGACCACGCCGGCCGTGCAGTGCGGCGGGCCGCCGCCGTCGTTCGAGTCGTACCGCACGGCGAAATAGCCGATGAGCGCGAGCAGTACGAGCAGGCCGGCGGCCTTGCGGGGCCGCCGGCGGCGCCGCTGACGGGAGTGATCGCTCTGAGACACGCGGCCCACCGTACTTGAGCCGTATGACGCGTCCACCGGCCGGACGGACCGGGCTTCGTCACACCCCGGGGCGTTAGGGTCGGAGTCATGTCCGAATCCGAGCTGGACCTCACCCTGGACGCCGCCGAGCTGACCGCCCGGCTCGTCGACATCCCCTCCGTGAGCGGCGACGAGAAGGCGCTCGCCGACCTCGTGGAGAGCGCGCTGCGCGGCCTGCCGCACCTCAGCGTGGACCGCTACGGCAACAACGTGGTGGCCCGTACGCACCTCGGCCGCGCCGAGCGCGTCGTACTCGCCGGCCACCTCGACACCGTGCCGATCGCCGGCAACCTCCCGTCCCGCCTCGACGAGAACGGCGTCCTGTGGGGCTGCGGCACGACCGACATGAAGTCCGGCGTCGCCGTACAGCTGCGCATCGCCGCGACCGTGCCCGCGCCGAACCGGGACCTCACCTTCGTCTTCTACGACCAGGAGGAGGTCGCCGCCGACCTCAACGGCCTCGGCGTGGTCGCCGCCGCCCACCCCGACTGGCTGACCGGCGACTTCGCGGTGCTGCTGGAGCCGTCCAACGGTGAGGTCGAGGGCGGCTGCCAGGGCACCCTGCGCGTCCTGCTCCGCACGACCGGCGAGCGCGCCCACTCCGCCCGCAGCTGGATGGGCTCCAACGCGATCCACTCGGCGAGCCCGATCCTCGCCGCACTCGCCGCCTACGAGCCGCGCAAGCCGGTCATCGACGGCCTGGAGTACCACGAGGGCCTCAACGCGGTCCGCATCGAGGGCGGCGTCGCCAACAACGTGATCCCCGACGCCTGCACGGTGACGGTGAACTTCCGCTACGCCCCGGACCGCAGCGCGGACGAGGCGCTGGCCCACGTCCGGGAGGTCTTCGCGGACTGCGGCGTGGCCGAGTTCGTGATCGACGACCACTCCGGCGCCGCCCTCCCCGGCCTCTCCCACCCGGCGGCCGCGGCCTTCACGGAGGCGGTGGGAGGCCGGGCCATGCCGAAGTTCGGCTGGACGGACGTCTCCCGCTTCAGCGCCCTCGGCGTCCCGGCGGTCAACTACGGCCCGGGCGACGCCCTCCTGGCCCACAAGGTCGACGAGCGCGTCGAGACGAAGGCCATCCTGCACTGCGAGGAACGACTCCGCGCCTGGCTGACCGCCTGAATTCCGCTTGTCGTCACCTTCGTGCGCCTACCCTGATCCAACGATCAGCAGGAGGGAGCACATCATGGGCAACCGTGAAGGGTCCGCTCGTCGTCGGCCCGAGGAGCAGCAGCTCGGGCCGGTGCTGAGGAGGCGGAGCCAGATCAAGGCGGGCAGTACGACGGACCAGCGGCTGCTGGACACCGCCGGGCCCACCGAGTGGGTGCACACCGATCCCTGGCGGGTCCTGCGCATCCAGTCGGAGTTCATCGAGGGATTCGGCACGCTCGCCGAGCTGCCGCCCGCGATCAGCGTGTTCGGCTCGGCCCGCACCCTGGTGGGCTCGCCGGAGTACGAGTCGGGCGTACGGATCGGCAGCGCGCTGGTGGAGGCGGGCTTCGCGGTGATCACCGGCGGTGGCCCGGGCGCGATGGAGGCGGCCAACAAGGGAGCCAGCGAGGCCAACGGCATCTCGGTGGGTCTCGGCATCGAGCTGCCCTTCGAGCAGGGGCTCAACGAGCACGTCGACCTCGGGCTGAACTTCCGGTACTTCTTCGTCCGCAAGACGATGTTCGTGAAGTACAGCCAGGGCTTCGTGGTGCTGCCGGGCGGCCTCGGCACGCTGGACGAGCTGTTCGAGGCGCTGACCCTGGTCCAGACCCAGAAGATCACCCGCTTCCCGATCGTGCTGTTCGGCTCGGAGTACTGGAGCGGCCTGATCGACTGGCTGCGGCACACGGTGATCGCCCAGGGCAAGGCCTCGGAGAAGGACCTCTACCTCTTCCACGTCACGGACGACGTGGAAGAGGCGATCTCGCTGGTGACGAAGGAAGTCGCGAAGTAGCCCCGGCCCCGCCCCCCAGCCTCGCCGGCGTTTGAGGCGCGGGGTCCGGGGCGGAGCCCCGGGGAACGGAGGAAGGGCGGGGCGGGGAGCAGCTCCGCGCAGCGGCACCCCGCACCCCGCCCCACCCGCCGGTTCGGCGCGGCGTCAGGCCAGGCCGCGCCGGGCGACCGCCGGGGGCCGGTGGCCCTGGATGGAGCGGACCATGTCCAGGATCTGGCGGGTCTCCGCGACCTCGTGGACGCGGTAGACCTGGGCGCCCAGCCAGGCCGAGACGGCGGTCGTGGCCAGGGTGCCCAGCAGGCGCTCCTTGACCGGCATGTCGAGGGTCTCGCCGACGAAGTCCTTGTTGGACAGCGAGACCAGCACCGGCCAGCCGGTGTCGGTCATCTCCGTCAGACGGCGGGTGGCCTCCAGCGAGTGGCGGGTGTTCTTCCCGAAGTCGTGCCCCGGGTCGATCATGATCGCGTCCCGGCGGACCCCGAGGGCGACCGCCCGCTCGGCCAGGCCGACCGTGACCCGCAGGATGTCGGCCATCACGTCCTCGTACTCCATCCGGTGCGGCCGCGTCCGCGGCTCGACCTCGCCCGCGTGCGTGCAGACCAGTCCCGCCCCGAACCGCGCGGCGACCTCCGCGAGCTTCGGGTCCACCCCGCCCCACGCGTCGTTCAGCAGATCGGCCCCGGCCTCGCAGACCGCCTCGCCGACCTCGTGCCGCCAGGTGTCCACGCTGATCACCACGTCCGGGTGGCGGCGCCGGACCTCGGCCACGAAACCGACCGTGCGCCGGGCCTCCTCCGCCGCGTCCACGTGCTCGCCCGGGCCCGCCTTGACCCCGCCGATGTCGATGATCGCGGCGCCCTCGGCCACCGCCCGCTCGACCCGGTCCAGCGCGGGCTCGTCGCGGAACGTCGCTCCCTGGTCATAGAAGGAGTCCGGAGTCCGGTTCACGATCGCCATGATCACCGGCTCGTGGGTGTCGAACTCGCGCCTGCCCAGTCGCAGCATCCCGTTCTTTCCTCCTCCGGCGGCCCTCGCGCCTCGCTTGCGACCTTAACCTGATGTCTGGAGTCCACCGCAGTCCGTCAGGGAGTTGATCGTGTTCTGGTTCTTGCTGATCGCGCTGGTCGTGGTCGTCGCCGCGGTCACCCTCGCGGTGGTCGGCGGCGGTTCCGAGGCCGTCCTGCCCGAGGCCGAGCCGGACCGGGTGGCCGACGGCCTGCCGGAGACCCGCCCGGTGGCGCGGGCCGACATCGACGCCCTTCGGCTGCCGGTCGCCCCGCGCGGCTACCGGATGGCCGAGGTGGACGACGTACTGGACCGGCTGGCGGCGGAGCTGGCCGAGCGGGACGCGCGGATCGCGCAGCTGGAGGAGGCGGTGCGGGCCGCCCGGTCCGGGTCCGCAGCGGGTCCCGACCTGACGAAGCGGGCCGGGCAGTGACGGCCGTCGCCGGGCCGGACGGCGGGCTGCGCTGCCCGTGGGCGCTGTCCACGGTGGAGTACACCGCGTACCACGACACGGAGTGGGGCCGTCCGGTACACGGGGACGACGCCCTGTACGAGCGGCTGTGCCTGGAGGCCTTCCAGTCGGGGCTGTCCTGGCTGACGATCCTGCGCCGGCGGGAGGGCTTCCGTAAGGCCTTCTCCTCGTTCGAGATCGCGGCGGTCGCGGAGTTCGACGACAGCGACGCGCAGCGCCTGCTGGCGGACGAGGGGATCATCCGGAACCGGGCGAAGATCGAGGCGACCCTCGCCAACGCCAAGGTCCTGGCCGGGTGGGAGCCGGGGGAGCTGGACTCCCTGATCTGGTCCCACGCCCCGGAGCCGGGCCCGGCCCCGGCGACGATCGCCGACGTCCCGGCGGTCACCGCGGAGTCCAAGGCCCTCTCCAAGGCGCTCAAGAAGGCCGGCATCCGCTTCGTCGGCCCCACCACGGCCTACGCCCTGATGCAGGCCTGCGGCCTGGTCAACGACCACCTCGCCGCGTGTGTCTCGCGCGAGGCGGTCGTCCTGCCGAAGGCCTGACCCGGATCAGCGGCCCAGGTACTCCGGCGGCTGCTTCGCCAGGAACGCCTGGACGGCGATGGAGTGGTCCTCCGAGGCCCCGGCCCGGGTCTGGAGGACGTCCTCGTGGGCCAGGGCGTCCGCGAGGGAGTGCGAGGCCCCGTACGCGAGGGACTCCTTCAGGGCGGCGTAGGCGACCGTCGGGCCGGCGGCCAGGGTACGGGCGACCGACTCGGCCTCCGCGGCCAGCGCGTCCGCCGGAACCAGGCGGTTGGCGATGCCCAGGTCGTAGGCCTCCTGCGCCTTCACGGAGCGCGGGAAGAGCAGCAGGTCGCTGGCGCGCGAGGCCCCGATCAGGCGCGGGAGGGTCCAGGAGACGCCCGAGTCGGCGGTCAGCGCCACCCCCGCGAAGGAGGTGTTGAAGGACGCGGTGTCGGCGACGACGCGGAAGTCCGCCGCCAGGGCGAAACCGAACCCGGCTCCGGCCGCGACGCCGTTCACGCCCGCGACCACCGGCTTCGGCATTTCGGTGAGCGCCCGCACGATCGGGTTGTAGTGCTCGGAGACGGTGCTCATCGTCAGCGAGGAGCCGGTCTCGCGGTCCGCCGCCAGGTTCCCGATGTGCTCCTTGAGGTCCTGGCCGACGCAGAAGGCGCGGTTGCCGGCGGCGGTCAGCAGGACGGCCCGTACGGCGGTGTCCTCGGCCGCCGCCCGGACCGCGTCGCGCAGGGCGACCTTGGCCTCCGTGTTCATCGCGTTCATCGCGTCGGGACGGTTGATCGTGATGATCGCGAGTCCGTCCGTCACTTCGTAGAGCACGCTGTCGGCCATGGCAGGGGGTCCCCCTTCGTCGCGGGCTTCGCTACCGGCCGGTACCGGCCGGTGCAAGGGCCAGCATGGCGGACCGGACCGCTGCCGGGCATGTGATGTGCGTCAAAGAAAGCGGAGGCCGCCGACGGGGAGTGGCGGCGAAGTATCGCAGGCGGGTCCCCGAAATGAGTGGTTTTGGTCGAGCGCGTTGCACAAGCGTTCCCGGCCGATGTTGGTCATCGGGTCCTGACATGCGGGATAATGGCCAAGAAGCAATGTGTTCGATGCCGGGCATTAGGCGCCTGAATGGGGCCGTCGGCTGACGATGAGCTGGTTTCAGGAAGGGGAACGAGCATGGCGGCCATGAAGCCGCGGACGGGCGACGGCCCGCTCGAGGTCACCAAGGAGGGGCGGGGCATCGTCATGCGCGTACCGCTCGAGGGCGGCGGTCGGCTCGTCGTCGAGCTGACTCCGGACGAGGCGGACGCCCTGGGTGACGCCCTGAAGAAGGTCGTCGGCTAGCCCGCTGACCGCACTTTTATTTTTTTGAACTCTGCGCTGCCCCGGCCGCTACCAGCGGTCGGGGCAGCGTTGTTTCCTTTGGGCGGCGCCCGCTCGGCAGTCCGCTCGGCAGACGCCCGCCCGGCAGACTCCCGGCCCGCCGGCGCCCGGCCCGCCCGTCAGCGCCGTACCGCGCACAGCAGGCCGTCTCCCACCGGGAGCAGGGCCGCCTCCAGCGCGGGGCTCTCGCGGACGCCGCGCAGCAGCTCGCGGACGCGGAGCACCTCCACCGGCTGGGCGGCGGAGTCGACCGTACGGCCGTCGGAGAAGACTCCCTCGAAGCACACCAGCCCGCCCGGCCGCAGCAGGCGCAACGATTCGGCGAGGTAGTCGAGGGACTCCGCGGGGTCCCCGTCGCAGAACACGAGGTCGTATCCGCCGTCCGCGAGCCGGGGGAGTACGTCGAGGGCGCGGCCGGGGATGAAGCGGGCGCGGTTGCCCGCGAAGCCGGCGGCGCGGAAGGCCTGGCGGGCGAAGGCCTGCCGGTCGGGTTCGGGATCGACGGTGGTGAGCACCCCGTCGTGGCGCATGCCGTGGAGGAGGTGGATGCCGGAGACGCCGGTTCCGGTGCCGATTTCCGCGACCGCCTTGGCGTCCGCGGTGGCGGCGAGCAGGCGCAGCGCGGCACCGGTGCCGGGGGAGACGGAGCGCAGGCCCGCTTCCCTGGACCGGTCGCGGGCCCATCGCAGAGCGTCGTCCTCGGCGACAAACGCGTCGGCGAACGCCCAGCTCGTCTGCCGGTTGCCGGTAATGACCCTCTCCTGTCCCCATAGTTGGCGCAACGGTGACTGTATCCGTTGACGTCGGGAACCCGCAGATGGGACCGGGCGTTGTGAGAGACAGAGGCCGGATGGATGAGGGATAGACAGGGACGGTGCCGGGCAGATCGCCGGTCCGGGGCCGCCCGGGGACTCAGGACCCATGCAAAGTTACTGCAAAAATGCTTATCCAGAGCTGACGGAGGGGGTGGCTATGGTAGGGAATCCACTGGACACCACCAGAGCCGACAGGGGAGGTGCGGCTGCGCCTGTGGATCGTGGGGGCGTGTTGAGACGCCTCTTCTGGTCGGCGGGTGAGCCGAAATCCGTGACCTACATTGCTGACCGCTTCCACACCGCCACCGCAACCACCGCGACCTTTGCCGCCGATGCGGGCACCCAGGCGTGGACCCCTCCCACGTGGGAGGAGATCGTCAGCACGCACAGCGCGCGGGTCTACCGCCTCGCCTACCGTCTGACGGGTAACCAGTACGATGCCGAGGACCTGACGCAGGAAGTCTTCGTCCGCGTCTTCCGCTCGCTGTCCACGTACACGCCCGGCACGTTCGAGGGCTGGCTGCACCGGATCACCACCAACCTGTTCCTGGACATGGTCCGCCGCAAGCAGCGGATCCGCTTCGACGCGCTCGGCGACGACGCCGCCGAGCGGCTGCCGAGCCGTGAGCCCTCCCCGCAGCAGGTGCTGCACGACACCCACTTCGACGCGGATGTGCAGCAGGCGCTGGACACCCTCGCGCCCGAGTTCCGCGCGGCGGTGGTGCTGTGTGACATCGAGGGCCTGTCGTACGAGGAGATCGCCGCCACCCTCGGAGTGAAGCTCGGCACGGTACGCAGCCGTATCCACCGAGGCCGTTCGCACCTGCGCAAGGCGCTCAAGCACCGGTCTCCCGAGGCCCGTGCGGAGCAGCGCGCGCTGGCGGGGGCGGCCGTGGGCGCTCCGGTCGCCGGGGGAGAGGGCGGAGCCGAGTGAGCGGAGTCAGTCCGTCCCCCGCCGAACAGCATCTGGGTGACCGGCTCGCCGCCCTGGTGGACGGGGAGCTGAGCCATGACGTGCGCGAGCGGGTCCTGGCGCATCTGGCCACCTGCGCCAAGTGCAAGGCCGAGGCCGATGCGCAGCGCCGCCTGAAGACCTTGTTCGTGGAGAGCGCGCCGCCGCCGCTGTCCGCCGGGCTGCTGGCCCGGTTGCAGGGCCTGCCGGGCGGAGGCCTGGACGGGTCGTCCGGGCTGCCGGGCCCGGGCGGGCCGGCAGGCGCTTCTCCCGGTTCCGCCGGTTCCGCCGGCTCTCCCGGTTCGGCCGCTTCCCCCGGGGCCGACCCTTTCGCCTCCTTCGGATACGCGGTGCCGGCCCTGCCGCGCGAGGGTTTCCGGATCCATGAGGTGGGCCGACCCCGGCGTCGCTTCGCGTTCGTCGCGGCCGGGGCCGTGTCGCTGGCCGCGCTCGCGCTCGGTGGAACGCTGCCGATGGAGACCGTGGAGCCGAACGCGCGCGGTGATGTCCCGTCTTCGCAGCCCGGTCCCGCCGTGTCGGTGACCGAGGCCGTCATCCTGGACCGGCTGCCCAGCCCGGGCACCATGCCGCCCGCCCTGCGTTCCGGGGGCCCGCAGCCTCCGGTGCGGCCCTCGGAGACCCCGACGGCCCGGCCGGTCTCGTTGTCCCGCTGAGCGCTGTCCGCCGAGCGTCGTCGCGACCTGGTTGAATCTGCGGCAGATGCGCCGCCCGGCGGTGCGCCAGGTACGCGGGGGAGCGCCCATGTCCGACAGTCAGCACACCGATCCGGCTCCGCTGTGGTGGAGCCGGCCCGACGGGCTGGCGGACGCGCGCCGCGACGGGGTCCCGGCCCCGCGCCCGCAGGCCGACGCCGAGCCCGGAGCGAAGGCCGGGGCGCAGGACCCGCCCCCGTCCGAGCCGCGCTACGACCCCTGGGGTGCCCGCCCCCTGCACGTGGTGGACACCGGCCGCGCGGCCCGCGGGGTCCGCATGTGGCAGGTGGTGGCCCTGAGCGTGGGCACCGCCCTGCTCGCCGGCGGAATCGGCGGCTACCTCGGCGTCCTCGCCGAACGCCGGAGCAGCACCAGCCTGGAGCTCCCGCAGGCGGCCCCGGGGAGCACGGACCGCGCCCCCGAGAGCGTGGCCGGCATCGCCGCCACCGCCCTGCCCGGGGTGGTCACCCTGCACGTCAGCGGCGGCGAGGGCAGCGGCACCGGAACCGGATTCGTCCTCGACCAGCAGGGCCACATCCTGACCAACAACCACGTGGTCGCCGGCGCCAAGGAGATAGCGGTCACCTTCAGCACCGGCGAGAGCGTGACCGCCAAGCTCGTCGGCCGCGACAGCGGCTACGACCTGGCCGTGGTCAAGGTGACCGGCGTACGGGGGCTGCGGCCGCTGACGCTCGGCAACTCCCAGAACGTGAAGGTCGGCGACCCGGTGGTGGCCATCGGAGCGCCCTTCGACCTGTCCAACACCGTCACCGCAGGCATCATCAGCGCCACCGGACGGCCCATCACCGCGGGCGGCGACAAGGGCGACGCCAGCGACATCAGCTACGTCGACGCCCTCCAGACCGACGCCCCCATCAACCCCGGCAACTCCGGCGGCCCGCTCCTCGACGCCAAGGCGCACGTGATCGGCATCAACAGCGCGATCCGGGGCGCCGACAAGGGCGGGGACGGCGAGGACGGGGACCGGCAGAGCGGCAGCATCGGCCTCGGCTTCGCCATCCCGGTGAACCAGGGCAAGCGCGTCGCCGAGGAACTGATCCGCACCGGCCGCGCCACCCACCCCGTCATCGGGGTCACCCTCGACATGCAGTACACCGGCGACGGTGCCCGGGTCGCCGCCAAGGGCGAGGACGGAAAGCCCCCGGTCCCCGGCGACGGCCCCGGTGGCCGCGCCGGGATCAAACCGGGCGACGTGATCACCAAGGTGGACGGGGAGCGCGTCCACGGCGGCGACGAACTGATCATCAAGATCCGGGCCCACCGCCCGGGCGACGCGCTGACGCTGACGGTGCTCCGCGAGGGCCGGGAGCGGACGCTGGACGTGGTGCTCGGCTCCGCGAATGGATCATGAGAAGGCGGGAGGGCGTCTTCCGGCCGAACTCTCGGCGGGAAACCGCTTCCGTGTCCGTACACGTGTAGGGGCCGGGCGGGAACGGCGGGTACCGTGGTCCGGGCCCGAAGTGGAGAGATTCGAGGAGCGGCAAGGTGTTCAACGACATAGGCGGCCTCGAGCTGGTCACGATCGTGGTGCTGGCCATCCTCGTCTTCGGCCCGGACAAGCTCCCCAAGGTCATTCAGGACGCGACCGGGTTCATCCGGAAGATCCGCGCGTTCTCCGACAGCGCCAAGGAGGACATCCGCTCGGAACTCGGGCCGGAATTCAAGGACTTCGAGTTCGAGGACCTGAATCCCAAAACGTTCATCCGCAAGCAGCTCGGTGAGAACGAGGACCTCAAGGAGCTCCGCAGCAGCTTCGATCTGCGCAAGGAGCTGGGCGAGGTCACCGACGCGGTCAACGGCAAGGAGCCCGCGACCGCCGCGACCGCTCCGGGCCCGGCCGCCACGCCCGTCGCCGGAACCTCCGCCGCGCCCGCCTCCACGGGCCCGGATCTGCTGAAGAAGCCCGCCGCCCCGGCCCCCGAGCAGCGCACCCCGTACGACGCCGACGCCACGTGAGTTGACAGCTTGCCCGGCGAACCGGGGTGGGATGGCTATCCTCCATCTGTCCGGACGCAGGACGGCGGCGCCGCGCAAGGGCCGGGGGTCCCCCCGGCGAAGCGAGGGGGACGGCCGTTCCGGATCCCATGGAACGAGAGGCCGCTCAGATGGAGACGACGAGCAGTAGCCGGGTAGGCGCCCAGCCCGCCGAAGCACCTGCCCCCGCCGCCGCACCCCCGCACGCCGCCGCCCAGGCGCCGCCCCAGGAGGCCGCCGTGCCCGTCCCGGCGGCCCGCCGGACAGCAGAGGGGTTCCTGGCGGCGGACTTCCCCTGGTACGGGCTGGACGGGGCCTTCACCGGCCCCCGCTGGCTCATGCAGGTGGGCACCGCCGCCGACGGCACCGTCGAGCACGGCTCCACCGGCCACGGGGACGAACCCTCCGCGCGCGGCGAGCTCGCCACGGGCGAGAAGGAGCGCTTCGCGGTGGTCGTCACCGTCGCGAGCAACCCGCTGCGCCGCAGCAGCGACGGCACGGGCGTCCTGGAGGCCACCTCGGTCGCCTCGGCGGCCTGGCTGGCCGGCTCCGGCCTGCTGGCCTACAGCTGGCCCGGCCAGATGGACCACACCCTGCGCAACGACTGGCTCGACCAGCAGACCGAGGCCGCGTGGGAGCTCGCGGACGATCTCGGCGGCGACGACTGGTCGACGCTGTCGCTGCCGGTGGACGGGGCGCCGACGCCGTTCCACTACCGCGAGTCGGAGTTCGGGTGGGTGCTCGCCGGGTCCACCGGCAGCGGGGTGCACCTCGGTGCGTACGGGCGGGGCATGAGCGCGTACGGGCTCGGGTTCTCGGTCATCGGGGACCTGGCGGCGTACGAGTAACCCGGGTACGGGAAAGGGCACCGCCGGTCGGCGGTGCCCTTTACGCTGCGCGGCCCGTGCGGGCGGCCTGTGGTGCCGGTGTGCCCACCCGTGCCGCCCTGCGGCACGATTGCCCACACCTCAGCTGTCTCAGAACTTGTTGCGCGGGGTGATGCCCAGGGACATGCCCGACAGGCCGCGGGCGCGGCCGCCCAGTTTGCCGGCGATCGCGCGCAGCGCGGCGCCGGCCGGGGAGTCCGGGTCGGACAGGACGACGGGCTTGCCCTCGTCGCCGCCCTCGCGCAGCCGCACGTCGATCGGGATCGAGCCCAGTACCGGCACCGTCGCGCCGGTCGTCCTCGTCAGCCCGTCGGCGACCTGCTGGCCGCCGCCCGAGCCGAAGACGTCCACCATCTCGTCGCAGTGCGGGCACGGCAGGCCGGACATGTTCTCGACCACGCCGACGATCTTCTGGTGGGTCTGCACGGCGATCGAGCCGGCCCGCTCCGCGACCTCGGCCGCGGCCTGCTGCGGGGTGGTCACGACCAGGATCTCCGCGTTCGGCACCAGCTGGGCCACGGAGATCGCGATGTCGCCCGTACCCGGGGGCAGGTCCAGCAGCAGCACGTCCAGGTCGCCCCAGAACACATCGGCCAGGAACTGCTGGAGTGCTCGGTGCAGCATCGGTCCGCGCCACACCACCGGCGCGTTGCCCGGGGTGAACATGCCGATGGAGATGACCTTCACGCCGTGCGCCGACGGCGGCATGATCATGTTCTCGACCTGGGTGGGACGGCCGTCCACGCCGAGCATGCGCGGCACGCTGTGGCCGTAGATGTCCGCGTCGACCACGCCGACCTTCAGCCCGTCCGCCGCCATCGCCGCGGCCAGGTTGACGGTGACCGAGGACTTGCCGACGCCGCCCTTGCCGGACGCGACCGCGTACACACGGGTCAGCGAGCCCGGCTTGGCGAAGGGCACCTCGCGCTCGGCGGTGCCGCCGCGCAGCGAGGCCGCCAGCTCCTTGCGCTGCTCGTCGCTCATCACCTCAAGGGTGACCACGACGGAGGTGACACCGGCCACCTTCTCGACGGCCTCGCTGACGTTCTTGGTGATGGTCTCGCGCATGGGACAGCCCGACACCGTGAGGAAGACCGTGACGGCGACCGCGCCGCCCTCGCCGATCTCCACCGATTTGACCATGCCGAGTTCGGTGATCGGCCGGTGGATCTCGGGGTCGTTCACCGTCGCCAGCGCGTCCAGGATCGCGTCCTGCTCAGGCACGGCGGCGGAGCTTGTGTCGGTAGCCATGTCCCGATGGTACGGCTCGGTGGCAGGGCTCAGGAAAGCCTGTCAGCGGTCGCCTTCGTCACGTTCCCGCGGGAATAGGCGCCGCTCGTCCATCTCCTTGATCAGGTCCTCGAACTCGGACCTGATCCAGTCGCGGGTCGCGACCTCGCCCAGGCCCATGCGCAGGGACGCGATCTCCCGGGTCAGGTACTCGGTGTCGGCGATGGAGCGCTCGTTCTGCTTGCGGTCCTGCTCCAGGTTGACCCGGTCCCGGTCGGCCTGCCGGTTCTGCGCGAGCAGGATCAGCGGGGCGGCGTACGAGGCCTGCAGCGACAGCATCAGCGTGAGGAAGATGAACGGGTACTCGTCCCAGCGCAGGTGTCCCGGCGCGAAGATGTTCCACAGCACCCACACGATGATGACCAGGGTCATCCAGACGATGAACCGGCCCGTGCCGAGGAACCGCGCCACCCGCTCCGACAGCCGGCCGAAGGCCTCCGGGTCGTACTCGGGCAGCAGCGACCGGCGCGGCGTGCGCGGCTGGTCGAGGCGGCCCCGCGAGCGCGTCAGCGCGCTCGCCCCGGTCGCCCGGTCGGCCTTCGCCCGCTCCGCCCGTTCCCCGGCCTCCACGGACAGCCCGTGCTCGCGTGCCAGCAGCCGCGCCTGCTCGCGCCGCTCCCGGATCTGCTCGCGCCGCCGCTCGCGCGCCTGATCGCCGCGCCCGCGCTCACTCGCCACGCAGGGCCTCCTCGGAAGGGAAATCCGTCTCGCGCCAGTCGTCCGGCAGCAGGTGGTCCAGTACGTCGTCCACGGTGACCGCGCCCAGCAGCGAGCCGCTCTCGTCGACCACCGGCACCGCCACCATGTTGTACGCGGCGAGGTAGCTGGTCACCACCGGAAGCGAGGCGTCCGGCCGCAGCGGCGGCAGGTCCGTGTCCACGATCGAGCTGACGAGCGTGAACGGCGGGTCGCGCAGCAGCCGCTGGAAGTGCACGGTGCCCAGGTACTTGCCCGTCGGCGTCTCGTCCGGCGGCCGGCACACGTACACCTGCGCCGCGAGGGCCGGCGACAGGTCCGACTGCCGTACGCGCGCCAGCGCGTCCGCGACCGTCGCGTCCGGCCGCAGCACGATCGGCTCGGTGGTCATCAGACCGCCCGCGGTGTTCTCCTCGTACGACAGCAGGCGGCGCACATCGGCCGCGTCGTCCGGCCGCATCAGCGTCAGCAGCCGCTCCTTGTCGTCCTCCGGGAGCTCGGAGAGCAGGTCGGCCGCGTCGTCCGGGTCCATCGCCTCCAGCACGTCGGCGGCGCGCTCCTCCTTCAGCTTGCCGAGGATCTCCACCTGCTCGTCCTCGGGCAACTCCTCCAGGACGTCCGCGAGCCGGTCGTCGTCGAGGGCGTTGGCCACCTCGGCGCGCCGCTTCGGCGTCAGGTGGTGCAGGACGTTCGCCACGTCGGCCGGGCGCATCTGCTCGAAGGTGGCGACCAGGTTCTCGGCGCCCTGGCCCTCCTCCTCCAGCGAGAAGCCCGTCACCGCCGACCACTCCACGGTCAGGGTCTCGCCGCGGCGGCGCAGGGCGCCGCCCTTGCCCTTCCGTACGAAGATCCGGTCGATCTCCCAGTCGCGGCGGGCCGGCAGCTGCTGGATGGCCACGTCGAGGACGGTGACCTCCTCGCCGGTGGCCACCAGCGTCACCCGGCGGTCCAGCAGTTCGCCGAGGACGAGCCGTTCGGTGGGGCGCTGCTCGAAGCGCCGCATGTTCACCACGCCGGTGGTGATGACCTGGCCGGACTCCACGCCCGTCACCCGGGTCATGGGGACGAAGATCCGGCGCCGGCTGACGACCTCGACCACCAGGCCCAGCAGCCGGGGCGGGCGGCCGCCGACGCGCAGCATCGCGACGAGGTCGCGGACACGGCCGACCTGGTCGCCGTTGGGGTCGAACACGGGCACACCCGACAGATGCGAGACGAAGATCCGCGGGGCGCCTGCAACCATCCGAGCGCCTCCTACAGCGTCAATCAACAGTCCTGCCGTGCCTCAGGCTAGCCCGTGCCCCGCGCAACCGTCCTGGTGGGGGAGCCGCTCAGGTGGCCCCCGGCGGTTCCCCGGCCGTTCCCCGGCCGCGCCCGGGGTGTCGCGCCGAGCCCGCCGTGGGCGGGCTCGGGAGGCGGCGCACGGGCGGGTACGCTGCCTGCTGCTCCCCCAGCTGCCGCTGGGTGGGGGCGCCCCGGCCAGAGGCTGGGGGAGTGCCCCCAGCAGAACGACCGACGAGAGGCACCAGCACGTGACCGCCTACTTCCCTGCCGCTCGGCTGCGCCGGGCCGCGTTCGTCGGCGCCCTGTGCGCGGGCCTCGCTGTCACCGGTACGGGCTGCGGCAGCGGCGCGGAGGACCCCGACAAGGGAACCAACGGGGTGGGCAAGCTCTCCGCCGACACGATCGAGGGCAAGGCGAAGGAGGCGGCCACCGCCGCCGATTCGGTGCACCTGTCCGGCACGCTCGTCAGCGGCGGCAGGACCTTCACCCTCGACATGCGGCTCAAGTCCGACGGCGGCTCCGGCGAGGTGAAGACGAAGGAGAACACCTTCCAGCTGCTGCGGGTGGGGGAGCAGCTCTACCTGAAGGCCGACGCCGCCTTCTGGGGGCAGTCCGACTCGGCCGGGAAGCTCGGCGACAAGTACGTGAAGGTTCCCGAGGGCGACCCCTCGTACAAGCAGTTCCGCGGGTTCACCGACATGGACGTGCTGCTGGACGTGCTGCTCGGACTGGACGGCAAGCTCGCCAAGAGCAAGGCGTACACCACGGTCGGCCACACCCGCGCGGTCCAGCTCACCGGGGACCAGGGCAAGGGCGGAAAGCTGTCCGTCTCGCTGGAGGGGACCCCGTACCCGCTGCTGATGGAGCGGGCCGGCGGAGCCGGGCGGGTGGAACTCGCGGAGTGGGGCGAGGCCTTCCCGCTGGACCCGCCGGCGAAGGACCAGACCGTCGACTACGGGTCCCAGCTGCCGACGACCAAGGGGCAGGGCGGTGGCGGTGCGGCCTCGCCCGCCCCCAAGAGCTCCGGCTCCGGATCGGGCTCCGGCTCCGGCCAGGGCGCGGATCCGGGCAAGCCCTGACGGACCCGGGGCGCGCGGGGATCAGCGGGCCGTCTTCTTCTTCTTCTTCCGCTTGAGCAGCAGCTTCGGCAGGCCCGCCGGGATCGGCCTGCGGGTGATAGCGGGGGACCCCAGTGGGGCGGCGGCCAGCGACCCGCCCGGCAGGTCCGTACTCACCGAGACCGGCTCCAGGCGCAGCAGCCGGCACTCGCGCGCCCAGCGGTCGGTCATCTCCTCCGAGTCGGGCGCGTTCAGCCGCTTGCCCTTGAGCTCGGCGACCGCGGCCTCCCAGGCCTCACCGCGGGGCGCGAGCTCGCGTACCGTCGCCGTCCAGGCGACCAGCCGGCCGCCCTTGTCCTTGCTGCGCACGGTCACCTCGGCGGTCGCGCCGTCCGCGAGACCCGGGAACGGCTGCTCCCCGGGCCCGTCGCCCAGCACGTGCGCGGCGCCGTCCACCCAGGCGTGCCACAGGGCCCGGTCGGCCCCGGTGCCGCGGACCCAGATGAGGCCGGACTTCTTGGTGGCCTCCTCGACGAGGGCCAGGTCGAGCGCGCTGAGAGTCATGCGGACAGGGTAGGCGGTTCCCCGCGGCGCTACAGCCAGCCGTGGCGGCGCAGCGCGCGGTGGATGGTGAAGCAGATGCCGACGATCGAGGCCATCACCATCGGGTAGCCGTACTTCCACTGGAGCTCGGGCATGTGCTCGAAGTTCATGCCGTAGACCCCGCAGATCATGGTGGGCACGGCGATGATCGCCGCCCAGGAAGTGATCTTGCGCATGTCCTCGTTCTGGGCGACCGTCGCCTGCGCGAGGTTCGCCTGGAGGATCGAGTTCAGCAGCTCGTCGAAGCCGACGACCTGCTCGTGCACCCGCGCCAGGTGGTCGGCGACATCGCGGAAGTACTTCTGGATGTCCGGGTCCACCAGCCGCATCGGGCGCTCGCTCAGCAGCTCCATCGGCCGCAGCAGCGGGGAGACCGCCCGCTTGAACTCCAGCACCTCGCGCTTGAGCTGGTAGATCCGGCCGGCGTCGCCGCCGCGCGTGCCGCCTTTGGCGGGAGCGGCGAACACCGCGCTCTCCACCTCGTCGATGTCGTCCTGTACGGCCGCCGCCACCGCGATGTACCCGTCGACGACGTGGTCGGCGATGGAGTGGAGGACGGAGGAAGGGCCCTTGGAGAGGAGGTCCGGGTCGTCCTGAAGGCGGTGGCGCAGCCCTTTGAGGGAGCCCTGGCCGCCGTGCCGGACGGTGATGACGAAGTCGGGGCCGGTGAAGCACATCACCTCGCCGGTCTCCACCACCTCGCTGGTGGCGGTGAGTTCGGCGTGCTCCACGTAGTGGATGGTCTTGAAGACGGTGAAGAGGGTGTCGTCGTAGCGCTCCAGCTTCGGCCGCTGGTGCGCGTGCACCGCGTCCTCCACGGCCAGCGGGTGCAGACCGAAGGTGGCCGCGATCCCGGCGAACTCGGCCTCGGTCGGCTCGTGCAGGCCGATCCACGCGAAGCCGCCGTCCTCGCGGACCCGGCGCATCGCCTCACGGGGCGTCAGGCGGCCCGGGCCCATGACGCGGCGTCCGTCGCGGTACACGGCGCAGTCGACCACCGCACTGCTCGCGGAGGGGTCGCGCGTGCTCTCGTATCCGGGCTGTACGGGGGTTGACCTGCGCAGCGCGGGACGTACGGCCGCACGGAGGTAGGGCAGCATCGACATGACAGGCTCCTTCGCGCGCACGGCTGCGGACCGTACGGGTGGGAGACCCCCCATCACCTCGGGCGGACAGACCCGGGCAGACGGAAGGAACAGGACGGGAGGACAGAGTTCCGCCGTCGCTCTTCTACTGATCGGAAGATCACAGGGGGCGGGAGGCGCCCGGCATGGAAGTGGAAGAGCGATTGGTACTGCACGATCGACTTCGATCCATCGCAGCCCCACCTCCTCCGGCCGGTCCCCCGTGGGGGACGTCCTGTCGTCCAGAGCCTTGAAACAACGCTTCTGCGTGCGGCCTGAACCAGCTGTCAACACTATCAGCCGACGGATGGTCAAGACCCGCCCTTTACCCGCCGGATACGAGTTCTATGCTCGCTCCATGGCAGAAATTCTGGCCCTTGTGGAAGCCCGGCTGCGCAGCGCGTTCGGCGAACCCGTCGCCCGCGCCGCCGTCACCTTCCTCGGCACCGACCGCATCGAGGTACTCCGCTTCGCCGAGGGCGACCTCGTGCGGTACGCGACCCTCGGGATGTCCGCGCACCCCATGACCGACCCGACCGCCGTGGTCGCCGACCCGCTGCGCGGCCCGCGCGCCGAACTGGTGCTGACCGTACGGGGAGGCCTGGCGCCCACCGACGGACTGCTGCGCCCGCTCGCGGTGCTGGCCGCCTCCCCGCAGGTGGAGGGGCTCGTCGTGGCCCCCGGAGCCTCGCTGGACGTGGGCGAACCCCTCTGGGAGGGCGCCCCGTTCAGCTCGGTGCTCGTCGCCGAGCCGGGCGGGCTGGTGGAGGACCTGGAGCTGGACGACCCCATGGACCCGGTGCTGTTCTTCCCCCTCCTCCCGATGACGCCGAACGAGGCGGCCTGGAAGCGGGTGCACGGCGCGGCGGCCCTTCAGGAACGCTGGCTCGCGCGCGGCACGGATCTGCGGGACCCTCTCCGTACGGCCGTCGCGCTGGACTGACCGCTCGGACGGGTGATCGCGTCTTGACGGCGCGCGCGGTGGGGAGGAGCGTGGCTTCCTATGAGGGGCGAACCAAGCTGCCCGAAGTGCGGTCGCCGGGTCAGGGCGCCCGGTCTCTTCGCCGACTCCTGGCAGTGCACGGTGCACGGTCCGGTCCACCCCTTGCAGCCCGTGATCCCGCCGAGTGTCGAAGGCCTGACCGTTGTCGTGAACCGCGCCCAGGTGCCGGTGTGGATGCCGTGGCCCCTTCCGGTGGGCTGGCTGTTCACCGGGGTCACGTCGGCCGGTGACGACCGCACCGGCGGCCGGGCCACGGCCGTGGCCTGCTCGGGCCCCGGGCCGCTGGGCGGCATCGGGGAACTGCTGCTGATCGCGGAGGAACTCGGCGTCGGCCTGGGGGCGCGGTACGCGGGGATCGACGGCCCGGACCCGGGCCCCTTCATGAACGTCTCGGCCCCGCCGCACGCCAAGGTGGTCGCGGCGGGCCGGCCCACGCCGCTGTGGCACGTCGCCAACACCCCTGACGACCGCGCCGTCTTCGCGGGCGAGGCGCGGGGCCTGTGGCTGTGGGCGGTCGTCTGGCCGGAGCAGTCGGGCCTGCTGATGTACGACGAACTCGTCCTGACCGACCTGCGCGACGCGGGCGCGGAAGTAGAACTCCTCCCCTGCGGCGCCCTCAGCCCCCGCATCTTGTCCTGATCGCGGCGCTCGCGCGGTGCGGCGCCGGCGCGCCTCACCGGCTTCGCGCCGCTGTGGCGAACTCCGTCCGCCGATGCCTGGGCGGGGTTCCGGCACGGGATGGGGTGGCTGGGGTCCGGCCGTCGTCTGCGGATGGTGTCCGCTGCGCGGGGCTGGGTCCCCTACCCGCCCTTCCACCGTTCCCCGGGCGCTGCCCGGACCCTCCCCCAGACTCCGTCCGGGGGGACGCCCACTCAAACGCCGGCGGGGCTGTCATCTTTCAGCCTCGCCGGCGTTTGAGGCGCGGGGTCTGGGGCGGAGCCCCAGGACGGCCGGGGACGGTATCCTGGAGCGTCCCCCGTACACGTGAACCCTGGAGCTCGGCTGTGCGCATCGATCTGCACACCCACTCCACGGCCTCCGACGGCACCGACACCCCCGCGGAGCTGGTCCGCAACGCGGCCGCCGCCGGGCTGGACGTGATCGCGCTGACCGATCACGACACCGTCGCCGGACACGCGGAGGCCATCGCGGCCCTGCCGCACGGGCTGACCCTCGTCACCGGCGCGGAGCTGTCCTGCCGGCTCGACGGTGTCGGAGTGCACATGCTGGGTTACCTCTTCGACCCCGACGAGCCCGAGCTCGCCCGGGAGCGGGAGCTCGTCCGGGACGACCGCACCCCCCGCGCGCAGGCCATGGTCGGCAAGCTCCAGAACCTCGGCGTGGACATCACCTGGGAGCGGGTGGCCCGGATCGCCGGCGCGGGTTCCGTGGGGCGCCCGCACATCGCCACCGCCCTCGTCGAGCTCGGCGTCGTCCCCACCGTCTCCGACGCGTTCACGCCCGACTGGCTCGCCGACGGCGGCCGCGCCTACGCCGAGAAGCACGAACTCGACCCCTTCGACGCCATCCGCCTGGTCAAGGCGGCCGGCGGGGTCACCGTCTTCGCGCACCCCGCCGCAGTCAAGCGCGGCCAGTGCGTCCCCGAGGCCGCGATAGCCGCACTCGCGGCCGCCGGCCTGGACGGCATCGAGGTGGACCACATGGACCACGACACCGGCGCGCGCGCCCGGCTCCGCGGCCTCGCCGCCGACCTCGGCCTGCTGACCACCGGGTCGAGCGACTACCACGGCAGCCGCAAGACCTGTCACCTCGGGGAGTACACGACCGACCCCGAGATCTACGGCGAGATCACCCGCCGCGCCACCGGGGCCTTCCCCGTTCCCGGCGCGGGCGGACGCGCGGGGCAGTAGCACCAGCCCTGGCCCCCACTTCTCGTTCTTTTGCTGCACCCCTCTCTCCTGCAAGGCATCACTGTGTTTGAGTTCGCCGTCTTCGGATCCCTTTTTCTCACGCTTTTTGTGATTATGGACCCGCCGGGCATCACGCCGATCTTTCTGGCGCTGACCTCCGGCCGGCCCGCCAAAGTCCAGCGCCGCATGGCCTGGCAGGCCGTCTGCGTCGCCTTCGGCGTCATCGCCGTCTTCGGCATCTGCGGCCAGCAGATCCTGGACTACCTGCACGTCTCCGTCCCGGCGCTGATGATCGCCGGTGGTCTGCTGCTCCTGCTCATCGCGCTCGACCTGCTCACCGGGAAGACCGACGAGCCGCAGCAGACCAAGGACGTGAACGTCGCCCTCGTCCCGCTCGGCATGCCGCTGCTGGCCGGTCCCGGCGCGATCGTGTCCGTCATCCTGGCCGTGCAGAAGGCCGACGGATTCGGCGGCCAGGTCTCGGTCTGGGCCGCCATCGTCGCCATGCACGTCGTGCTCTGGCTGACCATGCGCTACTCGCTGGTGATCATCCGGATCATCAAGGACGGCGGCGTCGTCCTCGTGACGCGGCTCGCCGGCATGATGCTCTCCGCGATCGCCGTCCAGCAGATCATCAACGGTGTGGTCCAGGTCGTCCAGGGCGCCTGACCGGCCCGCGCGGCTCCCGGGTCTCCCGCGCATGCGAACGCCCCCGCGATCTTCGGGTCACGGGGGCGTTCGACGTCTACGCGGTGTCGCGAGGTGTCAGGAGGACGCACTCTCGGCCGGTCGGATCAGAATGCGCTGGCCGATCGAGGCCGCCTGCTGCACGATCCGGTTGACGGAGGCCGCGTCCACGACGGTGCTGTCCACGGCGGATCCGTCGACGTCGTCCAGGCGCAGAATCTCGAAGCGCACGGGCTTCTCCCTTCGTCAGTGTTCTCCTTGCACAGGGTTCAACGAAGTGTATGAGGCAAACATTCCCTACGCTAAGGAAATTTTTTGACTGGCTAACTATCGGCCTCGGTGGCGGTGGCGCCCCAGAACGCGGCCAGCGCGGCCGCCGTGGCGGCGGGCTCCTCGGCGTTCGGGGAGTGCTCCGTGCCCGGGATCACCACCCGCCCCGCGCCGAGGCGCCGGGCCATCTCGTCCATGAGGGAGACCGGCCAGATCGGGTCGGTGGCCCCGGACAGCACCAGCTTGGGCAGCCCCGGCGCCACGCGGAGGAGGTCGTCGATCCGGTCGGGCTCCGAGATCAGCGCCCGGCCCGTGGCGATCAGCTGCTCGGGCACGGTGCCGAGCCACCGGCCGCGGAGGAACGCGCTGAGCTCGGGGGACTCCGGGACGGCGTCCCGCGGGTCCTGGGCGCGCATGGCCGCCCAGATGCCAGGCATGTCGTCCCGCATCGCTTCCAGCGCGGCGACCAGCAGCTCCGTACGGGCCTGCTGCTCCTCGCAGACGGCGCACGGGCCGGTGCTCAGCAGCGTGAGGCTCGCGAAGGGGGCCGGGTCGCCCACCACGGCCGCCCGGGCGATCAGTCCGCCGAGCGAATGCCCGAGCAGGTGCACCGGACCATCGCCCAGCGCGGCCGCCTGGGCGAGGACGTCCCGGGCCAGCTCCTCCAGCGCGTACGCCGACTCCTCGCGCGGGCCGGGGCTCTCGTGCTGGCCGCGCCCGTCGACCGCGACCACCCGGTAGCCGACGGCGGCCAGCGGCTCCAGCAGGCCGATGAAGTCCTCCTTGCTGCCCGTGTACCCGGGGACCAGGAGGGCGGTACCGCGCAGCGGCTCACCGGCCTCGTGCACGGCGAAGTCCCCTCGCGCGGTGCTGAGGAGGTGCGCGCGGGCGACGGACGGCAGCGTGAGGCGCGGCGGCTTGCTCATGCCCCCGAGGTTACCGGTCCGTAGGTGATACGGAGATGGCCCCGCCCTCCCTGGAATTCTCCGAAAGGGGATCGGGGCCATCGGGCGGGCGGAGGCTTATGCCTCCGGGGCCGCCTCCGCGACCTTGCGGGTCCGCGTGCGCTTCGGCTTGGCCGGAGCCTCCTCGGCGCCGGCGGCAGCCGCCTCGACCGGGGCGGCCGCGGCGACCTTGCGGGCCCGGGTGCGCTTCGGCTTGGCGGGAGCCTCCTCGGCCGCGACGGCGGCCGGAGCCTCCGGGGCGGCCTCGGCGACCTTGCGGGTCCGGGTGACGCGGCGGGCCTTGACCGGCTCGACGGGCGGGGCCATCTGGAAGTCCGGCTCCGGGGCCGCCTCGGCGACCTTGCGGGTACGGGTCCGGCGCGGCTGCACCGGGGCCTCCTCGACCGGGGCGACGGCCGCGACGACCGGAGCGGCCTGGACGGGCTTGCGCGTCGGGACGCGGCGGGCCTTGACCGGCGCCTTGACCGGCTCCGCGGCCGGGGCCTGCTGGAACTCCGGCTCCTGGGCGGCGGGCAGCTCGGCGACCGGGGCAGGCGCCTCGGCGACCGGGGTGACGGGCGAGGTCTCGGCGACCGGGGCCGTGGCAACGGCGACCGGAGCCGCGGCGCGCGTCCGGCGACGGCGCGGCTTGCGCGGCTCGTCGGCGGCCGGAGACTCCGGAGCCTCGGGAGCCTCCGCGACCGGGGTCACCGCGGCCGGGGCCTCGGCGCCCAGCTCCGAACCACCGCGGGTACGGCGGCGCTGACGCGGCGTACGGGTGCGCGCGGGACGCTCCGCCGCCACCGGGGCGGCAGCGGCGGGGCCGCGACCGCCACGGCCACCGCGGCCGCCGGTCTCGCCCAGGTCCTCCAGCTGCTCGGCCTTGAGGCCCTCCCGCGTGCGCTCGGCACGCGGCAGGATGCCCTTGGTCCCGGCCGGGATGTTCAGCTCCTCGAACAGGTGCGGGGACGTGGAGTACGTCTCGACCGGGTCGTGGAAGTCCAGCTCCAGCGCCTTGTTGATCAGCTGCCAGCGCGGGATGTCGTCCCAGTCGACGAGGGTGACGGCGATGCCCTTGTTGCCCGCGCGGCCGGTACGGCCCACGCGGTGCAGGAAGGTCTTCTCGTCCTCGGGCGCCTGGTAGTTGATGACGTGGGTGACACCCTCGACATCGATACCGCGCGCGGCGACGTCGGTGCAGACCAGCACGTCGACCTTGCCGTTGCGGAACGCGCGCAGCGCCTGCTCGCGCGCGCCCTGGCCCAGGTCGCCGTGGACGGCGCCGGAGGCGAAGCCGCGCTTCTCCAGCTGCTCGGCGATGTCGGCAGCGGTGCGCTTGGTGCGGCAGAAGATCATGGCGAGACCACGGCCGTCGGCCTGGAGGATGCGGGAGACGAGCTCCGGCTTGTCCATGTTGTGCGCACGGAAGACGTGCTGCTTGATGTTGGCGACGGTCACACCCTCGCCCTCGGGCGAGGTGGCGCGGATGTGCGTCGGCTGCGTCATGTAGCGGCGGGCCAGGCCGATGACCGCGCCCGGCATGGTCGCCGAGAACAGCATGGTCTGACGCTTCGCGGGCAGGTAGTTCATGATCTTCTCGACGTCGGGCAGGAAGCCCAGGTCGAGCATCTCGTCGGCCTCGTCCAGGACGAGGGCCTTGACGTGGGACAGGTCGAGCTTCTTCTGCCCGGCCAGGTCGAGCAGGCGGCCCGGGGTGCCGACGATGATGTCGACGCCCTTCTTGAGCGCCTCGACCTGCGGCTCGTACGCGCGGCCGCCGTATATGGCGAGGACGCGGACGTTGCGGACCTTGCCTGCGGTCAGCAGGTCGTTGGTGACCTGGGTGCACAGCTCGCGGGTCGGAACCACCACGAGGGCCTGCGGGGCGTCGGTCAGCTGCTCGGGCTTGGCCCGGCCGACCTCGACGTCCGCGGGAACGACGACCCGCTCCAGCAGCGGAAGGCCGAAACCGAGCGTCTTGCCGGTTCCGGTCTTGGCCTGGCCGATGACGTCCGTGCCGGTAAGGGCGACGGGGAGGGTCATCTCCTGGATGGGGAAGGGGGACACAATGCCGACGGCCTCAAGGGCTTCGGCCGTCTCGGGAAAGATCCCGAGGTCTCGGAACGTAGTCAGGGTGCTGCCTCTTCTGTGAGACGCGGCGCGAGGCGGCGAGGGGGGTCGTACCGTGCCGGGCTTGCAGTACTTCGACGTACACACAAAGCTGCGCGGGACCACTAGCCTTCGCTCAAGCGCATCTGCCGCTGAGGGGGCCCCTCGTGGGAGGCGGTACGTATGAACGTACGCATCACGCCGAGGGCGGTCGGGTGGAGCCGATCGGGCCACCGACCGGGCATCCTCATTCGGATGGCCCGTCGAGTATTCGGCAGGCTCATTACCACTGTACCCCGGATTCGCGCAGCTGTGTCGGGTGAATTCACCTGGTAGTCGCGTTTACATGGACTGACAGTGTGTAGGTGTGGTGACTTGTGAGCCCTTTCGGCGAGCTATTGTGCGGAGCATGTCGACCGTAGAAAACGCATCTCCCGCCGACGACGGCACCCCCGCCGAGGCGGTCGGAATCGCCGCTCAGGACTGGGCGGCAGCCTCCGCCTCGCCGCAGTACCGGGCCGCCGTCGTGGACCTGCTCGGCGCGCTGGCGTACGGAGAGCTCGCGGCCTTCGAGCGCCTCGCCGAGGACGCGAAGCTGGCGCCCACCCTTGACGACAAGGCCGAGCTCGCCAAGATGGCCTCCGCCGAGTTCCACCACTTCGAGCAGCTGCGCGACCGCCTGTCGGCGATCGACGCCGAGCCCACCGCCGCGATGGAGCCCTTCGCCAAGGGAGTGGACGACTTCCATCGCCAGACGGCACCCTCGGACTGGCTGGAAGGCCTGGTCAAGGCATATGTCGGCGACTCGATCGCCAGCGACTTCTACCGCGAGGTGGCCAGCCACCTCGACACCGACACCCGCGCGCTCGTCCTCCGGGTGCTCGACGACACCGGCCACGGCAACTTCGCCGTCGAGAAGGTGCGCGCCGCGATCGAGGCCGACCCGCGGTGCGGTGGCCGGCTCGCGCTGTGGGCCCGCCGGCTGATGGGTGAGGCGCTGTCGCAGGCGCAGCGCGTGGTCGCGGAGCGCGACGCGCTGTCCACCATGCTGGTCGGCGGCGTGGACGGCATGGCGGCCGGGTTCGACCTGGCGGCCGTCGGCGAGATGTTCACCCGGATCACCAAGGCACACACCAAGCGGATGGCAGCGCTGGGTCTGGCGGCCTAATCCCCGCCCCGTCCCGATCCCCGTCCCCGTCGCCGGGGCCGTCCCCAGGGACGGCCCCGATGGCGGTCAGCCCTGGGACGGGAGTGAAAACGGAGCCCGCCTGGCGGGACCGGCCGAGGGACGCAGCAGCAGGGACAGGACGACCGCCGACACCAGGACCGCGCCGACGAAGACCGCGGGCAGGTTGTTGTGGCCGGGGCCGAGCGCCGTGTGGGTGAGATACGCCCCGAAGAGCGCCCCGAGTACCCCGCTGACCAACACGACTCCGGGAGACGGCAGCCGCTTCGCGAGCACGCGCACCGCCGCCCCGGACAGGGCGAGGCCCAGTAGAGCGGAGCCGAGCGCTTCGATCAGCAGCATGGAAGTCCCTCCCGGGGGTCAGGGCAGCCGGTCTCACTGCGGTCCTACCCGAAGCGGAAGACAGAGAAACGGCCTGGTGGAATCAACCACCAAGCCGTTTCCCGCAGTTCTCAGAGAGTCCCTCAGAGAGCCCCGAAGCCGACCTTGCGCACGCTGGGCTCGCCCAGATCCACGTACGAGAGGCGGTCGGACGGCACCAGGACCTTGCGGCCCTTGTTGTCGGTCAGGCTCAGCAGCGGCGCAGAGCCGGACAGCGCCGCGATGACGATGCGCTCCAGCTCCTCGGCGCTCAGGTCGCTCTCCAGCACGATCTCCCGGGGTGCGTGCTGCACGCCGATCTTGACCTCCACGGCTTTGTCCCTCCGACGGTCCGGTTCGCGCGATCAGCCGCGCCGTACCCGGTCCACATTAGCCCGGTGAGGGGACACGTACGCCCAGCTCCGGACACGCTCGCAGCGAACAGCGGCAGCGACAGCCGCCCGTCCCGTCAGAGCTGCCCGGCCTCCGTGCCGTGCAGCGGGAAGCCGGCGATGCCGCGCCAGGCCAGCGAGGTCAGCAGGCCCACCGCCGTATCGCGGGCGACCGGGCTCTCGCTCGACAGCCAGTACCGGGCCACGACCTGGGACACGCCGCCGAGACCCACGGCCAGGAGCATCGACTCGTCCTTCGACAGGCCCGTGTCCTCGGCGATGACGTCCGAGATGGCCTCCGCGCACTGGAGCGAGACGCGGTCCACGCGCTCGCGCACGGCCGGCTCGTTCGTCAGGTCGGACTCGAAGACCAGCCGGAACGCGCCGCCCTCGTCCTCGACGTACGCGAAGTAGGCGTCCATCGTCGCGGCCACGCGCAGCTTGTTGTCGGTCGTCGAGGCGAGCGCCGTGCGCACCGCCAGCAGGAGCGCCTCGCAGTGCTGGTCGAGCAGCGCCAGGTAGAGATCGAGCTTGCCCGGGAAGTGCTGGTACAGCACCGGCTTGCTGACTCCGGCACGCTCGGCGATGTCGTCCATGGCCGCCGCGTGGTAACCCTGGGCGACGAAAACCTCCTGGGCCGCGCCCAGCAGCTGGTTGCGCCGGGCTCGGCGCGGCAGTCGCGTGCCCCGGGGCCGCGCTGCCTCCGTCTGCTCGATGGCTGTCACGCCGCCTCCCACTTTCTCTAAGAACACAGTGCGCTCTGCGCCGCGCCGCCATCGTACTTTTCGGTAACCCGATCTGGAGGGTTCAAGCCGAGTTTTCTCGCGGTACGGACCGGTCGGAGGCGCTGGTCAGCGGTAGTCGTCCTCGTCCTGAGGCACCACCCTGGCCTGCTCGAAGGCGTCACCATCGGTCGCCTCGCTCCCCTCCAGAGGGGTGAGCGGGTCGTCCTCGCTGGGCCGCAGCTCGGTGCGCTGCTCGGCCGCATCCGCCTCGGGCGTCTCCGCGTCGAGGGCCTCCGGAAGCTGCTCCTGGAAGGTTTCCGGTTCCGCAGGGTCGACAGTCATGCCGCTCCCCTCACCTTCTGCGCCGCCATATCGAGCACGCCCTACTCCCTATGAGCCTAGGAGTATCGAGGTGGCGACGCCAGGGCAGGCCTGTGACCGCGAACACAAGGGTTATGGCGTGATCATCTCGTAACATTGCCCCATGTCTTCGACCGAGCTGCCGGGTGTACGGTCCACCACCGAGCTGTCTTCCCAGGTGGGAGCTGTCAGGGTGGCCGACGGGGAGCAGCTGCGCACTGTCGCGCTGCCCGGGCTGGAATTGAACGTCCGGGTGCGCCCGCCGCTCCGGCGGGGTTTGCCGCCCGCGCTGTTCGTGCACGGGCTCGGCGGTTCCTCGCAGAACTGGTCGGACCTCATGGCGCGGCTCGCAGGCAGCGTCGACGGCGAGGCCCTGGACCTGCCCGGCTTCGGCTGGTCCCCACCGCCCGCCGACCGGGACTACTCCGTGACCGCGCTCGCCCGCGTCGTCATCCGGCACCTCGACGCCGCCGGGCGCGGGCCGGTGCACCTGTTCGGGAACTCCCTCGGCGGAGCGGTCTCCACCCGGGTCGCGGCCGTGCGGCCGGACCTGGTGCGCACGCTGACGCTGGTCTCGCCCGCGCTGCCGGAGCTGCGCGTACAGAAATCGGCCGTACCGACCGCGCTGCTGGCGCTGCCCGGGGTGGCCGGGCTGTTCGGGCGGCTGGCCCGCGATCTGACCGCCGAACAGCGCACGCGCGGGGTGCTGGGCCTCTGTTACGGAGACCCCTCGCGGGTGACGCCGGAGGGCTTCCGGGACGCCGTCGAGGAGATGGAGCGGCGGATGGCCCTTCCGTACTTCTGGGACGCGATGACCCGCTCCTCGCGCGGGATCGTCGACGCGTACACCCTGGGCGGGCAGCACGGGCTGTGGCGCCAGGCGCAGCGGGTCCTCGCACCGACGCTGCTGGTCTACGGTGGCCGGGATCAGTTGGTCTCGTACCGTATGGCGCGCAAGGCGGCGGCGGCCTTCCGAGGCTCGCGGCTTCTGTCCCTGCCCGAGGCCGGGCACGTGGCGATGATGGAGTACCCCGAGGTGGTGGCGTCCGCGTTCCGGGAGTTGCTGTACGACACCGGCGCCACCGGCCGGAATGCCGGTGACGACGACGAAGACGGCAGAGGCTGAGGACCGTGGGACGACATAGTCGCAAGGAGCCCGCCCCTGCCCCCGGGCCCGTCCCCGCCGCTCCGGCGCCGGTGGAGCCCGACCCGTACCAGGCGTACGAGACGTACGACGCGTACCAGGCGTACCAGCCCTACGAGGGCGGTCAGCCGTACGAGGGCGGTCAGGTCTACGAGACGTACCTGCCCCCCGCGCCGCCCCACGACGCGTACGACCCCTACGGCGCGCACGAGCCCTTCGATGTCTACGGCCGGGTTGCCGATCCCACCGTCACGCATCAGGGGTACGTGTCCGACGCGCGGGCCGGCGGGCACCCGCAGCAGCGCGAGCCCGGCGGAGCCTGGGGGGACGCCGCTTCCGGCGCGGTCTACGGGGACTGGCGCGGGGTCCCGCACGGTACGCAGAACTTCGGCACTCCTGCGGCCGGGTTCCCGCAGGTCACCTTCGAGCCCGAGCCCGAGCACCAGTCCGCGCTCCAGCACCAGCCCGAGTACGAGCACGAGTACGAGCCCGAGCACCAGTCCGCGCTCCAGCACCAGCTCCTGCCCGAGCACGAGTACGAGCCCGAGCCCGACCCCGTCACCTCCACCGGCTCGCACCGCCGGGTGCCCGGCCCCCGCACGGCCGTCGCCCCGGGCGAGGAAGCGCGGCCGTCCGGTTCCTCCCGGAATCTGAAGGTCCGCGTGTGCACCGGAGTGGCCGCCGCGGCCGTCACCACCGTGCTCGCCGTGGTCGTCATAGGGCAGTTCACCGGCGACGGCAAGACCAGGACCACCATCCTCACCGCCGAGGACGACAGCAGGAACCGCGCGAAGCCCGGCCAGTCCGCCGCCTCCCGCGGTGACGGCCGCGCCACGCCCGACGCGGCGGCACCGTCCGCGGCGCCGCCGGAGCTGACGTACGAACAGAAGATGGCCCAGCAGCTCCCGATCGACGAGAAGCTGAAGGGCCCGGGGGCGTTCGACACCGTGCCCGGCGTGGCCAAGGCGCCCGGCAAGGGCAAGCTGGTGCGCTACCGCGTCGATGTCGAGCAGAGCCTGGGCCTGGACCCGCAGCTGTTCGCGGATGCCGTCCAGCGGACCCTGAACGACCCGCGCAGCTGGGCCCACAACGGCGCGATGACCTTCGAGCGGGTGCCGGCCGGCGAGGCCGACTTCGTGATCACGCTGGCGAGTCCGGGGACCACCGGCGTCTGGTGCGCCAAGTCCGGCCTGGACACCACCATCGACAACGTCTCCTGCGACTCCGCGTCCACCGAGCGGGTGATGATCAACGCGTTCCGCTGGGCGCAGGGCTCGCCGACGTACGGCGCGGGCGAGATGCTCGCCTACCGGCAGATGCTCATCAACCACGAGGTCGGGCACCGGCTCGGCCACGGGCACGTGAGCTGCCAGACACCGGGCGCGCTCGCTCCGATCATGCAGCAGCAGACGAAGTCGCTGGACATCGGCGGAATTCACTGCAAGCCCAACCCGTGGGTATTTCCCGCGAGTTGACCGATAAAGATGGTCCGCGGGCCGGCGGAGCCTGCGGGAACTGGCGCCGGGCGTCGGGGACCGAGGGCCGTAGGCCCTTTTTAGCGCCCTCGAACGCGACCCGTACGGGAAAGTTACGACTCTTCACCCCTTCCGGTGGTGCGACGGACAACCGTCCGTCGCGCCTTCGGCATATCCGCTTGAGTTCTTCCGCGGCGGGTCGCCGGACCGACGGCGACCGCCTGAACGGGAGATCGGGGGTGCCACTCGTGCGGATCGGACTGCTCACGGAAGGTGGTTATCCGTATGCGACGGGAGAGGCGAGGCTCTGGTGTGACCGGCTGGTGCGCGGGCTCCCGCAGCACGAGTTCGAGCTCTACGCGCTGAGCCGCAGCGCCGAGCAGGAGGAGCGCGGCCGGGTCGTGCTCCCCGAGCACGTCACGCGGGTCTGGACCGCCCCGCTGTGGGCCCCGGCCGACGACGGCCGCACGTACTCGTGGCGCGAGCGCCGGCGCTTCGCCGAGCGCTTCAAGGACCTGGTCCGGGGGATCTGCGCGGGCGAGGCCGAGGCCTTCGCCGCCGGACTGTACGGACTGGCCGAACTCGCCCGGGAACAGGGCGGGCTGCAGGCGGCGCTGCGCTCCGAGACCGCGGTGCGGGCGGTGGAGTCCGCCTGCCGGGCCCCGGGCGCGCATCGCACCGTACAGACCGCGCAGGTGCCCGACCTGCTGGAGTTCGTGGACGAACTGGAGCGCGCGCTGCGGCCGCTGTCCCTCGACTGGTACGAGGAACTCGGCGCGGTCGACGTCTGCCACGCGGCCGCCGGCGGGGTCGCGGCGCTGCCCGGACTGCTGGCCAAACGCTTCTTCGGGGTGCCGCTGCTGGTCACCGAGTACGGGATCCGGCTGCGCGCCCACTACCTTGACCACTCCGCCCTCTCCGCGGAATCTCCCCCCGGGCCCGCCGTACGGGCCCTGCTCACCGGCTTCCACGTCCGGCTCGCCGGCGAGATCTACGCCGAGGCCGACTTCCTGACCCCCGGAAACGCCCACGCCCGGCGCTGGCAGGAGCGGTGCGGGGCCACCCGGGAGCGGCTGCGGACCGTGTACCCGGGGATGGAGGCGGACCGATTCGCCACCGTCGGGGAGGCCCCCGACTGCGGGGACCCGGAGACGCTGGTGTGGGTCGGCCGGATAGAGCCGGCCAAGGACCTGATCGGCCTCCTGCACGCTTTCGCCGAGGTACGGCGGGCCGCGCCGCACACCCGGCTGCGGATCTTCGCGACCGCCGTGGCGCCCGGCTATCTCGCCGACTGCCGGTCGCTGGCCGCGCAGCTCTTCCCGGACGAGGCCGCCGACGCGGTCACGGTGGGGGAGAACCCGGTCACCTTCGAGGAGATCGGCGGCCCCGAGGCGCCCTCGCCGGCCGACGCGTACGGGGCCGGGCGGGTGGTCGTGCTGTCCTCGGTGATCGAGGGCTTCCCGATCACCCTGGCCGAGGCCATGTTCTGCGGCCGGGCCACCGTGTCCACGGATGTGGGAGCGGTGTGCGAGGTGATCGGCGGGACCGGGCTGGTGGTGCCGCCGAGGAACCCGCGGGCCCTCGCCGACGCCTGCCTGTCGCTGCTGCGCGACCCCGCGCGGGCCCAGCGCCTCGGCGCGGCGGCGCGGGCGCGGGCCCTGGAGCTGTTCACCGTCGAGCAGAACGTGGCCGCCTTCCGGGAGATCTACTTGCAGCTGCTGGCGCGGGGTCCTGCCCGGAGGGACGGGGAGATCCCCTTCGCACAGCCGCCGGAGGCACGGGTCCCGGGCCACTGGACGACCCCGACCTGGGCCCCGCTACCGAACGACTCCGCCCCGCCCGCAGCCGCGGCCCCGGAGGCCGCCGCTCCGGCACCGGCCGGTGCCGCGGTCCCGGCCGGTGCTTCGGATGGGGAGCGGGCCGGTGCTTCGGCGTTGGCCGGGGCTGCGGCCGGGGGTGCGGTGCCGACCGGGGTGGTTCCTGCGGTGGCGGCTCGGGTCGGTGTCGTGAATCCGGCCTCGGAGGCTGGCGTATGAGCGTCGACGAAGCCGCCCCCGCGGCCCCCCGGCGGCGACCCGCCGGGGACCCCGTCAAAACCCTGCTCCACCGGCACCGGGCGCTGTGCGAACGGGCCGTGGACCCGCTGGAGATCGCCGCCGGGCTGGAGGCGCACGGCCTCACCGACCGTACCGCCGCGCGCTTCCGCCACCGGGACGTCTTCTCCCTCGCCGAGGAGCTGTACGCGCGGACCCCGCGCGGGGAGGCCCCGCCCGCCCCCGCCGCCGGGAGCGCGTCGTCCCCCCGGGCGCTGCGCCGCTTCGGGTACGCCCTGCTGCCCGGGGCCCTCGCCCTCGGCGCCTCCGCCGCCGGGGTGCCGTGGGCCGGGCCGGCGGCCGTGCTCGCAGTGGTCGCGGGGCTGGTGTGGCCCGGCCGGACCGCCGGGGCGCGGGGCGGCCGGTGGTTCCCCGGGCTCGCCCACCTGCTCGCGGCGGCCACCGTCGGCTGGGCCGCGTACCGGCACGGCACCGCCCTCGCCGTCGGCCTCGCCCTGGCGGTGGCGCCGGGGTACCTGGTCGCCGCCGGATACGCGGCCCGGGCCCGGCGCAGGCTCGCCGGGAGCCGGGCCCTGGAGGAGTTCGCCGCCGGGGCACGGCCGCTGCTCTTCGGGGCCGTCGCCGTGTTCACCGCGGCCGCAGCGGCGGCCGCCGCCCTCGCCGGGGCGCCGCTCGCCGAGGCCGTACCGCTCGCGGTGCTGCTGTTCCTGACCCGGCTGCTGCTCACCCACGGAGCCCGCGGCGCGCACCGCCGGCCCGTCGCCGCCGCCCTGGCCCTCGCCCTGGTCCCGGTGGCGGTGCCCGCGGCCGCGGCGGGGCTCCTCGTACTCGCCGTACTCGCGCTGTCCCGCGCGTCGGCGCACGCACCCGTCCGGGACGACCGGCCCTGACCCCCGTCCCCAGTCCCCAGTCCGCCGTCCCCTGCCCGCCCGCCACCCGACCGCCCGCCCGCCCGCCACCCGCCCTTCGGAGCCGACGCCGAAGCCCCGTACCCCCTACCCACCGACCAAGGAGAAACAGGATGACCGGCCAGCCAACCAACCAAGGGGCCACGCGATGAGGGTGCTGCTGATCGGAGCCAACGGATACCTCGGCCGCTACGTCGCGGACCGGCTGCTCGCCGACCCCGCCGTCCAGCTCACCGCGCTCGGCCGCGGTGACGACGCGGACGTCCGCTTCGACCTCGCCACCGGGAGCCCCGGCGCGCTCACCCGGTTCCTCGACGCCGTCCACCCGGGCGTCGTCGTCAACTGCGCCGGCGCCACCCGCGGCGGGGCCCGGGAGCTGACCCGGCACAACACGGTCGCCGTCGCCACCATCTGCGAATCGCTGCGCCGCAGCGGCTGCGGGGCGCGGCTCGTCCAGCTCGGCTGCGCCGCCGAGTACGGGCCCAGCCAGCCCGGGTCGTCCACGGCCGAGGACGCCGTGCCCAGACCCGGCGGACCGTACGGCGTCAGCAAACTCGCCGCCACCGAGCTGGTGCTCGGGTCGGGGCTGGACGCCGTCGTCCTCCGGGTGTTCTCGCCCGTCGGACCAGGCACCCCGGCCGGGTCCCCGCTCGGCCGGCTCGCCGAGGCCATGCGGCGCGCGATGCAGGCCGGGGACGGCGAGCTCAAGCTGAGCGGGCTCGGCGTGCAGCGCGACTTCGTGGACGTACGGGACGTGGCGCGGGCCGTGCACGCCGCCTCGCTCTCCGCCGCCCAGGGAGTCGTCAACATCGGCACCGGCCGCGCGGTCCGGCTCCGCGACGCGGCGGCCGTGCTCGCCCGGGTCGCCGGATACGGAGGCGCGCTGCACGAGCTCGACGTACCGCAGGGCGGGTCCCAGCAGCACGCCCATCCGGGGCGGTCGGCCGGCCTGGCCGCCATCGGCTCCCCGCGTTCGGAGGCGACGCCCGAGCAGCTCGCGGCCGCGATGCCGCCCCCGTACCCCTACCCGGACGGCTGCGGCGGCTGGCAGCAGGCCGACGTACGGACGGCCCGCGACCGGCTCGGGTGGCGGCCGCGGATCAACCTGGAGGAATCGCTCGCGGACATCTGGATGGAGGCGGCGTGCCGTATCTGACCACTCCGCCGGGGGCCCGGCTGCCCGCCATCGAGGCCGGCGGCATGGGATTCGGGATCCCCGGCTACGCGCACCCGCTGCTCGCTCCGGTGGAGTGGGCCGAACTGACCCGGCCCGGGACTCCGCTGCACTGGGCCGTGCTCAACGTCACGGACGGCCCGGGCGGCCGGCCCGACCCGCACTGCACGGAGGCGGCGGCCAAGCTCCGGGAAGCGGGCGGAACCGTCCTCGGCCATCTCGCGATGCGAGACGGGAAGCGGTCCTTCGGGGAGCTGATCTCCGACGCCCACCGCTTCCTGGACTGGTACCGGGTGGGCGGGTTCTACCTCGCCGACGCCCCGGCGGACCGCGCGGAACTGGACGGTGTGCGCCGGGTCGTGGACACCCTGCGCGGCCTCGGCGACGGGTTCCGGATCGTCCTCGGGCACGGCACCCACCCGTACGCGGGCTACGCGGAGGCCGCCGACCAACTGGTGACCTTCTCCGGGGCCTGGGCCGACTACCGCTGGTCGCAGGTGGCGGAGTGGACCACCGAGTACCCACCGGAGCGGTTCTGCCACTTCGTCCACGGGGTGCCGCGGACCCATCTGGAGGAGGCCGTCCGGATCGCCCGCTGGCAGGGCGCCGGCACCATCTGGTTCACGGACCGGCGCGGGGCCGGAGACCGGGACCCGTGGGCGTCAATGCCCGCGTACTGGGACGAAATCGTCTCACGTATCGGAACAGGTGTCTCGGAATGAAAGGGGGCGTGGCAGTGTTACGGGATAGAACAACCCACACATGCTCCCCGCGTCCGCGGGGATGACCCTGGAGTCCCCGTGTCGCTGCCACCCCTGGTCGAGCCAGCTGCTGAGCTCACCGTTGACGAGGTCCGCCGGTACTCGCGTCACCTGATCATCCCCGATGTCGGGATGGACGGCCAGAAGCGCCTGAAGAACGCCAAGGTGCTGGCCGTGGGCGCCGGCGGCCTCGGCTCGCCCGCCCTCATGTACCTGGCCGCGGCCGGCGTCGGCACGCTGGGCATCGTGGAGTTCGACGAGGTGGACGAGTCGAACCTGCAGCGCCAGATCATCCACAGCCAGGCGGACATCGGCCGCTCCAAGGCCGAGTCCGCCCGTGACAGCGTGCTGGGCATCAACCCGTACGTGAACGTGGTCCTTCACGAAGAGCGGCTCGAAGCCGAGAACGTGATGGAGATCTTCAGCCAGTACGACCTCATCGTCGACGGCACGGACAACTTCGCCACGCGCTACCTGGTCAACGACGCCTGCGTGCTGCTGAACAAGCCGTACGTGTGGGGTTCGATCTACCGCTTCGACGGCCAGGCCTCGGTCTTCTGGTCCGAGCACGGGCCGTGCTACCGCTGCCTGTACCCGGAGCCCCCGCCGCCGGGCATGGTCCCGAGCTGCGCCGAGGGCGGCGTGCTGGGCGTGCTCTGCGCGTCCATCGGGTCCATCCAGGTCACCGAGGCCATCAAGGTCCTCACGGGCGTCGGCGAGCCGCTGGTCGGCCGCCTGATGATCTACGACGCCCTGGAGATGCAGTACCGCCAGGTCAAGGTCCGCAAGGACCCCGACTGCGCGGTGTGCGGTCCGAACGCGACCGTCACCGAGCTCATCGACTACGAGGCCTTCTGCGGTGTCGTGTCGGAGGAGGCCCAGGAGGCCGCGGCCGGTTCGACGATCACTCCGAAGCAGCTCAAGGAGTGGATCGACGCCGACGAGCCGATCGAGATCATCGACGTCCGCGAGAAGAACGAGTACGAGATCGTCTCGATCCCCGGCGCGAGGCTGATCCCCAAGGGCGAGTTCCTGATGGGCACCGCCCTCCAGGATATGCCGCAGGACAAGCGCATCGTCTTGCACTGCAAGACGGGTGTCCGCAGTGCGGAAGTCCTCGCGGTCCTGAAGTCCGCGGGCTTCGCGGACGCGGTGCACGTCGGCGGCGGCGTCATCGGCTGGGTCCACCAGATCGAGCCCGAGAAGCCGGTCTACTAGTAGCCGGTCTACCGGTCTCCTAGCCAGTCGACTTCGGCTGAAGGGCGTACCTCAGGGGCCGTACCTCGCTCGCGGTGAGCGGGGTGCGGCCCTTTGGCGCGTTCACGGACGCCGAACCGAACAGGGGTCAGACGCCGAGGGGTTCGGGCGGTGCGGCTGGCGATTCCGCGGGGGTGGGGGGCTGCGTCGCCGTGCAGACGGTGCTGGCGGCGGGCACCTTCCCGTCCAGCAGGTACGAGTTCACCGCCTGCTGCACGCACAGGTCGCCGCTGTTGTACGCGCCGTGCCCCTCGCCCTTGTACGTGAGCTCCACGCCGACGCCGGGGCCGAGCCGCTCCACCATCTTGCGGGCGCCCTCGTACGGGGTCGCCGGGTCCCCGGTGTTGCCGATCACCAGGATCGGCGCGGCGCCCGGGGCGGACACGTCCGGGGTCTCCCACGCGCCCGGGACCGGCCAGCCGGTGCAGCTCATCATCGCCCAGCCGAGGAAGTCCCCGAATACGGGCGAGGCGGCGCGGAACTCGGCCAGCTTGGCCTTCGTCTGGGCCAGCGTGTAGCGGCCCTTGGAGTCGGCGCAGTTGATCGCCGTGTTGGCCGCGCCGATGTTGCTGTAATTTCCGTTCTGATCCCGGCCGTTGAGCGCGTCGGACAGCGCCAGCAGCAGCTGCCCCTGGCCGCCCTCGGCCTCGTCCAGCCCCTGCTCCAGCAGCGGCCAGAGCTCCCTCGAATACAGGGCCTGGGCGATGCCGTTGGTCGCGGCGGACTCGGTCAGCGGCCGGTCGCCGATGCCCTCGATGGGCTTGGCGGCCAGCTCCTTCTGGAGCTTGATGATGTTCGCCTCGATCTCTTTGGCGGTGCTGCCCTGGATCTGGCACGCGTCGCCCCGGTTCACGCAGTCCTGCGCGAAGTTGCCGAGGGCCAGCTGGAATCCCTTGGCCTGGCCGAGGGCCCCCTCCTCGGAGGTCTTGGTCGGGTCCACGACGGCGTCGAAGACGGCCCGGCCGACGTTCTTCGGGAAGAGGTGGGCGTAGACCCCGCCGAGTTCGGTGCCGTAGGAGATGCCGAAGTAGTTCAGCTTCTCGTCGCCGAGGGCCTGGCGGATCCGGTCCAGGTCGCGGGCGGCGTTCTCGGTGCCGACGTGGGGCAGGACCTTCCCGGAGTTCTTCTTGCAGGCCTGCTGGTACTTCTCGATGCCGTCGAGGAAGGCCTTCTCCTGCTGCGGGGTCGTGGGGGTGTTGTCCTGCGCGTAGTACGCGTCCAGCTCCTTGTTGCCCTCGCAGTGGACCGGTGCGCTGCGGCCCACGCCCCGGGGGTCGAAGCTCACCAGGTCGTAGCGCTCGCGCAGGGCCTCGTACTCCTTGGCGGCGTCGGGGAGGGTGCTGACGCCGGAGCCGCCGGGGCCGCCGAAGTTGAAGACGAGGGAGCCGAGCCGCTTCTCCTTGTCGCGGGCCTTGGCGCGGATGAGGGCGAGGGGAATCGTTTCTCCCTCGGGTTTCGCGTAGTCGAGGGGCACGTGCAAGGTGGCGCACTGCCAGTCCTTGGGAGGCGCCTGCCCGCCGCCCTGCGCGGGGGTGGGGGCCTCGCACTCCCCCCACTTGAGCGGCGCGGCCCCCTTGGTCCCGCCGGCCTTCGGCTTCCCTTCCTTGCCGCTGTCGGAACAGCCGCCGGCCAGCACGGCGGCGAGTACGGCGACCGTTCCGACAGCGGCACCCCGCGGCAGGTTTCTCGACATGCCCCCATCCTGCGCGCCGCTCCTGCTCCCCGCCGCCGCACTGGGCCATCCGGGGCCGGTGCCCGGGTTAGATCGCTTCCTTGCGGGTGAGGAAGTTGAAGGAGATCCATCCCGGCAGTACCGGCAGCCAGAACGTCATCAGGCGGAACAGCAGTACCGCCGAGATGGCGACCTCGCGTTCCAGGCCGGCCGCGATCAGGCCCAGGGTCAGCGTGGTCTCCACCGCGCCGATGCCGCCCGGTGTGGGTGCCGCCGAGCCCAGCGCGTTGCCCGCCAGGAACACCACCGCGATGCTCGCGTAGCTGATGGCCTCGCCGCCCCCGAACGCCCGGACCGACGCGTCCAGGCACATGACGAAGCAGCCGGTCAGCAGCAGCATCCCGCCGATGCCCGTCATCAGCTTCTGCGGTCGCTGGAGCACGTCCAGCATGCGCGGCACCACGCCCGCGAACAGCGCCCGTACCCGCGTCGCGACGAACTTTCGCAGGATCGGGACCGCCGTCACGACGAGGACCAGCACGGCCACCGTCAGCAGCCCCGCGATGACCGTCCTGGACGGGGTCATCTCCGGCGTCTTCTCGGTTCCCGTCAGATAGCCGAAGGCCAGCAGTAGCAGGATGTGGCTGGCCAGCCCGAACAGCTGCGAGGCGCCGACGCTGGCCACCGCCAGCCCCGGCCGGACCCCCGCCCGCTGGAGGAACCGGGTGTTCAGCGCGACACCGCCGACGGCCGCCGGCGCCACCAGCTTCACGAAGGAACCCGCCACCTGCGCCAGTACGGTCCGCAGGAACGGCACCCGCTCCGGCACGAAGCCCAGCAGGCTCATCGCCGCCGCGAAGTAGGTCAGCACGGAGAAGGCCAGGGCCGCACCGACCCAGCCCCACTGCGCCTCGGCGATGATCTTCGCGAAGTCCACGTGGGCCAGCTGCGTGAGCAGGAAGTAGGCGCCGAACGCGCCCGCGATGAAGGACACCAGCGTGCGCGGCCGGATCCGTTCCAGCCGGGCCGGCTCCACCGGCGCCTGCGGGCGCAGCAGCAGGACCTGCTGGCGGATCTGGCTCAGCAGGTCCTCCTCGCGGGCCCCGTCGAGCGCGTCGTCCAGCGCCTTCTTCTCGGCCTTCCGGTCGGCGGCGGCGCTCGTCGTGGCGTCCGCCTCCCGCGCGGCCTTCGCCGCCCGCGAGGACTCCAGTACGGCCTCCCGCTGCCGGTCGGCCCGCTCCCGGGCCAGCTTGCGCAGCGTCGCCCGGGTGGAACGGCTCAGCGCGATCGGCTGGAGCAGCGGCAGGCAGTCCGCCACGGCGTCCGGGCCGAGCACCGACACCGCCGAGGACACCGCCCGCTCCGCGCCGACCCGCAGGCCCAGCGTGGTGAGCAGCTGCGCGATGTCCATCCGGAGCACCAGATCGCCGGCCGCGATCTCGCCGCCGCGCAGGTCGGTGAGGGTCACCTTGCCGGAACGATCCACCACCAGGGCGTCCCCGGTGAGCCGCCGGTGCGCGATCCGCCGCGACTGCAGGGCCCGTACCTGCTCCCACGCGCTGCGGGCCAGATCGTCGGTGATCTCCGCGTCGCAGAGGGAGTCCAGGGTCCGCCCGCCCAGGTGCTCGTACACCAGCATCACGGCGTCCGGGCCGAGCTCGGAGGTGGCGATCAGCTTCGGCGCGTTGGCCCCGGCCGCGATGGCGGCGTACGCGAGGAGCGCCTCCTGTTCCAGCGCCTGGCGCAGCGACGACTGCAGGCTGCGCCGGGTGGTGATGCCGCGCAGCGTGAGCCGGCGCCAGACCCGGTAGAAGAAGCCGTGGGCCTGCTGCTCGCGGTCCACGACGGTGACATCGAGCGGCGGGCCGTCTTCCAGGGTGACGTGGTAGCGGCGGCCCCGGTCGTTCTGCTCGGAATCGGTTCCGTCGGGTGATTCGGCGCGCATCGCGCTGACCGGCTGGAAGCCGACGCGGCGCAGGCCCGCGAGGAGGTTCTGCCCGGTGGGCCGGACGTTCGGCGAGCCGACGGCGTACAGGGTCCCGTACGCGACGCTCCAGCCGATCAGCACGGTCAGGATGATCGAGAACGGCGTGGTGTACCCGCTGACCAGCATCGCGAAGGCGTCGAGCAGGAGCACCACCCACAGCGCCACGCGCCAGCGCGGTCGGCGGGTCATCCCGACGGCGGTCATGTACGCGATCACCGGGGCGAGGTATCCGTGCACCGGGTCGGTGAGCGCCCCGCCGGCGCCGGCGGAGCGGGTGAGGGCGTCCTGGATGCTCGCGGGGGCGGCCTCGGAGACCCACAGGTCGGTCGCGAGGGTCACGCCGTGCGCGAGGACGGCGGCGAGTACGCCGTCGGCGATGCGCAGTCCGTCGCGTTTGATCAGCCGCTCGATGGCGAAGGCGACGGGGACCAGGAGCACGGCGATGCTGGAGACCAGGCCGGCGACCTTGATCAGCAGATCCGGCGCCTGGCCGGTGCCCTTGGTGATGTCCTCCTCCAGGCCGACGGTGGTGCCGTGGGCGAAGGCGGCGATGGCGAGTACGACGGCGATGCCGAGCACGCCGACGAGCAGGCGTACGAGGTCGGACGGCCGGTGCACGCGGGCGGCGAGCAGCGGCTCGTCCACCTCGACCTGGTCGGCGGCGGTCGGGGTGTGGCCGTGCGGCCGCTCCGGGCCGTCGGCCTCGCCGGGGTGGTCGGTGGCACCGTGGTCGGGCTGTTCGGCTGGGCCGCCGGGGTGCGGCGGCTGGTCCCCGGGCCCGGGCATCGGGTCTCCGGGCTGCGGCGGCTGGTCTCCGGGCGGGGGCGTCGGGTCCCCGGGCTGCGGCGGCGGGCCGTCGGGGTGCGCGGCGGGGCCGTCGTCTGGGCGCGCGCCGTCGTCCGTCGCCGCGCCGTCCGGAGGGCTCACACCCTGCTCCTTCGCCTTCACATCCATCTCTTCTTGATCACGTATCACGCGTCACCGCCCGGAAGATGGTGGCACGGACGGGCGGGCGGGGGAGGCATCAGGGTGCGCGCCATCGCGGAAGGAAACGTTCCAAGGCCTCGAAGGCCTTGTCGGCGGAGTGCGGCACCATGTGCCGAATGAGCGAAGAGCTGCCCGCGTACGCGGAGCGGGTACTGGACGCGGTCGAGCGGATTCCGCCCGGCCGGGTGATGACGTACGGGGACGTCGCCGAGTGGCTCGGCGAGGGCGGGCCGCGCCAAGTCGGCCGCGTCATGGCCCTGTACGGGGGAGCCGTGCCCTGGTGGCGAGTGGTCCGGGCGGACGGGCGGCCCCTGCCCGGCAGCGAGCGGCGCGCCCTGGAGCACTACCGGACCGAGTCCACTCCGCTGCGCGGGACCGCGTCCGGCGAGCAGCGGCTCGACATGCGGAAGGCGCGCTGGGACGGCCGGGACGGGGGACCCGGGACGGACGGAAGGGACGAGGCTCACATCTGACAGCTTCCGCCATGGGATGCCCGCGCGGGAGGTCGAAGGTGCGGTCGGAGGTGCGTACGGGGGAGTGCGCGCCGGACCGTGCGAGCGGCGCGGGGTCCCTGCGCGGGAGGCGCCGGTTGCCGTAGCGTTGCCTCTTCGGCCCTCGCGGCCATCGTGGCCATCGCGGCGACCGCCGACCCGGCAGGCCGAGTAGCCCCAGCAACCCCAGCAGACCCAGCAGACCCACCAGGACCGGCAGCTCACGTGATCACCTCTCCCTCCGACCGCTCCGACCGCTCCGAGCGGCGTACGCGGACCCCCGACGCGTATCGCCTGGTGCGCACCGGGCCGGAACGGGTGGATCCCCCTGTCCTGGACGCGGCGCAGCGCGCGGTGGTTGACCACACCGCCGGACCGCTGCTCGTCCTGGCCGGCCCGGGTACGGGAAAGACGACCACGCTCGTCGAGGCGGCCGCCGCCCGGGTCGAGGCCGGGACGGACCCCGCCCGGATCCTGATCCTCACCTTCAGCCGCAAGGCGGCCGTGGAACTCCGCGACCGGGCCGCCCTGCGGCTGGGCGGCGCGCGGGCTCCGCAGGCCACCACCTTCCACTCCTTCTGCTACGGGCTGGTCCGCGCCCACCAGGACACCGACCTGTTCGCGGACCCGCTGCGGCTGCTGTCCGGTCCGGAGCAGGACGTGATGGTGCGCACCCTCCTGGAGGGCCAGCGCCGGATCCGCTCCATCCGCTGGCCCGACGACCTGCGGGCCGCGCTGACCACGCGCGGCTTCGCGGACGAGGTCCGCGCCGTCCTCGCCCGGGCCCGCGAGCTGGGCCTGGGGCCCGCGGCCCTGTCCGACTTCGCCGACCGCATCGGCCGCCCGGACTGGAAGGCGGCGGCGGCGTTCCTCTCCGAATACCTGGACGTCCTGGACATGCAGGGCACGCTGGACTACGCGGAGCTCCTGCACCGGGCGGTCCTGCTCGCGGAACGCACCCCGTCCCTCGCCTCCGCGTACGACGCGATCTACGTGGACGAGTTCCAGGACACCGACGCCTCGCAGCTGCGGCTGCTGCGCGCGCTGACCGGACCGGGCGGCACGCTGGTCGCCTTCGGCGACCCGGACCAGTCGATCTACGCCTTCCGCGGCGCCGACATCAACAACATCCTGGACTTCGAGAGCTCCTTCCCGGGCGCGGCGGTCAAGGCCCTGACCGTCGGCCGCCGTTCCGGCGCGGCCCTGCTGACGGCCACCCGCCTCCTCACCACCCGGATGCCGGTGCCGCGGCTGCCCACGGCGGCGGTACGGGCCCACCGGGGCCTGCGGCCGACGCGGGACGGCGGCCGGGTCGAGGTACTCACGTACCCGACGGCCGGCGCCGAGCTCGACAACATCGCCGACATCCTGCGCCGGGCGCACCTGGAGGACGGGGTGCCGTGGCAGGACATGGCTGTCCTGGTCCGCTCCGGCGGCCGCACCCTCCCGGCGATGCGCCGCGCCCTGATCTCGGCCGGAGTCCCGGCCGAGACGGACGGCTCGGACACCCCCCTGCGCCACGAACCCGCCGCGTCCCCCCTCCTGACGGCCCTCCGCACGGTCGCCCAACCGGCCCCGCCCCCCGCCGCCGGGGGATCGAACACGCCCGACCAGGCGGGCACCCCCGCCCTGGCGGGCACCCCTGCCACGGCGGGCACCGCCGAGCCGGACGGCACCGCCGAGCCGGACGGCACCGCCGACCCGGGGGGCAGCGCCGCCACGGCGGGCACCGCCGACCCGGATGGCGCCGCCGACCCGGCGGGTGCCCCGGGCGGGGGTGCTGTCGGTCGGGTCGAGGGCGGGGTGGACGAGGGGTGGGTCGGGGTGGAGGCCGCGCTGACGCTGCTCGGGTCGCCGCTCGGGGGGATGGACGCCGCCGATCTGCGCCGGCTCGGCCGGGCGCTGCGCGATGAGGAGCGGGCCGCCGGGGTCAAGGTGCCCGCGCCCTCCGACGTCCTGCTCGCGCGGGCGCTCGCCGAGCCGGAGCGACTCGTCGCGCACGACCCCTCGTACGCCCGCGGAGCGCAGCGGCTGGGCCTCCTGCTGCGCAAGGCCCGCGAGCTGCTCCAGGGCGGCGGCACCGCCGAGGAGGCCCTCTGGGTCCTCTGGGACGGCACCCCCTGGCCGCAGCGGCTGGAACGCAACGCCCGGCGCGGCGGCGCGGCCGGGCGCAACGCCGACCGCGACCTCGACGCGGTCTGCGCCCTCTTCGACACCGCCGCCCGCGCGGAGGAGCGCACCGGCGGCCGGGGCGCGCTCAACTTCCTCGAACAGCTCGAAGCCGAGGACATCGCCGCCGACACCCTGACGGGCAGGACCGCCCGCTCCGACGCCGTACGGCTCATGACCGCCCACCGGTCCAAGGGCCTGGAGTGGTCGCTGGTCGTCGTGGCCGGCGTTCAGGAAGGGCTCTGGCCCGACCTGCGGCGGCGCGGCTCCCTGCTCGAAGCCGACCGCATCGGGCGCGACGGCCTCGCCGAACCCCTCACCCCCGGCGCCCTGCTCGCCGAGGAACGGCGCCTCTTCTACGTCGCCGCCACCCGCGCCCGCGACCGCCTCGTCGTCACCGCCGTCAAGGCCTCCGCCGACGACGGAGACCAGCCCTCCCGCTTCCTCACCGAGCTCGGCGTCACCCCGAAGGACGTCACCGGACGGCCCCGCCGCCCCCTCGCCGTACCCGCGCTCGTCGCGGAACTCCGCGCCACCACCGTCGATCCCGACGCGTCCCCGGCCCTGCGCGACGCGGCCGCCCGCCGTCTCGCCCGCCTCGCCGCGCTCACCGACGAGGAGGACCGCCCGCTCGTCCCCGCCGCGCACCCGCAGCGCTGGTGGGGCCTGTACGAGCCCACCCGCAGCAGCGTCCCGCTGCGCGACCGGGACCGGCCCGTCGCCCTGTCCGGCAGCGCCCTGGACCAGCTGGCCAACACCTGTTCCCTCCAGTGGTTCCTCGGCCGGGAGGTCAAGGCCGACGCCCCCTCCACCGCCGCCCAGGGCTTCGGCAACGTCGTCCACGTCCTCGCCGACGAGGTCGCCTCCGGGCGCACCCCCGCCGACCTCGCCGTCCTCATGGAACGCCTCGACTCCGTCTGGGACGCCCTCGCCTTCGACGCCCCCTGGAAATCCCGCCAGGAGAAGGAGAACGCCCGCGCCGCCCTGGAGCGCTTCCTGCGCTGGCACACCACCGACCGGGGCGGCCGGGAGGCCGTGGCCACCGAGCACGACTTCGACGTCACGCTCGACGCGGGCGAGTACGCCGTCCGCATCCGGGGCTCCATGGACCGCGTCGAGGCGGACCCGCAGGGGCGCGCGTACGTCGTCGACTTCAAGACGGGCAAGGGCGCGCCGACGAAGGACGAGGTCGCCCGCCACCCCCAGCTGGCCGTCTACCAGCTCGCGGTCCGCGAAGGCGCCGTCGACGAGGTCTTCGACGGGCTGCGCCCCGAGCCGGGCGGCGCCGAACTCGTCCAGCTGCGCCAGGGCGCGCCCCAGCGCGACGGCGGCGACACGGTCCCCAGGATCCAGGCGCAGCAGTCGCTGGACGGCGAATGGGTCGGCGACCTGCTCGCCACCGCCGCCGGGCGGGTCCTGGACGAGCGGTTCGCCCCCGCCGCCGGAAAGCACTGCGACCACTGCTCCTTCCGCAGCTCGTGCAGTGCCCGCCCGGAGGGCCGCCAGACCGTGGAGTGAGACGCCGGCCGGGAGTGTCGGTGGGTGCGGCTAGCCTCTTCACGTGTCCGCGCGTCCGTCCGTCCTCACCGACCCCGAGCAGCTCAAGGAGCTCCTCGGTATCCCTTTCACACCCGAACAGATGGCCTGCGTCACGGCTCCGGCGGCCCCGCAGGTGATCGTCGCGGGCGCCGGCTCCGGCAAGACCACCGTCATGGCCGCCCGCGTGGTCTGGCTGGTCGGCACGGGCGCCGTCGCGCCCGAGCAGGTCCTCGGCCTGACCTTCACCAACAAGGCCGCCGGTGAGCTGGCCGAGCGCGTCCGCAAGGCCCTCGCGCGGGCCGGCATCACGGACCCGGACCCCTTCCCGTTCCCGTTCCCGGGAGGGGCCGGGGCAGGGGCCGGAGCGGAGTCCGAGGCGGGCGGCGGCGAGCCGCGGATCTCCACGTACCACGCCTTCGCCGGGCAGCTCCTCAAGGACCACGGCATGCGCATCGGGCTGGAGCCCAGCGCCCGGCTGCTCGCCGACGCCACGCGCTTCCAGCTGGCCGCCCGCGTGCTGCGCGAGGCCCCCGGTCCGTACCCGTCGCTCACCAAGTCGATCCCCGACCTGGTCAGCGACCTGCTCGCGCTCGACGGGGAACTCTCCGAGCACCTGGTCACACCGGAGGACCTGCGCGCGTACGACACCGGGCTGCTGGAGGTGCTGGCCGGCACCAAGCTCACCAACGAGGATCTGCGCAAGGTCCCGGAGGCGGCGCGCGGCCGCCTCGAACTGGTGGAGCTCGTCGCGCGCTACCGCGCCGCCAAACGCTCCCGCGACCTGCTCGACTTCAGCGACCAGATAGCCCTCTCCGCGCAGCTCGCCACCACCCGGCCCGAGGTGGGAGCGCTGCTGCGCGAGGAGTTCCGGGTGGTCCTGCTCGACGAGTACCAGGACACCTCCGTCGCGCAGCGCCTGCTGCTGTCCGGCCTCTTCGGCGGCGGCACCGGGCACGCGGTGACCGCCGTCGGCGACCCCTGCCAGGCGATCTACGGCTGGCGCGGCGCCTCCGTGGCCAACCTGGACGACTTCCCCGAGCACTTCCCGCACGCGGACGGCAGCCCGGCCACCCGCTTCTCGCTCAGCGAGAACCGGCGCAGCGGCGGCCGCCTGCTGGATCTCGCCAACGGCCTGGCCGCGCCGCTGCGGTCGATGCACGAGGGCGTCGAGGCCCTGCGCCCGGCGCCGGGGGAGGAACGGGCGGGCTCCGTGCGCTGCGCGCTGCTGCCCACGCACGCCGAGGAGCTGGAGTGGCTCGCCGACTCGGTGGCCCACCTGGTCCGCACCGGGACGGAGCCGCGCGAGATCGCGGTGCTGTGCCGGTCCGGCGGGGACTTCGCGCGGATCCAGGCCGTCCTGGTGGCCCGGGACGTCCCCGTCGAGGTGGTCGGCCTGTCCGGACTGCTCCACCTGCCGGAGGTCGCCGACCTCGTCGCGGTCTGCGAGGTCCTCCAGGACCCGGGAGCCAACGCCTCGCTCGTCCGGCTGCTGATCGGCCCGCGCTGGCGGATCGGCGCCCGCGATCTGGCCCTGCTGGGCCGCCGGGCCCGCCAGCTGGTCGGCCGGGCGCCGGTGTCCGGCGACGACCCGGACGAGCGCCTCGCGGCGGCGGTCGAGGGCGTGGACCCGGCGGAGGTCGTCTCGCTGGCGGACGCGCTGGAGACGTTCCTGGACGGCTCGGGGGGCGGGGGCCGGTCGGCCGCCGTGGAGGACCTGCCGTTCTCCGCCGAGGCCCGGGTCCGGTTCGCGCACCTCGCCCAGGAGCTGCGCGACCTGCGCCGCTCCCTCGCGGACCCGCTGATGGACGTACTGCACCGGGTGCTGGCGACGACCGGCCTGGAGGTGGAGCTGTCGGCGTCCCCGCACGCGCTGGCGGCCCGCCGCCGCGAAACGCTGTCCGGCTTCCTGGACGTTGCGGCCGGCTTCGCCTCCCTGGACGGCGAGGCCACCCTGCTGGCCTTCCTGGCGTTCCTGCGTACGGCCGTCCAGTACGAGAAGGGCCTGGACCACGCCCTGCCGGGCGGGGAGAACACGGTGAAGGTGCTCACCGCGCACAAGTCCAAGGGCCTGGAGTGGGACGTCGTCGTGGTCCCGGACCTGTGCGCGGGCTCGTTCCCGAAGGAGAAGGCCCCGGAGGCCTGGACCTCGTACGCGAAGGTCCTGCCGTACGCGCTGCGCGGGGACGCGGGCACCCTGCCGGGGGACCCGGCGTGGACCTCGGCCGGGCTGAAGTCCTTCAAGGCGGATCTGAAGCACCACAAGGAGGTCGAGGAACTCCGCCTGGGCTACGTGACGTTCACCCGCCCGCGCTCGCTGCTGCTGGCGTCGGGCCACTGGTGGGGGCCGACCCAGAAGAAGCGTCGAGGTCCTTCGCCGTTCCTGGACGCCCTCCGCGCCCACTGCGAGGCGGGGCGCGGTGAGATCGAGGCCTGGGCGGAGGAGCCCGACGCGGACGCCGTGAACCCGGCCCTCGCCACCGACGCCACCCCGGACCAGTCCTGGCCCCTGCCCCTGGACCCGGACTCCCTGACCCTGCGCCGCCACGCGGCGGCCCTGGTCGAATCCCACCTCGCGACCCCGCCGCCCCCGGAGGACCCCTACCTGTGGCCTCCGGACTGCGAGGACCCGTCGTACGAGTCGGAACCGCCGCACGACGACGCCGACTGGTCCGACGACGCGGTGTGGTCCGACGACGCCGACCCGTGGTCGGAGCAGCCCCCGCGGACCGGCTCCGCCGAGGGCGAGGGCGAGGGCGAGGGCGAGGGCGCCGGCAACGGCGAGGGCGCGGCCATGGCCGTGGACGACCTGTGGTCGGGTGAGGACCTGTGGGCCGCGGGCCCGGCCCCCGCTGGGGCCCCGTCCGACGGCACGTCCGTACTCGCGACAGCGGCCCCGGCCGACGGCCCCGGCAGGGCCCCCGGCAGGGCCCCCGGCCCGCGCGGGGGCGGAGTCCTGGCCGGGGGCAGGTCCGCGCCGGGCGGCGACGAGGGGTTGACCCTGCCCGCCCCCCGCAGGGCCGGCGGCGGGCTCACGCCTGAAGAGGCGCGGGCCATCGCTTCCTGGGACCGCGACCTCGACGCCCTGGAGGGCGAGCTCCGCCGTGCCCGGGCGGCCGTCCGGGACGTCCCGCTCCCGTCCGCCCTCTCCGCCAGCCAGCTCATGCGCCTCGCCGCCGACGAACAGGCCTTCGCCCGCGACCTCGCCCGCCCCATGCCCCAGCCGCCCCAACCCGCGGCGCGCCAGGGCACGCGCTTCCACGCCTGGGTGGAGTCCCGCTTCGACGAGCTCCCCCTCCCCTTCCTCGACGTCCTCGACCCCCTCACCGACCTGCCCGGCGCCGACACCGAAACCGACCCCGACACAGGCACGGGCACCGGCACCGGCACCGGCTCCGACCAGGAGATCGCCGACGAGGCCGACCTCGACTCCCTCAAGGCGGCCTTCGAGCGGAGCGAATACGCCGAGCGGACCCCCCACCGCATGGAGGTCCCGGTCCAGCTCACCCTCGCCGGCCGCGTGATCCGCGGCCGGATCGACGCCGTCTACAAGAACACCGACCAGACCTTCGAGATCGTCGACTGGAAGACCGGCCGCTCCACCGACGCCGATCCCCTCCAGCTCGCCGTCTACCGCCTGGCCTGGTCGGAGACCACCGGTACCCCCCTCGACCGGATCACCGCGGCCTTCCTCCACGTCCGCAGCGGCCGCGTGATCCGCCCCCGCGGCCTCCCCGACAGAGCCCGTCTTGAGCGGATCCTCCAAGGCAATTCGGGCACGGACGGTGACCATGAGGCGGACGGTTAGGCTCGTGGCCATGAGCGAACTCCCGGCGGACAGCGTCGTCCGCACGTACATCGACACCCACCGCGCGGACTTCCTCGACGACCTCGTCGACTGGCTGCGCATCCCGTCCGTCTCGGCGCAGCCCGAGCACGCGGGCGACGTACGCCGCAGCGCCGAATGGCTCGCGGGGAAGCTCAAGGAGACCGGCTTCCCGGTCGCCGAGGTCTGGGAGACGGACGGCGCCCCCGCCGTCTTCGCCGAGTGGCCCGCCGCCGACCCGGCCGCCCCCACCGTCCTCGTCTACGGGCACCACGACGTGCAGCCCGCCGCGCTCACCGACGGCTGGCACACCGACCCGTTCGAGCCGGTCGTCAAGGAGGGCCGGATGTACGGCCGGGGCGCCGCCGACGACAAGGGCCAGGTGTTCTTCCACACACTCGGCGTCCGGGCCCACCTCGCCGCGGCCGGCGCCGAGGCCCCCGCCGTGCACCTCAAGATGCTCATCGAGGGCGAGGAGGAGTCCGGCTCCCCGCACTTCCGCGCCCTGGTCGAACGCGAGGCGCGGCGCCTGGCCGCCGACGTCGTGATCGTCTCCGACACCGGCATGTGGTCCGAGACCACCCCCACCGTCTGCACCGGCATGCGCGGCGTCGCCGACTGCGAGATCGACCTCCACGGCCCGGACCAGGACATCCACTCCGGCGCCTTCGGCGGGGCCGTGCCCAACCCGGCCACCGTCGCCGCCCGCCTCGTCGCGGCGCTGCACGACGCCGACGAGCGGGTCACGATCCCCGGCTTCTACGACAACGTCGCCGAACTCACGGACGCCGAGCGCGAGCTGATCGCCGAGCTGCCCTTCGACGAGTCCGAGTGGCTCCGTACGGCCAAGTCCCACGCCGCGTCCGGCGAGCGGGGCTACTCCACCCTGGAGCGTGTCTGGGCCCGGCCGACCGCCGAGGTCAACGGCATCGGCGGCGGCTACCAGGGCCCCGGCGGCAAGACCATCGTGCCCGCCTCCGCACACCTGAAGCTCTCGTTCCGCCTGGTCTCCGGGCAGGACCCCTACGAGGTCGAGGCCGCCGTCCGGGACTGGGTCGCGGCCCGGATCCCAGCCGGAATCCGGCACTCCATCATCTTCGGCGCCCCCACCCGGCCCTGCCTGACCCCGCTGGACCATCCGGCGCTGCAGTCCGTCGTCCGGGCCATGGGCCGCGCCTTCGGCCAGAAGGTCCGGTTCACCCGCGAGGGCGGCTCGGGACCCGCGGCGGACCTCCAGGACGTCCTGGACGCACCCGTGCTCTTCCTCGGGATCTCCGTACCCTCCGACGGCTGGCACGCGCCGAACGAGAAGGTCGAGCTGGACCTGCTCCTCAAGGGCGTCGAGACGGCCGCCTACCTCTGGGGCGACCTGGCCGCCCACTGGCCGCGCCCCTGAACGGCGCGCGCCGCCCGCCCCACCGCCCGCGCACCCACGTCCGTACGCCTGCCTTGTCCCACCACCGGGGGAGTTGCAAGTACCTGTGAGCACCCATACCGAGCCCCAGCGCCCGATCTCGCTGACCGCGCCCAGCGGAATCGACCGTGCCGCGCACCACCGCCTCGACGAGGCCTGGCTCGCCGCCGCCTGGAGCCACCCGACGACCCGTGTGTTCGTGGTCTCCGGCGGCCAGGTCCTGATCGACGACACCCCCGACGGCGGCACCGGGATCGTGATGACCCCGGCCTTCGAGGCCCCGGTCACCGAGACCCACCGCTACTTCCTGGGCACCGACGAGGACGGCGTACGGTACTTCGCGCTGCAGAAGGACTCGCTGCCGGGCCGGATGGACCAGTCGGCCCGCCCGGCCGGCCTGCGGGAGGCCGGGCTGCTGCTCCCGCCGCGCGACGCCGGGCTGCTGGTGCACGCGGTGGCCCTGGAGAACTGGCAGCGGATGCACCGGTTCTGCTCCCGGTGCGGCGAGCGCACGGTTGTCGCGGCCGCCGGGCACATCCGGCGCTGCCCGGGCTGTGGCGCCGAGCACTACCCGCGGACCGACCCGGCAGTGATCATGCTGGTCACGGACGAGCACGACCGCGCCCTGCTGGGCCGCCAGGTGCACTGGCCCGAGGGCCGCTTCTCGACGCTGGCCGGGTTCGTGGAGCCGGGCGAGTCCATCGAGCAGTCGGTGGTCCGCGAGGTGTGGGAGGAAGCGGGTGTCCGGGTCGGCGAGGTCGAGTACGTCGCCAGCCAGCCCTGGCCGTTCCCGTACAGCCTGATGCTGGGCTTCACCGCCCGCGCGGTCACCTCGGAGATCACCGTCGACGGCGAGGAGATCGAGGAGGCGCGCTGGTTCTCCCGCGAGGACCTGCGCGCGGCGATCGAGGCCGGCGAGGTGCTGCCCCCGGCGGGCGGAATCTCCATCGCCGCTCGCCTGGTCGAGCAGTGGTACGGCAAGCCGCTGCCGCGCCCGACCGCGCAGCAGTAACACTCGTCACACGGGTCAGCAGGTCAGCAGAAAGGCCCCCGCCTCGGCGGGGGCCTTTCCACTGTGCGTGTGACGTGCGGGTCGGACCGGCCGGTCAGACGGCGAGGGCCTGCTTGACCTGCGCCAGGCTCGGGTTCGTCATGACGGACTCGCTGCCGCCGACGGACTTCACGAGCACGGTCGGAACCGTCTGGTTGCCGCCGTTCGCCTTCTCCACGAACGCCGCGGACGCCGGGTCGAGCTCGATGTTGATCTCGTTGTACGCGATGCCTTCCCGGTCCAGCTGCTTCTTCAGCCGGTTGCAGTAGCCGCACCAGGTCGTGCTGTACATCGTGACGGTGCCCGTGTCCTGCATGCTGCGCTCTCCTTCGTGGGGGCCTCGGTGGTGGTCCGAGTACTCGAACGTACGGGACCGCCCCGCCATTCCCGGCCCCGCCTTCGAATAAGTACGACGGATACCTGCGGCCTGTGGACAAGTTTCTCGGCCGTCCCTCCAGACCTGGCAGCATGGCAGGGTGACAGCAGCAACGCACTCCTCAGCTTTCCCCGCCGCCGCCGACTCGGCCGACGCGGTGCTCCTGGGCCTGGACCCGGAGCAGCGCGAGGTCGCGACGACCCTGCGCGGGCCCGTGTGCGTGCTGGCCGGCGCCGGTACCGGCAAGACCCGAGCGATCACCCACCGCATCGCCTACGGCGTCCGGTCCGGCCAGCTGATGCCGGCCAGCGTGCTGGCCGTCACCTTCACCAACCGCGCCGCCGGCGAGATGCGCGGCCGGCTGCGCTCCCTCGGCGCGGGCGGGGTCCAGGCCCGGACCTTCCACTCCGCCGCCCTGCGCCAGCTCCAGTACTTCTGGCCCAAGGCCGTCGGGGGAGACGTGCCCCGGCTCGTCGAGCGCAAGATCCAGCTCGTCGCGGAGGCCGGTTCGCGCTGCCGCATCCGCCTCGACCGGGGTGAGCTGCGGGACGTCACCGGCGAGATCGAGTGGGCCAAGGTCACCCAGACCGTGCCCGCCGACTATCCGGTGGCCGCCCTCAAGGCCGGCCGCGAGGCACCCCGGGACATGGCCGAGATCGCCCAGATCTACGGGACGTACGAGCAGATCAAGCGCGACCGCGGCATGATCGACTTCGAGGACGTGCTGCTCCTCACCGTCGGCATCCTCCAGGACCGGCACGACATCGCCGAGCAGATCCGCGCCCAGTACCAGCACTTCGTGGTGGACGAGTACCAGGACGTCAGCCCGCTCCAGCAGCGCCTGCTGGAGCTGTGGCTCGGCGACCGCGACAGCCTCTGCGTCGTCGGCGACGCCAGCCAGACGATCTACTCCTTCACCGGCGCCACCCCCGACCACCTGCTGTCGTTCCGCAGCCGCTACCCCCAGGCCACCGTGGTCAAGCTGGTCCGCGACTACCGCTCCACCCCGCAGGTGGTCCACCTCGCCAACGGGCTGCTGAACCAAGCCAAGGGCCGAGCCGCCGAGCACCGCCTGGAGCTGATCTCCCAGCGCGAGCCCGGCCCCGACCCGGTCTACGCCGAGTACCCGGACGAGCCCGCCGAGGCCGAGGGGGTCGCCGCCCGGATCCGGGACCTGATCGCCGCCGGCGTCCCGGCCGGCGAGATCGCCGTCCTCTACCGCATCAACGCCCAGTCCGAGGTCTACGAGCAGGCCCTCGCCGACGCCGGAGTTCCCTACCAGCTGCGCGGAGCCGAGCGGTTCTTCGAGCGCGCCGAGATCCAGAAGGCGATCCTCACCCTGCGCGGAGCCGCCCGCTCCGGCGGGAACGACGCGCTGCTCGACGATGTCGTGGAGCTCGGCTCCCAGGTCCGGGCCGTGCTCAGCTCCACCGGCTGGACCGCCGAACCGCCGGCCGGTTCCGGCGCCGTGCGCGACCAGTGGGAGTCCGTGGCCGCGCTGGTCCGGCTGGCCGAGGACTTCGCCCGGGCCCGGCCCGGCGCCACCCTGGCGGACCTCACCGTCGAGCTGGAGGAGCGCAAGGCCGCCCAGCACGCGCCGACCGTCCAGGGCGTCACCCTCGCCTCGCTGCACGCGGCGAAGGGCCTGGAGTGGGACGCCGTGTTCCTGGTCGGCCTCACTGACGGCATGGTGCCGATCACCTACGCCAAGACCGACGAGCAGGTCGAGGAGGAGCGCCGACTGCTCTACGTCGGTGTCACCCGGGCGCGGCTGCACCTGACGCTCTCCTGGGGGCTCTCCCGCGCTCCGGGCGGCCGGGCCTCCCGACGCCCCAGCCGCTTCCTGAACGGCCTGCGGCCGGGCTCCGCGGCCCCGGGCGGCCGGGACGGCGCGGCGGCCGAGCGCGGGGCCCGCAAGCGCGCCCGCCGCGGCCCGGTGCTCTGCCGGGTCTGCGGCAAGACCCTGACCGAGGCCGGCGAGCTGAAGCTGATGCGCTGTGAGGACTGCCCGTCCGACATGGACGAGGGGCTCTACGAGCGGCTGCGGGAGTGGCGCGCGGTCCAGTCGAAGGAGCAAGGGCTGCCCGCGTACTGCGTCTTCACGGACAAGACCCTGATGGCGATCGCGGAGGCCGCGCCGTCCGAGGCGGGCGAGCTGTCTATGATCTCGGGGGTGGGCGGTCGCAAGCTTGAGCGGTATGGAGCCGACGTCCTGACCATCTGCGCAGGTGAGGAGCCTGGGGGCGCGGAAGCTGACGACGCGTAGAAACTCGTCGGAAAAATAGTTTGCGCATGCCCAGCGAATCCCCATAGGTTCTTAGCAACGGAAACGGTGGGCTTCTCCGAAGCCCCTGCTCCGTGCTGTACTTATCCGAATACGTATGGGACAGGCCCCCCCGGGGCCGAGTCCCCGAGACGCCGAGAGGAGGCGAGACCAGTGACCAGCTACATGACCTTCACCAAAATGACCGATCGCTCGGTTGCCGCCTCCTGCCCGCTTGGCTCCTCCGCTCTCCTGCCCTCGCTCCTCGGTACCGGTCTGTCCGCGATTTCCGCCGACAGCCCTGCCTTCCTGGCCGCGCCCTCCGCGCTGCTGGCGAGCGAGCGCAATGAGCGACCGACCCAGGCACCGGTGGCAGTAGCGGAAGCCCAGGCGCATGGCGCCTACGGCTTCGCGGCCGCAGCCGGTGCCGCCAGTGCCGGATCTAAGACGAAGCAGACGACGAAGCAGCAGCACCACCACCTGATGTGGGCCTTCCGTGGGCTCGAACCCTGGAGTGATCCAGTCTGATCTCAAGATCAGGCCGGCGCCTTCAGGGCCGCGGAACCCCACCCGGGATCCGCGGCCCTTCTGTTTGTCCCCGAACGGGGACGGACGCACGAAGGGGCCTCGGGACAGCCGACCCCGGCCGACCCCGGCCGGAACGACTAGACGACAAAGACGAGGAAGAAAACACCGTGCAACTCGAAGCGCACGCCCCGTCCGTACCGCAGACCCAGACTCTCTCCCCGCCCGCAGTCCCGGAGGACTCCACCTTGACTCCGCTCACCGCGCTGACCGCGCTCGACGACGCCATCGAGAACCTCGGCGTCCCCGTTCCCTGCCGCACCTTCGACCCCGAGGTCTTCTTCGCCGAGTCCCCGGCCGACGTCGAGTACGCCAAGTCGCTCTGCCGCACCTGCCCGCTGGTCGAGGCCTGCCTCGCAGGGGCGATCGAGCGCCGCGAGCCCTGGGGCGTCTGGGGTGGCGAGCTCTTCGTCCAGGGTGTCGTCGTCGCCCGCAAGCGTCCGCGTGGCCGTCCGCGCAAGAACCCGGTCGCGGCATGAACGCCATCGGAACCATCGACCGCCCCCTCACGCACGACCCGTTGAAGCAGGCCCTCATGACCCCCCACGCCACCACGAGCGAGCAGCCGCACGGCTCCGCCACCGCAGACTTCATCACAGCCGGCGCGATCACCTCGCGTCAGAACAGGACCCGCGAAATGCAACTCATCCCAGAAGCCATGGCTCGTGCCCATATGGACGACCGCATGCGTGAGGCCGACGCGGAGCGTCACGCCCTGCGCCTGGTCGCCGCCCGCCGCATGCAGCGGCGAGCCGAGCGCGTCTCCCTGCGCGCCCGGCGTGCGCTGGCCATGGCCGTCATGTACTGAGAGCCCGTAGTGGCTCACCCGGGGGGACCGGTCCGAACGGACCGGTCCCCCCGGTGCGTTGCGGAGGGCGTGCCGGCCCTCGCGGGGATATCGTCTGTAGGTGGACCAGCCGACTCCCCGCCCCACCCCGTCGGAAAATCAGGCCCAGCCCGTCGTCTGCGCGCGCTGCGGCACACAGTCCCCCGACGGCGCCCCGCCCACCTGGACCTGCTCGGTGGAGAACGGGGCCAGACAGTACTTCTGCGTCGACTGCGCGCGCGCCAACCTCCGGGCGATCGAGGGCCGGCTCGACTCCGCCTGGTGGTGACCGGCCCGCCGCCCGCTCACTCCTCCGGCAGGAACCCCGGCAGCCACGTCTCCAGCTCGTCCCGCAGCCGCACGGTCGCGCCGAGCTGGCACAGCACGCCGATGGTGCTCAGCGTCACCCGGTGGATCAGCAGGTACGAGGGCGGAAGGTTGATCTGCCGGCCCAACTGGTGTGCGGGGGAGCGGGGATCGCCGATCCGCGCCGCCTGGCCGCGCAGCCACGGCCTGGTGAAGGTGAAATCCGCCGCCTCGGCGGGTTCGATGATCGGCCTCAGGTAGTCCAGCACCGCATCGGGGTCCAGTTCGATGCTCTCCTTCACGAACCCCTCCGCGCACAGGTGCCCGTAGACCCCCTCGGCGTCCCCGTCCAGCGTCAACCGCAGCGATCTGCCGATGGGCTTGGGCCAGCCGCCCGGCAGCCGGTCGACCGTGCCGAAGTCCAGCACGCCCAGCCGCATCCGGCCGTCGGCGCCGGCTATCAGCCGGAAGTTGCCCGGGTGGGGATCGGCGTGCAGCAGCCCGGTGCGCGCGGGTCCGGAGAAGAGGAAGCGGGCCAGCAGCTGCCCGGCGCGGTCGCGCTCCTCCTGCGTGCCGTCGGCTATCACCTCCGACAGCGGAGTCCCCTCCATCCACTCGCTCACCAGCACCTGCTCGCCCTGGTACACGACATCGGGCACGACCACGTCTTCGTCGCCCACGAAGGCGTCCGCGTGGCTCCGCTGCGCCTCGGCCTCCAGCTCGTAGTCCAGCTCCTCCGAGACCCGGTCGCGCAGCTCCGTGATCAGGGGCTTGATGTCCATGCCTGGGACCAGCGGCCCCAGCAGCCCCGCGAACCGGCCCAGCTGCTTGAGGTCGGACAGCAGCGCCTCCCCGGCGCCCGGGTACTGGATCTTGACTGCCACCTGCCGGCCGTCGTGCCACACCGCCCGGTGCACCTGCCCGATCGAGGCGGCCGCGGCCGGCTTGTCCTCGAACTCCTCGAACAGGTCCCGCCAGTCCTCGCCGAGCCGCTCGGCCAGTATCTGGCGCACCGTCGCCGCCGGAAGCGGCGGAGCCGCTTCCTGAAGCTTCGTCAACGCCGCCCGGTAGGGCCCGGCGACCTCCTCGGGCAGCGCCGATTCGAAGACCGACAGGGCCTGCCCGAACTTCATGGCACCGCCCTTGAGTTCCCCGAGGGTGCGGAACAACTGCTCGGCCGTGCGCTGCTGGAGCTCGCGCGCCACGATCTCCGCCGACTTGCCCCCGATGCGCTTGCCGAGGCCCCAGGTGGCCCGCCCTGCGATACCGAGCGGAAGCGCGGCCAGCTTGACCGTGCGGGTGACCGCTTTCCGGGGAAGATCAGACACAACGCCCCTCCAGTTCCCAGACAGCTTTGCCGCGAGCGGCAGTTCACGGGTGACCCCAGGCCTTCAGTCACAACGCATCCTGTCATGGCGCCCTCCCGGCGCCCGAGGCCGATCCCGTCTGCGCCGGCTCCGGCGGCGGCGTTGGCGCCGGCTCCGACGGCGGCTCCGAGGTCGGCTCCGGCGACGGGGCCGCGGCGCAGGGGCAGGCCGGGTGGGGGTGGACCGGCGAGGGGTGCCAGTGGAGTCCCGGGAGGGCGGCCTCCCAGCGGGTGGCGGTCGAGGCGGGGAGTTCCCCGTCGAGGAAGGACAGGGCGTGGGCCGCGGCCAGGCCGGCCACCGCGGTGGACAGCCCGAGATCGCAGGCCGCGGCGGTGCGGCGGCGGTGGGCCGAGCGCCACTGGACCAGCATCCGCGGCCACGCGGGGTCCCGGTCGACCCGGTCGCGCTCCATGCACCCCGCGCAGGCCGTGGCGCCCGGGAGGACCAGGGGGCCCACCAGCCCGGTTCCCTCCAGCACCCCCGCGTACAGGTGCGGGGTCCCCGTGGCGATCCAGTCGGCCGCGATGCCCGGGTCCGGGGCCCAGGCCTGGAGCCCGTCCCGGGGTGCGACCACCACCAGGGCCAGCCCCGGCTCCGGGCCCCCGCGATCTTCCCCGGCCGCCTCTCCCGGGCTCCTTGCGGGGGGATCCCCGCGAAGGTGCCCCCGGGTCCGCGGCGCCCGCCCCGGGGCGGACTCCCGCACCAGCGTCCGCGCCGCCTCGGCCCGCAGGCGGCCGACGCTGCCGGCTCCCGGCCCGCCCGGCGCCACATCCGCCGTCTCCACCCGGCCGCCGTCCAGCACTTCGACCCGGCCGATCCCGGCCCCCGCCAGGACGGCGGCGATCACCCCGCCCACGCGGCCGCTTCCGCGCACCTGCACCCGTATGGCCCGGCGGGCCGCGATCCCCCGTAAGTCCCCGCCGGGCTCCCGGTGTACCAGGGACAGTGAGGCCAGGTCGGGCCCCAGCCGCTCCAGCGTCTCCGGCCGGCGCCGCAGGGCCTGGGCATGCGGGCCGCCCGCCGTGGCGTCGTCGAGCAGCCCGGCTCCCGCCAGCCGCCGGACCAGTTCGTCCACCTGACCCTCCGGCAGGCCCATCCCCGCGGCCTCGGCCCGCAGCAGCTCCATGCCCCGCGTGCCGTCGATCCGGTCGATCAGCGAGCCCGTCGCCGTGTCCACCGGACCGAGTACCACCGCGTGGGCGGGAGTCACCCCGAATTGCACCGTCTGCAGATCCCGCCAGGCCCGGGCGAGCGCCGGCTTCACTTTCGGATACATCGCTCTTCCCCCTCGTACTTGTACGCGTGCGTAAGAGCGCCGCTGACGGCCGCTCCCCTTGCTGTCCTTCTTGGCTCTCCTCTTGTCTCTCCTCGCAGAGTGCCCGCCGGCCGGATTCCGTGCGGGAAATTGTCCACAGGCAAGGGGTATTAGGCATATGAGATGGAGAAAAGGTGTGTCTCTCGCGCGCCTCTCGCACGCCCGGTGAATCGATCATGCTCGAAGCCCGGACGGGCGGGACTTCCACGGCGGCGACCGGGTACCTTCGTGGCGTGTCCGCCGATCCATCGCAGCGCGCCGTCGAAGTCCGCCGGAGCGCGCGCCGCCGCAGGACCGTATCCGCCTACCGTGAGGGTGACCGGACGGTCGTCCTGATCCCTGCCCGGATGTCCGAGGCGGAGGAGCGGCGCTGGGTGGGGGTCATGCTCGACAAACTGGCGGCCCAGGAAAGCAAGCGCACCCTCGGCGACGCGGAACTCACCGAGCGGGCCGAGCGTTTGTCGGAGCAGTACTTCAGCGGCCGCGCCCGCCCCCGCTCGGTGCGCTGGGTCACCAACCAGAACACCCGCTGGGGCTCCTGCACCCCCGCGGAGGGCAGTATCCGGCTCTCGCACCGCCTCCAGGGCATGCCGGAGTACGTCGTCGACTACGTGCTGCTGCACGAGTTGGCCCACCTCCTGGTGCCCGGCCACGGACCCCGCTTCTGGGAGCTGCTGGAGACCTACCCGCGCACCGAGCGGGCCCGCGGCTACCTGGAGGGAGTGGTCGCCGCCGAGCGCCTTCCGAAGGTGCCCGCCGCCCGGGACGAATGACCCGTGTAACGCAACGTGATGTGTACCGGGTCGGTACCGACTTGGCCGGATGTCGGCAGTAGCCGTTAGCCTGGGCGGCACGCATTCACTGTCGGGATGGGGGACGGTCGTTACGTATGGCCAGGGAATTCCAACGAGGTCACAAGGCCAAGATCAGCGATCTGACGGCAGGCACCGATCTGTACGTGGGCGTGTCGATCGCAGGGCCCGGACTCGCCTTCGATATCAGCTGCTTCGGGCTCGATGCGAATGAGCAGCTCTCGGACGACCGTTACTTCGTCTTCTTCAACCAGCCGAAGTCTCCGGAAGAGTCCATTCAGCAGCTCGGCGCCCAGTCCGGTGACAGCGAATCCTTCCGGGTGACGCTCGACCGGATTCCGGCGGGCATCCACAAACTGTCCTTCACCGCCAGCATCGACGGCGCCGGACAAATGTCGCAGATCGGCCCGGGCTACATCCGGATCGTGGCCGGCGGCGAGGAAGTCGTCCGCTACGCCTTCACGGGCTCGGAGTTCAGCACCGAGCGCGCGCTGATGATCGGCGACTTCTACCTCAAGGACGTGTGGCGCTTCGCCGCCGTCGGCCAGGGCTTCGACGGCGGGCTCGCCGCGCTCCTGAAGAACTTCGGCGGCGAGGTCGCCGAGGAGGCGGAACAGCAGGCTCCGGCCCAGGCCGCCGCCGCGGCGCCCGGGTTCGCCCCGCCGCCACAGGCCGCCGCCCCCGCGCCCGCGCCCGCCTTCGGCGCACCGGCCCAGGCTCCCGCCCCGCAGGCCCCGCTGGCCCCGCAGCCCCCGGCACCCGCGCCGGCCTTCGGCGCGCCGGCCCAGCCCCCGGCCCCGCAGCAGCCGGTCCACGCGGCCCCCACCATGGCCGCACCGCTGGCCCCGCCGGCCCCCGCGCCGTACGGCCAGCCGCCCCAGGCGCCGCAGCAGCCCGGCCCGCCCTCGTACGGCCAGCCGCCGCAGCAGCCCTCGTACGGCCAGGTCCCCGGGCAGGCCCCCGGCCAGGTCCCCGGCCAGCCGCCCGGCTACGGGCAGCAGCCGGCCTACGGCCAGGTACCGGGCCAGCCCCCCGGCTACGGCCAGCAGCCCGCGTACGGGCAGATGCCCGCCCAGGCCGCCGCCGGAGCCGGCCTCGCCGCCGCGCTCCAGCCGTACAAGGAAGCCCCCACCGGCACCCGCTGGACCCCGCAGAACCAGCAGCTGATGCGGGTGGACCTGGCGATGGGCGGCCAGGCCGTCCTCGCCCGCCAGGGCAGCATGGTCCTCTACCAGGGCAAGGTCGACTTCAGCTACAAGGGCGCGGGCTTCGCCGGCCGCATCGTCGGCAACGCCACCGGCCAGGAGATGCAGCTGATGCGCTGCACCGGCCGCGGCCAGGTCTTCCTCGCGGAGAACGGCGCCCACCTGCACGCCATCGAGCTCCAGGGCGACGGAATCTGCGTCTCCGCCGAGAACGTGCTCGCCTTCGACGAGTCGCTCCAGCACGAGGTCCGCCGGATCGAGGGCCACGGCATCCCCGGCGGCGCCCTGTTCACCATGCAGTTCCAGGGCTCCGGCACGGTGATCGTCAAGACGCACGGCGTCCCCGTCGTCCTGCCCGTCACCCCGACCACCTTCGCGGACAGCAACGCCATCGTCGCCTGGTCCTCGGCCTCACAGGTCATCGTCTCCAGCCAGGTCCGGCTGCGGCGCAACGCTTACCCCGGCCACAGCGGGGAGACCGTGAACCTCCAGTTCCGCGGCGCACCCGGCAACTTCATCGTCGTCCAGCCGTACGAGGTCTGAGGGAGCCCGTCATGAACGCAATGAACCAGCAGCTCGCGGGCTACGCCCCGACCCCCGTCACGGCCCGCATGGAGAACCACGGCCGGGCCATGCTCAAGGTCGCCATGCAGAGCGGCCAGGACCTCTTCGCCCGCACCGGCTCGATGGTCGCCTACGAGGGCTTCGTGCAGTACGAGCCCAACCCGCCGGCCGTGCGCCAGATGGCCTCGCAGTGGCTGACCGGCGAAGGCGCCCCGCTGATGAAGTGCACCGGAGACGGCCTGCTCTACCTCGCCGACTACGGCGCGGACGTGGTCGTCATCAACCTCAACAACGACTCCCTCTCCGTCAACGGCACCAACCTGCTCGCTTTCGACGCCCACCTCCAGTGGGGCGTCGAGCGGGTCAAGGGCATGGCCAAGTTCGCCGGCCAGGGCCTGTTCAACGTGCAGGTCGCCGGCACCGGCTGGGTCGCGATCACCTCCCGCGGCACCCCGATCGTGGTCGACTGCGGCCGCGGCGAGGACGAGACGTACGTGGACCCGGACGCGCTCGTCGCCTGGTCGCCGAACCTGAAGGTCAAGGGGAAGCGCAGCTTCAAGGCCTCGTCGATGATCGGCCGGGGCAGCGGGGAGGCCTACCAGATGGCCTTCTCAGGCCAGGGCATCGTCGTCGTACAGCCCAGCGAGGACAGCACCGACCGGCTCCGGGCCCGGGGCTGAGGGGGAGCGGACACATCATGCAGAGCGCACTTTTCGCCCACGCCGAGGCGCAGTCCCAGGACCGGTACACGGTCCAGAACCCGCAGCTCCTGCGGGTCTCGCTGACCGGCTCCGACGACGTCCTCGCCCGCAAGGGCGCGATGGTCGCCTACCAGGGCCTCATCGACTTCGACGGCGAGTACCAGACCGCCAGCCAGCGCGGCGCCCGCCGCCGCACCGGAGAGGGCCTCGACCTGATGCGCTGCTCCGGGCAGGGCACGGTCTACCTGGCCAACCTCGCCCAGTACGTGCACGTCGTGGACGTGGACCACGACGGCCTCACGGTCGACAGCAGCTACGTCCTGGCCCTGGACTCCACCCTGCACACCGAGGTCATCGCGGTGGACAGCCAGTACGGAATCTCCGGGTCCGGCAAGTACCAGCTCAACATCTCGGGCCGCGGCAAGGTCGCGCTGATGACCTCCGGGCAGCCCCTGATGATGCAGGTCACGCCCGACAAGTACGTCAACGCCGACGCGGACGCGATCGTCGCCTGGTCCACCTCGCTGCGGGTGCAGATGCAGGCCCAGACGCACTCCACGGGCGTCTGGCGGCGGCGCGGCAACACCGGCGAGGGCTGGGAGCTCAGCTTCCTCGGCACCGGATTCGCGCTGGTGCAGCCCAGCGAGGTGCTGCCGCCGCAGAACGCCCAGCTCGGGCAGGGCGTCGCCGCGCAGTTCGGCATGGGCCAGCACGGATCCCACGCGCAGAACCAGAACAACGCCTGGAACTGACCGTTCGAGGTACGGCGAAGGGGCGGCCCCGCGAGGGACCGCCCCTTCGCCGTACGGGGCTCACAGCCGCGCCCGGGCGGCCTCCATCAGCCGTACGACCGAGGTGTCGGCCACCGCCGCCACCTCCTCGTACGGGAACCAGCGCAGGTCCAGGGACTCCTCGCTGATCTCCGCCACCGCGTCGGCCGGAGCCAGCGCCGCGTACTGCACGTCCAGGTGCCAGTTGCACGGCGCCGGGATCGGATGGCGGTCCAGGCGCAGCGGGCCGCCGGGCAGCAGGCTCAGCCCGGACGCGATGCCCGACTCCTCGCGGGCCTCGCGCAGCGCGGCTTCGACGAGCGTGTCGTCGCCGGGCTCGCAGTGGCCGCCCATCTGAAGCCACATGCCCAGCTTCTTGTGCAGGGTCAGCAGTACGCGCCCCCGCGCGGGGTCGATCACCAGCGCACTGGCCGTGACGTGCCCGGCCCCGCAGGGCTTGTAGACCCCGCCCGGATGTGCGGCCAGGTGGTCCAGATAGACGTCACGCAGCTCGGGCTGGCCCTCGTAACGCCTCAGGACGAGGACCGCGTCTTCGTGCAGGCTCACTTCTTGTCGTCGCCGTCCTCGTCGTCCTCGTCGCGCTTCTCGGCCGCCTCGCCGAGCATCTTGTCGATCTCCGAGAAGTCCAGCTGCTCGCGGTGCACGAAACCGTCCGGGTCGTCCAGGTCGGAGGCCGTCGGCAGCATGTCCGGGTGCTCCCACAGCCCGTCCCGGCCGTCCATACCGCGCGCGTCGGTGAGGGAGGCCCACAGCCGCGAGGCGTCGCGCAGCCGGCGCGGCCGCAGCTCCAACCCGATCAGCGTGGCGAAGGTCTGCTCGGCCGGGCCGCCCGAGGCGCGCCGCCGGCGCATGGTCTCGCGCATGGCGTCCGCCGAGGTCAGCCGGGGCTTGGCCGCCTCGTGCACGACCGCGTCCACCCAGCCCTCGACCAGCGCGAGCGCCGTCTCCAGGCGGGCCAGGGCGGCCTTCTGCTCCGGGGTGTCCTGCGGCTGGAACATGCCGCCCGCCAGCGCTTCCTGAAGCTGCTCCGGGTTCGACGGGTCGAGCTGGCCGACCACGTCCTCCAGCTTCGAGGTGTCCACCTTGATGCCGCGGGCGTAGCCCTCGACCGTGCCGAACAGGTGCGAGCGCAGCCACGGCACGTGCGCGAAGAGCCGGGCGTGCGCCGCCTCGCGCAGCGCCAGGTACAGCCGCACCTCCTCGGCGGGAACGCCGAGGTCCTTGCCGAATCTCTCGATGTTCAGCGGCAGCAGCGCCGCCTTGCCGGCAGGGCCCAGCGGCAGCCCGATGTCCGTCGAACCGACGACCTCGCCCGCGAGCACGCCCACGGCCTGGCCGATCTGCTGGCCGAACATGGCCCCGCCCATGGAGCGCATCATGCCGAGCAGCGGGCCCGCCATGGCCTGCATCTCCTCCGGCAGGACGCCGCCCATGGCCGCGCCGACGCGCTCGGCGACCGGGTCGACGAGCTCCTTCCACACCGGCAGGGTCGCCTCGACCCACTCGGCGCGGCTCCAGGCCACGGCGGTCGTGGCGCCGGAGGGCAGCGAGGTCACGTCGTCCAGCCAGTGGTCGGCGAGGCGCACGGCCTCCTCGATCGCGGACTTCTCGGCGCCGACGACGCTCGCGTCCTTCACGCCGTCCGGCGTGCCCTGGGCGACGGTCTTGCGGGCGATGTCCTTGGCCATGTCCCAGTTCACGGGACCGCCCTCGTAGCTGAGCATCTGGCCGAGCTGCTGGAAGGCCGCTCCGAGGTCGCTCGGGTTCATCGAGCCGAACATCGCGGCGAACGGATTCTCCGCGCCCCCGGGGCCCCCGGGTCCGCCGGCGCCTCCGGGCAGGCCCATACCCGGGAACCCGAACGGATTCGGGCCGCTCTGGCCGCCCTGGTTGCCCTTCTTCTTGCCTTCGTCGCCGTTCTCCGGCTCCTCCGGCGGAAGGCCGAATCCGAATGGGGTGTCGCTCACGGGTTTCCTCGGCTCGTAGGGCCGCCGGCGGGTGCCGACGGGCAATGGTCCGACAACACCACCCAGCGTAGACACCACACCCGCTTCGGGGCTCGGTGCTCCGCCGGGTCATCGGCTGCGGCAGGATGGACATCACCTGGTAGGTACGCGTCATGGCGCGTCCCTACTGAAGACAACCGCTGGAGACGCCCGGTGAGTTCCCCAGATCCGCACCTTTCGGATGAGCGCGGCCACGCGCCGCACGACGCCGAAACCCGTCCTGAGCAGGGTGACAGCACCCAGGGTGTTCGCCAGCCGCGAAACTCGGCGGGCCCCCTCCGACGCGGCCCCGTGATCGCCGTCACCGGCGCCGCGGCCGGGGTCGGTGCCGCCCTGGTGAGCCGACTGGCCGCCTCCGACGAGGTCAAGGCGGTCGTCGCGATCGACGAGCGGCGCGGCGACTGCGCCGAGGCGCAGTGGCACGTCCTGGACGTACGGGACCCCGCGATCGCCGAGAAGCTGCGCGGCGCGGACGTGGTGGTGCACCTCGCGCTGGACCTCGACCTGGAGACGGACCCGGCGGCCCGTACGGCGTACAACGTGCGCGGGACCCAGACGGTGCTGACCGCCGCCGCGGCGGCGGGGGTGCACCGGGTCGTGCTGTGCACCTCGGCGATGGTCTACGGGGCGCTGCCGGACAACGACATCCCGCTGTCGGAGGACTCCGAGCTCCGCGCGACCGCCGAGGCGACCGGGCTGGCCGACCTCCTGGAGATCGAGCGGCTGGGGCGCCGGGCGCCGCGGGCGCACCCGGGCCTGAACGTCACGGTGATCCGCCCGGCGGTCCTGGTCGGCGGTACGGACACGGCGCTGACCCGGTACTTCGAGTCCCCGCGCCTGCTCGTGGTGGCCGGGTCCCGGCCCACCTGGCAGTTCTGCCACGTGGAGGACCTGGTCAGCGCGCTGGAGTACGCGGCCCTGGAGAAGGTCGAGGGCGAGCTGGCGGTGGGCTGCGAGGGCTGGCTGGAGCAGGAGGAGGTCGAGGAGCTGAGCGGCATCCGCCGCATGGAGCTCCCGTCGGCGGTCGCCCTGGGCGCCGCGGCCCGGCTGCACCGGATCGGCCTGACCCCGTCCCCGGCCGGGGACCTCGCGTACACGATGCACCCGTGGGTGGTCAGCGTGAGCGGGCTGCACGCGGCCGGCTGGCGGCCCCGCTGGACGAACGAGGAGGTCCTGGCGGAACTCCTCCGGGAGGTCGCGGGCCGCCACACGGTCGCCGGCCGCCGCCTGGGCCGCAAGGACGCCACCGCCGCGGGCGCGGCGGGCGCGACGGTCGCGCTGCTGGGCGCCGCCGCGGTGGTCCGGGCGGCCCGCAGGCGCCGGGGGATCTGAGCCAGCCGGGGGATCTGACCCCGGCGGGGTCGGCCCGCCGCCCCCATGCGGCGCCGTCGCCGGGGGCGCTGCCCCCGGGCCCCCGCGCCTCAATCGCCGGCGGGGCTGGATCTGGCCGACTGTAGGAGGCTCCCAAGCAGGCAGGCGCGGCACGGGCGAAACTGCTATTCCGCCGGGTCTGCGGCTAGGGCACGATGGACCGTATGGCACCGCACTTCGACCACCCCGGCGAGCAGGCCGCTCAGGACCCCATCCGGCTGCTCGACATCCGTGAGACACCGCTCTCGCTCGACGAGGTCTTCCAGGCCGTCGGCGACGACGCGACGGGCGGTACGACGCTCTTCGTCGGCACGGTGCGCAACCACGACAGCGGGGCGGACGTCGATTCGCTCGGCTACTCCTGCCACCCCAGCGCCGAGGCGGAGATGCGCCGCGTCGCCGAGCGCGTCGTGGCGAAGTACCCGGTCCGCGCCCTGGCCGCCGTGCACCGCGTCGGTGATCTGGCCGTCGGTGATCTGGCCGTCGTCGTCGCGGTCTCCTGCCCGCACCGCGGCGAGGCCTTCGAGGCCTGCCGGATGCTGATCGACGACCTCAAGCACGAGGTGCCGATCTGGAAGCACCAGATGTTCTCCGACGGCACCGAGGAGTGGGTCGGGGCCTGCTGAGCCGCGGCCAGGACAGGGCCTGGCCCCGCGAACCCCCGCGTGCGCCGTTGCCCCCGCAATGGGGGTACCGTCGCACCCGTCCGGCCGCGCAACACGCCCCCGATTTGCGTAACCCCCCTCCGGGCATGAGCGTTGAAGCCACCAACGACACGTACTTTTCGGGGTAGGGAGGCACGCCGATGGCGTCTCTGGCGTGGTTGCTGATTCCGCTCGTCGCGGCGATAGGAGCGGCGATATGGGGCAGCTGGGCGGCACGCGACCGCACACAAGGTGACATATCCGAACTCGCGGGTTACGCACGATTCCGTGAGGTCATGGACAAGGCAGATCGGTCCGAGGCGAGGGCCAAGGCGCACTCCGGTTCTGACGCCGTCTGAGCGTCCCGGGAGCACGCCGGTGAGAATCCTCTGAGAGTCCGGGCGGCGGCGCCCGTACGGACCGGCCCCGGGGGCCGCCCGTCAGGGCAGTCCCGTACTGTCGATCCATGCCACGCCGCACTGCGACGATGCTCGCTTCCACCCTCATGCTGTTCGCGCTGCTCTGCGCAGGGGTATTCATCAAGGTCCCGTACTCCGAGATGAGCCCGGGTCCGACCGTGAACACACTCGGGGACTCGCGCGGCGAGCCCGTCCTCAGCATCTCGGGGCGCAAGTCCTACCCCACCAGCGGGCACCTCAACATGACGACGGTCCGCGTCACGGGCGCGGACTACCCCATGAACCTGGTGGAAGCGGTGTACGGCTGGCTGGCCGACGACAACATCGTCGTGCCGCACGAGAACCTGTACCCGAACGGCAAGACCGAGAAGGAATCCACGCAGGAGAACGCCGAGGAGTTCAGCCAGTCGCAGGAGAGCGCCAAGGTGGCGGCCCTCAAGCAGCTCGGCATCCCGGTCACCGCCCGCGTCGTCGTCTCCTCCGTCGTCAAGGCCAGCCCCGCCGAGGGGCGGCTGCACGCCGGTGACCTGATCCGCGCCGTGGACGGCACCCCGGTGAAGGAGCCCGGCGACGTCGCCAAGCTGGTCACCCGGCACAAGCCGGGCGAGCCGGTCGAGTTCACGATCGTGCCCGAGCCCGCGGCGGCCGCGGCCGAGAAGACGGGCGTCGAGCCGACCGAGACGTCCAAGGTCACGATCAACGCGGGCAAGGCGGAGGGCGACGGTCACGCCATCGTCGGCATCCGGGCCGGCACCGACCACACCTTCCCGTTCACGATCGACATCAAGCTCGCGGACGTCGGCGGCCCCAGCGCCGGCCTGATGTTCGCCCTCGGCATCGTCGACAAGCTCACCCCGGAGGACCTGACCGGCGGGAAGTTCATCGCGGGCACCGGCACCATCGACGACTCGGGCAAGGTCGGCCCCATCGGCGGCATCCAGATGAAGACCATTGGCGCCCGCCAGGCCGGAGCCGAGTACTTCCTGACCCCGGCCGACAACTGCGCCTCCGCCGCCTCGCACGTGCCGGACGGCCTCACCCTGGTGAAGGTCTCCACCATCGACGACGCCACCAAGGCGCTGGAGAAGATCGGCAAGGGGGACACGGCCGGGCTGCCGCGCTGCGGCACGTCCTGACCGGCCCCCCGAGGGTCCCCCAGCAAGCGCTAAGAGAAGGTCGCGGCCAGCGCCTCCGCCAGCCCGGGCACCAGGCCGCCGCCGGTGAGGACCTCGGTCGAGGAGTCCTTCTCGCGCAGCCGGACGGCCGACTCGCGCGACCCGTCGCGCAGGACGGCCACGGTCAGCCGTACCTCCTGCCGCTCCGGGTGCCCGGCGACCCACTTCGCGAGCTGCTTGTCGCTGAGCCCCTCCGGTACGGAGGCCTCCGCCGACGGCGGCAGCATCAGCCGCTCCACCGTCAGCGCGCAGCCGACGACGGCGTCGGGCCAGGCGACGGTGCCCAGGAACTTGTCGAGGGCGGTGCCGGCGGGCAGCTCGTCCTGCTCGATCGGGGTGAGGGAGGCCTTGCCGGCGTCGTCCTGGTCGAGGCCGAGCTGGCCGGCGAGGCGCGGCTCCTGCTTGCGGAGCTTCGCGGTGTCGACGAGGGCGAACAGCCGGGCGGGCTGGTCCCAGCCGAGGCCGGCCGCGTACTCGTCGATCTCGAGGCAGGCTCGGGTCAGCGGGCTGGCCGCCATCGGAGTGCCGGGGGAGGAGGGGGGAACGTTGGACATGGACAACATCCTGCCTCCTTTCCGCCGGATTGCGGGAACTGACCAGGGGCTCCGTAAGTTGCATCAGTGGGGTCTACGATCGGGGGCCCGTTGAATACCAGACCCAGCGACTTTCAGAGGTGCGCACCTTGGCTTTCCAGATGCCGGACCGCGGCGGAGGCCCTTCGGGGCCACGGATGAGAGTCGGCCGCCCGTCCCGGCGTGCCCGCACTCTTCTGATGACCTTGGGCGTCCTGGCCGTCCTGGCCATGGCGTTCATCATGTTCGCGGGTTTCTGGACGGACTGGCTCTGGTTCCGCTCCGTCAAGTACTCCGGCGTCTTCACCACCACCCTGTGGACCAAGATCGGCCTCTTCGCCGTCTTCGGCCTGCTGATGGCGGGTGCCGTGGGGTTCAACATCTGGCTGGCGTACCGGCTGCGGCCGCCGCTCAGCGCGATGTCGATGGAGCAGCAGAGCCTCGACCGCTACCGGATGAGCATCGCGCCGTACAAGAAGTGGCTGCTCCTGGGCATCGCCGCGCTCGTCGGCATGATCGCCGGAGCCTCGGCGGCGGGCCAGTGGAAGACCTGGCTCATGTATGTGAACGGGGTGCCCTTCGGCACGAAGGACCCCCAGTTCCACATGGACGTGTCGTTCTACACGTTCGACCTGCCCTGGTACCGCTTCCTGCTCGGCTTCGGCTTCGCCGCGGTCGTCCTGTCCGTGATCGCCGCCGCCGTCGTGCACTACCTGTACGGGGGACTGCGCGTGACGAGCCCGGGCGCCCGGGCCACGGCCGCGGCCACCGGGCACCTGTCGGTGCTGCTCGGCCTCTTCGTCACCTTCAAGGCCATCGCGTACTGGCTCGACCGGTACGGCCTCGCGGTGAAGTCCAGCGACTTCAAGGCCGCCGACAACTGGACCGGCCTGCGGTACGTGGATGCCAACGCCTACCTGCCGGCCAAGACGATCCTCGTGGCGATCGCCGCGATCTGCGCCGTGCTGTTCTTCGCGACGCTGTGGCGCCGCACCTGGCAGCTGCCCGTCATCGGCTTCGGCCTGATGGTGCTCTCGGCGATCCTGATCGGCGGTCTGTACCCGGCGATCGTCCAGAAGTTCCAGGTCCAGCCCAATGAGCAGGCCAAGGAATCGCCGTACGTCGAGAAGAACATCAAGGCGACGCGCGACGCGTACGGGATCGCCGGGACCGAGGTCACGGACTACGAGGGCGTTCCGCAGACGGACGACAAGGCCAAGCTGCGGCGGGCGGCCGACACCACGGCCAGCGTCCGGCTCCTCGACCCGAACATCGTCTCCCCGGCCTTCCAGCAGCTCCAGCAGGTCAAGGGCTACTACGGGTTCCCGTCCACGCTCGCCGTGGACCGCTACACCGGCCAGGACACGGTCATCGGGCTGCGCGAGCTGAACATCGGCGGCATCCCGAAGAACAACTGGATCAACGACCACTTCAAGTACACCCACGGCTACGGCGTGGTCGCGGCCAAGGGCACCACGGTCGGTGACCAGGGCGCCCCGGACTTCACCCAGTCCGACCTGCCGTCCAAGGGCATGTTCAGCACGGACTTCCAGCAGCGCATCTACTACGGCGAGCAGACGAAGCAGTACTCGATCGTCGGCGGTCCGCAGAAGGAGCTCGACTACTCCGACGACAACGGCGAGAAGGAGACGAGCTACCAGGGCAACTCCGGCGTCAACCTGGACAACCCGGTCAACCGGGCCGCGTACGCGCTCGCCTTCAGCGAGCCGCAGATCCTGTACTCGGGCGCCATCGGCGAGGGTTCGCGGATCCTGTACAACCGCACGCCCAAGGAGCGCGTCGAGGCCGTCGCGCCGTGGCTGACCATCGACGGCGCGCCGTACCCGGCCGTGATCGACAAGAAGGTCGTCTGGATCGTCGACGCGTACACGACCACCAACGGCTACCCGTACGCCTCGCGCACCACGCTGGGCGTCACGACCGCGGACTCGCTGACCAACAGCCAGCGCGCGGTGGTGGCGCAGGAGAACCAGGTCAACTACATCCGGAACTCGGTGAAGGCCACCGTCGACGCGTACGACGGCACGGTCAACCTGTACCAGTGGGACACCAAGGACCCGGTCCTGAAGACCTGGATGAAGGCGTTCCCGGGCACGGTGAAGCCCAAGAGCGAGATCGCCAAGCCGCTCATGGACCACCTGCGCTACCCGCAGGACCTCTTCAAGGTCCAGCGCGAGCTGCTGACCCGGTACCACGTCACGAACCCGCAGACCTTCCTCAGCGGCAGCGAGGCCTGGGCCGTCCCGGACGACCCGACGGCCAAGGCCGGTACGGCGCTCCCGCCGTACTACCTGTCGATGAAGATGCCGGGCCAGAAGGAGAAGGACCAGGTCTTCTCGCTCACGACGACCTTCACGCCGAACGAGCGGCCCAACCTGAGCGCCTACATGGCGGTCAACGCGGATCCGGGCACGCAGGACTACGGGAAGATCAGAATCCTGAAGCTGCCGACGAGCAAGCCCGTCGACGGCCCCAAGCAGGTACAGAGCAAGTTCCAGTCCGAACCGAAGATCGCCGAGTCGATCCGCCTGCTGCGCGGTGGCGACTCCGAGGTCGAGTACGGAAACCTGCTCGCGGTGCCGCTCGAGGGCGGGATGCTCTACGTGGAGCCGGTGTACGTACGCAGTTCCGGGCTGAAGTACCCGCTGCTGCGCAAGGTGCTGGTCACCTACGGCGGCCAGACGGCCTTCGAGGACACGCTGGAGAAGGCGTTGAACGTGGTCTTCGGGGCCGAGGCGCCGACCACGCCGGTGCCGCCGGAACAGCCGCCGGGCGAGGGCACCGTCACCCCGCCGACCGCCCAGAACCCGACGGTCAAGGCCGCCCTGGACGATGCGGCGAAGGCGATCGAGGCGGCCGAGAAGGCCCGCCAGGCCGGCGACTGGGCGGCCTTCGGCAAGGCCCAGGACGAGATCAAGGCGGCGCTGCAGCGGGCGATCGACGCGGAGGCGAAGCTGACGACTCCCAAGCCGGGAGGCTAGACGGGCGGCCGGCCCGTTGGGTAATGGCTCTGTCCCGCGTCGTGATACTGTGGTTTCACCGACGCGGGGTGGAGCAGCTCGGTAGCTCGCTGGGCTCATAACCCAGAGGTCGCAGGTTCAAATCCTGTCCCCGCTACTGAAGATGAAGGCCCGGATCCATGGGATCCGGGCCTTCGTCATGTCCGGGGAGGGCTCGGGGTAGCTGGAACGGGTGAGTTGAGGCGGGAGCGTGTTTGACTTGTCTCCCTGTGGGCATGTCGACAAAACGCTGTAGTGACCTCACTGACTGCGACATACCAGGTGTACGCGGGTAGCAGGTGATGCGACGATGGGATTTATGGGGGACAGGTCAACTCTGCTGGAGACAGGGCGGTTTGTGAGGGCGGAGGCCGAGCCGGGCACGGGAGCCGTAGAGGTGGCTCGGACCGTTAACGCGCAGACCGCATTGACCGATGCGGATTTCGCGGACGAAGCGTTCGTCGAGGCGGACGTGGCGAGTGTCGCCGAGCTCGAAGCCCGGCACCGGGTGGCCGCCGACAAGGGCGACCCGGGCGCCATGAGCGTGCTCGGGGCGCTGCTGCTGCGCCGCGGCGATCTCGCCGGGGCGGAGCCCTACCTGCGCGGCGCCACCGCGGAAGGAGACCGGGCCGCCGCGAACAATCTGGGCGTACTGCTGCACCAGCGCGGCTACCCCGAGGAGGCGGCCGGCTGGTGGCGGGTCGCCGCCGTGGCCGGTTCGGCCCCGGCCGCGCACGCCCTGGGCCGCCACTACCGCGAGCGGGGAGACGAGCCGGCGGCCGAGTACTGGATGCGCCAGGCGGCGGAATCCGGCCACGCGCTGGGCGCGTACGGGCTGGCCGACCTGCTGGAGCACCGCGGCGACAAGGGCGTGGAGCGCTGGTTCCGGGCCGCCGCCGAACAGGGGCACCGCGAGGCGGCGTACCGGCTGGCGCGGCACCTGCGCAAGGGCGACCCGGCCGAGGCCGAGCAGTGGTACCGGCAGGCCGCCGCGCGCGGACACCGGCGGGCCGCGCTGCACCTGGGCGCGCTGCTGGAGGCGCGCGGCGAGCTCAAGGAGGCCGGGCGCTGGTACCTGACCTCGGCGAAGCAGGGGGAGGCGCGTGCGGCGTGCGCGCTCGGCTTCCTGCTGCGCGACGCCGGGGACGAGGACAGCGCGGCCGCGTGGTGGCACCGGGCGGCGCAGGACGGCGACGGCAACGCGGCGAACGCCCTGGGCGCGCTGCACGCGGCGCGCGGGGAGACCCAGACCGCGGAGCGCTGGTACCGGGCCGCCATGGACGCGGGCGACCAGAACGGGGCGTACAACCTCGCCCTGCTCTGCGCCGCCCAGGAGCGGACCGCGCAGGCCGAGCAGTGGTACCGGCGGGCGGCGTACGCGGGGCACCGCGAGGCCGCCAACGCGCTGGCCATCATGCTGCTCCAGGTCGGGGACGCGGCGGGAGCCGAGCCCTGGTTCTCGAAGGCGGCGGAGGCCGGCAGCGTGGACGCCGCGTTCAACCTCGGGATCCTCTTCGCCAGCCGCGACGAGGACCGGACGGCGCTGAAGTGGTACGAGCGGGCCGCGTCGGCGGGGCACACCGACGCGGCGCTCCAGGTCGGCATCGCCCTGGTCCGCGACGGCGAGGAGCGGGCCGCGGAACGGCACCTGCGGTGCGCGGCGGGCGGCGGCAGCGCGGAGGCGGCGTTCCGCCTCGCCTCGCTGCTGGAGTCGCTGGCCCCGCCGCCGGAGCCGGTGGCGCTGGGCGAGCCGGTGGGCGGTGTCGCGAGGACCGAGAGCGAGGAGTGGTACGAGCGGGCCGCCGAGCAGGGGCACCGGCGCGCGCAGGTGCGGGTCGGCATGCTGGCCGCCGCGCGGGGTGACCTGGGGGTCGCCGCGCGCTGGTACCGGGAGGCGGCCGAGGCCGGCTCCCGGAACGGGGCGTTCAACCTGGGGCTGCTGCTGGCCCGCGAGGGGAACGAACCGGAGGCGGCGCTGTGGTGGACCCGGGCGGCGGTGGCCGGCCATGGCCGTGCGGCGCTGCGGCTGGGCTTGCTGGCCGCGCGGCACGGGGACCTCGCGGAGGGGCAGAAGTGGTGCGTACGGGCCATGGAGCTGGGCCCGGCGGAGGTCTCGGAGCGGGCGGCGCGGTTGCGCGACGCCCTGGCCGAGGAGCTCTCCGCCTGACCCCGGCACCAGCGATTTGCTTCTGATGGGGGGCCTCACGTAAAGTCGTGTTTACCGACGCGGGGTGGAGCAGCTCGGTAGCTCGCTGGGCTCATAACCCAGAGGTCGCAGGTTCAAATCCTGTCCCCGCTACTGAATGACTGAGGCCCGGATCCCATGGATCCGGGCCTCAGTCGTTTCCGGGTGCGATCGAAGAGGCGAAGGGGCCCCGGAGCGTCTGCTCCGGGGCCCCTCTCCTGTCTAGGCGGGCTGTCTAGGCGCCGGCGCAGTTCGGGCAGAGCCCGCGGTACGTCACCTCGACGCCCGAGACCGTGAAGCCGAAGCGCTCGGAGTCGGGGAGGTCGGCCAGCGGGTTGCCCGCCGGGTGGACGTCGCGGATCGCGCCGCACTGGGCACACACCAGGTGCTGGTGCGGGTGGTGGGCGTTCGGGTCGTACCGCTTGGCCCTGCGGTCCGTGGAGACCTCCAGGACCTCGCCGAGCGTCACGAGCTCGCCCAGCGTGTTGTAGACCGTCGCGCGCGAGATCTCCGGCAGTTTGGCCACGGCGCGCGCGTGCACCTCGTCGGCCGTCAGGTGGACGTGGTCACCGTCGTCGAGCACCTCGGCCACGACGCGCCGTTGTGCGGTCATGCGCCATCCGCGTCCGCGAAGTCGTTCCAGCAGGTCACTCATGCCGCCAGCCTAACAGCGAGGCGACCCGGTGCAGGTCCCGAACCGTTGTCGAATTGGATGCTTGCTTGACTTAGACAAAGTCCATTGTAGGATCCGTTACGGCAAACGCCGAGGACAGGTGCTGGAATGACGCAGGAGGCGCACGTGACGCAGGGACCGCTCACCACGGAGGCCGGGGCTCCGGTCGCCGACAACCAGAACAGCGAGACCGCCGGCGTCGGCGGGCCCGTTCTCCTCCAGGACCAGCTCCTCCTTGAGAAGCTCGCCCACTTCAACCGCGAGCGCATCCCGGAGCGCGTGGTGCACGCCCGTGGCGCCGGTGCGTACGGCACCTTCACGCTGACGCGCGACGTCTCTCGGTGGACCCGCGCCAAGTTCCTCTCCGAGGTCGGCAAGCAGACCGAAACGTTCCTGCGCTTCTCCACCGTCGCCGGCAACCTCGGTGCGGCCGACGCCGTGCGCGACCCCCGCGGCTGGGCGCTGAAGTTCTACACCGAAGAGGGTAACTACGACCTCGTCGGCAACAACACCCCGGTGTTCTTCATCAAGGACGCCATCAAGTTCCCGGACTTCATCCACACGCAGAAGCGCGACCCGTACACGGGCTCGCAGGAAGCCGACAACGTGTGGGACTTCTGGGGTCTGAGCCCCGAGTCCACCCACCAGGTGACCTGGCTGTTCGGCGACCGGGGCATCCCGGCGTCGTACCGCCACATGAACGGCTACGGCTCGCACACGTTCCAGTGGAACAACGAGGCCGGCGAGGTCTTCTGGGTCAAGTACCACTTCAAGACCGACCAGGGCATCAAGAACCTCACCCAGGCCGAGGCCAACAAGCTCGCCGGTGAGGACCCGGACTCGCACCAGCGCGACCTGCGCGAGGCCATCGAGCGCGGCGAGTTCCCGACCTGGACCGTGCAGGTCCAGATCATGCCGGCGGCCGAGGCGGCCGAGTACCGCTTCAACCCGTTCGACCTCACCAAGGTGTGGCCGCACGAGGACTACCCGCCGATCGAGATCGGCAAGCTGGAGCTCAACCGCAACCCGGAGAACGTCTTCGCCGAGGTCGAGCAGAGCATCTTCAGCCCCGCCCACTTCGTCCCCGGCATCGGTCCGTCCCCGGACAAGATGCTCCAGGGCCGTCTCTTCGCGTACGGCGACGCCCACCGCTACCGCGTCGGCATCAACGCCGACCACCTCCCGGTGAACCGTCCGCACGCCACCGAGGCGCGCACCAACTCCCGCGACGGCTCCCTCTACGACGGCCGCCACAAGGGCGCGAAGAACTACGAGCCGAACAGCTTCGGCGGTCCGTTCCAGACGGACCGCCCGCTGTGGCAGTCCACCGCGGTGACCGGCGGCACGGGCAACCATGCCGCGCCGATCCACCGCGAGGACGACGACTTCGTCCAGGCGGGCCATCTCTACCGCCTGATGTCGGAGGACGAGAAGTCCCGTCTGATCGAGAACTTGTCCGGCTTCATCGCCAAGGTCTCCCGTGACGACCTCGCCGAGCGCGCGATCAACAACTTCCGTCAGGCCGACGGTGACTTCGGCAAGCGTCTGGAAGCCGCGGTCCAGGCCCTCCGCGGCTGAGCGGACCGCTTGCCGCGGTAAGACGCCGGGCCGGCACCCCCTGGGGGAGCCGGCCCGGCGTTGTGCTGCCGTGGCGAAGCCGCCTGCTCCGGTGCTGCGCCGCTCCGGTGCTGCGCCGCTACGTGCTACGCCGCTACCGTGCTGCGCCGGGCCGGCACCCAGCAGCGGATGATGTCGCGTACGGACACGATGCCCACCGGTCCGCCGCCCTCCAGCACGATCAGGTGCCGGAAGCCGCCGTGAGCCATGGCCTCGGCAGCTTCCTGGAGGGTGGCGTCCGGGGTGCAGAACACCACGTTGTTGGTGGTGTGCGCGCCCACGGCCTCCCGGTCGGGATCGTGGCCCGCGCCGATCGAGTTGAGGATGTCGCGCTCGGTCAGGATTCCGATGCCGCTGTGTTCGGGGTCGAGGACGACGGCCGCGCCGACGCGCCGGCCGGACATCAGGCAGGCCGCCTGACGGAGGGTGTGCGCGGGTCCGAGGGTGAGGATCACGGTGCTCATGGCGTCGCGGACGAGCATGAAGAGAGCCACCTCCTGGGTGAGTCCCCCGCTTGGGTGGGTGCGCCGACAGACGAAGTCCCGGACTGAGAGAAGGCCGGACTTAGAGAAGGGATGCACAAGCGCACAAGCGGGGGGACTCTCAGATTCCCACGGACACGGAGGGTCAGCAAGGAGGCGTACGGGAGGGATTGCCCGGCGGGCACGCGTCAGGCGCGCGGACGCAGGTATCCGAGCATCTCCTCGTGCAGCAGCCCGTTCGAGGCCGCCGCGTTCCCGCCGTGCACGCCTTCCGCCCCGTCCAGGCTGGTGAAACGGCCGCCCGCCTCCTGGACCACGACCGCGATGGCCGCCATGTCCCAGAGGTTCAGCTCCGGTTCGGCGCACAGGTCCAGCGAGCCCTCCGCGACCATCATGTACGGCCAGAAGTCGCCGTACGCCCGCGTACGCCAGCAGGCGCGGGTCAGGTTCAGGAACCCGGGAAGCCGGCCCTGCTCCTCCCAGCCGCTCAGCGAGGAGTAGGAGAAGGACGCGTCGCCCAGGGTCGCGACCTTCGACACGCCGAGCGCGGTGGGCTCGCCCGCCGTCTCGCCCAGCGCGCCGCCCGCGTACGCGCCGCCACCCTGCGCCGCCCACCAGCGGCGGCCCAGCGCCGGCGCGGAGACCACGCCGACCACCGGGTGGAAGACGCCGTCCGCGCCCTGCGCCATCAGGGAGATCAGGGTCGCCCAGACGGGCACCCCCCGCACGTAGTTCTTCGTACCGTCGATCGGGTCCACCACCCAGCGGCGCGGGCCGGTGCCCTTGAGGCCGTACTCCTCGCCGAGGATCGCGTCGTCGGGGCGCGCGGCCAGGATCCCGGCCCGGATGATCTCCTCGGCGGCCTGGTCGGCCTCGCTCACCGGTGTCATGTCCGGCTTGGTCTCGACCTTCAGGTCGAGGGCTCGGAACCGCTGCATCGTGGCGCTGTCCGCCGCGTCGGCGAGCTCAAGGGCAAGGCGCAGATCATCGTCATACTCGGGCATGGCCGAACAGTATCGGGACTCCAGTACCCCGGCGAACGAGGTCCACGGTGCGGCCGGACGTGCCCGTGGACAGAAGACGCGCCCTTGACAGGATCTGGCGGCCCGTCAACTCTGGCGGGGAAGCCAAGCGGAACCCCGCGGAGGTCGATTGGCCGAACGGGGCGGCGCGAAGGGGACGCGAAGGGGAGGCGCGGATGCCGGCAGCCCGGGAGTCCTTGCTGGAGGCGGCGGGAGCGGCGCTCTCGGCGCGCCCCTGGCCGGCCGTGCGGATGGTCGACGTCGCGGCGGCCGCCGGGGTGTCCCGGCAGACCCTCTACAACGAGTTCGGCGGCAAGGCGGGCCTGGGCCGCGCCCTGGTCCGGCGGGCGGCCGACCGGTACCTGTCCGGGGTGGACCGCGCCCTCGGCTCCCCGGCGGAGCGGGGCGAGCGCCTCGCCGCCGTAGCGGAGTGGACCGTACAGGCGGCCCGCGCGCATCCCCTCGTACGGGCCCTGCTGACCGGGTTCTGGGACGGGAACCTGCCCGTGCCGCCGGGGGAGCCGTATCACCCCGGGCTCCCCGCGCTGGGGCCCGGGGACCTCACGCGAGCGGTCCGCGAACGCGTGGCGGTCGCGCTCGCCCCGGGGGACGGCGCGCGGCAGGGGGAGCTCGCGCTGCGCCTCGCGCTCTCCTACGTGATCGTCCCGGGGGAGGAGCCCGGGCTCGGCGAGCTGGTCCGGCTGCTCAGTGCGCCGAACCGGACAGCTGAAGGCCGATGACGCCCACGATCACCAGCGAGATCGAGACGAGTTTGAGGGTGGACACCAGATCGCCGAGGAAGACCATCCCGTAGACGGCGGTCCCGGCCGCCCCGATGCCCGTCCACACCGCGTACGCGGGACCGACGTCCAGCTTCTTGAGCGCGAGTGTCAGCAGACCGAAACTGCCGATCGCGAAGCACGCGAAGGCCACGGTCGGCCACAGCCGGGTGAAACCGTGGGACAGCTTGAGGCAGACCGCGAAGCCCGTCTCCAGGATTCCGGCGACAACGACCAGCAGCCACGCCATGGCGAATGCCTCCCCGCGTCACGTGACCACGCGTCACTTGATGCGATTATGCACTTACCAGACGCGATCCCCCAGCAAACCCAGCAAACCCGGCAAACCTGGTGAACCTGGTGAACCGCCCGTACGGCGATCGGCGATCAGTCGCCTTCGCGGCGCTCCCGCGTCTCCAGCAGCCGCCGCAGCGAATACAGCCGCGCCGGGTCCGCGTGGCCGTCCTCCACCCACTTGTCGAGCGCGCAGTCCGGCTCGTCGTGGCTGCACGCGCGCGGGCAGTCCTCCGTACCCGGCACGAGGTCGGGGAAGGCCAGGATCACCCGGGACGGGTCCACGTGGTGCAGGCCGAAGGAGCGCACGCCCGGGGTGTCGATGACCCAGCCCTCCATCCCGGGCAGCGGCAGCGCCAGCGCCGAGGTGGTGGTGTGCCGGCCGCGCCCGGTGACCGCGTTGACCACCCCGGTCGCCCGCTTGCGGTCCGGTGCCACCAGGGAGTTGACGAGGGTGGTCTTGCCGACGCCCGAGTGCCCCACGAACGCGGTGATCCGGCCCTCCAGCCGCTCGCGCACCTTGGCGGCCGCGTCGCCCGTCGCCAGTTCCTCGCGGTTGGTCACGACGTAGTTCACGCCGAGCGTGGAGTAGATCTCCAGGATCTTGTCCGCCGAGGTCAGGTCGGACTTGGTGAGCACCAGCAGCGGCTCCAGTCCGGCGTCGTACGCGGCCACCAGACAGCGGTCGATCATCCGGGGCCGGGGCTCCGGGTCGGCCAGGGCCGTGACGATGGCCAGCTGGTCGGCATTGGCGACGACCACCCGCTCGTACGGGTCGTCGTCGTCCGCGGTGCGCCGCAGGACGGACTTGCGCTCCTCGATCCGCACGATCCGGGCGAGGGTGTCCTTCTTGCCGGACAGGTCACCGACGATCCAGACCCGGTCGCCGACCACCGCCGCCTTGCGGCCCAGCTCGCGGGCCTTCATCGCGTGCACGGGGCGGCCCTCGACCAGGCAGGTCAGCCGGCCGCGGTCGACGGTCAGGACGAAGCCCTCGGCCGCGTCCTCGTGCTTGGGCCGGATGCTGGTCCGGGGCCGGTTGCCCTTGGGGTTGGGGCGCTGGCGGATGTCGTCCTCGTCGGTGTGCTTGCCGTACCTGCGCATGACGAGCCCTACGCTCCCGCTCCCGGTCCAGCGAGCATGTCTGTCCACATCTTCGGGAAGTCCGGCAGGGTCTTCGCGGTCGTGGCCACGTTCTCGATCTCCACGCCCTTCACCGCCAGGCCGATCACCGCGCCGGCCGTGGCCATCCGGTGGTCGTCGTACGTGTGGAACACCCCGCCGCGCAGCGGGCGCGGGCGGATGTGCAGGCCGTCGGCGGTCTCGGTGACATCGCCGCCGAGCCCGTTGATCTCCTTGGTGAGCGCCGCCAGCCGGTCCGTCTCGTGCAGCCGCAGGTGGGCCACCCCGCGCAGGGTGGACGGGGAGTCGGCCAGGGCCGCCACGGCCGCGATACCGGGGGTCAGCTCGCCGACCTCGCCCAGGTCCACGTCGATGCCGTGGACCGTGCCGGTGCCGGTGAAGACCAGGCCCGCGTCGGTCAGCTCGCAGGAGCCGCCCATCTCCGTGAAGATCCGGCGCAGCGCGTCACCGGGCTGCGTGGTGCGGCGCGGCCAGTCCGGGACGGTGACCGTGCCGCCGGTGATCAGGGCCGCGGCCAGGAAGGGCTGGGCGTTGGAGAGGTCCGGCTCGACGACCATGTCGCGGCCCAGCAGCGCGCCGGGCGCGACCCGCCAGACGTTCTTCTCGCCGCCGGCCTCCGGGGTGTCCACCTGGGCGCCGGCCGCGCGCAGCATCTCCACGGTCATCCGGATGTGCGGCATCGAGGGCAGGGTCGTGCCCACGTGCCGGACCTCGATGCCCTGGTTGAAGCGCGGGGCGGAGAGCAGCAGCGCGGAGACGAACTGCGAGGAGTTGGTGGCGTCGATCTCGACCGTGCCGCCCTCCAGGGCTCCGCCGCCCTGGACGGTCAGGGGCAGGGCGCCCCGGCCGTCGTCGTCGATCCGGGCACCGAGGGCGCGCAGGGCGCTGATGACCTGGCCGAGGGGGCGCTCGTAGGAGCGCGGGTCGCCGTCGAAGCGGATGTCGCCGGAGGCGAGGGTGGCGACGGGCGGCAGGAAGCGCATGACGGTGCCCGCGTTGCCGACGTCGATGGTGGCCGGGCCGTGCAGGGCGGCCGGGATGATCCGCCAGGCCTCGCCGCCGGTCCCGTCGGCCGCCGAACTGGAGGAGACGGTCTCCTCGATGCCCACGCCCATCGCGCGCAGCGCGTCCGACATCAGCTGGGAGTCGCGGGAGCGCAGCGGACGGCGCACCCAGCCCGGCTCGGCGGCCAGGGCGGCCAGCACCAGCGCGCGGTTGGTGACCGATTTGGACCCCGGCACGGTGACGGTGGCGTGTACGGCCCCGTCCGCGAGCGGGGCGGGCCAGAGGGCGTGGAGCGCGGGGGATGCGGTCATGGCCCCCACTTTAGTGGCTCCGCGTGGCCCCGGATCTTGATCATGAGCCCGTCTCAGAGCCCGAGAAGCCAGCGCCCGCCGCCGATCAGGGAGCACAGCGCGACGGAGTGGAAGAGGAACAGCCAGACCAGCGGGTGCACATGGGTGAGGCGGCCCAGCTGGTCCGCGTCGGAATCCGGCGCTCCACCGTGCCGCCGTTTGGCCTGGAGTTCGAAGACCGGCCGGACGCCGCCCAGCAGCAGGAACCACACCACCACGTAGGCGAACACCGCCTGCACCTCGGCCGCGGTCAGCCAGGACACCAGGACGAACGTTCCGCCGGTGAGCAGTACCGTCAGCGCCCCGTACGCGTTGCGGATCATCACCAGCATCGCCACCAGCAGCGCGGTCGCCGCCCACAGCAGCAGCGTGATCCGGTGCGCCGACAGCAGCGCGGCCCCGCCGAGCCCGAGCAGCGAGGGCGCCGTGTACCCGGCGGCGGCGGTCAGGACCATGCCGAGGCCCGTCGGCTTGCCGCGGCTGACGGTGACGCCGCTGGTGTCGGAGTGCAGCCGTATCCCGTCGAGGCTCCGCCCGGTCAGCAGCGCGAGCAGCCCGTGCCCGCCCTCGTGGGCGATGGTGATCGCGTTGCGGGACAGCCGCCACAGCGGGCGCGGTCCCACGGTGGCCAGCGCGACCACGCCCGTCACGATCACCAGCCACAGCTCGGGCGGGGTCTGTATGCCCGTGAGCCGGTCCCACAGACCGGCTGTCGTGGTGCTGTCCATAGAGTGGCGGACTCCTTGCGGTGGTGGTGAGGTGTCGTGGCAGTGTGGCAGCCATGTGCGGACGTTATGCGGCGAGTCGTAGGCCCGAGGACCTGGTGGGACTCTTCGGTGTCGAGAAGTGGGAGCCCGAGGAGGCGCTGGCCCCCGACTGGAACGTGGCCCCGACGAAAGAGGTCCACGTCGTCCTCGACCGTCCTGTGAAAGACGCTCCGGACCCCCGTCCGGTTCGGCAGCTGCGCGTGCTGAAGTGGGGGCTCGTCCCCTCCTGGGCGAAGAACCCCGAGGGCGCCGCGCGGATGATCAACGCCCGGGCCGAGACCCTCGCCGAGAAGCCGTCCTTCCGCCGCCCCTTCGCGCAGCGCCGCTGCATCATCCCCGCCGACGGCTACTACGAGTGGGTCACCGCCCACGACGAGCGGGAGCTGGAGGTCGAGGGCAAGAAGAAGCGGGCCCGCAAGCAGCCCTACTTCGTGCTCCCCGCCGACGGCTCCGTCTTCGCCATGGCCGGGATCTACGAGTTCTGGCGCGACCGGACCCTGCCCGACGAGCACCCGCTCGCCTGGTGGGTGACCTGCTCGGTGATCACCACCGAGGCCGAGACCGGGCCGCTGGGCGTGGCCCCCGCCGAAGGGCCGCGCTCCCTCTCCGACATCCACCCCCGGATGCCGCTGATGCTGACCCCCGACAAGTGGGACCCCTGGCTCGACCCGGCCCGGACCGACGTCGAGGAGCTCCAGGACCTGCTGGCACCGCCGCCGGGCGGGCTGATGCGCGCCTACCCGGTGTCCACCGCCGTGAGCAACGTACGCAACAACGGGCCCGAGCTGCTGGAGGAGCTGGCCGCGCCGGAGGAGGGCACGCTCTTCTGACCCGGGCATCTTCTGACCGGGCATCTTCTGACCCGGGCAGGATGGAAGGCATGAGCACCCGCACGCAGAGCGTCGACACCCCGGCGGGCGAGGCCCGCGTCACCTGGCACACCGCCCGCGAGGCCCGGCTCGTGCTCGCCGTCAGCCACGGGGCCGGCGGCGGCATCGAGGCCCGGGACCTCCAGGCACTGGCCGCGGCGCTGCCCGCCCGCGGCATCACCGTGGCGCTGGTCGAGCAGCCCTGGCGGGTGGCCGGCAAGAAGGTCGCCGCCGCGCCCAAGGTGCTGGACGAGGGCTGGCGCGCGCTGTGGCCCGCGCTGGCCGGGGCCGGGCTGCCGGTGGTGGCCGGCGGGCGCAGCGCCGGGGCCCGGGTGGCCTGCCGGACCGCCGCCGAGCTGGACGCGGCCGGGGTACTGGCGCTGGCCTTCCCGCTGCACCCGCCGGGCCGGCCCGAGAAGTCCCGGGCGCAGGAGCTGCTGGGCGCCGGGCGGCCCGCGCTGGTGGTGCAGGGCGGCCGCGACCCGTTCGGCCGCCCCGAGGAGTTCCCGCCGCCGGGCGCCGGGGACCCGTACCGGCTCGTGGAGGTCCCGTACGGCGACCACGGCTTCGCGGTGCCGAAGAAGGCGGAGCTGACGCAGGAGGAGGCCCTCGCGGTGATCACCGAAGCGGTCGGCGGATGGCTGGAGGAACTCTCCGACGTTCTGAGCGCGACCTGACATATTCCGGAGTGATCCGCCTCACCTTGGCCGACGGACCCGCCGAAAGGCCGGGCAGGGGGCCTGAAACCCTTGCCGCGCCCGGGAATGCGCCGCCGGACCCGTCTGTTGACTCCAACGTCGGTACACACGGGAAATTCGTCGGAGGAGAGGAAGCGCATGGCCCAGGTCATCAGCCAGAACCGTCCGCAGGCCGCTGACCTGGACTGGACGGTGCTTCCTGCGCCCAAGCGCGGTCGGCCTCGGGCGGCGGAGGCCCGGGATGGTCGACTATTCTCCGATTCGAGCGGGTCCGCTTTCGGAGCCGCCACGCAGTCGGAGGAGGTGGGTCCTGTCGCTGGGACCGACGAAGGCCACGCGGAGGAGACGACCCTGGAGCGGAACGCGCGCTTCGAGCGGGACGCCCTCGGCTACCTCGACCAGATGTACTCGGCCGCGCTGCGCATGACGCGCAATCCGGCCGACGCCGAGGACCTGGTCCAGGAGACGTATGCGAAGGCATACGCGTCCTTCCACCAGTTCCGCGAAGGCACGAATCTGAAGGCGTGGCTGTACCGCATTCTGACCAACACCTTCATCAACTCCTACCGCAAGAAGCAGCGCGAGCCGCAGCGCAGCGCCGCGGAGGAGATCGAGGACTGGCAGCTGGCACGCGCCGAGTCGCACATGTCGACCGGTTTGCGTTCCGCCGAATCGCAGGCGCTGGACCACCTGCCCGATTCGGATGTGAAGGAAGCGCTCCAAGCCATTCCGGAGGAGTTCCGCATCGCGGTCTACCTTGCCGACGTAGAGGGCTTTGCGTACAAGGAGATCGCGGACATCATGGGTACACCCATCGGGACAGTCATGTCGCGACTGCACCGTGGCCGCCGTCAACTCCGCGGAATGCTGGAGGACTACGCCCGCGAGCGCGGGCTGGTCCCGGCGGGCGCGGGAGAGTCGAACGACCTGAAAGGCTCGGGCTCATGAGCTGCGGAGAGCCGCACGAGACGGACTGCTCTGAGGTCCTGGACCACCTTTACGAGTTCCTTGACCACGAGATGCCGGACAGTGACTGTACGAAGTTCGAGACGCACTTCGGGGAGTGCAATCCCTGTCTTGAGAAGTACGGCCTCGAACAGGCCGTGAAGAAGCTGGTGAAACGCTGCTGCGGATCGGACGACGTGCCGACCGACCTGCGGTCCAAGGTGATGGGCCGGATCGAGCTGATCCGGTCGGGACAGGCCGTGCCCGATCACGACATCACCGATGTGACGGCGGGACCGGCCAGTCCCGCGGCCGGCTGATCGTCTGCTGAACGACCGCCCCCGGAAGGGCACTTCCTTCACCCGAAGGTGCTAATCCGGGGGCGTCCGCATGGCCCAATATGAAAATGTGGCCCGCCGCGCTCGGGCAGAGCGCCGGGCAGGCCAGTCATCACGGGGTGCTCCAGATCGTGGCCGTCGTCGTCGCGGCCGTCCTCGCCGGGGGCCGGACCGGCCGGCCCTACGGACCACCCGATCGGCTCACTGGCGGCCCTGGGAACAGCTCAGGCTGGGTACCGGGCGGGACTACCGCCCCGAGGTCGTGGAGTCGTTGGCGAGGGTTCTGGCCAGGGGCGGACGTGCCAGAGTTGTTCCCGTCCCACCGGGGTAACCCATGGGTAATGAGCGGCCGTCCGAGCGGGCATGGTTGGATGCCATTGAGAGAGTCAGTGTGTCCGTGAGAGCGTCCGCAAGGCTGCTGCACCGTTGGACCGGCAGGCGGGAATCGTGAGGATCTTCGGGAAGGTACGGCATCGGCCCTCCGCCTCGTGGCGGCAGGCCACCGACCGCGCGTTCACGCTGATCGGCGACGGTCGGTACGAGGACGCGGGTGCGCTCCTGACCAGGGCGGCGGACCTGGAGCCCTGGCTGTCGGAGTCCTGGTTCAACCTGGCCCTGCTGCACAAGTTCCGGCACGACTGGGAACAGGCGCGGGCCGCCGGGCTGCGCGCCGTGGCCCTGCTGGACCGCGAGGCCGGCGCCCCGGACTGGTGGAACGTGGGGATCGCCGCGACCGCGCTCCAGGACTGGCCACTGGCCCGGCGCGCCTGGCAGGCGTACGGGCTGAAGGTGCCCGGGGAGGCCGCCGGGAACGGTGAGCCGGTCGGCATGGAGCTGGGCAGCGCCGCCGTACGGCTGTCGCCCGAGGGCGAGGCCGAGGTGGTGTGGGGCCGCAGGCTGGACCCGGCCCGGATGGAAGTCCTGTCGATCCCGCTGCCCTCGTCCGGGCGGCGCTGGGGCGAGGTCGTCCTGCACGACGGGGTTCCGCACGGCGAGCGGGTCACCGCGGCCGGGCCCTCGTACCCCGTCTTCGACGAGATCGAGCTGTGGGCGCCCTCGCCCGTGCCGACCTGGGTGGTGCTGCTGGAGGCGGCCACCGAGGCGGACCGCGACGCCCTGGAGCAGCTGGCCTCGGACGCCGGGTTCGCCGCCGAGGACTGGTCCTCGTCGGTGCGGCTGCTGTGCCGGACCTGCTCGGAGAGCGCGATGCCGAGCGGTGAGGGCGACGGGGAGCACCTGGACCCGCACGACCACAGCGAACCGGGCCATCCCGGGCCGCTGGGCCACCGTACGGCGGGGTCGGGGTCGCTGTGGATGCCCGAGCGGGAGTGCGGGATCGCGGCGCCGGCCGGGCTGGTGCGAGGGCTGCTCGACGGCTGGGTCGCGGACAGCCCGGACAGCCGGGAGTGGCGGGATCTCGAGGAAGTCTGCTGAGCCGGGGCCGTAGGCTGTACGGGCACATCGGTGGCCATTGGTGACCATCGGTGAACGGACTTACGGAAGGCGTACGGCGGACATGGCGCAGCAGGAGAACGAGGTTGTCGAGATCGTGAACGACGGGTACGTCGTGGACACCGAGGACTGTGCGGAGCGCGAGCTCGCCCACCGCGAGCGCGGCACCGCCCGCCCCATCACCGTCGTCGGCAACCCGGTCCTGCACCGGGAGTGCAAGGACGTCACCGAGTTCGGCGACGAGCTGGCGCGGCTCATCGACGACATGTTCGCCAGCCAGAAGGCCGCCGAGGGCGTGGGCCTGGCCGCGAACCAGATCGGCGTGGACGCCAAGGTCTTCGTCTACGACTGCCCGGACGACGACGGCGTGCGGCACACCGGCGTCGTGATCAACCCGAAGCTCGTGGAGCTGCCGGCCGGCGCGCGGGTGCTGGACGACTCCAACGAGGGCTGCCTGTCGGTCCCGACCGCGTACGCCGAGCTGGCGCGCCCCGACTACGCCGAGGTGGAGGGCCAGGACGCGCAAGGCAACCCGATCAAGGTGCGCGGTACGGGCTTCTTCGCGCGCTGCCTCCAGCACGAGACGGACCACCTGTACGGGTACCTGTACATCGACCGCCTCTCGAAGCGCGACCGCAAGGACGCCCTGCGCCAGATGGAAGAGGGCACCCCGCGCTACGAGACGGTCCCCAACAACTAGGTCCCGACACAACTGGGACGCTAGGTCCCGACGGAGTTCCTAGGCGGCCTGCGGGCCCCGGAAGGCACGCCGGAACGCGTTCGGCGTGGTGCCCAGGGTCCGCAGGAAGTGGTGGCGCAGGGCGGCCGCGTTCCCGAAGCCGCTGCGGCCCGCGATCGCGTCCACCGTGTCGTCGGTGGCTTCGAGGAGTTCTTGCGCCAGCAGCACCCGCTGGCGCAGCACCCACTGGTACGGGGTGGTCCCGGTCTCCTGGAGGAAGCGGCGGGCGAAGGTGCGCGGGGACATGTGCGCGCGCTCCGCGAGCTGCTCGACGGTGATCTCGTCCTCCAGGTGGCGGGCCATCCAGCCGATCACCTCGCCGACCGTGTCGCAGGCGGTGCGCGGCAGCGGCCGCCGGATGTACTGGGCCTGCCCGCCGTCCCGGTGGGGCGGTACGACCATCCGCCGGGCGATGGTGTTGGCCACCTCGGCCCCGTGTGCCTGGCGGACGAGGTGCAGGCACGCGTCGATGCCCGAGGCGGTCCCGGCGGCGGTGATCACGGGGCCCTCGTCCACGTACAGCACGTCGGGATCGACCAGCGCCTTCGGATAGCGGCGCGTGAGGGCCGGGGCGTGCAGCCAGTGGGTGGTGCAGCGGCGGCCGTCCAGCAGCCCGGCCTCGCCGAGGACGAAGGCCCCGCTGCACACGCTCAGCACCCGAGCGCCCCGGTCCACGGCCCGGCGCAGGGCCGCGAGGAGGGGCTCGGGGTAGGTGCGTACGGGAGCCTCCCGGTCGGCGGGCAGACAGATCAGGTCGGCCTCCTCCAGCCGATCCAGCCCGTACGCGGGGGTGATCCCGAAGGCGCCGCCACCGGCGGCCAGCGGCCCCTCCTCCGCCGCGCACACGGCGAAGTCGCACACCGGGACGCCCATCTCGCTGCGGTCGATTCCGAAGACCTCGCAGAAGATCCCCAGCTCGAAGGGGGCGACGCCATTGACGAGGGCCACTGCCACGTTGTTCAGCATGACCCCAGTGTGGCAGTAATTCGGTCTTCGATGACAGTCCTGCCACTGTTCGATCATGGCCGATCAGGCGGACAGTGGAGGTATGAGCACCTTCGTGAACTACCTCGCCGTCCTCGCCCTCACCGCCGTCCTGATCGGGCCCAGCCTGTACGGGGCCCTGCGCGACCGACGGATCGACCGGCAGCTGCGGGCCGCCGCGACCCGGCGGGTGTGGCTGCCGCGCCAGCGGGCGGGGGGTCTCGCGCCCACCCGGCGGCGGCGCCGCGGCATCCGGTTCGGCACCTGGCGCCGGGGACGCATGGCGCTCTGAGCCCCGCCCCCGGAACGCGAGGAGCCGGGACGCGGCGATCCTCGCGTCCCGGCTCCTCGCGTTCCGGCTCCCGGCTCCCTTGCGTGGAGCGGGACTTAGCGGCGCGGGACTTAGAAGTCCTCGTCCAGGTCGACCGTGCCCTCGACCGCGACCTGGTAGGCCGACGGGCGCCGCTCGAAGAAGTTCGTCAGCTCCTGGACGCCCTGGAGCTCCATGAACGAGAACGGGTTCTGCGAGCCGTACACCGGCGGGAAGCCGAGGCGGACCAGGCGCTGGTCCGCGACGCACTCCAGGTACTCGCGCATCGACTCGGTGTTCATGCCCGGCAGGCCCTCACCGCACAGGTCGCGGCCGAACTGCAGCTCCGCCTCGACGGCCTCCTTCAGCATGTCGGTGACCTGCTGCTGGAGGGCGTCGTCGAAGAGCTCCGGCTCCTCCTTGCGGACGGTGTCCACGACCTCGAAGGCGAAGTTCATGTGCATGGTCTCGTCGCGGAACACCCAGTTGGTGCCCGTCGCCAGGCCGTGCAGCAGACCGCGCGAGCGGAACCAGTACACGTACGCGAAGGCGCCGTAGAAGAACAGGCCCTCGATGCACGCCGCGAAGCAGATCAGGTTCAGCAGGAAGCGACGGCGGTCGGCCTGCGTCTCCAGGCGGTCCAGCTTCTCGACCTCGTTGATCCACTTGAAGCAGAACTGCGCCTTCTCGCGGATCGACGGGATCTCCTCGACGGCGTCGAAGGCGGCCGCGCGGTCGTCCGGGTCGGGCAGGTAGGTGTCCAGGAGCGTCAAGTAGAACTGGACGTGCACGGCCTCCTCGAACAGCTGGCGCGAGAGGTAGAGCCGCGCCTCCGGGGAGTTGATGTGCTTGTAGAGCGTCAGCACCAGGTTGTTCGAGACGATCGAGTCGCCCGTCGCGAAGAACGCGACCAGACGGCCGATCATGTGCTGCTCGGCGGGCGTCAGTTTGGCGAGGTCGGCGACGTCCGAGTGGAGATCGACCTCCTCCACCGTCCAGGTGTTCTTGATCGCGTCCCGGTAGCGCTCGTAGAAGTCCGGGTAGCGCATGGGGCGGAGGGTCAGCTCGAAGCCCGGGTCCAGGAGGTTCTTGGTCTTGTCGGACGGGGTGGTGCTCATTACTGGCAGGCCTCGCAGGACTCGGGGTTCTCAAGGGAGCAGGCGAGCGCCTCGGCGTCGGCGATGGCCTGGGGCAGCGCGACGGGGGCGGCCGCCTGGGCGGCGCGGGCGATCTTCGTCGCCGGGCGCGAGCGCAGGTAGTACGTGGTCTTCAGGCCCTGCTTCCAGGCGTACGCGTACATCGAGGAGAGCTTCCCGATGGTCGGCGTCTCCAGGAACAGGTTCAGCGACTGCGACTGGTCGAGGAACGGCGTACGGGCCGCCGCCATGTCGATCAGGCCGCGCTGCGGGATCTCCCACGCCGTGCGGTACAGCTCGCGCACCTCGGCCGGGATCCAGCCGAAGCCCTGGACCGAGCCGCTGGACTCGCGCAGCGCCTCGCGGGTCTGCGCGTCCCACACGCCGAGCTGCTTCAGCTCCTCCACCAGGTAGCCGTTGACCTGGAGGAACTCCCCGCTCAGCGTCTCGCGCTTGAAGAGGTTGGAGACCTGCGGCTCGATGCACTCGTACACGCCGGCGATCGAGGCGATCGTGGCCGTCGGGGCGATGGCGAGGAGCAGGGAGTTGCGCATGCCGCTCTTGGCGACCCGGGCGCGCAGCGCGTCCCAGCGCTCCGGCCAGTTCAGCTCCACGTCGTAGTGGTCCGGGTGCAGGACGCCGCGCGCGGTGCGGGTCTGCTCCCAGGCCGGCAGCGGGCCGCTGCGCTCGGCGAGGTCGCACGAGGCCTCGTACGCGGCCAGCATGATGCGCTCGGAGAGCTTGGTGGACAGGGCCTTCGCCTCGGGGGAGTCGAAGGGCATCCGCAGTTTGAAGAAGACGTCCTGGAGGCCCATGGCGCCCAGGCCGACCGGGCGCCAGCGGGCGTTGGAGCGACCCGCCTGCTCGGTCGGGTAGAAGTTGATGTCCACCACGCGGTCGAGGAAGGTGACGGCGGTGCGGACGGTCTCGTCGATCCGCTCCCAGTCGATCTCGCCGTCGATCACGAACGCGCCCAGGTTGACCGAGCCGAGGTTGCAGACGGCCGTCTCGCCGTCGTTGGTGACCTCGATGATCTCGGTGCACAGGTTCGAGGAGTGCACGACCGTGCCCGGTTCGGCGGTCTGGTTCGCCGTGCGGTTGGAGGCGTCCTTGAAGGTCATCCAGCCCTGGCCGGTCTGCGCGAGGGTGCGCATCATCCGGCCGTACAGGTCGCGGGCGGGCATGGTCTTGCGGGCCAGGCCGTCCGCCTCGGCCTTGCGGTAGGCGGCGTCGAAGTCGTCGCCCCACAGGTCCACCAGTTCGGGGACGTCGGCCGGGGAGAACAGCGACCACTCGGCGTCGGCGTTCACGCGGCGCATGAACTCGTCCGGCACCCAGTGGGCGAGGTTCAGGTTGTGCGTACGGCGCTGGTCCTCACCGGTGTTGTCGCGGAGCTCCAGGAACTCCTCGATGTCCGCGTGCCAGGTCTCCAGGTAGACGGCGGCGGCGCCCTTGCGGCGGCCGCCCTGGTTCACGGCGGCGACGGAGGCGTCGAGAGTCTTCAGGAACGGGACGATGCCGTTGGAGTGGCCGTTCGTACCGCGGATCAGCGAACCGCGGGCGCGGATGCGGGAGTACGAGAGGCCGATGCCGCCGGCGTGCTTGGAGAGGCGGGCGACCTGGTGGTAGCGGTCGTAGATCGAGTCGAGCTCGTCCAGCGGGGAGTCCAGCAGGTAGCAGGAGGACATCTGCGGGTGCCGGGTGCCGGAGTTGAAGAGCGTGGGGGAGGACGGCAGGTAGTCGAGGCGGCTCATCAGCCGGTAGAGCGAGGCCACTTCCTCGACGGCCGGGAGGGTGTCGTCGGCGGCGAGGCCGCAGGCCACGCGCAGCATGAAGTACTGCGGGGTCTCGATGACCTGGCGGGTGATCGGGTGGCGCAGCAGGTAGCGGCTGTGCAGGGTGCGCAGGCCGAAGAAGCCGAAGCGGTCGTCGGCGCCCTCGGCGAGCGCGTGCTCGACCAGCGCGTCGAGGCGGGCGGCGTGGGCGCGGACGAACTCGGCCGTGCGGTCGGCGATCAGGCCCTCGCGGTGGCCGACCTCGACGGAGGCGGCGAAGGAGGTGGCCCCCTGGCCGACGGCCTCGTCCGCGACGGCCAGCGTCAGCAGGCGGGCGGCGAGCCGGGAGTACGCCGGGTCCTCGGAGATCAGACCGGCGGCGGCCTCGGTGGCCAGCCCGCGCAGCTCGGCCTCGTCTGCGACGGCGCTGCGGCCGCGCAGGGCGGCGGCGGCGACCCGGCCGGGGTCGGTGTCGGGGAGGTCGGCGGTCAGCTCGGTGAGAGTACGCAGCAGCGCGGCCCCCGGGCCTTCGGTGGTGTCGCCAGAAGTGGACTCGGCGCGCGGTGCGGAAGGCGCGATGGTCACGGCGGGAGCTCTCCCTCGCTCGGCCCGGTCATCGGCGGAGCGGGGCGCGAGCGGGCGCATGCGGGCGCGCGGGAACGCGACGTGCCGCATGGCGTCCACCGGCCCAACCGCGAGGCCCGGACGTGTCTCCACCCGGTTCGGTCGACCCGGGCGTGCTGTCGGCAGGTCCTCGGACTTGCGGGGTGCACCAATGGGTGCACTTCACACCGTTGCGGGACAGTTCCGGATTCACACCGGATTCCCCTGCGTTGACAGCGAGGATGAGCATACATGTGGGGGCCGCCCCGTGTGCGACCCCCTAGATGTTGTGTCTGCGTGGCTGCGTGGAGCTACAGTTCGAGACCGTACGTGAGCAGAGTGAGGCCGGGGAACGGCTGCCAGTCCCGCGCGGGGGTCCGTTCGAAGCCGAGGCGGTCGTAGATCCGGTGGGCGCCGGCCATGTCGTCCGACGTGGACAGGACGAGGCGCCGCACCCCCTCGATGGCCCGGGCGCGCTCGACGCACGCCCGTACGAGCGCCTCCCCGGCGCCCTGCCCGCGGCCCTCCCGGGCGACGGCCAGCATCCGGAACTCGGCCTCGTCGGCCCGCGCGATGTCACAGAAGGCACTCCCGGGCGGGGCGAAGGCCACACCCCCGATCAGGCGGCCGTCGTGCGCGACGGCGACGAGGATCTCGCAGACGGCGGCCCGCCCGGCCACGTCCCGCAGCCGCGAGAGGTAGGGGTCGTCCTCGCCGTAGGCGAGCAGCCCGTCCCCGAGATACACCCGCGCGGTGATCTCACCCAACTCTTCGTACTCGGCGGGTACGGCCGCCCTGATCTTGATATCCATGCGGTCGAGTGTGCAGGACGGGTGTCGGTGGTCGGCGCTATCGTCGGTACCAGCACCGTCGAGGAAGGCGAGCGAGCATGACCGCGAGGACCGGCCGGCCGCACCTGCTGACCGAGGAGTTCGAGGAATTGGCCCTGATGGCTCGCAACCAGCTGGAGGGAGTGCGGCTGGAGTTCATCGACGGGAGGCTGAGGAGCAAGGCCCCGCAAGACGGCGATCACGGGACGATCATTGAGTGGCTCACCCGGATCTGTATGCGGTACAGGCCTGAACTGTGGTCGTATCCGGGCCGGGGAATCAAGGTCCAGGAGCACCGGGCGGGCAGGGCCATTCCGGATGCCTCGCTGGCGCCCTCGGAGGCGTTCGCCGGAGAGGGCGAATGGTCCGAACCGGAACCGGTGCTGATGGTTGTCGAGGTGGCATCGTGGGACTCGGACACTGACCACCGGAACCGGCGGGAGTCGCCGCGCGTGTACGCGGAGACCGGTATTCCGGTCTATCTGCTCATCGACCGGCACACGTGCGAGGTCTTGGTCTACAGCGACCCCGACGGCCAGCGGTACGAGACCGTCCGCACCGTGCCGTACGGCAAGGACATCCACCTCCCCGACCCCGTCGGAATCACCCTCCACACCGAGCCCCTCAAGGACTGGGTGCGCTGAGGGACGCCGAAGGGCCCCGCCGGATCCGGCGGGGCCCTTCGGCGTACGGGGTCAGCAGCAGCGGAAGCCCTCGCGGGGGTCCGCCTCGCGGGCGTCCGTGCGGGCGCGTTCGAAGGCGCGCCGGGTCAGGACCTCGGCCGCGGGGTCGTGCGCGCGGGCGTGGGCCACGTAGCGGTCGTACGCCGCCTCGCCCGAGAACTCCCGTACGTAGAACCGCGCCTTCGCCAGGGCCGCGCGCACGCCGGTCACGCGACCGGCTCCTTCACCCGGCCGCCGCCGGAGTCCAGGCCCGCCGCCGCGAGCTCCGCCCGCTCCTCGGGCGTCGCGATCAGTCCGGCCGGGGCGACGATCCTCGACTCGGTCCAGGGGACCTCGGACAGCTTCACGGCCTCCGGGCTGCTGATGGCCTTGAAGCAGGTCCGGGCCGCGTCCAGGAGCACGATGATGATCAGGATCGCGAACAGCGCCGACAGCGCGCCGTCCACCGTGGCGTTGGTGACCACGGTGTGCATCTCGTCCATGTTCTTCGCCGGCGGCAGCACCTTCCCGGCGTCGATGCCGGTCTGGTACTTGTCGCGCTGCGCGAAGAAGCCGACCTTCACATCGTCCGAGAAGATCTTCTGGTAGCTCGCGGTGAGCGTGACCGCCACGTCCCACGCCAGCGGAACACCCGTTACCCAGGCCCACTTGAGCCGCCCGGACTTGACGAGCAGCGTGGTGCACACGGCCAGGGCCACCGCCGCGAGCAGCTGGTTCGCGATGCCGAACAGCGGGAAGAGCTGGTTGATGCCGCCCAGCGGGTCCTTGACGCCGACCCACAGGAAGTAGCCCCAGCCGCCGACGACGAGGGCGCTCGCCAGCCACACGCCCGGCTTCCAGCTGACGTCCTTGAAGGACTTGTGCACGTTGCCGAGGGTGTCCTGGAGCATGAACCGGCCCACGCGGGTACCCGCGTCCAGCGTCGTCAGGATGAACAGGGCCTCGAACATGATGGCGAAGTGGTACCAGAAGGCCTTCATCCCGGCGCCGCCGACGACGGACGAGAAGATCTCCGACATTCCGAGTGCGAAGGTCGGCGCGCCACCCGTACGGGACAGCAGGCTGGCCTCCTCCACGTCCTTGGCCGCCTGGGCGAGGGCGTCGGGGGTGATGGCGAAGCCGAAGTTGGTCACCGCCTGCGAGGCGGTCTCCACGGTGGCGCCGACGACCCCGGCGGGGGAGTTGACCGCGAAGAACAGGCCGGGCTCGATGATGCAGGCGGCGATGATCGCCATGACGGCGACGAAGGACTCGGTCAGCATCGCGCCGTAGCCGATGACCCGTACCTGGGTCTCCTTCTGGATCATCTTCGGGGTGGTACCCGAGGCGACCAGGGAGTGGAAGCCGGACAGCGCGCCGCACGCGATGGTGATGAACACGAACGGGAACATCGAGCCGGCGAAGACCGGGCCGTCGCCGCGCGTCGCGAAGTCGGTGACCGCGGGCATCTTCAGCGTCGGCATCGCTATCACCACGCCCACCGCCATCAGCGCGATGGTGCCGACCTTCATGAAGGTGGAGAGGTAGTCGCGCGGCGCGAGCAGCAGCCACACCGGCAGCACCGACGCGATGAAGCCGTACGCGACCATCCAGATGATCAGCGTCTCCTTCTCCAGCGTGAAGGTCTGCGCCAGTGAGGACTCCGCGACCCAGCCGCCCGCGACGATGGCGAGCAGCAGCAGCGCGACGCCGATGACCGAGACCTCGGTGACCCGGCCCGGCCGCAGCACGCGCAGGTAGACGCCCATGAAGAGGGCGATCGGGATGGTCATTCCGATGGAGAAGACGCCCCAGGGGGAGTGCGCCAGCGCGTTGACGATGACCAGCGCCAGCACCGCCAGCAGGATGATCATGATGGCGAACACGGCGACCAGGGCGGCGGCTCCGCCGACGGGGCCGATCTCGTCGCGGGCCATCTGCCCGAGCGAACGGCCGTCGCGCCGGGTGGAGAAGAAGAGGGTGACCATGTCCTGGACGGCGCCGGCGAAGATGACGCCCGCGACGATCCAGATGGTGCCCGGCAGGTAGCCCATCTGCGCGGCGAGCACGGGGCCGACGAGCGGGCCGGCGCCGGCGACGGCCGCGAAGTGGTGGCCGAAGAGCACCCGGCGGTCGGTCGGGTGGAAGTCGACACCGTTGTCAAGGCGTTCGGCGGGGGTGGCGCGGGTCTTGTCCACCTTCAGCACGCGGTGCGCGATGAACCGCGCGTAGAAGCGGTATCCGATGGCGTACGAGCCCAGGGCGGCGGCGAGCAGCCAGGCGGCCGAGATCTCCTCGCCCCGGGAGAGGGCCAACACCGCCCAGCCGATGGCCCCGATGAGGGCCACCAGCAACCAGACGGCGGCCGACTTCGGCGAGAGGCCGCCCGAGAGGCCGCCCGTGGAGGAAGTGGAGGAAGGCGAGCCCGGTGTGGTGCCCGGACTCGCCGCGTTCCGTTCTGTGCCTGTTGCTTCCGGTTCCGGCATGATCCCTCGTCCCCTCGTTGATCATCTGCGTAAGCGCAGGGAATCTACGGGGACCCGCCCGCTGAACGTAAGTCCCCGTCCGTATAGCGGTACGAGTGTCAACTACGTATCAGACGGCGGGACGCTGAAGGCGAGCCACGAACTTGTAACGATCTCCCCGGTACACCGAACGCACCCATTCGACGGGCTCGCCGTCGGCGTCCAGCGAGTGCCGGGAGAGCATCAGCATCGGCAGTCCGACGTCGGTCCCGAGCAGGCCGGCCTCGCGCGGGGTCGCCAGGGAGGTCTCGATCGTCTCCTCGGCCTCGGCGAGGCGCACGTCGTACACCTCGGCCAGGGCCGTGTAGAGAGAGGTGTACTTGGCCAGCGACCGGCGCAGCGCGGGGAAGCGCTTGGCCGAGAGGTGGGTGGTCTCGATGGCCATCGGCTCACCGCTGGCCAGGCGCAGCCGCTCGATGCGCAGGACCCGCCCGCCGGTGGCGATCTTCAGCAGCCCGGCGAGGGTGTCGTCGGCCGTGACGTAGCCGATGTCCAGGAGCTGGGAAGTCGGTTCCAGCCCCTGGGCCCGCATGTCCTCGGTATAGGAGGAGAGTTGGAGCGGCTGCGAGACCTTGGGTTTGGCGACGAAGGTGCCTTTGCCCTGAATGCGCTCCAGGCGGCCCTCGACCACGAGCTCTTGCAGTGCCTGCCGGACGGTGGTCCGGGAGGTGTCGAACTCGGCGGCGAGCGTACGCTCGGGGGGCACCGGCGTGCCGGGGGGCAGTGTGTCGGTCATGTCGAGCAAGTGCCGCTTGAGTCGGTAGTACTTGGGAACCCGCGCCGTGCGAGTGGCCGCCCCGCCTTCCGGCTCCGTGGTCGCCCCTTCGGTGGCCATCGCCGCCCGCCTTCCCGACTCCAGTTTCGCTGCCGTCACCGGCTCCTCCGATATGTGCGGTCACATCGTGACACGGGTGGGAGGGCAGGCCTCCTCCCTCCCCCAGGTGTCGGTCCGATAACGGACCGATCACCCGCTCATTAGACCCTTGACACCCCTAAAGGTCTAGGCCAAGCTCCGGTTACTGGTCTAAACCAATATGGATCAGATCCCGGCCCCACGTGCAGTACTTCGCGTATGTCGCCGCGGCGGGCAAGGGAAGTGCAGGCAGGCATCCCTGAGGAGGGTGGCGTGAAGCGCAAGCTCATCGCGGCGGTTGGAGTCGCGGGCATGGTTATCGGCCTCGCGGCATGCGGTGATTCCGACAGCAAGGGGGGCGACGGCAAGGCCTCCGGTGCCAAGGAACTGACCGTCTGGCTGACGGTCGACGCCCAGAACAACTGGCCGGAGCTGGTGAAGGCGGCCGACGACGCGATTGTCGCGAAGCACCCGGGTCTCACGATCAAGCACGAGTACTACGGCTGGCCGGACAAGAACGCCAAGCTCGACGCCGTCCTCGCCACCGACAAGGCCCCGGACGTTGTCGAGATGGGCAACTCCGAGATGATCGGCTACATGTCGACCGGCGCCTTCGCCGAGGTCGATCCCGCGAAGTTCGAGAACTCGGCCGCGTGGCTGGACGCCCTCAAGGAGTCCGTCACCTACGACGGCAAGACCTACGGCGTCCCCTACTACGCCGGTGGCCGCGTGGGCACCTGGCGCAAGGACATCGCCACCGAGGCCGGCATCACCGCCGCCCCGAAGACGTGGGCCGAGTACACCGCCGCCCTCGACAAGATCCAGGCCGCGAAGGGCGACAAGTTCAGCGCCCTCTACCAGCCCTCCCCGGACTGGTACGCCGCGATGTCCTACGTCTACGACGCCGGCGGCGCCATCGCCAAGAAGGACGGCGACAAGTGGAAGGGCAGCCTGTCCTCCGCCGAGTCGCTCAAGGGCCTGGCGCAGTACAAGGAGCTCATCGACAAGTACATGCACGCGGACAAGACGAAGGACGAGTCCGACCGTCCGGTCGTCTTCGGCCAGGGCAACTCGGCCGCCATCTTCGCCGCCGCGTGGGAGGGCGCCACCGCCGCCGACCCGAAGAACGACAAGGTCGGCGGGCTGAAGGACAAGCTGGAGAACTTCGTCCAGCCCGGCCCGAACGGCAAGAACCTGCCGGTCTTCCTCGGCGGTTCGGACCTCGCGGTCCCGTCCAAGTCCAAGGCCAAGGACGTCGCGGCCGAGTGGATCAACGCCTTCACCGGCGCCCAGGGCCAGAAGGGCCTCATCGCCAAGGGCAACCTGCCCAACAACAAGACGGACCTCGGCCCGCTGAAGTCCGACCCGAAGACCCAGGTCGGCGCCACCGCGGCCGAGTCCTCCTGGTTCGTCCCGACCGCCCCGGGCTGGGGCCAGATCGAGAAGGGCAAGGTCCTCCAGACCATGCTCCAGGAGATCGGCACCGGCAAGAAGTCCGTCGAGGAAGCGGCCAAGGCCGCCGACGCCGAGATCGACAAGGTCATCAACACCAAGTGACCTGTAGTCAGCAGGGCCCCGCCGAACCGGCGGGGCCCTGCTGCCCGTCAAGAGAGGGACCCCCGAGGAGCGCGCGATGAGTGCCGCACAGACAACCACCGCCGACCTGCCGCCGGCGAAGCAGCAGACGTCCACCGGGACCGGGACCGGAGCCGGGACGGGGAGCACGGGCACCCCGGGGAAGCGGGCCCGCAACGGGTCCGGCGCCACCCCCTGGCTGCTGCTCGCCCCGTGCCTGCTGGTCATCGTCCTCGTCATGGGGTACCCGCTCTTCAGACTGGTCTCCCTCTCCTTCCAGAGCTTCGGCAAGTCCGAGCTCTGGGGCTTCAAGGACGCGGAGTTCGTCGGCTTCGACAACTTCGCCAAGATCCTCGGCGACGGCGTGTTCTGGTCCGTCGTCCTGCGCACGGTCGTCTTCACGGCCGGCGCGGTCATCCTGACCATGGTCATCGGCATGCTCGTCGCGCTGCTGCTGCAGAAGGTCTCGGGCCTGGTCAAGGCGCTCATCAGCATCGCCCTCGTGGCCAGCTGGGGCATGCCGATCATCGTCGCGACCGCCGTCTTCAAGTGGCTCTTCGACGCCGACTACGGCGTGCTGAACTACCTGATGAGCAAGCTCCCGGGCGTGGACATGGTCGGCCACAACTGGTTCGCCAGCGGCCCCCAGGGCCTCGTGGTGATCATGCTGCTGGTGGTTTGGGGCGCGGTCCCCTTCGTCGTCATCACCCTCAGCGCGGGCCTCACCCAGGTGCCCAAGGAACTGGAGGAGGCCGCGCGCCTCGACGGAGCCGGCGCCCTCGGCGTGTTCCGGCACGTCACCCTCCCCATCCTGAAGCCGATCATCGTCATGCTGACGACCCTCTCGGTCATCTGGGACATGGGTGTCTTCCCGCAGGTGTTCGTCATGCGCAACGGCAACCCCGAGGCCGAGTTCGAGCTGCTGACCACCTACTCGTACCAGCAGGCCTTCGTGGTCAACGACTACTCGGGCGGCTCCGCGATCGCCCTCGTGACCGTCCTGCTGCTGCTCGGAGTGGTCGCCGTCTACATGCGCCAGATGCTCAAGATCGGAGAGGTGGAATGACCGTCACCACCACGTCCACCACATCCACTACGTCCACCGCGAAGCGGCGCAACGGGCGGAAGCAGAAGTCCAAGTCCAAGCTCGGCTGGAACCTCCTCGGTCTGCTGGTCTTCGCCACCGTGGGCTTCCCGGTCTACTGGATGCTCAACACGGCGTTCAAGCCGGCCAAGGACGCGATCGACCCGAACCCGCAGTTCTTCCCGCGCACCTTCACGCTGGACAATTTCCGCCGCGCGCTGGAGATCTCCGACTTCTGGGGCCCGGTCGGGCGAAGCATGATCGTCTCGCTCGTCGTGGTCACCATCGGCATCGCCGTCGGCATGCTGGCCGCCCTGGCCATCTCCCGCTTCGCCTTCCGCGGCCGCAAGATCGTGATCGTCGGCATCCTGGCCGTCCAGATGGTCCCGCTCGTCGCGATGATCATCCCGGTCTTCCTGCTGCTCAACGACCTCGGCCAGTACGACAAGCTCACCGGCCTGATCATCACGTACCTGACCTTCATCCTCCCCTTCACGGTGTGGACGCTGCGCGGCTTCATCGTCAACATCCCGAAGGAGCTGGAGGAGGCCGCCCAGGTCGACGGCTGCACCCCGACCGGCGCCTTCCTGCGCGTGGTCTTCCCGCTGCTCGCCCCCGGCATGGTCGCCACCTCCGTCTACGGCTTCATCCAGGCGTGGAACGAGTACCTCTACGCCCTGATGCTGATGAGCCAGCAGAACCAGACGGCCACCGTCTGGCTCGGCAACTTCACCACCAAGAACGGCACCGAGTTCGCGCCGATGATGGCCGGCTCCACGATGATGGCGATCCCGATCGTCATCCTCTTCCTCATCGTCCAGCGCAAGATGGCCGCGGGCCTCACCGCCGGCGCCGTGAAGGGATGACGCCGCCATGACCGTCCTCGCGCACCGCACCGACACCGTCACCCGCGACGCCCTCGCGGTCCTCCAGCCCGGCTTCGAGGGCACCACCGCCCCGGCCTGGCTGCTCCGCCTGATCGGCGAGGGCCTCACCTCCGTCGGCCTGTTCGGCCGGAACATCACCTCGCCCGGGCAGCTCGCCGCGCTCACCGCGCGGCTGCGCGCCGAGCGGGACGACGTCCTCGTGGCCATCGACGAGGAGGGCGGCGACGTCACGCGCCTGGAGGTGCGGGACGGCTCGTCCTTTCCCGGAAACCTGGCCCTCGGCGCCGTCGACGACACCGGCCTGACGCGGGACGTCGCCCACGAGCTGGGCCGGCGCCTCGCCGCGTGCGGGGTCAACTTCAACTGGGCCCCGTCCGCCGACGTCAACTCCAACCCCGACAACCCGGTCATCGGCGTGCGGTCCTTCGGCGCCGACACCCACCTCGCCGCCCGGCACACCGCCGCGTACGTCGAGGGCCTCCAGGCCGCCGGCGTCGCCGCCTGCACCAAGCACTTCCCGGGCCACGGCGACACCAACGTCGACTCGCACCACGCGCTGCCGCGCATCGACGTGGACCTGGACACGCTGGTGGCGCGTGAACTCGTACCGTTCAGGGCCGCGATCGAGGCCGGTACGAAGGCCGTCATGAGCGCGCACATCCTGGTGCCCTCCCTCGACCCGACCCGGCCGGCCACGCTCAGCCCGCAGATCCTGACCGGACTGCTGCGCAAGGAGCTCGGCTACGAGGGCCTGATCGTCACCGACGGCATGGAGATGAACGCCATCGCCGGGACGTACGGCATCGAGCGCGGCTCGGTACTGGCCCTGGCGGCCGGCGCCGACGCCATCTGCGTCGGCGGCGGGCTCGCCGACGAGGACACCGTGCTCCGGCTGCGGGACGCCCTGGTCGCGGCCGTACGTGAGGGCACGCTCCCGCAGGAGCGGCTCGCCGACGCCGCCGCGCGGGTACGCGCCCTGGCCGAATGGACCCGGCGGTCCCGGGCGGCCGTCGCCGCGCCGGGCGCCGCACCGGAGGGGAGCGGGCCCGGCATCGGCCTGACGGCGGCCCGCCGGGCCCTGGTCATCACCGGGCGGGCGAACCGGATCTCCGCCCCCTACGTCGCCACCCTCGCGCCCGTCGCGAACATCGCGGTGGGCGACGAGACCCCGTGGGGTGTCGCCGGGGCGCTCGCCGCGCTGGTACCGGGGACCGGGGCAGGGGTGTACCCGGAGGGCACTTCGGCCGGGGACATCCTCGCGGCGGCGGGCGGTCGTACCGTCGTCGCGGTGGTCCGGGACGCGCACCGGCACCCGTGGATGACCGAGGCCCTGGACGCGCTGGTCGCCGCGCGGCCCGACACGGTCGTGGTCGAGATGGGCCTGCCGCGGGCCGAGCCGCGGGGGGCGCTGCACATCGCGACGCACGGTGCGGCGCGCGTGTGCGGGCTCGCTGCCGCTGAGGTCATCGCGGGGGCGTAGCGGGCCCCCGCGGCCCGGCCACTGGGGCTCCGCCCCAGACCCCGCGCCTCAAACGCCGGCGAGGCTGAAATTGCCCCCCGGGCAATCCAGCCGCGCCAGGCGTACGGCATCAGCCGAATCAAGCCCCGCCGTTCGCCGGCGAGGCCGGAATTGCCCTGCGGGCAGTCCAGCCGCACTTGGCGGACGGCATCAGCCGAATCCGGCCCCGCCGTTCGCCGGCGAGGCTGAAATTGCCCTGCGGCAGTCCAGCCGCGCCGGGCGGACGGCGTCAGCCGAATCAAGCCCCGCCGGCGATTGAGGCGCGGGTCCGGGCAGCGCCCGGGAAGCCACGCGCAGCGGCACCCGTGCCCGCACCGCGAAGGGCCGGGCCCCGACAGGAGCCCGGCCCTTCGCGGTCGTACGGGTACGGCTACAGGCCCTGCCAGGAGGGCTTGTTGGCGTAGGTGTCGCGGAAGTAGTCCGCGAGCTTCAGCTTCGAGGCGGCGGCCTCGTCCACGAGGACGGTGGCGTGGCGGTGGAGCTGGAGCGCGGAGGCCGGGACCAGCGCGGACAACGGGCCCTCGACTGTCTGCGCGACGGCCTCGGCCTTGCCCTCGCCGGTGGCGAGGAGGACCAGGTGGCGGGCGTCGAGGATGGTGCCGATGCCCTGGGTGATGACGTGGTGCGGGACCTGGTCGATGTCGTCGTCGAAGAAACGGGCGTTGTCGACGCGGGTCTGCCGCGTCAGCGTCTTGATGCGGGTGCGGGAGGCGAGGGAGGAACAGGGCTCGTTGAAGCCGATGTGGCCGTCGGTGCCGATGCCGAGGAGCTGGAGGTCCACGCCGCCGGCGGCGGCGAGAGCCCGGTCGTACGCCTCGCAGGCCGCCTGGACGTCCTCGGCGGAGCCGTCGGGCCCCATGAAGGAGGCCTCGGGCAGCCCGAGCGGCTCGACGACCTCGCGCAGGACGACGGAGCGGTAGGACTCGGGATGCCCGGGCGGCAGGCCGACGTACTCGTCGAGCTGGCAGACGCGGGCCCGGGAGGCGTCGACCTCGCCGGCCTGGACCTTGGCGGCGAGCGCCTCGTAGACGGGCAGCGGGGTAGAGCCGGTCGCCACGCCGAGCAGGGCGTCGGGCTTGCGGCGGACCAGGGCGGCCATGGCCTCCGCGATGAGCTCGCCGCCTGCCTTGGCGTCCGGGACGATGACAACTTCCACGCGGGGCCTGCCGATCTGGAGAGTGGCGTATGGTATAGACCAATCTAGCAGAGCCGACCCGCCTCCGGCCGAACTCCGCCCCTCTCCATGGTGACCCCGCGACCCTCCCCCCGGACCTCCCGACGAAGCCCCGCGCCCGCGCCTCCGCCCCGGCGGTAGCCCCCCAGCCTGCGGGCCCGAGCCCCCGTCCCGGGTCCGGCCCCCGGCCTCCGGCCCCGGCCGGGCAGGGTCGGGGCGGCTGGGCCGGGGGCTAGAGGAGTGCCAGTTGGAGGCCGCCCGTGGCGGAGAGGTGTTGGCCCGTCACCCAGCGGGAGTCCGGTGAGGCCAGGAAGGCCACCACGTCCGCGACCTCCTCCACCGCGCCGACCCGGCCGAAGACCGAGCGGGACGACGCGTGCGCCCGGGCCCCGGGATCGGCCAGCCAGGCCGCGTTCAGGTCGGTCTCCGTGATGCCGGGGCCCACCGAGTTCACCGTGATCCCCCGCGGCGCGAGCTCGGCGGCCAGTGACACCGTCAGCGCGTTCACCGCGCCCTTCGCCGTGATCGTGGCGAGGATCGCCGGCAGCGCGATGTCCGGGGTACCGGTGACGTTCACGATCCGGCCCCCGTCCCGCAGCCGCGCCAGCCCGTGCTTGATCACGAAGAACGGGGCCTTGGCGTTCAGCGCGTGGACCCGGTCGTACGTCTCCTCGTCCGTCTCCGCGATGCCCGCGAACGCCGCCGCGCCCGCGTTGTTCACCAGGATGTCCACCCCCTCCGTGGCGAGCGGCGCGGCCTCGTACGCCGCCCACAGCGCCTCCGCGTCCCCCGGAACCCCCAGCTCCGCCCCGACCGCGAACGCCCGGCCCCCGGCCGCCTCGATCCCCGCCACGGTCTCCTTCGCCGCCGCCTCGTTCCGCCCGTAGTGCACGGCCACCAGCGCCCCGTCCCGCGCCAGCCGCTGCGCGACCGCCCGCCCGATACCCCGGCTGCCGCCCGTGACCAGCGCCGTCTTCCCCTTGAGCACGCCCATGACGCGCCCCCCTTCAGTAATTAATCGCTAGTGGTCGCTACAGAAAGGACCGTATCAGATTCCATAGCGTCCGCTATAGAATGAGCGCATGGTGACCGGACAGCGCGGCAGGCCCCGCTCCTTCGACCGCGACGCCGCCCTCGACAAGGCCATGCGCGCCTTCTGGGAGCGCGGCTACGAAGCGACCTCGATCTCCGACCTCACCAGGGAGCTCGGGATCGGCGCACCCAGCCTCTACGCGGCGTTCGGGGACAAGCGGAAGCTCTTCGACGAGGTCGTGGTGGTGTACGGCAGCCGGTACGGGGACTTCGCGGCCCTCGCGCTCGCGGAGGAGCCCACCGCCCGCGCCGCCGTGGAGCGCATCCTGCGCGAGGCCGCCGAGGTCTACACCGACCCGGCCCACCCGCCGGGCTGCCTCGTGATCAGCGCGGGCATCAACACCACGTCGGAGGAGGTGGCGGAGGCCCTGCGCGAGCGGCGCAACGCCAACCTCGCCATGTTCGAGAGCCGTATCCGGGCCGACATCGCGGCCGGCGTGCTGCCCGCCGACACCGACGCGCGCGCCCTGGCCCGCTACGCGGGGGCCGTGCTTCAGGGGATGTCCCAGCAGTCGCGCGACGGCGCGACACGGGAGGAGCTGGAAGCCGTCGCGGAGCTGGCCCTGCTCTCCTGGCCCGCGTGAGTGCACTAGTGAGCTGGTTCCGCCCCGAAAATTCCGCCCCGAAAATTCCGCCCCAGAAATTCCTCTGGGCCACGGTGCCAGGACGGGACCCTCAGCCCGTCCGGCACCGTAGCCCGGAGTACTTACGGCCGGCGGGTGTGCGGTTCCCGGCGGCCGGTTGGGAGGTGTGCCTGCGCGGTCAGGGCAGAGCGCGAGGCTTACCTCGATCCGTCCTCCTGTGCGGGGAGGGCGGAAGCATAAGCGATTCTGGACTAGACCAATCTGTTCTGTCCATCCAATGACAAGGCCTTCGTTGCCGTCACTTCCTCCAACAGTACGCGGGATCCGGTCATCCTGGATACTCCTGAGTAGTCGCCGTGGGGAAAGTCATGGCCCGTACCCGGGGTACGCTCGCCACGTGCCCTCCATGAACGACCTCGTACGCCAGCACACCGCTCTCAGTGAAACCGACCTGGAGTGGCTCCACCTGCTGGTCTCGGAGTGGCAGCTGCTCTCCGACCTCTCCTTCGCCGACCTCGTGCTGTGGGTGCCCACCCTCGACGGCACCCGGTACGTCTCGGTCGCGCAGATGCGCCCGAACACCGGTCCGACCTCGTACCAGGACGACATGGTCGGCCACCTGGTCCCGCGCGGCCGCCGTCCGCTGCTCGACGCCGCCCTAGACGAGGGCCGGATCGTGCGCGAGGGAGACCCGGAGTGGCGCGAGGAGGTGCCGGTCCGCGTCGAGTCGATCCCCGTCCGCCGCGAGGGGCGGGTCCTCGGCGTGATCGCGCGCAACACCAACCTGCTCACTGTGCGTACACCGAGCCGACTGGAGCTGACCTACCTCCAGTCCGCCTCCGACCTGGCCCAGATGATCGCCGCGGGATCGTTCCCCTACCCCGGCCAGCAGGTGGACATGGACGCCTCCCCGCGCGTCGGCGACGGCCTCATCCGCCTCGACGCCGACGGCGTGGTGACGTACGCGTCCCCGAACGCGCTCTCGGCCTACCACCGCCTCGGCCTCGCCGCCGACCTGGTCGGCCAGCACCTGGGCACCACCACCGCCGAACTCGCCCCCTCCCGGGGCCCCGTCGACGAGGCGCTCGTCAAGCTCGCCAGCGGCTGGGCTCCCCGGGAGACCGAGGTCGAGGGCAACGGCGGGGTCATCCAGCTGCGCGCCATCCCCCTCAAGCCCAAGGGCACCCGGATCGGCTCCCTCGTACTCTGCCGCGACGTCACGGAACTGCGGCGTCGCGAACGTGAATTGATCACGAAGGACGCGACCATCCGGGAGATCCACCACCGGGTGAAGAACAACCTCCAGACCGTGGCGGCGCTGTTGCGCCTACAGGCCCGGCGAATGGATTCTCCTCAGGGCCGCGAGGCGCTCAACGAGGCGGTGCGCCGCGTCGGTTCGATCGCGATCGTGCATGAGACGCTCTCTCAGAACCTGGACGAGCGGGTCGAGTTCGACGAGATCGCCGACCGCGTGATCGCGATGGTCGCGGAGATCTCGCCGGGCAAGGTGGACTGCCGGCGCCTCGGCCGCTTCGGGATCCTGGACGCGGAGGTCGCCACTCCGCTGTCGATGGTGCTGACCGAGATCCTGCAGAACGCGCTGGAACACGCCTTCACCCAGGGCGAGGGCGGCACCGTGCAGGTCTCCGCGAGCCGCTCCGGCGCCGGTCGCGCGGACGCGCGGCTGCTGATCACGATCCTCGACGACGGCTCGGGTCTGCCCGAGGGATTCGACCCGCAGCGGGCCGGCAACCTCGGGTTGCAGATCGTACGGACCCTCGTCGAGGGAGAGCTCGGCGGAACGTTCGACATGGTCCGGATGGAGCCGCGCGGCACCAAGGTCGTCCTCGACATCCCGGCCAGCCCGCAGAAGTAGCCGGCGCGCCGATCACCCAGGGTGATCGGGGGGTCCACAGGGCGGCGGCCCGGACAGCACTGAGCCCCGGACCGAAGTTTCCGGTCCGGGGCTCAAGAGCACGTTGCTGAGCGCTTATATGGGTACTACGCGCTGCGGCTCGAGGCTCGAAAGTCGATGTCAGGCGGTGGCGTTACGCGCCCGATTGCGAGCGGCGCGGCGCTTCATGGCGCGGCGCTCGTCCTCGCTGAGGCCGCCCCAGACGCCGGAATCCTGGCCGGACTCGAGCGCCCACTGCAGGCACTGCTCCATGACGGGGCAACGGCGGCAGACGGCCTTGGCTTCCTCGATCTGCAGCAGCGCAGGACCGGTGTTGCCGATGGGGAAGAAGAGTTCCGGGTCTTCCTCACGACAAACGGCGTTGTGACGCCAGTCCATGGCTGCTCCATCTCCTTGTATTGCGGGCAAGTTGCTTGTGAATGTGAACGCTTTCACGAATCCCCCCGTGAGGGAAGGGCCGACGCCCAGGTTCGCTGGTGCGGTCCGTGATTCGTGGTGGGGTTCTGGCGGTCTTGGTGGGTGCCGGTTCTGCGGGCTGTCCCGATCGCCATGTAGAGATTCGCAAACCTCGGACGGGGATACAACCCCTTCCGGAAAGTTTTTTTTGATTCGTCGGTGTCTAGTAGGTCACAGCCCTACTTCCTAGGGGTGGACCAGCGTGTAAACGTTCGAGTGAAAGGCCTTTGGACCCTTCCACTCACACAATCACACGCAGTGCACGGCGAACGCCTGTGAACCGAACGCTGGTGCGCAGGCCGAGGTGGTCTCCGTCCATCTGGAACGGAAGGGGAACCTTCGAATGCAAGGTGAAGTCGGTCAGATCGTGCAGAGACACCGCGTGCTTGCCGTGCGGGCCGCGCTCAGGAGTCGAGGTCAGGAGCTGTGTGGCGTAGCGAGCGACCGCCGGAGTTGACAAACGGGTGAGCGCCAATACGTCAAGTGCGGTATCGAACGACGCCTCCGGGGAGGCGTAAAGCGGACGATTCCCCAGATACGTCCAGGGGGAGGTGTTGCAGACTATCGACAGCACCAGATCCGGTACCGGATCCGCGCCCGGCCGCTCCAGGGTGACCGTGCCGTGCCGCCGGTTCTGCTCCTCCAGGAACTGGCGCACCAGCTGTCGTACGTACAGGGCGTGCGTCGAACGCTTGCCGCGTTCCCGCTGCTGCTCGACCCGGCCCACCACACCCGCGTCGAAACCGAAGCCCGCGCAGAAGGTGAACCAGCGCGCCGGAACCGACTCGTCCTCCGTGCCCGGGGTGCCGGCCGCCAGGCCGAGGCCGACGGTCCGCTCGCGCCGCTCCCGCAGGGCGTCCAGCAGGGCGCCGGTCGCCTCGACCGCGTCGTTCGGCAGCCCGAGCGCCCGGGCGAACACATTGGTGGAGCCGCCGGGGACCACGGCCAGCCGCGGCAGCCGCTCCGGGTCGGGCCCGTCGTGCAGGAGCCCGTTGACCACCTCGTTGACCGTGCCGTCGCCGCCGAGCGCCACCACGAGGTCGATGCCCTCCGCGGCCGCCTTGCGCCCCAGGTCCCGGGCGTGTCCGCGGTACTCGGTGGTGATCGCTTCCAGCTTCATCTCGCTGGCCAGGGCGTGGGTGAGCACATCGCGCGTGCGCGCGCTGGTGGTCGTCGCTGCTGGGTTGGCCACGAGGAGTGCGCGCATGAGCGCCAGCCTACCCATCCCTCCAGAGGCGACCCATACTGCCCGTCCCCTCCGGGGCCGAGGGGGGCGCGGCTACCCTGCTGGGGTGAGTAAGAAGCCTGCCTCGAAAGTCCCCGCGACGGCCAGCGCCGCCGAACCCGCTGTCGAATCAGTCGGAACAGTCGGCGCCACCGCCCGGCCGACCGCTGACGGCGCCGTGCCCGCGGCACTGCCCGGACGGCTGACCGGCGCCGCCGCGCTCACCGCGCTGGAGGGCCTGGCGCTGGCCGGCCTCGGCGTCTACATGCTGTTCGTGGGCATCGCCGGCGACCCCGACTCGCCGCAGCAGGCCGAGACCGGGGGCGTGACGCTGCTCGCGCTCGCCGCGCTGCCGCTGATCGCGGCCCGCGGGCTGCGCCTGGGCCGCCGCTGGAGCCGCGGCCCGGCGCTGATCACCCAGCTGATGGCGCTGCCGGTGGCGTGGACCCTGTGGACCACGGGCGGGGCGATGACCGTCGCCGCCGTGGCGCTGGCGCTGGCCGCCGTGGCGGTCGTGGCCCTGCTGGTGAACCCGACGGCGACCGAGGCGCTGGGAATCGGGCCTGGGGATCAGACCCGATAGTCCCGTACGGCTCTTTCCTCTCGGCTTCCTCTCGGGTTCCTCTCGGTTCCTCTGGGTTTCCTCTCACTCCTCGACGAGGAGCTTCTCCCGGAGCTGGGCCAGGGTGCGGGCCAGCAGGCGGGAGACGTGCATCTGGGAGATGCCGACCTCTTGCGCGATCTGTGACTGGGTCATGTTGCCGAAGAACCGGAGCAGCAGGATCCGCTTCTCCCGGGGCGGCAACCCCTCCAGCAGCGGCTTGAGCGACTCGCGGTACTCGACGCCCTCCAGCGCCTCGTCCTCCGAGCCCAGGGTGTCCGCGACCGCCGGCGACTCGTCGTCCGTGTCCGGGACGTCCAGGGACAGCGTGCTGTAGGCATTGGCCGATTCCAGCCCCTCCAGCACCTCCTCCTCGGAGATCCCCAGCCGCTCGGCCAGCTCGTGCACCGTGGGGGAGCGGCCGTGCTGCTGGGACAGTTCCGCCGTGGCCGTCGTCAGCGAGAGCCGCAGCTCCTGCAGCCGCCGGGGCACGCGTACCGCCCAGCCCTTGTCGCGGAAGTGCCGCTTGATCTCGCCGACCACCGTGGGGGTGGCGTACGTCGAGAACTCGACGCCGCGGTCCGGGTCGAACCGGTCCACCGACTTGATCAGGCCGATCGTCGCGACCTGCGTCAGATCGTCCAGTGGCTCCCCGCGGTTGCGGAAGCGCCGCGCCAGGTGCTCGACCAGCGGCAGGTGCATCCGGACGAGCCTATTGCGCAGCTCCGCCCGCTCCGGCGAGCCCTCGGGCAGTTCCCGCAGCTCGAAGAAGAGGGCCCGCGCGCCACTGCGGTCGCGCGGATCCGGCAGCGCCACCGCCGGAACCGGTGTCATCGGGGCCGTGGCAGCGGCGTCCGGTGACTGTGGCTGGTCGTGCTGGTTCTCGCTCATAGGGCCCGCCCGTCGCTCCGCCGAGTCCAAAAAGCCGTCTTCCGCATCCGCGTCAGCCGGGTGCGGCCGGGCCTGTTGCTGCTCCGGGATGCCGCCGTCGACCTCGTGCCGCACCCGGGGCCGATCCCCGCCCCGCACCGGGACCTCCCCGCCGCTCACGCCGGGCCTGGTCCCGCGCCGCGCTGTTTGTAGAGGCTGATGCTCACTGTCCGGTTCTCCTCGACGGTGGCCTCGACCTTCCCGGCCAGTGCCGAGAGGACCGTCCACGCGAACGTGTCCCGCTCCGGCGCGCGGCCGTCGGTGGTCGGCGCGGAGACGGTCACCTCCAGCGAATCGTCCACCAGCCGGAAGACGCAGCTGAGGACGGAGCCGGGCACGGCCTGCTGAAGCAGGATCGCGCAGGCTTCGTCCACCGCGATGCGGAGGTCCTCGATCTCGTCGAGAGTGAAGTCCAAACGTGCCGCGAGGCCGGCCGTGGCCGTTCGCAGCACCGACAGGTAGGCACCCGCAGCCGGCAGCCGGACTTCCACGAAGTCCTGGGTCCCGGGCTCGCCTGCGATCTGGGACACCCTCACCTCCAAGGTGGTACGAGCTCTGTTCGCCGGTGACGCTATCGCGATCCGGTCGATCGTGTCGCGGCACCCCTCATGGCACCCGCAAAGGGCGCACAGCCCGGCCATGCCTCTGTGCGTGACTGATGGTAAGCCCACGGGCACGCACAGTGGCTAGGGGTCTGCGGGGCCCAAATCAGGGGAACCGGCGGAGGGTTGACCTACCCCGGCTCAGACGATCGAACCGTCGACAAAACACCATCGCCACGTCTCGCCCGGTTCGAAGCTCCGCATCACCGGATGGCCCGTCTTCTGATAGTGCGCCGTGGCGTGCCGATGGGGCGACGAATCGCAGCATGCCACGTACCCGCACCACAGGCAGAGCCGCAGCTGTACCGGATGGCTTCCGAGCACCAGACATTCGGGACAGGTCGGTGCAAGGGGGACGGGCTCGGGGCGCGGCAGTTCGGGAACATGGGTGCACTCGCTCATAGTGGCCAGCGTACTGAGACGCGGGCGCGCGACGTCGGATGAACCGAGCGAGGGTGATCTTCGATGGAGGTATTGCCGCTGGTGGCGCTGGTCGCCGTCAGTGCCGCCGTGGCGGGGCTGGCCCGCTGGACGCCGGTGCCCGCCCCCCTGCTGCTCGTCGCCGCCGGGCTGCTCGCCGCGTACGTCCCCGGCGTGCCCTCGTACGCCCTGGACCCGCACATCGTGCTGCCGCTGCTGCTCCCGCCGCTGCTGTACACGGCCGGCGTGGACAGTTCGTACCTGGATCTGCGGGCGAACATCCGGCCCGTGGCCCTGCTGTCCGTGGGCTACGTGCTCTTCGCGACGCTGGCCGTCGGGTACGTGGCGTACCTGGTCGTGCCGGGGCTGTCGCTGCCGGTGGCGCTGGTGCTGGGCGCGGTGATCGCACCGCCGGACGCCGTGGCCGCGACGGCGATCGCCCGCAAGCTCGGGCTGCCGAACCGGATCACGACGATCCTCCAGGGCGAGTCCCTGGTGAACGACGCCACCGCGATCACCGCGTACAAGGTCGCCCTGGCGGCGGCGGTCGGGGTGAGCGCCGGCTGGGCGGGCGGGATCGCCGAGTTCCTGCTGGCGTCGGTGGGAGGCGTCGGCGTCGGCCTGCTGCTGATGGTGCCGATCCACCACCTGCGCACGCGGCTGCGGGAGCCGCTGCTCCAGAACACGCTGTCACTGCTGATCCCGTTCGTGGCGTACGCGGCGGCCGAGCGGGTGCACGCGTCCGGCGTGCTCGCGGTGGTCGTGGTGGCGCTGTACCTCGGGCACCGGAACTGGCAGGTGGACTTCGCGACGCGGCTCCAGGAGACGGCGGTCTGGAAGATGGTCGCCTTCATCCTGGAATCGGTGGTCTTCGCGTTGATCGGCCTCCAGCTGCCGGTGGTGCTGAAGGGGCTGGGGGAGTACGAGGGGCCGGACGCGGTCTGGTACGCGCTGGTGGTGTTCCTGGCCGTGGTGGTGGCGCGGTTCGTGTGGGTGTTCCCGGCGACGTTCCTGCCCCGGGTGCTGTCGGAACGGGTCCGCAGGCGCGAGCCGGAGACGAACTGGAAGGCGCCGGTGATCGTGGGCTGGGCCGGGATGCGGGGTGTGGTCTCGCTGGCGATCGCCTTCTCCGTGCCGATGACGGTGCCGCACCGGAACCTGATCCTGTTCCTGACGTTCACGACGGTGATCGGGACGCTGGTGGTGCAGGGGCTGACGCTGCCGCCGCTGATCCGGGTGCTGCGGCTGCCGCGGCGGGACGCGCAGGCGGAGACCCTCGCGGAGGCGCAGGCGCAGAGCGAGGCCTCGCGGGCGGCGGACGAGCGGCTGGAGGAGCTGCTGGCGGAGCCCGAGAACGCGCTGCCGCCACCGCTGGCCGACCGGCTGCGGATGGTGCTGGAGCGCAGGCGCAACGCGGTGTGGGAGCGGCTGGGGGAGGTGAACCCCGTGACCGGGGAGTCGGCGGACGACGTCTACCGGCGGCTCGCGGGGGAGATGATCGAGGCCGAACGGGAGGTGTTCGTCTCGCTGCGCGACCGGCGCAGGATCGACGACGAGATGCTGCGGGCGCTGCTGCGCCGCCTGGACCTGGAGGAGGCGGCAGCCTACCGCGAGGACTCCGCCTGATCCCCTGGCCGGGGGGAACGGGACCGACCCGGGACCGCTCCGATGCCCGTTCGACCGCTGGGCCAGTAGTGGGCTGATGCACAAGCGTGACCTGCGAGGAGAGGCCGTCCGTGCCTCGAGTGAGCCCTTGGCCGCCGGTTCGAGGGTGGTACCAGGACACCTTGGAACCGTGATCCCCACGGAAGTGCTTACAGATTCGGGGGGCGAGGCTCGGTGGCGGTGGCCGCGCGGCGCTACTGGCGGCCGGTGATGACTGCGGTCAGGGTGGTGCCGCGGGGGAAGGCGCCGGATTTCGTGAGCTCGGTCAGGGCCCAGAGGAGCTTGGCGACGTAGATTCGCTCGACCGGTAGGCCGTGCCGGGCGGCGAAGTCGGCGGCGAAGGCCTCCAGGGGCGCCGGGACGCGGGCGTAGCCGCCGTGGTCGAACCCCTCCGCCAGGCTCCAGTCCCCCGCCGGGCCGCCGAACGCGGCGAGCTGGAGGGAACGTATCTCCGCCGCCAGGAACCCGCCTTTGAGGACCGGTACGCCCAGTGCGCGCTGCCCGGGGGCGAGCCCGGCGGCCAGGCCGGCCAAGGTCCCGCCGGTCCCGCAGGCGACCGCGACCACGTCGGCCCGGCCGCGCAGCTCCCGGCCGAGCTCGGCGCAGCCGTGCAGGGCGAGGGCGTTGCTGCCGCCCTCGGGGACGACGTACGCGTCGGATGCCCCGGCCTCGGTGAGCAGCCTGGCCAGCGCCTGCGGCTCGGCCTTACGGCGGTACGCCGACCGGGGCACGAAGTGCAGCCGCATCCCGTCGGCCGCGCATCGCGCGAGGGACTCGTTCAGGGGCCGCCCGGCCAGCTCGTCCCCGCGGACCACGCCGACCGTCGGAAGGCCCAGCATCCGCCCGGCCGCCGCCGTGGCCCGCAGGTGGTTCGAGTACGCCCCTCCGAAGGTCACCAGGGCCGGAAAGCCACCCTCCACCGCCGCCCGCAGATTCGGCGCGAGCTTGCGCCACTTGTTCCCGGGCAATTCGGGATGCACCAGGTCGTCCCGCTTCAGCAGCAGCCGTACGCCATGACGGCCGAACCGCTCGTCACGAACCTCCCGCACCGGGGAGGGCGGCCGGGGCCGCAGGAGCACGTCAAGGTTGGCTGGGCGGTTCACCCACCCATTGTGTGCTGGTCGGGCCTGTGACGTGGCACGAAGGCCCGGCTCTCCGGGGACGTGGGCCGGTCGTCTACTTCAGGCGGTCCGCGACGCGGTCGCGGAACCATTCCATGGTGAAGCCCCTGGGGTCGGGCTTGCCCGGTTGCCATTCGAGGTGGCCGAGGACCGAGCGGGCGTTCCAGCCGTGGGCCCGGCAGACCGCGGCCGCCGCGCGGGTCATCGCGTCGAGTTGGACCGCCGGCCAGGGGTCCTTGCCGTCGCCGAGGTTCTCGCACTCGAAGCCGTAGAAGTGCCGGTTGCCGTCGGTGTCGGCGCGGTCGTCCGGCGGGAGCCGCTTCTCGGCGATCACCGCCGCCAGGACGTCCGAGTCGCCCGCCCCCGCGTGGTTGGCGCGGCCGTAGCCGACCAGGTGGACGCGGCCGTCCTTGGTGATCACGCCGTGGCAGAGCGGGCCGGGCAGGGCCTCGTCGCCTTCGCGGCAGAGCTGGACGGTGTACGCGGTGCCGTGCGTGACGGTGTGGTGGATCATCACCCCGTGCACCGGGCCCCAGGGGCCCTTGTGGTTGCGGTTGTGGGTGCGCCAGGCGCCGACCTCCACGACGGTCAGGCCCTCGTGCCGCAGTGCGTCGATGAAGCGGTCCGCGGACATGGGTGCGGCCATGGCCGCCTCCTTTGCGGTGCGTGGCGACCACCTTCCGTGGTCGCCTCGTTACACACCGGTGTAGTGGAGTCAATCCTTCCGCGGCTAGTGCATTCGCACGGCGAGCGAGCCGATCCGGACACTCGCCCCTCCGGGCCCGCCCGGCCCGCCCGCCACGGGAGTCACGCGGAGGCCAGCCACAGGTCCGGCCCGAACACCTCGTAGTGGATGTCGGCGGCGGGTACGCCCTTGGCGATCAGTTGCTCGCGCACCGCCCGCATGAAGGGGAGCGGGCCGCACAGGTACGCCGTGGTGCCGGGCTCGACCGGGACGGCCGACAGGTCGAGGCGGCCCGTGGCCTCGCCCGGCTCGGCGCCCTCTTCGTACCAGAACCGGGCTGAGGCGTCGGCCAGTTTGTGGGTCAGTGCCCGGTGGTCGCCGCGAAGGGCGTGATCGGCCGGGGAGCGGTCGGCGTGCAGGACGGTCACCGGCGCGGTGTGCCCGGTGTCGGCCAGGTGCTCCAGCATCGACAGCATCGGGGTGCAGCCGATGCCGGCGGAGGCGAGCAGGACCGGGGCTGCGGAGTCCCGCAGGACCAGGTCGCCGTACGGGGCCGAGACGCGCAGGGTGTCGCCGGCCAGGACACGGGCGTGGAGGTGGTTCGAGACCTCCCCGTCGGGTCCCGCGGCAGCCGGGCCGTGCACCCGCTTGACAGTGATCGCGCGCACTGCGGAGCCGGGGGAGCGGGAGAGGCTGTACTGGCGGATCTGGCGGGCGCCGTCCGGGAGTTCGACCTGGACCGAGACGTACTGGCCCGGCTTGAAACCGGGCGCCGGGGCGCCGTCCGCCGGGGCGAGGTGGAAGGTGGTGCAGTCCGCGGTCTCCTCGACGCGCGCGGCGACCGTCCAGGTGCGCCAGACGTCCCCGGCGAGGACGCGCCGCTCGGCGTGGAGGCGCTCCTCGATCGCGATGAGGGCGTTGGCCATCAGCCAGTAGACCTCGTCCCAGGCCTCGGCGACCTGGGGGGTGACGGCCGCTCCGAGGATCTCCGCGATGGCCTCGAAGAGGTGCCGGCGGACGACCGCGTACTGCTCCCGGGTGACGCCGAGGGAGGCGTGCTTGTGGGCTATGCGGTTCAGCATCGTGTCGGGGCGGGTTTCGGGGTGCGCCACGAGGTGGGTCGCGAAGGCGGCGACGGAGCCGGCGAGGGCCTGCTTCTGGAGCCCGGCGTTCTGGTTGCCCCGGTTGAAGAGGTCGCGCAGCAGCTCCGGGTGGGCCACGAACAGTTTCGCGTAGAAGAGTTCCGTGATGTCGCCGATCGCCGCCCCGACGGCGGGCAGGGTGGCGCGTACGGTCTCGGTCGACTTCTCCGACAGCATCGGGGCTCCTCGTCGTAATTGGCATGTGAGATTCATGTTTTAGGGGGCGAGGGGGGCGTGGCGCAATGCGGAAATGCGTTCGACGTCCCTCTTCGGGGTCGGCCCAGGCAGGCCGACGGTCGGTCGGAATCGGCCATACGGCCCTCAGCGCGCGGGCCCTTCGGCCCGCGCCGAAGCCCCGGCCGACGTCCGGCCCGTACCTCCGCCGCCGCCGGCTCCGCCGCCCGCGATGCCCAGCAGCAGCGGCCCGGTCGGGGCCGCCACCAGGTCGTTCACCGTCAGCGGGTCAAGCGCGGCGAAGAAGGCCTCCTGGGCCCGGCGCAGCGCGCCGCGCAGGACGCACGCCCCGCGCAGCGGGCACGGGACGGTGCCGTCGCAGTCCACGACGTCGCCGGCGCCCTCCAGTTCGCGCACCACCCCGCCCACCGACGCGGCGCGCCCGGCGGCGGTGAGGGCGAGCCCGCCGCCGCGGCCCCGCCGCGCTTCGATCAGTCCGAGGTGCTGGAGCCTGGCGACCACCTTGGCGGTGTGCGTGTACGGAACCTCCATGGTCGCCGCCACGTCGCGAGTGGTCGGGAGCTCCTCGTCGGAGTCGGCGACGGCCAGGCGCATCAGGACGCGGAGCGCAAGGTCGGTGAATCGAGTCAGCCGCATGGCGTCACCGTATGAAAACTTGCATGTGATGTGCAAGTTAGAGCGCCCAAGGGGGAATCGGGCGGCCATGGTGGCTGAAACCAGTGGGGTTCGAGCGTGCGTAAGTGAAGGGTTGGCCTCAGAGGGTGCCCAGGTGCGCACGGAGTAGTCCCACCCTTTTGTGTAATGGTCCCATCGCGTTGCGTAGTGCCAGGCTGTATTCCGCAGATCCATGCAGTGATCGAAAGGGAAATACATGTCGGTCCAGGCAGGTTCCGAAACCGAGGCCCAGTCTCTGCCGCAGCGCAGTCTCGCGACCTCGGCCGCGCGGAACTTGGCAACCACGACGAAGTCCGCGCCGCAGATGCAGGAAATCACCTCGCGGTGGCTCCTGAAGATGCTCCCGTGGGTGTCGGTACAGGGCGGCACGTACCGAGTGAACCGGCGGCTGAGCTACTCGGTCGGCGACGGGCGCGTGGAGTTCATCAAGACCGGGACGCAGGTCCAGGTCATCCCGGCCGAACTCGGCGAGCTTCCGCTGCTGCGCTCGTACGAGGACCTGGACGTCCTCACCGAACTCGCCGCGCGCTGCCAGCAGATCGACTTCGAGGCCGGACAGGAGCTGACCTCCTTCGGCAGCGCCTCCGACAAGGTGTTCCTGCTCGCCCACGGCCGCATCGAGCACGTCGGCCCCGGCCCCTACGGCGAGGACGCGGTCCTCCAGACCGTCGCCGACGGCGCCTACTTCGGCGAGGACGCCCTCGTCGACGACGAGGCGATCTGGGAGTACACCGCCCGCGCCGTCACCTCCGGCACCGCCCTCGTCCTGTCCCGGCAGGACTTCCAGCTCCTCGCCGACCGCGTCGACACGCTGCGCGCCCACGTGGACTCCGTACGGGCCATGCCCGCCCAGCGGACCAACAAGTACGGCGAGGCCGCGATCGACCTCTCCGCCGGCCACCAGGGCGAGGCCGTCCTCCCCGGTACCTTCGTGGACTACGAGGCCAAGCCGCGCGAGTACGAACTCTCCATTGCACAAACGGTCCTGCGGGTGCACACGCGCGTCGCCGACCTCTACAACCAGCCGATGAACCAGACCGAGCAACAGTTGCGGCTCACGGTCGAGGCGCTGCGGGAGCGCCAGGAGCACGAGATGCTCAACAACCCCGAGTTCGGCCTGCTCCACAACGCCGAATACGACCAGCGCATCCAGCCCCACGACGGCGCGCCCACCCCCGACGACATGGACCAGCTGCTCAGCATGCGGCGCGGCTCCAAGCTGTTCCTCGCCCACCCCAAGGCCATCGCCGCCTTCGGCCGCGAGTGCAACAGGCGGGGCCTCTACCCGGAGTCGATCGAAGTCAGCGGTCACCGGGTGCCGTCCTGGCGCGGCGTACCGATCTTCCCGAGCAACAAGATCCCGATCAGCGACGCCCGTACGACGTCCATCCTCTGCATGCGTACCGGCGAGGACGAGTCCGGTGTGATCGGCCTGCACCAGCCCGGGATCCCGGACGAGATCGAGCCGAGCATGTCGGTCCGCTTCATGGGCATCAGCGAGCAGGCGATCATCTCGTACCTGGTCACCGCCTATTTCTCCGCCGCGGTGCTCGTGCCGGACGCGCTCGGCGTACTGGAGAACGTCGAGATCGGCCGCTGGCGCTGAGCCGGCCGGCCGGAACGCGACACCGGACACAGGGGACACTCGGGACACGCCATGGCGACCACTGAGACCATCACGACCGGCGAGGGCCATGAAGCCGCGGCCCTGCTGGAACGGACAAGAGAAACGGTCAACCCGGAACTGCGCCGGACGGTCGAGAGCCTGCCCGGCTCGATGCGGCGCGTGGCGATGTACCACTTCGGCTGGGAACGCGAGGACGGCACCCCGGCGGCGGGCAACGCGGGCAAGGCCATCCGGCCCGCCCTGGTGCTCGCCGCGGCCCAGGCCCTGCGGGGCCCCGAGGGCCAGGGCGAGGCGGCCGGGGCGACGGGCGCGGCCGGAGCGGGAGGCGCGGCCAAGGCGGGTGACGGGCCCGAAGCGGGAGCGGCGGCCGCGATCAGGGCGGCGGTGGCCGTGGAGCTGGCGCACAACTTCACGCTGCTGCACGACGACGTCATCGACAAGGACGCCCGGCGCCGCGGCCGGGCCACGGCCTGGACCGTGTTCGGGATACCGGACGCGATCATCACCGGCGACGCCATGCTCGCCCTCGCGCTGCGACTGCTCGCGGAGGATCCGCATCCGGCCTCGGCGGCGGCCTCCACCCGGCTCGCGGCGTGCGTCATCGAGCTGTGCGCCGGCCAGCAGGCGGACTGCGCCTTCGAGCAGCGTCCGGACGTCTCGCTGGACGAGTGCCTGACGATGGCCACCGCCAAGACCGGGGCCCTGCTGGGCTGCGCCTGCGCACTCGGCGCGCTGTACGCCGGCGCCGGGCCCGACGAGGTCGACGCGATGGACGCCTTCGGGCGGGAGGCCGGGCTGGCCTTCCAGCTGATCGACGACCTGATCGGCATCTGGGGGGATCCCGGGCACACCGGCAAGCCCGCCGGCGCCGACCTGCTCGCCCGCAAGAAGTCCCTCCCGGTCGTGGCCGCCCTCACCTCGGGCACCGCGGCGGGGCGGGAGCTGGCCGCCCTGTACGCGGGTCCCATGACCGGGGACGACGTGCACAAGGCGGCCGACGCGGTGGAGCGGGCCGGCGGCCGCGACTGGGCCCAGGCCCACGCCGCCGACCGGATGGGCCGGGCGGTGCAGCAGCTGTCCCGGGCCGTTCCGGACCTCGGGGCGGCGGGCGGGCTGCTGGCGCTGGCGGAGTTCGTCACGCGGCGGACCAGGTGACCCGACCGCGGTAGCGGTACGCAAGCCCTGTTCCGGCACCATGCGGTGCCGGAACAGGGCTTTCCGCGTATCTGGGCCAACTCTAGGATCGCTCAAGGCCGTTGAGACGTGAGCGAAGGGTGTGACCGATGGTGCTGGAGATACGGCAGGCGGACCAGTCGGACCGGGACGCGGTGGCGCGGCTGCTGGACGAGGCGTTCCGTACCGACCCGGTGAGCAACTGGGTCTTCCCGGACCCCGAGCACCGGGCGGCGGTGCACGGAAAGTTCCTCGGCGTCTTCGTGGACGTGGCGCTGGCCGAGGGCCGGATCGACTACGCGGTGGACGGCTCGGCCGCCGCGCTGTGGCTGCGGATCCCGGCGGGCGAGCCGGAGGGCGAGGACGAGATCCCCGCGCGGATGCGGGAGGTGGCCGACCCCGACAACGAGCGGTGCGAGCTGGTCGGGCGGCTCACGGGCGCGGTGCACCCGACCGCGGAGGAGCACGAGTACCTGCTGATGATCGCGGTCGCGCCGGGCCGCCAGGGGGAGGGGCTGGGGACGGAGCTCATGCGGCCGGTGCTGGAGCGGTGCGACCGCGACGGGGTGCCGGCGTACCTGGAGGCGAGCAGCGAGCGCAGCAAGGGCCTGTACGAGCGGCTCGGCTGGGAGTTCACCGGCACCGCGGTGCGGCTGCCGGAGGGCCCGCTCATGTGGCCGATGTGGCGCAAGCCGCGGGGCTGAGCGAAAGGGGTCGGCAAAGTACGGGGCGGCAAAGTACTTGGCAAACCACTACGGCTGAAGTACTTTAACCGACGTGCCCCGGAGTGGTGGCACTGTCGAATGAAAGAGACGCGCTTGCGCAAGCTCACGTACTTCATCGCCACGACCGTCGACGGCTTCATCGGGGGCCCGGACGGCGACAGCGATTTCATCTACACCTTCCTCGACCCCGAGTTCATCGGTCACCTGACGGCCGAGTACCCGGAGACGATCTCCGCCGCGGGGCGTGCCCAGCTCGGGATCGAGGACGCGCCCCCGAAGCGCTTCGACACGGTCCTCATGGGCCGCAAAACCTACGAGCCGGGCCTCAAGGTGGGCATGACCAGCCCCTACGGCCACATGCGCGAGCAGTACGTCGTCTCGCGCTCCCTCACCGTCTCGCCCGACCCGCAGGTGCGGCTGATCAGCGGCGACGTGGCGGCCACGGTGCGCGAGCTCAAGGCGCGGGACGGGCTCGACATCTGGCTGTGCGGCGGCGCGGACCTCGCGGCCCAGCTGGTCGACGAGATCGACGAGTACATCGTCAAGACCTACCCGGTCGTGGTGGGCACCGGCATGCCGATGTCCACGGCTGGCTTCGGCGTGCGCCCCCTGGAGCTGACCGGCTGCACCGCCCTCGGCGGAGGCCAGGTCATCACCTCGTACACCGTCAAGCGCTGATCCCGCCGAGCCTCTGACTCCGAAACGTGCGGAACCGGCCTACCGTGGAGGTATGGCCGGTGAACATCAGCATCACGAGCACGGGACGGTCGCCCCGCAGGCCGGGCACGAGCAGCACACGTGCCCGGCGTGCGGGAGCCCCGTCGAGACGTTGGTCAGACGGCGCAAGTCCCTCGGGATCTTCGTACCGGAATGGGTTCCGGGCCCCTGCCACAACCCGGAGTGCCCGAAGTACGAACACCCCGAGGGCCTGAGCCTTCCCTAGATGATTGATTCCAAGGTGTAGCTGCATGGACGCGAGGGTGTCCACTCTCAGTGTGTGACGATCGAGATAGACACCCTCGCAACTGCACTGTACGTGCGGTCGTGGACGCGGTGGACGGTGACCAGGCCGACGCCGAACAGGCCGGCGAGTTGGTGGTGGGCGAGGTTGGTACGCCACGCGATGGCGGGTAGGAGTGCCCGGTTGTCCAGCAGAAGCGCCCACGGCCGCCCGCGCCGCAGCGGGGACGGAAGGGCGGCGCCGCGGGCGGCGACCAGGGTGAGGAACGCTTTGACGGGGAGTCCGGTCCAGCGCAGCAGGGAGCGGGGCCGAAGGCCGCTGTTCTGAGGGCTGACCTATCGAGTCTGCGGAAGCTGACCTCACGAAATGATGTACCTTAAGTGAGTTCATCGTGACGGGGGGTGACGAGTGTGCGGGCTGACCAGACGCGGAGGTTCCGGGGGAAGAACAAGGCCCCGAAGTGGACCAAGCCCGACGACGGGATCGTGTCGATCATGGTGCTGCCGTTGGCCGTCACCGATCCCGCCGACCTCGCCCGGCTGGAGAAGCTGTACGGCGCGATGTGGTCGATCAAGCGCGCCGTGCAGCGCGATGCCCGCGCCAAGGTCGATGCCTACTGGGCCGCGAAGTGTGAGCGCGACCGCGACAGCGGAAAGGCAGTGCGGCAGCGCCTCGGCCTGTCCCGCGAAGGGTTGGAGCGGTGCGCGTACAAGCACCTTGAAGGCTCTGGGCACTTGAAGCATCACGCCTCCAAGGCCCTGGCCATGCACATGGCTGACGAGGTGTGGAACGGCGTGCACCGGCACCTGTTCCCCGACGCCACCGGCACCCGGTTCGGACGGCCGAAGACCGGCCGCTGGCACGACTTCATCCGGATTCCGGGCCGCGCCCGCTCCCACACGACCGAGAACAAGTGGGAGACCTTCCGCCTGGTCGGCACCCTGACCGGCCATGCCATGGCCTACACCGACGGCGGTCAGCAGGCGTTGACGCAGCCGCACCGGATGCCGAAGCCGACCGCGCCGGCCGGCCGGGTGCCCACGGGCAAGCTCACCACTGCGGGCAAGCCCGGCATGCGCAAGGCCACGTGGTGGGACCACACGGGCCCGCTCGCCGTGGTGTTCGCCGGAGGCCCCGACGGCAAGCGCGGTGACCTCGTTCTCCCCGTCCGCATCCCGCAGCGGCCCGGCCAGTGGGCGCGGGCGCGGCACTTCCTGTCCAACCCGCTGGCCTGGCACAAGGTGGACCTTGTACGGCGCCGGAAGGCGTCCGCGCCGGGAGGCTGGGCGTACGAGGCGCACCTGATGATGCTCGGCCCCGGATACAGCTCCCCGGCCGTCCGGGAGATGCGCGACAAGGCGGCAGCCCTGGACCGGATCGGCGGGGTGGACGGCAACGTCTCCAACCTCTCCGTCGTCTCCTTCCCCGCCGACCTCACCGGCGGCAAGCCCGTCTCCACCGAGATCACGCTCACCGACGCCGAGCAGCGGTTGTTGGAGAAGCAGGCGAAGAAGCGGCGGGGCCGCGCGCGGGCCTTGGATCGCTCCCGGCGGGCGACGAACGCAGCGCAGTACGGGCTGTCGAAGAGGCAGGCCAAGAGCGCCCAGCGCCGTGCCGAGAACGGGCTCAAGCCCAAGGCGGTGACGGTGCCCGGTGGTGCCCGCGACGCCCGGTCCGATGGGGTGCCGAAGCAGGCATACCGCCGCGACCGGCTCTCCGCCAACTACCGTGAGCAGCGAGCCCGCCAGGCCGAACACGCCGCCGGCATCGCTGAACACCGCCGCCACCGCGCCCGCCAGGTGGCGCGGGAGATCATCGCCGCCCACGGCCCTGTGCTCGTCGTGGAGGACTGCGACATCCGCACCTGGTACCGGCTCTGGGGCAAGCGCCTCTCCCAGACCACACCCGGCATGCTGATCTCCGCCCTCACAGTGGAGTGCGAAGCCGCAGGCGGCAGGCTCGTACGGGCCTCCACCTGGTCAACGGCCCTGTCACAGCACTGCGTATGCGGTGAGCGCGTCTCCAAGACCCTGCGCGACCGTGAGCACAAATGCATCGCCTGCGGCCTGGTCGGCAAGCGGGACCTCGTATCCGCAGCCCTCGCCGTGTTCGTCCGCTTCACCGACGTGGACGACCCCAAGACCGCGTACCTGGACACCACGCTCTCCCGGCACGCACAGATCACCTATGCGCAAGTGCTGGAAGAAGCGCTGCGGGAGTCAACCACACCGAACCCGAAACCGCCCCGGCGGTCGGGTCGCGTGGCAGTCCCACGGCAACGCCGTGAGACCTCTGCTCCCCGAACCGCCGGACAGCGGAACCGAGCGACCCCGGATGAGCCACGCCCCGTGCGTGACCACGCCGGACAGCCCGGTCACCGCCCCGGCCGCAGTCCACGGCTCACCCTCTGGTGAATTGCGGATCAAGTCTTAGCTCTTCGTGCCCAGACCGGACGCGACGAGACCGTTGAGCCAGAGCTGGTTCACGCGTGCCCGCTCGGTGCTGTTCGGGGTGGCGTTCTGGCACGAGGTGCCCGGGCCGCCACCCGACATCAGCTCGCTGCACGGGCCCGAGTAGTGGTCCGGCAGACCCAGCACGTGGCCGGTCTCGTGCGCCGTCACCCGGGTGGAGTTGTACTGCTGGTTCTGCCGGTAGTCGAGGAAGATGTAGCCGCGGCCGTGGCCGTCCGTGCTCGCGTACGAGCCGCGCGAGTCATTGCCCTCGCGGTAGGAGAAGTTCCCGCCGGAGGACACCTCCTGGAGCTTGACGTTGGTCACCGAGCTGTTCCAGATCTGCGTGGAGCGGGCTATCTGGGTACGGAAGCTGGGCGCGTTGCGGGTGTTGTACGTGACGGTCACGGCCAGGATGCCGGGGTTCGCGGCCCGCTGCTCGGCCACCGAGCGCTGCACCGCCTCGAAGAACGCGCGGTTGGCGGACGCGTTCTCCTGCGAGCGCTCGTACGTGGCGTAGCTCGCGGCGTTGCCGACGGGCGCCGGCGCGGCGCTCGCCATGGGGGCGACACCGACGAGCGCGGCGGCCAGGCCGAGACCGACGGTGGCGGCCAGCACGGCCTTTCGGGAGTTGCGGGAGTTGCGGGAGTTTCGGGAGTGGCGCATGTGGGGGGGCTCCTACTCATCCGGTGTGGGGGGTGGGTGGGTCGTTCCGGTACCGGAGTCTGCGGGAGCGGAAGGGGCCGGGGGATGATGTCAGCCACCGATAGCGCCGGGTTATCGCGGGTTTCGGTAGGCCAACCACCATGAGAATGGCGGGATTCGGTGGGTCGTCAGTGACTGGTGCGGTCCACCGGCCCCGGCCTACCCTCGGGACATGGAGCTTGAGGTCCGGCATCTGCGCGCCCTGTGCGCCATCGCCGACGCCGGCAGCCTGCACAAGGCGGCGCGGCAACTCGGCGTGAGCCAGCCCTCCTTGACGACCCAGCTGCGCCGGATCGAACGGGCCCTGGACGGCGAGCTGTTCCTGCGCGAGCGGACCGGCTGCCGGCCGACGCCGTTCGGGCGCACGGTACTCGGCCGGGCCCGGCCGCTGCTGGCCGACATGGCCGCTCTGGTGGCCGAGGCGCGGGCGGTGGCCCGGGGTCCGCGGCTGCGGATCGGCTCGACGGCCAGCCGGGCCCTGCCGGGGTGGCTGCGCAGGCTGCACCGGCGGCTTCCGGGCACCGAGACCACGCTCGTCGTGGACGTGTCGGCCAACGCCCTGCTGCGGATGGTGGACGCGGGGCAGCTGGACGTCGCCTTCGTGCACGAGGTGGAGGGCAGCCCGCTGCGGGTGCCGGCCGGGCTGGAACTGCGCGTACTGATGGAGCGGGAGCCGCAGTTCGTCTCCATGTCCCGGGACCACCCGGCGGCGCGGCGGCCGGTGGTGGAGTTACGGGACCTGGCCGACGACCGCTGGACGGTGGACCCCTCGGTGGACGGCGAGTGGGACGGCCTGCGGCGGGTCTTCGCCGGGGCCGGGCTGGACCCGCCGCTCCTGCACGCCGACTACCACACCGCGACCTCGCTGATCGTCTCCGGCGAGGCGGTCGCGCCCTGCCAGCCGACCTCCGGGCCGCGCGACGACATGGCGATCCGGCCGCTCTCCGGGGACCCGCTCGCCGTACGCCTGCTCCTGGCGACCCGGCCGGGCGCGCACGCGGAGGTGTACGAGGACCTCCGCGCGGCCTACCGCGAGGCGGCCCTGCGCACCCCGCCGTACCGCGCGTGGCTCCACCACCACGCCAGCCCGCTGCTCGCCGCGTAGGCCGAGCCGAAGCAACGCCGGCCCGTCCCCGCTCTCCGCCGGGCGCGGGCGCGCCCGTACGCCAGGGCGAGCACGCCGCGGGCCACCAGCCCCGCACCGGCCACCACGCAGGCCCACGCCATGAGAGGTGCGCCCGCGGCGATCCGGGCCGCACCCGGCAGGCGGGCCTTCGGCCCGCGCGCCCACGGGCCGAGAGGGCCCTCCGCCGCCACGTCCGGCTCCGCCCGCCGCACGGCGTCCCGCCCGCCCGATTCGAGATCGGCGCGCCCTCGCAAATCACCGCAAAACGATGGATAAGGTGTCGCGCTTGACTTCCCCGGTCCGCGATATATCGTGTTCTTCAGTAGACGCGATATGTTGCGAGCGTCGAGCCTGAGTCCGCGTACGTCCAAGGAGGATCAGCACCATGGCAGAGCAGACGACGTGGTCGATCGCCGAACCCCGGAAGCTCACCTTCGACGAGCCGGTGACCGAGCTCCACGTCCGCCTGGTCGGCGGCACCGTCAACGTCGTCGCGGCCGAGGACGGCCCGGCCCGCCTGGAGGTGGCGGAGATCGACGGCCCGCCGCTGCATGTCGTGCGGGAGGGCGGCACCCTCACCATCTCCTACGAGGACCTGCCCTGGAACGGCTCCCAGGGCTTCAAGAAGTGGTTCGAGGCCAAGCCCTGGAAGGCCTGGTCCAGCTCCGACTCCGGCCGCAAGGCCTGGGAGCGCAGCGCCACCGTCACCCTCACCGTCCCCGCCGCCACCCGCGTACAGGTGGCCGCGGTCAGCGCCACCGCCTTCGTCTCCGGCATCAGCGGCGGCACCGAGGTCAACGGGGTCTCCGGGGACGCGACGCTGGTCGGCCTGTCCGGCAGGGTCAAGGCGCACACGGTGTCCGGCAGCGTCGAGGCCCAGTCCGTCACGGGCGAGCTCGGCTTCCACTCCGTCTCCGGCGGCCTGACGGTAGTCGACGGCGCGGGCGGCAGCGTACGGGCCGACTCGGTCAGCGGCGACATGCTCATCGACCTGGCCCTCGACCCGGCCGAGCCGCGCCCGGTGGACATCTTCCTCAACTCCGTCTCCGGCCAGGTCGCGATCCGCCTGCCGCACCCGGCCGACGCCCGGGTGGAGGCCAACACCGCCACCGGCGGCGTCTCCAACGCCTTCGAGGACCTGCGCGTCTCCGGCCAGCTGGGCGCGAAGCGGATCACCGGAACCCTCGGCGCCGGCACCGGCACCCTCCGGGCGACCACCGTCTCCGGCGCGATCGCGCTGCTGCGCCGCCCGGCCGCCGACACCTCCACCCCCGCCGTCCCCCTCGCGCTCGACAAGAAGGTGCTCTGACATGCCGCCCGTCTTCGCCCACGGACGCCTCCGCCTCTACCTGCTCAAGCTGCTGGACGAGGCCCCGCGTCACGGATACGAGGTGATCCGCCTGCTGGAGGAGCGCTTCCAGGGGCTGTACGCGCCCTCCGCGGGCACCGTGTACCCCCGGCTCGCCAAGCTGGAGGCCGAGGGTCTGGTCACGCACGCCACCGAGGGCGGGCGCAAGGTGTACTCCATCACCGAGGCGGGGCGCGCCGAACTGGCCGACCGCGGCGGCGAACTCGCCGACCTGGAGTTGGAGATCCGCGAATCGGTCTCCGAGCTGGCCGCCGAGATCCGCGCCGACGTCCGGGGCGCGGCGGGCGACCTGCGGCGCGAGATGCGGGCCGCCGCCTCCGCGACGGCGACCCCCGTCGAGGACGTGGCCTGGACGGCGGCCAAGGAGGAGCTGCGCAAGGCCAAGCAGGAGTGGAAGGAGCAGGCGCGGCGAGCGAAGGACGAGAGCCGCCGGGCCCGCGAGGAGGCCCAGCAGGCCCGCCGCCAGGCCAAGGAGGCGCAGGAGCGGGCCCGCGAGGAGGTCCAGCGCATCGCGTCCCAGTTCCAGGAGCAGTTCACGAAGTCGGGCGGCGTCCTGGGCAGTCTGGCCGGAGCCTGGCTCGGCGGCGCCGCCGCCGGTACGGCCGCCCCCGGTACGGCCACCCCCGGTACGGCGGCCCCTGGTACGGCGGCCCCCGCGTCCGGGGTTCCCGACTCCGACTGGGCCGAGGACCTGACCCCGACCGCGGACCCGGCCCGTGACCTGGACCGGCTGCTGGACCGGTTCCGCGACGACATCCGCGACGCGGCCCGCGACCACGGCATCACCCCGGCTCAGCTGGCCGAGGCCCGCGCCCACCTGGCCGCCGCCGCCGACCGGGTCACGGGGACCCTCCGCGCCGGCGGCTGAACACCCCTACGCCGCCAGGCGCGACTCCACGCCGGCATAGGTGACGCCATGGTCCGCCAGGACCTCGGAGACCGGGCCCGGGCGGGAGAGCAGGGCGAGCAGCAGGTGCGGGGTGCCGATGTGGCGGTCCTTGCGGCCCAGGGCGATGCGCAGGGACTGTTCCAGGACCTTCTTCGCGCCCTGGGTGAAGGGGACGTGGCGGGTCTGCGACTCCGGGCGGCCGAGGGCCGAGCGGAGCGAGGCCCCCAGGGTCCGGCGCCGGGGGGCCGCCGAGGAGAGGGCGCCTTCGCCGTGGCTCTCCTCCACCCGGGAGACGATCTCCGTGAGGTCGATCCCCAGGCCGGCCAGGGCCTCCTCGTCGGCCCTCGACATCCCGCCCCGGCGGCGGGATTCCGCGAGGTCGGCGGCGACCGCCGCGCGGTCCACGGCCAGGGGGTCCAGAGCGCCCTGGGCGAGGATCGCGAGCAGCAGGTGTTCCTCGGTGACCGTGGCGGCTCCGGCCCGCCGGGCCTCGGCCACGGCCCCCGTCACGGTGTCGCGGGCCTCGGTCGTGAAGCGCTCGAACATCAAACCCTCCCGTACTTCTTGTGCACGGCCTGCCGGCTGACGCCCAGCTCGGCCGCGATCTCCTGCCAGGACCAGCCCTGCGCGCGGGCACTGCGTACCTGTACGGCCTCCAGCTGCTCCAGCAGCCTCCGGAGGGCGGCCACGGCACGCAGGCCCACGCGCGGGTCACGGTCACCGGCTCGCTCGGCGAGGTCGGTGGCTTCTGTCATACGTGTCAATGTAGGTTGACGCACGGGAGGGCGTCAACCCCAGTTGACAAGCATGACGGGCCGTCGGGCCGTCAGACCGTCAGGACCACCTTGCCGAAGAGGTCCCCCGACGCGAGCTTCTCGAAGCCCTCCCGGGCCCGGTCCAGCGGCAGCACCTCGTCGATGACCGGCCGGACGCCCGTCGCCGCGCAGAAGGACAGCAGGTCCTCCAACTCGTCCTTCGAGCCCATGGTCGAGCCGACCACCTTCAGCTCCAGGAAGAAGATCCGCGTCAGCTCGGCGTGCGCGGGCCGGTCCCCGCTCGTGGCGCCGGAGATGACCAGCGTCCCGCCCGGGCGGAGCGACTTGACCGAGTGAGACCAGGTGGCCGCGCCCACCGTCTCGATCACCGCGTCCACCCGCCGCGGCAGCCGCGCGCCCGGCTCGTACGCCTCCACCGCGCCCAGCTCCACCGCCCGCTTGCGCTTGGCCTCGTCCCGGCTGGTGGCGAAGACCCGCAGCCCCGCCGCCTTGCCGAGGGCGATCGCGGCGGTCGCGACCCCGCCGCCCGCGCCCTGCACCAGTACGGAGTCCCCGGGGCGGACGCCCGCGTTCGTGAACAGCATCCGGTACGCCGTCAGCCACGCCGTCGGCAGGCAGGCGGCCTCCTCGAAGGAGAGCTCGGCCGGCTTGCGCAGCACGTTCCAGGCCGGGACGGTCACCTGCTCGGCGAAGGTCCCCTGGTAGCGCTCGGTCAGGATCGAGCGCGGCTCGTCCGGGCCGACCCCGTGGCCGGTCTGGCCGATCACGGAGTGCAGGACGACCTCGTTGCCGTCCTGGTCGATCCCGGCGGCGTCGCAGCCGAGGATCATGGGGAGTTTGTCCTCGCCGAGGCCCACCCCGCGCAGCGACCACAGATCGTGGTGGTTGAGCGAGGCGGCCTTGACGTTCACGGTCACCCAGCCGGGACGGGCCTCGGGGGCCGGGCGCTCGCCCAGCTCAAGGCCGCTCAGCGGCTGGTCACGGTCGATTCGGGCGGCATAGGCAGCGAACATGCCGCCAGACGCTACCGCCCGGTAGTCCCCGCCACCAGGCCCGCCCGGGCGAGCCGGATCGGCTCGTCGGAATCCGTGGGAACCGGGCGGGTCGGATCCTGCGTCCCGGGAGGTGGGTGGAGTCGCTCAGCGGAAGCGTGAGATGCCCCGTCAACTATGGGTCCCACGTGCAGTCTTGTGCCATCGAGAGGTGGAAGCGGAACGGCACGAACAAGCCCCGGGGCGGGGTAATATTCAAGCCGCCGCGCGGCGCCGTTGGTCATGAGCCTGTCATTCCGCCGCCCCGTGGCCCCACGACGAACGACCCCTCCCGGTTCGGGGGCCGGGAGGGTGCGTTCCCACCGCTCGCGCGGCTACGCGAAAGGGCCCGGCCGGAGTCTCTCCAGGAGTCTCTCCGGCCGGGCCCCTTCACGTGGAGCCGTGTGGCGATCAGGCCAGGCGGGCCACGCCGTCGGCCTTCGCCGTCGCGGCGACCGCGGCCGTGACGGCCGCGGCGACGCGCTCGTCGAACGGCGACGGGATCACGTAGTCGGCGGCGAGCTCGTCACCCACGACGCCGGCGATGGCGTCGGCGGCGGCGATCTTCATGCCCTCGGTGATCCGGGACGCGCGGACCTTCAGGGCCCCCGCGAAGATGCCCGGGAAGGCGAGCACGTTGTTGATCTGGTTCGGGAAGTCCGAGCGGCCCGTGGCCACGACCGCCGCGTACTTGTGCGCGACGTCCGGGTGGACCTCCGGGTTCGGGTTGGCCATGGCGAAGACGAAGCAGTCCTTCGCCATCGTCGCCACCGCGGCCTCGGGGACCGTACCGCCGGAGACGCCGATGAAGACGTCCGCGCCCGCGAGGGCGCTCTCCAGGGAACCGGTCTGGCCGGTCTTGTTCGTCAGACCCGCGATCTCCGCCTTGACGTCCGTCAGGTCGGAGCGGTCGGCGGAGACGACGCCCTTGCGGTCGGTGACGCAGACGTCGCCGATGCCCGCGTCCACGAGGATCTTGGCGATGGCGATACCCGCCGCGCCCGAGCCCGAGATCACGGCGCGCAGGTCGCCGAGGGTGCGACCGGTCAGCTTCGCGGCGTTGCGCAGGGCGGCCAGGCACACGACGGCCGTGCCGTGCTGGTCGTCGTGGAAGATCGGGATGTCCAGGGCTTCCTGGAGCCGGCGCTCGATCTCGAAGCAGCGCGGCGCGGAGATGTCCTCCAGGTTCACGCCGCCGAACGACGGGGCGAGCCGGATGACGGTCTCGATGATCTCGTCCGTGTCCTTCGTCGCGAGCGCGATCGGAACCGCGTCCACACCGCCGAACTGCTTGAACAGGATGGCCTTGCCCTCCATCACCGGGAGGGAGGCCTCGGGCCCGATGTCACCGAGTCCGAGCACGGCCGTACCGTCGGTGACGACGGCGACCACGTTGGACTTCCAGGTGTACTCGTGGACGAGCTCCGGGTTCTCGGCGATGGCGCTGCAGACCTTCGCCACACCCGGCGTGTACGCGAGGGACAGGTCGTCCGTGTCGTTGACCGGCACGGTGGCCTGCACTGCCATCTTGCCGCCCCGGTGCAGCGCGAACACAGCGTCGGGGTTGTTGTCCGTCGCGCTGTCGCTGCGAGGATTGACGATCTCCGCTGCCACTTTCTGGCCCCTTAAGTTTTTGAATCGTTGAGGGTTGACCACTCCTGGTTAAGGGGTGGGCGGGCACCGCGTCCGTACTCCGCATGGACGGTTGGCCCGTCTCCGCGGAGGGGAGGTTCGTACGCGCGGGCGCGCCGCACGCGCGCCCTGAGCCCCTGATGAGGGGTGTAAGGATCCGTTTTACCGGAAGAACGCTCGCCCAGACGAGTCGATTCCTGCTCGACCATAAGCGCGTTGCCCCGGTTTTGGCGAAAAGTCCAAACCTTGCTGTCCAGCAGTCGAGACGCACAGTAAAAACTGCTGCGGAACCGCCTGGTGACGGCGCATAGTCCGGCCCGGAGGGCCCTCGCCCGCAGGGCTGATGGGTCGCCCAAGGTGTCCGTTATCCGATTTTGACCTGACGAGCTGCCTGAATGCGTCAGTCCGAATGGCAAGATGCCGTAACCGCCCAAGGTCGCGACACTCGATGGTGCGTGCCACGACCGTTTTCGGATGCTTTCCACCAGCCGGAGGAACCAGCTCATGACCGCAAGCACCACCCGTCGTACGACCGCCGCCCGGTCCCGGATCGCCGCGGTCGGAGCGCTCGCGGTCGCCGGCGCCCTGATCCTCACCGGCTGTGGTGACCAGACGGAGGGCGGCAAGTCCACCCCCTCCGCCCCCGCTGAGGCGAAGAAGAGCGACGCCCCGCTCTTCTCGGCCCTGCCGAAGAAGATCCAGGACGCCGGTGTCATCAAGGTGGGCACGGACGCCGCGTACGCCCCGATGGAATTCGTCGAGGGCGGCAAGATCGTCGGTGTCGACCCCGACATCGCCGAGGCGCTCTCCAAGCAGCTCGGCGTGAAGTTCGAGTTCACCTCGGGCTCCTTCGACGGCCTGATCACCTCGATCTACACCGGCCGCCAGGACGCGATCATGTCGTCGATCACCGACAACAAGAAGCGCCAGGAGGGCCTGGACGACAAGGGCGAGAAGATCGGCAAGGGGATCGACTTCGTCGACTACTTCTCCTCCGGTCTCTCGCTCCTCGTCAAGAAGGGCAACCCCGAGGGCATCAAGTCCATGGACGACCTCTGCGGCAAGACCGTGGCCGTCCAGCGCGGCACGACCTACGAGGACGCCTTCAAGGCCCAGGCCGAGAAGTGCGGCGACAAGAAGCTCACCATCCAGGCCTTCGACACCGACGCCGAGGCGCAGACCCGCGTCAAGGCCGGCGGCGCCGTGGCCGACCTGAACGACTACCCGGTCGCCGCGCACGCCGTGAAGACCTCCGGCGGCGGCAACGACTTCGAGATCGCCGGCCAGCAGAGCGACGTCGGCCTCTTCGGCATCGGCGTGAGCAAGGAGAGCACCCAGCTCCGCGACGCCCTCAAGCAGGCTCTGGACGCCGCCATCAAGGACGGCTCCTACGCCAAGGTGCTGGAGAAGTGGAACGTGCAGGACAGTGCCGTCAAGTCCGCGACGGTCAACGCAGGTCAGTAAGTCCCGCGCTCCACGCTCCACTGAAGGGCAGTCATTGTGACTGACAAGATCGATAAGGGTCCGGCCGACAATCCGCCGGCCGGACCCGGCGCCTCGGGCACCCCGTACGAGGCCATCAAGGCAATCCCGGTGCGGCACTACGGCCGCTGGGTCAGCGGTGTGATCGTCGTCGCGCTGCTGGGCTGGCTCGTCTACGCCTTCTCCCAGGGCAACGTCATCTGGGCGACGGTCGGCGACAAGCTGTTCGACCCGGCGGTCCTCAGCGGCCTCGGCAACACCGTGATCATCAGCGTCTCGTCCATGGCGCTGGGCCTCGTGCTCGGCATCGTGTTCGCGGTGATGCGCCTCTCCAAGAACCCGGTGACGAGTGCCGTCTCCTGGCTCTACATCTGGTTCTTCCGCGGTACCCCGGTGTACGTGCAGCTGCTGGTGTGGTTCAACCTGTCGCTGATCTTCCAGTACATCAACCTGGGGCCGATCTACAAGAACGAGACCGTCGACGTCATGACCCCGTTCATGGTCGCCCTGCTGGGCCTCGGCCTGAACGAGGGCGCGTACATGGCGGAGATCGTGCGCGCCGGCATCCAGTCGGTCGACGAGGGCCAGACCGAGGCCGCTCACGCGCTCGGCATGCCCCAGACGAAGACCATGCGCCGCATCGTGCTGCCGCAGGCGATGCGCGTGATCATCCCGCCCACGGGCAACGAGTTCATCAACATGCTGAAGACCTCGTCCCTGGTTTCGGCGGTGCAGTACACGGAACTCCTGCGTGCTTCGTCGAACATCGGCAACACCGCCGGTGCCATCATGGAGATGCTGTTCGTGGCCTCCTTCTGGTACCTGGCGCTGACCAGTGTGTTCAGCGTCGGCCAGTACTACCTGGAGCGCCGCTACGCCCGTGGTTCCACGCGGAACCTGCCGCCGACGCCGTTCCAGCGTCTGCGTGCCAATCTGAACATGTTCCGCCGTACGGAGGTCGCGCGATGACCACTCAGCCGATGGTCAAGGCCGAGGGCGTCCACAAGTCGTACGGCGCCGCCCACATCCTCCGGGGCATCGACCTCGAAGTCGCCCCGCGCGAGGTCTTCTGCCTGGTCGGCCCGTCCGGCTCCGGCAAGTCGACGTTCCTGCGGTGCATCAACCACCTGGAGCGCGTCAACTCCGGGCGGCTCTCGGTGGACGGCCAGCTGGTGGGCTACCGCCAGAAGGGCGACAAGCTCTACGAGCTGAAGGACAGCGAGGTCGCGGCCCAGCGCCGCGAGATCGGCATGGTCTTCCAGCGCTTCAACCTGTTCCCGCACATGACGGCCATCGAGAACGTCATGGAAGCCCCGGTCATGGTCAAGGGCGAGAGCCGGGCGGTGGCGCGTGAGCGCGCGATCCGGCTGCTCGACCGCGTGGGTCTGGGCGACAAGGGCGGGAACTACCCCTCGCAGCTCTCCGGCGGCCAGCAGCAGCGCGTGGCGATCGCCCGCGCGCTGGCCATGGAGCCGAAGCTGATGCTCTTCGACGAGCCCACCTCGGCCCTGGACCCGGAGCTGGTCGGTGACGTCCTCGACGTCATGCGGGACCTGGCCGAGTCGGGCATGACCATGATCGTGGTCACGCACGAGATGGGCTTCGCCCGCGAGGTCGGCGACAACCTCGTCTTCATGGACGGCGGTGTGGTCGTCGAGTCCGGGCACCCGCGCGATGTCCTGGGCAACCCGCAGCACGACCGGACGAAGGCGTTCCTGTCCAAGGTGCTCTAGTGCTCTAGTGCTCTGGGCGAGCGACAGTGCTCTGGGCGAGCGACGCGCGGAGGGGCGGTACGGATTCCCGTACCGCCCCTCCCGCGTCCTCGCGGAGTTCCTACTTCAGACCTAGGACCAGGGCGTCGGACGGCGAGCTCCAGACCGTACGGGCCTCCCGGAAGCCCGCCTCGCGCAGGGTCCGGGTGTGCCAGGCGGCGTCCGGGGTGTCGCCGTCGGCGTGCTCCCCGTAGATCTCGAAGCGGCGCTTCGTCGGCTCGGCGAGCACCGGGTCGGCGGCCGCGAGGGCCCACCACTCGGCCCAGTCGAGCGCGCCCGCCTCGCGGGCCCGGTCCATGGCCGCGTGCCGGTGGGCGTGCTCGGCGGCGTTGATCAGCGGGGTCGCCGGGTCGGGCATGTGGTCGGCGTTCAGGAAGACGCCGCCCTCGCGGAGCAGGGGGGTCAGCTGCCCGTAGAGCACCGCGAGCCGCGGGCTGTGCAGCCAGTGCAGGGCGGTGGCCGTCAGCACCGCGTCGTACGTGTCGTACGGGAGCGCCGAGGTCCAGTCGGGGTCCTTGAGGTCGGCGGTGACGAAGCTGACCCGCTCGTCGCCCTCGAAGTGGCCGCGGGCGATGGCCAGCAGGGCGGGGTCGAGATCGACGCCCGTGCTGGTGGCCCGCGGGAACCGCGTGAAGAGGCGGTCCGTGATACTTCCCGTACCGCACGCGAGATCCAGCACCCGGGGGGCGGGGCCCACCAGCGCCTCGACCATGTTCAGCATCACCCGGAACCGCTCCTCGCGGTCGGGCATGTACCACTCCTGCTGCCGGTCCCAGCTCTGCTGCCAGGCCTGCCAGTCAGTCACGGTATCCACCATCCCGAACCCCTCCATACGTAATACCCTCGAAGACGTCTCAGCCGTTACCAGAGACCCTAATCCGCAGCCGTAAGGACTACAAGTGGAACTGGCCCATTACTCGGACTATGCCGTGCGCCTGGTCAACACCGAGGAGCCGGCCCGCAACAAGGACGCGCTCACCTCGGTGGACGCCGTCCGCGCCCTCTTCGGCGCCAGCGTGCAGATGGCCCGCCGCGTCACCGACACGGACGTCACCCGCTTCCGCAACGTCCGCGGCCGGCTGCGCACCGTCTTCGAGGCCGCCGACGGCGGCGACCACGTCCTCGCGGTCGATCTGCTGAACTCCCTGCTCATGGAGTTCCCGGTCAGCCCCCAGGTCTCCGGCCACGAGACCCTCGGCGAGGACGGCGCCCCCCACTGGCACATCCACCTCGCCGACCACCCCTCGAACGCCTCCGCCGGTTACGCCGCCATCGCGTCCTTCGGCCTGGCCTTCCACCTGACCGAACACGGCCCCGACCGGCTCGGCCTGTGCCAGGCGGCGCCCTGCCGCAACGCCTACCTCGACACCTCCACCAACCGCTCCCGGCGCTACTGCTCCGACCGCTGCGCCACCCGGGCCAACGTGGCCGCCTACCGCGCCCGCAAGCGGCTGGAGGCCGAGACGTCCGCCCAGAGCGGGCGCAGCGCCGACACGGCCCAGGACAGCCGGTCCCTCAGCGAACGCTGATCCGCCCCGCGTGGCCGGAACCGCAGGACGGCCGTCGCCAGCACCAGCTCCTCGGGGACCGTCCCGTAGTCGGTGCTGTCGCCGGTCTCGTTGTACGGGTTGTCCCCGAGCACCCACCAGCCGCCCGGCCGCCGCTCCACCGCCCGCTTGACCACGAGCAGGTCCTGCTGGAACGGATGGCGCAGCACCACCACGTCACCCGGGCGGACCACCGCCCCGTGGCGGACCACCAGCCGGTCCCCGTGCAGCAGCGTCGGCACCATCGAAGGCCCCGTCACCTCGACTACTTCCAAGCGCGCCCGCGAGCGCCTGTTCTCCACCATCCCTGACCTCCTCGTCCCTCCCGCATGCTGCCGCACGCGCCCGTACATTCGCTCACCCGGCCTCCCGGCGCCCTGGACTTTTGTCCTAAGCCCACGGGGGCGCCCGCGAATTCCGGTATCCGAGCGAGTAATCTCCCCCTTGAGAAGACGATCACGAGGAGGAATTACTCCATGCTTTCCCGCCTCTTCGCCCCCAAGGCGAAGGTCTCCGCCCACTGCGACCTGCCGTGTGGCGTGTACGACCCTGCCCAGGCCCGCATCGAGGCCGCGTCCGTCAAGGCCGTCCAGGAGAAGTACCAGGCCAACGACGACGCCGACTTCCGCGCGCGCGCCATCACCATCAAGGAGCAGCGGGCCGAGCTCGCCAAGCACCACGTCTCGGTGCTGTGGAGCGACTACTTCAAGCCCCCGCACTTCGAGAAGTACCCGCAGCTGCACACCCTGGTCAACGACACCCTGAAGGCCCTCTCGGCCGCGAAGGCGTCGAACGACCCGGCGACCGGCCAGAAGGCCCTCGACCTCATCGACGAGATCGACCGCATCTTCAAGGAGACGAAGGCCGCCTGATCTTGGGCGCCCGAGGATCTCCCTGCGCTGCTGGTCAGAGCGCGAATGAGAACGGCTCGACCGCTCCGCGCGGCCGTGCCCCCTCTCGCCTACGGGCGGGAGGGGGCACGGCCGCGCGTTGTGGCCCGGGTCGCCGGGGGGCTTCCGCCTCCCGGGGTCATCCGGTCAGCAGCGTGCGAACCATCACCGAGTACACGGGGGAGTCGTCGGAGGGCTTGGCCTCGTCCCGTTTCTCGTAGCCCCACTTCTCGTACAGGGCTTGCACCCTGGGGTGCGTGGAGTCAACGAGAAGCGTTGCGAAGTCGACGTCGACCGATTGGACCAGCGCATCATGGATCTGCTGCGCCCGGCCCCTGCCCCGCCACTCGGGCACCACCATCAACTCGGACAGGGCGAAGATCCGGCCGCGCACGTCCTTGGGTCGATCCGTTCCCTTCCACCAGCCGCCCGGTTTGAACTTCGAACCGTATGCGTACCCGACCGGGCCGCCGTTCTCCCACCCCGAGACGCACAGCCAGTCCTCGCGCCCTGACCACAGGTCAACGAAGTACGAGAACCGTTCGCGGGAGTGGAACGGGTCGGGATCGTACGCGTATACCTCGTCGTGAATGTCCAGGAGCAAGGAGCGGACGTCCCGTGCGTCGGCGTGCGCGTACCACTTCAGGTCCATCGGCGTGACTCACCGGAGGTGGTGCAGCATCAGCAGTGCCGCAATTGCGTTCGCGCTCCTGATCTCACCGCGCGCCACCAAGTCAGGTACGCGTGAGAGCGGCACCCACTCCCGCCGTGCAGACTCGAAATCGTCCGCAGGGGGCCCGACGTACTGCGCCTGGTCGGACCAGTAGACGCGATGGTGCGATGTGGAGATACCCGGCATCGGGTCGATCGCCATCAGAAGCTTCATCGGTCCCGGGCGCCAGCCGGTCTCCTCCTCCAGCTCGCGCGCGGCAGCCACGGCGGCGTCCTCGCCCTCACCAATTCCGCCAGACGGGAGTTCCCATCCCCAGGCGTCCGTAATGAATCGATGACGCCACAGGAGCATGACCTCGTCGCGCTCATTGACGACAGCGGCCACCGCGACCGGGCGCAGCCTGATCACCGTGTGGTCCAGGTGCCGGCCGTCGGGCAGCTCGACGTCGGCCATGTTCACGCGCAGCCAAGGGTTCTCGTACACGGTGCGCTCGCCGTGGGTCTGCCACACTGACACGCTCTTGCCTCTCGTCGGGGTGTCCCTATCCCAGCATGGGGCGGTCAGAAGGGGATACGTAGGGTGTCGTCGATGCGGTGGACAACATCGGCTGTCGCCCTGCTGCCCAGGCTGGACATCGACTCGCGGACCTTGACGAGCCGATCCCGGAGCCGCCGGGACTCCATGCCCTCCATGGTGTCGAGCATCCTCATCGCCGTGGCCGCCGCGAGCTCGGTGCTCCCGCCGCGCACCTGGCAGTCCGAGAGAGTCGCCAGTCGGTGGACTCGGCCGCGCTCGTGCGTCTGAACGGCGACAGCCTCTGCCGCGTAAGCCTGCGCGGGCACCATGTCTCCGAGCCTCATGAGCGCGTCCGCGAGGTTGGCTTCCAGCAGTCCGGCTTGGACGTAGCTGGTCTCGGCCGGCTCTTCGTCACGGCGGATCAGCCCCGCCTCTGCCTCGGCCAGTCCCATGCACCGGTGTGCCTGCCGCTGGTCGCCCAGGCGGGAGTACGCCTTGGCTTGCATGGCGTAGAGATCGCAGGCCAGGGCGTGGGAGATTGCATTGCCGGCAGTCCTCAGGCCCGCCTCGGCGAAGGCTACCGCCTGTCGGTGCTCGCCCATGTACAGCGCCTGGTTGACGAGCAGCGCTATCACGTACCCGCCGAATGCCCTGTCGCCAGATGCCTTGGCCAGCCGCAGCGCCTGGTGAAAGTACCTCTGTGCGAGCCCCTGCACGTCGGAGTCGTAGGCACAGATCCCGGCGACCGCCACGATGCCGCCGGTAGCGCGGTGGAGCTCTCGGCCGGTGGCGTCCGTGTACGACCCCCGCAGGAGCGGGGCGGTCTAGTCGGTCAAATAGGCGACCACTCGGGCCCGGGTCGCGACACCCCCGGCCTTGCGGTACATCTGCTCGTAGTGTGCCCGGGCCGTTCGGAGTACGGCGACGTCGTCCAGCCCCACGCGGACAACGCCTCTCCTGGAGACGTCAGCGTCATGCGGAGGGTTCTCCCACTCCCAGACCGGGCCGACCGCCGGCAGGCCTGTGAGCACGGCGGCCTGGTGGACGTCTCGCCGCTGCTGCTGGTCGCCTCGCCACAGGGCGGTCGATCGGTCGATGAATCCGGCGAGCGGGGTGGCCACTGGGGGTGTCGAGCCGCTTCCCATGCCGATGTCCTCCAGGGAAATTGGGCGGCCGAGCCTTTCGGCGAGGATCGCGCCGATCAGTTCCGGCACGATGCCCCGGGGGCGCTGCCCTTTGAGCCAGCGGATCACCGATGAATGGTCGTACGAGACTGATTTGTCTCGGGCCTGCGCGGCCGCATTGATGCGTGCGGCTAAGCCGACGCGGCTCATCCCGGCTTCGTCCAGGAGCGCGTCGAGCAAGGTATTTGCGTCCATGTGTGCCCCAAGTCGCTGAGAGGTCGAGGGTATCGGCACAGGCTTCACACAATGTGTGAAGCAACCAACGCGGCGCGGTGCTCACGCACAGTGCCGGTGGTGCCGCAACGGCGGAAACATCGAGGGCATGGCCACTCAGACGAGATCGGGGAAGCCGATGGCATCCCCCGCAACACGGCGCCAAGTCGGCCCCCTCCCCGCCCGACACGTGCTCAGCATCGACACGCCGGACGACCCCTCGGCGAGGGTGGCGCCTGTAGTCGAGCCCAGCGCGGATCTGCTCGACCGGGCGCTCGTCGGCTGGGAGCGCTTCCTCGGCACCGCCTTGGAGGTGACCGATGAGTGAGCAGTACGAGTGCGTGCCGCACCGGCTCCTGCGCCGCCGAGTACGCGACACCGCAACAGCCAATGCTCCGGAGGTGATCCGAGTCCCCTTCGAGCCTAAGACGGCCGCGGAGGTCGTGCAGCGATGACCGTCGGAGAGAACGACCAGGAACGGATGGGTCGGGAAGCATTCGCCCGATCCCTCCTGGAGTTGGAGGTAACGGCATCTGTCGCACACCCCGACGGGGCGTGCTCCAGCGTGCACATGCTGTGTCTCAGCTGCAGCCTGCTGACCCCGCTGGGGCCTGGGTACTGCGGAAGCACAATGGCTCACTGCCAGTTCTGCGGCTTCGGCTGGAAGGTCAACCACGATCCCGAACTCTGCTGGCAGCGCGAAGACCTCCTCGACCTGTACCTGACCGAGGAGCACGTGACCGCACTCATGCTCGCCCGGCTGGAGCTGCCGTGAAGCCCTGGCTCGAGCAGACGTTGTACCTCCTGGCCGTTGTGGCCGTCGGCGGCGCCGTCTTCCTGGCAGAGGCCGCCGGTCGGTGACAGCCCTCAGACTCCCGCCCGACCAGGGCGGGCCATGCACGATCCGACCATGAGAGAAGGGAACCACCCCCAATGCGCATGAAGCACTCCGGGAAGCCGGACACCGCCTCGTCGGACGGCCACCGGGACAAGCCGCCGAACGTCACGCCGCCGCCGAGGAACAACCCGCCCTCGAACCCGCAGACGCCGCCCAAGACGAAGTAGAGGGACGCCGCGTGCACACCCAGCGACACCTCGTCCAGGCCCTGGAGGAGGCCGGCACCCTGCCGCCCGAATGGGCGGCAACGGTCCGGGCGGTCGATCGAGGTATGTTCATCCCCGACAAGACGCAAGACCTGGACCGCTTCACGGACGCCGCCGGCTGGGCCGCCGCCGTCTACTCGGACACCCCCCTCGTCACGCAGTACGACGACGGGGCGCCCGACGGCCCGGGGATGCCGACGTCGTCCTCGTCGAAGCCGTCGGCCATGCTCGAGATCCTCGCCCTGGCGGACATCCAGCCCGGGGACAAGGTCTTCGAGATCGGCACGGCCACGGGCTACATGGCCGCCTGGCTGTGCCAGCAGCTCGGCGACGATCAGGTGACGACCATCGAGTTCGACGAGGGCCTGTACCTCGAAGGCCGGCAGAACCTGCGCCTCGCGGGGTACAGCCCGACGGTTCTCCACGGCGACGGCCTCAAGGGCAGCCCGGACCGAGCACCCTTCCACAAGGTGATCGCGACCTGCTCCCTGGAGGCCGTCCCGGGCGACCTGCTCGGTCAGGTGAAGGACGGAGGCCGGATCGTCGCCCCGTTCGGGAATGCGTTCCACTCGTACTCGTACGTGACCCTCGACGTCTCGGGCGGCCGTGGCATCGGCCGGTTCAGCGGGAACCCCGACTTCATGTGGGCCCGCCAGCAGCGCAACCGGCACGCCGCCATCTCGGACGTCTACCACGAGGAGAAGGGGGAGGAGGGCACCACCCGCATCAGCCCGTACGACATCCACCACCGGGGCGACGTCGAGTTCTGGATCGGCCTGCACGTCCCCGAGGTCTGGGGGCAGCTCCACGGCGGCGGCGATGAGGCGCCGGACGAGGCGACCTACTGGCTTTTGGCCAACGATCGGAAGTCCTGGGCGACCGTCGAGTTCACCGCAGGCGCGGAGCAGTTCGTCACGGAGCAGTACGGCCCGCGCAAGCTGTGGACCGAGGTGAAGAACGCCTACAAGTCCTGGCAGAGCCTCGGCCGACCTGGCCGTGATCAGTTCGGCATGACCGCGTCCGAGACCGGAGGAGTGGTCTGGCGCGGCGAACCGAGCAACGTGATCGCGACGGTCTGGTAAGAGCTCCCTGCGGCCCCCAGGCGGTGCGTACGCGCCCCGCCTGGGGGCCCTTTCCCACCCAGCGGGAACGCGGTGTGATCACGGACCCCGGAGGGCATGACCGCTTCCCCCGGCGCTGCTCCGCGCCTCCTCCGAGGGGAACGACCGCATCTTCAAGGAGACGAAGGCCGCCTGACCCGGCAGCCACGGCTCACCGCCGCGCTCGCGGTGCGCGAAGGGGCCCGACCGTTCGCCGGTCGGGCCCCTTCGCGTGGTGTGACGTCTACTCGTCCTCGGCTTCGTCGTCGTCCAGGCGGGCCAGCCAGGTGGCCAGGCGTTCCACCGGGACCTCGAAGTCCGGGTTCAGGTCGACGAAGGTCCGGAGCTGCTCGGCGAGCCACTCGAAGGTGACCTCCTCCTCGCCGCGCCGCTTCTCCAGCTCCTCGATGCCGCGATCGGTGAAGTACAAGTCGGGCTCCGTGCCGTGATGAGGGTGAAGGGGTGTTTCCCGCCAGGATAATCCGAGTACCGGAAGAGATCTCCCTCCCTCCCCTTTCCCGCAGCTAGCCTGGAATGCCTCAGTGGGGCACGTGGGAGGCGGGGGCCAGCGGATGCCGGACGGGCGCACGGGCAGCTCCGCACGCGCCTTCGAGCTCCTTGAGCCCCTCGTTCAGGCGGCGACGGTACGCGTCCACGCCCCGCCCGGCGGGTATGGATCCCATGGCACCGCACCCACGTGGGGCAGTGGGTTCTTCATCGCCCCCGGCTGGGTCCTGACGTGCGCGCACGTGGTCGGCGAAGGGGGTGCCGCGATGCGTCTGGCGGGACGTGAGATCGGCATCACCTTCTCCTCCGGAGCCGAAGGGGCCACCGGGACCGTCGCCGGGCGCGTGGAATGCGTACTGCCCGAGCGGCTGGAGTGGCAGCGGCCCGGCCGGCGCGCCCTGTGGGACCTGCCCGACCTGGCGCTCGTCCGGGTGCTCGCGCCCATCACGCACGCCTGCGTCTGGCTGACCGACCGGGCCAGACCCCGGCTCGACGAGGCCGCGTACTTCGGCTGCACCGAGGACCTCGGCACACCCGAGATCACCGGCCGCACCACCCGGCTGCGCGGCACCGCCGCGAACGGCGCCGCCATCCGGCTCGGCGACGACGACGAGATCGAGCCCGGCATGTCCGGCGGGCCGGTGGTGGACCTGGCCCGCGGCGAGGTCGTCGGCGTGGTCAAGGCCCGCCGGCACACGGGCGGTGGCGGACTCGCCGTGTCGGTGGCCCAGTTACGGACGCTGCCGATGGCCGCCACCGGGCAGATCGGGCTCTACCGCCGGGTCATGCAGGCCCACGACCTCCACCACTACGACCGCCACCTCAGCGATCTGGACACCCGGCGCACCTGGACCGACGTCCACGACGAGCTCGCCGCCGCCGCCGCCGCCGACGCCGCCGATCCGTACGGCGGCCGCCGCCTCACGCCCGGCGAGCGCACCACCCTGTGCGGGCTGCTCGCGGAACTGCCCCCGCCGGGTTCCTCCGAGGCGGTCCGGGCGCTGGCCGAGGCGGCCCGCGGGGAGGAGCCGGACCCGGCCGCGCCCGCGCCGCTGAGCTGGCGCGACGGGCTGGGGCTGCTGCACGATCCGCCGGGCGGGTCCGGGGAGGCCGCCGCGATGCTGCGGTACGCCACCGACGTGAGCGTGGCGGACTACCGCGAGCCACCGTCCCCCGGCGCCGACGAGGAACTCTGGGACTGGGTACGGGCCACCGCGGAGCGGCTGTGGCGGCCGCTGCGGCGGGAATTGGCCGAGCGGCACGAGCGCGGGCTGGCCGAGCGGGCGCGGCGGCGCCGGGCCGCGGCCGGGCGGTCGGTGCACGGACCGGCCCGGGCGCCCGACGGGCTGTCGCCCGGGCCGTCGGTCCTGCTGGAGGCGTGGGCGCACGGCTGGGAGGACGTCTACGACTGGCGGGTCTCCGTCCTCGCGGGGCCGGCGCGGCCGGCGCGGCCCGCGCGGGTGACACCGGTGGATTCGGGTGTACGGGTCAGCCTGGCGCGGCTGCCGGAGGCGGTGCGGGCGCCGCTGGCGGAGGGGTTCCGGCGGTGCGACACGCACGAGGCGGCCGCGCTGCTGGAAGTGGCGGTGGCGCCGGAGCTGTTCGGGCTCGCCGTGGACACGTGGGTGGTGGCGGGCGGGGTCCCGTTGGGGGCGCAGCGGCCGGTGGTGTTCCGGTACGCGGGGCCGAGCGCTGCCGCGGCGGCGGCGGCGGCCGCGGCCGCGACCGGGACGGCGGCCGCGACCGGGACGGCGGCCGCGACCGGGACGGCGGCCGCGACCGGGACGGCGGCCGCGACGGGGACGGCGGCCGGGTCGACGACCGCGACCGCGATGGCGACGGCGGCCGCGACGGCAGCCGGGCGGTGGGCGCGCGTACAGGCGGGGTCGCCGGCCGACCAGCGGGCCGACTGCGCGCGGGGACGGCCGCGGAGCCCGTCGCCGCAGTGGCTGGCCGGGCTGGCGGACACCACCGTGCCGGTGCTGTGCCGGGCGGCGGAGCGGGAGCCCACGCTCGGCGCGCTGCACGCGGTGCGGGAGGCCGGATACGGGGTGGCCGTGTGCCGGAGGCCTCCGGAGGACCCGTCGGTGTCGTGCGCGCCGTTCCACCGGGGGTTGCGGGAGGAACTGGCCGAGGCGGGGCGGGGCGCGGCGCTGCCGCTCCGGCTGCGGGCGCTGCGGGCGCGGGCGTACGGGGCGGACCCGGATGCGTACTGGGCGGTGGGGGTGGGGCTGGTCTGGGACGACCCGGGCCGGCCGCTGCCGGAGGACGAGCCGTTGCGGGGAGACCTGTGACGTGCGTGCGCTGCGAGGAGTCTCGATGAATGACGAGTGGCTCATCTACCGGGGGGTCGGCGAGCCCCACGACGGGATCGACGCCCTGCCCGGTCCGCCGCCCTGGCGGGACTTCGACGGCGAGCCGCCGGAGCCCGAAGAGGCGCCGGCCGCCGGGGCCGGGGCCGGCGGGGGCGCGACCGAGGGCGCTGGGGCCGGCGAGGGTGCGACCGAGGGCGCTGGCGGGGGCACGGCCGGAGGGGCCGGCGAGGCCGGCGGAGCGACGGGCGCGGGCCCTGGCACGGGTACGGGCGGTGGGCCGGGCGGTGGTCCCGGCACGGGTGCCGGCGGAGCGTCCGGCGCGGGTGCGGGCGGAGCGCCGGGTACGGGTACGGGCGGTGGGCCGGGCGGTGGTCCCGGCGCGGGTGACGGCGGTGCGCCGGGCATGGGTGCGGGCGGAGTTCCCGGCGCGGGTGCGGGCGGGGCGCCCGGCGCGGGTATGGGCGGGGCGCCGGGTACGGGTGCGGGTGGGGGGCCGGGCGGAGCGTCCGGCGTCGGCGGGGTGCCCGGCAGGGGGGCGGGTGGTGATGGGGGCGTGGCGCGGCGGCTCGGGGCGCACCGGCAGGCCGCCGAGGCGCACCGGCCCGAGCCCGAGGAACTGGAGGCGATCAACGCCGCCCTCTACCTGCGCCGCCCACTGCTCGTCACCGGCTATCCGGGAACCGGCAAGTCCACCCTGGCGCACGCCGTCGCGCACGAGCTGAAGCTCGGGCGCGTGCTGCGCTGGCCCGTGGTCTCGCGGACCGTGCTCCAGGAAGGCCTGTACCGGTACGACGCCATCGCGCGGTTGCAGGACGTGCAGATCGCCGCGAGCGGCGGGGCGGTCGGCGGGGGCCCGGGGAGGGCGCCCGGGATCGGGAAGTACATCCGGCTCGGGCCGCTGGGGACGGCGCTGCTGCCCACCACCCGGCCGCGCGTGCTGCTCATCGACGAGCTGGACAAGAGCGACATCGACCTGCCCAACGACCTCCTGAACGTGCTGGAGGAAGGGGAGTTCGCGCTGCCCGAGCTGGAGCGGGTCGCGGACACCGAACCCGAGGTGCGGGTGCTCACGGACGACGGGGCCAAGGTGACCGTCCGGGACGGCCGGGTGCGGTGCCGGGCCTTCCCCTTCATCGTCCTGACCAGCAACGGCGAGCGGGACTTCCCGGCCGCGCTGCTGCGCAGGTGCATCCAGCTCAAGCTCGGGCAGCCCGGGGAGAAGCGGCTGGCCACCATGGTGCGGGCCCATCTGGGCGAGGAGGCGGCCCGGTTGGGGGCCGACCTGATCCGGGAGTTCCTCAGCCGCTCCCGGTCCGAGCTGGTCGCCGCCGATCAGCTGCTCAACGCCATCTACCTGACCCACTACGCCGCCCCGCCCAGCCGGGAGGATCTCGCGGACCTGCTCATCCAGCGCCTCGACCGGCCGAGGTGACGTCGTGCGGGAGCTGATCGCCCTGCTGCGCGCCGCCGGGCTCGATCCGTCGGCCGAGGAGCTCGCCGACGCGCTGTGGCTCGCCGGGCGGACGGCCACGGCCACGGCCACCGCGAGGGCCAGGGCGGTGGCTTCCGGGGCGCCGCCCGAGGCGGTCGCCGACGACCCGCCCCCGGACGGCCCGCCGGAGGAGGAGCGGACGCCGCGCGAGCCGGCACCCGTAGGGGAGGGAGCGGCGCCTGAGGATCCGGTCAGCCTCTACGTGCCCCGGGCGCGCCGGGCCGAGGGCGCGCAGGCGGAAGCTGGCATCCCGGTCGAGGGCGGAGTGCCCGTACGGGTGCCCGGGGCGGCCGCGCTGCCGCGGATCCTGGCCATCCAGCGGGCCCTGCGCGCCCTCCAGCGGCACCGGCCGAGCGCCCCGCCGACGCGGACCGTACTCGACGAACAGGCCACCGCCGAGGCCGCCGCCCGGGCTCTCGGGCTGGTCATCCCGGTGTTCCGCCCGGAGATCCGGCGCGAGGCGACCGTACGGCTCGTGATGGACGCGTCGCCCTCGATGGCGGTGTGGCAGGACATGTTCGAGGAACTGCGGGCCGTGTGCGAGCGGTTGGGGGCCTTCCGGGACGTGCGGGTCTCCTATCTGCACCGAGGGTCGGACGGCACGGCCGTCCTCGGGCGCGGCCCGGTCGCGGGGCTCGGGGCGCGGTCCGGGGAGCAGCTGCGGGACCCGACCGGGCGGGCGCTGACCATGGTGGTGTCCGACTGCGCCGGCCCGGTGTGGCGGGAGGGCGAGGCGCAGCGGCTGCTGTACCGGTGGGCCGAGTGCGCGCCGTGCGTGGTCGTACAGCCGCTGCCGCAGCGGCTGTGGGGCCGCAGCTGGCTGCCGACCGAACGGGGCGGCCTCTGCCGGGTCGAGGGCGCCGGGGGGAAGCTGAGGTTCAGGTCGGACCGGCCGCCGAGGCCGGGATGGCCGACCGGCGGGCTGACCGTGCCCGTGCTGCCGCCGAGCGCGATCGCACTCGGGGCGTGGGCCCGGCTCGTCGCCGGGCTGGGCACCGGGCCGGTCCCGGCCGAGGTGGGCCGGGTGCTCGCCGATCATCCGGCGGCGCCGCTCCCGCCGCCGCAGGCCCTGCGGCCGCCGCGCGAGCTGGTGCGGCGCTTCCGTTCCTCGGCCGCGCCCCGGGCCGTACAGCTGGCGGTGTACCTGTCGGCGGCGCCGCTCACGCTGCCGGTGATGCGGCTGGTGCAGCGCACGATGCTGCCGGACTCGGAGCCCTCCGATCTGGCGGAGGTCCTGCTGAGCGGGCTGCTGAGGCGGAGTGCGGACCCCGGCTGGTACGAGTTCGTACCCGGGGTGCGGGAGGTGCTGCTGGGGCCGCTGGGGCGGGACGAGGCGGCGCTGGTGCTGAAGCACTCCTCGGAGTACGTGCTGGCCCACTTCGGGCGGGGCGTACGGAACTTTCCCGCGCTCGCGGTCACACAGCTGACCGGGGTGCCGGTGGGGGCGGAGCCGGAAGCGGGGGCGGGCGGGCCGGGGGTGAGCGGGCCGGGGGTGAGCGCCTCGGCGGCCGACGTGGAGGTTCGGGAGGAGGCTGTTTCGGAGGCTCGGGTTCCGCAGGCCTTCGCGCAGGTCTCGGCGCAGGTCGTACGGCGCTATCTGCCGGAGCCGCCGACGGCGGACCCGGAGGCCTCGCACCGGCCCGCCGCGCCCGCGCGGGAGTGGGCGGTGCGGACGGCCCGGACCCGGCTGGCGGATGGGGACCAGCGGGGTCTGTACGAGGCCGTCACGGTCCTGCGGCGGGCGGTGACCGCGCCGCCGGGGCCCGGCGATCCGCCGGGCGAGGCGGAGTTGGAACTGGCGGGCGCGCTGCTGCGGCTGTGGGCGGTGCGGCGGGACCCGGAGCTGCTGGCCGAGGCGGAACGCGCGGCGCGGGCCGCCGCCGGGCTGCCGGCGAGGCTGGTGCTGGGCCGGGTGCTGCACGAGCGGGCGCTGGCGGGCGGTGCGGAGCCGGACGCCGGTCTGCTGGCGGCCGCGGAACGGGAGTTCGCGGCGGTGGGCGCCGATGTGGAGGCGGACCGGGGGCTGCGGCTGGACAGCGCGGTACGCCGGGCGGAGACCCTGATCCGGCTGAGCGGGCTCCGCGACGACCCGGCGGCACTGCGGGAGGCGCGGGCCGCGCTGGAGGCCCTGGCGGGCTCCGCCCCGGAGGGCGGCCCGGAGCCCGAACTGCACCTGGCGCTCGGGCGGGTGCTGCTGGCGCTCGTGGCCCGGGCGGCCGATCCGGCGGTCCGCGGCGACCTGGCCGGGCTGGCCGCGGGCCGGCTGGCGCGGGCCCTGGCGGAGCTGCCGGAGGGGAACGGGGCGGAGGGGGCGGACGCGTCGGACTGGGCGGACAGAGCGGACGCACTGGGCGGTCCGGACGGGCCGGACGGCCGCCGGCGGGTGCGGGTGGAGCTGGCGACGGCCCTGCGTTACCTGCCCGGGCGGCTGGAGGAGGCGGCCGGGCAGCTGGCCGTTGCTCTGGAGGAGCCCGCCGGGGATCCGGAGCTGCGGGTGGCCGCGCTGGTGTGCCTGGCCCGGGTCCACCGCGCCCGGTACGCGCGGGACGCGGATCCGGCGGCCCTGGAGGACTCGGCCGAGGCGTACGGGCGGGCGCGGCGGCTGATCCCCCGGGACGGGGACGCGTACGGGGAGCTGCTGCCCGAGTGGGGCGACGTACTCCTGGAACGGGCGCGGGCCCGGGCGGCCGACGGGCGGCGGTTCGCGTCAACGGCCGTACGGGTGCTGCGCGAGAGCCGGGCGGCGGTGCCGAGGTCGGACCCCCGGGCGGCGTCCCGGCTGCTGCGGCTGGCGGAGGGGCTGCGGCTGCGCCACGCGTACGAGGGGGACCTGGTGGACCTCCGGGAGGCGGAGCACCTGCTGGAACTCGCGGTCCGGCAGAGCCGCAGGCCGCTGGAGCGGGCGCGGGGGTGGCGGGAGCACGGGGACGTCCAGCGGGAGATCCACGGGCACACGGGGGCGGGGGAGCGGCTGGACCGGGCGGCGGACTCGTACCGGCGGGCGTGGCGGGCGGCGATGGAGGCGGACGAGGCGGGGTGCGGTGGGGGTGGGAGCGGGGAGTGCGGGGAGTGTGGGGAGGCGGCGGTGCGGCTGGGGGCGGTGGTGCAGGAGCTGCGGGGGGAGGTGCTGGAGCGGATGGCGCGGCCGCGGGCGGCGCTGGACGCGTACCGCTCGGCGGTGGAGTTGCGGGCGCGGGTCGGCGATGCGGTGGGCGCTGCGCTGCTGGCCCGGGTGCGGTCGCTGGAGGCGGACCTCTGATGCCGCCCGGCACCCCAGGAGCTCCGCCCCCGGCCCCCTCCGCGCCTCAAACGCCGGCGGGGCTGGAGTTGCCCGGCCCCGGGCTGCGCCCGGGCTTCCTGGGGCTCCGCCCCAGACCCCGCGCCTCAAACGCCGGCGGGGCTGGATTTGCCCGGCGGGGCTGGAGTTCGCGGGGCTGGAGTTGGCGGGGATGGGAATGCGAAAGCGACGACAGGAGGCATGGTGACTCGGCAGCAGGACAAGGCGGGCGGTGGGGTGGGGTGTGCTGGGAAGTTGCCGGATCTTTCCGGGCTCGATCTGGCCGCGTTGCGCGGGATCGACCATCCCGTGCTCGCCCAGGTCATCGAGGGCATGGTGGAGCGGGTCACGCACCCCGCCGAGATTCTCAACGCCTTCGATTCCGGAGTCGACTGACCCCGGACGGGTCGGAGTTGACCGCTTTCCGCCGTTAGCCGCGCCCCTCCGACGGGCAGGGATGGGCCGTCCGGTGGGGCCGACTCCCAGCCCTGGCCGGGGGAGGGAGGCACAGGCGATGAGGCAGACGAACACGAGCGGTGTCGCGCTGCCCGCCCATCGGCTCCACGCGCCGTGGCCGTACGCCCGCCTCGACGTGCCCGCCCTCCGGGCCGCCGGACACCGGCCTTACCCCGTCCGGCAGTTCGTGCTGAAGACCCGCAGCCGCTGCAACCTCGCCTGCACCTACTGTTACGTCTACGCCATGGCCGACCAGGGCTGGCGCGACCAGCCCCCCGCCATGACCCCGGCCACCGTCGCCCGCGCCGCCCGGCGGATCGCCGAGCACGCCGCCGCGCACGAGCTGGCCCGCGTAGACCTCGTCCTGCACGGCGGCGAGCCCCTGCTCACCGCCCCCGCCGGGCTCGCCGCGCCCGTCGAGGCCGTACGGGACGCCCTGCGCGCCTCGTCCCCCCGGACCAGGGTCACCGCCACCGTCCAGACCAACGGCACCCTGCTCACCCGGGGCCGCCTCGCCGCCCTCGCCGCCGCCGGGATCCGGGTCGGCGTCAGCCTCGACGGCGGGCTCCCCGCGCATAACGCCCGCCGCGTGGACCACGCCGGGCAGCCCGGGTTCGCGGCCGCCGCGCGCGGACTGCGGCTGCTCGCGCGGCATCCCGCGAGCTACGCCGGGGTGCTCTGCGTCATCGACCTCGCGCAGGACCCGGTGGAGACGTACGAGAGCCTGCTGGCGTTCCGGCCGCCCTCGCTCGGGCTGCTGCTGCCGCTGGCGAACTGGAGCGACCCGCCGCCCGGCCATCCGGAGGGCAGTGACACCCCGTACGCCGACTGGCTCGTGGCCGTCTTCGAACGCTGGTGGCACGACGGGACGCGGCGCACCCGGGTCCGCGTCTTCGAGGAGATCATCGCCCTGCTGCTCGGCCTGCCCGCCGCCACCGAGACCCTCGGGCTCGCCCCCGCCACCACGGCCGTGATCGAGACCGACGGCAGCATCGAGCAGGCCGACTCGCTGAAATCCGCCTACGAGGGCGCCGCCGTCACCGGCCTCACCCTCGACCGGCACACCTTCGACGACCTCCTCGACCACCCGGGACTCGCCGCCCGGCAGCTCGGGCGGGAGGCGCTGGCCGCCGGCTGCCGCTCCTGCGAACTCGTCGAGGTCTGCGGCGGCGGGCACTACCCGCACCGCTACCGCGCCGGAGAGGGATTCCGCCAGCCGTCCGTGTACTGCGCCGACCTCCAGGTCCTGATCAGGCACATCGGCCAGGCACTGCACGAAGCCGCCCATCAGCCCCGGCAGGCCGCCTCATGACCGACCGCACCGACCGCACCGACCGCACCGACCGTACTGATCGCACTGATCGCACTGAGCACCCCGACCGTCCCGACCGCACCGCGCCGCCCGAGCGCCCCGACCCCGCGCGCCCCGACCCCGCCCGCCCCGACACGCTCACCGGGTTCAGCGTCACCCACCACACCCTCCGCGCCCTCGCCTCCACCGAGCCGTCGGCCGAAGGCACCCGCCTCGTCCGCGACGTACGCCGCTCGAAGCGGCTCGTCCTGCTGCGTGCCGTCCTCGACGCCGCCCCCGGCGCGCAGCGCTGCGGCGGCGAGACCGCCGAGCACTGGGCCCTGCTGGAGGAGGCCGAACGGCACGACCCCGACGCGGTGCGCGACGTACTGCACTACCCGGCCACCGGGGTGTGGGCCGAGGAGACCCTGCGCCGCCTGCACGCCCCGTACGGGCCCGCGCCCGACCTCGGCCACCTCGGGGCGCTCGCCGTGGCCGCCGCGCTGCGCGCCGGGATCGGCTTCAAGGCCACCCTGCGGCCCGTGCACGGCCGGCTCGTCCTGCCCACCCTCGGGCTGCTGCGCCCGCCCCGCCCCGGCCCGCTCGCCCTCGACGAACGGTCCTGGGACGCCCTCGACGCCCTGCCCCTGCACGGCCTCCCCGACGGGCGCACCGCCCTCGACGACCTCGACCCGTACCGGGCCCCCGCCCCCGGCCGCCCCGCCCCCGTGCGGCCCGCGCGGCGGCTGACCCCCAAGGGGCACAAGCGCTGGGACACCCAGTGGTCCGGCGCCCTCACCCTGCTGGAGCGCTACGACACCGCCCGCGCCGAGGAGATCGGGCGCCTGCTGCGCTCCGTCGTCCCGCTCGCCGGCGGCTCCCGCTCCAGCGGCGCCACCCTGCCCGCCGCCGCCGGCTCCCTGCTGGCCCGGGCGCAGGCGCCGCCCGCGCTGGCCGCCACCCTCGTCCACGAGGTCCAGCACGGGAAGCTGGCCGCCCTCGCGGACATCCTCACCCTGCACACCGCCGACCGGACCCCCAAGTACTGGGCCCCCTGGCGCACCGACCCCCGCCCCCTGGAGGGGCTGCTACAGGGCGCGTACGCCCACCTGGCCCTGGCCGGCTACTGGCAGCGCGCCGCCCTCTACGGGGCCCGGGGAGCCTGGGCCCAGCACGCCCGGATCAGGGCGCAGGTGGCCGCCGCCCTCCCCACCCTCCGGTCACGGCCCGAACTCACCTCCGCCGGGCGGGAGTTCACCGACGCCATGGCAGCCGCCGAACGGGCCATGGACGAACTCCCACCGCCCGGCGACCAGTACACCACCGCCCGCCGGACCCTGGAGCGGGAACGCCGCGCCTGGTGCGCGGCACACCCCGAACTCGCCACGTTCGTAGAAGGTCGAGGGGCCGCAGAGGGTTGACGACCCCGCCGCTGCGATACCTTTTCCACCCCGTCCACCACCGCCCGGAGCCCAGGGAGACGGCCGCATGACCGGTACCGGTAGTCGTCAGGACCGCGACGGAGCCGCGCGGCCGCAGCGGTTCGTCATCAGCTTCGCGGGCTTCAACCGCCCCTGGGCCGTGTGGATCGCCCACCGCCTGGAGGAACACGGCCACCGCGCCACCCTCCAGCGCTGGGACCCGCAGAACAGCCCCGGAGTCGCCCAGGCCCTGGAGGACCTCGCCCGTGGCGGCGGTCGGGTCCTGCTCGTCCTCAGCGAACGCTACTTCTCCGTCGGCACCCACACGGACGAGGAGTGGAACACCGCCCTGCGCGCCGTCACCGACCGCCACCCCGACCGGTTCGCCGCCGTCTGCCTCACCGACGCGCCGCTGCCCAGCGCCGTCGCCGTGCTGGAGAAGACCGACCTGTGGGGCCTGGACGCGTACGAGGCCGAGTACCGCGTGCTGCGCCGGCTGGAGCTGCCCACCGACCGGATCGGCAGCGAGAGCGGCCGGCGCGGGCCCCGCTTCCCCAACGACCCGCCCGAGATCTGGGGCCGGGTCCCGCGCCGCAACCCGCGGTTCACCGGCCGCAACGACGTCATCGGGAGGCTGCGCGCCGCGCTCACCGAGGCTCCGCCCGGCGCCTCGGTCGTCACCCTCCTCGGCCTGTCCGGGGTGGGCAAGACCCAGGTCGCCACCGAGTACGCGTACCGGTTCTCCTCCGAGTACGACGTGGTGTGGTGGGTCCCCGCCGAGGACCGGCCCACCCTGCGCGAGCGCCTCGCCGACCTGGCCCCCGCGCTCGGCCTGCCGCGCGGGGCGGGCAGCTACGGCGAGCTGATCCGGGCCGTCCTGGAGGCGCTGCGGCGCGGATCCCCGTACAACCGCTGGCTGCTGGTCTTCGACGGCTGCGACAACCCGGACGACCTCGCCGACCTGCTGCCCTCCGGCGCGGGCGATGTGATCATCACCTCCCGCAACCGCGAATGGGCCTCCCGGCACACCAGCCTGGTCGAAGTCCCGCTCTACGCACGGCCCGAGTCGGTCACCTTCATCCGCCGCCGGGCCCAGCGCCTGACCGGCGGGGAGGCCGACCAGCTCGCCGAGGCGCTGGAGGACTACCCGCTCGCCCTCGACCAGACCGCCGGCTGGCTCGCCGACTCGCCGCTGAGCGTCGGCGACTACCTGTCCCTGCTCCGGCGGCGGCTGGACTCCCACGAGGCCGTCACCCTCTCCGACGACTACCCGCTGCCCTTCCCCACCGCGCTGGCCATACTGCTCAACAACGTGCGGGAGAACTTCCCCGACGCCCTCGCGCTGCTGCGGCTGTTCGTGTTCTTCGCGCCCGGCCGGGTCCCGCTGCGGCTGCTGCGCGAGTTCCCCGCCGACGACGTGCCCGAGCACCTCGCCGGCCTCATCAACGACCGGATCAGGTGGAACGCGGCCCTCAACAAGCTCGTGCAGTTCTCCGTCGTCCGCCTGGAGTACTCCGACCTGTCCGTGGAGGAGGGCGGCGGCGGGCTGGAGACCGTCCAGCTGCACAGCATGGTCCACAACATCGTCCGCGAGAACCTCTCCGAGGAGGAGTCCGCGCAGCTGTCCCGCGCGGTCCGCCAGGTCCTCGCGGCCGCCGACCCCGGACGCCCCTCCGACTCCCGGCTGTGGCCGCAGTACGCCGAGCTGATCCCCCACCTGGAGACCGCCGGGGTCCTCACCAGCACCAACCCCCGCATCCAGGGCTTCCTGCTGCAATGCCTGCGCTACCTGGCCCTCGCCGGGGAGTACCGCACCTGCCTGCGGCTGTGCGAGGAGACCGACCACGTCTGGCGGTCCCTGCTCGGCGACGACCACCCCAACGTCCGCGAGCTCGGCTACCAGTACGGGGGAGCCCTGCGCAACCTCGGGCTGTTCCGCCGTGCCGAGACGCTGACCAGGGCGGTCGCAGACCGGCTCCGGGAGGAACGGGGCGAGCGGGACCTGGAGACGCTGCGCGCGAGCGCCGCGTACGGGGGCGTACTGCTGTGCGTCGCCCAGTTCGAACCCGCACGGGAGCTGTTCGAGCGCGGGCTGGAGACGTACCGGGAACTGCTGGGGGAGGACGACTCCACGACGCTGAACGCCCAGAACAACCTGGCCGCCACCTACCGGCTGCTGGGCCGCTACCAGGACGCGTACGACCTGGACCTAGACACCCTGCGACGGCGCGAGCGGGTGCTGCGCGCCCACCACATCTCCACCCTGTCCTCGGGGATCGCCTGCGCGATGGGGCTGCGGCTGATGGGCCGCTACCGGGAGGCGCAGACCCGGCAGGAACAGGGGGTCAAGCTCAACACCCAGGTGCTCGGGCCGGACCACCCGCAGACGCTGCGCGCCGAGCACAACCTCGGGATGTGCCTGCGCCGTTCCGGGGACATCCCGGGGGCGGGGCTACGGCTGCGGGGCGTGTGGGAGCGGGCCACCCGGGTGCTCGGGGCCGACTACCCGTGGACGCTGATGGTCGCCTCCGACTACGCCACCTATCTGCGCGAGTACGGGGACGTCGGCGAGGCCCGCCGGATCTCCGAGCACGTGATCCGCGGCTACCAGTCGCAGCTGGGCCTGGCCCACCCGTACAGCATCGGTACGGTCGGCAACCTGGGGCTGGTGCTGAGGGCCCAGGGCGAGCGGGCGGAGGGCCTGAGCCTGGCGGAACAGGCGCTGGTCGGGATGCGGGGCGCGCTGGGGGACCGGCACCCGTGGACCCTGGGGTGCGCGCTCAACGCGACCGGGCACCGCAACATCACCGGGCGGCTGGACGACGCGCTCGCCCTGGGCCGGGAGACGCTGCGGGGGGCCGAGCGGGTGCTGGGGCCGGACCATCCGATGACGCTGAGCGCGCGGATCGCGCTGGCGGCGGATCTGAGGTCGGTCCGGGAGGACGAGGAGGCCGCGCAGCACGAGGACGCCGGCATCAAGGCCCTGACCCGCACGCTGGGCCCGCAACACGTCCACACGGTGTCCGCCAAACAACGCACCCGCCCGTACTGGGACTTCGAGCCCCAACCGTAGCCCTGGCCGCGCCATTCAGCCCCGCTGGCCACCTCCAGCCTCGCCGGCGTTTGAGGCGCGGGGTCTGGGGCGGCGCCCCCGGAAACCCGGCGCCGCCGGGCACCGGGGGCCCCCCCGCCCCCCCCCGCCCCACCCCCCGCGGCGGGGTG
>NZ_JALGRF010000023.1 GCF_022815725.1 Streptomyces sp. APSN-46.1
TGTCGGGTGGCGGGTTGGCGCGTGGTTATGTCAATCGGCGGGGTTTGACCGCTGAGCGGTTTGTGGCTGATCCGTTTGGTCCGGCGGGTTCGCGGATGTACCGGACGGGTGACCTGGTGCGGTGGCGGGCGGATGGTCAGCTGGATTATGTGGGGCGTATTGACCACCAGGTGAAGATCCGTGGTTTCCGTATCGAGCTCGGTGAGATCGATACGGTGCTGGGTGGTCATCCGGGTGTGCGGGGCGCGGTGGTCGTGGCCCGGGAGGTGAAGCCCGGTGAGGAGATGCTGGTCGCGTATGTGACGCCTGAGGACGGGGTTGACCTGGTCGCGGGTGAGCTGCGTGCTTTTGTGGGTGAGAGCTTGCCGGAGTACATGGTTCCGGCGGCCGTGGTCGTCCTGGAGGCGTTCCCGCTGACGTCGAACGGGAAGCTGGACCGGGCCGCTCTGCCGGTTCCGGTGCTGGAGGGTGGTGGCGGCCGGGCGCCGCAGGGCCCCTTCGAGGAGATTCTGTGTGAGCTGTTCGCCGAGGTGCTGGGTGTGTCTTCGGTGGGGGTCGGGGACAACTTCTTCGATCTGGGTGGTCATTCGCTGCTGGGTACGCAGCTGATTAGTCGTATCCGGTCGGTGCTGAATGTCGAGGTGTCGATCCGGTCGCTGTTCGAGGCGCCGACTGTGGAGGGCCTGGCGCGGCGTCTGGACGTGGG
>NZ_JALGRF010000024.1 GCF_022815725.1 Streptomyces sp. APSN-46.1
GGGTGATGGGTGGCTGGTCGTTGCTTGAGAACTACACAGTGGACGCGAGCATCTGTGGCCAAGTTTTTAAGGGCGCACGGTGGATGCCTTGGCACCAGGAACCGATGAAGGACGTGAGAGGCCGCGATAGGCCCCGGGGAGCTGCCAACTGAGCTTTGATCCGGGGGTGTCCGAATGGGGAAACCCGGCAGTCGTCATGGGCTGTCACCCACTGCTGAACACATAGGCAGTGTGGAGGGAACGAGGGGAAGTGAAACATCTCAGTACCCTCAGGAAGAGAAAACAACCGTGATTCCGGGAGTAGTGGCGAGCGAAACCGGATGAGGCCAAACCGTATGCGTGTGATACCCGGCAGGGGTTGCGCATGCGGGGTTGTGGGAATTCTTTTGATCGGTCTGCCGGCCGGTCGGCGAGTCAGAAACCGTTGATGTAGTCGAAGGACATGCGAAAGGTCCGGCGTAGAGGGTAAGACCCCCGTAGACGAAACATCAGCGGCTTGCTTAAGAATCTCCCAAGTAGCACGGGGCCCGAGAAATCCCGTGTGAATCTGGCGGGACCACCCGCTAAGCCTAAATATTCCCTGGTGACCGATAGCGGATAGTACCGTGAGGGAATGGTGAAAAGTACCGCGGGAGCGGAGTGAAATAGTACCTGAAACCGTGTGCCTACAAGCCGTGGGAGCGTCGC
>NZ_JALGRF010000025.1 GCF_022815725.1 Streptomyces sp. APSN-46.1
ACGTGGTGTTCGCGCAGGAGGTCGGCCAGCTCCTCGCCCGCCACCACACCCGCCGGCGCCACCACCAACGCAGCACCCCACGGCAACGCCATCAAGAACTCCATGACCGAAGCGTCGAAGCTCGGCGACGCCACCTGAAGCACCCGATGCCCCGGCTCCACCCCGAACCGCTCCGCCATCACCGAGCCGAAACTCAACAACTGAGCCGACGGCACCACCACACCCTTCGGCGTCCCCGTCGAACCAGACGTATAGATCACATACGCCGGATGCTCCGGCCGCAACACCGCCAGACGCTCACCATCCAGCACATCCGCATCCGAAACACCCTCCAGATCCACACCGTCCACCGCCAGCACCTCAACACCCGAGGGCAACCCCGAAGACAGCCCCCCAAGCGTCAAAGCCAACACCGGACCCGCGTCACCGAACACGAACGACACCCGCTCCGCGGGCAACCCCGGATCCACCGGCAAAAACGCGCCACCCGCCTTCGACACAGCCAAAAGCGACACCAGCATCTCCACCGACCGCGGCAACACCAAAGCCACCAACGACTCCGGCCCCACACCACGACCCACCAACACCCGCGCCAAACGATTCGCCCGCGCGTTCAACTCCCCATACGACAACGACAC
>NZ_JALGRF010000026.1 GCF_022815725.1 Streptomyces sp. APSN-46.1
GACGCCTGCAACACCATGAACACACTCACGCCACACTCACGCGCAAGCCCCACCACACCCCGATGCACCCCGGCATCGAACTGGGCCCGCAGTCCGTCACCACGGTAGGAACTCACATCCGGCCGAGGGCGATCCGTAGGGATGGCCACCTGTTCCGGAAGGTCGGCGAGAGCGGCCTTCCAGAAGTCGATCTGAGCGCTGAGCAGACTCTCCGGGTCGTCCTGCGACCCCAGCAGCTCCCGCTGCCACAACGTGTAATCCGCGTACTGAACAGGCAACGGCTCCCACGCGGGAACCTCACCCCGGCACCGCGCCGCATACGCCCGGGCCAGATCACGCGTCAACGGCCCCATCGACCAGCCATCACCCGCGATGTGATGCAGCACCAGCTGCACGACGTGCTGGTCGGGCGCCAGCCCGAACACGTGGACCCGTATCGGAAGCTCACGCTCCAGATCAAAACCTTGCCCTGCCGTGTCGCCCAGAAGGGCGTCCTCCCCACCCGGCGACACCTCGGTGACCGAGAATTCGGCCACGGCCTCGGCCGGGTCGAGGATCAGCTGGTGCGGCACACCGTCGACCTCGGGGAACACCGTACGCAGGCTCTCGTGCCG
>NZ_JALGRF010000027.1 GCF_022815725.1 Streptomyces sp. APSN-46.1
AAAGACACCCACGGCACCGCCACACCACCATCACCCACACCCTCAAGCAGCACACACCGCTCCTCAAGCGAGAGGATGTCCAGCTCCTCGACCCTGAGCCCGGGATCGAGGATCACCTCCTGCAGCACTCGGCCCCACCGTGCGACCAGGGCCTCCACCGTCGACCGGTCGAACAGATCCGTGGCGAACTCCACCACCACGTCCAGGCCCGTCGGCTCATTGTCCGCGTCGCGGTGCTCGGACAGGCTCAACGCCATGTCGAAGCGTGAGCCACCGCTGCCCATCGGGCTGTACTCCGTCTCGAGTCCTTCGAGTGCGGACAGCTCGCCCGTGGCGCTCTGGAGCACGAGCATGATCTGGAAGAGAGGGTGATGGGAGAGGGAACGCTGGGGGTTGAGCGCCTCGACAAGGTTTTCCAGGGGCACGTCCTGGTGCGCGTACGCGGCCAGGTCCGCCTCCCGTACCCGGCCCAGCAGCTCACGGAACGTCGGATCACCCGACGTATCCGTACGCAGCACCAGGGTGTTGACGAAATAGCCCACGAGATCGTCGAACGCCTGGTCCGTACGGCCGGCGATCGGCGTGCCCAACGGAATGTC
>NZ_JALGRF010000003.1 GCF_022815725.1 Streptomyces sp. APSN-46.1
GGTATCAACTTCTGGCGTTGATTTTTGGCACGCTGTTGAGTTCTCAAGGAACGGACGCTTCCTTTGTACTCACCCTCTCGGGCTTTCCTCCGGGCTTCGTTCTGTTCTTACGTTTCCGACTCTATCAGAGTCAGTCCCGCTCGCTTTCCAGGTTCTTCGCTTTCGCGTTTTCCCTTTCCGGCGATTCCGACTCTATCAGATCCTTTCGGGCCTGACTCCCAGTCAGCGGGCTTGTCGCTCGGGCTGTTGGGCCCTTGCGACGAGTGAGACAGTAGCGGATTCCCTGCCCCCGAACCTAATCGGCGGCTGCGTCCTAGGACGCGGATTCCACATTCGCAAATACGCATGAAAACGAGACGACAAAGTGCATCGTTCGTTCGAATACGTGTTGCGGGATGGCTGTCCGGGGACCGACCGGGGTCGGCGCTCTCACGGCGGACAACTCGGAGAACCTTACGGATCGGGTACTGGTGTGTCAACTCCGGGACAGACGTCCCCCTCAGGGCTAACCTGGGGCCCATGACCACGCATGCGCTCACGGCCGCCGCCTCGGCGGCCGGGGGGCCGTACGGCAGTGGGTTGCCGCCGACCGGGAGCCGGACGACGCGCTGTTCTGCGTCGTGGATCTGCACGCGCTGACCGTCGAGCACGATCCGGCGCGGGTGCGCCGGCTCAGCCGGCAGGCCGCGACGCTGCTGTTGGCCGCCGGCCGCCGATATCTTGGCCTACCGGACCGATGAGGTCCCCGTGGGCGAGGACCAGCGGATGTCGCCGATGCGGTGGTGGAGCTGCTGCGGCCGGTGCGGGAGCGGCATGCCGAGCTGGCGGCCGATCCGGCAGCGGTGGAGAAGGTGCTGCGCGAGGGGGCCGGGCGGGCGCGGGCGCTGGCCCGGCCGGTCGTGGACCGGGCCTACGAGGCGATCGGGCTGCTCGCTCCCTGATGCCCGGCCGCGTCTGGGACCGAGGGCGTCAGTTGACGCAGCCCGCGATCACGCTCGGGGCGCAGTTGGTGGGGTAGTTGTCCGTCACGGGGGTGGCGGTGAGGGTGACCGTGCCGCCGTCGTTGAAGATGCCACCCGGGGCCGTGTGGGAGAAGTTGTTGGTCACCGAGCTGTTGCGGACGTTCAGGGTGGCGTCGGAGGCGTTGGCCAGGCCCCCGCCCCGCGCCCCGCTGCTGAGGGCCCGGTTGGCGAAGACGGTGGTCCGCTCCAGCGTCAGGGTGGAGCTGCGGTTGTACACGCCGCCGCCGGCGTTCTCGGCCGCGCTGTTGCCGCGGATGAGCGTGTCCGTGACGGTCCCCGTCAGTTGGTAGGTGTTGATCCCGGCGCCGAAGAACCGGGCCGCGTTGTCGGTCACCCGGCTGCCCGTGAGGGTGAGGCTGCCGTTCGCCGCGTCGAGGCCGCCACCGTCGTCCTTGGCGGTGTTGCCGGTGATGGTGGTGTTCGAGATGTTCGTGGCTCCGCTTGTGGAGACGCCGCCCCCGGTGTTCGTGGTGATGTTGTAGCTCACGGTGCTGTTGCGGAGGGTCAGCGTGCCATAGCTGAGGATGCCCCCGCCTGGCCCGGTCTGGCCCGCGAAGTTGCGGGTCACCTCCACGTTGTTGAGGGTGAGCGTGGTCCCGGGGCCGGCGTGGATCCCGCCGCCGCCCTCGCCGCCGCTCGCCGACCGGCCGTCGCGGACCGTGAGGTTGTTGAGGGTCAGGCGGCCGGTGGGGCCGGAGACCTTGAAGAGGCGGAAGTCGGTCGCGGACTGGCGCCGGATGGTGCTGCCCGCGCCCAGGATGTTGATGTCGCTGGTCACCACGGGCAGGCCGTTGCCGGGGTTGTCGGGGGCCGTCAGGGTGTACGTGCAGCCGGGGCTGAGGAAGAGGACCGCCGGTCCGGGGACGGTGTTGGCGAGGTTGATGGCGGATCTGAGGGCCGTCGCGCTGCACGGGACGAACTGCTGGGCGTGGGCCTCGGTGGCGGGCAGCGCGACCACGGTCGCGCAGGCCGCCGCCGTGGCGGCGAAAACTCCTAGTCTGGACATGGAGAGCAAACTAGGTAAATCCGCTGAGAAGACTTCGGGGCGCGCCGGGGCGGTCCCCCGCACGGTGCACACGGCCGCCCCGCCGGTCGGACTCGGGACACGACCGGATGGCTCAGCTGTTGCCGGAGGCGAGTTCGCGGCTGCGGTCGCGGGCGGCTTCGAGGGCGGCGATCAGGGCCGCCCGTACGCCGTGCTTCTCCAGCTCGACGATCGCGTTGATGGTCGTACCGGCCGGGGAGGTGACGGCCTCGCGGAGCTTGACCGGGTGCTCGCCGCTGTCGCGGAGCATCACGGCGGCGCCGATGGCGGCCTGCACGATGAGGTCGTGGGCCTGGGCACGGGGCAGGCCCAGGAGGATGCCGGCGTCGGTCATGGCCTCGACGAGGAAGTAGAAGTACGCGGGGCCGGAGCCGGAGAGGGCGGTGGCGGCGTCCTGCTGGGATTCGGGGACGCGCAGGGTCTTGCCGACGCCGCCGAAGATCTCCTCGGCGTGGGCGAGGTGCTCGGCGGTGGCGTGGCTGCCGGCCGAGATGACGGACATGGCCTCGTCGACGAGGGCGGGGGTGTTCGTCATGACGCGCACGACGGGGGTGCCGGGGGCGAGCCGCTCCTCGAAGTAGGAGGTGGGGATGCCGGCGGCGCCGCTGATGACCAGGCGGTCGGCGGGGACGTGCGGGGCGAGCTCTTCGAGGAGCTTGCCCATGTCCTGCGGCTTGACGGTGAGGATGAGGGTGTCGGCGCGCTTGGCGGCCTCGGCGTTGCTGACGGCCTCGACGCCGTAACGCGCGTGGAGTTCCTCGGCGCGTTCCGCGCGGCGGGCGGTGACGAGGAGCTTCGAGGCGGGCCAGCCGCCGCGGATCATCCCGCTGAGCAGGGCCTCGCCGATCTTTCCGGTACCGAGGACTGCGACTGTCTGGGTCATGCCCGATTCACCTCGCCGAACGCCGAACTGAGTGCGTGTACGGCTTCATCCTCGCACCCCGCGGTCAGGGCGTGCGGCGGCGGAGGGTGGCCGCGCCGAGGGCGAGGACGAGCAGGGCGCAGGCGGCGACGATGACGGCGTCGCGGATGAAGTCGGCCGTCATGTCCGTGTGGGTGAGGACCTGGGTCATGCCGTCGACGGCGTAGGACATGGGCAGGACGTTCGAGAGGCCTTCGAGAACGGGCTGCATGGAGTCGCGGGCGGCGAACAGGCCGCACAGCAGGAGCTGGGGGAAGATCACCGCCGGCATGAACTGGACGGCCTGGAATTCGGAGGCGGCGAAGGCGGAGACGAAGAGTCCGAGCGCGGTGCCGAGGAGCGCGTCGAGGAGGGCGACGAGCAGGAGCAGCCACGGGGAGCCGACGACGTCGAGGCCGAGGACCCAGAGCGCGAGGCCGGTGGCGAGGAGGGACTGGACGACGGCGACGGCTCCGAAGGCGAGGGCGTAGCCGGCGATGAGGTCGCCCTTGCCCAGCGGCATGGCGAGGAGGCGTTCGAGGGTTCCGGAGGTGCGCTCGCGGAGGGTGGCGATGGAGGTCACCAGGAACATCGTGATGAGGGGGAAGATCCCGAGGAGCGAGGCGCCGATGGTGTCGAAGGTGCGCGGGGTGCCGTCGAAGACGAAGCGCAGCAGGGTCAGCATGAGGACGGGGACCAGGAGCATCAGCGCGATCGAGCGCGGGTCGTGGCGGAGCTGGAGCAGGACGCGGGCGGCGGTGGCGAGGGTGCGGGAGCCGTTCATCGGGCGGTCCTTTCGGCGGCGGCCTCGGCGGCGGACTCCACGTTGGCAGCGTCCGCGTTGGCGGCCTCCGCGTTGGCGGTGTCGACGAGGCGGAGGAAGCCCTCCTCGACGGTGGCCGACCCGGTACGGGTGCGCAGTGCGTCGGGGGTGTCCTGGGCGAGGATGCGACCCTCGCGCATGAGGAGCAGGTCGTGGCAGCGCTCGGCCTCGTCCATGACGTGGGAGGAGACGAGGAGCGTGGCGCCGCGGGTGGCGGCGATGTCGTGGAAGAGGTTCCACAGGTCGCGGCGCAGGACGGGGTCGAGGCCGACGGTGGGTTCGTCGAGGACGAGGAGCTGCGGGGTGCCGAGGAGCGCGACGGCGAGGGAGACGCGGCTGCGCTGGCCGCCGGAGAGGTTGCCGGCGAGGGCGTCGGCGTGGGGGGTGAGGTCTACGTCGGTGAGGGCGCGGTCAACGGCGTCGGCGCGGCGTTCGGCGGCGGCCCGGCCGGGTTCGAGGACGGCGGCGAAGTAGTCGAGGTTCTGCCGGACGGTGAGGTCGTCGTAGACGGAGGGGGCCTGGGTGACGTAGCCGATGAGGGAGCGGAGTTCGGGGTGGCCGGCGGGGCGGCCGAGGACGTCGAGGGTGCCGGTCACGTGGGCCTGGGTGCCGACGATGGCGCGCATGAGGGTGGATTTGCCGCAGCCGGAGGGGCCGAGGAGGCCGGTGATGCGGCCGCGGGGGACGTCGAAGGCGATGGAGTCGAGGACGGTGCGGGGGTGGCGGCCGGTGCCGCGGCGGACGGTCAGGCCGTGGGCGTGCACGGCGGCCGGGGCGCCGGTGCCGACTCCCTGGGCCCTATTATTCATCATGCGATGAATAATGCTCCTGGCTGTGCCGGGGCGTCAACGGAGCGGCGCTTACTTCTTGCGCTTGGGCCGGCGCGCGGCCGGGTTGCCCGTACGGGAGCTGCGGCGGCGGGCGAATTCGGCGGTGGCGTGCTCGTACTCGGCGCGGCGCAGCTTCTCGCCGGGCGCCTCGGCGAGGCAGCGGAGGAAGTACGCGATGAGGGAGCCGATGAAACCGATCGTCTTCAGGCCCTTGAGGGCGGCCTCGTCGGAGGACGGGGCGGGGCGGCGGCTGAAGGAGTCCCAGGTCTTGACGAAGGCGATGGAGCTCGCGATCGCGAAGAGGACGACGACGGAGATGCTGAGGAAGGGGCCGACGTCGCCGATTTCCAGGCCCTCGTAGGCGAGGCGGAGCAGCAGGGCGGCGGCGAAGGCGGTGACGAGGGAGCCGAGGGCGAGGGCTACGCGGCGCAGGGCGTAGCCGCCGTCGTGGTTCACCCAGGTGGTGCCGAAGAACCGGATCGGTTCGGGCTGGGGGCCGACGGGGGCCGCAGCCGGGGCCTGCCCGGCGGGGTTCTGGTCTCGCTGGTCGTCGCTCACACCAGCGATTATCGCCCCGCCGGCGGCCCCGGTCCGGGTGTGTCTCACGTGTCAGACCAGTGAGGCCGCCAGGCGGTCAGGCGGTCAGGCCCTCAGCCGCACTGGGTGGCGACGTAGCCGTCCGTGCCCGTCTTCACGTACGCGTCGGACACGAACTCGCCGTTGCCGACGCAGTCCCAGATGTTCGTCGTGCCGTACGGGCCCGAGACCGTCGTGCCGTCGCACTGGCAGCGGATCGACACGTACGCGCCGAGCGGCAGGACCCGAATGACCGAGTAATTGGTGCCCGGGCCGCTGCGGACGTTCACCCGGTAGCCCGGCGCGACCGGAAAGGTCGGGAAACCCGACCCGCTGGTCAGGCTCTCCATTTGGCTTGAATCGTTCTCAACCGACATGCGAAATCTCCCCCCACGGGTGTTGCCTTGTGCAACTCGCGCAGGGTAGCAGGACCTTGGAGATTCGTACGGTTCATCGACTAGGCTCCGGCGGGGGTGGTGGTGAACGATGCATTCGCTGCGCGCGGACCATGTGGGGTTTCCGGAGTACGCCGGGCAGTACCGGCTCGAATCCGTGCTCGGCTCCGGCGGCATGGGCGTCGTCCATCTGGCCACGTCAGGCTCGGGGCTGAAAATCGCCGTCAAGATCGTGCACCCCGAGCACGCGGTGGATCCGGAATTCCGGGCCCGCTTCCGGCAGGAGGTCGCGGCCGCCCGGCGGGTGAGCGGCGCGTTCACCGCGCCCGTCGTGGACGCCGATCCGGATGCCGAGCGGCCGTGGATGGCCACCCTGTTCATCGACGCCCCGACGCTTGCCGAGCGGGTACGGGAGCGGGTGCTGGACCCGCCGGAGCTGACCCGGCTCGCCGCCGGGCTGGCGGAGGCGCTGCGGGACATCCACCGGGCGGGGGTCGTGCACCGGGATCTGAAGCCCAGCAACGTGCTGATGGCCCCCGACGGGGTACGGGTCATCGACTTCGGGATCTCCCGGCCGGCCGACAGCGATCTGCGCACCGAGACCGGGAAGCTGATCGGGACGCCGCCGTACATGGCGCCGGAGCAGTTCCAGCGGCCCCGGGACGTGGGAACGGCCGCCGATGTGTTCGCTCTGGGGGCGGTGCTGGTGCACGCGGCGACCGGGCGGGGGCCGTTCGACTCGGACAGCCATTACCTGGTGGCGTACCAGGTGGTGCACAGCGAGCCCGATCTGACGGGGCTTCCGGCGCGGCTCGTCCCCCTCGTCGCGCGGTGCCTGGCCAAGGACCCGCGGGAGCGGCCCACGGCCGAGGCGCTGATCGCCGAGATGCGGGCGATCGCGTATCCGACCGCCGAGGACACCCAGGCCTTCATCCCACGGCCGCGCCGGCCGGTGGCGGCCGAGGTGGCCGAGGTGGCCGAGGAGGTGACGCACCTGCGGGAGCCGGTCCCCGCTCCCGGCGGGCCGGGCGCCCCCGGCGGGCGGAGGCGGCGGCGCCGGGTGGCCGTGGCGGCCGGGCTGGGGCTGCTGCTCGTGACCGCGGTGGTCGGCGGGTACCTCCGGTACGGGCCGTCGGCCGGACCGGCGGCCCAGCCGGCGGTGAAGGCGGCTCCGGTCCCGGCGAAGGCCTTCGCGCCGTGGGCGGTGTCCCTCGGGAAGCGGACCGCGGCCTGTTCCTGGGAGGCGGCGGCCCTGTTCTGCTCGGGGCCCGGGACGACCGCCGTCCGGCTCGACCCGTCGGACGGTTCGCGGGAGTGGTCCGTGGCGGCGCCCACGCCGGCGACCCGGACGGCGAAGGACAACGCCCCCGGGTACGGCGGCGGGCACGTCCTGGTGGTGGCGCCCGGCAGTGAGGTGCTCCAGGCGCTGGACGCCCGGACCGGGGCCGAGCGCTGGCGGTACAGGCTGCCCGGCGGTGCTCACGTGGTGTCCGCCGGGGGGCGGGTGCTCGTCGCGGCGCCGGGCGGGAGTACCACCGCGCTGGAGGCGGCGACCGGGTCCGCCCGCTGGACGAAGCGGATCGGCGGGGTGGGCTCCCTCTGGTGGGGCGACCCGCACGCGTCCGACGCGGCGGCCTCGCTTTACGTCTCGACGGCCGCCGGCGACGGCAGGTCGACGCAGGTCGCGGCCGTGGATCCGGCGAGCGGCACGGTGCGCTGGCAGCTCCGTACGACGGGCCTGCTCCAGCCGGTCGGGGTGGCGCGCGGGGCGTTCTACCTGCTGGACACCGACGTACGGGCCAGGACCGACGCCGTCGTACGGGTGGACCTCGGGACGCGCGATGTGCGGCGCGTGCGGTTGGCCTCGCCGCTGTACGAGACGCAGTCGGCCGTGGGGCAGGACGGCGTCGTGTACCTCTTCGGGGCCACGGGGGCGCTCGCGGCGGTCGGCGCCGAGAAGGAGGAGTGGCGGCTGCAGACGGGCGTGGCGGTGGGCTCCCGCCCGGTACTCGCCGAGGGCCGTGTCTATCTGACCGCGCCGGACGGACGGCTCCTGGCCGTCGACGCGGCCGCCGGCCGTCTGCTGGGGCAGACGAAGCCGCGTATGGAGGGGTCCACGGGGTCCACGTTCGCGGCGAACCTGCCCGCGCCCGTGGTCGCCGACGGCAGGGTGTACGCGTCCGCGCCCGACGGCTCCGTGTTCGCCGTGGACGGCGCGAACCCCGCCGAGTGGTGAGGACTCGCGGCGGGGTTCGGTGCGTAGAAGGAACGTAAGGGGAGAAGCTAGCCCAGCCTCGACACGTCGCGGACCGCGCCCTTGTCGGCGCTCGTGGCCATCGCCGCGTACGCGCGCAGGGCCGCGGAGACCTTGCGCTCGCGGTTCTTCGGGGCGTAGACGCCGCCCAGGGCCTCGCGGCGGGCCGTCAGGGTCTCGTCCGGGACGAGGAGTTCGATCGAGCGGTTCGGGATGTCGATGCGGATGCGGTCGCCGTCCTCGACCAGGGCGATGGTGCCGCCCGAGGCCGCCTCCGGGGAGGCGTGGCCGATGGAGAGGCCCGAAGTGCCGCCGGAGAAGCGGCCGTCGGTGACCAGGGCGCAGGCCTTGCCCAGGCCGCGGCCCTTCAGGAAGGAGGTCGGGTAGAGCATCTCCTGCATGCCGGGGCCGCCGCGCGGGCCCTCGTAGCGGATGACGACGACGTCGCCCTCCTTGACCTCCTTGCGGAGGATCTTGTCGACGGCCTCGTCCTGCGACTCGCAGACGACCGCCGGGCCCTCGAAGGTCCAGATCGACTCGTCGACGCCCGCCGTCTTCACGACGCAGCCGTCCTCGGCGATGTTGCCGCGCAGGACGGCGAGGCCGCCGTCCTTGGAGTACGCGTGCTGGACGGAGCGGATGCAGCCGCCCTCGGCGTCGAGGTCGAGGGTCGCCCAGCGCTCCGACTGGGAGAAGGCGGTCGCGGAGCGCTTGCAGCCGGGGGCCGCGTGCCACAGCTCCATCGCCTCGTCGGAGGCGGTGCCGGAGCGGGCGTCCCACTTCCCCAGCCAGTCCTCCAGGTTGTCCGAGTGGACGGTGGTGACGTCCTTGTTGAGGAGGCCGCCGCGGTGCAGTTCGCCGAGGATGGCGGGGATGCCGCCGGCCCGGTGGATGTCCTCCATGTAGTACGTGCCGCCGGGCGCCACGTTCGGGGCCACCTTGGACAGGCACGGGACGCGGCGCGAGACCTCGTCGATGTCCTTGAGGTCGTAGTCCAGGCCGGCTTCCTGCGCGGCGGCGAGGAGGTGGAGGATCGTGTTGGTGGAGCCGCCCATGGCGATGTCGAGGGCCATGGCGTTCTCGAAGGCCTGGCGGGTCGCGATGGAGCGCGGGAGGACCGACGCGTCGTCCTGCTCGTAGTACCGCTTGGTGATCTCGACGACCGTGCGGCCGGCGTCCTCGTACAGGGCGCGGCGGGCGGTGTGCGTGGCGAGGACGGAGCCGTTGCCGGGGAGGGCCAGGCCGATGGCCTCGGCGAGGCAGTTCATCGAGTTGGCAGTGAACATGCCACTACAGGAACCGCAGGTGGGGCAGGCGTTCTCCTCGATGCGGAGCACGTCCTCGTCGGAGACGCTCTCCTTCACGGCGTCGACCATCGCGTCGATCAGGTCGAGCTTGCGGACGGTGCCGTCGACGAGGGTGGCCTGGCCGGCCTCCATCGGGCCGCCGGAGACGAAGACGACCGGGATGTTGAGGCGCATGGCGGCCATCAGCATGCCGGGGGTGATCTTGTCGCAGTTGGAGATGCAGATCAGGGCGTCGGCGCAGTGGGCTTCCACCATGTACTCGACCGAGTCCGCGATGAGGTCGCGGGAGGGCAGGGAGTACAGCATGCCGCCGTGGCCCATGGCGATGCCGTCGTCGACCGCGATGGTGTTGAACTCGCGCGGGATGGCGCCCGCGGCGCGGATGGCGTCGGAGACGATCCGGCCGACCGGGGCCAGGTGCGTGTGGCCGGGGACGAACTCGGTGAAGGAGTTGGCGACCGCGATGATCGGCTTGCCGATGTCCGCGCTCGCTACGCCCGAGGCGCGCATCAGCGCACGTGCGCCTGCCATGTTGCGGCCGTGGGTGACGGTGCGGGACCTCAGCTCGGGCATCGGGTTCACTCCCCATGAGTGCGGCTGCGCGAGCGCGGCCGCGACAGTTGACGCGACTGTGGATACGACTGTGGATACGACTCAGTTACGAGGCTACGCCCCCGGCCCGCGGCCCGGCCGGGGCGTCCGGATAGCGGGACGGCCGGCTCATTCCTCGGTCAGGTAGCGCTGGAGGGTAGGGGCCACCAGGGCCACGATGGCCTCCGGGTCGGCGGAGGCGAGGGGCTCGACCTGGACGACGTAGCGCAGGATCGCGATGCCCACCATGTGCGAGGCGGCGAGCTCGGCGCGGAAGGTGGGGTCGGGGACGTTGAGGTCGGCCGCGACGCGCTCCAGGACCCGGCGCAGGATCAGGCCGCGCAGCACCTTCGCCGCCGCCTCGTGGGTGAGGGCCGAGCGGATGACGGCGAGGAGCGGGACCCGGGTGGCCGGGTTCTCCCAGATGTTCAGGAAGTAGCGGGCCAGGCGCTCGCCGATGCCCTCGGGGCCCTCGCCGAGGATCGCGGGGACGACGAGGGCGGGCTCCATGCTGAGCTCGATGGCGGCGGCGAAGAGCTCGTCCTTGCTGCCGAAGTAGTGGTGCACCAGGGCGGGATCGACGCCGGCGGCCTTGGCGATGCCGCGCACGGAGGTCTTGTCGTAGCCGCGTGCGGAGAACTCGGAGCGGGCGGCGCTACGGATGCGCTCCTGCGTGCCGGGGCCGTCGTCGGCCTCGTCGTGGCGCGGGCGGCCGGGGCCGCGGCGGCGCTTCGCGGGCGCGGCGGGGGGCGGGGGCGCGGGCTCGGCGGGCCGCGCGGGCGCGGCGGACGGCGTGGGTTCTTCCGGGGGTGGGGGCGGTGTGGTCATCGGCGGGGCGCCCGGGTGTCGGCCGCGGAGAGGTGGAGGCGGGTGAAGGCCAGGGCCTCGGCGAGGTCGGCCTCCCGCTCGGCGGAGGACATCGCGCGGCGGGTGTTGACCTCGATGACGATGTGGCCGTCGAAGGAGGAGGTGGCGAGGCCCCGCAGCAGCTCGGCGCAGGGCTGGGTGCCGCGGCCGGGGACGAGGTGCTCGTCCTTCGCCGAACCGTTTCCGTCGGCGAGGTGGATGTGCGCGAGGCGGTCGCCCATCCGGTCGATCATCGCGGTGGCGTCGGTGCGGGCGGTGGCGGTGTGGGAGAGATCGACCGTGAAGTGACGGTAATCGTCCTTGGTCACGTCCCACTCGGGCGCGTACGCGAGCATCTCGCGGTCGCGGTAGCGCCAGGGGTACATGTTCTCGACGGCGAACCGGACGTCGGTCTCGTCGGCCATGCGCCAGATGCCGCTGACGAAGTCGCGGGAGTACGCGCGCTGCCAGCGGAACGGGGGGTGGACGACGACGGTGCTCGCGCCGAGCTTCTCCGCGGCGCTCTGGGCGCGCTGGAGTTTGGTCCAGGGGTCGGTGGACCAGACGCGCTGCGTGATGAGGAGGCAGGGCGCGTGGATGGCGAGGATCGGGACCTGGTGGTCGTCGGAGAGGCGGCGCAGGGCGTCGATGTCCTGGCTGACCGGATCCGTCCAGACCATCACCTCGACGCCGTCGTAGCCGAGGCGCGCGGCGATCTCGAAGGCGGTCGCCGTGGTCTCCGGGTAGACGGAGGCGGTGGAGAGGGCGACCTTCGCTTTCGGGGTCGGGGGGTGGGGCGGGGGCACGGATGACAGGGTACCCATGCCCATGCCCTGGCCGGGCGGTACGGGGATTCTCGCCTGCGGCGCAGAGCTCAGCCGGTGGCTGGGCCTCGGCGGGCGCCGGGCGGGGTCGGGGCCCTGCGGGGCTGTCCCCTACCCGCCCTTCCACCGTTCCCCGGGCTCCGCCCGGACCCGCGCCTCAAACGCCGGCGAGGCTGAAAGATCCAGCCTCGCCGGCGTTTGAGGCGCGGGGTCCGGGGCAGCGCCCCGGCAGCGGCGGCGCGCCTGATCGGCCGGCCCCGCCACGGGATCGGCGGACGGAGTCCGGCGCAGCGGCGCGAAGCCGGGGAGGCGCCCCCGGCGCCGAGCCGTGCGAGCGGCGCGTTAGGAGGGAGCGGGGGTGGGGAGGTGGTCCAGGCGGCGGAGGATGACGCCCTCGCGCAGGGCCCACGGGCAGATTTCGAGGGAGTCCACGCCGAAGAGATCCATCGCGCCCTCCGCGACCAGCGCGCCCGCCAGCAGCTGCTCGGCGCGCCCCTCCGAGACGCCCGGGAGGGCGGCCCGCTCGGACGTGGTCATGGCAGACAGGCGCGGGACCCATTCCTCCAGGGACTTGCGGGTCAGGTCCCGCTGGACGTACAGGCCGTCCGCGGAGCGGGCCGCGCCCGCGATGCGGGCCAGCTGCTTGAAGGTCTTCGACGTCGCCACCACATGGTCCGGTGCCCCGAAGCGGCTGAATTCGCCGACCGTGCGCGCGATCTGGGCCCGCACGTGGCGGCGCAGCGCCCGTACGTCCGACGGGTCCGGCGGGTCGCCGAGGAGCCAGCCCGAGGTGAGGCGGCCCGCGCCCAGCGGGAGGGAGACGGCCGCGTCCGGGTCCTCGTCGATGCCGTACGCGATCTCCAGCGAGCCGCCGCCGATGTCCAGGACGAGCAGCTTGCCCGCCGACCACCCGAACCAGCGCCGGGCCGCGAGGAACGTGAGCCTGGCCTCGTCGTCACCGCTGAGGATCGGCAGCTCGATGCCGGTTTCGAGCTTGACCCGGGCCAGGACCTCGTCCGCGTTCGTGGCCTCGCGCACGGCGCTGGTCGCGAAGGGGAGGACGTCCTCGCACCCCTTGTCCTCGGCGGCCTGAACGGCGCCCGCGATCACCGAGACGAGTCGGTCTATGCCCTCGGGACTGACCGCGCCGTGCTCGTCGAGCAGCTCCGAGAGGCGCAGATCCGCCTTGTGCGAGTGCGCCGGCTGCGGGCGCGCGCCGGGGTGCGCGTCCACCACCAGCAGATGGATCGTGTTCGAACCCACATCAAGGACACCGAGTCTCATAGGAGGAAACGCTACTGTGCGCCAGGAGGATGGGTGTCGTAAGGGGCGCTTACGCTTGGGTTTGTGCCACATACGAAGAAGGCCAACAAGTCCCGGACCAAGAACGCCAAGGTTTCGGCCCCTGATGAGAAGGGTCTCGACTTCCCTCGGGCCTGGGTCGAGTTTCCCGATCCCGCCGACGACGAACAGATCTTCCGCTGCGACCTGACCTGGCTGACCTCCCGCTGGACCTGCATTTTCGGCAGCGGCTGCCAGGGCATCCAGGCCGGCCGGGCGGACGACGGCTGCTGCACCCTCGGTGCGCACTTCTCCGACGAGGACGACGAGAAGCGCGTCGCCGAGCACGTGGCGCGGCTGACTCCCGAGTTGTGGCAGTTCCACGACGTCGGCAGCGAGACGGGCTGGACGCAGCTCGACGACGACGGAGAGAAGCAGACCCGCCGCTGGGACGGCGCCTGCATCTTCCTGAACCGGCCCGGCTTCCCGGCCGGCGCCGGCTGCTCCCTGCACATCCTGGCTTTGAAGAGCGGCCAGGAGCCGCTGGAGACCAAGCCGGACGTGTGCTGGCAGCTGCCGATCCGCCGGACCTACGACTGGATCGACCGGCCCGACGACACGCGTGTCCTCCAGGTCTCGATCGGCGAGTACGACCGCCGGGGCTGGGGCCCGGGCGGCCACGACCTGCACTGGTGGTGCACGTCGGCCACGTCCGCGCACGGCGCCGGTGACCCGGTGTACGTGTCGTACCGGGCGGAGCTGACGGAGCTGATGGGCAAGGAGGGCTACGAGGCGCTCGTGAAGCTGTGCGAGGCGCGGCTGGCCTCGCTGCTGCCGATGGCCCCGCACCCCGCCGATCCCGTCTAGGACGGCTCTCTTCTCCGCCTGCCTACCGCCTACGAGCCGGAAGGTACCGGGGTCTCGGTGGGGCCCTCGGGCGCCGGGGAAACCGTTCCTCCTGACGGAGTCGGCGTCGGAGTCGGGGTGGGCGTCGGTGTCGGAGTCGGGGAGTCGGTCGGCGTCGGGCCCGCCGTGCCGCTCGGGGTCGGGGTCGGTGTCGGTGTCGGGGTCGGCGAGGGGGTGGCGGTCGGAGCGGGCGTCGGGGCCGGGCGGCCTCGGCCCTTGACGGAGACCACCGTGCCGCCCGGGTCCACGCCGACCCGGGCCGTCCAGGCGTCCTCGGGCTGGGTCTCCCGGTCCACGGTGATCCTCAAGGTGACCGATTCTCCGGGTGCCAGCGTGCCCGCGGTCTGGCTCGCGCGCAGCCACGGGGCGTCGGACCAGAGCCGCCAGTCCACCGGGGCACCGCCGGAGGCGGTGAGGGTGAGCCAGGTGGTGGCGCCCCGCGCGGACGCGGTCACGGTGAGCCGGCCGGGGGCACCCGGGCCGATGGCGCCTTCGGGAGTGGCCGGCGGGCCGGTGCTGATCACCTCGACGGAGACGTCCGGGGCGGTGCTGCCCGTGGCGAAGCCCGGCCGGCCGGTGGTGCGGGCGGTGTTGCCGGCGTTCTCGTAGGCGGCGAGCGGCAGCCCGGCGGCGGTCGGCGGGATATGGGTCTCGCTCGCGGAGACGCGGGTGGCGCCGTCGGCTCCGACGGATTCACCGGTCGCGGGGGCGCCGCGGTAGGCGGCCCACAGGGCCAGAACGGGCGCGGCGACGACGGTGGCGACCACGGTGGTGGTCACGGCCCGGGCCCGGAGCCGGTCGCGGCGGGCCGCGCGGTCCCTGGGGTCCATCGGGAATCCCGTCCGGTCGAACCGGGGGCGGGGCCCGCGCCCGCGGCTGCGGCCGGAGCGCAGCATCGCGGCGTGGACGGCGGTCCGGGGCGCGGGGACCAGCGGGAGCGCGGCGGTGTTGATGCCGCCGGAGCCGGGCCAGGGCGCGGCGGCCCCGACGCGCTCGGCGACCCGGCGGCAGCGCGGGCAGTCGTCCACGTGCCGGACGAGCTCGGCGCGCAGGGTGGTGGACAGCAGCACCAGGCCGTCGCCGCCCTCGGAGGTGAGCCGGGACACGGCGGGACAGCTGCCGGTCTCGACGACGGCGAGGGCGGCGCGGGTGCGCTCCACCTCGCAGGCGGCGCCGGACAGCAGCTCCCGGGCGGCGGTCGGGGGGGTGCCGAGGACGGCGGCGAGCTCGGGGACGCCGAGGCGGTGGCGGACGGCGAGTTCGAGGGCCTCGCGCTGCTCGGGGGTGGTCCCGGCGGCCTCGGGCCAGGCGAGGCGGGCGAGTTCGGTGCGGCGGTACGCGTACACGTCCAGGACGTCCAGCGGATCCGGGACGTGCCGGGCGGCCGGGGCGGCCGGGGCGTGCCGGGCCGCGGGGGCAGCGGGGGTGGCCGGGGCGGCGGGGGCATACACGCCGCCCGGTGTGGCCCGCGAGCCGGACGGGGTGTGTGAGGTGGCCGGGGCAGGTGAGGTGGCTGTGACGTGCGGTGCGGATGTGGCATCCTGCCCCGCCGCCCCGGCGGGCGGGTCCAGCGTGCGCCGGCGCCCCGTGCGCTCCGGCGTGCGCCGGGCGGAATGCGCTCCCTGCCTGACGCGCCGCCGCTCGGCGAGCCGGCGCAGGCAGCCCCACCGGGCGAGGGCGTACAGCCAGGCCCGCCGGTCCCCCTCGTCGGGACATCGGCCGGGGTGCCGCTCGGCGACGGCCAGGACGTCGCCGAGCACCTCGGTGGCGGCGTCGTGATCGCACAGGACCGACAGGCAGTACGTGAACAGGCCGTCCAGATAGGGCTCGTGCCGGAACGGGGGCGGCGGCTGCTCCCCCGGGTCCCCCTCGGAGGGAGTGCGCCCGTGCGCCCGGTGTGCGCCGGTGCGCGATGCGGGGTGTTGCTGGTTGCTGCTGCTCACCTGGGTGACCGTAGGGCGCACGCGGGTGACCCCCTGGAAGCCTTCACCGCATTTAGCCCTTACGGGTGAACAGATCGGGCCCCTGCTGACGGCGGACCTGACGCGGCGGAACCGACAACCCGACCGGCGCACCCCCGGGGGGTGTCAGTGGGTGCGGATACGGTGGGGCGCATGGCTGCCCGTACATCTCGTTCATCCGCCAAGGACCGGCCGTCCTACCGCTGTACCGAGTGCGGGTACACGACCGCGAAATGGCTCGGGCGCTGCCCCGAGTGCCAGGCGTGGGGCACCGTCGAGGAGATGGGCGGCGCGCCCGCCGTACGGACCACCGCGGCCGGGCGCGTCTCGACCGCCGCGCTGCCGATCGCGCAGGTGGACGGCCGTACGGCGACCGCGCGCAGCACCGGTGTGGACGAGCTGGACCGGGTGCTCGGCGGCGGCCTCGTGCCCGGGGCCGTCGTGCTGCTCGCGGGCGAGCCCGGCGTCGGGAAGTCGACGCTGCTGCTGGACGTCGCGGCGAAGGCGGCCAGCGACGCGCACCGCACCCTGTACGTCACGGCCGAGGAGTCGGCGAGCCAGGTGCGGCTGCGGGCCGACCGGATCAACGCGCTCAGCGATCACTTGTACCTCGCCGCCGAAACCGACCTTTCGGCGGTCCTGGGGCATCTCGACGCCGTGAAGCCCTCGCTGCTGGTCCTGGACTCCGTCCAGACCGTGGCCTCCCCCGAGATCGACGGGGCGCCGGGCGGCATGGCCCAGGTCCGGGAGGTGGCCGGGGCGCTGATCCGGGCCTCCAAGGAGCGCGGGATGGCCACGCTGCTGGTCGGCCACGTCACCAAGGACGGAGCGATCGCCGGCCCGCGGCTGCTGGAGCACCTGGTGGACGTGGTGCTCAGCTTCGAGGGCGACCGGCACGCGCGGCTGCGCCTCGTGCGCGGCGTGAAGAACCGGTACGGCGCCACCGACGAGGTCGGCTGCTTCGAGCTCCACGACGAGGGGATCACCGGGCTCGCCGACCCGAGCGGGCTGTTCCTGACCCGGCGCGCGGAAGCCGTGCCGGGGACCTGTCTGACGGTGACCCTGGAGGGGAAGCGTCCGCTGGTCGCCGAGGTGCAGGCGCTGACCGTGGACTCGCAGATCCCCTCGCCCCGGCGGACCACGTCCGGCCTGGAGACCTCCCGCGTCTCGATGATGCTGGCGGTGCTGGAGCAGCGCGGCCGGATCACCGCGCTGGGCAAGCGCGACATCTACAGCGCGACGGTGGGCGGGGTGAAGCTCACCGAGCCCGCCGCCGACCTGGCGATCGCCCTGGCCCTGGCCTCCGCCGCCAGTGACGTGCCGCTGCCGAAGAACCTGGTCGCCATCGGGGAGGTCGGCCTCGCCGGTGAGGTGCGGCGCGTGACCGGCGTACAGCGTCGGCTCGCGGAGGCCCACCGGCTGGGGTTCACGCACGCGCTGGTGCCGGCCGATCCGGGCAGGGTGCCGGCCGGCATGAAGGTGACCGAGGTGGCGGACATGGGTGACGCCCTGCGGGTGCTCCCGCGCCGGGCAGCCGGCCGCAAGGAAGCCGGGTAAGGGGCCCGGTGCGAGGCCCGGGGCCCGGTGCGGGGCCCGAGGGCGGCCGGTGAGGGGCCGGGGTGAGGCGTCGCGTCGCTGGTCAGGGGTGCGTGCCGGGTGTCGGGACGGGCTTGCTGGCCAAGCCACGGCGGGGCCGCAGCGCGCGCCGGTAGACTTTGGCCTGGTCCGCCCGGCCGTACGCAGGCGGCGCAACCCGCGACCGGAGGAGTGCAGTGGCAGCCAAGGACGGGGCAGCAGCATCCGGCAAGTCGGGCGCGAGCTCCAAGCAGGAGGCCATGATGCGCGCCTCACTGAGCGCGGTCGCACCTGGTCAGCCCCTGCGTGACGGTCTGGAGCGGATCGTTCGCGGCAACACCGGCGGGCTGATCGTCCTCGGGATGGACAAGACCGTCGAGTCGATGTGCACCGGCGGCTTCGTGCTGGACGTGGAGTTCACCGCGACCCGGCTGCGCGAGCTCTGCAAGCTCGACGGCGCGCTCATCCTGGACAAGGACATCACCAAGATCCTGCGGGCGGGTGTGCAGCTGGTCCCGGACGCGTCGATTCCGACGGAGGAGACGGGTACGCGGCACCGTACGGCCGACCGCGTCTCCAAGCAGTGCGGTTTCCCGGTCGTCTCCGTCTCCCAGTCGATGCGGCTGATCGCGCTGTACGTCGACGGCGAGCGGCGGGTCCTGGAGGAGTCCGGGGCGATCCTGTCGCGGGCGAACCAGGCGCTGGCCACGCTGGAGCGGTACAAGCTGCGGCTGGACGAGGTCGCCGGGACGCTGTCCGCGCTGGAGATCGAGGACCTGGTCACGGTGCGCGACGTGACGGCGGTCGCGCAGCGGCTGGAAATGGTCCGCCGGATCGCGACGGAAATCGCGGAGTACGTGGTCGAACTGGGCACCGACGGGCGCCTGCTCTCCCTCCAGCTGGACGAGCTGACCGTCGGCATCGAGCAGGAGCGCGAGCTGGTCATCCGGGACTACGTGCCGGAGCCGACGGCGAAGCGTTCCCGCACGGTGGACGAGGCGCTGCCGGCGCTGGACGCGCTGTCGCATCCGGAGCTGCTGGAACTGGCCATCGTCGCGAAGGCGCTCGGCTACACGGGCTCGCCGGAGACCCTGGACTCGGCGGTGTCCCCGCGCGGCTACCGGCTGCTGGCGAAGATCCCCCGGCTGCCCGGGGCCATCATCGAGCGGCTCGTCGAGCACTTCGGAGGCCTGCAGAAGCTGCTCGCGGCGAGCGTGGACGACCTGCAGACGGTGGACGGCGTCGGCGAGGCGCGTGCGCGCAGCGTCCGCGAGGGCCTGTCCCGCCTGGCGGAGTCCTCGATCCTGGAGCGCTACGTCTGACCTGCGGCGCCGCTGCTGGGGCTCCGCCCCAGACCCTCCCCCAGACTCCGTCCGGGGGACCCCCACGCCTCAAACGCCGGCGGGGCTGGAATTGCTAGTCCTGCTTCAGGACGAACGAGGTGCGGGCCACCGGCATGCCCGGGGACTTGACCTCGACCATGTACGTGTCAGGGGCCACGGAACCCGCCGGGGGCGACTGGCACTTGTCCGCCGCGCTGGGCTTGCGGTCCCATTCCAGGGAGTGCTTCGTCTCGCCCTGCGCGGGGAGGCGGAAGAAGAGGCTGCCCGCGCCCGACGGGCAGTCCGCCGAGGACCAGACCGCCTTGGTGCCCGTCGCCTGGAGGATGGTCAGCACCGCCTGCTTCGGGCCGAGATCGACCTTGCACGACGTGCCGGAGCTGTTGCGGGCGATCAGTTCGAGGCGGGGCTTCTCGTTCGCCTCGTACTCGTTCTTCACGCTCTTGACCTCCCACTTGAGGGACGCCGGCGCGCACGTGGGGAGCGGGGAGTCCGCGGGGACCTGTTCGCCCGCCGAGGCGCCGCCGCCGGACCCAGAGGCCGGACCCGAGCCCGAACCGGAACCGGAGCCAGGGCCGGAACCGGAACCGGAACCGGAGCCAGGGCCGGAACCGGAACCGGAACCGGAGCCAGGGTCGGAACTGGAACCGGAGCTGGAGCTGCCGCCCGAACCGCCGCCGGGTTCTCCGTTCTTGCCCGCGTCCGAACCGGACTCGCCACGTCCGCCCGGGGCCTGACTGATCGCCGGCCCCGTCCCGGACGGGCCCGGGGTGATGGACGTGACGGGGTCACGGCCGCCGTCCCCGCCCTTTCCGTTCGTACTCGACTTCCCCCCACCGGAACTGACGGTCCATACGGCGAGGAGCGCGATGAGCGCGGCAATGGACGCCAGCACAGCCCTCCGTCGCCAGTAGATGGAGGAGGGGAGCGGCCCGACCGGATTGCGCAGAGATCCCACGGACGGAACTTTACGAGAGTTCGCGGCCCGATCGGCGCCCCCCATGCCGCACATGCGTCTTGTTTTGCCGATGATCATCCTGCGGGAGGACACCGGACCGCCCAGAATCGGCCAAGAGCCCCACGGGGTGGAAAATCGGAATTATGTACGATTACGGCCGCCATGCGGGCGAGCGGTGACCGCGCCGCTGTCCGGTTCACCGGTCCGGACCCGGCGCGGTGGCCCCAAACGTGCCAGGATGCCGTCTGCCATGACTGCATCTCCCGCCGCTTCGCCCGCCCCTTCCCCCCACGTCTCCCACGCCCTGCACTCCCCCGTCATCGCGTGGTTCGACGAGCACGCCCGCGACCTGCCCTGGCGCCGCCCCGAGGCCGGCCCCTGGGGGGTCATGGTCAGCGAGTTCATGCTCCAGCAGACCCCCGTCAGCCGGGTCCTGCCGGTGTACGAGCAGTGGCTCGCCCGGTGGCCCCGGCCCGCCGACCTCGCCGCCGAGGCCCCGGGCGAGGCCGTACGGGCCTGGGGGCGGCTCGGCTACCCCCGCCGGGCGCTGCGCCTGCACGGAGCGGCCGTCGCGATAACGGAACGGCACGGTGGCGACGTACCCCGGGAGCACGCGCAGCTGCTCGCGCTGCCCGGCATCGGCGAGTACACGGCGGCGGCCGTGGCCTCCTTCGCCTACGGGCAGCGGCACGCCGTCCTGGACACCAACGTCCGGCGGGTCTTCGCCCGCACCGCGACCGGTGTCGAGTACCCGCCGAACGCCACCACCGCCGCCGAGCGGCGCTTGGCCCGGGCCCTGCTGCCCGAGGACGAGGAGACCGCCGCGCGCTGGGCGGCGGCCTCGATGGAGCTGGGCGCCCTGGTGTGCACGGCCAAGTCCCCGGACTGCGCGCGCTGCCCGGTGGCCGGGCTCTGCGCGTGGCGGCTGGCCGGTAAGCCGGCCCACGACGGGCCGCCGCGACGCGGGCAGACGTACGCCGGGACCGACCGGCAGGTGCGCGGCAAGCTGCTGGCCGTACTCCGGGAGGCGGTCGGGCCGGTTCCGCGAGCGGTGCTGGACACGGTCTGGGACGAGCCCGTGCAGCGGGCCCGGGCGCTGGACGGGCTGGTCTCCGACGGGCTGGTGGAGCCGCTCGCGCAGGGCATGTACCGGCTGCCGCTGAGCTGACCGACTGAGCCGGCCAACTGAGCCGGCCGACCCGATTCATTCATGACTCAACCATTCCGGTTGAGACGGCGAACCCCCAGCTCACGAGGCACCGTTACACAACCTATGGGTGTCCGTGCGCCCTCCGAAGGCTGACCCGCACAGCTCCGTGACAACCCCTCCGTACCTTCGAACCCGTAAGACGGCGGATGAGCGGTGGAACGGAACGGAGGCGGTCTGAGATGGCGCACGACGGGGTACTCGAGTTCGAGGACTACGTACGCACTCGGCAGGACGCGCTCCTGCGCAGCGCACGGCGCCTCGTCCCGGACCCGACCGACGCGCAGGACCTCCTCCAGACCGCCCTCGTGCGCACCTACGGCCGCTGGGACGGGATCGCCGACAAGTCCCTCGCCGACGCCTACCTGCGCCGGGTCATGATCAACACTCGCACCGAGTGGTGGCGCGCCCGCAAGCTCGAAGAGGTTCCCACCGAGCAGCTCCCCGACGCCTCCGTCGAGGACGGCTCCGACCAGCGCGCCGACCGCGCCCTGCTGATGGACATCCTCAAGGTGCTCGCGCCCAAGCAGCGCAGCGTGGTCGTGCTGCGACACTGGGAGCAGATGAGCACCGAGGAGACGGCCGCGGCGCTCGGCATGTCGGCGGGAACCGTGAAGAGCACTCTGCACCGCGCACTGGCCCGTCTCCGGCAGGAGCTGGAGAGCCGGGACCTGGACATGCGCGCGCTCGAACGCGGTGACCACACCGGCCGTTACGAGGGGCGGGAGCGGTGCGCGGCCTGACGGGCCACCATCTGAGCGGCAGAAGTTCACTGGTGCTGATGTCGACGGGGACGGTCGTCCTCGTCGGCACTGTGCTGTTCGCGGCCGGTTGCTCCACCGGCGGCACCGGGCTCAAGGACGGCGGCCCCGCCCGCACCGATACCGTGGCCAAGACGGGCCCGCCGCCCGCCGCCGAGCCGCACGCCTCCTCCTCCGGCGACGCCTCGGCCCCGGCCGCGCCCTCGGGGCGGCCGAAGGTCATGAAGATCGACCCGGTCGCGCTGCTCAAGGCGGACCCGAAGGTCAGCGCCGAGGTCAAACGGGACCTCAAGCCCTGCACGGGCAAGGAGTACCCGGTCGACGTCAGCTACGGGAAGGTCACCGGGGGCCCCGCCGTGGACATCGTCGTCAACGTGCTGTCCTGCGCGGACGCGCTCGGCCGGGGCTCGTACGTGTACCGGGAGCGCGGCGGCAGGTACGAGAATGTGTTCTCGGACGAACAGCCACCCGTCTACGCGGAGATCGACCGGGGCGACCTCGTCGTCACCAAGCCGGTCTACGCGAAGAGCGACGCACTGGCGTATCCCTCCGGCGAGGACGTGATCACGTACCGCTGGAGCGGGGAGAAGTTCACCGAGCAGGACCGGGTGTACACGGAGTACAGCAACGTCGACGGCGGAGGCCAGCCGGCGCCGGCCACCACGTCGAAGAACTGACGCGTACGCGTACATCCGCTCCATCTGCTCCACCGGCTCCATCCGCTGCATCCGCCACATCCGCAAGACACTCAGAGGAACCGAAGCGAGGCTGGGCATGGCCGAGACCCATGTGCTGTTTGTGGAGGACGACGACGTCATCCGCGAGGCCACGACCCTGGCGCTGGAACGCGACGGCTTCGTGGTCACCGCCATGCCCGACGGACTGTCCGGTCTGGAGTCCTTCCGGGCCAAGCGGCCGGACATCGCGCTGCTCGACGTGATGGTCCCCGGCATGGACGGGGTCAGCCTGTGCCGCCGGATCCGCGACGAGTCCACCGTCCCCGTGATCATGCTGTCCGCGCGCGCCGACTCCATCGACGTGGTGCTCGGCCTGGAGGCGGGCGCCGACGACTACGTCACCAAGCCCTTCGACGGCTCCGTGCTCGTCGCCCGGATCCGCGCCGTGCTGCGCCGCTTCGGCCACGCGGGCGGCCTGTACGGCGGGGCGTCGGCCGGGGACGACTCGGACGGCGACCGCGGGTTGCTCTGCTTCGGCGACCTGGAGGTGGACACCGAGGGCATGGAGGTCCGCAAGGCGGGCGCCCCGGTCGCCCTGACGCCCACGGAGATGCGGCTGCTGCTGGAGTTCTCCTCCGCGCCGGGCACGGTCCTGTCCCGTGACCGCCTGCTGGAGCGGGTCTGGGACTACGACTGGGGCGGCGACACCCGCGTCGTGGACGTCCACGTCCAGCGCCTGCGCACCAAGATCGGACAGGACCGCATCGAAACGGTCCGGGGCTTCGGATACAAGCTGAAACCATGAGGCGCTTCACCCTTCGTACCGGGATCCGCTGGAAGATCACACTCGCCATCGCCGCCGTGGGCGCGCTCATCGCGGTCGCGCTGAGCCTGGTGGTGCACAGTGCTGCCCGGGTATCGATGCTGGAGAGCGCCCGCGAGACGCAGCTGGACCGCGTGCAGTACATGTCCCGCAACGTCGACGCCGGGCGCAAGCTGCCCCAGAACTTCGTGATCAACGACCCGGAGCTGCCCTCCCAGCTGCGCCAGAAGGTGCAGTCGGGACGGCGCGGTACGTATGTGCAGGAGAACCCGCGCGGACCCCAGGTGGTCTGGGCCGCCGTACCGCTCGGCAACGGCCAGACCCTGTCCCTGCACACGCAGTTCCGGGAGAGCGCCAACATGGTGCGCGATCTGGACCGGGCCCTGGTCGTCGGCTCCCTCGCCGTGGTGATCGGCGGCTCCGCGCTGGGCGTGCTCATCGGCGGACAGATCTCGCGTCGGCTGCGCAAGGCCGCGGCGGCCGCGCAGAGGGTGGCGCACGGGGACCCCGGGGTAAGGGTCCGGGACGCGGTCGGCGGTGTCGTACGCGACGAGACGGACGACCTCGCGCGGGCCGTGGACGCCATGGCCGACGCGCTCCAGCAGCGGCTGGAGGCCGAGCGGCGGGTCACCGCGGACATCGCGCACGAGCTGCGGACGCCGGTGACGGGCCTGCTGACGGCGGCGGAGCTGCTGCCTCCGGGGCGGCCGACCGAGCTGGTGCGCGACCGCGCGCAGGCGATGCGGGCCCTGGTCGAGGACGTACTGGAGGTGGCCCGGCTCGACAGCGCCTCGGAGCGGGCCGAGCTGCAGGACGTGGCGCTGGGCGAGTTCGTGAGCCGACGGGTGACCGCGCTGATGCCGGAGGCGACGGTACGGATCGTCGCGGACGAGATCGTCAGCACCGACCCGCGACGGCTGGAGCGGATCCTCGGGAACCTGCTGGCCAACGCCGCGCGCTACGGGCAGCCGCCGGTCCAGGTGGACATCGAGGGCCGGGTCGTGCGCGTCCGGGACCACGGGCCGGGCTTCCCCGAGGCGCTGCTGCGCGAGGGGCCGAGCCGGTTCCGTACGGGCTCGACGGACCGCGCGGGCGTGGGCCACGGCCTGGGGCTGACCATCGCGGAGGGGCAGGCGCGGGTGCTGGGCGCCCGGCTGACCTTCCGCAACGTGGCGGCGCCGGGCGGCTCGGACCGCGAGGGCGCGGCGGCGGGGGCGGTGGCGGTGCTGTGGCTGCCGGAGCACGCGCCGACCACCACGGGGAGCTTCCCGATCATCAAGCTGCCGGAGCAGTAGCCGCAGAGTCGCTGCCGGAGGCGCTTCCGGAGGAGCTGCGGAGTAGCTGCGGAGCAGCTGCCGGAAGATCGGATTCCGGCGTGACTTAGCATCCGGGGCATGTCCTACGGCACTCCTCCCCCGAGCAACGCGCAGCCCGACCCCGCCCCGGAGAGCGGCGGCGGCTACGGGTACCCGCCCGGTCCGCCGGGTCCGCCCCTGTCCGGCTACGGCTTTCCGCCCGGTCCGCCCATAGGCGGCGGCGGGTACGGCTATCCGCAGCCGAGCGGGCCGAACCCGTACCAGGACCCTCCACAGGCGCCCGCCGCCCCCTTCGCCGTTCCCGTTCCCGCCTCGCCGCAGCCCGACTGGGAGGCCCTGAGCGAGCGCGCCGAGGCGCAGCGCCGCAGGAAGCGGAGGTGGGCGTGGGGCAGCGCGGTGACCGTACTGGCGCTGCTGGCCGGCGGTGGGGCGTACCTGCTGGTCGCCGGGCCGTGGACGAAGGCGGAGGCGAAGGGCGGGGCGGCCGAGGGCGGCAAGCCCGCGGCGTCCGCTTCGGGATCGGGCTCGGGCTCGGGCTCGCCGAAGCCTGGCACGTCAGGTGGGACGGGTGTGAAGGGGAATTCCGCTCTGGTGGCGGGTGACCCGACGGTGATCCGCGACCTGAGCGGTGGCATCGGCCTGCGGATGGGCGACGACGCCTCGGTGGTCCCGCTCGGCGCGCGGCACGAGGTCAAGATGCGGGGCAGCTCGAAGTCCTACGCGCAGGCCTCGGAGCGGGTCGTGGACACGACCAAGAGCTTCACGGTCTCGGTGCGGGTGTACAACCTCGCCGAGAAGAGCTCCCGTATCGCCGTCAGCCAGGGCGACGGGGAGTCGTTCACGTTCGAGCTGGGCGGGGACCAGGTGAACGGCAAGCTGACCTGGGTGTTCCGCGTACAGACGGGCGACAAGGGGGCCGCGTCCACCACGCGCACCGTCGCCTCCGAGGCGGCGGCGGCGAAGCGGGACAGGACGACGCTGACGGCGACCTACGACGCCGGGACGAAGACGATCGCCCTCTACGTGGACGGGAAGCCGGCCGGCAAGCCGCAGCAGGTCTCGGGGATCTGGCAGGGCCCCGGCCCGCTCCAGCTGGGGCGGGCCCGGCACCACAACCTGTGGAGTGGCGCCTGGTCCGGGTCCATGGACCGGGTGCGGGTCTTCGACGCCGCCCTGTCGGCGGAGCAGGTGGCCGCGTACCAGGCGGGCAAGCTGGACCCGGCGGTCAAGCCGAGCCACTCGTGGCTGGTCAGCTGACCGAGGCCGCTGAGCGGCCAGCAGGTCAGATGCTGACGCCGGCGGTGCGCAGGAAGGACATCGGGTTGATGGCCGAGCCGTAGTTCGCGGTGGTCCGGATCTCGAAGTGGAGGTGCGGGCCGCTGGAGTTCCCGGTGTTGCCGGACAGGCCGATCGTCTGGTTCTTGGAGACCTTCTGGCCGATCGTGACGTTGATCTTCGAGAGGTGCGCGTACTGGGAGTACGTCTTGTCCGCGTGCTTGATCACGATGGCGTTGCCGTACGCCGGACCGTCGCCGCCGCCGTTGGGGCCGGCCTTGACGACCACGCCGGCGCTCGCGGCGTGGACCGGGGTACCGACCGGGACGGCGAAGTCCTGGCCGGAGTGCTTGCTGGCCCACATGGTGCCGCCCTTGCCGAAGGTGGCGGAGAGCGTGTAGCCGGCGACCGGCTTGGTCCACAGGACGGTCTTCTCGACGGCCTTGGCGGCCGGGGCGGCCTTCGCGGCGTCGGCGGCCTTGGCGGCCGTGGCGGCCGTGGCGGCCTGGGCCTGGGCCTGCTCGGCCACCAGCGCGGCGGTCCCGGTCAGGGTGGTCGGGGCCTCGTCGGCGAAGGCGGCGGTCGTCCCGGCTCCGAAGGCCAGCGCCACACCGAGACCGGTGGCGACGAGGGCGGTACGGGTACGACGGGTGCTGACGCGCTTCGCGGACATGTGGAGACCTCCGGGGCCGGGGACAAGTACGTGTGGGGCAGCAAGCGACCCGGCGCTCCGCCGTGCGGATGCCGGGCTTGCCCAACCTTGGTAATCCGTGTCCCCTGACTTCCCCAAACCTCCCGATTACTACCGAAGCTCGTAGGCGGACAGGTGTGACCCAGTCGGTTGACCGTCGCGCGCCTGGGGCGAGGGGATCCTCAAATCGGACACTGGATCTACGAAAGGTCCTCGTAGGTCCGATTTGCCCTGTGCGGCTTGTCACCGCCGAGGCGCGGAAAAGGGACGGCCCCGGGACTTCTCAGTCCCGGGGCCGCCCCTTGGTTCATCCGAACGCTACGCGCCCTTGGAGAGGTCCGGGCCGGAGCCCGTCGCCTCGATCGGGGGCAGGTCCGGCAGCGCCGACTTCTCCTCGCCTCGGAAGGTGAACTTGGCGTTTTCGCCCTCACCCTCCACGCCGACGACCACGATGTGACCGGGGCGCAGCTCGCCGAAGAGGATCTTCTCCGACAGCAGGTCCTCGATCTCGCGCTGGATGGTCCGGCGCAGCGGGCGCGCACCCATGATCGGGTCGTAGCCGCGCTTGGCCAGGAGCTGCTTCGCGTCACCGCTGAGCTCGATGCCCATGTCGCGGTCCTTGAGGCGCTCGTCCACCTTGGCGATCATCAGGTCGACGATCTGGATGATGTCTTCCTGGGTGAGCTGGTGGAAGACGACCGTGTCGTCGACACGGTTCAGGAACTCGGGCCGGAAGTGCTGCTTGAGCTCTTCGTTGACCTTCGCCTTCATCCGCTCGTAGTTGGTCTTCGTGTCGCCCTGGGCCGCGAAGCCCAGGTTGAAGCCCTTGGAGATGTCCCGCGTACCCAGGTTGGTCGTCATGATGATGACCGTGTTCTTGAAGTCCACGACCCGGCCCTGGGAGTCGGTCAGACGACCGTCCTCCAGGATCTGGAGAAGGGAATTGAAGATATCCGGGTGCGCCTTCTCGACCTCGTCGAAGAGGACGACGGAGAACGGCTTCCGGCGCACCTTCTCGGTGAGCTGGCCGCCCTCTTCGTAGCCCACGTAGCCGGGGGGCGAACCGAAGAGACGGGAAACCGTGTGCTTCTCGCTGAACTCCGACATGTCGAGGGAGATCAGCGCGTCCTCGTCGCCGAAGAGGAATTCGGCGAGCGTCTTGGAGAGCTCGGTCTTACCGACACCGGACGGGCCGGCGAAGATGAACGAGCCACCGGGACGCTTCGGGTCCTTCAGACCCGCGCGGGTACGGCGGATGGCCTGGGAGAGCGCCTTGATGGCGTCCTTCTGGCCGATGACGCGCTTGTGGAGCTCGTCTTCCATGCGCAGGAGGCGGGAGGACTCCTCCTCCGTGAGCTTGAAGACGGGAATGCCGGTCGCGGTCGCGAGGACTTCGGCGATCAGGTCCTCGTCCACCTCGGCGACGACGTCCATGTCGCCGGACTTCCATTCCTTCTCGCGCTTGCCCTTCGAAGCCAGCAGCTGCTTCTCCGTGTCACGGAGAGACGCCGCCTTCTCGAAGTCCTGGGAGTCGATCGCCGACTCCTTGTCGCGGCGCACGTTCGCGATCTTCTCGTCGAACTCGCGCAGGTCCGGCGGCGCGGTCATCCGGCGGATGCGCATCCGGGAGCCGGCCTCGTCGATCAGGTCGATCGCCTTGTCCGGGAGGAAGCGGTCCGAGATGTACCGGTCAGCCAGCGTGGCGGCCGCGACGAGGGCCGAGTCCGTGATGGAGACGCGGTGGTGGGCCTCGTAGCGGTCGCGCAGGCCCTTGAGGATCTCGATCGTGTGGGGGAGGGAAGGCTCCGCCACCTGGATCGGCTGGAAGCGGCGCTCAAGGGCCGCGTCCTTCTCAAGGTGCTTGCGGTACTCGTCCAGCGTCGTGGCGCCGATGGTCTGGAGCTCACCACGGGCCAGCATGGGCTTCAGGATGCTTGCGGCGTCGATCGCGCCCTCGGCGGCACCCGCACCCACGAGGGTGTGGAGCTCGTCGATGAACAGGATGATGTCGCCGCGGGTGCGGATCTCCTTCAGCACCTTCTTGAGGCGCTCTTCGAAGTCACCGCGGTACCGGGAGCCGGCGACCAGTGCGCCGAGGTCCAGGGTGTAGAGGTGCTTGTCCTTGAGGGTCTCGGGCACCTCGCCCTTGACGATCGCCTGGGCCAGGCCCTCGACGACGGCGGTCTTGCCGACGCCGGGCTCGCCGATGAGGACCGGGTTGTTCTTGGTCCGGCGGGACAGCACCTGCATGACCCGCTCGATCTCCTTCTCGCGCCCGATGACCGGGTCGAGCTTGGATTCGCGGGCAGCCTGGGTGAGGTTGCGGCCGAACTGGTCCAGGACGAGCGAGGTCGAGGGGGTTCCCTCGGCCGGGCCGCCTGCGGCCGCCGACTCCTTGCCGCCTCCGGAATAGCCGGAAAGCAGCTGGATGACCTGCTGCCTGACTCGGTTGAGATCGGCGCCCAGCTTCACGAGGACCTGGGCGGCGACGCCCTCGCCCTCGCGGATCAGGCCGAGCAGGATGTGCTCGGTGCCGATGTAGTTGTGGCCGAGCTGGAGGGCCTCTCGGAGCGAAAGCTCCAGGACCTTCTTCGCCCGCGGGGTGAAGGGGATGTGGCCGGACGGGGCCTGCTGCCCCTGACCGATGATCTCCTCAACCTGCTGGCGAACAGCCTCGAGCGAAATCCCGAGGCTCTCCAGGGCCTTAGCGGCGACACCCTCACCCTCGTGGATCAAACCCAGGAGGATGTGCTCGGTGCCGATGTAGTTGTGGTTGAGCATCCGGGCTTCTTCCTGAGCCAGGACGACAACCCGCCGCGCGCGGTCGGTGAACCTCTCGAACATCGTTTATCGCTCCTCAGAGCGGTCGGGCAGTTCGGGGTCGGTCCCCGCCCTGTCCTTCCGCATGCTAGTCCCGCAGGGCGGGACAGCTCATTCCAACTGCCGACATCCGTTCGCGGCTCACCCCCACATCGGTAGGGAAAACCGGCTTGAAGAGCCGACAACTGCTCCAACCCGATGGTGCGAGACGATGTTCCCGCAGGCCAGGCAGATACCCGTCACAGGTGTACGCCGATGGCGAACGCAGGCCGGTCAAATCAGCGTGTCGCCCCGTACCACTAGGGAATGTCTTACCCCTCGGCACTGACACTCCATGCCCTCGGCACCGGTTCCCTCCGCTAAGGGCGAACACGCTTCCGTCTCGAATGCGGGACAACCGCCTCGCGGATGTTTACGTTCCGCATCGACGCCGGAGCGGTGCGTAACCCTCGGGCGTTTCGGGAGTTGCTCCGGTCATGGCTGTCAGCGTGCCGCCCCTCGCGCCCGTTCCGACCGTTCCGCCTGTCCCGCCCGTCACCGTGCCGGCGCCCCGGAGCGCTTCCGAGAGTCCGCGGGAGGCGCTGGGCGCCGCGATGGCGGCCGACGAGTCCTACGCCGCCTGGTACGGGCGTGAGCTCGGCTGGAGCCTCGTGGGCGGGCCGCCCGGGCAACTGGTCACCGGAACCCTGTTCGACGTGCTGGAGCTGCCCTCGGACGCCGGGGGACGGCTGCTGCGCTGCCGGGTCGCCACCGGTCCGGTGGCGCTCATGGGCCGCCGGATGCGGTTCCTGGTGGCCCCGGGGAGCGCCGAGGAGCTGGAAGGGCTGCTGGACTGGCTGGAGTGGGGCGGGGTCGCCCTGGATCTCGCCGCCCTGGGTGCGGGCGGCCGGATCACCGCCCCCGCGCCGCCGGGATCTCCCGTACGGGAGGGGAGTTCCCGGGGGGCCGCCGTGTGGCTGCGGCCCCCCGAGCAGGGGTGCGAGGCACTGCTGCCCGCCCTGCCCGGTCCCGGGCGGGGCGCCGGACCCGGGCAACGAGGCGCCGGGCCCGATCTCGTACGCCTGGTCGCCGCGGCGGCGACGGAATGCCACCGGGCGCGGCTGCGGCGCCGTACGCCCCTGCGGAGCGCCGTGGCCGGGCCCTTCACGGGCCGGCCGGTCAGGGACTGAGGGGTCAGCCCCGGTTCTCGTAGGCCTCGCGGATCTCCTGCGGGACGCGCCCGCGGTCGTTGACGCTCATGCCCTGGGACTTCGCCCAGGCGCGGATCTCCGCGGTGTCCGGGTGTCCGGACGTCGCGGCGGTCCGGCCCTTGGCACGGCCGGTGGACGCGCGCCCACCGGTGCGGCGGCCGCCCTTGGTGAACGGGTCGAGCAGGCCGCGAAGCTTTTCAGCGTTGGCGGTGGTGAGGTCGATCTCGTAGGTCTTGCCGTCCAGAGCGAACGTCACGGTCTCGTCCGCCTCGCCACCGTCGAGGTCGTCGACAAGAAGGACCTGAACCTTCTGTGCCACCGGATTTCCTTTCATCGAAAATGCAGTACGCGGAAAGGAAACCGCTTTTGCCTGAAAAACACAAACCCCCGGCGAGAGGTTCAGGACCACAGCACGGAGGGAAACGTGCGCGATTCGGACATAGTTCACAGGTGCGGGGTGCGCCGGAAAAGCCCGGGGCGATCGATCACAGATGCAGAAGCATCCGGCTGTTGCCCAAGGTGTTCGGCTTCACTCGTTCGAGACCGAGGAACTCGGCGACGCCCTCGTCATAGGAACGCAGGAGCTCCATGTAGACATCGGTCTCGACCGGGGTCTCGCCGATCTCGACGAAGCCGTGCTTGGCGAAGAAGTCCACTTCGAAGGTCAGGCAGAATACCCGGCTGACCCCGAGGCGGCGTGCGGTCTCCAGCAGCTTCGCCAGGACCTGGTGGCCCACGCCGGAGCCCTTCAACTCGCGGTCGACCGCGAGAGTGCGTACTTCGGCGAGGTCTTCCCACATGACGTGGAGAGCGCCGCACCCGACGACTTGCCCGTCCGAGTCGCGTTCCGCGACCCAGAACTCCTGGATGTCCTCGTAAAGGACCACCGGGGCTTTGTCGAGCAGGATCCGCTGCTGCACGTACTGGTCGAGCAGGCGGCGCAGCGCGGGAACATCGCCGGTGCGCGCGCGGCGGATCGTCACTGTTTTTGCGTCTGCAGCGGAAAACTCACCCATGCCCGGACGTTATCTCCCCGGCTCGGACCCCCGCTCGGCGGAGTCCCCTTCGGCTGGGGATCCCGTCCCGGGTTCCTTCTGCGGTTGCGTCCCGGCTTCCGTCGCGGCTTCCGTCGCGGCCGCCGCCTCCTGGGCCTCGTCGTCGTGCTGGACGATCCGGATCGCGTCACGGAGGGCTTCGCGCTGTTCCGCCGACATCATGCCGAAGAAGGCCACGAGAGCGGCCGCGGGGTTGTCGCTCGTGGACCACGCTTCGTTCATCAGTGCGGCCGAGTAGGCGGCGCGGGTGGAGACCGCCGTATATCGATAGGCGCGGCCTTCGGCTTCCCGGCGGACCCAGCCCTTCTGATGGAGATTGTCCATAACGGTCATGACCGTGGTGTACGCGATGGACCGTTCCTGCTGGATGTCCTCCAGTACTTCACGAACAGTGACCGGGCGGTTCCACTGCCACACCCGCGTCATGACCGCGTCTTCGAGTTCTCCCAGGGGGCGAGGCACACCAAGCACGATAGTGCGGCTTGTGCGGAATTGCCCGACTATTCAGCCAGAACGCGCGACAAAATCCCCGCGGCTACTTCTGCTGCTGCCGGGTGGCCTCGGCGCCGGCGATCGCGGCGTCCACGGCCGCGTCTTCCTTGGCCTTGTTGGCCCCGCCCTGGCTCTTCACGATCGTCACGATGAGGGCGATGAAGAACGCGGCCATCACGACGGGGGGCACGAGCGCGGAGACGTAGTCCATGCCCCCCAGCGTAGCTACACGGCGGCGCGGCCGGCCGCCGGGGGCGGGGTGGGCTTCCGGCGTGGCGGGAACACCTCGCCGGGCGTCGGAATGGGCCGCTCGGACGGCCGCTCCGAGGGCCGCGCGGGGCGCGCCGGCCCCTTCGGCTGTGTGGTGGGGGTGGGCTCGGGCTTGGGCTCGGGCCGGCGGTCGCCCGGCCGCTCCTCCGCCGCCGCGAGGCCACGCCCGCCCGCCAGGGCCCGCAGCCGGGTCCGGGGCGCCGGGGGCATGCCCACCGGCAGTTGGGCGAGGGCGGCGGTCAGCCTGCGGCGTACGGAGCGCTCCGCGACGCCCTGGGCCCGCTCCAGCAGCGCGGCCGCGACCGGGTTGGCGCGGAGCGCGCGCAGCGCGGCGAGATCGTCGGGCACCGGCTCGTACCCGGCGGCCAGGGCGTCCCGCAGCAGCTCCAGGTAGCCGGAGAGGCTGCCGGGCAGGGCGCCGCGGTAGCGGGCCAGGTCTTCGAGGAGGAACGCTCTGAGCCGTCCCGCCTCCTGGACCGCTTCGTCCACCGACTGCGCGAGGCGCAGGCAGTCCGAAACCTCGGCGGCCGGCAGGGGGGCCGTGGAGGACTGGAGGGCGTGGGCGAGCGAACGCCTGAGCACGTGCAGCTCGGCGGCGCTGAACGCCATGCCGCCGCGGGATCCGTAGGGCGTGGGCATGGGCCGAAGATACGCGCTAATCGGACAAAATCCCCTGAAGGTGCCCCTACCCGGCGCGGCGCGGCGCAGCACGCCGGGTCGTCGGATCGCCGGGTCAGGCGGTCTCTTTGACGGCACGGAGGAAGTCCGCCCAGGCGGCCTGTGTGGTGGCCATGACGAGGTGCGCCGGGTCGACCCGGTCGGCGACCCGGACGAGGGAGCCGGGCGTGGCGGCGACGTACACACAGGCGTCCCCCTCGCCGCAGAACGAGGACTTCTGCCAGTCGGTCGGAGCGGTCATGGTGTCTCCTCCGGTCACGGGCGCTCGTGGCGCCGTGGACGAGGTCGCGGTACTTCCGTGGGCGACGGTAACCCCGCGGCGGGCCCGTTCCGGCCATTTCCGCGGAATTCGCGCTTGCCCGAGACCGCTCAGTCCACGGGGAACGCGTACGCGATCTCGTAGCGGGCGTCGGGGACCACGAGGTCGGCGGTCTCCACGGGGCGGCCGTCGGTGTCGAAGTAGGTGCGCTCGATCTCCGTGATCAGGTCACCGACGCTGATGCCGAGCAGGTTGGCCTGAACCTGGGTGGCGCGGGACGGGCGCGGGACCTCCAGCACGGTCGCGACGGTGACGCCGATGGACTTCATGCGGGCGATGACCCCGGCGCCGCGCAGGTCGCCGACCTCCGGCAGCACGATCGGGGTGCCCTCGGTGATGGCCAACGGCTCCCAGGACTCGGAGAGTTCGACGGGGCTGCCGTCGGCCATGAACTCGTAGTACGTCAGAACGCAGGGGTCGCCCGGGGCGATCGCGAGGCGTCCGGCGATCCGCTCGGGCGCGGGGACCCGGGCGTCGGTCTTGGAGTCCCAGGTTCCGGCGAGTCCGTGCACGGCGGCCTCGGTACGGAACGGGCTGCCGGCGCCGGGGTCGGTGCGGCGGGTGCGGAGCATGCGCATCCGCCGGCGCGGGGTGCGCACGTACGTCCCGGAACCGGCGCGGCCTTCGAGGAACCCCTCGATGATCAGCCGCTCCATCGCGCGCTGGGTGACGCTCTGTCCGACGGCGTACTCGCGGGCGAAGCGCGCGCGGGACGGGAGTTTGTCGCCGATCGACCACTCCCCCGCCTCGATACGAGCCCGGATGGACTCGAACACCTGCAAGTACGTGGATTCACGGGGCATTTGGGCCGTCCTGTACACGTCCGTCCTGCGTTGGCCGACGTTGACAAAGTTAACCCATCAGGTTAAAGCTGATTGCTCAGCATCACGAGGGGTGATCGACTGCTCGCCCTGAGCTCACCTGAGGGGGACCCGTGTGTTCCGCCGAGACACAAGCAGCGGCCCTCGCCGCCCTGCTCAGCGCGGCGCTCGGCGGCGCCGAGACCCGCACCGAGGCGACCGGCGACCGGATCCGGATCGAGGCGGACCTGCCCGCGGAACTGACCTCGACCGCGCACGCGGCGCTGCTCGGCGCCCTGGCCGCGGGGGGCCGGTTCGGTCATGTGCGCGGCAGGGGCGGCGCCGACACCGTCTGGGTCGAGATCGACAGGGGCGACGGTCCATCCGACAAGACCACCCCGCACACGAAGAACACGCCGAACACCCCAACCGGTACGAGCACCCCAACCACCCCGAGCACCACGGTCGAAGTGAGGTCGAGCGAGTGATCACAGCCGAGTTCGAGACCACCGTGACGGACGTCGTGACCTGTGAGGCCTGTTGGCGGGAACCGGTACGGGCGGCCCGTACGACGGCGCCCGGCGCCCCGCGCGACCTGCTGTGCGGATCCTGCGCGGAGCAGGGCTACCCGGTGCGGGTCGAGCTGTTCCCGCCGTTGGGCGTCTACCGGCTCACCTGGGACAAGGTGACGATGGACAAGCACCGCAACCCCGGCCACCCGGAGCTGCCGCCCAACCCCGGTCCGCCGCTGCCCAGTCCGCCGCCGGCCCCCACGCCGGGCCGTCCGCCCGTATGACGGGCCGGCCCCCGGTCCCCGCGCGGGAGCCGGGGGCCGGGGGCCGGGAGCCGGGGCCGTCGGTCAGTCGAAGTTGGGCGCGTTGCGCTCGTAGACCAGCCGCAGGCCGATCAGCGTCAGCCACGGTTCGTGGTCGTCGATGGCCGAGGACTCGCCGAGGACGATGGGGGCCAGGCCGCCCGTGGCGATGACGCGGACGTCGTCCGGGTCGCCCTGCTTGCCCGCGAGTTCCTTGGCCATCCGGGTCACGACGCCGTCGACCTGGCCGGCGAACCCGTAGACCACGCCCGACTGCATCGCCTCGACCGTGGACTTGCCGATCACGTTGCGCGGGCGGGCCAGCTCGATCTTGCGGAGCTGCGCGCCGCGGACGCCGAGGGCCTCCATGGAGATCTCGATGCCCGGGGCGATCACCCCGCCCACGTACTCGCCCTTCGCCGAGACCGCGTCGAAGGTCGTCGCCGTGCCGAAGTCGACGACGATCGCGGGCCCGCCGTAGAGCTCGACGGCCGCGACCGCGTTGATGATGCGGTCCGCGCCGACCTCCTTGGGGTTGTCCATGAGGATCGGCACGCCCGTCTTGATACCGGGCTCCACGAGCACCGCGGGGACATCGCCGTAGTAGCGGCGGGTGACCTCGCGGAGCTCGTGCAGGACCGACGGCACCGTCGAGCAGATCGCGATGCCGTGGATGCCGTCGCCGAGCTCGCTGCCGAGCATCGGGTGCGTGCCCATCAGGCCCTGCATCAGGACGGCCATCTCGTCGGCGGTCCGGCGCGGGTCGGTCGAGATGCGCCAGTGCTCGACGATCTCGTCACCGTCGAACAGACCCAGAACCGTTTGGGTGTTGCCCACGTCGATGGTGAGGAGCACGGGTTACACCGCCTCGCGCAGGTCGAGGCCGATGTCGAGGATCGGGGAGGAGTGGGTGAGCCCGCCCACCGCGAGGTAGTCGACGCCCGTCTCGGCGTACACGCGGGCGTTGGCCACGGTCAGCCGGCCCGAGGACTCCAGCACCGCGCGGCCGTGGACCAGCGCGACGGCCTCCTCGGTCTCGATCGGCGTGAAGTTGTCGAGCAGGATCAGGTCCGCGCCCGCGTCCAGGGCCTCGCGCACCTGCTGGAGGGTGTCCACCTCCACCTCGATGGGCAGGTCGGGGAACTGCTCGCGCACCGCCTCGAAGGCCTCCCGGACACCGCCCGCGGCGATCACGTGGTTGTCCTTCACCAGCGCCGCGTCCGAGAGCGACATGCGGTGGTTGACGCCGCCGCCGCAGCGGACCGCGTACTTCTCCAGGCAGCGCAGGCCGGGCGTGGTCTTGCGGGTGTCGCGGACCTTCGCCTTGGTGCCCTCCAGCTCGTCGGCCCACTTGCGGGTCGCCGTCGCGATGCCCGACATCAGGCAAAGCAGGTTCAGCGCGCTGCGCTCGCCGGTCAGCAGGTCCCGGGTACGGGCCGTGACCGACAGCAGCACCTGGCCGGCCTCGACGCGCGCGCCGTCCTCGACGTGCCGTTCGACCTCGAAGGTGTCGGTGCAGACGACCGACAGGACGGCCTCGGCGACCCGCAGGCCGGCGACAGTGCCCGCCTCGCGCGCCGTGAAGTCGGCGGTGGCGACGGCGTCCTCGGGGACGGTGGCGACGGTGGTCACGTCCTCCCCGCCGTCCAGGTCCTCGGAGATCGCCATGTGGGCGATGTCCTCGACCTCGATCGGGTCCAGGCCCGCGTCCGCGAGCAGCTGGGCCAGGTTCGGGTCGAGGCCGGTCTCCTCGCCCTCCCCGCAGGCGCAGTCGTCGCCGCAGCCGCCTGCGGTCTCGTCGAGGAGGGGAAGCTCGGCGTGCTCGTGCGATTCGGGGGTGCTCACGATGACTGCTCCTGGCTCAGGGGGTGCCGTACGGACGGAAGGTCCGCGGTGTCGGTGGGGGTGACGACCAGGGCCCGCCGCTCGGTGGCGGACAGCCGGACGACGAGGTGGCGGCGCCAGTGGGCGTCGTCCCGGTCGGGGTGGTCCTCACGCCAGTGGCAGCCGCGGGTCTCCGCGCGCCGCTGGGCGGCGGCGACCAGGACCCGGGCCACGCACAACAGGTTCGTGGCTTCCCAGGTCTCGGTGCCGGGCACGGCGGTCTTGCCCTGGGACTCCAGCTCCGTCAGGGCCGTCGTGTAGAGGCCTTCGAGGGCCTCGGCCGCCGTACCCAGGGACTCGGCGGAGCGGAGCACGCCCGCGCCGTCCGTCATGATGCGCTGGATCTCGTACCGCGCCTCGGCGGGCTGGAGCGGGCCGGTGGCGGGCACCGGAATGCCCGGGCCGCTGCCGGCGGGCGCGTGGGCGGCGATATCCTCGGCGATGCGCTCGGCGAAGACCAGGCCCTCCAGCAGGGAGTTGGAGGCGAGGCGGTTCGCGCCGTGCACGCCGGTGCAGGCGACCTCGCCGCACGCGTACAGGCCGGGGACCGTGGTGCGGCCCTGGAGGTCGGTGCGTACGCCGCCGGAGGCGTAGTGCGCGGCGGGCGCGACCGGGATGGGCTCGGTGACCGGGTCGATGCCGTGGGAGCGGCAGGCGGCGAGGATGGTCGGGAAGCGGTGCTCCCACATCTCGGCGCCGAAGTGCCGGGCGTCCAGGTACATGTGCTGGGCGCCCTGCTCCTGCATGCGGCGCATGATGCCCTTGGCGACGATGTCGCGCGGGGCCAGCTCGGCGAGTTCGTGCTGGCCCACCATGAAGCGGACGCCGTCCGCGTCGACGAGGTACGCGCCCTCGCCGCGGACCGCCTCCGACACGAGGGGCTGCTGCCCCTCGGCGTCCGGGCCGAGGAAGAGCACCGTCGGGTGGAACTGGACGAATTCGAGGTCGGAGACCTCGGCCCCGGCGCGCAGGGCGAGGGCCACGCCGTCGCCGGTGGACACCGACGGGTTGGTGGTGGCGGAGAAGACCTGGCCCATGCCGCCGGTCGCGAGGATCACGGCGGGCGCGTGGACGGCGCCGACGCCGTCGTGCTGGCCCTCGCCCATGACGTGCAGGGTGACTCCGGCCGTACGGCCCTCGGCGTCCTGGAGGAGGTCCAGGACTAGGGCGTTCTCGACGGTGCGGATACCGGCCGCGTGGACGGCCTCGACGAGGGCGCGGGAGATCTCGGCGCCGGTGGCGTCGCCGCCGGCGTGCGCGATCCGGCGGCGGTGGTGGCCGCCTTCCCGGGTCAGCGCTATCTCGCCGGTCTCGGCGGAGGTGTCGAAGACCGCGCCGGCCTCGATGAGGCGGCGTACGGCGTCCGGGCCCTCGGTGACGAGGAGGCGGACGGCGGCCTCGTCGCACAGGCCCGCGCCCGCGACGAGCGTGTCGTCGAGGTGCTGCTCCGGGGTGTCGCCCTCGCCGAGGGCCGCGGCGATGCCGCCCTGGGCCCAGCGGGTGGAGCCGTCGTCGAGCCTGGCTTTGGTGACCACGACGGTACGGCGGCCGGCGGCGGCGCAGCGCAGGGCGGCGGTCAGGCCCGCGACGCCCGAGCCGACGACCACGACGTCGGCCTCGACGGCCCAGCCGGGGGCAGGGGCGTGCAGCCGTATGCCGGTGCCGGGGGTGCCTGTGCCGGCGGCGGTGCCTGGGGTGCTCACGGGTGTGCTCCGAACTCCAATGGGATGTTGTCGATCAGCCGGGTCGTGCCGACCTTCGCGGCGACGGCCAGCACGGCCTGCCCGGTGAAGTCGGGGCCGGCGTCGGTGAAGTCTCGCGGGTCGACCAGGGCGAGGTAGTCCAGTTCGAGGGGCGGATCGTAGCGGCTCGCCTCCTCCAGGACGTGCCGCGCGGCGGCCCGTACGGCGTCCGGCAGGCCGGCGCCGGGCAGTCCGGCGCCCGCGGCCGAGACGGCGTGCGCGTCGGCGGAGGCGCGGATCTCGCCGAGCCGGGCCAGGGCGGTGGCCCGCTCGTCGCTCGACGGGTCGGCCTCGGCGCGGGCGACCAGGGCGGCCTGGGCGGCGAGGCGGTCCTGGCCGGCGAACAGGGCGCGGGACAGGGCGAGGGCCGTGCGGCGCTCCGTGGTGGACAGGTAGCGGTTGCGGGAGGACAGCGCGAGACCGTCCTCCTCGCGGACGGTCGGTACGCCGACCACCTCGACGGGGAAGTTCAGGTCGGTCACCATCCGCCGGATCAGGGCCAGTTGCTGCGCGTCCTTCTGGCCGAAGAGGGCCAGATCGGGGCTGGTGAGGTGGAGCAGCTTGGCGACGACGGTGAGCATGCCGTCGAAGTGGCCCGGGCGGGTGGCGCCTTCGAGGCGCTGGCCCATGGGGCCGGCGCTGATCCGCACCTGCGGGTCGCCGCCGGGGTAGACCTCGTCGACGGCCGGGGCGAACACGGCGTCGGCGCCGGCCTCTTGGGCGATGCGGAGGTCGGCGTCGAGGGTGCGGGGGTAGCGGTCGAGGTCCTCGTTGGCCCCGAACTGGAGGGGGTTGACGAACACGGTGACCACGACCTGGCCCTCGGGGCCGACGAGCTCGCGGGCGGAGCGGATGAGGGCGGCGTGGCCCTCGTGGAGGGCGCCCATGGTCATGACGACGGCGCGGCGGCCGGTGCGGGGGAGCTTGCGGAGCTCCCCGGCGGTGTTGAGCAGCAGCTCGGCGGTCATCGGTCGTTGCTCCCTTCGGCGCCCGCGAGGACGCCGAGCAGGTCCTCGGCGAGTTCGGGCTTGAGCAGGCCGCTCGCCAGGGCGCGGTCGGCGGTGGCGCGGGCCATGGCCAGGTAGCCGGCGACGGCGCCGGGGGCGTGCCTGCGCAGCTCCGAGACGTGCGCGGCGACCGTACCGGCGTCACCGCGGGCCACGGGGCCGGTGAGGGCGGCATCACCCGAGCGCAGGGCGTTGTCCAGGGCCGCGCCGAGCAGCGGGCCGAGCATCCGGTCGGGGCGCTCGACACCGGCCGTGCGCAGCAGCTCCATGGCCTGGGCGACCAGGGTGACCAGGTGGTTCGCGCCGAGGGCCAGGGCCGCGTGGTAGAGCGGACGGTTCTCCTCCGCGATCCACTCGGGCTCCCCGCCCATCTCGATGACCAGGGCCTCGGCGGCCAGCCGCAGCTCCTCGGGGGCGGTCACGCCGAAGGAGCAGCCGGCCAGGCGCTGGACGTCGACCATGGTCCCGGTGAAGGTCATCGCGGGGTGCAGGGCCAGCGGGAGCGCGCCCGCGCGGCGGGCGGGGTCCAGCACGGAGGTCCCGTAGCGCCCGGAGGTGTGGACGAGGAGCTGTCCCGGCCGGATCGCGCCGGTCTCGGCGAGGCCCTCGACGAGGGCGGGCAGCGCGTCGTCGGGGACGGTGAGGAGGACGAGGTCCGCGTACTCCAGGACCTGCGCGGGCGGTACGAGGGGCACGTCGGGCAGCAGTTCCGCGGCGCGCCGCCGGGACGCGTCGGAGACGCCGGACACGGCGATGGGCCGGTGCCCGGCCTGCTGGAGCGCGCAGGCCAGCGCGGGGCCGACACGGCCGGCCCCGACCACGCCGACGGTGAGCCGGGCAGGTCGCGGTTGCTGGGATGAGTTCACGCGGGGAGTGCCTTCCGTTCCAGTCCGCGGGGGGTACCGGACGATACGCCGCCATGCTAGCTCCTGGCGTGTCGGCCGGTCCGCGATGATCGGGGGCATGACGGATGACCTGGAGCGGAAGAAGCGGCTGGTGGCGGCGTGGCGCGGGGCCGACCGGGTGTTGACCCGGAGCCTGCTGGAGCCGACGGTGGGGGAACTGCTGGCGGCTCTGACGGTCGCCGCGGCCGACGCCGGTGCCGGTGCTGGTGCCGGTGCTGGTGCCGACGAGCCGGCCGATGTGTACGGGGACGGGGTCGTGGCCCGGCTGGAGCGGCGGGTGGCGGAGCTGCTGGGAATGGAGGACGCGGCGTTCTTCCCGTCCGGGACGATGGCCCAGCAGATCGCGCTGCGGTGCTGGGCGGGGCGGACGGGGAACCCGGTCGTGGCGCTGCACCCGATGAGCCACCCGGAGCGGTGGGAGGGCGGCGCGGTGTCGCTGGTCTCCGGCCTGCGCACGGTGCACGTGACGGACGAGCCGCGGCAGCCCACGGCGGCGGAGGTCCGGGAGGTCCCGGAACCCTTCGGGGCGCTGATGCTGGAGCTGCCGCTGCGGGACGCGGGGTTCCTCCTGCCGTCGTGGGAGGAGCTGGAGGACGTGGTCGCCGCCGGGCGGGAACGGGACGCGGTGATCCACTTCGACGGGGCCCGGCTGTGGGAGTCCACGGTCCACTTCGGCCGTCCCCTGCCGGAGATCGCGGGGCTGGCGGATTCGGTCTACGTCTCGCTGTACAAGTCGCTGGGCGGCATCAGCGGGGCGTGCCTGGCGGGCTCGTCCTCGCTGATCTCGGAGGCGAGGGTCTGGCGGCACCGGTACGGGGGCCAGGTCTTCCGGCAGTTCCCGCAGGCGCTGTCCGGGCTGGCCGGGCTGGAGCGGGAGCTGCCGCGCCTGCCGTCGTACGTGGTCCAGGCGCGCATGGTCGCGGAGGCGCTGGGCTCCGCGTTCGCCTCGGCCGGGGCCCCGTGGTTCCGGATCAACCCGGAGGTGCCGCACACGCACCAGTTCCAGGTGTGGCTGCCGTACGAGGCGGACCGCCTGACGGACGCGGGACTGCGCCAGGCGGAGGAGACGGGCACGGTCCTCTTCCGCCGCTGGCACCCCGAGGGCCCCGCCGGCCTGGCGATGACGGAACTGGAGATCACGACCCCGGGCCTGTCATGGACCCCGGAGGACGTCACCTCGGCGGCCGCGGACTTCCTGTCCCGTCTGTAGCCCTCGCGGGGCGGAACGAGACGGGGCCACGCCCCCGGCGGGGCCGGACAGGCACGCCCCGGCGGGGCCGGACAGGCACGCCCCGGCGGGGCCGGACAGGCACGCCCCGGCGGGGCAAACCCGGCTCCGCCGGGCACCGGGCTCCGCCCGGACCCGCGCCTCAAACGCCGGCGAGGCTGGAGTTGCCCGGCGGGGCTGGAATGACCGCCGAGCCCCGCCCCGCGCGGCCAGCGCAGCGACCACACGCGGCCGTCCCTCCGGCGCCAGCCGGCCGGCGGGGCCCACATCCAGCCTCGCCGGCGTTTGAGGCGCGGGGTCTGGGGCGGAGCCCCAGGGGGCCCGGCCCGAACCCCGCCCCGCGCGGCCGGCGCAGCGGCTCTGGGGCAGCCGGCCCAGCCACCCGTCCCGCGCGGCCAGTGCAGCGGCCGGACGGCGTACTCCCCCGTTCCGCCCGGCCGGCGCACCCCACAGAATGGGGCGATGAGCGTCACCATCGACATCGCCGGGCTTCCCGCGGAGCGCATCCGCTTCGCGCCCTCTCCGCTCTCGGAGCTCTGCATGACGCTGCACGCGCTCTCGCAGCCCGCCCATCACCCCGGGCTCGCCTCCTGGACCTCCGCCACCGCCGCCGGGCTCGACACCAGCCTCGCGGACCGGCTGCTGGAGGCGGACTTCATGTGGCGGAGTTCCTTCTCGGACATCTTCATGGCCTTCGCAGGCGTCCCCGGAGGGTCCGGGCTGCCCGCCGGGACGCTGGCCGAGGAACTCGACGTACTCGACCGGATGGACGACGAGCGGTTCGTGATGGCCGCCCTGGAGCACTGCCGGCTCGCGCTCTACAACGAGGGCGGCGGGCCCTCCCCGCTCGTCAGCCCGGCCGCCCGCACCAAGGCGCTGGAGACGGCCGCCGCCCGCGGCCCCCTCCAGCTCGAATTCTCGCTGCGGCTGCTGGACGACACCGCCGCCGTACGGGTCTGGCTGCGGCGGCTCCTGGAGGAGTGCGACGAGGCCTTCTTCGGCGAGACCTGGAAGCGGATCGGGCCCCAGCAGGCCGCCGACGCCCGGCACAAGACCGAGGTGCTGCGCCGCAAGGGGCTGCCCGCCGCGCTGAAGGAGGTCTCCTCGGCGTTGAGCGTGGACGAGGCCCGGACCCTGATCACCGTCGACAAGATGGTCAACGGCTCCGCCACCGCCACCGATCCCCGGATCGGGGAGGGGCTGGTCTTCGTTCCGACCCATTTCGGCTGGCCGCACCTGCTCGTGCTGCACGCCCCCGGCTGGCGGCCGGTGGTCCACTATCCGCTCAACTCACCCGAACTGGCTCCCGATTCCGCCTCGGTGGACACCCTCGTGCGCCGCATGGAGGCCCTGGCCCATCCGATGCGGATGATGCTGTGCCGGAGCCTGGCCCGCGCCCCGTACACCACCAGCGAACTCGCCACGGTGCACGGCATATCCGCGCCGGAGGTGTCCCGGCACCTGGCCGCGCTGAAGAAGGCCGGGCTGCTGCGCACGTGGCGTCAGGGGCGTTATGTCCACCATCAGTTGGATCTGACCCTGGTTGCGCGGATCGGCTCGGATTTCATAGAGGGCATCCTCCGCTAGGGGGACTTGGCCTGTTTCAGGCGGCCAGAGTCACCGATATACGGAATTCATAAACCGGAATCGGTGAAAACTCTGGCCAGAGTGGCGACTTGCTGTTTAACGTGCGTCCACCACTCCCCCACGCAGTGCGCACTCTCCTTCCGCATGCCCGTATGCCCGTATGCCTGCAACTGCCGTGAAAGGACCTCCATGCCCTCACGCCGTATAGCCGCAGCGACCGCCGCCCTGGCGACCGTGGCCCTCGTATCCCCGCTGCTGCTCGCCGGTCCCGCCGGTGCCACCAGCCCGCAGAGTGACGCCGCCCGGGGCGACGCCCTGGCGAGGAAGCTGGTCAAGGAGGCGACCGGCAAGGGCGCCTACAACCACCTGAAGGTCTTCCAGTCCATCGCGGACTACAACAACGGCACCCGCGTGGCCGGTTCGAAGGGCCACGCGCAGTCCGCGCAGTACGTCGAGGCCGTGATGAAGGCGGCCGGCTACAAGGTCACGAAGAACGAGTTCGAGTTCGTCTACGTGGAGACGATCTCCGAGAAGCTCACGGTGAACGGCTCGGCCGGGCGCGATGTCCCGATCGAGCTGATGACGTACACCGCGAGCGGCCCGCAGGACGGTGTGACGGCGCAGGTCGCGGTCGCCCCGGTCGACGCCGACGGTACGAACGGCTGCGAGCCCGGCGACTTCGCGGCCGGCACCTTCACCGGCAAGATCGCGCTGGTCAAGCGCGGCGGCTGCACCTTCGCCGCGAAGCAGCAGAACGCGGCGGCGGCCGGCGCCGTCGGCGCGATCATCTACAACAACACCGCGGGCCCCCTGAACGGCACCCTCGGCGACCCGGCCGCGGGCAAGGTCCCGACCGGCGGCATCACCCAGGAGGCGGGCGAGAAGCTCACCGCCGAGGCCGCGGCCGGCCCGGTCGAGGTCACCCTGGACATCCGCGAGCTGCGCGAGAACCGCACGTCGTACAACGTGATCGCGGAGACCCGGGGCGGCGACGAGAACAACACCGTCTTCCTCGGCGCGCACCTCGACTCGGTCGCGGCGGGCCCGGGCATCAACGACAACGGCTCCGGTTCGGCCGGCATCCTCCAGGTCGCGCAGCGCCTCGCGAGCAGCCAGTCGAAGATCAACAACAAGGTCAAGTTCGCCTGGTGGTCGGCGGAGGAGTTCGGCCTGCTCGGCTCGGAGGCGTACGTCGCCGGGCTGACGGACGCCCAGAAGAAGCAGATCAAGCTGTACCTGAACTTCGACATGATCGCCTCGCCGAACTCCGCGTACTTCGTGTACGACGGCGACAACTCGGACGGTGTCGGCGCCGGCCCCGGTCCGGAGGGCTCGGCGCAGCTGGAGAAGGGGATCAACTCCTTCCTCGACTCCAAGAACGTCCCGCACGAGGGCACGGACTTCACGGGCCGCTCGGACTACGGCCCGTTCATCGAGGTCGGCATCCCGTCGGGCGGTACGTTCACGGGCGCCGAGGGCATCAAGACGCCGGAGCAGGCTGCGAAGTTTGGCGGTCAGGCGGGTGTCGCCTACGACGTGAACTACCACGCCAAGGGTGACGACATCACCAACATCGACCAGAAGGCGCTCGACATCAACGTCGACGTCATCGCGGACGCGGTCGGCCACTACGCGTTCGACCTGGCTCCGCTGTCGCAGCCGGTCGTCTCCGAGCCGACCGACGGCGACGCGGGCAGCGGCGGCGGCCTGCACGACGGCCACGGCCACGAGGTCACCGAGTAACCGAGTAACCGAGTAACCGAGTAACCGAGTCATGCTGGGGGCCGGTATCCCGTCGGGGATGCCGGCCCTTAGCTCTTCGACCAGCTCTTCGACCAGACTGCGGTGACGGACGCGATCGCGTCGGCGGTCGCCGCCATCCGGCGGGGGCTGGCGCGGACGCTCCGGCTGAGCTCCAGGTGCAGGAAGCGCGTCTCGCGCGCGGCGGCCAGCCGGCCCTGCTCGTTGGTCCGGCCCGACAGCTTGCAGTGGGTGGCCCACGCCCGGCACGCCGTGACGCCCTTGCCGCGCAGCACCCCGGCGAGACGCACGCCGTCCTCGACGGCCGCGTCCCCGGCGCCCGTGGAGACGACGGCGTCGGTACCGGGGGCGGAGTCGTCGGCGAAGCCGTGGAGCTGGATTCCCGGCAGGCCCCGGCGGGTCAGTTCGGCGATGACGGCGTGGAACACCGAGTCGGTGCGGTGCGCCATGTCGGCCACGTCGCCCTCGCCCTCGGCCTCGCCCCCGCCCCCGGCCGCTTCGTCGGCCGCGTCCTCCGCGGCGCCGTCGGCCGCGTCGTCGCCGGACTTGCCCGCCGTACGGTGGGCCCCCGCCAGCACCATGACGCCGCCCGGGGCCGCGCGCAGCACCTTGACGCCCAGCCGCTCCGTGTCCCGGTCCGCGACCGGGTGCGGGACCTGGACCGACCAGCGCGGCCGCTCGCCCAGCTCGACGTAGACCCGCCCCCAGCCCCGGTTGGCGGAGCCGGGCCGGGCCGCCGCGTCGGAGACCTCGGCGAAGCGGCGGCCGCTGGCCTTGTCGGTGAAGGTGTCGAGGGCGTAGTCCAGCTCGGCCAGCCGGGTGCGCGCCTCCTCGGGATTCCCGTCGAAAAGGGAAGAAACCGCCTCAACCAAGGCCGCTCTCTCGACCGAGGTGGGGGCGCGATAGCCGCCCGTCATCCCGAATTCCGACGTGAAACGGGTCACCCGCTTCAGGAGATCGACTTCCTCCGCAATGGGCGGATTGGATGATTCCGATTCCGGCGCCTTTCCGGACGAACCCGTGTAACCAGGGGTGACGTATGCCACCAGCGCCAAGATCGCCCCGGCGAGTGCCGCAGCAATCGTTACGTTCCTTGTGATTTTCGGACTCATCGTTGACTGAAAATAGCCCAGTGATAATCAGCCCCACCCGACTGGTCTCCGCCCGGACCCGAGCCGCCGCACTGCTCGCCCTCCCGCTGAGCCTCTCGCTCGTGGCGTGCGGCCCCTTCGGCGACCCGACGGCGGAGTCGGGCGACGGGGCAGGGGCCGGCGCCAAGGGAAGCCCGGGCCGTTCGTTCAGCGTCGCCGCCGCCGGCGACATCCTGATCCACCCCCAGCTGACCGACCAGGCCGCCCGGGACGCCAAGGCGGCCGGGCACAAGGGCTACGACTTCGACCGGATCCTGGCCGGGGTCAAGCCGGTCATCAGCAAGGCGGACCTCGGGATCTGCCACATGGAGCCCGTACTCGGCCGGCCGAACGGCCCCTTCCAGACGTACCCCGATTTCCTCGTGCCGCCGCAGATAGCCAAGACGATCAAGAACGTCGGCTACGACACCTGCTCGACGGCCTCCAACCACACCCTCGACCACGGCGAGGACGGCGTCCGCAACACCCTGGACACCCTGGACCGGGAAGGCCTCAAGCACACCGGCTCCGCCCGCGACCAGGCCGAGGCCGACAAGCCGCTGATCCTGGACGTCAAGGGCGTGAAGGTCGCCCAGATCTCCTTCGCCTTCGGCTTCAACGGGCGCGAGGTCCCCCAGGACAAGCCCTGGATGGCCAACCTCATCGGCTTCAAGGACATCGCCGCCGCCGAGAAGAAGGCCCGCGCGGCCGGCGCCGAGGTGGTGATCCTCTCCATCCACTGGGGCCGTGAGCACCAGCCCAACCCGAGCAACCCGCAGTTGCAGCTGGCCCGCCGGATCGCCAAGGAGACCGGGATCGACCTGGTCATCGGCCACCACGCGCACGTCGTGCAGCCGATGGAGAAGGTCGGGGGCACCTGGGTGGCCTACGGGCTGGGCAACCAGCTCGCCCGCCACGACGTGCCCACCGGTCTGACCGAGGAGGGCGCCATCGGCTGGTTCGACTTCACGGAGAAGAACGGCGCGTGGGAGGTGCGGGCCCGGTTCGTGCCGACCTTCACCGACATCCCGCCGGACCCCGAGAGCACCCCGGGGGCGGACGCGCCCGCCGGGGGCGACGCCAAGCCGGTGCGCGACCACCGCCTGGTCAACGTGGCCGAGGCCCTGCGCGACGACAAGAACCTGCTGCCCGAGCAGAAGGCCCGCTACCGGCTGGCCTTCGAGCGCACCCAGGGCACCATGCTCAACCGCGGCGCCGCCAAGGACGGGCTGCGGCCCTTGCAGGACCTGCCCGACTGACGCCGCGCCGGGCACACCGCATCGCACCACGCCGCACCGCGCACCGCACCGCACACGTCACCGCATCGCCGCTACGCATCCCCGATTCCCGCGTCCAGGAGAGGAGCCCCCGCTGTGGCCGCATCGCGCAAGACGCGGCGGCGCAAGGCCCGCCGCAGGGCCGACATGTCGCTGCTCGGTGGCATCAGGCCGCCGATCACCGTGCTGTCGGTGCTGCTGCTCGCCCTCGCCGGGTTCACGGCCCTGAGCCTGGGCAGCGTCCGCGAGGACAGACTGCCCGCGGCCGTGCTCACCTCGCAGCAGCACTTCGCCGAGGACGGCGCGATCGCACTGCGCGCCTCCCTCGACGAGAGCGTCACCGACCTCAACCGGTCCGCGGCCCTGTTCTCCACCGGGAAGCCGGTGGCCCCGGACGCCGTCCTCGACCGGATCGGCAGCGTCTACCAGAAGTGGCGCGGCACCGCCGTCGTCGAGATCAGCTCCGGCCGGCTGCTCGCCGCCCGCGGCGAGAACCTCCCGCTGACCGCCATCGACCGCGCCAAGCTCTCCGGCGAAGGCGGCCTGGCCCCCCGGATGGTCAAGCTGGCCAATGGCGAGACCCGTCTGCTGACGCTCTCCCTGCTGTCCTGGCAGGGCCAGCCCCAGCAGCTGCTCGTCGCCTCCAGCAGCCTGCGCTTCCCCGGCATCAGCCTCGGCAACTTCCGGGCCATCGCCGTCGTCGGGCCCGACGGCTCCGTGCTCAGCAACGACGGCATCCCCGAGCCCGAGATGGTGCTCACCGACCTCCAGCGCGCCGACGTCAAACGCGACACCAAGCAGCTGGCCTCCTTCGCCAAAACCGCCGCCGAGCGGGCCGAGGCGCACCCCCTGAGCACGAAGGAGCCCGGCTCCGGCGGCTTCCTCGGAGTCAGCGGCAGCCTGATGGGCGGCGAGTGGGCAGGCGAACGCGCCGCCGCCGGCTACGCACGCCTGGCCGGCCCGGAACCGGGCGTCGGAACCGGCGCCACCAGCCTGGAACTGACCGTCGTCGCCATGGTCAACGTCGCGGAGAGCGCCGAGCGCACCTCGGACGCCTTCGCCGGGCTGGTCCTGGCCGGCGCCCTGCTGCTGGTCGGCGCCCTGGTCATCGCGCTGCTGATCGGCACCGTGCAGCGCCCGCTGATCGCCCTGTTCCTGGAGAGCCGCCGGCTCACCCGCGGCGACCTGACCCGGCGCGTCACCGTCCCCCGGGGCGGCGAGGCCGCCCGGATCGGGACCGCGCTGGAGCGGCTGCGCCGCCAGCTGCTCGACGAATCGGGCGACGAGGCCGCCGCCGCCCCGCGCCGCCGCGGCGGACGACTCCGGCGTACGGGCGCCCGTACGCTCGTCGCCCTGTGCGGGGTGCTGCTGCTGGCCTGGTGCGTCCCCCTGGGGCTGCTCGTCAACCGGGCCGGGGACGAGGTCGTCGTCCCCCAGCAGCTGGTCAACGACCAGCGGGAGCGCACCGACACCCTCAACGACCGGATCCGGCGCGCGCTCAACGAGGGCCACGCCGACCTGCTCTCCGTGGCCTCGCTGATGGGCGAGGACACCGGCGCGCCGCACATGCGCACCGTCCTGGAGCGCACCCTCCACGAACACCTGCGCTACCAGTCCCTCTACGTGCTCGACGCCAACGGCAAGATCCTCGCCCGGGCGGGCGACGACCCGCAGGCCGCCGACGGCAAGGGCCCCCGCGAAGAACCGATCGCCCTTCACGACGGCGCCAAGGAGCCGGTCGTCATCGCGACGGCCCAGATACCCGACCGGGACGGCACGGCGATCGTCGGCGAGTTCCGCATCGACTTCCTCAACTCCCTGCTCAAGCGGCCGGGTCTCGGCGAGATCCGGGTGGTGGACTCCAAGCACCGGGTCATCGCCTCCAACAGCGGCTACCGGGCGTTCGAGAAGCTCGACGACGAGCGGCTCGACGCCCTCGTCGAGGGCTCCGCCCTCAAGGTCGGCATGTCCCCCCGGCCCGGCAGCATCCTCTACCGCAGCGGCGGCGACCACGTCATCGCGGCCGCGGCCCCGTTCGTCGGCGGCGGCGCCGCCAAGCCCTTGGACTGGACCGTGGTCAGCTGGCAGTCCGCCAAGGGCCTGGCCATCCACGAGTACAGCCTGCAGAACCGCACCGTCCTCGCCGGCCTGCTCGGCCTCGCGGTCGGCGCGGCCAGCCTGGGCTGGCTCGTGATCATCGTGGTCGGCCCGCTCCGCGAACTCGCCCGGCGCGCCGAGGCGCTCGCCGACGGCGACCGGCGCACGGTGCTCTACCCGCGCCACCACGACGAGGTGGGCGCCGTGACGCGGAGCCTGGAAATCATCCGGCAGCAGCTCCAGCAGCAACAGCAGCAGCGCAGTAAGCAGGCCGAGGCGGGCGGGCAGTCGTCCGCCGCCCCAGCCGGAAGGAACTGATCCCCGTGCTCTTCCTCTACTGCGTGCTGCTCGTCTGCTGCGCGATCATGCTGGTTGCCGGCATCGTCGAGCAGCGCCGGCACTTCGCCAGCCTCGACCAGATACCGAACCGGGTGCTGGTCAACGGCATCCGCGGAAAGAGCTCGATCACCCGGCTGTGCGCGGGCGCGCTGCGCGGCGGCGGGCTGACCACGGTCGCGAAGACCACGGGCACGGCGGCCCGGTTCATCCACCCCGACGCCACCGAGGAACCCGTCTACCGCAAGTTCGGGATCGCCAACGTCGTCGAGCAGATCGGCATCGTGCGGCGCGCCGCCGCCTACCGGCCGGACGCGCTGGTCATGGAGTGCATGGCGGTCATGCCGGCACTCCAGGAGATCAACCAGTCCAAGCTGATCCAGTCGACGATCGGCGTGCTGTGCAACGTCCGTGAGGACCACGTCGCCGAGATGGGCCCGACGCTGGACGACATCGCGCGGTCCCTTTCGCGCTCGATGCCGTACGGCGGGATCTGCGTCACCGCCGAGAAGGAGCGTTTCGCCGTCCTCCAGGAGGAGGCCGACGCCCGGGACTGCCAACTCCTGTACGCGGACCCCGACACGGTCAGCGACGAGGAGCTGCGCGGGTTCAGCTGGTTCACCTTCAAGGAGAACGTGGCCATCGCGCTCACCGTCGCCGAACTCCTCGGCATCGACCGGGCCACCGCCCTCCAGGGCATGTACGACGCCCCGCCGGACCCGGGCGTGCTGTCGGTCGAGCGGTACCTGGCCCCCGGCGGGAAGCGGCTGCGCTTCGCCAACGTGTTCGCGGCGAACGACCCCGAGTCGACGCTGATGAACATCAACCAGCTGCTGGACCTCGGGGCGGTGGACCGCCCGCTGAACGTGGTGATCAACTGTCGGCCCGACCGGGTCGAGCGCAACGGGCAGATGGGCGCGATCATCCCGGAACTGCGGCCCGACAAGGTGTTCGTGATCGGGCATCCGGCCCGCAGCGCCATCGACGCGATCCCGGCCGAGTGGCGCGACCGCGCCGTGGACCTGGGCGGCGACCACCGCGACGGCGAGGAGTTCCTGCACGAGCTGCTCGGCCACCTCGGGGCCAGCTCCTCGCTCGTGGCGATCGGCAACATCCACGGCCAGGGCGAGGTCCTCCTGGACCACCTCGCGGACCTCCCACCGGACGAGTCGGCCCCGACACCCGACACCACCCCGCCCCCGACGCCCCCGATGTCCACCCGCCCCCTGGCCCCGTACGCGGCGGACCCGCACGCGGCCGACCCGCACGCCGCGGACCGCTACGGCGCGGACCCGTACGCCGGGGACCGCTACGGCGCGGACCCGTACGCCGGGGACCGCTACGGCGCGGACCCCTACCCCAGGGATCCGTACGCCGGGGACCCCTACCCCGGGGATCCGTACGCCGGAGATCCCTATGCGGCGGACCGGTACGTGGGCGCCGGGTACACGGGCGCCCCCTACGCAGGCGCCCCACACGGGGCCGCACCCCAGACCCCCGCCCCATACCCGGGTGTCCCGGACCGAGGTGCGCCTCACGCGGGCGCCCCCTACGCAGGCACCCCACACGGGGCCGCACCCCAGACCCCCGCCCCGTACCCGGGTGTCCCGGACGGAGGTGCGCCTCACGCGGGTGCCCCCTACCCGGGTGTCCCCAACGGGGTCGTACCGCAGGGCCGCGCAGGCGATCGGCCGGCGGGCCCGGTGGATCCCCTCGGGATCGCCGCCGCCACTCCCGTACCGGCCTGGCCGCAGCCGCAACCGCAACCGCAGCCGCAGCCGCCGCAGGTCCACCCGTTCCCCCGGCAGGGGCACCGGCAGAACCCAGGAGAACCCCGTTGATCCCCGCCGTCCTCACCCCCGAGATCGCCGCGATCGGCATCGCGCTGGGCCTGCTGTTCTCGCTCGTCTGCTACCTCACGACCAACCTCTCCCCCGGCGGAATGATCACCCCCGGCTGGCTGGCGCTGACCCTGCTGGAGGACCTCCAGCGCGCCGCCCTCGTCGTCGGCGTGACCGTGATGACGTACGTGCTGACGCTGGTCGTCCAGCGCTTCGTGATCCTCTACGGCAAGCGGCTGTTCGCGGCCGTCGTGCTGCTCGGCGTCCTGCTCCAGGCCACCGTGGTGATCGTGCTCCAGATGGAGTTCCCGCTCCTCTACGCCAACCAGACCCTCGGCTTCATCGTGCCCGGCCTGATCGCGTACCAGCTGGTCCGCCAGCCCAAGGGCGCCACCCTGCTCGCCACCGGCAGCGCCACGCTCATGACCTACGTCGTGCTGACCGCCGGCATCCTGCTCGGCGCCATGCCGGCCGCCTGAGCCCGTCCCGTCCCTACCCGCCCCGCCCCACCCCGCCCCCCTCCAACCGCCCGGAGCACCCCGCATGACCGCCAAGCCGAAGAGCCGCATCCGCCCCGCGCTGCACGCCGTCACCGTGGTCACGCTGCTGGCCGCGAGCGGCTACCTCACGTACGCGCTGCGCGTCGAGGAGCAGGCCAAGGCGCCCGCCGTCCAGGTGGTCGACGACAAGAACATCGCGGCGGGCCTCAAGGCGGGCGAGGCGGACGCCCAGCAGTGGGAACGCCTCAAGGGCCCCGACCGCTCGGTGATGCGCGACGGCCACGGCCAGGTGCTGGCCACCTTCACCGACGGCGCCCGGACGGCCACCCTCACCGGACCGAGCCGCACCTTCACCGAGCCCGCCAACACCAAGACCCGCGTCGTGACCGAGAACTGGGTCCGCCTCATGCCCGAACCCTGGAAGCAAGGCGCGGAGAACGAGAAGTGGTTCAAGGAGTGGTTCAAGAAGTACTTCGGGAGCCAGGAGGACGACGTCTTCGCGATGGCGTTCCAGTACGGAGACCAGGCCCCGGTGAAGAAGGACGCGCAGGGCGTCGCGTACGCGGGCGACGCCTCCTTCGGCCCGATCAACCCCAACGGCTCCGAGGGCAACGACCTGCGCCTCGAACAGTCGGACTTCTACGACTACCTCGGCACCCCGTACACCTTCCGCAACGGCACCAAGAAGCAGGCCCAGACCGCCCGCTACCGCTCCATGGACTGCTCCGGTTTCATCCGCACCGTCTTCGGATACCGGGCCCGCTACCCCCTCATGCCCGACGACAAGCCGGGCGCCGGCCTGCCGCGCACCGCGAACGGGATGGCCCGCTCCGCCCTGGGCGCGGACGTCCTCCCGCTCAAGGGGATCGGCCCGGAGGACCGGCCCACCGCAATCGACGTGATCCAGCCGGGCGACCTGCTGTTCTTCAAGCTCGACGCGCGCACCAACGACCGCCTCGACCACACCGGCATCTACCTCGGCACCGACACCGACGGCCACAAGATCTTCATCTCCAGCCGGGAAGAGGCCAACGGCCCCACCATCGGCGACAAGGGCGGCACCTCGCGGCTCGACGGCAACGGCTACTACGCGACGACGCTGCGCAGCGCGAAGCGGCTTTGATCCTTGACGCGCCCCTCGCACGGCTCGGCCCTGACGGGCCTCCCCGGCTTCGGACCGCTGTGCCGGACTCCGTCCGGCAGCGGCTGCCCCTAGCCGCCCGGCCGCCAGGCCGGGATCCCCACCGGCTGCACCAGCCAGCCGAAGTCCCCGAGCCCGCCGCGCGCGGTGAGTTCGGCCGCCTCGCCCGCGCCGGCCAGGGCGCGCACGTACGCCGCCGGGTCGGCCGAGGCGAGGGCCAGCGGGGGCCGGCCCCCGCTGACGCCGAGGGCGGTGAGCGCCTCGCGCTGGGTCAGCAGGGCCGCGCCCGGTCCCGCGCAGGCGTCCAGTGCCACATGGGCGGTGACATCGCAGCCGCCGTCCGGGACCGCCGGGACCTCCCGGCCCGCGCGGAAACCGGTGAGCGTGCCGAACGGGGGCCGGGTGTCCCGGGTGTGGGCGTAGTCGACGGCCACGGCCAGACCCCGGTCCAGGGTCGCCACCGCCGCCGCCCAGGCCTCGTCACGGGGCCGGCCGATCTCGGCGCGGCCCGCGCCCGGCCACCACCGCTCCAGCCAGGCCAGGTCCTCGCCTTCCACGGGCCCGCCCCGGCTCTCCGTACCGTCGGGCGCGACCAGGACGTAATGCCCGTCCTCGGCGATGTCCAGCGGTACGTTGTCGAGCCACTCGTTCGCGAACAGCAGCCCCGTCGTCCGTTCGGGCGGTGCGGCAACCCAGCGGATCCGCGGATCCAGCCCCTCCAGCCCCTCCGGCGCCGCCGCGCGCTCCACGGCGTACGGGCGCACCCGGGCCGCCGTCTCCGGCTCCAGCGCGGCCAGCACCCCGGCCAGCAGCTCGCCCCGTCCGGCCCCGACGTCCACCAGGTCCAGCGCGTCCGGACGGCCGAGTTCCGCGTCCACCCACCGCAGCAGCCGGGCCACGGCCCCCGCGTACAGCGACGAGGCGTGCACGGACGTACGGAAGTGGCCGGCGGGACCCGGCCCGCCGGGGCGCACGTAGAAGCCGCCGGGGCCGTACAGCGCGGCCTCCATCGCCGTCCGCCAGCGGACGGGAACCATGGCTTCACCCTGAGTGCTCATCGCCCCAAGGCTATGCTGCCTCCACCTTGGGGAGTACTTTCCCCGGTGACAGGTTCGGACCTGTGGTTGACTCCAGCACCTATCGTCGTTGCCTACTCTGGGTTACGTGCAGCGCCTCTACGACTTCCTCCGCAGACACCCGACGGGCGTCGACAGCTTCTGGGCTGTCCTCCTGTGCGGGATCGGACTGCTGCAGGTCGCGGACGACAGCTTCAACAGCACCGCCATCCGGCTGGCCGCCGTCGTCTCGGTGCTCGCCCTGGGCGTGGTCGTGGCCCTGCGCCGCAGATGGACACGGCAGATGTTCTGGCTGGCGGTCGCGACCGGCGTCTATCAGCTGCTGGTCGGCATCGAGGTGCACAACGCCGACTTCGGGATGCTGATCATCCTGTACACGGTCGCCGCCTCGGCCGAGGTCTCGCGCCGCCTCTCCCGTACGGCGCTCTGCGTCGGCTTCACCGCCGCCCCCCTCTACGCCCTGCGCTTCCGCATGGACAAGGGAACCCCCACGAACGACATCCTCTTCACCCTGTTCGCCATCGTCCCCTTCGTCCTCGCCTGGGTGATGGGCGACTCGCTGCGCACGCGCCGGGCCTACTACGCCCAGCTCGTCGAGCGGAACCAGCGCCTGGAGAAGGAGCGCGAGGCCCAGGCCAAGGTGGCCGTGGCCGCCGAGCGCGCCCGCATCGCCCGCGAGCTGCACGACGTCGTCGCGCACAACGTCTCGGTGATGGTGGTCCAGGCCGACGGCGCCGCGTACGTCATGGACGCCGCCCCCGAACAGGCCAAGGAGGCCCTCCAGACCATCTCCGGCACCGGGCGCCAGGCGCTGGCCGAGATGCGGCGACTGCTGGGCGTCCTGCGCACGGGCGAGCCGCAGGAGTCCGAGGACTACGTGCCGCAGCCCGACGTCGAGCAGATCGAGGTCCTGGTCGAACAGGTCCGGGCGGCCGGGCTCGACGTGGACTTCGAGGTCGAGGGCGCGCCACGGCGGCTGCCCAGCGGCGTGGAGCTGACGGCGTACCGGATCGTCCAGGAAGCCCTGACGAACACGCGCAAGCACGGGGGCCCCGAGGCGAAGGCGAGCGTGCGGCTGGTCTACTTCGACGACGGCCTCGGCCTGCTGATCGAGGACGACGGCCGCGGCTCGCCGCACGAACTGTACGAGGACGGCGGCGCCGACGGCGCCGGGCACGGCCTGATCGGCATGCGGGAACGCATCGGCATGGTCGGCGGAACCCTGGACGCGGGCCCCCGCCCGGGCGGCGGCTTCCGGATCAGCGCGCTACTCCCGCTCAAGAAGAGCTGACCACCGAGTGAGGACGTACACACTCGGGCACGCCCCTATGAGACCAGTACCCCTCGCTCCCACAGCTCTTCCGCGTGATCCTTGAACCTGTCGAACATCCCCCCGTCACCCTGGCGGCGGAGGTGGAGCATCGGGGAGTCATGTCCGATCACGCGGGCCAAGTGGGGCGTGACGAGCGCGTCGTGATCGAACTGGAAGACACTCAGCCCCACGTGGTTCGCGGCGTCGGAGGCCTCGCTGAATCTCGCCTCAAGCCCTTCCAGCGGCCCGAGGCGGTCCAGGTTCTCCAGGGTGATCCTGATGCGCGTGGAGACGGTGAGCGCCGCCGCTTCGACGTCCTCGCGCTGGCGGGTGATCTCACCCTCGGGGTCTCCGAGCAGGAACCGCACCCGGCACGTGTCGAGCCGGTTTTGCGCGTGCGGCGTGCGCTCCTCGTCAGCGATCCAGCGTTCCACGCTCTTCTGAACCCTACTGCTGGACGTCTCAACTGTCGTCACAACAAGGGGAGATACGTCCTCCCAGGTGGAGGAGCATCGCACCGTAGCCGGTGACCCGTGCTCCATCGCCGTGCAGAACGCGGAGCTGCGTAACCACCCGCACTGCTGGGGTACGGCGTGAGCACGAGAGCGGTACTTCGGTACATCGGCTACGGCATGCGCCGCCACCCCTTCGCCGAGACGACAGCGACCGCACGTTGCTCGGCAGGCCCGGTACGGGTCTTCCGGTCGGGTGAGCCCGTGCGCCCGCTGGGGCGCGACCTTCGGAGACGCGTTCCCGCCCTGCGAGTGCCTGCGCTGCGTACTCGTCATGTGGAACTTCGAGACTCCCCGCCCGTGACGGGCACCGCCGGGTCATCGCAGCGGCGGCAACCGCCGCCCCGCGCACCGGTCAAGCCACCGTCTTAGCGTGCTGTCGTCGCACCATCTCGGAGATCCAGATGGGCGCGAACGGAGACGTGCAACCCGGGGAAGTCGGGTAGTCCTTGAGCACCTCCAGGCGCTCACCGATGTCGATCGCACGGGTGCGGTGCTCGGCGTGCTCGATCCCGATCTGAGCCAGGCAGTGGTTCATCGCCCACTGCAGGCGGTCCGGGGCGTCTTTCATCTCCGCCTCGATGACGTGTAGCAGTCCTGTGAGGTCGAGGCCCTCGGGCTTCTTCGCCACGCGTTCGGTGGTCAGCGCCCAGCCGGCACTCGCGACCACTGGATCCGGGTCGGCGGACCAGGCCAGGCGCAGTTCTTCGGAGTGCGGGTTCTTCTTCACCACGTAGTTCACGAGCCAGTCGTGCACCTTGGGTGTGCGCGCCTCGCGCACCATGGCGTCCAACTCGTCACGCTCGAACGCCTTCGGGCGGCAGATCAGGACCGCCAGCAGTCTCGCCGCGGTGTCATCCGTATCCCAGAGCCGGCACGCGAGCTCCTGCTGCGTCTTCAGCCGCTTCGCGAGCGCGCGCAGCTTGCTGAGGTTCACACCGTGATCGTCACCGTGTCTCTCGTTCACCGCGCGCGTCTTCGGGTCCTCGAGCTCGGCCAGCTCGGCCATCACCTCGGCCAACGCCGTCTCGGCCACCTCAGCCTCCTGTCCCTCGCGTGCGAAATTCAGCCTACGACGGGAGTCGTCCCCCTGTCGTAGCGAGATCCGCTGCACGGGCGGCACCCTGCCCCGTCCCGCGACGGAGGGCGTCACAGCCGGGCGGGGCTCTCGTCTGCGTACTCTGGCCGCATGACTGCCTTTGATGCGACGCCCGCCCCGGCAAATTCCGTAAGAGTCATGCTCGTCGACGACCAGGTGCTGCTGCGCACCGGTTTCCGGATGGTGCTCGCCGCCCAGCCGGACATGGAGGTCGTCGCCGAGGCCGGCGACGGCCTGGAGGCACTGGAGGTGCTGCGGGCCACGAAGGTGGACGTGGTGCTGATGGACGTCCGCATGCCCAGGCTGGACGGGGTCGAGGCGACCCGGCGCATCTGTGAGCCGGAGGAGCACCCGAAGGTAATCATCCTGACCACCTTCGACCTGGACGAGTACGCCTTCTCGGGCCTGAAGGCCGGCGCGAGCGGCTTCATGCTGAAGGACGTCCCGCCGGCCGAGCTGCTGGCCGCGATCCGCTCGGTGCACAGCGGCGACGCGGTGGTCGCCCCCTCCACGACCCGGCGGCTGCTGGACCGGTTCGCCCCGATGCTGCCGACGACCACGGCGGAGCCTCGTAACAAGGAGATCGAGCGGCTGACGGAGCGCGAGCGCGAGGTCATGCTGCTCGTCGCCCAGGGCCTCTCGAACGGCGAGATCGCGGCCCGGCTGGTCCTGTCGGAGGCCACCGTGAAGACCCACGTGGGCCGCATCCTGACGAAGCTGGCCCTGCGCGACCGCGTCCAGGTCGTGGTCCTGGCCTACGAGACGGGCCTGGTCCGCGCGGGCGGCGGAGCCGGCTGAGCCAGCTAGGCGACGGCTAAGCAGTTTTCGCGGGTCTCGCGCCACGTCGCCAGCACGCCCTCGACGTCGAACTCGACGAGGCCCAGAAGCGGTCCGGGCGGCGGCATGCGCAGTGCCGCCCGGATCTTCTCGTTGATCGCGAAGAGGATGTCGCGCGCCGCGCGCTCGGAGCGTGCCGTGCGGGCCGCCTCCAGCGCGTCCTCGGCCTCCTTGCGCAGCGCGAGCGTGGGCGGCAGCACCGCGAACCCCTCGCGGCGCATCTTCTCCTTGATCCACCACATCTCTTCGTACGGGGCGTCGAGCGAGGCCAGCGGCTTTCCCCAGCCCGGCAGGTTATCGAAGGCGCCGTGCTCGTAGGCCTCCCTGATCTGCCGGTCCACCCAGGACTCCACGCTGACGCCGGGCGGTTTGCGCTCGGTCACGGTGCCTCCTCGGTCACGGTGCCTGGTAGGTCACGGTGTCCTGCTCGGCCATCGCCTCGATCCCGTACGTTCGAGCGTAGCCCCGGGGCCTACGATTCCGGCCGGGCCGAGTGGCGCAGGTGGGTCAGGAGGGTGTCCAGGACCTCCCAGGTGCCGGGGTCCGTACCGTCGCCCAGCGGGTAGTGCAGCCCCGGGCGCTTCGACGGGCCGACCGGGACCGGCCGTACGGCCACCGAAAATCGCCCCCCGAGCCAAGACGGCGTCCTCGTCCACGAGTTGGGACGGGACGTCGAAGTAGTAGAAGTAGTCGAAGTGCCGGGCGGCCTCAGGTCATCCAGCGGTCCGGGCGGGCCGAGGCTCGGGATGTGCGGGATCGGGCCGCCTGGGCGTGCAGCAGTTCGGCGGCCTCGGCGGCCGGCCTGAGGCGGGCCGTGACCGTGCCGTTCGCGCCGGTGTCCACGCATACGTCGGCCACCCCGCGCGCCCGTTCCCAGGGGCCCTGGGTGAGGCGGACGCTCTGCATTTTTGCGTGCGGGACGATCTCCGTACGCCGGCACAGGCGGCCGTGCCGGGCGGCGAACACGTCCTCCGAGACGGCCAGGGCGTAGCCCTTCCACCACACCGGGACCACCCAGCGCGATCCGGCCCGGGGCGAGGGGCTGAAGTCCAGCGCTGTCAGGTCCACCCCCGGCAGCACCCGGGCGATCACGGCCCCGGCCGCCGCGCGCGGGGCCACCGGGACCAGGACCCCGTTCTTCGAGCCCGCCACCGCGAGCTCCACCCGCACCCAGCCGCGGCGCCGCCACAGCAGCGGCTCCACGAGCTTCACGCTCTGCACGCGCCCCGGCGGCACCGTCTCGTGCGCCCGGTCCAGCAGCCCGTGGTCCAGCCGGAGCCCGTCCGGGGAATCGGCGACGGTCCAGTCGTACTCGGTGAGGAACCGGCCGGCCGTGCCGGTCCAGACCCCGCCCACGAAGGGCAGCAGGGTGGCGATCGTCGCCCAGAGGTTTTCGCTGAACCACCACACCGCGACCGGGACGATCAGCCCGGCGGCCAGCGCGGCCCACGCGCCGAGGGTGAGCACCAGCGACATCGCCAGGTCCCGGGGGCCGACGCGGAGCAGCTCCCGCTCCGGGGCCTCGCCGACCGCGACCGCCTGCGCCGGGGCGAAGCCCGCCGCCCGGGCCAGCAGCTCGGCGCGCAGCGCCACGGCCTCCCGCTCGTCGAGGAAGGCCAGCTCGTCCTTGGCCTCCGTGCCGATCACGTCGAGCCGCAGTTTGGCGACCCCGGCCAGCCGGGCCAGCAGCGGCCGGGTCACGTCCACCGCCTGGATCCGGTCTAGCCGGATGTGCGCGGTGCGGCGGAACAGCAGCCCGGTGCGGATGCGCAGCTCGGTGTCGGTCACGGAGTAGTGCGTGAACCACCAGCTCAGGAACCCGTACAGGCCGAACACGACGACCAGGCCGGCCACGGTCAGCGCCCGCAGGCCACCGGGCAGCCCTCCCACCCATCGCGCGACCCTCTCGCCCTGCTGGGCGACGACGCCGACGGTCGCGGCGATCGGCACCCACGCCCGGCGCAGCGGGGTGAGGACGTGCAACCGTCGCTCGGCCGCCGCCGCCCCCGGGCCGGCACCGGTACGCACAGCCCCGTCGGCCCCGTCGCCGCTCACAGCCCCGCCGACCTTGCCTCGCCGAGCTCCGTCAGCCGGTCGCGCAGCCGCTCCGCCTCGGCCGGCACCAGCCCCGGAATCCTCGCGTCCGTGGCCGCGGCCGCCGTGTGCAGCTGTACGGAGGCCAGCCCGAACCGCCGCTCCAGCGGCCCCGAGGTCACCTCGACCAGCTGCATCCGCCCGTACGGGACCACGGTCTGCTCCCGCCACAGCACACCCCGGCTGATCAGCAGGTCGTCGGCGCGCTCGGCGTACCGCCAGGACCTCCAGTTCCGGCCGAGCAGCACCCAGCCCCAGGCCAGGACCACCAGCCAGAACGCCCCGAGGGCCGCCCACCCGGGGCCGGCCGTCAGACCCAGCACGAGGCCGGTCACCACCGTGAACAGCGTCATCCAGATCACCAGCAGCAGCCGCCGCAGCGTGAGCAGCCCGCCCGGCAGACCCACCCACCCCGCCCGGTCCGTCTCACCGTTCGTCCCCGTTTCCATCCCCCCACCCTAGGGCTGAGACAATGCCCACATGACGGAGAAGACGGTCGGCATCGGCGGAGCGGCGGAGAGCACCGACATGGTGCTCAACATCGGCCCCCAGCACCCTTCCACGCACGGCGTGCTGCGCCTGCGGCTCGTCCTGGACGGCGAGCGGATCGCCAGCGCCGAGCCGGTGGTGGGCTACATGCACCGCGGGGCCGAGAAGCTCTTCGAGGCCCGCGACTACCGCCAGATCGTGATGCTGGCGAACCGCCACGACTGGCTGTCCGCGTTCTCCAACGAACTCGGCGTGGTCATGGCGGTCGAGCGGATGCTCGGCATGGAGGTCCCCGAGCGGGCCGTGTGGATGCGGACCCTGCTCGCCGAGCTGAACCGGGTGCTGAACCACCTGATGTTCCTCGGTTCGTACCCCCTGGAGCTGGGCGGAATCACGCCGATCTTCCACGCGTTCCGCGAGCGCGAGGAGCTCCAGGCCGTCATGGAGGAGATCTCCGGCGGCCGGATGCACTACATGTTCAACCGCGTCGGCGGCCTCAAGGAGGACCTCCCGGCCGGCTGGCTCGGCCGGGCCCGCGCCGCGATCGCCGACGTCAACACCCGCATGGACGTCTACGACAAGCTGGTCCACGGGAACGAGATCTTCCGCGGCCGCACGCGCGGCGTGGGCGTGCTGTCCGCCGAGGCGGTGCACGCGTACGGGGTCTCCGGCCCGATCGCCCGCGCCTCCGGCGTCGACTTCGACCTGCGCCGCGACGAGCCGTACCTGGCCTACGGCGAGCTCCAGGACGTACTCAAGGTGGTCACCCGCACCGAGGGCGACTGCCTGGCCCGCTTCGAGTGCCTGCTGGACCAGACGCACAACGCCCTCGACCTGGCCGTGGCCTGCCTGGACCGGATGGCCGAGCTGCCGCCCGGCCCGATCAACCAGCGCCTGCCCAAGGTGCTGAAGGCGCCCGAGGGGGCCACGTACGCCTGGACCGAGAACCCCCTCGGCATCAACGGCTACTACCTGGTCTCGAAGGGCGAGAAGACCCCGTACCGGCTGAAGCTGCGCTCGGCCTCGTACAACAACATCCAGGCGCTGGCGGTGCTGCTGCCCGGGCAGCTGGTGGCGGACATGGTGGCCATCCTGGGCTCGCTGTTCTTCGTCGTCGGCGACATCGACAAGTAGCCGACATCGGGAGGTAGCCGACATCGGCGAGGGGCGCTGTCGGTGCGGCCGGGCAGACTGGGGGCATGTCCCACTCCCCCAGACGGGCCTGCCCCTCCTGCGGCCGCGACTGCGCCGTGACCGCCGGCCGGATCGCCCGCCACGACCCTCCCGCCGGCCGGGGGCGCGGCGACCTGGTCTCCTGTCCCGGATCACGGGCCCGGGTGATGCTCGGCGCCTCGGCGCCGACCTTGGACGGCTTCGTCCTGCCCGCGCTTCCCGGGCAGTTGCCGCTGTTCTGAGACGACACAGCCTGAGGCCGTAGCCGTATGAGTTGAGTACGTGGGGCAGGCGCGGCTGAGTACCCGCGCGGATCCCCGTGAGCCCGTGGCGGGCGAGGATGGCCGCATGTCCGTCAAGTACCCCGTGATCGCCGCCGTGCTGCTCCTGCCCGCCCTGGTCCTCGCGAAGATCGCGACCCTGGCCACTTATACGGGCTCCCGGTGCCTGACCTACGGGGGCTGCACACCCTTCCCGGGGGCCGCCTTCGGGGTGCTGCTCGGCGCCGCGCTGGTGTTCATGATCGCGGCGATCGCCGCCCCGGAGACGGTACGCAAGCCCGCGCTGGCCGTGCAGGTGCTGCTGGAGGTCGTGGCGACCGGCCTCGTGCTGGCCTACCCCTGAGCCCCGGAAGGGGCGCTACGAGATCGCGGTGCGGAGCCGGCCCACGTCGATCGGCTCGGTCTCGTCATGGGCCGTCAGGTCGATGACCTGGCCCACCGCGCGGTGTTCCGCCGTGGCCTGCTTGAACTTCGGCTCGGCCGGGCGCTGCGCGGACTCCGCCTTGTGGACGGCGAGGGCCTCCGCGCCCACCACGTCGGCCAGGTCCTCGTTCTGGACGGCCTCGATCACCGCGCGGGCCTGCGCCGCCGTCTTGGTACCGAAGAAGTCGAAGCCGCCCTCGACGCGCGAGGCCGTCCGGCGCTGGGCCGAGTAGGCCGAGTAGGGGGCCACCGCCGCCGCGGGCCGGCGCGCCGGAAGCGCCGCCGGAACCGCCGCAGCCGGAACCGCCGCGGCGGGGGTCGCCGCAGCCGGAACCGCCGCTGCCGGGCTCGCCGCAGCCGGGCTCGCGGGCGGCGCCGGGAGCTCCGCGCGGGCGTGCGCCTGCTCCGCCTTGCTGACCAGCGCCGCCATGGCCGCGCTGGCCCGGGCGTAGCCGACGGCGGTCGGCGCGCCGGCCGAGGTGCGCTCCTCGGTGACCGGCGGGAGTTCCTTGGGCGCGGCAGCGGCGGCGGCCGGGGCCGCGGAGGCCTCGATGGCCAGCAGCCGGCGGCCCTCCAGGGCGCTCGCGCGCTCCGTCTCGGCGGTCGCGTACCGGCGCAGCAGCGCGGCGTGTTCCCCGCGCAGCCCCGCCAGTTCGACCCGCTTGGCGCGCAGCTTGGCGTCGAGCTTGGCGCGCAGCACCCGGGCCTCTTCGAGGTCGGATTCGAGCTCGGCTATGCGCTCGTCGGTCTTCCACTCGTCCTTGACGCGCTCGCGGTCCAGCTCCGCCACCCGGCGGCCGGCCGCGCGGTCCCAGGACCGCATGACGACGGCACCGGCCACGCCCGCGGCCGCCGCGAGGGCCGCGAGCAGGCGCAGAGGCAGCGGTTCCGCCAGCAGCCAGGCCGCGCCGGCACTGGTGACGGAGACACCGGCGACGCTCGTCGGCGTGAGCAGCCGGTGCAGGGGTTCGGGATTGCGGTGGCGTCCACGGGGCATGGCCTGAAATTTACAGGGCCTGGCCCCGGAGTGGGGTAGCCGCCCGACAATCTGTTCCCAGGCAGTTACCGCTCATTTCTCCACCAAACGCATCACTGCTCCTTGGTCAGCAGCCCCTTGGACTCCAGAAACGCCTTCGCGACGTCCGCCGGCTTCGCGCGTTCCGCGTCGACCTTGCGGTTGAGGGCGATCAGATCGGCTGTCGTGAGCGTCTTGGTCAGCTTGTCGAGCGCGGCCGCGACCTCCGGGGCGCCCGCGTCCTTGGCGTTGACCACCGGCAGCACGTTGTCGGCGTTCTGGAGCTTCTTGTCGTCCTCCAGCAGGACCAGGCCGAAGCTGTCGAGGGTGGCGTCGGTGGTCGTGGTCAGCACCAGCTGGTCCACGCCGTCCTTGACCGCCTGCTTCGCCTGCGGGGTGCCGACTCCCTTGGGGTCAATACCGGAAACATCGATTCCGTATGTTGTCTTCAAACCCGGGGCGCAGAACGGCCGGACGGCGCATTCGTCGCCCGCCGCGATCTTCACTTTCAGCCCCGACTTACCAAGATCGGAAAGTGTCTTCAGGTTGTTCTTCCCGGCGAATTCCTTGGTCACCGCGAAGGCGTTCTGGTCGACCGCCGAACCCGCCGGTAGCGCCTTCAGGCCGAGCGGGGCCGCGAGCTTCTCCAGCGCCGCCACCGTCGCCGCCGCGTCGCTCGACGCCACCGGCTTCTCCTCCGGCGCCTTCGGGCCGTTCACCTTGGCGTTGAGGAACTCCGCGAGGGTGGCCGCGTACTCCGGGACGACATCGATCTCGCCCTTCTCCAGGGAGGGCTCGTACAGCTCGCGGTTGTTCACCGTGGTGATCGAGGTGCTGTAGCCGGCGTCCCGCAGCAGCTGCGCGTACAGCTCCGCCAGCACGTTGGACTCGGTGAAGCCGGCGGCACCGATCACGAGCTTGCCCTTGCCCCCGCCGGAGGAGGACCCCGAGGAAGCGGAGGACCCGCCCCCGTCCTTGGACTTCTCCAGGCTGTCGCCGCCGCACGCGGTGAGCGAGGCCGCGAGGGCCACCGCACCCAGTGCCGCGCCGAGGACGCGCGTGGACTTGCTCATGGTTACTCCATTCAAGCGACGAACAGGACGAATAGTTATGAATAGTTACGAATTCAGAGGCGGGCCGCCGCCGGGCGTCGCGGCAGCAGGCGGTCCGCCGCCACCAGCGCGCCCTCCACCACCAGGGCCAGCACCGCCACCAGCAGCGCGCCCGCGAAGACCTGCGCGGTGTTGTACGTGTTGAAACCGGCGGTGATGATCCGGCCCAGGCCGCCCTGGCCGACCATCGCCGCGATCGTGGCCGTGGCGATGACCTGGACGGCCCCCGAACGCAGGCCCGTCATCACCAGCCCCCGCGCGAGCGGCAGTTCCACCCGCAGGAACAGCTGGCCGCCGGACATGCCCATGCCCCGGGCCGCCTCGACCACCGAGCGGTCCACCTCCCGCACGCCCACGTACGCGTTGGTCAGCAGCGGCGGTACGGCGAACAGCACCAGCGCGGCGATGGTCGGCACACTGCCCGCGCCGCGCAGCGGCGAGACCATGAACAGCGCCAGCACCGCGAAGACGGGGACCGCCCGGCCGGCGTTGGAGACGTTCACCGCGAGGGCGCCGCCCTTGCCCAGGTGCCCGAGCCACAGTCCGACCGGCAGGGCCACCGCGCAGGCGATGGCCAGGGCCACCCCGCTCACGTAGACGTGCTCGGCGAGCCGGTGCCAGACACCGTTCTCCCCCGCCCAGTTGGCGCCGTCGGCCAGCCAGTCCCAGGCCCCGCCCAGTACGCCCACGGCTTCAGGCCCCCTTCGCCGACGTCAGGGCCGAGGCCGGGGCCGAGAGCGGACCCGCAGCCGCCCGCGTCGCCCGCCTCGTCCGGGTCGCCCGCGTCCACGGTGTGAGCAGCCGCTCCAGGCCGAGCAGGAGCAGGTCCGCCACCAGCGCGAGGAGGACGCACAGCACCGAGGCGGTGAGCACCTGGGCCTTGAAGGAGCTGTTGACGGCCGGGGCGATGAGGTTTCCCAGGCCGCCCTTGCCGACGATGGAGCCGACGGTGGTCAGCGCGACCGTGGAGACGGTCGCGATCCGGACCCCGGCGAGCACCGCGGGCAGGGCCAGCGGCAGTTCGACCTGCCACAGCAGCCGCCGGGGCCCGTATCCCATCCCGTGCGCGGCCTCCCGTACGTCCTCGGGGACCGCTTCCAGGCCGGCCAGCACGTTGCGGACGAGGATGGTCAGCGAGTAGAGCACCAGCCCGGTCACCACCAGCGCCGCCGACAGGCCGAAAACCGGCAGGAGCAGGGAGAACATGGCGAGCGAGGGGATCGTGTAGAGCAGGGTGGTGAGGCCCAGCACGGGGGCCGCCCAGTGGCGGCCGCGGCGGGCCAGCAGCGCGAGCGGGACGGCCACGGCGAGGCCGATCAGCACCGAGACGCCGGTGATCCAGACGTGTTCGACCGTCGCGTCGGTGAGCTCCTGGGAGCGGGAGGTGACGTACTCCCAGCAGATCCAGTCGTTCGCCACCAGGCAGTTCTGCCCGGCCATCGCCCTCACCCCCCCCTGTCACCGTGCCTGTCACCGTGCGTACGTCTTTGCGGAAAGACCCGCTCCAGGCCGACCCTAACCCGCGCCACCCTCCATGGCCGGAACCTTTCGGAGGGGGCAACGTTCCCTTCACAGAAGGGGCCTGGTGGTGGGTAAACAACAGTTCCCATTTCTTTCAGTGGATATCAGGTGTTCTCAGTGAATATCCTGATGTTGTGAAGCTTTCCGAGTGGGCAGCGCGTAACGGCGTGCACTACCAGACCGCGTGGACCTGGGCGAAAGAGGGCCGTATGCCGGTCCCGGTCGTCCAGACGCCGTCGGGTACGTGGCTCGTGACCGAGCCCGCTCCGCGGGCTGCCGGGCGGGTCGTGGTGTACTGCCGGGTCTCGTCCGGTGACCAGAAAGCGGACCTGGAGCGCCAGGTCGCCCGGACCGTGCAGGGCGCAACGGCCCAGGGTCTCGCGGTCGCTGAGGTGGTGACGGAGGTTGGCTCCGGCTTGAACGGGCGCCGCCGCAAGCTGCACCGCCTGCTCGCCGACCCGGGTGTGGGGACGATCGTGGTCGAGCACCGCGACCGCCTCGCCCGGTTCGGCGTCGAGCACCTCGAAGCCGCCTTCTCGGCCTCCGGACGGCGTCTGGTCGTCCTTGACCGGGCAGAGACCGCCGACGACCTCGTACGGGACATCACCGAGGTCCTCACCTCGATGTGCGCACGCCTGTACGGCCGCAGCTCCGCGAAGAATCGTGCCGCCCGGGCCGTCGCCGTCGCCACCGGCCCGGAGGTGGCCGGATGAAGAAGTTCACGCCGCAGCCCGGCTTCACCGTCCTGGCGCACAAGCTCGCGCTGGACCCGAACGCCACAGCCAACCGTCACCTGCACTCGCACGGAGGCGCCGCGCGTGCCGCGTACAACTGGGCGGTCGCATACATCACCGCCGCGTGGTGGCAGCGCAGGGCCGAGCAGTCGTACGGCATCCCCGAGGACCAGCTCACCCAGTGGCGGTCGTGGTCGCTGCCCTCGCTGCGGAAGGCGTTCAACGAGGACAAGCGCACCAACCCCCGTTTCGCCGGCTGGTGGGACGAGAACTCCAAGGAGGCATACAACACCGGCCTGGCCAACGCGTCGGCGGCGTTCGACAACTACGCGAAGTCGAAGAGCGGCAAGCGCAAAGGCCGCAAGATGGGCGTCCCCCGCTTCAAGTCGAAGCGGAAAGCAGGCCTGACCTGCCGGTTCACCACCGGCACGATCCGTATTGAGCCTGACGGACACCATGTCACCCTGCCCAGGATCGGCACGGTCCGCCTCCACGAGGACGCCTCCCGCCTAAGAGCCCTCTTCGACGCCGGGGACATGCGGATCCTGTCCGCGACCGCACGGCTGGACCGGGGCCGCTGGTTCGTGTCGTTCCAGGTTGAGGAGAAGCATCAGCTGGTGAGAGTTGCCCGCCCGGACGTGGTGGTCGGCATCGACCTCGGCATCAAGACGCTGGCCGTCCTCGCCGACAGCGACGGTGTGCTTGGTGAGGAACCCAACCCACGCCACCTCGACCGCGCGCAGAAGCAGCTGCGCCGCGCCAGCCGTGTCGTCTCCCGCCGTCAGGGCCCCGACCGGCGCACCGGGCAGCAGGCGTCGAAACGCTGGGAGAAGGCCAGCCAGGCGCGGAACAAGATCTATCACCGGGTGGCGAACCTCCGCGAGGACACCCTCCACAAGATGACGACCCGCCTCGCCCGCGAGTACGGCACGATCGTCGTCGAAGACCTCAACGTCGCCGGAATGGGCCGCAATCGGCGCCTGTCCCGCCGCGTCGCGGATGCCGCGTTCGGTGAGATCCGACGCCAGCTCGCCTACAAGGCCCGCCGGCACGGCACGCGACTTGTCGTCGCCGATCGCTGGTACCCCTCCTCGAAGACCTGCTCCCGCTGCGGTGTGGCGAAAGCCAAGCTGCCCCTCAGCATGCGCGTCTTCGCGTGCGAAAACTGCGGCCTCGTCCTGGACCGGGACGCCAACGCCGGACACAACCTGGTCGCCCTCGCGGCCCGCACCACAGGTACCGGAGTGGCCGGAGACCTGGACCCCGCCAAGGCGGAGTCGAAGCCCCGTGGAGCCGACCGGAAGACCCGCACCACCCGCCCGCGCCGCAAGGCCGGGCCGGGGCGGGCAGGTGGCGCAATCCCCAGCCCCCGGGCCGGGAAGGAAACGGGAGACCGTCAACAGGACACCGGCGCGCAACTCGCGCTCTGGTGAGACCGTTACGGACCATTCCGATGGAAACACCGGGATTACTGAGATCACTTGATGATCAAAGCAACGGAAAGATGGCCCCTGTGATCCGATTCGAGCATGTGACCAAGCGCTACGCCGACGGGACGACGGCCGTCGAGGACCTGTCCTTCGAGGTGGCGGAGGGTGAGCTGGTCACGCTCGTGGGCCCCTCCGGCTGCGGCAAGACCACCACGATGAAGATGGTCAACCGGCTGATCGAGCCGACCTCCGGCCGGATCCTGCTCGGCGGCGAGGACATCGCGGCCGCCGATCCGGTCGAACTGCGCCGCCGGATCGGGTACGTCATCCAGCAGGTCGGGCTGTTCCCCCACAAGACGGTGCTGGAGAACACGGCGACCGTGCCGCTGCTGACCGGCACGCCCAAGGCCAAGGCCCGCGCCCGGGCGGGCGAGCTGCTCGAACTCGTCGGGCTGGACCCGGCGGTGTACGGCGGCAGGTACCCGGAACAGCTGTCCGGCGGGCAGCGCCAGCGCGTCGGCGTGGCCCGCGCGCTCGCGGCGGACCCGCCGGTCCTGCTGATGGACGAGCCGTTCGGCGCGGTGGACCCCGTGGTGCGCGAACGCCTGCAGAACGAGTTCCTGACGCTGCAGAAGACGGTCCGCAAGACCATCCTGCTGGTCACGCACGATCTGGAGGAGGCCGTCCGGCTCGGCGACCGGATCGCGGTCTACGGAGCGGGCACCATCGAGCAGTTCGCCCGCCCGGCGGAGGTGCTGGCCGCGCCGGCCACGGAGTACGTCGCGGGATTCGTCGGCGCGGACCGGGGGCTCAAGCGGCTCGCGGTCACCCCGGTCGGAACGGCCGACCTGGAGGCCGCCGACGGAAAAGCCCCCACCGCCGCGGTGGCGTTGGGGGCGACGTTGCGCGAGGCGCTGGCGCTGCTGCTGCAGGGGGACTCCGGCCGGATCGGGGTCACGGATCCGGAGACCGGCGCGCTGGTCGGCGTACTCACCCCGGAGGGGGTGCACCGGGCGCTGCGCCGGGCCCGGCTGCACAAGGCGTAGAAGACGTAGACGGCGTAGAAGGCGTACGAGGCGTAGCCGCGGAGACCGCGGCCGCGCGGGGTGGTCCGTCCGGGCTCAGCCCTGGATGCGGCCGCTCATCCACACCAGCATCGGCGGGATCTCACGGCGCCAGGTGTTGAAGTTGTGGCCGCCGCTGGGAAGGATGATCGAGGAGACCCGGTCCGGGGTCTTCACCTTCTTGATGAACTTCTTGGTGTCGCCGAAGTTCGGCTCGCCCTTCTTGCTGCTGGTGACGAGGAACGACGTACCGGCCGGCTTCTTGTGCTCCATGGTGTGCAGGACGTTCGCGCGCTTCTTCAGCTTCTCGTCCCCCTGGAACAGATTGCCGGTCGTCGGGTCGTTCGGGGCGTCGTAGTACGCGGACAGCGCGGCGGCGGCACCGAAGTTCTGCGGGTAGTGCGCGGCGATCTTCAGGGCGCAGTAGCCGCCCGTGGAGTTGCCGATGAAGCCCATGTTCTGGGGCTTCTTGCCGACCCGGAAGGTCTCGGTGATGGCGCGCGGCAGGTCCTCGCCGAAGAACGTCTCGGTCTGCGGGCCATCGGGTATGTCCACGCACTCGGTGTCACGCGGCGGCGCGACCGTCGGCCGCAGCATGACCAGGATCATCGGCTTCATCTTGCCCGTCTTGGCCTGCTTGAAGGCCGTCATCGGGTAGTTCAGCCCTTTGATCAGGTTCTCGGCGGTGCCCGGATAGCCCGTCAGCACGATGGCGGCCGGGAAGTTCTTGTCCTTGTGCTGCGGCTGGAAGTACTCCGGCGGCAGCCACACGTACCCGGGGCTCGTTATCTTCGACTTCTGCCCGGTTATGGCAACCTTCAGGATCTGCCCGCCGACCTGCGGCTTGCCGCCGCCGGGCACGTCCAGCTTCTGCTTGTCGACGACCTTGATGTCCTTGCTGCTCATCGAGTGGTCGACGACCTTGCCGATCGACGTCTCCTGACCGAACAGGTCGGCCCAGGAGCCGTAGAAGAGGAACGACTTGTTCGCCGCCAGACCGACGGCCGAGAAGAGCGCCAGCTGGGTCGCCAGCAGGAGGCCGATCCGGCCGGTGAAGGCACCCCAGGTGCGGCCGGAGAGCTTCGGCCAGAACCAGACCGTCGCCGCGAAGAGCAGCACACCGGCGATGATGGCCAGCGCCAGAACCGTATTACTGGTGAGACCCATGAGCAGTCAGTCGACTTTCTGATGGCAGGACGAGTTTTTCTCGACGGAAGAGTGAACCGCCTCCTCCTCGATGTCGTCCTAGTGGACGCACCACACTCCGGAGGCTGTCGCGGCCTTCGGCCACATGATCTCTCGCGGAGCAACGGGAAGCGATGTCTAGCAGGATAGATGGCGATAAGTCGGGACAGGTTCCGAGTGGGGTCCGGCGAATCTTCCGCGGACCGCGACCGGAGACCGTACCCGGCCTGGTAGGTACGGCCGTCACGATCGTCGGCCTTCTGGACGTCGCGGCCGGCGTGTTCCCCCGGTTCCGTCACAGCAGGATCCACGCGGTCACCGAGGTGCTGCCCGGCTCCCTCGGCCCCTTCGCCGCGGCCCTCGCGATCAGCGCGGGCGTCCTGCTGCTGCTGCTCGCCCACGGGCTCAAGCGCCGCAAGCGCCGCGCGTGGCGGGCCGCCGTGGTGCTGCTGCCGGCCGGGGCGGTGGCGCAGTTCACGTACCGGCACTCGGTCCTCGGTGTGATCATCGCGGCGGCGCTGCTGGCCCTGCTGCTGCGCCATCAGGGTGAGTTCAAGGCCCTGCCCGACCCGCGCAGCCGCTGGAAGGCGCTCGCGAACTTCGTCCTGATGAGCGCCGGTTCCATCGGCCTGGGCCTGGTCATCGTCAACTCCCACCCGGGCAGGGTCGTCGGCGACCCCGGCGTCTACGAGCAGATCAGCCACGTCGTCTACGGCCTGTTCGGCTTCGAGGGGCCCGTCGACTACGCGGGCCGGATCTCCTGGACCGTCGGTTACTCCCTCGGCGCCCTCGGCATGCTGACCGCGCTCACCACGATCTACCTGGCCTTCCGACCCGAGCACCCGGCCGCCCGGCTCACCTCCGACGACGAGCTCAAGCTGCGCGAGCTGCTCGCCAAGCACGGCGGCCGCGACTCGCTCGGCCACTTCGCGCTCCGCCGCGACAAGGCCGTCGTCTTCTCCCCCAGCGGCAAGGCCGCCGTCACCTACCGCGTCGTCTCCGGCGTGATGCTCGCCTCCGGCGACCCGATCGGCGACGTCGAGGCCTGGCCCGGCGCCATCGAGCGGTTCATGGAGGAGGCCAAGGCCCACTCCTGGACGCCGGCCGTCATGGGCTGCAGCGAGACCGGCGGCGAGGTCTGGACCCGCGAGACCGGTCTCGACGCCCTGGAGCTGGGTGACGAGGCGATTGTCGATGTCAAAGACTTCTCCCTCTCCGGCCGGGCCATGCGCAATGTCCGCCAAATGGTGAAGCGCATCGAGCGCAACGGCTACACCACCAAGGTCCGGCGGGTCAGCGAGCTGACCGAGGCCGAGCTGGAGCAGGTGCGCGGCGCCGCCGAGGCCTGGCGCGGCACCGACACCGAGCGCGGCTTCTCGATGGCCCTGGGCCGGGTCGGCGACCCGGGCGACGGCGACTGCTTCATCGCCACCGCGCACCGCGTGGAGGAGGGCGACACCTCCCCGTTCGGCGACCTCAAGGCCGTCCTGCACTTCGTCCCGTGGGGTGGGGACGGCATGTCGCTGGAGCTGATGCGCCGTGACCGGGCCGCCGACCCCGGCATGAACGAGCTGCTGATCGTCGCCTCCCTGGAGGCGTCCCCCTCGCTCGGCATCGAGAAGGTCTCCCTCAACTTCGCGATGTTCCGCTCGGCCCTCGCCCGCGGCGAGAAGATCGGCGCCGGCCCGGTGCTGCGGATGTGGCGCAGCCTGCTGGTCTTCCTGTCCCGCTGGTTCCAGATCGAGTCCCTGTACAAGTTCAACGCGAAGTTCCGGCCCCGCTGGGAGCCCCGCTTCGTGGTCTTCCGCACCACCCGCGACCTGCCGCGCATCGGCTTCGCCGCGATGCAGGCCGAGGGCTTCGTGACGCTGGCCCTGCCGCGCCTGTTCGCCGGCCGCCGCCGCCCCAAGCCGGTCCGTACCTGCGCCCACAGCCACGTCACCGCGGTCCCGCCCCAGCCCGACCGCGAGCCCGCCGCCGCCTGACCCCTGGCCGGGGCGGAACCCGGACCCCGGTATCCGCCGGCCCCGGAAACCCCGGCCCGGGCCCCCGGGAAGCCCCGGGCGGCCCCACCCAGCCTCGCCGGCGGTTGGGGCGGGGGGTGTTGGGGGGGGCCCCGGGGGGTGCCACCCAGCGGGCGCGGGGGGAGGGAACCCGCGCCGGCCGGCCCCGGGGGGCCCGCCGCCCCCCCCCCTCTCCCCCCCCCCCCCCCCCCGCCCGCGGGGGGCGGCGGCGGCCGCGGGGGCGCCGGGCCCCCCCCCCCCCGAAACCCGGCTCCCCCGGGCACCGGGCTCCGCCCGGACCCGCGCCTCAAACGCCGGCGAGGCTGGAAGTACGGGTGATCCAGGGCAGCCGCCCCGCGCGGTGCCCGTCGAGGCTGGGCCACCGGCCCGAGGCCCCGCCCAAAAGGCCGGCGCCCCGGCAGGGCCCGCGAAGTGCGGAACAACCGATGCCCCGGCCCCGTATGCCCGGCCAAGGCACCAACCCAGAGCGCCCGGCCCGAGCACCGGCGGCCCAGCGGGCCACGGGCGGCCGGAACGGCCGATGCCCCGGCCCCCGTACCGCCCGGCCAGGGCAGGGGCCGGGGACGATCGGGGTTCCCGTATCGCCCGGCCAGGGCAGGGGCAACGGACCCTGACATATCCAGGGCAGCTCTACCCTTGACCTATGAACACGAACCGCAGGGCCGCCGACAGGGGCCGGGTCACAGGTCTGCCGGAGTGGGATCGCTGCGGGGTCATGGGCGTCGTCAACGTCACCCCCGACTCCTTCTCCGACGGCGGCCGCTGGTTCGACACCACGGCGGCCGTCAAGCGCGGTCTCGACCTCGTCGTCCAGGGAGCCGACCTCGTCGACGTCGGCGGGGAGTCCACCCGGCCCGGCGCCCCCCGCGTCGACGAGGAGGAAGAGCTGCGCCGGGTCGTCCCCGTGGTGCGCGGCCTGGCCTCCGAAGGCGTGGTCGTCTCCGTCGACACCATGCGCGCGTCCGTCGCCGCGCGGGCCGTCGCCGCCGGCGCGGCCCTGGTCAACGACGTCAGCGGCGGACTCGCCGACCCCGGCATGATCCCGGCCGTCGCGGCCGCCGAGGTGCCGTTCGTGGTCATGCACTGGCGCGGCTTCAGCGACACCATGAACCGCCTCGCCGTCTACGAGGACGTGCTCGCCGAGGTCACCGCCGAGCTGCGCACCCGTATCGACGCCGTCGTCGCCGGCGGAATCGCCCCCGAGCGGCTCCTCGTCGACCCGGGCCTCGGCTTCGCCAAGAAGGCCGAGCACGACCTGGCCCTGGTCGCCCACCTCGCCGACCTGCGCGCGCTCGGCTTCCCGCTGCTGGTCGCCGCCTCGCGGAAGCGTTTCCTCGGCCGCATCCTGGCCGGGGCCGCCGACGCCGCCCCGCCGCCGGCCCGTGAGCGGGACGCCGCCACGGCCGCCGTCTCGGCCATCGCCGCCCACCAGGGCGCCTGGGCCGTACGGGTGCACGAGGTACGGGCCACCGCCGACGCGGTTCGCGTGGCTCGCGCCGTGGAAGGGGCTCTTTGATCCGGACACCCGTCCGGACATCGACCCACGGCAGCGGCCCGCGGCAGCGACCCGCAGCAGCGGCCCCGCGGCAGCACCCGTACAGGCAGGACAGGAAAGGGGCACGGTGAGCCGTACCGACATCGAAGCCGTCGAAGAGGCCAACACGGCCTTCTACGAGGCCATGGAGCGGGGGGACTTCGACGCGTTGTCGGCGCTCTGGCTGGAGGACGAGATCTCCTGCGTGCACCCGGGCTGGCCGGTGCTCTCGGGCCGCGGCGAGGTGCTGCGCTCCTACGCGCTGATCATGTCCCACACCGAGTACATCCAGTTCTTCCTCACCGACACCAAGGTGGCGGTCATAGCGGACACCGCCCTGGTCACGTGCACGGAGAACATCCTCAGCGGCGGCCCCGCCGAGGACGGCGGGGAGCTCGGCCCGCTGGTCGGCCAGCTGGTCGTCGCCACGAATGTGTTCCGACGCACACCGGAGGGCTGGAGACTCTGGTCCCACCACGGTTCACCCGTCCTTACGGACTCCGAAGATGAGGACGAAGAGGACACCGACTGACCCCTCGGGCGGGGTTCGAGGTTTATCGCAGGTAAATTCGAAGGTGGACGACGCCGACCGCACTCGGCGTAGGCCCATGGCCCCGGGGAGTCCCGGGACCGGAAGAACCTACGAAACAGGAGTGATTCGCGTGGATCGTGTCGCGCTGCGCGGCCTCAAGGCTCGCGGGCACCACGGCGTCTTCCCCCGGGAACGCGAGGAAGGCCAGACCTTCATCGTCGACCTGGTGCTGCACATCGACACCCGCCCCGCGGCGGCCGACGACGACCTGGCCAAGACCGTTCACTACGGGGTCGTCGCCGAGGAGGTCGTCGACGTGGTCCAGGGCGAGCCCGTCGACCTGATCGAAACCCTCGCCGAGCGGATCGCCCAGCAGTGCCTCAAGCACGACGCCGTGGCACAGGTGGAGGTCGTCGTCCACAAACCGGACGCGCCCATCACCGTCCCCTTCGACGACGTGACCATCACGATCACCCGGAGCCGCGCGTGAACAACGGACTGAACGCACAGAGCGACCCCACCGTCCAGCCGGTACCGGCGTCCGTCGTCGAGACGGTCGACGCGGCGGACGTCACCCTCTCCAACCCGAAATGGGCCGTGCTCGCGCTCGGCGCGAACCTCGGCAACCGCCTGGAGACCCTCCAGGGCGCCGTCGACGCCCTCGGCGACACGCCGGGCCTGCGGGTCAAGGCCGTGTCCCCCGTCTACGAGACCGAGCCGTGGGGCGTCGAGCCCGGCTCGCAGCCCTCGTACCTCAACGCGGTCGTGGCGCTGAAGACCACCCTGCCGCCGTCGTCCCTGCTGGAGCGCGGCCACGCCATCGAGGAGGCGTTCGACCGCGTCCGCGACGAGCGCTGGGGCCCCCGCACGATCGACGTGGACATCGTGACGTACGCCGACGTGGTCTCCGACGACCCCGTCCTCACCCTTCCGCACCCGCGGGCCCACGAGCGGGCCTTCGTACTGGCCCCGTGGCGGGACATCGACCCGGAGGCCACGATCCCCGGCCGCGGCCCGGTCTCCGCGCTCCTGGCCGAAGTCGGCCTGGCGGGCGTCACCCCCCGCCCCGACCTGGAACTCCACCTCCCCGAGTAGTCGTTACCCTGTGGACGGCTGACGGAATGGCGCGGGAACGGGGAACGGGCACGTGAAGCAACTGAGGCCGGCGGTCCTGGCGGGCATCTTCGTGGTCGCCGGCGTGCTGTCCTGGGCCGGCGCGCGCCTGTGGAACGCCTACGGGACCCTGCCGGGCGTCCCGCTGGCCGCGCCGATCGTGCTGGCCGTCATCGCGGTGGTGCTCTTCGCCACGGCCCTGTCCTTGCGGGGCCGCCTCAGGGCGCAGCGGGAGCGGCGTCCGGGAGCCAAGGGCGTGGAGCCGCTGATGGCGGCCCGCGCGGTGGTCTTCGGCCAGGCCAGCGCCCTGGTCGCGGCCCTCGTGGCGGGCATGTACGGCGGTGTGGGCGTCTTCCTGTTCACCGACGCCCTCGATGTCCCGGCCCGCCGCGACCAGACCTGGTACGCCGGTTTCTCGGTCCTCACGGGCGCGGCGGTCATCGCCGCCGCCCTCTTCCTGGAGCACGTCCTGAAGCTCCCCGAGGACGACGACGAAACCCCGGAATCCCCGGCGCGCGCGTAGTCAGGCGCGCACGCCGATGGCCGGCTAGCGCGCCATGATCAGGCTCATCGCCTCGGCGCGCGTGGCCGTGGCGCGGAGCTGGCCGCGTACCGCGGACGTGGTGGTCTTGGCGCCCGGCTTGCGGATGCCGCGGACCGACATGCACATGTGCTCGGCCTCGATCACGACGATGGCGCCGCGCGCGTCCAGGATCTCCATCAGGGAGTCGGCTATCTGCGTCGTGAGACGTTCCTGCACCTGCGGGCGGCGGGCGAACACGTCCACGAGGCGGGCCAGCTTCGACAGGCCGGTGATCTTGCCGCTCTCCGCCGGGATGTAGCCGACGTGGGCGACGCCGTGGAACGGCAGCAGGTGGTGCTCACACAAAGACACGATTTCGATGTCCTTCACCAGGACCAGCTCGTCGTGCCCCAGGTCGAACACCGTCGTCAGGACGTCCTCGGGCTGCTGCCGCAGGCCGGCCAGTATCTCCTTGTACGCCCGTGCCACGCGCGCGGGGGTCTCCAGGAGGCCCTCGCGGTCCGGGTCCTCGCCGACCGCGATCAGGAGTTCTCGGACGGCCGCCTCGGCGCGCTTCACGTCGAACTCGCCGATCGTGCCCTCGTCACCGGTCAAGGTCACTGGGTCGGTCATCTTTTCCTCGTTCCTGTGTGGTGCACTGAGCGCTCGCGCGCACGTGAAAGTGCCGCGCCCCCCAGGCTAGAACCCGGGGGGCGCGGCATCCATTCCGGAGGGGTCCGGGCCGACGACTACTCGGCGCGGTCCTCGGGGGAGGGCTCCGGGGCCTTCTCCACCGACTTCTCCACCGACACGATCGACGAGCTCGCCGCCGAGGTGCCGTTCGCCGAGTTCGTCAGCTGGAGCTCCTTGGGAGAGAGCACCGGCGGACGGGTCGACGGGGTGCGGCGGGCGGAGCCGGTCCACGCGGGGCGGGCCGGACGCTTCACGATCGTCGAGAAGATCTCGGCGATCTGCTCCTTGTTCAGCGTCTCCTTCTCCAGCAGCGCGAGGACCAGGTTGTCGAGGACGTCACGGTTCTCGACCAGGATCTCCCAGGCCTCGTTGTGCGCGGTCTCGATGAGCTTCTTGACCTCTTCGTCGACCAGCGCCGCGACCTCTTCCGAGTAGTCCCGCGGGTGCGACATCTCGCGGCCCAGGAACGGCTCGGTATTGTCGCCGCCGAACTTGATCGCACCGAGGCGCTCGGTCATGCCGTACTGCGTGACCATGGCCCGCGCCGTGGCGGTGGCCTTCTCGATGTCGTTCGCCGCGCCCGTCGTCGGGTCGTGGAAGACCAGCTCCTCGGCCGCGCGCCCGCCCAGCATGTACGCCAGCTGGTCGAGCATCTCGTTGCGCGTCGTGGAGTACTTGTCCTCGTCGGGCAGGACCATGGTGTAGCCCAGGGCCCGGCCGCGGGACAAGATCGTGATCTTGTGGACCGGGTCGGAGTTCGGGGAAGCCGCCGCGACCAGGGCGTGTCCGCCCTCGTGGTACGCGGTGATCTTCTTTTCCTTTTCCGACATGATCCGGGTCCGCTTCTGCGGGCCCGCCACGACGCGGTCGATCGCCTCGTCCAGGGCGTGGTTGTCGACCAGCTTCTTGTCCGAGCGGGCCGTGAGCAGCGCGGCCTCGTTCAGGACGTTGGAGAGATCGGCACCGGTGAAGCCGGGCGTACGGCGGGCGACAGCGCCCAGGTCGACGTCCGGGGCGACCGGCTTGCCCTTCTGGTGAACCTTGAGGATCTCCAGACGGCCCTGCATGTCGGGACGGTCGACCGCGATCTGCCGGTCGAAGCGGCCCGGGCGCAGGAGCGCCGGGTCGAGGATGTCCGGACGGTTCGTGGCGGCGATCAGGATGACGCCGCCCTTCACGTCGAAGCCGTCCATCTCGACCAGCAGCTGGTTGAGGGTCTGCTCGCGCTCGTCGTGACCGCCGCCGAGACCCGCACCGCGGTGCCGGCCGACGGCGTCGATCTCGTCGACGAAGACGATCGCCGGCGCGTTGGCCTTGGCCTGCTCGAACAGGTCACGGACACGCGAGGCACCGACACCGACGAACATCTCGACGAAGTCTGAACCGGAGATCGAGTAGAAGGGCACACCGGCCTCGCCCGCGACGGCACGCGCGAGCAGGGTCTTTCCGGTGCCGGGCGGGCCGTAGAGCAGCACACCCTTGGGGATCTTGGCGCCGACGGCCTGGAACTTCGCCGGCTCCTGGAGGAACTCCTTGATCTCGTGGAGCTCCTCGACGGCCTCGTCCGCGCCCGCGACGTCGGCGAACGTCGTCTTCGGGGTGTCCTTGGTGATGAGCTTGGCCTTGGACTTCCCGAAGTTCATGACCCGGGAGCCGCCGCCCTGCATCTGGTTCATCAGGAACAGGAAGACCACGACGATGAGGACGAAGGGCAGGAGCGAGAGCAGCACGCTGAGGAACGGGCTGGTCTTGTCCGGCGAGACGGTGTAGCCGTCCGGGATCTGACCCGCTTCGTACTTGGTCTGGAGGTCCCTGGCGAGGCCGACGCCCTGGTCCCCGATGTAGTTGGCCTGGAACTTCGTGCCGTCGTTGTCGCCGAGCTTCTGGCCCTTCTTCAGCTCGATCTTGATCATCTGGCTGTCACCGGTGGTCAGCTTGGCGCTTTCCACCTGGCCACTGTTGATCGCCTTGATGACCTCGCTGGTCTCCACCGACTTGTAGCCGCCGCCGGAGCCGACGACGTTCATCAACACGACCACGGCGAGGACGGCCAGCACGATCCACATGACCGGCCCACGGAAGTATCGCTTCACGTCCATCCATACGGGGCGCTGAGCACCCCGTCCCTCCTGCCCGTAGGTAAATGCTGCTGTGAGTAAAGACTGTTCTTCGGAATGTACCCCTGAATTGTCACCCGCGGCCGCGTGGGACGGCTGACAAACCCGCCTTCGCAAGCTCCAACGGCGGGCGACGCCCCCAGGTTCCCCACCGGGGACCCGAGGGCGCGGGAGTTTCTCAGCCGCCGTAGACGTGCGGAGCGAGCGTGCCGACGAACGGCAGGTTGCGGTACTTCTCCGCGTAGTCGAGGCCGTAGCCCACGACGAACTCGTTCGGGATGTCGAAGCCGACCCACTTCACGTCGATCGCGACCTTCGCGGCCTCGGGCTTGCGCAGCAGCGTGACGACCTCCAGGGAGGCCGGCTGGCGGGAGCCGAGGTTCGACAGCAGCCAGGACAGTGTCAGCCCGGAGTCGATGATGTCCTCGACGATCAGGACGTGCTTGTCCTTGATGTCGGTGTCCAGGTCCTTCAGGATCCGGACCACGCCCGAGGACTGGGTCCCGGCGCCGTACGAGGACACCGCCATCCAGTCCATCGTGAGGGGGGTGGACAAGGCGCGCGCCAGGTCCGCCATCACCATCACCGCGCCCTTGAGCACACCGACGATGAGCAGGTCCTTGCCCGCGTACTCCGCATCGATCTTCGCGGCCAGCTCGGCCAGCTTCGCGTCGATCTCTTCCTTGGTGATGAGCACCGACTGGAGGTCGTCGCCCATGTCCTTCTCGTCCACCCGCATCACTTTCGTCGACGGCCGGGGCTCCGGGGATGCCCCCGGAGGACTCAGCCGTGTTTCAGCACCAATCAGCCCTGCCGAATGACAAGTCTGCCACCCTGCCGCTGGGCCTCGACCCGGCCGGGCAGGTTGATGGCGCCCTGACCGCGCCATCCGGTGATGAGGCGGTCGACTTCTTCGATGTGGCGGGCGAAGAGGGAACCCGCGGGGGAACCGGCCGCGACGACGGCCCTGCGCAGCACGCGGCGCCGGACGGCCGGGGGCAGGGCGTAGAGCTTGGCGCATTCCAGCCGGCCGTCCTCGTCCCGTACGCCGGCCTCGGCCTCGGCGGCCCAGGAGTCCAGGGCGTCGGCGTCGTCGCGGGAGAGCTGGGCGGTACGGGCCAGCGCCTCGACGACCCCCTTGCCGAGGGCCTTCTCCAGGGCGGGCAGCCCCTCGTGGCGCAGCCGGGAGCGGGTGTAGGCGGGGTCGATGTTGTGCGGGTCGTCCCAGACGGGGAGGGACTGGACCATGCAGGCCTTGCGGGCGGTCTGCCGGTCGATCTGGAGGAAGGGCCGCCGGTAGCGGTGCGTACGGCCGGGACCGCCCGAGACTTCGGCCATGCCGGACAGCGAGCGGATGCCGGAGCCGCGGGCGAGTCCCAGCAGGACGGTTTCGGCTTGATCGTCCCGGGTGTGTCCGAGCAGCACGGCGGCGGCCCCGAGCCGGTCGGCGGCCTCGTCGAGGGCGCCGTAGCGGGCGTCGCGCGCGGCGGCCTCGGGTCCGCCGTCGCGGCCGACGCGCACGGCGACGGACTCCACCGGGTCGAGGCGGAGTGCGGTCATGCGGGTGACGACCTCGGCGGCGCGCAGGTCCGAGCCGGGCTGGAGGCCGTGGTCGACGGTGACGCCACCGGCCCGGATGCCGAGCTTGGGGGCCTCGAAGGCGAGGGCGGAGGCGAGCGCCATGGAGTCGGCGCCGCCGGAGCACGCGACGAGGACGAGTGGCGGGGGGCCGCCGGCGGTGCGACTGTCGGTGAGGTCGGTGAGGACGTCGTGGAGTACGCGGCGGACCGCCAGGCGTATCGCCGCGACCGCAGGATGGGGACCCATGTCCGGTGCCCTTCGGTGGAGTTCGGATGCCTCGGGGGCTTCCCCGGCTGCCGCCGGGAGGTGCCCCCATGGGGTGTGGTGCGTGCTGGCTGCCGGGCTGCCGCTGTGTGCCGCCCGGACGTCCCTGCGGGGAGTGCCCGCGGGGAGTGTGCGTTGTCACTCAGAGTGCGTCGATGGTGACAGAGCCGAGCCGTTCCCCGAGCATCGCACGCCCTTCCACGCCTCACGGTCCCTCGGAAGGGTGACGCTTCTTCCCCCAGTGAGACACGTTTACGCGTCCTGAGTCATCCTCGGTCGCCTGACTCGGTCGCCTGAGACGCCTCTACAGGGTGTCGTGGCCGCCCTGGCCCGCATCGCCGCCCTCGACGCCTCCCTGGCCCGCCTCGCCGCCCTGGCCGCCCTCGCCGCCGCTCTCGCCGCCCAGCCCGCCCTGCCCGCCCCGCTCGCCGCCCTTGCCGTGCACGCGGGTCACCCACTCCGCCGGGCTGGCGATCTCCGCCTTCGTCGGCAGCGTGTTGGGAGAGGTCCACACCCGGTTGAAGCCGTCCATCCCCACCTGGTCGACGACGGCCCGTACGAACCGCTCCCCGTCCCGGTACTGGCGCAGCTTCGCGTCGAGGCCCAGCAGCTTGCGCAGGGCCGCGTCGAGCCGGCCGGCCCCGCTGGCCCGGCGCTGCTGGAACTTCTCCCGGATCTCGGCGACCGAGGGCACCACGTCGGGTCCGACCCCGTCCATCACGAAGTCCGCGTGCCCCTCCAGCAGGGACATCACGGCCGTGAGCCGGGCGAGCACCTCCCGCTGCTCGGGCGTTTGCACGATCTCCACCAGGGAGTGGCCCTCGTCGCCCCGCTCGTCGGCGGGGCGGGCACCCGCGAAGGACTGGGCGGCCTCGCGGAGCCGCTCCAGCACGTTCATCGGGTCCATCTCGGTGGCTTCGAGGAACGTCTGGATTTCGCCCTCAAGGTGGTCGCGGAGCCACGGCACGGCCGTGAACTGCGTCCGGTGCGTCTCCTCGTGCAGGCACACCCACAGCCGGAAGTCGTGCGGGTTCACCGCCAGCTCCCGCTCCACGTGCACGATGTTCGGGGCCACGAGCAGCAGCCGGCCGCCGGTGGCCGAGGACGGCAGGTCCAGCGCCGCCGGCGCGAAGGTCTCGTACTGGCCGAGCACCCGGGAGGCCAGGAAGCTGAGCAGCATGCCCAGCTCGACGCCGGTGACCTTGCCTCCGACCGCGCCGAGCACGGCTCCGCCGGGGGCGTTGCCGCGGCGGTCCTGCATCTTGGCGAGCAGCGGGCCCAGCAGCTCCCGGAAACCGGCCACGTTGGCCTTGACCCAGCCGGCCCGGTCCACGACGAGGACGGGGGTGTCCGAGGCCGCCGCGCCCTCGGGGATCATCCGCGTGTACTCACGCACGTGCCGTTCCGAGGTTTTGGCATGCCTGCGCAGCTCCGCCACCACGGCCCGGGCCTCGTCGCGGCTGACCTCCGGACCCGGCCGGACCAGCCGGATCGCCGTCGCCACCGCGAGGTTCCAGTCGACCATCTCCGCACCACCGATGCTCGTCATGCGTCAACCGTACGTGGACCAGCGCCGCGGCGGACCCCCTCAGCGCGTGCTCGCGACGGCGGCCGCCAGCTTGTCGAGGGCCCTCTCGGCGCCTTCGGGGCCCGGGCTGTTGGCCGTGAGGAACGCGAAGGCGAGGAGCCGGCCGGAGGGGTCCACGACGGTCCCCGCGAGGGAGTTCACACCCGAGAGGGTGCCCGTCTTGGCGCGGATCAGGCCGGCGGCCGGGGAATCGCCGGCGTTGCGGCCCCGCAGGGTGCCGGTGAATCCGGCGACGGGCAGTCCGGTGAGGACGGGCCGCAGCTCGGGCCGCTGCGGGTCGGCGGCCTTCGCGAGGAGCTCGGTCAGCAGCGCCGCGCTGAGCTTGTCGGCGCGGTTCAGGCCGCTGCCGTCGGCGAACCGGGAGCCGGCGGTGTCGAGGCCGAGCCCGGCGAGCTTCGCGGCGACGGCCTTCTCGGCGCCCTCGAAGCTGCCGGGCTGCCCGGAGGCGAGGGCGGTCTGGCGGGCGAGGGACTCGGCGATGTCGTTGTCGCTGTTGGTCAGCATCCGCTCGACGAGACCGCCGAGCGGGGTGGAGAGGGTGGTGGCCAGCGGCTCGGCGTCGACGGCGGCCTTGGCCTTGGCGGGCGGGCCGGTGACCTCGATGCCGCGCTCCTTGAGCAGCGCGGCGAACGCCCGGGCGGTCTCCCCGGAGGGGTCCTTGACGCGCTCGACGGGGCCCGAGACGGACAGGTCGGGCCGGGCCTCGTCGGCCGTCAGGGCGGTGATCAGCGCGAGGTTGGGGTTGTCGCCGATCGGGTGGCGGGCGGGGCCGGTGTACAGGGAGTCGTCGTAGCCGAGGGTCACGCTCTCGGTCCCGGCCGCCTTGAGGGCCTGGGCGGTGTCGGCGGCGAGGGCGACGAGGCTGCCGCCGGAGCCGGCCGGGGGCTTCTTCTTCGCGGTGAGGGAGGGGTCGCCGCCGCCGACCAGGATGATCTGCCCGGGTCCGGCGCCGGGGGTCACGGTGGTGCGGAAGCGGTGCTCGGGGCCGAGGGCGGTCAGCACCGCCGCGGCGGTGGCGATCTTGACGGTGGAGGCGGGGGTCATCGCCTCCCGCGGCTTCGCCTCGTACAGCACCCGCCCGGTGGCGGCGTCCACGACCGAGGCGGTACGGAGGTTCCCGAGCGCGGGGTCGGCGAGCAGCGGCCGCAGCGCCTCGGCGAGGCCGTCGGAGCCCGCTCCGGCCTGCTTCCCGGCGCCGCCCGGCCCGGTCGCGGAGAGCCCGGAGAGCACTCCGGGGGCGCTGGGCGCGGGCTGCGGCAGTGGCCCGGCACCGTGATCTACGCCACCCATCCGGCTCCAGGAGGCGACCCTGTCCCGCTCGGCCTTACGCTGGCCGGAGTCCCAAGGGCCGGCGGCTGACACCGTCGCCCCCGACAGGACGAGGCCGGCGACGGCCGATGCCGTGATGAGCTGCCACGTCTTGACCCAGGGCACCTCGGACCAGCCCCTTTCGCGATCACCGATATGCGTGAGGGACACTTAACCACTGCGTCTTGCCCCGAGCACGGCACCCCACCCGGCTGGGGGCACCTCCCAGCGGTAGCTGGGGGAGGCTGGGCCGGACGCGCACGCATTTGAGTCAACATGGAGGAGCAGGACGTGGAGTTCGACGTCACCATCGAGATCCCCAAGGGTTCGCGGAACAAGTACGAGGTGGACCACGAGACCGGCCGGATCCGTCTGGACCGTCGCCTGTTCACCTCCACCAGCTACCCGGCGGACTACGGCTTCGTCGAGAACACCCTCGGCGAGGACGGCGACCCGCTGGACGCGCTGGTCATCCTGGACGAGCCGACCTTCCCGGGCTGCCTGATCAAGTGCCGCGCGATCGGCATGTTCCGCATGACGGACGAGGCGGGCGGCGACGACAAGCTGCTGTGCGTGCCGGCCTCCGACCCGCGTGTCGAGCACCTGCGCGACATCCACCACGTGTCCGAGTTCGACCGCCTGGAGATCCAGCACTTCTTCGAGGTCTACAAGGACCTGGAGCCGGGCAAGTCGGTCGAGGGCGCGAACTGGGTCGGCCGCGCCGAGGCCGAGGCCGAGATCGAGGCCTCGTACAAGCGCCTTGAGGCCTCCGGCGGCCACCACTAGGCTCCGCCGGTGGACGGGGCGGGCGGTGTTCCCCCCGGCCCCCTCTGACGCGGCAGCGGGCGGTACCCCTTGCGGGGTGCCGCCCGCTTTCGCGTTCCGGGCCGAGCCGGGCTGCGCCCGGACCTGGGGCTCCGCCCCAGACCCCGCGCCTCAAACGCCGGCGGGGCTGGATCTTTCAGCCCGTCCGGCGTTTGAGGACCGGGGTCTGGGGCGGAGCCCCAGGGAACGGTGGAAGGGTGGGTAGGGGACCAGCCCCGCAGGGCCTGCCTGCGTGTGCGCGGGGAGGAAACGGTTCCGCATACTGATACTCCGGTGATCACGGAGTGGAGGACGCGTGGCGGAGGCCGACGGGGCAGAGGACGGCAAGCCCACGTCCGACGAGGCGCACAGCGCCTTCACGCCGCCGCCCGGGATGGAGCCGGAGGCGGCGGCCGAGGAGGACCAGCCGACCTCGGAGTTCGCCCTTCCGCCGGGCGCCGAGCCGGCGCGGCCCGAGCCGGAGGGTTCCGCTTTCGCCGCCCCGCACACGTACGGCCCCCCGCACTCCCCCCACACCCCCGGGGAGTCCCCCTGGCAGGACCGCATGCGGACGATGCTCCGGATGCCGGTGGACGTCCGCCCCGTACCCGAGCCCGCGCACCGGCTCAGCGAGGCCGGTCCCGCGGTGGGCCGCGTACTCGACCTCACCCTCCGCATCGGCGAGCTGCTGCTCGCGGGCGGCGAGGGCGCCGAGGACGTCGAGGCGGCCATGTTCGCGGTGGCCCGCAGCTACGGCCTGGACCGCTGCGAGCCCACCGTCACCTTCACCATGCTGTCCATCACCCACCAGCCCTCGCTCGTCGACGACCCGATCTCGGCGAACCGGACCGTGCGCCGCCGCGGCACCGACTACAACCGGCTCGCGGCCGTGTACCGCCTGGTGGACGACATCAGCCACCCCGAGATCGCCATCTCGCTGGAGGAGGCCTACCGGCGCCTCGCCGAGATCCGCCGCAACCGGCACCCGTATCCCGGCTGGATGCTCACCGCCGCCGCCGGGCTGCTCGCCGGGGCGGCCTCCACCCTCGTCGGCGGTGGCGTCGTCGTCTTCCTCGCCGCCGCGCTCGGGGCGGTCCTCGGCGACCGCCTCGCCTGGCTGTGCGCCGGCCGCGGGCTGCCGGAGTTCTACCAGTTCGTGGTCGCCGCGATGCCGCCCGCCGCGATCGGCGTGGCCCTGACGCTGGCGGAGATCGACGTCCGGGCCTCCGCCGTGATCACCGGCGGGCTCTTCGCCCTGCTGCCGGGACGCGCCCTGGTCGCGGCCGTCCAGGACGGTCTGACCGGCTTCTACATCACCGCGTCCGCCCGGCTGCTGGAGGTCATGTACCTCTTCATCGGCATCATCATGGGCGTGCTCGTCGTGCTCTACCTCGGGGTCCAGCTGGGCGCCTCGCTCAATCCGGAGGAGGCCCTCCTGATCACGGAGCGCCCGCTGATCCAGATCGCGGCGTCGATGGTGCTGGTCTTCACCTTCGCGATCCTGCTCCAGCAGGAACGTTCCACCGTGTGGATCGTGACCCTGAACGGCGGGGTCGCCTGGGTGACGTACGGCGCCCTGCACTTCGCGGGCGGGATCGCGCCGGTCGCCTCCACGGCCATCGCGGCCGGCCTGGTCGGCCTCTTCGGGCAGCTCTTCTCCCGCTACCGGTACGCCTCCGCGCTCCCCTACGTGACGGCCGCCATCGGCCCGCTGCTGCCCGGCTCGGCGACGTACTACGGGCTGCTGCTGATCGCCGAGGACAAGCTGAACGAGGGTCTCGGCTCCCTGACGAACGCCGCGGCCATCGCCCTGGCCATCGCGATCGGGGTCAACCTCGGGTCGGAGACCTCCCGCCTGTTCATGAGGATCCCGGGGGCCGCGAGCGCCGCCAAGCGCCGCGCGGCAAAGCGGACCCGCGGGTTCTAAGGGCCGGTCCGGCGTCGAGCCGTCGCACACGTACACGTACGCCCCGGAGACTCTGGTGGGTCTCCGGGGCGTGCGGACGCGTACGGCGGGCGGTCAGCGCTTGGCGTGGCGCCCGCGCGGGCCCGGGGCCTGCGGTTCGGCCACGGCCCCGGCCAGGGCCGCGTCACCGGCCGCCCTGGCCTCCTTGCGGGCCTTGAGCACCTCGAAGGCCACCGGGATGAGCGAGAGGGCCACGATCAGGACGAGGATCGCCTCGATGTTGTTCTTGATGAGGTCGATCTGGCCGAGCCAGTAACCCGCGATCGTGATCCCCGCGCCCCAGCCGATGCCGCCGATGATGTTGTACGTCAGGAAGGTGCGGTACTTCATCGAGCCGGCGCCCGCGACCATCGGGGCGAACGTGCGGATGATCGGCACGAACCGGGCGAGCACGATGGCCTTCGGGCCGTGCTTGTCCATGAACTCGTGCGCCTTGTCCAGATTCTCCCGTTTGAAGACCTTGGACTTCGGGCGGTTGAAGAGCTTCGGGCCGAAGAACTTGCCGATCAGGTAGCCGACCTGGTCACCCACGATCGCGGCGGCCACGATCAGCGTGCAGACCAGCCACAGGGGCTGCTTGATGTACTCCCCGTTCGCGACCAGCAGGCCCGCCGTGAACAGCAGGGAGTCGCCGGGCAGGAAGGCGAAGAGCCCCGATTCGGCGAAGACGATGACCAGGATGCCGATCAGGCCGTAATGCGAGATCAGATAGTCCGGGGACAGCCACTCAGGGCCGAGCGCAAGCGTGTACACGAGTTCCGGGCTCTCCTGGATCGGGGGGTGTCTGCGGGTGTCGGCGGGTGTCGGCGGTGCGGCGAACGGTCTCAATTATCAACGCACACGGCCCCCGCCCGGTTCCAGGTACCGGATGGGGGCCGTCGAGCGAAGATTCGACTACACCGCGCGGGCGGCGTTGGCCAGGATCGCGTCCCGCAGGAACACCGCCAGGCCGGGCCGGACGGCGTCGTAGAAGGCCGTGAAGCGCTCGTCCGCGACGTACATCTCCCCGAGGCAGGTGTGCATCTCGTAACCGCACTCGTAGTGGTTGCGGCTCATCCAGCCGCGGTGTTCCTCGGCGAGGTCCATGGCCGGCGCCGAGTCCGGGGCCGCGCCGGAGTCCATCAGGGCGGTGAGCCGCCCGTGGATGTCGTCCGCCTCGGCCTGGATCCGCTGCCAGTCGTCCTTCCCGTAGGAGGCCGCCCGGCGGGCGGACTCCTTGTACGCGTCGGTGTCGCCCCAGCGCGCCTCCGCCTCGTCCGCGTACTGCTCGGGGTCGAAGTCCCCGAAGACCTCGAACTTCTCCTCGGGTGTGAGGTTGATGCCCATTCTCTTCGCCTCCATGGCGTGCTCAACGGCCTTGGCCATCTGCTGGAGCCGGGCGATCCGGTCGGACAGGAGGGCATGCTGCCGGCGCAGATGCTCCTTCGGGTCCGCGTCCGGGTCGTTCAGCAGGACCGCGACCTCGTCGAGCGGGAAGCCGAGCTCCCGGTAGAACAGGATCCGCTGCAACCGGTCCAAGTCGGCGTCGTCGTACCGCCGATGGCCCGCGTGACTGCGGCCGCTCGGGGAGAGCAGCCCGATCTCGTCGTAGTGGTGCAGGGTGCGCACCGTAACTCCGGCGAATCTCGCGACCTGGCCCACGGAGTAGCTCATGGCCTTCCGCTCCTCTGGTTGGGTACGCCCTTCACCCTGCTGCCTCACGCCACGTGAGGTGCAAGCGTAGCCAGCCGGCCGGGCCGCTACCCCATGGCCTTGGTGCCGTCCAGGGACTCCCGGACGATGTCGGCGTGGCCCGCGTGCCGGGCGAACTCCTCCACCAGGTGCAGCAGCATCCAGCGCATCGAGACCTTGGCGTCCTTCGGGAACCACGGGGCCTCGGGCAGCGGGAACGTCTCGTCCAGGCTCGGGAGGGCGGTGACGAAGGCCGTCAGCTCCGCCGTGACCCCGTCCCAGAAGGCCTGGACGGCCGGGACGGTCTCGTCGCCGACGAGGCTGAACATCTCGTTCCAGGTCTCCTGCGTGCGCTGCCGCTCGTTGCGCGTCTGCTGGGCCATCCGCAGCCAGGTGAGCTCGACCTCGGCCACGTGCTTGAGCAGCCCGGACAGGGACAGCTCGCTGGCGCTGGGGCGGCTCGCGGCCTGCTCCTCGGTCAGTCCGTCCAGCGCTTCACGGATCGCCGTGCGCTGGGCCTCCACGAAGAGCAGGAGCGTGCCGCGCTCGTCGCCCGGGACCTCTTCGGAGATGTGAGCCATGACCAACCGCCTTGTCCGTGTGGGTGTTTCCTGCTGACAAGAACCACGGTACGGAGGCTTGCGGTCAGCTTCTGTCCTCAATGAGGGGTGGCTGGTTTCAGAACGGGAAGTGGCTCCGGCCGTGCTGGACCGAGATCCACTTCTGGGTGGTGAAGGCCTCCACGGTCGCCTCGCCGTTCAGCCGGCCCAGCCCCGAGGCCTTCTCCCCGCCGAACGCGGCCAGCGGCTCGTCCCCGATGGTGGAGTCGTTGACGTGGATCATCCCGGTCTCGATGCGCTGCGCGAACCGGACCCCGCGTTCCACGTCCCGCGTGTGCACGGCCCCGCTCAGCCCGTACGGGGTGGCGTTGGTCAGCCGAACGGCCTCGTCCTCGCCGTCGAAGACCACGAGCAGCGCCACCGGGCCGAAGATCTCCTGGCCGAGCAGCGGGGAATCCTCGGGGAGTCCGGCCAGGACGGTCGGCTCCACGAGGTTGCCGCGCGTAGATCCCCGTACGAGCGCCTGGGCGCCCGCCTCCACCGCGCGGTCCACCAGCGCGGTCAGGGCGTCGGCCTGGAAGGAGTTGATCAGCGGGCCGATCTGGGTGTCGGCCTCGTGCGGGTCGCCGGTCTTCAGGCCCCGCACCCGCGCGATGAACTTCTCGGTGAACTCCTCGGCGATCGAGGCGTCCACCAGGATCCGGTTGGCGGCCATGCAGACCTGGCCCTGGTACACGAACCGGCTGAAGACGGCCGCGTCCACCGCGTAGTCGAGGTCGGCGTCGTCGAGGACGACCAGGGCGCTGTTGCCGCTGAGTTCCAGGACCGTCCGCTTGAAGTGCCGGGCGGCGACCTCGCCGACGTGCCGGCCGACCCGGTCGGATCCGGCGAAGGAGATGACCTTCGGGACGGGGTGCGTCAGGAGGGCGTCGCCGATCTCGGCGATGTCGGTGACCAGGACGTTGAGCAGCCCGGCCGGCAGCCCGGCGTCCTCGAAGATCTTGGCGATGAGCCCGCCGCCGACGACCGGCGCGTTCTGGTTCGGTTTGATCACGACCGCGTTGCCCAGCGCCAGCGCCGGGGCGACCGACTTCAGGGTGACCAGGAACGGGAAGTTGAAGGGGCTGATCACGGTGACGACGCCGACCGGGAGGCGCTGGACCCGGTTCTCCTTGCCCGCGACGGGCGAGGAGAGGATCCGTCCCTCGGGGCGGACGGCCAGCTGGATCGACTCGCGGATGAACTCCTTGGCGAGGTAGACCTCGTACTCGGCCTTGGGACGGGTCCCGCCGAGCTCGTCGATCATCGCCTCGACGATTTCCTTCTCGCGCTCCTCGGTGATCCGCAGGGCGCGTTCGAGGATCTCGCGTCTCGCGTACGGGCTGGTGGCGGCCCATTCTCTCTGGGCCCGCTCGGAGGCGCGGTAGGCCTGGTCCACCTGCTCGACGGTGGCCACGGTGATGGCCGCGAGTTTCTCCCCGTTGTACGGGTTGACGTCGATGATGTCCCACGACCCGGTGCCGGCCAGCCATTCGCCGTCTATGTACTGGTGAGCCACGTCGGTGAATATGGACATGCCATCCCTTACTGCGAGCGCGCACCCGTGCGCTGCACCGGAGACCGATCGGTCGTCATGCACTGATCAGACGTCATACTACGTGTGATTCAAGACAGTTGGAGCAGACCACGCAGGAGATCCCGGGTCCTGTCGGGGTCCGGGCAGTCGGCCTGGAGGCGCTCCATCGCCCTTCCGTACTGCGTCACTTCCTCTTCTTTGTCCAGGTAGAGGGCGCTGGTGAGCTGTTCCAGATAGACGATGTCCTGGAGGTCCGACTCGGGGAAGCGGAGCAGGGTGAAGGCTCCGCTCTCGCCCGCGTGGCCGCCGAAGGAGAACGGCATCACCTGGAGCTGGACGTTGGGGCGCTGGGAGACCTCGATGAGGTGCTCCAGCTGGCCCCGCATGACGTCCCGGTCGCCGTACGGGCGGCGCAGCGCGGCCTCGTCGAGGACGGCGTGGAAGACCGGGGCGTTCTCGGAGACGAGGACCTTCTGCCGCTCCAGGCGCAGCGCGACGCGCCGGTCGATCTCGGCGGCGGAGGCGCCGGGCATGCCGCGCTTGACGACGGCCTGGGCGTAGGCCTCCGTCTGCAACAGGCCGTGGATGAACTGGACTTCGTAGATGCGGATGAGCGAGGCCGCGCCTTCGAGACCGACGTACGTCTGGAACCAGCCGGGCAGCACGTCGCCGTAACTGTGCCACCAGCCCGCCGCGTTGGCCTCGCGGACCAGCCCCAGGAGGGACTCCCGCTCCGCGCCGTCCGTGACCCCGTAGAGCGTGAGGAGGTCCTCGACGTCCCTGGCCTTGAAGCTCACCCTTCCCAACTCCAAGCGGCTGATCTTCGATTCGGATGCGCGGATCGAGTAGCCGGCCGCCTCACGGGTGATGCCGCGGGATTCTCGGAGTCGCCTGAGTTGTGAGCCCAGGAGGATGCGGCGCACCACGGAACCGCTGGCTTCTGCGGTCACTAGTCCTGCCCTCCCCATCGCGATGGTTGCGCGTGGTCTGCGCATGAATGCGTCGCGGGGCCCCCGTACCCCTGGGGCCGCAGTCTGCCACCAAAACGCATCTGCCCGTACTCGTTCTGTAACGGAATCCGGCGTCCCGGAAAAGAAGTCCGTAAGTATGCGTAGGAAGAAATGAGCAAGAACCGTCACGGGAGTGGACAGGTCCGGCGCGTGCACGTGCATCTGCCCTTGCATCTGACTTCCGCATTCGGAACGATGGTCCCCGCGCACCTGCGTGCTCTTCGCGCCGGCGCCGGACCCACCCCGCAGTTCTTTTTGGACAGAGCCGCCCGCTCGGTCCGCGAATCCCGGGAGTGCCTCGCATGGGGACGAATGGATCGACCATGCTCGAGCCGTTACGGCAGGGGCTTCCCCCGGTTGACCCCACGGCCGTGTCCGGGTCCGCCTCCTGCGCTCTGCCCGCCCGTTACGAGGCCGTGCGGGGCGCGCGTACGTTCACCCGGTCCACGCTGTCCCAGTGGGGCCTGGACGACCGCTTCGACGACGTGGCCCTCGTCGTCTCCGAACTCGTCACCAACGCGCTGCGCCATGCCCTGCCCGACGACGCGCGCCCCGGTGCGGGCGGCGAACCCGAGGCGCCGGTGCGGCTGCACCTGATGCGGTGGAGCACCCGGCTGGTGTGCGCGGTGCGGGATCCCAGCGAGGACCGGCCGGGGGGCTCGTTCGTGCCCGAACGGACGGACGAGAACTGCGACCTGGAGTCCGGGCGCGGGCTGTTCCTGGTGGACTCGTACAGCGACAGCTGGGGCTGGCACCCGCTCGCGGGGCGGCTGACCGGCAAGGTGGTCTGGGCGCTGTTCATGATCCAGGACTGATCCGGGGGCAGGACAGGCAACTGGCCGGGGTTGATCTTTCGATCAGTCCCGGCCAGTGCACGTGCATGGCGCGATCAGAGCACCGTTCCTCGCGGCGGCGACCCGTCAGTCGTCGGACGCCAGACGTCAGGCGATCAGATGGTCGAACTCGCCGTCCTTGACGCCCAGCAGCAGCGCCTCGATCTCGGCCGGCGTGTACACGAGCGCCGGACCGTCCGGAAAGCGTGAATTGCGCACGGCGACGGCGCCGCCCGGCAGCTTGGCGAACTCCACGCAGGATCCCTGCGAGTTGCTGTGTCTGCTCTTCTGCCAGGTCACGCCGTCGAGTTCTGCAGCTGCCATCCCGTTGTACGCGTGGTCCACAGGAAGCCCCCGATAGTGCAGATGTCAACTCCACCGGATCATAGCTGTGTTCATAAGTGGATGCATGGGCAGATGCACGTGCACGCGCAGTGGTCCCTTGATCACAGTTCAGGGGCGCAGCGCCTCGGAGACCTCCTCCAGCGACTCCAGCAGTTGCTCGGCGGCTCCCCTCAGGACCCCCGACTCGGGGGCGTCCCAGCAGGTCAGAAGGGTGCGGACGCCGTCCCACTCCGGGACGCGGCGCTCCCGTACCGCCTTCGCCCCCGCCTCGGTCGCGGTCCGCAGGGCCTCCGCGAGGGCGGCCGCGCCCGGCACCGGGGTGTGGGCGCGGTCCGGGAGATGCGCCTCCAGCAGCATGGCGTTGCGGCCCATAGCGGCCAGGGCGTCGGCCGCGTCGTCGGCGGCCGCGCGGGACAGGCCCCGGTGACGCACCGGCTCCCCGGCGGCCCGGGCCAGGGCCTCCTGCCACGCGATCCGGGCGTCGCGCGCGGCCAGCAGCGCCTCCCGCACATCGGCGCGCCGGGCCCCGGCCGGGTCGGCGTACTGGCTGAGCACGGCGGCCGCGTACCGCCCGCCGGCGGCGAGCCAGTCGGCCAGCCTGGTCCGTAGCCGCGGGGTCTCCCAGGCCGGGTAGAGGGCGTACGCGATCATCGCGAGCAGTCCGCCGACCAGGGTGAGGGCGACCCGGTCGGGCACGGTCTGGTCCCAGCGCACCCCGCCCATGCCGAGCAGGAACACCACGTACGCGGAGACGAAGGCCTGGGCGACGGCGTACCCGGTGCGCAGCAGCACGTACATCAGGCCCGCGCTGACCACCGCGAGGAACCCCGACAGGTACATCCCGGGCCGGGCGAGCTGCACGATGCCGGTGGCGACCGCGACCCCGACGAGGGTGCCGCCGAAACGGGCGACGGCCCGCGCGTAGGTCTGGGTGAAGTCGGGCCGCATCACCATCACGGAGGCCATCGGCGCCCAGTACCCGTACCCGTGCCCGAACGGCAGCGCCTGGCCGATCGCGTAGCCCGCGCAGACGGCGGCGGTGACGCGCAGGGCGTGCCGCAGGATCGGTGACCCGGGGCGCAGTTCCGCCCGTATCGCCTTCAGGACCACGGGCGCCAGGGCGAGCAGGGTGGGCCGCAGCATCGAGGCGGCGGGATCCGCGGTGCGGCCGGACCCGGGCTCGGCCGTCTCCAGTACGTCGTCCAGCAGGGCGGCGAGCCGACGCGCGGCCCGCAGGGGCGGGCCGGTGAGGACGTCCGCCAGATCCGGGGACTTCAGCACGGCCAGCGCCGGCGCGGGGAGCCGTACCGGTTCCCCGTGCCGGATCGCCCGCGCGGCGGCGTCCAGGACCTCCGCCGCCGCGGCGAGCAGTGCGCGCACCCGGTCGCGGGCCGGGCCCTCGGCGGGCGCCCCGACCGCCGGATCGGCGAGGGAGGCCAGCACCGGACGGATTCGTTCCGCGAGCCCCCGCGCCCCGTGCAGCTCGGCGGGCCGCCGGCGGGCCTGACGCACGGTCACGGTGGCGGCGTCCCGCGCCTTCATCAGCGGCTCGGGATCGAAGTGCGCGAGGGGATCCCGGCGCAGCCGGCGGGCGTAGTCGGCCTCGTCGGCGAGCGCGTCGGCGAGGGCGTCGCGCTGGGCGCCCCAGCGGCGGATCGGGAACAGCACGATCAGCAGGGCCTGGACCACCCCGCCGGCGGCGATCATCGCGGTGTGCCCGGCCGCCTGGGCCACGGAGGTGGGCAGGGTGACGGTCACCAGCATGACCGCGACGTTGCCGGAGGCGATGATCCCGGCGGTGGGCCCGGCGGCCCACATCAGGCCGGTCAGGAAGGTCCAGACGGCGAGCAGCGCGAGGAACAGCCCGGTGTGCGAGGCCCCGACGAGGTAGCCGACGAAGGTGGAGACGGCCAGGGTCAGCCCGGAGGCGAGGGCGAGCACGGGGCGCGGGCGCCAGCTCTGCTGGAAGGTCGCGATGGCGGCCATGAACGCGCCGAAGGCGGAGCTGGCGGCGGAGCCGGGACCGAAGAGGGCCAGCCCGGCCCCGATGACGAGGGCGAGCCCGGCCGTTGCGCGCAGCGCGACGAGGGGTTCCAGTCGGATCCGCTCGACCGTCATGCCCGACCGGGCGGTGTCCTTCAGTGCCCGGAGCCAGCCCATGGCGCCGAGCGTATCCGTTTCGCCCCGGAATCCGGCCCGGTGCGGCGCCGTTGCGGGGCTCCGCCCCCGAACCCGGCCCGGTGCGGCGCCGCCGCGCGAGCGACCCCGGGCTGCGCCCGGGCTTCCTGGGGCTCCGCCCCAGACCCCGCGCCTCAAACGCCGGCGGGGCTGGATTCGGCGGAGCCCCGGTTACCGCGGTAGCGGTTTGGTTCGGGCGGACACGTGGGCGGCGTCGGCGGCGGCTGTGCCGTGTTCCCAGCCCGCGTGGTCGGTGGCGCCGCGCAGGCGGGTGGTGGTGGTTCGGGGGAACATCTCGTCCGCCCGGGAGGTGACGGCGACATCGCGGGCGATCAGGGCGGGCAGGTAGTCCGGGGCCTCGGCCGCCGTGTGCTCGGCGGTCTCGGCGAGCCGCTGGCCGAGCCGGCTGGCGTAGGCGAGCAGGAAGGACTGCCTGAAGGTCTTCGTCCGCTTGCGCCCGCCCGAGCGCTGGGCGGCCTCGGCCCGGGTCATGGCGGCCGTCCCCTGTACGAGCAGCGAGGTGTAGAGGAGCTCGACGGCCTCCAGGTCGCTCTCGAAGCCGACCACCGTGGAGAACTCGAACCCGCTGTTCCACACCGCCCGGCAGCGGTTGGCCGTGGCCACCGCGTCGAGCAGTACCGCCTTGGCCTCCTCGTACGGCGGCTCGACCCCGATCCGGCAGGCCGCGGGGACCTGGGCCGGTCCCTTGCCGCTCGCCGCGAGCAGGGCCTCGTCGACGGTGTGCCGCGCCATCAGCTCCTGGGCCTTGGCGCTGAGCGCCTCCGCCTCCTCCGGGAACGTGGTCGCCTCGGCCTTCGCGAGCAGGGCCCGGATCCGGCCCAGCATGCGCGGCTCGATGTGCGCATGCTCGGCGAGGGCGTCGACCGGGTCGCCGGGAAGCGGACCGACCGGTTCGATCGAGGGCAGCCGGATCAGCAGTCGCAGCACCTCCAGGAAGGTGGTGGCCAGGGTGAACCGGTCCGCCTTCTCGCGCCGCGCGAGCTGTTCGGCGTACGTGTCGTCGCTCGTCCACCAGACCTCGGCGTCGGTCCACCGCTCGGGCAGCCGGGCGTAGCGCCGCGCCTCGCCGGCGATCAGGTCGCCGGTGATCCGTATGTGCCGCTGGTCGAGGTCCCGCCGCACCAGCCGCAGCACGTCGGCCGGCCGCCACCCCCGCTCCCAGGCCTGCCGTACGTACGCCTCCCCGCGCGCCAGCAGCTCCCGCCCGACCCCGCCCCACCGGCCCGGCTCGGCGGCGAGCATCGAGGCTCCGATGTCCAGCCCGGTGTCGTCCTGGGCGTAGAGGGCAGCGGCGAAGGCGCGGTCGACGGTGTCTTTCACACCCCTCAGCTTGGCACGCCACCTCCGAACCCAGCCCGGCGGCAATCCAGCCCCGCCGGCGTTTGAGGCGCGGGGTCCGGGGCAGAGCCCCGCAACGGCGCCGCGCCCGGCAACACCGGCGAGGCCGGGTCACTGTCAGACCCCGGTGGGACACTCGCGCCCATGAGCGACCGCACGCCCCGCTGGGCCCTGGCCGAGGACGGCGACGGCCACTGGCACGCCGCCCCGGTGGGCCCCGCACCGGTGGGTCCCACCCCCGGCGTCCGCGACCCCGCGGAGGCGGTCCGGGCCGCGCCGCCCGGCACCCGCTGGATCTGGCGGTCCACCTCCGCCGTCTACCCCCGCCTCCTCGCCGCCGGCGTCACCGTGGACCGCTGCTACGACATCGAGAACGCGGAGCTCCTCCTGCTCCGCCACGAGGGCCGGTTCGGCGAACCCCGCTCCGCCGCCGCCGCGTGGGCCCGGCTGAGCGGCGCACCCGTACCGCCCGACCCCCCGCAGCGCGCCGCCGAGCCCGGCGCCCAGGACTCCCTGTTCGAGCCGCGGCCCACGCCCGTACCCCTCGACGCCCTGCTCGCCGTCTACGAGGACCAGGCCGCCCGGCACGACCGCACCGCCCACCCCGACCGCATGCGCCTGCTGACCGCCTCCGAGTCGGCCGCCTTCCTGGTGGCCGCCGAAATGCACCGCGCGGGCCTCCCCTGGCGGGCCGACGTCCACCGCGCGCTGCTCACCGAACTGCTCGGCGAGCGGTACGCCGGCGGCGGCGAGCCCCGCCGGCTCGCCGAGCTCGCCGACCGGGTCTCCGAGGCGTTCGGCCGCCGCGTACGCCCCGATCTGCCCGCAGACCTCATCAAGGCCTTCGCCGAAGCCGGCATCAAGCTCAAGTCCACCCGCCGCTGGGAGATCCAGGAGCTGGACCACCCGGCCGTGGAGCCCCTCGTCGAGTTCAAGAAGCTGTACCGGATCTACACCGCCCACGGCTGGTCCTGGCTCGCCGACTGGGTCCACGACGGCCGGTTCCGCCCCGAGTTCCTCCCCGGCGGCACCTTCACCGGCCGCTGGGTCACCAACGGCGGCGGGGCCCTGCAGATCCCCAAGGTGATCCGGCGGGCGGTGGTCGCCGACCCCGGCTGGCGGCTCGTCGTCGCCGACGCCGACCAGATGGAGCCCCGCGTACTGGCCGCGATTTCCCGCGACCCCGCCTTCATGGAGGTGGCCGGCCGCCCCGAGGACCTCTACACCTCCCTCTCCCGCCAGGGCTTCGCCGGCGACCGGGCCTCGGCCAAGCTCGCGGTCCTCGGCGCCGTCTACGGGCAGACCTCCGGGGACGGCCTGAAGAACCTGGCCGCGCTGCGCCGCCGCTTCCCCCGGGCCGTGGCCTACGTGGACGACGCCGCCAAGGCGGGCGAGGAGGGCCGGCTCGTACGGACCTGGCTGGGCCGCACCTGCCCACCGCCGGCCGGCGACCCCGAGGAGGGGGAGGCCGGGATCCCGCAGGACCGGGAGGACGGCGGCCGGACCCCGGGCCACTCCTCCGCCAGTACCCGGGCGCGCGGCCGGTTCACCCGTAACTTCGTCGTCCAGGGCAGCGCCGCCGACTGGGCGCTGCTTCTGCTCGCCGCCCTGCGCCAGTCGATCGCCGCCGCCGGGATGCGGGCCGAGCTGGTGTTCTTCCAGCACGACGAGGTGATCGTGCACTGCCCCGCCGAGGAGGCCGAGGCGGTCGCCGAGGCCATCCGCGCCGCGGGCGACCGGGCCGGCCGCATCGCCTTCGGCGACACCCCGGTCCGGTTCCCCTTCAGCACGGCGATCGTGGAGTGCTACGCCGACGCCAAGTAGCCGCGTCCGAGCCCCTCGGCCGCGCCCCCTCGGCCGCGCTCCCTCAGCCGCGCCCCCTCAGCCCAGCCACTTCGGGTCGAGTGCGATCGTCTTGAGCTGCTCCGTCGTCAGGATGGGCTCGGGTCGCGTCGCCGGCTTGTTCTGGTTGGCGGTGTTGAAGGCAGAGACCACCACCCGCCTGCCGTCCGGCCGGAGCGTGTCGGCGGTCCACCAGACCACGCCCGCGCCGCCCTTCTCGCCGGGCCTCTCCTCCAGCTTCACGAGGGTGCCGTCGGGCAGGGTGGTGGCGCCGGCGCCGGTGAAGTAGTCCTTGAGCGCCTCGCCCATGTGCTCCTGGACGTTGACCTGGACGAGCGACTTCCCCTTGCCGTCGTCGAGCACGCGGTAGCCGTAGTCCCCCGCGTCGCTCTTGGCGACGACCGTGATCCCGCTCTTCGGCAGCAGGGATTCCAGTACCGCCCCGGCGTCCGGCACCACGGGCCGCGGGACGGAGCCCGGCGGCAGCGGCTTGGCCGACGGCAGGTCGTTCAAGGCGGGATGCCACAGCGGCGACGCGGCGAACTCCTTCAACTGCGCGGGAGTCAGCGGCGGGTTGGGCCGGGAGACCTTCGCACCCTTCTCCGCCGGGGCGTTCCACTCCGATACGTCGATGTGGAAGCCCTGCGGGGTCACCAGGGTGGCCCGCCACATCTTGGTGGGCTCGCGGCGGTCGGGGTACTCGTAGCCCTGGTACAGCGAGAGCTTCGAGCCGTCGGCCAGCGTCTCTACCGCGCAGGCGTCGTAGTCCACCAGGTTCTTGTCCGGGCACTTCAGCATGTCCGCCGCGCCCGCGCCGTTCGGGTCGGTGCGCGAGAGGCCGACTCCGATCGCCGCCTTGCCCTTCCCGTCGTCGTAGACGCCGTGCACCATCGGGCCCGGCTCGTCGCCGGTGCCCCGCGCCTCGGTCCCGGACACCGTTCCGCCGGGCAGCAACTGCTTGAGTACGGCGATCAGCTGCTCCGCGGAGACCGCCCCGGTCCCGAGCCCCGGCCGCTTGCCCCGCCCGCTCCCCGATCCGTTCCCCGGCGCGGCGGTCGGCAGGGCCGGCGGTGCCTCGGCGACGTTCGCCGGCCCCGAGCCGCCCGAGCCCCCCGAGCCGCCGGAGCCGTCGAACAGGCCGCCCGTGTAGGCGCCCCCCGTGGCGATCACGGCCAGGGCCAGCACCGACCCGCCGACCACCGCGGCCCGGCGGCGGGCCACCAGCTGCCGTCCGCGCCGCTCACCGGCCTCCACGAGCGCGTGCCGGTCGGTGACGAATCCGTCCCCCGTGCGCCGGAGGGCATCGCCGAGCTCATCTTCAAAGGGCATGGGGAACCAGGCCTTCCAAGTAATCGGGTGAGTCGATGGTGAGAGAGGTGAGAGCCCGGGGCTCAGTGACCGGCGAACTCCGCCAGGCTGCCGCCCAGTTGCTCGCGCAGCCGGGCGAGGGCCCGGGTGCTGCGGGTCCGTACGGCCGCCGAGCTGACGTCCATGGCGCCGGCGGTCTCCTCGACGCTGCGGTCCTCCCAGTACCGCAGCACCAGCACCGCCCGGTCCTTGGGCGCCAGCCGCCCCAGGGCCGTGAGCAGGGTGATCCGCAGCGCGGGATCGGCGCCGCCGGGCAGCGCGCCCGCGTCGGGGAAGTCCCCGACCGGGCGCTCCCCCGTCGAGCGGCGGCGCTGGTGCGTGAGGAACACCCGTACCAGCACCGTCTGGGCGTAGGCCGCCGGATTGTCGATACGGGAGACCCGCCCCCAGAGCAGGTACATCCGCCCCAGGGTCTCCTGTACGAGGTCCTCCGCGAGATGGGTGTCACCGCTCGCCAGCAGGCAGGCCGACCGGTACAGAGGCCCCGACCGGCCCGCCGCGAACTCCCGGAACCCGTCTCTGCGACCCTGCCGCATGCTCTCCCCCTCGCGTCCGTCCCACCCCACTGACGCGGTGGCGGCGCGAGAATGTTTCATCCCTGCCGGGAGTGATCAGCCCAGGTCGTGGAAGTAGGCGTGGAACTCTTCGCGGACGAAGCCCTCGGCCTCGTACAGCCCCTGCGCGACCGTGTTGTCGTACGCGGTCTCCAGCTGCACCCCGGCCACCCCGGCCTCGCGGGCCCGGCGCAGCACTTCGCGCAGCAGCGCGCGGCCCGCGCCGGTGCGGCGGCCGCCCGGGGCGACGTACAGGTCGTTCAGCACCCAGGCCGGCTTCATGGTGAGCGACGAGAAGGTCCGGTAGACCTGCGCGAAACCGACCGTCCCGGCCCCCGGCACGTCGGCGAGCAGGACCAGCGACTCGTCCTTCGCGATCCGCTCCGCGAGGAACGCGCGCGGGCGGTCCGGATCCTCCACGTCCGTCTCGTAGAAGTCGAGGTAGCCGCGGAACAGCTCCGCCGCCGTGTCGATGTCCGCCTCGCCCGCGACGCGCAGCGCGATCCTCGAACCGTGCTGCGTGGTCTGCCCGTTCACAATCCGTCTCCTTCGTCCGTTCCCGCGCGCCGGACCCATTGTGCGGGCAGGGACGGACGACTGGGCAGGGAGGGACGACTGGGCAGTCCTTATTTGGCGGTGGTGTGGGCGGGCAGTGAGTAGACGTGGTCCGGTGTCACGATCTCCGTGATCGCCTCGCCGAACAGCGTGCTCGGCTCCTCGCCCTCGGCCATGATGTCGGTGTTGAGCAGGACGACCAGCGTGGCCTGCGCCTCGGGCAGGTACATGACCAGGGACTCGTATCCCGGCAGCGAGCCGTTGTGCCCGAGCCAGCCCTGGATGTTGAAGATGCCGAGGCCGTACCCGGCGCCCGGCAGGACGGGGATGACCTTCAGCCGCTCGGCCTGGGTGGCCGGCGTCAGCAGCGTCCCGGTGGCCAGGGTCTTCGCCCAGGACCGCAGATCGTCGAGGTCGGAGATCATCGCCCCGGCGGCCCAGGCCCAGGACGGATCCCAGTCGGTCGCGTCCTCGACCTTCCCGGATTCCGTCTGGTTCGTGTAGCCGTGGGCGTGCGGCTCGGGGAACTCCCCGCCCTTGGGGAAGAGCGTGTTCGTCAGCTTGGCCGGCTCGACGACCTTGTGGTTGATGTAGTCGGCGATGTTCTCCCCGCTGATCTTCTCCACCACCAGCCCGAGCAGGATGAGGTTGGTGTTGGAGTAGAAGAACTTCGCGCCGGGCTCGAACATCACCGGGTGTTTGAAGGAGTACGCGAGCAGTTCCTCCGGGGTGAACACCCGGTCCGGATCGGCGAACAGCGCCTGGTCGAACCCTGCGTCCTCGGAGTAGTTGAACAGGCCGCTGCGCATTTCGGCGAGCTGGCGCAGGGTGATCCGGTCGCCGTTCGGGACTCCGTCGATGTACTTCCCGATGGGGTCGTCCAAGCCGACCTTGCCCTCGTCCACGAGCTGGAGCAGCGCGGTCACGGTGAAGGTCTTGGTCGCGCTCCCGATCCTCATGTGCATGTCGGTTTCCATCGGCGCGCGCGTCGCCTTGTCGGCCACGCCGAAGGTACGGACGTACTCGCCCTTGCCGGGGGCCGACAGGGAGACCATCACCCCGGGCACCTTCGCCTGGGTCATGACCTTCTGGACGGCCTCGTCCAGCCGCGCCGCCACCGCGGGCGTGAGCCGCGGGAACGCGTCGTCGGTCGCGGGCGCCGAGGTGATCGAGGCCCCTGGTGTCGGCGCGTCCCCCGCGTAGCCCGATCCGGCCGCGAGCGGCACCACCACCAGCCCCACCGCGGCCACTCCCGCTGCCGCACCGCGCCACCGTGTCGCCATGCCCGGCCTCCTGTCACACGACGCCCGGGCCCCCGGTCCCTCCAACGTATCCCCGCCCCACCACCCCGGCGACCGCTGGCCTGCCGCGCCCCCGTGCCGCGACGCGGGCGGGAGGGGGGAGGGGGGAGGGAGGGGGGAATGCCGCGGGCGGCGGCGGCCCTCACGCGTACGCGCGAGGGCGGGCCGCCGCATCAGCGGCCTGCACCGGGGACGGGCGGGGCAGGCGGACAGCCGTGGCCGGGGCTTACAGCTCCCTGGCCATGCTCAGGACCGAATCCATGGCGCGGCTGTACAGGGTGCCGCCGAAGGTGACCCGGGCGGCTCCCAGGGTGCCCAGCACCTTCGGTTCCGTGCCGCCCGGCAGGTAGAGGGCGTTGACCGGTCGTGAGACGCACTCCGCGATGTCGGGCAGGAGTCCCACCGGAGCCAGGATCGGGAAGATCACGTCCGCACCCGCCTCGATGTAGAGGCGGGCCCTGCGAACCGCCGACTCCACCGACTTGTCCCCGTACAGGAACGTGTCGACGCGGGCGTTGAGAACGATCCGGTCGCCCGCGGCCACGCTGACCTCGGCGAGCCAGTTCGCGTGCTCCTCGGCGTCCTTGACCTCTCCGGTCAGAGGCTCGGAGTCCTCCAGGTTGCAGCCGACGGCGCCCGTTTCCAGCAGCCGCTCCACGATCTCCTGCGGGGCCAGCCCGTAGCCGGCCTCGATGTCGGCGGTCACCGGGACGTCGACCGACCGCACGATCCGTGCGATCGCGGCGAACATCTCGTCGGCGGGGGTGCCACCGCCGTCCTCGTACCCCAGCGACGCCGAGATCGCGGCGCTGGACGTGGCGAGGGCGGGAAACCCCGCCTCCGCGTAGGCGCGTGCGCTGCCCGCGTCCCACACATTGGGGATGACCAGCGGGCCATCGCGGTTCGTACGGTCGTGCATGGCCAGAAATGACTCGGCCGCCTTGAGCTGGGCCATGGGGTTACCTCCTGCTGGGTGGATGGTGGGCATACAGATCTGCCAGCGCCCGTGCCAGGTCGAGAGCCTGACGGCGGTTCAACCGCGGGTCGCAAGCGGTTTCGTACCGGCTGGGCAGATCTTCCGGGGTGACCGGCTTCGTACCACCCAAGCACTCGGTGACGGGCTCGCCCGTCAGTTCCGCGTGAATTCCTCCCGGATGCGTGCCGAGGTCGGCGTGCACCTCGAAGAACCCCCGGACCTCGTCCATGATCCGGTCGAAGTCCCGCGTCTTGTGGCCACTCGGCGCGACGAAGGTGTTGCCGTGCATCGGGTCGCACATCCACACCACTTGGGCGCCCGACGCCTCGACCTTCGACACCAGTTCGGGCAGCGCGTCCCGCACGGCATCCGCGCCCATCCGGGAGATGAACGTCAGCCGGCCCGGCGTGCGGTCCGGATCGAGCTGGTCGACGATCGCCAGGGCGTCGTCCGCGGTGGTGGTGGGACCGAGCTTGACCGCGACCGGATTGCGGATGCCGGCCACGAAGTCGAGGTGTGCGCCGTTCAGTTGACGGGTGCGCTCGCCGACCCACACCAGATGGGCGGACAGGTCGTAGACGCCCGACGGGGTGTCGCGGGTCAGCGCCCTCTCGTACTCCAGGACCAGCGCCTCGTGGCTGGTCCAGAACTCGGTGGTCCGCCGCGCCGCGAGGGCGCGCAGCAGATTGAGCGTGGTCGCCGAGATCCGGTAACCGCGCTGGAGCCGCCCGGGATCCGGCATGCGGGCCTCCGGGGTGAAGGCGAGGCCGTTGACCAGGTCGCCCCGGTAGGCGGGCAGGGTCTGCCCGTCCCGGGTCTCCAGCGGGCTGGAGCGCGGCTTGGCGTACTGGCCGGCGATCCGGCCCAGCTGCACCACGGGCAGCCCCGCGCCTTCGGCGATCAGGGCACTCATCTCGCCCAGCGTGCCGAAGGTGCCGCGCACGTGCTCCTCGGTCACCCCGTCGAAGGTCTCGGCGCAGTCGCCGCCCTGGAGCAGCACGGCCTCGCCGCGCGCCACGGCGGCCAGCCGGTCGCTCAGCCGGTCGCACTCCTCGGCGAGCACCAGGCCGGGAAGGGTGGCGAGTTCGTCGGCGACGGCGCGCAGCGCGGCGCGGTCGGGCCAGTCGGGCTGCTGCGCGGCCGGCGGAGCGTCGGGCGGAGCGGCTGGCCCGGGCTGCCCGGGCCCGTCGGCTCCGGTGCCGACGGTGCTGACGGTGTTCGTCACGCGGTCCTGCCTCTCCGCAGCGACCGGTCGACGAGCGGGCCCGCCGCTCCGGTGTATTGGGTGGGGTCGAGCAGTTCGGCCAGCTCCGGCGCGGTGAACACTCCGTTCAGCTCGGGCAGTCCGGCCAGTACGTCGCCCAGGGCGAGGCCGTCCCGGTCAGCGCGGGCGGAGGCCCGGGTGAGCAGCTGCTTGGCGGCCACCTTGCCCAGACGCGGCGCGAGGACCGCGGCGATCCGCTCGGAGACGATCCGGCTGCCGGTGAGGGCGAGGTTGGCCCGCATCCGCTCCGGGCTGATCTTCAGGCCTTCCGCCAGCTCGACCGCGGTATGGGCCGCTCCGCCGGTCAGCCGCAGGCATTCGCGCAGCGGAAGCCATTCGGCGTGCCACGCCCCGGCGGAGCGCTCGTCCTCGGTGGTCAGACTCTGGGTCAGCACGGTGGCCAGCAACGGCACCTGGAGTGCGGCGGACCGGATCAGGGTGGCCAGGACGGGGTTGCGCTTGTGCGGCATCGCGGACGAAGCGCCGCGCCCGGCGGGGCCCGGCTCGGCGGCCTCGGCGATCTCGGTGCGGGAGAGCACCTGCACGTCGAGGGCGATCTTGCCGAGCGCCGCGGCGGTGTGCGCGAGCGCGGCACCGAGGTCGGCGACCGGGGTACGCAGGGAGTGCCAGGGCAGTACGGGTGCGGCGAGCCCGGTCTCGCGGGCGTAGGCGGCGGTGAGCCGGTCCACGTAGTGATCGGACGCCGCGTTGCCGGACGCCGCGTTGTCGGACGCGGCGTTGTCGGACGCCGCGTTCGCGGATGCCGCGTTGTCGGATGCCGCGTTGTCCGGCGCCGCGTTCGCGGATGCCGCGTCTGCGGGCGCCGCCGGGGCCGTGCCGAGGGCGGCGTACTCCAGGTAGCCCGCGAGGGTGCCGGCCGCGCCGCCCAGTGAGACGGGCAGCCCGTCCCGGACCCGGGCCAGCCGGTCCGCGGAGTCGAGGACGAGGTGCCGCCAGCCGGCGGCCTTGAGCCCGAACGTGGTGGGCACGGCGTGCAGCGCGAGGGTGCGCCCGGTCTGCGGGGTGTCCCGGTGCTCCGCGGCGAGGCGCGCGAGGGCGTCGGCGGTGCGGTGCAGGTCGGCGATGATGCCTGTCAGGGTGCGGGAGGCCACCAGCATCGAACCGGTGTCGAGGATGTCCTGGCTGGTGGAGCCGCGGTGGACGTACTCGGCCGCCCCGGGGTCCGTGGCCGCGACCACCTCGGTGAACGCCGCGACCAGCCCCACGACGGGGTTGGCCGTCTCGCGGGAGGCCACGGCGAGGGCACGGATGTCGAGCCGGTCGGCCCGCGCCGCGGCGGTGATCGCGGCGGCGGCCTCGGCGGGCAGGGTGCCGAGCCCGGCCTGGGCGCGGGCGAGCGCCGCCTCGGCGTCGAGCATGGCCTGGAGCCAGGCCTGGTCACTGGTCGAGGCTTCGGCGGGGGTGCCGGCCCGGACGGGCGAGAGGATGCCGGAGTCGACCGGCGCTATGCCCCACTTCGCGGCGCCCTCCCGGCCCTCGCGCCCCTCGCGTGCCGGCGGCAGCGAAAGGGCGGCCGCCGCGATGGCATCGGAGTCCTCCAGCGTCACCGAGCCGACGCCCGGCCGGATCCCGGCAGCGGTGACCCAGTGCACGGACTCGGTGGGCACCCCGTAGGCGAAGCGCCTGGGGTGCGGGCGGCCCTCGGCGTCCAGCAGCCGGTAGGGCCGCTCGGTCACCGCGAGTCCCCCGGTCTCGTACCGCGTACCGCACTCACCGGATATCCGGTACGGGGCCGCCTGCCCGGTGTCGAGCAGGCGGCGCAGGAGCGGGTCCGCGGTGCGGCTCAGATCGGGCTCGGGCAGCCGTGCCTCGATGAGCGCCGTGGCCCGCGACCGGACCTCGGGGAACGCGGCGGACCCGACGACGAAGCCGGCCCCGTCCGCGTCCTCCACGGTCTCGACGCGCATCCCGGGCCCGGTCGGCTCGACGATCCCCGCCTCGATGAGCGCGATCAGCTCCTCGATGCGGGAGGCGGGCGGGCCGATGGACAGGAAGGCGTTGAGCGGTGTGTACCAGCCTTCGAGTTCGTCGCGGTGCGAGTTGCCTTCGAGCCCGCCGTGGTCCACGGCGAGCCGGATCTCGTTGCGGAGGTCCCGCAGCACGTCGAGCGCGGCCTTGACCGGTCCGGAGACGTTGCCGAGGCGCGCGTGGACCACGTCGGCGCGCAAGTACTCCAGGAGCCAGCCGCGATAGTCGGAGTGGTCGGTGAACTCCCGCTGCGCGTACGGTCGTTCCACCAGCTCCCAGGTCCACCGGTCGGCGGGGCCGACGCCGGCCTCAGCCAGGATCCGCTCCTCTTCCGGACCCGGCGCGACGTGCAGGTAGCGGTCGGCGAAGCCGGCCCCGTCCGCACCGCGCGCGGTGAGCAGCGCCGCGTAGTAGACGCTCTCCACTTCCTTGGTGATCAGCGGCCACAGGTCGGTGCCGAAGAACACCCGGTCGCCGGCGCGGACACGGTCGCGCAGCGCGCGCGCCCGTTCGGCGGTCAGCAGCCGCGGGAAGTAACGGCCGTGCGCGCCCTTCTCGTTCTCGCCGCGGGCGTGGTACGGGATACCGCGGCGCGAACCGGCGTACAGCCGTGGCTCTTTGCCGGAGGCCCGGTACACCAGGCGGCCCCCCTCGCGTACGAAGGAGCCGCCGCGGCCGAGCGTGAACAGCGCCATGTAGTCGAAGAAGTTGAGCCCCATGCCCCGCATCACGACGCCCTGGCCGGGCCGGATGGCCTCCAGATCGACGTCCGCCGGGTTGGCGGGCGGCAGGTAGGTCAGCCCGTGCCCGGCCGCGAAGCGGGCCAGTTCGGCCTCGGTACGGGTCGGCACGGCCGCTACGTGGCCCTGCGCGAGCACCACCGCGTCCAGCCCGGTCAGCCGGGTACCGTCGGCCAGCAGAACCTCCTGGGCTCCGCGCTGTCCGGCGCCGCGGCCGTCCGGCTCGTCCGGCTCCTCCAGTTCGTTCAGTTCGTCCTGGAGGGCGACGGCGCGCGAAGCGTGCACCCGGACGGTGATGTGCGCGGGCGCGGTGGCGACCAGACGCTGGAAGACCCATTCCAGATAGCGGCCGTAGAAGGCCCGGGTCGGGTACGAGTCGGGGCCCAGGGCGCGGGCTTCGGCCAGGGCGGTGTCGTCCGGCCCGCCGGTCAGGGCCTCGCTCCCCGAAAGCAGGCGCTGGGCCCACTCGTACAGGCTCGGCCCCTCCTCGATCGGGCCCGCCATGCTCACGCTGGCGTCGGTGAAGACGGTGACCTGGGAGGCCACCGTGTTCATCAGCAGGTGCCGGGACTGGCCGGTGCGCCAGACCGCGCCCGCGCCGGGCGCCGCGGGGTCGACGACGTGAACGGTCAGCCGTTCGCATGACGGTGACTTCCGCTCCTGGGCGCACAGCCGCTCCAGTACGGACACACCGCGGGGCCCGGCCCCGATGATGGAGAGTTCCGAATGTCTGCTGTTCACGTAGCGATCTCCGGGTGGCGTGGGACGGGTGTACGGATGCGTGCTAGACCTGGATCCCGTTCCACCCGATGTCATTGGTGGTTGACGCCTGAACCGAATTCCACCCGATGTCGTCGGCACCGGCCGTGACGGCGATGGAGCCGCCGACGGCAAGGGTGAGAGCGGCACCGAGTGCACCGTGCACCAAACGCGCACAGATCGACCGTATGAACATAGAAGCCCCCCAAGGCATAGGTTTACATTCCGTTCCGTTCACTCAGCCGCCCGCCGCAACGGGCGGAGAGTAAACGCGACGTGAATTACCAAAAGCGGAATTTGCAGTCCCGCTTTGCGGCAAGGCCAGGGCGACCAGTGGCAGAACAGGAAGAACCCGGGGGCAGCCCCCGTGAAGTCCCTTTCCAGCCACGCCGCCGCGGCCGTACGATCCCGCTGTCGACCCTGTCACCGTTGGAGCGTTCAGGAATGATCACGGATACTTCGGGTCAGTGCAATGCCACGAAACGGGGGATTCAAATGGGACCAAAAAGCCACACAAGAGCCCTGCCGACCGATGTCTCCGATGCCGCGGACTATCCGGTTCATGTATCCCCGAGCGAGCCCGGCGACACCCCGGCGTCCAGCCACGGGGAGACCATGCTCCGCCTGGCCGAGACGCTCACCGAGCTGTCCCGCACCCTCACCGCCGAGGCCATGTCCCGTCCCGAGTCGGCCTGGCAGCCCTCACCGTCCGGGGAGCGTCCCGACCCCGGATTCGCATACGTTCACGGGCTGCCGGAGATCGGCGAGGCCATCCAGCGCGTCGTGGACGGGGCCAAGAAGGAGATCCTGACGGCCCAGCCGGACGGGCCGCGCCCCAGCGCCGTCCTGGACAAGGCGCTGGCCGGGGTGCGCGAGCAGATCAACGCGGGGGTGTTCATGCGCACCCTCTACCAGCACAGCACCCGGTTCGACGAGCCGACCAAGGACTACGTACGGACCGTCGCCGGGTACGGCGGGCAGGTCCGGACGCTGGCGGAGTTCTTCGACCGCCTGATCATCGTCGATCGGCACACGGCCTTCATTCCGGCCAACGCCGACCGCACCGTGGTGGTGCTCGTCACCGAGCCGGCCGTCGTGAAGTTCCTGACCGACATGTTCGAGCGGGCCTGGGACCGGGCCGAGCCCTACCCCTTCCTCCCCGTGCGGGCCGCCGACGCCGCCGCGGAAGTGATCCCGGACATGCGGGACGCGATATGCAAATTGCTCATCGAGGGTCGTTCCGACCGGGAGATCGCCCGTCGGCTCGGGCTCAGCCTGCGCTCGCTGCAGTCGCATATCGCTCGGCTCAAGGACGAGTACTCCGCGCAGCACCGGCTCCAGCTCGGCTACCTGATGGGGCGTGCCGAAGCGACCGGGAGCACCGGGAACGCCCCCGGCCCGAGCCGTCAGCCCTGAATCCCGCCCGCCAGAGCTCGCGCCGCCCGACACCGGGCGCGGCGCTTCGACGGAAGGCGGAGGCGAAGGCGAAGGCGGAAGGATCTTGCGGGCCGCGGACGCACCTCGTAGGGTTGACGCAGCGACGCCCCCGAGCCGTCAATTCCTCGGATGCAGGCGCGCATTCCTCATACCCCCGCATGCGCCGCAGCGCGCGTCACCGGATTCCGGTTCCGCGCCCTTCGGTGTCGGAAGGTGCCGCATGCCGCCCTTTTCCCTCTCCGCCAATGAGAACCCTTATCCGCCGCTGCCCTCGGTCCGGGAACTGATCCGGAATGAAAGCGGCCGGATCAACCGTTACCCCGACCGGTTCGTCACGGAACTGACCGGTGCGCTTTCCGAGCGCTTCTCGGTGCCTGCCGAGCACCTCGCCATCGGCGCCGGCTCGGTGGGCGTCACCGCGCACCTCCTGCATGCCGTCCTGGGCGAGGCGGGGGGTGAAGTGGTCTACGCGTGGCCCTCGTTCGAGGCGTACCCGCACCTCACGCACCTCTACGGCGGCACCGCCGTGGAGGTGCCGCTGCGAGCGGACCACAGCCACGACCTGGACGCGATGGCCGGGGCGGTGACCGACCGGACCAGGCTGGTGATCGTCTGCAACCCCAACAACCCCACCAGTACCGTCGTCGATCACGCGGAACTGGAACGCTTCCTGGACCGGCTCCCCGGGCACGTGCTCGTCGTCCTGGACGAGGCGTACCGGGAGTTCGTCCGCGACGCACGGGCCGTCCCGGACGGCATCTCGCTCTACCGGGACCGCCCCCAGGTGATCGTGCTGCGCACCTTCTCCAAGGCGTACGGTCTGGCCGGCCTGCGGGTCGGCTTCGCGGTCTGCCACGAGGCGGTCGCGGCCCGCATACGGAAGTCGTCCGTCCCGTTCGGCGTCAGCTCCGTGGCGCAGAGCGCGGCCGTGGCCTCCCTGGAGGCGGAGGCCGAACTGCTGGAACGGGTCGAGGAACTGGTCAAGGAGCGCGAGCGCGTACAGGACGGGCTGCGCGGGGCCGGGCTCGGTGTCCCGTCCTCCCAGGCCAACTTCGTGTGGCTGCCGCTGGGCGCGGACACCGAGGACTTCGCGGCGGCCTGCGAGATCGCGGGAGTACGCGTCCGGGCCTTCCCCGGCGAGGGCGCCCGCGTCACCATAGGCGAGCCCGAGGCCAATGACATCGTGCTGCGCGTCGCCGCCCGCTTCGGCGGCGACGGGGCCTGACGCCGTTCCCGCTGAACCTCTCGGATTCTGGCCCCGGCTCGATGGAGCCGGGGCCAGTCCGTTGTCACACAGCCGGTCCGTGTCACACCGTGGGCTTCATGGCCATCAGAAGGTACTCGTGCGAGCGGTTCGACAGCATCGGGTCGTCGCCGCTCGCCGGCCGCTCGTAGAGGTGGATGCGCTCGTCGCCCAGCGTCAGATGACGGCCGAGCACGCGCGAGGCGTCCCAGGCGAGCGGCACGAAGGAATCCGCCACCCGGCGGTTCTGGACGGCGATCACCGCGTACGCGCCCGGCCGCATCACGTCGGCGATGGCCGCGAAGGTCTCGTCGAGAGCGGTCAGGTAGTCGTCGTAGTCGCGCAGCGCGTACATCTGGCCCGTCCCCGCGGCCTCGACGTCCAGATTGGTGCCGAAGTAGGGGAGGTCGCACAGGACCAGGTCCACCGAGCCGGGATCCAGCGGCGGCTTGCGGGCGTCCCCGCACAGCATCCGCTGCCCGGGGTAGGACTCGACCCGCTGACGGGCCTCCTCCGCGCGGGACTCGTTGATCTCCAGCCCGACCCCCCGCCGGCCCTCGGCCGCGCACGCCACCAGGGTCGTTCCCCATCCGGCGAAGGGGTCGAACACCAGGTCACCGGGCTTGCTCAGCTCGGCGATCAGCGGCCGCAACTGACTGACCAGACCGCTCTGCCCGGCCGCCTCGGCGAGGGCGTACTCCGGGTCCTCGTCCCCCAGCACCAGCCAACTGGAAACCCCCATCGGGATCACGCAACCTTTCTGCGATGCGCCGCCGCCGGCACGGTGCCGGGGCGGCCTTCGAACGGGACACATCTCAAGGGCCGTCGTCCGTTCAGGATCGGCATGTTTCAGGAACCGGCCCGTTCGGGCACCTCGGCCGGCTCGGCCTTCGGCCGCGGATGCACCGCCGCCTCCGGAAGGCGCTGCTCCAGGCGGAGCACGCCCAGCGCGGAACCGGCCACGCCGACCGCGAGCAGCAGCCACATGCCGATCGCGGACACGGACAGCAGGGCGGTCAGCACCGCCGGAGCGAGTGCGATCGGGACCGCCCAGGAGAGCTGGTAGACCGCCAGATGACGGCCGCGGGTCTCCTCCGGTGCCGCGTGCGCCACCAGGGCCGACGCCGTGGCTCCGTGGAGCAGCTCCCCCACGGTGAAGGCCAGCGTGGCGGCGAAGACTCCGACGATCACGGCGGTTCCGCCCGGGAAGGCGCCCAGCACCGCGAACGAGCCGAAGGAGGCGGCGAAGACCGCCGTGCCCAGCGCCATGGCCCGCGTCCTGCGGTACGCGGCGAGTTTCCGGGTGACCGGAATCTGCAGGAGCGCGATGCCCACCGTGTTCACCGCGTACAGGACACCCACCAGGGAGTTCGACGCGCCCAGTTCCTGGGTGAGGTACACCGGGAGGCTCACCGAAAGCACCATGTACCCGAAGGCGGTCGGCACGTTCAGCAGTGACAGGGTCAGGAACGGGCGGTTGCGCGCCACCAGCCGGTAGCCGCCCTTGCGGGAGACCCGGCCGCCGGCCGGCGGGGCCGCCCGGTCGGTGGGAATCGTCCGGATGAGCGCGGCGGCCACCACGTACCCGACGGCCACGGAGACCACGATCAGGTGGTAGGCGGAGTCGCTGCCCAGCGCCAGCGCCGCACCCGCGAGCAGTCCGCCCACGCCCATGCCGGCGTTGCGCAGGCTGCGCTGCGCGGCGAGCAGCTTGTCCCGGTCGGTGCCGTGCACGATCTCGGCCACGAAGGACTGGATGGCCGGCGGGAAGGACATGTCCCCCAGCGCGACGGGCAGCACCACGAGGAACATGATCACCCCGTTGTCCACGAACGGGTAGGCGCAGAACCCGGCGGCGCGCAGCACGTACCCCCCGACGACGACGGTGCGGGCGCCGAACCGGTCGATGAGCACCCCGGCGACCGGGTTGCTCACCAGGCCGACCACCGCGGCGGAGGTCATGATGACGCCGATCTGGGTGATCGGCAGCCCGGTGACGTAGTGGAAGTACAGCAGGGACAGCGGGAGGTACATGCCGCTGCCGGTGGCGTCGACCACCATCCCGGCCATGTACCTGACCTGGCTCGACGGCTTCTTCACGGTGCCCCCACGATCTCCGTCTGGGCCTGTACGCGCGCGCCGAGTTCGCGCAGCCTGCGCTCGCACTCGACCCGGGTGGGGGCCGAGGCCACCGCCGCGGTCAGGAAGTCCGACGATCCCGAGGCGGGGGCGATCACCTGGCCCGGCTCGGCGAAGACCCAGAAGCCCTCCACCCAGGAGTCCTCCGGCACCGCGGGCACCGCGCGCACCAGCCCCGGCCGCTTCATCGTCAGCACCTGGCCGGACATGCAGCGCGGCCGCAGCGGAGCCCCGTCGCCCGGAGCCCCGTCGCCCGCGCCGTCCTCGAATTCGGGAAGCGGCAGACCCGCTTGCACGCGGGTCGCGTACTCCCCGAGGTTGGTGCCGAACAGCGTCCCGAACACCTCGCGGATCTTCGCACCGCCCGGTCGGCAGGCGATCTCGCACAGGACGAGCCGCCCGTCCGGGGTGTGGAAGACCTCCGCGTGGAACGCGTGGTCGCGAAGCCGGGAGCCCTGCGGCTTCAGCGCCGCCAGCACCTGGTCGGCCAGCTCCAGCAGCCGAGGGGTCAGCGGGTCGTCCGTATCCAGCGTCAGGTCCACGCGCGGTCCCGGATCGGCCGCGAACGAGGACAGCTCGTACTGGTACTGGGAGGGCCAGGCCGCCACGGTCCGGCCGTCGACCACCAGCCCGTCGACGTGGCACATCCGGCCGGGAACGAACGCCTCCAGCAGTACGTCGTCACGCGGCGGTCCCGCGAACTCGCTCTCTACGCAGCGCTCCAGTTCGCCCTCGTCCCGGAGAATGCGCAGTCCGACGGAGTTGAACCCGGCCCGCTCCTTGAACACCAGCGGGAACCCGTGCCGGCCGGCGAACTCGCGCGCTTCGTCGGCGGTCCGCACCACGATGCCCGGGGCGACCTCGATGCCGGCCCGCCGCGCGAGCTCCTTCATCAGGGCCTTGTCCCGGAACGGCTGGACGTCCGCGGTCCATGCCCCGTCGAGGCCGAGGCGTTCACGGAGCTCGGCGGCCCGGGCCACGTCCGCCTCGTGATGGGCGACGACGTGGGTGGTGCCGAACTCCTTCGCCAGCTCCAGCGCCCGGGTGATGACCGCCTCGTCGTCGAAGTCGTCGAATATCTCCAGACGGGTGAACCCGAGCGCGCCCTCGCCGCCCTCGGGCACTTCCTCGCCGAACAGTTCGAGCTTGTCGCGGGCCGCGAGGACGACCACCTCGTCGCAGCCGCTCAGCCACTCCAGATAGGGGAACGGCTCGAACGGGTTGCGGTGCAGGATGAGGACGCTCATGCGGACTCCACCGTGTGCTCCGTCACCTGGGCGACGTCGGCCAGGCCGGCCCGGCCGTCGGCGCCCAGCACCCGCACCCTGATCGAGTCGCGGATGACCTCCGCCCCCCGCCGGACGGCCGCCGTGGTGTCGGGGCCGGCCACGGCCACCAGGCCGAGCCGGTCCCAGTTGTCCCGGACGGGGCGGACGGCGTCACCGGGCTTGGCGCTGATCCGTACGTCGATCACACCCTCCTGGCGCAGCGCCTCCGCCACGCCCTCGACCGACTCCACGGTTCCGGGCTCCCCCACCAGGACCCGCACACTGGCACCGGCGTGCGCCACCGGCCGGTCGGGCAGTTCCTCGACCAGCCGGAACGGCCACCCGAGGGCGAGGGTCATCATGTCGATGCCGTACGCGCTCCGGACGAGCTCCGGAATGGCGTCACCGGCGACCCGGTTGTGGCTCTCGATCACCTTCGGGCCTTCCTTGCCGATCCGGATCTCGGTGTGGGAGACGCCGTCCCGGTAGCCGATCTGATCGAGGAAGCGGGCCACGCTCTCCCGTACCTGCTCCTCCGCACCGGACGGCAGCCGGGCGGGCACCGCGTGACCCAGTTCGGCGCAGTGGGCGGGGTCGGTGAACTTCTCGGTGATCGCCGCGACGACATGGCGGCCCGCGAAGCTGAAGGACTCCACGCTGTACTCCGGGCCGTCCAGGTACTCCTCCATGAGGAAGTCCCGGAGGATGAAGAGCGTCGAGACCCGGTCGGTCCGCGTGCCGGACAGCCGCCGCACCTCGTCCCACACCCCCTCGATGTCCGAAGGGCCGTCGACCCGGCGCACCCCGATGCTCGCGGTGGCGTCGGTCGGCTTGACGATGAACGGGTAGCCGTGGCGGCTGCCGAACGCGTCCAGGTCCTCCCGGTCGCGCAGCGGCGCGGACCGGACCGCGTCGGGATCCAGCGCGGCGAAGTGACGGCGCATCACCCCCTTGTCGCGGAACCTGAGGGCGACCTCGTGGCCGGTGCCGCCGAGACCGAACAGGTCGTTGATGGACGCGGCCCCCTCCAGTCCCGGCTCGGTCAGCGAGAGCGCGGCGGCGAACCCGGGCGCTTCGTGCAGTTCGCGGGCGATGGGCTCCACCAGGTCCCACCGCGTGAAGTCCACGACCCGGACGAGATCGACGAGGCTCTCCTGCTCCGGGGTGATCTTGGTGGGGTGCTGGAGCAGCAGGACGTGCAGGCCAAGCGCCTTGGCCTTGATGAGGGTTTCGTCGGTGGCGCCGACGAGCAACAGTGTGCGCTCGGGGTTCATCGGTCCGTTCCATTCTCGGGGGAGGGTGTCGGGGGGTGCGTGACGGTGCCGGTCCGGGCCCCCGATACCCGTACGTGCGCGCCCTTGGGTACGTCGTCCAGGACGAGGGACATCGCACCGATCAGGGCGTCGTCGCCGACCGTGATCGGGCCCAGCAGGGTGGCTCCGGCGCCCACCGTCACACCGTTGCCGAGCCGCGGGTGACGCCTGCCGCCGCCCGCCGGGTCCCGCTCGCGGTCCTGCCACCAGCCGGTGGAGCCGAGCGTGACCTGGTGGAACAGGGATACGTCGTCGCCGATGACGGCGGTCTCCCCGATCACGACGCCACAGCCGTGATCGATGAAGAAGCGCCGCCCGATCTGCGCGCCCGGGTGGATCTCGATACCGCCGGTGAGCGCCTTGGTCACCATGCAGATCAGCCGTGCGGAACGGTAATGGCGGTGTCGGTAGAGGTAGTTGCCCGTACGGTGTCCGGCCAGCGACATCAGGGTGGGATGCAGCAGCGCCTCGCTCCGGGAGCGGATCGAGGGATCGCGGGCGACGACGACGTCCAGCGTCTCCCGCACCCGCCGGCGCAGTCCTCGCCGGCCGCTCATCCGGCCGGCTCGGCCTCGGTGGGCCACCAGCTGAGGTAGCGCTCGCCGGTGTCGGGGAAGACGGTCACGACGGTGGCGCCCGACAGGTCGTGGCGGCGGGCCAGTTCGACGCAGCCGTGTGCCGCGGCGCCCGAGGAGACGCCGACGAGCAGGCCGCTGGTGGCGGCGATGGCGCGGGTGGCGGCCGCGGCGTCCTTGTCGGAGACCGCGATCACCTCGTTGATCAGGGTGGTGTCGGTGACCGGGCTGATGAAGCCGCCGTTGAGGCCGGGGATGCGGTGCGGACCGGGCGGGCCGCCCGACAGCAGCGCGGAACCCTCCGGCTCGACGGCGACGACGTTGAGGTCCGGATTGCGCTCGCGCAGGAAGCGGGCGATGCCGGTGAGGGTGCCGCCGGTGCCCACGGTGCACACCAGGTGGTCGACGCGGCCGCCGGTGTCCCGCCAGATCTCGGGTCCGGTGGACTCGTAGTGGGCCCGCACGTTGTCGGGGTTCTCGTGCTGGCGTGCGTACCAGGATCCCGGCGTCTGCGCGTGCAGCTGCTCGGCCCGCTCCACACATCCGGCGAAGCCCAGGGTGTGGTCGGTGAACTCGACCTCGGCCCCCAGCATCCGCAGGGTCAGGACACGTTCGTGGGAGGCGTTGTCGGGCAGCACGATCCGGCACGGGTAGCCGCGCACGGTGGCCAGCGAGGCGAGCGCGATCCCGGTGTTGCCCGACGTCGACTCGATGACGGTCGCCCCGGGCCGCAGCGCGCCGGACTCCTCGGCGGCCCGCATCATGAAGAGGGCGGCCCGGTCCTTGATGCTGGAGAGCGGGTTGGCCGCCTCCAGCTTGGCCAGTACGTGGGTGTCGGCGGGCAGCCCGTCGAGGCGGAGCTTCAGCAGCGGGGTGTCGCCGATGAGATCCTCGGACGAGTGGGCGACGCTGACGGCGAATGAGTTCGCCACGGGATCCTCCGGATCAGTTCTGCGCGACGTGGATCAGCAGGGTGTCGTGTACGTGTGCCAGAGCGTCCTCACGCTCGTCCGGCGAGGAGGCGTTGATCAGGACGTGGCCCATCCGCTGGGACGAGGAGGTCAGCGGGCGCACGGTGTCGCCGACCCCCTTGCGCAGCCGGACCCGTACGACGGCCGGATGCGCGAGCACCTCCGGCACCCCGGAGATCTCGCTGATCGTGCCGGGCCCGGCCGTCGGGAAGACGGTGGCGGCCCAGGACACCGGCCGGCTGTTCACCAGGCCGTCCAGGGGCAGCCCCAGGGAGAGCCGGAGCACGGCTTCGTACAGGTCGAAGCCGTACGCCAGACCGATCGCGTCCGGCAGGTAGTCACCGGGGGTGCGCACCGCGATCTCGATCAGCACCGGCCCCCGCGCGCCCACCTTGAACTCCAGGTGGACCAGGCCCGTCCGCATGCCGATCGCGTCGAGCACGGACCGGGTGAGGGCGGTCACCCGCTGCGCGAGCTCCGGCTCGAAGACATGGCCGACGCGGTGGCACAGCTCCACGAAGTACGGCGGCGCGGTGGTCTCCTTCGCGGTGACGTTCTCGAAGAGCACCTCGCCGTCCCGGACCAGCGCCTCCCAGCTGTACTCCGGGCCCTCGACGGCCTCTTCGACGAGCACCGCGCCCTCGCCCGAGCGGCGCGCGATGACGTCCTCCACCGCCGCCTCGGTACGGACCAGCTCCACGCCCTCGCTGCCGGCGAGCGTCAGCGGCTTCACGACGACGGGCAGCCGCTCCAGCATCCACTCGCGCGCCTTCGCGACGGAGGGGACCTGGAGGTACTCCGGCTGCGGCACTCCGTACGCGCCGAAAGTCGCCCGCTGCAACGCCTTGTTGCGGGAGATCACCGCCGCGTGGAGGGAGGGGCCGCGCAGGCCCAGGCGGTCCTGGGCGAGCGCGGCGGAGATCACGTGGGGCTCGGCGAAGGCGACCAGGCCGTCCGGCCGGGACTCGGCGACCGCCTCGGACACGCCCAGGGCCCAGGATTCGTCCTGGCCGCCCTCGACCCGGTAGAAGCGCTCGGCGAGATCCACCGGGCGGTTCTCCCAGACGGCGGCCGACTCGACGGCGCGCACCCGCAGGCCGAGCCGGGCGGCGGCGTCGAGGTAGGGGCGGCCCATCGTGCCGATGCCGACGAGCAGCAGTTCCCTGGAGTCGTTCATCAGCTGAGCCCTTCCACAGGTACAGGGGTGGTGACCCGCAGCATGCGGGTCACGGGGGTGACCAGGACGGCGGCCAGGCCGAACAGGACCGCGAGGCCCAGCCAGCCCGCCGGGCCCGCCGCGATCACCACGGAGGTGACGAGGGCGGGCCCGACGATGCGCTGGCCGGTGCCGCCCAGGCTGAAGACCGAGAGGTAGACGCCCTTGCGGTCCTCGGGGGCAAAGGCGTAGGAGAGTTCCCAGCCGCCCGTGGCCTGCCACATCTCACCGAACGTCAGCAGCACACAAGCGGCGATCAGGACCGCTGCCGCCGCCCACGCGGAGGCGGGTCCGGCGGCGGCCGCGAGCGCGGCACAGCACAGGACCATCGCGAAGCCGCCCAGGCGCAGCGCGCGGGCCGCGCCGCCCTCGCGCTCGGCCGCCCGGGAGACGGGGACCTGGAGCACGATCGACATCAGGGTGTTGATCAGCACCAGGGCCGGCAGCAGACCCGCGGGCATCGAGGTCGACTCGATGACCCACAGCGGGATGCCCACCGCCAGGATCGTCACGTGCAGGTTGAGCACGCCGTTCAGCGCGGTCAGCAGCAGGTACCGCCAGTCCCGGAAGTCCTTGAGCGCCGCCAGCGGACCGACCTTGCGCTGGACCGCGTCGGCCCCGTCGACGCGCAGCCGGGTGAGCATCAGCGCGGAGACGACGAAGGCGGCGGCCGTGCCGAGGACGATGCCCCGGTACGCCCAGAGGCTGTCGGCCGCCAGCAGCGGCGCCGCGAGCAGCGCGCCCAGGGAGAAGCCGGCGTTGCGCACCGTACGGATGATCGCCATGGTGCGCGTGCGGTCGGTGCCGGCCACCGTCGCGGAGGCCACGGCCTGCGTCATCGGCTGGGTCGCGGCCTCCGCCGCGGCCAGGCAGGACGAGACGATCGTGAAGCCGACCGGACCGTGCACCAGGCACAGCGCGGCGAAGCCGCAGGCCCGCCACAGCTGGAGCGCGATCAGGGTGCGCCGGGCGCCGACACGGTCGGCGGCGGCGCCGATCGGCACCGTCGTCAGGAAGCCGACGATGCCGGAGACGGCCAGACCGGCGCCCACCTCGGTGGGCGTCAGGCCCACCGAGCGGACGAAGAACACCGCGGAGGCGGCGAGGAAGAGACCGGTGCCGACCGCGTTGATCAGGGAGATGACGGCGAAGGTGCGGCCCGCCGCGGTGGCGGGCACGTAGTCCCGCCAGGACACCCGCTTCACCGGGACTCCCCGTCCCCCGGCTCGGTCCGTACGGCGATCAGCGCGGCCGCCCGCTCCGCGTGCCGCCCGGCCGCCGCGCCGTCCGCGCCGGTGGCGATGACGAACCCGGCCCGCTCCCAGGAGCTGGTGGTGGGCAGGACGGTCGCACCGGGCGCCACCGCGAGGTGGACCATGTGCACGCCCTCGGCGGCGCCGGCCTCCGCCGCGCCGGTGACCTCCCGGACCTCGCCCGGAGCCGCGGCCAGGAACCGTACGGCCGCGCCCTGACGTGCGGGCAGCGCCCCTATCCGGCCCTCGCCCTCCAGGACGTACAGCAGGTTGTCCAGGATGTCGGTGTCGTAGGCGAGGTCGATCAGCACGGTGATGCCGCCGCCCGGGAGCCGGCCCGCGCACTCGACCAGGTGCGGGCGGCCTTCGTGGAGGATCCACTCGGAGTGCAGCACCCCGGAGCGGAAGTCCACGGCCCCGGCCAGGGAGACGAGCGCCTCGCGCAGCGCGTCCGCGGTCTCCTCGGGCAGGTCGGCGGGCACGGTGTGGCCCGTCTCGACCGGGTAGCGGGAGTCCTGGACGTTCTTGGCGGTGATGTTGGTGAAGCCGACGACGCCCTCGTGCACCACGGCCTCGACGCTGACCTCCGGCCCGGTCAGCAGCTGCTCCACCAGGAAGCGGTCGGTGTCCTGCCCCTTCGGGGCGCGCAGCGTCGGCTCGTCGGCGGTGGTGGTGTGCGCCCACGCCGCGCTCACGTCGTCGTCCGGACCGAGCAGTTGGACGCCCAGGCTGGCCTGCCGGTTGGCGGGCTTCAGCACGCACCGCCCGCCCCGGGCGGCCCGGAACGCGGCGACGTCCTCGGCGCTTTCGGCGATCTCCCAGACGGGCTGGGCGATCGAGGTGCCGGTCAGCGCGGCGCGCAGCAGGCCCTTGTCGCGCAGGACCCGGGCGGCCTTCGGGCCGGCTCCGGGCAGCCCCCACGCCTCGGCGAGCGCGGCGGCGACCACCACCGCGTACTCGACGACGGGGACGACGACGCGCACCCGCGGCGGCCGCGGGACGCTCGCGGCGATCCGGTCGGGGTGCTGCTCGTCCTGGCTCGGCGCGGGCAGCAGCGCGCCGACGCAGGCGTGCCGGTCGGCGAGGTCCGCGAGGTCCCGGGCGGCGATCACGGCCGGTTCCTCCAGGACGAGCACGGAGCCGGCGGGCAGCCGCTCGTCGAGCTTGCCGAGCATCACCGGGCTGTAGCCGACCAGGACGTGGGTGACGGTGTCCGGCACCGAAGGGGAGGTGCTGGAGGTGCTGGAGGTGCTGATGGTCAGCGCCGCGCGCACCCGCTCCTCCAGCGCGTCGAGGCCCTCGACGGTCGGCGCGTCGATGAAGAACGAGACCGCCCGATCCTCGGAGCTGTTCAGCGGGCCGAGCCGGGCGCCGCGGTCCTTGTGGACGAACACGGCGCGCAGCGTGGGCGCGTCGTCGTGCGCGCCCGGCTCGATGCGCGGCCACAGCCCGCCGTCGCCGACCCAGGCGGGCACGACGTCGAAGCCGTCCAGTGTGACGTCCTGAAGGACACCGGGGTCGTGCTCCAGGTACACCTGGCGGGCCACGCGCCGCGGGGCCGGATAGGCGGCCGGCTCACCGAGGGCGATCTTGACGATCTCGGGTTCGAGCGGGGCGCCGGTGGCCAGTTCGTACAGGACGCACAGGCCGTCTCCCGGCGTGCGGGCGGCGACCTCCATGAGGTAGGCGCGCCCGGTCGCGTCGATGCGCCATTCGGAGTGCGCGATGCCGTCCCGGAACCCCAGGCCCCGCAGCATCCGCGCGTTCGCGTCCAGGAGCGCCTCGTCGGCGTCCGGGCGGTCGCTGGGCACGGTGTGCGACAGCTCGACGAAGGTGTGCGCGTGCGAGTCGGTGGTGTCCTTGCGGGTGGCCGAGGCGAAGATGACGCGGCCGTCCTGGACCAGGCTCTCCACCGAGTACTCCTGGCCCGCGATCTTCTCCTCGACCAGCACGGTCTCGTACGGCGGGTACGTGGCGAGCATGGCCCGCAGCGCGTCGGGACCCTCGACGGTCGCCACGCCGGAGCTGGAGTGGCGGCCGGCGGGCTTGACGACGGCCGGGTACGTCACGGCCTCCGCGTCAACACCGTCGCGTTCCTCGCCCGCGAGGACCAGCGAGGCCGGGCTGAAGTCCGGGAGGTACCAGCGCTGGAGGTACTTGCTCCGGCAGGCGCGGGTGGCGCGCAGGCCGGGGCTGGGCAGGTCGAGTGCGTCGGCGAGCAGCCCGGTCGGCTCGACCTGGGTCTCGCCCACCGCGTAGGCGCCGACGATGTGGTACGCCTCGCGCCAGCGGCGGCCCGCCGATACGACGCCGGGCAGGTAGGAGTTCTCCCGGGCGACGTCGCCGTCGACGAAGGCGACCTCGTGGATGGCGGAGGCCGGATGGGACGGGTCCTTCATCGCGAGGTGTGCCTCGTCGCGCCACGCGGACGGCGTGATCAGCAGGATCTTCAGGCCCCGGCGGGACAGCTCCGACAGGTACTGGGGCGCCCGGCACACCACGAGGAACGAGCCGGTGAGCACGAATGCGTCCGGTCGTTCCGGGGAGGAGGCGGCCGCCGCGGCGGGAGGCGTTGTGTTCATGTCTTCCTTGGTCCCTCGTTGACGTCGGCGGGTAGCTTGTCCGGCCGTCTCCAGCCGTCCGTCCGGTGGCTGTGTGCGGCTGAGGCGTGGTGGCCGCTCCGGACCGCTCGCGCGGTCCGGAGCGGCCACCACGCCGTGGGGCTCAGCCGAAGTTGAGCTTCCCGGTCCGGGTCCTCTTCAGCTCGAAGAAATCGGGGTAGTTCGCGAGGACACGCGCACTGTCGAAGAGGCGCGCGGCCTCCTCACCCCGGGGAATCGAGTTGAGTACCGGCCCGAAGAAGGCGACTCCGTCGATGTGGATCGTGGGCGTGCCCACGTCCTCGCCGACCGGGTCCATGCCCTCGTGGTGGCTGCGGCGCAGCTGCTCGTCGTACTCCTCCGAGTCGGCCGCGGCCAGCAGCGCGGCCGGCAGGCCCACCGCGTCGAGCGCCTCGGCGGCGACGGCGAGGTAGTCCTTGTTCCCGCCGTTGTGGATCCTGCTGCCGAGTTCGGTGTAAAGGCCGCCCAGGATCTCCTCGCCGTGCTGCTGCGCGGCGGCGGTGCAGATCCGGTTCAGGGCCAGCGAGTTGTCCACCAGCGTGCGGTACCAGTCCGGCAGCTCGCGGTTCTCGTTGAGGACGTACAGGCTCATCAGGCGGAAGCGCAGGTCGAGTTCGCGGAGCTGCTGGACCTCCAGGATCCACCGCGAGGTGATCCAGGCGAACGGGCAGGTCGGGTCGAAGTAGAACTCGACCCGCGCGGGCCCGGCGAGCCCGTCCGTGGTGGCGCTGGTGGTGGCGGTGGTGCCGGTGGTGGTGGCGGCGGTGCTCATGCGCCGACCTCCGCCGTGGCGGCCAGGAACGCGGCGTCGGCCTGCTGGACGTAGGCGGGCAGGTCCACGTACTTCTCGCGCAGTTCGCGCTTGAGGACCTTGCCGGTGACGCCCACCGGGAAGTCCGCCTCGGTGCGGGCGATCTCCAGGACGGCGAGCTTCGGGTGACCGGCCGCCGCCAGCGCCTCGTTGGCACGCAGCAGCAGCTTCGCCGGGTCGCCCGCGCCTTCCGCGACGGTGACCACCGCGACCGGCAGCACGGACTCGCCGCGGCGGCCGGCTATCACGGCGACGTCGCCGACCTCGGGCACGTCGTTGAGGATGACCTCCTCCATGAACACCGTGTAGCCGGTGCCCGTCTCGGTCACGATGGCGTCCGCGGCCCGGTCGACCAGGTAGTGGTCGCCCTCCGAGTCCCGGTAGGCCATGTCGCCCGGCAGCCAGTAGCCGGCCAGCTTGTAGCGGTAGGTGGTGTCGGAGTCCGCCCAGTAGCCGGGGGTGATGGCCGGGCCCTTCGCGGCGAGGAAGCCCACCTCGTTGTCGTCGGCGAGGCTGCCGTCCTTGCGCAGGATGGCGACCTCGGCGACGCCGACCGGCTTGCCCGCGCAGCGGTCGTTGCGCTCGGTCTCCAGCGTGCGGACCTTGAGCAGCACGCCCCAGCCCAGCTCGGTGGTGCCGAGACGGTCGAAGAAGGCGGAGGGCTTCAGGTCCTTGCTGCGCAGGGCGAGGACCTTGGTGATGTGCGACTGGTGGACGGCGTCGCCGATGGAGGTCCACACCTGGACCGAGTCGAGCGAGCCGACCGGCAGGTCGAGGTTGGCGAGCTCGGCGTAGCCGTGCGCGAAGGACATCACCGCGGTCGGCTGGAACTTCTTGACGGCGGCGGCCAGCGCGGTGCCGCTGCTGTCGCTCAGGGCGACGACCGGAGTGCCGCCGAGGACCGCGTACACGGTGTACGCGACGCAGCCGAGGTGGGACTGCGGCAGCGCGGTCATCATCAGCGCGCCGGGCTGCTCGGTGTGGTCCACCAGCCGGAACTTCGGGCCGGCCACGATCGACTTGTGGGTGTGCAGGGTCGGCTTCGGGCGGCCGGTGGTGCCGGAGGAGTGCAGGATCACGACCGGGTCTTCGTCGTGGTGGTTCCAGTACGAGGACTCGGGCAGCGTGGCGGCGGGCGGGGCGGGCAGCTCCTCCAGGGACTGGACCCACTGCAGGCTCAGTTCGCCGGTGTCGCCCAGGATGTCCAGCCGCGCCTGGTCGGCGTAGAGGCCGACCGGGGTGGTCTGCTCCAGCAGGGACGTGGCGATCGCCTGCGGGGCGTTGGAGTTGATCAGCACCGCGACGGCGCCGATCTGGGCGAGCGCGTAGAAGTGCAGGGAGTAGGCGATCGAGTCCTCGAACCAGACCGCGACCCGGTCGCGGGTCTGCACGCCCTGCGCCAGGTACCAGGCCGACCACGCCTGGGCGAGCTCGTCGAACTCCATCAGGCTGAAGTCCTGGCGGGGCTCACCGGTGGCGGTGGCGATGGGGCGGGAGGAGTGGATGAACCGCTCGTCGGGAGCCGGGCTGGCGGCGATCGCGGAGCGGAGCAGGTTGCCGCCGCCCACGGTGGAGTCGGCGGCGAGAGCGGCCCGCTGCTGCGGCGTCAGGACGCTGGGGGCGAAACTGTTCACGGATACACCTTCCAAAGCACGCATGAGTAATGAAGCTGGTTCAAACGGAGGTGAAGAGCCGGGCGCAGGTGTCCCGGTGGTGGGCGAGGTCCTCGCCCAGGTAGTCGCGCAGCTCGGTCAGGACGGCGGCGAAGTCGGCCTCGGAGCCGGCCTCGACGACTCCGGCGAGCCGGTGGAGGCTGTCGGCGAGCGCCTTGCGCACCCCCGACGCCTCGGGGTTGGCGGCCTGTACGTCCCAGTAGACCTCCGGGGTTCCGGACGCGATCCGGGCGAGCAGGGCCAACAGGGTGTTCGCGGGCGGCGGGGCCACCTCGCGCAGGTCGGCGGCGGAGACGCCGAGCCCCGCGAGGGTGAGCCCGAAGCCGAGGACGGCGGCATGGGGCAGCACCTGTGCGGCGCCGGCCAGCCGGTCGTGCTCGGCCGCGCCGACGCGTACGACATGGGCGCCCCAGCCCTCGACGAGCGCGAGGAACTCCTCGGTGCGCGGTCCCTCGTTGACCGTGACGGCCGCGACCGGCCGGCCCGGGAAGCCGAGCGAGGGCGCGAACATGGGGTTCACGCCGACGGCCTGAACGCCCGGCGCGTGGGCGCGGATCGCGTCCGTGATGGGCTGTTTGACGGACAAGGTGTCCACCAGCAGGGCGTCGGGCCGCAGTGCGCCCGCGATCTGGGGGACCGCCGCGAGGGCCACCGCGTCGGGCAGCGCGAGGACGACGAGGTCCGCCCGGCCCAGCTCGGCGGCCAGGCCCGCGTCCACGGCCGTGACGTCCCCGCGGATCCGGCGGACCCGCTCGTCGGACGGCGCGGAGGCGGCGGAATCCACGACGGTGACCGCCGCACCCGTCTCCAGGAGCCGTTCGGTGAACAGGGCGCCGACCGCGCCCGCCCCGCCGACGACGACGGCGTGCCGGATCACCGGTCACCGCCCGGCCCGGCCGAGGCCGTGTCGGCCTGGACCGTGTCGGAGTCCAGCGCCGTCGCGAGGACCGCGGTGACCACCGCCCGGGACTTCACGACCGTCTCCTCGAACTCCTCCTCGGGGTCCGACAGGGCGATGATCGCGCCGCCGACGCCGAAGCTGACCCGGTCCTCGGTGGCGACCAGGGTGCGGATGACGATGCTCAGGTCCGCCGCACCACTGAGCGAGAACCAGCCGATCGATCCGGAGTAGACCCCGCGCGGCCCCTCTTCGAGCCGGTCGATGATCTCCGTGGTGCGCAGCTTCGGGGCACCGGTCATGGAGCCGCCGGGGAACGCCGCGCGGACGCAGGAGACTGCCGACTCGTCGGAGCGCAGCGTGCCGCGGATCGTGGAGACCAGCTGGTGCACGGGCGCGTACGTCTCGACGTGGAAGAGCCGCGGCACGTGCACCGAGCCGACCTCGCAGACCATGTTGAGGTCGTTGCGGATCAGGTCCACGATCATCAGGTTCTCGGCGCGGTCCTTCTCGTGGCCGAGGAGGTCCTGGCGCAGCGCCTCGTCCTCGGCGGGCGTCGCGCCGCGCGGCCGGGTGCCCTTGATCGGCTTGGACTCGGCGACCCCGTCCGTACCCACCGTGAGGAACCGCTCGGGCGAAGCGCTGAGTACCGCCACCCCCGGGTAGTCGAGCAGCGCACCGTAGGGGACGGGGCTGACGCGGCGCAGCTGGGCGTAGGTGCGCAGCGGGTTGATCCGGGCCTTGAGCGTGACCGTGTTGGTCAGGCACACCTCGTACGTCTCGCCCTGCCGGATCTCCTCCAGGCTCTCGGCGATCCGGGCCAGGTAGGCGTCCTTGCCGTGGCGCAGCACCGCGGTGCCCTCGGCGGCGGGGTCGGTCATGCCCACGCCCTCGAACGGCAGCCGCTCGGCTTCGGCGGCCGGCGGCAGGCGCAGCAGCCGGGCCTGGGTCTCCGTCAGCCAGCGCAGGGCCTCGGTGTCGTCACCCTTGGAGAGCGCGAGGAGGTAGCTGACGCCCTCGGCGTGGTCGACCGCGAGCATCCGGTCCGCGAACAGGAAGGCGGCGTCGGGGGTTTCGGACTTGTGCACGGCGCCGCCGCCGGTCTCGGCCTTCATCTCGTAGCCGAGGTAGCCGACGTAACCGAGGTTGAACTCGAAGGGCAGGCCCTCGGGGACGGGCACCTCGCGCGCCCTCAGCTGCTCGTCGAGGTAGTCGAAGAAGCCCTGCTCGATGATCTCCTCGCCCCGGCCGGCGAGGCCCGGGGTGCTGACGGTGACGACGCCGTCGCTGATCCGGTACGTGGCGTACTCGGCGAGCGGTCCGGAGCCGTCGCCGAGGAAGGAGAACCGGGACAGGCCCTCGATGACGTTGCCGCTGTCCAGCCAGAAGCTGTGGTCGTTGCCGGCGAAGAGCTCCCGGTAGGCGGCCTCGGTGTCGGGCTGCGACCAGACCTTGCGCACGTGCACGGTGTACCCGGGCTTCTGCTCACGGGTCTGCCCGTGGGCGAGCGCCAGGTCCCGGAAGTTGGCGAGCAGTTCGCGGCCGTACTCGCTGCTGATGGACTCGGGGTGGAACTGCACGCCCCAGATGGGACGGGACCTGTGCCGCACGCCCATGACCACACCGTCCTCGGTGCGGGCGGTGACCTCCAGGTCCTCGGGGACCTCGGTGGCGGTCAGCGAGTGGTAGCGCACGACGTCAAAGGGCGACGGCAGGCCCGCGAAGACGCCGGTGCCCGTGTGGTGCACCTGCGAGACCCTGCCGTGCATCGGCTCGGGGGCGAGACCGACCTGGCCCCCGAAGAGGTGGGTGATGCCCTGGTGGCCGAGGCACACGCCGAGCACCGGCAGCCCGCTGTCCAGGATCGCCCGCGCGCTGATGCCGAAGTCGCGCTCCCGGTCGGGCCGGCCGGGGCCGGGTGAGATGACGACCGCGTCGAATTCGTCGAGGCGGAGGTCCGACCAGTCGGTACCGTTGCGGACGACCACCGGCGGGCGGCCGTTCACCTCACCGAGAAGCTGGTAGAGGTTGTAGGTGAAGGAATCGTAGTTGTCGATCAGCAGGGTTCTCATACGGTTTCCCCTACGGCTTCCCCGATGACGAGATCCTCGACCCGGCAGGTCTCCTCGATGATCAGCTCGTACAGCCGGCGGAGGAATTCCTGATTGATTCCATGCTGCTCGCCGAACAGAGCTGCGCGTTCCTGGACAATGCCAATGCGATGCGGCTGCATCATGGGCACATCGTGCTTTCGCTTGAAGTGACCGATTTCCACACACTTTTCGATTCGAGCACGCAACTCTTGAAGGAAACGCTCATCGATCGCGTCGAGTTGTGCCCGCAGATCTTCAATGGTCAGTTCTGGTGCCGGGTCTTTTTCCAGCATGGATCGGCCCTCCCCCGGATATTCCACTCCCCGGATTCTGCCGGGCGCCCCGTGGGTCCGCCATGACTTCCATGGCTCGGGTCACCGCACTGCACATAATCCAGGGGTTGACATAGGACGACAAACCGGCATATACGGGCGTAGAGATCAGGCCGCGAAGGCCGAATGCGCGGCCTGTCGCAGGGGTCGGCCAAACACCGCCCACCACTGGAGTGCCCCGATCCGTCCGTACCTACCCACTTGCCAAGCACAGTGGCCTGATCGCATACTCTCCAGGATTCCGGCGACGGGAAGACGCATTACAATGGGGGGATACGATGGGAAATCCGGGTGTCGTCGATAAATGCCTGACAGACCTTCTGATCGAACAGGCGGAGACGCGTCCCGACGACATCGCCGTCCGGCACGGGGGCGACACCCTCACCTTCCGCGAACTGGTCGCCGACAGCCTTGACCTGGCCCATCACCTGCGGCACCTCGGGGTGTCGAGGGACAGTCCGGTAGGCGTCCTGGTCGATCCCTCGCTCGATCTCATGGTCGGCACATGGGGTGTGCTTTTCGCCGGCGGTGCCTATCTCCCGCTGTCACCCGATTATCCGGACGAGCGTCTCCGGTACATGCTGGAGGACGCCCGGGCCACGGTCGCCTTCTGTCAGGAATCATTGCGGAGCCGACTTGAGGAAATCGCCCCGCCACATATGGTGATCACGACGCTGGAAGACGCGGCGGAATACCGGAAGTCGAGCTCCGGCGAATCACAGAACGCCCCTGCCAAGAATCCCGATCCACAGAGCCTCGCGTACATCATCTACACCTCGGGAAGCACCGGAAAACCCAAGGGTGTGATGATCGAGCACCGCAGCATCGTGCATCAGATGAACTGGCTCCGGCAGGCGTACCAGCTCGACTCCACGAGGGTCGTGCTCCAGAAGACCCCGATGAGTTTCGACGCCGCACAGTGGGAGATCCTGGCCCCCGCCTGTGGCAGCGCGGTCGTCGTCGGAACACCTGGAATTCACCGTGACCCGAACCTGCTCGTCCAGACGGTAATCCGCGAGGACATCACCACACTCCAGTGCGTTCCCACGTTGCTGCAAGCGCTCGTCGACACCGATGAACTGCACCGGTGCACCTCGCTGACCCACATCTTCAGCGGCGGCGAAGCCCTTTCCCGTAATCTCGCACGGCAGTGCACGGAAATCCTGCCGAACTGTACCGTCGTCAATATCTACGGACCGACCGAGTGCACCATCAACACCTCGGCCCACACCGTCGACCCGGCAGCCCTCGGCGACGGTCCGCAGTCCGTCCCGATCGGCACCCCCGTGGACGGGCTGCGCTACTACGTCCTGGACGCCGGCAGCCGGCTGCTGGGACCCGGCGAGACGGGCGAGCTGCACATCAGCGGAATCCAGCTGGCCCGCGGATACCTGCACCGCCCGGAACTCACGGCCGAGCGCTTCGTGGAGAATCCCTTCGGGGCCCCCGCCCCCCACGACCGGCTCTACCGCACGGGTGACCTGGCGTACTGGAACCCGGACGGAACCCTGCAGTTCGCGGGCCGGGCGGACAACCAGGTCAAGCTGCGCGGCTTCCGCATCGAGCTGGACGAGATACGCCTGGCCATCGAGGCCCACGACTGGGTGAAGAACGCGGCGGTGCTGGTGCGCGACGACCCGCACACCGGTTTCCAGAACCTCATCGCCTGCATCGAACTCAGCGCCCGCGAGGCCGCGTTGATGGACCAGGGCAACCACGACGGGCACCACCTGTCGAAGGAGTCCAAGCTCCAGGTCAAGGCCCAGCTGTCGAGCCCCGGCGTCCGGGACGCCGAGGACCTGGCCCCCCGTACGACGGTCGGCCTGCCCGGTGCCACGGCGAGCCCGCGGCAGCGCCGCCGCGCCTTCGCGCGCAAGACGTACCGCTTCTACGACGGCGGGCGCGTCGACTCCCAGGACGTGGTGGCGGCCCTGGGACGACGGGTGGAGGGGGCCGCGCCGCGCTCCCCCGAAGAGATCACGCTCGCCGAACTCGGCGAACTGCTCCGCAACTTCGGCCAGTTCCAGAGCCAGGAGCGGCTGCTGCCGAAATACGCCTACGCCTCACCCGGATCGCTGTACGCGGCGCAGCTCTACCTGGAGGTGGCCGGGATCGGCAGCCTGCGTCCGGGGTGCTACTACTACCACCCGCTCCGCCATGAGCTGTACCTGATCCAGGAGGCCGAGGCCGGGTCCGGGTCCGGGATCCAGCTGCACTTCATCGGCCACAAGCGCGCCATCGAGCCCGTCTACAAGAACAACATCCGTGAAGTCCTGGAGATCGAGGCCGGCCACATGGTCGGCCTGTTCGACGAGCTCCTGCCGGCCTACGGATTCGCCATCGGCGACGCGCCGTACAAGCCCGGCATACAAGAGCGGCTGGAATGCGCGCCGGAGGACTACTACCTCGGCAGCTTCGCCCTGACCCCCTGGGACCCGGAGCCCGGACCGCAGGAGAGGGACGCGGCCGACGTCTACGTCCAGTTCCACCCGGGCAGCGGCTCCGACCTCCCCACCGGCCAGTACCTGTACCGGGACGGACGGCTGGAGAGGTTTTCCGACGAGTTGGTCCTCAAGCGCCACGTCATCGCCATCAACCAGGCGGTGTACGAGCGGGCCGGGTTCGGCATCACGATCGTCAGCCGGGCCGACCAGGAGCGGCGCGGCTATCTGGACCTGGGCCGCAGACTCCAGCACCTGATGCTGAACACGGGCAACCTCGGCTTCATGTCGGCCGGTTACAGCTCACGCACCGGCAACGACCTGCCCTCCGCCCGTCGGATGACCGGCATCCTCCGGGACGCCGGACGGGCCACCGGCCCGTCGTACTTCTTCGTCGGCGGCAAGGTGACCGACGAACAGCTCGCCCACGAGGGCATGAACGAGGACACCGTCCACATGAAGGGCCCGGCAGAGCTGATCAAGGAAGACCTGGTCGCCCTGCTGCCCGAATTCATGCTGCCCAACAGGATCCTGGTCATGGACCGCCTGCCGCATACGCCCAACGGCAAGATCGACTCCAAGGCCCTGGAGTCGCACGCCGACAGGACCGCGGCCTTCGGCGACCGCCCCGTCGTCCCGCCGCGCACGAAGACCGAATCAAGGATCTGCGACCTGTGGAAGGCGGCGATGAAGCGCGATGTCGTCTCCGTCCAGGACGACTTCTTCGAGTGCGGCGGCAACTCCCTCATCGCGGTCACCCTGGTCAACCGGATCAACCGCGAGTTCCCGTGCTCGCTCCCGCTCCAGGTGATCTTCGAGGCCCCGACGGTGGAGCAGCTGGCCGAACGCGTCGACGCCCCGGACACCACGACCTCGTCCCGGCTGATCCCGCTGAGCACCGGCGGCGCCGCCCTGCCGGTCTTCTGCTGGCCGGGCCTGGGCGGCTACACGATGAACCTCCGCCTGCTGGCGGCCCGTACCGCCGGGGACCGCCCGTTCTACGGCATCCAGTCCTACGGCATCAACGGCGGCGAGACTGCGTTCCCCAGCATCGAGGAGATGGCCCGGGCCGACATCGAGGCACTGCGCCGCGTCCAGCCGGACGGCCCCTACACCCTGTGGGGCTACTCCTTCGGCGCCCGCGTCGCCTTCGAGGCGGCCCGGCAGCTGGAGCGGTCGGGCGCCCGGGTGGACCACCTGTTCCTGCTGGCACCGGGCGCGCCGCACATACCCGGCAGGAACGCGCCGACCCGGGCCGCCGCGGACTTCACCGACCCGGCCTTCGTCACCATCCTCTTCTCCGTCTTCGGCGCCACGACCAGCGGCCCGCTCCTGGAGGCCTGCCTGAAGGCCACGCACGACGAGCAGAGCTTCACGGAGTTCGTGATCCGCCGCTTCCCGCAACTCGACGCGGAGCTCATCCGCCGGGTGATCGCGGTGGTGTGCCTCACCTACCGGTTCACGTACGACCTAACCGACCCGGACCGACGCCCCGTACAGGCACCGGTGACGATCTTCAAGGCCCGCGGCGACGCACTCTCCTTCATCGAACGCACCCCCGCCCTCGCGTCCACCACCCCCGAACTCGTCCGCCTGGACGCGGACCACTACGGGGTGCTCCGGGACCCGGGCATCGACGAACTCGCCAAGGCCATCCACCGCGAGACCACCCGCCAGACAAGGAATCGGACATGCCTCACCTGACCATCAAGCACTTCCCGAAGTCCCTCACACCCGACGAGCAGACCCAGCTGGTCGCCAAACTGACGGCAGCGGTCCAGGAAGCATTCGCCTGCGACGAGGGCGCCATCTCCATCGCCCTCCACCCCATCGACCCCGCCCTCTGGGACGCCCAGGTCTACCGCCCCGACATCACGGCCCGCCAAGACACCCTGATCAAGAAGCCGAACTACTGAAGCCGACCCGGCGGTTCCCCTCACACGCCCAGGGCGAGGTTGCCCATCCGCGCGACGGCCTGCGCCCCAAGGGCCCAGGCCGTCGCGCGGAGATGGGTTGCGCCAACAGGGCCCTGGGGAGTTCTGAGGGGAGTCAGACAGGGTCGCGCTGCTCGATCGGCCGACGCCACCACTCCGTCGATTTGAAGCACCCCATGAGCCAGTGTGCTTCCGCGATGTCGAGGACGACGTTGCCGATGAACGGGATCGGCTCGAAGCAGAGCATCCGCTCCTGGACGGGCACGGGTTCCCAATCCAGATCGTGGTGGAGCAGAACCGCGAACGGCTCCCCACGGCGCTGCCAGAAGACCATGGGCTCGGCGACCTCATTCTCGAAGGGCTTGACGATGTCGGTCGGGGCGAACTCGACGTCCGCCATGTCCGCCCATCTGCCAACGCCCTGGCGCTCCCGAGCCAGGTAGTGCCGCATGCCCCGTACGAACGCGTCGAGGTTCGCGTCGTCCAGCACAGACTCCCGCGAGACGACGATGGACTTCGCCGTCTTGCGCAGCGCGCCGGCCCGGCGGAGCTGCCGGGTCGCGTTGGCCCAGAAGAGGCCACCCCGCTCGGCATCGTGGACCACACAGAGCACGGGAAGGCTGCCATCGCGCCAATTGCCCCCGTGATCGCCGACCGGGACGCGGTGCCCCTTCCTAGTCCGCGTCGAGACACCGCCCTTTACCTGCATGGCGAGGGAATCTTCTGTCCGCTGCCCGTTCTGGACGAAGGTGACGTGCAGGTCCTCGCCGTGGTCGTTACCGCCGTCAATCTCCTGCACGATGTGGCCGTGTCGCTCCAGCAGCGCACGCACCTCATTCACCGCTATGCGTCCGATACGCCGACTTTCGGGCACCTTTGGCATCCATCCCCCTCATGACGTGCGGCGCCCCAGGCTATGCCAGGCACTGAACCGCAGCCTGATCAAGAAACCGCGTCCCGACGCCGTCGAGCAGTGGTGGTTACGGGTGGTCAGCATGCCAGTCTGCTGATCACTCTTCGTAGTGGACTGCCTCTCGGGGCAGCACCCCGAGCAGGCGAGCAGGAGTTCCGATCGGCAGACACGCTCCGCCAGAAGGGGGACAGGGGACACCGATGCGCAAGATCTTCGCGGCCCGGATCATCACCGCTCTCGCCATGACGGCCACGCTGGCCGTCTTACCAACCTCGCGGGCACTACATCATCCGTGGCGACGGCAAGAACATCACCTACCAGAACGCGGGCGTCGACTGCGGCTTCGTCGGAGCCCTCAACGCCGGCTTCTGCAACTGGCGCATCGACTTCACCTACGCGGACACCGGCAACAAGACCTACCGCACCTCCCGCGGCAAGACCCACACCGAGTGCGAGATCAACCCGATGCGCGACAACGCGCCCCAGAAACTCCCCCGCTACGGAAAAGCGTGCGCGTACATCAACGTCAACGGCGTTCGCCGGGCGGGCCAGTGCCACCACATCACGAAGTGAGCCGCACATGACCACCCAGCCCACTCCCGAAGACCCCGCCTGGGAAGCCAAACGCCGCCGGGCCGGCATCGCCGCCTTCCTCACCGGCGCCGCCGCGTCCTTCGCCTTCTTCGCCTTCTTCCCCGACCTCCCCCACGTCATCGACTGGGGCGCCATCATCGTCTCCCTCGCCGTCGGCGGACTCACCCACTGGGCATGGCAGTCCCACATGACCAGGAAGCACACCGCTCTCAGATAGGGCCCCGATCCACCGCTTGGGTTCTAGGAGTTGCTGCAACACTCCAGTTCAAGGGGGGCATGGACTTCGAGATCCGCGAGGACCGGCAGCCGCAGGGACGTATGAAGCTCACTCGTGAGCGGGCGGCACACTCCCGGCTCATGGAGCAGGGCGTAAGCAACACGGAAGCGTGCCGGATCGTCGGGATCAACCGGCAGACGGGAAACGCCGGCGACGGTACTCAGCCACATGGCGGCTGGCGGCGCCGTCTCGATCGTCCCCGAGCACGCGGAGCTGACCACGCAGCAGGCCGCTGACAGGCTGAACGTGTCCCGGCCGTTCCTGATCGGACTGCTGGAGGCAGGGGAGATCGACTACCGAAAGGCCGGCACGCACCGCCGGATCTACTGATCCGCGCGCCGTCCGGGAGTGCCTCGTCAAGGATTACGAGCCGCTGGAGGCGGCACTGGAACGATCTCGATCGCCAACGCGTATTCGTCGCCGCCGCAGCCCTCCGCCGCTCACGCGTCACCAGTCGAGCCGGACGACGTCAGAGCAGGAGAAGCGGGCAGCGTGGCAGGCATCGCAGTGTGTGTACCAGGGGGCGCAGGGTTCGCCACAGGAGGCGCAGCTGCCGTGCGTGGCCAGTGGTCTGGAGTCGGCCACCAGTTGGTTGATCCTTTCGGCGGCCACCTGCTCACCAGCCGCCACTTCCTCAGCGCTCAGGCCGCCACATTCACGGCCGAAGGCCAGGACGGCGGTACCCAGGTCCCGCATGGTCGCGGCGTACTCCTCGGCTTGGGGCAAAGTCATCCGCTCGATGCTTGTGTCAGGACGGATCAGGTGGTGCAGGGCCGCGCCACGCAGGACCGCCCGGCAAACGGCCGAGTAGGCCGGGCGGTCAGCGTCGATGGGCAGGGTGATCAGCCGCCAGACGGTGCGGCCGTCGCGTGGCCAGCGCCCGCCGACGTCCGGTGGTGCCCCGACGGCCTGGCGTGCCGCCAGCAGCTTGGTGTGAACCTCGTCCACGGACATCGGCCGCAGCCATGAGCGCTCCTGCGCAGCTGTACGAGCGGCAGCGGTCCAGCCGGCCAGAGCGTGCGGGATCTCTCCGGGCTCCTCCGGTTGTCCGAGGTCGGTCCAGGTGGGGCGCAGCTGGGCCGTCGTGACGCGCAGGTCACCGGGCCGCGCACCATTAGCGGCCTGAACGGCCTGGTCCAGAAGCCGCGCCCTGGCGGTGAGGCCGGGCAGTCGGCTGCGATAGGCACCCACCAGCCCTTCCCCCGCGTCAAGGCCCCGCCGGCCGGCCCGGCCGGCGATCTGGGCGGCCTCCCAGATCAGTAACTCCCGGCGGGATCCGGCGTCGTACTTGCCCGTCTCCGCGAACGCCACGGCACGCAGCGGAAGGTTGACACCGTGACCGATCACATCCGTGGTGACGATCACTTCGACCTCGCCCTCGGACAGGCGCCGGATCTGCTCGCGGCGGGCCGCTGGCGGCATCGCGCCGTAGAGGACCGTCGCCGACCGGCCCGCCTCGATCAGTTCGCGGTGCAGAGCGAGAACGGCTTTGCGGGAGAAGGCCACCACCGCGCTTGCCGGCGGAAGGGTCGCAGCCCGGAACTCCTCCGTCCGGCTCAGTGTGCCGTGCCGGGTGTGGCGAACCACCGTGATCTCCGTGCCGGGGGCGAAAAGCCTGCGCAGCAGGTCTTCGGCCTCCGGTACGGCACAGACGTGCACGTCGGTGTGGGCTCCGCTCAGCAGCAGCCGGGTCCAGGCATGGCCGCGGTCTTCGTCAGCCAGCCAGTGCGCTTCGTCGACGACCAGGAAATCGCCGGCGGTGGGCGCCGATTCTGCCGTGCAGCACAGCACCGGCGCATCCGGGTTGAGGTACTCCTCACCCGTGCGCAGACCAACCCGCTCCGCACCGAGCCGGGTGCGCAGCCGTTCGTAGATCTCGAAGGCAAGCATGCGCAGCGGCGCCGCGTACACCCCCGTCCCTCCGGCCTCGGCGCGGGCGACCAGCAGAGCGATGGCGTCGTGTGTCTTACCGGAGTTGGTGGGGCCCAGGTGGAGGGTCACTCTGGGGTCGGCCGCCCTCTCCGGAATATGGGCGCGGGCACGCGCGGCGGCTGTGCGCTCGCGCCGCTCGCGCAGCAGCTTCGCGGCCTGTTCAGCCTCCCGGGCCGCCTGCCGCTCGTCCTTCCGACGCTGCGCGGCCCGGCGTGCACGCCCCGCCACGACTCGCGCGGGGGTGGGCACCGTGGTCAAACCATCGGCCACGCTCTGCTCGAGTAGATCCGCGGGGACGCCTCGGTCGCGGTACTCGTCCGGGATCCGCTCCACGGCGCAGCCCAGCCGTGAGGCCGCGTCGGAAGGGGCGACCAGCTCGGGCGCCGGGCGGCTGCGCCGGGCCCTGCGCAGCGCGGCCGTGAACTCGCGGGCGGCTTCTCCCTGCTCCTCGTGGGTGACAGGGCTCGTGTGCGAGCCCAGCACGTCCGTCAGTCTCTCCTCGGCAGAGCGCCTCGCGAGACGGGCGGCCTCGGCCTGGCTGATCTTCGTCCGGTCGACGGACGGCTGCGCAGAACGCAACCAGTGTGACCACGCGGCAGCTCTCGTCCATGGGTCACGCAGCAGAGCAACGACTGGGCACGGAGACGGGAGCGGTGGCTCTCGGCCCGGCGGTCGACGCCGGAGGCCAGTCCGGCCAGGAAAGGGCCGGGCAGCCGGGTACCGACCAGCTCGGGACGGTGCTCAGGCAACTGACGGGCGTCGGCGGCCGAGTACTGCCAGACCTCGGCGTGATAGCGGTTGGTGTACGACCGGACCGGGCGGATGACCCCGGCGCGCGCCAACTGGTCGAAGCGGTGCCTGCTGATCCCCGCGAGCTCGGCGGCCTCTGCCGCGTGCACCATGCGCGTGAGCTCGGCGAGTTCACCGGGGCTCGCACGCCACCGGGCCACCTCGCCCGCTCTGACGCACAGCTCATCTCCGCTCCAGCACGTACGGATCAGGCCCTGTTCGATCCCCAGAGTGAACTCGTCCCTCCACAGCGCGAGTTCTCGGCGTGCCGCTTCAAGCGTGAGGTGTTTCGCTTTCGTACCGGCCATGATGCCCCTCCCCCGTGATCACCGTGCTTCACACTGTGACAGGAGGGTCTGACAATCAGTAACCACCCCGTCACAGGGACGGGCCGCCCCATACGGAGAACCGACACCTCAGCCCCCGGGCCGCCGCCGAGGCCACCGCCAAGCTGGCCCCCTCCGGCGCAAGTCCGAGGAGGACAAGGCCCGCAAGGGCTGACGGCCCCTCCGCTCACGCAACGGATCTCGGCCCCCGGCCGCGTCACGCGCCAGCCGACCCCGGAAATAGCAAAAGCCCCAGGTCACGGCGAGTGAGTCCTGGGCTTCTACAGAGCCGCCTTCGGGATTCGAACCCGAGACCTACGCATTACGAGGCCCCCACCAGATCATCCTGGCTGGTGCCGGGCCGTGCCACGGAATCCTGTTTCCCCAGGTCAGCGAGGTGCGGCCCGGTCCCCGCGTGCCGCCCAATCCACCCTGTGCCACCCCGTCCGCTCACGCACCGCTCACGGAGAGGCCCGGCCAACTCCCGCCGAACCCGCGCTACTCGCCTTCGGGGTACAGGGACAGGCGGATGCGGAAGGACGCACGCCCAGCTCCCCGTACGTGTCGGTCGGCAGGCCCCCCTCAACGACGAGCCGTGTACCGCGCACGCCACCGGTCGCGCCGGGGCGCCGCATTTCTACGATGTCACCGTCGACGACGCCCGGACCTGAATCCGAAAGCTCGAAACGCACATGCCCGCCATCAACTCAAGCAGAAATCAGGACCACCCGAAAACCCAAACAGCCGCCAGCCCCCCGCCAACGACCCACTCATTACATCCACAGCAACATTCCGACAGTCACGCCACGTCGAAATCGAACCGTCGACCGGAATTGAACCGGACCGAATATTCTTCCTTAAAGGGAAATTCGCCGCCTCTGGCTGGTGCGCACTCCGCCCGGCGCACCCCCGATCACCTCATTGAGATGAAGAACATCGACCCGGAACTTGCACACCCGGCACACTCCCTGGCCACGTTTTCCGCGCGACGACAAACCCATCAGAAATCCACCGCCCTCGCCATCAGCCTCGGCAGCCTCTAGCGTGACGCCGCAACAGCGCGGGGTCCGATGACTACGGGCCCCGGCACGCTCGGTGAACCGTCGAAACTCACGAGCCCGCCACACGTCGCAGACCTCGGAAAGACCGGCAGTCTACGCCTCGCCTCTGAGCTAGCATTCGAACGCGCGAACTAACGAGTTTCAGCCTGTGCGGCAAACTTATCGACCCAGAGACTGCGAGTCAACGAGTCGGACTTAGCGCCCATACAGACACCCCTGTACGTCATCTGCGGCATTTCTCGATAAACCACGCGGAATGTCAATGAATCGAACTTTCACTTGCGCTCAGCCGATCTTTCGCCCTAGCGTTTCTTTCACTGGATCTAAGGAGCGGGAAGCGGTATCGCTCGGGGTCCAGGCAACTCTTCTTTCGATCCAGGGGAGGCGTCTTCAGAATGGAAGACGTGATCGAGGCCTGCGTCGAGGCGCTGGTGGAGGACAGCGAGCGCCTGGGCCGGCTTGAGCGCGCCCACATCGTTCAAGTGGCGAGCCGTCGGGGCATCGACCCGCAGCAGCTGGGACGCGTCTTCGCCGTACTGCGCGAGTACGGGGTGCTGGGCGAGGAACCGGGCAGCAAGGGTGCGGCCCCGGGCGAGGCTGGGGATGCCAAACCGACAGCGCGCAATAGCCGCGACCAGTCCGAGGCTTATCCAGGTCGGATAGGCCGCCACCGCATCCTGACCGCCGAGGAGGAGGTGGCGCTGGGGCGACGCATCCAGATGGGGCTACAGGCGGCGGAGTCCGTAGCGGGCGGCGAGGTGTCGGGGGAACTGGCCGAGTTGGTGCGTGATGGTGAGGCGGCCCGCAGGTCGCTCGTCCGGCACAACGTCCGCCTGGCTATCGATATCGCGAGACGGTACCTGCCGAGCGCGGGCGACCTGGAGCTTGACGACTTGATCCAGGACGGGGTTCTGGGGATCAACCGCGCGGCGGAGAAGTTCAACCCGACGTTGGGCTACAAGTTCTCAACGTATGCAAGTTGGTGGGTCCGGCAATCGGTAACCCGGGCCATCGCAAACACCAGCTCCGCAGTGCGCCTGCCGGTGCACATCCGCGACGACCTGCGGCGCGTGGAGCAGTACGCACGCCGTTTCGAGGAGCGCAACGGGTGCTCGGCCACGGTGGCGGAGTTGGCCGAGGGGCTGGGCGAGAAGCCCGAGGAAATTCGGGCGCTGTTGGACTACTCCGCCCCCGTCATCCACCTGGACGTCCCCGTGAGCGAGGAGGGCGGTGCCACTCTCGGTGATCTGGTACTCGCCTCCAAGGCAGAACGGCCGGAGGACGAAACCATCCGACAGCTCCTGAGGGAGCAGATCCTCGGCACGATCAGCACCCTGCTCGCTGGCACTGATCCGCGTCTGGCGCGTCTGCTGGAGGGCCGCTTCGGCCTGGACGGCGAAGAGCCCATGACGCTGGACGCGCTGGGCAAGGAGTTCGGCTGTACCCGCGAGCGGGTGCGGCAACTGGAGAAGAGGCTGTTCGAGCGGCTGCGGGAAAACCGCGGTCTCAGGCAGTTGACCGTGGAGTTCCTCGCGATGGAGGCAGCGTGACGCAGGACGTGGTGGAGGCTCAGAGCCGGTTCGTCTCCTGGCTCGACGGCCAAGTGGCCGCTGAGGGACGAGGCGACGGGGAGAGCGTTCTGGACGCGGATCCATCCGGGGTGTACTGGCTGGGGCGCCTGGCCCCCGAAAGCGAAGTGGCTGCGGTGCGCCGGGAGCGACGTATGGACCCGTGCGCCGTCGGCCTGCGAGTGCGACCCGAGCACTCGGGGCCCTGGACGCTGCGTGTTCGGGTGCGGGCACTGGCCTGGAATCGTGCGCGCGGGTCGGAGGAACGGGGCGAGAAATGGGAGAAGACCGCTCCCATCGACACCGTGGTGTGCGTCGACGTCCCGGTTGGCGCTGCGGGGGCGGTGGCCTTCGGCGGACAGCAGATCGCCGACGCTCTGGACGCGGCGGGGGCAACGGGCTCGCGTGCGGAGGTGCGGGTGACCGACGAGTCCTGGCGCGGCGCCCCGGAGCTGGTGGTTGAGCTTGTCAACACCACACCTGAGGGCCCGCGCCAGCGCGGCGAGCGGCACCTGTTCGAGGTAGAACTACGGGTTCTTGACCTACAGACCGTGCCCTTCCTCCTGGAGTCTCTGCCCGACAGCTTCCGCTACGACCGTCGTATGCCGGCCATCGGCATCAACTGTGGTGTGGCGGTGCTGGGTCCATATGAGCTGGCTACCACCGACCGGGTGGTAGTCGACCGATGCCGGCCCGAATACGCCTTTGGGCTTACCGATGCGGCGGTGTTGCCCCTAACCTTCGAGCGCCTGGCCGAGGAGCCGGTGGTCACCTTGGCGCTGCTAGTGGAGGCTTACGAGGCTTGGGGGCGCGACCACTGGTCCTCGGAATCCTTGCGGCGTCGCTCCGTGGAGGGGCAGTGGAAGCCTGAGATGCTCAATCAGGCTCAAGAGGCCGCTGCGGAGCACACCGCCGAACTGCAACGGTTGCGCGCCGGGGTGGCGGCCTTGGAGAAGGACGCCGATCTGTGCACGGCTTTCCAGCTGATGAACCGGGCCATGCGCAGCACGGCCCGTGGGCGCTACGAAGGTTGGCGGCCCTTCCAGATCGGCTTCGTGCTCTCGGTTCTGCCCTCGCTGGGGCGCGAAGGCGCGGACTGGCGCACGGTGGAGACCGTCTGGTTCGCCACCGGCGGTGGCAAGACCGAGACGTACCTGGGTCTGCTTGTGCTGGCCGCGTTCTACGACCGGCTGCGCGGCAAGCTGGCAGGCATCACCGCCTGGAGCCGATTCCCACTGCGGATGCTGTCCTTGCAGCAGACCCAGCGCTTCGCCGATGCCCTGGCTGCCGCCGAGCTGGTGCGCCGCGAGCACGCGATCGCAGGAGAGCCGATCTCCCTGGGATACTTCATCGGAGCCGGCGCCACCCCCAACGAGATCCCCACTGCGCCGACCGACCACAACCCGATCGACGTGGATGAACCCGGCATGGCGGAGCGGTTCCAGGTGCTCACAGTCTGCCCGTTTTGCGGGTCGGAAGAGATCCGGATGAAGTTCCACCGCGGCGATTGGACCCTGCGTCACCTGTGCGCGGCACCCCAGTGCCCCAGTGATGGGAAGCCGCTACCGGTGTACGTCGTCGACCAGGAGATCTACCGGTTCCTGCCCACTGTTGTTATCGGCACCCTGGACAAGGCCGCGCTGATCGCCATGCAGGGCGGCATGCGCGGCTTCGTCGAGGGGCCGGCGGGATGCTGCTCGCGCCCCGGTCATGGCTTCACTTACGCTAAGCGCGCCAAGCGACCCACCGGCTGTCTGGTCCCGGATTGCCCTGGTGAGACGACCCCGTTGGCGGTCAAGGACCGTGCCCGTTTCGCCCCCTCCTTCCGGCTGCAAGATGAGCTACACCTTCTGCGTGACTCCCTGGGGGCGGTGGACTCCCACTACGAGTCGCTGCTCGATGCCCTGCAGCTAGAACTCACCGGCACCACGCCGAAGATCATCGCTTCGTCGGCGACCTTGACCGGCTTCGAACGTCAGGTGGACGTTCTGTACAACCGGCCCGGCAGGGTCTTCCCGGTCCCTGGCCCCTCCGCTCGCGAGTCCTTTTGGACCCGTGAGACCGACTGCCTCCTACGCAGGTTCGTCGCGGTGTGGCCGCGCGGGGTCACCCTGGAGTGGGTCTCGGACCGCACTACCACCATCCTGCAGCAGTCCGTACGCCGCCTGCTCGCGGAACCTGCAGTCGTGTGTACCCAGGCCGGCGTCGACCCCACCCACGTACCCATGCTGCTGGACCTGTACGGCACCCACGTCGTCTACGGCAACACTGTGCGCGATGTCGAGGCCGCACGGCGCTCCCTCGGTACCCAGGTACCTGTTACCCCGCTCAACGCCGCCCAGCTCACCGGGCAGACCCCATTCGATGAGGTACGGGAGACCCTCCGGCGCCTCCTGCGGCCAGAGACAGACTTCCTCGACCGGCTGCACGTCATCACCGCCTCATCGATGATCTCCCACGGTGTCGACGTCGATCGACTGAACGTCATGACCGTCCTCGGTGTACCGCTGACCACCGCCGAATTCATTCAGGCCACCGCTCGCGTCGGACGCGCCCACCCTGGCTTGGTCTACGTCATCCACAAGATCGGCCGTGAGCGGGATGCCGCCGTCTTCGCCCACTTCACGCCCTTCATCGAGCAGGGCGATCGTTTCGTGGAACCCATCCCCGTCACCCGATCAAGCCGGCGCGTGCTGGAGCTAACCACCAGTGCGGCAATCGAAGCCCGCCGCCTGTTCGTCCACGAGCCGCGCTCCGCTGGGGGACGACTGACCACCGTGGACCTGCTGCGCAAGTACGCCTCACAGACCGGTTTGTCCGCCGTAGAGGAAGCGAGCGCCTGCGCGGCGGCCCTGGGCGTGGACGAACAACACCACTTGGCCTTCGCTGACGTGACCAGGCAGCTCGAAACCTATTTCATGCGTCTGGAGAACCCCGGCGACGGCGCCAAGTGGCCCAACCAGCTGCTCGCGCGCGCTCCCATGCGCTCCCTACGCGATGTCGAAGCCCAGATCCCCGTCAGCGATGACTGACCGAACAGGGAGAGAGCACAACAATGAAGGACCAGCGCAGCGGATCCCAGATCCTCTACGGCTTCCTCCCCCAGCAGACCGCTGACCTCAAGGGCGGCATCTGGCGCACCACGGAGTGGAAAGACCCGCGCCCAGTCGATGTCGAAGACGCAATCATTCGTAGCCGTCTTATCGCCGAGCTTAAGGGCTGGGTCGACCGCGGCCTGGATGCCACTGCCGTGAACTTCCTACGCTCAGGCGGCCCCATTGAGGTCGTAGCGGTCAACCCCGAACGCGGCGTGCGCGTCGAGCGCTTCCCCCTGGTATGGGTATGCCGCACCTGCCGGCGCGTGGAGACCGGTGCAGCCAAGACCTGTCCATGCGGAAGCAGCCGCTGGCAACAGTTGCACTTCGTCGGCTTTCATGACTGCGGGCTACTCGAACAGCCCGTCATCCCCATGTGTCGCGAACACCATCAAGTCCGTATGCCTCACCAGTCGAGCATGGACGCCTCGCGCATCCGCTTCGAGTGCCCGGTGTGCCAGAAAGAGATCCAGAAGGGCTTCGGATGGCGCAAGTGCCCCTGCGGGCGCCGTTACTCCGACGCCAAGAATGGCGAATACCTGCGCTACAACGTCCACCGCTCAGCTAGCGTCTACACCCCCCAGACCTTCACCCAGATCAACCCCGCCAGCCGCGCGGCGATGCGCCGTATTACCGAGTCCGGCGGCCCACGTCGCGCCCTGACCTGGGCCCTCGGCGGCTTCGAGGACTCCGAACCTGGCACCGGCCGTCAGACAGAGACATCCCTGGTAGACCAGCTCGTCGCTTCCGGCCTGACTCGCTCGGTAGCCGAGAAGATGGCCGCTGTGGCTGGCGACGCGGGGGAACTGGGCACCGAGGAAGACCTTGGCGCGCTCGCCAATGCCGCCGACCCCCAGATCGAGGCCGCCGAACGTGAAGCCGTCGACGTCGCCTTGGCTGCCACCGAGAAGGGCTCTCGCCAGCGTGTGGCTGACCTCATCACACCCACCTCCCCACCTGCGGCCCTGACCCGCTACGAGGTCGACTATCCCGCCGCCCTACGGCGAGCAGGACTGGCTGGAGTCGATCTATTCACTGACTTCCCCGTCCTCAAGGCCGTCTATGGGTACACCCGAGGCGGCGGCGAACCCGGCAACTCCCGCCTTAGCCTGTTCACCGGCAAGATCGGACGCCGTGTCTACGCCGACCTGCGCTCCACCGAGGCTCTCTTCTTCCGCCTCGACCCCTTGCTGGTCCTCGCCGCCCTGCGCCAGCGCGGCCACGTGCTACCGCCCGCCGCCGACGCGCGGGCCGCCCGCGCCATCCTCGCCGCCCACGTCACCCCGCCCTCCCGCTTCAGCGACCCGGAGGACGCGGCGCCCCCCGGCCGCGATCTGCTCACTCTCATCCACTCCTACGCCCACCGTGCCGTCCGTCAACTCGCTGTCTTCGCCGGCGTCGACCGCGAAGGCCTGGGCGAATACCTCATCCCCCGGCACAGCGGCTTCTTCATCTTCGCCGCCAGCCGCGGCGACTTCGTCCTCGGCGGCTTGCAAGCCGTCTTCGAGAACGACCTCCACATCCTGCTCAACACCATCGCTGGCGCCGAGTCCCGGTGCGCCATGGACCCCGCCTGCGCGCGTAACGGGGGCGCCTGCCCCGCCTGTCTGCACTTGGGCGAACCCGCCTGCGATCACTTCAACCGCTACCTGGACCGCACTGCCCTTTTCGGTCCCGACGGCTTCCTCGCCGCCTCCGCCTGTCACGCGCCGTAAACCCGAACACCTACACCCGGCACGCTGCCGACGAGGCGCCACCGGATCACCCCGGCCGGTGCCGGGCCGTGCCAGCAAATCCTGCTTTCCAAGGTCAGCCAGGTACAGCCCGGCCCCGCATGCCACCCAATCCACCCTGTGCCACCCCGTCCGCTCACGCAAGACAGGCCAGCCAGCTGCCCACACCCCCGTCCCGGCCTTCTTGGCGCGACCACCTGTACGAGTCATTGCACCTGACCCGGTCCCGAGGTGAGCTGTTTTCATGCACCGCTGGTCTCCCTTGAACGAACGACAGCTCGCCCTGCTCGGCCGACTGGCCATCAGCGAGGAATCCAACGCCCGCCTGGGACTCAAGCGAGTGGCGCTCCGCCTTTGCGCTGCGGGACCGCGGGTTGGCCACCATCAAGCGAAGCGGTGGTGAGGTGCATGCGCAGGTCACCACGGCGGGGACCTTCTACATCCAAAACGGCCACCACCCGGACAACCCCGCGCACGCCGGGGAGAAGAAGATCGCCAAAGAAGGGGGAACGGGCGGCAGCCGATCCGTGTCCTACGGCGACAGGCCACTCGCCCGCGCCCGACGAGTGAAGGCGACCGACCTCGCCGAACGACTCGTTACCGAGAGGCGCGTCACCATCACCCAGCCCGACGAGCCCACAGTGACGGAATGGCGGCGTGTGATCGACTACGCAAAGCGTCACAGCCTCGTCCCGGAGGGCAAACGCATCGAGAGAGTCCGCATGTGGAATCGCGACCTACAGATTTCCCTGGTCGAGGGTCCACACCCCAACTCCCTGAGACAGGAACCGAATGGCGCGCCACCCGTCCCTGTCCCTGCTCAGTTGCGCTCTCCGCATCCGGCCGTGGCCACACTGAGGGATGACGAGGGCCGGCTCGTCATGCCTGCCGCACTCCGCCGTCGATCGCTGCTGTTGCTTCAGGGTCTGGCCGCCTAGGCGGTGAGTCGCGGCCACGAGGTGAAGGAACAGCGTGTCGCCGACCGCCACCGCGGCCGTGCCTACACCTACCTGGGCCGGCACTATCCCTCGGGCTATTCGCGCCGGGAGGGCGAACTACTCGTGGGGGTTGGCGGCTTCGACTACACCATCACAATCCAGCAGGAGTCCCCGCAGTCCACCGATCCAGAGCACTCCGGAAGACTCGTGATCGAACTCGGCTACAGCCGGTCCAAACGGCAGTCCCGCTGGGCCGACCGCAAACGCTGGGTGCTGGAGGACACGCTGGGTGCCGTCCTCCGAGAGATCGAGACGCGCGCTGTGGAGGACGCTCAACGGAAGGTAGACGAACAGCGGGTAAAGGATGATCGCGAGATCCGGTGGCGATCGGCTACGGAGGGGGCGAAGGAACACGCTGCCCAAGGCCAATTCGCCGAAATCCTCCGCGCGCAGGCCAGCCAATGGCAGGAGGCGACGGCGCTGAGCGCATACTGCGAAGCTTTGGAGCGCCGACTAGCGGCCGCTGATGGCGCGGACGAGATTGGAGGCAGCCGTCCGATGCGTACGAGGGTGAACCGCCTCCGCGAAGATCCAGGCTCCGCAAGATCATTCTAGGCGGCGTTAGCCAGCCCCCGCAGGACCCTGTTTCACCAGGTCAGACAACTACGCCTGTCAATCTACGTACACCTAGTCCGCCACCACTGCCCGGTAGCTCACGCACCGCCCACCACCGGACCAGGGCGACTCATAGCGTTCCGCGCTCCAGAAGGTCGCGAATCGCATCATCTCGACGGCGGACAACCATGCGTCCGTCCCCGTCGCTGTAGACGACAACGGCGGCCCCCGGAGATAGTCCAGCCTCTGCGAGTACCCCCAAGGGGATCTCCACGGCGCCGACTTCGGTCACGACCGTCTCGGCGGGTTCTCTGATCACGCTGCCAGTGTGCCATCCCTGACGAGACCACCACTCAGCTGCAGATCGAACAGCGCATCCATCACCACGGGAGAGCGTTCCCGTCACGGCTGGACGTCAGTGCCGGGCGAAGCGCCGCATGACCCCGTCGATCAGTCGTCCGCTCCAGGTTCATCCGCCTCGATATCCCCTGCTGGCTCCGCTTCCGGCATCGCGTCGATTGGCTGACCGTCTCGGTAGTAGCGCCAGGCGCTCCTGTAAGTCATCGGACTGTCGTCGTACATGATCACGTAGCCCATGAGCGCCGCGACCTGCCACTTGTCCGGTATCCCGGCGGAGATCAGCCGGAAGACCTGGTCAGCCGTTACCTCCCCTTCGGGGACGTAGACGCGATGGGTCTTGAACGCGGCCGACTTCCCGTACCGGAAGTTGTATGGGAGACCGGCCTTGGCCTTCTCCAGGAGGTCATGCAGCGTGATCTCACCCGACGTTAGGCCCTCGACCGGACGGTCAAGGTCGATGGGGAACTCGACGTCGAAGTGGTTCTGCTTGAGGACCGTGCTGTCCCGCTGACGCCCGGGATCCTTGTTACCGAAGCCGTTGTTGTTCCAAGGGATGTTGCCCATCTCCTTGTGGTGGCTGATGAGCAACCGCTCCGGGGCGAGAGCGGAGAAGTCTTCCGCTACGTACAGGCAAGAGAAGGTCACTTCGTCCAGTGAGATCCTTTGGCGCCCCGAGATCTTACCGAGGTGGTTGCGAAGGCGCGTTGGCAACGACTTGTCGGCCTTCCCGACGTAAACGAACTCGTCGTTCAGGTAGAGCTGGTAGACCCCGGGCTTCTCCTTGAGCCGCGCGATGCTCTCCTCGCGGAGAGGGGCCCTGCCCATCCCGTCGAGCGCGTCCGCCAGCTGGTCACCCAGCGCTTTGGTGATGCTCAGAGTGAAGTCCTTGTGGTACTGCGTCCCATCGTCGGACCCCACTACCGGCGTCATTCGCCCACTCCCTTGGTCACATGATCTCGGAAACCCTATCGGCGGCCTGTCCACGCGGACGAACCTTCGTCTCAAAATGGCTTGAAGATCGCCAGCTCCGCGGTATGCTTTTGGAATGGCTGAGCTGCAAGAAGGATCCAAGAAAGATCGCACGGGTGTCGAACTGTTCGCCGGCGCCGGCGGCCTAGCCATGGCCGTCCATCGCGCGGGTTTCCGCCCTCTGCTCTTCAACGAGGTCGCCAAGCGAGCCTGCGAGACCCTTGAGGCCAACGGGGCCAAGCGGCTCCCGGACGGCCAGAAGCCGACCCAAGCACCCGGACCCGACGAGAAGGTCCCCCTCGTCGCCGGGGATGTCCAAGAGCTCGACATGGACTACCTCGCTGGCAAGGTTGACGTGCTCGCTGGCGGCCCCCCGTGCCAGCCCTTCAGCCTCGGCGGTGTCGCCAAGGGCGACGAGGACAAGCGGAACATGTTTCCGCAGCTGTTCAAAGCCGTTCGTCAGATCCAGCCGAAGGCCGTGATCTGCGAAAACGTCCGCGGCTTGCTGAGGCCCTCCTTCAAGCCCTACTTCGAGTACATCCAGCGTGAGCTGGAGTTGCCCTTCGAGGAACGAGTCGAAGGCACCGACTGGCAACAGCACGACGCGTACCTGCTGGAGCGGCGAGAGCAGGAGCCAGACGACCCGACGAAGCGGTACAAGGTCGTCATGACGCCGGTGAACGCGGCGGACTACGGCGTGCCTCAGATCCGTAACCGTGTGATCGTCGTCGCCTTCCGCGGCGACCTGAACGTGGACATCGAGCTGTTCAAGAAGCTTGTGAAGCCGACACACTCTGAGACCGCACTCATCCGGTCCATGAAGGAAGAAAACGGCTACTGGAAGCGGCACTCGGACGTCCCCGAACATGTACGCGAGGGAGTCATGGATCGCCTCCCGAAAGCCATGCCGAAGGACGACGGGCTCCAGCCCTGGTACACCCTGCGTGACGCGATCACGGGCATCGGCGACAACAAGCCTCTGCCAGACGTGCCAGATGAGTGGCTGGACCGCACCGAGCATTTCCTGGGTGGGTTCACAGAGCACATTGGCTGGCCCGGTGCTCGCATCTACGACGGTCACACCCCCAATGAGCTCGACCGCCCGGCCAAAACCGTCAAGGCCGGAGTGCACGGCGTGCCCGGTGGCGAGTCGGTCATGTTGCTTGACGAGTTGGTCGCGGACGAGACTGCCCCGGGTGGCCTCAGGTACAAGCACCGATACATGACGGTGCGGGAGACCGCGCGTGTCATGACGTTCCCCGACACCTGGGACCTCAGGGGCCCGCGTGGAGAGAAGATGCGCCAGTTGGGCAACGCTGTGCCCGTTGTTCTCGGTGAGGTCTTCGCCAAGGCTGTCGCCGCGGTCCTAGACGAGGCGGAGGAGCGTCAGAAGTGACCGAGCCCGCCAGCAAGGCTCAGAGCGGCTGGAAGCATGACTGCCCGCCTGACCGGGCGTGGAGAGGGCGTCCCGGCAGAAGCCGGGAAGTGCTTGCGGCTGAGCAGGACCGTGCTGCTGGCGGTCGACACCGGCGCTCCGTCGATCTCGGCGATGGCCGATTCGCCAGAGCCTCGGTCGAACTGAAGGTTCTTCCGGCCACTCGGCGCATCCGCGCCTACCTACGATGGTCCGACGGTGGCAAATCCCCGGCGCGGTACCTCGGGCAGGTCGAGCATGGCACTCGGGGCGCGAACCTCGCTGCAGCGTGGAAGATGGCGTGGGAAAAGGGTCTCCTCGCTGAGGAACCGCTCGCGGCCGACTCCTGGGCTTCCTCTCCGGCTGTGCGGGCCGCTATGCGGGGCAATCGGAACAAGGACACGAAACCGGAGCTGCGGCTGCGATCGCTGCTGCACAAGCAAGGGCTCCGGTACCGCGTGGCGTCGAGGCCGGTTCCCGAGCTGCGGCGCACCGCTGATGTCGTCTTCACGAAGCCCAAGGTCGCCGTGTTCGTTGATGGCTGCTTCTGGCACGGCTGCCCGGAACACCTGCGTGCCTCCAGCAGGAACGCCGAGTTCTGGCGAACGAAGATCGAGGGCAACCAAGCCCGGGACGCGGACACGGACCGTCTCTTGCGAGAGGCCGGCTGGACAGTCGTACGCGTCTGGGAGCATGAAGACCCAACTGCAGCCGCGGCGCGAGTGATGCGTGTGGTGCGGGGCTCATCAACACAGCAAGCCGAGTCGGGGGACATGTCGCTCTAGCGGGCCACGCGAGGTGCCGCCACGCCCAGCACCGGTCCTGTTTGGATATCAGGGGCTCCCCTCCGGGCTTGGGATCACTCCGGGCAGCTCGTCAGCCGGGCTGAGTAAGATCCGCACATGGTCCCCAGCTCTGATGGCTCCACCGCGCCTTCGAACTTCAACCCCTTGAGCATCCACCTGCTCAGCAGCAATCTGCGTGCGCAACTCGACGGGTGCGAACGAGTTCCCCTTGACACGGTGAAGAAATTTCCCGGAGCAGGGTTGTACGCACTCTATTACAAGGGCGACCTTCCGCTCTATGGGCAGTTGAAGGGTAAGGATGCTCCGATCTACGTAGGCAAAGCCGAGGCCGGAAACAGCAGCTACGGCGAGCAACCGGACGAGACCGAGCCGAAACTGTTCAATCGAATAACCGACCACCGCAAGAGCATCAGTGAAGCCACTAATCTTGAGGCCTCACATTTCGATGTGCGATATCTCGTTCTCGACGACATTTGGATTGTCCTGGGGGAGCGGGCTCTACTCCGCGCCCACAGTCCCGTCCTGTGGAATACCCTGATGACAGGGTTCGGATCGAACCCCTCAGGCGGGGCACGGAAGAATGGCCGTTCGATCTGGGACTCGATCCACCCCGGCCGGAAACGCGCGCAGAGCCTGCTCTGTAACCGCAAGTACAGCCTGTCCGAGATGGAGAAACTCATCTCGGACGGGATTAATATCTCACTCCAACAGCCTGGACCCCAGCGCGACAAGGAACTGACGGATCTCAAGAATCGACCCGCGAAAATAATCTGGGAAGAACACGAATCCAAAGACAAGCGTTGCCGCGTCTTCCGGAAGGATATATTCCTGGAAGAAAACAACCGCCTTGGAGTCGAGATTGATCCAGATGATTGGGTCCTGAATGACGGCGCCGCCGGCGGATACGAAACCACAGAGACGGCCACGCTAGATACTTCCGCAAACATAACCGAGAGTGAATGACTTACCCATAGAGGTCATAGAGTTTACTGTCTTGCGGAGTATTCCTTCACGCGCCACTTCAGCTCACATCGGCGAGCCTGGCCATGTGGACTGTGAAGGCTTAGCGACCGTGGGCCCGACCTCGCAGCCCGCGTCGACAAAGCCGTCTTGTGGCAGTTCTGGGGCGGCGTGGAGAAGGACGGACCCTCGATCTCGCTAGCATGCATGTCAGCGTGGCGGTCGGAAACGAGGCCCGTGGTTGCGCCGCCGAGGCCACCGCCAAGCTGGTCCCCCACCAGCGGAAGGCCGAGCAGGAAGAGCAGGCCCGCAAGGCCGCCAAGAAGGCCAAGCAAGCCGCGAAGGCGAAGGCCAAGGGGAAGAAGAAGGCCATCCAGAAGGGCTGACGGCCCCTCCGCTCACGCATCGCTCACGCACAGGGTTTCGAGCCCCAGCCGCCACACGCGCCAGCCGACCCCGGAAATAGCAAAAGCCCCAGGTCACGGCGAGTGAGTCCTGGGGCTTCTACAGAGCCGCCTTCGGGATTCGAACCCGAGACCTACGCATTACGAGTGCGTTGCTCTGGCCAACTGAGCTAAGGCGGCGCCGCTGCGGAGACACGTCTTCCGGGCGAGGGAGGCGCTCATCAGCAGCGGCGCCAAGTCTACAGGGTGAATCCGGGTGCCCCGAACCGGGTTGCGCGGGCCCTGGGAAATCGTCGCATGTGTCGTATATGGGGATGGGTGTGTTATATCCGGCACATCCACCCGTCAGGCGGTGTCCGGGGTCAGCACTTCTTGCCGGCCGCCGGGGGGTTGCCCTCCAGTAGGTAGCGGTTGATCGCGCTGTCGACGCATTCGCTGCCGCGGCCGTACGCCGTGTGCCCGTCGCCGTCGTACGTGAGCAGGGTGCCCGAGTCGAGCTGGCCCGCGAGTGCCTGTGCCCACTTGTACGGGGTCGCCGGGTCGCGCAAGGTGCCGACGACCACGATCGGCGCAGCGCCCTTCGCGGTCAGCGGGTGTGCCGCGCCCGTGGCCTTCACCGGCCAGTACGTGCAGTTCAGCGAGGCCCAGGCAAGCCCCGCGCCGAACACCGGAGAGGCCTTCTCGAAGGAGGGCAGCGCCGCGTCGACGGCCTCCGGCCCGCTGAAGGCCGGCGGCTGGTCGAGGCAGTTCACGGCGGCATTGGCGAACATCAGGTTCGCGTACTTGCCGTCCGCCTCCCGCTCGTAATAGCTGTCGGCGAGGCCCAGCAGCCCGGATCCGTCGCCGTTCATCGCGCCTGCGAGCGCCTCGCGCAGCTGCGGCCACGCGCTCTCGTCGTACAGCGCCGCGATCACCCCGGTGGTCGCGAGGGACTCGCCCAGCGGGCGGTCCGGCTCGCCGGTGGGCACCGGCTGGGCGTCGACCTTGCGGAAGAACTCCTTCAGCTGCTTCGCCACCTGGTCCGGGCCGCCCTGCCCGAGCGGGCAGTCGGGCTGTTGGGCGCAGTCCTTGGCGAAGGAGGCGAAGGCCGTCTCGAAGCCCTCCGTCTGGTCCCGGTTGAGCTCCAGGGCGGGGCGGGAGGGGTCCATGGCGCCGTCCAGGACGAGGCGTCCGACCCGGCTCGGGAAGAGCTCCGCGTACGTCGCCCCGAGGAAGGTGCCGTACGAGGCGCCGACGTACGTCAGCTTCTCGTCGCCCAGCACCGCCCGCAGGATGTCCATGTCATGGGCGGCATCGACGGTGGAGACGTGCGGCAGGACCTTCCGCGAGTGCGCCGTGCAGCCCGCCGCGAACTTCTTGAACGCCGCCACCAGCTGGGCCCGCTCCGCCGGGCTGTCCGGGGTCTGGTCCACCTGCGTGTACGCGTCCATCTCCGGGCCGGTCAGGCAGGTGACGGGGCTGCTGCGGTCCACCCCGCGCGGGTCGAAGGAGACCATGTCGTAGCGGGCGCGGACGGGCGCCGGATAGCCGATGCCCGCGTACGCCTGGAGGTAGCCGATGCCGGAGCCGCCCGGTCCGCCCGGGTTGACCACGAGGGAGCCGAGCCGCTTGCCGGGTCCGGTGGCCTGGCGGCGGGCCACCGCGAGCTCGATGTCCTCGCCGGAACCGGGCTTCGCGTAGTCCAGCGGGGCCTTCATGGTGGCGCACTGGAAGCCGGGGACACCGCAGTCGCGCCAGCTCAGCTTCTGGTCGTAGTACGGGCGCAGCCCCGCCGGGTCCCCGCCGGGTCCGGCGGAGGCCGCGGGCCCGGAGGCCGCGGCGGACTCGGCGGCACGGGGTGCTCCCGAACCGCCGGAGGTGCACCCGGCGAGCAGCAGCCCGGCGGCTGCGATCACGGTTCCGGTGGTACGCAGCAGGCGACTGGTCTCCATGCCGCGAGACTACGTCCTGACCGGGTTCCCCGCCGAAGGCCCCGCTCCGGGCGGCAGCACCCCGGCCGGGGCGGGCTGCCCACCGGAGGCCCCGCTCCAGGCCGCAGGGCCCCGGCCGGGGCGGGCTGCCTCAGCGCCCCGACGGCAGCGGCCCGCCCGACCTCGGCGGATCACTCGTACGGGTGCCCCCGTCAACGGAGGTTGAAGCGTGGCGCGGAGCCGCCGTCAGCCCGCCCGGAGGGACATCGTCATGGCCTCGACCGCGAGGAGCGGGGCCACGTTCCGGTCGAGGGCGTCCCGGCACGCGATGATGGCCTCGATACGCCGCAAGGTGCGCTCGGGACCCGACGCGCGGGCGATCCGGTCGAGGTCCGGCCGTATCTCCTCATTGGCGATGGCCACGGCCGAGCCGAGCTGTAGGGCCAGCACATCCCGGTAGAACCCGGTCAGGTCGGTCAGCGCCAGGTCGAGGGTGTCGCGCTGGGTCCTCGTCCGGCGGCGCTTCTGCCGGTCCTCAAGCTCCTTCATCACGCCCGCCGTGCCGCGCGGCATCCGGCCACCGGTACCGGCCGCGGCGCCGAGGGCGGCCCGCAGCTCCTCGGTCTCCTTGGTATCGACCTCCTCCGCGACCTGCTTGGCGTCCTCGGCGGCGGCGTCGATCAGCTCCTGCGCGGCCTTGAGGCAGCCGCCCACGTCGTCGACCCGGAGCGGGAGCTTCAGCACGGCGGCCCGGCGGGTACGCGCCGCCTCGTCGGTGGCGAGCCGGCGGGCCCGGCCGATGTGCCCCTGGGTCGCGCGGGCGGCCGCCTCCGCGACGGCGGGCTCGATGCCGTCGCGCCGCACCAGCACATCGGCGACGGCGGAGACGGGCGGGGTGCGCAGGGTCAGGTGCCGGCAGCGGGAGCGGATGGTGGGCAGCACATCCTCCAGCGAGGGCGCGCACAGCAGCCACACCGTCCGCGGAGCGGGCTCCTCCACGGCCTTGAGCAGCACGTTGCCGGCGCCCTCGGTGAGCCGGTCGGCGTCCTCCAGGACGATGACCTGCCAGCGCCCGACGGCCGGCGAGAGCTGGGCGCGGCGCACCAGGTCGCGGGTCTCCTTCACACCGATGGACAGCAGGTCGGTGCGGACGATCTCCACATCGGCATGCGTACCGATCAGGGTGGTGTGGCAGCCGTCGCAGAACCCGCAGCCCGGTTCACCGCCCAGGGCGCGGTCGGGGCTGGTGCACTGGAGGGCCGCCGCGAAGGCGCGGGCGGCGGTGGACCGCCCGGAGCCGGGCGGTCCGGTGAACAGCCAGGCGTGGGTCATCTTGGACGCGGCGGGCGGCGCGGTCCCGTCCGTGACGGCCGTGACCAGGGCGTCGGCATCACGGGCGGCGGCGGCCAGCTGCGTCTGCACGCGCTCCTGACCCACCAGGTCGTCCCATACGGGCATCCCGCCCACCGCCTTTCGCTGTTCCGTTCGCGCCGCCGGTCCCGTACCCCGTACAGGGACGGAACCGGTGGCACATGCCTGCTCACAGTGTGGCGCGCGCCACTGACAATCCCCGTCAGCGGCGGCGGGACCGGCCTTCGCCGTCCTCGTCGTCGTCGCGCAGCGGGCCCAGCAGCTCGTCCGCCAGGGACGGGAGATCGTCCATCGGGGTCTCCTCGGCCCAGGCCGGGCGCGCCCGGCGCGGGCGGCCGTCGTCGCCGACAACCGGCAGCTCGCGGGTCGCGTCGTTGCCGGAGTCCCGGAAGATGCCCGGCGGCACCCGGTCGGCCGGGTTCTCCTCCGGGCGCCGGCTGGTCGGCCGCGAGGCGGAGGGACGCCGTCCCGCCGGAGCGGCGGGAGCTTCCGACTCCGCACGGGCCCCAGAACCGGCGGCCGCGTCCCCACCGGCCGGACGCACGGGCGGCAGCACCGCCGTCTCGTCCGCCGCACCCGCCGCACCCGCCGGACGCACCGGCGGCAGCACGGTGGTCTCGTCCGCCGCACCCGCCGGGCGCACCGGCGGCAGCACCGCGGTCTCCTCGACGGCCGCCGGGTCGGTCTTCGGCACCGGGACGGTCTGGGTCTCGTCGTCCGGCCGGACGACCCGCTTGACCATCGGGGTCTCGACCGTGACGGCGTCGTCCGGGAGCGGATCCTTCCGCATGGCGACCTTGGGAGCCGGAGCCACAGCCGGAGCCACACCGGGAGCCGGAGCCGGCGCTGCCGCCGCAGCCGCAGCCGCCGCATCGGCAGCGGCCTGCGCGGCCGCCGCAGCCGCCGCGGCCTCCGCCAACCGGCGCGCCTCCTCGGCCCGCAGCAGAGCCTGCTCGGCCCGCCGCTGCTTCTCCAGCCGGCGTTCCTCGGCCTCCGCCCGCAGCCGGGCCTCATCCTCCGCCTGCTTCCGCAGCCGCTCCGCCTCCGCCGCGCGGGCCTTCTCCTCGGCCTCCGCGCGCAGCCGCTCGGCCTCGGCCCGGGCCCGGGCCTCCTCCTCGGCGCGCCGCCGCTCCTCCTCCGCCTTACGGGCGGCCTCGGCCTCGGCGACCCGGCGCGCCTCGGCGGCCTCCGCCTCTGCCCTGATCCGGGCTTCCTCGGCCTCGCGGGCCTTGCGGGCTTCCTCCTCGGCCCGGAGCCGCTCCGCCTCCGCCTTGCGGGCCGCCGCTTCCTCGGCCTTGCGCTTCGCCTCCTCCTCGGCGAGCCGCCGGGCCTCGATCTGCGCGGCCACCTCGGCCTCCGAGAGCGGAAGCATCCGGTCCAGGCGGTGCCGTACGACCGTGGTCACCGATTCCGGCTCCTGGCCCGCGTCGACCACCAGGTAGCGCCCGGGGTCGGCCGCGGCCAGTGTCAGGAAACCGGCCCGTACCCGCTGGTGGAACTCCGCCGGCTCCGACTCCAGCCGGTCCGGCGCCTCCGTGAAGCGCTCCCGCGCCGCCTCCGGCGATACGTCGAGCAGCACCGTCAGGTTCGGCACGAGCCCACCGGTGGCCCAGCGCGAGATACGGGCGATCTCGGTCGGGGACAGATCGCGCCCGGCGCCCTGGTAGGCCACCGAGGAGTCGATGTACCGGTCGGTGATGACGACCGCGCCGCGCTCCAAGGCCGGCCGGACCACCGTGTCCACGTGCTCCGCACGGTCGGCGGCGTACAGCAGCGCCTCGGCGCGGTTCGACAGCCCGGCCGAGGAGACGTCGAGCAGGATCGAGCGGAGCCGCTTGCCGACCGGGGTCGCGCCCGGCTCGCGCGTCACCACGACCTCGTGGCCCTTGCCCCGTATCCACTCGGCCAGCGCTTGGACCTGGGTGGACTTCCCGGCGCCGTCGCCGCCCTCCAGCGCGATGAAGAACCCGGTGTCGGACGCGGCCTGTACCGGCTCCCCGCCGCGCAGCGCCTCGCGCAGGTCGCGCCGCAGGGGTACGCCGCGGCGGTCGTCGGCCTGGGTCAGGACCACCACGGCCACGGGCAGCAGCAGGGCGCCGACCAGCATCAGCGTGAAGGCCGCGCCGCCGTGTTCGAAGACGACCTCGCCGCCGCCCAGCCGGTGCGGGCCGATCGCCGCCGCGACGACCGGGGCGAGGACGGCCCCCACGCCGACGGCCACGCGGACGACCGCCTGGAGGTGTTCGGTGACCCGGGCCCGGCGGAACTCCTCGGTCTCCTGGTCCAGCAGGGTGTGCCCGGTGCTGGCCGCGATACCCGCGGCGGTGCCGGCGAGCAGCGACAGGAACAGCACGGTTGCCGTGTCCGGCACCAGGCCGGTCAGCAGCAGCGCCAGCCCGGTCACCGCTGTGGCGAGGGCCAGCAGCCGGCGCCGGGACAGCCCGGGCAGTACCTTGCCGGCCTGGGTGGCGCGGATGCCGACGGCGGTGCCGCCGACCAGGGCGAGCACCAGCAGGGCGAACGTGGCAGGTCCGCCGCCCAGGTCGAAGGCGTGCAGGACGGCCACGGCGGCGGCGGAGGCCACCGCTCCGGCGACCGCCGCGCAGGTCAGGACGAGGAGCGGGATGGCTCCCGTACGGCCCTTCTCGGGCCGGTCGCCCGCCTTGGGGGCGCGCAGGCCCTCCAGCGGGGAACGGGGGCGCGGGGTCTTCACCCCGGGCAGCACCAGCGGAAGCAGCAGCGAGACGGACGCGGCGAACAGGCCGGCGGCCACGTACGAGCCGAGGGCGGCCTGGTTCGCGGCGAACCAGGCCACGCCGAGGCCGAGGGCCTTGCCGACCAGGGTCGCGGCGAGCAGTGCGGCGGCCGCGACGGGCAGCGCCGCGAAGGCGGTACGCAGCGTCAGGCGCCGCAGCGCGTCCAGGTGGTCCGGCAGCGGGCGTACGGTCGCCCCCTCCGGCGGGGGCGCGGGCAGCAGGGCGGGGGCCGCGCTCTCCTTGGCCAGGGTCCACAGCCGCTCGGCGGCGCCGGAGACGAAGACGGTGGCCAGCAGCGCGGTGAGCGCGTGGGCCGGGATCCAGTCGAGCCAGAGCGGGGCGACGACGAACAGCGCTATGCGGAGGCCGTCGGCTCCGATCATCGTCCAGCGGCGGTCGAGCCCGCCGCCGGACTCCTTCGGGGCGAGGAGCTTCGCGAAGGGCCCGAGCAGGACGGCCCCGAAGGTCAGCGTGGCCAGCACGCGCACTCCGAAGACGGCCGCGACGGCGAGCGCCCAGCCCTGGTAGCCGTCGCCGAAGGTGCCCTCGGAGACGGCCGCCTGGAGGGCGAGCAGCACGAGGACCAGCAGGGCGAGGGCATCACCGATGCCGCTCACCAGCTGGGCGCTCCACAGCCGGCGCAGCCTGGGTGTGCGCAGCAGGGCGCGCACCGCTCGCTCGCGGGAGTCCGCGGCCAGGGCATCGTCGTAGGTGGGGTTCTCGGAGGCGGTCACGACCGTTGGCTGCTCGGCTCGCGTCATCCGCCCAGCCTATCCGCTGCGCTTGGCAGGTGCGGGGGCCTGTGGACAAGGCCGGGTGTGACCCCGGACCCACCTCCCGAGGCTCCGCCGAAGAGCACCCGGGCCCCCGTGCGGTTGCACGGGGGCCCGGGGCAGGAAGAACCGGAGACGACTACTCGTCCGCCGGAACGGCCGCCGCCTTCTTCGCAGCAGCCGTGGTCTTCTTGGCCGCCGTCGTCTTGGTGGCCGTCGCCTTCTTCGCGGCAGTCGTCTTCTTCGCGGCAGCGGTCTTCGTCGCCGTCGCCTTCGTGGCCGTCGCCTTCTTGGCGGGTGCCTTCTTCGCGGGAGCCTTCTTGGCCGTCTTCTTCGCCGGCGCCTTCGCCCGCTTCTCCGCCAGCAGCTCGTAACCCCGCTCCGGCGTGATCGTCTCGACGTCGTCGTCCCGCCGCAGCGTCGCGTTCGTCTCGCCGTCCGTCACGTACGGCCCGAAGCGCCCGTCCTTGACGACGACCGGCTTCTCGCTCACCGGGTCCGTGCCCAGCTCCTTCAGCGGCGGCTTGGCGGCAGCCCGCCCGCGCTGCTTCGGCTGTGCGTAGATGGCCAGGGCCTCGTCCAGCGTGATCGAGAACAGCTGGTCCTCGGTCTCCAGCGACCGCGAGTCCGTGCCCTTCTTCAGGTACGGGCCGTACCGGCCGTTCTGGGCCGTGATCTCGACGCCCTCGGCGTCCACGCCCACCACCCGCGGCAGGGACATCAGCTTCAGCGCGTCGTCCAGCGTCACCGTGTCCAGGCTCATCGACTTGAACAGCGAGGCCGTCCGCGGCTTCACCGCGTTCTTGCCCGTCTTCGGCGTGCCCTCGGGCAGGATCTCCGTCACGTACGGCCCGTAGCGACCGTCCTTCGCGACGATCTCGTTCCCGCTGACCGGGTCCTTGCCCAGCTCGAACTCGCCGCTCGGTTTGGCGAACAGCTCCTCCGCGTACTCCACCGTCAGCTCGTCCGGAGCCAGGTCGTCCGGAACGTCCGCCCGCTGGTGGCCTTCCGCGTCCTTCTCGCCCCGCTCCACGTACGGCCCGTAGCGGCCGACGCGCAGCACGATGCCTTCGCCGACCGGGAAGGAGGAGATCTCCCGGGCGTCGATCGCGCCCAGGTCCGTGACCAGCTCCTTCAGGCCGCCGAGGGCGTCACCGTCGGCCGGTACGACCTCCGAGGCGTCCTCCGCGCCGAAGTAGAAGCGCTTGAGCCACGGCACGGACTTGGCCTCGCCCCGCGCGATGCGGTCGAGGTCGTCCTCCATCTTCGCGGTGAAGTCGTAGTCGACGAGCCGCCCGAAGTGCGTCTCCAGCAGGTTGACCACGGCGAACGACAGGAAGGACGGCACGAGCGCCGTGCCCTTCTTGAAGACGTACCCGCGGTCCAGGATCGTGCCGATGATCGACGCGTACGTCGACGGGCGGCCGATCTCCCGCTCTTCCAGCTCCTTGACCAACGAGGCCTCGGTGTAGCGGGCCGGCGGCTTGGTCGAGTGACCGTCCGCCGTGATCCCCTCGGCCGACAGCGCGTCGCCCTCGGCGACCTGCGGCAGCCGCTTCTCGCGGTCGTCGAGCTCGGCGTTCGGGTCGTCCGCCCCCTCGACGTACGCCTTCATGAAGCCGTGGAAGGTGATCGTCTTGCCGGAGGCGGAGAATTCGGCGTCCCGGCCGTCGGAAGCCGTCCCGCCGATCTTCACGGTCACCGAGTTGCCGACCGCGTCCTTCATCTGGGAGGCGACGGTCCGCTTCCAGATCAGCTCGTACAGGCGGAACTGGTCGCCGCTCAGGCCCGCCTCGGCCGGCGTGCGGAAACGATCACCCGAAGGGCGAATCGCCTCGTGCGCCTCCTGCGCGTTCTTGACCTTGGCGGCGTAGACGCGCGGCTTCTCCGGCAGGTACTCGGCCCCGTAGAGCTGCGTGACCTGCGCCCGCGCCGCCGACACAGCGGTGTCGGACAGCGTCGTGGAGTCCGTACGCATATAGGTGATGAAGCCGTTCTCGTACAGCTTCTGGGCCACCTGCATCGTCGCCTTCGCGCCGAAGCCCAGCTTGCGCGAGGCCTCCTGCTGGAGCGTCGTCGTACGGAACGGGGCGTACGGGGAGCGGCGGTACGGCTTGGACTCGACTGACCGGACGGCGAACGAGGTGTCCGCCAGCGCGGCGGCCAGCGCCCGCGCGTTCGCCTCGTCGAGGTGCAGGACCTCGCTCTTGAGCCGCCCGTTCGAGCCGAAGTCGCGGCCCTGAGCGATCCGCTTGCCGTCCACCGCGTTCAGGCGGGCGACCAGCGTGGACGGGTCGGAGAGGTCCCCGGCGCGCCCGGTGGAGAAGGTTCCGGTCAGGTCCCAGTACTCGGCGGAGCGGAAGGCGATGCGCTCGCGCTCCCGCTCGACGACGAGGCGGGTGGCCACCGACTGCACGCGGCCCGCCGACAGCTTCGGCATGACCTTCTTCCACAGGACCGGCGAGACCTCGTAGCCGTAGAGGCGGTCGAGGATGCGGCGGGTCTCCTGGGCGTCGACCATGCGCTGGTTCAGCTCGCGCGGGTTGGCGACGGCGTCGCGGATCGCGTCCTTGGTGATCTCGTGGAAGACCATCCGGTGGACGGGGACCTTGGGCTTGAGGACTTCCTGGAGGTGCCACGCGATGGCTTCGCCCTCGCGGTCCTCATCGGTGGCGAGGAAGAGTTCGTCGGACTCGGCCAGCAGCTCCTTGAGCTTCCTGACCTGGGCCTTCTTATCGGCGTTGACGACGTAGATCGGCTGGAAGTCGTGCTCGACGTCCACACCGAGGCGTCGGACCTCGCCCGTGTACTTGTCGGGGACCTCGGCCGCGCCGTTGGGGAGGTCGCGAATGTGCCCGACGCTCGCCTCGACGACGTATCCCGGGCCGAGGTAGCCCTTGATCGTCTTCGCCTTGGCAGGGGACTCGACGATAACGAGTCGGCGGCCGCCCTTTGCGGTCTCGCTAGTCGGGGACAACTTGGCTCTTCTCTCCGGTCGGCACTTCGGTCGCAGTACGGCGACGCTGCGGAGTGTGACGGTACAACCCGCCCCCGTGTCAAACGGCACAAGCCCGCAACGGCCACTCGAACGGTAACCCGACAAGTGCCTTTTCTGCCGCCCGGATGCCGTGCCGGGCCCGTCCCGATCACCGGGCCGAGTGGCCGAAGGGCCGTCTGGCCCCGCTGCCGCACCCTGTCTGACGTCGTCTGATGTCTCCTGACGTCGTCTGACGTCCTGATCCACGTCGTGATGTACGTCGCCCAGTGCCACGGCGTCACCGCCGTGCGGGGCACCAGACCCCGAGGGCCAGGGCGGTCCCGCCGGCCAGTACGGCCAGCGGGAAGGCCACGACGGGGCGCACGCCCTCAGCCACCGGCTCGCGGTGCAGGACGCGCGCCCCCGTCGAGGCGAGCAGAGCGGGCTCCGAACAGCGGGAACTCGGCCGCCGCGAAGATCGCCGGGCCGGTTTCCACGCTGATCCCCTTGTCCCCGGGCCGCTCTCGGGATCCCCCCGGATCCCCCTGCACGGGAGCCTGCCAGCCCACGGGTAACGGTGGGCAAACCGTGGGTTACATCACGGGGCCGACCGGCGCGCCGATCCCGTCACGGGCTCCAGGAAGCCCTGCTCCACCAGCATCCGGATCGCCTCCGGGGTCCTGTCGCGCAGGACGACCGGATCCTCCTGCACCAGCTGCGCGATCGCGTCCAGAATCCGACCCGCGCTGAGTGAGCCGTCGCACACTCCAGCGAATCCCGCCCCGACCGTGTCGACCTTGGTGGCACGCCGCATTCCGCGGTTCTGCCGGAGCACCACGTGCTCCGGGTCCTCCGCGCCGGGCGCGCCGACCTGCTCCTGGACCACCTCGTCGGCGAGCAGGAAGTGGCCGGCCAGCAGGGCGGCGTCGTCGTGGTCGCGGAGATAGTCCTGCCGGGCGAAGTGGCCCAGCACGGTCTCGCCGAGCGGCTGCTCCACCGAGTGCGGCCACTCCTCGACCACGATCGAGGGCTCGGCGGCGTCACTGCGGCGCAGCGTGATCCAGCCGAAACCGATGGCCTTGGTCTTGCGGGCCTCGAACTCGTCCAGCCAGTCCTCGTAGCGCCGCTCGTACTCCGCGGGGTCCGTGCGGTGGTCTCCCGCGTCGCGCAGCCACAGCTCCGCGTACTGCGTCACGTCCTGCACGTCACGCTGCACGATCCACGCGTCACAGCCGCGCGGGACCCAGGAGCGGACCCGGTCGTGCCAGTCCTCGCCCTCCACGTGCTGCCAGTTGCCGAGGAACTGCGCGTACCCGCCGGGGTTGAGGTGCGCTCCCGCCTCCTGGACCAGGGTCCGGCACAGGTCGTCGCCGCCCATGCCGCCGTCGCGGTAGGTGAGCCGGGCGCCGGGAGAGATCACGAAGGGCGGGTTCGACACGATCAGGTCGTACGTCGCCTCGCCCACGGGCTCGAAGAGCGAACCGGTGAGCAGCTCGGCCTCCGGCGCCCCGGACAGCGCGAGCGTCAACCGGGTGAACTCCAGGGCCCGGGGGTTGACGTCGGTGGCGGTGACCCGCGTCGCTTGCCGGGCGGCGTGCAGTGCCTGGATCCCGGACCCGGTGCCCAGGTCGAGGGCGCTGTCGACCGGGATGCGGACGGTGATCCCGGCCAGCGTGGTGGAGGCGCCGCCGACGCCGAGGACCACGCCCTCCTCGCGGCTGCCGATCCCGCCGGCCCCGCCGACGGCGCAGCCGAGGTCCGAGACGATGAACCAGTCCTCGCCGTCCGGGCCGCCGTACGGGCGTACGTCCACGGTGGCGCGCACCTCGTCGCCGTCACGCCGGAGCCAGCCGTCGCCGAGCGCGGTCTCGACGGGCAGCGCGCCCGCGGCCCGCTCGTACGGAGCGGGCTGCTGGAGCAGGAACAGCCGGACCAGCGTCGCGAGCGGGCCGTCGCCGCCGCCGCGCGTGGCGCGCAGGGCGGGGACCGTCTCGCTGCGGGCCAGGGCGGCATAGGCGGGGGCGCCGAGCAGGTCGAGCAGCCCGTCGGCGGTGAAGCCGGCGGCGAGCAGGGCGCCGCGGAGTTCGGCGGCGTGGGCGGGCGAGGGAAGGCTGGTGGTACTCACCCGTCCATTGTGTCGGCTGCCCCCGACAAACGGTGCGCCCTCCACGCCGCCCGCATCGCGCCGGGCACGCGCCGGGGCGCTCCGCGCGGCCCGAGGCGTTACGGCCGAGGTGTTACGGCCATGGCGTTACGGCCATGGCGTTACGGCCGAAGCGTTACTTCGGGGGCGAGGGCACGGTGACCTGGCAGCCCTTCTGGCTGTTCATCACCTTGTCCAGACCGCCCGCCTTGAGCTTGGCGAGTGCTTCCTCGCCGCCCTTGGTGGCCTCGGCGAGGCCGTTGGCCACGTCCTTGAGGCCCTCGGCGAACTTGTTCTGGTCCTTGGCGTCGAGGGCGTCCACCTTGACCTTGAGTTCGGCATAGCCCTTGGACGTGTCCTCGAAGCCCTTCACGGCGGCGTCCTGGGTCGCCTGGCCGTCCTCGACCGGCGGGACCCCCGCCGCGGACAGCGCGCCGCCCATCGACTTGTAGGAGTCGGACATGGTCTGGAAGGCCTCGGAGTCCGTCTTCTGGACCTCCTCGGGCTTGTTGTTCTCCGACGACACGCGCTTGATGTCGGCGTTCGCCGCCTCGATCTTCTTCAGCTCGGGCTGCCAGGCGTCGCAGACCTTCTTGGCCCAGGCGTCGGCCTTCTTGTCGCCGTCGTCCCCGCCGCATCCGGACAGGGCGAGGATCAGTACCGCACCGCCGGACACCGCGGCCGCAAACTTCTTGTTCACCGGATTGGTCCCTTCGAAGGCTCTCGGCCGGAAGATACACGCCCTCCATCCGGCCACGCGGAAAGGCGGACAGACGGCGCGTCAGTCCGCGCCGCCTGTCCGCCGTTCGGGCGTGTCTTCGAGCCGGTGGGCCCTACGGTCAGGAGACCACCGCCGGGTCGGCCGACTGGGCCACCCGCCCGGCGGTCGCGGCCTCGTCCTCGCCGCTCTCGCCGTCCTCGCCGACCGCGATGCCGCGGCGCTTGGAGACGTACACCGCGCCGATGATGACGCCGATCGCGAGGACCGCGACGATCGCCCGCACGGTCGCGCTGGTGTCCGGGCCGTAGCTGAACTGCACGACGGCCGGGGCGATCAGCAGCGCCACCAGGTTCATGACCTTGAGCAGCGGGTTGATCGCGGGACCGGCGGTGTCCTTGAACGGGTCGCCGACCGTGTCGCCGATGACGGTCGCGGCGTGGGCCTCGCTGCCCTTGCCGCCGTGGTGGCCGTCCTCGACGAGCTTCTTCGCGTTGTCCCACGCGCCGCCGGAGTTGGCGAGGAAGACCGCCATCAGGGTGCCGGTGCCGATGGCGCCCGCGAGGAAGGAGCCGAGCGCGCCGACGCCGAGGCTGAAGCCCACCGCGATCGGGGTGAGGACGGCGAGCAGGCCGGGCGTGGCGAGCTCGCGCAGCGCGTCCTTGGTGCAGATGTCCACGACGCGGCCGTACTCGGGCTTCTCCGAGTAGTCCATGATCCCGGGGTGCTCGCGGAACTGGCGGCGCACCTCGTAGACGACGGCGCCCGCGGAGCGGGAGACGGCGTTGATGGCGAGGCCGGAGAACAGGAACACGACGGCCGCGCCCAGGATCAGCCCGACCAGGTTGTTCGGCTGGGCGATGTCCAGACTGAGGTTCATCTCCCCGGCCTTGGCGCCGACCTCCTTGATCGCGCCCGCGATGGCGTCGTTGTACGAGCCGAAGAGCGCGGCCGCGGCGAGCACGGCGGTGGCGATGGCGATGCCCTTGGTGATGGCCTTGGTGGTGTTGCCGACGGCGTCGAGGTCGGTCAGGACCTGCGCGCCGGCGCCCTGGACGTCGCCGGACATCTCGGCGATGCCCTGGGCGTTGTCGGAGACGGGGCCGAAGGTGTCCATGGCGACGATGACGCCGACGGTGGTGAGCAGGCCGGTGCCGGCCAGGGCCACCGCGAAGAGGGCGAGCATGATCGACGTGCCGCCGAGCAGGAACGCCCCGTAGACGCCGAGGCCGATGAGCAGCGCGGTGTAGACGGCGGACTCCAGGCCGACCGAGATGCCGGCGAGGATGACGGTGGCCGCGCCGGTCAGGGAGGACTTTCCGATGTCCCGGACGGGACGGCGGTTGGTCTCGGTGAAGTAGCCGGTCAGTTGCTGGATCAGGGCCGCGAGCACGATGCCGATGGCCACGGCGATGAGGGCCAGGACGCGCGGGTCGCCGGCATGGTTCAAGATCGCGGCGTCCTCGACGCCGACGAGCTCCTTGTAGGTCGCGGGCAGGTACGCGTAGACGGCGATCGCGACGAGCCCCAGGGAGATCACGGCGGAGATGAAGAAGCCGCGGTTGATGGCGGTCATTCCGCTGCGGTCGCTGCGGCGCGGGGAGACCGCGAAGATGCCGATCATCGCGGTGACGACGCCGATGGCGGGGACGATCAGCGGGAACGCGAGGCCGAGGTCGCCGAAGGCGGCCTTGCCGAGGATGAGCGCGGCAACGAGCGTGACGGCGTACGACTCGAAGAGGTCGGCCGCCATTCCGGCGCAGTCGCCGACGTTGTCGCCCACATTGTCGGCGATGGTCGCGGCATTGCGCGGATCGTCCTCCGGAATGCCCTGCTCGACCTTGCCGACCAGGTCGGCGCCGACGTCGGCGGCCTTGGTGAAGATGCCGCCGCCGACGCGCATGAACATCGCGATCAGCGCGGCGCCGAGGCCGAAGCCCTCCAGGACCTTGGGGGCATCGGCGGCGTAGACCAGGACGACGCAGGAGGCGCCGAGCAGGCCGAGGCCGACGGTGAACATGCCGACCACGCCGCCCGTACGGAAGGCGATCTTCATCGCCTTGTGGGAAACCTCGGTCAGGTCCTTGGCGGGCTCGCCCTCGGCGGGGGTGGCCTCGCGGGCCGCGGCGGCGACGCGGACGTTGGCCCGGACCGCCAGCCGCATGCCGATGTAGCCGGTGGCGGCGGAGAAGAGGGCGCCGACGAGGAAGAAAGCGGACCGGCCGGACCGCTGCGTCCAGTCGTCGGCGGGGAGCAGGAAGAGCAGGAAGAAGACCACGACGGCGAAGATGCCGAGAGTGCGCAGCTGCCGGCCGAGGTAGGCGTTGGCGCCTTCCTGGACGGCCGCGGCGATCTTTCTCATGCCGTCGGTTCCCTCGTCGGCGGCGAGGACCTGGCGGACCAGGATCTGCGCGACGACGAGTGCGGCGATGGCCACGGCCGCAATGACGATCACGATGAGCCGATTGTCATCAGTGAGTACTGCGGATGCCAGATCAGAGGTGCGATCGGGCGCGAAAGGGGTGAAGAGCCCCGTCATTCGTCCTCCTTGACGTGATGAGCTCAAGATGTGGACGGATTGTAGGGAGCGCGCCCCGATCAAAACAGTACGCGTGAAACGGAATTGGCCGTCTCTTGCCCCTCACCAATAGATCGCGTCACTCCAGTACCCTCGAAATGAGTAATGGGGCAAAAGCATTGACGCTTGATCAATTACCTGAGCGGCGATCGCGGGGGCATGAAGCGGGCATGAAAAAGGCCCTGCTCGACAGGGCCCCGAATAAGATCAAACGATATGAGGTCGTAGGAGAAGCGTACGAGAGAGGGCGAGCGGGGAAGGAGATGGGCGTACGAGAGTTACGCGCGGGCGCTGCGAAACGCCCGGCTCCGATCCCCTCGGCGCGGAGGCGCTACGCCACCTCGGTCGCGCCGGACACGGGCCAGCTCATCCTGATGGTTCCGCCCGACGCCCCGGTGGTCACCTCGACATCGTCGACGAGCCCGCTGATCACCGCGAGGCCCATCTCGTCCTCCCCGTCGGCGTCCGGGTCCAGGGCGGCGGTGATGCCGGACACGGCCTCGGCGGGGCCCGGCACCTCGTCTCCGACCTCGATGGAGAAGGTCTTCTCCTCCTCGGTCAGCACCACCCGGACGGGCGCGGTCAGCGCGTTGACGCGATGCAGCCCGACAGCCCGGGAGCAGGCCTCGCCCACGGCGAGGCGGACCTCGTCGAGCAGGGCTTCCTCAACACCGGCCCGGCGCGCCACGGCGGCCGCGACCAGGCGGGCCGTCCGGACGTGTTCGGGCTGGGCGCTGAAGCGCAGTTCAACGGTGGCCATGCGCGTCCCCCTCGGACTACGGGCGTGCCTTGACAGGGGCCCGGACCGACGGACGGTCCGGTACCCCCGCTCCTTCGTACAAGGAGCCGTCAGTCGGTGGCGTTGACGGCGTCTTCCACCGTGGTGTGGATCGGGAACACCTTGGTCAGACCGGTGATGCGGAAGATCTTCAGGATGCGCTCCTGGTTGCAGACCAGCCGCAGCGAGCCCTCGTGCGCGCGAACGCGCTTGAGGCCTCCCACGAGCACACCGAGCCCGGTGGAGTCGAGGAAGTCCACTCGCTCCATATCGACAACCAGGTGGTAGCTGCCGTCGTTCACCAACTCGACCAACTGCTCGCGCAGCTTGGGCGCGGTATACACATCAATCTCGCCACCGACCTCCACGACCGTACGGTCGCCGACAGTGCGAGTCGACAGGGACAGGTCCACGGATCCTCCAGCACCTTGCTATCGAGCGGCGCCCCCCAGGGGCCTCCCCACCCGAAGGTAGGCGAGGGATTGGCTGCCGCGATGGCATTCAATCACTTACCGGCAGGCGCGCACGACGCCTTCGGACCATTGTCCCGCACGCCAGTGACACACTCGGTTCCAATGGCCAATACTCACCGCCCCGGTCCGCCCACGGCACCAACGGACCCTGGACCCGCCCCCGGCACGGTCCTGGACCGGCTGTCACGGGGGCCTTCCCGGGCTGCGCGCATCACCCATACGGAGCACTTGCCCCCTCGGGCGGGTCGTCATGCAGTCTGGCCCGACCGCATCCGAACGGATGTAGTAGCCGCCATTCAGGCCGCGGGGATCGAACATCCGTGGGAACACCAGGCCGCGGCCGCCGAGCACGCCCTGGACGGCGAGTCCGTGGTCGTCGCCACCGGCACCGCCTCGGGCAAGTCGCTGGCCTACCTGGCCCCCGTGCTCTCGGCCCTCGCGGACGGCGCCGAGGCCCCCACCGGGCGCGGCGCGACCGCCCTCTACCTGGCCCCCACCAAGGCCCTCGCGGCCGACCAGCGGCGCGCCGTACGCGCGCTCGCGGCCCCGCTGGGCAACGCGGTCCGGCCCGCCGTCTACGACGGGGACACGCCCGTCGAGGAACGCGAATGGGTGCGCCAGTACGCCAACTACGTGCTGACCAACCCCGACATGCTGCACCGGGGGATCCTGCCGGCCCATCCGCGCTGGTCCTCGTTCCTCAAGGCCCTGCGCTACGTGGTCATCGACGAGTGCCACACCTACCGCGGCGTCTTCGGCTCCCATGTCGCACAGGTGCTGCGCCGCTTGCGGCGCCTGTGCGCCCGCTACGGCTCCGACCCCGTCTTCCTGCTGGCCTCCGCCACCGCGAGCGACCCGGCGGCCGCCGCGTCCCGGCTGACCGGCGTACCGGTCACCGAGGTCGCCGACGACGCCTCGCCGCGCGGGGAGGTGGTCTTCGCCCTGTGGGAGCCGCCGCTGCTGAGCGAGCTGCGCGGCGAGAAGGGCGCGCCGGTGCGGCGCACCGCCACCGCCGAGACCGCCGACCTGCTGACCGACCTGGTCGTCCAGGGCGTCCGTACGGTGGCCTTCGTCCGCTCCCGGCGCGGCGCCGAGCTGATCGCCGTGATCGCCCAGGAGCGGCTGGCCGAGGTGGACCGCTCGCTGCCCCGGCGGGTCGCCGCCTACCGGGGCGGCTACCTGCCGGAGGAGCGCCGGGCCCTGGAGCGGGCCCTGCACTCCGGCGAGCTGCTCGGGCTGGCCGCGACCACCGCCCTGGAGCTGGGCGTGGACGTCTCCGGCCTGGACGCCGTCCTGATCACCGGGTACCCGGGGACCCGGGCCTCCCTGTGGCAGCAGGCGGGCCGCGCGGGGCGCTCCGGGCGGGGCGCCCTGGCCGTCCTGATCGCCCGGGACGACCCGCTGGACACCTACCTGGTCCACCACCCCGAGGCGCTCTTCCGGCAGCCCGTGGAGGCCACCGTCCTGGACCCCGACAACCCGTACGTGCTGGCCCCGCACCTGTGCGCGGCCGCCGCCGAGCTGCCGCTGACGGAGGCGGACCTGACGCTGTTCGGCCCCGCCGCACGGGACCTCCTGCCGCAGCTGGAGGCGGCGAAACTGCTCCGCCGCCGGGCCACGGCCTGGCACTGGACCCGGCGCGAGCGGGCCTCGGACCTGACCGACATCCGGGGCGGCGGGGGCCGCCCGGTACAGATCGTCGAGGCCGGTACGGGCCGGCTGCTGGGCACGGTCGACGAATCCGCCGCCCACACCGCCGTCCACGACGGGGCCGTCCACCTCCACCAGGGCCGCACCTACCTGGTGAAACACCTCGACCTGGAGGATTCGGTGGCCCTGGTCGAGGAGTCCAGCCCGCCCTTCTCCACCACGGCCCGCGACACCACCGCGATCTCCGTCCTGGAGACCGACACCGAGATCCCCTGGGGGCAGGGGCGGCTCTGCTTCGGCTCCGTCGAGGTCACCAACCAGGTCGTGTCGTACCTGCGCCGCAAGCTGATCACCGGCGAGGTGCTCGGCGAGGCCAAGCTGGACCTGCCGCCGCGCACCCTGCGCACCCGGGCCGTGTGGTGGACGGTGACCGAGGACCAGCTCGACGAGGCCCGGATCAACCCGGAGATCCTCGGCGGGGCCCTGCACGCCGCCGAGCACGCCTCCATCGGCCTGCTGCCCCTGTTCGCCACCTGCGACCGCTGGGACATCGGCGGCGTCTCCGTCCCGCTGCACCCCGACACCCTCCTGCCGACCGTGTTCGTCTACGACGGCCACCCCGGCGGCGCCGGCTTCGCGGAGCGGGGCTTCCACACGGCGCACGCCTGGCTGGCGGCGACCCGCGACGCCATCGCCGCCTGCGAGTGCGAGGCCGGCTGCCCGTCCTGCATCCAGTCCCCCAAGTGCGGCAACGGCAACGAGCCCCTCCACAAACGCGGCGCCATCCGCCTCCTCACCCGCCTCCTCTCCGAGGCCCCGCCCCACCCTGCCCCACCACCCTGAGCTCCTGGCCCCACCGCCCCGCGGAGCGGGCGCGTGCGGGTCGGGGCGACCTGCGGGGCGGGCGCTTGCGGGACGGGGCGACCTGCGGGGCGGGCGCTTGCGGGACGGGGCGGCCTGCGGGGCGGGCGCGTGCGGGACGGAGCAGCCTGCGGCGGGCGCGTGCGGCACGCGGCATGCGCCCACCGACCTGAGCCCCCGGCCCCACCACCCTGCGGGGTGGGCGCGTGCGGGGACGGGGCGACCTGCGGCGGGCTCGCGAGGCACGCGGCGTGTGGCACGGCATGGCTCCCGACCGCTATCGGCGGCCCGCGGGCGGGGCATCCGGGCCCGCGGGGCCGGGACCGGCCTGCGGCATGCGGGACCCGTGCGGCCCCGCAGGGCGGGCGCGCGCGGGACGGGGCGGCCCGCGGGGCGGGCGGGTGCGGGACGGGGCGGCCTGCGGCGGGCGCGTGCGGCACGCGGCGTGTGGCACGCGTGGCTCCCGACCGCTATCGGCTGCCCGCAGGCGGGGCATCCGGCCCGCGGGCGGGGCGTCCTGTTTGGAGCAACGTTCGCTGGTACCAGGTCCGAGTTCTTTTGGCTCCGACGCCCGTTCGACCGCCGGGCCGGTAATGGGCTGATGCACAGGCGTGACCTGCGAGAAGAGGCCGTCAGTGCCTCGGGTGAGTCGTCGGCTGTCGGTTCGAGGGTGGTACCAAAACACCCTGGAACCGTGGTCCCGACGGAAGTGCTTGCAGATAGCGTCCGGCCCGCGGGGCCGGGACCGGGCTGCGGCCTGCGGGACACGTGCGGCCCCGCGGGGGGCGTCCGGCCCGGGCGGACCAGGTGGTGGCCCTGTGTGCGGGGCGGTGGGCGAACCACGGGCCGGAGCGCAGCCCGGGCAGGCACTAATGGCGGCCATACGGCGGACGGTGTCGGGTCCCGGCGGGCCGGGCGGCGCGGAGGCGGGGGTGCTGGCCGCAGCGGTGTTCGGGGCGGGGCGTGCGGCCCGCGAGGCGGGGCCGGCCTGCGGCGTGCGGGACGGGGTGGCCTGCCGGGGGGGCCGGCTTGCGGGATGGGCGACGTGCGGGATGGGGCGGCGTGCGGGGTTGTCGGTGACTGCGGGCGGGGCTGTCGGCGGGCCGCCGCAGCCCGGGGCGCCGCCGCCCGCCCGCCCACCGAAGACCGCCGGAGAATCCCCATGCCCGTGACCGCACGCCTCGTGACCACGCTGGCCGCCCCGCCGGCGCCGGTCGAGACCCATGCCTCGGAGGTGCTGAGCCAGTCAGGGACGACGGTCCTGACGGGGCGGGGCGACACCGAGCTCGTCTCCGCACTCGTCCGCGTCGATCCGACGGCGCCCGCCGCCGCTGATCCGGCGGTCAGGTTTCCCGCTCCCTGGCCACGCCGCGTCGGTACCTGCACGGTGTCGCCCGGGCAGGACCTCGCCGTCTTCGCCGGAATCCACGCGCTGCGGGCGGTGGACCTCAGCGGGGCGGTCCGGTGGGAGGTCCGGCGCGGCTGCTGGGAGGGCTCCTGCGGGGCCGCACACGGCTCTTACGGGGAGTACGTGGACCGCGGGGACCATCTCTACCCGGACAGCGGCTCCGCGGCCTTCTCCGCCGACGGAGCGCTCGTCTGGGCCCATGTCCGCGGCCCCCTGGCCGGGAGCGCGGAGCTGCCGGAGTCGCCCGACGAGTGGCTGGTGATCGACGCCGTCGACGGGCAGGTCCTCGGCCGTGCGGACGGCGGCGGGCGGCTCGGGGCATGTCCCGCATCCGGATCCCCGGCAGATGGGCCTGTTCGTACGGGGAGGACCAGAACGGCGTGCCGCTGCGATGGGGCGCTCGGACGGCGAAACGCTAACCGTCGGCGGTGTCGGCAACGACGGCCAGGTCCTGGTCGCGGTGAGCCCGTCCGGCGACAGTCTCCTGACCGTGGCCCACTACCAGGAAGCCCTCGCCCTGCTCCGCCTGGCGGACGGCTCGGTCGCGGCCGAGCTGCACGCCGAGTCCGCCGTGCCCCCGGCACCCCCAGGCCGACTCCGAGAACGCCCGGGCGCGGGTGCGCTGGGACTCCGCGTGCGGTTTCCTCGACGAGGACACCCTCATTGCGGGGACGGCAGGGTGGGACGAGGAGTTCGGCGAAGGCCGCCACTGGCTCCTCGACGCCCACCACCTCACGGTGAGCGGCCAGATCACCTACTCGTCCCCGCCCTCCGGCGCCCCGACGGCACTGGGCGACGCCACCTGGGCCACGCTCTCGGAGGACCGCACCACCGTGCGCATCTGGACCCTGGACTGACCCCCAGGAGCCCGTCGCCCCTCGACGAGTGACCCGGGCAGACCCGCGCGAGCCCTAACCGCCTGACCGAAGGCCCCCAGCGCCTAGCAGAGCCGGACCCACCCGAGCACCGACCACCGAGCCGAAGACCCCATCACCCGACGCCCGACGAAGACGGACCCCCGCGAGCACCGACCTCCAGGCCGAAGGCCCCACCACCGACCACCGGGCCGAAGCCAGTCATCCGACGGCCGGCAGAGGCGGCCCCGCACGAGCACTGACGGCCGGATCGAAGGGGCCAGTGGGGGCGCGGGCGGAGACCTCGGACACCTCACCCCGTAGGACACAGCTGGTCACTGTCGCACCCTGGGCCCGGGCGACCCGTATCGCCGTGGCACACGCGGCCTCTGGGCCGTGCGCCCAACTCGCCGCCGCCGCGAGCGCCGCCATATCGGCGGCCGCCGCCGCCCGATGCCGGGCGACCACGGCCTGACCGAGCACCAGCACACCCCCGAACACCGCCGCCAACACGGTGGCCACCAACGTGGCCCACACAGTGGCCGACCCCTCGTCCCGCCCCCGGGCACGTGCCCGGTCCTGGTCCGTGCCCTGACCTCGGGCCGGGGCCGGGGCGCGAGCCTGGTCCCTGTCCTGGTCCCCGGCCGGGGCCGGGGCCGGGGCCGGGGCCGGGGCCGGGGCCGGGGCCGGGGCCGGGGCCGGGGCCGGGGCCGGGGCCGGGGCGCGAGCCTGGTCCCCGGCCTGGGCGCGGGCCGGGGCCGGGGCCCGGACATGGCCCGTCTCCTGGGCTTGGGCTAGGGCTTGGGCAATGTCCTGGGCCGGGACTTGGGCCTGGGCCGTGTCCTGGCCTCGGGTCTGGACCTTGGCCTGGGCCGTGTCCTGGGCCTGGGCCTGGGCCTGGGCCTGGGCCTGGGCCTGGGTCGTGTCCTGGGCCTGGGCCGTGTCCTGGGCCTGGCCGGCGGCCCGGTCACGGGCCCGGAACCAGGCCTGGGCCCGGGCCGGGGCCTGGTTTCGAGCGCGGGCCCGGTTTCGGGTGCGGGCGCGGGGTGGGGTCATGGGGGTGGTCCTACGGTGTCTTCGGCCAGGGCTACCGCCAGCGCGCCCAGGCGTACGGGTAGGCCGCTCGGGCCCGGTGGGGGTGCCGCCACCCGGACCTGCCACAGGTCGCCCGACCGCTCCAGTTCCACCTCCGCCCCCGGCGGGGCGGCGGCCCGGGCCGCCGCCACCGCGACGTCCATCGGCTCCGAGCGGGCCGCCGCCCGGGCGCCGGCCCGGGCCGCGTCCACACACCGGATCTGCGCGGCCGCCGCCATCAGCGCCCACACCAGCAGCGCCGCGAACAGCACCAGCGCCGGGATCACCAGAGCCGCCTCCGCCGTCACATAACCCCGGTCGCCCATTCGCCGAGGATTTTCCTCAGAACGGCACATCGAGCGCCTTCCCGATGGTCGACTGGAGCGCCGTGGAGACCACCTCACTCGTCACCACCTTGTACAGAACCGCCGCGAATGCACACGCCGCGATCGTGCCCATGGCGTATTCCGAAGTGGACATCCCCTCATCACTCCGGTGACCGCTCAGGACCGCCCGCACACGAAACCAGATGATCCTCATGCCAACCTCCAGTTGATTTACGTTCTTGATGTGATTTCAGGTGTTCGAGAGGAGACCGGATGCCATACCGATCACCACCGGCGCCACCCCCACCGCGAGGAATGCGGGGAGGAAACACAGCCCCACCGGGGCGGTGACGAGCACCGCGGCCCGCTGCGCCCGGGCGCCCGCCTGCCGGGTCCGGTCGTCACGGAGGGCCGCCGCCATCCGCGAGACCGGCTCCGCGGCCGGCGCCCCGGTGCGCGCCGCCCGTTCCAGACACTCCGCGAGCGCCCGCGCACCCGGTATCTCCGCCAACCTTCCCCACGCCGCCCCCGGTTCGCCGCCGAGCCTGAGCTCCGCCCCGGCCAGGGCCAGCCGCTCGCCCACCGGGCCGCCCAACGACTCCCCCACCACTTCCGCCGCCTCCACCGGGCCCGCCCCGGCCGCCAGGCACGCGGCCAAGAGGTCTGCGGCGAACGGCAGCTGACGCTCCGCCTCCCTCGGATCCCCCTCGGCCGGCGGCCGCGCCCGGGCCAGCCGGCACCACACCCCGAGCGCCGCCCCGCAGCCGATCAGCACACCCACCGCTCCGCCGACCAGCACCCAGCTCGCCAGCAGCGCCCCGGCCGGCGCGGCCCAGGCCCGCACCACACTCCGTATCCGCGCACCGAGCACCGGCCCGCGCCTTACCGATCGCGCCGTCAGCAGGACCGCGATCCGGCGCCGGGCCGCCCGCTCCCGCACGCGCGCCGCCACCGCCGACACCGCGCAGAGCACGGCTGCCGCCAGGCACAGCGTCATCCCCAGCCTGTGGACCACCGAGTCGCCCATCACCACTCCCCCGCCCGTACGATGCGCCGGCACCACAGCAGCCCCAGCGCCTCCAGCACCCCGCCCGTCAGCAGGCAGCCCCACCCCACCGGGGTGTGCAGCAGTACCCGCAGCGGATCCGCCCCCAGTCCGGTGCCGATCAGCAGCCCCACCAGCGGGAGCAGGGCCAGCACCACCGCCGTCGAGCGGGCGCCCGCCAGCTGGGACCGCAGCGACTCCCGCCGGTCCCGCTCGGCCCGCAACGCCCCCTCCAGCCTGTCCAGCCCGGCCGCCAGCCCCGCGCCGCCGTCCACAGAGACCCGCCAGCAGGCCGCCATCCCGGCCAGCCCTTCCGCGCCCGGCTCCCGGGCCGCCAGACGCAGCGCTTCGGGCACATCCCCGCCGAACGCCGCCGCGGCCAGCACCCCGGCCTCCGCGCCGCCCGGCCCGCCGGGACCCGACACCGTCCGCCGTATGGCCGCGGTCAGCGCCTGCCCGGGCTGCGCGCCGGCCCGTAGTTCGCCCACCGCCGCCCCGCACAGGGCCACCACCTCGGCCGCCCGGGCCGTGCGGGCCCGCTCGCGCTCCCGGGCCCGCAGCCAGCGCCGGACCAGCGGTACCGCGGCCGCGCCGAGCACCACCGGGATCACCGACCCGCCCAGCAGCGCGACCAGCAGCCCGACGCCCAGGCAGCCCCACTCACGCCGGGCCGCCGCCCGCACCCGCGCGCCGATCACCAGCCGCTCCCAGGGCCCCGGCCCGTGCGACACCACCGGGCCTCCCCCGGCCAGCACCACCCGGGCCCGCCGGGACGTCCCGTCACCCCCGGCCAGCACCCAGGCCGCCGCCCCGGCACACAGCACCCCGGCGAACACCGGCACCGGCATCAGCACCGCCGGCCCGCCCCCGCTCATCGCGCACCCCCCATCAGCGGCTCAAGCCGCTCCCAGCCCCGCTCCCGTACGAACCCGCGCGCCGCCCATCGCAGCGCCGGCACCGTGACCACCAGCCCCGCCGGATCCCGCTCCAGCACATGCACCTCCGCGACCCGGCGCCGCCCGTCGCGGTCCCGGACCAGATGGACGACCAGGTTCAGCGCGGCCGCCAATTGGCTGTGCAGGGAGGCCCGGTCGAGCCCCGCGGCCGTCCCGAGCGCCTCCAGCCGGGCCGGGACATGTGTGGCCGCGTTCGCGTGCACGGTGCCGCAGCCGCCCTCGTGCCCGGTGTTCAGCGCGGCCAGCAAAGTGGCCACCTCGGCGCCCCGGACCTCGCCGACGACGAGCCGGTCGGGCCGCATCCGCAGCGCCTGCCGGACCAGATCGGCCAGGGTGACCAGCCCCGCGCCCTCCTGGTTGGCCGGCCGGGTCTCCAGCCGCACCACGTGCGGATGGTCGGGGCGCAGTTCGGCCGAATCCTCGGCCAGCACGATCCGCTCCCCCGGGCCGACCAGCCCCAGCAGGGCGCTGAGCAGGGTCGTTTTGCCCGTCCCGGTCCCGCCGGAGACGAGGAACGACAGCCGGGCCTCCACCATCTTCCGGAGCAGCTTCTGACCGCCCGGCGGCAGAGTCCCCGCCGCGACCAGTTCCTCCAGCGTGAACGCCCGGGGCCGCACCACCCGCAGTGACAGGCAGGCGGACCCGACCGCCACCGGCGGCAGGACCGCGTGGAGCCGGGTCCCGTCCGGCATCCGGGCGTCCACCCACGGCCGGGCGTCGTCCAGGCGTCGTCCCGCGACGGCTGCCAGCCGCTGGGCGAGTCTGCGGACGGCCTCGGCGTCGGCGAAGGTCACCCCGGTCAGCTCCAGCCCGCCACCACGGTCCACCCACACCCGGTCCGGAGCCGCGACCAGCACATCGGTGACCTCCGGATCGGCGAGCAGCGCCTCCAGCGGGCCCGCGCCGACCAGCTCGGACCGTAATTCGGCGGCGACGCCCAGCACTTCCGCATCGCCCAGCAGCCGGCCCTGGGCCCGCAAGGCGGCCGCGACCCTGGCCGGGGTCGGCTCCGCCCCGCTCTCGGCGAGCCGCTGCCGCACCGCGTCCAGCAGCACCGCGCTCATGCCGGCACCCCCTGGACGGAGCCGAGGGCCCGCTGCCAGAAGCCGTCGCAGAAGCGGGCGAGCGTGCCCCGCCGCTGCGCCCCCGGCGGTTCCCCCTCGGCCACCCGGCCTGGCAGTCCCACCTCGACCGGCACCTCGCCGGCCAGCGGCACCCCCAGCAGCCCGGCCACCGCCTCGGCGTCGAGCCCGCCCGGGCAGCGGCCGCGGACGACGACGCGGACATCCCGGGCCACCATCCGCACCCCGGCCGCCACCCGGCCCGCCGCGGCCACCGCCCGCAACTCGCCCGGCACGACCATCAGCACCAGGTCCAGCTGGGCCAGCACCTCGGCCACGGCCTCATCCACCCGGCGCGGCAGGTCGACCACCACGACCCCGCCCCGGCGGCGGGCGGCGGCCACCACCGACCGCATCGCGGCGGGCGGCACCACCACCCGCTCTCCCCGGTCCCAGCTGAGCACCCGCAGCGCGTGCAGCTCGGGCAGGGACTCCTCCAGCGCTCCGGCGCCGACCCGGCCCCGCGAGCCGGCGAAGTCAGGCCAGCGCAGCCCCTCGGCGCCTTCGCCACCGAGCAGTACGTCCATCCCTCCGCCCAGCGGGTCGCCGTCGATGAGGATGGTCCGCTCCCCGGCCCGGGCGGCGCGGATGGCGAGCGCACAGGCGAGGGTGGAGGCCCCGGCCCCGCCGCTGCCGCCGATCACCCCGACGGCGAGGGCCGGCTTCCCGGCCCCTTCCACCACGTCGGCGATGCGGTCGACGAGCCGGCTCTCGGCGTCGGGGAGCCGCAGCACCTCCTCGGCCCCGATCTCCACCGCCCGCTGCCACACCAGGGGGTCGTCCAGCTCCCGGCCGACGAGGAACACCCCGTCCCGGCGCGGCGCCCCGCGCACTCGCAGGGCGGCATCATCCCCGACGAGCACGAGCGGCGCGGACTCCCATCCGACGCTCCCGCGCGCCTCGCCGGCTCCTCCCTCACCCCCGGCACCGCCGCTCCCGATTTGCTCGGGCACCGCGTGGTGCACATGCGGCTCGGCGCCCGCGGCGGCGCACAGCCGCAGCAGATCGTCGAGCAGCAGGGGATCCTCGGTGATGATCAGCGGCCGTCCGCCGCCGGCCCCGGCCCCGCCCGCACGGGCCGCCGGCCCGCCCCCACCACCACGTACGCGCTCCGGTACTTCACACGACTTCGATCCAGCCACGATCTCCGCCCCCTTCTCGCCGCAAATCCCAAGGCCGCGGACTTCGCGGCTGGAATCACCGTGCAGCGATCCGGAAAAAGAAGTGGATCTTGCTCAAAAACGGTGGACGCCGAGGCCGTTGTGAATAACTTCGCCACCCCATCAGGTGAGTTCCAGAGCGCACCGGAACAACTACGGAGCGTCACACGTCTGACGGGTGAGAGGCCTGCGGCACGCGGGCCCACAGAAGAGGGAGGGCCGGGAAGATGGTCACCAAGGGCCGAAGGCAAGGGACGCAAACCGCGTCCGGACATGCGACGACCCCCGCCGGGGGGGAGAGCGGGGGTCGTCCCCACGGTCCGACTCGGGGGGGGAGGAGCCAGACCGGGTTAGCACGGTCGCGAACGATCCGTGACTTCCATGGTGTACCCGAGAGCCTTCTCAGGCAAACCCACGCGCCACACCTTACGCCGAATGGTGGGCGCATATGCTCGGGGCGTGGAAAATCAGCCCTTGCCGCACTCCTTGCCTCGTACCGCAGCCTTCTTCGACCTGGACAAGACGGTCATTGCGAAGTCGAGCACTCTGACGTTCAGCAAGTCCTTCTACCAAGGCGGCCTGATCAACCGCCGGGCCGTGCTGCGCACCGCGTACACCCAGTTCATCTTCCTGGCCGGCGGTGCCGACCACGATCAGATGGAACGCATGCGGGAGTACCTGTCCGCCCTGTGCAAGGGGTGGAACGTGCAGCAGGTGCGCGAGATCGTCGCCGAGGCCCTGCACGATCTCATCGACCCGATCATCTACGACGAGGCCGCGTCCCTGATCGAGGCCCACCACACCGCCGGCCGTGACGTGGTCATCGTCTCCACCTCCGGCGCGGAAGTGGTCGAGCCGATCGGCGAGATGCTCGGCGCGGACCGGGTCGTGGCCACGCGGATGGTGGTCGGCGAGGACGGCTGCTTCACCGGGGAGATCGACTACTACGCCTACGGTCCGACGAAGGCGGAGGCCGTCCGCGAGCTCGCGGAGTCCGAGGGGTACGACCTCGCGCGGTGCTACGCGTACAGCGACTCGATCACCGATGTCCCGATGCTGGAGGCCGTGGGGCGCCCGCACGCGGTCAACCCCGACCGGGCGCTGCGGCGGGAGGCCGTGGCCCGGGAGTGGCCGGTGCTGGTGTTCAACCGGCCGGTGCGGTTGAAGCAGCGGCTGCCCGGGCTGTCGATGGCCGCGCGGCCGGCGCTGGTCGCCGCCGCGGCCGTGGGCGCGGCCGCGGCTACCGCCGGGCTGGTCTGGTACGCCAGTCGGCGCCGCGCCGGCGCCCTGGCCGCCGCCTCGGCCTGACTCCGCTCAACCCCGGACCAGCCCCGTGGACGAAGGGTGGACGTAGGTCCGACCTGCGCGGATTTGGCGTGTCCGGTTCGGTACGGAACGTACGGGAAAGTAAAGAAGTCTTGGCAGGGGTTTCACATACGCCGGAAGCGGAGTACAAAGTAGTTAACGGCCCGCGAGACCAAAGAACATCCGAGAGGATCATCTTTAAAACGCAGTAAGGCCCACGGACCGAAGCAGGAGCGCCGAGCACCCACGCGACGTCGACCCGTCGATTACGGGCCAGCCGCACCAGGTAACGGGCAAAGTCCCCGACCTGATGGGCAACTATCGAGGACGCTTGGTAACTCGGCGCGAATGCCAGCGGCGACACCAAAGCTTGACGGTGTCGCCGCAACCCATGTCGGGGCAAAAAGGTCAGGCCGCGAGGGTCAGGCCGCGCCGCGCTGGAGCGCCTCGCAGACCGCCGTCGATTCACGGACCCCGAGTTCGATCGCGCGGCCGCAGTGGGCGATCCAGGCCGCCATCCCCTCCGGAGTGCCGGAGACGTAGCCCTCGAAGGCCGCCAGATACGCGTCCACGCCCTGCTCCGCGTGGCCGACCTCCGCCGGGCAGATCGCCTTCGGGTCGAGACCGCTGTTGATCAGCGCGATGCGCTCCGCCGCCCGCGCGACCAGGCCGTTGTACGAGCCGAACGGCCGCAGCGCCAGCAGCTCGCCGTGCACCACCGCCGCCGTGATCAGCGCCGGGGCGGAACCCCCCGCGATGATGAGCCGGGACAGCCCGTCCAGCCGGCCCGCCACCTCCTCCGCGCTCGGCAGGGGCTGGGTGATCAGCGGCTCGTCCACCGGTTCGCCCGCCAGACGGGGGCGGCCCACGGTGTCCCCGTCGGCCGTCGAGCCCGAGGCCACCAGGTGGAGCCGCGCGAGTACCCGTAGCGGCGACTGACGCCAGATGCTCAGCAGCTGCCCGGCCTCCGCCGTCAACCGCAGGGCGGCGCCCACCGTGCGCGCCTCCGCCTCGGATCCGAAGTCGGTCCGGCGGCGCACCTCTTCCAGCGCCCAGTCCGCGCCCGACAGCGCCGCGCTCCCCCGGGCCCCGCGCAGCGCGGCCTCCGAGGTGATCGCCCCACTGCGACGGCGCATGACCCGGTGGCCGTAGACCCGGTCCACTGCCTTGCGTACGGAATCCACGGACTCGGCCACACCGGGGAGCGAACCCAGCGGGGCCAGCGGGTCAGAAGCGCTACTCATAAGTAGGGAGCCTACGCACTGACCGCCCATAGCACCGACCCCTCCTTGGAGTGGTCTTCTTCACTCACCTGGGCCACCCAAAGCAACCGAGCCACTACGCTTGGTGAACATGAAGATCGCTTTCGTGGGAAAGGGCGGCAGCGGGAAGACCACGCTGTCCTCCCTCTTCATCCGCCACCTCGCCGCCAATGAAGCCCCCGTCGTCGCGGTGGACGCCGACATCAACCAGCACCTCGGCGCCGCCCTCGGGCTCGGCGAGGACGAGGCCGCCGCGCTCCCGGCCATGGGCGCGCACCTGCCCCTGATCAAGGAATACCTGCGCGGCTCCAACCCGCGCATCGCGTCCGCCGACGCAATGATCAAGACCACGCCGCCGGGGACCGGCTCGCGCCTGCTGCGCGTCTCCGAGGACAACCCGGTGTACGAGGCATGCGCGCGCACGGTCCTGCTCGACGGCGAGCCCGTGCGGCTGATGGCCACCGGCCCGTTCACCGAGTCCGATCTGGGCGTGGCCTGCTACCACTCGAAGATCGGGGCGGTCGAGCTCTGTCTCAACCACCTGGTCGACGGCCGGGACGAGTACGTGGTCGTCGACATGACGGCCGGCTCCGACTCCTTCGCCTCGGGCATGTTCACCCGCTTCGACGTGACCTTCCTGGTCGCCGAGCCGACCCGTAAGGGAGTCTCCGTCTACCGCCAGTACAAGGAGTACGCGCGGGACTTCGGGATCGCGCTGAAGGTGATCGGCAACAAGGTGCAGGGCCCGGAGGACATCGAGTTCCTCCAGGACGAGGTGGGCGAGGACCTGCTGGTCACCGTCGGGCACTCCGACTGGGTGCGGGCGATGGAGAAGGGCCGCCCGGCCGCCTTCGAGCTGCTGGAGGCCACCAACCGGTTCGCCCTCCAGGCGCTCCAGGACGCGGCGGACGACTCGTACGCGCACCGCGACTGGGCCCGGTACACCGAGCAGATGGTGCACTTCCACCTGCGCAACGCGGAGAGCTGGGGCAACGCCAAGACCGGGGTCGACCTGGCGGCCCAGGTCGACCCCGAGTTCGTCCTCCGCGAAGGGCCGGCCACGGAGTCCCAGGAACCGCGGGAGCGGGAGACCGACCTCGTCAGCAGTCCCCGTTAGCGCCCCGGAGTCCCTTGTGCGGAGGCCAGGACCCGGAAGCCAGGACCTGGAAGCCGGTGCTCAGTAGTCCTCCTCCGACTCCGAACCCGACTCCGAACCCGAATCCGGCTCCGGCTCCGTGGCGGCCGAGCCGGTGGCCGACGTGACCTCGGCGGGAGCGGCTGGCCGAGCCGGCGGCCCCGCCGTCAGGAACTTGGCCCAGCCCTCTTTCGGCGCCTCGCCGACGTCGAGGGTGCGCATCCACTCCAGGGCCTTCGGGTCCTGCGCGTCCAGCCAGTCGGCCAGCTCGCGGAACGGCACGCAGCGGACCTCCTTCTGGGTGCACATGCTCTTGATGGACTCCTCGACGGCCCGCATGTAGGTGCCGCCGTTCCAGGACTCGAAGTGGTTGCCGATGATCAGCGGCGCGCGGTTGCCCTGGTAGACCCGCTCGAAGGCCTGGAGCAGTCCGTCGCGCATCTGCTCGCCCCAGTACACGTGCTGCGAGGGGTCGCCCTGCGTGGTCGTGCCGGACTGGTTGACCATGTAGTTGTAGTCCATGCTCAGCGTGTCGAAGGCACGTCCGGGCATGGGTACCAGCTGCAGCGGGAGGTCCCAGAGCCCGTCCGTCTTCTTGGGCCAGATCTGCTTGGCGATACCGCTGGAGTCGTAGCGGAACCCGAGGTCCTTGGCCGCCAGCATGAAGTTCTTCTGGCCTTCGAGGCAGGGGGTGCGGGCGCCGATGAGCTCCTTGTCGTAGTCGAAGGGGAGCGGCTCCATGCTCTTCAGCCCCGCGTTGGTCTTCCAGTTCTTGACGAACGACTTGGCCTGGCTGATCTCGCTCTTCCACTCGTCCACCGACCAGGTGCCGACGCCGCCTTCGGGACCGCAGAAGTGGCCGTTGAAGTGGGTGCCGATCTCATTGCCCTCCAGCCAGGCCGCGCGGATCTGGGTGGCGGTGTCCTTGATGCCCTGGAGGTCGCCGAAGCCGATCTCGGAGAGGCCCGGGGAGTGCTGCGGGGCGGTGTAGAGGGAACGTTTCTCCTCCGGGAGCATGTACACGCCGCTGAGGAAGTACGTCATGCGGGCGTTGTACCTCTTGCCGACGTCCCGGAAGTGGGAGAAGAGCTTCTGGCTGTCCTCGCCGGCCCCGTCCCACGAGAACACCACGAACTGCGGCGGCTTTTCACCGGGCTTCAGCTTCTGCGTCTTCTGTACGTTCGGCTGCGAGCCGGTGTACGCGGTCGAGCCGTCGCCGATGAGCCGCAGGACACTGCCGGGGCCCTCCGGCGCGCCGGCGCCCTCGGGGCCGTTGCGGCCTCCGCCGGACGGGGACTTGGCGGGCTCCGAGGTGCTGCACCCGGCAGCGCACAGGACCAGCGCCGCGGCGACCAGGCCGCCGGCGATCTTCTTCGTGGCGGCGATCATCCGCCCCACCTCTCCCTCGCAGTTCCATCGCAGGACTTCCGCGCCGCAACGTCCCATGCGGTCCGCCGTGAAGGCGGTATGACAAGCCGGACAAAATGCTTAATCACTCGCGAGCGCTAATTCGTGGGCCATTTGCCCGTATTGCGCCCCACCCTCCTTTACTCTCCATTACTATTCGTTTACTGAGTGTTGAGACTCCCGCCGCTTCACCCCTCCCCGAGGAGACGGGACCTTATGACAGCCACCTCCCCCGCACCCCCTGCCAAGAGCCTCCCCTCGCAACGTCCCTCACGACTCCCCCCGGGCCTCCCGGCCGACCTGTCCGCCTCCATCGCCGTCTTCCTGGTCGCCCTGCCGCTCTCCCTCGGCATCGCCCTCGCCACCGGTGCCCCGCTCCAGGCGGGGCTCGTGGCCGCCGCCGCGGGCGGGATCGTGGCCGGGTGGCTCGGCGGCTCTCCGCTCCAGGTGAGCGGCCCCGCCGCCGGACTCACCGTCATCACCGCCGAGTTGATCCAGCGCTACGGGTGGCGTACCACGTGCGCCATCACCGTGCTCGCCGGCTGCTGCCAGCTCGGACTCGCCCTGCTGCGCACCGCCCGGTCGGCGCTCATGGTCAGCCCCGCCATCGTGCACGGCATGCTCGCGGGCATCGGCGTGACCATCGCGGTGGCCCAGCTGCACATCGTGCTCGGCGGCACCCCGCAGAGCTCCGTCGTGGCCAACGTCCGCGGGCTGCCCGCCCAGTTGGCCCATGTGCATCCCGTCGCGCTCGGCATCAGCGCGCTGACCATGGCCCTGTTGCTCAGCTGGCCCCGGCTGCCCGGGCGGGCCGGGCGCGCCCTGCGGAAGGTGCCGGCCGCGCTCGCCGCCGTCGCGACGGCCACGGCCTTCGCGGCCCTGGCCGGGCTCAGCCTGCCCCGGGTGGACCTGCCGTCCTGGCGCAGCCACGCCCTGCCCGAGCTACCCGAGGGCCCGGTTCTCGGGATCATCGCCGCCGTGCTGACGATCACGCTGGTCGGCAGCGTGGAGTCCCTGCTGTCCGCGGTCGCGACCGACAAGCTGATCGCCTCCGAGCGGGGGACGGGCAACCGTCCGCCGCGGGCCGATCTCAACCGCGAGCTGCGCGGCCAGGGCGCGGCCAACATCGTCTCCGGGGCGCTGGGCGGGCTGCCCGTCACGGGCGTGGCCGTCCGTAGCGTGGCGAACGTCAAGTCCGGTGCGGTCAGCAGGAAATCGGCCATGCTGCACGGGCTGTGGGTGGTGACCGCGGCCGGGCTGCTCTTTCCGGTCCTCGGCCTGATTCCGCTGGCCGCGCTGGCCGCCCTGGTGATGGCGGTGGGCGTGCAGATGGTCAGCATCACGCACCTGCGCAGTGTCACCCGGCACCGGGAGATCCTCGTCTACGCCATGACGATCGCGGCCGTGGTGCTCGGCGGGGTACTGGAGGGCGTCGCGGTCGGCATCGCCGTGGCCGTCGCCGTGGCTCTGCACCGGCTGACCCGGACGCGGATCACGGTGGAGGTGCGCGACGGTGTCCACCGGATCTGGGCGCGCGGGCAGTTGACCTTCCTCGCGGTGCCCCGGCTCAGCCGGGTGCTGAACCAGATTCCGCACGACGGGCACGCCGTCGTCGAGCTGGACGGCTCGTTCATGGACCACGCGGCCTACGAGACGCTCCACGACTGGCGAAACTCCCATCTGGCGCACGGGGGCTCGGCCGAGGTCACCGGCCGGTCCGGTGCGCGGATCTCCGAGACCGGCAGGGAGCAGCGCGGCGGGCACCACTGCTGCCGCCCCTGGACCCCGTGGCAGAACCACTGCGCCCACCGCTCCGCCGTCGGCGGTCCGGCGCCCGGTGCGGCGGAAGCGGCGGGCACCCCAGGCACCCCCGGTGCCCCCGGTGCCCCCGGCTCCCCAGGCACCGCAGGCTCCACAGGCCCGGCAAGCTCGGCAGGCACCCCTGGCACCACAGGCTCGGCAGGCACCGCGAGCCCAGCCGGCTCGGCCGTGGAGACCCGTCGGCGCGGAGCCGGCCAGTTGGCCAGCGGGATCGGTGCGTTCCAGCGGGACACGGCTCCGCACGTCCGGGAAGAGCTGGCCCGGCTGGCGCGCGAGGGGCAGCGGCCCTCGCAGCTGTTCCTCACCTGCGCCGATTCCCGCCTGGTGACCAGCATGATCACGGCCAGCGGCCCGGGCGACCTGTTCACCGTCCGCAATGTCGGCAATCTCGTCCCGCTGCCGGGGGCCGAGGCCACCGACGACTCGGTCGCGGCGGCCATCGAGTACGCCGTGGACGTCCTCAAGGTGGACAGCATCACCGTGTGCGGGCACTCGGGCTGTGGGGCCATGCAGGCACTGCTGAACTCGGCTCCCGAGGTCCCGATGACCCCCCTGCGGCGCTGGCTGCGGCACGGGCTGCCCAGTCTGGAGCGGATGGCCAGCCGGCACCACGCCTGGGCACGGATCGCGGGCCGGCTCCCGGCGGATGCCGTGGAGCAGCTGTGCCTGACCAATGTGGTGCAGCAGCTCGACCATCTGCGGGCCCACGAGTCGGTGGCCCGGCGGCTCGCCGAGGGCACGCTGGAGCTGCACGGGATGTACTTCCACGTGGGCGAGGCCCAGGCGTACCTGCTCTCCACGGGCGAGGACTTCTTCGACTGCCGGGTCTTCGACAGCGTCCACCCGGACTCGCGCGGTCAGTCGCCGTCCGGCGACTCCGCCCACGACGTGGCGCCCACACGGGCGTGAACCGCTACCCTCCGGAATCCGTGCAACGCAGTGGCCCCTTTCCGCACCCTGTAGCGGGAAGGGGCCACTCGCCCGTGTGGCCCGTACGTGATACAGGTCTAAACCAATTTCTGGCTAGGCCTTGTCACCTGGACGTCTGACTGATGAGCTATGCCCCGGGGACACATCGGACACCCTGGGGAAAGGGAGATGTCGTGAGGAATGACAGCTTGGCCAATCTGCTCAAGGAGGAGCGGCGGTTCGCGCCGCCCGCCGATCTGGCCGCCGCCGCCAACGTGACTCAGGCTGCGTACGAACAGGCCGACGCGGACAGGCTGGGCTTCTGGGCCGAGCAGGCACGGCGGCTCACCTGGGCCACCGAGCCGACGGAGACGCTCAACTGGTCGAACCCGCCCTTCGCGAAGTGGTTCGAGGACGGCGAGCTGAACGTCGCGTACAACTGCGTGGACCGGCACGTCGAGGCCGGCAACGGCGACCGCGTCGCCATCCACTTCGAGGGTGAGCCCGGCGACAGCCGCTCGATCACCTACGCCGAGCTCAAGGACGAGGTCTCCAAGGCCGCCAACGCCCTGACCGAGCTGGGTGTCCGGACCGGCGACCGCGTCGCCGTCTACCTGCCGATGATCCCCGAGGCCGTCGTCGCGATGCTCGCGTGCGCCCGCGTCGGCGCCGCGCACTCGGTGGTCTTCGGCGGCTTCTCCGCCGACGCCGTCGCCTCCCGCATCCAGGACGCCGACGCCAAGCTGGTGATCACTGCCGACGGCGGCTACCGCCGCGGCAAGCCCAGCGCCCTGAAGCCCGCCATCGACGAGGCCGTCGACAAGTGCCCGCAGGTCAAGCACGTGCTCGTCGTACGGCGCACCGGCCAGGACACCGCCTTCACCGAGGGCCGCGACGTCTGGTGGCACGACGTGGTCGGCCGCCAGTCCGCCGAGCACACCCCGCGGGCCTTCCCCGCCGAGCACCCGCTGTTCATCCTGTACACCTCGGGAACCACGGGTAAGCCGAAGGGCATCCTGCACACCTCCGGCGGTTACCTCACGCAGGCCGCGTACACCCACCACGCGGTGTTCGACCTGAAGCCGGAGAGCGATGTCTACTGGTGCACCGCCGACATCGGCTGGGTGACCGGGCACTCGTACATCGTCTACGGGCCGCTCGCCAACGGCGCCACCCAGGTGATGTACGAGGGCACGCCGGACACCCCGCACCAGGGCCGGTTCTGGGAGGTCGTGCAGAAGTACGGCGTCACCATCCTCTACACCGCGCCGACGGCCATCCGTACGTTCATGAAGTGGGGCGACGACATCCCCGCGAAGTTCGACCTGTCGAGCCTGCGCGTGCTGGGCTCGGTCGGCGAGCCGATCAACCCCGAGGCCTGGATCTGGTACCGCAAGCACATCGGCGGCGACCGCTGTCCGATCGTGGACACCTGGTGGCAGACCGAGACCGGCGCGATGATGATCTCGCCGCTCCCGGGTGCCACCGAGACCAAGCCGGGCTCGGCGCAGCGCGCGCTGCCCGGAATCTCCGCCACCGTCGTGGACGACGAGGCGAACGAGGTCCCGGACGGCGGAGGCGGCTACCTGGTCCTCACCGAGCCGTGGCCGTCGATGCTGCGCACCATCTGGGGCGACGACCAGCGGTTCATCGACACCTACTGGTCGCGCTTCGAGGGCAAGTACTTCGCGGGCGACGGCGCCAAGAAGGACGAGGACGGCGACATCTGGCTGCTCGGCCGGGTGGACGACGTGATGCTGGTCTCCGGCCACAACATCTCGACCACCGAGGTCGAGTCGGCGCTCGTCTCGCACCCCTCGGTCGCCGAGGCGGCCGTGGTCGGCGCGACCGACGAGACCACCGGCCAGGCCATCGTGGCCTTCGTCATCCTGCGCGGCACCGCCTCCGAGACCGACGGCCTGGTCGCGGACCTGCGCAACCACGTGGGCGCCACCCTCGGCCCGATCGCGAAGCCGAAGCGGATCCTCCCGGTCCAGGAGCTGCCGAAGACCCGCTCCGGCAAGATCATGCGCCGCCTGCTGCGCGATGTCGCCGAGAACCGGGCGGTCGGCGATGTCACCACACTGGCCGACTCCTCGGTCATGGACCTCATCCAGAGCAAGCTGCCCGACGCGGGCAGCGAGGACTGACCCCAGAGGACTAACCCAGAGGACTGACAGCAGCAGGCAACAGCAGGCCACAGGCCATGAAGGGGCATCCGGCGCGACGCGCCGGATGCCCCTTTCGCGCATAAAGTAACGATCGCCGGATATTGCCTTGCGTACACCCTGTAAAATATTGAACGCATAAAGAAAGTTCACAAGGGTGCGCCGGGAAGTCTGGTCGGCAACTGCATTTGTCATGCCGCGACCGACCGGAGGTGCCCCCACCGTGGCCACGCCCACCCGCACGCCCACCCCCAACCCCAAGTTCCTCGGCAGGCTCTCACTGCCCGAGCGGACCTTCGTCGCCGACGCCCTGCGCGCCGAGACGGTCGGCGGTGTCCTGCTGCTCGTGGCCGCCATCGGTGCCCTGATCTGGGCGAACACCCCCGGCCTGACGGACAGCTACGCGACCGTGCGGGACTTCCACATCGGCCCCGCCGCGCTCGGCCTGAACCTCTCGCTCCAGCACTGGGCGGCCGACGGCCTGCTCGCGATCTTCTTCTTCGTCGCCGGCATCGAACTCAAGCGCGAGCTGGTGGCGGGCGACCTCCGCGACCCGAAGGCGGCCGCCCTCCCCGTCATCGCCGCCCTGTGCGGCATGGCGGTCCCCGCGGGCGTCTACGCCCTCGTCAACATCCTCGGCGACGGTTCGATGAACGGCTGGGCGGTCCCCACCGCCACCGACATCGCCTTCGCGCTCGCCGTCCTCGCGGTCATCGGCACCTCACTGCCCTCCGCGCTGCGCGCGTTCCTGCTGACCCTCGCCGTCGTCGACGACCTTTTCGCGATCATCATCATCGCGGTGTTCTTCACCGACGAACTCGACTTCCTGGCCCTCGGCGGCGCGGTCGTGGGCCTGGCCCTGTTCTGGTTCCTGCTCCACAAGAACGTCCGCGGCTGGTACGTGTACATACCCCTGGCCCTGGTGATCTGGGGCCTGATGTACAACAGCGGCGTCCACGCCACCATCGCCGGCGTCGCCATGGGCCTGATGCTGCGCTGCTCCCGCAGGGAGGGCGAGCGGCACTCCCCCGGTGAGCGCATCGAGCACCTGGTCCGGCCGGTCTCCGCCGGGCTCGCCGTCCCCCTCTTCGCGCTCTTCTCCGCCGGAGTCTCGCTCTCCGACGAGGCCATCGCGCAGGTCTTCACCCGGCCCGAGACCCTCGGCGTGGTCCTCGGCCTGGTCGTCGGCAAGACCGTGGGCATCTTCGGCGGCACCTGGCTGGCCGCCCGCTTCACAAAAGCGGAGCTCAACGGGGATCTCGCCTGGGCCGATGTGCTGGCCGTGGCCTCGCTCGCCGGCATCGGGTTCACCGTCTCGCTCCTGATCGGCGAACTCGCCTTCACCGACGACCCGGTCCTCACCGACGAGATCAAGGCCGCCGTCCTCATCGGATCGCTCATCGCGGCGGTCTGCTCCTGCGTCCTGCTCAAGCTCCGCGACCGCAAGTACCGGGTGCTCACCGAGGCCGAGGAGCGCGACGAGGACCGCGACGGCATCCCGGACATCTACGAGGAGCACAACCCGGCGTACCACCTGCGGATGGCGAAGATCTACGAGGAGAAGGCGGCGGAGCACCGCCGCAAGGCCGAAGAGGCCGAAGTGGCCGCGGCGTCCGCCGCGCGAACCACGGCCGGGTCCAGCGCCGAGGGCGACCGTCCGGCATGATCTGACTGACGACGGAGGACAGCCGCCGGCAGCCCGACAGGCGACGGCAGCCCGACAGACGACAGCAGACGACAGAGGGAGAGAGCGATGAGTGCAGTGGACCAAGGGGAGCAAGGCGCCGAGCGCACACTCGGCCAGCTGGTCGCCTCGGCCACCGCCGAGATGTCCGCCCTGGTGCACGACGAGATCGCCCTCGCCAAGGCCGAGATCCGCGAGGACGTCAGGCGCGCGGCGGTCGGTGGTACCGCCATCGGCATCGCAGGAGTGTTCGCACTCTTCTCGCTGCCGGTGCTGAGCTTCGCCGCCGCGTACGGGATCCACAACACCGGACTCGGGCTCGCCTGGTCCTTCCTCGTCGTCGGTGTGGCGTTCCTGCTGCTCGCGGGCCTGCTCGCACTGCTGGCCGTGTCGAAGTTCAAGAAGGTCAAGCCGCCGGAGAAGTCGATCGCCTCGGTCAAGGAGACCGCCGCGCTGGTCGGGACCGTCAAGCCGCATCCTCGGCCGGTGAGTGACAAGGCCGTGGGTGTGGCACGCTCGTCTTCATGACAGCGTCCTCGTCGGATCCCGGCAGCACCCCGCCCACGGCTGCCTCGGCGGTACGGCTCGACCTCCCGGGCGGCAGAGCGGTGACACACCGGGACGTCGCGGCCAACGGGGCCCGCTTTCATGTCGCCGAGCTGGGTGACGGGCCGCTCGTCCTGCTGCTGCACGGGTTCCCGCAGTTCTGGTGGACCTGGCGGCACCAGCTGGTCGCGCTCGCCGACGCCGGATACCGCGCGGTCGCCATGGACCTGCGCGGGGTGGGCGGCAGCGACCGGACACCGCGGGGCTACGACCCCGCCAACCTGGCGCTCGACATCACCGGCGTCGTACGGTCCCTCGGCGAGCCGGACGCCGCGCTCGTCGGGCACGACCTCGGCGGCTACCTCGCCTGGACGGCGGCCGTGATGCGGCCCAAGCTGGTGCGCCGGCTGGTGGTCTCGTCGATGCCGCATCCGAGGCGCTGGCGCTCGGCGATGCTCGCGGACTTCGGGCAGACCCGGGCGAGTTCGCACATCTGGGGCTTCCAGCGGCCGTTCATCCCCGAACGGCAGCTCGTCGCCGATGACGGGGCGCTCGTCGGGCAGCTGATCCGGGACTGGTCCGGGCCGCTGCTGCGGGACGGCAGGGCCGCCGAAGACAATGAGGACAACGAGGACAACGAGCGCGTCGCCGTCTACCGGCGGGCGATGTGCATCCCCTCCACCGCGCACTGCTCGATCGAGCCGTACCGCTGGATGATGCGGTCGATGGCCCGGCCGGACGGCCTCCAGTTCAACCGCCGGATGAAGCGGCCGGTACGGGTGCCGACGCTGCATCTGCACGGGTCGCTCGACCCGGTGATGCGCACGCGGAGCGCGGCCGGTTCCGGGCAGTACGTCGAAGCCCCGTACCGGTGGCGGCTGTTCGACGGGCTCGGGCACTTCCCGCACGAGGAGGATCCGACGGCCTTCTCCGCGGAGTTGGTGAACTGGCTCAAGGACCCTGAGCCGGACCGCTGATGGAGTGACCGGGGGCCCAACCCTCCACTCGTAGGCTCGTCTTAGAAGCATTCAATTGCCCGGCGCATAGGCCAATTGGCCGCCCGGGACGGGGTTACCGACCTTGGGCCACGGGCACAGCTCGATGTATGGGCTGGACGCACGACTACGGTGACACCGCACACGAACGCCGCACGGCAGCGACGCCGGGCACCCACGAGAGGGCCGGCCGAGACGGCCACGACCCCCGCCTCGGGATCCCTCGCATCCTGCGCCGCCGGGCCCGCTGGGTCTCGGCGCGCCTGCGTCATCCGCGGATGTAGAGAGACGCACGACTCACGACGCGCGCGCCCCGCGCCCCGATCCTCCGGCCCCGCAGCGGTTGCGGCTCCGGAGGGCGGGGACCGGGTTCGGAGGGCGTCAGAGGGCGCAGCCCTGGCTGTCGACGCGCCGGTTCGCCGTCTTCCCCTGGAGGATGTCGTCGCGGACCTCGTCCGCCGTCAGGGCGTACCCGGTGTTCGGGTCGTCGAGGGACTTGGCGAAGACGACCCCGTACACCTTGCCGTCGGACGTCAGCAGCGGGCCTCCGGAGTTGCCCTGGCGGACCGTCGCGAACAGGGAGTAGACGTCGCGCCGGACGGTGCCCCGGTGGTAGATGTCCGGGCCGTTGGCGTTGATCCGGGCGCGGACGCGGGCGGCGCGGACGTCGTACCCGCCGTTCTCCGGGAACCCGGCGACGATCGAGTCGACGCCGGTCACCGCGTCCTTTTCGGTGAACTCCAGCGCCGGCGCCTTCAGCTGGGGCACATCCAGGACGGCGATGTCGCGCTGCCAGTCGTAGAGCACGACCTTGCCGTCGTACAGCCTGCCCTCGCCGCCGATCTGTACGGTCGGCTCGCCGACCCCGCCGACGACATGGGCGTTGGTCATCACCTTGCCCGGCGCGAAGACGAAGCCGGTGCCCTCCAGCACCTTGCTGCAACTGGGCGCGGTGCCGACGACCTTCACGATCGAGCGTTTGGCCAGCTCGGCGACGGGTCCGCTCGCGAGGTCCGGGTCGGGCGCCTGCACCTCGGTGATCGGCTCGTTGGAGAACGGGGTGAAGACCTGCGGGAAGCCGTTACGGGCCAGGGTGGAACTGAAGTCCGAGAACCAGGTGTTGGCCTGGTCGGGCAGCACCCGCGACACGCCGAGGAGCACCTTGGAGTTACGGACCTCCTTGCCCACCGTGGGAAGCGAGGTCCCGGCGAGCGCCGAGCCGATCAGCCAGGCCACCAGCAGCATCGCGACGACGTTGACCAGCGCCCCGCCGGTCGCGTCGAGGACACGGGCCGGCGACCACGTGATGTGTCGGCGCAGCTTGTTGCCCAGATGGGTGGTGAAGGCCTGCCCGATCGAGGCGCAGATGATGATCACGACCACGGCGATCACCACGACCGTGGTGGTCACCTGCTTGCCGTTGTCCGTCACCCTGTCCCAGATCAGCGGGAGCAGGGACACGGCGACGAGGCCACCGCCGAGGAAGCCGATCACCGACAGGATGCCGACGACGAACCCCTGGCGGTAGCCGACGATCGCGAACCATACGGCGGCGAGCAGCAACAGGATGTCCAGCACGTTCACGAGGGTCACCGTCTCATGCGCGCCAGTCGAGCGGGACCTCGCGCGCGCGGTCCCAGGGCTGCTCCCAGCCCGCGAAGTGCAGGATCCGGTCGATCACGCCGGCGGTGAAACCCCAGACGAGAGCCGATTCGACGGTGAACGCCGGGCCCTGGAAGCCGCCGGGGTGGACCACGGTGACCCGATGATCGGGATCCGTGAGATCCGCCACCGGGACGGTGAAGACCCGGGCCGTCTCCGCCGGGTCCACGACGCCGACCGGGCTCGGGGCCCGCCACCAGCCGAGCACCGGGGTCACGACGAACCCGCTGACGGGGATGTAGAGGCGGGGCAGCACCCCGAAGAGCTGGACACCGGCCGGGTCCAGGCCGGTCTCCTCCTCGGCCTCGCGCAGGGCGGCGCGCAGCGGGCCGGTGGTGAGCGGATCGCCGTCCTCCGGATCGAGGGCGCCGCCGGGGAAGGACGGCTGGCCGGCGTGTGAGCGCAGGCTGCCGGCGCGCTCCTGGAGCAGCAGCTCGGGGCCGCGGGGGCCCTCGCCGAAGAGGATCAGCACGGCGGACTGGCGGCCCCGGCCGTCCTCGGGGGGCAGGAAGCGGCTGAGCTGGGTCGGCCGGACCGTGCGGGCGGCCTCGACGACGGGATCGAGCCAGTCGGGCAGCCCGTCGGTGGAGAGACGGAGATCGCCGATGCCGATGCCGCTGCCGTGGCGGGGGTCGCGGCCGCTGCCGTGGCCGTGGCCGTGGCGGGGGTCGTCGCACTGCTGCCGGCCCTGCGGAGGTGGTGGCGTGGCCGCCCGCGCCACGCTGTCGTCCCGCGTCCCGCTCCCGCTGGCGCTACCGCGCGTCATAGGCACCCCTGCTCCCTGTCGTTCCCGGCACCCGCACAACGCGAGCCGCGGCCGGATTCGTTCCTCGGTGTGTGCTGCCTGTGTCCTGGCTGCGTCCTGGCTGTGTGCCGCCCCCTCAGGCAGGGGCGCCGCCCAGGGGCGGGGCCGGCAGCCCCGGGTAGTCCGGCGGCGGGCTCAGCCGCTGGCCCGGCTGGCCGCCCTTCTCGTACTTGAGCAGCTTGCGCGCCTTCTCCGGGTCGGTCTCGCCCTCCCCGTAGGCCGGGCAGAGCGGGGCGATCGGGCAGGCGCCGCAGGCGGGGTTGCGGGCGTGACAGATCCGGCGGCCGTGGAAGACGACGCGGTGCGAGAGCATCGTCCACTCGCTCTTCGGGAAGATCGCGCAGATCTCCTCCTCCACCTTCTCCGGGTCCACCTGCTCGGTCCACTTCCAGCGGCGCACGAGGCGGCCGAAGTGGGTGTCCACAGTGATCCCGGGGACGCCGAAGGCATTGCCGAGGACCACGTTGGCCGTCTTCCGGCCGACTCCGGGGAGGGTCACCAGGTCTTCCATCCGGCCGGGCACCTCGCCTCCGAAGTTGTCGCGGATGGCCTGGGAGAGACCGAGGAGGGCCTTGGCCTTCGCCCGGAAGAACCCGGTCGGCCGGATGATCTCCTCCAGATCCTCCGGGGCGGCGGCCGCCATGTCCTCCGGGGTCGGGTAGGCGGCGAAGAGGGCCGGGGTCGTCTGATTCACGCGCAGGTCGGTGGTCTGGGCGGAGAGGACGGTCGCGACCAGGAGCTCGAAGGGATTCCGGAAATCCAGCTCCGGATGGGCGTACGGGTACACCTCGGCCAGTTCCCGGTTGATCCGGCGGGCCCTGCGGATCATGGCGAGGCGAGATTCCGCCTTGGGCACCTTGGGGGCCCGCCGGGCCTGTTTCTTGGCCGAAGCTTTGCCGTCAGGGGTCGCTGGGATCTTCGTGGACGCCTCCGCGGGGGCATGTTCGCCCACAGCTGAACTACGGGCCCCCGACACTGCCTCGGACCCCATGGCCTGTGCTCTCACCGGCTTATTGGACACCCGGCCAGCCTAAGCCCGGGCTCTGACACCCGTCCGGACCTCAGGTAACACCACTCCGAATGACCTCTGGCAGCACAGCACACCCGTACGTCCGGCATCCTTGTGATTGATCGCACTGTTTGAGCCGTCCGGCAAAATGGGGAGCACGGTCCCCTGGAGTTGGTCGACATAGGAGAGAGACTCGTGGACGACGTTCTGCGGCGCGCCCCGCTCTTCGCGGCGCTCGATGACGAGCAGGCCGCGGAGCTCCGCGCCTCCATGGGCGAGGTGACCCTCGCACGCGGTGACGCCCTGTTCCATGAGGGCGACCCCGGCGACCGGCTGTATGTCGTGACCGAGGGCAAGGTGAAGCTGCACCGCACCTCCCCCGACGGCCGCGAGAACATGCTGGCCGTCCTCGGCCCCGGCGAGCTGATCGGCGAGCTGTCGCTGTTCGACCCGGGCCCGCGTACCGCCACGGCGACGGCGCTGACCGAGGTCAAGCTGCTCGGCCTGGGCCACGGCGACCTTCAGCCCTGGCTGAACGCCCGGCCGGAGGTGGCCACGGCCCTGCTGCGCGCGGTGGCCCGCCGCCTGCGCAAGACCAACGACCAGATGTCCGACCTGGTCTTCTCCGACGTTCCGGGCCGCGTCGCCCGCGCGCTCCTCGACCTGTCGCGCCGGTTCGGTGTGCAGTCGGAGGAGGGCATCCACGTCGTGCACGACCTCACACAGGAGGAGCTGGCCCAGCTCGTGGGCGCGTCGCGCGAGACGGTGAACAAGGCGCTGGCCGACTTCGCCGGGCGCGGGTGGCTCCGCCTGGAGGCCCGTGCGGTGATTCTGCTGGACGTGGAACGACTGGCGAAGCGCTCGCGCTGACGCCGACTCGGCTTGTACGTGGGGGGTCCCGCCAATGGCGGGACCCCCCACGCGTTTCCCGCGAACGGGGCGTTGCCCGCCCCGGCCGGCGCGGGGTGGCACCAGCCCGATGCCCGGCCCCGGCAGGGGCGGCCGGTACGGGGCGGGCACGGGCGCCGCTGGTGGCACCCCGCTGCCCGGGCCGTGCGAAGGGAAGGCCGCCCTACGGGGGAAACACCGGCCGGGCGGGCGAAAACCCCGTGAACCCCCGGCCAGGGGAAGGGCAGAGTGGCGGCATGGAGCACAGAGGGCTGGACGCGTACGGGTACTTCGAGCGCGAGGGGTCCCTCGGCCGGGTGCGGGCCGAGTTCGCGGAGGTCGTCGCCGCCGCGCGCGGGCGGATCGGCGAGGCGTACGGGCAGCGGCTGCACAGCGCCTACCTCTACGGGTCCGTCCCGCGCGGCACGGCCCGGCCCGGGCGGTCCGACCTGGACCTGCTGCTCGCCCTGCACCACGAGCCCGCCGACGAGGACCGCGACACCGCCGAGGTGCTCGCGCGCGGGCTCGACGAGGACTTCCCGCAGATCGACGGCGTCGGGATCCTGCTGTACGGCAAGGACACCCTGCTGAGCGAGCAGGAACGTTTCGACCTCGGTTGGTTCCTCGCCTGCCTCTGCACCCCGCTGCTCGGAGCGGACCTGGCCGAGCATCTGCCCCGGTACCGTCCGGACAGCCTGCTCGCCCGTGAGACCAACGGCGGGCTGGCCGACGTACTCCCCACCTGGCGGGCCCGCGCCGAGGCGGCCCGGACGCCCGCCGAGTACCGGAAGCTGAGCCGGCACTTCGCGCGGCACCTGGTGCGCACCGGGTTCACGCTGGTCATGCCCCGCTGGGGCGGCTGGACCAGCGATCTCGCCGAGTCGGCGGAGATCTTCAGCAGGTACTACCCCGAGCGCGCCGCGCAGATGCGGGCGGCTGCCGCCGTGGCGCTGGATCCCGTGGCGGACCCGGCCGTGCTGCGCGGGTTCACCGAGGACCTCGGACCGTGGCTCGCGAACGAGTACACGGCCCGGCACGGGGCCAAGGGCCTGCGGCGCGCGGCTCAGGGGGACGGTGCCTAGACGGCGGTGGTGACGGACATGGCCTCGACCGCCTGCTTGGCCTCCCGGAGGTCCGCGCCCGTGACCCGGCGGTAGACGCGCATGGCCTCCACGGTGCGGCCGTCGCGCACCAGGGTCCGCACCTCGTCCAGCCCGGCCGGCTCCGGCTCCTCGATGCCGAAGTGGTCCAGGACCAGGCCCAGCCGGTGTTCCAGGCGGTCCGCCCTGCGCTCCAGGGCCTTCATCCGCAGGGTCACCGTCGAGGTGATCCACGAGGCCGTGGCGATCAGGGCGAGCAGCAGGAACAGCGTGGTCATTCAGGTCCCCCCGGGATCAGTCCGTGATCTTCAAGGTACTCCAGCTGCGCCCGGACGGACCATTCCGCGGCGGGCCACAGGGAGCGGTCCACATCCGCGTAGACCTGGGCGACGACCGCCTCCGGGGTGGTGAATCCGTTCTCCACGGCCGTCTCGACCTGGGCGAGGCGGTGGGCGCGGTGGGCCAGGTAGTACTCGACGACGCCCTGGGCGTCGTCGAGGACCGGCCCGTGGCCGGGGAGGACGGTGTGCACGCCGTCGTCGACCGTGAGCGAGCGCAGCCGGCGCAGGGAGTCCAGGTAGTCGCCGAGGCGGCCGTCGGGGTGGGCGACGACCGTGGTCCCGCGGCCCAGGACGGTGTCCCCGGTCAGCACGGCGCGGTCGGCGGGCAGATGGAAGCAGAGCGAGTCGGAGGTGTGCCCGGGGGTCGGTACCACCCGCAGCTCCAGGCCGCCCGTCCGGATCACGTCCCCGGCGGCCAGCCCCTCGCCCCCGAGCCGCAGGGCCGGGTCCAGGGCGCGGACGTTGGTGCCGGTGAGCTCGGCGAAGCGGCCGGCGCCCTCGGCGTGGTCGGGGTGGCCGTGCGTGAGGAGGGTGAGGGCGATCCGCTTGCCCGCCCGCTCAGCGGTGGCGATGACCGCGCGCAGGTGTACGTCGTCCAGCGGGCCGGGGTCGATGACGACGGCGAGGTCGGAGTCCGGCTCGGAGACGAGCCACGTGTTGGTGCCGTCCAGGGTCATGGCGGAGGCGTTGGGGGCCAGGATGTTGACCGCGCGGGCGGTCGCGGGCCCTGAGGTGACGATTCCGCGGGGCTGGCCGGGGAGGGCGGCGGCGTCGGTCATGCGGGGGCACCTCCGGGACGTCCGAGGCGGACGCGCTTGGTGAACTCGTCGTGGCCCGGCCAGCTGAGTACCACCTCGCCGCCCTCCAGGGCGGCCTGGGCGAGGACGGCGGTAAGGTCCTGGCCAACAGCTGCGGCGAGGGCGTCGGCGGCGCTCTCGTAGGGCTCCAGGGACCGCAGGGTGGAGATGGTGGGCGGCATCATCAGCAGCTCGCCCTTGTCGTAGCCGTCGGCCGCGTCCGCCGGGCGGATCCAGACGGTCCGGTCGGCCTCGGTCGAGGCGTTGCGGGTGCGCTGGCCCTCGGGGAGGGCGGCGACGAAGAACCAGGTGTCGTAGCGGCGCGGCTCGAACTCGGGGGTGATCCAGCGGGCCCAGGCGCCGAGCAGGTCGGAGCGCAGCAGGAGGCCGCGGCGGTCGAGGAACTCGGCGAACGACAGCTCGCGGGCCACGAGGGCCTGGCGGTCGGCCTCCCAGTCGTCGGCGGTGGTGTCGTCGACGACGGTGTCGGGGGTCTCCCCCGCGAGGAGTACGCCGGCCTCCTCGAAGGTCTCGCGGACGGCTCCGCAGACGATGGCCTGGGCGGTGCGGGGGTCGGTGCCGAGCCGGTCGGCCCAGTCCTGGAGGCTCGGGCCGGCCCAGCCGATGCGGTGGTCCTCGTCGCGGGGGTCCACCCCGCCGCCGGGATAGGCGTACGCGCCGCCGGCGAAGGCCATGGAGGCCCGGCGGCGGAGCATGTGCACGGCGGGGCCGTCGGGGGTGTCGCGGAGCAGCATCACCGTGGCGGCGCGTTTGGGCTCCACCGGGGTGAGGGAGCCGTCCGCGAGCGCGCGGATGCGGTCGGGCCACTCCGGGGGGTACCACTGGCCTCCGGCGGGGGGCTGGACCTGGGGCTGCTGCTGACCATTCGGCATGGCCGGATGCTACGGCCATGCGGCCCGATGTTCGAGAGCACCCGGGCCCGACTCTGCCGCGGGCCGGACTCCACCCGGCCTCCTGGGGCTCCGCCCCGGACCCTCCCCCAGACTCCGTCCGGGGGTACCCCCACGCCTCAATCGCCGGCGGGGCTGGATTTTGGCCGATGCCGTCCGGAAGGCACAACCTCGGGGCTCCGGGGCAGAACCCGGCAGCGGGCGCCGCACCCGGGGCCCGTTCGGCCCCCGGCGGAGGAGTCTCCCCCAGCTACCTGCCCCAGACTCCGTCCAGGGGGGACCCCCAGGCCGAGCGCTGCGAGGGGCGCCGCAGCGGCGCCGGCGGGTCGACGGACGGAGTCCGGCGCAGCGCGCCGAAGCCCGGGAGGCCCGCCAGGGCCGAGCGGTGCGAGGTGCGTCAGGAAGAGGAGACCAGTTCGACCTGGATCTCGATCTCGACCGGGGCGTCCAGCGGGAGGACCGCCACGCCGACGGCGCTGCGGGCGTGGACGCCCTTGTCGCCGAGGACCGCGCCCAGCAGCTCGCTCGCACCGTTCAGCACGCCGGGCTGGCCGGTGAAGTCGGGCGCCGAGGCGACGAAACCGACGACCTTCACGACACGCTGGATCTTGTCCAGGTCGCCCACGACCGACTTCACGGCGGCCAGCGCGTTCAGCGCGCAGATCGCCGCCAGCTCCTTGGCCTGCTCCGCCGAGACCTCCGCGCCCACCTTGCCGGTGACCGGCATGCTGCCCTTGACCATCGGCAGCTGGCCCGCGGTGAACACGTACGAGCCCGACCGCACGGCCGGCTGGTACGCGGCGAGCGGAGGAACAACCTCCGGCAGCTTCTTGCCGAGTTCGGCCAGCTTCGCCTCTACGGCGCTCATACCTTCTCCCGCTTGAAGTAGGCGACGAGCTGCTCCGGGTTCGGGCCGGGCACGACCTGGACGAGCTCCCAGCCCTGATCGCCCCAGGTGTTCAGGATCTGCTGGGTGGCGTGGATCAGCAGCGGGGCCGTCGCGTATTCGAACTTCTTAGACATGGGAGCGAGGGTAGCCGCCGCGAGCCCGCGCAATGCCACCCGGCACCATCGGTGTCGTGACGAAGGAATTAGGCTCGGGCGCTGTGAGCAGGCTCCAGGTGGTCAGCGGCAAGGGCGGCACCGGCAAGACCACGGTCGCCGCGGCACTCGCGCTCGCCCTCGCGCGCGAGGGCGGGCGGACTCTTCTCGTGGAGGTCGAGGGCAGGCAGGGGATCGCGCAGCTGTTCGGCGCGGAGACGCTCCCGTACGAGGAGCGCAAGATCGCCGTCGCGCCCGGCGGCACGAACGGCTCCGGGGGCGGCTCCGGCGGCGAGGTGTACGCACTCGCCATCGACGCCGAACGGGCGCTCCTCGACTACCTCCAGATGTTCTACAAACTCGGCTCGGCGGGCCGCGCGCTCAAGAAGCTCGGCGCGATCGACTTCGCGACGACCATCGCGCCCGGGCTGCGGGACGTCCTGCTGACGGGCAAGGCCTGCGAGGCGGTCCGGCGCAAGGACAAGGCCGGCAAGTTCGTCTACGACCACGTGATCATGGACGCTCCGCCGACCGGGCGGATCACCCGCTTCCTGAACGTGAACGACGAGGTGGCCGGGCTGGCCCGGTTCGGGCCCATCCACAACCAGGCGCAGGCCGTCATGAAGGTGCTCAAGTCCCCGGAGACGGCCGTCCACCTGGTCACGCTGCTGGAGGAGATGCCCGTACAGGAAACCGCCGACGGGATCGACGAGCTGCGCCGGGCCGGGCTTCCGGTCGGCCAGGTGATCGTCAACATGGTCCGCCCGCACCACCTGGACGAGGGAGCCCTGCGCGCGGCGGCCGGCGAGCGCCGCGCCGACGTCGCCAAGGCGCTCTCCCGGGCGGGGCTCGGCGGCGCCCGGCGCGGGGGGCTGGCGCAGCGGCTGGTGGACCCGCTGATCGCGCAGGCCGCCGAGCACGCGAGCAGGGTGGAGCTGGAGCGCGCGCAGCGCACCGTACTGGAGGGGCTGGACGTGCCGACGTACGAACTCCCGCTGCTCGGCGCGGGGATGGATCTGGCCGGGCTGTACGAGCTGGCGACGGAACTCCGGAAGCAGGCGGGGGACGCATGACGGAGCGGCGGATGACGGCGGGCGACACGGCCGGCGGCGGGTTGGACACTCCGCCCCGGCTGGAGGTCGATGGGCTGCTGGACGACCCGGAGACCCGGATCATCGTGTGCTGCGGCGCGGGCGGGGTCGGCAAGACCACCACCGCCGCGGCCCTGGGCGTACGGGCGGCGGAGCGCGGGCGCAAGGCGGTGGTGCTCACCATCGACCCGGCGCGCAGGCTGGCCCAGTCGATGGGGATCGACTCGCTGGACAACACGCCCCGCAAGGTCACCGGCGTCGGCGTCGGAGAGGGCGACGGGGTCGGCCGGGTCGGCGAGGGCGGCGAACTGCACGCCATGATGCTGGACATGAAACGGACCTTCGACGAGATCGTCGAGGGCCACACGGACGGCGAGCGGGCCGCGGCGATCCTGGCCAACCCCTTCTACCAGTCCCTGTCCGCCGGCTTCGCCGGTACGCAGGAGTACATGGCGATGGAGAAGCTCGGGCAGTTGCGGGCCCGGGACGACTGGGACCTGATCATCGTGGACACCCCGCCGAGCCGGTCCGCGCTGGACTTCCTGGACGCGCCGAAGCGCCTCGGGTCCTTCCTGGACGGGAAGTTCATCAGGGTGCTGATGGCCCCGGCGAAGGTGGGCGGCCGGGCGGGAATGAAGTTCCTCAACGTCGGCATGTCGTTGATGACCGGGACCCTGAGCAAGCTGATGGGCGCCTCGCTGCTGAAGGACGTACAGACCTTCGTGGCCGCGATGGACACCATGTTCGGCGGATTCCGCACGCGCGCGGACGCGACCTTCCGACTGCTCCAGGCCCCCGGTACGGCCTTCCTCGTGGTGGCGGCGCCCGAGCCGGACGCCCTGCGCGAGGCGGCGTACTTCGTCGAGCGGCTGGCCGCGGAGCGGATGCCGCTGGCCGGGCTCGTACTGAACCGCGTACACGGCAGCGATGCCCACCAGCTGTCCGCGGAACGGGCGTTGGCGGCCGCGGAGAATCTTGAGGAACGCGGCATTGTCGATCAGGAGTCCGGGAAAGCTGGACTTCGTGACTCGGCCGCGAAAGCCACGCACGAGTACACGGAGACTCCCGACACGGACGCCGAGACCGACACCGTTGACAGCGACCCCGACACCGACACCGATGCCGACGTGGACGAGATCACGGCAGGACTGCTGCGCCTGCACGCCGAACGGATGCAGGTGATCGCACGCGAACAGCGCACACGCGATCGTTTCACCTCGCTGCACCCCGAGGTGGCGGTGGCCGAGGTGGCCGCCCTGCCCGGCGATGTGCACGACCTCGCCGGGCTGCGGGCCATCGGAGAGCGACTCGCGGCCGGGGTTCCGGCCGGAGCGTAGGCGTTCGTACCCACGCCCCACGCCCCACGAAGCGGGGGCGGGCGTCCGTACGCGGGACGGCGCGGGTGTGGTCTACCCGGCTGCCGCGTACGTCTCGTACGGAACGTCAACCTCCGCATCGACATCCACGGTGAGGATGCCTGTACTGCGCTCGTATTCCGTGCGTGCGGTTTCGAGCAGCCGTCGCCACGAGGTGACGGTGGGACGCCGGCGCAGCAGCGCCCGTCGTTCCCGCTCGGTCATACCACCCCACACGCCGAACTCGACACGATTGTCGAGCGCGTCGGCCAGGCACTCGGTCCGCACCGGACATCCGGTACACACCGCCTTGGCCCTGTTCTGTGCCGCTCCTTGAACGAACAGTTCATCCGGATCGGTAGTGCGGCAGGCTGCCTGCGCACTCCAGTCGGTAACCCAGCCCATCCCGGCGCCGTCCTCTCCCGAATCGAGGCTCCCCCACGGCGGTAGCGGCATATTCACCGCTGCCAGTTGAGGACGTTACGGAAGGCGGGCACAGTGCAACACCCCCGACGGGCCCAATCTTGAATGGTCCGAACGGACTATGGGTAAGCGGCAGATCACCCGACGGAGTGATCGGACGACATGCCCGACCATTCCGGCAATTCGGGTGGAATCGGCGGCGGACCATCAGAGTGAGGGGCGTGATTCGGACATCAGTCCACCCCATTCGGGAAGGGTGAAAATCAAGCCGAAGGGTTGATGTCGCACCACACTGCTGTGACAGTTGGGGTCAGCTTAGGCCAAGGCATTCTCGTGTGTCCGGCGAATGAGAACGTAGGCTGCCCCCTATGGGAAAGAAGCGCTCGGGCGGCGGGCTCACCGGGCCACAGCAGGCCGCCAAGTTCCTCGGGGTGTCCGTCCTCTCCGGAGTTGTCCTCGCCGGCATCGCGATCCCGGGCGCAGGCGCCCTGGGCCTCGCCGCCAAGGGCACCGTCGAAGGATTCGATGAGATCCCGGCCAATCTCAAGACACCTCCACTGAGCCAGCGCACCACGATTCTGGACGCCGAGGGTGGCCTGATCGCCACGGTCTATTCACGAGACCGTCAGGTGGTCCCGCTGACGGCCATCTCCCCGTACATGCAGAAGGCGATCGTCGCGATCGAGGACTCGCGTTTCTACGAGCACGGCGCGGTCGACCTCAAGGGCATCCTGCGCGCGGTCAACCGCAACGCGCAGGAAGGCGGTGCCGCCCAGGGCGCGTCCACGCTCACCCAGCAGTACGTGAAGAACGTCTTCGTCGAGGAGGCCGGCGACGACGAGACGAAGGTGCGCGAGGCACAGGAGAAGAGCCTCGGGCGCAAGATCCGCGAGCTGAAGTACTCGATCCAGGTCGAGGAGGAACTCGGGAAGAAGAAGATCCTCGAGAACTACCTCAACATCACGTACTTCGGCCAGCAGGCGTACGGAATCGAGTCCGCCGCGCAGCGCTACTTCAGCAAGCCGGCCAAGGACCTGACCCTGGACGAGTCGGCGCTGCTCGCCGGCCTCGTACAGTCGCCGAGCCGGTACGACCCGGTGAACGACGCCCAGGAGGCGATGAAGCGCCGGAACATCGTCCTCCAGCGGATGGCCGACGTGAAGGACATCTCGCAGGCGGAGGCGGACGCCGCGAAGGCCCAGCCGGTCCAGCTGAAGGTGACCAGGCCGAAGAACGGCTGCATCACCGCGGTCAAGGGCGCGGGCTTCTTCTGCGACTACGTCCGCAACTCCTTCCTGACCGACGCGGTGTTCGGCAAGACGCGCGAGGAGCGGGCGAAGCTCTGGAACCAGGGCGGTCTGACGATCCGTACGACCCTGGACCCGCAGTCGCAGGAGGCCACCAACGCCTCGATCAAGGACCACGTCTACCAGGAAGACTCGATCGCGACGGCCATGACCATGGTCCAGCCGGGCACCGGCCGGGTGCTGGCGATGGGCCAGTCGAAGCCGTACGGCTTCGGGAAGAACGAGACCCAGATCAACTACTCCGTCGACAAGCGGATGGGCGGCTCCAACTTCGGCTTCCAGGTCGGCTCGACGTTCAAGCCGTTCATCGCGGCCGCCGCCCTGGAGCAGGGCACGCCGGCGACCAAGGTGTACTCGGCGCCGAACAAGATGGAGTACCCGTCCCCGATCGCCCGCTGCGACGGTACGCAGTACCAAAACAGCAAGCGCAAGCCCGAGACGGCGGAGAACGAGACCGAGGACGAGTTCGGCCCCTACGCGCTGAGGACCGCGATGGAGAAGTCGATCAACACCTACTTCGTGCAGATGATCCACGATGTGGGGCTCTGCCCGGTCACCGAGATGACGCAGAAGCTGGGCGTGATCCCGGCGAGCGGCGTGAAGCTGCCCGAGTCGCCGTCCATCGCGCTCGGTTCGGCCGAGTTGTCGCCGCTGACGATGGCCAACGCGTACGCCACGTTCGCCAACCGGGGCGTCTACTGCACCCCGGTGGCCATCGAATCGATCACCGATGGGCACGGCAAGGCGCTGTCGGTGCCGAAGTCCAAGTGCGAGCGGGCGATGTCGGAGACGACGGCCGACACCATCAACACGCTGCTGCGCGGTGTGGTCGACTCCGGTACCGGTGAGCGGGCCGGGCTGACCGACCGCGACAGCGCGGGCAAGACGGGTACGACGGACTCCCGGCACAACGCCTGGTTCGTCGGCTACACCCCGAACCTGTCGGGCGCGGTGTGGGTCGGCTCGGGCGGTGCGAAGAAGATCTCGATGGAGCGCATCACCATCGGCGGGCAGTACTACCCCAAGGTCTTCGGTGGTGGCCTGCCCGGCCCCATCTGGAAGGACGCGGTCACGGACGCCCTGTCCGGGCGGGAGGCGCCGAGCTTCAGCTCGGTGCACATCGCCGAGCCGGCGACGCCGAGCGGGGGCGGCAGGCCCACGAACCCGAGCCCGAACAAGCCCGTCAAGCCCGGGAAGCCGGGCGGTGACGTCAAGCCCGGCGGCCGGCCGGGAGGCGCGACCAACGCCGGGACCACGAGCGGCACCACGGGCGGCGTGACCGGCGGCGCGACCGGCGGAACGGGCGGGAACCCCTTCCCCGGATTCACGGTCGAGCCCGGCCTGATCGGCGGGCGCGACACCCAGTAGGGGACATGAGAAAAGAGGGAAGGGAGGGACCCGGGCCGCGCCCGGGTCCCTCCCTTCCCTCTTTCGCGTACTAGGACAGCAGCTGCTTGACGACGGCGGCGACGCGGCCGCCCTCCGCCAGCCCGGCCACCTTCGGGTTCACGATCTTCATGACGGCGCCCATGGCCCGCGGCCCCTCGGCACCCGCCGCCTTGGCCTCCTCGACCGCCTGCGCCACGATCGCGCGGAGCTCGTCGTCGGTGAGCTGCTTGGGGAGGTACGTGTCGAGGAACTCGCCCTCCGCGGTCTCCCGCGCGGCCTGCTCGGGACGGCCTCCCTGGGCGAAGGCCTCCGCGGCCTCGCGGCGCTTCTTCGCCTCCTTGGCGATCACCTTGAGGACTTCCTCGTCGGAGAGCACGCGTGCCTGCTTGCCCGCGACCTCCTCCTTGGTGATGGCGGCGAGGGTCAGTCGGAGCGTGGACGAGTGCAGCTCGTCACGCGCCTTGATGGCGGTGGTGAGGTCTTCCTGGAGCTTGGCCTTGAGCGTGGTCATGGACCTGAGTCTGCCAGGTACGGGGCGGGTGGCGCCCGCCGGTTTCCCCGGTCTGCGACGATGGGGCCATGCGCGCGCGTTACGGAGTACCCCTGAAGGTCACCGCCGGAATCGCGGCGGTGGGGGCCGCAGGTCTGGCCTATGCCGCCGGTTTCGAGGCGAGGTCGTTCCGCCTGCGCCGGGTGACGGTGCCGGTGCTGCCCCAGGGGATGCGCCCGCTGCGCATACTCCAGGTCTCGGACATCCACATGGTCAGCGGCCAGCGCAAGAAGCGGGCCTGGCTGCAGTCGCTCGCCGGGCTGCGCCCGGACTTCGTCGTGAACACCGGCGACAACCTCTCCGACACGGAGGGCGTGCCCGAGGTGCTCGACGCCCTCGGTCCGCTGATGGAGTTCCCGGGCGCGTACGTGTTCGGGTCGAACGACTATTACGGGCCGCGGCTGCGCAACCCCGGGCGCTACCTCATCGAGAGGGCCCAGGGCCGGCACGGTCTGAACGGCAACAAGCCGGTCGTCGGCGCCGTCCACAACCCGTGGGAGGAGATCCGGGACGCCTTCGACACGGCGGGCTGGCTGAACCTCACCAACACGCGGGCGCGGATGAAGCTGGAAGGGCTGGAGCTGGCCTTCACCGGCCTGGACGACCCGCACATCAAGCGCGACCGGTACGAGAAGGTCGCGGGCGGCCCCGAGGCGGACGCGGACTTCTCGATCGCCGTCGTGCACGCCCCGTACCTGCGCACGCTGGAGTCCTTCACGGCGGACGGCTACCCGCTCATCCTGGCCGGGCACACGCACGGCGGGCAGCTGTGCGTCCCCTTCTACGGGGCGCTCGTCACCAACTGCGACCTGGACACCGACCGGGTGAAGGGCCTCTCGACGCACGAGGCCGCCGGGAACCGCGCGTACCTCCACGTCTCGGCGGGCTGCGGGACCAACCGGTTCACCCCGGTCCGCTTCGCCTGCCCGCCGGAGGCGACCCTTCTGACCCTGACGCCGAAGGCGTAACCCCCGGCGCGGGGGCCTCCGCGAAAACCGGATTTCGTCTCCGGCCGAGGGTCCGCTAAAGTAATCGATGTCGCCAGGACAGCGGAAGCTGCCAGGGCGGCGATCGGGGTGTAGCGCAGCTTGGCAGCGCGCTTCGTTCGGGACGAAGAGGTCGTGGGTTCAAATCCCGCCACCCCGACGCTGTAGTACGAGGTCAGGGCCGGTTTCCTTCAATGGAAACCGGCCCTGCTTCGTTGTGCGTGACTAACTGCGTGACTACGACTTCGGGTCGATCTTGAAGATGCCGTCCATCGCGGTCGCCCCGGTCTGGATCACCGGCCGGATCTGCTTCCGGTAGACCTCCTCCGTGACCGCCGTTCCGGAGTGTCCGACGAGTCGCGAGATCTCTTCGAGCGGGACCCCGCTGTCGGAGAGCAGCGAGACGAAGCTGTGCCGCAGCTCCCTCGGCGTCCACTCCTTCGCGTCGACACCCTCGGCGCCGGCGATGGCCTGCCGGAAGGCTCGCCGGACGTTGGTGGAGTCCAGCTCCGTGCCGACCGCCGAGGAGAAGACGAGTCCGTTCTCCATCCAGTCATCTCCAGCCGCGAGCCGGTCCCAGCCCTGGTCCTCGTACTGCTGCCACAGCGCTTCGATGCAGCGGGCGGGGAGGGCGATCGTGCGCCGGGACTTCTTCGTCTTGGTGTCCCCGCCCGTCCGGACCGACCGCCACACCGCGATGTGCGGCGGCACGGGCGGGCTCGCACTCGGGTCACCCTTCAGGAAGACGTGGTCCCAGGTGAGGGCCCGCAGCTCTTCCGTCCGGGCACCGGTGAGCAGGGCCAACACGATGTACGCGTGCACGGACGTACCGGCGGCGGCCTTGAGTACAGCCTCGGCCTGGGCGAGGGTGAGCGCCTTCGACGGCCGGCCGGACTGCCCTGTGGGGATGGCGCACAGCTCCACGATGTTCCGCTTCACCTTGTCCCGGACCATGGCCCGCTTAACCGCACGGTTCAGGCAGGAGTGGACAGCCTGGAGCGTCCGGGTGCTGAGCAACTGGGCCTTCTGCGTGAGCCACCTGTCCACGTCCTCACCGCTCAGCTCCCGAAGCTTGCGGGCCCCGAGGGCGGGGATGACGTGGTTGCGGCTGAGCGAGGTGCAGGTGTCCAGGGTGCCCTTGTCCTGCCCGGCCAGCCCGTACATGAGCCAGTCGTTCACGGCGTGCTCCACCGTGTAGTTGGTGGGAGCGACGGCAAGGCCGTCCTCGTGGTCCCGGAGTACCTCCTTCAGCTTGGCTTTGGCCTCGGTCTTGGTCCTGCCGCTTCCGCGCTTTACGAGGCGCTTCCCGCTCGGGTCGTAACCGAGGTGAGCAGTGGCGATCCATCGCTGCCGCCTCTCGTCCCAGTGCAGACCGCCGTCTCCCCTGCTGCGGCGCTTGGTCACTTACCGGCTCCTGCCTCGCGCTCCAGCAGCGCGACGTACTCGTTGATGGCGGACACGGGGATGAGGCGGGCACGGCCCTCGTTGACGGCACGGAGACGACCCGCGCGGATCAGGTCATAGATGACGGTGCGGCTCAGGCTCAGCACGCGCATGGCCTCCGGCACTTTCAGGAGGACCGGGGTGGCGGTCGCGCTGCGCTCGGGGACGGCGAGGGTCACGGGGTCCTCCTGAGGTCGTGCGTCGGACTGCCGGACAGCCCGGACAGGTCCGATCCGGGCTGTCCGGGCCGTTCGGGCTGGTCAGAGGAGGTAACCGGACAGTCGGACAGCTGGGACACCTCAGGGGTGGTCTGTGTCCGGGTGGCGGTGTCCGGGTAGTAGCTACCGCCGGCGTCCTTGGTGAGCTGGCCGTCAGCGGCCATGCGGGAGCAGGTGCGGCGGACGGTGTCCGCGTCGAGGTGTGGCAGGGCTTCCGCGATGTCCTTGGGGCGGACGCCGGGGTTGGCGCGGACGTGGCGGAGGATGACGGCTCGGGTATCGCCGACGAGGTGATCGGAGGCCGGGCCATCCAAGAGATGCCAGGCACCGGAAGCAGCCTGGAACTGGAGGGCGTACTCGGCTTCGTCCACGTCTCGGCCGGTGACGTGCAGGATGCCGTCAGCCTGTCCGCGGGCCCGCTTGAGGACCAGGGTGGCGTCTGCTGCTCCGGCGATGCCATTGGTGCCGGAGACCTCGGTGAGGAAGTCCTCAGAGCCTGCCTTGCGGACGTGGTGGACCAGGACGACGGCGATGCCGTAGTGGTCTGCGATCCGCTTGGCGTAGCCAACGGCGTGGTAGTCCGCGTCGTACGCGGAGATCCCCTGTGGGGCCTGGCCGCGCATCTTGGCGAACACGTCGATGACGACCATGCGGGCATCGGGGTTGCGGTCGAGCCATTGGGCGATGGCCGCGTCTCCTCCCTGGGGGAAGGGCGGGCACTCGGTGACCAGCGTCAGCCCCGCGGGTGCGGGCTGGCCCCCGAGGAGCTTGCCCATGCGGGACTGAAGGCGGCGCGGGGTGTCCTCCAGAGCGAGATAGAGCACGGGGCCGCCGAGGACAGGCACGGAGTCGAAGGCCTGCCCACCGGCCGCGACGGAGAGGGCGAGGCCGAGGGAGAGCCAGGACTTGCCAACCTTGGGCGGTCCGGCAAGAAGGCTGACACCTTCGGCGAGGATCCCGGGCACGGCCCACTTCGGCTCGGGGAACTCTGTGGCCATGAGCTGGTCGGCGGTCCACGCCGTCCGGGGGCGTTCCCGCTTGGGCGGTGCGGTGGTCTCGGGCTGCGGATCGCTGGGGACTGAGTACAGGTGCAGGGGCGGGATCGGGTTGCCGGTCATGACGCGACCGTCCGGGGCCGGCGGGCGCCGGCGCGGAGGCCGGAGACGATCGTGGCGCGCGCCTCCCGGTCGCCCTGGCCCACCTTGTGTGCCGCGTCAGTGAGCCACGCGGTCACGTCGGCTTCGGTGAGTTCGCCTCCGGCGACGAGCTGGCCGAGCGCGACGGACGCGACGTACAGGGCGTTGTTGTGCTCGTGGTCCGCGGACTCAGCCACGCGCTTGAGTTCGCCATTGATTGCGGCCTGGAGCCACCGGGCGTGCCGGTCCCCGCCGAGCACGACCTTGACGGGGGCCTGCGGCGGCAGCGGGGCCGGGAGGAGCAGGCCGAGGAGCCATGCGGGGAGCGGCTGGGGCGCGACGGGGATGACAGTGTCGTACGGGGCCGCCTTGCCGGTGATGGTGCTGCCCGCACCGACGACATAGCCGCCGTTGGCGCGGGTGTCGATCTTCCATCCGAGCTTGCCCGCCGTGTTCCGTAGCTCGATGTCGGCGGGGGCGGTGAAGTAGAGGTGATGGCCGCCGCTGGTGGTGGTCACTGTGTGGGTGTCCGGGGCGAGTTCGGCACGGCCGGTGTGCTGGTGACAGAGGGCGAGGAAGACGTCTCGGCCGTGTCGGATGCCGGGGTGGGCCCAGTCGGCTGGCGGAAGGTCGTCCGGCGTCTTGGCGGTGTCGAGGTCAACGACGACCAGCTTGGACGGGCCGGTGGCGATGCCGATGTTGTAGGGAGCATGGGCCCAGCAGCGGGCGATCCGCGTGGCGTCGGTCGTGGCGCGCTCGGTCCAGTTCCGGATGGCGGGCCGCTTGTCGCCAGGGATGAGGGGGAAGACGTGCCAGCCGCGTGCGGCGGCGGCCTGTGCGGCCACGGGCAGACTTCGGGGGTCGAGTTGGTGCATTCTGGTGGTCTCCTGTTTCTGTCGAAGGGACGGAGAACCGGGGCGGTCGCGGTCTTTGGTGAGAGGCGACCGCCCCGGGCACAGCTACTGGTGCCGGACCCAGAGGGCGTACTCCTGGCGGACGTAGCCGCGGGGCTGGCGAACGCTGTCCAGGTGGTCCGGGGTGTAGGGGTCGTCGGCGTAGCCGCTGAGGCCGAGTCCGGCGGCATGGTCGATATCCATCAGGCGCCGGGCGGCTTCGACGGCGAGGGTGGCGGCGTCACCGCTGACGGGGTCGTCGTCGGTGAGGGCGATGCGGTCCAGGAGTGCGGCCTTGCGGAGCCAGAACTCGCGTACCTGGATGCCGTGCAGACAGTCCCGCACTCCGCGGGCGGTCCACCCGATCTCGCTGATGATGCTCGGCGCGGTGGCGTAGGCGGTCTCGGGCGCCGGCCAGTGGCTCACCGGCTGCTCGGCGGTGATGTAGAGGCGGACACGGTCCCCGTCGCGGGTGGGCTGCTGGCGTACCGAGCCGGTCGTGAACGTGGCGGACAGGGCTTTGGTGATCTCGTCGGCTTCCGTCGGGGCGCAGATGACACGGATCTCGAACATGCGGGTTCCTCTCAAGCAGCGGGGAGTTCGAGGGTCTGGATGTCGGGGACGGGCAGGCTCACCACGTTCGTGGCCTTGTTCGGGGTCGAGGGTCCGTCGTTGTGGAAGCGCCAGGTCCCGATGTCCCGCTGCTGCTTGTCCTTGTCAGGCAGGGTGTGGCGGCGGGACTCGGCGGGGTGGGTGTGGTTCCACTCCTCGGCGCACACCTTGTGGACCGGCTCACCGGCGTGGGAGCGGAGCGGGGTGGGCCTGCCGCACAGCACGCAGGGCAGGTCGCGCGTTCGGTCGTAGTGGCTGGCGTCGCCCCAGTCGAGGTACTGGTACGCGGCCATGCCAGCTACCGGTGGTGGATGCTGCCGCGGGCCCGGCCGAACAGGCCGGTTGAGGTGATGTGCTGCGTGATGTGCGTCGTGGCCGGCGCCCGGCGGGTGCGGGCCAGGAGCAGGGCGGCGCCGCCAGCGGCGATGAGGGCGACGGCGGCCCAGAGGGCTTCGGTCAGGGCAATCAGTCCCGGGGCGGCGTAGGCCAAGCCGATCGAGGCGGCCGCGATGCCTCCGCCGACGGTCGGGGCGAGCAGGGCCGTGGTCTTGGCCCACACCGGGATCCGCTGGACCGGGACCGGCTCCAGGGGGGCGGTCGGGGTGTAGGCGAGGGTGCGGGCGCCGCTGGCGAGGATGACGTACTGGATGCCGGGCGGTATCTCGGCGGGCAGCATCCGCGGTTCGGGGACGGTCGGCGGGTAGAGGATCGCGTCCCCGTATCGGAGCGGGTCCGGGGTGGTCGGGTGGAGCGGTTCGTAGGTCATGGCGGACTCCGGGGAAGACCAACAGGGCCCGTGCCGGGGTGGCTTGGGGCCTGTCAGGGCGGGGTGTCTGGGGTGTCTGGGGTGTCAGACTGGGTGTCTGGTGGGGTGTCAGACGCGTCAGACACCCGTCTGACACCCCTCGCGCGCACGTATGACCTGTGGATTGGGGCTGTTCGCCTGTCAGGGGTGTCAGACGCGTCTGACGCGTCAGGCCGCTACCTGGTACGGCATGATCCGGTAGCGGCCGACCTCGTTGGTCTCGGCGAGACGGCCCGCGAGAACGAACTGGGCGACCTGTCCGGAGACCCAGGAACGGCCCCGTCCGTAGCGGTCGCAGTACTCCATGAAGTCCGCCGGGCCGACTACGTCGCGGCCCTCGTCCTCGAAGTCCGCGAGGACTTCCTCCATCGCTGCTCGGGCTTCGGCGGTGCTGATCTTCGGACGAGGTCCGTCGGCGGGCGGCCGGGCCGCGAACTGCACGACCTCCTCGATCTCCGGGAGTTCCTGCTCCGCGTCGATGAACTCCCCCTCCTCGTAGTCGTCCTCCTCGTCGGTCCCGTTCGACGGGCGCCTGTCGTAGTCGCCCTCGCCGGGGTAGTAGCCGTCCGCGTCGTAGTCCTCATCGGGGCCGTGGGCGGCGGGCATGGTGGTCTCCGGCTGGTCGGTGGTGCCGGGCATCGGGTAGTGGGTGCGGGCGGTGAACGCCCGGTCGGCGGCGCGGGCGGCCGCGCCGGCGGTGACCGGGTCGATCTGGGCGCGGATGTCGGCGAAGGTGACGACGACCCAGTTCAGGTAGTCGACGCTGCACAGGTAGTCGCGCAGCGGGGTCGGCCAGTTGTCGTCGGGGACGCCGTTGGCCACCAGGTAGGAGTAGCCGGGCTTCTTGTCCTTCCACACGTGTGGGGCGGCGCCCGCGTCGAGGACTTCGTCGTCGAGGGCGAAGCGGGCGTCCTGCTCGGTGCGGACGCCGTGGCACCAGGAGGAGCCGAGGGAGGCGCGGGTGTCGGTGGAGACCTGGTTCCCGGAGGCGCGCTGCATGGACAGGACGATGGAGACTCCGGAGGAGCGGGCTTCCTGTGCGAGGCCGGTGAAGACGTCGTCGTCGATCTCGCGGATCGTCTTGGCGGCCTCTTCGAACCACGCGAGCAGGTAGGGCATACCTGGGGCGCCGTCGGCTTGGGTCTCGGCGCAGGCCGGGACCCACTGCTTGTAGCCGTACTTCGCCATCCACGCCGTGCGGGCCGGGATGACCGCCTTGAGGGCTTCGATCATGGCCTTGGTGGAGGGCATGTCGAGGGCGGCCCAGTCGATCGCCGGGAGGAGCGGGCCGAGGGTCTGCTCCTTCTTGGCCGGGTCGGACGCCCACACGATGACGTCCTTGCGGGTGAGGACTTCGGCGAGGGCGGTCAGGCCGCCCTCGGACTTGCCTGACCCGGTCATGCCCATGAGCAGGAGCATCATCGCGTTGCGGGCAGCGTCCGGGTCCCCGGGGAACCACATGGTGACCGGGGTGCCGTCCTCGTAGATCCCCACGACCACGGGGAAGCTGATCGACTCCCCCGGCGCGCTGGGACCGGGGCAGGGGACGGTGTTCTTGAGCAGGTCGAGCGGGACCACGGTGAGCATGACCCGAGACGCCGAGTCCGGATTCTCCTGGATCCGGATCGCGTTCTTCGGGACGTCCAACGCCCCTGCGATGCGGGTGATGTTCTTGCTGACGTCGTCCGGGGTCAGCTCGCCGCGCGGGAGCTGCAAGTCGAAGGACGCCTTGTTCGGGCCGACCTCCGACCGGATGACCTGCGTTTTCGCCAGGCCGACCTTTTCCAGGAACCCGCCATCCGCCGAGCCGGTGGGGCCGTCGACGTTCCTGCGGAGGATCTGGCGGATGTTCCACGACAGGGCGAGCGCGGGAGCACCGATGAAGTACAGCTCCCCGAGCGGCCCCGCAGTGGGTCCGGCGATTGCGGCGGCGGTGAACCAGGTCGAGGCTGCGGCCACCGTGACCGCGCTGTGGAGTCGGCGCTGCTGGGTGGTGGAGCGGCCCGCCCACCAGGTCAGGCCGGTGAGGGCGACGGAGGCGAGGGTGAGGCCGGCGGTCACGCCGGGCTCGCCGGACCAGAAGTAGTGGGCGGGCAGGGAGGCCAGCCCAGTCCCGGCCCCGGCCAACCACGGCGGCAGGTGGGGCTTGGCTCGGTGGAGCAGGTACTCGCCGACCCCGCCGCCCTCGCCGTGGGCGTCGTGCCGCTGCTCGTCGGTCTGTGCTGTGCTGTGCATGCTGACCTCCCTACGGTCGGATCCGGGTTAGCCGTTGAAGTCGAAGCGGCGGCCCTGGCGCGGGCGGGCGTGCGGGGCGAGCTGCGGGTCGAACTCCCGCTGGAACGCCGCGTAGGTCGCGGCGAGGTTCTTCGCGGTGCCGAGCGCGTCCTCAGCAGCCTTCTTCATCCGCCGCGACACCCGCCGCGCCCGCGCCCGGGAGCCGAACGGGCGCCCCTCGGGGTCGGGGATCTCCTTGAGGACCGCGTTGAGCATCTCGGCGGCGTTGGCCAGTTCGAAGGACATTTGCAGGAACAGGCTGCGGCCGGACTCGCAGTAGTTGCGGATGTCCACGTTCGAGAAGAACTCCGGGTCACCCAGCGGGGAGTGCATCCGGGAGCCCGCGCCCCGACCGCGCCCGCCGCCCTGCTGGCTGAAGCCGCCCTGCTGCGGGCCACCGGCGCCGCCCCGGGGGCCGGAGTCGTTGATGTGGAAGTGGTACTCACGCGACCGGTTCGAAGTCCGCGACCGGGACGTGCCGCCCTGACCGGGCCCAGCGGGGCCCGGCTGCTGCCACCCGCCGCTGCCCTGCTGCTGCTGCCAGCCACCATGCTGGGCGGACTGCTGGTCGTTCGGGGCGCGGCGGGGACGGGGCGTTCCGGTGTTGTTGTTCGGCATCCAGTCGGACATCAGAGGGTCCCCTCGGGAGCGGTGGCGGTGGTGGACGGGGTGGAGGTGGAGCGGCGGCGGCCGATCAGCCACATGACCTGGGCGGCGAGCGTGGTGAGCGTCCACAGGCCCATCAGCGCGGGGCTCGCGGGCCCCGACCACAGGGCCAGGCAGAACCAGGCCAGAGCGGCCAAGGCCAGGACGGTCAGGGCGGTGCGCCACGCGGACGCCATGCCGGTCTTGGTCCTGCTGGTCTTGGCCTTCCAGCCCAGGAACGCCAGGGGGGCGAGTCCGGCCGGGGCGGCGATGAACGCGGCCCACGGCGCGAAGAGGTGCACGACCCCGGTGAGGGCCAGCAGCAGAGCGCCGATGCCGGTGGGGGCCCAGGCGCGGCGGTGGCGCCACAGCCACCGGCCGGTCGCGGCGGTCGCGCGGGCTGTCAGGGTCGGCTCCTCGGAGACGACCACGATCACCTGCGGCGCCTGCCTGCCCCGCTGACGCGGGATACGGACAGTGCGCGGTGCGGCCGACGGTGCGGCCGTCGTACGTATACGGCGAGACACGGGCGAACTCCTTCAGCAGTAGGGAGGGTTCAGACGGCGCACTGTTCATCGGGGTACGCGCAGGGCACGCACATGCCGAGCGAGGCCGGAATCACGTACCCCGCATCGCGCTGGCAGACGGGACAGGTCCGGCGGGCCGTGTTCGCCTTGGCGAGCGCGGCGGCCTTGGCCGCGGTCATGGGTCGGACGGGCAGCGCCAGCTCGATCCGGTAGAGGAAGGCGATCAGCGGGCCACGCCGGTAGCGTGGCCGCTCCAGCTGGGCAACGACGTCCTGCCCGCCAGGACGAAGGCCGACGGCACGAAGCTGCCGACGGGTGGCCAGTCCCTCCGGGGCTAGTCGCCACGGATAGACGGGCAGGGTGCCCATCAGCCGGTTCCGGCCGGGACAGCTGTCAGGTGGGGGCGGTCGGCATCGTCGCGGGCCGCGAGGATCTGCTTGCGGCCCCAGGACTCGCTCATGCCGTATGCCTCGCCGAGCGCGCGGGCGGACAGGGGGCGTGTGGCCTGTACGGACTCGCCGTACGTACGCCGTGCGTCCTGCCGCATCCGCTCCAGCTCGGCCTCCTCGTACGCGGCCTGGCGTGCCTCCTCCTCATCCGTGGACGGGGACTGTGCGGGGACGGCGTGCGGGGTGTGCGAACCGTCCGCCCGCTCACCATCCACACGGGCGGTGAGCTGCGGCTGATCCTCCAGAACGGAGAGGACGGGAACGGCGGGAGCAGGGGTGTGCGAGCGGTCGAACTCGACCGCATCCCGGGTGTGCGGGTGCTGTGCGGGGTGCCCCGCACGCTCGCCGTACGGCACCGCGTCGTGGTCGTCCGGGCGGTGGTGGAGCACCTTGGCCACCAGGTCCGAACCGAAGTAGATGGACCCGACCGGCAGGGATGTGGCCAGCAGTACGAGGGCCCAGTTCGCCGGGTCCCAGTCGGCCAGCCTGCTCCAGTCCACCGACTTCGAGTGCAGTGCCGGAACCAGCCCGTGCACGTAGTTCAGGACCAGCGAGGCGATCGTGTACCCAGCCAGTACCCGCAGGGCGAACTTGCGGGCATCGTCGGTGAGGACGAGCGTGGCGACCAGGGCCAGAGCCATCAGCCCGTCCACGACGAACGGGTACAGCGTCGCGGCCGTAGTGTCGGCGCCGATGGAGCGTGCCACATCTCGCAGCGCGTTCCACGACACCCTGAACGCCATCCCGACGACGCCGACCAAAGCGGCGACCAACAGGGTCTTTGCGGTGCGGTTCATGCTGCCGCCTCCGTTCCGTTCGCCGTTCCGCGGCGGCCGGCGCGGCGACCGTTGACCGTGGCGTGTTCCGGGGTGAGGTTCAGGGCGTTCATCCAGGGGGCGCCGCCGCGCTTGGCCCGGTACATCTGCTCATCCGCCAGCCGCAGCAGCGCCGACACGTCGGCGGTGTCCGTGGCCGGGTTGTAGGCAACTGCGCCGATGGAAGCGCCCACCGTGAGCGCGTGGCCGTCGGCGTGGACGGGTTCTTCGAGCGAGCGGGTCAGCTCGGTCAGCGTCCAGAGCAGGTCCTCGCGGCTGAACACGGGGGCCACAGCGGCGAACTCGTCCCCGCCGAGGCGGACGACCGTGCCCGCATTCTCGGCGGCCCAGCGGCTCAGCCGCTGCCCCGTGGTCCGGAGTACGGCGTCCCCGGCGGCGTGGCCGTGGGTGTCGTTGACCTCCTTGAACCGGTCGAGGTCGATGACGTAGACCGCGCTCCACCCCCGGGCCAGCATCCGCGCGGCCCGGTCGGCGAACGCGTCGCGGGTCAGCAGGCCGGTCAGCGGATCGTGGCGGGCGGCCTCGATCCGGCGCCGCAGGCGCACGCTGTGCAGGGACCAACCGGCCGCGAGCGGAAGCGCTGCGGATAAGGCGGTGAGGGTGTGACTCATGCCGCGGCCCCCTTGCCACCCGAGCGCGCCGGGCGACGGCCGGTGGGCCGCCTCATCAGCGGAACGACGTTGAACAACTCCGGCGCGTTCGCCTCGATCACCTGCGCGGCGACCCGACTCACCTCGTCGGGCAGGTCCGGGTTCTCGGCGAGGATGTCTCGGGCCGCGTCCAGGCGGGCCGCGCGCTCCTCCTCGCTCTCGCCCTCCACCCCGAGCCACAGCTCAACGGGGGTTCCCAGGGCCAGTTCGATGAACTCATTGACGCTGACGGCCTCTTGGCCGCCGATGTACGTACGCATCGTCGTTCTCCTGAAGTCGAAGGGATACCGAGGCGGTCGCGGTCTTTGGTGAGAGGCGACCAGCCCCGGGGTGAAGCCCGAACATCGCGGCTCCCCTCCACCCCGCCGGTACAGCGCCAAGGCGCCGGACGGGCGGAGGAGGCAACCGGCCACAGCGCTGTGAGCACTGCGGAGGGTGAGAGAGCCGTGCGAGCGGTACCGGGCGGAAAGCCCGGGGGCGCCTCGCACGGCGATTGAGCGGTGACGCGCAGGGCGTGCTGGCTGTACCGGTCCAGTACGGTCAGCGCCCACAGATGTCGAAGAAACACGGCAGCCTCCAAGCGGGAGGGGCGAGGCTTCACCGGCGCACCGTTGCCACGGCGCTCCGGTCCCGAGCCTGAGAATCGGGTGCGTCATCGTCACTGCTCTGACGCCAGCAGGGCGGCACGTACCGGGTGGCACCCCCGAGGAGGGGCGTTCTCAGAGCCGGTACGCGGAAGAAGTGGCCGCCGGCGACAACCTGTCGCCATGGGGACGGGGATCACGCCCCGTCTCGTCTCACTTGGCACGCTGTTCAGTTCTCAACAGACAGACGCTTCCTTCAGACCCCTTTCGAGGGCCCTCCGGGCGCAGACATACGGTGCAGCCGCATCATCGATGCGATACACGCTTGAACATGTACCTCACATTGGCGCGCTCGGTCCGGGCTGTCAAGTCCTTCGCGATTTCGGGTGCCTCTGTGGCGTGACATCAGATTGCCGCCCAGGGGTGGGACGAAGTCACCACGTCCCTGGACGACTTGGGACGTCCTCGCTACGGTTCGATGGGGCGAGTACGTCCCTGGACGTCCCTGGGGGTGAGGATGGCTAACGAGCGGCTGCGGTCCGCCATGCTGTCGAACGGCGTGACGGTTGAGGCCATGGCAGCGCACGTCGGGGTGGATCCGAAGACCGTCGAACGATGGATCACGCAGGGGCGTGCGCCGTATCGCCGACACCGCCTCACCATCTCGGCCCATCTGCGCGAGGACGAGGCGTACCTGTGGCCCGACGGACTACCTGACGGGCAGCGGAAGGACGCCGCTGATGCCGAGGTTCTGAAGGTGTACCCACACCGCTCTTACGTGCCAGCGGATCTCTGGCTACAGCTCTTCGGCAGGGCCGAGCGAGAGATCGGCATCCTGGTGCATGCCGGCGTCTTCCTCGCAGAGAACCCGCGATGGACGCAGCTGCTCAGACTGAAGGCGTCCTCCGGCGTCCGTGCCCGCATCCTCCTCGGCGACCCGGAGAGCCCGGAGATCCAGCGCCGCGGCGAAGAGGAAGAGATCGGTGAAGGCGTCGCGTACAAGGTGCGCGAAGTGATGAAGCTCTACCGTCCGCTCTACTCGGTGCCCGGCATCGAATTCCGCCTGCACCGGTCGACGCTTCACAACTCGCTGTACCGGTCAGACGACGAGTGGCTGATCAATACCCAGGTCTACGGAGTCAGCGCCCCCATGGCACCGGTCCTGCACCTCAGGAAAGTGACAGGCGCCGAGCTGGTTTCGACATATCAGCAGAGCTTCGAGAAGGTCTGGAGCGAAGCTGTCTCCATCGAAGGGCAAGCATGAGCCGCACCGACTACTTCAATGACCCCTCCGCACCTTCGGCCAACAGCATCGTGCCGGCGGTGACCGCGTTCGTCCTCAACGACGCCGACGAAGTCCTCATGGAGCGACGCTCGGACAACGGGCGCTGGGGCATGCCCGGCGGGGTCCAGGAGATCGGGGAGAACATCGCCGGGACGGTCGTACGGGAGGTCTTGGAAGAGACGGGGATCTCTGTTGAGGTCGTCGGCCTGGTCGGTATCTTCACCGACCCCGGGCACGTCATCGCGTTCTCGGATGGCGAGGTCCGCCAGGAGTTCTCCCTCTGCTTCAGGGCCCGACCTCTGAGCGGCGAAATCAAGGTCAGCTCGGAATCGTTCGAAGTCCGGTGGGTTCCTCGCGCCGAGGTCGACTCACTCGACATGTCGCCTACCACCAGACTCCGTCTCGAAGAGGGGTTCCGCGGTTCACCCCTTCCACGGATCAGCTGACACTCTCCTGCGCAGCCTCGGCGCTGCGCTGCCGTACGCGGTCAACGCGGGCCAGCAGCTCAGGGCGGGCAGCCGAAACCGCGCGGTAGACGACGTGCTCGGGCCCGTACCTCTCCAGCACCTCCACCAGCCGCGCGGCAGGGTCAACGAGGTGTCCTGTCGGGCTGCTGGTCAGGTCGCAGTAGGTGATCGCGTCCACCAGACGTTGTTCTGCGGGCCCGAACTCGGCGAGGGCCGCGGACAGGCCCAGCTCCGCGGCCTCCCATGGGGATGAGGTGTGAAAGGCCACGATGCTGCACAGACGAGGGTCGGCTCCGGCTACATCGCGGAGGTAACGGGCACCATCGATCATGTGCTGTCCCGTGTCCACGGCTTCCCTGGCATAGCCGACGTCGTGCGCGATGGCTGACGCTGCCAGCAGTTCCGCATCCGCCCCCAGCCCTGGCGCCAAGGCCAGGGCCTGGGAGTACACCCGTAGCGAGTGGGCCCACCGCTGCGGGTGACTTTCGGCAAGCAGTGACTCTGCAAGGTCGTGCGCCCACTTGGCCAGCTTCACAGTCCAGTCCCTCCGAGGCTGTCGCGATTCAGTGGGTCGAGCTGACGAACCGCCCGACCCCGTGCTGTGCTCTGACGTACCCAGCGGTTTCCAGTTCACGTACAGCGCGGCGCACAGTACCCCTGGCCACGCCGTAGGTCTGTGCCAGCTCGGCCTCACTGGGGAGCCGCGCGCCGGCAGGAAGAACGCCCTCGCGGATGCGCTTCTGGAGGTCCTTCATGATCTGCTCGTACGGTGCCAGCCGAGCGACCGCCGCGACCTGTCGCCCGACCCCCGCGACGGTCGCAATATCCCCAGACTCCTCCAGGGCGCGCAGGGCCCGCCGGACCGTCGTGCGCGCCACGCCAAACTCGCGCCCAATCTCAGCTTCCGATGGCAGACCTTCGGTGTAAGCGCCCTCAGCGATCCTCGTACGCAGAGTCTCCGAGATCACGAGATAGGTCCCGCGGGGACTGGGTTCGGACACTCGTTGCTCCTTCGACAGCCGGACACACACGATTCCTCAAGCTTCGCATGTGCTCCAGGTCGAGAAAGGCGGGTGTCCAAGCTGTCCGGCTGTCCGGTTAGGCGCTGACCTGCGCACTCGCCCCGGACAGTCCAAAGCGCGACTGTCCGGGGTCTCAAGGCGTACGGACGGGCTGAAACACCCGGGGGGGGCAGCGCCGTCAGCGAAACCCACCTCATAGGGCGCCTGCCCAAGAGGTTGAACCTTCGATTGTCACGGTTTGGACATTGCCGCACCCGCGCGCACATGTCCCCATACGGTGACCAGATTCGCACCCGTCCCTGTGGGGGTTTCCATGTCTCAGCAGTTCCCGCCGCCCGGCCAGCCGCAGCCCGGGTATGGCTACCCGCCCCCGCCACAGCCGAAGAAGTCCAACGCGGGGAAGATCGTCGGCTTCTCGTGTCTGGGCATCGTGGGATTCGTCGTGCTCCTCGGCATCATCGGGGCGGTCCTCGGCGGTGAGAGCGGCGACAAGACGGCGAAGGAGTCCACGCCGCCGGCTGTTGCAACGTCCGCGCCGGCGAAGGCCCCCGAGTCCAAGCCGTCCTCTGCCGCGCCAGAGAAGAAGGCTGCGGTCGACGTTGTTGCGAAGAAGGCGGAGTTCAAGAAGAGCATCATCGCGCAGGGCGACGACTACACGAGCGTGTCCGTCACGATCACGAACAACAGCAGTAAGCCGATCAACGTGAACCCGCTCTACTTTGCGATCACCGACACGAACGGCACCAAGCACGCGGCTGAACTCGGGGCCGACGAGAACCAGATCGACACGGTGGAGCTGGCCCCAGGCGAAAACGTGACCGGTGCGATCACCGGCAAGGGTGCGTTCACTGCGAAGACGGTGACGTACACAGACGGTTTGATCGGCAAGGCGGTTCGCGCCAACGTGTCCTGACCCGCAGGTTGATGCCCCACCTCCCACGTCTGGGGGGATGGGGCGTTTTGCTACTCAGGCCGCGATGATCCCGCACTCAGTCCGCAGTCCCCGCAGCCAGTGCAGCGGGCGCACGGGGTGGCACCGGCTCCGCCGTCATGTGTCCCAGCTGTCCGACTGTCCGGATCGCCTCCTGACCTGCGCTCTCTCACCGGACAGCCAGCTAACTCTGTCCGGGGTGTCCGGTCACAGACGGCTGCAACACCGGGGGATGTTCCAGCCCTCGTCTGATGGCCTCAAGAGGTTGGAGTAGGAGGCGCCCTCCCCGGGGAAGCTCTGCCTCTATCAAGCTCTGGGAGGGGCAGCGTGAGGATTGAACCTGAGGACATCAGGCACGAAGAGGAGATCGTGTGGACCGAGAACGTCGACTCGTTCGACTATGTCCGCGAGACCCTGGTGGACGGCGCGGGCACTCGGCGCCGGCCTGTCTCTTGGCGTGGGCAGGTGGGACGCCGAGTCGGCTATGCCGTCCTGAAGAAGGACGCGCCCAGCAACCGCGACGCACCTGGCATGTTCTCGCGCCGTCTCTTCTGGGTGAAGGAACACGATCGGTCTGAGCAGCCGGACGGCGTCTACAGCTCTGGCGCACCTACCGAGGCCGTCGACCCTCGAACGGTAGCCCCCGGCGTTCCTGGCGAGCTGACGGAGCGGGCTTGGGGTGGAAAGCTCTCTTGAGCCCCCAGGAGCAGTGATGCCTGGCTCGCAGGCATCTTCGGCTGAGTGTCTAACTGCGTGACAACCGAGGGGCACGAGCGCGGACGTCCACGGACGATCACGGACCTCCGTCGCAGGTCAGCACCGTAGAATGGGCAGATCGCCCGTCGACCCGGATTGCTTCGGGACGAAGAGGTCGTGGGTTCAAATCCCGCCACCCCGACTTCGTAAGACCAGGTAGAGGGCCTGATCCACTCAGTGGATCAGGCCCTTCCTGCGTCTCCGCCGAGCCCGAGGTCTGTGCCCCGTGTCTTCTTCCCCTGAATCCATATCCGCGCGGCTGCCCGGCTTTCGTCGTCCGACGCGGCCGGTCTGGCTCTCGCCGAAGGTCTTCCGGACCGAGGTCCTCGCGGGTCTGGTGGTCGCGCTGGCGCTGATTCCCGAGGCGATCTCGTTCTCGATCATCGCCGGGGTGGATCCGGCGATCGGGCTGTTCGCCTCGTTCACGATGGCCGTCGTGATCGCGTTCACCGGCGGGCGGCCGGCGATGATCTCCGCCGCGACGGGCGCCGTGGCTCTCGTGATCGCCCCGCTGAACCGGGAGCACGGGCTGGGCTACCTGGTCGCGGCGGTGATCCTGGCCGGCGTCTTCCAGATCGTGCTCGGCGCGCTCGGCGTGGCGAAGCTGATGCGGTTCATCCCGCGCTCGGTGATGGTCGGCTTCGTCAACTCGCTGGCCATCCTGGTCTTCATGGCCCAGGTCCCCGAGCTGCTGGGCGTGCCCTGGGCCGTCTTCCCGCTGCTGTCGGCCGGGCTGGCGCTGATGGTGTTCTTCCCGAAGGTCACGAAGGCGGTCCCGGCCCCGCTGGTGTCGATCGTCATCCTCACCGTGATCACCGTGGCCGCGGGCATCGCGGTCCCGACCGTCGGCGACAAGGGCGCGCTGCCGTCCGCGCTGCCGGTGCCGGGCCTGCCGGACGTGCCGCTCACCCTGGACACGCTGACCCTCATCGCGCCGTACGCGCTGGCCATGGCGCTCGTCGGGCTGATGGAGTCGCTGATGACGGCGAAGCTGGTCGACGAGATCACCGACACGCGGTCCTCGAAGACGCGGGAGTCCATAGGGCAGGGCATCGCGAACATCGTTACGGGGTTCTTCGGCGGCATGGGCGGCTGCGCGATGATCGGCCAGACGATGATCAACGTGAAGGTGTCCGGCGCCCGCACCCGGCTGTCTACCTTCCTCGCCGGCGTCTTCCTGATGGTGCTGTGCATCGCCTTCGGGCCGGTGGTCTCCGACATTCCGATGGCGGCCCTCGTCGCCGTCATGGTCATGGTCTGCTTCGCGACCTTCGACTGGCACTCCATCGCGCCGAAGACGCTGAGGCGGATGCCGGCCGGCGAGATCGCCGTCATGGTCGTCACCGTCGTGTGCGTGGTCGTCAGCCACAACCTGGCCGTGGGCGTCGTCGTGGGCTCCGTCACCGCGATGGTCATCTTCGCGAAGCGGGTCGCGCATCTGGCGAACGTCACCTCCGTCCTCGATCCGGACGGCGGCCAGGTCGTCTACTGCGTGACCGGCGAGCTGTTCTTCGCCTCCTCCAACGACCTGGTCGAGCAGTTCGACTACGCCGGCGACCCGGACAAGGTGGTCATCGACCTCTCCGCCGCCCACATCTGGGACGCCTCCTCCGTCGCCGCCCTCGACGCCATCGAGCACCGGTACGCCCAGCGCGGCAAGAGCGTCGAGATCACCGGCCTGAACGGACCCAGCGCCCGCCTGCACGGGACGCTCAGCGGCGAACTCACCGGCGGAAGCTGAGGAGCGGGCCTCAAGGCGGTGGTCCGGTGCCGCCAACCGGTGGTGTGGACCTTCCAGTTGGGCACGGCCAAGTTCCTGCCATTCCGTGACCCACGTCACATGCGGTTCCTGTCAGGAATCGGGGCGCTGTTCCGCTCAAGTCACCGAGAGCCCAGCGAACCGACAGGAGCAGCTCATGAAGCACCGCATCGTCGTCCTCGGTGCCGGCTATGCCGGGGCCTACGTGGCCGGGAACCTGGCCCGTCGGCTGTCCCCGGCGGACACCGAGATCACCGTGGTCAACGCCGTGCCGGACTTCGTCGAGCGGATGCGGCTGCACCAGGTCGCGGCCGGCCAGGAGATCGAAACCCAGAAGCTCGCCGACATCTTCGCGGGCACGGGGATACGTCTGCACCTGGCCCGCGTCACCGCCGTCGACCCCGAGCGCCAGGTCGTCGCCGTGGCCGACGCCGACACCGACGGCGATGGGGAACTCGGCTACGACACCCTTCTCTACGCGCTCGGCAGCCACGGTGACGACCGCGGTGTCCCCGGCGTGGCCGAGCACGCCTTCGACGTCGCCGCCCGGCCCTCGGCGCTGCGCCTGCGCGAGCGCCTGGACGGCCTGCGGGAAGGCGGGAACGTGGTGGTCGTCGGCGACGGGCTGACCGGCATCGAGACCGCCACCGAGATCGCCGAATCCCGGCCCGGCCTGTCGGTGGCCCTGGTCGCCCGCGGAGAGCTCGGCGCCCAGCTCTCCACCGGAGCCCGCGGCCACCTGCGCCAGGCCTGCGACCGGCTGGGCATCACCGTCCTGGAGCACACCAGCGTCGAAGCCGTCGAAGCGCCGCGGGTGCTGTGCGCCGACGGCACCACCCTGGCGTCCGACGCAACCGTGTGGACCGCCGGGTTCGCGGCCAACCCCATCGCCGCCGCCGCCGGGCTGGAGGTCACCGAGAACGGTCGGATCGTCGTCGACCGAACCATGCGGTCGCTCTCGCACCCCAACGTCTACGCAGCCGGCGACAGCGTCTACGCCATCGGCGACAACGGCCGACCGCTGCCGATGTCCTGCGCTACGGCCGGCTACACCGGCATGCAGGCCATGAAGGCCATCGTGGGACGCCTGACCGCCAGCAGGATCGGACACGTCAAGCTGGACTACCCGGGCAACCACATCAGCCTCGGGCGGCAGGACGGGATCCTGCAGATGGTCGACCACGAAGCGCGGGCAAAGCCGAAGTACATGGGCGGCCGGAAGGCCGCGCGGATCAAGGCGGGCATCCTCAAGATGTCGCTGTGGACCAACTCGCACCCGACCTTCTGCCTGCCCAAGCGCCAGCGCCACCTGGCCGCCGCACCGGACGCGTCCACCGAGAACGCGGTCCCGTACGCGCCGGACGCCTCCGCCGAGAAGGCGGTCGCGTAGCCGCCTAGGGTGGCCCGCATGGACAGCATTGCCGTGGATCGCTTCGACACCAGTCGGTTCGAGGCCAGCCGGAACCGGCTGGCCTCGCTGGCGTACCGCATGCTGGGCTCCGCCGCCGACGCCCAAGACGCCGTGCAGGACGCGTTCTTGCACTGGCAGGCCGCCGACCGGCAGCAGATCAAGGTGCCGGAAGCGTGGCTGACCAAGGTCGTCACCAACCTGTGCCTCGACCGGCTCCGCTCGGCACAGGCCCGCCGCGAACGCACCGCCGGTGCCTGGTTCCCCGAACTGCTCCTCGACGGCGACCCGATGCTCGGCCCGGCCGACACCTTCGAGCAGCGCGAATCGGTCTCCCTGGCCATGCTGACCCTCATGGAGCGCCTGTCACCCATCGAGCGGGCCGTCTACATACTGCGCGAAGCGTTCTCATACGGCCACGCCGAGATCGCCGAGATCCTCGGCATCACCGAGTCCGCGAGCCAGCAGCACCTCCACCGCGCCCGGACCCGCATCACCGCCACGCGCCGCCGAGGCGGCCGCGAAGTCGACCCCGCGTCCGCCCGCAGGATCGTCGAGGAATTCCTGACCGCTGCCACCTCGGGCCGCACCGAACGGCTGGTGGCGCTGCTCACCGACGACGTGATCGCGATCTCCGACGGCGCCGGCCTGGCCGAGAAGCTGCTGCGGTACGACACTCCGCAGCGCGTCGCCGCGGTCATGAGGGGCGGCTTCAAGCCCACGCCCGCGAAGCGGCGGCTCGCCGGCGGCGCGCCCGCCATCCACTACGCGGTCGTCAACGGCGCCCCCGCCGTCCTCTTCGTCCTCGGCGACCAGGTCATGGGCGCCGTGACGTTCGACGTCACCGAAGACAAGATCGCAGCCGTGCGCGGCATCGCCGCCCCCGCCCGCCTCGTCCGCCTCACCGAAGCCTGGCGACAGCACGAACCGGACACTGCGCTCATCAGCCAGTGGTGACCCGACGCCGACCACGGCCAGACGCAATAAAGGACCTCGCGGCGCTCAAGGCCCTGCTGGAGAGCTGAGGACGGCCCTCACGTCACCATCTGGTGCGACCGCTTCGACGTCTCCTTCGGCGCGGCCGCCCTCAAGGCCGCCTCACACGCGTATCCGTCACCGACCCGGACGCCGCCGCCGCTTCCGCGGTTCGGCATCCGGGCGGTGTCACGCGACCGCATCACCGGCACCCGCCCGAACAGACCACGCCATCCGCCGTGCCATTTCCGGCTGTTGGCGTGGTCTGTTCGGGTGGAATCGGAGGACGGTACCGTGCCGGACGCCTCTGCGCGGCAAGGCATGAAGGGTGACCGCCCAGGAGACCGAGGACTGGAACAGCGGCGCGTACGCGGGGGCGATCCACGCACGACGAGGCGATCTCTCGCTGCGTGGCGCTGACGGCTGGCGCCTTCCCCTGGACGTGAGCCGGTGGTGTGCCCGGGCCGACGCCGCCGACCGGGCGGTGCTGCGGCGCTGCAGGGGCCGCGTACTGGACATCGGCTGCGGCGCGGGCCGGATGGTGGAGGCACTGTCCCGGCGCGGGTACTCGGCGCTGGGGATCGATGTGTGCCCCTCGGCCGTCCGCACGACGGTGGGCCGTGGCGGTGTCGCGCTGCGCCGTTCGGTCTTCGACCCTCTTCCCGACGAGGGCGGATGGGGTACCGCCCTGCTCATCGACGGGAACATCGGCATCGGCGGCGACCCTCGCAGGCTCCTGCGCCGGATCAGGGATCTGGTGCAGGGCAGGGGGTTGCTCCTGGTGGAGACCGCTGCCGGCGATGTGGACGAGCGGCGCCGCGTACGGATCCACCAGGGGCAGCGGCCGGTGAGTGCCACCTTCGCCTGGGCGGCCGTCGGGACAGCGGCACTGGACCGGCATGCCCAGGCATCGGGATGGCACGCCGTCGAGCGCTGGTCGGCCGCCGAAGGCCGTCACTTCGTGGCCTTGCGAGCCGCCGCTTCCTGAGCGCGCCGGGCCCGCCGCGCAGCCCGCGATCCGCGCCACATCCGTACGAGAAGGACCGCGGTCGAGGCGGCGAACAGGCCGGCGCTGATCAGCAGCCAGCGGCCGAGGAAGACGTCCGCGGGGAGGCCGGTGCCAGCGGTGCAGTGACCGACCTGGCGGAACACGAGCGGCCACCGGACCAGCAGCAGGGCGCCGGAGACGAAGGCCGGCTCGACGAGTACCGGCAGCGCCTCCTGGACCACGTGGACGGGGATTGGAGTCCGGAGCTGCTCCAGCGCCCCGGCAGGTGATCATCGCCGCCGGCCTCGGCCTGTGGCAGGAGCTGGTACAGGGGACCACCGACACGGAGGGCTCGGTGCGCCTGATCCCCGGTTGATTGTCCGGCCCCCGTCCGGGCTTCCGGACAACCCGTGCGTCCCGTCCAATGAGGACCGTCCGGACGTACAGCAATGGGGTGTGCCATGCGGGTGACCGTGGTGGGTGGTGGAGTGGTCGCGCTGATCACCGCCGTGGAGTGCGTGCTCTCGGGGCACCAGGTGGCCGTCGTCGACCGCGGTCCCCTTCCGGCCCGCCCGGCCACAGCCTTCGGGCAGCACCGCATCATGGCGGCCCTCAACCCGGCGGATTTCGCGGGTACCGCTGCCGGGCTGCGCGCGCAGCACCGGTGGGGCGAGCTCGAAGAGCTGTTCAGCGCTCGTCTCTACGAGCGGGTCGGCGCCCTGAGCCTCATGCCTCCCCCGGCGGCAACCGAGGGCGCGGCCCTGCTCGCCGAGGCCGGCGGCCGGGCCCGGGCCCTCACGGCCGACGGGCTCGCCGGCCGGTACCCCCACCTGAACCTGGGCGGAGGACGCGGTGCGGTGCTGGAGGAGGGAGCCGGGGTGCTGCTCACGGACCGGGTGCTCGCCGCCGCCGTCGGCTGGCTGCGCTGGCAGCCCGGCGTCGAACTGCACCCGTACCGGCCGGTGGCGTCGGTGGACGGCGAGAGCGGTGCCGTACGGCTGGTCAACGGTGACGTGCTGCGCGGCGACGTGGCCCTGGTCGCGGCCGGGGCCCGGTCCAGGGGGCTGTTGCCGCCGGTCATCACCGAGCAGTTGACCTTGCACCGCACGTCCCTGCTGCACTGCCGGGTCCCGCGCCGCCAGGCCGCCGCGTGGGCGAGCACCCCGCCCGTGGCGGGCCTGGGCGCCACCGGCGGTGCCTGGCTCGTCCCGCCGGTGGCCGGCGGCGCGCTCACGCTGGGCTCCACGACGCCCCGCCACCCGGCCGGTGAGCTCACCGGCGTCGCGGCCGAGGCGGGCCGGCAGCGCCGCCTGGAGAGCGGGTTCGGAGATCTGCTGCCCGGCTTCGGGCCGGACTGGATCACCAGGGCCGAGCATCACATCACCCTGTCGTTCGCCGAGCCCGGCGGACCGGGGCCGGCGGCGCTGGGCGGTGCCGGATACGCCTACGCGGTCTGCGGCAGCACCTCGTTGACGTACGCGCCGCTCATCGCCCGCTCACTGGCGGACCGACTCACGGACGCGGCCCCGTCACCGACCGGGCTCTCGGCCCTCGACCGGCCATAGCCCGACGGCCTCCCGCGTACGCGCAGCTCCCCGCGCCCCCGCTCGTGCCCTCACCCGTGCCCCCGCTCGTGCTCGGCCTCGTCGGATCGGCCAGGGCCAGCGCGAATTCCCGGACCAGCGCCAGCATGCCGTACTGCCCGGCCAGCTGGGAGCGCTCCAGCAGGCCGGTCTCCACCAGTTCGTCGAGCAGCTCCTCGACCGGCGCCACGGGCCGCTCCAAGGACCGGGCCAAGCTGTCCACGACCTCGTGCACGCCGGTGTCCGCGGACAGCCGGGCTGCCGAGCCCGCGAATTGCCGCAGCACCAGCCGGGCCCACGGCCCCAGCCCCCGATAGGCCGTCTCGATCCGCTGGTACACGCTCTCGTCACCAGCCCGGAGCCGTCCCAGGAAACCGCCGGGCTCGGTCAGCTCCGTCACGGCCTCGTCGAGCAGCCATTCGGGGCGGGCGGCGATCCGCCGGCCGGCCAGATTGAGCGCGAGCGGCAGATCTCCGCAGGCCTCCGCGAGGCGCAGCACAGCGCGGGCCGCGGCCCCGGTCCGGTCGCCGCCGATCAGTCCGGCCAGCAGCTCCACCGACTCGTCCCGGTCGAGCACCCCGAGCCGCAGGCCACGGGTCCCGTCCAGGCCGAGCAGCCGGGAGCGGCTGGTGATGACGATCCGGCTCTCGGGTCCGATGTCGATCAGTTGCCGTACCTGGTGCTCGTGGCGCACGTCGTCCAGCAGGATCAGCACCCTCCGCCGGGCCAGCACCGAGCGGTAGAGGCCGAGCCGCTGACCGGCGTCCTGCGGGATCCGGTCCGCCGGAATGCCGAGCGCGCCGAGGAAGCCGGCCGCGATGTCCGAGGCGTCCCGCCCCTCCTCCTCGGCCCGGCCCAGGTCCGCGTACAGCTGCCCGTCCGGCAGGCCGGCGGCCAGCTCGTGGGCGAGGCGCAGCGCGAAGGCGGACTTGCCCACGCCCAGCTGTCCGCTGATCACCAGCGGTGCCGCCGTGTCCGGGCAGCCGGGCTGGGTGAGCGCCCTGGCCTGCTGGAGCTGTCGGGTCCGGCCGGTCAGCGTGCGCATTTCCCGGGGAAGTTGAGCGGGCGCCGGCAGCAGTGCCCGCAGGGCGGCCGCGTGCAGCTCGGTCTCCTGCCGCTGTGCCGCCGCCTTGGCAGCCGGACCGGCCTGGGACGGCTGGGACTCGCCGCCGGCGGCGCGGGCCGCCTCGCGCCAGCGGCGCTCCCAGATGGAGCGGTCGCCTCCGCACGTCTCCACGAAGGCGAGGGCGACCTGAAGCGTCGGTAGGCGATATCCGGCCGCCGCGTCGGACAGGACGGTCGAGGAGAACAGTGCGCTTCTGGCCATCTCGCGATAGCTGGGACTGCCCGCGGCGGCCCGGAGCCGGCGCAGCTCGCGGGCGAAGGCGGTGGCCGGTCCGGCATCCGGGGCGAGGGGCTTCTCCGGTCTGCCCACGCTGTCCTCCTTGCTGTGCCGAGGGAAGTTCACGTACCCCTGCACCGTGTCGCGCGCCCTTCCCGATCCCGTCCCGTGTCAGTACCACCCCGCACGGGAACGGCCTATGATCGTTCTGGGCAAGGCCTAGACCTGGGGTTTTGCGTGGGGGCGCCGTACGTGCCGGGAGTTAGGGGTGCAATGGGCGAAAGCATCGGAAATCATCCGCGGTTCAATATCCTCGGTCCGCTGGAGGGTTGGGCCGACGGAACGAGACTCCGGCTCGGGGGGGCCATCCAGGAACGGATCCTGGTCACATTGCTGCTGGAACCCGGAAAAGTACTGCCCGTATCGCGGCTCGTGGAGGCCGCCTGGGACGAAGACCCGCCAGCCACCGCCACGCACCAGGTGCGCAAGGCCGTGGCCGATCTGCGCCGTCGCATTCCGGACGGCGCCGGGGTGATCGTCACCGATGGGCCCGGCTACCGCACGGCCGTCTCGGACAGCCAGCTGGACCTGACCGATTTCGGCATCCGGGTCCGCGAGGCCAAGGCCGCCACCGTGGAGGGCAGCCCGGCCGAAGCCGCGGAGCTGCTGCGCTCCGCCCTCGCCCTGTGGCGCGGGCCGGTCCTGGGCGGCACGGGCGGTTCGGTGATAGAGGCCGCGGCAGCAGCACTGGAGGAGCGCCGCCTGGCGGCCGCCGAGCAGTTGTGCGAGCTCCGCCTCGGCCTGGGCGAGAGCGCCGAACTGGTCGTCGACCTGCGCGAACTGGTCTCCCAGTACCCGCTGCGGGAGACGCTGCGCTGCCAGCTGATGCTCGCGCTGTACCGCTCGGGACGGCAGGCCGAGGCCCTGGAGGAGTACGGGAAGGTCCGTGAGCTGCTCGTCGAGGAGCTCGGCATCGATCCGGGTCCCCAGCTGACCAAGATGTACGCGGCCATCCTGCAGGAGAGCCCCGAGCTGGCCGGTCCTGAGCCGGCCGCCCCTGCCTCAGCCGCCCACGCCCCAGCCCCCGCCCCGGCAGCACCGGCGCCGGCCTCATATCCCCCGGCCCCCGTACCGGCCGAGGCCCCCTGCACCCTGCCGTACGACCTCGCGGACTTCACCGGCCGCGACAAGGAGCTCGCCGAGCTGCTCGCCTGCACGGCCGAGGCGACCGGGCAGCGCACCCGGATCGTGGCGATCGACGGCATGGGCGGCAGCGGCAAGACCGCCCTCGCTGTACAGGCCGCGCACCGACTGGCCGCCGAGTATCCGGACGGGCAACTCCACATCGACCTGCGCGGGTTCACCTCGGGCGAGGAGCCCGTGACGGCGGGCACGGCGCTCGACAGCCTGCTCCGGGCGCTGGGCATACCCGGCGACCGGATCCCCGACGGCGTCGAGGGCCGTAGCGCGCTGTGGCGGGCGACGCTCGCCAACAAGCGGCTGCTGCTGCTCCTCGACAACGCCGTCGAGCCCGCGGAGATCACACCCTTGCTGCCGGCGTCCCCCGGCTGCCTCGTGCTGATCACGAGCCGGGCCCGGCTGCTGGACCTGGACGGGGCCGACTGGATCTCCATCGGTGTGATGCCGCCCGGGGACAGCGCACGGCTGGTGGCGGAGACCCTCGGCGAGCAGCGGGTGGCGGCAGAGCCCGAGGCGGCGGCCGAGCTGGCCCAGCTGTGCGGCCATCTGCCGCTCGCGCTGCGCATCGCCACCGCCCGGCTGCGCAACCGGCCGCGCTGGACCGTGCGGTATCTGGTCGCCCGCCTCCAGGACGAGACCCGCCGGCTCGACGAGCTGAGCGCGGGTGAGCGGAGCGTGGCGGCGACGCTGCGCCTCTCGTACCAGGTGCTGGAAGAGGACCACCGCGGCGCGTTCCGGATCCTGGCGTTGCATCCCGGCACCGCTCTCGACATCCACTCGGCGGCGGCCCTGATCGGGACGGACACCAGGGAGGCCGAGGACATCCTGGAATTCCTGCTGGACATGCACCTGCTCCAGCAGCCCGAAATCGGCCTGTACGGTTTCCACGACCTGGTACGGAGCTTCGCGCACAGCCTGGGCAACCCCGTCACGGCAATCATCGACGCGGCGGCCTGCGAGCGGCTGCTCGACTACTACCTGCTGGCGACCGCCGCGGCGTGCGCGGTGCTGTTCCCCGGCCGACGCCAGCACGACACCGGGTTAGTGCCTTCACCGGCCGAACTGCCGCCGCTCGACGAGGCCCGGCTCGCCCGCGGGTGGTTCACCCGCGAACACACCGGCCTCCTGGCGGCCGTCTCCCTGGCCGACAGGATGGGGCTCGACCGGCACGTCGTCCACCTGACCCGGAATCTCGTCTTCGCGCTGTACGAAAGCGGACGTTTCGCGGACTTCAGGGCGGTGGGGCGGGTTTCCGTCGGCGCCGCCCGGCGCCTGGGTGACCCGGTCCTGCTGGGGGTGGCGCTGTCCAACCTGGGGATCGCGTGCACGAAGCTCGGCAGTTTCGCCGAGGGCATCGAGGTCGCCGAAGAGGGCCTGGAACTCGCGGTCCGCCGCGGCGACCGGCACACCGAGGCCCACAGTGAGGGCACGCTGGGCCTGCTCAAGCTCATGCTGGGGCGGCTGCCCGAAGCCGTGGTCCGCCTGGAGAGGGCGATCGCCCTCGAACGGGAGCTGGGAGCGACGCGGCAGGAGGCCGAGAGCCAGAGCGTTCTGAGCACCCTGTTCACGGAGTGGGGCCGCTATCCGGAGGCCGCCGAGGCGGGGCGCAGGGCGCTCGCGCTCAACCGCGAGGTCGGCAACCGTCACCACGAGTCGGGGGCCCTGGTCGATCTGGCCTTCGCCCACGCGGGTCTGGGCGAGGGAGAACTCGCCCTGCGGCTGCTGACCCAGGCCCGCGAGCTGTACGACCCCGCGGCCGGTGCGGAGGAACTCGCCCTGCTGATGGCCCTGTCCGCCGACGTCACGTACCGGCTCGGCCAGGAGGAGCGGTCCGCGCGGGACGCCGAGCAGGCCCTGGAGCTGGTTCGCTCGACTGCCGTACCGATCCGGCAGTCGAAGATCGAGAACATCCTCGGCGCCCTCCAGCGGCGCAGGCGCGCGTACGGGGAGGCCATGGAGCTGCACGCGAACGCGCACCGGATCGCCTCGGCGATCAACTACCGCGCCGAAGAGGCCCATGCCCTGTACGGGATGGCCGAGGCCGCACAGGGCCTGGGTGACGCGGAAGCGGCGGCCCGGTACCGTGCCGCCGCGGTCGAGCTGTTCGATGACATGGACCTGCCCGCCCACCGCCGCGTCCGCTGAGCGCAACGCCCCGTACCGGATGCCGGTACGGGGCGGATGCTGCGTGCGGAGCCGGGACCGCCGGGACGGTTCAGGGGGCGATGATCGCCGGACCCTTCGAGTCCGCCAGCACGTGGTGACCGTAGGTCAGGTCCGCAGCGCCGTTGTCCGTTCCGACCGTCGCGCCCAGGACCAGAGCCAGTGCCATCACGAAGATCCCACCCAGTGCAATCGGCTTGCCGCGCATGTTCCCGCCCCTTGGTACGTCGCCGTCGTCTTGACATCACCGATGCTGTCCGCGGCCGTTCCCGAACGGTTCCCCCTTCAATACCGACCTGACGGTATCGAGGGAACGAGCATGGCTAACATGCGTCCACTGGCCAATGGGGGTCTACTTCAAGCCCTCAAACGACAGGGGCCGTACGGCAGGCAGTGATCCGGTAGCCGTGCTTGGTCAGGACCACCCGGGTACGCGCGCTGCCCGACTCGTAGCCGGCCAGATCGAGCAGGGCTCGCACGACCGACCGCAGCAGTACCCGCTCCGCCTCGCTGGGCGGCCGGTCCTCGGCGGTGATGGCGACCACGGTGTGCATACCGGCCACCGACCGGGTCTCGACCTCGAACCCGGGCCCGTCGAGTGGCTCCGCCGCGTCGTCCGGCCCCGGGCCGCCCTCACCCGCCCGACGCCCGGCCCCCGGCTCGACGGCGGACAGCTCCCGCAGCAGCCGGGGCAGGTCCGGCAGGTCCGGTTCATGGTTCACGGGTCACTCCTCATTTCGGTCAACTGCGGTGATACTCCGCTCGCTTCCTCCCGATCCCGTCCCGGCGTGTTCCCGGGGCGGGAGCGCGGCGCCGGACCGTAGTCCGTCAACGCTCGCCCGGCATGCCATCCAGCACCTCGGTGACCATCGACTCCGGTACACCGGGGACCAGTTCGGCCCCGCGCGGTCCGTCCAGGACGAAGGCCAGACCGTCCGTCGCCTTCTTGTCGAGCCGCATCAGCGCGACCAGTTCCCGTGTCACCATCCCCGCGGGAAGCAGGTACGGCAGCCCGTACGACTGGACGACGTCCAGGTGCTCGGCGACGCGCTCCGCGGAGATCCGGCCCAGCGCCCCGGCCAGCCGCCCCGCGAACACCGTTCCGATGGCCACTCCCTCACCGTGGCGCAGCGCGAAGTCGGTGGCCCGCTCCAGCGCGTGCCCGAGGGTGTGGCCGTAGTTGAGCAGGTGGCGCAACCCGGTGTCGCGCTCGTCCGCCGCGACGATCTCGGCCTTGCGGGCCACGCTCGCCGCGATCTGCTCTTCCAGGGGCAGCCCGCGCAGGTCGCCGGCGCCGATGAAGTTGGCCCGGGCCAGCTCGCCGTACCCATTGGTCCACTCCCGCTGCGGAAGGGTTTCCAGGTAGTCGGTGTCGCAGAGCACCGCCGAGGGCTGCCAGTACTGTCCGACCAGGTTCTTGCCCTGGGGCAGATTGACGGCCGTCTTCCCGCCGACGCTCGCGTCCACCTGCGCCAGCAGGGTCGTGGGCAGGTGGATCACCGGCAGGCCCCGGTGGTAGAGCGCGGCGGCGAGCCCCACCGAGTCCGTGGTCGTGCCGCCTCCCACGGACACGATGGCGTCCGCCCGGCTCAGGCCGAACTCGGCGAAGTGCCGGCACATCCGGTCCACGGTGGCGAGGTTCTTGTCCTCCTCGCCGTCGCGCGCCTCCAGGTAAAGGGTGGGCACTCCCGTCTCCGGGAGGGTGTCACGCGGTCTGGCCGAGACCACGGCCACCCGCCGCGCCCCGATCCCGGCTATCTTCTCGGCGAGCAGGTGCCGGACGCCGGAACCGATGTGCACCGGGTACGCGCGTTCGCCGAGTTCCACGTCGATCCGTCTGTGGATCCCGCTGTGGACCCGCGTGTCCGTGGCTGTCACGGTGATTCCCTTTCCGATGGTCAGTTCCGATGGTCAGTTCCCATGGCCAGTGCGGTCAGACCGACTGGAGGACGAGCGTCCTGGCCTCGGCCGTGAAGGCGGGGAGGGTGGCCCCTGCCGCCAGCACGCCGCGCAGCGCCCGGGCACCCAGCGCGGCGGTCGCCGTCGGGATGCCGAGCCGGTCGTGGGTGAGCTGGGCGTGGTCGTACAGCAGGTAGTTGACGGGTACGCCGGTGTCCTGCCGGCCCCCGATGACGGAGCGCACGGCGGGTACGTACCGCTCCCACACCTGCCCGTCCACCTCCGGCGGGCTGCTGAGGAGGGTGGCGGCGTATCCGTCGGCCTCGGCCGCCAGCTGGACCCGGCCCGCCGGACCGAGGTCATCGGTCCCGAACTGCCAGAAGTGGAACAGGAACGCGGCCCGGTCGGCCGGCGCCATCAGTGCGCACAGATGCCACAGGTGCAGGGTCGCCAGCGGCAGCCGCTCCTCCGGACGCGGGCCGCCGTCCTGGAGCAGGCGCAGGGCGAACTCGCTGGACTCCGTGGCGAGCCGGTCGGCCAGCCGGATGGTCTGGCTGGTCCGGTACTTGGCGGTCGGCGGGTCGTACCGGTCGGTGATGACCGGCCAGTTGTGGGCAGCGGTGTGGGCCCGCAGCCGCCGCTCCAGCTCCTCCAGGACCTCGTGGGTGGAGTGGAACCACAGTCCCAGGTTCGATCCGGCGCTCCGGTCGGGCCGCCGGAACTGCCAGTTGCCCTCGGGGTCGGCAAGGCGCAGATGGCCGGCGAGATCGGCCACCGCGGTCGAGAGGACCCGCGACGAGTGGTCCTCGTTCTGGTTGTTTCTCAGCGGATTCGGTATGCGAACGAAGAGCCAGTCACGACTCACTTCAGATCACCTCGCGGATGGAGAGGTCGAGTATGCGTGGATCCGCCGAGAGTAGTGCGCACACATCGCATCATCCGGTGATCGGGGAAAAGAATCCCGGCCGGACGGAAAAACAGGGATGAATTAGGGGGAGGATAGGGCGTTCGCATTCGGATTCCCAGGTGATGGCTGGAGAATGACCGGAGCATTGCCGGACCTGGGTAAATCTCGCGGAATGACGCGACACCTCGGAATGGACGTGGGCGGCACCAAGGTCGCCCTGCGGGTGGAAAGCGGAGAAGGCGACGCGGCGACGCCGTACGAGACCTCGTTCCGGTGGGCCGTGGGCGCCGACGTACGGGAGGACATGACGGCCCTCGCCGCCTGCCTTGACCGCGTCCGGCAGAGTTCGGCCGCTCCGATCACGGCGGCCGGCATCGCCATGCCCGCCACCCTGGACCCCTCGGGGACCGTGCTGACGTGGCCGAACCGGCCCGGCTGGACGGGACTGGACCTGCGGGCCGAACTGCGGCGGATGCTGCCCGGCACCGTCATCAGCTGCGCTGACGACGGAGATCTGGCCGCCCTGGCCGAGGCCCGTGCCATTGGCTGCGACGACATCGTCTACCTGGGGGTCGGCACCGGGATCGGCGGCGGGGTGGTCCTCGGCGGCCGGCTCTGCCCCGGGCCCGCCCGCGGCTCCTGCGAGCTCGGCCACCTCGTGGTCGACCGCACCGGAGCCGTGTGCGACTGCGGCCGCCGCGGCTGTGTCCAGGCGGCTGCCTCCGGCCCCGCGATCCTGCGCAGGGCGGAGGGGCTACGCGGCTCGGCGGTGGAGTTCACCGAGCTCCAGGAGGCCTGGGCCGCGGGCATCCCCTGGGGCGTGGCCGCGATCGACGAGGGCTGCGCCGTCCTGGCGGCGGCCGTGGTCGGCGCCGGAGAGCTCTTCCACCAGGAGGTCACCGTGATCGGTGGCGGCTTCGCGGGCGGTCTGCCCGGCTTCGTGGACCTCGTCGAGCAGCACGCCCGTCGGCTCACCCGCGCGGGAGTGCCGCAGCCCCGGATCGCGTCCGCGCGCCTCGGCGGACTCTCGTCCCTCGACGGAGCCGTCCTGCTAGCCCGGGACGCCTCGGAGCGGGCCGGCCGCCCGACAGCGCTTCAGGAATCGAAATGGCTGTGACAACGATTGGCTGTGACAACGATTGGCTGTGACAACGAAATGGCTGTGATATCAAAATGGCTGTGATATCAAAAAACATGCTGCGGACCCTGCTGGACGGTGACGTTCCCCTGGTCGCCGTCAGCTTCGGCGACAGCGACAACGAGCGGCTCGCCCAGGAGGCGAAGGACGCCGGGGTCGACATCGCCGAGCTTCGCATCGACGGATTCTCGCGCACCGACCAGGACCACGTCCTCGCCCAGGTGCGCGCGTTCGCGTCCATGCCCGTGCTGGCCACGGTGCGCTCCGCGTACGAGGGCGGCGACTGGAAGGGCACCGAGCAGGAGCGCCTCGCGCTCTTCCGCGCGATCGCCCCGCACGTCCACGCCGTGGACATCGAGCTGTCGTCCCGGGAGATCCTGGCCGAGGTCGTCGCCGCGGCCCATGAGCACGACACCGTGGCGCTCATCTCGTACCACAACTTCGATCTCACTCCGAGTTCCGAGGAGCTCGAAGCGGTCATCGCCGACGCGAAGGAGGCCGGCGCCGACATCGTCAAGCTGTCCACGATGGCGACGTCCGCCGACGACGTGAAGCGGCTCGCCGCGCTGCTCCTGGCGGCGGGAGATGACGTCCCGCTCATCGTCATCGCGATGGGCGCGGAGGGCTGCGCCTCGCGCGTCTTCTTCCCCGTGCTCGGGTCGCGGATCACCTACTCGTTCTTCGGGACCAGTTTCGCCCCGGGACAGCTCGCCTTCGCCGAGACCTCCGGCCTGCTGCGTACCTTCCACCCCGGCTTCGACCGGCGCATGACCGCTCGCCGCCGCACGGCCTAGCCGACAACGAAAGGAGCGGGGCACATCGGCCAGGATCTGGCCGGTATGCCCCGCTCCTTTCGTTGCCCCCCGCCCGCCAGGTGCGGCCGTCAGGCGGCCTGGCGCAGGATGGTGCGTACGACGGCGTCGAAGTCCTCGGCCTTCACCAGGACGCGGAACTTCTCGTGGCCGTCCTCGACGGTCAGGCAGCGGCGGCCGACCAGCATGACCGAGCCGTTCTCCACAGCGCGGGCGCGGATGACGGTGCGGTTGGAGACCAGCTCGCCCGCCCAGTTCCACTCGGGGCTCACCGGTACCGGCTGGGAGGGGTCGCGGTCCCACTCCGAGAGGCTGCGGGCGGTCGGCTTGAAGCGGTAGACGTGATGCCAGTCCGTCTCGCGGGTCTTGCGCTGGAGGACCTGGTAGCCGTTCTCCTCGACGACCCGGTAGGCGCAGCCGTACTGCTCCTGCACCTCGGGGCTGACCTTGACCGGGTCGATGAACGACGGGCCGGCGAAACCGGTGTCGGCCAGCCAGACCTCGCCGTCGATCCGCACGCCGATGAAGAGGTGCTCCAGGTCCGGTCCGAACCCGCCGTCCGGGCCCCGCACGCCGGCCGCCAGGATGTCGACGTCGTAGCCCAGGTCGGTGAGGAGCTTGCGGAACAGGCCGCTGAGCTCGAAGCAGGTACCGCCGGCGCCGCCGATGACGATGTCGTCGAAGGCCTGGTCCACGTCGATCTCGACGTAGTCCCAGATGTAGTCGCCACGTTCGGCGTTCACGGAGTTGTCGAACGGGACCGTGCGCAGGTGCGCGCTGTGCAGGCTACGGAGGGTTTCCACGGTGGGCTCAAGCGACCCGGTGTGGCCGAGGTGCGCCAGGTAGGCCTCGACGTTGTACATGTTCGGCGTCCTTCACTCGTCGATTGATTCCGTTCGCCCTGCCGGGGGACCCGGCAGGGCGAATCGCAGGTCAGCGGAGCTCCGCTGCGGGACGTACGCGGATCAGGCCGCGGGGACCTTCTCCTTGTCGGCTGCCTTCTCGGCGACCGGCTCGGCGGCTTCCGCCGGCGCGGCCTGCGCCTTGAGGAAGAAGGCCAGGAACGAACCGGCGATCGCGGCGAGACCGCCCACCAGCGCCGAGTTCTGCAGGCCGTCCAGGACGTCGCCGGCCGCGTTCGTGGCGCCCTCGCCGAGGTCCAGGCCCGCGTTCGCGACGGCGATCAGCGCGGCCATGCCCATGCCGCCGCCCAGCTGGGCGATCGTCTGGGTCAGGCCCGAGGCGACACCCTGCTCCTGCGGGGCGGCGTTCGAGCCCGCGGCCATGAAGATCGCCGGGTAGAGCATGCCGGCGAACAGACCCCAGAGCAGGACGCCCGGGACCAGCGGCCAGAAGCTGGTGCTCTCCGACATCGTGAAGGCCAGCACGATCATGGAGACGCCGAGGCCGGAGAGCCCGCCGAACAGGGCGTAGCGCACGCCCCACTTCTGGACGACGAACGGCAGCAGCTTGCCCGAGCCGATCATCGCGACGGCGCTCATCGGCAGGAAGGCGAGACCGGCCTGGAGCGGGGAGTAGCCGATGACGTTCTGCAGGTGCACGAAGAAGAGGTAGTTCAGCGTGTTGATGACGCCCTGGAAGACGAAGACGACCAGGATCGCGGTCACCAGGGCGCGGTAGCTCCACATGTGCGCGGGAGCCAGCGGGTCCTTGGTCTTGGCCTCGACGAAGAAGAACAGGACGCCGAGCGCGGCACCGACGGCGAGGGTGGTGATCGTGCTGACGGAGGTCCAGCCGTTCTCGGGACCGCTGATGAGACCGTAGACGAGCAGGGTCGAGGCGCCGGTCGCGACGAGCGCGCCGGGGATGTCGAACTTGCCGGTGTCGCCGGAGCGGACGTCCGGGGCGATGCAGGTGAAGATGCCGACGATCGCGAGGACGCAGAGCGGGATGTTCACGAAGAACACCGAGCCCCAGCCCAGGTAGTCGGTGAGCACACCGCCGGCGAGCGAGCCGATGATCGAGCCGGAGGCGCCGGCCGAACCCCACAGGGCGTAGGCCTTGTTGCGCTGGGGGCCTTCGTCGAAGGAGCTGTTGATCAGCGACAGGGTGGCCGGGAAGAGCAGCGCGCCGCCCAGGCCCTGGACCACACGCATCGCCACGAGCAGGCCCGGGCTGCCGGCGAAGCCGCCGACCGCCGACGCGACGCCGTACAGGCTGAGTGCGACCACGAGCATCATGCGGGCGCCGAGCCGGTCAACGGCACGGCCACCGAACAGGATCGCGCCGCCGAGGCCGACCGCGTAGGCGCTGACGACCCACTGGAGCGACTGCGCCGTGAAGCCTAGGTCCTTGCCGATCTCGGGCAGGGCCACATAGACGATGTTGTAATCGATGGAGAAGATGAGCATGCAGAACGCGATGAGGGCCATCGCGATCCCAGGCCGTCCGGCGGACGCCTGGGGAGAGGTGGAAGTCACTTCCATACCCTTTTCTGTGAAGCTGGATGATGTCGCGGCGCGTGGCTGAACCGTCGTCCGGCCGTTTACTGGCCGAGGCTGCCGATGCTGCGGGGGTGCCGGAAGAAGTTGTTCGGGTCGTAGGCGTTCTTCACCTTCTTGAGGCGCAGGTAGTTGTCGCCGTAGTACTGCGTCGCCCAGTCCGGCAGGCTGGAGCCGGGGAAGTTGACGTAGGCGCCGTCGCTGATCGGGTTGAGGACGTTCGCACCGGTCTGGACGAAGGCCGAGGCCGCGGACTCGGCGGTCGGCGTCGGCGTGTCGAGCTGGGCGACGTAGCCGATGAGGAAGTTCGCGTCGCGGTGGGGGTAGGCCGTCGCCGTCGGGGAGACGTAGTTGCTGTTGCCGCCCACGGCCATGCAGTGCAGAACTCGGCGCTGACCGGCCACCCGGTCGCCGTCCAGGGTGGCGATCAGGCCGCTCACCTGGGTGGGCGTGAAGGGCTGGTTGAACATCCGGTACGCGTCGCGCTGCCAGGCCGTGCGGTGCAGGTTCGCGTCCGGGTTGGCGCCCTGGCGGTGGCACTGGTCCTGGGTGAGGTCGCCGCAGCCGTACGCGGTCTGCATCGCCTCGTGGAACGGCAGGTCGGAGACGAAGTTGCTCACCGGCTGCGCGCCGATCAGCGAGGTCAGCTGCGCGAGGGCGGCCTGGGCCTCGGACTCGGGACCGTGGTAGCCACCGGTGATGATGACCATCGGTACGGCCCCGGGCGCGGCGTCGGGCAGGTTGAAGATCAGGGCGGAGCCGAGGTTGACGGAGGCGTTCAGCTGCCAGGTCTGCCAGGCCGCGAAGATCTGCTCCGCCTTGTCCCAGGCCCACATGGTGCTGAAGAAGACCATGCGGGGCGCGGCGATCGGGGCGACCTCGAACTCGGTGACGACGCCGAAGTTGCCGCCGCCGCCGCCCCGCAGGCCCCAGAACAGGTCGGAGTACTGCGTCGCCGAGGCCCGGATCAGGCGGCCGTCCGCGAGCACGATCTGGGCGGATTTGAGTCGGTCGCTGCCCAGGCCGAACTTTCTCGTCTGGTAGCCGATGCCGCCGCCGGAGATGAAGCCGCCGGGGGCGACCGTCGGGCAGGTGCCCGCGATGATCTGCTTGTTGTACGGCGCCAGGGCGTGCAGTGCGTCGATGGACTGCAGGCCCGGCCCGATCCTGACGGTCGAGGAGCCGACCGTGGCGTGGTTGAGGCGGGAGGTGTCGATGACCAGGCCCTCGCCGGTGGACCAGCCGTTGAAGTTGTGGCCACCGCTGCGGACCCGGACGGATATGCCGTTCACACGCGCGTAGTTCACGATGGCCTGCACGTCCTGAGGAGTCTCAGGGAAGGCGATGGCCTGCGGGTGCACCGCGTCGTACTCCACGATCTGCAGCTCCTTGGCTGCGTCGTAGCCCGGATCGGCGGGCAGTACGATGTCGCCCTGGATCCGCAGTGCGAGGTCGGCCCACCCGGTCGCGGTGGCTTCTGCGAAGACCGGCATCGCGCCGGCGCCCACGGCCGCCGCCGTGAGAGCCAGTCCTGCGCCGGCACGGAGGATGGTTCGCCTGCTCTGCATGTGGGCACTCCCAAGTAGCCATCGGACAGCGGATGTCGCGCACCCGATTAATGCAGACGCCGGGAACTAGCCGCCCATTGCGCGGTATGCGGGGCCGGCGGACACGGATGCGGCCGATTCCCTCGCGACCGTCCGGCGGATGACGTCCAGGACCTCGGCCTGGTGCCGGGTCAGGTAGAAATGGCCGCCCTCGAAGGTATGGAGGGCGAAACCGCCCGAGCTGTGCGCGGACCAGGACTGCGCCTCGTCCGCCGTCACCTGGGGATCGGTGTCGCCGGTGAGGGCCACGATCGGAGTGCTCAGCGGCGGCCGCGGGTGGTGGCGGTAGGTCTCGATGGCCTCGTAGTCACTGCGCAGCGCCGGCAGGATCATCCGGAGCAGTTCATCGTCCAGGAGCAGCCCGGAATCGGTACCGTCCAGCAGCTTCAGTTCGTCGATCACCCCCGCGTCCGAGCGCAGGTGGACGGATTCCACCCGGCGGCGGGAGGGCGCCCGGCGGGCGGAGGCGAACAGGGCGACCGGCGCATGGCCCGCGTCCTCCAGCCGGCTCGCGATCTCGTAGCCGAGCAGGCCGCCCATGCTGTGGCCGAAGAGGGCGAGCGGACGGTCGGTCCAGGGGGCCAGCGCGTCGGCGATCCGGTCGGCGAGCTCCGTGAGCCGGGTGACGCCCGGTTCGTGCCGCCGGTCCTGGCGGCCGGGGTACTGGACTGCCAGCACGTCCATCGCGGGCGCGAGCGCCCGGGCCATGGGGAAGTAGAAGCTCGCCGAACCGCCGGCGTGCGGGAGGCAGACCAGCCGCACGGGTGCGTCGGGGGCGGGATGGAAACGCCGGAGCCAGGGGTCTTCGTACGTCATCGGCGGGCCTCGGTCCACTCTCGGGTCATTGCGCGGGAATCCTCTCCGACGGTTTTTTCCACAACGGCAGCCACATTCATGGGGAAAGTCATAACACTCTTTCAACGGCTGTACGGACAGGCGGTTTTGGCATTTTTCACAAGGGCCATTTAGGGGGATGGGTAGGGGGATGACGGCCTCACCGCGACCCAGTAAATTCCCGCTTCAGCATTTGACTCAGAGGAGTAGAGAAAAATGAGCCAGCTTTCCCGGCAGACTCCGGACTTCCCCGTTTGGCCCCAATTCGGGGACGAGGAGCGCACCGGACTGATCCGCGCCCTTGAGCAGGGTCAGTGGTGGCGTATGGGCGGCAGCGAGGTCACCACTTTCGAGCGCGAGTTCGGTGACTACCACGGCTCCGAGTACGCACTGGCGGTGACGAACGGCACCCACGCCCTGGAGCTCGCCCTCCAGGTACTCGGCGTCGGCCCCGGCACCGAGGTCGTCGTGCCCGCGTTCACCTTCATCTCCTCGTCCCAGGCGGCGCAGCGGCTCGGTGCCGTGGCCGTCCCGGTGGACGTGGACCCGCACACGTACAACATCGACCCGGCCGCCGCCGCGGCCGCGATCACCCCGCGCACCGCGGCGATCATGCCGGTGCACATGGCCGGGCAGATCGCGGACATGGACGCGCTCGGCAAGCTGTCCGCGGACAGCGGGGTCCCGCTGATCCAGGACGCGGCGCACGGGCACGGCGCCGAGTGGGACGGCAAGAAGGTCGGCGAGCTGGGCGCCGTGGCCGCGTTCAGCTTCCAGAACGGCAAGCTGATGACCGCGGGCGAGGGCGGCCTCGTCACCTTCAACGACGCGGAGCAGTTCGAGACCGCGTTCCTGCGCCACAGCTGCGGACGCCCGCACAGTGACCGGTACTACTACCACAAGACCTCGGGCTCCAACTTCCGGATGAACGAGTTCTCGGCCAGCGTGCTCCGTGCCCAGCTCGCCCGCCTCGGCGGTCAGATCGACACCCGTGAGCGCAACTGGCCCGTACTCTCCCGGCTGCTGTCCGAGATTCCGGGCGTGGTGCCGCAGCACATCGACGCGCGCATCACCCGCAACCCGCACTACATGGCCATGTTCCGTCTCCCGGGCTTCACCGCGGAGCGCCGCAACGCGCTCGTCGACGCGCTGATCGCCCGCGGTCTGCCGGCCTTCGCCGCCTTCCGCGCGATCTACCGCTCGGACGGCTTCTGGGAGACCGGCGCCCCCGGCGAGACGGTCGACCAGATCGCTGCCCGCTGCCCCAACACCGAGGCCATCTACGCGGACGCCATCTGGCTGCACCACCGCACCCTGCTCGGCACCGAGGAGCAGATGCACGAGATCGCGAACATCCTCTCCGACACCCTGGCCGCCCAGTGAGTTCCCCGGTCCGGGTGGCCGTGGTGGGCCTCGGCTGGGCGGGACGGTCGATCTGGCTGTCCCGCCTGGTGGCCCACCCGGCTTTCGAGGTGACCGCGGTGGTGGACCCCTCCCCCATCGCGCAGGAGATCGCCGCCGAGACCGGGGCGGGCGTGCTCGCCCTCGCCGACATCGACGAACTGACCCCCGGCCTCGCGGATCTCGCCATCGTCGCCGTGCCCAACCACCTGCACAGCAAGGTCGCCTGCCGGCTGCTGAGCCGGGGCATACCGGTCTTCCTGGAGAAGCCGGTATGCCTGAACTCGGCCGAGGCGGACGAGCTCGCCGCCGCCGAGCGGGACGGCGGCGCCGTCCTGCTCGCCGGCAGCGCCGCACGCTACCGCGCCGACGTGATGGCGCTGCGTGAGGCCGCCGGGGGCCTGGGCCCGATCCGGCACATCGACGTCTCCTGGGTCCGCGCCCGGGGTGTCCCGGACGCCGGCGGCTGGTTCACCCAGAGCCGGCTGTCGGGCGGCGGCGCACTCGTCGACCTCGGCTGGCACCTGATGGACACGGTCTCACCCCTGCTGGGCCGGGCCGAGTACGAGGAGGTCGTCGGCTCCGTCTCCGGTGACTTCATCGCGGCCGCTTCGCACGGCGCCTCCTGGCGCCACGAGGACGCGCCGCCGTCGTCGTCGGGCGGTGACGTGGAGGACACCGCGCGCGGCTTCCTGGTCACGGGCGACGGCGTCTCCGTCTCGCTGCGCGCCAGCTGGGCCTCGCACGAGGCGCTGGACAGCACGGTGCTCAAGGTCGAGGGCGGTTCGGGAACCGCCACCCTCCGCTGCACCTTCGGCTTCAGCCCCAACCGCGCGGTCGGTGCGGAGCTGTCCCTGACGAGGGCGGGAGAGACCGTGCCGATCCCGTTCGACGAGGAACCGATCGGTGCGGAGTACGACCGCCAGCTCGACGCACTGCCCGCCCTGCTCGCCGATCCCGAGGCCCGGGGCAGGGCGGTCGAGGACACCCGGCGGACCATCGCCGTGATCGAACGCATCTACACCTCGGCGCGCCGGGGGCAGCGGGTGCTGTCGTCCGCCCGCTGAGGGACGTCCTCGCAACCACACGCACCCACCGTCTTCTGGGAGATCCCCGTGAACACTGGTACAGCCCTGACCACCGCCCCCCGCACCCCCGCGTTCGAACACCCCAAGAGCGTGATCGTCTTCGATCTCGACGGAGTGATCGTGGACAGCTTCCCGGTCATGCGTGAAGCCTTCACCATCGCCTACGCCGAGGTCGTCGGTGACGGAGAGGCCCCGTTCGAGGAGTACGAGCGCCACCTCGGCCGATATTTTCCCGACATCATGAACATCATGGGCCTGCCGCTGGAGATGGAAGGGCCGTTCGTCCGGGAGAGCTATCGCCTCGCCGGCCGGGTACCCCTCTTCCCCGGCGTCCGTCAGGTCCTGGAGGAGCTGCGCGAGCGCGGCTTCAGGACCGCGATCGCCACCGGCAAGGCCGGTGACCGCGCCCGGCACCTGCTCACACAGCTCGACGTCATCCACCTGTTCGACCACGTCATCGGCTCGGACGAGGTGGCCCGGGCCAAGCCTGCGCCGGACATCGTCCTGCACGCCCTCGACCTGCTCGGGGCGCGTGCCGAGGAAGCCCTGATGCTCGGTGACGCGGTCACCGACATCGCCGCCGCCCGCGGCGCCGGGGTGACCGCGGTGGCCGCACTGTGGGGAGAGTCGGACTCGGCCGACCTGCTCGCCGTCTTCCCGGACGCGGCCCTCGACGAGCCGGCCGAGCTGCTCGCCCTGCTGCCGGCCGTGGTGACCAGCTGACCCTTCCCTCCCCCCACTTCCCCCACTCCCGCCGGAGGCGGCTGTTCGGCGCCCGGCACCCGGCACCCGGTCCGGTCCACGGCACCCCCGTGGACCGGACCAGCGCGTTGCCGCGGTGGGTGCACGGTTCCCGTCCAGTGACGTGCCCTCCCCGATAGTGGCGCCGCGGCCGGTGGACGGTCATCACCATTGGGGGAGCAATGCTTGTCGAACGTGCCGAACATCTGGACCGCCTGCGGCTGATCCAGGAAGAGTCCCGGGCCGGCAAGGGCCGGATGGTGCTGCTCGAAGGCCCGTCCGCGGCGGGCAAGACAGAACTCCTGCACGTGTTCGCCGACCAGGCCGAGGCGGCCGGATTCCAATTGCTGCACGCCGTCTGCTCCCGGTCGGACCAGGACCTCCCGTTCGGCGTCGCCAAGCAGCTCCTGCGTGCCGCGGGCCTGTCCACCGAGCGCCTCTCGCCCGCCGCCGAGGCCGCCGAAGACGGCGCGGGCACCGATCTCACCCACTCCGTGGACGAGTTGTGCACCGCACTGCTCGAACATTCCGACCGCGAGCCGCTGCTGCTCGCCGTCGATGACGCCCAGTACGCCGACGCCCCCTCGCTGCGCGTCCTGCTGCACCTCTCCCGCCGGCTCCGCTCGGCCCGGATCACCGTCCTGCTCGTCGAGAACACCGACATCGCCTCACCCCACCGGCTGCTCAAGGCCGAGCTGCTGCGCAACCCCCGGCTGTCCCGGATCCGGGTCGCACCGCTCACCGAGGAGGGCTCCACCGAGTTCCTCGTACGCCGTCTCGGGCCCCGTTCCGCCGAGCGGCACGCCGCTGAGCTGCACGCGGTCAGCGGCGGCAACCCGCTGCTGCTCGGTGCCCTCGCCGACGACCGGGACAGCGGCCACGATGACGCCCGCGGCTACGGCCTCGCCCTGCTCAGCTGCCTACACCGCGGGGAGGCGACCTTCCTGGCCGTCGCCCGCGCCGTGGCCGTGCTGGACACCGACGCCACCCCCGACGGCGTGGCCGCCCTCGCGGCCATGGAACGGGAGACCGTGGAGGCGACCCGGCGCACCATGGCCGTCGCCGGACTGCTCACCGACGAGGGCGAGCTGCGGCACCCCCGCGCCCGGGCCGCCGTACTGGAGGACATCGCGCCGCGCGAGCGCTCCACACTGCACCAGCGGGCCGCGCGGCTGCTGTACGAGGGCGGCGCGGAGGCGAACCGGGTCGCCCGTCACCTGTTGGAGGCCGGCCGGGCCGACCAGCCGTGGGCCGTCCAGGTGCTGCTCGACGCCGCCGACCACGAGCGCTTCGCCGACCGCCCGGACACCGCGACGGCCTGCCTTGAACTGGCCCACCGCTCAAGCGGCGACAAGCAGGAGCGGGCCACGGTGCTGGCCCGGCTCACCCACACCGCCTTCCAGCGCGATCCCTCGGCGGCCCTGCGCCATCTGGCCTCGCTGCTCGCCGCGGAGCAGGCCGGCCACCTCGCCTTCCACGAATCCACCCTGCTGCTGCGCCAGCTCCTGTGGCACGGCCGCACCCAGGAGGCGGCCACGCTGCTCGACCGGATGCGGTCCGGCGCCGCCGACCGGTCCACCGGACCCGGCTCCGAACTGGCCGACCTGGAACAGTGGCTGTCGTGGGCCCACCCCTCGCTGGCCCGGCCGGTCGGCACGAGCAACGCCGCCGCACAGCGGGGCGGAACCGTCGTGACGCTGCGCAGCGACCCGTGGCTCGGCCGCGCCGCGGCCCTCGCCGACCAGCTGGCCCGCAACCGCCCCGGTGCGGCCGAGCGGGCCGAGCAGGTGCTGTGGGACCTCCGGCTGAGCCGGGGCGCGAGCTGGGCCGACGACACCGCCATGCTCGCGCTGCTGGCCCTGCTGCAGTACGGCAGCGCCGACCACGCGGCGGACTGGTGCGAGCGGCTGATCACCGATGCCCAGGAGCGCTCCGCGACGACCTGGCAGGCCGTGTTCACGGGCATCCGGGCAGAGATCGCGGTGCGCCAGGGCGATCTGACCGCAGCCGTGGACTGTGCCCAGGAGGCGTTGGCCGTGCTGCCCCTCAAGTCCTGGGGCGTGATGGCCGGACTGCCGCTCAGCAGCCTGATCGTCGCCACCACCCGGCTCGGCCAGTACGAGGAGGCGTCCCGCCACCTCGCCCAGTCGGTGCCGGACGCCCTGTACGAGAGCTGGTTCGGCCTGTCGTACCTGGAGGCCCGCGGCGTCCTGCACCTGGCGACGAATCACCACCACGCCGCCCTCGCCGACTTCCTGTCCTGCGGTGAACTCCAGCGCGGCTGGGGCGTCGACACGACGGGACCGGTTCCCTGGCGGGTGGGGGCAGCCGAGGCCTGCGTCCGGCTGGGCAACACGGACCGCGCCCGCCAGCTGGTCCACGAGCAGCTCGCGCGCCCCGGCGCCGGGAACGCGCGTACTCGCGGTCTGGCCCTGCGGCTCTACGCGGCGACCAGCCAGCCTGGACGCGGCCTCCAGCAGCTCACCGAGTCCCTGGAGCTCCTGGAGTCCGCCGGTGACCGGTACGAACAGGCCCGGGTACTGGGTGACATGAGCCGTACGTACTACGCGCTCGGCGAGCACCGCAGGGCGCGGACGCTGTTCCGCCAAGGCCTGCACGTGGCCCATGCCTGCAAGGCCCACCCGCTGGCCCAAGAGCTTCTGTCGGGCTCCGCCGAACAGCCCGCGGTGGTGTCCACAACCGCGACGGACCCGCTCACCGACGTCCTCGAACTCAGCGGGTCCGAGAAGCGGGTGGCCTCCCTCGCGGTCATGGGTTACACCAACCGGGAGATCGCCGCGAAGCTCTACATCACCGCGAGCACCGTGGAGCAACACCTCACCCGCGTCTACCGCAAGCTCCGGGTGAAGCGGCGCCAGGACTTGCCCGCCGACCTCTGGATGAACGCCACCCGGGCCGGCTGATCCCCCACCCGGCCCGACCGGCCCCGGACCCCCGCAGGGGTCCGGGGCCCTCCGTCGTCAACACGGGAGGGTCTACGCTCCGGCCGGAACCCGGGTCCCGGCGAGGACATCGCGGACGGCGCCGATCAGGGCGGCGGTGTCCGCACGGCCGGCGGCGGCCCCGTAGACGTAGAAGTCGGGCCTGATCAGCACCGACGTCGCGGCGGTCTCGGCCAGGAACGGCAGGTACACGTCGTCCACGTCCACCACCGCGTGCTCGCCCGCCTCCTCGGCCGGGGTGCCGGCCGGCAGGACCTGGGCCACGTGCGCGCCGAGCTCGTCCAGGTAGGCCCGGTCGGCGGCGTCGAGCAGCTGGTCCGGGGCCTCGGTCGTCAGCAGGACGAAGCCCAGGCCGACCACACTGTCGAACAGCCCCGTCTCCCCGGCCCGCGCCACCCGCGCCTGCGGCGAGAGGGCGCCTGCCGGGCGGGCCGGCCGGCCCTTGCCGCCCAGCTTCAGGAAGCCGCGGGCCAGCGGCTGCAACGGAGAACGCTGCTGGGAGGGCACGCCTGTTGCGGCCGCCCGCTGCGCGGAGGCGAGCATCACCGTGTCCCGGTCGGCGGCCGCCTTGGGATCCGTCTGGCAGATGATCTTGCCGAGGTTCACGGACATCCCGATGGCGTGCTTGACGTGGGTCCGGCGCTCCTCCTGGTAGTCGTCCAGCAGTTCCGTGCCGGCCCGGCCGTCCAGGAGCGCGTCCAGCCGCCAGGCCAGCGCGTTCGCGTCACGGAAACCGGACGACATGCCCTGGCCCGCGAACGGGGGCATGACGTGCGCGGCGTCTCCGGCCAGCACCAGGCGACCCGCGTGCCACTTCTCGGCGGCGCCCGCCCGGAAGCTGTAGACGTGGTGCCGGCGCAGCGTGGCGTTGTCCTGGTTGATGTCGAACAGTTCCAGCAGCCGCCACGCGCTCTCCGGCGTGTTGAGCCCCTCGACGGTCTCCCCGGCCACGCGCATGAACTCGTAGCGCCGGTTTCCGGGGCCGGCCGACACCGAGGTGCGCGGCCGGGCCGGGTCGCAGATCTGCAGGTTGTTCGGCTTGAACTCCCGCCCGTCGTGATGGACCACGTCGCACACCAGCCAGTCGTGGGAGAACCCGACGTCCGAGAAGCCGGCATCCATCTGGCTGCGCACGAAGCTGTTCGCCCCATCACAGCCGACCACCCAGCCGGCCGAGAAGGATCGCTCCGTACCGTCCTGCGCCACCGCGGTCACCTCGACCCCGTCGGCCCGTTCGGTCAGCCCCACGACCTGCTGCCCCCGGTGCACCGTGATGCCCGGCAGCGTGGCGGCCCGGGCCTGCATCTCCTCCTCCAGCGCCGGCTGGTACATGGAGGTGGACTCGGGCCACCCGCACAGCCGGCGCTCAGAACCGTCGATGTGGAGCAGCACCTGGTCGTCCGCGTTCTTCCACTGGTATTCACCCGAAGGCTCACCGATGCGGCCGATGAGCCCGCCGATGCCCGCGGCGGTGAGGGTGCGCGCACCCTCACCGTCGAAGGCGACCGCGCGCGGCATGGGGTAGGCCTGCGGCCACCGCTCGACGACCGTCACGCTCTTGCCTCGGTCGGCGAGGAGCAGGGCGAGCAGCTGGCCCACGGGGCCGTATCCGACGATCAGGACATCGGCCTCGGTCGGTGCGTCGAACATCAGGATGCCTTTCTCAGGTCTCAGGTGTGGTGGTGGTCGCGGGCCGGTACGGGTCAGACTGCCTCGGCCGCCAGGAGCTCCAGCAGGTGCTCGGCGATGAAGGACGGCGTCGGGTAGTCGAAGAGGAGCATCGGGCTCAGCGACATGCCGGTGGCCTCGACGAGGCGGTTGCGCAGTTCGACGGCGCTGAGGGAGTTGAAGCCCACCTCGAAGAACGGGCTGTCGCCGTCGAGTTCGTCCTCGAACGGCTCATCGGTCGCCAGCTCCTCGCGGGCCGTCTCGGACTCGCCGACGATCAGGCCGACGAGGAACTCCGTCTGCTCCTCCTCGGAAAGGCCGGCCAGCCGGGCCATGAGGGCCTGCTTGGTGGCCTCGGCCGGGTCGAGGGCCTGGGCGGCCCCGGTGGTCCCGGTGGCTTCGATGGCTTCGGTGTTGTCGGTCACGGTCGTCGTCATGGGGGTTCCGGCCTCCAGCCAGTAGTTGCGGCGCTGGAAGGCGTACGTCGGGAGTGCTACCCGGCGTCCGCCCTCGAACAGGGCCGTCCAGTCGATGGTGATGCCCCGGGTGAAGAGCGCGCCGAGCGCGGTCACGGCGCTCTGCGCCTCGGGGGCGTCGTTGCGCAGAGCGGGGATGAAGGCGACATTGCCGGTGTCGCCGGTCAGGCAGGCCGGGCCCATCGAGGTGAGGACCCCGCCGGGACCGAGTTCCAGGAAGGTGACCGCGCCCCGCTCCTGGAGGGTGCGGATGCCGTCGGCGAAGCGGACGGCTTCGCGGACGTGGCGGACCCAGTACTCGGGGCTCGCCAGCTCGGCGGCCTTCGCGACCTTGCCGGTGACGTTGGAGACCACCGGGATACGCGGGGAGCTGTAGGTGAGACCCTGGGCGACCTGCCGGAACTCCTCCAGCATCGGATCCATCAGCACGGAGTGGAACGCGTGGCTCACCGTCAGCCGCTTCACCCGCCGGCCGAGCCCGGAGAAGTGGGCGCTCACCGCTTCGACGTCGCTCTCGTGGCCGGAGATGACGACCGAGTTCGGGCCGTTGACCGCCGCGATCCCGACACCCTCGCCCAGGTACGGAAGCACTTCCGCCTCCGTCGCCTGGACGGCGACCATCGCACCACCCACGGGCAGCGCCTGCATCAAACGGCCACGAGCCGCCACAAGACGCGCCGCATCCGCCAGATCCCACACACCGGCGACATGAGCGGCAGCCAACTCACCGATCGAATGACCCGCAACGAAATCAGGGCGCACACCCCACGACTCGGCCAGCCGGAACAACGCCACCTCGATCGCGAACAGGGCCGGCTGAGTGAACTCCGTACGGTTCACGGCAGCTTCGTCACCGTCCTCGAACAGCACCTCCTTCAGCGACCGCGGAAGGTACTGGTCCAGCTCGGCCGCCACCGCGTCGAAAGCCTCCGCGAACACCGGGTACGTCCCGTACAACTCACGGCCCATACCCAACCGCTGCGCACCCTGACCCGTGAACAGCACCGCCAGACGGCCCCGGGTCCGGCTGCCCCGTACGACGCCGGCCGAGGTCGCGGCGGTCGCGCCCTCGGCGACGGCCCGCAGCCGCTGCCGCAGCGTGTCGTGGTCGTCGCCGACCAGTACGGCGCGCTTCTCGAAGGCGCTGCGGGTCAGCGCGAGCGAGTAGCCGATGTCGTACGCGTCCACGTCCGCCTCCGCGCCGGCCTGCTCGCCGTCGGAGAAGTCGTCGAGGAAGTCGTCGAGCCGCTCCGCCTGGGCGCGCAGCGCCTGCTCGCTCTTCGCGGAGAGCACCCAGGGCAGCGGGCCGCGCGCGGTGGCGCCCGCCGGGGTCTCGCGCACCGTCGGCTGCGCGACGGGCGCGGCCTCCTCGACGATCACGTGCGCGTTGGTGCCGCTGATCCCGAAGGAGGAGACGGCCGCACGGCGTGTCCGGCCTTCCTCGCGGGGCCAGGCCCTGGCCTCCGTGAGCAGTTCCACGGAGCCCGAGGTCCACTCGACCTTCGTCGTGGGCTCGTCCACGTGCAGCGTCTTCGGCAGCACCTCGTTCTGGAGGGCCATGACCATCTTGATGACGCCGGCGACACCGGCGGCGGCCTGCGCGTGCCCGATGTTCGACTTCAGGGACCCCAGCCAGAGCGGCCGGTCCTCGGAGCGGCCCTGGCCGTAGGTGGCCAGGATGGCCTGCGCCTCGATCGGGTCACCGAGCACGGTGCCCGTACCGTGCGCCTCCACCGTGTCCACGTCGGCCGTGGTCAGCCGGGCGTTCGCCAGCGCGGCCTTGATCACCCGTTCCTGGGCGGGTCCGTTGGGGGCGGTCAGGCCGTTCGACGCACCGTCCTGGTTGACCGCCGTACCGCGGACCACCGCGAGCACCGGGTGCCCGTTGCGCCGGGCGTCGGAAAGCCGCTCCAGCAGCAGGAAACCGGCTCCCTCGGCCCAGTTCGTACCGTCCGAGGAGGAGGAGAACGCCTTGATCCGGCCGTCCGGCGCGAGGGCTCGCTGGCTGGAGAAGCCGACGAACGCGTCCGGCGTCGCCATGACGGCCACCCCGCCCGCGAGCGCCATCGAGCACTCACCGCCGCGCAGCGCCTGCACGGCCATGTGCAGGGTGACCAGTGAGGAGGAGCAGGCGGTGTCCACCGTCACCGAGGGACCGGTGAGGTCGTACAGGTAGGAGACGCGCCCGGAGAGCACGCTGCCGGACTTCCCGAGGCCCAGGAATCCGCCCACCCCTTCGGGCAGCTCCCGCGCGCCATTGGCGTAGTCGTGGTACATGTGGCCGGCGAAGACGCCGGTGTCGCTGCCGCGCACCGAGTGCGGGTCGATGCCGGCCCGCTCGAAGGCCTCCCAGGCCAGCTCCAGCATGAGCCGCTGCTGCGGGTCGGTGCCGAGTGCCTCACGGTCGGACATCCCGAAGAAGGAGGCGTCGAACTCGCCCGCGCCGTGCAGGAGTCCGGCTTCCTTCACGTACGTGGTGCCCTGGTGGTCGATGTCCGGGTGGTACACGGAGTCCAGGTCCCAGCCGCGGTCCTTGGGGAAGTCCGAGACCCCGTCGGTACCGGTGGCCACCAGCCGCCAGAGCTCCTCGGGCGAGCTGACCTCGCCCGGCAGCCGGCAGGACATGCCCACGATCGCGATGGGCTCCGTGGCCGCCCCGGTGATGCGGGTGTTCTCCTGCTTCAGCCGCTCGTTCTCGGTGAGGGACGCGCGCAGGGCAGCGACAAGCTTTTCGTCGGAAACTGTCATGATCTTCTCTCCCGGTTCCAGACCGAATCAATTGCTCGTGCTGGCGAGTGCGCGTGCCACGAGGCTTTCCACATCCATGTCGGCGATCAGCTCGCCTTCCTGCTGCTGCTCTTGATCCGGCGCCCGCTCCGGCTCGGCCTCGGGTACGGCGCTCTCCGCGAGCAGTTCGCTCTGGATGCGCCGGGCGAGGGCCAGCGGCGTCGGGAAGTCGAATACCAGCGTGACCGGCAGCCTGATACCGGTGACCAGGGCCAGCTGGTTGCGCAGTTCGACCGCCGTGAGCGAGTCGAAGCCGAGCTCCTTGAAGGCCTGGTCCGGCCCGATACCGTTCGCATCGGCCATCCCCAGCGCTGCCGCCGCCTGCTCGCTGACCAGGTCCAGGACGGCCTGCTCGCGCTCCCGCCCGGAGAGGGCGGACAGCCGCTGTACGAGGGAGTCGCCCGCGGGGGCGGCGGCCTGCGTGGCCCGGCGGGCCGGACGCACCAGCCCGCGCAGGACGGACGGCACCGGCGCGCCCGCAGAACGGCTGCCGAGGGCGGCGAGGTCGAGCTTCACCGGTGCGAGGACGGCGTGCTCCGAGCGCAGTCCGGCGTCGAAGAGGGCCATTCCGGTCTCGGCGGACAGCGGCCTCATGCCACTGCGTGCCATGCGCTCCACGTCGCTCTGCGCCAGCGCGTCCTGCATGCCGCCGGCCTGCTCCCAGACACCCCAGGCGAGCGAGGTCGCGGGCAGTCCGGCCGCCGCGCGGTGCTGGGCGAGGGCGTCCAAGTAGGCGTTGGCGGCCGCGTAGTTGCCCTGGCCCGCACTGCCCACCGTGCCGGCGATCGAGGAGTAGAGGACGAAGGCGGCGAGGTCGAGGTCCTGGGTGAGCTCGTGCAGGTTCCAGGCCGCGTCCACCTTCGGCCGCAGCACCCCGTCGAGGCGCTCCGGGGTCAGTGCGGAGATCACGCCGTCGTCCAGGACCCCCGCCGTGTGGACCACGGCGGTCAGCGGGTGCTCTGCCGGGATGCTTGCCAGCAGCGCGGCCAGTGCGCCGCGGTCGGCCGCGTCACACGCCTCGATACGGACATCCGCACCCAGGGCCGACAGCTCCTCCCGCAGCTCCACCGCACCCTCGGCCGCCGCACCACGACGGCTCGTCACGATCAGGTTCCGTACGCCGTGCTCCACCACCAGATGCCGCGCCGCCAGCTTGCCCAGCGTCCCGGTACCACCCGTGACCAGAGCCGTCCCCACCGGATCGAGAGCCCGGCCGTGGCCGGCCGCCGACGGGATCTCCCGTACGAGGCGGGGCGCCGCCGCCACGCCGGCCCGGATCGCCAGCTGCGGTTCTCCCGACGCCAGGACGGCCCATACGGCGTCCCGCGGCTCGGTGTCCTCATCGAGGTCGAGGAGGACGAACTGCTCCGGGTTCTCCGACTGCGCCGAGCGCACCAGGCCCCACACCGCCGCGGCGGCGGGGTCGGTCACGCCGCGGACCGCGCCCTGGGTCAGGACGACGAGGCGCGAGGACTCCAGCTCGGGCGCGGCGCTCCAGGCCTGCATCAGCTCCAGGGCACGTGCGGTGAGCTCGCGGGTCCGGTCCGGACCGCGGTCCGAGGGCGCCCGGGTGAAGTCGGCCAGTACGGCCGGCGGTACCGGGGTACCCGCCCGGACGGCCGCGACGAGGGCCTTGAGGTCGGCGTGGTCGGTGCCGAGGAGGACCGGGGCCACGGGGGCGTCGACGGTCGCGGTCTCGACGGCCGCCCTGACGGGCACCCAGTCGGGCCGGAACAGCGCGTCGGCGAGGGCGGCCCGCCCGGCGTCGAAGGACTCGGGCGAGAAGGGCCGGGTGACGAGCGAGCCGATGGTGGCGACCGGGACCCCGGCCTGGTCGGCGAGGCGCAGGGCCAGCTCGTCCGTACCGGCACCTGCCCCGGTTACGTGCACGCGCAGCGCGGTGGCGCCGGAGGCGTGCAGGGTGACCTGGTTCCAGGCGAACGGCAGCCGCAGCGGCTCGGCCTCCGCGCCGGAGCCGGCCGGGGCCGCGAACGCGCTCGCCTGCAAGGCGGCATCGAGCAGCGCCGGGTGCAGCCCGAAGCCCTCCGGTGCCTCACCCTCGGGCAGCGCCACCTCGGCGTAGACCTCGCCGTCCTTGGTCCACACGGACCGCAGCCCCTGGAAGAGCGGGCCGTACTCCAGACCGGCCGCGGCGCGGCCGGTGTAGTGGCCGGCCAGGTCGGCCTGCTCGGCGCCGGCGGGCGGCCAGCTGCCGAAGCCGAAGTCGAAGCCACCGGCCGGCTCTTCCTTGAGGAGGAAGCCGCTGACGTGCCGGATCCAGGGTGCCTCGGAGCTCGCGTCCAGAGCAGTCGAGTGAACCGACACCGGGCGCCGGCCCAGCTCGTCGAGCGTGCCGACCGTGACCTGGACGCGGACGCCACTGCCCTCGGGCAGGACCAGCGGGGCCTCGATGACGAGCTCGTCGATCGTCCCGGTACCGGCTTCGTCGCCGGCCCGGATCACCAGGTCCACGAGGGCCGCGCCGGGCACCAGGACGGTGCCGGAGACGGTGTGGTCGGCGAGCCAGGGGTGGGTACGGACCGAGAGCACCCCGGTGCCCAGCACCCCGCCGTCCGCCTGCGGAAGGAAGGCGCCGAGCAGGGCGTGCCCGGCGGGGGTCAGCCCCAGCGAGGCCGCGTCCGCGCCGGAGTCGAGCGGCTGGAGCCAGTACCAGTCGCGCTGGAAGGCGTACGTCGGCAGGTCCACGCGCCGGCCGCCCGCAGCCAGGGCCGCGAGGTCGGCGGGCAGACCGGCCGTGTGCAGCCGGCCCAGCGCGGTGACCGCCGTGCGCACCTCCGAGGCATTGGCGCGCAGGAAGGGGACGAACAGCGTGTCGGTGTCCTCCGTGACGCAGTCCTGACCCATCCCGGTGAGGACTCCGCCGGGACCGAGCTCCAGGAAGACGTTGACGGCCTGGTCCTGGAGGGTGCGGATGCCGTCGGTGAAGCGGACGGCTTCGCGGACGTGACGCACCCAGTAGTCGGGGTCGGTCAGCTCGTCGGCGCCCGCGACCTTGCCGGTGACGTTGGAGACCACCGGGATGCGCGGGGCGCTGTAGGTGAGACCCTGCGCGACCTGCCGGAACTCCTCCAGCATCGGGTCCATCAGCATCGAGTGGAACGCGTGGCTGACCGTCAGCCGCTTGGTCTTGCGGCCGAGTTCAGTGAGCTTCACCTGGACCGCGAGGCAGGCGTCCTCGCGGCCGGAGACGACGACCGAGTTCGGGCCGTTGACCGCCGCGATCCCGACACCCTCGCCCAGATACGGAAGCACTTCCGCCTCCGTCGCCTGAACGGCGACCATCGCACCACCCACGGGCAACGCCTGCATCAAACGGCCACGAGCCGCCACAAGACGCGCCGCATCCGCCAGATCCCACACACCGGCGACATGAGCGGCAGCCAACTCACCGATCGAATGACCCGCAACGAAATCAGGACGCACACCCCACGACTCGGCCAGCCGGAACAACGCCACCTCGATCGCGAACAGAGCCGGCTGAGTGAACTCCGTACGGTTCACGGCAGCTTCGTCACCGTCCTCGAACAGCACCTCCTTCAGCGACCGCGGAAGGTGCCGGTCCAGCTCGGCCGCCACCGCGTCGAACGCCTCCGCGAACACCGGGTACGTCCCGTACAACTCACGGCCCATCCCCAACCGCTGCGCACCCTGACCCGTGAACAGCACCGCCAGACGGCCACCCGTCACCACACCCGGCGCGCCCCCGGGGACCGGTCGGCCGGCGGCCAGGGCCCGCAGGCCCTCGACCGCACCCGTCCGGTCACCGGCGACCACCACCGCGCGGTGCTCCAGCGCCGCACGCGAGGTCAGCAGCGAGTACGCGACGTCCAGCACCGACGGCGAGTCATCCGCCTCCAGCAGGTCGGCCAGTCGCCCGGCCTGGGCCTTCAGGCCCTGCGCGGACTTCGCCGACACCGTGAAGGGCAGGTCACCACTGAATTCCGCCGCATCCTCCCGGTTGTCGGCCGCGCCCTCCTCGGCCGGCGCCTCCTCGACGATCACGTGGGCGTTCGTCCCGCTCACACCGAAGGAAGAGACACCGGCTCGGCGCGCACGCTCACCGCGCGGCCAAGCACGCGCCTCGGTCAGCAGCTCGACAGCGCCCGCCGACCAGTCCACCTTCGGGGTGGGCTCGTCCACGTGCAGCGTCTTCGGCAGCACCTCGTGGCGCATCGCCTCGACCATCTTGATGACGCCGGCGACACCGGCGGCCGACTGCGCGTGGCCGATGTTCGACTTCAGCGAGCCGAGCCACAGCGGCTCCCGCTCGCCCCGGTCCTGACCGTAGGTGGCCAGGATGGCCTGCGCCTCGATCGGGTCACCGAGGGCGGTACCCGTGCCGTGCGCCTCCACCGTGTCCACGTCGGCCGGCGTCAGCCGAGCGTTCGCCAGCGCGGCCTTGATGACGCGCTGCTGGGCGGGCCCGTTGGGGGCGGTGAGCCCGTTCGACGCACCGTCCTGGTTGACGGCCGTTCCCCGGATCACCGCGACCACCGGGTGTCCGTTGCGCCGCGCGTCGGAGAGCCGCTCCAGCAGCAGCAGGCCGGCGCCCTCGGACCAGTTGGTTCCGTCGGCCGCGGCCGAGAAGGCCTTGGCCCGGCCGTTCTCGGCCAGACCGCGCTGGCGGGAGAACTCCACGAATCCGTCCGGGGTGGCCATCACGGCGACCCCGCCGGCCAGGGCCATCGAGCACTCGCCCTGCCGCAGCGACTGCGTGGCCAGGTGGATGGCGACCAGGGAGGACGAGCAGGCCGTCTCGATGGTCACCGCGGGGCCTTCGAGGCCGAGCGTGTACGAGACCCGGCCCGAGGTGGCGCTGCCCGAATTGCCGATGCCGAGCATGCCCTCGACGGCGGGCGGGATGCGCTGCCCCATCGGGGCGTAGTCGTGGTGCATGACGCCGGCGAAGATGCCGACGCTGCTGCCCTGGAGACTGGTCGGGTCGATGCCGCCCCGCTCGAAGGTCTCCCACGAGGTCTCCAGCAGCAGCCGCTGCTGCGGGTTCATCGCGAGGGCCTCGCGTGGTGAGATCCCGAAGAACGCGGCGTCGAACTCACCCGCGTCGTGCAGGAATCCGCCGTGCCGGGTGTACGAGGTGCCCGTGTGGTCCGGGTCCGGGTGGTACAGCCCCTCCAGGTCCCAGCCGCGGTTGTCCGGGAACTCCGTGATCGCGTCCGTACCCGACTCCACCAGCCGCCACAGCTCCTCGGGCGAGGACACACCGCCCGGCAGCTTGCAGCCCATCGCCACGATCGCGATCGGCTCGGACTTCTCGGCCTCCACCTCGCGGAGCCGGCCGTTGGCCTTCTTCAGATCGGTCAGCGCGCGCTTGAGGTAGTCGCGCAGCTTCGCCTCGTTGCCGACGGCGCCGGCGCTGTTCTCGTTGCTCATCTGTATGTCCGTCCCTTCGAGTTCTGCGGTGCACCGGCCGGTCAGGAGAGACCGAGTTCGCTGTCCATGAGGGCGAAGACCTCGTCGTCCGTCGCCGCGTCCAGGTCGAAGCCGTCGATTCCGTCGAGCCCGCCGAACCCGCCGTGGAGGCTCTCCCACTGCCCGGTGAGGTCCTGGAGCCGCTGGGCGACCTGCGCCTTGGTGTCCTGGTCCATGGCCGGGCCGGTCAGGGCCCGCTCAAGGCGGTCCAGCTCATCGAGTACGGAGAGGGTCTGCGCCGGAGCTTCCGCCGACTTCAGCTCCTCCTGGAGGAGCCGGACGAGGGCGGTCGGCGTCGGGTAGTCGAAGACGAGGGTCGCGGGCAGCCGGACCCCGGTCGCCTCGGTGAGCCTGTTGCGGAACTCGACCGCCGTGAGGGAGTCGAAGCCCGCGTCCTTGAAGGCCCGGTTCGCATCGACGGTGGCGGGGTTGGAGACCCCGAGGACGGTGGCCACGTTTCCGCGTACGAGGTCGAGCAGCAGCTGCCCCCGCTCCTCCGGGGACCGGCCGACGAGCCGCTGGGCCAGCGTCTCGCCCTTGGGCGCGGTGGCGGCCTTGGCGGTCCGGCGGGCCGGGCGGATCAGCCCGTGCAGGATGGGCTGGAGGGATCCGCTCGCCGCCTGGGCGCGCAGTTCGGCGAGGTCGAGCCTGGCCGGCATGAGCGTCGCCTCCGGCGACCCCAGCCCGGCGTCGAAGAGGGCCAGGCCCTCGTCGTTCGGCAGACCCAGCATGCCGCCCCGCTTGCCCCGCTGGAGATCGGCGTCTGCGAGGTGGGCGGTCATTCCGGTCGCCTCGGCCCACAGGCCCCAGGCGAGGGAGACCGCGCTCAGGCCGCGCTCGCGCCGGAACTGGGCGAGACCGTCCAGGTAGGCGTTGGCAGCCGCGTAGTTGCCCTGGCCCGGTGTACCGAACACACCGGCTGCCGAGGAGTAGAGGACGAAGGCGGCGAGGTCGAGGTCCTGGGTGAGCTCGTGCAGGTTCCAGGCCGCGTCCACCTTCGGCCGCAGCACCGTGTCGAGGCGCTCCGGGGTCAGCGCGGAGATCACACCGTCGTCCAGGACCCCCGCTGTGTGCACGACGGCGGTCAGCGGGCGGTCGGCCGGGATGCTTGCCAGCAACGCCGCCAGTGCGTCGCGGTCGGCCGCGTCACACGCCTCGATACGGACATCCGCACCCAGGGCCGACAGCTCCTCCCGCAGTTCCACCGCGCCCTCGGCCGCCGCACCGCGACGGCTCGTCACGATCAGGTTCCGTACGCCGTGCTCCACCACCAGATGCCGGGCCACGAGCTTGCCCAGCGTCCCCGTACCACCCGTGACCAGAGCCGTCCCGGCCGGGTCGAGCGAGATGACGTCCTCGTCCGCCGCACGGGGTTCACGGGCCAGTCGCGGCGCCGTGGCCACGCCCTCGCGGATCGCCAGCTGCGGTTCGCCGGAGGCGGCGGCCGAGGCGATCAGTTCCCGGGTGCGGGCGTCGCCCATATTGGTGTCCAGGTCGACCAGGACGATCCGGTCCGGGTGCTCCGCCTGTGCCGAGCGCACCAGGCCCCAGACCGCGGTGCCGGCCGGGTCACTGACCCCGGCGACGGCGCCGCTGGTCACGACGACCAGCTGCGTGCCGTCGAGGGCGGGCTCGGCGGCCCAGGCCTGGAGTGCCCCGAGCACCCGGGCCGTGACGGCGTGGGCGCGGTGCGCACCCGCCGGTTCGGCCGCTCCGGTGGCGTCGAGCAGGAGGATCCCCGGCACGGTGGTGCCGGCGGCCGCGTCCCGGACGGTCGTGGCGTCCGTGACCGTGGTCAGCTGCGCCCCCTCCGTACGAGGCAGGGAGACCTGCGCCCACTCGATCCGGTACAGCGCGTCGTGGACCGGAGCGGAAGCCGCGCCGAGCTCGGCGGTGGACACCGCCCGCATGACGAGGGCGCCGATGGCGGCGACCGGTACGCCGGTCTGGTCCGCGATGCTCAGCGACAGCCCGTCCCCGGCGGCCCGGACCGCCCGTACCCGCAGTGCGGTGGCGCCGGAGGCGTACAGGGCGACCTGGTTCCAGGCGAAGGGGAGCCGGGTGGTGCCCGCTTCGGTGTCGGCCGCGCCCAGGAAGCTGGTGGTCTGGAGGGCGGCGTCGAGCAGGGCCGGGTGCAGCCCGTACCGCTCGGGCGCCTGGCCCTCGGGCAGGGCCACCTCGGCGTACACCTCGTCGCCCTTGGTCCATACGGCCTGGACGCCCTGGAAGACGGGGCCGTACGCGTAGCCGGCGTCGAGCTGGCGGTCGTAGAAGTCGCTGACGTCGACGCTCTCGGCACCGGCCGGCGGCCAGACTCCGAAGTCGAAGCCGGCGGGCTCGTGGGCGGCGGTGAGGAAGCCGCTGACGTGCCGGGTCCAGGTGGCCTCCGGGCCTTCGTCCGGGGCTGCCGAGTGCACGGCGACCGGACGGCGGCCGAGGTCGTCGAGACCGGCCACGGAGACCTGGATGCGGACGCCGCCCTTCTCGGGCAGGACCAGCGGGGCCTCGATGACCAGTTCGTCGACCGTGCCCGCACCGGCTTCGTCGCCGGCCCGGACGGCCAGCTCGACCAGGGCCGCGCCGGGCACCAGGACGGTGCCGGATACGACGTGATCGGCCAGCCAGGGCTGGGTACGGGCCGACAGCATCCCGGTACCGAGGACACCGCCCGTCTCGGGCAGGTGGACCCAGGCGCCGATCAGCGGGTGGTCGGCGCCGACGAGGCCGAGCGAGGTGGCGTCGCCCGCCGTTACCGCGTTCTCGGGCCAGTAGCGCTCGCGCTGGAAGGCGTACGTCGGCAGGTCGACCCGGCGGGCACCGGTGCCGGCGAAGACGGCTTCCCAGTCGGGGATACGGCCGGTCGTGAACAGCACACCGAGCGCGGCCAGAGCCGTCTCGGCCTCCGCCCGACCACGGCGCACCAGCGCCGCCGATCGCAGGCCCTCGGTGCCGTCGACGCCGTCGAGGATTTCCTGTGCCAGGGCCGTCAGGATTCCGTCCGGGCCTGCTTCGAGGAAGGCCGTGACGCCCATCCGGTGGAGGGTGCGGATGCCGTCGGTGAAGCGGACGGCTTCGCGGACGTGACGCACCCAGTAGTCGGGGTCGGTCAGCTCGTCCGCACCGGCGACGTTGCCGGTGAGGTTGGAGACCACCGGGATGCGCGGGGCGCTGTAGGTCAGGCCCTGGGCGACCTGCCGGAACTCCTCCAGCATCGGATCCATCAGCACCGAATGGAAGGCGTGGCTGACCGTCAGACGCTTCGTCTTGCGGCCCAGTTCGACCAACATGTCCTGGACCGCGAGGCAGGCGTCCTCGCGGCCGGAGATGACGACCGAGTTCGGGCCGTTGACCGCCGCGATCCCGACACCCTCGCCCAGATACGGAAGCACTTCCGCCTCCGTGGCCTGGACGGCGACCATCGCACCACCCGTGGGCAGCGCCTGCATCAGACGGCCACGAGCCGCCACAAGGCGCGCCGCATCCGCCAGATCCCACACACCGGCGACATGAGCGGCAGCCAGCTCACCGATCGAATGACCCGCAACGAAATCGGCCTGGACGCCCCACGACTCGGCCAGCCGGAACAACGCCACCTCGATCGCGAACAGGGCCGGCTGGGTGAACTCCGTACGGTTCACCGCCTCCGCGTCATCCCCGAACACCACCTCCTTCAGCGACCGCTCAAGATGCCGATCCAGCTCGGCCGCCACCGCGTCGAACGCCTCCGCGAACACCGGGTACGTCCCGTACAGCTCACGGCCCATCCCCAACCGCTGCGCACCCTGACCCGTGAACAGCACCGCCAAGCGGCCTCCGGTCACGGGCTGGCCGGTCGTAGTACCGCCGGCCACGGCGCGCAGTGCCTCGACTGCGGCAGCCCGGTCACCGGCGACGACCACCGCGCGGTGCTCCAGCACCGCACGCGACGTGGCCAGCGAGTACGCGACGTCCACCGCAGACAGCGACGCATCCGTCTCCACCCGGTCCGCGATACGGCCCGCCTGCGCCCTCAGCGCCTCAGCCGACTTCGCCGACACCACGAACGGAACCAAACGGTCAGCAGGCGCTCCGGCCTCGGCCGCGCCCTCCTCGGCCGGCGCCTCCTCGACGATCACGTGGGCGTTCGTCCCGCTCACACCGAAGGAAGAGACACCGGCTCGGCGCGCACGCTCACCGCGCGGCCAGGCGCGCGCCTCGGTCAGCAGCTCGACAGCGCCCGCCGACCAGTCCACCTTCGGGGTGGGCTCGTCCACGTGCAGCGTCTTCGGCAGCACCTCGTGCTGGAGGGCCATGACCATCTTGATGACACTCGCGACACCGGCGGCGCCCTGGGCGTGGCCGATGTTCGACTTCAGCGAGCCCAGCCACAGCGGGTCCAGGTCACCACGGTTCTGGCCGTAGGTGGCCAGGAGCGCCTGCGCCTCGATCGGGTCTCCGAGCGCGGTGCCCGTACCGTGCGCCTCCACCGCGTCGACGTCCTGCGGCGTGATTCCGCCATTGGCGAGGGCCTGCTGGATGACGCGCTGCTGGGCGGGCCCGTTGGGGGCGGTGAGGCCGTTCGACGCACCGTCCTGGTTGACGGCCGTACCGCGGACCACCGCGAGCACCGGGTGCCCCTTGCGCCGCGCGTCGGAGAGCCGCTCGACCAGGAGCACGCCGACCCCCTCGGCCCAGGCCGTACCGTCCGCGGCGGCCGAGAAGGCCTTCACCAGGCCGTCCGCGGCCAGGCCGCGCTGGCGGGAGAACTCCACGAAGGTCTCCGGGGTGGACATCACCATCGCGCCGCCGGCCAGGGCCATCGAGCACTCGCCGGAACGCAGCGCCTGGACGGCCATGTGCAGGGCCACCAGGGACGAGGAGCAGGCGGTGTCGACGGAGAGGGACGGGCCCTCGAAACCGAGTGCGTACGAGACGCGGCCCGAGGCGACACTGCCGGCCGTACCGGTCAGGCGCATGCCTTCCAGCTCGGCCTGCGAGGTCTGGAGCTTGACGGTGTAGTCGTGGCTGATCAGGCCGGTGAAGACGCCGGTGTCGCTGCCGCGCAGCTCGGCCGGGTCGATGCCGGCCCGCTCGATGGCCTCCCACGAGGTCTCCAGCAGCAGCCGCTGCTGCGGGTCCATCGCGGTGGCCTCGCGCGGCGAGATCCCGAAGAACGCGGCGTCGAACTCGGCGACGTCGTGCAGGAACGCACCCCGGTCCACGTACGACTTGCCGAGCGCCTCCGGGTCCGGGTCGAAGAGGCCGTCGAGGTCCCAGCCGCGGTTCTCGGGGAAGTCCCCCATGGCGTCGACACCGTCGGCGACCAGCTGCCACAGGGCCTCGGGGGTGTGGGCGCCCGCCGGGAAGCGGCAGCCCATGGAGACGATGGCGATCGGGTCGTCCTCGTCCGCGCCGCTGCCGGACACGGCCTTGGCGGCCGGGGCGGCCTTGGCGGCGGCCGACTCGTCACCGACACCCAGCTCGGTGAGCAGGTGGCGGGCGAGGGCGACCGGGGTCGGGTAGTCGAAGACGACGGTTGCGGCGAGCCGGACTCCCGTGGCGGAGCTGAGCCTGTTGCGCAGTTCCACGGAGGTCAGCGAGTCGAAGCCGGCGTCCTTGAAGGCACGCTCGCCGTCCACGGTGTGCGCGGCGGAATGGCCGAGCACACTCGCGGCCTGCTCGCGGACCAGCTCCAGCAGCACCCGCTGCTGCTCTTCCCGCGGTAGCCCGGCCACTTCCTGGGCCAGCGAACCGGCGCTGACAGAAGCGGCCTTGGCCGCCTGACGGCCCTGTCGTACGAGGCCGCGGAGCAGCACCGGTACGGGCTCGCCGGCAGAGCGGGAGCGCAGGCCGGGGATGTCGAGCCGGGCCGGGACGAGGGAGCCTTCGGCCGAGCGCAGCCCGGCGTCGAAGAGGGCCATGCCGATCTCGGCGGTGATGCCGAGCATGCCGTCGCGCTTGTTGCGCTGCAGTGCGGCGCCGTCGAGACCCTCGGTCATGGCGCTGCTCTCGGACCAGAAGCCCCAGGCCATCGAGACGGCGGGCAGTCCGAGGGTCCGGCGGTGGCGGGCGAGGCCGTCGAGGTAGCCGTTGGCAGCCGCGTAGTTGGCCTGGCCCGGGTTGCCGAAGACGTTCGACGCCGAGGAGTAGAGGACGAAGGCGGCGAGGTCGAGGTCCTGGGTGAGCTCGTGCAGGTTCCAGGCCGCATCGACCTTCGGCCGCAGCACCGTGTCGAGGCGCTCCGGGGTCAGCGCGGAGATCACACCGTCGTCCAGGACCCCCGCTGTGTGCACGACGGCGGTCAGCGGGCGGTCGGCCGGGATGCTTGCCAGCAACGCCGCCAGTGCGTCGCGGTCGGCCGCGTCACACGCCTCGATACGGACATCCGCACCCAGGGCCGACAGCTCCTCCCGCAGTTCCACCGCTCCCTCGGCCGCCGCACCGCGACGGCTCGTCACGATCAGGTTCCGTACGCCGTGCTCCACCACCAGATGCCGCGCCGCCAGCTTGCCCAGCGTCCCCGTACCACCCGTGATCAGAGCCGTCCCCACCGGATCGAGCTCGCGCGGCACGCTCAGGGCGACCTTGCCGATGTGCCGGGCCTGGCTCAGGAAGCGGAAGGCCTCGGGGGCCTTGCGGACGTCCCAGACCTTGACCGGCAGGGGCTGGAGGGAGCCCTGCTCGAAGAGGTCGACCAGCTCGCGCAGGATCTCCTGGACCCGGTCCGGTCCCGCCTCGACCAGGTCGAACGCCTGGTAGGCGACGCCCGGGTAGGCGGCGGCGACCTCTTCGGGCTCGCGGATGTCGGTCTTGCCCATCTCCAGGAACCGGCCGCCGCGCGGCAGAAGTTCGAGGGAGGCGTCGACGAACTCGTGTGCCAGGGCGTCGAGTACGACGTCCACGCCGCGCCCGCCGGTGGCGCCGAGGAAGTTCTCCTTGAACTCCAGGGTGCGGGAGTTGCCGATGTGCGCCGCGTCCAGGCCGTTGGCCAGCAGGGTGTCCCACTTGCCGGGGCTGGCGGTGCCGAACACCTCGGCACCGAAGTGGCGGGCGAGCTGTACGGCGGCCATGCCCACGCCACCGGCGGCGGCGTGGATCAGCACCGACTCGCCCGCGGTCAGGCCGGCCCGGTCCTTCAGGCCGTAGTAGGCGGTGGTGAAGACGATCGGGACGGTGGCGGCCTGCTCGTACGTCCAGCCGGCCGGCATGCGCACCAGGTTGCGGTGGTCCGCGAGCGCCTGCGGCCCGAAGCCGTCGCGCAGCAGACCCATCACCCGGTCGCCCGGGGCGAGCGTGGTGACCCCGGGGCCGACCTCGATGACCACACCGGCGCCCTCACCGCCGAACGAGGCACGGCCCGGGTACATCCCCAGGGCGATCAGCACGTCGCGGAAGTTCAGGCCGGCGGCGCGGACGCCGACCCGGACCTGGCCCTCGGCCAGGGGCTCCAGCACCTCGGGGCTCGGCAGCAGCGCCAGGTTCTCCAGCGTGCCGGTGGCGGTGACGTCCAGGTGCCAGGCGTCGGTGCCGTCCGGGACCTCAAGGGTCTCGGAGGACGCGTGGTGGGCGAGGCGGGGGGCGGTGGTGCGGCCCTCGCGGATCGCGAGCTGCGGTTCGCCGGTGGCGACGGCCCCGGCCAGGGCCTCGCGGGACTTCGGGTCCCCGTCGAGGGCGACGAGGACGATGCGGTCGGGGTTCTCGTTCTGCGCGGAGCGCACCAGGCCCCAGACCGCCGAGGCTGCCATGTCGCGCTGCGGGTCCCGGGTGACGACGACGAGCCGCTCGTCCTGCGCCGAAGCGTCGGCGGACCAGGTCTGGAGCTTGCCGAGCACCTGCGCGAGCAGGCTGCGGACGCCCTCCGGACCCTCGTGCGGCGCGGCCTCGCTGAAGTCGGCGAAGACGGCCGTACCGTCCTGCCCGGTGTCCGCGGCCGTCTCGACCGCAGCCGTCTCGACCGGGGTCCACGCGACGTGGAACAGCGCGTCGTGCAGCGGGGTGCGGGCGGCACCCAGCTGTTCGGCGGAGACCGTGCGCAGCACCATGGACCCGATGCTGGCGACGGGCGCGCCGGTCTGGTCGGCGAGCTCCAGGGCGACGCCGTCGGCGCCTTCCGCCACGGCGCGCACGCGCAGTGCGGTGGCGCCGGAGGCGTGCAGGGCGACCTGGTTCCATGCGAAGGGGAGCCGCGTCCGGGAGGCGTCGGCCTCCTGGCCGGCGCAGAAGGTGCTGGACTGGAGGGCGGCGTCGAGCAGCGCCGGGTGCAGACCGAACCGGTCCGGGTCCGCGCCCTGCGGGAGCTGGATCTCGGCGAAGATCTCCGCGCCCCGACGCCAGACCCGGTGGAGGCCTTGGAAGACCGGGCCGTAGACCAGGCCGACCGCGGCCCGGTCCTCGTAGAAGCCGTCGGTGTCGATCTTCTCCACCCCGGCCGGCGGCCAGGCGGTGAAGTCGAACCCGGCGGCGGACGAGCGGGGGTGCTCGGCCAGGAAGCCGCTGACGTGCCGGGTCCAGACGGCGTCCGGGCCGTCCTCCGGGGCCGCCGAGTAGACGCTCACCGCGCGCAGCCCGTCCTCGGGCCCCCCGACGACGACCTGGACGCGGACGCCGCCCTTCTCGGGCAGGACCAGCGGGGCCTCGATGACCATCTCGTCGACGACGCCGGCGCCGACCTCGTCGCCGGCCCGGATCACCAGGTCCACGAGGGCCGCGCCGGGCACCAGGACGGTGCCGGAGACGCTGTGGTCGGCGAGCCAGGGGTGGGTACGGACCGAGAGCAGACCGGTGGCCAGGACGCCGCCGGATCCCGGGAGGTGGGTGACGGCGCCGAGCAGCGGGTGCTCCGCGCCGGCCAGGCCCGCGCCGGTCACGTCACCGGCACCGGCGGTGCCTTCGAGCCAGTAGCGCTCGCGCTGGAAGGCGTACGTCGGCAGGTCGACCCGGCGGGCACCGGTGCCTGCGAAGACGGCTTCCCAGTCGACGGAGCGACCGGTCGCGAAGAGCACACCGAGCGCGGCCAGGGCCGTCTCGGTCTCCCCCCGCCCGCGCCGCACCAGCGCCGCCATCCGCAGACCCTCGGCGCTCTCGACACCGTCGAGGACCTCCTGGGCCAGAGCCGTGAGCACCCCGTCCGGACCCGCCTCGAGGAATGCCGTCACACCCATCTGGTGCAGCGTGCGCACCCCGTCGGCGAAGCGGACGGCTTCGCGGACGTGACGCACCCAGTAGTCGGGGTCGGTCAGCTCGTCCGCACCGGCGACGTTGCCGGTGAGGTTGGAGACCACCGGGATGCGCGGGGCGCTGTAGGTCAGGCCCTGGGCGACCTGCCGGAACTCCTCCAGCATCGGATCCATCAGCACCGAATGGAAGGCGTGGCTGACCGTCAGACGCTTCGTCTTGCGGCCCAGTTCGACCAACATGTCCTGGACCGCGAGGCAGGCGTCCTCGCGGCCGGAGATGACGACCGAGTTCGGGCCGTTGACCGCCGCGATCCCGACACCCTCGCCCAGATACGGAAGCACTTCCGCCTCCGTGGCCTGGACGGCGACCATCGCACCACCCGTGGGCAGCGCCTGCATCAGACGGCCACGAGCCGCCACAAGGCGCGCCGCATCCGCCAGATCCCACACACCGGCGACATGAGCGGCAGCCAGCTCACCGATCGAATGACCCGCAACGAAATCGGCCTGGACGCCCCACGACTCGGCCAGCCGGAACAACGCCACCTCGATCGCGAACAGAGCCGGCTGAGTGAACTCCGTACGGTTCACGGCAGCTTCGTCACCGTCCTCGAACACCACCTCCTTCAGCGACCGCGGAAGGTGCCGGTCCAGCTCGGCCGCCACCGCGTCGAACGCCTCCGCGAACACCGGGTACGTCCCGTACAGCTCACGGCCCATCCCCAACCGCTGCGCACCCTGACCCGTGAACAGCACCGCCAAGCGGCCTCCGGTCACGGGCTGGCCGGTCGTAGTACCGCCGGCCACGGCGCGCAGTGCCTCGACTGCGGCAGCCCGGTCACCGGCGACGACCACCGCGCGGTGCTCCAGCACCGCACGCGACGTGGCCAGCGAGTACGCGACGTCCACCGCCGACAGCGAACCATCGGCCTCCACCCGGTCCGCGATACGGCCCGCCTGCGCCCTCAGCGCCTCAGCCGACTTCGCCGACACCACGAACGGAACCAAACGGTCAGCAGGCGCTCCGGCCTCGGCCGCACCCTCCTCGGCCGGCGCCTCCTCGATGATCACGTGAGCGTTCGTCCCGCTCACACCGAAGGAGGAAACAGCCGAACGACGCGGCCGTTCGTCCGTACGGGTCCACTCGCGGGCCTCGGTCAGCAGCTCGACAGCGCCCGCCGACCAGTCCACCTTCGGGGTGGGCTCGTCCACGTGCAGCGTCTTCGGCAGCACGCCGTGGCGCATCGCCTCGACCATCTTGATGACGCCGGCGACACCGGCGGCGGCCTGCGCGTGGCCGATGTTCGACTTCAGCGAGCCGAGCCACAGCGGCTGCCGCTCGCCACGGTTCTGGCCGTAGGTGGCCAGGATGGCCTGCGCCTCGATCGGGTCGCCGAGGGAGGTGCCGGTGCCGTGCGCCTCCACGGTGTCCACGTCGGCCGTCGTCAGCCGGGCGTTGGCCAGGGCCTGGCGGATGACCCTCTCCTGCGCCGGACCGCTGGGGGCGGTGAGGCCGTTCGAGGCGCCGTCCTGATTGACCGCGGAGCCGCGGACCACCGCGAGCACCGGGTGCCCGTTGCGCCGCGCGTCGGAGAGCCGCTCCAGAAGGACCACGGAAACACCCTCGGCCCAGGCCGTGCCGTCCGCGGAGCCGGAGAAGGCCTTGGCCCGGCCGTCCTCGGCCAGACCCCGCTGCCGGGAGAACTCCACGAAGACCCCGGGGGTCGGCATCAGGGCGGCTCCGCCCGCGAGGGCCATCGAGCACTCGCCGCCGCGCAGCGACTGCGCGGCGAGGTGCAGGGCCACCAGGGACGAGGAGCAGGCGGTGTCCACCGTGACGGCCGGACCCTCCAGGCCGAGCGTGTACGAGACGCGGCCCGAGGCGACGCTGCCCGCGTTGCCGATGCCGAGGTAGCCCTCGGTGCCCTCGGGGGCCTGCTGGAGGTTGCTGCCGTAGTCGTGGTGCATGACGCCGCTGAACACGCCGATGCGGGAACCGCCCAGGGAGGTGGGGTCGATGCCGGCCCGCTCGATGGTCTCCCACGAGGTCTCCAGCAGCAGCCGCTGCTGCGGGTCCATCGTGGTGGCCTCGCGCGGTGAGATCCCGAAGAACGCGGCGTCGAACTCAGCCGCGTCGCACAGGAATCCGCCGTGCCGGGTGTACGAGGTGCCCGTGTGGTCCGGGTCCGGGTGGTACAGCCCCTCCAGGTCCCAGCCGCGGTTGTCCGGGAACTCCGTGATCGCGTCCGTACCCGACTCCACCAGCCGCCACAGCTCCTCGGGCGAGGACACACCGCCCGGCAGCTTGCAGCCCATCGCCACGATCGCGATCGGCTCGTCGGAGACCGTCGGCTCCGGGAAGTCCACGACGGGCTCGCCGGCCGGGGCGCCGAACATGCGCTTGCGCAGGTAGACGGCGACGGCGGTCGGGGACGGGTGGTCGAAGGCGAGGGTGACGGGCAGGCGCAGGCCCGACTCCTCGGTGAGGCGGTTGCGCAGCTCGACCGAGGTGGCAGAGGTGAAGCCGAGCGACTTGAAGCTGAGGCCGGTGTCGAGGGTGGTGAGGCCGGTGATGGTGCGGATCTGCTCCACGACCACGTCCAGCAGCAGGCGGTCCTGTTCGCTCTCCGCGAGGTCTGCGAAACGTGCGCGGAACGCCTCGGCCTGGCTCTCGTCGGGCGACGCGGCCTTGCCGGCCGGGCGCTCGAAGAGGTCGGTCAGCAGCGGCGGAACCTCGCCCGCGGGGAGGGCGGAGACGTCCGGGCGGACGGCGACCAGGTGCGGCTGCGCCACGGTGTGCGCGGCGTCGAACACGGCCAGGGTCTCCTGCGTGGAGAGCACACCGGCGCCCAAGGGCCACGCGCGGCTCCCGGACGTGGCCGCGGCGGCGCCGTCCCAGGGGCCGAGGGAGAGGGTGAGCGCGGGCAGTCCGGCCGCGTGGCGGTGTCCGCCCAGGGCGTCGAGGAACGCGGCGGCGCCGGCCGCGGTCCCGTTGCCGGGGCTGCCGAGCACTCCGTCGGCGGTGGCGACGACGAGGAAGGACGCGAGCGTGGTGTCCTTGGTGAGGCAGTGGAGATTGAGCGCTCCCTGAACGGCGAGGCTGCGGCCCTGGAGGTCGGCGAGAGCCTCGCGGCCCGCGGTGTGCACGATCGCGGTGAGCGGCTGGGCGATCTTGCCGAGGAGCTTGGCGACGGCCTTGCGGTCGGCGACGTCGCAGGCTTCGAGCCGGATCTCGGCGCCGCCCCGGGCCAGTTCGCGCTGGAGGTCGGCGGCGACGGCGTCGGCCTTGCCGTCTTTGCTGACCAGCACCATGCGGCGGGCGCCGTAGACGCTGACCAGGTGGTGGGCGACGGCTTCGGCCGCGACGCCGTCGGCGCCGGTCAGCAGCACGGTGCCCGTGGTGTCGGGGGCGGTGGACGTGCCGGAGGACGCGGTCGCCCGTACCAGCCGGGGGCGCAGGACCACTCCGTCGCGGACGGCGGACTGCGGCTCCTGGGAGGCGAAGGCGAGGGCGACGGCGCGGGCGGCGTTCTCGTCCGGCCACTCCTCGGGGCCCAGGTCGACCAGGGCGAAGCGGTCCGGGTACGCGGCCTGGTACGAGCGCAGCAGACCCCAGACGGAAGCGTGTTCCAGGCCGGTCAGGTCGTCGTCGGGGCCGGTGGCGACGGCGTCGCGGGTGGCGATGATCAGCGGCACCATGGCGGTGCGCTCTTCGGCCAGCCAGGCGTCGAGCCCGAGGGAGACGCGGGCCAGGAGGGCTTCGACGGCCTCGGCACGGCGGGCGGCTGTGGGCCGGTCGGCCTCGCCGAGCATCAGCAGGGCCACGTCCGGGAAGGAGACGCCGGCGGCCAGGTCCTCGACGAGGGCGTCGAGGGCGTCGAGGTCGGCCAGTCCGTCCACGTCGGCCAGGCCTGCGAGCCCGCCGAGGGGCAGGTAGGTCTGCACCTCGTTGCCGAGGGCCTCCAGCCCCGGGGCGAAGTCGGTGCCGGCGATGTCGCCCGCGACGGCCCAGTGACCGGCGACGATCTGCGGCGCGGGCACGGACGGCAGCGGCAGCCAGTCGACGCGGAAGAGCGATTCGTAGCGACCGCCGCAGGCGGCGAGCAGCCGGGCCGGGAGCTCCAGCAGGGCGTGGCGCATGGTCTTGCCCGAGGCGGTGCGCGGGATCCGGTCGATCTCGTACAGCTCTTCGGGGATCTTGAAGTAGGAGAGGCTCTCGCGGCAGACCTCGAACAGCCGCTCGTGGTCGATGCCTTCGGGGCCCGGGACGATGAACGCGACCGGGACCTCGCCGAGCACCTCGTGTGCCTTGCCCGCGACGGCGACGTCCATCACGCCGGGCACGCCGCGGAGCACCTCCTCGACCTCGCCGGGGTGGATGTTCTCGCCACCTCGGATGACGAGTTCCTTGATGCGGCCGGTGACGGTGAAGTAGCCCTCCTCGTCGCGACGGGCCAGGTCTCCGGTGCGGAACCAGCCGTCGCGCAGGGCGGCGGCGGTGGCGTCGGGCAGGTTGTGGTAGCCGACCATCACGCTGGAGCCCTTGACCCAGACCTCGCCCTCCTCGCCGGTGGCCACGTCCACCCCGGTCTCGGGACTGACCAGGCGCACGCCGAGGCCGGGGACCGGGAGGCCGCAGGAGCCCTCGACCCGGGCACCGGTGGGCCAGTTGATGGTGATGGAACCGCAGGTCTCGGTGGAGCCGTAGGCATCGAGCAGCGGGGCGCTGAAGACCTCTTCGAAGGACCGGCGCAGCGCGGCCGTGGTGATCGCACCGCCGACCAGGCACATGCGCAGCTCGGGGGCGGTGAAGCCCTGCTCGCGGGCGGCCTGGACGAGGTAGTGGTACATGGTCGGGACGCCGGCGAGGAAGGTGGCCGACTCCTCACGGACCGCGTCGAGGATCTCGTCGGCGGAGAAGCCGTCCACGATGCGCGCGGTGGCGCCGACGGCCGTGACGGCGAGGACGCACACGATGTGCGAGAGGCTGTGGAAGAGCGGCAGGGGCCAGACGACCCGGTCGTCCTCGGAGAGGCCGGGGATGGGCGCGTAGCAAGCGGCCACCGACCAGAGGCAGTTGCGCTGCGTGGAGAGCACGCCCTTCGGCTTGCCCGTGGTGCCGGAGGTGTAGAGCATCCAGGCGACGTCGTCGAGGCCGAGGTCGTCGCGGGCGGGCTCGGCCGGCTCGGTGGTGGCGAGGGTCTCGAAGGAGACGGTGCCGGCCGGGGCGTTGGCCTGGACGCCCTCGTCACCGGTGACGATCACGCGGAGGTACGGACGGTCCTGGACCAGCCGGGCGACGAGTTCGATGCGCGAGGGTTCGGTGATGACGACGCGGGCGCCGCTGTCGTCGAGCAGATAGGCGAGCTCGGACTCGGTGACGCGCGGGTTGAGCGGGACTCCGACGCCGGCCGCCCGAGTGATCGCGAGGTAGCTCTCGACGACGTCGACGCTGTTGCCGTGCAGGATCGCCGCCCGGTCCCCGGGCTGGAGCCTCATACCGGCGAGATGTCCTGCCAGCCTGCGAGTGCGCGCCTCCAGTTCGGCGTGGCTCACGCTCCGCCGGGCATCACGGTAGGCGGCCTTGGTCCCGAAACGATCGGCGTTCGCCCTCAGCAGCTGGGGCAGCGGCCGGATCAATTCGGTTCGCAGCATGGCTCTATACCTCTCGTCGAAAGAAAACTCGATGCAGACATCTCGGTACGGGAGGCATCAGCGTCACACCGAATCACTTTCGCCGATCCACTAACGGTCCCCTATGACCCCCCTATGTTGACGAATAGAACAGACTCGGGGTAGGGGTAAGAGGTTCAATGCAACGGTAATTACCCAGCCTCTCCCGCACCGTAAGGAATAGCGATGACCAATTCAGTCGCGACGTCTATTCGAATTACCGGGAAGACCAGACTGTTCGCAGTGCTCGGAGACCCCGTGGCCCAGGTGCGCGCCCCGGAAATGCTGAATCCGGTCTTCTCCGCGCTCGGTATCGACGCGGTACTCGTCCCCGTGCAGGCGCCGGTGGGCAGCCTGGGTGAAGTGGTGCGCGGGCTTCAGCGCTCGGGGAACGTGGACGGACTGTTCATCACCGTCCCGCACAAGGACGCCGTCCGCCGGTTCGCCGACGTGTGCAGCCCGGCCGTGGAACTGGCGGGCAGCGCGAACGTGATGCGCCGCGGCCACGACGGCCGCTGGTACGCGGAGAACTTCGACGGAGCCGGCTTCGTGTCCGGGCTGGTGGCGTCCGGGTACTCGCCCGCCGCACGCAGGGTCGTCCTCGTCGGCGCGGGCGGTGCGGGCAGCGCCATCGCGGCGGCCCTCATGACCGCGGGGGTCGCACGGCTGGACGTCTGCGATCTCGACGCCGGACGGGTCAAGGCGGTCGTGGACCGGCTCCGGCGGCACTGGCCGGACCGGATCGGCGGCGGTCCCACCGCCGACCTCGGCGCGGCCGACATCGTGGTGAACGCGACCCCGCTGGGGCTGCGGCCCGGTGACCCGCTGCCCTTCGGCCCCCAGGAGCTGACGCCGGGGACCCTGGTCGCCGACATCATCATGACCCCGCGCGAGACGGAACTGCTGCGGGTCGCCGCCGGGCTGGGGCTGCCGGTGCACCACGGCCACCACATGCTGGAGCACCAGCTCCACCTGTACCGCGGCTTCTTCGGGCTCGACCGGGCCCCGTCGCGGGCGGGTACTCCGGACCCCTCGCAGGCGGGTACTGCGGACCCGTCGCAGGCGGGTACTGCGGACCCCTCGCAGGCGGGTGATGGGGATCGGATTGCCGGATGATTCCCGGTGCCTTCATACCGTGCCCGTATGAATCCGACCGTCGACGCACGGGTGGAGGCGCCGTCATCCGCCCTCCGGCTTCCCGAACCCATTGATGCCAAAGTCGCTGCGGCGGTGGCCCGGCCGGCCGCACAGCAGCCGGAGTGGCCCGACGCGCGGGCGGCCGCGGCGGCCCGGGACACCCTGACCACCCTGCCGCCCCTCGTCGTACCCGGCGAGGTCGACCGGCTCCAGGGGCTGCTCACCGAAGTGGCTCGCGGCCGGGCGTTCCTGCTCCAGGCCGGAGACTGCGCGGAGACGTTCGCGGGGAACACCGAGTCCCACGTGACCGCGAACATCCGCACGCTGCTGCAGATGGCGGTCGTCCTCACCTACGCGGCCAGCATGCCGGTCGTCAAGGTCGGCCGGATCGCCGGGCAGTACGCCAAGCCCCGCTCCAACGCCACGGACGCCCTGGACCTGCCCGTCTACCGCGGCGACATCGTCAACTCGCTGGAGCCCACCCCCGGCGCCCGGGTCCCCGACCCGGGCCGCATGCTGCGCGCCTACGCCAACTCCGCGGCCTCCCTGAACCTGGTGCGCGCCATGGCCGGCTCCGGCCTCGCGGACCTGGACCTCGTGCACGACTGGAACCGCGACTTCGTCCACAGCTCGCCCGCGGGCGAGCGCTACGAAGCGCTGGCCTCGGAGATCGACCGCGGCCTGAGGTTCATCTCGGCCTCCGGCGCCGACCACGGCGCGCTGCACACCACGGAGATCTACGCCAGCCACGAGGCGCTGCTGCTCGAATACGAGCAGGGCCTGCTGCGCTACGCCGCCTCGCCCCTCGGCGAGCCCAGGCTGTACGGGCTGTCCTCGCACTTCCTGTGGATCGGTGAGCGCACCCGCCAGCTGGACGGCGCGCACGTCGCGCTCGCCTCCATGCTCGCGAACCCGATCGGCCTGAAGCTCGGCCCGGGCACCACCCCCGAGCAGGCCGTCGAGTACGTCGAGCGGCTCGACCCCGACAACGTCCCCGGCCGGCTCACGCTCATCTCCCGGATGGGCAACGGCAAGGTCCGCGACGTCCTGCCGGCGATCGTGGAGAAGGTCGAGGCCTCCGGCCACCATGTGGTCTGGCAGTGCGACCCGATGCACGGAAACACCCATGAGGCCGCCAGCGGCTACAAGACCCGCCACTTCGACCGCATCATCGACGAGGTCAAGGGCTTCTTCGAGGTGCACAAGGCCCTGGGCAGTCACCCGGGCGGCCTGCACATCGAGCTCACCGGCGACGACGTCACCGAATGCCTGGGCGGAGCCCAGGAGATCTCCGAGGAATCCCTCGCAGAGCGTTACGAGACCAGCTGCGACCCGCGACTGAACCCTCAGCAGTCCGTGGAGCTGGCTTTCCTCGTGGCCGAGATGCTCCAGGCCTGATCCTGCAATCCCCCGGCAGGGGGGCGGGAGCATGCCCGGCCACACGCAGGGGACGTCCGGTACTCCGGACGTCCCCCGCGTCATGTGCGTCACGCCCCTTGCCGGCCGACGGGAACGACGAAGGGCCGGCCATCGCCTGTCAGACGATGGCCGGCCCTTCGCACGCGACCCGTCAGTCGGCCGGAACGGTGATCGCGGTCAGCAGCAGCCCGCCGGTCGCGCTCCAGCTCCCTTCGAGGCTGTCGTACCACTTGCCGCCGAAGACCAGCCCGGGCACCAGGAGCCGGGCCCGGAGCGTCCCGTTGAACGGGTCGATCGTGATCGCCGCGTCCGTGAACTCCAGCCTGACCCCGGTGGCCGGGAACGTCGCCTTGTAGACCGACTCCTTGGCGCTGAACAGCAGCCGGTCCCAGGCGATCTGCGGGCGGGCCCGCAGCAGCCTTCGTACGTGAGCCTGTTCGCCCGGCAGCGCGATGGTCTCCAGCAGGCCGGCCGCGAGCGGCTCGGCGGGCTCGGCGTCGATGCCGATCGCCGTGATGTGCCGACGCAGGCCGAGCACCCCGGCGCGGTAGCCCACGCAGTGGGTCATGCTGCCCACCACGCCCTCCGGCCACTGCGGAGCACCGCGCGCTCCCGGCAGCACGGGGACCGGTTCGATGCCCAGCTCCGCCATGGCCCGGCGCGCGCACATCCGTACCGTCGTGAACTCGCGCCGCCGCACGGGCAGCGCGTTCGCGATCCGGGCCGCCTCCTCGGCGAACAGGAACCCGCCGGGCGGGTCCCCGAACTCCTCCGCGTAGGCGACGGTGTCGGGAAGCAACGCGGCGATCACGGGGCGCCCCCCGGTGCCGGCAGGATCTGTACCGGCCACGACCGCTCGAAACCGTAAGCGCGTCGCTCCCTGGGGTACCCCAGGGACGCCTCGACGAAGCGCACGCCGTCGTGCCAGGTGGTCCGCGGGATGTGCAGGTGGCCGTACACCACCGTGCTCGCGCGGTACTTCACGTGCCAGTCGGCGGTCCGCTCGGTGCCGCACCACTGCGCGAACTCCGGGTGGCGCAGCACAGCGGTCTCGTCCCGCCGCAGCGGGAAGTGGTTGACCAGCACCGTCGGTACACCGGAGTCGAGCCCGGCCAGCCGCTCCCGCGTGTACGCCAGCCGCGCACGGCACCAGGCGTCCCGGCTCGGATAGGGATCGGGATGCAGCAGGTACTCGTCGCTGCACACCACCCCCGCCTCGTGGGCGCGCGCCAGGGACTCCTCCTTGGTGGAGGTGCCCGGGGCGCGGAAGCTGTAGTCGTACAGCAGGAAGAGCGGAGCGATGACGGCCGGGCCGCCCGCACCCGGCCACACCGGATAGGGGTCCTCGGGCGTCAGCACACCGATGGACCGGCAGAAGTCGACGAGGTGGCGGTAGCGCTGCTCACCCCGCAAGGTGTTCTGATCCTTGGGATGCGTCCACAGCTCATGGTTGCCCGGTGCCCAGACGACCTGCGCGAAGCGGCGGGCCAGCAGGGCCAGCCCCCATTCCACGTCGGAGGTGAGCTCCCCGACGTCACCGGCGACGATCAGCCAGTCGGCATCGGACGTGGGGCGCACGTCCTCCACGACCGCCCGATTTTCGCTGTATGCCACATGCAGATCGCTGACCGCCAGGAGCTTCGCACTCATTCGGCGAATCGGGCAGGGGTGAACCAGGCCCGGACCGACGCCGGTACCGGTACGGCACCCGCACCGACTCTCCGCCGGGGCGGCCTGACATACGCACGAAGATTGCCCGTGAATATGTCGACAGCCGCGTCGCGCGCCGCGCTGAGGTCACTCGTGGACGCGGCTGCCGAATCTCCCGACGGAACGCCACCAGAGTACGGAGCCACTGTGTCGGATTGTCGAGCGTGCATGAATACCGCCTTACTGGCAGGCCGCGAACTAGAACTATGGAAAAGGTAGAAGCGGCGACTGCCGGCAGGATCCCCTAGCTCCCCCCTCGATTTCCCGGCGGACAGGAACCGAGCGAGTACTCTCGACCCATTCAGATTTCTTCAGACGTTCAGACCAGCTGCGGCTGGCGGCCCAGCAGGCGCGGCTCCTGGTTCAAAATGGCCCGCTCCAAATCCCGGAGTTCCCGCGAGGGGTCGAGTCCGTGCACTTCGACGAGTTCCTGGCGGGTGCGCCGGTAGACGGCGAGCGCCTCGGACTGGCGACCACAGCGGTAGAGCGCGAGCATCAGGTGCCGGCAGAGCCGTTCCCGGGTGGGCAATGCGGCGGCGGCCCGGTCCAGTTCACCGGCGACCTCGTAGTGCCGGCCGAGCTCCAGCTCGGCCGTCGCCCAGTCCTCGTACACCGCCATCCGCTCCCGCTCCAGCTGGGCGAAGGCGGGCCACCGGATACCGGCCTCGGCGAGGTCCGCGAGCACCGAGTCCCGCCACAGGCCCAGGCATTCGGACAGGGTGGCCGACGCCGCTTCCGGAAGCCTCGCGGTGAGCTCGGCCCGGCCCCGGGCGGCGAGCGTGCGGAACCGTACGGCGTCCACGGACTCCGGGTCGATGTGCAGGAGGTAGCCGGGGTTCGCGGTGGCGAGCCGCGGACGCCCGTCGGCGCCCTCGTGCTCCGCGAGCATCCTGCGAATGCCCGAGATGGCGTTCTGGACCATCTTGCGCGAGGTCACCGGAGGCTCGTCACCCCACAGCGCGCCGACGAGCCGGCTCGTGGCGACGACCTTGTTCGGGTGGAGCAGCAGGTAGCCGAGGGTGCCCCGCTGGATGAGTCCGCCCAACGCCACAGTTCCCTCGGTACCCACCACTTCGAGTGGTCCCAGAAGACTGAATCGCATGATGGCCCCTCACTTCCCCTCGCCGTTGATCACAACACGATGGAAACGGAGCCCCGGGTTGTCCGGAAGCCCTCACCGAACCGGCCAATCAACCGGGGCGCCCGGACGCGGCTGTCGACCTTCCTCGCCGGCGTCTTCCTGATGGTGCTGTGCATCGCCTTCGGGCCGGTGGTCTCCGACATTCCGATGGCGGCCCTCGTCGCCGTCATGGTCATGGTCTGCCCTCGGTGCGACGATGGGGAGATGAAGGCGTCCCTCAGCGATGTCAGCACCCCCGGACGCGTCGCCGCGGTCGGTGAGGGCCTCAGCCGGGAGGAGCTCGCGCTCGCGGCCCGCAACCACGGGCTGCCGCTGGAGGCACTGCGCTACGAGGTCACCCCGCCCGGGCTGCACTACGTACTGGTCCACTACGACATCCCCTACGCGGACCACGCGGACGCCGACCGCTGGACCCTCTCCGTCGGCGGGCGGGTCCGGACTCCACTGGCCCTCGGCCTGTCCGAGCTGCGGGCCCTGCCCGCCGTCACCCGCCGGGTCACGATGGAGTGCGCCGGCAACGGCCGGGCGCGGCTGTCCCCGCGCCCCGTCAGCCAGCCCTGGCTGGTCGAGGCGGTCGGCACCGCCGACTGGACGGGCGTACCGCTGCGGACCGTGCTCGACGCGGCGGACGTCGGGCCCGATGCCGTCGAGGCCGTGTTCACCGGCGCCGACCACGGGGTGGAGCGCGGGGTCGAGCAGGACTACCAGCGCAGCCTGCCACTGCCGGTCGATCCGGACGTGCTGATCGCCTACGTCATGAACGGCCTGCCCCTGCCGCCGCAGCACGGGTATCCGCTGCGGCTGATCGTCCCCGGCTGGTACGGCATGGCCCAGGTGAAGTGGCTGCGCGAGATCACCCTCGTCGATACCCCGTTCACCGGATTCCAGCAGGCCGTGGCCTACCGCTACCGGCAGGACCCCGACGATCCGGGCACACCGGTCACCAGGATGGCGCCGCGCGCCCTGATGATCCCGCCGGGCTTCCCCGACTTCATGTCCCGCACCCGGATCGTGGCCCCGGGGCCCGTCCGGCTGGAGGGGCGCGCCTGGTCGGGGTACGGGCCGCTCACGCGGGTGGAGTTCAGCGGCGACGACGGGCTCACCTGGAGCGGTGCCGAGCTCGCCGCGCCGGGCCCGGACCGGGGCGTCTGGCAGGCCTGGAGCGCCGTATGGACGGCTGCCCCGGGCCGCCACACCCTGGCGGTCCGGGCCACGGACGCCGGGGGCCGCGCCCAGCCCCTCGACCCGCCGTGGAACCGGGGCGGGTTCGGGAACAACGCGGTGCAGCGCGTGCCCGTGCTGTGCCGCTGAGCGGCTGAGCGGCCTTACGGGGTGCCGTCGCCGTTGCTGTTGCCGTTGGCCGACTTGGCCAGGGCGGCGAGTTCGGTGCGGGTCAGCGCCAGCAGCGAGGACGACGCGCGGAATTCCACGCCACGTTCCTCCGCCACCGCGCGGAGGTGGTCGAGGACCGCGCCGACGGTGGGGAGGTTGCCGACCGGGCGCAGCAGCCAGATGCGGCCGGGCGGGCGGGGTGGCAGGCCGAGCTCGGCGAGGATCTCGTCGGTCTCGCAGTCGAGGTCGCGCAGGTCGGCCTCCGGGAGCGGGGCGGCCTCCACCCCGGTGACGTGGCCGTGGCCGTCGAGCCGGGTCTCCACCGCCCAGTGGGTGGAGCGGTCCGGGATCCAGGTGCGGTCGGCCGGGGGCCAGACGTAGGGGAGGAACACCCAGGCCAGGTCCTCGGGCGCGGGCTCCCAGCCCAGTACCTCCAGCTCCCGGATCTCCGGAAGCCGGTCCGGCTCCTGTTCGCTGCGGCCGGTCCGGCGCCGGGCGAGCGGGTGCGGTGTCCCGTCCTCGTCCCACGAGCCCGCTCCGTCCCACGAGCCCGCTCCGTCCCACGAGCCCGTCACGTCACGCGAGTCCCTCGGCATGCGCGCAGGCTACCGTCGGGCCGGCTCCGGCCGGGGCCCGACGCGGTAGCGGATGCGGCCGATCAGATGTGGACGGCGTCCACATATCATCCGTAGGCTATACCTGTAAGTAGACGCTGTCCACATAAGAATCGACGTCCGATGACACCAGGCACCGAACCGCCCGACGCACCTGAAGCGCCCGAAGCGCCCCGCAAGCGCACCACCTACCGGCACGGCAACCTCCGCAACGCCCTGCTCGACGCGGCCCTGGAGCTGGCCCGTGAGGGCGGGCCCGACGCCGTATCCCTTCGCGAGGTCACCCGGCGCGCCGGGGTCTCGCCCAATGCCGCGTACCGGCACTTCGCCGACCGGGGGGCCCTGGTGCACGAGGTCTCGCAGACCGCCATGGGCCAGTGCGCGCGGGCCATGGAGGCCGAGATCGGCAGCAGGCCGGCCACCGGGGACGCGGCCGCCGACGCGAAGGCCCGCTTCAGGGCCGTCGGGACCGGCTACCTCCGGTTCGCGGTGACCGAGCCGGGGCTCTTCCGTACCGCCTTCCATGTCCCGGCCGACATGGAGTACGCCAACGACTCCACCGCCGCGGGGGCGGGCGGGCTCACGCCGTTCGAGCTGCTCGGCGCCGCCCTGGACGCCCTCGTCGACACCGGGCTGCTGCCCGCCGACCGCCGGCCGGGCGCGGAGTTCCTCGCCTGGTCGGCGGTCCACGGGCTGGCCGTGCTGATGATCGACGGACCGCTGCGCGGAGTCACCCCGGAACAGGCCCACGACGCGGGCCAGGACCTGATCGGGATGATCGAGCGGGGGCTCTAGACACCGCTCTTCTGAAAAAGTGCCGCCCGGCCCTACGGCGCGTCGAGCGGGTTCGCCCCGATGCGGGCCGCCGCGCCGCCCGCGACGTAGGCCGCCGCCGCGCAGTCCGGCTTGCGGGCGGCCTGGTCCTCGACCAGCGCGAGGAAGGCCGCGCCGAAGCCCAGCCGGGGGTGGGCGCCGAGGAGTTCGGCCCGGAACGCGGGATCGAATTCGGCCACGCGCAGACCGGAGACGTCCGCGCTGGTGCCGACCTGGAGGAGGTGGCTCTCCACGTCCTGGGCCGCGCTGACATCGTCCCGCATGTGCAGGACGATCACCTCCTCCGCACGGGCCCGCCGGGCCGCCGGCCAGCCCAGGCCCGCCGTCAGCACCCGGGCGACATGACCGCCCGCCTCCTCGAAGGGGAGGGTGTGGCTGTCGAACGGGGCGGTCAGGCCCAGGTCGTGCAACAGGGCGCTGACGTAGAGGAGTTCCTCGTCGTACGAGAGCCCGTGCGCGGCGGCGTACGCGGCGCCGAAGGCGTAGGAGCGCACGGAGTGGTTCAGCAGGGCCGCGTCCGTGTACTCCGACGCGATCTCCAGGGCGGCGCGGCCCGCAGCGGTGTCAAGTGTCCATGTCATGGCGCCCCACCCTACGGGCGGCTGAAATCCACCTCCGTCGGACCCGACCCCCAGCCCTCCGGCGGCCAGTTCAGCCAGGTCGGGGCGGGCGGGGTCTCGGCGAGGACGCTGCCGCGCGAGACGACGTACCGGGGCCGGACCTGGCGGCGGATCGCCTCGGTGGGGGTCTCCGCCGGGAGCAGGACGAAGGAGGCCGGCGAGCCCTCGGCGATGCCGTACTCGGACGCGTCCAGGCCCAGGACGTGCGCCGCACGGTCCGTCACCATCGAGAAGGCCTCCGGGATTTCGTCCGCCCCGGTGAGCTGGGCCGCGTACAGCCCGACGAGGGCGGTCTGCAGCGGGTTGGCGGTCCCCAGGGCGTTCCACGGGTCCATCACGTCGTCGTGGCCGAAGGCCACGTTCACGCCCGCCGCCAGCATCTCCTTGACCTGGGTGAGGCCGCGGCGCTTGGGGTAGGCGTCGAACCGGCCTTGGAGGTTGAGGTTGGCGAAGGGGTTGGAGACCAGGTTGATCCCCGAACGCGCCAGCAGCCGCTGGAGTTTGAAACTGTACGCGCCGCCGTAGGAGCCCATCGCGGTCGTGTGCGAGGCGGTCACCCGCTCGCGCAGGCCCGAGCGCAGGGCGAGCGTGGCCAGCACCTCCACGAAGCGGGACTGGTCGTCGTCGATCTCGTCGCAGTGGGCGTCCACGCGCAGCCCGTGCTCCTCGGCCAGCGCCAGGGCGATCCCCAGGGACGCGACCCCGTCCTCGCGGGTGTCCTCGAAGTGCGGGATCGCCCCGACGACGTCCGCCCCGCGCCGGACGGCCTCGCGCAGCAGCGCCTCGCCGTCCGGGAAGGAGACGATGCCCTCCTGCGGGAACGCGACGATCTGCAGGGTCATGAAATCCCGCACCCGGTCGCGGAGTTCGAGCAGCGCGTCGAGCGCGGTCAGCGACGGGTCGGTGGTGTCGCAGTGGGTACGCACGTGCAGCACGCCCTGCGCCGCCTGCCAGCGCAGCACCTCGGTGGCCCGGGCGATGACGTCCTCGCGCGTCAGGGTCCGCTTGCGCTCGCTCCAGCGGGCGATGCCCTCCCACAGCGTGCCGGAGGCGTTCGGGCGCGGCTCCCCGGCGGTCAGGGCGGTGTCGAGGTGGATGTGCGGTTCGACGAAGGGGGCGCTGAGCAGCGCGCCGTGCGCCTCGATCAGGGTGCCGGTGGCGGGCGGTTCCTTCTGGTCGTCGAACGGGACCACCCGCGCGATCCGCCCGTCCTCGCCGACCTCCACGTCGAAGCGGCCTCCGGTACGGCCTGCGGTACGCCCTTCGGTACGCCCTTCGCCCCGCAGCAGCCGGGCACCCCGGACGATCATCCGCATACGGGGCACCCTAGGCCCGCGCAACACGAGATCCCCGCCCCCTCGCGCGGAGGGGAACGGGGATCACCTGAACGTGGCTACGCCTTCTCGAACGGCGAGCGGACCGGGAAGTACGCGTTCAGGAACGCGCGCAGCACGCGGTCCTGCTCGTCGACCGGCACCGCCGCGTCCGCCGACTCGCCGATGCAGAACACGCTGTGGCTGCGGGTGGCCAGCAGCCGGCTGAGCCGCGTGTGGTGCTCGTAGTTGCCCGCGTTGATGAATGAGCACGAGATCGACGACGGCATCGACCGCCCGGTCATGTAGCCGTAGTGGTGGTGCAGCGAGGAGGTGACGGACAGGTCCGTCCGCGCCCTGAACTTGCTCGCCGCCGTGGCCCCGATCTCCTCGGGGCACTCCTCGGCGATCTCCTTGAGCACACTGCGCCGCAGCGGGTGCGGTGCGTGCAGGAAGCCGTGGGTGGCGGTGCGGCCGAACTTCCGCTGGAGCAGCGCGCGGTTGTTCTTGGCCGCGGCGAAGTAGCCCTCGTCGTCATCGGTCAGCTCGACGGGCGGAACGGCGGTGGGCGACCGGAAGAAGTGCGCCATGCCGTTGCTGCCGAAGAACGAGGACGGGCTCAGCGGGCGGCCCATGAACACGTCGTCGTTGAGGTAGAGGAAGTGCTCCGAGAGGCCCTCGATGCGGTGCAGCTGGCTCTCGATGGCGTGCGAGTTGAAGGTCGGCAGCCAGTTCTCGTCAGCGAAGATCTCGCGGTGACTGACGACCTTGATGCCCGGCTGGGTGGTGTCCAGCCAGTCCGGCGTCTGGTCGTCTGTGACGATGTAGACGTTGCGCACCCAGGGGGCGTACATGGCCAGCGACCGCAGGGAGTACCGCAGTTCGTCGCGGTTGCGGAACCGCACGTCTCCGCTGTCCGCGCCGCCGTCGGTGGCGATCCCCGCGGCGCGCTTGGCGGCGTCGCGGCGCTCGCGCCAGTCGGGGTCGCTGTCGTCCACCCAGGTGTAGACGACGTCGATCGGGAAGTCGACCTCCCACATGAGGTGGTCGGTGAAGGCCGCCGCCGTCGGGTACTCGCGCCCGGCGACGCTCAGCGTGGCGGACGCCTCCAGCGAGGGCAGCCGCGGCCCGACGAGGGTCGATCCGCGCGGGGCTGCGCGCCAGCCGGGCAGCTCGGCGCTCTCGGGCTCCACGGTCCAGAACTCCACCGCGCAGGCGAACGCGGGACCGTAGCGCAGGGTCCGGCTCTCGGTGACGACCGGCTTGAAGACGCGCAGGCCGGCCACATCGCCGACCGCCTTCAGCCGCTCGGCGAGCACCGCGCCGGGAGCCGCGCCGCGCGGGGTCACCAGCTCCGCGTAGACGGGCTTGCCGTGCAGCTCGGCGGCGAGCGCGGCGAGTACCGCCTCGCGGCGCTCGACCTCCACCGCGATGCGGTACGAGGTGCCGCCGTCGCGCAGGAGGACGTACGGAACGCCGTGCGCCTTCAGCGCGGAGGTGGTGAGCTCCAGGTTCCACTCGGCCATCCGCGGCGCCAGGATGTCGTCGCGCACCTCGGCCAGCCGGCCCGCGGAGCGCACCAGGGCGCCGGAGCGGTCCTGGGCCTGGATCATGACCTCGCGGGCCTTCTGCTCGTCGGCCGAGCCGGCCAGCACGCTGATGGGCGCGGCCACGTTGAAGCTGCGGGTGCCGCCGGCGGCGATGCGCAGCGCCGTGCGGTCGGCGCGCTCGGCGAGCCGGGCGGGCGAGTCGCGGCGGGCGACGAGGCGCTCGAAGAGCTCCTCCCACTGCTTGGTGATGCGCTCGGCGGAGAACCGCTGGTGGACGCCCTCGCGGGCGGCCTTGCCGTACGCGCGGCGGGTCTCGTCGTCGCCCATCAGCTTGGACATGGCGACGGCCAGCGAATCCTTGTCGCCCGCGGGGACGAGCAGGCCGTCCACGCCGTGCCGGATGATCTCGGCCGGGCCGGTGACGATGTCGTAGGCGATGACCGGGACACCGGCGGCGAAGACCTCCAGGAGCACGAGGGGGAACGCCTCGTTGCGGGAGGGCAGCATGGCCAGGCCCGCCTTGGCCCACTCCTGCTCCATCTCGGAGGAGCGCCCGAGCAGCAGCACGCGGTCGTGCAGGGCGAGGCCGTCGATGATCCGCCGCAGGCGGACCTCCTGGGGCCCGTCGCCGAAGATCCGCATCGTCCACTCGGGGTGCTCGTCGGCTATGGAGGCGAAGGCCTCGATGGCGTGGTCGAGCTGCTTCTCGGGCGTCATCCGGGCGGCCAGCACGATGGTCTTGCTGTCCAGGTCGGAGCGGGGCCGGAAGCCGTCGGGGACGGCGTTGGGGATGGCCACGAGCTCGGGGGCGGTGGCGCCCAGCGAGTCGGCGAACCAGTCGTTGGTGCGCTCGGTGAGCGAGGCCAGCGCGTCGATCCGGGGCGCGTAGACGAGCAGCGGCTCGCCGCTGACGCCGCGCAGCTGGGACGCTCGGTGTTCCTGGTGCACGGTGATCACGCGGGCGGGCACGAGCTCGGCGACGGCGGCCATGAGCGCGGGCGTGGTGGTGATCAGCACATCGGTGTCGATCGAACCGAGGGCGTTGGTCATCTCGATGTCGGAGAGCCGGTCGAAGGTGGCTTCCCAGGCCGGCCGGATGATCTCGCTGGGCAGCGAGGTCAGCGTGCGGCAGGCCTGCTCGTTCAGACCGCTCTCGCGCACCGGGCGCCCGTACGGGCCGGTGCGGTCCACCAGGTAGCGGCGCGGGATGGCGTGGCCGGCGGAGAAGAAGGGCTCGGGCCTGGTCTTGAAGACACTGATCACCTCGACCTCGTGGCGCGGGGCCAGATGTGCCGCCTGGGTGTAGGTGGCCATCTCGGTGCCACCCATCTCGTCGCCCCAGGTGAGCAGGAAGGTGATCTTCATCAGACGGTTTCCTTGGTGGAGATGACAGTGCTGCTTACAGCGAGATTCCCGGCGGCCGTGAGGTGCGCGTGCACGCGCAGGAGCGCGCCGCCCTCGGTGGCGATGGTCCGGAAAGGAGTACGGAAGACCTTCTTGGGGTGGCGTACGTCGCTAAGACGACGGCCGATCTTGATCCGGTTCCGTCCGGACCGCATCTGAATGTCCCACACACCCTTGGCCCGGCCCTTCGCCATGGCGTCGAGCGGTACGTCGAAGGCGAACCGGTCGCCGTCCCACTCCGCCCGGATCGGGACGGACGCCGTACCGCCGCGGCGCACGGCCTCGGCCGTGAACTCGGCCGGGGAGCCGCCGGCGAGCAGCCGGCCGCGGACGGAGATCCGGTCCCAGCGCAGGTCGAAGGCGATCAGCTCGGCGCCGAGCCGGGGGCCGGTCACCTTGATCATGGACTGGCCGTCCACGGACCGCATGGGCCGGAAGACGGCGCCGGAGGAGGGGCTGGGCGGCGAGGAGAGGGTGGGGCCGTCCGCCGCGTAGGCGGGCGGGGCCGTGATCCCGAAGCGGGCCTTGCGGCCCTTGGTGTCGGATATCTCGACCGTGAGACGCCACACACCGTCCGTCAGCCGCGGGCCGGAGGCCTCCGGGGCGTCGTGGCGGGCGTGCCGCAGCCCGGTCGTCGCGGTGAGCAGGACCGGGCCGTGCGGCGGGGACTCCAGCTCCATCGCGACGATGTGCCGCTGGTCACGCCGCTCGAATATGAGGAACGCCTCGGCGACTTCGCCGGACCGCCGGGGCGAGGGCACGGCGAGGTTGAAGGTGCGCCCACCGAGTACGGAGAGGTGTACGGGCTTCAGGGTCGGGCGGGCCCGCCCCCTTGTACCCAGCGCCGGGACCGTGTTGATCCGCTCCACGCGACGGCGGATGCGGCCCGCCGTGCGCCGAGCGCGCTTGACCGCCCCCACCGCATGGGACAGCAAGGTTTCACTCATGGCGCTCCAACATCTTTCCTGTGCCGGGCAGGCAGGACGGCCCGCTCAATTCTGGTGACCCATGACCACCACTAGAATGCGGAGAAATCCCGCTGCGTCCCACTCTCCGAGCGGCACTGTGACGGGTTGCATTTCCATGGGGTTTTCTTGACTCTTACCTCGCGCATGGGTTTCCTTTAGCTCTGCATGATATGCGACGGTGGGGTTCACCGAGGAGCAGGGATGAGGCGCAGCACATCGTGACCGTACCGTCGCTGAAGCAGGAGACGGCCCCCGCGAAAGCGGCTGCCGCGCCGGTCGGCGGAACCGGGCGTCCCAACGCCGAGGGGTCCGCTCTCGTCGGCGTCTACCGCAAGGTGATGCCCACCCGCCTGCGCCGCGTGGTCGCGGCCCGCTACTCCCCCGAGACCCGCCGCCGCATCAAGCAGTCCATCGGTTCCGGCGGCGTCGGCCAGATGCCCGGCAAGGTGCGCGGCGCGAGCCTCGCCACCCTGCGCCGCTCCCTCGTGGCCAGTTCGGGCGCCCAGGTCATATCCGTGGCCGGACGCCCCCGCATAGCCTTCGTCGACGACGGCCTCTCGCCCGAGAGCGCCCGCCGCGCCGGGCTCGGCGCGGTCACCGCGGCCCTGGACACAGCGGGAGTCGACTACTTCTGCGTACGCAACCAGGACCGCCGGGCCACCACCGTCGCCGTCGCCGCCGCCGACCGCGCCCGCGTCGTCACCGCCCTCCAGGAGCTGAGCCGGACGCTGCCGGCCTACTTCGGCCCCCGAGGCCCGGAGAGCCGGCGCATCGTCCCCGCCTACCAGCCCGCCAACTGGCGCCGGTTCGGGCGCGCCCGCACGCTGCGCCTGTTCTGGTACCGGACCGACCCGGGCCGGCACGTGGTCCTGGGGCCCGAGCACGGCTGCGACATCGAGTTCTGGGCCGCCGAGGGCGACCGGCTGGTCGCACCGCGCCGCAACTCCATCACCGAGTCCGTGCCGGCCGGCCGGCTCTCCGTGGAGGTCCCGGTGACCACCTTCACGGCGCCCTGGGGCACCCACACCCCCACCGCCATGACGGTGCGCACCCGCCCCGAGTTCACGGCCACGCTCCCCCGCGACATCTCCTTCCCCATCGACGTCGTCTACACCTGGGTGGACGGCGCCGACCCGCAGTGGCTGCGCCGCCGGTCCCGGTTCACCGGCGCCGACTACCACGCCGAAGCGGCGAACGCGGCGCGCTACGCCAACCACGACGAACTGCGCTACTCCCTGCGGTCGCTGGCCACGTACGCCCCCTGGGTGCGCACCATCTACCTGGTCACCGACGACCAGACCCCCGAGTGGCTGGACACCACCCAGCCCGGGATCAAGGTCGTCAGCCACCGCGAGATATTCGCCGACCAGTCCGCGCTGCCGACCTTCAACTCGCACGCCATCGAGAGCCAGCTGCACCACATCGAGGGCCTCGCGGAGCACTTCCTCTACTTCAACGACGACGTGTTCCTGGGCCGCGAGATGGCCCCGGGCGGGTTCTTCCTCGCCAACGGCCTGACCCAGTTCTTCCCCTCCCCCGCGCTGGTGCCCCTCGGCCCGCCGTCCACCGACGACGTGCCGGTCTCCATCGCAGGCAAGAACAACCGCGCCCTGATCCAGGAGCGCTTCGGCACCACACCGGTACAGAAGATGCGGCACGTCCCGCACGCGCTGAGCCGCGCCGTCCTGGCCGAGATCGAGGACGAGTTCGCGGAGCAGCACCGGGCCACGGCCGCCAACCGGTTCCGCAGCCCGCAGGACATCGCCATCCCGTCCTCGCTGTACCACTACTACGCGTTCCACACCGGGCGGGCACTGGCCGGCGACCTGGAGTACGTGTACATCGACGTCTCGCTGCCCAACGCCGGTCACCGGCTCGACCGGCTGCTCCTCGCCCGCGACCGGGACGTGTTCTGCCTCAACGACACGCTGTCCACGGAAGAGGACTTCGACACCAGCACCAGGCTGCTGAAGCCGTTCCTGGACTCGTACTTCCCCATACCCAGCCGGTTCGAGCGGCCCGCGTAACCACGAGAGAAGTTCCGTGACCGTACGACCCCCCAAACGGCGCACCGTTGTCGCCGGTCTCCTCGCCCTCGCGGCGGCGGGATGCACCACCGACAGCCACACCGGCACAGACGGCAAGAAGCCCGCCCCGAAGGCCCCGGCCCCGGGGCGGGCCGCCGTTCCCGCGGGGAAGGACGGTATGAGCGGCGCGCGGATCATGCAGATCGTGGCCCATCCGGACGACGACCTGTACTTCATGAACCCGGAGCTCCAGCAGTCGATCAGCGACAACGACCGGCTGGTCAGCGTCTACGTCAACTGCGGTGAGAGCTCGGGCGTCAACAAGGTCCCCGGCGAGAAGACGCGCCCCAAGCCGGACGTCCCGGGGTACGCGGGCGCCCGGCGCCAGGGCCTGCGCCAGGCGTACGCCCTGATGGCCACGGGCAAGGAACAGGCGCCCTGGACGGTCGAGGCCAAGGCCCTGCCCGACGGCACGCTCGTCGAGGTGGACACCCTCAAGGGCCACTCCGGCATCCAGCTGGTCTTCCTCGGCGTCCGGCAGCACTCCACGGGCGGCAGCGGCCCCAGCAACGCCCTTCCGGTGCTGTGGTCCGACCCGGCCACGTCCACCAGCACCCTGGCCAGCACCGGCTCCCCCGTCACCTCCTCCCACGAGGTGACCCGCGAGAGCCTCATCGCCAACCTGGCCGCGCTGCTGAACGAGCACAAGCCCACGCTGGTGCGCACCCTGGACCCCGACCCCGACATGCAGGTCCACGACTCGAAGAACCGGCCGCACCACGACCAGCCCGGTTACTCCGACCACCCGGACCACACGGCCGCAGCTCTCTTCGCGTACGCCGCCCTGGAGCGTTACAAGGGGCCCGGCGAAGGCCGTTCGTACTCCGTCGTGAGCTACCGCGGCTACTTCAACGAGCGGTGGCCGCACAATCTGCCGCGCCAGATCCAGCGCGCCAAGGCCGACGTCCTCAACGCCTACGGCGGCGCCCCGGACCGCTGCGACTTCGTGGCCGGCTGCGGCGACTACGACGTCGGCCAGGACCGCTCGTTCGGCCCCGGCTGGCTCCAGCGCACCTCCCAGCGCCAGCCCACCGCCGGGCCCCGCGTCCAGCAGGCCCCCGACGGCCGGCTCACCGCGTTCGGCGTCCTCGGCGGGCAGGCCGCCATGTGGCAGGAGTCCGCGCCCGGCAGCGGCAGTTGGGGCAAGCCCACGCTGCTCGGCGGCGACGGACTGCTGCCCGGCCTGGCCGCCGTCCTCACCAAGGACGGCCGCTGGCAGCTGTTCGCGCAGCGCGTCGCCGGTCTCGGCGCCAAGGCCGAGGAGAACCTGCGCGAGCTCGTCACCACCGAACAGCAGGCCGCCGGCGGCGCGTTCCGCGCCTGGACCTCGCTCGGCAATCCCGAGAAGGACCCGGAGCGCGGCCGCCGCGTGGGCGCCCCCGTCGTGGCCCTCGCCGGCGACGGCACCCTCCACCTCTTCGCGCGCAACTGGTCCAAGGGCGTCTCCACCCGCCGCCGCGGCGGCGACGGCACCTGGACCGGCTGGCGCGACCTGGGCGGCGCCGAGGTACAGGAAGGCCTGACGGCCGCCACCGACACCAAGGGCCGCGTGCACGTCCTGGCCGCCGCGCACGACACCGTCCACCACTGGACGCACGAGAAGCCCGGCCAGGAACTCGCCCTCGTCGCCACCGGCCTGCCCGCCCCCGCGGACCCGCCGACCGTGCTGGCCCGCCCCGACGGCTCGCTGCTCCTGGCGTTCCGCGAGGCGAAGACCGCCCGCCCCCAGCTGTACCGCAGCTCCACCGACGGCGGGGCCTGGACCGACGCGAAGCTCGACCTCGCGGGCCGGGGCTACGGACCGCTCACCCTCCACCCGCTCCGCGAGGGGGTGCTGCTCGCCGCCCGCAACAACGACGGCGGCACCAGCCTGGCCACCCTCGAAACCAGCGGCACCCCCCGCTGGACCAGCATCAAGGGCGCCGTCGTCGGACAGGCGGCCCTGGCCACCGACTCCGCCGACCGCCCCTTCCTCGCCCGCCTGGCACCCGACGCGACCCTCGCGACGAGCGCCATCCCACAGAACAGCCGATGATGACTACTCAGGCCGTCTCTCCCCACATACCCGCCCAAGCCGCGGCGCCGGCCGCCGGCCGCCCCGCCCGGGGCGGGCGGCTGTACACGCTCGACGGGCTGCGCCTGGTCGCGGCACTGATCGTCGTCGCCTTCCACTTCATCGCCTTCGACGACTGGGCGACGCCGCTATGGGGCAAGTCCACCTCCGCGATCTTCCCCACCGCGCACCCGATCGCCTCGTACGGCTGGCTCGGCGTTCAGCTGTTCTTCCTGATCAGCGGCTTCGTGATCTGCATGTCCTGCTGGGGACGCACGGTCAAGGACTTCGCGATCTCCCGGGTGATCCGGCTCTACCCCGCGTACTGGTTCGCCGTACTGCTCACCGCCGGCGTGATGCTCTGGTCCCACGGGATGAAGCAGACCGGGTACACCCCCACCAAGATCCTGTCGAACCTGACGATGCTCCAGGAGCCGATGGGCGCGGGCGACATCGACCCCGTCTACTGGACGCTCTGGACCGAGCTGCGCTTCTACCTGCTGTTCGCGATCGTCGCCGCGCTCGGCGTGACCTACCGCCGGGTCGTCGTCTTCTGTGGCATATGGCTGCTGATGTCCGTACTGGCACCGCACTCGGGCATCGCCCTGATCCAGCTCATGGCCATGCCCGAGTCCGCCCCGTTCTTCGTCGCGGGCGTGGTGATGTTCCTGATGCACCGGTTCGGCACCAAGCCCGAACTGTGGCTGCTGCTCGGCACGTCCTGGCTGCTCGCCCAGAACCAGCTGCCCAGTCTGATGAAGACGGCCGAGGGCTCGGTCAAGCACCAGCTCTCCTGGACCGTCTGCCTGGCCGTCATCACGCTGTTCTACCTGCTCGTCCTGGGCGTGGCCCTCGGCCGCCTGCGCTTCTTCAACCGCAAGTGGCTCACCACCGCCGGCGCCCTCACCTTCCCGCTGTACCTGCTCCACGAGGAGCTGGGCTGGGAGATCATCCGGCGCCTGCACACCGACATCGCGCCCTGGCCGCTGCTCGGCGGCATCCTCGCGGTCATGCTGATCGCCTCCTGGCTGGTGCACCGCTTCGTCGAGCGTCCGAGCGCGAAGGCCATGAAGAAGTGGCTCACCGGAGCGGGCCCGGGCGCCGGCCGGCGCTGAGGGGCCCGGGAGGCGACGTACGCGACGTACGCGCCGGGGCGGGACGGGAAACCGTCCCGCCCCGCACTCGTTCCCGCACTCGTTCCCCGCACTCGTTCGGAGCAGTCGGCGCCCCGCGCGCCGTCCGGCGAGAATGGGGCCATGACCAGCGACAGCGATGTGACCCCCGGCGACGTGACCCCCGACTGGCCCGACTGGGAGAAGCGGTTCCGCGCACCGCGCGTCGGGCTGCCCGACTGGGCCGAGGACGCCCCGGACCGCGCGCTCTTCGTCTCCAACGCGACCGGAACCTTCGAGCTCTACGCCTGGGACCGCGCCACCGGCGAGCAGCGGCAGGCCACCGACCGCCCCAACGGCACCACCGACGGCACCCTCTCCCCCGACGGCGAGTGGATCTGGTGGTTCTCCGACACCGACGGCGACGAGTTCGGCACCTGGGTGCGCCAGCCCTTCGCGGGCGGCCCCGACGAGCCGGCCACCCCGGGGCTGGAGCCCTCGTACCCCGCCGGGCTGGCCATCGGGCGGGACGGCACGGCGGTCGTCGGGCGCTCCACCGACGAGGAGGGCTCCACGATCCACGTCGTACGCCCCGACGGCTCGGCGCCCGCCGAGATCTACCGGCACCGCGAGTCGGCCGGCGTGGGCGACCTGTCCCGGGACGGGACCCTGATCGCCATCGAGCACACCGAACACGGCGACGCGATGCACTCGTCCCTGCGCGTGGTCACCCTCGACGGGACCACCGTCGCCGAGCTGGACGACTCCAGGGCGGGCACCGAGGAGCTCGGCCTGGAGGTGCTCGGCTTCGCGCCCGTCTCCGGCGACACCCGGCTGCTGATCGGCCACCAGCGGCGCGGCCGCTGGGAGCCGATGGTGTGGGACGTGGCCTCCGGCGCCCAGGAGGACCTGGCGATCGATCTGCCGGGCGACGTGAGCGCCGAGTGGTACCCGGACGGGTCGGCGCTGCTCATCGCGCACGGCTTCGAGGCGCGCAGCGAGCTCTGGCGGTACGACCTGGCCGCGCGGGAACTCGTCCGCGTGGACACGCCGCCCGGGACGGTCTCGGGTGCGACGGCGCGGCCCGACGGGACGGTGGAGTACCAGTGGTCCTCGGCGGCCGAGCCCTCGGCCGTACGGTCCACCGCGGGCGGGGTCGTCCTCGATCCCCCCGGGTTCCGGCCGCCGGGCTCGGTGCCGGTGGAGGACGTGTGGGTGGAGGGCCCGGGCGGGCGGATCCACGCCCTCGCGCAGCGGCCGGTGGGCCACGGCGACGGCCCCTTCCCGACGGTCTTCGAGATCCACGGCGGGCCCACCTGGCACGACAGCGACGCCTTCGCGGCGGCCCCGGCGGCCTGGCTGGACCACGGCTTCGCCGTCGTCCGCGTCAACTACCGGGGCTCCACGGGCTACGGCCGCGCGTGGACCGACGCCCTCAAGCACCGGGTCGGGCTGATCGAGCTGGAGGACATCGAGGCCGTCCGGGAATGGGCGGTGGCCTGCGGCCTCGCGGACCCGGCGCGGCTGGTGCTCTCAGGTGGCTCCTGGGGCGGATACCTGACGCTGCTCGGCATCGGCATGCGGCCCGAGGCCTGGGCGGTCGGGCTGGCCGCCGTACCGGTGGCCGACTACGTGACCGCGTACCACGACGAGATGGAGGCGCTGAAGTCCCTGGACCGCACCCTCTTCGGCGGCACGCCGGAGGAGGTCCCGGAGCGCTTCGAGGTGTCCTCGCCGCTCACCTACGTGGACGCGGTGAAGGCGCCCGTGCACATCGCGGCGGGCGTCAACGACCCGCGCTGCCCGATCCGGCAGATCGAGAACTACGTCGACCGGCTGGCCGCGCGCGGGGCGGTGCACGAGGTGTACCGGTACGACGCCGGGCACGGTTCGCTCGTCGTGGAGGAGCGGATCAAGCAGGTCCGGATGGAGCTGGAGTTCGCGCTGAAGCACCTGCCGCACTGAACCCCGCCAGGAACCCCGCCAGCCGTTCCCCGGTGCACCCCCCGTACGGTGGTGGGGTGCACCGGTTTCTCCTGACCCCGCGCTGGTGGGGGATCAACGTCTTCGTCGCGCTCGGCGTCCCCGTCTGCCTGTTCATGGGGTCCTGGCAGCTCGGCCGGTTCGAGGACCGCGTCGACAGCCACCGCGAGGCGAGCGCCGAGCGGCCCGCCGACCAGAGCGCCGCGCCGCTGGACTCACTGCTTCCGGTGGACAAGCAGACCTCGGGACGGCTCGCCTCCGCCTCCGGCGAGTACGGCGAACAGCTGCTGGTCCCGGAGCGGACGCTCGACGGGAAGTCCGGCTTCTACGTCCTGACCCTGCTGCGGACCGACTCCGGCAAGGCCGTTCCGGTGGTCCGGGGCTGGCTGCCGGGGGCGCCGGACGCGGGCCGGGCCCCGGCCGCGCCGACCGGGCGGGTGGAGGTCACGGGCGCGCTCCAGGCCTCGGAGAACTCCAGCACCAAGGGCGTCTACGCGGCCGGCGGTCTGCCGGCCGGGCAGCTCGGGGTGATCGGGGCGGCCTCGCTGGTCAACATCGTGCCGTACGACCTGTACGACGCCTGGCTGACGGTGCAGAGCCCGGCGGACGGTCTGACTCCGGTGCCCGCGCGGGCACCGTCCAACACCGGGCTCGACCTGAAGGCGTTCCAGAACCTCGGCTACACGGGCGAGTGGTTCGTCTTCGCCGCGTTCGTGCTGTTCATGTGGTTCCGGCTCTACCGGCGCGAGGTCGAAACCCTCCGGGACGCCGAGGCGGGCCTTCTCCCGGACGAGGCGAACGCGGCGGACGCTCCGGGAACTCCGGCCGAGACCACGCCGGACCAGGCCGCGCGCGCCCGCTAGGGGGATCCCACCAGATGGAGGCCGGGGGGCACCTTCAGCCTCGCCGGCGGCACCTTCAGCCTCGCCGGCGTTTGAGGCGCGGGTCCGGGCGGAGCCCGGTGCCCGGCGGAGCCGGGTTCCCTGGCATCCCGCCGAGGTCGGCCGCGCCCACCGGCGGGTTCCGGCGTAGCCGGCGGCCGGCATGTGGGCCGCCTGGGCCCGCCACAGTCGCCCGGCCAGGGCTACGGCTTCGGCGCGTCCAGCGGGATGACGCCCGTCCGGTAGACCGTCCCGCCGCAGGCGCTGGGGATGGTGGTCTGCGTGGTCGGCGCGCCCGCGACCGGCGTGTGCGACACCGCCAAGCCGTTCGGGTCCGGCGAAGGCGCTCCGCCCGTCTGCGGATCCGCGGCCGCGTCCGTGCCGGCGGCGGCGCCCGTCTCGACGGACCCCGACTCCGCGCCGGTGCCGTCCGACGGCTTCGCACCCGGGTCCGGGCTCGTCGCCGGACAGGGCTCACCCGACGGAACCCAGGCGAACTGGACCTCGTACGCGGAGTTCGGCGCGAGCATCAGCACCGGCACCTCCGCCGCCGGCTCGGTCAGCAGCCCGCTGGCCGGGTCCCCGGCCCGGTGGCCCACCACGCCCACCGCCGAGGAGGGGCCGCCGGTCGCGGGACCGGGCGCCACCGCCGCCGTCACGGAGTCCGGGCCGGTGACGGCGCAGCCCTTGCCCGAGACGTTGGTGACCTTGAAACTGCCGAACACCTTGCCGTCGGCCTCGGGGGCGCGGGCACTGGCCCGCACGCCCAACTGCGCGGCTCCGCACCCGGGCACACCCGACGGCACGACCGGGGGCTGCGGGTTCGTGCCGGTCGCCGCGCCGGGGCTGGGCTGCCCCGCCACCGCGCCGCCGCTCGGGGAGCCGGCGGCCTCGGGGTCCGGCTGCGCGCCGGCGCCGTCCGCGTCCCCGCCGCCCTTCCCCGGGGGCTTCGTGGAGGTCGGCGCGAGTCCGCCGGAGCCGTTCTGGTGCGGGTCGGAGTCGGCGCCGTGCTTGCCGGCCTGCTCCTGCCCGTGCCCGGCGATGGCCGAGTGCCCGGCCTCGGTGCCCTCGGCGCCCGTCAGACGCATGGCGGCGGGGACCGTCGTACCCGCCAGCAGCGCGACGGCGGCGGCGCCGACGAGCACCCGCCGCTTGCGCGCCCGGCGGGCGGGGACGGCGTACCGCAGCCGCTCCAGCGCGCCCTCGGCGGGCTTGATGTCCTGGACGGCGCCGCTGAACAGGCTCCGCAGCGCCTGCTCCTCGCGGGCCCCGGCGTCCTCGCGGGCCCCGGCCTCGGCCTCGGCGTCGTCACCCGGCGGGTTCTTGTGGTCGTCCCTCATGATTGCGCAGCCTCCATCGCCACCCGCAGCGCGGCAATGCCCCGCGATCCGTACGCCTTCACCGAGCCGAGCGAGACGCCGAGCGTCTCGGCGACCTGGGCCTCCGTCATGTCCGCGAAGTACCGCAGCACCAGTACCTCACGCTGGCGACGCTGGAGTCCCCGCATCGCCTTGATCAGATCGTCCCGCTCCAGCAGGTCGTAAGCGCCCTCCTCGGCACTGGCCATGTCCGGCATCGGCTTCGACAGCAGCTTGAGGCCGAGGATCCTGCGGCGCAGCGCGGAGCGCGAGAGGTTGACGACGGTCTGGCGCAGGTACGCCAGCGTCTTGTCACGGTCCCGGACCCGGTTGCGGGCCGAGTGCACGCGGATGAAGGCCTCTTGGACGACGTCCTCGCAGGACGCGGTGTCGTCGAGGAGCAGCGCGGCGAGTCCGAGGAGGGAGCGGTAGTGCGCCTGGTAGGTCTCCGTGAGGTGGTCCACCGTCGTGCCGGCCACCACGGCCTTCTCCGCCTTCTCCGCCTTCTCCGCCTTCTCGGCGGTGGCCGCCCGGGCGTTGCTCCCGTCGCCTTGCGAGCTATCGCGGGGCGAGGGCACGCGGCCGCCCCGGATCGGTACCACGGACAGCGGCGGGACGGGAGAGGCGCCGGCGGGCGGGACGGGCATGATCACCGGGAACCCGCCGGGCACACGCGAGCCCACGCGAGAGCCCGGGCGCGACGGAACGATTCCGGAGCGCGCCGGTACAACGGCGATGTCGAGCAATGCCTCGGCCACGCCAGTTGGACACGCGTCCCCCCGTCAGGGTTGTACGCGCGAGGCAGAGTCTCCAGCAATATCCCCATTGCCCTCATGCGTACCCGCTCTTCCCGATTGCCCCGTCTTTCGAGACGGCAGTCGGGCCATCACCTTGATCAAGGGATCGACACCGATCCTACAAAGTGAATTACGCGTTTTCGACTGCGATCAGTTCCGAGATCTGAGTCGCGTTCAGGGCCGCGCCTTTGCGGAGGTTGTCGGCGCACACGAAGAACTCAAGGGAGCGGCTGTCGTCGAGCGAGGCCCGCAGCCGCCCCACCCAGGCCGGATCCGTCCCGGCCGCGTCCGCCGGCGTCGGGAACTCGCCCGCCGCCGGATCGTCCACGAGGACCACCCCGGGCGCCGCCTCCAGGATCTCCCGGGCGTGCGCGGCGTCCACCTCGTTCTCGAACCGGGCCCGGACCGTCAGCGAATGCCCGACCAGCACCGGTACTTGTACGCAGGTCACCGCCACCGGAAGGTCCGCCAGCTCCAGGATCCGCCGGGTCTCCGCCCGTACGGCCAGCTCGTGCGAGGACCAGCCGCCCTCGCGCAGCTCACCGGACCACGGCACCACATTGAGGGCGAGCGGGGCCGCGAAGGGGCCGGTGTCCTCGCCCACGGCACGGCGTACGTCCCCGGGCTTCTCCCCGAGGTCGGTCCCGGCGACCAGCGACAGCTGGCGGCGCAGCGCCTCCGAACCGGCCCGGCCGGAGCCGCCCGCCGCCTGGTACGAGGAGACGGCGAGGTCGGCCAGCGCGTACTCGGCGTGCAGCGCGCCCAGGGCCGCGATCATCGCGGCGGTGACGCAGTCGGGGCCGGCGACGATCCCGCGCGGCCGGATCCGTACGGCGTGCCCGTTCACCTCGGGCACCACGAGGGGCACCTCGGGGTCGTCCCGGAAGGCGGCCGACTGGTCGACGACCACGGCGCCGCGCGCGGTGACGACGGGGGCCCACCGGGCCGAGACCTCGGCCGGGGTCAGGAAGAGCGCCACGTCGCCCACCCCGAGGCCGTCGAAGGCGTCCTCGGTGAGGGCCAGCACCTCGGTCTCCACCCCGCGCACGGCCAGCACCCGGCCGGCCGAGCGCGCGGAGGCGATCAGGCGTATGTCGCCCCAGACGTCCACCCGCTGGGACAGGATCTGGAGCAGAACGGAACCGACTGCCCCGGTCGCCCCGACCACGGCGAGCGCCGGGCCGGAGGACCGGTCGGCGGTCATCGTCCGGTGCCTCCGTAGACGACGGCCTCGTCGCTGTCGGAGTCGAGGCCGAAGGCCGTGTGCACGGCGCGGACCGCCTCGTTGACGTCGTCCTGGCGGGTCACGACCGAGATCCGGATCTCGGAGGTCGAGATCAGCTCGATGTTGACGCCCGCGTCGGACAGCGCCTGGAAGAACGAGGCGGTGACGCCCGGGTTCGTCTTCATGCCCGCGCCGACCAGGGAGATCTTGCCGATCTGGTCGTCGTAGCGCAGGGATTCGAAGCCGATGACGGCCTTCGCCTTCTCCAGGGCCTCGATGGCCTTGTGGCCCTCGGTCTTGGGGAGGGTGAAGGAGATGTCCGTCAGGCCCGTGGAGGCGGCCGACACGTTCTGGACGATCATGTCGATGTTGATCTCGGCGTCCGCGATGGCGCGGAAGATCGCCGCGGCCTCGCCCGGCTTGTCCGGAACGCCGACGACCGTGATCTTGGCTTCGGAGACGTCGTGCGCGACTCCGGAGATGATGGCGTGCTCCACCTGCGCGTCCCCTTGCGGATTCTCGTTGCTGACCCAGGTGCCCGGCAGTCCCGAGAAGGACGAGCGGACGTGGATCGGGATGTTGTAGCGGCGCGCGTACTCGACGCAGCGGTGCAGCAGCACCTTGGAACCGGAGGCCGCCAGCTCCAGCATGTCCTCGGAGGAGATCCAGTCGAGCTTCTTGGCCTTCTTCACGACGCGGGGGTCCGCGGTGAAGACGCCGTCGACGTCGGTGTAGATCTCGCAGACCTCGGCGTCCAGCGCGGCCGCGAGCGCGACAGCGGTCGTGTCGGACCCGCCACGCCCCAGGGTGGTGATGTCCTTGGAGTCCGCCGACACGCCCTGGAAGCCGGCGACGATGGCGATGTTGCCCTCGTCCAGCGCGGTGCGGATGCGGCCCGGCGTGACATCGATGATGCGCGCTTTGTTGTGGACCGAGTCGGTGATGACGCCTGCCTGGCTACCGGTGAACGACTGGGCCTCGTGGCCCAGGTTTTTGATCGCCATGGCCAGCAGGGCCATGGAGATCCGCTCTCCGGCGGTCAGCAGCATGTCGAATTCGCGCCCGGCAGGCATCGGGGATACCTGCTCGGCGAGATCGATCAGCTCGTCCGTCGTGTCGCCCATCGCGGATACCACGACGACCACCTGGTGGCCGTTCTTCTTGGCATCCACGATCCGCTTGGCGACGCGCTTGATGCCCTCGGCATCCGCTACGGAGGAGCCTCCGTACTTCTGCACGACAAGGCCCACGTGCGCTCCTCGCTCAGTCCGTTACTGCGGTCAGTCACGCAGTCTAACGAGCGCCCGCCATCCGACCGCCACGTACCACATCATGAGACATTCTGTTCGTCCCATGATCACGCCCAGTCGGCGTACTCCTTGAGCCTCTCGGTCTCCAGCGTGACCTTGACCGGCTCGGGCAAATCGATCACCGCCCCGAAGGGCCGGGCCGTGATCGCGCGGTACTTCCCGCCCTCGGGCTCGGCATGCACGACGACGGAGAGGTTTTCCCGGTCGATGAGCAGATAGACGGGAATCCCGGCCTGCGCGTAACCCTCGGGCTTCTCCAGCCGGTCCCGTGCGTCGGTATCGCGATCGTGCGAGGTGACCTCGACCGCCATGAGCACACCGGTCGGATCGATCCAGTCCCCCCGGCCGACCAAGTGCTCTTCCGGCACGAGCACGGCGTCGGCGCGCGCCCGGCCATTGCGGTAGGCCTCGACCTTGAGCCCCTGCTCCCCGTACAGCTCCAAGTCCGGACGCTGCCGCATGCACTGCTTCAGCAGCCACATGACGATCGTCTGGTGATTTCCGTCCGGCACGGGCTTGACCTGCACCCGTCCCCGGATGAACTCCAGCCGCACCAGCCTGGGCGCGTTGCGGGCGAGTTCTTCGAATTCCTCGGTGGACATCTGGGCGTGCACGTTCACGCCCGGCGCTTCGGAGGGAGGCCTGCGGCCGCGCGGAGGCCGTCCGCGAGGGCCGGGACCTCCGCCTCGGCGGGCTGGTCGGGGTGGACGCGGGGCCAGTCAGAGATCGAGATTGCGGAGAGGATCTTCTCCCAGTCTTCGTCATTCGGCACCGCGCTATCGTCGCCGTCGCCCTCCAGGCATTCCTCGCAGAGGCCGTTGACGATCTTCGACGTCTGCTCGGTCTCCTCGCAGAACATGCACATCAGCAGGGACTGCTCGACGGTCTCGGGCGCGGGAGTGGGCTTCGGGGGCATCTTGTCCTCCAGTCGTTTGCGGATGAGCGCCGCCGGGTTGTGCAGCGGCTTGGGAAGTCCAGCGGTCAGGGCGTGCGTGAGCTGCCCTACGTCACACCCGCGCTCCAGCCACTCGGCGGCCAGCGGCGTCAGCGACGCGCAGTCGGCGGCGGACAGGATCGCGTCGGGGTCGGCTTCCTTGAGCTTGGCGAGGGTCCGGTAGGCGGTGGTCTCCTCCACGGGCGGAACCTCGGCAGCCCCCATGTCGTCCCCCGGCGCGGGTGCTTCGGTGCCCTCCCCGGGCCCGGCGGCCACCGGCACCAGCCGGGCGCCGACCGAGCGGCAATAGGCCCGCCACCAGTCGTCGTTCCGCACGGTCCGGGAGAAATACGTACGGGTCACCCAGCGCGAGCTGCCCTCGCGGACCACGCGCTCCTTGAGCCGTCGGAGGTGGCCGGCGACGGTGAGGTTCTGGAGCACGCCGCGCGTCCCGGCCTGGCCGATCCCGGGGATGTGCGCGGCCAGCGTCTTGTGGTCCATCGCGGCGCCTTCGGGCAACCAGTCGATAAACGCGGCGAACGCGGCTTCACACTTGGTCAGATGTCCGAAATCTTCGGCCGTGCGGGCCAGTTGGCCGGGCGCCTCGCGCTTTCCGAAACCGGGATTGGCCATCGGGTGCGCTGCGGAGGGCATGACAGGGATAAAGTCGGCAACAGCCACGAGATCACGTTCCTGATCTTGAAGGTCAGACCCCGGCACGGTGTTGGTAGCACCTGTCGGGGTCGCTTTATATGCCGAACGCTAGACCCTCCACCACGCCCCGTGTCAAGTCGGTCACGAATAGTCATCTCGGCTGTCATGAACGGACGTTGGGTTGGGTGGTTGGGTTTTAACCAACCACCCAACCAACCAACCCAAAAGAGAGCTCGGGGCTCGGAGCTCAGAGCTCGGAGCTCAGGAACGCCGCCCAGGGGGCACCCGTGAACACCAGTTCCGGTCCGGCGACGACCTTGGAGTCCCGGACGTGAACGGCGACGGGGCAGGCGGCGACCTCGACGCAGTTGTCACCCTCGGCGTCGCTGTAGCTGGACTTGCGCCAACCGAGGGCGACTTCGACGCAGGCGCCGCCCTCCGAGTTGCTGTAGCTCGACTTGAACCACCGCAGCGCAGGACTCATAACTGATCCACCATCCGCTTGATAAACAGGGCGGATTCTTCCGCACCGAGGGACTCCGCGCGGATCATGCTAAGTCGCTCAGTGTGTGAACTCACCACCTCCGGATCAGCGGTCAGCTGACTCACCGAAGGACCCTCCGTGAAGGCCAGGCGCTCGTGCTCGCGCGTCTCCAGCAGCACCATCGGCCCGAGCACAGCAGCCGGAATGACCCGCTCGAAGGGCAGCACCTGGAGAGAGACATTCCGGAGTTCCCCCATTGCCAGCAGGCGGACCAGCTGCTCCCGATGTGCCTCCCGTCCGCCCCACTCGCAGCGCAGCGCCGCTTCGAAGAGCACGAAACTGAGATTCACCGGCGGACTCCCGTAGAGGAGTGACTGCCGCTCAAGCCGGGCAGCCACCCGCTCCTCGACGGTGCCCTCGTCGAGCGTCGGGCAGTGGTTCCCGATCAGCGCACGGGCGTGGTCCTCGGTCTGCAACAGGCCCGGGATCAGCGCGACCTCGTACCACCACAGGCTCCGCGCCTCCCGCTCCCGCTGCATGAAGTCCTGCGCCCGTGCGGGGAACTTCTCGCGCCGCAAATAGCCCGCGGCAGCGCTCAGTAGGCCCTCCGCCTGGCACAACGCGTCGGCCGCGTCCAGCAGTTGCGGCGTCGGCATCCGCACGCCCTGCTCCATCGCCTTGATGGTGTCCGGGGAGTAACGGGCGGCCCTGCCCAACTCCTCGCGGGTCACGCCCGCCTTCAGCCGCCAGCGCTTGAGCTGGTCACCGGCGTAGCGCCAGGCGGGAGGTACAGCGGGATTCGGGACTGACACAGCGGCCACCTCCGGCAGCTACAGCACGCTTTGTATCCGCTCGGTCACTGTCGAGCGTAGACCCGGCGCGCCAGGCTACGGGCATGAACCGCACACGTCGGCCCGATTGGGTCCCCCTCCTCGGCCACCAGCTGCACCGCACCGGCATCCACTTCGACGCCGTACGCATTCAGGGCGTACGCGGGGAGGCGGTGGCCGCGCAGCTGATCGAGGCGACCGGCGGGCGGGCGGGGCCGGTCGTGTGCGAGGCCAGCGGCTTCCGGTGGATGTACTTCCTGCTGCCGCCCGGGACCTCCCGGACGTACGCCTGGCCGCTCGGCGTGCAGCGCTTCGGGGCCGGGCAGCGGACCGTCGCCTACGTCGGCGTACCCGCCCTGGACGGAAACACCTGGCCGCTGCTGTGGCAGTCGCGGCCCTCCGCCCTGGCCCCCTTCGTGGACCCGGAGGCCCTGCACGCCCTCCTGGCGCCGGAGGCGGGCGTTCCCGCCCCCGTGTGACACGTGACGCGAGGCCGTCCGGATCAGGCGGGGCTCGGGCGGCGGCGGCCCAGTCCGCCGAGTTCCTGGGCCATGACCTGTCCGGCCTGCTCCGCGAGGTCGTCCTCCGCCAGGTCCTCGTCCGTGTCCAGGCCGTCCAGGGCGGCCAGCGGCTGGTCCAGCCGTACGTGGGCCACCAGCGACTGGAGGGCGCGCAGGGTGGCCGAGGCCGTCGGGCCCCAGTTGGTGAAGTACGAGAACTGCCACCACCACAGGGCCTCGGTGGTCCGGCCCGCCCGGTAGTGCGCCAGCCCGTGCCGCAGGTCCGCCACCACGTCGGCCACGTCGTCGGAGATCCGGTGCGCGACCGGGGTCTTGCGCGGCTCGTACGGGTCGAAGACCTCGGAGTACACGTCGACCGGTTCCAGCATGTACGCGAACCGCTCGCGCAGCTCGTCCACGTCCTGCTCGGGGCCGCTGTCGGGCTCGTAGCGCTCGTCGGGCAGCACGTCCTGGTACGCGCCCAGCCGGCCGCCCGCCAGCAGCAGCTGGGACACCTCCAGGAGGAGGAAGGGCACCGCGCTGTCCGGGTCCTCGCCCTTGGCCACCTCGGTGACCGCGACGATGAAGGACTCGATCTGGTCCGAGATCTGGACGGCGAAGTCGTCCGGATCCTGGCCCAGGGCGTGCAGCGTTGCGTCAGACATCGAGAAGTCGCCTTCCTTCAAAGGCCCGCCCGAGCGTGACCTCGTCCGCGTACTCCAGATCTCCCCCGACGGGGAGCCCGCTGGCCAGGCGGGTGACCTTCAGGCCCATGGGCTTGATCATGCGGGCGAGGTACGTGGCGGTGGCCTCCCCCTCCAGGTTCGGGTCCGTGGCGAGGATCAGCTCGGTGACCGTGCCGTCCGCGAGGCGGGCCAGGAGCTCCCGGATCCGCAGGTCGTCCGGGCCGACGCCCTCGATCGGGCTGATCGCGCCGCCGAGGACGTGGTACTTGCCCCGGAACTCGCGAGTCCGCTCGACCGCGACGACATCCTTCGGCTCCTCGACGACACAGATGACCGTGAGGTCGCGGCGCGGATCGCGGCAGATGGTGCACCGCTCCTCCTGCGCCACGTTCCCGCAGACCGCGCAGAAGCGGACCTTCTCCTTCACCTCAAGCAGCGCGTGCGCGAGGCGGCGGACGTCGGTGGGCTCGGCCTGCAGGATGTGGAAGGCGATCCGCTGCGCGCTCTTGGGCCCGACGCCGGGCAGCCTGCCCAGTTCGTCGATCAGGTCCTGGACCACGCCTTCGTACAACGGACTGCCTTCTTTCGCTGTGGATTGTGTAGGTGGGAAGTACTAGAAGGGAAGCCCGGGGATGCCGCTGCCGCCGCCGAGCCCGGCGGTCAGGGGGCCCAGCTTCTCCTGCTGGAGCGCCTGGGCATTCTCGTTGGCGGCCTGCACCGCGGCCACCACCAGGTCGGCCAGGGTCTCGGTGTCCTCGGGGTCAACGGCCTTCGGGTCGATCACCAGCGCCCGCAGTTCGCCGGAACCGGTCACCGTCGCCTTCACGAGGCCGCCGCCCGCCTGGCCCTCGACCTCGGTCTGCGCGAGGGCCTCCTGGGCCGCCGCGAGATCCTGCTGCATCTTCTGGGCCTGCTGAAGCAGCTGCTGCATGTTGGGCTGGCCACCACCGGGAATCACTGGTATTCACTCCAATGCCGTCAAACGCTTGGTCAATCCGAGCCTACGTGCTCCCCGCGCGGCGCGCCCTACGCCGAGAGGACCAACTCTTTCGAGTGAGCGACGGGGCGTGCGCGTACCTGCTGGGGACCTCCTTGCGAGCGGAAAACCGGGGATTCGCCGCCCATCGCTCGTCAATCGAAGGTAGGAAGGGCATGCGCATCATTGCGCACACGCGCACCACCACACGTCAGCGCAGGCAGAGGGAGTGCCGGGTGAGCCAGCCGGAGATGCAGCCCGAGGGGCCACCCCGGGATCCCCGGGAGGAGGGCGGCGGACCGATGGCGGCGGGCGATCTGACCGGTGGGCCGTTCCCCCTGGGAGACTGGGGCGAACCCGCGGAGCGGCTCGACGAGCTCTACCGGCGGGTCGAGGCCGACGCGCTGCGCACCGCGGAGTGGTACCTCTCCGACCGGGCGTGGAAGCGCCGCGGCGCGCGGATCCTGCGGGCGGGGGCGGCGGGGGGCGCCGTCATGGGCGCCGCCATGCCCCTCCTGGAGCTGACGGGCTCGGTCCCCGGGGCGGCCTCGTACGGCTACCTGTCCCTCCTGCTGGGCGCGGCCTGCCTGGCCTGCGACCGGTTCTTCGGGCTGACCTCGGGCTGGATGCGGGACGTGGCGACGGCGCAGGCGGTGCAGCGCCGCCTGCAGACGTTGCAGTTCGACTGGGCCTCGGAGAACGTACGGGAGGTCCTGGGCCCGACGGAGGGCACGGCGAGCGAGGCGGCGGAACGCTGCCTGACGGTGCTGCGGCGCTTCTCGGAGGACGTGACGGAGCTCGTCCGCTCCGAGACCGCGGAATGGATGGTGGAGTTCAGCTCCGGCCCCGCACCGCTGGTGATGCAGTCCCTGGGCGCCACCACCGGCCGCACGGACGCCGGCATCCCCCCGTCCCGCTTCCCCCTCCCCCCAGGCACCCGCCCCAACATGCCCCGCCAACGCCCCCCAGAACAACCCCGCTGAGCCCTTCCTGACGCGCCGCTCGCACCGCTCGGCCCTTGCGGACCTCCCCGGCTTCACGCCGCTGCGCCGAACTCCGTCCGGCGGGGCCGGACCTCCCAGCTCCTCTGCCCCACACCCAGCCCCGCCGGCGCTCCCTTCCAGCCCCGCCGCCCCACCCAGCCCCGCCGGCGTTTGAGGCGCGGGGTCTGGGGCGGAGCCCCAGGTCCTTCCAGCCCCGCCGGCGTTTGAGGCGCGGGTCCGGGCAGAGCCCGGGAAACGGAGAAAGGGCGGGGCGGGGACCAGCTCCGCGCAGCGGCCCCACCCCCGCCCCACCGCACCGGCACCCGCACCGCCACGAACCCAGGGCACCGGCCCCGGCCCCGGCAGGGGACCCGGCAGCGACCCGGCAAGGGCAAGGGCACGGGTCAGCTGAAGATGATCATCGACCCCTGCCCCAGACTCCGCGTAGCAGCCGCGTGCAACCCCAGCCACACATGCCGCTCCCGCGCAAACGGACTGTCGTCGTACGGAATCGGCCCCGCCGACTCCTCCAGCGACGTCGGCCGCCCCGGCGGCACCGGCGCGGCCGGCGGATTCCCCGGGTCTATCCCGATCGCGGGCGCGACGAAGGCCAGCTCCCGCAGCAGCCCCTGCGCGGACCCGAGCGGCCCGCCCCCCGCCAGCAGCTCCTCGTTGGCCAACGGAACCGCGAAGTCCACCGGCACGTACGCGCCCGCGTGGTCGTAGTGCCACACCAGGTGCGACTGCTGCGCCGTGGCCTCGAACATCTCCAGCAGCTGCTCGTAGTCGCCGCCCAGCTCGTCCACCGGCGTCACCGGCAGCCCGCAGACCTGCAACAGGTACGCCCGCCGCAGGAAGTGCAGGGCGTCGTAGTCGAAACCGGCCACCGGGGCGACGTCCCCGGACAGCCCCGGCATGTACGCGAACACGGGCACCGACGGGAGTCCCGCCTCGCCCAGCGCCTTGTCGTACGAGGCGATCTCTTCCGCGAAGGGATTGTCGGGGCTGTGGCACAGCACATCGACAAGGGGGACCAGCCACAGGTCACAGGCCACGCGGGCTCCGATCAGTCGTTGCCGCCGATCGGGCCAGCGTAGTGCGCCGAACACCCTCCGCGAAGGGCTGCGCAAAACCCGACCGGTCCCCGACCCTGGCCCCGGTCTCAGAGCCCGCCGGCCCAGTCCAGCGCGTGCCGGTTGTACGCCTGCACCAGACGGCGTACCTCTTCCGGTTCCGCCCGCGTCACCGCCTCCACCAGCTCGCGGTGCCCGTCCCAGAGCCCGTCCCGCATCAGCTGCGGATCCCGCTGGAGGTGCGGCACGGCGAAAGCCCAGCACTGCACCCGGATCCGGTGCAGGAAGTCGGAGATGTACGGGTTCCCGACCAGGCCGCTCAGCTCCCGCCAGAACCGCAGGTCGTAGCCGATCAGCACTTCGAGCGAACCGCTCCGCACGGCCCGCCGCGCCTCCTCCGCCCGGCGCCGCACCGACACCAGCATCTCGGACGCCCCCGGCGAGACCCCGCGCTCGACGAGCTTGCGGAAGATCCCGTCCACCACCAGGGAGCGGGCCTCGATCATCTCGACGAAGTCGGCGACGGAGAAGACGCGGACCCGGAACCCCCGGTGCTGGACGGATTCCAGCAGCCCCTGGGCCGAGAGGTCCACGAGGGCCTCGCGTACCGGGGTCGCGGAGACCTCGTACTGCTCGGCGATCTGCCGGACCGAGAACTCGGTCCCCGGAGGCAGGCGTCCCGCCAGCACCTCGTCCCGCAGCGCGTCCGCGATCTGCTGGCGAAGTGTGTTGCGGGTGACAGCGCCGCTGCCTGACATCGGGGTCCGTCTCCTGTCGTAGGACTTCGGACACCTTAAGGCCAGGCAGCGAGGCTGAAACCGATCGATATACGACCGCTATACGACCGCTATGCGGCCGATGTGCGACCGCCATGCGGACAAACTGCCCGTTATCCGGCGACGGCGTGCCGGTCCGCGACCGTCAGCGCCGCGTCGAGGAGCGCCAGGCCCTCCTTCGCCTCCGCCTCGGTGACGGTGCACGGCGGGACCACGTGGGTGCGGTTCATGTTGACGAAGGGCCACAGGCCGGACTTCTTGCAGGCCGCCGCGAACTCGGCCATCGGCGCGTTGTCGGCGCCGGCGGCGTTGTACGGGACGAGCGGCTCGCGCGTCTCCTTGTCCCGTACGAGTTCCAGCGCCCAGAACGTGCCCAGACCGCGGACCTCGCCGACGGAAGGGTGCCGCTCGGCGATCTCGGCGAGCCCCGGGCCGATCACGCTCTCCCCGACGCGGGCGGCGTTCTCGACGATGCCCTCCTCCTCCATGACGTTGATCGTCGCCACGGCGGCGGCGCAGGCCAGGGGGTGACCGGAGTACGTCAGTCCGCCCGGGTAGGGGCGGGTGGCGAAGGTCTCGGCGATGGCGGCCGAGATCGCGACGCCGCCGAGCGGGACATAACCGCTGTTCACGCCCTTGGCGAAGGTGATCAGGTCCGGGGTGACGCCCCAGTGGTCGGCGGCGAACCACGCGCCGGTCCGCCCGAACCCGGACATGACCTCGTCCAGGACGAAGACGATGCCGTGGCGGTCGCAGAGCTCGCGCACGCCCGCGAGGTACCCGGCCGGCGGGGTCATGATCCCGGCGGTGCCGGGCACGCTCTCCAGGATGATCGCGGCGATGGTCTGCGGACCCTCGAACGCGATGGTGTCGGCGAGGTGGGCGAGGGCGCGGGCGCACTCCTCGGCCTCGGTGGTGGCGTGGAAGGGCGAGCGGTAGAGGAACGGGCCCCAGAAGTGCACTACACCGGCCGCGGCCGTGTCCGAGGGCCAGCGGCGCGGGTCGCCGGTCAGGTTGATCGCGGCGGCGGTGGCGCCGTGGTACGAGCGGTACGTGGACAGCACCTTGGAGCGGCCGGTGTGCAGCCGGGCCATCCGTACGGCGTTCTCCACGGCCTCGGCGCCGCCGTTGGTGAAGAAGATCTTGTCGAGGTCGCCGGGGGTGCGCTCGGCGATGAGGCGCGCGGCCTCGGAGCGGACGTCCACGGCGAAGCCGGGGGCCAGGGTGCAGAGCGTGGCCGCCTGCTCCTGGATGGCGGCGACGACCTTGGGGTGCTGGTGCCCGATGTTGGTGTTCACCAGCTGGGAGGAGAAGTCGAGGAAGCGGCTCCCGTCGTAGTCCCAGAAGTACGAGCCCTCGGCCCCGGCCACGGCGAGCGGGTCGATCAGGGCCTGGGCGGACCAGGAGTGGAAGACGTGAGCGCGGTCGGCGGCCTTGACGGTCGCGCCGGTGACATGAGGGGTCATGCCGTCACGCTAAAAGTGCGCAGGTGGAGAGGGATATCGGCGGACTGTATGGGGGTCGGGCACCGCCCTCGGCACTCTGTCTGCGCGACGCACTCCCTGAGGGACATTGACAGCATCCTGCCCACATGACAGCCTTCTGTCATACCGGCGATCTGCCGACCTGCCGATCTGCCGACCTGCCGATCTGCCGACCTGCCGACCTGCCGACCTGCCGACCTGCCGATCTGCCGACCTGCTGATCTGACGCTCTGGAGGCGAGCACCCCATGAGGAGCGAGACCCCGCGCAAGCCCGTCCACCTCGCGGTCTACGACACGTACGCGGACTGGGAGACCGGCCACACCACCGCCCACCTGACCCAGCGCGGCCACACCGTCCGTACGGTCGGCTTCGCCGCCGGAGCGCCGGTCACCACCATGGGCGGCGTCCGCATCCAGCCCGACCTGGCCCTCGCGGAGCTGCGGCCGGAGGACTCGTCCCTGCTGATCCTGACGGGCGCCTCGCTGTGGGACACGAGCGAGGAGCTGGCGCCGTTCGCGGCGAAGGCGAGGGAGTTCCTGGCGGCCGGGGTGCCGGTGGCGGCGATCTGCGGAGCCACGGCCGGACTGGCCCGCGAGGGCCTGCTGGACGACCGCCGGCACACCAGCGCGGCCTCCTTCTACCTCGCGGAGCAGCCCGGCTACGGGGGCGCCGAGCGGTATGTCGAGGCCGACGCGGTCACCGACGGCGACCTGATCACGGCGGGCCCGACCGAACCGGTGGCGTTCGCGCGCGAGGTCTTCGCCCGCCTCGGCGTCTACAAGCCGGACGTCCTGGACGCCTGGTACCGCCTCTTCCACGACTCGGACGCGAGCGCGTACCCGGTGCTGATGGCGGCGTCGGAATCCGGCGACGCCTGATGCCTGAGCCGTTGTCCCTGAGGGAAAAGCAGGACCTGCTCAGCCGGACGGCCCTCGGGGTGTTCCGGCTGAACGGCCAGTTCCTCGCCGTCTCCGAGGAACTGGCCAAACCGGCCGGGCTGACCGCGGCCCGCTGGCAGGTGCTGGGCGCGGTACTGCGGGAGCCGCTGCCCGTCGCGGGGATCGCCCGGGCCATGGGCATCACCCGCCAGAGCGTCCAGCGCATCGCCGACCTGCTGGCCGCGCAGGGACTCGCCGAGTACGTCCCGAACCCGGCCCACCGGCGCGCGAAACTCCTCCGCCCGACGGACGCGGGCCGCGCCGCGATCGCCCGCATCACCCCGGGCCACGCCACCCTGGCCACCCGCCTGGCGGCAGAACTCGGCGACACGGCCTTCAGGGAAGCCACCCGCGCCCTGGAACGCCTGTCCGCCGCCCTGGACACCTTGTCGCAACCACCCGCACCCCCACCCCCCAGCCCCGCCGGCGCTTGAGGCACGGATCTTTCAGCCCCGCCGGCGTTTGAGGCGCCGATCTTTCAGCCCCGCCGGCGTTTGAGGCGCGGGGCGCGGGGCGGAGCCCCGGAGGCGCGCCCGCAGGACACGCACCCGGCCCAGCCATATCGGGATGGCCGAGACCCGCTCAACCGTCCACCCCCGCCACCCGTCTTCCCCCGCGGAGCAACCCGCCCTCCGAGGGGGAGGACCCGCCATGGAACCACCGCACCCCGACCCCGACCCCGGCCCCGGCCCGGGAAACGGCCACCCCCACCCCGCCACCACCGCGTTCCTCCTCGCCGTCGCCCTGATCGTCGCCATCGCCGCCTGCGGCTCCGTCTACGCCGTGATGACCGGCGAGCGGCACGACCCCCGCACACCCCCTCCCACCCCACCCCCCACCCCGTTTGTGTCGAAGTCAATAAGCCTGCAAGCAAAGCTTGTTGAGCCACGCACCCCCATCGCACACTGCGGCACATGGAGCCGTTGAACGTAGTGGCACGACTGTGGGAGCGGATCGAGGCACGCGACTGGGACGGCGTGGCCAAGCTCATCGCCGAGGACGCGGTCATCGAATGGCCGGTGAGCGGCGAGCGCATCGTCGGACGCGCCAACTTCATCGCCGTGAACAGCGACGACTGTTACACGGACGAAAGACCCGTCGAACTGCTCCGCATCCTCGCGGACGGGGATCACGTCGTCACCGAGGTGGAGATACCCCGGGACCACGTGGTCTACCGGGCCGTCTCCCTCTGGACCGTGCGCGAGGGGGAGGTCGTAGGGGCCAGGGAGTACTGGACCAGCCCGGGCCAGGACCCGGCTCCCCGGTGGCGTGCGGGCTACGTCGAGCCCCTGGTGGCAGACTGAGCCGCGTGCTCACGCAACTCATCACCGCGACGGGGATATTGGCCCTTCTGACCCTCGTCCCGGGTCCGGACATGGCGATCGTGACGAAGCGCGCCGTCTCGCGCGGCCGCGCCGACGGTCTGCGCACGGTCGGCGGGATCGGCCTCGGCCTGCTGCTCTGGGGCACCCTCACCGTGGCCGGACTGGCGGCGCTGCTCGCCGCCTCGGCCGAGGTGTACCTCGTGGTGAAGCTCGCGGGAGCGGCGTACCTCGGCTGGCTCGGCATCCAGGCCCTGCGAGAGGCGGGCGCGGACGCGCCCCCCACCGACTCCGGCACCAGCGCAAAGACCGGCGCAGACGGCAACGCCTGGCGTACCGGCCTCGTCGCCAACGCCCTCAACCCCAAGATCGCCGTCTTCTACACCGGCCTGCTGCCCACCCTCGCCCCGTCCGGCCTCCGCCCGGCGGCGGGCATGGCCCTCCTCGTACTGGTCCACGTACTGCTGACCCTGGTCTGGCTCGGCTCGTACGTGTACGTCCTCTCGCGCGCCCGGCACTTCTTCGCGCGCCCGCGCGTTCGCCGGACCCTGGACCGGGTGACGGGCGTGGTCCTGATCGGCTTCGGCATCCGCGTGGCGACGGCGGCCTCGTAGCGGCGGCGGCCTCGTAACCGCGGCGTTCAGCCGGCCAGGGCGTCGAGCTCCTCCCCGATGGCCGCCCGCACGGCGTCGTGGCGGGGGCTCAGCGCGTGCCGGTCGCCACGCCAGTACTCCACCTCCTCGTACCGCCAGACCGGCAGCCGGACGAGGTCGGCGGGCTCCCAGTCGTAGCGGGGCCAGATATGGGCGTGGAGATACGGGTCGGTGTTGCCCAGGATCTCGATGTTCACCCGGCGGAAGGCCGGGTCGAGCCGCGCGCAGGCCCGCTCGACGGCCTCGGCCAGCCGCTCCATGTCGGAGAGGTACGCGACCCTGCGCGGCCGGGGCAGCTCCGACAGCCGGGTGACGGCGGGATCCCCCGTCAGCAGCACCGAGTACCCCGGCAGGAACTGCCGGTCCCCGATCACCGCGAATCCGGAGCCGAGGCGGCGCATCACGGTCGGGTTCTCCCCGCGGTGCGCACTGCCGATGCGGTCGCGACGCCAGTCGGTATCACTCATCCCGGGACCGTAACCGACGGCGGCGGTCAGGGGCAGGTCTCACCGACCTTGACCGTGTTGAACACGAGCTTGCTGCTGGGGTCAGCCTTCGTGCCGGCGGCCGGAGTCTGCGAGCACACCTTCCAGTTCCGGTCCAGAACCTGCATGCGGCTCTGGCCGGTGGCGTCGGTGGAGCCGAGGAGGTAGAAGCCGGCGGCCTGCGCTTCGTCCTGGGCGGTCTGGAGGATCTTGCCGACCATGTTGGGCACGGTGGCCTGGGCGGCGGGGACCGGGGCGGCGGGGACCGGGGCGGCCGGGCTCGCGGGTGCGGGCGCGGCGGGGGCCTTGCTCGCCGGGGCGGGGGCTGCGGAGGACGGAGCGGCAGGCTGGGTGCTGGGGGTAATGGGGGTGATGGGCGCGGGCTGGCCGGTGCTGTTGCCGGCCTGCGGGTTGCAGGCGGTGAGGGTGAGGATGCCCGCTGCGGTGAGGAGGGTGACGGTGCGGTGTGTGCGCATCGCGCCACTGTGCCGGGGCGGGGAGGGTTGCGTGGTGCCAGTGACCTACCTGTGACGCGCGAAAGCCCCGCGCGGTGGCGGCGGTTGCGGCGAACCGGCCACGAACAGGCCGACCCTGACTCTCAGGTAACCCCTGTCATACCTGAGAGCTACAGGGAAAGGCGGCTCCCCAGCGTGACGCCGACGATGGGCGGTGATCCCTAACTTCGGTACCAGAGACGAACACCCGAGCACCCCTCCGGACCGAAGGAACACACCATGCCCCGTGCCCGCCTGCGCCGCACCCTGCTGGCCGGTCTCGTCGCCGCAGCCGTCGTGTTCCCCGTGTCCGCCGCCTCCTCCTCGCCCAACACCCCTTCCCCCGAACCCGTTTCCTTCGGCGCGCACACCCCGCCCCAGGCCCGGTACGCCGAGAACCTCGCCAACCTCGGCGAGGCGGCCCGCATGGCGCAGGACGCCGGCCGCACCCGCCGGGCCGCGAAGCTGCGCGCGATGGCGGCGGGTACTCCCGGCGCCCCGGAGTCGGGCGGGCCGACGCCGCGATTCCTCGCCATCGACGGCCGCGGGAAGGGCCGCGCCATAGAGGTGTTCGGCGATCTCGACACCGCCGACCGGGTCACCGTCCTGGTCCCCGGCTCCGACACCACGCTGGACACCTACCAAAGGTTCCGTGCCGGGGCTGTCGCCCTTCAGCAGCGCCTCCAGGCCGAGCATGCGCGCTCCGCCGTGGTCGCCTGGCTCGGGTACGACACCCCCGGCACGGTCAGTACGACCGTCCTGACCACCGGTCGCGCCGATGGCGCCGCCTCCGAACTGTCCCCGTTCCTCGCGTGGCTGGGGAAGGTCACCCCGCCCGAGGCCCACCTCTCCCTCCTCTGCCACTCCTACGGTTCTGTCGTCTGCGCCCGGACCGGGACCGGCCCCAAGGTCACCGACGTGGTCCTGTTCGGGAGCCCGGGCACCGGGGCCGCCGACGCCCGTGCGCTGCGGACGGGCGCCCGCGTGTGGGCCGGGCGGGGCAGCGCCGACTGGATCGGGCGCGTCCCGCATGTCCGGGTCGCCGGCATCGGCTTCGGTACCGACCCCGTCGATCCCGCCTTCGGGGCACGGAAGTTCGCCGCCGGCAGCGCCGGGCACAGCGACTACCTCAAGCCCGGCACCGCGTCCCTCGACAGCCTGGCCCGCATCGTCCTCGGCACCGCCGCAGCGACCACCCCCGCACAGGAGGCCTCTCATGCGTAAGCTCCGCGCCCGCTGGTCCGCCCTCGCGGATCGCATGGACGCCGCCACTCCGGCGGAGCGGGACCGCTCGGTGGACGCGCTGCGGGCCCTGGCGATTCTCGGGGTGGTGCTGGGCCACTGGCTGGTCACCGCGCTGACCACCGCCAACGGCGGTCTGAGCGCCACCAGTCCGCTGGCGTCCATGAGCTGGCTGGCGCCGGTCTCGTGGGTGTTCCAGACCCTGGCCGTCTTCTTCCTCGTCGGTGGCCATGTCGGGACCCGGAGCCACGAGTGCGCGCGGGCGCGCGGGGTCTCGTACGGCGCCTGGGTCCGGCAGCGGCTGAGCCGGCTGTTCCGTCCGGTCGCCGCGGTGCTCGCCCTGTGGGCCGTCGCGACGGTCGGGATGCTGCTCGGTGGCGTGGAGCTGGACACGGTCCGGACCCTGCTCAAGCTCGTCCTCTCCCCGCTGTGGTTCCTGCTGGTGTTCGCGGCGCTGACCGCGGCCACTCCGCTGGTGGCGCGCCTGCATCCGGTGTGGCCGCTGGCGGTGGTGGCGGGTGTGGACGCGTGGCGGTACGGCTTCGGCGGGCCCGAGTGGATCGGCTGGGTCAATGTGGCGGCCGGCTGGCTCGTCCCCTACACCCTGGGGGCTGCCTGGTCGCGCGGGGCGTTCACCCGGCGGGCCCCGGCCGCGCTGCTGCTCGGCGGGGGCACTGTCGCCACCGCCGCGCTGGTCCTCTGGGGCGGATACCCGGCGTCCATGGTGGGTGTGCCCGGGGAGCCGATATCGAACCTGAACCCTCCGACGCTGGCCGCGGTCGCGTTCGGCCTGGCCCAGTGCGGGCTGGCCCTGCTGGTGCGCGAGCCGCTGGCCCGGGCCGTGCGCCGGCCGAGGGCCTGGGCGAAGGTGGCCCTGCTGAACCTGTCTGCCATGACGGTCTTCCTGTGGCACCAGACCGCGATGATGGCCGTCACCGCCCTCGGACTGCTGGCCTCCTTCGACCTTCCCGGACTGCACACCGTGCCCGGCGGTCCGGAGTGGATAGCCGCCCGGCTGGTGTGGCTGCCGGTGTTCGCCGCCGCCCTGGCGGTCTGCTGGGCCGCGTTCCGCGCGTACGAGCGGGGCAGCCGCCCGAAGCAGGAAGGCGCCACCCGCATCGTCACCGGCTCCCACCACCGGGCGCCCGCCCCCGCCGAGGAGATCACCCATGCCTAGGCTGGAGGCCGTGAACGAACAGAGCGACTCCCCGGTTACCGCGCTGCGCGGCCTGGCCCGGGAGCTGGTCAGCCTGGAGCGGGATCCGCTCCCCCGGATGTCGCGGCCGCGCTGGCTGGCCTGGCTGCCGCATGTGGCCGTCGGCTACGCAGCGGTACTGTCCTGCGCCCTCACGGCCGAGCAGCTCGGGGACCACTACGACATCACGGGCGGCCCGGTCGCGGCACTGGCGGTCCTCACCGGTGTGTCCATTGTGCTGGGGTTGTTCCGGCCGCTCGCCGGCTGGTGGCTCGGCCTCATCGCCGCGGCCCTGGTCGCGTGGACCATCCACGGCCACGTCGGCCAGGGGCAGTCCTGGCCGTGGACACCCGCCGGGGCCTTCACGTTCGCACCACTGATCCTGCTGGTAGCCCTGCGGGTGCCGCCCCGGGTGACGGTCGGGGTCGTCGGCATCTCGATCGTCTACTCCGGGCTGACCGAGGCCTCGTTCAGCCCACCGGGCAGCCAGACGGTGTTCGCGGGCGTGGCCCTCCTCTTCGGCTTCGTCGGCCTCCTCGGTTACGCGCTCCGCGCGACCCGTCTGGCCCGCGGCAAGCTCGTCGAGCAGGAGTCCCTCACCGAGGAGGAGCGCGCCCGTCGGACCCTGCTGGAGGAGCGCAGCCGGATCGCCCGCGAGCTGCACGACGTGGTCGCCCACCACATGTCGGTGATCTCCATTCAGGCGCAGGTCGCCCCGCACCTCGTGGAGAACCCGTCCGAGGAGCTCAAGGAGAACCTGGCCGGCATCCGGGAGAACGCGCTGGAGGCCCTGACCGAGCTGCGCCGCGTCCTGGGCGTGCTGCGCTCCGAGAACCCCGACGATCCGGCGAACCCCCACCACCCCCAGCCCACCCTCGCCGAGCTGGACGGCCTCGTCGACAACGTGCGCGGGGCCGGGCTGGAGGTCACCACCGAGATCGCGGGCATCCGGCGGCCTCTGACCCCGGGCGTCGAGCTCACCGCGTACCGGATCGTGCAGGAGGCGCTGAGCAACTGCTTGCGCCACGCACCGGGTTCGCGGGTGGAGGTCGGCATCGCGTACGGGCCGCGCGAGCTGCACCTGTGCGTCGCCAACAGCGCGCCGACCCGGCCGGCCCCGCCGTCGCCCGGAGCGGGGCACGGGCTGCTGGGGATGCGCGAGCGGGCGGGCATGCTGGGGGGCGAGCTGGCGGCCGGCCCGCGCCCCGACGGCGGTTACGAGGTGAGCGCCGTCCTCCCGATAGATCCGCAGGGGACCACCTCACCCGCCGCGGGCCCGGGTTCAGGCCCCTCCCCCGAAACGAAGAAGGACACATGAGCACCCCGATCAAGGTGATGATCGCCGACGACCAGATGATGGTCCGGCAGGGCTTCACCGTGCTCCTCAACACGCAGCCCGACATCGAGGTGGTCGGCCAGGCCGTGGACGGGGCCGACGCCGTGGCCAAGGTCGCCGAACTCTGCCCCGATGTGGTCCTGATGGACATCCGCATGCCCGGCATGGGCGGTATCGAGGCCACCTCCGTCATCACCGGCGTCCCGGCCTCCACCGTGAAGGTGCTGGTGCTGACCACCTTCGACCTCGACGAGTACGTGTACGAGGCGCTGCGCGCCGGGGCGTCCGGGTTCCTGCTCAAGGACGCGTCGGCCGAACAGCTCGCGGAGGCGGTACGGGTGGTCGCGGCCGGTGAGGCGCTGCTGTCGCCGAACATCACCAAGCGGCTTATCACGGAGTTCTCCCGGATGGGCGCTCCCCGGGGCCCGTCGAAGGCGCGGCTCGGCGAGCTGACGGAGCGGGAGACGGAGGTGCTGTCGCTGATCGCCCAGGGCCTGTCCAACGCGGAGATCGCGGGGCATCTGATCGTGGCCGAGCAGACGGTCAAGACCCATGTGGGCCGGATCCTGGTGAAGCTGGGCCTGCGGGACCGCACGCAGGCGGCGGTGTTCGCGTACGAGACGGGGCTGGTCCGTCCGACGGGCTACTGACTGGCCCTCGTAGTACTTGAGAGGGATGCGGGGAAATCCCCATCAGCGGCGACGCGGATGACGGGGCGGCGGACCTACGGTTCTGTATGTGAGCGAGACGACCACCGGGGGGACAGCCCGGACACCGGAATTCAGAATGGCCTCGGGATTGATTCAGACCCTGCGCCATGACCTCATCGACGATGCCTTCGCCTATCGGCCGCTGCCGCCCTCGGAGGGCGAGGGCCGACTGGCCCGGCTGCTCCCCAAGGGGATACGCCGACATGCCATATGGCGCGGTCATGCCGCGGTGGTGGCGCTGGCCGCCTTCGTCGTGATGTTCACGGGGGCCACGCAGTACACCTTCATCGGTCCGGTGGGCCGGCTCGCCACGGGGCTGGTGGCGGCGGCCCCGATTCTGATGACCTTGGTCCGGCCGATCGCCGCGTGGTGGGCGGCGGTGGCGATGACGCTGCTGCTGGCCATTCTGAACGGCCCGTCGATGACCTGGCCGTGGACTCCGGGCAGCTTCGTCTCCTATATCGCGGTGACGGTCCTCGTGACCCTGCGGACCGGGCCGAGGGTGGCGGCATGGATGTGGTCGCTCACCTTGGTGATCGGCCTCGGATTCTGGGTGCTGTTCGGCGACAGCTACGGCGTCAACTTCGCGCAGATGTCAGTGGCCTCGGCGTTCGCCCTGGCCATCGCGAGCAGCATCCAGATACGGCGGCACGCGAAGGCGGAGGTCTCCGCGCAGCAGGAGGTCACGGCCGTCGAGCGGGACCGGCGGACGCTGCTGGAGGAGCGGACGACGATCGCCCGGGAGCTGCACGATGTGGTGGCGCACCACATGTCGGTGGTGGCGATCCAGGCGGAGGCCGCGCCGTACCGGGTGAAGAACCCGCCGCCGGAGCTGGAGGCGGCATTCGTCACCATCCGGGAGAACGCGGTGGCGGCCCTGACGGAGTTGCGGCGGGTCCTGGGCGTGGTGCGCTCCTCGGACTATGAGGCGCCGGACGCCCCGCAGCCGACGCTGGCCTCGCTGGACGGGCTGCTGGCCAACGTGCGGGAGGCCGGGCTGAGTGTGGAGAAGACGGTGACGGGCGCGGTGCGGGAGCTGCCGCAGGGCGTGGAGCTGTCGGCGTACCGGATCATCCAGGAGGCCCTGAGCAACACGCTGCGGCACGCGCCGGGCGCGGCGGCCGAGGTGGAGGTGTCGTATGTGCTGGGCGGCCTGGGGATACGGGTCGTCAACGGCGCGGCGACGGGGGATGTGCGGCCCTCGCCGGGCGCGGGGCACGGGCTCACCGGGATGCGGGAGCGGGTGGCCATGCTGGAGGGGGAGATGACAGCCGGGGAGACGGCGGCGGGAGGATATGAGGTCGCGGTGTTCATACCCGTCCGCAATCGGCCCGAGCAGAGGGACGAGCCGGCGGAGGGGGCGGAATGACGATCAGGGTACTGATCGTCGACGACCAGATGATGGTCCGCGAGGGCTTCTCGGTACTGCTGAACGCGATGGACGGCATCGAGGTGGCGGGCGAGGCGGTGGACGGCCGGCAGGCCATCGCGCAGGTCGCGGCCCTGAAGCCGGATGTGGTGCTGATGGACATCCGGATGCCGGAGATGAACGGGCTGGAGGCGACGCGGGAGATCGTGGCCGCCGACACGGACGCGAAGGTGCTGGTCCTGACGACCTTCGACCTCGACGAGTACGTGTACCAGGCGCTGCGCGCCGGGGCCTCCGGGTTCCTGCTGAAGGACGCATCGGCCCGCCAACTGGCCGAGGGGGTACGGGTGGTGGCTTCCGGCGAGGCGCTGCTGGCTCCCTCGGTAACCAAGCGGCTGATCTCCGAGTTCTCGAAGCTGTCGGAGTCGCCGAAGCTCGCGGACCCGGCGTCCGTGGGGGAACTGACCGAGCGGGAGACGGAGGTGCTGGTGCTGATAGCGCAGGGATTGTCCAACGCGGAGATAGCGGACCGGCTCATCGTCGCGGAGTCCACGATCAAGACGCACGTGAGCCGGATCCTGGTGAAGCTGGGCCTGCGGGACCGCACGCAGGCGGCGGTGTTCGCCTACGAGACCCGGCTGGTGACGCCGGCTTGACCAAGGAGGGCGCGGTGGGGGCCTGACCGGCTGGGGGCCGCCTGGACCCTTAAGGTGCCGGGATGGGCTTTGATCCGTGGGATGCCGAGTTCGTAGCCGATCCGTACCCCGCCTACCGGGAGTTGCGGGAGCAGGGGCGAGCCGTATGGTCGGAGGCGACCGGCCAGTGGCTGGTGCCGCACTACGCCGACGTGAGCGCGCTGCTGCGCGACCGCCGGCTCGGGCGGACGTACCTGCACCGCTTCACCCACGAGGAGTTCGGGCGGGAGGCGCCGCCGCCCGAGCACGAGCCGTTCCACGTGCTCAACGGGAACGGGCTGCTGGACCTGGAGGACCCGGCGCACGCGCGGGTGCGGCGGCTGGTGGCGAAGGCGTTCACCCCGCGCACGGTGGAGCGGCTCGTGCCCGCCGTGGAGCGGATGGCCCGGGAGCTGGTGGCGCGGCTGGTGGCGGACGGGGGCGGGGATCTGCTGACCGCCGTCGCCGAACCGCTGCCGGTGGCGGTGATCGCGGAGCTGCTGGGGGTGCCGGAGGCGGACCGGAAGCTGCTGCGGCCCTGGTCGGCGGACATCTGCGGGATGTTCGAGCTCCGGCCGGACGAGGAGACCGCGCGCCGGGCCGTACGGGCGAGCGTGGAGTTCAGCGACTATCTGCGCGGGCTGATCGCCGAGCGGCGGGGACGGCCGGGCTCCGATTTGATCTCCGGTCTGATCGCCGCCCACGATGAGGGGGGCCGGCTCAGCGAGCAGGAGATGATCTCCACCTGCGTGCTCCTGCTGAACGCCGGGCACGAGGCCACGGTCAATACGACCGTCAACGGATGGTGGGCGCTGTTCCGCCATCCCGGCCAGCTGGCGGACCTCCGGCGGAATCCCGAAAAGTTGTCCACAGCTGTGGATGAACTCATGCGCTACGACACACCGCTCCAGATGTTCGAGCGCTGGGTGCTCGACGACATCGAGATCGGGGACACCGCGATCCCGCGCGGGGCCGAGGTGGCGCTGCTGTTCGGCTCGGCCAACCGGGACCCGGCGCGCTTCGCGGACCCCGACGTTCTGGACCTCGCACGGGCCGACAATCCGCACCTGGCCTTCGGGGCCGGTATCCACTACTGCCTGGGCGCACCGCTGGCACGGCGGGAGCTGGAGGCCTCGTTCGGCGCCCTGCTGGCAGACGGAGTCCCGCCACCGCGGCTCGTTCGCGAGCCGCGGTGGCGGGACGGGTACGTCATCCGGGGGCTGGAGGAACTGCTCGTGGAGTTCTGAGCGCCGCCTCGGGCCGTGTCGCCCGCTACCCCGCCCGCTACGTCGCCAGGTCCCGGCGGCGCAGCGCGGCCAGGCCGGCCGCCAGCAGGGCCGCCGCCAGGGCGGTCAGTGCCGCCGCCGGGGGCCAGGACAGGGCCTCCGCGCCCGGCAGTTTGGGCAGGTGGGCGAAGGGCGACAGGTCCATGACCGCCTGCGGGAGTTCCAGCGCCGGGCCGACCCAGCCCAGGGCCAGCGAGACCCCCGCCACCGCCCAGGCGACGGGGGCGAACCTCGGGGCCGCGCCGTGCAGGAGGGCCGCGAGGGCGCCGATCACCCACACCGCCGGGAGCTGGGCGAGCGTCGCGCCCACCGCCCCGGCCGCGCCCGCGGCGGACCCGCCGTGTCCGGCGCCCAGGCCGAGTCCCGCCAGCAGCAGGATCAGCGCCGAGCCGCCGTAGGCGACGGCCAGATGACCGCCGGCCCAGCGCAGTCGGCCGACCGCGTTCGCGAGCAGCGGTTCGGCGCGCTGCTCCGACTCCTCGCCGCTCAGCCGGAGCACCGCCGAGACGATGTACAGGGCGGCGACCAGGCCGAACATCCCGGCCATCGTGGCGAGGAAGGCGTCGGCGAGCCCGCCCTGCCCGCCCTGCCCGCCCATGCGCTCGATGATCTCGCGGGTCTTCTCGTTGTCGCCGACCAGCTCGGTCGCACCGTCCGTCATCCCGCCGAACACCACGCCCGCGACAAGGAATCCGAGGCTCCAGCCGGTCAGGCTGCCGCGCTGGAGCCGCCAGGCGAGCGCCCCGGCCGAGCCGAGCCGGCCCTGCGCCGGGCCCGGCCGGGCCGGGAGGAAGCTCATGCCCACGTCGCGGCGGGCGGCCAGCGCGTACGCGGCCGCGGCCTGCGCCGTCACGGCCGCGGCGAACAGCGCGAGCACCCACCAGCGTTCGGCCGCGAAGGCCCGTACGTGCTCCAGCCAGCCCAGCGGCGAGATCCAGGTCAGCGCCGAGGCTCCGTCGGGCGTGCCCGCGTCCCCGGCGGCCCGCAGCACGAACGCCGCGCCGATGAACGCTCCCGTGAGCCCCTTCGCGAGCCGGGCGCTCTCGGTGAGCTGCGCGGCCAGGGCGGCCAGCGCGGCGAACAGCATGCCGGTGGCGCCGATGCCGAGCCCGAGGGCGAGCGCACCGCCCGTGCCGCGCCCGGCGAGGCCGGTGGTGACGAGGAGGGCGACCAGCGCGTTGGCGGTGAGGGCGGTGAGGAGGGCGGCGGTCAGCGGGGCGCGGCGGCCCACCATGGCGGCGGAGAGCAGTTCCTGACGGCCCGACTCCTCCTCCTCGCGGGTGTGCCGGACCACGATGACCAGGCTCATGATCCCGGCGAGCAGGCCGGCGAAGAGTCCGCCCCGCCATGCGGTCAGGGCGCCGATCGAGTCGCCGAAGACCGGCCCGTACAGGGCGCGGAGCGAGCCGTTGGTGGTCATCGTGGCCAGCAGGCGGGCCCGTTCGGCGGGCGTCCCGTACACCGATTCGAGTGAACCGGGCAGGCTGAGCACCGTCATCGACACGACCAGGATCCAGACCGGCATGATGACGCGGTCGCGGCGCAGCGCGAGGCGCAGCAGGGCGCCGGTGCCGGCCAGTTGGTTCGACGTCACGCGGTTCCTCATCGCGACGCGCCCGCCTTCGCGGTCGTGTCGGCGGCGGCGGCGTCCGCGTCGTCGGCGTAATGGCGCAGGAAGAGTTCTTCGAGGGTGGGCGGGGTCGAGGTCAGCGACCGTACGCCCGACTCGGTGAGGGAGCGCAGTACGGCGTCCAGCTTGTCGGTGTCGGCCTGGAGGCGGATCTTGTGGCCGCGCACGTCCACGTCGTACACGCCCGGCAGGTGGGCGATCCCGTTCGGCGGGCCGGCGAGTTCGGCGCTGATCGACGTACGGGTGAGGTGGCGCAGATCGGCGAGGGTGCCGGTCTCCACGGTGCTGCCCTTGCGGATGATGCTGACCCGGTCACAGAGGGCCTCGACCTCGCTGAGGATGTGCGAGCTCAGGAGGACGGTGCGGCCGGCGGCGCGGGCCTCGACCACGCAGCTCCGGAAGACCTCCTCCATGAGCGGGTCGAGGCCCGAGGTGGGCTCGTCGAGGATGAGCAGCTCGACGTCGGAGGCGAAGGCCGCGACGAGGGCGACTTTCTGCCGGTTGCCCTTGGAGTACGTACGGCCCTTCTTGGTCGGGTCGAGTTCGAACCGCTCGATCAGCTCGGCCCGGCGGGCGCGGTCGAGGCCGCCGCGCAGCCGACCGTAGAGGTCGATGACCTCGCCGCCGGAGAGGTTGCGCCACAGCGTGACGTCCCCGGGGACGTAGGCGACGCGGCGGTGGAGCGCGACGGCGTCGGCCCAGGGGTCGCCGCCGAGGAGTTCGGCGGTACCGGAGTCGGCGCGCATCAGACCCAGCAGGACGCGGATCGTCGTGGACTTGCCGGCGCCGTTGGGGCCGAGGAACCCGTGGACCTCGCCGGTGGCGACCGAGAGGTCGAGGCCGTCCAGTGCGTGGGTGCGGCCGAATGCCTTGTGGAGGCCGGCAACGCTGATTGCCTTCATCATGTTTCTGAACGTACGTTAGTTTCATAAATTTGTGAAGCTTGGAAACCCCGTAAAGTACGGGGGTATGGATGTGGGTATGGACGTGGACGTGGACGTGGAGCGGAACGAGGAAGCGGTCTCACGCTTCGTGGAGCGGTTCGCCGCGCAGCTGACCGAGGCGGGCATGCAGCGCATGGCGGCCCGCGTCTTCGCGCAGCTCCTCGCCAGCGACGGCGGCGCGATGACCTCGGCGGAGCTCGGCGAGGCACTGCGGATCAGCCCGGCGGCGGTCTCGGGGGCGGTCTCGTACCTGACGCAGGTCAGCATGGTCAGCCGGGAGCGGGAGCCGGGCTCGCGGCGGGACCGCTACGTCCTGCACAACGAGCTCTGGTACGAGACCTTCACCCGGCGGGACCAGATCCTCACTCAGTGGGAGAAGACCCTCCGGGAGGGCGCGGCCGGGCTGGGTACGAACACCCCGGCGGGAGCGCGCGTCGCGGAGACGGCGGCGTTCTTCGAGTTCATGCAGGGCGAGATGCTGCGCATGATGGACCGCTGGAAGGAACACAAGGCGACGCTCGACCTCGGGTAGACCGCACGGGGCCGGGGGCCAGGGGCCGGAGAGGCCGGGGACCGGAGAGGCCGGGGACCGGAGAGGCCGGGGACCGGAGAGGCCGGGGGCCGGAGAGGCCGGGGACGGGAGAGGCCGGGGACGGGAGAGGCCGGGGGCCGGAGGGGCCGGAGCCCTGGAAGCCCAAGCCCCGGGAAACCCCCTGCCCCTGCCCCGGCCCCCGGCCCGGGCGTCAGCGGGGCAGGGTCAGGCTCCAGGCCGCCGGGCGCAGCGTCCAGGTACGCCGCCGGATGGGCCCCGTCTGCGCGTGGTCCGCGCGGTAGCGGAAGTCCGAGCCCGACACCGTCACCGTGGCCGCCCGCCGCGTCACCCGGCGGGCGCCGGACAGGCGGATCACCACCTCCGCCGGCGCGCCCGGCTCCCGCGTCGTCACCGAGACGTCCTCCACCTCGTGGTCCACGTCCGCCAGGACCGCCCCGTCCGCCTCCACCCGCAGCCGGTGCGCCATCCGCACGGTGGCACCCCCGGCGGGCGACAGCAGGGTGCGCAGCAGCGACCGACGTACCGTCCTCGGCCCCAGCGGCGGGATGAGCAGTCCGCCCAGGACCACCCCGTCGCTGTCGTCCACCAGCAGGTCCCGCGCGTGCACCGCGCCGTCCAGGGCCGCCCGCGCCGCCATGACCGCCGACAGCGGGACGCCCAGGGACCGGGCCAGGCCGAGCGAGCCCACCGGGCCGACGGGGATCAGGGAGAGCGCCTCCTCCCCCGACAGGTCCCGGGACCGGTGCAGCAGGGTCACCGCCCGCACGAGCGCCCCGTCGTCCCCCACGATCACCGGCCTGCGATGACCCCGGCGGGCGAGCGCCCGCGCAAATTCCTCCGGCGAGTCGGGCAGGCAAATCTTCGCCGCCGCCCCGGCTGACAACACATCTTTCGCGATCCGCACAGACTCGCCGTCCAAACGGCGGGCGACCGGGTCGACGAGCACGAGCAGGCCGCCGACCGGCGCGCCCGCATGGCTCATGGTGGGCTCTGGAGCCGACACCTCGGTCCTTCCTCGGGTAGCATCTTTGTGCAAGAGGCCCTTGCGCTATTGCGCCAGGGCCTTCGTCTATTCCGGGGTACCGGTCCGACGGCTCAGCCTGCGGTGTACATCGTCGTACGCCCCCTGACCTTGGACATGCCCCATCCGGAAGAGGTGTACGCCTGTGCCCGCTCTTGTGCTGCTCGGAGCTCAGTGGGGTGACGAGGGCAAGGGAAAGGCCACCGACCTGCTCGGTGGATCCGTTGACTATGTAGTGCGCTATCAGGGCGGCAACAACGCCGGCCACACGGTTGTCGTAGGCGACCAGAAGTACGCACTGCACCTTCTCCCTTCCGGCATCCTCTCCCCCGGATGCACCCCGGTCATCGGTAACGGTGTCGTGGTCGACCCGTCCGTACTGCTCTCCGAGCTGCGCGGTCTGAACGAGCGCGGAATCGACACCTCCAAGCTGCTCATCAGCGGCAACGCGCACCTCATTACGCCGTACAACGTGACGCTGGACAAGGTCGGCGAGCGTTTCCTCGGCAAGCGGAAGATCGGGACCACTGGTCGCGGCATCGGCCCGACCTACGCGGACAAGATCAACCGCATCGGTATCCGCGTCCAGGACCTCTACGACGAGTCGATCCTCACCCAGAAGGTCGAAGCGGCGCTCGAAGGCAAGAACCAGCTGCTCGCGAAGCTGTACAACCGCCGCTCGATCGACGCCGCGCAGATCGTCGAGGAGATGCTCCAGTACGCGGAGCAGATCAAGCCGTACGTCGCCGACACCACCCTGATCCTCAACAACGCGCTGGACGAGGACAAGGTCGTGCTCTTCGAGGGCGGCCAGGGCACCCTGCTCGACGTCGACCATGGCACGTACCCCTTCGTCACCTCCTCGAACCCGACCGCCGGCGGCGCCTGCACCGGTACGGGCGTCGGCCCGACGAAGATCAGCCGCGTCATCGGCATCCTGAAGGCCTACACCACGCGTGTGGGTGCGGGTCCGTTCCCGACCGAGCTGTTCGACCAGGACGGCGAGGACCTGCGCCGCATCGGCCACGAGCGCGGCGTGACCACCGGCCGCGACCGCCGCTGCGGCTGGTTCGACGCGCCGATCGCCCGCTACGCGACCCGCGTGAACGGCCTGACGGACTTCTTCCTCACCAAGCTGGACGTGCTCACCGGCTGGGAGGAGATCCCGGTCTGCGTCGCGTACGAGATCGACGGCAAGCGCGTCGAGGAGCTCCCGTACTCGCAGACGGACTTCCACCACGCGAAGCCGATCTACGAAAACCTCCCCGGCTGGTCCGAGGACATCACGAAGGCCAAGACGTTCTCGGACCTCCCGACGAACGCCCAGGCGTACGTGAAGGCCCTGGAGGAGATGTCGGGCGCCCCGATCTCGGCGATCGGCGTCGGCCCCGGCCGCACCGAGACGATCGAGATCAACTCGTTCCTCTAGGCGCGGTTGCAGGACCCTGAAGGGGTGAGGCGCGGAAGCGCCTCACCCCTTCGTCGTACCTGGTCACAGGCCTTTTTTGGCTGTTGCAGTGTGGTGACACAGCAGCGATGGTTCCAAGATCGACGGTGGGCGAGGATAAGCACATCGCAGCGGCCCGGGGGGAAGAAAAACACCGGCCGGGAACGACACACCGCACCACACCGCACCACATCGCACCGCCCGGCCCGGCGCTCTGCCGAGGCCACGCCTTCTCCGCCTTTCGGCACCTTCTCCGTCTTTCTTTCTTTCTCGGCCTGCTGCCCCGCCCGCCGCACGCCCTTGTTGATTCCTTGGGGGGAGTCCACCATGTCCGCTCGCATCGCCAACCGCCGTCACCTTCGCTCCGCGGCCGCCACCGCCGTCGTCGCCGCCGTCGCCGGTACCGTCCTGATGCCGCTGTCGGCCTACGCAGCGTCGGTGGAGGACTCCAGGCCCGTGCTGCGGATCGCGCTGGGCGCCCCCGTCCCGAGCGGCCCGCTGACCCGCGGCGGTGCGACCGAGACCTTCGACCTCACGGTCTCGAACCCCACCGCCAAGGCCGCCCCGTTCCACCCGTGGCTCCTGGGCAACGTGGGCAGCCCGATCTCGCTCAAGAAGAGCGACGTCGTCTTCAAGGTCGAAGAGGTCAACGCGCCGGACACCGAGTCCTTCATCGGGCAGCAGGACGGCGGCTGGCAGGGTCTGTTCTTCCCGGCGGGCAAGGAGATCTCCGAGGGCTTCGAGGTCCCGGCGAACTCCAAGCTGACGTGGAAGGTCACCATCGGGCTCGGCGAGAGCTACCCGACCAACAGCAACGCGTTCGAGCTGCGCGCCGCCACCACCTCCCGAGAGATCGCGCCGGGCGGCGGCGCCTCCCTCACCTTCAAGGCCACCCCCTCGGCCAAGCCGGCCGAGCCGGCCACGCTGAAGACCCACTTCGAGAACAACGGCTCCTGCGACGGCACGAACGACGAGAGCCTCTGCAAGCAGCTGACCCTCTGGTACAAGCACGAGGGCGGCCCGTTCACCTCCGACCTCGTCACCCGCCTGACGGTGAAGGTCCCGAGCGACGTCAAGCACCCCGACACCCAGGTACGCGTCATGATCGACGGCAAGTGGACCGACGTACGGCCGGACCGCAACGGCGACTTCATGCTGCCCCTCATGCCGAAGGACTTCCAGGGGATGCCGGGCGACCTGTTCGCCCTCCAGGTCAAGCTCGGCCCCAAGACGCAGATCACGAAGCCCACCCTCGTCACCCTGCAAGCCGGCGTCGCGCTGGACGAGAACAAGCCCGGCCTCATCTCGACCACCACCACCGACTTCAAGCTCGCCCCGGCCAAGCCGGCCACCACCAAGCCCGCCAACCCGACCGCCCAGCCGTCCGCGACCGCCTCGCCGACGAAGACGTCCGCGTCCTCATCCTCGTCCGCTTCCTCGTCCTCTTCCTCGTCCATCACCCCGGTGACCGCGCCCGCCGGCAACACCCCCAAGGCCACGGGCTCCCTCGCGCACACCGGCTCCGACTCCCGCACCGGCCTCTACTCCGGCCTGGCCGCCGCCCTCATCGCCCTCGGCGCGGGCATCGCCTGGCTCGGCGCCCGCCGCCGCGCCAGCAGCACCCGCGCCCGCGTCTGACCCTGACCCGAGCCGACGCGGGCCCTCCGACACGCCTCTGCCCCGCCGAGCTGACGCCCGGCAGGGCAGAGGCGTGAGGTGCGTGCGGTGTCAGTTGCCTACGGCGTCCGGGGTCAGGTTCCGCAGTACGACATGGTCCGGACGTATCCGCCGAGGTTCTCGTCGTCGGAGCCGAGGACGGCCTCGGCGGACCCGGGCAGACACTCCACCGCCTCGATCTTGTACTGCGGGAAGGTCCCGAGCACGGTCGCGGGCGCCGCGAGGGTGACCCGTACCCGGCCCGCCGCCGACACGTTCACCCGGCCCGCGTCGCTCACCGCGGAGTCGAACGGGCCGTCGTCGCCGGCGTCCGCCGCCGAAGTCACGATGATCCGGCCGGAGTCGGTCACCGAAATCTCGGAGATGTGCCGCGCGCCGTCGTCGGTGGGGTAGGGCGCCCGGTAGGCCCGGCGCGTCACAGCGCCGAACAGCGGCTGCCCCCACGAGGCGAACGTCAGGGGCGCCGCGTAGAGCGTGGCGGGACGGTCCGCGCCCGCTCCCCGGTCCGCCCACAGGGCAGCGAGTTTCCCGTTCTGGGCGACGAGCGCGAAGCTCTCGAAGTCGTCCCCCTCGCCGATCGCCGGCAGCGGCGTGTAGTCGACGACCGTGGCCGTGCCGCCGGTGACCTTCAGGCGGTAGACGATGCCGCGTCCGGTGAGCGCCAGGTACTCCCCCGGCATCCCGGGGATGGCCTCGATGGCCTCCAGGTCAACGGGCTCCGCGCCGTCCCAGGTGATCGGGGAGATGCCGTCGGAGCCCTCCCAGTGGGTGATCCGCGACAGACGCTGCTGCCCGGTCCGCTTGTTGTCGTGCACGACCAGCACGTGCACCCCGGCTCCGTCTCCGGTACGGCCCTCGTACGCGAGGCCGCCGCGGTGAGCGAGGCCATACGCTGCAACATCGGGAGTTCCACTGGGGTCGCTCGCCTTCTCTTGCCGGCAGACGCGAGGTCACGCGCCGGCGCCAGGCTATTGATCATGCTGAGCGCGCCCCTACCCCCGCTTAGCCCATCCGGCGGAGCGCACAGTCGCACTCGGCGAACACGCGCGCACGGCGCAACGCGGCACAACACCCGTCCCGGTTACCGGTTACCGGTTACCGGTTACCGGTTACCGGTTACGGGAGGTCCGTGCGGCCCAGCCGCTCCGGGCGGGCCGGTACGTCCCCTTTACTGGCCCCTGGATTCATTGGGCCGGGCGGGTTCGAAGGGCGGGGTTCCATCCGAACGGAAGCAAAAGGCTGAGGTGTTGGGGCCGCCCGCCAGTCAAGGGTGTTCACCGGTCCGCCCCGTCCCGTCAAGGGCGCTCGCTGCGCTCGCGTCGCTTCGCGATGGCCTTCGGCCACCCTTGACCGGCCGCGCCGGCCCGGCAGGCATAAACGCCTGGCGGGCAGCCCCAACAAAGGACGCCCAGGGGGGACCTGTTCCCGCGTCCGGCGTCGCGTCATGCCAACCCCCCGCTGGGCCGCCCCAGATCGCTACCCGCCTGCGACCAGCTTGGCGGCTGCAGCCCGTCTGGGGGTGGGCGAGGGCGCCGAAGTTTTTTTCCTGCTCGCGGTCACACTTCCGTGCGGCCATCCGTCAGTGCTGTGAGGACCACAACCTGAGGGAGAGCAGCCATGACGAACACCACCACCCCCCGCATGCCGAACCCCATCGACCTCGTCCCCGAGCTCGCTGATGTCAGCGCCAGCCTCTTCCGGGCCACCGGCAACCGCTCGGTGCCGCGCGCCACGATCAGCCTTCTCCAGCTGCGCGCCGGCCAGATCGTCGGGAACACGTACCTGACCGTCCTGCACTCCAGCTTCCTCCGCAAGGCCGGCGAGTCCGAGGAGCGCATCACCGCCGTCGCCTCCTGGCAGGACGCCCCCTACTTCACCGAGGCGGAGCGCGCCGCGCTCGCCCTCACCGAGGCCGTCCTCCAGCCCGCCCCGCACGGCACCGAGCGCGTCACCGACGAGCTCTACGCCGAGGCCGCCAAGCACTACGACGACAAGGCGCTCGCCACCCTCACCATCGCGATCGGCCAGGTCAACTTCTTCATCGCCCTCGCCGTCATCGGCAAGCCCACCCCGGTCAGCTCCCTCGCCGACCAGCAGTGGGACTGAGGCGTAGGACACCGCCCCGGCCGCTTCACGGCCGGGGCGGTGTGTGCGGGTCAGTGGACCCCGACGACCTGGAAGTCCCAGTTGCTCGTGGTGTCGATCCAGGCGGTGCGGGTGGAGATGCGACCGCCACCACAGTTGTTGTAGCTGTACGCGGTCACCTGGACGGAGTTCTTCCACCACCAGCCACCCAGCGGCGTGGACGAGTCCGGAGTCACGTTGAAGCAGTGCCCCACGGTGACGCCGTTCTGGTTGGACCGTTCCTAGTCAGTGATCAGGAGTGAGTCTTGGACCCACTGCCCGGCACTGCGCGCATCCCGAACGGTTTTGGATGCACTGGTCGCCCGCGTTCTCTGAGTTGTCCCCGTTCGGGCACGTGCATCGTGTGCACGCTCCGTGACGGGGTGGCGGGTTCCCTCACGCCCTCGGGTACCCGGTCCGGCCTGGACGGTCCGATGCCCACGACGATCGCTCTGGTCGTCGCGGGGCGGTGCCGTCCGTCGCCGGATCGGGTGCCCGAGGGCACGTCTGCCAATCGCGACCGAGGCCGCGTCATGGCGAGTCATCTTGCGAGTCTTGGTGGTGAGGGGCTTGCGCCAGTGCTCGTCGCCCCACATCGACGTGTATGCCGGGTCCACGGCGACAATGCTGAGGCCGGCCTCGGCGGCCATGGAGACGAGTCGGGCCTTGAGCTTGCCGGTGGGGATGCCGGAGATGATCTGCCGGAACCGCTTCTTGCGGCCGTGCTTCTCGCGGGTCTTCTCGGCGGTGAAGTCAAGGTCCTCGATCGCGATCGCGGCGACGCCGACCCGCTTGGCCCAGTGCACTACCTGGGCGATGGCATGCCGGATCTGCGCGTCGCGGTGGTCAGCGGTACCGGACAGGTCGTAGAAGAAACGTCGGGGTTCGCCCATCGGGTTGCCGTGGGCATCGAGTGGCGAAGTGGTCGGCGTTCGTATCGACACCGATCATGCCCTTGGTCCGCGCCGTCTCCAGCGGGAGCGTCTGGACCACGGGACGCTGCCAGGATGCGGTCAGGTACCAGCGCCCGCGCGGGGCGTCGTAGTGGACGCGGTAGGCGACAGCCCGGTTGGCGTCGATACGGTCCCGCCATTCCTGGCCCCGGTGCTGGAATCGCACCTTGGAGGCGAGGATGTACCGGCCGTGCCCGCTGTTGGCCAGGTGCGCCAGTGGCGCGGGGAGCTTGATGGAGACTTCCCCGTCCGGGGTGACGCGGATCGTCTCGTTCCCGTACCGCTTGCCCGACTCGCCGTCGGCGGCGAGGAACCAGCGTTCGGCCTCCCAGCGTTCCCGCCATTCGGTCTCGGTGAGCTGCGCTTCGGCCAGGTTGTGCCGGGTGTTGAGCAGGCGTCGGCCACCGCGCACGACGTGCACGACGCCGTTCTCCCGGTCAGTACGAGCGACGTCGAGACGGTGCTCCAGAGTGTGCAGGCGACGCGACTTGTGGAACCACTCGCCCTTCGACCGGTATCCGCCCGGAGCCCGCTTGCTGCCCTTCTCCCCGATCGGCCGAGACAGCCGCTGCTTCAGCGTGCGGACACCGGCCTCAAGGTTTTGGATGTACGCGAGCTGACAACGGCGGGAGAGCGCCCACTGATCGTGGCTGGCCTTCGTGATCGACCCGGCCCAGCGCGACGACGATGCGGCGGTCAGGCCCTGCTTACGGGCAGCCCACCTCTGCGCCTCATGGTCGTTGCCATCCGCGCAGCGGACCGCCAGGTCGAGGGACGCCAGGTGTCCAAGGTGCTCACCCACAAGCCGCAACACCTTCTCGTCCTGGGGCGTGAGGTGCCCCAGGCGGTCGCGGATCGCCACCCCGGATGGGCCGAGGGCCACGAACGGCGCGTCGATGGTGCGGAGCTGCTTCTTCTTCGGCTGCTCAGTCATCGGCAGCCGCCGCTTCCAGAGCCTTCTTCGCCCGGTTCTTCGCAGAGCGGCGGCCGTACAGGCGGGCACAGAAGGAGGTCAGTACCTCAACCATGTCCCGTACCAGGTCGTCTTCGGCTTCGCCCTCGTTCAGGACCACCAGGCGGCGGCCGGTCGCGGACAGGGCGGCTTCGACGAGTTCGACGTTCATCCGGCCCGAGGCGGTCCTTGTGCTCCACCACCACAGTGGTCACCGCGGGGTCGGCCAGCAGACGACGCGCCTTTGCCCGGCTGCCGTTCATGCCCGAGGCGATCTCGGATTCGACCCGCACCACCCGGTGCCCGGCCTTCGCCGCCCACTCGGTCAGCCGGGCAACCTGACGTTCCAGATCCTGCTTCTGATCGTGGGAGGAAACGCGGGCATACAGGCCTACGCCACCCGTCACGGCCGGTGACGAGTTCGCCTCGACGTTGACCAGGATCGTGCGCGGCCCCACTCGTTCCGCAGGGACCGGCAACGCGCCCTCACGGAACCAGCGATACGCGGTCTGCGGATGCACACCCTGCGCCTTCGCCCACTCCTTGAGGTTCATGCACCCGACCGTAACGACACTCACACAAATGCACTATCACTCACACGAGCGAACCAAAGGACCAATAGTGCCCAACCCCTTGATGTAGACCGACTGGGTGCCCATGCCCGTGGGCGAGCATCGAGGGGGATCATGAGACGGATCTGGGTGCTGGTCGCCGTACTGGCACTGCCGCTGGCGTTCGCAGGCTGGGTGGCCTGGAAGTTCATCACCGGCATGACGGACGGCACCCCAACCCGGCGATCGGTCGCGTGCGCGGAGGCCATGCTCTACGCGGACCAGAGCCAGTTGCCGACCGGTGCGCACGACGCCACATGTGAGGTCATGACCTGGCTGGACACGACCTACGACGTCACCTTCCGGATCAACCGCACCGACCTCGACACCTGGCTGGCTTCGGCCTTTCCCGGCACGGAGCTGACTTCCGACTTCTGTCATCCCGACGCCGTTGACGCCGCCCGCAGAGGGTGGCGCGGAGGCGATCGACATCACCGTGGCGTACGAGGAAGGGGACACCGCCTTCGTGCACTTCCGGCCCTTCGACGTATGAAGCCCCACGGACGGGCGGCGGACGCCGATTGGCGGGGAGCACGTAGCGATCGTGGGCGGCTTATGCCCAGCCCCTGACGGGCTGCAGCCGCCAAGCTGCTAGCAGGCGGGTAGCGATCTGGGGCGCCGCGACACAAAGGGTGCGGGAGGGGACGGCGGACGGTACAGGCGGTCGTGTCGCCCTGCCCGCTCCCCCCTCCCCCCGGGGGACCGGACAGTCTGTGGCATTCCGGGGCGGTGGTCGGGGTCAAGGGTGGCCGAAGGCCATCGCGTAGCGACGCGACCGGAGGGAGCGCCCTTGAGGCCGGCCGCCGACACGGGAGGACACTCGGACTGACCGGGCGTCCGGGGGGTCCTGTGCGACCCCGGGTCCTGGGACCCCGTTCTCTACCCCGAACAGCCGGGCGTGCGGCTCGCGTGCGACGCCCCGAGTGCCTCGCGCGCCGTGGTGGGCCTCCGCCGGTCGTGTCCTCGACCGGGCCACGATCAGTCGGTCGGACCTGCCGCCGAGCGCTTGGGAGCCCCGCGCACTGTCAACTCCTCTCCGCCTCCCCGATCAAGAGACGTGCCGGACTGCTGGCAGCACTCGCCGCCCTGCTGGCGGCTCCGCCGGCCGTCGCGGGGCAGTCTCGGGCGCAGACCCGGGCCCGGGTCCTGGAGGGTGAGGAGGTCCGCCTCCTTCCCACCGAGCAGCGCGTCGTCGCCCTCACGTTCAACGCCGCCTGGAACGAGGACGGCCTCGACAGCGTCCTGACCGTACTGCGCGGCCATCGCGCCCCGGCGACGTTCTTCGTCACCGGCCGGTTCGCCGAAGCCCACCCCCAGGCGCTCCGCGCCATCACCGCCGCCGGGCACGGGATCGGCAACCACTCCCACAGCCACCCCGACTTCCGGGAGATCACCCGTCGGGAGGCCGAGCAGGAGATGGACCGCGCCGATCAGGCCATCCGCGTCGCGAGCGGCTCCACCCCCGCGCCGTTCTTCCGCTTCCCGTACAGCGAGACCACCGAGCAGGGCATCGCCGCCGCCAATGCCCGTGGCTGGACCAACGTGGAGTTCACCACCGACACCCGCGGCTACGTCGGCACCGAGGGCGGCATGACCACGGCCGAGGCCGTCACCCGCGTGGCCGACACCTTGACCCCGGGCCAGATCGTGCAGATGCACGTGGGCACGCCGGAAGGACGCGGCGACGTCATCGACGCCCTTGCCCTGCCGGGCATCATCGACCTCGTCCGCTCACGCGGCTACGAGATCACGGATCTCCGGACCGCGTTGGCCTCGCCGCCGGGGCCCCTCGAAAGGGGCCCCGGCCGGCGAGCCGAAACGGCTTAGTCGCTGTCACCCGGCTTGACGTCGGTGAAGGCGGTGTCCGTGTTGTTGTCCTCGTTCGGGTCCGCGTCGTCGCCGAACACCTTGGCGGTGTTCTTCACGGTGGTGGGCTCCAGAACGTTGGCCGCAGTGCCGGTCACTTCGATCTCCACGCGGTCGCCCTTCTCCAGCGGACCACCCGTGCAGGAGAGGAGGCCGTCGGTGATCTGGCACCCTTCGGTCGGCGTGGTGGGCGACAGGATCTTCGCCGGCAGGTCGTCGATCAGCGACCAGCCGGAGGAGCGGACCTTCCCGTCGTTCTTCCCGTCGTTCTTCCCGTCGTTCTTCCCGTCGTTCTTCCCGTCGTTCTTCCCGTCGTTCTTCCCGTCGTTCTTCACGGTGATGCGGTAGGTGACTGCGCCGCCCACCTCGACACTCTTGGTGCCCTCCTTGCGCACCGCCAGGTCGGCGGACGAGTCGAGGAAGCAGGAGGTGGCGTCGAGGTTCGTCGCCGGGGTCGTGGTCTGCGTCGAGAGCACGATGAACCGCGGGTTGGAACCGGTCGCATTCTTCACGTGTACCCGGATGAGCTGTCCGGAATTGCGGAAGAATCCGAGATCGCCATTCCCGTACGTGAAGACGCCGCCGAAGTCCTCACCTCCCGGAAGAACACCCGGGAAGAAGTCCACGCTCTCATTGGCGATGTCGATCCGCGTGATGGCGCCGTCATCGGTCGAGCCCCACAGGAATCCGTCACGGAACGCGATGTCGAAGACGTCGAGTTCCGGGTCGGCCAGCTCCGGGACGTTGATGACATCCGTGACCGAGCGGGAGTTGACGTCGATCTGATAGATCTCCCCCGTATCGTCGGCCAGGACGTAGTAGTTGCCCTCGTCGTCGAACGTTCCCGAGATGTAGAGGGCGAGCGGCAGACCGGCAATGGCACCAAGGTTGGTGAAGTCTCCATTGCCGTCGAAGCGAACCAGGTCGTTGTTCGCGTTGCCGAACGTGGTCCCGTAGAGGAAGCGATCGCGCGGGTTCACTCCGATGGCGTTGTAGAGGAACGGTGTGGGGTCGCCCAGTGGCGTGAACTGGACCGTTCCGGGCCCTCTGCCGGCGGTGTAGAGCTGGTTCGGGTCACCGAACGAGACGTAGACCTGCCCGTCGCACGCAACCCCGTTCCCGTCGGGGTGCTTCTGCGCGACAGCCGCCGCAGGGGCCGGGACGGCACCGGCCGGTGACGCCGGCAGGCTGGAAGCGAGCCCTGCGACGATACCCACCGCGCCCAGCGCGGAAAGCGCGCGCAGCCGCCGCTTTCCGTGGTTCGGCCTCTTTGTTCCTCGAATCACGAACATGCACCTTTCACGCTCAAGGCGGACAGGGCCCCATGACGGAGCCCCTCAGTGTGTGCCGGATGTGACGGACAAAGATCAGCACAAGGGTTGTCGGGTCGGATATCACGGCTCGGGCCTTGGAATGGATTTCGCCCCAATGCACGCAGGACACAGCCTGCGCCATTTCTTTCAGATCATCAGAAAGTTGGCCCGGTCGTGCCCATGCCAGTGCATGACCGCGCGTCGAGCGGGCTGAACGGGCCGCCAGCGATAGGTTCAGGCGCCATGGCTGAACCCATTTATTACGTTGACCGCTCGGACATCCGCGAGGGCGAGCTCGCGGAGGTCAAGAGCGGGATGCGCGACCTGGCCGCGTTCGTCGAGGGGCGCGAGCCACAGCTGATCGCCTACCGCTTCTACATCGACGAGTCCGAGTCCACGATGACGACCGTGGCCGTACATCCCGACTCGGCGTCGATGGAGCTCCACATGACGCTCGGTGGACCCAAGTTCCGCGCGTTCGGTGCGCTCATCCGCATGCGATCCATCGACGTGTACGGCCAGCCGGACCCAGTGGTCGTGGACCAGCTCCGCCAGAAGGCCGCGATGCTCGGCGGAGGCACCGTCACCCTCCACACCTTGCAGGCGGGCTTCAGCCGGAGCGTCGGCTGAGACCCGCCCAGCCGGCGAAGTCCGCCCAGGCGGTGGGGGCCACCGCGAAGGCCGGGCCGAGGTTCTTGGAGTCCCGCACGTGCACGGCGTGCGGGCACTCCGCCACCTCTACGCACTGGCCACCGCTGCTGTCGCTGTAGCTCGACTTCCGCCAGGCGTACGCCACCTCGACACAGGCTCCTCCGGCGTCGGTGCTGTAGTTCGACTTGAACCACCGCAGGGTGTTCGTGCTCATCTACGCTCTCCTAATCAACTGCTCGATGAAGTCCAGTGATTCACGAGGCCCCAAGGCCTGTGCGCGGATCTTCGCATACCGCTGCGAGTAGAGGTTTACCTTCGCCGGGTCGCTGATCAGCATGCTCTCGTCCTGTTGCTCCATGTAGACGAGCCGCTGATGGTGAGGGGTTTCGACGAGAGTCAACCCTCCGCCCGTGCCCGCATGCTCACCGGCCAATCCGCAGTCGAGCCGCAGAACCTGAACGGTGACATTACGCCGTCGTGCCAGCTGCGCCAGGTGGGCGAGTTGGTCGCGCATGATGGCCTTACTACCGATGTCGCGGATCAGCACCGACTCGTCGACGATGAACTCGATGAGCGCCATCGGGTCGCGGTCGAAGAGCGCTCTCCGTGCCATGCGCCCCTCAACGAGCTCTTCGATCCGCTGCTCTGAAAGAACGGGGAAACCACCGGCAAACAGCGCACGAGCGTAGTCCTCAGTCTGGAACAACCCGTTGATCACCCGCGACTCGAACAAGTACAGGATGAGGGCCTGCTGTTCCAGGTCGAAGAAGTCCTGGAAGTGGGGTGGGAACTTGTCCTTCTGGACGAGCTCCCGAGCCACCTCGAAGAGTCCCATCCCACCGCCGATCACCGCCTCCAGCTTGATCAGCATCTCGTCACTCGCAGGCTGCGCACACGTCTCCACCGCGCTGATGGCGGCAGCCGAGTACCCGAGCATCGCGCCGAGTTCCTTCTGCGTCAGCCTCTCCCGCTCCCGGAACGCCCTCACCAGGTGCGCGACCAGACGGGTCGCTCCCCCCGCCGTCGCCTTGTTGGCTGCCTTGGCCATGCAGGACACCACCCCACTCAACCGGACTCAACCGAACACAACCAGCGCAGCCCGAATTTCTACCGTTTCGGCGGTCGAGTCAGCGCTCTGGAAAACGGTAGACCTGACCCATCAACCTGATCTCATGAACACCGAAAGTGACGCCCCCCACACCCCCAGCTGGCTCCCCACCACCGGTATCGGAATCCGCAAGGCAGGAGTGCTGTTCGACGCGCTACGCGTGGACGGTGACACCGGACGGAACCTCGCCGATCTCCTCGTCACGCTCACCGGCGGTGATCCCGGGCCGATCCTCACCCAGAGCAACGGCCGGCGGCCCGTCTACTTCCTGATTCCCGTCGGCAGCGCCGCGTACCGGATCTGGCCGCCCGGGTTCACCCGGCTCACCTCTGGGCCGCGTCGGGCCACGTACATCCCCGTACCCGCCCTCGACGGGGCCTGGCCCCTGGCCTGGCGCTGCGCGCCCACCGCCGAGGACCGGTTCGTGCACGCCCTGCTCCTGCACCGCGCCGCCGGGCTCTACCAGGCCAGTTGCGAGATCTCCTCGCAGACCACCGCGCACGCGTCCGCCGCCGGGTCGATCAGCGGGAAGTGGCCCACCCCGTCCAGCAGCGTCAGCCCGACCAGCTCGCCCGCCTGAGCCGCCGCGCCGACGTACGCCTCCGCCACCTGTTCCGGGACCACGATGTCCTCCCGTCCCTGCACGATGGCCGTGGCGATCCCCGTCGGCAGCAGCGCCGCCGGATCGGCGTACGGCAGCCGCCCGGCGAAGTACTCCTTCCCGCCCAGCAGTTGCCCGGACGCCCCGCCGCAGACGCCCAGATCCTCCGCCACCGTGAAGTCCGCGATGGGGGCCAGCGCCACCACGCCGCGCAGCCGCGGCGGGGAAGGCAGCCTCCAGCCGGCCGGAGCGTCGGGCGGCAGGAGGTGCCGGGCCGCCGCCCACAGCGCGAGGTGGCCGCCCGCCGAGTGGCCCGTGACGACGACCCTGCGTACATCGGCCTGCGGCAGCGCGCTCCCCGCCAGCCCGGGAAGGGCGTCCATCGCCGCGGCCACGTCGTCGAAGGTCTCGGGCCACCGCCCGGCGATCGGGCCCTCCGCCGCCTCCGCCCCCTGGCGCGGTACGGAAGAACTCCCCCGGCGGTACTCCACATTGGCGACGGCGAAACCCCGCCGGGCCAGGAAGTCCGCGAAGGGGGTGACGTGCTGCCGGTCGTACGGGGCGCGCCACGCGCCGCCGTGCAGCAGGACCACCAGCGGGACGGCGGCCGCGTGGGAGGGGCCGCGCGGGGCGTAGAAGTCGACGACCTGGTCGGGGTGTTCCCCGTACGCGGCGCTCACGTCGGGCTCGACCGGCGGATGGGAGAAGGCCGAGGCGGCCTCGGCGGCGTCCCGTTCGACTGCGGGGTCCGTCATCGGCTCAACCTCTCGGTAACGCGTGGGACAGGGGGTACCGCAGGGACACTTGTTCCGGTGTTCCGGCAGAGCGGGACCGTATCAGGCCGGAACACGCCGTTCCGTGGCGGGCCGGGCGGGTTCGCGGGCCCGACGGGGGGCGCGGACGGGCCCGGACGGACGCGGGCGGAGCCCGTAGGCCCCGCCCGCGCCGGTATCACTCCGCATCACCCCGTGAGGTGACGTTTCGCCGCTACGTCACCCGAAAATGTGACCCAGTGTCCGGGCGGCACGCTCCGCATCGGCGAAACCGACGTAGAGCGGGGTGAAGCCGAAGCGCAGGATGTCCGGGGCGCGGAAGTCCCCGACGACGCCGCGCGCGATGAGCTCGGCCATGATCTCGCGGGCGTTCTCGGTGCGCAGCGAGACCTGACTGCCGCGCCGGCCGTGCTCGGCCGGGGTGACCGACTCGACCTTGCCCTCCGGGACGTACGCCGCGACGCACTCCAGGAAGAAGTCCGTCAGCGCGAGGGACTTGGCCCGGACGGCCTCGACCGACACGCCGTCCCAGGCGTCGAGCGCGGCCTCCAGGGCGAGCATGGACAGGATGTCGGGGGTACCGACCCGGGCGCGGACCGCGCCGTCGGCCGGGGTGTAGCCCGTGGTCATCGCGAACGGGTCCGCGTGGCCGTTCCAGCCGGGGAGCGGGGAGTCGAAGGCGGCCTGGTGGCGGGCGGCGATGTAGAGGTACGCCGGGGAGCCGGGTCCGCCGTTCAGGTACTTGTACGTACAGCCGACCGCGAGGTCCACGGAGTGGGCGTCGAGGCCGACCGGGAGGGCGCCCGCGCTGTGGCAGAGGTCCCAGACGATGATGGCGCCGGTCGCCCGGGCCGCCTTGGTGAGGGCGGGGAGGTCGTGGAGCCGGCCGGTGCGGTAGTCGACGTGGTTGAGGAGGACGACGGCGGTGTCGTCGTCCATCTCCTCCGCCGCGGCGGAGGGGTCCACGGGGACGACGCGCAGGCCCGTCATCCTGGCGGCCGACGCGGCGATGTAGCCGTCGGTGGGGAAGGTGTTCCCGTCGACCAGCATCCGGGTGCGGCCGGGCGGCGCGAGGCGGGCGGCGCCGACGAGGGCCTTGAAGAGGTTGACGCTGGTGGAGTCGCCGACGACCACCTGGCCGGGGGCCGCGCCGATGAGGGGGGCGAGCTTGTCGCCTATCCGCTCGGGGGCGGTCCACCAGGCGGACTCGTCCCAGGAGCGGATGAGGAGTTCGCCCCACTGGCGGTGTACGACGTCGGCCGTGGCCGCCGCGACGCCGGCCGGGAGGGCTCCGAGGGAGTTGCCGTCCAGGTAGACGATGCCGTCGGGGAGGGTGAAGCGGTCGCGGAGTTTGGCGAGGTCGTCGGTGGCGTCGAGGTGCGCGGCCCGCGCCTGGAGCCCCTGGAGCCCGGAGGTCGTGTCAGACATGGCTGCGCGCCGTCCAGAGCTCGGGGAAGACGTTCTTCTGGGCGCGCTTCTCCAGCCACGTCACGCCCGCCGAGCCGCCCGTGCCCGTCTTCGCGCCCATCGCGCGGCGGGTCGCGACCAGGTGGTCGTTGCGCCAGCGCCAGATGAGCTCCGCGACGTCCGTGAGGACCTCGCCCAGGCGGTGCAGGTCGTGCTGCGCGTCCGGGTCCGCGTACAGGGCGGTCCAGGCGGCCTCGACCTGCGGCGACGGCTCGTAGCGCTGGGAGAGGTCGCGGTCCAGGACCTCCGCGGGGATCGAGAAGCCGCGGCGGGCGAGGAGGCGCAGGACCTCGTCGTAGAGGCTGGGCTCCTGGAGGGCCTTCTCCAGTTCCGCGTGGACGCGGGGCGCGCCCCGGTGCGGGACCAGCATCGAGGCGGACTTCTCGCCGAGCAGGAACTCCATCCGGCGGTACATCGCCGACTGGAAACCGGAACCCTCGCCGAGGGCCGCGCGGTACTGGTTGAACTGGCCCGGGGTGAGCTGGGCGAGCGGGCGCCACGAGGCGTTCAGGGCTTCCAGTTCCCGGAGGGAACGTTTCAGCGCATCCATCGCCACCTGCACGCGGTCCTCGCGCAGCGCCTTGGCGGCGGTCTCCCATTCGTGGACGATGACCGTGAACCACAGCTCCATGACCTGGGTCGTCACCAGGAAGACCATCTCGCCCGGGTCGTCCGAGCGGAGGTGCTGGAGGTGGGTGAGGACATCCGCCTGGACGTAGTCCTCGTACGGGGTCGTGCCATCGAAGTCGAGGTTCGGGGTTTCCGAACCGGCTCCGGAGGCATCAAGGTTTTGCGACATCGCTGTCTCCTCGACACGTGCTTCCGGGTAGCGGTCCGCTCCTTCCGGTTGGGTAAGTGGAGCCCCGGTCCCCTGCCCGCATCATAAACACGACAAGGCGGAGCCCTCTAGAGCACCGGGCTGGAGCACCTGGCTGGAGCGCCGGACTGGAGACCGGGCTGGAGACCGGGCCTGGGCGAACGGCCCAATGGCAGACTGGCGCCATGAACAGTCACAGGAACCTGCTGGGCGGACCGGACCCGACGTACCTTCAGGAGAACGAGGCGGCGTACGCCCTCTTCCAGGAGAAGACCGGCGCGCCGGCCGAGGTCGCCGCCGCCTTCCCCACCTTCTCCCTCGCCTGGGCCGCGCTGGCCGAGGAGGCCTTCGAGGCCGGCCGTGTGATCGAGTCGTACGCCTACGCCCGTACCGGCTACCACCGCGGGCTGGACTCGCTGCGCCGGGCAGGCTGGAAGGGCCACGGCCCGGTGCCGTGGGAGCACGAGGCCAACCGCGGGTTCCTGCGCTGCCTGGCCGCCCTCGCCCGCGCGGCCGGCGCGATCAAGGAGACCGAGGAGGAGGAGCGCTGCTGGCAGTTCCTCAAGGACAGCAGCGAAGAGGCTTACACGGAGCTCAAGGGCGTCCAGGGCTAACCAGTCCTTCGGTCCCCTTCCGGTCCCCTTCGCCTCCCCGGTCGGCGCCGGCCGGGGAGTTGGGTGAGTCCGTCAGGTTTCGCGTACCGCGGGGTGTGTGCGGCGCACCACCCCGCGGGGGGACGGCGGTGTCCAGCCGGATCGCCACGGCCGGGACCACGATGTTGGGCATCACATGCGTGTACAGCGCCGCGACCTGCTCGTCCAGGTCCAGATCGAGCACCTGGGACATCATGTTCAGCCCCGCGTACGCCCCGACGATCATGCGCGACGGCACCACCGGGTCCACGTTCGGCAGCAGCTCGCCGCGTGCCTTTGCCTCCGACAGCACGGCGACGTGCAGGTCGATCCACGCCTGGTACGGGCCCACGTGGTCCAGGGTCGCCCGCCCGGCCTTCTCTTAGCAGGACACGGCAAAGAGGCCCGCAGGTCCGTGACGGACCTGCGGGCCTCTTCGGGCAGCGGCTCTTACTTCAGCTTGGTGCCGGTGGAGCGCAGGTCGGCGCAGGCCACGGTGACGCGCGCGGCCATGCCCGCCTCGGCGGACTTGCCCCAGGTACGGGGGTCGTACTTCGACTTGGTGCCGACCTCGCCGTCGACCTTCAGGACGCCGTCGTAGTTGCGGAACATGTGGTCCGCGACCGGGCGGGTGAAGGCGTACTGGGTGTCGGTGTCGAGGTTCATCTTCACGACGCCGTTCTCCAGCGCGGTGGCGATCTCCTCGGCCGTGGAGCCCGAGCCGCCGTGGAAGACGAAGTCGAACGGGGACGCCTTGCCGTACTTCTCGGCGACACCGGCCTGGAGGTCCTTGAGGAGCTCGGGGCGCAGGACGACGTTGCCCGGCTTGTAGACGCCGTGCACGTTGCCGAAGGAGGCGGCCAGCAGGTAGCGGCCCTTCTCGCCCAGGCCCAGGGCCTCGGCGGTGCGGATCGCGTCGTCGACGGTGGTGTACAGCTCGTCGTTGATCTCGTGGCTGACGCCGTCCTCCTCGCCGCCGGTCGGGGTGATCTCGACCTCAAGGATGATCTTCGCCGCGACGGCCTTGGCGAGCAGTTCCTGGCCGATGGCCAGGTTGTCGGCCAGGGTCTCGGCGGAGCCGTCCCACATGTGCGACTGGAAGAGCGGGTTCAGGCCGCGGGCCACGCGCTCGGCGGAGATGTCGAGCAGCGGACGGACGTAGCCGTCCAGCTTGTCCTTGGGGCAGTGGTCCGTGTGCAGGGCGACCGTGATGTCGTACTTGGCGGCCACGACGTGGGCGAACTCGGCCAGGGCGACGGCGCCGGTGACCATGTCCTTCTTGTACTGGCCACCCAGGAACTCCGCACCACCGGTGGAGATCTGGATGATGCCGTCGCTCTCGGCCTCCGCGAAGCCGCGCAGCGCAGCGTGCAGGGTCTGGGACGAGGTCACGTTGATGGCCGGGTAGGCGAACTTGCCTGCCTTCGCCCGGTCGAGCATCTCGTTGTAGACCTCGGGGGTTGCGATGGGCATCTGTCCGCTCCTTGGATGTGCGGGGAGTGTGCTTATTGCGGGCCCTGACCTGGGGGCGACGTCACCGTCGCGCCCATCTTTCCAGACTCCGCCCGACACTCCACCCCCGTCTGCGCCCCGGATGGCGTGAACCGGGCGGAGCGTTTCACGTGAAACACTCCGCCCGCCCATAAAAGCGCAGGTCAGGGCCGACTCAGGGAGGTCCGGGACCTTCGCCGCCAGTTGGTTCGGACCATGTCCGAGGGCCGGACACCCCGCCCGGCGGGGGGCTCAGGAGAGGCCCAGGTCCTGGAGGTGGTAGCCCGTGAGGTACGGCAGACCGGCCTCGGCGATGGCGTCGGACGCCCCGCGGTCCACGATCGTGGCGACGGCGACGACCTCGCCGCCGGCCTCCCGGACCGCCTCGACGGCGGTCAGCGGGGAACCGCCGGTGGTGGAGGTGTCCTCGACGACCAGGCAGCGCTTGCCCTTCACGTCGGTGCCCTCGATCCGGCGCTGCATACCGTGCGCCTTCTGCGCCTTGCGGACGACGAAGGCGTCCATGCGCTCCCCGCGTGCGGCGGCGGCGTGCAGCATGGAGGTCGCGACCGGGTCGGCGCCCAGGGTCAGGCCGCCGACGCAGTCGTAGTCGAGGTCGGCGGTCAGGTCGAGCATGACCTGGCCGACGAGCGGGGCCGCCTCGCCGTCGAGGGTGATCCGACGGAGGTCGATGTAGTAGTCGGCCTCCCGGCCGGAGGAGAGGATCACCTTGCCGTGCACGACGGCCTTGTCCTTGATCTGCTGCAGAAGCGCATCGCGTACATCACTCATGGTCCTGAGCTTAATTGCGCGCTAGCCGAGCCGTCGCCAGGTCCACGTCGTGGAGATCTCCAGGGGATCGACGGGGGTGACCAGGCGCGGGTGGGTGTTCAGCCCGTTCGGCGGGCCGGACTGCGGCTCCACGCAGAGGGCCTCGGGCTGCTCGTCGTAGATCACCACCCATTCCTCGCGGCTGGTGATCTTCAGTTCCAGCGCGCCGGGCCAGGTGAGAGTGACGTCGACGCCGTCGGGCATGCCGAAGCAGTCGTCCCAGGGGCCGGGCTTGGGGTCGATGCGGTGGCCGGTGGGGAGGTGGTCCGCGCCGCGCTCCTCCTGCCACGCGGGCTCGAAGTCGAGCCGCGCGTCCTCGCCGGTGCCGAGGTTGCGGCGGAACCAGGGGTGCCAGCCGGCCTGAGCCGGGAAGGAGTCGCCGTACGTCTCGACGGCCATGGAGAGCGTCAGTCCGTCGGCGGTCAGCTCGAAGCTCTGGGTGACCCGGCCGGTCCACGGCCAGGGGTCGGTGAGGTCGAAGAAGAAGGCGGCCTCGGTGTCCGTGAGCCGGGCCCGGCGCCAGGCGGTGTCGCGGCCGAAGCCGTGGATGGCGTGCGGGGGGTGGTTGACCGGGAGCTGGTGGACGACCGCGCCGTCAAGGAACCGCCCGTTCGCGGTGCGTCCGCACCAGGGGACCATCGGGAAGACCCCGAAGTGCGGGCCGCGGCGCAGCAGCTCGGTCCCGTCGACGCGCAGACTGCTGATCCGGCAGCCGTTGTCCTGGTCGATCCTCAGCTCGGCCCCGCCGGCCCTCAGTTGCGTACTCATGTGATCGAGATTAGGCCAGCGGGCGGCCGGCTCGGCCGGACAGGGCCTGAGCGGCCTCGGGGAGACCGCTCAGTGGCGGCGGCGTAGGGCGCGGCCCAGGACGACCGCCGAGGCGATCGCCAGGGCGGCGGCCGGGGCGATCCAGCGCAGGTTCTGGCCGGCGGTGGTGGCGCTGGGCGCGGGGACCGGGGCGTAGCGGCCGCGCGGGGGTGCGTGGTCCACCTCCTCGGCGCTGCGGCCGATCATGGTGCGGCGGGCGTGGGCGGCCTCGGCCGGGGGGCGCGGGGTGCCGCCGAGCTCGTCGAAATCGCCCTCCAGGAAGGGGTCCAGGGACGGGGGCGGCACCTCGGTCTCGAACACGGAGGCGATGATCTCGTCGGTGTCCTCGGCGTCGGTGTCCTCGGCGTCGGCCGCCTCCGCCTCGGCGACGGGGTCCGGCGCGGCCGCGGCGGCCAGATGGGCGGCGGCCCGGTCCAGGAGGCGGCGTACGGCGGTCTCGGTGGCCCCCGGCTCGAAGGCGGCGGCCCGCCCGTCGGCGGTGGCCCCGGCGGTGATGGCCAGCCGGGTCCCGTGCCCCTCCGGGGTCAGCCGCAGGGTGAGCGCGAGCTTGACCGTCCCGCTGCCCCGGATCTCCGTCCCCTCGCCGTCGACGGCGAACCGGTCCGGGTCCCGCTCGGTGACGGCCAGCGCCCCCCGGTAGGTCACGGTGTGCCCGCCGACCCGCAGCTTCAGCCGGCCCGACAGGGGTCCGGACGCGGCGTCGGCGTCCTGCTGGAGTCCCGGCACGCAGCGGGCCACCCGGGCGGGGTCGCGCAGCACGGCGCGGAGGCTGTCGACCGGTACCGGAACGAACACCTGATGCTCCATGCGGCCGAGCCTACCGACGAGTCGTGCTCCCGCGCCCGGTCCGGCGCGAACCACTTCGCTCCGGGCCCGGCGCCACTGCTGGGGCTCCGCCCCGGACCCCGCGCCTCAAACGCCGGCGGGGCTGGATGTGGCTGGCGTCGGCCCAGAAGTGCGCGCAGCGCAACCCTGGGCCCGGCAGGCTGGATGCGCGCCGCGCAATTTCCAGCCTCGCCGGCGTTTGAGGCGTGGGGGTCCCCCCGGACGGAGTCTGGGGGAGGTAGCTGGGGGAGAAACCCGGCTCCGCCGGGCACCGGGCTCCGCCCGGACCCGCGCCTCAAACGCCGGCGAGGCTGGATGTGGCGACGAGGAGGCTGGATGTGGGGCTCAGGAGTATCGCGGGTGCGGCAGTGTGGATGGGGGGAGGTCCGGGACTCTGGTCCGTTCCGCGTCGCGGGCCGCGTCTCGTAGGGATCCCGTGGACAGCGAGCGCAGCGCGGGGGTGTCTCGGTCCACGCGCAGTTCCGGGACCCGGCCGCGGGCGGCCAGGACGAAGCCCCAGTCCCGCGGCGGCACGGTGCCGGAGCCCTGCGCCCGGTCGGGTCCGGCGGCGAAGCCCGAGAGGCGGCCGCCCGCGCTGTACGGGGCGGTCCGCAGCCCGGCGGCGCGCAGCGTCGACTCGACCGTCCAGTACGTCTGCGGCCGGGTCGCCAGGGGCCCCGCGTGCACCGCGAGCCGCCCGCCCGGGCTCAGGGCGCGCGCGGCCAGCCCGTAGAACTCCTGCGAGTACAGCTTCGTGCTCGGCGTGATGCCCGGGTCGGGGAGGTCGGAGACGATGACGTCGAAGCGGTCCCGCGCGGCCGGCCCCCGCAGCCAGCGGAACGCGTCCTGCGTGACGACCCCGAGGCGCGGGTCCTCGTACACCCGGCCGTTGAGCGCCGACAGCATCGGGTCCGTGCGGGCGAGCTCCACCACGCCGGGGTCGAGCTCGACGACGGTGACGGAGGCGACGTCCCGGTAGCGCAGCACCTCGCGCGCGGCGAGCCCGTCGCCGCCGCCGAGGACCAGGACCCGGGCGTGCGGGCCGGTCATGGCGGGGTGGACGAGGGCCTCGTGGTAGCGGTACTCGTCGTATCCGCTGACCCGCAGCCGCCCGTCGAGGAACAGGTCGAGCGAGCGCGGGGAGCCGGTGGAGGGCCCGGTGAGCACCAGTTCCTGCACCCCGCTCTGGACGGCGACCCGCACCTCCCCGCCGTAGACGGCGCGGCGGGCGACCCGCTCGAAGTCGTCGGCGAGGACGGTGGCCGAGCAGAGCACGGCCAGCACGGTCAGGTTCGCGGAGATCAGCAGCCAGCGGCAGCGCCGGCTCAGGTCGCGGCGGAACAGCCACAGGACGAGTCCGCCGCCGACGACCACGTTGACGCCGCCGGTGAGCATGGCGCCGGTCAGCTGGCCGAGCACCGGCAGCAGCAGGAACGGAAAGGCCAGCCCGCCGACCAGCGCGCCCACGTAGTCGGCGGCGAAGAGGTCGGCGACGGCGCCGCCCGCGTCCTGCCGGCGGATCCGCTGGATGAGGACCATCAGCAGCGGGATCTCCGCGCCGATGAGCACTCCGATGGCGAAGGAGAAGGCGACGAGGGCGGGCCGGGACTCCCCCAGCCAGGCAAAACTCGCGTACAGCGCCATGGCGGAGAGCCCGCCGACCAGCGCGAGCCCGGCCTCGATGGCGCCGAAGCCGAAGGCGGGCCGGTGTCTGAGCCGTTTGGCGAGCAGGGAGCCGACGCCCATGGCGAAGACCATGACGGACAGCACGACGGACGCCTGGGTGACGGAGTCACCGATGAGGTACGAGCCGAGGGCGAGCAGCTCCAGTTCGTATACGAGCCCGCAGGCGGCGCAGACGAACACGGTGGCCAGGACGAGGAGTCGGCCGGTCCGGGGCCGTACGGGCAGGGCGGCGGCCGGGACGGTCGCCACGCCCCGCGGCTCCGGTGCCGGGAGCACCCCGCCGGGGGCGGAACGGTCGATCATGAGGGGAACCGTACGTCACCGCCCACCCGCACCCCGTCACCCACATGGGTGCAAGTGGCTTGCCGTTTCGGCCAGTTGGCGTATCAATGACCGGCCCGCGCGCCCCTCCCGAACCCGGGCGGTTACAGCGCCGCGGACTCCAGGGCCTCGGCCTGGGCGCCCATCCGTACGCCCACCCGGGTGCGGGTGGCGACCAGTTGACCCTCCTGCGGATACGCGTGCCAGGTCCGCCAGCGCACCTGCCCCTCGTAACGCTGCGCGAGCATGGCGGTGAAGGCGTGCGGGCTGCCCGGAAAGGTTCCGGCGAGCCCGTTCGGGTGATCCGCGACGAGCGCGAGCAACTCCTGCGCCCGCCCGGCGAAGGAGCCGCGCGACAGGTTCTCGACCCGCGCGGCGAACTCGTACTCCCAGCCGCCCAGCCGCTTGGCCACGCCGAGCGGCAGCGGCGTACTGCTGCCGGGCATGCAGGCGACCGTCTCCGAGCAGAGCACCTCGCCCTCCTCCAGGAGTACCTGATGGGAGGCTCCGAGCAGGCGCAATTCCACCTTGGCGCCGGACAGTTCGAGGTTCAGCACGGCCAGGGCGGGCAGCGGCTCCCGTCCCAGGGCCCAGGCGAGATCGGCGGCACGCGTGTCGGTGTAGGTGGTCTGGAGGGTCGTGAGCATGAGTCGGCTCCGCAAACGCGCGAGGGAGATGGGCCGGGGCCCGCCAGCGGTAGTCAACGGGTGGGGGGAACCCGGCACGGGTCCACAGGAAGTCCAGGAAGGTCCGAGGACTGGTCTACTCAACCGAGGGAATCATGAAAGGCACGGCACTCACAGCGTTTTTACCCAACTTGACGGGGTTTACATCCCCCCGGGGGCTCCTCGGTTCACGTGTTCAACAACATCCGAATTGGGGTCCGAACAAGAAGACGCCCGACGGAAGTTGTGCCCGCCGGGCGCCTTCCCTACGCGGTTCCGGGCTGCCCCGTGTCAGCTGGAACCGCAGCCCCCGCCGCCACCGCACGAAGACGATCCCCCGCAGGACGAGGAGGATCCGCAGGAGGGCGATGAGGAGGACCCGCAGGAGGAGGACGAGGAACCGCCGTCCGACCACCAGCTGCCGCCGCGCCGTCCGCTCCGTCCGCTCGAACCGGACCGGCGGCCGGACGAACCGCCGCTCCTGGAGCCGACGGCCAGCAGGCAGACGAGAACCACCACACTCACGAAGATCACGATGGCCAGGATCATGTCCTCGCCCCCTCTCTCACACCCCGGTCCCCCGGGGAGCGGGATCCCCGCGTCCCGCGTGATGGGGGGATGCCCCCGGGCCATCCGCGCCAAAGCACACTTGAGCAACTCCAGAGGTTCGGCACAGGATGGCGCCCATGAGCGCACCCGCGGGCAACAGCCGCCCCTTCCTCAACCGCCGCCTCGCCGCATTCGGTACGACGATCTTCGCGGAGATGTCGGCGCTGGCCGCCCGCACCGGGTCGATCAACCTCGGCCAGGGCTTCCCTGACACCGACGGCCCGGCCGAGATCGCCGAGGCCGCCTCCCGCGCGGTCCTCTCCGGCCTCGGCAACCAGTACCCGCCCGGCCCCGGCATCCCGGAGCTGCGCACCGCGATCGCCGCCCACCAGCAGCGGTTCTACGGCCTCCGCTACGACCCGGACACCGAGGTGCTCGTCACGGCCGGCGCCACGGAGGCCATCGCCGCCGCGCTCCTGGCCCTCCTCGAACCGGGCGACGAGGTCATCGCCCTCGAACCCTTCTACGACTCGTACGCGGCCTGCATCGCCATGGCCGGCGCGGTCCGCGTCCCCCTCACCCTGCGCGCCCCCGACTTCCGCCCAGACATCGACGCCCTGAGCGATGCCATCACCCCGCGCACCCGCCTGCTGCTGCTGAACACCCCGCACAACCCGACCGGCACGGTGCTGACCCCCGCCGAGCTCGCGGCGATCGCGGAACTGGCCGTCCGCCACGACCTCCTGGTCATCACCGACGAGGTCTACGAACACCTGGTCTTCGAGGGCTCCCACACCCCGCTGGCCTCGCTGCCCGGCATGCGCGAGCGGACCGTGACCATCTCCAGCGCCGGCAAGACCTACTCGTTCACCGGCTGGAAGGTCGGCTGGATCACCGCCCCGCCGGAGCTCGTGGCGGCCGTCCGCTCGGTGAAGCAGTTCCTCACGTTCGTCTCGTCCGGCCCGTTCCAGTACGCCGTCGCCGAGGCCCTCGCCCTCCCCGACACCTACTACGAGGGCCTGCGCGCCGGCCTCGCCGCCAAGCGCGACCTCCTCGCCGACGGGCTCGCGGCGGCCGGCTTCCGCGTCTTCCGCCCCCAGGGCACGTACTTCATCACCACCGACATCGCGCCCCTCGGCGAGAAGGACGGCCTCGCCTTCTGCCGCGCCCTCCCCGAGCGCTGCGGGGTCGTCGCCATCCCGAACCAGGTCTTCTACGACGACGAGTCCGCCGGGGCCACCCAGGTGCGCTGGGCCTTCTGCAAGAAGACGGACGTCCTGCACGAGGCCGTCGAACGCCTCCAGCGGCTGACATGACCACTGTTTCCGTACGGGCGGTCGGCACGGCCACGCCCGCGGCCGTCGTCGCCCTCGGGGTGTTCTCCGCCGTGCGCGGCGCCGGGGTGCTGGTGCTCGCCGTCAGCGCGTGGTGGGCCGGGAAGAGCCCGGTCAAAGTGCTCGGCGCGTCGTGGGACTCCGTCTGGTACCTGCACATCGCCGCCCACGGCTACGGGCGCACCCAGATGTGGTCCGCCACCGGGTCCGTGCAGAGCGACTACGCCTTCTTCCCGCTCTACCCGTACCTGGTGGGGCTGGCCGGCGGCACCCCCGCCGCCGCGCTGCTGATCGCCTGGGCGGCCGCCGCGCTGGCGGCCGTGGGGGTGTACCGGGTCGGGGAGCGGCTGCTCGGGCAGCGGGCCGGGCTGCTGCTGGTGGCGCTGTGGGCGGTGCTGCCGCACTCGGTGGTGCTGACCCTCGGCTACACGGAGGCGCTGCTGGCCGCGTGCGCCGCCTGGAGCTTGTACGCCCTGCTGACCGGGCGCTGGCTGTGGGCGGCGGGGCTCGCGGTGCTGGCCGGGCTGACCCGGCCGACGGGGATCGCGGTGGCCGCCGCCGTCTGCGTCATGGCCCTGCGCGAGGTGGTCGTACGAAGATCCCGCGCGCCCGAGGTGTGGGCGGCCGGGCTGCTCGCCCCGGCGGGCTGGGCCGCGTACGTCGTGGCGGTCGGCGTGCGCGTCGGGGACCCGCTGGGCGGCTACTTCGAGGTACAGCGCCGCTGGGGCTCCCGCTTCGACTTCGGGGGCGGGGCGCTGCGCTCGGCGGAGAAGGTGGTCACCGGCGGGAGCGTGCCACTGGCCACCACGGTGACCGTGGCCGTACTGGCTGCGGCGGGGCTGCTGGCGGTGCTGCTGGCCCTGGACCGCATGCCGCTGGCCGTGCTCGTGTACACGGGGGTGCTGATGGTGATCACCTACGGCGGGGCCGGGTTCTTCGACTCCAAGCCGCGCTTCCTGGTCCCCGCGTTCCCGCTGCTGCTGCCGGTGGCCGCCGTCATGGCGAGAGCCCGGCACGGCACCGCGGTCGTACTGACCGCGGGGCTGGCCGGGCTCTCCTACGGCTACGGGGTGTACTTGCTCCTCGTGGCCAAAGTGCCGTTGTGACGCCTGTGACGTCTGTGACGTCTGTGACGTCTGTGACGCCTAGTTGGTCGCGTCGCCTTCGTCGTCACCCGTGTCGTCGCCGTCGGTGGAGTCGATCTCCTGCTCCAGGCCGAGCTGCTCCACGAGCCACTTGTCGAACTCGATGGACGCGCGGACCCAGCTGACCGTGGAGGAGACGAAGTGCTCCAGGCTGACGCCGGTGCCGATCAGCATCTGCGCCTCGCCGATCAGGCGGACGGATCCGTCGTCGTGCGTGTGGCTGTAGACCTTGGGCCACAGGGTGCGGCGGTTCCAGTCGTCGATCGACTCAAGGAGCTGGGGCTTCTCGTCGATCTTGTGCGGACGGTCGTAGAAGGTCCGCACGGAGAAGACCTGCTGCTCGTCTTCGCCGCGGAACATGAAGTACGTGCGGAAATCCTCCCACGGCGCCGCGAGGTCGCCCTCGTCGTCGACGACGTACTTGAGCTCCATCTGGTCCAGCAGCTGCTTGACCAGCTCCTGGTCGGGGACGACGGGGCCCGCCGGTCCTGTGGCCTGCGGATCGGGCTGCTGCCCTCCGAAGTTCGGAATCGAGGCCGGGTCGATGCTCACCGTGTACTTCCCTTCGTGCGGATTCCTTCATCCTCCCCCATCGCGCCTACCCCGTGTCCACCCCCGCACGTGCGATCCGCTGCGGGCGGACACACGCAAGGAGCCGGTAGGAGCCGGATGAGCCGCACTTACAGGGCCTTGCCGACCAGCAGATCCTCGCCCGCCACGTCCACCCGGACGGTGTCGCCGTCCTTCACTTCGCCGGAAAGGATCTCCTTGGCCAGCCGGTCACCGATCGCCGTCTGGATCAGGCGGCGCAGCGGCCGGGCTCCGTACGCCGGGTCGTTGCCCTTGTCCGCCAGCCAGGCCAGGGCGTCGGGGGTGACGTCCAGGGTCAGGCGGCGGTCGGCCAGGCGCTGGGCCAGGCGGCCGATCTGGAGCTCGGCGATGTGCGCCAGCTCGTCCCGGGTCAGGGCGGAGAAGACCACGAGGTCGTCCAGGCGGTTCAGGAACTCCGGCTTGAAGGTCGCCCTGACCACCTCCAGAACCTGCCGCTTCTTCTCGTCCACAGGTGTGGACGGATTCATCAGGAACTGACTGCCCAGGTTCGAGGTCAGCACCAGGATGGCGTTGCGGAAGTCCACGGTGCGGCCCTGGCCGTCCGTGAGGCGGCCGTCGTCCAGGACCTGGAGCAGGATGTCGAAGACCTCGGGGTGGGCCTTCTCCACCTCGTCCAGGAGCACCACGCTGTACGGGCGCCTGCGCACCGCCTCGGTGAGCTGGCCGCCCTCCTCGTAGCCCACGTACCCGGGCGGGGCGCCGACGAGCCGGGCCACGCTGTGCTTCTCGCCGTACTCCGACATGTCGATCCGGACCATGGCCCGCTCGTCGTCGAAGAGGAAGTCCGCGAGGGCCTTCGCCAGCTCCGTCTTGCCGACGCCCGTGGGGCCCAGGAAGAGGAACGAGCCCGTCGGGCGGTCCGGGTCGGCGATACCGGCCCGGGTGCGGCGTACGGCGTCCGAGACGGCCCGTACGGCCTCCTCCTGGCCGATCAGGCGGCGGCCCAGCTCGGCCTCCATGCGCAGCAGCTTCTGGGTCTCGCCTTCGAGGAGGCGGCCCGCCGGGATGCCCGTCCAGGCGCCCACCACGTCCGCGATGTCGTCGGGGCCGACCTCGTCCTTGACCATCGTCCCCTTCGACGCCTCGGCCTCGGCCTCGCTGGCCTCCTCCAGCTCGCGCTCCAGCGCCGGGATCTCCCCGTAGAGCAGCTTGGAGGCCGCGTCGAAGTCGCCGTCGCGCTGGGCGCGCTCCGCCTGCCCGCGCAGGTCGTCGAGGCGCTCCTTGAGCTCGCCGACCCGGTTGAGGGACTGCTTCTCCTTCTCCCAGCGGGCGGTGAGGCCGCGCAGGTCCTCCTCCTTGTCCGCGAGGTCCTTGCGGATCTTGTCGAGGCGTTCGAGGGAGGCCGGGTCGGACTCGTTCTTCAGCGCCAGCTCCTCCATCCGCAGGCGGTCCACCGCACGCTGGAGCTCGTCGATCTCCAGCGGGGAGGAGTCGATCTCCATGCGGAGCCGGGACGCGGATTCGTCGACGAGGTCGATGGCCTTGTCGGGGAGGAAGCGGGAGGTGATGTACCGGTCGGAGAGCGTGGCCGCGGCGACGAGCGCGCTGTCGTTGATGACGACCTTGTGGTGGGCCTCGTAGCGGCCCTTGAGGCCGCGCAGGATGGCGATGGTGTCCTCGACGCTCGGCTCCGCCACCAGCACCTGCTGGAACCGGCGCTCCAGCGCCGCGTCCTTCTCGATCCGCTCGCGGTACTCGTCGAGCGTGGTCGCGCCGACCATGCGCAGCTCGCCGCGGGCCAGCATGGGCTTGAGCATGTTGCCCGCGTCCATGGCGGAGTCCCCGCCGGCGCCCGCACCGACGACCGTGTGCAGTTCGTCGATGAAGGTGATGATCTGGCCGTCGCTGGACTTGATCTCGGCGAGGACCGTCTTGAGCCGCTCCTCGAACTCGCCGCGGTACTTGGCGCCGGCGACCATGGCGCCGAGGTCGAGGGAGACCAGGCGCTTGTTCTTGAGGGACTCGGGGACGTCGCCCTTGACGATGCGCTGGGCCAGGCCCTCGACGACCGCCGTCTTGCCGACGCCCGGCTCGCCGATCAGCACCGGGTTGTTCTTCGTACGGCGCGACAGGACCTGGACGACGCGCCGGATCTCCTGGTCGCGGCCGATGACCGGGTCGAGCTTGCCCGCGCGGGCGGCTGCCGTGAAGTCGGTGCCGAACTTCTCCAGGGCCTTGTACTGGCCCTCGGGGTCGGGGGTCGTCACCCGCCGTCCTCCTCGTGCGTTCTCGAAGGCGGCCAGCAGCTTGCCGGCGGTCGCGCCCTGGGCGGAAAGGACCTCACCGGCCGGTCCGCCCTTGGCGGCCACGGCGATGAGGAGGTGTTCGGTGGAGAGGTACTCGTCGCCCAGTTTCCCGGCCTGGGCGTCGGCCTCGGCGAGTACGGCGAGGAGGTCGCGCGTGGGCTGCGGGGGCGCGACGGTCGAGCCGGTGACGCTGGGCAGGGCGGCGAGCAGCCGCTCCGCGCCGTCGCGCACGGCGGCCTGGTCGGCGTCGGTGGCCGCGAGGAGGTCGGTGATGTTCTCGTTGTCCTGGCCGGCGAGCAGCGCCAGCAGCAGGTGCGCGGGGGTCAGATCCGCGTGCCCGCCCTTGACGGCCCTGCTGGTGGCTGCGTTCAGCGCGTCCCGGCTCTTGTTGGTCAGCTCGGCATCCACGTGCGACTACTCCTCTCCCTGCGGTTCATACGTCTGTCCTGCACAACATGCGTCCTGCACACACTCTGATATCGGCAACCTGCACAAAGTTGAGTCTATTCCACTCAAGGCAGCCCGCCGTACGCTTCGGCCATGCGTGTTTCGAACCCAGGCCATGACGTACTCAACCCGACGCCCGAGTACCTCGCCTTCTGGCGGGAGCGGCACATCTGCACCCTGACCACGCCGCGCCCCGACGGGAGCCCGCACGTGGTGCCGGTGGGAGTGACGTACGACCCGGAGGCCGGACTCGCGCGGGTGATCAGCAACAAGCACAGCAAGAAGATCCGCAACGTCCTGGCGGCGCAGGGGACCGAGCCGGACGGCTCGGCGCGGGTTGCGGTCTGCCAGATGGAGGGACGCCGCTGGGCGACGCTGGAGGGGCGCGCGGTGGTCCGTACGGACGAGGCCTCGGTCGCCGAGGCGGTGGCGCGCTACGCGGAGCGGTACGGGCGGATGCCGTCGCCGAACCCGGACCGGGTGGTCCTGGAGATCACCCTGGACCGGGCGCTGGGGCGGGCGTAAGAGACCGGCAGGCGCAAGAGGGCGTAAGAGACCCGCAGTAATTGTCCGGTTCAACCACTGGACGCGGACATCACAGCGGCGCCATCGTGGTCAGGTCCACGATGGCGCCGCTGTGTGGGGGAAGCGCCTGAGCGATCTGCAACGACGGGGGAATCGCGTCAGGCACTGCGGGGGGTGGCGGTGGTGATATCGGGTTCGAAGAGCTGGTGGTCGCGCTGATCGAGATTGACGAAGACCATGCCGTACCGCACCTCACAGCGGACGGGCTGCGGCGCGCCGCGGGGGCGGCGCAGACAGCGGTAGGCGCGGACGTCCTCGTCTTCCTCGCGCACGACGACGATGGGCTGACCGAACAGGGTGACCATCAGCGAATCGCCCGTGTGGGGAATCGCCGTGGCGAGGTCGATGAACTGCCATCCGGACCGGTACGCCGAGGCCATTTCGCGCCGGAAGTCACGGTCGTCGGGGGTCATCAGACGGCCTTCAGGGGCGCGGCGTTCCAACCACTGTCCGCCTCGCCTGCCGGCGTGGCGTTCCAACCACTGTCCGACTCTCCCGTCGGCGCGGTGTTCCACCCACTGTCCGACTCCCCTGCCGGCGTGGTGTTCCAACCGCTGTCACTGGCCAGAGCCCTCCCCGCATCACCATTGACGACGCTGACTGCCCCAAAGACCGCGACAGCGGAGAAAACAACGGCAAGCGCCGAGCGAAGCATTCTCTTGTACATGGTCGGCTTCGTCCTCACTTGATGGAATCTTCTCCCCCGCACGTCAGACCATGGCTCATTCAGGCACGTTACGGCCACAGGGACGATGCATCATGTTCTTGCATGTTCAGGACCCTGGGGGGTGGAGATTTGCCAATAAACAACACAAACCCGACACATCCCCACCTCGTCACGGCCATGTGCGACGAGGGGGCGCGCCTGTACGCGGCGGCGCTGAGCACGGGCCGGGTGCCACGGGGAGAAGTGGCGAACGCCCCCTGCCTGCTCGAATTCGGTCTGCTGCGACCCGACCCGGATGACGCGAACCAGCTCCGGGCGGTTCCCCCGTCCGTCGCTCTGGCCCAACGGCTTCATCCGCTCGAACGCGAGATCCAGGACCGCAGGCGCACGGCCATCGATCTCACCGATGCATTCGAGCCTTTCCTCGCCATCAGCGCCCAGAGCTCGGCGAACACCCACTCCATCACCGTGCTGGAGGGGTTCGACCAGATCAACGCCGCCCTGGACCTCGCCACCGCCGCGTGCCACACGGAGATGCTGACCGTCCAGCCGGGCGGCGCCCGGCCGTCTTTCGTCCTCAGCGAGGCCCTGGAGCGCGACGCGCCGCTGATCGACCGCGGCGTGAGCATCCGGACCCTCTACCAGCACACCGCCCGGCACAGCCAGGGCACGCTCGCCTACGTGGACCGCATCTCCACGGGGAAGGTGGAGATCCGCACGCTGGAAGAGCTGATCGAGCGCCTCATCATCTTCGACCGGACGGTGGCCTTCATCCCCGTCAGCGAAGACCGGCGGGTGGCGCTGGAGCTGCGGCATCCGGGGCTCGTGCAGTACCTCATCAAGGTGTTCGAGCAACTCTGGCGCCGTGCCGTGCCGTTGCGCGACGAGGTGACGTACACGCACATGCCCGAGGGCATCTCCGGCGTGCAGCGCTCCATCGCCCAGCTCCTCATCGAGGGGCATGTGGACGAGGCGATCGCGCGCCGGCTGGGGATGAACGTACGGACCTGCCGCGCGCACATCGCGAAGCTGGCCACCGCCCTGGGCAGCGGGAGCCGGGCCCAGCTCGGCTATCTCATCGCCCAGTCGGGGATCCTGCACGGGGACCCGTCACAGCTGCCGAAGTGCTGACGTACGGCGGTACGGCGTACGACGAAGGCCCCGCCCGGGGATGCTTGGGATCCGGGGCGGGGCCTTCGTCACGCGTGCTCGCGGGCGGGCGTCAGTCCGCCTGGCGCTTGGGGCGCCAGACGACCAGGGCGTTGCCCGGCACCGGCGGCTGGTACGGGACCAGGTCCCGGCGGTACGAGGCGTGCACCTGGGCCTCGCGGGCCCGGAGGGTGGCCGCGGCCCCGTCCACGGCGGCCGAGAGCTCGGCCACGCGCTGTTGGAGCGCGGCGACCTGGTTCTCCAGTTCGATGATGCGCTTGATGCCCGCCAGGTTGATGCCCTCGTCCTGGGACAGCGCCTGCACCGTGCGGAGCAGCTCGATGTCACGGGCCGAGTAGCGCCGGCCGCGGCCGGCCGTACGGTCCGGGGAGACCAGGCCGAGGCGGTCGTACTGGCGGAGGGTCTGCGGATGCAGACCCGAGAGCTGGGCGGCCACCGAGATCACGTAGACCGGGGTCTCGTCGGTGAGCTGGTAAGGATTCCTGCGGCGGCCGTCCATGTCATGCTCCCTTCGCGGACTCGAACAGCGCGGCGCGCGGGTCTTCCGACTCGGTTGCGACGCGGTACATCTCCAGCGCCTCACGTGCCTTGTCCGACAGCTCCGCCGGAACGGCCACCTCCACCGTCACCAGCAGGTCGCCGCGGGTGCCGTCCTTGCGGACCGCGCCCTTGCCGCGGGCCCGCATCGTACGGCCGTTGGGGGTGCCCGGCGGCAGCTTCAGCGTCACCGCCGGGCCGTTCAGGGTCGGGACCCTGACCTCGGCGCCGAGGGCCGCTTCGGCGAAGGTCACCGGGACCGTCACCGTGAGGTTGTCGCCCTTGCGGCCGAACACGGGGTGGCTGTCGACGTGGACGACGACGTACAGGTCGCCCGACGGGCCGCCGCGCTCGCCCGGCGTGCCCTTGCCGCGCAGCCGGATCCGCTGGCCGTCGGAGACGCCGGCCGGGATCCGGACCTGCATGGTGCGGGAGCTGAGCGCCCGGCCGCTGCCCTTGCAGACCTCGCAGGGGTTCTCCGCGATCAGGCCGCGGCCCTTGCAGTCCGCGCAGGGGTCGGTCAGGGAGAAGCCGCCGCCGCTGCCCCGCGACACCTGGCCGGTGCCGACGCAGGTCGGGCACACCCGGGGGGTGCCGTTCTTGTCGCCGGTACCGGAACAGGCCTTGCAGGGTGCCTGCGAGGACATCCGGAGCGGGACGGTCGCCCCGTCCACCGCCTCCGTGAAGGACAGCGTGACCTCGGACTCGATGTCCTGGCCGCGGCGCGGCTGGATACGGGTTCCCGCACCGGCGCCGCCGCGGTTGAACAGGCCGCCGAACACATCGCCCAGGCCGCCGCCGAAGCCGCCGCCCGCGCCGCCCGGCTGCGTACCCCCGAAGAGGTCGCCGAGGTCGAAGTTGAACGAACCGCCCCCGCCCGGCCCGGGGCGGAAGCCACCGTTGCCGAACAGGGCGCGCGCCTCGTCGTACTCCTTGCGCTTCTTCGGGTCGCCGAGGATGTCGTTCGCCTCGGAGATCTCCTTGAACCGCGCCTCCGCCGAGGCGTCGCCCTTGTTGGCGTCCGGGTGGAACTCGCGCGCGAGCTTCCGGTACGCCTTCTTGATCTCGGCCTCGGTGGCGTCCTTCGGGACACCGAGGACCTTGTAATAGTCCTTCTCGACGAAGTCCTTTGTGCTCATCCTCGGCGACCCTCCTCTCGTTCCTCTGCTGGTACGTCTACTCGTACCTCAGGTACTGCGTCAGCCCTCTTCGGGAGCATCCGTTTCCTTGTCGGACGGCGTGTCGCCCTCCGAGGACTCGGACTTCGCGGCGGGGGCCGCACCCGGCTGGGGCTCGGCCACCGCGACCCGCGCGGGGCGGATCGTACGCTCGCCGATCCGGTACCCCGGCTGCAGGATCGCCACGCAGGTCGTCTCGGTGACGTCCGGCGCGTACGAGTGCATCAGGGCCTCGTGGATCGTCGGGTCGAAGGGCTCGCCCTCCTTGCCGAACTGCTGGAGGCCCATCTTGGCCGCGGCCGTCTCCAGCGATTCGGCCACCGACTTGAAGCCGCCGACCAGCTCGCCATGATCCCGCGCCCGGCCGATGTCGTCCAGGGTCGGGAGGAGCTCCGTCAGGAGGGACGCGACCGCGATCTCCTTGACGGCGATCCGGTCCCGCTCCACACGACGGCGGTAGTTCTGGTACTCCGCCTGGAGCCGCTGGAGGTCCGCGGTGCGCTCGTTGAGCGCGGTACGGGTCTGGTCCAGCTGCGCCAGGAGAGCCGCGTCCGCCGCCGGGGCGGACTGTGCTGCTGCGGAGTCCCCGGCCGGGGCCGCGGCCTCCTCCTCGGAGGAAGCCGCGGCCGTCGGCTCGACGGCGTCGTCAGGCGTGGCGCCGGCGGGGACTTCGGGCTTCTCCTCGAAGCCCGGCGTCTCCTCGGACATCAGGCCACGCCGCCCTTCGGCTTGTCCTCGTCGACGATCTCGGCGTCGACGACGTCGTCGTCCGCCTTCGCCTGGCCCGCGTCACCCGCGGCGCCGGCGGCACCCTGGGCGGCCTGGGCGTCGGCGTAGATGGCCTGGCCGAGCTTCTGGCTGACCGCGGCGAGCTTCTCGGTCGCGGTGCGGATCTCGGCCGCGTCCTCACCCTTGAGCTTGTCCTTCAGCTCGGTGATCGCGGTCTCGACCTCGGCCTTGACCTCGGCCGGAACCTTGTCCGCGTTCTCCGAGACGAACTTCTCCGTCTGGTAGACGAGAGCCTCGCCCTGGTTGCGGGACTCGGCGGCCTCCTTGCGGCGCAGGTCCTCGTCCGCGTACTGCTCCGCCTCCTGGCGCATGCGGTCGACCTCGTCCTTGCCGAGCGAAGAGCCGCCGGTGACGGTCATCTTCTGCTCCTTGCCCGTGCCGAGGTCCTTCGCGGTGACGTGCATGATGCCGTTCGCGTCGATGTCGAAGGAGACCTCGATCTGCGGGACGCCACGCGGGGCCGGCGGCAGGCCGGTCAGCTCGAACATGCCGAGCTTCTTGTTGTACGCCGCGATCTCGCGCTCACCCTGGTAGACCTGGATCTGCACGGACGGCTGGTTGTCCTCGGCCGTCGTGAAGATCTCCGACCGCTTGGTCGGGATCGTGGTGTTGCGCTCGATGAGCTTGGTCATGATCCCTCCCTTGGTCTCGATGCCGAGGGACAGCGGGGTCACGTCGAGGAGCAGGACGTCCTTGACCTCACCCTTGAGCACACCGGCCTGGAGGGTGGCGCCGATGGCGACGACCTCGTCCGGGTTGACGCCCTTGTTGGCGTCCTGACCGCCGGTGAGCTCCTTGACGAGCTCGGCGACGGCCGGCATACGGGTGGAGCCGCCGACCAGGACCACGTGGTCGATCTCGGACAGCTGGATGCCGGCGTCCTTGATGACGTTGTGGAACGGGGTCTTGCAGCGGTCGAGCAGGTCCGCGGTCAGCTGCTGGAACTGGGCACGCGTGAGCTTCTCGTCCAGGTGCAGCGGGCCCTCGGCGGACGCCGTGATGTAGGGCAGGTTGATCGAGGTCTCCGTGGAGGAGGACAGCTCGATCTTCGCCTTCTCGGCGGCCTCGCGCAGACGCTGGAGCGCCATCTTGTCCTTGGACAGGTCGACGCCGTGACCGTTGGCGAACTGCTTCACCAGGTAGTCGACGACGCGCTGGTCCCAGTCGTCGCCACCGAGGTGGTTGTCACCGTTAGTGGCCTTGACCTCGACGACGCCGTCACCGATCTCCAGGAGGGACACGTCGAACGTGCCGCCACCGAGGTCGAAGACGAGAATGGTCTGGTCGTCCTTGTCCAGGCCGTAGGCCAGCGCGGCGGCGGTCGGCTCGTTGACGATGCGCAGGACGTTCAGGCCCGCGATCTCACCGGCCTCCTTCGTCGCCTGGCGCTCGGAGTCGTTGAAGTAGGCCGGGACGGTGATGACCGCGTCCGTGACCTTCTCACCCAGGTAGGCCTCGGCGTCGCGCTTCAGCTTCTGCAGGATGAAGGCGCTCATCTGCTGCGGGTTGAAGTCCTTGCCATCCAGGTTGATCTTCCAGTCAGTGCCCATGTGGCGCTTGACGGAACGGATGGTGCGGTCCACGTTCGTGACCGCCTGGCGCTTGGCCACCTCGCCGACGAGGACCTCGCCGTTCTTGGCGAAGGCGACGACGGACGGCGTGGTCCTGGCGCCTTCGGCGTTGGTGATGACGGTGGGCTCGCCGCCTTCGAGAACGCTGACGACGGAGTTAGTGGTGCCCAGGTCGATGCCGACCGCACGTGCCATTTCAATTCCTCCAGCTGACTTGAGTGCAACGGACTCAACCATGCCGTATCGCTGCGCTTGCGTCAACAGAGCTGAGTCGGCTCGACTCAACTTTTATCGCGACCTTACGCGCACCCCATGCATCCCATTCAGCCTCGCCGGCGCTTGAGGCGTGGGGGTCCCCCCGGACGGAGTCTGGGGGAGGGTCTGGGGCGGAGCCCCAGCGGCGGCGCCGCACCCGAACGGGTCACCCCCGCCGCGCGCCACCCCAAGACCGCCGGAGGCGTACGGCACGGTGCTGGCATGCCTCTGCTGCTGCACCAGCTGCCGCACCTCCCCGTCCCGCGGCCGGCCAGGCCACAGGCCAAGCGGGTGCTGGACCTCCTCGGGGCGCTCGCGCTGCTCGGAGCACTCGCCGCGCCGCTGCTGCTGATCGCCGGGCTGCTGTACGCGACCCAGGGCGGACGGGCCTTCGTCCGGGAGCCGGCGGTAGGGCGGGGCGGGCGGCCGTTCCGGACCTGGCGACTGCGGACGGACGCGGGGGCGGGGCGGCTCGGGACGGCGGTGGAGCGGTGCGCCCTGGACGCGCTACCGCAGCTGATCAACGTGGTCCGAGGTGAGATGTCCCTGGTCGGGCCGCGCCCGGGGCCCTGTACGGACCGCCCCGAGAGGCTCTTCGTAAGGCCTGGGATGACCGGCTTGTGGCAAGTGAGCGCGCGCTCCGATCTCCCATGGGAGGAGATGGCGCTTTTGGACCGACACTATGTGGAGAGCCACTGGCTGGGGATGGATCTCGCGATCCTGGCCCAGACCCCTCGGGCGGCCTATCGGCATAGGCAAGCCTGAGCGACACAGATCACCGCGCGCTCAGCTACATTGCGGCGTCGGGAGTGGGTAACCTCAAGCCTTGACTCAATAAGTTACCGCTTAGTAAGTGCCGCCCGAGGAGCCCTCCCATGCAACTCGCCGCGATCATCGTGTCGCTGGTCATCACGGTGGTAGCCGTCGCGCTGTTCGGCCGTGCCATCGCGCAGATCTACCACTTCGTGCGCCTCGGCCAGCCAGTGCCCGCGGGCACGCGCACCGGCGACCCCACGCAGCGCACCATCACGCTGGCCAAGGAGTTCCTCGGCCACACCCGCATGAACCGCTGGGGCATCGTCGGGGTGGCGCACTGGTTCGTGGCGGTGGGCTTCTTCTCGCTGCTGCTGACCATCGTCAACGCCTTCGGTCAGCTCTTCCAGGCCGACTGGCTGATCCCGATCATCGGTGACTGGCTGCCGTACGAGATCTTCACCGAGTTCCTCGGCCTGATGACCGTGCTCGGCATCGGGACCCTGATCGTGATCCGGCAGCTGAGCCGGCCGGGCAAGGCGGGACGCAAGTCGCGCTTCGCGGGCTCCAAGACGGGCCAGGCGTACTTCGTCGAGGCCGTCATCCTGATCGTCGGCGTATGCATCATGACGCTGCGCGCGCTGGAGGGGGCCCAGCACGGCGTCGACGGCTGGGAGCCCAGCTTCTTCGCCTCGTACCCGCTGATCGCCGCCTTCGACGGGCTGAGCCTGAGCACGCTGCAGCACCTCACCTACTTCTTCGCGGCGCTCAAGATCGTCACGTCCTTCACCTGGATGATCACGGTCTCGCTCAACACCAACATGGGTGTCGCCTGGCACCGCTTCCTCGGCTTCCCGAACATCTGGTTCAAGCGCAACGCGGACGGCGCGGTCGCGCTCGGCGCGCTCCAGCCGATGACCAGCGGCGGCAAGGTGATCGACTTCGAGGATCCGGGCGAGGACGACGTCTTCGGCGTCTCCCAGGTCGAGCAGTTCTCCTGGAAGGGCATCCTCGACTTCTCCACCTGCACCGAGTGCGGTCGCTGCCAGTCGCAGTGCCCGGCCTGGAACACGGGCAAGCCGCTGTCGCCGAAGCTGCTGATCATGTCGCTGCGCGACCACGCGCACGCCAAGGCCCCGTACCTGCTGGCCGGTGGCGGCAAGGACATGGAGGGCAACGAGAAGGCGACAGCGGAGCAGCTCGCGGACGTCCCGGCGGCCGCCCTGGCCGAGGCCGAGCGCCCGCTGATCGGCACCGTCGAGGAGAACGGCGTCATCGACCCGGACGTGCTGTGGTCCTGCACGACCTGCGGTGCGTGTGTCGAGCAGTGCCCGGTGGACATCGAGCACATCGACCACATCGTCGACATGCGGCGCTACCAGGTGATGATCGAGAGCGCGTTCCCGTCCGAGGCGGGCACGATGCTCAAGAACCTGGAGAAGAAGGGCAACCCCTGGGGCCTCGCCAAGAAGCAGCGCGTGGAGTGGACGAAGGAGGTCGACTTCGAGGTCCCGATCATCGGGAAGGACGCGGAGGACCTCTCCGAGTTCGACTACCTGTACTGGGTCGGCTGCGCGGGCGCCTTGGAGGACCGGGCCAAGAAGACCACGAAGGCCTTCGCGGAGCTGCTGCACATGGCGGGCGTGAAGTTCGCGATCATGGGCGGCGACGAGAAGTGCACGGGCGACTCGCCGCGCCGCCTCGGCAATGAGCCGCTGTTCCAGCAGCTGGGCCAGGAGAACGTGGCCATGCTGAACATGGCGTTCGGCGAGGACGACGACGACCCGTCGACGAAGAAGCCGAAGTCGGCGAAGCGGATCGTCTCGACCTGCCCGCACTGCTTCAACACCATCGCGAACGAGTACCCGCAGCTGGGCGGCGAGTACGAGGTCATCCACCACACGCAGCTGCTCCAGCACCTGATCGACGAGGGCCGGCTGCTGCCGGTGACGCCGGTCGACGGGCTGATCACGTACCACGACCCGTGCTACCTGGGCCGGCACAACAAGGTCTACACGCCGCCGCGCGAGATCATGTCGGCCGTGCCGGGCCTGCGGCAGCAGGAGATGCACCGCCACAAGGAGCGGGGCTTCTGCTGTGGCGCGGGTGGCGCGCGGATGTGGATGGAGGAGCGGATCGGCAAGCGCATCAACAACGAGCGTGTCGATGAGGCGCTGTCCCTGAACCCGGACATCGTGTCGACGGCGTGCCCGTTCTGCCTGGTGATGCTGACCGACTCGGTGAACGGCAAGAAGAACGAGGGCCAGGCCAAGGAACACGTCCAGGTCGTGGACGTGGCGCAGCTGCTGCTGGAGTCGGTGAAGACCCCGGAGCCCACGGAGGCGGAGCTGGCGGCCGCCGCTGCTGCCGCAGAAGCGGAGGCGGCGGCGGCGGAGGCCGAGGCCGAGGCGGCGGCAGCTGCGGAGGCCAAGGCGAAGGCCGAGGCGGCGGAGGCGGAGGCCGTCGAGGCCGTCAAGGCCGAGCCTGAGGCGAAGACCGCGCCTGCGGCCGAGGCCGAGCCCGCGGTTGCGGCGGCGGAGCCCGCCGAGGCGGGGGCCGAGGCCAAGGCGGCACCTGCGGCCGAGCCGGAGGCGACGGCTGACGCGGAGCCCGAGGCCACGGCGGCGGAGCCCGCCGAGGCGGAACCCGAGGCCAAGCCGGAGGCATCGGCCGGCAGCGCGAAGTAGCCCGCACCACGACGGAACGGCCGGTACCCCGCCCAGGGGGACCGGCCGTTCCGCGTTTACGGCTCCGCGTTACTGCTCCGCGCAGCGGCCCGGCAGCGGCCCGGCAGCGGCCCGGCGGGGTCAGGGGCGGGAGCGGCGGAGGAGGGCGAAGCCCAGCCCGGCCGCGCCGACCGCCGCCATGCCACCGCAGGCGGCCACCAGCACCGCGCGTCGTTCTTCGGCGCGACACCCTCCGCGCCGGCCTTCACGCCGCCCTGCGGGACGACCCGCTTCGCACCGTCGGCCACGGCAGCCGTCGGCGCGGCCTTCTTCTTCGGTGCCTCCGTGTACGTCTCGATCAGCTTGCCGCTGCCGAACTCGTACACCCAGCTGTCGCCGCCGATCTTCCCGTCGATGACGACGAACGTCACGCGCTTCCCGTCAGGTCGATCCTCGCGAGCACGTTGCCGTTCGAGCCGTCGATCAGCTTCGCGATGCGCCCGTCGGGCATGGTGATCCGGACCGAGGACTCCGCCTCCAGCCACGAGGTCACGGTGCCGTTCGGCTGGCCGCCCTTCGCGACCGACCCGTCGGCCAGCTTCACGGCGGTGACGAAAGCCCGTACCAGTCCGATCGGCGGCGTGACCTGCGGGGTCGGGCCCGCCGACGTCGCGGGCGGAACGGTCGGAACCGTCGGGGAGTCGGCGAACGCGGACCCCACCGGGAGGGCGAGGACGGCGGCAGCGACCTTGGCGAAGCTACGCGTCTGATATCTCCGTATTCCATTGGCAAGGTAACGAACCCTCGCAGACTGCCCCGCAGCCGGGTAAACCCGACACCGCCCCGGAATGAGCGGTTCCCCCCTGCGGATCCCCTAGGGGATGTCACAGGTCAGCCGCAAAGGGCCCCGGTTCGGGCCGCCCGTCCACCGGGTCCCGCCGGACCAGGTACTTTCGATCACGTGGCTGGATTCAGGATCGGACGCGGCCGGGACAACAACCGCACCCCGCAACACCCCTCGCGGCAGCAGCCGTACGGTCAGCAGCAGCAACCGCCGCAGGCGCCGTACGGTCAGCAGCCCTACCCACCCGCCGGGTCTCCCCCGCAGCAGCAGTGGCCCCAGCAGGCCGCCGCCGGGGGGCACGGCGAGCCCGAGTACTTCGACCCGTACGGGCAGCAACCCCAGGCTCAGCCCCCGTACGGCCAGGGCAACGGCGGCGGCTCGTACGCGGACAACCCCGGCTACACCCAGGCCTTCGCCATCGGCGAGGACCCGTACGGCCAGGCCGCGACGTACCACGCGGGCGCCGCCTCCGCCCCGGCCGGCCCGATCGGGCCCCGGCTGCGCTGGAAGGAGCTCCTGCGCGGCCTCGTGATGCGGCCCGGGCCGACCTTCCTCCAGATGCGCGACTACGCCGTCTGGGGTCCGGCGCTGACCGTCACCTTCCTCTACGGCATGCTCGCGGTCTTCGGCTTCGACAAGGCCCGCGAGGACGCCATCAAGGCGACCCTCGCCCAGGCCGTCCCGATCGTCCTGTCCACCGGCGTGGCCTTCGTCATCTGCGGGCTGATCCTGGGCGCGGTCACGCACACCCTCGCCCGCCAGATGGGCGGAGACGGCTCGTGGCAGCCGACGGTCGGCCTGTCGATGCTGGTCATGTCCGTCACGGACGCGCCGCGGCTGCTCTTCGCGGTGTTCCTCGGCGGCGACAACATGGTCGTCCAGGTACTCGGCTGGGCCACCTGGCTGGCCGCCGGCGCCCTCTTCACCTCGCTGATCAGCAAGTCGCACGACCTGCCGTGGCCGAAGGCGCTCGGCGCCTCCGCGATCCAGCTGATCGCCCTGCTGTCGATCATCAAACTGGGCACCCTCTAGCACTGCGACGAGCCCCGCACGACACAAGCACGACACAAGAGGGGCCCACCACGCGACATCCGCGCGGCGGGCCCCTCCCTCACTTCTCGGCTCTCACGTCTCGGCTAGGCGTCGAGGACCTGACCCTCACGCTTCACCACGGGCGGCTCGACCGACCAGGGGAAGTTGATCCACTCGTCGGTCTTCTTCCACACGTACTCGCACTTCACGAGCGAGTGCGACTTCTCGTAGATGACGGCCGAGCGCACCTCGGCGACGTGGCCCAGGCAGAAGTCGTGGACGAGCTTGAGCGTCTTGCCCGTGTCGGCCACGTCATCGGCGATGAGGACCTTCTTGTCGGTGAAGTCGATCGCCTCGGGCACGGGTGCCAGCATGACCGGCATCTCCAACGTGGTCCCGACGCCCGTGTAGAACTCCACGTTCACCAGGTGGATGTTCTTGCAGTCGAGCGCGTAGGCCAGACCGCCGGCCACGAACACGCCGCCCCGGGCGATGCTCAGGATGATGTCGGGCTCGTAGCCGTCGTCGGCGATGGTCTGGGCCAGCTCGCGCACGGCGCGCCCGAAGCCCTGGTAGTCCAAGTTCTCGCGTACGTCGCTCATGCGTCGTGCCTCACCTGAGTACGGTGGAAGTTCTGGAAGGAGCGCGAGGCCGTCGGGCCGCGCTGGCCCTGGTACCGCGATCCGTACCGCTCGCTCCCGTACGGGAACTCCGCGGGCGAGCTGAGCCGGAACATGCACAGCTGCCCGATCTTCATGCCCGGCCAGAGCTTGATCGGCAGGGTGGCGAGGTTCGACAGCTCCAGGGTCACGTGACCGGAGAACCCGGGGTCGATGAACCCTGCGGTCGAGTGCGTCACCAGCCCCAGCCGGCCGAGGCTGGACTTCCCCTCCAGTCTGGAGGCGATGTCGTCGGGGAGCGAGATGACCTCGTACGTCGAGGCGAGCACGAACTCACCCGGGTGGAGGATGAACGCCTCGTCGCCGTCCGGCTCGACCATGCGGGTCAGGTCCGCCTGCTCGATCGCGGGATCGATGTGGGCGTACCGGTGGTTCTCGAACACCCGGAAAAACCGGTCGAGACGTACATCGATGCTGGAGGGCTGCACCATCGAATCCTCGAACGGGTCGATGCGAACCCGTCCGCTGTCGATCTCGGCCCGGATGTCTTTGTCAGAGAGAAGCACGCCCCGAGGATACGCAGAGCGCGCGAGCCACCCCCAATCGGAGCGGATCCCGCGCGCCTCGCCTCGCCTCGTCTCCGTCTACCGCTTCACGGCACCCACTGGCACGGCGTGCCGCAGCCGCGCGCAGCGCGGACAGCGCAGCAGCCGCCCCGGCCCGATCCGGCCGGCCCCGAGCCGCTGCAACGGAAACGAAGCGGTGCTGAATACGTGCCCCTCGGCACAACGGACGACGGTCTGCTCCATCGAGTCCCTTTCCCCTGCAAGCCGCACTACGACGAATCGCCACATTAGGGGATGATCAGGACCCACCCAAGCCGCCGCTCCGAAGCGGTACGTTACGCCCAACTCCCGCCCCCACGAGCCTTGCTGCACCCCACACACGACAACGACCCCGCGGTGAATTCACCCGGGGTCGATCATGAGGTAGAGTATGCAACGCTACGAATCCAGGAAACTGGAACGCTGCGCGGATGTAGTTTAATGGTAGAACATGAGCTTCCCAAGCTTATAGCGCGGGTTCGATTCCCGTCATCCGCTCCATGACAAAGCCCCAGGTCACAGACCTGGGGCTTGTTTTTGTTGTCCAGATCTCTCTGGGCCCTCATGTCATTCGCGTGCCACAAGTGCCCTCGTGGGGAGTCAGGTTGAGCCCCGGGCGCTACTCGATGTCGACTGGCTGCCGTCAGTCGCCTTTCACGGTGAGGCCGACGGGCGGGGTGGGGCGTCATCCGTGTGCCTCGCTTCGCAGTCGACATGATGCAGACCGTCGCTGTGCGTGTCAGCGTGATCCGAGAGGAATCCGTACCCCACGCATCAAGAGGAGTTGCCGTCATGGACGGTAGGCAGGACAAGCGTCAGCAGCCGGGCAAGGGCCGCGAGGCGCAGGAACACCATCGCCCCGGAGACCCCGCGCAGCCCCAGCCGGGCAAGTCGTCCCGCGAGAAGGGACAGAAGCCCGGCCAGAAGGAAACCTCGCGCCGCCGCGAGGACGACCTGCTGCGCGAAGAGGACCTGCACGACGAGGGGCTCTGACCAGAGCACCACTCGCCCAGAGCCCGGCCGGTCCACAGTCACTCCGGCCGGGCTCTGTTGCATCCCGCCCCATGCCGAAGGAGACCGGGCCGCCCGCCACGGTGGCACCGCGCTCTCGGCTCGGCCGCTGAGGATTCGGGGTCAGCCTGCCGCATCGGCGGCGCTGTCCTCGGGTTCGGGTGTGGTCGCGATGAGGATCTGAGCGGCCTCGGTGATGTTGTCGGCGCGGACGGCGCGGGCCATAGCTTCGCGGGCGGCGTCGGCTGTGGTGTCCGGGGGAACCACCAGCAGGGCGAAGTGGTCGTTGTGGCCGCGGGTGATGAGGACGGTGTCGTCGCCGACCGGGTCGGAGTCGAGGTGCACGACCTGGTCGTCGATGACCAGGCGGGTGGGGAGGCCGTTCCAGGCGGATGCGTCCACGCCGACCCGGGTGATGGGCCCGAGGTACTCGGTCAACGTGCTGATCAGCCCGGGCAGCTCGGTCTCGATGTCGCGCGTGCGGGGCCACCACGCGCCGTCCAGGAGCCCCTCCCGGGACTGCGTGGTCTCCAGCCGCAGCCAGGCTATGCCAGGTTTGAGCACCTGGTGGATCGCTTCCGGCAGGAGCAGTGGGGGCCTGTGGGGGGTGTCGGAGTCAGCCATGTGGGTCCGCCCGTCTACGGGGTGCGGCCGTGCCTCGCCGCAGGCCGGCACCGGTGCCGACCTGCGACGTACGCGAGCCCGCCGTCGTTTCACGGTACTCCCGCCGCCCGCACCGCTGCTCTCCACAGCGCCTCCGCCGGAAAATACCTGGTCACACCGGTCATCGCCCATCGAACAGGCGTACAGTGAAAGCACCGGAAGTACTTCGCGCACCCGCTTTCACGCGGGTGTCATTTCCGGCGATCGCCTAAAAACCGGACTGCCGACGGGCAGTCCGGGGGCAGGTCCGCATCATGACCACGACCCTCGGCCGGACCGCGCCCCGCGACCTCGCCGCAGAGCTCCCGGCACGCTTGTCCCTCACTCCGAAGACCACGCTCGTCGGCCGGCTGGACGGGGCCTGGTGGCCCTACTCCCGCGACCTCGAAGCCGAGCTCCCACCGCTCGCCGCCGCCCTGGAGGAACCCTGGGGCCGCGTCACCCGCGTCACCGTCAACCCCACCCGCTGGCCGGTCGTACCGCACACCGTGCCCGTGGACGGGCGCACGCTGCACGTGGGCTGGTTCACCGAGCAAGACCCCGACAAGCTGATCCTGCTCTCCTACACCGTGGGGCGCTGGGATCTCCTCGTCATCCCGCCCGAGACCGAGCCCGCCGCCGCGGCCCGACTGATGGCCGCCGCCGCGATCCCCGGCAGCGTCCTCACCGCCGAAGTCCTGATGGCCAACGAAGCCGCCATCGGGCGCGGCATCCGCGACGCCATGCGCCGGGAAGACACCTGGGAGGGCGAAGGCGGGGCCTGCATGTCCCCCTTCGGGAACCCGATGGACCGAAGCGCCCTCCCGCTGCCCGGAAACGGCTGGAGGTGAGCTCCATGGGGAGCCTCGTCCTCATCGCGGTGATCGCCCTCGCGATCGGCATCGGAATGCGCCTGATCCACCTGCTCAACGCCCAGCACGACGCCCGGATCGCGGCCCACCACTTCAGCGACCCCCTGCCGAGACCTCCCGGCCTGCCGGACGACACCAGTCGTCGAGCCCACCACACGGATGCCGACCGGTGAGGAACAGACCTTCCTCCGACCGGGGGCAGCGGGCGGGGCGCCACGGCGCCCCCACCCGCCGGCTTCTCACCCACCCCGAAGGGAACACGCCCACGTGAAGTACATCGAGACCCAGACACTGCCCTCGCTCGGACACGCCGAGGTGCGGATCATCGCGCACACGCCCGAAGCCGCCCGAGCGGTCGCGGAGGCGCTTCGCCACTGCTTCGCGGGCACGGAACAGCGCAGCTATCCCGGCCTCGACGGCGACACCCGCCTCCACCTCACCGTGGACACTGCAACACCCGCCGGCCCCGCTCGCTCCTGGCTGGCCGCCAGCAGGACGCCCGCTGGCACCGGCGCCCACTCCGACGAGACCTGAGAGCCCCGACGGGCCCCGGAGCCCACTCCCGCACACGAGAGGACGCGGTCATGGCGACACTGCACGAACGCAAGACCTACCGCGAACAGGTGCTCCGTGTCCTGTACGAAGCCGTCGAAGGCAACCGGCTCCTCGGCATCACCGGAGCACAGCTGCGGCGCGACCTCCACGTACCGGAACAGGACCTGGCCGCCGCCTGCACCTACCTGGCGGGCGAAGGCCTGATCACCGTCGACTGGGAACCGGGCAACACCCCCGCGATGGTCACCCTCACCCACGCGGGAATCCGGCGCATGGAGGCCGAGGAGGAAGAGCACAGCTGAAATCCCCTCGCACACGCGAACAGGGCCTGGCGCCTCCGTACCAGCGCTTCAGTTGCGCGCCCCCGGCACAGCAAGAAGGTTTCACGGCGTCATGCCGACGGGTGCGCGCCCCATCCGTGCCCTTGGGCGGAAGCGTCGCCACGGGCGCGCTACTGCCAGGGTTCTCACGGCGATAGGTGGCCTGTACCGCCGCGAAACACACTGGTGCCGGAGAAGCGCCAGGGGCATACCATGATGAATGGGTCGGTGCACTCTCACGTGCAGCGCCCGGAAGGGCGGCCCCGGCGTGTGAATGTGCCGGGGCCGTTGTATCACCCTCGTCGCGCCGCAGGGAGCGGGACATGATCCATTCAGCCGATATCCGCGAGTGGCGCGACTGCGACGTCGTCGACCCAAAAGGACACAGGATCGGCTCGCTGGAAGCGATCTACGTGCACACCGCTACCGACGAACCGGCCATGGCCACGGTCCTCACCGGCTTGCCCACCCGCCGGCGCCTGGTCTTCGTTCCTCTCGACGAGGCGATCGTGGGACCCGGCTACGTCAAGGTCGCGCACGCCAAGGCAGTCGTGAAGAAGGCCCCGGCCATCGGCACTGATGACATCCTGCCCGCCGAGCAGGAAGAAGCGATCTTCAAGCACTACGAGATGGCCTACCAGCCCGGCGCCCACGGCGAACGGAAGCTCGCGCGCCGCTGACCGCCCCGAGCCCCGTGCCAGAGGAGGTGTTCGCAATGGCGATCTTCCTGTTCCTGCTTCTCGTGGCCGTCATCCTGGGACTCATCGGCGCGGTGGTGGAGGGCATGCTCTATCTCCTGATCATCGCCATCCTGCTGGTCGTGGCCGACGTGGCCTTCATCGCCACACGACGGTTCCGACGCTCGCATCGCAGCCACCTTCGGTAGTACTCGCAGGGGCCTTCCACCCGTGCCCCATCCGTGCCCTTCGGAGGGGTGAACAGCGGCCGACAGGGGTACAGAGGCACCCTCGCTCCGCTCGGTGCCGGCAGCCGTGGCACGAGCTGATGCACGGCCGCGACCGCAGTCCTCTCCGGACGCCGGTCCCCCTGGGCTCGCTGGCGGCGGACGTCGGCGTCGATGTTGTCGGCGAGCGTGCGCTGGTGCGCCTTGGTGGAGTGCTGATAGATCAACTGGGCTCCCTCGGACGACTGGCCCGCGCGGACCATAAGGTCCTTCAGCTTGGCGCCCGTGTCGGCCGCGAGGATGTTGCCGGTATGGCGCAGGTCGTAAAAGCGGAACTCCTTCGGCATGCCGACCGCGTCACGGGCCTTGCGCCACTTGCGGCCGAAGGTGGTGCCACGCAGGGCCGCGCCCTTCTCCCCCACGAACACGAGGCCGTTCGGGCCGGGCTGGGCGAACCAGTCCAGGTGTCGGCGGACGTCGCGGAGGACGAAGCCGGGCAGCATGATCTACCGTTTGCCCGCCCGGGACTTGGGGTCGCCGATCACCCGGCGGCCGGTGTTCAGCTCGGGAGCCGCCCGTCGGACGCGGACGGATCCGGTGTCGAGGTCGATATCGCCGCGGCGCAGCTCGGCCCCGGTCTGGCCGGCGGGGGCTTCTCGAATGGGTGGGGTAGCAGGTCAGGCGCGGGCGGCTTCGTGGGCCAGGGCGCGGCGCATCAGAGTGAGCGCGACGTCCGGGGCGTCGTCGGTGCGGTCCAGGTAGACGTACACGCGCTGATCACTGTCATTGCTGCCGCGGCCATTCTTGAAGCGGGTGGCGGGGTGTCCGTGGAATCCGGTGACGTGATCGTGGGGGATGAGGATTTCGACGCGTCCGGATCCGTAGATCAGGTAGGCGGCATTACGGGTCTCGTCGCTCTTGTTGCTGATCGCTATGTACTGGTGCGGGTCGGTGTTGCCGGGGCGCGGGGTACGCAGGTCGGCAGTGACATGGCGGTCATCCAGGACCCGGCACAGCCATTCCCACGAGGTCAGGCAGGCGCCGGGGTTGGCGGCGGTCCGTTCGGCGACGGCCGCGAACAGGGCGGCTCGCTCGGAGATGCTCAGGTGCTGCATGGGGGTGGTTCCTTTCGGGGGTGGGCCTGCCGTTCGCCGGCAGAGCTCGAGTAAAACGGGTTCGGTGGTGTGGTTGGGTGGGGCCGGCGGCCGGGCGGTGGTTGGTGCACCGGCGGCCGCCCCGTCTTCACGGGCAGGTCTCATCCGTCTTGACGGTGTCGAACGTGACGCGAGTGGTCAGGTCGTACGTGCCCGCCTTGGGGGTCTGGCTGCACACCTTCCAGTTCCGGTCCAGGACCTGCATGCGACCGGCGCCGCTCGCGTCGGTGGAGTCGAGGAAGTAGAACCCGGCGGCTTGGGCGCCGTCCTGCGCGGCCTGGAGCTGCTGGCCGACGAAGTTCGGCAGGGTGCCGGTCGCCGGAGCGGGGGCCGGGGCCGGGGTGTCGGCGGGCTTGGGGGCGTCGGACGGCTTCGCTTCCGGCGCCGGCGCGGCGGCCGGGGTCGCTGTCACGGTGACGGTGGGGCCGGGGACGGTCTTGGTGACGGTGGCCGTGACGGTGGGTGCGGGCGTCGGGGTGCCGCTGTCGCCGGTCGCTGCGCCTATCAGGGCCAGCACGAACACGATGCCGAAGGCGCCGCCGCAGCCCACGCCGACCTTCTGGCCGGTGTTCCACGTCTTGAACTTTCCGACGGGGCCGGTCTGAGTCGGGGCAGGCTGGCCCCATGAGGGGGCTTGCGGCTGCGGGCCCGGGTAGCCGTAGGCGGGGCCGGGCTGCTGCTGGTTGGGGTCGTACGTCACGGGGTGGTGCTCCTTCTGGTTGGGTGGTGGTGCGGCCGCCGGTACTTCCTTTACCGGCGGCCGTCTGCGTGGGCGGGGTCAGTTGGCGCTAGCTCGAACGGGGTGGCGGGGGGCTGCGCGAGTCAGGGTTTGCGGCGGTACTCCACCGGCCACAGCCACAGGACGATTGCCGTGGACAGGGATCCGAGCGGCAGCAGGACTGCGGCCCAGGCGAATGCGTCTCCCGCGTCTTCGCCCCGGCATGCCTGCGTGTCGGCGAACAGGCCATCGCACTGGGTCAGGTCCGGTCCCTCGGCGGAGAACCCAACCACCAGGGCGATGATGGCTCCGACCAGGGTCACGCCGCTCAGCACGAGCCAGGGGATCACTTCGGCGGCTGCGATCGTCCAGGTGGCGCGGTAGGCGACGTAGGCGACGGGGCCGCCGTCGGACGTCCGGCGCACGTCGGTGGTCTGGTAGACGGATACGCCCGGCTTCGAGGCGTCAGATGTGGGTATGCCGGGGGACTCGTTCTCGGTCATGGTTTTCCTTCTCTTTCTGTTGCTGTTGAGGGCGTACGGGGTCAGCTGGTGCTGGCCAGCAGTCGCTGGGTCTCGTACGCCAGGGCGCGGCGGCCCAGTTCGATGGCGACGGCCGGGGCGTCTGGCGTGCGGCCGAGGTGTACGTGGACCTGCATGGTGGCGTTGTGGGTCTTGAACTCCACGGCCTGGTGCCCGTCGTAGTCGGCGGCCAGGGCTGCGGGCAGCCAGAGCTCTACCCGCGCGGACCCGAAGATCAGATAGACGACGCTGTTGGCCTTGGGCAGGGACGGCAGGATCCTCACGTACTGCTCCGCCTGCGTGGCGTCGGGGTTCTCCTTGCGGCGCAGCACGCTGACCTTGTCCGAGTCCGCAACGTTGCCCAGGTACTCCCAGGACAGGGTCACGGCCTCGGGGTTGGCCTCGATCCGCTCGGCGAACAGCCGCAGCAGTTCCGCGCGCTCGGCAAGAGGCATGTGGTGCATGGGTGTGCCTTTCTCAGGGCGGCACCGCCGGTCGTTCGCCGGCAAGAGCTCGAGTAACGGGTTTGTGGTGGTGGAGGCTGTCGGCCTTGCATGGGACCGCGCGGGGGCGTGTGTCACTGCCGGGCCGGGGTCATCCGGGCCAGGGCTGCGAGGACTGCGCCGTAGTCGGGGCTGGGGGCGTTATCTGCCCGCTCTACCCGCAGTCGCTGGGCGCGCCGGTCGGCGGCTTCACGACGGACCTCCGGAAGGTTACGCGCCGGCACTGGCGCGCTTTGCCACGGGTCTGCGGTACGGCGCAGAGCGGCCGCGACGCCACCCGCAGCAGTGACCACCCGTTCCACGACGGTGGAGACGATCCGGTACACGTAGCTCTTCTTATGCCGGTCGTTTCGCACCGCTCTTCGACAAGTCCGGCGATCTCGGCCTCCACCCCGATCTGGACGAGTGCCTGGTGAACGGCACCCACATCGTCATCATCGATCGGGCCCGGATCGCGCCGGCGTGGCGTGGGCTGGGGGGGTGTAGGGCGGCTGCTGATCAGCCACCTGCTCCGCTGGGTCGCCGGTCGGGCAGCGCTCGTGGCAACGCACCCCTACCCGATCGACATCCCCATCGGCGAACGGGATGACGAGGCAAGGGAGGCTCGCGAGAAGGCGCTTGTCCAGCGCTGCTGGCAGTCCTTGGGGTTCGCGCCATTTTCGTGAGGACGTGTGGGTGATGCAGCCACACCTTCGCGCTCATGAAGATGCAGTCAAGCGCCTGGAAGCAGCGTTCTCCCCATACCTCTGAGCCCAGGCTGCACCAACCGTGCTGCCGACGAGGGGCAATCAGTACGCGATGAACGAATTCACCCACCACAAAGCGGGGCAGCGGCTTGGCGTTCGGCAAGTCCTGCACTTGGAGACCCTGGAGTTCTCGGGCTGACGACCCATTGCCGGTTGCCGTCGCTGAAGCCCAGGTCCTGCTGGGCCGACGGTTGGGCGATGTTCACGATGATGGGGTTGGGGTCGGCGGAGCCCTGCCCGAGCGGGCGGGATACGACCGCGGCCGGGCGGTCATCGAGGTCTGCGGCTCGTCCCGCGTGGGGCGCCCGCCGCCGCCGCCGGGGCGAGGTGGATCATGCCCGCCGGGTTCTGGCGGGCAGCGTCTGCCTTAGGGGCGCAGGGCGTTCATGACGAAGTCGGCGATGGTGTCGGCGTACTCGTCGATGCGGTCGGGCGCGAGTGGTGCGGCGGTGAAGAGGCGTTCGGTCTGGGCACGGCTGGCGTACATCGCGCCGCCGCCGGAAGTGATCATGTAGAAGATGACTTCGGCAGGAACGGGACGGATCTCGCCGTGGTGGACGAGTTCGTCGCGGACCGGCAGGAAGCGTGCGACGACGGGGGCGGTGTAGGTGTCGGAGATGTAGTCGAGTCGCTCGCCGGGCTGGCCTCCTTCGATGTTCATCAGGCGCAGGAGTTCGGGGTGGTGGCCCGAGAAGCGCGCAAAGGTGCGGACGAAGGTACGCAGGCGGTCCCGCAGCGGCGCGGACTCGTCGTCGGAAGCGTAGAGCTCGGCGACCACGAGCCCGAAGCCCCAGTCGACCGCGGCCTTCCACAGGGCTTGCTTGGAGCCGAACCTCTGGTGGAGCAGGTTGTGGCTGACGCCCAGCTCCTCGGTGAGGGTGCGCAGCGACACGCCTTGGAACCCATGGGTGGCGAACGCGTGCAGCGCGGCCTGGAGCACCTCTTCCGCGGGGGCGGGGGCCTCGTCCTTGCGCGGGCGACCCCGGGTGCGTGCTGCCTTGACCATGGCTTCATCGTATGCACGTGATGGCTGGGTCCGGGAATTGCGGGCAGTCGTCATTCGATCTCGATCACGATCTTCCCCTTGGCGCGGCCGCTCTCGGAGTACTCATGGGCCTCGGCCATCGCGGACAGGGGGTAGGCGCGATCGATGACCGCCTGGACGGTGCCCTTCTCGGCCAGCTCGGCGAGCAGCTCAAGAGCCGCGCGGTCGGGGCGGAACAGGCTCCAGGCGTACGCGCGACGGTGGCGCTTTTGACTGCTTCGCTCCCGCAGGAAGATGCGGACGGCCTGGATTCCACCGCGCAGCAGGCCTTTGGCGTCGACCAGGCTCATCAGGGGATGGACGAGCGTGGCGTATCCGGTGCCGGGCCCGGGACGCAGGATGGAGATCATCTTGGCCTCTTCGGACTGGTCGGCCAGGCAGATCGCGAAGTCGTAGCGGTCCAGGTGCCGGCTGAAGTCCTGGGTGCGATAGTCGAAGACCTCGTTGGCGCCCAGGCGGCGGCACAGGTCGATGCCCTGCGGGCCGGCCGTGACGGCAACGTGGGCGCCGAGCGCCCTGCACACCTGGAGGGTGACGACGCCGGTGCCACCGGTGCCGCCCTGGAGGAAGACCCGTCGGCCTGTGGCGGCTTCGGCGCGGAAGCCCGCGTCGGTGAGCCCCGCCCACGCGGACAGGAACGCATAGGGCAGAGCGGCTGCTTCGGCGAAGGAGAGCGAGGCAGGTTTCCGTACGACTTCGGCAGCCTTGACCAGGCAGTACTGGGCGTAGGTGCCGTGGATGGACGGGCTTTTCGCACCGAACACCGCATCACCCGCCTGGAGTTCACTCACTCCGGGGCCGACAGCCACGACTTCGCCGGAAATATCGCTGCCGAGGATCTGCGGGAAGCCTCCGATGCCGCGAAGGCGCAGGAGGGCGCGGCCGTAGCCGCCGCGGCGCCGGCAGTCGATCGGATTGACCGAGGTGGCCCGCAGGCGTACCAGGACTTCGCCCTTGCCCGGCGGGCGCGGGACTGGCACGTCGGCGTATTCGAGGACGTCTTCGGCAGAGCCGAACCCGCTGATCCGTACCGCTTGCATCGCTCTCTTCATCTCTTCTTCCGTTCCTGGTTCAGTGCTTGCCGAAGTACATGAGCTCCCACAGGGCCGGTGCGTCCAGGCGCTCGGGAACCGTGCCGGGGGTGAGGTGTTCGACGCTGACCTGGCCGGTGAACCGCAGGTAGGCGCCGTTGAACCCGGCGACTGTGGCCAGCAGGCGCTTGGGTCCCTTGAGGGACTCGATCATTCGGTCCTGGACGATCGTGGACTGGCGGCGGAAGGTCACCCGGTAACGGTCACCGCCGGCCTGGGTGGCGTCGTAGTCGTAGACGCCGGTGTTGGCGACGGGCTTGCCGGTGACCGGGTCGATCTGCTCGTCACTCTTGGTGAAGCGGACCAGTGAGCCCTCGTCGGCGAGAATCTTGCCGTTCTTGGCGAGTACGAAGATCGGGACCTCGGCGGAGTCGAACTTCTTTGCCGCGGTGATGTACGAGGCGATCACCGTGTACGGGCCTGCTTCTGCGCGCATCCAGTACCAGTGGTGCATGAGGCGGGCCATGTCGGCGTCGCCCCAGTTGTGGTCGTGGTAGCCGGTGCCGGTCCGGGTCTCGGTGACGCCGTCGAGGGTCAGCGTCGCCTCCACCGTGCCCTGCGGTACGGACGGTAGCCAGGCGAAGTACTTCTGCTTGTCCCCGTCGCCGAAGAGGATGTGCCCGGTCTCGGGACGCCAGGCGGGGACCTGCCCGGTCAGGGTGACATCGGCGGTGATGCCGTCGAGGTCCACGTGAATGCGGTAGGTGTGCAGGTCGCCGGCGAAGGTGTTCTTCCCGATCCGCAGGTCGCACCGGTCGGTGGCGAAGGAGAAGTCGTCGGGGTGCGGCTTCGAGGTGTGCTCGATGCGGGTGCCGTCTGGCCGGTTGAGTTCGAAGGTGACGACCGGTGCCGCGGGCTGGTTGACGCCCTTGGCGCTGCGGAAGTCCTTGGCCATGAAGTTGATCACCAGGGTGGAGCCGTCGTCGAGGACGTAGTCGGAGTACCACCACTCGAAGGTGCCAGGGCCGCCCGGGGCGGAGAAGCCGTCCTCCCACTGGGCGATATCGCCCTTGGCCAGGCCGAGGCGCTGGTAATCGGCGGGCTTGTCCGCCATGCGGCACGGTCCGGTACGGGGCATGGTCTGCGCCTCACTGTCAGGCGACATGCGGCGTGCACGTCGATTACGGGTCCTCGGTCGGTCACCCCCGATCCCATTAATGGGCAACTGTCAATTAAAAGCAAGTCGGGACCACGGCCACCCTGAGCGAACGGCCACCGCCCGAGCCGGCGTCGCGATCGGCGAGGCCCGCACGCCGGAGGCCATCCCGCGGGCGCAGCCCTGTCGGGGCTACGCCAGGCCTCGCGGGAAACCCCGGGTCCTTGGTGGCGCCGCGCCTGGTCACCGACACCCTCGCCCGGCAGCATGAGCTCTCACGGCAGGCGCGTGCCCCAGTCGTGCCCTTAAGGGCAGTAAACAGCGGTCAAAATCGGCGCACAGAAGCTGTCCGGACGGGGGCCGTCCGGACGGAAAACAGCAGGTCAGAAGCCATGCGGCCCACCCGCGCGTCACAGATTCCCAAGCTAATAGCGCGGGTTGGATTCCCGTCATCCGCTCAATGACAAAGCCGCAGGTCACAGACCTGGGGCTTGTTTGTTGTCTAGCCCCTTCCAGGTGCCGCGCGCCACTTCCGTGCCACTTCCCGGCTCACGTCACCTATGACAACTATGAGAGTTACCTTACGCTGGAGGCCATGGAGACGAAGACGTATACAACCATCGACCTTCGCAAGGGGATGGGAGAGATCCTTGACCGGACCCGGATCGCCGGTGAGGCCGCGGCCATCACCCGCAAAGGGAAGACCGTCGCCTACCTGGTGCCTACCGAATGGTTCGAGCAAATGACCGGTCGGCAGCGGCCACACGAGGCCCAGCAGGACGCGGCCTGACCCTCCACTCCAAGGAGCCCGAACCATGCCCGCCCATGCACTCCACTTTGAGCAGTACGAGGGGGAACCCCGGCGGTTGCCGCCCATGCCCGAACGAACCCCCCAGGCGCTCCGGTTGGCAATCCAAGAGCACGCTCCGCACCTCCTCCCAGACTTCGAAGCCCACTGGAAGCGCGTCATCGGCAACGCCTTCAGCGTCACCCCGGTGCCTGCCTTCATGCGCCTGTGGTGGACCCAGTACGCCATAGCGCGAGATCCCGTCCTCGACTCCCATATGCGCGATCTCGAAGCTCGCGCCGCCAAGTCCGAAGACCCCGGTGAGTCCTTGCGGCTCCTGGAGGAATACAGCCGTCTTCGGCACGAAGCCGGCGAGAGGGAGCCCGGCGAGTGAACGACGAACCACCCCGGCCACCCTGGCAGATGGACTGGACGAAGCAGGCACAGCATGCCTTCCAGAACATGCCCGCCGAAGGCAGCGACCTGATCATGAGTGCCCGCGCGGAGCTGGTCACGGCCGAGGACCCGTATTTCCGGGGAATCGACGCCGATGCCGCGCTTCCGCATTGGATGACCGTCCGGCCGCTCGCCTCCACCAATCCCGGCGGCCCCCACATCGTGGACCTGGCCGGCGGACGCGGCTGGCTCATCTACACCTTCATACGCCGCCACGCCGAACCACAGATCGTTGTCACCGAAGCCTTTTGGGCCTGATCCGGCATCACCGCAGCGCCTGAACCACGGGTGCCATCCGCTCTGGTGCTTCTACTGGAGGCCGTGCCACAACGTGCCAGTCGGACCGGTATCGAGCGGTCAACAGCGGTTTCCCAAGGGGCGCACACATGACGCCGTCACAGAACGATTCCCCAGGTCAGTGGCTACGCGAACCCTCAAGTGCCGGGTGATTCCCAAGCTTATAGCGCGGGTTCGATTCCCGTCATCCGCTCTTGAACGAACGCCCAGGTCTGTGACCTGGGCCTTCTTCGTTGTCTAGACCTGCTCACGAGTCCCGGACCACTTGCCACCACTTGGCCCCTGCTGGGCCTGCTCGGCGGCCTTCTGCCGAGCAGGCCTGCATCGCGCGGCGGCTACGACCGGGTGCCGGTGCGCTCCGACAAGCGGGTGGACAGCACCTGGCCCAGCGCCAGCACGCTCAGGCCGAACATCAGGATGCCCAGGGGGACATGGAGCGACGGCATGTGCGCGATGCCCAGCACCACCTGCACCGAAGCGAGCACGAGGAAGCCGGACGCGTACAGGATGGGGCGGGGTGACCCGCCGCCCGGCCGCCACGCCAGGATCGCGGCGAGCACGTACAGCATCGACGCGCCGTACATCACCTTCGATCCGGCGTCGTGCAGTACGTAGCCGTGGGGCGAGGACAGCAGCATTCCGGCGGTGACCGCCTGGAAGAAGAGGGCCAACGTCTGCATGGCTATCGCGACCTGCGGGAACGTGACTCTGCCCTGTACTGCCGTCGTCTGTGTGGCCATGACCCGGTCCCCTCTTCTGCCTCGCGGCGGTGGATCAGTAGTGTCTCGGTGGTCCGACGACGCAGCTCCTCGAAATGTGAGGCGAAGCGCCGACCTCACACTCCGGTGCGGTGTTTCGTCGAAGTGTCGAGAGCGGAATCGGACGAGAAGAACCAAGGAGCGGTCGCAACCATGAGCACCCCATCCGAGCCAGGGCACGAACGGTCCGAGCCGGGCCTGAGCGCTGTCGTCGACGAGCGGCGCCAGCTGATCAATCTCGCCTACCGGCTGCTCGGTTCGCTGGCCGAGGCCGAGGACGCCGTGCAGGAGACCTACACCCGCTGGTACGCGATGTCGCGCCAACGGCAGGAGGCCATCGAGTCTCCCGGTGCCTGGCTGACGACGGTGGCCAGCCGCATCTGCCTGGACATGCTCGGCTCGGCGCGGGCCCGGCGCGAGCGCTACGTCGGCGCATGGATACCCGAGCCGCTGCCCGACCGTACGGAGTGGTTCAGCGGACCGGCGAGCGGCGGCAGGACCGAGCCGGCCGACCCCGCCGACCGGGTCACCCTGGACGAGTCGGTGAACATGGCCTTCCTCGTCGTGCTGGAGTCGATGACGCCGGCCGAACGCGTGGCGTTCATCCTGCACGACGTCTTCCGGTATCCCTTCGCCGAAGTCGCCGAGATCGTCGGCCGGACGCCCGCGGCCTGCCGGCAGCTGGCGTCCTCGGCCCGTCGGCGTATCGGCGCCGCGCAGGCTCCGGCGGCTGCGACGGCCGGGCAGGCCGGTCTGGTGCGGGATTTCAAGGAGGCGTGGGAGGCCAAGGACATCAAGGCCCTCATCGACCTCCTCGACCCCGGCGCCACGATGACCGCCGACGGCGGCGGCATGGTCGGCACCGTCCTGCGCCCGGTCGAGGGCAGCGAGCGCATCGCCCAGTACCTGATCCACATCGCCGACAAAGCCCCTGGGCTGACGCTCCTCGAGCGGACGGTCAACGGCCAGCCCGGCCTGGTCGCCCAGCACGCCGGCGTCACCGTCACCGTGGCGGCATTCAGCCTCACCGGCGGCCGCATCACTCGCATCTGGGCGGTCCGCAACCCGGAGAAACTCCGTCCGTGGACCGAGAACGGACAGAGCTGACCCGGCGCCATGAATTCGGTGACGCACCACAGGTCTGGCTCGGGTCCTCCCTCGCCTTCACCACTCAGGCCCGTCGACCGGACCTGGCCCCACAAGCACCCCTGACACGCGGCCGCGCCCGGCTGATCGCGGGTACGGGCCCGGCTGGGTCCGGGCCTGCGTCCCGTGCGTCACCTCCGTCGAGCAGCTCCGCTTGGGGTCCGCTTGCGGGAGCAATTCCAGGCGACAGCGGCCCTACCGGCGGCGCAATTCGCAGGCGTTCCGGGCGACTCACACTCCTCCTGAGGCACCAACATGAGGGGCGTGCCCCAACCGTGCCCTTAGGGGCGGTCAACAGCGGTCAGAACCGGAGCACGGATAGGCCCCGATAGAAGCCCAGCAGGGCCGATTTTCGCAGGTCAGGAGCCATGCGAGAACGTTCCGCGCATAGATTCCCAAGCTTATAGCGCGGGTTCGATTCCCGTCATCCGCTCTTGAAAGAAGGCCCAGGTCAACGACCTGGGCCTTCTTCATTGTCTAGACCTCTCGGGCCTCGCCGCGCCCTGCGCGTAGCCGCGCGGAGCGTCCAGCGTCCTGAGTGACGGCAAATGCAAGCGCCATGAGCGAACCGCGGGCCCAGCGTGATCCACGCGTGGGCCCGCGAGAACGGCTACGACGTGCCGGACCGAGGTCAGTGGCTATGGGACGTATGGCCATCCTCCGCCGGCTCGGCGGGTGCCTTGGCCGGGGGATCCTGCTTAACGGGAGCCTGGTCCGGCTTTGCTGGGGTTCCGGTCGTGGAGCCGTGGTCGTGACTGTGGCCGTCGGAGCCGATGGTGCCGGCGAGGGCGGTCATGCCCAGCCAGGCGAGGGCCGCGAGGACGACGACGCCGCCCGCGAACGGGGTGACGAGGTGCCGCCAGCGGCCCTTGGAGTCCTTGGCGACGAACGCGACGTACGACATGAGCAGGCCGATGGGGGTCATCCAGGCGCTGCGCTCGGGGAACTGCTCGAAGTGCTGGATGCCGCCGCCGACCAGGCCGACTCCGAAGGACAGCAGCAGGGAGAACATGACCAGCGAGACTGCCTGGCTCAGCGCCGGACGCTCCTCGGCCAGCACGAACTCGTTGACGATGGTGCCGAGGAGGAACACGAAGGCGCCGACGACGCAGATGATCGCGTACAGCGACGGATTGATCGGGTAGTGGACGACGGCGCCGGCGATGAGGGCGGCGCCCAGGAAGTAGAGCATCTGCCCGCTGTAGCGAGCCGGGAGTGACTTCTTGTCGAAGGCCGGGCGGCGATGTTTCGAGGCAGGAGTCTGGTGGCGCTCGGGCTCGAGAACGGTGGTCATGCGGGTAAGGCCTTTCGGATCTTGATGGGTGAGAGCAGGCAGAAGCCGCGCCGGCACCAGTGGTGCGGCGCCACGCTGATGCAGCTCTCAGCAGCGCAGGATCGAAAGTCGGTGCAGGCACGGCGGGTCGCCGGTGCGGCTGATCCAGGAGCGCGCGCGTGCTGCCCAACGCTGGAGGACGCGGTTGGAGAGCCCGCGCCTGATGGCGAACGTGAACAGGGCAGCGACGATGCACAGCAGCGCCAGACAGCTCTCTCCGACTCCGCCGTGGTCGCAGGGGGATTCACCGTCCGGGCTGCCCAGTGTTCTGGTGGTGACATCCCCGGGGGCGACGTCCGAATGAGCGTGCTGAGCCTTGTGTCCCGCGTCGACGAGCGGGAACGCGGCAGCGTGCCCGCTGTGGTCTGGCTGATGTGAGGCCAGGACGTGCATCGCGAAGAGGGCAAGCACCACCGCGAGGAGCGTTGCCCGCAGCAACGCTCCCGAGTGGCGGTCGCGACGGACCTTGCCTGACATCACGTTTCACGACCGTAGGAGGGCTTGGTAGCGGGAAGGCCAACAGGGCCTTCCACCCGGGACGGGGAGGAAGATAGCACCAGCTGTGAATGTGTCTGCGCGGCGTCCACAGCCTGGGCCGCACCGTCGCGGTCGTCTTCGAGTTCGGCGGCGGAGAACGAGCAGATGGTCAACAAACTCGCGTCCGCGCCTCCGCTGGCGGGGGTGCGGGCGCCGCTGTGGAGGCCGGCGCCCGCACGGGTTCAGCCGACGCGCAGGGTCATCGCAGCGGTGTGGAGCTTTCCTCCGGTCTGGAACTGCAGGAACAGCCGCCAGTTGCCCGCGGTGGGCAGTTCGGCGTGGAAGGTGAGGTCCGGCCCGCCGTTGTTGCCGGTGACCTCGGTGGTGGGGTGGAGATGGGCGAACGCCTGGTCGCCTTCGTGGAACGCGGTCAGATGGGCGTAGGTGTCCGACATCAACGCCCAGCGCGGTGAAGTTGGCGTCGGCAAGGGTATGCGGCCGAAGCCTGCGCCTTGGGCCACGAGGTGACCCGAAAAAGTTCCCGGCTCAAGGCAACCCTTTGCGGGGCCTGTGACCACAAGGAGTCGGATCCGGCCCTTCGGCAGCCGGATCCACCTTTCCTCTGGTGAACGGCATGCAAGGAGAGCACCTCCCCATGAAGAACCCCACGAACGGCGGGCGCCGCGGGCGTCACCGCCGTCGCTGGACCGCGACCGGTCTGCTGCTCGGCGCGCCCGCCCTCGTCGTGCCGTATCTCCTGTTCGTGCAGGAGGACTCGCAGGCCGCGACGGTCGACGGCAATGCCTACTACCGGCTGCTTTCCGTACGCAGCGGCAAGGCTCTGGACGTCAACGCCTTCTCCACCGCCGACGGCACCCGCATCCAGCAGTGGACCGACCAGAACACCGCCAACCAGCAGTGGAAGCTGAGGCCCACCGGGGACGGCTACTACGAGCTGGTGAACCGCAACAGCGGCAAAGTGCTGGGTATAGCTGGCAATTCGACTGCCCAGGCGGCCGCCGCCGAGCAGCAGACCGACAGCTCCTCCACCTCCCAGGAGTGGCGGATCGACGGTGTGAGCGGTTCCGACGCCGTCACCTTCACCTCCCGCAGGAGCGGCCAGGTCCTGGACGTCTCCGGAGGCTCCAAGGCCGACGCCGCGGGAGTCATCCAGTATCCCGGCAAGGGCGGCACCAACCAGCAGTGGAAGCTGGTGAAAACGGCCGAGACCCAGGCGGCCGGGACCGGCGGGGCTCAGACGGTCGCGGCCGGACCGTACGTGTGGAACAACGCCCAGGTGGTGGGCGGCGGTTACGTCACCGGGCTGGTGTTCAACCCGCGGGAGAAGGGCCTGCTGTACGCGCGCACCGACATGGGCGGCGCTTACCGTTGGGACGCCGCGGCCGAGCAGTGGATCCCGCTGACGGACTGGCTCGGCGAGAAGGACTGGAACCTTCTGGGCATCGATTCGCTGGCCACCGACCCCGTCGACCCCGCGCGGCTCTACCTCGCGACGGGCACCTACACCAACAACTGGGCGGGCAACGGCGCGATCCTGCGCTCCACGGACCGGGGCCGCACCTTCCAGCGCACCGACCTGCCCTTCAAGCTGGGCGCCAACGAGGACGGCCGCGGGGCGGGCGAACGGCTGGCGATCAACCCCGCGGACCACGGCACCCTGCTGCTGGGCACCCGCAAGAACGGCCTGTGGCGCAGCACCGACCACGGCGTGACATGGAGTCAGGTCTCCTCGTTCCCCGTCAAGGACGGGGCGAGCAGCGGCGCGGGCATCTCCTTCGTGACGTACGGCCCGGCCGGAAGCAAGACGGTCTATGTCGGCGTCGCCGACAAGTCCGCCTCCCTGTACCGCTCCACCGACGGCGGCAGCACCTGGCAGGCCGTCTCCGGGCAGCCCACCGGCCAGATGCCGCAGCACGGCGTGCTCTCCGGTGACGGCTCGCTGTACCTGACGTACGCCAACACCGTCGGACCCAGCGGCGCGACGGCGGGTTCGGTGTGGAAGTACACACCGGCGGGCGGGGCGTGGAAGAACGTCTCCCCGTCCAGCGGCAGCTACGGGTTCTCCGGTCTGGCCGTCGACCCGCAGAAGCCGTCCACGGTGATGGTCACCACCCTCGACCGCTGGTGGCCCGAAGACGAGCTCTACCGGACCACCGACGGCGGCACGACCTGGAAGGCGCAGGCCGCGAAGTCGGCGCGGAACGCCTCCGCCGCTCCTTACGTCGGTACCGGAACCGGGCACTGGATGACCGCCCTGGCCATCGATCCCTTCAACTCCGGGCACGCGCTGTACGGCACCGGCAGCGGCATCTGGCGCAGCAAGGACGCCACCGCCACCGACAACGGCGGCACCAGCCACTGGACCGCGGGGGCCCGCGGGCTGGAGGAGACCGCGCTGATGGACGTGATCGCCCCGCCCGGCGGCGCCACCGCCATCACCGCCATGGGCGACCTGGGCGGTTTCCGCCACGACTCCCTGACCGCGGTGCCCGCCGGGCGGCTGGAGAACCCGATGATGATCACCAGCACCGACATCGATTTCGCCCAGTCCAACCCCTCAGTGATGGTCCGCGTAGGCCGTGGCGGCGCGAAGGACGGTGCCTACTCCACCGACGGCGGCAGCAGCTGGAGCGGCTTCACGGCAGAGCCGGTGGGCAGCGCCGACAGCGGCCGTGTCGCGCTCGCGGCGGACGGCTCCGCCATCGTCTGGACCGAGGCCGGTCAGGCCCCGTATCGCTCGACCGACAAGGGGGCGAGCTGGTCGAAGGTCAGCGGCCTGGTCACCGGCGCCGTGGTCGTCGCCGACCGCTCCTCGGCCAAGTCCTTCTACTCACTGGTCGGCGGCACGCTCTACGCCAGCACCGACGGCGGCGCGACCTTCACGGCCCGTGCCACCAACCTGCCCGCCGGCCGGCTCGCGGCCGTCCCGGGCATCGCCGGGGACCTGTGGATCGCCGACGGCGCCAAGGGGCTGCTGCACTCCACCGACGGCGGCCGCACCTTCACCACGCTCGGAACGGTGGGGTCCGCCTCCACCCTCGGCTTCGGCAAGGCCGCGCCGGGCGGCGCCTACCAGGCCCTGTACCTGATCGGTACCGTCAAGGACGTCACCGGAGTCTTCCGCTCCACCGACAAGGGCGCCACCTGGCTCCGCGTCAACGACGACGCCCACCAGTGGGGCAGCATCGGCGGCGTCGGCGTCATCTCCGGCGACCCCGACACCTACGGGCGCGTCTATGTCGGCACCAACGGGCGCGGCCTCCAGTACGGCGACCCGTCCTGACCCCACCGCCCGAGCGGGGCCGCAGGCACTCAACGGCCTGCGGCCCCGCCATGGCGGAGGGACCTCGCTTCGTCCTGCACGAGCTCCTGGGGCTGTCCGGACGATGCGCGACGAGGCGACCCCGCATCGTCAAGGCGAGGAGCGGCACCAGCACATGGAAGCGACAGCAGCGAGCCGTGCCTCGCCCGCTCTGCGGCTCCCTGCCCTTGGCGTGCCCATAAGGGCGGTCAACCTCGGCCAACAGGGTGTGATCCGACCGAGACAGTCCCTTCCGCACAGCGCATCCCCGCAGGTCAGAGCCAGAGGGGCCAGAAAGGCACCATCGCTTCCCAAGCTTATGGCGCGGGTTCGATTCCCGTCATCCGCTGAGAAGCCCCAGATCAGAGACCTGGGGTTTCGTCATTTCTAGACCCCTCAACGCCTCTCGCGCCGCCCCTTGTTTCCCTGGCCGAGATCAGGACGGCGAAGAGTCGCACCATGGAACCTCGGTCACGGGCACGAGAGGCCAGTCGCCGGATAGAGGGAGACGTCTTCGGCCCGCATGCGGACGGCGTGCTCGGCAGAGAAGCGCCCCCGCTCGGGGGAGGGGTCCCACACCCACAGCTCAGTTCCTTCCCGAGGAAAGACCAGGACCGGCCGGCTCATCGGAGGCGGGCCCGGATGGACGGAAATCGGTTTGCCCGGCTCGACCGGTCGCACGCATACCAGCCGCCCGTTGATGCCGAAGTAACCCGGCGGCTGCTCGCCCCTGACGGCAGCCGAGTACGTACGCTCCGCAGCGGCCTGAACCTCCTTCAAGGTCAGCTCCGCCACCCCGAGGACGGCGAGCAGAACGAGAAAGGGGAACACCACGTTCACCATGGCGCTCTGCGAGACATGCAGGTTGAAGTACTTGGCCCATCCGTAGAGGGACACGTAGAACAGCGTGATCGCAACGGTCAGCACCACCGGCTTGAGCGCCACGAAATAGCGCCAGTAGAAGGCGACGTGCACCGCAGGCTCGGGGATTCCCAGCACCTCTTCGACATAGGCGGTGTGGAGAAACGAACCGACCCAGGGAAGAACGAACGGAAGCGGCGCGATGAGCGCGGGCAGAAGCAGCAGCAGATTGCGGCTAAGCCACGAGCGGGAGAAGGCGTGCCAACAGCCAACGGCAGTCGCCATCAGCAGCAGTGCCTGGACCACCCCCCAGACCTGTGCCGCGAGCCCGCCAGGGCTGTTCACCAGCCACTGGTACGACACCCAGGTGAAGCCGCCCACGACAAGCGCACCCGAGGCGAGGCGCAGCAGCCGGGGCCGCGGCTCGTTCGAAGTGATCCAGTAGCCCACCGGCCCGAAAGACACGAGGGGCGCCAGCAGCGCCAGGAATCGCCATGGCGAGGAGATCGAAGCGAGCGTCCAGGCGCACACCAGCAAAAGAGGTACGGCAAGGAGTGACAACGCCGCCGGCCGGAAGCGCCGAAGGCCGGTGCTCGGTGACGATGGTTCTTCTGTCTGCGACCTCGATCTGGGGCCGACAGACAGCCGGAGGTCGTGGAGTTCGTCGTCGAACGCTGCGGCCCCCTGCGTGAGGTCCGCCCACTGCTCCTTCACCCTGGCCTTCAGGTGCTCGCCGTCCTCCCCGTGGACGAGCGGAACGGTCAGCACATGGCCCGTGTCGGCTCCACCCAGAGCTTCCAAATGACGTCCAAGCCAGCGGCGAAGCCTTCCAGCGCCCGGCGGCGTCCGACGCACCACCCGCACCAGGGTGGTGCATGGCTCTTCCTCGTGCCGGACGAGCCTGGCCTCTCGAATCCGGAACTCGACCGGAGGTTTTTTGAGCAGGCGGACCACCTGTTCGCGAACCGCGTCAACCGCCGTCCTCCGCTGACCGTACGCGAGGGCGTCCACCACTAGAGCGACACGCCCGTCTGCCACCCTCACCCTGTCGAACGACTGCGCGGGCCGCACCTTCCAGCCCTGCTGGGACCCGAGTGCCTCAACGGCGCGCTCCGTCTCATCCGGGTCGTCCGACCCCTCTACGATCAGCCGGACGCGCTGGGTGGCAGCGGTGAGCGTTCCGCTCGCCGGTCCGCCACCGCCGTCGGGGGGACCCGCATCCACGCCGACCGTCCTGGCCTCACCTCTCTGCGTCGGCACCGCCGCTGACAGGTACGCCCGACCCGAACGTCGTCTCTGTACCAAGGTGTTCAGAAGTCCCGCCACCGTCTTCCTCCTGCTCCATCGAGGCAAGGGGAGGAATACTGACAGTAGGCACTGACAACGCAGGGAAACCCAGCAGCCCGCCTTCTACAGTTTCCAACCAAAGGTCGTGCCACAACGTGCCAGTAGGGGCGGCGAACAGCGGTCATCAAGGGGGCGAACTAGACTGCCGTACAGGGCTGGGAAGCAGGCATTTCCGCAGGTCAAACGCCCCGCGTACGCTCAAGTACCGGGGTTCTAGACCTACTCAGGGGTAACGCACCACTTGCGCACCACCTGGACGGCGACCAGGTCAACGGACCTTCGGACGTCCTCACGTCATTGCGGACGGAGACAAGAACGCGTACATGGCCTGGCCGTCCGCCCGAGCACCATCGTCGGCCAGTTGGCGCCAAGCGGCATGCTGTGGATCGTGCAGAGCCTTCGCCAACGCGAGCTTCTTACGGTCACCCTTGTCGAGCTCAGCCCTGAGTTGCAGCGGATTGGCGGGCAACGAGAGCAAGAACGCCAGATCGCGGTAGTGCCGCTCCGGTGAAGCAGTCTTGATGCTCACCGCTGCAGCCTTCGCCACGATCGCCCCCAACAGGCTGGGGCGACGGATCCGGCCGGTCCGCGGCCCCAGTTGCACACTCACAGCCTCGGTCCTCTGCGCAGCCTGCCGACCCCCTGGCACCTCCAGTGTGCGGCCGGGCGGCGTCGTGACAGGTCGAACAGCACGCTCCACAGCTCCACCAGTGGACCGGTGAACAGGTCCGACTCCAGTTGCGCTTCGGGCACTTCAGCCACCGTGATCACGCCCTCCGAGGCTGTGCGTAGCGAGCCAGTAGAGACTCGAGCAATCCAGCTGCGGCAGCGTCGGCTCGGCCCTCGTGGAGGTCCAGAAGGTCGGCCGCCACTACCGAGGCCGGGGCGTCGTGGCCCTGCCCACACGTTTCAGACCTTGAGGTCAGGAACGACCACATCTCCGCTGGGGGAATTCGGAGCGAGACATTGCCCCGCTCTTCATCGCGGACCATGCCGAACTCGGCTTCCAGCTTGTCCACCCTGTCCGGATGTACGTAGATCTCCGCACGCCCGAGAGCGACGTAGTCCGCCCCCGCCTGCGCCGCAGCGCTCGCTCCCCCCTCACCACACCCTGGGCGGCGAGCAACACCGGAAGCACGCCCCCTGTGGCCGCCACCCCAGCCTGGGCTGAGCTGTGCGCGGCCTCCAGCCACCGGCCACCGGCAGGCGGGCCCACCCCCGCACCGCCTGCAGCACGTCGTACGGATCATCCGTGACATGCCCGGCACCCACCTGGCCTGGATGCTCGCCTCCGACCGCTACCAGTAGACGAGCCTGGGCCGCATTTCTACGGCAACACAGCCAGAAGGAGGTCCCCCGGCGACCCACTTCTGCTGCTCATGGTCAGAGCCTCTCCCCCCAAAACGGGAATGGGGTCGACCCGTTGAGGCTCCTATGCAGTCAGTTCCAAGGGCGAAAGCACGGTTCGCCCGCCGTCGTCGATCAGGGCAGCCAGGTGTCGACATAGCTGTGGCCGGCCCTCGCCGTACTGGCGGCGCGGATCGGCCGCCGCAGCCCCGGACGTCCGTCCGTGACCCGCCGCCTCATCGAGGAGCCGGTTCCAGGCCCTCGCGAAGTAGGCCAGGTAGGGCCGGCCCTGTTGACGGCCGGCCCGCCACCGTCCGCCGCGCTCTCCTGCGGCCGGGGAAATGCCTACGCCGTTCGGTTCGATGCGGGTCCAGAGATTGGAGTTCGCGGATCGTCGATGTCGACGGCAATCTCGAACCCGGCGGTCGAGCTAAAGGTAGCGACGTTTTCGGACAACTGAATCCGATCAAATGGATTGGATTCCATGAAGAACATCGCCCAGATGAGAGCACGGTCAACAGTCAAACGTGCGATGAACCCCTCCGACCCGTACGAACCCTCGCCGCCCCACAGCAGCCCCTTCTCTCCCAGGTCTACAGCGGCAAGCCCATCGACCGAAGACACCCAAGACGGATCGCTTTCCAGCATCTCATTGAGGTCGAAGGGGGCGAGCACCGTGAAACCCCTCGGTGCGGCGGGGTCGAGGGCGACATCGTAAGAGTGCCCGTCGGCGTAGTGGAGTGCATCCTTGACGGGAAGCTCAAAGTCTTCCCATAGGCGTTCGATCGCGGTCATTTCTTCTCACATTTCCCGTTGCGCACGTGCTCCGGCCTCTCCTGGAGTCCAGTCGGAGGAACTGGCTCACCTAGTTGCTCCGCCCATGTCAGTCCGGTTGTCGAATCAGGGTGAACCGCGTTCGGGTCGACGCGCTCGATGACCACCGGACCCTCCTCCGTCTCTCAGACCAAGAAGCCGGGCTCGTCAGGGCGTTGGAACCAGCCCCGATGGCTTGAGCCGACGCCGCTCGCACCTGCGGCGCACCCTCGCGGACGCCTCCGACAGCGGACCTCTCCAGACGTCTTCGTCGCGCACTCCTCGCTCACCGGAGAGCACTGACTCCCCGCCGTTTCCCTGGGGCGCCTAGGATCGCGAGCATGGCCCTGATCATGAGTGACGTGGACCGGTTCGAGACCGCCAGGCCCCGGCTGGAGGCGATTGCCTACCGGCTGCTCGGCTCGGCGAGTGAGGCGGAGGATGCCGTGCAGGAGACGTTCCTGCGCTGGCAGGCAGCCGACGTCGAGCGGATCGAGGTGCCTGAGGCCTGGCTGACGAAGGTCCTCACCAACTGGTGCCTCAATACGCTCACTTCGGCACGCGCCCGGCGCGAGACGTACGTGGGGAGGTGGCTGCCCGAGCCGCTGCTCGCCGGGGACCCGATGCTCGGCCCGGCCGACACCGCCGAGCAGCGCGAGTCGGTGTCGTACGCCGTCCTCGTCCTGCTGGAGCGCCTGTCGCCGGGCGAACGGGCGGTGTACGTGCTGCGCGAGGCCTTCGACTACCCGCACCGGGAGATCGCCGAGATCCTGGAGATCACCGAGGCCGCCAGCCAGCAGATCTACCACCGGGCCAAGAAGCACATCGCGGACGGCAAGGCACGCACCGAGATCGACGAGGTCGCCGCCCGGAGGATCGTCGAGGAGTTCCTGGCCGCGGCGACCAGTGGCCGTACCGAACCCCTCGTACGCCTGCTCACCCAGGACGCCGTCTCGGTCGGCGACGGCGGCGGGAAGGTCCCGGCCCGCGCAAAGGCGTTCGAGGGCGCACTCGCCGTCGCCACGTTCCTGCGCGGCCTGTTCAAGCCCAGCAAGGCCAAGCGGGCCCATGTCGGCGGCGTGCCCCAGATCTACGCCACGACCGCCAACAGCGGGCCCGCCATCGTGGCGGTCGTGGACGGCCGGGTCGTCGGGATCACGTGCCTGGAGGTCACCGCGGAGGGCATCGCCGCGCTCCGCAGCCAGGTCAACCCCGACAAGCTCGTCCGCGCGACCGAGCAGTGGGCCTCCGCGGACCACGGTTCCCCGCTCCACACCCTCTGACCCGATGTGACGTGCTTCACACCCCAACCCTGTCAGGAAACGCCGGGCTGTCCGGTTCAAGTGGCGAAACCGCGCAGAGACAACGGCGGAACCCTCGCAGACAGGAGCACGGACATGCAGCACCGCATCGTCGTTCTCGGAGCCGGCTACACCGGAGCCGTCGTCGCCGGCCGCCTCGCCAAGCGACTGCACCACGAGGACGTCACCATCACCCTCGTCAACCCCGAGCCCGACTTCGTCGAGCGCGTACGGCTGCACCAGCTCGCGGCCGGCCAAGACCTCAGGCCCCGGCCGTTCGGCGAGATGTTCGCGGGTACGGGCGTGGCACTGAAGCTCGCGAAGGTCACCGCCGTGGACGTGGACCGCAAGAGGGTGGCGGTCACCGCCGCGAACGGCCCCGAGCAGGAGGAACTGGGGTACGACACTCTGGTCTACGCCCTCGGCAGCGGCTGGAACGACGGGGGCGTCCCCGGCACCGCCGAACACGCCCACGAGATCTCCAGCCGCCCCGGCGCCCTCCGCCTCCGCGATCGCCTGGCCGTCCTGGACGCCGGCCGGCCCGTCGTCGTGGTCGGCGGCGGCCTGACCGGCGTGGAGGCCGCGACCGAGATCGCCGAGACCCGCCCGGACCTCGACGTCGCCCTGGCCGCCCACGGCGCCCTCGGCGACTGGCTCTCGAAGAAGGGCCGCGCCCACCTGCGGAAGGTGGTGGACGGGCTCGGCATCACGGTCCACGAACACACCGCGGTCAACGCCGTGGAGGCGGACGGCGTGACGACCGCCGACGGCCGGACCATCCCCGCCGAGGTCACGGTCTGGACCACCGGCTTCGCCGTCCACCCGATCGCCCGGGCCACCGCCCTGGAGCTCACCGACCGCGGCCAGATCGTGGTCGACACCACGATGCGCTCGGTCTCCCACCCGGACGTGTACGCCGTGGGCGACGCGGCGATGGCGATCGGCCCGGGCGGCAAGCCCCTGCGCATGTCCTGCGCCTCGGGCGTCCCCATGGCCTGGCAGGCCGCCGACGCCATCGCCGCGCGTCTCGCCGACACCAAGGTCCCCCGCGTCTCCATCCGTTACTTCCAGCAGTGCGTCTCCCTCGGCCGCAAGGAGGGCCTGATCCAGTTCGTCACCGCCGACGACCGGGCGGTCGACCGCGCCCTGACGGGCCGCGTGGCCGCCCTCTACAAGGAACTGATCTGCAAGGGCGCTGCCTGGGGCGTCGCCAACCCGACAGCGGGCATGCCGTCCCGGCGCCGGCGTGTCGTACGGCAGGAGACCAGGAGCCGCGCACGGGCAGAGGCAGCGGCCACCGGGTGCCTGGGCTCCTCCCGCGGGTGAGAACTGGGTGAGGTGTCGCGCTTCTGTCCTGGGACGAGGCCCGCGCGTCAGGCACGACCTGGTCCTGGCGGCGAGGCCGAAGGGGGACCTCCGACGGCTGCACGAGGAGCCGGTGTCCCGCCTCGCACGCCACTGCCCCGGCGCCGCGGACCGGGCGACCATGGTCGGCGACCCCACCCTGGACCGGCTCCTCGCGTCGGTCCCCCACCGCGCCGACTTCCGCGATGCGCTGGGAACCGGGCATCGCAGACTCATCGTCGAGGAGGAGTGGCTCTCTGCGGCCGCCCCTCATGGCGCGGCTTGCGCCCCGGTGTGCTCACCTGATCGGGTCACCCCGGGTGTAGGCCGGCGGGTCCCGATGTGGACTTGGCGCGTCAGTCAGGTGTGCGGATCGACGTGATCGTGCCAAGCGGAGGAATGTACGGATGACACCGAAGAAACCGAGCATCGTCTTCGCCCACGGCCTGTGGGCCGACGGCTCCTGCTTCAGCAAGCTGATCCCCACGCTGCAGCGCGAGGGCCACGAGGTGATTTCCGCCCAGAACACCCTGGACTCACTGGAAGGAGACGTCGACGCCGTCCACCGCGCCCTGGAGCGAGTCAGCGCGCCGGCGATCCTCGTCGGCCACTCCTGGGGCGGGTTCGTCATCAGCGCCGCAGGCAACCACGAGAAGGTGGCCGGGCTGGTCTACCTCGCCGCGCTCAGCCCGGAGGCCGGCGAGAGCGTCCAGGAACTGATCGGCAAGTTCACCCAGCCCGAACTGTTCTCCCACCTACAGGAGGAGAACGGGCGAATCTGGATCGCTCGCGACGGCATCTCCCATTTCTGCGGTGACCTGTCCCCGGAGGACCAGCAGCTCGTATGGGCGACCCAGGGCGCCCCGCGCGCGGAGGTGCTCACCTCCACAACCGACAACCCCGCCTGGAGGTCCAAGCCCACCTGGTACCTCCTCACCACCCAGGACCACGCCGTCCACCCCGACCTGCAACGCTTCGTCTCCCAGCGCATGGACGCCACCACCGTCGAGGTCAACAGCAGCCACGTCCCGATGCTCTCCCAGCCCGAGGTCGTCCTCGGCCTGATCCGCAAGGCGGCCGACACCGTGGCCTCAGCGTAGGTTTCACTCGCCGAGAGCCCGGCGCTCGCGGGTTCGATTCCCGTCATCCGCTCCACGACAAAGCCCCAGGTCACAGACCTGGAGCTTGTTGTGCGCGCAGCGCGAGAGTGGTCGCGCACGGCGGTCGTCGCGCTCACCGCGACACTGACCATCGCCGCTTCGGCCGCCGGGGCGACCGCCGAGCCGCAGCCCGGCGTCCCGCCCACGGCGAGCAGCCCCTCTCAGCCGGACGTCGGGGTGCGGGAGAGGCGGGTACGGCCGGACGGCCAGGTGGACGTGCGGACCCTGCCCAAGCCGCGGCGCGGCGCCGGGCAGGAAGCGAAACCCTTCCGGCCCGCCCCGAAGCTCGCGCGGGCGGTGCCGAGGGTGCCCAGTGGACCGGTCACGACCTCGGGGGTGATCCCGAAGGCGGCCCCGGGCACCGCGTCCCCGAAGGCGGTGCCGTCCACGGCCGTCCTTGAGCGGCTGAAGACCTTCAGGACGCTCGGGAACGTGATCGTCGAGATGATCAACCGCAACGGTCAGATCTACGACAAGGCCGGCAACGCCGTGTGCAGCCCGTTCGACACCTCGACGTTCGGCTCGCACACCTTCACCGTCAACGCCCGAACATCACGCTGACGCCGAGCGCGATCGTCGGTCCGACCACGGTGCCGTTCACGACCCCGTTCCGGTACGACGCCAGGCTCGCCGGCTACATCGTCAACGTCCCGACGAGGGGACTGACGGCCGGTAGCTACTACCTGCGGTTCACCATCAGCGGGGCGGACACCACGACCCACGTGGCACCGTTCACCGTGCGCTGACACCATCGGCGCGCACCGGCCCGGATCTATCGGAAGGCCGGCAGGTTGCGCGCGACCCAGTCGCCGAAGGGCCTGGCCGGGCGGTGCAGGACGCGCTGCACGCCGGGGCTGATCTCGCGCTCGTCCGGCAGCGGGAGTCCGAGGATGTCCAGGGTGCCGCCGATCACCTCCTCCGGCATGAACTGCGCCATGTGGAGATGGGCATCCTCGCGGGACAGTTCCACGAACGTCACGTCCTCACCGAGGGCCTCGGAAATCACCGCGGCCTGCCGACGCGGGCTGATCACTTCCGGCCCTGTCAGCTCGTACGTACGGCCCGCGTGACCGTCCTCGCGCAACGCGGCCGCGGCGACCTCGGCGATGTCCGCCGGGTCGACGACGGGGAGCGCCACATCAGGGAACGGGGCGAAGATCGTGCGCTTCGCGCGGACCGACTCGGCCCAGGCGAAGGCGTTGGAGGCGAAAGCGCCCGGGCGCAGGATGGTGAACTCCGGTCCGGACGTGCGCACGGCGGCTTCGAACGCGCGCAGTCGGGTGTGGGAGAGGGCCTCGGGGCGGGTGGAGTTGATCTGGGAGGAGAGGAGGACGATCCGCTTGACCCCCGCGTCCTGCGCAACGTCCAGCAGGGCATTCGGGCTCTCGCCGCGGCCGTTGAGCTCACCGCCCAGCAGGATGAAGAACGCGTCGGCACCTTCGAGGGCCGGCCGCATGCTCGCGGCGTTCCCGACGTCGGCCTGGGCGTGCCGGGCCCCGGTCGCAGGCACCTCGGAATGTGGACGCCGGGAGACGGCCACGACGTCCTCGCCCGCCTCGGCCAGCACCCGCACCAGCGTCCGTCCGATGTTGCCGGTCGCACCCGTCACGACGATCATCTCGATCCCCCTGAGTTAGTAAGCTGACTGACTTACTCGCTTGAGGCGACCGTAACATGACCGCCTGGGGGGCTGCCTATAGTTGGTTGGGTGACTAACTCAGGAACGCCCCGGGCACGGGCAGCCGACAAGCGCCGACGGCTCACGGCTGCGGCGGCCCGGGTCCTCCACGAGCAGGGCGTCGAACGCACCACCCTCGCCGACATCGCGCGCGTGGCCGACGTCCCCGTCGGGAACGTCTACTACTACTTCAAGACCAAGGACGAGCTGGTCCGGGCCGCACTGTCCGAGCACAGCGAGCACCTGGACGAACTCACCCGGCGGCTCGACGAGTTGTCCGACCCCCGCGACCGCCTCAAGGCCCTGATCGAAGCCTGGGTCGACCAGCGCGACGTCGCCGCCCGCTACGGCTGCCCCACCGGAACCCTGGCCGTCGAACTGGACAAGCGCGCGGACAGGACCCTCGACATGGAGGCGGGCGCGGTGATCCGGCGACTGCTGAGCTGGGCCGGGCACCAATTCCGCGCCCTCGGCCTGCCCGACCCGGACGGCCTCGCCATCACCCTCGTCTCCGGCTATCAGGGCATGTCTCTCCTGGCCAACGCCCTGCGCGACCCGGACATCATGACCCGAGAGGGAGCCCGCCTCCTCAGCTGGCTCGACTCCCTGGACACTCCGGACACTCTTCCGGCCCACGAACCGGAGTACGGTGAAGACACCGGGAGCACGACGCGCGGATAGCGGCCTGACACTTCGGACTTCAGCGACCCGACCCACTGCCGCGACCTCCCGGTCAACCGGACGGCACCAGTCGTCGAGCCCACCGCACGGTTGCCGACCGGTGAGGAACAGGCGTTCCTCTTGACCGGGACCAGCGGGTGGGCGCCCCGCGCCCACCCGCCGAATTCTCTGCCCACTCCGAAAAGAACACGCCCGCGTGAAATACATCGAGAACCCGGACGGGCCGCCCTAGTCCTCCGGCGGGTTGGTCCAGGACCAGCCTCGCAGGATGGGGTCGGCGAGGGTGCGGAACAGGACGGCGTAGGCGGCTTCTTCGGTGGTCCCGGGCGGCGGCTCCAGGATCAGCGACAGTGTCCCGTCCGGGTACTCGGGGCTGTACCGCCAGCCCGGCGGGAGTAATGAGATCAGCCGCACTGCCGCCAGCTCCGGTGCCGAGCCCTCGGGGGCGCGGCCGTCGGGGGCGACGACGAGGTGGTAGGTGCTGGTACGCATCGTGGACTCCCGGGTGGTCATCGGGCGCCCGGCGCGAGGAACGGCAGGCCGGGACCACGATCACTCAGCGCCGCCTCCACCGCGAGGAGGACGCCGGCCGTACCCGTCGCCAGGTCGGCCGACAGCCGCAGGCTGTGGTCGCCAAGGAAGGCCAGGTGGCCTTCGCAGCGCACCGCGTGCCAGCCGAGTGCGTCGAGGTGCCGGTCCACGGCTTCCTCGGTGGCGGCGGACTCGTCGTGCAGGTGCCGCAGGGCCAGCAAGGCGCCCGCCCTGCCGTGAAAGAGGCCGGAGTTGAGCATGAAGGACGGGGCGGCCACCTCCCGCAGCGCGTCCCGTGCGCCGGTGAACTCCGGGTCGGGCAGGTGGCGTGCCACCTCGTGCACCACCAGGGCCAGGCCGACGCCCCCGAAGGCCAGGAAGGGGACCTTCCACGGGGCGTCGCCGGAGCCGTCACCGGTCTCGGAATAGCCCGCCTCCGCGAGGTCGTGCCGGAGCAACTTCCCCGCGAGGTGGAGGTACTTGGGGTCCTCGGTGGCTTCGTGCAGCCGGAGCATCAGCAGCGCCCCGCCCGCCGCGCCGCGCAGCAGCCCGGGCCGCGGCTTGCCCGCGACCCCGCCCGGCGCCTGGTCGGCGAGGAGGGCGGCGATCCGGGCTGCCTCGTCCGTCCGCCCGAAGTGCAGCTGGGTCAGGCCGATCCCGGCGAGCCCCCCGAAGAGGCTGTGGTCCACGTCCTCCAGCGGGGCCGCGGTGACCCGGTCGAGGACGGCGTGGGCCTCGTCGGTCCGGCCGAGCCGGTCCAGAGCGTACGCGATCCCGCTCAGCCCGTCGTAGAAGCCGGGCCGCATGCCGGGGGTGCGCCGGGCGGCGTCGGTCAGCCAGTCCAGGTGCTCGGCGGCGGGCTCGAAGCCCAGCTCGGCCAGCGTCCACAGCACCCCGGCCGCGCCGTGGCCGAAGGTGGCCCCGCCGCCGGGGAGGGAGAACTGCTCGACGTCCCCGGGGAACAGCCGGTCCTCGCGGTGCGGGGTGGCACTGGCCAGCAGGTCGTCGGCGAGGGTGCGCCGCAGTGCGGGCCAGCTCGCCCGGGTGGGCGCCGTCCACAGCGGGAGCGGGTCCGTCTCGGCGACGTGGCCGGGGTACGGGGCCGGGCCGAGGTCGCGCCGGATCCGCGCGGCGAAGTCGTCGGGCACCGGGAAGCGGTCGGTGACCAGGTCGATCAGCTGGTCCACCTTGGCCGGGGACCAGGTGGCCATGACCGTCAGCGGCACGAACACGCCCAGCCCGACGCAGGCGAGCGCGTACCGGTCGACGGCGGTACCCGTGTATCCGGCGGGGGCGCGGAAGCCGGGGGCGCCGATGGCCTGCGCGGACTCGTCGCCGACCGGGGTCGCGGTCTCCAGGTCGATGAAGGCGACGGTGTCGTCGGGGCGGACCAGGATGTTGTTCGGGTGGAGGTCGCCGAAGACGACCCCCTTGGCGTGCATGGCCTCCACGCCCCGCTCCACCTGGTCCAGGATCTTCAGCGCCCAGTCCGTGTAAGCGGCGTACGCAGCCGCGGCTTCGGGGGTGTGGTCGTCGTTGACGAGCGGGTTGCGGCTGAGGAGTTCCCGGGCGAGCGGCTTGCCCGCCACGTACTCCCGGGCCAGGAACCAGTGTTCGTGGCCCTTGCGGTAGTCCACGACCGCCGGAATGCAGTCCAGGCCGGACAGCCGCTCCAGCGCCCAGTGCTCGCGCTCCAGCCGGGCCACGGCGTCGGCGCCGTCCTCGTCGAGCCCGGCCAGCGGGCGGGCCTCCTTCAGCAGGACGGAGCCGCCGGTGCGGGTGTCGGTCGCCTCGTAGACGCCGCCGCCGTTGGAGAAGTGCAGGGCCTTCGTGGCCCGGAACGGGAAGTCCCGCAGGGTGGCGGCGTTGCGCGCGACGAGCGCCTCGCCCAGGCAGTCGGGCAGGCTCACCCAGGACGGGGGCCGGAAGGAGGGCCCGCGCACGTCGGGCACCAGGCGGCCCTCGGGGTCCTCGACGCAGTGCACCAGTTCGCCGGTCTCGGAGCGGCCCAGGCGGGAGACGAAGCCCCCGTAGCGCACGTACAGCGGGCCGGAGCGCCAGCGCAGGTCGCTGAGGATGGTCGGGCCCCGCTCGCCGTCGAGGAGGTCCCCGAGGCGGGTGAGGATCCGTTCCAGCTGCGCTTCGTCGGTGGGGTAGACGGTGAAGAACTTGCCGCTGTTGCCCCGCTCCCCGTACTTGCTGTTGCGCTGCTTGAGGATGCCGGCGCTGCGGATGAACTTGAAGGTGACCCGCTCGGCGACGCAGAAGTCCCAGACCAGGTCGAGGATCCTGGCCGCGTTGTCGAGGGTGGCCGACACATGGATCTTCCAGCCCTGGCCGGGCAGCCGCGTGTCCGGCGGGGTCATCAGCAGCCAGTGCGTGTTGTCGGTGCGGGTCCAGCCCTCCGGGAGGGGGCCCGTCACCGCGGGGAACGCGGTGGCGTCCGCGGCGGCGGTGGCCGGTACGTCGTAGAACGGATTGCCGGGCTGGCAGTAGTTCAGGTAGCGAAGATCCATGGTGCGCTCCGTTCGTGACAGGGGAAGCAGGGGGGAGGGGGGAGGGGCCCGAGACCGCTTGGGGGAGGCGGCGGCCTACCGGCGCCAGAGCGGGGTGACGTACTTCGTGTACAGCCACTCGCCCAGCGGGAGGCTGCCGAGGTCGAGCTGGGCCGCTCCGGCGCGGTCGGCGGGGACCTGGCCGATGGTCAGCGGGTAGCCGACGACGGGCAGTTCCAGCGGCGTGGCGGCCACCGGCAGGAAGGCCGACAGGGGGGCCGTCGTCTCGGTGCGGGTCAGCGCGGCGACGGTCGCGGTGCCGGTCTGCTCGCGGGTCATCACCCCGGCCCGGTAGAGCCGGACGGTGGCGCCCTCACGGACCGCGGAGAGGTCGGCGGTGCTCGGCAGGACCAGTTCGACGCGGCCCCGGTCCTGGGCGAGGTACCCGGCGGCGACGGTGTACGGCAGCTTGACGAAGGCCAGCGCGGCCCCGGCCGCCGCGGTGAGCAGCACGGCCGCGGCGGCCGTCCGCCACAGGGGTGCCCCGGCGGTGCGGCCCTCGGTGACGAGGCGGGTGAAGCCGAGACCGAGGCGGTAGACGAGGTAGCAGACGGCCATCAGGACGGTGCTGGTGCCGATGGCGCCGAGCCGCTGGAGCAGGTCGGACCACAGGGTCAGGGCGCCGGCGATGACGTAGAGGGGGAAGGCCATGCAGGCCAGTCCGAAGGCCACCGCCCAGGGCCGGCCGGGCAGTTCGCGGGTGTAGCGGCCGCCGAAGAGGATCTTGGCGAGGAAGCGGCGGGCGTCGGTCATGGCGCGGTCGCGCAGGTGCGGGACGTCGAGGTGGCTCATGAGCGCGATGTAGCCGTCGAGCTTCACGAACGGCAGCAGGTTGACGATGCCGCTGGTGTAGGTGGCGATGGCGAAGACGAGCACGGCGTCGCGCAGGTCCGAGGGGCGCAGGAACAGAGCGGTCAGGGCCGCGGCCCCGGCGATCACGGTCTGGGTGGCGATGCCGGCCAGGGCGACCTTGACGCGCATTTCCTTGCGGGAGAGCCGCCAGCCGTCGGAGACGTCGCAGAAGAAGGCGGGCGACATGTAGAAGAGCATCACGCCCATCCGGCTGGGGCGTCCGCCGTAGTACGTGAGGACCGCGCCGTGGCCGACCTCGTGGACGGCGGTGGTGGCGAGCACCCCGATCAGGACGCCGAAGTAGGCGGAGAAGGGGAGCGGCCGGCCGAGCGCGGCATCGACGTCGGGGGCCAGGAGGGCCAGGGCGAGGACGCCGCCGAGGACGAACAGGGCGGCGACGGCGGCCGCGGTGCGACCGGCGAGCAGGTTGACGACCGGCGCGAGGCGGGCCAGCAGCCGCTCCGGGCGCAGCACCGTGAACTGGAGGGTCATCGGCGGGACGAACCGGAACCAGGGCTTCGGCGTTCGGCGGGCTTGCCGTCGTCGAGGACCTTGGTCTCGGCGAGCTTGTGCACGGCGGTGCTGACGTGATGCGCGGTCCACGGCGGTCCGAGGACCTCGGCGAGACCGGTGTGGTCGAGGGAGCCGTCCATCGCCCGCACCAGGCGCGCCATGTCGGGCTGGAGGCGGAAGTGCTGGTGGTGGCCGCGCTGGAGGACCCAGGGGGCGCCGGTCTCCAGGGGCGCGTGGATCTCGACGTTGGGGGCGATGCGCGGGCGTTCCAGGAGCGCGGGGTCCCAGTCGGCGGTGGCGGCCGGCTTGGGGGCCGTCTTGGTGGACATGTCTGGATCACGCCTTAGATGACGTCGCGGGAGAGCAGCAGCTGGCGGGCGGCGGTCCCGGCGGCGGCGAGCCAGCCGGCGAGGACCAGGAGCGCGAGCGGTACGGAGAGCAGCTCGGGCTTGCCGTCGAGGTAGACGGGCCTCATGGCGATGGTGGGGAGGTACGCGGCCACCTGCGGGGCGAGTGCCTGTAGGCCCGGCTCGACGAGGAGGGTGAGCGCCATGACGGTGACGACGGTGGCGAGCTGGCTGCGGATGATCCAGCCGAGGAGCGCGCCCCAGGGGGCGGCGAGCGCGTTGACGGCCAGGACGCCGAGCACGATGCGGGTGGTGTGGCCGGTCCAGTCGGCGCTGTAGCCGAAGTGGGCGGGCAGCAGGAAGGCGCAGAGGACGGCGAGGCCGACGGCCAGGAGGCCGTTGAGTACGCCGACGGCGGTGGCGACCAGGGCCTTGGCGGACAGCAGCCGCAGCCGGCCGCCGCTGAGCAGGACCGAGCGGGCGATGGCGCCGGAGTGGTACTCGCGGGTGACGAGGATGCCGCCGAACACGGCGGACATCAGGAAGGTCATCATCCAGGCCTGCGCCATGTCGTCGGTGACGGCGGAGGCGGTGGTGCTGCCGAGGGCGATGGACTCGTCGCCCGTGGAGGCGTAGCCGAAGCAGGTGAGGAGGGACATGAAGATCCCGGCGGAGGCGAGCACCAGCCAGGTCCGGCCGGTCCAGGCCTTCATCCACTCGCCGGAGATGACGTTACGCATGGGTGAGCCTTTCGGTGCGCGGGCGCGGGCGCGGGCTGGTGTCGGCGCCGGTCTCGGCGCCGGTCTCGGCGTCCTCGTCCACCAGCGCGAAGAAGCGGTCCTCCAGGCGTTCGGCGCCGTCGGAGGTGAGCTCGGCGAGGGAGCCCGCGAAGTGCAGGGTGCGCTGGATGATCACCACGTCGTCCACGGTCTGCTCGACCTCGGACAGCAGGTGGCTGGAGACCAGGACGGTCCGGCCCTCGGCGGCCAGGGCGCGCAGGGTGTCGCGCAGCCAGCGGATGCCGTCCGGGTCGAGGCCGTTGGCCGGCTCGTCCAGGATCAGCAGTTCGGGGTCGGCGAGCAGCGCGGTGGCCAGGGCCAGGCGCTGGCGCATGCCGGTGGAGTAGCCCTTGGCGGAACGGTCGGCGCTGTCGGTGAGTCCGACGCGGTGCAGTACCTCGTCGACGCGGGCGTTCGACACGCCCAGGGTGCGGGCCCAGATCCGCAGGTCGCGGCGGCCGGAGGCGCCCGGGGTGGGGCCGATGCCGTCCATGCAGACCCCGATCCGGCGGGCGGCGTCGGGGAGTTCGGTGTACGGGTGGCCGAAGACGGTGGCGGTACCGGCCGTCGGGCGGACCAGCCCGAGCAGCATCCGCAGGGACGTCGACTTGCCGGCGCCGTTGCGGCCGAGGAGGCCCGTCACCCGGCCGGGACGGACCTCGAAGCTCAGGTCCCGCACGGCGGTGAACGGGCCGAAGTCCTTGGTCAGGCCGGTGGCGCGGACGACACCCGCGGCACTCATCGCTTGTCCGCGCGGGCGTTGGCGCCGAGGCGGGCGACGCAGCCGAGCAGGCCGAGGCCGAGGACTGCCATGACGGCCACTTGCGCGGCCCCGGACAACTGCGCGCCGGCGACGGCGAGTGCCAGCGCGAGCAGCGCGGCGGTCGTCCCCAGCTGGCCGTTCGACCCCTTGCGGGAATGGTTCTTCGGCATGGTGTCTCCCTCTTCCTTCAGCTCTGTGCGTGTCGTGCGTGATCCGGCGTTCGTGATCCGGCCAGGGGCCCGCGGCGGTGGCTGTACGCCACCGCCACGGGACCAAGTCACCCTGGGAGACCGGGGGTCCGGTCGGCTACCGGAGCGATCAGGTGGCGAGCGTGGCGCTCGCCACGGCGACACCGCTGATGACCAGGCCCTGCTTGAAACCGGACCAGAAGCCCGGGGCCTCCATGGCCTCCAGCTCCTGCATGCCCAGCTCCAGACCGGGGGTGGGGATCTCCTGCTTCAGAACGTCCTGCATGGTGTGCTCCTGTTGCTGTAGTGGTTGATCGGGGCTTCTCAGGTGCGGGCTTCTCAGGTGGCGATGAGGGCCGCGGAGCCGACGTAGCTGCCGTAGGCCGCCGCGGAGGCGACCACGACACCGGCGCCGACACCGATACCCGTCCACCAGCCCGGAGCCTCCATGGCTTCGAGCTCCTGCATGCCCAGCTCAAGGGCGGGGAAGGCGTCCAGCGCGAGGTTGTCCTGCATGGTGTGCTCCTGTTTCCGTGTGGATTGATCGGAGGGTGTGTTCTTTCGACCGCACCGCGCGGCGGGTGCCTGCGGGTGCGGAAGCTTGGGGTGGGGGCAGCGTCAGGCCGCGGCCTCGTACAGCAGCCCGTACACGTCGTCGGTCCGCAGGCCGCCGAGCATCGGCAGCCCGGCGCCCCAGGCGCGGACCGTGCGGCCCGCGATGGCGGCGAGCCGGTCCGGGCCCGCGGTGATCGTCCGGCCGATCCGCCAGGAGTCGACCAGGGCCTCGATGCCCGCCGCCGGGTCCAGGGGCAGGGTGTCCGGGTCGGTGGCCCGTAGCAGCGACCACATCCGCTCCAGCCGTACGGCCGACCCGAGACGGCTCTCGCCGGCCGCGATGGCCCGCCACAGGTGCGGCAGGATCGCGGCGACCGCGGTCATCTTGCGCACGCCGAGGGCGGAGGACAGCTCGTTGGCGATGAGCCAGCCCTTGACCGCGTACAGATCGCGGCCCAGGTGCGCCCACTCGGCGTGGCTGAGCCCGCTGAGCTTCGCGATCTCCAGCCGCAGCCGGTCGTCGGTGGGCCGGCCCGCGCACCGCGCGTCGCGCACCTCGTGACCCAGCACCACCAGCCGCCGCGCGATGGTCTCCACCAGCGCGTCCTCGGTGGGCAGGTCCCCGTGGTCGCCCACGTAGGGGCTGACCACACGGAACAGTGCCTCCAGGACTCCCTCGGCGATCAGTTCGTCGTCGAGGGTGCCGGTCGCGACCGGGTCCAGGACGGCCGCCGTGGGCCGCAGTGCGGTGCCCATGACGAGCCGCTTGCCCTGCCCCGGGTAGCTGAGGCAGGCGACCCCGCTGAACTCGGTGCCGGTACCGACCGTGGTGGGGACGGCGACCAGCGGGAGTCCTCGGGCGGTGCCGGGTCCGAGGACCAGCAGCCCACTGCGCTGCGGCACCGTGAGGCGGGCGTACGCGTCGGGGTTGGCGCGGAGCAGGGTGGCCAGCTTGGCCTGGTCGAGGAGGGAGCCGCCGCCGATCCCGACGACGAGCTCGGTGCCCGCCAGCCGGTCGGCGAGTTCGGCGACCGTCCGCAGGTCTCCGGCACCGGACAGTTCCAGCACCCGCGTCCGGTACCGCTCCCCGTCGAGGAGGGCGCGGACCCTGGCGGTCACCGGGGCGGAGGCGACGGCTTCGTCCACGAGGACGGTCACCTTCCGCTCGGCGCGGCCGGTGAACCAGGGGCCCAGGCTGTCGCAGCCGATCAGCTGCTGGGCCGGGGCGTGCCAGCCGGCGCTCACGCGCGGACCTCCGTCGGCCGGTCGGCGGCCCGGTCGGCGGCCCGGTCGGCGGCCCGGTCGGCGGCCCGCGCCAGGTGGATCTCCAGCCCGGCGGTGACGCGGGCCAGCAGTTCGGCGAGGTCGCTGTCGGTGTAGGTGAGGGCGGGGATGAGCTGCACCCCGTTCACCCCGGGGTGGACGATGGCGCCGGCCTCCCGGATCGCCTGGACCAGGGCGTGCACCTCGCCCTGCGGGAACGGTGTCCCGTCGGGTGCGCACAGCCGCACGGAGCGGAAGCAGCCCAGTCCGGTGGTCGCCGCCACCCGGGGATGCCCGGCGACGAGCGCGGCCAGTTCGGTGTCGAGGCGGGCCGACAGCCGCTGCCCCATGGCGACCGCGTCCAGCCTGCGCATCTCGTCGATGGTGGCGAGGATCGCCGCGCAGGTGACCGGGGTCCCGGCCTGGGTCTCTCCGTGGGTGAGCAACGCGCCGGCCTCGTTGAAGGCCGCCGCCACCTGGCGGGAGGCGATCACGACGGCCGCCGCGCTGGTGCCGTTGGTGAGTCCCTTGGACGAGACGAGCAGGTCGGGCTGTTCGGCCCACCGCTGGGAGGCGAAGAGGCTGCCGGTACGGCCGAAACCGGTGGCGACCTCGTCGGCGACCAGCAGGAAGCCGTGCTCCCGGCGCAGCCGCAGCAGCTCCCCGAGGTACTCCTCGGTGAGCGGTACGGCGCCGCTGCCGAGCACCGGCTCCACGACGACGGCCGCGATCTGGCCGCCCTGGCGGGCCATGAGCGCGCCCAGCTCGGCCGGGTCGTTGGGGGCGACGTGCCGGACGAGGCGCTGGTCGACCCCGTAGAGCTGCTGGCCGAGGTCGTCGCCCGTCAGGCCGAAGCTGCCGTAGGTCAGGCCGTGGTAGCTGCCGCGCAGTCCGACGACTACCTTGCGCTGGGGCTGTTCGCGGAGCGCGTGGTACTGCCGGGCGACCTTCATGACCAGGTCGTTGGCGGCGCCGCCGGAGGTGGAGAACAGCACGCGGCCGTAGTGGGCGGGGCCGCACAGGTCGATCAGGGCCCGCGCCGCCCGGCGGGCGTAGACGTTCTCGTAGCGGAAGACGCTGAGGTACGAGGCTTCGAGGAGGGCGTCGGCGGCGGCGCGGGCGATCCGCTGGTTTCCGTAGCCGAGGTTGGTGTTCCACAACCCGCTGGAGCCGTCGAGCAGTTCGCGGCCGTCTGCGAACGTGACCCGTACGCCCTGGGCGGAGACCGCGCAGAGGTCGTCGCGGCCCTGGTCCCGCGGTGCGGTCAGCGAGGGCCACAGCGGGTGGCCGACCGGGTCGGCGGACGTCGTGTCGCTCACCGGGTCACCTCCGTTTCCAGCAGTACGTCGTGGTGGCGCTCGCCCACGGCGGGCAGCGGGTGGCGGGACAGGACCGAGAAGCCGGCGGCGGCCAGTTCGGCCTCCAGGAGTGCGGCGGGCAGCACGCCGATGGTGGTGGTGCAGACCTCGACCGGGCCGTCCTCGCCGATCACGGCGGGGAAGAGCGTGACGGTGCGGCTGCCGGACTCCGGGGTCCAGTGTTCGAAGAGGCGGTAGGCGCGTCCGCTGTCGGTCGCGATCTCCATCTCGGCCTCGTCCGGACCGGCGTCGGCGGTGTTCATGTCCACCGTCGAGAGCAGGAACCGGCCGCCTGGCGCCAGGTGTTCGCGCACCGCCCGATACAGGCCCACGCGGCCCTCGGCATCGAGCAGCGAGATCGTGGTGGTGCCCAGCACGATCACACCGAACCGCCGGCCGAGCGCGAAGTCGCTCATGTCGGCCCGTACGGGCACGCAGCGCTCACGCAGCGCGGGCGGCGCCTCCGCCAGCCGCTCGGCTAGCAACTCCAGCATGTACGGGGACAGTTCCAGCGCGGTGACTTCGCGGCCCAGCGCCAGGAGCGGCAGCGTCAGGCGTCCGGAACCGGCCGCCAGGTCGAGGACCGGGCCCGGGACTCGGCGGACCAGGCCGAGCAGCTCGCGCACCTCGTGGGTGCCGGTGCCCGCGAGGTCGTGGTACACCGAGGCACCCACCGCGTCGTACAGGTCGCACAGGACTCCGCGCTCCCCGAGCGAGGCCAGCAGCTCGCCGGCCCGCCCCGGGACGGCGGCGGGGTCCGGAACCCGGCTCGCGGGAACAGCGGGGTCCGTCGTCAAAGTCGTCGTCATCGTCGTCATGGCCGTCAGTTCCCCGCCGTGACGAGGTCGTCGGCGCGCGTCGGGGTGCGTGTTTCACGTGAAACACCCACTCCCTTCGGCGACGCCTCGGCCGCGCACAGCGCGATCCCGGCGTCCGCGAAGGACGCGGCGACCCGCTCCAGCCCGTCCCGGTCGGCGTGGGCGGAAGCCGCCGCCACCGAACCGGACACCAGGAGCGCCTCCGCGAGGGCTCCGGTGACCGGGTCGAGCCGGAAGGTCCGCCCGCCCACGGGGTCGTGGACGTAGACCGTCTCCCCGGACCACAGCAGCAGCGGCAGCAGCGCGTCGGCGGCGTCCGCGGTGGCGTCGGTGGCGTCGGTGGACAGGGAGGCCGCGGCGGCACCCAGCCGGCCGCCGAATCCGGAGACCTTCACGTTGATCACACCGCGGGCCCGCAGGTCGCGGATCGCGCCGACGGCCGCGAGGTAGCGCCCCAGCCAGGGGCGTTCCGCCGTCGGGCGCTGTCCGGCGGCGGCGTCCAGCAGCAGCCACCGCGTCTCCAGCTGCTCCAGGGTGTCCTCGCCGAGCACGCCCAGGCGGGGGCCGCCCGGTGCGGTGGAGAGGATCCCGTCCTGGTCGGCGTACAGCCGGCGGCGCGGGCCGTCACCGGCCGTGGCGGCACCGAGGGCCGGCAGGTCGGCGAGCTGGATGACGGGGTTGGTGAGGAAGTCGGGGAAGACTCCCGTCTGCCGCGCCTGGTCGGCGTCGGCGAGGTAGGCGTCGAGATCCATGGCGTCGGCGACGCGGATCAGCGTGGGGCCGACGACCGACATGTAGGCGCTGATGCCGTAGTTCTGGATCTGGAGGTAGAAGTCGGAGCCGAGGGAGCATTCGGCGCCGGGCTCGCTCAGCGAACCCTCGTAGCCGGCGATGACGGGCCCTGCCGGGTCGTCCGTACCCTCCACATGACCGGGCACGAACACCACGGAACGCGTGCCGACGAGATCCGAGCCGAGCAGCGCGGGCAGGTGGGCCGGGTTCTCCAGAACGACTGTCGCGGCCCCCGTCGCGAAGTGGTCCGCGACGGGCCTTCCCGTACCCCAGAGCATCAGATGCCGTTTGATTCCCGCCATGGCTCCCCCTTATTTCCGAAAATGTCGATGCCCGCGTTGAACGCGATGAGCACGTTGAAGTGAAGCTCTAGGCCAGAGCGGCCAGGATGGTCTTGAGTTCGTCCGTGGCCGCCTGCGGGCCGTGGAGATGGGCCACGCCGGTGACATTGAGGACGATCTCGTCGACGCCCGCGTCCTCGTACTCCTTCAGCTGCGCCACGAGTTCCCCGAGGTCGCCGCTGAGGAATCCGCGGCCCTCGACCAGTGCGCGGGCGTCCGATTCCCGGTCCGTGCCGGTGATTCCGATCCCGGACTTGCGCAGCATGTCGATGTAGTGCGGCAGTCCCAGGTGCACGGCGTTGCTGGCGAGCGCCATCTCACCGGGTGTCCGGTCGGTACGGCTCAGTGCCAGCGGCACCATCGCCGTCAGCCGGGGTACGGGCCGGCCGGCCTTCGCCGCGCCTTCACGCAGTGCGGGCAGCACGGTGTCCCGCAGGTACGCGGCCGGTGTCAGCCAGGTGATCGCCACGTCGGCGACCTCACCGGCGAGCCGGGCCATCGCCGGGCGCAGCACGCCGAGCCCGAGCTCCACCGGAGGCGAGGGGAACGGCACGAGCGCCGCGTCGCAGGAGACGTACTCGCCCGCCATCCGGACCGTCTCACCGGCCAGCAGGCCCCGTACGGCCGTCAGGTACTCGCGGGCCGCGGTCAGCGGACTGCGGTACGGGGCTCCGAGCAGCCCCCGCTGGAGCGACGGGGCCCCGGGCCCGAAGCCGGCGACCACCGGCTGCCCGGTGGCCAGGGCCAGCGAGCGGGCCTGGAGGGCGGCCTCGTAGGGGTGGCGCAATGGCATCAGCGTCACCCCCAGCCCGGTCGGGACCCGGAAGCCGGCGCCCGCCGCGTGGACGAAGCCGTGGTGCGGTTCCACCATCAGGGACTGTCCCTGCCAGAGCCGCTGGGCGTGGGTCCAGTGCACGAGGCCGGCGTAGGGGAGGACTTGTTCCGGCCGGCGCGGCAGGAACGGAATGAGAACCGAATGGGCGGTGGTCATGGTGGCGTGCTCCCCTCTCCTTCGTCTTGCCTTCGTCGTCCGTCGCTCAGATCCAGTCGAAGGTCTCGCGCCGGTCGACGACCGGCTCCTTGCCCGGCTTGCCGATGCCGCCGAAGCCCGGAATCCCGTCGGGCCGCCGGCTCGGCTCGAACACGTCGGTGCAGTCGCCTTCCACGAAGTCCACGAGGGAGAGCACACAGCGCGCCCGGTCCGCCGCCGAGGGCGAGCCGGAGACCGAGCCGGAGACCGTAGTCCGGGCCGAGGCCGTCACCGTGTCCTGGACCGGCGGGTGGATGAACGGGCCACCGAGCGTGAGACCGGCAGCGACCGCGAACCCCGCGGTGGCGGAAATGATTCGTGCCCGCCTGGTGAACGTGTTCTCCATGGTGCTTCCCCCTGTGTGGATCATCGTTGTTCCGACAAGGAGAAGACTGCCGACCGGATGCCTCCCGTTCGAGGCATTAAGGGCGCAGCTTCCTGCGCCCGTTCGTGCAGCAAGCTGCACGGCCTCCGCCCCGGGGGCCCCGCACCGGCTTATCGGGCGACTCGTCAGCCGGTGTCTGGATTCGTATGATCAGCGCACCGTGCTGACCACACGGGGCACCATCAAGTAGGGGGAACCATGCGAGCAGGAAGCCTCACGCACTTGGGGATGACAGCCGAGGACGAGGACCTGTACCGATGCCTGCTCCGCCTCTCCGAGGCCACGCCCGCCGACCTGTCCGACCACCTCGGCTGGCCGCTGTCTCATGTGGAGGAATGGCTGGCACGACTGGAGTCGGTGGAACTGACGGCCCTGGCCGATAACGGATGCATCCGGCCCGCCCCGCCCGCGATCGCCGTACAGCGGCTGATCGATCTGCGGCTGCGGGAGCTGCGCGAGGAGTTGCAGCGGGTGGCCGCCGAGCAGCGGGTCGTCGAATCGCTGCTCGCGGAGCGCCACGCGGTGCGTCCGGTGGCGGGCGAGATGTCGGAGCGGCCGGCCATCGAGCGGGTGGAGGGCACCCCCAACGTCCGGGCGGTGATCGACGAGCTGACGTTCTTCACCCGGCAGGAGGGGCTGACCACCCAGCCGCACGGCGCGCTCAGCGCGGCCAGCATCGAGGCGTCCCGGCCGCTGGACGCCCGGATCCTGCGGCGCGGCATACAGATGCGCACGATCATGCGGTCGGAGGCCGTGGAGGACGGCCCGACCCTCGCCTACCTCCAGGAGATCTCGGCGATGGGGGCGGAGATCCGGATCTCGGACAAGCCGCTGGAGCGGATGCTCGTCTTCGACCGGGCCGCCGCGCTGACCCCGATCGACCCGCAGAACCCCCGCCTGGGCGCGCTGGTGATCCGGGAGGCGGGGCTGGTAGCCAATCTGGTCTCGCTGTTCGAGCGGATGTGGTCGGACTCCGTCGACCTGCGCGAGGCGGTCGCGGCCCGCCAGGGCGCGGGCGCCACGCTGACCGAGATCGAACGCAAGGTGCTGGCCACCATGTACGAGGCGGAGAAGGACGAGAGCGGGGCCCGTGAGGTGGGTGTCTCCGTCCGCACCTACCGCAAGTACGTGGCGGACCTCATGCAGCGCCTGGGGGCGACGAACCGCTTCCAGGCCGCACTGCTGGCCCGCGACCACGGCTGGATCTAAGACTGGATCCGCCATTCACCAGAGGGTGAGCTGCGGTTGCGGCAGGGGCGGTGACCGGGCTTTCCGGCGGCGCCACACACGGGGCGTGTCTCATCCGGGGTCGCTCGGTGCCGCTGCCCGGCCGTTCGGTTTCGGGCTCTGCGCCCCCTTCTCCCTCACACCTTTGGCCCGCGCTTGAGTTTCTACGCCGCATTCGGGACGCTGAAGCACAACGGCGACTCCGACAAGACGAGGCAGGCCACATGACGACCGCCTGGGGCCCTCCATCCGGCGCTGCCCGCATGCCGCAGCCCGCCAGCACCCCCGAAGGTCTGCGCGCCGCCCTCGCGCTCCTCGCCCCCGAGACACTGGCGACATTCGACGCAGAGCGCGCCGCCGCCCTCCAGCAGGCCCGGGCGCAGGTCAGCGCTGCGCCGATGCGCCGCTTCGTCGGCCAATGGGCCGTCTACGTCGCCGTCGAACGCCACCCGGAGCGCGCCGCACGACTCCACGAACTCGAAGCACGCGTCACTCAGGCCGCCGACCTCTCCGAGGCCCGCGCCATCGCCGCCGAGATCGGCCGCATCATCGACACCGCGTGCGCCGAAGCCGGAATCGAGCGCGGACAGGGCGCGGCGTGAGCGACGAGGAACTGTGGCGCTGGGAGTACGACCCCGATGCCGAGCACGTCATCTCCGGCCTACCCCAGCACGTCATCCATGAAGTCGAGCGGCTCTCCGGCGAACTGGTCGCCCTCGCCGAGGTCGGCGTCGACATCTCCGACATCGGCGCCGGACCCAGCCACGGTGGCCCTGGAGGTCTGCGCCGCATCCCACTGCTGACCGACGGCTGGTTCTACGCCCTCCCCGTACCCCGCATGAAACTCATCGCAATCATCCGGGTCATCCCGCCCTTCGCCGACCTGTGAGCTTGCGACCCGCAAGACCACACCCCAACGGGCAGGCGGGGTTCATCGCAGGGTGAGTGGGGTCTCGGATTCGATGCGGGAGAGTTTTTCCGGGTTGCGGACGTAGTAGAGGCCGGTGACCGCGGGCGTTCTCGACGCGGATCGCCATGATGCCGTCGATCTCGCCGTCCAGGTGTACGAGGAGTGCCGGGTTGCCGTTGACGACGGTGGGAGCGACGATGATCGGGCGTTTGTTCTTGCCGAGACCGCCGACCATGAAGCGGGCCACCTTCTCGGCGCCGGTGATCGGCCGCAGCGCGGCCTGCTTGATGCCGCCGCCGTCGCTCACCAGGACGACGTCCGGGGCGAGCACGTCGAGGAGGTCCTGCGGGTTCCCGGTTTCGAGTACGCGCCGGAAGGACTCCAGAGCCGCCCGGGTCTCGCCGGCGGAGACCGCCTGGCGAGGGCGGCGGGCATCGACGTGCCGGCGGGCCCGGTGGGCGATCTGCCGGACGGCCGCGGGGCTCTTGTCGACGGCGGCCGCAATCTCGTCGTAGCCGACGTCGAAGACCTCGCGCAGCACGAAGACGGCGCGCTCGGTCGGCGACAGGGTTTCGAGGACGAGCATCATCGCCATCGACACGCTCTCGGCGAGCTCGACGTCCTCGGCCACGTCCGGCGCGGTGAGCATCGGCTCGGGCAGCCAGGGGCCGACGTACGCCTCCTTGCGGCGACTCATCGTGCGCAGCCGGTTGAGCGATTGCCGGGTCGCGATCCGGACCAGGTAGGCGCGCTGGTCGCTCACCTGCGCCACATCGACCTTGACCCATCGCAGCCAGGTTTCCTGGAGGACGTCTTCGGCGTCGGCCGCCGATCCGAGCATCTCGTAGGCGACGGTGAAGAGCAGGTTGCGGTGGGCGACGAACATCTCGGTCGCCGGGTGGTTGGTGGCGTGGCCGCTCATACGCCAGCTGCCAGGGGATGCCCTTGCAAATGAGCTCCTTGACCTTCGCGCCCGGGAGGCCGCCGAGGTAGTACCTCTTGGCGGTGTCATCCCTGTGGGTCAGCTGAAGGACGCCGGCGCGGCGGCCCAGGCTGATGCACTGGCTGACGAATGCCACGTCGAGGGGAGTGGGCCGCTCACCGTTGATCCGGCTGAGCACGGTCTCGGCGGCCTGCGGGCCCAGTTGGACCGCGGCCTGGCAGCTCATCCGGAACGGCAGGTCCGACGGCGCCGCCGAATCCCCGGCCGCGACGATGCGTACGTCGTCCACGCTGGTCAGCGTCTCGTCCGTGAGCAGGCGGCCCAAGGTGTCGGTGCTCAGCCCGCTGCGCGCGGCCAGGTCCGGCACGCCGAACCCGGCGGTCCAGATGGTCACCATGCTCGGCAGCTCGCGTCCCCTCGCCGCACACCAGGGTCACGGTGCGGCCCGCCTCCGCCAGCTCGGCGGCGGTCTCGATGCCGGTCGTACCGGCTCCGACCACCGTCACCGCGGCCGTCGCCGGCGCGGCGTCGATGACCGGGCGCAGCCGCCGCACCTCCTCCAGAGTCGCGATCAGGTAGGCGAACTCGGCCGCTCCGGGCACAGCCCACCGCGTAGATCAGGTAGTCGTAGCCGACCGTGCCGCCGCTCGCCAGCGTCACGCCGCGCTCGGCCGCGTCGATCCGTGTCACGGTGTCGACCACCAGAGCGATGCCCTCGGCCAGGACCTTCCGGTAGTCGATGACCGCGTCGTGGGACCCGCCCACCAGTTGGTGCGGGCGGACCCGCTCGACGAAGGTCGGGCGCGGGTTGATCAGAGTCACCGTCACGTCGTCACGCTGCGTCAGGCGATTGGCCGCCATGACTCCGGCGTATCACGCGTCGCCCTCGTCCTCCCCCTCGTCCTCGTTCCGGACCGGCATGAACGCGATGCATTCCACGTCGATCTGGTCGGCGAGCTCCATCAGCACACCGGCCAGGCCCAGCGTGGTCCCCGGATCGAGTTCGATTTCGCCCTCGGACACCGAGCGCAGCCACCCCGACGCGAGATGCCGCAGCAGAGCGGTGACCTCGTCGGCGGGGATCAGCAACCGGCCGCCCGGCAGAGAGATCAGGGGCACTGACGCGTTCACGGCGACATCTCCTTCACTCCGCCGGATGGCCGGTCATCACCTCGTGGACTCGCCGGGCCATGGCTCCTCCTGTTGCCGGAAGCGGCTCCTGCCGGGCGTCTACCCGCCCCGGCGAGCGGTAAGCGCCTCCGTCAGGCGGCTGAGTCGGCGGTCTGCTCCGACCGGGGGTGCCATTCCGCGAGGAGGATCGTCGCGTCGTCCCTGAGGTGACCGTGATGGTGGTCGAGGATGCCGCGTACCAGTCGGCGCAGGGCTTCGGGGGCCGCCTCGCCGGCGGCTGTCGCACGGACGACGGTGTCGATCAGCCGCTCCTCCCCGAACTGCTCGCCGGTGTCCGAGCGTGCTTCGGTGACGCCGTCGGTGTGGATGAGGATCCGGTCGCCGGGCTCCAGCTGGGCGTGATGGATGACGTTCGGTACGCGCGGCGCGTGATGGGGGTTGATGCCGAGCGGGAGTTGCGCGTCGCGTCGGAGGGCGTCGGCCACCACATGGTGGCGGCGGATCAGAAGCGGTGCCGGATGGCCGCAGTTGACCCAGCTGAGGTCTCCCGTTTCCACGTCGAGGTCGGCGAAGATCGCGGTGAGCAGCCGCTCGGGCAGCCACTCGTTCAAGGCCTCGTCCACCGTCGCGGTGATGTCCGTGAGGTCGCCTCCGGAGCGCCGCGTGGAGCGGCAGCCGGCCAGCGCCACGGCCGCGCACAGCCCTGAGGCGAGGTCGTGTCCCATGGCATCGACGACGGTCACGTGCAGGCTACGGGCGGTGAGGCTGTGGTCGAACGCGTCGCCGCCGATCTCGTAGGCGGGCTCCAGCACCGCGCTGGAGGTGACGCTGCGCGTGCCGATGGTCCGCGGCGGCATGAACGCCCAGGCCATTTCGGCCTGGAGGGTCATGGGCTGTGTGCGGATGCTGCGCAGGAGCATGTCACTGAAGCCGGCTTTCGACATGACGACCTTGGCGACCAGCGCCGCGAGGCTCTGGCACTGCTCCAATGTGGTGGCGTCCATGGCCGGCGCGATGAGCCGCAGGACACCGATGCGCTCGGCGCCGTCCACCAGTGGAACCCACATCACCAGCTCGGACCCGGACGCCAGCTCCGTGGCCCCGGTCCGGTACGCCCAGCCGGCGAGGGTGCCGTCCACCGCCAGACCCGCCGCTTCACCGCCGACGGCGCCGGGGGCGGGCACGCCCGCACGGACTCCGGCGAGGGGGGTGAGCCTCATCTGCTGGAGATCCGCCAGGTAGATCACCGCGTCGAGCAGCCCCAGCTTCCGCGTGGTGTCCCGCACCAGGTCGGGCAGCTCACCGGGGGTGGCCCGCTGGGAGACGTCCAGCAGCGAACTCAGCAGGTCTGAGAATTCCTCACCGTCCACGACGGTCACCGCCTGTCACCGTCCATCACCGCTGGCAGCGGTCCCGGCGGCCACCGAGTTCGCCACGGTTCTCCTCACCAGTCAAGCACTCCGCGCCCACAATGACGCCGCCTTCAGCACCTCCGTTTGCGGACACGGCCTGCAAACGGAGCGGGGCCGGCCCGCAGGCCAGCCCCGGCTCCGCCGGTTTACTTCGCGTCCTACTTCATGTCCTTCTTCATGTCCTTGCCGTGCAGCTTGACCTTGCGCCGCTTGGACTCTCCTGTCTTGGGGATGCGCACGGTGAGGATGCCCTCGCTCAGATCCGCGTCGACGTGCTCGCTGTCGGCTCCGGCCGGCATGCTCGTGCAGTAGTAGAACTTCCCGGACCGGCGGCTGAGAACCTTGCCGCGCTGCTCCTCGCTGATCTCACCGCTGATGCACAACTCGTTCGCGTCGATCTCGATGTCGACGTTCTCCCCGGGCACGCCCGGCAGCTCCATGCGGACGACGTAGGCGTCTTCGGTATCTTCCTCCTCGGCGAGGGGCGCCCACCGCCCGTCACCTCGTGGAACAAATACCGCCCCCGCGTCGGATCGGCAACGTCATGACCAGCGCCTCCTGATGCTGTGATGGCCGGGAGGCGAGTGCAGCAGACCACCTCCCATTTCTGGCACCTTTCCGCTCAAACCATCACCAAACCCCACGTCAGAGTTCGGCGAGTCGGCGGGCGGCCGCGGTCAGAGAACGGCCGCGCGGGGCATCGGCCCACGGGTTCTCCTTCAGGAGCCCGTCCACGTCGGTGAGGGTCCAACGGCGCGCGTCCAACTCCGGGTCATCGAGGTCGTCCCAGCTCAACGGGGCTGCGACGGGGGCGCCCGGCCGGGCCCGGACGGCGTAGGGCGCGACGGCGGTCTGCGCGTACGCGTTGCGCTGGGCGTCCAGGTAGAGCCGGCCCCGGCGGGCCTGCTTGCGCGGCGCCGTGGTGAGGCGGTCGGGATGCCGGGCGGCCAGGACCTCGGCGAGGTCGCGGGCGAAGGCGCGTACCTCGTCGAAGGACGCGCGCCGGTCCAGCGGCACGACGACGTGGACGCCGCGCGAGCCGGTGGTCATCGGCAGCGACGGCAGCTCCAGCTCGTCCAGCAGCCCGTGCAGGCTCCGCGCCGCGTCCCGTACGGGCGCGAAGTCCTCAGCCGGCGGATCGAGGTCGAAGACGAGCCGGTCCGGGTGATCGGGGCGGTCGGCCTTGGAGAGCCAGCGGTGCGGAGTGACGCATCCCTGGTCGGCGAGGTAGAGGAGGGTGGCGGTGTCGTCGCAGAGGACGTGGGTGACGGTGCCGCCCTCCTTCGGCAGCTCGGCCCGGTGGATCCAGTCCGGGAAGTGGTCCGGGATCTCCTTCTGGAAGAAGCCCTCGCCGTCGATGCCGTCCGGATGGCGCTCCAGCATGAGCGGCCGGTCCCGCAGGTGGGGCAGCATCGGGCGGGCCACCGTGCGGTAGTAGGCGACGAGGTCGGCCTTGGTGATGCCGTCGTCCGGGAACAGCACCTTCTCCGGACGGCTGACCTCGATGGTGTGCCCGCTCGCCCGTACGGTCTCTTGCGTGGTCATCGTTACCTCCGGCCGGTGCGTGGTCATCGTTACCTCCCGGCGGGCCGTTCGCGGATCACCTCGCGGGCCGGCTTGTCGTCGCGCAGCCCCAGGTAGCGGGGGTGGCGGAGCATGCCCGCGGTGGTCCATTCCGTGAAGCCGATCTGGGCGACGAGCTCCGGCCGTACCCAGTGCGCGGCTCGTTCCCGCACGTCGTCGTGGAAGGGTGCGCGCTCCCGCGCGAGGCGGTCGAGCTGTTCGCGCAGCCTCCGCAGGGTGGAAGTGTCGTATCCGGTACCGACCTTGCCGGCGTAGCGCAGCCGACCGTCCTCGTCGTAGTAGCCGAGCAGGAGGGCGCCGAAGCCGATCCGGCTGCCGGCGGGTTCGGTGAAGCCGCCGATCACGAACTCCTGGCCGCCCGAGCACTTGAGCTTGAGCCAGTCGGTGGAGCGCCGGTGGACGTACCTGGCATCCGCGCGCTTGGCGATGAGGCCCTCCCAGCCGCGAGCGCACGCCTGGTCCAGCAGGTCGTGGCCGTTGTGGTTGCGGTGCGGGGTGAAGCGCAGGGGCGGGCGGAAGGTGAGGACGTCGCGCAGCAGGGCCTTGCGGGTGCGCAGCGGCAGGCGCGTGGTGTCTTGGCCTTCCAGGCGCAGCAGGTCGAAGACGTAGTAGGTGACGGCGACCCGGCTGGCCCGGACGGCAAGCGGGGCGGTGAGCTGGCTGCGCTGCTGGAGGAGCGCGAAGTCGGTGCGGCCGTCGCGCAGGGCGACCATCTCCCCGTCGATGGCGAAGTCCCGGCAGTCCTGGGCGGCGAGGGCGTCGGCGACCTCCGGATACGTCGCGTTCAGCAGTTTGCCGCCGCGGGAGAGCAGGCGTACGTGGTCCTCGTGGCGTTGGGCGGTGACCCGTACGCCGTCCAGTTTCCGTTCGAAGACCCAGCCGTCGTCGAAGTCGCGGCGCTCGCTCAGTACGGCCAGCATCGGGGCGCCCGGCGCGGGCGGTGCCCGGCGGAGCGCGCCCCGCTGCCGCTCGGGCAGCCGGTCCAGGAGGCCGCTCACGACGGTCCGCCGCCGCCCGCCTCGGCCACCTGTCGGAGGGTGCGCCTGGAGCGCGTCGAACGGGCCAGCCAGGGATCCGGCGTGCCCTTCGCGGAGGCGCGGTCGTCAGCGTGCTTGACCAGCAGCCAGGACTCGCGCCCGTCGCCGGCGCCGTCGTCGTCGTCGTCGGCGGTGCGGAAGCGGGTGAGGGAGTAGCCGCCGTGCAGTTTGCGGCCGTCCAGCCAGAAGGAGGCGTGGCCGTCCGCGAGCGCCTCGGCGAACGGGATCTCCGTACCGCCCCGGCCGGTCGACAGGTTGCGGTACGTGCCCTCGACCCAGATGATCACGCTGCCGGCGCCGTACTCGCCCTCGGCGATGACGCCCTCGAACTCCCGGTATTCGAGCGGATGGTCCTCGGTGGGCATGGCCAGCCGCTTGTCGTGCGGGTCGCTGGACGGGCCCTTCGGTACCGCCCAGGACTTCAGTACGCCGTCCACCTCCAGCCGGAAGTCGAAGTGCAGGGCGGTCGCGTCGTGGATCTGCACCACGAACGAGGGCCGGTCCTCCGGCTCACGGGCGGTGCCGGTGCCGGTGCCCTTGCTGGTGCCGGTGCCCTTGGGCTCCTTGGTCTTCGAGAAGTCACGCCGGCGCCGGTACTCCGCGAGACCGTTCTCGGGGGTCATGGCCACCTACCTCCAGGATGCGCGTGGGGCGCCGCCCCTCACGTGACCGGTTCCGGCGCCGGCACGGGCCCGGGAAGGGGCCCCGGCTGGGGGTGCGGCTCGGGCCGCGGCGCCGGCGGCGGCTGGGGATCGGGTTCCGGCTGCGGTGGTGCCGGGGGCACCGGATCCGGCCCGCCCGGCGCGGGGACCGGGCCCGGCACCGGCCCGGGCTGCGGACCGGGGCCCGGGCCGGGCGCCGGAGTGGGGCTGGGCGGTACGGGGTCGTTCGGTGGCGTACCCATCTCCCCCGCGCCGTCCTGAAGGGGCGGCGGCTGTGGTGGTTCGGGCGCCGGCTCCGGGTCCGGGGCGGGCCTGGGGGCGGGTCGCGGCGTCTGGGGATCACTGGGCCGGGGGTGCGTGGGAGGCGGCGGATGCGGAACCGAGGGATCCCCCGGGAAGGGATGGGTAGGCGGCGGACCGGGCTTCGGACGGGTCATGGTGCGCTCCGGTTGTTCATCAGGGGACCGGCGGCGGGGCCGGTCCCGCACGGTGGTCAGGCCCGGTGGTCAGGCACAGTGGTCAGGCCCGGTCGGTGGTGTCCTTGTCGCCGGTCGTGCCCGCGCGGACGACGACGACCGGGCAGGACGCGTGCGTCGCGCACTGGTGGCTGACCGAGCCCAGCAGCAGGCGGGCGAAACCGCCCCGGCCCCTGCTGCCCACGACCAGCAGCTCGGCGCCGGCCGATGCCGCGATCAGTGCGTCCGCCGCGCCGCCCCGCACCAGATGCTGCTCCAGCGGCACCTCGCCGACCTGGCGGAGCACGTTCTGGATCTCATCGTTCATGGCCAGTCTGGCCTGCGTCTCGTCGAACTCGGCGTCCACCGCCGGAGCGGACCAGCCCACCGCTCCGGGCAGCTCGAAGGCCGCCACGGCGTCCACCGTCGCCGCGATGGACCGTGCGTACCGCACCGCCCACCGGAGCGCCTCGTACGAGGCGGGCGACCCGTCGACACCCACCACCACTCGGGGAGTGCGACCACTGGTATCCATGCCCTGCGCCTACCCGGGTCGCGGAGCCGTAGACGCGACGGCCAGGACGAAGAGCCGCCTGTGTGAGGAGCCCCCGACGGGGTAGGCGCATCAGGCAACCCACGTCACGGAAGTGTCAGCGAGGGACACCATGGACGGCCCCGAGCTCTCCAAGCAGGAGCGCATGATCCTCAACGACATAGAAGGCGACCTGCGGGCCGACCGACGACTCGACCGCAGGCTCCGCACGCTGCGCCGCGGGATCAGGCCGTGGACCGGCTCCTGGCGCAGCGCGCTCACTCACCGCCTGGGCCTGTGCACGTGCCTGCTCGCCATCGCCAGTACGGCGCTCTTCGTACGAGCCGTAGCGACGGCCGCACCGGTCGTGCTCTGGCTCTTCGCCGGCCTGTGGGTCCTCACCGCGACCTGCCTGCTCCTGCTGCTGTGCCGTTGGGGCCGCGACAGGTTCAGTGCTCGGAGTAGCTGAAGTCGCCCACGGTCCAGGCGCTGACATCCTCGATCGCCACGCGGTACATCCCGCCCGTCTCCGGGATGCCCACCATGCCTTGCAGGATCCGGGCGACGTGGAAGTGCAGGTGCGTGGACGGTCCGTCGCCGCGTGCGGAACCGGTGAAGACGGCGGCGAACTCGCCCAGGCGAGCGGAATCCGTCAGGACCTCCGACACCCGCTGGCGCCACACGGCTTCGGGGGCCAGCCTGCCGGTGATGACACCCCCACCGGTGACCACGGTCAAGGACATCTGGGTGCTCTGTCCGGACTCGACCAGGTCGGCGATGTCCACGAGCAGCTCGTCATGGTTCGACATGAGACCCGAGTCTATTCATCGGCGCGTGGCTAAGGTGATCACGCGAGACGTCGCGGGCTCAGGAGGTGACACGTGGGGGCAGTCGAACCCCTGCCGATACGGGTGCCGGTCGGGGCAGGGTCCGACCGGTGGGTCAGCCGGGCGACGGACCGGCGGGTGCTTCTGGTGGTGCACAACGTGACCTCCGCCGGGCGGCTGCTGGATGTGCTGCCGCTGTTCCATGACGACTTCCGGGTGCAGTTGCTCGTCACGTCGACCGGGTCGTCCGTGTTCCAGGGCGGGGTCGGCGAACTCTTCGCCGGGTTGGGGCTGCCTGTGCTGCCGTGGGAGCAGGCGCTGGCGACACCGGTGGATCTCGCGATCTCGGCGAGTTTTGGCGGTCAACTGGCGCGGGTTCGGGGGAAGTTGACGGTCCTCTCGCATGGGGTTGGATATACTAAGACGCTGGCGAAGCCGGGAGCCGGGAGCCGGGAGCCGGGAGCCGGGAGCCGGGAGCCCACGTTCGGGCTGTCGGCGGAGTGGCTGCTGGAGGACGGCAAGCCGTTCGTCGACGGCCTCGTGCTGTCCCATCCGGAGCAGCTGGAGCGGTTGCGCCGCGCGTGCCCCGAGGCCGAGGACGCGTCCGTACTCGCCGGGGACCCGTGTTTCGATCGCCTGCTCGCCGCCCGCCCGTACCGCGATCGGTTCAGACGGGCCCTGGGCGTACGCCGGGGACAGCGGCTCGTCGTACTGAACTCGACCTGGAATCCCGAGGGGCTCTTCGGGAACGGCGGCGGGCGGGACCTGCTGCCCGGCCTGCTTCCCCGCCTCGCCGCCGAGCTGCCGTCCGACGACTACCGGCTGGCAGCCGTACTGCACCCGAACATCTGGTACGGGCACGGCCCGGGGCAGATCCGGGCCTGGCTCGACCGGGCCCGCCGCGGCGGGCTGGCCCTGATCGACCCCGTTCACTCCTGGCGGCAGGCCCTGCTCGCGGCGGACGCCGTGGTCGGGGACTTCGGGGCGGTCAGCTACTACGCGGCCGCGCTGGGCATCCCGGTCATGCTGGCCGCCGCCGCGCAGGACAGGCTGGACCCCGAGGCGCCGCTCGCGGCATTCGTCCGCGAGGCCCCCGGGCTCGACCCGCACGCCTCCTTGCGGGAACAGCTCGGGTCCCTGCTCGCCGGGCACCGTCCGCTCGCCGGTCCGGCGGAGTTCGTCACCTCCGCCCCGAGCGCCTCGGCGGCGCTGCTGCGGCGGCACTTCTACGCGCTGATGGATCTCCCCGAGCCCGCGGCTCCCGCACTCCTCGAACCGCTGCCCCTGCCGCCGTACGATCCCCCGCGGCGGACGGCCCCGCTGCGCGTGCGGACACGTCACGACGGAGCGGACATCGCGATCGAGCGGTCCGCGGTGGTCCCCTACGGCGCGGACGGCGAGACGCACCTCGCCGTACACGAGGGCACCCGGGACCCCGGCGCTCTGGAGACGGCCGACGTGATCGTGTGCGAGGCGGAGCCGGACGATCCGCGCCTCGGCGGTCCGGACCTGTGGACGGCGGAGGTGCTGCGCCGGCATCCGCACTGCGCGATCGCCGCGTACGTGACCGGCCCGGACGGCTGCACCGTGCGCAGCCGGGACCACGGAATGTTCCGGTTGTCCGCGGGCCCGGGCGCGGACGCCGATCCGGCGGCGTACGCCTCCGCGCTGTACGCGTGGCTGGCGGCGGGCGGCGCGGTACCGTCCGACGGCGCCACGCTGCGGATGCGCGCGGCCGGGGGCACGCATCCGGTGCTGGTCGAGCGGCTGCCGCCGCTACCCGGCGGACACCTCTACTCGGCAGATGCCCCTACCCGGCAGATACCCCTACCCGGCGGACACCTCGCACCGCAGCCGTAGGCCGGCGAGGTAGTGCAGGTGCGTCACCGCCGCCGGGGTGAGCAGCCGCTCCGCCTCGGCGATCTTCGTCAGCGCCTCGGCGTTCTCCCCCGCGTCGTGCAGGGTCTCGGCGAGGTCCGTGAGGGCACGCGCCTGGTTGTACGCCTCGCCCTGCCGCGCGAAGAAGGCCGTGGCGGCCTCCAGGAGGCGTCGGGACTCCGCCGGCCGCCGCATGCCCCGCAGGGCACGTCCCTGGTGGCGTTCGGACAGGGCGAGGGCGCGCGGGACGTCCGCCTCGCCCTCCTGGCCGGACGTGATCCGCCGGTAGAGGAGCTCCGCCTCGACGAACCGCTCATGAGCCGACTCGTACCGCCAGCGGTGCAGATCCAGCAGGCCCAGCAGCTCCACGGACGACGCCTCGCCCCGCAGGTGCCCCGCCGCGCGCTCGGCGGCGACGGCGGCGAGCGCCGCCGCCTGCGCCTCGTCCCCGCGCCCCAGTTCTCCCAGGCAGTGCCCGAGCTGGAAGTGCAGCGCCCCGGCCGTCCGCGGATCCGGCCGGTGCTCCTCGACGCACCGGACGGCGACGCGCAGGGCGGGCAGCACCTCGTCCCAGTACCCGGCCTTCAGTTGGAGCGGCCACAGCGCGCGGGCCAGGCTCAGCGCCGTGGTGATGTGCTGGTACTCCTCGGCCACGGACACCGCGCGGACCACGTTGCCCACCTCGGCGGCCAGTACCGCCAGGCCCTCGGCCTCGTCGCCGCAGGCGTCGCCGCCCGCCGGGGCCGGCTCGGTACGCCAGCTCTGGGGCAGGGCGGCGTGCGCGGCGTGCGTCACCCGCGTGTGCAGGGAGTCCAGTACGCGCCGTACGGCCGCGGCGCACTCGGGGATGCCGTGCTCCAGGGCGGCGGTGTCGGCCAGGTAGCGGCGTACCTCGGGCCGGAAGCGGTAACGGCCGTCCGGCACGAAGTCCAGGAGCTGGACGTCGGCCGCTTCGGCGAGCATCCGGGCGGCCTCCCCGCGGTCCACGTCCGCGGCGGCCCCGGCCAGCCGGGCGTCGATGGCGGGCCAGCCGCCCAGCGCGGTGAGCCGGCAGAGCCGGGCCGTCTCGGGCCGGAGCCGGCCGCAGGCGTACCGGGCCGCGTCCCGCACCGGATCGAGACCCGGCGCGGCGGTCACCGGCTCTCCGCGCTCGGCGGCCGGCCGCTCCGGTCGCGCGGGCCGCTCCGGTCCGATGTCCTCCTCGTTCAGCAGGCACAACGCCTGGGACTTCAGCGCCAAGGCGTTCCCCGCACAGTGGTCCAGCAGCCGCGGCAGCCGCGCCTTGGCGCGCGAGACCGTCTCGCGCCCCGCCACCTTCGTCATCATCTTCACCGCGTAGCGGTCGCTCAGCGGAGGAACGGCCACGCGCTCCGCCTCCAGTACGAAGGGACGGCCCGACACGACCACGAGCAGGAAGACATCGGGTGTGGAGGGAACGAGCGCGCGCACCTGGGAGGCCGACGACGCGTGGTCGAGCACCACCAGCACCCGGCGGCCCGCGGTGAGCCGCCGGTAGAGCTGTTCCCGGCCCGATCCGGTGGGTGGGACGTGCTCGGGTTCCACGCCCATGGCACGGAGCAGGCGCAGCAGGACCACGGACGGTTCGAGACCGGTCTCCGCGGCGCCGTCGCGGAGGTCTACGTAGAACTGTCCGTCGGGGAACCGCGCGTAGTGGGTGGCGCCCAGGTGCAGGGCCACCGCGGTGGTGCCGATCCCGGGCGGACCGTGGAGCAGGGCGACGCGCGGCCGGCCGGCCGCGGGGCGGGTCGCCTCGCGCTTGAGCTGCTTCAGGACGGTCTGGCGGTTGGTGAAGTCGCGCGGCGCGGGCGGGAGTCCGCCGGCCACCGGCTGGGCCACGGCCTGGGCCACCGCCGCCCCCGAAACGCTGCGGACGAGAGCCGCCCACTCGGCCGCCTGCCGCGGATCGCGGCCCAGCCGGGCGTGCATCTGCTCCGCCAGGGTTCCCCACCCCTCCGGGCTGGTCGGCAGCGGCGTTTCGCGCCCCATGGTCCTTCTGGCCAGCGCGCCGATCGACAGGAGCAGCTGTTTGCCCATCTCCCCGGCGGCGCCGTTGCCCACCGAGGTGAGAAAGGCGGTGAGGACGCTGAGCGCCACGATCTCCAGCACGTCGGCCCCTCCCTGATCCCCGATCCGGCCCTGGCCGGACTGTATCCCCGCCTCCGGAGCCGCAGGAACAGTTTCGGCCCCGGCTCCGGCCCCGGCCCCCGGCCCGGCCCCGGCCCCGATCGCCGGCCGGCGCGGCGCGGCGCGGTACTGCGGAGGCCGCCTGGGGTTACCCCCGGTACGGCGGCCCGGGGGTGCGTGCGGAGCGGTGCGTACGCGCCGGTCAGGGTCTTGCGACGTTCGCTTGTGCGACTTTCAGTCAGCAGCTGCCGTTCATGAATTCATTGACCGACAAGTAACAAGAGGATCCTCGATCCCCCGCGTCTCTAATGCCGTGCATATATGCCATACCGACGGGACGGTTGTGTATGAGAGATCATTCCCGACCCGCCCGGCGCACGCTCCCAGCCATGCGGGATAGCTGGCAGCACAATGACACCGCAGGGTCCTGACACGTGTTCGAAGGGGCGTGGCGGCGAAAGGCATGCAGAATTTCAGCCAGGGGGCGAGGAGCAACGCCTCGTTAAACAAACAGAGCTTGACTGAGGGGAGTTCAGTTCTATGAACAGCAAGCACCGGGTGGTTGCGGTCGCGACTGTCGCTGTCGCCGCGATGATGGGCCTCTACGGGGTCGCCGTCGCCGCTCCGACCAGTCCGCAGGCCGTATCTCTCGGCATGTCCTCGCAGCAGACGCCCGTGTCGGCGACGCCGGAGGACTTCAGCTGGTAGCAGTCCGGCGGGTGGGCTCGTACGGGGAAACGCCCTCCGCCGCCACGTGAGCCGACGCCGCGCGTCGGCTGAAAACACCTCGTGAAGCCCGCCCGGTACCGGGCGGGCTTCGCCTGTTTCATCCCGGTCTCGCACCCCCGTCAACTGCCCTGAAATCGCCGATGTCACGGTTGGATCTCGCCATGTAACGTGACGCCCGTGCGGCCGGGGCTCAGGGGGAGCCCGGGAACCGCACGCCTTGGAGGACACAGTGCTCGGCGGACTGGGAATTGGGGCTCGCGCGGTACAGGTCTACCGGGAATTACTGACAGCTCCGAACCGCAGCGTGAACGACCTCGCGGCCTCACTCGGCTGGCCCGTCGAAGAGGTCGAGGCCGCGCTCGAAGAGTGCATGGAGCTGTCCCTGGTGCGCCCCTCGTGGAACGACGCCGACCGACTGCTGCCCGTCCATCCCGATGTGGGACTGCGCGCGCTCCTCGCGGAGGAGGAAGCCGCCCTGCTCCAGCGGCAGCGGGAGGTGATGATGGGCCAGGTGGCCGTGGACCGGCTCGTCGAGGAGTTCACCTCCTCCTGGCAGGCACGCCGCGCCGCGCAGATCGAGCAGCTGGCCGGCATCGACGACATACGGCTCCGTATACAGGAGTTGGCGAACGACTGCCAGAGCGAGGCGATGGCCTTCATCACGGGCGGCGGACTGCCGCTCGCGAGCCGCAGCCTCGGCCGGCCGCTGAACGAGGCCCTGCTGGAACGCGGCGGGGAGATGCGCAGCGTCTACCTGCACAGCCTCTACAACGATCCCGCCTCCGTGGCGCACGTGCGCGACCAGGTGGAGCGCGGGGCCAAGGCGCGTACGGTGGCGGCCCTGCCCACCCGGATGATCATTTTTGACCGTCAGCACGCGATGCTGCCCACCGATCCGGACAACTCCGAACTCGGCGCGATGGTGTTCAGCGGCAAGACCGTCGTGATGTTGCTGTGCGAGTTCTTCGAGAACGTCTGGCGGGACGCCAGCCCCTTCGCGGGCTCCCGGCCTCAGCGCGGGCCCGGCGAGCGCGCGGACGGGGACGATCTGGACGACCGCGAGCGGGCCGTGGTGATGCTGCTCGGTGAGGGACACACCGACGAGGTGGTGGCCAAGAAGCTGGGCGTCTCGGTGCGTACGTCGCGCCGGATCACCTCGGAGCTCATGGACCGGCTGGGCGCCAAGAGCCGTTTCGAGGCGGGCCTGCGGGTGGCCGAGCGGGGCTGGCTGAGCCAGGTCTCCTCGCGCTGATCCGGCAGACCGAGATCCGCCCCTCCCACCGCCTCCCCACCGGGGCGGGGCATATAGGCGGCGTATAGCGGGAGAACGCATGCTCGAACTCCTTGAACGGATGGCGCAGCCGCGGACGGCCCGAACGTCCGCTCGGCCGGGGGCCGTTGATCCGGCCGCCCGATCCTCCTCACCGGCCGCGCAGGCTGCACCGGACATGAATTGAGGGGTAGTGAGCGAAAGATCATCCGCACTCGTGACCGGTGGGTCGCGCGGCATCGGCCGGGCCATCGCCGTGCAGCTGGCCAAGGACGGGTTCGACGTCGGCTTCTGTTACCGCAGTGACCACGAGGCGGCCCTGGAAACGGCCCGGCTCGTCGAGGCGGAGGGCGGCCGCGTCCACCACCAGGCCCTGGACGTCGCCGACTTCGAGTCGGTACGGGAGTTCGTCGAGGCCTCCGAACAGAAGCTGGGCCCGACCCGGACAGCTGTGGCGTGCGCGGGCCTGACCCGTGACCGGAGCCTGGCCCTGATGGACCCGAACGACTGGTCCACCGTGATCCGCACCAACCTGGACGGTGCCTTCAACCTCAGCCGCAGCGTCATGTTCGGCATGCTGCGCCGGGGCGGCGGGTCGCTGGTACTGGTCTCGTCGATCTCCGGGCTGAACGGCAACGTCGGCCAGTCCAACTACGCGGCGTCCAAGGCCGGCATGCACGGGCTGGCCTCCTCCCTGTCGAAGGAGGTCGGCCGCCGGGGAGTCCGGGTCAACGTGGTCGCCCCGGGCTTCATCGAATCCGACATGGTCGCCGGTCTGGCGCCCAAGGTACGCAGCACCGCCGAGGGCAGCATCCCGCTGGGCCACTTCGGCGCCCCGCAGGACGTCGCCGACGCGGTGTCCTTCCTGGTCTCGGACCGGGCCGCGTACGTCACCGGCGCGATTCTCCGCGTCGACGGCGGCCTGACGCTCTGAGGCTCTGACGTTCCGCCGCTCTGACGTTCCGCCGGTCCCCACCCGGCCAGTTCCCGATACAGCCCTGCCCCGGCACGTCCGACCGGGCGCGCGTCCGGCTGTCGCCGCACAGGACACACCACACGCACGCGTCACACCAGGCGCACCCACCACACATCGAGGAGCCGCACCATGCAGCAGACCACTTCCGGCGACACCGCCATCGCCGCACGGCTGGCCGAGATCCGCGACATCGCCGCCGACCTCTTCTCGGTCGAGCCCGAGGAGGTCGAGGCGGCCGAGTCCTTCGTCAACGACCTCGACGCCGACTCGCTGCTCGCCATCGAGCTGCTCTCGCAGCTGGAGAAGCTGTACGACATCCACATCCCCGAGGGCGACGTGCCGCGGATGGTCAACCTCCGCGCCACGTACGAACTGGTGGCCGAGATTGCGGGGTGGTGACGGTGACCATGGCCCGTCGGATCGTCATCACCGGCATGGGGCCGGTGTCCAACATCGGCACGGGGATCGAGGAGTTCTCCGCGGCCCTGCGCCTGGGCAAGAGCGGCGTCGGCCCGATCAGGAGCTTCGACTCCACCGGGTTCCTGCGCACCGTCGCGGGTGAGGTCGAGGACTTCCGCCCCGAGAGCATCGTCCAGCGCGTCGTCCCCGAGCAGTGGGGCCGGTCCTCGCTGTTCGCCGCCGCGGCCGCCCGGCTGGCCGCGACGGACGCGGGCATCGACCTGTCGGGCGACCGCACCGCGGTGATCATGGGGACGACCTCGGGCGAGATCGTGCCGATCGTGGACATGGCCGAACGCTGGCACCACGAGGGCATCGGCCTGCCCGACCCGGACCTCGCCTCCCGGGTGCCGGCCTCCCGGCTGGCCCTCGCCGCCGCCCAGGAGCTGGGCGCGCGGGGTGAGGTCATGACCCTCGGCACCGCCTGCTCGGCGGGCAACTACGCCCTCGGCTACGCGTACGACCTGATCAACGCCGGTGAGGCCGACGCGGCCGTGGCCGGCGGCGCCGACTCGGTGGCGCGCTTCACCCACGCCGGCTTCCACCGGCTCGGGGCGCTGGCCGAGGACTGCTCGCACCCCTTCGACCGGGACCGCGACGGCATCATCACCGCCGAGGGCGGCGTGGCGCTGGTGCTGGAGACCCTGGAGTCGGCGCGCGCCCGCGGGGCCCGCGTCTACGCCGAGATCCTGGGCCACGGCATGAGCTGCGACGCCAAGCACCCTGTCGCGCCCGACGCGGACAGCATCGCCCGCTGCATCCGCACCGCGCACGAGCGGGCCGGCGTCACCCCGGACCAGATCGACTACATCTGCGCCCACGGCACCGGGACCAAGACCAACGACCTGGTCGAGTCCAACGCCGTCCGCGCCGTGTTCGGGCAGAACCCGCCGCCGATGAGCTCCATCAAGTCCATGCTCGGGCACGCGATGGGCGCCGCGAGCGGATTCGGCGCGGTCGCCTGCGCCCTCAGCATCCACGAGGGCTTCCTGCCCCCGACGACCAACCACCGCAACCCGGACCCCGAGCTGGAGGGCATCGACCCGGTGCCCAACGTGAGCCGCGAGGCGGAGGTCCGGGTGGCACAGAACAACGGCTTCGCCTTCGGCGGCAACAACGCCATCGTCCTGCTGGGAAGAGTTGACGTGACATGACGAACATAGTGATCACCGGTGTGGGGTCGATCAGCGGCTCCGGACCGGTTCCGGTGGCCGAGTTGGCCGGGACCGCCGGGGCCCCGCTGCCGGTGGAGCGGGCCTTCGCGGTGACGGACTTCGACGCCACCGCCCGCCTGGGCCGCAAGGTGGCCCGCTTCAACCACCGCTCCACGCTGCTCGCGATGGCGGCCTGCGAAACCGCCGTGGAGGGCGCCGGCCTCCAGGTCGGCGACGAGGTCCGGGACCGCATCGGCATCACGATGGGGACCACCTCCGGCAGCATCACCGGCACCGTCGACTTCGGGAAGGACACCTTCCGGGAGTCCCGCCCCTACCTGGTCGACGCGGCCAACTTCCCCAACTCCGTCATCAACACCACGGCCGGGGCGCTGGCCATCAAGTTCGGCATGCGCGGCGCCAACTCGACCGTCGCGGCGGGCCCGCTCGCCGGGGTCGCCGCGCTGCGCCAGGCGCAGGTGAGCCTGCGCGCCGGGCACGTGGACACCGTACTGGCGGGCGCGTCCGAGGAGTTCACCGCGCCGAACGCCTGGTGGTCCGCCGCCGCGCGGAACACCGGGCTGCCCGGTGAGGGGGCGGCGATGTTCGTGCTGGAACGGCCCGAGGTGGCCGCCGCGGCCGGCCGGCGCCCGATCGCCGAACTGGTCGCCACCCTGGTCCGCGCGGTGGACACCGCCGACCGGTCCGCCGTGGTCCGGGCCGTCGCCGAGGTACTGGACCGCGCCGGGACGGCGCCCGAGGAGATCGGCGTGGTGGCCGTACGGGCCACCGGGGTCGAGGCCGTGGACGAGGCCCAGCGCGCCGCGCTGACGGGGCTGTTCTCCGCCCCGCTGCTGTGGAGCGAGGAGCTGACGGGCGACTGCTACAGCGCGCACAGCGCCCTGCAGCTCGCGGCCCTGCTCGACGCGGGGACGGAGGTGCCGTCGGGCGGGCGGACGGTCCTCGTGGTCTCGGTCGACCCGGAGGGCGCGCTGGGCGTCGCGGTCGTCCGCGTCCTGGCGCCCCACGGCGGTGCGGCCGCCAGTGGCGCGGCTGCCAGTGGTGCTTCCGCCGACGGTGCGCCCGCCAGCGGTGCGCCCGCCGACGGAGCCGGCTCCGGCCGTATCGCCTCGTGAGCGGCGCGATCCCGGAGACGGAGCCGGAAGCGGGAGCCGACGGCGTGGACGCCGCCGCCCTCCCGCTCACCGCCGGCCAGGAGTCCCTGTGGTTCCTGCACTGCCTGGCCCCCGCCAGTCCGGCGTACAACGTCGTGGCGGGCCTCGCCGTACGCGGCGTCCTCGACACCGGCGCGCTGGAGCGGGCGGTGGCCGCGGTCGCCGACCGGCACGAGCTGATGCGCTCGGTCTTCACGGAAGGGGCCGGCGGCCCGGTACGGCTGCTCGCCCCCGGCCTGCGGCCCCCGCTGGAGATCCGCGAGGTCGAGGGCGTCGGCGACGAGCGGCTCAAGGAACTGGCGCGCCGGGCCGGTCAGGAGCCCTTCCGGCTCTCCGAGGAGTGGCCGTTCCGGGTGGTGCTGTTGCGCCGGGCGGCCGACGACGCGGTGCTGGTGGTGTCCTCGCACCACATCGCGAGCGACGCCACCAGCCAGTGGCTGCTGGTCCGCGACCTGGCCGACGCCTACCAGGCGGCGGTGGACGGCGCGGACCGGGCGTGGGAGGCGCCGGTCGCCTCGTACGCCGACCACGTCGCGCGCGAGCGCGATCGGCGCGGCTCGCCCGGCAGCGTCCGCGCCGGTGCCTACTGGGCCGAGGTCCGGGACGGCGCGGTCGCCGCGACGCTCCAGGCCGACCGGCCCCGGGGCGGCCAGGTGGTGGCGCGCGGGGCGACGTACCAGCGCGACCTCGGCGCGTCGGCCGCCCTGCTGCTCAGGAGCACGGCCGCCGAGGCCGCCGTCTCGCCGTTCGGGCTGCTGCTGGGCGCGTTCCAGGCGGCCGTCCACCGCGGCACCGGGCTCGACGACTTCCTCATCGGGTGCCCGGCCTCCGTCCGGTTCGGCCGGGACAAGGCCGACATGGTCGGCTACCTCGTGGACGCCCTGGTGCTGCGGTCGCGGTTCGGCCCCGGCACCACCTTCCGGGAGGCCATGGTCAGCGCCCACCGGCAACTGCTGCGGGGCATGGCGCACCTGCGCTATCCCGCGGCGGCCGGCCCGGCCGGGGCGCCGCCGTTCCGGATGGCGGTCACCCTCGTGGACATCGACCGCCTGCCGGTGCCCACGCTGCCGGGCCTGCACTTCACCCTGCTGGACCTTCCGCACATGGAGGGCCAGTCCGATCTCAACGTCGAACTGCGCAGCGGCGGGGCCGGTTTGACGATCGTGCTGCGGTACGCCACCGATCTCTTCGACGAGGCGACCATCGCGCGGTTCGCCGGCATCTACCTCCGCCTGATCGAGGCGGCCGTGGAGAACCCGGACGCCGTCGTGGCCGCCGTACCGCTCGTCGAATCGGCGCAGTACGCGGACCTGCTCAGCCTCGGCGTCGGCGGGGACGACGACTGGTGAGCGCCGTATACGTATAGGCCGGATATAGCCGGTCCCGCGAGAATCGCATCGTTCGGTCGGAAGTTCGAAGCCGGTACCTTCCACGAAGGGATAGTCGTGCCGGGTGCACCGTTTAGAGGAATTCTGGAAACCATCGGGAACACCCCGCTGGTGGAGTTGGAAAGCCTGCTGCCCGGCTTCCCTTCCGCGGTCTACGCGAAGGTCGAGAGGTTCAACCCGGGCGGCAGCATCAAGGACCGGTCCGCGGTGCGCATGCTGATCGACGCGGTCCGCAGCGGTGAGCTGGAGCCGGGCCGGTCGGTGGTCGTCGAGTCCAGCTCGGGCAACCTCGCCGTCGGCCTGGCCCAGATCTGCCGCTACTTCGGCCTGCGCTTCATCTGCGTCGTGGACGGCAAGACCACCGGCCAGAACCTGTCCATCCTCGCCGCCTTCGGCGCCGAGGTGGAGGTGGTCACCGAGCGGGACGAGCTCACCGGCGAGTACCTGCCGGTGCGCCTGCGCCGGGTGCGCGAGCTGGTCGAGAGCACCCCGCACTCGTTCTGGCCCAACCAGTACGCCAACCTGCTCAACCCCCTGGCGCACGAGGGCACCATGCGGGAGATCGCGGACGCCCTGGGCGGCCGGGTGGACTACCTGTTCGCCTCGGTGAGCACCTTCGGCACCCTGCGCGGCTGCGCCGACTACATCCGTGGCGAGGGCCTGGGCACCACGGTGGTCGCGGTCGACGCGGTGGGCAGCGCGATCTTCGGGGGGCAGGAGCCCACCCTGCGGCTCATCCCCGGCCACGGCGCCTCGGTGGTGCCGCCGCTGATGGACCCGAGCGCCCCCGACGAGGTCGTGCACGTCACCGACGTGGAATGCGTGGCCGCCTGCCGCCGGCTGGTCGGCCGTGAGGCGATCCTCGCCGGAGGATCCTCCGGCGCGGCCGTCGCGGCCCTGATGAAAATGCGGGACCGCATCCCCCCGGGCTCCAATTGCGCCGTGATTTTCCCGGACGGCGGGGACCGGTATCTCGACACCATTTATTCGGATGACTGGGTGCACCGGAATTTCGGTGAGATCGCCCATCTCTGGAAGGACTGAATCCACGTGCTTGTCATTCGCCACCACGACGTCGAGGAGATTCTCGAAGGGCGTGAGCCGGAGAACATCCGTGCCGTGGCCGACGCCTACCGGCTGCACGAGACCGGCGGGACCGTCGTGCCCCACTCCGTCTTCCTGCGCCTCCCGGACCAGCCGCGCGACCGCATCATCGGCCTGCCGGCCTTCCGCGGCGGGGACCGCCCGGTCGCCGGCATGAAGTGGATCTCCTCCTTCCCCGGGAACCTCGACGCCGGTCTCCAGCGCGCCAGCGCCGCGATCATTCTCAACTCGACCGCCACCGGGCACCCCGAGGCCTTGGTCGAGGGCTCGGTGATCTCCGCCCGCCGGACCGCCGCCAGCGCCGCGCTCGCCGCCGAGCTCCTCACCCGGGGTCGCCGCTCCGCCGGAGTCTCCCTGCTGGGCTGCGGGGTCATCAACTTCGAGATCCTGCGCCACCTGCGGGCCGCGCTGCCCGAGCTGCGCGAGGTCACGCTGTACGACCACTCCGCCGAGCGAGCCCGCGCGTTCGCCGCCCGGATCGCCGAGGAGGCGCCGGGTGTCGAGGTCGGGTACGCCGACTCGCCGGAGGCCGCGCTGGCCGCGCACACCCTGGTCTCCTTCGCCACCACCGCCGGGGAGCCCCACATCGGCCTGGAGGCCGTCCGGCCCGGGACCGTCGTCCTGCACATCTCGCTGCGCGACCTGCGCCCGGAAGCCCTGCTCGATGTCGTCAACATCGTCGACGACGCCGACCACGTCTGCCGGGAGCGCACCTCGCTGCACCTCGCCGAGCAGCTGACCGGGGGCCGCGACTTCATCACCGCCTCGATCGGCGAACTCCTCCAGGACGAGGCCGGGTTCGTCCCGGACCCGGGCGAGACGGTCGTCTTCTCGCCGTTCGGCCTCGGCTTCCTCGACCTCGCCCTCGCCGACCTCGTCCACGCGACGGCCCGCGAGAAGGGCCTGGGCGTCCAGGTGGACGGCTTCCTGCCCGCCTGACCCTCGTTTCGCATCCACCGCACTTTCCGACAAGGAGCAGCCATGTCCACTGCCGCCGAGCAGACCGAAGACCGCATCCACCGCGTGGTGCTCAACGACGAGGAGCAGTACTCCCTCTGGTGGGCCGACCGCGAACTCCCCGCCGGCTGGCACGCCGAGGGTACGGAGGGCACCCGCGAGGAGTGCCTGGCCCGTATCGCCGAGGTGTGGACCGACATGCGCCCGCTGAGCCTGCGCCGGCGCATGGACTCGTCCGCCGCCGCGTAACCCCTCCCTCCCGCTTTCCCACGCCCAGGTCTTGACAGGAGTTTGCGTGAACACCGAACCGCTGCCGGCGCGCTTCGCCGAGCAGGTTGCCCGGACACCGGACGCCATCGCCGTGGTGGACGGCGCGCGAACGGTGACGTACCGGGAGCTCGACCGGGCGGCCACCCGCATGGCCGGCTACCTCCGGGGTCTGGGCGCAGGCCCCGAGACCCTGATCGGCGTCGGCCTGGAGCGCGGCACCGACCTGGTCGTGGCGCTGCTGGGCGTATGGAAGGCGGGTGCGGCGTACGTACCGCTGGACCCGGGTCAGCCGGCCGCCCGGCTGGCCGGTCTGGCCCTGGACTCGGGCGCCGCGCTGGTGCTGGCCGAAGGCGCGGTCGCGGACGCGACCCGGGACGCGGGCGTACGGACGCTCCGTCCCGGGCAGCTCGCGGCCGAGCTGGCCGAACTGCCGGACATCTGCGAGGAGTTCGCGGTCGATCCGGAGAACCTCGCGTACGCCGTCTTCACCTCGGGCTCGACCGGCCGGCCGAAGGCCGTCGCCGTCACCCACGCCGGCATCGGCAACCGGGTCGGCTGGACCGTGCGCAAGCACGGCCTCGGCCCGGGCGACCGCGTCCTACAGAAGACCTCGATCGGATTCGACGCCGCCGGCTGGGAGTTCTTCGCCCCGCTGGTCAGCGGCGCCACCGTGGTCCTGGCCCCGGCCGGTGCCGAACGGGACCCGGCGGCCATGCTGCGGGCGATCGCCGACCACCGGGTCACCGTCCTCCAGGGCGTGCCGTCCGTCCTGCGGCTGCTCGCCGAGGAGGAGGACTGGAGCGGCTGCGACGCGCTGCGGCTGCTCTTCTCGGCCGGCGAGCCCCTGCACGGCGAGCTCGTGGAGCTGCTGCGCAAGCGGGCCGGATCGGACCTGGAGGTGTGGAACACCTACGGTCCCACCGAGTGCTCCATCGACATCACCGCGCAGCCGGTGGCCCAGGACTTCACCACCGGCCCGGTCCCGATCGGCCGTCCCCTGCCCGGCCTGCGCGCCCTCGTCCTCGACCCGGCCGGCCACCCCGTGCCGATCGGTGTCGCGGGCGATCTCTACGCGGGCGGCGTCGGCCTGGCCCGCGGTTACCAGGGCCGGGCCGACCTGACCGCCGAGCGCTTCGTCCCCGACCCGTACGGACCGCCCGGATCCCGCCTCTACCGCACCGGTGACCTGGTGCGCTGGCGCGAGGACCGGACCCTGGACTACCTGGGCCGCCTGGACCACCAGGTGAAGGTGAACGGCGTCCGCATCGAGCCCGGCGAGATCGAGGCCTCGCTCGCCGCGCACCCCGCGGTCAGCGGCGTCGTCGTCGGCGCGTACGCCGCCGAGCAGGACGAGACCCGCAAGCAGCTCGTGGCCCACCTGACCATCCGGTCGCAGGTGACCCCGGCCGAGCTCCGCGCGTACCTGCGGGAGCGGCTGCCGGACTCCCACGTCCCCGCCGTCTTCAGCGTGCTGGACACGTTCCCGCTGACCGTCAACGGCAAGGTGGACCGGGCCGCGCTGCCCGCTCCCACCAGCGCCGCCGAGGCCGGCGGCACCGCCCACGTCTCCCCGCGCACCCCGGCCGAGATCCTCGTCGCCGAGGTGTGGGCCGGGCTGCTCAAGGCCGACCGGATCGGGGCCACCGACGACTTCTTCGCCCTCGGCGGCAACTCCCTGCACCTCACCCGCCTCGCGGCCCGGCTGCGCGCCGCGTCCGGCGAGCAGATCTCCCTGCGCGGCCTGTTCACCGCCACCACCGTGGAGGCCCAGGCCCGGCTGCTCGGCGGCCCCGCCGCCGATGGGGCGGCCGACCGGCCCGGCGCGGACCGGCCCGTCCTCCCCGTACCGCGCGACGGCGAGCTCCCGCTCTCCTCAGGCCAGCGCCGGCTCTGGTTCCTGGACCGGATGCACGAGGGCAGCCCCGAGTGGGTGGCCCCGAGCTACCTGCGGCTGCCCGCCTCCACCTCGGCGGCCACCGTCCAGCGGGCGCTCGACGCGCTCACCGCCCGGCACGAGATCCTGCGCACCCGGTACGTGGACACGGGCGGCGAGCCCCGCCAGGTGATCGACGCCCCCGGCACCGGCGGATCCGGCACCGGCGGCTCCGTGGAGCTGCGCGTCGAGGACACCGGGCGGAGCGGCCTGGCCGGCCTGTTCGGCGAGCAGTTCCAGCGCGGCTTCGACCTCGCCAACGGGCCGCTGTGGCGGGCGCTGCTCGCCCGCATCCCCGGCGAGGACCACGTCCTGCTGCTCACGCTGCACCACATCGCCTGCGACGGCTGGTCCACCGTCGTCCTCGACCGTGAGCTGCGCGAGCTGTGCGCGGCGTACGAGGCGGGCCGCGAGCCCGCCCTGCCGCCGGTCGCGGTGCAGTACGCGGACTACGCGGCCTGGCAGAGGGAGCAGCTCACCGAGGAGTACGTCGGCGCCGAACTCGCCCACTGGCGCGAGGCGCTGGCCGGCATCGAGCCGCTCCACCTGCCGACGGACCGCCCGCGTCCCGCCGAGCGCGACCCGCGCGGAGCCGGCGTCCTCTTCCACGTCGAGCCGGCGCTGGCCGCCCGCTTCCTGGAGCTCGGCCGGGCGCGCGGCGCCACCCCGTTCATGACGCTGCTGACGGCGTTCGCGACGCTGCTGGCGCGCTACACCGGCCAGTGGGACGTCCCCGTGGGCACGCCCGTCGCCGGCCGCTCGCGGCCCGAGGTCGAGGGCACCCTCGGCTTCTTCCTCAACTCGCTGGTCGTGCGCTGCGGTCTGCACGGCGGGCTGGCCTTCACCGACGCGCTGGCCCTGGTCCGGGACGCGTCCCGGCAGGCCTTCGCCCACCAGGACCTCCCCTTCGAGCGCCTGGTGGACGAGCTCCAGCCCGAGCGCGACCTGTCCCGTACGCCGCTCTACCAGGTCGCCTTCGACCTCCACAGCGAGGGCACCACCACCATCGCGGGCGAGGCCGAGGACCTGGCCGCGTTCGGCGAGGTCTGGCAGGTCGCCAAGACCGACCTCTCGCTGTTCATGCGGCAGCTGGCGGACGGCTCGCTGGAGGGCGTGCTGGAGTACGCCACCGCGCTGTTCGACCGGGCGACCGCCGACCGGCTGGCCGCCCACTTCACCGCGGTGATCGAGGCGGTCACCGACCGGCCCGAAACCCCGCTGGGCGCGGTGGAGCTGCTCTCCGGAGCCGAACGGCGGCGGCAGCTGGTGGAGTGGAACGACACCGCGCACGAGCCGGAGCAGCCGGACAGCGTGCTGGAGCTGTTCGAGGCGCAGGCGCGGCGCAGCCCCGGGGCGGCCGCCGTGGTCCACGCGGGCGAGGCCGTCCCGTACGCGGAGCTCGACGCCCGGGCCAACCGGCTCGCCCACCAGCTGCGGCGGCGCGGAGTAGCGGCGGAGTCCCCGGTCGGCGTCCTGCTGGACCGGGGGCCGGAGCTGCTGGCCACCCTGCTCGGCGTGTGGAAGGCGGGCGGCGCGTACGTGCCGATCGA
>NZ_JALGRF010000028.1 GCF_022815725.1 Streptomyces sp. APSN-46.1
GAGCTGTGGCTGCCCGCGGAGGACGTGCGGCGCAGTGGTGAGCTGCTGGCTCGCTGGATGGACGACAACGACATCGCCGAGCTGTACGCCCCGACCCTGGTCATAGAGGCGGTGTGTGAGGCGGCGAACGAGCACGGCCTTGAGCTGCGGGCCCTGCGGCTGATGTCCCAGGCGGGCGAGGCGCTCACGCTGAGCCGGAACATACGCCGCTTCTTCGGCGAGCGGCCCGGCCTGGAGCTGCACAACCTCTACGGCCCGACCGAGACCTGGACGGTGTCCGCGCACCTGCTGCCCACCAGTGTCGACGCGTGGTCGGCGCCGGTCCCGATCGGCGTGCCCATCCCCGGTCAGCGCGTCTACGTGCTCGATGAGCGGCTGGTGCCCGTACCGGTGGGGGTGGCCGGAGAGCTGTACGTCACCGGTGCCGGAATGACCCGGGGGTACGTGAACCGTGCGGGTCTGACGGCCGAGCGGTTCGTGGCGGACCCCTACGGTCCGGCCGGTGCGCGGATGTACCGGACC
>NZ_JALGRF010000004.1:0-88122 GCF_022815725.1 Streptomyces sp. APSN-46.1
CAGCCCGCGACCGCGCCGACGCGGGTGGACGACCTGGACCGGCTCGCGTACGTCATCTTCACCTCCGGTTCGACCGGCCTGCCGAAGGGTGTGGAGGTCACGCACCGGGGTCTGGTGAACCACGTGGCGTGGGCGGCGCGCGAGCTCGCCTCGCGCGGCACCGGTGGCGCGCCGCTGTTCTCCTCGGTCGCCTTCGACCTGGTCGTCCCCAACCTGTGGGCGCCGCTGGTCACCGGGCAGGCCGTCCACACGGTTCCCCAGGACGCGGACATGGGCGAGCTCGGCCGCCATGTCGCGGCCGGCGCCCCGTACAGCTTCATCAAGCTGACTCCCGGGCACTTGGACGTCCTCGTCCAGCAGCTCACGGCCGAGCAGGCGGCGGGGCTCGCCTCCGTCCTGGTCGTCGCCGGTGAGGCGTTCACCTCGGCCACACTGGACCGCTGGCGCGCGCTGGCACCCGACACGCCGCTGATCAACGAATACGGACCGACCGAGGCATCCGTCGGCACCTCCATCTTCCCGGTCCCGGCTGAAGTCTCGGCCGAGGTCCTCCCGATCGGCCGCCCGCTGCCGAACATGGCCATGTACGTCCTCGACGCGGCCCTCCAGCCCGTCCCCGTCGGCGTCACCGGAGAGCTCTACGTCGGCGGAACCGGCGTAGCCCGCGGCTACGCCGGCCGACCCGACCTCACCGCCGAACGCTTCATCCCCGATCCGTACGGAACCCCCGGCGCCCGCCTCTACCGCACCGGCGACCTCGTACGCCAACTCCCCGACGGTAACGTCGAGTTCCTCGGCCGCATCGACGACCAGGTCAAGATCCGCGGCTACCGCATCGAACTCGGCGAAATCCAGGCCACCCTCGCCGGCCACCCCTCCGTACGCGAAGCGGCCGTCATCGTCCTGGACGACGGACCCGCCGGACCCCGCCTCGCCGCCTACTACGTACCCGCCGAAGACGCCGAAGAGGTCACCGACCTCGCCGCACACTGCGCCACCCGCCTCCCCGACTACATGGTCCCCGCCACCTTCACCCCACTCGACGCCATCCCCCTCAACGCCAACGGCAAGGTCGACCGCCGCGCCCTCCCCGCCCCCGACGGGACCAGCAGGGAACAGGACGCCGGCCACGTCCCACTCGGCACCGTGACCGAGGAGCACATCGCCGGGATCTGGCACGAGCTGCTCGGCGTCACGGTCGGCGCGAACGACAACTTCTTCCAGGCCGGCGGAAATTCGATCCTCGCGATCCGCCTCATCTCGCGGATCCAGGAGGACTTCGAGGTCCCCTTCGCGGTCCGCACCGTGTTCGAGGGCCCCACGGTCGCCCGCATGGCGGCCGCTGTCGAGGAGAGCATCCGGGCGGAGATCGCCGCGCTTCCCGACTCGGAACTGATGACTGACGAACTGCTGGCGAAGGAGCACACGGCATGAGCACCGGCGAACTCGACAACATCGTTGTCGGAACGGCCACCGGCACGGGCACAGGGACGGGCACCGGCACCGCCGCCGACGCGCGGCGCGCGGAGCTGCTGCGCGACCGGCTCGCCGGACGGGGCGCCGGTCGCAAGACGCCGTCCATCCCGCGCGCCGACCGCGACCGCCCGTTGCCGCTGGCCCACGGTCAGCAGCAGATGTGGTTCCTGAACCGGCTGGAGCCGGAGAGCACCGAGTACATGGTGCCGCTGGTCCTGCGCCTGAACGGCCCCCTGGACATCCTGGCCATGCGCCGCGGCTGGCAGGAGTTCCTCACCCGCCACGAGATCCTGCGCACCCGCTACGTCCTCGACGGCGACGACCCGGTGCAGGTCATCGACGAGGCGCGCGGCATCGCGCTGCCCGTCGAGGACCTGACGGCGATCGCCCCCGAGGACCGCGACGGCCGGGTCAACGCCGTCGTCGAGAGCGTGCTGCTCGCCCCGTTCGACCTCGGCCGCGACTGGCCGGTGCGCGGCCGGCTCGTGCGGCTCTCCCCCGAGGAGCACCTCCTCGTCGTCGCCTTCCAGCACATCGCGTGCGACGCCTGGTCGATGGGCGTCCTCGGGCGGGAACTGAGCGCCCTGTACGCCGCGTACAGCACCCGCCGCGCCCCGACGCTGGAGCCGCTGCCCCTCCAGTACGCCGACTACGCCGCCTGGCAGCGCGCGGAGCTCTCCGGTGACGCGCTCGGCCGCCAGCTGGCGCACTGGAAGGACCGGCTGGCCGGTCTGGAGCCGCTGGAACTGCCGACGGACCGGCCGCGCGCCGCCGTCCGCGACGGGGCCGGCGACTCCGTGGAGTTCACCCTCCCCGCCGGGCTCGCCCAGGACATCCGGGAGCTGGCCGTCCGGCACGAGGCCACCCCCTTCATGGTGGTGCTCGCCGCCTTCCAGGGTCTGCTCGCCCGCTACAGCGGCAGCTCGGACGTCGCCGTCGGCACCGTCGTGTCCGGCCGCGGCCGTCCGGAGCTCCAGGGCCTGTTCGGCTACTGCATCAACAGCCTGGTGCTGCGTGGCCGCTGGGAGGGCGATCCGGCCTTCCGCGAGCTGCTCGACGGTGCGCGGGCGACCGTCCTCGACGCCTTCGACCACCAGGGTGTGCCCTTCGCGCAGCTGGTGGACGAGCTCCAGCCGGAGCGCGACCTGTCGCGCACCCCGCTGTTCCAGGTGGCGTTCACCATGCACGGCGAACGCACCTCCGCCTTCGACTTCCCCGGCATCGAGGCCGAGCCGTTCGCGGCGGTCGGCAGCACCTCGAAGTTCGACCTGGACCTCCAGCTGCGGGAGGCCGCCGACGGCTCCCTCGGCGGCCACCTGGAGTACGCCACCGCCCTGTTCGACCGGGCCACCGTCCAGCGGATGGCCGGGCACCTGGTGCGGCTGCTCACCGACGCCGTGGCCCACCCGGACCGCCGCCTGTCGGCGCTGGACCTCCTGGACGACGCCGAGCTCGCGCTCCAGGCCGCCCCGGCGGCCGAGGCCGAGTACGCGCCCGTCCTCGGCACCGTCCACGAGGCGTTCGAGGAGCGGGCCCGCCGGACGCCGGACGCCGTCGCGGTGGTCCTCGGCGGCGAGGAGCTCACGTACGGCGAGCTCAACGAGCGGGCCAACCGGCTCGCCCACCACCTGCGCGGCCTGGGCGTCGGCCCGGACTCGCTCGTGGGTGTCTGCCTGGACCGTGACAGCGGCCTGGTGCCGACCCTGCTCGGTGTGCTGAAGTCCGGCGGCGCCTACCTGCCGCTCGACCCGGCCCAGCCGGCCGACCGCCTCGGCTTCATGATCGACGACGCGGCCGTGTCGGTGGTCGTCACCCAGGACGCGCACGTCGAGAAGGTGTCCGGGGTGCACGGCGGCGCCCTCGTGGTCATCGACCGGGAGGCCGAGGCCGAGGCGCTGTCCGCCCGGCCGTCCGGGAACCCGGCGCCGCTCTCCACCGCCGAGAACCTGATCTACGTCATCTACACCTCGGGCTCCACCGGCCGCCCCAAGGGCGTGGCCCTGACGCACGCCAACGTGCTGCGGCTGTTCACGGTCACCGAGCCGCAGTTCGGATTCGGGCCGTCGGACGTGTGGACGCTCTTCCACTCGTACGCCTTCGACTTCTCCGTCTGGGAGCTGTGGGGCGCGCTGCTGTACGGCGGCCGGCTGGTGGTCGTGCCGTTCGACGTGTCCCGCTCGCCGGAGGACTTCCTCGACCTGCTGGTCGAGCAGCGGGTCACCGTCCTCAACCAGACGCCGTCCGCGTTCCGCGCCCTGGCCGGCGCCGCCGCCGACGGCGACGCCCGGATCGGTGAACTCGCCCTGCGCACCGTGATCTTCGGCGGCGAGAAGCTGGAGACCGCCGAGCTTCAGCCCTGGGCGGAGCGGCTGGGGCTGGACGCCCCCGAGCTGGTCAACATGTACGGCATCACCGAGACCACCGTGCACGTCACCCACCACCGGATGACCTCGCGGGACCTGGAGCGGCCCACCGCCAGCCCCGTCGGCGCCCCGCTCGGCGACCTGCGCATCCACCTCCTCGACCCGTACGGCAACCCCGTGCCGGTCGGCGTGCCCGGCGAGATCCACGTCGGCGGCCGCGGCGTCGCCCGCGGCTACCTGAACCGGCCCGAGCTGACCGCCGAGCGCTTCATCCCGGACCCGTACGGCCCGGCCGGTGCCCGGCTGTACCGCAGCGGTGACCTGGCCCGGCGGCTCGCGGACGGCGGTCTGGAGTTCCTGGGCCGCGTCGACGACCAGGTGAAGATCCGCGGCTTCCGTATCGAGCTCGGCGAGATCGAGGCCCGCCTCGCCGCCGAACCGCGGGTCCGCGACGCCGTCGTGACCGTCCGGGACGGCGGCCTGGTCGCCTACGTCACCCCGCACGGCGAGACCGCCCCGGTCCCCGGCGAGCTGCGCACCGCGCTCGCGGCGGCCCTGCCCGAGTACATGGTCCCGGCGGCCTTCGTGGTCCTGGACGTCCTCCCGCTGACCGTGAACGGCAAGCTGGACCGGCGCGCGCTGCCCGCCCCGGCGCAGGACGCGCTCGGCGCCGCCTCCGCGTACGTCGCCCCGCGCACCGTCGTGGAGGAGCGCATCGCCGAGGTCATGGCCGAGGTGCTCCAGCTCGACCGGGTGGGCGTCGAGGACGGCTTCTTCGACCTCGGCGGCCACTCCATCCGCGCGGTCAACCTGGTCGGCCGGCTGCGGTCCGCCGGGTACGAGATCTCCGTCCGCGACGTCTTCGAGTACCGCACCGTCGCCCGGCTGGCCGAGGTGGTGACCGGCAGGCCCGCCCCGGCCGACGCGGACCGGGTGGTCGAGCCGTTCGCGCTGCTGTCCGCCGAGGACCGGGCCAAGCTCCCGGCCGGGCTCGCCGACGCCTACCCGCTGTCGCAGGTACAGCTGGGCATGGTCGTGGAGATGCTCGCCGACGACGAGCGCCACCCGTACCACAACGTGACCTCCTTCCGGGTGCGCGACGACCGGCCCGCCGACCCCGAGGCGCTGCGCCGCGCGGTGGACCTGACGGCCTCCCGCCACGAGGTGCTGCGTACCTCGGTGGACCTGAACACGTACTCGGTGCCGATGCAGCTGGTGCACCCGGACCTGACGATCCCGTTCGGCACGCGGCAGCTGTCCGGCCTGAGCCAGGATGAACTGATCGGCGCGATGCGGGAGTTCAACAACGCCGAGAAGACCCGGCTGATCGACCTGGAGACGGGACCGCTGCTGCGCCTGTTCGCGCACCTGGTGGACGACGGCAGCTGGTGGATCACCATCACCGAGTGCCACGCGATCCTCGACGGCTGGAGCCACCACTCCCTGCTGATGGAGATCGTCGACCACTACCGCCGCATCGGTGACGGCGCCGGCGAGCAGCCCGCGCCCATGCCGGCCGTCCGCTTCGCCGACTTCATCGCGGCCGAACTGGAGTCGCTCGCCTCGGCGGAGGACCGCGGCTACTGGGAGCGGACGCTGGCCGGGCACGCCCGGCTCGACCTGCCGGCGGCCTGGCAGCCGGGCGACGGGGCCGATGCCTCCGGGACCTCCGGGGCCGGTGCCTCCGACGCGTCCGGGGCTCCGCACCGGGTCGCGGTGCCGTTCCACGACGTGGAGGACCGGCTGCGCGCGCTGGCGGTCAAGGCCGGCGTCCCGCTCAAGAGCGTGCTGCACGCCGTGCACCTCAAGGTGATGAGCCTGATCACCGAGGAGGAGGCCTTCTACACCGGCCTCGTGTGCAACGCCCGCCCCGAGGTGCTGGGCGCCGACCGGGTCTACGGCATGCACCTCAACTCGCTGCCGTTCGCCCACGACCGCTCGGCCGGCACCTGGAAGGAGCTGGTCCGGCAGGTCTTCGACCGCGAGATCGAGCTGTGGCCGCACCGCGGCTTCCCGATGCCGGTGCTGCACCGCGAGCTCGGTGAGGGCGAGCGCCTGGTCAACGTGCGCTTCAGCTACCACGACTTCGACCAGGTGGACCCCGACCGCATCGACTTCCTCGCGACGCTCGACGACAGCCCCACCGAGTTCCCGCTGGGCGTCTCGGCCCGGATCGGCAACCTGGTCCTGACCGCGAGCCGCCGGGTTCTCGACCGGGCCGGCACCGAGCGGCTCGCGGCGATGTACCGGCTGGTCATCGAGGCGATGGCGGCCGACCCCGAGGGCGACGCGCGGGCGGCGTACCTGCCGGAGGAGGAGCGGCAGCGGCAGTTGGTGGAGTGGAACGACACCGCGCACGAGCCGGAGCGGCCGCAGAGCGTGCTGGAGCTGTTCGAGGCGCGGGCGCTGCGTACGCCGGAGGCGGCCGCCGTGGTCCACGCGGGCGAGGCCGTCTCGTACGCGGAGCTCGACGCCCGGGCCAACCAGGTGGCGCACCACCTGCGCGGGCTGGGGGTCGTCCCGGAATCGCGGGTCGGTGTCCTGATGGACCGCGGCCCCGCGCTGCTGGCGAGCCTGCTCGGCGTGTGGAAGGCGGGCGGCGCGTACGTGCCGATCGACCCCTCGTACCCGGCGGAGCGCGTCGAGACGATCGTCGCGACGGCCGGCGCCGTGGCGCTGCTGACCGACGCGGACGCGGCCGTGATCGCCGGACAGCCGGTGACCGCCCCGGAACCGGCGCGGGTGGACGACCTGGACCGGCTCGCGTACGTCATCTTCACCTCCGGTTCGACCGGCCTGCCGAAGGGTGTGGAGGTCACACACCGGGGCCTGGTGAACCACGTGGCCTGGGCCGCGCGGGAACTGGCCTCGCAGGGGACGGGCGGGGCGCCGCTGTTCTCGTCGGTCGCCTTCGACCTGGTCGTCCCCAACCTGTGGGCGCCGCTGGTCACGGGGCAGGCGGTGCACACCGTCGCCCAGGACGTGGACATGGCCGACCTCGGCCGGCACGTGCTGGAGGGCGCGCCGTACAGCTTCATCAAGCTGACTCCGGGCCATCTGGACGTCCTAGTCCAGCAGCTCACCGCCGAGCAGGCGGCGGGGCTCGCCTCCGTCCTGGTCGTCGCCGGTGAGGCGTTCACCTCGGCGACGCTGGACCGCTGGCGCGCGCTCGCGCCGGAAACCCGGCTGATCAACGAATACGGCCCGACCGAGGCATCCGTCGGCACCTCGATCTTCCCGGTCCCGGCCGCGATATCGGCCGAGGTCCTCCCGATCGGGCGTCCGCTGCCGAACATGGCGATGTACGTCCTGGACGCGGCCCTGGAGCCGGTGCCGGTCGGTGTCACGGGTGAGCTGTACGTCGGTGGTACGGGTGTGGCGCGCGGTTACGCGGGGCGGCCCGACCTGACGGCCGAGCGGTTCGTCCCCGACCCGTACGGCACTCCCGGCGCCCGCCTCTACCGCACCGGCGACCTCGTACGCCAACTCCCCGACGGCAACATCGAGTTCCTCGGCCGCATCGACGACCAGGTCAAGATCCGCGGCTACCGCATCGAACTCGGCGAAATCCAAGCCACCCTGACCGGCCACCCCTCCGTGCGCGAAGCAGCCGTCATCGTCCTCGACGACGGGCCCGCCGGACCCCGACTCGCCGCCTACTACGTACCCGCCGAAAGCGCCGAAGACATCACCGACCTCGCCGCACACTGCGCCACCCGCCTGCCCGACTACATGGTCCCCGCCACCTTCACCCCACTCGACGCCCTCCCCCTCAACGCCAACGGCAAAGTCGATCGCCGCGCCCTCCCCGCGCCCGACGGCAGCGACGAGGCGGAGCAGGACTCGGGCTACGTCGCCCCCCGCACCGTCACCGAACAGCAGATCGCCGACATCTGGGGCACGGTCCTGGGCCTGGAGAAGGTCGGTGTGGAGGACGGGTTCTTCGAGCTCGGCGGCCACTCCATCCGCGCCGTCGCCCTCGTGGGCGCCCTGCGCGGGGCCGGCTTCGACGTCGGTGTCCGCGACGTGTTCGAGTACCGCACGGTCGCCGAGCTGAGCGAGTTCCTCACCGGCCGCCCGGCCCGCCGCGAGGTGGACGTCCCGGTGGAGCCGTTCGCGCAGATCGACGCCGACGACCGGGCGAAGCTGCCCGCCGACGCGATCGACGCCTATCCGCTGTCCGAGGTCCAGCTCGGCATGCTCCTGGAGATGCTCGCGGACCGCGAGACCCACGCGTACCACAACGTGTCCGCCTTCCGGATCAACGACGACGCGCCGTTCTCCCCGGAGGCCCTGCGCGCGGCGGCCGACACCGTCGCCGCGCGCCACGAGATGCTGCGCACCTCCTTCCACCTGGACTCCTGGTCCGTGCCGCTCCAGGTGGTGCGTGCCGCCGCGGAGATCCCCGTAGCCGTCCGCGACCTCGGGGGCCTCACGGAGGACGAACGGCGCGCGGCGGTGGCGGCGTTCATGGCCGAGGAGCGCGCCGCGCTGTTCGATCTGGAGCAGGCCCCGCTGCTCCGGATGACCGCGCTCGTCGAGGACGACACGACCTGGCGGCTCGGTATCACCGTCGCCCACGCCATCACCGAGGGCTGGAGCCACCGCGGCCTGCTGATGGAGCTCGTCAACGCCTACCGGGCCCACCGCGACGGCGTCACCGAGGACCACCCGGCGCCCCCGGCGGTGCGCTACGCCGACTTCATCGCCGCCGAGCAGCGCTCGCTGACCTCCGAGGAGGACCGCGGCTACTGGCGGGACGTCGTGGGCCGCAACGCCCGCTTCTCCCTCCCGGCCGGCTGGGCCGGCGACACCTCCGCCCCCCGCGAGAAGTTCCGTACGGTGGTGCCGCTGCGCGACCTCCAGTCCGGGGTGCGCGGCCTGGCCGCCCGGGCCCGGGTCTCCGTCAAGAGCGTGCTGCTGGCCGCGCACCTCAAGGTGATGAGCTTGCTCACCGAGGAGGAGGCCTTCTTCACCGGCCTGGTGTTCAGCGCCAGGCCCGAGGCCCCGGGCGCGGACCGCGTCTACGGCATGTACCTGAACACCCTGCCGATCGCGCACGACCGGGGCGCCCGTACCTGGGAGGAGCTGGTCCGCCAGGTCTTCGACCGGGAGGGCACCATCTGGGCCCACCGGCGCTTCCCGATGCCGGCGATCCAGCGCGAGGCCGGCATGGACCGCCTGCTCGACGTCCGCTTCAGCTTCCAGGACTTCGACCACGTGGACACCGAGCGGGTGGACGTCGAGGACAGCTCCGGTGAGGGCGCGACCGAGTTCGGGCTCGCGGTCTCGGCCGCCTCCGGCTACCTGCTGCTGACCACGCACACCCACGCGCTGTCCCGGGAGGCCGCCGAGCGGCTGGCCGGGCTGTACGAGCGGGTCCTGACGGCGATGGCGGCCGACCCCGAGGGCGACGCCCGCGCCGCGTGCCTCCCGGAGGAGGAGCGGCGGCGGCAGCTGGTCGAGTGGAACGACACCGCCCACGAGCTCGCCCCGCACAGCGTGCGGGCGCTGTTCGAGGAGCAGGCCGCCGCGCGTCCCGACGCCGTCGCGGTCACCTTCGAGGGCTCGGCCGTCTCGTACGCGGAGCTCGACGCCCGCGCCAACCGGGTGGCCCACCACCTGCGCGGGCTCGGAGTCGTCGCCGAATCGCGGGTCGGCGTGCTGCTGGACCGGGGGCCGGAGCTGCTGGCCACCCTGCTCGGCGTGTGGAAGGCGGGCGGCGCGTACGTGCCGATCGACCCGTCGTACCCGGCGGAGCGGATCGCGGCGATGCTGGAGACGTCCGGAGCCGCCATCGCGGTGACCCGGTCGGGCTACGCGGACCGGTTCGCCGCGTCCGTGAGGCTGGTGACGGAGGCGGACGCCGAGGCGATCGGCGCCCAGCCCGCGACCGCGCCGACGCGGGTGGACGACCTGGACCGGCTCGCGTACGTCATCTTCACCTCCGGTTCGACCGGCCTGCCGAAGGGTGTGGAGGTCACGCACCGGGGCCTGGTGAACCACGTGGCTTGGGCGGCACGCGAACTCGCCTCGCGCGGCACCGGCGGCGCGCCGCTGTTCTCCTCGGTCGCCTTCGACCTCGTCGTCCCCAACCTGTGGGCGCCGCTGGTCACCGGCCAGACCGTGCACGCCGTCCCCCAGGACACGGCACCGGGCGACCTCGCCGAGCACCTGCTGGCGAGCGGCCCGTACAGCTTCATCAAGCTGACCCCCGGCCACCTCGACGTGCTGTCCGAGCAGCTCACCACGGAGCAGGCCGCGGAGCTCGCGGGCGTGCTGGTGGTGGCGGGCGAGGCGCTGCCGGGCGCGGTGGTCAACCGCACGCTGGACGCCCTCGGCCCCGACCGGCTGATCAACGAATACGGTCCTACCGAGGCCTCCGTGGGCACCTCGGTCTTCCCGGTGCTCTCCCCCGTGGCCCAGGACATCGTCCCGATCGGGCGTCCGCTGCCGAACATGGCGATGTACGTCCTGGACGCGGCGCTGGAGCCGGTGCCGGTCGGCGTGACGGGTGAGCTGTACGTCGGCGGTACGGGTGTGGCCCGCGGTTACGCGGGGCGGCCCGACCTGACGGCCGAGCGGTTCGTCCCCGACCCGTACGGAACCCCCGGTGCCCGGCTCTATCGCACCGGCGACCTCGTACGCCAACTCCCGGACGGTAACGTCGAGTTCCTCGGCCGTATCGACGACCAGGTCAAGATCCGCGGCTACCGCGTCGAACTCGGGGAGATCCAGGCCGTCCTGGCCGGGCACCCCTCGGTGCGCGAGGCGGTCATCGGGGTCCACGAGCCGGTGCCGGGTGACAAGCGCCTCGTCGCGCACTACGTGCCGGACGCGGAGGCGGACGCAGAGGCGGGGGGCGAGGGCCCCGGTTCGGTGGAGCTCGCCGAGTACGCCGGGCTGCGGCTGCCCGAGTACATGGTGCCGTCGGCGTTCATCGCTCTCGACGCCATGCCGCTGAACGCCAACGGCAAGGTGGACCGGCGGGCCCTGCCCGCCCCGGACCGCGGCTCGCTGCTGTCCGAGGTCGAGCACGTGCCGCCGCGCACCGAGACCGAGCGGCTGCTGGCCGGCATCTGGTCGCAGGTGCTCGGGGTGGAGCAGATCGGCGTCCACGACCGGTTCTTCGACCTCGGCGGCCACTCGCTGCTGATGATCCGGGTGCTGGCGGCGGCCCGCCAGGCGGGCCTGACGATCTCGGTGTGGCGGATGTACCAGCACGAGACGCTGGCCGACCTCGCGGCCGCGGTCGACGAGGACGCGGCGGAGGAGGCCGCGGCCGTCGCCGCCGAGGCGGCCGCCCAGGCGGCAGCGGCGCAGGCGGCGCAGCCGGAACCGGCCGTGCCGGCCACGGTGGAGGTCTCGGCCGAGCTCCTCGCCACCCTGCTCCGGCAGGCCTCGGGCGGTGACGCGAGCAAGCTGGCCGAGGGCCCGCTGGCCGAACTCGCCGGCCTGATGGGCACGGCTGGTGCGGCGGGTGCGGCGGGTGCGGCGGGTGCGGTAACTCCCGCTGCTGCCCGGCCCGGTCTTCCGCTGGAGGAACTCGCGGAGCTGATGGCCGAGCACCACGTGCCCGGTGTGAGCGTCGCCGTCCTCCACGACGGTGAGATCACCGCCCTGCACGGCGTCGGCGTCCTCGCCTCCGGCGAACCCGCACCGGTCACCCCGGACACGCTGTTCCAGGTCGGCTCGATCAGCAAGCACGTCACCGCGCTGGCCACCCTGCGCCTGGTCGCGGACGGCACGATCGACCTCGACGCGGACATCGAGAAGTACCTGACCAGCTGGCACCTGGACGAGGACCCGGCCGCCCCGGGCCCGGTGACCCCGCGCCACCTGCTCGGCCACCGGGCGGGCCTGGCCCGCCACCGCAGCGTCGGGTTCCGGCCCGGCGAGCCGGTGCCCACCCTGCTCGACCTGCTGGAGGGCGGGTCGCTGGTGAACACCCCGCGGGTGCGCCGGGAGCTGGTGCCGGGCTCGGTCTTCCGTAAGAGCAGCACGCACTACTGGGTGCTCCAGCAGGTGCTGGAGGACGTCACCGGCGAGTCCTTCGAGACGCTCATGCGACGGCTCGTCCTGGACCCGCTCGGAATGACCGGCAGCAGCTTCGACCAGGCCTTCCCGCTGACCTCGGGGCGCCCGGTGGCCCTCGGGCACGACTCCCGCGGCTCGGCCCTGGCCGGAGGCTGGCGCGAGCGCGCCCACCTCGCCGCCGCCGGGCTGTGGACCACGGCGGGCGATGTCGCCCAGGTCACCCGGGAGCTGCGCCGCTCGCTGCTGGGCCACCCCGGCGCGATGCTGCCGCGGGAGCTCGCCGAGGAGCTGCTCCAGTCGCGGCCCGGCGACTTCTACGGGCTCGGCACCATCGTCGACGACACCGGCAGCGACCGGGAGTTCGGCCACGGCGGTGAGCCGACCGGCTATTGGAACATGGCGATGAGCCGGCTCGGCGGCGGCTCCGGGTTCGTGGCGCTCACCAACGCCGACTCGGGCAAGGCCGTCGCCAAGTTCCTGACCGAGGTGATGGGCCGCCAGGACCGGTCCTTCGCCACCGGCCGCCTGGCCTCCGAATGGGCCACCGGCGACAGCAGCACTTCGACCCTGGCCGTCCTCGCACCGGTGATCACCGACGAGGACCGGGCCGCGGCCGAAGCCGAGGACGAGAACCCGACCAGCCAGACCAGCCCGACCAGCCCGACCACCCCCCGGAGGAACGCGTGAGCGGCACCGCCGTCAGGCATCTGATATCGATCAACGACCTCACCGACGCGGACCTGCGGGCGATCGTCGAACGGGGCGCGGCGTTCTCGGCCGGCGAGGCCCGGCCGGCCGGCGCCCTCGCGCAGGACATCGTCGGCGTGTACTTCGCCAAGACCTCGACCCGCACCCGTACCGCTTTCTCCAGCGGGGCGCTCCGCCTCGGCGGCCGCCTTGTCTCGTACGGGCCCGGCGACCTCCAGCTGAACACCGGCGAGACCACCGAGGACACCGGACGGGTCATGTCCCGGATGCTGGACGTCCTGGTGGCCCGTACCGCCGGTGACCCGGCCGAGCTGCGCGGCTGGGCGAGCCAGGACCGGATGTCGGTCGTCAACGCGATGACCGCCGACGAGCACCCGACGCAGGCGCTCACCGACCTGACCACGCTGCTGGGGCACTTCGGCCGCGTCGAGGGCCTGCGCGTGCTGTACGTGGGCGAGGGCAACAACACCGCCTCCGCCCTGGCGCTCGCCCTGACCCGCTTCCCCGGGGTCGAGCTCGACCTGCGGACCCCGCCGGGCTACGGCCTGGAGGCGCCGTTCGCCGCCCGCGCGAGCGAGCAGGCCGCGGCGTCCGGCGCGGTGTTCCGCGAGCGCCACGACATGGACGACCTGCCCGCCGGGCGGGACGTCATCTACACCACCCGCTGGCAGACCACCGGGACCACCAAGCCCGACCCGGACTGGCGGACGCTCTTCGCGCCCTTCCAGGTCACCCCGGCGCTGTGGGAGCACAGCCCGAAGGCCGTGTTCATGCACGACCTGCCGGCGCACCGCGGCGACGAGGTGGTGGCCGAGGTCCTGGACGGGCCGGCCAGCATCGCCTTCGAGCAGGCGGAGAACAAGATGCACAGCGCGATGGCCGTACTGGAATGGTGCCGCGGCGCGCTGGCCCCCGAGGCGGCCCCGTCGGCACCGGCAGCCCCGGCGGCGCGCCCGTGAGCGTCGCCGACGTGGCCCGGCACGAGACCGGGCCGCCCGGTCCGCCCGGACCGCTGCGCAAGAACCGGGAGTTCCTGCTCCTGTGGTCCGGTGCGGGCATGTCGTTCCTCGGCACCCGGGTGACCACCGCGGCCTACCCGCTGATCGTGCTCTGGCACACGGACTCACCGCTGGCCATGTCCGCGGTCGCCTTCGCGGCGCTGCTGCCGCTCCTGCTGGTGCAGCTGCCGGCCGGGGCGATGGTCGACCGGTGGGACCGGCGCAAGGTCATGCTGGCCTGCGAGGCCGGCCGGGTGCTGGCGGTGGGCACGGTCGCGGCCGCCCTCGCCACCGGCCGGGTCTGGGTGGTCCACCTGGCCGTGGTGGCCTTCGTGGAGGCGAGCTTCGCCGTCTTCTACCGCCTCGCCGAGCGCGGCGCGGTACGCAACCTGGTGCACCCCGACCACCTGTCCACCGCGCTCTCGCAGAACGAGGCGCGCGGGCGGGCGGCGGGACTGCTGGGCCAGCCCGGCGGCATCCTGCTGCAGAGCCTGGTCCGCTGGGCGCCGTTCCTGTTCTCGGCGGTCGCGTACACCCTCTCGCTGCTCTCCCTGCTGCTGATCCGCAAGGACTTCCAGGGCAAGCGCCAGACGGCCGGCGCCCCGAAGAAGCTGGTCGGCGAGGTCGCCGAAGGCCTGCGCTGGCTGTGGAAGCGGCGGTTCATGCGGGCGGTGCTCGGCTGCATCGCCGCCACCAACATCCTGTTCACGCTGCTCGGCATGGCGATGATCGTCCTGGTGAAGGAGCAGGGCCGCTCGCCCTCCTGGCTCGCGGTCATCATGGGCATCAGCGGCGTGGGCGGCATCCTCGGGGCGCTCGCCGCCGGGCGCTGGCTGCGGGACAAGAGCCTCGGCTCGGTCATGGTCCGGGGCATCACCGGCTGGGCGCTGCTGATGGGCGCGATGTACTTCGTCCGCAATCCCGTCCTGCTCGGCTTCCTCTACGCGGGGGCCGCCTCCGTGGGCGCCGCGTTCAACGTGGTCGCCGCCGTCTACCAGGTCCGTGCCACCCCGGACGAGCTCCAGGGCCGGGTGGCCGCCACCGGAAACCTGATCGGCTCCGGGACCAACTCGCTGGGCGCCCTGCTGGGCGGTGTGCTCCTGGCGGGCCTGGGGGCCGGTCCCACCATCGCCGTGGTGGGCGTCTCGATGGCCGCACTGGCCGTGTTCGCCGCCGTCGGCCCCGTCCGGAAGGGGGAGCGAGCCGATGACCTCACAGACTTCACGGCCCTCGCCACCCGCTCGACCTGAAGTGTCCCCCGCGGGCAGCTGGTTCCGGCACTACCGCAGCAACCGGCTCGACCGGCTCGGCGGGGCGCCCCGGCTGCGGCTGGTGTGCTTCCCGCACGCCGGCGGCAACGCCCAGCTGTTCCACGGCTGGGCCGCCCGCCTCCCGGACGACGTAGAGGTCCTGGCGGTCCGCTACCCGGGCCGCCAGGACCGGCTCCACGAGCCGTTCCCGGAGTCCATGGACGTCCTCGCCGACGCGGTCGCCGCTGCCCTGGAACCCTGGCTGGACCGGCCGCTGGCCCTGTTCGGCCACAGCATGGGCGCGTCCGTCGCGTACGAGACGGCCCTGCGCCTGGAGGCCCGGTACGGGGTGACCCCCCGGCGGCTGATGGTCTCCGGCCGCTCCGCCCCCCACCGGGCCAAGGTGTCCGGCCTGCACGAACGCGACGACGACACCCTGATCGCCGGCGTCCGCCGCCTCGGCGACCTGGGGTCCGAGGTCTACGACATCCCCGAGCTGCGCGAACTGCTGCTGCCGGCCCTGCGGGCCGACTACCGGCTGATCGAGGGCTACCGGCCCGAGCGGCCTTCCCCGGTGGGCGCGCCGATCACCGCCTACCTCGGCGACAGCGACCCCGGCTGCGTGCTGGAGGACGTCATCGCCTGGTCGGACCTGACCTCGGCCGGGCAGTTCGCCCTGCGTACCTATCCCGGAGACCACTTCTACCTGGCCGGGCAGGAAGCGGAACTGATCGACGACATCATCAAGGATCTGGAGGAACTGAGCCCATGACGAGTGCACAGACCTGGTCGCCCCTGGAGTTCGAGGCGGAGGGAAAGGGCAGCGCGGAGGAGCTCGTCGAGCGGCTGAACGGCCTCGGCGACCAGCTGGACGACCTGCTCGTGAAGGAGAAGGCGCTCGTCTTCCGCGGCTTCGGGATCCTCCCCGAGAACCTCGACGCGGTCTTCGACCTGATCCTGCCCAACCGCCTGGCCTACGTGCACGGGAACTCCCCGCGGACCAAGGTCGGCAGCAATGTCTACACGTCCACCGAATACCCGCAGGAATTCACCATCTCGATGCACAACGAGATGAGTTACGCGCACGCCTGGCCCGCCCGGCTGGCGTTCTACTGCCAGGTGCGTCCCGGCGGCGGCGGCGCCACCCCCGTCCTCGACGCGGCCCGCTGGCTGGAGGCCCTGGACGACGAGGTCCGCGAGGCCTTCGCCGGCGGCGTCCGCTACATGCAGAACCTGCACGACGGCTACGGCCTCGGCAAGAGCTGGCAGGACACCTTCGAGACCACCAGCCGTGACGAGGTGGAGGAGTTCCTCTCCGGCACCGGCGCCACCTGGGAGTGGAAGCGCGACGGCAGCATCCGTATCGCCTCGGTCCGCCCGTCCACCGTCCACCACCCGGTGACCGGCACCGAGGTGTGGTTCAACCAGGCCGACCAGTGGCACCCGGCCGGCCTCGGCGACGACACCGCCGCCGCCCTGGCCCAGATCCTCCCGCCCGACGAGCTGCCCCAGAGCGTCACCTTCGCCGACGGCAGCCCGATCCCCGACGCGTACGTCCTGCAGATCCGCGACCGCGGCCTGGACAACGCGGTCGATGTGAACTGGCGCGCCGGCGACCTGCTGCTGATCGACAACCTGCTGCTCGCCCACGGCCGCCGCCCGTTCACGGGCGACCGCCGCGTACTAGTCGCAATGTCGGACTGACTGCCGAAGGGAGAAGTGAACCCACCATGAGCGTCGCCATCGAGATCACCGGGTCACCCGAGACCGGGATCCACGGCTACATCGAGGAGAACCGCGACAAGCTGCGGTCCCTGCTCATCGAGCACGGGGCGGTGCTGCTGCGCGGCTTCGGGGTCGGCGGGGTGGACGGCTTCGACGGAGTCGTCCGCGCCTTCTCCGGCTCGGCCCCGCTGACGTACGCCGAGCGGTCGTCGCCGCGCAGCACCATCAAGGGCCAGGTGTACACCTCGACCGACTACCCGCCGGACGAGGAGATCTTCCTCCACAACGAGAACTCGTACCAGGCGGCCTGGCCGCACACCCTGTACTTCTACTGCATCGAGCCGGCCCTCACCCGGGGCGCGACCCCGCTCGCGGACATCCGCGAGGTGTACCGGTCGATCGACCCGGCCGTCCGCGAGGAGTTCGAGCGCCGGGGCTGGCGGGTCGTGCGCAACTTCCACACCGACTTCGGCGTTCCGTGGCAGGAGACCTTCGGCACGGACGACCGGGCCGCGGTGGAGGAGTACTGCCGGGGCAAGGGGCTGGCGCCGCTCTGGCGCCCGGACGGCGGACTGCGCACCACCGCGCTGCGCCGGGCCGTCCACACCCACCCGGTGACCGGGGACAGCGTCTGGTTCAACCACGCGACGTTCTTCCACGTCACCTCGCTGGCCCCGGAGGTACGGGAGGGACTGCGGGAGATCTTCCCGGAGGAGGACCTGCCGACCAACACGTACTACGGCGACGGCGGCCGCATCCCGGACGAGGTCATGGACCACCTGCGCTCGGCGTACCGAGCGGCGTCCACCCGCTTCGACTGGCAGCGTGACGACGTCCTGGTCGTGGACAACATGCTGGCCGCCCACGGCCGCGAACCCTTCACGGGCCCCCGCAAAATCGCAGTAGCCATGGCCGACCCCTCCGCCTGACCCCACCCTCAAGGCCTTGCCGCCCCCCGGCACCAGTCACCGAGGGGCGGCACCGCCGTTGGCACCATGTACGTCTTCACTCCCATAGAGGGGCAGACCAGGGGGCTGACGTACGACAGCTTGAAGGCCAGGCTCCTGGAGCGCGATCCGGATGAGTTCATCCGGAACCAGGAAGGCGGGCAGATCCGAGGCTCGGCCATGCACTACAGCATCACCCTCGACGGAGAAGAGCTGGAAGGGTACGCACGGGTGCAACCGGAAGGCATCTCGATCCTCGACGCCACCGCCCAGGCGGCTGCGAACTTCGTCGGCTGGCTCCGGGAGCAACGTCGTCCCGGAAGGTGTGGCGATGACGTTCAACACCGCATGGGGGCTGGAAGAGGATCTGCCTGACGCCGCTGTCCCCGAAGTGACGCGGCCTCGGCTGGTCGCGGCCTTCCTTGCCCACCTTGAAGCCACCGGCCTGGAATGAGTGCACCCTGGCGACGCGGCAGTCGTTCCGCGTACGAGAAGACGCTGGTCCCGGATCTCGCCAGCTAGTCCGCGACGCGGGTTGCGCGCTCGCGGAGCTCTTGGGCCTCCGGGACGCCGTTGTATCGCCGCAGGCGTACGCGCATGTCCTGGAGGGCGGCCTGGACCTTCACGGAGCGGATGCCGTCAGCGCAGTCGAGGAACTCGCGCCAGGTGGCCATGGCGCCGTCGACGTCGCCTTGGCGCAGGCGTACGCCGCCCAGGTCGGCGAGGACGATGGCGCGGGTGCGGCGGCGGTCGAGCCCGTGGATGTCGAGGGCGAGGTGGAGGTGCTCTTCGGCGGCGTCGAGGTCGCCGAGGCGGGAGAGGATCATGCCGGATTCGTGCGCCCAGCGGCCAGGGGAGTAGTGGGCGGCCCAGGAGTCGCCGCTCGCGGCTGCCGGTTTGCCGATGGCGGTCTCGGACATGGCGAGGTGCTTGGTGGCCATGCGCCGGTCGTCGTCCTGGGCGGCGGCGTTGGCGAGGGTGGCCTCGTAGTAGGCGACCGCTCGCGGGTTGTCGAGGTGCCGGCCGTAGTCCACGCAGGCTTCGCCGAGCTGGACGGCTTCGGCCCGGTAGCCCAGGTCGACGCACTGCACGGCGAGTCCCCGTAGGGCGGTGGCGGACAGCTCCGGGTCGCCGGCCTCTGCGGCCAGGCGGAAGGAGTGCGCGTAGTAGCCCTGGGCCAGCCCGCGCAGCTCAGGGGTGTCGCCCTCGTCCTGGGCCATCCAGCCGGCGAGGTGGACGAGCTGGGAGGTCGCGGCGAACAATTCGCGGCCGGTGGCTTCGGTGAACTTGCCGTCCAGCCAGCGGGCAACGTCCTGGGTCAGGTAGCGGACGGCCAGGTGGCGGGCGTGGCCGCCGCCGAGTTCGGAAGCCGAGTCGCCGAGGGCCTTCACCATGTGGCGCACGGCCGCCACCTCGCCCCGGCCGACACGGACGGCCCCGGGGGAAGCCGTCTTGGTCCTGCGAGTGATGCTGTCCATGTCGGGCAGGCCGAGGGCGGACAGGGCGTATCCGCTGGACGCGACGATGAAGTTCCGGCGGTCCACGTCGCTCCTTCCCAGGTGTAAGACTGATGCCACGGTATCGGCGTGGAGTGCCACCGGCATGGTCTCTGGGAGGTTGATCGCCTCGGGATCCAGTCCCAACACCTGGGCGATGTACGGCCACCAGTGATCCGGGGTCCGCTCGCCCTCGATCCAGCGGCGGGCGTGCTGGCGCTGCAGGCGGCGAGGGTCGCCGCTTTCCGCCAGACCAAGGGCGCGTGCGAGGTCGGAAGGGCCCCACGCCCGTGCTTCACACGCCTGCCTGATCAGTTCCGCGACGGCCGGGTTCTTCGGCACCCCGTCACCCTCCCCACCTGGATTACGCGGGATTACGCAGGACTACATCGTGGGCTCTGTCCTGTGACTGCGGACGGTCGTTGACTGAACGTCACCCGCACCAACCTCGATTGGCTCGAATCGGCCCAGTTCAGGGCCTGTTCGTGCTGCCCGGATGCGAAAGGACGTCAGCGATGGCCATGGAGTCCGCTCCGAACCCCGCGAGGCCCCACCGCCGTCGGCGGACGGAGAGGTGTCGCACACTGCCTCCGCCGACGAGGTGCCGGGAGGTGCCCGTCCATTCATCGTCCACGTCGTCCCGGCATACCGGGATCTGCTCTACGACCGCTCCTCCGGGGAGATGCTGCTGCCGGTGGACGTCGTCCTACGTGACGGGTCCACCGCGCGGTCTGTGCTGAGGGTCGGGCCCGGCCGGGTGGAGCTGCTGAGCATCCAGCTGGAGCAGGCCATCGACCGGCGGCAGAAGACGCTTACCGACCAGGCGGTGGCGTGAGCCGCCCCGAGTTATCGGATCCCCTGGAGACGGCCTTGTCATGGCTGTGGGCACTCGGCACCGCAGCCGGGCTGACCATGCTCGGCATCCTCGCCCACTGCGAGTACGCCGACGCCGCCCGGCTCGCAGCCGTCCCCGCGCTCAGCGCCGACGACACCGGCTTCGCTGACGACGGCGTGTAGACCGCTCCGGCACCCGACCAGCCGTACCGGCGCCGGAACCCAAGCCCCACTTCGCTCACTTCCCGCAACCCTCACCTGGGAGGTTTCCGTGCGCCCCATCACCACTCCCCCCGCCGCCGAGACGAAGGACATCCGGCTCACCACGGGCTACTACCTCGACCCCGACGGCCTGGGCGACTACATCACCGGCCTGCTGGCCCGCTGCACGACCGTCTTCGACATCAAGCCGCTGCTGACCGCGGACCTCGACGACCCCGCCGCGTCCGGCCTGAATGCCGACCGCGACGGCCACATCTCGCCCGGCGCCCTCGTCGAGGGCGAGGTCATCGTGCAGGCCGGCGCCCGCGTCGAGAAGGGCGCGATGGTCCTCGGTCCCGTACTGATCTGCACCGGTTCCGTGATCTCCGCGGGCGCCCTGATCCGCGAGCACACGGTGGTCGGGCCCGGTTGCCGTATCGGCTTCAACGCGGAGATCACCCGCAGTCTGCTGGCCGGGCACATCTTCGCCAAGCACGCCTGCTTCATCGGGGACTCGGTGGTCGGCCGTCGCGTCAACCTCGGGGCGTTCTGCTCCACCACCGGCCTGCGCTGCGACGGCGGCCCGGTCGCCGAACCGGCCATAGAGGAGATCACCATCAACCTGGGCGGCCGGCGGATCGGCACTGGGCAGACCAAGTTCGGGGCCGTCATCGGCGACGAGGTCGCCCTCCCGGCCGGTACCACCCTCTCCCCGGGAACCCTCATCGGCCCCGGCACCAGCCTCTACCCCCGCAACCAGATCGGCGGCTTCCTCCCCGCCGGCTCCCGGGCCCGGTGACCGCCATGACCCCGGACTCCCTCATCAAGGTCACCGGCCGTACCCCGCTCGCGGGCCACTACCCGGTGCAGGGCAGCAAGAACATCGCCCTGCACCTGTACGCGGCGGTCATGCTCACCGACGCCCCTGTGACTCTGCACAACGCGCCCGCCATCGTGGACACCGGGGTGTGTGCCCGGATCCTCCAGCACACCGGCATGGGCGCCGACTTCGACGGCTCCACCTTCACCACCGGCCCGGCCGCCCAGATGTGCCCGGTCATCCACCCCGCCATCGGCCACCAGGTCCGCACGACAGCCGTCCTGGCCGCCGCCGTCCTCGCCCGTACCGGCATCGTCTCCTTCCCGTACCCGGGCGGCGACGCCTTCTGCCCCCGACTCATCGACCGGCACCTGGCCGCGATGCAGGCCGCCGGAGCCGACATCATCACCTCCGACACGGGGGTCCGCGCGTTCACCGGCACCCACGGCGTTCGCCCCTTCACCGTGGACGTGAACACCCCTTACGGGCCCTCGCTCGGCGCCACAGTCACGGCCATGCTCCTCGCGGCCCGCGCCGAGGGGACCTCGCTGATCACCAGCCCGAGCATTGAACCCGAGGTCACCGAAACGGCCCGCTTCCTGTCCGAACGCGGCGTCGGCATCGCCTTCGATGCCGGCAGTCTCACGATCACCGGCACCGACTACATCCCCGGCGGCACCTTCACCATCGCCGGAGACCGGATCGAGGCCGCCACCGTCGCCATGGCCGCCGCCGCGACCGGCGGCAACGTCACCCTCGACGGCATCAACCTCACCAACCTGCCCGACGGGCTGACGATCCCGCTCGCGAAAGCAGGCCTCACACTCACCCAGGCCGCTGGACCCCACATGCGTGCGGCCGTGAACGTGGCCCCAGGGCCGCTGACGGCCATCGAGACCCAGACCGGGCCTCACCCCGGGCTGCCCACCGACACCGCTCCTCAGCTCGCCGCGATGCTCACCCAGGCCCAGGGCACCTCCCTGCTCCGGGAACGGATCTACCCCCAACGCGACACCCACGTGAACCCGCTCCAGGCCTTCGGCGCGAACATCCACTCCACCGGCAGCCTCATCCGAATCCGGGGCGGGACGCCGCTGCGGGCGGCCGAGGTGGAAGCCGCCGACATCCGCGCGGTCACCGCCCTCCTGATCGCCGCCCTGGCGGCCGACGGCACCTCTACGATCCGGGGCCTGCATCATCTCCGGCGCGGCTACGGCCACTTGCTCGACGGCCTCGCCACGCTGGGGGCGGAGATCAGCACCGAACCGGAGGACTAGAACATGAGCCAGGCCCTACCGTTCACCACCGCCGACACCAGCCTCCTGCACGACGGCCTGCGCCAGGTCATCGCCGACGGCGCGAGCCCAGGCGGCGTCGTGGTGTGCGGCACGGCCAGCCACGGCCGCACCGTCCTGTCCGCCGGAGTGATCTCCCCGGAGGTCAGCAAGCAGGCCCCGGACGAGCGCACGGTCTACGACATCGCCTCGCTGACGAAGGTCGTAGCGACGTGGCCGCTCGTCGGCAGGGCCCTGGACACGGGCCTGCTCGACCTGGACTCCCCGGTACGGGAGTTCCTCCCCCTGATGGACGGCCCGACACCGAGCGCCGACGTGACCGTACGCGAGCTGCTCTCCCACACCTCCGGCCTTCGTCCTTCCACCCGCCTCGACCTCTACGCCGGGGCCGACCGGCCGCTGTACGAGCTGATCGCACGCGAGCCGCTGGAGTCGGCGGCTGGCGGCCACCGCTACATCAACCGCGGCTTCATCCTCCTCGGGTACGCCCTTGCCCATGTCCACATGCGGCACCTCAACCTCCTCGCCGACGACCTGTGGGCGGAGCTGGGCATGCACGACACGACGTACGGTCCGCTGCCCTCCACACGCCGCATCGCGCCCACCGAGCAGCGGCCGGGGGCGCCCCGCCTATGGGGAACCGTCCACGACGAGAACGCGGCGACCATGGGCGGAACCGCCGGGCACGCAGGCGCCTTCTCCACGGCCGACGACCTGGCCACCTACGCCGAAGCCCTCCTCGACCCCCGCCCAGACAACCCGCTCGGCACTTGGCTGAGTGCGAGCATGGCCCCGCACGCCGAGATCGAGCCAGGGCTGCACCGGGGCCTGGGCTGGATCCTCGCCAGCGGCAACATGGTCGCCTACCACCACGGCTTCACCGGCACGAGCTTCTATCTCGCCCCCGCCACCGGCCGGTACATCGCCCTCGCCACCAACGCGATCCACAACGGCACCGCCCGCACCCGCATCGCGCCCCTGCGTGAACTCATCCTCAAGACGATCACCGCGACCTGACCGGAGGCCCCGCCGTGGGTGAACTGCTGGCCGACCACACCACCCTCCGCCTCGGCGGACCCGCCCGCCACTGGTTCACCCACACCGACCCCACTGCCTGGCCCGACCTCGCCCGCACCGTGCGACGGGAGCCGGGCCGGGCCTTCACCCTCGGCGGCGGCAGCAACACCCTCGCCGCCGACACTGGCTACGACGGCACGGTCATCCGCATGGCCACCCGGGGCATCACGTGCAGCCACACCGGGCCCGGCACGGTCGAGGTCACGGCGCAGGCCGGGGAGGCGTTGGCCGACCTGGTGGCCTTCACCGTGGCCGAGTCCCTGTCCGGCATCGAGTACCTGTCCGGGATCCCCGGCACGGCCGGCGCCGCCCCGGTCCAGAACACCGGCGCGTACGGACAGGAGATAGCCGACGCCCTCACCCGGATCACCGCCTACGACTGGCGCACCGGCCATACCCTCGACCTCCCGCCCGCCGCCTGCGGCTTCGGCTACCGCACTTCCGTCTTCAAGGCCCGGCCCGGCCGCTTCACGATCCTTTCCCTAAACCTTCGCCTCATCCGGAGCGCTCTCGCCGCCCCCGTCGGCTACCGGCACCTCGCCGACCACCTCGCCGTCCCGCTCTGCACCCGCCCGCCCCTTGCCGAAGCCGCCGCAGCCGTCCTCGACCACCGCGCCGCACGCGGCCTCCTCCTCCCCGAGACCGGGGACGACGCCCGCCAGGCCGGCTCCGTCTTCCTGAACCCGTCCGTCACCCTCACGCAGGCCGATGCCGTACGAGCCGCGGGCGGCCCCCTGCACCACGACCGCGACAACGTGCTCCGGACCAGCGCCGGATGGCTCCTCGAACACTCCGGCCACCACCCGGGCCAGGAACTCCAGCCGGGCATCCACACCTCTAAGCGCCGGACCCTGACCCTCACCGCCCGCAGGGAGGCCACGACCACTGGCTTCGCGGCGGCCCTCGCGGCCATGGCCGACCGAGTCCATGCCACGACGGGCATCCGGCTCCATCCTGAACCGGTCCGCATCTGACGTGGTTGCGGATCGTGGTGGGCAGGAGCCGAAGTGGAAACCGCACCGCCCCCGGTGTTCAGGTCACCGGGGGCGGCGGGGACGTACGCTGGAAACCCACCGCCGTTCCCGCAAGCCGCCTTGCCCTGTCCACTTCGGCATGGCACCGTCGCACCTCCTTGATCCACAACAGAGGGACGGCCCGATGCCCGAGGACCTGGCAGCCGACACCATCCGCGCACTGGAAGGCATCGTGGAGGCATCCAACGCTCTGCCCGAACACACTGTGGAGCTGCTCCGCGTGTCCCTCGGCCAGGCCCGTGCGGCAAAGGCGGCGGGCCACGACCAGGAAGCGATCACCATCGCCGCCCAGGCCCTCCAGACGGCCCAGAACGCGTCCGAGGACCGCTAGTCCGCTAGTCCGGGCCTGTCTTTGGCTGGGATCGCGAGGCGGGTCGGAGGCTGTGGAACCAGCTGATCGCTGCGCGTCAGTGGAGTCTGGCGAAACAGCTCTCGGGTGTCTACTCGTAGCACCGGGACGGACGCGGGGGCGGCCGTCACCTGTTCGTGTCCGGGGGCGGTGCGGTGGCACCCAGGGTCCGCCGGGCGTCCAGCCATACCCTCTCGAAGTCCTCGGCCGAGATCGCGCCGGCGCGCGGCGCTTCCTCCCATCCCGTGAGCCTGCCCTCGGCGACGAGGCCGTACCGCTGCTCGTACCGGCTCATAGTGGCGATGTCCGCGCGCTCCTGATACCGGAGTACCTCCTCCAGGGAGGCGGCGGTCACCGGGGTGCCGTCATCGCCTCGCAAGTCCACTTGCCGCAGAACCCACCCCTCCTCATCACCCTCGAAGTACTGCCACAGGTCCAAGGCCTCGTCATACGTGCGGATCCACATCACCATGGCACCACGCTCGCGCACGCGACAGGGCTGCTCCGGTCGGCACGCGCGTGCCCGCGAACGGCTCACCCCGTCGCCGACCACCGGGCCGGCTGTCAGCGGCGGTCGCGGGTCCGGCCGACGCACCCCCGATCAGGACCGCGGCAAGCACACCCGCGGCAGCTCGGGCGCCCGGCCCGGAGGGGCCCGGGCCCTACCGCTGCCAGCAGCGGACAGGGTGATGCCAGACGGCCCAGCCGTAACCGCAGAGTCGGCAGTCGGCCATGGGGCCGCCGTGCAGCGTCGCGATCGGAGCGGACAGGCGGCAGCCGGCACACGTCATGCGGTCCGTCGCGCAGACCCCGTGGGGATGTGCCCTCGACGTCTCGACCACCATCTGGAGCCGCGAGAGGTCGAAGGCCTCCCTCTGCATCCGAGCCACGTCCCCCCATCCCGCGCCCGGACCGAGCACGTACGCAGCAACATCAGGTCAGCGGCTGAGGATGCCGAGGGCGCCTGCCAGCAAGGCGGCAAGGCTGACGTGGGCGGTCACAAGGAACACCCACTCCAGGGCGTTCATGCGCCACTGGCGACGGGCCAGTAGCCGCCACTCATACGCCATGGACCCGATAGCGATGGAGAGCAACGGGGCCCACAGCAGAGCCCACCATGACCAAGTGCCGCCGTGGTTGAGTATGGCGAAGACCGCGCCGAAGAACAGCATTGTCAGAGACCATCCCGGCTTCTCCGTCTCCTGCGTGGAGTGCGAAGGGTTACTCATGTCCCACGGCCTCTCGGGTTGCGACGGGTCCCGCACGAATGGCCATGTCTACGCGCCTAGTTGGCCTGGTCAGGGCCAGCGAGTTGCATGCGCCATGAACGTAACGTGCCCCGCGGACCCCACCCAAAGGGTTTCCGCAGTGAGTCAGAACACAAGGAAAGTTCCGGCCACAACCCCCCTCTGGGGAACTCTTCGCCGGCTGGCGCGCTCGCAGTACCTGCTCCGACGGCATGAAAGCCGCGCCGCCCCCCGGTGGTCAGATCACCAGGGGGTGGCGCGGAGCGGTGGCGGGGCCGGTCAGTCGCGCATGCCCGCCAGTTCGACCGGGCGGGTGCGGAGGGCGAACATCGCCGGGATCACCGCGGAGACCACGCCGAGGACGGCGCAGGCGGCGACCATCATGCCGATCGTGGCCCAGGGGATCACCATCGGGGCCGAGATGCTCAGGATGGCGAGCGCGCTCGAAATGCCCAGCAGGTTGAGCACCGTGACGCCCAGGCCGAGGACCGCGCCCACCACGACCACCAGGATCGTCTCGACCGAGATCAGCCAGAGCACCTGGCGCTTGGTGGCGCCGCCCAGTTGCAGGACCGCGAGGTCGCGGACCCGGTCGGAGGTCGCCATCACCAGGACGTTGGCCAGGGCGATGCCCGTGTAGATGATCGCGATGCCGAGGACGACCATGATGTCCACGCGCATGTGGCGGCTGACGGCCGGGAAGCTGTCCTCCAGCCACCGCTCCTTGGTCGCGACCTTCCCGCCCACCGGCTCGACGGTCTCGCGCAGCGCCGCCTCCACGGCCGCCGCGTCCGCCGCGTCCGCCCCCGGCAGGAGCTTGACGTCGATCCGGTCGATCCCCGCACCGGTGCCGTTCTTCGGCGTGACGTACACACCGTTGTTGCCGCTGCCGTTGCGCATGACCGCGGCGACGCGCAGCGAGGCCTTGGTGCCGTCGCCCAGCCAGACGTCCACGTTCTTGCCGACCTCGTGGGTGAGCCACTCCTCGGTGACGATGATGCTCTGGTCGTCGAGGTCGGCGACGCTGCCCGCGATGACCGGGAGCTTGGCGATCTTCGCGAGGTCGGCCGGTTCGGCCACCTTCCCCTCGTCCTTGATCAGCGCGACGCCCTCCTCCAGTACGTACACGGAGGTGGAGCCCACGGCCAGGGCCTCGACGCCCGGGATCTCCCGGACGCGGGCCACGGCCTTCGGGTCCAGGCCGCTCTCGCCGCGGGCCTCGACGATGAAGTCCGCCGTGGTCTGCGCGGCGGCCTCGTCGGCCTTGGCGCCGCGTACGGTGGCACCGGCCCCGAACAGCGAACCGGCGAGCGCGACGGTGATCAGCACGGGCGCCACGATGGAGGCCGTACGCCGCAGCCCCGCCACCGCGTTCTCCCGCGCCAGCATGACCGTGGCGCCGGGAAGCCGGTTCGGGAGCCAGGTCAGCAGCCGGAACAGCGGCCGGATCAGCACGGGCGAGATGAACGCGAACGCCGTGATCCAGTACAGCGGCTGGGTGGAGTACGTCTTGCGGTTGAGGACCTTCTTCGGGTCCTCCATCAGCTGCATGACCACGAACGCGGCGCCCGCCACCAGCAGCGCGATGCCGAGGATCCAGCGCCCGGTGGTCATCACCCGGCTGTCGACGGCGGCGTCGCGCAGCGCCTCGGTCGGTGCGATCCGGCCGGCCCGGCGGCTGGCCGCCCAGACGCCGGCCAGCGCGACCAGCAGGCCGGTCGCGAAGGCCGCGTAGTAGGGCCAGGCGTAGTCCCCGATGGTGAACCAGGACGGTGCGATGTGCTCGTCCACCAGGACCTGGGCCAGGCGGGAGGCCCCGTAGGCGCCGAGGAAGCAGCCCGCCGTGGAGGCGAGGATGCCGATGCCGGTGGCCTCCGTGACCACGGACCGCCGGATCTGCTTCGGGGTCGCGCCCGCGGCGCGCAGCAGGCCGAACTCGCGCCTGCGCTGGGCCACCGCGAAGGCAAAGGTGGTGGAGACGACGAAGACGGAGACGAAGCTGGTGATGGTGCCGCCCAGGCCGAGCAGGATGATCGTCTCCAGCAGGGCTTCGCTGTCGGCGTTCGGGTCCGGGTCGGCCTGCCGCCGCTCGTGGCCGGTCAGGATGTGTACGCCCGGGTAGCCCTTGACCGCCTCGCGCACGGCGGCGGTGTCGGCGTCCACCACCACGTTGTCGATCCGCGGCTGGATCTCGGCGGCCGCCGCGTCGGTGAAGAACACCGCCGACTCGAAGGCGGTGGGCGCCACCGTGCCGACCACCGTACGGGGGGCCGCCCCGGCCGGCGTGGCCACCTTGACCTTGGCGCCGGTCGCGGCGGTCCCGTCGGTGACGACGATCTCGTCGGCCGCCTCCGGGGCACGGCCCGACGTCAGCTTGTACGGGGTGAAGGCAGCGGTCGACCACGGGTGGCCGGTGCCCGGCCCGGAGGTGCTGCCGGAGACGCTCGCGACGAAGCTGCGGTCCGGGACGGCGCGGCCCAGACCGGCCAGCTTGTCGGCGAGTTCCCGCGGTACGGAGTGCGGCTGCGCGAGCGGCTTGGTGCGGTCGCCGATGGGGCTGGGCACCCGCAGGGTGTCCTCGCCGCGGACGATGACCGGCGCCGAGGTGAAACGGACGGTGTCCCTCTCCTTGGCACCGAGGGTGGAGGCGATCGCCAGGGTCATCGTGGCGATCAGGGCGACACCGAGCGCGAGGGCGACGAAAGTACCGACGAACGTGACCCACCGCAGGCGCAGGGTGTTCAGTGCGACGCTCAGCACGGGGCAGCCTCAAGCCTGGTCATGTGCGCGGCGACCTGCTCGGCGGAGGGCGAGCCGAGCTCGTCGTGCACACGGCCGTCCACGAGGAAGATCACGCGGTCCGCGTAGGAGGCGGCGACCGGGTCGTGCGTCACCATGATGACGGTCTGCTTCTCGGTGTCCACCATGGTCCGGAACAGGCCGAGCACCTCACGGCTGGTGCTGGAGTCCAGCGCGCCGGTCGGCTCGTCCCCGAACAGCACATCGGGACGCGTGATCAGGGCGCGGGCGAGTGCCACCCGCTGCTGCTGGCCACCGGACATCTCCGACGGGCGGTGCCGGGCGCGGTCGCCCAGGCCGACGCGGCTCAGCGCCTCGTGCACCCGCGCCTTGGGAGGCCGGCGGCCGGCGAGCCGCAGGGGCAGCGCCACGTTCTGCTCGGCGGTCAGGGACGGCAGCAGGTTGAACGCCTGGAACACGAACCCGATGCGCTCCCGGCGCAGCAGCGTCAGCTTGGTCTCGTTCAGCTCGGTCAGATCGGTGCCGTCCACGATGACGGAGCCGGAGGTCGGCCGGTCGAGGCCTGCCGCGCACTGCAGCAGGGTCGACTTGCCGGACCCCGACGGCCCCATCACCGCGGTGAACGAACCACGGGGGAAGAAGAGGGACACCTTGTCCAGCGCGGTGACCGCACTGTCCCCCGATCCGTAGGTCCGGCTCACCGAGTGCAACTCGACGGTGTTGGTGTTCATTTACTCCACTCAATCGAACGTTGGACGGACGTTCCACGCTGCGCGGCAGAACGGTTGCGTCTCGGGGGCCGCGGACGGCGGCGCCGGGGTCAGCAGACCTCGGCGAGCCTGCGGGTTTCGAGACCGTGTGCGAAGAGGCGGACCAGGGGATGCATCCGGTACTGGGTCAAAGGCGTGGTGTCGAGCAGGGCGGCGTCCGCGAGGTCCTCCAGGACCTCCTCGGCGATCTCCTCGGGGAGTCCGAGGGCCGTGGCCGCGAGCGCCCGGGAGAACGTGGGCCGGCCGAGCAGCGCGAGCCGCCGCAGCGCGTCGTGGGCCTCCTCGGGCAGCCGCCACATGGAGGACTGCAGGGACCGCGCGACGTCGAGGTCCCCGACGCGCAGTTCCCGCAGGCGGGAGGAGGGGTCGTGGAGCCGCTGCGCGAGGCGTGCGACGGTCCAGTGCGGGCGGACGGCCAGCCGGGAGCCGAGGATCCGCAGGGCCAGCGGCAGACCGCCGCAGTACGCCGCCAACTCGCGTGCCGCGTCGAGTTCTTCGGCGATGCGCTCGGGACCGGCGATCTCGGCGAGCAGCGCCAGCGAGTCGTCCGCCGGCAGGGGCCGTACGGGGATGTGCCGGCCGGTGACGGTCACCAGCGGCGTCTGGCTCGTGATGAGGACGGCGGCCTCCGGCGTATTGGGCAGCAGCGCGTCCACCTGGAGGCAGGACACCGCGTTGTCCAGCAGGATCAGCAGCCGCCGGCCGGCGGTGCGGGAGCGGTAGAGGCGGACCAGGTCGGTGAGGTCGGTGAGGTCGCCGGCGCGCTGCTCGGCGCCGCCCGGTTCGCCCAGCGCGCGCAGGAGTTCCACGAGGACGGCGCCCGGGTCCTTCGGCGTGCCGTCGGGGTGGCACAGGCTCGCGTGGAGCTGCCCGTCCGGGAAGTGGGCGTGCGCGGCGTGCGCGGCCCGTACGGCCAGGGCGGTCTTGCCCACGCCGGCCATGCCGGTCAGCAGTACGCGCCGGGGCCGGCCCGCCGGGTTCGGGGCCAACGCGGCGGCCAGTGAGCGGAGTTCGGGCTCCCGGCCGGTGAAGCCGACCGCGTCCGGGGGAAGCATGGCGGGGGCGGCGCTCCGCTCCCGGGCCGCGACCGCGACCGCGAGGGCAGGGGCGGGGGCGGAGACGGCGGGGACGGGGGCGGCCACGGCTCCCCCGGTGATCGGGGCGGCGGAGGCGGGAACGGGACTCAGGTCCAGGTCGTTGTTGAGCACGCCCTGGAAGGCGAGGTTCAGCGCGGAGCCCGGATCGACGCCCAGCTCCTCGGCGAGCAGCTTGCGGCCGGCGTGGTAGACGTGCAGGGCGTCGGCCTGCCGGCCGGACCGGTAGAGGGCGGTCATCAGCTGCGCCCGCAGCCGCTCCCGCATCGGGAACTTGCCGACGAGGTCGGTGAGTTCGGAGACCAGCTGACGGTGCCTGCCGAGCTCCAGGTCGGCGTCGATCCGGTGCTCCAGGACGGCGGCCCGGTTCTCCTCCAGGTACGGGAGCTCGGCCTCGGCCAGCTGCGGGGTGACATTGGCCAGGGCCTGGCCCTGCCACAGGTCCAGGGCGTCGCGGAGCAGCTCACCGGCCTGGTGGTAGCGGCGCTCGGTGAGCGCCTGCTGCCCGAGGCGGGCCAGCCGCTGGAACTCCTCGATGTCGAGCTGGGCGCCGTGGGTGACGAGCTGGTAGCCGGGCTGGCGGCGGATGAGCGAGACCTCGCCGCCGAGCAGGCGGCGCAGCCGGGACACGTAGGTGTAGATCTGGGCGTTCCTGGTGGCCGGCGGTTCCCAGCCCCACAGCATCTCCGTCAACCGGTCGTCGGAGACGACTTCCCCCCGGTCGAGCAGCAGCGTGGCGAGTACGGTGTGCATCTTCGTGCCGGACAGGGCGATGCGAGCGGTGTCCTGTTCGGCTGTGACTGGTCCGAGCAACCTGAATTTCATGTCCCCCCCGAGTGACGGTGAAATACGCCGGATCACGGCTTCACCATTCTCGGAGCGATCCACGCGCGGGACAGATGTCGGCTCTGTCAAGACACTGCGGTGGCAGCTGCCTGCCACCGGAGTCACGCTTGAGCGGGACGCGAGCCAGAACCACGCCAATTCCACGTGGTCTAAAAAGCATTGACGCACCATCACGCCACCGCCATCACGGACGCACGTACCAGCCGCACGGGCGGAACGGCCACGGCCGGCTCGGGTACCGGCGCGGAGGCGAAGACCACGAACCGCAGCGCCGCGAACCGCGCGACACCCGCCAGGGCGGAGGCCAGCAGGTAGACGGCCTGCGCGAGCAGCGCGCTCGGCGCCGGCACCAGGGCGTGGAGGGCGAGCAGCGCCCCGGTGGTGAACAGGTAGCCCACGGCCGCGGTCAGCGCCGACTGCAGGTGCTCGCGGCGGCCGGGGCGGGAACCGCCGGGGCGGGAACCGCGGAAGGTGAACCGGCCGTGAAGCTCGGTGGCGACCACCGTGGAGACCACCGCCACCACCGCGTTGGCCACCGCGAGCGGCAGCCGGCCCGCCGCCAGCAGCAGCGCGCCGCTGGACAGCAGGCCCACGCCGCCGCCGCAGACGACGAAGCGCACGAAGGCCATCACCGGCCCGACGGGCTCGGGAGCGGCGGTCCCGCTGCTGGTGTAAGAGGCGGTTAAGGTCACGACACGACTGTGCCGGACCGGATGGCACCCACCCATCGGGCTCACGGTGGATCCGCGAACCCCGATCCCCTAGGGCGCGCTCGGGGTTCCCCCTACCTCCGCGCCTCAGGGACCCGGCTCCCGCCGCAGCGCCCGTACGGCATGTGACCTGGTACGCGTCGGTGGCGCCACCGCCCCGGGCGCCGCCCCGTGTGGTGGCGCCACCACCGGCCCCCGAACGGCCCCGCCGGAGCGGCGTCCGTTCAGCCCTCGCGCGCGCCCCGGGTGGCCGGAACGCGCGCTCCTCCGCCCAGGTGTGTGACGGGCGCACCTGGGCAAGCCGCCGCCCCGGACAGCACGGTGGAGGCCCGTGGAATCCAGCGGGCGATCCGACAGACGACGGGGAGACGTGGAGATGCAGCTCGTATACGAAGAACACGAAGCACAGGTCGGCCACCGGGTGCCGGACGGGGCCCTGGGCCGGCTGTGCGCGGAGATCTTCGCGCCGCTGCCGCGCAGCGACCAGCGGCGCAAGGGCGAGCTGTACCTGCGCGGGCTGCTGTCGGCGGGCGGCCGCAAGTCGATGCGGAACATCGCCACCCACGTCGGCGACCGCGCGGCGGAACAGAGCCTGCACCACTTCATCTCGGCCTCCACCTGGGACTGGAACCCGGTACGCGCCGCGCTCGCCCAGTACCTGGAGCGAACCCTGCGCCCCCGCGCCTGGGTGGTGCACCCCGTCGTCATACCCAAGGCGGGCCGGCACACGGTGGGGGTCGCCCGCCGGTTCGTGCCCCGCCTCGGCCAAGTGGTCAACAGCCAGGAGGCGTTCGGCGTCTGGGCCGCCAACGAGGAGACGAGCAGCCCGGTCACCTGGCGGCTCACGCTCTCCGAGGACTGGCGGGACGGCGACCGGCTCGGCCCCGCGCCGGTCCCGGACGACGCGCGGCTCGCCGCGACCCCGCTGGAGTGCGTGGCCGGCGCCGCGTCCGAGGTGCGGTCCTGGACGGGCGGCACGCCGCGCCCGGTCGTCGCGGACCTCCCGGACATCAGCCCGGCCGCCGTGGCCCGGAGCTTCGCGGCCGCCGGGATGCCCTACCTGGCGTCCGTCCACGGCTCCACCGCCGTGGTCCCGGCGGCCCCGGCCGTCCTCGGCCACGACGGCCGCGGCACCTCGGCCCATCAGCTCCTGCGGATGGTACGGACGCTGCGGCGCCCGGTGACCTGGTGCGACCCGGCGAGCCCGGCGAGCCGTACGAGCCTGGTCGCCGGCGTCCGGGTACGCCTGCCCGGAGTCCACCGGCCGCTGTTGCTGCTGGGCGAGTGGACGGGCCCGAGCGGCTGGCCGCAGCGCTGCTGGCTCACCGACATGACCGAGGTGCCGTGGGGTGCGCTGCTGCGCCTGGCGAAGCTGACGCACCGCGTCGAGACCGACTTCTCCGAGGTCGCCACCCACGTGGGCGTCGTGGACTTCGAGGGCCGCTCGTTCGGTGGCTGGCACCGGCACACGACGCTCGCCTCGGCCGCGCACGTCCTGTCCGCCGAGTACCGCGACCGCGACCCGCACCCTCAGCCGATGGCCCGGCCGGCCTGATCGTGGCGTCGCCCGAGCAGGGCGCGGCGGGTGCGCTGCATCTGGAGGGCCAGCTGCACCTCCAGTGCCTGCGCGGGCTCCAGCCACTCCGGCCCCAGCAGTTCGCTGATGCGCTCCAGCCGCCGCGAGACGGTGTTGGGGTGGACGTGCAGGCTCTCGGCGGCACGCGTCGGGCTGCCGGCCGAGGCGAAGTACGCCTCCAGGGTGCGGGCGAGCTCGGTGCGCTGCTGGGCGTCGTATTCCAGTACGGGCCCGATGGTGCTGTTGATGAACTGGCCCGTGTTGGGGCTCTCGGAGAGCAGCAGCCCGAGGAAGCCCAGCTCGCGCGGGGAGGCCGTGCCGCCCGTACCCCCCAGCGCCGTCAGCGCGTCGAGGCAGCAGCGGGCCTCCTGGTACGTGCCGCTGATGGCCGTCAGGTCCTTGACCGGGCCGGCCGTGCCCACCGTCACCGGGTGGCCCAGCGCCGTGGACAGCTCGTCGGAGACGGCGCGCGCCGCCGTTCCCGCGTCGGTGCCGGGCAGCATCAGGACGACGCAGCCGCCCTCGACGCCCTTGAGGCCGGACAGCTGGTGGGTGTACGAGGACGCCCAGATGACGGCCCGGCCCAGGGAGCCGCCCTCGGGGCGGGCGACGACGACCACGTACGGGCCGTTCAGGTCCACCCCGAGGCGCCGGGCGCGTTCGGCGAGCTTGGCCGCCGACCCGTTGCCCTTGAGGAGGTCGTTGAAGAGCTCGTCGCGCACCTGACCCTCGGCGGCGGCCGCGCTGCGCCGCATCAGCAGCACCAGGGCGGTGACCTGGGCCACCAGCGCCAGGAGCTGGTTGCGGTGCGCGGTGTCGGCCTCCGCCGCCGCGCCGCGCGCGTCCGGGGCCAGCAGGAGCGTGCCGAGCATCTCCTGGCCGGCGACGGCCGGGGCGATCCAGATGCCGCCCGCCGAGCGGACCGGGCGGCGTTCGGTGTGGGCGTCCAGTGAGGTCGCGCGGATCTCGCTCTCGTCGAGCTCGGGGAACTCCCCGGCGGCGTCCAGGTCCCGGCCGCGTGGTCGCGTATCAGCACGGAGCCGCCCAGCAGGGTGGCGGCCTCGGTGGCCAGGGCGGGCAGGCCGCCGCCTTCGAGCACCACGTCGATCAGCTTGCCGTGGACCCTGCGCAGGTGGTGCTCGGCGGCGGAGGAGCTCATGGCGCGGGAGGTGTTGAGCTCCAGGCCCGCGACCTCGTTGCGGACCTGGTCCAGCAGCCGGGTCTTCTCGATGGCCACGGCGGCGAGGTCGGCGAGCGAGCTCATCAGCGAGAGCTCGTCCGGGTCGAAGTGCCGGATGCCGCGGCCGGCGACGTACAGGTTGCCGAGCGCGCTGTCCTCGTGGCACAGCGGAACCGCCATCAGCGCGTGCAGGCCCTCGGCGCGCACCACGTCGTCGATGACATCGGAGTGGACGAACGATTCGTCGCGGAGGTAGTCGGCCGTCCAGAACGGCGCGGAGCGCTGGTGGGCCTGCCTGCCGATGCCGCCGGCCATCGGGACGGCGAAGCCCACGGTGATCGCCGAGGTGTGGCCGTCGGCGGCGCGGACGTACGAGACGCCCTCGTCGGGCGCGTGGAACGTCACCCAGGACATGTCGAGCCCCAGCAGCAGCCGGGCCCGCCGGGTGATGACTTTGAGCAGCGCGTCGAGGTTGTACGGAAGGGTGAGGTCCCGTGCCGTGTCGACCAGGGCGCTCAGCCCCGCCTCGCGCTGCTGGCGCCGGGCGAACAGGCTGCGGATGCTCAGCGAGAGGTCCTTCGCCCTGGTCAGCTGATCGAGTTCCGCCGCGTCCGCCCCGGCGTCACGGGCGGAGCGGACCAGCCGCTCGAACTCCTCCGTGTGCGCCTCCCGAGCCAGCAGCTCCAGCATCCCGGACACTTCCGCGTATGGCTGTCGGCGTTCCGGCATCACATTCGCCCCCCTCAAGGCCCCTCAAGGTCAACATTCTGCAAAAGGAAGAGTGCCAGGTCAGATGGGGCGGAGTGTGTCTGGGGCACCACCAGGTGTGAACGACTCTGTTGCCGGGCCACCTTCTGGCGGACCGCCTCCGGACGATAAACCTGTGGAGCAGTGCCGTGACCAGGCGCTCTTCCGAAAGTTCTTTACAAGGGGTCCGATGACGCAGGTCCAGAGTTTCGAGCGCTCGATCCACCGCAGCCGTATGTCGCTGACCCGGCCCGACAGGCCGAAGCTCTTCACGATGTGCGGACGTGAGTGGGATCTGCTGGATGAGGTGTTCGCGCCCGTGTTCTCCCCGTCCACCGGTATCGCGCTGGAATTCCTCGGCTTGAACGAGCCGGCCGCCGCCGCGCCCGCCGGGGGCTCCTTCCTGGAAATCGGCTGCGGTTCCGGAGTGACGGCGGTCATGGCCGCACTGGCCGGATTCCATCGGGTCGTCGGCTCCGACATCAGCCCGCGGGCGGTGGAGAACACGGCCGTCAACGCCGAGCGCCACGGGGTGAACGACCGGCTCAGCGCCGTCCACAGCGACCTGTTCTCCGGCCTGGCCGAGAACGAGCGGTTCGACACCGTCTTCTGGAGCTCCAACTACGTGATGGCGCCGGAGAGCTACGAGTACAAGTCGGTCCACGAGCGCGCGTACGTGGACACCGGCTACCGCGCCCACCGCCGCTACCTGGAGCAGGCGCCGCGCTGGCTCACCCCGACCGGGTCGGCGCTGCTGCACTTCAGCGACCGGGGCGACCTGCCCGCGCTCCACCGGATCGCCGAGGAGACCGGGCGGGAGCTGCGGACGCTGCGCGCCCAGCGGGTGCGCGAGGGCGAGTACGGCCAGGACATGGTCGAGCACATGCTGATCGAGATCCGGCCTGCCGGCGGACGGTGACCCGGCCGCCGCACGGCGAAGGTCAGGGCCTGAGCGTCCAGGAGCGCCGGAGGCGGTCGAGTTCCGCCGCCTCCAGTTCCCGCGCCACGTCCGCCATGCGGATCCCGAGCCCGTCGAGCGCGTCCAGCGCCCGGCGGGCTTCCGCATGCGCGTTCAGCAGCGTGTCCCCGCGCAGCTGCTCCGCCGCGGCGGCCGCCTCCAGTACGCCCCTGGTCACGGCCTGCGCCGTGTTCCACCCGACGAGCGAGCTGACGTGCCGGGGCCGCACCTCGGTCCACAGCAGTCCCGGCGGCGCCGCACCGGCCACCCGGAGCACCCGCCACCACTCACCGCCGAGCCGCTGCTCCCGCACCCGGTACAGCTGACGGGCCACCGCCACGGCGGCCGTGTCCCGGGCCCCGGCGGCCGTCACCCCGGGGTTCGCCGAACCGGGGTTCGCCGGCGCCGCGAGCCGGGAGTTGACCTCCGCGTCGAGCACGCCGACCGGCACCGAGGTCACGACCGCGATCCGCCGTAGCCACAGCCCCCTGGACAGGGCCCGCTCCATTCCGGCGAGATAGGCGCCGAGGACCTCCTCGTACCGCTCGGCCGAGAAGATCAGGTCCGCGTGCACGCTGATGCCCAGGGAAAGGCACTCCTCCAGCGCGGCGAGTCCGGCGCCGGTCGCCGGAATGCGGATGAGCAGATTGGGCCGCCCCACGTCGCCGTGAACGGATCGGGCCGCGGACACCATGGATTCCGCATCGTGCCCGAGCCAGGGATCCACCGGCACGGAAACCCGCCCCTGCCGTCCTCCGCTTTCCACGAAGGCATTCCCCAGTGCATCGCAGGCCCGGCGGACGGTTTCCAGGGCGAGAACCGGCGCCACCGCGCCGTGAAAACCCGGAATGAATTCCTCCCCGTCGGCCACGGTCATCCAGGGCGAAACCCCTTCGGCAGCAAGCCGCTTCAGCAGCCCGATGGCCGGTTGTCTCAGCATGCGGCGAGCGTAGGAGGACGCTTCAGGCCTGAACAGAATGCGCACAACTTGTTGTCAAGTCGGCCCATTTCATGCGTCCGCACCGCGATGCAACGGCCTGTTCAGGCCACTCCACGGCCAGTCCACGGCCACTCCACCGGGACTTGACCAAGTGCCCACCACATGACGAAGTGGACCGCCGCCGGTGGTTCGCCCCACGGGCAGCTTCACAGACTCCTCGTGCATCTACGTCGGCAGGTTCGCACCGGGAGGTACCACGTGCAAGAGATCGCACACTGGAGAGCTCTAGCCGCGGGCCAACAGCCGGACTGGCCCGATCGGGCCGTACTGGAGGAGGTGCGCGGCACGCTCTCGGCCGCACCCGCCCTCGTCCGCGGCGAGGACGTACGCGCCCTGCGCGCGCTCCTCGCCCGGGCCGCCGCCGGTGAGATCCAGATCATCCAGAGCGGGGACTGCGCCGAGGACCCGGCCGAATCCACCCGGGGCCACGTGGCGCGCAAGGCCGCGCTCCTGGACTCGCTCGCGGCCGTCATGAAGTCCCGTTCGTTCAAGCCCGTCCTGCGCGTGGGCCGGCTCGCCGGCCAGTTCGGCAAGCCGCGCTCCAGCTCGACCGAGGTCGTCAACGGCGTCGAGCTCCCCTCGTACCGCGGCCACATGGTCAACAGCCCCGAGCCCGACCCCGTACTGCGCCGCCCCGACCCCAACCGGCTGTACGAGGGCTACCTCGCCGCCCGTGACGTGATGGAGCTGCTGGGCTGGCACGGCGACTCCCGCCGCAGCGCCGCCGAGGCCCCGGTGTGGACGAGCCACGAGGCCCTGCTCCTCGACTACGAGGGCCCGATGCTGCGCACCGAGCCCGACGGCAGCACCCTGCTGACGTCCACGCACTGGCCTTGGATCGGCGAGCGCACCCGTGAGCTCGAAGGAGCCCACGTCGCGTTCTTCGCCGAGCTGGCCAACCCGGTCGCCACGAAGGTCGGTCCGAAGACCACCCCGGAGCGGCTGCTGGCCCTGTGCGAGCGGCTCGACCCGAAGCGGGAGCCGGGCCGGCTGACGCTCATCTCCCGCATGGGCGCCGGCACCGCCGCCGAGCGGCTGCCGGAACTGGCCCGCGCGGTGAGCGACGCGGGACACCCCGTCGTCTGGATGTGCGACCCGATGCACGGCAACACCGTGAGCGCGGGCGGCTACAAGACCCGGTTCACCGAAACCGTCATCCGCGAGGTCGAGGAATTCCAGGCCGCCGTCAACGACAACGGCGCAGTCGCGGCCGGTCTGCACCTGGAGACCACCCCCGACCCCGTCCACGAATGCGTCGCCAACGGGTCCCGGGTCGGCGAACTGGGCGAGAAGTACACCAGTTTCTGCGACCCCCGGCTCAACCCCGAGCAGGCGATCGAAGTCGCCTCCGCCTGGCGCGGCTGAGAAGGCCGAGAAGCCCAGAAGCCGAGAAGGCCGAACAGGCCGAGAAGGAGTCCACCCATCATGCAAGGAAAGACCGCTCTGGTCACCGGCGCCGCCGGTGGCATCGGAGAGGCCGTCGTGCGCGCGCTGGCATCCCGGGGGGTCCGGGTCGCAGCGGTCGACCTGAACGCCGAACGGCTGCGCGCGTCCGCCAAGGCCGCCGTCGAGGACGGGCTGCACGTCACGGCCTTCCCCGCCGACGTCACCCGCAGCTCCGAGGTCGACGAGGTGGTGGCCGAGATCGAATCGGAACTCGGCCCGATCGACTACCTCGTCAACGCGGCCGGCGTACTGCGCATGGGTCAGGCCCGCACCCTCAGCGACGAGGAATGGGCCGTCACCTTCGCCGTCAACACCACCGGCGTCTTCTTCATGTCGCGCGCCGTGGTCAACCGCATGGTGGCGCGCGGGAGCGGCGCGCTCGTGACCGTCGCCTCCAACGCCGCCGGCACGGCCCGCGCCGACATGTCCGCGTACGCCGCCTCCAAGGCCGCCGCGACCATGTTCACCAAGTGCCTCGGACTGGAGATCGCCAAGTACGGCATCCGCGCCAACCTGGTGGCGCCGGGCTCCACCGACACCCCGATGCTGACCTCCATGTGGGCGGACGAGTCCCACGCCCTGGTCTCCATCGACGGCAACCCCGAAACCTTCCGGGTGGGAATCCCGCTGGGCAAGCTGGCCCAGCCGCAGGACGTCGCCGACGCCGTCGTCTTCCTGCTCTCCGACGCGGCCTCGCACATCACGATGCACGACCTCACAGTGGACGGCGGTGCGGCGCTCGGTGTCTGACTCCGAAACAGCTCCCAGGTACATTCCCGCGATCGACGCGTATCCCATGCCGGCCGACGGCGACCTGCCCCAAGGGCCGGCGCGCTGGACGATCGACCCGGACCGCGCGGTCCTGCTCCTGCACGACATGCAGAAGTTCTTCCTCGCCCCCTTCCCGGCGGGCGAGCAGCCCGTCACCGACCTGGTGGCCAACAGCGCGCTGCTGCGCGACCGCTGCGCCGCGCTCGGCATGCCCGTCGCGTACACGGCGCAGCCCGGCGGTATGACCCCGCGGCAGCGGGGCCTGCTCAAGGACTTCTGGGGCCCCGGCATGCGGCCGAGCCCCGAGCACCGCCAGGTCGTGGAACCGGTGGCACCCGCCGAAGACGACTGGGTGTTCACCAAGTGGCGCTACAGCGCCTTCCACCACACCGACCTGCTGGAGCGCATGCGCGCCGCCGGCCGCGACCAGCTCGTCATCGTCGGCGTGTACGCGCACGTCGGCGTGCTGATGACCGCCGTGGACGCCTTCAGCCACGACATCCAGCCCTTCCTCGTCGGCGACGCCGTCGCCGACTTCACCTGGGCCGACCACCGCATGGCCCTGGAGTACGCGGCGGCCCGCTGCGCCACCCTCACCTCCACCAAGGCGCTGCTCGGCGCCCTCCCGGAACCCGGGACGGCCGCCGACGGCTCGAAGGAGCGGTCATGACGGACGACCTGCTGGGCCGGGTGCTCGGCGAACGGCCCCCCGCCTTCGCGCTCGTGCACCGGCCCGAGACCACCGGGGCGGACGAGATCGACCTGTTCCTCGGCGAGATCGCCGAGGTCCGGACCCTGGCCGGCATCCCGCTCCCGGACCTCGCCGGCCCGGTCGGCGCGGCCGGCCGGGCGGACTCCGCCGGCGCCCGCCAGGAGGTGCTCGCCCTGGTGCCGTACCGGCAGATCGCCGAACGCGGCTACGAGGCGCCCGACGACGGGGCTCCGCTGCTCGCGATGACCATCGCCGAGCAGCGGAGGCTGCCGCTGGCCGAGGTGCTGTGGCGGATCCCGAACGCTCCCGTGCACCTGGCGGAGGGCGGCGCCTTCGACATCGACGACGGCGCCTACGCGGCGACCGTCCGCAAGGTCATCGCCGACGAGATCGGCACCGGCGCGGGCGCCAACTTCGTCATGAAGCGCTCCTTCGTCGCCGACATCTCCGACTACGACGTCGGCTCGGCGCTGCGGTTCTTCCGCCGCCTCCTGGAGCGGGAGCAGGGCGCGTACTGGACGTTCATCGTCCACACGGGCGACCGCACCCTCGTCGGCGCCTCCCCCGAGCGGCACGTCAGCGTCAGCGAGGGCCGGGCCGTGATGAACCCCATCAGCGGCACCTACCGGTACCCCGCCTCCGGGCCCACCCTCTCCGGCGTCCTCGACTTCCTCGCCGACAGCAAGGAATGCGACGAGCTCTACATGGTCGTCGACGAGGAACTCAAGATGATGGCCCGGATCTGCGAGAGCGGCGGCCGCGTCGTCGGCCCGTACCTCAAGGAGATGGCCCGCCTCGCGCACACCGAGTACTTCATCGAGGGCCGCACCGACCGCGACCCGCGCGAGATCCTGCACGAGACGCTGTTTGCGCCGACCGTCACCGGCTCGCCGCTGGAGAGCGCCAGCCAGGTGATCAAGCGGTACGAGCCCCAGGGCCGCGGCTACTACAGCGGCGTCCTCGCCCTCATCGGCCAGGACGGGCGGGGGACGCGCACCCTGGACTCCGCGATCCTCATCCGCACCGCCGACATCGACGCCGGCGGCCGCATGAAGATCGGCGTCGGCGCCACCCTGGTCCGCAACTCCGACCCGCTCTCCGAGGTCGCCGAGACCCGCGCCAAGGCGGCGGGGCTGCTCGCGGTCCTCGGCGAGAGCGGCCCGGCCCGCTTCGCCGACCACCCCGGCGTACGCGAGGCCCTCGGCAGGCGCAACGAGAACATCTCCGCGTTCTGGCTGGCCGACGACGCCGACCGGGAGGCCCCGCTGCCCGAGCTCGTGGGCCGCGAGGTGCTCATCGTCGACGCCGAGGACACCTTCACCGCGATGATCGAGCACCTGCTGCGCTCCTTCGGCGCCGGGGTGACGGTCCGCCGGTTCGACGAGCCGTACGCCTTCGAGCCGTACGACCTCGTCGTCATGGGCCCCGGGCCGGGCGACCCGCGCGACGCCGCCCACCCGAAGATCGCGCACCTGCGCGAGGCCATCGACACCCTGCTCGCCCAGGAGCGGCCGTTCCTGGCCGTGTGCCTGAGCCACCAGATCCTCAGCGCGCGGCTCGGCCTCGACCTGGTCCGGCGCGAACACCCCAACCAGGGCGTGCAGCGCGAGATCGACCTCTTCGGGCGGCGGGAACGGGTCGGCTTCTACAACACGTTCGCCTCGCGCTGCGACTGCGAGAAGGCCGACAGCGACATCGGCGTGATCGAGGTCAGCCGGGACCCGGAGAACGGCGAGGTGCACGCGCTGCGCGGCTGGGGCTTCCGCTCCATGCAGTTCCACCCGGAGGCGGTGCTCACCGAGGACGGCCCGCGGATCGTCGGGGAGGCCCTCACCGGCCTGCTCCGCGAGCGGTCGTCCCGGTGAAGGCCGCGGTCGTGTGGTGGGAACTGGCCGGGTCGGGCCAGACCATCGCCTCGCTGCGCGCGTTCCTCCGGGACGAGGCCGTCGACCGGTTCGCCGGGATCGAGGGCCTGCGCCTGAAGTTCTGGATCTCCGACCCGGAGACCGAGCGGTGGGGCGCGGTGCTCCTGTGGGAGTCCGCCGAAGCCGCCGCCGCTCCCCTGCCCGCCCGCGCGGCGGAACTCATCGGCCGCCCTCCCGCACACCGCACCCTGTTCGACGTGGAAGCCACGGTGGAGGGCGTCTTCTCCCTCCCCACCCTCTCCGGCCAAGGCCTGGCCCTCACCCCACCCACCCCGAACAAACCCTGATCCGCCCCCCTCCCGCCTTCTTCCGCCCCACCGATCCCACCAAGGAGCACGCAGCGCCGTGCGTACCCCCATCGCCCCGCTGACCGCCCGGGTCCCCGGCTCCAAGAGCATCACCAACCGTGCCCTGCTGCTGGCCGCCGCGGCCGCCGGAGTCACCCGGCTGCGGGCACCCCTGGTCAGCGACGACACCCTCGCCTTCCGCACCGCGCTCACCGGCCTCGGCATCCGCATCACCGACGCCGGCGACACCTGGGAGATCACCGGCACCGGCCACGGCCCCGCCACCGGCACCGCCACCGGCACCGGCCCTGCAACCGGCACCGGCACCGCCGCCGACGCTGACGCGGACGCCACCAGCCACGGCCCCGCCACCGCCGCCGGCACCGTGTGGTGCGCCGACGCCGGGACCGCCGCGCGCTTTCTGCCGCCCTTCGCCGCCGCCGGCCGCGGCCGGTTCGTCTTCGACGGCACCGACCAGCTCCGGGCCCGCCCGCTGCGCCCCCTCGCCGAGGCCCTCCGTACGCTCGGCGCCGAGGTGGCCACCGGCCCCGACGGCGGCCTGCCGCTGACCGTCACCGCCAGCGGCCTGGCCGGCGGCGACATCACCCTCGACTCCTCCTTCAGCAGCCAGTACCTCACCGGACTGCTGCTGTCGGCCCCGCTGATGACCGCACCGCTGACCGTACGCGCGCGGAGCCTGGTCAGCCGCCCGTACATCGACATGACCCTCGCGCTGATGCACCACTTCGGGGCCCGCGCCGAGGACCACGGCGACGGCACGATCACGGTGCTGCCCGGCGGCTACACCGCCGCGGACCTGCCCATCGAGCCCGACGCCTCCACCGCCTCCTACTTCTTCGCGGCGGCCGCCGTGACCGGCCGGAGCGTCACCGTGCCCGGCCTCGGCAGCGCCAGCTCCCAGGGCGACCTCGGCTTCGTCGAGGTCCTGCGCCGCACCGGCGCCCACGTGGAGATCACCGAGTCCGCGACCACCGTCACCGGCCGCCCCGACGGCAGCCTGACCGGCGGGTTCGACGTCGACATGGGCAACATCTCCGACACCTTCATGACGCTCGCCGCCATCGCCCCGCTCGCCGACGGCCCGATCACCGTCCACGGCATCGGCCACGCCCGGCTCAAGGAGTCCGACCGGATCGAGGCTGTCGCCCGCAACCTGCGCGCCCTCGGCATCCACACCGAGGAGGGCCCGGACCGGATCACCATCCACCCCGGCACCCCGAAGCCTGCGCAGATCGCCTGCTACCGCGACCACCGGATCGCGATGGCCTTCTCCGTCCTCGGCCTGCGCACCGGCGGCATCACCCTCGACGACCCGTCCTGCGTCAGCAAGACCTTCCCCGGCTTCCACGACGAACTGCGCCGGCTCTTCCCCGGCGCCGCGACCTCACACGCAACCTCACCCGCGACCTCACAAGGGATCTGAACCACGATGGCGGACATACTCATCGCCGGTGGCGGCATCGGCGGACTCGCCGCGGCGCTCGGCATCGCCGACCGCGGCCACCGGGTGACCGTCCTGGAACGCCGGGACGGCTTCACGGAACTCGGCGCGGGCATCCAGCTCGGCCCCAACGCCTTCCACGCCCTCGACCTGCTCGGCGTGGGCGCTCAGGTCCGCGCCCGGGCCGTCTACATCGACGAACTGCGCTTCATGGACGGCACCACGGACGAGCGGATCGCCTCCATGCCGCTGACCGGCGACTACCGGGCCCGCTTCGGCAACCCGTACGCCGTCGTCCAGCGCTCCGACGTGTACGAACCGCTGCTGGCGGGCTGCCGCGCCCACCCGCTGGTCGAGCTGCGCGGCAACAGCCCGGTCCTCGCGTACGAGAACGCCGGCCACGGCCCGGTCGGGGTGACGGCCGTCCTCGCCGGCGGTGAGCGGATCACCGGTGACGCCCTCATCGGCGCCGACGGCATCCGCTCGGCCGTACGCCGCCAGCTGGTCGGCGACGGGGACCCGCGGGTCTCCGGGCACACCATCTACCGCTCGGTGATCCCCATGGAGCTGGTGCCGGAGGAACTGCGGTGGAACACCGTGACCCTGTGGGCCGGCCCCAAGTGGCACTTCGTCCACTACCCGATCGGCGGCGGCGCCCACCTGAACCTGGCCGCGACCCGCGACGACGCCGCGCGGGAGGCCGTCGTCGGCGAGCCGACCCCGCGCGAGCACGTGCTGAACGAGTTCCCGGAGCTGGGCGACATCGCCCGGCGGCTGCTGGAACTCGGCCGGGACTGGAAGGCCTGGGTGCTGTGCGACCGCGACCCGGTCGGCGTGTGGACGGACGGGCGCGTCGCGCTCCTCGGCGACGCCGCGCACCCGATGCTCCAGTACGCGGCGCAGGGCGCCTGCCAGGCCCTGGAGGACGCGGTGGTCATCGCCGACGCGCTGGACTGCCCCGCGGACGACTTCGTGCAGCGCCTGGAGAAGTACAGCGCGGAGCGCCGCGAGCGCACCGCCGAGACCCAGCTGGTCGCCCGCGAGATGGGACGTCGGCTCTTCCACCCGGCGGGCGAGGGCGCGCGCGAACGCAACGCGATGCTGTCCGCTCTCTCGGCCGAGGACATGTACGACAAGGTCGCCTGGCTCCACGGCGAACGGCTTCGCGGCAAGGAGAGTGCAGAAAAGTGCTGAGCAGGTTGCGTTGGCTGACCGCCGGAGAGTCGCACGGACCCGCGCTGGTGGCGACGCTGGAGGGCCTTCCCGCCGGTGTCCCGGTCACCACCGAACTGGTGGCCGACCACCTGGCGCGGCGCCGGCTCGGCTATGGCCGCGGTGCCCGGATGAAGTTCGAGCAGGACGAGGTCACCTTCCTCGGGGGTGTCCGGCACGGCCTGTCGCTGGGATCGCCCGTCGCGGTGATGGTCGGCAACAGTGAGTGGCCGAAGTGGGAGAAGGTCATGTCGGCCGATCCTGTCGATCCCTCGGAGCTGAAGGAGACCGGCCGCAACACGCCGCTGACGCGCCCGCGTCCCGGTCACGCCGACCTCGCGGGGATGCAGAAGTACGGCTTCGACGAGGCCCGCCCGATCCTGGAGCGCGCCAGCGCCCGCGAGACCGCCGCCCGGGTCGCCCTCGGCGCCGTCGCCCGCTCCTTCCTGAAGGAGGTCGCGGGCATCGAGATCGTCTCGCACGTGGTCGAACTGGCCGCGGCCAAGGCCCCGTACGGGGTGTACCCGACCCCCGCCGACGTCGAGAAGCTGGATGCCGACCCGGTGCGCTGCCTCGACGCCGATGCCAGTAAGGCGATGGTCGCGGAGATCGACCAGGCGCACAAGGACGGCGACACCCTGGGCGGCGTGGTCGAGGTCCTGGCCTACGGGGTGCCCGTCGGGCTGGGCTCGCACGTGCACTGGGACCGGCGTCTGGACGCGCGTCTCGCCGCCGCGCTGATGGGCATTCAGGCGATCAAGGGTGTGGAGGTCGGTGACGGTTTCGACCTGGCCCGGGTGCCGGGCTCGAAGGCGCACGACGAGATCGTGGCCACCGACGAGGGCATCCGGCGTACCTCGGGCCGTTCCGGCGGTACCGAAGGCGGGCTCACCACGGGTGAACTGCTGCGTGTGCGGGCGGCGATGAAGCCCATCGCGACGGTCCCGAAGGCGCTGGCCACGGTGGACGTGGCCACCGGCGAGGCGGCCGTCGCGCACCACCAGCGTTCGGACGTGTGCGCCGTTCCGGCCGCCGGCATCGTGGCCGAGGCGATGGTCGCGCTGGTCCTCGCGGACGCCGTCGTCGAGAAGTTCGGCGGCGACTCGGTCCCCGAGACCCGCCGCAACGTCCGCTCCTACCTCGACCACCTGAGCATCCGGTGAGGTGACGGGGTGACGGGGTGACGGAACGGGCCGGGCCGGGTGCCGGGGGGCATCCGGGCCGGCCCGCGCCGTTCAGGCGAGCAGCTTCCGCTTGGCCTGCTGGTACTCCTCCTCGCTGAGCTCACCCCGCGCCTTCAGCTCCGAGAGCCGCACCAGGTCGTCCGCGGTGCCCTTGCCGGCGCCCTGGGCCGTCTCCCGGACGTAGGCGCTGAAGGCCTCCTGCTGCTCCTGGGCGTGCTTGATCTCCCGCTTGCCCATGTCCCGGCCCCGGACGCACACGTAGATCAGCACGCCGAGGAACGGGATCACCATGACGAACAGCAGCCACAGGGCCTTGATCCAGCCGTTCATCTCGTGGTCCCGGAAGATGTCGATGATGATCCGGAACAGAAGGACCAGCCAGAACACCCAGAGGAAGATCCACATCACGGTCCAGAACGCCCCCAGTACGGGGTAGTCGTAGGCCAGATAGACAGAACCATCCATCGTCGCTCTCCTGCCGCTCGTTGCCACGTTCGGGCGTCGGCCGACTGGATCACCATGGCAGCGGGCCCCCAAGATCGCCACCGGGGGCGACTGCCCGCACAGGCCCGCGCACGGAACGCGGCCGGGTACGGCCCGGCCCGGCCGGGTATATCTCCCTGGACAGGTCAACTGGACAGCTCGACGACGGCCCCGGCCGGCCCCGGCCCGGGACCATCCGTCGGAGGAGCGCAGAGCGATGAACCGTACAGACCTCACAGCCGTCGACACCCACGAGGCCAGGGCCCTTTCCACCACCCTGTTCCGCAGGCTCGCCGAGCTGGACGAGGGCTCCGCGGACTACTCGTACGTCCGCAACACCCTCGTCGAGCTCAACCTCAGCCTCGTGCGCTACGCGGCCCGCCGGTTCAGCGGCCGTAGCGAGCCGATGGAGGACATCGTCCAGGTCGGCACGATCGGCCTGATCAAGGCCATCAACCGGTTCGACCCCGAGCGGGGGGTCGAGTTCACCTCGTTCGCACTGCCCACCATCACAGGAGAGATCAAGAGGTTCTTCCGCGACACCAGCTGGGCCGTCAAGGTCCCCCGACGGCTCCAGGAGCTGCGGCTCGACGCCGCCAAGGCGCACGACGCCCTGGAACAGGACCTCGGCCGCCCGCCCTCGGACACCGAACTGGCCGGCCGGCTGCACGTGAGCCCCGAGGAGCTCGCCGAGGGGCAGAAGGCGGCGCACGGGTACTCCGCGCGCTCCCTGGACGCCCCCTCCCAGGAAGAGGACGACCACGCCGCCTACGCCTGCGGGCCCGCGCTCGGCGAGGAGGAGACCGCGTACGACCGGATCGAGTGCCTGGAGTCCATCAAGCCGATGCTGGCCGAGCTGCCCGACCGCGAGCGCACCCTGCTCTCGCTGCGGTTCGGGCAGGAGCTGACCCAGGCGGAGATCGGGGACCGGCTGGGGCTGTCCCAGATGCACGTGTCCCGCCTGCTGAGCCGGACCCTGGCACGACTGCGCACCGGCCTGCTCACGGACCCCGAACACGAGGACCCCGGCCTCGACGACCCCGAGCGCTCCGCGGACGAGGCCGATGACGCCTCGGTCGCCCGGACCTGACAGGTCCGCTCCGCCACGCTCCGCCAGGTCACCGATGTGTCCGCATCCTGGACAATTACCCTCAAGATATGAACCCAGCAGCCGAAGCAGCCCACGCCCTCGCCGCCGTGAAAGACGCTGACCGGAAGCACGTCTTCCACTCCTGGTCGGCTCAAGAGCTCATCGACCCGCTCGCCGTCGCCGGGGCCGAGGGCTCGTACTTCTGGGACTACGAGGGCAAGCGCTACCTCGACTTCTCCAGCGCCCTCGTCTACACGAACATCGGCTACCAGCACCCCAAGGTCGCCGCCGCCATCGCGGAGCAGGCGGCCAAGCTCTGCACGGTGGCCCCCGGCTTCGCGGTGGACGTCCGCTCCGAGGCCGCGCGCCTCATCGCCGAGCGCACCCCCGGCGACCTGGACAAGATCTTCTTCACCAACGCCGGCGCCGAGGCCGTGGAGAACGCCGTACGCATGGCCCGGCTGCACACCGGCCGCCCCAAGGTGCTCTCCACGTACCGCTCGTACCACGGCGCCACCTCCACCGCGATCAACCTCACCGGCGACGCCCGCCGCTTCGGCAACGACACCGCGACCGCCGGCGTCGTGCACTTCTGGGGCCCGTTCCTCTACCGCTCGCCCTTCCACGCCACCACCGAGGCCGAGGAGTGCGCCCGCGCCCTGCGCCACCTCGAAGACACCATCGTCTTCGAGGGCCCGCAGTCCATCGCCGCGATCATCCTGGAGACCGTCGGCGGCGCCCCCGGCGTGCTCGTGCCCCCGGCCGGCTACCTGGCGGGCGTGCGCGAGCTCTGCGACCGGCACGGCATCGTCTTCATCCTGGACGAGATCATGGTCGGCTTCGGGCGGACCGGCGCGTGGTTCGCCGCCGACAACTGGGAGGTCACGCCCGACCTCATCTGCTTCGCCAAGGGCGTGACCAGCGGTTACGTCCCGCTCGGCGGCGTCGCCATCTCGGCCGCCATCGCCGAGACCTTCGCCCGCCGGCCCTACCCGGGCGGGCTGACGTACTCCGGGCACGTGCTCGCCTGCGCCGCCGCCGTCGCGACGATCAACGTCATGGAGGAGGAGGGCATCGTCGCCCAGTCGGCCCGCACCGGCGCGGAACTGCTGGGTCCGGGCCTGCGCGCGCTCGCCGAACGCCACCCGTCGGTCGGCGAGGTCCGCGGTCTGGGCACGTTCTGGGCGCTGGAACTCGTACGGAACCCGGAGACCCGCGAGCCGCTCGTCCCGTACAACGCGGCCGGCGCCGACAACGCGCCGATGGCCGAGCTGGCGGCGGCCTGCAAGAAGGGCGGCCTGTGGCCGCTGGCCGCCGGGAACCGGCTGCACGTCGCGCCGCCCTGCAACATCACGCCGGAGGACGTCGCCAAGGGCCTGGAGATCCTCGACGAGGCCCTGTCCGTCGCCGACGCGCACGTGGCCTGACCTGCCCTCTCTGTGCGGTCGCCCAATCCGTGGGTGCTGCTCTTCGGATGTTCCGTGCGGGGGAGATCGGGCCGCGCGCGTGTTGCAATCCGTGGAGCGGCACACAGCAGTACCAAGCACCTACGGACCGGGATGCACGTCAGTCCCGGGGCGGCCCTTCGGGGCCGAACGGCGGGGAGCGGGACGTCCTTCGAGGGGCGGGCGCTGGACGCCGGGCGTACGGGATCCAGACAACCGGACTCCGTGTTCCCGAGAACCCGAAGGAAGACACCATGAGCAAGCACGTCCTGGCCCAGAACCAGTACGGCAAGGCCGAGAACCGCATCGTCAAGGTCACCCGCAAGGGCAACGACGGTTCCTGGCACGAGATCCGCGACCTCAACGTCTCCGTCGCGCTCCGCGGTGAGTTCCGCGACGTCCACCTGACCGGCGACAACGCCAACTGCCTGCCGACCGACACCACCAAGAACACGGTGTACGCCTTCGGCAAGGAGCACGGCATCGACTCCCCCGAGGCCTTCGGCATCCTGCTGGCCAAGCACTTCGTCGCCTCGCAGGCGCCGATCCGCGAGGCGCAGATCCGCATCGAGGAGTACGTGTGGGACCGCATCCCGGTCCCGACGCGCAAGGAGCAGCACTCCTTCGTCCGCAAGGGCCAGGAGGTGCGCACCGCGCAGATCACCTACAGCGAGACGACCGGCCTCCAGGTCATCTCGGGGCTGAAGGACCTGACCGTGATGAACTCGACGAACTCCGAGTTCCACGGGTACATCAAGGACAAGTACACGACGCTCCAGGAGGCGTACGACCGGATCCTCGCGACCAAGGTCACCGCGCGCTGGGCGCACTCGGCGCTCGCCGCGGACGACGCCTCGTACGACTGGGACCAGGCGTACAAGAAGGTCCGCAAGAACATGCTGGAGGCGTTCGCGGAGACCTACTCGTACTCGCTCCAGCAGACCCTGAACCAGATGGCCGAGCGGGTGCTCGACACCTGCCCCAAGGTCAACGAGGTGCGCCTCAACCTCCCCAACAAGCACCACTTCCTCGTCGACTTGGAGCCCTTCGGCCTCAAGAACGACAACGAGGTGTACTTCGCGGCGGACCGGATGTACGGCCTCATCGAGGGCACCGTCCACCGCGACGGCGTTCAGCCGGTGATCGCCACCAGTGACTGGATCGTCGCTTGAGTCGCTAAATCGCTTAAGGCCCGCCCGCGAGCCCCGCGAGGCCCGCTACTCGGGCTGTCCTACGAGGAGGTTCCACCGCCCCGCGCGCCCGCTGAGGGCGGTGACGGTGCCGGGCCGGACGTCGAGCCGCCAGAACGCCGCCGCCGGCAGCTCCAGGGCGTGCACCACGGCCGCCCGTACGACGGCCCGCTCGACCACCGCGCGGTGCGTGCCGGGGGCCAGCCCGGCCAGGTGCGCGCCCACGCGCGCGGTCAGCGCGGCCAGGGACTCCCCGCCCGGGGGCGCGTACGAGGGGTCCGTGAGCCACCGTTGAACCGCGGCGGGGTCCTCGGCGGCCACCTCGTCCAGGGTGCGGCCGGCCCACGCCCCGGTGTCCGGGCTGCGCAGCCCGTCGTGACCGGGGCAGGGGTCCCCGTACCCGAAACGGCCCTGGCGGGCGGCGAGATCGAGCGGGGCGGTCACCAATTGGACGCGTACCGAGGACGCCGAGGACGCTGAAGCCATGGTGGGAAGCGTAGAGCGCGCGCCCGGGGCGTGAGACGGCGGACACACGCCGTGGTGTTCAAGCCACGCGCGCGGTACGGTCGCGGACGACATGACGAAGGTATGACGGAAGTACCGGTGAGATTCCGGCACGGTCGCGCCACTGTGAAACCTCCCGCACGAACACGGGGAGGGAAGTCAGACCCGCCACCTTCGTCAAGAGCACCACTGACCGGGACGCGTGTTCCCCCTGGAGGTTCTGCCATGGCCCACTCCGCCGTGCCCACGACGGCTCCCGCCGCCGTCGCCCCGATTTCCCTTTCCGCGCTGGCCCCTTGGGCGGTGTTCGCCGGCGTCCTGACGCTGGTCCTGCTGTACTTCATCGGCGTCGAGCAGGGCGCCACCGCGGTCTTCGAGGGCGAGACCGTCCACGAGTGGCTGCACGACGGCCGCCACCTGCTCGGCTTCCCCTGCCACTGATCTCGCTCACGATCTCCGCAAGGGAAACCGAAAAGTGAATCCCATTTCCCCCCGCGTACTGCTGGTGCGCGGCATGCTGGCCGGTCTGCTGGCCGGTGCGGCCGCGTTCCTCGTCGCGTACCTCCTGGGCGAATCCAAGGTGGACGCGGCGATCGCCATCGAGGAGGCGGCCGCGGCCGGGCACGACCACGGCGAGGAGGCCCCGGTCAGCCGGGCCCTCCAGGCCACGGCCGGCCTCGGCACCGGCGTCCTGCTGTACGGCGTCGCGCTCGGCGGCATCGCCGCGCTGATCTACTGCTACGCCCTGGGCCGGATCGGCCGCTTCGGCCCCCGGGCCACGGCGGCGCTGGTCACCGGTGGTCTGTTCGTCACCATGACCCTGGTGCCGTTCTTCAAGTACCCCGCCAATCCGCCGGCCGTGGGCGACCCCGACACGGCCACCCGGCGGACCGTCCTCTACCTGCTGATGATCGCCCTGAGTGCCCTGTTGGCCGCGGCCGCACTGATCCTGGGCCGGCGCCTCGCGCCCAGGATGGGCAACTGGAACGCCTCGGTCGTCGCCTCGCTCGCGTTCGTCGCGGTGATCGGCGCCTCGTACGCGCTCCTGCCCGGTATCAACGAGGTCCCGGCGGACTTCCCGGCCGCCCTCATCTGGCAGTTCCGGCTCGCGTCCCTGGCCATCCAGGCCGCGCTCTGGACGACTTTCGGCCTGGCCTTCGGTTATCTAGCCGAACGCGCTCTTGTGCCGGGTGTCGCGGCCAAGGAGGCTGTGCAGCCGACGGGTTGACGACAAGGGGCCGGAGCAGATGCAGACCGAGATCAGTGCGTGGCGAGGCTGGACGGGTGCTGCCCCCTTCTGGCTGAACTCGGTCCTTCTGCTCCTGGCCCCTTTCACCGCCGTCACCCTGCTCGCGCAGATCGGCGTCATCACCGCCCTGGCCGCCCTCGGCGGCCTGGCCCGCCACCTCTGGTTCGGCGATTACGGCCACCCCGCGATGCACCTCGCCGCCGTCCTGATGAGCGGGGCGACGGTGGCCTTCGTGGTGGTCTGACCTCTCCCGGCCCATGACGGGGGACCGCTCTCACCCGTTCGGCGGTACGCCTGACATTCCTCGGGACGGCACCCCGCACCCGCCGCCAACTGCGGAGACGTGCGAAGGCCGATCCGACACACCGGTGACGTTCCGTCAGTCTCGCGCGTTTCCCGATGTGCGGATGGGCAGAGAACGATCCACTGCTCACAGGACCCGGCCACCCGAGCCGGGCGGCCAGGAGGGAATGCCATGCCCCGCGCCAAGTGGGTCGCCGGCGGGCTGACGGTCACTCTGCTCTGCACCGGCGTAGGGATGTTGCGGAGCACGGAGGGTGCCACGCGTACGACCACGACCACCGCGGACGCGCTGCCCTCGCGCGCGCTGGGCCTGTCCGGCCACCGGCGCCTGGTCCGGCAGCTGGAGCAGGCGGGGGAGCACGCCCCCGGCAAGGGGGCCCGGCCCGCGCGGGCCGGCATCGCTCCGCTCCGGGCGTCACGACCGCTGCGGTTGCGCATCCCGAGCCTGGGAGTTGACGTACCGCTGGCCGCGTACCCGGTGCGGGACGGGACCGGGGCAGGGACCGGGGCAGGGACCGGGGCAGGGCTGCGGGACGGGGTCGGAGAAGGGCCCGGCGAGGGGCCCGGGGCGACCTGGGACACCCGCGGCCCGACCCCGGGCGCGGCCGGAATCGCCGTCGTCACCGGGAACGGGCTGCGACTCGCCGGGCTGCGGCGGGGCAGCACCGTCGAGATCGCCCGCGCGGACCACCGTACGGCCGTGTTCACCGTGGAGCGCGTCTCGCCCGCCGGAGTCGGCGCCGCCGAGCCGGATCCGGCGGGGTTCGGCTCCCCGGCGGTGTCCGCGCCCGCGTCCCGGTCCCGGTCCGCGCCGGGGCAGCGGCGGGCCGGGCTGCGGCTGATCGGCGGCGAGACCGCCGTCCTGGCCCGGCTCACCGGCCGCCACCGCACCGGCTGAAGCCGAGGCCCGCTCGGCCCTGTCGTCGAAGTCCCGCTGTCAGCCGAGGGGGGTGTCTTCCTCCCCCGGTCGGGGGACGAACCCGGTGCGGGCGGGAAGTCCCCGGTGTGGCGGGGCACAGAGCGGGCATGAGCGGCGCGCGGTACGCCCGGTACCCCTGGGCGGTGATGGCAAAGGCCCTGATGGTGGCCTGTGTCGTCCTGCTGTGCGTCTGCGGTGTCGGACCGGTCGCCGCGACGGCCGCGGACTCCCGTCCGGCCTCCTCGACCGCCCCGACCGCCCCGACCGCCCCGACCGAGCCCACCGAGAGTCCGTCCGACCCCGCCGCCGACCCCGAAGTACGGGCCGCCGTACGGACCATCGCGCGCGGGCTGCCGGGCGTACGGCAACTACCGCGGGCGGTGTTTCACGTGAAACACCCGCACGGGCCCACCCGCATGGGCCCGTGCGGGACGGCCGACCCGGCGCTGTCCCGGCGGACGGTCCGGAGTGTGGTCCTGCGCTGCTGAGCGGGCCGAGCAGCAGCGCACACCCCCCACGCTCCCCCTCGTACACGTGGAGTTCCACCATGCCCATCGACCCGTACGCCGCGCTGAACGCGATGATCCGCGCCGAGGTCGCCCGCTTCTCCCCGCCGGTCCGCCAGGCCGAAGCGCCCGCGGCGAATACCCCGGCCACACCCGATGCCCCACCCGCCGCCGCACCCGCCGCCGAGGACGACACCGCACCCGCCGCCGCATCCGCGGCCGACGAGGACGCCGCCACCGCGTCCAAGAGCGAACGGCAGCAGGCCGCCCCGGCCGACTCGACCGCGTAGGCGCACGGCTGCGGGAACCGCCGCACGCCTCGGGCGTACTGCGGTTCCCGCTCGGCAGGACGTACAGCGCGGCCTCCAGGGGGCCCGCCCGGACGCGCGGAACCCGGCCCTCAGGGCTCGCGCGTGTAGAAGCGGTAGAACGCCGCCAGCCCGACGCCGGCACCGACGGCGAGGCCGATGCAGGTGGAGCGGAGTACGGACTGCCCGCTGAGGCTGTACAGGTAGCCCATGGCGATCGCGGCGAACGCGCCGTACGCGGCGGCGTGCACCTCCCGCATCAGCCGCGAGCCGATCCGGTCGAGGCCGTACACGCAGGCGGCGAAGAGCGCGCCGCACAGGATCCCGTAGAAGACGTTGGCCACGGTGACCGGGCCCTTGTCGCGGTCGATGAAGGCGGTCCAGAGCCCGTAGAAGAGTCCGAGGACCAGGGGGCCCGCGAAGGAGACCCAGCTCAGGTGTTTCGTGTCGTCCGTCGAGGTCTGCCGGTACCGCCGCATGGCGGTGGGTGCCGCATGTGCCATGACGGGCTCCTCTCTCCCATCCTCCAGAGCACACCCGCCGCCCCCGACCGGCAACTGGATCAACCGCGGGGCCCGCCGGATCCGGCAGCGCCGGGGCCGGCGCCACCCGCCCGCAGCAACACCGCTCGCGCCCGGCGCCGTACCGCATTTCCCTGGTGACGTGCGCACGTTCTTCTCGGCGGTACTCATCACGCTCGTGGTCCTCCTCGTGCCCACGAGCGCCGTCGCGTACTGGGCCGACCGCGAGTTGGGCGACGCCGACCGCTACACCGCCGCCATGTCCCCGCTCGCCGAGAATCCGTCCGTGCAGGGCGTCGTCGTCACCCAGGTCGCCCACGCGCTCTCCGGTCAGATCGACGCGGGCCCCTTCCAGGGCGGGGTGGACGCCCTGCTCGGCGAGGCCCTGCGCTCCTTCTCCGGGACCCCCGCCTACCGCACCGCCTGGGACGCCGCGAACCGCGCCGCGCACGCCGCGTTCCTCGACGCCCTCACCACCGGCCAGGGGGACGCGCTCACCATCGACCTCGCGCCGGTCATCGCCCAGGTCAAGGGGGAACTCGTCGCCGACGAGGTGCCCTTCGCCGACCTCATCCCGGTGACCCGCCTCTCCGTGAAGGTCATGGAGTACGACGATCTCGGCGCGCTCCGGAAGGGCTTCCGCATGCTCCAGAACGCCGGAGTCTGGCTTCCCGTGCTGACCGTGCTCCTGGCCGCGGCCGCGATCGCCGTCGCCGTCCGGCGGCGACGGGCCGTGGTGGCCACCGGCCTCGGGCTCGCGGCCGGCGCCGTACTGCTGTGGATCGCGGTGTACGTCTGCCGCCGGCTCACCCTGGACGATCTGCCGGCCGACATCGACCCCCGGGCCGCCGAGGCGGTGTACGACGCGCTCACCGCGTTCCTGCGCACCACCGCCTGGCTGATCCTCGCGGTCGGGCTCGCCGCCGCACTCGCCGCCTGGCTCGCGGGACGGCTGCGCCGCACCCCATAAGCTCGGAACATACCGACAACCCCCTACTACTCCGTACTACTCCGTACTACTCCACAGAAGAACCGATTCGCGAGCGGCGGCACGGAAGCGGGCATGACCACCGAACGACGCACCGAACACATACCGTTCCGGCGCCCCCGGCAGCATCCGCTGGCCCCGCCCGCCTGGCTGCTCAAGGGGCTCCGGCCGAGCAGCGCCCCCGTCCCCTGGGCCGCCGCGGCGCGCGCGGGCATCGCGCTGGCCGCCCCGCTCGCCGTGGGCTTCGCCCTGGACGAACCCGAGTACGGGGCGCTCGTCTCCATGGGCGCCCTGTCCGGAGTGATCGGCGACACCGCCGACGCCTACCGGATGCGGATCCTGAACATCGGCGTACCGCAGTTCTTCGGGGCGGTCGGCGTCGCCCTCGGCACCCTGGTGTTCGGGCACGGCTGGCTCGCCGTCGGCGTCCTCACCCTGATCGCCCTCGTCTCCGGGATGATCTCCTCGATCGGCACGGTCGCCTCCGTGTCCGGGCTGCTGCTCCTCCTCAACGCCGTGGTCGGGGCCGGGCTGCCGCTGCCCCGGCCCTGGTGGACGGCGCCGCTGCTGCTCAGCGCGGGAGGCCTGTTCGTCCTCGCGCTGACCCTGCTGGGCTGGCCGCTGCGCGGCCGGCGCCCCGAGCGGGCCGCCGTCGCCGCCACCTACCGCTCGCTCGCCGACGCTCTGGAGGCTGCGGGCGGGCCCGCGTACGAGGAACGCCGCCAGCAGCTCACCGAGGCCCTCAACCAGGCCTATGACCTGGTGCTGGGCCGCCGGGCCCGGGTGCACGGGCGCAGCCCCGCGCTGGTGCGGATGCTGGCCCAGCTCAATGTGGTGATCCCGCTGGTGGAGGCCGCGCCCGCCGCGCACCTGCGGGGCCGGCCGCTGCCGCCCGGGATCCCGGCGGCCGTGCGGGAGCTGGCGGCGGCCGTGGAGGAGGGCCGCACCGGGACGCCCGCCCTGTCCCTGCCTCCGGCGCACAGCCCGTCGGAGCGGGCCGTCGACGCCGCGCTGCGGCATGCGGCGACCGTCGTGTACCTGGCCGACCCGGACCTCTACACCGTCGACGACCGGCTCGGCCGGCCGGCCGCACTGCGGGTGCGGGCCCGGCGGGCCGTGCGCGACATGATGCTGTCCGGGGCCTCCTGGCGGTACGGGCTGCGGCTCGCGCTCTGCGTCGGGCTGGCGCAGACGCTGGTCTCGGTCGTGGAGATCGAGCGGTCCTACTGGGTCGCGCTGACCGTCACCTTCGTCCTCAAACCCGACTTCGGCTCGGTGTTCTCCCGGGCCGTGCTGCGTGCGCTGGGCACCGCGATCGGGCTGGTCGTCGCGGCCGCCGTGCTCTCCGAGGTGCCGCGCGGCTGGTGGGACGTGCCGGTGATGGTGTGCCTCGGGGCGCTGATCCCCGTGTTCTCCGTCAAGGGGTACGCCTTCCAGACCGCCGCGATCACACCGGTGATCCTGCTGCTGTCGGACCTGCTCAACCACCAGGGCTTCGACCTGATCCGGCCCCGTCTGGTGGACAGCCTGATCGGCTGCGGGATCACGCTGGTCGCGGGCTATCTGCTGTGGCCCGAGAGCTGGCACACCCGGATCGGGGACCGGCTCGCCGACGCCGTGGACGACGCGGCCCGGTATGTGGAGCGGGCGTTCGGCGGCGGGCATCCCGACACGGAATCCGGGCAGCGGGCCGCGCGGACCGCGCGGTTGCAGGCCAGGCGCCGGATCTACCGCGAGCTGTCGGGCGTACGGACCGAGTTCCAGCGGGCGCTGACCGAGCCGCCGCCGACGGGTGCGCGGGCCGCCGCGTGGTGGCCCCTGGTGGTGGCCGTCGAACGGATCGTGGACGCGACGACCGCCGCGCGCGTGCGCGTCAACCACGGCGCCGAGCCGCCTGCGGCGGGCGAGGTCGAGAAGATCGCGCGGCAACTGCGCGAACTAGCCGAGGAGGTCCGCAGCAGTACGACCCCGGTCCGGGTCGAGATGGAGCCCACGGACGCCGAATCCACCGTCCTGGCCCCACTCCACCAGGAGCTCACAGCAGCCAGAGCCATCGCCCATCCGCCCCCCTGACCCCCACCGGTCAGCCGACCCCCACGGCCACTTGAGGCGCCACCCCAACCCCACCACTCCACCCAGCCCACTCCAGCCCCGCCCCATCCAGCCCCGCCGGCGTTTGAGGCGCCCACCCCAGCCGCGCCGCTCCACCCAGCCCCGCCCCATCCAGCCTCGCCGGCGTTTGAGGCGCGGGGTCTGGGGCGGAGCCTCAGGAAACGGAGAAAGGGCGGGGCGGGGACCAGCTCCGCGCAGCGGCACCCGCACCGCGCCCCGCGCCTGCCCCCCCAACCCCCGGATGGGTCAGTGGTCGGGCCGGGAGCCGAACGGCAAGGCAGCATCGGAGCATGCGCTGCTTCCGCGTCCTGCCGGTGCTCGCCGCCGTACTCACCACCGTGGGCGGCTGTGCCGACGTAGAGGGGCTGCGCAGCGAGGGGGATCTCGGGACGGTGCACGCCCCGGAGACGCTGTGGGGCGACATCCACCCCGACCCCCCCGCCCCGGACCAGAGACCCGGCACGGCGACCGTGGTCCCGGGCCTGCCCAAAGCGCCGAAGGGCACCATGCGCGACGTGAACGCCCTGGACGTCGTACGCGCCGACGTCACGGCCTCCGCCGCCCAGGACGGCGGTACCGGCCGACTGGTGGACCCCCGGGCCCTCCAACGGCTCGCGCTCTGTACACAGGCTGTGGACGGCGGTCCGGACTGCCCGGTGCGCCCCGCCGTCCTGCGGGACGTGACCGGCAACGGCAAGGCGGAGCTGATCACCGCCCTCGACATCGACGGCCGGCTGAGCGAGCTGCTCGTCTACACCGTCCGGGACGACGGGACGATCGTCCGGATCCTGTCCCGGCGGGCCGTGCTGGAAGGCGTGGAGGTCGCCGCCGAGCACCTGGCCGTGCGCGAGCCGACCTCGAACCCGAAGAAGGTCGCCGTCTCCGACTACGCGTGGGACCCCGGGGCCGGGATCCTGAACCTGTCCCAGCTCACCCTGGACGACTGCCCCGCCGACCCGTCCGACGGGCGGCGGGTATGCGGCTGACGAGCAGTCTGCGCTGGAAGATCGCGCTGACCACCACCGCGGTGTGCTGCGCGGTCGCGGCGGCCCTCGGCATCCTCGTGCACAACGTGGTCTCCCGGCAGATCGTCGGAGAGGTCCGCAAGGACATAGCCCTGGAACTGGACCACGCCCTCGGCCACTACGAGTACGGCACCGCTCACGGCGACGTGAGCTGGGCTCTGAACCCGACCGACCTCCCGGAGCCGCTGCGCGCACTCGTCGCGCGGGGCATGACCGGCAGCATGGTCGGCGAACACGACGGCAAGCCCGTCATGTGGGCCGCCGCACCGGCCGACGGCAAGGCCCTCGCCGTCTGGCTCCCCTACGAGGCCACCCGCACCCGGCTGCGCGACATCGACGCCGCGATCCTCGCCTCCTCGGCGCTGGCGGCCGGAGCGGTGGCGCTGGTCGGCCTGTTCCTCGCCAACCAGATCAGCCGGCGGCTCGCCACCACCGCCGCCGTGGCCCGCCGGATCAGCGCCGGGGACCTCGACGCGCGCGTGGGCTTCCCGTCGGAGGGGGAGGACCAGCGGGGGCCGCACTCCCGGGACGAGGTACGGGACGTGGCGCACGCCCTCGACTCGATGGCCGGGTCGCTCCAGGAGCGGCTGGAGGCCGAGAAGCGCTTCACGGCGGATGTCGCGCACGAGTTGCGCACCCCGCTCACGGGTTCCCTGGCCGCGGCGTCCCTGCTGCCGGAGGGCCGCCCCAAAGAGATGATCAACGACCGGCTGAAGGCCCTGCACCTGCTGACCGAGGACCTGCTGGAGATCTCCCGGCTGGAATCGGGCGTCGAGCGGGCCGACCTGGCACGCGTGGAACTCGGCCGGGCGGTGCGGCGGGCCGTCGCGGGCACCCGGCTGCCCGCCTCGGTCCGGGTGGTGCGCGACGCGGTGGTGTTCACCGACCGGCGGCGCCTGGACCGGATCCTGACGAATCTGCTGGTCAACGCCGACAGGCACGGACAGCCGCCGATCGAGGTGACCGTGGAGGGCCCGGTGGTCTCGGTCCGCGACCACGGCCCCGGCTATCCGCCCGAGCTGATCGAGCAGGGCCCGCAGCGCTTCCGCACCGGAGACCCGGGGCGCGGGCGGAGCCATGGGCTGGGCCTGACCATCGCCGTGGGGCAGGCGGCGGTCCTGGACATCGCCCTGAACTTCTCCAACGCCCCGGACGGGGGCGCGGTGACCACGCTCAGACTCCCGATCGGGCGGTTGACGGAAGACAGTTGAAACGCCGGACGGCGGGCTCTGTTTCACGTGAAACAGGACCCGTCGCCGGTCAACTCACCTACTCAGACACCGATGTTCTTGCCGTCCTTGCGCCACACGGACACGACCGCCGGGCGGACGATCTTGCCCGGTCCGTCGGGCCACACCGACTGCGGCTTCTCGACGGACGCGCCGTCGAGCTCGCCCGGGTGCTGGACGGCGACCAGGACGCGCTTCTCCTGGATGATCGGGCCGCACGTCTCGGCGCCACGCGGGACCGTCAGGAACTGCTTCAGCTCACCTCGGCGCTCACCGGCCGTCGCGACACCGAACAGGCCGTCGTGGGAGCCGAGCTGGTTGCCGTCCGTGGAGATCCACAGGTTGCCGTGCGGGTCGAAGGCCACGTTGTCCGGGCAGGAGATCGGGCTGACCTTGTCCTTCGGGAAGCCCGCGAAATAGGTGGCCGGGTCGTTCGGATCACCGGCGACCAGGAAGAGCCGCCAGGCGAAGCCGTCGCCCGCCGGGTCGTCGAAGTTCTCGGCGAGCTCCAGGATCTGGCCGTGCTTGTTCAGGTTGCGCGGGTTGGCCTCGTCCGCTCCCGCCGCCTTGCCGGGCTTGCCGCGGTCCGTGTTGTTGGTCAGCGCGACGTAGACGCGGCCGGTGCGCGGGGAGGGCTCGACGTCCTCGGGACGGTCCATCTTCGTGGCGCCCACCTTGTCGGCGGCCTGGCGCGTGAAGACGTAGACCTCCTCGGCGGTCATGCCCTCGACGTGCGAGACGTTCCCGGTGGCCAGCTTGATCCACACGCCGGAGCCGTCGAACTGGCCGTCGGCGGGGAGCTTGCCCGTGCCGTCGATCTCGGCGGCCGGTGAGTCGCCGGTGAGCTTGGCGACGTAGAGGGTGCCCTCGTCGAGCAGCGTGAGGTTGTGCTCCTTCGCGGCGCGCGAATTGCCCTTCTTCATCCGCTTCGACGAGACGAACTTGTAGAAGTAGTCGAAGCGCTCGTCGTCGCCCATGTAGATGACCGGACGGCCGTCCTCGGTCAGGCGGGGCTGCGCGGCCTCGTGCTTGAAGCGGCCCAGCGCGGTGTGCTTGCGGGGAGTGGACTTCGGATCGTACGGGTCGAGCTCGACGACCCAGCCGAAGCGGTGCGACTCGTTGGGCTCCTGCGCGACGTCGAAGCGCTTGTCGAACCGCTCCCACTTGCGCTCGGTGGCACCGGCGGTCACGCCGTAGCGCTTCAGGCGGGCGGCCTGGGTGGGGTCGGTGACCTGGCCGGCGTTGCCGAAGTACTGGTTGAAGTTCTCCTCGCCGTGGAGGGTGGTGCCCCACGGGGTGGTGCCGCCGGCGCAGTTGTTGAGGGTGCCGAGGACCTTGGTGCCGGTGCTGTCGGCGGAGGTCTTCAGCAGCGCGCCGCCGGCGGCCGGGCCGGTCAGCTTGAACTCGCTGGTCGCGGTCAGACGGCGGTTGAGCTGGTGGCGGGTGACCGCGGTCAGCTTGCCGCTGCGGTGGTCCTCCTGGACGACGACCACGGACAGGCCGTGCGCGGCCCAGGCGATCTCGACCTGCTCGCGGGTCGGGTTGGCCGGGTCGTAGGCCTTGAACATGAGGTTCTCGTCGGTGTACTCGTGGTTGGCCACGAGCAGCTGCTGGCGCTCGTAGTCGCCGCCGAGCGGGAGAAGGCTCAGGAAGTCGTTGTTGTAGCCGAACTGACCGGCCTGGGCGGCGGCGGTCTGCTTGTCGGCGTTGAAGGCGGGCGCGCCCTTGACGATCGGTTCGCCCCAGCGGATGACCACGTTCTGCTCGTGGCCCTCGGGGATGGTGACCTGGTCGTTCGTGTTCGGCGCGACCGGCTTGAAGCGGAGGCCGCGGGCGCCGGTGCCGGTGCCAGTGCCGCCGGCGGCGCGTTGGGCGTCGGTGGCGGGGGTGGCGTTGGCGGAGGATCCGTCGCCACCGAGGGTGAGGGCGGTACCGGCGGCGGAGGCGACCGTCACGACGGCGGCGGAGCGCAGCATGGAGCGGCGGGAGTAGGCGCGGGCTATGACATCGCCGGCGTACTCGTTGTCGCTGGTGTTGGGCACCTCGTGGAAGCAGGCGTCACCGCAGCGGTAGCGGCAGGTGAGAGCGGAACGTCCGCTCCCATGCGGGTTGCCGATGAACGGCAGGAGCTTGCGCACGAGTGTCCTCCGAGTAGCTGCGTGGGCGCCGACAACGTGTCGGAACGAATCCAGCCGTGACGGTAGGCGCGAGTTGCGCCGAAGCGGCGGCGGTGGGATGAACGCCCGGTGAACCCGGCACGTCGGAGCGGAAGTTAGGAGCAGCGTTGTGCGTGTTTGGGCGCTGGACACCACGAAAGGCGCCCCTGCCGAAGTTCCAGCCAAGGGGCCGATAACCTTACGTGTCCACTCTGGGCAGGGATCTACCGCGCAGTACGGACAAATGACGCACGCACTCATGCGAAAGGCCTGGCCCATGGGTATTCGGAGCTTGTTGCGCAAGGTGTTCGGACGGTCTGCGGAGTCAGTTCCGGAGACTACGGACGCCACCTCGGCGGCCGTCCCGAACCAGGCGGAACGCACCGCACTGGAAGTCGCCCACGAACTCGTGGCGGCGTCCTTCGACAATCCGACGGTTCCGCCGCAGTCCGCCCCGCGCGACCGCGAACCGGGCACCCTCCTCACCGCCCCCGCCCCCGACCCCACGGTCCCGGAAGCCCGCCGGCCGTCACCCCCGCCCACCGCCGTAACGACGCCCGAGGCCGCCCCGGACCCGCTCCCCGCCGAGGCCGAGGCCGAAGGCCAGAACGACACCCCGCCTGCGGCCGAAGCGCACGCTGAGCCCGCGTCGGAGACGCCGGTAGCAGCGGCCGAAGCGGAACCGCTGGCCGCACAGGCTGAGCCGGAGCCGCTCACCGCCGAGGCCGAAGGCCAGGACAACGCCGCACCTGCGGCGGCGCCCGCGCCGGAGGCGCAGGAGGACGCTGCCGCCCAGGCCGAAGGCCAGGAGGACGCCGCGCCTGCGGCAGAGCCCGTGGCCGAGGCGGACACCGCGCCGGAGGCGCAGGAGGCCGACACCACCGCGGAAGCGGAGCCCGTGGCCGCACAGGCCGACGCGGAGCCCACGGCGGAGCCCGTGGCCGCGCAGGCCGACGCGGAGCCCACGGCCGAGGCCGTGGCCAGTGAGGCCGGGGACAGGGAAGGGCCGGCCGTTGGGCTCGCGGCGGTGAAGCGGCGGGCGCCCGCCGTCGCCGGGGCGTACAAGGCCGCCGGGCAGGTCCTGCGGAGCAAGGGCAAGGCCGGCGCCCGCGCCAAGGTGTACCTGGTCCTCGACCGGTCCGGTTCGATGCGCGGGTTCTACAAGGACGGCAGCGCCCAGTACCTCGCCGACCACGCGCTCGCCCTCGCCGCGCACCTCGACGACGAGGCCACCGTCCACACGGTGTTCTTCTCCACGGAGCTGGACGGCACCGCCGATCTGGCCCTCGACACCCACGCCGACACCTGGGTCGAGGACCGCCACGCCGAGCTCGGCCGCATGGGCCGCACCAGCTACCACGTGGCCGTGGAGGCCGTCGTGGAGCGCCACCAGAAGGACGGCGGCGAGGGCCCGGCCCTGGTCGTCTTCCAGACCGACGGCGCCCCCGACAACCGTCAGCCCGCCAAGGCGGCCCTGGCCGCAGCGGCCGCCACCGCCCCCGCGATCCACTGGCAGTTCGTCGCGTTCGGCGACCACGACGCCAAGGCCTTCGACTTCCTGCGCAAGCTGGACGCCGAGAACGCCGGCTTCTTCCACGCCGGCCCCGCCCCCCGCGAACTGACCTCCGCCGCCCTCCTCAAGGGCATCCTCGAACGGTTCTGACCGAAAGCGACCGAAGGGCCCGGGATCAGCCGTCAGCCGATCCCGGGCCCTTCGTCACACCTGGTCCAACTACCGCGAGGCGTCCGGGTGGACGGCTTCGGTGATCGGCTTGGCGTCGGCCGGCAGCTTCGTCTCCACCGGCTTGCGCAGCGCGATGTTCAGCTCGCGCAGGCGGGTCTCCTCCAGAACCGTGGGCGCGCCCATCATCAGGTCCTGCGCGTTGCCGTTCAGCGGGAACGCGATGGTCTCGCGGATGTTCGGCTCATCGGCCAGCAGCATCACCATGCGGTCCACACCGGGGGCGATGCCACCGTGCGGCGGGGCGCCCAGGCGGAACGCGCGCAGCATGCCCGCGAACTCGCGCTCGACGGTCTCCGCGTCGTACCCGGCGATCTCGAAGGCCTTCAGCATGACCTCGGGCTCGTGGTTGCGGATGGCGCCGGAGGACAGCTCGATGCCGTTGCAGACGATGTCGTACTGCCAGGCCAGGATGTCGAGCGGGTCCTTCTCCTCCAGGTCCTTCATGCCGCCCTGCGGCATGGAGAAGGGGTTGTGGGAGAAGTCGATCCGGCCGGTCTCCTCGTCCTTCTCGTACATCGGGAAGTCGACGATCCAGCAGAACCGGAAGACGTTCTCCTCGAACTGGCCGGCACGCTTGGCGGCCTCGACGCGAACGCCGGACATGATCTTGGAGACCTCGTCGAACTCGCCCGCGCCGAAGAACACGGCGTGGCCGGGGGCCAGGCCCAGGCGCTCGGTGAGGACCTTGACGTTCTCCTCGGTGAGGAACTTGGCGATCGGGCCGGTCAGCGAACCGTCCTCGCCCACCCGCACCCAGGCCAGGCCCTTCGCGCCGAGCGAGATCGCGTACTCGCCCAGGCCGTCGAAGAACTTGCGCGGCTGCGCGGCGGTGTCCGGGACGGCCAGCGCACGCACGTGCTTGCCGGCGAACGCCTTGAACTCCGAGCCCTCGAAGACATCCGTGATGTCCACGAGCTCCAGCTTCGCCCGCAGGTCGGGCTTGTCGTTGCCGTACTTCAGCATCGACTCGCGGAACGGGATCCGCGGGAACGGCGAGGTGACCTCGCGGCCCTTGCCGAACTCGGTGAAGATCTCGGTCATCAGGCGCTCGATCGGCTGGAAGACGTCCTCCTGCTCGACGAAGGACATCTCCACGTCGAGCTGGTAGAACTCGCCCGGCGAGCGGTCGGCGCGGGCGTCCTCGTCGCGGAAGCAGGGCGCGATCTGGAAGTAGCGGTCGAAGCCCGAGATCATCAGCAGCTGCTTGAACTGCTGCGGCGCCTGCGGCAGGGCGTAGAACTTGCCCGGGTTCAGACGGGACGGGACGACGAAGTCGCGCGCGCCCTCGGGGGAGGTCGCGGTGAGGATCGGGGTCGCCATCTCGTTGAAGCCGAGGGCCACCATCTTGGAGCGGATGGAGGCGATCACGGCCGAGCGCAGCATGATGTTGCGGTGCATGCGCTCGCGGCGCAGGTCGAGGAAGCGGTACTCCAGGCGCCGCTCCTCGTTCACACCGTCGTCGGTGTTGATGGTGAAGGGCAGCGGGGCGGCCGCGCCGAGCACCTCGACCTCGGCGGCCTCGATCTCGATCTCGCCGGTGGGCAGCTCGGGGTTGATGTTCTCCGCGCCGCGGGAGACGACCTTGCCGTCGACGCGGACGACCGTCTCCTTGGACAGCTTGTCCAGGGCGGCGGCCGCGGCGGTGCCGGGGCGGGCGACGAGCTGCGTGATGCCGTAGTGGTCGCGCAGATCGATGAAGAGGATGCCGCCCAGGTCTCGACGGTTGTGCAGCCAGCCGCTCAGCCGGACGTCGGCGCCGACGTCAGAGGCTCGGAGCTCGCCGCACGTGTGGGACCTGTACCGATGCATCAGTCATCCAGTTCTTCGCGATACCAGGGTGGATTCAACCGTCCCAAGGTTACCGCCCGAGCCGGGGACGGGGCGGGCATGCCCGCAGCGCCCCGTCAAGAGACACCGTGAACAGGCACCACACCCGCGAACGGGCACGACACTCGGATGACCTGTAAAGATGACCGGGTGCGCACCGAGGACGTCCTGGCCGCCATCGCGACGGGACTGTGGCGATGGGACAACGCCTCCGGGACGGTCACACTCGACAGCGAGGCCGCCCGGCTCCTCGGGCTGCCCGCCGAGCCGGTCGTCCTGCCCGAGGTCGCCGTACGGTCCCGGTTCCACCCGGTGGACTGGAACGAGATCAACGGCATCGTCACCCTCGCCGTCGCCGAGGACACCCTCGCCGAGGCCCGCCTGCGGATCATGGACGAGGACGGGCGGGTGCTGCGCACCGTGCGCAGCCGCTCCAAACCGCTGGAGAACCGCTGCGCCGACGGCCGCGTGGACTACGAGCTGATCGGCACCATCCAGGAGATCGCCGAGCCCCAGCCCGGCACCACCGCCGCGCACACCCCGATCACCGGTGACTGGCGGCGCTCCCGCGAGGCCTTCCTGCTGGACGCCGGGCGCGCCCTGGCGGAGGCCCGGTCCACCGCCGAGGTGCTGCGTGTGGCGGCCTCCCTGTCGATGCCCGGTTTCAGCCCCGACGGGCTGGCCGTCTTCGGGATGGCCGGCGAGCGGCTGTCGATCATCGGGCACCACGGGCAGGAACCCGGCGACGAGGGCCCCTTCGCACAGATGCGGCTGGACACGGACTATCCGGCCGCCGAGGTCGTCCGTACCGGACGGGCGATCTACCTGCCCACGCCCGAGGAGTACAAGCGGCGGTTCCCGGCCACCTGGCCGCTCGCCCAGCCCTTCGGCCGGGCCTCGTGGGCCTTCCTCCCGCTGATCGTGGCCGGGCGCACCATGGGCGCCTGGATGGCCGCGTTCAAGCACCCGGTGACCTTCTCCCCGGACGAGCGGTCCGTGCTGACCACCGTCGCCCGGATGCTGGCCCAGGCACTCCAGCGCGCCGGCGTGGCCGAATCCGAGCGGGAACTCACCACCGGTCTGCAACGGTCGATGATGCCGCAGCTCGGCCCCGAGATCCCGGGCATGACCATCGCCGCGCGGTACGTCCCGACCGGCGGCGGCCTCCAGGTCGGCGGCGACTGGTACGACATGATCCCGCTGCCCTCGGGCCGGTTCGCGCTGGTCATCGGGGACGTCCAGGGCCACGACGTGCGGGCCGCGGGCCTGATGGGCCAGCTCCGGATCGCCGTGCGCGCGTACGCCTCCGAGGGGCACCGGCCCGACGCCGTCCTCTCCCGCGCTTCCCGCTTCCTCGCCGGGCTGTGCTCCTCGCAGGAACGGGAGCGGGAGGGGGAAGGCGCCGGTCCCCTGGATGACGCGGACTTCCAGAGCCCCCGCTTCGCCACCTGCCTCTACGTGGAGTGCGACCCCGGGACCGGAACGCTGGAGGTGGCCCGCGCCGGCCACCCCGACCCCGCGATCCGGATGGCGGACGGCACGGTCCTGATGCGCCCCACCGCGGGCGGGCTCCCGCTCGGCATCGTTCCCGACACCGACTACCCCACCACCCGGTTCACCCTCGAACCCGGCGAGACGATGATGCTGTGCACCGACGGGCTCATCGAGACCGGCGGCCACGACCTGGACACGGGCTGGGCGCGGCTGCGCGCGGTCCTGGAGTCCGACACGCACGACACCGAAAACCTGGAGAAGCTCGCCGACCTGCTGGTCCAGGCGGTGCACGGCCCTTCCTCGCACCACACCACCGGCCCGCTGGCCGACCGCCGCGAGGACGACATAGCCGTCGTCCTGCTGTGCCGCGCGAGCGCGGAATGCGGCTGCGGCACCTCGATGACGTACCCGGCCCGCCCGGCCCGGCGCACCATGCTGACCGTCGCCCAGGCCGAGCCCGAGCGCATCGCGGGCGCCCGGCGCCAGATCCGGGAGCTGCTGCACGACTGGGCGGACGAGGACCAGCTGGACTCGGCCGAGCTGATGGTCTCCGAGATGGTGACCAACGTCCTCGTGCACACGGACGGGGACGCGGTGCTCGTCGCCGAGGCGGTGGGCGAGCTGGGGACGCGGCGGTTGCGCATCGAGGTCTCCGACGGCAGCGACGAACTCCCGCACAAGCGGCACCCCGGCGAGATGGCGTCGAGCGGGCGCGGGGTCCTGCTGATGGAGATGCTGGCGGACACCTGGGGCGTGGACCCGCGCGGCGAGGGCAAGTCCACCTGGTTCGAGCTGTACGAGCGGTCGAAGCCCCAGCCGGAGGCATGAGCCGTCCCCGGCCCTCCCCCGGGAGGGCCGACGCCGGGCGGCGCGGGACTGACGCCGGGCCGACGCCGGACTGACGCCGGGCCGACGCCGCGCTGACTCCGGACTGACGCGACGTCACGCGTGATTGGATGACCGGGTGTCGAGTCCCCATGACCTGCCGAGCCCCCTCCTTCCGGAGCCCGTACGGCGGCTCGCCGCCTGGTGCGCGGTCGTCCTGCTCATCACCGGCGTGGCGGCCGTCGCCGTGTGGCTGTGCGTCGTCTTCCGGACGGCCGTCACTCCCGCGCTGCTCGCCCTGCTCGGGACGGCCCTGCTCGGACCGATGCACCGGCGGCTGGTCCGGATGGGGGTGCGGCGCTCGCTCGCGGCCGCGCTGACCTGCCTCGCCGTGGTCGCGGTGGTCGGCGGGGCCACGTACGTCGTCGCCCTCGCGCTCATCGAGACCGGCGACGTGATCATCGCCGCGCTCGTGCGGGCCGGCGAGGGGCTCGCGGAGCACTTCGGGGCGGCCGGGACCTCGCTGGAGGACGTCGCCCGGAACTCCAAGGACCTGCTCGCGAAGTTCGGCGGTACGGCCGCCTCCGGCGTGCTCACCGGTCTCAGCGTGGTCGGCGGGATGATCGCGATGGCCCTGCTGGCGATGGTGCTGATCTTCTTCTTCCTGCGGGACTCCGACCGCGCCGTGGGCACGCTGCGCGCGCTGGCGCCGCGCCGCTCGGGCGACCTGATGGAGGCGATGGGGCGGCGCGCCTTCGAGGCCGTCGAGGGCTTCATGCGCGGGACCACCTTCGTGGCCCTCATCGACGCCGTGCTGATCGGCGCGGGTCTGCTGGTGCTCCGGGTGCCGGGCGCGGTGGGCCTGGCCGCCCTGGTCTTCGTGACCGCGTACATCCCCTACCTCGGCGCCTTCCTCTCGGGCGCCGTGGCGGTCCTCGTCGCCCTCGCAGACCGGGGCTGGGTCATCGGCCTGTGGGCGCTGGGCGTGGTCCTGGCGGTCCAGGTGATCGAGGGGTACGTACTCCAGCCCGTGGTGCAGAGCCGGACGGTGCAGATGCACCCGGCCGTGGTGATGCTGGCCATCACGGCCGGGGCGAGCGTCGCCGGGATCCTGGGGATGCTGCTGGCGGTTCCGCTGACGGCGGCCGCCTTCGGGGTGATCTCGGAACTCCGGGCCCGGTACGCGGAGCCCGCGGCCCAGGGCAGACCGCCCGGGCGTTCCTCCTTCAGGACGCCGTAGACGATCGAGTCGCGCCAGTCGTTCTGCGCGTCCACGCCCGCAGAGTCCAACTCATGCCATTTGCTCGCGTTTTCCACACTTTCGTGTGCCGCACATCAGTTTCTCTGGCCTGCTGGCGCCCCACTCTGGTTCGCTCACAGACCGTGCCACTCGGCACGATGTTCAGAGATGCGGAGTAGATATGGCAGACCTGCCCAAGGGCCTCTACCGGATCGTCTTCACCCACGAGCAACTCCTCACCACGCTGGGCTCCGAGCCCGGTGCGCCGCTGGTCCTCCTGCCGCCGGACAGCGGGCTCACGCAGACGTGGCAGGTGCAGAGCAACGGCAACGGCACCCACACCATCAGCGCCGACGGCCAGCACGTGAGCTACGACGGCGACCCGGACATGCACGAGCCGGCCCTGCTGCTGCCCGAGCCCCGCCAATGGCAGCTCATCCCCGCCGCGGAGCCCGGCACTTACTTCATCGGCGTCGTGGACGCCCCCATGCGCCTGGGCCTGAGCCTGCTGCGGATCTTCCCGCCGCGTGTCGCCCTGGCCCCCGAGTACGGCGACCCTTACCAGGCCTGGACCTTCCAGCCCGTCGGGTAGCAGCCTCCGGGCTGAGCCCCGTGCCGTCCGCCAGCCACGCCAGCGGGCGGCACCGCTGTGCTGAGCTTGGTGTTTCAACCTCTCACAACCTGCGTTGCCCTCCGCGTGCCCCATCGCGCACAGATCCCCCGCACCAGGGGCCTGATAGGGCACTGGTGGGCAAGGTGACTCGCCGCGCAGCTCTGCGTCGCGGTCAGATACCCCCGGCCGGAATCGTGCCCAGCCGGCCGGCCTGGAAGTCGTCGAAGGCCTGCTGGAGTTCGTGCTTGCTGTTCATGACGAACGGCCCGTAGTGCGCCATCGGCTCCCGTATCGGGCGCCCGCCGAGCAGGATGACCTCCAGGTCCGGGCTGTTCGAGTCCTGCGACTCGTCCGCGCGCACGGTCAGCGACCCGCCCTCCCCGAACACCGCCGTCTGGCCGGTGTGGAGCGGCCGCCGGTCCGTGCCGACGCTGCCGCGCCCGGCCATGACGTAGACGAGGGCGTTGAAGTCCTCGCGCCACGGCAGGGTGATCTGCGCGCCCGGCGTGATGGTCGCGTGGACCATCGTGATCGGGGTGTGGGTGATGCCCGGGCCCGCGTGCCCGTCCAGCTCGCCGGCGATGACCCGGAGCAGGGCGCCGCCGTCGGGGGTGGTCAGCAGCTGGACCTTGCCGCCGCCGATGTCCTGGTAGCGCGGGGGCATCATCTTGTCGGAGGCCGGGAGGTTCACCCACAGCTGGAGGCCGTGGAAGAGCCCGCCGCTGACGACGAGGGACTCCGGCGGGGCCTCGATGTGCAGGAGGCCCGATCCGGCGGTCATCCACTGGGTGTCGCCACCGTTGATGATGCCGCCGCCGCCGTTGCTGTCCTGGTGGACGAAGGTTCCGTCGATCAGGTACGTGACGGTCTCGAAGCCGCGGTGCGGGTGCCACGGGGTGCCCTTCGGCTCGCCCGGCGCGTACTCCACCTCGCCCATCTGGTCCATCATGATGAACGGGTCGAGGTACTGGTAGTTGATCCCGGCGAAGGCGCGCCGCACCGGGAATCCCTCGCCCTCGAACCCGCCGGGGGCGGTCGTGACGGCCAGCACCTTCCGGGCGGCGGTCTCCTGGCCGGGCTCCGCGACGCGGGGGAGCGTCAACGGGTTCTCCACAGTCACTGCAGGCATGGTCGGAACCTCCTTCTGCGTCGAGTTTAGTTGAAAGCTGAACTTTCTGCCACCCCGCAGAACAGCGCACCGCCCGATGTCATTCCCGGGTCAACCCGGCGCCGGGATCCGCGGTCCTACCAGGGGGCGGACCACCCCGCAGACCACATCCGAAGGCCACACCCGCAGTCCACAGGGGGACCCGGCATGACCAGCAGTTACGGCACGTTCCTGAAGCCTCTCGGCGCCTCGGCGGCGCTCGTCGCCCTCGGGTGGGCCGCCTGGCGGTGGGCGGCGACCGGCATGCCGATGACCCCGCTGCCGGGGTCGCCGTGGCCCTACCTGGCCACCTGGGGCGCCCTGTGCCTGGCGGGCTGCCTGCTGATCCGCTGGGCGACCGCCCACGACGGGGCCGAGGGCATGGACTACGCCGTCGCCGTCCTCGGCTTCGCGGGCATCCGGCTCTCCCTTCGCCACCGGCCGGAGCTGACGTCGCTGTGGGCGTACGCCGCCCTCGCACTGGCGGCCGGGGCGGCGGTGGCGCTGCTGTGGCGCCGCTCCCGCCGGACCCGCCGCGCCTGACCCCGTACGCGGCGAGGCCCGCCCCGGCCGGGTGAAGGCCGGAGGCGGGCCGTTTCGCGAGCGCGGGCCGCTAGCCGCCCGCGCGGCGCCGGGGTCTAGCCGTCTGCGTCAGCGATGCCGTCAGTCCTTCCACGGGTCCTTCAGCGGCAGGACCCCGTAGGCGCGGAACCGGGTGTCCAGGTCCTTCAGCTCCCCGAGGCCCTTGGCTACGTTCTCCCACCCCAGGGCCGCCGCCGCCCTGGCCTCGTCCTCGGGCAGCGGCGAGGCGGCCAGGGAGGAAGCGGCCAGAACGCCCGCCATGCCACTGCGGGTGTGCTTCAGCGCGCTCGCCCACACCTCCTGGGCCGGCGCGTCGGGGATCTGCCGGTATGCCTCGGCGGCTCGGAGCGCCTCGGACAGGTACTGGAAGTCGATGACCGCGCGGCCCTGCTCGTGCAGGCCGTGGGAGATGCGCGCCTGCCGGACCAGCTCGTTGTACCGCTCGGAGCCGCCCTGCCCGTACCAGAGGACGACGAGCGCACTGGCCGGGGTCGGCTCGGGCGTGACAGTCGGCGTCGGCGTCTGGGTCCAGGACGCGCTCGGGCTCGGGCTCGCGCTCGGCGCGGCGGCTTCGGGTCCACCGGAACAGCCGATGAGCAGGACGGCACTGCCAGCGGTCAGTACGAGTGAGAGTGCGCGGGCCCGCATGTGTCCCCCTGAGTCGACCGGCCGGCCTTCAACTGGCCTTCCCATACGGTGCCTTACGACGGCCCTCCGGCCTAGCCGTCTGCGCAGCAATGGCGCTAGCCATACATGCGGCGCATCGCGTAGTCGACCATCTGCTCGACGGCCTTCGCGTCGAAGACCATCCGGTGGTCGCCCTCCATGTCGAGGACGAAGCCGTACCCGGTGGGCAGGAGGTCGATCACCTCGGCGCCGGTGATGACGAAGTACTTGGACTCCTTGCCGGCGTACCGGCGGAGCTCCTTGAGCGTGGTGAACATCGGGATCACCGGCTGCTGCGTGTTGTGCAGCGCGAGGAATCCCGGGGTCTCGCCGCGCGGGCAGTAGACCTTCGAGGTGGCGAAGATCTGCTGGAAGTCCTCGGCGGACAGGGAGCCTGTGGTGAAGGCCCGTACCGCGTCCGCGAGGGAGGGCGGGGACGGCTCGGGGTACAGCGGCTGCTGCGGCTGCTGCGCGTAGCCCTGCTGGGGCTGCGCGTAGCCCTGCTGGGCGCCCGGGTTCTGGTCGTAGCCGTACATGGCCGACAGCCTACCGATGCGGCGGCCCGCCGGTGCGTCGAGTTCTGGCCCGAAGGCCTTCAGCTCGGCGGCTAAGGGGGGCCAGGCGGTGGACGATGCCAGTCAGGCCGTCCGCGACTTCCGCTCCGAGCCCCACGGGGGCGGTGCTGTAGCTAGGCGGCCATGTTCAAGACGCCGCGCATGGTTGCCACTTCCGTAGTCCTCGGCTGCGGCCTCGATCATCTTCAGGGACACCTCGGGCGGCAGCGCGGCCGCACGGAGGCGGTTGTACGCATTCTGGTACTGCACCACCACGCCCGGGTCGTCGATCAGCTGGCCGCTGTACATGCTCTCCATGTACACGACCGGCGGGGCATCACTGAAGCTCATGAAGTGGGTCGACCCCGTCATGAAAGGGTGCACTCCGGCATTGCACGGCAGGATCTGCGGAATGTAGCGGCGGCGCCGGGCAACGGCGGCCACGTGGGCCAGTTGCTCCGCCATTGCCTCGTCCCCGCCAACCGGTTGCCGAAGGAGCGACTCGTGGAGGACGACCCAAGACGCGGGCCCATCGGCGTCCTCGTAGACCCATGCACGTTCACGCCGTCTAGCGACCGCCTGTGCGACACGCTCCTCATCCGCCAGAGGATGGGCGGCGTGAACGAGCTCCCTAATGTAGGGCTCCAGCTGCAAGGGCCCGGGGATGACCATAGGGGTCCACTCCTCGATCCCCTGCGCGCGTGATTCCAGTTCCAAGGCCTCCGTGAAGTACGACGCCACGACGCTGCTTCGTGCCTTCCGTACGTCCTCGCAGCGGCGCGCGAAGAACCCGTCGGTGTCCAGCACCCGGTCAACGTGCTGCGCCAGGTCCAGCGGTATCCGCCGGTTACCGCGCTCAATCTCGCTCAGGTAGCTGACCCCGTAATAGCTGCCTTCCACCACCTGCTGGAGCGTGCGGCCCGCATGCTCACGCCTCCAACGCAGCTCCTTGCCATAAAAGGCCGGCACGCTCGCTGAGCCGTCAATGTCCTTACGTGGGGCCACAATCGCCCGCCTTCCACACCTCGCACCGTGGAGCCCGAAACCCTTCCCACGGTACGCCGAGCCGCGCCAGCCTGTGAGCAGTTCGTCACAGCCGGTCCGCACAGGAAGGCCCCCCATGAGCGACCACGCCCACGACCGCGAGGCCCTCGAGGTCCTCACGCACCTCCGCGCCGCCCTCGCAGCGCACGGGATCACGCTCCCCTCCCTCGACCTGCACCTCCCCTCCTACGCCGGCAGCTACCACACCCCTCCCCTGATCGCCCTCGGCAACTGCAACCTCGCCACCGCGCAGCGACTGGCCACCGCCCTGGCGAGCCGGTGAGCACCCTCACCATCCGGCTGCTCGCCGTCCCCAAGGCCGTACCGATGCTCCGCTACGCCGTGCGCGAGCACCTCGGGACCGACGCGAGCCCCGACGCGGAGCTCTGCGTCAGCGAGCTGCTGAGCAACGTGATCGCCCACCTCGGCGAGGGCACGCCCGTCACCCTGCGCGTCACCGGAAGGGCAACCCGTACGCGGGTCGAGCTCACCGATCCCGACCCGCGCGTGTGGCCCGTACCGCGGCAGGCGACCGACGCCGAAGAGTCGGGCCGCGGGCTCGCCCTGCTCGACGCCGTGGCCCTGCGGTGGGGGGTCACCCAGGGGGCCCGGACCAAGACCGTCTGGTGCGAGCTTTGACCCTGGTCACAGTCGGCTCGGAAGGCTTGCCGTTATTACTCACGGGTAGCATCATGTTGTTACCAACTGGTATGTACGAGGAACCTGTCTTCCCGAGCCTTAACGGAGCCGTCGCCATGGGGCACTACAAGTCGAATCTCCGAGACATCGAGTTCAACCTCTTCGAGGTGCTCGGTCGCGACAAGCTGTACGGCACCGGCCCGTTCGGTGAGATGGACACCGAGACCGCCAAGAGCATCCTGTCCGAGCTCACCCGCCTCGCCGAGAACGAGCTGGCCGAGTCCTTCGCGGACGCCGACCGCAACCCGCCGGTCTTCGACCCGGCCACCAACACGGCGCCGGTCCCCGCCTCGTTCAAGAAGAGCTACGAGGCCTTCATGGACTCGGAGTACTGGCGTCTGGGCCTCCCGGAGGAGATCGGCGGCACCACCTCGCCCCGCTCCCTCATCTGGGGCTACGCGGAGCTGCTGCTCGGCTCGAACCCGGCCGTCTGGATGTACTCCTCCGGCCCGGCGTTCGCCGGCATCCTCTTCGAAGAGGGCAACGAGGCGCAGAAGAAGGTCGCCCAGATAGCGGTCGAGAAGCGCTGGGGCTCCACCATGGTCCTCACCGAGCCGGACGCCGGCTCGGACGTCGGCGCCGGCCGCACCAAGGCGATCCAGCAAGAGGACGGCTCCTGGCACATCGAGGGCGTGAAGCGCTTCATCACGTCCGGCGAGCACGACATGGAGGAGAACATCCTCCACTATGTCCTCGCCCGCCCCGAGGGCCACGGCCCGGGCACCAAGGGCCTGTCCCTCTTCCTCGTCCCGAAGTTCCACTTCGACTGGGAGACCGGCGAGCTGGGCGAGCGCAACGGCGTCTACGCGACGAACGTCGAGCACAAGATGGGCCTCAAGGCCTCCAACACGTGCGAGATGACCTTCGGCGACCAGCACCCCGCCAAGGGCTGGCTGATCGGCGACAAGCACGACGGCATCCGCCAGATGTTCATGATCATCGAGTTCGCCCGGATGATGGTCGGCACGAAGGCCATCGCCACCCTCTCCACCGGCTACCTGAACGCGCTGGAGTACGCCAAGGAGCGCGTGCAGGGCACGGACCTGGCGAACTTCATGGACAAGGCCGCGCCCAAGGTCACCATCACGCACCACCCCGACGTGCGCCGCTCGCTCATGACGCAGAAGGCGTACGCGGAGGGCATGCGCGCCCTGGTGCTGTACACCGCCTCCGTCCAGGACGAGATCCAGCTCAAGCAGGCCGCGGGCGAGGACGCCTCCGCCGAGATCGGCCTGAACGACCTGCTCCTGCCGATCGTGAAGGGCTACGGCTCCGAGAGGTCGTACGAGCAGCTCGCCCAGTCGCTGCAGACGTTCGGCGGTTCCGGTTACCTCCAGGAATACCCGATCGAGCAGTACATCCGGGACGCCAAGATCGACACCCTCTACGAGGGCACCACTGCGATCCAGGGCCAGGACTTCTTCTTCCGGAAGATCGTCCGCGACCAGGGCGCCTCCCTGAACGTCCTCTCCGAGACGATCAAGAAGTTCCTGGCCGAGGCCGTCGGTGGCGAGGAGCTGGCCCCGGCCCGCGACGCGCTCGCCAAGGCCGCGGTCGACCTGGAGGCCATCGTCGGTCAGATGATCGTGGACCTCACCGCCACCGGCGAGGACGTCAAGAACATCTACAAGGTCGGCCAGAACACCACCCGCCTGCTGATGGCGTCCGGTGACGTGGTCGTCGGTTACCTGCTGCTCAAGGGCGCGGCCGTGGCCGCCGAGAAGCTGGCGACCGCCTCCCCGAAGGACGTCCCCTTCTACACCGGCAAGATCGCCGCCGCGAAGTTCTTCGCGGCGCAGATCCTCCCGGGCGTCTCGGTCCAGCGCGCGCTGGCCGAGTCCGTCGACAACTCCCTGATGGAGCTCGACGAGGCCGCGTTCTAAGCTGCGCCGCTTCGGCAGTCACACGCCAGCGGCCGGACCCCCCGGGGTCCGGCCGCTGGCGTACGCGGCGCCCCGCCACCTTCCCCGCCGGCGGGACCCGGGCCGGCACGGGCTCGGGCCGGCACGGGCTCGGGCCGGCACGGGCTCCGCAGCCGGCACGGGCTCGGGCCGACCGGGAGCCGGACGGTCGCGAGCCGGGCGGTCGCGAGCCGGGCCGGGCCCCGCAGCCGGGCCCCGCAGCCGGGCCCCCGGCCTGCGGCTTTCCTCGTTGTCAGTCGGCCATGGGACGCTCTAGGCATGACTCCACAGGATCAGCACAGCAGCGGCAGGGGGTACTCCGTCCCCACCGGGCGGCCGTACGCCCTCAAGGAGCTGCAGGCGAGCCTGGGCAGCCTGGGCGACCACCTGCGCGAGCTGTACGACGGCTCCCACCCCGCCGAGTACGAGGGCATCGCCGACGCCCTCCACATCGCCTTCCGGACCGCCGCCGGCCTCGCTCCCGCCAAGAGCTACACCGGCTGCGCCGAGCACCCCAACGGCGCCCTCGACCCCGAAGCGCCCGACGGCTGGGGCCGCTGCCTGATCTGCAACGACCGCCGCCGGGTCGGCCAGCGCGCCCAGGGCGGCCGGGCGGCCGCCGCGGCCCCGCCGGCCGGGGAGCAGCGCCGGCTGGGCTACCCCGTGCCGGACCCCCCGTACACCCACGAGCTGCTGCGCGCGCACCTGCGTACGGTCGAGGACCGCCGCTTCCACCTGGGGATCTCCTCCCCCGCGGAGGACTTCGTACGCATCGCGGACGACCTGCACCGCGCGTTCATCGTGGCCCGCGAACTGTCCCGGCCGCGCAACGCCTCGGGCTGCTCCGAACACCCAGGCGCCCCCATCGATCCCGACGCGCCCCCCGGTGAGGCCTGTATCTTCTGCGCCGGACGCAAAAGGCGCGCGCAGCGCTCGGCGCAGACCCCCGAGATGCTCCCGCGCATCCGGCGGGGCGAGCGGCGGCAGCTGCACCGCAGATTCGAGCGTCCGCCGGGCTGAGAACGACGGGATCGCGGGCCACACTCCCCCACGCACCCTGACCTTTGGGCTATCCGCCGCAGTCCGGCCATGGCGAACACGACCGTCGTTAAGGTGAACCACATGAGCTCTCCCGCCCGCTTCGACCGCGGCCACACCGACGATCTGATGACCTTTTTGGCGGCTAGTCCGTCGCCGTACCACGCCGTGGCCAATGCGGCCGAGCGGCTGGAAAAGGCAGGCTTCAGGCAGTTGTCGGAAACGGACGCCTGGGACGCGGGAACCGGGGGCAAGTTCGTCCTCCGCGGCGGCGCGCTCATCGCCTGGTACGTGCCGGAGGGCGCGGTCGCGCACACCCCGTTCCGTATCGTCGGCGCGCACACCGACTCCCCCAACCTGCGGGTCAAGCCGCTTCCCGACACGGGCTCGCAGGGCTGGCGGCAGATCGCCGTCGAGATCTACGGCGGCACCCTGCTCAACACCTGGCTGGACCGGGACCTGGGCCTGGCCGGGCGGTTGACCCTGCGCGACGGCACCGAGCGCCTGGTGAACGTGGACCGCGCGCTGCTGCGCGTCCCCCAACTCGCCGTCCACCTCGACCGGTCGGTGAACACCGACGGGCTGAAGCTGGACAAGCAGCGGCACATGCAGCCGGTCTGGGGCCTGGGCGAGGTACAGGAGGGCGATCTGATCACCTTCCTGGAGGAGGAAGAGGGCCTGCCGCAGGGCTCGGTGGCCGGCTGGGACCTGATGGTGCACTCCATCGAGCCGCCCTCCTACCTGGGGCGTGACCGCGAGCTGGTGGCCGGCCCGCGGATGGACAACCTGATCTCGGTGCACGCGGGTGTCGCGGCGCTGGCCGCCGTCTCCGCCTCCGCCTCCGCCTCCGAGGGCCTGGACCACATCCCGGTGCTGGCGGCCTTCGACCACGAGGAGAACGGTTCGCAGTCGGACACCGGCGCGGACGGCCCGCTGCTGGGCAACGTGCTGGAACGTTCAGTCTTCGCGCGCGGGGGCTCGTACGAGGACCGGGCGCGGGCCTTCGCCGGCACGATCTGCCTGTCCTCGGACACCGGTCACGCCGTGCACCCCAACTACGCGGAGCGGCACGACCCCTCGCACCACCCGCGCGCCAACGGCGGCCCGATCCTGAAGGTCAACGTCAACCAGCGGTACGCGACGGACGGCACCGGGCGCGCGGTGTTCGCGGCCGCGTGCGAGCGGGCCGGCGTGCCGTGGCAGACCTTCGTCTCGAACAACTCGATGCCGTGCGGGACGACGATCGGCCCGATCACCGCCGCCCGGCACGGGATCCAGACCGTGGACATCGGCGTGGCGATCCTGTCGATGCACAGCGCCCGCGAGCTGTGCGGGGCGGATGACCCGTACCTGCTGGCGAACGCGCTGGTCGCCTTCCTGGAGGGCTGACCCGCCCGCGTCGCACCCCACGTCGGAACCGCTGTCTCCGACGTGGGGTGCGCCGCGAGGCGATCAGCCGAAGTAGGACTCAAGCGTGCCGCGACGCCGGATGTCGAGCGTCGCGCAGTGGAACGAGCCGCCGAACGGCGTGTAGTGCGTCAGGTCGCACGGGATCGGCTCGAACCCCCAGCCTTCGAGCGCGCGCAGCATGCCGGTGTGGTGCCGCTCCGCGATGACCCGCTTCTCGTCGACCATGAGAACGTTCATGCTGAGCCACTTGCCGCACATCGAGGTGACCTTGAGCAGGCGCTCGTCGATCGGGTCGGGCTCGGGGGCCACCAGGACGTCCCACGAGCTCATGATGTCCGGCAGCCGGTCGACGTCGATGTACTCGGGATTGACCAGCACCTTGCCCGGCGCGAGCGGGAGGAACGTCGTGTCGATGTGCATGGGCGTGCGGCAGCGGCTCTCGATCTCGTGGACGCGGTAGCCGGATCCCAGATGACGGCGCAGCCATTCGATGCCCGTGCGGTTGGTGACGTTGCTCCGGTTGACGAACAGGTCGCGTCCCGCGCGGACGAAATCCGCCGCGTCGAACACGGGCTCGAACTCGGTGAGGATGTAGCGCATGGGCTCGCCGTCCACGGGAACGGAGAAATCCGCGTCGAACAGCGCGTCCGTGAGCTGCGGCCGCGGCGCCGCCGTCCAGCGCGCGCCGCGCCGGAAGTAGTCCTTGAGGACCGAGCGATAGGCGTGCGTCTCGAAGTACCGGCACGGCCATGCCATCGGGGTCTCGATGATCTCGTCGCCGATCACGAGCATGCTGTCCCGCGGACAGGAGGAGCAGAATCCGCGCGACGACCAGTCGGGGGTGCCGAAGCGGTGCTGGTGATCGACGGCGTCCGGGCGCCTGACCGTGACGCCGAGGGACTCCAGGAGAGCGACGAACTGTTCGAGCTCCTCACGCGCCCGCTGGACCAGCACACGCGGATACCTGCTCCCGGCCGCCAGTCCCTGCAAACGCGCCCCCCAGGGCGGAATGTTGCAGGCCACGACCGGATGCCTGGAGGGGATCGTCGCGCCGTCGAGACGACCGACGATCACCTCCTCCAGCGGATCCCACTCGTTGTGGGAACTGACCGGCGAAACGAGAGGTTCCGCAGTGCCGGAACTCTGCACCACCGCCATGCCCAACCACTTTCGATCAAAGACCTCAGTGTCGTCGTACCGCAACCGCCACACTACTCAAAGTAGTCGCCCTAGGACGGGAGCCCGGCCAGGACGAGCGGGAGATGCGTCGCGCCCGTCGAGGTGAGGGTGACGGGGACACCCCAGTCCTGCTGGTGGACGTGGCAGGCCGGGTACTCGTTCGCCGGGTCGTCGTCGCAGGACGCCGCCATCGCCGAAACGTGCAGAACGCCCTCCAGGACCTCCGGGTTCAGCGCGAGACCGCGGGACAGGTCACTGCCCGCGCCCTCCCCCGCCAGGAGCAGCTCCGGCGGCGTCGAGGAGACCAGGAGGCGGGTCGAGGGGCCGTAGCGGTCGTCCAGCTTCTGCCCGCTCGGCGCCTGGAACACCACCTCCAGCCGGAGCGTGCCCGGGGCGACCTCGGTCGCGGCGCGCTGCGTCCGGTGCGCGACGGCGTCGACCCGGACCGCCTCCTCCGGCAGCCGCAGCCGGGTCAGCCGGTGCCGGGCGGACTCGACGACCACGATCTCGCTCCCGGCGAGCACCGCGTCGCTCGGCTCCCGCAGATCGGTGGCGAGGGTGGTGACCCGGCCCGTCGCCGGGTCGAAGCGGCGCAGGGCGTGGTTGTACGTGTCGCACACCGCGACGGAGCCGTCCGGCAGCGCGGTCACCCCCAGCGGGTGCTGGAGCAGCGCCTGGGCGGCGTCGCCGTCCCGGTGCCCGAAGTCGAACAGGCCGGTCCCGACGGCGGTCGTGACGACGTACCCGTCGGGCGTGGCCTCCACGTACCGCAGGGCGCTGGTCTCCGAATCGGCGACCCACAGCCGCTCCTCGGTGGCCGCGAGCCCGGACGGCTGCGCGAACCAGGCCTCGGCGGCGGGCCCGTCCACCAGCCCCTCGTTGGTCGTGCCGGCGGCGACCTCCACGGTCCGCGTCTGCGGATCCCACGTCCACAGCTGGTGCACGCCGGCCATGGCGATCCACACCTTGCCCTGCCACCACGCCACGTCCCACGGCGAGGACAGGTCCACCTCCAGCGCCGGCCCGGAGGTCGCCGAGCCCTGCCACCACTGCCGTCCGGTCCCGGCGACGGTCTCGACCTCTCCGGTGACGGGGTCGAACCGCCGCAGCGCGTGGTTCACGGTGTCGGCGACGACGACCGTCCCGTCGTCCATCAGCGCCAGCCCCTGCGGCTCGCTGAAGCTGCCGGCGGTGAACCCGCGCTCGCCGCTGCCGATCCGGCGTACGACGCTCTCCCCGTCGGCGGCCAGCTCCACCAGCTGGTGCCGCGTCGAATCCGACACCAGGAAGTTCCCGGACGGCAGCAGGAGCGCCTTCCCGGGGAACCGCAGATCGGTCGCCACCGGCTCGGGCGCCACGTACGGCCCGTCCCCGCGCCGCAGGGTGCCCTTGGCCTCGTGCTCGGCCTCCAGCTCCTCGACGAGCCGCGCGATGGCGTGCGCGTGCCCCTCACCGGCGTGCTGCGCGACGATGTACCCCTCGGGGTCGATCACGACGAGCGTGGGCCAGGCCCGCACGGCGTACTGCTTCCAGGTCGCCAGCTCGGGATCGTCCAGCACCGGGTGGTGCACCTCGTACCGCTCGACGGCATCGACGACGGCGGCGTGCTCGGCCTCGTGGACGAACTTCGGCGAGTGCACACCGATGATCACCACGGTGTCGCGGTGCTTCTCCTCCAGCTCACGCAGCTCGTCGAGGACGTGCAGGCAGTTGATGCAGCAGAAGGTCCAAAAATCCAAGATCACAATCCGCCCTCGCAGGTCAGCGAGGGTGTACGGCTTACCACCGGTGTTCAGCCAGCCCCCCTTGCCGATCAGCTCGGGGGCACGGACACGGGCACGTCGGGGTGCGGACGCGGCAGAATTCATGGCTCAAGGGTGCCACCCCCGGGCATATGCACCCGTGCGGGTGACGACGGGGTGCGGGCCCCCGTGGGAATCTGGCCACAGGCAATGAAGGAGGCGTCCGGAATGACCACCGCGCACGATTACGGCGAGGGCATCGACCCTGAGCGGGCGCTGAAGTACGTCATCCAGCACCACCTCGGGGACCGCACCGAGATCGTCGAAGGGGTCATCAGCAACGTGACGCCGAGCTGGGACCACGAAAACGCAGCTGAAGAGATCCGCGATCAGATCCGACCGCGGGTCAAGGAGCTGGACTGCGTCACCGGGTCGGGCAACCTGGACCTTCCAGGGTCGCCGAATTGGTACGTCCCCGACCTCGCCGTCGCTCCCAAGGCGCTGGCGAAGGGCGGCGGCGCTCTCCTTCCGGACCAGGTGCTGCTCGTCGTCGAGGTCACCTCGGAGTCCAATTGCGAGACCGACCGGGTCGTCAAGCGCAAGCGGTACGCCGAGTACGGCACACCGCTGTACCTCCTCGTCGACCGGCTGGACAAGACCGTCACGCTGTTCTCCGAGCCCGGGCGGCTCGGCTACACCGAGGTAGACGGGCCGCACCCCTTCGGGACGCCGGTGCGGCTGCCGGAGCCGTTCGGGATCGACCTGGACACCAGCGCGCTCTAGGGCGGCGGCGACGCCAGGTCGATCCCCCAGGTTCCGCGGATGAGATCGTGGCCGCTCTCGGTGACGTTCAGGCCCCGCCCGGAGCGGTGCCGCACCACCCACCCGGCCTCAAGGAACCGGCTGCCGACTACCGCGCCCAGGGCACCGGCCAGATGCGCTCGTCGTTCCGTCCAGTCCAGGCACGCCCGGGTGGTGGCGCGGCGCGCCTGGATCGCGCCGTCGACATCCACCCCGATCCCACGCAGCCCGTCAGCGCCGGCGTCGGTCAGCGAGAGCGACTCGCGGTCGGCCAGCCATCCCCGGCGGGTCCAGGCATCCGTCAGCGCGATGCCGAGCCGCCCGGCGATGTGGTCGTAGCAGAACCGCGCCGAGGCCAGGTTCCGCATCTGACGGCTTCGCCGATACCCCACGACGGGCGCCGGGTCGGCCAGGACGCCGAGCGCTTCCAGGGCCGTGGCGACCTCCGGGCCGGCGAGCGAGTAGTAGCGGCGCCGCCCGCGCGCCTCGCACGTCACCAGACCGGCATCGACGAGCACCGCCAAGTGCTCCGACGCCGTCGAGGCGCTCACCCCGGCCCCCTGGGCCAGCTCGCCGGCCGGCCGCCTGGTGCCGTCCATGAGCAGGTTCAGGAACACCGAACGCGCGGGTGCGGCAAGCGCCTTGCCCGCTCTCGTGAAGTCCCGGTCCCTGTCCCTGTCCCGGTCCCTGTTCATGGAGGTGACGATACGACGACGACACTTCGGCCGGTGCCGAAGCGTCCCAGACCTACGGTTCGAGCATGAACACGCACGCCTACCGCACGCGTCTGCACTGGGACGGCTCCACCGCCGGCGGGATCCGCGCCTACTCGCGCGACCACACCGCCGTCGCCACGCCGGCCACCGCGCAGGTCGAGCTGAGCGCGGACCCGGCCTTCCGCGGCAACCCCGACCGGCTCAACCCCGAACAACTCGTGGTCATGGCCGCCTCGTCCTGCCAGATGCTGTCGTTCCTCGGCGCCGCCGCCCGCGCCGGAGTGGACGTGCTCGCCTACGACGACGAGGCCACCAGCCACCTCGACCTGACCGCCGAGCCCGCCCGCCTGGCGGCGATCCACCTGCGCGTGACCGTCAGGACCGCCGCCGGGACCGACGAGAGCAAGGTCCAGGAAATCGCCGTGCGGGCCCACCACGCGTGCTACGTCGCCAACAGCCTGTCGGTCCCGGTCGAGGTCTCCACGACCGTGGTGACCTCGTGACCGCCCACCCGCAAGACCCCCGCCCGCAAGACCTTGAGGTCCACTTGCCGAACCGGCCCGGCGCGCTGGCCGACCTCGGCCAGGCGCTCGGCGGCCATGGGGTGAGCCTGGAAGGCGGTGGTGTGTTCACCCACGACGGGCATGCCGTCGCGCACTACCTGGTCGACGACGGCCCCGCCGCCCTGGCCGCTGTCAACGCCGCGGGGCTCGGCCCCGCCGTCGTGCGTGACGTCGCCATGACCCGGCTGGACCAGGAGACACCCGGACAGCTCGGCGCGCTGGCCCGCCTGCTCGGCGACGCCGGTGTCAACGTCCTGATTCAGTACAGCGATCACGGCGGCAACCTCGTCCTGCTCGTGTCGGACGAGCACACCGCCGTGTGCCGCGACGTCGTCGAACGATGGGAGCGGGGCTGATGGTGAGCCCGAGCTCGGGAGGTACGGCTCAGTCGAAGAGGGCGCTCAGGCGGGGTAGGCGGGCCGAGGTTTCGGCGGTGTCGTCGAAGTCGAAGTCCCAGGCGGGGTCCAGGGGCGGATAGCTGATCGTGAAGGAGTCGGCGGGGAGTTCGCGGCCCGTGGCGGCCTCGTAGGCCGTCCAGGCGATCGAGAGGGCCGCCTCGTCCCACAGCTCCACCCCCTCGGACGCCGCCTCGCGGACCGAGGGGTGATCCGCGAGGGAGTCGGGGTCGGCCAGGGCGGCGGTGAAGGCCGCCTCGCCCTGCGTGAGGAGCCAGCCGCGGAAGTAGTCGAAGCCGTCGTCGGAGCAGCCGCCGTTGATCACGTAGGCCGCGGCCCAGAGCGGGGCGCGGTAGGACTCCGCCAGCAGGTCCCACACCACCTGCTGGGCGGCGGCTATCTCCTCCGCCGGCCGCAGCGCCAGCAGGTGCGCCGCCCGCGCCGCCACCTCATCCGGCGCCGCGTCCGCGCGGGCCGACTCGATCAGCTTCCACAAGGTCTGCTTGTCCATGGGGAGTGAGCCTGGCACCCCGGTCTGACATCAGTCCTTCAGGAAAGTGTGGAGGGAATGCGCGAGGGATGTGATGAACCTGTCCCGGACCTCCGGCGCGACCAGGTCCAGCGACAGGTACGGGTTCAGGTCCTCCAGCTCGACCAGCAGCAGCTCGCCCGACGGCGCCCGGCAGGCGTCCACGCGCTGGATGCCGTGCGAGAGCGTGTTCCACCCGATGAAGGCCCGGGCGAAGTCCAGGTCCGCCGGGGTGGGCTCGTACGGCGCCAGCTCCCAGCGGCGGGCCGGGTCCGGGGCGTGGAGCGCGTACTGGAAGGCGTCGTCGACGAAGTAGAAGGACACCTCGTACGTGAAGTCGATGCGCGGCTGGATCAGGAACTCCCCCGCCGGAACGTCCGGGTGCGCGGTGAAGGCGAGGCCGATGGAGTCCGCGCCCTGCTTGGGCTTGACGGCGTACGAGGGGACGTCCGGCAGGAGGTCCAGTCGGGCGGGGTCGTCGACCGTCGGGATCACCGGGTAGCCGGCCGCCGTCAGGTCCAGGAGGTACTGCTTGCCCGCCATGTCGGCGCGGCCCGTGAGGGGGTTGTAGACGCGGCTCCCGGCGGCGAGCGCGGCCGCGCGGAACGCGTCGTAGGCCTCCTGGTAGTGCAGGACCGGGCCGCTGTTGCGGACGACGACGGCGTCGAAGCCGAGCGGCAGGAGGGCCTCCGCGTCCTTGGGGTGACACAGGGCGAGGTCGAAGTGCTCACGCAGCCGGGACGTGAGGAATATGTCCTCGTCGCAGTAGCGGCGGCCGCGCGCCGGGTAGGCCAGGTCGGTCACGTAGAGAAGGGGCATGTCCGCAACCTAGTACGAGGACCGCCTTGGCTGAGGACCGCCGAGGACCGGCCTGGGCTAACGGCCGAAGCGGCGGTCCTTCAGCGCCGGGAACTGTTCCCGGGTCTCGGCGACCATCGCCGGGTCCAGCTCCACCGTGAGGACGTCCTCGCCCGCCCCCGCCTCCGCCAGGACCTCGCCCCACGGGTCCACCACCAGGCTGTGACCGGCCTGCTCGACGCCCGCATGCGTACCGGCCAGCCCGCAGGACAGGACGTACGACTGGTCCTCCACCGCGCGCGCCCGGCTGAGCAGGGTCCAGTGGGAGCGGCGCCGGGCCGGCCAGCCCGCGGCGACCACCATCGTGGTGGCCCCGGCGTCCACCAGGCCGCGGAACAGCTCCGGGAAGCGGAGGTCGTAGCAGGTCGCCAGGCCCAGGGTCTGCTCCGGCAGGGCCACCGTGGTCAGGGTATCGCCGGCGGACATCAGCACCGCCTCGCCCTGGTCGAAGCCGAAGCGGTGGATCTTGCGGTAGGTCGCGGCCAGCTCTCCCGCCGGGGAGAGGACGAGGGCGGTGTTGTAGAGGGAGCCGTCGCCCGCGCGCTCCACGAACGAGCCCGCGTGCAGCCACACCCCGGCGTCGCGCGCGGCGGCGGCCATCTGCTGGTAGGTCGGGCCGTCCAGCGGTTCGGCCTCGGTCTCGAACTGCTCGTAGGCGAAGGCGCCCACCGTCCACAGTTCGGGCAGCACGACCAGGTCGGAGGCGGACTGCTCCCGTACGAGATCGGCGGCCCGGGCCCGCCGGGAGGCCACCGACTCCCCTTCATTCACCGCGATTTGGATCAGAGAGGCGCGCACACTACCACCGTCCTGGCATGAGAACCGTCAACTCGGGCCTACGATCGTCACACGAAAGCACTGCCGGGGTGCTCACCGGCAGCGTAGTTTTGGGCATAGTCCACAACGCGCCACTGAACAGCACGCGAGGGGTCCCGTTGACCGTCCATCCCAGCCTTCAGCCCTACGCCGACGCGTGGACCCATTCCATCGAGGCGATATCCGAGCTGGTCCTCCCCCTCACCGAGGGCGAGTGGAACCGGGCCACCCCGTGCCCCGGCTGGTCGGTCCGTGACGTGGTGTCACACATCATCGGCCTTGAGTGCGAGCAGCTCGGGGACCCGCGGCCGATCCACACGCTGCCGCGCGATCTGCGGCACGTGGTGGACGAGTTCACCCGGTACATGGAAGTGCAGGTTGACGTCCGCCGGCACCACACGGCGCCGGAGATGACCTCCGAGCTGGAGTACACCGTCATCCGGCGTGCGCGGCAGCTGCGGAACGAGAAGCGGGATCCCGCCACGCTGGTGCGGGCGCCGCTCGGCGGGCAGGTGACCCTGGAGCACGCGCTGCGGCTGCGGGCGTGGGACGTGTGGCTCCACGAGCAGGATCTGCGGGCCGCGCTGGGCGCGCCGGGGAACTGGGACTCGCCGGGGGCGTTCGTCGTGCGGGACATGCTGCTGGAAATGCTGCCGATGGTCGTCGCGAAGCGGGCGGGCGCCCCGGCCAACTCGGCGGTCGTGGTGGACGTGCACGGGCCGGTGGAGTTCATGCGGACGGTACGGGTGAACGCGGAGGGGCGCGGGACGGTGGACTCGGCGCCCTCGCTGGGCCCGGCGGTGACGCTGACCCTGGATTGGGAGACGTACGTCCGGCTGGCGGCGGGGCGGGTGCGTCCGCGTGCCGTCGCCGACCGGGTGAAGCTGGAGGGCGACACCGCCCTGGGGGACGCCATCCTGGCGCACTTCACCGTGACCCCGTAGCGGCCACTGCCCCGGCCGGGGCCGCTCCCCGGGCCGCTCTGGCCTCGCCGGCAACTCCAGCCTCGCCGGCGTTTGAGGCGCGGGTCCGGGCGGAGCCCGGTGCCCGGCAGATCCAGCCTCGCCGGCGCTTGAGGCGCGGGTCCGGGCGGAGCCCGGTGCCCGGCGGAGCCGGGTTTCGGGGGGGGGGGGGGGCCCCCCCCCCCCCGGCCCCCCGCCCCCCGCCGCCGGGGGGGGGAGGGGCGGCGCGCCCCGCCGGCCGGCGCGCGCGCG
>NZ_JALGRF010000004.1:88132-413894 GCF_022815725.1 Streptomyces sp. APSN-46.1
TTTGAGTGGGGGTCCCCCCGGACAGAGACGGGGGGAGGGGCCGGGCGGCGCCCGGTGCCCGGCGGAGCCGGGTTTCCTGGGGCTCCGCCCCAGACCCCGCGCCTCAAACGCCGGCGAGGCTGGATGTGGCCCGGAGTCCGGCTACGCCCGGGACCGGGCCGGGGCCGCCGGGATCCGAACCGGCGTCAGGCGCTCCCGCTCCCGTTCCCGGGCCAGGGCGCGGCCCCGCAGCCGGAGGATCTGGGCGATGCCCAGCAGCTCCAGGACGAACACCGACGAGAACGCCACGCGGTAGTCGTCCCCCGTCGCATCCAGCAGCACGCCCACCACCAGCAGCGTCGTCATCGACGCGATGAAACCACCCATGTTGGTGATTCCGGACGCCGTCCCCTGACGCTCCGCCGGATTCGCCGGCCGGGCGAAGTCGAAGCCGATCATCGACGCCGGGCCGCAGGTCCCCAGGACCACGCACAGCGTGACCAGCAGCCACATCGGAGCCCGGCCCCCCGGCCAGACGAGGACCGAGGCCCACAGCAGGGCCGTGAGGGCGACCGTGCCCAGCGCCAGCGGGATCCGCGACGCCTGACGGCGGCCGACGAGCTGCCCGTAGACCAGGCCGAACCCCATGTTGGAGGCCACCACCAGCGTCAGCAGCCCGCCCGCCGTGGTCCGCGACAGCCCCTGCGCCTCGACCAGGAACGGCATGCCCCACAGCAGCAGGAACACCATGGCCGGGAACTGCGTCGTGAAGTGCACCCACAGGCCGAGCCTGGTGCCCGGCTCGCGCCAGGACTCCGCTATCTGGCGGCGGACGAAGCCCCCGGAAGCCCCGGAAGCGCCGGAAGCCCCCGCCCCGCGCGGCCGGGGCGCCGGCCCGTGGCCCTCCGGGTGGTCCCGCAGGAACAGCACGAGCGGGACCAGCACCACCAGCCCCGCCACCGCGCTCCCCGCGAACGCCGCGACCCAGCCGACCCCGTGCAGTACGGGCGCCAGCACCAGGGTGGAGACCAGGTTGCCCGCCATCCCCACCAGCCCGGCCAGCTGCGCCATCAGCGGCCCGCGCCGGGCCGGGAACCACCGGGTGCCCAGACGCAGTACGGAGATGAAGGTCATCGCGTCACCGCAGCCCAGCAGCGCCCGGGCCGCCAGCGCCGTCCCGTACGAGGGGGACAGCGCGAAGCCGACCTGCCCGGCGGTGAAGAGGACCGCGCCGAGCGTCAGCACCTTCTTCGTGCCCAGCCGGTCCACCATCAGGCCCACCGGGATCTGCATCCCCGCGTAGACGAGCAGCTGGAGCAGGGAGAACGTGGACAGCGCCGACGCGTTCACGTGGAAGCGGTCCGCGGCCTCCAGTCCGGCCACGCCCAGGCTGGTACGGAAGATCACGGCGACGAAGTACACGGCGACGCCGATCGACCAGACGGCCACGGCCCGCCGACCGCCCGGGGGGTCCTGGGGGAGCGGGGCCTGTGCGGCGGCGGGCACGGCGGGCGTGGCGGGCGTGGAACTCATCGGGCCGACCCCCGCACCAGCGCCTCGACGCGGCCCACGTGCGCCCGTACGGATGCGGCCGCCGTCTCCGCGTCCCCGGCCCGCAGGGCGTCCAGGATCTCGGCGTGCTCGGCGAGCGACCGCTCGATCCGGTCGGGGTGCGCGTGCAGCAGGGCCACGCCCATCCGCAGCTGCCGGTCGCGGAGTTGGTCGTAGAGGCGGCACAGGATCTGGTTTCCGGCGCTGCGCACGATCTCCGCGTGGAAGCCGCGGTCAGCGGCCATCATCGCCGCGAGGTCGCCCTCGGCGGCATGCCGGCGCTGCTCCTCGACCAGGGTGGTGAGCCGGTCCAGCAGTCCGGGCGGCGCGGGGACGGCCCGGCGTACCGTGAACTCCTCGACCAGCAGCCGGGTTTCGATCACATCGGCGATCTCCTGCGCGGAGACCGGCAGGACCAGCGCGCCCTTCTTCGGGTACAGCTTCAGCAGCCCCTCGGTCTCCAGCCGCAGCAACGCCTCGCGCACCGGCGTACGGGACACCCCGACGGCCTCGGCGAGCTCTCCCTCGGTGAGGAGGACACCGCCTGCGTAACGGCGGTCGAGCACCCCCCGCTTGACGTGGAGGTAGACGCGGTCGGCCGCGGTGGTGGGGGCGGCGGCGGGGGCGGGGGCTGGCATGCGCACAGGATAGATACATGAGGGGTACAACTTGAGCTGCGGTCCACCATGCGGACGCCGCCGCTAAGCGGTCTCGGGGACGTGGGGCACGGACGCCATGCCGTCCTCCTCGATGGCCTCGACCTCCGGCAGCGCGGCCAGCGCGGCGTACTGGCCGGGGCTGAGCCGCGCGGCGAAGCCGTTGATCGTGGACCGGAAGAAGTACAGGGGTTCGACGCCCTCGACCTGCCCGGCCACGTCGGCCGGGTCCACGCCCGGTGCCACGGTGACGATGTACGGGCGGCCGTCGGCCGGGTCGCCGTCCCCCGGCGGGACGGACACCGCGCGCCCGTCCGGTGCGGCGAAGGCGGGCAGGGGCGCCGCGACGGTCAGGGCGGCGAGGACCGCCGCCGACAGGACGAACCCGGCAACCCGGGCATACCTCTCTCGATTTCCCATGGCCGGAGGCCATCACGCCCGCTCCCCCGAGTCAACGACCCCACCCGGCGCGGCGGGCGAGCACAGCGGGCGAGCGCCGGTCAGATCCAGCCTCGCCGGCGAGGCTGGAGTTGGCGGACCCCCGGTCAAACACCGGCGAGGCTGGATTTGGCCGGCGAGGCTGAATCGGCGGGGGCGCCTGCTCACGGGCGGTTCCTGACCTCCACGTCCAGGACGAACTCGTCGTACGGGGTCTCGTCCGGGTAGGGCGGCCGGATCTGCGCGAAGCGGATCCGGGCCCGCCCGCCCGGGCAGCGGCCCCGGACCACGTACGTCCGCTCCACCGTCGCGCCCGGCAGGGCCCCGGCGGGGGCCGCCGGGCCCTCCGCCACCGAGACCGCGTCCGCGTCGCCCGTCACCCGCCAGGTCCACACGTACCCGCGCGCCCCGCGCCCGGCGAGCCGCAACTCGTACGACTCCCCGGCCCGCAGCACGACCTCCCGTACCTCCACCCGCGCGGCCCCTTCGCTCAGGCGAGGCCGATCACCGGCCCCTCGTGCCAGCCCGCGCCGTCGCGCCAGTAGTGCTGGAGCCGGCGGTCCGTGCGCAGGGCGATGACCTCCAGGTTGAACCCGAAACTGCCCTGGAGCATCCCGGTGACGGTGAGCGCGTCGTGCCCGAAGACCGCGCCGCGCCGCCAGGGCGAGCCGCCCGCGTTGCCGCGCCACCAGTGCTCGATGCGCCCGCCGGCGCCGACCACGCACAGCTCGTAGTTCCCGGCGGTGTCCTCGTCGGCGGCCCCGTACTGCCCCTCGATGAGGCAGGGCGCGGAGGTGATCCCGCTGCCGAAGACCTCCCCCGCCCGCCAGGCGAAGCCGTTCGGGTCGTCCCGCCACCACAGCTGCATCCGGCCGTCCGTGCGGGTGGCGACGAGGTCGAGGTGGCGGGAGCGGGTCTGGACGAGCGCGGGTCCGTAGTGGGCGATGCCGGAGGCGAAGCGGCCGCCGTCGTTCCAGGTCCAGGGGGCGCCGTTGATGCGCCACCAGTGGTTCAGGCGGCCGTCGGCGGTGCGGACGACCGCCTCGAAGTTGCCCGGCTTGCCGTAGTCGCTCTGGAGGAACCCCGGGGTCGAGCCGATCGCCGCGTCGCCCGGCCCGAAGGCGCCGCCGTCGCGCCAGACACGGGCCGACTGCTCGAAGTACCAGTGGCGCAGCCGCCCGCCCGTGGTCACGTGCAGGGACTCCATGTTCCGGTTGTACGTGGTCCCGGTGAAGGCGGGCTGCCCGGAGGCGTCGGTCGCGAACGTGGCGGCGCGGGCCCACGCGAAGGGCGGGTCGCCCTCGCGCCACCAGTGCTGGAGGCGGCCGCCGCCGGCGGTGGCGGCCAGCTCGAAGTTGCGGTGGGCGCGGCCGTTGCCGCTCTCGTAGACGCTGCCCGCGTGCAGGCGGCGCTTGCTCCACGGGTCGATGTTGGTGCCGCGCAGGCCGCACTTGGCCCAGTAGTCGATGTTGACCTCGCCGTACGCGATCCGGCCGTAGCCGCCGACGTGGTAGCCGGTCCCCCAGGAGTTCTTGAACAGCCAGCAGCCGGCCGCGTCGTCATAGCCGACGATCAGCACGCAGTGGCCGCCCGCGAGCCGGTCGCTGGTGCGGTGGTAGACGCCGGAGCCGAGGCCGAAGAAGTCGTCGTACACGTCGAAGCAGGCGGTCAGCGGGCCGACCGTGTCCAGCCACACCTTCTGCTGCTCCACGTCGCCGAGCCGGACGTAGTCGGTGATCCGGACGGTCCGGCCGGAGCGGTCCCAGCTCGGGGTGTACTCCGCGCGCCACGCGTCGCGCCGGTCGGCGGGCAGGCCTGCGGGCGGGGTGTTGTACGGCCAGCAGTCGGGGTCGGCGAGACCGCCGTTGGCCTTGATCCAGTCCAGCGCGGTCTCGGGGTTGCTGCCCTGGCCGCAGCTGAACCGCAGGCCGTCGTGGACGTCCCCCTCGGAGCGCACGGCCCATACGCTGTGCTCGATCCGGGCCATGGACTCCACCAGCCCGGCGGCGCCGAACGCCCAGCAGGAGCCGCAGGGGTTCTGGTCCTTCATCTTGGTGATCCAGGGCCGGCCCCACCGGTCGCGCCAGTCCACGGCGGCCGGCCGCGCCGCCCCCACGACCCCCGCCGCCCCGGCCCGCGCCCCGGCGGCCCCCGCCGCCCCGGGCAGCAGACCGTGCGCGGCCCTGCGCCGGGTGAGGTCCGGATTGCCGCTCGCCCGCCCGATCAGCCCCCGCAGATCGACAGCCCCCGCCTCCTCGGCGGTCGTCAGGTTCGCCCCGGGCTCCATGCCGAGCGAAGGACGCGGTACGGGGTCCCCGTCCGCGAGGTGCTCGCTCACGGACCACCGGGCCCCCCGCTCCGCGAGCACCGCCCGCAACTCCCCCGCGGTCTGGACATACTCCTCCGGCATACCGGCCCCCCAGTGTGCGATGTGTGCGATCGCCCGTCCCGATGCGAGCGAGACCCGGGAGCTTCCACCTGCCGGGAGGGGGCGTCAAGGGGGTCCGCACGGTCGCGCGGCGGCACGGGGGTCGTACGGCGCCGCGATGGACGAAGGCCCCCTACACCCGGTGACGAGGGGCCCCTACACCCGGTAGCGGGAAGGCGGGGCCGCCACCTGCCGGGGTGTGGCTTACTCCACCGTCAGGTTCCCGTCCACAGGTGGTCGCGGTTGCAGAAGGCCGCTCCGAACGCCACGCGCTTGCCACCCGGCTCAAGCTTCCACTCCGACCGGTCGAACTGGGCGATCCGGTCGCTTCCGCAGATGAACGACCGCGAGGCCTGGATCAGGATCCACTGCGCGTGGTCGAGGTCGCGGTCAGCGGCGCGGCACATGCTCCGGGCCATCTGCCACAGCCGCGGCCACTCCACCCCGGGCGCGCATGGTTCGCTATATCGCTCTGCTGAGCCCCCAATGGCACCACTCGGATATCGACATGCGGGAGTCGAGACATGGAGACGATGCGGTCAAGCTGGGCAGCCATCATCGCTGGCGGAACGATCCGCCACCGAAGGACAGGCTCGGTGATGACGAAGCGGAGCGCCTTGGAGCTGTCGAACAGGACGGCCTGTCGCTCAAGCCTGCCGCTCATCGTGCGTGTGAGTGCGTCCTCGCTCAGCTCGTGCCGTTGGAGAATCGCCCGAATGTACTCAGGAGTCTGGAGCAGACCCGGGACCAGGGCCGGCTGGAACAGGCGCAGCGTGGTCATCGGGGCTCAAGGGCCTTGACTGCTTGCTGGCCCTTGTGGATGCCGGCTCGCTTGAGGAGCCGCCAAGCCGTTGCCTCCGTGGTGGCTGCGCGTGCTGATTCCGTGTACTCGGTCTTGATCGCGTCCGAGACCCCGAGGGCCGTCAGAATGCGCTCGACGTCGGTGGCGCTGGGCTGAAGGTTGGCGTTCTCAATCTTCGACAGCTTGGATGGTGACATGAGCGCGCTACGGGCTACCGCTTTGGCTTCCTTTCCGGATGCCACTCGCAGAGCCCGCAGCGCGGCCCCAAGCTGTGCCCTGTTCACTCGCCGTGCTTCGCCCACCACTCCGTAAACGGCACGGCGTGAGCGAGGGCCATCTCCCGGTAGGAGACAAATTCCTCTGCTTCGGCCGCGGGCAACACGTTCGCACCCGTGAATGCGCCATGCTCGTCGTAGCTCATGACAGCTGTGTCGGTCGAATCGAAGAGCCAGAAGTCAGGCACGCCGTCGAGCGGGTTCGGCGCGTTGGTGATGTCGAGGATGAAGAACTCTTCCCCGCCGGTCATGTTCTTCCGGTACCCCCAGCCAAGCTCGAAGCGGAGATAGTCCGTGAGGGGACGAGCGAGGACATGTACGCGGTACACGCGCTTGCCCTGGCCTGTACGGGATCGCAACTCCGCCACCCAATCGGCGTTGTAATCGTCCGGCTGTGGCTGGCCGGCCTGGAACGCGCGATAGGCGTCCACATTGCCGGACCGGCTGTAGTCGTCCAGCGTCTCCAGTCGGAACGCGTCGCGCTCGAAGGTGTCGAAGAGGTCCCCGATGGTCCTAGATGAGGCCATCAGCGATGGCCTTCTTGACCAGGTCCATGGGGATCTCGACGAGTGTTTCGTGAGCGGGAATCTTCAGACCGTGGTCGGTCGGTGTCTCGCCCTGTACGAGAAACGTACCCCGATCGGTCGCGTAGATCGTGTCGGGCAGTCCGTGATGTCACACGTGCTGACCAGCTTGGTCACCTGCATGGAGAACATCCCCTCTGCCTTGTGCCGCCTCGGCTCCGTGCCGCCGCGTTCATGCTCCCGAGAACGCGGCGGGAGGGTCAAGGGATCACAGTTGAGGGAACGGGAAACCGGGAAGGTGGGCCGGATCGTGCCGGTCAAGAGGCCATCGGGCTCACTGGGCCGCCGCGAAGGCCGCCCAGGCGGTGTCGGTGACCTGAATGCCCGGGCCATCGGCCTGCTTGCTGTCCCGGAGGTGTCGGCCTACACGCTGATGTGCTCAGGCGCGTACGGATGACGGATGAACGTGCTCAGGAAGGACGGCGTGTCATAGCCGGGGCAACGGGGGGCTGCGGTTGACGCTTTGGCTGTGCGGTCGCCGGCCGGACGACCGGCATAGGAGGTTGAGGCACATGCTTGTTCTGGGCCGCTCGCAGGTCGAGGCCCTGCTCGACGTGGACTCGCTGATCGACGCCCTGGCCCCGGCGATGGCAGACCTCAGTGCGGGCCGCGCCTCGGTACCCGACCGCGTCGCCGCCCTGGTGCCCGAACGCGATGGATTCCTGGCGGCCATGCCGGGCTTCCTGCCGTCGGCCGGGGTGCTCATGACCAAGCTGGTGTCGCTCTTCCCGCACAACGACGGGGCACGGCTGCCTACCCATCAGGCGCTGATCGTGGCGTTCGATCCGGACACCGGCGAGCCCGCCGCGCTGCTGGACGGTACGGCCATCACCGCAGCGCGGACCGGCGCCTGCTCCGCGCTGTCGGCGCGACTGCTGGCCCGCGAGGACTCGACCGTGCTGGCAGTGCTGGGCACCGGCGTGCAGGCCCGGTCCCACGCCCGCGCGATCTGCCGGGTCCGCCCGATCCGGCACATCCGCGTGGCCGGCCGGGATCCGGCGAAAGCCGCTGCCCTGGCCGGGGAACTCTCAGCCGTACTGGAGGCCGAAGTCCAGGCCGTGTCCAGCTACGCCGAGGCGCTCGACGGCGCGGACATCGCCGCCGCGACGACGCACGCCGTCGAACCCGTGATCCGCCGCTCCTGGCTGACACCCGGGGTGCACATCACGTCCGTGGGGTACAACCCGGCCGGCCGCGAGATCGACGACGCCACGGTGGCCGAGGCGCTGGTGTGCGTCGAATCGCGCCAGGCCGTGCTTGCCCCGCTCCCCGCGGGCAGCAATGACCTGCTCCTGCCGATCCGCGATGGCCTCATCACAGCGGATCACGTGCACGCCGAGCTGGGCGAACTCATCGCCGGCCGCAAACCGGGACGCACCGCGCCGGACCAGATCACCCTCTACAAGTCGGTCGGCGTGGCAGTGCAGGACGCCGCGGCCACGGCCCTGGTCATGACGTCCGCCCGCGAGCAGTCAATCGGCGAGGCGATCACGCTGCGGTGATGCCGACACCAGCGCGCGATCGCCCCACCGTACGGCGTTGGATCGGCAACGCGCGGCACACCGGCTGAGCGCATTCGCACGTACGCGGCTGAGCACACAGACATCAAGACCTCTTCCGGCGCCGCTCATGGGACGGAGCCTGTCCGTCAGGGACAGGCTCCGACAGCGGTACCAACAGGTCAGCGGCGGCGCTGAGCTGTGGTGAGTGCCGGATCTCCCGGCATCGGTGTCGTCCGCTGCACCCACGGGCCGAACTCGTCGTCCGCCTGGCCGACGCAGTCGAGTCGCACGATGTCATGGCTGGAGTCCAGGAGCGGCTCACAGCGTGTTTCCCAGACCTGCCCGGTGGTCGTCTGCACCTGGATGGAGACGTTCTCTTCGCTAGCCGTCGGATCGGCGTCAACGCCGGCTACGGAGATGGAGCAGGCGTCCTCGGGATAGTTCGGGTGTTCCACCGGGTCGGTCAGGTCGTACCAGGTGTATGGGTCATTTCCGGTGTTCCGAAATCCGACGTATGCCGTTCCGTTGTTGAGTGCGGCCTTGATTGTCTGCTCCGGGTCGGGGGCCCCTGTGCCCGAGGCAGGGTTGTAGGCGTCGATGTCGTTGCACTGGCTGTTGTTGGCCGGGGGAGTGGGGGGAGTGGGGGGTCGTTGCCTCGGCGCTCTGGCTGCAGCTGACGTTCTGGGTGCCGGTGAAGGTGTTGCCCTGGCCGACTTGTCCCGCCGGGAAGCAGGCGACGGTGACCGAGGGCAGGTTGAGGAGCGACAGCAGCGATCCGTCGTCCGCGGCGTGTGCGCCGCCCGCACCGAGGAGGAGAGCGGCCATCGCGGTACTGGCGACAGCCGCCAGCGTCTGCCTCTTCTTGAGTGTCACTTGGACTTTCCTTTCGTCGGCTACTTGAGCAGGTGGCCGAGGCCGACGGCATTGGCCGGCGCCGGGGACAGCCCGGAGGCGAGGCCGGTGATCTGGCGCTTCGCGTCCCGGACCGTCGGGGTGAGGAAACGGAGCGACAGCAGGTTGTCGAGGCTGAGGGGACCGGCCAGGGCGCCGACGCTCGGGCGTTCGGCGGCAGGAGCGGCCTGGGCGGTGGGAGCGGAAACGAGCCCGACGGTGATCGCGAGGGCTGCCCCCGACACGACGCGGGCGACAGTGAGGTGAGCCATGAACGCCCCAACGCAACCCGCAGCGCCCGGTTATGGGCGATGGACCGGACGGGGCCGGCTTTCGCCCGAGTGGCCGCCCTCGTTACGCGATTCGGCCCCAATCCCAGGTGGCGGCCTGGCGGTCTAGAAGCGGATCACGTTCTCACAGTTCAGGACCACGTCGCGGGCGGCCGAGTCCGCGATCACCGTGTCGAAGCCGTCTCCGCAGTCGATCCGGTCGTAGCCGCCGTTTCGGCTGAGGATCGTGTCGTTGCCGGCGTTCCCTACGAACGTGTCCTGTGACTGCGGGCTGGGCCAGCCGTTGGGGTCGGACAGCCGGTCACCACGGCTACCGCCACGGATCCGGTCCTGCCCGGAGCCGCCGTCGATGACCCCCGGAACCGGCAGCGCGGTGAAGAACCCGAGTGTGACGGAGTCGTTCCCGTCGCCCGCCGACATCCTGAGCCTCGTCGTCGTGGCGAGGGGCCCACAGTTGACCTGATTGCTTCCGCTGGTCCGGCAGCCGAACCCGGGAATGATCCCGGCCGCGTCGAAGATCGAGATCTCCCCGGAGTTGTTGACGACGAAGACTTCGTTGGAGGTTGCGGGCAGCGCGGCCCAGTGGACCTCGGACCCCACACGCTGCGCGAGAGAGGGAGCCGCCGCCGCCGGACCGGCGGCCAGCATGACGAGGGAGAGAGCGGCCGCGGCGGGACCGAGGAGCTTGGCCGGGCGCAGCATCAGAGATCTGTTCACTGCCCTACCGTGCCGACCGCCCCCGCGCCGCCCCCCGAGTGACCCGGCCCAATACTCCCATCGGCCGTCCCCCATCACCCGTGATGCCTAACGACGTGGTCGGCAATCGAGGTCGGGGCGTGCTGGACTGACGGTTCGGCTGATGGGTGATCAGGATGTCGCCGACCGGGCGAGTGCCGTCGATCCGTAAGAGGACGCCCTCGGCGTCGGCGTACGATGTCATAGAGGCCTTACCGTCTGAGCCTGCGGCCCCTTTTGCCCTTGGCCGATCTCGAACTCGACCCTCTGGTTCTCTTCCAGGGTTCGGTAGCCGTCGCTCTGGATCTCGCTGTAGTGCACGAAGACGTCTGACCCTCCGTTGTCAGGCGTGATGTATCCGAAGCTCTCCTCGGCGCTGAACGACTTCACCGTTCCTTGAACAGCCATCGACTCGCTCCTTCGCATCCGATGCCCGCTGCCCGCTGCCTCGCTCGGCACGTCTCGCGAGCCGGGTACGTCCACCCGAGCGCGCGGTCGAGGATCTGTCCGCTCGCGTCCGTGACACCCGTGCCCGGACGCCGAAGCACGGCTACCGCGCATCATCGCTGGCATCCAGCAGGAGGTTGCAGCAGGAGGTCGATCGCGAAACGCGCATCAGGGTGGTGTTGTCGGTGATGGTCTCGTCCCGGTCCTGGCGGGTGCGGGCGATGCGGCGGCGGAGCGTGGCCAGGGAACAGAGCTGGCTGGTCCCTGCGTAGCCGTGCCTCCTGGCGGGGCGCCGGGAACCCGGGAGGAAGCGGGGCCCGGCGCCCACGGAGAGCCGGGGGACGGCTCGGCGCATCGACAAGCCCAACGCCCAGGATGGCCAAACGTCACGGCAGGTCCGGCCGTGGGCCCGCCCAGGTCCGCCGACGAAGGCGGCGCAGTCCTTGAGCACGCCTCGACGAGAAGGCTTCACACGAACTTCAGGCGACCATGCCACGCCACTACCGTCAGGCCCTGATCGTGACGCAAGGCGGCTCCGGGAGCCGAGCCGAAGCTTCGGATCCCGGAGCCGTCCCAGTCTCGACGCTCAGAACCCGTCCAGGAAGGCGAAGACGTTCGACTGCGTCACCTCGCTGCTGGAGACATTCGCGGCGGAGCTGTTGTCCCCGTTGATGCAGATCTGCTGGAGCGAGTTCGACTGCGTCGAGTTCGACTGAAGCGTGTTCGACTGCGTCACGTCGCCGAAGACGGAGACTGCAACGTTCACCGGGACATTGACCGTGTAGGACGAGTTGCTGGCAGCAGCTGCCTGAGTGCACTCCCTGCCGGCACCGTTCGTGTCGGTGCCGTCGGCGGTGGCAACTCCCGCCCCGACCACGCCGAGGCTCCCGATCATGGCAGCCACAAGAACAGCCTTGCGAAGCTTACGCATGACATTCCCTTCCTCATTGTCGCATTTGCTTGATTTGCTCAAACGATGACGGTTGTGGACTATATGTCGTGATCGTCGCTTTTATGTCGAAGCGCGCCGACCCGTCTGCCACCGCGCATCACGTGACTACCGGGCGGTGTCCTGCCCGATCGCGCGGAGGACATCGGCAAGCCAGACCAGGTGGTGGCCCACGGCCCGGTCCGGGTCGGCGAGTAGGTCCTCAAGGTGCTGCCATGACTCGGAGAGCTGCCCGATCGTGATCGTTCTCGGTTCGTTGAGGACGTCGTAGAGTTCGTCGACCGGGACGGACCAGAAGTAGTCGCGTTCAAGTGCCACTGTGCTGCTGCCTGCTGAGGCTTCGATGTGTCGCAGTGCCAGCTCGAAGGCCTGCCGGAGCTGGTCGAGTGGGATCTGCAGAGGTTCGCCGTCCATGCGGCTCATCTTCCCCACTGGCGGCCAGATGAGGGCCCCGCTCGCAGCCATGGTCACGCTTCGTCACGCACTCTCAGGAGGCATCCCCGCGCAGCGCATCGCGCAGCCGCAGCAGCTCGCGGCGGCGGGATTGAGCCCGGGCCAGGAGCAGCCCTGCCGTGGCGATGAGGACGATGCCGACCAGGGCGGTGGCCAGTGCCGCGGCGGTTGTGCCGCGTGCCACGGCCAGAGCTGTCCCGGCGATTCCCGTCACCGTGGTCACCGCAAGTGCAATCCGGGCGCCCAGTACCCGATCCCGTGCGTACAACGGTCGGCGCCTGCTCAGGACCCAGCCGGCGAAGGCGGCCCACGCCAGCCCGACGGCGATCAATCCGGAGAAGACAGCCTGGGCGCGTGCAGGGAGGGGCTGTGGCTCGGTCGCCCACAGCACAGCGATCAGTACCGCCGCGCACCCCCCCGCCAGTCCCACAGCCACGTATCGCATCCGGGAACGCAGCGAGACTTCCGCCGCCAGCGCGCGCTCCAGCTCTTCGGGCAGGCCCCGGGGCGCTCCGTAGTCCTGCTCACTCATGTCTCGTAACCCCTTTCAGTAAGGATCTTGCGCAGCGTGCGACGCGCACGGTGCAACCTGCTTTTGACCGTGCCGGGCGGTACGCCGAGCACCTCGGCGCAGGCGGCCAGCGGCAGGTCTTGCAAGTGGAAAAGGATCATTACCTCGCGCTCCAGCGGCGGCAGCTCGCCAAGGCCGCCTTCGATCTCCATCGTGGTCAGGACGCTGCTCAGGGCGTCGTCGTCGACGACTTCTGCCTCCTCCACGGAGGTCTCCGGAGCCTTGTACGCCTGCCGCAGGTGGTCGGCTATCGCTCGCCGCGCGATGGTGAACAGCCAGGGAGCGAATCGGTCCGGCTCTCGCAGGCGCGGCAGTCCGCGCACCACGGCGACCCACGCATCCTGGGTAAGATCATCTGCGACGTGCGGTGAGCCGACCATGCCCCGCACATAGCGCCACAGCGGGGCATGCCACAGGCGCACCAACTCGCCGAACGCCTTCCGCTCCCCGAGTTGGCAGCGCACCACCAGCAGTCCGGAGCGTTCGTCCTCGCTCACCGCACCTCCCTGTCCTCGCGTCCCAGCATCACCAGAACAGTCGGCACCCACGCCGGAAAGGTTCACGACCACGATCCATCCAGATCAGGCCCGGCCGGCTTCGCTGGCACCAGAGTTCCAAGTTCTTTGGCTCCGACGCCCGTCGACCGCCGGGCCGGTAATGGGCTGATGCACAGGCGTGACCTGCGAGAAGAGGCCGTCGGAGCCTCGGGTGAGTCGTCGGCTTTCGGTTCGAGGGTGGTACCACAACACCCCGGAACCGTGGTCCCGACGGAGGTGCCTACAGACAGCACGCGGACCGGCTACGCCCTGGCCGTCGCCTGCTCCACCCGGGTGCGGTGGACCACTACCAGGTGAGGCACTGGACGGCATGGCACCGGCACATCACTCTCGCCTCTGCCTCGGCTCCGTGCCGCGTTCGATGCTGCCGATCGGGCTCACTGGGCCGACGCGAAGGCCGCCCAGGCGGTGTCGGTGACCTGGATGACCGGCCCGTCGGCCTGCTTGCTGTCCCGGAGGGCGACCGCGCCGGCGATGTTGGTGGCCACCTCTACGCACTCGGAGTCGGCCTTGTCGTTGCTGTAGCTGGACTTCACGAACTCGAACTCGTTCACGGGCTACATACCTTTACTGATGACGTCGATCAGGTCTACGGAGTCGTGCGGCGAGAGGCTCTGGCGGGACACTCGGGCGAACGCCCGGGTATACACCTCGGTGGCTTCTGGCCCCTCCGCCCACACAGTAGATGCGAGGTTCTCGGCGTAGGCCACATCCAGTGCTCCAGGCTCGGCGAACGAGACGAGGTTGAAGGCGCCCAAAGCGTTCGCCCCCGCCCGGAAGGGCAGCACCTGCACGTGGATGTGGGGCAGTCTGGCCATCTCGACCAGGTGGTTCAGCTGTGCGCGCATCACCTCGGGACTGCCGATCTGCTGACGCAGCGCGGCCTCCCACAGCACCGCATGGAACTCCAGCGGCTCATCGCTCCAAAGCAGCGCCTGCCGCTTGATTCGCGAGGCAACCAGCACCTCGATTTCATCCGGGTGTGACCATTCGGACCTGACGCCCAGCGCCCTGATGTACTCAGGAGTCTGGAGCAGCCCCGGGATGAGGGCGAGTTGCAATGTGCGGATACGCGTAGCGACCTCCTCCATCGCGATGTATTCGCCCAGTCCACCGACGAGGCGCACCTGCTGCCACCAGCCCTTGGCCTTGCGGCGATCCCGGTCCAGCCGGGCCAGGTCGAGCAGTCCGTTCACGAACTGCGCGTCCGTCACACCGTAGAACTCGCACAGCACGCGGATGTCCGGGTCCCGCATGGGGACCCAGCCGCTCTCCATCTTCACGATCTTCGTCGACGTAGCGCTGATTACCTGCGCGGCTTGGAGCTGGGTCTTGCCCGCCGCTGTGCGCAGCTTGTGCAGCTCTCCACCCAGCCGGCGCCCCAGCACCGTCGACATCCGGTTGCCTTGGCTCTCACGTGTTCCGCGGTTCACCGGGTCAGTCTCTCGCTCGTGCGAGCCGACGTACACACCCGTAACTCGTACGGGGAATATCTTCCCCGTACCGCTTGCCTCGGGAGTAGCCGGGCTCCTACCGTCGGTGACGAACCGCTCGCCGCAGAGCGTCAGTGGCGGAAGTGCACCGGGCTGCCCGCAGGGCGCCGGCATGCCACCGCCCGCACAGGAGGTGCACGGACATGGACGAGCTCACCCGCCATGACGTACGGAATTACCCGCCCCGGCAGGACTCGGTACCGGCGGCGCGGGCCGCATGGCTGGCCGTGGCATGGGGGTACCCGGATCTGGCGGGCGATGTCACGTTGCTGACCAGCGAGTTGACCACCAACGCACTCCTGCACGGCTCGCTGCGCGACCGGCACCTCAGGGTCGGACTGCACCTCGCGGGAGCAGTGCTCCGCATTGAGGTCACCGATCCGAAAGGTGAGCGGCGGCCCGAACCGCGAGCGGTGGTGGCGGACGACGAGCAGTACGGGCGGGGGCTACAGATCGTGAACGCGCTCTCGGAGCGGTGGGGTGCCTCGGACCGCGTCGTCGGCAAAACCGAATGGGCGGAGCTGGCGCTCAGGCCGCCCGTATAGCCCGTATAGGGGGCCGTACGGAAGCCCCCGGCGGAGGGGCGGTCGCCGGGGGCGCGGGGGAATGGGGGGTGCCTACTCGATGGGGAGCGGGGGCGCGGGGACCGGGAGCGGCGGGAGGCCCGGCAGGCCGAGCCCGGTGAGCAGGGCCACCAGTGTGGCGACGAGGTCGGCGACGACGTCGGTGGCCTTGGCCTTGGCGTCCGTCGAGCAGCCGCAGGGGCCGGCCGCCTTGGTGAGGCCGTCCACGGACGCCTTGAGCTTGTCGATGGCCCCGGTGAGCACATCGAGCGGGCCGGACGCGGCGCGCGGCGCCGTCTTGGCGGCGGCGGGCAGCTTGGGCGCCGCCACCGGGAGCTTCGGCGCGGGGAGCGCCGGGGCCGGCAGCGCCGGGGCGGGTACGGGGAGGTCCACCGGAGGCTTGGCGGGCAGCTCCGGGGCGGGCACCGGCAGCTCGGGCGCCGGCACGGGCAGTTCCGGCGCCGGTACGGGCAGCTTGGGATCGGGCGCCGGCACGGGCAGGGCAGGGGCGGCCGGGAGGCTCTTCTTCAGGTCGGCGAGTGCCGCGTCGATCTTCTCCTTCAACGCGGCCAGATCCGCCTCCGGGAGCTTCCCGTCCGGCGACTTCAGGATCGCCGCGAGGAGGTCGGTGACGGGCTTGAGCACCCCGCCCACGGCCCCCAGCGACTGCACCTGCGCGAGCAGCGCCTCGGTGCCGGGGATGGCCTTCCCGGCCGCGGGGGCCGGCGGTCGCTCGGGCGCGCCGGCCGCCCCGGCGAGGCCGGGGGACGCGGCCAGCAGGGTGACACAGAGGACGGCGGGGACGGTGTAGCGGGTGAAGCGGCGCAACGGATCTCTCCTGTCCAGGGGTGACAGCGATGTGTGTGAGGGGGCATGGGACGTGCCCCAGACCACTGACCGACACCCCGTCAGCTCCCGCAACCCGGGGCCGAGTTGCGTCCCGTACGACACGCCGGGCATCTGCCGTGGTCACCCGTCTGACCTGCGGAAACCTCATCACCCGGACGCGGTGCTCCGTCAGGACGCGGCGCACCGCCCCCTGTGCGGTGCCCGCCCTTCACCGACACCTGACGAAGTCCTGCGGCACCCGTCGTCGGGGCTCCATGGCCCGTGTGAGGGGTTCTCGTCATGTCGAACCGCTTTGCGGACAAGGTCGTACTGGTCACCGGCGCGGGCGCCGGTATCGGCCGGGCCAGCGCGCTGGCCTTCGCCCGTGAAGGCGCCACCGTGGTGGCCTCCGGCGTCCGGCCCGAGTCGATCGCGGAGACCGTCCGCCTGATCGAGGAGGAGGGCGGCAAGGCGAGCGCCGTCACCGCCGACGTCTCCCGCCCCGAGGACATGGCCCGCCTGGTGGAGACCGTGGTGCGCGAGCACGGCGCGCTGCACGTGGCCCACAACAACGCTGGGATCTTCACCAAGCCCGCCCCGGTCGGGGACATCGACCTGGACGTCTGGAAGAAGACCTTCGACGTGAACCTGAACGGCGTGCTGCACTCCATGCAGCAGGAGATCGTCCACATGCGGGCCAACGGCGGCGGCGTCATCGTCAACACCTCCTCCAACATCGGCTCCCACGGCCGCCGTCCGGGCCTGGCGGCCTACGCCACCTCCAAGGCGGCCGTGAGCACCCTCACCCGGGTGGCCGCGCTCGACCACATCAAGGACGGCATCCGCATCAACTCGGTCAGCCCCGGCGCCACCGACACCGCCATGTCCTTCCGCCCGGGCGAGAGCGAGGCCGACCGCGCCGAGCGGCTCGCGGGCGTCGTGCCGATCGGGCGCGTCGGCGGTACGGACGAGGTCGTCGCCGCGGTGCTGTGGCTGGCGTCCGACGAGGCGAGCTTCGTCGTCGGCCACGACCTGGTCGCCGACGGCGGCGTCACCGCGTAACGGACCCGGACCCCGTGGGGGCCGGGGGCCGGACCGGCCGTGAACGGGCCCGGTTAGGGTTTCCGCATGGGGAACTGGACCGCGCCGAGCGCCATAGAACGAGAGCTGGAAGAGGCCAAGGCGGCCGGAAACTGGCCGGCCTTCTTCGACGCCCTCGCCCTCGCCGAGCTCTTCGTCCCGCAGTCCCGCGCCTACCAGGACGCCAACCCCACCCGCGTGCGGCTGGAGCCCTCGTACTTCCCGCAGGTCCGCGCCCGCGCCTACTCCGTGTTCACGGCCGGGATGCTGCCCGTCCCCACGCCCGAGCTGGTCTTCGAGGGCCAAACCCTCGCCTGGTTCGTCGACCACTTCCCGTCCGACGGGGCCGCGTACCTGGCCGTCAATCCCGGGACCCCCTTCGAGGTCTTCCTGCCCGCCTCGCCCGCCCACCGCGCCACCTGGGACTTCCACTACCGCCGCAAGCCGCGCTACGTCGGCCTGGAGCAGGACAAGGTCCACTCGCTGCACGTCGGCGGCGCGCTGCACGGCCCCGTCGCCTTCGGGCTGGCCTGCGGCGCGCACCTCTCCGTCCACAACGGGCTGTTCTGGAACGCCCTCGGCTACCACGGCGAGGGCTACACCAAGGAGCGCGAGAAGCTGGAGAAGTGGTGGGGCGTCACCACCCGCGAGGACTGGCTGAGCACCACCCGGAGTCTGCTGGCCGCCGACATGGTCAGCTCGGTGTGGGAGTACGCGCTGCGCGTGCGCCGCGCCCTCGCCCAGGACTTCGCGGGCCCGGTGGACGTGGAGCACTGGCGGCACGCGGCCGAGTACAGCCTGCGCGTGAGCGCCCGGAAGGCCGCCGAGCCGCAGCTCACCCCCGAGGGGGTCACGGTGGCCACGCCCCGGCCGACCGCCGAGGTCGAGGGAGAGATCGCGGGCGTGCAGCGGCTCATCGGGCGCATCACCCGCTACGAGCAGCGGTTCCGGGCCGACGGACTGCTCGGTGAGGGCAAGTTCATCCGGTCGGTGGAGGCCTGGGACTACGGACGGGCCTCCCAGATGGCCCGCTGGGGCCTCGGCGCCCGGTTCGGGACGCTCGCGGAGACCGAGGACGCCGTGATCCGCGCCGGCCAGGCCTGCCGACTCGCGTACCGCTCGTGGGAGGACCTCTCCGTCGGGTACATCCTCGGGCGCTGCCTGCACTTCGACGAGGAGGAGTTCGGGCACTGGTACGAGAGCATGGCGACCACCCACCAGGCGCTGATGGCCGACCCCGGCAGTCCGTGGCGGAACATCCCCTGGTCCCCGGTGTAGACCGTGCGGACCGGGCAGATCATGTAGATCATGTAGACCTGACGAAGATGCCCGGGACCTCCCGTAGTCGGCACCTCGGAGCGGGGAACCCCCGCTACCGCACCCGTCGGCCAACTAGCCTGCGTGGCATGACTGTTGAGCTGAACGACACCGTACGCAAGCTCCTCGACTCCCCGCACCCGGCGGTCCTCTCCACGCTCAACCCCGACGGCAGCCCGCAGAGTTCGGTGGTCTGGGTGACGCGGGACGGCGGTGAGCTGCTGGTGTCCACGGTGCGGGGCCGCCGCAAGGAGCGGAACATCCTGCGGGACGGGCGGGTCGGCCTGACCGTCTTCGACCTGGCCAACCCCTTCCTCTACGTGGAGATCCGCGGCACCGCCCTCCTGTCCGAGGACGCCGGCCGGGCGGTGGCCACCCGCATCACCGAGGAGTACCTGGGCCCGGAGGGCGCCAAGGAGTACGGGCAGGCCCCGCCGGAGGAGGTACGGATGGTCGTCCGCATCACCCCGCGGAAGGTCCTCGGCAACGCCGCCCGGGCCGCGGGCTGAGGCAGCCGGGGGCTGAGGCAGCCGCGCCGGTGTGACCGCTCAGGCCTGGGGCTGTTCCAGGACGAGGCGGATCTCGGTGACCTCGTAGCCCGCGCGGTCGAAGGCGGCGGCCATCGGGGTGTTGACGGTGTCCGTGGTCGCGGTGATGCGCTCGGCGCCCTCGGCCGCGTGGAAGCGGGTGATCTCGGCGAGGACCTCGTCGATCAGGCCCTTGCCGCGCTGCTCGGGTACGACGCCCAGGTAGCCGACATTGCGGTGGTACGGGGTCGCCGAGGGGATCGCCATTCCCGCCAGGGTGCCGTCCGGGAGTTCGGCGAGGCGCCACCAGGAACGCTCGCCGGGGCAGTCGAGGTAGAACTCGACGTCCTCGCGGGCCAGTTGCTCGGGGTCCATCGACTGGAGCTCGGTCTGCGTGTGCAGGTCGAGGCTCCCGGACGAGAGGCGGACGAACGCGTCGAGGAACTCCTCGTCGGTGCCCTCGCGGAAGACGAGCCGCCCGGTGGGCTCGGCGGTGCCGACGGCCGGGGTCCACTCGTAGCGCAGGCGCTCGATCTCGCGCGTCAGGCCGGTCCGGTACGCCGCCTCCTGCCGCCAGGCGACGGCGGCGGCGAGCCGCGGGTCGGTCCGCCAGCCGCGGGGCAGCGAGATGTTGTAGACGGGAAGGTTCCCGAAGGCGGCGTGCCCGGCGGCGAGGAGCCCGGCGGCCAGGGCGGCCGGGTCGGCCACGGTGGACCGCACCTGGAGGCAGTCGAGCGCGATGGGCCGCTCGCTGTCGGCGCGGCCCCACCACAGGGCGCGGGCCAGGATCTCGCCGTCCTCGTCCTCGGCGAACCAGGTCCATTCGGGCCGGAACCGGTGCGCGGAGAGTTCCTCGCGGATCTTCTCGGTGGTCAGGGCGGGGACGGGTCCGTCGGCCGGGTAGGCGACGGCGCGGTCCAGGTCTGCGGGGTCTGCTGTGGCAGCGCGAAAAATCATCCCGGCGATGATCACACGGCGCGACGGCCCCGGCCAGGGATTTTGGACTCCGGGCAGGTCAGGTCGGGTCGGGTCATACGGCCGATGGCCGGCTCCCGGGAGGGGGACCGGCCATCGGCGCGGGGCGTACCGCCCGCTACGACCAGGTGACGAGGCGGCGCGGGTGTTCCAGGACCGCCGCGATGTCGGCCAGGAAGCGGGAGCCGAGTTCGCCGTCGATGAGGCGGTGGTCGAAGGACAGCGCCAGGGTGGTGACGTGGCGCGGCTTGACCTTGCCCTTGTGCACCCACGGCTGGAGCTTGATCGCGCCGACCGCGAGGATCGCGGCTTCGCCGGGGTTCAGGATCGGCGTACCGGTGTCGACGCCGAAGACGCCGACGTTGGTGATGGTGATGGTGCCGTTCTGCATGTCGGCCGGGGAGGTCTTGCCGTCGCGGGCCGTGGCGACCAGACCGGACAGGGCCTCGGAGAGCTCGCGCAGCGTCTTGGCGTGAGCGTCCTTGATGTTCGGGACGATCAGGCCGCGGGGGGTGGCCGCGGCGATGCCGAGGTTGACGTAGTGCTTGAGGACGATCTCCTGGGCCGCCTCGTCCCAGGACGCGTTGACGTCCGGGTTGCGGCGGATGGCCACGAGGACGGCCTTGGCGATGAGGAGCAGCGGGTTGATCCGCAGACCGGCGAGGTCCGGGTCGTCCTTGAGCTCCTGGACCAGCTTCATCGTCCGGGTCACGTCGAACGTGATGAACTCGGTGACGTGCGGGGCGGTGAAGGCGGAGCCGACCATCGCCTGGGCGGTGACCTTGCGGACGCCCTTGACCGGGATCCGGGTCTCGCGCTCCGCCGCCGTGGCCTTCGCGGCGGCCGGAGCCTGGACCGCCGCCTCGGCCGGAGCCGGAGCGGGGGCCGCCACCGGGGCCGGAGCCGCGGCCTGCGGGGCGAGCGCCGCGGAGGCCGCGGCGTGCACGTCCTCGCGGGTCACGACGCCGCCCTCCCCGGTGGGAACCACCGAGGCCAGGTCGATGCCGAGGTCCTTGGCGAGCTTGCGCACCGGCGGCTTGGCCAGTGCGCGGGCCGCGCCGGAACCGGGAACCCGGGTAGCCGTGCCGTTCTGGGTACCGGGAACCTGGGTGGCCGTGCCGTTCTGCGCCGCCTGAGCCAGGGCGGCCGCCGCGGGCTGCGCCGGGACGCCGGCCAGGCCGGCGACCGGGGCCTGCGGCGCCGCCTTGCGCGGGCGCCGCTTGGTGGACGCCTCGGAGACGCCGTAGCCGACCAGGACGGGCTGGCGGGCGGCGGGCGCAGCCTCGGCTGCCTCCGCCGCCTCGGCCGGGGCCGCCTCCTGGACCGGAGCTTCCGCCTCGTCGGCGCCGCCGGGGGCCGTCTGCACGGCGATGATGACCTGGCCGACGTCGACCGTGGTGCCCTCTTCGTAGCGCAGGGCCTGCACGACACCGTCGAACGGGATCGGCAGTTCCACGGCGGCCTTCGCCGTCTCGACCTCGCAGACGACCTGCCCGTCGGTGACGGTGTCACCGGGCTGGACGTACCACTTGAGGATCTCGGCCTCGGTGAGGCCCTCGCCCACATCGGGCATCTTGAATTCGCGGATCGTCACAGGGCTCTCCTCAGTACGCCAGCGAGCGGTCGACGGCGTCGAGCACCCTGTCCAGGCCCGGCAGGTACTCGTCCTCCAGGCGGGCCGGCGGATACGGGGCGTGGAAGCCGCCCACGCGCAGCACCGGCGCCTCCAGGTGGTAGAAGCACCGCTCCGTGATGCGAGCGGCGATCTCCGAGCCCACGCCCAGGAACACCGGCGCCTCGTGGACGACCACGAGCCGGCGGGTCTTCTCCACCGAGGCCTGCAGTGCGTCGAAGTCGATGGGGGACATCGAGCGCAGGTCCACGACCTCCACCGACTTGCCCTCCTCGGCCGCGGCGGCGGCCGCCTCCAGGGAGACCTTCACCATCGGGCCGTACGCGGCGAGCGTGATGTCCGTACCCGTACGGGCCACGCGCGCGGCGTGCAGCGCGTCCGGGATGGCCTCGGCATCGACCTCGCCCTTGTCCCAGTAGCGCCGCTTCGGCTCGAAGAAGATCACCGGGTCGTCGCTGAGGATCGCCTGCTGGAGCATCCAGTACGCGTCCGAGGCGTTCGACGGGGAGACCACCTTGAGGCCCGGGACGTGCGCGAACAGCGCCTCGGGGGACTCCGAGTGGTGCTCCACCGCGCCGATGCCGCCCGCGTAGGGGATGCGCACGACGACGGGCAGCTTGATCTTGCCCAGCGCCCGCGCGTGCATCTTCGCGAGCTGCGTGACGATCTGGTCGTAGGCGGGGAAGACGAAACCGTCGAACTGGATCTCCACCACCGGCCGGTAGCCGCGCAGCGCGAGGCCGATCGCGGTGCCGACGATGCCGGACTCGGCGAGCGGGGTGTCGATGACCCGCTCCTCGCCGAAGTCCTTCTGCAGGCCGTCGGTGATGCGGAAGACACCGCCCAGCTTGCCGACGTCCTCGCCCATGATCAGGACCTTCGGGTCCGTCTCCAGGGCCTTGCGCAGCGACTCGTTGAGCGCCTTCGCGATCGACATCTTTGCCACAGCCATCAGTGACCCTCCTCGGCAGACTCGAAGGACGCGAGGTAGGCGGCGAACTGGGCGCGCTCCTCGTCGACGAGCGCGTGCCCGTCCGCGTAGACGTTCTCGAAGATCGCCATGGTGTCCGGGTCGGGCATGGCGCGCACGACCTCGCGCACCCGCTTGCCCAGGGTCTCGCTCTCCGCCTCCAGGCCCTCGAAGAAGGCCTCGTCGGCGCCGCCGGTCGCGAGCAGGTGGGCCTTCAGGCGCAGGATCGGGTCCTTCGCCTCCCAGGCCGCCGTCTCCTCGTCCCGCCGGTACTTCGTGGGGTCGTCGGAGGTGGTGTGCGCGCCCATGCGGTACGTGAACGCCTCGACCAGCGTCGGGCCCTCGCCGCGCCGGGCCCGCTCCAGCGCCCACCGGGTCACGGCCAGGCAGGCCAGCACGTCGTTGCCGTCCACGCGGACGCCCGGGAAGCCGAAGCCCTGCGCGCGCTGGTAGAGCGGCACGCGCATCTGGCGCTCGGTCGGCTCGGAGATCGCCCACTGGTTGTTCTGGCAGAAGAACACCACGGGGGAGTTGTAGACGGCCGCGAAGGTGAACGCCTCGGCCACGTCGCCCTGGCTGGAGGCACCGTCACCGAAGTACGCGATGACCGCCGAGTCGGCGCCGTCCTTGGCCACACCCATCGCGTAACCGGTCGCGTGCAGCGTCTGCGAGCCGATCACGATCGTGTACAGGTGGAAGTTGTTGGTGTTCGGGTCCCAGCCACCGTGGTTCACACCGCGGAACATGCCGAGGAGGTTGGTCGGGTCGACGCCACGACACCAGGCCACACCGTGCTCACGGTAGGTCGGGAAGACGTAGTCGTCGTCGCGCAGCGCCCGGCCGGAGCCGATCTGGGCGGCTTCCTGGCCGAGGAGCGAGGCCCACAGGCCCAGCTCGCCCTGGCGCTGCAGCGAGGTCGCCTCGCCGTCGAAACGGCGGGTCAGGACCATGTCGCGGTAGAGCCCGCGCAGGTCCTCGGTGGTGATGTCGGCGACGAAGGGGGCGAATTCCGCGTTCTCCGCGGTCTCTACCCGGTCCCCCTCGGGCGTCAGCAGCTGTACGAGCTGGGGCTCGGCGTTCTGCGCGGTGGCGGCGGCGGCCTGTGCGGCGCTCGTCGCGCCTGCCGCCCGCTTGGTGCCGCTGCTGCGTCGCGGCTTGCGCGCGGCAGTGCTCTCCACGGTCACGTGTGCTCCTCCGTCGGTCCGGAACCCGGGTTCTCCGGGGTCCAGTGCGGCTCACCTGCATCCGTACCCGCGCACGGGGTGGGTGCGCGGCTCGTACGGGATCCAGGCGTGACAGGTGCCCCGGCGAGTGCCCTGCGCAATGCACGTTACCCAGTGCTCCGCATGACTGCGAAACCTTGCTGGACCTAGCTTGACCTGGGATTTTGCTTGGATTTCCAAGTAAATCCGGGGAAGCGGGAACAACCACTGGTCACAGCCTTGCAGGGGGCCGGAACAACGGCACGTTATCCCGGGTAACCCCGGCAGGGAAGGGGTGAGTGTGTGAAACTGACGACGTGCGTGAAAACGGAAAAATCAAGGTATTCCTCCTGGACGACCACGAAGTGGTCCGTCGGGGCGTCTACGAGCTCCTGTCGGTGGAAGACGACATCGAGATCGTCGGCGAGGCCGGTACCGCGGCCGACGCACTGGTCCGGATCCCCGCCACCCGCCCCGATGTGGCGGTCCTCGACGTGCGGCTGCCCGACGGCAGCGGCGTGGAGGTGTGCCGCGAGGTCCGCTCCCGGAACGAGGACATCAAGTGCCTGATGCTGACGTCCTTCGCGGACGACGAGGCGCTGTTCGACGCGATCATGGCCGGGGCCTCGGGCTACGTGCTCAAGGCGATCCGCGGCAATGAACTTCTCGGCGCCGTACGCGACGTCGCGGCCGGCCGGTCCCTGCTCGACCCCGTCGCCACCGCCCGGGTGCTGGAGCGGCTGCGCGACGGCAAGAACGGCAAGGGCGACGACCGCCTGGCCCACCTCACCGAGCAGGAGCGCAAGATCCTCGACCTGATCGGCGAGGGCCTGACGAACCGCGTCATCGGCGAGCGGCTGCACCTCGCCGAGAAGACCATCAAGAACTACGTCTCCAGCCTGCTGGCCAAGCTGGGCATGGAGCGCCGCTCCCAGGCCGCCGCGTACGTGGCCCGCCTCCAGGCCGAGAAGCGCGGCTGACGCCCCTTCCCGGGTTCCTTTCCCCGGCTGGGGGCTCTGATCAGCCGATATAACTGTGCGCATACGAAAAGGGGCCCGGCGGAATTACTTCCTCCGGGCCCCTTTTCGGACATCCACGCTATTGCGTCCCGGTGCCGCCGGCGGCGCCACCGGGAACACCCTCGCCTCCGCCGGGGCCGCCCGTGATCGGGGGCACGACGGGCGTCTTCGTCGGCGGCGGCGTGACCGAACCCGAGGGCTTCGGCGAGCCGGACTTCGAGGCGGACGGGGAGCCCGACGGGCTCGTCGACGGGGTCGAGCTCGGCGAGTTCTTGCTGCGGCTCGGGGCCGGCGTGTAGCTCTCCTCGTACGACCGCGAGGTCTCCGGCGTCCGGTGCGACTGCGAGGTCTCCGGCGTGGTCGGAGTGCTCTGCTGGCTGCTCTGGCTGCTCTTCGTCGGGGCCGGGGTGGTCGCGCCACCACCGCCGCCGCCGTTCTGGTTGTTGTCGCCGTAGTTGCTGACGGCGTACGCCACACCGCCCGCGATCGCGATGACCGCGAGGACGGCGAACAGCCACATCTTCCAGCGGCCGTTGCCGCCCCGGTCGTCGTAGCCGTCGTAATCGCCGTGACCGCCGTGGCCCCCGTGACCGCCCGGGCCGCCGCCGGACCCGCCCCCGCCGGAGAAGGCCGAGCCGTCGTCCGGGTTCAGCGGGGGCACCATCGGCCGCTGGAACTGCGAGGTCGTGGCGTGCGAGGGGTACTGCTGCTGACCGCCCGTCCCGCCCGTCGGCATCGCCGCCGTCGGGGAGGCACCGCGGCCGTGCGGCAGCGCCATGGTGACCGGGCCGGTGTTCCAGGTACCGGTGTTGGGCCCCTGCTCCTGGAGCATCTGGAGCGCGTACTGGACCAGCCCGCGCATCTCCTCGGCGCTCTGGAACCGGTCGTCCGGGTCCTTGGCCAGTGAACGCATCACCATGCCGTCGAGTTCCGCCGGGATGCTGCCGCCCTCCGGCAGCTGCGAGGGCGGCACCGGGATGTCCTGGACGTGCTGGTAGACCACGGACAGCGGGGTCTCGCCCGTGAAGGGCGGCCGCAGCGCGAGGAGTTCGTACAGCAGGCAGCCGGTCGCGTAGAGGTCGCTGCGGTGGTCCACGGCCTTGCCGAGGGCCTGTTCGGGCGACAGGTACTGCGGGGTGCCCATGACCATGCCGGTCTGAGTCATCGTCGACTGCGCGCCGTGCAGGGCGCGGGCGATGCCGAAGTCCATCACCTTCACCGCGCCGGTGTTGGTGATGATGACGTTGGCCGGCTTGATGTCGCGGTGCACGATGCCGTGCTGGTGCGAGTACGCGAGGGCTTCCAGCACGCCCGACACGATGATGAGCGCCTGTTCGGGACCCGGGGCCTCCGCGCTGAGCAGCAGCTCGCGGATGGTCCGGCCCTCGACCAGCTCCATGACGATGTACGGGACGACGTTCGGGCCGACCCGGTCCTCGCCCGAGTCGTACACGGCGACGACCGCGTGGTGGTTGAGCCCGGCGACCGACTGTGCCTCACGGGTGAAGCGGGCCTTGGAGACCGGGTCCTCGGCGAGGTCGGCGCGCAGCAGCTTCACGGCCACGGTGCGGCCCAGCCTGACGTCCTCGGCCGCGAAGACCTCGGCCATACCGCCGCGGCCCAGCCGGTGCGTCAGCCGGTAACGGCCGTCTCCCACCAGGCCGCCCGCGCCCCAGTGCTCAGGACCGTCGCCCATCCCGGCGCCGTTTCCGTCGGGTTCGGGTGCCATCAGTCCTCGCCGTCGTCTCTCTCGTCCGCACTAGCGGTGGGCCCTCCGCAAGGGCCTTTCCAGGGTTCTGCGGTGAACGCTACAGCCTCGCAACCGCTCACCGTTCGGACAATGGCGCCCGGTGGCCTTGTGGTCACGGAACGGGTACCCGGCTTGACGTGTGCTTGCCCTCCGGCAGACTGGGCGCGACATGCGCTCAGCCAGAGGCGTAGGGACACATCCCGAGGGGAAGCAACAGTCATGAGCCAGGACGGCACTCAGGGCCGGTACGCAGGCGGCTCCCTGGCCGGTGGCCGTTACCAACTAAGGGATTTGCTCGGCGAGGGCGGCATGGCGTCCGTCTATCTCGCGTACGACTCCGCGCTCGACCGACAGGTCGCGATCAAGACGCTGCACAGTGAACTCGGGCGGGAGGCGTCCTTCCGCGAGCGCTTCCGCCGTGAGGCGCAGGCTGTTGCCAAACTGTCGCACACGAACATCGTCTCGGTGTTCGATACGGGCGAAGGCGAACTGGACGGCGCGCTGATGCCGTACATCGTCATGGAGTACGTCGAGGGCAAGCCGCTCGGCTCCGTTCTCCAGGCGGACATCACCCAGTACGGGGCGATGCCGGCGGACAAGGCGCTGAAGGTGACGGCCGATGTGCTGGCCGCCCTGGAGACCAGCCACGAGATGGGCCTGGTCCACCGCGACATCAAGCCCGGCAACGTCATGATGACCAAGCGCGGCGTGGTCAAGGTGATGGACTTCGGTATCGCCCGTGCGATGCAGTCCGGTGTCACCTCGATGACGCAGACCGGCATGGTCGTCGGCACCCCGCAGTACCTGTCGCCCGAGCAGGCGCTGGGGCGCGGCGTGGACGCCCGCTCCGACCTCTACTCGGTCGGCATCATGCTCTTCCAGCTGCTGACCGGACGGCTGCCGTTCGAGGCGGACTCGCCGCTGGCCATCGCGTACGCGCACGTACAGGAGGAGCCGGTCACGCCGTCCTCCATCAACCGGTCGGTGAGCCCGGCGATGGACGCGCTGGTGGCGCGGGCCCTGAAGAAGAACCCGAACGAGCGCTTCCCGACGGCCGCGGCCATGCGGGACGAGGTCGCGCGGGTGATGTCGGCCGGCCAGACCGGTGCTCCGCTGATCGTCCAGGGCGGCGGCCCGGTGAGCAGCGGTGCGGGCGTGGGCTCGGCCGTGTTCCCGCCGGTGGACTCCGGGTTCCAGGCGCCGCCGCCGCAGTCGCTCCACCAGCCGTACCAGGCGCCGCACACCCCGGCTCCGTCGCCGTACGCGCCGCCGCAGCAACAGCAGCAGCACGCGCAGGGCGGCTACGCGTACCCGCAGCAGCAGCAGCACACGCCGCCGCCGGTGCCGCAGCAGCACCAGACGCACCAGCAGCCCCAGCAGCACCACCAGCAGCCGTACCAGGCGCCGCAGACCCCGCCGCCGTACACGATCTCGCCGACGCCGGCCCCGGCCTCGTCCGGGGTCTCCGGCGCGGGCGGTGGCGGCGGGCGGAACACGCCGGTGATCGTGGGCGCGATCGCGGTGGCCCTGCTGGCCGTCGGCGGTCTGATCTGGGCGATCAACGGCGGAGGCGACAAGGGCGGGAACCAGGGCGGTGGGGGGACCTCGCCCTCGGCGTCCGCGTCGGTGTCGGCCAAGGCCGGCCACAAGGGGCCGGACCGCACGCGCACGATAGAGGACACGAAGTGCAAGAACCCGTCGAAGCACTTCAGTGACGCCACGAAGTACAACGCCCCGGACTTCCGCTACAAGGACATCCTGTCGGTCAAGGCCTGCATCCAGGCCGCCGGCTGGAAGTACAAGGTCGTGGAGCAGGACGAGGGCGTCTACGGCGAGGACATCGTGATCCAGCAGAACCCGGAGGCGGGCTCGAAGGTCGACAAGGAAGGGACCGAGTTCACGCTGACGGTCTCGACCGGCGACCCCCAGTAGGAGCCGTTCGCGGTACTTCTGAGACTCCGGCATCCCGGGCCGCCCTGATGGGCCGCCCGGGATGCCGCTTTTGCCCCACCATGTGAACCTGAGCGCGTAGTGCATGGAAGCGCGCACCTCGGCCTCCCCTGACTCCGTCCGGGGGGACCTCCAGGAACGGGAGGGGCACCCGGTGACTCGACGCCCGCGTGCGCCGCACTGGCTGGCCGGGGCCGTGCTGGCCGCCGCGGTGCTCGCGCCCGCTTGCGCCCTCGCGCCCGCGACCGCTTGGGCCCTCGCGCCCGCGACCGCTTGGACCCTCGCGCCCGCCGCCCCGGGGCGGATCGCCCTGACGCCTCTCACGGCCCGCGCCGTGGCGGCGCCCGCCCCGGCGTCCGGCGACGCCGAGCCTGCCGATGCCGCGCCCGCCGATGCCGCGCCGGGGGATGACGTACCCGGGGACGACGTACCGAAGGAGGCCTACGAGGAACTGGCCGGCAGTGTCGCCGGGGTCGGGCGGGAGCGGCCCGGGCGGCCGGCGGCCGAGCCCGCCAACCCGGAGACTGTGCTGGCCTCCCGGCCGCTGCGGCTGCGGCCGCGCCAGGAGCCCCCCGACCCGGCGCGCCCCGCCGACCCGGCGCGCCCCGTCGCCCCGAGCCGGCCGGCCGTCCCGAGCCCGCCGGGCGCCCCGAGTTCGCTGACCTTCCCGAGTTCGCAGGCCGCGCCGAGTTCGCAGGCCGTGCCGCACCCGGTCGCCGCCCTCGGCACCGAGCCGAACGACCGGGCCGCCGATCTGGCCGCCCACATACTGCCCCTCGGCACCGGATTCGCCCTGATGGGGCTGGGTCTCGGCTTCATGGGAATGCGGCTGCGGCGCGGGCCGTAGGGGGTGCCGGAGGGACCCCTGAGGCGGACGCGACCTCGGGCATCCCCCTCCGGATGTACGCCCAGAGATGGTTGCGGGGGCCTGCATACTCGGTATACATACTGAGTATGTCGATCCGTCACGGCCTTCTCGCCCTGCTGGAACGGGGTCCTCGGTACGGCTCCCAGCTGCGCACCGAGTTCGAATCCCGCACCGGCTCCACCTGGCCGCTCAACGTCGGGCAGGTGTACACCACCCTGGCCCGCCTGGAGCGCGACGGACTCGTCGCCCCCGGCGGCGAGGACGACGCCGGGCACACCCTCTACGCCATCACCGACACCGGACGCGCCGAACTGCGCCAGTGGTACGAGCGCCCCGTCGACCGCACCAACCCGCCCCGTGACGAGCTGTCCATCAAGCTCGCCATGGCCGTGGGCGCCCCCGGCGTGGACATCCGCGCCGTCATCCAGTCCCAGCGGCACGCCACGATCAAGGCGATGCAGGACTACACCCGCCTCAAGGCGCAGGCCCTCGCCGCCATCGAGAGCGGCCGGTCCCGCGAACGCGACGACCTGGCCTGGCTGCTGGTGCTGGAACAGCTCATCTTCCAGACCGAGGCCGAGGCGCGCTGGCTCGACCACTGCGAGTCCCGGCTCGTCCGGCTCTCCCGGCCGGCCGACGGGAGAGCCGAGCCCGAGCCGCCCCCGGCCACCGGCGCCGGCGCCCGCCCCGCCGCCGGCGCCCGCCCCGGCGCCGTAACGACTGCCGCTGCGACCGCCTCGACCACGTCCGAAGCCACTTCCGCCACCGACCGGCCCCGCACCGCCCGCACACGGCGGGGCTGAACCACCGTCCCAGGGGGGACCCTTCATGCCCGACCAGCCCGTATTGCAGTTGGACAAGCTCGTCCGCACCCATGGAAGCGGAGCGACCGAGGTGCATGCCCTGCGCGGCATCGACCTCACCGTCCACCCCGGCGAACTCGTCGCCGTCATGGGCCCCTCCGGGTCCGGCAAATCCACGCTGCTCACCCTCGCCGGCGGCCTCGACACCCCCAGCAGCGGCCGGGTGATCGTCGAGGGCACCGACATCACCACCGCGAGCCGCAAGCAGCTGGCCGCGCTGCGCCGCCGAAGCATCGGCTACGTCTTCCAGGACTACAACCTGATCCCGGCCCTCACCGCCGCCGAGAACGTGGCCCTGCCCCGTGAACTCGACGGGATATCCGCCCGCAAGGCCCGTGTCTCCGCGCTGGAAGCCCTGGAGGAGATGGGCCTCGGCCACCTCGCCGACCGCTTCCCCGACGAGATGTCCGGCGGCCAGCAGCAGCGCGTGGCCATCGCCCGAGCCCTGGTCGGCGACCGGCGCCTGGTGCTCGCCGACGAACCCACCGGCGCCCTCGACTCCGAGACCGGTGAATCCGTCCTCGCCCTGCTGCGCTCCCGCTGCGACGCGGGCGCCGCGGGCATCCTCGTCACGCACGAACCGCGGTTCGCCGCATGGGCCGACCGGGTCGTCTTCCTGCGCGACGGCAGCGTCGTCGACGAGACCCTGCGCAGCCACGCCGACTCGCTGCTCACCGGGCGGGCGGCCGGCCAGTGACCTCTTCGCTCCAAGGCTGGTACCACTCCTGGGTCGCCGCGATCCGGATCGCCCGCCGCGACGCCTGGCGCGCCAAGGGCCGCAGCGCCCTCGTCCTCGCGATGATCGCCCTGCCGATCGTCGGAGTGAGCGCCGCCGACCTCACCTTGCGCAGCGCCGAACTCTCCACCGAACAGAAGATGGAGCGGGTACTCGGCGCCTCCGACGCCAAGCTGACGGCCTCCGGCATGGGGGCGGCGATCTACCAGCGCCCCGACGGCAACGGGTACGCGCCCGCCGGCGGGTACGACAAGTACCAGCCCCCCAAGGAAACGGATCCGAAGCAGCTGAGCTCCGCGCTCCCGGCGGGCGCCCAGGCCCTGAAGGACAGCGTCGGCCACGCCAAGGTCCGCACCTCGCACGGGCTGCTCGAAACCGAGCTGCGCGAACTGGACACGCACAGCCCGCAGGTCAAGGGGATGTTGACGCTCGACCGCGGCCGGCTGCCGGAGGCGGCCGGCGAGGCCATCGCCACCAACGCCTTCCTGGAGAAAGCCGGGTACTTCGTCGGGTCCACCGTGACTCCGCGCGGCGGGACGACCTCGTACAAGATCGTCGGGGCGTACGAACTGCCCGACGGCCTCGGGCAGGCCCAGATCACCGCACCGCCCGGGACTCTGCTGGAACCGCTGGAGAAGGCCCTGACGGCCGCCGGGAACTCCGGCGTGCGGGCCGAGGACAGCTACCTCGTCAAGGTCGGCGGCGATGGTTTCACGTGGAACATGGTCAAGGAGGCGAACACCAAGGGGGTCGTCGTCGTCTCCCACGCCGTGATGCTCGACCCGCCCGCCAACTCCGACGTGCCGCTGTACCGGGACCTGGCGGAGAACCCGTCGGGCAACACGGCGGCCATGCGGGCCACCGAACTGGCCATCCTGGCCACCGTGGTGGGCCTGGCCATGCTGGAGATCTGCCTGCTGGCCGGACCCGCCTTCGCGGTGGGGGCCCGGCGCTCGCGCCGCCAGCTCGGCCTGGTCGGCGCCAACGGCGGCGACCGGCGGCACATCCGGGCCATCGTGCTGTCGGGCGGCCTGGTCATCGGCGCCGCGTCCGCCGTCATCGGCACCGCCGTCGGCGTGGCCCTGACCCTCGGGCTCCAGCCGGTGCTGGAGGAACGCATCGGCAACCGCTTCGGCCACTTCGACGTCCGCCCGCTGGAACTCCTCGGGATCGGTCTGCTCGCCGTGCTGACCGGGCTGCTGGCCGCCGTCGCCCCGGCCGTCACCGCCTCGCGGCAGACGGTGCTGGCCTCGCTCACCGGCCGCCGCGGGATCCGCCGGGCCAACCGGGTGCTGCCCGTCATCGGCCTGGTCGCCGTCGGCGCGGGCGCCGCCATCGCCCTCTTCGGCAGCGTCTCCGACATGGGCTCCGTGGTCGTCGCGGGCGGCAGTGCCATAGCCGAGCTGGGCATCGTCGCCCTCACCCCGGTGCTGGTCGGCCTGTTCGGACGGATAGGGCGGTGGCTGCCGCTGTCGCCGCGGCTCGCGCTGCGCGACGCCGTGCGCAACCGGGGCCGTACGGCCCCGGCCGTGGCGGCCGTACTGGCCGCAGTCGCCGGCACGGTCGCGGTGGCCACGTTCCAGCACAGCGACGAACTCCAGGACAAGCGCGACTACACCGCCTCGCTGCCCCTCGGCAGCGGGCTGGCCCAAGTCACCGAGAACTCCGCCCACAAGGACGTGCCCGCCGTCCGCGAGGCACTGGCACACCATCTTCCGCTGGCGCTGCGGGCGGACGTGGACCGGCTCGTCGTCGGCAAGCCGGGCTGTGACTCCTGGTCCGACGAACCGGGCTGCGGCCGGGCCGAGGTCATCACTCCGAAGGATCAGCGCTGCCCGCTCTACGAGGACGGCTCCGACTCCTTCTCGGTGGAGCGGCGCAAAGCGCTGCGCGCCGACTGGCGGTGCCAGGAGGGCAGGCACGGCACGGAGTTCGATGCGGTCGTCGCGGACGAGAAGCTGCTGACCGTGCTCGCCGTCACCGATCCGGGTGCGGCGTCCGCGCTGAAGGCGGGCAAGGCCGTCTCCTTCGACAAGCGGATCGTGAAGGACGACAAGGTCACCATCCGGCTGATCACCGACCCGAAGGCCGCCATGAGCGTGCCGTCCGGGCAGGAGCCGCCCGGCGAGGAGAAGGTCTTCGCCGCCTACCAGGCGCCCGCCGGCGCCGACGGCTACGGCCTGCGGCTGGTACTGCCGGCCAGGGCCGCCGCGTCGGCCGGACTCACCACCGCTCCGTTCGGCTCGTACTTCACCCTCGACGGGACGGCCACCTCCGAGCAGCGGCAGAAGCTGGACGGGGCGCTCGACACGATGGGCCTGGAAACCGTGGTCACCATCGAGGCGGGCTACCAGGGCGGAGGCGGCGTGGCCCTGCTGGCCCTGACCGTCTTCGCGGGCCTGGTCACCATCGGCGCGGCCGGCATCGCCACCGGACTGGCGCAGGCGGACGCCGAGGCCGACCTGAAGACACTGGCGGCGGTCGGGGCGCCGCCGAGGGTGCGGCGGACGCTGAGCGGCTTCCAGTGCGGGGTGGTGGCCCTGATGGGCGTCGTCCTCGGCACGGCGGCCGGGATCCTGCCGGCGGTCGGGCTGCGGCTCACCGAGCGGCGGGAGATGCAGGCGCTCTACGACGAGGGCGTGGCGCAGGGGAACCTGGCGGAGTCGGCCATCGCGCCGTACGTGCCGATCGCGGTGCCGTGGGAGACGCTGGGCGGACTGCTCATCGTGGTCCCGCTGGGCGCGGCGCTGCTGGCCGCGCTGGTCACGAAGTCCAGCGGCGCCCTGGCCCGCCGCGCCGCCGGGTAACGCGGGGTATCCGCCGGGTATCCGCGGAGTCATCCTCACGCCCCCGTACAGGGTGGATCACGCCTGTACGGGGGCACACCGTGGGAGACCGAAGGTGTGCGAGAGAATGGCGGCATGGAGATGCCGAGGAGTGAACGGTCGCAGGACAGTCCCCCGCACGTCCTGATCGTGGGACAGGACGGGATGGCGGTCGGCGGCGCCGATGACGAGTCGCGCGAGGTCCCGGTGACGGAGATGGTCGAACAGCCCGCCAAGGTCATGCGGATCGGCAGCATGATCAAGCAACTCCTGGAAGAGGTACGTGCCGCTCCTCTCGACGAGGCGAGCCGGGTCCGGCTCAAGGACATCCACCACGCGTCGGTGAAGGAGCTGGAGGACGGCCTGGCACCGGAGTTGGTCGAGGAACTGGAACGCCTTTCGCTCCCCTTCACGGAGGAGGCCATTCCGTCCGAGGCGGAACTGCGCATCGCGCAGGCCCAGTTGGTCGGATGGCTGGAGGGGCTCTTCCACGGCATCCAAACCGCCCTGTTCGCACAGCAGATGGCAGCGCGGGCCCAGCTGGAACAGATGCGCCGCGCCCTCCCGGCCGGCGCTCCCCACGACGACGACGAAGGCCCCCACGGCGCCATCCGCTCGGGCCCCTACCTGTAACCCCGCAGCGCCGGAACCCCCAACCCCCCGGGCCCGGCTCGCCCCTGGCGATCCGGGCCCCCACCCCGTTCCCCCACGCCCCACCGGCACGTACGCCAGGACGACTTCCCGCCGGCAACCGAGCAGGCCCCCGGCGGCACCCGGCCAAAGCCCCGGCCCCACCCGGACGAGATCCCGCCTCAGCCGAGCGGAACACCGGCGGTAGCCAGGCGGAACACCGGCCATCGCCGGGCAAGGCCCCGGCGGCAGCCGGGCAACGTCCCGACCCCAGCCGGACGAGATCCCGGCCGCAGCCGAGCGAAACACCGGCGGCAGCCAGACGGAACCCCGGCCATAGCCGGGCAAGGTCCCGGCGGCAGCCGGCCAAAGTCCCGGCCGTAGCCGGGCAACGTCCCGGGCCGCAGCCGGACGGAACCCCGACGGTAGCCGGACGGAACCCCAGCCGTAGCCGGGCAAGTCCCGGCAGCAGCCGGCCCAAAGCCCCGGCCGCAGCCGGGCGGAACACCGGCCGTAGTCGGGCCAGGTCCCGGCCGCAGCCGGGCGGAACCCCGGCCGTAGCCAGGCCAGGCCCCGGCCGCAGCCGGGCGGAACCCCGGCCGTAGCCAGGCCAGGCCCCGGCCGCAGCCGGGCGGAACCCCGGCCGTAGCCGGGCAAGGTCCCGGCGGTAGCCGGGTGAGGTCATGGTGGAACCCCGGCCAGGGGAGCGGTTCCCCGGCGGAAGCATGGCCGCCTCATACTCGGGGGTATGACCTACGACGCGATCGTCCTCGCCGGCGGCGCCGCGCAGCGACTCGGCGGGGCCGACAAACCCGCCCTCCGCGTCGGCGGCCGCTCCCTCCTCGACCGCGTCCTGGACGCCTGCGCCGACGCCCGCACCACCGTCGTCGTCGGCGGCCGCCGCCCCACGCCCCGCCCGGTCCACTGGACCCGTGAACACCCCCCGGGCGGCGGCCCCCTCGCCGCCCTCGACGCCGGGTTGCGCGAAACCACCGCCGAACTGGTCCTCGTACTCTCCGCCGACCTGCCGTTCCTGGACCGGGACACCGTCCACGCCCTGCTGGCCGCCGACGGCCCGGACGGGGCCGTGCTCCGCGACCCGGGCGGCCGGGACCAACCCCTCGTCGCCGCCTACCGCGCCGAGCCGCTGCGCCGCGAGATCGCCCTCCTCGCCACCGAACACGGCACCCTGTACGGCCTTCCGCTGCGCGCGCTCACCGCCGAGCTCGATCTGGCCGCGGTCACCGCGAAGGCCCCGCTCGCCTCGTTCGACTGCGACACCTGGGAGGATCTCGCGGCCGCCCGCGCCCGCATCAGGGAGCATGGGAACGTGCTGGACGAATGGATGACCGCAGTCAAGAACGAGCTGGGCATCGACCTCGACGTCGACATCAAGACCCTCCTCGACCTCGCCCGTGACGCCGCCCACGGCGTCGCCCGGCCCGCCGCCCCGCTGACCACCTTCCTGGTGGGCTACGCGGCCGCGCAGGCCGCCGGCACCGGCACGGACCCCGCCCGGGCCGTCGCCGAGGCCTCCCGGAAGGCCGCCGGCCTCGCCCTCCGCTGGGCCGCCGAAGCCGAAGCCGACCCCACCCCCACCGACGCCGCTCCCACCGAGGCCACCCCCACCGACACCCGTCACACCGACGCCGCCCCCACCGACGCCCGCCGCACCGACGCCGCCCCCACCGACGCTCAAGAGAACGGCTCCGGATGACCCCCACCGACGCCGACCACGCGCAGGCCTCCTCCCCGGCGGGCACCCCGGCACCGCCGCCGAAGGCCACCGCCGAGCAGGCCCTCGACGAGGCCCTCGCCCTGGTCAGCCGCGATCCCCGGGCCGCCACCGGCCACGCCGACGCCACCGGCGCCACGGGCGGCGCGGGCGGCACCGGCGCCACCGCCGACGCCACCGCCACCACCACCACCGCCGGAGGCAACTGGCCCCGCGCCCGGGAGATCGCCGCCCGCGCCGGCTCCGGCGTCCGCGGCCGCACCCACCGGGTGCCCCTCGCCGACGCCCTCGGCGAGGTACTGGCCGCGCCCCTCGAAGCCCTCACCGACCTGCCGTCCTTCGACACCTCCGCCATGGACGGCTGGGCCGTCGCCGGCCCCGGCCCCTGGAGCACCCGCCCCGGCGCCGGGGTGCTGGCCGGCTCCGACCGCCCAGAGCCGCTCGCCGACGGCGAGGCCGTACGGATCGCCACCGGCGCCCGGATCCCCGCCGACACCACCGCCGTGATCCGCCGCGAGCACTGCCGCGAGACCGGCTCCCAGCTGTTCGCCGACCGGCCCGTCAGCCCCGGCCAGGACATCCGCCCGCGCGGCCAGGAGTGCCGCTCCGGCGACCTGCTGCTGCCCGCCGGCTCCCTCGTCACCCCGGCCGTGCTCGGCCTCGCCGCCGCCGCCGGCTACGACGAGCTGACCACCCGGCACCGCCCCCGCGTGGAGATCCTGGTGCTCGGCGACGAGCTGCTCACCGAGGGCCTCCCGCACGACGGCCTGATCCGCGACGCCCTCGGCCCGATGCTCGCCCCCTGGCTCACCCGGCTCGGCGCCGACGTCATCGGCACCCGGCGCCTCGGCGACGACCCCGCCGGAGCGGAGGCCCTGCTCAAGGCCGTCACCGGCTCGGACGCCGACCTGGTCATCACCACCGGCGGCACCGCCTCCGGCCCCCGCGACCACGTCCACCCGGTGCTGCTCAGGGCCGGCGCCGAACTCCTCGTCGACGGGGTCGCCGTACGTCCCGGGCACCCGATGCTGCTGGCCCGGCTCGGCGGCGGCGCCGGGGGCCCCGGCCAGGACCCGGTCCGCCATCTGGTGGGCCTGCCCGGCAACCCGCTGGCCGCCGTCTCCGGGCTGCTGACCCTCGCCGAGCCGTTGCTGCGCGCCCTCGCGGGACGCCGCCAGCGGCCCCGGTACGCGGCGCCGGTCCAGGACGACGTATCCGGCCACCCGTACGACACCCGGCTCGTCCCCGTCCTGCTGAGCGACGAGCTCGCGGTCCCGCTGCGCTTCCACGGCCCGGCGATGCTGCGCGGCGTGGCGGCCGCCGACGCGCTGGCCGTCGTACCGCCGCACGGCGCGCGGGCCGGGCAGGAGCTGGAGATCCTCGACCTGCCGTGGGCGGCGGGGGGATGTTTCACGTGAAACTCGACGGCTCGGACGCGATGGCGCGGGGCGCTGACGAGAAGCTCGTCGCGCAGCGCCTCAAACTGCCCAGGCGCGTGGTGAAGAAGCCGCTGCGTCAGGTCGCCCGGCGTCTGATGATGGCCCTGTTCGTGATGTTCTTGACGGTCCTGATCGTGTGGTTGGACCGCGCGGGCTACCACGACAACGCCGACGGGCAAGTGGACTTCCTCGACTGCGTCTACTACGCGACCGTGACCCTCTCGACCACGGGCTACGGCGACATCGTCCCGTACAGCGACAGCGCGCGGCTGATCAACATCCTGCTGATCACGCCGCTGCGCGTGTTGTTCCTGATCATCCTGGTCGGCACCACCCTGGAAGTGCTCACGGAGCGGACCCGTGACGAGTGGCGGCTGAGCCGCTGGAGGAAGAACTTGCGTGACCACACGGTCGTCATCGGCTTCGGCACCAAAGGCCGGTCGGCCCTGCAGACCCTGCTGGCCACCGGCCTCCGCAGGGAGCAGGTGGTCATCGTGGACCCGAGCACCAAGGTGATCGACATGGCGAACTCCGAGGGACTCACCGGGGTGGTGGGCGATGCCACCCGCTCCGATGTCCTGCTCGGCGCCGAGCTCCAGAAGGCCCGTCAGATCATCATCGCCACACAGCGGGACGACACGGCGGTCCTCGTGACACTGACGGCGCGGCAGCTCAACCGGGGCGCGAAGATCGTCGCGGCGGTCCGCGAGGAGGAGAACGCGCCCCTGCTGAAGCAGTCCGGCGCGGACGCGGTGATCACGAGCGCGAGCGCGGCGGGCCGGCTGCTGGGCCTGTCGGTACTCAGCCCCAGCGCGGGCACCGTGATGGAGGACCTGATCCAGTCGGGCAGCGGCCTCGACCTGATCGAACGGCCCGTCAGGAAGGACGAGGTCGGCACGTCGGTACGGGACACCAGCGACCTGGTGGTGAGCGTGCTGCGCGGCCACCGGCTGCTCCCGTACGACGATCCGCACGCGAGCCCGCTCGAACTGACGGACCGCCTGATCACCATCGTCCGGGCGGCCCCGCCGACGACCCCGCCGACGGCCCCACGTCGGACGCCGGGCTCGGCCTCGTAGGGAGTGTCGGGCGGATTGTGGTCCGGCGGCGCCCTGTTCGCGTAGCGTCCGGGCCATGCATGCAATCACCATCGAGCAGCCCGGCGGCCCCGAGGCCCTCGTCTGGGCCGAGGTACCCGATCCGGTGGCGGGCGAGGGCGAGGTGGTCGTCGAGGTCGTGGCGAGCGCCGTGAACCGCGCCGACCTCCTTCAGCGGCAGGGGTTCTACGATCCGCCGCCCGGCGCCTCGCGTTATCCCGGACTGGAGTGCTCGGGCCGGATCGCCGCGATCGGCCCCGGCGTGTCCGGCTGGGCGGTCGGCGACGAGGTGTGCGCGCTGCTGGGCGGCGGCGGGTACGCGGAGCGGGTGGCCGTCCCGGCGGGCCAGCTGCTGCCGGTCCCGGCGGGCGTGGACCTGGTGACGGCGGCCGCGCTGCCCGAGGTGGTGTGCACGGTCTGGTCGAACGTGTTCATGGTCGCGCACCTGCGTCCGGGCGAGACCGTGCTGGTGCACGGCGGGTCCAGCGGCATCGGCACGATGGCGATCCAGCTGGCCAAGGCGGTCGGCGCGAAGGTCGCCGTGACGGCGGGCGGCCCGGAGAAGCTGGCGCGCTGCGAGGAGCTGGGCGCGGACATCCTGATCGACTACCGCGAGCAGGACTTCGTCGAGGAGCTCAAGGCCGCGACGGGCGGCGCGGGGGCGGACGTGATCCTGGACATCATGGGCGCGAAGTACCTCGGGCGGAACCTGGACGCGCTGGCCGTGAACGGGCGGCTCGCGGTGATCGGTCTCCAGGGCGGGGTGAAGGGGGAGCTGAACCTGGCCGCGCTGCTGGCCAAGCGGGCGGCGATCACCGCGACCTCGCTGCGGGCCCGGCCGCTGGACGAGAAGGCCGCCATCGTGGCGGCGGTACGCGAGCACGTGTGGCCCCTGGTGTCGGCGGGCCTGGTCCGCCCGGTCGTGCACGCCTCGTTCCCGATGCGGGAGGCGGCCGAGGCGCACCGGGTCATGGAGTCGAGCACGCACGTGGGCAAGCTGCTGCTCACCACCTGAGGGCGGCGGGGGCCGTCTCGCCGCCATGCGGCGTGGACCCCGCCGCTGCTGCCGCCTCGTTGACCCGCGGGCCTGCTGCTGGGGCTCCGCCCCAGACCCCGCGCCTCAAACGCCGGCGAGGCTGAAAGATCCAGCCTCGCCGGCGTTTGAGGCGCGGGGTCCGGGCGGTGCCCGGTTTCGGGAAGGGGCGGGGCGGGGAGAAGCCCGCGCAGCGCCCCTGCTCCCCGCCGGACGGCTACAGGCTGCGCAGGAGCACCGCCGGGGATTCGACGCAGTCGGCCACGTAGCGGAGGAAGCCACCCGCCGTGCCGCCGTCGCACACCCGGTGGTCGAAGGTCAGCGAGAGCTGGACGACCTTGCGGACCGCCAGCTGCCCCTCGTGGACCCACGGCTTGTCGACGATCCGGCCCACCCCCAGCATCGCGGCCTCGGGGTGGTTGATGATCGGCGTGGAGCCGTCGACCCCGAACACCCCGTAGTTGTTCAGGGTGAACGTGCCGCCCGTCAGGTCGGCCGGGGACAGCTTGCCGGTCCGGGCGAGCTCCGTCAGCCGTCCGAACTCGGCGGATAGCGACTCGGGGTTGCGCGTCTGCGCGTCCCGGACCACAGGGACCACCAGGCCCCGCTCGGTCTGCGCGGCGAAGCCCAGATGCACCGCCGGGAGCCGGACGATCTCGTTCGCCGCCAGGTCCACCGTGGAGTTCAGCTCCGGGTAGCGGGCGAGCGCGGCCGTGCAGATCCGGGCCAGCAGCGCGAGTACCGAGATCTTGGGTCCGCCCACGGCGTTCATCGCCGCCCGGGCCGCCATCAGCTCCGTGGCGTCCGCGTCGACCCAGCAGGTGGCTTCCGGGATCTCCCGCCGGCTGCGCGACAGCTTCTCGGCCACGGCCCCGCGAAGCCCCTTGAGGGGAATCCGGGTCGCACCCTCCGGCGCGGCCACGGACGCCGCGACCGGTACGGCCGCGACGGGCGCGCGGAGCGCCGCCTCCACGTCCGCCCGCAGGATCAGCCCCTCGGGGCCCGACCCGTGCAGCGCGCGCAGGTCCACCCCGTTGTCCCGGGCCAGCTTCCGCACGAGCGGCGAGATCACCGGCACCGGCCCGGCGTCCCGTACGGGCGCCGCGGCAGCCACGGGAGCAGCACCAGCCACGGGAGCAGCGGGAGCAGCAGCCACCGGAGCCGCAGCCACCGGAGCCGCAGCAGCCACCGGCACAGCGGCAGCCGCAGGACGGGAGACCCGCTTGCGCCGCGCCGGCCGCGAATGGTCCGTGCCGTAACCGACCAGCACGTTCCCCGACCCCGCCGGCTCCGCTTCCGGCTGCGGCTGCGTCCCCGCCCCCGGCGCCGACCCCACCGCCACGGTGATCAGCGGGGCGCCGACGGGAAGTTCCGTGCCCTCCTCCCCGAAACGGGCGGTGACCACACCGCCGTAGGGGCACGGAACCTCCACCATCGCCTTGGCCGTCTCGACCTCGACGACCGGCTGGTCGACCTCGACCACATCGCCCACCGCCACCAGCCAGCGGACGATCTCGGCCTCGGTCAGTCCTTCCCCGAGGTCCGGCAGCTTGAATTCCAGTACCTGCGGCATCAGTTCTCCCACTGCAGGCGGGCCACGGTGTCCAGGATCCGGTCCACACTGGGCAGATGGTGCTTCTCCAGCATCGGCGGCGGATACGGGATGTCGAAGCCCGTCACCCGCAGCACCGGCGCCTCCAGGTGGTGGAAGCACCGCTCCGACACGCGTGCGGCGATCTCCGCGCCCGGCCCGCCGAAGCCTCCGGCCTCGTGGACCACCACCGCGCGCCCGGTCCGGCGTACGGACTGGACGACCGTCTCCTCGTCGAAGGGGACGAGCGAGCGCAGGTCCACGACCTCCAGGTCCCAGCCCTCCTCGCGCGCCGCCTCGGCCGCCTCCAGGCACACCGGCAGCGAGGGCCCGTACGTGATCAGCGTCGCGCCCGTGCCCGCCCGGCGGACCAGCGCCTTGCCGATCCCCGGCACGACGGCGGGGCTTTCCGGGTTCCAGTCCGCCTTCGACCAGTAGAGCCGCTTCGGCTCCAGGAACACCACCGGGTCGTCGCTCGCGATCGACGCGCGGAGCAGCCCGTAGGCGTCCTCCACCGTCGCGGGGGTCACCACATGCAGCCCGGGCGTGGCCACGTAGTACGCCTCGGAGGAGTCGCTGTGGTGCTCGACGCCGCCGATCCCGCCGCCGTACGGCACCCGGATGGTGATCGGCAGCGGCATCGCGCCCCGCGTCCGGTTCCGCATCTTCGCCACGTGCGAGATCAGCTGCTCGAACGCCGGGTACGCGAACGCGTCGAACTGCATCTCGACCACCGGCCGCAGCCCGTACATGGCCATGCCGACCGCGGCGCCGAGGATCCCGGCCTCCGCGAGCGGGGTGTCCGTACAGCGGTCGTCGCCGAACTCCTTCGCGAGACCGTCCGTGATCCGGAAGACCCCGCCCAGCGTTCCGACGTCCTCGCCCATGACGTGGACCGTCGGGTCCTCCGCCATCGCGTCACGCATCGCGCGGCCCAGCGCCTGCGCCATCGTCGCCGGCTTGGCGACCGGCTTCACCGCCACCGTGCTCAAGACTGCTCCTCCGCTTCGAGCTCGGCGCGCAGCATCTCCGCCTGTTCGCGCAGCCGGCCGGTCTGCTCCGCGTAGACGTGTCCGAACAGGTCCATCGGGTTCAGCACCGGTTCGGCGTTCATCCGCTCGCGCAGCGACGCCGCCATCACCTCGGCCGCGTCCTTGGCGGCCCGGATGTCCGCCTCGTCCAGCAGACCGCGCGTCGTGAGCTCGCGCTCCAGCAGCTCCACCGGGTCGTGCGCCTTCCACGCCTCGACCTCGGCGTCACCGCGGTAGCGGGTCGCGTCGTCGGCGTTGGTGTGGGCCTCGACGCGGTACGTGATCGCCTCGATCAGGGTCGGACCGCCGCCCGAGCGGGCCCGCTGGACCGCCTCGGACAGCACCTCGTGCATGGCGGCCACGTCGTTCCCGTCGACCAGCCGGCCCGGCATCCCGTACCCGACGGCCTTGTGGGCCAGCGTCGGGGCGGCGGTCTGCTTGGCGAGCGGGACGGAGATCGCGAAGCCGTTGTTCTGGACGAGGAAGACCACGGGGGCCTGCCAGACGGCCGCGAAGTTCAGCGCCTCGTGGAAGTCGCCCTCGCTGGTGCCGCCGTCGCCGACCATGGCCAGGGCGACCACGTCGTCCCCGCGCAGCCGGGCCGCGTGCGCCAGTCCCACCGCGTGCGGCAGCTGGGTGGCGAGCGGGGTGGACAGCGGGGCTATCCGGTGCTCCCGCGGGTCGTACCCGGTGTGCCAGTCGCCGCGCAGCAGCGTCAGGGCCTGTACGGGGTCCAGCCCGCGCGCCACGGCCGCGAGGGTGTCGCGGTAGGACGGGAAGAGCCAGTCCTGGTCCTCCAGGACCAGCGCGGCCGCGATCTCGCAGGCCTCCTGCCCGACCGTCGAGGGGTACACGGCGAGGCGGCCCTGCCGGGTCAGCGCGGTGGCCTGGGCGTTGTAGCGGCGGCCGCGGACCAGCTCGGCGTAGCACCGGCGCATCAGCTCCGGGTCGAGCTTGTCGGCCGCCGCCGTGCCCAGCACCCGGTACGGCTCGGGGTCCGGGAGCAGCGGGGCGGCATCCATACGGGGCCTCCAGGCGGGCGGCGGGGTCGATCGGTGGGACGCACCGGCACCAGGCAGCTCTTGGACCGTCATGGCGGCGTACACCTCCTCATGGGAAGCGGGCAGGGGAGCACCTCGGGTGTGAGGCCCCTCACCAACCGATTGTTCGGTTGTTTACGCAATTTGGCTACAGGCGGCTCCAGGCTGTGGACAAAGTGGCGCCGGGACCGTGGGATGGATGCAGGACGTCCAGGAGAGGGAGGCAGTGGGCAATGCCGGATGAACAAATGGCCGCGGCGGGATCCGCACCGGCCCGGCCGCTCGACCCGATCGACCGGTCGATCATGCGCCTGCTCCAGGCGGACGGCCGTGCGTCGATACGGTCGGTGGCGGAGCAGGTGCACGTGTCGCGGGCGAACGCCTACGCCCGGATCAACCGGCTGATCGACGACGGGGTCATCCGGGGCTTCACGGCCCGGGTCAACCACGAAAGAGCAGGTCAGGGCGCATCGGCGTACATCACGCTGAAGATCGTCCAGAACTCCTGGCGGACGGTCCGGGAAAAGCTCCGCGAGCTTCCGGGCGCGGCCCACATCGCGCTGGTCAGCGGGGACTTCGATGTCCTCCTGCTGGTGCACACCCCGGACAACCGGACCTTGCGGGAGCTGGTCCTGACCCGCCTCCAGGCCATTCCGGAGGTGCTGTCCACGCGCACGCTGCTGGTGTTCGAGGAAACGGATCTCCTGGCCCCGGGCCCGGGCGGCGCCCCACCGATCGCGGAGGAGCAGTAGGCCGTCCGGGGGGCGGGACGGGCCCCAGGGCAGGGGCTCCGGGCAGGGGCTCCAGGGGGAAGGAGGCTACGGCGCGGTGCGCAGCCCGTCGAACGCCATGTGGACCACCGCGTCCGCGAGCTGGCCGTGATCCGCGTCGTGATCCGCGCCGGGGTGCGGCCGGTACCACTCGACCAGCGAGTTCACCATGCCGAACAGCAGTCGCGTGGCGAGCCGGATGTCCACGTCCGCCCGCAGGTCCCCGTCGGCGGCGGCGGCCTTCAGGAGGTCCGCCACCTGGTGGTCGAACTCGCGGCGCCGCTCCAGCGCCCAGCGCTCGGTACGGGTGTTGCCGCGCACCCGCAGCAGCAGCGTGACGTACGGCAGCTCGGTGAGCAGTACCTCGACCGTGCGCCGGGTGACGTACTCGACCCGCTCGACCGGCCGGCCGCGTATCGCGCCCGGCTCCTCCAGGACGGCGAAGAGCCCGTCCAGCGCCCGGCTGACCGCGCGCCGCAGCAGCTCCTCCTTGCCCGCCACGTGGTGGTAGATCGAGGACTTGGAGATGCCCGCGGCCTTGGAGAGGTGCTCCATCGACGTGCCGTCGTAGCCGCGCTCGTTGAAGACCTGGACCGCTACGGTCAGCAGCGTCTCCGGGGTGTACGTGTCCCGCCTGGCGGTGGTCATTCCGTTTCGTCCCCCTCGTCGTCCCCGGCCGCGTAACCCAGCTTGAACAGCGCCAGCGAGGGCGCGTAACGGCCGCCCGGGCAGCGCTCGTCCAGGTGGTGCAGCAGGTCGTACGCCCAGTCGCGGCCGAGCCGGTCGTGCCATTCGGCCGGCCCCAGCGGGTAGTTGACGCCGAGCCGCATCGCGGTGTCGATGTCCTCTGCGGACGCCACCCCGCGCGCGACGGCGTCGGCGGTGAGGTCGATCAGCATCGCGACCGTCCGGGCGACGATCATGCCGGGGACGTCTCCGATGACCGAGACGTTCTTGCCGAGCTTCTGGAAGAGCCCGACGGCCTCGGAGAGGGTCCGCTCGCTGGTGTCCTCACTGGCCGAGAGCGCGATGCGGGTGGCACCGCGGTAGTCGAGCGCGAGGTCGAAGTAGACGACGTCCGCGAACTCGATCGAGGTCTTGCCGTCGGCGAGGACGAGCTGGCCCTCCCCGGGCAGCTGGATGTACGGGCCGCCGTGCTCGGTGGCCGTCACGGCGATCCCGGCCTCCTCCAGGAGCTCGACCAGGCCCGCGGCCGGACCGAGGTCGCCGACGACGGTGACCTTGGCCGGGGCGTCCTCGGGACCCGCGGTGTGCGGGCCGGGCACCCGCGCGTCCGGGCCGTACGGGAACCAGCCGTGCCCCGACTTGCGGCCGAGCCGGCCCGACTGGACCAGCCGGCGCTGCGCGAGGGACGGCGTGAACTTCGGGCTCCGGAAGAACGAGTCCCAGACGGAGCGGGTGACCGCCTCGTTCACGTCCTGCCCGATCAGGTCGGTCAGCTGGAACGGGCCCATCTTGAAGCCGCCGCTCTCGCGGAGCACGGCGTCGATGGTGGCCGGGTCGGCGCCCTGCTCCTCGTACACCGAGAAGGCCTCGGCGTAGAAGGGGCGGGCGATCCGGTTGACGATGAAGCCGGGGGTGTCGGCGCAGCGGACGGGCGTCTTCCCCCAGCCGAGGACGGTGCCGTACGCGCGGTCGGCGGCGGCCCGGTCGGTCGCGAACCCGCTGACCACCTCGACCAGCGGGAGCAGCGGGGCCGGGTTGAAGAAGTGCAGGCCGAGGAAGCGGCCGGGGTGCGCGAGACCGGCGGCGAGCTCGGTGACGGAGAGGGAGGAGGTGTTGGTGGCCAGGAGCGCGTCCGGCGAAACCACCTCTTCGAGTGCGGCGAAGAGCGCGCGCTTGACAGTGGCGTCCTCGACGACGGCCTCGATGACGAGGGCGGCGTCCGCGAGGTCCTCCAGCTCCCCGGCCGAGTCGATCCGGCCGATCGCGTCCTCCGCCTCGGCGCGGTCGAGGCGCCCCTTGGCGGCCATCCGCTCGACCCGGTCCCGTACGAGGCCGACGCCGTCGGCGGCGAGAGCGGGGCTGATGTCGTAGATCAGCACGCGGTGACCTGCGAGGAGGGCGACCTGGGCGATGCCCTGCCCCATGGTGCCGGCGCCGATGACCGCCACTGTGCGGGACCGCTCGATTGCTGTCATGACCCGATCCTCCCGCACCGACTTATCCACAGGTCTGCCGGGCCCTCTTGTCCCGACCGATCGTTCGGTTACTCTAACTCCAGTCTGCTCTTCTTCACCCGCCCCTGCCTGATCTCAGTCTGCGAACCAGCCTGATCTTGCCCGGCTCAACGAGGAGTTGGTCCCTGATGGCCGCCGCGCTCACCGTCCCCCAGCTGTCCGCCAAGCACCGGCCCACCCTGGACCAGGCCCTGGCCGCCCTGCGCAGCCGCGCCTACTGGTCCCCGCACCCCGAGCACCCCAAGGCCTACGGGGAGACCGCCCCGGCCGACGGCCTCGCCGCCTTCGAGGCGTTGCGCGGCACCCGGTTCGACCTCGGGCAGCCCGGCACCGACGGCTGGGCCGGCGCCGAGGTGTCCCCGTTCGGCCCGGAGCTGGGCATCGAGTACCCGCACGTGGACCCGGACGTACTGCTGCCCGCGATGAAGGCGGGCATGGCCTCCTGGCGCGACGCCGGGCCCGAGGCGCGCGCCCTGGTCTGCATCGAAATCCTGGCCCGCATCTCCGCCCGCACCCACGAGTTCGCGCACGCGGTCATGCACACCAGCGGCCAGGCGTTCATGATGGCGTTCCAGGCGGGCGGCCCCCACGCGCAGGACCGCGGCCTGGAGGCCGTGGCCTACGCGTACGAGGAGCAGACCCGGGTCCCGGGCCAGGCCGACTGGTCCAAGCCGCAGGGCAAGAAGGAGCCGCTGGAGCTGGGCAAGAGCTTCACGGCGGTCCCGCGCGGCATCTCGCTGATGATCGGCTGCAACACCTTCCCGACGTGGAACGGCTACCCCGGCCTGTTCGCCTCCCTGGCCACGGGCAACGCGGTGCTGGTCAAGCCCCACCCGCGCGCCGTACTCCCGCTCGCGCTGACCGTGCGGGTGGCGCGCGAGGTCCTCGCCGAGGCGGGCTTCGACCCGAACCTGGTCGCGCTGGCCGTGGAGCGGGCGGGCGAGGGCATCGCCAAGACCCTCGCGGTCCGCCCCGAGATCAAGCTGATCGACTACACCGGGTCCACGGAGTTCGGCGACTGGCTGGAGACCAACGCCCGCCAGGCGCAGGTGTACACGGAGAAGGCCGGCGTCAACACCGTCGTCATCGACTCCACGGGCAACTACAAGGGCATGCTCTCCAACCTGGCCTTCTCGCTGTCCCTGTACAGCGGCCAGATGTGCACCACCCCGCAGAACCTGCTGATCCCGCGCGACGGCATCGAGACGGACGCCGGCCACAAGACGTACGACGAGGTCGTCTCCGATCTCGCCGCCTCGGTCGGGGGCCTGCTGGGCGATGACGCCCGGGCCAACGCCCTGCTCGGCGCGCTGGTCAACCCGGCCGTGAAGGCCCGCCTGGAGGCCGCGGCCGGTCTGGGCGAGGTCGCGCTCCCGTCCCGCGAAGTGGTCAACCCCGAATTCCCCGACGCGGTCGTCCGCACTCCGGTGCTGGTCAAGCTGGACGCCGCCAAGCCGGACCCGGAGGCGCCGTACCTCTCGGAGTGCTTCGGCCCGGTCTCCTTCGCGGTGGCCGTGGACTCCACGGCGGACGCGTTGGACCTCCTGCGCCGCACGGTCCGCGACAAGGGCGCGATGACGGTAGGCGCCTACACCACCTCCCCGGACACCGAGCGGGCGATCGAGGAGGTCTGCCTGGAGGAGTCGGCGCAGCTGTCGCTGAACCTGACCGGCGGGGTCTACGTCAACCAGACCGCGGCCTTCTCGGACTTCCACGGCTCGGGCGGCAACCCGGCGGCGAACGCGGCACTGTGCGACGGCGCGTTCGTCTCGAACCGCTTCCGCGTGGTGGAGGTCCGCCGCCAGGCCTAGTCAGTCCTGGTGGGGCCCACCCCAGTGGAACAGCGCCATCGCGACGCTCGTCGCCAGGTTGTAGCTGGAGACCTGTGGCCGCATCGGCAGGGACACCAGGTGATCGGCGCGGGCGCGCAGCTCGGGCGAGATGCCGTGGCGTTCCGAGCCGAAGGCGAGCAGGGCGTCGTCCGGGAGGGTGAGGGCGCGGATGTCCTCACCCTCCGGGTCGAGCGCGTACAGCGGCCCGGCGGGGAGGGTGTCGATCTCCACCCGGTCCACGGTGGTGGCGTAGTGCAGCCCGGCCCCGGCCCGGACCACGTTCGGGTGCCAGGGGTCGAGGTCGCCGCGGGTCACCACGCCGGTCGCGCCGAAGCCGGCGGCGAGCCGGACGACGGCGCCGACATTGCCGAGGTTGCGGGGGTTGTCGAGCACGACGACGGGCGCGGTCCGGGGCCGCCGGTCCAGCCGGGCCCGCCCCTCGGCCCGGTCGGGCCGTACCGCGAGGGCCGCGACCCCGGTGGGATGCACCCGGGCCAGCAGCGCGCGCAGCTCCGCCTTGCCGACCAGCCGCGCCACGTCCCCCTCCACATCCGGCGCCAGCTCGGCGGCGAGCGCCCGTACGGCATCGGGGTCATCGGCGATGACCGCCCGCACGTCGGCCCCGAACCGCAGCGCGTGCTTCAGCGCGTGAAACCCGTCGAGCAGCACGAGATCCCCCCGCCCAACAGCCTCCCGCCACCGCCGCGCGTTCTCCTGAACCCCCTGGTACTCACTCATACCGCGACCCTAGCCCCGCCCCCGCCCGCCTTTTCAGCCCCGCCGTCACTTGAGGCGCGGCTCCGAGGCGGAGCCCGCATCTCCAGCCCCCCGGCATTCACCTCTCCAGCCCGCCGGCGCCCGCATCTCCAGCCCCGCCGGCGTTTGAGGCGCGGGTCCCGGGCGGCGCCCGCATCTCCAGCCCCGCCGGCGCTTGAGGCGCGGGTCCCGGGCGGAGCCCGCATCTCCAGCCCCGCCGGCGCTTGAGGCGCGGGGTCCGGGGCGGCGCCCCGGGGAACGGAGGAAGGGCGGGGCGGGGAGAGGCCCCCCGCAGGGGAGCCGGCCCGCGACTGGTCAGCGCGGAGCAGCGGCGGGGCTGGGCTCCGGAGAACCGGCCACCGGACCAGCCACCGGCGCGCCCGGCGCCACGACCCGCCTCCGCCCCACCACCACGGCACCGGCCCACACCAAAAACCCGGTCGGCAAAAACACCGCATCGGCGGCGATCATCGCCATCGAAAAGAACGGCAACCCCAACAACACCGCGATCCCCGCGTGCTCCAGCATCATCACCGCCAGCAGCACGTTCTTGAGCCGCCGGTTGAACAGCGTGAACGGAAACGCCACCTGCACCGCGACTGTCCCGTACGACAGCAGCATCACCACCACCCCGCTGCCCACCAGCACGCCCGACAGCCCCGGCCACGGGGCGAAGTAGTCCAGCTTCAGCGGGTAGTACAGCGCGGTCCCGTCCTGCCACCGCGACCCCTGGATCTTGTACCACCCCGCCGTCGCGTAGATCAGGCACACCTCCGCCATGATCACCAGCATCCCCGCGTTGTGCAGCAGGTTCGCCAGGACGTCGAGTACCGCCCGCCCCTCACCCTCCGGTTCGAACCGGTCGACCGCCCACCACAGCCCCAGCACCACCCACCCCGCCGCGAAGGCCACCAGCCACCCGGTCGTGAACCGCCCGGCCACCGCCCCGTACGCGCACACCGCGCCCAGCACACCCCACAGCACCGGCCCCGCCGCCCCCGCCGACGTAGCCGCCGGCCCGGACGCCCGCGCCCGCCGCGCGTCCAGCGACCACACCTGCCCGCACCGCGTCAGCACCAGGTAGATCGCCATCAGGTGGATGACGTTGTCCCCGCCGTCCCCCATGAACACACTGCGGTTCTGCAGCGACAGCACCCCGACCATGAACACCACGGACATCGCCCGCGTCCGCCAGCCCAGCATCAGCAGCACGCTCGCCGCCACGGACACGGCGTAGACGGTCTCGAACCACAGCGTGGAGTCCGACCACATCAGCACCGTGAACGCCTCGTTCGAGGCCGTCAGCCGCTCCGCCAGCTCCCAGCTCCACGGCCCGTCGGGCCCGTACAGCTCGCGGCGGTGCGGGAACTCCCGCAGCAGGAAGAACAGCCAGGTCGCGGCGAAACCTATGCGGACCACCGCGCTCTGGTACGGGCCCAGCGCCTGCCCGCTGACCTTCGCCAGCCCCCGCCCGGCGGCCGCCCGCACCCGCCCGACCGCGCTCACACCGTCCACCACGGCAGCTCCCGGTAGTAGGTCTGCGTGTCGGTCCGCTCCGTCGACCACTCCGGCGCGGCCACCGCCCTCGTCGCCGAGCGCAGCTGGATCCGTACGATCCGGCCGTCCCGGTGGGCCGGAGCCAGCCTGTTCACCGCGATCCTCAGCAGGTACCGCTCCGAGAGCTCGCCACGCTCGCCGCCCGGCTTGTTGTCATCGTCGTGGGAGCCGGCGTAGAAGTCCCAGGCCCTGCGGAGCTCGTTCTGCTCCGTGTGGCTCGGCAGCAGGCTGTGCCGGATGGCGGCCGCGTCCTCGGCGGACAGGTCCCGCCAGTCGGAGGTGACCAGCTCGCCGGCGTCCGTCCGTACCTGCGCGCGTGCCTCGACCGCGATGTTCTGCTGGAGCGGGTTGGGCGCGAAGAGCTTCCAGTTCTGTTCGAACTCGGGATAGATCCAGCCGTCGACGGCCGCCGAGTACCGCTTGCTCAGGGTGTTGGACGGGGCGACGTGCAGGAAGACGAGTGCCAGGTGCCAGCAGGCAGCGACGGCCACCACGCCCAGGGCGAGGGCCGTGACGACCCGGTACGGGGTGGACAGACCGGCGATTCCGGGCGCCCGGGGCGACGGCGGAGCGCCGGCTGGAAGGCCCTCTTCCGCACGCTCGCGCTCGTTCGCGTCCATCCCGCCCCGCTCATCCGTTATCCACAGGGTTGACCACAGAGGTTGACACCCTACGGGCCGCCGACTCACCATTGAAGAGCACGAACCGAACGATCGGTCGGTCGGGTGGACCGACCGTCCGGCGACACACACTCTGACAGGGGGCCGTGATGGTGGCAGTGACCCCGGAGACGGGGCCGAACATGGCCCCCGGGACAGCCGTGGCAGACGGCGCCGACCTCGGCGCGCAGCTCGCCGCGGCCTTCGACGCCGCCGTGGCGGCCGATGAGCGCGTGGAACCGCGCGACTGGATGCCCGAGCAGTACCGGGCCTCGCTGGTCCGCCAGATGGCCCAGCACGCCCATTCCGAGATCATCGGCATGCAGCCCGAGGCCAACTGGATCACCCGCGCGCCCTCGCTGCGCCGCAAGGCGATCCTGATGGCCAAGGTCCAGGACGAGGCCGGCCACGGCCTGTACCTGTACAGCGCCGCCGAAACCCTCGGCACCAGCCGGGACGAGCTGCTCGACAAGCTCCACTCGGGCAAGCAGAAGTACTCCTCGATCTTCAACTACCCCACCCTGACCTGGGCCGACGTCGGCGCGATCGGCTGGCTCGTGGACGGCGCGGCGATCACCAACCAGGTGCCGATCTGCCGCTGCTCCTACGGCCCGTACGCGCGCGCCATGGTCCGGATCTGCAAGGAGGAGTCCTTCCACCAGCGCCAGGGCTTCGAGCTCCTCATGGCCCTCTCCAAGGGCACGGAGGCCCAGCACGCGATGGCGCAGGACGCGGTCGACCGCTGGTGGTGGCCCTCGCTGATGATGTTCGGCCCGCCGGACGACGAGTCGGCGCACTCCGCGCAGTCGATGGCCTGGCGGATCAAGCGGCACTCCAACGACGAGCTGCGCCAGCGCTTCGTGGACATCGCCGTCCCGCAGGCCGAGGCGCTGGGGCTGACCCTGCCCGACCCGGACCTGAAGTGGAACGAGGAGCGCGGGCACCACGACTTCGGTGCCATCGACTGGGCGGAGTTCTGGGACGTGCTCAAGGGCAACGGCCCGTGCAACGAACAGCGCATCAACCAGCGGCGCGCCGCCCATGAGGAAGGCGCCTGGGTCCGCGAGGCCGCCGCGGCGTATGCCGAAAAGACGGCTGCCGCCGAAAAGGCCGCCCGCACCGAAAACCCTGTACGTACCGAAAGTGAGGCACGGGTATGACGCAGAACTGGCCCCTGTGGGAGGTGTTCGTCCGCTCGCGGCGCGGCCTCTCGCACACGCACGCGGGAAGCCTGCACGCCCCGGACGCGGAGATGGCCCTGCGCAACGCCCGCGACCTCTACACCCGGCGCGGCGAGGGCATCTCCATCTGGGTCGTGCCCTCCACCGAGATCACCGCCTCCTCCCCGGACGAGCGGGACCCGTTCTTCGCTCCGTCCGCCGACAAGCCGTACCGGCACCCCACCTTCTACGAGATCCCCGAGGGGGTGCGCCACCTGTGACCAGCACCGGCACCGGCAGCGATGTCGTCCGTACGTCAGCCGCCCTCGCCCTCGGGGACGACGCGCTGATCCTCTCCCACCGCCTCGGCGAGTGGGCCGGTCACGCGCCCGTCCTGGAGGAGGAGGTCGCCCTCGCCAACATCGCGCTCGACCTGCTCGGCCAGGCCCGCGTCCTGCTCTCCATGGCGGGCGACGAGGACGAGCTGGCGTTCCTCCGCGAGGAGCGCTCCTTCCGCAACCTCCAGCTGGTCGAGCAGCCGAACGGCGATTTCGCGCACACCATCGCCCGACAGCTGTACTTCTCCTTCTACCAGCACGAGCTCTACGCGGAACTCGCCGCCGGGGACGGCCCGTTCGGGCCCCTCGCGGCCAAGGCCGTCAAGGAGACCGCGTACCACCGCGACCACGCCGAGCAGTGGACCCTGCGTCTCGGCGACGGCACCGAGGAGAGCCGGCGCCGGATGCGCACCGCCCTCGACGGGCTGTGGAAGTTCACGGGCGAGATGTTCCAGCCCGTGGACGGGGTCGAGGTGGACTGGGCCGCACTGGAGCGGCGCTGGCTGGCCGCGCTGACCGGCGTACTGGAGCGGGCCGGGCTCGCGCTGCCCGAGGGGCCCCGCACCGGGGCCTGGGCGGCCGGAGCCGGGCGCCAGGGTCTGCACACCGAGCCGTTCGGGCGGCTGCTCGCCGAGATGCAGCACCTGCACCGAAGCCATCCGGGGGCGTCATGGTGACCGCCGGCACCGACATGACCCGCCTGGAGGCGGAGCTGGCCCGGATCGCGGGCTCCGTCCCCGACCCCGAGCTGCCCGTGCTCACCCTCGCCGAGCTCGGCGTCATGCGCGGGGTGCGGATGTTCGAGGACGGGCACGCCGAGGTCACCCTCACCCCCACCTACACCGGCTGTCCGGCCATCGAGGCCATGTCCGCCGACATCGAGCGGGCGCTGACCGAGCACGGCATACCCGAGGTGCGGGTCACCACCGTGCTCTCCCCCGCCTGGTCCACCGACGACATCAGCGCCGAAGGCCGACGCAAGCTCGCCGAGTTCGGCATCGCCCCGCCGCGCCCGCACGCGGCCGGCGGACCGGTCCCGCTGACGCTGTCGGTCCGCTGCCCCCACTGCGGATCGACCGACACCGAGCTGCTCAGCCGGTTCTCCTCCACCGCCTGCAAGGCGCTGCGCCGCTGCGTCGCCTGCCGCGAACCGTTCGACCACTTCAAGGAGCTGTAGATGGCCGCGCCCTCGCCGTCCACACCGTCAGCCGCGCTGGTCACCCCGCGCCCCGTACGCCACGGCGCGTTCCACGCGCTCACCGTGACGGCGGTCGACCGGCTCACCGACGACTCGGTGGCCCTGACCCTGGACGTGCCCGAGGAGCTGCGCGCCGAGTACCTGCACGCGCCCGGCCAGCACCTCACCCTGCGCCGGATCGCCCCGGGGGGCGAGGAGATCCGCCGTACCTACTCGATCTGCTCGCCCGCCCCGGACCCCGACGGCACGGGCCCGGCCCAGCTGCGGGTCGGAGTACGGCTGGTGGAGGGCGGCGAGTTCTCCACGTTCGCGCACAAGGAGATCGCCGTCGGGGACGTCCTGGACGTGATGGTCCCGGCCGGGCGGTTCGTGCTGGAGCCGGCCGCCGCCCCCGCCACCGGGCACTACGCGGCGATCGTCGGCGGCAGCGGGATCACCCCGGTGCTGTCCATCGCCGCCACCCTGCTGCGGGCCCGCCCCGAGGCCCGGTTCTGCCTGGTGCGCAGCGACCGTACGGCCGCCTCGACGATGTTCCTGGAGGAGGTCGCCGACCTCAAGGACCGCTACCCGGACCGCTTCCAGCTCGTCACGGTGCTCTCCCGCGAGGAGCAGGAGGCCGGGCTGCCGTCCGGGCGCCTCGACGAGGCCCGGCTGGGGGCCCTGCTGCCCGCGCTGCTGCCGGTCGCCGAAGTGACGGGCTGGTTCCTGTGCGGCCCGTACGGGCTGGTGCTGGGCGCGGAGCGGGCCCTGCGCGCGCTCGGCGTCGTCCGGTCCCGCGTGCACGAGGAGATCTTCCACGTCGAGGACACCGCGCCGCCGGCCCCGGCCGCCGCGGCCACCGCCTCCCACGGGCGGGTCACCGCCCGGCTCGACGGCCGCTCCGGCACCTGGCCGGTGCGGGACGGGGAGTCCCTGCTGGACGCCGTGCTCCGCAACCGCGCGGACGCCCCGTACGCCTGCAAGGGCGGGGTGTGCGGCACCTGCCGGGCGTTCCTGGTCTCGGGCGAGGTCCGGATGGACCGCAACTTCGCGCTGGAGACGGAGGAGACGGAGGCCGGGTTCGTGCTCGCCTGCCAGTCGCACCCGGTGACGGAGGAAGTGGAGATCGACTTCGACCGGTGAGCGGGTCTGTGCTTTTCGCAGAGCGTGTTCTATCTTGACGCACCGTCAGACAAGAGCGGGATCCGGTGCGCGCGGGAGGACAGGCAGTGGACTTCACCTTCACCGAGGAACAGCGGGCCGCCGTCGAGGCGGCGAAGGCCGTGTTCGCCGATGTCGCGCCCGACGGCGTGCCCAGCCCCGCGCTCACCCCGGGGGCCGTCGCCGAGGAGTTCGACCGGCCCCTGTGGGCCAAGCTGGCCACGTCCGATCTGCTGAGCCTGGTCCTCGCCGAAGAACACGGCGGGGCCGGGCTCGACGCCATCGCCCTGTGCCTCGTCCTGCGCGAGGCCGCGAAGGTGCTCGCCCGGGTGCCGCTGCTGGAGCACTGCGCCACCGCCATGGCCGTCCAGGCCCACGGCAGCCCCGAGCTGGCCGCCGCCCTGCTGCCGGACGCCGGGCGCGGAACCCTCGTCCTCACCGCCGCCGCCCACGGCCGCACCGGCCACGACCCGGCCGAACTCGCCGTCATCGCCCGCCGCGACGGCACCGGGTGGACCCTGGACGGGATGCAGACCTCCGTGCCCTGGGCGCACAGCGCCGACTGGATCGCCGTACCCGCCCACACCGGCGAAGGAGAGGCCGTCCTCGCGCTGATCCCGCGCGATGCCGAGGGGCTGGGACTCGCCGACCAGTACTCCACCACCGGCGAGCGGCTCGCCGAACTCGCCCTGGACGGCGTACGGGTGCCCGCCACGCACCTCATCGAGACCCCCGGCGCCTGGGACCGGCTCCGCCAGCTCCTCGCCACCGGGACCTGCGCCCTCGCACTGGGGCTCGGCACCCGTGTCCTGGCCATGACCAGCCAATACACCGGCAAGCGCGAGCAGTTCGGCTTCCCGGTGGCCACCTTCCAGGCCGTCGCGGTCCAGGCCGCCGACCGCTACATCGACCTGCGCGCCATGGAGGCCACCCTGTGGCAGGCCGCCTGGCGGCTGGACGCCGCGACCGGCGGGGCCGGGGGCCCGCTGCCGAGCGCGGGTGATGTCGCCGTCGCCAAGATCTGGGCCTCGGAGGGCGTACGCCGGGTCGTACAGACCGCGCAGCACCTGCACGGCGGCTTCGGCGCCGACACCGAGTACCCGCTGCACCGCTACCACGCCTGGGCCAAACAGCTGGAGCTCCAGCTCGGCCCGGCCGCGGCACACGAGGAGGCACTGGGCGACCTGCTGGCGGCCCACCCCCTCGGGTGAGGCCCCACTTCCCCAAGAACCCTCAGAGCACGAAGGCCGGGTTCCCGCCGTCCGCCACCATCGGGCGCCCGGCACGCTCCCAGGCCTGCATCCCGCCGTCGATGTTGACGGCGTCGATCTCCTGGCGCACGAGGTACTGGGTGACCTGCGCGGAGCGCCCGCCCACCCGGCACATCACGTGGACCCGGCGGCCGTCCTCGATGGCCTCCGTCAGCTCGCCGAAGCGGGAGACGAAGTCGCTCATCGGGATGTGCAGCGCCCCGTCCACATGGCCGGCCGCCCATTCGTCGTCCTCACGGACGTCCAGCACAAACCCTCCGGAGGGCACCGCGTCGGCGTCCACCGAGGGAAGCGGTCCGAAGTTCATACGTCGCCTTCTCTCATCACAGATCTGACCTCCAACCTATCCGAGGTCCCACAAATCCAGCCCCGCCGGCGTTTGAGGCGCGGGGCCCGGGGCGGAGCCCCAGAAGCCCGGGCGCAGCCCGGGGCCCCACCCGACCCCGTCAGGACACGGCGGCCAGCTCCGCCTCCCGCTCGGAAACCCGCGCCAGCAACTGCTCCGCGATCTCCTCCAGCAGCCGGTCCGGATCATCCGGCGCCATCCGCAGCATCGACCCGATCGCGCTGTCCTCCAGCTCCTTGGCCACCAGCGCCAGCAGCTCCTTGCGCCGCGACAGCCACTCCAGCCGGGCGTACAGCTCCTCGCTCTCGCTCGGACCCGCCGTCTCCGCCGCCGGCCCGGTCGCCCACTCCTGCGCCAGCTCGCGCAGCAACCGCTCGTCGCCCCGCCCGTACGCCGCGTTGACCCGCGCGATGAACGCGTCGCGCCGGGTCCGCTCGGCCTCGTCCTGGGCGAGATCCGGGTGCGCCTGGCGGACCAGGTCGCGGTAGAGCCGGCGTACCTCCTCCGTCGGGCGCACCCGCTCCGGCGGCCGTACCGACCGCTCGGTGAGCATCGCGGCCGCGTCGTCGGAGATCCCGTCCGAGTCGAGCCAGTCGTGGAACAGCTCCTCCACGCCCGGCATCGGCATCACCAGCGAGCGCGCCTCGCGGGCCCGCCGCAGGTCCTCGGGATCGCCGGTCCGGGCCGCCTTCGCCTCCGCGATCAGCGCGTCCAGCTCGTCGAGCCGCGAGTACATCGGGCCGAGCTTCTGGTGGTGCAGCCGGGAGAAGTTCTCCACCTCCACCCGGAAGGTCTCCACCGCGATCTCGAACTCGATCAGCGCCTGCTCGGCGGCCCGCACGGCCCGCTCCAGGCGCGCCTCGGGACGCTCTTCGCCGGAATCGCCGGGGACTGTCTGTTCAGTCTGCTGCTCGCTCACCCGGCCAGCCTAAGGCCGGTCCGCCCGGGCCGAAGTTTCACGTGAAACATCGACCCGGGACCGTGACCCACCCGGCCGAGTCCGAGGCCGGTCCAGACCCCGCCCTCAGGCCCGGTCCGGACCCCGCCCTCAGGCCCGGCCCAGGCCCGGCCCAGGCCCGGCCTCAGGCCCGGCCTCAGACCCCGGCCTCCGCCGCGATCCGCCCGGCTCGGACCGCCGCCACCAGATCCGCGTGGTCGGCCTCGCTCCGGTCGGCGTAGGCCACGGCGAAGGTGGCCATCGCCTCGTCCAGCTCGTCGTTCTTGCCGCAGTACCCGGCCAGCACCCGCGGATCGGCGCTGTGCGCGTGCGCCCGGGCCAGCAGCGCACCGGTCATCCGCCCGTAGTCGTCGATCTGGTCCGGGGTCAGCGCCGCCGGGTCCACGCTGCCCTTGCGGTTGCGGAACTGGCGGACCTGGTACGGCCGCCCCTCCACCGTGGTCCAGCCCAGCAGGATGTCCGACACCACCTGCATCCGCTTCTGGCCGGCCACCACCCGCCGCCCCTCGTGGTCCTCCGGCGCGGACTCGAAGCCCAGCGCCGGCAGGTGCGGCAGCAGCACCGAGGGCCGCGCCTCCTTCACCTGGAGCACCAGCGGCTCGCCCCGGTGGTCCAGCAGCAGCACCACGTACGAGCGGGTGCCGACGCTCCCGGTCCCCACCACCCGGAAAGCCACGTCGTGGATCGCGTACCGGGCCAGCAGCGGCAGCCGGTCCCCCTGGAGGGTCTTCAGGTACGGGCCCAGCGAGGCCGCCACGGCCGCCGCCTCGCCGTCCCCGACGCGGCGCAGCACCGGGAGGGCGTCGACGAAGCGGCGCACGCCGTCCGCCCCGGACTCCGTCGACTTGGCTGCGAACCGGGCGGAGGTGTTGTTGCGGGCCTTCTCCGAGACCCGCTCCAGCGTGCCCAGCAGATCCCGGGCGTCGGTGTGCGAGACCAGCTCCTCGTCCGCGATGGCGTTCCACGCGTCCAGGGCCGGCAGCTTCGCCAGCAGCCGCATGGTCCGCCGGTACGCGCCCACCGCGTCCAGCGCCGCCGCCCGGCAGGTGTCCTCGTCCGCACCGGCCACCCGCCCGGCCAGCACCAGCGAGGTCGCCAGCCGCTTCACGTCCCACTCCCACGGACCGAACACGGTCTCGTCGAAGTCGTTCAGGTCGATGACGAGCCGGCCGCGCGCGTCGCCGTACAGGCCGAAGTTCGCCGCGTGGGCGTCACCGCAGATCTGCGCGCCCACCCCGGTCACCGGACCGCCGGACAGGTCGTGCGCCATCAGCCCGGCCGACCCGCGCAGGAACGCGAACGGGTTCGCGGCCATCCGGCCCACCCGGATCGGCGCCAGCTCGGGGACCCGTCCGACGTTGGACTCCTCCACCGCCCGCACGGCGTCCGGCCTGCCGGCCGGTGCCTCGAAGAACGCGTGCGCCGCGCGCGGTACGCGGGCCCGCAGCGCCTTGCCCGCCGCCCGGGGCGATCCGGCCACGATCCGGGGAGCGAACCCCTCGACGGCCGGTATCCTCCCGCCGCCCCTGGTCCCGCCCCTGGTCCCGTCCGTCGTCCCGACCGGCTCCGCCACCCGCTGCTCCGGTACCGCCACCATGCGCGCCGCCCCCACCCGTACCCGTCGGACTGTCCCGGCCCGTCCCGGCCCGTCCGGCCAACATCATCAATTCGGGCTGACGGTATCTACAGCCCGGCGTCCCTGGCCAGCAGGGCCGCCTGTACCCGGTTCTCGCACCCCAGCTTCGACAGGATCCGGCTCACGTACGTCTTCACCGTCGCCTCGCTCATGTGCAGCCGCCGGCCCGCGTCCGCGTTCGACAGCCCCTCGCCCAGCAGCGCCAGCACCCCGCGCTCCCGCTCGCTCAGCTCGGCCACCCGTCGCCGGGCCGCCTCGCCGCGCCCCGCGGCCCGCCCCGACGCCAGCTGGTCCACCACGTGCCGGGTCGCGGCGGGCGACAGGTAGGCGTCACCGGCCGCGGCCGCCCGCACCGCGCCGATCAGCTCGCCCGGCGCCGAGTCCTTCAGCAGGAACCCCGCACCGCCCTCGCCCAACGCCCGCAGCACGTTCTCCTTCTCCCCGAAGGTGGTCAGGATCAGCGCCCGCACCTCCGGCGCCGCCCGCCCCAGCTCACCCAGCGCGGTCAGCCCGTCCATCACCGGCATCTGGATGTCCAGCAGCATCACGTCCGGCTTGTGCGCCCGCGCCAGCTCCACCGCCTCCCGGCCGTTCGCCGCCTCCGCGACGACCTCGATGTCCGGCGCCGAGGTCAGGATCATCCTGATCCCGGCCCGGATCAGCGGCTCATCGTCAGCGATCACCACTCGGATCACCTTGGCTGTCACCCGCGCTCCTACTGCTTGACCTCGTACGCCTGCTTTTCCACGAGCTTGCCGTCCTTGAAGCAGAACCGGAAAACCATGTCCGTCCCCAGCTCCGGCGGCTGGTCCGTCGCCAGCAGCGCCAGACACTCCGTGCCCGCCGGCCTCGCGGGCCCCTTCCGGTCCAGCCCCGACGTCAGGATGGAGTCCCCGCTCGGCAGCCGGTCACGGACCTCCTGCTCCGAGGCACCCACCTGTACGGAGTCGTACTCGGCCTCGTCGATCATCGCGTCGTTCACGGAGCCCATCAGCAGCACCACACCGACCACGAGCACGATCACCAGCACCACCGCCGCCGCGAACGCGATCCCGCAGCCCATCGCGACACCACCGGTCCTGCTGCGCGTGGGCACCGTCAGCTCACGGTTCACAGCCGCCCAGTCCATCGGCGGCACCCCGTCCAGCATGTGCGCCTGCAGCTGCTGCCCGAAGTCGTCGGCCGCGTCCACCACCCCGGCCGGTTCCGCGCCGTAGGGCAGCACCCCGGCCACCCGGAAACCGCCGTCCTCGGTCGTGCCCGCGTGCACCATCCCGCCGACCAGCCGGGCCCGTTCGCGCAGCCCCGTCAGCCCCTGCCCGCCGGACACCACCTCGCCCGCACCCGTCCCGGCCGCCGGCCCGTTGGCGATCTCCACCACCAGCGAATCGTCCTCGTACCTCAGCTCCACCGCGATCGGCGCACCCGGGGCGTGCTTGTACGCGTTCGTCAGCGCCTCCTGCACGATCCGGTACGCCGCGTGATCGCACGCGGCGGCCAGCGGCCGAGGCTGCCCCGCCGTGGTCAGCCGTACGTCGGTCCCCGCGCCCCGCGCCGCCTCCACGACCCCCGCGATCCCGGCCACCCCGCGCGCCGCGGGCTGCGCCGCCTCCTCCACCGGGACCGGCGCCTCCACCCCGTCCCGCAGGATCCCGACGACCTCGCGCAGCTCGTGCATCGCCGCCACCGACGCGTTCCGCAGCACGCCCACCGCCTCCCGCTGGCGGTCGGTGAGCTTCGGGTCCACCTCCAGCGCCCCGGTGTGCACCGAGATCAGCGCCAGCTGGTGGCCCAGGCTGTCGTGCATGTCCTGGGCGATCCGCTGCCGCTCCCGCAGCCTGGCCTGCCCGGCGACCATCGCCCGCTCCCGCATCAGCTGGGCGTTGCGCTCCTGGAGCGCGCGCAGCAGCGTCCGGCGCTGCGACCAGTACCGGCTGGCCAGACCCGGCATGACGGTCGTCACAAGGAACAGGAGCGTGGTGAACACGATCACCAGCAGCGGCCGCATCTGCGACCACTCGCTGACCACGCCGAGGCCGACCGCCGCGACGAACGCCACGATGAACGCGGCGAGCGCCCGGCCCACGCCCACGATCCGCCGCCCCGCCGACCAGCCGAGCAGGCCCGTCACGAACAACGCCCCGGGGAAGAACGCGGTCAGCGCCGAGCCCACCACGAGCGTGGCCGCCGGCAGCCTGCGCCGCAGCAGCGTCAGCGCCACGACGAGCACGACACTGGCCAGCATCCGCCGCCCGGAACCCTGGTCCAGCTCCTCGACCCCGAGACCCAGCACCGCCAGAACCGTCGCGAGCGCCAGATCGCCCGCCACCATCCGCCACGACCAGGGCTCGGGCCCCTTCAGCCAGTCCCGGCCCGCACGCATCCTCGCCGTCACATCCACGCGCCCGACCCTAGACATCCGCCCCCGCCCCCGGCCGCCCTCTTTCGTCGCGCCCGCCGCGACGAAAGTAGGACAGCCGACGCTCCGTCAGCAGCCCGCACCGTTCCGGATGTGGCCTGGATCACCCGCCAACTCGAACCGCCAACTCAACCGGCCAACTCAAACCGCCGACTCATCGGCGGGAAACGCGAAACGGCCGCCACCACTTTCGTGGTGACGACCGTTCGTCGAAGTGGGCGAGGGGGGATTTGAACCCCCACGTCCCGAAGGACACTGGCACCTGAAGCCAGCGCGTCTGCCGTTCCGCCACTCGCCCGAGCAGCGTCCCAGTGGCTCTTCCCTTGCGGGCCGTTCCCCTGGCGACATCGGAACATTAGCACGTCGGAAGGGGTGGATTCACATCGCTTTCCCCGCCCCCGTCCCACCCGCCGCGACGGGCCCCTCCCGCACTCCGCTCCCGGTGCGGGACACTGTCCCAGTAGCGCCCCTACCATCCCTTGTGAGGACCAACACTCCTCGCCACAGGACCGATGGGGAACCAGCCGAATCCGCCACGCGTGGATACGATCAGTAAGCAGTACAGGGCGACAACGACGGAGGAGGTGCCCCATGGGAGTCCTGAAGCGGTTCGAGCAGCGACTTGAAGGTCTGGTGAACGGCACCTTCGCCAAGGTGTTCAAGTCCGAGGTCCAGCCGGTGGAGATCGCCGGTGCCCTCCAGCGGGAGTGCGACAACAACGCCACCATCTGGAACCGCGAGCGGACCGTCGTCCCGAACGACTTCATCGTCGAGCTCAGCGCCGGCGACTACGAGCGCCTGAGCCCCTACTCCGGCCAGCTCGGCGACGAGCTCGCGGGCCTCGTCCGCGACTACGCCAAGCAGCAGCGCTACAGCTTCATGGGCCCCATCAAGGTCCACCTGGAGAAGGCCGACGACCTCGACACCGGGCTCTACCGGGTCCGCAGTCGCACCCTCGCCTCCAGCACCTCCCAAGCCCAGCCGCAGGCCCCCCAGGGCCAGCAGCCCGGCGGTTACGGCTACCCCCCGGCCGCCGTCCCCCCCATGCCCGCGGGCCCGCCCCCCGGCGGCGCCCCGCGCAGGCCCGCCACCGGCGGACCGGCACCCGTACCTCCCGGCGCACCCGGCACCACGCGCCGCTGGATCGAGATCAACGGCACCCGCCACCAGATCTCGCGCCCCACGCTCGTACTCGGCCGAAGCACCGAAGCCGACGTGCGGATCGACGACCCCGGCGTATCCCGCCGGCACTGTGAGATCCGGACCGGAACGCCTCCGACGATCCAGGATCTCGGGTCCACCAACGGCATCGTGGTGGACGGGCAGCACACCACCCGCGCTACGCTCCGCGACGGCTCGCGGATCGTCGTGGGCAGCACCACCATCATTTACCGGCAAGCCGAAGGGTGAAGCGGGGGCAATGTCAGAGCTGACCCTGACGGTCATGCGGTTGGGTTTCCTGGCCGTTCTGTGGCTGTTCGTCATCGTGGCCGTCCAGGTCATCCGCAGCGACCTCTTCGGTACGCGCGTCACGCAGCGCGGCTCCCGCCGCAGCGGCGGGGCGGGCAGCGCGCCGCAGCAGGCGGGTGGCCGGCAGAGCGCGCCGCCACAGCAGCGCCAGCGCCGCGGGGCACCCACCAAGCTCGTCGTCTCCGAGGGCACCCTCACGGGCACCACGGTGGCCCTCGCCGGCCAGACGATCACGCTCGGCCGGGCGCACGACTCCACCATCGTGCTGGACGACGACTACGCCTCCAGCCGCCATGCCAGGATCTATCCCGACCGTGACGGCCAGTGGATCGTCGAGGATCTCGGGTCCACCAACGGCACGTATCTCGACCGGACCCGACTGACCACCCCGACGCCCATTCCGCCGGGCGCCCCGATCCGCATCGGCAAGACCGTCATCGAGCTGCGGAAGTAGTACGAGAATGAGCGAGCGGAGCGAGCGAGCCGCGACGGTCCGTCCCCCCGAGGACACGGATCCGCGCGCGCTCCCGACCGGAGGGTGGGCAGTGTGGCTCGAGACCGGTTGTACCCGGAGGCTGCGTCGACTGGGCAGGTGCGCATGAGTCTGTCCCTGCGGTTCGCCGCCGGATCGCACAAGGGCATGATCCGTGAGGGGAACGAGGACTCCGGCTACGCCGGCCCCCGTCTCCTCGCGATCGCCGACGGCATGGGAGGCCAGGCCGCCGGCGAGGTCGCCAGCTCCGAGGTGATCTCCACACTCGTACAGCTCGACGACGACGTCCCGGGCTCCGACATCCTCACCTCCCTCGCCACCGCAGTGCAGCGCGCCAACGACCAGCTGCGCGTCATGGTCGAGGAGGACCCCCAGCTCGAAGGCATGGGCACCACGCTCACCGCCCTCCTGTGGACCGGCCAGCGCCTCGGCCTCGTCCACGTCGGCGACTCCCGCGCCTACCTGCTGCGCGACGGCCTCCTCACGCAGATCACCCAGGACCACACCTGGGTGCAGCGCCTCGTAGACGAGGGCCGCATCACCGAAGAGGAAGCCACCACCCACCCCCAGCGCTCCCTCCTCATGCGGGCGCTCGGCAGCGGTGACACCGTCGAACCCGACCTCTCCATCCGCGAGGTCCGGGCCGGCGACCGCTACCTCATCTGCTCCGACGGGCTCTCCGGCGTCGTCTCCCACCAGACCCTGGAAGAGACGCTCGCCGACTACCACGGCCCCCACGAGACGGTGCAGGCCCTCATCCAGCTCGCGCTGCGCGGCGGCGGCCCCGACAACATCACCTGCATCGTCGCCGACGTCCTCGACACCGACAGCGGCGACACCCTCGCCGCCCAGCTGAGCGACACCCCGGTCGTCGTCGGCGCGGTCGCGGAGAACCAGCACCAGCTCTTCGACGGCAACGCCATGCAGACCCCGGCCGGGCGCGCCGCGGGTCTGGGCCGCCAGGCCGCCCCGCCCGCCGGCGCCTTCGGCCCGCCCGGCAGCGGCGACAACCCCGGCTACGGATACCCCGACCAGGGCCAGGGCGGCGGCGGGTACGGCGGCTTCGGCGAAGCCGACGCGAACGCCTACGACGCCGATCCACGCTACGACGACACGTACGACCACCCCCGCAGGCGCCGCGGCAAAGGGCGCAAGTGGACCGTGCGTACGCTGCTCCTCCTGCTCGTCGCCGGAGCCATCGGAGGCGGCCTCTACGCCGCCCACCGCTGGACGCAGACCCAGTACTACGTGGGCGTCAAGGGCGAACACGTCGCGCTCTACCGGGGCATCAGCCAGAACCTCGGCTGGATCCACCTCTCCCAGGTCGAGACGGACCACCCCGACATCGAGCTGAAGTACCTGCCGCCCTACAAGCGCAAGCAGGTCGAGGCCACCATCACCGAGAGCACCCTCGACGGGGCCCGACGGAAGATCGACGAACTCGGCCTCCAGGTCTCCGCCTGCAAGAAGGACGAAGAACGCCGCAACGCCGAGACGCAGAACACCCAGACACCCAGCCCCAGCCTGACTCCCGCGGAGCAAGCGCTGGTCGGCATCTGCGGCCAGCAGTAGAGCAGTAGTCACACGCGGGCGCAGGGGGCCTGCCACACCATGAGCGTTGTCACCAACACGACCACCATCGGCGCCATCGAGCTGCCGAGCCGGCGGAACACCGAGCTCCTGCTGCTCGGCTTCGCCGTGGTCATTCCGATCTTCGCCTACGCCAACGCGGGCCTGTCGATCCACGGGAAGCTGCCCCCGGGCATGCTCACCTACGGGCTCGGCCTCGGCGTTCTCGCGGGGCTGGCCCACCTCGTCGTACGCCGCTACGCCAAGTACGCCGACCCGCTGCTGCTGCCGATCGCCACGCTCCTCAACGGGCTCGGCCTCGTCCTGATCTGGCGTCTGGACCAGTCCGAGCGGCTGCAGAACCTCGCGAAGATCCAGTTCGGCGCCTTCTCCGAGTCCGCGCCCCGGCAGATGATGTACACGGCCCTCGCCATCGCCCTGTTCGCCGTCGTCCTGCTGGTCCTCAAGGACCACCGCGTGCTCCAGCGGTTCACGTACATCTCCATGGCCGCCTCGCTCGTGCTGCTGATCCTGCCCGTGATCCCGGGTCTGGGAGCCGATGTCTTCGGTGCCAAGATCTGGATCAGCGTCGGCGGGTTCTCGATCCAGCCCGGCGAGTTCGCGAAGATCGTCATCGCCGTCTTCTTCGCCGGCTACCTCATGGTCAAGCGCGACGCCCTGGCGCTCGCCAGCCGCCGCTTCATGGGCCTCTACCTGCCGCGCGGCCGCGACCTCGGCCCGATCCTGATGATCTGGGCGATGAGCCTGCTCGTCCTGGTCTTCGAGAACGACCTCGGCACCTCGCTGCTCTTCTTCGGCATGTTCGTGATCATGCTGTACGTGGCTACCGAGCGGACGAGCTGGATCGTCATCGGCCTGCTCATGAGCGTGGGCGGGGCCGCCGTGGTCGGCGCCACCGCCAGCCACGTCAAGGCCCGCGTCACCGCCTGGCTCGACCCCTTCGAGTGCTACAGGACGTCCGGAGCCTGCGAGCAGGTCGGCCAGTCGATCATGAGCTTCGGCTCCGGCGGCGTCCTCGGCACCGGCTGGGGCCAGGGCAACTCCGACCTCATCGGCTTCGCCGCGAACTCCGACTTCATCTTCTCCACCGTCGGCGAAGAGCTCGGTCTCGCCGGGGTCATGGCCTTCCTCCTGCTCTACGGCCTGATCATCGAGCGCGGCGTACGCACCGCCCTCGCCGCCCGCGACCCCTTCGGCAAGCTCTTCGCCATCGGCCTCTCCGGCGCCTTCGCGCTCCAGATCTTCGTCGTCGCCGGCGGAGTCATGGGCCTCATCCCCCTCACCGGCATGACCATGCCCTTCCTCGCGTCCGGCGGCTCCTCCGTCCTCGCGAACTGGGTGCTCATCGCCATCCTCATCCGGATCAGCGACACCGCACGCCGCCCCGCCCCGGCTCCCGCCCCGTCCCCCGACTCCGAGATGACCCAGGTGGTCCGCCCGTCATGAACAAGCCCCTGCGCCGCATCTCGCTGTTCTGCGGGCTGCTCGTCCTCGCGCTGCTGATCCGGACCAACTGGCTGCAGTACGTCCAGGCCGAGGAACTCAGCACCCGCAAGGAAAACCGCCGGGTCCAGATCGCCCAGTACGCCACCGAACGCGGCAACATCATCGTCGAGGGCAACCCCATCACGGGCTCCGCCACCACCGACGGCAGCGACTACAAGTACAAGCGGACCTACCTCGACGGCCCCCTGTGGGCGCCCGTCACCGGCTACGCCTCGCAGGCCTTCGGCTCCACCCAGCTGGAATCCCTCGAAGACGGCATCCTCACCGGCAACGACGACCGGCTCTTCTTCGACCGCACCGTGGGCATGTTCACCGGCGAGAAGAAGGCCGGCGGCAACGTCGTCACCACCCTCAAGGCCGCCGCCCAGAAGGCCGCGTTCGACAAGCTCGGCGACAAGAAGGGCGCCGTCGCGGCCATCGACCCGCGCACCGGTGCCATCCTCGCCCTCGTCAGCACCCCCTCGTACGACCCCTCCAGCTTCGCGGGCAACTCCAAGACCGACGAGAAGGCCTGGGTCTCCCTCAAGGACAGCGAGGACAAGAAGCTCGTCAACCGCGCCCTGCGCGAGACCTACCCGCCCGGCTCCACCTTCAAGGTGGTGACCGCCGCCGCGGCCCTGGAGCACGGCGTCGTCACCGACATCGAGGCGCCGACCGACACCCCCGAGCCGTACATCCTGCCCGGCACCAAGACCCCGATGGTCAACCACGCCAGCGGCTGCGAGAAGGCCAGCCTGAACAACGCGCTCCGGGTCTCCTGCAACTCCGTGTTCGCCAACCTCGGCGACAAGGTCGGCCGCGACAACATGGTGAAGACGGCCGAGAAGTTCGGTTTCAACAACGACAAGATCGACACCCCGGTGCGCGCCTTCGCCAGCGTCTACGACAAGACCATGGGCAAGGACGGCAACGCCCAGAGCGCCATCGGCCAGTTCAACACCGCCGCCACCCCGCTCCAGATGGCCATGGTCACCGCCGCCATCGCCAACGACGGCAAGCTGATGAAGCCGTACATGGTGGACCAGCTCACCGCGCCCAACCTCGACGTCATCGAGAAGCACGAGCCGCAGGAAATGAGCCGGCCCCTCTCCGCCGCCAACGCGCAGAAGCTCCAGCAGATGATGGTCAACGTCATCGATAACGGCACCGGCGGCAAGGCCAAGATCAACGGCGTCACCGTCGGCGGCAAGACCGGCACCGCCCAGCACGGCGAGAAGAACGCCAAGCGTCCGTACGCCTGGTTCATCTCCTACGCCGAGAACCCCGACGGAACCTCCCCCGTCGCCGTCGCCGTCGTCATCGAGGACAGCGACGCCAGCCGCGAGGACATCAGCGGCGGCGGCCTCGCCGCCCCGGTCGCCAAGGCGGTCATGGAGGCCGTACTCAAGAGCAAGGGCTGAACCACCCGCCGGAGTGACCCAGACCACTGAAGCGGGCCCGGATCGGAGCGTACGGTACCGGTCCGGTATCAGCCTGTGGCCGCGAACCGATCACCGACGATCGGCCGGTAGCCTTTGCGCGAACAGCACACCGCCGGACCACACGAGGGTGCGGTCGGGACTGACGGAGAGGGCTGCAACGTTATGGAAGAGCCGCGTCGCCTCGGCGGCCGGTACGAGCTGAGCCACGTGCTCGGCCGCGGTGGCATGGCCGAGGTCTACCTCGGTCACGACACCCGGCTCGGCCGTACCGTCGCCGTCAAGACCCTGCGCGCCGATCTCGCCCGCGACCCGTCCTTCCAGGCCCGGTTCCGGCGCGAGGCCCAGTCGGCCGCGTCGCTCAACCACCCGGCGATCGTCGCGGTCTACGACACCGGCGAGGACTACGTCGACAACATCTCCATCCCGTACATCGTGATGGAGTACGTCGACGGCTCGACCCTGCGTGAGCTGCTGCACTCGGGCCGCAAGCTGCTGCCCGAGCGCACCCTCGAGATGTGCATCGGCATCCTCCAGGCCCTTGAGTACTCGCACCGCGCCGGCATCGTGCACCGCGACATCAAGCCCGCCAACGTCATGCTGACCCGGACCGGCCAGGTCAAGGTCATGGACTTCGGCATCGCCCGCGCCATGGGCGACTCCGGCATGACGATGACGCAGACGGCCGCCGTGATCGGCACCGCCCAGTACCTCTCCCCGGAGCAGGCCAAGGGCGAGCAGGTGGACGCGCGCTCGGACCTGTACTCCGCCGGCTGCCTGCTCTACGAGCTGCTCTGCGTCCGGCCGCCGTTCGTCGGGGACTCCCCGGTGGCCGTCGCCTACCAGCACGTACGGGAAGAGCCCCAGCCGCCGTCGAACTTCGACCCCGAGATCACGCCCGAAATGGACGCGATCGTGCTGAAGGCGCTGGTCAAGGACCCCGACTACCGCTACCAGTCCGCCGATGAGATGCGCGCCGACATCGAGGCCTGCCTCGACGGCCAGCCCGTCGCCGCCGCCGCTGCCATGGGAGCCGCCGGATACGGCTACCCCGACCAGGGCGGTTACGGACACCAGGGCTACGACCAGCCCACCACCGCCCTGCGCGCCGCCGACCCGGGCGGCCAGACCGCCATGCTCCCGCCGATGCCCCCGGGCGACGGCGGCGGCTACGGATACGGCGACCAGGGCGGCCAGGGCGGCTACGACCAGGGCCACGGCCGCCGCCAGAAGAAGAGCAGGGCCTCGACGATACTGCTGGCCGTCGCCTGCGTCCTCGTCCTGGTCGGCGCCATCCTGATCGGCCAAGCCCTCTTCAGCAGCAAGGCCGACAACCGGCCCGTCGTGCCCAAGCTGATCGGCGAAACGCTGGAGTCGGCGCAGAAGAACGCCGACAACGTCGGCCTCAAGGTCGTGAAGGAAGCCGACGAACCCTGCGACAACCAGCCCAAGGGCAAGGTCTGCTCGCAGAACCCGGCGCCCGACACCAAGGCGGAGAAGGACTCCACCATCAAGGTCAAGATCTCCTCGGGCGCCCCCAAGGTGCCGGTGATCGACGTCGTCAACTTGACGTACGACAACGCGGAGAAGGCGCTCAAGGAGAAGGGCTTCCAGGTCGAGAAGAAGCTCGTGGAGTCCGAGCGCACGGCCGGCACGGTCCTCGAACAGAACCCCAAGAGCGGCGGCGAGGCCGAGAAGAACTCGGTCATCACGCTGACCGTCGCCAAGGAAGTCTCGAAGACCCAGGTCCCCGACCTCAACGGCAAGACCAAGGAGGAGGCCTCCAAGCTCCTCCAGCAGGCCAACCTCAAGCTCGGCAGCGTCACCGAGGCCGACAACCCGGGAGTGCCTCCGAAGACGGTCTTCCAGCAGCAGTTCCCCGCGGGTGAGCCGCTCAAGCCGGGCAGCTCGGTCAACATCACGATCTCCAAGGCCGCCCAGCAGACCGATGTCCCGAACCTGACGGGCAAGAAGGTTGCCGAGGCCCGGGCCATCCTGGCCGCCAAGGGCCTGGCCTTCGGGGCGGTCGTCGCGGGCCCCGGGGACGAGAACGCCAAGATCATGTTCTCCGACCCGCCGGCCGGCACGCTGGTCGAGCCGGGCCGGGTGGTCAACGTGACCACGGTGGCCGGCAACGGTCAGCAGGACGGCGGCGGCCTCTTCGGCGGCCTCGGCGGCGACCGCGACTAGCCTCCGGCGGGTGTGACAGCGAAGAGCCCGGCCCCTCTCGGTGAGAGGGGCCGGGCTCTTCGCTTGCCCGAACCGGCGGCGGCAACCGTCCGCGGCCGCCACGCGAAGCCCCACACGACCGCGTACGCCGTCCGACGCGACGCCTTGGCCACCGACTGCCCGAACGCCCCGGCATCGCGTCACAGCGGGACACAGGGGCCTTCCTGGGGCCGGTGCGCCGCGCGGGGCGGCCGGGGTGGCCCGGACGGCCGGGACGGCCGGTGCAGCCGGGACGGCCGGGGCGTCAGCGCAGCTCCACCGGCAGGGTGCGCTTCGCGTCCACCTTCTCCGTCCGCACCAGCTCGCCCCAGACGATGTACCGGTACTTCGACGTGTACACCGGCGTGCAGGTCGTCAGCGTGATGTACCGGCCCGGGGCCGTCCTGCCCGATTCCTTCGGGACCGGGGAGATCACGTCCACGTTGTACTTCGACGTCTGCCGCAGCTCCGCGAAGACCTTGTACACGTACCAGGTGTCGCGGGTCTCGAAGACGACGGCGTCGCCGTTCCCCACCTTGTCGATGTTGTGGAACTTCGCCCCGTGGCCGTCCCGGTGCGCCGCCAGCGAGAAGTTCCCCGACTTCTCCCACGGCAGCCCCGCCTTCACCGGCTCCGTGTAGTACCCCGCCACCCCGTCGTTCAGGACGTCCGGCGCCGTGCCCCGCTTGACCAGGACCTCGCCGTTCTTCATCGCCGGCACGTGCAGGAACCCGATCCCGCCCCGCGTGTCCAGCGCCCCCGGCTCCGCCGGCGCCCCGCCGGCCGGCTCCGACCGCTGCCACTGCCGGCGGATCTCGTCACCCCGCGCCGACGCCTGCCGGTCCGCGAGGACGTTCGTCCACCACAGCGAGTACGCCACGAACAGGCCGAGCACCAGGCCCGCCGTGATCAGGAACTCGCCCAGCAGGCTCAGGAACCCCGCGAGCACGCCGCGGTTGCCGGTCGGTGCCGCGGCGCGGCGGCGGGAACGAGACACTGCGGATCCGTCCTTACGGGCTGGCCAGCGCGGGTGGGGCACCCTGGCTGCGGGGGCGTTCGTCGGTCATCCTGCCCCATACGATCATCCTGAAGGTGCTCGTGAACTCGGGCGTGCAGGTCGTCAGCGTGATGTACCGGCCCGCGGAAGTGAAGCCCGACCCCTGCGGCACCGGCTTCAGCACCGAGACGTTCGTCGGCGGCGTCTGCGGCAGCACCGAGGTCATCTCATAGGTGTAGTACGCGTCCCGCGTCTCGACCACGATCGGGTCACCCGGCACCAGCCGGTTGATGTACCGGAACGGTTCACCATGCGTGTTCCGGTGCCCGGCCACCGCGAAGTTGCCCTGCTCGTCCGCCGGCATCGCCGTCTTCAGCGCGCCCTCGGCGTAGTGCCCGACCATCCCCTTGTCGAGCACCTTCGGCTTGCTGATCCCCTCCGCCACCGGCACCTTCACGTCCAGCTTCGGGATGTGCAGGATCGCGAACCCCTGCCCCGGCTCGAACGCCGTCACCGGCGGCGCGGCGGCCCCGCCCGGGGCGGGCCGCTCCCAGTCCTTGAGCAGCGAGCCCGCGGCTCCGTCCGCCGTCCGCTGCGCCAGCAGGTTCGTGTACCAGAGCTGGTAGGCGACGAACAGCAGCATCACCAGGCCCAGTGTGATGAACAGCTCCCCGGCCAGCCGGCTGACGACCACCACCGGGCCGCCCGAGCGCGGGCGGCGCCGCCGCCGCCCGCCCCGCCTCCGCGTGCGCTTCGCGGCCTCCTGCGCTGCCCTGCGCCGCGCGGCCCGCCCCTCCGTGGGCGCGGACGGCGCGAGCGCGGTCACGCGACGGCCTTGCCCACCACCGGGGCCAGCCCCACCGAGCGCTCCACGGCACCCGCGTCACCGCACCGCACCAGCCAGTTGGCGAGCATCCGGTGGCCCCACTCGGTCAGCACCGACTCGGGGTGGAACTGCACACCCTCCACGTCGTGCTCCCGGTGCCGCAGCCCCATGATGATCCCGTCCTCCGTGCGCGCCGTGACCTCCAGCGTGTCGGGGAGGGTCTCGGGCTCGGCGGCGAGGGAGTGGTACCGGGTGGCGGTGAACGGCGAGGGCAGTCCCTCGAAGACGCCCAGCCCCTGGTGCACCACCGGCGAGGTCTTGCCGTGCAGCAGCTCGGGAGCCCGGCCGACGACCCCGCCGTAGGCGACCGCCATCGACTGCATGCCCAGGCAGACGCCGAAGACCGGGACACCCGTGTCCGCGCAGTGCCGGACCATGTCGACGCAGACGCCGGCCTCTTCCGGGGTGCCCGGACCGGGCGAGAGGAGGACGCCGTCGAAGCCGTCCTGCGCGTGCGCGAGCGCGACCTCGTCGTTGCGCAGCACCTCGCATTCCGCGCCGAGCTGATACAGGTACTGGACCAGGTTGAAGACAAAGCTGTCGTAGTTGTCTACAACCAGAATGCGCGCGCTCACGGAGTGGCTCCCGATCCCTCGTCCACCGTCACGTCGTTGAACGGGAGCAGCGGCTCGGCCCACGGGAAGACGTACTGGAACAGCACGAACACCACCGCGAGGACCAGTACGAGGGAGATCAGCGCGCGCACCCACGCGTTGCCCGGCAGATGCCGCCAGATCCAGCCGTACATGCCGTCTGATTGCCTTCCGTTCCACGTTCGTCCCACGCACCGCGGGGGCGGTACCGCAACAGACTAAAGGCAGCGGCCCGGGGTGGGGGGTCAGCTGCGCGATCCCTCCGGTCCGCCCTGTGAGACGGGCCGCGTACCGGTCAGTTCCGCCCAGACGACCAGCCGGTGGCTGTGTCCCCATTCCGGATCGCAGGTCGTCAGCGTCAGGTACCGGCCCGGGGCCGTGAACGGCGAGCGGCGGGGCACCGGGTCCACCACGCCGGTCTCGGTCGGCAGGACGCGCAGCGGCTCGTCGCGGACGGTGTACGTGTACCAGCTCGTCGCGTCCTTGAGGATCACGGCGTCCCCGGGGCGCAGCTCGGGGAAGTCCTTGAAGGGGTCCCCGTACGTCCGCCGGTGGCCGGCGACGGAGAAGTTCCCGGTGCCGCCGAGGCGGGCCGTGCCCGTGTAGTGGCCGAGGCCCTTCTTCAGCGGCTCGGTGCCCGTGCCCTCCAGCACCGGCTTGTTCCAGTCGGGGCCGAAGCGCGGGATGTACATCTCGGCGAAGGCGCGCCCGGGCGGGTAGCCGGCCGCCGGTTCGCCGGGGCTGGGCGCGGGGGCCGACGTGGCGGGTGCCGAGGCGAGCGGGGCCGAGGCGGCGGGTGCCGGAACCGGTGCGGGGGCCTGCTCCCGGGCCTGCGACCAGCCGGCGCGCAGCCGCGCCATCTCCCCGTCCATGGCCCGGTCGGCCTTGACCCCGGTCCACAGCAGTACGTACGCCACGAACAGCACGATCAGGGTGCCGACGGTCAGGCACACCTCGCTGAACGTCCGTACCACCAGGCGCAGTACGACGTCAAGGCGTACTCGTCGCGGACGAGGGGACCACCGGCTTCGCATAGTGGAGGTCCACTGTGCCGGAGTAGCCGGGCAGTGTCAGCGTCTTGTGCTCGTCGACTTTCCAGCCGAGCCCGTACGCGTTCACGTACAGCTGGTAGTTCTGCAGCGCCGGGGAGGCCGCGAGGGCCTTGCGCAGCGCCGCCGGATCGCCGACCGCCGACACCTTGTACGGGGGCGAGTACACCCGGCCCTGGAGGATCAGGGTGTTGCCCACGCAGCGCACGGCGCTGGTGGAGATGAGGCGCTGGTCCATGACCTGGATGCCCTGGGCGCCGCCCTCCCAGAGGGCGTTCACCACGGCCTGGAGGTCCTGCTGGTGGATCACCAGGTCGTTGGGCTGGGGCTCGGGCACGTTGGGGATGCGGGCGGTGGCGCCCGGCGGCGCGTCGTTGAGGGTGACGGTCAGGCCCTTGCCGGTGAGCGGCTCGGTGCCGGACGCGGTCCGCAGGGCGGCCAGTCTGGCGTCCTCGGCCTTGGTGCTGCCGTCGTCGCGGTCCGCGAGGGCGTCCACCCGGCCGCGTGCGGCCGCGGTGGTCTTCTCCAGCTCGGCGTTGTCCTGGCTGCGCTCGTGGATGAGGTCGGAGAGTTTCAGGAGGGACGCGTCCGTCCGGATGTTCGTACCCTTGGACGTGTTGAAGCTGGTGACGAAAATCAGGCCCGCCAGGGCGAAAATGGCGGCCGTCAGCAACCGGACCGCTCTGACCCGGCGACGGGGACCCGCGGAGGAGTCGTCGGAATTGCTCAACGTACCCTTCTCCTTCTACGCCACAGGTCCACTACGCTAACGGACGCCCGGGGCAGGCAAGGTCCCCCAGCGCATCGACAGGAGAGCCCCTCGTGCCGAAGTCACGTATCCGCAAGAAGGACGACTACACGCCGCCGCCGGCGAAGCAGTCGCAGACCATCAGGCTGACCAACCGCAGCTGGGTCGCCCCGGTGATGCTGGCCTTCTTCCTGATCGGTCTCGCCTGGATTGTCATCTTTTACGTGACCGACACCCAGCTGCCGATCGAGGCACTGGGCAATTGGAACATTGTAGTCGGTTTCGGATTCATCGCAGCGGGATTCGGCGTCTCCACTCAGTGGAAGTAACGGCGTCCCTGTAGCGCAGGAACACCGGCCGGGAAAGCTCTCCCCATGAGTTATCCACAGCGTCATCCACACCTGAGGAAAAGACAGAAGATCTGTGGATAACTCTGTGGAGAGTTGACGCCGGTGTGATCAGGTGAGTTCGGCCGTCCGGAGTAGGACCACGGCGGCTGCCAGCAGGAATACCCCCACACAGGTACTCCATTGGACGAGGGTGCGCTTGCGGCCCGCGGCGGGCAGGAGCAGGCCCAGGCCGACCAGTGCGCCGGTGATCAGGCCGCCCACATGGGCCTCCCAGGACACGCGCATACCGCCGAACGGCACGAAGGTCAGTACCAGCATGAGTACGACCATGGTCATCACCGGCCGCATCTCGTACCGCAGCCGGCGCACCAGCACCACGGTGGCGCCGAGCAGGCCGAAGACGGCGCCCGACGCGCCGACGGTCGGGACGTTCGGGGCGTTCAGCAGGTAGACGAGCGCGCTGCCGCCCAGGCCCGCCAGCAGGTACACGGCGAGATAGCGGGCCCGGCCGAGCGCCGCCTCCAGCGGGCCGCCGATCACCCACAGGGCGAGCATGTTGCCGACGATGTGCCACCACTCCACATGCAGGAACACCGAGGTCAGCAGCCGGTGGTACTCGCCGGTGGAGACCCCTTCGACGGGGGCGCCCGGGAACAGGACGTAGCGGCCGAGCAGCTCCAGCCGGACGACGAGCTCGGGCACGGCGAGGCCCAGCAGGAACACCGCCGCGTTGATCCCGATCAGGATCTTGGTGACGAGGTGGGGATCGGCGGCGACCGTCCCGCCCGCGACCGTGCGCGGGGCGTTGGCGGGCGGCCGGTGGCCGGTGCCGGAGCCCTCACGGACGCAGTCGGGGCACTGGAAGCCGACCGAGGCGCTGATCATGCACTCCGGGCAGATGGGGCGCTCGCAGCGGGTGCAGCGAATCCCCGTGTCGCGGTCCGGGTGGCGATAGCAGCCCGGCAGGCGGTCGGTGTCCATCGGTCCCCTCGATCGGCGGCGGGATGCGCGGGATACGCGGGATACAGGGCCGCCCCGCCGGTCCGGTATGACCCCACAATGCGTACGCATGGAGGACGGACGGGCGGGGCGGAAAGGTTCCCGGGCGGCGTCCCGCGGGGCGGCGGGGACGTGGAGCGGTGGGGCCGTGGGGCGGTGGGGCGGTGGCCCTGGCGCGTCAGCGCTTCTCGATGACGACGGACTGGATGATCACGTCGTCGAGGGGGCGCTCGGTACGCGGGTTGGTCGGGGCCGCGGCGATCGCGTCGACGATCTTCTGGCTGGCCTTGTCGGTGACCTCGCCGAAGATGGAGTGCTTGCGGGTCAGCCAGGCGGTGGGGGCGACGGTGATGAAGAACTGCGAGCCGTTCGTACCCGGGCCGGCGTTGGCCATGGCCACCAGGTAGGGCTTGGTGAAGGCCAGGTCGGGGTGGAACTCGTCGGCGAACTGGTAGCCGGGGCCGCCGGTGCCGTTTCCGAGCGGGTCACCGCCCTGGATCATGAAGCCCGAGATGACACGGTGGAAGAGGGTGCCGTCGTACAGCGGGTCCGTGGTCTTCTGGCCGTCGGTGGGACGCGTCCACTCGCGGGCGCCGGTGGCGAGCTCCACGAAGTTGCGGACCGTCTTCGGCGCGAAATTCGGCAGCAGCTCGATCTCGATGTCGCCGTGATTGGTCTTCAGGGTGGCGTAGAGCTTCTCGGCCACGGATCTGCCTTCCATAGTCATCGCTGTCGGTTTCAAATACTCCCACGGAGCGCATCACGTCACAGAAATTCCTCCACCCGTATGCCCTGTCGCGCATGCCTCTCGGCGATATGGCAGGCATGATCCGACAAAGGGTGGAAAGGTGAACTGTGTCCGCCACCGAGGAGGAGGATCCCGTGACCCGCAAGGACAGCGTGCGCCTGGCCGCCGAGAGCGCCAGGGACACCGTGAAGCACGCGGCGGAAGTGGTGGCGCCGTACGCAGAAACCGCCAAGGACGCGGCTGTGCACTACGCGCACGAGGCGAATGAGCGGCTGGCGCCGATGGTGTCGCATGCGGCCCTGGAGGCCTCGCGGCACGCGCGTACGACGTACGACAACCATCTACAGCCCCGGATGCACGCGGCACGTGCGCACGTGCCGGCGAACGTGGACCGGGCGGCGACGAAGGCGGTGCGGCAGACGCGTCGGGCGGCCCGGCAGGCGGCCGAGTACACGCAGCCGCGCATCGAGAGCGCGCTCGCGGCGGCCCAGCCGGTGGCCGAGGAAGCCGCGTCGCGGTCGGTGGCGGCGCTGGCGGCCCTGCGCGGCCAGGTGACGGCCGAGGAGGTACGGCGGCTGGTGCGGCGCCAGGAGCGGCGGGCGCGCGCGGGCCGACTGTTCAAGGGCGTGGCGGTGGTCGGCGTACTGGCGGGCGTCGCCTTCGCGGCGTGGAAGTGGTGGGACCAGCAGTCGAACCCGGACTGGCTCGTCGAACCGTCGGCGGCGACGGAGCTCTCGCCGGAGGACGCCGAGCCGGCGAGCTTCGACGACGAGCTGGCGGAGAAGGAACGCGATGCGCGGGCGGCCCCGGATGACGAGAACCGCTGACGCATGACGCCTGAAGGGGCCCGGATCCAGTGCGGATCCGGGCCCCTTCGTCACTTGTCAGTTGGGTCAGTTGGGTCAGTTGGGGAGGGTAAGGATCATGCCCGGCCGGATGAGGTCGGGGTTGGCGCCGATGACGGCCTGGTTCATGGCGTAGAGCTCGCGCCAGCGGTCCTCGTTGCCGAGCTCGCGACGGGCGATCGCGGAGAGCGAGTCACCGGGCTGGACGGTGTACGTGCGCTTCTTGGCGGAGGCCGCGGGCCTGGCGGGCGCCGCCGGGACCGACTTGTGCGCGGCGGACGCGGGGGTGGGGGTGTGGGGCGCGTGCGTGACCGGCGGCGGCGCCGGCTTGGACCGCGCGACCGGGGGTTCGGGGGCCGCGGGGACGGACTTGTGCGCGGCGGACCCGGGGGTAGGGGTGTGCGTCACGGGCCTCTGCCGCGACGCCGGGCCGCCCATGCGATCGGCGGCCGCCTTGCCGCCATCGGCGGTGTCCACGTACTTCCCGCCCATGGTGGAGGGCGGACCCGCCGGGGCCGCGGACTGCTGCTCCCGCTGCTCCTTCGCCTTCTCGGCGGCCGCCTCGTGTGCCTTCTTCTTGTCGGACTTCAGAAAGTCGAAGAGTCCCATGCGTATACGCCTCCGGCGTGGTGTGGCCCCCCTGGGCTGGGTGCCTCCCCCCACTGTCGGACACGAGCCGCCGACAGGCCCCGCGACCGACCCATCCGGGCGACACTCCCAGCCGCCCTGACCGCGACCCTGCTGCCCAGCACCCGCCGCAGCTGATGTTCCACGTGAAACACGAAAGGTCCCCCGAGCAGCGTTTCCGCAGGTCAGGGGACCTTTTCTTGTGGAGCTTAGGAGATTCGAACTCCTGACATCTGCCTTGCAAAGGCAGCGCTCTACCAACTGAGCTAAAGCCCCGTGGAACCGGACGCGACCGTCCCTCGGAAGAGAGTGGCCGTTCCGCAGAACAGAGTACCGGGTGTACCCCCTCATCCCGCAAAATGATAGGGACTCCCGCGCTGCGACCACTCTCCGTAAGATGCTCGCGAGGTTCGCACCAGCGAAGGGGAGTAGTAAGAGTGGACGCAGTACAGCAAGAGGCCACAGCCAGAGCCAGGGAGCTTCAGCGCAGTTGGTACGGGGAGCCCCTGGGCGCGCTTTTCCGCCGGCTCATAGATGACCTCGGTCTGAACCAGGCTCGCCTCGCTGCCGTCCTCGGGCTGTCGGCGCCGATGCTGTCCCAGCTGATGAGCGGCCAGCGCGCCAAGATCGGTAACCCGGCCGTGGTCCAGCGGGTCCAGGCCCTCCAAATTCTCGCCAGTCAGGTGGCCGACGGGAGCGTCAGCGCGGTGGAGGCGACCGACCGGATGGACGAGATCAAGAAGACCCAGGGAGGCTCGGTCCTCAGCAACAGCGGTCAGACCGCCACGAACGGCGGCGCACCGACCGTCAAGCGGGTCGTCCGGGAGATCCAGTCGCTGCTCCGCTCGGTCTCGGCGGCCGGCGACATCATCGACGCGGCGGACACCCTCGCTCCCAGCCACCCGGAACTGGCAGAGTTCCTCCGGGTGTACGGCGCGGGCCGCACCTCGGACGCGGTGGCCCACTACGAGGCCCACCAGAACTGACGCGGGCTACGAAGCCGGCGACAACAGCGACGACAGCCGAGACAACGGGGGACGGGCGCAGCGATGGGTGAGATCTTCGCCGGTCGGTACGAGTTGGTGGATCCGATCGGGCGCGGTGGCGCGGGTGCCGTCTGGCGCGCCTGGGACCACCGGCGGCGCCGGTACGTCGCCGCGAAGGTGCTGCTGCAGAGCGACGCCCACACCCTGCTCCGGTTCGTCCGCGAGCAGGCGCTGCGGATCGACCACCCGCACGTCCTGGCCCCCGCCAGCTGGGCGGCCGACGACGACAAGGTCCTGTTCACCATGGACCTCGTCTCCGGCGGTTCCCTCGCCCATGTGATCGGGGACTACGGGCCGCTGCCGCCTCGGTTCGTCTGCACCCTGCTCGACCAGCTCCTGTCGGGGCTGGCGGCGGTGCACGCGGAAGGCGTCGTCCACCGCGACATCAAACCGGCCAACATCCTGATGGAGGCCACCGGAGCCGGGCGGCCGCACCTGCGGCTGTCCGACTTCGGCATCTCGATGCGCAAGGGCGAGCCCCGGCTGACCGAGACCAACTACGTGGTGGGCACCCCCGGTTATTTCGCGCCCGAGCAAATGATGGGCGCGGAGCCGGACTTCCCCGCCGACCTCTTCGCCGTCGGGCTGGTCGCCCTCTACCTCTTGCAGGGCCGCAAGCCCGATTCCCAGGCCCTGGTGGAGTATTACCTCGCCCATGGCACCCCCGGCGCCCCCGAAGGCGTCCCAGCGCCCCTGTGGGACGTCATCGCGAACCTCTTGCAGCCGGACCCCCAGAGCCGGTTCCGGACGGCCACAGGGGCCCGCAAGGCCCTCGCCGAGGCCGTGGAGCTGCTGCCCCCGGCGCCGCCGGAGGCAGACCCGGTGGAGGTGTTCGACCAACTCGGGCCGCTCCCGGCCGGTTTCGGCCCGCAGGGGCCGTCGAGCACCGCCGCGGTGACTCCGCAGGCCCCGACCGCGGCAGCGGCGGCGACCATGCCCGCGCAGCCCACCGGCGCCCCGACCGGACCTGCGGCCACGGCGGCCGCGACGCCGACCGCGCCGACCGCCGCCGGTTTCGTTGCCGCCGAACCCACCCGGACCGATCCGCGCGGAACCGCCGCGACGGCGGCCTACTCCACCCCGCCCGCCGCACCCGCACCCGCGGGCTTCGGCCCGCCGCCGGTCGCGGCGTACGAGCCCTCCCGGACGGGCAGTTTCCATCTCCCGCCGCCGTCCCGCCCGGACACCGCGCCACAGCCGGTGCCGCACCCGTCGGAGCCGCCGGCCCGCCCCGGCGGGATCGCCCCGCCTCCGGCGAAGGTCACCGCCGGCATCCTCGCCGTGGCCCTGATCTGCTTCGCCGTCGGCGTCTGGGCCCTGACCCGGATGTAGCCGGGACGGCCCTAAGCGGTCTCGCCCCCCCGCCGGGCGAGCAGGATCCACCCGCCCAGCACGAGCAGCAGCAGCGTCCCGGTGCCGAATCCGGCACCGGCCACGATCCGCATCGCCGAGTGGTTCTCGGCGGCGGCGTCGGCCTCCGGCGCGGTCAGCCCGCCCTTGGCGGCGGCCCGCTCGTCGGCGCCGACCCCGAACCCGGCCGCGCTCAGACTCTCCTTGTACGCGGGTGCCTTGGCCGGGCTGCCGCTGACCTGCACGCGCACCGTCAGCGGGACCGGCGTCGCGTCCTCGGTGAACTCCGCGACCTTCCCGCCCAGCGTCACCGCGACGTAGTACCAGCCGGCCAGCCGCGCCCCGCGCACCTCGGTGGCGTCCGAGAAGCGGTTCTCGTACGCCACCGGCGCCGTCTTCGGCAGGGTCACGCCCGCCTGCTTGCCGTCGTACGAGGTGTCCTTCGAGTCGACCAGGCCCCGGTACGGGCTGTACAGCGAGACGGAGAGCCCGTTGGAGGCCGAGCCGTACTGCTTGGTCATCCTGGCGGCCGAGATCTCCGCGCTGAGCCCGAGCTGCTGGCCCCAGTCGAGCGGGACCCGGTAGTAGCGGGTCTGCCCGGGCCGCAGGTCGTCACGCCACACCCCGCTGTCCAGGGCCCGGGCGTCGTTGAAGCCGGTGCCGCCGGTGCGGGCCACGGGGTCGGTGCCGGGCAGCGCGGGGGAGGCCGAGGGCCAGACGCTGGGCGCGGTGGTCGGGGCGCTGCCGGTGCCGAGGCCGGGTTCGCGCTGGAGCCGCAGTTCCACCGGCCACGGCCGCTGGTCGGAGTCCTTGGCGGCGGTGCGGGTGACCTTCGCGAAGTAGGTGCCCTGGCCCTGGCATTCGGCGTCCTCCTCCAGCCGCCGTACGGCCACGGCGCTGAGCGGGACGGGGTCGTAACCGAAGTCGGCCCGGCCGGAGTTGCTCTGGCAGCGCCGCCCCTCGGTGGTGATGATCTCCACCTCGATGCCGTCGCTGTAGCCGACCTTCGCCTCCGGCGGCGGCTGGACCACGGCGGAGACGTACACGCTGGACCTGTCGTCCAGGTTGAGCCGGTAGAAGCGCTCGCCCGGGGCGATGGTGTCCGAGTAGACCGCCCCGGCGTCCAGGAGCGGGGCCTCGGCCGTGGTGAGCTTGCCCTCGATGGTCCTGGCGCCCTCGGCCGCGCGGTAGGTCGGGACCGGCTGCGGCTGCACGGCCCGCTCCGCCGCAGACGCCGCGGACGCCGCATCCGCCGCGTGCACGGCACCGCCCGGAAGCCCACCGACCAGGCCCGCGGCCACCGCTCCCACCAGCACGATCGCCCGTACCCGCCGACACCGACGTACGAGACCCCTCACACCCCACCCCGCATTTGCCCGCGCAAGCCAAATCTTTGCAAACCGCAAGTTTTCGTCACAGAACAGCACAAAGCCCCGGCCGCAGCGGCAACCGGGGCTCCATGAGATCAATCTCGGGTCTCACACACCGGAACCAGAAGGCACGGAGTCGGTTGCCTCCGTCCACAGGTCCTGCTCGGCGCGGTCCGCCTGGATCTGGCGGTACACGAGGAGCCCGCCGATGGCGGCCAGTGCGACCAGGAGCAGCTTCTTCACCGCGCGACCTCGTCTTTCATTGACGTTGGGGACTTCTGGCGGCCAACAATACACACCGACCGATACCGTTCGGTGATCTGGGAAGCCACCAACCGGCCCAACGACGAAGACCCCCGGGCCGGTGGGCCTGGGGGTCTTCGACACTGTGGGGCTAACAGGATTTGAACCTGTGGCCTCATCCTTATCAGGGATGCGCTCTAACCAACTGAGCTATAGCCCCATCCGCGCTGCGCGCTGACTCCTGAAGGTTAGCGCACAGACGCGGTCCCGCCAAAATCCCCCGGGGCGAAGCCCCAATGGACCCTGTTCGGTGACGTCCCCGCAGGTCAGTCAGCGCGTCACTCGTCCTCGGCGAGGGTGAGCTCCACACCGCCGACGAAGCCGGCCGACAGGTTGTAGATGAACGCGCCCAGCGTCGCCAGTGCCGTCGCGAGCACCACGTCGATGACCGAGATCACCGACGTGAAGATCAGCACGCGCGGCAGCGACAGGAACGACTGGAGGTCGAAGCCGTTGCTCTCGTTCGACCCGGTGGCCTCGCTGATGGTGCCGCCGACGGTCGAGAACACGCCCATGGCGTCCATGACCATCCACAGCACCGCCGCCGCCACGATGGTGCACACGCCCAGCGCGATCGACAGCAGGAAGCTGACCTTCATCACCGACCACGGGTCGGCCTTCGCCACCCGCAGCCGCGCCTTGCGCGTCCTGGGCGCCGTACGCACCGCCGCACGGGCCTTCTGCTGCGCCGCGGCGGCGTTCGCGCCGCCGCGCTGCGCACCCGGACCCGAGGGCGCGGTGTAGGCCTGCGGCGGCTGGTACGGCTGTCCGCCCGGGCCCGGGCCTTGGCCCTGACCCTTGCCGTTCTTGCCGGCACTGGCCTCCGCGCCCGTGCCCGCGCCGCCCGCACCCGCCTTCGCGTCGGCCTTCGACGGCTTCGACTGCGGTCCTCGGGTATCCGTCACGGTTGTCCCCCTGCCTTCGGCGGTGGTGCCCCCACCCTGAGAGTCCGCGGCGGGGCCACGGGCACCGTCCTCTCCAGTCTTTGCCGGTCCGGCGCCCGTGGCTCCACTCACGCTTACTCCTCGTGCTCCCCTGCCGAAGGCGACGTGCCCTCGGCGGCCTCGACGGCCTGTCCTTCGACCGCTGCCTCGGTCGTCTCGGTCTCGATGCCGGCCTCGTCGGCCTCATCGACCTCGTCGATCTCGTCAGCTTCCTGACCGGCCTCGGCGTTACGCGCGATACCTACCACGGCATCCCGCTTGCCCAGGTTGATCAGCTGGACGCCCATGGTGTCACGGCCGGTCTCCCTGACTTCGTTGACGCGCGTACGGATCACACCACCGCTGAGCGTGATGGCGAGAATCTCGTCCGTTTCGTGCACGACGAGCGCCCCGACGAGCGACCCGCGGTCCTCGACGATCTTCGCGGCCTTGATACCAAGACCACCACGTCCCTGGACGCGGTACTCGTCCACCGGCGTCCGCTTGGCGTAACCGCCGTTGGTCGCGGTGAAGACGAACGTACCGGGCCGCACGACGTTCATGGAGAGCAGTTCGTCACCCTCGCGGAAACTCATGCCCTTCACACCCGAGGTCGCGCGCCCCATCGGGCGCAGCGCCTCATCGGTCGCCGTGAAGCGGATCGACTGCGCCTTCTTGCTGATCAGCAGCAGGTCGTCCTCGGCGGACACCAGCTCCGCGCCGATCAGCTCGTCGGCGGTGCCGTCGGCGCCGTCGGCGCCCGTCTCCCGGAGGTTGATGGCGATGACACCACCCGCGCGGGGCGAGTCGTAGTCCTTCAGCGCCGTCTTCTTCACCAGGCCGCCCTTGGTGGCCAGGATCAGGTACGGGGCGGCCTCGTAGTCGCGGATCGCGAGGATCTGCGCGATCTTCTCGTCCGGCTGGAAGGCCAGCAGGTTCGCCACGTGCTGCCCGCGCGCGTCGCGCCCGGCGTCCGGGAGTTCGTACGCCTTGGACCGGTAGACCCTGCCCTTGTTCGTGAAGAACAGCAGCCAGTGGTGCGTGGTGGAGACGAAGAAGTGGTCGACGAGGTCGTCCTGCTTCAGCTTCGTGCCGCGCACGCCCTTGCCGCCGCGCTTCTGCGAGCGGTAGTCCTCGGTCTTGGTGCGCTTGACGTACCCGCCGTGCGTGATCGTGACGACGATGTCCTCTTCGGCGATCAGGTCCTCGATGGACATGTCACCGTCGAAGGGCACCAGCTTGGACCGCCGGTCGTCGCCGAACTTCTCGACGATCGCGGCCAGTTCCTCGCTGACGATCGAGCGCTGCTTGTGCTCCGAGCGCAGGATCTCGTTGTACTCGTTGATCTTGGCCTGAAGCTCGTCGTGCTCGGCGACGATCTTCTGCCGCTCCAGGGCCGCCAGGCGCCGCAGCTGCATCTCCAGGATCGCGTTGGCCTGGATCTCGTCGATCTCCAGCAGGCCCATCAGGCCCTCACGCGCGATCTCGACCGTGTTGCTGCGCCGGATCAACGCGATGACCTCGTCGATCGCGTCCAGCGCCTTGAGCAGACCGCGCAGGATGTGCGCCCGCTCCTCCGCCTTGCGCAGGCGGAACTTCGTACGCCGGACGACGACCTCGATCTGGTGCGTCACCCAGTGGCGGATGAAGGCGTCGATCGACAGCGTGCGCGGCACGCCGTCCACCAGCGCCAGCATGTTCGCGCCGAAGTTCGTCTGGAGGTCGGTGTGCTTGTACAGGTTGTTCAGCACGACCTTCGCGACCGCGTCGCGCTTCAGCACGATCACCAGGCGCTGACCCGTCCGCGACGAGGTCTCGTCACGCACGTCGGCGATGCCGCCGATCTTGCCGTCCTTCACCAGGTCGGCGATCTTCTGCGCCAGGTTGTCCGGGTTGGTCTGGTACGGAAGCTCCGTCACCACCAGGCACTGGCGGTTCTGGATCTCCTCGACCTCCACCACCGCGCGCATCGTGATGGAGCCGCGCCCGGTCCGGTAGGCCTCCTCGATGCCCTTGCGGCCCACGACCAGAGCGCCCGACGGGAAGTCCGGGCCCTTGATCCGCTCCAGGAGCGCGTCCAGGAGCTCCTCGTGCGAGGCCTCCGGGTGCTCCAGCGCCCACTGCGCGCCGGCCGCGACCTCGCGCAGGTTGTGCGGCGGGATGTTGGTGGCCATGCCGACCGCGATACCGGCCGAGCCGTTCACCAGCAGGTTCGGGAAGCGCGCCGGCAGAACCGTCGGCTCCTGGTTGCGGCCGTCGTAGTTGTCCGTGAAGTCGACGGTCTCCTCGTCGATGTCCCGGAGCATCTCCATGGCCAGCGGCATCAGCTTGCACTCGGTGTAGCGCATCGCGGCCGCCGGGTCGTTGCCCGGAGAGCCGAAGTTGCCGTTCGAGTCCACCAGCGGCATCCGCATCGACCACGGCTGCGCCAGGCGGACCAGGGCGTCGTAGATCGAGGAGTCGCCGTGCGGGTGGTACGTACCCATGACGTCACCGACGACGCGGGCGCACTTGTAGAAGCCCTTCTCGGGCCGGTAGCCGCCGTCGTACATCGCGTACAGCACACGGCGGTGGACCGGCTTGAGGCCGTCCCGTACGTCGGGCAGCGCGCGCGAGACGATGACGGACATCGCGTAGTCGAGGTAGGAGCGCTGCATCTCCGTCTCGAGCCCGACGGGCTCGATCCGCAGTACGGGCTGCTCCTCCGCGGAGTTCTCAGCGTTCTCGGCGGGTTGGGTGGTTTCGTCGGCCATTGCTGGTCAGAAGTCCTTTCAGGCGGTCAGCTGAGCCGACTCAGATGTCGAGGAAGCGAACGTCCTTGGCGTTGCGCTGGATGAAGGAGCGCCGTGCCTCGACGTCCTCACCCATCAGCACCGAGAACAGGTCGTCGGCCTGCGCCGCGTCGTCCAGGGTGACCTGGCCGAGCACGCGGTGGTCCACGTCCATGGTGGTGACGCGCAGTTCCTCGGCGTTCATCTCGCCCAGACCCTTGAAGCGCTGGACCGAGTCGTCCTTGATCCGCTTGCCGTTCTGCTTGCCGAGCTCGACCAGGGCGTCGCGCTCACGGTCCGAGTACGCGTACTCGAAGTCGTCGCGGCCCCACTTGATCTTGTAGAGCGGCGGGCGCGACAGGTAGACGTGACCCGCCTCGACCAGCGGCCGCATGAAGCGGAACAGGAAGGTCAGCAGCAGGGTGTTGATGTGCTGGCCGTCGACGTCGGCGTCCGCCATCAGGATGATCTTGTGATAGCGGAGCTTCTCGATGTTGAAGTCCTCGTGCACACCGGTTCCGAAGGCACTGATCAGCGCCTGGACCTCGGTGTTCTGGAGGATCTTGTCGATGCGCGCCTTCTCGACGTTCAGGATCTTGCCGCGGATGGGCAGGATGGCCTGGTACATCGGGTTACGGCCGGACTTGGCGGAGCCACCGGCCGAGTCGCCCTCGACGATGAAGATCTCGCACTTCGTCGGGTCATTCGACTGGCAGTCGGACAGCTTGCCCGGCAGCGAGGCGCTCTCCAGCAGACCCTTGCGGCGGGTGAGGTCACGGGCCTTGCGGGCCGCGACGCGCGCCGTGGCCGCGTTGATCGACTTGCGGACGATGTCCGCGGCCTCGACCGGGTTGCGGTCGAACCAGTCGTTGAGGTGCTCGTGGACGACCTTCTGCACGAAGGTCTTGGCCTCCGTGTTGCCCAGCTTGGTCTTCGTCTGGCCCTCGAACTGCGGCTCGCCCAGCTTGATCGAGATGATCGCCGTCAGACCCTCGCGGATGTCCTCGCCGGCGAGGTTGTCGTCCTTCTCGCGCAGCAGCTTCTTGTCGCGCGCGTAGCGGTTGACCAGACCGGTCAGCGCCGCGCGGAAGCCCTCCTCGTGGGTGCCGCCCTCGTGCGTGTGGATCGTGTTCGCGAAGGAGTAGACACCCTCCGTGTACTGCGAGTTCCACTGCATCGCGATCTCGACCGAGAGCTGGCGCTCCTTGTCCTCGGTCTCGACGTCGATGACGGTCGGGTGGATCATCTCGCCCTTGCGCGAGTTGAGGTACTTCACGAAGTCGACGATGCCGCCCTCGTAGTGGTACGTGACCGTCCGCGCCGCGGGCTCGGCCGCCTCGGCGTCCGGGTCGTCCGCGCCGACCGTGGCCTTCGCCGACTCGCGCTCGTCGGTCAGCGTCAGGGTCAGGCCCTTGTTCAGGAAGGCCATCTCCTGGAAGCGCCGCGAGAGCGTCTCGAAGGAGTACTCGGTGGTCTCGAAGACATCGGGGTCGGCCCAGAACGTCACGGTCGTGCCGTGCTCGTCGGTCTCCTCGTTCTTCGCCAGCGGGGCCGTCGGGACGCCCAGCTTGTAGTCCTGGGTCCAGCGGTGGCCGTCACGCTTGACCTCGACCGCGACCCTCGACGACAGCGCGTTCACCACGGACACGCCCACACCGTGCAGACCGCCGGAGACGGCGTAGCCGCCACCGCCGAACTTGCCGCCCGCGTGCAGGACCGTGAGCACGACCTCGACCGCCGGCTTGCCCTCGGACGGCACGATGTCGACCGGGATGCCTCGGCCGTTGTCGACCACGCGCACGCCGCCGTCGGCCAGGATCGTCACGTCGATCGTGTCCGCGTGCCCGGCCATGGCCTCGTCGACGGAGTTGTCCACGACCTCCTGCACGAGGTGGTGCAGGCCGCGCTCGCCGGTCGATCCGATGTACATACCGGGCCGCTTGCGGACGGCATCCAGGCCCTCGAGGACCTGGATGGCACTGGCGTCGTAATTCTTCTCGTTGGAGTCGCCGGAATCGGCCACGAAGCGCCCTTTCTGGCACAGCGCAGCCCGTACTCCGGACCAGCGTGTGCGCCGGAGGAGCGGCCGCGTCGATCTGCGTTGTCTGCGTGATCCCGCGAACGGGCGGGATTTCCTCCAGTCTACCGGTACCACCGACATGAATGGGGGTTTGCCGGTACCTGAGTCCGCATGTGCCGCCCTGAACCCGCACTCTCCGACTCCCCATATCCGGGGCGGGGCTCAAAGAGGCTCACGCGGGCATCCAGCGCTTCGGCCTGTCAACCTCCGGCTACGGTGAGGGACGCCACCCGCTCCTAGCCTCGCCGGCGTTTGAGGCGCGGGGTCTGGGGCGGAGCCCCAGGTCCCGGCGGAGCCGGGCTGCTACCCGTACGTGTCCCCCGGCCCCGTACTCCCAGGCGCCCGCCAAGGCCCATACCCCTTCGGCCGCCCGCCCCCAGGGCCCCGCACCTTGATCAGCCGTACCGTGCCCTGCCCCAGATCCGCGTTCAGCCGCGCCACCAGCTGCGGAGCCAGCAGCTTCAGCTGCGCCGCCCACGCCGAGGAATCACACCGCACGACCAACTCACGGTCCTCGTAGCGGTCCGGTTCACAGTGCGCCGCGATCTCCGGGCCGACGATCTCCGGCCAGCGCTCCATCACACCGGCCACCGCCATCGGCATCTCCCAGCCGCGCTCCGTCCGCAGCCGGTCCAGCGCGGCCATCAACGGCATCGGATCCCGGCCGTCCGCGCGCGCGCCCGAACGCAGCCCGGGGTGCTGCTGCCGCTTCTTCCCGCTCGCCGCGTTGCCCCGGGCCCGCGCCTGCTCCCGCGCGGCCGCCAGCGCCTGCCGGGCCAGATCGACCCCGGACGGCTCCCGGCCGGTGGCCGGAGGAACCTGGGGGGCCTGGGGAACCTGTGGGGCCGTGCGCGGGTCCCGCTCGTTGTCGTTCACAGCCGGGTCACCTCACCGCCGGACACCCCGAACCGCGCCCCCGCCAGCACAGCCGGAACGTCATCGTCCACCGCCGCCGTCACCAGTACCTGCTCACCCGGCGCCACCAGCTCCGCCAGCCGCTCCCGGCGCCGCGCGTCCAGCTCCGCGAACACGTCGTCCAGGATCAGCACCGGCTCCGAGCCCTCCGAGCGCAGCAGCTCGTACGAGGCCAGCCGCAGCGCCAGCGCGTACGACCACGACTCCCCGTGGCTCGCGTACCCCTTCGCCGGCAGCTCCCCGAGCCGCAGCAGCACATCGTCCCGGTGCGGACCCACCAGGGTCACACCGCGCTCGATCTCCTGCTTGCGCACCTCCGCCAGCGCCGCCAGCAGCGCCTCGTACAGCGCCTCCCGGGTCCGCGCCGCGCCGCTGTCCACCGGCTCGCCCGCGGACGACTTGTACACCAGCCCCAGCGGGCCGCCCCCGGGCGCGAGCTGCTCGTACGCCTTGTCCGCGAGCGGCAGCAGCGTCGCGATCAGGTCGAGGCGCTGCGCCAGCAGCTCCGCGCCCACGCGCGCGAGGTGCTGGTCCCACACGTCGAGGGTGGAGAGGTCCATGGAGCGGCCGCCGTGCCGGCGCGCCATCGCCGCCGACTTCAGCAGCGTGTTCCGCTGCTTCAGCACCCGCTCGTAGTCCGAGCGCACCGCCGCCATCCGCGGCGAGCGCGCCGTGACCAGCTCGTCGAGGAACCGCCGCCGTTCCCCCGGATCCCCCTTCACCAGCGCCAGATCCTCCGGCGCGAACAGCACCGTCCGTATGATCCCCAGCACGTCCCTGGGCCTGACCTGCGACGACCGGTTGATCCGGGCGCGGTTCGCCCGCCCCGGATTCAGCTCCAGCTCCACCAGCTGCTGGCGCTCGCCCTGGGTGACGGCCGCGCGGATGACCGCCCGGTCCGCGCCCATCCGTACCAGGGGGGCGTCCGAGGACACCCGGTGGCTTCCCAGCGTCGCCAGATACCCGATGGCCTCGACCAGGTTCGTCTTCCCCTGGCCGTTCGGACCCACGAAAGCCGTGACGCCCGGGGCGAGGGGAACCTCGGCCCGGGCGTACGAGCGGAAGTCGGCCAGTGAGAGATGCGAAACATGCATACGGCGCCGACCTCCCCCGGCTTCCTGCTGCTCTTTTTCCGTACTGCTGTACTGCGCTACCGCTGTGCGGCCGCCGAGGGCGGCGGCTACTTCTTCTCCACCGCGTGGCCGCCGAACTGGTTGCGCAGTGCGGCGATCATCTTCATCTGCGGGGAGTCGTCCTGACGGGACGCGAACCGCGCGAACAGCGAAGCGGTGATCGCGGGCAGCGGCACGGCGTTGTCGATCGCCGCCTCCACCGTCCAGCGGCCCTCGCCCGAGTCCTGCGCGAAGCCCCGCAGCTGCTCCAGGTGCTCGTCCTCGTCCAGCGCGTTCACGGCGAGGTCCAGCAGCCAGGAGCGGATGACCGTGCCCTCCTGCCAGGACCGGAACACCTCGCGCACGTCGGTGACCGAGTCCACCTTCTCCAGAAGCTCCCAGCCCTCGGCGTAGGCCTGCATCATGGCGTACTCGATGCCGTTGTGGACCATCTTCGCGAAGTGGCCGGCGCCGACCTTGCCCGCGTGCACGGCGCCGAACTCGCCCTCCGGCTTGAGGGCGTCGAAGACCGGCTGCACGGCCGCGACGTGCTCCTTCTCGCCGCCGTACATCAGCGCGTAGCCGTTCTCCAGGCCCCACACGCCGCCGGAGACACCGCAGTCGACGAAGCCGATGCCCTTGGCCGCCAGCTCCGCCGCGTGCTTCTCGTCGTCCGTCCAGCGCGAGTTGCCGCCGTCGACGACGATGTCGCCAGGGGACAGCAGCTCCGCGAGCTCGTCGACGGTGGACTGCGTCGCCGCACCCGCCGGGACCATCACCCACACCACGCGGGGGGCCTGCAGGCTGTCCACAAGCTCCGAAAGGCTGTGGACGTCGGCGAGGTCCGGGTTGCGGTCGTATCCGATGACGGTGTGGCCGGCGCGGCGGATGCGCTCGCGCATGTTGCCGCCCATCTTGCCGAGACCGACGAGACCAAGCTCCATCAGGTGGTTCCTTAAGCGTTGTGGCCGTCTGTGCCGGGGTTCCCCTGCTACCCGGGGACACCCCCGACCCCCGAGACTACGCCCGGCTGCCGGGCCTGGCCCCACGGGCGCTCCAGAGCCGTTCCTCCGCGGATCCGCGGGCCGGGAGCGAACGCCGTCGGGCCCGGCCCGCAGCCTGCGAGACCGGGCCCGACGGGAAGGCGTCAGCCGGAGAGGCGCACCGGCATGATCAGGTACTTGTACGACTCGTCCGCCTCCGCGTCGACCGCCGGGCGGCCGCTGAGCAGCGCCGGCTTGGTGGAGCTGGTGAAGCTGAGCTGCGCGGCCGGCGAGTCGATCGCGCTCAGGCCGTCCAGCAGGAAGGTCGGGTTGAAGGCGATCGAGATGTCGTCGCCCTCCAGCTTGGCGTCGACGCGCTCCACAGCCTGTGCGTCGTCGGAGGAACCGGCCTCCAGGATCAGCACGCCCTGCTCGAAGCTCAGGCGGACCGGGGTGTTGCGCTCGGCGACGAGGGCCACGCGCTTGACGGCCTCGACGAACGGGGCGGTCTCGATCACGGCGATGGAGTTGAACTCCGTCGGGAAGAGCGTGCGGTACTTCGGCAGGTCGCCTTCGAGGAGGCGGGTGGTGGTGCGGCGGCCCGCGCCCTCGAAACCGATGAGTCCCTCACCGGCGCCGGAGCCGGAAAGCGCCAGGGTGACGGTGTCACCGCTGGTCAGGGACTTGGCGGTGTCCAGGAGCGTCTTGGCGGGGACCAGGGCCACGGCGGACGCGTCCGGGTTCTCCGGCTTCCACAGGAACTCGCGGACCGCGAAGCGGTAGCGGTCGGTGGAGGCGAGGGTGACGCGGTCGCCCTCGATCTCGATGCGGACACCGGTCAGCACGGGCAGCGTGTCGTCGCGACCGGCGGCGATGGCGACCTGGGCGGCGGCGGAGGCGAAGACCTCGCCGGGCACGGTGCCGGTCGCGGTCGGCATCTGGGGCAGCGCCGGGTATTCCTCCACAGGCAGGGTGTGGAGTGTGAATCGCGAGGAGCCGCAGACCACGACGACCCGTACACCCTCTGTGGAAATCTCCACGGGGCGGTTGGGGAGGGCGCGGCAGATGTCGGCGAGCAGCCGGCCGGAGACCAGGACCGTGCCGTCCTCCTCGACGTCCGCCTCGACGGAGACACGGGCCGAGACCTCGTAGTCGAAGCCGGAGAGGCTCAGCAGGCCGTCCTCGGCCTTGAGCAGCAGGCCCGCGAGGACGGGCACCGGCGGCCGGGCCGGGAGGCTACGGGCCGTCCAGGCCACCGCCTCCGCGAGTACGTCGCGCTCCACCCGGATCTTCACCGGAACCGCCTCCTGCTGTTGCTCGCTCGTCTGCCGGCCTTCGTCGTCGGCTCGGGGCCTCGGTGCCGGAACCGGCTCGGGCCTCGATGCCGGGGACCAGTCTGACGTACGGCGCCGACAGTCGTCGCTGTCGGCGGTCAAGTCGGGAGCGAGGTGTCAGGGAGGGCTGCCCACCGGGTTGTGCACAGGACCTGCTTTAAAACCGAAACCGGTCTCACTATCTATGGGGGTAGTAGTAGGGCCTGTGGAAACGGTGGATAAGCCCGTTCTCGCAGGTCAACTCGCGTTTTTTATCCCCACACCCTGTGGGTGGGACCGGTGGACAACCGGGGTGTCCTGTGGAGAACGAAAAGTTCTGCACAGGCTGTCCCCAGGTGACCCGGGTTACTCCACAGCTGCGTCCCCAGCTTTTCCCCAGTGCTCCACAGCCCAAACGTCGACTTCCGTGTGACGGCTTTCACTCGGGGCGGTGAGAGGAGGTGGATCGTTGCCGAACAGTGGACAACGGTGTGGGTAAGCCGTCTGATCCTGTGCACAGGGTGCGGGAACCTGTGGGTCGGCGGTGGACAGAGGAGTGGATGAGCCTGTGGATACTTTCTCTGTCCACAGGCTGTGGATGAGGCTTGCGCACAATTCCACAGGGGGGTGACCAGGTCTGATGGGAGCTCAAGCCTTAAGCCTGTGGACAGATTGTGGGTGAGGGAACCCGTCCCCAGGCTGTGGACGGAAGAAAGTCGGCGAATCTGTGGATGAGTTGCTCCGCAGGGGGCGTATTCGAACAGGTCAGGGGCGTGAGGACGAAGAAGGGCGCCCCCGAAGTGCTCCGGGGGCGCCCTGTGAGAAGCGTTTTGAAGGGGCCGCTGAAGGCCCCCAACGGCCCTCGCGCGGCCCGCGTCAGCCGTTCTTGATGCGGTTGGTGAGCTCCGTGACCTGGTTGTAGATGGAGCGGCGTTCCGCCATCAGGGCGCGGATCTTGCGATCCGCGTGCATGACGGTCGTGTGGTCGCGACCGCCGAACTGCGCCCCGATCTTGGGCAGGGAGAGGTCGGTCAGCTCACGGCAGAGGTACATGGCGATCTGCCGCGCGGTGACCAGGACCCGGCTGCGCGAGGAGCCGCACAGGTCGTCCACCGTCAGTCCGAAGTAGTCGGCGGTCGCGGCCATGATGTCCGAGGCGGTGATCTCGGGAGCGCTGTCCTCGCCGCCCGGGATCAGGTTCTTGAGGACGTCCTCGGTCAGGCCCAGGTCGACCGGCTGCCGGTTCAGGCTCGCGAAGGCCGTGACCCGGATCAGCGCCCCCTCCAGCTCGCGGATGTTGCGCGAGATGCGGGAGGCGATGAACTCCAGTACCTCCGGCGGGGCGTTGAGCTGCTCCTGCACGGCCTTCTTGCGCAGGATCGCGATACGCGTCTCCAGCTCGGGCGGCTGGACGTCGGTGATCAGGCCCCACTCGAAGCGGTTGCGGAGCCGGTCCTCCAGGGTGACGAGCTGCTTGGGCGGCCGGTCGGAGGAGAGCACGATCTGCTTGTTGGCGTTGTGGAGCGTATTGAAGGTGTGGAAGAACTCCTCCTGCGTCGACTCCTTGCTCGCGAGGAACTGGATGTCGTCGACGAGCAGGATGTCCATCTCGCGGTAGCGCTTGCGGAACGCGTCGCCCTTGCCGTCGCGGATGGAGTTGATGAACTCGTTGGTGAACTCCTCGGAGCTCACGTACCGCACGCGGGTGCCGGGGTAGAGGCTCCGCGCGTAGTGCCCGATGGCGTGCAGCAGGTGCGTCTTGCCGAGGCCCGACTCCCCATAGATGAAGAGGGGGTTGTACGCCTTCGCGGGCGCCTCGGCGACGGCCACCGCGGCGGCGTGCGCGAAGCGGTTGGAGGCGCCGATGACGAAGGTGTCGAAGAGGTACTTGGGGTTCAGCCGGGCGGTCGGCTCCAGCGGGCCCGAGGTGGAGCCGCCGGAGGGGGCCGGGGGCGGCCCGGGCCGGCCGGGCGCGGGGCGCGGGGCCGGCTGCTCGTACTGCTGCTGTTCGTACGGGCGGGACTGCTGGGGTTCGTACCCGGACTGCTCGTACTGCTGCTCGTAGCCGCCCTGGTCGTAGCCGCCCGGCTCGGGCTGCTGGAGGTAGCCCGGCGCCGGGGAGGCGTAGGGGTCACGCTCGGGGAAGCCGCCGAGGCGGGGCTGCTGCCAGCCGTAGTCGTCCTGCTGGCCGCCGCGGGGCCAGGCGCCGGGCTCGGGGCGCGGCTGCTGGTAGTCCGGGTAGGCGGGGCGCGCCGTGGGGAGCTGGTCGTCCGTGGGGCCCGTGTGGCCGGGGCGCTGGCCGCCGTACGTCTCGTAGGCGTCGCGCTGTGAGGGGGCGGGCGGGGCCGGGTGCGCGGGTTCGCCGGCGGAGTCGTCCACCGTGATGGCGATCCGGATGGGGCGTCCGCATTCCCGGCTGAGGGCGTCGCTGATGAGGGGGGCGAGGCGGCCTTCGAGGACGCGCTTGCCCCATTCATTGGGGACGGCGAGCAGTGCGGTGTCGGCGACGAGGGCCAGGGGCTGGCAGCGTTCGACCCACTGCTTGTCCTTGGGCTCGATCCCTTGCTGGCCCTCCCCGAGGAGCTTTTCCAGCACCCGTGGCCACACTGCGGCAAGATCGGCAGGTACGTCAGCCACAGAGCACGCTCTCTCACAGGTCCCGTCCCACGAATGTGTGGTTCTTTGGGACGGTCGGGACAAAAGAATCCGGGATCAGGCAACGGTAGTCAGGCTGGCGGGTACGGTTCAAGTCGTTGTCCACAGCCTGTGCACAGTGTGGGGCACGCAGGGCTCGGTTTGACCGGATGGCGTAGCCGCGCGTACCGTAACGAGGTCGAGTTGTCGATGGCTGCTGCCGCCTGCCTACCGATGGGCGAAGATCACTATTAGTGATCGTTTAGCGGTGCCACTCGGGCGAACACGCGAGTTTCCTCGTGGGCGCACGGTGACAGCCAGGCGATGTCCCGCCACAACGATTCATTCTCTGGAGCCCCCGAGTGAGCAAGCGCACCTTCCAGCCGAACAACCGCCGTCGTGCCAAGACCCACGGCTTCCGCCTGCGGATGCGTACCCGTGCCGGTCGCGCGATTCTCGCGAACCGTCGTGGCAAGGGCCGCGCCGCCCTTTCCGCGTAACCACGCGCAGGTCGTGACGTCGTGCTGTCTCCCGAGAATCGGCTGAGGCGGCGCGAGGACTTCGCGAGTGCGGTACGCCGAGGCCGGCGGGCAGGTCGCCCGCTCCTCGTCGTCCACCTACGTACAAGCGGTGCAACGGACCCGCACGAGTCGGGGGAGATCGATCCCTCGACGCGTGCGGGTTTCGTCGTCAGCAAGGCTGTCGGCATCGCTGTCGTACGTAACCGGGTGAAGCGCCGCTTGCGGCATCTCGTCCGGGAGCGGCTGCCTCAGCTGCCCGCCGGTAGCCTGGTGGTGGTGCGGGCTCTGCCCGGAGCGGGTGATGCCGGCCTCGACGAGCTGGCCCGTGACCTGGACGCCGCCTTGGCGCGGCTGCTGGGAGGCCCGGCTCGATGAAGTACCCGCTGCTCGCTTTGATCAAGCTGTACCAGTGGACGATCAGTCCGCTGCTCGGCCCGGTGTGCCGCTACTACCCGTCGTGCTCGCACTACGGGTACACGGCCATCGACCGGCATGGTGCGGTGAAGGGGACGGTTCTGACCGCCTGGCGGATCCTGCGGTGCAATCCGTGGTCCCCGGGTGGTGTGGATCATGTCCCACCCCGGAAACGCCCGCGTTGGCACGAGCAGCTGCGCAGTGCGTTGCGTAGATCTCGCAATGCTCAAGGAGCCTGATTAGTGGACACGATTGCCAGTCTGTTCAGCTTTATCACCACACCCGTCTCGTGGATCATCGTCCAGTTCCACACGCTGTACGGGGCGATCTTCGGGGCGGACAGTGGGTGGGCCTGGGGCCTGTCCATCGTGTCCCTGGTGATCCTTATCCGTATCTGTCTGATCCCGCTCTTCGTGAAGCAGATCAAGGCGACGCGGGGTATGCAGGCGCTCCAGCCGAAGATGAAGGTGATCCAGGAGCGCTACAAGAACGACAAGCAGCGTCAGTCCGAAGAGATGATGAAGCTGTACAAGGAGACGGGTACCAACCCGCTCTCCTCGTGTCTTCCCATCCTGGCGCAGTCCCCGTTCTTCTTCGCGCTCTACAGCGTGCTGGCGAGCATCGCCAGCGGCAAAGAGATCGGCTACATCGACGGTCCGCTGCTGGCCAGCGCGCGTGAGGCCCACATCTTCGGGGCCCCGCTGGCCTCCAAGTTCATGGACAGCGCCGCGGAGGTCGCCGCCCTGGGCGCCTCGATCACCGATGTGCGCATCGTGACCGCCGTCATGATCATTCTGATGTCGCTGTCGCAGTTCTACACCCAGCGTCAGCTGATGCAGAAGAACGTCGACCTGTCGGTCAAGACGCCGTTCATGCAGCAGCAGAAGATGCTGATGTACATCTTCCCCGTGATCTTCGCGGTCATGGGCATCAACTTCCCCGTCGGTGTCCTCGTCTACTGGCTGACCACGAACGTGTGGACCATGGGCCAGCAGATGTACGTGATCAACCAGAACCCGACGCCGGGCAGCAAGGCGCAGGACCAGTACCTGACCCGCCTCCTGAAGTCGATCACCTCGCACGGTGAGCTGAAGGGCCGGGGCAAGAAGAAGATCGTCGCCGCGATCGTGGCCAAGGGTCCGGACCGCAACGACAACGAGCGCAAGTTCATCACGTCGCTGGCGAAGCAGGGTATGGCCGCCCAGGCGGACGGTTCCGTGACCAAGAGTTCTGAGGCCACCGCCGACGCCGACGCGGCGAGCGGTGGTGTCGCCACGAAGCGGCAGCAGCCCAAGCGGCAGTCGAAGTCGAAGCGTCAGACGCCCCCCAGCAAGCCCTCCAAGAAGTAAGAAGGAGTCCCTCCCGTGACGGAAGGCACCACCACCGCCGCCGCTGAGAGTGGCGACACCCTGACCCGCCTCGAGCAGGAGGGCGAGATCGCGGCCGACTACCTCGAGGGTCTGCTGGACATCGCCGACCTGGACGGCGACATCGACATGGACGTCGAGGCCGACCGGGCCGCGGTGTCGATCGTCAGTGACTCCGCCGGCCGCGACCTGCAGAAGCTCGTGGGCCGCGACGGCGAGGTTCTGGAGGCTCTGCAGGAGCTGACCCGCCTCGCCGTGCACCGGGAGACCGGGGACCGCAGCCGCCTGATGCTGGACATCGCCGGGTTCCGCGCCAAGAAGCGCGAGGAGCTGACGGCGCTGGGCACCCAGGCCGCGGCGGACGTGAAGGCCTCGGGTGAGCCGCTGAAGCTCGCTCCGATGACGCCGTTCGAGCGCAAGGTCGTCCACGACGCCGTGGCGGCCGCCGGTCTGAAGAGCGAGTCCGAGGGCGAGGAGCCGCAGCGCTTCGTCGTGGTGCTCCCGGCCTGACCGGACGTGTGTGTGGTCGGCCCCGTCTGGATCGCAGGCGGGGCCGATGTTTGTAAGCCTGGCTTGACGACACCATCGGTTCTGTACGGAAGGACGGTCCCCGTGACGGAGGCAGCAGAGCTTCCCCCGGCGCCTGACGAGGCGCGCGCGGTGTTCGGTGAATTTTTCCCGGAAGCTGTGCGGTACGCGGAGCTGCTGGCGGATGCGGGAGTCCAGCGGGGCCTGATCGGGCCGCGTGAGGTTCCGCGCCTGTGGGAGCGGCACCTGCTGAATTGCGCGGTGCTGTCGGAGGTGGTGCCCGAGGGCGTCACCGTGTGCGATGTGGGCTCGGGCGCCGGCCTGCCCGGCATCCCGCTGGCCCTGGTGCGACGCGATCTGAAGATCACGCTGCTGGAACCGCTGCTGCGGCGGACGAATTTCCTCCAGGAGGTCGTGGAGCTGCTGGGCCTGGACCATGTCACGGTGGTGCGTGGTCGTGCCGAGGAGGTCCTGGGCACGCTGCCGCCGGTGCACGTGGTCACGGCGCGGGCCGTGGCCCCGCTGGACCGGCTGGCCGGCTGGGGTGTGCCGCTGCTGCGTCCTTACGGCGAGATGCTGGCTCTGAAGGGCGACACCGCCGAGGAGGAGCTGGTGGCGGCGAAGGCCGCGCTGACGAAGCTCGGTGTGGTGAAGACCTCGGTGCTGCATGTGGGCGAGGGCGTCGTGGACCCGCTGTCCACGGTGGTGCGGGTCGAGGTCGGCGAGAGCCCCGGCGGCGTGCGCTTCGCGGCGAAGCGGGCCAAGGCGGCTCGGGTGAGCCGTACGCGCCGACGCCGTTGACACCCCTGTTCCCTTGGGACGAGGGGCCTGTTGCGCCCTATAGGTATGGATTTCGGAGTGTCGTAGCGGGCGGATGACTCCGCCCGGGCATCGTGTTTCACGTGAAACGTCGCTCTCTGCTGCACGGAATCATCAGCCGCGGTCGCGTGGCTGCGTCCCCGCGTCACCACAAGGAGACAGGGGGGACGGAGTTGTCCACATCGGTGGATTCATCCACAGGAGTACGGGCCCCGCTGGTTCGCGACCCCGGTGACATGGCAGGCTCTGTTCATCGCGAGCCTGCTGTCGAGGAGAGTGACACCGTGCGGTCCGACGCCAACCTCGCGGGGCCGATGGCCGATCCGGTCCCCGGTCCCCGCTCTGAATCGGCGGGAGACGATGTTTCACGTGAAACATCGTCTCCGCCCCTTGTGGAACCCCTTGTAGACAATGACACCCCGATCGGCCGAGCCGCCCAGGTGGCGGTCGAGGCGCTGGGCCGTGCCGGCGAGGGCCTGCCACGACCGGCGGCAACCCGGGTCATCGTGGTGGCCAACCAGAAGGGCGGCGTGGGCAAGACCACGACGACCGTGAATCTGGCGGCCTCGCTGGCCCTGCACGGGGCGCGGGTCCTGGTGGTCGACCTCGACCCGCAGGGCAACGCCTCCACGGCGCTGGGTATCGACCACCACGCGGATGTGCCGTCGATCTACGACGTGCTCGTGGACAGTCGTCCGCTCCTGGAGGTCGTCCAGCCAGTAGTGGATGTGGAAGGCCTGTTCTGCGCTCCGGCCACGATCGATCTGGCGGGTGCGGAGATCGAGCTGGTGTCGCTGGTGGCGCGGGAGAGCCGGCTGCAGCGGGCGATCCAGGCGTATCAGCAGCCGCTGGACTACATCCTGATCGACTGCCCGCCTTCGCTGGGGCTGCTGACGGTGAACGCTCTCGTGGCGGGCGCGGAAGTGCTGATCCCGATCCAGTGCGAGTACTACGCGCTGGAAGGTCTGGGACAGCTGCTGCGCAACGTCGATCTGGTGCGGGCGCACCTGAACCCGACGCTGCACGTCTCGACGATCCTGCTGACGATGTACGACGGCAGGACGCGGCTGGCCTCCCAGGTGGCGGAGGAGGTGCGCACCCACTTCGGCAAGGAGGTGCTGCGCACGAGCATTCCGCGGTCGGTGCGCATCTCGGAGGCGCCGAGCTACGGGCAGACGGTGCTCACCTATGACCCGGGTTCCAGTGGTTCCCTGTCCTACCTCGAAGCGGCGCGGGAGATCGCGCTGCGGGGGGCCGGAATTTCGTACGACGCCTCGCAGGCCCATCTGGGCGCGGGCGTGAACAGCACGCAGAGTATGGCGGAGGGGATCCAGTGAGTGAGCGACGTAGGGGTCTGGGGCGGGGGCTCGGCGCGCTGATTCCCGCCGCTCCCCAGGAGCAGACGCCGCAGACGATGGGTGCGGCATCCACGTCCCCGTCGGCGGTGCCGGTGTTGACGTCGGAGCGTGGGATCGCGGCGGCGAAGCTCGCTTCGCTGGCGCAGCTGGGGGCATCCCCAGCGGTTGCCGGCAGTGTTTCACGTGAAACATTGACCGGGGACGCGGCGGTGGGCGAGCCGGAGCCGGCCGCGCCGGAGGTCAACGAGGTGGCGGGAGCGACGTTCGCGGAGCTTCCGATGGACGCGATCACGCCGAACCCGCGGCAGCCGCGAGAGGTGTTCGACGAAGACGCGCTGGCGGAGCTGGTGACCTCCATCCAGGAGGTGGGTCTGCTTCAGCCGGTGGTGGTGCGGCAGTCGGCGCCGGGTCGCTATGAGCTCATCATGGGCGAGCGGCGGTGGCGTGCGTGCCGGGAGGTCGGGCTGGAGCGAATTCCGGCGATCATCCGTGCCACGGACGACGAGAAGCTGCTGCTGGACGCGCTCTTGGAGAACCTGCACCGGGCACAGCTGAATCCGCTGGAGGAGGCGGCCGCGTACGACCAGCTGCTGCGGGACTTCAACTGCACGCATGACCAGCTGGCCGACCGGATCGGGCGTTCGCGCCCGCAGGTGTCGAACACCTTGCGCCTGCTGAAGCTGTCCGCGTCGGTGCAGCGGCGGGTGGCGGCGGGTGTGCTGTCGGCGGGGCACGCGAGGGCGCTGCTGTCGGTCGATGATTCCGAGGCGCAGGACAAGCTGGCGCACCGGATCGTGGCCGAGGGGCTGTCGGTGCGTGCGGTCGAGGAGATCGTGGCGCTGATGGCGTCGGAGCCTTCGAGTGTGGTGAAGCCGAAGGGCCCGCGGGCGGGTGCCCGGGTGGCCCCGGCGCTCAGCCAGCTGGCGACCCGGCTGTCCGACCGGTTCGAGACGCGGGTGAAGGTGGATCTGGGCCAGAAGAAGGGCAAGATCACCGTCGAGTTCGCGTCGATGGAGGATCTGGAACGGATTCTGGGAACCCTGGCGCCGGGCGAGGGCAGGGTGCTGGAACAGGGTCTTTCCGGGGAGTGACGCCTGGAAGTGCCGGCCCGAGGGGCGGGTCGTGCCGGTGGGAGCCGGTACGGTCCGCCCCTTTGCCGTGCTGCGGTTTCGCCTGATTCGAGCTCTGGATACGATGCGGTCATGGGTCGTCGGCTGGTACCACTCACGCTGGACAACCTCCAGGACCTGCCTCGGCGTTGCCGCTCCTGTGTGTTCTGGGAGCTGGATCCCGTCAGTGGAGAGGCCGCCGTGAAGGCGGGTACTTCGGAGCTGGAGAAGGAGGCGTGGATCTCCGCCGTCCTTCTGGAGTGGGGCTCGTGCGGCCGGGTGGTCTATGTGGACGAGGTCCCGGTGGGGTTCGTCCTCTACGCGCCGCCCGCGTACGTGCCCCGGTCGACGGCGTTTCCGACCAGCCCGGTCTCTCCTGACGCGGTGCAGCTGATCACGGCATGGATCATGCCGGGCTATCAGGGCCAGGGACTGGGGCGGGTGATGGTCCAGACGGTGGCGAAGGATCTGCTGAGGCGCGGCTTCCGCGCAATCGAGGCGTTCGGCGACGCACGGTGGGAGGGCCCGGCGTGTCTGCTGCCGGCGGACCACCTGCTGTCGGTGGGCTTCAAGACGGTGCGGCCCCATCCGGTGCATCCGCGGTTGCGGCTGGAGTTGCGGTCGACGCTGTCGTGGAAGGAAGACGTGGAGCTGGCGCTGGACCGGCTGCTGGGCGCGGCGCGGAAGGAACCGGCGCTGCGTCCGCTGTGAGCGGGATGCGCGAACGGGGCCGCCCCGGGATGGGGTGGCCCCGTTTTACGTGAAACAACCGCAGGTTCGTCAGGCGGTCTTGACCTCGACGAAGCCCGCGAGGTCGCGCAGGATGGCAGCCTTCGGCTTGGCACCGACGATGGTCTTGGTGACCTCTCCGCCCTGGTACACGTTCAGGGTCGGGATGGACATGACGCCGTACTTGGCAGCCGTGGCCGGGTTCTGGTCGATGTTGAGCTTGACGATCTCGATCTGGTCGCCGTACTCGGCCGCGATGGCCTCCAGGGACGGCGCGATCTGGCGGCACGGGCCGCACCATTCGGCCCAGAAGTCCACCAGCACGGGCTTGTCGCTGGCGAGGACCTCGGTGTCGAAGTCAGCGTCGGTCACGTTCTTGAGGGTGCCGGCCACAGCGGCCTCCTTCTTCCTGCGGGGTGTGGTGTGGGGATCTGGGGGGTCAGACAGTCGCGTGGGCGTGCTCGGCGTCCGCGAGGGCGGCGAGGAAACGCTCCGCGTCCAGGGCGGCGGAGCAGCCGGTGCCGGCGGCGGTGATGGCCTGACGGTAGGTGTGGTCGACGACGTCGCCGGCGCCGAAGACACCGGTGAGGTTGGTGCGGGTGGAGGGGGCGTCGACCTTGAGGTAGCCCTCCTCGTCCAGCTGCAGCTGGCCGGTGAACAGCTCCGTGCGCGGGTCGTGGCCGACGGCGATGAAGAGGCCGGTCACGGGCAGCGCGGAGGTTTCGCCGGTCTTGGTGTTGCGCAGGGTGAGACCGGTGAGCTTCTGCTCGCCGTGGATCTCGGCGACCTCGCTGTCCCAGGCGAACTTGATCTTCGGGTCGGCGAAGGCGCGGTCCTGCATGGCCTTGGAGGCGCGAAGGCTGTCGCGGCGGTGGACGATGGTGACGCTCTTGGCGAACCGGGAGAGGAAGGTCGCCTCTTCCATGGCGGTGTCGCCGCCGCCGACCACGGCGATGTCCTGGTCCTTGAAGAAGAACCCGTCGCAGGTCGCGCACCAGGAGACGCCGCGGCCGGAGAGGGCGTCCTCGTTGGGCAGGCCGAGCTTGCGGTGCTGGGAGCCGGTGGTGATGATGACGGCCTTGGCGCGGTGCACGGTGCCGGCGGTGTCGGTGACGGTCTTGATGTCGCCGGTGAGGTCCACGGAGACGACGTCGTCAGGGATCAGCTCCGCACCGAAACGCTCGGCCTGGCCGCGCATGTTGTCCATGAGGTCCGGACCCATGATGCCGTCCTGGAACCCGGGGAAGTTCTCGACCTCGGTGGTGTTCATCAGCGCGCCGCCGGCGGTGACGGCACCTTCGAAGACCAGGGGCTTGAGCGAAGCGCGTGCGGTGTACAGGGCGGCCGTGTAACCGGCCGGCCCGGAGCCGATGATGATCACGTTTCGTACGTCGCTCACGGGTTTTTTCCTCGTCTCTGCGGACTGCGTGCTGCCTATCGGAGGCCGGTGCGGACTCTCACCCCACCCAACGGATCCTACGGCGCGCACATTCCCCACTTGTCCGCGTGCGGCCCCGATCGGGTCAGCTTCGCGGGTAGGTGCTGGTCAGCAGAGGCTTTCCGGGGGCCGTCGTGGTGCTGTTCACACAGTCGGCGTCGACGAGGTAGGCGTCCACACGGGCGGGGTCGCCGGGGTGGGGGAGGACGACGAGGTATACGGGGATGCCCTGGTAGCCGCCGCGTTCGGTGGCGAGCGGTGTGTCCGGACGGCCGGTGGCCTCTTGCACGCAGGGTGGCAGCGCGGAGGCCAGGCGGTCTTGGGGCGCGATCCCGGCAGCGGGTGGGGTGTTCTCCATCCCGTACGTGTTGTTGCCCTCTGTGGTGGTGGTCTTGGCGCCTTCCGCGGAGGCGAGCAGCTGCTGGACGCTGCTCCGCAGACCCTGGGCGCTGTACGTGTCGGCCGAGGGCTGGGCGGCGCCGCTGTCGGATCTGCCCCGGGTGGCGGTGTCGTGGGCGGGCGGGCCGGAGGGGCCGTTGAGCAGGAAGACGGCCAGGGCGAAGGCCGCGGCGCCGGCGAGGCCGGTGGCGAGGGCGATACGGCGGCGGGCGCGGCGGCGGCCAGGGCCGGTTGCTCCGACCGGGTGACCGGCGGGCCGGTGGACGCCGGATCCAGCGGATCCCGTGCCACCGACGGCGGGCTGCCCGGCGGGTGCGGTCTCGGCACGGTGGGTGGTGGCGTCGAGGAGTGCCTCGGCGGCGAGAGCCGCGTCGATGCGCCCGGCGATGTCGGCGGGCATCCGCGGCGGGCCCGGGAGGGTGCCGAGGAGCGCGCGGATCTCTTCGAGGGAGGCCTGGACGTCGGCGCACAGGGCGCAGTCGCCGAGGTGGCGGCGCACTTCGGCCGTGCGGACGGGGGAGAGGAGCCCCTCGGTCAGTTCGGAGATTTCCGAGACGTCCGGGTGCCGGATCGTGCCGGTTGTGGGAGTCACGTTCGTCCACCTCCGCCCTTCACAGCGTCTGGGTCTGGGGCCGGGAACGGGGCCGCATGCATGGCGCTTTCCGCTGATGGGACGGACGTCCCCGGCGTCCGGTTCCTTCCCCGCTCGGTGGCGGTGTTATCCCCGGCATTCGTGCGTAGATGGGTGAGCATCGGGAGGAGCTTCGCCCGGCCTCGCGCGCACCGGCTCTTCACGGTTCCGACGGGCACATCGAGGACGCGGGCCGCTTCGGCGACGGGGTACCCCTGCATGTCGACGAGGATGAGCGCGGCCCGCTGCTCGGCCGGCAGGGTGCCGAGGGCGGCCAGGAGCTGGCGGTGGAGGTCCTGGCGTTCCGCGGGCGCCTCCGCGGATTCGTGAGGCTCCAGGAGGCGCTCCAGGCGCTCTGTGTCGTCCAGGGGCGAGGTCTTGCGGGAGGCCGTCTTGCGGGCCCGGTCGAGGCAGGCGTTGACGGTGATGCGGTGCAGCCACGTGGTGACGGCGGATTCGCCGCGGAAGCTGTGGGCGGCCCGGTAGGCGGAGACGAGGGCGTCCTGAACGGCGTCGGCCGCTTCCTCGCGGTCGCCCAGGGTGCGCAGGGCGACGGCCCACAGCCTGTCCCGGTGGCGGCGTACGAGCTCACCGAAGGCGTCGGGGTCTCCGGCGGCGTGCAGGGCCAGGAGTTCCTGGTCGCTGTGGCCGCCGGTTGCGGCGTCGTCCAACGGTGAGCCCCTCCCCTGGTGTGTCAGCCCGCGAACGTCACATCCGTGATGGCCTGCTTGTAGCCGGCTTTGGTGTAGTCGTCCGCGCCGGCCTGCGGCATGGCGGTGATCCACAGGAGGACGTAGCGCGTCTTGACCGGTGTCTCGGCGGTCAGCTTGAGCGCGCTGTCCGAGGTGGTGGCGCCGACGATCTTCTTCATGGAGGCGACCGGGGTCTGCGAGGACATGTTCTTGGTCGCGTAGAGCGTGACGGTGGTGTGGTTGCCGGCGAACTTCAGCGCTATCGAGGCGGCGCTGACCTCCTGCTCGGAGCCGAGGTCGTAGACGACGCCGAGGCCCGCCTTGACCTTCACCTCGGGGCCGTCGTAGAAGGTCCGGGTGCGCCAGTAGGTGGAGTCGTCCCCGTCGTAGGTGTTGGGGACGCCGTCGAGGTCCTGGGGCGTGCCGTCGGGGTAGTACTCCTCGGCCCGCTTGATGGCGATCGGCGCGGGGTCCTTCTTCTCCGGTGCGTTGTCGCCGTGGTGGGTCTGCTGTTGCTGGTCGTCGCTCTGGTTGTTGCGGCCCAGGAGGGCGTCGGCCAGCTGCCAGCTGCCGAGTCCGAGGGCGGCGATCAGCAGGGCCGCGACACCCCACTTGAGGACCCGGCCGGTGCGGCTCTGCAGCGGCGGCGGGGGCGTGACGGCGAGGTTCTGGACGGCCGGGCCGCCGGGAGGCGTGGGCCTGCCGTAGCTGCCCTGCTGGTAGGTGGTGTGCTGGTACTCGGGCGGGGCGGTGAAGACGGGCTCCGGCGGCCGGATGCGGGGCATCGCGGCGACGGCCTTGGCCAGTTCCTCGGGAGTGGTGCAGGCGGGTTCCTGGCGGGAGGCGGTGGCACCGTCGTTGGCGAGGGCGCGCATGGCGAGCTCGCCCAGGCCCCGGTGCACGCCGGCGCGGACCTGGTCGGGAGCGATCAGGCCGACGCCCTTGGGCAGGCCGGTGAGGCCGTAGGCGTCGTTCTCGTACGGCCAGCGCTGGGTGAGGGCGGCGTACAGGAGCGCGCCGATGGCCTCGGTGTCGGCGCGCTGCGGGGTCTCGCTGGTGATGCCGCGCAGGGCGGCGTTCACGGCGAGGCCGCGGATGCGGTACTGGCCCGTGGAGGTGCGCAGTATCGCGCTGGGTGTCAGGCGCAGGTGGGCCAGGCCCTCGCGGTGGGCCGCGGCCATCGCCTGGGAGATCTGGCTGACGAGCTGGTAGGCCTCGTGGTGCTCCAGCGGGCCCGCCGCGAGGAGTGCGGTGAGCTCGGTGGCGTCGGGCAGCCATTCGTGGACGACGTAGACGAGGTCGTTCTCCTCGACCGCGTCGAGGACCTGGACGAACCGGGGGTCGCCGAGGAGGGCGGAGGACCGGGCGGCGGCCAGGACCGAGCGGCCCCGTGGGTGGTCGGCGGGTAGCAGGTGGACGCCCACGGCGCGGCGCAGCTTCTCGTCCATCGCGCGCCAGCTGCTGAATCCGTCCAGACGGGTGACGCACTCCTCGAGTCGGTAGCGTCTGGCGAGCTTGTGGCCGCTGTGGAGTTCGGGCGCAGCCGAGGGGGCCGCGCTTGCGCGTTCGCCGTCCTTCTCGGGCATGGGTCCGTCCGCGGCTCGTCCGTTCTGGGTGTCCACCCCGTCGGCCGTGGCCTGGGCCGCTTTCGCGGCCAGCGGCTCGTCGCCGCTGTTGTCGGCCACGTCGACGGCAGCCGTGCTACGTTCCGCCACCGTCGTCCCTGCCTCCCCATCCGTTGCGCGCTGTCGGCCAGTCTGCGAAGCCATGCCAATTGTGCCCACAGTCTGGCGCTATGCACGACACGCGAAGGAGGGCAACGGTTGTGCGCATCAGCGCCCCATACGCCCGCGGACCATTCCGACCATCGCGTTGAGCTCCTCGATCCGCATCCGCTTGGCGGCGGCGAGGAAGACGGCGGCGAGTGCGATGCCGCCCGAGACCAGGGCGGCGAGGGAACCGAGGGCTCCGCTGCCCAGCCACTGGGTGACCGCGTAGGCGATGCCGCCGGCCACGGCGGCGGCCGGGACGCAGGCGCCGACGAGGCGGGCGTAGGTGCGCATCACGTGGGCGCCGTCGAGGTCACCGCCGAGCCGCGAGCGCAGTCGGCGCCAGGCGACGCCCACGCCGACGGTGTAGCCGAGGCCGTAGGCGAAGGCCATGCCGACGACCGCCCAGCGGGCGGGGAGGACGAAGAACGCGACTGCGGAGACCGCCGCGTTGACGGCGGCGACGATCACGGTGTTGTAGAAGGGCGTCCGGGTGTCCTCGTAGGCGTAGAAACCGCGCAGGACGACGTACTGGACGGAGTACGGGATCAGTCCGAGGCCGAAGGCCATCAGGACGTAGCCGATGTTCTGAGCGCCTGCGCCGGAGCTGGCGTAGAGCAGGGTGGCCATCGGGACGCCGAGGGCGAGGAACGCGAAGGCGCAGGGCACGATCGCGACGGCCGAGGTGCGCAGCCCGTAGGAGATGTCGTCGCGGACGGCGGCGGCGTCCCCGTCGTGGGCGGAGCGGGAGATGCGGGGCAGCACGGCCGTCATGACGGACACGGTGATGATGGCCTGCGGCATCTGCCACAGCAGCAGCGCGTAGTTGTAGGCGGTGATGCCGGTACCGTCGTGGCCCTGCTTCTCGGCGACGGTACCCGCCCAGGTGGCGAGCTGGGTGACGACGACCAGACCGATCTGGTTGGCGAGGACGAAGAAGAACGTCCACTTCGCCAGGCCGGCGGCCTTGCCGAGGCCGTGGCCCTTCCAGTCGAAGCGCAGGCGCGGCCTGAAGCCGGCGTCGCGCAGGTAGGGCAGCATCGCGAGGGATTGCACGACGAGGCCGAGCAGGGTGCCGATGCCCAGCAGGCGGACGCCCTCGGGGGTGATGGTCGACTCCGCCACTCCGGTGGTGGTGAAGCTGCCGAAAGCCCAGATGAAGGCGCCGAAGGTGGCGATGACGACGATGTTGTTGAGGACCGGGGTCCACATCATCGCGCCGAACCGGCCCCGGGCGTTGAGGATCTGACCGAGGACCACATGGACGCCCATGAAGAACATCGTGGGCAGGCAGTACTGGGCGAAGGCGACCGCGACGTCGAGCCGCTGCGGATCGTCCGCGATCTTCTGCGACATCATCCCGATGAGCAGGGGCGCCGCGAGGACACACAGGGTGGTGACCGCGCCGAGCAGGACGACGACGAGCGTCAGCAACCGGTTGGCGTAGGCCTCTCCGCCGTCGTCGTCGTTCTTCATCGCACGCACGAGCTGCGGGATGAACACGGAGTTGAGGGCACCGCCGCCGACCAGCACGTAGATCATCGTCGGGAGGGTGTTGGCGACCTGGTAGCTGTCGTTGAGGGTGGCGACGCCGATGGCCCCGGCGATCACCAGGGTGCGGGCGAAGCCGGTGATGCGGGAGACGATCGTGCCGGCGGCCATGAGGGCGCTGGACTTGAGCAGGCTGGCGGCGCGCCCGGCGGGCTTGCTCGGTGCCGGGGCGGCGACGGGGGCCTGCTCGGCCGGGGTGCCGGGTGCTGCCTGCTGGTCCCGGTAGAGGTGCGCGAAGGCGTCGGGCTCGGGCTCCTCGGCGGCACTGGTCACGAGGGAGTCCACACCGACGTACTGGGTCGTGGCGGCGTGGTCCCCGTACGGCAGGTGGCGGGACGGGCCGTCGGGCTCGGGCGGCGGGGTCTGGGCCCACACCCGCGGGTCGGGGCCGTTCGAGTGCGCCGCCGGGGCCCCGTAGAGCGGACCGGCCTCCTGGTAGGTGCCGGGCGGCGGCGGCGGGTGGGAGGCGCGGTCATAGAGCACCTCTGCCACCGGGTCCTGAGCCGACAGGTCCTGCGACCGGTACGGGTCGTAGTCGTAGGCATCCTGGACATAAGGGTCGTGGTCCGGCGCGGGCGCAGGCGCGGGAACCTGCCCGGGCACCGGTGTGCCCGGGGCAGTGCCCTGGGAGGGCGCAGGCCCGCCAGTGCCCTGCGCGCGGTCACCGTTGTACGGCGCGTTCATCGAAACCCCACCTCATCGTCCCCAGGCCCGACCGGCCACGGCTCGCTCAACGGTCCACTGTCTCACTCGTGTCGGACCCGCTCGTGCTTTGCGGTCCGGTGTCCGGGGCTTCGTCACTCGGCTGCGTGCTCTCCTCGGCGGCCGCGAGGGCGGCGACACGCTTGCGGCTGGCGTACATCTTGATGCCCGCCAGGACGAGGAGGAGGACGCCGCCGGCGATCACCAGCATGACGGTGGGCGTGATCTCGGTGGCCTCGACGGTGAACTTGCGTTCCTTGCCGTAGGGCACGCCGTCCTTGGTGAACAGCTGCGCCGTGACCTCGACAGGACCGCTCGCCGTGGCGTTGGCGGTGAACTTCAGGGTCTGGCTGTGGTCGGCCTGGACGGTGACTTCCTGTTGCGCCGTGCCGCTGTCGCCGAACATCAGGCGGGTCGGGTTGGCGGACTTCACCCGTAGGACGAGGTCGTGGACGTCCTGGACGAGGCTGTTCTGCACGGTGACCGGGATGGTCGCGCTGTGCCCGGACAGGGTGGCGTCCGACTTCGGGATGACCTTGACCTTCTCGGTGAGGCCGATCAAGTACGCCTGGACCTGGTCCCGGTAGACCTTGGCCTCCTCGGGGCGGCCGCGCCACGTGGCGGACATCTCCCGGTTGGTGGTGTTGCCGAAGGGGATCTCCACACGGTCCGGCGCGGAGAGGATCACCTTGAAGTGGTCGAGGCGGTTCTGGGTGGTGCGGATCTTCTCGAACGCGGACACCGGCAGTTCCCGCTTGCGCAGGGCCTCCGGGTACTGGCCGGCCCCCGGTACCTGGGTGGCCGCGCCCGGGTCGGGCTTCGCCGCCGCCGCGGCCTCCAGGTCGGTGGCCTGCGTCCAGCGGCCTGCCTGGAGCCCCCGCAGGGCGGCGGCCATCGTCTGTACCTGGCTGGAGGACGGCATCCGCTGCGGTGCGACGACGAAGCTGCGCTGCTCACCGGTGTTCTGCAGGTTGAGCGCGAGGCTGTGGGCCAGGAACTGCTGCACGGCGAGCGTGGAGTTCCCGGCGCTGAGCATGTCGCCCTCGAAGGCGGTGGAGAGTTCGGCGTCGGCCACGACGGCCGTGTTGCCCGCGCCGATGGGGCGGGCCGCCGACGGGGTGTAGCCGAGGGAGCCCGTCTCCCTGAGGCTGTCGCTGCGGGTGAGGACGTTGTGGGCGCCGGCCGAGGTGGCGACGTTGACGATCGACGGGTCGATCGCGCCCTCCACCGGCCAGGAGAAACCGGTGGAGGCGGGCACGTGCAGAACCACCTCGACGGCCTGCTTCGCCTTGTCGGTGGCCGGCCGCAGCTGGCCCAGGGTGCCCGACACGTCCTTGCCCTGGTGGGCGAGGGAGGCGATGTCGGGGTCGGCGAAGGGCAGGGCCACGACCTTCTTGCCCTGTACGGCGGCTTCCAGGGAGCTGAGCCACTGTTCGGCCACGGCCTTGTTCTTGCCCTGGACGGTCCGGCCGTCGGGGGTGCGGACCCGGTAGCCCTTGGTCATCGCGTCGACCGTGTAGAGCAGGTCGGGATCGATGACCCAGGTGATGGGCAGCTCCTTGCCGAGCGTGACCATCTGCTCCAGCCGGCCACCGGGCTTCAGCTCGTCGGCGAGGTTGTCGTCGAGGAAGACGGGGGTCTGCGTCTCGTCCGAGCCGGTCTCGGCGGTCAGGTGCGTGGTGGAGATCAGCGGCCACACGTAGGCGAGGTGAGAGCGCTTGGACGCGGCCTCCGGCTGCCACGGCAGGAAGGTCCGCTCCATGCCGAGGACCTGCTCGTACGGGCGGCTCGCGGTCTCCCCGGACAGGGAGACGCCGAGCTGGTAGACGCCGTCCTTGTCCAGCTGCAGCTTGTTCACCGGGACCTTGATGGTGAACGCCTGGCCCGCCTTCGCGGGCAGTGAGTCGATCTTCACGGAGTATGCGGAGTCGATCTCGCCGGGGTCCGTGCCGGGCCGGAAGCCAGTGCGCTCCGCGACCTCGTCGATGGCGGCCCGGTCCCCCAGCGCCGACCCGACCCGCAGCCCCACGTGCGCGGCACTGATCGTCTCGCGGCCGTTGTTGACCACCGTGCCCGAGATCGTCAGCGTGTCGCCCTTGACCGGAGCCGTGGGGGTCAGTGTGTCCAATTGAACATCGACGGGGGCCTCGGCTGCCTGCGCCGAGGGGGCCGGGGCATAGACCAGGGCGGCGAGCACCGGCGTCCCGGCGAGCAGGACGACCGCGCGCCGCAGCCAGCGCCGCCGGGCAGGGGCGGGTACTGCCCCCTGGTTGTCTGCCGCCTCGGCCACGCGCCCGCCCGTCCTCGAAGTGTCAGTGGTCGTCGTTTGTGCGTCCACGCATGGTAACGAGACCCGCCGGGCACGAGTGCCGCGCCTTGCCCCACATGATCGGGTCCGCTCCGCCGCCGCCGTGGGCGGGGGTGGCCACAAACGGGGGAGCCCTCGCCGGGCCGGGCACGTACCCTTTTCTGTTGTGCCGAACGCCAATGAAGACAACCCCAGTGCCCTGAGTCAGGTGCAGCGCCGCGCGGTGAGTGAACTGCTGCGGGTCGCGCCTGTCGCCGACGACCTCGGCCGCCGCTTCCAGGAGGCGGGATTCCGCCTTGCCCTGGTCGGCGGGTCCGTCCGCGACGCGCTGCTCGGGCGGCTCGGCAACGACCTCGACTTCACCACCGACGCACGCCCCGAGGACGTCCTGAAGATCGTCCGGCCGTGGGCCGACTCGGTGTGGGACGTGGGGATCGCCTTCGGAACCGTCGGCGTGCAGAAGCTGGGCTTCCAGATCGAGGTGACCACCTACCGATCGGAGTCCTACGACCGGACCTCGCGCAAGCCCGAGGTCTCCTACGGCGACTCGATCGACGAGGACCTGGTCCGCCGCGACTTCACGGTGAACGCGATGGCCGTCGCGCTGCCCGAGAAGGAGTTCGTGGACCCGTACAGCGGCTTGGAGGACCTCCAGGCGGGCATCCTGCGCACCCCCGGCACGCCGGAGGACTCGTTCTCCGACGATCCGCTGCGCATGCTGCGCGCGGCGCGGTTCGCCGCGCAGCTGGACTTCGAGGTGGCTCCCGAGGTCGTGGCCGCCATGAAGGCGATGGCCGACCGGATCGAGATCGTGTCCGCGGAGCGGGTGCAGGGCGAGCTGAACAAGCTGGTGCTGTCGGGCAACCCCCGCAAGGGCCTCGGCCTGCTCGTGGACACCGGGCTGGCCGACCACGTGCTCCCCGAGCTGCCGGCGCTGCGGCTGGAGAGCGACGAACATCACCGGCACAAGGACGTCTACGACCACTCGCTGATCGTGCTGGAGCAGGCGATCGCTCTGGAGGAGGACGGCCCGGACCTGGTGCTGCGGCTGGCCGCCCTGCTCCACGACATCGGCAAGCCCCGTACCCGCCGGTTCGAGAGCGACGGCCGGGTCTCCTTCCACCACCACGAGGTGGTGGGCGCGAAGATGACCAAGAAGCGCATGACCGCGCTGAAGTACTCCAACGACATGATCAAGGACGTGTCGCGCCTGGTGGAACTGCACCTGCGCTTCCACGGCTACGGGGACGGCGAGTGGACGGACTCCGCAGTGCGGCGCTACGTCCGTGACGCCGGTCCGCTGCTGGAGCGCCTGCACAAGCTGACCCGCTCGGACTGCACCACCCGCAACAAGCGCAAGGCCAGCGCGCTCTCCCGGACCTATGACGGTCTGGAGGAGCGCATCGCGCAGCTCAAGGAGCAGGAGCAGCTGGACGCGATCCGGCCCGACCTGGACGGCAACGAGATCCAGCAGGTGCTGGGGGTCGGCCCCGGTCCGGCGATCGGCAGGGCCTACGCGTTCCTGCTGGACCTGCGGCTGGAGAACGGCCCGATGGGGCATGACGCGGCGGTCGCGGCCCTGCGGGAGTGGTGGGACGCGCAGGCCTGACGCGAGGCCGTGGCGTGGTCGGGGTCGATGTTTCACGTGAAACATCGACCCCGTTTCATGCCGCCGGTAGGTGGTGCTCCCGTCCGTTACCGCTTCAGGAACGCCGCGGTCGCCGCGTAGAGCACGGCCACGCTCATGAGTAGAACGACGGACTGCCCGTCGGGGGGGAGCATGAGGGAGGCGACCGCGGCGGCGCCGACGAACGCGACGTTGAAGAGCACGTCGTAGACGGAGAAGACACGGCCGCGGAAGTCGTCGTCCACCCGGGACTGCACGACGGTGTCGGTGGAGATCTTGGCGCCCTGTGTGGCGAGGGCCAGGAAGAAGGCGGCGGCCAGCATCGGTCCGGGTGCGAAGAACAGGCCGAGTGCGGGGACCAGGACCGCGGCGGCGGCGGAGCAGACCGTGATCCAGCCACGGGTGCCCAGGCGGCCCACGAACCAGGGTGTGACGACGGCGGCGGCGAGGAACCCGGCGCCGGAGACGCCGACCGCGAGGCCCAGCAGGGCGAGGCCTTCGGCCTCGTTGTCCGACCAGGAGTAGCGGCACAGCATGAGCAGCATGACCGTCAGGGCCCCGTAGCAGAACCGCATCATGGTCATCGCGGCGAGCGCCTCGGCGGCATCCCGCCGGGCGGACAGGTGCCGCAGGCCCTCCACCATGCCCCGGACGGTGAGGGCGACCCCCTCGGCGAGGGACGGGTAAGGCCGGCCAGGCGGGTGCTCGGGCCCGAGGAGCCCGATGGCCAGGCGGAGGGAGACCAGGGCCGCGGACAGGTAGAGCGCGGCGCCCAGCAGAACGACGAGGGCATCAGAGTCGGAGGCCAGCAGCCGTACGAGGAAGGCCAGTCCCCCGCCGGCGGTCGCCGCGATGGTCCCGGCGGTGGGCGAGAGGGCGTTCGCGGTGACCAGCTGGTCCGGGCCGACGACCCGGGGCAGAGACGCGGCGAGCCCGGCCAGTACGAAGCGGTTGACGGCGGTCACGGACAGGGCCGAGGCGTAGAACAGCCAGGTGGGGACGCCCACGACGATCAGCACGCCGGTGATGCAGGCGAGGAAGGCCCGCAGCAGGTTGCCGTAGAGGAAGACCTGGCGGCGCCGCCAGCGGTCCAGGAGCACGCCGACGAAGGGACCGATCGCGGAGTAGGGCAGGAGCAGGACGGCCATGGCCGAGGCGATGGCCGCGGGCGAGGCATGCTTCTCCGGGGAGAAGACCACGTAGGCGGCGAGCGCGACCTGGTAGACGCCGTCCGCGGCCTGGGAGAGCAGCCGTACGGCGAGCAGGTTGCGGAAATCCCTCAAGCGCAGGAGTACGCGCAGATCACGTACGACAGGCATGAGGGCAAGGGTCACATACGCGGAGGCTCCCCGGGGCGCATTGCCCGGGGAGCCTCCGCGGAAGATCAGCCGAAGTTCAGGTGTCCTGAGAGGACCCTTGGCGATCGACTAGCGCTCGACCTCGCCCTTGATGAACTTCTCGACGTTGACCAGGGCCTCGTCGTCGAAGTACTGCACCGGCGGGGACTTCATGAAGTAGCTGGACGCCGACAGGATCGGGCCGCCGATACCGCGGTCCTTGGCGATCTTCGCGGCGCGCAGGGCGTCGATGATGACACCGGCGGAGTTCGGGGAGTCCCACACCTCAAGCTTGTACTCGAGGTTCAGCGGGACATCGCCGAAGGCGCGGCCCTCAAGGCGGACGTAGGCCCACTTGCGGTCGTCGAGCCACTGGACGTAGTCGGACGGGCCGATGTGGACGTTCTTCTCGCCGAGCTCACGGTCGGGGATCTGCGAGGTGACGGCCTGCGTCTTGGAGATCTTCTTCGACTCGAGGCGGTCGCGCTCGAGCATGTTCTTGAAGTCCATGTTGCCGCCGACGTTGAGCTGCATGGTGCGCTCAAGACGGACACCGCGGTCCTCGAACAGCTTCGCCATCACGCGGTGCGTGATGGTGGCGCCGACCTGCGACTTGATGTCGTCGCCGACGATCGGGACGCCGGCCTCGGTGAACTTGTCCGCCCACTCCTTGGTGCCGGCGATGAACACCGGGAGGGCGTTGACGAACGCGACCTTGGCGTCGATGGCGCACTGGGCGTAGAACTTCGCCGCGTCCTCGGAGCCGACGGGCAGGTAGCAGATCAGGACGTCGACCTGGCGGTCCTTGAGGATCTGGACCACGTCGACCGGAGTCTCGGCGGACTCCTCGATCGTCATGCGGTAGTACTTGCCCAGGCCGTCCAGGGTGTGGCCGCGCTGCACGGTCACACCTGCGTTCGGGACGTCGCAGATCTTGATGGTGTTGTTCTCGCTGGCGCCGATGGCGTCCGAAAGGTCGAGGCCGACCTTCTTCGCGTCGACGTCGAACGCGGCGACGAACTCGATGTCACGCACGTGGTAGTCGCCGAACTGGACGTGCATCAGACCGGGGACCTTGGCCGCCGGGTCGGCGTCCTTGTAGTACTCGACGCCCTGCACCAGCGAGGCGGCGCAGTTGCCCACGCCGACGATGGCTACGCGAACCGAACCCATTCCGGTTGCTCCCTGTTTGTTCTCGGACGAGGCCTGCGAGATGCAGGCCTCACTTTGCAGTTTCGTCGGGCGGACCGGGTCGTCTCTTGTCCCGTCCCGCCCGCTCGCTCTCGATCAGCTCGTTCAGCCAGCGGACTTCGCGTTCCACGGATTCCATTCCGTGACGCTGCAGTTCAAGCGTGTAGTCATCGAGGCGCTCCCGCGTGCGGGCGAGGGACGCCCGCATCTTCTCGAGGCGCTCTTCCAGCCGGCTGCGGCGGCCCTCCAGCACCCGCATGCGCACTTCACGTTCGGTCTGGCCGAAGAAGGCGAAGCGGGCGGCGAAGGACTCGTCTTCCCAGGCGTCCGGTCCGGTGTGGGAAAGGAGCTCCTCGAAGTGCTCCTTACCTGCCGCCGTCAACCGATAGACGATCTTGGCGCGGCGCCCTGCGAGTGAAGCGGCGAGAGCGTCTTCCGGGGCGTTCCCCGGTTCCTCGATCAACCAGCCGTTGGCGACCAGCGTCTTGAGGCAGGGATAGAGCGTCCCGTAGCTGAAGGCCCTGAATACTCCCAGCGAGGTGTTGAGCCGTTTGCGCAGCTCGTAGCCGTGCATGGGGGATTCGCGAAGCAGGCCGAGGACGGCGAATTCGAGGATGCCTGAGCGTCTGCTCATCAGCCTGCCTCTCCTCCGCCCCTGAGTCATTATGTCGAGCTGATGTATCGACTCGATACATCCAGACGATAGAACGAGCCGCCCTCGGCGACAAGGGGCGACATGGTGACCGGCATCACATCACCAATTCGTACGGGGCAAGTTGCCTGATTTGGGGTGACCTTCGGCACTGGTTGGCTTTTGAGCGTGCGTAGTCTGTGGAGCGATGACACCGGGGGGACCGGAACTCACCTGCCGCTTCCAGGCCACTCGCCTGCCCGAGGAGTAGTCGTTCGATGAGCGAGCACCGCCGCAAACCGCCCCAGCCCCAGCCCCAGGGTGGCGGACGCGCCGCGGCCCGCCGGGCCGCCCAGCGTCCCGGCCGGGGCGCCCCCGGCGCCGGACGCGACGTACCCACCGCGTCCGCGAGCGTCCCTTACCCCGAGCAGCCCGGCCATGTCAGCCGGGCCGACGCCCGCAGATCCGCCCAGCGCGGATCCGGAGGGCGCGGCCGCGGCGCCGGCAAGGCGGGCAAGGGCGCGGGACGCCCGGACAAGCGGCTCGTCAACTACCCACGGTCCGACAAGGACGGGTGGCAGCGTTTCGTACCGTCCTGGAAGCTCGTCAGCGGCACGACCCTGGGCGTCTTCGCGGTCATCACGGCCGGGGCCGGTATCGGCATCGCCATGGTGAACACACCGAACCCGAACCTGGCGGCCAAGGCGCAGAACAACGTCTTCTTCTGGGAGGACGGCACCCAGATGGTCGCGACCGGCGGTTCGATGAACCGGCAGATCGTCCCCATCTCCAAGATCCCCCGGTCGATGCAGGACGCCGTGATCTCGGCGGAGAACGAGTCCTTCGAGACGGACAAGGGCGTCGACCCCATGGGCATCGCCCGCGCCGTGTGGAACATGGCCAAGGGCGGCTCGACCCAGGGCGGCTCGACGATCACCCAGCAGTACGTGAAGAACACCTACCTGGACTCCGACCAGACGCTCAAGCGCAAGGTCACGGAGCTCTTCATCGCGATAAAACTGGGTGTGAGCGAGGAGAAGGACGAGGTCCTCGCGGGGTACCTCAACACCGCCTACTACGGTCGGGACGCCTACGGCATCCAGGCGGCGGCGCGGGCCTACTTCGGCAAGGACTGCGAGGACCTCACGGCGTCGGAGAGCGCCTTCCTGGCCTCCGTGCTCAAGGGCCCCAACCTCTACAACCCGGATGGCGGCATCGGCACCGCCGCCACTCCCCAGGCCAACACCGAGCGCGCCATGAAGCGCTGGGCCTGGGTACTGGACCGCGAGGTCGAGGTCGGCCGGCTGCAGAAATCCGACCGGGACCAGATCAAGGAATTCCCCAAGCTGGTCGACTCCGAACTGGCCCGCGGCATGTCCGGCCAGACCGGCTACCTGGTCGAGACGGCCAAGCAGTACGTGATGAAGACCAAGGACATCACCGCCGAGAAGATGGCCCTGGGCGGCTACCAGATCCACACCACCTTCCAGAAGCCGAAGGTGGACGCCCTGGTCAAGGCCGTCGAGGAGACCCGCGACGACTTCCTCGACGAGAAGAAGCGGCCCGAATACGACACCTTCGTCCAGTTCGGCGCCGCCTCCGTGGACGTGAAGACCGGGGCGATCCGGGCCCTGTACGGCGGCCCGGGCTGGGACAAGAAGCACTTCACCAACAACGCCAACACCATCGGTGTCCCGGTCGGCTCGACCTGGAAGCCGTACGTGCTGGCCGCGGCGATGCAGTACGGCACCAAGAACTCGAACGGCGAGGGCCTGGCGGTCGACAGCAAGTACCCGGCCAACGACCTCACCGTGATCAACAACCGTGACGGCAAGCCGCTGCGCGACAGCTCCGGCGAGCCGTTCAAGCAGAAGAACGAGAGCACGACCCGCTACGGCTACGTGACCTTGAACGAGGCGATGGAGAAGTCCATCAACGTGCCGTTCGCCCAGCTCGTCTTCGACGTCGGCCACAGCAAGGTGCGCGAGGTGGCCAAGTCCACGGGCATCCTCACCGAGTCGATGAACCCGAACAACGACGCGTCCTTCGCGCTCGGAACCTCCACCCCCAGCGCCATCCGGATGGCCGACTCGTACGCGACCTTCGCCGCCTCCGGCACGCACCACGAGCCGTACTCCGTGACCAAGGTCGAGAAGGACGGCAAGGAGCTCACCGGCTTCGAGGCCCCCAAGGCCGAGCGCGCCATGGACAACTCCATCGCGGACAACGTCACCAAGGTGCTGGAGAACGTCGTCGAGAACGGCACCGGCACCAAGGTCAGGAAGCTGGGCTTCACCCGGCCCGCCGCGGGCAAGACCGGTACCACCGACCAGAACAAGTCGGCCTGGTTCGTCGGCTACACCCCGGAGCTGTCCACCGCGGTCACCCTGTTCCGTACCGACCCGACCTCGGCGGACAAGAAGCTGCTGTCCATGAACCACGTGGGCGGTGTCGACTCCATCCACGGTGGTGACATCCCGGCCGTGATCTGGACCGAGTACATGCGCGACGCGCTCAAGGGAGCCCCGGTCAAGGACTTCCCGGAGCCCGACGAGATCGGCGTCACCGCGGACGCCTCCGGTGCCCCTTCACCCAGCCCGTCGGTCATCCCCTCGCCCTCGACGTCCGTGTCGCCGCCCCCGGCGAGCTCCCCGCCCCCGGTCACCCCGACTCCGTCCCAGGGCAAGCCCTCGTGCAAGCCGTGGAAGCTGTACTGCGACCCGACGACCACCGGCGGCACCACGACCGGTACGGACAGCGGCGGCGTCAACGGGGGCATCCCCGACGGCGGGACCTCCGGGTCGCCGTCACCGACCACCACCGCCAAGCCGGGCCGTCCGGGCGGAATCACCGGCTGGGGCGGCACCACCACGGGCACCACCGCCGACACCACGGGCTGACCCGGCCCGCCCCGCCACCGACGAGGGCCGTCGCACCGCGTGCGACGGCCCTCCCTCATGTCCGGCCCCGTACGGCAGGATGTCCGCATGACGAAGGTGCACGAGGAACGGCCCGTACTGCCCACCCAGCAGGACGAGGTCGCCGCGGCGGGCAGCGCATTCATCGGCGGCCCGCTCGGCCGCCATGCCCGGCTGGGCGGCCACTGGCTGGGACCCGTCCGCGTCGTCATCCTCGTTGCCCTCGGCATGTTCGCGCTCGGCATGGTGCAGAAGCTGCCCTGCTACGACTGGGCGTGGTTCCAGGGAGCCGGCTCGCAGTACACCCACGCCTGCTACTCGGATATTCCGCACCTGTACTCCGCCCGCGGCTTCGCCGACGGCCTCATCCCCTACTGGGACCGGTTCCCCGCCGACGACCCGAAGTACGGCGACATGCAGTACGTCGAGTACCCCGTCCTCACGGGGGCCTTCATGCAGGTCGCCTCCTGGCTCACCCCCAGCGGCGGTTCCCTCCAGCACCGCGAGCAGATGTACTGGATGGTCAACGCGGGCATGCTCATGGTCTGCGCCGCGGTCATCGCCTACTGCACCGCCCGCACCCACCGCCGCCGGCCGTGGGACGCCCTGCTCTTCGCCCTCGCGCCCGCCTTCGCCCTCAACGCGACGATCAACTGGGATCTGCTCGCCATCGCCCTGACCGCCGCCGCGATGCTCATGTGGTCCCGCGGCCGCACGGTGCTCTTCGGCGTCCTCATCGGCCTGGCCACCGCCGCCAAGCTCTACCCCGTCCTGCTGCTCGGCGTGCTGTTCGTGCTCTGCTGGAGGGCGGGGAAGTGGCGCGCCTTCGGCGCCGCCGTCCTCAGCGCGGCCGGGTCCTGGCTCCTGGTCAACGGACCCGTCATGTACTTCGCCTGGGACGGCTGGAAGCGGTTCTACGTCTTCAGCCAGGAACGGCCGATCGACTTCGGCTCGGTGTGGCTGCTGATCTCCCAGCGCTCCGGCAACCCCCTCGACGGCGCCAACACCTACGCCACGATCCTGACGCTGCTGCTGTGCGCGGCCATCGGTCTGCTCACGCTGACGGCGCCCCGGCGGCCCCGCTTCGCGCAGCTGGCCTTCCTCGTCGTCGCCGCCTTCATCCTGGCCAACAAGGTCTACTCGCCGCAGTACGTGCTGTGGCTCATCCCGCTCGCGGCGCTGGCCCGGCCGCGCTGGCGCGACTTCCTGATCTGGCAGGCGGGCGAGGTCCTGTACTTCCTCGGGATCTGGTTCTACCTCGCGTACACGACCAGCGGGGACAAGCACCAGGGCCTGCCCGTCGAGGGCTACCAGCTGGCGATCGCCGCGCACCTGCTCGCGACGCTCTACCTGTGCGCCGTCGTCATCCGCGACATCCTGCTGCCCGAGCGGGACGTGGTGCGCCAGGACGGTTCGGACGACCCGTCCGGCGGCGTCCTGGACGGGGCCGAGGACGTGTTCACGCTGGCGCCCACGGCGAAGGCGCCGCATTACGCGGCGCCTTCGGAGGGTCAGCGGGTCGAGTGGGGCGCGGCGCTCAAGGACTGACCGGCCCCCTCACCGACTCCGGCGGATCAGGCGTCGAGCACCCGGTCGAACTGCGTGGTCGTGTGCCTCAGGTACGCGACCAGCTCGTCGCCGACCTTCGGCTCGGTCGCGTCCGAGGGCACGAACAGGATCGACACCTGCATGTGCGGCGGCTCCGCGAACCAGCGCTGCTTGCCCGCCCATACGAACGGGGACAGGTTCCGGTTCACGGTGGCCAGACCGGCCCGGGCCACACCCTTGGCGCGCGGCATCACGCCGTGCAGTGCCTTGGGAGCCTCCAGGCCCACACCGTGCGAGGTGCCGCCCGCGACCACGACGAGCCAGCCGTCGGACGCGGCCTTCTGCTGGCGGTAGCCGAACCGGTCGCCCTTCGAAACGCGCGTGACGTCGAGGATCCCGCCGCGGTACTGGGTCGCGTCGTGGTCGCCCAGCCACAGCCGGGTGCCGATCCGGGCCCGGAAGCGGGTCTGCGGGAACTGCTGCTGGAGCCGGATCAGCTCCTGGGACTTCAGGTGGCTGACGAACATCGTGTGCAGCGGCAGCCGGGCCGCGCGCAGCCGGTCCATCCACCCGATGACCTCCTCGACGGCGTCCGAGCCGTCCGGGCGGTCGAGCGGCAGGTGCAGGGCGAAGCCCTCCAGGCGGACGTCCTCGATCGCCGCGTGCAGCTGCCCCAGCTCCTGCTCGGAGATGCCGTGACGGCGCATCGAGCTCATGCACTCGATGACCACCCTGGCGCCGACCAGACCGCGGACCCCGTCCACCGACGCCACCGAGCGGATGACCCGGTCCGGCAGCGGTACCGGGTCCTCGCCCCGCCGGAACGGGGTGAGGACGAGGAGGTCGCCGCCGAACCTGTCCTTGATGCTGGCGGCCTCGTACGTGGTCCCGACGGCCAGGATGTCGGCGCCCATCCGGGTCGCCTCCTCGCACAGCCGGTCGTGGCCGAAGCCGTAGCCGTTGCCCTTGCAGACGGGGACCAGCCCGGGGAACTGGTCCTGGATCTGCTTCTGGTGCGCACGCCAGCGCGCGGTGTCGACGTAGAGCGTGAGCGCCATGCCCGTCCGGAGCCTCTCTGGAAAACCGCCTGTGCAGCGGTGCGGTGTGTGGGTGGGGCGGCTGTGGTTCAGCGCCGCGACATGTAGATGTCGAGAGCCTTGTGCAGCACCTTGTTCAGCGGGAAGTCCCACTCGCCGACGTACTCGACGGCTTCGCCGCCCGTACCGACCTTGAACTGGATGAGGCCGAACAGGTGGTCGTTCTCGTCCAGGGTGTCACTGATGCCGCGCAGGTCGTAGACGCTCGCGCCGAGCGCGTACGAGTCGCGCAGCATGCGCCACTGCATCGCGTTCGAGGGCCGCACCTCGCGCTTGTGGTTGGCCGACGCGCCGTACGAGTACCAGACGTGCTGGCCGACGGTGAGCATCGTGGCGGCGGCCAGCGGCTCCCCCTCGTGCGTGGCGATGTACAGCCGCATCCGGTTGGGGTCCTCGGAGTTGAGGGCCGTCCACTGGCGCTGGAAGTAGCTGAGTGGGCGCGGGCGGAACTTGTCGCGCTCGGCCGTGATCTCGTACAGGTGCTGCCAGGTCGGCAGGTCCTCGTAGCCGCCCTGGACGACCTCGACGCCGGCCTTCTCGGCCTTCTTGATGTTGCGGCGCCACAGCTGGTTGAAGCCCTTGAGGACATCGTCCAGCGAGCGGTTGGCGAGCGGCACCTGGAACACGTAGCGGGGCTGGACGTCGCCGAATCCGGCGCCGCCGTCATCGCCCTGCTGCCAGCCCATCCGGCGGAGCTTGTCGGACACCTCGAACGCGCGCGGCTCGATGACCGAAGCCTCCACGTCACGCAGGCGCTTGACGTTGGGGTCCTGGATGCCCGCCTTGATCGCGGCCGAGTTCCAGCGGCGGATGACGACGGGCGGGCCCATCTTCACCGTGAAGGCGCCCTGGTGCTTGAGGTGCGCCAGCATCGGCTGGAGCCACTCCTCCAGATTCGGGGCGTACCAGTTGATGACGGGGCCCTCGGGCAGGTACGCGAGGTAGCGCTTCACCTTGGGCAGCTGGCGGTACAACACGAGGGCGGCGCCGACGAGTTCTTCCGACTCGTTGAACCATCCGAGGTTCTCGGAGCGCCACTCGTTCTTCACGTCGGCCCACGCCGGAACCTGGCAGTGGCTAGCCGAGGGCAGACTCTGGAGGAAATCCAGATGCTGCTCTCGGCTGATGGTCCTCAGGGACAGGCTCATGCGGGGCGTCTCCTCCGGCGGCTTCGCTGGCTATGGCGCGAAGCCTACTGCGACAAGGGCGCCACCCATCTGGGGGACGGGCCGTGCCCGGGCCGGTGGGAGGCCGGCGCCCTGTCGCGGAGGTACGCCGGTCAGCCCAGCCAGCCGCCGAAGAGGCCGCCGTAGAACATGCCGAGGTAGAAGCCCACGGCTGCGGCGCCAAGCCCGACGATCAGTGCGAAGCGCTCGCGTGTCGTCTCGGAGATGAACTGTCCGTACGCGCCGGTCAGGATTCCGACCAGCCCGGTCCACGAGCTCAGCAGGTGCAGATTCTCGAAGAAGCCCGTGACGAACGCCACGGCGCCGAGGATCAGGGTGGCCGCCACCAGGATGTCCTGCAGCGGGTGGGGCTTGCCGTCGGTCGAAAGGAGCGAGATGGGCTGGCGTTGCATGGCCTGTGCCATCGGAAGGCACCTCCTGGCTGAAGCAGAGCGGTGCGCCGGGCCGCCTCCGAAGGGGCCGGGGGCATAGCACCGAGCACACCCGTTGAGTACAGATTGTGGCCCCCTGCTGCCGGATTTCAACCGGAAGGAGTCGAGCAGGTAGTCTGTACGGTCTGCGCGGTGTCTGTTCTCAGTCGCCGTGCCACGCATCACGACCCTCCTGCCACGGAACGACCGTGGCCGCTGAGTCCAAAGGAGGTGGGTTCCACATGCGTCACTACGAAGTGATGGTCATCCTCGACCCCGATCTCGAGGAGCGCGCTGTCTCCCCGCTGATCGAGAACTTCCTTTCTGTCGTCCGTGAGGGCAACGGAAAGGTCGAGAAGGTCGACACCTGGGGCCGTCGTCGTCTCGCTTACGAGATCAAGAAGAAGCCCGAGGGCATCTACTCGGTCATCGACCTTCAGGCCGAGCCTGCGGTCGTCAAGGAGCTTGACCGACAGATGAACCTGAACGAGTCGGTTCTCCGGACCAAGGTCCTTCGCCCCGAGACCCACTGAACTTCGGTTCAGCGGTAATCGGGATCGAGTAGCACAGCAGCCCAGAGCAAATCCCCGCCGAGAGGTTCATCCATGGCAGGCGAGACCGTCATCACGGTCGTCGGCAATCTCGTCGACGACCCCGAGCTGCGCTTCACCCCCTCGGGTGCGGCGGTCGCGAAGTTCCGTGTCGCGTCCACTCCCCGCATCTTCGACAAGCAGACCAATGAGTGGAAGGACGGCGAAGGCCTGTTCCTGACCTGCTCGGTCTGGCGTCAGGCGGCGGAGAACGTCGCCGAGTCCCTTCAGCGGGGCATGCGCGTCATCGTGCAGGGCCGGCTGAAGCAGCGGTCGTACGAGGACCGTGAGGGTGTCAAGCGCACGGTCTACGAGCTGGACGTCGAGGAAGTCGGCCCCAGCCTGAAGAACGCCACGGCCAAGGTCGCCAAGACCACCGGTCGCGGCGGTCAGGGTGGCTACGGCGGCGGCGGTCAGCAGCAGGGTGGCGGCGGCGGCTGGGGCGGAGCCCCCAGCGGTGGCGCTCCCCAGGGCGGCGGAGCTCCCTCCGACGACCCGTGGGCGTCCGGCGCGCCGGCCGGTGGCCAGCAGCAGGGCGGCGGCGGGGGAGGCTGGGGCGGAAGCTCCGGTGGCTCCGGCGGTGGCTACTCGGACGAGCCGCCCTTCTAGGGCAGCTCGCATCCCCACTTCTTGATCACACAGGAGAGACACAATGGCGAAGCCGCCTGTGCGCAAGCCTAAGAAGAAGGTCTGCGCGTTCTGCAAGGACAAGACCGCGTACGTGGACTACAAGGACACGAACATGCTGCGGAAGTTCATTTCCGACCGCGGCAAGATCCGTGCCCGCCGCGTTACCGGCAACTGCACGCAGCACCAGCGTGACGTCGCCACGGCTGTGAAGAACAGCCGTGAGATGGCGCTGCTGCCCTACACGTCCACCGCGCGATAAGGAAAGGGTGACCGACTAATGAAGATCATCCTGACCCACGAGGTCACTGGCCTCGGCACCGCCGGCGATGTCGTCGACGTCAAGGACGGTTACGCTCGCAACTACCTGGTCCCGCGTGGTTTCGCGATCCGCTGGACCAAGGGTGGCGAGAAGGACGTGGCGCAGATCCGCCGCGCCCGCAAGATCCACGAGATCGCGACCATCGAGCAGGCCAACGAGGTCAAGGCCAAGCTCGAGGGTGTCAAGGTCCGTCTGGCCACCCGCGCGGGTGACGCCGGTCGTCTCTTCGGCTCCGTGACGCCGTCCGACATCGCTTCGGCGATCGAGGCGTCCGGTGGCCCGAAGGTCGACAAGCGCCGCGTCGAGCTGGGCTCCCCGATCAAGACCCTCGGTTCGTATCAGGTCTCCGTGCGTCTGCACGCCGAGGTCGCCGCGAACGTGGGCATCGAGGTCGTCGCCGCCTAAGGGCTGCGCGTGAAGGGCCGCACCCCGAGGGGTGCGGCCCTTCGTCGTTTCCGGATGTTTCACGTGAAACACGCCGGACGTTTCACGTGAAACACGCCGGACGTTTCACGTGAAACACGAGCGGGCCCCCGTCGTGTTTCACGAGTGCCTCAGCGGGTGGCCCCCGCGATGAGCCAGCGGCCCGAGCGGGAGCGCAGCTGGAGCGTGGCCATTCTGACCAGCATCATCAGCGTCATGGCCCACCAGAGTGTGGTCAGGCCGCCGCCCACGGTCGGGACGAGCAGCGCCGCCGGAGTGAACACGGCGAGGGTGAGCAGCATCGCCCAGGCGAGGTAGCGGCCGTCGCCGGCGCCCATCAGGACCCCGTCGAGGACGAAGACGACGCCGCAGACGGGCTGGGAGATCGCCACGACCAGCAGGGCGGGCAGCAGGGCGTCCTCGACCACCGGATCGCTGGTGAACAGCGGGATGAACACCGGGCGGGCCAGCACGACCAGGAAGCCGAGCACGATGCCCGCGACGATCCCCCACTGCACCATGCGCCGGCAGACGGCCCGGGCGCCGTCGGTGTCCCCCGCTCCCAGGTAGCGGCCGATGATGGCCTGTCCCGCGATGGCGATCGCGTCCAGGGCGAAGGCCAGCAGGCTCCACAGGGAGAGCAGGATCTGGTGGGCGGCGATATCGGCATCGCCCAGCCGGGCGGCGACGGCGGTGGCGATGATGAGTACGGCGCGCAGGGACAACGTCCGGACCAGGAGCGGTACGCCGGCCTGGGCGCAGGCCCGGATCCCCGCCGCGTCCGGGCGCAGCGAGGCACCGTGCCGGCGCGCGCCCCGGACGACCACGAGGAGGTAGACGGCGGCCATGGCGCACTGGGCGAGGACGGTGCCCCAGGCGGAGCCGGCGATGCCGAGGCCCGCGCCGTAGACCAGGGCGACGTTCAGGGCGCCGTTGAGGGTGAAGCCGCCGACGGCGACGTAGAGCGGGGTCCGGGTGTCCTGGAGGCCGCGGATGACACCCGTGGCGGCGAGCACCATGAGCATGGCCGGGATCCCGAGGGAGGAGATCCTCAGGTAGGTGATCGCGTGCGGGGCGACCGTGTCGGAGGCCCCGAAGAGGGAGATCAGCCAAGGCGCGGCAGGCATGACGACGGCGATGACGGCCACGCCGAGGAGGAGGGCGAGCCAGACGCCGTCCATGCCCTGCCGGATGGCCGCCTGGAGGTCGCCCGCGCCGACGCGGCGGGCGACGGCCGCGGTGGTGGCGTAGGCGAGGAAGACGAAGACGCTCACGGCGGTGGTGAGCAGGGCGGCGGCGATGCCGAGGCCGGCGAGCTGCGGGGTGCCGAGATGTCCCACGATGGCGCTGTCGGCCATCACGAAGAGGGGTTCGGCGACGAGGGCGCCGAAGGCGGGGACGGCGAGTGCGAAGATCTCGCGGTCGTGCCGTCTCGGGGCAGCCTTCGGTGCTGCGGGGGCCTGTGTCATGCGCTCAATCTAATCTTCCACAGGTAATAGATACAAGGGTCTTTTGGTCCTTACCGTCGCGTTGACTCGGGCGTTCGTCACACCCCGTTGGAGGCGATCTCGAAACGGTGCCCAAGAATTTTCTTCCCCACAGCCGGTGGAGGAAGAAACCGCAGGTCAGATCCGTGCAGAGGTGGGGCAGGTGATTTTGTCCACAGCCCCGTCCCCCGGTCCGTGCACAGCTTCGAGGGAGTTACCCACAGCATTGGCGCCGTCATCCACATCTCATCCACACAGCCTGTGGATAACAAGATTGGCTGACGTCGCATACGGCCCTACCGTTGGGCGTTGCCCGACGTGCCGAGAGCCGATTCGGGTGCCCCAAATGTCAGAGCCGTGTCGTAGAAAGAGTGGCACGGCGAGGTCCGCGTTGCGGACGGGAGGAGGCGGCCCGGTGAGTATGCCCGAGCCCATGGACGACCCCTGGGCCGACAGCGGTCCGGGTGACCGTCTGCCCGCCCGTCCGCGCCGTAACAGTGAAGGCCGGGGCCGCGGGGACGACCAGCAGGACCGGGGCCGCGAGGGAGGCTCCTGGGACGGTGGGGGCGGCGGCTTCGAACGCGTCCCGCCGCAGGACCTGGACGCCGAGCAGTCCGTGCTCGGCGGCATGCTGCTGTCGAAGGACGCGATCGCCGACGTCGTCGAGGTCCTCAAGGGCCACGACTTCTACCGTCCCTCGCACGAGACGATCTACCAGGCCATCCTCGACCTGTACGCCAAGGGCGAGCCGGCCGACCCGATCACGGTCGGCGCCGAGCTGACCCGGCGCGGCGAGATCAGCAAGGTCGGCGGGGCTTCGTACCTGCACACCCTGGTCCAGTCGGTGCCCACGGCGGCGAACGCCGAGTACTACGCGGAGATCGTCCACGAGCGCGCGGTGCTGCGCCGGCTGGTCGCGGCCGGCACGAAGATCACGCAGATGGGATACGCGGCGGACGGCGACGTCGACGAGATCGTCAACAGCGCCCAGGCCGAGATCTACGCCGTCACAGAGCAGCGGACCTCCGAGGACTACCTGCCGCTCGGCGACATCATGGAAGGCGCCCTCGACGAGATCGAGGCGATCGGCTCGCGCAGCGGCCAGATGTCGGGAGTTCCGACCGGGTTCACCGACCTCGACTCGCTCACCAACGGCCTGCACCCGGGCCAGATGATCGTCATCGCGGCCCGCCCCGCCATGGGTAAGTCCACCCTCGCGCTGGACTTCGCACGGGCCTGCTCCATCAAGAGCAACCTGCCGAGCGTCATCTTCTCCCTCGAAATGGGCCGCAACGAGATCGCGATGCGCCTGTTGTCGGCGGAGGCCCGGGTGGCGCTGCACCACATGCGCTCCGGCACGATGACGGACGACGACTGGACCCGGCTGGCCCGCCGGATGCCGGACGTCTCCGCGGCCCCGCTGTACATCGACGACTCGCCCAACCTGTCGATGATGGAGATCCGGGCGAAGTGCCGCCGGCTCAAGCAGCGAAACGATCTCTCGCTCGTCGTCATCGACTACCTCCAGCTCATGCAGTCGGGCGGCTCGCGCCGTCCCGAGAGCCGCCAGCAGGAGGTCTCGGACATGTCGCGAAACCTCAAGCTGCTGGCGAAGGAGCTGGAGGTCCCGGTGATCGCGCTGTCCCAGCTGAACCGTGGTCCCGAGCAGCGCACCGACAAGAAGCCGATGGTCTCCGACCTGCGTGAATCCGGATCGATCGAGCAGGACGCCGACATGGTGATCCTGCTGCACCGTGAGGACGCCTACGAGAAGGAGTCGCCCCGCGCGGGCGAGGCGGACCTGATCGTGGCGAAGCACCGTAACGGCCCCACGGCGACGATCACGGTGGCCTTCCAGGGCCATTATTCGCGGTTCGTGGACATGGCCAACACGTAGCATCCGATCATGGATGCCGTAACTGAAGATCTGGATCTGCTCCCCGCGACCCGGCGTGCGCTGAGGCACCGGATCGCCGTCGCGCAGAGCGAAGGACGCGCTCCTTCGGTGGTCGCGGCCATCGTGCGCGGCGCCGAGGTGGTCTGGGAGGGCTCGCGGACCTGCGTCGACGGGCACGGGCCCGACGGGAACGTTCAGTACCGAATCGGGTCGATCAGCAAGACCTTCACCGCTGTGCTGGTGATGCGGCTGCGGGACGAGGGCCTGCTGGCGCTCGGGGATCCGCTGGAGAAATACGTGCCCGGGACCGGCGCCGGCGAGGCGACCATCGCCCAGCTGCTGGCGCACACCGCCGGGTTGGCGGCGGAGACGCCGGGCGAGTGGTGGGAGCGGTCCCCGGCGTCACTGCGGCCGGAGCTCTCGGACGTGCTGGGGGACAGGCCGCTCCGGCACGAGCCCGGGCGACGCCACCACTACTCCAATCCCGGGTACACGCTTCTGGGTTCGCTCATCGAAGCCCTGCGCGGGAGGCCGTGGGGTGAGGTGCTGCGGGCCGAGGTGCTGGAGCCGCTGGGGCTCGAACGCACGAGCCTGCTGCCGCAGGCGCCGCACGCGGGCGGGTGGGCCGTGCATCCGTGGGCGGACGTGATGATGCCGGAGCCGCTGGAGGACCTGGGACTGATGGCCCCGGCAGGTCAGCTGTGGTCCACGACGAGGGACTTGGCGCGCTTCGCGGTGTTCCTCGCGCGCGGCGACGAACGGGTGCTGAGTGCGGAGTCGGTACGGGAGATGCGAACGCCGGCGGCTCCGCCGGAGCCTGGCTTCGCCGACCTCGGCTACGGGCTCGGCATGCAGCTGATGGACAGCGGCGGGCGCAGGCTCGTGGGACACAGCGGCTCGCTGCCGGGGTTCGTCGCGGGAATCTGGTTCAGCGAGGCGGACGATGTGGCGGCGGTGGTGCTGGCGAACTGTACGTCGGGACTGCCCGCCACGACGCTGGCCGCCGACCTGGTGAGGATCGTCGCGGAGGCGGAGCCGCGGTTCCCGGAACCGTGGCGGCCGTTCCGGGAGGCGGATCCCGTGGCGCTGGAGCTGTGCGGCCCCTGGTACTGGGGTACGTCGGCGTACGTGCTGCGGCTCACGGCGGACGGGCTGCTGGAGCTCGGCCCGATGGGCGCGACGGGTCGAGCGGCCCGCTTCCGCGCGGAGGCGGACGGCAGTTGGACGGGCCTGTCCGGCTACTACGCGGGCGAGACACTGCGCGCCGTGCGGCGGGCGGACGGTTCGGTGAGCCATCTCGACCTGGGCTCGTTCATGTTCACGCGTGAGCCGTACGACGCGAAGGCGCCCCTGCCCGGCGGCGTGGACCCGCAGGGCTGGCGGGGCATCGGTTAGCCGGCCCCGCCCGTTCAGGCGCCGAGTTCGCGTTCCAGCGGGGTACGGAAGCGCGGGGTGATGCGGGCGCCACCCACCCACTGGGCGAGGCGGGCGGCCTCGGCGGCGATCGCCTGCCCGGCGTCGCGGCCGGGGTCTCCCAGCAGGCGCCAGACGATCTCGCCGTCGGGGCGCTGTGCCCAGCCGCCGACGATTTCGCCGTTCCACCACACGGTCGGGCCGATGTTGCCGGCGTAGTCGAAGAGGCCTGGCTTGTACGCGGGGTCGAGGTGGAAGCCGCGATCGGCCCAGCCCATGGCGCTCGGATCGAGGCCGGGCAGGAGAGCGGCCCAGGGCCCGGGGGCGGCTTCGGGTGCGGTGTCCCCGGGGCTCACGAGCGCGGTGCTGCCGTCGTCGAGGAGTACCTGGTCGGGGCCGACCGCGGCGAGGGCCTTGCGTACGTCGGTGAGGGTCCAACCGGTCCACCACTTGAGGTCGGCCTCGGTGGCGGGGCCGTAGGCGTACAGCCAGCGGCGGGCGATCTCGGCGCGGGCTTCCGCGGCCGGCAGGGCGGGCCAGGGTTCGGTATGGACCCAGCGGAACTGGCTGGAGGTCCACGATCCGCGGGGCCGCTCGCGGCGGATCCGGCCGTCGGCGGCCAAGAGGCGGATGACGCGGGTGGCGACGCCCGTCTCCGTCTCGTACTTCTTGCCGCGGCCCACGGTGATCTTCTGGCGCAGCGCGGGTACGGCGGCGGAGATCTGGCTCCCGGTGGAGGCGCCATGGGCGTCGAGGGCCTTGAGCGCGGCGGCTTCCGCCTGGGCGAGCCAGTCGGCGTCGAGGCCCTGGCCGTCCTCGGCGAGGTGTTTGAGGAGGGTGCGACGTTCCTTGGTGGCGATGCCCCGGGCGGTGGACGCGTCCACGTAGGGGGCGAGTTCGGTGGAGACGGCGAAGAGCGTGTTGCGCATGCTGAGCAGCCGGACGAGGCTGACGTCCTCGTACAGGGCCCGCTCGATGGTGGCAGGGCTGCTCTCGGTGAGGCGGGCGCGTACGGAGAGGAAGACGGTCGCGGCGTCCGTGGCGTGCAGGCCGACGACGGCGTCCGCCGCCTGGGCCGCGGTGGTGGCACGGGCCGAAGGAGCCAGGCGGTGTCGGCGCCCGAGCCGGTGGCGGCGTTCGGCGGCGGTGATGAGGGGGAGGCTGGGGCTCATCCTCCTGATCGTAGGCCGGGCTGCCGACAGCGGCCCGGCCCTCCGGGCACTCGTGGTCAGAGCTGCAGCTTGAAGCCGACGTGCGAGGCGGTGAACCCGAGCCGCTCGTAGAAGCGGTGGGCGTCGGTCCGGGTCGCGTCCGAAGTGAGCTGCACGAGTTGGCAGTTCTCCCGCCGGGACTGGTCGATGGCCCATTCGATGAACCGGGTGCCCAGGCCGCTGCCGCGTTCATCGGCGTGGACGCGGACGCCTTCGATGATGGAGCGGGTGGCTCCCTTGCGGGACAGGCCGGGGACGATCGTGAGCTGGAGGGTGCCGACGACACGGTCCGCTCGGACGGCGACGACCAGGTGCTGGCAGGGGTCTCCGGCCAGCCGCTTGAAGGCCGCGCGGTACGGGGTGAGGTCGTCCGGGGATTCGCGGGCGGCGCCGAGGGGGTCGTCGGCGAGCATGGCGACGATGGCCGGCAGATCGTCCTCGGTGGCGGGTCGGATGGCCGGCTCAAGGGTGTCGGTCATGGTGGGGTTCCTCTTTCAGCCCGCTGCCACGGTGAGTGGCGCCCAGCGGCGTGTCCAGTCACCGGGGAGGCCGGGGATGTCGCGGGTCATGACGGCGTTGAAGGCGACGGACTCGAGGCCGCGTTCCTTGAGCCAGGCGAGGAGTTCCTCGTGGCGTACATCGACATCGGTGCGCAGGGGCCGTTCGGTGAGAGCGGCGAGGGCGGTCACGAGTGCCTGGGCTCCGGCGGTGTCGGTGGCGATCAACGGGCCGATGACATGGGTCTCCATGTTGGGCCAGATGGCGGCGTAGCCGATGAGCTCCCCGGTCGCGTCCTCGGCGACGAGGAAACGGTCCGAGAAGGCGGGAAGTCGCGTGATCATGTGGGTCCGGTCGGCGCCGAAGACCTCGGCGTCCAGGCGGAGGATCCCGGGGAGGTCGTCCGCGGTGGCCGGTCGCACCGGGGCGGGGCCGGGCGCGGGGGTGGTGGCCCCGTGGTCGGGGCGGAACACGCCTCGGAGCATTTCCGCCCGGCCCGTGGTGTCGAACCCGAGTTCCTCGTAGAGGGGCCGGCCGTAGGGAGTGGCGTGCAGGGTGAGAGGAATGCCCTTGAGGACGTCGTCGCAGACGTGCGTCATCAGACGGCGCCCCAGGCCTTGGCGGGCGTACCGGTCGGCGACGAGGACCATGCCGATGGCGGCGAGATCCGGCGTGCCCTCGTGGTGCCCGTACCGGGTGACGACGCAGGCCGCCGCGAGACCCTGCCCATCGGGGGCGTCGATGCCGTAGCCGTCACCGGCGGCGAGCAGCAGTCCCCATTTGTGGTCTTCGCGCGGCCAGCCGCGGTCTTGGGAGAGGTCGGCGCAGTGGCGGAGGTCCTCCGCGGTCAGCGTGCGGATCGGCAGGTCGGTGAGCTGTGGTCGTGTCACGGGCCCAGAGTGGATCACCAGCTGGAGGTCGTCCAGGGATTTGCGGGTGGATGTTTCACGTGAAACAGCGGGGAGGCGCTCCTGTTTCACGTGAAACCAACGGGCTAGCCTCCAGTGCTATGACTCTCCTGCACCTCTTTGATCTCGACGGGACGCTGATGTACGGCTCGGCGGCGCCGGTTGAGATCTCCCGGCAGCTTGGCGTGAGCACCGAGATCGGTGAGCTGGAGCGCGCGTTCGCCGCGCGGGAGCTCACGCCGCAGGAGTTTTCGATCGCCGCGCACGCGCTGTGGGTGGAACTGACACCCGCGCATGTCCGGGCGGCGTTCGAGGGGGCTCCGTGGCTGTCGGGGATCCGCGAGGTGTGGCGAGAGATCCACGAACGCGGGGACTACTGCGCGGTGATCTCGCTGTCGCCGTCGTTCTTCGTGGAGCTGCTGATGGAGTGGGGGGCGCACGCCGCCCACGGCTCGGTCTACCCGGCCGTGCCGTTCACCGGTCCTCTCGACGTGGCGGGGATCCTGACGCCAGAGGGCAAGGTCGATGTGGCGGACCAGCTGTGCGCACGGTTCGGGGTGACCCGGTCAGACTGCGTCGCGTACGGGGATTCGCTGACCGACGCGGTGCTCTTTGAAGCGGTTCCGCGGTCGGTGGCGGTCAACGCGCGGCCGTATCTGGCGGAGCGCGCGACCCACGTCTACGAAGGACGCGACCTTCGAGAGGCATACCAGCTATTGGGGTTGGCGCGCCCGGGAGTTGAGGCATCTTAAGGGGAAGGGGGGTTCGAAACCCGGAATTTCCGCATTCCCCCGCAAGCCCCTCGGTCGGCTGGCACGCTGTGAAACCCGGAACCACGGATTCGAGGCCGTGGCGTGTGCAGACCCGACCGAGATGTTCGAAGCGAGGCACCGCATGGACGCTCCGCCCCCCAGATCGGCAAGACCGAGGACGGGCCGGATACCCTCCGGGGGCGGTGCGGACGACCCCTCCCCGGATGCCTTGCTCATCCGCCGGACCCTGGCGGAGATCGGACCCGTCGCCGACAAGGTGACCTCGTACTTCTACGCCCTGGTGTTCACCGGGCACCCCGAAGTGCGGGCCATGTTCCCGGCGGCCATGGACGCGCAGCGTGACCGGCTGCTGAAGGCCCTGCTCACCGCCGCCGAGCACATCGACAACCCGGACGTGCTCGTCCCCTATCTGCGCCGACTGGGCACCGGCCACCGCAAGTACGGCACCGTGCCGGGCCACTATCCGGTGGTCGGTGAGGCCTTGATCGGCGCGCTGGCCCGGTACGCGGAGCTGACCTGGGGGCCCGAGACGGAGGCCGCGTGGGTCCGCGCGTACACCGCGATCTCCCAGATCATGATCGACGCCGCGGCGGAAGACGGCCGCAGGGCCCCGGCGTGGTGGCGCGCGGAGGTGGTCTCCCACGACCTGCGCACCCCGGACATCGCCGTGCTGACGGTGCGCCCGGACCAGCCGTACACGTTTCTCGCGGGCCAGTACACGAGCCTGGAGACCCCGTGGTGGCCGCGCGTGTGGCGGCACTACTCCTTCGCGTCGGCGCCGCGCGCCGACGGACTGCTGTCCTTCCACGTCAAGGCGGTCCCGGCCGGCTGGGTCTCCAACGCGCTGGTGCGGCATGCCCGGCCGGGCGACGTGCTGCGGCTGGGTCCACCGGCCGGGTCGATGGTGGTGGACCACAGCACCGACAACGGGATGCTCTGCCTGGGCGGCGGTACCGGCATCGCCCCGATCAAGGCCCTGATCGAGGATGTCGCCGAGCATGGCGAGCGGCGCCCGGTGGAGGTGTTCTTCGGGGCGCGCAGCGACAACGACCTGTACGACAAGGACACCCTGCTGGGGTTGCAGCGCTCGTATCCGTGGCTGTCGGTGCGGCCGGTGATCGGCGAGGGGCTGGCCGGGCAGCTGCCGCAGGCGGTCGGTGAGTACGGCCCGTGGAGCTCGTACGACGCGTTCATCTCGGGGCCGCCGGCGATGATCCGTAGCGGCGTGGACGCTCTCAAGCGGATCGGGATCCCCGGGAACCGGATCCGGCACGATGCCGTGGAAGAGCTGGCGGGCGTCGCGGGCTGAGGCCGACGGGCTTCCGCCGGCCTCAGGCGCACGGGGATCGGGACAGCGACCGGGACAGCGAACGGGGCGCGGATCAGCCCAGGTCGGGAGCGTGCATGGCCCGAACGCCCTCGATATTGCCGTCGAGGTAATGGCGCAGCGACAGCGGGACGAGATGGACAGCGGCGATGCCGACCCGGCTGAACGGCACGCGGACGATCTCGTACTCCCCCTCCGGATGGTCCACTTCGGGTCCGTGCCGTTGGCCGGGGTCCATCGATTCCAGGTGACAGACGAAGAAGTGCTGCACCTTCACGCCGGTCACTCCGCCGGCGGCGATGTGCTCGACGGTATCGACGAAGCAGGGCACCACATCGGTGATCTTCGCGCCGAGTTCTTCGTGGACCTCCCGGTGGAGGGCGTCGATGACGGTGGCGTCCGAAGGCTCCACTCCCCCGCCGGGGGTGAGCCAGTAGGGATCGACGCCGGGCTTGGTGCGCTTGATGAGGATCAGGTCGTCACCGTCGAGCAAGATCGCGCGGGCGGTGCGTTTGACCACGGGACGTTCGGTCATGGGAGAAGAGTGGCCCAGGACTCCGGTTCTGAAACGCGTCAGGCCGCGGAATCCGGGGGGCTCACCAGTGCACGGCGGCGCACAGCAGCTTCAGAGGGCCGGGCCCGCAGTGTCCAGGGCCCGCAGCACGTCCCTGACCAGGTCCTCCGTGTCCTCGACGCCGGCGGAAAAGCGGATGAACCCCTCCGGCACGGCATCGCCGCCCCACCGCCCGCGCCGCTCCGCGGTGGACCGTACGCCGCCGAAGCTGGTGGCGTCCTCGACCAGGTGCAGGGCGGTCATGAACCTTTCCGCGTGGCCGCGGTCGGGCAGGGTGAAGGAGACGACCGACCCGAAGCCCGCCATCTGCCGCGCGGCGGTCTTGTGGGAGGCGTCCGAGGGCAGCCCCGGGTAGCGCAGCCCGGTGACCTCGGCGCGGTCGGCCAGCGCTTCGGCGACGGCGAGGGCGTTGGCCCACTGGCGCTGGGCGCGAAGCTGGATGGTGGCCAGGGAACGGTGGGCGAGCCAGGCCTCCATGGGCCCGGGGATCGCGCCGACGACCTTCCGCCACCGGCGGACGGCGGCGGCGAGCTCCGGGTCGCGGCAGACGACGTAGCCGAGCAGCAGATCGCCGTGGCCGGTCAGGCCTTTGGTGCCGCTGGCGACGGAGAAATCGGCTCCGAGTGCCAGGGGCCGCTGCCCGAGCGGGGTGGCGAGGGTGTTGTCGACGGCGACGAGGGTGCCGCCGGCGTGGGCGGCCTCGACCAGGCGCCGTACGTCGCACACGTCGAGCCCGGGGTTGGACGGGGTTTCGATCCACAGCAGCCGGGCCCCGTCGAGGACCGCGAGCTGGGCTTCCGCGCCGGTCGGGGCGGTGCGCACGACCACCCCGTACGCCTCCAGTTGCTCCCGGACCAGGGGCAGTGCCTGGTAGCCGTCGTCGGGCAGGACGACGGTGTCGCCGCTGCGCGTCTGGGAGAGGAGCACGGCGGAGATCGCGGCCATCCCGGAGGCGAAGACGATGGTCTCCACACCGTCCTCGCCGGGGGCCTCCAGCTCGCCGATGGCCCGCTCCAGCAGGGTCCAGGTCGGGTTGGTGTCGCGGCCGTAGGTGTACGGGCCTTCGACCTCGCCCGGGAGGTGGAAGTGCGCGGCGAAGACCGGCCCGGGCAGGGGCGGCTCGTTCTTGACGGGCTCGGGCAGTCCGGCGCGGACGGCGCGTGTGCCGTCGCCGATCCGGTCTGCCCCGGCTGATTCGGGGGTGTGGTCCATGCGTTGACCCGCTCAGTTCTTCTCGGGCAGGACCATGTTCACGGCCCAGGAGACGATGGAGATGATCAGGCCGCCGAGGACCGCGGTCCAGAAGCCGTCGACGTGGAAGCTGAGGTCGAACTGCGTCGCGAGCCAGGAAGTCAGGAGCAGCATCAGCGCGTTCACCACGAGGGTGAACAGCCCGAGGGTGAGGATGAACAGCGGCAGCGAGAGCAGCTTCACCACGGGCTTGACGATGAAGTTCACCAGACCGAAGACCAGCGCGACCAGGATCAGCGTGAGGGTCCGGCGTCCCATGCTGCTGCCGTCGTCGAGGGTGATGCCGGCGAGCAGCCAGATGGCGACGGCCAGGGCCGCCGCGTTGGCGAGCGTCTTGACTACGAAATTCGTCATGTGTCTGATCGTGGCAGAGAAGATCCCGGTGGGACATCAGCAGATCTGCGGATGGCGCCGCGCAAGAGAACACAAGGGGCACAAACGACGATGAAAGCCTTCCGGCTGGACGAACTCGAAGCGGAGCGGGCCGCCCATGACGGCGCCTATCTGCAGTTCTTGCGGGAGCGGAACATGTCGGTCGGGCTGTACGCGCTCGACGCGGGGCAGACCGACCCTCAGCAGCCGCACGGACAGGACGAGGTGTACTTCGTCGTGAGCGGGCGCGCCTCGATCACGGTCGGGGAGGAGACGACGACGGTGGCGAACGGGAGCGTGGTCTACGTCCCGGCCGGAGTGCCCCACAAGTTCCACCACATCACCGAGAACTTGAAGGTGATGGTGGTCTTCTCCCCGCCGGAGAGCTGAGCGGGCAGACCTGGGACTGAGAGCCGGCCCCTGATCCCCCTAGGGGGCGGGTCAGGGGACTCCGGGGGCTCGCGGGTCCCCGCTCGGGCCCGTGGCCTCCTAGCATCGAGAGCAGGAAGTCACGGACGAGGAAGAGGTTGAGGACATGGACGGGATCCGAGAGACATTCGCAGGCATGCCCTGGTGGGTGAAGTGGGTCGCCGTTCCGCTGCTCGTGCTCTTCGTGTTCGGCGGCGTGATCACCAGCATCCTCGGCGCCCTGATCGGGTTCCTCTTCAAGCTGCTGCTGCTCGTCGCCCTCGTCGGCGGTCTGATCTTCGTCGTGAAGAAGTTCACCGGCGGCGGCACGAAGTCCTCCTCCGGGGATTGGTAGACCGGCCCCGCGCGAGCGGTGGCGGGATTGACCCAGGTGAGGGAACGTGAGCGGCGAAACCTCTCACAGGCCGGGAACCGGTGGATAGAGTCGTATTCTGTGCCGTTCCCTGGGCACCGGAGAAGTCGGTAACACCGCCCTGACCTGCGGTTGTACGAAGAAGCTGCCGAGAACGACCCCAGGAGCCACGGCGCACGCGGGGGCGGCCCCCGCGGGGCGGGCCCCAAGGCCCGCCGCCACGCCTGGGGGTGAGCTCTTGTCTTCGGTTCACAATGCCGGTGTGCCGACACTGATCGGTTCGGTGCAGAGGGCACTGAGGCTGCTCGAAGCGGCGGGCTCCCACAGCGGGGGAGCCCCGGCGAAACAGCTGGCGCGCGAGGCCGGGCTCCCGCTCCCCACCGCGTACCACCTGCTGCGCACCCTGACGCACGAGGGCTACTTGCGTCGGCAGGGCGGGGTCTTCGTGCTGGGCCCCGCGGCGGCGCGACTGGCCGACGGGGGACTCCAGCAGAAACGTCGCAGCATGATCGTCGATTCGCTCACGCACTTCCGCGACGCCGTCGGGGCCCCCGTCTACTTCGCGGTGTACCGCGAGGGTGAGATCGAGGTCGTGGGTGTCGCGGACACTCCGGCCGATCCGGCCTGCGAGGAGTGGGCCGATTTCCGCGCGACCGGCCACGCGCACGCCATCGGCCAGTGCCTGCTGGGCCAGCTCGACGAGAAGGCGCGCAAGGACCACTACGACCGTCATCCGGTCGAGGCCATCACGCCCCATACCGTGCCGGACCTGCGATCCCTGGAGCAACGCATCGCCGCCAAGAGGCGGATGCAGCCCGTGATCGAGCGGCAGGAGTACGCCTTGGGCACGGTGTGCGCGGCCATCCCGATCACCGCCGGGGACACCATCGCGACGATGGCCATTTCTCTACCCTTGCACCTGGAAGGTCGGTTGCTTTGTGTAGTTGACCGACTACGGAGTGAAGTAGGCGCGCTGTTGAACACCCTCTCCTTCTCTATCAGTATCTGAAAACTCACTCCTTGTGATCTGCTGGCGGTTCCACCACTCTTGTCAAGAGAGCCTGGGGGGACCATTCCTGGCCACTTCCACTACAGCGGGGTAGGCAATGCGCGAGTCGGTACAGGCAGAGGTCATGATGAGCTTCCTCGTTTCCGAGGAGCTCGCGTTCCGGATTCCGGTGGAGCTCGGATACGACGCTCGTGACCCCTACGCAGTCCGTCTTACCTTCCACCTTCCCGGAGATGCGCCCGTGACCTGGGCGTTCGGCCGGGAGCTTCTCCTCGACGGCATCAACAAACCGTGTGGTGACGGCGATGTGCACATCGCACCCACCACCCCCGAGGAGCTGTCCGATGTCCACATCCGCCTCCAGGTGGGCGGCGACCGGGCGTTGTTCCGTGTGAGCGCGGCGCCGCTCGTCGCGTTCCTCGACCGCACCGACCGGTTGGTTCCGCTCGGTCAGGAGCGCAACCTCGGAGACTTCGAGGGGCTGCTGGACGCGGCGCTCGGCAAGATCCTCGCCGAGTCGCGGCAGAACGAGCAGAACGCGGGCTGAGGCACTGGCCGGGGCCGCCGGCTGAGGCACCCGCTGACGCACCCGCTGACGCACCCGCTGACGCACCCGCTGAGGCGCCGGCTGATCAGCGCTTGCGCCGCCGGCCCCGGCCGCCGCGGACCGGTCCCGAGGCCGGCGCGGCGTTCGGGGATCCGGGCCGGTCGGCGGAAACCACCAGTGCGGCCAGTGCCGTTGTCAGCGGGACCGAGGCCACCAGACCGATGGAGCCCACGAGCGTCCGTACGATCTCCTCCGCGACGAGCTCGCTGTTGGCCACCGAACCCATGCTGCTGTTCGCGATCGAGAACAGCAGTAGCAGGGGCAGTGCGGCGCCCGCGTAGGCCAGTACCAGTGTGTTGACCACCGACGCGATGTGGTCCCGGCCGATCCGGATGGCCGCCCGGTACAGGGCGCTCGGTCCCATCGACGGGTCGGCCTGGCGAAGTTCCCAGACCGCCGAAGTCTGGGTGACCGTCACATCGTCGAGGACACCCAGAGATCCGATGATCACACCCGCGAGCAGCAAACCGCTCATGTCGATGTTCGGGTAGAGACCGTGGATCAGACCGGTGTTGTCGTCGGTGTTCCCACTGAGGAACGCCCAGTCGATGAACACCGAGCCCAGCAGGCCGATCAGCAGCAGCGAGACGAGTGTGCCGAGGACGGCGACCGACGTACGCGCGGTCAGCCCGTGGCACATGTAGAGCGCGATCAGCATGATGGCGCTGGCCCCGACGATCGCGACGACCAGCGGATTCGAGCCCTGCAGGATCGCCGGGAGGATGAAGAAGGTCAGCACCCCGAAGCTGACGACGAGCGCGATCAGCGCGAAAAGCCCGCGCATCCGGCCGACCAGGATCACCGCGATGGCGAAGATGCCGGCCAGTAGCGCCAGCGGGAACTTCCGGTTCAGGTCGATCACGGAGTACTGGAGGTCCCGGGGCGCGTCCGGCGCGTACGCCACCACCACCCCCTGGCCCTCCTCCAACTGCCGTGGTGCGCCCGGCTGGACGATCTCGAAGAAGGTGCGGCCCTTGTCCGGGCCGGTGCCGACCTCGACGGTGGCCTTCTTGCACTCGCCGGTCTGCGCGGCCTGCGCCTCACGCCCCTCGGGAGTGGAGGTGTCACCCGTGGGCGGCACCTGCGCGGCGTTCACGGATTTGCAGTCGACACGAACGAGGGCCGTGACCGTGCCCTGCTGGGTCTGGCGGTCGAAACCCACCCCGGAGCGCTCGTGGGCGGGAACACCGCCGGGCCAGAGCACCACCAGGCCGACGACGACGGCGGTGGCGAAGGGGATCAGCACGGCCGCGATGACCTTGCGCAGGTGCTTCGAGACGGGAGCCGCCGGGCCGTGGCTGTGGCTGTGGGAATGCCCGTGGCCATGTCCCGCACCCGAGTCCGCGTGGCCTGAGTGACCGGAGGGCTCGGTGTGCTCGGTGGGTTCGTTGGGGGGCTGCGGCGAGGACATCACTAGCAGATCATCGCAAGAGATGAGGGGGCCCACTGTTCAGCACGCCATAGATGACGCTAGCGTGGGGGCACCTTTGCACAACGCGGGAGCTCGGAGCACCGGGCTGAGAGGGCGCTGATCACCGTACGCGCGTCGAAAGACGCAAACGGGAAGAGGCTGCGCCGACCGCCGAACCTGTTACCGGGTAATGCCGGCGTAGGGAGATAGGTCTCATGACCATTCAGGACGCACGCACGCCTGCCGTCAGCCAGGACACCGACGGCCAGACCGAGCGCCAGCCGGGCTGGCACAAGGGGTACGTGGCGGGCTCCCGCCCCGACATCCGGGTGCCGGTCCGCCAGGTCCACCTCACCAACGGCAAGGACGTGACGCTCTACGACACGTCCGGGCCGTACACCGACCCGCAGATCGAGACCGATGTGCGCCGCGGTCTCGCGCCGCTGCGCGAGAACTGGATCATCGGCCGCGGCGACACCGAGGAGTACGCGGGCCGTCCCGTGCGTCCCGAGGACGACGGCATCAAGCACACCTCGCCGCGCGGTGGCCTCAAGAACCTCGACGCGGTCTTCCCGGGGCGTCCCCGGCAGCCCCGCCGGGGACGTGGCGGCGCCGCCGTCACGCAGCTCGCGTACGCCCGCCGCGGTGAGATCACTCCGGAGATGGAGTACGTCGCGATCCGCGAGAACGTCTCTCCCGAGGTCGTCCGCGAGGAGATCGCCGCAGGTCGCGCGGTGCTTCCCGCGAACGTGAACCACCCGGAGATCGAGCCGATGATCATCGGCAAGCGCTTCCTGGTGAAGGTCAACGCCAACATCGGCAACTCCGCGGTCACCTCCTCCATCGAGGAGGAGGTCGACAAGATGACCTGGGCGACGAAGTGGGGCGCCGACACGGTCATGGACCTCTCGACCGGCCGCAACATCCACACCACGCGTGAGTGGGTACTGCGCAACTCTCCCGTGCCGATCGGCACCGTGCCGCTGTACCAGGCGCTGGAGAAGGTCGACGGCCGTGCCGAGGAGCTGACCTGGGAGATCTACAAGGACACGGTCATCGAGCAGGCCGAGCAGGGCGTCGACTACATGACGGTCCACGCCGGCGTGCTGCTGCCGTACGTGCCGCTGACCGCCCGCCGCAAGACCGGCATCGTCTCGCGCGGTGGCTCGATCATGGCCGCGTGGTGCCTGGCGCACCACAAGGAGAACTTCCTCTACACGAACTTCGAGGAGCTCTGCGAGATTCTGGCGTCCTACGACGTCACCTACTCGCTGGGTGACGGCCTGCGCCCCGGTTCCATCGCGGACGCCAACGACGCGGCCCAATTCGCTGAGCTGAAGACGCTGGGCGAGCTGAACACGATCGCCAAGCGGCACAACGTGCAGACCATGATCGAGGGCCCGGGCCACGTCCCGATGCACAAGATCAAGGAGAACATCGACCTCCAGCAGGAGATCTGCGAGGAGGCGCCGTTCTACACGCTCGGCCCGCTGACCACGGACGTGGCGCCCGCATACGACCACATCACCTCGGGGATCGGCGCCGCGATGATCGCCTGGTGGGGCACCGCGATGCTCTGCTACGTCACGCCCAAGGAGCACCTGGGCCTGCCCAACCGTGACGACGTGAAGACCGGCGTCATCACGTACAAGATCGCGGCCCACGCGGCGGACCTGGCCAAGGGCCACCCGGGCGCGCAGGAGTGGGACGACGCCCTGTCGGACGCGCGGTTCGAGTTCCGCTGGGAGGACCAGTTCAACCTGGCCCTCGACCCGGACACGGCTCGTGAGTTCCACGACGAGACGCTCCCGGCCGAGCCGGCGAAGACCGCGCACTTCTGCTCCATGTGCGGTCCGAAGTTCTGCTCGATGAAGATCTCCCAGGACATCCGCCGTGAGCACGGTGGTGACCTGAAGGCCGACGAGATCCAGGCCGGCATGGCGGAGAAGTCCGCCGAGTTCGCGGCGAGCGGGAACCGGGTGTACCTGCCGCTGGCCGACTGACCGCCGGCCGCCGCGGTCGCGTCGCTCTGGGGGGAGGAGGGGCCTCTCCAGAGCGACGCTTCCGCACGTGGGTAGTGGGTACTTCGGTGCTTGCGCTGGAGTGCGCTCCAACTCCTAGAGTGCGGGCCCATGACCATGCGATACAGAAGTCTCGGCGGGACCGGCATAGAGGTGAGCGCGCACTGCCTCGGCACGATGATGTTCGGGGCGGTGGGAAACCCGGACCATGAGGAGTGCGCGCGGATCATCCACGCCGCGCTCGATCAGGGGATCAACTTCGTCGACACCGCGGACATGTACTCCGCCGGTGAGTCCGAGGAGATCGTGGGGAAGGCGCTCAAGGGACGCCGGGACGACGTCGTCCTCGCGACCAAGGTCCACTTCCAGATGGGGGAGGGGCGCAACCGCAGCGGCAACTCGCGGCGGTGGATCGTTCGGGCCGTCGAAGACAGCCTGCGGCGGCTGGACACCGAGTGGATCGACCTCTACCAGGTGCACCGGCCGGACCACTCGACCGACGTCGAGGAGACCCTCTCCGTCCTCGGTGATCTGGTGCGCGAGGGGAAGATACGCGCCTTCGGGTGCTCAACCTTCCCCGCCGAGGAGATCGTCGAGGCACACCATGTCGCCGAGCGGCGGGCGCTGCCGCGCTTCCGCACCGAGCAGCCGCCGTACTCGATCCTGGCACGCGGGATCGAAGCCGGTGTGCTGCCGGTCGCCCGGCGGTACGGGATGGGCGTGCTGACCTGGAGCCCGCTCGCCTCCGGCTTCCTGAGCGGCAGGTACCGGCTCGGCGGGCCCGTGGACCTGACCTCGGGGCGGGCGGCGCTGACGCCCGCCCGGTTCGACCCGGCGATTCCGGGCAACGTCGCGAAGCTGGAGGCGGTGGAGCAACTCGTCGAACTCGCCGACTCCATGGGCCGCACGCTGCCGGAGCTGGCCGTCGCCTTCCCGGTGGCCCACCCCGCCGTCACCTCGGTGATCATCGGCCCGCGGACCATGGAGCAGCTGGAGTCGCTGCTCAAGAGCGCCGACCTGGTCCTCGACGACGACGTGCTCGATCGCATCGACGAGATCGTGCCGCCCGGCACGAACCTCTACCACCCGGACGGGGCGTGGCGGCCGCCGGCTCTGACGGACCTCGTGCAGCGGCGGCGGCCGCTCGGCGACCGGGCTGCCGGCTAGGTCTTCCTGGAAGGCCTCCTGGAGGCGTTCCTGGAGGCCTTCCGCTTCGATGTTTCACGTGAAACAGGAACGGTCGACAGCCGTCGTACGGAGAACTCCCGGTTGGCCATGGTCTGTCGGCGGTACTTCTCCGGCAGGTCCGGCAACGCCAGCAGGCGGTCACACGCCTCAAGTGATCCGACCGTGTCGCCGACCCAGTACGCGGTGATCGAGAACTCGAAGAGCAGTCCCCAGCGGTACACCCAGGGCCGGGTGAACAAGATGTCGTCCGGGGCCGGCCGGCCCAGCACGGCCCGGGTGATGGTGTGGGCCGAGTGGTACCGGCCCAGCAGTCGCAGTCGTGAGGCCAGTTCGTAGCAGGCCTCCAGCCGCTGGGGACGGGACTCCCAAGCGCGGGTGAAGGCGTCCATGGCGGCCGGCCAGTCGTCGGGGTCGCCGCTGTCGCCGTGCAGCATGCCGACCTGGAGGAGGGAGTGGTACACCTCCTCCGCCCATCCGCCCATGGCCGCGCGCCGCTCGTACAAGCGGATGGCCTCGGCGCGGTTGTCCATGTCGCGCATGGTCTGCGCGAGGTAGAAGACCGTACGGGGGTTGGACGGGTCCCGTTCCATCTCGGCGCTCAGCAGGCGGGCGTCCCGTTCGAACTTGTCGTGCTTGGAGCCGCCGTCCCGGTGGTCCTCGATCACCAGGGCGTCCAAGGGCTTCTCCGTCTCGCGACGGTCGCAGGTGATGTATTCGTGCGTGACGCCCTCGTACCGCCAGGGCAGGCTGCCCCGCACCAGCCGCCTGATGCGGTACTCGGTCTCGCCCTCGTGGCGCAGCATGTACGCGTCCGCGGTCAGGCGGGGCAGGGGGGCGTCGCGGCGGAGTACCAGATCGGCGTCGAGCAGCAGCAGGTAGTCGGCCTTGCCGTGGGCGTGGGCGATGTTGAGGCTCCGGTTGTGGCCGAAGTTGACCCAGGGCTCCTCGTGGAGCTCGCCCGGGATGCCGTCCAGCGCGGTGCGGATCAGCTGCTGGGTGCCGTCAGTGGAACCGGTGTCGGAGATGACCCAGGTGTCGATGAGGTCGCGTACGGAGGAGAGGCACCGCTCGATGACGGCGGCTTCGTTCTTCACGATCATGCAGAGGCAAATGGTCGGCTTCACGGCGGGTGACCCTAGGGAGCCCTCCCGTCGGGCCCGGCGCGGCACGCCGGAGCCATGCCGAGTCGCTGCTGGACACACACCCGGGTGGCGGCTCCGGCTGGTCCGTTCCGCTGACATGCGGGCGGGGCAGATCGATCCCGTCGTGTCGGATCCGCACGATGTCTGCGGACGCTCGGGAGTATCTACGGGCTTCGGAGCACGGTTCGATCCATTTCGACGAGGAGCGGCGTATGAGTTCTGTGGACAGCCCCCGATCCCTCCTGGGCCCCCTGCCCAGGCGCAGTGCCTGGCTGACAGGCGGGACGCTCGCCACCATCGCGCTGGTGCTGGGCGGTATCGCCAGCCCTGCCGTGGCGGCTCCGGCCCCCAGGGTGTCGGCGGAGTCGTCATCCCTGGGCGACCAGTGCAAGACGCAGAAGAAGAAGCCTCACGAGAAGGCGGCGAAGGCGGGGGACCACGACAAGTGTCAGGGCGAGAAGGGTCCCAAGGGCGACAGGGGACCGCGTGGCCCGAAGGGTGACACGGGCGACACGGGCGATACGGGCGACACCGGCCCGAAGGGTGACACGGGTGACAGGGGCCCGAAGGGTGACACGGGCGACAGGGGTCCGCAGGGTGACACGGGCGACAGAGGCCCGAAGGGTGACACGGGTGACAGGGGCCCGAAGGGTGACACGGGCGACACCGGTCCGGCCGTCTGCGCGGACATCGACGCCGTCCGGGACAACAACGACCGTGAGTTCAGGGCGGCGCTCCCGGGCGACGGCAACGCGTACGCCGGCATCCGTGAGCTCACGGTCACGAACGGTCTGCCGACGGTGGGGCCCTACACCTGGTACGACCTCACCCTCAATCCGAGGGGCCGCTTCCCGGCCGACGCCTGCGCGATCTCCATCGGCCACCAGGCCAACCGGCTGGCGATCGACGTCGTGACCGTCGGCGGCGTCATCTGGGAGACCTTCTGCGACGTCGTCACGGGTAACAACACGCTGACGTGCAACGGCCTGTGGAACCCGGCGAATCCGCAGCCCGACGCCGGTGACCCGGACCTCCGCCGGTTTGCCGGCGCGCCGATCCGCCCGGTCGACCACCACCACCTGCCGAAGGCGCTGAAGTAACGACGCGAGGCCGGGCGACTACTCCGGACCGCGCTCTGGACCTCGGTCCGGACCGTGCTCCGGGCCGCCGAAGTCCGGGCTCGTGAAGTCCGGGGGCGTATAGCCGGGCCGGGACTCCCGCGACGCGGATCCCGGGCTGGTGAAATGGGGCCGGGTGTATCCCAGATCGGGGATGCGCCCGGCCCTCGGCGTACGCGGAACCGGGTATCCCGGCCCCCCGCCCGGATCGGCGAGCGCGTCCCGCAGGAACGGCATGATGCCGCGCTCCAGCAGGGCGTTGCGCCACGCCTCCCGGGCGCGCGAGAGCTCGTCGGGTATGGACACCGCCTCGTCCGGTCCGACCTCGGTCGCGCTGTTGCGGACGGCCGTCACCAGCAGCCCGATCACGGCGAAGAGCAACGCGGCCACGGTGAGCCCGCCGAAGAGCCAACCCGCCGTCAGCATCGTCTGCGCGAAAGCGGGTTCGGGGTCGATCATCTTCAGGCTGTAGCCCACCAGCAGGAAGATCAGCATGGCGGTGCCGGCCAGCACCGGTGCGAGGACCGCGATCACGGCGCTGACGCCCGCGCCGCCGCCGGTGTCCTGGCCGAAGTCCCCCTCCCACGCCGTTCCGGGGGTCGAGAGGACCTCCTCGCGCAGTTCCTCGCGGACCTTCACGTAGTGGTCGTACTCGGCCGAGGCGGCGGCGGTCAGCAGCGCACGGGCACTCAAGGCCATGGTGCGCAGCTGTTCGGCGTTCAGGTGTTCGCCGAGGGTGGCGAGCTCGGGCCGGTCCTGCGCGGTGCGCAGCGCCTCGTCGAGGAGCCGATCGAACTCCGGTCGGTCTTCGGACAGCAGGTGCGGAGCGCTGGTCATGTGCATCCCCCGATGCTCCGTAGAAGCCGGTATGCCCGCGTAGAACCCGGGCGCCGGCACAAACGGAGGAGAGCCTGCTACGGATAGAGCGATGGTAGAGCGACCATGCCACCAGGTGACAGGGGCTTTCCGGAAATAGCCCGCTCCGGTGACGCTCAGTCGTTCAGCGGGAGTTGTACGACGAGCAGCTTGCCGGCCATCGTCACGCCGCCGTCCATCGCGATGGCGAGGCCCTGCGCGTACACGTGCGGGCCGTCCACGGACTCCGGCCCGCGCGGCTCGTCGCCGTCCTCGGTGCCCACTTCGCCCAGCAGGTAGGGGATGGGGCTGTGGCCGTGCACGACGCGGCCGCCGCCGTAGGTGTCGAGGAGTTCCCGTACGGCCTGCGGGCCGGTTTCCTCGTCGCGGAAGGCGAACCGCTTGGTGAACTTGCGGAACAGGTCCCAGGTGATGTCGGCGTCGTTGCGGTTGAGCAACTCGTGAACGGTGTCGTTGACGTCCTCGATGGAGTCGCCGTAGTCGAGGTAGGCCGTGGTGTCGGAGTGCAGCAGCAGGTGCCCGTCCTCCAGTACGGCCGCGTCGAGCCGCGACATCCACTGCAGGTGTACGTCCTCCAGGCGCTCCATGTCGGTGCGCTGACCGCCGTTGAGGAGCCAGGCGGCCTGGAAGGTGGCGGTGCCCGCTCCGGAGGACACGGGTGTGTCGCCGAACCGCTTGGCGCCGATGAGGAGCAGCTCGTGGTTGCCCATGAGGGCCTTGCAGTAGCCGCCGGAGGCGGCGGCCTCCGCGGACAGCCGCATGACCAGGTCGATGACGCCGATGCCGTCGGGTCCGCGGTCGGTGAAGTCGCCGAGGAACCAGAGGCGGGCATTGCCGGCCGACCAGTGGTGGTCGGCGTCGATGAGGTTCTGGGCCTGAAGCTCGGTGACGAGTTCGTCCAGATAGCCGTGCACGTCACCGACGACGTAGAGCGGGCCGGGGCCGGCCGCCGCGGTGTCCTGGGGGACGTACTGGACCTGGACGGTGTCACCGGGACCGCTGCGGCCGATGATCGGGAGGTCGCGGTGGGTGGGCGTGTAGCCCTCGGGGTCTTCCTCCTCGGGCTCCGGATCCGGCGCGTAGTCGGGCCGGGGCGGGACGGCGGCGCCCTCGTCGTAGTACGCGGGGTACGCGCCGTACACGGGAGCAGCCCCGTCCAGGCCGGCCGACACGGCGTACGGGGCGGGTTCGGTGACCGGAACCCGGAAGTCCCGCAGCGTCTCCGTCCGCATCGCGGGTCCCTGACCGGCCCCCTGAGTCATCGACCCCTCCACCACCGTCGCGCTGCCGTACACCTGCGGACCCTCCTGACCTCCGGGGCGGAGGGTCCGTGATGTCGTGCGCCCATCATAGGAATGCGGCTCGCGCTCTGTGACGCACCAGGGGTGGTGAATCCTGGCCGGAGCCGATCGTTCCTGCCCTTTTCTCCCGATATCGGTATTGCGGAAATCCTCGGCGGGGTGGTCGGCCCTGCCGAGGGGCCGGTCTGGCGGTCAGTCCTGCGCCGGGGAGCGGGGCGGGCTGACGGTCGTACGGGGCTGCCTGCGCTGGGAGGAGGTACGGATGATCAGCTCGGTCGGGACGACCTGTTCGACGGGGCGTCCGGTGTCCACTCCCTCGATGGCGTCGATCAGCAGTTGGACGACGGCGGTGCCGATGCGGCGGGGTTTGAGGGAGAGGGTGGTGATGGGCGGTTCGGTGTTGGCGTACACGGTGGACTCGCTGCAGCAGACGAGCAGCAAGTCCTCGGGGACGCGCAGGCCGTAGCGCCGGGCGGCGGCGAGCAGATCGGTGCCGTTGGGGTCGAAGAGCCCGTAGACGGCGTCGGGCCGGTCGGGGCGGGCGAGCAGCCGGTCGGCGGCGACGGCGCCCGCGCACGGGTCGTGGGCGGGATAGGACTCGTAGACGGGGTCCTGGCCGACGCGCTCGCACCAGTTGAGGTAGGCGGTGGTGGAGAGCCGGGTGTAGGTGTCGGTGGTATTGCCGGTCAGCAGCCCGATGCGGCGGGCGCCGGCGGCGGCGAGGTGGTCGAGCAGGTTGAGAACGGCGGCCTCGTGGTCGTTGTCGACCCAGGCGGTGACGGGGAGGGAGCCGGCCGGGCGGCCGTCGGAGACCACGGGCAGGCCTTGGCGGACCAGTTCGGTGACGACGGGATCATGGTCGGAGGGGTCGATGACGACGGTGCCGTCGAGGGCCACGTTGGACCAGACGTCGTGTCGTGAGGTGGCGGGGAGGATGACGAGGGCGTACCCGCGGGCGAGTGCCGCCGAGGTGGCGGCCCTGGCCATCTCGGCGAAGTACGCGAATTCGGTGAAGGTGAAAGGTTCATCCCCGTACGTCGTCACGGTCAGGCCGATGAGGCCCGACTTGCCGGTACGGAGGGTGCGGGCCGCGGCGGACGGGCGGTAGCCCAGTCGGTCGGCGACCTCGCGAACGTGGCGGCGGGTGGCGTCCGGCAGTCGCCCCTTGCCATTGAGCGCGTCGGAGACGGTTGTGATCGAGACGCCCGCTGCGGCGGCCACGTCCCTGATGCCTGCCCGGCCCTGTCGGCCGGCGGCCCGCCGGGTGGTCTCGGTCCGGCTCACCTGATGCTTCCCTGCTGCTGTCATGGCGAGCCGATAGTAGGGCTCGGGGGGGTGGGTGGTCCGTGTGCATATGCACGCGTTGACAGGCACGTTTCTGCATGGTTCGCCACCCCCAATGACCTTGGAAACTGAGGTGTTTGGTAGGTCCAGGATGATCGGGGCGCTTGTCGGCGGGTTCGGGCATGCCAAAACGGAGTGGTCTCGGGCCGTTCTCAACTCACCTGTACGAGGGATGCGCGCCACGGCGCAGGCCACCGGCGTGCGCATATATGCGTGCGCTCCCCCGCATTCCTGGCGCCCTCCATTCTCGGAACGGCGGAATCCTCATAAGGTGAGCAGTATTGAGTCGACGGCGACGTCGGACGGGACGGTCGAGGAGGACCTGCGGTGAGCGAGAAGAGCCCGAAGCTGCGCGCCGAGCTGGACGGTATCCCCACCTACAAGCCGGGCAAGCCCGCGGCTGCGGGCGGGGCCGTGGCATACAAGCTGTCCTCGAACGAGAACCCTTACCCGCCGCTGCCGGGGGTGCTGGAGACCGCGGTGGCCGCGGCCGGCCGCTTCAACCGCTACCCCGACATGGCCTGCACCGGTCTGGTGACCGAGCTCGCCGAGCGGTTCGGGGTGCCGGTCGAGCACATCGCCACCGGAACCGGTTCGGTGGGTGTGGCCCAGTCGCTGATCCAGTCGACGGCCGGCCCGGGCGACGAGGTCATCTACGCCTGGCGGTCTTTTGAGGCTTACCCGATCATCACGCAGATCTCGGGTGCGACGTCCGTTCAGGTCCCCCTGACGGACGGGGATGTGCACGACCTGGACGCGATGGCCGAAGCGATCACCGACCGGACCCGGCTGATCTTCGTCTGCAACCCCAACAACCCCACCGGTACCGCGGTGCGCCGCGCCGAGCTGGAGCGGTTCCTGGACCGCGTGCCGTCGGACGTCCTGGTGGTGCTGGACGAGGCGTACCGCGAATTCGTCCGCGACACCGACGTACCGGACGGCATCGAGCTCTACCGCACCCGCCCGAACGTCTGCGTGCTGCGTACGTTCTCCAAGGCGTACGGGCTGGCCGGCCTGCGGGTCGGTTTCGCGGTGGCGCACGAGCCGGTGGCCGCGGCGCTGCGCAAGACGGCGGTTCCCTTCGGCGTCAGCCAGCTCGCCCAGGACGCGGCGGTCGCCTCGCTGCGTGCCGAGGACGAGCTGATGGGCCGGGTCGGGTCGCTGGTGTGTGAGCGCGCGCGGGTCCACGCGACCCTGCTCACCCAGGGCTGGACGGTGGTTCCCGACACGCAGGCGAACTTCGTGTGGATGCGGCTGGGGGAGCGGACCGCCGAGTTCGCGGCGCTCTGCGAGAAGGCCGGTGTGGTGGTCCGGCCCTTCGCGGGTGAGGGCCTGCGGGTCACGATCGGTGAGACCGAGGCGAACGACCTCTTCCTGCACACGGCGGCGGCGTTCTTCAAGGAGCTGTGAGAGGGAGCGGTGAGCGGCCGTAGCGCGCCCGCGGTGTCACCCGTGGGGCCTGCGGGGCGTGGGTGCAGCCCGGAGGAAGGGCTACATCAGCTCCACGCGGACGGGGTCGCCGTCGCGGACGGTGGACAGCAGGCGGGGGTCGCCGTCGAACGAGCCGAGCACGTTGCAGGGGCTCGCCAGGCGGCTCTCGCCTCCGCGTGAGATGGGCGTCGGGCCGTAGGGGAGCGCGAGCGCGTCCCCCTCGGTCCAGAACGCGACCGTGCCCGGGTCCACGACCTGCCGGGCGTCGTGCTCCAGCGCGACGGAGACGCCGGTGTCGAAGTACACCTCCTCGCCCCAGGTGCTGGCGGAGGCGGAGAGGGGGAGTGCTTCGGCCAGGGCCTTACTGGTCGGAGTCTCGTCGAGAGTTGCGGTGAGCTGGCCGGAGGGCCAGGAGATTCGTATCTGCATGCCCATATTCAACAATCTGTTGAAATTCTTGGCTAGGGGGGCCCCGCCTGAAGGGTCCGGAAGCTCGTGCGACATAATCCTTGTGAATGTGAACGCGTTCACAAGCGTGCCCTGCTTTAACCCGTATGGGCGGGCTATGGGCGGGGCATCACAGGCAACTTCGGCTGTGACCACGGCGACCCGAAGGAGACGACGACGTGGACCTGGCTTTGGCGCCGGAGACTCTGGCGCGATGGCAGTTCGGCATTACGACCGTCTATCACTTCCTCTTCGTCCCCTTGACGATCTCGCTCGCCGCGCTTGTCGCGATCTTGCAGACCGCGTGGGTGAGGACCGAGAAGGAGAAGTACCTCAAGGCGACGAAGTTCTGGGGCAAGCTCTTCCTGATCAACATCGCGATGGGTGTCGTCACCGGCATCGTCCAGGAGTTCCAGTTCGGCATGAACTGGTCCGACTACTCGCGGTTCGTCGGCGACATCTTCGGGGCGCCCCTGGCCTTCGAGGCGCTGATCGCGTTCTTCTTCGAATCGACCTTCATCGGGCTGTGGATCTTCGGCTGGGACAAACTGCCGAAGAAGATCCACCTGGCCTGCATATGGATGGTCTCGATCGGCACCATCCTCTCCGCGTACTTCATCCTCGCGGCGAACTCCTGGATGCAGCACCCGGTCGGGTACCGGATCAACAAGGAGACCGGGCGCGCCGAGCTGACCGACTTCTGGCACGTACTCACCCAGAACACGGCCCTCGCCCAGGCGTTCCACACCCTCACGGCGGCCCTGCTCACCGGCGGTGCCTTCATGGTCGGCATCGCCGCCTACCACCTGCTGCGCAAGAGGCACATCCCGGTGATGCGGACCTCGCTGCGGCTGGGCCTGATCGCGGTGGTCCTCGGTGGCCTGCTCACCGCGATCAGCGGCGACACCCTCGCCAAGATCATGTACAAGCAGCAGCCGATGAAGATGGCCGCGGCCGAGGCGCTGTGGGACGGCGAGAAGGGCGCACCCTTCTCCGTCTTCGCCTACGGGGACGTGGACAAGGGCCACAACAAGGTCGCCATAGAGGTGCCCGGCCTGCTGTCCTTCCTCGCCGACAACACGTTCGACTCGTACGTGCCGGGCATCAACGACGTCAACGAGTCAGAGCAGGAGACCTTCGGTCCCGGCGACTACCGGCCCAACGTCCCCGTCGCGTACTGGGGCTTCCGCTGGATGATCGGCTTCGGCATGGCGTCCTTCACCATCGGCGCCATCGGGCTGTGGCTGACCCGGCGCAGGTTCCTGCTGCCCCGGGCGCTGCGGACCGGTGAGGACGAACGGCCGCACCTGGTCCCGTTCCGCACGGCCCTCGGCCCGCGCCTGACGCGGCTGTACTGGCTGACCGCGATCTGGACCCTCGGCTTCCCGCTGATCGCCAACTCCTGGGGCTGGATCTTCACTGAGATGGGCCGGCAGCCGTGGGTCGTCTACGGGGTCCTGCGCACCCGGGACGCGGTCTCGCCCGGCGTCACCCAGGGCGAGGTCATCACCTCGATGGCCGTCTTCACCCTGCTGTACGCCGTGCTCGCCGTGATCGAGGTCAAGCTCCTCGTGAAGTACGTCAAGTCCGGCCCGCCGGAGCTCACGGAGGCCGACCTCAACCCGCCCACCAAGATCGGCGGCGATGACAACAACGCCGACCGGCCGATGGCCTTCTCGTACTGAGGCTGAGGAGACCGCACCATGCAACTCCACGACGTCTGGTTCGTACTCATCGCCGTCCTGTGGATCGGCTACTTCTTCCTGGAGGGCTTCGACTTCGGAGTCGGAGTCCTGACCAAGCTGCTCGCCCGCGACCGCACCGAGAAGCGGGTCCTGATCAACACGATCGGACCCGTGTGGGACGGCAACGAGGTCTGGCTGCTCACCGCCGGCGGTGCGACCTTCGCCGCCTTCCCCGAGTGGTACGCCACTCTCTTCTCCGGGTTCTACCTGCCGCTGCTGCTCATCCTGGTCTGCCTCATCGTCCGCGGTGTCGCCTTCGAGTACCGGCACAAGCGGCCCGAGGACAAGTGGCAGACCAACTGGGAACACGCGATCTTCTGGACCTCGCTGATCCCCGCGTTCATGTGGGGCGTGGCCTTCGCCAACATCACGCGCGGTGTGAAGATCGACGCGGACAAGGAGTACGTCGGCAGTCTCCTCGACCTGCTGAACCCGTACGCGATTCTCGGCGGCCTGGTCACCCTCACCCTCTTCACCTTCCACGGCGCGGTGTTCACCTCGCTCAAGACGGTCGGTGGGATCCGGGACCGCTCGCGCACCCTGGCCACCCGACTGGGAGTGGTCACCGCGGTGCTGGCGCTCGGCTTCCTGATCTGGACCCAGGTCTCGCGCGGCGACGGCTGGAGCCTGATCGCGATGATCGTCGCGGTGCTGGCCCTGCTCGGCGCCCTCGGCTTCAACCTGGCGGGCCGTGAGGGCTGGTCGTTCGCCCTGTCCGGGGTCACCATCGCGGCCGCCGTCGCGATGCTGTTCCTGACGCTCTTCCCGAACGTCATGCCGTCCTCGCTGAACGACGCCTGGAGCCTCACGGTCACCAACGCCTCGTCCAGCCCGTACACCCTGAAGATCATGACCTGGTGCGCGGGCGTGGCGACCCCGCTCGTCATGCTCTACCAGGGCTGGACGTACTGGGTGTTCCGCAAGCGGATCGGGACGCAGCACATCGCCGATGCGCACTGAGCACGCCTGAGGCCGTGCCCCACTCGCCCGCCTGACCCTGTCTTGGGGGATGTTTCACGTGAAACCGATCGACCCGCGCCTGCTTCGGTACGCCCGCTCCACGCGCCTCTTCCTGGGGGCGGTGGTGGCCCTCGGGCTCGCCGGGGCGGGGCTGGTCGTCGGCCAGGCGATGCTCATAGCCGAGATCGTGGTCGGCGCCTTCGAGAAGGGGCTGGACGGGGCGGCGCTCCGGACGCCACTGCTGCTCCTCGCGGCGGTGGCGCTGGGTCGGGGCCTGGTCGCGTGGGTGACCGAGCTGGCAGCACACCGGGCCGGCGCGGCGGTCAAGTCGGAGCTACGGGGCAGGCTGCTCGACCGGGCCGCGGAGCTGGGGCCCGGCTGGCTGAGCGGGCAGCGGACTGGATCGCTGGTGGCCCTGGCCACCCGGGGTGTGGACGCGCTCGACGACTACTTCTCCCGCTATCTGCCCCAGCTGGGGCTGGCGGTGGTCGTGCCCCTGGCGGTACTCGCCAGGATCGTCACCGAGGACTGGGTGTCGGCGGCCATCATCGTCGTCACGCTGCCGCTCATTCCCCTGTTCATGGCGCTGATCGGCATGGCCACCCAGTCCCGGATGGACAAGCAGTGGCGGCTGTTGTCGCGGCTGTCGGGGCACTTCCTGGACGTGGTGGCCGGGCTGCCGACGCTGAAGGTGTTCGGGCGGGCCAAGGCGCAGGCCGAGTCGATCCGCAAGATCACCGATGACTACCGGCAGGCCACGATGCGGACCCTTCGCATCGCGTTCCTGTCGTCGTTCGCGCTGGAACTGCTGGCCACCCTGTCGGTGGCGCTGGTGGCGGTGACCATCGGCATGCGGCTCGTCCACGGGGACCTGGACCTGTACACGGGCCTGGTCATCCTGATCCTGGCGCCCGAGGCCTATCTGCCGCTGCGGCAGGTGGGGGCCCAGTACCACGCGGCGGCCGAGGGCCTGGCGGCCGCCGAAGAGATCTTCGAGGTGCTGGAGACTCCGGTCGGGCGCGTGGGCGGCGGCGCCGTCCTGCCGGCCGGGACGCCGCTGAGCATCGAGCTGGACGGGGTCGCCGTCCGGTACCCGGGTCGCGGGGAGGACTCGCCCGGGCCGGTGTCGCTGTCGGTGGAGCCGGGAGAATGCGTGGCACTGACGGGTCCGAGCGGGGCGGGCAAGTCCACACTGCTGCACGTGCTGCTGGGGTTCGTGACGCCGACGGCGGGCCGGATCCGGGTCGGGGGCGTGGACCTGGCGGAGCTGTCGCCGGAGCAGTGGCGGGAGCGGATCGCCTGGGTGCCGCAGCGGCCGCACGTCTTCGCGGGGACGATCGCCGAGAACGTACGGCTGGCCAGGCCCGAGGCGGCCGAGGACGCCGTGGTCGAGGCACTGAAGGACGCCGGGGCCTGGGAGTTCGTGGACGCGCTGCCCGGGGGCGTTGACACACCGCTGGGTGAGGGCGGCGTCGGGCTGTCCGCCGGACAGCGGCAGCGGCTGGCCCTGGCAAGGGCGTTCCTCGCGGACCGGCCCGTGCTGTTGCTGGACGAGCCGACGGCGGCGCTCGACGGGGAGACCGAGGCCGGCGTGGTGGACGCCGTCCGGCGGCTCGCCGTGGGGCGGACCGTGCTGCTGGTCGTACACCGGCCGGCGCTGCTGGCCGTCGCCGACCGGGTGGTGACGGTGGGTCTGTCCGGATTCGGGGTGGCCGCCGCGGGGCTCTTCCCCGCCGCGCCCGTTCCCGGCCCCGGCGCCGCAGCCGTTCCCGGCCCCGGCGCCGCGCCCGTTCCCGGCCCCGGCGCCGCAGCCGTTCCCGGCCCCGGCGCCGCAGCCGTTCCCGGCCCCGGCACCGCGCCCGTTCCCGGCCCCGGCACCGCGCCCGTTCCCGGCCCCGGCACCGCGTCCCGGACCCCGGGCACCGGGTCCCGGACCCCCGGCGCGGATGCCGTCTCCGACCCCGGGGAATGGATTCTCGGGGCGGCGCCGGAGCGGGCGGCGCGGGCCGCCGGGACCATCTCGGGTGCCGGGGATCCGCTCAGGCGGGTCAGGGACGTGGCCAGGGCCTGGCAGGGGCGGTTCCGGCTCGGACTGCTGCTCGGGGCTTTGGCCGTCGGATGCGGCGTCGGACTGATGGCCGTGTCCGGGTGGCTGATCTCGCGGGCCTCCGAACAACCCCCGGTGCTCTATCTGATGATGGCGGTCACCGCCACCCGGACCTTCGGCATCGGGCGGGCGGTCTTCCGCTACGCCGAGCGGCTCGTCTCACACGACGCCGTGCTGCGGATGCTCGCCGACGTGCGCGTCTCCGTGTTCCGCCGGCTGGAGCGGATCGCGCCCGCGGGGCTGCGCGAACAGCGGCGCGGCGATCTGCTGGCCCGGCTGGTGGCCGATGTCGACGCCCTCCAGGACTACTGGCTCCGCTGGCTGTTGCCGGTGGGTACCGCGGTGATCGTCGGAACCGGCTCGGTCGCCTTCACCACCTGGCTGCTGCCCGAGGCCGGGGCCGTCCTCGCCGTCGGGCTGCTCGCCGCAGGCGTCGGGGTGCCGCTCGTCAGCGGGGCCTGCGCCCGACGTGCGGAGCGGAGGCTGGCGCCCGCCCGCGGTGAACTCGCCACCCGGGTGGCCGATCTGCTGACCGGGACCGCCGAGCTGACCGTCGCCGGCGCCCTGGACGACAGGAAGGGCCGGGCCCGCGAGAGCGACCGCACACTGACCGCCATCGCCGCGCACGGGGCCGCCGCGACCGGGCTCGGCAGCGGACTCGCCGCCTTGGTGTGCGGGCTGACCGTGGTGCTCGCCGCGGCCGCCGGGGCGGGCGCCGTGGTCGGCGGCCGGCTCTCCGGGGTGGCCATGGCGGTGGTCGTACTGACTCCGCTCGCGGCCTTCGAAGCGGTCAACGGGCTTCCGCTGGCCGTCCAGTACCGGCAGCGGGTGCGCCGCAGCGCCGAGCGGGTCTACGAGGTCATCGACGCCCCGGTACCCGTCGCCGAGCCGGACCACGCCCGGGAGGTGCCCGGTACGCCGTTCCCGCTGCGGCTGAGCGGGATCGCCGTCCGGCACCCCGGCCAGGAACGCGACGCGCTGCACGGGCTGGACCTGACGCTGGAGGCCGGGCGGCGCATCGCCGTCGTGGGCCCTTCGGGCTCGGGCAAGACCACGCTGGCGCAGCTCCTGCTGCGCTTCCTGGACCCGCACGAAGGCACGTACAGCCTGGGCGGGGCCGAGACACGGGAGCTCGACAGCGACGACGTACGCCGCTGTGTGGGGCTCTGCGCCCAGGACGCGCACATCTTCGACAGCTCGGTACGGGAGAACCTGCGCCTCGCCCGGCCCGACGCGAGCGAGCGGCAGCTGCGGGACGCGCTGGCCGCGGCCCGGCTGCTGGAATGGGCCGACGGGCTCCCGGACGGGCTGGACACCCTGGTCGGCGAACACGGCGCACGCATCTCCGGGGGTCAGCGCCAGCGTCTGGCCCTGGCCCGGGCGCTGCTCGCCGATTTCCCCGTCCTCGTCCTGGACGAGCCGGCCGAGCACTTGGAGCTGGCCACTGCCGACGCTCTGACGGCGGATCTGCTGGCCGCCACCGAGGGCCGTACCACCGTACTGATCACACACCGGCTGGCCGGGCTGGAGGCGGTGGACGAGGTGGTCGTACTGGATCATGGTGAGGTAGTGCAGCAGGGCGCGTACGGGGAGCTGGCGGTCGTGGAGGGCCCGCTGCGGCGACTGCTGGAGCGGGAACGCGCCGCGGACAGGTCTTTGGCTGACTTTCCCCGGTAAAGCTGACTTTCCCCGGTAAAAGGGACTAACTACGCTCAAGGGCATGCCAGTGCAGGAGTCGCAGGAACCGCCGGAGCCCTCACCGGGCAACCCGGATGCGCCGGACATCCCGGACACCCCGAATAGCCCGGAGGTGCCGGAGGCCGTCAGTCAGGCCACCCGCAGCCTGCACGGGCTGTCCACCGAGCTCACCGCCCGGGTACCGCAGCTGCTGGAGGCCATGCGGTCGGTCGGCACGGGCCTCGAACTGCACTCCACGCTGGACCGCATCTGCGAGACCGCGGCCGAGCTCGCGGACGCCCGCTACGCGGCGATCGGTGTCGTGGACACGGAGGGCCGGGGACTCTCCGACTTCGTCACCTACGGCATCAGCGCCGAGGTGGCCGAGAAGATCGGTCACCGGCCCGACGGGAAGCGGGGCCTGCTCGGCGCGTTGATCTCACACACGGACACGGTGCGGCTCACCGATCTGACGAAGGACCCGCGCTCGGCCGGCTTCCCCGCGCACCACCCGCCCATGAAGACCTTCCTCGGCGTCCCCATCCGGGTGCAGGGGGAGATCTTCGGCAATCTCTACCTCGCGGAGAAGAACGGCGGCGAGTTCAACGACTACGACGTCCACATGGTCAGGGTGCTGGCCACTGAGGCCGGCATCGCCATCGGCAACGCCCGCCTGTACGAGGCCGCCACCCAGCGCGAGCGGTGGATCGACGGCTCGGTGGCCGTCACCACCGCCCTGCTGTCGGGCGGGGACGCGGACGACGCACTCGCGGTCGTGGCCGAGCAAGCTCGCCACCTGGCCGATTCCTCCGCCGGGATCGTGATGCTGCCCGCCGAGGAGGGCGGGATGGAAATCGTGGCCGTCTCCGCCGACAACCCGGCCACCTCCCTGGGTGTGGTGATCCCGGCCGGGAGCCCGGTGGTGGAAAGGCTGCTCCAGGGCGAGCCGGTCTTCGTGGACGATGCCGCCTCGGACCCCCGCATGGCGAGTCGGCTCACCAGCCAGTACGGGCCCTGCATGATGCTTCCTCTGCAGAGCGGCGGACGGGTGCTGGGCGCGCTCGTCACCCCTCGGGCCCGGGGCGAGCGGCCGTTCAGCGAGTCCGAGCGGACCCTGGCCACGCAGTTCGCCTCGCAGGCGGCGCTCGCGCTGATGATGGCCGAGGCACAGCGCGACCGGGAGCGGCTCGCGGTGTTCGAGGACCGCGACCGCATCGCCCGTGACCTGCACGATCTGGTCATCCAGCGGTTGTTCGCCACCGGCATGATGCTGGAGGGCGCCCAGCGCCGGTCCATCGTCCCCGAGGTCCGCGAAGGGGTCGGCAAGGCCGTGGACGAGCTGGACGTGACGATCCAGGAGATCCGGACCGCGATCTTCGCGCTTCAGCAGGGACCGGCGGAAGCCCCGTCGGGGCTGCGCACCCGGGTGCTGCGGGAGATCAACATGGCTGCCGTACCGCTGGGCTTCAAACCCGCGCACCGGTTCCTCGGGCCGATCGACGCGGTCGTCGGCGAGCTGGTGGGCAAGAACCTGATCGCCGCACTGCGCGAGGCCCTGTCGAACGCGTTCCGGCACGCGGACGCGTCCAGGATCGAGGTGGTGCTGGACGCCACGGTCACCCTGCCCGACGGGCGGCCGGGAGTACGGCTGGAGGTCGCCGACGACGGGGTGGGCATCATGGAGGGCGGCCGGCGCAGCGGGCTGCGGAATCTGCGCCGACGGGCGGAGTCCCTGGGCGGCGCGAGTTCGTACGGCCCCGGCATCGGGGAGAACGGCGGCGGGACCACCGTGGTGTGGGAGGCGCCGCTCTAGAAGGTGCCGCTCTGGAGGCGCCTCACGTGGGCCGTCTACTGCCGGGCCGCAGCCCGCTCGGCGATGATGCGCTCGATGACGACCGCGACCCCGTCCTCGTTGTTGGCGACCGTACGGCCGGACGCGGCCGCGATCACGTCCGGGTGGGCATTGCCCATCGCGTACGAGGTGCCCGCCCAGCGGAGCATCTCCACGTCGTTCGGCATGTCCCCGAAGGCGACGACCTCGGCCGGGGAGATACCGCGCTCGGCACAGCACAGCTCCAGGGTGCTGGCCTTGGAGACCCCGAGCCCACTGATCTCCAGCAGGGCGGTCGGGCTGGACCGGGTGATGGACGCGTGCGTACCCGCTGCGGCCCGGGCCAGCGTCAGGAACTCGTCCGGGGACAGCTCGGGGTGGTGCGCGAGCAGCTTCAGCACGGGCGCGGCGCTGCCGTCGGGTTCCTCGCGCAGCAGCTTTTCGGCGGTCGCGACCGTGGCGCCCGGATCCAGGAAGAAGGGCGGATACGTCGGCTCGTAGTTGATGCCGGTCGTCCGCTCCACGGCGAAGGACGTACCCGGGGCCGCCGCCCGCAGTGCGGCCACGACGGTCAGCGCGGTGTCCCGAGGCAACGCCCGGACCTGCACGAACTCGCGTCCGGCGTGCAGATCGACGACCGCCGCACCGTTCGCGCAGATCGCGAGGCCGTGGCCGTGCACGTGGTCGGCGACCACGTCCATCCAGCGCGCCGGGCGACCGGTGACGAAGAAGACCTCGATCCCGGCCTCCTCGGCGGCGGCGAGCGCGGCGACGGTGCGGGGCGAGACGGATTTGTCGTCGCGGAGCAGGGTGCCGTCGAGGTCGGTGGCGATGAGCCGGGGCGCGGGGGGTGGCCCTTCCGGGCGCTGAGGAGCCGAGGTCACAGCTCCATCTTCGCCCATGGGCCCGGGGCGCCCGGACCAGTGTCGGGAAGATCCCTGCCCGAGGACCGTGTTTCACGTGAAACATCGGCCTCGGGGAGGACGTTTCACGTGAAACATCGCAAGGGGGACGCGTGGTCCACACGGGAGTCGCCGTACGCTCGACGTCATGAGTCTGCGTCTGAGCACTGTGATCCTTCCGGTACGTCCGTGGCGAGAAGGAGGCCGCGACCAGTGGCTGCGGGCCGAGCGGCTCGGCTTCCACGCCGCCTACACCTACGACCACCTCTCCTGGCGGACCTTCCGCGACGGCCCGTGGTTCGGGGCGATGCCGACCCTCACCGCCGCGGCCGCCGCCACCGAGCGGATGCGCCTGGGCACGCTGGTGACCTCGCCGAACTTCCGGCACCCGGTGACGCTCGCCAAGGACCTCATCACCCTGGACGACATCTCCGGCGGGCGTGTCACCCTCGGCATCGGCGCGGGCGGTGACGGCTTGGACGCGACCGTGCTGGGTCAGGAGGCGTGGACCCCGCGCGAGCGGGCCGACCGCTTCGCCGAGTTCGTGCCGCTGCTGGACCGGCTGCTGACCGAGGGCGCGGTGAGCAGCCAGGGCACGTTCTACTCCGCTGAGGAAGCCCGCAACATCCCGGGCTGCGTGCAGCGGCCGCGCCTGCCGTTCGCCGTCGCGGCCAACGGACCGCGCGGACTCAAGCTCGCCGCCGCGCACGGCCAGGCCTGGGTGACCACCGGCGACCCGAAGCTCTTCGCGAGCGGTACTCCCGAGCAGTCGCTGGAGGCCATGCGCGGCCAGCTCGCCAAGCTCGACAAGGCATTCGCGGACATCGGGCGGAATCCCGAGCCCATGGAGAAGATCCTGCTGACCGGGTTCACCCCGGAGCGCAGCACCATGTTGGAGTCCGTGGACGCCTTCGTGGACTTCGCGGGACGCCACCGCGAGCTCGGATTCACCGAGCTGGTGATCCACGCGCCGATCCCGGACTCCGAGTTCGCGGCCGACGAGAGCGTCTTTGAGAAGATCGCCACCGATGGGCTCGCCCAGCTGGGCTGACGGCTGACGACCGGTCCCCGCCACCGTCCGGTGGCGGGGACCAAGCCGGGCAAGAAGGGTCGCCTTTCGGATCAGGCCGTCAGATTCTCGACGATCTGTTGCGCGCGGGGCAGGAACCACTCCGGCACGGTCCCTTCGGGCCAGGTCCGGAACTCGTCGATCAGCGCCGAGATCCGGGCGGCGCCCGCCCCGGCACGGCCCCGCTCACGCTCGGTCCAGGCCGCGTTGTTCAGGCACTGGAACCGGTCCCGCAGATGGTCCGGGCCGAGGTCGGCGTATAGGCCGGCCGCCCGGTCCCACAACAGGACCTCTTCCCGGCGCAGTGCCTCGATCTCCGCCTCGCTCAGCGACTCGGCGGGCCCGGAATCCTCGCCGTCGTCCTCGTCGTCACCCGCGTCCTCGTCGTAGGCCTGCCCCTCGACGCCCACCCGCCGGTCCAGGACCTGCGCCAGCTGATGCCAGGTCTGTGCGAGTTCCGACCGGAGCTCCGGCGAGCCCCCGGCCTCGGCCAGAGCCTCCTCAAGCACCCCGGCCGCCTCGTCCATCAGGGCCCGGGCCCGCGCCACCGTCGCGTTGGTGACCTCGTCGCGCACCGCCAGCCAGGCCAGCGACCGCAGGATCCGTACCTCGGCGACCGGTGCGTCCCCCGTCAGCCGGTGCAGCTCCAGGGCCCGCTCATACGCGGCGCCCGCCTCCTGCGTCAGCCCCGCGTCGAAGAGCTGGTCGGCGGCCGACTGGGCCAGGCTCGCCTGCGGACGGGGGTCCTCCCAGCCCTTGACCAGCTCTGCGGCCAGCAGATACTGCTCCGCCGCCTCGCGCGGTTCTCGAAGCCCCCGCAGCAGATCTCCGAGGAACTCCCGTACGGCCACGGCCTGCTGCTCGCCGTGTTCCAGCAGATCGGGCAGCGTCGACCGGAGCACCTCGGCCGCGTCCGCGTTGCGGCCCTCATGCGCGTACGCCCGCGCCAGCAGCAGCCGCGCCTGCGCTCCGCCGTCGGCGCTGAGACCGGCCTGGTCGAACCAGTGCGCCGCCGTGAGCGCGTGCTCGGCCGCCTCGCCCGCCTCGCCCGCCGCGTCGGCCCGACGCAGCACGATGTCCGCGAGGGTGAGCCGTACGACGGCCTGCTGCTCGGCGTCGGTCACCTGCTCGGCATGCTCCAGCCCGGAGCGTGCCGCCTCCTCCGCCTCCTCGGGCCGGCCCAGCGACATGAGCACACCGGCCCGCAGCACCAGGGGGTCCACCGCCTGCCACGGCCGGCCCGCCGCGATCGCCCGCGCCGCCGCCGAGGCCAGCAGCGGCACGGCCCCTTCCGGGTCGCCCTGCGACAGGGCCACCCGGCCGAGCATCTCTTCGGCCTCCGCCACCAGGTCGGGCACCGTCTGCGCGTACGCGGCGACGAAGGCGGTGAGTTCGGCCGCCAGCTCCCCGTGCCCGTGCCCCTCCCCGTGCCCCTCCCCACGGCCGTGGTCATGCGCGTGATCATGTCCGTGCTCGTGGTTGGCCTCGACCGAGCGCAGGTACGACTCCAGGCGGATCACCGACATTTCCGCGAGCGCGATCCGGCGGGTCCGCAGCGGTTCGCCCGCGTCCAGCGCCTCGGCGGCCCGCGTGGCCACCCTCAGCTGCTCCCGGATCTCCCCCGGTTCGGCCCCCGCCTGCGCGGCCGCGCTCGCCAGCCGCAGTTCCGCCAGAGCGGCTCGTTCGGCCCGGCCGAGCGCCCGGTAGCCGTCGCGGGCCGCCGCCAGCAGTGCCGCCGCGTCCGCGGCCCCGCCCCGCGCGGCCGCCAGGGCCCGATGGTCTGCCACATCGGCGGAGACCAGCGGGTCCACCGTGTCCTCGGGCCGCGCGGCCAGGTGTACGGCCACCTCCTCCCAGAGGGCGTCCGACCCCGGATGCCCCAGGTCGCGCGCCGCCCGGGCGCGCTCCACCAGCTCGGCGAAGCCGACCCCGTCCGGCGCCGGAACGGCCGCAGCCGCAGCCGCAGCCGCAGCCGCGGCCCCCGGCACGGCGGGCGCCGTCTGCGGCAGGGCCGGGCTGCGCACCCCCAGCGGAAGTACGCCGACCAGCGGCGCCCGGTCGATCCGGGCGAGGAACCGCTCCGAGACCCGGGCCGTGCCGTTGCGCGCGTCGAACCGCCGGGCGATGTCGAGCGAGCCCGCGCGCAGCACCTCGTACAGCTCGGACACGGTGCGCGGCACACCCTCGTAGGGGACGGCCGGCATGTGGCCGTGCCCCAGCTCCCTCAGCCGGCGCAGCAGTACGAGGATGCCGCCGTGGAAGGCCATCTGGTCGTCGACATTGGCGAGCGGTCCCACATGAGCGGCGTGCTCGGTGAGGATCTCCAGGCCTCGCGGCTCGTTGCCGGTGAGCGCGCAGAACTCGATGTGCTTGCCGATCGACGGCAGCAGGCTCTCCTTGCCCCGGGCCAGGCGGTAGCCGCGCAGGTGCCGCGCACGGGCCTCCTCGAACCGGCCGAGCCGCAGCAGCGGAAGCAGCGCGGTGGCCAGCACCCGGTGGGGCTCCTCGGCACAGGTCTTGTCGCCCGCCAGCACCGGCTGCCAGACCTCCAGGGCCCTGGCGTCGTCGCCGCGCAGCATCGCGTAGTGGCCCTGCCCGTTGAGCTCGCAGGCGTGGCAGTCGCTCATGTCGTCGCGGTCGGCCGCCAGCCAGCGCTCAAAGGCCCGCTCGGCCCGCTCGTCGTCGCCGATCACGTCGGCGAACCACAGCTCGGACTCGCGCACGGGCCGCTCGCTGTAGCCCGCGATCCGGTAGCGGCGCTCCATCTCGTCCAGCCAGCCGGTGGCGGACTCCAGCGGGATCTCGGGGGACTCGCTGATGGCGGTGGCCACCCACTTGAACTGCCAGAACAACGAGTGCGCGTCCCACTTGGAGAACGCGCCGGGGTCGTTGTCGTACTCCTGGAGCAGCCGGGCGAAGGGCACCAGCATCTTCGTCGACTCGGCGCTGTACAGATAGGCGTTGATCAGGTTGTCCAGGGCCGCGCGGAACAGGGCGCGGTCACCGACGGCCTCGGCGGCCGAGGCCAGCGCCTCCGCGTGGGCGTTGCGGGCGGCCCCGCCCGGCGCCTGGCGGTTCTCGTTCAGGCCCCGCTCGATCTCCTCGCGAGTCATCGTCGTCACTTCTGGTCCTCCTGGGCCCCGGCGGGGTGGGTCGCCCATTCCAGGAGCCCGAGGAAGGCCCGGTTGAGCAGGGCGGAGTCGGCCGGGCGCAGCGGCCGCTGGGACATCAGCAGGGCCTGCCCGTAGAGGGATTCGACGGCGGTGCCGGTCAGTGTCTCGTCGGGAAGGCTCGCGATCCGCCGGATCAGGGGGTTGTTGTGGTTGAGGACCAGGCGGGCGCGCGGTGCCGAGCCGCGCAGCGCGCCGAGGATGCCGCTCCACAACGAGTCGGCGCTCTCCAGTGCGGCGGTACGGTCGCGCTCCTGCCGGGCCTGGCGGTCGTCCAGGTAGAGGGCCGGGACGGAGACGGGCTGGAAGGCGCGCAGCACCACGTCGCATCCCTGCGGTTCCAGCCGGGTGCGCGCGGTGGACAGGAAGGCGGCGAGGGCCAGTTCGGCGGAGCTCGGGACGGGGTCGAGGCGCTCGGTGACGGCTCCCGCGTCCAGCTCCGCCACCTTGATGTCGGGCCGTACGGCGGGCAGCAGTGCCAGCAGGTCCGCGTCGTAGGTGTAGCCGGCGTTGATGACGCCGAGTCCGTGGGCCGCCGCGATCGGGGCGATCTGGCGGAACTCCTCGACGGTGCGCGTGAAGTGGATCTCGGTGTGGGCGGCCGCGAACTCCTGCAGGCTCATCGAGCCGTCGCTGGTCTCGAACGGCAGCCAGGGCAGCATCAGGCCGAGCAGTTCCGCGTCGTGCCGGGCCAGCGACTTCACCCCGAGGTGGTGGACACTCAGGAACGCGGCCAGGCGCTCCGGTTCGCTCGCGGCGAGCTCGGCGAGCCAGCCCCGGACGCGGGTGCCGAGGGCCTCCCGCACGGCGGCCAGGGTCTCGTCGTCGTACAGGTTCTCGCGGGAGGCGGTGGGCCGCAGGGTGTCGGTGTCGAGGACCGCGCGGACGAAGAACGCCCAGTCCGGCAGCAGGTTGTCGCCCTGGTCGGTCAGCAGCATGCCCTTGAGGTGGACGCGGTGTCCGGCCCGGTGGGCGGGGCTCGTCGGCTCGGGCAGGACGTACGCCACGCCGCGCACCCCGGCGACCGGCAGGTCGAGGTCGATGCTGTCGAGCGGGGTGAAGCCGAAGAGCTGCGCACAGTGGCCCGCGAGCGCGACCCGGCGGGCGGCGGGGGTGGGGTAGGGGCGGTCCCATATGGCCGGCCGGTCGGTGATCGCGCGGGGTTCGCCGCCCTCGCCGTCGTCGAAGGTGATGTCGTACGGGAGCAGGGAGCCGTAGTCGCGGGCCAGTCGCTCGACCTTGGCGGGGGCGCTCCACTCCTCGGCGCCCGGGCGGGCCTCCAGGATGACGGTGGTGCCGGGCTCCGGGCGGGCGTCGTGGGGAAGTTCGCGGACAGTGTACGAGCCGTCGTCCGTGGCCAGCCATTCGACGGGCAGGGCCTGGGGGTCGCGGGCGGAGCGGGTGACGACGCGGATCTGGCGGGCCACGACGAAGCAGGCGAGCAGGCCGATGCCGAACTGGCCGAGGAACTCCTGGCGGGTGGTCTCCAGGCCACGCTCTGCCACGTCACGTTCGGCCAAGTCACGGGCGCGGGAGCGGTCTCCCAGGCCGCCGTCTCCCAGGCCACGGTTTCCCAGGCCACCACCGTCTCCCCGGCCACGGTCTCCCAAGTCGGGTTCTCCCAGGCCACGGTCTCCGCCGCGCTTGGAGCTGCGGCCGATGGTGGCCAGGAAGGTATGGGCCTCGGTGGCGGTCAGGCCGATGCCCGAGTCCTCGATGGTGACGCGGCCGGCGGAGGCGGACAGCCGGATGCGGATCGGCGCGCCGGGCTCGTGCGCCTGCCGGGCGGTGACGGCGTCCACGGCGTTCTGCAGCAGCTCGCGGACGTAGACGCGCGGGCTGGAGTAGAGGTGGTGGGAGAGCAGATCGACCAGGCCGCGCAGATCGACCTGGAAGCTGTTGGGGGCTTCCGGTCGTCCCGCGGCTTCGGAGGTCTCGGACTTCGCCTTCGGGGATGTGGACGTCATGGGGCGTCACCTCGCGTGCTCGCATGGATGGTTCGGCGATCGCGAGGTACCCCCCCCTCACGGATCCCGGAGTGAGGACAGGGTAGGGCGATGATCTGACAATCTCCCCGTGAATTCCTCCGCTGCGGGAGGCGCTCGCCGGCGGACCTAAGAGAACCGCAGGAATTCCGGCGGTACGGCATCCACCAGCCACACCCCGTTGGCGCTGATCCGGAAGACGTGCCCGTCTGCCCGCATCGCCCCCGCGTCCACGCCGAGCACGACGGGTCGGCCGCGCCGCGCGCCGACGCGCGTCGCGGTCTCCCGGTCGGGGGACAGGTGCACATGGTGGCGGTTCATGGGGCGCAGCCCCTCGGCGCGGATCGCGTCCAGGGCGGCGGAGACGGTGCCGTGGTACAGGTACGCGGGCGGTTCGGCCTCCGGGAGGTCCAGGTCCACGGCGACCGTGTGCCCCTGGCTGGCCCGGATGCGGGTGCCGTCGACGGCGAACCGCTTCTTGTCGTTGGTGGCGACGACGTGGTCGAGCTCGGCGCGGCTGAAGGGGAAGCCGTGGGAGGCGGCTGCCCGCAGCAGGTCGTCGATCTCCACCCAGCCCTGCGGGTCGAGCACCAGTCCGATGCGTTCCGGCTGATGCCGCAGGTGTTTCGAGACGTATTTGGACACCTTCACGGTGCGCCTTTCATCCATGGCCCCAGCGTGCCGGGTCGCCGGGGCTTCCGGCAGGGAATTTCGCCCGTCGCCGAGGGCTGGACCCCTCTATCGCACTTCCAAGATACGGAATACATTTTCCGCTGAACTGCTTCCCAGGGGGAGAAACCATGACAGTCCCAGCATCTCTGCCGCGCCGTGCGGCCGCCGAGTTCGTCGGTACCGCCGGCCTTCTCGTGGTGGTGATCGGATCCGGAATCCAGGCCACGGCCCTCAGCCGTGACACCGGTGTCGCCCTCGTCGCCAATTCGCTCGCGTCCGCGATCGGCCTCGGGCTGATCATCACCCTGTTCGGCCCGCTGTCCGGCGCCCACCTCAACCCGGTCGTCACCCTCACCTCCTGGTGGGGGCGGCGGACCGGCGGGGAGGGGCTCGGCGGCCGGGAGGCCCTCGTCTACGCGGCGGCCCAGACCCTCGGGGCCATCGGCGGAGCCGTACTCGCCGAGGTCATGTTCGGGCGCGTCCCCGGAGCCTTCGCCACCCAGGTGCGCGGGGGCGGCCATCTGCTGGTCGGCGAGGTCGTCGCCACCGCCGGGCTCGTCCTGGTCATCCAGGGCCTCGGCCGTATCGGGCGGCCGGGGCTGATCCCGGCCGCCGTCTCCGCGTACATCGCCGCCGCGATCTGGTTCACGTCCTCGGGTTCCTTCGCCAATCCGGCCGGCACCATCGGGCGCGCGTTCAGCGACTCCTTCACCGGAATCGCCCCGCAGTCGCTGCCCGGATTCGTGGCGGCCCAGCTGGTCGGCGGCGCCGTCGGGCTGCTCCTCGCCGGCCTCCTCTACGGGGCAGCCCCCCAGACCCCGCCCTCGTCTGAGTCCGGACCCGTGGCCGAAATACCGCGCACCGAACCGGCCTACGAGATCATCAGTTGAGACGTCCCCGTGGGTTGCCCACAAGGAGCCCCGAGTTGTCCACAGCCGTTTGGGTCGGTTTTGGCGCCAAAAGCATGATCCGCCCTGTGGACTACTGAGCGAGCACTACCGGCCGCCCCGGCGCGCCAGGTCATTCATCGTCCGGGCCTGAAGCTCCCGCTCCGTCGCCGCCCGGACGAACTCCGCCACATGTTCGGGGCCCACCAGCTCCTGCACCGCCCGCACCGTCTCGGCCGGCAGTGCCACCGGCGACGGCCCGGACGGCTGTGGGGCCCCGGCGGCGCCCAGGTGCCTCTGCAGATGCCGGGTCGCGAACAGCCGCATCGCCCGGGCGAGCTCGGCGTCCACTGTCTGCTGCGCCAGCGGCCGCAGTCTCCGTACCATCGTCGCCGCCTCCGCCGCGTCCGCGTCCGTCGGCGGGACATGCCCGAGGTAGCGCGCGAAGACGTACTCGGTGGTGAACTCCAGGAACCGCGAGGCGATGTGCTCCACCTGCCCGCGCAGCTCGCGCAGATGCCCGGTGATCGCGGGGAGGGGCACCCCGGCCGCGTACAGCTCGGCGGCCACGGCCAGTTCCTGCGGCGAGGGCACCAGGAACTCGTCCGGGCGCCCGGGTATCGGCTCCAGCACCCCCAGTTCGCACGCCTCGCGCACCGCGCCGTCGTCGGGCTTGCCGCCGAACCGTTCGTTCAGCTCGGCCCGGCTGATCCGGGCGGCCTCCTCGTCGGTCCACGGGCCGTGCACCTCCGCGACCAGTCCCAGTACACCGCCCAGCCCGCGCCCCGCGTCCCAGGCCTCCAGCAATTCCTTGATGGAGGCCAGGGTGTAGCCGCGGTCTAGCAGGTCCGCGATCTGCCGCAGCCGCGCCAGATGCGTGTCCCGGTAGACATTGGAGCGGCCCCGCCGCTCGGGCTTCGGCAGCAGACCGCGGTCCTGGTACGCCCGGATCGTGCGCACCGTGGCCCCGCTGTGGTGGGCCAGATCCTCGATCCGGTACTCGGCTACCGCCTGATCGGACAATCCCGGCTCCCTACGACATGGCGGCTCGGCCGACCGCGCCCGCCGCGGCCCGGGCGGCAGGTGACGCCGCCAGGTACTCGACAGCCTTGCGCGGCGAGCCCTCCTGCGAGGGATGGTACGACCGCCGGAAGGAGCGGGGTATGGCCGTGCCGAGCTCTCTCCGCGCCGCCCTCCCGCTCACAGCCTGGGCTCCAGCCTCGCGAGCCGGCGCAGGGTGCCCGGTGTGAAGCGGGACATCCACAGCGCGCCCTTGGACTCCGGCGTCACCGGCACCACGGCCTGGTTCCTCACCACGGCCAGCACGATCGCGTCGGCTACCTTCTCCGGCGGGAAGTTGCGCAGCCCGTAGAGCCTCGACGAGCGGTCCTGGCGGCGCTTCTCCTCGGCCGCGTCCACCCCGGCGAACCGGGACGTGGTGGTGATGTTGGTGTTGACGATCCCCGGGCAGATCGCGGAGACGCCGATCGACTTCGACGCCAGCTCGGCGCGCAGGCACTCGGACAGCATCAGCACCGCCGCCTTGGAGGTGCTGTACGCGGGCAGGGTCCTGGACGGCAGGTAGGCGGCCGCGGAGGCGGTGTTGACGATGTGCCCGCCCTGACCGCGCTCGGCCATCTGCTTCCCGAAGATCCGGCAGCCGTGGATGACGCCCCACAGGTTGACGTCGAGGACCTTCTTCCAGTCCTCGGACGTGGTTTCCAGGAACGGCCCCGACAGCCCGATCCCGGCGTTGTTGACCAGCACGTCCACGATCCCGTACTCGGCGGCGACCTTCGCCGCGAGCTTCTCCATGGCCTGCTCGTCGCTGACGTCGACGTACTCGCCCCAGGCCTCGGACGCGCCGACGAGTCGGGCCATGTCGGCGGTGCGCGCCGCGCCCTCGGCGTCCCGGTCCACGCACACCACCCGGGCGCCGGCCTCGGCGAAGGCGAAGGCGGTGGCCCGCCCGATGCCGCTGGCGGCGCCGGTGACCAGGACCAATTGGCCGCCGAACCGGTCGGCGTACTTGCCCGGTGCCTTCTGCTCCGGTGCCCGTGTGGCCGGGTCCTCCCGCGAGGTGACGAAGTCGGTGATCCACGCCGCCAGCTGGTCGGGCCGGGTCCGGGGCACCCAGTGCTTGGCGGGCAGGGTGCGGCGCAGCAGATCCGGAGCCCACAGCTCCAGCTCGTCGTAGAGCCGCTCGGACAGGAAGGCGTCCCCGGTCGGGGTGATCAGCTGGACCGGCACGTGCGCGTACGCGTCGGCGCGCGGCCGGCGCAGACGCGTCCGTACGTTGTCGCGGTAGAGCCAGGCACCGTGCGCCGCGTCCGAGGGCAGCGAGGCCGTCGGGTACGAGTCGGCCGGGACCTTCTCGATCCGCTGGAGCATCTTGGGCCACCGCTTGCCGAGCGGGCCGCGCCAGGCCAGCTCCGGCAGCACGGGCGTGTGCAGCATGTAGACGTACCAGGACTTCGCGCCCTGGTTCAGCAGTTGCGCGGCCCGGCGCGGGGTGGGCCGCGCGATCCGCTTCTTGATCCAGTGCCCGAAGTGGTCCAGGGAGGGGCCTGACATCGAGGTGAAGGAGGCGATCCGGCCCTCCGTGCGGGCGGTCGTCGCGAACTCCCAGCCCTGTACGGAGCCCCAGTCGTGGCCGACCAGGTGCACCGGCCGGTCCGGGCTGACCGCGTCCGCCACGGCCAGGAAGTCGTCGGTCAGCTTCTCCAGGGTGAAGCCGCCGCGCAGCGGCACCGGAGCCGTGGAGCGCCCGTGGCCGCGTACGTCGTACACCACCACGTGGAAACGCGCCGCGAGCCGCTCGGCGACCTCCGACCAGACTTCCTTGCTGTCCGGGTAGCCGTGCACCAGTACGACGGTCGGCCGGTCCGCCTCGCCGAGCTCGACGACGCACAGCTCGATCCCACCGGTGCTCACCCGGCGCTCGCGCGCCCCCGCGAATGCCGTCCCGCTCATGCCGTCTTCTCCTCAGCCCAGCGCCGCACGTGCGGCAGATCGTCATCGAGCCAGAACGCGCTTTCCTCGGGATCCCGGGAGTCGGTGACGACCAGGATCTCCTCGAACTTCGCGCCGGTGCCCCGGAAGCCCAGGTGCGGCTCCACCGCCCACAGCCCCGGCTGCGGCGGGTGGTCGGAGAAGCGGTACGGGCTCCACAGCGGGGACCAGCCCTCGCGGTGCCCGCGCAGGGCATCACTGGCCAGCCCCTTCAGCGACTGCGTGCCGAAACCGAACGCGGTGGGAGACCAGCGCCGCTCCTTGACCCGGTCGATCTTGTGCGCGATCACGCCGAAGGGGTAGGCGCGGTGCCGGTTGGCGTACCCCTGGCGGTTCATCAGCCGTTCGACGTTCTCGTAGATCTCGCGCAGCGGGCGGCGCTCGCGCGCCTGCTCCAGGATCAGCTCGCGGTGTTCGCGCAGATCGGACATGAGCCGGTCCTGCACCGGGTTGAGCCCGAGGCTGCCGGAGTAGCCGATGTCGGCCGCGTACCCCTTGTGGACGGGCGCCATGTCGAGGATGAACGGCATCCCCGGCTCCAGCTTCCGGTTGGTGGGGAAGAACTGCAGGGGGATCTTGAAGTTGACGAAGGCGGTGCGGTCCCCGAACCAGGCGAAGGGCAGATGGAACCAGTCCCGCACCCCGCGCTCGCGCAGCCACTCGCGCTGCATCCGCGCCGCCTCGCGCTCGGTCACACCGGGCCGCAGCTGCGCCGCGACGGCCTCCGCGCACGCGTAGGCGAGGCGCTGGACCTCCCTGAACCCGAGGAGGTCCGCGGAGAGTTGCGTCGTGCGTCGCTTGGTGTCCCCAGCCATGCCAGCCGTCCGTCCGTAGAGCCGTACGCGCCCGTAAGTTGACACTGATGAATGTGACAATGACCGGAGATCACGTCAAGGGGCGTGCGCGGACCTGTGGATAAAGTTGCCCGGCCCATCAGCCTCCAGTACAGGTATGTACGCCTGAAGGCTGAGACAGGATCGAGCTCAAGGTCTGACGTCTCACCGGGGGGCCCGCCGCTAACGTCGGACTCGTGACTGTCATCGCGACCGAAAGCCTGAGCAAGCGGTACCCCCGAGTGACCGCCCTCGACCGGCTCTCCCTGGACATCGGGCCCGGCGTTACCGGGCTCGTGGGTGCCAATGGAGCCGGCAAGTCCACGCTGATCAAGATTCTGCTGGGACTGTCCCCCGCCACCGAGGGGCGCGCCGCCGTGCTCGGACTCGACGTCGCCACCCACGGCAGCGCCATCCGTGAGCGTGTCGGCTACATGCCCGAGCACGACTGCCTGCCACCCGACGTCTCGGCCACCGAGTTCGTCGTGCACATGGCCCGCATGTCCGGACTGCCCCCGACTGCCGCCCGTGAGCGGACCGCCGACACCCTGCGCCACGTAGGCCTGTACGAGGAGCGCTACCGCCCCATCGGCGGCTACTCCACCGGCATGAAGCAGCGCGTCAAGCTGGCCCAGGCGCTCGTCCACGACCCCCAGCTGGTCCTCCTGGACGAGCCGACCAACGGCCTCGACCCCGTCGGCCGCGACGAGATGCTCGGCCTGATCCGGCGCGTCCACACCGACTTCGGGATCTCGGTCCTGGTCACCTCCCACCTTCTCGGAGAGCTGGAGCGGACCTGCGACCACGTCGTGGTCGTCGACGGCGGCAAGCTGCTGCGCTCCAGCTCCACCAGCGACTTCACCCAGATCACCACCACCCTCGCGGTGGAGGTGACCGACTCCGACACCCACCCGGACGGCACCGCCGCCCTGCGCCAGGCGCTCACCGCGGCGGGCATCATCCTGCACGCGGGCGAGGAGCAGGGGCTGCCCGGCGCCGGCCACATCCTCCTGGTCGAGGCCACGGGGGAAGAGACGTACGACCGGGTCCGCGACACCGTCGCCGACCTCGGACTCGGCCTGGTCCGCATGGAGCAGCGCCGCCACCACATCGCGGAGGTCTTCCGCGCCAACGACCAGCAGCAGCTCCTCCGGAAGGGAGCCGGTTCCGATGGCGCCTGACACCTCGACCCAGATCCACAACATCGGATACCGGTCCTACGAAGGTTCCCGGCTCGGCCGCGCCTACGCGCGCAAGTCGCTGTTCTCGCAGTCCCTGCGCGGCGCCTACGGACTCGGCCGCTCGGCCAAGTCCAAGGTCCTGCCGATGCTCCTCTTCGCGGTGATGTGCGTGCCGGCGCTGATCATCGTCGCGATCGCCATCGCGGTGCCGGGCTCCACCGCCCTGTCGATCAAGTACACGACGTACGCCCTGACCACCCAGGTGATCATCGGCCTCTACCTCGCGTCCCAGGCCCCCCAGTCGGTCTCCCGGGACCTGCGCTTCAAGACCGTGCCGCTCTACTTCTCGCGGCCCATCGAGCGCGTCGACTACGTGGTGGCCAAGTACGCGGCGATGGCCTCGGCCCTGTTCGTCCTCACGGCCACCCCGCTGCTGATCATGTACATCGGCTCGCTGCTGGCGAAGTTCGACTTCGGCGACCAGACCAAGGGATTCGGACAGGGACTGGTGTCGGTGCTACTGCTGTCGCTCCTCTTCTCGGGCCTCGGCCTGGTCATGGCCGCGCTCACCCCGCGCCGCGGCTTCGGCGTCGCCGCGATCATCGGAGTGCTCCTGATCCCCTTCGGCGCGGTGACCGCGATCCAGGGCATCGCCTACAGCACCGGGAACGCCGGAGTCATCGAGTGGATGGGCCTCTTCTCCCCGGTCAGCCTGATCGACGGATTCCAGGCCGCCTTCCTCGGCGGCACCTCCGGCTTCCCCGGCCAGGAGGGCCCCTCGGCCGGTGTCGGCTTCGTCTACCTGCTCGTCATCCTCGGCCTCGTCGCCGGCTCCTACGCCGCGCTGATGGCCCGCTACCGGAAGGCCGGGCTGTGACCTTCATCGACATCGACCACACCTCCCGCTGGTTCGGAAACGTCGTGGCCGTCAACGACGTGACCATGCGCGTGGGTCCCGGCGTCACCGGACTGCTGGGCCCCAACGGCGCCGGCAAGTCCACGCTCATCAACATGATGGGCGGCTTCCTCGCCCCCTCCACCGGCACCGTCACCCTCGACGGCGCGCCGATCTGGCAGAACGAGCAGGTCTACAAGCAGATCGGCGTCGTGCCCGAGCGCGAGGCCATGTACGACTTCCTCACCGGCCGTGAGTTCGTCGTCGCCAACGCCGAACTGCACGGGCTCGACGACGCGGCCGCCCAGCGGGCGCTCGCCACCGTCGAGATGGAGTACGCCCAGGACCGCAAGATCTCCACGTACTCCAAGGGCATGCGCCAGCGCGTGAAGATGGCCTCCGCCCTCGTCCACGATCCGTCCGTCCTGCTCCTCGACGAGCCGTTCAACGGCATGGACCCGCGCCAGCGGATGCAGCTCATGGACCTGTTGCGGCGGATGGGCGAATCGGGCCGCACCGTCCTGTTCTCCTCCCACATCCTGGAGGAGGTCGAGCAGCTCGCCTCCCACATCGAGGTGGTCGTCGCCGGCCGGCACGCCGCCTCCGGCGACTTCCGCAAGATCCGCCGCCTGATGACGGACCGCCCGCACCGGTACCTCGTCCGCTCCTCCGACGACCGGGCCCTCGCCGCGGCCCTGATCGCCGACCCGTCCACCGCCGGTATCGAGGTCGATCACAAGGAAGGCGCGCTGCGCGTCCAGGCCGTCGACTTCGGACGCTTCACCGAGCTGCTGCCGCGGGTCGCCCGCGAGCACGGCATCCGGCTGATGACGGTCTCGCCCTCCGACGAGTCCCTCGAGTCGGTCTTCTCCTACCTCGTCGCGGCCTGAAGGAGCTGGCACCATGTACAACCCCACTGTCGCCCGGCTCACCTACCGGGCCCTGCTCGGCCGCCGCCGCGCGCTGATCCTCTTCGTACTGCCCGCCCTGCTGATCGTCATCGCCATCGCCGTCCGTGCCTTCACCGGCGTGGACGACAAGGTCGCCGCCGACCTGCTCGGCGGGTTCGCCCTCGCCACGATGGTCCCGCTGATCGGCGTCATCGCCGGCACCGGTGCCATCGGCCCCGAGATCGACGACGGCTCGATCGTCTACCTGCTCTCCAAGCCGGTGAAGCGCCCGACGATCATCATGACCAAGCTGACCGTCGCGATCGCCGTCACGATGGCCTTCTCGGCGATCCCCACCCTGATCGCCGGCTTCATCCTCAACGGCAACGGCCAGCAGATCGCCGTCGCCTACACCGTCGCCGCCCTCGTCGCCTCGATCGCCTACAGCGCGCTCTTCCTGCTGCTGGGCACGGTCAGCCGGCACGCGGTCGTCTTCGGCCTCGTTTACGCCCTGATCTGGGAGTCGCTCTTCGGCAGCCTGGTCTCCGGTGCCAAGACCCTCAGCGTCCAGCAGTGGGCGCTGTCCCTGGCCGAGAAGGTCGCCGGCGACGGGTACGTGGACGCCAGCGTCGGCCTGCCCACCGCCGCGGTGCTGCTCGTCGTGGTCACCGTCGGCGCCACCGCCTACGCCGGCCAGAAGCTGCGCCGCCTCACCCTGGCGGGCGAGGAGTAGGCCTCCGCCCCGGCAACTCCGAGGACTGTGCCCCGCCCGGCCCACCGGCCGGGCGGGGCACAGCCATACGGGTCATCATCGGTGCATGATCGAGCATCCGGCGCCCGAGGCGTCCAGGCCCCTGAGGTCCTGGATACGCTCCTCGCCCGGCACGCACCTCTGGCTGCTCGTCATCGCCATCACCAGCCTCGTCGTGGCGATCGCGCCGGACCGCCTCGACCACGTCCTGCTCCACCGCAACAGCAGCAACCTCCACGAGCTCACCCGGCACCCCATACGGTCCCTGCTCTCCAGCGCCTTCTGGATCGAGAATCCGGCGTCGCTCGCCCTGTACGCCGTGCTCTTCGAGTTCTTCCACGCGCCCGTCGAACGCTGGCTCGGCACCCTGCGCTGGCTGGTGATCGTCGCCACCGCCCACATCACCGCGACCCTGGTGAGCCAGAAGGCCGTGCTGATGGCCATCGAGGACCACAGGGCTCCGCGCAGCATGGTCCACGTCGTCGACATCGGCGTCAGCTACGGACTCGCGGCCGCCGTCGGGGTCCTGACCTATCGGCTCCCCAGCCCCTGGAGATGGTTCTACCTCGCCGGCGCCGTCGCCTTCTTCGGCATCCCGCTCGCCACCGGCGGCACCTTCACCGACTTCGGCCATGCCGTCTCCCTGGCCGTCGGCCTGCTCGCCTGGCCGCTCACCCGGCACCCGCAGCCGACCACTGTTTCACGTGAAACATGAGGCGTGGTTGCGCTGTTGCGGACCTCCCGCACCCGTGACGGATGGAAAATCGCTGGTACGGGTCGTGCGGCCCGGGCAGAGTGAGTCGCGCGGGGAGCAACAAAAGGGTCCGGGGCAGCCACTTCGAGCGCGCCGTACGGCGCGGGCCGCCCCGGACCCTTCCTGTGCTGATGCGGCCGTCAGACAGCGCCCAGCAGGCGTTCGAGCACCACCGCGATGCCGTCCTCCTCGTTGGAGGTCGTCACCTCGTCGGCCACCCTCTTCAGCGCGGCATGGGCGTTGGCCATCGCCACCCCGTGTGCCGCCCAGCCGAACATCGGGATGTCGTTGGGCATATCGCCGAAGGCGATCGTCTCCGCCGCCTTCACGCCCAGTCGTCGCGCGGCGAGCGACAGGCCGGTTGCCTTGGTCAGCCCCAGCGGAAGGATCTCCACTATGCCGGGGCCGGCCATGACGATGTCCACCAGGTTGCCCACGGTCTCCCGGGCCACGCTGACGAGCGCGTCGTCATCGAGCCCCGGGTGCTGGATGTACAGCTTGTTCAGCGGAGCCGTCCACATCGCCGCCGTGTCGTCCAGGTAGCGGGCGGGCAGGCCGCCCTGCGCCTCATAGCCGGGGCCGAGCAGCACCTCGCCGTCCACCCCGTCCCGGCTGGCCGCCAGCGCCAGTGGACCGATCTCGGCCTCCAGCTTCGCCAGCGCCAGCCCGGCCAGCTGCCGGTCCAGGGTCACCGAGGTCAGCAGCCGGTGCGCCCCCGCGTCGTAGACCTGGGCACCCTGACCGCAGACCGCGATGCCCTTGTAGCCGAGATCGTCCAGCACGTGCCGGGTCCAGGGAACGGCCCGGCCGGTGACGATGATGTGGGCCGCGCCCGCCGCGGTGGCCGCGACGAGCGCTTCACGGGTGCGTTCCGAGACGGTGTCGTCGCCACGCAGCAGCGTGCCGTCGAGATCGGTCGCGACGAGCTTGTACGGGAACGGAACCGGGCTCACTTGGTGATCGGCTCCAGGAACTCGCGGCCGCCCAGGTACGGACGGAGTACCGCCGGCACCCGCACCGAACCGTCGGGCAGCTGGTGGTTTTCCAGGATGGCGACGATCGTGCGCGGGACGGCGCACAGAGTGCCGTTCAGCGTCGAGAGCGGCGCGGTCTTCTTGCCTTCGCGGTAGCGGATCGACAGACGGCGGGCCTGGAAGCCGTCGCAGTTCGAGGCGGAGGTCAGCTCGCGGTACTTGCCCTGGGTCGGGATCCACGCCTCGCAGTCGAACTTGCGCGAGGCGGAGGAGCCCAGGTCACCGGTGGCGACGTCGATCACCTGGAACGGCAGCTCCAGACTGGTCAGCCACTGCTTCTCCCACGCCAGGAGGCGCTGGTGCTCGGCCTCGGCCTCCTCCGGCGCGACGTACGAGAACATCTCGACCTTGTCGAACTGGTGGACGCGGAAGATGCCGCGGGTGTCCTTGCCGTACGTACCGGCCTCGCGGCGGAAGCACGGCGAGAAGCCGGCGTACCGCAGCGGCAGCTTGTCCGCGTCGATGATCTCGTCCATGTGGTACGCGGCGAGGGGGACCTCGGAGGTGCCGACCAGGTAGTAGTCGTCCTTCTCCAGGTGGTACACGTTCTCCGCGGCCTGGCCGAGGAAGCCCGTGCCCTCCATGGCGCGCGGGCGGACCAGCGCCGGGGTCAGCATCGGGATGAAGCCGGCCTCGGTGGCCTGCGCGATCGCCGCGTTGACCAGGGCGAGCTCCAGCAGGGCGCCCACACCGGTGAGGTAGTAGAAGCGCGAGCCCGACACCTTGGCGCCGCGCTCGACGTCGATGGCACCCAGCGTCTCGCCGAGTTCCAGGTGGTCCTTGGGTTCGAAGCCCTCGGCGGCGAAGTCGCGGATCGTGCCGTGCGTCTCAAGGACGGTGAAGTCCTCCTCGCCGCCGACCGGGACGTCCGTGTGGACGATGTTGCTGAGCTGGAGGAGGAGCTGCTTCGCAGCCTCGTCGGCCTCGTTCTGCTCGGCCTCGGCGGCCTTGACGTCGGCCTTGAGCTGCTCGGCCTTCTTCAGGAGCTCCGCCCGCTCCTCCGGGGAGGCCTTCGGGATGAGCTTGCCGAGCGACTTCTGCTCATTGCGCAGTTCGTCAAAGCGCATGCCGGAGGACCTGCGGCGCTCGTCGGCGGAGAGCAATGCGTCGACGAGGCCGACGTCCTCTCCACGGGCGCGCTGCGAGGCACGGACACGGTCAGGGTCTTCACGGAGCAGCCGGAGGTCAATCACCCCTCCAGGCTACCGGGCCGGGCTTCAGGGGATCACACCGATATCACGCTGTGTGTCGTTATGCCCCAATTGAGGCGAATGGAAAAGGCGTACCCGCCGACCGGAAAGGCGCACCCGCCGGCCGGGAGCGATGGCCCCGCAGCGGGTCAATATAAGTGCCCGCATTCCCCGAAAGGGGGCAGAACGTCGAGCGGGCGCCCGCCCCTGAGCAGGGCCGGAGGGTTTCCTTGTCCACAGGAATTCTTAGATTCCCCATCTTATCCACAGGCTGTGTGCCGCATCTGTGGACACGGCATTAGATCATTCCCCACCGGCGGGCGGTCGGGGTGAACCGGGGTTCAAACCGCCCTCACACACTCATTCGGGTGGGAATGCCTCGCCCCAAAGAGTTGCGCGGTGATACGGGGGTGACGCCGTTCACCCTCCGCTCCCCAGCGCGAAACCTGGGCCACCCGACCGATTTGTCGACCTTGTCGTGCCGCTCTGTCGACTTGTCCCCAGGCCCGCATCCCGGCCTGTGGATAACTCTGTGGACAGTGGACGACCGCTTTAAGCCCGGCCGTCGAGGCAGCGCGTCAGCCAGTCCGAGGCGGCCGTGAAATCGCGGTCCGACGTACCGGGCCGCGCGGCGCGCACGTCACTCACAGCGACACCGGCCCGAGGGTACGAACCGAGGAAGCGGACCTGCGGACAGGTCCGCTTGAGACCCATCAGGGCCTCGCTCACCCGGCGATCGGAGATGTGGCCCTCCGCGTCGACGGCGAAGCAGTAGTTGCCGATGCCCGCACCCGTCGGCCGGGACTGGATCAGCATCAGATTGACCCCGCGCACGGCGAACTCCTGAAGCAGCTCCAGCAGCGCGCCGGGGTGGTCGTCGCCGAGCCACAGCACCACGGAGGTCTTGTCGGCGCCGGTCGGCGCGGCCGGCCTGGCGGGGCGCCCGACGAGCACGAACCGGGTCTCGGCGTTCTGCGCGTCGTGGATCTCGGTGACCAGCGGCTCCAGCCCGTAGGTGGCGGCGGCGAACTCACCCGCGAAGGCGGCGTCGAACCGGCCCTCCTGGACCAGCCGGGCCCCATCGGCGTTGGAGGCCGCCGACTCCCACAGCGCGTCGGGCAGATTCGCCCGCAGCCAGTTGCGCACCTGCGGCTGCGCGACCGGGTGGCCGGTGACCGTCTTGATGTCCGACAGCTTGGTCCCGGGCCGCACGAGCAGCGCGAACGCGATGGGGAGCAGCACCTCGCGGTAGATCATCAGCGGTTCGCCGGACGCCAGCTCGTCCAGGGTGGCGGTGACGCCGCCCTCCACCGAGTTCTCGATGGGTACCAGCGCCGCGGCGGCCTCGCCGTTGCGTACGGCGTCCAGGGCGGCCGGGACCGACACCATCGGGACGAGCTCCCGCGTGGCGGCTTCCGGGAGGGTGCGAAGGGCGGCTTCGGTGAACGTGCCCTCGGGACCGAGATAGGTGAAGCGGGTGGCCGACATGCGATCAGCCTAATGCCGGGTCACCGACCGCCGAGGGCGTGTTCACCCTTCGAGCAGCCGCTGCCCCACGTACTCCCCGGCGCGCGGCCCGGGCGGCACGGCGTACAGACCGCTGGACTCGTGCCGGACGAACGCGGACAGCGCGTCGCCGCGGTCGAGCTTGCGCTGGACGGGGACGAAGCCGCGCAGCGGGTCGGCCTGCCAGCAGATGAACAGGAGCCCGGCGTCCGGGATGCCGTCGGCTCCGATTCCGTCGTGGAAGGAGAAGGGGCGGCGGAGCATGGCGGCCCCGCCGTTCTGCTCGGGGGCCGAGATCCGGGCGTGGGCGTTGGCGGGGATGACGGGCTTGCCGTCGGCTCCGATCTTGGCCAGGTCCATCGTGGTGGTCTCGGTGCCTCCGGTCAGGGGTGCCCCGGTGGCCTTCGTACGGCCGATGACCTGCTCCTGCTGGGCGGTGGACTGCTTGTCCCAGTCGTCGAGCAGCATGCGGATCCGGCGGACGACGGCGTACGAGCCGCCGCCCATCCAGGCGTGCTCGGCGGGCCCGGGTCCAGCGCCGGGGACGAATATCCGCTTGTCGAAGTCGGGCTGCGACGGCTTGGGGTTGCCGGTGCCGTCGATCTGGCCCATCAGGTTGCGGGCGGTCATCGGGGCGCCGGTGGCTCCGGGAGACCGGTTGAATCCGTTCATCTGCCACCGCACGCGGGCGGCGTCCCCGGCATCTTTCTGGAGGGAGCGCAGGGCGTGGAAGGCGACGAGCCCGTCGTCGGCGCCGATCTGGACCCACAGGTCGCCGTTGCTGCGCTGGGGGTCGAGCCGGTCGGACGAGAAGTCCGGCAGCGGGTCCAGGGCGGTGGGGCGTCGGTCGGTGAGGCCGGTGCGTTCGAAGAAGGAATGACCGAAGCCGAAGGTGACCGTGAGCGAGGACGGCCCGGCGTCGAGGGCGATACCGGTGTCGGCGGTCGGGGCGGTCTCGCCCGCCATGAGCCGTCGGGCGGTGTCCGACCAGCGCCGCAGCAGTGCGGCGGCCTCCTTGCGGCCGGCGCCGGGAGCGAGGTCGAAGGCCATCACGTGGCCCTTGGCCTGAAGCGGGGTGGTGATGCCGGACTGGTGGTCTCCGTCGAAGGCCACCCGGGTGGCGCCGAGGGAAGCGAGCGATCCGGCGCCGCCGGTGGTGCCGCCTGTCCCCGAGTCGCCCCGTGCGGCGGACTGTACGAGGGCGCCGCCCGTGGCGCCGAGCGCGAGCCCGGCGGCGCCCGCGGCGCCGACGGTGCCCAGCAGCCGGCGCCGGGAGATCTCGATGTCGGGGTTGTTCTCGTTGCTCTCGTTGGTCTCGGTCACGCGGGTCAGCCGATCTTCACGTTCTTCTGGACGGTCGTCTGGTCGATGTCGGAGGTGCGGACGGTCACGTCGATCCGCCATGCGCCGGCGAGCGGCAGCTGGACGCCGGACGCGGTCCAGTGGCCGGGTGCGGAGTGTTCGGGGACGAGCGGCAGGGGGCCGATGTCCTTGGCGGGGAGGGTGAAGGCGATCTTGACCTCGGGGAGGTCGAAGGGCTGGCCGTCCGGAGTGTCCGCCCACAGGTGGACGGTATTGGCGCCGACCCGGCCGGGGTCGAGTTCGAGCCGGACGGTTCCCTTGCCGGCCGGGCCGCCGGTGTCGAAGGGGAGGCTGATCTTGACGGCTCGGTCGGGAACGGCCGTGACGGCGGATCCGCTGCCGGCCTCCAGCTCGGCGGTGCGGCCGGGCTCGGTACTGGTCAGGACGGTGGTGACGGCCAGCAGGACGACGGCGACCCCGGCCTCGGCGAGGACGGAGCGGCGCAGGCCCACGCGATCGGAGTCCGAGTCGCGGACCTGCTTCTCGCGGGCGCTCTCGCGGGCGGCGCGCTGCCGCGCGAGCTGGGCGGCGCGCTGGGGATCGGCGGGGACGGTCACGGGCTCTGTTTCACGTGAAACATCGCGCTGGGCGACGACCTTGGCCGGCTTCCCGGCGGAGGACGCGGCGAGCCGAGTGGTCCACTTCCGGGAGAGGTAGGCGATGGCGACGAGGACGGCGACGAGGCCGACCTTGATGAGCAGGAGCTGCCCGTAGCTGGTGCCGATGAGGGCGGACCAGCTGCCGACCTGGCGCCAGGACTGGTAGACGCCGGTGACGGCGAGGACCAGGACGCTGAGGAACGCGACCCTGGAGAAGCGCTGGACGGCTTCCCGCTCGATGTCCGGGACCTTGTGGAGGGCGACGAGCAGCGCGGTGAGGCCGCCGAGCCAGGTGGCGACGGCCAGCAGGTGCAGGATGTCGACGGGCATGGCGATGCCGGGCTGGATGCCGGTGGAGGCGTGCTCGGAGAGGGCCCAGGTGGCGGCGATGCCCGCCGCGACGACGGTCCCGCCGATCCCGAGGCCGAAGGCGAGGTCGCTCGTGTCCTTCGCCGACCGCCCGGCCCCGCTCTGGCTCCGTGCGTAGGCCCCGAACAGGACCGCGATGAAGAGGGCGGCGGCGCCGAGCAGCAGCAGCCGGGAGACGAGGGAGGCGCCGGTCTTCGTCTCCAGCACGGCCCTCAGCCCGGCGAGGTCGAGGGCATCCGCGAATTTCCCCGAGCCGGTGTACGGGTTGCGCAGCACCAGCATCGCGAGGGTCGCGGAGGTGAGGGTGACCCAGGCGCGTACGACGAGTTTTTGCAGGGGCCGCTCGGCCGCGCCCCGGCGCCAGCACAGCAGCACGAAGGCGGCGGCGCCGACGAGGACGGCGAAACCTCCGTAGGCGGCGTAGCGGGCGATGTCGTAGGCGATGCCGACGGGCCCGCCGCCCGCCTCACGGCTGGGCAGGGTGACGCTGGTGGCCGAAGGGGCGCCGATGGAGAAGGTGAAGGCGCCGGAGACCGGGTGGCTGTCGGCGGAGACGGCCTGCCAGGCGACGGTGTAGGTGCCGTTGGGCAGGCCGGAGTGCAGGGCGGTGCCGTAGCGGATGGTCGATCCACTGCACATGTCGCGCAGTTCGCCGGTGTCGACGCGCTTGCCCCGGGGGTCCAGGACGCGGATGGAGTCGCCGCCCATGGCGACCTGCTCCGAGAAGGAGAGGGTGACCTGGGCGGGGGCCGTGGCGACCACCGCCCCTTCCTTGGGGTCGCTCGCGGTCAGTGCGGCGTGCGCCGCGGCCGGGGAGGCCGCGGTGAACAGCGTCGCCAACAGGGCGGCGAGGACCAGCGCGAGCCGCGGCAGGAGTGCGGCGGTCCGGGTGCGGGCCGTGGATGGGGCGGGGGCGGTGGCCGTCATGGCGTGTCAGTCCCTCGGTCCGTCAGTGGGCGGTGCCATCGGTGTGTGCTGGAGCCTTCCCGTTGTACGTCCGCGCCTTGACGTCCAGCTCGACCTTGACGGGGTCGGCCTTCTCGAAGCGCAGCTCGACGGTGACCTTGTCGCCCACCTTCGGGGTGCTCTTGAGGCCCATGAACATGACGTGGCTGCCGCCGCGCTCCAGCTTCAGCTCACCGTTGGCCGGCACGTCCATGGACGGGACCTGCCGCATCTTCAGGTCCTTGGTCTCGTGGATCTGAAGATCGTCCGAGAGCGGGCTGGTGAGGGCGACGAGCTTGTCCGCCGTCTTGGAGCCGTTCTTGATGACCATGAACGCGCCGGCCATCTTGTCGTTGACGGGCTCGGGCATGAACGCGCCGGTGACCGTCATCGCGGGCTTGGCCGCTTCGGTCTTGGAGCCGGAGCCGGAGCCGGAGCCGGAGCCGGAGTCCGAGCCCGAGCCCGAGCCCGAGTTGGAGGAGCAGCCGGATATCGCGAGCGCTGCCGTCAGGGAGAGGGCGGCGGCGATGGTGCGGGTGGTGCGGCGGTTCACGGGTTCTCTCCCTTGACGAGCTTCGGCAGGTCCTTGGCGTAGTCATCGACGGTGGTGCTCTCGCCGTAGAGGACGTATCCGTCGTCCGTCTTGGGAGAGAAGGCGATGACCTGCGCGCCGTGCATGGAGACGACGCTGCCGTCGGCCTCCTTCTCGGCGGGGTCGATGCCGATGCCGAGACTGCGCGCGGCGGCCTGGATGGTGGCGAAGTCCCCGGTCAGTCCGGTGAAGGCCGGATCCTGGGACCTGAGCCACGCGCCGAGGGAGTCGGGGGTGTCCCGTTCGGGGTCGGTGGTGACGAAGACGACCTGGAGCTTCTCCTGATCGGCCTTCGGGAGCGCCTTCTTGGCGATGGCGATGTTGCTCATCGTCAGGGGGCACACGTCGGGGCAGTTGGTGTAGCCGAAGTAGATGAGCGTCGGCTTGCCCTTGGTCTGCTCGCGCAGGTTCCAGGGCTTGCCGGTGGTGTCCGTCAGGACCAGGTCCGGCTTGGTGAAGGGTCGGTCGAGCACGGTCGCGGAGCCGGCCTTCGACTGGCCGCTGATCTGCGTGACCGCGTCGGTCTTGACCGGCTCACCGCCGCAGGCCGTGAGGGTGAGGGCGGCCACCGCCGCGAGGGCGGCGACCGTCACACGTGTGGTGCGCATGGAGAGATGTCCCTGGGATCGGGGATGCTGAGGTTGTTGTACGGGCACGGCAGGTCAGGAGGCGCGGCGGCGCGAGGCGACGCCGAAGGCGATACCGCCGAGCCCGACGACGATGCCGGCGATGCCGAGGGCACGCGCGGTCGTGTCGGAGCTGCCCTTGGCGGCCTTCTCCGTACCGTCCTTGTGGACCTTGTCGGCGTTCTTGCCGCCGTCGGCCTCGTGCGTCTTCTTGGCGCCACCGTCGTGGTGGTCGCCGCCCTTGGCGGCGGTCAGCTTCAGGACGGGCGCCGGGTTCTGCGGTTCGGCGGCGCCCTCCTTGGGCTCTTCGATCCAGCGGACGACCTCGTCGTTGTCGTACGTCTGGATCGCCTTGAAGACCATCTGGTCGGCGTCCTCGGGCAACTTGCCGACGGAGACCGGGAACTGCTGGAACTTGCCGGCCTCGATCTTGCCGCCGCTCCAGGTGACCTTGGTGACGGCCTCGTTGATCTGCTTGCCGTGCACGGTGAGGGGCTTGTCGAGCTTGGTCTTCTCGACCTTCACGGTCCAGCCCGGGACGTCCTGCGGCATGACGGACGTGAGCGGCTGGTCGACCGGGAAGTTGACCTCCAGCTGCGTGGTCGACGCGTTGTCGCGCTCGTTCGGGACCTTGAAGTTGATCGTTGCGTAGCCGCCCTTGGCGGCGTCGCCGGGCTGCACGCTGACGTGCGCGAAGGCGGGGCCGGAGAGGACGAGGACGGTACCGGCGGCGAGGGCGGCGGCGAAGGAGACGCGAGAGGTCTTCATGGCGGAATCACTCCACAGAAGCAGGGATGACGGTGGCTCCGGGCACGGGCGCGCGCGGAGTGCGCGGCACCGGTGCTCCCTCTGGGTGTCCCTGGGAGTGGGGTGCCGCGTCAGGCTGCGAGGGCGAACGCCGCCGCGGGCGGCCCCCGCCTGATCACCGTGTGCTGGAGTGCCTCCCGGCCGGTCGCGGCCGCCGGGGCCGCCGCGGTCCGGGCGGCCCGCGGAGTACGGTCCGGCGCGCTCGGAAGTCCGGACGCGAGGGCTCGTACGAAGGCCAGCGCGGCGCGCAGCGGACGTACCGGGTGGGTCTCCGAGGAGAGCCGGGACAGCTCGACCAGCCGGAACAGGGCGGCGTCGCCGCGCCCGAGCAGCCAGCCGGCGGCGAGCGCGGCCAGCAGGTGGCCGAGCAGCATGGCGGGGCTGAACAGGCCGGTCGCGGGTGCCGCGGTGGCCTGGGCCATGTGTGCGTGGGCCGCGTGGCCTTGTGCGGCGGTCTGTCCGGCCATGGCGGCCGGATCCAGCCCGGCGCTCTCCACGATCCGCCGGGCGTCGGCCGGGCTGAGCGGAATGGAGTTGCCTCCGCAGACCAACTGGGCGGCGAGGGCCGCCAGCGAGGTGTCGGAGGAGGCGGTGGCGCCACCGGCTGAAGGGGCGGCCGCGGCGCTGTGCTGGCCGAGGCCGAACAGCGCGTGCAGCCCGAGCTGGCCGACGGTGAGTCCGGCGGCGATTCCGGGCAGCGAGTGGCGGCGGCCCGCGAGCGGGGCCGCGACCGCGAACACGGCCAGGAAGGCGATGCCGACCACCCACCAGGGCACGGTGGCGCAGGAGGCCATGGCGTGGCCGGCCGCCGACAGCACGACGCAGACCGCGGTGAACACCGCGGCCCGGATCATCCGGAGGCCCGCTCCGGCATGCGTCGTGTGGGGGGCAGTCATGGCCGGGCCATCATCGCACTGCGCCGATGCTTCCCATACGGCAGGTCCGGAACGTCCGATGCGTCCCTCCCGGCCGCGTCGGACGTCATACACCGCCGCCCGGGAGTGTCACATCGGCCGAATGAGGGCTGTGGCGGCCGCCGGGGGCTTACGGCTGACCGCATGAGGCAATAGGTAACCGTATGAGCATCTGGTGGTCTCTCCACTTGCGGCGCGAAGCCGCGAGCGTCCCGCTCGCCCGGCGGTTGCTGCTGGGGGCGATGGAGACCGCGGGGGTGGACCCGGACATCTCCTTCGAACTGTCGGTGGCGCTGAGCGAGGCCTGCGCGAACGCGGTGGAACACGGCGGTCCGTCGGTCGGCCTCGGCCCCGACGGGGACCCGGTCCCGGAGGCGTGCGCGGCGTACCGCGTCACGGCGTACTTGGACGGGGACTGCTGCCGCATCGAGGTGACCGACTCGGGTCCGGGTTTCCCGCCTTCGACGGTGTCCGGGCGCAGACCGGAGCCGGCCGGTTCCTCGGAGAAAGAGCACGGCCGGGGCCTGGGGCTCATCACCGAACTCGCCGATCACGTCCGGTTCCGCAACCGGCCGGGCCGGGGCGCGGTGGTCAGCTTCGACAAGATCCTCAAGTGGCGCGAGGGCGCGCTGCTCAAGGTGTCGTAGCCGCGCGCGCCTCCGGACACCGGCCCGCCTGCCTCCGGACACCAGCCCGCGCGCCTCCGGACATGCCGATGGGCGGGACCCGCGTACGGGAACCCGCCCACCAGCCGTGCGGAACACCAGCCGCGCGGAAGGTCAGCCCTTGAGCCGCGCCATCCACGCCTCGACCTCTGCTGACGCGCGCGGCAGTCCGGCCGACAGGTTCTCGTTGCCGTCCTCGGTGACGAGGATGTCGTCCTCGATCCGGACGCCGATGCCCCGGTACTCCTCGGGCACGGTCAGGTCGTCGGTCTGGAAGTACAGCCCGGGCTCGACGGTGAGGCACATGCCGGGCTGCAGCGTCCCGTCCACGTACGCCTCGGTCCGCGCGACGGCGCAGTCGTGGACGTCCATGCCGAGCATGTGGCCGGTGCCGTGCAGGGTCCAGCGGCGCTGGAGGCTCAGCTCCAGGACGCGCTCGACCGGGCCCTCCAGCAGGCCCCACTCCACGAGCTTCTCGGCCAGCACGCGCTGCGCGGCATCGTGGAAGTCGCGGAACTTCGCACCCGGCTGCACGGCGGCGATGCCGGCTTCCTGGGCCTCGTACACCGCGTCGTAGATCTTGCGCTGGATGTCGCTGTACGTGCCGTTGATCGGCAGCGTGCGCGTGACGTCTGCGGTGTAGAGGTCGCGGGTTTCCACACCGGCGTCGAGCAGCAGCAGGTCGCCGGGGCGGACCTCGCCGTCGTTGCGTACCCAGTGCAGCGTGCAGGCGTTCGGGCCGGCGGCGCAGATGGAGCCGTAGCCGACGTCGTTGCCCTCGACGCGGGCGCGCAGGAAGAACGTGCCCTCGATGTAGCGCTCGGAGGTGGCCTCGGCCTTGTCGAGCACCTTCACGACGTCCTCGAAGCCGCGGACGGTGGAGTCGACGGCCTTGCGCAGCTCGCCGATCTCGAACCGGTCCTTCACGGCACGGGCCTCGGAGAGGAAGACGCGCAGCTCCTCGTCCCGTTCGGCGGTGACCTTGTCCGTCAGCGCCTTCTCGATGACCGCGTCGTGGCCGCGCAGCACGCGGACCGGGCCCTCGGCCGCGGCGAGGGCGTCCGCGAGTTCGCGGACGTCCTTGGCGGGGATGCCCAGGAGCTGCTCGGCCTCGGCGAGGGAGCGGCGGCGGCCGACCCACAGCTCGCCCTGGTTGGACAGCCAGAACTCGCCGTTCTCGCGGTTGGAGCGCGGCAGCAGGTAGAGGGTGGCGGTGTGGCCGCTCGTGCCCGAGGGCTCCAGGACCAGCACGCCGTTCTCCGTCTGGTCGCCGGTGAGGTACGCGTACTCGGTCGAGGAGCGGAACGGGTACTCGCAGTCGTTCGAGCGGGTCTTGAGCCGGCCCGCGGGGACGACGAGGCGCTCGCCGGGGAACCGCGCGGACAGCGCGGCGCGGCGGGTGGCCGTGTGCGCGGCCTGGGCGATGGGCTTCAGCCCGTGCAGCTCGGTGTCGGCCCAGCCGGTGCGCATGTTGTCCGCGAGTTCGTCGCTGACGCCCGGGTACAGCGTGTTCTTGCGCTGCTTGTGCTTCTCCTGGGGCTGCTCTTCTTCCAGGGTCTCCGGGGTGAGCTCGTCAGCCACGTCTTCTCCTCAAGCTGCGACGGTAAGGCAAAGTCCGGGTGCGGACCCACCCATCGTAGGCGCGAGCGGAAGATACCCGATGGATCTGTGATACATCAGTCAAACCGGGCGGCGAGCAGCACGATGTCCTCGACGGCGTCCTCCCGCGCCGACTCGGCGGCTCCCTCCGGGAGCACATTGCGCAGGACGTGGTCGCAGAGGGCGGCCGGGTCGTCGCGGGCGCTACGGGGAACCCCCGCGGCCGCCGCGTGCAGCCGGGCGTACGCCCGGTCCATGGGGTCACCGGTACGCCGCAGCAGCCCGTCGGTGTACAGCAGCACCGTTTCTCCAGGTGCGGGTTCGATCTCCACGCTCGGCGCTTCCCAGCAGGCCAGCATCCCCAGCGGCGCGGAGAGCGAGGTCTCCACGTACTCGGTGCGGCGCTCTCCGATGAGCAGCGGCGGCGTGTGCCCGGCGCCGGCCAGAAGGATCTTCCTCTGGGCCGGCTCGCAGTACGCGAAGAGGGCGGTCGCCGAGCGCGCCGGCTCGGTCAGGCGCAGCAGCAGCTCCAGGTCGGACAGGACGGCGACGGGGTCCTCCCCCTCCATGACGGCGTACGCGCGCAGCGACGCCCGCAGCCGCCCCATCGCGGCGACGGCGCTCGGGCCCGACCCGGTGACGGAGCCGACGGCCAGGCCCAGTGCCCCCTCGGGCAGCGGCAGCGCGTCGTACCAGTCGCCGCCGCCGCGCGGGCCGGTGTGGTGGCGGGCGGCGAGCTGGACTCCGGCGATCCGCGGGAGCCGGCTGGGCAGCAATTCCTCGGCGACGATGGCCAGCCGGGAGCGGGAGCGCTCGACCTCCACCATCCGGGCCAGGTGCTCGGCGCCGTGCCGGACGTAGAGGCCGACGAGGTCGCGCTGGCGTTCGCTGGGCTCGGCCTGCTCGTCGTAGAGCCAGACGGCCGCGCCGAGCCGTCCGGTGGCCTCGGCGGTCAGCGGCAGCGCGTAGCTGGCGGCGTAGCCGAGACGGGCGGCGACCTCGCGGTGGCGGGGGTCGACGGGAGCGCCGTACCCCCCGGTGCCGGGCGCGGCGCCGGGTTCGGGGAGCACCTCGGAGCCGCCCTGGGCGTCGGGGAGTCCGTCGAGGATGCGGCCGTACGAGGTGGCACTGCGCGGCACGGTCTCGATGTGGCCGAGGTCGGCGCGGCCGAGGCCCAGGCCGATGGTGGTGGTGGGGCCGAGGCCGTCGGAGGGCTCCAGGACGATCAGGCCGCGGCGGGCGCCGACGAGTGCGGCTCCGGCGCGCAGGAACTCATGGAGGGAGGAGTCGAGGTCGCCGGCGCGGGCAAGGCGCTCGGTGAGCTCGTTGAGGGTGGTGAGGTCGGAGACCATGCCCGCCAGCCGGTCCTGGATGAGCGTGCCGGCGGCAGGGGGCGGGGCGGCCGGTGTGGCGGCGGGGCGTGCGGGCGTGGGCGCCGCAGTGTGCGGTGACGCTGTAACGGCCGGATCGATTCCAGCCACTTTCGGCAGATGCGGGGCGCTCATGGCGTCCGCCTATCCACCTGGTGTGATTCGCCATATAGCATCGCAAACCCCCAGATCGTGCTGCGCCGCCATCAATGAATCCACATCTACACGCACACGAGGAGCGATGTCCAGCATTGCCCAGGTGGGAATCCTGGTGTCCGTGGGACGGCAACTCACTGTCGAGCCAAGGCTAGAACTTGGCCGGAAAAAGCCGGAAGCAGACGGTTTTTGCGATCGACTGAGCGGGCGTCGAAGTCGCTCCGGGTACGTAATCGTTGGTGCCCGGGGGCAGTTGACGCGGTCCGGCACCCGCTGGGAACCGCCCGGCCCGGGCCGTCGTCCTAAGCGGCGGCAGCCGGTCTGGGTACTGCTGCGGGTCGCGCTCAGCCCCCGCCGGACGTTTCATGGACCCGTAAGAAAACTGCACGAACCGTGTGAACCTGCTTCAGGCGGACAGTGACGCGAAACGTGTACGTGTAGTGAAACACCGCTTACATGGTGTGATGTGGCCCTCGGCGTTCAACGGAAAGGAACGAGCGCTCATGCGCGAGATCCTCGGAAGGCGTCTCCAGCGGCTCCGTAATCGCTGCCAATCCCTGCGCTCGGCCTTGTCCTCTGCCCTGTCCTCTGCCCTGTCTTCGGTCTTGCCCTCGGCTCCGTCCTCGGGCACGCCTTCAGCGGAAGTCGGCACTCCGGCCGGTACCTCGACTCTTCTCGACGCGGCGCTGACCTGCGCCACGACCTGGCAGTGGCCGGTTCTGCCGGGGGTCGGCCGCGCCGGGGGCGACAGTGCTCGGTGCGCCTGTCCGGACCCCGACTGTGTGGTGCCCGGCGCGCACCCCTTCGATCCGGGGCTCCTGGCGGCCACCATTGACGCCCGGATGGTGGCCTGGTGGTGGACGAGGCGCCCCTCGGCCCCCGTACTGCTGGCCACCGGTGGCGCTGCCCCGTGCGCCGTGAGCCTCCCGGCCGGCGCGGCGGCGCGTGCCGTCGTACGCCTGGACGCGCAGGGCATGCGGCTCGGTCCGATCGTCGCGACGCCGACCCGGTGGTCGCTGCTGGTGGCGCCGTATTCGCTGGAGCGGCTCGGCGAACTCCTCTACGCCAAGGACCATGTGCCCTCCTCGCTGCGCTTCCACGGCGAGGGCGGCTATCTGCTGCTGCCGCCCTCCGCCGCGTCCGGTGGCGGCCAGGTGCGGTGGGAGCGGGAGCCGGCCGACGGCATCGGAAGCCTCTGGCTGCCGGAGGTCGAGGAGGTCGTGCACGCGCTGGTCGAGGCGAGCAGCGGGGCGCCCGGCGGCGGGAGCCGGCTCGCGTACTGAGCGTTCCGCGTGTTCCAGGCGTCTGGGCGCTCCTGGCGTTCTCGGCGTTCCGGGGGCTCTGGGCGCTCGTTCGTCGGGCTCACTCGACGCATCACTCGTACGGGTGCCAGCGGGACGAGTTTCCAAGGGAATTGGGCGCGGGGATCTCCGAGCCCCATTCCCGCGTCGCTATCTTCGGCGAATGAATCTCCGCTTGATCGGTATCGGCGCCGGTGTGCTGGTCATCTTGTCGCTCCCGCTCGCGGGAGCGATCGCCGGGCCGGATTTCGCCGGTCAGGGCGACGGAAAGGGCGGCGGGTTGCTCACCTCGCTGGGACTGTCCGATCCCGCGGGCCACTCGCGTACCCCACATCAGGCGCGGCCGGCCCAGTCGGCCGCCCGGCCCGCCGAGCCTGCGCCGCCCGGACCGCCGGAGCAGCCCCGTACGGATTCCCGGTGCGGGCCCGAACTCTCCTCGCCGCAGGGCGTGGAGGCGCAGACGTGCGTGCTGGTGGGTGCGGGCCAGACCTGGGGCCGCAGCTACTACCGCAACACCAGCGGGCATCCGCTGGACGCCGTACTGACGGTGATGGGGCCGGCCGGGCGTACCGTGCAGATCCTGTGCGCGGTCGACTCGGGCGATGAGCCGGGTCTGTGCGAGACGCCGAGGGAGGCTTCGGCGGGATTGCCGGACGACTACACGGCCGTTGCGGAGTTTGCAGTTCCGGATGATGAAGGGAAGCTGCTGCTGCGGTCCGGAAGCAACTCACCGGCACCAGGAGACGGTTGACCGCCGTGGAAAATTGAAGGCCCGGTCGCTGGCGACGGGGGATGCACCAGCGACCGGGCTACAAGAACCGTAACAAGAGATCGCCTGTTCGCAAATTCGATCTCTGATATTCAGACATAGATTTGCAGGCGATTAGCGGGAGTTGTGACCCCAGTCACCGGACCCGCGGGTGCACGGAGGTCAGCTGATCGTGACCTGGCGATTGGTGAGGCCACCGCGTGCCCGGCGCTCCTCGACGGAGAGCGGGGCGTCCGTGGCGAGGGCCGCGGCCAGCCGTTCCGCGAACTCCGCGGCGGGCTTCTCCACGTCGTCGGCGGAGACCCCGGTGGGCAGGTCCCAGACGGGGACCATCAGGCCGTGCGCGCGGAAGGAACCGACGAGCTTGGTGCCTTCGCCGAGGGAGGATGTGCCTGCGGCGTGCAGTCGCGCGAGGGCGTCGAGCAGCTTCTCCTCGGGGTGCGGCATGACCCAGCGCAGGTGATTCTTCTCCGGGGTCTCGCACCAGTAGGCCGCGTCGAGGCCGGCCATCTTGACGGTCGGGATCGCCGCGGCGTTGGCGCGCTCCAGCGAGGCGGCGATCTCCGGAGAGGCGTTCTGGGCGCTCTCCGATTCCGGAATCCAGAATTCGAAGCCGGTGTGCACAACCGGCTCGAAAGCGCCGCTCGTGTCCAGGAGATCCTGAAGTCGGGGACCTTCGGCCGGAACTCGGCGGGCCGGAATCGGAGTTCCAGGTTCCGCTGCGAGCGCGCGTTCCAGGGTGTCGGCCATGTCCCGGGAGAGGTCCCCGGTGGTCGAGTCGTTCTGCAGGCCGAGGAGGACGGACCCGTCCTCACGGCGCAGCGCCGGCCAGGCCATGGGGAGTACGGTCACCAGCGTGACGGAGGGGACGCCCTCGGGCAGACCGCCCTTGAGGGTGAGTGGAACGGTGGCCGCAGGGACCAGCTCGCGCAGCGCCACCCAGTCGCACTCGCCGGGAAGTCCCTCGAACGGGCGCTGGACGTGCTCGGTGACGGCGTGCGAGGCGGCGGCGCCGTGACAGGCCTTGTAGCGGCGACCGGATCCGCAGGGGCAGGGCTCGCGGGCGCCTACCACCGGGATCTCCCCGTTGTTGAGCTGCGGCTTTGCAGTCTTCGCTGCGGGGCGCTTCTTGGCCATCGTGGGTGTCTCCCGGTTGCGGCGGTACGGCGTTGTGTCTGGGCGCGAGCCTAGCCGTTCGTACCGCCGGAACCGGTGGGGTGCGGCCGGGAGCACGGTCGGCGTGCGCTCCCGGTCGGCCGCGTGTGCCGATGACCGGTACTGCTGTCGGTGCTGTTGTCGCTGCTGCTGTCGGTACTGATGTCAGTACTGCTGTCGGGGATCCTCTGACGGGTGATGCGGTGTTCAGGGATCCAGATCGTCGAATGCGGTGCTGAAGTCGATCGCCGGAGGCGCAACGCGCGTAGCGAAATCATCGTGCCGGGCCCCGCACGCGACAATCACCCACACGGTGACCTCGCCCGCCGCACCGTCCCGGACACCCCAGTCCAGGGCCAGGGCGCTGATGATGTTCAGCCCCCGGCCGCCGCGCGCGGTGACCGAGGGCGTGGCCGGGACCGGGCGGGTGGGACCGCCTCCGTCCGTGACCTCGACCGTCAGCCGCCCCGCTCTGTCGACGCGCCAGGCGGCGCGTATCTCCCCGTCTCCGATCTCACGCGAGCCCAGCGGCCGGCCGTGGCGGCAGGCGTTGCTGAGCAGTTCGGAAAGGATCAGTACGGCGTCGTCCACGACCGATTCGGACACTCCGCCGATACGCAATTCCTCGCGCATGCGGTGTCTCGCTTCGCCCACGCCCGCAGGACCATGGGACACGTCCATGCACGACGACGTGGGCACCTCTTGTGCCACCACCAACGCCACCCCCGGAACCTCCTTAGCCCCACGCCAAGGTCTGGATGCCCCAATGGCCTGGACCGGAAACCGCCAAAGTGGAGAGCTGTGACGCATTCATGACCGGTGGACGCGGAGCGGATGCGCCGGGGCACACCCTGTGACGTACGGGCCCGGGGTGGCGGGTGTGCGAACCGGGAAGTCAGCGTCCCAGCTGTGACAGAACCTGTCGAGGTCTGTTCGTGATGATCGCTTCCACGCCCAGATCGGCGCAGAGCTGAACGTCTTCCGGCTCATTTACGGTCCATACGTGCACGGAGTGGCCCGTGACCTGGAGCTTGCGGATGTAGCCGGGGTGGTTGCGCACGATCCGTATCCCGGGTCCGGCGATCGTCACGCCGGCCGGCAGACGCCCGTCCCGCATCCGGGGCGTGATGAACTGCATCAGGTACACGGTCGGCACCGTCGGGGCGGCCGCCCGCACCCGGTGCAGGGAGCGCGCGGAGAAACTCATGACCCGGACCGGGTGCGGACCGTCGGCGGGCGGAGTGTCCAGTCCGAAGCGCTTGAGGAGGAAGAGGAGCCGCTCCTCCACCTGCCCGGCCCAGCGGGTGGGGTGCTTCGTCTCGATCGCGAGCGACACCGGGCGGCCGGCGTCGGAGACCAGCTCCAGCAGCCGCTCCAGGGTGAGCACGGAGGTGAGCGCGGGGTCCGCGTCCCAGTCGGGGGACTCCTCGCGGTCCTTCCAGGAGCCGAAGTCGAGCGCGGCGAGGTCGGCCAGCTCCAGGGCCGACACGGCGCCGCGGCCATTGGAGGTGCGGTTCACCCGGCGGTCGTGGACCAGGACCAAGTGGCCGTCGGCCGTGAGCCGGACATCGCATTCGAGCCCGTCGGCGCCGTCCTCGATGGCCTTGCGATAGGCGGCGAGGGTGTGCTCGGGGGCGTCCTCCGAGGCGCCGCGGTGGGCGACGACCTGGATGCGGCTCGGCGTTGCGTGGGTCACTGGGTCATGGTGCCACCGAGGGGTGCCCCGCGTCGGGGGGAACCCTGGGGATGCGTCCGAAATGCCGGGGAGAAAGGATGGGGGGAGACGCACAGGTCCGGCTTACAGTGCTCTGACGGGTCATGGGAAAGGCTTTACCCGGGAACTTGTGCGGCATGTCGAACGTTCAGTCGGACCGATACCGCCAGATAGTTGCAGAAGCTGTGTGTGTTGCGTGTGACGAGGAGAGAGCGCTGTGAGCACCGAGAACGAGGGCACCGCGGCCCCTACGCCCCCCGCGGCCCCGTCCGCACCCCCTGTGCCGGTGGCCGCTCCCCACGCCGACCGGGCGCCTGCCCCGGAGGCGCCCGCCCCGGCGGCCGACCAGGCGCCCGCACCCGCGCCCACTGAGGCGCACGCGCCTGCCGCCGCCGAGCCTGTGACCCAGCAGCTCCCGCCGACGCCCGCGCCCGGGACCGAGCCCACCCAGCAGCTCCCGCAGACCCCGGCTCCCGAGCCGGCCCCGACCCCGGCTCCGCAGCCCGCGCCGCCGGCGGCCCCGGCCTACGGTCAGGCTCCCGCTCCGCACCCTGCGGGCCCCGCCCCGGCCGCGCACGGCGCGGCGGGCTGGCCTCCGCCCCCGCCCCCGCCCGCGGTCCCGGCGTACGGTGGCGGCGGCCACGGCGTGTGGGGCGCGCACCTGGCCGCCGACGGCCAGCCCGCGCCCAAGCCGAAGAAGGGCCGGGGCGGCCTGATCGCGGCCGTGCTCGTGGCGGCCCTCCTCGCCGGCGGTATCGGCGGCGGTGTCGGCTACTGGGCCGCCGAGCGCAGCGACAAGGGCAGCGGCTCCACCACGATCACCGCCGGGAACACCCCCAAGGACCTCAAGCGGGAAGCCGGCTCCATCGCGGGCCTGGCCGCCGGCGCGCTTCCCAGCGTCGTCACCATCGAGGCCTCGGCGGGCGACGGCGAGGGCGGCACCGGCACCGGGTTCGTCTACGACCAGCAGGGCCACATCCTCACCAACAACCACGTGGTGGCCTCCGCCGCGAACGGCGGCAAGCTGTCCGCGACCTTCTCCGACGGCAAGAAGTACGACGCCGAGGTGATCGGCCGCGCCCAGGGCTACGACGTGGCCGTGCTCAAGCTGAAGACCCCGCCGGCCGGCCTCAAGCCGCTGCCGCTCGGCGACTCCGACAAGGTCGCGGTCGGCGACCCGACCATCGCGATCGGCGCGCCGTTCGGCCTCTCCAACACGGTCACGACCGGCATCGTCAGCGCCAAGAACCGCCCGGTGGCCTCCGGTGACGGCTCCGGCAGCAAGAACTCGTACATGAGCGCGCTCCAGACGGACGCCTCGATCAACCCGGGCAACTCCGGTGGCCCGCTGCTCGACGGCCGCGGCGCGGTCATCGGCATCAACTCCGCGATCCAGTCCGCGGGCAACGGAGGATTCGGCGGCGGCCAGACCGGCTCCATCGGCCTCGGCTTCGCCATCCCGATCAACCAGGCGAAGAACGTCGCCGAGTCACTGATCAAGACGGGCAAGCCCGTCTACCCGGTGATCTCGGTCTCCGTGGACATCCAGTCCAAGGCGGAGGGCGCCAAGATCTCCGAGAACGGGGCCTCCGCCGCCGAGCTCGTCGACCCGAACGGCCCGGCCGGCAAGGCGGGTCTGAAGCCCGGCGACCTCATCATCCAGTTCGGCGGCAAGCAGATCGACAGCGGACCCAGCCTGATCAGCGAGATCTGGACGCACAAGCCGGGCGACGTCGTGAAGCTGACCTACGTGCGCGACGGCAAGACGACCACGGTCGACATCACGCTCGGCTCGCGCGTCGGCGACAAGTAGAAACCGGCGACGGGCCGGGATCGGTGGCTTGATGGTGAGGGGCCGTGGGCGGGATTCCGCCTACGGCCCCTCCCAACGTCCGCTTATGCTTCAGCTGTGTTCGATTCGCGGCATATACGGACGTTCCACGAGGTGGTCGTCTCCGGGTCCTACTCGGCGGCCGCCCGCGTCCTGGGGTACACCCAGCCCGCGATCACCCAGCAGATGAAGGCGCTCGAACGCGCCGTCGGCACCCCGCTGTTCACCCGCGTGGGCCGCAAGATGCAACTCACCGAGGCGGGCGAGTCCCTGGCCCGGCACGCCGAGTCGATCCTCGGCAGCCTCTCCGCCGCCGAGGCCCAACTGAAGGCGTACGCACGACTGCGCACCGGACGGGTCCGGCTCTGCGGATTTCCCAGCGCCAACGTCACCCTCGTCCCCGAGGCGCTCAGCGGCCTCGCCAAGGACCACCCGGGCGTGCAGGTCGAGCTGCTGGAGGGGGAGCCGCCGGAGTCCCTGAGGCGGCTGGAACGCGGGGAGTGTGACATCACCCTGGCCTTCACCTACCCGGGGTTGCACGAGGAGATCCCGGACGAGGTCGCCGAGGTCAGGCTGCTGGAGGACCAGCTGACGGTACTGCTGCCGACCGGCCATCAGCTCGCCCGGCGCCGGGCCGTGCACCTGGCCGACCTCGCCGAGGAACGGTGGATAGCGGGCTGCCCGCGCTGCCGGGCGAACCTGCTGCACGAGTGCGCCGAGCTGGGCTTCGTTCCCGACATCCGGTTCGCCACCGACGACAATCTGGTGGTGCAGAGCCTGGTCGCACAGGGCCTCGGCGTGGCCATGATGCCCGCGCTGGTGCTGCCCTCGCTCTCCCTGAGCCGGGTCTGCGGGCGCCCGCTCCAGCCGGCCGCGCGCCGCCACATCGCCGCGTACGTCTACCGCGACCATCTGCGGATCCCGGCGACGGCCGTGGTGCTGAACGAACTGAAACGGGTGGCGTCGAACCGGATCGGCTGCTGAGGGCTGCTGACGGCTACTGAGGGCGCGCGGCTGAGGGCGGCTGAGGGCTGGCGACCTCGGCGATCTCCCGAGACCCCATCCATAAGCGGTACTTGGGATTTCACGTCGGAACTGTCGTTGGACGTGATGGATGCTCTGCCCGACGCTGCCCTTATGACGACCACCACCCAGGCCCGCACCACCGCGAGGATGGCCGCCCTCGTCAGTGAGATCCGCACGGTCGTGGACCGGGGCCTCGCCCCCGACCTGACCGCCTACCTGGTCGGCGAGCGCGTGGCCCCGCACCTGGGCACGCCCGATCTGCTCACTCCGGAGCAGCGCGTGGGGCACACCGACCGGTACCGGCAGCACGTTCTGCACGCGGAGGCGGACGGCAGCTTCTCGGTGGTGGCGCTGGTGTGGCTGCCCGGTCAGGAGACCGCCATCCACGACCACGTCTCGTGGTGTGTGGCCGGGGTGCACGAGGGTCAGGAGAGCGAGCTCCGCTACCGGCTGGCCCCCGCCACGGGATCCGCCCTCGCCCGGCTGGTGGCGACCGAGGAGGTGGTCAACGGCCCTGGTGACGTCTGCGGCTTCGCCCCGCCCGGCGATATCCACAAGGTGCGCAACTCCTGTCGTACGACGGCGATTTCCCTGCACGTCTACGGCGCCGACGTCTCCCGCCTCGGCAGCAGCGTCCGCCGCGTCTACACGCTCCCCGCCGACTGATGGCCCTGCTGAACCGCCCCACCCACCAGACGGTGCGGGCGAGCGGTGTTTCACGTGAAACACCCGCTTCTTGGCCGGGGTTGGCGCTGGCCGCGGCGGGCGCCCTGGTGGCGTTGAGTGTTCACTGGCTGGTCCCGGCAGTGCCGATGCTGACCGCGTCGGTCGTCCTGGGCATCGCGGTGGCTCACCTCCCGGGCATACGGACCTTCGTACGCGGGACGGCCCGGCCCGGGCTCTCCCTGGCGGGACGGCGGCTGATGCGGATCGGCATCGTCCTGCTGGGACTCGGCCTGGGCCTGGACCAGGTGCTCCGGCTGGGCTGGGCCACGGTGGCGATGGTCGTCGGCGTCGTGGCGGCCACCTTCTTCGGCACTCTGTGGCTGGGCCGCCGGCTCGGGCTGCCGGGAGACCAGCCGCTGTTGATCGCCACCGGGTATTCGATCTGCGGGGCCTCGGCGATCGGCGCGGTGAGCGAGGTGTCCGGCAGCGACGAGGAGGACGTGGCGTCCTCGGTGGCGCTGGTGACCCTGTGCGGAACCCTGGCCATCGCGGTGCTCCCGCTGCTCCAGGGACCGTTGGGGCTCTCCGACCCGGCCTTCGGGCGCTGGGTGGGTGCGAGCGTCCACGACGTCGGCCAGGTGGTGGCCACCGCCCAGACCGCGGGCCCGGGGGCGCTGGGGGAGGCGGTACTGGTCAAGCTGATGCGGGTGGCGCTGCTGGCCCCGCTGGTGGCGGCCGTGGCCTTCGCCGTACGGGCCCGGCGGCGCGGGGTGCGCACCGCTTCGGGTCGCAGGCCGGCGCCGGTGCCACTGTTCGTGGCCGGGTTCCTGGCGGCGGCCGCGCTGCGGGCCACCGGAGTGCTGCCCGATGCGGCCCTGGAGTGGGCGCACACGGCACAGGAGGCACTGCTGGCGGCGGCCCTGTTCGGTCTCGGCAGCGCCGTCCATCTACCGACGCTGGCCCGGACGGGAGGGCGGGCCGCGGTGCTGGGCCTCGGGGCGTGGGTGGTGGTGGCCGGGGTTTCGTACGCCGGGGTGCTGCTCACTGTATGAGGCACACAGGGAAGGGAGTTGGCCAATTCCTGGCCGGAACCGACCGAACGTTCTGACTGTGCACTGACATCTCGCCCCGCCCATGCGACCCTGCACCCGATCCGCACCGACAGCTCTTCACCCCCACCCTGCCCAGGACCGACCGGACCGGGCACGGCAGAAGGAGTCATGCGTGAATCGTCATCGCACGGCAGCATCGGTCCTCTTGGCGGCGGGCGCCCTGATCGCGGGCGCGCTGACGGCGGCCACCCCCTCGGCGGCGGCTCCCGCGGACGCGTCGGCCTCGTTCAAGCAGCAGCACACCCGCGGCTTCTGGACTGCCGAGCGCATGCGCAACGCCACGCCGCTCGATGTGACGGCCGCCCCGGGCGCCGGCCGTACGGCGGTCACCGCCTCGGACCGGCCGACCGCCATCGCCCCGACGGCACCGGTCTCCCCCACCGCCTCCCCCACGGCCTTCCCGCAGGCGGGCGGCGCGTGGACGGGCGGCGGCGCGGTCGTGAAGACCTCCGGCCGGGTCTTCTTCACGATGGGAGACCGGACCGCCTCCTGCTCCGGCGACTCCATCACCAGCGCCAACGGCAGCACGGTGATCACCGCCGGCCACTGCGTGAAGTACCAGGGCGCCTGGCACACCAACTGGGTCTTCGTCCCGGCGTACAACAACGGCAACGCGCCCTACGGCCAGTGGTCGGCCACCAAGACCTTCGCGACCGACCAGTGGGCGGCCAGCGAGGACATGAACATGGACGTCGGCCTGGCCGTCGTCGCCCCGCTGAACGGCCAGACGCTCAGCCAGGCCGTCGGCGCCCAGGGCGTCCTGTTCAACGGCGGCTACAACAAGAAGATGTACTCCTTCGGCTTCCCCGCGGCAGCACCCTACGACGGCACCAAGCTCGTCTACTGCAGCGGGAACACCGGCAAGGACTTCCTGCTGACCAAGGACCACAGCCTGGGCTGCAACATGACCGGCGGCTCCAGCGGCGGCCCCTGGTTCCAGGACTTCAACGAGGCCACCGGCCTGGGCACCCAGGTCTCGGTGAACAGCTTCGGCTACACCTTCCTGCCCAACCGGATGTACGGCCCGTACTTCGGCAACGAGGCGAAGGCGGCCTACGACAAGGCCCAGAATTCCTGACCCGGCCGCTCCGCACCGCCTGTCGGCACGCGTACCGGCAGGCGGGCGCCGATCCTCACGCCGGTGGGCCCCACAGGGATCACCCAGCCGGTAGGCTGTAGCCGCTCCGCACCAGGTGAGGCGGCGCAGGGTGGGTTGCCCGAGCGGCCTAAGGGAACGGTCTTGAAAACCGTCGTGGCAGCGATGTCACCGTGGGTTCAAATCCCACACCCACCGCAGCAGGTCAGAGTATGTGCAGGTCAGAAGGGGCGTCCCGCAACAGGGGCGCCCCTTTGCCGTGGGCTGTCGCTGAGCGGGCGGTTCGGCTGTGCGGGTGGTCATGTCCATTGCAGAAACGATCAAGCCCTGTGGGAGCCCGTTCGTGCCTCCTCCGTGTGGAACGTTGGCGGCACAAGCCCCGCCGGAAGGTGGCGGAGCTGATGAACGGAGAGAGCCATGAGCGCTAACCTGCCCGGCGGCGTAGTCCAAATCCTCCCTGACGGTGCGGACTGTCCGCCCAAGACCCTGGGCCTGTACCGGCACTACAACCGTCAGGGCACGGGCTACGGGATCGGAGCCGGCTACAACGTCGACCTCAGTCAGCTGCCCATGCCCGACGGCGGCAGCATGTCCAAGAACGTCTCGTCCTGGGTGAACCTGACGGACAGCGACGCGAAGCTGATCGGCAAGGGCGTGCGCATTCTGAAGGCCGGCGCGAAGCTTGAGGAGCCGGCGGAGTACAACGACACGGTGCTGCGAGTGGAGTGGGACCTGTAGGCCCACGCCTCATCGGAAGGGGTGTCCCGATCGAGGGGCACCCCTTCGTCGTGGGATGCGGCCATCGAGATGCGGCCTCCGTGGCGGGCCGCGATCCTGGAAGGGAGGGGAAAACAACGGAAGGAGCCGCGATGTCTGTGGTGGACAAGCTCAAGCAGATGCTGAAGGGCCACGAGGCGCAGGCCGGACAGGGCATCGACAAGGCTGGAGACTTCGTCGACGAGAAGACCCAGGGCAAGTACAGCAGTCAGGTCGACACTGCCCAGGACAAGCTCAAGGAGCAGTTGGGATCCGACCGACCGCAGGAAGAGCCGCCCCAGTCGTGACTGGGCCTTACGAGTGGTGTTTGTCGGAAGATCGGCGCGCGTGGTGGGGACGGTGCGGTTGCGGACGCATCATGACGAATGTATGCAGATCCGCCCGTCGGAACATCGTCTGTCGGCTTATTGAGAAGTGAGGCACCCCGCCATGGCGCACCGCAGCATCACGTCGGTCTGGACCGCCGTTCTCGGCGCGCTCGTGGCGCTCCTCGCCGCCCTCGGACTCGCCGGGAAGCCGGCCCCGATCGCCGCCGCTGCTTCCGCTTCCCCGGCTCCCGCGGCCGCTGCCGTGCGCCGGCCGGTGGCGGTGGTGGCCCGGCGGACCTGGCGGGCGATGATGCGGGGCGGTTCGCTCCCGCCGACCATCAAGCAGCGCATCCGCGCCGAGGCGCACGGCAAGGCCCCGTCCGTCCGCCGCTCGACGACCGCCGCCGCCCTCGCCGGCGGAACCGCTCCCGCCCCCATGCCTGCCGGAGTACCTGTCGGTGCCGCCCCGGCCACCGGGACCAGCCGGGATCAGATGCGGCTCGCCGCGTAGCCCACGCAGTACGCAGTACGGAAGAGCAGGCGCTGGAGCCCGGTCGGTCACGACCGAGGATCGCGCCGTGCCGTGCCCCGGAGCGGGGTACAGCGTGATCGCCCCGGCGGGCGCCGGGGGCGCGCAAGGGGCGCGCAGCTTGGTATCGCAGGGCCGCAAGCTCGGGAAATGGCGGGGTTCCCGAACGGCGCGGCCTTTTCGGCATGTCCGGGGTGCGGTGTTTTGGCGGAACGTTCATCCCCTGCGAGGCCCCGGTTTCACCTGAGTCCAGGGCGCTGACCTGGGGCGTAGGGGGCGCGAATGAGGTTTATCCGATGTTGCTCATGCTTGCGGGGGAATCGCAGCCTCTCGGGTGGTTCGCCGGGGATTCGGTGGGCAATTCTGATCTCGCGACGTCGTCACCACACGGAACGACCGAGGCGGTCGGCCAACTGCCTTGGAAGAGAACCCACTTCGGTTTCATGGAGGACAAAGAACATGGCAAGCATCCGTACCGCCCGCGTCATCGCCGCCGTCGCCGCGCTCCCCCTCGCTGTCGCACTCTTCGGCGGGGTGGCCTCGGCAGACAACGGCTCTTTCGCGAACGACGGATCGAATGCGAGCGTTGCCAGCGTCATCGGCAGCGGCGTGGGCGGAAACAACCACGGCAACTCCTCCACCTCTCAGCAGGTCGCCACGGGCTCCGGCGCGTCGAACCAGAACAACACCGCGCAGGTCAACGGCTCGGCCTTCACGGCGATCGACCAGTCCAACTCCGACGTCGCGGTGGACTTCCACCCGTGGTGGTAGACCGCCCCTGAGCGGCGCTGACCACTGAGGGCGCCTGTGCGACCGGACCGGCTGGGGTCCGGTAGCGCAGGCGCCCTCGCGCGTTCCCGACCTTGACATCGACCAGGAATCTGACGGACAGTCAGGTTCACTCGTTGATGTGATGCCGGGAGGCCAGCGCCGTGCACCTCGCCCCGACCCAAGGCCAGTTGCGGCTCCGCGCCGAACTGCGGGAGTACTTCCAGAACCTGCTGCCGGACGGGGTGCCCGAAGACCCCGCCGCCCAGCGCGCGCTGCTGCGCCGCATCGGCGCCGACGGACTGCTCGGCCTCGGCTGGCCCGTCGAGTACGGAGGCCAAGGCTGCGGCCCCGGCGAGCAGTTCGTGTTCTTCGACGAGGCCTACCGGGCCGGGGCGCCCGTCTCCATGGTCACCCTCAACACCGTCGGCCCGACTTTGATGAAGTACGGGACGCGGGAGCAGAAGGAGTACTTCCTGCCCCGGATTCTGAAGGGGGAGCTCGTCTTCGCCATCGGCTACTCCGAGCCCGAAGCCGGCACCGACCTCGCCTCCCTCCGTACCCGGGCCGTCCGCGACGGCGGCGCCGACGGGGACTGGGTGGTCGACGGGCAGAAGATCTTCACCTCGAACGCCCAGAACGCGGACTGGATCTGGCTCGCCTGCCGCACTGATCCGGAGGCCCCCAAACACAAGGGGATCTCCATCATCCTGGTGCCCACCGACACCCCCGGGTTCGCCTGGACCCCGATCGACACGGTCGGCGGGCTCACCACCACGGCGACGTACTACGACTCCATCCGCGTGCCGGCCGGCAACCTCGTCGGACCCGAGCACGGCGGGTGGGGACTGATCACCAACCAGCTCAACCACGAGCGCGTGGCCCTCGCCGCCATCGGCATGCAGGCCGAGGACTTCTTCCGGCGCGCACTCGGCCACGCCCGTACCCCCGACCCGGTGACCGGAGACCGCCCGGCCGACCGCCCCTGGGTGCGGTCCCGGCTCGCCGAGGCACACGCGCGGCTGGCCGCCGTACGCCTGCTCAACTGGCGCCTCGTCCAGGACGTGGGCGCCGGCACCCTCGCCCCGGGCGACGCCAGCGGCGTGAAGTTCCTCGGCACCGAATCCACCGTCGAGGTGTACCGGATGTGCCAGGAGGTGGTGGGCGAGGAGGCACTCGTACGGGGGCCGGCGGCCTTCGCGGGCGGTGAGCTGGAGCGGATGAACCGGGCCGCCCAGATCAACACCTTCGGTGGCGGGGTCAGCGAGGTCCAACGGGAGATCGTCGCCATGATGCGGCTCGGCATGAAGGGGAGGAAGCGATGACCGCCACGGCGGACGAGCCGGACGGAGCCGATGAGGCGGCCCGGTTCCACGAGCTGCTCAAGGCCTTCGAGGGGCGGGCCGCCGTCACCGGGGGCCGGGCCAAGGACCCGGTCAACGATCCGATGATCCGCCACTGGTGCGAGGCGATGGGCGACGCCAACCCCGCCTACACCGGCCCGGACGCCATCGCGCCGCCCACCATGCTCCAGGCGTGGACGATGGGCGGGCTCTCCGGCCACACCGGCCGTTCCTCCGCCCAGGACGAGCTCTTCGCACTCCTCGACGGGGCAGGCTGCACCTCCGTGGTCGCCACCGACTGCGAGCAGGAGTACGTGCGGCCGCTGCGCCCCGGTGACGCGGTCACCTTCGACGCCGTCATCGAGTCCGTGTCACCCCGCAAGACGACCACGCTGGGCGCCGGCCACTTCGTGACGACCCGGATGGACGTCCACGCGAACGGAGAGCTCGCCGGGACCCACCGTTTCCGGATCCTCAAGTACGCCCCGCCGCCGAAGCCCACGCCGCGGCCAAAGCCCACGCCCGCGCCGAAGCCCACGCCGGAAGGCCAGACACCGCCACAGACCCGGGGGAAGCACCCCCAGCGCCCGCCCCGGCGCCCGCGCCCCGTGATCAACCGCGACAACCAGGGATTCTGGGACGGAGTCCGGGATCACAGGCTGCTGATCCAGCGCTGCACCGCATGCGGGACCCTCCGCTTCCCCTGGCTCCCCGGCTGCAACGCCTGCGCCTCCCCCGACTGGGACACCGTCGAGGCGACCGGAACCGGCGCGGTGTTCTCGTACGTCGTCATGCATCACCCGACCTTCCCGGCCTTCACCGCGCATGATCATCCCGCTGACGCGGGGGGCCCCGGGGGCCCTTACGCGGTCGCGCTCGTCGAACTCGCGGAGGGCGTCCGCATGATCAGCAACATCACCGGTGTCCCGTACGACAAGGTCCGCATCGGAATGCCCGTCCGGCTGGAGTTCCTCCGCGTGGACGAAGAGCTGGAACTGCCCGTCTTCCGGGGGAGCGACGGCTGATGGACTTTCACCCCACCGAGGAGCAGGCCGCCGCGGCAGGCCTCGCCGCCCGGATCTTCGGCGACCTCGCCACCCACGACCGCCTCGCCGCCACCGGCACCGGCAGCGACACCGAGCTCTGGAAGACCCTGACCGCTGCCGGCCTGACCGCCGCCGTCGAGGACATCGGCCTGCTCGGCCTGGTCCTGCTGCTGGAGGAGCAGGGCCGCACCACCGCGCAGGTCCCGTACGCCGCCACCTGCGTGTACGGGACCCTGCCCGTCGCCCGGCACGGCAGCCCCGAGCAGCGGGCCCGGCTGCTGCCCGCCCTCGGGACGGGCGAGGCGGTGGCCACCGGCGCCTTCCCGGCCCGAGGCCGTATCACCGCCTCGCCGGACGGGCGGCTCACCGGAACCGCGCCCGCCGTGCCATGGCTGCGCGACGCCACGCACGTACTGGTCCCGGACGCGGACCGGGTGCTGTGGCTCGTACGGACGGACGCGCCCGGCGTGGGCACCGAACCGGTGGAGACCACGGCCCCGTGGTCGGCGGGCCGGCTGACCCTGACCGGGGCGGAGGCGGAGCGCCTCGGCGCCGAGGACGCCTACGACCAGGTCCTCGCCGCCGCCCGGACGGCATTCGCCGGCCTCCAGGCGGGGGTCTGCGCGGGCTCGCTGGCCCGCGCCGTCGAGTACACCTCCACCCGCGAGCAGTTCGGGCGGCCGCTGTCCACGAACCAGGGGGTCATGCTGCGCGCGGCCGACGCGTACATGGACACCGAGGCGATCCGGGTCACCGCCTACGAGGCCGCCTGGCGCATCGATGAGGGGCTTCCGGCGGGCGAGCACGCGCTGACGGCGGCCTGGTGGGCCTCCGAGGCGGGGAAGCGGGTGGTGCACACGGGCCAGCACCTGCACGGCGGGACGGGCGCGGATCTGGACCACCCCGTACACCGCCATTTCCTGTGGGGGCGCCAGCTGGACGCGTACCTGGGCTGCGGCAGCGAGCTGCTGTCCGAACTGGGCGCCCTCATCACCGCCGACGTGCCGGACGCACCCGAGGAGGACGCCGCATGAACGTCGGCGACACACTGCCGCCGCTGGAGATCCCGGTCACCCGCACCCTGATCGTCGCGGGCGCGATCGCCTCCCGCGACTACCAGGACGTGCACCACGACGCCGAGCTCGCACGGGCGAAAGGCTCCCCGGACATCTTCATGAACATCCTGACCACCAACGGCCTGGTCGGCCGGTACATCACCGACCATCTCGGTCCGCACGCCGTGCTGCGCAAGGTGGCCATCCGCCTCGGCGCCCCCAATTACCCCGGCGACACCATGACCTTGACCGGCACCGTCACCGCCCTGGCCGGGGACACCGCCGAGATCCGCGTGGTCGGCGCCAACGGCATCGGCCGCCACGTCACCGGAACCGTCACCGTCGCCGTCCCCCTCGGCGCCGAGGAGGGCGTGGCATGAGCGTGCGCCACCGCGACGAGCTGGGCGGCCGCGCCGCCATCGCCGGCATCGGGGCGACGGAGTTCTCCAAGGACTCCGGCCGTAGCGAGCTCAAGCTCGCCGTCGAGGCCGTCCACGCCGCGCTCGACGACGCCGGGCTCACCCCCGCCGACGTCGACGGCATGGTCACCTTCACGATGGACACCAGCCCCGAGATCACCGTGGCCCAGGCGGCCGGCATCGGGGACCTCTCCTTCTTCTCCCGCATCCACTACGGCGGCGGCGCGGCCTGCGCCACCGTCCAGCAGGCCGCCCTCGCCGTCGCGACCGGGGTCGCGGAGGTCGTGGTCTGCTACCGGGCCTTCAACGAGCGCTCCGGCCGCCGCTTCGGCTCGGGCGTACAGCAGCGCGAGCCGTCCGCGGAGGGCGCGGCGCTCGGCTGGTCGCTGCCCTGGGGCCTGCTCACCCCGGCCTCCTGGGTGGCCATGACCGCCCAGCGCTATCTGCACACCTACAACCTGACGCCCGAGGCCTTCGGGCACGTCGCGGTCACGGACCGCCGGCACGCCGCCAACAACCCCGCCGCGTACTTCCACGGCAAGCCCATCACCCTTGCCGACCACGCGGCCTCGCGGTGGATCGTCGAGCCGCTGCGGCTCCTCGACTGCTGCCAGGAGACGGACGGTGGGCAGGCCGTCATCGTCACCAGCACCGAACGGGCCAGGGACCTGCGGCACACACCCGCCGTGATCACAGCGGCCGCCCAGGGCGCCGGCCGCCGCCAGGAGGGGATGACCTCCTTCTATCGCGACGATCTGACCGGGCTGCCGGAGATGGACGTGGTCGCCCGCCAGCTGTGGCGGACCAGCGGGCTGCGGCCGTCGGACATCGACGTCGGCATCCTCTACGACCACTTCACGCCGTTCGTGCTGATGCAGCTGGAGGAGTTCGGCTTCTGCGCGCCCGGGGAGGCCGCCGACTTCGTGGCCGCCGACGCGTTGCCGATCAACACGCACGGCGGCCAGCTCGGGGAGGCCTACCTGCACGGAATGAACGGCATCGCCGAGGCCGTCCGCCAGCTGCGCGGCAGCTCCGTCAACCAGGTCGAGGGCGCGGCGCACGCCCTGGTCACGGCCGGCACCGGGGTGCCGACCTCCGGACTGATACTCGGCGCGGACGGCTGACCGCCGGCGGCGGACCCGGAGTGCGACGCCCCGCCTCCTCCACCTTCAGGAGGTGGGGCACGCCCCACCTCTACAACCTGAGACGGATCCCGCTTCGGCACCTGCGGCCGATCCCAGAACCGGAGCGCGCTCATAGCGTGGAGGCATGACCACGCCTGTGTGCACGCTCGCCTCGAACCCGACGCCGTACCCGTCGTTCTCGGCGTACGTACGGACCCGCGGCACCGTCCTGATGCGCACCGCACGCTCGCTCACCGCCAACCCGTGTGACGCCGAGGACCTGCTCCAGACAGCCCTCGCGAAGACGTACGTCGCCTGGGACCGGATCGAGGACCATCGGGCCCTGGACGGCTATGTCCGGCGGGCACTGGTCAACACCCGCACCTCCCAGTGGCGCAAGCGCAAGGTGGACGAGTTCGCCTGCGACGAGCTCCCGGAGATCGAGGAGGCGCCGGCCACCGACCCCGCCGAGGCGCAGGCACTGCGCGACGCGATGTGGCGCGCGGTCACCCGGCTTCCCGACCGGCAGCGGGCCATGGTCGTCCTGCGCTACTACGAGGACCTGACCGAGGTGCAGACCGCCGAGCTGCTCGGGGTCTCGGTCGGCACGGTCAAGAGCGCCGTCTCCCGCGCGCTCGTCAAGCTCCGCGAGGACCCGGAACTCACCCCGGTCCGCTGATCGGGCGATGTTCCACGTGAAACAAGCGCGCCGTGTTTCACGTGAAACAGTCCGGCGTTTCACGTGAAACACCCCGTCGGTGGACTTACGCTGCGAATACTCGACGTCTTTCTACCCTCGGGTAGTGACATGCCGACCGGTACGTGCGCAGAATCGGCAAGCACCGTAGCCGTCGCAGCGCCGCAGCGCCCACCGGGAGGACGCTTTGCTGAGCACCATGCAGGACGTACCGCTCCTCGTCACCCGCATACTCCAACACGGGATGACGATCCACGGAAAGTCCCAGGTCACGACCTGGACCGGGGAGGCTGAGCCGCACCGCCGCAGCTTTGCCGAGATCGGTACCCGCGCCACCCGCCTAGCCAACGCACTGCGCGATGAGCTCGGCGTCCAGCAGGACGACCGAGTTGCCACGCTCATGTGGAACAACGCCGAGCACGTCGAGGCGTACTTCGCGATCCCCTCGATGGGCGCGGTACTCCACACCCTCAACCTCCGGCTGCCCCCTGAGCAGTTGGTCTTCATCGTCAACCACGCCGCGGACCGGGTCGTGCTCGTCAACGGCACCCTGCTGCCGCTGCTCGCACCGCTGCTGCCGCACCTGCCCACCATCGAGCACGTCGTGGTCGCGGGCATCGGCGACCGCTCCGTGCTCGAAGGCCTCGACGTGCGCGTGCACGAGTACGAGGAGCTCCTCGCGGGTCGCCCCAACACCTACGCCTGGCCCGAGCTGGACGAGCGCCAGGCCGCCGCCATGTGCTACACCTCCGGCACCACCGGGGACCCCAAGGGCGTTGTCTACTCGCACCGCTCGATCTACCTGCACTCCATGCAGGTCAACATGGCCCAGTCGATGGGGCTGACCGACAAGGACACCGCCCTCGTCGTCGTTCCGCAGTTCCACGTGAACGCCTGGGGCCTGCCGCACGCCACCTTCATGACCGGCATCAACCTGCTGATGCCGGACCGCTTCCTGCAGCCCGCCCCGCTCGCCGAGATGATCGAGCGGGAGAAGCCCACGTACGCCGCGGCCGTCCCCACCATCTGGCAGGGCCTGCTGGCCGAGATCACCGCCAACCCGCGCGATCTGACCTCGATGAAGCAGGTCACCATCGGCGGAGCGGCCTGCCCGCCCTCCCTGATGGAGGCCTACGACAAGCTCGGCGTCCGCCTCTGCCACGCCTGGGGCATGACCGAGACCTCGCCCCTGGGCACGATGGCGCACCCGCCAGCCGGTCTGAGCGGCGAGGAGGAGTGGCCGTACCGGGTCACCCAGGGCCGCTTCCCGGCGGGCGTGGAAGCGCGCCTGGTCGGCCCCGGCGGCGACTTCCTGCCCTGGGACGGGGAGTCGGCGGGTGAGCTCGAAGTACGCGGCACCTGGATCGCGGGCGCCTACTACGGCGGCGCGTCCGGCGAACCCTTCCGCCCGGAGGACAAGTTCAGCGCGGACGGCTGGCTCAAGACCGGCGACGTCGGCGTGATCAGCCACGACGGCTTCCTGACCCTGACCGACCGGGCCAAGGACGTCATCAAGTCGGGCGGCGAGTGGATCTCCAGTGTCGAGCTGGAGAACGCGCTCATGGCGCACCCCGAGATCGCCGAGGCGGCGGTCGTCGCCGTGCCCGACGACAAGTGGGGCGAGCGCCCGCTGGCCACCGTCGTCCTCAAGGAGGGCGCGACCGCGGACTACACGGGGCTGCGGGCGTTCCTCGCCCAGTCGATCGCCAAGTGGCAGCTGCCCGAGCGCTGGACGGTCATCGAGGCCGTGCCGAAGACCAGCGTCGGCAAGTTCGACAAGAAGGTGATCCGCAGGCAGTACGCGGACGGCGAGCTGGACGTCACCACGCTGGACTAGCCCCGGCTCACTTCGTCAGCCAGGGGCGCAGCAGCCTGCTGACGGCCGGCATCGCCAGGTAGGTCATCAGGGTGCTGAAGACGATGGCGAAGGCGGCCGTCCGCAGGACGGAGTGCACATCCACCAGGTACGGCCCGAGCACCGCGTTGCCCGCGAGTGAGATCGGGAAGATGGCCAGCCCCGAGCTGACCGCCATCTTCCACCGAGGCGGCGCGGGCCGGGTCGTACCCGGTCTGGCGAACCAGGTCTCCATGCCGTGCAGTTCCCGCCGGGCTATCTCGGTGTGGTGGTGGCCGAGGCAGTTAGAGAACCACTGCGCCCGCTCGGAGGAGTCCTGCCACCGCTGAAAGGCCGCCTGGTCGCGGAAGCGGTGAACCAGGAACCAGGGGCCGCCCTCCGCCGCCGGGCGGAACAGCCCGTACCCGAGGTGGTCCGGAAAGGTCGCGGCCGTCTCCAGGATCCCGTGGGCCCACGCCTCGAACGTCTCCTCGTGGCCCGGCTCCACCTGGCGGGCGATGAGGAGGTTCACCTCGCCGTTGTCGGCGGGGACGGTGTGTTCGGGCATGTCGATGATGGCCATGCGGCCAGGATGGCTAGTTGGTCCCGATCTTGGCCAGCAGGTCCACGATGCGGCCCTGGACATCGGCGGTGGTGGCCCGCTCGGCGAGGAACAGCACGCTCTCGCCGGAGGCCAGCCGCGGCAGTTCCGCGGTGTCGATCCCGGCGGTCGTGTAGACGACCAGCGGAGTGCGGTTCAACTGCCCGTTGGCGCGCAGCCAGTCCACGATCCCGGCCCGGCGGCGGCGGACCTGCATCAGGTCCATGACCACGAGGTTGGGCCGCATCCGGGTCGCCAGCTCCACGGCGTCGGTGTCGGCTCCCGCCCGGGCGACCTGGAGGCCGCGCCGCTCCAGGGCGGCGGTCAGCGCGGTCGCGATCTCGTCGTGCTCCTCGATCAGCAGCACCCGGGAGGGGTGCTGCTCGCTGTCGCGAGGCGCGAGCGCCTTGAGGAGGACGGCCGGATCGGCTCCGTACGCCGCTTCCCGCGTGGCATGCCCCAGCCCGGCGGTGACCAGTACGGGCACCTCGGCGGCCACCGCGGCCTGGCGCAGGGACTGCAGAGCGGTCCGGGTGATCGGCCCCGTCAGCGGGTCCACGAACAGCGCGGCGGGAAACGCGGCGATCTGCGCGTCCACCTCCTCGCGGGAGTGGACGATCACCGGTCGGTAGCCGCGGTCGCTGAGCGCCTGCTGCGTCTGTACATCGGGCGCGGGCCACACCAGGAGCCGGCGCGGGTTGTCCAGCGGCTCCGGAGGCAGCTCGTCGTCCACGGGCAGCGGCACGGGCCGGTTGACCACCTCGACGGCTCCACCGGGGCCGTCCAGCGGCTCGGGCCCCTCGGCGGAGCCCGCCTCGGGGGCCCCTATGGCGAAGGCCCGGCCCTCGGGCGCGGGCTCGGAGAGCCGGCGCCGCCGGCCGGAGCCGGAGGCGTCGACCGAGATGCCCTGGCCCAGCGTGCCGAGCGCGCGCACGCTGATCGGCTGCCCCGACTCGACCGGGGTGTCCTGCGGCCGGCGGGCACCGGGTACGGAGACCGGCCCGGCGGCCTCGTCGTCCTCGGAGGTCCGCGCAGCCGGTACGGGCCATGCGGGAGTGGCGGGCAGCGCACGGCGCCGCCCGGTCGGGGGCACCTGCCCCCCGTTCTGCGACGCCTCGGCGGCCTGTGCGTCGGGGGCCTCGGGCTGCGCGGCGGGCGCGCCCAGAGTCCGGCGGGCACGCCGCCCGCCCGGAGCCTCGGCCTCGGAGTCGGCCGTGACGGGAGAGGGGGCCGAACCGGCCATGGCGGGGGCCGGAGCCGGCGGGGCCTGCGGGGCCGATGGCGTCGGCGCGGCGGCCGGGGTCGGCCCGGCGGGCAGCGCGAAGCCGCCCTCGGGGGCGATCGGCCGCGCGGGAGCCGGAGCGGGGAGCCCGGTCGCCGGCACCGGACCGGCCGGTCCCAGTGCCCGGCGGCGCGCGGCGGGATGCTCCGTCACCGGGATCGGGGGCACCGGAACCGGCGGCAGCGCGGGCATGGCGGTGCCCTGCGGGGGCACGGGCCGGCCGGGGCCGCCCTGACCGCCCTCACCACTGCCGTCACCGTCCCGGCCGCGACGGCGCCCGGTACCGAGGCCCGCCGGGTTCACCGGGGACTGCGCGAGCTCCGGCCCCGCGTCGGGGGCACCGACCTCGCCGCCCCGCCGCCGCCCGGACGGCAGCGCCAACGCGCCCCCACCCTCGCGCCCCCCGGAGCCCTTCACGGGCGCCCCACCAGCTCCGGGCGCCCCGGGAGCCCCGACACCCCCGGGTACTCCGCCAGTTCCTGGTCCGGCGGCTCCGGGAGTTCCGACAAATCCGGGGGCTCCTGCAACCCCGGGGGCTCCGGCGAGCCCGGGGGCTCCGGCAGCTCCGCGAGCTCCTGCCCTGCCATTGGCTCCGGCGACCCCGGGAGCTCCGGGTGCCCCGGCAAATCCGGGAGCTCCGGCACCCCCAGGTCCCCCGGCGAGTCCGTTGGCTCCGGCTGCTTCGGCCGCTGCGGCCTCGTCCTCCAGGAAGGCGTCCACGCCGCGGCGGGCGCGCCGGCCGGCGGGACCCGCCGCGGCGGCGTCGCCCCCGGCCGGGACGGCCTTGGCGCCGCTCCCACTGTCCTCGTCGCTCTCCGGCTCCTCCGCCGGCTCCGGCAGGGTCACCGCCCCGGCCCCCGCCCCCAGCGGCAGCTCCAGCACGTACGCCCCGCCCGGAGCGCCCGGAACCTCCACGGTCTGGAGCACCCCGCCATGCGCGGCCACGATCCCCCGCACGATCGGCTCGTGCACCGGGCTCCCGCCCTCGTACGGCCCGCGCACCTCGATCCGTACGACATCACCGCGCTGCGCGGCGGCCACCACGATCGTGGAGTCCATGTACCCGCTGCCCTGGGGCGTCTTGCCGGTGGCGTCCACGCCCGCCACATCCGCGACCAGGTGCGCCAGCGCGGTCGAGATCCGCTCCGCGTCCACCTCGGCCTCGATGGTCGGCGCGTGGATGGCGAACTGCGCCCGCCCAGGCCCGATCAGTTCGACCGCACCGTCCACACCGGCCGCGACCACCCGGTTGATCAGGACCTTCTTCTTCGCGAGCTTGTCGGTGCCCGCGTCCAGCCGCTGGAAGCCGAGCACGTTGTCCACCAGCGCGGTCATCCGTGAGTACCCGGCGGCCAGGTGGTGCAGCAGCTGGTTGGCCTCCGGCCACAGCTGGCCGGCGTCGTCGGCGGCCAGCGTCGCCAGTTCCCCGCGCAGCTCGTCCAGCGGACCGCGCAGTGACTCGCCGAGCACGGCCAGCAGCTGGGCGTGCCGCGCGGCGAGGGCGTCGTAGGGGCGTCGGTCGGTGAAGGTCATCACCGCGCCGACGAGCAGCTCGCCGTCCCGTACGGGCGAGGTCGTCAGATCGACGGCGACCGGCTGCCCGGACTTGTTCCACAGCACCTGGCTGCGGACCCGGTGCTTGCGGCCGCTGCGCAGGGTGTCGGCGAGCGGGGACTCCTCGAACGGGAACGGGGAGCCGTCGGCGCGCGAGTGGGCGATCAGCCCGTGCAGCTCGCGGTTCCCGAGGTCGGTGGCGCGGTATCCGAGGATCTGCGCGGCGGCCGGATTGACGAGGACGACCCGGCCGTCCGTGTCCGTGCCCACGACGCCCTCGGCGGCGGCCCGCAGGATCATCTCGGTCTGGCGCTGCGAGCGGGCCAGCTCGGCCTCGGTGTCCACGGTCTCGGAGAGGTCCCGCACGACGAGCATCAGCAGCTCGTCGCCGGTGTAGCCGGGCTGGGGCTCGCGGTAGGCGTCGCGTCCGTCGAGATGGGCGGCGGTGACCTCGACGGGGAACTCGGAACCGTCGGTGCGGCGCGCGATCATCCGTTTCGGTTTGGCGCGCCCGCCCTCGTCCTCGCCGGGTCGGCGCATGGAGCCGGGGATCAGCTTGGAGTCGAACTCGGGCAGGAGGTCGAGCACCCCGCGGCCGACGAGCCCGGTACCGGGGCTCTCCATGACCTCAAGGGCGATCGAATTCGCGTTGACGACCGTGCCGTTGGCGTTGACGAGCAACAGCGCGTCCGGAAGAGCGTCGAGTATTGCTGCGAGGCGAGCAGCGCCTCGGGATGGCCTGCTGCTCACGACGAGCTTCCTCCCTGACCACAACTACCGGCATGTCACGGGAGGAGTCTAAGGCCACAGTCCCGTGGTGGGGTGGCGGATGCGGGGTGGATACCGGGCATTCCCACATCATCGCTGGTCAGGCCTACGCGGGCGGAAGCACAGGTTCCAAATCCTTCCAACGCCTGATCTCACAACCGTTGGTTCGCCGAAACGTGGTGTCCACCTTGTGCCCCTGCCAGGTGCCGGTGACGCGGGCGGTGGCCGGCCCGCCGTCCTGCATCGAACACATCTGCCGCTCCGAGACGGCGGCGAAGGGGTCTTTGCCCGCCTTGGCGAACTCGTCGAGGCGGGCGCAGGCCTGCTCGGCCTCGGGGTGGTTCCCGCCGATGGGGTCGCACTCCAGCCGGTACTCGCCGTCGGCCCGCCGGTTGCCGGTGTCGGAGACGGCGATGGTGAGCCGGTCGGGCCCGACCAGCAGTCGGCCCAGGGGCAGCGGTGGCAGTGGACCGGCGGCCGTGGCGGCCAGGGCGGAGGTGACGGCGAAGGCGGCGAGACGCAGCATGGGCACTCCAGGTCGTCCGTACGTCGTACGCCTGACCAACGACGTGCCCGCCCCGACGTTGCGTATTCCGGCGTTGCGTACTCCGACGCCGGATAGGAGGTGGGCTTAAGGCTTTGCCCTGCGGCCTCCGCTCCTTGTACCGTGGGAGCGGATTGGTGACCGGCCCCTGGCCTGTGTCATCATCTGCACGCACCCTCGTACGCGGGGGTGTGCTGGAGGCGTCGCCTAGTCCGGTCTATGGCGCCGCACTGCTAATGCGGTTTGGGGCTTACACCCCATCGAGGGTTCAAATCCCTCCGCCTCCGCACCTTACGGAGCCCCGGTCCTCATGGACCGGGGCTTCGGTGCGTTTCGGCTTCGGAACTCGAAGGTCCAAACCCGCCCCGACGCCGCCCCGGGCCCCCGCCGGATGATCTTCATCCGGCCCGTTTCCGCAGGTCAGCAGCGGTTCGGCTAATGGATTTCGCGTCCCGCCGAGGTCCATGTATTGTTGTTCTCGCAAGGCCAACGGGGCGAAAAACCCCGAGAAGCCCAAGCACTCGTAGCTTAACGGATAGAGCATCTGACTACGGATCAGAAGGTTGCAGGTTCGAATCCTGCCGAGTGCACAGCCGAAGAGGCCCCCCGGTTTACCGGGGGGCCTCTTGCGTTGTCCGCCCGGCCTGCCCGGCTCCTCCCTTGTGGGGAGGGCGGACTCCGGGGATTCTCCGGGTTTGAGTCGGTCTGCCGGGGGACGCGGGGTGCCGAGGGCCCTGGGTACGGTTCCGGGAGATCGTCCGGCGCGGATGCCCGGACAGATGTGCGGGACGGATATAAGGGGGACTCCCATGGGCCTGTTCGGGAACGCGCACACCACCGATCCGGCGGCGGCGCAGCGGGACTACGCGCGGCTGCTCGGTCAGGGGGAGCAGGTGCACGCCGCGTACCTGCTGATCCGCGACACGATCCTGTTCACGGACCGGCGCCTGGTGCTCATCGACAAGCAGGGGCTCACCGGGAAGAAGGTGGAGTACCACTCCGTCCCGTACCGGAGCATCACGCATTTCTCGGTGGAGACCGCCGGTCACTTCGACCTCGACGCCGAGCTCAAGATCTGGATCTCGGGCACAGCTGCGCCGATCGAGAAGACGTTCACCAAGGGAGTCAACATCTACGAGGTGCAGGCGATCCTCACGCAATTCGTCGCGCGGTAGGCACATCCGCGACCTGGCCCGGAGATCTACGAGCCACCAACTCGCCTGCGGCGACGGCTCATCTGATGCGGCGCTCCAGCACGCGCGGGAGGCCCGTCACCGACATCACCAGGGAGTAGAGGGACGTGGTGGCGGTGATGAAGAGGCGGTTGTTCTTCGGGCCGCCGAAAGTGATGTTCGAGACCGGTTCCGGGACGCGGAGGCGGCCGATCAGGGTGCCGTCCTGTGCGTAGCAGTGGACCCCGGACTCGATCGCGGCCGCCCACAGGCGGCCCTCGTCGTCGAAGCGGATGTTGTCCGGCCGGGGGCACTCCGCGAAGACGCGGTCGTCCGTCAGGCGGCCGTCGTCGGTGACCTTGAACGCGCGGATGTGGCCCGCCCGGGTGTCCGACGCGTACAGCTCGGTCTCGTCCGGCGAGAAGACGAGGCCGTTCGGGCCCAGGAAGCCGTCCGCGACGAGCCGGACCTCGCCGCTCGCGGGGTCGGCGCGGTAGAGGTTGCAGGCGCCGATCTCGCTCGGCGCGCGCCGGCCCTCGTAGTCGTTGGTGATGCCGAAGTCCGGGTCGGAGAACCAGATCGAGCCGTCGGAGCGCACCACCGCGTCGTTCGGGCTGTTGAGCCGCTTGCCCTCGTACCGGTCGGCGACGACGGTGAGGGAGCCGTCCGGTTCGGTGCGGGTCACGCGCCGGTTGCCCTGCTCGCAGGTGATCAGGCGGCCCTCGCGGTCCAGGGTGTTGCCGTTGGAGTGACCCGCGGCGGCGCGGAAGACCGAGACCGCGCCGGTCGCCTCGTCCCAGCGCAGCATCCGGTCGTTGGGGATGTCGCTCCACACCAGCTGCCGCCAGGCCGGCAGGTACAGCGGGCCCTCCGCCCAGCGGCAGTCGTCGTAGAGCCGCTCCAGCCGCGCGTCGCCGTTGGCGCAGCGGCCGGTGCGGAAGCGGTCGTCCAGGATCTCGTACAGATTCGGGTCGGCGATGGATGACACTGTTCCCCCATATGGCTGATAGTCCGAACTATGTTCGGCGTGAAGGTGAGATTGCAGGATCAGGTACCGTCTTCGCAAGAGTCGGCGGGCCGGTGGGAGGAAGAAACGCGTGGATGACATCGACCGGGCGCTCGTCCAGCGCCTGCAGCAGGACGCGGGCCAGTCCTACGCCGCCCTCGGCGCGGCCGTCGGGCTATCGGCCGGGGCAACCCACGAGCGGGTGCGCAAGCTGCGCGAGCGCGGGGTCATCCGGCGGACGACGATCGAGGTGGATCCGACGGCCGTCGGGAGCGGGGTGCTGGCCTACGTGATGGTCGACTCCAACGCGTGGATGGGGGACTCCGCGGCCGCCTTCGAGAAGATCGCCGAGATCCAGGAGGCGCACATCATCGCGGGCAGCGCCTCCGTGCTGGTGAAGGTGCGCACGGCGTCGACCGAGCAGTTGCAGGACGTGCTGCGCCGTCTCTACGCCATCGAAGGTGTCAGCGGCACGCACGCGACGGTCGTCCTGGAGACCTTCTTCGAGCGCCCCCTCCCGCTGTGACCTGGCGGTGCACCGGCATCCGGTGGAGCGACGGGCGCCCGGCCATCGGCTGGTACGAGGAGGGGCGCGACGAAGAGCGCGCGGCGGGACGCGGGGACGGGCGCGGGGAGTGGCGCGCGGACGGGCGCGGGGAGCGGACCAGCGTGCTCGGGTACGGGCAGCCGCTCGCGTTCGCCGCCCGGGGGGAGCGGCACTGCCTCGGCGTGCGGCGGGCCGGGAAGCGGACCGCGTGTCCGACGGCCCGGACCGTGCCCGGGCGGGCCGGGAGCGCCCAGTGCCCCGAGTGCGCCCGCCTGGACCGGTCGTTCTCGGTGGCCGCCGACACCAACGCCGCTGATCCGCGCACCTACCGGGTGTATCTGGCCTGGTTCGGACCCGGGATGGTCAAGGTCGGCATCACCGCCGAGGAGCGGGGCGCGACCCGGCTGCTGGAGCAGGGCGCGGTGACCTGGACCTGGCTCGGGCGGGGGCCGCTGATGGCCACCCGCCGTACCGAGGAGCTGCTGCGGGCGGCGCTGGGTGTGCCCGACCGGATCGCGTACGCCCGCAAGCGCGCGGTACGGGCCCACCTGCCGCCGGCGGCCGAGCGGGCCGGGGAGGTCGCCGAGCTGCACGCCCGGGCCGCGGCGCTGTCCGGATGGCCGGAGTCGCTGGAGCGGATGGGGTGCGAAGTCACCGACCATGCCGAGGCGTTCGGGCTGCCGGGGCTGCCGACCCCCGCCCGGGTGATCACCGAGATGGTGCCCGGCGGGACCGTGGCGGGCCGGCTGGTGGGTGCGGCCGGTCCGGATCTGCACTTCGCGGACGGCCTCGTGGTGGACACCCGGCTGCTGGCCGGCTGGGAACTGGTCGCACCCGCGACCGCCGACGCCGGCGCCGGGACCGACGTACCCGTGCCCGTGCCCGTGGCGGAGATCGCTGCCGCCGGGCCCGCCGCCGAGCAGGACGGGCTGTTCTGAGGCCCCCGCCGCACCACGGTCCGCCCAGGGCCGCGTGACCGGTCCAAGGTCAAAACTTGGATCCCTTTGGCCTCCGGGGCCGCTTTCCGGTGGACATGCCAGGGGGCCGCCGCCGAGGGTGGTGGTCATGAGCATCCAGCCCGTACCCGCGTTCGAACCGCCGTACCTGATGGCCGTTTTCACCAACGTCCGCACCCCTGACGACACCGGTTACCCGGAGACGAACGCCCGGATGAACGAGATCGTCCGCGCCAACCCCGGCTTCCTCGGCTACGAGGCCGCCCGCACCCCCGGCGGCCTCGGCATCACCGTCGCCTACTTCCGCGACCACGAATCCCTGGCCGCCTGGCGCGAGAACCTGGAGCACCAGGCGGCCATGAAGCAGGGCCGCGCCGACTGGTACGAGAGCTACACCCTGCACGTCGCGACCGTCGAGCGGAGCCACGGCTTTGTCCGCGAAGACGGCTGAGGCGGTCCGCGCCTTCCGGGAGCGGCTCGGACTGCCGGGCCTGGTGGACGTCCACACGCACTTCATGCCCGAGCGGGTCCTGGACAAGGTGTGGGACTACTTCGACGCGGTCGGCCCGCTGACCGGGGTCGAGTGGCCCATCACCTACCGGCACGAGGAGGAGCAGCGGGTCGCGCTGCTGCGGGAGTTCGGGGTGCGGGCCTTCACCGCAATGCTCTACCCGCACAAGCCCGCGATGGCGGCCTGGCTCAACTCCTGGTCCGCCGACTTCGCCGCCCGCACTCCCGACTGCCTGCACACCGCCACCTTCTTCCCGGAGGAGGGCGTCGCCGCGTACGTCCGGCAGGCCGTGGAGGCGGGGGCCCGGATCTTCAAGGCGCACCTCCAGGTGGGCGGCTACGACCCGAACGAGGACCGCCTCGAACCGGTCTGGGGGCTGCTGGCGGAGGCCGGCGTCCCGACCGTGATCCACTGCGGTTCGGGGCCCGTCCCGGGCAAGCACACCGGACCCGAGCCGATCGCCCGGCTGCTGGCCCGGCATCCCCGGCTGCTGCTCGTCATCGCGCACATGGGTATGCCCGAGTACGCCGACTTCCTCGACCTGGCCGACCGGTACGGCGAGGTCCGCCTCGACACCACCATGGCCTTCACCGACTTCTCCGAGCAGTTCAGCGGGTTCCCGTCCGGCGACCTGGGCAGGCTCGCCGACCTCGGGGACCGGATCCTGCTCGGCACCGACTTCCCGAACATTCCCTATCCCTACGAGCACCAGCTCGACGCCCTCGAACGCCTCGGGCTGGGCGACGACTGGCTGCGCGCCGTCTGCCACGACAACGGGGCCCGGCTCTTCCGTCTCGGCTGACGGCCGCTTCCCCGGGACGTCGCAGTTCTCAGGAAATTCACAGGGAGGGCCAAGAACGCTCTCAGAGCCGCCGGTCAGCGTGGTCCCATGACAGCGACGACCACCTCCCACGCGTCCACGTCCACCAGCAATCCCACGGCCCTCGTGCGGCCCGACGGCGGCCCCTGCCGGGTGCTCGTCGTCGACGACGAGGTCTCGCTCTCCGAGCTGCTCTCCATGGCCCTGCGCTACGAGGGCTGCGAGGTCCGCAGCGCGGGCGACGGGGCGGGTGCGGTGCGGGTGGCACGGGAGTTCCGCCCGGACGTGGTCGTCCTCGACATCATGCTCCCCGACATGGACGGGCTGGCGGTCCTCGGGCAGCTGCGGCGGGAGATCCCGCAGGTCCCCGTGCTGTTCCTGACCGCCAAGGACTCCGTCGAGGACCGCATCGCGGGCCTGACGGCGGGCGGCGACGACTACGTCACCAAGCCGTTCAGCCTGGAGGAGGTCGTGGCCCGGCTGCGCGGTCTGGTCCGCCGCTCGGGCGCGGCGCAGGCGGCGCGCGGCAGCTCGGTCCTGGCCGTGGGGGACCTGCGGCTGGACGAGGACAGCCACGAGGTGACCCGGGGCGGCCAGGAGATCCACCTGACCGCCACCGAGTTCGAGCTGCTGCGGTACCTGATGCGCAATCCCCGGCGGGTGCTGAGCAAGGCGCAGATCCTGGACCGGGTGTGGTCGTACGACTTCGGCGGCCAGGCGAATGTGGTGGAGCTGTACATCTCCTACCTGCGGCGGAAGCTGGAGAGCGGGACCGGGCGGCCGCCGATGATCCACACTCGGCGCGGCGCCGGCTATCTGATCAAACCGGCCGAGTAGTGGCGCCCAGGCTCCCGCGCCTCCGGCGGCCGCGCCTCGGGCAGCCGCGTCTCGGGCTTCCGCGCCTCGTGCGGCCGCGCCTCGGACTCCCGCTGCGGCGCCTGCGGCTACGGCGTCCCTGGTCCCTGCGGACCCGGCTGGTCGTCTCCGCCGTCGCGCTGATCGCCGTGGTGGGCGCGGCCATCGGCGCCGTCACCACCCTCTCCCTGCGCTCGTACCTCGTGGACAAGCTCGACGACCAGCTGCACACCTCCGTGGTCATGGCCACCCGGGGCCCCGGCGGAAAGCAGGTCCACGAGAGCAGCCTCGGCTTCGTCCTGGCCCCCGGCACCCCGCTGGGTACCGCCGGGATCCGCCTCGACTCCGACGGCACCGTCACCGGCACCGCCCGCAGCGACGCCATCGGTGGCCCCGCGCTGGACCACCGCCAGCCCCTCACCGGCGCCCAGACGGCGGCCCTCACCAAGGCCGCCCGCAAAGCGACCGCGCGGGGCGCGTTCGGACCGGTGGACCTGGAGCTGCCGGACCTCGGCAGCTACCGGGTACTGACCGCCACGGACGGGAGTCTGGCCCTCGGCTTCCCGCTCGGCGATGTCGATTCCACCGTGCGCACCTTGATCGCGGTCGAGGTCTTCGTCACCCTGGCCGGCCTCGTCGCCGCCTCCCTCGCGGGGCAGGCCCTGGTCGGCGTCGCCCTGCGCCCACTGCGCCGGGTCGCCGCGACCGCCACCCGGGTCTCCGAACTCCCCCTGCACAGCGGCGAACCGGCCCTGCACGACCGGGTGCCCGACGCCGAGGCCGACCCGCGCACCGAGGTCGGCCAGGTCGGCGCCGCCCTGAACCGGATGCTCGGCCATGTCTCCTCGGCCCTGATCGCCCGCCAGCAGAGCGAGACCAGGGTCCGGCAGTTCGTCGCCGACGCCAGCCACGAGCTGCGCACACCACTGGCCTCCATCCGGGGCTACGCCGAGCTCACCCGCCGGGGACGGGAGGAGCCGGGCCCCGACACCCGGCACGCCCTGGGCCGGATCGAGTCGGAGGCCACCCGGATGACCGGCCTGGTCGAGGACCTGCTGCTGCTGGCCCGGCTCGATGCCGGCCGCCCGCTCTCCCGCGCCGACACGGACCTCGCCCCGCTGGTGGTGGACGCCGTCAGTGACGCCCGGGCCGCCGGGCCCGCGCACCACTGGCGCCTGGAACTCCCGGACGGGCCGGCGCCCATCCGCGCGGACCCGGCCCGGATCCAGCAGGTCCTGGTGAATCTCCTCGCCAACGCCCGGACCCACACGCCGCCGGGCACCACCGTCACCGCCCATGTTTCACGTGAAACACGGGCCGTCCGGCTGCGGATCGAGGACGACGGGCCCGGCATCCCGCCCGTCCTGCTCCCCCATGTCTTCGAGCGCTTCGCGCGCGGCGACGCCTCCCGCTCCCGGGCCGCCGGCTCCACGGGCCTCGGGCTCGCCATCGTCGAGGCCGTGGTCTCGGCACACGAAGGACGCGTAGAGGTCGCGAGCGAGCCGGGGCGCACCCGCTTCGAGGTCCTCCTCCCGCTCGGCGACGCTCCGGCGGACTCACAGACAGGCCACAGGCTCACCACACAGCGGTGACAGCCCGCCCGGCGAGGGTCGGTACATGCCAACCGACACCTCTCCCGGACCCGGCGCCCTCCCGGCCCGGGCGCCCCTCGCGCCCGTGCCGGGGATGCCCGTACTCGACGTGGTGATCCCGGTGTTCAACGAGGAGAAGGACCTCGGGCCGTGTGTGCGCCGGCTGCACGAGCACCTCACCCGCACCTTCCCGTACCCCTTCCGCATCACGATCGCCGACAACGCGAGCACCGACCGCACCCCCGAAGTCGCGGCCGACCTCGCCACCACCGTCGACGGGGTCCGCAGCACCCGGCTGGAGGAGAAGGGCCGGGGCCGCGCCCTGCGCACCGTGTGGTCCCGGTCCGAGGCGCCCGTCCTCGCGTACATGGACGTGGACCTGTCCACCGACCTCAACGCGCTCCTACCGCTGGTCGCCCCGCTGATCTCCGGTCATTCCGACCTCGCCATCGGCACCCGCCTCGCCCGCTCCTCGCGCGTGGTGCGGGGGGCGAAGCGGGAGTTCGTCTCCCGCGCCTACAACCTGCTCCTGCGCTCCTCCCTCGCCGCCCGGTTCAGCGACGCCCAGTGCGGGTTCAAGGCCATCCGGCGGGAGGTCGCGGAGCGGCTGCTGCCACTCGTCGAGGACTCCGGCTGGTTCTTCGACACCGAGCTGCTCGTGCTCGCCGAGCGGGCCGGGCTGCGGATCCACGAGGTACCGGTCGACTGGGTGGACGATCCCGACTCCACCGTCCACATCGTGCGCACCGCCACCGAGGACCTCAAGGGCGTCTGGCGGGTGGGCAGGGCGCTGGCCCTCGGGGCGCTCCCGCTCGACCGGCTCGCCCGCCCCTTCGGCGACGACCCGCGCGACCGCACCGCGCTGCCCGGGGTACCGCGCGGCCTGGCCCGCCAGCTCCTCGGCTTCTGCGCCGTCGGGCTGCTCAGCACCCTGCTCTACCTGCTCCTGTACTCCGCGTTCCGGTCCGCGGCGGGGCCGCAGGCCGCCAACGCCGCCGCCCTGCTGCTCTCCGCCGTCGCCAACACCGCGGCCAACCGCCGGCTCACCTTCGGCGTCCGCGGGCGGGACCGGGCCGTGCGCCACCAGGCCCAGGGCCTGGTGGTGTTCGGCATCGGGCTGGCCCTCACCAGCGGTTCGCTGGCCGCCCTCGAAGCGGCCGTGCCCGCCCAGTCCGCCCACAGCACCGAACTGGCCGTTCTGATCACGGCCAACCTCGCCGCCACCGTGCTGCGCTTCCTGCTCTTCCGCGCCTGGGTCTTCCCCGAGCGGCGCGCCACTCCCGAGAAGGACGACATCCGATGACCACGGCCGTACCGCCCCTGGGCGCCCCCATCCCGGAACGGGCCCCGACCGGCCCGACCGCCCAGACCTCCCCAACACCCCCGACCGGCCCGACCTCCCCGACCGTGCCGCCCACGGCGGCCGTCGCGGCGCGCCCCCGCTGGGAGCGCCCCGCGTACATCGCGCTGCTGGTCGGCACCGCCGCGCTGCTGCTGTGGAACCTGGGCGCCTCCGGGTACGCCAACTCCTTCTACTCCGCCGCCGTTCAGGCGGGCAGCGAGAGCTGGAAGGCCTTCTTCTTCGGCTCCTCCGACGCGGGCAACTCCATCACCGTCGACAAGCCCCCGGTCGCCCTGTGGCCGATGGCGCTCTCGGTCCGGCTGTTCGGACTCGGCTCCTGGCAGATCCTCGTCCCGCAGGCCCTGATGGGCGTCGGTACGACCGCCGTGCTCTACGCCGCCGTACGCCGCCAGTTCGGGCCCCCGGCCGCGCTGCTGAGCGGCGCCGCTCTGGCGCTGACACCGGTCGCCGCGCTGATGTTCCGCTTCAACAACCCCGACGCGCTGCTGACCCTGCTGCTCACGGTCACCGTGTACTGCGTCCTGCGCGCCCTCGACGGAGCGCACACCAAGTGGCTGGTGTGGGCCGGCGTCGCGATCGGCTTCGCCTTCCTGACCAAGACCCTCCAGGCGTTCGTCATCCTGCCGCCGCTCGCCCTGCTCTACGCCGTGTGCGCGCCCACCCGGCTGCGCCGCAGGCTCGGCCAGTTGCTGCTCGCGGGTCTCGCCATGGTGGTGGCGGGCGGCTGGTGGGTGGCGATCGTCGAGCTATGGCCGGCCGGCTCCCGCCCGTACATCGGCGGCTCGCAGAACAACTCCTTCCTGGAACTGACCCTCGGTTACAACGGCCTCGGCCGGATCAACGGCAACGAGGTGGGCAGCGTCGGCGGTGGGGGCGCCGGCCGCCCGGGCGGAGCCGGCGGGGGAGGCGGGGGAGGAGGCTGGGGGGAGACCGGGATCGACCGGCTCTTCTCGGGCAATATCGGTGGCCAGATCTCCTGGCTGCTGCCGGCGGCCCTGATCATGCTCGTGGCCGGTCTGGTGATCACCTGGCGGGCCCGCCGGGCCACCGACTCCGTGGCGAGCATGGCCCGGGCGGCCTTCCTGGCCTGGGGCGGCTGCCTGCTGATCACCGGGCTGATCTTCAGCTACATGCAGGGCATCTTCCACGAGTACTACACCGTCGCGCTGGCGCCGTTCGTGGCCGCGCTGGTCGGCATGGGCGTCGCCGTGCTGTGGGAGGAGCGGGGCAGCCCGGCCGCCGCCCTCGCCCTCTCCGGAACCCTCGCCCTGACCGCGTACTGGTCCTACGTCCTGCTCGGGCGCGCCCCCGGCTATCTGCCGTGGCTGCGCTGGACGGTGCTGGTCGCCGGCCTCGTCGCGGCCGCCGGGCTGCTCCTCGGATCGCGGCGGCCCCTCGGCTCCCGTTCGGGCGGCCCGCTCGTCCTGGGCGCGGCGGTCCTGGGTGTGGGCGCGGCGCTGGCCGGCCCCCTCGCGTACTGCTTGACCACGGTGGACTCCGCGCGGGGCGGCTCGATCGTGACGGCCGGACCCGCCGTCTCGGGTGGTCCGGGCGGGATGCGGTTCGCCCGCCCGGGCGAAGGCGCCCTCCAGGACGGCGGCCCGCAGCTCGCGCCCCGGCAGGGGCAGCAGGGCGGTCCGCAGGGTGGCGGCCAAGACGGCGCTCCCCAGGGCGGACCGGGCCGGACGGCCCCCGGCGACCAGGGCGTCCCCGGCGGTACCGGTGCGGGTACGGCCGGTACCGGTACGGGTTCGGGCAGGCGCGGTCCTCAGAACGCCATCGGCGGCCCCGGCGGTCTGCTGAGCGGCACGACGGCGAGCGCCGAGGCCAAGGCCGCGCTGCGCGCGGACGCGGGGAGGTACACCTGGGCGGCGGCCGCCATCGGTGCGCAGAACGCGGCGAGCTACCAACTGGCGTCGGGCGAGCCGGTGATGCCGATCGGCGGGTTCAACGGGAGCGATCCCTCGCCGACGCTCGCGAAGTTCCAGGAGTACGTCAAGGCCGGGAAGATCCACTACTTCATCGGGCAGAACGACGGTGGTGCCGGCGGGGAGGGCGGCCCGGCCATGCGCGGCGGCCCCGGCGGTGGCCCCGGCGGCGGCACCAGCAGCGCCATCTCGGACTGGGTGAAGGCCAACTTCAAGGTCACCACGGTCGGCGGAGCCACCTTCTACGACCTCACGGCCCCGACGGCACCCACCTCCTGATCCACCGGACCCCCTAGCATCAGGAAGAGCATCAAGGAGCAGTAAGAGGGCGGACCGGACATTCCGGGCTGATCCACCTGTCGTGAGGAGGGTGCCTCCGTGGTGATCGCGGCTGATCCCGGAAAGCCCCGGACCAGCGTATGGCTGGCCGCCCGGCACCCGGCCCCGGCCAGACGCCGCAGTGAGGCGCCGTCCGGACTCGACCGGGAGCGGATCACCGACGCCACGGTGCGGCTGCTCGACGCCGAGGGGCTGGCCCGGTTCTCGATGCGCCGGCTGGCCGCGGAGCTGGGGGTCACCGCGATGTCCCTGTACTGGTACGTGGACACCAAGCACGATCTGCTCGAACTCGCCCTGGACCGGGCCCTGGGCGAGCTCGCGCTCCCGGCCGTGTCGGAGCCGGATGCCTGGCCCGGCCGGTTGCGGGCGCTGGCCTGCGGCTACCGGGAGCTGCTGGCGGAGCACCCGTGGCTGGCTCCGCTCACCGCCGCGTACCCGAACATCGGCCCGCACGCCCGGGCCTTCGACGCCGCGCTTCAGCGGCTGCTCGACGCGACGGGCCTGGGGGACGCCGGCCGGACCGGCGCCCACCTGGCCGTCTCGCATTTCCTGCACGGCTGCGGGGGCACGGCCCGGCGGGCGCCCGAGGGGGATTTCGGCCTGGCGCTCGACGTCCTGATCGCGGGCATCGAGGCCAAGACCCCTTAGGGGGTGGGGACCGGGGTGGCGGCCGGAGCCTCGGCGTCCGTGGAGCCGGCGTCCGTGGAGCCGGCCTCCGTCGGCGCGTTGGCCGCGGGCTCCGACTTCAGCGCGACCTCCTTGATGAACACCACCAGCACCAGCGAGAGCAGCGCGAACGGGGCCGCGTACAGGAACACATCGCCGACGCCGTGCCCGTACGCGGATTCGACGACCGTACGGAACGGGGCGGGCAGCTTGTCGAGGTCGGGGATCCCGCCCCCGGCCGTGCCGCCGTGGCCCATGGCCGCCGCCTTCGGGCCGAGCGCGGCCAGGCCGTCCTCGACGTAGTGCCTGACCCGGTCGGCCATGACCGCGCCGAGCGCCGAGACGCCCATGGCGCCGCCGAGCGAGCGGAAGAAGGTGACGACCGAGCTGGCAGCGCCGAGGTCCTCGGGGGCCACCTGGTTCTGGGTGGCGAGGACGAGGTTCTGCATCATCATGCCGAGGCCGAGACCGGTCAGCGCCATGTAGATCGCGATGTGCCAGTACGGGGTGTCGTACCGCAGGGTGCCCAGCAGGCCGAGTCCGGCCGTCAGGAGCACACCGCCGGAGACGAGCCACGCCTTCCACTTGCCGGTCTTGGTGATCACCTGACCGGAAAGGGTGGAGGAGACGAAGAGTCCGCCGATCATCGGAATCGTGAGGATTCCGGACATCGTCGGGGACTCGCCGCGGGCCAGCTGGAAGAACTGGCTGAAAAACACGGTGCCCGAGAACATCGCGACGCCCACGAACAGCGAGGCCGCCGAGGCCAGGGTGATGGTCTTGTTGCGGAACAGCCGCAGCGGGATGATCGGGTCGCTCGCGCGGGACTCGACGAGGACGAAGAGCAGGCCGAGGAGCACGGCGCCGCCGGTCATCGCCCAGGTCTGCCAGGAGATCCACTCGTAGGAGTCCCCGCCCTGCGTGACCCAGATCAGCAGCAGGGACACGGCCCCGCTGATCAGGAAGGCGCCGAGCCAGTCCACCTTGACGTCGCGGCGGACGACCGGGAGCCGCAGCGTCTTCTGGAGCACGATCAGCGCGATGATCGCGAACGGGACGCCGACGTAGAAGCACCAGCGCCAGCCCAGCCAGTCGGTGTCCGTGATGACACCGCCGAGCAGCGGGCCGCCGACGGTGGCGACGGCGAAGACCGCGCCGAGGTAGCCGCTGTACCGGCCGCGCTCGCGCGGGGAGATCATCGCGGCCATCACGATCTGCGCGAGGGCGGACAGGCCGCCGACGCCGATGCCCTGGACGACGCGGCAGGCGATGAGCGTGCCGGTGCTCTGGGACAGACCGGCCACGATCGAGCCGAGCACGTAGATGACCAGGGATATCTGGACCAGCAGCTTCTTGCTGAAGAGGTCGGACAGCTTGCCCCAGAGGGGAGTCGCGGCCGTCATCGACAGCAGGGCGGCGGTGACGACCCAGGTGTACGAGGACTGGGTGCCGCCGAGGTCGCTGATGATCTGGGGCAGGGCGTTGGACACGATCGTGGAGGACAGGATCGCCACGAACATGCCGAGCATCAGCCCGGACAGCGCCTTCATGATCTGCGGATGGGTCATGGGTGCGCCGTCGGACGAGGTCTGCGACGGCCCGTCTCCCCGCACACCGGTGGGTGTGGTCGTAGCCATGCGTTTCCTTTGGTCTAAGAGGTGTTCCGCGATTCACTGGCCTGCCGGTCCGGTACGATCGGTAGCGGCCGAGAAGACGGCCAGTGTGAGTCAACCGCGTGAGGTTCTGACCACCGGCTTGCCGGTGCGGCGCCTGCGGCAGTCCGTTGAACTGCGGGCCTCTGCTCACCGAACTCCGGAACGGCCCCGAGCAACCCCGGATGAGACACCGCCAGGTGACCACGTCGGAGCGCCCGGACCAGCCGACCGGATGCAGTCCGTACCTCCTTCGGGAATTACGGATCAAGTCTTAGAAGCTCGATCGGAGTCGGGCCAGCAGGGTGTTGAGTACGACGATTTCCTCGGCGGACCAAGTCCGCCGGGGCTCTCTCCAGCGCGCCGGTGTAGCGGGCACCCAGTTCGGCGAGAGCCTGGATCGGCGGGCTGCCCCCAGTCTTGTTGCTTAGAGCAACCATAGAAACGAATGGTTGCTACAGGCAAATTAATCGGGGGGTGGGGCCGGTAAAGGAATCGGAAAACCCGCTAGGGTCCTGACCCATGGCTGACAACCACAACTCACAGGCCCCCGAGGGCACCTACGACCCCGCGGGCAGCACTCAGATGTTCCGGGCGTTCGTGGAAGAGGCCGCGCCGGCTCGGCAGGCCGGGCCCGGCGCCCGCGCGCAGCGGCGAGCCGAGCGGCAGACGGGCTCGAAGAAGGGCGTGTGGCTCGGCGTGGGCGTCGCCCTCGCGCTGGTCTTCGCCGCGGCCCTGTGGGTCGTCCTGCACTGAGACCGACGCGGCCGCTGGGGACGACGAGGCCGCTGGGGCTGCTGGGGCTGCTGAGGTCGCGCCTCAGGTCCAGGTCGCCGTGACCTTCTGGGTCTCCACGCGCATTCCCAGGGGGACGCGCCAGGCCTCCACGCAGACCGTGTAGGTCTGGGTCTTCGCCGTGCCGCCCGCGATCGGCGCCGGCAGGGCCTGGGTCGTGGTGATCGTGGCCCAGTCGATGCCCAGGGCCCCGATGATGTGTGTCGCGAAGGTCACCGTGCCCGAACGGGCCGCTGTCGTCCCGGTGTTGGTGAAGGTGACGGTGACCCGCTCGCACCACCGGTCGGCAGCCGCCGCGCGGGCCGGGGGGCTCAGGGTCAGCTTCGCCGGTGTGCCCGGTGGGCCGGGCGGCGTGGAGGGCGTGGGTGAGGGTGTGGTCGGCGTGGCCGGTGTTGAGGGGCCGGTGGTGCCCCCGGGTTGCGCGGCCCCGGTCCCCGGCTCAGGTCCGGGCCCGTTCGCCGTCCCGGGGGTTCCGCCCGGGGTGGAGGGGCGGCCCGGCTCCGGTGGGGTGCCGGGTGACGTGGCGGGATCCCCGGGTGCGGTGGGCGTGGCTCCGCCTCCGGTGGAGCCGCCCGACGGACCGGACCCCGGCGCACTGGCCGACGTACTGGACGAAGCCGATGAGCCGGCCGCGCCGGACGGAGCGGAGAGTGGCTGGAATTCGACCTCGCCCCGGGGCGCCACGTTCTCCCCCGCGCCCCGTTCGGGGCCCGGAGCCGCCGCGCCCACGGCCGCGTAGCCGTCGCGCGCCGGGCCGCCGCAGCCGGTGAGGGCGACGGCGGCCGTGCAGCACAGGGCGAGCCGGGCGAACGTGCCTCGTGGTCCCTTTCGCATCGCGTCAGTTTTCCTGACGGGACGTCAAATCTGAACCCAGAGGGAAGGGTTACTCGCCGATCAGGCCCTCGCGCAGCTGCGCGAGGGTGCGGGTGAGCAGCCGGGAGACGTGCATCTGGGAGATGCCGACCTCCTCGCCGATCTGCGACTGCGTCATGTTCGCGAAGAACCGCAGCATGATGATCTGCCGTTCCCGGGCAGGGAGTTTGGCGAGCAGCGGCTTGAGCGACTCGCGGTACTCGACGCCTTCGAGCGCGGTGTCCTCGTACCCGAGCCGGTCCGCGAGCGAGCCCTCGCCGCCCTCGTCCTCGGGGGAGGGCGAGTCGAGCGAGGAAGCGGTGTACGCGTTGCCGACGGCGAGTCCGTCGACGACGTCCTCCTCCGAGACCCCGAGTACGGCCGCGAGTTCCGGCACGGTCGGCGAGCGGTCGAGCTTCTGGGCGAGCTCGTCGCTGGCTTTGGTGAGGGCGAGGCGGAGCTCCTGGAGGCGGCGCGGGACGCGCACGGACCAGGAGGTGTCCCTAAAGAATCGTTTGATCTCGCCCACGACGGTCGGCATCGCGAACGTCGGGAACTCCACGCCGCGTTCGCAGTCGAACCGGTCGATCGCCTTGATCAGGCCGATCGTACCGACCTGGACGATGTCCTCCATCGGCTCGTTGCGGCTGCGGAACCTGGCCGCGGCGTACCGCACCAGAGGCAGGTTCAGCTCGATCAGGGTGTCGCGTACGTAGGCCCGTTCGGGGCTGTCCGCGTCCAGGGCGGCCAGTCGCTGGAAGAGGGAGCGGGACAGGGTGCGGGTGTCGATGGCTTCCGAGCGGCGGTTGGACACTGCCGGCAGCTCACGCTTGACGAGCGTGAGCACCTTGGAGCTGCCCTGGTCTACGGACATGCCACCCCCTTGAGGTCGCGGACGGTCGCGTCTCTGCGCGCCCGTCGGAGGAACGCAGCCTCCACCTGAATACCGGAGGCGGGGCTGCGGCAAACGCGGTTCCAGCAGAATGTCACATGTCGGCAACACGCTGTAGCGCCATGTCGACAAGTATCTCCAGCGACAGACCGGAATGAGCCCGTTCTGTCGGGAAACGGCGGAGGGATCTCCACTCGTTCCGGTTACGCCTCGATCCTGTTTGCGGATCGCAGCCTGGCGAAGCTGCGGGCGAGCAACCGGGACACGTGCATCTGGGAGACGCCCAGCTCCGCGCTGATCTGCGACTGCGTCAGATTGTTGTAGTACCGCAGGAGGAGGATCCGCTGCTCGCGCTCGGGCAGCTGTACGAGGAGGTGGCGGACGAGGTCGCGGTGTTCGACCCCGGCCAGCTCCGGGTCCTCGTAGCCGAGGCGGTCGAGCAGTCCGGGCAGCCCGTCGCCCTCCTGGGCGGCTTCGAGGGAGGTCGCGTGGTAGCTCCGCCCGGCCTCGATACAGGAGAGCACTTCATCCTCGGTGATCCGCAGCCGCTCGGCGATCTCGGCCGTCGTCGGGGTGCGCCCGTGGAGCGTGGTGAGGTCCTCGGTGGCCGCGTTGACCTGGACCCACAGCTCGTGGAGCCGGCGCGGGACGTGGACGGTGCGGACGTTGTCGCGGAAGTACCGCTTGATCTCGCCCACGACGGTCGGCATGGCGAACGTCGGGAACTGCACCCCGCGGTCCGGGTCGAAGCGGTCGATGGCGTTGATGAGGCCGATGGTGCCGACCTGGATCACGTCCTCCATCGGCTCGTTGCGGCTGCGGAAGCGGGCTGCCGCGTACCGCACGAGCGGGAGGTTGGCCTCGATCAGGGCGCCGCGCACCCGGTGGTGCTCCCCGGTGCCGGGCTGGAGGCCCTTCAGCTGCCCGAACAGGACCTGGGTGAGGGCCCGGGTGTCCGCGCCCCGGCTCTGGGGTCGCTGGGGGGCCGGGGCGGGTGGCGGCTCCTGCGGGGCGTCGTGCTGGGCCGGGACCTGGGAGTCGTGCGGGGAGCGCCCGGTGTCGTGCGGAGTGCGCCCCGCATCGTGCGGGGTGCGCCCGGTGTCGTGCGGGGGTTCCCGCGGGGCGTCGTGCGCGGCCTCCTGCGGGGCGTCCTGCGAGGGGTCCTGCTGGGGTGGCACTTGAGGCGCAGTACTGGCCGGCACGGTCACGCCACCCCTTCAGTCAACTATCTGTCAAAACCGGTCATAGCATCACAAGACATGTGTACTGGGCGCAAGCACCGTATATCGCCGTGTTGAAGGCAAGTTGGGCATATCGGGAGGTGCAGGCTACCGCCGCACACGGCCCCGGACCTGGAGCCGGACCGTACGGAGCGCGAAAAGCCCCCCACGTGTGCGAGTGGGGGGCCGGGGCGTCCGAAGAACCGATTCAGCGTAGGGGGTCAGCGCACCAGTTCGGTCATGAACTCGCCGATCGCGGAAGCGGCGTCCGAGATGCCCTGGAAGCCGATGAGCACGAGATCGGCCGCCTTGACCGGCTGGGTGATGATCACGAAGAGTGCGAACACGACGAGCGCGCCCATGACGAGCTTCTTGGTCTCCACGAGCGGTGTCGGCCTCCCCAACCGGTACTGCAAAGTCGGGTGAGTCTAACCGGTCGGGTTTGGACACTCACCCGGTCTTTAAGTACCAAGGACCTGGCACTCCAGGTCCTTTCCCGGTCCGCCCGGGGGCGCGGGGCGCGCGGGATTGACCACGTCGACCGCGTCGACCACGTCGAAGGCCCCGACCGATCCCGGTCGGGGCCTTCGACGCGTATGCGCCGCGTATTTCGACGCGTTGCGGACCGATCGCGCCGTCGCTCTACTGGATGGCGCCGGCCAGGTCCGTGAGCGGCTGTACGGGGGCGATCACGGGCGCCAGCTGGTTCGGCAGGTCCATCAGCTGGTTGAGCTGGTTCAGGTCGTTGAGCTTGGCGCCGATGTCCTGGACGGAATGCGGGGTGGCCCCCTCCGGCATGCCCGGGGCGGCCGTCGGCAGGTCCGGAAGGGTAAGGGGGGCGATCGGGGCGGCGGAGGCGGCCGGAGCGGCGAGGCCCGCGGCGGCGCCCGCGAGGGCGATGGCGGCGAGCATGCGCTGGGTCTTGGTCATGCCGTGACAACGGCCGAGCGGGCGGCCGGGTCACGCGGTCGTCCCCCGGAGGGGCGCCGCGGAAGCCGTTCGGCGCGGCGCGAGGCCCGGAAAACTCCGAGAGCCCCGGCCCTTGCGGGACGAGGCTCTCGATCAAGAGCGGTAGTGGAGGGATTTGAACCCCCGATGGGTTGCCCCATACTCGCTTTCGAGGCGAGCTCCTTCGGCCACTCGGACACACTACCGGGAGAGATCCTAGCCCAAGGTGGGGAGTGCTTCGCAACTCGGGACCGCGTGGCCCTCCTCACCGCTCCCGGAAGAAGTCCGTCAGCTGCCGGGCGCACTCCCGCGCCAGCACCCCGCGGATCACCTCGGGCCGGTGGTTGAGCCTGCGGTCCCGTACGAGGTCCCACAGCGACCCCGCCGCGCCCGCCTTCTCGTCCCCCGCGCCGTAGACGAGCCGGGCCACCCGCGACTGCACGAGCGCGCCCGCGCACATCACGCACGGCTCCAGGGTGACCACCAGGGTGCACCCCGGAAGCCGCCATTCCCCGAGCTGGGCGGCCGCCCGGCGCAGCGCCAGTACCTCGGCGTGCGCCGTGGGATCGCCGGTGGCCTCCCGCTCGTTGTACCCGGTGGCGAGGAGCTCCCCGTCCGGGCCGAGCACGACGGCACCGACCGGCACATCGCCGGCCGGTACCGCCCGGGCGGCCTCCTGGAGCGCCAGGCGCATGGAGGGCCGCCAGGGGTCCCGGACGGGATCGGCATCGGCATCGGGATCGGGATCGGAGTGGTGCGGAGAGGTCGCGTGCGGGTCGGTCACTAGCGGACGGCCTCCAGCACCTCGGTGGCGCCGAGCGAGTCGGCGATCTCCGTGAGGGGGTCCCCGTCGAGGGTCATCAGTTGTTTGTGGCTCACCCCGAGGTCGTCCAGCAGCCGGGGATCACCGAGCGGACCGGCCGGCACCGGCTCCGCGCCGGTCCCGCCCTCCTCGTCCGCGTCGTCGTCCTCGTCCGTGAAAGCGGCGATCGCGTCTTCCTCGCCGTCCTCGGTGCCGTCCAGGTCCAGCTCGTCGAGTTCGTCGTCCTCCTCGTCGCTGCCCAGCAGCTCGTCGGTCAGCATCGAGCCGTAGGAGCTGCGGGAGGCCGCGGAGGCGTTCGATACGAAGTACCGCGGGTCCTCCTCGCCGTCCACGCGGATGACGCCGAACCAGGCGTCCTCCTGCTCGATGAGGGCGACCACCGTGTCGTCGTCGACAGCGGCGGACCGGGCGAGATCGATCAGATCACTCAGAGACTCGACAGCGTCGAGTTCCATGTCGCTCGCTTCCCACCCGTCTTCGGTGCGCGCGAGCAGTGCGGCGAAATACACCGTGACTCTCCCACTGGTCATAGGCGTGCCGGTTGGAGGTCCCCCCGGCCGGAGGTTGGGGTCGAACGGCCGCCGTGCTCGCCGTTCATGCCCCGCCCAATCGGCATCGTGGCAGAAACAGCGGCTTTGCGAGAGGTCTTCCGCGCTGCGTCGTGCCGTGCCGTGCGCTCCGCGGGTTGTACGGGGGGTGCGTGACGGCAGCTCGGGGTGCCGTCCCGCGGCGCCGGTACGGCCGCGCCGGATCCGCTTCGCCGCCCGGCGTGCCGGTTGCTGCGTGTGGCGTACCCGGCCACCGGCCGACACCCCCACTGCCCCGCCGACGCCCGCGCCCGGGCACCGGCTGCCGCCCGGTGCAGCTGGCGCAGTCTCGGGGGCGCGACCGGGCCTGGGCCCGGTGTCCCGCGCGGAGCGGTCGGCCGGCCAGGGGCGGGCCGGTCCGGGCCATGAGCCGCGCCGGCGGGGCGCCCGGGCGCCGGCTGCTGCCGGGGTGCGGACAGGCGGGTCTCGGGTCGCACCCGCCGGGTGGCTCCCCGCGCCGGCGGGGCGGAAGGCTCGGGGGTGGGCTACCAGCGGAAGGTGCGCATGCGCATTTGTTGGCGCATGCGGGCCGCGCGGGCGCGGCGGGGTTGGACGCGGTCGCGCAGTTCGCGGGCCTCCATCAGGTCGCGCAGGAACTGCGCGCGTCGCGCTCTGCGCTGCGCCGGGGTTTCCGGCGCGTCGTACTCGTCGCTCTCGTCCGTCGGCTGCACGTCGGGCATCGGCCACCACCCCGGGCTGGTCCGGTCGTCCTCCTCCGCCGGCGCGAAGCAGTCCCCCCGCACCCCACCTTCCCCCCGATGGCCGGATTGATGCCACTCAAGCGCAGGTCAGACAGGTGGGACAGGTGAGACGGGGCAGACGGTCACGTGCCGTCGTCCTTGAGTGTCGGGACGACGGCCACCGGGCCGTGCGCGTGCTGGAGCACCGCGTTCGCCACCGACCCGATCAGCAGCGACCGGACGCGCGGGTGGTGGCGCCCCACCACGACCAGGGCCGCCGACCGCGAGGCGTCCACCAGCCGCCCCGCCGCGTCCCCCGGCACCGCGGCCTGCTCGACCGGCACGTCCGGGTACCGGGCCCGGAACGGGTCCAGCCGCTCCGTCTGGGCCCGCAGCATCTCCGTCTCGGCCGGCACCGCCTCCACGCCGTCCGCCAGCCCCTCGGGCGTGATCACCGCGAAGGGCGAGTCGATCAGCGCGACCGGCGAGGGCGGCACGGCGTACGCCGAGACCACCTGGACAGCGGTCCCCCGCGCGGCCGCTTCCGCGAAGGCGAAGGCCACCACGTCGTCGGCCGTCTCCGCCGCGTGCAGTCCGAGCACCACCCGGCCGGCCGATGCCTCCTCGGAGGCGGCCGCACTCCGCGCCTCGTGCGGGACCACCACCACCGGGCACGGCGCCGTCGTGGCCACGGCCCGGCTGTTCGAGCCGAGCAGCAGCGTGGCGAACCCGCCGCGCCCCCGGGACCCCATCACCAGCATCCGGGCGCCCGAGCCGATCACCCGGAGCGCCTCGGGAACGGAGCCCTCCAGGGACTCGTACCGCACCTCCGCCGGCAGCTCGGGGGCCCGCGCGAGGAGGGTCCGTAGCTGCTCGGTCACCGGATCGACGAATTTCGTCCGCTCGGAGGCGGCGTCGAGGGCGGCGCGCCGGCCGGCGTACAACTGGGAGTGGTCGGGCAGCACATGGGCGACCATCAGCCCCGTGTCGTGCCGGATCGCCGCGGCCCGGGCCCACTCCAGGGCCCTGAGGCTGTGCTCGGATCCGTCGACGGCCGCGATCACCATTCCGTTGCCCGTCACTGCGTTGCTCACCCGTCAAGGGTGCGGGGCATCGCGGCCGGGCGCATCCCGGGCAGCCCGCATCCCAGCCCGCGTCCCAGCCCGTGTCCGAGCTCGCACCCCAGCTCGCACCCCAGCCCGCATCCCAGGCAGTCGGGCCGTCGTACACCCGCGCGGACGCTTCGGGTCCGCTCACCGCGTAGCCTTTTGGGCGTGGGTCGCGTGTTGCGGCCGTTTGCGCAGGTCGCAGGTCGAAAACCCGAAGCTTGAGTCTTGGAGGATGTTGTGCGTTTGCAGGTCGTCGATCACCCCTTGGTGGCGCACAAACTGACCACACTGCGCGACAAGCGCACCGACTCCGCCACCTTCCGGCGGCTCGCCGACGAGCTGGTGACCCTGCTCGCCTACGAGGCCACCCGCGACGTGCGCACCGAGCAGGCCGACATCGACACCCCGGTCGGCCCGACCACCGGCGTGAAGCTGTCGCACCCGCGCCCGCTCGTCGTCCCGATCCTGCGCGCCGGCCTCGGCATGCTGGACGGCATGGTGCGCCTGCTGCCGACCGCCGAGGTGGGCTTCCTCGGCATGGTCCGCAACGAGGAGACCCTGGAGGCCTCCACGTACGCCACGCGCATGCCGGAGGACCTCTCCGGGCGCCAGGTGTACGTGGTCGACCCGATGCTCGCGACCGGCGGCACCCTCGTCGCGGCGATCCGCGAGCTCATCAAGCGCGGCGCCGACGACGTCACGGCCGTGGTGCTGCTGGCCGCGCCCGAGGGCGTCGAGGTCATGGAGCGCGAGCTCGCGGGTACGCCGGTGACGGTGGTGACGGCCGCCGTGGACGAGCGGCTCAACGAGCAGGGCTACATCGTGCCGGGCCTGGGCGACGCGGGCGACCGCATGTACGGCTCGGCCGAGTAGGACGCGCGATGTACGGCTCGGCCGAGTAGGCCGAGTAGGCCGAGTAGGACGCGCGACTCACGCGAGTCGGATCAGCACTTCTTGGTGGGCGCGGGCACGGGCGCGGGGTTGGCCAGTACGGCCAGCGCCTTGTCCGCGTCCTCCTTGGTACTGAGCTCCTTGAAGGCGTCGCCGAGGATCAGGTCGATCTCCTCGGTCTCGCGGGTGTCGGTCTGCTGGGTGGCCCCGGCGAGCTGGGTTCCGAGGACGGAATAGGCCGCCTTGTCGGTCGTCGGGGAGCCCAGCAGTATTCCGGTGCCGGGCACCTTCTTGTCGAAGTCGGCGGGGGCGTTGCCCACGTCGACCACGACGAAGCCGCGTTTGCGCAGTTCGTCGCCGACGGCCTTGGCCAGGCCCGCGCGCGGGGTCGCGTTGTAGACGTTGACCTTGATCTCGCCGGGCGGGGGCAGTACGACAGCCGGTTTGGGCGACGCGGCCGGGCCGGCCTTGGGCGCGGTGGTCGGACAGTCCTTGGTGCCAGCGGCCGTGTTCCGCTTGGCGGTGTCGCCGCGGAACACGTCGATGAGCTGCAGAGCCCCGTAGCCGAGCAGGGCGAGCGCGAGGACCGATCCGAGCAGGGCGAACACGATCCGACGGCGTCGCCGCGGACGGCTCATGCGGGGGTAGGCGGCTCCCGTTACGCGGTACTTTCCGCCCATGCCGGGGGGAGTGAGCATGCTCATGGGCGCAGCGTAGTGCGGTACCGGAACGATGCCTACTAAATGATCTGTTGATCGGGTAAGGCAGACCCGAAAGGCGCAATCAGTCCATCTCAAGGACGCGTGCGTGCAGCACCTGGCGCTGTTGCAGGGCCGCGCGCACGGCGCGGTGCAGCCCGTCCTCCAGGTAGAGGTCGCCCTGCCACTTCACGACATGCGCGAAGAGGTCGCCGTAGAAGGTGGAGTCCTCGGCGAGCAGCGTTTCGAGGTCGAGCTGGCCCTTGGTCGTCACGAGCTGGTCGAGCCGGACCGGGCGCGGGGCGACATCCGCCCACTGCCGGGTGGTTTCCCTGCCGTGGTCGGGGTACGGCCGCCCGCTTCCGATGCGCTTGAAGATCACACGGAAAGCCTACCGGGCCGGTGCCTGCGGGCGCAGCCTCGCATTCAGGGTGCAAAAGTGGCAATCAGCCCTAATTCGGGAGTGATCATGAGCGAGAGCAGCGACCCCGCGTCCCCGGCCGATCAGATCGCCGCCGGGTACGCCTTCACCGGACCCGCCCTCGAACTGGGCGCCCTGCTCTGGGACGGCGCCTGCCTGCCCGACCGGCAGATCCGGATTCCGCTGTCGATGCTCAACCGGCACGGCCTCGTCGCGGGCGCCACCGGCACCGGCAAGACCAAGACGCTCCAGCTCATCGCCGAGCAGCTGTCGGCGGCCGGCGTCCCCGTCTTCCTCGCGGACATCAAGGGCGACGTGTCCGGGATCTCGGCGCCGGGTGTGGCGAACGAGAGGGTCACGGCGCGGGCCGGGGAGGTGGGCCAGACCTGGGAAGCCACCGGCTGTCCCAGCGAGTTCTACGCACTGGGCGGGATCGGCTCCGGCATTCCGGTGCGGGCCACCGTCACGGGCTTCGGCCCGGTGCTGATGTCGAAGGTGCTCCAGCTCAACCGGACGCAGGAGCAGTCGCTCGGCCTGATCTTCCACTACGCCGATGCCAAGGGCCTGGAGCTGATCGACCTCAAGGACCTGCGGGCGGTCGTCGCCTTCCTCGTCTCCGACCAGGGGAAGGCCGAGCTCAAGGGCATCGGCGGGCTGTCCACGGCGACGGCCGGGGTGATCCTGCGGGCACTGACCGCCTTCGAACAGCAGGGCGCCGGGGAGTTCTTCGGGGAGCCCGAGTTCGACACCGCCGACTTCCTGCGGACGGCCCCGGACGGGCGCGGGCTGGTCTCCGTACTGGAACTCCCGGCGGTCCAGGACAAGCCGCAGCTGTTCTCCACGTTCCTGATGTGGCTGCTGGCCGATCTCTACACGGACCTGCCGGAGGTCGGCGACCTGGAACAGCCCAAGCTGGTCTTCTTCTTCGACGAGGCGCACCTGCTGTTCAACGGCGCCTCCAAGGCCTTCCTGGAGTCCCTCACCCGGACCGTGCGGCTGATCCGCTCGAAGGGCATCGGCGTGTTCCTGGTGACCCAGACCCCGAAGGACGTACCCGCCGACGTGCTGGCCCAGCTCGGCAACCGGGTGCAGCACGCGCTGCGCGCCTTCACCCCGGACGACGCCAAGGCGCTCAAGGCCACCGTGAAGACCTTCCCGAACTCCCCGTACGACCTGGAGGAGCTGCTGACCCAGCTGGGCACGGGCGAGGCGGTGATCACGGTGCTCAGCGAGAAGGGCGCCCCGACCCCGGTGGCGGCGACCCGGCTGCGGGCCCCGCGGTCGCTGATGGGACCGATCGAGGCGACGGCCCTGGAGCGGGCCGTGACGTCCTCCCCCCTCCACGCGCGGTACGCCGAGCCGATCGACCGGGAGTCGGCGTACGAGAAGATCAGCGCCGAGCAGGCGGCCGCCGAGGCCGAGGCCGAGGCCGAGGCGGCCGCGGCGGCCTCGGCGGAGGCGGAGAAACAGGCGGGGGCGGAGCGGAAGACCGCCCGGGGCGCGCCGCCGAAGCCGGAACCCTCGCTGGCCGAACAGGTGGTGGGGAGCGGACTCTTCCGCTCCCTGACCCGCTCGATCGGGACACAGCTGGGCCGGGAGATCTCCCGCTCAATCTTCGGCACGGCCAAACGCCGCCGATAGCTCCGCAGGTGGCACGGAACCCCCGGGGGCCGCCCTACTCCCCGGGTTCGCCGCACCTGCCCGGATCCGGGCGACCCCCGCCGGGCGCCCCCCGGGCGACCCCCCCGGGGGGCGCCGGGGACCTGCCGGGGCCCGGGCCCCGGAATCCCCGGGCCCCGGAATCCCCGGGCCCCGGAACCCCCGGGGCCCTGCCCGCCCGGCCCCCGCGCGGGCCCCCCGGGCTGCCCCGGGTCTGCCCCGGCGGCCCGGCCGGGGGGCGGGCCAGGGCGTGGAGGGTGTGGGGGCCCGTTGGGGTGACGGAGATTGACCAACCGGGTGCGCGCGGGGCGGGGGTCGCTGAGAGACTCGGGGTATGCGGACCGAACTCACCGATACCACGTCCAGCAAGATCGACCGGGCCCTGCTCGAAGCCCGCAGGGCCGTCGGCAGCCCCACCATGGGCCTGGTGCTGACACTGGTCATCGCCACCGACGAGGAGAACGCGTACGACTCCGTCCGCGCGGCCTCCGAGGCCTCCCACGAGCACCCGTGCCGGATCATCGTGGTGATCAAGCGGACCTCGCGCGGCCCGCACAAGCTCCGGCAGACCCGGCTGGACGCCGACCTGCGGATCGGCTCGGACGCCGGGTCCGGGGAGATCGTGATGCTGCGCCTGTACGGGGAGCTCACCGAGCACCCGGGCTCCGTGGTCCTGCCGCTGCTGGTGCCGGACGCGCCGGTGGTGGCCTGGTGGCCGGCCGACGCCCCCGCCGCCCCGGCCCAGGACCCGCTGGGCGCGCTGGCGCAGCGCCGGATCACGGACGCCGACGCCTCGGCGGACCCGATCGCCGCGCTGGAGGCGCGGGCCGCCTCCTACGCCCCCGGGGACACCGACCTCGCCTGGACCCGCCTGACCCCCTGGCGGGCACTGCTGGCCGCCGCGCTCGACCAGAAGCCGGTCCCGGTGACGGGCGGCGCGGTGGAGAGCGAGGCCGACAACCCGAGCGCCGAGCTGCTGGCGCGCTGGCTGAGCGACCGGCTCCAGGCGCCGGTGACCCGGGTGCCCACCGACGGCCCGGTCATCACCGGCGTCCGCCTCGACACCACGGCCGGGGAGATCCGGGTGGACCGCCCGAACGGAACCCTGGCCACGCTGATCCTGCCGGGCGCCCCCGACCGCACCGTGGCGCTGAAGATCCGCAGCACCGCCGAGCTGCTGTCGGAGGAACTCCGGCGGCTCGCCGAGGACCTCGTCTACGCGTCGGCGCTGCGCGCGCGCCCGGCCCAGGCCTCGCTCTCCGCGTAGTGGTTGTCGTAGGCGGGCTGGCTGTCGATGATGTCCTGCACCGTGGCCTCGCCGGCCCGGACCCGGCCGAGGAGCCGGTAGTAGTCGAAGCGGGCCATGCCCGGGGTGAACCCGACGAACACCTCGGCGGTCCGGCCCGCCGCCGGCGCGAAGGCGTGCTTCACGCCGGGCGGGACGGTGATGAAGTCGCCCTTGGACAGGGTGTGTATCTCGTCCCCGATGAGCACATCGAGCTCCCCGTCCGTGACGTGGAAGAACTCGGTCGCCTTGGTGTGGAAGTGCACCGGGGCGCCGGCTGCGCCGACCTCGAAGCTGGCTGTGTTGCAGGTGAGTTCGGGGGTATCGGTGAGCAGGGTGATGAGGCTGCCGGGGCCGTCGGAAATGGCTTCGGCGGTGACTGCGCGGGTCAGGTTCTCGGTCATATTCACGATGCTAGGCGGCACCACTGACAATCCCCGGGGGCGGTCAGACGGTCCGTCAACTCGGCTTCGCCGTACGTCAGACCGGCGGCTTCTTCGCCTTGGCGGCGGCCTTCTGCTCCTGCTTGTACGCCCGTACCTTGGCCAGCGATTCCGGGCCCGTGATGTCGGCGGCCGAGCGGTACACGTTCGCCAGGCCGTAGCCCCCGGCGGCCTCCCGCCAGCCCTCCGGGCGGACGCCGAACCGCTTGCCCAGCATGGCCAGGAAGATCTGCGCCTTCTGCTCCCCGTAGCCGGGCAGCTCCTTGAGCCGCTTCAGCAGCTCCTCGCCGGTCCCCGCGTCCCTCCAGATCGCCTCCGCGTCCCCGTCGTAGTGCTCCACCAGGTACGCGCACAGCTGCTGGATCCGCTGCGCCATCGACCCGGGATAGCGGTGCACGGCCGGCTTCCGCGAGAGCAGCGCCGCGAAGGCCTCCGGGTCGTACGCGGCGATCGCTTGCGCGTCCAGATCGTCCGCCCCGAGCCGCTGGGCGATGGTGTACGGCCCCGAGAACGCCCACTCCATCGGGACCTGCTGGTCGAGCAGCATGCCGACGAGGGCCGCGAGCGGGCTCCTGGCCAGCAGCGCGTCGGCCTCCGGCTGCTGCGCCAGCCGCATCGTGATGTCCTTGTCCATGGCTCCAGCGTCCCCTGTCGGCGCGCTCCGCGCGCGGGCGGCGCACCGCCCCCCTAGCGTGTGTCGGGTACGCCGTCGTACACGACACAGGAGTCGATCGACCATGAGTGAGTTTAAGGAAGGCGCCCCGTGCTGGGCGGACGCGATGTTCGCCGACGTGGAGGGTGCCAAGGCCTTCTACGCCGACGTGCTGGGCTGGACCTTCGGCGAGGCGTCCAGCGAGTTCGGCAACTACACGCAGGCCTATTCCGGCGGCAAGGCGGTCGCCGCCGTCGTTCCGCCGATGCCGGGCGGGGAGGCGCCGTCGCAGTGGTGTCTGTACTTCGCCTCGCCCGACGCGGCGGCCACCGCCGAGAAGATCAAGGCGGCCGGCGGCGAGCTGATCATGGAACCGATGCAGGTCGGCACCTTCGGCACCATGCTGATCGCGAAGGAGCCGAGCGGCGCGGTCTTCGGCGTCTGGCAGCCGGATGAGCACAAGGGCTTCGAGAAGATGGGCGAGCCGGGCTCGTACGCCTGGGCGGAGGTCTTCACCCGTGAGCCGGGCAAGGCGGACGCGTTCCTGCCGAAGGTCTTCCCGTACGGCGTCCAGAAGATGGAGCCCGGCGACGACCCCGAGATGGCCGGGATGGACTTCAAGATCTTCCACGTGGGCGGCCCCGAGAACCCGGTGCTCGGCCGGATGAAGATGAACGACGACTTCCCGCCCGAGATCCCCTCGTACATCCAGGTCTACTTCGCGGTCCCGGACTGCGACGAGGCGGTCCGCAAGACCCAAGCGCACGGCGGCAAGCTCCACTTCGGCCCGATGGACAGCCCGTTCGGGCGGTTCGCGGCGGTGACCGACCCGCAGGGCGCGGCGTTCGCGGTGATCGACATGACGAAGACGGTCGGCGAGATGCCGAAGTTGTCGAACGCGTAGCCGTAGCCGCATCCGTGGCGCGGGGCGCCTGCCGGGCGGCGGGCGCCCTTCTGCGCGGGTTGAGCCGAGTCACTCGGTGGCGGGCTGGGCCCGGGCCTTCTTCAGGAGTTCCCCGTAGGGTGTCTGCGCCATTGATCCAGTCACCTTTTCGAGACCGTACCGTTGCCTGTCTTCTTTGTTCGCGGCCGGGTTATTGGGGTCAAAGGGCCTCCTTTCGCCCGGGGGTGCCACATCCGCGTAAATGTATGGCCAGCTGCCATTGGGCACCCACCACAATGTGATGCGCTGCCGCCCGCGCATCACATTGAGAATCTCGTCGCTGTTCGATATCTCGGATTGATATCTGCGATATTCGCCGCTGGGTCCCTCGGGGTCATCGTCTTTGTGTTCTTTGCGGAGATTCCCAGCCTCCTTCTTGGAGCGTTCGTAATCAGCCATCAATTTCATTCTGTCTTTCCTGACCACGTACACCTCGGCCTGGGCCTTGACTGCGTCAACATCGCTGGGCTTGTCAGGATTCTTGATCACGACGACCTCGTCCCGCGCAAGTTCTTCTCCTGGGTTCAACGTCCGCCCTGGCGGCGCGACGAACTCGCCGGAGGAGATCAACTTGTATTTCAAATTCTTCGCGGACCTGCCGTGGATCCAGTAGATACTGCCGAGGATGTAGACGGGGACCTGACCAGAGTTCTTTACCGTCAGATGTACCGGGAGGTACATACTCGTACCTTCCCTGTTCAGGCTTGGTGCTCTGAATTCAGCCGCAGTCTGTATCAGTGGAGATGTCACATAGGGCACATAGACTTGCGAATATGCCAAGTTGGTGATGGCGAGGAAGGCGGAGACGAGTGCCCCGATCGCGATTCGCTTCGGATTCCGAATGCCCTTCCATGCCCGACCGCGGACCAGTATCCAAAGAGCCCATACAGACCAGACCGTGAGGATGATCCACAGCGGAAAGTAGCGGGTGTACACTCGGCTGCCGATCTGCACTATGAGCATCATGAAGCTGAAGCCGAGGGCGATTGAGGCTCCGAGCAGGACGGCTATGCCCGAGTGTTTTATTTGCCGCTTGCGCCAATGATCGAGGGTGGCTACTGCGGCAATCATTTCGACCAGGGCCAAGAAGAGGAAAGTGGCTCCTGCGAGGCGCCCGGCATAGGTGAGGGCATTGAGAATGTCCGCTATCCCGATCTTGACGAGCATGAGGCAGGTCGTCAGGAGGCCGACGGCCATGAGGGTGCCGATGGTGCGTCGCCGCCACGGGCGATCCGGCCAGACAGTGCTGTCCCCACCAAGCCAATGGATGTCGTGCCCGAACGCAATACCAGCGTGACGCAGGAGTCTCTGCAGCTCCCCGGGGGACCGCACCTTGCCTGCGGTCTTGTCGTTGATCACGACCCGCCGCAAGCCGAGGTCGTCTGGTGCCCCTACGGTTACCACGGGCGTGTTCGCCATGACACCAGCCTGCGGCTTGCGCGAGGAGAACGCCCCTGGAGGGCCCGCCGTGCGAGTGTCTTCCTTGCGACGGCGGCGTACGCCTGTCACCCGATCGGAGTACCAGGGTGCGCACTTGGCCGTGCGGGGCGAAGCTGGTTGTGAGGTGTCGCTCTTCCCTACAGGAGCTTCCCATGCGTACACGACTTCTCGGGTTCATCGCCGCCGTGATGCTGGCCGCCCTTGGCGCCATGAGTCCTGTTGCACAGGCTGCTGCCGTACCAAGTGTCGATGCACAGACGTGTATGACCGGTGGCGGGACCGTGCAGTACGACTCCGCCACCAGTTTGTGGACCTGCATGGGCGGCTCGCATGACGGAGAACCGGTCCCCTGATACGTGGGTGATCGGCGCGCGGCGGCCGACATGCCGTCGTTCGTACGCGCCGGAGCCACAGCGCAGTCGGAGAATCCATTCTCCAGTCATCGAAGATTCGGCCGAAAGCCGTACAAGGTCTCCAAATCCGGCGATCGCTCGACAACGACCTGTAGATACAGGGCAAGCGATCACGCCGTGTGAAGGAGGCCTTTGTGCCCACGATCCAGCCCCTGCCCCCAACCAGAGCCAGGCGCACGTATGCGAGGGCCGCGATCGCGGCCGCCGGTGCCGCCGGGCTGATCGGCGCACTGGGACTGGCGAGCCCCGCGCCCAGCTATGCGGCGGCGGAAGGTCAGGCGATCTTCTCCCAGCCGGGTGAGTTCCGCTTCAACCCGCCCTCCGGAGTCACCGAGTTGACCTTCAGCTTCTGGGGCGGAGGCGCGGGCGGAGGCGGCGGCCAGAGCGGCGCCGGAGGGGGCGGTGGCGGAGGCGGCGGGACGCCGTCCGCGAGCCTCGGCGGCGCAGGCGGCGGCGGGGCCGGTGTCGGCGGAGGCGGAGGCGGCGGAGGCGCGGGCGGCAACGGCGCGTTCCTCCAGTGCTCCATCGACCTTACGCAGGTGCCCCCGAACGCCTCCTTCGCCATCAAGGTCGGGTGGCCGGGCGGGCCCGGAGACCCGGGCGAGATCGGCAAGGGCGGGGCCGGCGGCAAGGCAGGAGCTGCCGGAAGCGGCGGAGGGTGGGCCTGGAAGGCCAAGCCCGGCACGGAAGGTGCGCCCAGCGAGGTAGCACTCATTCCCGTCCCGAATGGGGACCGGATTCCCCTTGGCACCGCGAACTCCGGCAAGCCGGGCGACGGCGGCGGCAACGACACGCTGTGGACCGGCGGCCATGGCGGCGGGGACGCGACCGGCACGCAGCCGGGTGGCGGCGGCGACGGCGGCAAGGGCGGCCAGGGAGGCGCGGGCGGCGCGGGCGGGAAGGCCGCCGACTACGAGTACCCGGGCGGTGAATGCACCACAGTCGCCGACGGCGCGCCGGGCGACGTCGGCGGCAACGGCAAGGCCGGCAACAAGGGGAAGGCCGGAGGAGGCACCACCGGCCAGATCGAGGGCCTCGGCGGCGACGCCGGATCGGGCGGCGGCAACATCGGCCCCGGCGGCAAACCGGAGTTCACCGTGCACGGCAGTGGCGGTAAGGGCGGCAGCGGTGGCACTGGAGGCAAGGCCGGTCCCGGAGGAAACGGCAAGCGGGCCGGCTACCCCGGAGTCGCCGCCAAGGGCGGCGGCACCGGAGGCCCCGGCACGCAGGGCAAGGCCGGTACGGAAGGCGAGTCCGGCTACGTGATCGTCAGCTGGAACACACCCTGACCGACAGGCAGTGAACTGCCGGTCAGTTTCCGGCCAGTTGCCGGTGGACGCACTCCGTGTACTGCCGGAAGCTGTCGAGCCGGTAGCACTCCTGTGTCTGGTTGGCGTACCAGACGAAGAAGAAGCCGGCCAGGACGGCCACGACGATCGCGAGGACCGACGTGACCACGCCGGTGACGGCCTTGGTCCGGCCGGTTCCGGTCCGTCCGCTCTTCTTCAGGGCGACGGAGCCCAGGATCAGGCCGAGGACGCCGAACAGGCCGCCGATGAAGACGATCGAGGTGCTCAGGCCGATCACGCCCAGCGCCATGGCGGCTCCTGCCGGTCCGTTCGCACCGCCCGATGCCCGGGGGCGGGTGGAGGTGGAGTACGGGGCGGTCTCGGCGGCCCACGTCGAAGTCGTGGATACCGTGCGGTTCGGCGTCATTTCTCTTCCCTGTATTTCTCTGCCCTGCATGTGTCCGCCCCGCGTGTTCATCGGGCGTCCTCCGGTCAACTGCTCAGGGTTCGATCCTGGCTGTCCGGGACATGGCCGCGCATCGCGGAAAGGCGGGAGAAATGCCTCCCCCGATCGGGGGAGGCACCCCGGCGAACCGCCTGGTCATACTGGCTGACTATGATCAGGGGAATCGGGCCGCTCTTTCGCGGCTCCACTTATTCGGGCATGCTTTTCGCCTATTGCGGCGCACTGGCGAGCCTGACGCTGTTGCCTTTCGCGCTTCTGCCGACGCTGGCGTGGCCGTCCGCTCCGTACGGGTTGAAAGCCGTCCTCGTACTCCTGGTCTGGGCGGCACTGATCGGCGCGGTCGGGCTGGCCCGCACCGCTCGACGCGCGCTGATCGCGTTCGCCCGTCAACTGCTGAAGGTGCCGCTGCCGGACCCCGTGCCGGTGTCCTTCGGCGCCGACCGCCTGCGGACGCCTCTCTGGCTGCTGCTGCACGTGGCCCTGGGGTGGGCGGGAGCGCTGGTCAGCGGCGTGCTGGTCCTCGCGGGCCTGACCCTGCCGGGGAATTGGTTGCGGGCCGAGGCGGGCCTGAGTCTGTTCGGCTGGACGGTGCGGGCGGACGGCGGCCCGCAGAACTGGGTGGTGGCGCTCTGCTGCCTGCTGCTTGCGGCGGCGGTGTGCGCGGTGGTGACGAGCGCTCTGCGGTGGCTGGCTCCGAAGCTGTTGGGGCCCTCACCGAACGAGCACCTCGCGCTGGCGGCCGAGCGGGAGCAGAAACTGGCCGAACGCAACCGGCTGGCCCACGAGTTGCACGACTCGATCGGCCACACCCTGACGGCGACCACGATCCAGGCGGCGGTGGCGGGCGAGGTGCTCTCCGCCGACCCGGCGGCGGCACGGGCCGCCCTGCGCAGCATCGAGGACTCGGCGCGGGCCGCGCTGGAGGACTTGGACTACGTCCTGGGCGTACTGCGCGAACAGCGGGCGGAGACGGCCCCGACCCGGACCCTGGCCGACCTGCCCGAACTCCTCGACCGGCTGCGGCACACGGGCACGGTGGTGGAGCAGGAGCTGTCGGGCGAGTGGGCGCAGGTGCACGGGACTCTCTCCCGGGCGGCGTACCGGATCCTCCAGGAGGGGCTGACGAACGCGTTGCGGCACGGGGCGGGCGGGCCGATCGAGGTCCGGGTGGCGGCCGGACCGGACGGCCTTGAGCTCGGTGTGCTCAACAGGACCGGGGCGGAAGCGAACAGCGGTCCGCGTCCCTTCCCGACGTCCGGGCACGGCCTGCCCGGCCTGGCCGAGCGCGTGCGGCTGCTGCACGGTGAGTTCGAGGCCGGCCCGCACGGGTCGCAGCACTGGCAGCTGGTGGTCCGGCTGCCGGTATGGGTGTAGGCATGACCGGCTCCGAGGAGACGGCCGCCGCCCCGGCCGACACCGCCCCCGACACCGCCGCCCCCTCCCCCGTCACCCTCCTGATCGCGGACGACGACGAGGTGACCCGCAGCGGTCTGCGCACCCTGCTCGCCCTGCAGCCGGGGATCGCGGTGCTCGGGGTGGCCGCCGACGGGGTCGAGGCGGTCGAACAGGCGTTGCGGCTGCGGCCGGACGTGGTCCTCATGGACGTACGGATGCCGCGCCGCAACGGAATCGAAGCCACGCGGCAGTTGCTCGCAGAGGCGACCGAACCGCCGAGGGTCGTGGTGATCACCACCTTCGAGAACGACGACTACGTCACCGCCGCGCTCAGCGCGGGAGCCAGCGGCTTCGTCCTCAAGCGGCTGCCGGTCCGGCAGATCGCGGAGGCGGTGCGCGTGGTCGCCGCGGGGGACGCGATCCTCTTCCCGGCGGCACTCGGCCGGATGGTCACCGCCCGACCGCTGGGCTCCGCCGAGGCGTTGCCGAAGGCGGCGCTGACGGGGCGGGAGGAGGAGGTGCTGCGGCTGATGGCCACCGGCCTGTCCAACCCGGAGATCGCGGAGGTGCTCACGGTGAGCCAAGAGACGGTGAAGACGCACGTCGGGAACGTGCTGACCAAGCTCGGCGCGCAGAACCGGACCCACGCGGTGGTGATCGCGTACGAATCCGGGCTGGTGGTCCCGGGATTCGCGGGCTGAAGCGGAGTGTTCCTCGCGGCCACTATTGCAAGAGTGCTTCCATGTGGCGCGCGGCGTCGTCGGACGCCTCATCGGGTGTCCGGCCGTTCTCGCGGGCGACCATGTACGCGGCGTACCAGTCCCACCAGTGGTGCTCGGGGGCGGATGCCTCGTACGGGCCGTGGTGCTCCTCCGTCTCGCGCAGAAGTTCTGTCAACGCGGCTACGTCCACGGCGAAAGCCTCCTGAGTCGTCACCGTCCGGGCAGTCGCTCCCGCACCTCTTGCAGTACCCACCCGTTTCCGTCCGGGTCGCTGAACGAGGCGTAGGAGGCGTAACTGCGGCCCTCTGGATCGCGGCCGTCGACCCGTACTTCAGCGCCGGTTTCGTAGACCTTGTGGAAGATCTCGCTTACCTGGACACCGCGGCCGGCGAGGTCGGCGCGGGCTTTGTCGAGGTCGGAGACCACGAGGTAGGCCTCTGCGGATCCAGGCGCCGCGGAGACGACCCCGCGGCCGAAGATGATCGAGCATTCCGACCCAGGCGGCGTCAGCTGAACGATCCGGAACTCCGGGCCGGCCTCGAAGTCCGCATCGAGCCGCCATCCCAGGCTCTGGTAGAAGCGCAGGGCACCGTCGACGTCAGCGACGGGGATGATGTGGACCTCGATCTTCATGTCCACGGTCGGCTCTTTGACGCCGCCCTGTGCGCCGCCCTGCTCTTGAGTGCTCATATCGTTCTCCTGCACCCGATGCCCAGAAATCCAGCGGCCAAGTTCCACGTTAGACCGACGGGATACACGGTGCACCCGGGAAGAACCCCGGGCCTAGGCGGCGGGGCGGCCCTGTTCGACGCAGAACTTGCATCTGCCGGGGGTCGGGCCGTGGAAGCCGCGGTCGCAGGCCTGGCAGTTCTGGACCGGGTCCGGCCGCACGAAGGCGGGACTCCGGTGGACCGGCCCCAGGATCGGCGGCAGCTGGGCCGCGAGGCGGTAGGCGATCAGGCCGGCCGGGTTGAGGGTGGGGACGGGGAGGTCATGGGTGAGCGCGGCGGTCACCGCGTCCGGGGAGGCCCCGCGTTCCAGCCAGGCCTCGACCCCGCCCGCGAGGCGGTGGATGTCCCGTTCGCCGAGCAGCAGACGGTGGTTCACCCGGCGGAGTCCCGCGAGCAGGGCGACGGCGGCCGCGCGGCGGGCGGGGTGTGCGTCGCCGCGGGGCGCGGGGAGCGGCGGAGCCGGGGCCGCGGCCCGAGGGAGTACCGCCGGGGGCGCGGGGACGGGGGCCGCGGGTGGCGGGGTCGGTGCAGGTGCAGGTGCAGGTGCCGGTGCAGGTGCCTCGGCGAGCTTGGGTCGGCGCGGCCGGGCGGGCGGGGGCGGGGGGTCCTCCGGGTCCGGTACCGGGGCGACGGCTCCCGGCTGGTTGTAGGACACCGTTCGGGTGATGATCTGCCCGCTCGGCAGCTTCTCCCGCTTCCGGCTCAGGTAACCCGCCCCCTCCAGCTCCCGCAGCGCTTCCGCGATCCGAACCTCGCCCTCGGGGAAGCGATCTGCCAGCAGCTTGATGCCGATCCGGGTTCCGGTGGGCAGCGACTGGATGTGGGAGGCGAGCCCGATCGCGGCCAGCGAGAGCGTCTCGTGCTGGGTGAGGTGGTTCCCGATCACCGTGAAGTGCGACGTCTGCGGCACGTTGGCGTGCCGAATGCCGGACGGGAAAACCGTGCGCGCGTTAAAGTGCTCAGAAGCCATTGGGAAGGTTTCGCTTCCTCGTTGGTCAGGCCCTCGTTCGGGATTGCCGTCCCGGCGGGGGCCGTCTCATGTCTGGGGTTGTCGGGGCGAGCATATGCCAGCCAAGCCCCCGCATTTCCAGCCCAGTTCGGGCATGTCACCCGTGTGGGTGACGGGGCCGCCGGGGAAGGCTGGTAGGGGAGGGTGGGGTTCTTTCCCCCGGTTCTTTCTCCTGAAAGGAAAGATCGCGTCCCGCCGGATCGCGTGGGCCCGCGATCCGGCGAAGCAGGGCCCGCACCTGCGATTCAGCACATCAGTTCGGCCCATACGGACTTCCTCGGAGCGGGCCCGCAGGCGCTCCCCCAGCGGTCGGAGAGGGCGTCCACGATCATCAGTCCGTAGCGCGGCTCGCCCGGGAGCTTGTCGGCCCGGGTGTCCGAAACCTCGATCCGGACCCGCCCGGCCCCGGTGACGCTGAGTGCGAGATGGAAGTCCCGGCCGGGAACCTTGCCGTGGGTGACGGCGTTCGCGCAGAGCTCCGAGACGACCTGCGCCGCGTCATCGAACAGAAGTCCCCATGAGCGGAGTTGCTCGACCGTGAGCAGCCTGGCCAGACGGGCCGCCCGGGGGGTGGCGGAAAGCTGCACGGCGAAGTGGAGTTGAGTATTCACGTCACACAGAGTGTCCGTCCGTGCGTACGCTGAGAAGTCGCGGAGGCCTCCTGTCCGAGGGCTGTCCAACTATGTCCGGACTGTCTGACGGGGCCTGCCGGGTACGGGAGGGCGTATGAGCCTGGAAGAGCACAGCTGGTCCGTGGACCCGGAGGACGAGCAGGGCGCGGCCGTGGTCGCCGCGCTCGGCCGCCAGATGCGGGCGCGGCGGGAGGCGTTGGGGGTAAAGGTCGCGGAACTGGCCTCGCGGATCGGGTACGGCGAGGACCTCGTCTACAAGGTCGAGGCGGGCAAGCGGATCGCCAAGCCGGAGTATCTGGTGGCGGTGGACGAGGCGTTGAAGGCGGGCGGCCTGATCCGTGCCATGCGGGAGGACCTGGCTGGGGTCCGCTACCCCAAGAAGGTCCGCCAGCTGGCGAAGCTGGAGGCCGGGGCGATCGAGATCGGGGCTTATCGCATCCACGGCATCCATGGCTTATTGCAGACGGAGGAGTACGGACGGACCCTGTTCGAGATGCGACAGCCGGCCTATTCGAAGGAGGAGGTGGAGCGGTTCGTCGCCGCGAGGCTCGCCAGGAAGTCGCTCTTCGATCGCGATCCGCCTCCCGCGCTCAGCCTTGTCCAGGAAGAGGCCACCCTCCGTCGCCGGATCGGGGGCACAATGGTGTGGCGTCGCCAGCTCGAACACCTTCTGGAGCTGGTCGACTTGCGATACCTCTCGTTCCAGGTCATGCCGCTCAGCTGTGAGGTTCACGCTGGGATGGATGGCGGGATCGAGGTGCTGAAGTTCGCCGACGGGTCGGCGATCGGGCGCTCCGAAGGGGCATTCAACGGACGGCCGGTCTCTGACCTCAAGCAGCTCAGATTCCTTGAGCTGCGCTTTGGAATGATCCGAGCCCAGGCCCTCTCGCCACAGGGGTCACGGGTGTTCATCGAGGACTTGCTGGGAGAGTAATGAGCGCCGAACTGGGCTGGTTCAAGAGCACCTACAGCGACGGCAGCGAGGGCGACTCCTGCGTCGAGGTGGCGGCCACCCCCGGAACGATCCACGTCCGGGACTCCAAGAACATCCCCGGCCCGCAGCTCGCGGTGAGCGGCACCGCCTGGGCCGGGTTCGTCGCGTACGCCTCCGAGGGGTAGGGGTAAGAGATGACCGGCGAGCTGGACTGGTTCAAGAGCAGCTACAGCGACAGCAGTGAGATCGATTCCTGCGTCGAGGTCGCCTGGCGCAAGAGCAGCTACAGCGATAGCAGCGACATCAACGACTGCGTCGAGGTGGCGGCCGGCCCCGGTGCGGTGCACGTCCGGGACTCGAAGAGCATCGGCACCGGCCCGCAGCTCGCGGTCAGCGGCACCGCCTGGGCTGGGTTCGTCGCGTACGCGTCCGGCGGGGTCTGACCGCAGCGGCCAGCCGCCCGGGTGGTTCCGGGGCGGGGATGTGACGGGTTGAACGCGCGGCCAGCGCAACGGCTCGTAGCGTCGATCTTGTGCGGTTCCACCGGACCGGACGAGGCGTCTACGTAAGAGGGTCGAACCAGTCATGAGCCTGAGCATCCGCAACCAGATCGCGGGCACCGTCACCTCCGTCACCTCCGGCGAGGCCATGACGGTGGTCAAGGTCCGGCTGGAGGGCGGTCAGGACATCACCGCTGCCATCACCACCGACGCGGTCAAGGACCTCGGCATCGCCGAAGGCTCCTCGGTGAAGGCGCTGGTCAAGGCGACCGAGGTCGCCCTGGCCACCGGTCCCGTCGAGGGCGTGTCCATCCGTAACCAGCTGGCCGGGACCGTCGCCGAGGTGGCCGTCGGCCCCGCGATGGCGTCCGTCAAGGTGGACGTGAGCGGCGGCGGTCTCACCGCCGCCGTCACCAGGGAGGCCGTGGACGCGCTCGGCCTGGCCGCCGGCTCGTCCGTCGTCGCGCTGATCAAGGCGACCGAGATCAGCCTGGCCACCGTCTGAGGTCTCAGAGGCCAATGAAAGCCGTGGGGGAAGCCGACGGCGGCTTCCCCCACGGCCGCGTTCACCCCTGGTCAGAACGCCAGGGCGGCGGCGGTACCGGCGCCGGTGCCGGTGCTGGCGTCCTCCAGCGGGTACGGCGCGAAGTGCGCGTTGTCCTTGCAGCCGAGGTTCTCGTACGTGTTCACCTTGGTCTCCGGATCCGTCTTGACCAGGTGGTACTTGCAGGCCTGCTTGATGTACCGCCCCTCGACCCCGCCCGGGAAGTCGATTTCCTTGTTCCACAGGTACGGCGACGTGTACCCGCTCTTCCAGGCGGTGGCGTTCACGTCGATCCCGCCCGGGGCGTCGATCTCGTAGACCCACCCCGTCTTGGCCGCGCCGTAGGTGGCGAACTTCTGGGCCACCCACTTCTCACAACTGGTGCTGAGGTGCGCGGTGTTCTGTCCGCCGCCCTTGACGATGTACTCGGACAGTGGGGTCAACTCCGCGCCGCGCGGGGTGAACCCGGTGCGGAAGAGGTCCTCCACGGTCTCCCGGGTGTCGCCCCGCCAGAGCGTGTTGTGGTCGTCGCGCCACTGCCAGTCCTCCGCCCGGGCGGCGGCCTCGACGGCCTGGGCGATGAACGGGTTCGTCGTCGTGCTCCACCAGTCCGTCCCCCGGTACTCGGCGACGGGCCCGCACGGGCCGGTGTCGGGTGCGGGGGCGGCGGCAGCGGCCGGCGCGATGGCGGCGACGGTGGAGAGCGAGGCGGCGGCGAGGACCTGCAGAGCGGCCTTCAACATGGTGAGTGCCCATCAGTTGATCAACGTGACGGGCCCTTTTATAGCGACATGTCGGAGTCCCGATCGAGACCGCCCGAAGCGGATCACCCAGACGAGTGCATCGGCCCGCAGATGCCGATGCCGCCGCCGTGCCGATCGCTGCCCACGGGTGTCGCCGGGCTGCGGGACACGCCCTTGCCCGACATGCTTCACCGCTGGGCGACCTGAACCTGTGGCGGAGGGCTCAGGATGGCCCCGTCCGGACGGGGCCGGACGAGGGCGAATGAGACCAGGACGGGCGGCCTGACGGCGTCAAGGTCGCCGGTACCGGCCAAGAGGTACGAGTGCCTGCTGGCTCTCTCATATCGACGAACACGAGGATCAGCCACGGTGGCAAGATCCTCCCGTATTCGTCATCGGGAGTCTTGTGGGTTCCGCGGTCGGTAACTCCATCAGGCGGCGCCAGGCGGCGCGTGACACCCAACCACGATGGATGGTCGACGGCCCAGGAGAGGTGGCGCCCCGCTTCGGTCGGCCGTGCCGCGCCGCCGCCACACTTGCTGCGCCCCAGTGATCCACACCGCTTCCCGGCATGCGCCGGTGTCGGCTTGGGCTTGGGCGGGGCGCTTCCTGACGCTCCCGCCGCAACTTCATCGGCCGTGAGCCTTGCGAACCTTCCGGATCTCGAAGATCCATCGCATCACCTGAGCTTGTGTGTTGCGACAGCCGCTAGAACTCAAGGCGATGTGGCGGGGGCTCTACTGCTCGGGGTTCACTTACTCGGGCAATTGCGCTTGTCGTGCCCGTGGTAGTGACACACGCTGCACTTCCCAGCGTTGGGAGAGACGTCGCACGTCCGCTTGTCGTGCCCTCCCTCACCGCACCAAGAGCAAGTGCGGGTCCCGCTCGCGCTCATCTTTGTCCTCCGTCTTGTCCGCGGCTAGCCGCCCTCGTGCGGGGAGTTTAACGCTGCGAACGCGTTAGTTTGGCGTTTTGTCAGACTGCTGAGGCTCCCGACCTTCCACTTTCGGGCGGGTGGCCCTGCTGTTCGAACAGCCGTATGGGTCAGGTGAGTTGGGCGCTGCGCGGTGAGACCCGGATCCTCCCCGGCCGTTTGGGCGTCTGGTGGCTGCCGCCTTCATCTGCGTACTGGCGGCCGGCTGCGCCGGGGAGGCTACTGGTGGTTCCTTCGGCAAGGGTGGCGGCGCTGGAATGCCCGATCCCGCCAAGAACAGCCCTGCGGCTCTGGTCATGGACCTGGAGCTGCTGGAAGCCGCGCTCCCCAGGGGGATCAACATGCCAAGGGGGCTGGAGGAGCGCAGCACGCACAGCTGGGACATGTCGAATCCCGCCATCTGCCAGTCCAACGGCTGGCGAGACGAGATGTGCGCCGAGGCGATCGCGGTGGCTGCGGGTGGTGCCACCGATTACCGCACGCAGAACGTCATCGTTCAGATGATCTCGTTCAACGACGTAGCCGCAGCCGAGCGCTTCTTCAAGGGGACGGGCACGGAGGACGATCTCGGCGCCAACCCTCCGGGAGACGCCATCGACGGCTACGCGCTGCCGCCTGGAGACGCCGGGTGGACGGGCCGTGGCATCACAGTGCGGCAGGGCTCGGTCATCGCGAAAGTCGAGTACGCCTGGACACCGGGCGGTGAGGTGCCGGACCGGCTCATGGACATCACCAGGACGGTGGTGGACCGCGTAAAGCAGGCCCAGAGCGGCAAGAATCCGACAGCCTCGCTGCGCTGAGTAGTGGCTGCTCTCGGGGCAGGGCTCAGGACCAGGCCGTCGCCGGACAGGCTGTACGCGCCAGTCAGCGCCGTCCGTGAGGATGCCCACGTTACCGCTGGCCGACCTGCTCCGTACGGGTGCGGACGTATCCGCCGAGCTGCTTTACGGCGTCCTTGAGGATCGCAGCGCTCCGCAGGTTGGCGGGCAAGCATGGCGCGTCCACCGCAGATGACCACTGCCGCAGCCGCCCAAAATGATCAGCTGTTCGACCCGGTGCGAGTTCCGCCTGTCCGGTTCAGGAGCCCGACGGACGGCAACTGAGACCACGGAACGCAGAAGGCCCCGGCCGGTTTCCCGGTCGGGGCCTTCAAGTGCCCGGTGAGGCACTGGCGGAAGATACGGACCGCTGCTGGAGCACTAGCTGGTCTTGAGAGATCCTGCGAGTGCCTTGTTCTTCACGATCTTCTGCATTCCGGGTCTCTTCGCGACCCGCTGCATCCGTTCCCAGGCCCGGATGTCTTGGAAGTGGTTGGGCACTTCGACGCCCCGGCCGCGGGCGTACTCGATGAGGATGTTGACGATCGTCACCGTTCGGCCGCGTCCGGGGAGGGCACTCCCTGCCAGGTAGGCAGCGATCTTGTCCTCCTCGTACCCGGTTCTGGCAGAGATGAGTTCCACACTTGGCGAACCGGCAAGACGCCGCAGAGAGCGGAGGCGGTTCGCGAGCGCCGTCCTGAAGTCGCGCGGACTCGCCCCGGCGAGGCCTTGTTCTGAGCTCCCCAAGAGCAGATCGATGGAGCCGGCCAGTTCGTAATCCGCGAGTCGGACGGATCTTTTCCTGGCTTCCTGCGGCCGGTCCGGATCCATCGGGGAGTCGCTTGATTTGGTGCGGTGCCGTGCGGGTCTGCTGAGCGTCTCGGCGCAGGTCTCATCCAACCGCTGCGTCTCAGGGACGAAGATCTTATAGTTCTGGCCGGTGAGCTTGAGCGTCTCGCCATCGACATGCTGCCAAAAGATCTGCTCAGTGGCGGGGTTGAACAGCATGATGACGACTGGGAGCGAGTGCTTGTGCCAGTACACGACGTGGCGGGTATCGCAGTAGTACCACCAGCCACCCTCCCCCGGAGAAGCAAACTGACTGGCCCCTGACTTGAGCTGAACGGCAAGGAGTCGACCGGTCCCCAGGCCGACGCTGCCAGGAGTCAGGCCCGCGTTGTCCACCACCTCAAGGTGTGCATCGACCCCGATGTCGCTAGTTTCCTGTTCCCGGAAGAGCCAGCCCAGTTGCGTGGACACCAAGTAGGCGGCTCGGGACACACCAGCCCGGTCGACCAGGTGGGTGGAATGAACGTTAGGCACAGAGCATCCCCATCCAACGTGCTCCGGAGCGCAGCGAGCTACAAAGGCACCAAGCGTAGGCGGTCGGACCGACAGGGTGGGAAGCTCGCTCCCTCTGGTTCAGCAGTGCCTCGTTTGGCTGGGGCGCTGCCCGCTGAACGGTGACGGCGTGGCCGGGGCCCAGCTGAAACCCGGAACGACGAAGGCCCGGCCGTGCGAGACGGTCCGGGCCTTCGATCGAGGCTTCGTTCGGCGGAGGTCGTACTCGCCCTGAGCATTCGGGTTGGCCCCGTACGAAGGGCCCAGGAGGGAGGCGAATGAGACCAGAATTGAGACCAGCCTGCCCCCGCTGCCGACGATCACCGCGAGACGGCCGGAACCGGTGGGGTGAGTGAGGATCCCCGCACTGGGCCTTCTCGCCAGGAAAAGCAGGGTGGCGTCAAACTCCCGCCGCTCGAACAGTCATGAGGCCGCGGCGGCGCTGACCGCAGCGACGTACAGCCACTCTCGGTGTGCCGTGGGTGTCGAGGCCGGACGCAGTCGATGGCGACTCGGCGGATGGGTTCCGTCAAAGCTCGGATTCGGGTCGTTCTCGGCCCTCTCCAGGGTTGTCCGGCCTAGGGTGGTCTTCAGGCATGGGCCCGTGGACCAGAGCGTGGAGGAGCCGATCATGAGCACTGCCCCGAATCTGCCGCTCCCGCCGCGCAGACCTGAGGAGCCTCATCCGCTCCGGACGATCCGGGAGATCCGGGAGTCTCTGCCCGAACAGCAGCTCGGGCACTTCGATGCCGAGCTCGCCGACACCGACATCGATGCCCTGCCCGACATGCTTCACCGCTGGGCGACCCTGGGCAGCGACGGGTTTCTCGAACGGCTCACGACGGCGCCGTTCGAGGGGCTGGAGTTCGGGCAGCGGTCCTACGACGACGAGGCGGATGGCGAGTGATCTATCTGCTCGACACCAATGTGGTCGCCGAGATCACCACCCGGCCGAAGCCTGCCTCGGCCGTCGTAGCCTGGGCTCGGTCTGTTCCAGCTCCTGCCCTCTATCTGAGCGTCATCACGATCGCGGAGATCGAGGCGGGCATCCAGGGGACGCCGGATCTGGTGCGGCGTACCGCTTTCGAGCGGGCGCTCGCGGACATCCGTGATCAGTATCGCGACCGGATCGCCACCGTCGGAGAGCGGGAGGCACTCGCCTACCTCGCTCTTCACCGGAGGCTCAAGAGTGCCGGGACCAGCATCGATCCCCCAGATGCGCTGATCGCCGCCACCGCGCTGGCGAACGACTGGACGCTGGTGAGCCGCAACATCAAGCATCTGGCGCGATCGGGCGCACTCCTGCTGAACCCTTGGGAGCACGAGGGATAGGCCATCGAAGCCGAAATGTGGCGGATCATCCGGTTGTGCGGCAAATAACTGAGACTGGAACTGAGACCAGGGAACGCAGAAGGCCCCGGCCGGTTTCCCGGTCGGGGCCTTCAAGTGCCCGGTGAGGCACTGGCGGAGGATACGAGATTCGAACTCGTGAGGGGTTGCCCCCAACACGCTTTCCAAGCGTGCGCCCTAGGCCACTAGGCGAATCCTCCGCCGCAAACAATACAAGACGTTGAGGGGTGCTCGCGAACGTGATCGTCGGGCGGGGGCTGGGCGGGGACCAGGTGGGGGTGCGGGTCGATTCTGGGGGTGGGGATCCGCTAGGGTGGGCTCAGCCCCTCACGTGGCGCTATCTCACCCAACTCCCCCAGGGCCGGAAGGCAGCAAGGGTAAGTGGGCTCTGGCGGGTGCGTGGGGGGCGCTTTGCGTTCTCGGGCGGTGCCGGTGGAGGTCGGCGGGCCGCTGTTGTCGGTGGGCCCGGATAACCTCGTAGACGTGTCGTCCCTTGCGCTGTACCGCCGCTACCGCCCCGAGTCGTTCGCCGAGGTCATCGGACAGGAGCATGTCACTGTCCCCCTGATGCAGGCCCTGCGGAACAACCGGGTCAATCACGCGTACCTGTTCAGCGGTCCGCGCGGCTGTGGCAAGACCACCAGCGCGCGCATCCTGGCCCGCTGCCTGAACTGTGAGCAAGGTCCCACCCCCACACCCTGCGGGGAGTGCCAGTCGTGCAAGGACCTCGCCAGGAACGGGCCGGGTTCGATCGACGTCATCGAGATCGACGCGGCCTCGCACGGTGGTGTGGACGACGCCCGTGACCTGCGGGAAAAGGCCTTCTTCGGCCCCGCCGCCAGCCGGTACAAGATCTACATCATCGACGAGGCCCACATGGTCACCTCGGCGGGCTTCAACGCTCTGCTGAAGGTGGTCGAGGAGCCGCCGGAGCACCTCAAGTTCATCTTCGCCACGACCGAGCCCGAGAAGGTCATCGGGACCATCCGGTCGCGTACGCACCACTACCCCTTCCGGCTGGTGCCGCCCGGCACCCTGCGGGACTACCTGGGCGAGGTCTGCGGGCGGGAGGGGGCCACGGTCGAGGACGGCGTGCTGCCGCTCGTCGTCCGCGCCGGGGCCGGGTCGGTGCGTGACTCCATGTCCGTCATGGACCAGCTGCTCGCCGGCGCCACCGACCAGGGTGTGACGTATGCCATGGCGACCTCGCTGCTCGGATATACGGACGGTTCGCTGCTGGACGCGGTGGTGGACGCCTTCGCCGCCGGTGACGGCGCCGCCGCCTTCGAGGTCGTGGACCGCGTGGTCGAGGGCGGGAACGACCCGCGCCGGTTCGTCGCCGACCTGCTGGAGCGACTGCGCGACCTGGTGATCCTGGCCGCCGTGCCCGACGCCGGGGAGAAGGGGCTGATCGACGCCCCCGCCGATGTCGTCGAGCGGATGCAGGCCCAGGCCTCCGTCTTCGGGGCGGCCGAGCTGTCGCGCGCCGCCGACCTGGTCAATACGGGGCTTACGGAGATGCGCGGCGCGACCTCGCCCCGGCTGCAGCTGGAGCTGATCTGCGCCCGCGTGCTGCTTCCCGCCGCCTTCGATGACGAGCGGTCCTTCCAGGCGCGGCTCGACCGCCTGGAGCGGGGTGGCATGGGTGCGGCCGTCCTGGCCGCCCCGCCCGCCGCCGGGCCCGCCATGGGGTACGTGCCGGGGCCCGAGGCGCACGGCATGGCGCCCGCCGGGCCCGGTGGCGGTGTCGTGGCCGCGCGGGCGGCCGTACGGGGTCCAGGGCCGGAGGCGACGGCTCCGCCCGCCCCGGTTCCGGTTCCGTCGGCCCCCGCTGCTGCCCCCGCCCCGGTTCCGTCAGCCCCCGCCCCCGCCCCCGTTCCGTCGGCCGCTGCCGCTGCCGCGCCTGTCCAGGCACCGCCGCCGGCCGCACCCGCTCCCGCCACCCCCGCCCCCGGGGCCTGGCCCGGTGCCGCGCAGCCCGGGTCCGGGGCCCCCGGCGCCTGGCCGGGAGCCGCCACTCCGGGCGCTCCGGCCACTCCGGGCGCTCCCGCCGCCCCGGCCACTCCCGCCGCCCCGGCCCCGACGGCTCCCGCCGCCGGTGCCTGGCCCAGCGCCACCGCACCCGGGACGGGGGCCCCCGCGCCCACCCCCGCGCCCGCCGCTTCCGCCCCCGCGGAGCAGCCCGCCGCACCGTCCCCCGGCATGGCCGCCGGCGTCGGCCAGGTCCAGGCGATGTGGCCCGGCGTACTGGAGGCCGTCAAGAACCGCCGCCGCTTCACCTGGATCCTGCTCAGCCAGAACGCCCAGGTCACCGGCTTCGACGGGACGACCCTGCAGCTCGGCTTCCCCAACGCCGGAGCCCGCGACAACTTCGCGAGCAGCGGCAGCGAGGATGTGCTCAAGGCGGTCCTGGCCGAGCAGTTCCAGGTCAACTGGAAGATCGACGCCGTGGTCGGCGGGGGCGGCCAGCCCGCGCCCCAGGGCTCCTACGCGGCTCCGCCCGCGCCCGCCTACGGCCAGCCGCCCGCCGCTCCGGCGGCGCCGTCCCAGCAGGCCCCGGCCCCGCAGCAGCCGCGGTACCAGCCGCCCCAGCAGTCCGCTTCCGCGCAGCAGCCTCCCGTACAGCAACAGCAGGCACCGCCGCCGGTCGCGCCCGAAGACGACGTACCGGAAGAGGATGATCCGGATCTCGTCGAGAGCGCGCTGACCGGACACGACCTCATCGTGCGCGAGCTCGGAGCCACCGTTGTAGAGGAATATACGAACGAGTAGGGCCGTCTCATTGGGTGGCCGCACGAAAGTGAATCCGGAGCGCGGGCTACGCTTCATGGCGTGAAGGTCCTCGTCATCGGCGGCGGCGCCCGCGAACATGCCCTGTGCCGCTCTCTGTCCCTCGACCCCGACGTCTCCGCGCTGTACTGCGCTCCCGGCAACGCCGGCATCGCCGAGGTGGCCGAGCTCCGCCCGGTCGACGCCCTCGACGGCGATGCCGTCGCCGCTCTCGCCACCGAACTCGGCGCCGACCTGGTCGTCGTCGGTCCGGAGGCCCCGCTGGTCGCCGGAGTCGGCGACGCCGTGCGCGCGGCCGGCATCCCCGTCTTCGGCCCGTCCGGCGAGGCGGCCCAGCTGGAGGGCTCCAAGGCGTTCGCCAAGGACGTGATGGCCGCGGCCGGGGTCCCGACCGCGCGCAGCTACGTCTGCACCACCCCGGAAGAGGTGGACGCCGCCCTCGACGCCTTCGGCGCCCCGTACGTCGTCAAGGACGACGGCCTCGCCGCCGGCAAGGGCGTCGTCGTCACCGAGGACCTGGCCGCCGCCCGCGCGCACGCGCTGGGCTGCGACCGGGTCGTCATCGAGGAGTACCTCGACGGCCCCGAGGTGTCCCTCTTCGCCATCACCGACGGCGTCACCGTGCTGCCGCTCCAGCCCGCGCAGGACTTCAAGCGCGCGCTCGACGGCGACGAGGGCCCCAACACCGGCGGCATGGGCGCGTACTCCCCGCTGCCCTGGGCCGACCCGAAGCTCGTCGACGAGGTCATGGAGAGCGTGCTCCAGCCGACGGTGGACGAGCTCCGCCGCCGCGGCACCCCGTTCTCCGGCCTGCTCTACGCCGGTCTCGCGATCACCTCGCGCGGCGTCCGCGTCATCGAGTTCAACGCCCGCTTCGGCGACCCCGAGACCCAGGTGGTCCTGGCCCGGCTGCGCACCCCGCTCGCGAGCGTGCTGCTGAACGCGGCCAACGGGACCCTCGACACCGAGCCCCCGCTCACCTGGCGCGAGGACGCGGCCGTCACGGTGGTCATCGCCTCGCACAACTACCCCGACACCCCGCGTACCGGGGACCCGATCGAGGGCCTGGCCGAGGTCGCCGCGCAGGACGCGCCCGAGGCGTACGTGCTGCACGCCGGGACCCGGCGCGAGGGTGACGCGGTGGTCAGCGCGGGCGGACGCGTGCTGTCGGTGACGGCGACCGGTTCCGATCTGGCGCAGGCGCGGGAGCGGGCGTATAAGGCCGTCGCGCGGATCCGGCTGGACGGCTCGCAGTACCGCACGGACATCGCCGCGAAGGCGGCGGGCGAGGTCCGCTGACAACCGCCGCCACCAGCTGACCCCCGCCGACACCCCGCCGAACCCCGCCGTCAGCCCCTGTTCAGCCGCGGTCAGCCGCTGAACAGGGGCTTCACGGACCTTGCGGGCCCGGCGCGCACCCTGGTGCGCCCGGGCCCGCGCGCATGTCCGCGTACGAGTGCATCCGGCCGCGTTCGAACGCACCCACCTTTACCCAAAGCCATTCCATCGGGTGATGGTCACCCCGTCCGCCTGACGTCCGCCCCGCCCCCAACTAGGGTGCGGCGCAAGCATTCCGGCACATGGCCCACCGGCATTGCGATGTCAGTGGCGGGTGTCACAGTGGGGGAGTGAGCAAAGCCGCCGCAGGGCAGAGGGGGTGAGGTCCGGCCGTGTCCGGAACCGGTTCGATCGTCGAAGGGGGCGCGCCGTCCGCGCGCTCCCGGGCCCTGGCCGTGCTGCGGGTCCGCAGCAGGGCGCTGGCCGCCCTCCTGCTGCCCGCCGCCGTCGCGGTGGTGCTCGTGGCCGCCCGGATGACGGGCCGGCTGCCCGCCGACCCCTGGCCCGCCGTGACCCTCGTCGCCTGCGCGGTCGCCGCGCTGGTGCTGCTGGTCGGCGGGACGTTCGCCGCGGTGGTGCTGCGGGCGAGCCCCGCCCTGACGCCGACGGTGCCGCTGGCGGAGACCGCCGCGCCCGACCTCTACCGGCTCGTGCGGGATCTCGCCGACCGGATGGACGTGCCGGCGCCTTCCGCGATAGCCCTGACCCCGGACTGCGACAGCTGGCTGGAGGACCGTACGCACGCGGCGCACCGGCGCGGCGCGGGCCGGGCCGGCGGGGCGGGCGGCATATCCGCCGGCCCCGAGACCGAGCCGGGGGCGGCCCCCGTGCTGGTGATCGGCTCCCCGTTCCTGTGGTGGATGCGGGTCGCCGAGCTCCGGGCGGTGCTGGCCCCGGTCGTCGCGGGTACCGGTCCTTCCGCGCACCCGGACATAGCCGACGCGCGAGGCTTTGTGCGCGGTCTCGACGCCGCCGTGGATGTGGGCAACCGGCGGGGCATGGGCTGGATAGCCCGGCCGGCGCGGCTGCTGCTGCGGCTGTGCCGGGAGGACGCCACCGAGATGGAGCGCGGGGTGGCCGCGGCCGCCTCCGCGCGTGCACAGGATGTGGATTACGGGCTGCGGATCCTGGCCCAGGAGCAGGTCGGGCTGGCCTACGCGGGCTGGGACCGGCTACTGACCCGGGTGGCGCTGCCCGCCTGGCGGATGGGCCGCTGGCCGGCGCACCTCGACGCGGGTGTGGTGTCGGCACTGACCGAGCTGTCCCGGCGGGACCGGCTGGCCGACGGGTACACCTCGCGACTGGGCGAGCGGCCCGCGTGTGACCTGCTGGAGCGGCCCGGCGTGATCGACGAGGCGGCCTCGCTGCTCGCCGCGCGGCTGTTCCACGGCGGCCCGGCCGAGGCCGGGCCGGACTGGGCGCCGGTGGACTGGGCGGAGTATCCGGACGAGGTCGTGGACCGCAAGTGGCGTACCGAGGCGGCCCGTCTGCATGCCGCCCTCGACGCGCTCTCCGTCCCCGCGGAACCGGTCGGGGCCCCGCCGGGGCCGACCGGGCCGACGCTGGAACGCGTGCTGGCGTACCTGACGGACCCGGGCGGGGACGGCGCGGCCGGGGAGGCTCTGGCCGGCCGGCTCAGCGCGGACCTGGCCCGGGAGGAACGGGCCGGGAGCCCGGGTAAGGCCCGCGCCGCGCACGCCCTGCCGTTGCTCCCGCTGCAGGCGCCGCGCAGCGGGCGGGATCTGCTGGCCGACCACGTGACGGCGCTGGTGTGCTGCGCGGCCGTGGACTCGGCCGGTGCCGCTCCGGGCCTGGACTGGCTGGACGGCCCGGTGCTGCTGGTCTGCGGCGACCGGCGCTCGGACCTGGCGCCGCGCGTGCTGTCCCTCGTCGAGGACGGGGATCCCCAACCCCTGCGGGGCTGGCTCACGGAGGTCGGCGTACGCCCGGAGAAGCCGGTCCGCCTGGTGTGACCCCCGCTCGCGCGGTCGCGGGATACGGCCGGTTATGGCGAACAGTGACGGAGTGCGTGCGTTATGTGATGTGCTGGGGACCGGTCGCGGGCACACTTCTCGTGAGCGGAGCGGCGGCAGCGCGGCCGTACGCCGTATCAGTGGAGTTCGGGGGAGCGAGGGAGGGGAGCGGTATGGGTGCGGACCAGATCCGGCGATGGGAATCAGGTGCGCTCGCGCACGCGGTGAACGATCCCTTCGGCCAGGGCCCCCTGCCGTGGTTCCGGGGCAGCGAGCTCTACTTCGACGACACCGGCCAGGTCGTCCCCTGGTACGTGGACCCGGCCGCGGCGGCCGGCACGGGCGGCCAGATCCCCCGCGCCCGCGGCAACGGCGGCCCCCGTACCGCCGACGACGTGCACCGGCAGATCAAGGGGTTCGCCTCCACCGGAGCCGTCGCCCCCGGCGAGGCCATCGACTTCCACATCACCGTCGACCCACCCCAGCAGTTCTCCGTGGACGTCTACCGCATCGGCCACTACGGCGGCGACGGCGCCTCCAAGATCACCACCAGCCCCCGCCTCTCCGGCATCGTCCAGCCGGCCCCCCTCACCGCCGACCGCACCGTCTCCTGCCACCACTGGTGGCTCTCCTGGCGGCTCCAGGTCCCCTCCTACTGGAACCTCGGCGCGTACGTCGCCGTCCTCACCACCGCCGACGGGTACCGGTCCCACATCCCGTTCACGGTCCGCGACGACCACCCGGCCGATCTGCTGCTCCTGCTCCCCGACATCACCTGGCAGGCCTACAACCTGTACCCCGAGGACGGCCGCACCGGGGCCAGCCTCTACCACGCCTGGGACGAGGACGGCCGTCTGCTCGGCCAGGAGGACGCGGCCATCACCGTCTCCTTCGACCGCCCCTACGCCGGCGCCGGGCTGCCCCTCCACGTGGGCCACGCCTACGACTTCATCCGCTGGGCCGAGCGCTACGGCTACGACCTCGCCTACGCCGACACCCGCGACCTGCACGCCGGCCGCATCGACCCCACCCGCTACCGCGGCCTGGTCTTCCCCGGCCACGACGAGTACTGGTCGGCCCCCATGCGCCGCACCGCCGAGCGCGCCCGCGACCACGGCACCTCCCTCGTCTTCCTCTCCGCCAACACCATGTACTGGCAGGTCGAACTGGCCCCCTCCCCCTCCGGAGTGCCCGACCGGCTCCTCACCTGCCGAAAACGCCGCGGCCCCGGCCGCCCCAGCCTGTGGCGCGAGATCGACCGCCCGGAGCAGCAACTGCTCGGCATCCAGTACGCGGGTCGCGTCCCCGAGCCCGCTCCGCTGATCGTGCGCAACGCCACGCACTGGCTGTGGGACTCCACCGGAGCCACCGAGAACGACGAACTCGACGGCCTGGTCGCGGGCGAGGCCGACCGCTACTTCCCGCGCACCCAGCTCCCCGAGCACCAGGACCGGATCCTGCTCGCGCACTCCCCGTACCTCGACGGCGACGGGCACAAGCGCCACCAGGAGACCTCCCTCTACCGGGCGCCCAGCGGGGCCCTGGTCTTCGCCTCCGGCACCTTCGCCTGGTCCCCGGCGCTCGACCGCCCCGGCCACGTCGACGAGCGGGTCCAGCGGGCCACCGCCAACCTCCTCGACCGGATCTGCAAGCGCGACTGAGCCCCGGACCGAGACCCCCTGGCGCGTGCGCGGGGTCCCGTACGGGAGAATGGGACCGCGCTCGTACAGAACCACAGGGAGACCCCGTGTCCGGATTCGTCGAAAAGCCCGAGCCGGTTCAGGTGCCCGGCCTCGTCCACCTCCACACCGGCAAGGTGCGCGACCTCTACCGCGACGAGGACGGCAACCTCGTCATGGTGGCCAGCGACCGCATGTCCGCCTTCGACTGGGTGCTCCCCACCGAGATCCCGGACAAGGGCCGCGTCCTCACCCAGCTCTCCCTCTGGTGGTTCGACCAGCTCCAGGACCTCGTCCCGAACCACGTCCTCGGCACCGAGCTGCCCGCCGGCGCCCCCGCCGACTGGGCCGGCCGCACCCTGATCTGCAAGAACCTGGAGATGGTCCCGGTCGAGTGCGTGGCCCGCGGCTACCTCACCGGCTCCGGCCTCGCCGAGTACGAGCAGACCCGTACGGTCTGCGGACTCGCCCTCCCCGAGGGCCTCGTGGACGGCTCCGAGCTGCCCGGGCCGATCTTCACCCCGGCCGCCAAGGCCGAGGTCGGCGAGCACGACGAGAACGTCTCCTACGAGGAGGTCGCGCGCACCACCGGCGCCGAGACGGCGGCGCTGCTGCGCCAGACCACCCTGGCCGTGTACGGGCGGGCCCGCGACATCGCCCGCGACCGCGGGATCATCCTGGCGGACACCAAGTTCGAGTTCGGCTTCGACAAGGACGGCACCCTGGTGGCCGCCGACGAGGTGCTGACCCCGGACTCCTCCCGCTTCTGGCCGGCCGACCAGTGGGAGCCGGGCCACGCCCAGCCCTCCTTCGACAAGCAGTTCGTCCGCGACTGGCTGGCCTCCCCGGCCTCCGGCTGGGACCGCAAGGGCGAGCTTCCGCCGCCGGCCCTCCCGCAGGACGTCGTCGAGCAGACCAGCGCCAAGTACATCGAGGCGTACGAGCGGCTGACCGGCCACACCTGGTCGTAGGACAACGAAGAAGCCCCCGGCCGTGAGGACCGGGGGCTTTCTGCACTACAGAGCGGACAACGCGACTCGAACGCGCGACATCCACCTTGGCAAGGTGGTGCTCTACCAACTGAGCTATGTCCGCATGCGCCGTAACGCGAGAACCACTATACCCAACCTCGCTCCCGTGCGAGACGCACCGCCGTGTGCCGGTTCTCGGCGCCCAGCTTCGACGCCGCCGAGGACAGGTAGTTCCGTACGGTCCCCTGTGACAGCGAGGCCCGCTCCGCGATCTCCGCTATCGGCGCCCCGTCCCCCGCCAGTTCCAGTACCTCCGCCTCGCGCGCGGTCAGCGGCGAGTCCCCCGCGCTGATCGCGTCGGCCGCCAACTCCGGGTCCACGTAACGCCCTCCGGCGTGCACGGTCCGGATCAGCTCGGCCAGCCGCTGCGCCGACACCGTCTTCGGGGCGAAGGCCCGCACCCCCGCCGCCAGCGCCCGCTTCAGGTGCCCGGGACGGCCGTGACTCGTCACGATCATGCTCTTGCAGTCGGGGAGTTCGGCCCGCAAGGCTGTGGCCACACTCACACCGTCGCTCCCCGGCATCTGCAGATCCAGCACCGCCACATCCGGGCGGTGCGCCCGCGCCATCGCCAGGGCCTCGGGACCCGAAGCCGCCTCCGCGACGACCAGCAGATCGTCCTCCAGGGCCAGCAGCGCGGCCAGCGCACCCCTGATCAGGTGCTCGTCATCGGCCAGCAGTACGCGTACGGGGCTCACGCCCGCACCTCCAGTCCTCGCAGTTGTCGGCCCGGGACCTCCGCCAGCAGCCGGAACCGGCCGCCGTCCACCGGACCCGCCGACAGGGTGCCGTCCACCACCGCGAGCCGCTCCCGCAGCCCGGCGAGCCCCGAGCCCGGCGGCCCGGTCGGGGTCTCGGGCGCCCCGTCGTTCTCCACCAGCAGCGTCAGCGTGCCCTCGTCGTCCACCGTCAGCCGGATCACACAGCTGCGCGCGTCCCCGTGCCGCAGGACGTTCGTGGTCGCCTCCCGCACCACCCAGCCGAGGGCGGACTGCACGTCGGCGGGCAGTTCCCGGCCGGCCTCGAACTCGACCCGGCAGCTCATCCCGGCGGCGCTCAGCACCCCGCGCGCGCCCTCCAGTTCCACCGAGAGGTCCGCCTCCCGGTAGCCGCGCACCACATCCCGTACCTCGCGCTGCGCCTCCCGCGCGATCCGCTGCACCTCGATCATCTGGTCCACCGCCTCGGGGCGGTCGCGGCGCGCCAGCTGCACCGCCAGCTCGCTCTTGAGCGCGATCACCGCGAGGTTGCGGCCCATCACGTCGTGCAGGTCCCGCCCGAAGCGCAGCCGCTCCTCGGCCACCGCCAGCTGTGACTGGAGCTCCCGGGCGCGGTCCAGCTCGTAGATCGCCTTCAGTAGCCAGCCGGAGAACCCGGAGGCGAAGCTGAGGAACAGGCCACTCAGCAGCACCCCGAAGACATACCCGAAGACCTCGCCCACCGGCAGGCCCAGCGCGAGCACCGCCAGGCCCGTGCCCACCGCCGAGGCCGGGGCGACGCACCACATGTGGCGGACCCGCTTCAGGCACAGCACCAGGGTTCCGGTCGCGAAGCAGGTCATGCCCAGCACCAGCATCGATGCCACGGTGTCGGCGACGTGCCCGGACTTGCGGAGCACGAGGACGGCCAGGCAGGCCGCGGCCGTCACGGCGCTCGTCACCACGGCCAACCGCACCGGGCGCTCACGTCGGCCCACGATCCAGTCCAGCGCCCTGGAGGAGAGGAAGCCGATCAGCACGGCGTGCGCGCAGACCAGCAGGAAGAGCGAGAGCGAGACCGCCGGCGAGGAGGTCCGACCGTCGGCGGAAGCGACCGCGGACAGCCCGAACGACATGATCTCGATGAGGACGAAGAGGTGGAAGGACCAGCGCGTGTACAGCTCGACCTTCGCCGCGCTGCTGCGATTCCTCCACCACCCGGTCAGCTTCGACACGACCCCGGCCCCCCGACTTCGTTCCCAGCGGCGCGGTTCCCACCGGAACCACTTCTGGACAGCAAACACCGTGATCATGATCCAGGCCAGCGTCAGTCATGACTCAAGGCTCGCGGTGACCCGACCGGGTCGGCAGTGGGCGCTGTCATAACCCGCGATGACATTTGTCAGGGTGTCCGGGGTCACACGCGGGGGAAAGCGGGGGGAACACGAAGAAGGCCCCGATCGCAATGATCGGGGCCTTCTTGCATACAGAGCGGACGACGCGACTCGAACGCGCGACATCCACCTTGGCAAGGTGGTGCTCTACCAACTGAGCTACGTCCGCATGCAGTGCACTGCCGGGGCAGTACGAGCATCACTGTACCCGATTCACCGTAGTGGTCGGAAAGCGATGCAGAGCGGGTGACAGGGATCGCACACTGCGCCTCCCCCCTGGAAGGGGGGTGTTCTGCTACTGAACTACACCCGCACGACGTTCGGGGCTTTGACCTGCGGTCTGGCCCCTCGGCGTGATCCACACACTAGCCGATCGGAGGGGGTGGATGGCAAATCGGCCCTCAGTGAGCTTCGTTGTAGGCCTCGTAGACCCGCTTCGGGATGCGGCCGCGCGGCGGCACGTCGAACTGGTTCGAGCGTGCCCAGGCCCGTACGACGGCCGGGTCCGGCGCGATCGCCGTGTGCTTGAACGCCTTCCCCGAGCGGGACTGGCGGCGGGCGGCGGCCACGAAGGGAGCCAGGCTCTCCCGCAGTTTCTTTGCGTTGGCCTCATTGAGGTCGATCTCGTACGTCTTACCGTCAAGAGCGAACACGACCGTTTCCGACGCTTCTCCGCCATCGATGTCGTCGGAGATCGTGACTACTACGCGCTGCGCCACGGATATCGGTCCCTTCGTGCGACCTCGCCACGTGCTGACGTGCGGTGATGTCGACTGTGTGGATGTTTCGGAGCAATGCAACTTTCGGCAGGAATGCCGAGGGATTCCTTTGTACCGCGATTCCCTTTAAATTGCGAAGCCCAGTTAATTCTCTCCGCGTGTCCCGCCGCAATCCCGGGTGCGTGGTTTTCCGGAGGATTTTGCGAAGCGTTGGTGAAGCCGAAACCGCTCGGAGATCGCGGCCGCCCGATATCTACCCGCGTAGAAATTTTGGCCGGGTACGCTGAGGGAACCGCCTTCGCACCAACCACCTCATCGGGAGTGCCAGTGGCACGCGTCGTAGTCGACGTCATGCTCAAGCCGGAGATCCTCGACCCCCAGGGCCAGGCGGTGCAGCGTGCACTGCCGCGCCTGGGCTTCGAGGGCATCGCCGACGTCCGCCAGGGGAAGCGTTTCGAGCTGGAAGTCGAGGGACCGGTCGACCAGGCCGCCCTCGACCGCATCCACAAGATGGCCGAAACGTTCCTCGCCAACACCGTCATCGAAGACTTCACCGTGAAGGTCGAGGCCTGACGGTGACCACTCGCATCGGAGTCGTCACGTTCCCCGGAACGCTCGACGACCGTGACTCGCTGCGCGCCGTCCGCCTCGCGGGGGCGGAGCCGGTCTCGCTGTGGCACCGCGACAAGGACCTGCACCAGGTCGACGCGGTCGTCCTCGCGGGCGGCTTCTCCTACGGGGACTACCTGCGCGCCGGAGCCATCTCCCGCTTCTCGCCGGTGATGGAGACCATCATCGAGCAGGCCAAGGCCGGCATGCCCGTCCTCGGCATCTGCAACGGCTTCCAGATCCTCACCGAGGCCCACCTGCTGCCGGGGGCGATGCTCCGGAACACCGACCTGCACTTCATCTGCCGCGAGCAGAAGCTGAAGGTGGAGAACGCGGAGACCGCGTGGACCGGCGACTACACCGCCGGCCAGGAGATCTCCGTACCGCTCAAGAACATGGACGGCCGGTACGTCGCCGCCGAGCGCGTGCTCGACGAGCTGGAGGCCGAAGGCCGCGTGGCCTTCCGGTACCTCGACGGCAACCCCAACGGCTCGCTGCGCGACATCGCCGGTATCACCAACGCCGCGGGCAACGTCGTCGGCCTCATGCCGCACCCCGAGCACGCGGTCGAGCCGCTGATCGGGACGGGCCGCACCGACGGCCTCCCGTTCTTCACCTCGGTACTGAAGAAGCTGGTCTCCGCATGAGCCTCGACACCGTAAAGAACGCCACCGAGACGCCGGACGCCTCCCAGCCCTGGAAGGAACTCGGCCTCAAGGAGGACGAGTACGCCCGCATCCGGGAGATCCTCGGCCGCCGGCCCACCGGCGCCGAGCTCGCCATGTACTCGGTCATGTGGTCCGAGCACTGCTCGTACAAGAGCAGCAAGGTCCACCTCGCCCAGTTCAGCGAGAAGAAGCCCGCGAGCGACGCCATGCTCGTCGGCATCGGCGAGAACGCCGGCGTCGTCGACGTCGGCCAGGGCTACGCGGTCACCTTCAAGGTCGAGTCGCACAACCACCCCTCGTACATCGAGCCCTACCAGGGCGCGGCCACCGGCGTCGGCGGCATCGTCCGCGACATCCTCGCCATGGGCGCCCGCCCGGTCGCGGTCGTGGACCCGCTGCGCTTCGGCGCGGCCGACCACCCCGACACCAAGCGCGTCCTGCCGGGCGTGGTCGCGGGCATCGGCGGCTACGGCAACTGCCTGGGCCTGCCCAACATCGGCGGCGAGGTCGTCTTCGACGCCTGCTACCAGGGCAACCCGCTCGTCAACGCCGGCTGCATCGGCGTGATGAAGCACGAGGACATCCACCTCGCCAAGGCCTCCGGCCCCGGCAACAAGGTCATCCTCTACGGCGCCCGCACCGGCGGCGACGGCATCGGCGGCGTGTCCGTACTGGCCTCGGAGACCTTCGACGACTCCAAGCCGACCAAGCGCCCCGCGGTCCAGGTAGGCGACCCCTTCCAGGAGAAGCTCCTCATCGAGTGCACCCTGGAGATCTTCAAGGAGAAGCTGGTCGCCGGCATCCAGGACCTCGGCGGCGCCGGGCTCTCCTGCGCCACGAGCGAGCTGGCCTCCGCCGGTTCCGGCGGCATGCGCGTCGAGCTGGACACCGTCCCGCTGCGCGACGCGACCCTCTCGCCCGAGGAAATCCTCATGAGCGAGTCGCAGGAACGCATGTGCGCGATCGTCGAGCCGCAGCACGTCGCGCGCTTCATGGAGATCTGCGAGAAGTGGGACGTCATCGCCACCGTCATCGGTGAGGTGACCGACGGCGAGCAGCTGGAGATCTACTGGCACGGCGAGCTGATCGTGGACGTGCCCCCCGGCACGGTCGCCCACGAGGGCCCGACCTACCACCGCCCCTACGCGCGCCCCTCCTGGCAGGACGCGCTCCAGGCGGACGACGCGGGCAAGCTGGCCCGGCCGCAGACCTCCGAGGAGCTGCGCGCGCAGGTCCTCGCCCTGGTCTCGTCCCCGAACCAGGCCTCGAAGTCCTGGGTCACCGACCAGTACGACCGCTTCGTGCAGGGCAACACCGTCCTCGCGCAGCCCGAGGACGCGGGCATGGTCCGTATCGACGCGGACACCAACCTCGGCGTGGCCATGGCCACCGACGGCAACGGCCGCTTCGCCAAGCTCGACCCGTACACGGGCGCGCAGCTGGCGCTGGCCGAGGCGTACCGCAACGTCGCCGCGACCGGCGCGAAGCCGCTCGCGATCTCCGACTGCCTGAACTTCGGCTCCCCCGAGGACCCGGACGTCATGTGGCAGTTCGCCGAGGCCACCCGCGGTCTCGCGGACGGCTGCCTGGAGCTGGGTACCCCGGTGACCGGCGGCAACGTCTCGCTCTACAACCAGACGGGCGACACCGCGATCCACCCGACCCCGGTCGTGGCGGTCCTCGGTGTGATCGACGACGTCAACCGCCGTACGCCGATGGCGTTCGCGGAGGCCGGCCAGCTGCTGTACCTGCTGGGCGACACGGCCGAGGAGTTCGGCGGCTCGGCCTGGTCGCAGGTCGTCCACGACCACCTGGGCGGCATGCCGCCGAAGGTGGACCTGGGCCGCGAGAAGCTGCTGGGCGAGATCCTGATCTCGGCCTCGCGCGACGGCATGATCGACGCGGCGCACGACCTGTCGGACGGCGGCGTCATCCAGGCGCTGACCGAGTCCTGCCTGCGCGGCGGCAACGGCGCGCGCGTCGTGGTCCCGGAGGGCCTGGACGCGTTCACCTTCCTGTTCTCCGAGTCGGCCGGCCGGGCCATCGTGTCCGTCCCCCGCAGCGAGGAGCTCCGCTTCACCGACATGTGCGGCGCGCGGGGCCTGCCGGCCACCCGCATCGGCGTGGTGGACGGCGAGGAGATCGAGGTCCAGGGCGAGTTCACCCTCCCGCTGGCCGAGCTCCGCGAGGCCCACGAGGCGACGATCCCGGCGCTGCTCGCCTGATCGCGTCTGCCGTACGTGTACGAGCCCCCGTCCGGATCCCTTCCGGGCGGGGGCTCGCGCGTGGGGGCGCCCGAGGTGCGCGAGGCCGCGGTGGCGCGGCTGCGGCGGCGGCGACTGATCGGGCAGACTCCCGGCATGGCACCCAAGACCCGCAGGTACGACCCCGCCAAGATCAGGGCGGCCGTGACCGCGCAGTTCGGCCATGTCGCCGACGCCGTCGCGGAGCTGACGCCTGAGCAGCTGGCACGACCCAGCGGGCTCGGGGACTGGACCGTGGCCGACCTCTGCGCGCACACCGCGTGGATCGCCGACTCGCTGGCCGCCGGTCTGGAGCGGCCGCCCGCCGTCGTCGCCGAGCTCACCGCCGTGGAGTGGCCCTCCGCCACCGTGTCCGTCGCGGGGCGGATCGCCGAGGCGGCGAGGGAGAGCCTGGAGGAGGGACCGCTGCCGGAGCTGTTCGAGCGGGCCGCCACCCGCATGGCCGAGGCGCTCGACGCGAACCTCGACGACCGGGTGCTGAACCTGTGGATCGGGGCCATGACACTGGCCGACTTCCTGGTCACCCGGACCGTGGAGCTCGTGGTGCACACCGATGACCTCAACCGGGCCGCCGGCCTGGACATCCCGATCGAGCGGCAGGCCCTGGCCGCCTGCACCCGGCTGCTCGCCGACGCCCTCGCGGTGACCGCCCCGGGTGGCTCGGTGGAGGTACGGGTCCCGCCGTTCGCGGTGGTCCAGTGCGTGGAGGGGCCCCGGCACACGCGCGGTACCCCGCCGAACGTGGTGGAGACCGACCCGCTGACCTGGATCCGGCTCGCGACGGGCCGTACGGACTGGGCCGAGGCCGTGTCCGAGGCGCGGGTGAGGGCCAGCGGGGAGCGCGCCGACCTGTCCCGGCTGCTCCCGCTGATGGGCTGAACCCTCGCCGCCCGGCCCCTCGCCGCCCGGCGGACCGACCGCCCGGCTGACCCGCGTGACCGTGCCGATCGCCGGCGGCTGGGCGGAACCGCCGGAGCGGGCCGTCCCGTGCCGGTCGCCGGGCGGAGCCGCCGGAGCGGGCCGTCCCGTACCGATCGCCGGTCGCCGTGCGGCCGGGCGGAGCCACCGGAGGGGGCTCGCCCGTGCCGAGCGCCGAGCGCCGAGCGCCGAGCCGCCGGGACGCCGGGCGGAACCGGTGGAGCGGGCCGTCCGTCCAAGGGGCATGCGTACCTTCAGGCGCGTCCCCACCGTCCCTGTCATCCTCGTCGCGCTCGTGCTCGCCGCCGCAGCCGCCGGCTGCGGTGACGGCAGCGCCGCCCTGAGCGCGCAGAGCCCGCACACCGCGACCGGCACGGTCACGCTCACCCCACCGGTCCCGGACGCCCCGCTCATAGCGACCGAGTGGACGGTGGACTCCCTGCTCAGCGGTGAGAGCGCGGCCCCCGTCCCCGCCGGGGCGGCCGGCCGGGCCCGGTTCACGATCTCCGCCGACGGCACTGCGAGCGGCAACCTCGGCTGCAACCGGTTCAACGCCAAGGCCACCGTCGAGGGCCCCACGCTCACCCTCGGGCCGCTCACCATGACCCGGATGGCCTGCCTGGGCGACGCGGGCGAGGTCGAGCGGGCGCTGACCGAGCTGTTCGGCAGCGGCCCGCTCGCCTGGAGGATCCAGGGCCAGGCCCTGACCCTCACCGCGCCCGACGGAAAGGGCCTGGGCGCCCAGGCCGCCTCCGCCGTCGAGTGACCCGGCTCAGCCGGGGTACGGAAGCAGCCCCGCGCCCGTGAACCGGACGCTCTCGCGGGGCCAGTCGGTCCAGGCTCGGGGGCCCCCGCGAAGGCACGCCGGGAAAGGGTCGCTTCGTACGAAGCCACAAGTACTCCAGAGCGCGGCCCGCCGGCCCGCGCACGGCCCGGCCGGGTGGGCTCAGGCAGGGCAGAGAGGCAGGGCGGGGAAGGCCGGCGCGGAACACCGCAACAGGGGCCGCCGCGAGGGGAAACGCCGGAAAAGGGAAGGCGGCGCACGACGGCGCGCGGCGGGGCTGCGCCCGGGAGCGACAGATGGCGCTCGCGACACGGACGAGGTCCACGGGCCGGTGCTCGACGAGGGTGACGGTGCGGTCACCGAGAGGCTGCACGGGCCGGCAGGTTGTACGAATCCACAGGACCGGTCAAACAAGGACATTCCGGATCTAGACGGTCACCCTCCGCAGGGGTTACCGGACTGTCCGCACTGTGACTTTTACGGGCAGTCCCCAATTCGGACCAGTGGTCGATCTCGCCTACACTCGGAGGCGTGCCTCGTGGTGATGGACGACTCAACCACGACCTGCTCCCCGGAGAAAAGGGCCCCCAGGACGCTTGCGGCGTCTTCGGTGTCTGGGCTCCGGGTGAAGAGGTCGCCAAGCTCACCTACTTCGGACTGTATGCACTGCAGCACCGCGGACAAGAGTCCGCGGGAATCGCTGTGAGCAACGGTTCCCAGATCCTCGTCTTCAAGGACATGGGCCTAGTTTCCCAAGTCTTCGACGAAACCTCTCTCGGCTCGCTCCAAGGTCATATCGCGGTCGGTCACGCCCGCTACTCGACCACCGGAGCCTCCGTCTGGGAGAACGCCCAGCCGACTTTCCGCGCGACCGCCCACGGCTCCATCGCCCTGGGTCACAACGGCAACCTGGTGAACACCGCCGAGCTCGCCGAGATGGTCGCCGACCTCCCCCGTCAGGACGGCCGCGCCACCCAGGTGGCGGCCACCAACGACACCGACCTCGTGACGGCCCTGCTGGCCGGCCAGGTCGACGACGACGGCAAGCCCCTGACGATCGAGGAGTCGGCCACCAAGGTCCTCCCGAAGGTCAAGGGAGCCTTCTCGCTGGTCTTCATGGACGAGGGGACCCTCTACACCGCCCGTGACCCGCAGGGCATCCGCCCGCTGGTCCTCGGCCGCCTGGAGCGCGGCTGGGTGGTCGCGAGTGAGACCGCCGCCCTCGACATCTGCGGCGCCAGCTTCGTCCGCGAGGTCGAGCCGGGCGAGCTCATCGCGATCGACGAGAACGGCCTGCGCACGTCGCGATTCGCGGAAGCGAAGCCCAAGGGCTGTGTCTTCGAGTACGTCTACCTGGCGCGCCCGGACACCGACATCGCCGGCCGGAACGTCTACCTCTCGCGTGTCGAGATGGGCCGGCGCCTGGCCAAGGAAGCCCCCGCCGACGCCGACCTGGTGATAGCGACGCCGGAGTCCGGCACGCCCGCCGCCGTCGGATACGCCGAGGCCAGCGGGATTCCGTTCGGCGTCGGCCTGGTCAAGAACGCCTACGTCGGCCGGACCTTCATCCAGCCCTCGCAGACGATCCGCCAGCTTGGCATCCGCCTGAAGCTCAACCCGCTCAAGGAAGTCATCCGGGGCAAGCGCCTGGTGGTCGTCGACGACTCGATCGTCCGCGGCAACACCCAGCGCGCCCTCGTCAAGATGCTCCGCGAGGCTGGCGCGGCCGAGGTCCACATCCGGATCTCCTCGCCGCCGGTGAAGTGGCCGTGCTTCTTCGGCATCGACTTCGCCACCCGGGCCGAGCTGATCGCCAACGGCATGACGGTCGACGAGATCGCCACGTCGCTCGGCGCGGACTCGCTCTCGTACATCTCGCTCGACTCGATGATCGAGGCGACGACCATCCAGAAGCCCAACCTCTGCCGTGCCTGCTTCGACGGCGAGTACCCCATGGAGCTGCCCGACCCGCAGCTCCTGGGCAAGCAGCTCCTGGAGAGCGAGCTCGCGGGCGGCACCGACGCCGCCGACGCGCTCCGCCGGCCGTAACCCCGTCAGCCGTGGGCCCGTAGCCCGGGCTCGAACGGTTCAACCTGCGCCGGGCCCTGTCTTTCAAGCTTTCAAGCCGAAGGAAAGACATGGGGCCCAGGGCCCGGCACCACACGCAGTAACGACACGAAAGCTCTCTCCTGTCATGACAGAGAAGACCACCGGTGCCAGCTACGCAGCCGCAGGCGTGGACATCGAAGCGGGAGACCGCGCCGTCGAGCTGATGAAGGAGTGGGTGAAGAAGACGCAGCGCCCCGAGGTCCTCGGCGGCCTCGGCGGCTTCGCCGGCCTCTTCGACGCCTCCGCCCTCAAGCGCTACGAGCGCCCGCTGCTGGCCTCGGCCACCGACGGGGTCGGCACGAAGGTGGACATCGCCCGCCAGCTGGGCGTGTACGACACCATCGGCCACGACCTGGTCGCGATGGTCATGGACGACATCGTCGTCTGCGGCGCCGAGCCGCTCTTCATGACCGACTACATCTGTGTCGGCAAGGTCCACCCCGAGCGTGTCGCGGCGATCGTCAAGGGCATCGCCGAGGGCTGTGTCCTCGCCGGCTGCGCCCTGGTCGGCGGCGAGACCGCCGAGCACCCGGGCCTGCTGGGCCCGGACGACTTCGACGTGGCGGGCGCCGGCACCGGTGTCGTCGAGTACGACCGGCTGCTGGGCGCGGATCGCATCCGTACGGGTGACGCCGTCATCGCGATGGCGTCCTCCGGCCTTCACTCGAACGGGTACTCGCTGGTCCGGCACGTCCTCTTCGACCGCGCCGGGATGTCGCTCGACCAGCACGTCGAGGAGCTCGGCCGGACCCTCGGTGAGGAGCTCCTGGAGCCCACCAAGATCTACTCGCTGGACTGCATGGCCCTCACCCGTACGGCCGAGGTGCACGCGTACTCGCACATCACCGGCGGCGGCCTCGCGGCCAACCTGGCCCGGGTGATCCCGGACCACCTGCACGCCACGGTCGACCGCGGCACCTGGACCCCCGGCGCGGTCTTCGACCTGGTCGGCAAGGCCGGGCAGGTGGAGCGGCTGGAGCTGGAGAAGACCCTGAACATGGGCGTCGGCATGATGGCCGTGGTCCCGCAGGAGTCGGTGGACGTGGCCCTGACCGCGCTGGCCGACCGGGGCGTGGACGCCTGGGTCGCGGGAGAGATCCTGGACCGGGGCGACCACACCGAGGGCGCGACCCTGACCGGCTCCTACGCGAGCTGACGCGAGCTGAGCAGCACTGAACCCGGTCCGGGGCAATGCCCTGGACCGGGTTCGTTGTTTCGATCTCGTGCAGACGCGAAAGAAAGCGTCAAGCGCCGCGACGCTGTGCCGACGGGCCGGACTCATCGTCCTCGTCGTCGTCATCGCTGTTGTACAGATCCGCGTACTTGGCGTACGGGTCGTCGTCGTCGTCCAGATCGTCATCGACTTCGACCGGCTCGCTGACAGGCAGCAGCGGATCCGTCGGCGATGCGCCCAGCTCATTGGCCAGACGCGAGAGGTCAGTCCCGCCGCTGTTGTACTTCAGCTGGCGGGCGACCTTTGTCTGCTTGGCCTTGGCCCGGCCGCGCCCCATGGCTCGACCCCCTCGGTGACGGGGCTCGACGGCCCCAGAGTCTGACACGCGTTCATGGTTCGGAGCGGGCTCTCCGTGGAGAGACCGTCCGTAGGGGTTTAACGGTACCTGCTTCCGCGGCCATACGGTACGCCGCCCGCATGACGCGCCCCGGTGCAGAACCAGAGAAGCGCCCCGTCCTCGCTGGTCAGCTGCGATTTTAGCCCTTTCCTGACGGGCGACCCGCCGAAGTGCAGTGAGTTCCGTCTCGCCGCACCCCGGCGGGCGCACCCCAGGGCCTCGAAGCCGCCCCGATGTCGCCCCGATGCCGTCCCGAAGGAGGGCTCGAAGAAGGGCTCGAAAGGGTCAGGCCTTGCGCGCGGCGCGGGCCTCGGCCATCCGCTGCTCGGCGATCCGGTCGGCGGCCGCGGCCGGCGGAATGCCGTCCGCCTTCGCACGCGCGAAGATCTCCAGAGTGGTGTCGAAGATCTTCGTGGCCTTCGCCTTGCACCGGTCGAAGTCGAAGCCGTGCAGCTCGTCCGCGACCTGGATGACCCCGCCCGCGTTGACCACGTAGTCGGGCGCGTAGAGGATCCCGCGGTCCGCGAGGTCCTTCTCCACACCCGGGTGCGCGAGCTGGTTGTTCGCCGCGCCGCACACGATCGTGGCGGTCAGGGCGGGCACGGTGTCGTCGTTCAGCGCGCCGCCGAGCGCACACGGGGCGTAGATGTCCAGGCCCTCGGTGCGGATCAGCGCGTCGGTGTCCGCCACGGCGGTGACCTGCGGGTGCTTGTCCAGGACGCGGCGTACGGACTCTTCCCGTACGTCCGTGATCACGACCTCGGCGCCGTCCTCCAGCAGGTGCTCGACCAGGTAGTGGCCGACCTTGCCGACACCGGCGACGGCGACCTTGCGGCCGCGCAGGGTCGGGTCGCCCCACAGGTGCTGGGCGCTGGCCCGCATGCCCTGGAAGACGCCGAAAGCGGTGAGCACCGAGGAGTCGCCGGCGCCGCCGTTCTCGGGGGAGCGGCCGGTGGCCCAGCGCGTCTCGCGGGCCACGACGTCCATGTCCGCGACGTACGTGCCGACGTCGCAGGCCGTGACGTAGCGGCCGCCGAGGGACTCCACGAACCGGCCGTAGGCCAGCAGCAGTTCCTCGGACTTCAGGACGTCCGGGTCGCCGATGATCACGGCCTTGCCGCCGCCGAGGTCGAGACCGGCGAGAGCGTTCTTGTACGACATGCCGCGCGAGAGGTTCAGCGCGTCCATGACGGCCTCCTCGTCGGAGGCGTACGCGTGGAAGCGCGTACCGCCGAGGGCGGGGCCCAAGGCGGTGGAGTGGATCGCGATGACGGCCTTCAGGCCTGAGGCTCGGTCCTGGCACAGCACGACTTGCTCGTGGCCGCCTTGTTCCGTACGGAACAGGGTGTGCAGGACGCCGTCGGTCATTTCGGTCACGGTGGTGACTCCCATGGAAGAGATGCGGCGGAAAGACGCCCGCCCTGCGGGTGGGGGAGGGCGTGCTGGGAGCAGCGTAAGACCTGCGGGGCGCGCGTAGGCGACCTGTCCGGGGATCGGGACCCTCCCGGCGTACGGAGCCCTCTCCGGCCGGCCCCGCGCGCCCGCCAAAAGGCGCCCCGGAGGTGAACCGAGCCCTCAAACAGGGGAGTACGAGAGCGTGAGCGAATCCCCCGACCGCAGACTGCCCTCCGCGCGCCCGGCGCCGACCGTCCCGTACGCCTCCTACCTGCGCGTCTACGAGCCCTTGGCGGCCTTCCCGGAGGCGGAGCGCGCGCACTGGGCCGACTACGCCCGGCGCGGGGTGGCGCCGACCGCCCAGGACGAACTGCGTCGGTCCCTCGTCGATTTGGTACGGGTCCCGGTGGTCGGGGTCCCCGCGCACGAGAGCGCCGACGCCTTCACGGCGGAGGTGGGCGGGGTGCTGCTGGTCTGCCCGTGGCGGACCCGGCTGCGCGGCTGGCTGGCGCTCCAGGAGCTGGTGGCCGATTTCCCGCGCCCGGTGCTGGACGCGGCGCTCCCGCCGGGCGCGCGCCGGCGGGCGACCGAGGAGTACGAGGCCTGGCGCGAGCGGAACCCGGACGCGCGGCCGTGGATCCGGACCGGGGTGTGGCAGGTGCCGCTGCGCTGGTTCGTGCTGGTGGCGGACGAGGAGCGGGAGTACCTGCCGGGCGAGCGGCTGCGCTACCGGACGCCGATGGTGCAGGCCCGGAGGCGGCTCGCGCGGGGGCTGCGGACGCTGCGGGAGGCCGAGGGGTACGGGGGGCTGGTGGAGGGCCTGGTGGAGGTCGGGAGCTGGCTGGAGGAGTTCCATCCGCGGTCGATGGTGGAACTCGACTACGGCGGGCTGCTGCACGCGCTGCCGCCGGACCGGCTGGCGGTGGACCGCTCGGCCCGGGACCTGGCGGTGGGGATCGCGGCGCTGCGGGCGGGGGACACGGCCGGGGCGGCCGGCAAGTACGGCGAGCTGGCGGAGCGCTGGCGGGCGGTACGGGAGAGACTGTTCGCCAATTAGCGTCGAATCAGCCTCGAACGGGTGGTGTGACGCGTTCCACGGACCCGGCGGCTCCCGGCCGGGGCCGGCGGGGCCGAGCGTACCGCCCGTATCGGTTGATCGGGTATAAACCGCAGATCAAGGTCTTGATCGCTACATTTAGGCCCAAGGGCCAGGACCTTCGTCCCGATACGGGCCATTGGCCCAAGCGTGACGGACCGCACTATCTACACCCTTGCGCCCTTCCCCTACCCTCGTGCCAAAATAGGACAAGGAGTCCGGGGAGGGTTCCTTCCGCCCAACTAAGGGCGGAATGCTCGGTATTGCACGCTATGGGGGGTCTGACGACTCCTGATCGCTCTGTGACTGATCGTCACAGTGGGGTGACTGTCCGTTATGGGATGGTCCATCGGCTTCCGCCGCTGATGAACACCTCGGAGGGCAATTCCATCGGTTTGGCCGTCGAGGCTGGACGGATGGTGTAGTTGTAGTGCCGAGGACAAGCCGTTCGTCCTATAACCGACTCGGCCTGCGTATGTCCATTTCGGGCAACGTGGGCCAAGGTGCAGAATTTAGAGGAAAGAACCGAGATGGTTCGGTTCTCCCGAGGAGGCCGCTCATGACCGCTCGCACCCCTGATGCCGAGCCGCTGCTGACCCCGGCTGAGGTTGCCACGATGTTCCGCGTGGACCCGAAGACGGTCACCCGCTGGGCCAAGGCTGGCAAGCTCACGTCCATCCGCACCCTGGGTGGACACCGCCGTTACCGCGAGGCCGAGGTTCGCGCACTGCTGGCGGGAATTCCGCAGCAGCGCAGCGAGGCCTGAGGTTCCGCAGCACACCCCGTTTTAACGGGTCTATATCGGGTCCCCCAATCCGATGAAACCCACATAGCTTCAAACGACCGGACCTGCCCCAACAGGTTTGGTCGTTCGATCGCGCTGGACTCCGCCGGGTCCAGCGCGATCTTTTTTTATGCCCGCGCGGGGGAGGTGCAATTGCACATATTAAATCGAGCCCGCGTAGGGGTGCGATAAATGAGTGAGTCCCAAAAACTCATATGGTGACACCTGTCACAGATGATCACTCTTGTACAACGCGCAATGCACACGTAAGGGGACGTGCGTCGCAGACCGCTTCATGCGGACGGGGGATTTTCGCCTTCGCGGCCGGCCTCACGGTCGGAGCTGTGATCGGGGCTGCGGCGGAGGTTCAGCGCGAGGCGCTGGAGCCGGCTCCGGGTGGCAGGCCGGGCAGTGACGGGGTGAAGGTGGCGACGGCCGCCCGAGGCCCTCAGGTGGGCCTTCAGGGGCTTCAGGGGCTTCAGGAGCGGCCTGAGCCCGTCCCGAGTGTGGTCGGTAGGCCTGTGGGGTCTGCCGGGCCTGTCCGTCAACGCGTCAGGGCCCGCATCCCTGGGGATGCGGGCCCTGACGTTAAGCGAACCTGACGGGACTTGAACCCGCGACCTCCACCTTGACAGGGTGGCGAGCTAACCAACTGCTCCACAGGTCCTTGACTGCAACCGCTGGGCGGCTGCGAATCAGACTGTACAGCAGCTCAGGGGGTGCAGTCGAACCAGACCGCGGCCGGGCCCCGGGAGCCGTCACGGGGCCGCCGCGTCCACCGCCTTCACGATCCGCTTGTCGGAGATCGGGTACGCCGTCCCGAGCGCGTGCGCGAAGTAGCTGACCCGCAGTTCCTCGATCATCCAGCGGATCTCGGTGACCTCCGGGGGCACCGGCCGGCCCTTCGGCAGCTGCTCCAGCAGCCAGGCGTACTCGTCCCGCATCTCGTGGATCTTCGCCATGCGCGTGGTGTCGCGCTGGACGCCCGTGGGCATCTGCTGGAGCCGCCGGTCGATCGCCACGAGGTAGCGCATCAGGTCCGGCAGCCGGCGCAGTCCGGTCAGCGTCACGAAGCCGGCCGGCATGAGCTGCGCCAGCTGCGTCTTCACGTCCTGGAGGTTGGAAACCAGCGCCAGGCTGTTGGTGGCCTTCAGCCGCCGCTCACAGGCCTGCCAGGCGGCGAGGATCTGCTCCACCTGGCCGACGGTCCGTACGGTCGTGTCCACCAGGTCGGCGCGCACGGCGTCGTAGAGCTTCCGGAAGGAGGCCTCGTCCCAGGCCGGACCGCCGTGGTCGGCGATGAGCTTGTCGGCGGCCGCGGTCGCGCAGTCGTCGAACAGCGCCTGGATGGAGCCGTGCGGATTGCGCGAGAGGGCCAGCTTCTGCTGGTTGGTCAGCTTCTCGGAGGCGAACTTCGCCGGGTTCACCGGGATGTTGAGGAGGATCAGCCGCCGGGTGCCGAGCCACATCGCCCGCTGCTGTTCGGCCTCCGTGTCGAAGAGGCGTACGGAGACACTCGTCCCCTCGTCCACCAGCGCCGGGTACGCCTTCACCGGCTGCCCCGCGCGCCGGGTCTCGAACACCTTGGTCAGCGTCCCGATCGTCCAGTCGGTCAGCCCGGTGCGCTCCACCGACTCCCCGCCCGCCCGCTCGGCGGTGGCCGCCGCGGCCTTGGAGAGGGCTTGGCGGGCCTTGGGCTTCAGGGCGAGCCTCAGGGCCTCCAGGTCCTTGTCCTCGGCGAGGTTCTTGCGGCGCTCGTCGACGATCCGGAAGGTGATCTTCAGGTGGTCCGGGATCCGGGACAGGTCGAAGTCCTCGGCGGACACCGGCACGCCCACCATCCGCTGGAGCTCGCGCGCCAGCGTTACCGGCAGCGGCTCCCGCATCGGATGCGCCGTCTTCAGGAAGCGCGTCGCGAAGTTCGGCGCGGGCACGTAGTGCCGGCGGATCGGCTTCGGCAGCGAGCGGATCAGCTCGGTGACGACCTCTTCCCGCAGGCCCGGGATCTGCCAGTCGAAGCCCTCGTCGGTGACCTGGTTCAGCACCTGGAGCGGGATGTGCACGGTCACGCCGTCCGCGTCCGCGCCCGGCTCGAACTGGTAGGTCACCCGGAATTTGAGCTGCCCCTGCCGCCAGGAGTCCGGGTAGTCGGCCTTGGTGACTCCGGCCGCCTTCTCGGTCAGCAGCATCTCGCGCTCGAAGTCGAGGAGCTCGGGCTCCTCGCGCTTCTTGTGCTTCCACCACGAGTCGAAGTGCGCACCGGAGACGACGTGCTCGGGGATCCGCTGGTCGTAGAAGTCGAACAGGGTCTCGTCGTCCACGACGATGTCGCGCCGCCGGGCCCGGTTCTCCAGCTCCTCCACCTCGGTGAGGAGCTTGCGGTTGTCGGCGTAGAACTTGTGATGGGTCCGCCAGTCGCCCTCGACCAGCGCGTTGCGGATGAACAGCTCGCGCGAGACCTCGGCGTCGATCCGGCCGTAGTTGATCTTCCGCTGCGCGACGATCGGTACGCCGTACAGCGTGACCTTCTCGTACGCCATGACGGCCGCCTGGTCCTTCTCCCAGTGCGGCTCGCTGTACGTGCGCTTGATCAGGTGCTGGGCGAGCGGCTCGACCCACTCGGGCTCCACCTTGGCGTTCACCCGCGCCCACAGCCGCGAGGTCTCCACCAGCTCCGCCGACATCACGAACTTCGGCTGCTTCTTGAACAGCGCGGAGCCGGGGAAGATCGCGAACTTGGCGGACCGGGCCCCCAGGTACTCGTTCTTGTCGGTGTCCTTCAGGCCGATGTGCGAGAGCAGTCCGGCCAGCAGCGAGACGTGGATGTGCTGCTCGGGGGCGTCGGCCTCGTTGACGTGGATGCCCATGGTCTTGGCGACCGTGCGCAGCTGCGAGTAGATGTCCTGCCACTCGCGGATCCGCAGGAAGTTCAGGTACTCCTGCTTGCACATCCGGCGGAAGGAGGACGATCCGCGCTCCTTCTGCTGCTCGCGGATGTAGCGCCACATGTTCAGGAACGAGAGGAAGTCGCTGGTCTCGTCCTTGAACCGGGCGTGGTTCTGGTCCGCCTGCGTCTGCTTGTCCGAGGGCCGCTCGCGCGGGTCCTGGATGGACAGGGCCGCCGCGATGACCATGACCTCGCGGACGCAGTTGTTCTTGTCCGCCTCGACGACCATGCGGGCCAGGCGCGGGTCCACGGGGAGCTGGGAGAGCTGACGGCCCATGGGCGTGAGCCGCCTCGACGGGTCCTTCTCGGACGGATCCAGCGCGCCCAGCTCCTGGAGCAGCTGCACGCCGTCGCGGATGTTGCGGTGGTCCGGCGGGTCGATGAAGGGGAACTTCTCGATCTCGCCGAGGCCGGCCGCGGTCATCTGGAGGATGACGGAGGCCAGGTTGGTGCGGAGGATCTCGGCGTCCGTGAACTCCGGACGGCCGTTGAAGTCGTCCTCGGAGTAGAGCCGGATGCAGATGCCGTCGGAGGTACGGCCGCAGCGGCCCTTGCGCTGGTTGGCGCTGGCCTGCGAGATCCGCTCGATGGGCAGGCGCTGCACCTTGGTGCGGTGGCTGTAGCGGGAGATCCGGGCGTTGCCCGGGTCGATCACGTACTTGATGCCGGGGACGGTGAGGGAGGTCTCGGCGACGTTGGTCGCGAGCACGATCCGGCGGCCCGTGTGCTGCTGGAAGACGCGGTGCTGCTCGGCGTGCGAGAGGCGCGCGTAGAGGGGGAGGACCTCGGTGAATCTTAGATTCCGCTTGTTGAGCGCGTCCGCCGTGTCGCGGATCTCGCGCTCGCCGGAGAGGAAGACCAGGATGTCGCCCGGCCCCTCGGACTGGAGCTCGTCCACGGCCTCGCAGATCGCGGTGATCTGGTCGCGGTCAGCGTCCTCAGCGTCCTCGGAATCTTCTTCCAGCAAGGGCCGGTAACGCACCTCGACGGGATACGTACGGCCGCTGACCTCGACGATCGGGGCCTTGCCGAAGTGCTGGGAGAAGCGCTCCGGGTCGATGGTCGCCGAGGTGATGATCACCTTGAGGTCGGGGCGCTTCGGCAGCAGCTGGGAGAGGTAGCCGAGCAGGAAGTCGATGTTCAGGGACCGCTCGTGGGCCTCGTCGATGATGATCGTGTCGTACGCGCGCAGCTCGCGGTCCGTCTGGATCTCGGCGAGCAGGATGCCGTCCGTCATCAGCTTCACGAAGGTCGCGTCCTGGTCCACCTGATCGGTGAACCGGACCTTCCAGCCGATGGTCTGGCCGATCTCGGACTTCAGCTCCTCGGCGATCCGCTCCGCGACGGTGCGGGCGGCGATCCGGCGGGGCTGGGTGTGGCCGATCATGCCCCGGACGCCCCTGCCCAGCTCCATGCAGATCTTGGGGATCTGCGTGGTCTTGCCGGAGCCGGTCTCGCCCGCGACGATCACGACCTGGTGGTCGCGTATCGCCTCGGCGATCTCGTCCTTCTTCTGGCTGACGGGCAGGTTCTCGGGATACGTGACCTCCGGCATCCGCGAGGCACGGCCGACCAGTCGCGCGGCGGCTTTCCCGGCCTCCGCGGCGATCTCGTCGAGCACGGCCTGCTTGGCCTCGGGCTTGCGGATGCGGCGGGCGCCTTCGAGGCGGCGGCCGAGGCGGTGCGCGTCACGGAGGGAGATCTCCCCGAGAAGCGTCTGCAGGGCGGCGAAGGAAGTAGACATACCTGGTCGAGGATCTCACCCGGGAGCGCCGGGTGGCGAACGCATTTGTGTACCGGCCCCGTACCATTTCGGGACGAGATCACCGTAACCGACCCGCCGCACGAGTGAGAGGCCCGCCATGTCCCGCGCCCGCGCCGTGATCGCTGCGCTGGCGGCGCTGACTGTCCTGGCCCTGGCCCCCGCGCCCCCGCAGCCTGCGGCCCCGGCCCTTGTGACTCCGGGACCGGCCCCGGTCCTGGTTCCGGCCGCGGTCCCGGTGCCTGCGGCCGAGCGGTCCGTGGCTCCGCAGGGGGTGGCTCCGGCCTCGGTCCTGGCGCCTGCGGCCCCCCAGGCTGCTGTGGCCCCGGCGCCTCTGACCCCCGCCCTCGCGGCCCCGGCCCCGGCCCGGGTCCCGGCGCGTGCGGCCGTGCGGGCTGTGGTCCAGGCCCCGCCGGCCCTGCGGGCTGTGACCCCGGCCGTTGCCGCCCTGCGGCCTGCGATACCGGCCGTTGTGGCTCCGGCCCCGGCGGTCCTGGCGCCTGCGGCCCCGGTTTTTGGGCCTGCGGCCGTGCGGGTTGCGGGCCCGCGGCCTGTGACCCCGGCTGTTGCCGCCCTGCGGCCTGCGATACCGGCCGTTGCGGCTCCGGCCCCGCGGGTCCTGGTGCGTGCGGCCCCGGCCTCGACGCCCGTGGCCGTGCGGGCTGTGGTCCCGGGGCCTGGGGCGTCGCGGTCTGAGGGGCGGGCGTATGCGGCTGTGGTCCATGGGGGTGCGGAGCGTGGGGGCGTGGCGGGCGGCGGGGAGGGGCCCGCTTGTGCGCCCGGGGGGTCGGAGCGGGGGCGGACGCCGGCGGTGCCGCCGCGTGGGGCCGGGGAGCAGCATGCGCACGCTCCGGTGGGGCGGTTCGTGGCGACGGCCTCGGCCTGCCGGACGATGCCCGTACGGGCTCCCGTACGCGGGCCCGGCCAAGCGGCGCCCGGGCCCGTGGAGCTCTCCGTGATGCGGGTCTAAGAGGGCCGGTCGTACGAAGTGCGAAGCACGAAGTACGACGCACGAAGCCGGTCCGCCTCATCTGTCGCTCTGGAGCACCCTTATGTCCTCTTCCTCCCCCCGCAAGGGCCTGCTGATCTCCGCCGGGGCCGTCCTCGGCGCCGTCGCCCTCGGTCTGGCGTCCTGGCAGGCCACCGCGCCCGCCGACAACGGAACCAGCCGCCCCGGCGCCACGGCCGCCGCCGCCGCGTCACCCCCGACCGACCCCTTCGCGGAGCTCAAGGCGCTCGCCCGCCGCGAGTCCGGCGACAAGCTGGCCGTCGGCCGGGCGGACGCGCCCGTCGTGCTCATCGAGTACTCCGACTTCAAGTGCGGCTACTGCGGCAAGTTCGCCCGGGACACCGAACCCGTCCTGGTGAAGAAGTACGTCGAGGACGGCACCCTCCGCATCGAGTGGCGCAACTTCCCGATCTTCGGCGCCGACTCCGAAGCCGCCGCCAAGGCCGCCTGGGCCGCCGGGCAGCAGGACCGGTTCCCGCAGTTCCACGCGGCCGCGTACGCCCAGGGCGCCAAGGAGAAGGGCTTCGGCGAGGCCCGGCTCGTGGAACTGGCGCGGCAGGCCGGCGTCCCCGACCTGGAGCGCTTCAAGCGGGACATGGCCGGCGAGCCCGCCGCCGAGGCCCTGCGCGCGGACCAGGAGGAGGGCTACCGCATCGGGGTCAGCTCCACCCCGTCGTTCCTGGTCAACGGCCGGCCGATCGCGGGCGCCCAGCCCCTCGACGCCTTCACCACCGCGATCGCCACGGCCGCCAAGGCGTCGCAGGCCGCGAAGTGACCGGCACCGGCATCGGCTACCTGGCCGCCCTGTTGGGCGGCCTCCTCGCCCTGCTCAGCCCGTGCAGCGCGCTGCTCCTGCCCGCCTTCTTCGCGTACTCCATCGACTCCGCCTCGCGGCTCCTGGCGCGCACCGGGATCTTCTACGCGGGCCTCGCGAGCACCCTCGTACCGCTGGGGGCGGCCGGGTCGTACGCCGGGCGGTTCTTCCACGGCAACCGCGACACGCTCGTCCTGGCCGGCGGCTGGCTGATCATCGTGCTCGGGGTCGCGCAGATCCTCGGCCTCGGCTTCGCCCCGCGGCGGATGTCGGAGCTCTCCGGCAGGATCCGGCCGACCACCGCCCTGTCGGTGTACGCGCTCGGCGCGGTCTACGGCCTGGCCGGGTTCTGCGCCGGCCCGATCCTGGGCAGCGTCCTCACGGTGGCGGCGGTCAGCGGCAGTCCGGTCTACGGAGGCCTGCTGCTGGCGGTGTACGCGCTGGGGATGGCCGTACCGCTGTTCCTGCTGGCCCTGCTCTGGGAGCGCTTCGAGCTCGGCCGGCGGCGCTGGCTGCGCGGGCGCGCCTTCTCGGCCGGGCGCTTCGAACTGCACACCACCTCGCTGCTGTCCGGGCTGTTCTTCATCACCCTGGGCGCGCTGTTCCTCGTCTACGACGGGGCGAGCGCGCTGCCCGGGCTGCTGGACGTGGACGACTCGTACGCGGTGGAGCAGAAGGTCCGGTCCCTCACGGCCGGGGTCCCGGACTGGGCGCTGCTCGGGCTGGTCGCCGCGGGGGCGGCGGCCGTGGGCCTGGTGCGGTGGCGTCGCGCCGGGGACCGGGCGGAGGCGGAGGCGGAGTAACGCGGAAGGCCCCGTCCGAGGGACGGGGCCTTCCGTTCTTGCCGTGGTGGCTGGGGCCGGGGTCGAACCGGCGACCTATCGCTTTTCAGGCGATCGCTCGTACCAACTGAGCTACCCAGCCACGAGACCGTTTCCGGCCTCAGCGATCCTGACGGGACTTGAACCCGCGACCTCCACCTTGACAGGGTGGCGAGCTAACCAACTGCTCCACAGGACCTTGCAGTGTGCGAGACCAAGTCTTGCACACGGTAATGCGTACCCCCAACGGGATTCGAACCCGTGCTACCGCCTTGAAAGGGCGGCGTCCTGGGCCACTAGACGATGAGGGCTAAAGGCCCGCCTGGGCGCTTTCCAGCGCGTCGGGGACGTGAGAAGCATATGGGATGCGGGGAGCGATCGCCAAAACGGTTTCTCCCCCGCAAGCGGAAGGCGCCCCCACCGGAGGGACAATGGCCCGGTGCTGGAGATGACGCGCGAGGAGTTCGAAGAGCTTGTCGCAGAGGCGCTGGACCGGATTCCGCCGGAGCTGACGCGGCTGATGGACAACGTGGCGGTATTCGTCGAGGACGAGCCGCCGACCGACGATCCCGAGCTGCTCGGGCTTTACGAGGGGACCCCGCTGACGGACCGCGGCGAGTGGTACGCCGGAGTGCTGCCGGACCGCATCACGATCTACCGGAACCCCACGTTGCGCATGTGCGAGGACCGGGAGAGCGTGATCACGGAGACGGAGGTCACCGTGGTGCACGAGATCGCCCATCACTTCGGGATCGACGACGACCGGCTGCACGCGCTGGGTTACGGATGACCCGGCCGGTCCAGGGCGCGGAGGCGATCGACCCCGATGTGGACCTCCACGTGCCCGCGCAGCGCACCGAACCGCAGGGCCGGGTGCTCGCCGCGGTGGCGGCCGGCGGCGCGGTCGGGGCCTCGGCGCGGTACGGGGTGGCGCTGCTGTGGCCGGCCGGGCCCGGGGCGTTCCCCTGGGGGACCTTCGGGGTCAATGTCGCCGGCTGTGCGCTGATCGGCGTACTGATGGTGCTGATCAGCGAGGGCGGGCGATCGGCTCCGCATCCGCTGGTACGGCCCTTCGTCGGGGTCGGGGTGCTGGGCGGCTTCACCACCTTCTCCACGTACGCGGTGGAGTTCTCGGGCCTGTTGGACGAAGGCGAGGCCGGGACGGCGCTCGCGTACGCGGGGCTCACGGTGCTCGGCGCGGTCGGCGCGGTGTGGGCGGCGGCCTCGGCGACCCGGCTCGCGGTGCGGGGGCGGGAGTGGGGGCGGGAGCGAGAGCGGGGGCGGGGGCGGCACGGGTGAACTGGCTGTTCGTGGTGGCGGGGGCGGCCGTCGGGGCGCCGCTGCGCTATCTGACCGACCGGGCGGTGCAGGCGCGCCACGATTCGGTCTTTCCGTTCGGCACCTTCACCGTGAACGCCGCCGCCTGTCTGGTGCTGGGGCTGCTGACCGGGGCCGTGCTGGCCGGCGCCGGCTCCGGGCGGCTGAACCTGCTGCTCGGGACGGGACTGTGCGGGGCGCTGAGCACGTACTCGACCTTCTCCTACGAGACGCTGCGGCTGGCCGAGCGCGGCTGGAGGTTCCTGGCGGCGGCGAACGTGGCGGCGTCGGTGCTGGTCGGACTGGGCGCCGTACATCTCGGATCGCAGGTGGCGCGGGAGCTGTTCGCCTGAGGGGCGTGTCTCTTACGGGGTAAAGGGAGTTGGGCACATTGACCCGCTCATCGCGGACCCCCGTAGTTCCGGAGGTGCCTCCCGTGCGCCAGTTTTCCGCATCCCTGCGACTGACCGTCACCGCGCTCGCGGTCGCGGCGACGGCGGGCTGCATGAGTGTCGGCGCGGACGCCGCGAAGCCCGGGCCCTCCTCCGCGGCGGACCGCAAGGGCGCCGCCGCCGAGTCGGCCGGCGGCGCCACCGCCGGCCACGGCTCCGGAGTCCACGGCAACGGCCGGGGCGGGAAGAGCGTCACGGGCAAGCAGGACGGCAAACCCGGCGAGGACGGCAAGGCCTCCGGCGCGACCGGAGCCTCGCCCAGCCCGGGCGCGCCCGCCGGACCGCCCGGAGCCCCCTCGCCGGCGGCCGCGCCGGGTGGCGGGGCGGGCGGCCAGGGCCCCGCGCAGCCCCCGACGGGCGGCGGAGCCTCCGGAAGCGGCGGCTCCGGAGGTTCGGGCGGGGCCGGTGGGGCCGGTGGGGCCGGTGGTTCGGGTGGTACCGCTCCGAGCCCCACCCCGGTGCAGCCGAGCCCGGAGCCCCCTGTGACGGAACCCACGCCGACTCCCACGCCGCCGGAGCCGCAGCCCAGTACGGATCCGGGCGGGCAACCGCAGGCCCTCGGCTCCCTCTGACGGGCATCGGCGGACCGGCTGGCCGGCCCTGGCGGGCGGCATCGTCGCAGGTGGGGGCCGTTCAGGGCGGAACGATTTGCCAGACCCGGGGGAGGGTGCGTATGGTTATAGATCGTTTGATCCCATTGCCCGGCGCCGAATCCGAAGAGCGCCGTGTGGCGCGTACTCTCCCTAGCCGTGGCTGACCGCATTGAGGCGGTCGATTTGCGATTCACGGAGTTTGGGCGCGTGCCGAGACTCCGGAAGGTTTCGCATTTCGCATGTCCATTTCCAGTTCTGACCGTGCCGTCATGCCCGAGAACGACTCGAACGAGATCGTCGACGCCGAGACCCTCGTGGTCACCGAGGCCATTGAGGCCGCTGAGGCGGACGAGATCATCGAGGCTCTTGAGGCCGACGTGACGACCGACCAGTCCACCGACAACTTCGACGACGACGCTGCCGCTGCTGACGCCGCCGCTGACGCGGAGCCCTCGATCACCTTCGGCGACCTCGGTCTGCCCGAGGGCATCGTGCGCAAGCTCGCCCAGAACGGCGTCACCGCCCCCTTCCCGATCCAGGCCGCGACCATCCCGGACGCCCTGGCCGGCAAGGACATCCTCGGCCGCGGCCGCACCGGCTCCGGCAAGACCCTCTCCTTCGGTCTGCCGACCCTGGCCTCGCTGGCCGGCGGCCACACCGAGAAGAAGAAGCCCCGCGCGATCATCCTGACGCCGACGCGTGAGCTCGCGATGCAGGTCGCGGACGCCCTCCAGCCCTACGGCGACGTGCTCGGCCTGAAGATGAAGGTCGTCTGCGGCGGTACCTCCATGGGCAACCAGATCTACGCCCTGGAGCGCGGTGTCGACGTCCTCGTCGCCACCCCGGGCCGCCTGCGCGACATCATCAACCGCGGCGCCTGCTCCCTGGAGAACGTCAAGATCGCCGTCCTCGACGAGGCCGACCAGATGGCCGACCTGGGCTTCCTGCCCGAGGTCACCGAGCTGCTCGACCAGATCCCCGGCGGCGGCCAGCGCATGCTCTTCTCCGCCACCATGGAGAACGAGATCGGCACCCTGGTCAAGCGCTACCTGTCCAACCCCGTCACGCACGAGGTCGACAGCGCCCAGGGCAACGTCACGACCATGACGCACCACGTCCTCGTCGTGAAGCCGAAGGACAAGGCGCCGGTCACGGCCGCCATCGCCGCCCGCAAGGGCCGCACCATCATCTTCGTCCGCACCCAGCTGGGCGCCGACCGCATCGCCGAGCAGCTCATCGAGGCCGGCGTGAAGGCCGACGCGCTGCACGGCGGCATGACGCAGGGTGCCCGTACCCGCGTCCTCGCGGACTTCAAGGAGGGCTACGTCAACGCGCTCGTCGCGACCGACGTCGCCGCCCGCGGTATCCACGTCGACGGCATCGACCTGGTCCTCAACGTGGACCCGGCCGGCGACCACAAGGACTACCTGCACCGCTCGGGCCGTACCGCCCGCGCCGGCAAGTCCGGTGTCGTGGTCTCCCTCGCCCTGCCGCACCAGCGCCGCCAGATCTTCCGCCTGATGGAGGACGCGGGCGTCGACGCCTCGCGCCACATCGTCCAGGGCGTCGGCGCCTTCGACCCGGAGGTCGCCGAGATCACCGGTGCGCGTTCGCTGACCCAGGTCCAGGCCGACTCCGCGAACAACGCCGCCAAGCAGGCCGAGCGTGAGGTCGCCGACCTCACCAAGCAGCTGGAGCGCCTGACCCGCCGCGCCGCGGAGCTGCGCGAGGAGGCCGACCGCCTCGTCGCCCGTTCCGCCCGTGAGCGTGGCGAGGACCCGGAGGCCGCTGTCGCCGAGGTGGCCGAGGCCGCCGAGGCCGAGGTCGCCGCTCAGGTCGCGGCCGCTCCGGTCGTCGAAGAGCGTCCGGCCTTCCAGAGCCGCGACGACCGGGGCAACTACGAGCGCCGCGACAACCGTCGTGACGACCGTGGTGACCGTGGTGACCGCGGCGGCGACCGCGGTGGTGACCGTGGTGGCTTCCGTCGTGACGACCGTCCGTCGGGTGGCTTCCGCTCCGGCGGTGACCGTCCCTCCGGTGGCTTCCGTCGTGACGACCGTCCGTCGGGTGGCTTCAACCGTGACGACCGCGGTGACCGCGGTGACCGTGGCGGCTTCCGTCGTGACGACCGTCCCTCGGGTGGCTTCCGCTCCGGCGGTGACCGTCCCTCCGGTGGCTTCCGTCGCGACGACCGTCCGTCGGGTGGCTTCAACCGCGACGACCGCGGTGACCGCGGTGGCGACCGTGGCGGCTTCCGCCGTGACGACCGTCCCTCGGGTGGCTTCCGCTCCGGCGGTGACCGTCCCACCGGCGGCTTCAACCGTGACGACCGTGGCAGCGACCGCGGTGACCGCGGTGGCGACCGTGGCGGCTTCCGCCGCGACGACCGTCCCTCGGGCGGCTTCCGCCGTGACGACCGTCCGTCCGGTGGGGCCGGTGGCTTCCGCTCCGGCGGCAGCGACCGTCCCTCCGGTGGCTTCCGCTCCGGCGGCGCCGGCGACCGCCCGTACGGCCGCCGCGACGACCACCGTCCGTCCGGCTCGGGTTCGACCGGTTCCACCGGTTCCTTCGGCGGCCGTCGTGACGACAAGCCGCGCTGGAAGCGCAACGGCTGACGCCTGAGCGTCAACTGACCGAGACTCGGCCCCCACAGCACCCCGGTGCGGTGGGGGCCGAGCCCGTTCCCGGCCGCGACGAAGTCATTGTTCTGGTGGCGCTCGCTCAAACAGCCCAGTTGTTCCCAAGTCCTGTTTATTGCTCTGTTATATGCGAGATGACTGTTACGTGACGGTTCGTCACTGCTTTCGGCAGGGGGCCGGTCTGCCGTCCCGCTCGGGGTGAGCCCGCAGTCGACGCGCGTACGTGGCTGTGGTCTGACGAGAACTCGCTGAATGGCGCTCGGAGTCCCCCTCCGGCGGTACTGGGCTCGACAGCGACAAGGAAGGACTTGCTGTGGCGTTGGATGCCATCCAGTCGGATCCACCAGACAGAAAACGCAAACGAGTGCGGCTCAGAAGGGGAACCCTCTTTCTGCTGCCCGGAGCGATGGTGCTGGCGGCGGTCACCCTGCCGTCACAGCTCGCGCAGGCCGTCGAAGCGCCCGTGGGATTGGGGACCGTCACCAGCTACGCGGTCCTGGGTGGCTCAACGGTCACCAATACGGGCAACAGTGTCATCAACGGCGACCTGGGACTCTGGCCGGGCACTTCCGTGACGGGATTCCCGCCGGGAATCGTCAACGGGACCCAGAACATCAACAACGCCGCCGCGCAGCAGGCGCAGTCAGACCTGACCACTGCCTACAACGACGCGGCGGGCCGGAGTCCGGGGGCCGACCCCGGGGCCGATCTCACCGGACAGACGCTGGCGCCCGGTGTGTACACACGGCCGGCCTCGACGTCGCTGGGACTCACCGGGACCGTCACCCTCGACGGTCAGAACGACCCCGACTCCGTCTTCATCTTCCAGGTCCCCACGACCTTGATCATGGAGGTGGGGAGCAACGTCCAGCTCATCAACGGAGCGCAGGCCTGCAACATCTTCTGGCAGGTGGGCAGCTCCGCGACGGTCAAGACCTCGTCCTTCTTCAAGGGCAACATCCTGGCTCTGGCTTCCATCACGGCCCAGAACGGCGCGGTGTTCGAAGGGCGGGCGCTGGCGCGTAATGCCGCCGTCACGCTGGACAACAACACCATCACGAGGGCGGCCTGCACGGTCGGCCCGCCCGGGCCGCCTGGACCGAGCGGCCCTCCGGGACCGACCGGCTCGCCTGGACCGAGCGGCCCTCCGGGACCGACCGGCTCGCCTGGACCGACCGGCTCGCCTGGACCGACCGGCTCGCCCGGCGCACCTGGTGCCCCTGGTCCGACGGGTTCGCCTGGTGCCCCTGGTGCCCCCGGCCTCCCTGGCCCTGACGGCTCGCCCGGTGCTCCCGGCGCACCTGGTCCGACGGGTTCGCCTGGTGCCCCCGGCCTCCCTGGCCCTGACGGCTCGCCCGGTGCTCCCGGCGCACCTGGTGCCCCTGGCCCGACCGGTTCCCCCGGACCCGCGGGACCTGCCGGTCCGGCTGGTCCTGCCGGCCCCCCTGGACCTCCCGGACCCCCCGGACGCCCAGGCGACCACGGCCATCACGACGGTCCCGGCCATCCCGGCGATCATGACGACAACGACGGTCCCGGCGACCACGACGAGGACGGTCCCGGCGATCACGACGAGGACGGTCCTGGCGGTTATAACGAGGGCCCGGTCGGTCACGACGGGTCCGGCCTGGGCCACTGGATTGACTGCCTCCAGTACGGGACCTGCGCGAAGTCCTGAGCAGCGACGCCTTCCCGTCGGGAACGGCCTCCTGTGTGGACTCTGACCACCGGGTGAAGCTCGTTCAAGCTCGTGGAGAGCCCCCCGTCCGTCCTTCGGCGGCTTTGAGCCCCCGGACACACTGCCGGGGGGCTCATTGAGGATCGACGGCGCACAACGGCCCCGGCACATTCACCCGCCGGGGCCGCCCTTTCAGGACGCCGCACGTGAGAGTGCGCCGACCCATTCATCATGTTATCCCCATGGCGCTTTTCCGGCATAACTGGCTTTTGTGGCGGTCGTGGCGCGCCCGTGGCGACACGGCGCCCAAGTGGGGCCAACTGGCCCTGGGGCATGACAGTCTGCTCGCCTGCGCAGGGTTCTCGGAGCGGAGGTGTGCGGCCCCGTGGGTGTCGACGTCAATCCCACCGTCAGCAGGCGCCGACTGGGGTCGGAGCTGCGCCGCCTCCGGGAGGCCAGTGGCATGACGACGCAGCAGGTGGCGGCGCGCCTGCTGATCTCCCAGCCCAAGATCAGTCTCATGGAGAACGGCCGCCGCCTCATCAAGCCGCGCGACGTGCGCGATCTCTGCGGGCTGTACGGAGTCCGGGACCAGCGCCTCGTGGACGATCTGATGCGGCTCGCCCGGGAATCAGGCCGGCAGGGCTGGTGGAACGCCTACGGCGACATTCCGTACGGCGCTTACATCGGCCTGGAGGCTGCGGCCGCGACGATCCGCTCCTACGAGCCCCTGGTGATCCCGGGCCTGCTGCAGACCCCCGCGTATGCCCGAGCGGTCATTGCAGGAACGATCCCTCACGCCACTGCCGCGCAGGCTGCCACACGCCTCCAGGTGCGGCTGCGCCGCCAGGACCGGCTCGCCGCCGCGGGCAACCCGCTGCGCTTGTGGGTCGTGCTGGACGAATCGGCGCTGTGGCGTGTCGTCGGCAGCCGCGAGGTCATGTGCGAGCAGTGGGAGCACCTGACCCGGATCAGCGACTCTCAGCCGCACGTCACCGTGCAGGTTCTCCCTCATGAGGTGGGGGCGCATCCCGGTGTCTCGGGGCAGTTCTCGCTGCTCGAATTCGCCGACACCACCGATGGGGGCGTGGTGTACCTGGAGAGGTTCACCAGCGATCTCTACCTGGAGAAACGATCCGACGTTCGGCTTTACAGCGACATGTATGCGCACTTACAGGCCCAGGCGCTGAGCCCGGACCGTACCCGGCAATTCATTACCGAAGGCATCAAGGCGGACACCGGCGCGGAATGCCGTTCCCCTACCCGTCCGGCCAGGAGATGACGGACCGTCCGCTCCCACGTGGCTCGCGCACGGGCCCGGAAGCGACTGAGCGCCCCGTCCGGCCGAAACCGGAAGGGGCGCTCAGTGCCAGGCCAGAGGCATCGCCTCGACCTGTGAGCAGTAGGCCATGTCGGACTCGAACCGACAACCAACGGATTAAAAGTCCGCTGCTCTGCCAATTGAGCTAATGGCCCTCGGTGCTCACCCCAGAGCATAGCCGGAGAGGGGCGTATGACCGATCGGGTATCGACCGGAGTGGCTGCGGCGGTTTCCCGCCATCGCGGGCCGGCGTGGGGAGTTCAGCGCGCCCGGCGGGATCCGGCCGGGCGCCGGCTGCTTCCGAGCGCTCGCCGCAGGTGCCTTCCGTAGGCCTTCGTAGCTCCTCCTCAGCCGCGTTTCAGGGCTCTGACCTGCTGTTATGTGTCCTCATGAGGTCGTGCGGGGGTTAATTGGCGCAGGCCGTCCCACAGATGGCGTAGAGTTGTGTTTACCGACGCGGGGTGGAGCAGCTCGGTAGCTCGCTGGGCTCATAACCCAGAGGTCGTAGGTTCAAATCCTGCCCCCGCTACTCAGTACGAAGGCCCGGTTCCCTCAGGGGAGCCGGGCCTTCGTCATGTCATGCGTACGTACGCACCCTCGCGCGCCGTCCCTGTCCCCATCTCTGTCCCCATCGCTTCGCCGTCGCCGACGCTCCGTCACCCGGTCGGCCCGGGCCGGGTCGCCGTACGGCCGCCCTTGCGGCCAGCCTTGAGGGGCGAGGCGGCAGCGGCCCCCGTGCGAGGGACCGGGCAGGAGAACAGCGTGGTGGGGCTGGGGCGGTGGCAGCGGTGGCAGCGGCAGGGCGGCGGCGAGCGCGTGGGCGGTGTGGGCCGGGGGGTGGTGCGGGTGATGCCCGTCGTCCTGATCGTGCTCGGGTTCTCCTTCGACATGCTGACCCCGCCCAGTTACACCGGTTCCCCCTTCTTCTCCGCGGCCCCGCTGATCGCCGCCCCGGTGTTCCCGCTGCTGGCGACCGCCCTGACCGGCGCCCTGGCCTCGCTCGCGGTGGTCGTGCTGCACCTCTTCAACAGCACCTTCTGGAAGGCGGAGGCCCTGACCGAGCTGGCCACCGTCCTGACGGTCTCCGGACTCGCGATCCTGATCAACCGGGTCGTGCGGCGCAGCGGCGAGCGGCTCGCCTCGGCGCGCGGCATCGCCGAGGCCGCCCAGCGCGCGGTGCTGCCGAAGCCCGCCGAGCGGATCGGGGGCCTGCACGTCTCCGCCCGGTACGAGGCCGCCCAGGCGGACGCGTTCATCGGCGGGGACCTGTACGCCGTCCAGGACACCCCGTACGGGGTGCGGCTGGCGGTGGGCGACGTCCGGGGCAAGGGGTTGGGCGCGGTGGAGGCCGTCGCGGTGGTCCTCGGGGCCTTCCGGGAGGCGGCGGAGACCGAGCCGACCCTGGAAGGCGTCGCGCACCGGCTGGAGCGGGCCCTGGCCCGGGAGGGCACCCGGCGCGACAGCCTGGACGCGGTCGAGGGGTTCACGACGTGCGTGCTCGGGGAAGTCCCGGCGGAGGGCGGGGTGCTCCGGCTGGTGAACCGGGGCCACCCCGAGCCGCTGCTGCTGTCCGCGGACGGGAGCCTGGCGGTGCTCGCCCCGGCGGACCCGGCGCTGCCGCTCGGTATGGGCGACCTGGCGGCCTGGCCGGACCGGGCCGAGGAGTGGCCCTTCCCGGAGGGCTCCACCCTGCTGCTGTACACCGACGGGCTGACCGAGGCCCGGGACCCGGCCGGGGAGTTCTACGATCCGGCGGCCCGGCTGGGCGGCAGCGTCTTCCCGGGGCCGGACGCGTTGCTCAGCGCGCTCAGCGGCGATGTGCGCCGGCACACCGGCGGCGGGACGATGGACGACATGGCGCTGCTCGCGGTGGGCCGACCGGGGCGGCGGCAGCCGGAGCGGCGGCAGCCGGGGCGGCGGCGGACCGTGCCGGTGGTGCGGGGCGAGGAGATGCGACGCGGAGGGGCGTGACGGGGAGAGGCGTGACACGGAGACGCGTGACGCCAGGAGGCGCGTGACGCGAGGAGGCGCGTGACGCCTGTGGCTGGAGTGATGTGGGATTCGGCCGATCTTTGCCCGAGTTGACCCCGCAATGCGGCAAAAGTCCTGGCCATAGCTACGCGTTGAGTGGCTGGATTATGTGAATGTTCCAGCGCAACAGCTTGGAATCACTCCCCCACGTCTATTACCTTTCGATAACGCAGCGCGGGGGTCCCAGCCGTCGCAAGAGACGGCGCCGTGCGCGTGCGTGTCAATGAGGAGTGTGCCCCGGTGGCCTCCAACTTGCCTGCCTTTGAAGGCTTTGAAGGCATGGACGTCCAGGAACAGCCCACTGCGGGCGCCTGGGGCGAGTGGAACCCCACCGAGGACTCGGTCCGTGCGGTCAGGGGCAAGCACCGGGTCGCCAAGCAGCGCGGGGGACTTGTCCGCAGCTCCACCGTGCTCGGCGTCGGCGTCATCGCGGCGGTCGGCGCGGGCGGTATCGCCACGGCGCAGGACCGCCCCCAAGTCGCGATATCCATCCCCTCGTTGCCCGACCTGACCGTGGACGCCTTCGGCGGCGCGGACGCCGAGGCGGCCTCGCGCCCGGCCGTGCCCGCCGGGAAGACCGGGGTCGTCGCGCAGCAGGCGCAGGCGGGCGCCGACGCCGGCGAGGTGCTGCGCAACCGGATCCTCCTGCAGGCCGAGTCCCAGCAGGACGCGGCGGCCGCCCAGGACCGCGCGGAGGCCGAGCGCGCCGCGAAGGAAGCCGCCGCCCAGGAGGCCAAGGAGAAGGCGGAAGCCGCCCGGCTGGCGATCGAGAAGGCCGCGGACGAAGCCCGCGTGGCCGCCGAGAAGGCGGCCGCCGAGGCGAAGGCCAAGGCGGACGCGGACGCCGCGGCGGAGCAGGCGCGCGAGGCGAAGGCCTCCGGCGGATACGCCCTGCCCACCTCCGCCTACACCCTCACCTCGCACTACGGAGACTCCGGCTCCATGTGGTCCTCCGGCTATCACACCGGCCTCGACTTCGCCGCCCCGACCGGGACCCCGGTCAAGGCCGTGGCCGGCGGGAAGATCATCTCGGCGGGCTGGTCCGGCGCCTACGGATACCGGATCGTGCTCCAGCTCGATGACGGCACGGAGATCTGGTACTGCCACCTGTCCTCGATGTCGGTGACCTCCGGCTCGGTCGGCACCGGCGAGACCATCGGCCGGGTCGGCGCCACCGGCAATGTCACCGGGGCCCACCTTCACCTGGAAGTACGCAAGGGCGGTTCGACGATGGACCCGCTGGCGTGGCTGACCTCCAAGGGGCTGAACGTCTAAGGCGTTCCTTCCGATCAGGTCCTTTCCGGCTTACGCCGACTCACCCCGGCTTACGCCGGCGCCGCCGGCAAGACGTGATCCGCGAGAGTCGGCCGGGGGGCCGGTACGCGGGCAGGCGCGCCGGCGGGGACCGATGCCGGGGCGGGCGCCGGCGCGGGTGCGTGTGCCGGGGTGGTCGCCACGGCTACGGCCCTGGCCGCTGCCGACGCGGGGCCGGTCGGCCGGACCGCGTAGCCGACGGCCGGCGGCGGAAACAGCTCCTCCAGGACCGCCGCCCGGACCAGCGCGGGTCCCGCCGTCGCCCGGCGCAGCCACAGCCCGTGCAGCAACTCCCGCTCCCGGCGGGCGAAATCGGGCTCCCACGCCGGACCGCCCCGGCGGGCCCGCCGACGCAGCAGCGCGAGCGCGGCCGCGTCCGCCGCGTACCGGGACACCGCCCGGCCGGCCGCCCGGCCTCCGGTGCTCCGGGCCAGGGCGCAGGCCAGCGACCGGGCGGGCATGGACGCCAGCGCCGGCACCTCGGCCGCGCCGAGCCAGCCCGCGGAGGCGTAGACCGCCAGCTCGGCAGCGACCGCCCGCAGCCGACGGCGCCGTATCCGCACGGCGAGCCCCAGCAGCACCCCGAACGCCGGGACCATCACGCAGCCGTAGACCACGTAGAACCCGTACTCCCCGAAGCGCGAGGAACTGTTCCACAGCGCGTGCACGCCCATGGCCAGCCCCAGGCCCAGCAGCGGCAGCCCCACCCGGCGCGCGCGGCCGGCGCCGAGCGCGGCCGCACCGAAGCCGAGCCCGGTGAGCACCGTGAACAGCGGGTGCGCGAACGGCGACACCATGACCCGTACGAAGAAGGTCGCGGCCGTCATCGAGTCCAGCACGCCGGTGCCGCTGGCCAGGTCCTCGCCGAAGGCATTGCCGAGGTAGAGGATGTTCTCGGTGAAGGCGAAGCCGGTGGCGGTGAACCCGGCCACCACCAGACCGTCGGTGGGGCCGGTGAACTGCCGTCTTCGGAACACGAACACGACCAGCAGGGCCGCCGCTTTGGCGAGCTCCTCGACCACCGGGGCGACCGCCACCGAACCGAGCCGGTCCGCGGAGGAGGCGTCGGCGGTGGCATTGGCTATCCACTGGGTGGCGAAGCTGTTGGCCAGTATGGCGATCAACGCGGCGGTGCAGGCGCCCCATCCGAAGCAGAACAGCAGCTGAGCCCGGGGCCGGGGAGCGGCCCGGCCCACCCACAGGAACGCCGCCAGGAGCGGCGGTACGGGCAGCACGGCCAGGCCGAGACCGACGAAGAACCCGGGAGTGCCGGTCTGCTCCCGCACGAGATCGAGGATCGCCAGCCCCGACAGGGTCAGGACGGCGAGCAGGGCGACGAGCACGCACGTACGGACCGCGCCCGACGGGCGTGCGAGCACGGAAGACGGCGCTCGGAACACATGATGACTCTAGCGAGCGGGTCTGACACGGGGAGTGACGTACGGCTCCCCGTCAGTCCTCCGCGTCAGTTCTCGGTGTTCGCCGCGCGGCGGAAGAGCAAGTCGTGTACGACGTGGCCCTTGTCGAGGCCCTGGCCCTCGAACCGGGTGAGCGGCCGGAACTCGGGGCGGGGCGCGTAGCCGCCGTCGGGCTGGGTGTTCTCGAAGTCGGGGTGCGCGGTGAGGACTTCGAGCATCTGCTCGGCGTACGGCTCCCAGTCGGTCGCGCAGTGCAGCACGGCCCCGGGTGCCAGGCGGGTAGCGGCCAGGGTGAGGAACTCGGGCTGGATCAGCCGCCGCTTGTGGTGGCGGGCCTTGGGCCACGGGTCCGGGAAGTACACGCGCAGCCCGGCGAGCGAGTCCGGCGGCAGCATCTCGCGGAGCAGGATGATCGCGTCGCCGTTCGCGACGCGGATGTTGGTGAGCCCGTTGCGCTCGGCGAGCGCGAGCAGGTTGCCCTGGCCGGGGGTGTGCACGTCGACGGCGAGGATCCCGGTCCCGGGGTCGTCGGCGGCCATCTGGGCGGTGGCCTCGCCCATGCCGAAGCCGATCTCCAGGACGACGGGAAGCCCGTCGAACATCTCCTTGAGGTCGAGGACCCGATGCCCGTCGATGTCCAGCCCCCAGGTACCCCAGAGCCGCTTCAGGGCCTCGCCCTGGCCGGTGGTCACGCGGCTGCGGCGCGGCTGGAAGCTGCGGATGCGGCGCTCGTGGTGCGAGCCGGCCGGATCGGGCGCGGGACCGTCGGGGAACCGGGGCTCGGTCCGCCACTTCGGGGGGACGTAGGAGTTCGCCGCCGGGACGCTGGGCTGGGGGTTCAAGGACTCAGACACAATGCCCAGATTCTACGACCCCACCCCCCGACCCTCCCCTCGCCGCCATCCCCCGTCCCCCGCCCTGCCGCAGTCCGGCAGCGGGCCGGCGCTGGCCAGGGCCCTGCGGCCCCGTGGACGCGGGCCAGGTGCCGTGGCGGGGCCACGGGGCGCCGGCCGGGCATGCCGGAACCCGCCCTGCCGCAGGCCAGTGCCCCCGCAGCGCGGGGCTGCGGCGTCGTGGCGGGGCTGCGGAGGCGACGGCCCGGGGCCACGCTGGAACCGGCCCGCCCGCCGCCTCGCCGCAGGTCAGGGCCCTGCGGCCCCGTGGACGCGGGCCAGGGGGGGTGCCAGCCCCGGGGGCGCGGGGCCGGGGCGGCGGGCCGGGCATGCGGGGCCGCCCGGGACCCGTTACCCCCCGGCCAGGGGTCAGGCGCGGAGGATCGAGAGGGCGCGGGTTGCGATCTCGCGGCCGATTGGGAGCGACGCCGTCGCCGCCGGTGAGGGCGCGTTCAGGACGTGGACCGTGCGCGGCGCGTCCCGGATCAGGAAGTCGTCCACCAAGGTCCCGTCCCGCAGCACGGCCTGCGCCCGGACCCCGGCCGCCGTCGGGACCAGGTCCGCCGAGGTCACGGCGGGCAGCAGCCTGCGTACCGCCTCCGTGAAGGCCGGCTTCGACAGCGAGCGGCGGATCTCCCCCGCCCCGTACCGCCAGTGCCGCGCGGCCATCCGCCAGGATCCCGGCCAGGCCAGCCCGTCCGCGACGTCCCGCGGGCGGACGACGCCCCAGCCGTACCCCTCCCGCGCCAGCGCCGGCACCGCGTTCGGGCCGACATGGACACCGCCGCCGATCCCCCGGGTCAGATGGACCCCGAGGAAGGGGAACGCCGGATCCGGGACCGGGTAGACCAGCCCCCGGACCAGCGAGGGCCGCGCCAGGTCGTAGTACTCGCCCCGGAAGGGGATGATCCGCATCCCGGGATCGTCACCGGCCAGCCGCGCGACCCGGTCGCACTGCAGGCCCGCGCAGTTGACCAGGACCCGCGAGCGCACCACGACCCCGGCCGTGGTGCGGACCGCGACCCGGTCCGCGCGCCGCGAGATCAGATCCACCGCCCCGCCGTAGACGATCTCCGCGCCCGAGGACTCCGCCAGCTGCGCCGCCACCGCCCCGTAGTCCACGATCCCCGTCGAGCCCACATGGATCGCCGCCAGGCCCCGCACCTCCGGCTCGTACTCCGCGATCTGCGCCGGGCCCAGCTCGCGCACCGGAATGCCGTTCTCCCGCCCCCGCTGGACCAGCGCGTGCAGCCTCGGCAGCTCGGCCCGCTCCGTGGCGACGATCAGCTTGCCCGTCACCTCGTGCGCGATCCCGTGCTCCGCGCAGAACTTGACCATCTCGGCGGCGCCGCGCACCGCGAACCGCGCCTTCAGCGACCCCGGGCGGTAGTAGATCCCGCTGTGGATCACCCCGCTGTTGCGGCCCGTCTGATGCCGGGCGGGCCCGGGCTCCTTCTCCAGGACGACCACCCGCGTCCCCGGGGCGAGGCGCGACAGCGCATGCGCCGTCGACAGACCGACGATCCCGCCGCCGATCACCAGCACATCGCAGTCCACACCGCGCACGCCGCCCACGCTGCCACCTCCCACCCCTGCATACTGCACCCCGCCACTGACAAAGGGGTGACGCGGGGCTATGCGGGCGCCACGAGCAGCGGCCGCGCCCGCTCGCGCAACTCCGCGACGCGCGGCTCGTCCCCGTACGGTTCCAGCCGGTGCAGCAGGTCCCGTACGTACTCGTTCGTCCGCGCCGACGAGATCCGCCCCGCGACCTCCACCGCCCGGGTGCCGGCCGCGCACGCCGCGTCGAGATTGCCCGACTCCAGTTCGGCGACCGCGCTCACCACCAGCCGCAGCCCGTGCGAGCGCGCGTACTCCTCCGTCGGCCGGGACAGCGCCTGCTCGGTGAACCGCCGTACCTGCCGCGGCAGTTTCAGGTCCCGGTAGCATTCCGCCGCATCCGCCGCGAACCGGTCGTACGAGTAGAAACCCAGCCAGGTCGGATCCGCGTCGCCCTCCCGCGCCCGCTCCAGCCAGCCCTCCGCCGCCCGCAGCGCCGCCTCGGCGGCCCCCGAATCGCCGGCCTTCGCGTGCGCCCGGGCCTCCACCAGCCGGAAGAAGCTCATGGTGCGGGCCGTCGCCAGGCCCCGGTTGCGCTCCACGGCCGCCTGCGCCAGGTCCACGCCCTCGTCCGGGAAGTCCCGGTACGTCGCCTGGAGCGACATGGAGGCCAGCACGTACCCGCCCAGCGGTACGTCCGCGGCCGCGCGGGCCAGCCGCAGCGCCTGGATGTAGTAGCGCTGCGCCGCCTCCTGCTGACCGGTGTCGAAGGCCATCCACCCCGCGAGCCGGGTCAGTTCGGCGGTCGCCCCGAACAGCGCCCGGCCCACTTCGTCGGAGTAGGAACCCAGCAGCAGCGGCGCCGCGTCCACCCGCAGGCACTCCGGAACCATCGACGAACGCCAGTCCCCGCCGCCGTACTTGGAGTCCCAGCGGCGCGCGTCCTCGGCTGCCTCGCGCAGCTTCGTCACATCGCTGTGGCCGACGCGCTGCGGAGTCACGTCGCTCGGCGCGGGGGCCGCCGGCGCCGCGGCCGGTACGAGTGCCTGCTCGCGCGCCGCGTGCGGAGTTACGAGTGCCTGTTCGCGCGGCGCGTGCGGAGTTTCGGGGCCCGGCCGCGCGGGCACAACGGTGGACGGCGGCCCTGCCCCATGGCCCGCCCCCGGGCCCTCCGGCGGGGTTCCGGGTACCGAGGACGACCGTGCGGGGCCCGGTTCGCGTGCCACCGAGCTGTCGGCGGGCGATATCAGCCAGCGCGAAGCGGGCGTCGCGTAGGCGGACACGGCGAAGGAGCCCGCCAGTGACTGCCAGATCCCGCCACCGCCGCGCCGGCCCGCGAGGTCGAGGCGGTACAGATCGGTGGCCGAGCGCACGGCCGCGCCCACATCGCGCGGGAAGGCCAGACCCACCTCGGGCGCGGGATCCGCGTCCGCCAGGCCGATCTCGTGCAGCGGCACCGGCCGCCCCAGCTTCGCCCCGATCGCGGCGGCGATCAGATGCGGGGCGGCGCCCTGCGGCACCATCCCCTTCGACACCCACCGGGCCACCGACGTCTTGTCGTACCGAAGCGTCAGACCGCGCTGTGCGCCGAGGTCGTTGACCCGCCGGGCCAGCCCCGCGTTGCTGATGCCCGCGAGGGCGAGGACGGCGCCGAGCTTCTCATTGGGCTCGCGGAGCTCCCTGGACATGCGCCACCCCTCGTCACACGCGGAACGCAGACGCCGCCGGGGCATAGGCGCCCGGCATTTCGTAAACCCAGCGTAGTTCCCCGCCTCCCAAGCGTTAAGGGCTCCAGTTCCGTATGGCGGGATTGTTGTCCGTATGCACAGTCGGGGCGGGGCCCGTGCCCGGGGCGCACGTGTCAGCGCGTGCTCCGGCCGTGTGGCCGTGCGCCCGGCCGTGCGCTCTGGCCGCTCCGCGGGCCCGGCGATTCGATGTGCGGTGCGTGGGTCGGCCCGCCGCGTTGATCGGCGGGTCGGGGGATGCCGCTGCCTCAATCCCCGCGGGTGGCGGAACGGTCCGGGGGGCGAATTCCGCCTCCCGGACCGCGCCCGCGCAGCCGTGTTCACGCGCCGTCAGGTCGTAGCGTCAGGTGCGTGGGGGACGGCTCAAGAATGGCTGAAACCGACCTATGGGGCGGTGGGAACGGAACGCCAAATACCGCGTGGCGGGGGCGTGTTCGTTTGCGTGTGCGCCCCCTTAACCCCTCCCGCACGCCCGTCTCGTGGCAGCATGGACCCGGAGCCACCCGGGGTCCAGCCGGCCGCGCCCTCAGCGCTGACCATGCCGTTCGTGCCCCGGTCATTTGCCCACAGGCTGGGGAGGCGGCGGTGCGCTGGTTGGTCGGGTGGAGCAGTATCGCCGCGAGCTTCGGCACGGCGGGACGGGTCTCCGGCCAGAGGTCCGGCCAGAGGTCCAGCCAGGGTCCCGGCCAGTACGGATACGGCGATGCCGACGGCCCTGGATACGGCAGCCCCGGATACGGCAGGCCCGGGCAGAACGGCCCTGGGCAGGACGGCCCTGGGCAGGACGGCCCTGGGCAGGACGGCCCTGGGCAGGACGGCCCCGGACGTGGCGGGCCCGGATACGGGGGGCCCGGACGTGGCGGCCCTGGATACGGCGGCCCCCTGCGCGGCGGCCTCGCGGACGCCGACCACCCGGACGACCTCTCCCCGGACGCCGAACGCACCGTCCACCCCGTCGGCTCCCAGCTCCTCTGGGGCGACCCCGACCCCCTCTGGGCGGTCGGCGACTGGCGCCCCGACGAGATCCGCACCGTCACCGCCGACCCCGCCGATCCCTTCACCCGCCTCGCCGTCCTCGGCTGCTGCGGCGCCACCGACGCCGAGCTGCGCCGCGCCCTGTACGCCGCCCGCGGTGGGGCCCTGCGCCACCTCACCGAGTGGTCCGGCAGCTACACCGCCGTCGTCCAGGCCGGCCGCCGCATCACCGTCCTGGGCGACCTCGCGGGCGCCCGGCCCGTCTTCTACACACCCTGGGCGGGCGGGACCGCGTACGCCACCGCCGCGCTCCCCCTCGCCGACCTCATCGAGGCACAGCTCGACATCGGCCACCTCGCCGCCCTGCTGGCGTGCCCCGACAGTCCGGAGGCACTGGGCGACGGCACACCGTACGTAGGAGTCCGCCGCATCCCGCCCGGGCACACGCTGATCCTGCGCGAGGGCTCCCGGGAGATCGCCGGGTACGAGCCGGTGGCCTCGCTCGCGGTGGCCGCGCCCGAAGCCGACCCGGACCGCGCGGTGGAGGGCGTACGCGAAGCATTGGTGGACGCGGTGCGCGCCCGGCTCACGGCACCCCGGCATGCTCCCGACACGCTGGTACCCGATCCCGGCCCGGTGCCCGGAATGGGCCCGGCCGACCGGCGCGCGGCCCGGGGCGCCCCGGCCCCCGCGCCGGGGGTGGGCGCCGACCTCTCCGGAGGCAGCGCCTCCGCGACGCTCGCGCTCCTCGCCGCCGGGCTGCCGGGGGCGCCGGGCACGGTCCTGAAGCAGTCCGGGGAGCGGCTCCTCGCCGTCACCTTCAACGACCTCACCACCCCGCAGGGCCGCGAGGACGAACTCGAACGCGCCCACGCCATCGCCTCCAACCCCCGCCTCCACCACGTCGTCGTGGCCGCCGCCGAGGAAGCCCTCCCGTACGCCGAACTCGACGGGCCGCTGACCGACGAACCGGGACCGTCGCTCGTCTTCGCGGCCCGCGAGCGGCGCCGACTCGCCGCCGGCTCGGCCGATCACTTCGTCGGCCACGGGGCCCGGCAGGTCCTGGACGCCCACCCGGCCCGGATGGCCGACCTCCTGATGGACCGCCGCAGACGCCACCTGCTGCGCCCGGTCGCGGCCCTGGCCCGCGCCACGCCCGGGGACTCCCTGCTGGTCCCGTTCTCCGTCTATTCGGCGGCCCGCCGGCTGGCCCGTACGCCGTACCGCGCGGGCCTGGAGGCGGCGGCGGCCAGGCTGCGCGAGGGCTGCGTGGCGGGCGGCGTCTCCACTCCGGTCGATGCCTCCCTCGCCGCCCTGACCTGGTCCCGGCCCGGGCCGGCGGCGGCCTGGCTGACCGGCGAAGCCCTCGCGGAAGTATCGATCCGCCTCGCGGCCGCCGCCGGACGCCCCCCGTTCTCCCTGCGGCCGGGGGAGGCGCGCGCCCGGGCCGTCCTGACCCGCCACGCCGCCGACCACCGGGTCTTCGAACAGGCCGTGGAGGTCCGGAGCCAGCGCCTCCACGCGCCGTTCCTGGACAACCAGGTGCTACGGGCGGCCCGCGCGCTCCCCGAGTCCCTGCGCGTCCAGCCCGGGGCGCGGGCCGCGATCCTGCGCGGCGTCCTGTCCTCCGCCGGCGTCCGCGACCTCCCGCCGGGCTGGGGCGCCACGGCCCACGCCCCGAACGAGACGGCGACCCGGCTGGGTCTGCGCGCCGCCCTGACCTCCCTGCTGGACCTGTTCACGGCCCCGCTCCTGGCGGACGCGGGCCTGATCGAGGCTCGCGTCGTCCAACAGGCCCTGCTCGACGCGGCGGACGGCCGCCCGGTTCCGCTGGACGGGCTGGCCGAGCTCGTCTCGATGGAGCTGTGGCTCGGCCGCCTGCTGGCCCGCCGCGGCACCTGCTGGACGGGCACCTCCACCCCCCGCCGCCGCGCGGTCCCCACCGGCATCCCCCTCCGCCGCCCGGCCCTGTCCTAATCCCGGCCACCAAAGCCCGTCCCCCCAGCCACCTCCCCCAGACTCCGTCCGGGGCCCCACGGAGGGTGCCCCCTGGCCCGCGCCGTCCGGCACCGCACCTCGCTGCCGCGTTGTCGGAGTGCCGCTACGAGCTGCCCTCTGGCCCGCGCCGTCCGGCATCACATTTGCCGCGTTGTCGGAGTGCCGCTGGCCCGCGCCGCCTGGCACCACACCTCGCCGCGTTGTCGGAGCGCCCAAGTGCGTCCAGTGCGAGGGCACCCCTCCGCCTTGCGATGCACGGCACCGGACGACGCGAGCCTTACCGGCGCTACTTCGACGACGGGACCCAAGCCCGGCGAGGCGCCCCGGCCGACCCTGCCCCGGCCGACCCTGCCCCGGCCGACCCTGCCCCGGCCGAGCCCGACCCGGCCGACCCTGCCCCGGCCGACCCTGCCCCGGCCGAGCCCGACCCGGCCGAGCCCGACACCGCCCGGCCGACACCGCCCGGCCGAGCCCGACACCGCGCAGCCGACCGCGCCCGCGCAGCCCTCACCGTCCGCACGGCCCGTGCCCACCGTGCCTGCCGCGCCGCCCGCGTTCGCCATGGCGCCCGCGCTGCCCGCGTCCGCCGCGCCGTCCATGCCTGTCGCGCAGCCGACCGCGCCCGGTCGGCCGCCTGGCTGTGCCGACCTGCTTGGCACTCCCGTCTGGGGCACCCCCGTCTCGGGCACCCCGCCTGGGGCGCCCGCGCCCGCGCCTGGGTCCGGGGCCCCGGGTCCGGCCGAGTCCTGCCTGTTCGGCCGCAGCCCCGCCGCCCCCTGGGGCCGGCCCGGGGTGCCGACCCAGCCGGGCCCCCGTCCGCCCCGCGCTGGCCCCGCTGCCTGGGCCGCTGCCGGGGGCGCCGGCCCAGCCGGGCCTTCCGCCTGGCCGGGCCGGGATGCATGGCCCCGCCTGGCCACCCTTTCCGCTCGGTCGGCCCGGACCGACCCGCCTGGCCTCGCCGACCGCTCGCTGGTGCCCGCTTGGCACCCGCCTCGCCCGGGTCGGCCGCTCGGCCCCCGCCCCCGGAGCGCTGACCGAGCCGGGCCCCCGTCCGCCCCGCGCTGGCCCCGCCCCCCTGGGGCGCAGGCCCAGCCGACCCCCGTCGGCCCCGCTGCCTGCGGCGCCGACCCGGAGCGCGGGCCTAGCTGGGACCCCGCGTCGGCCCCGCTGCCCTGGGCCGTCTCCGGGCGCCGCCCTTGCCGGACCCCGTCCGCCCCCGCTGACTGCGGCACCGACCCGACGCCCCGCCGGGCCCCCTTCGCCCGCGCTGGCCCCGCCTCCCTGGAGCGCTGGCCCAGCCGGGTCCGTCGGCCTCGCGCTGGCCCCGTTGCCTGCGGCTGCGACCCGGACCGCGGGCCGCCTAGCCGGGACCCCGCGTCGGCCCCGCTGCCCTGCGCCGTCTGCGCGCGCCGCCCTAGCTGGACCACCGTCCGCCCTCGCGGCCTGCGCCCCCCGGGGTGCCGACCCAGCCGGGACCCTGTCCGCCCCGCGCTGGCCCCGCTGCCCGGGGCGCCGGCCTGGCCGGGACCTCGCGTCGGCCGCGTCGCCGCGCGGTTCCCGCCGCCGTGCGGCGACCCGGCCGCACCGCCGCGCGCCGCGTCCGTACCGCCCCGCCGCCGGAGCGGCAGGGGCGCCGGGCAAAACCAGCCGCGTCGGCGATCGGGGCGCGAGGGTCCGGGGCAGCGCCTCGGAAACCCCCACCCGCCCCCGGCAGGGGCAAGGCAGAATTGCCCGGTGCGGTACCTCATCCTTGGCGTCACCCAGGCGCGCGACGAGACCGGCGCCCCCCTCCCCATCGGCGGCGCCCGCCTGCGCGCGCTGCTCGCCGCCCTCGCCCTCCGCGCCGGCGGACCGGCCGCCGCGTCCGTCTCCGACCTGGTCGACGACGTCTGGGGCGACGCCCCGCCCAGGGATGCCCCCGCCGCGCTCCAGGCCCTCGTGGCCCGGCTCCGCCGCACCCTCGGCGGCCGCGACACCATCCACGCCGACCCCGCCGGCGGCTACCGCCTCGCCGCCGCCCGCGACGACATCGACCTCCACCGTTTCACCCGGCTCACCCGCCAAGGCGCCCAGGAGCTGACCACCGACCCCGCCACCGCCGCCACAACCCTCCGCTCCGCCCTCGCCCTCTGGCGCGGCCCCGCCCTCGCCGACCTCCCCGAGCCCGCCCGCACTCACCACGCCGCCGCCCCCGAGGCCCACCGGGCCGCCGCACTCCGCGACCGCGTCGAGGCCGAGTTGAGAAGCGGCCGCACCGACCCGGCGTCCCTGCTCCCCGAGATCGAGACCCTGATCCAGGAGCACCCGTACGACGAACCCCTCCGCGCCCAGCAGCTCCGCGCCCTCCGCGCCGCCGGCCGCCCCGCCGACGCCCTCGCCGCGTACGACCGCACCCGCCGCACCCTCGCCGAATGCCTCGGCACCGACCCCGGCCCCGAACTCACCGCCCTGCACGCGGAACTCCTCCAGCCACCCGCACCCGCCGCACCCACCGCGCTGCCCGCGTCCGCCGCGCCGCCCACGTTCGCCATGGAGCCCGCGCTGCCCGCGTCCGCCGCGCCGTCCACGCCTGCCGCGCCGCCCTCACCGCCCGCGCCGTCGGCGCCCACCACACGGCCCGCGCTGCCCGCGTCCACCGCGCCGTCCGCGCCCGCCGCGCCGCCCTCACCGCCCACGTCGCCGGCGCCCACCTCACTGCACGCGCCTGCCGCACCGCCCGCACAGCCCGCGTTCGCCATGGAGCCCGCGCTGCCCGCGCCTGCCGCGTCGCCCTTACAGCCCGCGCCGTCCGCGCCGTCCGCGCCGTCCGCGCCGTCCGCGCCGTCCGCGCCGTCCGCGTCTGCCGCGCTGCCCGCGTCTGCCGCGCTGCCCGCGTCTGCCGCGCTGCCCGCGTCTGCCGCGCTGCCCGCGTCTGCCGCGCTGCCCTCGTCCGCCGCGCAGCCCTCGCCGCCCCGGCCCGCCGGGAATCTGCGCCCCCGACTCACCTCCTTCGTCGGGCGCGAGCCCGAACTCGCCGCGCTCCACACCGACCTGGCCCGGTTCCGACTCATCACCCTCACCGGCCCCGGCGGTTCCGGAAAGACCCGCCTCGCCGAGCACGCGGCCGCCGCCCACTCCGAACCCGGCTGGCTCGTCGAACTCGCCCGTCTCGACCACCCCGGCGCCGTCCCCGACGCCGTCCTCAGCGTCCTCGGCCTGCGCGAGAACGCCCTCGTCGCCCGCGAGATGACCGTCCCCGACGCGCCCACCGACCTCCTCGTGGAGCACTGCGCGCACCGCCGCCTGCTCCTCGTCCTGGACAACTGCGAGCACGTCATCGGCGCGGCCGCCGAACTCGCGGAACGGCTCCTGACCCACTGCCCGGGAGTCCGGATCCTGGCCACCAGCCGCGAACCTCTCGGTGTACCGGGGGAGACGCTGCGCCCCGTCGAGCCGCTGCCCGACCCCGTCGCGCTGCGGCTCCTCGCCGACCGCGGCGCCTCGGCCCGTCCCGGCTTCACCACCGACGAGGATCCGGCCGCCTGCGCCGAGATCTGCCGGCGCCTGGACGGACTCCCGCTCGCGATCGAGCTGGCCGCCGCCCGGCTGCGTCTGCTGACCCCGCGCCAGATCGCCGACCGCCTCGACGACCGCTTCCGGCTCCTGACCAGCGGCGCCCGCACCGTCCTGCCCCGCCAGCAGACCCTGCGCGCCGTCGTCGACTGGTCCTGGGACCTGCTCACCGCACCCGAGCGCACCGTCCTGCGCCGCCTGTCCGTCTTCGCCGGCGGCTGCGACCTGGCCGCCGCCGAGACGGTGTGCGCCGACGGGACGGGCCTCGACGTCCCCGACTCGCTCGGCTCCCTCATCGACAAGTCCCTCGTCCTCGCCGAGCCGCCGCCCACCCCCACAACCGACCGGGACCCCGGAACCGGCATGCGCTACCGCCTGCTCGAAACCATCCGTGAGTACGCCGCCGAGCGCGCCGCAGCCGACCCGCGGGACCGGGCCGAGACCGCCCGCCGCCACACCGCCCACTTCCTGGCCTTCGCCGAGGAGGCGGAACCCCTCCTCCGGTCCGCCGCCCAGCTCCCCTGGATCCACCGCGTCGAGACGGAGTTCGACAACCTCCGCACCGCGCTGGAGACCGCCATCCGCGCCGCCGCCGCGCCCACCGCCGCCGCCGCGCCCACCGCCGCCGCCGCGCCCACCGCCGGCACCGGCGACCCCCGCACCGGCGACCCCCGCACCGCCCCGTACGCCGAGACCGCCCAGCGCCTCGCCCTCGCCCTCGGCTGGTTCTGGTGGCTGCGCAACTACCGCCTCGAAGGCGCCGAATGGACCGCCCGCATCCTCGCCGTCACCCCAGCGGAGCCACCCGCGGAGCCACCCGCGGAGCCACCCGCGAACCCACCCGAGGACTCACCCTCGTACTGGCGCTTCATGCGCCTCCAGATACTCCACATCCTCCTCCTCGCCGAGGGCCGCCCGATCGAGGAGTTCCGCACGCCCGAGTACCTCGACCTCGCCGCCCACATCAAGGAGGCGTTCCGCCGCAACGGGCCGGAATCCGCCCGCTTCCCCGGCATGCTCTGGCCCCTGACCGGGTTCCTCACCGGCAACGCCCTCGACGTCCCGACCCACCTCGATGAGACGGTCGAGAACTGCCGCCGCCACGCCGGTGACTGGGAACTCGGCGCCGCCCTCATATTCCGCACCCACGTCGCCATCGACAGCACCGGCGGCCTGCCGACCGTCGAACAGGACCTCGCCGAGCTCCACGAGATGGCCCACCGCGTCGGCGACCGCTGGATCCGCGCCCAGGTCGCCAGTGCCGCAGGCGAGTTCGCGCTCTCCCACGGCCAGTACGGGGCGGCCCGCGCCGAGTACGAGGAGTGCCTGCGCCTCGCACGCGAGGTCGGCGCCCACATCGAGGTGCCCTTCGCCCTGGCCCGTATCGCGGAGACCACCTTCTGCGTCGGCGATTTCGAGAGCGCCGAGCGCGCACTGGCGCAGGCGGACCTCGAAGCCGACCGGTTCGGCGGCGTGTACGACGTCCGCGCCTACGGCCGGCTCATCGCCGCGCTGATCGCCCTCTTCCGGGGCGCGCCCGAGCAGGCCCGCGCCGAATGCGAGCGGGCCCGCGCCCAGGCCGGAATGCTGACGGTGCCCCCGCAGCTCACCGCCGGGATCGACAACGTGGACGCCATCCTCACCGCCCGCGAGCACGGTCCGGCGGCAGGGCTGGCCAAGGTCGGGCCGGTGCTGGCCACCGCCGTCGCCGCACGCTGCGCGGAACGCGTCCTGGCCTCCCTCGCCGAGACCGCGGCCGTGCTGCTGGCCGCCGCCGACCGCCCCGCCGACTCCGTACGGGCCTTCGCCGCGGCCACCGCCTGGCGCGCGGGCCATCCCCGCTCGGTCCCGGAGCAGATGGCCCTGCACGACCTCCCGGAACGCACCCGCGCAGCGCTCGGCCCGGACCGCCAGGCCGAGGAGGAGGCCGCCGGCGCCGCACTCACCCCGGACGAGGTCGTCAGCCTCCTCACCGGCAGCCCCCTCGCCCTCAGCCCCCTCACCGGCAGCTGATCACGGAGTCCGCCCAGCTCGCGAGGGCCGGCAGACGGCCGTCCCCGACCCGCTCCACCACCAGCCTCAGCGTCTTGCGCCCGGCCAGCGAGACCTGCACGGCCGCCGCCGGATCCTCGTACCCGAGGGCGGCGGACTGCCACAGCCGCTGCCCGTCCGCGTACACCGAGAACCACACCGAGCCGTCGGTGAACTTCGACAGGCCGTCCACCCCGGCCCGCGCCGAGAACGCGGTGCACTGCCGGTTGAGGGCGATCTCCACCGAGGAACGGGAGTTGACGGTGATTCCCTGCGCGTACCGCCGGCCGTCGATCTCCAGCCCACCGCGCTGCCATACCCAGCTGCTGCGCCAGGTCCGCAGCTCGGGAGCACTGTGGTCGCCCGCAACCGACTGGTCGATCCGGGCCAGTTGAAAGCCCTGCGGCGGCGCCGGGGTCGGCCTGGGGGCCGGCTTGGCCGCGCTCGGCGTCGGCGAGGGCTTCGCCCGGCTGGGCGAGGGCTTCGGCGCCTCGGGCAGCGCCGCCTGCGAGCGCGAAGCCGAGGGCGTGGGCCTGGGCGACGGCGGGGGAGTAGTCCGCGCAGGCTGTACGGATCGCTTCGCGGCCGGTGTCTTCGCCACCGTCGGGCTCGGCTTCGGCCGGGGCGGGGCGGAAACCTCCGGAACCGGCACCACCGGCGCGGCCACGCTCGGCACGGGCCGCGCCCGTACCGGTGGCTCGGGGTCATCCCCGGCCAGCGCGAACACCACCCCGGCGGCCGCGGCGACGGCGATTCCGGCGGCCAGCGCGGCCTTGGCCGGCAGCCCCAGCCCCTCGGAGACCACCGCACCCCCGACCCCGCCCCCCGCCCCGGCCCCACCGGCACCACCAGCGGCACCACCGGCAGCCCCGGCGGCACCACCGGCAGCCCCACCAGCGGCCCCGGCGGTACCACCAGCCCCACTAGCGGCCCCGGCGGCACCACCCGCAGCCCCTGCCCCCGCCCCACCAGCCGCCGCGGACCCGCCGGCGCCAGCGGCAGCCCCCGTCCCCGCCCCACCAGCCGCCGTGGACCCGCCGGCGGCAGCGGCGGCAGCACCCGCCCCACCCGCGGCGACGGCCCCGCCGGCCACCACACCGGCCGCCTTGGCCGCGTACCCGGCGGCGAACCACCCGATGACCGCGACCGGCAGCAGCGCGGGAATGCCGGCGTTGACGTCCTTGAGCTCCCCGGCCGCCAGCCGGCACTTCACGCACTCCTCCAGATGCTTGCGCAGCCCCCGTTCCGCCCGCACCCGCAGCCCGCCCCGGGCATACGCGCCGAGCCGGTCCGCATGCCGCGCGCAGTCCCCGCCCTCACTCAGGGCCGAGCTCACATGCGCCTGCAGATAGGCCTGCTTGAGACCTTCGCGGGCCCGGCTGGCCAGCACCGCGGTCGCGTTGGCGCTCAGCCCGAACAGCGGGGCGATCGCGCTCGGCGAGGCTTCTTCGACGGTGGTGTGCCACAGCACGGCCTGCCACCGCTCGGGAAGGCTGCGGAACGCCTGCATGGCCAGCGACCGCTCCGCCTCGTGCATCGCCCGTACATCGGCGCCCAGTGCCAGGGTGTCGTCCCCGGACCGCCCGACCCCGCTCTCGGCGCCGGCGGCGGCCTGCTCGGCGAAGAGCGCGAAGTCCTCGACGAGTTGCTCCCGCCGCGCGGTCTTCGCCCAGGCGGCCGCGACCCGGCGCACCGTGGTCAGCAGGTAGGCCCGCACCGACTGGTCCGGCCCGGCCCCGCCCCGTACCGCCTGCAGCGTCCGCGCGAACACCTCGGCGGTCAGGTCGTCGGCGGTGTGCCCGTCCCGGCAGCAGCTCCGCGCGTAGCGCCGCACGGCGTCGGCGTGACGGCGGAACAGCTCCTCGTACGCACCGTCGTCCCCACCACGCATCCGGACGACCAAGTCGGCGTCGGAAGGTGGCAGTTCACGCCCAGAAGCCCCAGAAGCCCCAGAAGCCCCAGAAGCCCCAGGATCCCCGGAAGTCCCCCGAGCCCGGGAGCCGCGAGAAGACCCGCCCCCGGGAGCCGCATGCCGCCCGACCCGGTCGCGCTGCGCCGGCACCTGCCGCGCGGGCAGGCTGCCGGCCTCGGCCCCGCTCCCCGTCCCGTCACCGGTACCAGTTCCGGTTCCCGTACCGGCCCCGATCTCGGCGTCTCCGCCGAAGCCGCCGAGTGACTCGTCCCGCCCGTCAACGCTCATCGAGGAAGCCCCCGCACGACACACTCAGACCGGTACACCGATCCAGCGTGGCACACGGCGAGCGCACGCCGAAGCCGTCTCCCCGCCATCCACCCATCTGGGCACAATCCGGCGAATCGCCGTACCGATCCTCACTCGTTCGAGCGAGCAGCCGTTCAAGGAGACGATGTACGAGGAGACGATGTACTTCGAGTCAGACCTCAAGAACCCTCACCGCGGAAGCTCCCGCGCCGCTCACACCGTCCGCGACCGCAGCCCCTCAAGCAGGATGTCGAGCAGCCGGGCCGACGCCGCGGCCTGCTGCGCCGGGTCCGGCAGCGCCGGTGCGGCGGTCGCTATCACCAGCAGCACATCGGCCACCGTGACATCGGTCCGCAGCGCACCCGCCTCCCGGGCGCGGTCCACCAGCCGGCCGACGACCTCCAGCAGCGCACCCGCGCCCGCGTCCTCCGAGGGCTCGTCCTCGACGGACACCCGCGAGCCCACGACCCGCAGATCCGGTGCCCCGGTCACGCCGGCCTGGCGCTGGTGCGGAACCCGCGCCGCCTCCGTCTCCTCGACGCCGTCCTCACCGGCCGAACCGACCCGCAGCACCTGCGGCGGCAGCAGCCGCCCCGCGCCCGAGGCCACGGAGGTGCGCAGGAAGCACGACAGCGCCTGCCACGGCTCCTCCTCCTGGCCCAGAGCGGACTTGGCCTGCTCGGTCAGCCGGGCGGTCTCCTCCTCGGCTATCCGCCGGACCAGCACGTCCTTGCTCGGGAAGCGCCGGTACACCGTGCCGACACCGACCCGCGCGCGCCGCGCCACGTCCTCCATCGGAGCCCCGTAGCCCAGCTCGCCGAAGACCTCGCGGGCCGCGCGCAGGACATGCTCGAGGTTCCGCTGGGCGTCGACGCGCAGCGGCGTGGAGCGGCCCACGGCGTGGGTCGCACCGCCGGCCATCACGCGGCCGCCGCTCTCGGCCGAGAGCGCGGTCGCAGAGCCATGGAAATCTGAAATGTGCATACGTTTCCCCCGGTAATCACTTGTCTCCCCCCGGAGACAGTCCCCGCCTTCGTGTCGAGGGGGGCCACAGTCACGGGGCCCTGGTCGTTCTCCTCGACGCATACGAACATAGTTGAGCCAGAGTCAATTCAGAAGAGGCAGCCCCGGACGGACCACCGCCCGATCGGAGCATTCGCCCCCACTTTTCCGTCGCGAGCCTCCGGAACCACCCTCTCCATAGCCTCTGACCTGCGGACTTCAACCCCGACTCAGGTCACTCGACAGCCCCGTCCCGACGCCCCCACCGGTCACACAATCTGTCGGGCCTGTGGACAAACTCCCGGCCACGTTGCGTCATGGGGTGGTGAAGGCTGCTAACTCCCGGGGCACGGCCCCCGGTACCCCGCCCCGGACGCGCATCCTCGTCGTCGGCGGCGGCTACGTCGGCATGTACACGGCCCTGCGCCTCCAGCGGAAGCTGAGACCCGGAGAAGCCGAGGTCACGGTGGTCACCCCCCAGCCGTACATGACGTACCAGCCCTTCCTCCCCGAAGCCGCGGCCGGCTCGATCTCCCCACGCCACGTCGTGGTCCCGCTGCGCCGCGTCCTCGACAAGTGCCGCATCGTCGTCGGCGAGGCCCGCGGCATCGACCACACCAAGCGGATCGCCACCGTCACCACCCTCGCCACCGAGGAGGAGGGCGCCGGCCCGACCGAGATCGAGTACGACGAACTCGTCCTCGCCCCCGGCTCCATCTCCCGCACCCTCCCCATCCCGGGACTCGCCGACTACGCCATCGGATTCAAGACCCTGGAAGAGGCCATCGGCCTGCGCAACCACGTCATCGAGCAGATGGACATCGCCTCCTCCACCCGCGACCCGGCCGTCCGCGACGCCGCCCTCACCTTCGTCTTCGTCGGCGGCGGATACGCGGGTGTCGAGGCCCTCGGCGAACTGGAGGACATGGCCCGATACGCGGCCCGGTACTACCACAACATCAAGCCCGAGGACATGAAATGGGTCCTGGTCGAGGCCAGCGACCGCATCCTCCCCGAAGTCGGCCCCGAAATGGGCACGTACACGATCCGCGAACTGCGCCGCCGCAACATCGACCTGCGCCTGGAGACCCGGCTCGAATCCTGCGAGAACCGCGTCGCCGTCCTCAGCGACGGCGCCCGCTTCCCCACCCGCACCGTCGTGTGGACAGCCGGCGTCAAACCGCACCCGGTCATCGCCGCCTCCAACCTGCCCAAGAACGAGCGCGGCCGACTCGCCTGCACCGCCTTCCTCACCGTCGAGGGCGTCGAGCACGCGTGGGCCGCCGGTGACGCCGCGGCCGTCCCCGACATCACGGCCGAGGAGAAGGGTCGCGAATGCGCCCCCAACGCGCAGCACGCCGTCCGCCAGGCCAAGGCCCTCGCCGACAACCTCCTCGCGGCCCTGCGCGGCGAACTCCTCACCGAGTACGCGCACAAGTACGCCGGATCCGTCGCCTCCCTCGGCCTCCACAAGGGCGTGGCCCACGTCTACGGCCGCAAACTCAAGGGCTACCCCGCCTGGCTGATGCACCGGGTCTACCACCTCAGCCGCGTCCCCACCTTCAACCGCAAGATGCGCGTCCTCGCCGAATGGACACTCTCAGGCCTCTTCAAACGAGAGATCGTGTCCCTGGGCTCCCTCGAACACCCCAGGGCAGAATTCGAACTCGCCGCAGGCGGGAGACCGAAGGAACCCCCGAAGAACAGCGAAGGCTGACGTTGTCAGTGCCGTCGGCCACACTGGACGTGTGACCATAGGTGGGCTCACACCTGCACAGAGTGACACCGTCCAGCGACCGGCCCCGGGACACCTCCGGGGTCACCCCCAGCAGCTGCCGAGGGAGGTGGCTGGGGGAGACACAGCGACCACGAGCGACACCACGAGGCTTGAACGCAGTGAACTTCACGCGCTGGAGCGCCCGGTTCCCCGGAACGCAGCGCCGCGCCGCCGCCCGGTCCGAACACGCCGCCGCCCAGGCCAAGCGGGGTGAGGGCTCGGTCCCGGCCGCCCGCGGCGCCGCCGCCCAACCCGCCGCCACGCCGGACGGGCGCCCAGCCGACCCCACCGTCTCCGGCACGGGGTCCGGCGCCGGCACCCCCTCCGGCGCCCCCGCCGGAGGCCACACCGGAGCGGGCGCCGCACCCCGCGCCGCCGCGCCCCCCGCCCCCGTGCCCTCCCTCGACGAGCTCTCCGTACGGGAGGTCCTCGGCCGGCTCCCGGCCCTCGTCGCCCTCGTACACGGCCCCGACCACCGCGTCGCCTACCTCAACGACGCCTACACCGCCGGATTCGGCGCCCGCACCACCGGCGCCCCGGCCCACGAGTCCCTCCCCGAACTCGGCGACCTCGGCCTGCTCCCGCTCCTCGACCAGGTCCAGCGCAGCGGCAAGCCCCGTACGGCCAAGAACCGCACCACACCCGGCGGCGGCAGCTCGTACACGGTCACCTGCACCCCGGTCGACTTCCCCAAGGCCGACACCGGAAGCGCACCCGACCCCCACCACGCCGGCATCCTGATCCACCTCGCCGACGTCACCGACCACGCCGAGGCCGTCGAGCGCCTCCGCGCCAGCGAACGCCGCCAGCGCGAGGCCGCCGTCACCCTCCAGCGCTCCCTCCTCCCGCAGGAACTGGAGCAGCCCGACGACCTCCGCATCGCCGCCACCTACCAGCCCGGCGGCACCGAGGCGGCCGTCGGCGGCGACTGGTACGACGTCATCACCCTCGGCGCCGGCCGCACCGCCCTCGTCATCGGCGACGTCATGGGCCGCGGCGTCCGCGCCGCCGCCGTCATGGGCCAGCTGCGCACCGCCGTCCGCGCGTACGCCCGCCTCGACCTCCCGCCCCACGAGGTCCTGCAACTCCTCGACGGCCTCGCCGCCGAGATCGACGCCAGCCAGATCGCCACCTGCGTCTACGCCGTCCACGACCCCAACGAGGGCCAGCTCGCGTACGCCTCCGCCGGCCACCTCCCGATCCTGGTCCGCGACGAGGACGGCACCGTACGCCGCGCCGCCGACCCCACCGGCCCGCCGCTGGGCACCGGCGGCTGGCTCCACACCTCCGGCACCATCGCCCTCGGCCCCGGCTCCACCGCCGTCCTCTACACCGACGGCCTGGTCGAACGCCGGGGCGAGGACATCGACGAAGGCGTCGCCGCCCTGGAGCGCGCCCTCTCCGGCGCCCAGGGCACCCCGGCGGTGATCTGCGACCGCCTGATGCGCGCCCTCGGCGTGGACGCCGACCACGACGACGACGTGGCCGTCATGGTCCTCCAGCAGCCCGCCCGCACCGGATCCGACGCCGAGCTCTTCCACAACGCCGCCCTGGAACTCCTCGGCGGCGTCGAGGCCGCCCCGCGCGCCCGCGCCTTCGCCCAGGGCGTCCTCGCCTCCTGGCGCTTCCCCGTCGAGCTGTGCGACCTCGGGGTGCTGGCCGCGAGCGAACTCGTCGCGAACTCCCTCCAGCACGGCACCCCGCCCATGCGCCTCCGGCTGCGCCGCACCGACCGCCGCCTGATCATCGAGGTCACCGACGGGGACGACCACCTCCCGCGCCGCCGCCGCGCCGAACCGGCGGACGAGACCGGCCGGGGCATCTCGATCGTCGCCACCATCGCCTCGTCCTGGGGCTCCCGCCGCACCCCGGGAGGCGGCAAGGCCGTCTGGTGCGAGTTCGCCCTGCCCGACAAAGCCGCATAGGAGCCGCATAGGAGCCGCATAGGAAAGGCCCCGATCCACCGGGACCGGGACCTTTCCTCTCCTGTGTGCCTATGGGCTACGCGTGCACCGACTCGATCGCGGCGGCCGGAGCCGGAACCGAAGCCGGAACCGGAGTCTTGGCCGCGAAGGCCTTGGCCGCGACGGCCGGGCCGCCCTGCGCCACCACCCGCGACAGCGAGGGGTTGTCCTGCTCCGGACTCAGCCGCTTTCCGATCCGCAGCGCCAGCCCGGCGATCCCGAGCGACACGACGACGAAGGTCCCGATGTAGAGCATCGGCACGCCCGCGCCCAGCGGCACCCCGAGCGGACCCAGCGCCAGTGCCATCTGCTTGACCAGCGCGAAGGCCGAGTTGTACTGCCCGACCGAACCCTCCGGCGCCAGGTCGGCCACCAGCGGCGCCATCGTCGGCGACAGCATGGCCTCGCCGATGCCGAACAGGGCGTACGTAGAGACGAACGCGGCCGCGGCCATCGTCGCGCTGCCGTGCCCCAGACCCGAGAACCCGGCGATGACCCACGCGACGGTCCAGATCAGGCCGACCAGCGCGATCACCCGGGACCGGCGGCGCTTCTCGACCAGCCGCAGCACGACGAACTGCGCGACCACGATGGCCCCGGTGTTGGCGGCGAGCGCGAACCCGAGCGTCGACGGGGAGATCCCCGCGGCCTCCGTGCCGAAGGCGGCGAGACCGGACTCGAACTGCCCGTAGCAGGCGAAGAAGATCACGAAGCCCAGCACCAGCAGCTGGACCATCGCCTTGTGCCGGACCAGCCGCTGCCAGCCGCCGCCCGCCCCGGACGGGTCCTTCGGCACGGCGTCCTTGATGCTCGGCGCGTGCGGCATCTTCACCGTGAGGATGACGCCCGCCAGCACCAGGAACATGACGGCCTCGATGCCGAACAGCAGGGTGAAGCTCGCGGGACGGCTCTCGTCGACGATCTGGCCGCCGATGAGACCGCCGATGCCCAGCCCCAGGTTCTGCATGAAGAACTGCATCGCGAAGGAACGGGTCCGGGTGGCCGGCGTAGAGCACCACACGATCATCGTGGCCAGCGCGGGCTGCATGACGGCCTGCCCGGCGCCCAGCGCGAGAGCGGACAGCAGGATCGGCGCGATCCCGGTGGAGAGCCCGAGGGACAGCGCACCCGCGGAGGCCGCCACCGCGGCACCCATCACGACAGGGACGGGACCGCGTCGGTCGATGACCCGACCGGTGAAGGGCAGCGCGACAAGAGCACCCAGGGCGAAGGCCACGAACGCGCTCGTGGCCGCCATGGAGCCGAGACCCCGCACCTGCGCCACGTAGATGTAGAGGAACGGAACCGTGAAACCGATGCCGAACGCGGTCAGCGCGTTACCGGCCTGGATCCGCCGCATCGCAGCGCCCATCACCCTGGTCACTTCTCACCTGCCTTTGAAAGCTGAAGCCTGAAGACTTCATACCTAAACTTCGATGCTTAACTCTACACATCGAAGGAGTTAGACGCCAACGGCTCCGTGCGATACTTCGATCCATGGGTGACACCCCCGACGGAGCTACGCCCGTCCACGAGCCGAGCCTCGACGAGCAGATCGCCATCTATCAGCGCGAGTTCCAGGACCTCGACCCCCAGGTCGAGAAGGTGGTCTCGGCACTGAGCCGCCTGAACCGCCGCATGAACGTCGCGTACGGACGCCAGACCGCGGCCCTGGGCATCAGCAACGCGGAGTGGGAGGTCCTCAAGGCCCTCGTCATCTCCGGAGCCCCGTACCGGATGGGCCCGAGCGAGCTCGCGAAGCAGCTGGGCCTCACGCCGGCGGCGATGACCCACCGGATCGACCGCATGACGGCGGAAGGACTCGTCACCCGCGAGCGGGACGAGTCCAACCGGGTCCGCGTGATCGTGGAGCTCACGGACGAGGGCCGCAGCAAGTGGCTCGACGCGATGCGCGCGGCGACGGTCTTCGAGGAGGACCTCCTCCAGGACCTCTCCACCGCGGAGCGCGGGGTGCTCGGCGACATGCTGACGCGCCTGCTGGACCGCGTGGAGGACGTCCAGTCCCGGGGCTGACCTCGGGAGTTGACACGGCCCCTGTGGGTCCGTAAGGTTCTTCGAGTTGTCCCAGAGTCAACTGGTTTTGGCGACAACAAAATCCGCCGCCTCGTTGCGGCACCCAACTCAGCACGATCTCCCACCGGGAGCGAATTCGGCATGCCTGAATTCACTCCCGAAGAGCCGATTATGGCTCAGCCGGGAAATGGAATAGAGTTCGGGAGTCGGAAGGGCCCAACGGCCCGGAAGACAAACCCCGCTGACTGGGGGTCAGGCCCTGAAAGAGTCTGATAGAGTCGGAAACGCAAGAACAGAACGAAAGCCCGGAGGAAAGCCCGCGAGGGTGAGTACAAAGGAAGCGTCCGTTCCTTGAGAACTCAACAGCGTGCCAAAAATCAACGCCAGAAGTTGATACCCCGTCCACTTCGGTGGATGAGGTTCCTTTGAAAAAGACCTGTGAGGTCGCCTTCGGGTGATGCTCGCAGGCAATTACACAGCGAGGACGCAGTGGTCAGTCGGTCATATTCCGACATGACTGGCCCGCTCTAAGTGCGTGTTGCACCGGATTACCGGTAAACATTCATGGAGAGTTTGATCCTGGCTCAGGACGAACGCTGGCGGCGTGCTTAACACATGCAAGTCGAACGATGA
>NZ_JALGRF010000029.1 GCF_022815725.1 Streptomyces sp. APSN-46.1
TCGTGGCGGACCCCTACGGTCCGGCCGGTGCGCGGATGTACCGGACCGGTGACCTGGTCCGCTGGCGCGCGGACGGCGAGCTGGACTACCTCGGCCGCATGGACCACCAGGTCAAGATCCGCGGCTTCCGCATCGAGCTGGGCGAGATCGAAGCGGTCCTGACCGGCTGCCCGGGCGTGGACCAGTCGGTGGTCGTGGTCGACGAGAACAACGGCCCGGCACGACTCGTCGCCTACATCGTCTCGTCGGGGTGGAACGCCACCGTTGACGAGCCGGCCGTACGGGAGTGGCTGCGCGTACGCCTGGCCGACTACATGGTTCCCGCGGTGATCGTGCCTCTGGACGCGCTGCCGCTGACCACCAACAACAAGATCGACCGACGCGCACTGCCGGCGCCCGAGTCGGTTGTCGGCGAACAGCGTCCTGCCCGGAGCCCTCGTGAGGAGATCCTCTGCGAGCTGTTCGCCGAGGTGCTCGGTGTCCCTTCGGCCGGGGTCGAGGA
>NZ_JALGRF010000005.1:0-125522 GCF_022815725.1 Streptomyces sp. APSN-46.1
CAACTTCTGGCGTTGATTTTTGGCACGCTGTTGAGTTCTCAAGGAACGGACGCTTCCTTTGTACTCACCCTCAGTAATACTTACTGGGGCTTTCCTCCGGGCTTTCGTTCTGTTCTTGCGTTTCCGACTCTATCAGAGTCAGTCCCGCTCGCTTTCCAGGTTCTTCGCTTTCACGCTTTCCCTTTCCGGCGATTCCGACTCTATCAGAAGTTTTCCACCGGATTTCCCGGCTTCGGATTCCTGGATGAGGAGTCGGTTGTGCCCGCTTGGAATTCAATTCCTGCGGACGAGAGAGATTTTAAACCATCGTGGGCGAGCTTGTCCAGCACGCGCAACTGTCTAAATCTACCTCCCCACGCCGACCGTGTCAACAGTCTTTGCGGGACGACGAGGAGACTAGCAGCTCCGGGGGGTCGGACGCACATCAGGCCGCGGTGGGCAGGGCCGCCGTCTGGTCGGCGGCCTCCACGTCGCCCACCTCGCCGGCGCGGGAGGCCCGGCCGCCCAGGATGTAGACGTACGCGAGGAACGCGGCCTCGGCGGCGATGCCGATGGCGATACGGGCCCAGGTGGGCAGGCCGGAGGGGGTGACGAAGCCTTCGATCAGGCCGGATACGAAGAGGACCACCGCGAGGCCGATCGCCATGCCGAGCGCGGCCCGTCCCTGTTCCGCGAGGGCCGCGCGGCGGGTGCGGGGGCCCGGGTCGATGACCGTCCAGCCCAGGCGCAAGCCCGTGCCCGCGGCGACGAAGACGACCGTCAGTTCGAGCAGCCCGTGCGGGAGGATCAGGCCGAGGAACACGTCGAGGCGGCCGGCCGAGGCCATCAGGCCGATGCCGACTCCGAGGTTCGCCATGTTCAGGAAGAGGATCCAGAGCACCGGCAGGCCCAGGAACGCGCCCAGGACCAGGCACATCGCGGCGGCCTGGGCATTGTTCGTCCAGACCTGGGCGGCGAAGGAGGCCGCCGGGTGACTGGAGTAGTACGTCTCGTACTGGCCGCCCGGCTTCGTGAGCTGTTTCAGCTCTTCGGGGGCCGCGATGGCCGCCTGGACCTCGGGGTGCGCGGCTATCCACCAGCCGATCAGCACGCCGATCGCCACGGAGAGCAGCGCCGTCGGTATCCACCAGCGGCGGCTGCGGTACACGGCGGCGGGGAAGCCGGCGGTGAAGAAGCGGGCCGCGTCGCGCCAGCCGGCCCGGCGGACGCCCGTGACGGTGGCGCGGGCGCGGGCGACGAGCTGGGTCAGGCGGCCCGTGAGCATGGGATCCGGGGCGCTCGACTGGATGAGCGAGAGGTGGGTGGAGGTGCGCTGGTAGAGCGAGACGAGTTCGTCGGCTTCGGCGCCGGTCAGACGGCGGCCGCGGCCCAGGAGCTGCTCCAGCCGGTCCCATTCCTGCCGGTGGGCCGAAACGAAGACGTCGAGATCCATGCTGGTTACCGCTCCCCTGCCCCAGGTCCCTGCTTCGGCCTACTCCTGCTGTGGTCAGCTTGGCAGACTGGACGCCACAGGGGCGGGGCAGGTCAGTGAAAGGTGCGCAGCGGTGAGCGATCTGGTGACGGGGGACGCGGTCGTCCTGGGTTTGCGGCCGGCGAGGCTGCCGAGCCGGGCGCTCGCGTTCAGCCTCGACCTCGCGGTGTACCTCACCGGCTACCTGCTCGTCTCGATCGGGCTGCTCTACGCGACAGCCTCGCTCGACGCGGCCGCGAACGCGGCCGTGACCCTAGCGAGCTTCCTTCTGGTGCTGGTCGGCGTGCCGATCGCGGTGGAGACGCTGAGCCACGGGCGGTCGCTGGGCAAGCTGGCGTGCGGGCTGCGGGTGGTGCGGGAGGACGGCGGTCCGATCCGGTTCCGGCACGCGCTGGTGCGCGGGGCCATGGGGGTCGTGGAGCTGCTGGGGACCTTGGGGACGGTGGCGTGCATCGCCTCGCTGGTGTCGGAGCGGGGGCGGCGGCTCGGCGATGTGTTCGCCGGGACGCTGGTGGTCCGGGAGCGGGTGCCGGGGGCGCGGGTGATGCCGGTGCCTCCGCCGCCGCCGTGGCTGGCCGGGCGGTTCACGGGGCTGGACCTGTCGGCGGTGCCGGACGGGCTGTGGCTGGCGATACGGCAGTACCTGACGCGGATGAACCAGCTCGACCCGGCGGTGGGTACGGCGATGGCGGCGAAGCTGGCGGACGAGCTGGTGGCCCGTACGGGCGCGCAGCCGCCGGCGGGGGTGCCGGCTGCCGCGTTCCTGATGGCGGTGGTGCACGAGCGGCAGTCGCGGGACGCGGCGCGGGCGTTCGGCGGGCAGCGGGCCGCCGCTGCCGCCGCTCCCCCGGCCGCGGCGCCCGTGGTGACGCCGCCGGTGATGCCGCCGCTCGTGCCGCCCGTCGCGCCGCCGGTGGCTCCGGTCATGCCGCCCGCGGCTCCCGTAGCTCCCGTATCCCCCGCGGCTCCCGTACAGCCGGCGCGCGGTACCGGGTTCGCGCCGCCGGCCTGAGCGTCACTCCTCGAAGGTCGAGGGCGGCGTCTCCAGGTGTTCGAGCTCGATGCCGGGCGCGGAGAGAACCACGTCTCCGGCGATGTGGACGGTGTGGACCTCACCGGTGTCCAGGGCGCTGATCCGATACTCGTCCACCAGGAGCGGACCGCTGTCCGTGGGGTGTTCCTCGCGCTTCACGAGGGCCCAGGCCTGGTCGACCGTACGGGGTGCGAGCACCGGGTCGGTGAGGGCGACCAGCCGGACCCGGGTGGCGGGGGCGCCGGGGGTCAGGCGCAGCAGGCGGGACGTGGCGACGAGGAAGGCCGGGGAGGTGCCGGTGAAGCCGGGGGCCTGGACGTTGCCTTCGGTGGCCTCGGCTCCGGTGGGGTCGGTGCGGACCCAGGTGACGCCGTCGATGGCGGCGCCGCGGACCTGCCAGCTCGCGGCGTTGGCCTCCAGGCGGATGGGGCGGCCGAGTTCGTCGATGGCCAGGTCGAGGGAGCCGCGGTGGTCGCCGCCCGGGCCGGTGAGCTGGGCGACGTAGCGCCAGCCGGAGGGGCCGGGGGCGCAGTGGAAGTGTTCCTCGCCGAGCGGGGTGTGGTCGTGCGGGTCGTGGAGCGAGTAGCGGCCGCGGGGCATCGTGTCGGTCCTTGGGTGGGTACGGGGCAGGCCCCCGGCTTTCTCCGCCGGGGGCCTGCGTGACGTGCTGCCGCTACTGCCGCGTCGGGATCAGTAGTCGGGATCAGTAGCGGTAGTGGTCCGGCTTGTACGGGCCCTCGACCTTGACGCCGATGTAGTCGGCCTGCTCGGGACGCAGGGTGGTGAGCTTGACGCCGAGGGCGTCGAGGTGGAGGCGCGCGACCTTCTCGTCGAGGTGCTTGGGCAGCACGTAGACGCCGGTCGGGTACTCCTCGGGCTTGGTGAACAGCTCGATCTGGGCCAGGGTCTGGTCCGCGAAGGAGTTCGACATCACGAACGACGGGTGGCCGGTCGCGTTGCCCAGGTTCAGCAGACGGCCCTCGGAGAGCACGATCAGGACCTTGCCGTCGGGGAACTTCCAGGTGTGGACCTGCGGCTTGACCTCGTCCTTGACGATGCCCTCGATCTTCGCCAGGCCCGCCATGTCGATCTCGTTGTCGAAGTGGCCGATGTTGCCCACGATCGCCTGGTGCTTCATCTTGGCCATGTCCGAGGCCATGATGATGTCCTTGTTGCCCGTGGTCGTGATGAAGATGTCCGCGATCTCCACCACGTCGTCCAGCGTGGCGACCTGGTAGCCGTCCATCGCCGCCTGAAGGGCGCAGATCGGGTCGATCTCGGTGACGATGACGCGCGCGCCCTGGCCGCGCAGCGACTCGGCGCAGCCCTTGCCGACGTCGCCGTAGCCGCAGACGACCGCGACCTTGCCGCCGATGAGGACGTCGGTGGCGCGGTTGATGCCGTCGATCAGGGAGTGGCGGCAGCCGTACTTGTTGTCGAACTTCGACTTGGTGACGGCGTCGTTCACGTTGATCGCCGGGAAGAGCAGGTCACCGGACTGCATCATCTCGTAGAGACGGTGCACACCGGTGGTGGTCTCCTCGGTCACGCCGCGGATCTCGGACGCGAGCTGCGTCCACTTCTGCGGGGTCTCGCCGAGGGTGCGGTTGAGCAGGGTGAGGATGTACGCGTACTCCTCGGAGTCCGCCGTGGACGGGTCCGGGGCCTCGCCGGCCTTCTCGAACTCGACGCCCTTGTGGACGAGGAGGGTGGCGTCGCCACCGTCGTCGAGGATCATGTTCGGGCCGCAGGTGGGGGTGTTCGGCCAGGTCAGCGCCTGCTCCGTGCACCACCAGTACTCCTCCAGCGTCTCGCCCTTCCAGGCGAAGACGGGGATGCCCTGCGGGTTCTCCGGGGTGCCGTTCGGGCCGACGGCGATGGCGGCGGCCGCGTGGTCCTGGGTGGAGAAGATGTTGCAGGAGGCCCAGCGGACGTCGGCGCCGAGGGCGACGAGGGTCTCGATGAGCACGGCCGTCTGCACGGTCATGTGCAGGGAGCCGGTGATCCGGGCGCCGGCCAGCGGCTGCGTGGCCGCGTACTCGCGGCGGATCGACATCAGTCCCGGCATCTCGTGCTCGGCCAGGGTGATCTCCTTGCGGCCGAAGGCGGCAAGGGAAAGGTCGGCGACCTTGAAGTCCATGGGTGCTGCTCCTCATGGTTCGAGAGGGTGGGTACGGCTGGGCCGCGCACCGGCCGTGCCTGAGCAGGGCGGTGCACCGAGCACAGTCCGTCGGGGGCCCTCTCTCCCCTCGGCCGGTCACGAGGACCGCCCGACCGCCATCAGCAGCGACGCCTGACACTGCCTGAGAATCTACACCGATCAGCGCCGCGCGCCCCAGTGGGTTGGGGACCGCACGCGCGGAATCCGGCCACCGGCGGCCGTCACGACCCATACGATGCGCGCACGCACGTACGGCCGGGAGGGGACGGAAGATGGAGCGCATGCCGGGGCGGAGACTCGGAATCGGGGCGCTGGTGCTGCTGGTGGCCGGCGCGGTGCTGACCCTCGCCGTGGCGTTGGGGGTGGGCGTCCTCTTCGGGGACGGGTACGTGTCCCGCTCCATCCCGTCCGATTCGATGGACCCGACGTACCGGCTCGGGGACACGGCCTACTTCACGGTCGCCGCCGGGAAGGAGGTCCGGCGTGGGGACATCGCCCTCATCTCGGCTCCGACCTGGATTCCGGAGGCGGACATCCTGAAGCGGGTGGTGGCCCTCGGCGGCGACCGGATCTCGTACGAGCCCGGCGATCCCACGCTGACGCTCAACGGTGAGCCGCTCGTCGAGCCGTATCTGAAGGACCGGGCCCGGCCGGCGGTGGCCGCCTTCGACGTGACCGTGCCCGAGGGACGGATGTTCGTGATGGGCGACAACCGCGAGAACTCCTTCGACTCGCACCTGCGGATCTCCGACCACGACGGGACCCTGCCCATCTCGGCGGTGCGGGGGAGGGCGACCGCGACGCCCGTGGGCTTCCTGGCGGCCGGCGCGGCGGGCGTCCTGGGGATCGTCGTGTTCCTCGTCGGCGGCGCTCTGGGCGTCGCGGCCCTCGTGGTGCGGGGGCGTGCGAGGCGGGTGCGTCGCGCGTAACGCGAAGGCCCCCGCGGCGCGTTCGCGTCGCGGGGGCCTTCGCACGTCCGTGGCCGGACGGTGGGGTGTCAGCCCTTGGCGGCCTCGGCCTTGTAGATGTCCGGTTCGAGGTAGATCACGCGGGCGATCGGGACCGCCTCGCGGATGCGGGCCTCGGCGGCGTTGATGGCGTCGGCCACCTCGGTGGCGGTGTTGTCGTGCTGGACGGCGATCTTGGCGGCGACCAGCAGTTCCTCCGGGCCGAGGTGCAGCGTGCGCATGTGGATCACGCGGGTGACGGTGTCCCCGTCGACGGCGGCGGCCATGATCTTCTCGACGTCCTCGGGGCCCGCCGCCTCGCCCAGCAGCAGGGACTTGGTCTCGGCGGCGAGGACGACGGCGATGACGAGCAGCAGGGTGCCGATGCAGAGGGTGCCGATGCCGTCCCAGACGCCGTTGCCGGTGATCAGCGCGATGCCGACGCCGCCGAGGGCGAGGACGAGGCCGACGAGCGCGCCGAGGTCCTCCAGGAGCACCACGGGCAGCTCGGGGGCCTTGGCGCGCTTGATGAACTGGGGCCAGGACAGCGAGCCGCGGATCTCGTTCGACTCCTTGATCGCCGTGCGGAAGGAGAAGCTCTCCGCGATGATCGCGAAGAGGAGCACGCCGATCGGCCAGTACCAGGCTTCGATCGGGTGCGGATTCTTGACCTTCTCGTAGCCCTCGTAGATGGCGAACATGCCGCCGACGGTGAAGAGCACGATGGAGACGAGGAAGGCGTAGATGTAGCGTTCCCGCCCGTACCCGAAGGGGTGTTGGGGTGTGGCCTCGCGCTGGGCCTTCTTCCCGCCCAGGAGCAGCAGGCCCTGGTTTCCGGAGTCCGCCAGTGAGTGGACGCTCTCGGCGAGCATCGACGACGAGCCGCTGAAGACGAATGCCACGAACTTGGCTACAGCGATGGCGAGATTGGCGGCGAGTGCCGCCACGATCGCCCTGGTACCGCCCGACGCGCTCATGGGTGCTGGATGTCCCTTCCTCGGTACGGCGACCCATGCCGGAGCGCCGCGCTACGGGCGCACATTGTTGCAGCCGCTGGTAGGGACGGCGCGCGTCAGACCACCACAGTGGCACGGAAAACCGTACCCACCCCGGATAGTTCGGTCTTTTCGGACGCCGGTACGAAGACGGACCGGCCCGGGGACAGCGTCACTTCGCCGGCCTTCGGACGGCCCGCGGTGCACAGCAGGATCTGCGGGGCGCCGGAGGGCAGGGGGCGGGGGGCGCCGCCGGGGGCGAGGAGGAACCGGGAGAGCCGGAACTCGTCGATGGGGGACTCGTAGACCTCCTCGCCGTCGCCCTCGGGGCGCAGGACGGCCGGGTCGCCGGGCTCGAACTTCACGATCTTCAGCAGTTCCGGCACGTCCACGTGCTTGGGGGTGAGGCCGGCGCGCAGCACGTTGTCGGAGTTGGCCAGCAGCTCCACGCCGAGGCCGTCGAGGTAGGCGTGCGGCACCCCGGCGCCGAGGAACATGGCCTCGCCGGGCTGGAGTTCGACGTGGTTGAGCAGCATGGCCGCGATGACGCCCGGGTCGCCCGGGTACTCGTGGACGAGCGAGGCATACGGCTCGTACGGGCCCGCGAGGCGCTCGGCGGCGGCCGCGGCCTCGTGGACCGTACGGGCCATCTCCGCGCGGTCGGCGGTCAGTACGGCGGTGAACATCTCCCGCAGGGCCGCCTCCTCGGGGTGGGCGTGCAGGAGGTCCACGTAGGGCTTGAGCGAGTCGACACCGAGGCCGTCGAGGAGCTCGGCGCTCTCCAGCGGGGCCCGGAATCCGCACAGTCCGCTGAACGGGGTGAGCGCGCAGATCAGCTCGGGCTTGTGGTTGGGGTCCTTGTAGTTGCGGTGAGCGGCGTCGATCGGGACGCCGCGGCGCTCCTCGTCGGCGAAGCCCTCCTTGGCCTGGGCCAGGTCGGGGTGGACCTGGAGGGACAGTGGGGCGCCGGCGGCGAGGAGCTTGAGGAGGAAGGGCAGTCGGGGGCCGAACTTCGCGACGGCCGCCGTGCCGAGTTCGCCCTCGGGGTCGGCGGCGATGACCTCCGCGAGGGTGATCTCGCCGGCCCCGCGGTCGAGGCGGGAAGGGGCTCCGGGATGGGCGCCCATCCACATCTCGGCCTGGGGCTCACCGCTGGGCTCCGTCCCGAGGAGTTCGGGGATCGCGGTGGGGGAGCCCCAGGCGTAGGGGCGGATCGTGTTCGTCAGGCGGTCCATCGTCATCTTCCTGGATGAAGGGCCGGGTCCACGGCGTCCAGGGGCGATCCCCTAGCCGTTTCCCCTCGACGCCAGCGCCAGGTAGGCGGTGGCGAAATCCGTGACGGCGAGGAGTTCGGCGAGCTGCTCCAGCTCCCCGCCCTCCTCCGGTTCGAGTTCGCTGATGGCCGTGTCGTGGCTGAGGGCGAGCTCGCGCGCCGCCGGGGCGGCGGTGAGACCGCCGGTCGGCTGGTCGCGCAGCAGGACGACGCGGGCGCGGAGGGCCTGCGGCTCCTCCACCCGGTCGCGGAAGAAGTCGTCGGGGTCGGCGCCCGCGGCGAGGGAGCCGGCGAGCAGGACCCCGTGGGCGGGGAGCGCCTCGGGCAGTTCGGCGGCCAGCGCGGGGCGGCCTGCGAGCTCGGCGAGGGTGGCGGCGAATCGGCGGCCGGCCGGGCCCGCTCCGGCGCCCTCGCTCCAGATGAGCGGGAGGGAGTCGGCGAGCTCGGCGGCGAGCGTCTTGGCCGGGTTGGAGTACGTGGCGATGGCGGGCCCGCAGCGCTCGGCGGTGCGGTCGAGCCGGTCGGCGACGCGCTGGAGGGTGTCGGGGGCCGCGGTGATCAGCCCGACCTTGTCGAGGAGGACCAGCAGCGGCGTCAGCAGGGCCCACAGGGCGCCGGGTCCGGCCGCGGCGGACTCGTCGTACTCCTGGTACGGGGCCTTGGCCATCGGTACGAGGACCCCGTGCGCGCCGTCCACCGCCTCGCTCAGGGGCGATCGCTCGGGCGCGACGGCGACGACGGCGCAGCCGCGCCGGTAGGCCTGCTCGGCGAGGAGGGCGAGGCCGGGTTCGGTGCCGTCGGTGGTGGCGATGAGCAGCAGGTCCACCGGTCCGGCCCAGCCGGGCAGCGCCCAGCGCAGCGCCCCGGCGGCGTGGGCCACGCCGGTCGGGTGCAGCCGGGTCACCGGGGCGGAGGCCCCGGCGAGGGCGCCGAGCAGGTCGGCGACGCCGGTGGCGGCCGTCCCGGGCCCGGCGATGAGCACGGCGCGGGGTCTGCCGTCGGGGTGCAGGTCGGCGAGTCCGGCCTCGGTCGCGTGCCGGGCGGCGGTGCGTACTCTGGCCCCGGCCTCGGCGGCGCCGCGGAGCAGGCCGCGACGGTCGGCGCGGGCGAGATCCTCCGGTGCGTCGAGGAGCGACTCGTCGAGCATGGCGGCCTCCGGCAGTGTTGGTGACGGACCCAGGGGGACGGGGACGGAACCGGTCTCGGCTTCTGCGGGGCCTTACGCCGGGCGGCGGGCCTCGTCCACGAGGAGAACGGGGATGCCGTCGCGGACGGGGTAGGCGAGGCCGCAGTCCTGGCCGGTGCAGATCAGCTCGGGTGCCGCTTCGTCCGCCGACTTGTCCTCAAGGGGCGCGTGGCAGGCGGGGCAGGCGAGGATCTCCAGAAGACCGGCTTCGAGCGGCATTGAGCTTCCCTTCAAACATGCGGATTGGGCGAGGTCAGCGTACCGCCGGGCCGCACGCCGCGCGGCCCGGCGCGGGCGGTGTCAGGCGCGGACGAGCGCGAGGACCTCGTCCTTGATCTTGGCGAGCGTGGCCTGGTCGCGGGCCTCGACGTTGAGGCGGAGCAGCGGCTCGGTATTGGAGGGGCGCAGGTTGAACCACCAGTCCGCGGCGGTCACGGTCAGGCCGTCCAGCTCGTCGAGGGTGACGCCTTCCTGGGAGGCGTACGCCTCCTTCACCGCGGCGAGGCGGCCCGTCTGGTCGGCGACGGTGGAGTTGATCTCGCCGGAGCCGGCGTACCGGTCGTAGGAGGCGACGAGCTCGGAGAGCGGGCCCGCCTGGCCGCCGAGGGCGGCGAGGACATGGAGCGCGGCGAGCATGCCGGTGTCCGCGTTCCAGAAGTCCTTGAAGTAGTAGTGCGCGGAGTGCTCGCCGCCGAAGATGGCGCCGGACTTGGCCATCTCCTCCTTGATGAAGGAGTGGCCGACGCGGGTGCGGACGGGGGTGCCGCCGTTCTCGCGGACGACCTCCGGGACGGACCAGGAGGTGATCAGGTTGTGGATCACCGTGCCGGTGCCGCCGTTGCGCGCGAGCTCGCGGGCCGCGACGAGGGCCGTGATCGCGGACGGGGAGACGCCCTCGCCGCGCTCGTCGACGACGAAGCAGCGGTCGGCGTCTCCGTCGAAGGCGAGACCGAGGTCGGCGCCCTCGGCCTTCACGCGGGCCTGGAGGTCGACGATGTTCTTCGGGTCGAGGGGGTTGGCCTCGTGGTTCGGGAAGGTCCCGTCGAGCTCGAAGTACATGGGGACGAGGTCCAGCGGGAGGCCCGCGAAGACGGTGGGGACGGTGTGGCCGCCCATGCCGTTGCCCGCGTCGACGACGACCTTGAGGGGGCGGATGCCGGTGAGGTCGACGAGGCCCTTGAGGTGCTCGGCGTAGCCGGTGAGGGTGTCCCGCTCGGTGATGGTGCCGGGGACGGTGCCCGCGGGGACGGCCGGGGCGCCCTCGTCCGTCCACTTCTCGGCGAGCTCGCGGATGGTGGCGAGGCCGGTGTCCTGGCCCACGGGGGCCGCGCCGGCGCGGCAGAGCTTGATGCCGTTGTACTGGGCGGGGTTGTGCGAGGCCGTGAACATCGCGCCGGGCAGGTTCATCGACCCGGAGGCGTAGTACAGCTGGTCCGTGGAGCACAGCCCGATGAGGGTGACGTCCACCCCGCGGGCGGCGGCGCCGCGCGCGAAGGCCCCGGACAGGGCGGGCGAGGAGGGGCGCATGTCGTGACCGACGACGATCGCCGCGGCTCCGGTGACCTCGACGAACGCAGCGCCGAACAGCTCGGCCAGGGACTCGTCCCACTCATCCGGTACGACGCCGCGTACGTCGTATGCCTTGACGATGTTCGAAAGATCTGCGGCCACTGCCTGCCCTCCTGAAGGTCCTGTGCGCTGGAGCAAACCTACCGTGCAGGGGGTGCCGTTATTCAGATGAACGGGTGTCAGGAATCTGGCGAACGGAGGACGCGCAGGTGTCCGCGACGGGCCTGTCCGGTGGCGGGGCCGTTGCCGGTGGTGCCGCCCGGGCCGCTTCCGCCGGCCCCGGCCCCGGCGGCGCGGTCGTGCGGGCGGGCCGCCTCGCGGACGGCGTTGGCCAGGGCTTCGAGGTCGTCACCGCTCGGGCGGGACGGCGCGGAACCGTCGGACAGACGTACGACGTCCCAGCCGCGCGGGGCGGTCAGGCGCTCGGAGTGCTCGGCGCACAGGTCGTAGCAGTGGGGTTCGGCGTAGGTGGCGAGCGGGCCGAGAACTGCGGTCGAATCGGCGTAGACGTACGTCAGTGTTGCGACGGCAGGGCGGCCGCACGCGGTGCGCGAACAGCGACGTACAAGGCTCACGACGTTGGACGGTACCGCACTCTTGACCGGGCCGCGACGACTCTCCCCCAGGTCGCTCGCCCGTGTCGTGGGGTCAACTCGGCCACGGGGGCCGGAAAGGCGGGGGTCCGTGGCCGGAATGTCCCGGCTGTGGCGGCGGGCCGCGGGCGGGGCGGAGGCGGGGCGGAGGTGCCTGGTGAGGGCTACCCTGCGGGGGTGACGGACAGCCCTCTGCCTCCCAGCCCCGCCGGTTCTGCCGGTTCTGCCGGATCTGCCGGATCTGCCGGACCTGTTCAACCCGGCGGGCCCGGTGGGCCCGGTGCCCCCGACGAGCCGCGGCCGCGCCGGCGGGACCGGCACGGGCGCGGGATGCGGGGGCCGGTGGCGCCGCCTCAGGTGCCGCTGTCGGCGAGCCGGGCGGAGCTGTTCGGGGACCTCGTACGGGATTCCGTGGAGCGGCTGGAGCGGCGCTGGCCGCAGCTGGCCGAGGTGGAGTTCGTCGTCGCGGACGTCCCCGGTCCGCCCGGCGGGCCGGACGGCGGCTGGAACGACGAGGCGGTGCCGTTGGGGGGGCTGGTGGAGGCCCGGGACGGGCGCCCGGCCCGGATCGTGGTGTTCCGCAGGCCGGTGGACATCCGGACCAAGTCGCGGGACGAGAAGGCCCTGCTGGTGCACGAGATCGTGGTGGAACAGGTGGCGGAGCTGCTGGGTCTGTCACCGGAGACGGTGGACCCCCGGTACGGCCAGGACTGAGGCCCTTGCCCTGGCCGGGCACACCCAGCCTCGCCGGCGAGGCTGAGGTGGTGCCCGGCGGGGCTGAAGTCAGCGGGTGGCGGTCGAGAGGTCCTGGAGGGCCTTGGGGACGAGGACCGTGGAGTGGTCGTCCGTCAGGGGCTGGACCGTGAACATCGGGATGCCCTCGTGCGGGAGCGTCAAGGTTCGCGAGGCGTGGACCGGGCCCCCGGAGAGGGTTTCGACGGTCAGGGCGTACGCGCCCTTACCGCCCGAGGGGGCCGGCGGCGGGGACACCGGCAGGGTGGTGCCCGCCTTGACCTCGAACTCCTTGGTCTCCGGCTCGCCGCCCTCGGTGCCCGGCGAGGCCGTCACCCGGACCTTCGCGTCGGCCTTGCCCGGCGCGCTCAGGTACAGCACCGTCGCGTTCTCGCCGGTCCGGTTGTCGGCGACGGTGGCCCGCGCCCCGACCGGCCCGGTGGCCGGGATGAAGCCCAGTTCCTGCTTGGCTCCGCTGCCACGGACCACCCGTAGCGCGGCGACGACCGGTACGGACTTCTTCGCGTCCGCCGGGGTGAGCACCAGCGAGCCGGCCTCGCCCCGGGTCACGTCCTTGAGGTCGAGGCTCGCCGTCATGCCCGCCTTGAGGTGCAGCGCCTCGTTGCCCGCCGGGCTGATCGCGCCGCCCGGCCCGGCCAGCCGGACCGACAGGTCGGCGTCCTCCTCACCGGGCGCGAACGCGACCAGCCGTACGGAGGTGGCGTCCGCCGGGATGCCGGGGAGCACGAGCGAGCCCGCCGGATCGGTGGAGGCGGGCAGCCAGTCGGTGCCGACCCCGTCCTCGGCGACCTGCACCGCGGCGCCGACCCGGCCGGAACGGGTCGTCACGTGCGCGGTGACGTCCGCGAGCTGGGCCTCCGGCACGAGCGTGGACAGCAGAAGCTTCTGGCTCGACTTCGGGGCGATGGTGATCCGGTCGCGGCCGGACTCGGACGTGACGGCGCCCTCCGGTCCGAAGAGCTTCACGTCCACCTCGGCCGCCGTGTCGTCCGGGTTGGTCAAGTGGAGGTAGTCCTCACGGCCCTTGGCGGTGGCGACGGCGGGGAACCAGAAGTCGGTGCCGGGGGCCGTACAGCCGATGCCGAGGACGCCGCGCGCCCGGCCGACCGAGACCTTGGTGGTCTGCTGGACCGTCCAGCCCGGGGCGAGGGCTCCCTCGGCGATGCCGGTCAGCGCGGGTGCCTCGGAGCCGGAGGAGGTGGCGCCGACCGGCTTGCCGGGCTCCTTGGGTTCCAGTACCGCCTTGGCGTCCTTGGTCGCGCCGAGCAGCCGGGCCGCGCCCTTGCCGTCGCCCTTCGCGCCGGCGGCCGCGGCCGGGGTGTACGAGGTGTACGCGGTGTCGGCGATGTCCGAGGTGCTGGGCGCCGGGCAGACCAGGGCGGACCGCTCCACCGGCATCCGGGCCGCCGCCGTCTTCTTGCCGTCGGCGGCCGGGGCGGCGGGTCCGGTGAGGGAGGCGATGCCGGTGACGGCGGCGAGCGCCGCGGCCACGGCCGCCAGCGTCAGGGGTGCGCGCTGCTTCACTGCTGGGGGCTCCCGTCCGGACGCGGCTGGTGCTGTGCGTGGGGGTCGTGGGGGTGGTGGGGGTGGTGGGGGTCGTACTGCTCGTACGGGTACGGGTACTGCTGCTGGTCGTAGCCCTGTTGCTGGGGGTACTGCTCGTACTGCCCGCCGTACTGCGGGGCCGGGGCCGGGGCCGGGGCCTGGAGGTACTGCTGGGGCTGCTGCGACGGGTCCGCGTACGCCTGGTACGCGTACGCGTCCTCCCCGTACGCCGGCTGCGCCGGGATCTCCGCGTACGGATCGGCGGCGGCGGCCGCCTCCACGGGGGTCGGCGCGGCCGCGGTCTCCGCCTCGGCGCGCAGCCGGCGGGCGCGGCGGCCCTCGCCGGCCTCGCCGGGGCCGGGCTGGGCCGGGACGGCGGCCTCCTCCTCCGGCAGGTCGTCGTCGAGCCGGGCCCGGCGGCCGGGCAGCGCCATCACCAGCAGCACCAGCGCGAGCGCGCCCTGCGCCCAGTGCCAGGCGGTCCGGCTGAAGGAGTCCTCGTGGATGAGGTCGAGCCGGCCGCCGCCCGCGGGCAGGTCGAAGCCCTGGGCCCAGCCGTCCACCGTCTTCGGCTTGAGCGCCTTGCCGTCGAGGGTGGCCTTCCAGCCGGCGTCGGCGCGGTCGGCGATGCGCAGGACCCGGCCCGCCTCGCCCGCCTCGATCTTGGTGTGGGCCTCCACGGGCCCGGAGGCGACGGGGATCGGAGCCTGGCCCTCCTGGCCGGAGAGGATCACGGCGCGGGGCAGCGGCGGATCGACGGCCCACAGGGCGGTGCCGTCGGGCTGGTGGCGGCGGGTCAGGCCCGGGGTGGCGTCGAGGGTGCGGCGCACCTGCTCCTGGGCGCCGGCGCGGATCATGACGTAGCGGATGGCGAAGCCGCCGAGCTGGTCGGACTGGTCGGCCCCGGAGCCCGAGACCAGGCCGGAGACGGCCTTGTCGAGGCGGGTCGCGCTGCCGGACTCGGCGGCGATCTCGGCGTCGCCGAGGCGGACGCCGGAGCCGCGGACGAGGGTGTAGGTGACGGTGGTGGGCGAGTCGCCGCCGAGGATCAGGGTGCGGTTCTGGTTGCGGTCGCCGCTCTCTTCGGCGACGAACGCCGGGACCTGGACGGGATCGCGCCGCTCCAGCGGCCCGTCGGCGCCACTGACGATCCAGCCGGCCGCGCCGAGCAGCGGGCCGACGGCGGCGCCGAGCGCGATGAGGGCGGCCAGCGGCTGGCGCCAGCCGAAGCTGCTGGCGGCGACCCGCTCCTTGGCGCCGTCCGCGCCGAGCACGGCGGCGGCGAGCAGGGCCAGTCCGTAGACGAGGGTGGCGGGGCCGGCCCAGCCGGTGCGGTTGACGAGGACGGCGAGGAGCAGGGCGGCCAGGGCGGCGGCCCAGGCGGTGCGGATGGCGAACTGCCGGTCGGCGCGGAGCAGGGCGGCCAGGGCGGCGAGCACGATGCCGATCAGCAGCAGGCCGCCGGCGGTCCGGGGGCCGCCGGGGCTGATCCCGAGCAGGTCCAGGGCGCCGGCCGAGCCGGCTCCGTAGGGGAGGCCGGCCTCGCGCAGGAAGCGGCCGGGGTGCGTGAGCAGGCCCAGGGACCAGGGGGCGAGCGCGAGGAGCGGTACGGCGAGGGTGGCGAGGAGCCGCGGGGCGTACGTCTTCCAGCGCGCCCGGTGCCGTACCAGCGCGGCGGCGCCGAGGGCGGCGGCCAGCGGCCATACGACGGGGGTGAAGGCGGTGGCCAGGGTCAGCAGCAGGGTGTACGTCCACACCGCGCGCCAGCTGCCCCGCTTGTCGGGGGCCCCGTCGGCTGCGCCGAACCCGAACGCGGCGACGGCGGCGCGGGCGATGAGCGGGAGCAGGATCGCGAGGACCGCAGTGCCGAGGCGGCCCCCGGCGAGGGCGCCGGTCACGGCGGGGAGGAAGGCATAGGCGACGGCGGCCCAGGCGCGCAGCAGCCGGGACTCGACGAGGGGCCGGGAGGCGAAGTAGGCGGTGAGTCCGGCGAGCGGCACCGAGCAGACGAGCAGCAGGGTCAGGGCGTACTGGGTGGAGCCGAACAGCAGGGTCGAGAAGGCGCCGAGGACGGCGAGGTACGGGGGTGCGCCGGCGGTGGAGCCGGTGCCGACGGCCTGCCAGTCGCCGGTGTAGCCGCGCCAGAGGTCGAGCCCGTTGTCGGGGGCGGGCAGCAGGGCGCCGCCCATCAGGGTGCCGCCGAAGAGCAGGGCCCGGCAGGCGGCGAGGGAGACGAGCAGGAGGACGGCGAAGAGGACGGGCGCGGGATTGCGGGCGATCCGTTTGAGGCGTCCGAACTGCTCGATGTCGAGGTAGTCGGCGTCCTCGCCGCCGGGACCGGATTCGACGGCTCCGCCGTGTCGGCCGGCGGCGGCGGTCTCGGTGACGCGGTCGCCGCCGACGTACCCGGCGAGCTGTTCGGCGTTGGCGCGCAGGGTGGCGCCGGGCGGCGGGAAGAGCGGGCGCAGCTCCTTGGCGGGAACGGCGGCGCGGCCCCGGGCGCGGCGGGCGCCGAGGATCCGGCCGGGGCGGAGCAGGGTGGCGAGGAGGCCGGTGAACTCGTCGACGGCCTGGCCGGGGGCCTTGCCGACGAGGTAGGCGAGGGTGCGGAGCACGGTGCCGACGACGAGGCGCAGCAGGACGTACGGCAGGGCGCGGCCGGAGCTGTTGGCCAGCATCGTGTAGACGGCGCCGGCCTTGTCGACGCGGTGCGGGCTGGCGGAGCCGCGGCCGGCGCAGTCGACGGTACGGCGTTCGCGTGCGGAGGCCTCGGCGTGCCGCAGGACGGCGTCGGGGGCGACGAGGACGGTGTGGCCGGCGCGCTGGGCGCGCCAGCACAGGTCCACGTCGTCGCGCATGAGGGGGAGGCGGCGGTCGAAGCCGCCGAGGGCCTCGTAGACGTCGCGGCGCACGAGCATGCCGGCGGTGGAGACGGAGAGGACGGGGCGGACCTGGTCGTGCTGGCCCTGGTCCTGTTCGCGGCGGTCGAGGCCGGTCCAGCGGCGGCCGCTGCGGGCGATGGTGACGCCGGCTTCGAGGAGCTGCCTCTTGTCGTACCAGCCGCGCAGCTTGGGGCCGATGACGGCGGCGTCGGGGTTCTCGTCGGCGACGCGCAGGAGTTCGGTGAGGGCGTCGGGCTCGGGGGCGCAGTCGTCGTGGAGCAGCCAGAGCCACTGGACGGGTTCGCCGTACGGGAGCTCGGGGAGGTCGTACGCGTCGTCGCGCCAGGTGCGGCTGACGGGGTCCCAGCCGCTGGGGCGCTTGAGGTACGGGAGGTCCTCGGGGGTCAGGGTGGCGGCGGTGCGGGCCGCTTCCTCGACGGCGGCGCCGAATCCGGTGCGGCGGGCGAGGTGGAGGACGCGGTCGTGGCCGAGGGCCTCGCCGATCAGCCGGGCGGAGTCGTCGGCGCTGCCGGTGTCGGCGGCGATGTGGTTCTGAGCGGGGCGTTCCTGGCCGAGGAGGCCGGCGAGCGTTTGGGGCAGCCAGCGGGCGCCGTCGTGGGCGACGAGGACGGCGGTGACGACGTGCCGGGGGAACTCGGGTGTGGCGGCAGCCTGGTGGGAGGCCGTCGACTGACTGTACGGGGACATCGCGGTACGGGCCCTCCGGCCGGGAGGTCCGGGGGTGGTGGGCCCTCGGAGGCTGCTGGACAGCGCCCCACACTAACGGCTGGGAACACAGCGGTCCGCCTCCTGCGGGGAAGGTGCGGGAGGCGGACCGTTTGCCCTGCTCGTTGTGCTCTGCTCGTTGTCCTCGTTTTGCTCTGCGGGTTGCTCCGCTATGCCGTGGGCGCCGGTCGGGCGGCGCTGGGGCCGTCTCAGACCGCGGCCTTTTTCAGGCGCCGGCGCTCGCGCTCGGACAGGCCGCCCCAGATTCCGAATCGCTCGTCGTTGGCGAGGGCGTATTCAAGGCATTCGGAGCGGACTTCGCAGGCGAGGCAGACCTTCTTGGCCTCGCGGGTGGAGCCGCCCTTCTCGGGAAAGAAGGACTCGGGGTCGGTCTGGGCGCAGAGGGCCCGCTCCTGCCATCCGAGCTCCTCGTCCGCTTCCTCGACCAGCAGTTCCTGAAACAGCTCGGTCATGTGCGCCCCTCGCTCTGTCTGTGCGTCCCCGTCGTTGCCGTTACTGATCGATATGTAACGACACGAGTGAAATTACAAGTGGGTGGCTCCAGCGCAGTCAAGCCGAGATCTGCTATTGGGCCCCTTATTCACTCTGCGGAACCAAGGCTATACAGAAAGTGTTCATATCGCCAAAAATCGTGACACAAAGCACGGCCCCACCGCGCCCGCCCACGTCGGTACTCGACGCGTCACCCTGTGGCGGGGGTTGCGATCCGGCCGAACATGCGGCGCAGATCACATTCTGGTCACGAGGTGGCATCGGCAGGTTTAGCGCTGCACGGGCAGGCGCGAAGCGTGCTGTGGAGCGCCACATCCCCTGGCGTGGAGTGCACAAACCTTTCTCCGTGCGCAGTAACCGGATGAGGTGAAACTTTTGCCCCAAACCAGACATTGGGTTGACAGCCCGACCCCGGGCCCGTTCTCCTTGTCTGCATGTCAGTGACCGCAGCCGCCACCCGGACCCCCATTCGTGGGTTCCTGTGGGCTGCCCAGGTTCGCTGTTGCTGTTGCGGCTGTTGATGCCTCCGGAGCCTCGGCTCCCGTGAGCTCCGGCCACCACCCCGACAGCAACCGCCAGCACGACTGACATCCGTCGAGGAACCCCCACGATGAACAGCACCCCGCTCGCCGCCCCGGTCTCCGTCGAGAGCGACCTCCAGATCGCCGGCGACATCCTCTCCGTCCAGCACCTCCTCCAGCCCGCCCGCGAGCACCCGGCCACCGTCGCCGAGTTCGTCGGCCTCGCCCGCTCCATCGCCGCGGACCGCGCGAGCTGGGAGCACCTGGTCGAGTACGACGCCACCACCCGCTGGTACCACCGGCTGCGCACCGGCCCCGGCTACGAGGTCTGGCTGCTCAGCTGGGTCCCCGGCCAGGGCAGCGGCCTGCACGACCACGGCGCCTCCTCCGGCGTCCTGACCGTCCTCGACGGGGAACTCACCGAGCACGGCCCGCGCGGCCCGCTCGCCCTCGGCGCCGGCGCGCAGCGCGTCCTCGCCCCCGGCTACGCCCACGAGGTCGTCAACGACACCCTCGACGGAGCGGTCAGCCTGCACGTCTACTTCCCCGGCCTCACCGAGATGCCGATGCACAACTGCTCCCCGGCCCGGCCGGAGGCCCTCTCCGTCTGACCGTCGGGCGCCTGACAGACTGCCGTCCATGCGCATTGTTGTTCTGGCCGGCGGTATCGGCGGCGCCCGTTTCCTCCGCGGACTCAAGTCGGCGGTCCCCGAGGCGGACATCACGGTCATCGGCAACACCGGTGACGACATTCACCTGTTCGGGCTGAAGGTGTGCCCCGATCTGGACACGGTGATGTACACCCTCGGCGGTGGCATCAACGAGGACCAGGGCTGGGGCCGCACCGACGAGTCCTTCACCGTCAAGGAGGAACTCGCGGCGTACGGGGTCGGACCCACCTGGTTCGGCCTCGGCGACCGCGACTTCGCGACCCACATCGTCCGTACGCAGATGCTCGGCGCGGGCTACCCGCTCAGCGCCGTCACCGAGGCGCTCTGCGACCGCTGGCAGCCCGGGGTCCGGCTGCTGCCCATGTCCGACGACCGGGTCGAGACCCACGTCGCGATCACCGAAGCGGGCACGGGAGAGCGTCGCGTCATCCACTTCCAGGAGTACTGGGTCCGGCTGCGCGCCTCGGTGGACGCGGAGGCCATCGTCCCCGTCGGGGCCGAGCAGGCCAAGCCCGCGCCCGGCGTGCTGGAGGCCATCGCGGCCGCCGACGTCATCCTCTTCCCGCCGTCCAACCCGGTGGTCTCGGTGGGGACGATCCTCTCCGTTCCCGGGATCCGGGAGGCGGTGGCCGCCGCCGAGGCGCCCGTGATCGGCCTGTCCCCCATCGTCGGGGGCGCGCCGGTGCGCGGGATGGCGGACAAGGTGCTGGCGGCGGTCGGCGTGGAGACCACCGCCGCGGCGGTCGCCCTGCACTACGGGACCGAGTTGCTGGACGGCTGGCTGGTGGACACCGCCGACGCGGACGCGGTCGCGCGGGTGGAGGCCGCCGGGATCACCTGCCGGGCGGTGCCCCTGATGATGACCGACCTGGCGGCCACGGCGGAGATGGCCCGGGCGGCGCTGGAGCTGGCGGAGGCCTCGCGGTGACCGCCGCGCACGTTCCTCCGGCTCACGTTCCTCCCGCGCACGGTCCCTCGTACGAGGTGTGGGCCGTCTCCGGGATCCCGGAGGTCCGGCCCGGGGACGACCTGGCGGCGCTGATCGCGGCGGCCGCGCCCGACCTGCGCGACGGGGACGTCCTGCTGGTCACCTCGAAGATCGTCTCGAAGGCGGAGGGCCGCGTCGTCCGGGCGGATTCGCGCGAGGACGCCATAGACGCCGAGACGGTACGGGTGGTCGCGCGCCGGGGCACCCTGCGGATCGTGGAGAACCGGCGGGGACTGGTCATGGCGGCGGCCGGCGTGGACGCCTCCAACACCGAGCCCGGCACGGTGCTGCTGCTGCCCGAGGACCCCGACGCCTCGGCCGCCGCGATCCGCGAGGGGCTGCGGGCGGCGCTCTCGGTGGACGTGGGCGTGGTGGTGACGGACACCTTCGGGCGGCCGTGGCGCTCCGGGCTCACCGACGTGGCCATCGGCGCCGCCGGCGTACGGGTGCTGGACGACCTGCGCGGCGGCACCGACGCGCACGGCAATCCGCTGACCGCGACGGTGGTGGCGACGGCCGACGAGCTGGCCGCGGCCGGCGACCTCGTCAAGGGCAAGGCGGCCGGGCTGCCGGTGGCGGTCGTGCGCGGGCTGGCCCACGTCCTGGGCGAGGGGTCCACGGGACGGGACCTGGTGCGCGCGCCGGCCGATGACATGTTCCGGCTGGGGACCTCGGAGGCGGTACGGGAGGCCGTGACGGGGCGCCGTACGGTGCGGGCCTTCACGGCGGACCCGGTGGACCCGGGCGCGGTCCGGCGCGCGGTGGCGGCGGCGGTGACGGCCCCGGCTCCGCACCACACGACGCCGTGGCGGTTCGTGCTGCTGGAGTCGGCCCCGGCCCGGCTGGAGCTGCTGGACGCGATGCGGGACGCGTGGATCGAGGATCTGCGGCGGGACGGCAAGTCCCCGGAGTCGATTGCCAAGCGGGTACGGCGCGGGGACTTCCTGCGGGCGGCCCCGTACCTGGTCGTGCCGTGCCTGGTGACGGACGGGGCGCACGACTACGGGCACGCCCGGCGGGACACCGCCGAGCGGGAGATGTTCGTCGTCTCGATGGGCGCGGGCGTGCAGAACTTCCTGGTCGCGCTGGCCGGGGAGCGGCTGGGGTCGGCGTGGGTGTCCTCGACGATGTTCTGCCGGGACGTCGTACGGAAGGTGCTGGGCCTTCCGGACGACTGGGACCCGATGGGCGCGGTGGCCGTGGGGCGCGCCGCGGAGCCGCCGCGGGAGCGGCCGGCGCGGTCGGCGGAGGCGTTCATCGAGGTGCGGTAGTCCTCACCGTGCGGTGACTCGTGACTCGGTGACTCAGAGCCGGCCGATGTCGGTGCGCGGCATGCCCGGCATGCGGCGGGGCGGCGTGTGGCCGGCGAGGAGGATGAGGCGGGCGGCGCGGTGGCGCTGGCCGGCGTACGGGGCGAGGAGCTCCAGCATGGCCGCGTCGTCGGCGTCGCGGTCGCCGGCGAGGGCGTAGCCGACGATGCCGGGGAGGTGGAGGTCGCCGGTGGTGACGGCGTCGGCGGCGCCGTTGCTGCGCTGGAGGGTTTCGGCGGAGGTCCAGGGGCCGATGCCGGGGACGGCCTCCAGGCGGGCGGCGGCCTGCCCGAGCTCCATGGCGGCGGCCTCCTCCAGGCGGTTCGCCACGCGGGCGGCCCGGACGATGGTGGCGGAGCGTTTGGAGTCGACGCCGGCCTTGTGCCAGTCCCAGGACGGGATCAGGGCCCAGGCCCGGGCGGTGGGCATCACGTACAGGCCCTGCGGGGCCGGGCCGGGGGCGGGCTCGCCGTACTGCCGTACGAGGCGGCGCCAGGCGCGGTAGGCCTCGTCGGAGGTGACCTTCTGTTCCAGGACGGTCGGGATCAGGGATTCCACGACGAGTCCGGTGCGGGTGAGGCGCAGGCCCGGGCGGCGGCGGTGACTGGCGTGGACGAGGCGGTGGCGGGGGACGAAGGCGGCGGGGTCGTCGGCCGCGCCGAGGAGTGCGGGGAGGTTGTCGAGGGCCCAGTCGGCGCCGGGCCCCCAGGCCTCGGCGCGGATGTCGGCGCCGTCCTTGGCCAGGCGGAGGGTGGCGGGGCCGTCGGGGGTCTGGCTGGTCTTCCAGACCGAGCCGTCGGGGGTGGTGCGGAAGGTGGGGTCGGCGGGGCCGCGCCGCAGCGGCCCGAGCGTGAGCCCGAGGTCCACGGCCCCCTCCGGCGCCCACACCCGGTCCTTCGCCCCGCCCCCGGCCGCCCGGCCCCGCCCGGGGGGCACGTCGGTCCGCCCGCCGCGGGCCGCGGTGGGGGTGAGCGGGATGCGGGGGTCGAAGCGGCCGGCCATTCCTTGAGCCTATGCCCTTGCCGCCACCCAGCCTCGCCGGCGTTTGAGGCACCGCCGGGCACATTCCAGCCTCGCCGGCGTTTGAGGCGCGAGCCCGCACTTTCAGCCCCCGCCGGGCATCTTCAGCCTCGCCGGCGAGGCTGATTTTGCCCAGCGGGACTCCCACTCACATGCCGGCCAGGCTAGCGGCCCTGGAGGGTGGCGGATGTGGTGCGGGTCGGAGGGAGTTGGCCGTAGAGCTTCTTGCCCGGGCATTCCGTCGCGAAGCCGTCCCGGTGGCCCGCGATGACGTTCATCGCGACGTAGGTGCCCTTGGGGAAGCGGTTGCCGCCGCCCGACTTCAGGATGGTCCTCGCGCGCGGGTCCCGGCCGAAGAGGCCGAGCTTCCACGCCGTGACCTGCGCGACCGCCTTCACGGCCGCCGCCGGTGGGGCCGAGGTGGTGTAGGTGCCGAGCACCGCGATGCCCATGCTGTCCGTGTTGAACCCCATGGTGTGCGCGCCGAGCACCGGCCTGGCGACTCCGCCCGCGCGGCCCTCGTAGACCGTGCCGCACTTGTCGACGGCGAAGTTGTAGCCGAAGTCGCGCCAGCCGCTGCTGAGCACGTGGTAGCGGTACAGGCTGCGGATCACCGCCGGGGCGTCCTTGCAGGCGTAGTTGTTGCCGGAGGCGGTGTGGTGGACGAACGCCGCCTTGACCGTGTTCGTGTAGACGAAGCCCTTCTCCCGCAGGGTCTCGTCCGCGCCCCACCCCTTGCGCGTCACGATCCGCGGGCGCGGGCCGATGAACGGGCGGGCGGCCGCGGAGAGGGCGCCCTCGCTGGCGAAGACGGCGTCCGCCGTGGAGTCGGCCTTGTTGAGCGCGGGGATCTCGTTCGCGCCGAGCGGGGCGTGCGGGAGGTTGGCCGAGGAGGATTCGGCCGTCTCCATCGTCATGCCGGGGACGGGCACCACCGTGCCCTTGCCGTCGCCCGCCGGGTCGTCGGTGCCGTTCTTGCCGTCGCCCGGGGCGGTGGAGCCGGACACGCCCGGGTCGACCAGTTCGATCCGCATGCCCTGCGGCAGGCGGCTCGCCGCGCGCGTGGTGCCCGTGCCCGGTTCCGCCTGGACGCGGACCTCCACGCCGTCGGACTCGCCGACCCACAGCGGGGCGGTGGCGCCGCGGACCTTGCCGCTGCCGCGTTCCGCCGAGTCGGGGTCGGCGGCGTGCTCGCTGTTGTGCGTCTCGACGTCCTGCCAGTCGGACCAGGTCGCCGTCCGCTTGGAGCGCGTACGGACCTGGACGTGGCCGAAGAGCTCGGCGCTCGCGTCGTCCCAGACGACGCCGACCAGCGAGAACGTGGTGACCTCACGTGCCGTCAGGCCCCGTGTCTCGGGCAGTCGGGGCGAGGCGCTCATGCCGGGGACGCCGGGGCTGCGGTCCGTCGACGGCCCCAGGGGGACCAGCGGCAGCGACTGGGTGGACCCGGCGGGGTTGACGGGGGCGACCGCGCCCGTGGGCTGGGCGGCCAGGGCCGGAGTGGAGAGCGCGAGCGGCAGCGCCAGTGCGGCGGCCGTCGCGACGCCGATCGAGGAAGCAAGGAATCCACGCATGAAAGCATGCTGAACACACCCGCGGCGGCGCGCCATCCGAGAACTGACGATCCGTCCGGTTCCCACCCCGGTACCCCTCCCCCGTACGGAGGAGCGCGGGCCCTCCTTACGGGGGACGGTCCCGCGTAACCTGGGCCGGGTGAACGCCACTGACCGCACCCCTGCCGACCTGCTGCGATCCGCGCTCGCCGCCGATCCGGGCCGCCCCCTCGTCACCTTCTACGACGACGCCACGGGCGAGCGCGTCGAATTGTCCGTCGCCACCTTCGCCAATTGGGTGGCCAAGACCGCCAATCTGCTCCAGGGCGACCTGGCCGCCGGGCCCGGCGACCGGCTCGCGCTGCTGCTCCCCGCGCACTGGCAGAGTGCCGTGTGGCTGCTCGCCTGCGCCTCGGTCGGGGTCGTCGCCGAGGTGGGCGGGGACCCGGCCGACGCCGACCTCGTCGTCAGCGGGCCGGACTCGCTGGACGAGGCCGCGGCCTGTTCCGGTGAGCGGGTCGCGCTCGCGCTGCGTCCGCTGGGCGGGCGGTTCCCGCAGCCGCCCGCCGGGTTCGCGGACTACGCGGTGGAGGTGCCGGGCCAGGGCGACCGGTTCGCCCCCTTCGCGCCGGTCGAAGCGGACGGCCCCGGGCTTGTGGTCGGCGGCGAGGAGCTCTCGTACGCACGGATCGTCGAGCGGGCCCGCGAGGACGCGGCGAAGCGGGGCCTCGGCGAGGGCTCGCGGGTGCTGTCCGGGCTGGGGTACGACACCTGGGAGGGCCTCTCGGCCGGGCTGTTCGCGGCGCTGGCCACCGGCGGTTCGGTGGTGCTGTGCCGGCACCTGGACCAGCTGTCGGCGGACGGGCTGGCGCAGCGGATCGAGAGCGAGCGCGTCACCCACACCGCCTAGGACGGACGGGGCGGGGCGTCACCCGGAACGCCCAGCGCTCTGTCACCCGGAACGCCGAGTGATCGTCACCCGGAACGCCCAGTGATCCGTCACCCATACCGCCCAGCGCTCCGTCACCCGGACCGCTCAACGGCGGGAACACCCGATTTGTCACCCACATGGCCCTAGCCAGGGGCCTGCCCCCGGGCCGCTGCGGCATCCCGGGGGCACGATCGGCGAGAGGCCCGTACTCACCCGTACGGCGGCCGAAGGTCTCGGCGAGGGGACGGAAGAGGGGACGGCAAGCGAGTGAGGGACAGCGCTGGCATACCGGGCGGAGCCGAAGCGGCCGGAGGCTCCTCGAAGCCTCCGCGGAACCGCAGGCGCCGGCTGCTGCGCTGGATCGCGTTCGCCATGGTCCTGCTGGTCCTCGCCGGGGCGGGCGCCGCCTGGTGGATCTACCGCAAGCTCGACGGGAACATCACCGAGGACACCTCGGCGGCGGCCGAGCTGCGCCGCTACGAGCGGGACCGCCCCACGCACGTCGCCGACGGCGCCCAGAACATCCTGCTCATCGGCTCGGACTCGCGCTCCGGCGCCGAGAACCGGAAGTACGGGCAGGACGGCGGCAGCGAGCGCTCGGACACCGCGATCCTGCTGCACCTGCCCGCGGACCGGAAGAGCGCGACGGCCGTGTCGATACCCAGGGATCTGATGGCGGACATCCCGAGCTGCCTCCAGCCGGACGGCAGCCGGACGGCCGAGCGGTTCGGCCAGTTCAACTGGGCGTTCCAGTGGGGCGGGGCCGCCTGCACGATCCGTACGGTCGAGAAGCTCACGGGGATCCGGATCGACCACCACATGGTGGTGGATTTCGGCGGGTTCAAGAAGATGGTCGACGCCATCGGCGGGGTGGAGGTCTGCATCAAGCAGCCGATGAACGACGCGGAGGCCAAGCTGCGGCTGCCCGCCGGCCGGCAGACCCTCCAGGGCGAACAGGCCCTCGGCTTCGTCCGCGCCCGCTACGGCCTGGGCAACGGCAGCGACACCGAACGGATGGAGCGGCAGCAGCAGTTCCTCGGGTCGCTCGTCAAGAAGGTGCAGAGCAACGGTGTCTTGCTCAACCCGGGTCGGCTGTACCCGCTGCTGGACGCGGCGACGTCCTCGGTGACCACGGACCCGGAGCTGGCCTCGCTGCGCGGGCTGTACGAACTCGTCCGGGGGGTGCGGGACATACCCACGGACCAGGTCAAGTTCCTGACCGTGCCCCGCCGGCCGTACACCGCGAACCCCAACCGGGACGAGCTGCTGGAGCCGGACGCCGAGCGGCTGTTCCAGCAGCTGCGGATGGACATGCCGTTGACGGTGACCCCGCCGAGCCCGCTCCCGCTCCCGAGCCCGACGCCGCCGAGCCCGAGCCTGAGCCCGACGCCGCCAAGCCCGAGCCCCACGCCGCCGACCCCCGGCCGGCCGAATCCGACCCCTCCGTCCGACGCGGCGGCGGGCCAGGAGCCGTCCGCGGGAACCGGGCGCGCCCCCACACCCGTCCCCACCTTCACGGGGACCACGGCGGGGACCGCCGGTTGCCGGTAAAGCAATCTCAAAAGCCGGTGACCGAACCGACCTTAATAGACGGTTTGCCCTGATATAAGGGGAGTGGAATTTGTCACCAGCATGGTTTGCGGCCGACAAGGGCGGATAGGGTGAGCGACCCGGTGCCCTGGCCAGCCAAGAGGCCGTGCACCAGCAGCCGGATCGTTGACCGAGCGCCTGGGGGGAGGCGCTTCGTGAGGCACCGACGGAGGATTCGAGCAACCGTGGATGCAGCAAGCCGTGGGCGGGCCGACGAGATCGACCCCGCAGACCAGTGGGTGCTCAACCCCCGCACCGGTAACTACGAACTGCGACTGGACCGCTCCGCTGCGCAGCAGCGGCCGTCCGTGGGCGCCCCCCGCAGAGCCCGCAAGGCACCCGTCGCCCCCGAGGCACCATCACCCGACGCCCCCGGGGCACCGTCGCCGGTGGTCCCCAAGCCGCGGCGCGGCGACGCCCCGCCCGGCGGCCGGCGCGGCGGCCGCTCCCGCAAGGGGGGAGGCGGCGGCCGGCGGAAGGCGCTGGTCATCACCGGTGGGACGCTGGCGTTCCTGCTGGTCGGCGGCTCGGTGGCGGCGTACTTGTACTACGACCACCTCAACGGCAACCTCAACGTCACCGACATCGGCAACGCGGGCAGCGGTGGCTTCAAGAAGGACCAGCCGGTCAACATCCTGGTCATCGGCACCGACAAGCGCAGCGGTGCGGGCAACGAGGGCTACGGGGACAAGGACAGCGTCGGCCACGCCGACACCACGATCCTGTTCCACGTCTCCAAGGACCGCAGCAACGCCACCGCGCTGTCGATCCCGCGCGACCTGATCACCACCATCCCGGACTGCCCGACGAAGCAGCCCGACGGGTCGACGAAGAACATCCCCGGCGAGAAGGGTGTGCGCTTCAACACCAGCCTGGGGCAGGCGGGCCGGGACCCGGGCTGCACGATGCGCACGGTCAAGGAGATCACCGGGATCCAGATCGACCACTTCATGATGGTCGACTTCAACGCGGTGAAGAACCTGAGCACGGCGGTCGGAGGTGTGCCCGTCTGCCTGGACAAGGACGTCAACGACAAGGACTCCAAGCTCAAGCTGTCCGCGGGCGAGCACACGCTGCAGGGCGAGGAGGCGCTGGCCTTCGTACGGACCCGGCACGCCTTCGGCAACCAGAGCGACCTCGACCGGATCAAGACGCAGCAGCAGTTCCTGGGCTCGATGATGCGTCAGATGAAGTCCAAGGAGACGCTGACCAGCCCGAAGAAGTTCCTCTCCCTCGCGGAGGTGGCGACCAAGTCGCTGACCGTGGACTCGGGGATAGGGAGTATCAACAAACTCACCGACCTCGCGGGCGAGTTGAAGGACATCGATCTCAAGAACATCTCCTTCACGACCCTGCCGGTGGTCGACAATCCGGCCGAGCGGGTCAAGGCGACCGTCGTGATCAGCCCGTCCCAGGCCGATCCGCTGCTGCAGATGATCCGGGGCGATGTCTCGCTCACCGAGGTCGAGAAGAAGGAGAAGGCCGCGAAGCAGTCGGCCGAGGCCGCCGACAAGGCCAAGCAGGACGCTCTGCTCCAGGGCGAGAAGGCCCCGGCCGGCGAAGTCCGGGTGGACATCTTCAACGGCGGCGGCCCGTCGGGCTCCGCCTCCAGCACGCTGACCTGGCTGCAGATCAACAAGGGCGTCACCAAGGCGAGCAACCTGGGCAACGCGCCCGCCAAGGTCGAGACCACCCAGCTGGAGTTCGCGCCCAACCAGGCCGACCAGGCCCGGGCGCTGGCGGACATGATGGGCCTGCCGGCCTCGGCGCTGAAGGTCGCCGCGGCGGACGCCGCGCCGAAGACCCCGATGAAGCTGACGCTCGGCGCGGACTTCAAGGGGGCCGGCATCTCCCTGAGCGCGCCGCAGGAAGTGCCCGAGGGCGTCCAGCGCGTCGAGGCGGACAAGGCGATCTGCGCGAAGTGACCGAGGACTGACGGACCGCGGCCGGCGGGACCGGCGCCGCGGAGCACAGCACACCACCGAGTCAACAACATCATGAGGGGGAACGCGTGAGGCACAGCAGCGTGCGGGGGGAGGGTGCGCCCGAGCAGACCGCCGGCGGTATATCCGGCGGCGGATCGGGCACGCCCGGCGCGGTGCCTTCACCGCGGAGCGAGAGCGGCCGGGCGCCTTCGGGCCGCCGCCGCAGGGGCAAGCGGCGCGTACTGCTCTGGACGGCTTCCACCATGGCGTTCCTGATACTCGGGACGGCCGGCGCCGGATACCTGTACTACCGCCACCTCAACGGCAGCATCAAGACGGACGCCCTGAACCTGGGCGACAACAAGCTGAGCGGCCCCAAGCCCAACGCGTTCGGGCAGACCCCGCTGAACATCCTGCTGATCGGCTCCGACGCGCGCGACGGCAAGGAGAACCAGGACCTCGGCGGTGGCCGGGACACCTTCGACGGCCCGCCGCTCGCCGACGTGCAGATGCTGCTGCACCTGTCCGCGGACCGCAGCAACATGTCGGTCGTCTCGATGCCGCGCGACACGTTGATCAAGATGCCCAAGTGCACCGAGCCGGGACCCAACGGCAAGGTGCACGCGGCCAGCAGGGGCCTCGTGCAGACCAACGAGTCGCTCAGCCGCGGCGGCCCCGGCTGCACGGTCGCCGCCTGGCAGGAGCTGACGGGCATACCGATCAGCCACTTCATGATGATCGACTTCAAGGGCGTGGTGTCGATGGCGGACGCCATCGGCGGCGTCCCGGTCTGCGTCCAGGAGAACGTCCACTCGCGCACCCGGGACGGCAAGGGCTCCGGCCTCAAGCTTCCCAAGGGCGACAACCTCATCCAGGGCGAGCAGGCGCTGCAGTGGCTGCGCACCCGCTACGGGTTCGAGGACGGCACCGACCTCGGCCGTACGCACGCCCAGCACATGTACATGAACTCCATGGCCCGCGAGTTCCGCAAGAACGCCAAGCTCAGCAATCCGGTGAAGCTCAACAGCCTGGCGCAGGCGGCGATCGACGCGATGGTGGTGGACCCCGGCCTGAACAAGATCGACCGGCTGTACGACCTGAGCATGGAGCTCAAGAAGGTCCCCACGGGCCGGATCACCATGACCACCATGCCGTGGATCCAGAGCCCGTACGACAGGGACCGGGTCGAGCCCAAGCCGGGTGAGGCCGAGGACCTGTTCCGCATGGTCCGCGAGGACATCGCGCTCGACGGCCAGGACGCCGCCAAGCAGCCCGCCGGATCTGCCGAGTCCCCGGCCGCCTCCGGATCCCCCTCGGCCGCCGTGCCCGCCTCGCCGCCCGCGAAGATCCCCGTCACCGTCCGCAACGCCACCGGCGGCAAGGACGGCGCCCAGGTCAACGTGAAGGGGCGGGCCTCCGACATCGTGGCGCTGCTCGTCGGCAAGGGCTTCACGAAGGCCACCGCCGACAAGATGGCCGGCGGCGAGGACACCACGGTGGTCCGCTACGCGAAGCCCGAGCAGGCCGGTGACGCGGCCGCCGTGGCCACCGCCTTCGGACTGCCGGCCGATGCGGTGCAGCAGTCCGACGAGGTCCCCGGGATCACCCTGTTCGTCGGCAAGGACTGGCGGACGGGCAACGCGCCCGTCCCGGCGCCGCCCGCGCCGACCAAGGCCCCCGACTCCGCGCGCCCGCTCAACGGCGACGACGACAAGGCCTGCATGAAGATCCAGGAAGGCTTCACCTGGTAGCGGCAGCTCCTACGCGAAAGGGGCCCGGCGGAGTTCGTCCGCCGGGCCCCTTCGTCGTTTCGTCGTTCGTAGCGCCTACGGGCCGTCGCCTACCGGCCCTGTCCGGCCGGCGCGGAGTCCGCGCGGACCGACGGGCGGCGGCTGGCGATGACCTTGTTCGCGAGCGAGCGGGGGCTGGTCAGGAAGCCGAAGCCCCAGCACATGTGCATGGTGGCGAGGGCCACCGGGATCTGCGCCCGGGCCTTGAGCGAGAGCCCCTGGCCGGCCGCGACGGAACCGGCGGTGATCGCCGCGAGGTAGCCCGCCGGGATCACGAACGCCCACGGCGTCAGGGCCGCGCCGGCCACGAGACCGGCCGCGATCGCGCAGACGGCGGCCGGCGGGGCCAGGTAGCGCAGGTTGATGGAGCCGGAGTGGTAGCGGGCCACCACGTGCCGCCAGCGCCCGTAGTCCTTGTACTGCTTGGCGAGCGCCCGCACGGAGGGCCGCGGGCGGTACTGGACCTTCAGCTCGGGCGAGAACCAGATGAGCCCGCCGGCCTCGCGGATGCGGAAGTTCAGCTCCCAGTCCTGGGCGCGGATGAACTCCTCGTTGTAGCCGCCCTGCTGCTCCAGGGCCTCACGGCGGAAGACGCCGAGGTACACGGTCTCGGCCGGGCCGGCCTGGCCGCCGGTGTGGAAGGCCGCGTTGCCGACGCCGATCTTCGAGGTCATCGCGGCGGCGACGGCGTCTTCCCAGGCGTTCTCGCCCTCGGCGTGCATGATGCCGCCGACGTTCTGCGCGCCCGTCTCCTCCAGGAGGCGGACGGCGGTGGCGATGTAGTTCGGCGAGAGCATCCCGTGGCCGTCGACACGTACCACGATGGGGTGACGCGAGGCCTTGATCGCCGCGTTGAGGGCGGCGGGGGTGCGTCCGGTGGGGTTCGGAACGGTGTGGACGCGAGCGCGTTCGGAGGCGGTTTCGCGTACGAGCTCGGCGGCGATCTCGTCGGTGCGGTCCGTGGACGGCCCGAGCGCGATCACCACCTCCATCTCGCCTGCGTACTCCTGTCCGAGGATGTGCCGGACGGAGTCACGCAGGTGGCGCTCCTCATTGAGTACCGGCATGATCACCGAGACTGCGGGCTGCTGGGCGGGCATGTCGTCCTTCGAGGTCGGGTACCGGTGTCACGTTACCGCGTACGGGGGAACCGGGTGCGCGCCGGACGAGCGGTACGGACAGACGCTGATCGTATGGGCCTACCGTTCTGAAAAATCCCATCCGGCGAGCCTGATCCGTTGCCCCTGCTGCTCCCGCGGAGGTGTCCACCGTGCCCCAGCCGCACCGTCCCACCCGTCCCGCCAGGCGACCTCAGCCGCAGCGTGCGCGGCCGAGCGGCGGCGGGGCCCGGCGCCGGGGTGACAGGCCCCGGTGGGGAGTGCGGATCGCGGCAGGGCTGTCGGTGGTGGTGCTGGGCTCCGGGGCCATCGGGCACGCCGTGATGACCGGCCTGGACACCGGGATCGAGCGGGTGGACCCGTTCAAGGACATGAAGAACCGCCCGCGGGCCGGACACGGCATGAACGTCCTGCTCGTCGGCACCGACGGGCGGGAGAAGATCAGCCCGGAGGAGAAGCGCGAGTACCGGCTGGGCGGGGCGCCCTGCCACTGCACCGACACGATCATGCTGGTGCACATCTCGGCGGACCGGGAGCGGGCCAGCGTGGTCAGCCTGCCCCGGGACAGCTACGCCGAAGTGCCCGCGCACCGGGATCTGGTGACCGGGAAGGCGCACAAGGCGCACCCCATGAAGCTCAACGCGACGTACGCGGAGGGCGGGCCGGGGCTGACCGTGCGCACGATCGAGAGCATGACCCGGGTGAAGATCGACCACTACCTGGAGGTGGACTTCACCAGCTTCATGAAGACGGTCGACGCGATGGGCGGCGTGGACATCTGCACCGCCAAGACCATGCGCGACCCCAACACCGGCCTGGATCTGCTGCCGGGCCACCACCGGCTGAGCGGCGGACAGGCCCTGCAGTACGTGCGCTCGCGCCATGTGGACGGGGCCTCGGACCTCGGCCGGATCCAGCGCCAGCAGCGGTTCGTCGCCGCCCTGGTCGAGGAGGCGACCGGCGGCGGGATGCTGCTGAACCCGGTGAAGTTCAAGCAGGTCAGCTCCACGCTGCTGGGCTCGGTGCGGGCCGACCGGGGCTTCGGCTCGGAGCAGATGCTGGCGCTGGGGCAGGCGATGCGGGACTTCACGCCCTCCTCCTCCGAATTCGCGTCGGTGCCGATCGGCGACCCCTCGTACCGGGTCAAGGGCATCGGCTCGACGGTGAAGTGGGACGAGCAGAAGGCCGCGAAGCTGTTCGAGGCGCTCCGGGCCGACCGGCCGCTCGCCCCCGCCCGGCCGCCGGGGCGGGCCGCGGCCGCCCGGCACACGGCGGTGCCGGTGGACGTGGCACCGCAGCAGATCCGGGTGCAGGTGGAGAACGGGACGCGGATCGACGGGCTGGGCGGCCGGGTGGACTCGGCCCTGCGCGCCACCGGCTTCGACACCACCCGGGCCCCGGGGAACGGGGCCAGCCGGGACGTCAGGCGCACGGTGATCTCGTACGACCCGCGCTGGGACCGCTCCGCCCGTACGGTGTCGACCGCGCTGCCGGGGAGCGAGCTGCGGGCGGTGACGGGGCAGGGGCGGACGGTGCTGGTGATCGCGGGCACGGACTACAAGAAGGTGGTCCCGGTGCGGGCGGAGGACCCGTACCAGGGCGGCGGCGTCGGCGTGGTCACGGGCGATCAGGTGGTCTGCGGCGGCTGAGGCGGCCGGCTCGGCCGATGCGGCCCGCTCGGTCGAGGCGGCCCGCTCGGTCGAGGCGGCCCGCTCAGCCGTCGGGCCCCTCGGCGGCGCGGCTCAGTCGTCGAGCCCCTCGGCGGTGCGGCGCTCGCGGAGCTCCATGATCGCCTGACGCCGGGCGAGCCGGTGCGTGCGGCGAATCTGGGCCTCCTGGTAGCGGCGCTTGTCCTGCTCGGTCTCCGGGAGGACCGGCGGGACGGTGCGGGGCTTGCCCTCGGCGTCGACCGCGGTGAACACCAGGTAGGCGCTGCCGACCTGGGTGGCGGGGGTGGACTCGTTCCAGCGCTCCGCGAGGACGCGTACGCCGATCTCCATCGAGGAGCGGCCGGTCCAGTTGCACTGCGCGCGCACGTGGACCAGGTCCCCGACCCGGACCGGGGCGAGGAAGGCCATCTCGTCCATGGACGCGGTGACCGCCGGACCTCCCGAGTGGCGGCCGGCCACGGCGCCCGCCGCGTCGTCGACCAGTTTCATGATCACGCCGCCGTGCACGGTGCCGAGGAGGTTGGTGTCGTTGGCGGTCATGATGTGGCTGAGGGTGGTGCGGGCAGCCGAGGTCGGCTTCCCGGGGAGTTCGCCCGGTATCTCTGTCATACAGCCACCTTAGAGCCGTCCTGGATGCATCAGCTCTGCAACAGCCCCGGTACGAACCTCCCCCCGGGCTGTCGGACGGAGCCCCTGGCCAGGCATCCTTGGGCACATGAATGACTGGCCAGAAGGGTGGGCCGGCGACCGCGACGACCGCGGCCGCCGCGATGACGGGTACGGACGCGGCAGCGCCCAGGCGGAGCCGGAGGGCCCGCGGCGGATGCGGCACGTCCAGCGGCAGCAGCAGCCGCCGCAGGCCCCGCGTCGCCCCGCGCCGCCGGCGGTCCCGCCGCCGGCCCGGCGCCCCGGCGTACCGCCGCAGCAGGCGCAGGGCCCGGACACGTACGGCGGCTACGACAGCGGCTACAACACGGGCCAGGTCTACGGCAGCCCCGCCGGCGCCCCGGGCAGGCAGCCGGGCGGCCCGGGCCCGGGAGGCCCCGGCGGGCCTGGTGGCCCTGGTGGTCCTGGTGGACCGCAGCAGCCGCACCCCGGGCGCACGCCCGCCGCCGCCCCGAACTGGGGCCGGCGGATCAAGGTCGGCTCGATCGTGCTGGTCTCCGCGCTGCTCGTCACCACCATCGGCACCTACTTCTGGGCCGACTCCAAGGTGCGCCGCGAGGTCGATCTCTCCAAGGTCATCGAGCGCCCGAAGGAGGGCGACTGCACGACGTACCTGATCGTCGGCTCCGACAGCCGCGAGGGCATGTCCGCCGAGGAGAAGAAGAAGCTCCACACGGGTTCGGCCGAGGGCAAGCGCACGGACTCGATGATGATCCTGGCGGCCTGCTCCAGCGGGAACACGATGGTCTCGCTGCCGCGCGACTCGGACGTGGAGATCCCCTCCTTCGTCGGCTCCGAGTCCGGGAAGAAGTTCCCGGGCAAGGGCAAGCGGACCAAGCTGAACGCGGCGTACGCGGACGACGGCCCCGAACTGCTCGTGCGCACGGTGGAGTTCAACACCGGGCTGCGCATCGACCACTACGCGGAGATCGGCTTCGCCGGCTTCGCGAACATCGTGGACGCGCTGGGCGGTGTGGAGCTGGACATCGAGAAGGGCTTCAAGGACGAGAAGTCGGGCGCCGACTTCAAGTCGGGCAAGCAGACCCTGAACGGTGAGCAGTCCCTGGCCTACGTACGCACCCGGTACGCCTTCGCGGAGTCGGACCTCCAGCGTACGAAGAACCAGCAGAAGTTCCTGTCGGCGCTCGCCGGCCAGGCGGCCACCCCGGGCACGATCGTCAACCCGTTCAAGCTCTACCCGACGCTGGGCGCCGGCCTGGACACGCTGATCGTGGACAAGGACATGTCCCTGTTCGACCTGGGCGAAATGTTCTTCGCGATGAAGGGCATCAGCGGCGGGGACGGCGTCTCGATGAACATGCCGATCTCCGGCGAGCGCGGCGGCAACCTGATCTGGGACAAGGCCAAGGTGCGGGAGCTGGTGAAGCAGATCCAGAACGACCAGAAGGTCACGGTCACTTCGAACCGCTGACGGGCGGCGGCCGAGCTGGCTCCCGTACCTCGGGAGCCGGTACGTACGCCGGAGATCAGCGGTCGGAGGAGAACCGGACGGATCCCGGCGGGAGTTCGCTCTCGCACCAGATCCGGACCCCGGCGCGCAGTTCGTTGTCGGAGCCGACGACGGCGCCGTCGCCGATGACCGCGCCGTCCAGGACCGTGCGGGAGCCGACCGAGGCGCCTGCGCCGATCAGGCTGGCGGTCACCCGCGTGTCCGCGCCGACGGTGGCCCCGTCCAGCACGATGGACCCCTGGACCACGGCGCCCGCTTCGACCCGGGCGCCGGCGCCGACCACGGTGCCGCCCGAGAGCCGCGCCCCGTCCGCCACCTTCGCGCCCGGGAGCACCAGGGCCTCGCCGCGGGGGCCGGGGACGGCCGGGGAGGACACGACTCCGCGTACCAGGTCGGCGGAGGCCTGGACGAAGGACTCGGGCTTGCCGAGGTCCAGCCAGTACGTGTCCTCGGTGACCCCGTGCAGCCTGGCGCCGGAGGCGAGCAGGCCGGGGAAGGTCTCGCGCTCGACGGACACGGGGCGCCCGTCGGGGATGGAGTCGATGACGCTGCGGCGGAAAACGTAGCAGCCGGCGTTGATCTGGTCGGTGATGATCTCCTCGGGCGTCTGCGGCTTCTCGGTGAACGCCAGCACCCGCCCCTCGGAGTCGGTGGGGACCAGCCCGAAGGCGCGCGGATCCTCGACCCGCACCAGGTGGAGGGAGACGTCCGCGTCTGCCGCCCGGTGGGATGCGACCAGGCCGGCGATGTCCAGGCCGGTGAGAATGTCCCCGTTGAAGACGAGAACGGGCTCGTCCGGCCCGCCGGCCAGGCGCCGCGCGGCGTTGCGGATGGCACCGCCGGTACCGAGCGGCTCGTCCTCGACGACGTACTCAAGGCTGAGGCCGAAGGCGGATCCGTCGCCGAAGTAGGGCTCGAAGACCTCGGCGAGGTAGCAGGTGGCCATCACGATGTGCGTGACACCGGCCGCGGCGGCCCTGGCTATCTGGTGGGCGAGGAACGGGACACCGGCCGCCGGAACCATCGGCTTGGGGGTGTTCACCGTGACGGGCCGCAGGCGCGTCCCCTGCCCGCCGACCAGCAGGATCGCTTCCGTCACAGGTTCCCCCCAAGCGGATCGGTCATAAGGAGCCCCAAACCTAGCCCATCCGCAACACCCCCCGACCACCAAGGCGGCTTCCCAAAGCCCCCTTCCGGCCCCACTCGTACCGATACGCGCCAATAGACCGTCAAAGTGAGGGCCGTGTCCTGCCCCCTTGACAGCGCCGAGGCGTCACGCGACCTCTTCCACCGGGCTCTCCTCATCCTCCACCGCAGGTAGAGCAGGGGCCAGGGCTGCGTCGATCGCCTGCCGGCCACGGTCTGGGGCGTCGGGCATGAGATGGGCGTAGTACTGCTCGGTGACACTCACCGACGAGTGGCCGAGCCAGGCGGAAACCTCGGTCATCGGAACTCCCTGGGCGAGCAGCGCAGACGCGTAGAAGTGCCGCAGGCCGTGCGAACGGAAGTACGCGACCTTCGCCCCTGCCAGCGCGGGCATCCAGATCTTCTGGTACCAGTACTCGGGGTACAGGAAACCGGTCCGTGTGATGTTGCTGAACAGCAGGAAGTCTGGACCCCATGTTCCGTACTGCTTGAGGTGCCGCCTCAGAGCCAGGGCCACGGTGTCCGGGAGCGGAACCTGACGCCCGTGGTCGTCCTCATCGCGCCACTTGATGTGGCGCAACTGCTGACCTCCGTACTTGCCCGTTCCTGTGTCTCGGTCACCGGCGACCTGCCGGTCAACAGTGATCATCTTGGCCTTGAAGTCAATCCGGTCACGGCTGATGCCCATGGCTTCGCCGAGACGGAAGCCGCAACCGACCATGAGCCAGAGCATTCCGCGATAGCGCGCCGACGACTCGTTGATGATGGCGAGTACGTCCTCCAGCTTGGGCACAATTACTTCTGCCTTCTGAACGCGCCGCGCCTTGGCGCGGCTGCCTGGAAGTTTGGCCTCCTTGCAGGGGTTCCGGCCGATCAGCTCGCCCTCGACCGCCCACGTGAACACGGACCTGAGGATATTCAGCCTGAATTGGAGGGTCGATTCCTTGTAGCTGTACGTGGCGGTCATCCACGCGATCCACTCCTGCACGTCCGACAACTTGATCGCCGCGATGGAGCGTGAGCCGAAGAACGGGATGATGCTGCGGTTGAGAATCGTCCGGTACTGCTTGACGCTGCTGTTCTCAACGCCGCGGGTTGTTGCCCACCGCTCAAAGACCGACGCGAGCGATTCCTTGCTCAGGCGGACACCGCCGAACACCCCAAGATCAAGCTCCCGCTGGATCTTGGCGCGTACCGCGTCCGCGTCCTGCTTGAGATTCAGCGTTTGCTGACGCTGTTTGCCGTCCGGGTCGTACCAGAAGACCGTCCAGCCCTCGCCGTTCTTAGCCGGGTTGATCCACGACCTCGCCACTCTGCCCCTCCAGTAGCCGCCTGGACTTCTCGGTGAGCCGATCGGCAGGCTTGCCCTTCGGTCCGTCCAAGAAGCCCATGGCGCGCGCACGACGGATGCGGCCACTGATCGTGTTCCGACTCACCCCCCACCCATCCGCGAGACGGGCGATGGGACTGCGGAAGCCCTGTTCCGTGAGACGGAGATACTCACGGGACATCAACGCGTACTCAAGGTCCGTCTCGACTCGTTCGAGAACTGTCCCCGAGCCCACTGGCCCCACGGCATGGCCGAGCTGCGCTCGGATCTGCTTGAGCTGTTTGCGGATCTCTCCCATGGGGAGCTTGCGCAGCAACTCGGCAGTGATGCCGTCCGTCTCGATCGCTGACTCAACGTCGTGCGCGGTGACTTCCAAACAGGTCGGACCGTCCCACGGTGCCCCGAGATCGCTGACTACAGCAACGCCCCACCCCTGCAAGTCCATCTCGAACACGAGCCGCCCTCGGTCGAGCCTCCATCCGTCGGGCCATTCGATGTCCGGTCGTGTTTCCGCCATGCCAGGAACCTAGCTCACGACACACGCCAGCCGCCGTGTACCGGGCCTCTCCCGGCACGACACAGAACCTACCACCCAACACACGGCTGCTGCCGGGTTTCATGTCTCTCGACGGATATCACCGCGCAACGACGCCGGGAGGGTCGATGCGGCAAGGAGAGAGGATCGGGGATCCCGGGACCGGTAGGCCAGCATTTGGCCAGCACGGCGAGGAGGGAACACATCGGCCGGCCGGTAGGGGAAAACGGCAGAGGCACCCCGAAGGGTGCCTCTGAGCTGCGGTTACGGTCGGATTTTCAGGCTACGGAAGGTTGCGAGCCATGACGATGCGCTGGACTTGGTTCGTGCCTTCGTAGATCTGCGTGATTTTGGCATCGCGCATCATGCGCTCCACCGGGTAGTCACGGGTGTAGCCGTAGCCGCCGAGGAGCTGGACGGCGTCCGTGGTGACCTCCATGGCCACGTCGGAGGCGAAGCACTTGGCCGCGGCGCCGAAGAAGGTGAGGTCGGAATCCACGCGCTCCGACTTGGCGGCGGCCGCGTACGTCAGCTGGCGGGCGGCCTCGATCTTCATGGCCATGTCCGCGAGCATGAACTGCACGCCCTGGAAGTCGCCGATCGGCTTGCCGAACTGCTTGCGCTCCTGGACGTAGCCCTTGGCGTAGTCCAGGGCGCCCTGCGCGATGCCGAGCGCCTGGGCCGCGATGGTGATGCGGGTGTGGTCCAGGGTCTTCATGGCGGTGGCGAAGCCGGTGCCCTCGGCGCCGATCATGCGGTCGGCGGGGATGCGGACGTTGTCGAGGTAGACCTCGCACGTCGGGGAGCCCTTGATGCCGAGCTTCTTCTCGGGCGCGCCGAAGGAGACGCCTTCGTCCGACTTCTCGACGACGAAGGCGCTGATGCCCTTGGAGCGCATCGAAGGGTCTGTCACCGCCATGACCGTGTAGAACTCGGAGACGCCCGCGTTGGTGATCCAGCGCTTGACGCCGTTGAGGATGTAGTGGTCGCCGTCGCGGACCGCGCGGGTCTTCATGCCGGCCGCGTCGGAGCCCGCCTCGGGCTCGGAGAGGGCGTACGAGAACATCGCGTCGCCCTTGGCCAGCGGGCCGAGGTACTTGGCCTTGAGCTCCTCGGAGCCGGAGAGGATCACCGGGAGCGAGCCGAGCTTGTTCACGGCCGGGATGAGGGAGGAGGACGCGCAGACGCGGGCCACTTCCTCGATCACGATCACGGTGGCCAGGGCGTCGGCGCCGGCGCCGCCGTAGGTCTCCGGCACGTGGACGGCGTGCAGGTCGTTGGCGACGAGGGCGTCGAGGGCCTCCTGCGGGAAGCGGGCTTCCTCGTCGACCGCGGCCGCGAACGGCAGGATCTTCGCCTCGGCGAGCGAGCGGACGGACTCGCGGAGCATGTCGTGCTCCTCGGCCGGGCGGTACAGGTCGAAGTCGGCAGAACCCGCCAAGATCTCTCACTCCCCAGATGCTAACTACCGTTAAGTAACCCAAATCTTAGTGGCCGGGGTCCCGGCTGCGATATGTAACGCCTACGTGAGCTGCGTGACAGCTGTGTGACAGCGGTTGCGGAAGTTGTGATTCCCCGGAGAGCGTCCCCGTCCGCGTGGCCGACTATGCTCGGTTGCCGCAATCGCCCCGCCACCTCTGGAGCACGCATGGCCCTCAAGATCACCGTGATCGGCACCGGCTACCTCGGCGCGACGCACGCCGCGGCGATGGCGGAGCTGGGGTTCGAGGTGCTGGGCCTGGACGTGGTGCCGGAGAAGATCGAGATGCTGGCGTCCGGCCGGGTGCCGATGTACGAGCCCGGGCTGGAGGAACTGCTGGCCTCGCACGTGGCCGGGCTGCCGGGCTCGACGGGCCGCCTGCGGTTCACCACCTCCTGGGAGGAGGTGGGCGCCTTCGGTGACGTCCACTTCGTGTGCGTGAACACGCCGCAGAAGCACGGCGAGTACGCGTGTGACATGTCGTACGTGGACTCCGCGATGGAATCGCTGGCCCCGCACCTGACGCGGCCGGCCCTGGTCGTCGGCAAGTCCACGGTGCCGGTGGGCTCGGCGGAGCGCCTCGCGGCGAAGCTGGCGGCGCTGGCCCCGGCGGGCGACGAGGTCGAGCTGGCCTGGAACCCGGAGTTCCTGCGGGAGGGCTTCGCGGTGCAGGACACCCTGCACCCGGACCGGGTCGTGATCGGCGTCCAGGGCGACCGCGGCGAGAAGCTGCTGCGCGAGGTGTACGAGACGCCGATGTCGGAGGGGACTCCGCTGGTGGTGACCGACTTCCCGACCGCCGAGCTCGTGAAGACCGCCGCCAATTCCTTCCTCGCGACGAAGATTTCTTTCATCAACGCGATGGCCGAGGTGTGCGAGGCCGCGGGCGGTGACGTGGTCAAGCTGGCGGAGGCCATCGGCTACGACGAGCGGATCGGCGCGAAGTTCCTGCGGGCCGGGATCGGCTTCGGCGGCGGCTGCCTGCCGAAGGACATCCGGGCCTTCATGGCGCGGGCCGGTGAGCTGGGCGCGGACCAGGCGCTGACGTTCCTGCGGGAGGTCGACTCCATCAACATGCGGCGCCGCGGGCACATGGTCGAGCTGGCGCGGGACGCGGTGGGCGGCTCCTTCCTGGGGAAGCGGGTCGCGGTGCTGGGCGCCACCTTCAAGCCGGACTCGGACGATGTGCGGGACTCGCCCGCGCTGAACGTGGCCGGGCAGATCCACTTGCAGGGCGGGCAGGTCACCGTCTACGACCCGAAGGGCATGGACAACGCGCGGCGCGTCTTCCCGACGCTGGGGTACGCGGACTCGGCGCTGGAGGCGGCGCGGGGGGCGGAGGTCGTGCTGCACCTGACCGAGTGGCGGGAGTTCCGGGACGACCTCGACCCGGTCGCGCTCGGTGAGGTCGTCACGGACCGCCTGATGCTGGACGGGCGCAACGCGCTGGATCCGGGGCTGTGGCGGGCCGCGGGCTGGACGTACCGGGCGATGGGGCGGCCGCGGGCCTGACCCTGCGGGGCTTGGACGCGGTCGGTTGGGGCGGGGCCCCGCCGGCGCGACCCCGACCCGGCGGCGCCTCAGGCGCGGGGCCAGGGCAGCCGGCCCCAGGCCGGGCCCGGCCTCGGCTGCCGCTGTCGTGTTCTGGCCCCTCCCCGCCCTTCCACCGTTCCTCCCCCAGCTACCGCTGGGAGGTACCCCCAGGGCTCTGCCCGGACCCGGTCCTCAAACGCCGGACGGGCTGAAGGGGACGGACGGGCTGAAGGGGACGGGCTGGAGGGGCCCTTAGGGTGGCGCTGATCACCCGTCGTAAGTCGTAAGGAGTGCGCCATGGCCATCGCCAAGCTCGGCACCGTCGTCCTCGACTGCCCCGACCCGCTCGCCCTCGCCACCTTCTACGGAGAACTGCTCGGCGCGACGCCCGCCCCCCAGGACGAGACCTGGGTGGACCTCGCCGGGTACGAGGGGACGCCGCTCGCCTTCCAGCAGGCCCCCGGGCACGTCCCGCCGCGCTGGCCGTCCCCCGACGGCTCGCAGCAGTTCCACCTCGACCTGACCGTCGAGGACCTCGACGCGGCGGAGGAGCGGATCCTGGCCCTCGGCGCCAGGCCCCTCGACGCCGACGACAAGGGCCGTTCCTGGCGCGTGTACGCCGACCCCGCAGGTCACCCGGTGTGCCTCTGCGCCAGCTGAGGCCATGGGTAGACTCCCGCCGGTGACCACCACGAGCGGCCTCCGGCCCCACCCCACCGCCGCCGCGCCGGCATCGCCGCCGCGCCGCCGCAGCGCCCTCGTCGCCACGGCGGGCGTCTGGGCGGCCACCCGGGCCGTGATGGTGATCATGCTCGTACGGGGGTTCCACAGCTCGGACATAGTCCGCGTCGAGGTCACCGCGACGTACCACAACTGGTACAACGTGCTGGTCACCGGCACGATGCCGCACAACGACATCATGTGGCAGTACCCCCCGGCGGCCGCGGCGATCTTCCTCTCGCCCGACCTGCTCCCCTTCCTCACCTACTTCCAGTCCTTCGTCGCCCTCACGGTGCTCTGCGACGGCCTGGTCCTGGTCGGACTCTGCCGCGCCGCCCGCCGCTCCGACGGCAGCATGGCCGGCGCCGTGCTGTGGCTCGGCGCGCTGCCGCTGCTGATGGCGACCCCGTTCGCCCGCTACGACGTACAGGTCACCCTGCTCGCCGTGGGCGCGCTGCTCTGCCTGCGCTTCCGTCCCCGCCTCGGCGGCGTGGTCGCGGGCATCGGCGCCATGGTCAAGGTGTGGCCGCTGCTCACGCTGCTCGGCACCCCGCGCGGAAAGTCCACGCGGGATGCCGTCGTCGCGGCCGCCGTGTCGTGCGTCGCGCTGCTCGCCGTCTTCGCGCTGCTCTTCCGCGACACCCTCGGCTTCCTGGGCAACCAGGGGGACCGGGGCGTCCAGATCGAGTCGCTCGGCGGATCCGTGCTGATGTTCCTGCGGGTCATCGACGTCTGGCCCGGTGACATCACCTTCCAGTACGGGGCCTTCGAGTACACCGGGCCGTACGTCGCCGCCGTCGCGCGTGCCTCGCTCGCGCTGACGGTGGCCGGCTTCGTACTGCTTCTGCTGTGGCGCGTCAGGGCCAGGCGGTGGACGACCGCGACCCCGCTGGACGCCGCGCTCTGGGCCGTCATGGTGTTCACGGTCACCAGCCGCGTGCTCAGCCCGCAGTACCTGATCTGGCTGCTCGGCCTCGCCGCGGTCTGCCTGACCTCGAAGAACACCACGCAGCGCCCGATCGCGTGGCTGGTGGTGGTCGCCACCGCGCTGACCAATCTGATCTTCCCCGTGATGTACGGGACGGACATCCTGGCGAGCACACCCCTGGGCACCTTCCTCCTGTGCGCCCGCAACGGCATCCTGCTCCACGCCACGGTGTGGTCCGGCGTCCGGCTGTGGAGGGCGACGGTCTCACCCGTCCCCCTCTCCGTCCCCGTCGCCGGTCCCGGGCGCTCGGCTTAGGCGGTTCGGCGGTGCTGGGCCGCGCGGGCGGTGAACTCCACGTCGCGTAGCACCCGCTGCGCGTTGCCCCAGGTCAGCAGTGATACGTCGGCCTCCGACCAGCCCCTGTCGAGCAGTTCGGCGATGAGCCTCGGGTAGCCCGAGGGGTCGGTCAGCCCGGTCGGCCGGGGGCGGCCCGGTTCGGTGCCGAAGGCGGCTCCGAGGCCGACGCATTCAGGGCCCGCGACGTCCCGTACGTGGTCCACGTGGTCCGCGACCGCGTGCAGGGAGTCCCCGGTCCGCGCGGTGTCGAAGGTGACCATCGCCAGCCCGTTCGCCTCCCGCAGCGCGAGCAGCACCTCGTCGGTCACGTTGTCGGGATGCGGGTTGAGCGCGGCCGCCGCGGTGTTCGAGATGACCACCGGAGCCTTGGAGGCGCCCGCGAGCTGGCAGGCGGCCACCGGGGTGCAGCCGGTCAGGTCCACCAGCATCGACAGCCGGTTCATCTCCTTGATGACCTCGTGGCCGAAGGCCGTCAGGCCGTCCTCGGCCTCGGCCCAGGGCGCTCCGGCGGGCGCGAGGATCCGTACGCCCAGCGCGTGGAACGCGCGCAGCGCGCCCAGCGAGTCCGTCAGCGTACGGCCGGGCACGGGGCCCAGGAACGAGGCGATCCGGCCCCGGTTGTGGGCGTCCGCCATGTCGTCGGCGGTCAGCGCGAGGCACAGGCTGTCGGGGTAGCGGCGCATCAGGGAGAGCGCCACGTCGATCTGTTCGAGGGTGTCGGACACCACCTGGTCGGGGGTCGCGGCCTCTTGGGGGCGGCCCGGCGGCACGAGCAGCGACCAGAACTGGGCACCCACTCCCCCGGCGCGCAGCCGCGGGATGTCGGTGTCGACCCCGACGTCCGGGGTGTCGATGTCGTGGTACGGGCTCTGGCGCAGCGTCCAGACGAGGGTGTTGCACCCGTCCGCGACGGGGTGCACGGTCAGCAGCTCGGCGGCCCGTTCGAGGGCGCCGCCGATGCCGATCGCCGCCGTGGGGGTGGGGGCGGGGACGTCTTCGGCTCCGAGGGAGCCGGGGCCCACGTGGACGTGGCTCGTGTCGGGCAGTTCATCCTGCAGGTCGGCCATGGCGTTTGCTCCGGTCTCGGCGGCAGCAGGGAGAGATGTTGCCACCGTGACATGGGGGGACCGGGGGTTGCCTGGCGGATGGGGCATTCGGGTGACGTTGCCCTGACCGGGCGCGACGGGGACATCCAGCCTCGCCGGCGAGGCTGGATGTGCCCGGCGCGGAGCCTCACACGCCGGCGAGGCTGGAGTTGCCCGGCGGGGCCTCGAACGCCGGCGGGGCTGGGTTGGGCCTCCGTCAGAGGTGGGCGTTTGAGGGAGGGCGGGTGGATGAGTGGGTGGACGCTACCGCTTCCGCGTCGCGGAGGGCTCGTACCGCGTTCGACCAGGTCAGTTTGGCCAGGTCGGGCCGCGACCAGCCGCGGGTCAGCAGTTCCGCGATCAGGTTCGGGTAGCCCGACACGTCGTCCAGCCCGGACGGGGTGAAGGGGGTGCCGTCGTAGTCCCCGCCGATGCCGATGTGGTCGACGCCGGCCACCTCGCGCATGTGGTCCAGGTGGTCGGCGACCGTCGCGGCCGTGGCCACCGGCCGCGGGCGCTCCGCCTCGAAGGCCCGGTGCAGGGCCATCGCCTCGGGGGTGGTGTCCAGGTGGTTCAGGCCGTGCGCCCGCAGGTTCTCGTCCGCGGCCTGGGTCCACTCGACCGCCGCCGGGAGGATGAACTTGGGTACGAAGGTGGCCATGGCCACGCCGCCGTTGGCCGGCAGCAGCTCCAGCACGTCGTCCGGGACGTTGCGCGGGTGGTCGCAGACCGCCCGCGCGGAGGAGTGCGAGAAGATCACCGGCGCGGCCGACGCGGCGATGGCGTCGCGCATCGTCGTCGCGGCGACGTGCGAGAGGTCGACCAGCATGCCGACGCGGTTCATCTCGCGCACGACCTCGCGGCCGAAGTCCGTCAGACCGCCGTGCCGGGGCTCGTCGGTCGCCGAATCCGCCCAGTCGATCGTGTCGTTGTGCGTGAGCGTCATGTATCGCACGCCGAGGCGGTGCAGGGCGCGCAGGGTGGCCAGCGAGTTGTTGATGGAGTGGCCGCCCTCGGCGCCCATGAGGGAGGCGATGCGGCCCTCGGCGCGGGCGGCCTCCATATCGTCCGCGGTCAACGCCCGCACCAGGTCGCCGGGGTAACGGGCGATCAGCTGGTCCACCGCGTCCATCTGCTCCAGCGTGGCGCTGACCGCCTCGTCGCCGGTCAGCTCGGTGCTGACGTACACCGACCAGAACTGGGCGCCGACGCCGCCGGCCCGCAGCCGGGGGATGTCGGTGTGCAGGTACGCCGACTGGTCGGCGGCGATGTCCCGCCGGTCGAGGTCGTAGCGGACCTGCTTGCGCAGCGCCCAGGGGAGGTCGTTGTGGCCGTCGACGACCGGGTGCTCGGCCAGCAGCTCACGCGCCTCGCCCAGGCGCCGCGCGGCGGTCACTTGCCGAATCCGAAGGACTCCGCGCCCGCGACCTTCGCGCGCAGCCGCTTGCCCTTCTCGGTGGCCTGGTCGTTCAGCTCCTGCTGGAACTCGCGCATCCGGCCCAGCAGCTCGCTGTCGTGCGCGGCCAGCATCCGTACGGCCAGCAGGCCCGCGTTGCGCGCGCCGGCGACCGAGACGGTGGCGACGGGAACCCCGGCGGGCATCTGGACGATCGACAGCAGGGAGTCCATGCCGTCGAGGTACTTCAGCGGTACGGGTACGCCGATGACGGGCAGCGGGGTGACCGAGGCGAGCATGCCGGGCAGGTGGGCCGCCCCGCCCGCGCCGGCGATGATCGCCTTCAGGCCGCGCCCGGCGGCCTGTTCCCCGTACGCGACCATCTCGCGCGGCATCCGGTGCGCGGAGACCACGTCCACCTCGTAGGGGATCTCGAACTCGTCCAGGGCCTGGGCGGCGGCCTCCATGACGGGCCAGTCCGAGTCCGAACCCATGACGATGCCGATGACGGGGCCGTTGACGGGGCTGACGCCCTCGGATGAGGTGCTCATGCGGTGATCGTTCCTCTGAGGTAGCCGGCTGCGTGACGTGCGCGCTCCAGCACATCGTCCAGATCGTCGCCGTAGGTGGTGACGTGGCCGACCTTGCGGCCGTGTTTCACGTCCTTGCCGTACATGTGGATCTTCAGCTGCGGGTCGCGGGCCATGCAGTGCAGGTACGCGGCGTACATGTCGGGGTAGTCCCCGCCGAGCACGTTGGCCATGACCGTCCACTTCGCCCGCGGGCGCGGGTCGCCGAGCGGCAGGTCCAGAACCGCCCGTACGTGGTTGGCGAACTGGGAGGTGACCGCGCCGTCCTGGGTCCAGTGGCCGCTGTTGTGCGGGCGCATGGCCAGTTCGTTGACGAGGATGCGGCCGTCGGTGGTCTCGAACAGCTCCACGGCCAGGTGCCCGGTCACGCCGAGCTCCTTGGCGATGCGCAGGGCGAGGCTCTGGGCCTCGCCCGCCAGGGCCTCGGAGAGGTTCGGGGCGGGGGCGATCACCGTGTCGCAGACCCCGTCCACCTGGATGGACTCGACGACGGGGTAGGCCACCGCCTGGCCGTGCGGGGAGCGGACGATGTTGGCCGCGAGTTCGCGGACGAAATCGACCTTCTCCTCCGCGAGGACGGGGACACCGGCCTTGAAGGGGGCCTCCGCGTCCTCCAGGGAGCGGACGAACCACACCCCCTTGCCGTCGTACCCGCCCCGGACGGTCTTGAGGATGACGGGGAAGCCGCCGACCTCGTCCGCGAAGGCCGCCGCGTCCGCCGGATCGCTCACGATCCGGTGGCGGGGGCTCGGCGCGCCGATCTCGTCGAGCTTGGCGCGCATCACCCCCTTGTCCTGGGCGTGCACCAGCGCGTCGGGCCCCGGACGGACGGGGATGCCGTCCGCCTCCAGGGCCCGGAGGTGCTCGGTGGGCACGTGCTCGTGATCGAAGGTGATCACGTCGCAGCCGCGCGCGAAGGCGCGCAGGGTCTCCAGGTCGCGATAGTCGCCGATGACGACATCGCTCACGACCTGGGCCGCCGAGTCCTCTGGAGTGTCACTGAGGAGCTTGAATCTGATACCGAGGGGGATACCCGCCTCGTGGGTCATGCGGGCGAGCTGTCCGCCGCCGACCATGCCGACTACCGGGAACGTCACTCCTCCAGGGTATCCGCCGGTATTCCGCCATTCGGACGTGCCCCTGGCGCGGACCGGGCGCGGACCCGGCGCGGACCCGACGTGGACCCGGCGCGGCTCCGCCCCCGGGCGGCGTGTGCCGTGCCGTGTGCCGTGTGTCGCACGTCGTTCGAAGGCACGTACGCGGCTGTGGGGCGAGACTTAGCATGGGTGGGCGAGGTACCCGAGTGACGAGTGACACCTGAATGCCCTCCATCCCCTACGGACAGGGACCGAACCGACTCATGAGCACGCCGAAGCACGGAACCGCCCTGGAGCGCGTACGCGGTCTCGCCCGGGAGGTCGCCAAGTTCGGGGCCGTCGGCGGTCTGGGCGTGCTGGTCAACCTGGGTGTCTTCAACCTGATCCGCAGCACGACCGATCTCCAGGTCGTGCGGGCGAGCGTCATAGCCACCGTCGTCGCCATCGGCACGAACTACCTCGGTTTCCGCTACTTCGCCTACCGGGACCGTGCGCAGTCCGGGCGCACCCGTGAGCTGGCCCTGTTCGTCGCGTTCAGCGTGATCGGCCTGGTCATCGAGAACGGCGTGCTCTACACGGCCACGTACGGGTTCGGCTGGGACGGCAAGCTGGAGACCAACGTCTTCAAGTTCATCGGGATCGGTGTCGCCACCGTCTTCCGGTTCTGGTCCTACCGGACCTGGGTCTTCAAGGCCCTGCCCACGCCGGCCGCGGCCTCCCTGGTCGTCGAGCAGCGGGACGGGCAGGCCGACGGCCAGAGCGGCGCCCCGGGCGGCGGTGCCCACAGCGCATCCGCCGCCCGCACGCCCGAGCCCGCCGGCAAGTAGCCCGGCCCAGCTGGCGGACCTAGCGGACCGTCTTCTCCGGTTCCACCCGCTCCGGCGCGGTCATGCTCAGGAACAGCGCGAACACCGGGGGCTGCGCCTGGAGCAGTTCGAGGCGTCCGCCGTCGGCCTCCGCGAGGTCCCTGGCCACCGCCAGGCCGATCCCGGTGGAGTTCCGGCCGCTGATGGCCCGTTCGAAGATCCGGTTGCCGAGGTCCGGCGGGACGCCCGGGCCCTCGTCGGTGACCTCCAGGACCGCCTGGTTGCCGATCACCCGGGTGCGCAGCGCGACGGTGCCGCCGCCGTGCATCAGCGCGTTCTCCACCAGGGTGGCCAGTACCTGCGAGACCGCGCCCGGCGTGCCGACGGCGCGTATGCCCGTCTTCCCGGAGCGGACGATGGCCCGCCCGGCGCTGCGGTAGGCCGGCCGCCACTCCTCGATCTGCTGCTTGACGACCTCGTCGAGGTCGAAGGGCACGGCCGAGCCGGTCCGGGGGTCCCGCGAGTTCGTCAGGAGCCGCTGCACCACGTCGGTGAGCCGCTCCACCTGGGTGAGGGCGATGGTCGCCTCCTCCCGTACGGTCTCCAGGTCCTCGGTGACCGTGATCTCCTCCAGCCGCATCGACAGGGCCGTGAGGGGGGTGCGCAGCTGGTGCGAGGCGTCCGCGGCCAGCCGCCGTTCGGCGGTGAGCATGCGCGCGATCCGCTCGGCGCTGGAGTCCAGTACGTCCGCGACCCGGTCCAGCTCGGGTACCCCGTACCGCTTGTGGCGCGGGCGCGGGTCGCCGGAGCCCAGCCGTTCCGCCGTCTCCGCGAGGTCGGTGAGCGGGGAGGCCAGCCGGTTGGCCTGCCGTACGGCGAGCAGGACGGCCGCCACGACGGCCAGCAGGGCCACCGCGCCGACCACGGCCAGGGTGCGCCCGACCTCCTTGGTCACCGTGGAGCGGGCTTCCTCGACGACCACGACCTGGCCCTGCTCGCCGCGCGCGCTGCCCCGGATGACGCTGTCGGGGATCGGCTCGCCGACCTCCACGGGCGACTGCCCGGGGACCTGGACGCGGGCGTACCGGCCGGCGTCGAGCTGCTCGGCGAGCGCCTCGGCGTCGACGGGCCGCTTCTCCAGGATGTCCGCCTCGACGATGCCGACCAGTCGCAGCGCCTCGGACTCGATGCGGTCCTGGGCGCTGCTGGTGATGGTGCGGGTCTCCACGATCACCAGGGAGACCCCGAAGACGGCGATCACGACGAGCACCACGGCGAGCGTGGAGTTGATCAGGCGGCGGCGCATGGCTCAGTACGTACTAGCTCTTCTCGAAGCGGAAGCCGACACCGCGGACGGTGGCGATGTAGCGGGGGTTGGCGGCGTCGTCGCCGAGCTTCTTGCGCAGCCAGGAGATGTGCATGTCGAGGGTCTTGGTGGAGGACCACCAGGTGGTGTCCCAGACCTCGCGCATCAGCTGGTCCCGGGTGACGACGCGGCCGGCGTCGCGGACCAGGACGCGCAGCAGGTCGAACTCCTTGGCCGTGAGCTGGAGCTCCTCCTCCCCCATCCAGGCGCGGTGCGACTCGACGTCGATCCGCACGCCGTGGGTCGCGGGGGTCTGCGCGGTCTCGGCGGCGCCGCGCCGCAGCAGGGCCCGGACCCGGGCGAGCAGCTCGGCGAGCCGGAACGGCTTGGTCACGTAGTCGTCGGCGCCGGCGTCCAGGCCGACGACCGTGTCGACCTCGTCCGCGCGGGCGGTGAGTACCAGGATCGGAAAGCCGTGGCCCTCGGCGCGCAGCCGGCGGGCCACCTCCAGTCCGTCCATGCCCGGGAGGCCCAGGTCCAGGACGACGAGATCGACGCCGCCCTGCAGTCCCGCATCCAGGGCGGTGGGGCCGTCCTCCCGGACCTCGACCTCGTACCCCTCCCGGCGCAGGGCGCGGGCCAGGGGTTCCGAGATGGATGCGTCGTCCTCGGCGAGCAGTACACGCGTCATGTGGGTGATGGTAGTCCGCAGCGGCTGAAAGCAGAGGTGTCCTGCGGGCCCCCTGGCGATCTGGTGTGCTGAACTACTAACTGCCTTCGAATACCTCCCAGCGGTTCCACTCCAGCCTGTGATCCATCTCTCAAGTCCTTCCATATGCCGCAGTGTCGTGTCGTATGGTGGCGAGACGCCTGATGCACTACCCAGGGGACCTTTGTGCCGAAAAACGCGCCAAAGGCCCCTACTTCTGTTCTGGCCGGGTCGGCAGTGCGTGGATCCCGGTTACGGATCTTCCTTCGCTCCCGCACCCCTGTGGGGCGAGACCCCGGGGCGTGGGGTTGGGGTCCGTCGCCGGTGCCGGCCACCCCCCACCGGGCGCTGTTGAGCTCACGAAGCCGAGCGTCCCGAGCAAGCAAGGATCGACCATGGCTTCCAGCCTGACGAAGGACTCTGCGGATCCGTCCGCCGAGAAGACCTTCTTCGGCCACCCCCGTGGCCTGGCCACGCTGTTCATGACCGAGATGTGGGAGCGCTTCTCCTACTACGGCATGCGCGCACTTCTCGTGTACTACCTGGTCTCGGGCGGCGCCGACGCCGCCACGGGCAGCCAGGGCGGCGGCCTTGCGATGACCGCGGCCACCACCACGGCGATCTACTCCGTGTACGTCTCGATGGTCTACCTGATGGCCATGCCGGGCGGATGGTTCGGTGACCGTGTCTGGGGCGCCCGCAAGACGGTCGCGATCGCCGGTTTCGTGATCATGGGTGGTCACCTGTCGCTGGCCCTTCCGGGCCAGGCGATGTTCTTCGTCGGCCTGATCCTCGTCGCGACCGGTTCCGGTCTGCTGAAGGCCAACATCTCCACCATGGTCGGCCACCTGTACGACGGCCCGGAGGACCCGCGCCGCGACGGTGGCTTCACCCTCTTCTACATCGGCATCAACCTCGGCGCCTTCGTCGCCCCGCTCGTCGTCGGCACCGTCGGCAAGGAGTACAACTGGCACCTGGGCTTCGCCCTCGCCGCCGTCGGCATGGGCCTGGGTCTCACCCAGTTCCTGCTCGGCACCAAGCACCTGAGCCCGAAGAGCAGCCAGGTCCCGAACCCGCTGACTCCTGAGGAGCGCAGCGCCGTGATCACGAAGGTCGTGCTCGCGGTCGTGGGCATCGCCGTCTTCTACGGTGCCGTGGTCTGGCTCGGCTACTACACGCTGAACTGGGCCCTGGTCCCGCTGACGCTGGCCGGCCTGATCATCCCGATCGCCGTGCTGGCGCGCATCAAGCGCGACAAGGACCTGTCGGGCTCCGAGCAGTCGAAGATGACCGCGTACATCTGGTTCTTCATCGCCGCCGCCGTCTTCTGGATGATCTACGACCAGGGTGGCTCCACGCTGTCCCTGTTCGCGGACGACAAGACCGCCGGCACCGTCTTCGGCTTCGACTTCTCGGCCACCTGGTACCAGTCGCTGAACCCGCTGTTCGTGATGGCCCTGGCCCCGGTCTTCGCCTGGCTGTGGCTGTGGCTGGCCCGCAAGAACCAGGAGCCGAACACCATCGTGAAGTTCGCGATGGGCCTGGTCCTGATCGGTGCCTCGTTCTTCGTCTTCATCGTCCCGATGGGCATGGCGACCGGCGACGTCAAGGTCTCCCCGATGTGGCTGGTCTCGATCTACATGATCCAGACCATCGGCGAGCTGTGCGTCTCCCCGGTCGGCCTCTCCGTCACCACGAAGATGGCCCCGCAGAAGTACGCCTCCCAGATGATGGGCGTCTGGTTCCTCGCGGTCACCGCCGGTGACTGCACCACCAGCCTGCTCTCCATCGCCGGTGTGGACCTCAACGGCACCTCGGTGATCGGCTTCGAGGCCGCCGCCGCGGTGCTCGCGGGCTTCGCGATCTACTCGTACCGCAAGAAGGTCCAGTCCCTGATGGGCAGCGTCCACTGACGCACCTCGCGCGCTGAGAGCGGCCCGGCACACCTCACGGTGTGCCGGGCCGCTCCTTTTGCCGTGCCTCTTGCCGTGCCCTGCTTACCGCGTGCCGCGCAGCCGGCGCCACGGGGTGAAGGTGAAGACGGCCGCGCCGAGCAGGATCACCGTGCCGGCGACCAGGGCCAGGGCCTTGATGCCGCCCTCGTCCTCGGCGCCGGTCTCGGCGAGGCCGCCCGAGGCGGTGTTGCCGGCCGTGTTCCCGGCGGTGCTCCCGGCGGTGGTGGAGCCGGTCGCGGACTGCGAGCCGGAGCCGCCCGGCTGGGCGGTGGTGTCCAGCTCCAGCGAGACGCCGCTGCTGGCCGCCTTGCAGGGCACATTGATCGGCGTGGCGCCCGGCGCCATCGTGACGTCGATCGTCAGCTGATCCGGGCTCAGGGTCACCTTGCCGCTCTTGCCCGGCTTGTAGGTGCCGGTCATGTCGTTGAGGCTGACCGGGGCCTTGTCCGGGATGGGCTCCGCGTTGGCCGGGCCGGAGACCTTGACCATGCCGCTGTCGGCGCCGCCGAGCTTGATGTTCATCGAGGGCTTGAGGGCCCCCGCCGGGAGGGCCATCGGGCTGGCCATCGCGCCCTTGGCGGTCTTGACGGTCAGGTCGTAGGCGCCGCCGTTCTTCTTGGCGTTGATGGTGACCGGGGTCTTGATGCCGCCGGGGACGACCGGGCCGCAGTCGAAGGCGACCTCGACGGGCTTGCCGGGGAAGTCGGTCTGGCCGCCGCCCCCGCCGCTCGTTCCGCCGCTGGTGGTCGAGCCGCCGGTCGTGGTGCCACCGCTGGTGGTGCCGCCGCTGCTGGTCCCGCCGGTCGTGGTCCCGCCGCTGGTGGTCGAGCCGCCGCTGGTGGTTCCTCCGCTCGTGGTGCCGCCGCTGCCGGAGCCCTCCGAGACGTCGATGGTGTGGCCGACGCCCACGCTCCCCTGCGGGGCGCACTTGGTGACGAAGGTGCCGAAGGAGAAGGTGACGGCGACCTCGTACTTGCCGGGAGTCAGGGTGATCTTGCCGGCCTTGGTGAGCTTCAGCTTGCCCTTCATGGCGGACATGACCATCGGGGCCTTCTTGGGGATCTCCGGGTTCTTCTTCTCTCCGACGACCTTGAGTTCCCCCATCCCGCCGCCGACCGCCATCCAGCCCGTGGGCAGGACGGAGTCCTTCGGGATCACCATCAGGTCCGTGTTGTTCGACGCCGGCTTGACGGTCTCCCAGACCACCTCGACCTCGTCGCCCACCTTGGCCGTGGCCGGGGCCGTGATCCTGGCGGTGGTCTCGCCCTCCACCGGATCACCGCCACCGGCCGGCGGAACGCACTTGACCTTGTACGTCGCCTCGCCGGCCTGGGCGGGCGAAGCCACCATGACCATGCCCGCGCCGCCGAGCAGCAGCGCGACCACGGCCGCGCTCACCCTCCGTTGGGTCTTCACGAATGTCCCTTCGTCGTCGAACGGTTCTCAGACGGTGCGGATGTCTGTGACGTCTGTGGTGCGTCGGTCCCCGGCTCGCTGTCCGGGGTGAACCACGGCAGGACCGCCGTGGAGGCCTGGGGGGACTCCGCCGGCCGCCCCGAGCGGGGCGGCGGCGCTGATCCCCGTACCGCCGGGACCCTCGGCCGGACCCGGTCCACGACGGCCATGCCGGCCCGGAAGAGGGCGGCCGGGATCACCACCAGGAGCAGGCCCCAGAACAGCAGCACCCCGTACGGGCGGTCCACGCCCCAGGGCTGGCCGGCCACGACCTTGTCGCCGTACTTGAGGGAGATCGTGTAGTCCCCGTGGGCGCCCGCGGACAGGGTCACGTCCAGCTCGATCTCCGCCTTGCCGCCCGGCGGGATGGTGCCCTTCCAGCGGACCTCCTCCCACACGGGGGCGAAGACGCCGTGCGCGGTGCCGAGCTGGAAGACCGGGTCCTTGACCGGCGCGGAGCCGAGGTTCCCGACGGTGGCCGTGAACTTCCGGCTGGGCGGGGCGCCGAACCAGGTCAGCACCCCGTCGTCGCCCACCAGCCGGACCCCGGTGAGCATCGCGAGGCGGGCCGTGCCGCTCTCCGCGGGCAGCTCGGCCACCGGGTGGTCGGTGATCTTGATCGGGGCCGCGACCGTGGACTGGTCTCCGTTGACGGAGGTGACGTTCACGACGCAGGGGCAGGGCTTGGGCGGGGCCACGACCGGCAGCCGGGCGGCGAAACGCCCGTCGTCGGCGACCGCGACCGCGACGCCGTCGGCGTTGGCGCAGCTGTTGGTGCCGCCGATCATGTTCTGGCCACAGACCAGCAGCATCACCAGGGTCTTGGCCGGCCAGCCGGTGCCCGTGACGCTGATCTCGGTGCCCTTGGCCGCCTCCTTGAGGGAGAGCTCCACCGCCGGCTCGGCCTCCTCGGCGGCGGCCGCGGCCGGGGCCGCCGGGAACAGCGCCAGGGCGCACGCCGCCAGCACCGCCGCCAGGAGCGATCCCGTCCTTCCGCGGACCGTGGCGCTCACCTGGCTGCTCCCGTCAACTCGTGTTCCGATGCCTGGGCCTGTGCGGATACGGGCGCCTGGTTCTGGTCCGTCGGCGGCTCGCGCCGGGTGCGCCGGGTGCGTACGAGGAGCAGCGCGGCCCCCGTCGTCGCGCCGAGGGCGGCCAGCCCGGCGCCCGTCGCGCCGGCGATTCCCCAGGGCACGCACCACACGGAGGCGCCGGCCGTGGCCCGGGCGCCGCCGGGGGCGGTGACGGTGAGGATGAGATCGACCTTGTCGAACACCGGCGCTCCGGGCCAGGGCTCGGTCAGCTCGACCCGCTGGCCCGGCAGGAGTTCCACCGGCAGGGCGCGGGCGCCGCGACCCGGGACCTCGCCGAACCGGCCCTTCGCGCGGATCGCCAGCTCGGGGGCCAGGGCCACGTTGCCCCGGTTGACCAGGGTGTACGCGACGACCCGGCCCGCGCCCTCGCCGCGTACGGCCACGTCCTCGACGGTGAGGGCGGCCAACGTGGGGCCGCTGACGCGCAGGTGGACCCGTACTCCCACCTCACGGCCGGCCTCGGTGGCGACCACGGCGGCCGGGTGGTCCCCGGGCGGGGACGCGGGCGGCACGGTGACGGTGAAGGGGACCACCGCGCGGGTGCGGGGCGGGATGGTGACCGTGGCGCCGCCGCCGAAGCTGATCCAGGAGCCGGCTCCCGCGGCCGCTGGCGTGGCCGGGGCCGGGGGCGTGTCCGGGGGCGTGGCCGGGCGCACCGCGAAGGCGCCGTCCGGCGTGTTGTAGGCGTCGGCCCCGCGCAGTGTGACGGTGTGCTCCTGGTCGGTGGTGTTGGCCAGGGCGAGCCGGTCCTCCAGGACGGTGCCGGGGGTGCCGGCCATGTAGTAATACGGTCGCGTGTAATACGGTCGCGTGGAGTACGGGCGGGCGGCGGCGCCGGCGCGCCCGGAGACGGGTTCGGCGGTCCAGCCGGGCTCGTCGGACGCGGCGGCAGCGGAGGCGGTAGCGGCGGAGGCGGCCGTCACTATCGGGACGGCGTGGAGTGCGGCGGCCGCGAGGAGCGGCACGCCGAGACGGGTGAACGCGTGGAGCACGGGCATGGCCGGGGGCGCTCCGTTCAGGACCGGGCCCGCCGGCCGCGCCGGGTCAGCCAGAGCACGCCCGCGGCGCCGGCGAGCACCACGGTGGCGCCGAGGGTGCCGAGGGCGAGGGCGGAGTCGGTGGGTCCGGTCTGCGGAAGGGTCTCGGAGCCCCCGGGCGGCGTCTCCTTCGCGGCGCCGCCGGCCGCGGTGACGTCCAGTTCCAGGGCGGGCTTCGGGCTGTTGCCGGGGGTGCAGGTGGTGGTGGTCCCCAGCGCCTTGATGGTAAGCACGCCCGCGGTGAAGGTGACCTTGCCACTCTTCTTCGGGGTGTAGGTGCCCGAGAGATCGGTGATCTTGATGGGGGTGTTGGCGGGCGCGGCCTCGGGGTTGGGCGGCCCGGAGACCGGGACCGTGGCCTTCTCCGCGCCGCCCACCTGGATGACGGCGCTGGGGCTCATCGCGCCCTTGCCGAGTTCGACGGGGCTGGACGACACGCCCTTCTGGAAGGCCATCGTCAGCTTGTACCCGTCGCCTTCCTTGACGGCCTTGATGTCGATGGGCGAGACCGCCGACTTGTCGCCGATGGGGGTGACGCAGTTGTACTCGACGTCGACCACGGTGGCGTGGGCTGCGGGGGCGGCCAGCAGTACCGCCGATCCGGCCAGCGCAGAGGCCAGCGCGAGTGCGGTGGAGCGTTTCCGGTTGGACACCTTCGTCTTCCCCTCGGGCCACAAGTTACTGACGACACATCAGATTGGTGGCTCAAGGTACGCCCGGGACCTTACGGAGGGAAGACACAGAACAGGCCCGGATCCACGGCCTGTCGGCCGCCCGGATTCAGGCCATGTCCGTGTGTGTCGGGGGTCGTCGGGGGATCGTCGGGGGGCGTCGGGGGCCCTTCAGGCGGCGCGGACCCCGCGCTGCCAGACGGCGGAGACGAGCGGGACGCCGGGGCGGTAGGCGAGGTGGACATGGCTCGGGGCATCGAGGAGGGCCAGGTCGGCACGGGCTCCGGGGGTCACGACGCCCACGTCGGCGCGGCGCAGGGCGCGGGCACCGCCGGCGGTGGCGGACCACAGGGCCTCGTCGGGGGTCATGCCCATGTCCCGGACGGCGAGCGCGACGCAGAACGGCATGGAACTCGTATACGAGGAGCCGGGGTTGCAGTCGGTGGACAGCGCGACGGTGACGCCCGCGTCGAGCAGGCGGCGGGCGTCGGGCCACTGGGCGCGGGTGGAGAACTCGGCGCCGGGGAGCAGGGTGGCGACGGTGGTCGCGGCTGCCTGGGCGAGGGCGTCCACGTCGGCGTCGGTGAGGTGGGTGCAGTGGTCGGCGGAGGCGGCTTCCAGCTCCACGGCGAGCTGGACGCCCGGGCCGTACGAGAGCTGGTTGGCGTGCACGCGCGGGATCAGCCCGGCGGCGGCGCCGGCGGTGAGGATCGCGCGGGCCTGCTCCCCGTCGAAGGCGCCCTTCTCGCAGAACACGTCCACCCAGCGGGCGTACGGGGCGCAGGCGGCCAGCATCTCGCCGGTGACCAGGTCCACGTACCCGGCGGGGTCCTCGGCGTAGTCGGGGGACACGATGTGAGCACCGAGGTAGGTGACCTCCTCGGTGTGCGCGGCGGCGATGCGCAGCGCGCGGGCCTCGTCGGCGACGGTGAGGCCGTAGCCGGACTTGGTTTCAAAGGTGGTGGTGCCCTGGCGGCGGGCCTCGTCGAGGTGGCGCACCAGGTTGGCTTCGAGCTCGGCGTCGGTGGCGGCGCGGGTGGCGGCGACGGTGGTGCGGATGCCGCCGGCGGAGTAGCTGCGGCCGGACATCCGGGCGTTGAACTCGGCGGTGCGGTCGCCGGCGAAGACCAGGTGCGAGTGGGAGTCGACGAAGCCGGGGATCAGGGCCCGGCCCTGGGCGTCGTACGCCGTGTCGGCGGCCGGGGCCGTGTCGGCGGGGCCGACCCAGGCGATGCGGTCGCCGTCGATGACCACGGCCGCGTTCTCGACCAGGCCGAGGGGGCCGCCGTCGCCGAGGGCGGGGTCGTTGGTGACGAGGCTGCCGATGTTGGTGATGACGGTGGTGGTGGTCATGGGTTCCTCTCAGGGAACTGGGGCTCCGCCCCAGACCCCGCGCAAGATCCAGCCTCGCCGGCGTTTGAGGCGCGGGGTCCGGGGCGGAGCCCCGGTTTCGGGAAGGGGCGGGGTGGGGAAGGCCCGCCGCAGGCGCCCCGGTCAGGAGCGGACGGCGGCGATGGACTCGGCGAGGGCCGACGGGACGTCGCCGACCAGGGTGTGGTGGCCGTCGCGGACGATGTGGCGACCGCCGACCACCGTGTGACGGACGTCCGCAGCCGAGGCCGCGAACACCGCCGTCTCGGCGCCCAGGCGGGGCGGCGGACCGGCCGTCCTGACGGAGTCCAGCGCGATCGTGGTGAAGTCCGCGAGCACACCCGGCTCCAGGCGGCCCGCGTCGGGCCGCCCGAGGGCCGCGTGGCCGTCGGCGGTGGCGGCCGTGAGCAGCTCGTTCGCCGTCCAGTGGCCGCGGGTCCGGCTGCGCAGGCGCTCGTTGAGCTCCATCGCGCGGGCCTCTTCGAGCAGGTCGATCACCGCGTGGCTGTCGCTGCCGAGCGAGAGCGGGCTGCCCGCCTGCTGGAGCCGGCCGGCCGGGCCGATGCCGTCGGCCAGGTCGCGCTCGGTGGTCGGGCACATGCAGGTGCCGGTGGTGGTGCCGCCGAGGAGCGCGATGTCGGCGTCGGTGAGGTGCGTGTTGTGGACGCCGGTGGTGCGCGGGCCGAGCACGCCGTGGTCGGCGAGGAGCTGGGTCGGGGTGCGGCCGTGGGCGTCCTGGCAGGCGTCGTTCTCGGCGGTCTGCTCGGAGAGGTGCACGTGCAGGGGCACCTGCCGCTCCTCGGCCCAGCGGGCGACGGTGGCCAACTGGTCGGCGGGCACGGCACGTACCGAGTGGATCGCGGCGCCGATCAGGGCGTGCTCGCGGGGCTTCAGCCCCGAGACGCGCTCGGCCCATGCCTCGGCGGTGCCGTCGGAGAAGCGCTGCTGGTGGGGGTTGGGGGCCTGGCCACTGTGCGCATTCAAGATTCCCGCCGAGAGGTAGGCGGTGTCGAGGAGGGTGATCCGGATGCCGGCCGCGGCGGCCGCCTCGATCAGGGCCTCGCCCATGGCGTTCGGGTCGGCGTACGGGGTGCCGCCGGGCGCGTGGTGGACGTAGTGGAACTCGCCGACGTTGGTGATGCCGGCCAGCGCCATCTCCGCGTACACGGCGCGGGCCAGCGCGAAGTACGTGTCGGGGGTGAGGTTCTGGGCGACGTTGTACATGACGTCGCGCCAGGTCCAGAAGGTGCCGCTGCCGACCTGGACGACGGAGCGCAAGGCCCGGTGGAAGGCGTGGGAGTGCGCGTTGGCCAGGCCGGGAAGCGTCAGGCCGCGCAGCACCTCCGCGCCCGGGGGCGGGGCGTCCACCCCGGTCCGCACCGCGGCGATCCGCCCGTCGGCGGACACCTCCAGGGCAACGCCCGGCTCGACATGGGTGCCGAGCCAGGCGTGCTCCAGCCAGTACGTCGTCGTCAGCGGCACGCGAGACCTTCCAGTACGTCGGCGAGGGCGAGGACGCCGGCCACGCAGTCGTCCTCGGCGGCGAACTCCCGCGGGGAGTGGGAGACGCCGGTGGGGTTCCGTACGAACAGCATCGCGGTCGGGACGGCGGCGGAGAGGATTCCGGCGTCGTGTCCCGCCCCGGTGCCGAGGACGGGGACGGCCCCGCCCAGGATCCGGTTCATCTCGTCGCGCAGGGCGTGTTCGAACTCGACGACCGGGGTGAAGGACTCCCGGACGATGGCGAGGTCGATCCCGTCCCGGTCGGCGCGCTCGCGGGCGGCCTTCTCGATGGCCGTGACCACGGTGTCGAGGGTGGCCTGGTCGGCGGCGCGGGAGTCGAGCCAGCCGCGCACCAGCGAGGGGATGGCGTTGACCCCGTTGGGCTCGACCGCGATCTTCCCGAAGGTGGCGACCGCCCCGGCGAGGGCCGCCTCGGCGCGGGCCGCGAGGACGGTCGCCGCGTACGTGAGCATCGGGTCACGGCGGTCGACCAGCCGGGTGGTGCCGGCGTGGTTGGCCTCGCCGTGGAAGTCGAACCGCCAGCGGCCGTGCGGCCAGATCGCGGACGCGATGCCGACGGAGTCCCCCGACAGGTCGAGGGCGCGGCCCTGTTCGACGTGGAGTTCCACGAAGGCGCCGATGCGGCCGAGGCGTTCGGGGTCGGCCCCGATGGCCTCGGGGTCGTACCCGGCGGCCTCCATGGCCTCGGGCAGGCTGATGCCGTCCGCGTCCCGGAGCGCGTACGCCTTCTCCTTGGTCAGCTGCCCCGCGGCGAGCCGGGAGCCGACGCAGGCCAGGCCGAACCGGGCTCCTTCCTCGTCACCGAAGTTGGTGATGGCCAGCGGCCTGGAGAACTCCGCGCCCCTCCTGCGGAGTTCGTCCAGGGCCGCGAAGGAGGACACCACCCCGAGGGGGCCGTCGAAGGCCCCGCCGTCGGGGACGGAGTCCAGGTGGGAGCCGGTGACGACGGCGTCGCCCGCGAGGGGGTCGCCGAGCCAGGCCCACTGGTTGCCGTTGCGGTCGGTCTCGTACGTGAGGCCGCGCGATTCCGCTTGCGCTTGGAACCAGGTCCGACAGTCGGCATCGGCCCCGGTCCAGGCGTAGCGGCGGTACCCGCCGGAGTCGGCGTTGCGGCCGATGGGCGCGAGGTCCGCCCACATGGCGTGGAACGAGCTGCTTTCTCCCCGCCCCGCCCTTTCTCCGTTTCTCCCCCAGCTCCGCTGGGAGGTACCCCCAGGGGCGGTGCCCCCGGACCCGCCGGGAAGGCCCACGGCTTCGCCGGGGCCATTCTCAGCCCCGCCGGCGTTTGAGGCGCGGGGGTCCGGGGGCAGAGCCCCCGGCAGCGGCGCCGCACCCGGGATGTCTGCCTCGCTCACGCGGAGTCGCCCTCGCGCATCGGGACGCGGACACCACGCTCGTCCGCGACCGACTCCGCAATGTCGTAGCCGGCATCGACATGCCGGATGACACCCATGCCCGGGTCATTCGTCAGGACCCGGCGGATCTTCTCGCCCGCCAGAGCGGTGCCGTCGGCGACCGTGACCTGGCCCGCGTGGATCGAGCGGCCCATGCCGACGCCGCCGCCGTGGTGGATGGAGACCCAGGAGGCGCCGGAGGCGACGTTGACCATCGCGTTCAGCAGCGGCCAGTCGGCGATCGCGTCGGAGCCGTCGAGCATGGCCTCGGTCTCGCGGTACGGGGAGGCGACGGAGCCGCAGTCGAGGTGGTCGCGGCCGATGACCAGCGGGGCGGCCAGCTCGCCGCTCGCCACCATGTCGTTGAAGCGCTCGCCGGCCTTGTCGCGCTCGCCGTAGCCGAGCCAGCAGATGCGCGCGGGCAGGCCCTGGAAGTGGACGCGCTCGCCCGCCATCTTGATCCAGCGGTGCAGGGACTCGTTCTCCGGGAAGAGGTCGAGCATCGCCTTGTCGGTCTTGTGGATGTCCGAGGCCTCGCCGGAGAGCGCGGCCCACCGGAAGGGGCCCTTGCCCTCGCAGAACAGCGGCCGGATGTAGGCGGGAACGAAGCCGGGGAAGGCGAAGGCGCGGTCGTAGCCGGCCAGCTGGGCCTCGCCGCGGATGGAGTTGCCGTAGTCGAAGACCTCGGCTCCGGCGTCCATGAAGCCGACCATGGCCTCGACGTGCTTGGCCATGGACTCGCGGGCGCGGGTGGTGAAGCCCGCCGGGTCCTTGGCCGCGTAGGAGGCCATGTCCTCGAAGTCGACGCCGACGGGGAGGTAGGCGAGCGGGTCGTGCGCCGAGGTCTGGTCGGTCACGATGTCGATCGGGGCGCCCTCGGCCAGCATCTGCGGGAGCAGCTCGGCCGCGTTGCCGAGGAGGCCGATGGAGAGCGGCTTGCGGGCGTCGCGGGCCTCGACGGCGAGCTGGAGGGCGTGGCGGAGGTTGTCGGCCTTGACGTCCAGGTAGCGGTGCTCGATGCGGCGGTCGATGGCGCGCGGATCGACGTCGATACAGATCGCGACGCCGTCGTTCATGGTCACGGCCAGCGGCTGGGCGCCGCCCATGCCGCCGAGGCCGGCGGTGAGGGTGATGGTGCCCGCCAGGGTCCCGTTGAACTTCTTGGCGGCGACGGCGGCGAAGGTCTCGTAGGTGCCCTGGAGGATGCCCTGCGTACCGATGTAGATCCACGACCCGGCGGTCATCTGGCCGTACATGGTCAGGCCCAGGTGCTCCAGGCGGCGGAACTCCTCCCAGTTGGCCCAGTCGCCGACGAGGTTGGAGTTGGCGAGCAGGACGCGCGGGGCCCACTCGTGGGTCTGCATCACGCCGACCGGCCGGCCGGACTGGACGAGCATCGTCTCGTCCTGCTTGAGGGTCTGGAGCGTGCGCACCATCGCGTCGTACGAGCGCCAGTCGCGCGCGGCCTTGCCGGTGCCGCCGTAGACGACCAGCTTGTCGGGGTGCTCGGCGACCTCGGGGTCGAGGTTGTTCTGGAGCATCCGCAGCGCGGCCTCCTGCTGCCATCCCAGGGTGCTGAGCTCCGTGCCTCGCGCTGCCCGTACGGGGCGGGGTCCTGACATGGCGTTGCCTCCTCCGATGTTGGTCAATCCATTCACATCCTCTCCTCCTGAATAGATCCAGTCAACAGCTGCGCGCGGGCGCGCCGGATGATTGGCTTTTCCGCATGGCTGTCGAGACGCACACGGCGACGGACGCGGAGGGCGCCGCCGCGCGCCGGGACCTGGCCGTACGGGCCGCCGTCGAACAGGGTCTGGTGGGCGGGGCGGAGGGCTCGGAGCCGCTGGTCTGCCTGCTGGACGTGGCCGGGATCCAGGCCTCGGCGGCCGCCCTGGCCGGCGCGTTCGCGGCCGCGCTCCCGCCCGGCACCCCGGTACTGCACGCCTTCGCCGTGAAGGCCGCGCCCCTGGTGCCGGTGCTGCGGCTGCTGGCGGCGGCCGGGTTCGGCTGCGAGGTGGCGAGCCCCGGCGAGCTGGCGCTGGCCCGGGCGGCCGGGGTCGCGCCGGAGCGGACCGTGCTGGACTCCCCCGCCAAGACCCCGGCCGAGCTGCGCGAGGCGCTGGCGCTGGGCATCGCGGTCAACGCCGACAACCGGCAGGAGCTGGAGCGGCTCGACGCGCTCGTCGCCGCCGTCCCCACCGCGTCCCCGATCGGGATCCGGATCAACCCGCAGACCGGGGCGGGGGCCATCGACGCCCTGTCCACGGCGACCGCCACCTCCAAATTCGGCGTCCCGCTGCGCGACCCGGGCGCCCGGGCCTGGCTGGTACGGGCCTTCGCCGAGCGCCCGTGGCTGACCCGGCTGCACACCCACTCGGGCTCGCAGGGCGTCCCGCTGCCGCTGATCGCGCAGGGCGTACGGGAACTGCACGCCCTGGCGGAGGAGATCAACGCGGCGGCCGGGGGGCGGCAGATCGACACCCTCGACATCGGCGGCGGCCTGCCGGTGAACTTCGCCTCCGACGAGCAGACCCCGACGTACGCGGAGTACGTGGCGGCGCTGCGCGGGGCCGTGCCGGCCCTGTTCGACGGCTCGTACGGGCTGGTCACGGAGTTCGGCCGGTCACTGCTGGCCAAGCACGGCCTGGTGCTCGCGCGGGTGGAGTACACGAAGACCACCGGCGGCCGCCCCATCGCCCTCACCCACGCCGGGGTCCAGCTGGCCACCCGCACCGTGTACGCCCCGGCGGCCTGGCCGGTGCGGATCCTCCCGTACGACGCCAAGGGCACCCCGAAGACGGGCACCCCCGTCCCCCAGGACATCGCGGGCCCGGCCTGCTTCGCGGGCGACCTGCTGGCCACGGCCCGGGAGCTGCCGGAGCTGTCGCCGGGCGACCTGATCGGCGTCCCGGACACGGGCGCGTACTTCTTCACGGCCCACTACGGCTACAACAGCCTCCCGCGCCCTGCGGTCCACGGCTTCCGGATCACCCCGGGGGGCGGAGTCCACTTCACCCTGGCCCGCCCGGCGCAGTCCCCCGCGCAGATCGTGGCGGAGGCGGGCGGCGCCCTCCGCGACGCCCTGCTGTAGCCGCTGCGCGGGGCCTTCTCCCCCCACCCTTACTCCGTTTCTCCCCCGGCTGAAAGATCCAGCCTCGCCGGCGTTTGAGGCGCTGGGGGCACCTCCCAGCGGTAGCTGGGGGAGGGTCTGGGGGCGAGCCCCCAGGAGGCCCCGCGCAGCGGCTACGGGTGGGCGGCAGACAGGGTCGCCGCGACCGCCGGGGCGAGCCCGGCCACGAGTTCGTCCGGGGTCAGGGCGGTCACCGCGGGGAGCCGCAGGAGGTAGCGGGTCAGGGCCAGACCCAGCAGCTGGGCCGCGACCAGGCCGGCCGCGCGGGCGGCCCGGTCGGGGCCGAGGGCCGCGACCAGCGCCGGGGCGACCTGGGTCGCGAACACCTCCCGCATCCGGGCCGCGCCCCGCTCGTTCGTCACCGCCGAGCGCAGCAGCACCAGCAGGGCGTCATCGGCCGGATCGCCCTCCCACCGGTCCACGAAGTGCCGTACGAGGGCGGCGGGCAGCTCCCCGGCGGGCACGGCGCGCAGGTCGGGCATGCGCAGGTCCACCGCCAGGGCGGCCTCGAAGAGCCCGTCCTTGCTGCCGAAGTACCGCATGACCATCGACGGGTCGATCTCCGCGTCCGCCGCGACGGCGCGGATGGTCGTGCGCTCGTACCCCTGGGCGGCGAAGCGCTCGCGGGCCGCCCGCAGGATCGTCGTCTTGGTCGTGTCGGAGGAGCGTCGTGCCGTCATGCCAACAATCGTAGGCCAACATGCGTTGACATGACAGCCCCGGCAGGCGCATCCTGAAGTCAACAGCCGTTGGCCAACGTACGTTGGCCCACCGGAGGAGGCAGCCCGCATGACCAGTACCGCCGCACTCCCGCTCCCCGCACGCACCGAGATCGCCATCGTCGGCGCCGGACCCACCGGCCTGGCGCTCGCCGTGACCCTGGCCGAGGCCGGCGTGGACTTCGTCCTCCTCGACCGCCAGGCCGAGGGCGCCAACACTCCCCCTGGCTCCGCCGGGGGGACCCCCACCCGCGCCGCCGTCGTCCACGCCCGCACCCTGGAGGTGCTCGACGAGCTCGACCCCACCGGCGCCCTCTCCGCCGAACTGATCGGCCGCGGCATCCCCGTCAGCACGTTCCGGATCCGCGACGGCGCCCGCCCGCTCGCCGAGGTCGGTTTCGAGGGCCTGCCCACCATTTACCCGTACGCGCTGATGGTCCCCCAGGACGAGACCGAGGCCGTGCTCCTCGCCCGCCTGCGCGCCCTCGGCGCCGACGTCCACCGCCCGTACGAGGTCACCGGCATCACCCAGGACCCCGACGGCGTCACCCTCACCACCGCCACGGGCCAGACCCTGCGCGCCGCCCACGCCGTCGGGGCCGACGGGATGCACAGCGCGGTCCGGGAGGCCGCCGGGATCGGCTTCACCGGCTCCGCGTACGGGGAGTCCTTCGTCCTCGCCGACGTCGTCATGGACTGGGCTCCGGGCGCCGGCGAGGTCTCGCTCGTCCTCGGCGCCACCGGGCTCACGGTGATCGCCCCGCTGCCCGCAGGGCGCTACCGGATCGTCGCGAGCGTCGCCGAGGCCCCCGCCGAGCCGGCCCTCGGCTTCATCCAGGGCCTCCTGGACGAGCGCGCGCCCGGCCAGGCCACCGTCCGCTCCCTCGCCTGGTCCTCGCGGTTCCGCATCCACCACCGGGTCGCCGACCGATACCGCGCCGGGCGGCTGCTGCTCGCCGGGGACGCCGCCCACGTGCACAGCCCGGCGGGCGGACAGGGCATGAACACCGGCATCCAGGACGGCTACGCCCTCGGCCGGGCGCTGGTCCGGGGCGACCTCGACGGCTACGAGGCCCACCGCCGGCCCGTCGCCCTGCGCGTGGTGGCCCTGACCGACCGGATGACCCGGATCGCGACCGTCCGCAACCCCGCCCTGCGCGCCGTACGCAACACCGCGCTCCCCCTCCTCGCCCGCGTCCCGGCGCTGCGCACCCGGCTCGCCACCGAGCTCGCGGAGCTCAACTACCGCTGAGACCCGGTCACTCCACGAACAACCCGCGCGCCGCGGCCCGGGCGTCGAACGCCTCCAGTCGGGCCTGCGCGTCCGGCAGCGCGTCCGCCATCGCCTCCAGCAGCACCCGGCCCAGCAGCATCGGGGCGCAGGCCGTGTCGAAGGCCAGCCCGGTCCCGACCGGCGCCGGAATCAGCAGATCCGAGTACCTGGCGACCGGGGCGAAGGCCGAGTCCGCGACCGTCACCACCGTCAGCCCGGCCGCCCGCCCGTGCTCCAGGGCCTCCGCCACCTCCCGCGGATAGCGGGGCAGCGCGAAGCACAGCAGCGCCGAGGCCCCGGCGGCCACGGCCGCGTCGATCCGGTCGGCGAGCATCGAACCGCCCTCGTCGAGGAGCCGTACGTCCGGATGCACCTTGGCGGCGAAGTACGCGAACCCGCGCGCCTGCGAGGAGGCCGCGCGCAGCCCCAGTACGGGCAGCGGGCTCGACGCGGCCAGCAGCCGCCCCGCCTCCTGCACCGGGGCCGGGTCGGCGAGCATCGCCGCCAGCCGCCGCAGGTTCTCGATCTCCCCCTGAACGGCCTGCTGGTACTCGTTGTACGAGTCCTCCTGCTCCAGGTCCGCCCGCTCGGCGGGGGCCACCTCGCGCAGGTGCCGGCGCAGCGCGGGATACCCGTCGAAGCCCAGCGCCACCGCGAAGCGGGTCACCGACGGCTGGCTCACGCCCGCCAGCTCCGCGAGCTCCACGCTCGACAGGAACGGCACGTCGGCCGCCCCGCGCACCATGCAGTGCGCGATCCGCCGCTGGGTCGGCGTCAGCCGGTGCCCCTCGAACAGCTTCTGCAGCCGCGCGGCCGGGCTGTCGCTCATCCCGTCCCCTCCGTCCCCGTCCCGGTGAATATTCACTTACGGAGCACTCTGCATGCGGTTATGCAGGACGGCAAGCGGCGGCCCGCTCCGCGAGACGCCCGAAACGGGGGCTACCCCCAGTGCGGGGGCGCTCCCCGCTCCCTACCGTGGGCGAGATGGAGCGCCAAGAGCTGAAGAAGGAACTCGACGCCACGCTGGACGCGCGGCGGGAGCTGGGTCCCGAGTACGAGTCCGCGCTGGTGGAGTCCTTCGTCGAGAAGGTAGACACCCAGGTCCGGCGCCGGCTGGCGGAGGAACGCCTCCTGTCGGCGCGCGGCGGCTCCCCGGCGGGGCCCTCGGGGGACGGGAACTTCGGCGAACGCTTCGGCTTCGCCATCATCACCCTGGTCCTGGCCATTCCGCTGTCCGCGATCGCCGCCACGCAGGCGCACCTGGCGGGTCTGCTCGTGGCCTGGGCCGGCATCGTGGGCGTGAACTTCATCCACGCCACCAAGTCGCTGCGCGGCCGAACCCGAAACCCCCGGGACTGACAGCCCCAGCCCATGGCCCGGGCCGGGAAAAAGACAGCGTGGGGACCGCCGCACCCCGGTTGCCCGGGGGCGGGACGACGGCGGTCCCCACGCAGGACACGGGCCGGGTCAGGGCCGTCCGCGTCCATGGCGTCCCACGCGGTCCGGGAGCCGCTCCGGAGTCACGCCGACGCCAGTCGGTGTCGTCGGCCGTTCCTCCCGGTTTCCCGGGCCTCCCTGCCGACAACCACCACTGTGCCGGAGCCGTGTTAAGCCGGTGCTGCCGTCACGTGTCGGGCCCGTACCTTTTGCGCGACGGCGCGATATCGGCGATACCGGCGATACCGGCGATGCCGGCCGGCCCGGCCCCACGCGGCGGACGCTACTTCGACGTCTTCGCCAGGAACGCCAGGAGGTCCTGGCGGCTCACCACGCCGGTCGGCTTGCCCTCGACCAGGACGATCGCCGCGTCGGCCTCGCCCAGCACCTTCATCAGCTCCGCCACCGGCTCGCCCGAGCCGACCTGCGGCAGCGGCGAGCTCATGTGCTTCTCCAGCGGATCGGTCAGCGCGGCCCGCTGCGCGAACAGCGCGGCGAGGAGCTCCTTCTCCACGACCGAGCCGATGACCTCGGCGGCCATCACGTCCGGGTGGCCCGCGCCGGGCTTGACGATCGGCATCTGCGAGACGCCGTACTCGCGCAGCACCTCGATGGCCTCGCCCACGGTCTCCTCGGGGTGCATGTGGACGAGGGACGGGATGCCGCCCGCCTTGTCCGCCAGCACGTCCCCGATGCGCGCCGCCGGGCCGGCCTCCTCCAGGAAGCCGTGGCCCGCCATCCACTCGTCGCTGAAGATCTTGCTGAGGTAGCCGCGGCCGCTGTCCGGCAGCAGCACGACGACCACGTCGTCCGGGCCGAGGCCCTCGGCGGCGCGCAGCGCGGCCACGACGGCCATGCCGCAGGAGCCGCCGACCAGCAGGCCCTCTTCCTTCGCCAGGCGGCGGGTCATCTGGAAGGAGTCCTTGTCGGACACCGCGATGATCTCGTCCGTCACGTTGGGGTCGTAGGCGGTGGGCCAGAAGTCCTCGCCGACGCCCTCGACGAGGTACGGGCGGCCCGAGCCGCCGGAGTAGACCGAGCCCTCGGGGTCGGCGCCGATGACCTTGACCTTCCCGCCGCTGACCTCCTTGAGGTAGTTGCCGGTGCCGGAGATCGTGCCGCCCGTGCCGACGCCCGCGACGAAGTGGGTGATCTTCCCGTCCGTCTGCTCCCACAGCTCGGGACCGGTGGTCTCGTAGTGCGAACGGGGGTTGTTCGGGTTGCTGTACTGGTCGGGCTTCCAGGCGCCCGGCGTCTCGCGCACCAGGCGGTCGGACACGTTGTAGTACGAGTCCGGGTGCTCCGGATCGACGGCGGTCGGGCAGACCACGACCTCGGCGCCGTACGCGCGCAGCACGTTGATCTTGTCGAGGGAGACCTTGTCAGGGCAGACGAAGATGCACTTGTAGCCCTTCTGCTGGGCCACGATGGCGAGTCCTACACCCGTGTTGCCGCTGGTCGGCTCCACGATGGTGCCACCGGGCTTGAGGGCTCCGCTCTGCTCGGCGGCCTCGATCATCCGGACGGCGATCCGGTCCTTCACGGATCCACCGGGATTGAAGTACTCGACCTTCGCGAGCACGGTGGCCTGAAGGCCTTCGGTCACACGGTTGAGCTTCACCAGCGGGGTGTTGCCGACGAGGCTGATCATCGAGTCGTGGAATTGCACCATGTTCTCCAAGGAGGGGACTCCACGGGTTCTCCGGGAGGTCCGGCCAGAGTATGCGGAAAGGGATTGACTGACCCGCGGTACGGGGCAGGAAGCTCATCAGGGCCAGGTACGAGAGCGAGGTGGTCTGCAGCGTGTCCAGAGCGAGAACCGCCCGCCGGATCGCGGCGGGCGCGGCGTACGGCGGTGGCGGGATCGGGCTCATCGGGGTCGCCGCGGTGGGTCTGGTGGTGGCGGAGGTGCAGTTCGCCAAGCGCACGGTGGGCACCGGCCTGCCCGATCCGCCGCGCGCGGACGGCCTGTACGGGAGCGAGTTCGGCGGACTGGAGCTGAACCCGGGCCCGCTGCGCCTGGCCATGCTGGGCGATTCCACGGCCGCCGGTCTGGGCGTGCGCCGGGCGAGGCAGACCCCGGGCGCCCTGCTGGCCTCCGGACTCGCGGCGGTGGCCGAGCGGCCGGTGGAGCTGCGGAACGTGGCCCTCTCGGGAGCCATGTCGGACGACCTCGACCGCCAGGCGGGCGTGCTCCTCGACGGTGACGCCCCGCCCCCCGATGTGGCGGTGATCATGATCGGCGCGAACGACGTGACGCGCCGGATGCCCCTGACCCAGTCGGTACGCCTGCTCGCCGCCGCCACCCGCCGGCTGCGGGACGCGGGCGCCGAGGTCGTGGTCGGCACCTGCCCCGACCTGGGCACGATCGAGCCGGTCTACCAGCCGCTGCGCTGGGTGGCCCGCCGCGTCTCGCGCCAGCTGGCCGCCGCCCAGACGGTCGGCGTGGTCGCGCTGGGCGCCCGTACCGTCTCCATGGGGGACCTGCTCGGCCCGGAGTTCGCCGCGAACCCGCGCGAGATGTTCGGCCCGGACTCCTACCACCCGTCCGCCGAGGGGTACGCGACCGCCGCCATGGCCATCCTGCCCACCGTGTGCGCCGCGCTCGGCGTCTGGCCCGAGTCCGACCGGCTGGACCACACCCGGGACGAGGACATGCTCCCCGTCGCCGAGGCGGCCTCCGCCGCCGCCGGCCAGGCGGGTACGGAGGTCACGGCCGCCCGCGCCCCCTGGGCCCTGCTCAAGCACCGCCGCAGGCGCCGGATGCCCAGCCCGCCGGAGATCGGCCAGCCGGGAGAGCCCGCGGAAGGCGGCCGGGAGGCGACCGGCGAGGCGGCGCAGGAGGCGGCCCGGGAGGCGACCGGAGAGGCGGCCGGGGAAGCGGCGCGGGAGGCGGTCCGGGAAGCGGCCCAGGAGGCGACCGGGGAAGCAGCCCGGGAAGCGGCGCGGGAGGCCGCCCGGGAGGCACCCGGGGAAGCGGCCGGGGAGGCCGGGGCCGCGTCGGCCGGGGCCACCGCGCCCCGGAAGCGACCCTCATCACACACCAAGGCCGGTGACCTCGACGGTACGGGCCGGTAACTTCGCTTGCGGTCCCGGTACGAGCCGCAACTCACCCCCTTGGAGCCCCCGATGCCCGAAGCCGTCATCGTTTCGACCGCCCGTTCGCCCATCGGGCGTGCCTTCAAGGGATCCCTCAAGGACCTCCGGCCGGACGACCTGACCGCGACGATCATCCAGGCCGCCCTCGCCAAGGTCCCCGAGCTGGACCCGCGCGACATCGACGACCTGATGCTCGGCTGCGGCCTCCCCGGCGGCGAGCAGGGCCACAACCTGGGCCGCATCGTGGCCGTGCAGATGGGCATGGACTACCTGCCGGGCAGCACGATCACCCGCTACTGCTCCTCCTCGCTCCAGACCTCCCGCATGGCCCTGCACGCCATCAAGGCGGGCGAGGGCGACGTCTTCATCTCCGCGGGCGTCGAAATGGTCTCCCGGTCCGTCAAGGGCTCCTCCGACGGCATCCCGGACACCCACAACCCGTTCTTCGCCGACGCGGAGGCCCGTACGGCCGCCGTCGCGCAGAGCGAGGGCTCGTCCTGGCACGACCCGCGCGAGGACGGCCTGGTGCCCGACGCGTACATCGCGATGGGGCAGACCGCCGAGAACCTGGCCCGCCTCAAGGGTGTGACCCGCCAGGACATGGACGAGTTCGGCGTCCGCTCGCAGAACCTCGCCGAAGAGGCCATCAAGAACGGCTTCTGGGCCCGCGAGATCACCCCGGTCACCACCCCGGACGGCACGGTCGTCTCCACCGACGACGGCCCGCGCGCCGGCGTCACCCTGGAGGGCGTCCAGGGCCTGAAGCCGGTCTTCCGCCCCGACGGCCTGGTCACGGCCGGCAACTGCTGCCCGCTCAACGACGGCGCCGCCGCGCTGGTCATCATGAGCGACACCAAGGCGCGGGAGCTGGGCCTGACCCCGCTGGCCCGGATCGTCTCCACCGGCGTCACCGCCCTCTCCCCCGAGATCATGGGCCTGGGCCCGGTCGAGGCGTCCAAGCAGGCCCTGAAGCGGGCCGGCCTGACCGTCGGCGACATCGACCTGTTCGAGATCAACGAGGCCTTCGCGGCCCAGGTCATCCCCTCCTACCGGGACCTGGAGATCCCGCTGGAGAAGCTGAACGTCAACGGCGGGGCCATCGCCGTCGGTCACCCGTTCGGGATGACCGGCGCCCGCATCACCGGCACCCTGATCAACAGCCTGCAGTTCCACGACAAGCAGTTCGGCCTGGAGACCATGTGCGTGGGCGGCGGCCAGGGCATGGCCATGGTCATCGAGCGCCTGAGCTAGCTGATCTAGTAGCGCGCCCAGTCGCCGCAAGGGATCCGGCCGGATCCCAAGCGGCGTACTGACGCCGAATCTAACCGCGTCGCGGCCGACCCGTGACCGAATCTCCCCCAGGATGTGACCTACGTCCTGGGGGATTGGCATTTATGCAGGTCAGTGGCAGTACGCGGGGTAAACGTGTGACCAAAGACCTGTCCAATTCGTGACGTAATGCACTGCACGCCATTCCCAGGTCGGGACACTCTGATGTAGGAAGTCGGGGGATCGAAACAATCAGGAGTTAGCCAGTGAGCGCCATGTCTCTTGCCCTGCTGCTGACCACGGCCGCCACCACGGCCGTGGGCGCCGCTGCGCTGCACGCCGTACACGGACTGCGCAAGCAGGTCACGGCCCTGCGCGGTGAGCTGACCGTGTCGGCGCACCCGCGCGGCGCCGCGGTCCCGCACGCCCGCAGCGCCGTGGAGTCCCCCGCCGCCGAGATACGGGCCGCCGTCGCCGAGGCCCTCGCCGAGGAGCGCGAGCGCGAGCTGGCCGAGGCGCGGGCCTTCTGGGCCGCGCAGGAGGCCCGCGACGCCGCCGACGCTTCCCCTCGCTTCGCTGGGGAGACCCCTACCTCGCTGCTGGGCGGCCTGCCCGGCCTGGGCGAGGACAGCCCGCTCTTCCTGCCCCGGCAGGCGGATCTGGTCGGCCTGGAGCCCGTGTTCGGCGAGGATCCGGCCGACGAGTACCCGAGCCACCCCGAGGATTCGGCCGAGCTGGCCGCCGCCCGCCGGCGCCACCCCTCGCACCCCGACTTCGTACCCGTCCAGGCCTCGTACCCGGGCGCCGACCACGAGCGCACGGTCAGCCGCCTGGAGGAGCTCGCGGAGGCCCGTACGGCCCTCGCGGACGTCCGCCCGGGCCCGCTGGGCACGCTGGACGTGTACGTCTTCACCGACGGCACCACGCTGTGCATGACCCCGGGCCACCGGGAGACGGCCGAGCGCCTCGCCGAGGCCCTGCGCTCGGGCACCGCGCCGGTCCTGCTGGGCGGCTCGGGCATCTCCGGCGCCTACGCGCTGACCTTCTCCTGCGGTGACTCCGAGGACCCCGACAGCAACGTCTACATCCTCGCGGACCGCGTCATCGCATCGCTCTGACTTCCGCCTGCTCCACCAGCCGCACGGCCTCGTCCAGCATCTCGGACGGGGCCTTCGCGCTGTCCCCGGCGGCGTCGGCCGCCCCGGCAGCCCCGGCGGGCCTCCGGCTCGCGTCGCGCAGTGCCTCCGCGAGGTCCTGTCCGGCCACCGCCAGTTGGTCCCCCACCACGAAGATCCCGGCTTCCGGCATCAGCCGGGGCTCGGCCGCCCCCTGAGGGTCCTCCAGCCGCTGCGCCCGCACGGACAGCTCCCGGGCCAGTTCCAGCGCCTCGGCGGCGGCCCCGCGCTGGAGCCGGCTCTGCGGCGCGGCCCGCAGGCGCTCGGCGAAACGTTCCACGACGGCGGTCAGGGGCGAAGTATCAAGCACCCGGCCGACCTTACGCGCCGCCCGGGCACCATTGCCAACGGGCGAACTCTCCGGCACGGTGGCGTGAAGAGAACAGCACAGCACGGCGATACCTCCGGAGGCGCCCATGTCCGTAGAGTTCTCCGAGCAGACCCACCGCAACATGATCGACAGAATCCCCCTGACCACCGGTCGTGAACTCTCCGACTGGCTCCGCACCGTGGACGACGGCCCCTCCCTCGTCCGGTTCGAGGAGAAGGTCAGCTGGCTGCGCGGCGCGCACCGGCTGTCGTACGGCCAGGCCAAGGCGATCATCCACGAGTACGACCTGCGCAGGGCCGCGAGAAAGTTCGGCTGAGCCCCGCCCTCGTACCGGCCCGACTCCCGACCCTGATCCATACCCCCGATCCGTGCCCCCGATCCACATTCCTCCGAAACGCGGGAAGGCCCCGCGAGCAGTCTGCTCGCGGGGCCTTCCCCACGCGTGTGGGCGGTCGTTCGCCGGTGCGGTTAGTCGTCGCCCGAGAGGATCTGGAACAGGCGCAGCAGCTCCAGGTAGATCCACACCAGGGTGATGGTGAGGCCGAAGGCCGCCAGCCAGGCCTCCTCGCGCGGGGCGCCGTACGTGAGGCCGTCCTCGACCTGCTTGAAGTCGAGGGCGAGGAAGCAGGCGCCGAGGATGACGCCGATGCACCCGAAGAGGATGCCGAGGCCGCCGCTGCGGAAGCCGAGGCCGTCACCGCCCGCGAAGACCGAGAACAGCAGGTTCGTGAGCATGAGCAGGATGAAGCCCATGGCCGCGGCCATCACGAAGCCGTAGAACCGGCGGTTGACCCGGATCCAGCGCATCTTGTACGCGAACAGCACCGCGGCGAAGACGCACATCGTGCCGAGCACGGCCTGGATCACGACGCCGGCGCCCATGTAGGTGCTCGTGGCGGCGCTGATGACACCGAGGAAGACACCCTCGAACGCCGCGTACCCGAGGATGACCGCCGGGGAGGCCTTGCGCTTGAAGGACTGGACCATCGCCAGGACGAACGCGACGAGCGCGGCGCCGACGGCGATGCCGTACGACTTGCCGACGTTCGCGGGGTCGACGGGCAGCGCGATCCAGGCGAGGGTCGCCGTCAGGATCACGGTGCCGAGCGTCATGGCCGTACGGCTCACGACGTCGTCGATCGTCATCGCGTTGCCGCGGGCCGGAGCCTGCGGCATGCCCGTGGTCAGGTCGGTCGCGTACGGGTTCGTCGCGTACGGGTTCGTCGCGGTCGCGGTCCCGGCCTGCGCCTGGTGCTGCGCGTCGAAGCCCGCGTAGCCGCCGGCGTCGCGGCTGAACCCCCGTCGCGAGAAGACCGGGTTACTGCTCCTCATCTCACTCCTCCATGGCCACCGTGCGCGGCCTTGTCACAAGAGTAATGCGCTCGCAAAGAAAGCACCCTACCGCTGGAGGAGGATCTTAGGAGAAGGCACGGCAAAGCGGCAGGGGATAAAAGGGCCGCCGCGGGAGTGCCCGGAACCGGATTTGAACCGGTACGACCTGTGTAGGCCAGCGAGGTTTAAGCTCGCCGTGTCTGCATTCCACCATCCGGGCCAAGGCCCAGCAGCCCCCGCGCAAAAAACTCTGAACGCTGTGCCGAGCCTATCCGGAACACCCGCTGCGCCAGTCGGCCGTCATTGCGATGTTGTCTGATTTTATTGGCGATTGAGGGGCCATCAGGCACAAGAAGGCGGGGTCGGGCCGCTCTGGGCGCCCTTCGCGGACGATCATCGGCCACCCGGGATTGACGGGATTTCGACGGCCCGCGCCACCTCGGCCGCCACCCCGCACGCCACCCCGGGCCACCCCCGGGCCGCCCCCGGGCCGCCCCCGGCCGCAAAGGGCCGCGACGGACCGCCACTCAGGGGCCGTGTCATACCAAAGGAGGAGGCGGACGGCCCCCCGATCAGACTCCAGTGGGCCGGAGAACGGGCACCTCGGCTGATCCCGAGCGGGGGTGGGCGCGGTGAGGATGGAAACGTCCCGCAAGTCCGCAGTCCGCTGACGCCCCGCTCGACAGGAGTCCCCCCTGTGACCACCATGAACTACGCCCCGCACACGGCCCAGGCCGTGGCCGCCCGCGCCACGCAGCTGTCGAAGGTGTACGGCCAGGGCGAAACCCAGGTGGTCGCCCTGGACAACGTCTCCGTCGACTTCGCCCAGGGGCAGTTCACGGCGATCATGGGTCCCTCGGGCTCCGGCAAGTCCACGCTGATGCACTGCGTCGCCGGTCTGGACACCTTCTCCGCCGGCTCCGTCCGCCTCGGCGAGACCGAGCTCGGCACCCTCAAGGACAAGCAGCTGACCCAGCTGCGCCGGGACAAGATCGGTTTCATCTTCCAGGCCTTCAACCTGCTGCCGACCCTGACGGCCCTGGAGAACATCACGCTCCCCATGGACATCGCCGGCCGCAAGCCCGACAAGCAGTGGCTGGACGACGTGATCCGCATGGTCGGCCTCTCCGACCGCCTCAGCCACCGCCCGACGCAGCTCTCCGGCGGCCAGCAGCAGCGCGTGGCCGTGGCCCGCGCCCTGGCCTCCCGCCCCGAGATCATCTTCGGCGACGAGCCCACCGGCAACCTCGACTCCCGCTCCGGCGCCGAGGTCCTCGGCTTCCTGCGCAACTCCGTCCGCGAGCTCGGCCAGACCGTCGTGATGGTCACCCACGACCCGGTCGCCGCCTCCTACGCGGACCGCGTCATCTTCCTCGCCGACGGCCGCATCGTCGACGAGATGCCGAACCCCACCGCCGACGGCGTGCTCGACCGTATGAAGGCCTTCGACGCCAAGGGCCGCACCAGCTGACCCGGGATCCGCATCCCCCGCCCTCCTCCAGACCTCCAGCCCCAGGACTGAGATCCCCCATGTTCCGTACCGCCCTGCGCAACGTCCTCGCGCACAAGGCCAGGCTCCTGATGACGGTCCTCGCCGTCACCCTCGGCGTCGCCTTCGTCTCCGGCACCCTCGTCTTCACCGACACCCTGGAGAAGTCGCTCTCCGGCCAGTCCGCCAAGAGCTACGAGGGAGTGGCCGTCTCCGTCACCTCGTACGGCCAGGGCCGCGACGAGAACGGGCAGAAGGAGGGCGAGCCCGGCATCAGCCAGCAGACCCTCGACAAGGTCAAGGCCCTCGGCGGTGTCGACTCCGTCTCCGGCCGCGTCTCCGGCTTCGCCGGCGTGGGTGACGAGAACGGCAAGCTGATCGGCTCCGGCTGGTCCAACAAGGGCTCCAACTACACCCCCGTCAAGGACGGCAAGGACCCGCGCTACGCCTTCACCCAGGGCGCCGGCCCGGCCAAGGCCGACGAGATCGCGCTCGACAAGGCGACCGCGGACGCGGGCGGCTACCGGATCGGCGACAAGGTCCGCGTCGCCACCAACGGCCCCGTCAAGGAGTACTCGCTCGCCGGCGTCTTCACCACCGAGGACGGCGCCGTCCAGGCCGGCGGCAGCCTCGTCCTCTTCGACACCAAGGTCGCCCAGGAGCTCTACCTCAAGCCCGGCTACTTCCAGGAGCTGTCGGTCGCCGCCAAGGGCGGCGCCTCCGCCGACCAGCTGCTGGGCGAGATCAAGCCGCTGCTCGACGACAAGAACACCAAGGCGCAGACCGGCGCGGCGCTCGCCAAGGAGCAGGCGAAGGACATCGAGGAGGGCATGGGCAACATGAGCACCATGCTGCTCGTCTTCGCCGGCATCGCGCTCTTCGTCGGCGTCTTCCTGATCTACAACACCTTCACCATGCTGGTCACCCAGCGCACCAAGGAGCTGGCCCTGCTGCGCGCCGTCGGCGCCAACCGCGGCCAGGTCATGCGCTCGGTCCTCACCGAGGCCCTGGTCGTCGGCGCCGTGTCCGCCGCCCTCGGCATGATCAGCGGCGTCGGCCTGGCGATCGGCATCCGCTCCCTGATCGGCTCCTTCGGCGCCAAGCTGCCGGGCGGCGGTCTCGTGATCGCCCCGGGCACCGTCATCGCGGCCCTGGTCATCGGCATCCTGGTCACCACGGTGGCCGCGGTGCTGCCCGCCTGGCGCACGGGCCGGATCGCCCCGGTCGCCGCCATGGGCAGCGCCCACCTGCCGGCCGACGCGAAGTCCCTGCTCCTGCGCAACATCATCGGCTCCGTCATCAGCGTCCTCGGCATCGGCCTGGTCGGGCTCGGCGTGTCCATGGGCGGCGGCGACGGCCGCATGGCCATCGGTGCGGGAGCGTTCTTCATGCTCATCGGCATGATCGTGCTGCTGCCGCTGCTCTCCAAGCCGGTCATCGCGGCCGTCCGCCCCGCACTGCAGAAGGTGTTCGGGGTCCCCGGCAAGCTGGCCGCGCAGAACGCCGTCCGCAACCCGCGCCGCACCGCCGTCACCGCCGCCTCCCTGGCGATCGGCCTGACGCTGGTCACCACCCTGTCGGTGCTCGGCATCACCATGGGCAAGGTCGTCGACCGCATGAGCACCGAGAAGCTCAAGGCGGACTACAAGGTCTCCATGTCCGGCGACATGGGCAGCCTGGACAAGTCGGTGGCCGAGACCCTGGCCAAGGCCCCCGGCATCAAGGCGGTCTCCCCGCAGGCCGACGGCTACTTCAAGGTCGGCGACGACTTCCGGTCCGCCTCCGGCGTCACCCCGGCCGCCATCGGCCAGCTGCTCAACATCGAGGTCCTCAGCGGTTCGCTGGACGCTCTCGGCAAGGGCGAGCTGGCTGTCGCCGAGAAGACCGCCAAGAAGCAGAACCTCACCGTCGGCTCCGCGCTTCAGGTCCAGTACGACGACGGGCAGAAGGGCACCCTGAAGGTCGGCGCGGTCTACAAGGACATGGAGGGCCTGCTCTCCCCGTACGTCATCGACAACAAGATCCTCAGCGAGCACAGCGAGGAGCAGTACATCCGCGAGGTGTACGTCAACGTCGACGGCGGGTCCACCGAGGCCGGCCAGCAGAAGGTCGTCGACGCCCTGGGCAAGAACCCGGCCATCACCGTCGCCACCCAGCAGGACATGCGCGACGAGATGGGCGGCATCATCAACACGATGCTGAACATCATGTACGGCCTGCTCGGCATGGCCCTGATCATCTCGGTGCTCGGCGTCGTCAACACCCTGGCGATGTCCGTCTTCGAGCGGACCCAGGAGATCGGCATGCTGCGGGCGATCGGTCTCGACCGGAGCCGGGTCAAGAACATGATCCGCCTGGAAGCCGTGGTGATCTCGCTCTTCGGCGCGGTCCTGGGCGTCGCCATCGGCGTCTTCCTCGCCTGGGCCGTCGGTACCACGCTCGCGAAGTCGGTTCCCGACTACGAGCTGGTCCTGCCGTACGACCGGATCGGCATCTTCCTCCTGCTGGCCGCCGTGGTCGGCGTCCTGGCCGCCCTGTGGCCCGCCCGCAGCGCCGCCCGCCTGAACATGCTGACGGCGATCAAAACGGAGTAGGCAGCGGCAGGCAGGGACACAGCAGGACCCCGGGGCACACGCCCCGGGGTCCTGCTGTGTCTGCACCTCTCTCACCGTCCCGTCCGGGGCTACCCGCCCCAGGTGCGCGAGCGCAGCGGCAGGCCCGACTCCCCCTCCGGCGCGGACCGCACCGCGAGCACCTGGTTGACCCCGAGCCGGCCCCGCTCGAAGCCGAGCGCGCAGGCCGCCATGTACAGCAGCCACACCCTGGCCCGCCCGGGCGAGGTCAGCCGTACCGCCTCCTCCCAGTGCCGCTCCAGCCGCGCCACCCAGGCCCGCAGGGTGAGCGCGTAGTGCTCGCGCAGCGCCTCCACGTCGCGGACCTCGAACCCGGCCCGTTCCAGTTCGCCGACGGTGCTGCCGAGCGGGGAGAGCTCGCCGTCGGGGAAGACGTACGCGTCGATGAACTCGTCGACGTGGTACGCCGCTTCGTCGGGCTCGGGGGGCCGCGCGATCTGGTGGTTCAGCAGCCTGCCGCCGGGGCGCAGCAGGGCGTGCAGGGTGCGGGCGTAGTCGCGGTAGCGCGCCGCGCCGACGTGTTCGGCCATGCCGATGGAGGAAATGGCGTCGTACGGACCGTCCTTGACGTCCCGGTAGTCCTGAACCCGGATCTCGACCAGGTCCGCCAGCCCCTCCTCGGCGACCCGCTTGCGGGCGTACACGGCCTGCTCGCGCGAGAGCGTGATCCCGGTGACGCGGACGCCGTACTCGCGGGCGGCGTGCAGGGCCATGGAACCCCAGCCGCAGCCGACGTCCAGGAGCCGGGCTCCCGGCCGCAGGTTCAGTTTCCGGCAGACCAGGTCGAGTTTGTCCCGCTGGGCGTCCTCCAGGGTGCCGCCGGGGCTCCAGTAGGCGCAGGAGTACACCATGGAGGGGCCGAGGACGTGCTCGTAGAACTCGTTGCCCACGTCGTAGTGGTGGCTGATCGCCTGCCGGTCGCGGCCCTTGGTGTGCGGGGATCCGCCGCGCCGGACGGCCTCTTCGGGCGGCGGCGGGGGCGGCGTCCAGGGCCGGGCCAGCGCGATCAGCTCCCGTACGGCGGCCCGTGCGCGCGGCTCCCGCAGCAACGCGAGGGTGCCGGCGGCGGGCCGGGCGGGCTCGGCGGCGGGCTCCCGCTCCCAGAGCAGCCCGGCCACCCGGTCCAGCAGCTCGAAGAGGTCACCCTCGACGGTCAGGTCACCGGCGACCCAGGCACGGGCCAGCCCCAGCTCGCCGGGTTTCCACAGCATGCGGCGCAGGGCGCGCCGGTGGGTCAGCACCAGGGTGGGGCCCGTGGGCGGGCCGGCCTCACTTCCGTCCCAGGCCCGTATGCGGACGGGCAGGGGGGCGCCCAGCAAGGTTTCGGCAAGGGCGGCCAGCCGCGGCGCGGCGTCGGTCATCGTAGGCACCTCCAGAAAGCTCCGACCGAACGGCCTACCCATTCCTGAGCCCGGACATGCCGAAGGGGCCGCCCGCACCACGGATGGCGGACGGCCCCTTCGGGGACGTGCTGGGTGTTCCGGTCAGTTCCGGGTCAGGAGGCCTTGGCCTTCTGGGCCGGGGTGGCGGCGGCGGCCGGAGCCGGCGCCGGCTTGGCGGCCTCGTAGAACTCCTCGCGCGGGGTCTCCAGCGCACCGAGGGAGACGACCTCGCGCTTGAGGAAGCTGCCGAGGGTCCAGTCGGCGAAGACGCGGATCTTGCGGTTCCAGGTCGGCATGGCCATGCCGTGGTAGCCACGGTGCATGTACCAGGCGAGACGGCCCTTGAGCTTGATCTTCATCTTGCCCATGACGATCATCGCCACGCCCTTGTGGAGGCCGAGGCCCGCCACCGCACCCTTGTTGGAGTGGCTGTACTCCTTCTGCGGGAAGCCCCGCAGGCCGGAGACCACGTTGTCGCCGAGGACCTTGGCCTGGCGCAGCGCGTGCTGGGCGTTCGGCGGGCACCAGGCGTTCTCCACGCCGGCCTTGCGGGAGGCGACGTCGGGAACCTGGGCGTTGTCGCCGGCGGTCCAGATGTAGTCCGTGCCCTTGACCTGGAGGGTCGGCTCGGCGTCCACGTGGCCGCGCGGGCCGAGCGGCAGGCCGAAGCGGGCCAGCGCCGGGTTGGGCTTGACGCCGGCGGTCCACACGATGGTGTTGGAGTCGACCTCAAGGCCGTTCTTCAGCACCACGTGGCCGTCCACGCAGGAGTCCATGGAGGTGTTGAGGTAGATCTCGATGCCGCGGGACTCGAGGTGCTCCTTGCCCCAGGTGCCGAGCTTGGGCCCGACCTCGGGGAGGATTTTGTCGGCCGCGTCGACCAGGATGAAGCGCATGTCCTCGCGCTTGATCGTGGAGTAGTACTTCGCGGCGTCGCGGGCCATGTCCTCGACCTCGCCGATGGTCTCCGCACCGGCGAAGCCGCCGCCGACGAAGACGAAGGTGAGGGCCTTGCGGCGGACGTTCTCGTCCGTCGTGGACTCGGCCTTGTCGAGCTGCTCCAGCACGTGGTTGCGCAGGCCGATGCCCTCTTCGACGCCCTTCATACCGATGCCCTGTTCGGCGAGGCCGGGGATCGGGAAGGTGCGGGAGACGGCGCCGAGCGCGATCACCAGGTAGTCGAAGGGCAGCTCGTACGCCTCGCCGACGAGCGGCGTGACGACGGCGACCTTGCGGTCCTGGTCGATGGTGGTGACCCGGCCGGTGAGAACCTCAGCCTTGGGCAGCACGCGTCGCAGCGGGACGACGACGTGCCGAGGCGAGATGCTGCCTGCGGCCACTTCGGGGAGGAAGGGCTGGTAGGTCATGTACGAGCGCGGGTCGACGACCGTGACGGTCGCCTCGCCGTAGCGCATCTTCTTCATGATGCGCTTGGCTGCGTACAGGCCTACGTACCCACCTCCTACAACGAGGATCCTGGGACGCTCCGTGGTGCTCATGCAACGAGTATCCAGCACCCTCAGGGGTGACGCTCGTGAGCCCCTTCACAAGGAGTCGGGGTGCCTCTGCTACACTCCGCCGCCCACGTGACCGAGGTCATGGCGCGAAACGGGAACCAAGGTGTAACGGGAGTCGTTGTTCACCCGCCCTGAACTGGCCACACAGGCCGGAACCGGAGTAGACCACCGGCTTCGTGGATACCTACCGACGCCGCCGACCGAGCTCCGCGATTCGCACGAACGCCCGCACAAAAGGCGCCCGAGAGCACCCGGGGACCTCCGAAAGTCCCCCGTGTTGACCCTCCAGCCATCTTTTCCTTGTGAAGAACTTCACGAAGTTTCTCCGGATCATGGGACCAAAGCCCCCTCCAGGCCCCCCTGCACCCCTCCCCACCCGCCCGACCAGGCACTTCCGCCCGGGCATCGGGGCATCCGGCGCGAGTACCGCGCGGACACCCGTACCGGTGGCTGATCAGTCGTCGAGACGTTCAAGGGCACGCGCGATCAGCGCGCGCGCCGGTGTTCCGTACACCGCCGAGCGCTTGAGCAGGTCGAACGCCCGTGCGTACAGAGCGATCTCGCGCGGTTGGGTGACCGAGAACTCGGCGGAGTAGGTCTCCACGAGCACGAGCTTGTCGTCGAACATCGAGAAGGAGTTGCCCGGCCAGATGTGCATGGGTGCGGATCGGGGCACGAACCCAAGGCTCAGCCGATGCAGCGACATGACCGCGAGCAGTCGGTCAAGCTGACCCCGCATGACTTCGGGGCCACCGAAGTTCGTGTAGAGCGCCTGCTCGGCAAGCAGCACGTTGAAGATCCGGTTGCCCTTATAGAGGTACTGCTGCCGTTCCATGCGCTTGGCCACGGCGGCGTCCGTGTCGTCCGGGATGTCGTAGAAGTCGATGACCTGCCGAAACGTCTCCGCGGCGTATGCGGCGGTCTGGATGGTTCCCCACACGAGGGTGGGATGCCAGATCCGGAACACGCGGGTCTTTTCATAGACCGGCATGGCCTTGCGCTGCCTCGGCTCGGCGCCCGCATGCAGCTGTCGCCGCCATTCGAGCCAGAGCTCTTCGATGTGGCGGACCGTGGCGATCAGGTCGTCGGTCTGATCGTCGGCATCGGTGTGCCGGCACCAGGCCCTGATGTCGTCCTCACTGGCGTTCTGCTTGCCGTTCTCGATCCGGGAGACCTTCGATTCCTGCCACCCGGTGACGGCGGCGAACGCCCGTCCGCTCCGGAATCCCGCGTCCTTGCGGAATCCGCGCAGCCGGGCGCCCAGCGCCTCCCGGGCCTCTTGTGCTCGGTTGCTCACGGATAGATCAGAGCTTGTACTCGACGTGAGGTACTGCGAGTCCCCACAGCCGATCCCGCACCCGGACGCACTCGGAAACGATCTGTGGGTCTTCGATCAGCTGCGAGCCGAGTACGCGCCCGTCCGGGTCGAAGTGCCCAACCGCGAGCAGGCGGTCGTCATAGAGCCACCAGTCATTCCGATCGAGGGGGAACGTGAGGTCGGACGGTAGCCGGTGGCGCGGTAGCCACCGGATGTCTTCACCGGCTTCCATGTTCAGGCAGGTGAGCGAGTGCTCCCACCCGACGTACTGACTGTGGGGTTCGGTCACGACGCGCACGCGCCGAACCGCCTTCCCCTCGCTGGTGATGCGCTTCATGAGCGTCATCCACGGATCGAGCCATGCGAAGTCGTCCGGCTCGCCGCGCTGCCAGCGCGCGTACGGCGTGTCCTCCACAGGAGAGCCGTAGTCGTCCCGAAGCTCCAAGTGGAAAGCGTCGCTCTCAAAGCTCTCGAACAGCCTGTCACGCGCGGCGCTGGTGATCAGCTCCACTGTTCCCCTCCAGCAGGGCCGTGATCGAGGTCGCAGGGACCTCGATGCAGGTCTCGTAGTCGGGCATTCGCATCTGGCTCAGATGAGGGCGCCCCCTAGTCCGGCCACACGGCCGGACAGGGGGCGCGCTCGCGGTCCGATCGACCGGGCTACAGCGCGCCGTGCTTGACGCCCTCGACGAGACCGCCGAAGGCGGCGTACGAGAGCAGCAGGGCGGGCCCGGCCGGCTGCTTGCTGTCCCGCACGGCGAGGATCCGCTCGCCGGCGTCGACGATGCCGCACTCGACGCACTGTGCGCCTGTGTCACTGCGCGACGACTTCCACCAGGTCACGGGGAGCATGGACGCGTCGTCAATGTGGCTCATAGGGCTTTCCTTATCTCTGTGATCATTTCCGCCGACCCCTCGACCGACTCGGCAGCAGCGGCCAGCCGCTGCGCGGCATCTCGGTACATGGCGACCTGCTCGCGCCGCTCGACGTACAGCGCAGCCGTGAGCGCCTCCGTATGGACGACGTCGAGGTCGTCGTGATCACCGAACCCCAGGATGGAGAACGACCCGAGAAGACCAACGTGTGGCGGCGCCTCCGACGGCAGGACCTGAATGTCGATGTTCGGGCGCTTCCCCATCGTCAGCAGGCGGCCGAGCTGCTCATCCATCACGGAGGGGTCTCCGGTTTTCGCGCGGAGGGCGCCCTCGGCGATAACGGCCCAGAGCTTCAACGGATCTTCACGGGTGAGCACGGCTTGCCGCGCCAAGCGGACCTCCACGAGGGCATCAACCTTGGCCTCGACGCCCTCTGACATGGCGGTCGCCTTGATGACCTCCCGGGCGTACTCCGCCGTGTGAAGCAGTCCGGGAACCGCGCCGAGTTGCCACGTCTTGACGGAGGTTGCCTCAGCCTCAAGGGAAATCAGATCTTCGTAGACCGGGGTCAGCACACCGCGATACGAGTGCCACCAGCCCCGCTGCCCGCCCTCTTTGGTCAGCGTCAACAGCGCAGCACGCAGTTCGTCGTCGATCTCTCGACCCAACTCCGCGTACAGGCTGAGCAGTTCGTCGATGTCCTGCTGCTTGGCCGCGACTTTCGCCGTCTCCAGGCGGCTCAGCTTGTGCGTGCCGAAGCGTCCTCCGGACTTCTCGGCGACGTCGTCGAGGGTGAGAGACCCGCGCAGATCTCGCAGCTTCCCGCCGAGCCTGCGCCGGCGCACCGTGGGCGCACTCACTGGTTCCCCTCCCCGCTCACCATATGGCCGACAGTCTGCCGTGCGCCGTTAACGGATGTCACCTTCCCCATGGCCATCCCACCCCCACCACCACTGGAGGTGCAATTTTGCATTCACTCCCGCTAGGGATTGCCACGGACAGCACGGAGGGAGCAACCTAGCGTCACGAAGTTGGAGTTAGCTCCGCTGACGCGACGTCATGTCGCGCTGCTGCGGCATGCCTTGAAAGGGGATCGCATGGTGCCCATGCGCCCGCAAGGACTGAACCTGCCGAGTGGCCCGCCCATTGGGCCGCCCCCGCAGTTGCTCATAGACAGCTCGCCCGAGCTGGTGCACGCAGCCCGATCCTGGGCACGGGAGTCCGTCATCCACGAAGTCCCCGCCGTACCCGAGGAACACGTGAGCGATGTGGCCCTCATCGTCTCCGAGCTCGTCACCAACTCTGTGCGCTACGGCACTGAACCAGGCGACTCCCTGCGCATCGTCCTCGACGCCTGCCCCGGCCGAACGCTCATCGAGGTACACGACCCGTGCCGCCGCACTCCGAAGCGCAAGCCCGGATCCGACGTACGCGCCCGGGGGCGCGGACTGATCATCGTCGAAGCCCTCGCCGCCAGGTGGGGAACCGACGAGCGGCCCATGGGCAAATCGGTGTGGGCGGAGCTGCTTTGGCAGGTGGCGGAGTGACCCTCGCTCTGCCACGGGCGGTCACACCTGGACCGGAGTTCCTCAGCGGGGTGACCGTCTCCTACGCCCTGGGGCGCAGCGGCAACCCGTACGCGATGATGTGCCACCCCGAGGCCCACCGGAGCGAGCGCTACCTGTACGGGATCGCCGCCGGGCTCGGCCTGCGCGCGGGGAACGCCTACCCGCGCACCACGCACGTCCTCTACTACGTACAGGACGTCTGGGCCCTCGACTACGGACACCCGGACACTCTCCTGCGCCTCCCCGCACCGCCGCACGGCTGGGCCCTGCGCGCCCAGAGAATCCGCGGCGCTCACATCGGCGTAAGCCTCGACCCGCTCCTGCCCGCATTCCGCCCCGGCCGCCGCGTACTCACCGGCACGGTCGGCTACCGCGCGGACGCCCGCATCGGCCTGCTATGACCAGCCACACGAAAGGCCACGATGGACGCCGCCACCGCCACCGCCCCTGGTCACCCCATGACCGCGGGTGTCGTGGCAGGCCGACAGCCTGGACCTGGGCGTCGGTGAGCCCGAGCGTAACGCGCGGGGACTGCCACGCGCAGGCCCTCCGCCGTCCGGGCGTGCGGGTCGATATCCACGACCATCAGCGGGAAATAGGTGCCGCGCAGCCAGCTCAAGGTCCACCATGAGCCGCCCAACGTCTCCGGCCGGTACCGCCGGGCGGCAGCGCGAATGGACGCCATAGGCTGGGCTTCATGTCAGGCCTTGCCGGTCGACACTCTTCTCCCGGCTCAGCGCCAGATGTTGGTGTCCACGATCTCGCCGGTCTCCAGGTCGATGCGGCCCTGGAAGTCACCCGCGTTGCGCGTGACCATGATCATGAGCGGCCGCCCGTCCTGCGGTACCGCGAGGTAGAAACCGTGTACGTCACTCAGGGTCGGCAGCAGGTCGCGCGGCGGATGCAGCCGAAATCGCTCCGAGCCGTCGGCCCGGAAGACCACCGCATTGTCCGACGGGGTGAACGGTGCGCTGTTGACGGCTTCCACCACCACTACGAGCGTCTCGTCGTACTCCCGCCACGCCATGACGTCCTGCGGCGGACGCTCGTACACCTTCTCGGCGGTCCCCACCGGGCCACTCCAGCGGACCGTGGTGTCGCCCGGGGCCCAGGTAACCACGACGCCGGGATCTGCTTCTGTCACTTGGGGATCTCCGTGGGTGGGCCGACTGGGATCAGCCTGGCTCGGTCTTCGAAGTTCATGCTCCAACTGTGTCCCCCGCCGCCGGGAATCTCGTTGGCACTGATGGTGACGACCTCGCCCGGTCCAATGCCTTCTGGAGCTCTGCTGCTACAGCGCCCCCTGCAGGTAAACCCGAGTGTGTGAGACCTGCGAGGAGGAGGCGGCGAAGGTGATAGACCGGGTGTCGCTGTTCACCGAAACCCGGAGGCCGTCCGGCGTATCGCCTCCGGTGATCTGAACCGCGCGCTCCGCCTCCGCGTGGATGCCGGACAGCCGGAGGTCGGTCACTCCGGTGAACTCGATCCAGAAGCACAAGGTGTTGTACGCCTTCTCCGACCACTCCGGCTTCGGGTGCGGCGGTAGTTGCTGGGTCTCGAAGCCGAAGGTCACCGAGGCGCCGCGCTCGTCGACGTGGACGTGGAAGAAGTCGCAGCTGTCTAGGTCGGGCACCGGCGCCGTGCCGTACAAGGCCCGCAGCTCCGACCAGTCGCTTGATTCAGTCATCTCACACACGCTCGTAGAAGGTGTTCACGTACGTCGGGGGAACCGTCGGATAGAGCTTGCTCTCGAGCCCACGGCTGAAGTGGTGCGGGCCGCTGTCGCCGCCGTCCGGGTCCAGCTTGAACACGCTGATCCTTCCTGCCTTGACCGACGCGTTCGCCGTGAACGAAACAGCGACGCCGGGTGCCGTCACTTGCACGGCCAGCCGGTGCAACGGAAGCGCGCGTAGTGTGATGTCCGCCGTGACCGGCGGCTGCCAGCCCTCCATCAGGAAGTCCTGAACCATGTAGAACTGGATTTGGCACTGCATGGTGTCTCCCGGCATGCCGTCCCACCGATCCGGGAATCTCGGGAGGTCGAGCCGCAAGGTGACTGTCGGGTCGAAGCCGTCCAGGTGTACCGACCGCAGCCGGACACCCATCAGGTCGGGAACCTCGTCGTAGTACGTCGCGAAGGCCTGCGCATTCACGACAAAGTCACTCCAGGTCATAGTAGTAATGCTCCTCTGCGCCCTCGATCTGCCCGTTCCGGGGGTTGTCCCCGGGCCGGACGTGCACGTGCAGTGGCTGGTACCCGGGTTCGCCCGGTTTCTGGTGACCGAACCAGTGGTCGCCACCCAGCCAGAGCGGGCCCCGGTCACCGACCGGGGCCCCGCTCAGTCTCAGGCGATGGACCAGGCGATGCCGTCCAGGATGTCGTGTTCCGAGACGACGACCTCCGAGGCGCCGATGCGGTCCATGATGGCCAGGAGGACCAGGGCGCCCGCGCCGATCACGTCCACGCGGCCCGGGTGCATCACCGGGATCGCCGCGCGTTCGGCGTGGGTCGTCGTCAGCATGTGCTCGCTGATCTCGCGGACCTTCTCGTACGGGATCCGGGAGTGGTGGATCGCCGACGAGTCGTACGCGGGCAGGCCGAGGGCGATGCCGGCGACCGTGGTCACCGAGCCGGCCAGGCCCACCAGGGTGCGGGCCTCGGCCAGTGGGACCGTTTCGGCGGCCAGGTCCAGGGCCGCCTCGATGTCGGCCCGTATGGCGGCGATCTGCCCGGGAGTCGGCGGGTCGGTGACGGCGCCGTCGACCACCAGGTGGCGTTCGGTCATCCGGACGCAGCCGATGTCGACCGAGCGGGCCGCGCGGACGTGCTCCTCGCCGACCACGAACTCGGTCGAGCCGCCGCCGATGTCCACCACCAGGAACGGCCGCTCCAGGTGGTCATGGGCGGTGAGCTCGCGCGTGGCGCCGGTGAAGGAGAACTCCGCCTCCTGGTCGCCGGTGATCACCTCGGGCTCGACGCCCAGGATGTCCAGGACGCCCTGGACGAAGTCGGCGCGGTTCTCAGCGTCCCGGGAGGCCGAGGTCGCCACGAAGCGGATCTTCTCCGCACCGAGCTCCTTGATGACCGCCGCGTACTCGCGGCAGGCCGCGAAGGTGCGCTCCAGGGCCTCCGGGGCGAGCCTGCCGGTCTTGTCCACGCCCTGGCCGAGCCGGACGATGGTCATCCGCCGGTCCAGCTCGATCAGGTCGCCGGTCGCTGGGTCGCAGTCCGCGACGAGGAGGCGGATCGAGTTCGTGCCGCAGTCGATTCCGGCGACCCTCGTCACTCCGACTCCTTCTTCTCCGCGCACGGCGTGACGCAGGCGCCCTTGGCCCACCACTCGGGCAGCATCGCGAGCGCCTCGTCGCCGAACGGGTTCACGCCCGGGCCGGCGGCCAGCGAGTGGCCGACGAGCACGTGCAGGCACTTCACCCGGTCCGGCATGCCGCCGGCGCTCGGGAAGCCCTGGAGCACCTCGATGGCGTCCCGGCGCCGGATGTAGTCCTCGTGCGCGGCCTGGTAGGCGGCGGCGAGCTCCGGGTCCTCGGCGAGCCGGGCCTGCATCTCCTTCATCACGCCGTTGGCCTCCAGCGTGCCGATGGCGGAGGCCGCGCGCGGGCACGTCAGGTAGTACAGCGTGGGGAACGGCGTGCCGTCGGGCAGCCGCGGGGCGGTCTCGACGACGTCCGGCTGGCCGCAGGGGCAGCGGTGCGCGATGGCGCGGAGCCCGCGCGGCGGGCGGCCGAGCTGCTGCTCGAACGCCTCGATGTCCGCGTCGGTCGGCTCGGTCCGGTCGGTCTGGGGCGGTGGCGTCTGCATGCCTGGGGGATGTCTCTTCGTTATGGGTGAATGGGTCTGGTTCCGTCAGTCGCCCGGGCGGTCGGCCTTGTCGACCCCGTCCCAGACGTTCGAGTACCAGGGGCGGTCGGACGCGGCCTGTCCGGTACGGTGCCGCTCCGCGGCCTCGGCCTCGGGGTCCTTCATGATGTAGCCGATCTCCCCCGGCCGGAGGAAGTGCAGGTGCTTGCGCGCCTGCTGCTCGGCGTACGCCGGGTCCTGCCAGCGGGCCTTCTCGTCGCGGAGTTCGTCGAGGCGCTTGCGCGCGTCGTCGGCGTCCCGCTGCTGCTCCGCGATCTCCGCGCGCTGGGACACGTACTGACGCATCGGATACGCGAGGGCGACGACCAGGGTACAGAGGACGAGCACCAGGAGCGCGGCCCGGCCGGTGAGCCGGCTGCGGCGGACCTGGCGGCGCGACTGCGAGCGGTAGACGTGGGCGGCGGTGCGCTCGCCCAGCTGCTTGAGCCTGGTCGCGGTGGAGAAGGTGGAGAACCGGTCCCGGTTCCCGGCCATTGGTCCGCCTCCCCTGTGTACGCAACTACGCAATACGTCCCCGCACACGGTACGGGACCGAGTGCGGGGACGTACGGAAGCGAGGCGTGATTAGCCCTTGAAGCGCGGGAAGGCGCTGCGGCCCGCGTACACCGCGGCGTCGTCGAGGATCTCCTCGATGCGCAGCAGCTGGTTGTACTTGGCGACACGGTCCGAGCGGGCCGGGGCGCCGCTCTTGATCTGGCCGCAGTTCACGGCGACGGCGAGGTCGGCGATGGTGACGTCCTCGGTCTCACCGGAGCGGTGCGACATCATGCACTTGAAGCCGTTGCGCTGGGCCATCTCGACGGCGTCCAGGGTCTCGGTCAGCGAACCGATCTGGTTCACCTTCACGAGCAGGGCGTTCGCGGAGCCCTCCTCGATGCCGCGGGCCAGACGCTCCGGGTTGGTGACGAAGAGGTCGTCGCCGACGATCTGGACCTTGGAGCCGATGCGGTCGGTGAGGGTCTTCCAACCGGCCCAGTCGTCCTCGAACAGCGGGTCCTCGAGGGAGACGATCGGGTACGCCTCGACGAGCTCGGCGTAGTAGTCGGTCATCTCGGCGGCCGAGCGGGACTGGCCCTCGTACTGGTACTTGCCGTCCTTGTAGAACTCGGACGCGGCGGCGTCGATCGCGAGCGCGATGTCCTTGCCCGGGGTGTAGCCGGCCTGCTTGATGGCCTCGACGATGAGGTCGAGCGCGGCGCGGTTGGAATCCAGGTTCGGGGCGAAGCCGCCCTCGTCGCCCAGGCCGGTGGAGAGGCCCTTGGTGTGCAGGACCTTCTTGAGGGTGTGGTAGACCTCCGAGCCCCAACGAACGGCCTCGGAGAAGGACTCCGCGCCGATCGGGGCGATCATGAACTCCTGGATGTCCACGTTGGAGTCGGCGTGCGACCCACCGTTGAGGATGTTCATCATCGGAACGGGCAGCAGGTGCGCGTTCGGGCCGCCGAGGTAGCGGAAGAGCGGCAGGTCCGAGGCCTCGGACGCGGCGTGCGCGACGGCGAGGGAGACGCCGAGGATGGCGTTGGCGCCGAGCGAGCCCTTGTTGTCGGTGGCGTCGAGGTCGAACATGGCCTGGTCGATCAGGCGCTGCTCGGTGGCGTCGTAGCCGACGAGCTCCGGGCCGATCTGCTCGATGACGGCCAGGACGGCCTTCTCGACACCCTTGCCGAAGTAACGGTTGGGGTCACCGTCGCGGAGCTCTACGGCTTCGAAGGCACCGGTGGAGGCGCCGGACGGAACTGCAGCACGGCCGGTGCTGCCATCGTCGAGGCCCACCTCGACCTCGACCGTGGGGTTGCCTCGGGAGTCCAGGATTTCCCGGGCTACGACGACGTCGATGGACGGCACGAGCATCTCCTTCTGGGATGTGACGCTGGGTGTGCGGTGGCGTGTCAGGCCGTGGGACGGCCTTGCCGACTAGAGCCTAACCGGCTCTGGGCACTCGACCACTCGACCGCCCGGGTCCTGGGACGAAAAAGGGTCCGAATAACCGTCTTTCGGGACATAGAACCCTTGATCACAAACGAAACCGCCCGGCGCGTGGGGGGAAGACGCGCCGGGCGGTGGTGACGACGTGTGAGGGAGAGACCCTCCTGCGGCTAGGGCCGCAGTGTTCAGCTGAGCTTCAGCATCTGACCCGGGAAGATCAGGTCGGCGTCCGAGACGATGTCCTTGTTCAGCTCGAAGAGCTTCTCCCAGCCGCCCTTGACGCCGTTGGCCTCGGCGATGGTGCCCAGGGTGTCGCCCGGCTTGACCTCGTAGGAGCCGTTGCCGGTCTTCGGGGCGGCCTCGGTCTTCGGGGCGGCCTTCGGCGCGGTCTGGGCGGGGGCCGGGGTCGTGGCGCGCTCGGAGCGGGTGACCGGAGCCTCGGAGCGCTTGGTCTCCTTCTTCGGCTCGGCCTTCTTCGCCTGCTTCTTCGGCTCGGCCTTCGGCTTCGGCTTGGGGGCCTCGGCGGCGCCGCCGTTGAACGCGGACTTCGACAGGCCCACGCCGCAGTGCGGCCAGGCGCCCTTGCCCTGGCCCTTGAGGACCTTCTCGGCGATGGCTATCTGCTGCGACTTGGTGGCCTTGTTGGCCTGCGCGGCGTACGCCTTGCCGCCGTAGGCGGCCCAGGTGGAGGACGAGAACTGCAGACCGCCGTAGTAGCCGTTGCCCGTGTTGATGGACCAGTTGCCGCCGGACTCGCACGCGGCGACGCGGTCCCACTCGGAGGCGGTCGCGGCGGAGGCGGTGCCCGCGGCCATCAGGGGGGCCGCGACGGCTACACCGGCGACGCCGGCGAGCGTGACGATGCGGACGGCCTTGGAACCGCGACGGTGCTTGCCCTTGCCGGAAAGCAGCATGGATTTCTCCTCACCGACGCCTTCGAGGTGAGCTGTCGGGTTCGGGCGAGTGAGTTGCCCGGCCGCACGACCTAGCGTGTGGCTTAACCCCTAGCCGGTTCCGTGGCCGTCTCTCAACGGCCGGTGCCGGCGCCTAACTTGGTTCCCCCGCTCCTGCCTTCGGCGCTTGACGCGACGACTGTTCTCTCCGTCCGCCGGCAGGATTCGGCGATGCGGTCGAAGAGGCCCGCGGTGGCGAGCGATTCAGAAGGTAGACAGGTCTCTGCCCGATGTTCAACGAGGAACATCGGGCAGAAACGCCCCTACTTGCGCCCTCGGCGCGGGTGTTTGCGCAGGTGAGGGCGGGGTTTGCGGAACGCTCCGGGCGTGACACGCCAGTTGACCGGAAGAGACACATGTCTCACTTACGGAAACCCGACATTCACACCTTTCTGGGTGTCCGAAGTGCCCCTATTTCTTCGATAGATCCAGATTCTGGCCGGGCTTGATCAGGTCGGCATCCCCGCCGATGACCTGCTCATTGGCCTGGTAGAGCGCGTTCCAACCGCCCGTCACGCCCTTGGCATCCGCGATGGCGGCCAGACTGTCGCCCGCCTTCACGGTGTACGTGGGGTCCGACGCGGCATCAGACGTGAGGGAGGCCTCGACCGCGGGCGTACCGCGGTGCTTGCCGCCGCCCGCGTCCGCGGCGGCGGCCGCGGCGTCCGCCGTGGCGGACGGGCTCGGGGAGGCGCCGGGGCCGGGGGTGGCTCCCGGCGTGGCCGGGGCCGAGGGGTCGGCCGGGTCGGCGGGCGACGCGCCCGGGTCCGTCGGGACCGCCGGAGCCGAGGGGTCGGCGGGGGTCGTCGGGGCGGTGGGGCCGGTCGTCGGGCCGCCCGGGGTCGTGGGCGTCGTCGACGGCAGGTCCGGGTCGGGCATGACGGGCAGTCCGAGGGAGGGGCCGAGCGGGACGTCGGGCAGCCCGAAGGACGGCGAGCCGGACGGGTTCGGGCTCGGCGTCGGGGCGCCGTAGTCCGTCGCCGGCGTGGAGCCGTGGACGGGCACGGTGTGGTCCGGGCGGGACGGGCTCGGGGCGACCGGGCCGGGCGCGCCGACGTCGCCCGGGTCCACCTGCGCGGCGGCACCCTCCCCGCTCAGCCCGGCCGGGGCAGCGCACAGCGACCACACCTGGGGGCCCTGGGAGGCGAGCACCCGTTCGGCGACGGCGATCTGCTGCGACCGGCTGGCGAGGTCGGCGCGCTCGGCGTAGGCCAGCCCGCCCGCGTTCTTCCACTCCTCCTGGCTGAACTGAAGTCCGCCGTAGGCGCCGGTGCCGGCGTTGGCGCTCCAGGTGCCGCCGCTCTCGCACTCGGCGACCTTGTCCCACGTGGCGGCGTCGGCCGCGCTCGCGTTGGTCGCCGCGAGCAGCGGCAGCGCCAACGCGGAGCCTGCGACTCCAGCGGTGACGACGATGGCGGGCACCTGGCGGGGGCGTCTGTGGCGGCCGTTCCCGGAACGCATGAGCTGCACCTTTCGCATAACGGCGGGGTAACGGCAGAACCTAGCGGCCTTCGAACGATTGTCACAACTCCGGTCGGAAACTGACTTCCGGTCAGCAAGGCGCCGGCGGGCTCGAATCGTTTCGAGGTGTGAAGCGAACGGGAAGAGTGCGCAGGCCACGCATGATGAGTCCGCCGCGCCAGCGCAGCTCCTCGGGTGGAACAGCGAGTTCCAGATCCGGCAGACGCGTCAGCAAAGCCGCGAGCGCGGTCTGTCCTTCGAGTCGCGCGAGCGGCGCGCCCAGGCAGTAGTGGATCCCGTGCCCGTATCCGAGGTGCTGATTGTCGGTCCGGGAGAGGTCGAGGGTGTCCGGGTCGGCGAACCGGGCGGGGTCGCGGTCGGCGGCCGCGAGGACCACCAGTACGGGGTCGCCCGTCGCGATCTCCTGCCCGCCGAGGGTCAGCGGCTCGGTGGCGAACCGCCACGTCGCCAGCTCCACCGGGCCGTCGTAGCGCAGGAGTTCCTCGATTCCGGTTTCCAGCAGCGCGCTCTCGCCGGCGGCGAGGGAGGCCTGGAGGCGCTCGCGCTGGTCCGGGTTCATGAAGAGGGAGTGGACGCCGTTGCCGATGAGGTTGACCGTCGTCTCAAATCCGGCGAACAGCAGGATAAAGGCCATCGCGGTGGCCTCGGCCTCCGTCAGGTGGTCACCGTGATCGCTTGCCCGGATCAGATCGGAAATGAGGTCATTGCCCAGATCGTTCCGCTTTCGGTGGATGAGTTCCCCGAGATAGGTGCGCATCTGCTTCACGGAACGGGCCACTCCGCCGCGCGGTCCACCGCCATGCCGGATCATCATTCCGGCCCAGTCGCGGAAGTCGTCCTGGTCCTCGCGCGGTACGCCGAGCATCTCGCAGATGGCGTAGATGGGGAGCGGGAAGGCGAACTCGTGGATGAGATCCGCCTCCCCCTTCCCCACAAACTGGTCGATGAGGTGGTCGGTGAGCTCCTGCACCCGGGGGGTGAACTCGGCGACGCGGCGCGGGGTGAACGCCTTCGACACCAGCCGCCGCAGCCGGGTGTGGTCCGGCGGGTCGATGTTGAGCAGGTGCGTCATCAGCTCGGCCTTGCGCTCCCCCGGGATCCCGGTCTTGCCCTTGGCGTGCGCGGGTTCCGCGTGGTGCGCCGGATTCTTGCTCAGGCGCTGGTCGGCGAGCGCCTGGCGGGCGTCGGCGTACCGGGTGACGAGCCAGGCCTCGACCCCGCTCGGGAGCTTGGTGCGGTGCACCGGGGAGTGCTCGCGCAGCCAGGCGTAGGCCGGGTACGGGTCGGTCGCGAACTCCCAGTCGAACAGGGTCGGGCCCTGAGGGGTCGGGGCGTCTGCGGGGTCTACTGGGGCTGCGGGGTCCGCGGGGGTCTGCTCATGCACCCGAAGACGGTATCCCGGCCGCCACCGGCCGCTATCGACCGCTACTGGCCGACGCCCTCGGCGGCCCGGATCGCGTCACGGTAGACGCGGGCCGCCGCGCGCAGCGCCGCCTCGGGGTCCGCTCCCGCCGCCTCGGCGCGTGCCGCCAGCTCCAGCAGCTCGTATCCGACGCCCTCGCCGCGGGGCAGTTCCACCGGCACCTTCGCGGTGCGGGCCCGGCCGGCGAGCTTGGCCGCGAGCGCGAGGCCCGGCTGGCCCAGCGGGATCCCGTCGGTGACCGACTCCCGCTGCTTCTCGACCGCCTTGGTGCGCTGCCAGTGCGCGCTGACGTCCTCGGCGGTCTCCGCCTCCGCGTCCCCGAAGACGTGCGGATGCCGGTGGATCAGCTTCGCCACGAGGTTCCCGGCCACGTCGTCGATGGAGAACGGCTCCTCCTCGTGCTCCTCTGCGATGCGCGCGTGGAAGACCACCTGGAGCAGTACGTCGCCGAGTTCCTCGCGCAGCTCCTCCCGGTCCCCGACCTCGATGGCCTCGACCAGTTCGTACGCCTCCTCGATGGCGTACTTCACCAGGCCCTCGTGGGTCTGGCGCGAGGTCCAGGGGCATTCCCTGCGGACCCGGTCCATCACCTGCACCAGGTCGAGCAGTCGGGCGCCCGGCAGGTCGTACGAGCCGGGCAGCAGCTCCAGGTCCGGCATGCTGACGCGGCCGGAGCCGGCCAGGCGGGCCAGCCCGTCGGTGAGCCGCTGGTCTCCCTCGCCGCCCGGGATGACCACGACGGTGCGGCCGCCGGCGCAGGCCTCGACCAGGGTCTGCGCGTCGGGGGTCTCGTGCGCGACCTCGACGCCCGCCTCCCGCAGGTACGGCAGCTGCGGGTGCTCCGGGTCGGCGCACAGCACCCGGTCCGCGGCGTGCAGGGTCTGCCACGCCGGCCAGGACAGCAGGCCGGGCGCGACCCGGTGGCTGGCGGTGAGCAGGACGATGCGGCCGGTGGGCTCGGCGGGTTCGGCGGGTTCGTGGTCGGTCACCCTCCGAACCTACCTCGTGGGGGTCAGGCTCCGGCGGGGGGCTGCTCGGGCTGCTCGGGCCTCGTCCGCTGGGTGATCCACGGCGTCTCCGCCTCGCCGAGCGCGATCTGCTTGGCGTCCCAGCCGCCGTAGCGCGGGTTCACGTCGATGTGCAGCGCGGCGGAGGCCTTGCTCAGGGCCGGCACGAACGCGTCGTCGCCGAACTTCTCCTGGATCTTGCCGAGCAGCAGCTGGAAGCGGATGTCCTCGTCGATCTGGTCCGGTGCGATCGGGAGCCGCTGCGCCAGCGCCAGCTGCTCCATCTTCTCCGCGCCGCCGTTCTGCTCGCTCGTCTCCTTGCGGACGTCCTCGATCTCCCGGGTGGTGACCGTGATGCCCGCATCCTTCGCGGTCCTCTCCAGGATCCGCAGCTGGATCATCTTGTTGAGCTTCAGCCGCTCCAGCCGGGGGGTGCCCGGGGCCTGGGCACCCTGCGCGGCGGCGCTCTGCGCGGCCGCCTTCCGCGCGGCCGTGTTCTGCGCGCTGCGGACGTCGTTCACCTGGCCCTGGAGCGCGGAGGTGGTGATCCGTTCCCCGCCGACCACGGCCGCGGTGCCGGGCCGGACGTCACTGGAGCAGGCGGACAGCAGGGGGGCCGCCGCGAGCAGGACGGCGGAGACGGAGAGCGCTGTGCGACGGTGCAAAGGAGCCTCCAGGGCCGGGGAGATTGTGCGCTGATGCACAAAGCCGTGCGGTGATCGATGGTATGAGGTCAGGGTGATCCGAGCCACCGGTTCGACCAACGATTCCCGGGGTGTTGGGGTACGCGCTGTTCGTGTCGGTGCCACCCGGTGGTCACCCTTCGTCCGCCCAGCGGTGTCAAGGTCGGCCCACCATGTCGACTCCGCATCCCTCCCCGCGGCGCCACAGCCTGTTCGGCTCGGCGCTCGCCGCCCTGATCACGGCCGCGGCCGTGTGTGCCGGAGACGCCGTCGCGGGCGTCTTCCCGTACGGGCCGCGCCATCGCAGCATCAACGACCTCGGCAACCAGTTCGTGCCCTTCCACGCGCACCTGTGGGACATGCTCCACGGGCGCGCGGAGGGCGGCCTGCTGTTCAACTGGCAGTCCGGCTACGGCACCAGCTTCCTGCCCGACTTCGGCACGTACCTGACGAGCCCCTTCGCCGTGCTGGTGGGGCTCTTCCCGCGCGAGGACATCGACCTCGCGGTGTACGTCGTCACCGTGCTCAAGATGGCGGCCGCCGCGGCGGCGATGGCCTGGCTGCTGCGGACCCAGCGGCGCGGGCCGTGGTGGGCGGCGGGGCTGCTGGCCGCCTCGTACGCGCTGTGCGGCTGGTCGGTGATCGAGGCCTCGTACAACCCGATGTGGCTGGACGGGCTGATCGCCCTGCCGATGCTGTGCCTGACGGGTGAATGGGCGCTGCGCGGGCGCCGGCTCGCGCTGGGGGCGCTGGTCGTCGCCGTCTGCTGGACCGCCAACTTCTACACGGCGTACATGGCGACCCTGGGCGCGGCGCTGGTGCTGCTGGTACGGGTGGTGCTGACGCGGGAGGGTGCGCGCGAGCGGCTGCGGGTGATCGGCCGGGCGGCGGGGACCACCCTGCTCGGCATCGCCCTCGCCTCGCCCGTCCTCGTCCCCCTCTTCATCAGCTCGGGGCAGGCGTACCCGGGACTGGTCAGGGAGTTCCAGCCGGTGTCCTGGGCGGACACGTTCGCCCGGCTGCTGCCCGCGACGTACTCCTTCTCCTCTCCGGCGCTCTTCGTCGGGACGGGGACGCTGCTGCTGGTCGCGGCGCTGCCGTTCCACCGGGCCGTGCCGGTGCGCACCCGGCTGTGGTGGGCGGGGCTGGCGGTGGCCGTGCTGGTCTCGTTCCAGTGGACGCCGACGCATCTGGCCTGGCACGTGTTCGCGACGCCGAACGGGAGCCCGTACCGGCAGACGTTCGTACTGGCCGGGATCGTCGTGATCGCCGCGTGGACCGGGCTGGCGGCGGGCCTGCCGGGGGCGCGCGCGCTGGCGGCGGGCGCGGGCGTACTGGCGGCGGTGGCGCTCTGGGCGGGCGGCAGCGAGCTGGTCACCGGATGGAGCTACGGGCTGTTCGGCGCCGGGCTGCTGATCGCGGCGGGCGCCTGGTGGGCGCTGCGGCACCGCACGCTGGTGCTCCCGGCGGCGGGGCTGCTGGCCCTCGTACTGCTCGGGCAGGGCGCGGCGACCACGGCGTGGGGCATGCAGGGCAAGCTGGGCGGGCTGGACGACTACCCGTCCTGGGGCGCCGTCCACGGCGCCCGCGCCAAGGCCCTGGCGGGGGCCGAGGGCTGGCCCGCGTACCGGACGGACCCGAGCCGGCCCGCGCTGTCCGGCAACGACCCGATGCTGCTGGGCGGGGAGGGCGGCGCGTACTACAGCAGCCACACCCCGGACGTGTTCACGCGCACGATGGTGGCGCTCGGGGCCGGCTGGACCTCGCGCGGGCGCAACGTGCAGAGCATCGACAACCCGGTGACGGACGCGGTCTTCGCGGTCGGCGCCCGCCTGCGGCCGGACGGCACCATCGCCCGTGCCGAGGTCCCGCCGCTGATCACGACGCGCCCGCCGGGACCGGAGCTGTCCTACGCCGAGGACGCGCCGTTCCGGAACCAGGAACTCCTGCTGGGCGCGAAGGTGTACGAGGAGCCGGTCTCGCCCGGCGTCTGCCGCGCGGGCACGGAGGCCTACCTGTGGGCGCCGGAGTACAACGCGTCGGCCCGCCTCACGGGTGGGCCGGGCTTCCGCCTGGACGGCAACTCCCCGCGCAACCGGGCCGCCGTCCAGCGGCTGGGCGTCTCGCGCGGGCCTTCGTCGGCCCTGCGCTTCGACGCCGCCCCGCCGCCGCGGTGGACGCTGGCCTGCCTGGACCGCGCTGCGTTGGAGGCGGCGACCGACCGGCTGCGCGCCACGGCGGCCACCTCGCTCAAGGTCGGCTCGTCGGGCATCAGCGCCACCGTGGCCCCGGGCACCAAGGGCACAGCGATCCTCTCCTCCCCCGCGATCGCCGGCTGGACCTGCAACGGCCGCCCGGCCTCGGCCCACCTCGGCCTGGTCGCGATCCCGCTGGACGGCCGCACCACCACCGTCAGCTGCTCCTTCCGCCCCCCGGGCCTGCTCCCGGGCGCGACCGTCGCGGCGACGGCCCTGCTGATCCTGGCCGCGCTCACGTCCGGGCGCGTACTGCGCGCCCGGCGGCGCCGGCCGGGGGCCGGCGGGCTCCCACCGGCCGATGCCGCGAAGGCCGACGCGGAGGCGGCCGACGCGGAGGCGGCTGCCGCCGAGGCGGCTGCCGCCGAGGCGGCTGCCGCCGAGGCGGCCGTACTGGCCGGTGGCCGGCCAGGCGCCCGGCTCAGCCCCTGACCTGGCCCAGCCAGTGCAGGGTCCGGCGGACCTCCGCCGGGAAGGGATGGTTCGGGCCGTGCAGGCGCTCGGCGTCGAACAGGAGCCGGGCCAGGGTGTCGTGGGCCGCCGAGCGGTCCCCGAGGGACAGCAGCAGGTGGGCTATCCGGCGGCGGACCTCCAGCGGCAGGCCCGGGTCCGGATTGGCGTAGTGGTTCTCGAACAGGGGAAGCAGCGAGCGGTACTCGGCGAGCGCGGCCGCCGGCTCGCCGAGCTGCTCCAGGCACTGCGCCGCGTCGTAGCGGAAGCGCAGCGACTGCGGGTCCCCCGCCGTGAACTCGTCCGCGAGGCGGCGCAGTTCGGGCAGGGCGCGGCGGTACTGGCCGTCGTCCATCAGGGTGGCCGCGTACTGCTTGCGCAGCGAGCGGACCACCGGCGAGTGCTCCCCGTGCTGCGCGGCGGCGGCCGGGAGGATGCCGCCGAGGATGTCCACGGCCTGGGTCAGCTGTCCCTGGTCCAGCAGCTTGCGGGCCTCGTCGACGGCGCCGGGGATGTCGGGACGCATCGGCGTCGGCGTAGGCGTAGGCGGGGCGGTCGGCCGCGGGGGGATCGTCCGGTCCGGCAGCACCGCGGCCCGGTCCGGCCAGGGGGCCTGCGGCCGCAGGAAGGGGCGGGTCGGGTCGAGCGGCCCTGACGGGGTGCCCTGCTTGGGCAGCAGCGGGACGAGCGACTCGTAGACCTCCTGGGCGGAGGCGGGGCGGTCCTGCGGGTCCTTGGCCAGCAGATGGAGCAGGAGCGCCTCCAGCTGGTGCGGGACCTCCGGGCGCAGCTGGCGCACCGGCAGCGGGGGCTCGTACAGATGGCGGTGCAGTACCCCGAGGGCGGTGGAGCCGGCGAACGGGACGTTGCCGCTGAGCAGTTCGTACAGCAGCACACCCAGCGCGTAGAGGTCGGTGTACGGGCCGACCGCACCGCCCATGGCCTGCTCGGGCGCCATGTACGCGGGGCTGCCGATCGGCGAACCGGTGCTGGTGAGGCGGGTGGTGTCGGTGTCCATCACGGAGGCGACACCGAGGTCCAGGACGAGAATGGTGCCGTCCGGGCGGATCATCACATTGCGCGGCTTCAGGTCGCGGTGCACGATCGGCACCGCGTGCACCGCCGACAGCACCGAGCACAGCTGCGCGACCACCGCGACGGCCCACTGCCACGGGTACGGGTCGTGCTCCGCGAGGTGGTCGGCGAGGTCGGAGCCCTCGACGTACCCCATGACGAGGAAGAGCTCGTCGCCGTCGCTGCCCGCGTCGTGCACGGTGACCAGGCCCGGGTGGTCCACCTGCGCCGTGACCCGGCATTCGCGCACGAAGCGGCGGCGCAGCTCCTCGGCGACGGTGCCGGGGCCCGCCACCTTGTCGGGGCGCAGCAGCTTGACGGCGACGCGCCGGTCCAGGCGCCGGTCGTACGCCGTCCAGACCTGGCCCATGCCGCCCTGGCCCAGGATGGTGGCCAGCTGATAGCGGTCGCCGATGATCCGTTCGGTCACTTGGTGGGGTCCTGGATCGGGGTGTCGTTCGGGTCCTGGTACGGGCCGCCGGGCTGCGGGGGCCGGCGCGGCTGGTTGCGCAGCAGTTCGCTGAGCTCGTCGAGCTCGGCGCGGACCTGCCCGATGCGCGGGGGCGGGGTCGGCTGTGGCGGGACCTGCGGGGGAACGTGCGGGGGCACGTGCGTCTGGTCGGGCGCCTGCGCGGGCGGGTACCCGTACGAGGGCGCCGTCCGCCCCGGGTGGGCGTACGGGGCGGGCTGCGCCGGGTACCAGGGGGCGGGCGGGGCCCCGGCCGCCCGGGACTCGTAGTGGCGGATGTCGGCCACGAGGAAGTACACGCAGGTCGCGACGGCGCTGACGAGGCTGCCGCCGACCCCGACGTTGCTCTGCCAGCCGCTGGTGTCCGCGGTCGGGTCCAGCTCGATCATCACGACCCACAGGACGGTCAGGACGCCGCTGACCACCAGCAGCACCCAGTCGACGGACTTGCGGGTCACCAGCGCGAGCCGCAGCAGCGTGCCCCCGGCCAGGAAGCCACAGCTCAGGATGGGCAGCAGCGCGAACAGCACGCGCAGTGCCACCACGCCCCCGGAACTGGGCTGGTGACCGTGCTGCGGCGGCGGGAGGCCGGGGCCGTGCATCGCTGCTCCTGACGGGCGTGCGGAAAGGCTTGCGGAGCGAAGCGTATAAGCCTTTCCGGCCGCTGGTGAGGGGATGTGCCCAACCGTTGTACGGTCGCAGCACGCCGCCCTCACCCCCGCTCAGTCCGGCGTGACCGTGCCGTCCGAGAGACCGTCGTACAGGCCCTGTACGAGTTGTTCGCCGAGGCGTCCCGCCAGGCGCAGCGCGTCCTCGAACTCGGCCAGCGCGCGGAAGCGGGCACCGTAGCGCCGCTGTTCGGCCAGTGGCAGCCGGGGCAGTTGGAGGCGGCGTACGTCGAGCCGGGTGGCGGTGGAGGCGTGGCTGCTGGCGCGGCGGTTGTTGGCGGTGCCGCGCAGGAATCCGGCCAGGAACCACGGGTCGAGGGCGGCCGGGTCGGGGCGCAGCAGTTGCAGGCCCCGGCCGGGGACCGCGTCGGCCGTGCCCTCGTCCACGACGCGGGCGACGGTGGCGCCGCCGACGACGGGGACGAGGACGTCGCCGGGGGCGGTGAGCACCGGGGCGTCGGGGGTGGCGGCCAGGGTGCCGGAGGGGCCAGTTCCGGCGTAGACGTCCTGTGCGGTGAGGACGGGCGCCGCGCCGGCGCCGCTGCCGGTGCCCGTGTGCAGCACCAGGGCCCCGGCGCGGGCGAGTTCGCCGATGGTGGTCAGCGACAGCGGGGCCGCGGCCGCGGGGGCCGGGACGGGGGGCGGCGGGGTGAGCCGGGCGGCGCGGCCGAGGGTCTCGTCGAGCCGTTCCCGTACGGAGCTCAGCTCGGCCGGTCCGCCGCCCGCGGCCGGGGGCGGCAGATGGCGGGCCGGGGTGAGGTCCACGTCGTCGTCGAGCAGTTCGATGACGGGGACGACGCGGCTGACGCCCTGGACCTCCGCCACCGAGCCGGTGCGGTCGTACGCGGCCCAGGCGGCCTCGACCTCGCCGGCCACGGAGGCGACGCCGGCGGCCGCACCGGCACCACCGGCACCACTGGCACCACTGGCACCACTGGCACTACCGGCCGCGCTGGCACTACCGGCCGCGCTGTCGATGAGCAGCAGCCCCTGCGGGGGCACCGCGTGCGGGGCGGGCCTGCGCAGGATCCACAGGTGCAGGGGGATCCCGTACGGCGGCGCGGCCCCGGCCGGGAGGGCGACGACGGCCCGCAGGGCGCCCCGGCGCAGCAGGTCGGCGCGGATGCGGCGGCCGGAGCGGCGGGAGGCGACGGCGGGCGGCATCAGCAGGACGGCGGTGCCGCCCTCGCGCAGGTGCGCCAGGGCGTGCTGGACCCAGGCGAGTTCGGATTCCGTGCGGGCCGGGAAGCCGTACTCCCAGCGGGGGTCGTAGGCCAGTTCCTCGTGGCCCCAGTTGCGTTCGTTGAACGGGGGGTGGCAGAGCACGGCGTCGACGGTGTCCTGCGCGAAGGCGTCGGCGCGCAGGCTGTCGGCGGCGGCGGCGCGGACCTGGGCGGAGTCGTTCAGGGCCAGGCGCAGCGCGCTGAGGGCGGCGAGTTCGGGCGAGGAGTCCTGGGCGTGCAGGACGGTGGCGCCGGGTACGGCGCGCAGCAGGGTGCCGGTGCCGCAGGCGGGGTCGAGCACGGTGCGCACGCCGGGGCCGGCGAGGGCGGCCATGAGCCGGGCGAGGACGTCGGGGGTGAGCGTGTACTGACGGGGGTTGGCGTCGAGGTGACGGCCCAGCAGGAATTCGAAGGCCTTGCGGGCGCCCAGTTCGGCGGCGAGTTCGGCGGCGGCCCGCAGCAGCGGCATGGCGGTGGGGCCGGGCCGGATGGCCTCCAGCGGGTGGCCGGGCCCGAGGCGGGCGCCGAGCACCTGGTCGAGGACGGGCCGCAGCAGGGCGGCCAACCGCTCGTCGGAGACGGCGGTCAGCTCCAGCCAGTCGGTGGGCCGGTCCCGTACGACGAGCAGCGCGCAGCCGGCCTTGACGAGTGCGGTGACGGGGCCGCCGGGGTGGGCGGCGATCTGCTGCCAGACGCGTTCGCGCAGCGGCACCTCGGCGAGTTTGCCCTGGGCGCGCAGCCACCGCTCGACCTCCGCCAGGGCGAAGGAGGGGCTGGTCTCCGTGCCGCCGACCGGCTTGGGGAAATCGGCGTGCCGGCGCCGCCAGTTGCTGACGGCGGCGCGGCCGACGCCTGCCAGGCGGGCGACCTCGGCGGCGGTGACCTCTGCCTCGGTGACGTGTCGGGCGTTCTCGTCGGACATGCCGGGGAGCATACCCGTTCACAGACGAGAAGCCGCTTCACAGCGTGAACTCACCATTACTCGTGACTCATGTTGACTCGGTTCACAGACATCTGATCTGATCAGCGTTCCCACGTCCGCCGCAGCAGAAAGTCCCCTTATGCGTACCGCTCACCGTCTCACCGCCACCGCCGCCCTCGCCTGCGCCGCCACCCTGGGGCTCACCGGATGCCTCGGTTCCGCCTCCGGCCCGTTTCCCGACCTGTCCGGCTCCCAGGTGGCCGACAACTCCGTGACCGCCCTGCGCGGCGCCTCCTCACTCACCGTCAGCGGCAGCGTCTGGGACGAGGGCAAGCCGCTCCAGCTGAACATGGCGGTCAGCAAGACCGGCGACTGCAAGGGCACCATCTCCGGCAAGGACGGCTCCTTCGAGCTGATACGCAACGCCCAGTTCGTGTTCATCAAGGCCGACGAGCCCTTCTACCGCGCCCAGACGAAGGACCTGCCCAAGGCGCAGGCGGACGAGGCGGTCAAGCAGCTGGCCGGGCGCTGGCTGAAGACGAAGGCCTCGGACGAGGAGTCCAAGGAACTGTCCGCCCTGTGCGACCTGGACGAGCTGCTCAAGGAGTTCGACGACAGCAAGGGCGCCGAAAAGGGCAAGGTCACCACGGTCGACGGCAAGGAAGCCCTCACCGTGACCACGAAGACCACCGACGGCACCGAGACCCTGCTGGTGGCCACCAAGGGCGAGCCGTACCTGCTCAAGGCGATCACCACCGGCAAGGAGCCGTCGGAGGTCTCCTTCACCGGGATCAACACACCGGTTCAGGCCGACGCCCCTACGGGCAAGGACGTCATCGACGCCGACAAACTCGGCTGAACCACCCTCTCAACTGACCGCCATCGGAGGCCGGGCCCGTGCGGGCCCGGCCTCCGACGCGCGTCACGAGCCGCGTGTCAGGGGCCCCGGCCGGGAGGGCGACGACGGCCCGCAGGGCGCCCCGGCGCAGCAGATCGGCGCGGATGCGGCGGCCGGAGCGGCGGGAGGCGACGGCGGGCGGCAGAGCACGGCGTCGACCGCGGCCACGGCGGGCGGCGCGAACGCGTCGGCGCGCAGGCTGTCGGCGGCTCGAAGGCCCGGCGGGCGCCGAGTTCGGCGGCAGCAGCGCCCGTACACATACCAGGCACGCCAGAGACCTCTTCACAGCGTGAATCGAAGAATCTTCACTAATCGCGTTGACTCGGTTCACAGGCTCTGTTGTAGTGATCTCGTCAACACCGAGCACACATCAACACCCAGCAGCACAAAGGCCGTTCGGGCCACCCAGACACACCCGAGGCAGGAGTCCACTCATGTCCCACACCTCGCGCAACAGCCGTACCGCCCTCCACACGGTGCTCACCGGATGCGGCGTGGTCCTCGCGCTCGCCTCCCTCAGCGCGTGCACCGGTACGGAGGGCAAGAAGGACGCCGGCTCCAAGAAGCCGGCGGCTTCGAAGAGCAGCCAGAAGGCGGCGGACGGCAAGAAGACGGACAATGACAGCAAGGGCGCCCTGCGGGGCAGTGGCACGTTCCAGGTCGGCAGCGACATCCAGCCGGGCACCTACCGCACCACCGGCAACAAGAGCGGTGACAACTGCTACTGGGAGCGGGCCAAGGACTCCTCGGGCGAACTGGAGTCGGTCATCGCCAACGACAACGTGACCGGCACGAGTTACGTGACCATCGCGGCCACCGACAAGATCTTCAAGTCGAGCGACTGCAAGGGCTGGGAGGCCGTGGACCCCAAGGCCACCGGCGGCTCCCCGAAGACCGAGTTCTCCGGCGACGGCGGCATGTTCAAGGTCGGCACCGACATCGCGCCGGGCACCTACAAGTCCGAGGGCCCCCTCGACGGCGGTGACAACAACTGCTACTGGGAGCGCGACAAGTCCGCCAGCCACGAGCCCGACTCGCTCATCGCCAACGAGAACCCCGAGGGCTCGGCGGTCGTGACGATCGGCGCCAAGGACGCCTACTTCAAGACCACGGGCTGCGAGGTCTGGAAGAAGAGTTCCTGATGCGTACCACCAGAACGAGGAGGACGGGGGCGGCCGCCGCCGCGGCCGCCCTCGGCCTGGCCGCCCTCACCGGCTTCACCCCGGCGGGCGACGACGACCCCTTCCCCGGCCAGTCCGGCGAACAGGTCGCCGAGAAGTCCCTGGCCGCCACGCGCGCGGCCACCTCGCTCACCATGAAGGGCACGGCCCAGGCCAAGGGCACATCGGTCTGGATGGACATCCAGGTGAGCAGGTCCGGCGACTGCAAGGGCACCGCGACGGTGAAGGGCCAGGGCTCCTTCGAGTTGATCCGCAACGCGAAGGACGTCTTCCTCAAGGCCGACGAGGGCTTCACCCGGGCGCAGCTCAAGCACGTGCCGAAGGAGCAGGCCGACGCGACGGTGGACCTGATGGCCGACCGCTGGGTGAAGTTCAGCGGCACCGATCCGCTGTTCAAGGAGCTGACCCCGCTGTGCGACCTGGACGAGCTGCTCGGCGGCTCCGGCCAGGCCGAGGGCGCGAAGAAGGGGAAGGTCGTCGAGGAGGGTGGCCAGGAGGCGCTCACCGTGAGCGTTCCGTACGAGGACGGCACCCAGGAGTTCTACGTCGCCACCCACGGCACCCCGTACATCCTCAGGCTCGTCCAGACCGGCGAGGAAAGCGGCGACTTCTCCTACTCCGGCTTCAACAAGCCGGTCGACGCGAAGGCCCCGCCCGGGGACGTCCTGGACTTCGGCAGCCTCTGACTCCGGGCTGTCGGTGCCGGCGGCTAGGCTCGAACGGCAAACGGTCCTTCCAGGGGGGAACTTCACATGCGCAGCCGTACGCTCGCCTCCGCCGCGATAGGCGCCACCGCCCTGCTCGGGCTGACCGCGTGCCTGCCCGCCGGCGGCGGCGACAAGGCCGCCGACATCGGCACGGCGGCCCGGGCCTCGGCGGGCGCCCCGTCCCCGACGCCCTCGGGCTCCGCTTCCGCCTCCGCGAAGGGGTCCGGCGCGCTCACCGACCTCTCCGGGGCCGAGATCCTGACCCAGGCCTACGAGGCCACCCGCAAGGCCGAGTCGGCCCGTGTCGTCGCCAAGGTGCAGTTCGAGGGCAAGCCGATGGGCATCGACCTCGCCCTCGACAAGGACGGCAACTGCAACGGCGCGATCCGCCTCGACGGCATGGGCAGGCTGGACATCATCAAGTCCTCCGAGCTCGTCCACTTCAGGGGCGACGAGGCCTACTGGCGGGGCGCGGCCAAGCTCAAGAAAACGCCGAAGAAGCAGACGGACCAGATGGTGGCGACCCTCGCCAACCGCTGGGTGAAGCTGGCCGCCTCGGATCCGCGGGCCTCGGAGATGACCGGCACCTGCGACCTGGACAAGCTGACCGGCGACTTCGGCAGGGCCAACCCGCTCGCCCGCAAGGGCGAGACGGCGACCGTCGACGGCAAGCCGGCGCTCGCGGTCACCAGTCCGGCCAAGGAGGGGACGCAGACCGACTACGTGGCCACCCAGGGCACCCCGTACATCCTGAAGTCCGCCATCAGCGGGGACTCCACCGGCGAGGCGCTGTTCTCCCGGTTCAACGAGCCGGTCGACACGGCCTCACCGAAGGACTCCGACGTCCTCGACATGGGCAAGCTGGGCTCGGGCGGTACGGGCCAGGCCGCCTGAGCCGGCGGCTTCGCCCCGCTCGTCCCGTGGAGACCGGGAGCCGGGACCCCCTAGGGGTCCCGGCCTCCACGGCTGTCAGGAGCCGAGGATCGTGGTGAGGAACTCCCCGGTCCAGCCCAGCAGCTCCCGTCCGACCAGCGGCTTCCCGCCGATCTTCCCCGCCTTCGGCCGCGGGATCAGCACCTGCGAGGTGGCCGGCTTGAGCACCGCCCCCGGGTAGAGCCGCTTGAGCCGCAGCTCCTGCGATTCGCGCAACTCCACCGGCCCGAAGCGGATGTTGGGGCCCTGGAGGGTGATGTCACCGACCCCGCAGGCCCGGGCCAGCATCCGCAGCCCCGCCACCAGCAGCAGGTTCTCCACCGGCTCCGGCAGCTTGCCGTAGCGGTCGGTGAGTTCCTCCCGCACGGCCTTGATGTCCGCTTCCGAGTTCGCCGAGGCGATGGACCGGTACGCCTGGAGGCGCAGCCGCTCGCCGGGCGCGTAGTCGTGCGGGACGTGCGCGTCGACCGGCAGCTCGATCTTGACCTCCAGCGGCGGCTCCTCCTCCACCCCGCCCTCGACTGCGGCCCGGTAGTCGGCCACGGCCTCGCCGACCATGCGGATGTAGAGGTCGAAGCCGACGCCCGCGATGTGCCCGGACTGCTCGCCGCCGAGCAGATTGCCCGCGCCGCGGATCTCCAGGTCCTTCATCGCCACGTACATGCCGGCGCCCATCTCGGTGTGCTGGGCGATCGTCGCGAGCCGCTCGTGCGCCGTCTCGGTCAGCGGCTTCTCCTGCGGGTAGAGGAAGTACGCGTACCCGCGCTCGCGGCTTCGGCCCACCCGGCCGCGCAGCTGGTGGAGCTGGGAGAGGCCGAAGTTGTCGCCGCGCTCCACGATGAGGGTGTTGGCGTTGGAGATGTCGATGCCGGACTCGACGATCGTGGTCGAGACGAGCACGTCGAACTTCTTCTCCCAGAAGTCCACGACGACCTGTTCCAGGGCCTGTTCCGACATCTGGCCGTGCGCCGTCGCGATCCGCGCCTCGGGGACGATCTCACGCAGCTTGGCGGCCGCCCGGTCGATGGACTCGACCCGGTTGTGGATGTAGAAGCACTGGCCCTCGCGCAGCAGCTCGCGGCGGATGGCCGCGCCGATCTGCTTCTCCTCGTAGGGGCCGACGAAGGTGAGCACCGGGTGCCGCTCCTCCGGCGGGGTGGTGATGGTCGACATCTCGCGGATGCCGGTCACCGCCATCTCCAGGGTGCGCGGGATCGGCGTCGCGGACATGGTCAGCACGTCCACGTTGGCGCGGAGCTTCTTCAGCTGCTCCTTGTGCTCGACGCCGAAGCGCTGCTCCTCGTCGACGATGACCAGGCCCAGGTCCTTGAACTTGGTCTCCTGCGAGAACAGCCGGTGGGTGCCGATGACCACGTCCACCGAGCCCTCGCGCAGCCCCTCCAGGGTGGCCTTCGACTCGCTCTCGCCCTGGAAGCGGGACAGCGCCCTCACGTTGACCGGGAACTGGCTGTAGCGCTCGGAGAAGGTCCCGAAGTGCTGCTGCACCAGCAGTGTGGTCGGCACGAGGACGGCGACCTGCTTTCCGTCCTGGACGGCCTTGAAGGCCGCTCTCACAGCGATCTCGGTTTTGCCGTAGCCGACGTCGCCGCAGATCAGGCGGTCCATGGGGACGGACTTCTCCATGTCCTCCTTGACCTCGGCGATGGTGGTGAGCTGGTCGGGCGTCTCCGCGTACGGGAAGGCGTCCTCCAGTTCGCGCTGCCAGGGCGTGTCGGGGCCGAAGGTGTGGCCGGGGGCCGCCATGCGCGCGCTGTAGAGCTTGATGAGGTCGGCGGCGATCTCCTTGACCGCCTTCTTCGCGCGCGCCTTCGTCTTGGTCCAGTCGGCGCCGCCGAGCCGGTGCAGGGTCGGGGCCTCGCCGCCGACGTACTTGGTGACCTGCTCCAGCTGGTCGGTGGGGATGTAGAGGCGGTCGCCGGGCTGGCCGCGCTTGGCGGGGGCGTACTCGACGAGGAGGTACTCGCGGGTGGCGCCCTGGACCGTGCGCTGCACCATCTCGACGTAGCGGCCGACGCCGTGCTGCTCGTGGACGATGTAGTCGCCGGCCTCCAGGGTCAGCGGGTCGATCGTCTTGCGGCGCCGGGTCGGCATCCGGCCGAGGTCCTTGGTGGCGGTGCGCTGGCCGGTCAGATCGGTCTCGGTGAGGACGGCGATCTTGAGGGCCTCATCGATGAACCCGTTGTCGATCGAGCCGCAGGCGACGTGGACGATCGACGGCTCCAGGGCGCGGAGCTCGGCCTCCAGCCGGGCCGGGATGCCCTCGCCGCCGAGCACCTCGACGGTACGGGCGGCCGGGCCGTGGCCCTCGGTGAGGTAGACGGTGTGCCAGCCGTCGGCGATCCAGCCCTTGGTGTCGGCCAGCGCGCGGGCGGTGTCGCCCCGGTAGGCCTCGGGGGCGTGCATGCCGAGCCTGAGGGTATCCCCGCCGGCCAGGTCCGCCTCGTCGGCGGCGAAGGGGGAGACCGACCACCACATCATGTTCAGCTCGCGGGCGTGCTCGCGGACGTCCGCGATGCCGCGCAGCGAGGCCGCGCCGACGTCGATGGGGGCCTCTCCGCCGCCGGCGGTGGCCGCCCAGGAGGCCATCAGGAACTCCTGGCTGGTGGCGACGAGGTCGGCGGCCCGGGTCCGTACCCGCTCGGGGTCGCAGACGACGGCCATGGACCCGGCCGGGAGCACGTCGATCAGCAGTTCCATGTCGTCGACGAGGACCGGGGCGAGGGACTCCATGCCCTCGACGGCGATCCCCTCGGCGATCTTGTTCAGCAGCTCGCCGAGCTCGGGGTGCTCCTCGGCGAGGGCCGCGGCCCGCTCCCGCACCTCGTCGGTCAGCAGCAGTTCCCGGCAGGGCGGGGCCCACAGCCCGTGCTCGGCGACCTCCAGGGACCGCTGGTCGGCGACCTTGAAGTAGCGGATCTCCTCGACGTCGTCGCCCCAGAACTCCACGCGCAGCGGGTGCTCCTCGGTGGGCGGGAACACGTCGAGGATGCCGCCGCGCACGGCGAACTCCCCGCGCTTCTCGACGAGCTCGACGCGTGCGTACGCGGCGGCCGCCAGCGCCTGGGTCACCTCGCCCAGATCGGCGCTCTCCCCCTGCCGCAGACTCACCGGTACGAGCTCCCCCAGCCCCTTGACCTGCGGCTGGAGCACCGACCGGATCGGCGCGACCACGACGGACACCGGCCCGGCGGCGGGATCGTCCTTGCTCGGGTGCGTCAGCCGGCGCAGGACGGCGATCCGCCGGCCCACGGTGTCGCTGCGCGGCGAGAGCCGCTCGTGCGGCAGCGTCTCCCAGGAGGGGTACTCGGCCACCTCGTCCGGGGGGAGCAGGGAGCGCAGGGCCGCGGCCAGGTCCTCGGCCTCCCGCCCGGTCGCGGTCACCGCGAGCACGGTCCGCTCGGTGCGCCGGGCCAGCGCGGCGATCACGAAGGGCCGCGCCGCGGGCGGGCCGACGAGGTCCACGTGCATGCGGTTGCCGTCCCCGGCCGCGGTGACCGCCTCGGCGAGGGCGGGGTCCCGGGTGACGGCGTCGAGCAATCCGTGCAGGCTCATGAAGGGGGCTTCCGTCCGGTGAGGGGGCAACGCGAAGGGCCCGACACGCTCGCGGGCCGGGGCTTCCCACCCTACGACGCGGGCCCGTCACCCGCGCGTGGGATTCGGGTCACCCGTGGGGGTGACGCCCCAGGCCCACACCGGGCCCGCCCTGCCAGGGTGACACGAAGGGTGACACGAACCTGGCGAGTAACCGGGCGACGCCCCGGTGCGCGTTGCCAGAGCCCCGGCGGCGCCCGGACACGACGTCGGCCCCGGCCACCCGAATGGGCGGCCGGGGCCGACGCGTACCCCCGTACGGTCCCCCGTACGACCGGCGGAGCTACTCGCTCGCGATCGCGTTCAGGACGTTCATCCGGCCCGCCCGGAACGCCGGGACCAGCGCGGCGAACAGGCCCACGAAGGCCGATCCGACGAACACCCCGATGATCGTCGACCACGGGATCTCCAGGACCTTCAGGCCCTCCAGCGCCAGTAGCTGCTGCGCCGTCGCGCCCCAGCCCATGCCCAGGCCGAGGCCGAGGAGGGCGCCGAAGAGGGCGATGACCACCGACTCCAGGCGGATCATGCGGCGCAGCTGGCGGCGGGAGAGGCCGATGGCGCGCATCAGGCCGATCTCGCGGGTCCGCTCGACCACCGAGAGGGCCAGGGTGTTCACGACACCCAGCACCGCGACGATGATCGCGAGGGCGAGGAGCCCGTAGACCATGTTCAGCAACTGGCCGACCTGGTCCTTCAGGGCCTGCTTGTAGTCGGCCTGGTTGAGCACCTTGTACTGCGGGTACTCCGCCAGCGCCGCCTTGACGGCCGTGTACGCGGCGTCGCTCTGGCCCTCGGCGGCCGTGGCCAGCAGCATGAACGGCCGCGGCATCCGGTCGGCCGGCACGAACTGCTCGGCGGTCGCGGTGCTGACGTACATCACGCCCTTGTCGAGGTTGCCCTCGTCGGAGGTGATCGCGGCGACCTTCAGCTTGGTGGTCCGGCCGCCGGTGAACGCGACCGTCATCTCGTCGCCGACCTTGATGTGGTGCGCGTCGGCGTAGATCGAGCCGACCGACATCGCGCCGTTCCCGTACGCCGCCGCGTGCTCGCCGGCGATCATCTTGCGCCGGACGTCCTGGGCGTAGGTGGGGTCGGTGACGCTCAGCCCGCCGTCCTCGACGGAGCCGTCGGGAGCGGTGACCTCGGCCTCCACCTCCCGGTAGGCGGTGACGTGGTCGAGGCCCTTGGTCTGGCGCATCGCCTGCTCGGCCTGCGGCATGACCGGCTGCCCGGTCTGCGACTGGACGATGTAGTCCGCGCCCACCGACTTGTCGAGCTCGTCGGTGGCCGAGGCCACCATCGAGGAGCCGACCACCGACAGGCAGGCGACCAGCGCCAGGCCGATCATCAGCGCGGCCGCGGTGGCGCCGGTACGGCGCGGGTTGCGCAGCGCGTTGCGCTCGGCGAGCCGGCCGACGGACCCGAAGGGCCGCAGCACCGCGCCGGACAGGAGGCGGACGACGACACCGGCGAGCAGCGGGCCGATCACGATGAAGCCGATGAGGGTGAGGACCACGCCCAGGCCCAGCCACAGCGAACCGGCGGCGGCCTTCTCGGCGGACGCGGCGAGGAACAGGGCCGCGCCGCCGATGCCGGTCAGGACCAGGCCGATGACGGCGCGGATGACGCCGGCCTTCTTGTCACCGGGGGTGCCGGACTCGCGCAGGGCCGCCATCGGGGAGACCTTGCCGGCCCGGCGGGCCGGGACGAAGGCGGAGACGACGGTGACGACGACGCCGAGGACGATGCCGACGACCGGGGTCGTCCAGGCGATGGTCAGGTCGTCGGTGGACAGGTGCATGCCCATCTGGCCCATGAGCTTCATGAGGCCGATGGCCAGGCCCACGCCCGCGCCGACGCCCAGGAGCGAGCCGACGACGCCGAGGAGGAAGGCCTCCAGGACCACCGACTTGAGGACCTGGCCGCTGTCCGCGCCGATGGCGCGCATCAGGCCGATCTCACGGGTGCGCTGGGCGACCAGCATCGAGAAGGTGTTGAAGATGAGGAAGATGCCGACGAGGAAGGCGATCCCCGCGAAGCCGAGCATCACGTACTTCATGACGTCGAGGAAGGAGCCGACGTCCTTGCGGTTGGCGTCCGCGGCCTCCTTGGCCGTCTGGAGCTTGTAGGTGTCGGCGCCGACGGCGGCGAGAGTGCTGGCGATGTGCTGCTTCAGCTGCTCGTCGCTCACCCCGTCCTTGGCGACGACGCTGACGTGCGTGAAGGTGTCCGGGGCGCCGAGCAGCTGCCGCTGCGCGGTGGCGGTGTCGAAGTAGACGACGGCCGCACCCGGGTTGGTCACGGTGAAGGTGGCGATACCGCTGATCTTGGCGCGGATGTCGCCGGTGATGGCGATGGTGCGCAGCTCGTCGCCGAGCCCGAGGTGGTGCTTCTTCGCGGTGTCGGCGTCGACCATCACCTCGGTCGGGCCGCGCGGGGCCTGACCGGAGGTGATCTTCATGGACTTGAGCTCGTTGTCGTTCCAGTTGCCGGCGATGGTCGGGGCGCCGGTGGTCGAGCCCATGTTCTCGTTCTTGGAGTTGACGACCGTGACGGACATCGAGACGACGCCGCCCTCGGCGGACCGCACCCCCTCGGCCTTCTTGACCTGCTCGACGACCGAGCCGGGCAGCGTCTCGGGCTTGCCGCGGTTCGGGTTCTCGTCGCCGTCCTCGGCCGTCTTCGGGGAGACCGTGACATCGGAGCCGGTGACCGCGAACAGCTTCTCGAAGGTGGTGTTCATGGTGTCGGTGAACACCAGGGTGCCGCAGACGAAGGCGACGGAGAGCATGACGGCGACGGCGGACAGCGCCATGCGGCCCTTGTGCGCGATGAAGTTGCGCCGCGAGGTCTTCAGGACGGTGTTGCTCATGAGGTCCGTCCGCGCGCGTCGAAGTCCTTCATCCGGTCGAGGACCTGGTCCGCGGTGGGACCGTACATCTCGTCCACGATCCGGCCGTCGGCGAGGAAGATGACGCGGTCCGCGTACGAGGCGGCGACCGGGTCGTGCGTGACCATGACGATGGTCTGGCCGAGCTCGTCCACCGAGCGGCGCAGGAAGCCGAGGACCTCCGCGCCGGCCCGGGAGTCCAGGTTTCCGGTCGGCTCGTCCCCGAAGATGATCTGCGGGCGGGCGGCGAGGGCGCGGGCGACCGCCACGCGCTGCTGCTGGCCGCCGGAGAGCTCGGTCGGGCGGTGCTTGAGGCGGCCCGCGAGGCCGACCGTCTCGACGACCCGGTTCAGCCACTCCGCGTCGGGCTTGCGGCCCGCTATGTCCATGGGGAGCGTGATGTTCTCCAGGGCGTTCAGCGTGGGCAGCAGGTTGAACGCCTGGAAGATGAAGCCGATCCGGTCGCGCCGCAGCTGGGTGAGCTTCTTGTCCTTCAGCCCGGTGATCTCGGTGTCGTCGAGGTGGATCTGGCCGCTGGTGACGGTGTCGAGACCGGCGAGGCAGTGCATCAGCGTGGACTTGCCGGAGCCGGACGGGCCCATGATCGCGGTGAACTGGCCGCGCATGATGTCCACGTCCACGTCGTCGAGGGCGACGACGCGCGTCTCACCGGAGCCGTAGGCCTTGACGACCTTCCGCGCCCGGGCCGCGACGGCTGCATGGCCCCCAGTACCCCCGTGCCTGGTTTCGGTCATAGCCGTTGTCACGGTGCTTCTCCTCGTTCGATGCGTACGCACGTGTGTCGCCGCTGTGGATGGAAAGTCTGGTGCGCGGGAGGTGTCCGGCGCGCTGGTGCTCATCGCCGTATCCACCCTGGGGTTAACCCCACCCCCGAGCTCCCGCCCCCCGCCTATGCATCAGTTAAAGACGTGCGGGGCCGCCGCACCTCCTCCGCCGGGACGAGACAGCCATGGCTCTTTGTGAGGAGCAACCCTTAGGGGCCGTCCACCCTTTGGGCGATCCGCCCTGGGGGATACCGCCCGTACGCCCCGGATGAGAAGGTGTTCCCCGGCATATGCGTGCACGATGAAAGGACTTCGGTGGGGACAGAGGGGACAGAGGAGAGCGCCGACCACATACCCGGGCCCGCGGTGTCGGCCGACGGCGGGACGGCCGCGGCCGGCGACACCGCGGCTGCCGGGTCCCCGCCCGGGCGGCCGCCCACGCCGGTGGTCCTGTCCCTGATGCTCGGCATGGCCCTCGTCGCCCTCGACACCAGCATCGTCTCCACCGTCGTACCCCAGATCGTCGGCGACCTCGGCGGCTTCTCCGTCTTCTCCTGGCTCTTCTCCGGGTACCTCCTCGCCGTCACCGTCACCCTCCCCGTCTACGGGAAGCTGTCCGACACCTTCGGCCGCAAGCCCGTACTGCTCTTCGGCATCGCCCTGTTCCTCGTCGGCTCCCTGCTGTGCGCGTCCGCCTGGAACATGGCCGCGCTCATCGCCTTCCGGATCGTCCAGGGGCTGGGCGGCGGCGCCCTCCAGGGCACCGTGCAGACCCTGGCCGCCGACCTGTACCCGCTGAAGGACCGGCCCAGGATCCAGGCCCGGATGTCCGCCGTCTGGGCCACCGCCGCCGTCGCGGGCCCGGGCATCGGCGGACTGCTCGCCTCGTACGCGAACTGGCGCTGGATCTTCCTGCTCAACCTGCCGCTGGCCGGAGCGGCCCTGTGGATGATCGCCCGCCACCTGGTCGAGCCCGTACGCTCCCCCGCGCGCCGGGGCCCCATCGACTGGGCCGGGGCCCTCGGCATCTTCGCCTGCGGCGGCCTGCTGCTGTTCGCCCTGGTGCAGGGCGGGGTCGCCTGGCCCTGGCTGTCCGCGCCCTCGCTCGGACTGCTGGGCGCGAGCGCCGTCCTGGCCGCGGTGGTGTTCTGGGTGGAACGCCGGACCGAGGAACCGATCCTGCCGGGATGGGTGTGGCGCCGGCGCACCATCGCCGCCGTCAACCTGGCCCTGGGGGCGCTCGGCCTGCTGATGGTCGCCCCGATGCTGTTCGTCCCGACCTACGCCCAGTCCGTACTCGGCCTCAGCCCGACCGCCGCCGGGTTCGTCATGTCCACCATGACCCTGAGCTGGCCCATCTCCGCCGCCCTGAGCCAGCACGTCTACCGGCGCATCGGCTTCCGCAACACCGCCGTCGTCGGCAGCTCCCTCGCCGCCGTGATCCTGTTCTCCTTCACCCTGCTGCCCCCGCACGCCGAACCCTGGCAGCCCGCCCTCATCATGCTGCTGCTGGGCGGCGCGCTGGGGCTGTGCCAGCTCCCGCTGATCATCGGGGTCCAGTCCACGGTGGGCTGGGCGGAACGCGGGACGGCGACCGCCTCCATCCTGTTCTCCCGGCAGGTCGGCCAGAGCGTGGGGGCAGCCCTGCTCGGGGCCGTCGCCAACGCGACCATCGCCGCACGCCTCGCGGACGCGCCCATGCCCGGGCTCCCCGACAAGCTGGACGACGTGACCAAGGCCCTGGACGACCCCGGCTCGCTGCCCGCGGCCGCCGCCGACTATCTGCGCGAGGCCGTGGCCGCCGCCGTGGACCACACCTTCCTCGGCGCGACGGCCGCCGCCGTACTGGCGCTGCTGGCCCTCCTGTTGGTGGCGCCGAGGCGGTTCCCGGTCCTGCCCGAGCAGCGCGAGGAGTAACCGGGCGGAGCCTCGGGACGGCCGGCCCCGGGCCTCGGGTTGTCATGGACCGGGCGAGGGGGTATGTCTCTGCAGAGACCTGATCCGGGGGGACGACATGGCTTCCGCACTCTTCACACTCTTCGCACTCGCGCTGCTGGCCGCCGTGGCCGTTCCGATCGGCCTGCGCCTGCGCCGCGCCCCGGGATTCGTCACCGGCCGCGACGGCCGGCTGTCCACCTCCACCACCGTGGCCCTGGCCTGGACGGTGATCCTCGTCTGGCTGCTGCTCGCGATCCTCGCGTACGGGCTCACGGCCGGCGGCGGCGCCGGCTGGTTCCGGGGGGAGCACGGCCCGCTCTCCTCGCTGACGACGGTGTACCTGCCGCTACTCGGGGGCCCGTACGTGGCGCTGATCGCCGCCAAGGCCGTCGTCGGGATCCGCGTCGAGAACGGCACGATGGCCAAGCCCGCTCCCCGGCCCACCGCGGACGGCCGGCGGCCGCTGCGGGAGCTGATCGCGAACGACGCCGGGCGCACCGACCTCGTCGACCTCCAGTACGTCGCCCTCAGCGCGGTCACGATGCTCTACGTCGTGCTGTTCTTCCTCTCCGACGTGGGCGCGGGCCTGCCGAAGCTGCCCGAGGAGATCTGGGCCCTGACGGGCGCTCCGGCGGGGGCGTACCTGGTGAACAAGATGGCCACCCGCGCCAACCCGGTGATCACGCACGTGACGGTGTCGGGCGCGACCCTGACGGTGGCCGGCGGCGGCTTCACCCCGGACCCCTCCGGGACCCCGGCGCGGGTCACGGTGGACGACACCGCGGTGGCGACCACCTCCGACCCCCTGACCGGGTCCCTGACCGGGACCCTCCCGCAGGGAGCGGCGGGCCCGTTCACGGTGGTGGTCACCTCCCGCGGCCTGCGCAGCGACCCGTACCACTACGAACCGACCGCCCCCAAGATCCCCGCCCCGGCCCCGCCGGCCGCCGACCGGGACAGCGCGAGCTAAGCGGTCTCGGCGCCCTTCGCGTGGCGGGCGTAATAGCGGGCCACCCGCGCCCGGTTGCCGCAGGCCGACGCCACGCACCAGCGGCGCCGGGGGTGCGCCGGGAGGAACAGCAGGACGCAGTCCGCCCCCTCGCACTCCCGTACCTCCCCCACCCGGGGATCGGCCAGCAGGTCCGCCACCGCCTCGGCCAGCTCGGCGGCGAGCCGCCGGGGCGGCGCGGCCGCCCGGCGCGAGGCCACGGCCAGGCCGGATTCGGCGGTCCAGGCGAGCTCCCGGTGGACGGGCGCGGCCGCCAGCGCCTCGTTCAGCGCGCGCAGCGCCCCGGCCGGGGGCCGCGCACCGCGCCGGACCGCCGCGAGCGCCGGCCCCGCCGCTTCCCGTACGGCATGCACGGCGGCCACCTCCGCCGCGCCCACCGCGGGCAAGGGGGTCACCCGGCCCGCCTGGGCGGCCAGCCACGCCGCCAGCCCCGCCGGATCGGCGATGAGATCGCCGACGCCCGCAGGTCGCGTATTGAGCAGGTCCAGGGCCAGGGGCTCACCAACAAGCGGAAAGATCACTGTCACGAAACTAATGCTACCTGCACCACTTGACCCATTTCCCATCTCCAGCAAAACTAATGCCACCGAAGCCACAGGAGGCATGTGATGACCGCCCGCCGCGCCCTTCCGACCGTCCGGCACCGCACCGTCGAGGTGGACGGCGTCCGCGTCGCCTACCGCGAGAGCGGCCCCGCCGACGCCCCCGTCCTGCTGCTCCTGCACGGCTTCCCGACCTCCTCCCACCAGTTCGCCCGCCTGATGGACGCACTCGGCGACACGCCCTTCCGGCTGATCGCCCCGGACTACCCCGGCTTCGGCCGGACCCAGACGCCGCAGGGCTTCACGTACACCTTCGACCGGCTCGCGGACATCGTGGAGGGTTTCACCGACGCGCTCGGCCTGGACCGCTTCGCGCTGTACGTCTTCGACTTCGGCACCCCGGTCGGCCTGCGGATCGCCGCCCGGCGGCCGCAGCGGGTGACCGGCCTGATCGTGCAGAACGGCAACGCGTACGAGGAGGGCCTGTCGGAGGCGGCCCGGGAGTTCATGAGTCTGCGCCGCGAAATCCCCGGCAACGAGGCCCGCATCCGCGCCCTGTTCACCGAGGAGGGCACCCGCTTCCAGTACGAGACGGGCGTCGCGGACACCGCCCTGATCTCCCCCGACAACTGGACCCTGGACCTCCACTACCTCGGCCTGCCCGGGCGCGCCGACGCACAGGCCGACCTGGCCTTCGACTACGCCTCGAACCTCGCCCACTACCCGGCCTGGCAGGCGTGGCTGCGCGCGGCGGACATCCCGGTCCTGGTCGTCTGGGGCGCGGGCGACCCCTTCTTCACCCCGGCGGGCGCGAAGGCGTACCTGCGGGACGCGCCCGACGCCGAGGTCCACATCGTCGAGGACGCGGGCCACTTCGCCCTGGAAACCCACCTCCCCACGATCACCCCCCTGATCGCGACCTTCCTCACCCAACTCCCGTAACAGGCCCCCCAGCCCGGCGACCGGACCAGCGCCGCTGCGCGGAGCCTTTCCCCACCCCGCCCCTTCCCGGCGAACCGGATATGCGGCTCCGCCGCGTGGGGAGCCCCACCCCACCCCCGGCCCCGGCCCACCCCCGCCCCGGGCACCGGCACGCCCGGCCCCGCCCCGCAGGGGACGGCCCACCACCACCCGCCCGGCCAGGGCAAGGGCCCACGTAAAGACCCGGCGTCAGCCCTCGGCAGCGGCCCGCCCCGTCAACGCCGCCAGGCTAGCCCGCACATGGTTCATGTGCGCCCGCATCTCCTCCTGCGACTCCGCATGCTCCCGCAGGATCCGCTCCGTCTCACGCCCCACCCGCTCCTCCCGCACCCGCGCCCGCGCCACCAGCTCCGCGCCCCGCGCCTCCGCGTCCTCCTGCCCGTGCCGCGCCGCCTCCTCCGCCTCCGCGAACCCCCGCCGCGCCTCCGCCAGCCGCGACTCCCCGTACCGCTCCAGCTCCAGCTCCCGCGCCTCCAACTCCTCCTCCCGCCCCGCCAGCTCCCGCTCCGCCGCGTCCCGCCGCTCCACCCGCTCCTGCTCCCGCTCCGCCAGCAACGCCTCCGACTCCCGCCGCATCTGCGTCAACGCCGCCTGCCCCTCCGCCCGCCACGCCGCCGCCGCGTCCCTCGCCTCCGCCCGCACCCCGTCCGCCTCCCGCTGCGCCCGCAGCAGCAACTGCCGCGCCCGCACCTCGGTCTGCTCGCGCACCGCCTCCGCGTCGTGCCGCGCCAGCTCGGCCACCCGGTCCGCGTGCGCCTCGGCCGCACCCTGGATGGCCAGTACGTCCGCCCGCGCGTCCGCCCGTACCGCCTCCGCCTCCTCCTGCGCCAGCAGCAGGATCCGACGGGCGCGCTCGCTCAAGTCCTCGTACGTCTGCGGAGCCAACGCGGACACCGCCTCGCGCAGCCGCCCCGCCTCCGCCTCCATCCGCTTCGCCAGGACCGTCAGCCGCGCCACCCGCTCCCAGGCCTCGTCCCGACTGTCCGACAGTCGCGCGAGATACCGGTCCACCTGCTCCATCCGGTATCCGCGGCCGCGCACGACCGCGAGACCCTGACCGTGAGGTGACATGGGTGCACTCATCCTGGAAGCGCCTCTCTCGCGGGGATTCCCGTCAAGGATGCGTCATTTGCTCCCAGAAGCCGGAATGGCCGGGCCGTGACCCCAAACGAGGGATCCCGACCCGGCCATTCAAGCGATCACCCGATCAACAGGCGCTCGCCGCACGATCAGACACGATCAGAGCAGACCGTCCCACATCTGCTCCAGCAACACCGACCACCAGTTCTCCGGCGAAGCCAGCGCCGCACTGTCCAAGCCCGCCAGATTCGCCTGGAAATCGACGGTCCAGCGCCCCGCCTGCTCAGGCGTCAGATGCTGCCGCAACCGCCACATCTGCCCCAGCATCGCCAGCGACCGCGCGAACTGCGGCAGGCTCGAATTCACGAACTGCGGCGGCACCGGCGCACCACCCGGCCCGGCCTCCACCGGCACCGCCACTATGTGCGCCGTCCCGTACTGCACACACAGCGCCTTGCCGAAGTCACTGCCGACCACCAGGTACGAACCCGCGTCCGACGCCGCCTGCACCTGCCGCTGCGCGGCCAGCTCGGCCAGCGTCGGCACCGGCGCACCCGGCATCGCCTGCGCCCAGAAGAACGGCCCGAAGTCCGCCGGCAGACCCGCCCACACCAGCGTCTGCGCCACGATCTCCGGCACACCCTGACGCGACACGGCCCGCTGCTCGAAACGGAACACGCCCTGCGGACCGAACGCCGCCACCAGCTCCTGGCCGATCGCCTCCAGCGCGATCGCCGGCTGCAACGGCACCTGCGGCAGCGGCGCCCGTACCGGCGCGGGGCGCGCCGGACCGTCCGCCACCTGGTGCAGCTCACCCTGGTGGGTCAGCAGATGCCGCATCCCCTGCTGACGGCCCGCGTGGTCCTTGCCGTACGGGGCCACGCTGGTGATCCGGACCTGCGGCCAGGTCTCCCGGATCATCCGGGCGCAGTAACCGCCGGGCAGCTCACACGACTCCAGCTCGGTGTGCAGCTCCAGCACCTGCTGCGGCGGCACGTTCATGGACCGCAGCTCGTACAGGATCTGCCACTCCGGGTGCGGGGTACCGGGCGCCGAACGGCGGATGAGCTGCTGCTCGGAGCCGTCCGGCCCCCGGTAACGCAGTACGGCCTGGTAGCCGGGGCCGACCGTGGGCGCACCACCGGGCGCGGCGGGCTGCGCCGCGGGACCGGGACCAGGCCCGGGAGCCTGCGGCGCCGGACCGGGAGCACCGGGCGCACCGGGCGGCCCGGGCGGCTGCGGTACGCCGGGACCGGCCAGCATCGTCGCGGCGTGATGCGCCCCGCCACCCGGAGCACCGGGCGGGCCGGGAGGCTGGATGACGGCGGGACCCGCCAGCATCGTCGCCGCATGATCGAGCCCGCCACCAGGAGCCCCCGGAGCACCGGGCGGACCAGGAGGCGTCGGCGCACCAGGCGCACCGGGCGGCCCGGGCGGCTGCGGTACGCCGGGACCGGCCAGCATCGTCGCGGCATGGTGCGCCCCGCCGCCGGGAGCCCCGGGCGGGCCGGGAGGCGCGGGAACACCGGGCGCACCCGGCGCGCCCGGCGGGCGGGGAGCCTGCACGACGGCCGGACCCGCCAGCATCGTCGCCGCATGATCGAGCCCGCCACCAGGAGCCCCCGGAGCACCGGGCGGACCAGGAGGCGTCGGCGCACCGGGAGCGCCCGGCGGGCGGGGAGGCTGCACGACGGCCGGACCCGCCAGCATCGTCGCCGCATGGTCCAGCCCGCCACCAGGGGGCCCGGGCGGCGTCGGCACACCCGGCGCACCGGGGGCACCGGGCGGACCCGGCGGCACCACCGGCGGCCTGCCGGACGCGCCGGCGCCCGCGCCCGCCGCACCCGGCCGGGAAACCCGGGCCTTGCTCGTCGGAGCGTCGGCGATGTCCGCCGGTCCCGCCACGACGGCGGGCGCGATCGCCGTCGCCGGCAGCTGGCTGCCCCCCGCCATCAGGGTGGTCTTCGCCTCCGGGGCGGCCCCGGCCGACGGCGCGTCCTCCACGTCCGACCCGGACAGCGCCGGCGCGAACACGGTCGCGGGCAGCGGCACGGACGCGTCGTCCGCACCGGAGTTCACATCGGTCCCCGCCCACGGCGTGGACCCGGCCGGAACCCCGTCGTTGGCGGTCGGCTCGTACGGCACCTCACCGCCACGCCGCAACGGCACCGCGTCGACCGGCGCCGGCACGGGCGCGGGCGCCGGAGCCGGGGGCGACGCCGGGGACGAAGCCGCCACGGCCTCGGCCCGCTCGGCGTCCGCAGCCCCCGCGACGGCAGCCGCAGGAGCCGCGACCGGATCCGAAGAAGCCGACGAAGCCGGGGCCGACGGAGCCGAGGAAACCTGCGAACCCGAGGCGGAAGAAGCCTGCGCACCCGAAGGACCCGAGGCACCCGAGGCAGCCGAATCCCGCGCAGCCGCAGCCGGAGCCGGAGCCGAGGAAGCCATCGGCGCCGGCGGAATCCCCGCCCGGTCCGCCGCCTCCTGCAACCACTCCGGCGGACTCAGCATGAACGAGGTCTGCTCCGCGTCGATCCGCGGCGTCGGCACCGAAACCTCCGCCACCGGCGCCACGGCCGCCCCGTACTCCTCCTCGTACCGCCGGATCACCTCACCCACCGGCAACCCCGGCCACAGCGTCACCTCCCCGCTGTCCCGCGCGATGACCAGCCGCTGCCGCCCACCACCGGACACCGGACCCGCCGCACGGTCCTCCGCCCACACCACGAACCCGAGCCCGAACTCCCGCACCCGCACCTCCCGGTGCTGATACGCGGGCACGTCCCCGTTGATCCACTCCTCGGCGCGCTCCTGCGCCTGTGCAAACGTCACCATCGCGCCGTCACCCTTCCACCGGTGCCGTACCCGGCCCCGCAACCGACCCGGCCAAGGGAACCGAGCGCGCGAATCCGCCGTCCACCATCAGACCAGCCACCGTCTCCAGCTCGGACGGGTTGCCCGCCAACCGCTCAAGAAAGGCGTCGAAATCGGCACCGCACGGCAGCAACAGCCGCTCCACGCGCTCCCGCACCGACCAGCCGTCCCGGTCGCGTGCGTCGTCGTACGGGGAGAACCACACCGAGCCGACGCCCTCGCCCCTCACCTTCACCGCGAGCAGCCCGCCCTGGACGAAGGCCACACACAGGTAATCCTTCGTCAGATGGTCCCGCAGACACTTGTTGACGTAGACCAGGTCATTGACCGCCGCCTGCTCACGCACCGTGAAGAACGGCTGGTCCACCAGCACACCCAGCTCCACGTCCAGCCCCGCACCCACCGGCGCACAGCCGCCCGCGGCCTTCAGGAAGGCGCGGTACGCCTCCGGCAGCCGGTACCCGAGATCCTCCTCGACACCCTGCACCTGCTGCTCCGACACCGACACCACCGACTTCGGCAGCCCCAGATGCACCGGACGCACCTCCTGCAACGCCCGCGTCCCACGCTTCTCGTGGTCCACCGGCGCCGTCGTCAGCCCCGCGTGATGCCGCAGCAACGCCTTCACCTCGACCGGCACCAGCTCCATGCGGCGAGAACCAGCCACGTGATGCCACGTCCAGCCATGCGGCGTCGCCACCGCGCCCACCGTGTCCCACAACGCGTGACCGGCCGCACGCATCGCCGCGTTCGCCGACACGTAGTCCGTCAACCGCAACTCGTCCACGCCGAAACCCTCCGGCGGCTCGGCGATCTCCACCGCGGCACGCGCGTAGGACGCGAAATCGGGATGTCCGTTGCCGTCCATCCGCACACCGTGGGGATGCCGAGCGGCCCGGACCGGGTCCGGGAAATGCACGACCTGCCCCGAATAAGCGGCGTTGGGTGGCGCGGCATGCTGCCCGAGCCGACCTGTCGTCATGGCGGTAGCCCCCTGCTGGATCTGGCTGGTTCACCACAGCCTATGCGGTCCGGCAAGAGGCTCACCCGCCCCCGGCCCACGCACACCCACCAGGGCCGGGAACATCCGAATTAACACGAATATTCGACCCCGCTTCCACACCGCAGAGGACATTTGACAGGCTGTCCCCGCAGCACGGGGGCGTGCGCGACAGCGGCCACCACCGCAGCCACGGGAGGGAAACAGACCATGCAGAACACGGCGACACGCACAGACCCGACACCCGTCGGCGGCAACGCCACACCAGCCGGCCGGACCACCACCGCCGCCGCGACCGCAACCGCAACCGGCGACCCCCGCCTGCGCTGGAGCAACACCGACGGCCCCACCGTCCCCGTACTCCGCTTCCGCCGCGACGGCATCCTCCCCACCGTCGCCGCCGCCCTCTCCGTACGCGGCGAAACCCTCACCGGCACCGCCGGCAAAGCCGACCAGCCACCCGCCCTGCACCCACTCGTCCAGGACTTCCTCGACACCCTCACCAGCGGCCAGCGGGAACGCTTCACCGGACGCTGCCCCGAAGCCATCCTGCTCTCCCGCCACATCACCGCGGTCGAAGGCGCCCGCAGCAAACGCGCCTCCCGCAAACCCCTCACCGCCGGCGAAGCCCGCCGCTCCCTCAAGAACTCCAAAATCACCGCCCGCCGCATCCGCGAAGACGGCGACCCCCTCCACGGCAGCTACGCACCCCCCTGCCGCTCCTGCGACGCCCTCCTCTCCCACTTCGGCGTCCGCTCCATCGACCTCACCCCCGCCCCGCAGAAGGTCTGACGCCACCCACCATGAGCGCCCCCTCCGCCTCCGCCGCGTCCTACGACCGCTCCTCCACCACCCGCTTCCCCGTCGCCGTCGACTCCGCGCTGCGCACCGCCGGCTGGGAACCCGGCCGCTGGGACATCAAGCAGGCCGAATACTGGGCCGACGCCCTGCGCGACCACACCACACCCGCCGGACACCGCCACACCGTCTTCCCCGCCGCCGTCGAGGCCTGGGCCGAATTCGGCGGCCTCCACATCACCGCCCCCGGCCCGGGCCGCCAGATCGCCCCCGTCCCCCTCCACCTCGACCCCCTCACCGGCCTCCACCTCGCCCGCACCTTCGCCGACCTCGGCCGCGCCCTCTCCACCCAGCTCTGCCCCCTCGGCATCGACGCCGACGCCGGCTCCCACCTCGCCATCGACCGCGAAGGCCGCGTCTACGGCATCGACCACACCGGCGACTGGTACCTCGGCGCAGCCCTGGACGAAGCCCTCACCCTCCTCCTGACCGGCCTCCAACCCCCCCGCCTCACCACCACCTGACCCGGCCCCGGCGGTAACCGCGCCCCGCCCCTCGCCAACCCCGAGGGGCGCCACACCCCAGCCCTGTTCCGCCCTGTTCCGCTGGGCCAGTAGTGGGCTGATGCACAAACATGACCTGCGAGGAGAGGCCGTCCGTGCCTCGGGTGAGCCCCCGGCCGCCGGTTCGAGGGTGGTACCAGATACCAAAACACCTTGGAACCGCGGTCCCCACGGCAGTGCTTACAGACACAGCCCCCAGGACCCCCGACCCAAGGGACCCACCGGCCCCCTCGCCCCCTCGCCGCTCGCCACCGCGCCAAAGGGCCCCCGGCCCACCGGCACACCGCCCAGCCGGGACAAGGCGGCCACCGGAACAAGGGGGCTGCCGGCCCACCGGAACACCGGGCAGGGGAGCTACCGGCGCCCCGGGGAACC
>NZ_JALGRF010000005.1:125622-293300 GCF_022815725.1 Streptomyces sp. APSN-46.1
GGGGCTCGGGGCACCGGGGCTCGGGGCACCGGGGCTCGGGGCACCGGGGCTCGGGGCACCGGGGCTCGGGGCACCGGGGCTCGGGGCACCGGAACAAGGGAGCTGCCGGCCCACCGAACAAGGGGCTGCCGGGCCACGGGAACACCGGGCAGCCGGGCTACCGGTGCCCCGGGCACCGGGCAGGGGGCCACGGGGGCAGGGCAGGGGGCCACGGGGGCAGGGGGCCATCGGCCCGCTGGGATACCGGGCAGCCGGGGCGCGCGGCCGCCGGATCCCCGTCCGCCCCGCGGCGCGGCTAGCGGATCGGGAGGACGGCCGACACCTTGAAGCCACCCTCATCCGTCGGCCCCGACACGAACACCCCGCCCAGCCCCAGCACCCGCTCACGCATCCCGACCAGCCCGTTCCCCCCACTCGGCAGCCCCGGCTCGGCGGCCTTCCCGTCACACGGCCCGTTCTCCACCTGCATCGCCACCTCCCCCTCCCGATGCGCCAGCCGTACGACGACCCGCGCACCCGGCGCGTGCTTGTGGCAGTTGGTCAACGCCTCCTGCACCACCCGGTACGCCGTCTGCTCCACCTCCGCCGGACAACCCGCCCCGGCACCCCGCACATCCAGCTCGACCACCATCCCGGCGGCCCGCGACTGCCCGACCAACACCTCCAGCTCGCCCAGCGAAGGCCCGTCCTCGAAACCCCCCGCCAAAGCCACCGGCACCACCACCGCCGGGCCAGCGCCAGCGCCACCGGCGGCGGCCGGCTTCGGGGACTCCGCCCGCAGCACCCCCAACATCTCCCGCAACTCCGTCAGCGCCTGCCGCCCCATGTCCCCCACCAGCGCCGCATTCCGCACCGCCTTCACCGGATCCTTCGCGGCCACCGCCTGCAACGCCGCCGCGTGCACCACCATCAGCGACACCCGGTGCGCCACCACGTCGTGCATCTCCCGCGCGATCCGCGTCCGCTCCTCCGTACGCGCCCACTCGGCCCGCTCCTCCGCCCGGTCCGCCAGCAGCGACAACTCCCGCTCCAGCGAATCCGCGCGCTCCTGCAGACTCTCCATCAACCGCCGCCGCGCCCCGATGTACAGGCCGAACAGCACCGGTGGCACGGTCAGCGCCACCGCCACGAACACGGACAGCGATATCACCAGCGTCGGCTCGTCCACCGCGTCCCCACGGGTCCGCAGGTACATCACCACGAACGTCGCGGCCATCGACATCGACGCGAGCGTGGCGGTGATCCGCCGGGGCACCTCGGAGGAGGCCAGCGTGTACAGCGCGACCACCGACAGCAGGAACCCCATCTCGGCCGGCGTCACGGCGACCCCGACCAGCACCACCGCGATCGGCCAGCGCCGCCGCAGCACGAGCGCGGCCCCCACCGCGATCCCGAACAGCACCCCGACCACGGCCGGAATACCCGCCTCACGCGCGAACGGCAGTCCCTCCCACGCACACTCCAGGGCGGACACCGCCGCCAGCCCCACGTCCCCCACGGCATCCCGCCGCCGCCCCCACCACATCGGCGGCCCAGCGCGGCCTTGCTCTTCCCCCGTACTGGTCATGCCGACCAGCGTACGCAGCGCCCCCAGCACACCGTCGAGCGGAATTCCTGCAAACCAGCGGTAATCGCACGTACGACTGAATCGCCCACGGACCAAGACCTGAATCCCACATTCCGGACGACATTGGGGACATGACCGAAATCCGACGTCGCCCCGGCGACGGCACCGGCGGCCTCCGCAGCGGGGCCGCGACCTTCGAATCCCTCCGCGAGCAGGCCGTGGCCCTGCGCCGGGAGGACCTCAGCCTCCGCCAGATCCGCGACCGCCTCGGCGTCCACAACAACGACATCCTGGGCCGCCTGGTGAAGGGCGAGCCCCCACCCGAGTGGACGAAGCGCCCGAACGCGAAGGACGACCTCCGCGCCCGCGCCCGCGAGCTCCGCCTCCAGGGCCTGACGTACGACGCGATCCAGGTCGAGCTGGGCTGCTCCAAGAGCTCGATCTCCCTCTGGGTCCGCGACCTCCCGAAGCCGGAGCGGACTCATCGGCCGCCCGGCACGGACATGGTGCGAGCACAGCAGGGCCGCGCGGAGGCCTACGCACGCCGAAAGTCCGAGTACGAGGCGACACGGCGGGCGGCACAGGACGAGATCGGAGAACTCACCGACCGAGAACTCTTCCTCCTCGGCGTCGGTCTCTACTGGGCCGAGGGCGGGAAGACCAAGCCCCACCAGCCGCACCCTCAGATCAGTTTCGTGAACAGCGACGCAGGCATGATTCGCACCTTCCTCGCATGGCTGCGCCTCATGGGCGTGACGGATGACCGCCTCAGGTTCACCCTCCAGATCCACGAAACCGCTGACGTCGCGAAGGCCGAGCAGTACTGGATCGACACGGTGGGGCTCGACGCGTCCCACTTCGGGAAGACCACCCTCAAGCGACACAACCCCCGTACGAACCGGAGGAACGTGGGCGACACGTATCGAGGTTGCCTTGCGGTGCGTGTCCTGAAGGGCTCCGATTTGTACCGTCGCATTGAAGGCGCCTGGTGCGGCATAGTAGGTGCCATCGACTAGATCACCGGACAGAGATGTCCGGTTTAGTCGGATATCATCCCCCGTAGTGTAATTGGCAGCACAATAGCTTTTGGTGCTATTAGGTCCGGGTTCGAGTCCTGGCGGGGGAGCTTTCGCGAGTTCGGGTCCTGACCCCACGGGTCGGGACCCGGGCTCGTTTCCGGGGGCTGGGCCCCCGGTATCCTTCACGGGTCCACCACCCAAAGCCGAAGGGCACACCCGTGAGCGCCAACCGCCCGGCAGCCGTCGTCGTACTCGCAGCGGGTGAAGGCACCCGCATGAAGTCGGCCACCCCCAAGGTCCTGCACGAGATCTGCGGGCGGTCGCTCGTCGGACATGTCGTCGCCGCCTCGCGCGAGCTGGACCCCGCGCACCTCGTGGTCGTCGTCGGCCACGCCCGCGAGCAGGTCACCGCGCACCTCGCCGCCATCGACGCGGGCGTCCGCACCGCCGTCCAGTACGAGCAGAACGGCACCGGCCACGCCGTCCGCATGGCCCTCGAAGAGCTCGGCGGCCGGCCGACCGGCACCGTGGTCGTCGTCTGCGGCGACACCCCGCTGCTGACCGGCGAGACCCTCGCGCAGCTCACGCGGACGCACGAGGCCGACGGCAACGCCGTCACCGTGCTGACCGCCGAGGTGCCGGACTCCACCGGCTACGGCCGCATCGTCCGCGACGAGCAGACCGGCGCCGTCACCGCCATCGTCGAGCACAAGGACGCCACCGACGCCCAGCGCGCGATCCGCGAGATCAACTCCGGTGTCTTCGCCTTCGACGGCGCCCTGCTCGCCGACGCCCTCGGCAAGGTCCGTACGGACAACAGCCAGGGCGAGGAGTACCTCACGGACGTGCTCGGCATCCTGCGCGAGGCGGGTCACCGCGTCGGCGCGGCCGTCGGCGCGGACCACCGGCAGATCCTCGGAATCAACAACCGCGTGCAGCTCGCGGAGGCCCGTGCGCTGCTGAACGCGCGTCTGCTGGAGCGGGCCATGCTCGCGGGCGTGACGGTGGTGGACCCGGCCGGCACGTTCGTGGACGTGACGGTGACGTTCGGGCAGGACGCGATCGTCCACCCGGGTACGCAGCTGCTGGGCGCGACGCACATCGCCGAGGGGGCCGAGGTCGGCCCGAACACCCGGCTCAAGGACACCCGGGTCGGCGCGCGGGCGCGGGTGGACAACACGGTGGCGGACGGTGCCGTGATCGGCGAGTCGGCGAGCGTGGGTCCGTTCGCGTACCTGCGTCCGGGCACGGACCTCGGCAAGAAGTCGAAGGCCGGGGCGTACGTCGAGATGAAGAACGCGGTGGTGGGCGAGGGTACGAAGGTCCCGCACCTGTCGTACGTCGGTGACGCGACGATCGGTGAGTACACCAACATCGGCGCGGCGAGCGTGTTCGTGAACTACGACGGCGAGACCAAGCACCACACCACGGTGGGCTCTCACTGCCGGACGGGTTCGGACAACATGTTTGTGGCGCCTGTCACGATCGGGGACGGCGCCTACACGGCCGCCGGGTCCGTGATCACGAAGGATGTGCCGCCCGGTGCGCTGGCCGTGGCCCGTGGCCAGCAGCGCAATATCGAGGGTTGGGTGGCTCGTAAGCGTCCGGGAAGCGCGGCGGCGACGGCGGCTCAGTCGGCGGTCGAGGAGGACTCCGGCTCCCGTTCCGGTGGCGCCGAGGTGAACTGACCGGAAACAGGTGCGTCGGGGACGGCGTACCGTGATAGTGCACGCAATTCGGCTGGCTCACCGTGTGCGGGACGGACGCACATGGGGGCGAGCAGCTTTTCACACGTCTGAGGAGACAGTGCTGTGACCGGGATCAAGACGACCGGCGAGAAGAAGCTGATGCTCTTCTCCGGCCGCGCCCACCCCGAGCTGGCCGAGGAGGTCGCACACCAGTTGGGAGTCGGCCTCGTGCCGACCAAGGCTTTCGACTTCGCGAACGGTGAGATCTACGTCCGTTTCCAGGAGTCGGCTCGTGGCGCGGACTGCTTCCTGATCCAGAGCCACACGGCTCCGATCAATAAGTGGATCATGGAGCAGCTGATCATGATCGACGCGCTGAAGCGCGCGTCGGCACGCTCCATCACCGTGATCATCCCGTCCTACGGCTATGCCCGTCAGGACAAGAAGCACAAGGGTCGCGAGCCGATCTCGGCCCGTCTGGTGGCGGATCTGCTGAAGACGGCGGGTGCGGACCGCATTCTGACGGTGGACCTGCACACGGACCAGATCCAGGGCTTCTTCGACGGCCCGGTGGACCACCTTTCGGCTCTGCCGGTCCTCGCGGACTACGTGGGCGCGAAGGTGGACCGCAGCAAGCTGACGATCGTGTCTCCGGACGCCGGTCGTGTGCGCGTCGCGGACCGCTGGTGCGACCGTCTGGACGCGCCGCTGGCGATCGTGCACAAGCGCCGTGACAAGGACGTCGCCAACCAGGTGACCGTCCACGAGGTCGTCGGTGAGGTCAAGGGCCGCGTCTGCGTCCTGGTCGACGACATGATCGACACGGGTGGCACGATCTGCGCCGCGGCCGACGCGCTGTTCGCGCACGGCGCGGAGGACGTCATCGTGACGGCCACGCACGGCATCCTGTCCGGCCCGGCGGCCGACCGTCTGAAGAACTCCAAGGTCAGCGAGTTCATCTTCACGAACACGCTGCCGGACCCGTCGGACCTGGAGCTCGACAAGATCACGGTGCTGTCGATCGCGCCGATGGTGGCGCGTGCGGTGCGTGAGGTCTTCGAGGACGGTTCGGTCACGAGCCTGTTCGAAGAGCAGCAGTAACGAGGTCCAGCAGTAACGAGGACCACAGAAGATCCTTTTGAAGTGCGGCCTCCCCGCCGGGTAGACTTTCGAAGTTGCTCGGCGAGGGAGGCCGCACTTTCATGTGCGGACGCTCCGTTATCGACGCGCTCTTCGTAGCAGGCCGTTCCGGCCGGGTGACTTTCGTCCATTTCCGTCACCCCACGAGGAGTGAGCATGTCCGAGGTCAAGCTTTCCGCCCAGCTCCGCAACACCTTCGGTAAGGGCTCCGCCCGCCAGGCCCGTCGCGACGCCCTGGTTCCCGGTGTCATCTACGGTCACGGCCAGGACCCGAAGCACGTCAACGTCGAGGGCCACGGCCTGCAGCTGGCGCTCCGTACCCCCAACGTCCTGATCTCCCTGGACATCGCGGGCGACGGCACCGAGCTGGTCATCCCGAAGGCCGTGCAGAAGCACCCCCTGAAGCGTTCGATCTCCCACGTCGACTACCTGATCGTCAAGAAGGGCGAGAAGGTCACCGTCGACGTCGCCATCGTCACCGAGGGCGAGCTGGCCCCGGGCGGCAACATGCTGGAGACCCTCCAGAACACCATCTCCGTCGAGGCCGAGGCCACCCACATCCCGACCGAGGTCACCGTCTCCATCGCGGGCCTGGAGGCCGGCGCCACCATCCACGCCAAGGACCTGGTCCTCCCGGCGGGCACCACCCTGGCCGTCGACGGCGACATCGCCGTCCTCCAGGTCGTCGCCCCGCAGGCCGAGGAGCCGGCCGGCGAGGCCGAGGCCGAGGGCACCGAGGCCTGAGCCTCGCCCTTTCCCCTCAGCAGTTGCTGATCGACCGCCGTCCGGCTCCACTGGAGCGGGACGGCGGTCGTCCTCGTTAAGGAGCTTTTGATGTCGGACGACGCGGCGCCGTGGCTGATCGTCGGTCTCGGGAACCCGGGTGCGGAGTACGCAGGCAACCGCCACAACATCGGGTTCATGGTGGTCGATCTGCTGGCGGACCGGATGCGCGGGAAGTTCAAGGCGCACAAGGCGCGGGCGCAGGTGGTCGAGGGCCGGATGGGTCCGCCGGGTCCGGAGAACCGTCGGGTAGTGCTGGCCAAGCCGATGTCGTTCATGAATCTGTCGGGTGGTCCGGTGACGGCGTTGCGCGACTTCTACAAGGTGCCGCTGGAGCGGATCGTCGCGATCCATGACGAGCTGGACATCGATTACCCGACGCTGCGGCTGAAGTTGGGCGGCGGGGACAACGGGCACAACGGTCTGAAGTCGATGACGAAGTCGATGGGTGCGGACTATCACCGGGTGCGGTGCGGTATCGGTCGCCCGCCGGGCCGTATGCAGGTCGCGGATTTCGTGTTGAAGGACTTCTCGTCGACGGAGCGCAAGGAGCTGGACTGGTTCGTGGACCGGGCCGCCGATGCGGTGGAGTGCCTGGTCGCGGAGGGTCTGGAGCGGGCGCAGTCGGCTTACAACGGGTAGGGCCGGCGGGGGTGCACGCAATCGTTACTTCGGACATTCCGTCTGACAGGCAGTCAAGCCCGTACGAATACTGACGAGTACCTCTTGACCCGTGTGGGTGGCGTCAGCAAGCTGAGCGGCGCCACCCCCACGGCTCACTTCCCCCTCACCTGTGCCAGAGGTACTTATGCACCATTCCCGTAAGCGCTGGGCGGCGGCCGCCGTTCCGGCCGTGGCATCGCTCCTTCTCGCGGCGGGTGCTGCCCCGGCGTTCGCCGCCGACTCGTACACCGTTCCGCTGCACCAGCAGGTGCCGATCACCGCTGATTCGTTCGGCGAGCCGGGCACCTGCACGGGCATCCCGTCCACTCAGGACGGATGGCACTTCATCGCGCCGGGCGACAAGAAGGAAATCGCCTTCGTAAAGCTGACGGTGACGTTCGAGCCCGGCGGCACGAAGGAGATCACCACCTTCGGCCAGCCGAACGGCAATCACGCGTACGTGGGCTCCGCGCCCGGCGCCAAGCTGACGTCGGCCGTGGCCGAGGTCAGCGGCGGCACGCTGGAGTGGTTCAACCTGTCGCACACCTGCCCCGCGTCGGTGAAGCCGAGCGTGTCTGCGCCGGTCACGCCCTCGAAGACGCCTTCGGGTACGCCGTCGGGCAGCTCGTCCGGCAAGCCGTCCTCGACGCCGTCGCAGTCGGTCTCCCCGTCCTCCTCGGTGAAGCCGAGCGTGAGCGCCAGTGGTACGCCGTCGGTGGCGCCGAGTTCCTCGGCGACCTCCCCGGCTCCGGTGTCGGGCGGCACCGGGGGCGGTGACCTGGCGAAGACCGGGTCCGACCTGCCCGTCGGCCTGGTCTCGGCGCTGGCCGCGGCCCTGGTCGGTGCGGGTGCGCTGCTGATGGTGCGCCGCCGCCGGACCCAGTAGGGACGACAAGGCCCGTACGTGAAGAGCCCCCGCACCGGATGACCGGATGCCGTTGGTTAATTCGGGGGTCTACTTCGCCCCGTCGAGCTTCGGCTCGGCGGGGCGAAGTGCTGCGAAGTGGCTGGTGCGGGTTCGGGCCCTGCGTGTGTCGGTGAGGTGGGCGTCGAGGCGGGCGAGATTGATCGCGGCTCCGGTCAGCTGGTGCTGGAGGCTCGTCTTCGCGAGACCGCGGTAGCGGGATCTGCGCAGGCCGCAGCGCTGGGCGGCCTGGGAGATGGTGCCCTCGACTCCGGCGCGGGTCTTGTATCGCTCCTTCCAGGTGTCGGTGTCCTGGTCGGCGCGGGCCTGGCGGAGGGCTTCGTGTTCCTCGCGGGGCCGCAGGGTCAGGCGCCGGCCGACGCTGGAGGTGGTGCACTGCTCGCGGACCGGGCAGGGCCGGCAGTCCCCGCTGTTGAACCGGACCCGGATGACCGGGGTGCCGGCCTGGGAGCGGTCGGGGTTCCAGCGGGTGGTGGCCTTGCCGCCGGGGCAGGTGACCCGTTCGCCCGCCCAGTCGATGGTGAAGTCGTCGCCGGTGAAGGCGCCACCCGAGGCTGCCTGGTGGCTGATGACGGCGGCGGCCGGGCCGGTGAGCGTGATGCCGTACTGGCGGCGGGTACTGACCAGCAGATGCGCGTCGACATATCCGGCGTCGACCAGATGCTCACCGGGCAGACGGCCCGCTTCGGCGAGCTGGGCGTGCACCCTCTCGGTCATCGACATGTCGGAAACCGTCGCCACGGTGGTGGCCACGTTCGTGATCAGGTTCGGGGTGTCCGGCTCACACGTTTCGGTGAGGTGGACCTTGTATCCGTCCCACATGGTGTCCCTTTTGACGCCGACGCGTGCTTCGGTGTCATAGGGCGTGACCAGGCGTGATGCGCCTGGCGGGCGGTCTTTTGGGTCCCGGCGCCTCACCTCGCCCTCCACCAGGTGGAAGTGCTGAACCCACACCTGGCGCAGGATTTCCACCTGCTCAAGCGTCCACAGCCCTTCTGGTGCCGCAGGTGACCGGACGGCCTCAAGTAGCCGCATCCCGTCAGCCCCGATCCGCAGACCGACCTCGTCCCGCTTGGTGCGGGACTTGGGAAACCGGGAGTCCTCGGCCCTGGTCGCGTAGTGCTTGAACCAGTCCGGCTCCGCAGCCTCGCCCAGCCAGTCGGGAGCCGCCTGCGCGAGCGCGTTCAACGCTGAGCGCAGGGTCTCCGCGACCAGCTCCAGCCAGCCCAGCTCACGTGCCGCGGACTGCACGTGCGTGGAGTCGGTCCTTGCCCTGCCCGCCGTCTTGAGCAGCCCGTTCTCCTGGGCCCTGGCCAGGATGCCGTCCATCACCCGCCGCCCGGCATCCGCCTCGACCAGACGGTCCCGGAACTCCGAGAGCACCGAGAAGTCGAACCCCGGATCGCCCAGCTCCAGCGCGAGTGCGTACTTGAAGTCGATCCTGGCCCGGACCGCCTCGGCGGCCTGCCGGTCGGTGAGTCCCTCCACGAACTGCAACACCAGCACGAGCGCCAGCCGGCCCGGCGACCAGGCGGGCTTCCCCCGCGCTGGGAACAGATCCGCGAACTGACCGTCACTGAACAGGCCCCCCAGCTCGTCCCGGATCCGGATCGCCAGACTGCCCTTCGGAAAGGCTGCCCGCGCCACCCGCACTGTCTCTACCGGGACCTCACCAAGATCCCCCGGACGCATCGACACCTGCACCCTCCCCATACGACAACGTCGGTTCCCAAGACCACAACCAGGTCTTGGGAACCGACGTCACGCCAGGCCCCGAATTAACCAACGGCATCCGGATGACCGGTGCGGGGGCTCTTCGCGTACGGGCCTTGTCGTACGGGCCGGGGTCAGCCGGTGTTGCGCAGGCCCGCGGCGACGCCGTTGACGGTGAGGAGCAGGGCGCGGGCGAGGAGCGGGTCGGGGGCCTCGCCGCGGGCGGCGGCGGCGCGCTGGCGGGCGAGGAGGGAGACCTGGAGGTAGGAGATGGGGTCGAGGTAGGCGTCGCGGACGGCGAAGGTCTGCTGGAGGACGGGGTTGGAGTCGAGGAGCTTGTCGCCGCCGGTGATGCGCAGGACTTCGCGGACGGTGAGTTCGTGTTCGGCCTGGATGCGGTCGAAGACGTGCTTGAGCGCGTCGGGGACGAGGGTGTCCACGTAGTGGCGGGCGATGCGCAGGTCGGTCTTGGCGAGGGTCATCTCGACGTTGGAGAGGAAGTTGCGGAAGAAGTGCCACCGCTCTCCCATCTCGGTGAGGGCGCTTTCGCCGCCGGCTTCGCGCAGGGCCTTGAGGCCTGAGCCGACTCCGTACCAGCCGGGGACGATCTGGCGGGACTGGGTCCAGCCGAAGACCCAGGGGATGGCGCGGAGGCCGTCGAGGCCGGCGCCGGAGTCGGGGCGGCGGGAGGGCCGGGAGCCGAGGTGGAGGTCGGCGAGCTGGTCGACGGGGGTGGCGGCGAAGAAGTAGGCGGGCAGGTCGGGGTCTTCGACGAGTTCGCGGTAGGCGGAGTGGGCCGCCTCGGAGACGGTGTCCATGGCCGCGTCCCAGCGGGCGAGGTCGTCGTCGGACTGGCGGGGCGCGGTGTGCAGGGCGGAGGCCTGAAGGGTGGCCGCGACGGTCAGTTCGAGGTTTTCGCGGGCGAGGGAGGGGATGAGGTACTTGTCGGAGATGACCTCGCCCTGTTCGGTGACCTTGATCTCGCCTTCGAGGGTGCCCCAGGGCTGGGCGAGGATCGCGTCGTGGGAGGGGCCGCCGCCGCGGCCGACGGTGCCGCCGCGGCCGTGGAAGAGGCGCAGGCGGACGCCGTAGCGGTGGGCGACGTCGCGCAGGCGGCGCTGGGCGCGGTGGATTTCCCACTGGCTGGTGGTGATGCCGCCGAACTTGGAGGAGTCGGAGTAGCCGAGCATGACCTCCTGGACGTCGCCGCGCAGGGAGACGAGGCGCCGGTAGGAGGGGTCGGCGAGCATCTCGTCGAGGATGACGTCGGCGGCGCGGAGTTCGTCGGTGGTTTCCAGGAGCGGGACGATGCCGATCTTGGCCCAGCCGGTGTGGAGGTCGATGAGTCCGGCTTCGCGGGCGAGGACGGCGGCGGCGAACACGTCGTCTGCGCCCTGGCACATCGAGATGATGTACGACTCGATGACCTCGGGGCCGAACTTCTCGAAGGCGTCCTTGATCGCGGAGAAGACGCCGAGGGTCTTCTGTCCGGCGGCGTCGAGGGGTGCCGGGGTGGGGGCGAGCGGGCGGCGTGAGCGGAGTTCCTTGGCGAGGAGCTTCTGCCGGTAGTCGCGGGGCATGTCGGTGTAGCGCCAGGATTCCTCGCCGAGCCGGTCGAAGAGCTGGCCGAGGGCGTGGTGGTGGGCGTCGGCGTGTTCGCGGATGTCCATGGTGGCGAGCTGGAGGCCGAAGGCGGCGAGGGTGCGGATGGTGCGGTCCATGTGGCCGTCGGCGACGAGGCCGCAGCGGTGTGCGCGCAGGGAGGTCTGGATGAGGGTGAGGTCGGTGAGGAGCTCGGCGGTGCCGAGGTAGTCGCGGCCTTCCTCGTGGGGGGTGCCCTTGGCGAGGCGTTCGCGGGTGTTGAGCAGCTTCTGCCGGATGCAGGTGGCCTTGAGGCGGTAGGGCTCTTCGGCGTTGAGGCGCTTGTAGCGGGGGCTGATCTCGGGGAGGCCTTCGAGGTCGGCCTGGAGGGAGGCGAGGAGTTCTTCGGTGGCTCCGGTGTAGCGGATGGAGTTGGAGAGGAGTCCGCGCAGGAAGTCGACGAGTTCGAGGGCGTCGGTGATGCCGTGTTCGTGCTGGAGGATCAGTACGTCGCGGGTGACGTCGGGGGTGACGTTGGGGTTGCCGTCGCGGTCGCCGCCGATCCAGGTGCCGAAGGTGAGCGGGCGGGTGCCGGGCGGCAGTTCGATGCCGACGCGCTGGAGTTCGGCGGCGAGGTCTTCGAGTACGTCGCCGACGGCGCCGGCGTGGAGCTCGTCGAGGTAGTAGATGGCGTTGCGGGCTTCGTCGGCGGGCTCGGGGCGGACGACGCGGAGTTCGTCGGTCTGCCACACGAGGTCGATGTTCTCGGCGAGGCGCAGGTCGTGGCGGCGGCGTTCGCCGGCGCCGGCGACGGGCTCTTCGAGAAGGGCGGCGATGCGGCGCAGCTTGTTGAGGACGCTGCGGCGGGCGGCCTCGGTGGGGTGTGCGGTGAAGACGGGGCGGACGTTGAGGTTCCGGACCGTCTCGCGCAGGTGTTCGGGGTCGGCGTCCTTGAGCATGTCGGCGGTGCGGGCGAGGAGCCCGCCCTCGGCGGCGCGGTGGGCGCGCAGTTCCTTGCCGCGGTGGACCTGTTCGGTCACGTTGGCGAGGTGGAAGTAGGTGGAGAAGGCGCGCACGAGCTTGGCGGCGGTCTGCAGGTCGGTGTCGCCGAGCAGCTCGGCGGCGGCTTCGCCGTCGGTGCGGGTGAGGGCGCGGACCTGTTCGACGAGGTCGAGGAGTTCCCGGCCCTCCTGGCGTACGAGGGTTTCGCCGAGGAGGTCGCCGAGGCGGCGGATGTCGGCGCGCAGCTCCGCGTTGGGGGCGGCTGCGACGGGGGTGGTGGGGGCCTGGTCAGCACTGCTCACAGGTGCGGCTCCTTGCAGTGTTCGAGCGCTACTGGGAGGTGGGTTCCCGGGTGCGCGCGGGGGTGCCCCGGGGGTGCCCCCGCCTGACGCGCAGCTCGGGCTGCCCGTGCGGACCGCGCTGTCCGACGACAACAGGATAGGTGGCCCGTACCGGTGCCTCGGCAAACCTGGGGCCGTATCGGTCTGTCGTCTCAAGGGGTGGTTGCCGGCGGCCGCGCCGCTCCCCTTGCCGTGGGCTGGAGCTTTGCCATACTTACGATGCCGTAGGTTACGGGTCCGTAGGTCCGTGATCAGCGCCTCCCCCGGTTCTCGCGGGGAGGCACCCCCCTCAGCCGACTCCTCACCCCCCAGGGGAAGCCCCATGACGATCACCCCATCTTTGATCGAGGACGCTTCGGCGCCCTCCGACGCGTCCGAGCCGCCGTCGGCGACGCTCGGCGGCGAGAGGAAGCGGTCGATCGAGCAGATCGCCCTCCTGTTGTTCATCACGGTCCCCTTCGTGGCGCTGCTTGCGGCGGTCCCGCTGGCCTGGGGGTGGGGGGTGAGCTGGCTGGACGTGGGCCTGATGGTGTTCATGTACTTCCTGGCGTGCCACGGGATCACCATCGGCTTCCACCGTTACTTCACGCACGGGTCTTTCAAGGCGAAGCGGCCGCTGCGGATCGCGCTCGCGGTGATGGGGTCGATGGCGGTGGAGGGGCCGCTGGTGCGCTGGGTGGCGGATCACCGCAAGCACCACAAGTTCTCCGACCACGAGGGTGACCCGCATTCGCCGTGGCGGTTCGGCGAGACGGTGCCGGCGCTGATGAAGGGCCTGTGGTGGGCGCACATCGGCTGGCTGTTCGACGAGGAGCAGACCGATCAGCAGAAGTACGCGCCCGATCTGATCAAGGATCCGGCGCTGCGGCGGATCTCGCGTGACTTCGTCTTCTGGACGATCCTCTCGCTGGCGATCCCGCCGCTGGTGGGCGGCCTGGTGACGATGTCGTGGTGGGGGGCTTTCACGGCGTTCTTCTGGGGTTCCCTGGTGCGGGTGGCGCTGCTGCACCACGTGACGTGGTCGATCAACTCGATCTGTCACGCGGTGGGCAAGAGGCCGTTCAAGTCGCGTGACCGCAGTGGCAACGTGTGGTGGCTGGCGGTGCTGTCGTGCGGGGAGTCCTGGCACAACCTGCACCACGCGGATCCGACGTCGGCGCGGCACGGTGTGCTGCGCGGGCAGGTGGACTCCAGCGCGCGGCTGATCCGCTGGTTCGAACAGCTGGGGTGGGCGTCGGACGTGCGGTGGCCGTCGGAGGCCCGCATCGACGCCCGCCGCAAGGAAGAGACACCGAACGCGGCATGATGGGGGACGTGGCGATCGACGGCAGCAGTGGTTCCAGCAGCGACAAGCCCAGGCGTGGGCGCCGGGTGCGGATGACGGGCGCCGAGCGGCGTCAGCAGCTGCTGGACATCGGCCGCGCGTTGTTCGCCGAGAAGGGGTTCGAGGGCACGTCGGTGGAGGAGATCGCGGCGAAGGCCGGGGTGTCCAAGCCGGTGGTGTACGAGCACTTCGGCGGCAAGGAGGGCCTGTACGCGGTCGTCGTGGACCGGGAGATGCGCCAGCTGCTGGACGGGGTGACGGGCGCGTTGACGGCCGGGCATCCGAGGGAGCTGCTGGAGCAGGCGGCGTTCGCGCTGCTGGACTACATCGAGAGCTACACGGACGGTTTCCGGATTCTGGTGCGGGATTCCCCCGTGGCGCAGTCGACGGGTACGTTCGCCTCGCTGATCAGCGATATCGCCACGCAGGTCGAGGACATCCTGGGGATGGAGTTCAAGAACCGGGGCTTCGATCCGAAGCTGGCTCCGCTGTACGCGCAGGCGCTGGTGGGGATGGTGGCGCTGACCGGGCAGTGGTGGCTGGAAACCCGCCGTCCGAAGAAGGCGGAGGTGGCCGCGCACCTGGTGAATCTGGCCTGGCACGGGCTGGACGGCCTGGAGGCGAAACCGCAGCTGGTGGGCCGCCGCAAGAGCTGAGAGCGTGGCTGAAACGATACGGGTGCCCGGGCCGGAAGGCCCGGGCACGGTCGTGTCCGGGGAGGTCTTCTGAACGCGATCAAAATCCAGGGGTAAACCCCTACTGCCCCACCCTCCCCAGCTGTACTCTTCAGTTACTTCCCGGGGGGGTACTGGCAACCTCTGTGCAATGAGCCGCGCCTTCGCGCGCCCTGCACGAGCGCCGTCAACCCGGTTTCGCCTGCTTTTTTCAACAGGGAGACCCCTTGTCTTTCATGCGCCTCAAGCGCTCCGGCCGCATCGCGGCCTGCACCGCCACCGCCCTCGCGGCCGGCATGCTCCTGGCCGGTCCGGCGTCCGCCGACGGCGCGCCGAAGCCGACCACCGAGCTTCAGCTGCCCAAGGTCAACATGCGTGGAACGGGCGCGCTGCCGAAGGCCGCGCCCACGACCGGCACGCAGCAGAAGCAGAACCTGCAGCGCAGCGCCGATGCCCCGGCCACGGCCACGGTCGGTGCCTCCGTGAAGCCCCGCTTCGACGTGGACGGCGACGGTTCGGACGACCTGCTCTACCGCGACCTCGGCGGCGACCACTACCTGAAGAAGTCGAGCAACCCGACCGCGGCGGACGAAACGATCAACGTCCAGAAGGCCGATTACGACGAGGACTTCAAGGACCTCATCCCGGCCGGCGACCTCAACCACAACGGGTACCCGGAGCTGCTGCAGCTGTCGATCACCGGCCAGCTGTCCATGGTCGAGGTCGCAAGCACGTACCTCACGAACGGGGTGACGTGGTCCAGCCGCGGCTGGAACGCGTACAACAAGCTCATCGCCGCAGGCGACATGACCGGCGACGGCAACCCCGATCTGCTCGCCCGTACCCACGGTGGGGCGCTCTACCTGTACCCGGGCACCGGCCGGGCCGGGACCGACACCCCGTACGGCGACCGGATCCAGGTCGGCTCCGGCTGGGGCAAGTTCGACCAGATCATCGGCGGCGCCGACTACAACGCCGACGGTATCGCGGATGTGCTGGCCACCGCGCCGACCGGCGAGATGTTCTTCTACGCGGGCACGGGGAACATCAACTCCCCCTTCGCCGACGGTGTGCAGAACGGCATGGGCTGGACGATCTACAACCAGATCAGCCCGCTCGTCGACGGCGACGGCAAGACCTGGGTGCTGGCCCGCGAGCTGTCCGGCACCTCCTACCTCTACCCGAGCCTGGGCAACGGCCAGCTGGGCGACCGCCTCAAGTTCGGTACCAACTGGGAGTACACCAGCCTCCTGGCCGGCCAGGGCGCCATCGCCGCCCACGGCAAGGGCGAGGTCCTCGGCCGCAGCGGCAGCTCCCTGTACGGCTACGTCGGCAAGCAGAACGGCAACTTCGCCGACCGCTTCCTGATCGGCGAGGGCGGCGACTTCCCGTCGGAGTTCGGCCTGACCCTGACGTCCTCGATGAACAAGGAGAACGCGGGCGACCTGCTGATCACCTACAACGGCGTGCTGTACGGCCCGCAGGGTGAGATCGGCGGCGGCTGGGACATCTACAAGTCCCTGCTCGGCGTGGGCGACCTCGACAACGACGGCTACGGCGACCTGCTGGCCCTCGACAAGTCGGACGTCCTGTGGATGTACCCGAGCCAGGGCAACAGCCACAACTTCGCCAGCCGCATCCGCGTCGGCGGCGGCTGGGGCATCTACAACAAGCTCCTCGGCGCCGGTGACATCACCGGTGACGGCCGCGCGGACCTGGTGGTCCGCGGTACGGACGGCGCGCTGTGGGTCTACCCGGGCACCGGCTCCGGCACCGCTCCGCTCACCGACCGCGTGAAGATCGGCTCGGGCGGCTGGAACGGCTTCAACAAGCTCGCCGCCGTCGGTGACATCACCGGTGACGGCCGCGGCGACCTGATGGGCGTGGACTCCTCGGGCACCGCGTACCGCTACTCCCCGACCGGTCTCCAGGGCCTGAACACCTTCTCGGGCCGCGGCACCATCGGCACCGGCTGGAACACGTACGGCCAGCTCTTCTAAGGGCTCCCGCTCCACCGCTCCACCGCTCCACCGCACCACGCGACGGCGCCCCGTCACCGGACTTCCGGTGGCGGGGCGCCGTCGTATGGTGCCGCCCGGTCAGCCGGTCACGGGCTCAAGGAACTCCAGCCGGTTGCCGACCGGGTCCTCGGAGTAGAACCGCCGGTGTCCCGGCAGGTTGTCGTCCCAGACGACCTTGGCTCCGCGCTCCTCCAGCGTGCGCGCGTACTCCTCGATGCCGGTCACCCGCAGTCCGGGATGGGCCTTGCGCGCGGGCCGGAACCCCTCCTCCACGCCCAGGTGCAGCCGTACCGGCCCGGCCTCGAACCAGCAGCCGCCGCGGGCGGCCAGTACGGGAGGTTTGGAGACCTCCGTCATCCCCAGGACGTCTCTGTAGTACGCGCGCAGCAGTTCCTCCGATCCGGGCGGCGCGGTGAGCTGTACGTGGTCCACGGCGGCGAGCATGCTCAGGACTCCCTTCGGGCGACGGCGAAGATCCGGCGGAACGGGAAGACCGTGCCGCGGGGCCCCTGCGGGTAGGCCGCGCGCAGCAGTTCGCGGTATTCGCCGAGGAAGGCGTCCGCGGCGGCCCGGTCGTCCCCGAGGGCGGTGAGTACCGGGCGCAGGGCGGTGCCCTTGACCCATTCGAGTACCGGGTCGGGTCCGGCGAGGAGCTGGTGGTACGTGGTCTCCCAGATGTCGGAGGCGCAGCCGAGTTCGGTGAACCGGGCGAGGTACTCGGCGGGTTCGAGCAGGTGGATGTAGCGGGCGCCGTGGCCGGCGAGCCGGCCGCGCCAGCGCGGGGTGTCGCAGAGTTCGGCGAGCAGGGCGTGGCTGGGTGCGCCGAAGTTGCCGGGGATCTGGAAGGCGAAGGTCCCGCCGGGGCGCAGGGCGTTGATCCAGGCGGCGAAGGAGCCGGGGTGGCTGGGGACCCATTGGAGGGCGGCGTTGGAGATGATCAGGTCGTAGGGCTCCTCGGGGAGCCAGCTGCCGATGTCCGCGGGGCGGAAGTCGAGGCTGCCGCCGCCGGGGGTGGGGCCGGCGTACTCCTCGGTGGCCCGGTGGAGCATCTCCGGGGAGAGGTCGTAGCCGGTGATGCGGGCCTGGGGCCAGCGGTCGGCGAGGAGGGCCGTGACATTGCCGGGGCCGCAGCCGAGGTCGGCGATCCGCGGGGCCCGGGTGGGGAGTTCCGGTATGCGGGTGAGCAGGTCGAGGAAGGGGCGTGTGCGGTGTCCGGCGTGCCGGAGGTACTGCTGCGGGTCCCAGGTGGGTGCGGCGGGCGCGGTGGACGTGGGGATCCTGGCCGAGGCGATATCGGAATGCATGTTCGAGCCTCCCTACTGGCGGGGCGGTGGAAGCGGAAGCCGTTCCGGCCCCTCCATGCCCCATGCTCGCTCAAATTATCTCTTGACGTCAAGATTCTCGTGATCGAGAAGATCGATATGAAGAGACTTCATATCGACAGACCCCTTACACTGATCGGCATGGAGGACGAGGTCGACCGACTGGTCGCGGCATGGCGGCGGGAGCGCCCTGACCTCGACGTGGAACCGCTGGAGGTGCTCAGCCGCGTCAGCAGGCTCGCGCGCCACCTCGACCGCGCCCGCAGACTGGCCTTCGCCGAGCACGGCCTGGAGCCCTGGGAGTTCGACGTCCTGACCTCCCTGCGGCGGGCCGGCGCGCCCTACCAGCTCTCCCCCGGCCAGTTGCTCACCCAGACCCTCGTCACCTCCGGCACCATGACCAACCGCATCGACCGGCTCGCCAAGAAGGGCCTCGTCGAACGGCTGCCCGATCCCAACGACCGGCGCGGGGTCCTGGTCCGCCTCACCCCCGAGGGGCGCGACCGTGCCGACCAGTCCCTCGCCGGACTGCTGGCCCAGGAGCGGGCGATCCTCGGCCGGCTCTCCCAGGGCCAGCGCGGTGACCTCGCCGGGCTGCTACGCCGGCTGACCGCTCCGTTCGACAACGTCCCCGGCTAGTTCGGCGGGCCGTACGCCGGCCCGCCGGGCCAGCGCCACGGCGGCGAGCGTCGAGTGCACGCCGAGCTTGCCCAGCACGTTCTGCATGTGGGTGCGCACGGTGTGCGGGGACAGGAACAGCCGGGCCGCCACGTCCTTGCGGCCCAGTCCCGCCACCATGCAGCGCAGCACCTCGTGTTCGCGCGGGGTGAGCGACTCCACCAGCCGTTCGCTGTCGGTGCGGTGCTTGCGCGCCGCCGTGAGCTCGCGCAGCACCCCGGTCAGCAGGGCGGGCGGCAGGTGCGTCTCCTCCCGCAGGACGCCCCGGATCACCGTGAGCAGCCGTGACAGCGAGGAGTCCTTGGCGACCCAGCCCGAGGCCCCCGCCTGTAGTGCGACGGCAGCCCGGCGCGGGTCGTCGCGCTCGGCCAGGACGACGGTGCGGACCCCGGGGTGGGTCACCCGTACCCCGGCGACCAGGGCGATCCCGTCCGAGCCGGGCGGTGGCCCGGAGCCCGGTACGCGCTGGGCGGGCACGCCCCCGGCGGCGGCGCCGAGATCGGCGTCCACGAGCAGGACGTCGAAGCGGCGGCCCTCGGCCCCCGCGCGTTCGAGGCAGCGCAGGGCGGCGGGGCCGCTGCCGGCCGCGGACACGTCCACGTCCGGCTCGGCCGCGAGCGCGGCTGCGAGCGATTCGGCGAAGATGCGGTGATCGTCGACCACGAGAACCCGGATACGAACCACAAAACCCCCAAGGGTCGGGGAACGGACGACGTCGGGTACGGCGCCCGGACCAGGTGATCCGCAGGCGCCGCGGCCGCCGCCGAGACATCTCTGCACTACCCGGACCGGACGCCGTACCCGACGTGTCTCGACCCCTGAATCAACACCGGCCCCCACCGGTGTCACGCATCAGCGTAGGGCCGGGCGCGTGTCACGGTTGGCCGAATAGCAGAAGTTTTCCTCGCGATTTTCGGGAACGGGCGCCCGAAATCTGCTTTGCGCTGGCTTGAATTCGCCGGTCACGCGGGTCTGGACGGCGGTTCGCGGCCCGGCGTGTGCCGCGGGCAGTTGCGCGGAGGGGAATTCACCCGGCGCGTACACGCCGGGCGCCCGCGCACAGCGCCCGCAGAGGGCGTACGCCAAAAATCGCGCGCCCCCCGCAGGATGCGAGGGGCGCGTGCCGGGGGAGTCAGGAAGGCTGCCTGCGCGCGAAGTTCCAGGCGTCGGTGACGATGGTGGTGAGGTCCGAGCGGGTCGGGGTCCAGCCGAGCTTCTCGTGGGCCGTGCGGGCGGAGGCCACCAGCACCGCCGGGTCTCCGGCGCGGCGCGGGGCGACGATCTCCGGGACCTCCCGGCCGGTGACCTTGCGGACGGTCTCGATGACCTCGCGGACCGAGAAGCCGCTGCCATTGCCGAGGTTGCACACCAGGTGCTCGCCGGGCGCCGCGACCCGCAGGGCGGCCAGGTGGGCCTCCGCCAGGTCGGCGACGTGGATGTAGTCGCGCACGCAGGTGCCGTCCGGGGTCGGGTAGTCCTCGCCGAACACCGAGATGGACTCCCGCTGCCCCAGGGCGACCTGGAGGACCAGCGGGATCAGGTGGGTCTCCGGGTCGTGCCGCTCCCCGAACTCCCCGTACGCGCCCGCCACGTTGAAGTAGCGCAGCGAGACCGCCGCGAGGCCGTGGGCCGCGCACTCCCCCGCGATCATGTGGTCCACGGCCAGCTTCGAGGCCCCGTACGGATTGCTCGGCGCGGTCACCGAGGTCTCGGTCAGCGGGCCGTCCGACGGCTCCCCGTACGTGGCGGCGGTGGAGGAGAACACCAGCGTGCGCACGCCGGCCTCGCGCATCGCGGTCAGCAGGGCCAGCGTGCCGCCGACGTTGTTGTCCCAGTACTTGCCGGGGTTGGCCACGGACTCGCCGACCTGTGAGGAGGCCGCGAAGTGCAGCACCGCGTCGTAGGAGGCGTCCAGGTACTCGGCGGCGTCCTGGACCCGGCCCTGGATGAAGGCCGCGCCCCGCGGGAGACCGGCGCGGAAGCCGGTGGCGAGGTCGTCCACGATCACGACCTCGTGGCCCGCCTCCAGGAGGTGGGCCGCGACGACGCTGCCCACGTATCCGGCGCCGCCGGTCACCAAGTACTTATAAGTCCGCGCTTTTAGAGTGCGGGTATTGCTCACTCGCCTACTGCCTCTCGCGGGGGAACGCACACGGCAATCGCGTGTGCAGGGACTGGCATACCGGATTCCGCCCCGCCGGGGAAACCGTCAGGGCGCCGGTGTGGCCGAACCCGCCCGGTCCAGCAGGCCCGTCCGGGCGGCCAGCGCGGCCGCCTCCAGCCTCGATCCCACGCCCAGCTTCATCAGCACCCGCTGGACGTGCGTACGGGCGGTGCTCGGCGCGATGGCCATGCCGGCGGCGATGAGCCGGGTGTCCTCGCCCTCGGCGACCCGGACCAATACCTCCACCTCGCGCGGGGTGAGCATGCGCAGCAGTCGGCTGCCCTCGTCGTCGGGCTGCGCGGCGGGGTTGAGGAGCTCCGCGAAGGCCCCCTGCAACAGCTGCGGGGCGATGGCTACTTCGCCCGCCCGCGCCTTGGCCAGCGCCCGTTCCACGCCCTCGATGCGCTCGTCGTGGCGGACGTACCCCGAGGCTCCGGCGGCGAAGGCGGCCGCGATCCCGCGCGGGCTGGGCACCGGGCCCAGGACCACGACGGCGATCTGCGGGCGCTCCCGCTTGATCCTGACGACGGGTTCGAAGACCCCGGGCTCGGCCGGGGTCGCGGTGCCGAAGAGGCAGACCTCCGGGGCGCGGCTGATGACCAGTTCGGCGGCGCCCGCCGCCGGGGCCGCCGCCGCGAGCACGCGGTGCCCGCGCAGCTTCAGGGCCGAGGCGAGCGCCTCGGCCAGCAGCCGGTGCTCGTCGACCACCATGACCCGTACGCCCATTGAGGCACCCACCCCCGACCCTTCTGACCCGGCAAGCTACACGCTTGTTCGACGTCGCGCGGGGGATACCGCGCAGAAGCCCCCGGAAGGGAGGACCTTCCGGGGGCTCGTGTGCCGTCTTCTGCTGGTGCCGTCTCTCCTGTACGGGGGTCAGCTCGCGGTGAAGGAGACGAAGTGGTAGTCCGGGTCGCTGGCGGCCGAGGTCGGCTTGCGGGCGTACCTCTGGGCCAGGAACAGCTTGCCGTTGTGGTAGCGGAACTCGGCGTGGTCGATCAGGAAGCTGGTCTCGGCGCGCTGGCTGGCCTTGTCCGCCGGGTTCTCCATGAGGACCGTTTCCTTCATCGTCTTGCCGTCGATGCTGACGACCTGGCCGCCCTTGTCGTATGGGGGCACCTTGTAGGCGATGACGTTCGACCCGTCCATGCGCAGCGGGTAGATGGTGTACCGCTCGCCGGCGTCCGCGCGGTCGGTGGTCTGCTTGCCGGTCTCCAGGTCGAAGGAGAGCAGCTCGTTGGTCCGGCCGTAGGAGGCCGATCCCTGGTGCTCGTACGAGGGCAGGTAGACCTTGCCGTTGCCGACCACCATGCTGGTGCACTTCTCGACGTCGTTGGCGGGGCAGTCGGGCGCGAAGTTGCCCGAGGAGAGCCCGATGCGCGCCTTGAGCTGGCCCGCGTCGTCGAGGACGAAGAGGTCGCTGACGTTGGTGGCGTTCTTGGCGGTGTTGCCGACGTTGGCCGCGATGACCACCGGCTTCGTGGAGATGATGCCGGCGTAGGGGATGCCCGGGGACAGCTTGTACGAGTACTTCGGCGCGCCCGTGGTCGCGTCGAGGAGCTGCGCGTACAGGGTCGGTTCGGAGGCGCGGCCGCAGGAGCGCATCACGGCGAGGGCGTCGCCGCCCGCGTAGCCGACGTCTTTGCAGCCCTCGTTGTCGACCTTGGGGGTCCACAGGGGCTTGCCGTCGGTGAGGGTCCAGGCGGCGCCGCCGTCGAGGCCGCCGGCGGCGACGGTCTGGCCGCTGATGGTCACCTCGTCGAACTTGACGGGCTTGTCGCCGCCGGTGGAGGACTTGGCGGTCGCGGACCAGAGGAGCTTGCCGCTCTCCAGGTCGATGACGCCGACCTGGGTGCACGCCGGGTACTTCTTCGCCGCCGAGGGCAGGGCCTCGTCGAAGAGGATGGCCGACTTGTTGTCGCTGATGTGCTTGGTCGCACCGCAGACGTGGGCGGGGAGGGCGGTCTCCCACTTCTTGCCGCCGTCCACCAGGTTGTAGCCGACGACCTTCGCCACGTCGGACTTGACGTAGGTGGAGTCCGTGAGCCAGGAGCCCTCGACGGTGACCTGCTCCTCCGGCGTCGGGGAGGGGAGGTTGAGGAGCGTCTTCGACTTGGGGTTGGAGGGCACCTTCTCGGTGCCGCCGGGGGCGGCCGGCTCCTTGTCCTTGCCGTCGGGCTTGCCGCTCGGGCCGTCGGTCGCGGTGGTGTTCGTGCCGCCGCCGTTGTCAGAGGTGTACCAGAAGCCGCCGCCGACGATGAGGACGATGGCGAGCAGCGCCGCCCCGACGATCATCAGCTGGGTGCGCTTGTCGCCGCCGCCCGCGGCCGGGGCCTGGGGTGCGGGCACGGGCATGCCGGGCGAGCTGGGCGCGCTGAACGGCGCCGGGGTGCCGGGCTGCTGCGGGTAGCCGTACCCGGGGTCGCCGGTCTGCGGGTAGCCGTAGGCGGGCTGGGCGGACGGCGGCGCGGCCGGCGGCGTCGGCGGGGCGGCGGGCGGGGCCGGCGGGGCCGGGGGCTGATGCGGGGGCGCTGGCGGTACGGGCGGCATCGGGGCTCCGAAGCCGCCGGGAGGGACGTCCTGCGGGGCTCCGAAGCCGCCGGCGGGCGGCTGGCCGGGGGGCGGCGGGGTGTTGGGGGTACTCATTGCGGGGTCTACTGCCTCTCGGTGGGCGACTCGGTGGACTCGTTCACTTGCCGAAGGCCATGAGGAACTTCTCGTCCTTGCCAAGGGCGGTCAGGCGGGACGCGGAGATGAAGAACCGGCCGTCCACGTAGTCGGCCTTGGGCGAGAAGAAGGAGCTCTCGATCGGGGCCGCGGGGCCGGACGGGTGGCGCAGCAGCGCGGTGGGCTCGCCGCCCGCCGCGGGGATCGAGAGGATCTCGCCGCCCTGTTCGGACTCGGCCTGGCGGTAGGCGATCAGCTTGCCGCCCGCGGCCTCCAGCGGGAGGAGGGTGCGCCCGTCGCCCGCCGGGGTGCGCCACTTGACCTTGCCGGTGCCCAGGTCGAAGGCGACGATCTCGTTGGCCTTGCCGGCACCGGCGGAGGTGGCCAGGTAGAGGGTGTTGGAGTCGACGGCGGAGGTGCCGCAGCCCTGGAGCATGTGCTCGCGCACACCGCAGTTGGGGGCGAAGCTGCCTTCGCCGGCGACGGTGGTGCGCGGCTTCCCGTCGGGTCCGAGGACCACGATGGAGCGCTCCTTGTTGGTCTCGTTGCCGATGTCGAGGACGATCGGGTCCACGGAGTAGACGCTGGTGACCCGGAAGCCCTTGGGGAGCCGGTAGGACCAGGTCTTCTTGCCGGTGACGGGGTCGGCGTCCTGGACCTCGACGGTGCTGTCGGCGTCCCGGCAGGTCGCGATGCCGATCATCTTGTTGTTGCCGGCGGCGTAACTGGCGGGCTGGCAGCCCTCGGGGCCGTTGCCGGCGAAGAGCTTGTCGCCGGTGCTGATCTTGTAGGCGCTGCTCTTGATGAGCCGGTTGACGGCGACGGTGTCCCCGGTGAGGGTCAGGTTGATGTCGGTGAGGAGGTCGAAGGCGCCCTCCTTGGCCACCTCCTTCGTCCAGCCCTCCTTGCCCGTCTTGAGGTCGACCAGCTTCATCTGGTTGCAGGAGGCGGAGTCCGAATCGTTTTCCTCGACGACGATGACGGTCTTCCCGTCGGCGGTGGTCTGGTCGGTCTGGGCGCAGATCTTGGTGGGGAAGTCGAGCTTCCACTTCTCCTTGCCGTCGGTCACGGAGTAGCCGACGAGGGACTTCCAGACGGTCTTGACGACGGCGTCGCCGACGACCCACTGCCCATTCGTCGCGACGCCCGAGCCGGGCCCCTCGATCTTCTGGGTCTTGTACCAGAGGACCTTGTCCTCGCCCTGCTTGCGGCCCGCGTTGAGGTCTTCCTGTCCGCCGCTGCCGTTGCCGCTGCCGTCGCCGGTGTCCACGGAGGCGGAGGCGGAGCCGGACGGCTTGGGGTCGGCGGAGGTGGAGCTCTGCGCGACGGGCTCCTTCGGCTTGTCGCCGCCGCCGTCGAAGAAGGCGAAGTACGAGCCGGCGCCGAGTACGAGCACGCCGGCGACGGACGCGGCGATCAGTACGGTCAGTTTCCGCCGGGGCGCCGCGCCGGGGGCGCCGCCCTGGGGCGGGCCGGGGGGCATGCCGGGAGGCATGGCCGGGGGCATGCCGGGGGCCTGCGGCGGGTAGGCGTAGCCGGGTTGCGGGTGCGTCGGCGGCTGCTGCGGGTACGCCGGCTGGGTCGGCGGGGCCGGCTGCTGGGCGTACGGGTTGTCGCCCGCCTGGGGCTGGCCGTACCCGGACGGCGGCGGCGGGCCGGGCAGGTGTCCGTAACCAGAAGGCGGCGGCGGCTGGTTCGGCGGCAGGGGCGGCTCGGTCATCAGCGCATACCTTCGGCGTCGGGCGGGTCGTGGAGGATGACCTTTCTATCACCCGTGGCCGACCTACGACGGGCCGGTCCTGCCCCTGTACCCAAGGGAGGACCGGCCCGTGACACCGCCGTTATCCGCTCAGTTGGCGTCCGGACGAGGCGGAAGTCACGCCTCCTCGGCCAGTTCCAGCCAGCGCATCTCCAATTCGTCCCGTCCCGCGATGAGTTCGCGCAGCTCCGCGTCGAGTGCGGCGACCTTGTCGTAGTCGGTCGAGTGCTCGGCGATCTGGGCGTGCAGGTTCGACTCGCGGTCCGACATCTTGTTGAGCTGCCGCTCGATCTTCTGCAGCTCCTTCTTCGCGGCGCGCGCGTCGCCGGAGGCGGTCGACTTGGCGGCGGCGGCCGGGGCGGGCGCCGGGGCGGCGGCCTCGATCATCCGCCGGCGGCGCTCCAGGTACTCGTCCAGGCCGCGCGGCAGCATCCGCAGGCTCGCGTCGCCGAGCAGCGCCATCACCGTGTCGGTGGTGCGCTCGATGAAGAACCGGTCGTGGGAGATCACGATCATCGAGCCGGGCCAGCCGTCGAGGAGGTCCTCCAGCTGGGTCAGCGTCTCGATGTCGAGGTCGTTGGTGGGCTCGTCGAGGAAGAGGACGTTGGGCTCGTCCATCAGCAGGCGCAGGATCTGCAGCCGGCGGCGCTCACCGCCGGAGAGGTCGCCGACCGGCGTCCACTGCTTCTCCTTGGTGAAGCCGAACTGCTCGCACAGCTGGCCCGCCGTCATCTCCCGGCCCTTGCCGAGGTCCACGCGGTCGCGGACGCGCTGGACGGCCTCCAGGACGCGCAGGGACGGGTCGAGCTCGCCGACCTCCTGGGAGAGGTACGCGAGCTTGACGGTCTTTCCGACGGTGACGGAGCCGGCCGCCGGCTGGACCTCGCCCTGGGTGCGGGCGGCCTCGGCGAGGGCGCGCAGCAGGGAGGTCTTGCCGGCGCCGTTGACGCCGACGAGGCCGACGCGGTCGCCGGGGCCGAGGTGCCAGGTCAGGTCCTTGAGCAGGGTCTTGGGCCCGGCCTGGACGGTGACGTTCTCCAGGTCGAACACGGTCTTGCCGAGGCGGGCGTTGGCGAACTTCATCAGCTCGGACTTGTCGCGCGGCGGCGGCACGTCGGCGATCAGCTCGTTGGCGGCCTCGATGCGGTAGCGCGGCTTGGAGGTCCGGGCCGGGGCGCCGCGGCGCAGCCAGGCGAGCTCCTTGCGCATCAGGTTCTGCCGCTTGGACTCCTCGGTCGCGGCGATCCGGTCGCGCTCGGCGCGGGCGAAGACGTAGTCGCTGTAGCCGCCCTCGTACTCGTGGACGGCGCCGCGCTGCACGTCCCACATGCGGGTGCAGACCTGGTCGAGGAACCAGCGGTCGTGCGTGACGCAGACGAGCGCGGAGCGGCGCTCCTGGAGGTGCTTGGCCAGCCAGGAGATGCCCTCGACGTCGAGGTGGTTGGTCGGCTCGTCGAGGACGAGGAGGTCCTGGTCGGCGATCAGCAGCTTGGCGAGCGCGATACGGCGGCGCTCGCCGCCGGAGAGCGGGCCGATGACGGTGTCGAGGCCCTGGCCGAAGCCGGGCAGGTCGAGGCCGCCGAAGAGTCCGGTCAGCACGTCGCGGATCTTGGCGTTGCCGGCCCACTCGTGGTCGGCCATGTCGCGGATGATCTCGTGCCGGATGGTGGCGGAGGGGTCCAGGGAGTCGTGCTGGGTGAGGATGCCCATGCGCAGTCCGCCGGACTGGGTGACCCGGCCGGAGTCGGGCTCCTCCAGTTTGGCGAGCATGCGGATCAGGGTGGTCTTGCCGTCGCCGTTGCGGCCCACGACACCGATCCGGTCCCCCTCGGATACGCCGAGGGAGATGCCGTCGAGCAGGGTACGGGTTCCGTACACCTTGCTGACTGCCTCGACATTGACCAGGTTGACGGCCATCAGGAGCGCTCCAGGGAAAGGGTGGGATCAGCCCCTCAGCCTAACCCTCCGGGGGGAGGCGGACCGCTCCACCGGCTCAGGGTGCGGGCACGAGCGTCGCGCCGGGGGCGGGGCTGGTGGCGACGCGGGTGGCGCGGCACAGGCCCGAGGCTTCCAGCGCGGCGGCGACCTTGGCGGCGGCCTCCTCGTCGCGGACGAGGAACGCCGTGGTCGGGCCGGAGCCGGAGACCAGCGCGGCCGCCGCCCCGGCGTCGGTGCCCGCGGCCAGTGTCCGCGCCAGCTGCGGGCGCAGGGAGAGCGCCGCCGGCTGGAGGTCGTTGGCCAGGGTCGCCGCGAGCGCGTCCGGGTCGCCCGACGCCAGGGCCGCGAGCAGCGCCGGCGAGGCCTGCGGGGCCGGGACGGCGGTACCGGCGGTGAGGCGGTCGAACTCGCGGAACACCGCCGGGGTGGACAGGCCCCCGTCCGCGACCGCGAAGACCCAGTGGAAGGCACCGGCCTCGACCGGGGTCAGGATCTCCCCGCGGCCGGTGCCCAGCGCCGCCCCGCCGAGGAGGCTGAACGGTACGTCGCTGCCCAGTTCGGCGCAGATGTCCAGCAGGTCCTGGACGGGGGTGTCCAGTCCCCACAGCGCGTCGCAGGCCAGCAGCGCGCCCGCCCCGTCGGCGCTGCCGCCCGCCATGCCCCCGGCCACCGGGATGTTCTTGGCGATGTGGAGGTGGACGGCGGGGTCGAGCCCCGCGCGGGCCGCGAGGATCTCGGCGGCCCGCGCCGCCAGGTTGGTGCGGTCCAGCGGGACCTGGCCGGCGTCGGGGCCGGAGCAGGTCACCGTCAGCTCGTCGGCCGGGGTGACGGTGACCTCGTCGTACAGGGACACGGCGAGGAAGACGTTGGCCAGGTCGTGGAATCCGTCGGGGCGGGCCGCGCCCACCGCCAGCTGGACGTTGACCTTCGCGGGGACCCGTACGGTCACGGAGCGGGGCACGGAACGGGTCACGGAGCCGGTCACGGCGCGGCTCACAGCGCGGGCCTCTGCGCGGCCGGCTTGTGCTCGGCGATCGCCGCGAACTCCTCCACCGTCAGCGACTCGCCGCGCGCCTGCGGGGAGACGCCGGCCGCGACGAGCGCCGCCTCGGCGCCCGCCGCCGAGCCCGCCCAGCCGGCCAGCGCGGCCCGCAGCGTCTTGCGGCGCTGCGCGAAGGCCGCGTCCACGACGGCGAAGACCTCCGACTTGGAGGCGCTGGTCTTGATCGGCTCGGCCCGGCGCACCAGCGAGACGAGACCCGAGTCGACATTGGGCGCGGGCCAGAAGACCTTGCGGCCGATGGATCCGGCCCGCTTGACGTGGGCGTACCAGTTGGCCTTGACCGACGGGACTCCGTAGACCTTGTTGCCCGGTTCGGCGGCGAGCCGGTCGGCGACCTCCGCCTGCACCATGACCAGCGTCCGCTCGATGGTCGGGAACCGGTCGAGCATGGTCAGCAGCACCGGCACGGCCACGTTGTACGGGAGGTTCGCGACGAGTGCGGTCGGCGCCGGACCCGGCAGTTCCGTCACCAGCATCGCGTCGGAGTGCACCAGCGCGAAGCGGTCCTTCTTGTGCGGCATCCGCGCCTCGATGGTGGCGGGCAGCGCGGCGGCCAGGATGTCGTCGATCTCGACGGCGACGACCCGGTCCGCCGCCTCCAGCAGCGCGAGCGTCAGCGACCCCAGCCCCGGGCCGACCTCGACGACCACGTCGTCGGGGCGCACCTCGGCGGTGCGCACGATGCGGCGCACCGTGTTGGCGTCGATGACGAAGTTCTGGCCCTTCTGCTTCGTCGGCCGGACGCCGAGTACGGCGGCCAGCTCCCGGATGTCGGCTGGGCCGAGAAGGGCGTCAGAAGGGGTGTCGTGGGGCTGCTGCTCTGCGGTGCTCACCGGCTAAGACTACGGCCGCAGTGCGGCCACGGGCTCGCGCCCCGTTGCACGTAGAGCTTCTTCGCCCGGTACGTCTGCTCGGCGCCCGAGGCGTCCTGGGGGCGGCCGCTGCCGCCGAGGGCGTGCCAGGTGCGGACGTCGAACTGGTAGAGCCCGCCGTACGTGCCCGAGGGGTCGGTGGCCGACGGGCGGCCGCCGGACTCGCACTGGGCGAGGGCGCCCCAGTTGAGGCCGTCGGCACCGGAGACGGAGGTCGGCAGCGGCTTCGTGCCGACCTTGACGAGCTGGGCGACCGGCTCGCGGACGATCTCGTCGGCGATCCGGCGCGGTTTCTGCCGGACCCCGTTGACGGTGCGCAGGCTGTACGTGACCCGGCGGGCGCCGGGCCGGCCGGCCCGCTCGACGACCTCGGTACCGGCGAACAGGGTCGCGTCCTTGACCTTCTCGGTCTCGTACGGGATGCGTTCCTCGCGGACCTCGCGGCTGCCGGTGATGCGGAGCACGGTGACGGTCTGGCCGTCGCGCGGGAAGGACTGCGGCGGCACGGAGGTGGTGTCCTGGTCGTGGAGGGTGATGCCGGCCTGGTCGAGGGCCTCTTTGACGGTGGCGGCGTTGGTGCGGATGACGCGTTCGCGGCCGTCGGCCATGAAGGTGACGCTGCGCTCGGTGCGGACGCTGAGGGTGAGGCCGGAGCGGGGGACGGGGGCGGTGCGGGGGGCGGAGAGGTAGGCGCCCTCGGCGCGGACGCCGAGCTGGCGCAACGCTCCTTCGACGGTGCGGGCGGTGGTCCACACCTGGCGCCGGCTGCCGTCGAGGGTGAGCTGGAGGGGACGCCCGTAGCGGACGACGATCTCGTCGCCGTCGTCGAGGGCCGCTCCCCGGCCGGGGGCGACGAGGTCGTGGGGGCCGACGCCGAGTCCTTCGGCGGCGAGCAGTTCGTCGACGTCGTCGGCGAAGGTGTGGAGGGTCTGCGGGACTCCGTCCACGGTGAGCCGGACCGCCTTGTCGGCGGCCACGAAGGCGGTGGTGCCGCCGGCGAGGAAGGCCACGACCAGGGCCTGCGGAACGATCCGCCGCCAGTTGTCGCGTCCGGCCGCCGGCGGCGGCTCGGCGGCGGCCACCCGTCGCCGGCGGCCGGTGCCCGGGGCGGCGGGGGCGGGCGGTGGAGCGGCGGCCGGGCTGTCCACGGCCGCGGCCCCGCGTCGCCGGCCGGGGCCCGGCAACTCCTGCGCCGTGTCCGGCGGGGCGTCCGGCGGGGCGGGGCGGCCACGGCGGCCCGGGCCGGTGGCGGTGGCGGCGGTCTTGCGGCGGCGCGCGCCCCGCCGCTCTCCCGCCGCCCGGGGCGCGGGGACTCCGGCCGATGCCGCCGGGCCGGGGTCCCGTACGTCGTCCCACGCGGGCGGGGTGTCCGGCGCCGGCGCGTCCCACGGGTCCGGGGCGGCGGTGGCGAGGACGTACTGCGGCTCCGGCCAGAGCGGGAGCGGCGGGAGCCCGGGGTCCGGGGCCGGGTCCGGTTCGGGGGCCGGGTCCGGTTCGGGGGCCCAGGCATCGGCCGGCCAGGCCCCCGGCAAAGGACTATCGCTCACGATGCTCGCTCCAGTGGTCCGGCCCCGCTGCTTCGGGCACGGCACCCTAGCGCCAGCGACCGTCACTCACCAAAGCCGCACGGCTACCCAGCGTGTCGGGGTGACGAGCGGGAGCGGGCCGGCCGGGTCGGGGCGGGGCGGGTCAGTACGCGAAGGCCCGGGACGTGTTGGCAGCCAGGGCCGTCGCCATGGTGTCCTCGTCGATGCCGCGGACCGCCGCCATCGCCCGTACCGTCAGCGGAATGAGGTACGGCGCGTTGGGCCGGCCGCGGTACGGCGCCGGGGTCAGGTACGGGGCGTCCGTCTCCACCAGGACCAGTTCCAGCGGGGCCACGGCGAGCGCGTCGCGCAGCGGCTGGGCGTTCTTGAAGGTGACGGTCCCGGCGAAGGACATGTAGTACCCGGCGGCGGCGCACGCGCGGGCCATGTCCGCGTCGCCGGAGTAGCAGTGGAACACCGTCCGCTCGGGCGCGCCCTCCTCGCGCAGGACGCGCAGTACGTCGGCGTGGGCCTCGCGGTCGTGGATGACCAGGGCCTTGCCCTGCCGCTTGGCGATCTCGATGTGGGCGCGGAAGGAGCGCTCCTGGGCGGCCATGCCCTCGGGTCCGGTGCGGAAGTAGTCCAGTCCGGTCTCGCCGACGGCCTTGACATGGCCGAGGGCGGCCAGCGCCTCGATCTCGGCGAGCGCGTCGTCCAGCGCGGCCTCGCCGCCGCCGGCCCGGGCGCCCTGCCGCGACCAGCCGTCGGGATCGCCCAGCACGATGCGGGGGGCTTCGTTCGGGTGAAGGGCCACGGCCGCGTGGACGTTGTCGTACTGGGCGGCGGTCTCGGCCGCCCAGCGGGAGCCCTTCACGTCGCAGCCCACCTGGACCACGGTGGTCACCCCGACGGAGGCGGCCTTGGCCAGGCCCTCCTCGACGGTGCCGGACTGCAGGTCCAGGTGGGTGTGCGAGTCGGCCACCGCCACCCGGAGCGGTTCGGGCAGCGGCGGCGGCGTGTCGTTCGAGGTACGGCTCATACGGCCGATCTTATGACCGGGCCTGAGCGGTCCCCGAGACCGCTCAGGAGCCGGGCCCGCGGAAAATCTCCCGCAGCCGGGCCAGCAGTCCGCGCCGTTCGTCGCGCCCCTCGGGGTCGATGGGCACCGGCCCGGGGGCCTCGTGCCGGGGCGTCACGCGCGGCTTCGGCGTGCGGGGCACGTCCACGCCCGCCGGCACCGGTCCGGCGATCCCGGGTGCGACGCGGTGGTGGTAGATGTTGTCGAGGGTGCCGATGACCGCGGAGACCTGCCCCTCGCGCATGATCCGCACCACGTGTCCGCCGCAGTTCATGCAGGTCGGGTTGGACAGCGGGGACGGGACCCGCTCGCCGCCCGCCTTGTAGACGATGAACGGCTGGCCCTTGCCGTCGACGTGGTGTTCGATCTCGTACCCCTGCTCCCAGCTGTACCCGCACTTCATGCACGCGAAGGAGTACGCCTCGTGCACCGTCTGCACAGGGGGGGTGTAAACGGCGGCGGGCTCCGCGGCGGCCGCGGGTACCCGGGTGCCCGGGCTGTCAGCGATCTCACTCATGCCAGCTCCTCTTGTTCCACTGGTGCATTGCCAGTGGACGCCTCTTCGGGCGGGAGCGCATCAGGCCCTGTCTACTGTTGGACGGTCTTTGGGCGACTCATTCCCAAAGCGCCCGGTGCGCGGTCTGAGCTTTGCTTTTCAGGTTAGCCCTTTACCGACTCACGGCATCTTTTGTGCCGTGTTCTTTGCCGCCACGACCGCGTCGAACACCTCGCGCTTGGGTACCCCGGCCTCGGCCGCGACCGCCGCGATGGCCTCCTTGCGCCGCTCGCCCGCCTCCTCGCGCACCCGCACCCTGCGCACCAGCTCCTCGGCGTCCACGTCGCCGGGCCCGGCGGCCGGCGCGCCCTCGACCACCACGGTGATCTCCCCGCGCACGCCTTCGGCGGCCCAGGCGGCCAGCTCGCCGAGCCCGCCGCGCTTGACCTCCTCGTACGTCTTGGTCAGCTCACGGCATACGGCGGCCCGCCGATCGGCGCCGAAGACCTCGGCCATCGCGGCCAGGGTGTCGTCGAGCCGGTGCGGGGCCTCGAAGTAGACGAGCGTGCGCCGCTCGCCCGCGACCTCGCGGAGCCGGCCGAGGCGCTCGCCCGCCTTGCGCGGCAGGAACCCCTCGAAGCAGAACCGATCGACGGGCAGCCCGGACAGGGCGAGCGCGGTGAGGACGGCGGACGGCCCGGGCACGGCCGTGACCTTGATGTCCTTCTCCACGGCGGCGGCGACCAGCCGGTAGCCGGGGTCGGAGACGGAGGGCATGCCGGCGTCGGTGACGAGCAGCACCCGCTTGCCGTCCCGCAGGGCCTCGACCAGCTCCGGGGTGCGCGCGGACTCGTTGCCCTCGAAGTACGACAGGACGCGCCCGGTGGTGTGCACGCCGAGCCCCTGGGTGAGCCGGCGCAGCCGCCGGGTGTCCTCGGCGGCGACCACGTCGGCGCGCTCCAGCTCGGCGGCGAGCCGCGGTGGGGCGTCGGCGAGGTCGCCGATCGGGGTGCCGGCGAGCACGAGCACGCCGGGGGAGGCGGAGGAAGCGGAGGAAGCGGAGGAAGCGGAGGAATCAGGGCCGAGGGGCTGGTCAGTGGTCACCCGCCCATCCTCTCAGCCGTCCCGGTCGTCCCACCTCAGTCGTCCCGGTCGTCCCGGTCGTCCCACCCCGAACGCCCCGGCACTGGGGTTCCCACAGGAGCGTTCCCTACGATGATCCGGTGACCAGTACCGCGACGCCGCCGCCCAGCCCCGCGGGGGCCCCGCCCGCCCTCCCGGCGGGGCGCGACTCCGACGTAGAGCCGTCCCCCTGGCTGCGCCGCCTGCGCGGCTTCGGCTACGTACCGCGGGCCGGTGCCGGGGCGCGTGACGCGGACGTCCGCGTCCGTCTGGTGCCCCCGTACACCCGGCCGTCGGCGCAGCTGTGGACGGCGCTCGGCGTCCCGCCCTCGGCGGTGGACGCCTGGCAGCGCGTCCTGGCGTGGGTGGGGCCGCTGCTGGTGGCGCTGGTGGCGGGCGTGCTGCGCTTCGTGCACCTGGGCAGCCCGAAGGCGGTGATATTCGACGAGACGTACTACGCGAAGGACGCCTGGGCCACGGTCCGGCAGGGGTACGAGGCGAGCTGGCCGAAGGACATCGACAAGTCGATCCTCGCCAACCCGGACGGGGTCTCGCTGCCGCTGGACCCGGGGTACGTGGTGCACCCGCCGGTCGGCAAATGGGTGATCGGCCTCGGCGAATGGATGTTCGGATTCACCCCGTTCGGCTGGCGGTTCATGACGGCGCTGCTCGGCACCCTGTCGGTGCTGATGCTGTGCCGGATCGGGCGCCGCCTGTTCCGCTCGACGTTCCTCGGGTGTCTGGCGGGCGCGCTGCTGGCGGTGGACGGCCTGCACCTGGTGATGAGCCGGACCGCGCTGCTCGACCTGGTCCTGATGTTCTTCGTGCTGGCCGCCTTCGGGTGCCTGCTCATCGACCGCGACAAGGCCCGGGCCAGGCTCGCGGCGGCGCTGCCGGTGGACGCGGAAGGGCGGGGGCGCCCGGATCTGGAGATCGCCGAGTCCCTCCGGCTGGGCTGGCGGCCGTACCGGGTACTGGCCGGTGTCTGCCTGGGCCTGGCCTTCGGCACGAAGTGGAACGGGCTGGTCGTGCTGGCCTTCTTCGGCATCCTCACGGTGCTGTGGGACGCCGCCGCGCGCCGCACCGCGGGCGCGGGTGCCCCGTACGCGGCGATGCTGCGCCGGGACGCGCTGCCGGCGTTCCTCTCGACGGTGCCAGTGGCCATCGCGGTGTACCTGGCCTCGTGGACGGGCTGGATCCTGAGTGCGGACGACGGCAAGGGCGGCTACTTCCGCGACTGGGCCGCGAAGCACGACCGGGGCAGCTCGCTGTCGTTCCTGCCGGAGTGGCTGCGCAGCCTGTGGCACTACGAGACCGAGGTCTACAAGTTCCACGTCAACCTGCACGACGGGCACACGTACGAGTCGAACCCGTGGAGCTGGCTGGTCCTGGGCCGGCCCGTCTCCTATTTCTACGAGTCCCCCTCGCCCGGCACCGACGGCTGCCCGGCGACGGAGGCGGGCAAGTGCGCCCGCGAGGTGCTGGCGCTCGGCACGCCGATGCTGTGGTGGGCGGGCTGCTTCGCGCTGCTGTACGTGCTGTGGCGGTGGTTCTTCCGCCGCGACTGGCGGGCCGGCGCGATCGCCTGCGCGCTCGGTGCGGGCCTGCTGCCCTGGTTCAACTACCAGGAGCGGACCATCTTCTTCTTCTACGCGGTGGTCTTCGTCCCGTACCTGTGTCTGGCGGTGGCGATGATGATCGGCGCTCTGCTGGGGCCGGCGGGCTCCTCGGAGCGGCGGCGCGCACTCGGCGCGATCGGGGCGGGTGTCCTGGCGCTGCTGATCGTCTGGAATTTCATCTATTTCTGGCCAATCTTTACCGGCCAGACGCTGCCCATGGACTCCTGGAGGAACCGGATGTGGCTGGACACATGGGTCTGAGGGGCCCGAGGAGCGCCTGAACCGCCGCCCGACGGGCGGCGGTTGGCGCCCCGGCGAGATATTCCGGTCCGGTAACAAGTACACAGCGCCGCCCTCGCTCCGCGTAAGGTCCACCCCAGGGGTTCTTGAACATGTTCAGAGAACCGAGGTTCCGGGGGAGGGGACGCAAGTGAACGGGGCGGCCAAGGGTGCCATCGTCGGCGGGGTGTTCCTCGCGATGGTCGGCGGAGCCGGGTACGGGGTGTACGCGCTGGTCGGAGACGCCGGCGGGCAGGACGGAACGGGCGGGGGCCAGGGCGGCGAGACCTCCGTCCAGGCGGCGAAGGGCAGCGGCCCCATCACCGAGAAGGAGGCCGCGCAGGCCGCCAAGGCCTTCCTGGCCGCATGGGCGGCGGGGGACGGCGGGGCGGCCGGCGAACTGACCGACAACGCGCAGGCCGCGCGGTCGGCGGTGGCCGACTTCAAGAAGGCGTACGTGTCCAAGGTGGTGATCACCCCGGGTGCGCAGGACGGGGCCACCGTGGCCTACAAGGTGGCCGCGGAGATCACCTACGAGAGCGTCACCAAGCCGCTCGCCTACGAGTCCAAGCTGACCGTCGTACGCGGGCTGACCAGCGGGAAGCCGCTCGTCGACTGGCAGGCCTCGATCATCCACCCGGAGCTCCAGAAGGACGAGAGGCTGCGCGCGGGCGCGCCGGCGAACCCGCCGGTCACGGCCGTGGACCGGAACGGCGAGGAGCTGACCGCCGAGAAGTACCCCTCGCTGCGGCCGGTCCTCGACAAGCTGCGCGAGACGTACGGGGCCAAGGCGGGCGGCAAGGCCGGAGCCGAGGTCTGGATCGAGGGGGCCACCCCCGACACGCCGAAGCGGACCCTGCTGACCCTGGTGGAGGGCGAGCCGAGCACGATCAAGACGTACCTGGACGCGAAGGTGCAGGCGGCGGCCGAGCGGGCGGTCGCCAGGTTCCCCGAGGCCTCGGTGGTCGCCGTCCAGCCGAGCAGCGGGCACATCCTGGCCGTCGCCAACCACCGCGGGGACGGCTACAACGCGGCGATGACGGGCAACCGGGCACCCGGCTCCACCATGAAGATCGTGACGGCGGCGATGCTGCTGGACCGCGGCCTGGTCGCGGCCGACAAGCCGGCCGAGTGCACGAAGGACGTGGTCTGGGGCGGCCGCACCTTCCACAACCTGAAGAACTTCGAGGCGCCGGGCGCGACCTTCGCGACCAGCTTCGCCAGGTCCTGCAACACCGCCTTCATCAAGCCGATCGACCGCGTGAAGGACGACGCCGCGCTGTCGAAGGAGGCCAAGGAGGTCTTCGGCATCGACCTGGACTGGAAGACGGGAATCGACTCCACCGACGGCAAGGTCCCGGTGGCGACGGGTGCGGAGGAGGCCGCCGGGTACATCGGGCAGGGCCGGATCACCATGAACCCGCTGAACATCGCGTCCATCACGGCCACCGCGCGCAGCGGCGTGTTCCGCCAGCCGCTGCTGGTCTCCCCGGACCTCGACGGCCGGACGATCGCGAAGGCGCAGCGCCGGATGAAGCCGTCGGTGCACCAGCAGCTGGTCTCGATGATGCGGCTGACGGCGACCAGCGGCACGGGCGCGAACGCGATGGCGTCGGTCGGCGGCGACAAGGGCGCCAAGACCGGCTCGGCGGAGGTGGACGGCGCGGGCAGCCCGGACAGCTGGTTCACCGGTTTCAGCGATGACGTGGCGGCGGCCGCGATGGTCGAGGGCGGCGGCCACGGCGGCGACACGGCGGGCCCGATCGTGGCATCGGTCCTCAACGCGGGCTGACGGCTCAGCCCCGCCGGGGGCAATTCAGCCCCCGCGGGGGCAATTCAGCCGCCGGGGGGCGGTTCAGCCCCGCGGGGGCAATTCAGCCGCCGGGGGGCGGTTCAGCCCCGCGGGGGCAATTCAGCCCCGCCGGCGTTTGAGGCGCGGGGCCCGGGGCAGAGCCCCGCAACGGCGCCGCACCGACCGCTTAGGCCGTCGCGGAGCGCAGGGCCCGGACCAACGCCTGGGCGCGCGGGTCGGCGGTGACCGACTTGGCGTGGGCGTTGGTGACGTAGCCGAAGCCGATGCCCGCCTCCGGGTCCGCGAACGCCAGGGAGCCACCGCGCCCCGGGTGGCCGAAGGAGGCCGGGGACATCAGCGGGGAGGCCGGGCCGTGCAGCATGTAGCCGGGGCCGAAGCGGGTGTTGACCACCAGGACCCGGTCGGGGCCGGAGGAGAACTCGGTGGCCGCGAGGGCGGTCGTCTCGGGGGTGAAGATCCGCGCACCGTCCTCCACCACGCCGATCGTGGCGGCGTAGAAGCGGGCCAGGGCGCGTGCCGTGCCGATGCCGGCCGAGCCCGGAAGCTCGGCGGCCTGGTAGCCGGGGTCGTTCTCGTCCGGCAGGGGATCGATGGCCGCGAAGGCGCGGCGGGTGAGGGAGTCCGGGTCGGCGTAGGCCTCGGAAACGTTCCGCCTCGGCCGGATCCTCAGCATGCCCGCGCTCTCCGGCGGGTCGACGGGGGCCACCCGGCCCACCCGGTGCGCCTCGGTTTCCGGCAGGCCGATCCAGAAGTCGAGCCCCAGCGGCTCGGCTATCTCCTCTGCCAGGAGGGAGCCGATGGTGCGGCCGGTCGCCCGCAGTACCAGCGCGGACAGCAGCCAGCTGAAGGTCTGCGCGTGGTAGCCGTGTGCGGTGCCGGGCTCCCAGAAGGCCCGCTGCGCGGCCACCGCACGCGGTCCGGACACCCCGTCCGCGGCCTCGGCCATGGTCAGGCCCCGGTCCAGCGCCGGCACCCCGGCCCGGTGCGCGAGCAGGTCACGCACCAGGGTCTTCTCCTTGCCGCCCGCCTTGAACTCGGGCCAGTACGAGCCCACCGGAGCGTCCAGGTCCAGCAGCCCGCGCTGGTGCAGCAGCAGGGGTACGGCGGCGGCCACGCCCTTGGTGGCGGAGCGGACGATCTGCGCGGTGTCCTCGGCCCACGGCTCGGAGCCGTGGGCGTCCTTGGTACCGCCCCACAGGTCCACGACCGGGCGCCCGTCGCGGTACACGGCCACGGCCGCGCCCCGGTCCCCGAGCACCTCGAAGTTGCGTACGAACGCGTCTCTGACGGGCTCGAAGCCCTCCGCCACCGTCCCGTGGACATCCACGTCTGACTCCCAGCACCCTGCGACGACGCCCCGACGGCGCCTACGACAGGATGCAACGCCCACCGGACGGACCTGCTTCCCGGGTCCCCCGGAGCAGCCCACCGCGCCCGGCCCCCGACCGGCGGACGGAGCCCGACGCAGCGGCCCACCGTGACATGAGCCGCTCCGCGGCGTGGCCGGGAGGCGCGCCGGCGCCGATCAGTGCGAGGGGCGCGTCAACAGGGGCGTGCGCGGGTCGAAGCCGAACGGCAGTTCCAGGCGGTGCGCCCGCATCAGCTCGGCGTCGCAGAGCAGCTCCCGCGTGGGGCCGTCGGCGGCGATGACCCCCTCGCTGAGGACCACCGACCGCGGGCACAGCTCCAGCGCGTACGGCAGATCGTGGGTGACCATGAGCACCGTGACGTCGAGCCCGCGCAGGATGTCCGCCAGCTCCCGCCGCGAGGCCGGGTCCAGGTTGGAGGAGGGCTCGTCGAGGACCAGGATCTCCGGCCGCATGGCCAGTACGGTCGCCACCGCGACCCGGCGGCGCTGCCCGAAGGACAGGTGGTGCGGCGGCCGGTCGGCGAAGGCCGCCATCCCGACCTGCTCCAGGGCGCCCCGGACCCGGGCCTCCAGCTCCGCGCCCCGCAGTCCGGCCGCCGCCGGGCCGAAGGCCACGTCCTCCCGCACGGTCGGCATGAACAGCTGGTCGTCGGGGTCCTGGAAGACGATGCCGACCCGGCGCCGGACCTCGGCGAGGTTCCGCTTCTCCACCGGCAGCCCGGCCACGGTCACCGTGCCGACCCCGCCGCCGAGGATGCCGTTGAGGTGCAGGACCAGGGTGGTCTTGCCGGCGCCGTTGGGGCCGAGCAGGGCGACGCGCTCGCCGCGCCCGACGGTCAGGTCCACCCCGAACAGGGCCTGGTGCCCGTCCGGGTAGGCGTAGGCGAGACCGGATACCGCGAGGGAGGGGGAAGGGTTCACAGGGTCCAGCCCATCAGACAGACGGCGAGGGCCGTCACCGGGAGTGCGGCCGCGTACGCCCACTGGGCGCGCGTGGCCGAGACTTCGTCGATCACCGGCATCGAGCCGGCGTAGCCGCGGCTGACCATCGCGAGGTAGACCCGCTCGCCGCGCTCGTAGGAGCGGATGAAGAGCGCGCCGGCCGTCTTGGCCAGCACCCCCCAGTGCCGGATGCCGCGCGCCTCGAATCCGCGGGAGCGGCGGGCGATCGACATCCGCCGCAGCTCGTCGGTGACCACGTCGCCGTACCGGATCATGAAGGACGCGATCTGCACCAGCAGCGGCGGCAGCTTCAGCTGCTGGAGGCCGAGGAGCAGCGCGCGCAGCTCGGTCGTCGAGGCGAGCAGGACGGAGGCGGCGACTCCGAGGGTGCCCTTGGCCAGGACGTTCCAGGCGCCCCACAGGCCCGAGACGCTCAGCGACATGCCGAGGACCTCCACCCGCTCGCCCTCGGCCACGAACGGCATGAGCACGGCGAACAGGACGAACGGGACCTCGATCAGCAGTCGGCGCAGCAGGAACACGGCGGGGATCCGGGCCACGGCCGCGGCCGCCGCGACGAGGAGGGCGTACAGGCCGAAGGCCCACACCGCCTCGCGCGGTGTGGACACGACGACCAGGACGAAGGCGAAGGTCGCGGCGAGTTTGCAGTGCGCCGGCAGCGCGTGGATCGGCGAGTGCCCGTGCCGGAAGAGCTTGTGGGCGTGGCCCGCGCCCATCTCAGGCCGCCGGGGACGCGGTGGACGCGGCGGTCAGATCCCGCACGCGGCGGCGACGGACGGTCCAGAAGATCCCGGTGCCGAGGACGACGGTGGCGCCGACGCCGATGACCCCGGCGAGGCCGCCGGAGAGTCGGGCGTCGGTGATGTCCTTGACGCTGTAGTCGGCGAGCGGGGAATCGGCGGCCGCGTGCTCCGTGACCTTCTGGTCGATGCCCTTGTCGGCGGCGACCTTCTCCAGGCCGTCGGGGCTGGCGGAGGCGTAGTAGGAGCCGAAGCCGGCCAGTACGAGGGCGGTGACCAGGCCGGATGCCCAGACCTTCTTGGTGGAGCGGGCGGCCGCGGGGACGGCCGCCGGGGCCGGGGCGTCCACCAGCTGATCACCGACGCGCAGCTTGAGCGGCGCGGTCAGCCCGCGCGCGCCGTGCACCAGGTCGGGTCGTACGGCGAGCACGGCGCCCACCGTCGCGGCGGTGATGGCGGCCTCGCCGACGCCGATGAGCACGTGCACGCCGACCATGGCGGTGAAGACCTTGGCCACCGGGACGTCGGTGGTCCCGCCGACGGCGTAGAGGGCGGTGAAGGCGGCGGCCGCGGCGGGCACGGAGAGCAGCGCTCCGGTGAAGGCGGCGGCGGTGACCGAGGCGCGGGTGCGGGGCAGCACCTTGAGCAGTCCGCGGAAGATCGCGTACGCGACGACGACGGTGACCACGCCCATGACGCTGATGTTCACGCCGAGGGCGGTCAGGCCGCCGTCGGCGAACAGGATGCCCTGCATGAGGAGCACCACGGAGACGCAGAGCACACCTGTACAGGGGCCGACGAGGATCGCGGCGAGCGCCCCGCCCAGCAGGTGGCCGCTGGTGCCGGCGGCCACCGGGAAGTTCAGCATCTGCACGGCGAAGATGAAGGCGGCGACGAGTCCGGCGAGCGGCGCCGCCCGCTCGTCGAGCTCCCGGCGGGCGCCGCGGAGGCTGATGGCCACAGCCCCCGCGGCCGCGACGCCCGCGGCTATGGAGACGGGGGCGTCGATGAAGCCGTCGGGCACATGCATGGGCTGCTCCGCTTCCTGCGCTGAACTCACGCTGTGTAGAACGGGGCGAACCGACAGCGTCTTGAACCGTTCAAGAATAGTGCCCAGTTGCAAATGGTTGGCAAGAGCGGTCACGCCACAAGTGGCGCGGTGCGGATTCGTGGGAATGTGCGAGGCTAGGGGGAATACGGACTCATATGTTCCGATATGTTCCGATTCGAGGAGTGTTGTCGATGTCAGCCACCGCCGAGAACGCTCCCGCCACAGCCACCGCCGCCGTCGTCGAAGAGCGGGTCCGCGGCCGCGTGATCACCGATGACCCGCTCTACCGGGCCATTCCGGTCGCCCTGCGCTTCACCCCCGCCGAGCCGCTGGCCGTACGGGTCGTCTTCCCCGCCGACCTCTCCCCCGAGGGCACCGAGAACGAGTGGGTCTTCCCCCGCGCCCTGCTGGAGGCCGGCCTCCAGGCCCCGAGCGGCACCGGGGACGTACGCGTCTGGCCCTGCGGCCGCGTCCAGGCGGTCGTCGAGTTCCACTCCCCCGAGGGCGTCGCCGTGCTCCAGTTCGACATCAAGTCGCTGCGCCGTTTCCTGCGCCTCACCTACGCCGCCGGCACCCGGTAGGAGCAACCGCCCGGGAAATGTGACCGAGCCCCGCCCCGCCGGATGGCGGGACGGGGCTCGGGTGTCAACGGATCAGGCGCTGACCGGCCGGGTCAAGCGTTGACCAGCTCGCGGTCCTTGTCCGGATCCTCCTTGGAGGTCCCGGCGAGGTGCTTGCGCAGGCTCTCGCCCTCCACGTCCACGTTCGGCAGGATCCTGTCCAGCCAGCGCGGCAGCCACCAGGCCTTGTGCCCGAGCAGCGCGAGCACCGCCGGGACGATGGCCATGCGGACCACGAAGGCGTCGAAGAAGACCGCGATCGCGAGACCGAAGCCGATCATCTTCACCATCTGCTCGCTGGACCCGATGAAGCCCGAGAACACCGCGATCATGATCACGGCGGCGGCCACGACCACCCGCGCGCTGTACTGGAAGCCGGTCACGATGGCCTGGCCCGGCCGCTCGCCGTGGACGTACGCCTCACGCATGCGGGTGACCAGGAAGACCTCGTAGTCCATGGCCAGACCGAAGACCACGCCCACCATGAAGATCGGCATCATCGACATGATCGGACCGGTCTGCTCCACACCGAAGAGCGAGCCGAGCCAGCCCCACTGGAAGACCGCGACGACCGCGCCGAGGGCCGCGACGACCGACAGCAGGAAGCCGAGGGCCGCCTTGAGCGGGACCAGGATCGAGCGGAAGACCAGCATCAGCAGCAGGAAGGCGAGGCCGACCACCAGCGTCAGGTAGGGCAGCAGCGCGTCGTTCATCTTCTGCGAGAAGTCGATGTTCATCGCGGTCTGGCCGCTGACGAGCACGTCCTTCCCGTTGCCCTCGCGGATCTCGTGGACGAGGTCCTCGGTCTCCACGGAGGACGGGCGGTCCTTCGGGATGACGTTGATGATCGAGGCGTTCTTGGCCTCGTTCGGCATCGGCGGGGTGACCGCGGCCACGCCGCCCAGGCCCTTGATCCGCTCTACGGTGGCGTCCGCGAGCGCCTGGTCGCCGTCCACGACGACCATCAGCGGGCCGTTGAAGCCCGGGCCGAAGCCGTCGGAGAGCAGGTCGTACGCCTTGCGCTGGGTGGTGGACACCGGCTGGGCGCCGTCGTCCGGCAGGCCCATCTCCAGCTTGCTCGCCGGGATGGCGATCGCGCCGAGGCCGATCACACCGGCCAGCAGGACCATCACCGGGCGGCGCAGGACGAAGCGGGCCCAGCGTGTGCCGCCGTTGGGCTTGGGCTCGACGCCTTCCGGCAGGACCTTGCCCTTGCCGAACAGCCTGCTCTTCTTGCCGGCGGGCAGGACCGTGCGGCCCGCGAAGCCCAGCATGGCCGGGACCAGGGTGAGCGCGACGAGCACCGCGATGACCACCGTGCCGGCGGCCGCGAAGCCCATCTTGGAGAGCATCGGGATGTTGACGACGGCCAGGCCCACCAGGGCGATGACCACGGTCAGACCGGCGAACACGACGGCGGAGCCGGCGGTTCCGACGGCCCGGCCGGCCGCCTCGTCGCGCTCGTGGCCCTCGGCGAGCTCCGCGCGGTAGCGGGAGACGATGAACAGCCCGTAGTCGATGCCGACCGCGAGGCCGATCATCATCGCCAGGGTGGAGGTGGTGGTGCCCAGGTCCAGCGCGTTGGCGAGCGCGGCGATCGAGGAGATCCCGATGCCCACGCCGATCAGCGCGGTCAGCAGCGGCAGCCCGGCCGCGATCAGCGAGCCGAAGGTGATGACCAGCACGATCGCCGCGACGAGGATGCCGACGATCTCACCGGCGCCTGACTCGGGCGCCGCCATCAGGGCGTCGCCGCCGATCTCGACGGTGAGCCCGGCGGCCTGGGCGTCCTTGCCGGACTCCTTGAGCGCGTCGCGGGTCTTGTCGGTCAGCTCCATGCCGCTGACCTTGTACTTGGTGGTGATGTAGGCGGTCGTGGCGTCCTGGCTGATCGCCTGTGACTGGTACGGGTCGTCGACCGAGGCGATCTGGTCGGCGCCCGCGCCGCCCTTCAGGCCGGAGATGATCTTCTCGACCTCGGTCTTGGTGCCGGGGTCGGTGATCTTGGCGCCGGCCGGGGCCTTGATGACGATACGGGCGGTGGCGCCATCGGCGGCCATGCCCGGGAAGCGCTCTTCCAGCAGGTCGAAGGCCTTCTGGGCCTCCGTGCCGGGTATCGAGAACGAGCCGGAGCTGGGTGCCGGCGCGGTCGCCGCGCCGAAGATGGCGGCGAACAGCAGCGCCACCCAGGCGAGAGCGACGAGGCGGCGGCGCCGGAAGGCGCCCCTGCCGAGCCGGTAGAGGAAGGTGGCCACGTCGGTGGTTCTCCCGTTCAGGTCGTGGGATGGATCCGGATGGATCAGGGCATGGGGAGCCGGCCCGACGACGAGAGCGGCGTGTCAGGAGCAGCGGGGAGGTGGTGCGCTGGAACTCAGACGCCGAGGGCGGGGAAGACCACGGCGTCGATGAACTGGCCGAGGAAGGCCCGGTCGACGGACCGGTCCTCGATCAGCGGGAGCGCGATGAACGCCCCGATGAGCATGTGCGGTACGAAGGAGAGGGCCGGACAGTCCGGGGCGATCTCGCCCCGGTCGACGGCCCGCCGCAGCATCACCTGAAGTCCGGTGATCTCCGGGTCGACCAGCAGGTCCCGCAGCGCCTTGTGGAGCTCCGGGCTCTCGTGGACCGCATGGGCCAGACCTCTGAGCAGCGCGGTGTCCTTGGCCATCTGCGCGTCGTCGGAGTGCTGGACCATGAGCTCGAAGTCCCCGCGCAGGCTGCCCGTGTCGATCTCCCGGAGGGAGACCGGCTGGGTACAGCGCAGGGCCTTGGCGACCAGCTCCGGCTTGCTCCCCCACTGGCGGTAGAGGGTGGCCTTGCTGGACTTCGTACGGGCGGCGACCGCGTCCATGGTCAGCGCCTCGTAGCCGACCTCGCGCAGGAGGTCGAGGACCGCCCCGTGGAGTTCGGCTTCCCGCTCGGGGGTGATGCGGCTGCGCCGCGACGAGACCTCTTCCGAGATCTCCGGCGTCTCCGCCATCTCCATCATCTCTGGCATCTCCGGCACCTCCCGTCCGAGCGAAACTGTTTCGTACACCGCCGACGATACCCCTCGCACAAGCGAAACGAAACCGTTCCGTTTCGCTTCGGGGAGTGGCATGGATCACCTGTACGAGTTGCCAGCCCCTCCCCGCGCGGAAAGCATTGGGGGGTGAGTCACGACGTCGCGTACCTCCGCTTCCCGCATCTGCACGACGACCTGCTGTGTTTCGCCGCCGAGGACGATCTGTGGGTCGCCCCCCTCGTCGCCGAGGGCGAACCCCCCGGCCGGGCCTGGCGGATCACCGTCGACCGCACCCGGGTCGGCCACCCCCGGTTCTCCCCGGACGGCCGCCACATCGCCTTCACCACCTGGCGCAGCCTCGACCCCGAGATCCACCTCGCCCCGGTGGCCGGCGGTCCGGCCCACCGGCTCAGCTACTGGGGCGCCACCGACACCCGGGTCTGCGGCTGGACCCCGCCCGACAAGGACGGCCGCAGCGACATCCTGGCCGTGTCCTCGCACGGCCAGCCCTTCTCGTACTTCGCCTGGGCCTACATCCTGCCCACCGACGGCTCCCCCGGCGGCAAACTGCCCTGGGGGCCCGTCTCCGACATCGCCGTCCACGACGAGCACACCCAGGGCGGGGAGGGCCCGGAGCGGCGCACCCTGCTGCTCACCGGCAAGCCCCCGCACGAGCCCGCCGCGTGGAAGCGCTACCGGGGCGGCGCCACCGGCCGGCTGTGGCTGCACGGCGAGCGGCTGCTGGAGGACATCGAGGGCCACCTCGACTGCCCGATGTTCGTGGACGGCCGGATCGCGTTCCTCTCCGACCACGAGGGCATCGGCAACGTCTACTCCTGCCTGCCCGACGGGACCGACCTGCGCCGCCACACCGACCACGAGGAGTTCTACGCCCGGCACGCCTCCAGCGACGGCTCCCGGATCATCTACCAGTGCGCCGGGGACCTCTGGCTCGTGGACTCGCTGGCTCCCGGCGCCGCCCCGCGCAAACTCGAGATCCGTCTCGGCGGGCCGCGCGCGGGTCGCCGTGCCTACCAGGTGCCGGCCGCCGGCCACCTGGACTCGCTCTCCGTGGACACCACCGGCCGGGCCAGCGCGGTCGTCGTACGCGGCAGCCTGTACTGGCTCACCCACCGCGACGGACCCGCCCGGACCCTCGCCGACACCCCGGGCGTGCGGGTGCGGCTGCCCGAGATGCTGGGCAGCGGCGGGCAGATCGCCTACGTGACGGACGCGGAGGGCGAGGACGCGATCGAGATCGCCTACCTGCCCAGGGCCTCCGGCGACCGGGAGCCGCGCCGGCTGGCCTCCGGCCTGCTGGGCCGCGTACTGGAACTGCTGTCCGACCCGGACGGAGAGCGGCTCGCCATCGCGTCCAACGACGGGCGCCTGCTGCTGATCGACGCGTCCGAGGAGTCCACCGGCGAGGTCACGGAGCTGATCCGGTCCGCCAACGGGCCCGTCACCGATCTGGCGTTCTCGCCCGACGGTGCCTGGCTGACCTGGTCGCACCCGGGCATCGGGCGCTCGCTGCGGCAGATCAAGATGGCCCGGATCTCCGGCCCCGGCGCCCGCGTCATCGTGGACGTCACCAACGGCCGCTTCGTCGACGAGAACCCCGTCTTCACCCGCGACGGCCGCTACCTCGCCTTCATGTCCTGGCGCGGTTTCGACCCGGTCTACGACGTGCACACCGGCGACATGTCCTTCCCGCTGGGCTGCCGCCCGTACCTGGTGCCGCTGTCCTCGGCCACTCCCTCCCCCTTCGCGTTCACCCCCGACGGCCGCCCGGCGGCGGGCGGACTCGACCCGGGTGAGGGCGAGGCCGCCCAGGGCTTGGCCGGCGAGGGCGAAGGCGCGGTGACCGTGGAGGTGGAGGGGCTGGAGAGCCGGGTCACGCCGTTCCCGGTGACGGCGTCGAAGTACTCGGCCCTGTACCCGGTGAGCGGCGGCGGCCTGGTGTGGCTGCGCTGGCCGATCTCGGGCGCGCTCGGCGAGACCTTCGCCAACCCGAACGACACCACCGGCAAACCGACGCTGGAGCACTTCGACATCACCAAGGCGCGCAAGACCGAACTGGCCTCCGGACTGGACTGGTTCGCGGTCAGCGGCGACGGCACCCGGCTCGTCATCAACGACGACGGGGACCTGCGCGCGGTCCCGGCGACCGAGTCGGGCGACAGCGACTCCACCGTCTACCTCGACCTGCGGCGCATCCTGCACGAGGTGGACCCGGCGGCCGAGTGGCGCCAGGCCTTCGAGGAGGCCGGGCGGCTGATCCGCGCGTACTTCTGGGAGCCGAAGATGTGCGGCATCGACTGGGACGGGGTGCTGCGCCAGTACCGTCCCCTGGTCGAACGGGTCGCCTCGCCCGACGAGTTCGCGGACCTGCTGCGCGAGGTGCTCGGCGAACTCGGGACCTCGCACGCGTACGTCTCCCCCGCCCGCCGCAACGAGGGCCCGCCGCACTACCAGCGGGCCATCGGGCTGCTCGGCGCCAACCTCGTGCCCCGGGAGGAGGGATGGGTCGTCCAGCGGATCCTGCCCGGCGAGTCCTCCGACTCCAAGGCCCGCTCCCCGCTGGCCGGCACCGGGATCCGGGAGGGCGCGGTGCTCACCCATGTGGACGGGCGGCCGGTGAACCCGGTGACCGGGCCCTACCCACTGCTCTCCGCGGCGGGCGGCACCACCGTCGAGCTGACCTTCACGCCCGCCGAGGGCGAGGGCCGGGCCCGGCGGGTGGCGGTGGTCCCGCTGATCGACGAACGGCCGCTGCGCTACCACGACTGGGTCTCCAAGCGCCGCGCCGTGGTCCGCGAGGTCAGCGGCGGCATGTGCGGCTACCTGCACATCCCCGACATGGGCGGTTCGGGCTGGGCGCAGTTCAACCGGGACCTGCGGATGGAGATGTCCCGGCCCGCGCTGATCGTGGACGTGCGCGGCAACGCGGGCGGGCACATCAGCGAGCTGGTGGTGGAGAAGCTGACCCGTTCGATCCTCGGCTGGGACCTGACGCGGGGCGCGCAGCCGGTCTCGTACGCCTCGAACGCACCCCGTGGTCCGATCGTGGCCCTGGCCGACGAGGCGACCTCCTCCGACGGAGACATGATCACCGCGGCGTTCAAACTCCTGGGCCTGGGCCCGGTGGTCGGCCAGCGCACCTGGGGCGGAGTGGTCGGCATGACCGGCCGGCACACCCTGGGCGACGGCACGGTGATCACGGTGCCGATGAACGCCGCGTGGTTCCCGGAGTACGGCTGGTCGGTGGAGAACACCGGCGTGGAGCCGGACCTGCCGATCCTGCGCACCCCGCTCGACTGGGCGGAGGGGCGGCACGCCGGGCTGGACGACGCCGTGCACCTGGCGCTGGAGCTGCTGGAACAGGACCCGGCCGCGGTGCCGCCCGGCTACGCGGACGTGCCGGACCTGCGGCGCCCGAAGCTGCCGCCGAGGCCGTAGCGGCGGGGCATGCGGAAGCGGCGGGGCCTGGAAGCGGCGGGGCATGCCCGAGGGGCGCGATCCGTACGGATCGCGCCCCTCGGGGCAGCTCAGGGCCGCTGGACGTCGTCGTCAGAAGTTGTCGTCGACGTCGTCCCACGACTGCTCGCGCGCCGGTTCCGGCGTCTGCGGGCTCTGGGGCTTCTTGCCCTTCGCCTGCTTGGCGCGCTCGGCCGCTGCGCTCTTCGCGCCCTTCGCGCCCTGCGCGGCCTTCTGCGCCTGTTCCTTGAGTTCGCTCGCCTTGTCCTGGAACTGGTCCTTGATACCCATGCTGTTCACTCCATAAGGGGTGTTGGTGGTTGGGCCTCGACCAGACTTGCACGGGCTGACAAAGCTCGCATTTCGATCAGTTACTCTGCGTGCGCTCCCGCTCGTCCGCGGCCCCGCCGGCCCCCACGAGCCCCTTGGAGACACTGCCCAGCCGGGGCGCGAAGTGCTTCATCTCCCGCTGTCCGGCGGTCGCGATGATCCCGGGCAGATAGCCGCGCACACCCTGCATCCCCCGCAGCCACCACTGCGCGTACACGTGCGGCGAACGCCGCTCGACGCCGGCCACGATCCGGTCCACGGCCGGGCCGAGCGGGTAGGTGCGGTTCGAGGGCCACGGCAGCCGGCGGCGCAGCTCCCGCATCACCTCGTCCTGGTCGGCGCCGCGCACCATGTCGGTGTCGGTCCAGGAGAGGTAGCCGACGCCCACCTTGACGCCCTGGTGGCCGACTTCGGCGCGCAGGCAGTGGGCGAAGGCCTCCACGCCCGACTTGGAGGCGCAGTACGCCGTCATCATCGGCGCGGGGGTGATCGCGGCGAGCGAGGCGATCTGGAGGAAGTAGCCGCGGCTCTCCGTCAGTACGGGCAGGAAGGCGCGGGCGGTGACGGCCCCGCCGATCAGGTTGACCTCGATCACCCGGCGCCAGGCCTCGGGGTCGGAGTCCGCGAACGGTCCGCCGGCGGCCACGCCCGCGTTGGCGACGACGATGTCCACCGTGCCGAAGCGCTGCTTGACCTCCTGGGCGACGCGGGCCATCGCCTCGTGGTCGGTGACGTCGGCGTGCCAGTGGTCGCTGTCGGTGCGCAGCCGCCCGGAGACCTCTTTGAGGGCCTCCGGTTCCAGGCCTATGAGCGCCACCTTCGCGCCGCGCGCGGACAGTTTGCGGGCGAGCAGCTCGCCGACCCCGCGGGCGGCGCCGGTGACGACGGCGACCTGGCCTTCCAGACTCCTGCGAGCGCTCACGGCCTCTTCTCCTTTTCTTCTGTGTGGAGGTACAGCGCCGCCAGGTCCCGCACGGCGTTCGTGACGGCCTCGGGGGCCTCGACGGGGGTCATGTGGCCCATGCCGGTGAGCTCGGTGAGCCCCACGCAGTGCGGCAGCGCGGCGGCGAGAGCGCGGGCGTGCACGACCGGGGTCAGCCGGTCGCTCGTACCGCCGATGACGGCGGTGGGCACGGTGAGCGCGGCGAGGTTCGCGTCCAGGTCCAGGCCGGCCAGCACCCCGGACCACGCGCGGCGGACCCCGGTGGGGCAGGCGTGCACGATACGGGCGCAGGCCTCGACCCGGTCGGGCGCCGAACCGGGGCCCATGGTGGCGTACTTGAGGACCTTCCGCGCGATCGGCGTGACGGGTCCGAGCGGGGCGCGCGAACCGAGGACCGCGCCGGTGATACGGGTCCTCGCGCGCCCGGCGGGCAGCGGCACGACCAGCGCCTCCGCGACCAGTCGCGAGCTGCCGGTGCTGCACAGCAGGGCGGCCGCGGCGTGCTCGGCGAACTCGGGCCGCCCGGCGGCGGCCATGATCGTCATCCCGCCCATGGAGTGCCCGGCGAGGACCGCCCGCTCACCGGGGGCGAGGGTGGCCTTCAGCACCGCGACCAGGTCGTCGGCGAGGGCCGTCGTGGTGTGCGTACGGGAGGCGGGGCTGCGGCCGTGCCCGCGCTGGTCGTAGGCGATGACCCGGTGGGCGGTGGCCAGCGCCCGTATCTGCGCGGCCCAGAAGGCGGTGGAACAGGTCCAGCCGTGCGCGAGCACCACGGCCGGCGCGGCCTCGTCCCCGTGCACCTCCACGTGCAGCCGGGCCCCGTCGGCGGAGACGGCCACCAGCTCCCGACGGGCGGCCGGGGGCGCGTACGGGCCGCTGGTGACGTGCGTCAGCCGGCTCACGCGGCGCCCGCCCCTTCAGCCTCGCCGGCGTTTGAGGCGCCGCCGGAGGCCAATCCAGCCCCGCCGGAGGCCAATCCAGCCCCGCCGGCGTTTGAGGCGCGGGGGTCCGGGGGCAGAGCCCCCGGCAGCGGCGCCGCAGCGGACCCGGCCGAGCCCGCCCGGGGGCGGCCCGACTTCACCGCAGCGGCGGCAGCCGGGATCCGCTCGCGGACCCGTACGACCTCGTACTCCGCCAGATCGACGCTCCGCGTCTCGCGGCGGAACTCGCCGGTCGTGCCGGGCCAGACGGTCGTGTTGCGCCCCTGCGCGTCCAGGTACCAGCTGGTGCAGCCGCCGGTGTTCCACACGGTCCGCTCCATCCGGGCCTGCACGCGCCGGTTCCAGGCGTTGACCGCCGACGGCCTGGCCGCCAGCGCGGTGCGGCCGCCCAGCGTGTTCAGCTGCCGCAGGTAGTCCGCCATGTAGTTCAGCTGCGACTCGATCATGAGGATCATCGAGCTGTTGCCGAGCCCGGTGTTCGGTCCGATGATCGTCATCCAGTTGGGGAAGCCCGCCGCGGTCGCCCCACGCAGGGACTGCATCCCGTTCTTCCAGTGGTCGGCGAGGGTCTTGCCCTCCGCGCCCACCACCCGGTCGGCGATCGGCATGTCCGTGACGTGGAAACCGGTGCCGAAGATGATCGCGTCGACCTCGGTCTCCGTCCCGTCGGCCGCGACGAGGGTGTTGCCCCGGATCTCCTTGAGCCCGGAGGCGACCAGGTCCACGTTCGGCCGGGCCAGCGCCGGGTAGTACTCGCTGGAGAGCAGGATCCGCTTGCAGCCGATCCGGTAGGACGGCGTCAGCTTGGCCCTCAGCTCCGGGTCCTTGATCGAGCGCGCCATGTTCGCCTTGGCCAGCGCTTCGATCAGCCCGAGCTGGTTCGGCCGCTTGGTGAAGGCGCTGACCTGGAGCTCCCGGATTCCCCACAGCAGCCCGCGCCGCGCGGCCCGGGTGAACGGCAGCTGGCGGTGCAGCCAGCGCTCGACGGCGGAGACGGCCCGGTCGGTGCGCGGCATCACCCACGGCGGGGTGCGCTGGAACAGCGTGAGGCGGGCCGCGTCGGGCGCGATCGCGGGCACGATCTGGATGGCGGAGGCCCCGGTCCCGATCATGGCGACGCGCTTGCCGCGCAGGTCGTAGTCGTGGTCCCAGCGCGCGGAGTGGAAGACCTTGCCGGTGAACTCGGCGAGCCCGGGGACCTCCGGCATCTTCGGGTCGGACAGCGGCCCGGTGGCGGAGACGACGACATCGGCGGTCAGCGATCCGCCGGAGGTCTCGATCTCCCAGCGGAGCGCGTCCGCGTCCCAGCGCATCATCCGGACCTCGGAGTTCAGCCGGATGTGCGGGCGCAGCCCGAAGGTGTCGGCGACGTGGTCCAGGTACGCCCGGATGTGCGGCTGCCCGGAGAAGGTCCGGGGCCAGTCGGGGTTGGGCGCGAAGGAGAACGAGTACAGGTGGGAGGGAACGTCGCAGGCGCACCCGGGGTAGCTGTTGTCCCGCCAGGTCCCGCCGACGGAGTCGGCCCGTTCCAGTACGACGAAGTCCGTGATCCCCTCGCGCCGCAGCCGGACGGCCGCGCCCAGCCCGCCGAATCCGGACCCGATCACCGCCACCCGCACGTGCTCGCGCGCGCCACCGCTGCCCATGCCGCCCATGCCGTCACCTTCCGCCGCATCCGCAACACTGCCAGCAATCACTGGCACAATCGGGAGAGTAGAGCAGCCCCGTACTCATGGGTAGGGGTCGCACCCGGAAAGTTACTGCGGGTACGGCCTAGGCTGCGTTCGTGGCTGAAGAAGATACGGAAGCGGGGACGGCAGTGCGCGAATACCGCACCGAGGAACTGGCCGAGGCGGCCGGCATCCCGGTCCGCACCCTGCGCTTCTACCGCGAGCGCAAGCTCCTGCCGCCGCCGCGCCGCGAGGGCCGGATCGCCTGGTACGACGACCACCACCTCGCCCGGCTGCGCACCATCGCCGCCCTGCTGGAGCGCGGCCACACCCTCGGCGGCATCGCCGAGCTCACCGCCGCGTTCGAGAGCGGCCGCGACGTCGGCCAGCTCGGCGAGCTGCTCGGAATCGGCTGGTCCGAGGAGACACCCGTACGGCTGTCGCCGGAGGCCCTGGCCGACTACTTCGAGGGCGAGGTCACCCCGGAGAACCTGGCGGCCTCCCTGGACCTCGGCTATCTCGCCACCGACGGCGACGCGATCGTGCACGTCAGCCGGCGGCTGCTGGACGTCTCCTCGGCCCTGGTCCGCGAGGGCGTCCCGCTGGCGGCCGTCCTGGAGACGGGCCGCCGCGTCCGCGAGCACGCGGACGCGATGGCCGCCCTGTTCACCGAGCTGATCACCAACCACATCGGGGAGGACGCCGTCGCGCGCCTGCGCCCCCTGGCGAAGAGCGTGGTCGAGGCGGAACTCACGATGGCGATGGACCGCCTGCGGGCCCCGTCGCGGGATCAGCAGGATCAGCGGGATCAGACGCCGAGCTCGTAGACCACCGTCACCGGCGCGTGGTCGGACCACCGCTCGGGGTGCGTCTCGGCCCGCTCGACGAAGGCCTTCACGGCCTTGGCGGCCAGCCCCGGGGTCGCGACCTGGAGGTCGATCCGCCAGCCGGCGTCGTTGTCGAAGGCCCGCCCGCGGTAGGACCACCAGGAGTACGGCCCCTCGGTGTCCGGGTGCAGGCCGCGCACCACGTCCACGTACCCGGCGGTGTCGTACACCTTCCCGAGCCACTCCCGCTCCTCGGGGAGGAAGCCGGCGCTCTTGCGGTTGGTCTTCCAGTTCTTGAGGTCGGCTTCCTGGTGGCAGATGTTCCAGTCCCCGCACACCACGACCTCACGCCCCTCGGCGGCGGCCCGCGTCCGCAGCCCCTCCAGGTAGGTGAGGAACTCCCCCATGAACCGGTACTTCTCGTCCTGCTTCTCGGTGCCGGCCTCGCCGGAGGGCAGGTACAGGCTGGCCACGGTCACCCCGGGGAGATCCACTTCGAGGTAGCGGCCCGCCGTGTCGAATTCCTCACTCCCGAACCCGACCCGCACCGCGTCGGGCCGGCGCCGCGTGTAGACGGCGACGCCCGCGCGTCCCTTCGCGGCGGCCGGCGCGAACACGGTGTGCCAGCCCTCGGGAACCCGTGCCTCGTCCGGAATCTGCCCCTCCTCGGCCCGCACCTCCTGGAGGCAGACCACATCGGCATCCGACCCGGCCAGCCACGGCACGAACCCCTTCTTGGCGGCGGCGCGGATCCCATTCACATTCACGGAGGTCACGGTGAGCATCCGAGCACCATAGCGGGAGGGTTCCGTACGATGTTCGGATGTCTCACGGGATCCAGCTCCGCGCCGTGCTGTACGACCACCCCGACGCGGTCAAGCTCAACGATCAGGTCCAGCTCGAGTACCAGGCGAGGTACGACGACGGTGAGGGCGACGCCACCTTCCTCGACCCCGCCATGTTCGTCCCGCCGCAGGGCCTCTACCTGCTGGCGTACGACGCCCAGGACGCCCCGGTGGCCAGCGGCGGCTGGCGCAGCCAGGAGCGCAACGACGAGGGCTACTCGAACGGCGACGCCGAACTGAAGCGCATGTACGTCATACCGGAGGCCCGCGGCCTCGGCCTGGCCCGCCGGATCCTGTCGGCACTCGAAACTGACGCCCGGGCGGCGGGCCGCGTCCGCATGGTCCTCGAAACGGGCGACCAGCAGCCGGAGGCGATCGCCCTCTACCTCTCCTCGGGCTACACCCTCTCCGCGAAGTTCGGCCACTACCGCTTCCACAACTCCAGCCGCTGCATGACAAAACCGCTCATGGACAGCCCCGCCGGCGTTTGAGGCGCCATTCCAGCCCCGCCGGCGTTTGAGGCGCTGGGGGCACCTCCCAGCGGTAGCTGGGGGAGGGTCCGGGGGCTGGCCCCCGGCAACGGCGCCGCACCGCCAGCCCCACCCAGCCCCGCCGGCGTTTGAGGCGCGGGGTCTGGGGCGGAGCCCCAGCAGCGGGCCCGCAGGGGGCCTACCGGGGAAGCCAGGCGGCCCGGGCCGCGCCCCAGCGGGACGGACCCCGAACCCAGTCCCCGTACGGCAGCGGCGACGCCGCGTACCGCAGCACCCCGTACCCGGAGGAGACCTCCCGCAGCCAGGGCTGCGCCGAGTACCCGGGGACCGGGGCGCCGACGGGCGGGACCTCCCGGACCAGCCACGACGCCGTCCCGGCCAGGGAATACCGCAGCCCCCGTCCACCCCCCTCGGCGAGCGCCCGCAGCACCCCGGCCGCCGCCAGATACCCCGTCCCGTGATCCAGCGCCTGCGCCGGCAGCACCCCAGGCACCCCGCCCACCCCCGGAACCCCCGGCCCGGCCCCCGAGCCACACGCGGCAGCGACCCCGTACCCCGCCTGTACCAGCGAGTCGAACCCCCGCCGGCCGGCCCACGGCCCCCGCCACCCCCACGCGCACAGCTCCGCCACCACCAGCCCCGGCCGGGCGGCCATCAGCTCCTCCACCCCGAGCCCGTACCGCTCCAGCGCCCCCGGCCGGTACCCGCTCACCACCACGTCCGCCTCGGCGAGCAGCCCCTCGAACACCGCCCGGTCCCCCGCCACCGCCAGGTCCAGCAGCGCCGACCGCTTCCCGAACCCGGTGTCCGCGTACGCGTCATCCGCCTCCGGCAGCCCCGGCGGGTCGATCCGCAGCACATCCGCGCCCAGCAGCCCCAGCGTCCGCGTCGCGACGGGCCCGGCGATGACCCGGGTCAGGTCCAGCACCCGCACCCCGGCGGCGGGCAACGCCCGCAACGCCCCCGGAACACCGCCCGGGAGCCGCCGCGACCGCCCCTCGAACTCCCGTACCTCCACCAGCGGCTGCGGCTCCCCGTACGCGCCCGCCACCGCGACGGCCAGCCCGCCGGCCCCGTACACCCGCTCCTGCACCTCGACCGCGGCCCGCCCCGCCACCGCCTCCCGCAGCGCCTCCGGGCTCGACTCCGTCAGGCCGAGCGCCCGTACCAGCGCCCGCGCGTGATGCGGATAGTTCGCGTGCGTCCGCACCCATCCGTCGGCCGTCCGCCAGAACCCCGACAGCGGCGCGAAGGTCACCGGGGCGCGGCCCTCCACCCGCAGGTGCCGCTCGCTGACGAACGCCGTCGCCACCGCGCCCTCGTCCACCACCGGCGGAGCCGCGTCGTCCGCCCCGCCACCCGCCCGTACGGCGGCCAGCTCCGCGGCGGCGAGCGCGCACACCCCGACCGTGGCCCGCGCCAGCTCCCGTACCGGCAGCGGCCCTTCCGCGAGCCCGCTCGCCCCCCCGTACCGCACCCGCCCCGCGAGCTCGGCCGCCCCGCCGAGCGCGCTCCACGCCTGCGCCGTCGCGGCGTCGACGGCCGCCATCAGAGCGCCGCCATCAGAGCGCCACCACGGCGTTGTCCGAGCTGTTGGTGCCCATGATGCTGACGATCCCGGCGGTGCCGTCGCCGAAGAACCGAGAGAACACCCCCGCCGGGCGGCCGCCGAACAGCAGCGGCCCGAACACCGGCGCGACGTCCGCGTCGTGCGGCTCGTCCGCGCCGTCGGCGACCATCGCCAGCCGGCACGTACGCGGCTCCACGAACTCCTGCACCACGCTCGTGCCCCTCTCGGCGGCCGCGCACACCAGCGCCTCCCACTCCGCGCGGCCCGTCTGCCGGCCGATGACGACCTGCTTGCCGCTCATCCCGATGCTCTCCTTGAGCACCAGCCGCTCCCGGTGGTCCACGACGAACGGCACCAGGTCCACCTTCCGTTCCCCCCGGACCCCCCGGTGCGTCCAGCGGTGGGAGAGGACCCGCGTCCACGGCAGGTACGTGTCGACCAGCGCCCGCTCGGCCGCGCTCATCCACGGCCGCCCTTCCGACAGCATGCCCATGGTCAGCTTGCTGGACAGGAACGTGGAGGTCTGGGTCCCCACCAGCAGACAGCCATTGTCGAGCGCGGCCTGCGCCGGGGCCGTGTCGATGCCGAGTTCGAGCCAGTCCGGGATGGTGAAGTCCCGCAGCCCCAGCGGGTAGCGCAGGTGCGGCGGGCAGTCCCATGCCTCGTGCAGGTCCTCGGGCTCGAAGAAGCGCGCCGTCAGCCCGTGGTTGTTGAAGTAGTCGGCTTGCAGGTCGAAGTAGCGGGTGAAACCGCCCTGGTCGCGCGCGCTGCCCGCCAGGGCCACCCGGGGCGCCACCCCCAGCTCCGCCGCCAGAGCGCGGAACATCTCGGCGCGGACGGCCAGCGGGTCCGGGGAGGTGAACGGCACCCGGCCCTGGTCGTCGGCGTAGAGCTTGCGCCACACTTCCAGGCGGCAGTGCGTCTCCGCCGCCCCGCCGAGGGCCCCGCTGACGTTGAACTCCAGGAACCGCGGCCCGTTCGGCCCGATCACGATGTCCGGCCGGGCCACGCAGTCCGCGTACCGCTCCTCGGTGAACTGGTCGGCCACGAACAGCTGGTGCTCGCTCTCCGGCATGCCGAATGCCGCCAGCCTGCCCTCCGTGGTGGGCGCGGCCTCCAGAGCGGTGCGGCGCACCAGGTCGAGCAGCGCCGCACTCGCGCGGAACAGCTCGGCGTAGGACGCGCGCGGCAGCGCGATCGGCGCGGCGGGCAGCAGCGGCTGGTGCGGATAGCCGATGTCCCGGATGCCGGTGCGCAGCATCTCCCGGATCGTATGCGCGGGCGCCACCGGCGCCAGCCGCCGCGTGCCGAACCACGGGTGACCCGACGCCGCCTGTATGCCGATGTCCTCGAGTGCGCTCATCCGCCTTCTCCCCAGCCTGTGTTGTCCCCTCGGGGACGGTCTATGAAATCTACGTGTCACCGGCCTGCCGACGGCCGGGGTGGTGCTGTGAGCGCCGGTTAGCCTGTGGGCCGGGGGGCGACCCCCTCCTCAATTCACCGCACAGGGGAGGACGACGCATGACGCTGCGCCGCGTCCGGGACAACGAGTACGTCGAAGAGCACGGCGGGGACTACGAGGACTTCGAGCCCGGCATGACCATCAAGCACTGGCCGGGCCGGACCCTCACCGAGACCGACAACACCTGGCTGACGCTGCTGACCATGAACCAGCACCCGCTGCACTTCGACCGCCACTACGGGGAGGGCGCCGAGTACGGGCGGGTGCTGGTCAACAGCGGGATAACCCTGTGCCTGGTCGGGGGCATGACCGTCCAGGCGCTGTCGGCGCGTGCGGTGGCCAACCTCGGCTGGGACAAGGTCCGCCTGAAGGAACCCGTGTTCGTCGGCGACACGCTCTACGCGACGAGCCGGATCCTCGACAAGCGGCTGTCCAAGTCCCGGCCGGGGCAGGGGATCATCACGGTGGAGACCACCGGTACGAAGTCGACCGGGGAGCCCGTCATCGTGTTCGAGCGGTCCTTCATGGTCCGCTGCCGCGAGGCGGGCTGAGGCCGTGCCCGGCCGGGGGTGGCCCCGGCCGGGCGGGCTCATCGTCCGTCGCGGGAGGCCTCGTAGAGCGCCGCCGCGGCGGCGGTGTCCTCGATGGCCAGGCCCACGCCGCGGAACACCGAGGTCCGGCCGGCGGCCGCGGAGGTCCCGCTCACCAGGTCGCCCAGCTCGTGCAGATCGTCCACACCGATCAGCCCGGCGGCCAGCGCGGCCCGCACCTCGCCGGCCTCCTCGATCGCGGCGGCCCGTTCCTCCACGAGGACGAACGCGGACGCCAGCAGCTCGGGGGCGACCTCGATCGCGTCCTCGTGGGTTCCGCCGATGACGTTGACGTGTGCCCCGGGGGCCACCCAGTCCGCCGCCACCAGCGGCGCGCTGTCGCCGGTCGAGGTGGTCGTGCAGATCACCGCGGCGTCGACGACGGCCTCCTTGGCCGTGTCGCACACCGTGACCCGCGCCCGCTCCGGCAGCCCGGCGCTCTCGCGGATCCACCGCGCGAACCGCTCCGTGCGGTCCGGCGTACGGGAGTACACCCGCACCGACCGGATCGGGCGCACCGCCGACACGGCCCGCACCAGCGCGCGGGCCTGGACCCCGGCGCCGATGACGGCGAGGTCCTCGGCGTCGGCGGGTGCGCACAGGCGGGTCGCGAGGCCCGCGACCGCCCCGGTACGGACGGCGGTCAGCTCGGCCCCGTCCAGCAGCGCGGTGATCCGGCCGGTCTCCAGGTCGGTCAGCACGACCACGCCGTGGATCAGCGGCAGACCGCGTTCCGCGTTGTCGGGCGTGAGCGTGGTGATCTTGACGCTGCCCACCCCGCGCCGCTCCCAGACCGCCGTCGCGGCCAGCAGCTCGCGCCGCTCGCGCCGCGGGCCGTGCGGGACGATCGTCCGGGGCGGGGACGCCGTACGGCCCGCCGACAGGTCGGCGAACACGTCGGCCAGCGTGTCCATCACCCGCGCCAGCCGGTCCGGGCCCGCCATGTCCTCGGCGCGGATCATCACCGGCCCGGTCATCCGGCGGCCTTCCTGGCGCTCAGCTCGGCGACGACGTCGACGATCAGGTCCTCCTGCCCGGCGATGGCCTGACGCCTGCCGAGCTCGAAGAACACGTCGCGCGGATCGACTCCGGCCCGCGCGGACAGGTCGAGCACCTGGTGCTTGAACCCGGAGAACACCCCGGCCAGGCCGCTGACGATGCTCAGCGAGCCGGTGACCGGCGGCGCGGGCATGAGCTCGCGCTCGGCGAACTCGGCGGCGTCGAGCAGCGCGTACAGGTCGATGCCGGTCCGGAACCCGGTCCGTTCCAGTACCGGGACCAGCACCTCCAGCTGGGTGTTGCCCGCCCCGGCGCCGAAGCCGCGCGCGCAGCCGTCGATGATCCCGGCCCCCGCCTCGGCGGCCGCGACGGAGTTCGCGACGGCCATACCGAGGTTGTTGTGGCCGTGGAAGATCACCGGGACCGCCTCGCCGACGGCCTCGCCGATCGCGCCGATCCGCTCGGTGACGTCCTGGGGTAGGAAGTGTCCGGCGGAGTCCATGATGCCCACCGCCCGCGCCCCGTACCCGACGACGCGTGCGGCCTGCTCGGCCAGTTCGGCGGGGGTCGCCATGTGGCTCATCATCAGCACGCAGTGCGCGTCGGCGCCCTGGTCCCGCAGGAACCCGAGGTGGCGTTCGGCCAGTGTGGTCTCGGTGCAGTGCACGCCGACGCGGATCACGTCGGCGCCGTGCGCGACGGCCTTGCGCAGGTCGTCGGAGGTGCCCCAGCCGGGCAGCATGAAAACGCCCATCCTGCTGTTGCGCAGGGCTTCCCGCACGGTCGAGAGCATCAGGTCGTCGCTGACGGCGGACCGGCCCACCTGGAGGGAGGAGGCACCCAGTCCGTTGCCGTGCCCCACCTCCACCACCGGGATCCCGGCCGCGTCGGCGGCCTCGGCGTACCCGCGCAGGGCGGCCACGCCGAGCTGGTGCCGTACCGCGTGCTGGCCGTCGCGCAGCGTGGGGTCGTGGATCACCACGGGTCTCATCGGCGCGGGTTTCATCGGCACGGGTTTCATCGGCCCACCCCCGTCCGTGCGGCCGGGCCGAGCCGGGCCGCGTGCTGCTCGGCGACCAGGACTGCGGCCGAGTTGATGATGTCGAGGTTCCCCGCGTACCGGGGCAGCACGTCGCTGTCCGCGATGACCTCCAGGGAGACGGTGACCCGGTCGCCGCTCACCGCGCAGGCGATGACCTCGTAGCCGGGCGCGAACGCCCGTACCCGCTCGGCCGCTTCGTCGACCACGGCTCGCACCTCCGCTTCGGTGGCTCCGGGGACGACCGCGTGGACGGCTGTCCGGAAGGTCGCCGGGGGCACGGCCGGGCTGATGTTGAGGATCGCCTTGGTGTCGCGGACGCCGGAGAACCTGGTGAGGGCGGCCCCGGTCGTCGCGACGTACTCGTCGAGGTTGAGGCGGGTCGCGCGGCCCGCGATGGTGCTGGCCACGGTGGAGACGACCTCGATGTACTCCACGTCGAAGTGCGCGGCGAGCGCGTGGGCGATCGGAGTGGACGCCTGCCCGCCGCAGCTGATCAGGCTGACGTTGCGCCCGGTCGGCGTGTGCGTCCCGGTCAGCGTGGGCACCACCATCTGCCCGACCTTGCTCGGGGTCAGGTCGATCAGCAGGGTGTCCAGCGGCTGGAGCAGCCGCCAGTGCTCGGCGTGCGACTGCGCGTTGGTGGCGTCGAAGATGACGTCGAAGGGGCGCGGGGCGGCGAGGATCGCGTCGATCCCGTCGGCCGTGGTCGGGTAGCCGAGGCCGGCCGCGTGCCGTACTCCGGCGGAGTCCGGGTTGCGCCCGGCGACCAGCGCGCACTCCAGTAGGGGGGATCGGTGGATCTTGCTGACGAGGTCCTGGCCGATGGCCCCGGTGCCGATGACGGCGACGGAGAGGGGCGGGAGGGCGCCCGGCCCGGCGGCGGCGCCCCGCCCGGCAGGGGTGCCCCGCCCGGCGGCGGTGAGGTCAGCGACCGTCATGGCCGACCCCCTCGCCCTTGCCGCCGTCGTCGCCGCCGCTGCCGCTGGCGCCGACCCCCTCGCCCTTGCCGCCCTCGCCGCCGAACCGCTCGGCCCAGGCGTCCCCGAGGGCCACGGTGTCGCGGGCCATCCGGGCGAACGGCGGGCCGACCATGTTCCCGTCCAGGACGGCGATCCCGCCGGCCGCCGACCGTACGGCCTCGGTGACCCGCCGGGCCTGCCGCAGGCCGTCCGGGTCGGGCCGCAGGGCCGCGTTGATCGCGCCGAGTTCGCTCGGGTGCACGGTCGCCTTGCCGTGGAAGCCCAGCTCGCGCGCCCTGGCTATCTCATCGGCCAGTACGGCCGGTTCGGCGAGCCGGTAGTTGGCGGTGTCGATGCACGCCGTGCCGTACCGGGCGCAGGCCATCGCCATGGCCTGCCGGGCGGAGAGCATGCCGGCCCAGGTGATCTCGACGCCGAGGGTGGCGGCCAGGTCCGCCGAGCCGAAGACCAGCCCGTCGGCGGCCGCCGCGATCGCGTCGATGCCGGCGACGGCGGCCGGGGTCTCCAGGGTCACGTAGATCTGCGGGTGGGCCCCCGCCGAGGCGAGGGTGTCGCGCATCAGCGTCACCTCGACCGGGGAGTCCACCATCGTCATCACGATGAAACCCGGTGTGACCGGGGACTCGGTGAGCGTCACCAGGTCGTGCACCGCCGCGACGGTGCCCAGTTCGTTGACCCGTACGGCGATGTTCGCCGGGTCCGGCGCCTTCTCCAGCGCCGTCCGGCAGACCGTGCGCGCCGCGGGTTTCTCCTGCGGCGGTACGGAGTCCTCCAGGTCGATCAGGTGCACGTCCGCGTCGTAGGACCAGGCCTTCACCACCCGCTCCAGCGACAGCGCGGGCGTGTACAGGAAGCTTCTCGGAATGGCTCGGGCGCTGCCCGTCATCGGGCCGCCTCCCCGGGTTTCGCGGCCGTCCGCTCGGCGCCGACCTCGGCGAGCACCGCGCACAGCGCGCGGATCTGGTCCTCGGTCTGCCCGGCGCGCATCATGACGCGCAGTCCCGCCGTGCCGCGGGCGACGATCGGGAAGAACACCGGCGAGACGTAGAAGCCGGCCTCGAACACGCGGCGGCCCGCCTCGATCACCGTGTCGTCGCCCATCGGGACGAGCCGGATCGGGAACGTGCTCCCGGCCTGGTCGGTGTGGATCAGCGAGTCGAAGAGCTCGATGTTGCCGTACAGCTTGTTCTGCAGGGTGACCAGTTCGCCGGTGCGGTGGATCTCCGCCGAGGCGAGGCCCGCGCCGACGGCGGGGGTGTTCAGCAGCTGCGAGTAGTTCAGGGCTCCGCCGAAGCGCTCGATGACGCGGAGCGTCTCCTTCGTGTACCCGTCGAGCACGATCGCCGCGCCGCTGGTGCCGAACGCCTTGTTCAGCGTCATCACCACGATGGTGCGCTCGTCCAGGACGGGGCTGTGCGTGCGGACGTAGCCGACGCCCCGCTCTCCGTACGCCGACATCGAGTGGGAGTCGTCGTAGTAGACGATCAGGCCGTACTTGTCCTGGAGCTCGGCCAGTTCCTTGACCGGCGCGTATCCGCCGAGGCTGTCGCTGCCGTCGCAGACGTAGGCCACCTTGGCGTACTTCTTGCAGGCGTCCTCGATGAAGTCGAGGTCGTGGTGCCCGGAGGTGACGACCTCGGTCTCGTCGGCGCAGACCGGCTTGAGGTTGGCCATCGAAACGTGGGCGTTCTTGTCGAAAATCATCAAAGGCCGGGTGCCGTTGCCCAGATGACCGGAAGCGATCAGCGGGAGCAGCCCGAAGGTCGCGGTGCTGGCGGCGATGGAACAGACGACGTGGGCGCCGAACAGTTCTCCCAGGGAGTTCTCCAGCTCCAGCATGGCGGGAATCTGGACACGGCTGCGCGCAATGCAGTGGTCCAGGACGCCATAACGGCGGAGCGCCTCGATACCGCCCTCGATAACCTTGGGGTGGGAGTCGAGGTCCAGGTACGAGCAGCAGCTGAAGTTGATGAATTCATGGCCCGCGTCGATGAATTCGTGGCTGGCGTCGGTACGCAGTACGCCGTCGCCGTAGTCGTAGTCCGCGACGATTCCGGCCAGCCCGTTGCGCTCCGACATGTCCCAGAACGCGTTGCCGATGCCGATCAGCTTGTCGTTGTTGCGGTATTTGTGCGTCGGCGTGATGGTCTTGCGCTCGTTCATGACGTCCCCTCGGCGGGCTCGTAGTTGTAGACGCCCTTGAGCTTGCGGAACACGGCGGTGTAGAGCGCCACGCCGAGGACGTACGGCCGGCGGAAGATCTTCGGGTCCCGCAGCCAGAAATTCACGTTGATGTTCATCTCGTCCAGCGACTCGGCCTGGTGCCACCAGCCGAGGGGCAGGTACAGCATCTGCCCGGGTTCGAGGATGAGTTCCCGGCGCTGGGCCAGCTTGGACGCGAGCTTGGGGTAGCGCGCCCAGTCCACGTCGTCGAAGTCGAAGACCTGCGACTTGTCGCCGAATCCCTGCTTCAGCGAACGCGGGTAGTACTCCCAGAACCCGGGGGGCGCCAGGACGAACCGCTTGCGGCCTTCCAGGGCGATGTTGAAGTTCTCCAGCTCGTCGAAGTGGCTCTGCGTGAACACGCCCTTGTGGCTGATCCACAGGTTGGCCGCGTTCATCGGGCGGCGGTAGTCGAACAGCTTCCCCGCGTCGAATCCGAGGATCGCGTTGACGTCGGCGGGGCTGTTGCGGAAGTTCGAGACGATGCGGTTCCAGGTACCGGGGTCGGTCAGGTAGCGCTCGTCCTCGAAGAACTCGCGGAGCCTGATCTCCTTGGTGGTCCACCGCTCGGAGTTCTGCTTGTCGCTCGGCTCGGTGAACAGGGTGACCATGAGGTCTCCGAGGCGCTCGGCCACGCCCTCCCGGCCGAGGCCCCGGGACCCCTGCGGCAGGGTGATGATCACCGGGACGTCCGCCCGGATGAGGGCCTCCCGACCGAAGGCCATGAACTCGTCGAACGAGATGCGGGGAACCGGTAGGCCCCCGAGGCTCTCTCGCCCGGACACAGGATGTGCTGTATTCACCACTCTGTCCTCATCGTCCTCACCGTTCATTGATCTTGTACCGCCATTTTTTTGGAAGCCGGTTCCGTGACCGGCCCGCTCCCGCGCAGGGCCGACTGGCCCGCGAGGCTCAGAACCAGGGCGACGGCCCCTCCGCCGACGCCCGCCCACGCGGCGTGCGCGGAACTGCCCAGATCGGCCAGTTGCCCGCCCACCGCCGTACCCGAGGCGATACCGAGGGCCCCGAAACTGGTGAGCCAGGAGAACGCCTCCGAGAGGGCGCTCTTCGGGGCCAGTGACTCCAGCAGCGTGCTGCCCGCGATCAGCGCCGGGGAGATCGCGATGCCCGCGACGACGACGAGGAAGCACATGACCAGGGGGGATTCCACGAAGGCCAGGGGAACCACCCCGAGTGTCAGCAGGCCGGTGGTGACCGCCAGCAACCGCGCCTGCGACAGGCGCCAGTTCGCCGAGCCGTAGACCAGGCCGGCGATCAGGCTGCCCACGGCGATCAGCGAGATGAACACGCCGGCCAGCCCGGGCGTCGAGCGTTCCCGGGCGAAGGCGATCATCGTGACGTCGACCGCGCCGAACTGGAAGCCCATCCCGGCGTAGGCGATCATCAGCACCCAGACGCCGGGCACCCCGAGCGCCCGCTCGGGACCGCGGCCGGGCGTCGGCTCGGACACCGGCTCCGACCGGCGGTGCAGCGCGACGGCCACGGACCCGACGGTGGTCAGGACCAGGCAGGCGACCAGGCCCGCGGCCGGGTGCACCGCCGAGGCCAACACCGTGACCAGCAGCGGCCCGACCAGGAAGATCGTGTCGTCCAGCATGGACTCCATGGCGTAGGCCGCGCGCAGCAGCCCCGGCCCGACCATCGTCGCCCACCGCGCCCGCATGAACGAGGTGAACGAGACCGAGGTGCACCCGGCGGCCACGGCCGCGACGATCATCAGCCACAGCGGGGCCTTGAGCACGATCGACACCAGCAGGGTCGTCATCCCCGCCGCGTGTGCCAGGGCCGCGGTGAGCAGCACCTTCCGCTGGCTGACCCGGTCGGCCATGCGTCCGAGCACCGGGCTGGCCACGCCCTGCGAGACCAGCATGGCCGCGGCCACCGTCCCGGCCTGGGCCATCGACCCGGTGAACGCCGAGATCAGCAGCAGACAGCTGACGGAGCGCATGGCAATCGGAAAGCGGCCGACCATTCCCCAGAATCCCAGCGCCGCGGCGCCCGGTTCCCGAAGCAGTCGTAAATAGGTTCCGAGTCCGGACTTCGACTCAGACGTACCCTCGGACACAACGCCCCCGTCAGTGCGAAATGGCTATCCCGGAAAATTCCGGCGATCCCCAGCCGGAAAACCCAGTCCCACCACACGTCAGGAATCAATTGATTCCCCATCTGACTGTGCCGATACCCGCGCCCCCGCTGCCCAACAGCGGCTCCACAGTAGGGGCGTTACCAAGCCGTGTCAATACCCGTGAATGCGGCTCCACAAGCGGCTGAGCAGGGCAATCATGGTTCACCCGGGTGGCGCGAAAACCACCGTACGCGGGTCACATACGTGAACCCCGGCAACGGGCGAGCCTTTTCAACGACGCGGATTAAATGATTCGACCGTCACCCCCATTACCCGTCCAGAATTCCCGCACCCGCCATCGGCGCGTCGATAAGTCCGGCATCGGCCGCCCATGCGCTCATCCATGGCTCATCTCACGGGCTGAGATCCGCCCGACGCCCGGCCACCCATACGATGGCTGGCGGCCTCACGCGACGCGGAGGCCGTCGTGACGATTCGATTCAGGAGGCAGTCGTGACCCAGGCGACGTCCGAGAGCCAGGACCCCGGCCAGGAGCTCCAGACCCCGGAGACCACCGAGGACGAGCAGACCGAGGCCATAGAGCAGCGGAAGAACGGCCTGACCGGCGGCGTGAGCGACGAGCTGGCCGAGAACATGAAGCAGGGCTGGGCCGACACCGAGCGCCACGACCTGGAGCCCATCGCGCAGGCCGCGCACACCGCCCGCCGCCGCTCCGAGCTCTCCGCCCGCTTCCCCGGCGAGCGCCTGGTGATCCCCGCCGGCAACCTGAAGGTCCGGGCCAACGACACGGACTACTCCTTCCGCGCGTCCTCCGACTACGCCTACCTGACGGGTGACCAGACCCAGGACGGCGCGCTGGTCCTGGAGCCGTCGCAGGACGGCGGCCACAAGGCCACCGCCTACCTGCTCCCCCGTTCCGACCGTGAGAACGGCGAGTTCTGGCTCTCCGGCCGGGGCGAGCTGTGGGACGGCCGGCGCAACAGCCTCACCGAGAACGAGCGGCTCCTCGGCCTGCCCTGCGAGGACGTTCGCACGCTGGCCGCCGCGCTCACCGAGGCGACCGGCCGGGTCCGCGTCCTGCGCGGCTACGACGCCGGCATCGAGGCCGCCCTGAACGACAAGGTGACCGCCGAGAGCGACGAGGAGTTCCGCGTCTTCCTCTCCGAGATGCGCCGCGTCAAGGACGACTTCGAGATCGCCGAGCTGCGCTACGCCTGCGAGTCCACCGCCCGCGGCTTCGAGGACGTCGTCAAGGTCCTCGACAAGGCCGAGGCCACCTCCGAGCGCTACATCGAAGGGACGTTCTTCCTGCGCGCCCGCGTCGAGGGCAACGACGTCGGCTACAGCACCATCGCCGCCGCCGGCCCGCACGCCACCACCATCCACTGGGTGCGCAACGACGGCGCGGTCCGCGCCGGCGAGCTGCTGCTGCTCGACGCCGGCGTGGAGACCCGCAACCTCTACACCGCCGACGTGACCCGCACGCTGCCCATCGACGGCCGCTTCACCCCGCTCCAGCGCAAGATCTACGACGCCGTGTACGAGGCCCAGGAGGCCGGAATCGCCGCCGTGCGGCCGGGCGCCGACTACCGGGACTTCCACCACGCCGCGCAGCGCGTGCTGGCCGAGAAGCTCGTCTCGTGGGGCCTGTTCGGCGACATGGACCTGGAGAAGGTCTGGGAGCTGGGCCTGCACCGCCGCTGGACCATGCACGGCACCGGCCACATGCTCGGCATGGACGTCCACGACTGCGCCGCGGCCCGCACCGAGCTGTACGTCAACGGCACGCTGGAGCCGGGCATGTGCCTGACCGTCGAGCCCGGTCTGTACTTCCAGGTGGACGACCTGACGGTGCCCGCGGAGTACCGGGGCATCGGCGTCCGGATCGAGGACGACATCCTCGTCACCGAGGACGGCAACGAGAACCTCTCGGCGGCCCTGCCCCGGCAGGCGGACGAGGTCGAGGCCTGGATGGCCGCCCTCCGCGCCTGACCCCCCGCGTCAGCCCGACGTCCGCGTCACCACCGGCCCGCCCCTGGTCCCCCAGGCGCGGGCCGGTCCCGTTTCCGCTTGCACTTTTCCGAACCATCCGGGCGACTGGTGCGGGTTCCGAACCTATTGACCTGTACACACTCACGCTGGAAGAGTCGCGCCCAGACCGCGGCGCCCTTCTCGCTCAGGACCAACTGGCGCCGCAGGCAGGGAAGTTCAGCCGATCGTGCCGGTGGGGGCCGGCGATACGGACGGCGACACCCGGACCGACGGACAGGCACCGCGACCGAACCGGTCAGTGCCAGGCCGTCCGCCGTGATCTTCACTCTTCATTCAGCTGGGGAAGCGTCTGATGACAGATATATCGCCTATTTTCCGGTCCAGAACCGCCGCCGTGGCACTCGCCGCAGGTTCCCTGATCCTCACCGCGACAGCCGCGACAGCCGCGCCGGCCGCCGACACCACGAGCACGACAGCGGCCCCGGCCGCCGCCGGGTCCGCCCTGGCCGACTCCTCCCAGATCACCTTCGCCGACGCGGCCGGCTCCACCGGCCCGGCCCAGGCCGTCCCCGGCGGCACCGGCGGCGGCACGGTCAACGTGCTCCAGCGCGACACCTTCGGCCACCTCGACCCCGCCCAGGTGTACGTCAACAACCAGGCACAGCTCGCCACGCTCCTGCACCGCGGACTGACCACCTACAAGCTGGACGACTCCGGCGCGTACTCCATCGTGGGCGACCTGGCCACGGACAGCGGCCGGATGAGCGACGGCGGCAAGACCTGGACGTACACGCTCAAGGACGGGATCAAGTGGGAGGACGGCACGCCGATCACCTCCACCGACATCCGCCACTCCGTCGAGCGGCTCTTCGCGCCGTTCATCAACAGCGGCCCGACCTACCTCCAGCAGTGGCTGGCCGGCACCAACGGCACGGACTACCGCGACCTGCTCCCCGGCGGCCCGTACGAGGGCAACCACCTACAGGACTCCGTCCTGTCCACGCCCGACGCGAAGACGGTCGTCTTCCACTTCGAGAAGGCGCAGCCCGACCTCCCCTACGCCCTCTCCCTCGCCGGCTACGGCGCGGTGCCGCGGGCGAAGGACACCAAGGAGGCGTACGACCTGGCGCCGGTCGCGTCCGGCCCGTACAAGATCCTCGAATTCAAGCCGGGCACGTCCATGACGCTGGTCCGCAACGCCGAGTGGAACCCGGCCACGGACGCCTCCCGGCACCAGTACCCGGACCGCTTCCAGATCTCCTTCGGCGTCTCGAACGCCGACTTCACCCGCCGGATGATGACCGACACGGGCGAGGACCAGACCACGACCACCTTCACCAACTCGGTCGACAAGGCCTTCATCCCCGAGATCATGGCGAACCCGCAGATGGCCGGGCGCACCCTCGCCGGCCACCAGTCGTACGTCGCCCAGATCAACTTCAACACCAAGCGGATCACCAGCCGCGACCTGCGCCTCGCGCTCGCGTACGCCGTCCCGACGCAGGCGGTGTACGACGCGCAGGGCGGCGGCTACGGCGCCGAGCTGGCCGGCAGCTTCATCAGCCCGACCCTCGCCGGCTACAAGAAGAGCGACCCGCTCGGCAAGATCGCGTACCCGCAGGGCCGCCCGGACAAGGCCCGCGAGATCCTCAAGCGCCACAACAAGCTGGGCATGAAGATCCGCTACGCCTTCGTGGACACCGAGCAGGGCCAGGCGTACTCGGCGAAGATCGAGACCGCGCTGGAGAAGGCCGGTTTCGACGTGGAGCGCTTCCCGATCACGGGCCGCTACTACTACGACGTGATCGGCAAGACCGACAACACGTACGACATGTACGCGTCGGCCTGGGGCGCCGACTGGCCGAGCGGCCTGACCGTCATCCCGCCCGTCTTCGACGGCCGTACGGTCGCCGACGGCGCGTCGAACTACTCGATGGTCAACGACCGGCGGATCAACCGGCGGATCGACAGCATCCAGGCCATGACCGACCCGCAGGAGGCCGCGGCGGCGTGGATGCAGCTGAGCGACTTCATCGCGAAGCAGGTCGTACCGGCCGTCCCGACCGTCTACTACAAGCAGATGCAGATGCACGGCTCGCGCGTCGGCGGAGCGACATATCACAAGATGTTCTCGAACATCGACCCGACGCGCCTGTACGTGAAGCAGTAACGCCGGGGCGCACGACCGACAGCAGCCAGGGCGGCACCACCATCACCAGGGTGCCGCCTCGGCGTCAGATCCCCCGCCGACAACGATCCCGTCCGGTCTTTCGACCGGACGGGATCTCGTGACGTTCCCCGAAAGCTACTCGGGAACGACGCCCCGCCCCCTCACCTAAAGTAGGAGCGCAAATTTGTTCGTATCGCGTTGGCGCACAGGGGGAATCCACACATGGCCGACGACAAGCTGCCCGAACCGGCCAAGCTTCCGCTGACCCCGGATGAGCTCAAGCGGCACAACGCCGAGTGGCGAGGGGGCCTCGTCCAGGCGCCCCCAGCCAACAGTTACGTGGACCCGCTGACGCCCGTCCCGCTGCGTCCCACGTCGCCCCTCTACCAGCAGCCCCCGTTGCTCGGCCCCCAACAGCCCCCGCTCTTCGGCACCCCGCCCTTCGCACCCGCACCCGGCGGCCCGCCCCAGGACCGGCTCAAGATCGAGCCCGCGGTCCTCAACACGGCGGCAGGCAGGGCGGACGAGATCCACACCGCCTTCACCAAGCCTGCGGCCGCGCTGGAGGAGCCGGCGCGGGCGGCCGTCACCGCGATGGCGGGCTGGGACTCGGGCGACGCCATCAAGGCGGCCCACAAGCAGTGGGAGAAGCAAGCGGGCACCGTCGCGGGCTGGCTGGCGCACATCGCCGAGAGCCTGCGCGCAGGGGCCCGGGACTACAGCAAGACCAATGTCGAGATCGAGCAGTCGTTCAAGGGCGTCACCCGCCGCTCGGGGCTGGAGGGCCTCTGATGAGCAACTTCTACCAGGAGATCCTGGAAACCGACCTCGGGCCACTGGAGAAGCTCGTCACGCAGTGGCGCACCACGCACGACGCCCTCACGAAGCTGCCCAAGCGCGTCCACGACGAAATGCTCACGCCGCTGCGGGACAAGGGCTACTGGGAGGGCGCTGCGGCCCCGTACGCCTGGCGGATGATCGACGACATCGAGCGGCAGATCGAGTCGGCCGCCAAGGTCGCCCAGGCGGCGATCGGAGTCATGGAAGATGCCCTCGGCGACTTCAAATCGGTGAAGAAGGACCTCCAGGACGCCGTCCGGCGCGCCCAGGAGAAAGGCGTCTTCATCCAGGCCAGCGGGGCCGCCGCCACCACGGTGTTCGACGGCCAGTGCAAGGTGATCGAGAAGGACTCCCCGGAGGCGAAGGCCATCGAAGGAGCCCAACAGGAGATCAACGCCATCGTGAAGCGGGGCATCATCGCCGACCGGAACATGGCGTTCGCCCTGATGTCCGATGTCGGACTCGGTCAGTGGTTCAACAGCAACCCGCAGCACAAGAACACCGACTCGACCGACAAGATCTCCCATGACGACTACAACGCCCTCAACCTCGCGATGCAGGGCAAGGACCCGTACCCCGCCACGCAGCGGGAAGGCGCGTACTCGCTGGGCTGGGACTACGGCACCGGCAACGGCCCACGAGACCGCGAGTACCACGACGGCGACAAGATGACGGAGCTCATCAAGAAGAGCGTGAGCATGGACCAGCTCCGGGCCGACACCCTCGCCGACTGGCGGGACAAGGGGACGGGGACCCAGGAAGGCACCGTCAGCTACTCGATCTCCAAGGACGGAAAGATCGGCGCACTCAAGAAGCTTGTCACCACCGACCTCCCGGCGATCTTCACCAATGACGAGGAACACCTCGGCGAGGCCTTCGTGGGCTCGTACTCCCTCGACTACAGCGTGAAGGGCCAGGATCCTGACGGCTCGCTCGTCGTGGAGTACACCCTGAACAACAAGACGAGCAACGAGTCGCTCCTCCATTACATCGGCTATTACGACTGGCTGGAGAAGACGAACCGCGAGGAGGGCATGCTGTCCACCATCGATCAGAAGATCACCTGGACCGAGCGCATCCCGGCAGACGGAAAGTAGTCCCGTGCAACACCGATCACACCGCATCCGCCGCACCGCGGCAGCCCTGACCATCCTGGTCGGCTCGCTCACCGCCTGCGGCTCGGACGCCTTCGAACGCTGCGTCCCGGAGGCGTCGACGACGGCGAGCGCCGCTCAGCTCGTCGGCACCTACGAGGGGTCCCGTGAGGCCGAGGGCGTCCGCCTCACCCTTACGGCCACCCCTGGTGCCAACCGGGGAGGCACCCTCACGGCGGTGAACTGGCCCACCGGCAACTTCCACAAATCCCAGCCGGGCAAAGCCTTCACCGGCTCCGGCACCTGGGAGGTGGAGGATGCCCGCCCCCCGAAGGGCAGGTCCCTGATCCGGATGCAGTTCGACGATCCGTCAGAGGTCACCTCGGGCGACACCCTCGACAAGCTCTCCATCGGCATCGACGCCAAGCGGGTCTTCGTCTACGACGACAGCGACCCCGACGTCTGCCCGGCCTTCCGCCTGAAGCTCCAGCAGAGCTGACCCCGAAGGCCCGGCTGCCCGCCCGCACGGTGCGGGCAGCCGGGCCTTCGGCCTGCGCGCCCACCCGGGAACTCCGTTGCGGTGCAACGTATCCGGCGTCCCCGGCATCGAGTCCTCGCGACAGACCCCGGAAACGCCGAGATCCCGCCCGGTCTTTCGACCGGACGGGATCTCGTGACGTTTCCGAGAGCTACTCGGGAACTGTCGTCTGTGGGCTGTTCACGAGTACCGCTGACCAGGCACTCCAGAGGCGGACGAAAATCGCTTCCCAGACCGACGGAGATCGTTTCCCACCGCGCTGGCGGACCAGGTGCCCTCCCCTGTCAGAGACAGGAGCAAGGATGGGCGGCATGACGAAGACCGGAGCGGACTACGTGTGGTTCGAGAACGAATTTCCCGACATCGCCGAGGCATACTGCTTCACCTTGGTGCGGGGCCTGTCGCCTGCTGAGGTGGTGTCCCGGCTCGAGGGGCGACCAGAGGTGCCCTTGCGGGCATAGCCGCGGTCGTCGACGCCGCCTTCGCCCAGTACGACCTGGAGGATGGCGACCGTCAGCTGGTCACCTTGACGACTGTGGGTGCCTGGATGCTGCTCATTGAGCCCAACGGCTAGCTCGGGGTCACCGAAGATCGAGTCCTGCCGGCCTCCGCCGGGGCGAGCTGGGTCTCTCATTCTGACGGGTCGGGCGCGGCAGGAGGTCGGGGCTCGAACTGCCGCGCGGCTCTATTTGGCGAGTTGGCGGATGAGGTCGTGGGCGTCGCGGTGGCTCATGGCGTGGGCGTCGAGCGTGCGGGCGTTGTCGAGATAGGTGCGTCTCGGGGCGACGCGCCGTTCACCCAAACGGGCTAGCATGCACGTCAGGTTCGGTTCAGTCCCCCACCCGGCCGGTGTCGTACGCCCACATCGCGATCTCGACCCTGTTTCGGGCGCCGATTTTGGTCAGCAGGCTGGCGACGTGGGTCTTGGCGGTCGTCAAGCCGATGAATAGCTCGGCGGCGATCTCGGCGTTCGTGCGGCCACGGGCGACCAGCGTCAGCACCTCCTCCTCGCGTTCGGTGAGCGGCTCGATCGGTTGGGTCCGTCGGCTCGACGGTTCCCTGGCGGCGAGGGTGGCTAGCAGCCGCCGGGTGATGTTCGGCGCGATCAGGGCATCGCCGACGGCGGCGGCATGGACGGCCTGGACGAGCAGCTCCGGCCCGGCGTCCTTGAGCAGAAAGCCTCGGGCGCCGGCCCGGAGCGCGCCCTGGACGTACTCGTCGAGGTCGAATGTCGTGATCACCACTACCGCGATCGGGTCCGGGACGCCCCGCCCTGCGAGGAGCTCGGTCACCTCGATGCCGTCGAGCCCGGGCATCTGGATGTCGACCAGGCACACGTCGGGGCGGAGCCGATGCGCCAGCTCGACGGCGGCGTGGCCGTCGGCGGCCTGGCCGACGACCTCGATGTCGGGCTGCGCGTCAAGGATCATCGACAGGCCGGTGCGCACCAGATCTTGGTCGTCGGCCACCAGCACGCGCACCGTCATCGGCGTACCTTCGTCGGCAGTTCGGCGTCGACCGTCCACCCGCCCTCGGGCGCAGGCCCGGCACGCAGCGTGCCGCCGAGCAGCTGCACGCGCTCGGTCATCCCCAGCAGCCCGAAGCCGTGGTTCACCGACCGTGCCGGGTCGATCTGTCCGTCGTCGGTCACGCGTAGTCGCAGCCTTCCCGCGCCCTCTACGACCCGGATCTCCACACGCGAGGCGTTGCGGGCGTGCCGCAGGGCGTTGGTCAGCGCCTCTTGCGCCAGCCGGTAGACCGCCGCGTCGACCTGGAGCGGAAGTTCGTCCAGGTCATCTGGCAACTCCACGTCGACGACCGGGACCGGGTCGCGGCGGGCGAGGGACACCAGGTCGGCAACGCCGGGCTGGGGGGCGTACTCCGCCGGCGCTCCGTCGCGCAGCACCCGGACCATCGCCCGCATCTCCGCGAGCCTCCGCGACGCTTCCCCTTCGATGACCGCCAGCGTCTCGAGCGCCGCTTCAGGTCGCTGCCCGGCCATCGCCCGGCCCGCCTGCGCCTGCACAGCGATCGCCGAGACGTGGTGGGCGACCATGTCGTGCAGCTCGCGCGCGAGGCCGACCCGCTCCTGGCTGCGGATCTGGTCCAACGCCCGGCGCCAACTCTCGGCGCGGTAGCGGAACGCCGCTCCGCCCGCCGCCGCCGCCGCCAGGACGGCGAACCCGCCGAAGAGCTCGGCCGGCCCGGTGTAGTCGGTCGCAATGCTGAATACCGCAGCGACCGCCACCACCGCCAGCCCGATCACGATCTCGCGCCCTGAGCCCCAGCGGACCAGCGCGTAGACGAGCACCAGGATGTAGATCATCGTGTTCAGGCCCACGCCCGGGATCCCGCCCAGCAGGCTCGCCAGTCCCAACGCCATGCCGGTGCCGAAGCCCACCACGACGCAGACCAACGGGTGGGTACGCCGCCACAGCAGCACCGGCGCAAGTCCGACCGCCACGATCGTCGCGAACGGCCGCCAGGCGACGTCGTCCCGGAGGACTCCCTCGAGCAGCGCCGTCACCATCAACACCCCGACCAGCACCCAGTCGCGCGACACCCGTTCGGGAGCGTCCGTGGCGCGGGGCTCGGCCCACAGCGAGCTCAGGGCGTTGGTCATCACACACCTAGCCTAGGGACCGCCGAGGCGTCGGGGACCGACCGAAAGAACGAGACGCCGCTCCTCCCAACGGCCGAGGCGGGTCCGGCCTCGACGCCGATGTGCCCGCCGCCGGGCTCAGCGATCGTGGACCTACCGATCCTCACCACAACAACGGAGCCCATGATGAGGACACGTCAACCCACCACCACACTGGAAGACCAGCGGATCCCGGTGAGAGCCAAGCTCGCCGCAGCGTGGACAAGCTTCATGTTCCTGTACGTCTACGTGGACATTCTCGCCTTCTTCAAGCCCGGCGTCATCGATGACATCCTGGTCGGCGTCGTCTGGGAGTTCGACATCAGCCAGACGTTGTTGACCGCCTTCCTCGCGCTCATGGCGATCCCGATCCTCATGGTCGTGCTGTCGATGACGCTGCCCGCCCGGGCGAACCGCATCACGAACCTCATCGTGGCCTCGGTACAGATCCCCTTCGCGGCATTCAACGCGGTGGGCGAGTCCTGGACGTACTTCTACGGCCTTGGCGTCGCACTGGAAGTGATCGTTCTCGCCCTCATCCTGCGGTACGCCTGGACCTGGCCCCGCACCGCACCGTCGGCGACCATGGCGACCAGCCCGGACCGTGAAACCGTTCGCGCCCAGCAGCAAGCGTGAACCCAAGAGCAGTCCCCGTCCTGTTCGGAGCCATCTGCCTCGGTGCCGCGGTGTGGGCCTCCTGGCGGTGGGACACCAACTACCACTGGGACGTCGCGCAGGGGCCTTCCAAGGCCCCTACCGGCAGGTCAGGTCATCGGATGCGCACACAGGCCCACCGCATCGTCGCCAGACCATCCTCCTCGCCCTGATGATCTGCTCGGTCAACCTGGCCATCCTTCACAGCTGGCACCAGACCACCGGCACACAGAGCGTCCTCACCAGCGTCGCCACCGATGTCACGGCCTACGCCCACGAGAACCGCAGCCCCATCCCGGCCGGCCTCCCGCCTCCAAGAACACGGATGATCCAAACGAACACCTGAGAACCGGCGCCACGAGCCGCGAGCCGTCATGCCTCCAGACGGCCGGAAGCGTCGCATCCACGCGAACCGCCCCCAGGAATCCCCTTCACCCCTGTCCCTGGTCGGCCAAGCACCGGGACGGGCAATCGGACACCGGCTCGAACATGCCGCAGAAACGCAGAGATCCCGCTCAGCCTTTCGGCTGAACGGGATCTCGTGACGATCCTTGAGAGCTACTCAAGAACTGTCGTCTGTGGACCTGTGGGGATTTGAACCCCAGACCCCCTCGATGCGAACGAGGTGCGCTACCAGACTGCGCCACAGGCCCTTGCGACGTGTGAAACATTAGCATCCCGGCGCTGGTGCTCCAAAACCGATATCGGGGAGCGTCCGCGCAGGTCACCGTTCACTTGTTCACTCGTTCGCGGCGCGCGGGCGGTCCTCGCCCTCGTACTGGTCGAACAGCGGCGTCCGGCCGCGGTCGCGTCCGCGCGGGCGGGGGTCCGCCTTCGACTCCGGCCTCGGGGCGGGGGCCGGTACGTGCGGCTGGGCGCGCAGGCGCGGCTCCGTCGGCTCCGCCGTGCTGGAGCGGGCCGAGCTCCAGCCGTCCGGGGCGGACGGGCCGGTGGCGCGCGGGGCGACCGGGGCCGTCACGTACGTCGGCAGCGGGACCGGGACCGGCTCCCAGCTGTCACCGCGGGCCGGACCGCGCTCGCGCTCGCGCTGCTGGTCCACCCACTCGGCGTGGTCGGTCTGCTCGACCAGGGCGCGCCGTCCCGCCTCTTGCGGGGAGACCGGTGGCGCGGGGTCCGGTTCGGCACCCTCGGCGCTCCCCTGCCCCCCGGCGGACTCGGGGTGGCGCCGGCGCTGGCGGCTCTCGCGCAGCTGCCGCGCGGCCGCCTCGGCGCGCCGCCGGTCCATGGTGAACTCGTACCGGCGCCGCTCCTGGATCCGCAGGTGCACGATGTACGTGCTCAGCAGCACCGCCGGCACGCCCGGGGCCCACAGGAAGCCGAGCCCGCCGACCGCCGCGACGACGGCGCCGAGGGTGAAGACGAGGAAGAGGAGCGCGGTGGTGCGCCGGCGGCGGGCGAGTACCTGGAGGCGCTGTTCGCGCCGGGCGCGTTCCGCCCGCTCCACCCGGTCGGCCGCGGCCGAACGGGGTTCCGCCCTGGTCGGGGGCACGCCGACGGCCCGGGCGGCGGCGTCCACGGAATTCACCGTTTCCGTCGCGGCGTCCGGGTCCGCTTGGGGCGGGACCTGCGCCTCCTGGTCACCGCGTTCACGCAGCCCCTTGGCGTAACGGCGCTCCATTCCCGCCCGGCCGGAAAGCAGCCGGATGGCGGTGGAGAAGCGTTCCGTCGGACGGGCTTCGTTCAGCTCGTCCTGCCTCCGGAGCCACATGGGCACCAAGTAGGCGGCCCAGGCCCCGACAATGACTGCGTAGATGAGGCCGCTGCTGCTCACCCTCACACCGTAGAGGGGCGCGGCCGAGGGGATCCGCCAATTGAGCCGGTGTGTCGCACGATCCGGCTGATATCACGGACTTTTTTTGTGATTCTTCGGATCAGGTTATGGACGATTCCGTTTGGAATTCGAACGCATTAGCGATTCGGCTGGGGATTGCGCCGCTTCCAGCGGTTCAGCAGCCCCTCCGGGACCTCTTCCGCCGTGAGCGCGAAGACCAGATGGTCCCGCCACGCGCCGTCGATGTGGAGGTAACGCGGCCGCATTCCCTCCTCGCGGAAGCCGAGCTTCTCCACGACGCGCCGACTCGGCCCGTTCTCCGGGCGGATGCACACCTCGATGCGGTGCAGCCCGACCTTGAAGAAGCAGTGGTCCACGGCGAGCGCGACCGCCGTCGGCATCACGCCCCGCCCCGCGACCTCGCGGTCCACCCAGTACCCGATGTGACCCGCGCACATCGAGCCCCAGGTGATCCCGGCGACCGTCAGCTGCCCGACCAGCCGGCCCTGGTACTCGATGACGAACGGCAGCATCCGGCCCGCGTTCGCCTCCGCCCGCAGATGGCGGACCATCTGGCGGTACGTGGGCCGCTGGATCACCGGCCCCCACGGCGCGGGCGGCGGAATCGTGGCCTCCCACGGCCGGAGCCATTCGCGGTTGCGCCGGTTGACCTCACGCCAGGCGCGCTGGTCCCGGAGCTTTATCGGCCGGAGCCTGACATCGCCGTCCGCCAGGACCACCGGCCAGGAAGGGCCGTTCAGCTGTCGCTCCCGGTGCTGTCGCCCCCGGTGCCGTCGCTCCCGATGCGGTCGCTCCCGGCGCCGTCGCCCCCGGTGCCCTCGTCGCCCCCGGCGCCCGGCGTGTCGCCGCCGGGCCGGGGGTGGTCTCCGCCCCGGATCTGGTCCACGGCGTGCGGCAGGACCCGGCCCAGCACCGCGAGGCCGTCACGGACCCCGCCCGTCGATCCCGGGAGGTTCACGATCAAGGTGCGGCCCGCCACGCCCGCCAGGCCCCGCGACAGTGCCGCGGTCGGCACCTTCGCCAGACCCTCGGCCCGGATGGCCTGCGGAATGCCCGGGATCTCGTAGTCCAGCACCCGCGCCGTGGCGTCCGGGGTGCGGTCGGTCGGCGAGATGCCGGTGCCGCCGGTGGTGAGGATGACGTCGTACCCGGCGGCCACGCCCTCGCGCAGCGCCTGCTCCACGGGGTCCCCGTCGGGAACGACCCGCGGGCCGTCCACCGTGAAGCCGAGCTCCTCCAGGGCCTCGGCGAGCAGCGGGCCGCCCTTGTCGGCGTACACGCCCCGCGAGGCCCGGTTGGAGGCGGTGACCACCAGCCCGCGCAGGAGCGGAGCCCCGGCGGCCGGCGGCCGCGCCGGCCGGGCCTCGCCCGCGGCGGGCCCGTGGCTGTGGCTGTGCGCCTCGCCGCCGCGCGGGGGGTTCACGCGCGGCTCCAGTCGCCGGACTTGCCGCCGGTCTTCTCCTCCACCCGGACGTCCGTGATGACGGCGCCCTTGTCGACGGCCTTCACCATGTCGATCACCGTGAGCCCGGCGACCGCGACGGCGGTCAGCGCCTCCATCTCGACGCCCGTACGGTCGGTCGTCTTGACGGTGGCCAGGATCTCGACGGCGTCATCGGCGACCGACAGGTCCACCTTCACCCCGGACACCGCGAGCGGGTGGCACAGCGGGATGAGGTCGGGGGTCTTCTTCGCCCCCATGATCCCGGCGATCCGCGCGGTGGCGAGGGCATCACCCTTCGGTACGCCCTCGCCCCGCAGCAGCTCGATCACCCGGGGGGAGACGAGGACGCGCCCGCTGGCTCGCGCCGTCCGGGTGGTGACGTCCTTCGCCGAGACGTCGACCATCCGGGCCGCGCCGGCCTCGTCGATGTGCGTCAGCCTGCTGTGCGTGCTCATATCTGGTGCCGCTCCCGCTCCGGGCCCCGCAAGGGCCTGTGTGGTGCAACACGCTACCCGCACCCGCCGGGCTTCAGCCGAGCAGGACCACTTCCAGCTCCGCCCCGGGCTCCACCGAGGTGACGTCCTCCGGTACGACCATCAGCGCATCGGCGTGCGCGAGGGCCGCGATCAGGTGCGAGCCCGTTCCGCCGACCGGGCTGACCGTGCCGCTCTCCGCGTCGTACTTGCCGCGCAGGAACTGGCGGCGGCCCGCAGGGGAGCCCAGCGCCTTGTCCGCCTTCAGCACCGCGCGCACGCTCGGCCGGGTCACGTCGGGCAGGCCCATCAGCGCCCGGATCGCGGGACGCACGAACAGCTCGAACGAGACGTACGAGGACACCGGGTTGCCGGGCAGCGCCAGCAGCGGGATGTGGTCGGGGCCGATGGAGCCGAAGCCCTGCGGCTTGCCGGGCTGCATGGCGAGCTTGCGGAAGTCCACCCCGCCGCCGGCCACGCCGCCCCCGACCGCCCCGCCGCCCCCGACCACCGCGCCGCCGGCCACACCACCGTCCGCGCCGGAGCCGACCGACGTCAACGCCTCCTTGACCACGTCGTACGCGCCGACGCTGACGCCGCCCGTGGTGACCAGCAGGTCGGCCCGGATCAGCTGGTCCTCGATGGTGGCGCGCAGGGTGTCGGCGTCGTCGGTGACCGCGCCCACCCGGTAGGCGATGGCCCCGGCGTCCCGCGCGGCGGCGGCGAGCGCGAAGCTGTTGGAGTCGTAGATCGTCCCGGCGGTGAGCGGCTCGCCCGGCTGGACCAGCTCGCTGCCGGTGGACAGCACGACCACCCGGGGGCGCGGCCGCACCCGTACGGTGGCCCGCCCGATCGCGGCCAGGAGCGCGATCTGCGGCGGCCCCAGCACCGTGCCGGCCGCCAGGGCCAGGTCTCCGGCCTGTACGTCGCTTCCGCGCGCGCGGACGTGTGCCCGCGCCTGCGCCGCGCGGTGCACCCGTACCTCTCCCGCGGCGCCCTCGGGCGCGGCACTGGCCGGGGTCATCCCCGCCGCGGCGCCGCCTCCCGTACCGCCGTCGGTCCACTCGACCGGTACGACGGCTTCGGCGCCGGGCGGCAGCGGGGCGCCGGTCATGATGCGGGCGGCCTGGCCGGGGCCGACGGTGGGCAGCTCATCGCTGCCCGCCGCGACGTCCCCGACGACCGTCAGCACCGCCGGGAACTCCTCGCTCGCACCCTGGACATCGGCGGTACGGACGGCATACCCGTCCATGGAGCTGTTGTCGAAGGGCGGGAGGGCGACGGGCACGGTGACGTCCTCGACCAGGACGCAGCCCTGGGCGTCGAGCAGCTGGAGCTCGATGGGCTCCAGCGGCCGGACGGCGGCGAGGACGTCCGCGAGGTGCTCGTCCACCGACCACAGGCGCTGCTCGCCCTGCTGCCGGCCGGTGTCCTGCGGTGCGGAACTGGTCAAGGTGCTACATCTCCTCCGTGACGTAACGGCGAAGCCAGGTGCGGAACTCCGGGCCCAGGTCCTCACGCTCGCACGCGAGTCGGACGATGGCCCGCAGGTAGTCCCCGCGGTCTCCGGTGTCGTAGCGGCGGCCGCGGAAGACCACGCCGTGCACCGGGCCGCCCACGCTCTCGTCGGCGGCCAGCTTCTGCAGGGCGTCGGTGAGCTGGATCTCCCCACCGCGGCCCGGCTCGGTCTCCCGCAGTATGCCGAAGATCGCGGGATTGAGGACGTAGCGTCCGATCACCGCGTAATTGCTGGGAGCGTCGGCCGCATCGGGCTTCTCGACCAGACCCGTGACCCGGACGACGTTCGGATCGTCGGTGGGCGCGACGGCGGCGCAGCCGTAGAGGTGGATGCTGGAGGGGTCCACCTCCATCAGCGCGACGACGGTGCCGCCGGTGCGCGCCTGGAGATCGACCATGTCGCGCAGCAGCGGGTCGCGCGGGTCGATGAGGTCGTCGCCGAGGAGGACGGCGAAGGGCTCCCGGCCGACGTGCGGCTCGGCGCAGAGCACGGCGTGGCCGAGGCCGCGCGGGTCGCCCTGGCGGACGTAGTGCATGGTCGCCAGGTCGCTGGACTCCTGGACCTTCTTGAGCTTGTCGTCGTCGCCCTTGGCGATGAGCGCCGACTCCAGCTCGTAGTTGCGGTCGAAGTGGTCTTCGAGCGGCCGCTTGTTACGCCCCGTGATCATGAGGACGTCGTCCAGCCCGGCCGAGACGGCTTCCTCGACCACGTACTGGATCGCCGGTTTGTCGACGACCGGCAGCATTTCCTTGGGCGTCGCCTTGGTCGCCGGAAGGAAGCGAGTGCCGAGGCCCGCGGCCGGGATGACGGCCTTTTTGATCACGGGGTGCGACTGAGTCATGGCAGCACGATAGTGGTTCGTTCCGTACGTCCAGGTGAGATTCGAATGAATAGATCCACTTACACACCCATTCCACAGGAGATTTGAGGTCGTTATGGCAGGTAACCTTCCACATCGTTCCGCCAAGACGGTCAAGACGGTCAAGACGGTCAAGACGGAGCTGCGCCGGGAACTCCTCGCCGCCCGCCGCGCCTTGACCCCCGAGGACTGCCGTACGGCGGCCCGCGCGCTCTCCCGGTCCGCCCTCGGGCTGCCCGAACTGACCGGCGCCGGCACGGTGGCCGCGTACGTCTCCGTCGGCACCGAACCGGGCACCCGCGAGCTGCTCGACGGGCTGCGGGCGGCCGGGAAGCGGGTGCTGCTGCCGGTGCTGCTGCCCGACAACGATCTCGACTGGGCCGTGTACGAGGGCCCGGGCAGCCTCGCCGAGGCCGCCCACCCGGGGAAGATGCGGCTGCTGGAGCCGGCCGGGCCGCGGCTCGGGCCGGACGCGGTGACCGGCGCCGACGCCGTGCTGCTGCCGGGGCTGGCCGTGGACGGGCGCGGGATCCGGCTGGGCCGCGGCGGGGGCTCGTACGACCGGGTGCTGGAGCGGCTGGAGCGCGCCGGGGCGCATCCGGCGCTGGTGGTGCTCCTCTACGACGAAGAGGTGGTCGCGCGGGTCCCGGAGGAACCGCACGACCACCCCGTCCAGGCGGTGGCCACCCCGTCCGGGGTGGTGCGTTTCGGTGACGCGCCCTAGTTCGAACCGGCCGGCTTGAGCGTCAGGGTCTCGACCGTCGCCTTGTTCACGGCCTCCTTGCCGAAGGGCCACTCCAGCAGCTCGCCCTTGGCCCACATCGTCGTCTGGTCGGTGTAGTGGGAGTGGTACGCGTGTCCCGAGGCGCCGGTCAGGTTGATCCAGCGCGACTTGTCCAGGTCGTTGAGGTTGACGACCATCCGCATCGAGGGCACCCAGGTGACCTCGTACCCGCTGGAGGCGTTCCAGCCGGTCGCGTTGACGGTGGCCTCGCCGCCGCCCAGGTTCCACGGGCCGCGGTTGAGGAGCCACTGCATGAAGCCGGGGCCCTCGGTGCCGATGGTCTGGTTCTTCAGCGTCAGCTGGTGCAGCCGGCCCCAGGTCCAGGTGGACTGGTCCTTGCCGAGCTTGGCGGTGAGCTCCCAGCGGGCGTCCTCCATGGCCCGCGCGAACAGTTCGTCGCGGGTGGTGGTGTCCTTCTCGTGCCGGTTCGGGGCGGGCGAGCGCCACCACGGCGACGTCTCGTCCTTGACGAGGCGGCGGACCACCTCGAACCAGCGGTCGCCGCCGTCCGGCTGCGCCGAGTCGGAACCGCGGCTGCCGCACTCGCGGACCGTCGTGGCCAGGTCGTCGACCGGGCCGCCCTCCTGGACGTTGACGCAGCTGCCGTCGACCCGCAGCTCCTTCGGCATCTTGTCGCCGAAGGACAGCTTGAGGATGTTGCGCCAGACCGCGTTGAAGTAGGCGGCCGCCGCGGAGTCGGGCTCCTGGGTGTAGTTCCAGCCGTCCAGCAGCTTCTGCGCGGAGCGCACGTCCGGGTCCTTGACCTGGATCTTGGCGAGGATGGGGGTCAGCAGCGCGGCGATCTCGCTGCTGTTGTCCATCTGCATGGTGCGCATGTCGTCGGTCGAGATCTTGCCGCTGTCCTTGATCTTCGCCTCGATGAGGTCGTTGATCCGCTGGCTGCGGGCGCCGTAGCCCCAGTCGGTGGTCAGCGTGTACGGGTACTTGCCCTGGCCGGTGCCGCTCTCGGCGACGGCCTGGTTGGCGGTGACGATGTAGCCGCGGGCCGGGTTGAGGTCGTACGGCATCTCGTCCTGCGGGATGTAGCCCGCGTTGCCGTCCTTGCCGCCCTTCCAGGCGTACTTCGAGTCCCAGCCGGGGGCGGGCATGCGGCCGTCGCCGGAGCCCCGGACCGGGATGCGGCCCGGGGCCTGGTAGCCGATGTTGCCGGTGGGGCCCTTGTTGTCGGCGTAGATCAGGTTCTGGGACGGGACCTCGAACTCGCGCGCGGCCGCCCGGAAGCTGTTGAAGTCCTTGGCCCGGTCGAGTTTGAAGATCGCGTCCATCGACTTGCCCGGGTCCAGGGCGGTCCAGCGCAGGGCTACGGCGTAGCCCTCGCCGCGGTCGGGGGCGGAGCTGGCGACGGGGGCGCGGGCGCCGACCGTGCCGAGTTCGTCGCTGCGGTCGGAGACCAGGGGGCCGTTGTTGGTGCTCCGGACCTTGATCTTCGTCTCGCCGCCGCCGGCGATCTTGATGACCTCGTCGCGGACGGTGAAGGGGAGCACCTTGTTGTCGTAGACGTAGCCCTCGGGCTTGATCTGCTCCAGGTAGAGGTCGGTGACGTCGGCGCCGAGGTTGGTCATGCCCCAGGCGATGTCGGCGTTGTGGCCTATGACCACGCCGGGCATGCCGGAGAAGGTGTAGCCGGCCACGTCGTACTGGCACTTCTCGGAGACGGCGCGGCAGTGCAGGCCCATCTGGTACCAGACGGAGGGCAGCTGCGGGGAGAGGTGCGGGTCGTTCGCGAGCAGCGGCTTGCCGGTGGTCGTGTGCTTGCCGGAGACGACCCAGGAGTTCGAGCCGATGCCGCTGCCGTTGGGGCCGAGGATCGCGGGGATCTGGTCCAGGGTGTTGGCGAGCGCGCTCATCCGGGTGCGCAGGCCCACGGCCGCGCCCTGGGCGGTGGCGTTGCCGGCGAGGCCGGTCGCGGTGCCGTTGGCCGTGCCGGAGCCGCTCGCGGAGCCGTTGCCCGTACCGGCGCCGGAGCCGGTGCTTCCGGAGCCCGTGGCGGCGGAGCCCGCGGAGCCCTGGGGCGTGTACTTCCCGCCGTCGGTCTTGCCGCCCTCGACGATCGGCTTGTTCCGGTCGAACGGGTACGGCGGGTAGAGCTCGTCGATCTGCTCCGGCGTGAGCTTGCCCGACATCAGCGCGCGGTCGATCTCGTCCTGCATGTTGCCGCGCAGGTCCCACGCCATCGCCTTGAGCCAGGCGACCGAGTCCACCGGGGACCACTGCTCCGGCGTGTAGTCGTCGCTGATCTTGAGTGCCGCGTGCTCGACGGAGAGGTCCTTGCCGGACTTCCCCTTCAGGTACGCGTTGACCCCGTCGGCGTAAGCCTGGAGGTACTTCTTCGTCTCCGGTGAGAGCTTGGAGTCGTACTCGGCCTGCGCGACCTGGCGCCAGCCGAGCGTGCGCAGGAAGGCGTCGGCCTCCACCTGCCCGGCGCCGAACATCTCCGAGAGGCGCCCGGAGGTCATGTGCCGGCGCACGTCCATCTCCCAGAAGCGGTCCTGGGCGTGGACGAAGCCCTGCGCGCGGAAGAGGTCGTCGTCGTTGTCGGCGTAGAGCTGGGGGATTCCGTGGGCATCGCGCTTGACTTCGACGGTCCCGGTCAGGCCGGGCACCTTGAGGGTGCCGGTCGTCTGGGGGTACGAGGCGCGCACGGTGTCCACGCTCCAGTACGCCCCGTAGCCGAGGCCCGCGAAGAGCGCCAGGACCAGTACGAGCACGATCAGACGGGCGCGTCGTCCCTTCTTCTTGACGGAAGGGGCGGTTTCGTTGGCGGGCATCGCTGTCCTTAGAGGGGCAGGGTGGTCCTGGGAGTACTGGGAGCAACCATAGGCGCAGGACCGGGTCCGATGATCCGGCAGGGTCGAGCTCCTGAGGACAGGGCGGATCAGGGGTTTCACAATGTGGTTATCACGTAAAGAGCGCGTCAAATATTAGGTAAGGTAACGAAGTACTTACCTAGACCTGCCGCCCGGAGGAAACGATCCGCCCGGCGCGTTGAGGAGGGCCGCCCGCTGACCGTCCACACGCTCAATGAGCTTCTGCTGGTCTGCTCGCTCGTGCTGCTCGTCGCGGTCGCCGCGGTGCGCCTCTCGTCACGCAGCGGCCTCCCCAGCCTGCTCATCTACCTCGGCATAGGCATCGCGATAGGCCAGGACGGCATCGGCAACGTCGTCTTCGACAACGCCGAGCTGACGCAGGTCATCGGCTACGCCGCGCTCGTCGTGATCCTCGCCGAGGGTGGTCTGGGCACCAAGTGGAAAGAGATCAAGCCGGCCCTGCCCGCCGCGATCGCGCTGTCGCTGGTCGGCGTCGCCGTCAGCGTGAGCGTGACCGCGGCGGGCGCGTACTACCTGGTCGGGCTGGAGTGGCGGCAGGCCCTGCTGGTCGGCGCGGTCGTCTCCTCGACCGACGCCGCGGCCGTGTTCTCCGTACTGCGCAAGGTGCCGCTGCCCGCGCGGGTGACGGGCGTCCTGGAGGCGGAGTCCGGATTCAACGACGCCCCCGTGGTCATCCTGGTCGCGGCCGTCGCGACCGTCGGCCCGGTGGACGAGTGGTACGTCCTGATCGGCAAGATCGCGCTGGAGCTGGCGATCGGCGTCGCGATCGGCCTGGCGGTGGGCTTCCTGGGGGCGTACGGGCTGCGGCACGTGGCCCTGCCCGCCTCCGGCCTGTACCCGATCGCCGTCATGGCGATCGCCGTAACGGCGTACGCGGCCGGCGCGATGGCGCACGGCTCCGGCTTCATCGCCGTGTACCTGGCGGCGATGGTGCTCGGGAACGCGAAGCTCCCGCACTGGCCGGCGACGCGGGGGTTCGCGGACGGGCTCGGCTGGATCGCCCAGATCGGCATGTTCGTGCTGCTCGGCCTGCTGGTGACCCCGCACGAGCTGGCGCAGGACTTCTGGCCGGCCGTGGTCATCGGGCTGGTGCTCACCATGGTGGCGCGGCCGCTGTCGGTCTTCGTCAGCCTGCTGCCCTTCCGGCTGCCCTGGCAGGAGCAGACCCTGATGTCGTGGGCCGGCCTGCGCGGCGCGGTGCCCATCATCCTGGCGACCATCCCGATGGTGTCCGGCATCGAGGGCAGCGACCGGGTCTTCAACATCGTCTTCGTGCTCGTCGTCGTCTACACCCTGGTGCAGGGGCCGACCCTGCCGTGGGTGGCGCGCAAGCTCAACCTCCGCGACACGGACGAGGCCGCCGCCGACCTGGGGATCGAGTCGGCACCGCTGGAGAAGCTGCGCGGACACCTGCTGTCGTTCGCCATCCCGCGGGCCTCGCGGATGCACGGCGTCGAGGTGAGCGAGCTGCGGCTGCCGCCCGGGGCCTCGGTCACGCTGGTGGTCCGGGACGGGAAGAGCTTCGTACCGGCGCCGTCGACCGTACTGAGGCGCGGGGACGAGCTGCTGGTGGTGGCGACGGACCCGGTCCGGGACGCGGCGGAGGCGCGACTGCGGGCGGTGGCCCGGGGCGGCAAGCTGGCCGGATGGCTGGGGTCGGACAGCGAGTCCTCGCACTGAGCGCGGGCCCTTCTGGGGCACGCGGCCACGGCGGATCCCGGCCGTTTTCCATTAGAGCGGCGTTCTAATTCAACGATTTCGCCGGCGTGTGGCCTGGTATGCCCGCGTTTAACGGGCTCCGGAATGCGAACTTCCAGTTAATCGCAGGTGAAGTCATGCATTGTCGTCGGAATCACAGGGCGTGATAGCCGCTCCCCCTGTACGATAAAGGCACACCAGATCGAACCAACTCTGCCTGACGCAGAGCTGGCGCGACCGCAAAGCGGCCGTGGCACCCTCCCGCAGTGGGCGCCCAGGTATCACTCGGTTCTGCGCAAGAGGACAGCTCTCGGGGCTCCCACATGTACGGGTGCGGCCGCTCACAAGGCGAAGCACCGTCCGCAGACGGGGATGCTCTACCAGGCAGCGGAAAGGCAAGGCCGTGACATCCGCGGTCACGACCGAGAACTCCGCCCGCCCCGGCTACGGGCTACTCCTGCGCACGCCGGGCGCCCTCAGCTTCCTGCTCCCCGGCTTCGCCGCCCGGCAGCCCTTCGCGATGCTGACCATCGGCATCGTCCTGCTCGTCCAGCACACGACCGGCTCCTACGGTGACGCCGGCATCGTCGCCGCCGTCACCGGCGTCTCCATGGCGCTGTTCGCGCCGCAGATGGGCAAGCTCGCCGACCGCTTCGGCCAGAGCGCCGTCCTGATCCCCGGCGTCCTCGCACACGCCGCCGCCGTCTCCGCCCTGACCGCTTTCGCCCTGCTGGGCGCGCCGCTGTGGGCGCTCGCGCTGGCCGCGATCCCGGCCGGCGCCTCGGTACCGCAGGTCGGGCCCATGGTCCGGTCCCGCTGGGCCGCCAAGCTTGGTGGGGGTACCTCCCAGGCCGAAGGCTCTGGGGGAGGCTCCCCGCTGCTGCCGACCGCGGCCGCGTTCGAGTCCGTCACCGACGAGTTCACCTTCGTCGTCGGCCCGGTGCTCGCGACCGCGCTGTGCACGGGCATCCACCCGGCCGCCGGTCTGATCACCGAGGCCGCCCTGACGCTGATCGGCGGCCTGCTGTTCGCCGCGCAGCGCGGCACCCAGCCCAAGCCGGTCCCGCTCGCCGCCAACGGCGAGAAGCACGCCTCGGCGCTGTCCTTCCCCGGCCTGCGCGTCCTGATCATCGCGTTCATCGGGATCGGTGCCGTCTTCGGCGGCATGCAGGTCTCGCTCGCCGCGTTCTCCAACGAGATCGGCAACCCGGGTGCCAACGGTCTGCTGTACGGCGTCTTCGCGGCCGGCAACATGATCGCGGGCATCGCGTGCGGCGCCATCGCCTGGAAGATCGGCCCGCGCCGCCGCCTGATCCTCGGCTACGTCGGCCTCACCGCCGCCGCGTCCGTCCTGTGGGCCGCGAACTCCGCGATCCTGCTCGGCGCGCTCGGCCTGGTCGTCGGCCTGTGCATCGCCCCGGCGCTGATCACCGGCTACACCATGGTCGAGCAGCTGATCCCGGCCGCCTCGCGGACCGAGGCCTTCACCTGGCTCACCGGCGCGGTCGCCTTCGGGCAGGCCGGGGCCGTGACCGTGGCCGGGCGCCTGACGGACGCGCACGGGTCCTCGTACGGCTTCCTCGTGCCGATGGGCGCCACCGCGCTCGCGCTGGTGACGCTGCTGGCGCTGCGGGCGAAGCTGGCCCCGAAGGCCCTGAAGGCCCCGAGCCGGATCGTGAACTCGTCCCCCGGCCCGGCCGCGAACGCGGCCGCTCACCCGGTCGCCGACCCGGCCGCCAACCCGGCCTCGTCCGACCCGTCCTCGCGGGTGAACGAGCGTGGGATGGGTCACCGCGTGCCGGTGACGGTGGACTGATCGGCCGGAATACGTCACCATGGAGCGTCGTTAGCACTCATCGAGTCAGAGTGCCAGGAGGAAATTCGTGCCGACCTACCAGTACCAGTGCACCGAGTGCGGTGAGGGCCTTGAGGCCGTGCAGAAGTTCACCGATGAAGCACTGACCGTGTGCCCGAGCTGCGACGGACGCCTGAAGAAGGTGTTCTCCGCGGTCGGCATCGTCTTCAAGGGCTCCGGTTTCTACCGGAACGACAGCCGTGGCGCTTCGTCGAGCAGCACGCCCGCCTCGAAGACGTCCTCGTCGCCTTCGACGTCGACCGCCGCGCCGGCGGCCGCCTCCTCGTCGTCCGCGACGTCGAGCAGCGGCAGCAGCAGCTCCAGCTCGGCCGCCTGACACCACCTGTCTCTGCGCGAGGCCCCGTCGCCCCACCGGGCGGCGGGGCCTTCCGCGTGCCCGGTTAGGGTGGCGCCATGGCGAACGCAGAGATCGGTGTCATCGGCGGCTCGGGCTTCTACTCCTTCCTGGAGGACGTCGTCGAGGTGGTGGTGGACACCCCCTACGGCCCCCCGAGCGACTCCCTGTACATGGGCGAGCTGGCCGGGCGCCCGGTGGCGTTCCTGCCCCGGCACGGGCGCGGCCACACGGTGCCGCCGCACAAGATCAACTACCGGGCCAACCTGTGGGCGCTCCGCTCGGTCGGCGTCCGCCAGGTACTGGGTCCGTGCGCGGTGGGCGGCCTGCGGACCGAGTACGGTCCGGGCACGCTGCTGATCCCCGACCAGCTGGTCGACCGTACGAAGTCCCGGCCGCAGACCTTCTTCGACGGAGAGCCGCTGCCCGACGGCAGCGTCCCGAACGTGGTGCACGCCAGCTTCGCCGACCCGTACTGCCCGGTGGGGCGCGAGGTGGCGGTGGCGGCGGCGCGCGGGCGCGACTGGGAGCCGGTGGACGGCGGGACCATGGTCGTCATAGAGGGGCCGCGCTTCTCGACGCGCGCCGAGTCGCGGTGGCACGCGGCGGCGGGCTGGTCGGTGGTCGGTATGACGGGGCACCCGGAGGCGATCCTCGCGCGTGAGCTGGGGCTCTGCTACACGTCGATGGCGCTGGTGACCGACCTGGACGCGGGCGCGGAGGTGGGCGACGGCGTGTCCCACACGGAGGTCCTGAAGGTGTTCGGCGAGAACATCGGGCGGCTGCGGAAGGTCCTCTTCGACGCGGTGGCGGCGCTGCCGCCGACGGACTCCCGCGCCTGCCTGTGCACCCACGCGCTCGACGGGTGGGACCTGGGCATCGAGCTGCCGTAGGGCGGTCGGGTAACTCGCGGGGGTGACGGGGTTTTCCACAGGCTGGGGATTGTCCACAGGCCGGAGCGGGATCCGGCGGGGCGGCGGATCGTGAGGGGTGTCCGGGCGCCGGGTCCGGACACCGGAACTCACACAGCTTGGCGGTGGCGGTCATGTCCAGGACCTCTCCTTCTTCTCCCTCTTCTCCCTCGCCCGTTCCCTCCCCGTCCCGCTCCTCTTCTCTCTCGCGTTCCCCCGCTTCTCTCCCGTGTTCCCCCGTTTCTCCGTGTCCCCCCGCGCGCCCCGTTCCGCTGTTCGCGCCGCTGCGGGTGGGCCGGGTCGGGGATCGCCTGCGCCGGGCCCTGCGGCGCCGGCGGCGGACCGTGTCGGCCGGGCTGGCCGTCGCGGCGGCCGCCGCGCTCGCCGTGGGCGGGGCGGAGGCGCAGGCCTCGCGGGGTGCCGGGCCGGCCCGTGTGAAACCGCCGCCGCCCGCGGCGGCGCGGCTGGTGTCGGCACCGGTGAGGATCGCCGATGCGGCGACGGTGCGGCTGCTGCGTCCCGGTGACCGGGTGGATGTGGTCGCGGCCGAGCGCTCCGGACCACCCCGGGTGGTGGCGGTGGCTGCCCGGGTCGCCGAAGTACCCGCTCCGGAGAAGGCTGTCGGGGACGGCGGGGCGCTGGTGGTCCTGTCCGTGCCCCGCGACACCGCGCGGGCTCTCGTGGGAGTGGGGACCACGGCCCGGCTGGCGGTGACGTTGTGCTGATGCGAGGCGCCGCCCATCGAACGGTCGGCCAGTCAAGTCACCTCAGGGTGGTGGCCGATTGGACACGCCGGGCCCGGACTGCCGTAGCTTTCGGAACCGTTGGCTCCATGTTCGGCGGATACGGAAAGAGGCTCAGCGGTGAGCAAGAAGAAGGAGAGCGTCCTGGCAGGCTTCAAGGCCTTCCTGATGCGCGGCAACGTGGTCGACCTCGCGGTGGCCGTGGTCATCGGCGCCGCGTTCACGAACATCGTGAACGCGGTGGTCAAGGGAGTCATCGGCCCGCTGGTGGGGGCGATCGGCACGAAGAACCTGGACGTCTACTCCTCCTGCCTGAAAGACCCTTGCGGCATCAACGCGAAGGGGGAGCCGACCGGCGTCAACATCATGTGGGGATCGGTGCTGAACGCGGCCCTCACCTTCCTGATCACCGCCGCGGTCGTCTACTTCCTGATGGTGCTGCCCATGGCGAAGTACCTCGCCAAGGTGGAGCAGCGGCGCAAGGCCAAGGAGGGCGTCAAGGAGACCATGGAGATCACCGAGCTGGAGGTCCTCAAGGAGATCCGCGACGCGCTGGTCGCCCAGCGCGACGGTTCGGGCCCGGCCGGCGGCCAGGGCCAGGGGCCGGGACAGGAGCGCGGCGGCTCGTTCTGACTCAGAGGTGGTGCGGCGGCTTCTCGTCGAGGAAGCGTGCCAGGTCCGCGGCGCTCCCGCCGGCGGTCGGCCGTTCGCCCCACCCTCGGTCGGTGTCGTCCGAGGACTGCTGGTCCAGCGGGTCGTCGAAGACCAGCTTCGGCCTGGGCTTCGGCTTCGGCTGGGGCGCGGCCTCGGGCTTCGGGTCCTGCGGGTCCTGCGGGTCGGAAGCCGAGGCGGAGGCGGGGGCGGTGCTCATGCCTCCAGGGTACGGCCGCCCCCGCTCCCCCCGGAGGCGCCCGGCGGCAGAGCGGAACGCACCGGCTCCGACGGGACCAAGCCCCTCCGCCCGGGGCACACGGACACCCGGGACCGCGCGCCTCGGCTGCCGCCCGCCGTACGGCTGCTGTCCTGGGCGGTGTGACGTACGTACCGATGACCGCCCGCAGCCGGGAGGAAGACCACCGGGCAGCGACACCCCTGGAGCTGTTCTTCGACCTCTGCTTCGTCGTGGCGGTGGCACAGGCCGGCAGACAGCTCGTCCACGCCCTGGCCGAGGACCACGTGGCCGCCGGTATCTCCGGCTACCTCTTTGTTTTCTTCGGGGTGTGGTGGGCTTGGATGAACTTCACCTGGTTCGCCTCCGCCTACGACGTCGACGACGTGCCGTACCGGATCGCGACCCTGGTGCAGATCTCCGGCGTGCTCATCTACGCGGCCGGGATCCCCCGCGCCTTCAACGACAACGACTGGACCATCGCCGTCGCCGGCTACGTGGTCATGCGCATCGCTCTCACGCTCCAGTGGCTGCGCGCGGCCGCCGGGGAGAGCGGAGCGGCCCGGCGCTGCGCGCTCACGTACGCGGCCGGGCTGGTGATCTGCCAGGCGGGATGGCTGGCGCTGCTGGTGGCCCCCGAGGACGCCCGCAGGTGGCTCTTCCTGGTGCTGGTGGCGGCGGAGCTGCTGGTCCCCGTCGTCGCCGAGCGCCACCAGGCGACCCCGTGGCACGCCCACCACATCGCCGAACGGTACGGCCTGTTCACCATCATCGTGCTCGGCGAGACCATCGCCGCGAGCACGGTGGCCGTGCAGTCCGCGCTCGACGAGCACGAGGCCCTGGGCGAGCTGCTGCCCATCGCGGCGGGCGGGCTGCTGCTGGTCTTCGCCGCCTGGTGGATCTACTTCGCGGTCCCCGCGCACGACCGGCTGCGGAGCAACCGCCAGGCCTTTTCATGGGGGTACGGACACTTCGTGATCTTCGCGGCGGCCGCGGCCATCGGCGCCGGCATCGAGGTGGCGATCGAGCAGGCGGTCGGCAAGGCCCACATCTCCACCGTGGCCGCCAACCTGGCCGTGACCGTCCCGGCCGCGGTGTTCCTCGCGTTCGTCTGGCTGCTGCACTCCCGCCACTACAAGCGGGGAACGACCCAGCAACTGGTGCTGCCGGTGTCGGCGCTGGCCATCCTCGCCTGTGCCTGGACCGGCGCGCAGGCGGTGCTGTGGGCCGGGCTGGTGGCGACCGCCACCGTCGCGGTGGGCGTGACCTTGGCCGACCGGACGCGTTTGGGTGCGTAAGGGCGGGGGCTCCGACCGACGAAGGGAAGAAGAGACGATGACGGTCCCTGCACAGCGGTACGAGGGCCCGGGCGCGGGCACGGGCGCGGGAGCGCACCTCGCGGACCCGGCGTTCTGGCAGCAGTCCCCCGAGGCTCGGCTCGCGGCCTTCGCCGCCCTGCGGGCCCTCGACTCCCCGGTGTACGTGCCCGAGGGGAAGGGCCGCGGCCACTGGGCCCTCGTACGGCACGCGGACGTGCAGGAGGCGAGCCGCCTGCCCAAGGTGTTCGCGAGCGCGCCCGGGGTGACCACGCCCGAGCCGGCCCGGTGGGTGCGGGCGCTGTTCGGGGACTCCATGGTCAATCTGGACGGCGCCGACCACGCGCAGCTGCGCAAGATCGTGCAGCGGGCCTTCACCCCGCGGCTGCTGGCGGCGGCCGAGGAGGACATCCACGCGGTGGCCGCCCGGATCGTGGACGACGTACTGGCCGAGCGGCCCGACGAGTTCGTCTCCGCGGTGTCCTCGCGGCTGCCCCTGGAGGTCATCTGCAACATGATGGGCATCCCGGAGCGCTACCGGGCGGAGATCGCCGACCGGGTCAACCACGCCTCCGAGAACATCGGCGTGGAGCGGGGCCTGGCCTCCCGGCTGCGGATGCCGGGGCGCGGGCTGCGGGCGCTGGCCAAGATGCAGCGGATGGTCGCGGGCATCGGGCGGGAGCGGCGCAAGAACCCCACCGACGACCTCATCTCGGCCCTCGTCACCGCGAACGTGGACGGGCAGGCGCTGGGCGCCCGCCAACTGGGCGCGTTCTTCTCGCTGCTGATGGTTGCGGGCGTGGAGACCACCCGGAACGCGATCACGCACGGGCTGGCGCTGCTGACCGACCACCCGGAGCAACGGGAGCTGCTGCTCGGCGACTTCGAGAAGTACGCCGACGGCGCGGTGGACGAGATGATCCGGCACTCGACGCCGATCATCCAGTTCCGCCGCACGGTCGCGGCCGAGCACACCCTGGGCGGGCACCTGTTCCGGCCCGGCGACAAGGTGGTGCTGTACTACGCCTCCGCCAACCGCGACGAGGCGGTCTTCCCCGACCCGGACGCCTTCGACATCACCCGCTCGCCCAACCCGCACCTGGGGTTCGGCGGCGGCGGACCGCACTTCTGCCTGGGCGCGCACCTGGCCCGGGTGGAGATGAAGGCACTGTTCCGCGAGCTGCTGACCCGGCCGGTCGGCCTGCGCGCGGTGGGTCTGCCGGATCTGGCCGGCTCCAACTTCGACAACCGAGTCCGTTCACTCCGCTTCGCCTTCGAGCAGCCGGCCCGGCGCCGCCCCTGACGAGGCCCTGCCGACGCCGGCGCCGCCCCTGACGCGGCCGCGGAACCGGCCGCCGGGCAGGCTGGGGGCCCGGCGGCCGGAGGGTGGCGGAGCGCCGCGTGCGGGCGGCTACTTCTGCAGGCGCTGCACCTGGAGCACGCAGTGGGCGCTGCTGGTGAGCACCTCCTCGTCACCCGCGAACTTCTGCAGGACCTCCGCGGTCACGGGGCGGCCCGGGACGGCCTCGGGCCAGGCGCGCGTGGCGAACAGGAAGTACGCCTGCCCGCTCTCGTTCGCCGCGGCGACCCACTCGTCCGGGGCGGTGCAGGTCGCGTTCAGCCCGGGCAGGGTCAGCGCGATCTGGTTGTCCGCGAGCAGGATCTTCACCGGGAAGGTGGAGGCCTTGAGGGTGCCGTCCATGACCACGTCGCCGATGGGCAGGCCGATCTCCTCCAGCAGCCCGCGGGCGGCCGCCTCGCCGGCCTCCGGACCCTTGGGGCCGTCGCCGAGGGTGTAGGCGAGGAGGTACGGGATGTCGTGGCCGTCGGAGGGGTCGCCGATCCAGGCGAGCACGGAAAGGGTGCCGAGCTGGGACCGGTCGATTTCGGCTTGAGTTGAAGTCATGCGCCGCACCCTAGTCGCCTCTCCCCCGACCCCTTCACGGCCTTTCACCCGGGCGGGCTAGACCGCCCAGTATCCCGCTCCGGAATTCGCCTGGATGTTCGCGTCCTGGTACTGGAGCCGCACAATGCGCACATTTTCCGGGATTTCGAACACCACCCATCCCTCGGCCCGCTCACCGACCTCCAGGGAATCGAAGACGAGGGGTTTGCCGGTCGTCAGTTCACCGGTGGGCACCACCGGATGGCGCTTCCCCGCGCTGTCGTGCGCCCACATGCGTCCGAGCGCCCCGTACGAGGCCCCGCCCACGTTGACGAACGACATCGAGGCGGCCGCCCAGCGCTTCCCGGCGGGCGGGGCGAAGTTCTTCTCGACGCTGACCGCGGGATCCACGTACGCGTTGAGCACCGCCTCCAGATGACGGCCCACCTGACGGCCGTGCACCCGTACGGAGTCACCCACATGGGCATCTTTCGCGGCGGCCCCCGCCGCCCTCGGGGCCGCGGGGTCGATATCCGCGTCGCCGCCCGGCGCCCCGTCGTCCACGGGGACGGCGGGCACCGCGGCGGGGGCGAGCGCGGCCCCGTCAGGGGCACTCTGACAGGCGGTGGCACCGAACAGCAGGGCCGGGAGCAGGGCGGCGACGGCGAGAACGGGGGCGGAGACGGGCTGGCGCATGCGGATCCCTTCGGGGACCTTCGGGGATGTATTCCGGCCAGTCTCACGCGCCCGAGCGGGCAATTGCGTACAACGACACGGCCATGCGGAGCGAGTTGCCGCCCAACTGCCAGCACAATTCGTTCCGGCGGATTCCCGTCACTCGCATTTCACCCGCATCAACCCGCATCCACCCGGAGGAACGATGGGCATGACCGGCCCCCGAATGGCTCTCGCCGCACTGTCCGCCCTGGCGGCCGCGGCGGTATTCACCGCACCGGCGACCGCCACCGCTTTCGAAAATGGCATTTCCGTACAGCCGTACGCCCATATCGGCGACGACGGCACGGTCACCCTTTCCGGCACCTACGTGTGCAACGACCCGTCACCCGTCGGGGCGGTTCAGCTCTCGACGGCCGTCACCCAGGACGGCACCCGCCTGGGGACCGGCAACGGTGACGTGAAGTGCGACGGCGAGGAGCACGCGTGGGAGACCACCGCCTCGCTGCGGTTCACCAAGGGCATCCACGCCGGCCAGGCGCTGGGCGAGGCCCGGCTGCAGGTGGTCCACCTCCAGGGCCTGATGCCGAAGTCCGTCGACACCGTCGCCGAGGACCGTCACGAGATCGAGCTGATCGACCACCGCTGAGCCGGGGCGGCCGGGGCGCGGCCCGCCCGGTAGCCGCCGCTACCGGCAGGCGGGCGCCACACCGGTCATCGACATGAACGCGACCGTCTGGCACCCGGGATCCGCGTGCGGGCGGCCCGTCGTCCAGTCCACGACCGTCGGCACCCCGGCAGCCAGCAGGAGCAGCGCCAGGATCCCGGTGACGGTGCCCCTGCTCAGCCGGCGCACAGCACGATCCGTTCCCAAACCGTCCGTTTCATGGCCGCATCATCACTCCCGTCCGGCCGGCGCACAACTCGACGTGACCGGCCGGTCACCCGAAGCCGGGACCGCTGCCCGCGGCGTCGAACTCGCACCACACCGCCTTGCCGTCGCCCCGGGACTCCACACCCCAGTGCGTGGCCAGCGCGTCCACGAGCAGCAGCCCGCGCCCCGTGGTGGCCGACTCCCCCGGGGTGCGCCGGCGCGGCCACACACTGGAGCGGTCCTTCACCCACAGCCGGATGCGCCGCACCGGTTCCGGCAGCACCTCCATGGTCAGCACCGCCCCGCCGTCCGTGTGCAGCAGGGCGTTGACCAGCAGTTCCCCGGCCGCCAGCTCCACATCGTCGGCGAGGTCCGGCATGCCCCAGTCGCGCAGGGCCTGCCGCAGGGCGTACCGGGCCTCCGACAGCCCCTCCGGATCCGCCTGGTGGATGTACTGGTGGATCCGGGGCGCCCGGTGGGTCCCCGGGTCGGGGGCCCGGCGCAGCACCAGCAGCGCCACGTCGTCGCCGGAGCCCCAGCGCTCCCAGAGCCGGTCCGAGAGGTGGTCGGCGAGCGCGCCGGCGTCCTGGGGGCCGCTCCTGACGGCGTGGGCGAGCGCCTCCATGCCCTGGGTGATGGCGGTCCCGGGCTCCTCCACGAGGCCGTCGGTGCACAGCACCAGCGTCTCGCCGGGGACCAGGTCGAGCCGGGTCTCGGGGAACTCCTCCTGCTCGAACACCGAGGCCAGCCCCAGCGGCAGCCCGCCGCGCACGTTGGGCCAGCCGGTACGTCCGTCCGTGTGCCGGATGAGCGGGCCCATGTGGCCCGCGCGGACCGCCCGGACTCCTCCGCTCTCCAGGTCCACCTGCGCGTACATGCAGGTGGCGAACCGCTCGGTGTCCAGCTCGGCGAGGAACCGCGAGGCCCGGGCGAGCACGGTGGACGGCGGATGCCCCTCCCCCGCGTACGCCCGCAGCGCGATCCGGAGCTGGCCCATGATGGCCGCCGCGTGCGTGTCATGGCCCTGTACGTCGCCCACCACGATGCCGACCCGGTCGCGGGGCAGCGCGATCACGTCGTACCAGTCCCCGCCGACCTCCCGCCCGCTCCACGCCGAGTGGTAGCGGACCGCGATCTCCCCGCCCGTGATCTCGGGGATCCGGCGCGGCAGCATCGCCGCCTGGAGGCCCGTCGCGAACTCCCGCTCCTGGTCGAAGAGGAGTGCCCGCTGGAGCGACTGGGCGACGATGCCCGCCAGGCCCAGGAGCAGGTTCTGCTCCTCCGGGCTGAACTCGCTGCGCCGCCGGTAGAACAGCACCAGCCCGCCGATGGCCTTGGCCTGCGCGATCAGCGGCAGATAGGCGGCCGCGTCGAACCGGATCCGGCCCAGGTAGTCCGCGAGCAGCGGGAACTCGATGGCCAGCTCGGTGAGGGAGGGGGCGAAGCGCGCCTTCCGGGTGACCACCGCTTGCGACAGCGGCAGCGAGCCGTCCAGCCGGGTGAACTGGCGCTCGCTGAGGATCTCCAGCGATTCCCCGCTCAGAGCGATGATCTTGATGGCGCCGCTCTCGACGAGCCCCAGGGCCAGCCCGTCCACGCCGAGCCGCTCCAGCGCGCCCGTGCCGGTCAGCACGGCCGTGACGTCGTCCACGGTCACCGCGCGCGACAGGGCCTCCGTGGTGCGCTGCACGATCGTGGCCTGCTGGGCCCGGGCCGACTCCAGCTTGCGCAGCACCGCGGCGTGCGCCAGCTCCGCCGTCGCGTCCCGGACGATCCCCACGACCCGCCGGGACCGCCCGTCGGGACCCCTCAGCACCCGGCCCTGCGTGTGCGTCCACTGGTCGCGGCCGTCGCGCCGCCGCACCGTGAAGTAAGAGCCGTACGTCTCCCCGCCGCCGTCCAGGACCGCCTGCACGGTGTCGGCGAGCCGCCGGCGGTCGCCGTCGGGGATCCGCGCGCCCAGGCCCTCCGGGGTGTCGTCGAACTCCTCCGGGTCCAGGTCGAACACGGCCATGCCGGCCTCGTCGAGCACCAGGATCCCGGCGTCCAGGTCCCACTCGAAGCTGCCCATGCCGTTCAGCGCGAGCCGCTCCCCGGGCCCGGTCACGGGGCCCTGCCGCCCCTGATCGGGTCTGTCGTGCTCCGCCGCTGCCACGAGACACACCACCTAACGGCCGGGCCAGCACGGCTGGGAGATCAGCCGCTCCCACTCCTCGTCAGGATGCCCCGGAAGGGTGCGTCCGGCCTCCCGCCAGCGCTTGACGAGGGAGAGATAGATCGTGGACTGGTCCCCGGGCGGGAACGCCGCGGCCGGGGGCGGCGGGTACCCGGCGGACCTGGCCCGGGCGGGCTGTTCCGCACGGCTGGCGGGAATGCGTACCCAGCCCCGGCCCTGTGCTCGCTCCGCACCCATCAGGGACCCCTCTCACCGCGGAATCACCGCGGAAACCTCTACCGCAGATACGTCTCCGGATATCCCGCCGGGGCCCGGTCGGGCCGGGCGCCACCGCTGGAACCCGGCAGCGGACCCCGGGCGCGCAGGCGCCCCAGGACTCCCTTTACCAGTCTCCCCGCCGTGAAGCCCGCGCCGTGCACGAATCGCATGGAAGGGCCGAATGAGGGAGCCGTCAGCAGCCCCGCGAAGAACAGCCCGGGCCACGAGGACTCGAATCCCGGCCCCAGCTCCGGCGTCCCGGTGCCGCCCACGGTCTCCAGCGCGGCCCGCAGCCCGGCGTCGAGGAACGTCAGCCTCCGCAGGTCGGGGCTGAACCCGGTCGCGGCGATCACATGTGCCGTGTCCAGTACGACGGACTCCCCGGCCGCCGTGGTCAGCCCGAGCCGGGTCCGCCCGCCCACCGCCACCGCCCGGTGCAGCCGGTGTCCCAGCAGCACCGGCACCCGCCGCTCGAACCGGTCCCGCAGCCACCAGGCCCCGGCGGGGCCCAAGGCGGTCGCCGCGATCCGCTCGCGGGTGGGCGCGGGCAGCCGGCGTACGGCCCAGGGCAGCTCGGACCAGACCCAGCTGCGCCAGCCGGTGCCGAGTCCGCTGTGCGGGTCGCGCAGGGCGCGCGGCAGCGGCCGCTCCAGCGGCTGCGGGACGGTGTTCCAGTGCAGCCGGCTGCGGCGGGCGACCAGGCAGGGCCGGGCGCCGCTCTCCGCGAGCAGCGCGGCGGTCTCCAGGGCGGCCTGCCCGGCCCCGAGGACGGCGACCTCGCGGCCGGCGAACCGGGACAGGTCGCGGTGGCCGCTGCTGTGGGAGTAGTGGGAGGGCGGGAGGTCCCGGAGCGCCTCGGGGTGGTGGACGAAGGGCATCACCCCGACCGCGAGGACCACCGTACGGGTGAGGAGCGGCGGGCCCTCCGCGGTGCGGACGCGGAATCCGTCCCCCTGCGGGGTGACTTCGGTGACGGTGACCTCCTCCACCTCCGGCGCGGCGTGCCGGGCGAACCAGAGCCCGTACGCGCTGAACGTGCCGATCGGCAGCGGAGTGCCGTGTTCCGCGACGATCCCCCGCGTGGCGCAGTAGGAGGCGAGGGTGAAGCGGCCGTCGGGGGAGGACAGATTGGACGACCAGGGCTCGGACTTGAGGTACATGCCCTCGGGCATGTGATCCCGCCAGGAGGCCATGGGCCGCCCGAGCAGCCGCACGTCGAGCCCGGCGGCCGCCGCGTGGGCGGCGATCGACAGACCGTACGGGCCCGCGCCGACCACCACGAGATCATCCATCCGCGTCACCGCTGTACCTCCGTTTCCATGGGTATTGCGCCGCCGGGATCCCTTCCCACTCGCGGGGCTCCGTCCCGGCCCCGCGCCTCGATCTCCCCCTACCGCCGCGCGGGGCCGGGGTCCCGGCCGGTCACCGGGTCACCGGGTCACCGGGTCACCAGCTCGTCCGGCGCGGCCGCCGCAGGCGGCGCGGGCGGCGGGGCGGTCGGCGGCGACGCGGGCGGCGTGGCGGGCGGGGTCGGCTCACTGGCGCGCTGGCGGGGGGCGCGGCCCACGGCCCGCGCCGTGCGCCGGCCGTGCGCCGGGACACCCCGCAGGGCGCGCGCGCCCTTCCCCGCGCCCCGGCCCAGGAAGGCCGCGAGCATCGCCAGGAACGGCAGCGGGTCGTCGGTGGCGAACCAGGCGGCCTCCACCCGGCCCCGCTCCCCCCGCGGCACCACCCGCACGGGTCCGGGCCGCGCACCCGGACCGGCAGCCGGGCGTGCCCAGGCCGGGCCGGGGCCCGGCACCGCCCCGGGACGCCGCCCCTCCGGCACTCCGCTCCCCGGCGGTGTACCGGCCCGGCCTGAGGCCGGCGGTGTACCAGCCGGGCCGGAGGCCGACGCCGAGATGGGGCGCCGCCCCTCCGGCACGCCCGGCACGGCCTGGCCCGGGCCCTGGCGCTGGCCCGGGCCGTGGCCGTGGCCGTGGCCGTGGCCGTGGCCCGGGCCGTGGCCTTGGCCTTGGCCTTGGCCCTGGTCCAGGCCCTGGCGTTGGCCTTGGCTCTGACCCTGGTCCAGGCCCTGGCGTTGGCCTGGGCCTTGGCTCTGGCCGTGGCCTTGGCTCTGGCCCTGGCCCTCCCGGCGGACGCCCGGTACGACGGCGGCCGGCGTCGTGCGGCGGAACGGCAGTTGCCGGCCCCGCACCGCCGCCAGCAGCGCGTAGTTCTCCGCGACGAACACCCGCCCCGGCCCGCCCGACGGCTCCGGGACCCGTTGCCCCGTCAGGTCCAGGTACATCGCCTGTACGACGTCCAGCCCGGCCGCGTCCGTGAACAGCCGGAACTGCGCGCCGGGGCGCGGGTTGAAGTCCACCAGCCGGAAGCAGCCCCGCTCGTCCCGGCGGAAGTCGAGGTCCAGGATCCCCTGGTAGCCGAGCCGTTCGGCGATCCGCAGCCCCGCCTCCTCCACCACCGGATCCGGCAGCCACCGCCCCACCGCCGTCAGCCCCGTCCGCACCGGCCAGGACAGTTCCTTGCGCCCCGACCCGGCCAGCAGCGGGCGCCCGCCCCGCGCGAAGGCACCGTGGAAGAACCAGTCGGTGTCCGGCCCCGCCGGCAGGAACCGCTGGAGCAGCAGCCGGCTCCCGGCCTCGGCGGAGCGCTCGTACAGCCGCCGCGCCTCGGCCGCGCTGTGGACGAGGGTGGTGCTGCGCAGGCCGGTACCCGCCGGCAGCATCCACGGCCGACTCCACTTGGCGACCGCCGGCAGCCCCAGCCGCCACGCGGCCTCGGCCGCCTCGGCCCCGCTCGCCGGAATCACCGTCTCCGGGTGCGGGATGCCCCACCGCGCGCACAGCCGCGACAGCTCCGCCTTGTCCGCCACCCGCGCGGGCAGCCCGTCGGGCTGATGGGGAATCCGGAACCGCTCCCCCAGCATCGGCGAGATCCGGGCGACGATGATCGCGCTCAGGTCGTCCATCGCGACGAGGACGGCCGGCCGGCCGATCCGCTCCGAGACGCCGACCAGGCACTCCAGCAGCGCCTCCGGTGCCTCGGGATCCAACCCGCCCAGGCCTCGGTCGGGCCCCGGGTGTACGGCGCGCAGATACCGCGAACGCCCCATGGGACCTCCCCCGGCCTCGACGACGGCATGGACCTCCACGCCCTTGCGCCCAAGGGATCTGACGGCGCCGAGGGTCCCGTGGTGGAACGGATTCCGGTCGAGTCTGAGCAGAACAGCGGGCACAAGGTTGCCGAACGCGTGCATGGGAACGGTGTCTTTCACCTAGTCGGACCAAGCGGGGAGGATGCGCAGCTGCGAATGGCCTACGCGGCAGTCACCGAACAGGCCATTCGTCAGATCTGATGCCTAACGTCTTTGACAAGCACACCGATTCAGGAAAGCTCGGGAGACACCATGCCCAGACCACGTCGCCGACTGACGAGCACCTGCATCGGTACGGTCACGGCCGGACTGCTGGCCACCGGAGCCGCGCTGGCGGCGCCCGAGGAGGGCGAGGCCCAGGGCGGTCAGGGCAGCGACATCGCCATGGGCGCGTACCTCGACTACGGGCCGCCCGGGGTCGCACGGATCCCGTACCTGTCGCGCTGGCTGGGCGGCAAGGAGATCCGGGTCGGGCACACCTATCTGCCCGGCGACCGCTGGGCCGGCATCGAGGGCAACGTCAGCTTCCTGGAGGACTGGGCAGAGTGGCGGCAGGCCGATGACGACCGGATGTTCGTCCTCAACGTGCCCATGCAGGAGCACAACGAGGGCCGGGTTTCCGACTACCGGGTGGCACGGCTGATCAGGGCGGGCGCGGAGGGCGAGCACGACGAGCACTTCCGGAAGCTGGCCGAGCGGCTCGTGGATCTCGGCGTCCCGGACACGGTGATCGTGCTGGGCTGGGAGATGAACGGCATCACCTACACGCACCGCTGCGGGCCGGACCCGGAGAACTGGAAGGCGTACTGGAAGCGCATCGTCCGCGCGATGCGCTCCGTGCCCGGGCAGGAGTTCAAGTTCGACTGGGCCCCCAACCGGGGGAAGGACGCGATCGGCTGGACCGAGTGCTACCCGGGTGACGACGTGGTCGACATCGTCGGCATGGACTCGTACGACCAGGGTCCGGGCCGGGACTTCGACGAGTACGTGTCCCAGCCGTACGGGCTCCAGCAGCATGTGGACTTCGCGAAAGCGCACGGCAAAGCGATCTCGTACCCGGAGTGGGGGCTGTTCCGGCGAGGGGACAACCCGGAGTACGTGCGGCGCATGCTGAAGTGGATCGAGCAGAACAAGCCGCTCTACCACACCATCACCGACTACTGCCCGCACGGCGTGTGGCAGTGCAAGCAGAACCCGCGGTCCTCGAAGGTGTTCCGCGACGCCCTGTCCCCGGACGGGCCCGGCCCGGTGATCCCGACGCCCGTGGTACCCACGCCGGTCGTCCCGACGCCGATGGTGCCCACGCCGGTGATCCCCACGCCGGTCATCCCCACACCCGTGGTGCCGGTCCCGCAGATCCCGACTCCCGAGATCCCGAGCCCCGTGTGGCCCCTGCCCTCGCCCGAGATCCCGGCACCGGCCAGCCCCGGCCCGGTCAAACCCGGTCCGGTGCTCCCGAGTCCGGTGTGGCCCGAACCACCCGTACCCGTGCCGGTGCCCTCGCCGGCGCGCCCGTCCCCGCAGGTTCCGGCCCCCGTGCCCGTCCCGGCGCCGTCGCCCGTGGCGCCGAGCCCCCGCCCCAGCCCCGTCGTACCCAAGCCGGAGCCCGCGCCGACCACACCGCCGCCCCCGCCCGCCAACAGCAGCCAGTGGTGCCTGCCGCTGAACTTCGGCGACTGGCTCTCCCATCTGCTCGGCAAGCAGTCGGTCTGCCTGAAGTTCGACTGGGGCAAGGACTCCGGCTCCTGGCCGTTCTAGTGCGCGTCGGGTCATCGCACGCGCAGCTCGTTCAGCCGGGCCCGCCAGTCCCGGGCGGCCGGCAGCGTCTCGCGCAGCGCCTCCACCGCCCGCTCGCGCCCCGTCAGCTGCGACGCGTGCAGCCGCAGCAGGGGCGCGAGCGCGGTCGTGGCCAGCAGGAACCGCTGGTTGACGACCGTCTCGGGCCGCCAGTGGTTCTTGTACGGCTCGTTGCCGCGCAGGAAACTCACCACCGGGCGGCCCTCCGCGAGGGCCCGGCCGGCCTCGTAGCGCAGCAGCAGCGTGGCCACGTCCACCTTCCGGGTCCGCAGATCCGGATCCGCCCCGTACAGGTAGCCGCCGCTCAGGGCGGCCGACAGCAGCGTGACGTTGGCCGCCACCACCTTGCCGTCGAGCCGGAACTCGGTCAGCCGGGCCTCACCCACCCGCACCATCCGCCGGGTGGCCCGGGTCAGATGCTCGGCGAACCGCGGCCTGAGGTGCTCGGGGGTCACCCCGCGGCCGCGCCACTGCTTCTCGTGCAGTCGCAGCAGCGTCCGTACGGCGCGCGGCACCTCGTGCTCGGTGACCTCGTGCTCCTCGATCCCGGCCGCGTCGGTCTTGCGCAGCTTGGCCCGGACCCGCTGGGCGCCGGAGGCCGGCATCCGCTTGACCAGCTCGTCGAACGGCAGCGCGGGCAGCTCCATGCAGGTGGAGTCGGCCAGCTTGCTCCGCACCCCGGGCCACGCCTCGAACACGGCCTCGGCGGCGGCACCCGGGCGCACCTCGCGCAGATCGACCACCGCGCCCCGGGCGGCCCGGTGCAGTCCCCGCGCCAGGGCCGGGACGACCTGGTCGGCGTACTCGGGGGCGACCAGGACGTCGAAGTAGTCGGTGATTCCGCCGCCGAGCGGCACCAGCAGCGGCAGCGGCCGGTGTACGAGCATCAGCGCGGCCGCGCCGACCAGCTCGCCGCCGCGCCGCACGAGCACGACGCGGAGCCGGCCGTCGCGCCCGTAGGAGAGCCACCAGGAGTGCAGCCAGGCGTGGCTCTGGAAGGGGGTTGCGGTGGGGACCTCGCGGACGAGCCGGTTCCACGGCTCCTCCAGCGCGGCGAACTGCCGGGGATCGCGGCACAGCGTCACCGACAGGGCCCCGGCGGAGCCCGTCGTCATCGCACGGACTCCTTCTCCTTGGAGTCCGTGTGCTCACCCTGGGCGGGCAGCGAGGCGAACTCCCCGGCGACGGGGGCGGCGGCGTCGCTGACGGGGTCCTCGGCGCGGCGGCGGGGCCGCGCCAGCAGCCACAGCCCGCCGAGCAGCCCGCCGGCGCACAGGCCGACGGCGCCGCTGACGGGGGCGGACGCCGAGGCGGGGGCGGCGGGCGCCACGGCCTGGTTGAAGAGGAGCAGCTGCACGCCGGTGTTCTTGGCGGCCTGGTTGCTGCTGAGCGACAGCGCGTCGGCCACCGCGTTGGCGATGTCGGCGGCCTCCGACGGGCTCTTCGAGGTCCCGGTGATGGCGATCATCGGCGACTCGGGGGAGGTCTCGGCGCGCACCTGCGTGCGGAGCTTCTGGGCGCTGAGGCCCGCGCGGGGCTGGGCGTACGCGAGGGTGGAGCTGCTGGTGGCGATGCGGGCGTAGGCCTGGGCGAAGCCGAGGGCGGTGGCCGGCTCGGTGGTGTCGTCCGGGACGGCGACGACGTAACTGGTGGCGGCGTACTCGGGTGCCTTGAGCACCCCGTACGCCCCGCCGGCGGCCAGCCCGAGCAGGGCGACGACGGGCAGCGGCCACCAAGCGGGCGGGCGCGGCAACGTGACGCGGCGGTGGGGGCGGTCGGACTTCTTCTGGTCGGGGGTTTCGGCCATGAGCGTGCTCGCTTCCTGGGTGGGAGGGGGGAGTTCCTTCGGGCCCCGGGGCCGGGGCCCCTACGGGGGGACAGATCAGCCGGCTTCGCCCGCCGGTCCGGCGACGACCCTGGCCGTCAGCGGTTGTGGGCCGGGTCCCGGGCTCCCGGCCGCCGAACCGGCGCCGATCACACCCGGCCCCACATCAGGCCGCCACCCGGGCGGGGCATCCCCCGCCCCGGGCCCGGCGACCGACGCCCCTTGCGCGCCCGCGCCGACGGCCGGATCCACGAGCGGCCCATTCAGCGGCGCAGCCGAACCGACGGCCCGACCAGCACCCGGACTGCGGCCCGCACTAGCGGCCAAGCCGGGCCCCGGGCCAGCAGCCGAGCCGGGCCCCGGGCTAACAGCCGGCGCAACACCCGCGCCAACGCCCGAGCCTGCGGCCGACGCAGCGGCGGGGGCGTGGCCCCCGCCAGCGGCCGAGCTGGGGCCCGGGGCGACGGCCGACCCAACGGCCGGCTCAGCACCCGCGGCAACGGCGGGGCAGGGGCCCGTCAGCGGCGCAGCCGGCGCAACACCCGCGCCAACGCCCGCGCCGACGGCCAGGCCCGCTGCCGACGCACCGGCCGGGGCATGGCCCCCGCCAGCGGCCGAGCTGGTGCCCGGGGCGGCGGCCGACCCGACGGCCGGCTCAAAACCCGCGGCAGCGGCAACGGCGGGGCAGGGGCCCGTCAGCGGCGCGGACAGGGCAGGCGCGGGCTGGGGGTCGGTCGAGGGCGCGGATAGCGCAAGGGCGTAGACGGCGAGGAGTTGGTCCGCGCTGCGGGCGATGTCGTAGCGGCGGGTCACCGGAGGTTGCGGGAGGCGGCGCGCGCCCGCCTCCATGTGTCCGCGCAGGGCGGCGACCAGCTCCGCCGTCCCCGTGCCGATGCGCCGCGCGCCCGGGGCCTGCGCGGCGGGCAGGTCGTCGATCGCCGGGCAGGTGACGTGCAGGACCGGCAGTCCGGCGGCCAGGGCTTCCACCACGGCCAGGCCGAACGCCTCCTCCCGCGACGGGGACACGAACACGTCCATCGCGGCGAGCAGCGCGGGAATCCCGGGTGTCCGCCCGTCCGGGCTGTCGCCCAGCGGATCCCGCTCCCCCAGCAGGTGGATCCGGCTCTGCGCCCCGAGCTCGGCCGCGAGCCGCCGGAGCGAGGCCCGCTCGGGCCCGTCCCCCGCGATCAGCAGATGCGCGCCCGGCAGCGCCGCCACCGCCCGCACCAGTACGTCGAACCGCTTGCCCGGCACCAGCCGCCCCACCCCGCCCACCACGAACGCCCGCTCCGGCAGCCCCGTGCGGCCCCGCGTGGCCCGCCGTACGCCCTCGTCGAAGCGGAACCGCGCGGCCTCGATCCCGTTCGGCACCACATGCACCCGCGCCGCCGGGACCCCCCACCCCTCCAGCCGCGCCGCCACCGTGTCCGACACCGCGACCGTCGCCGCGCCGAGCCGCTCGCTCGCCAGGTACAGCGCCCGTACCCCGCCCGACAGCGGCCGGCCCTCGATCTCGCCCTCCCCGAGCGAGTGTTCCGTCGCCACCGTCGCCCGTACGCCCGCGAGCCGCGCCGCGAGGCGCCCGTACACACAGGCGCGGTACAGGTGCGTGTGCACCAGGTCGTAGCGGCCGCGCCGGATGAACCGGACCAGCTTCGGCAGCGCCCCCAGGTCGCGGTTCCCGCTCATCCCCAGGTGCACCACCCGTACTCCGTCGGCCCGCAGCCCGTCGGCGACCGGCCCGGGGTTGGTCAGCGTCAGCACATCGCACGGCATCGGCATGTGCCTCAGCAGCAGCCTCAGTTGCTGCTCGGCGCCGCCGACGCCCAGCCCCGTGATGATGTGCAGGACCCGTACCGACTTCAGGTTCGTCACGCCGGGTTCACCCGCCGCCCCAGCTCCCGCACCTGGTGCCGTACCTGCTTGATCCGCAGCCGCGCTCCGCCGTCCGCCTGGCTGACGTGCGTACGCGGCAGGGCGTACGGGCCGGCGAGCCGCCCGGGGTCGATCGCGCAGGCGTACCCGTATCCGGCGGCCCGCGTCGCGGCGACGACCCGGGCGTCGAGGTGTCCGTACGGATAGCAGAAGCCCTCCGGGAGCGTCCCCGTCAGCTCCCGCAGCAGCTCCCGGCTGCCCCGCAGTTCCTGCTGGAGCACCTCGTCGGGCACCGCGGTGAGGTCCTGGTGGAGCAGCCCGTGGGAGCCGATCTCCTGCCCGGCGGCGGCGACCGCGCGGATGCCCTCGGCGGTGAGCAGGGACTTGCGCGGCCCCAGCGGGTCCCACACGTTGTCCACGCCGAGCCGCCCGGGCAGCACGAACAGCGTGGACGTGCAGTCGTGGCGGCGCAGCAGCGGCAGCGCCCGGGTCAGGTAGTCGTGGTAGCCGTCGTCGAAGGTGAGCCCGACCAGCCCGGCCCCCCGCCCGGCGGCGCGGGCCCGCAGGAGCTCGCCGACGGACACCCCGCGCAGGCCGCGGGAGCGCAGCCACAGCAGCTGGGCCTCCAGCGCCCCCGGGGTGACGGTGATGCCGTACGGGTCCTCGGCGGGGTCGGTGAACTCGGCGACCGAGTGGTACATCAGGACCCATGGCGAAGCGGCCCGTCGGGTGGGTGCCCCCACGGCGGCGGGCGCCGTGTCGGTATCAGCGGACATTGCGGAACCTCTGGGTGAGCTGGGCGGAGAGCCGGGCGATCTGGGCGGGCAGGGCGAGGACTTCGAGGGCTCGTATGGCCGTGCCGGCGGCCACGAACATGGCCGGGACGAGCAGGCAGCCGAGCGCGGCGCTGAGCATCGGGTCGGGGATCTTCGGCCCGGCGATCCAGCCGGTGAGGCAGGCGGCGAGGGCGGAGACCGCCAGGCGCGCGATGCTGACGGCGACCCGGCGGACCTGGATGGCGACGATCCGGGAGCCGAGTCCGGTGAGCAGCAGGACGGCGGTGGTGGAGATGCCGGCCGCGTTGGCGCCGGCGATGCCGTAGGTGCCCCACCAGCGGACGGCGAAGGCTCCGGCGACGATGTTGACGAGCAGTCCGGCGCCCATCGCGAGCGCCGGGAACCAGATGGGCCGGGCCGTCGAGAAGAAGGGCCGGCTCAGTGCCCCGACGAGGCAGTGGCCGAGGAGTCCGAGGCTGTAGACCCGCATGACGGAGGCGGTCGCCAGGGTGTCCCGATGCGTGAAGGCACCCCGCTCGAAGAGCACTTGGATGATCTGGGGCGCGTACCCGATGACGAGCGCGGCGCCCATCAGGACGGCCAGGGAGGCCAGCGCCAGGTCCCGCTCGACGCGCCGCCGGGCCTTCTCGCGCTCCCCGCCGGCCATGGCCTGGGCCACCACCGGGAAGGTGACGGTGCAGATCATCAGGGACAGCACCATCGGCATCTGCGCGACCTTCTGCGCGTAGTTGAGGTGCGAGATGGCGCCGGGCGGGAGCGAGGCGGCGAGGAAGCGCTCGACCAGGACCTGCGACTGGCGGAAGACGGCGAAGAAGATGACGGGCGCGATCAGCCCGAAGGCGATCAGGGTCGGCCGGTCCCGGTCGCGCTGGCTGCGGGGGGCGCCCTTGGGCCGGGACGGCCCGAAGCCCACGTTCCGGATGAACGCGGGCAGTTGCACCAGCACCATCAGCAGCCCGCCGACGGCGACCCCGGCGGCGGCGGCCCGCACGCCCCACAGGGTGTGCAGGGCGACCATCGTCCCGATGATGCCGATGTTGTACGACACGTAGATCGCGGCGGGCGGCAGGAAGGAGCGGTGTGCCCGCAGCGCGGCGCTGAAGTACCCGGCGAGGCCGAAGGACAGCACGGTCAGGGCGGTCATCCGGGTGCACTCGACGGCGAGTCGGGGATCCGGCAGCCCTGGCGCGAGCACGCCGACCACGAGCGGCGCGGCGACGACGAGTACGGAGGCCACCGCGGCCAGGAGCACGACGAGCCGGGGCAGCGTCGCGCCGACGAGCAGGCGTACCGGGTCCTGCGCGCGGGCCTCCCTGCGGGTGAGCCCCGCCCGGCTGGCGGCCCGCCGGGCCAGGGCGTGGCTGAACGCCGGCACCATCAGCAGCGCCATGGCGTCCTCGATCAGCAGCGTCGAGGCCATCTCGGGCACGGTCCAGGCGATCAGGAAGGAGTCGCTGTCGTGCCCGGCGCCGAAGAGGTGCGCGATGGTCTGGTCCCGGAGCAGCCCGAACACCGCCCCGGCGATGGTGAGCCCGGCGGTGACGGCGGCGGCCTTGGCCAGGAACCGCCCGAGCGGAGCCGGTGCGCTGCCGCTACCGCTGCCGCTGGGTGGGACGGCGGGTCGGGGAGCCCGGGCCGGGGCGGCGGCGCGGTGCCCCGACGCCACGGGGCCGGTCGTCGCGCGGGCGCCGGCGAACACTCGCCGCCGGTCACCGCCCCCGCCCGCCCCGGCCACCCGCGCGCCGGCCATCCGTCCCGCATCCAGCGCACCGGGATGACTGGCAGAACCGGGCAACACCGGCCCCCGCCCCGACTCCGGCGCAGCCGAGAGCCCCACCGAACGGCCGACGGAACCCGGCAGCACCGGGACCCGTCCCGGCTCCGGCGCCGCTGCGTGGCCGGGCAAGCCCGCGCCCCGACCGGGGTCCGGCGCAGCCGGGTGGCCGGGCAAACCCGCGCCCCGGCCGGGGTCCGGCGCCGCCGAACGGGCGACCGAGCCCGGCAGGGCCGTGCCCCGGCCCGGGTCCGGGGTGGGTGAAGGGCCCGGGGGGGTGGGTGGGGCGGGGTCGCGCCCGGGTCCCGGCGGGGGCGGCTCGGGGGGGCGCGGGGGACGGCCCGCGGCCGCGGCCGCGGGCCGTCGCCACGGCGTCGTATCGGTCACCGGCCGTCCGCACCCGTGGCGGAGCCGAAGCCGCGGGGCACCGGAGCCTCGTCATCCGGGGAGGGAAGCGCCCACCACGCCGCGAGTCCGATGATGACCCCGGTGAGGACGGTGGACGGGCCGCCGATGTCCGCGTAGAGGAAGTCGGTCAGCTGCCACACGAGCATCCCGATCGCGATCAGCCCGCAGTCCCGGATCCCCCGCGCGCCACCGTCGGCCGCATACCGCCGCAGCCCCGCCACCAGCAGGGCCGCCCAGCCGCCCGCCAGCGCGGTCAGCCCGATCAGCCCCTGCTCGCTGAGGATCAGCAGGTACATGTTGTGCGGGGACAGCAGGGGCTGACGCAGGTACGCCTGGCCCGCGCCCCCCGTGTCACTGCCGGAGGACAGCGCCAGCGAGGAGTGCCCGTCCCGGTGGGCCGGGAACCCCTTGAGGCCCACCCCCGCCGCGGGACGCTCCCGCCACATCGACCCGGCGGCGGCCCACATCGTGTACCGGTCCGTCACCGACTGGTCGGGGGCGCTGGAGACCTGCGTGATCGAGGTCAGCCGCTCCGTCACCATCTCGGAGCCGATCCCGACCCCGCCCACCAGCACCACACCCGCCGCGGTCAGCGCCAGCAGCACCTTCAGGGCCCGCCGGACCCCGGCCATCCCCATCACCAGCACCGCCGCGCCGAGGGTGGCGAGCCACGAGCCCCGGCTGAACGACAGCACCAGCGGCACCACCATCACCAGCGCGCAGCCCCCGGCGATCCGCCGGACCCGCCGCGACAGGCCCGGCGCCAGCGCCGCCGCCGTCGCGACGACCAGCCCGTACGACACGACCGTGGCCATGCCCATCACGTCACCGGGGCCGAAGGTCCCCACGGCCCGGATGTCCTCGCCCTGGTACGAGGCGCCGGTGTGGGTGGCGTACTGGAGCACACCCACCGCGCCCTGGAACAGCGCCAGGACCACGAAGCACCCGGCGGCGATCCGGAACTCCCGCGCGTCCCGCACCAGCAGCACCACCGCCGCCGGGACCAGCACGAACACCTGGAGGTAGCGCACGAACCCCGGCAGGGCCGCGTACGGATCCCCCGCGGTCACCGTCGCCACCGCGAGCCCTACGGCGGGCAGCCCCAGCACCAGCGCGCCCAGCGGGCTCAGCGCCCGCACCCGGCCCCGTAGCGCCTGGAGCGCGCACACGAACACCAGCAGCAGCGAGGCGGCGTCGGCCGGGCCGACCTTGCCCGAGGCGGTGGCGTCACCGGCCGGAAGCGGGGCGAGCAGCAGCAGGACGGTGCCGACGAGCGGCAGCAGCGGCCAGTGCCGGCGCAGCGCCCCGGTGAGATCGGGCCGGGCCCGGTTCCCCGGCCGTGCCCCCTTCACCGGCTGTGCCCCATTCACCGGCCGTGTTCCATTCACCAACAGCGCAAGGCTCATGATCAGCTCCCCCCGAGCCGGAAACGGAAGAACGAGGCCGCGGTGCGGGCCAGGATCCACAGGTCCTGCCACAGCGACCAGGTGTCGATGTAGTGGTTGTCGAAGCGGGCCCGGTCCTCGATCGAGGTGTCCCCGCGCAGGCCGTTGATCTGGGCGAGCCCGGTGATGCCGACGGGCATCCGGTGCCGGGCCTCGTACCCGGGATGGACGGTGCTGAACTTCGCGACGAAGAAGGGCCGTTCGGGGCGCGGACCGACCAGGCTCATGTCACCCCGTACGACGTTCCACAGCTGCGGCAGCTCGTCGAGCGAGGACTTGCGCAGGAAGGAGCCGATCGGGCTCATCCGGTTGTCCCCGGCCACCGTCCACCGGGTGGCGGACTCGTGCTCGTCGGCGCGCAGGGTACGGAACTTCAGCAGCGTGAAGGGGCGCCCGTACAGGCCGACCCGCTCCTGACGGAAGATCACCCCCGGCCCGTCGGACAGGCGTACGGCCAGCGCGCACAGGGCCATGACCGGCGCGGCGGCGATCAGCGCGAGCGCGGCCAGCATCCCGTCGATGACCCGCTTGACCCAGCGCTCCACCGGCCGGGACGGCCGCGGCAGCAGCGGCTGTACGGCGTATCCCCACAGGTGGTCGGCGGGCTGGGCCACTCGCATGCCGGTGACCTTGGCGGTGCCGGCCGGGTCGGCGAGCCAGAGCCGGCAGCCGTGGTCGTGGAAGAGCCGGACCAGCGAGGCGGTGCGCTCGTCGGCCTCGGGCGGGCGGGTGAACACCGCGTGCCGGACCGTGTTCTGGATGACCGCGCGCCGGATGTCCTCGTGGGTGGCGAGGACCGGCGTCGGGCCGTTCCCGCCGTCGGCGCCGGAGCCGGTGTCGGCGATCCCGACGGGCCTGAGCCCGTACTCGCGGCGCCCGTGCAGGGCGGCGGCGACCGCGCTCGCGCCCTCCCCGGGGCCGACCACCAGCGCGGAGGAGGGCCTGCGGACGGCGCCGCGGCGGCGGATCCCGTTCGCGAGCCCGCGTCCCGCGCACGCCAGTACGACCTGGAGGCAGACGGCGGTGAGCAGGAGGTTCCAGCCCAGCGCCTGGCCGGGCCGGACGGCCGCCACGACGGCGGCGGCCCCGCACCACAGCACGGCGGCCCGCCCGGCCAGCGCGGGCAGTTCGAGCAGTGCGCAGGGCGCGAGGCGCGGCCGGTACAGCCCGGCCTGCGCGTGCAGTGCGGCGGCCGACACGGCCAGCAGCGCGCCGATCGGCGCGGCCGCCTCGGGTAGCGGGCCCAGCCCGGGCAGGGCCGCCGCGGTGCCGCCGACGGCCAGCGCGTCGGCGGCCAGCAGCGGGGCGACCCCTTCGCGGCGGCGGACCCGCCGCGGCCGCAGGGCGGGCCGGGCCTGGTCGGCCCTGGGCCGGCGCGGGGGGTGGATGGCGGTCACGGAACGGCGGACGGCGGTGGTGTTGCCGGCGCTGCCGCCGGCCGGCCCCGTGCCGCCCTGCCCCGTGTGCCGGGCGGGTGCGCTGTCCATCGTCATCGGCTGATGCGCTCCTGGTTCAAGGGACGGGGCCTGCCTAGCAGTTCGCGGTACAGGCCGGTGACCGCGTCCGTGGTCCGTCGCACGTCGAAGTCGGTCCGGGCGTGCCGGCGGGCCTGCTCACCGAGTTCGGCGAGCAGCCGCGGTTCGGCGAGCAGCCGGCCCAGGCCCTTGGCCAGCGCCGTCGGGTCCTCCGGCGGCACCAGGCACAGCCGTGCCTGGCCGGGCGGCAGGCTCTCCCGGGCGCCGCTGACGTCGGAGACCAGGACGGGGCGACCGCAGGCCATGGCTTCGAGCGGGGCGAGCGCCATGCCCTCCCACCGCGACGGCAGTACAACGAGATCGGCGGCCCGAAGCCACGGTCGGATGTCCGCGGCGGCTCCCGCGAAGAGCACTCCGGGCGGCGCGGCGCGGCCCAGCCGCTCCCTGTCGGGTCCGTCGCCGACGAGGGCCAGCCGGGCGTCCGGGACCGCGCCCAGCAGCTCTGGCCAGGCGCGCAGCAGGATGTCCTGGCCCTTCTGCTGGCAGATCCGGCCGACGCATACGACGAGCGGCCCGTCGCCCTGGAAGTCGGCGGGCAGCGGGAGTCCGGCGCGCGCCGTGGCCCGGTCGTGGTCCCGGTCCGGTCCGCCGGGGCGGAAGTAGTCGAGGTCCACGCCGTTGCGGATCACCGCCCAGCGGGCGGGGATCCCCTCGCTCTCGCCGGTCCGGCGTTCGGCCTCGCTGACGCAGAGCACCCGGTCGGCCCAACGGGCCCCGTACCGCTCCCAGCGCAGCGCGAGGGCCGCCGTGGTGCCGCCGACGGCGTCGAAGGACCAGGCGTGCGGCTGGAACACGGTGGGCACGGCCCCGCGTACGGCGAGCCGCCCGGCCAGGCCCGCCTTGGCGCTGTGGGCGTGCAGGACGTCGGGCCCGACCCGGCGGATCAGCCGCCGGGCGCCGGGCACTTCGGTGGCCAGCCGGGGCCCGGGGACCCGCCCGGCCCGCCAGGGGAACACCTCGGCCCCGGCCTCCCGGGCCGCGTCGGTGAGCGGTCCGCCGGGCGGGCAGCCGACGACGGCCCGCAGTCCGGCGGCGGACTGGGCGCGGACGAGGTCGGCGACGACCCGGGCGACACCGCCGTCCACGGGCTGGACGAGGTGGAGGACGGTCAGGGGGTGCGCGTCCGGGGGCCGCGCCGCCTCGGACGGCGCGGTGGATTCGCGTACGGTCGGACTCTGTGCTGGTGGACGGTTAGTCGGCACGTGGAGTGGTCTCCTACGTTCAGCGGCGCGCGTCTGTCTGAACGAAGAGCACACCGAGGAAATGACCCTGGTTTTCGCCCGCGAACCTGAAGCTCAGGCTGCGGGCGCCACCGGACAGGGCGGGACTCAGGTCGAACACGTCCGCGTCATATCCGAGATTATTCACATGATCGGGCTGGCGCACGAAGGAGCCACGCCCGAACTCCGTGATGGTGGAATTCATAACATCATTGAAAGGATTTTCTCCGTCGCTGAGGCTCACCCGGCGACCGCTGTCGGCGGTCACCGTGAGTGAGTCCCCGAGGGTCCCCCGGTCCCCGTCGTACGCGACCACGCCGGCCTTCCCCGAGGACCCGGCCGGGGCGTCCAGGCCGGCGATCTCCACCGTCTCGCCCGCCGCCTCACCGGCGCCGGAGGCCAGCCCCTCGAAGCCGTCCCACAGCGAGACCCGGCGCAGCGGCTCCTTGGGGTGCTCGTACGCCACGACCAGCGTCCAGCCGCCCCAGGCGCCCACGTCGGAGTGGCCCATCGCGATGTTCAGCTGGGCCACCGTCCACATCCCGGTGCCGCCCTTGCGGACCAGCGGGGTCACGTCGGCCGAGGCCTGGTAGGCATCGCTGCCCGCGTCGGTCCTGTGGCCGATCACCGTGTCGGCCAGCACTTCCTTGTACGCGCCGCCCGGTTCGGCGACCAGCACCCGGCCGTTGTCCTGCGGCGGCTTCTGCTCGCCCACCCGCAGGTTCCCGCCCCAGTACAGCCGGGCGTACGAGACCTTCGCGCCCTGCGGGACCTTGAGCTCGGCCCGGGTGGAGTTGTAGGTGTCCGGGTCCTTGTCCACCTCGCTGTAGAACATCTCGAAGTCGCTGTTGACCCCGGCCGCGCCCTTCTTGACCTCGGCGCACGGCTCGGCCTGCGGGGACTCCTCCCGGCGGCAGCTGATGCCGGAGTTGGAGGCCCGTACCAGCCCGCCGTGCTGCACGGCCTGATAACGCTGGGTGAACTGGACACGCTCCGCTTCCCTCGGCGCGGGGGCGCTGACCCCGGCGGGGACCGCCGCCCCCGCCACGGGGACGTTCGCGGAAAGTGTGAGGCAGGACAGCAGACCGAGAGTGCCGAGGATTCTGCGGGAGGAACCCATGACCCTGTCTCCATTTCCGATCAAGGGGACAAAACAGGATGTGAACTTTGTCAGAAACCAGGGTGGAAATCACGTCGGACTCGCTCGTACGGCCTTTTGGGCGATAACACGCACCCTCAGAGTGGGCGGGTCGTTATGCCGTTGCACCATTGTTCGAACCGAAAGGAAAAACGGAGATGAAGAAGAGGCTGGTACGCGGCACCACCCTGGCGCTCGCGAGCGCCGCGATGCTGATGGGCGGCGCGGGCCTCGCCTCCGCGCACGGCGGCGACGGCGCGACGGCGGAGGGTGTCGCGGCCGAGTCCCCCGGTGTGGTGAGCGGCAACCTGGTCCAGGTCCCCATCCACATCCCGGTGAACGTGTGCGGCAACACGGTCAACGTGATCGCCCTGCTGAACCCGGCGTTCGGCAACACCTGCGTCAACGCCTGACCGTCAGCGCGAGCGTCAACCGCGCTGCCCGAAACGTCGGCATCCGAGTGAAAACACGCAACCCCAGCCGGGGGCGCGGCGTTGATCCGGGTGCTCCACTACCGGGCAATCCAGCTAAAAAGGGACGACAATGATCAAGAAGATGATGGCCTCGGCCGCGGTTGCCGCCTCGGTCGTGGGCATCGGCGCCGCCATGGCTCCGCAGGCGATGGCCATCGGCAACGACAACGGCATCAACACCGTGAACGGCAACGGCGCCTCGCAGATCTACGGCAACCAGGCCACCTACGGGAACATGAGCCCGCAGATGGCCCTGATCCAGGGCTCGTTCAACAAGCCCTGCATCGCCCTGCCCGCGAAGCTCAACGCGCAGTCGATCCTGGCGATCGTCAACGTCGGCGTTCAGGACATCCCGGTCCTGTCCAGCCCGCAGAACCAGCAGTGCACCGAGAACTCCACCCAGGCCAAGGGCGACGAGGCTCTCTCGCACATCCTCAGCAACATCCCGATCCTCTCCGGCAACGTCTCCGCCGGCAGCTGATCGCACCCCGCGCCAGCGAGGCCGCCGCACCCTTCGGTCGCGGCGGCCTCGCCGCGTGCAGAACGCGAACCCCCGAGCCCGTAATAGGACTCGAATAGCGACGTGAATTCGCTCCGAATTTCCGGCCCCACGGGTAGCGGAGTGAATTACGGAGCAGCCGCCGAAAATCATCGGTTTCTTTTACCCGAGCCACTCGTTGTCATTTCTGCAGTGGATACGCCTCTGCGGGAAGGATCGAAAGTAATGAAGCACAAGAAGGCAGTGGTGCTGGCCGCCGGCATTCTGATGGCCGCCGGTGCCGCCTCGCCCGCCATGGCCGACGCCGACGCCGCGGGCAAGGCCGTAGCCTCCCCCGGTGTCCTGTCCGGCAACCTCGTCCAGGTTCCGGTGCACGTCCCGGTCAACGTCTGCGGCAACACCGTCAACATCATCGCGCTGCTGAACCCCGCGTTCGGCAACACCTGCGTCAACAACTGACGCAGCGCCCGCGCCCGCGAGGGCAGGCCTCCGGACCCAGACCGGGGCAGGCCTCGGAGTGCACGGCGGTGCACTCCGAGGCCACCTTCGATTCCACACCGGCGGGAGTGCCGGTAGACAGGGAAGGACCCATGCGACAGGTACTGAGCCGACAGGTACTGGGCAAGGGGATGCTGACGGCGGCGGCCGCGTCGAGCCTGCTGTCGATCGCGACGGGCGCGGCGTACGCGCACGGCGGGGCGATGGCCGAGGCCTCGCATTCACCGGGCGTACTGTCCGGCAACAGCGTCTCGGTACCCATCACCTTCACGCCCAACGTCTGCGGCAACAGCGTGGACGGCGGCGCCGCCCTGAACCCCTCGATGGGGAACACCTGCGCCACCACCAGCGGCTCCGAGATCAGCCACCACGAGTACGAGCGCCATCTCAGCCCCGAGCACGCCGAGGCCTTCGAGCGCTACCTCGACGAACGCGCGGGACGGCACGCGATGCCGCGCCAGCGCGACGAGGAGCAGGGCGGGTACGGCGAGCGGGAGGGCGAGGAGGAGCAGCGCCACCAGGCACCGCGCCACGCGGCCCCGAAGCACGCGGCACCGAAGCACGCGGCGCCCCGGCACGAGGAGCGGCACGGCGAAGGCGGCTACGGAGAGCGGGGTGAGGAGGGCAACGGCGGCGAGGAGGAGTGCGACGATCACCCGCAGCCGCTGCCCGAGGCGGAGTACCCGGCCCCGGCTCCGGCGCCCCCCGCGCCCCCGCGGCCGAAGCCCGAGCCCGCCGCGGAGCACCCGGCCCCGCAGCCGCTTCCCGCACCGGCTCCGGCTCCCGCTCCCGCTCCCGAGACGCCGGCACCCGCGCCCGCCCCCGTACAGGAGGCGCCGCAGCCGCGGCCCGAGGCGCAGCCGGTCCCGCTCCCCGCACCGGAGCCCGTCCCGGCCCCGGTCCAGGAGGCGCCCCCGGTGACGCTCCCCGCGCCGATGCCGCCCGTGATGGAGGAGGAGCCCGAGCCCCGGCCGCCGCACGGCAGCCAGCCCGTACGGCCGGCCCCCGCCCCCGCCCCCGCCCCGGAGGTCGGCCGTCCCGCCGACCAGCCGCCGGCCGCCCCCGCCGGTGACACCCCGGTTCACCTGCCCCCGGCGGCGGCCCCGGCACCCGCGCCCGTCCCGGCGCCCGTCCCCGCTCCCGCGCAGGCCACGGCTGTCCCCGCCGCCGTCCCGCAACTGGCCGCGACCGGCACCGGTCAGCCCGCCGCCGCGGCGGTTCTCGCCTCGGCTCTGATCCTGGGCGGCGCCATTCTGTACCGGAGGTCCCGTATCGCCGCATGACGATTGCGGCAATACCGGTAATCGGAAGAAATATCGGCCGGAGAATCCTTTGTCGGATTCTCCGGCCGTCGCCGTGTCCGCCGCGGATCAGCCGCGCGGATCGCCCGGCGCGTTTCCGCAGCGGCGGGGAATCGTTACCCAGGTCGAAAGCGGCGCGACGGTCGCCGCGGACGCCCCCGCCGATGAAAAGAAGAGGATTTCGATAATGAAGCTCACGAAGGTCGCCGCTGTCGTCGCCGGCTCGGTCGCCGCCCTCGGCGCCTCCGCCCCCGCCTTCGCCGCCGACGCCCCGGCGCAGATGCCCCCGATGAGCCTGACGAGCGGGGCGACGGAGGTGGTGAACGCCGTCAACCCCGTCTCGGAGTCCCTCCCCGAGATCCTGGGGGACGCGCTGGCCGAGCAGGGTGAGGGCGTCAACAAGGTCGTGGGCACCGTGCAGAACGTCAACAAGGTCCGCAACAACGTGCCGGGCGAGGTGCTCAAGGTGGCGAACGGTGCCACCCAGGCGTCCCCGCTGCTCGGCGGTGTGAAGCTCAACGGCGGCGCCCACTGAACCGCCCCACCACCCCGCACATGACTGTGGGCGCCACCGGCGAGGCCGGGGCGCCCACAGTCATGTGTGCGACGTACGTCAGTCGTTGACGCAGACGTTGCCGAACGCGGGGTTCAGCGCGCCGATGATGCTGACGGAGTTGCCGCAGACGTTGATCGGGATGTGAAGCGGAACCTGGACCAGGTTGCCCGAGAGGACACCGGGGGATCCCACGGCCGCGCCCTCGGCCGACGAGTCGGCGATGGCGGAGCCGGCGGCAGCGCCCGCGGCGAGACCAGCGGTGGCCAGGACCAGGGCGGCCTTCTTGGCAGAGTTCATGGGAAGTGCACCTTCTGTTCGATGTTCTGCCCCGATCCCGGGGCTCACACCGAGCGAAACGCTCCACCCTGCCAGACCGACACGGCTTTGGACACGATCAGACCTGTTCAGCCCAATAGTCGTAACCATGCCTCCGGTTACGTCAGGGCGGGGATGTCCGGGATCTCCGGGACGTCCCCGATCTCGGGGATCTCGGGGATCTCCGGCACCAGCTCCGCCGGGGGCTGCAGCGTCGGCGGTTCGAGCCCCGGGATCTCGGGGATCTCCACCCCCGGAATCTCCGGGAGTTCCACGCCCGGGATCTCCGGCAGCTTGATCTCGGGGAGTTTGACCTCCGGGATCTTGATGTCCGGGATCTTGATGTCCGGAAGACTGATGCCCGGCGGCAGGAGGGCCGCGATGGAGTCGAGGATGCCCTTCACGAGGTCGTCGATGGGGCCGGCAGCGGCCCGTGGAGCCACCGCGCGGTCGCCGGAGTCGAGGGCGCTCGCCGGGGCGGCCGCGCCGGACAGTATGACGACCGCGAGGGCCGAAGGGACAAGGACGCGGACGCGGAACGGCTTCGTGCGCTGCATGGATGTTTCCTTTGGTGGTCGCGGGGACGCGCGGGCAGCGGACCGAGTGATCCGCTTCCTCACTCACCGTGCGAACACCTTCGACGGAGCGCAACAGGATCTTGAAGGGCTCCGGCCCGGCTGAGGGCTGCGTACGGGCTTCGCGCAGGCGTCCGGGGCGGCCTCACCCGCGCCGGGGAAAACCGCCGCCCGAACGGGCCGTTTGAGTGAAGCAGCGGAACCAACCCTCTGAAAGGGCAGTTGACCAGGGCGCTCCACTAGCGGGCACTCGTGCGACAAAAGGACCAATGATGCTCAAGAAGATCATGACTGCTGCCGCGGTCACCGCCGCCGTCGTCGGCGCGGGCGCTGCTGTCGCGGCCCCGGCCATGGCCATCGGCAACGACAACGGGATCAACACCGTCAACGGGAACGGTGCTCAGCAGATCTACGGCAACCAGAAGACCGGCGGCGACCTGAGCCCGCAGCTCAGCCTGGTCCAGGGCACCCTGAACAAGCCCTGCATCGGCCTGCCGGCGAAGCTCAACGCCCAGTCGATCCTGGCGATCGTCAACGTCGGCGTTCAGGACATCCCGGTCCTGTCCAACCCGCAGAACCAGCAGTGCACCGAGAACTCCACCCAGGCCAAGGGCGACGAGCCGCTCTCGCACATCCTGGACAACATCCCGGTCCTGTCGGGCAACGCCTCCCTCGGCAGCTGATCTCCGCTCCCCACTGCGGTACGGGCCGGGCTTCTAGCGCCCGTGGAGCGATGGACGTTCGAGGGCCCCGGCAGCCTCCAGCTGCCGGGGCCCTCGCGTGCGCCGCGCCTCAGGAGGTCCAGAACTCCCACCACCGGGTGAGGATCAGCATGCCGATCACCCCGAGGTGCAGGGCGGGCGGGGCCCAGCCGAAGTCGGTGAAGAAGGCCCGGACCGGCCCGGGCGCGGGGAGGACGCCCGTACGGATGGTGAAGGCGGTGACCGCCCAGAACATCAGCAGCGTCGCCGCCCAGGTCAGACAGCACCACAGGCAGAGCGCGTTGATCTCGTAGAGCGACTGGACCATCAGCCAGGAGCAGAAGCCGACGCCGAAGACCATGCCCGCGTTCAGACCGAGCCAGAACCAGTCGCGGTAGCGGGCGCCGGCCAGGAGGCCCGCGCCCACGCACACCACGGCGCCGAACGCGACCAGTCCGAGCATGGGGTTGGGGAAGCCGAAGACCGCCGCCTGCTCGCTCTTCATGACGCTGCCGCAGGAGACCACCGGGTTGAGGCTGCACGCCGGTTTGAAGTCCGGGTCCTCCAGCAGGAGGAACTTGTCGAGGGTGATCACCCACGAGGCCAGCACGCCGGCGGCCCCGGTGAGCAGCAGCAGCCAGGCCAACCCCCTCGGGGTCGCTTCCGGTTCGTCCTCGGGTCGTCTGGGGGGCCGCCCCTGTTGGCGGGGAACGCCCACCGTATTCGTTGCCATGTGGCCCATACTCCCGCGCTTGCGCCCAGAACGGCATTAACCATGGTTGTTCGTACGCAAGTTGACCTGAAGGTGTGGCGGGAACCCCTGATGTGTCCCGGACGTTTTACCGAACCCCGGACGTGATGTCAGAGCCAGGGGCTACGTTGTGCTTCCGCGAAGTGACAACCTGCGACGGCCTGGAGACCCACCTTGAGCGATCCGTACGAGACAACCGAGGCGCACCTCGATCGACTCCTGGGCCGCGCCCTCAACTCCTACGACCTGCCGGACCGGTTGGTCGAGCGCCTGGGTACGGCGCTCGCCCACAGTTCTTCGCTGTACACCACGCATCACAGTCCGGCGGCCGGGCTGTGGCGGGAGACCCACCGGCACACGTACCTGCTGTCCGACGGCGGGGCCGTGTCCCTGTGGGAGCTGGTGTACCGGCTGGAGGACGACCGGACGATGCGGCACGAGGTCTTCACCGGGAAGGCGGAGGCCTGCCTGGCGGTGGCCCGGCTGTTCGGCGAGACCCCCTCGGAGGTGGCGCGGGACCTGGCGCCGATACCGGCCGAGGAGGCGGCGCGGGGCGATGCGGCGTTATTGGGCGCGCTGTTCGCGGCGTCGGGGCCGGAGTCGGCCCGGCACCGGGACTACGCGGTGGACGAGTCGGCCGACCACGCCCGGCGGGTGCTGCGCCGCGCGGAGAACGCGGACCGTCCGGGCGAGGAGCCGGCGCGGCGGCTGCGGTCCGCGTACGCGCACCAGATCACCCAGGCGTTCGGCGGCCGGCACGGTGTGACGGGCGGCGGGCGGGACCGGTCGGCGGGGGTCAGCCTGTACGAGCACGCGTTCCTGCTGCTGGACGGGAGCGAGGTCAGCCTGTGGGAGGTCGAGCACACGGCGACGCCGGACGGGCGGCACATGTGCGAGGTGTACGAGAGCGAGGCGGCCGCGCGCGGGGCGATGGAGCTCCGCTCCCGCGTCCGGTGACCCCTCCGCCGGCCTGATCACGGCTCGACGGCCCCGAACGGGCATGCCCGTTCGGGGCCGTCGAGCCGGTTGAGGGGGTTACGCGACCGTCTCGGGGCCGCCCTCGCGCTGCTCCATCGGGACCGACTTGCGCGGCAGCATGAACATCACCGCGAAGATCAGGACCAGGACGGCCACGACCCACCACAGCGCGCCGCGGAAGGCGTCGACGTACTGCGGGCCGAAGGGGACGGCGTCGTCGATCGAGCCGAAGTAGACGACCGAGGTCAGGCCGAGGCCGAGCGCGTTGCCCATCTGGCCGGTGGTGTTGATCAGGCCGGAGGCCGAACCGGCGTGGCGGGGCGGCACCTCGGAGAGCACGGTGTCGGTGAGCGGGGCCACGATCAGGCCCATGCCGGCGCCCATGACGATCAGCGGGAGCGCCATCTGCCAGGAGGCGATCTCCATGCCGTAGCGGTCGGACTCCCAGATGTAGAGGAGCAGACCCGCGGCCATGGTCAGCGCGCCGCCCTGGAGCACCTTGCGGCCGAAGCGCGGTACGAGCTTCTGGACCGACATGCCGGCGGCGACCGAGACGGCGATCGAGAAGGGGATGCCGGTGGTGCCGGCCCGCAGGGCGCTCCAGCCGAGGCCCATCTGCATGTAGAGCGTCCAGACCAGGAAGAAGATGCCGGTCGCGATGCCGAAGGTCAGCTGGACGGCGATGCCGCCCGCGAAGCTCTTGACCTTGAAGAGGGAGAGCTCGACCAGCGGGGAGCCGTCCTTGCGGGTCTTGTACCTCTCGTACGCGATGAAGGCGGCGAAGACGAACGGCGCGGCGATCATCAGGACGAAGCCCCACAGCGGCCAGTCGTTCTCACGGCCCTGGGTGAGCGGGAAGATCAGCATGACCAGGGCGAGGGTGGCCAGGACGACGCCGACCAGGTCGAGGCGCAGGGCGTCGGGGGCCTTGGACTCGGTGATGAACTTGCGGCCCAGGATCGCGCCGGCGATGCCGACCGGCAGGTTGATCAGGAAGATCGGGCGCCATTCGAGACCGAGGATGTTCCACTCGGTGAGCAGTGCGCCGAGCATCGGGCCCGAGACGGCGCCGAGGCCGACGATCGCGCCGAAGAGGCCGAAGACCTTGCCGCGCTCGTGGGCCGGGAAGGTGACGTGGATGATCGCCAGCACCTGCGGGACCATCAAGGCCGCCATGCCGCCCTGGAGGAGGCGGGAGCCGACGAGGACGGTCGGGTTCGCGGCGATGCCGCAGAGCAGCGAGGCGGCGGTGAAGCCGGCGATACCGATGAGGAAGAGGCGCTTGCGACCGTAGATGTCACCGAGACGGCCGCCCGTGATCAGGCCGGCGGCGAACGCGAGGGCGTAGCCGGCGGTGATCCACTGGATCGCGCTGGTGGAGGCGCCGAGGTCCTGGCGCATGCTGGGTATCGCGATGTTGACGATCGTGACGTCGACCAGGTCCATGAAGGCCGCGGTCATCACGATGGCGAGCGCCAGCCAGCGGCGGCGGTCTGCGGCGGGTGAGCTGCTGCTCGTGTCGTTGAGGGTGTCGTTCCGCTCTTCTTGTACGGGCCCGTTCTCTCTTTCGGGCGATGTCTGGGCTGTCTCGGTGGTCATGGGGAGAAACCTAGACGGGATGTAGGTCAGGCAGTGTCCTATTTCGCTGGCAACCTGATGTCATGAACGACACTCCCGGCCGGCTGCTCACGCTGCTCTCCCTCCTCCAGACCCCGCGCGAGTGGCCCGGCAGCGAGCTGGCCGAGCGGCTGCGGGTGAGCGCCCGGACGATCCGGCGCGACATCGAACGGCTGCGGGAACTCGGGTATCCGGTGGAGGCCACGCTGGGCGCGGACGGCGGGTACCGGCTGGTCGCGGGCGCGGCGATGCCGCCGCTGGTGCTGGACGACGAGGAGGCCGTGGCGATCGCGGTGGGCCTGCGGGCGGGTGCCGGGCATGCGATCGAGGGGGTCGAGGAGGCGTCCGTACGCGCGCTCGCGAAGCTGGAGCAGGTCCTTCCGGGCCGGCTGCGGCACCGGGTGAGCGCGCTGCAGTCGGCGACGGTGGCGCTGACGCGGGGGGACGGGCCGAGCGTGGATCCGCGGACGCTGACGACGATGGCGGCGGCGGTGGCCGGGCCGGAGCGGCTGCGGTTCGCGTACCTGGCGCGGGACGGGGCCCGGTCGCAGCGGCTGGTGGAGCCGTACCGGCTGGTGAGCACCGGGAGCCGCTGGTACCTGGTCGCCTACGACCTGGAGCGCGAGGACTGGCGGACCTTCCGGGTGGACCGGGTGGGCGAGGCGTTCGCGACGGGGGCGCGGTTCGCGCCGCGGGAGCTGCCGATGGATGCGGAGGAGTTCGTACGCAGGGGGCGGCGGGGCGGGGAGAGGTACGCGGTCGAGGTCACCTTCGCGGTGGGCGCGGCGGAGTTGCCGGGGTGGCTGCGGGAGTCGGCGGTCGCGGGTGGGGGCGGGGGCGGTGGGGGGACTCGGGTCCGCTTCGAGAGCGGGGACGCGCCGGAGTGGCTGGCGGCCCGGCTGGCCCTGACCGGGGTGCCGTTCACGGTGCAGGCCCCGGCGGTCCTGTCGGCGGCAGCGCACGCGCTGGCCTCTCGTCTGACCGCCGCGGCGGGACCGCGGTAACCGGGGCTCCGCCCCGGCTGGGCTCCGCCCAGACCCGCGCCTCAAACGCCGGCGAGGCTGAAATTGCCCCGGGAATGGGGGGAGCCCCGGCACCTGGGGGGGATAGGTACCGGGGCTCGTCTGGGGGCTGCCGGCCGCGCTAGGCCACGGCGTCGAAGCCGGTGTCGCGGGCCATCTTCTTCAGTTCCAGCAGCGCGTGCTTCTCGATCTGGCGGATCCGCTCGCGGGTCAGGCCGTGCTGCTTGCCGACCTCCGTCAGCGTCCGCTCGCGGCCGTCGTCGATTCCGTACCGCATCTTGATGATCGAAGCCGTGCGCTGGTCCAGCTTGCCGAGCAGGTCCTCCAACTCCTCGCTGCGCAGCAGCGAGAGGACGGACTGCTCGGGGGAGATGGCCGAGGTGTCCTCCAGGAGGTCACCGAACTGGGTGTCACCGTCGTCGTCCACGGACATGTTGAGGCTGACCGGGTCGCGCGCCCAGTCCAGGACGTCGCCCACGCGCTTCTCCGTGGTGTCCAGCTCGGCGGCGATCTCCCCGTGCTCCGGTTCGCGGCCGTGCTCGCGGTTGAACTCGCGCTGCACCCGGCGGATCCGGCCGAGTTCCTCGACCAGGTGGACGGGGAGGCGGATCGTGCGGGACTGGTCGGCGATGGATCGGGTGATGGCCTGGCGGATCCACCAGGTGGCGTACGTGGAGAACTTGAAGCCCTTGGCGTAGTCGAACTTCTCGACCGCGCGCACCAGGCCGGCATTGCCCTCCTGGATCAGGTCGAGCAGGGGCAGACCGCTGCGCGGGTATCGGCGCGCGACCGCGACGACCAGGCGGAGGTTGGACCGGATGAAGATTTCCTTGGCGCGCTCGCCCTCGGCGGCGAGCGCGTCGAGCTCCCGGCGCGACGGAGTGTCACCCTCGCGCTCTATCGCACCGTCGAGGATCTGCTGGGCGTACACGCCCGCCTCGATGATCTGTGAGAGTTCTACTTCCTTGGCCGCGTCGAGCAGTGGAGTGCGCGCGATCTCGTCCAGGTACATGCCGACCAGGTCGCGGTCTGCGATCTCCCCGCCCACAGCGCGGGCGCTGCTCGTGGACTGACGACGGGCGACGGCGCGGGTTGCCATGCGTGCTCCCTTGCGAAGTGTTCGGTCGCGGTGCGGCTGCCGGACGGCCACCGTGGCGGGGTGGTACGTCCCCGGACACTCTCCCGAGTGCCCGCTTCCGATGGAAAGAACGACTGGAATCGGGACAGAATTCCCACACCGCTCGCTGTTTTCCGAGATCTTGCAGTACCCTGCCCCGCCGCCCCCCGCTCGCGGCGGAGGCGGAACCCCGCAGACCCCGAAGAGGTGCAGGTCAGACCCCTTGCGGAGGTGATCTTGGAGGCCCTCTCGGACCTTTACAACTTCCATAACGGTGAGACCGCCGTCACTCTTCCGGCGCAGCGGTCCTGGCTGCACGCCGACCCTGAAGACGGCCCTCACGGGCTTCCGGTTGCCTGCCCTCACCCGCGCGGGTGAGGTGGAGGCATATTCCTCCGGCATGGGACGGCCCCTCCCTACGGTCAGAGAGTCGCTTGTGCCGCCCGGCCGGCGACGCCCACACTTGAGGAGGAGGTGCTGCACCCATGACCGCTCTCGCCCACGAGGCCACAGAGACCGCCACACCCCATTCAGATCTGGACGAGGCCCTGTGGCTCGCATGGCAAGCCGCAGTCGAGAAACTCCCCGAGGGCTTCCATGCCGAGATCATCGAGGGGTCCATCGAAGTGTCGCCGACTGGTCGCTACTCGCACGGCGAGTCCGCCAACGAGCTGCGTGACAGCCTTGTGGTGTTCCTGGCAGGCAGCGGCTACGCCGCTCGACAGGACATGAACGTCATCCACGGCCGCAAGGTCTGGATTCCGGATCTGTTCATCGCGCCGAGGGACGCCAAGGAACACGTCACCGAGGACGGCATCGGCATCAAGGCCTCGGCCGTGGAGCTCGTCGTCGAGGTGGTCTCCCCGGGGCGCGACAGCATCTCCCGTGACCGGATCCGCAAGCGGCGGGCCTACGCCCGCGCCGGGATCCCCGTCTACATCCTGATCGACGACTACGACGAACGCGGCATCGTGACCGTGCTGACCGCCCCGGACCCGGACAAGGCCGTCTACGACGACGAGGTCCGGGCGCCCTACGGCACCGCGGTCACCGTCCCAGCCGGGCCCGCCAAGGGGTTCGTCATCGACGAGGAGATCACAGGCGCGCTGCGGGTCAAGGCCTAGCCGAGCCGGGCTGGATTGCCCGGAGGGCGATTTCAGCCCGGGCTATGGGGTCACGGGGGCCACGGGGGGCTCCTCGGTCGTCGGCGCGGGGCCGCCATGACAAGACCCCGCTTCGTTCAAATTTGAACGAAGCGGGGTCGTCCGTCATTCCCGCACCGGCGGCTCGGCCGTCAGTGGGCGACCACCGGGATCTTCATCTCGACCTCGGCCCCGGACCCGTCACCGGAGGCCACCGGGCTGCCCGCGCCCGGCCGGCCCGTGTTGATCAGGGTCAGGGCGATGACCGAGCTGGCGACGAGGATGCCGACGGCCCACCAGATGGCGGAGGCGTAGCCCTCGACCATGGCCTGCGCCTGGATCAGCTTCGCGGCCGGGCCGCCCGCCGCGGCCTGGGCCGCGTGGTCGGCCAGGTACGCGGTCGTCGCCGAGGCGGCGATCGTGTTCAGCAGGGCGGTGCCGATCGCGCCGCCCACCTGCTGGGAGGTGTTGACCATCGCGGAGGCCACACCGGCGTCGGCCGGGTCCACCCCGTGCGTGGCCAGGGACATGGCCGGCATGAACGCCGTACCCATGCCGAGGCCGAGCAGCAGCTGCGCCGGCAGGATCAGCGCCGGGTACGAGGAACCGACCTCCAGCTGGGTGAGCAGCAGCATGCCGGCGCCGGCGACCAGGAAGCCCGGGCCCATGAGCAGGCGCGGCGCGACCCGGGTCATCAGACGGGCGCCGATCTGGGTGGAGCCCACGATCATGCCCGCGATCATCGGGAGGAACGCGAAGCCGGTCTTGACGGGCGAGAAGCCCTTCACGACCTGGAGGTAGTAGGTGAGGAAGAGGAACAGGCCGAACATCGAGATGACGGCCAGGCCGAGCGAGAGGTAGACACCGCCGCGGTTGCGCTCCAGCAGGACGCGCAGCGGCAGCAGCGGGGACTTCACCCGGGACTCGACGAAGACGAAGGCCGCGAGCAGCACCACCGAGGCGACGAACATGGCCACGGTCACGACGTCCGACCAGCCGGCGGACTCGGCGCGGGTGAAGCCGTAGACCAGCGCGACGAGGCCGAGCGTGGACAGGACCACGCCGGGGATGTCGAGCGGCGCGCGGTTGCGGCCGTCCGCGGGCTCACGGATGACCAGCCAGGCACCCACGGCCGCGACGATCGCGAACGGGATGTTGACGAAGAAGGTCCAGCGCCAGTTCAGGTACTCGGTGAGGAAGCCGCCGAGGATCAGGCCGACGGCGCCACCGCCGCCGGCGATCGCCCCGTAGATGCCGAAGGCCTTGGCGCGCTCATTGGCGTCGGTGAACATGACGGCCAGCAGGGAGAGCGCGGCCGGCGCGAGCAGCGCGCCGAAGGCACCCTGGAGGGCGCGGGCGCCCAGCATCATCGCCTCGCCGTTGGCGGCGCCGCCGAGCGCGGAGGCCAGGGCGAAGCCGACGAGGCCGACGACGAAGGCGTTCTTGCGGCCCCACTTGTCGGCGATGCGGCCGCCGAAGAGGAGGAGTCCGCCGAAGGCCAGCGCGTACGCGGTGATGACCCACTGGCGGTTGCCGTCGGAGATGCCGAGGTCGGTCTGGGCGGACGGGAGGGCGATGTTCACGATGGTCGCGTCGAGTACGACCATCAACTGGGCCAGGGCTATGAAGACGAGGGCCTTCCAGCGGCTGGGGTCGGCAGCCAGCGGCGGTGTCGCGGCTGTTTTCGGCATGGGGATACCCACTCACTGTGCGGAATGACGGAAATGACAGGAATGACGGTAAGCAGAGAAAAACGGAGGTTTGGGCAAGGTTTTCGACGCTAGTGGGCGCGACCCGGGGCGTCACATGGTTTTCTGCCGCAGGACTTCGAGGGTGACCGCCGCGCCCGGCAGTTCCGAGCGGGCCGGAGCCGCCCGCAACCCGTCGAGGAGCAGCCCGAGATGACGGTGGACGAAGCGGTCCACGCCCCGGCACTCGGTGCCGGGCAGCGGGCGGCTGAGCTGCGACAGCGCCATCATCAGGTCGCCGACGCCGACGTCCGTGCGGACCAGTCCGGCGTCCTGGCCGGTGGCCAGCAGGGTCTCGACGGCCTCTTCCAAGGCGGCGCGGGACGCGAGGAGTTCGGGGTGTTCGTGGTCGAAGTCCTCGGAGAGCATGGGGCACAGGGCGCCGATCCGCTCGTCCGCGGCGGCGTGCGTGAAACGGCACAGCGCGGCGAAGGCGTCCGGCTCCTCGGCCAGGGCGTTCTCGGCGTGGGCGGCGACCCGGTCCATGACGAAGAGCACGACGTGGCGGACGAGCGCGGCCCGGTCGGGGAAGTGCCGGTAGAGGGTGGCGTTGCCGACCCCGGCCCGGCGGGCGATCTCGTCGAGCGGAGCCTCGACGCCGGACTCCACGAGCATCTCGCGGGCCGCGGCCAGGATCCGCTCGCGGTTGCGGACGGCGTCGGCGCGCGGCCGGGGAAGCCGGGACGGCTTCGCCGGGGCGGTCCCGCCACTCTCAACCGGCACTGCCCCGGCCGGGGCCACCGGCACGTCCGGGACCGCCGGGGCGGTCGCCGGCGTGGTGGTGGGGCTCTTCATGGCGGGGCCTCCCTGGCTGCGACTCTCGCTCTGGCTGTAAGTCGGGTCGGTTTCTGTGCCGTCCGAAACGGGGAGCGGCTCCCCGGTTAGTGCGACTCTCGTTCAAACGGGGATTCAGTCCCCGGTTATTTCACCCTCACGTGTGAGCCGGGTCACGTGACGTTTCCCGTTCGGACGCACCCGGCGCGCGGGCGTGTCGCAGCCGTTGGAGGGTGAGCGCAGAGAGCGCAGTCCGGGCCCGGCCGGCTGCCGCGGCCCCGAAGGCGATCTCCATGCAGCAGACCCGCCACCGGATACGCAGATCGCACCGCACCTGCGCGTACATCGGCCTCACCGCGCTGGCCCTCGGCGTCACGGCGACCGCGAGCACGGGGATATCCAGCCGCACCCACTCCGCGGCCGGGCCGGTGGCGACGACCGCCGAGTCCGCGCTCGCGCCCTGCCGGATCACCGGCACGATGGGCGTGCAGATGTCCGAGGGCCTGCCGACCCCGCCCGGGTACTCCCGCTCGACCGGCGAGGTCCGGGCGCTGAACCTGATGATCGACTTCCCGGACGCCAAGGGCGAGGGCACGGCCGCCGACCGACTGGCCGAATTCTTCCCGCAGACCTCCAACTGGTTCCGGACCAGCTCCTACGGGCGGCTGACCTACCGGGCCGAGGCCCCCATACGGGGCTGGCTGCGCATGCCGATGCCGTTCTCGGCGTACGCGATAGGGCGCGGGTCCCCGTACGAGCCGGGCTACCGGCAACTCGTCGAGCACCTGGTCAAGGCCGCCGACTCCGAGGTGGACTTCAGCCGGTACGACCTGGTCAACGTCCTGGTCACGCCGAACGCCGGGCCGTCCGCGCTGGACACCGTCCTGTCGGTGACCTTCTCGGGGAACGGCGAGGCGCCGAGGGCCGACGGGGTGCCGCTCTCCAACACGTCCTTCATCTACAGCCGGCAGGACGACGGCTCCGGCTCCTACCGGGAGACCGGCTACCGGGTACTCCCCCACGAGAACGGGCACGTCTTCGGGCTGCCGGACCTGTACACCTCCGACGGGGGCGGCGCGGTCGGGCACTGGGACATCATGAGCGAGGACTGGGGCGCCAACAACGATCTGCTGGGCTGGCACAAGTGGAAGCTGGGCTGGCTGGACAGCACGCAGATCAGCTGCGCCGCGAAGTCGGGCGTCAGCGACCACACCCTGTCGCCGCTGGCGGTGGAGGGCGGCATGAAACTGGCCTTCATACCGCTGTCGGAGAGCTCCGGGTACGCGGTGGAGGTACGGACGCGGGCCGGGAACGACGACGCCGTGTGCAAACCCGGCGTGCTGATCTACAAGGTGGACTCCGAGGTGGACACCGGGCGCGGCCCGGTCGTCGTGTCGGACAGCACGAGAGCGAGCAGCGGCTGTACGCGGCGGCCCAATGTGCACGCGGATCTGTCGGACGCGCCGTTCAGGCCGGGTGAGACGTTCACCGACAAGAAGGCGGGCATCAGCGTCTCGGTCGTCGGAGAGCTGCGGAACGGGAGCTACCAGGTCCGGGTCACCCGGACCTGACGACGGGCCTGATCACGGGCCTGACGACGGGCCATCGCCGTAACGACGGGCCCTCGTCAGAAGCGGAGCGAGGCGGCCACCGGGAGGTGGTCGCTGGCCGTGGGCGGCAGGGTCCAGGCGGACACCGGTGTCAGGCCCCGGACCAGGATCTGATCGATCCGGGCCACGGGGAACGCGGCCGGCCAGCTGAAACCGAAGCCGGCGCCCGCCGCCTCCTGTGCCGAGCGCAGGCCGTTGCCGCTCAGCAGCGGGGACACCGCGTCGTCGCGGGTGGTGCTGTTGAGGTCGCCGAGCAGCAGGGTGCGGCCGGGCGGGCCGACGCGCACCTCCTCGGCGAGGCGCAGCGCGGCCGCGTTGCGGCGGTCGGCGGTGAACCCCGAGGCGCGCACGCGTACGGAGGGCAGGTGGGCCACGTAGACGGTGACGGGGCCGTTGGGGGTCAGGGCGGTGGCGCGCAGGGCGCGGGGCAGTGGCATGACCGACAGCGGCCGGGTGTCGCTCAGCGGGTGGCGGCTCCACAGGCCGACGGTGCCGTGGACGTAGTGGTACGGGTAGCGCTCGGCGAGCACCCGCTCGTACGTGGCGACCGCGGGCTCCACGATCTCCTGGAGGGCGATGAGCTCGGCGCCCGAGGCGGCGAGGGCGCGGGCGGTGCCGGCCGGGTCGGGGTTCACGTCGTCGGCGTTGTGCGTGACGGCGGTGAGGTCGGCGGCGGCTCCGGTGGGCGCGCGGTGGTCGCCGACGAGGGTGGGGTCGAAGACGGCGGCCCAGGCGAGCGCGGGCAGCAGTACGGCGGTCAGTGCGATCCGGGACGGGCGCACCAGCGCGGCGGCGAGCAGCACCGGCACCGCCGCGCCGGTCCAGGGCAGCAGGGTCTGCGCGAGACTGCCGAGGTTCCCGGGCCGGTTGGGGATCCAGGCGTGCAGCAGCATCACCGCGGCCAGCCCCACGGCCACCGCGGCGGTGACGCGGCCGCGGCCCCCGTCGCGTATCACGTACCGGATCATGCCCTGCTAGACGCCGCTGACCGGGGGTTTCGGTTCCCGGTGCCCGCACCGGGTTTCCCGCACGGCGCGCGGCAGCCCCCGCCGGGGCGTTGATCCGGCGTCGTTGATCCGGCGTCGATCCCGCGTCGAACGCACGTTGTTCCGGGCTTCGTAAGTTGGTCACAAGCCGCCCGGGAGAAGCCCGGAGGCCGCCCCCGGCAACGGGGGCGCACCGCATCCGAAGGAGTCGTCATGACCAACGTCAACGAGCTGTTCGAGCTGGACATCATCGAGATCGCCGCCCCCGTCGAGGACGACCAGGCCGACGCCCAGGCCGCCACCGGCTCCTGGCCGTTCTACTGCCGGACCACCATCTGACGGTCGGTCTGACAGAACCACCAGTGAGGCGGCCCTCCCCCGGGCCGCCTCGCTTGTTCACCCGCACTCTCCTGGAGGATCCCCGTGGCGGCACCCGCTTCCCACCCGGGCGGTGACACCCCCGATACGTCGACCTTCCGCTGCGCGGACACCCTGCTGTTCCGCGCCGCGCCCCGGGCGCCGGAGCCGCCCGGGGCCCGCGACGAGCCGGGCGAGCCCGGCGAGCCCGGCGACCAGGAGTCGGACCTGCGGGCCCACCTCCGTACCGCGGCGTCCGACGCCCGGCTCAGGGAGGCGGTCTCGCTGGCGAGCCCCTCCCTGAGCCGGACCCTCGACGCGGTGCTCGCGGGGGAACCGGTCCGCATCAAGCAACTGCGTCGCGCGGTCAGGGCATTGGCCCGCTACCGGTTGCGGATGTCCGGCCGGGTCACCCCCTTCGGCACCATGGCCGGGGTCGCCGCGATCGGCTTCGCCGAGGCGCCCAAGGTCGTCTGGGGCGAACGCCACCGCAAGGCGGCGCGGCCCGACATGGGCTGGCTGACCGAGGTGGTGGCCCGGCTGGAGCGGGAGCCCGCCGTGCTGCGGCGGCTCCGCGTCACCGCCAACGACCTGTGCTTCCGGCGCGGCGGCCGGCTGGTCGTCCCGTACGTCCCGGCCCCCGGTGCGGGTGTCCGCCCGGCCGCCCAGGAGGTCTCCGTCCGGGCGGGCGAGGTGGTGCTGCGCGTCGTCGAACGCGCGGCGCCGCCCGTGCGGTTCGCCGATCTGCTCACCGAACTCGTCGCCGCCTACCCCGGAGTCGCCGCCGCCACCGTGGAGCGGCTGCTCATCGACCTCATCGGCTCGGAGGTACTGCTGACGGAGCTGCGCCCGCCGCTGGACGGCCCGGATCCGCTCGGCCACGTACTGGTGCTGCTGGCACCGCGCCCCACGGCGCGCCCCACGGCCGAACCGCTGCCCGCCCCCGTGGCCGAGGTCGTCACCGAACTCGCCTCGATCCACCGGGAGCTGGCCACGTACGCGGCGGCCCCGCTGGGTTCCGGCCTGGCGGCCCGGGACGCCGCGATTCGCCGGATGGCCGCGCTGCACCCGTCGGACCACCTCCTCCAGGTCGATCTGGGCCTCGACGTGGACGTCCGGCTGCCGCCCGCCGTGCGCGCCGAGGTGGAGCGGGCCGCCGAGGCGCTGTGGCGACTGGCCGCGGCCCGGCCGGGTCCGGCCCATCTGCGCCAGTACCACGAGGACTTCCTGGAACGCTACGGCGCCGGGCGCGCCGTACCGCTGAAGGAGGTCCTCGATCCGGACACCGGCCTCGGCGGTCCGGCCGGGTACCGGCTGCCCGCCACCGCGCGGACCCTGCGCGCGACGCCCGCGGACCCCAAGGGGCCGGGGCCGAAGGACCAGGACCGGCTGCTGACCGAGCTGGCCCAGGAGGCGTCCGTCAACGGTGAGCGGGAGATCGTCCTGGACGACGCCCTGCTGGAGCGGCTCGCGGCGGACGGCGGGGAGGCGCCACCGCCACCGTCCTTCGAGATCCTGGCGCAGCTGCTCGCCGACACCCCCGAGGCGCTGGCCGACGGTGACTTCCGGCTGGTCGTCACCGGCGGAGCGCGTACGGCCGGGGCGCACGCGGGGCGCTTCGGGTTCGTCCTGGGCGACGACGACGCACACGTCACCGAGCTGGTGCGGCAGGTGCCCGCGGCCGCGCCGGGTGCCGTCACCGCGCAGATGCGGTTCCCGCCGCCGCGCGGCGAGACCGCCAACGTGGCGCTGGTCCCGCGCCGCCTGGAGCACACGATCACGCTCGGCGCGTTCGCCGACCGCAGCGACGGCGCCGCCCGTACCGGCGGCACGGGCGGCACCGACCTCGGCGTGTCCGACCTGGCCGTCGTCGCCGACGTGCACCGGCTCGCGGTGGTCGCGCCCCGGCTCGGCCGCGAGGTCGTGCCGGTCGTCCCCAGCATGCTCGCGACGGTGTGGCACGCGCCGAACGCGGCCCGTTTCCTGCACGAGGTGAGCGAGAACGGCCTGCCGGCCTGGCCGCGCTGGCGCTGGGGGGCCGCGGACACCCTGCCGTACCTGCCCAGGGTCCGGCGCGGGCGCACCGTGCTCACCCTGGCGCGCTGGCGCCCGACGGATCCGGCGCTCCAGGACCGGGCCACCGCCCCGGACGACTGGGAGCGGCGCTTCGACGCCTGGCGCTCCCGCTGGCGGGTGCCCGACCTGGTGGAGAGCGTCAACGGGGACAACCGCATCGCCCTCGACCTGCGGCGCCCCTTCCACCGCGCGCTGCTGCGGGACGAATGGCTGCGCCGCCCGGGCGGCGTGGTCCAGGAGCTTCCGACGAGCTGCGGTCACGGTTCCGGCTGGCTGGCCGACGGTCCCTCGGAGCCGTCCGGCCGGGTCAACGAGATCGCCTTCCCGCTGATCCGGGCGGACCGGCAGACCGGCGGCCTGCCGTCGCCGGGCAGCCAGGTGCGGCCCATGTCCATGCCCAAGTCCATGCCGATGCCCACGCCCACGCCCACGCCCACGCCCATGCTCATGTCGATGCCCGTCCCCGAGCCACGCCGCGTGCGCACCGCCCACGGCCCCGGCTCGCAGTGGCTGTACGCCAAGGTGTACTGCTCGGCCGAGCGCCAGGACGAGATCCTCGCCCAGTGGCTGCCCCGGCTGCTGGCGGGTCTGCCCGGCGCCGTCGACCGCTGGTTCTACCTCCGCTATCGCGACCCGGACGCCCATCTGCGGCTGCGCTTCCACGGCGACCCCGCCGAGCTCTCCGGGTCCCTGTTGCCCCGGCTGGGCGCCTGGTCCGACCGGCTCGCCGCCGAAGGCCTCGGGGGCAGGCTCGTCCTGGACACCTACGAGCCCGAACTCGAACGCTACGGAGGACCCGCCGCTGCGACCGCCGCCGAACGGGCCTTCCAGGCGGACAGCATCGCCTGCCTCGCACAGGCCGAACTGCTTGACAAGGGCGAACTGGCGCTGGACCGGACCGTGTTGACGGCGCTCGGGCACGTCGATCTGGCCTGCCGCGTCGCCGGCACCCCGGAAGGCGTCCGGCACCTGATCGACCGTCCGGCGCACCCGGGGGCCGCCGAACCCTCCCGCGCCGCCAAAGACCTGGCACGGGAGCTGATCGACCCGCTCGGCGACTGGGAGCAGCTGCGCGGCCTGCCCGGCGGCCCGGCGCTGCTGGCCTGCTGGGAGCGGCGCGCCCCCGCCCTGTCCGCGTACGGGAGGCTGCTGCGCGAACTGGGGGCGGCCGGTTTCGGCCCGTTGGACGCGCTTCTGCACATGCATCACAACCGGCTCACCGGCATCGACCGTCCCGCGGAGGAACGCTCCTTCGCCCTGGCCGCGGTGGCCCTGCGCAGCCGCCTCGTCCGTGCGCGGGCGGGCCGGTGAGCCCTGTGAACCCGGTGCACCCGGTGCGGGCGCGGGAGAACGAGCTGCGCGAGCGGGCCGCCCACACCGTGGCGACCGTCGCGCGCCGCCTCGCCGACCCCGGGACCCACCAGACCCCGGCCCCGGCCACCGTCCCGCCCACAGCCTCCGCCCGCCTCGACCGTGCGCGGGAGGGCCGGTGAGCCCTGTGAACCCGGTGCACCCGGTGCGGGCGCGGGAGAACGAGCTGCGCGAGCGGGCCGCCCACACCGTGGCGACCGTCGCGCGCCGCCTCGCGGACCCCGGGGCCATGCCGGCCCCGGCCCCGGCCTCCGCCTCAGCGCGGGACGCGTCCGTCTTCCACGCCGCGAGCCTCAGTGACGGCGCGCCGGGCATCGCGCTGCTCCACGCCGAACTCGCGCACACCGATCCGGCGCACCGTGCCACCGCCCACCGCTGGATACGCCACGCCGCCTCGCTCGCCCGGCTGGCGACGGCCCCCGGACCGCAGGGGCTGTACGGCCCCCTGGCCGCGCTGTCGTTCGCCCTGCACCGGGCGGCGGACGGCCCGGACGGGCAGCGCGCGGCCCGGGCCCACCTCGGGGGCCTGGTCGCCGACGTGGCGGGCGCCCGGGCCGAGCGCGAGGAACAACGCCTCGACGGGAACCTCGGCTGCACCACCTTCACCGCGTACGACGTGATCAGCGGGCAGGCCGGACTCGGCGCGCACCTGCTGGAACTCGGCCGCCCCGCCGAAGCCGCCGTCACGCGGCTGCTGAGGGCGCTGACGTCGCTCACCCGGCCGGTGCGCGCGGACAACAGGGTGCTGCCCGGCTGGTGGGTGGCGCTCGACGGAGCCGCGTACCGACCGGTGGTCCCGTCGGCGGGCCACGCCAACCTGGGCATGGCCCACGGAGTGCCCGGCCCGCTCGCGCTGCTGGCCCTGGCGTGGAGCCAGGGGGTACGCGTGCCCGGCCAGCGGGCCGCGATCACCGAGCTCGCCGAGTGGCTCCTCGCGCAGCGCCAGACTGACTCCGAGGGCCCCTGGTGGCCCGGCCAGCTGTCCCTGGGCCCCTCGCGGCAGCGGCCCGGACGGCCCTCCTGGTGCTACGGCACCCCGGGCATCGCCCGCGCCCTCCAACTGGCGGGCCTGGCCCTGGGCGTGTCCCGCTGGCAGGAGGCCGCGGTCGTGGCGCTGCGCTCCGCGCTGACCCGCGCCGAGGCGGGCGAGGCGGGCGACGCGGGCGAGGCGGAGCCGCCGGCCGAGGCCGGGCTCTGCCACGGGCTGGCCGGGCTGCTCCAGATCACTTGGCGCGTGGCCCGCGACAGCGGCGATCCCCGACTCGCCGGGCACCTCCCGGGGCTGGCCGCCCGCCTGCTGGACCTCGCCGACGAGGACGCGCCGTTCGGCTTCGCCACCGCCCCGGGGGAACGCCCGCCCGAGGAGCACCCGGGCGGCTTCCTCACCGGCGCGGCCGGGGCCGCACTCGCCCTCCACACCTTCGCCTCGGACACCGCACCCGCCACCCGCTGGGACCGCGCGCTGCTACTGGCCTGAGCCGCGCCCGCGCCACCCGCCCTACTGGCCCGGCTGGCCCGGCTGGCCCGGCTGGCCCGCCCGGCTGACTCGCCCGGCTGGCTGGCTGGACCGGCTGGACCGGCTGGACCGGCTGGACCGGCTGGACCGGCTGGACCGGCTGGACCGGCTGGCTGGCCAGGCTGGCTGGCTGGCTGGCTGGCCCGGCCGACCCGCCCGGGCCGCCCGGCTGGCCCGCCCGCCCGGCCCGGCCGACACCGATCACGTACCCGACGTACCCCGACGTACCGACGTACCCGACAGAGAGAAGAGACCCCATGCACCGGGAGGAACTCACCCGCTGGGTGGGAGACACGGACGCCTTCCTCGACCGCCACTGGCGGACCGCGCCGGCCGTCTTCCGGCCCGGTCCCGGCGCCGGACCGGCCGCTCCGCTCAGCCTGGAGGAGATCGACACCGCCGTGGCGGGCGGGCTGCTGCGCGTGCCCCACCTCGAAATCGCGCGCGCGGGCGACCCGGTGCACTCCGCCCGCTACACCCGGGCCCGCACCGTCGCGGGGGTGACCACCCCCGGGTACGCCGACCCGGACCGCGTACGGGAGCTGCTCGCCGAGGGCGCCACCCTCGTGCTGCGCAACGTCGAGCACTGGCACCCGGCGACCCGGGCGCTGACCCACGCCCTGGAGGCCGAACTCGGGCGCCGCGTCGAGGCGTTCTTCTTCGTCACCCCGCCGGGGGCGCAGGGCCTCGACCTGCACCGCGACGACGCCGACGTGCTGCTGCTCCAGGGCACCGGCAGCAAGCGCTGGACGGTGCGCGGTGGTCCCGCCGGTCCCGACTGGGGGCCGGGCGAGGTCGCCGACGGCGGCCCGGCCCTGCTGGCGGACACCCTGTGTGCCGGGGAGGTGCTCTACATCCCCCGGGGCTTCGCCCACGAGGCGGTGGGCGGTGAGGGGCTCTCCTCCCACCTCTCGCTCACGATCCGGGAGGTGGGAGCCCAACAGCTGTTCGCCTCCCTGCAGCGCCTGCTGCTGGACTCGCTGCCGCTGCCGGCCCGCCCGCTGGACGACGCCGCCCTGCACGCGGCCGCCGAACTGCTGCTGGACCGGTTCCGGACCCGGCTTCCGGAACTGACCCCCGCGTCCCTGGTGGAGCACGCCCGCCTCGCGCAGCTCGCCGAGGGTACGGTCCCCGGACTCGGCGGGAACCCGGGCATCGCGGCGCTGGCCGCACGGCTCGGCACCCCGCGCGACCCGGCGGCGAGCGCCGCGTGAACGGCGCCGAGGCACTGATCGGCCCCCCGCCCGCCCACGGCGCGGCGCCCAAGCCCGCACCCGTACGAGCGCCCGCGCCCGCATCCGCCTCCGCACTCAACCCCGAACCCGCGCCAGCGCCAGCGCCCGCACCAGAACCCGGACCGGCACCGGCACCCGCGCCTGGACCGGCACCCGCACCCGCACCCGCACCCAACCCCGAACCCGAACCCGCACCCGGACCGGCGCCCGAACCCGTACCCGTACCGGCGCCCGCGTCCGGACCCAACCCCGAACCCGCGCCCGGACCGGCGCCCGCGTCCGGACCCAACCCCGAACCCGCGCCCGGACCGGCACCCGCGCCCGCACCCGAACCCGACCGCGAACCCGCGCCCGAACCGGCGACCGCGCCCGTACCCGGGTCGCCCTCCGGGCTGCGGCTCCTGCTGACGCGCCATCTGCGGCCCCATCGGGGCCGACTCGCGGTCGGCGCGGCGCTCGCCCTCCTCGGGGGGCTGGCCGGGCTCGCCGAGCCGATGGCTGCCAAGGCCCTCATCGACCGCCTGGTCGCCGGCGGTTCGCCCACCGCGTCCGCGATCGGCCTCGGCGCCCTCGTACTGGCCTCCGTACTGATCACGTCAGCGGGCTCGTACCTGCTGGAGCGCACGGCCGAGGGCGTGGTGCGCACCACGCGTGAGCGGCTGGCCGCCCGGGTGCTGCGGCTGCCGGTGCCCGACATGGACCGGCAGCGCCCCGGCGACCTCGTCGCCCGGCTCACCTCCGACACCGTCCAGCTGCGGGCCGCGGCCGGACAGGCCCTCGCGGTCTGCGCGACCTCGGCCCTGATGGTGTTCGGGGGCCTGACCGCGATGTTCCTCCTCGACCCGGTGCTCGCGGGCGCCACGGTCGGCGTGCTCGGCACCGTCTGCGGGCTGGGCACGCTCACCCTCCCCCGGATCGGCCGGGCCGCCCGGCGCTCCCAGCAGGTCACCGGCGAACTCGGGGCCACCCTGGAACGCTCCCTCGGCGCCTTCCGCACCGTCAAGGCGAACGGCCTGGAACGCCAGGAGACCGCGGCCGCCCGGGAGGCCGCCCGCCGCGCCTGGCGCAGCGGGGTGCGCGCCGTCGGCTGGGAGGCCGCCGTCGAGGTCGCCTCCGGGCTCTCCGTACGGCTGGCCTTCCTCACCGTGCTCGGGTTCGGCGGCACCCGGGTGGCCACCGGGCAGATGACCATGTCGGCGCTCGTCGCCTTCCTCTTCTACGTCCTGTTCATCGGCCCGCTGCTCACCCAGCTCGCCGGCAGCGCCGGTCTGGTGCAGCGCGGTTCGGCCGCCGCCCAGCGCATCCACGAAATCGAGTCCCTGGCCGTCGAACCGGTCACCGACCGGGCGCCGGAGCCTCCCGCCGGACGGACCGCGCCCCTCGCGCTGGAGTTGCGGCGCGTCTCCTTCGGCTACCCGGGCCGGGCCACCACCGTCCTCGACGAACTGTCGCTCGACGTCCCGGCCGGCGGGCTCACCGCGCTCGTCGGCCCGTCCGGCGCCGGCAAGAGCACCGTCTTCGCGCTGCTGGAGCGGTTCTACGAGCCCCGCGCGGGCCGGATCCTCCTCGACGGCCGCGACGTTCGGGACTGGCCGCTGACCGATCTGCGGGCCACCATCGGGTACGTGGAGCAGGACGCCCCCGTCCTGTCCGGCACGCTGCGGGAGAATCTGACGCAGTCCGCGCCTTGGGCCTCGGCCGAGGAGCTGCGCGCCGTCCTCGGGCTGACCCGGCTCGACGGGCTCGTCGAGCGGCTGCCCGCCGGCCTGGACACCGAACTCGGCTACCGGGGCACGGCCTTGTCGGGCGGCCAGCGCCAGCGCGTGGCCATCGCCCGCGCCCTGCTGCGCCGTCCGCGGCTGCTGCTGCTGGACGAGGCGACCTCGCAGCTGGACGCCGAGAACGAGCGGGCCCTGCGCGACGCCGTCGCCGACATCGCCCGGGAGACGACGGTCGTGGTGATCGCGCACCGGCTGTCCACCGTCACCGACGCCCGCCGGATCGTGGTCCTGGAATCGGGGCGGGCCCGCGCCACCGGCACCCACCGGGAGCTGCTGGCGGCGGACGAGCTCTACGCGCGGCTCGTCCGCACCCAGCTGCTGGACCGTTCCTGACCGGCATCTTCCGACGTTGATCCGACGTTGATCGGAAATAGAACGGTCCTTCACATAATGATCCCGACCACGCTCTTCCAGCGAAGGACTGACGCCATGACCGGTAAGCGCAAGCCCGCCACGCCCCTCGTCCGCCGGACCTCCGCCCTCCTGCTGGCGGGCGGGCTGGCCCTGGGCCTCGTCATCGGCACCGCCGCCACCGCGAGCGCGGACCTCCCCCCGGAGATCTTCGACCAGACCGTCACGACGGACCTGACGCCCGACCTCCAGGAGGGGAACTGGAACAGCACCGGCTCCTGAGGCCTCGCGCGGCAGCGGTTCAGCCCGTCGAGAGCCCGGCGAGGAGTTCCTCGACGTCGGCCACGTCGGGCAGGCCGAGCCGGGCGAACAGCGCCGAGGCGCTGAGCAGCCGGCTCCTGGCCTCCTCGGCGCGGCCGCGTTCGGCGAGGGTCCGGCCGAGCACCACCAGCGCGTGGCCGCTGTCCCGGTCGGATCCGAGGTCCTGGCAGAGCAGCAGCGCCGCTTCCGCCTGCGCCTGGGCCTCCTCGTGCCGGCCCACCGCGCGCAGCGTGTCGGCCATCCGGTACCGGGCGTGCGCCACCCGCTGCTGGATCCCCGCGGGCCCGGCGACGGCCAGGCACTCCCCGTACCGGACGATCGCCTCCTCGTACCGTCCCATGGCGTGCAGCGCGAGCCCCAGTACATACAGGGCGTAACAGATGCCGTGCCGGTCGTCCATCTCCCGCAGCCCGGGCAGTACGGCCTCACAGGCCGGGACGGCCTCGTGGGCGCGGCCGCTGCGCACCCGGGCGAGGGCCGCGTTGACCGTGGTGGCGTACTCGCCGGAGCGGTGGTCGAGTTCCCTGGCCAGCGCGATGGCCTCGTCGAAACAGTCGATCGCCTCGTCGAAGCGGCGCAGGAACTGCGCGACGAGGCCGAGGTCGTTGAGGGCCTGGCGCAGCACCACGGTGTCGCCCGCCTCGCGGCAGGCCAGGACGGCGAGCCGGGCCTCGGTCTCGGCCTCGGCGAGCCGGGTGTCCTTGAGCGCGATCGTCCCGCACAGGAACCGGGCCCGGCCCTCGGCCTTGCGGTCCCCGTGCCGGGCCGCCGCTTCGGCCAGCAGGCGTCCGGTGGGGGCCAGTTGGCTGTAGCGGGTGTCCTGGTGGAAGGGGCTCAGGGCGATCAGCAGGTCGATGGCGGCGCACAGCCCGGGCCGCGCGCCGTCGGCCTGGCCGGTACGCGCGTCGGCGTCCTGGCCGGTACGCGCGTCGGAACTCGCGCCGGAACTCGCGTCGCCGGAACATGTGCCGGCACCTGCGCCGGAACTCGCGTCGCCGGAACCTGCGCCGGAACCTGCGCCGCTGTCCGCCCGGGCCGCGATCTGCGCCGCCAGCGCGAGCGCGGTCTCCGACTCGGTCAGCGCCCAGGACCGGGCCGGCTGCAGTCCGTCGAAGGACAGCGGGTCCGTCCGCAGCGGGCCCAGCGCGCCCGCGACCGGATCACCCGGTACGGCGTGCCGGAACGCCGCGCACGCCGTGGCCAGCAGGTGGTCCAGGAGCCGGTCGAGCGCCTCGCGGACCTCGGCCCGGTCGGCGTCCGCGCACTGCCGGCCGAAGGCGCGCAGCAGGTCGTGGAAGCGGTAGCGGCCGGGCGTCGGCGACTCCAGCATGGCCACGTCCACCAGGGACTCCAGTACCTCCTCCACGAGGAACTCGTCGTCGCCCAGCGCCGCCGCGGCGGACGTGAGGCCGATGCCCGGGCCGTCCAGGCAGGCCAGCACCCGGAAGGCGCGGGCCTGTTCGGCGGAGAGCTGGCGGTAGCCGAGCTCGAAGACCGGGGCGATGGCCAGGTCCCCGACGCGCAGCTCGTTGAGCCGGCGCCGCTCGTCGGCCAGCCGGGTGGCGAGCAGCGCGACCGTCCAGCGGGGGCGGGCGGCCAGCCGGGCGGCCACGATCCGGACGGCCAGGGGCAGGAAGCCGCAGGTGGCGACGAGGTCGCGGGCGGTCTCGGGTTCGGCGGCCAGCCGTTCCGGGCCGATCACCCGCCCGAACAGGTCGAGTGCTTCGGGGAGGTCGAAGACGTCCAGGTCGGCCTGGTACCGGGCGGGCAGTCCGGCCAGCCGCGGCCGGCTGGTGACCAGTACGGCGCACTGGCCGGGGCCGGGCAGCAGCGGGCGTACCTGGGCGGCGTCGCGCGCGTTGTCGAGGACGATCAGCAGCCGCCGGCCGGCGGTCATCGAGCGGAACAGCGCGGCCCGGCCCTCGGCGTCCGCGGGCAGGGCCTCGGCGGTGACGCCGAGGGCGGCGAGGAAGCCGACCAGCACGTGGCCCGGGTCGCAGGGGTCGTGGGCGTCGGTGCCGCGCAGGTCCGCGTACAGCTGGCCGTCCGGGAAGGAGCACCGGACCCGTTCGGCCGTGTGGAGGGCGAGGGCGGTCTTGCCGACGCCGCCCATGCCGGAGATCAGGGCGACGTCCAGGCCGCCGTCGCCTGCGGGGGTCAGGGCGTCGGCGAGCCGCTGTACGAGGGCGGTGCGGCCGGTGAAGTCGACGGGCGCGCTGGGCGTCTGGGCCGGCACGGGCCGGGGCTCGGCGCCTGACGCTCCGGCCGCCCCGGGCTCCGCCGGCGCGGCCTGGCCGGCCGTGGCGGACCCGTCGGCGGCGGAGCCCGCAGGGGCCGCGAGGCCCCCCGGTCCCGCGGGGCCTCCCGGTCCCGCGGGGCCTCCCGGTCCCGCGGGGCCCGCAGAGGCCTCACGGCCCGCCGGGGCCGGGGTCGCTGAGGCCGGGGTCGCCTGGGCCGGGGTCGCCTGGGCGTACGGGGTCGCCCCCGGCGTCACCCCGGCCGTCGCCCCGCCCGTCGCCCCGGCCACCGTCCCCGCCACGGAGACGGGCCCGCGCCGCCCGCCGTCCCCGTGGACGACGGGGTCGGCGAGTTCCCGGTCGCCGTTCAGGATGCGCTGGTGCAACGAGACCAGTTCCGGTCCGGGCTCCAGCCCGATCTCGCTGATCAGCCCCTGTCGGGCGGTCCGGAACAGGTTCAGGGCGTCGGCCTGGCGGCCGGTCCGGCACAGGGCGCGCATCAGCAGCGCGACCGGCCGCTCCCGCAGCGGGTGTTCGGCGGTCAGCAGCCGCAGGTCGGGCACGGCCGCGGCCTCGCCGCCCGCCTCTATGTCCAGCTCCAGCCGGTCCTCCAGGAGGCGCAGGCGCAGCTCTTCCAGGCGGGACCGCTGACGTTCGGCGAAGGGCCCGGGCAGTGCGGCCAGCGGTTCCCCCTGCCACAGCGCGAGCGCCTCGCGCAGCAGCCGCGCGGCCGCCTCCCGCCGCCCCGCGACCCGCTCGGCGGCCGCCCGGGCCGCCAGTTCCTCGGCCTGCTGCACGTCGAGGGAGAGCTTCGGCAGGCAGAGCCGGTACCCGTCGCCCACCGAGACGAGCACACCCGGCGCCGCGGAGCCCCCCGGCTCCAGCACCTTGCGCCACCGCCAGGCATAGGTCCGCAGCGTGGTGACGGCCGCGTTCGGCGGCTCCTCGCCCCACAGCGCGTCGACGAGCTCCCCGAGCCCCGCGCCGTGCCCGGACCGCAGCAGCAGTACCGCCAGCATGGCCTGCTGCTGCGGTGTCCCGGTGCCGAGGCGTTCGTCCCCCCGGTACGCGCGCATCGGTCCCAGCAACGAGAACCGTGGTCCTGTCGTCATTCCGCCCCCCTGTGGTCGCCGTGGTCTCGGCGTAGGAACCGATCATGTCAAGCCCCCGACCGGGTACGTCCACCTCGCCGGAGCGGCTGGCCGATTCCCCGCTGGATGACGCAACGTCAGGCGGCGTACGCGAGACAGGCGGCAGGTGACAGCTGGGCCGGTGGGCCGGTGGCCGGACAGATCAGGATTCGAGAAGCGCCCGCCACGGAGCCACGGCTAGCGTGACGGCCATGGACATCACCATTCACACGGCCTCCCTCCCGCATGACGACCCGGACGCCGCCCTGGCCTTCTACCGCGACGCCCTCGGCTTCGAGGTCCGCAGCGACGTCGGACACGGCACGATGCGCTGGATCACGGTCGGCCCCGTCGATCAGCCCGGCACGTCCATCCTCCTGGCGCCGGCGGCCACCGACCCCGGGGTCACCGAGGACGAGCGCCGCACCATCGCCGAGATGATGGCCAAGGGCACCTACGGCTGGATCCTGCTGGCCACCCGGGACCTCGACGGCACCTTCGAGAAGGTGCAGGCCCGCGACGCCGAGGTCGTCCAGGAGCCGACCGATCAGCCGTACGGCGTTCGCGACTGCGCCTTCCGCGATCCCGCGGGCAACCTGATCCGCATCCAAGAGCTCCGCTGAGCCGGGACGGAGGGAGTCCTCTCATGTGTCATCCCGCATGGGGACGGGCACTGACCGCCGCGCAGCACCTGAAGGACCTCGCGCGACTGCGCCGCGTCCGCGACCGGATCGACCGGGAGTACGCGCGGCCGCTGAACGTCGAGGCGCTCGCCCGCGCCGCGAACATGCCGTCCGGGCACCTCAGCCGCCAGTTCCGGCTCGCCTACGGCGCGTCGCCGTACGCCTATCTGACGGCGCGTCGCATCGAGCGCGCGACGGCACTGCTGCGGCGCGGCGACCTCAGCGTCACCGAGGTCCGCCGCACGGTCGGCTGCCCATCGCCGGGCATCTTCACCACCCGCTTCACCGAGCTGGTCGGCATGCCACCCAGCGCCTATCGGCGCCGCGCGGCACCCGCGCCCTGATCCGGTTCGCCCCGCGCGAACTCGACGAGCTGCGTGCCGGGCCGTCACGGTCGGGCGGGGCCGCGGTCGGCGGGTGTGGGCACGCGCAGGAGCTTCGCGAGGCGGGGAACCTTCGTGAAGCGGCCGGTGTGATAGGTGCCGGCGACCGCGCCGGAGGGCGAGTGGCAGGGTGAGGCGGGCTGGGGCTGGCAGCGCGGGGAGGGGTGGCGCTCGGCGTCGGTGCCTGGTGGGTGGGGTGAGCCGCGCTCGGGGGGGGGATCGTACGATGACCGCATGAGCTCTGCCGTCCTGTCGCCTCGCCGTCGCCCTGTCGGGCGCGGTTTTGTGCTGCTGGTGCTGGCGGTGCTGGTCGGTGTGCTGGCGATGCATGGGCTGGGGCCGGGGCCGGGGCCCATGAAGGCGCGGGCGGCTGGCGGCGGTCACGGCATGGTGATGGCCCATGAGAAGGCCGTCCATCAGGTGGTGGGGGGCTGCTCGCACAACGATGGCGGAGCACGCCATGCGGATCATGCGGACGCGACGTGTGCGGCGACCGGTGTCGGCGCTCCGTACGTTCCGCCTGCGCTGGCATCTGCTCTCGGCGTCACGCCTGCCGTTGCGGCGCTGCCCAGTAGTGCCGCCGGGGTCCCGGAGAGCGGGCGGGCGCCACCTGATCTAGCCGAGCTGCAACTCCTGCGGATATAGAGCGGCCCGCACGGCACCCCCTTGCCCGGCGTTGCCCGGGTGAAGGTGAAGAGGTGCCGCGCTGAAGGCCATGCCCTCACTTCCGCCTCGGCCGCGCATGCCCGTATCGGGCTGCGCATCAAGGAGTCGCACCACCATGAACAAGCAATTCATCCGCCGTACCGCCATCGTCGTCGCCTCGGGCGCGGCCTCGCTCGTCCTGGCCGCGTGCGGGTCGAGCGACGACGCCTCCGCCGGGCACGACGGCCACCGTTCGACCCCGTCGGCAGCCTCGGCTGCCCCGTCCGCCTCGTCCGCTCCGGCCTCGCAGGGCCAGCGCGCTGCCGCCGACGTCGCCTTCGCGAAGGGGATGATTCCGCACCACCGTCAGGCCGTGGAGATGGCGGACCTCGCCGCGACCCGCGCGGAGTCCGCCGAGGTGAAGGCGCTCGCGGACGAGATCAAGAAGGCCCAGGACCCGGAGATCAAGACCCTTTCGGGCTGGCTGACCTCGTGGGGTGAGCAGGTGCCCGCCGAGGGCGCCATGGACCACTCCATGCACGGCGCGGGCGGCACGGGCGGCGCGGGCGGCATGATGACGCCCGAGGAGATGGACGAGCTGAAGAAGGCGTCCGGCAAGGCGTTCGACACCGCCTTCATGGAGATGATGATCAAGCATCACGAGGGCGCCGTGGCGATGGCGAAGACGGAGAAGGCCGACGGCGCCTTCCCCGACGCCAAGGCGATGGCGGACGCCATCATCACCTCGCAGACCGCCGAGATCACCAGGATGAACAGCCTGCTCGGCAAGAGCTGACCGACCCCGCGCCGGGGTGTGGGGGGCCTTGAGGCCCCCCACACCCCGGCGTTTTTTGTTGCCCTCGACCCCTCGCGGAATACCCCTGGGGGGTATACCGTTTTGTGGTGTGGGGCCGCGAGAGCGGGGTCACACTGGACGGGAATGGGGATGAGGGGTCATGGACCACCACAGCGCACACCACGCCGGCACCGCACACGACCACGACGCGCACCAGGCGCATGAGGGTCACGCCGGGCACGAGATGGGCACGGTGACCTGGGGAGCCGCCGCGAAGGCGACGCTGCACTGCCTGACCGGGTGCGCCATCGGCGAGATCCTCGGCATGGCGATCGGTACCGCCCTGCTGTGGGACAACGTGCCCACCATGGCCCTGGCGATCGTCCTGGCCTTCGTCTTCGGCTACTCCCTGACCATGTTCGCGATCCGCAAGGCCGGCCTGGACTTCAAGACCGCGATCAAGGTGGCACTGGCCGCCGACACCGTCTCCATCTTCGTCATGGAACTCGTCGACAACGGGATCATCGCCCTGGTCCCCGGCGCGATGGACGCCCACCTGACCGAGGCGCTGTTCTGGACGTCGCTGCTGGGCGGGTTCGTGGTCGCCTTCCTGCTCACGACCCCGATCAACAAGTGGATGATCGGCCGCGGCAAGGGCCACGCCGTCGTCCACGCCTACCACTGACCCCTGGACGCGAAGCCGCCCGGGCACCCCATCGCGGTGTGCCCGGGCAGCTTCGCGTCCAGGGGCGTTAGCTGGAAGTACCGGGGGCTTTGACGGCGGCCGCCCGGATCCGCCGGCCCCGCGGGGAACGGAGGCACCCTGATGTCCCACACCGTCAAGGACATGCTCGCCACCTACCCGGCCGACCTCGGCAACATCGACCAGGCCAAGCTCACCCGCTGCATCGAGGAGTGCATCGCCTGCGCGCAGGCGTGTACGGCGTGCGCGGACGCCTGCCTGTCCGAAGGCATGGTCGGTGACCTGACCAAGTGCATCCGCACCGACATGGACTGCGCCGACATCTGCACCGCCACCGCCGCCGTGCTCTCGCGGCACACCGGCTACGACGCCAACATCACGGCCGCGATGCTCCGGGCGTGCGCCATGGCCTGCAAGGCGTGCGGCGACGAGTGCGCCAAGCATGCCGACGTGCACGAGCACTGCCGCGTCTGCGCCGAAGCCTGCCGCTCCTGCGAGCAGGCGTGCAACGAACTCCTCGGAGCCCTCGGCTGACGGGGTCGAGGGCGGCGGCGCAGCCGGTGCCGTGGCGTTGCCTGTGCCGTCAGTCGCGGTCGTGTCGGTACCGCCGGTTCACGCCTTCTTGGCGTCGATCTCGGCGATCAGGCCCTCGATGAGGCCCTTGATCTCGTCGCGGATGGGGCGTACGGCCTCGACGCCCTGGCCCGCGGGGTCCTCAAGCTGCCAGTCGAGGTAGGTCTTGCCGGGGAAGTACGGGCAGGCGTCGCCGCAGCCCATGGTGATGATGTAGTCGGACGCCTGGGCGGCCTCCGGGGTGAGGATCTTCGGCTTCTGGTCGGAGATGTCGATGCCCAGCTCGGCCATGGCCGCGACGGCCGAAGGGTTGACCTGGTCACCGGGGACCGAGCCGGCGGAGCGGACCTCGACGCGGTCACCCGCGAGGTGGCGCAGGAACCCGGCCGCCATCTGGGAGCGGCCCGCGTTGTGGATGCAGACGAACAGGACGGAGGCGGCTGGAGCGGAGGACATCTGTTCTTCCTTGGGTTGAGGCGACTGCGGGGACTGCGGCGATTGCGGTGACCGCGGTGGGGAAGCGTGGGCTCTATGGCGCGAGTTGTGCGAGCTGCGCGAGCTGTACGAGCAGCTCGCTGACGTGGGCGTCGATTTCATCGCGAATGTCGCGGATGTCGCGAACGACGGCGGCCGGGCACGACGGGGCAGGCGTCCCCGCAGTCCATCGTCACCCGTGTCGGCCCGCTCACCCGCCCTTGGGTGTGGGCTCGCCGGTGTGCCAGAGCGTCCAGTCGCTCAGCGGTCAGCCGTTCCGCCGGCACGATCAGGTGCGTACGGATCCGGGCGTGCTCGGCGAGACGTGCGTACGAGTCGGTGAGCAGGCCGAGTACGGTCTCCGGCGCGAAGTGGCCGGCGTACCGGAAGGCGAGACGGGCGGCCCCTGCGGCCAGGCGTTCGTCCGGCAGGAGGGGCGATGGCGATGCGGACGTGGGCGTGGACATGGCGTTCCCGTTCAAAGGAGCCAATGAGGTCAGTTCAGCTCGGACTGGTGTCAGCCCCAGCTGATGTGACAGTATCAGCACATGATGACGTCAGTCGACACTGATCTGATTCGGGTTCTGGCCGACCCGCTCAGGCTCCAGATCGTGACCCTCCTCGCCAAGGAGACGCTCTGCACCACCCACCTCGTGGAGGAGACAGGTGCCAAGCAGACGAACCTGTCCAACCACCTGAAGGTGCTGCGCGAGGCCGGGGTGGTCGAGACGGAGCCCTGCGGACGGTTCACCTACTACCGCCTGCGCCCGGACGTCATCGAAGCCCTCGCCGGTCAGTTCGCCGACCTCGCTACGACTGCCCGCGCCACCGCCGAAGCGAACCTCAAGCGGTCCTGCCCCTAGCCTTCGCGGCTTGTCTGCCCCGCCTCACCAGCCCGAGGAGACCCTGCCTTGACCGCCACCGAGCCCGTCGGCGCCCCGATAGCGATGCCTGCCGACGGGCCGCAGTTGCCTGCCGACGCGCCGCCTGCCGACGGGCCGCAGCCCGCGCCCGGCGCGACCCCGCCCCGCACCGCGCCCCGCACCCAGCCCCGCACCCCGCTGATCGCCCGCGCCGCCGCCGAGACGGTCGGCACCGCCGCACTCGTGGCGATCGTCGTCGGCTCCGGCATCCAGGCCACGAAGCTCACCCAGGACGTGGCCCTGCAGCTACTCGCGAACTCCACGGCCACCGTCTTCGGCCTCGGCGTCCTCATCGCCCTCCTCGGCCCGGTCTCCGGCGCCCACTTCAACCCGGCCGTCACGCTGGCCGAGTGGTGGACCGCCCGTCGCGGCGGCGCCGGCGTCAACGGCCGCGAGCTGGCCGTCTACGTCCCCTCCCAGATCGCGGGCGCGATCGCGGGCGCGATCCTCGCCGACGCGATGTTCGGTGAGCCGCTGGTGAAGTGGTCCACCCACGACCGCTCCGCCGGGAACCTCCTCCTCGGCGAGGTCGTGGCCACGGCCGGCCTGATCCTGCTGATCTTCGGCCTGGCCCGTACCGACCGCCTCCGCTTCGCGCCTGTGGCCGTGGCCTCGTACATCGGCGCTGCCTACTGGTTCACCTCCTCGACCTCCTTCGCCAACCCGGCGGTGACCATCGGTCGTGCCTTCACGGACACCTTCGCGGGCATCGCCCCCGCCTCCGTGGCCGGCTTCATCGGCATGCAGCTGATCGGCGTCGTGGTGGGCCTGGCCCTGGTGGCGGTCATCTTCATGCGCGGCGAGAGCACGGCCGCCGAGGTACCCGCGGCCTGACGCCGCGCACGGAAGTGGGCCTGACGCAGCGCCGCCTTCGTCGGACGTGGTGGTGATCGGCGGCCCAGGTCGCCCAGGTCGCCCAGGTCGCCCAGGTCCACTCCGGGCTCGCGCCGCGCCGTGACCCGGCTGGCACGCCTACCCTGGAAGGGCAAGGCTGTCCGGGGGACTGCCGGAAGGCCGCACGATGCACATGCGCCACCACTTCCACATCGACCACGCAGGCCACTCGGTAAGCGTCACCATCGAGACTGGCCGCAAGCCCCTGGTGGAGATCCTCGTGGACGGCAAGGAGGTCGCCCACGAGCGGACTGCCCACGACCGGCCCGTCGTCCTCCCCATCGAACTGCCCACCGACCCGCCGACTCCGGCCGAGGTCAGGACGGCATCCGGGCCCGGCGTTCCGCGCTGCGTCCTGCACCTGCCCGACGGCGAGCAGCGCGTCATGTCCCCGCGCCCGTACTGACCGGCAGACGGGACGTCGTCACGGGAAACCTCGGTCGTCAGGTGACGGCGGGGCTGCGGCGCTCCAGCAGGACCACGTCGCGCCACACGCCGTGGTGACGGCCGATGCGCTCGCGGGTGCCGACGACCCGGAATCCGGCCCGCTGGTGGAGGGCGAGGCTCGCACGGTTCTCGGGAAAGATGCCGGACTGGATCGTCCAGATCCCCGCGGCCTCCGCCGAGCCGATCAGTGCCGTGAGGAGCCGCATGGCGACGCCGCGCCCACGGGCGGCGGGGTGAACGTAGACGGAGTGCTCGACCACGCCCGCGTACGCGCACCGGTCCGAGACCGCGCTCGCCGCCACCCACCCCAGAACCTCGCCGTCCTCGCCCACGGCGGCGAAGCAGTGCTCCGGCAGCTTGCCCGCCTCGAACACCTCCCAGGTGGGGGCGATGGTCTCGAAGGTGGCGTTGCCCTCGTCGATCCCCGCCTGGTAGATCGCCAGAACCTCGTCCGCGTGCGCGTCGGTCAGCGGCGCGATGGTGATGCTCATGCGGTGGCCGCGCGGGTCAGGAGCTGGCCCATGGCGGCGAGCACTGCGGGCTCGACCCGGTAGTACACCCAGGTGCCGCGCCGTTCGGCGGACAGCAGCCCCGCCTCCCGCAGCTTCTTCAAGTGGTGGGAGACCGTCGGTTGGGACACGCCGACATCCGAGATGTCGCACACGCACGCCTCACCGCCCTCGTGCGAGGCGACCAGCGAGAACAGCCGCAGGCGGACCGGGTCGCCCAGCGCCTTGAACATGACGGCCGTCCGCTCGGCCTCCTCGGCCGTCAGCGGGCGCTCTGACAGGGGCGGGCAGCACGCCGCCACGGCCGCCGGCTCCAGCAGCGGCAACACCTTCGTAGTCATGGCCCCATCATCCGTCGAATTTCGACAGATGTCTATGTTGACGAATGTCGATCCAGGGTCCACTCTTGAGTCGTCAGGACATCGACAGACGTCGAATCAAGACGCCGAATCAGCCGAAACAGCCGAATCAGCTGAATCAACTGGGGAGCCCGCCGTGAACGCCACCAACGCAACCACCGAAGCCCTGCCCGTCGTCGTGATCGGCGCCGGCCCGATCGGACTCGCGGCGGCTGCCCGCCTCATCGAGCGGGGCATCGAGCCCCTGGTCCTGGAGGCGGGCCCCGTCGCCGCGTCCGCCGTGCGCGACTGGGCGCACGTACGGCTCTTCTCCACCTGGTCCGAGGTCGTCGACCCGGCAGCCGAGAAGCTCCTCGCCCCCACCGGCTGGAGCGCGCCCGACGGTGCGACCTACCCGTCCGGCGGCGACTGGGCCGAGCTCTACCTCCAGCCCCTGGCCGACGTCCTCGGCGACCGCGACAGCGACAGCGGCCGCGACAGCGACAGCGACAGCGACAGCGACAGCGACAGCGGCCGCAACCGCGTCCGCTACAACGCGACCGTCGCCGGTGTCTCCCGCGCCGGCCGCGACCGCATCGTTGACGCGGACCGCGAGGACCAGCCCTTCGTCGTCCACCTCACCGGCCCCGGCGGCGGCGAGGAGCGGATCTTCGCCCGCGCCGTGATCGACGCCTCCGGCACCTGGTCCACCCCCAGCCCGGCCGGCGGCAGCGGCCTGCCCGCACTCGGTGAGCGGAGTGCCGCAGACCGGATCTCGTACCGCGTCCCCGACCTCAAGGACCCGGCCGTCCGGGCCCGGTACGCCGGCAAGCGCACCGCCGTCATCGGCTCCGGCGCCTCCGCCTTCACCGCGCTCGCCTACCTCGCCGACCTCGCCCAGGCGGACGACGGTACGGGGACGCACGGGCTGTGGATCCTGCGCCGCGGCATCTCCGGCTCCACCTTCGGCGGCGGCGAAGCCGACCAGCTGCCCGCCCGCGGCGCCCTCGGCCTCGCCGCCAAGGCCGCGGTCGACGGCGGATACGCCGACGCGGTCACCGGTTTCCGCACCGACGCCATCGAACGCGACGGGGCCGGCCGCCTGGTCCTGGTCGGCGAGGACGGCCGCCGCCTGGACCCGGTCGACGAGGTCATCGTCCTCACCGGCTTCCGCCCCGACCTCACCTTCCTCGACGAGCTGCGCCTCGGTCTCGACGAACGCCTCCAGGCCCCCACCGCCCTCGCCCCGCTGATCGACCCCAACCAGCACTCCTGCGGCACCGTCTACCCCCACGGCGCGGGCGAGCTCTCCCACCCGGAGAAGGACCTCTACCTCGTCGGCATGAAGTCCTACGGACGCGCCCCGACCTTCCTCGCCATGACCGGCTACGAGCAGGTCCGCTCCATCGCCGCCGCCCTGGCCGGCGACCACGAGTCGGCCGAGCGCGTCGAACTCACCCTCCCCGAGACCGGAGTCTGCGGCGGCGCGGGCCTCTTCGACCAGCCCGACGCGGCCGAGCAGGCCGGTGGCGGCTGCTGCACCGCCCCGGCCACCCTCACCATCGGCGCCCTCACCATCGGCGCCCCCGCCACGGCCTCCGCCACGGTCTCCGGCGGCTGCTGACCACCGTGCCCAACACCCGGGCCAGCATGGCCGCGACCGGAACGGGGGGCCGGTCGCGGCCACGCGCCGTACTGCCCGCCCTGTGCGCCACGCAGATCACGAGCTGGGGCATCGTCTACTACGCCTTCCCCGTCCTGCTTCCCCGCCTGACGGCGGACACCGGCTGGTCCCTCAACGCCTCGACTGCCGCCTTCTCCCTTGCCCTCCTCGTCTCGGCGGTCGCGGGCATCCCCATCGGCCGCGTACTCGACCGCCGGGGCCCGCGCGCCGTGATGACCGTCGGATCCGCCCTCGGCACCCTGGCCCTCCTCCTCATCGCAGCGGCCCCGAACCTGCCCGTCTTCACCTGCGGTTGGATCCTCGCGGGCGTGGCCATGGCCGCCACGTTCTACCCGCCGGCCTTCGCCGCCGTCACCCGCTGGTGGGGCCCTGACCGCGTCCGGGCCCTGACGATCGTGACCCTCGCCGGCGGACTGGCCTCAACCGTCTTCGCGCCGCTCACCGCCGCCCTTGCCGAACACCTCAGCTGGCGGGCCACCTACGCCGTACTCGCGGTCGTCCTCGCCGCCATCACCATCCCCGCTCACGCGATCGCCCTACGCGCCCCCTGGCCCCCGGCCCCGCCCGCCCCGCCCGCCTCGCCCGCCTCGCCTTCGGCCGACCGCACCCCGGTCGCCCGCAGCCGCCCCTTCCTCCTCCTGGCTGTCGCTTTCACCCTCTCCGGCTTCGCCATGTACGCCGTCGTCATGGGCCTGATCCCGCTCCTCACCGAACGCGGAGCCACCCCCACCGAAGCGGCCTGGGCACTCGGACTCGGAGGGGCGGGCCAGACCCTCGGCCGAACCCTCTACGCGGGCCTGTCCGCCCGCACATCCGTCACCACCCGCACGGCCACCCTCATCGCCCTCGGCGGCGTGACCACCGCGTCACTGTCCTTCGCCCCCGGCCCGGTACCCCTACTGATCGGCCTCGTCGTTACGGCCGGAGTAGTCCGCGGGAACCTCACCCTCCTCCAGGCCACGGCCGTAACGGACCGCTGGGGCACCACCGACTACGCCCGGCTCTCAGCCCTGCTCGGCGCACCGGCCCGGGTAGCCGCCGCCCTCGCCCCCTGGGCATGCGCCGCCCTCGCCGGCACACTCGGCGGGTACCCGCACCTCTTCGCCGCACTGGCCGCTCTCTCACTGATCGCAGCACTCCTCGCGACGATGACGCACCCCGGTCTCAGCCGACGCCCCCTCAGCAGGGCGGACCCACGGCAAGCGTGATCCACCATCCGGGATCCAGCCCTCCAGGTATCCCTGGAGGCTTCCCTGATGCCTCCACGATCCCGACCGAGGCCCCACGAACGCCGCATCATCGAAACCGCAGGTCACAGGGTCAAGATGGGTACGGCCGAATCACACTCCAATCGGGGCGACCGCGCGCAGCCTGATCCGCTAGGCCGTCAGCGGTCAGTCGGCTACCAGGCGTTTGCCCGGGAAAAGTGTCCGCAAGGGCGCCACCCCACCCGCATACGCACGCCCAGCTGACCAGGGCGTTTGTCAGGCCGGGAACGACTGGCCCCAATGGGGTTTCCGACACGGTTCGCGACAAGCCCCGCCTCGCCTTCGTGGGCCTTGCGGAAAACTACGAAAACCGCAGCTCAGAGCCCCGCCTCGCAAAGCCTCAGGAACCCCTCTCCCCCATTTCGGGAACGCATGAGGCTCCTTCCCACGTCGGCGCCACCGTCTCGATGCGCCAGCACCCGGCTGCGCTGGACGCTCCCTTGGGCCAGCCAGTACACGCTCGGGGACGGCTCCTGCCATGCCAGGCCGAAGCCGCCTGCCAGCCCGTCTCCTATATCCGTCATTCAGCGCGATACCGCCGCCTGCCCGGCGGCTGGTCTGGCTGTCGGGCAGCAGCACCGCGACGCCCTCGCCCACACACACCTCGGCAGCCTCGCCGCCCGGGCCCGCGCCGACGAGGCTGTCGCCGCATGGGCACAGGCCCTGGTCCTCTTCAGCCGGTTCGGCCACAGCCCCTTACGTTCGGCGCGCTGACGCTCCGCCGACAGCGCCTCCAGCCTGGTCGGCTGCGCATCGTTCTGGCACTCCTACCTCCGGCCCCCGCGGAAACCAACGCTTGACTCGGCGGGCCCGCCGGGTGCGACAGCGGATCGCAGACATCCACGTCACCCGCCTCCTGCGTTGTGACCGCCTGGGTAAACAACTCCGCTGCTCCGAAAGGGCATTGCACGTACTTTTCTACTCCGCGACGACCAGAACCACCCTGCGCGTGTGACATTCGCTCGGAATTACTGATTAGTAGTCAGCTGTGAGGGCGAGTGTCTTTATGTCTGGTAACGGAGCGATTTTCGGGAAATTGACCCTGCGCGACACGTGCAGCAGGAGCGATGAAACGTTAGAGAAGATCTCTTGTTCGGCTCGGGAGGGAACTGTAGTGTCCTCACGCAACACAAGATCGCTTGGGGGGCGGGGTCCATAAAACTCACGAAAAGGCCTTGCCTGCCTCGCGTGGGGCCCTCTCCCCTTCACCAACATTTTCAGTGAAGGGAACGAAAGATGCGTATCCGTAGATCAGTCACGGTTGCCGCGTTGGCGCTGTCCTCTGTGATAGGCATTTCTGCTACTCCCGCTTTTGCAGGATGTGCGGGATACACGTGCGTATACGACGGAACTTACATGTCGGGTGGCGGCGACTACTGGAACGTTGCGGACTCCAACTTCTCAGGCGACACCTTTGTTAACGGCGTCAACGAGAATGACGCAATTTCTTCAGTGGACAGCTACTACAGCGGCTCGACGTTTTGGTACGTCGACAGCTGGTGGGGTGGCAGCCGCCTGGAAGTCACGGCGTGGTCGACTCACAATACTCTCAGCAGCACATTCAACAACAGGTTCTCTTCCTACAAGTACGGAAGTTGATCTGACAGTAGCAGATTGAATAATTCTTGCGGCCGGACAGCCTCCGGCCGCAAGAGTCGTTTAAGGCCCGACACCTGGAGAGTTGAGATGGAACGCAGATGGATTGGAATAGTCGCGCTTCTGGGGGTAGCCACGTTGTCCGCATGCGGGGCAGGAGGTGGAACTGAGTCGGCAGAGGCGGGCGGAGAACCCGCAATATCGGAGAATCCAACGGAAGTTGACCCTGCGCAAATCACCCTGCCCCTCGACCATTACAGGCAATCTCCCGAGGATCAGAAGATTTTGAATCAGGCATTCAGTGCGGAGATGACGCACTGCATGGCGCGGTACGGATTCTCCTACCCAGCTACACAAAGCGCAGCCGTGGATGAGATTGGGAACAGCCGGCGCTATGGGATCCACGACCCAGAAGCAGCGCGAGAGCGCGGCTACCACCCACCGAAGGATCTGCTCGATAAACAGCGCGCGCTTGATGCGGGTCAAAATCAGAACAAGTTGAGTAACGAGGCACAAGCTGTGGCCTCCGGGAAAGGGCAGAGTGAACTGAATGGCAAAGAGATCCCAGTCGGTGGCTGTCAAGGTGAAGTTGCGCGGCATCTCCTGAGGGGCATCAAAAATATCCCGAAGACAAGTCTGGTGGATGAGCTTTCAGCGCAAAGCTACGACCGGTCACTCCAGCATAGCCGTGTGCGCGAGGCTTTTGGGCAGTGGAGCAAATGCATGAAGGAAAGCGGATTCAACTACCGATCCCCCATGGACGCAAACAATGATCGAGCCTTTTCCGCCGAGGAGCCGACACAGATCGAGATAGACACCGCTACTACGGATATCAGATGCAGGAACAGAACGCGCCTGGTTGCCGTATGGGCCGCAGTTGACAGCGCCTACCAGAAGAAGGCAATCGAAGGGAATGCAATTCAGCTTACCCAAATTCGTGAGGCGCAGGTCACGCAAGTAAAGAACGCGACCTCCTCTATCGGACAGCACTGAAAGGGAGACGGGTCTTGAATAGCGACACGGGAATTGCCGTCCATGGATTGAGCAAACACTACGGTCGAGTAGTTGCAGTAAATGACGTCACATTTAGCGCGGAACCGGGCCGAGTCACTGGGCTACTGGGACTCAACGGCGCAGGGAAAACCACCGTACTGCGCATGCTGCTGGGTCTTGTCAGACCGGGTTCAGGTCGGTCGACCTTCGGTGAGGTCACCTACCAGGAGATGCCTGATCCTGCCAAGCAAGTTGGAGCTGTCTTCGCTGCCGGGCAAGGCTGTCCACCTGGGACGGGCAGGGATTATGTTCAGATGATTTCACGCGCTATCGGGGTGCCTGAATCGCGCGGCTCGGAACTATTGGAGTACGTCGGACTTGCAGAAGATGCCCGCCGTCAAATATCCGGCTACTCGCTGGGCATGCGTCAACGGCTCGGTATAGCTGTGGCCCTGCTGGGTAAACCAAAGTATCTGGTATTGGATGAGCCTGGGAATGGCCTTGACCCTTCCGGGATTCTATGGATGAGGAACCTGCTACGCGATTTTGCCGATCAAGGAAACGTAGTTCTGGTGTCAAGCCACCAACTTTCGGAAATGGAACGAATGGCGGATGATCTCGTCATTCTAGACCGAGGCTCAGTCGTTGCTTCAGGTCCCATGCTGCAAATCCTCGGCTCGGCAAGAGAACCGCACGTGCGCGTTCGCGGCGCACGTCTTGATGAGTTGCTCTCTTTGCTTCCTGAGGCACACGGAATCCTCGGCGCGGATGGCGCGCTGAGAATCTTCAGCGTAACCCCTGCCCTCGTCGGGAAGGTGGCTATGGATGCTGGCATTAGCCTCGAAGAATTGGTGACCGTGGCGCCTGACCTGGAAGATGCATTTCACGCAATTCTCGGATCGGAGTCGTGATGTCTGAGGAATCGTCGAGAAGGCCGCTGGCTCGACTGCTCGGAGCCGAAATATTCCGACTTCGAGTATCGAAAGGGATGCGTCTGATCTTTGCGGTATTCCTGCTCGCCGTGATTATGATATCCATCGGCAACTCGGTGCAAGTCCAAAATTATTTGGACATGTTGAGTGACATGTCGCCGGCTGGAGGGGGTAACCTCTCGCTCGATCAGCTGGATGACCTGGCCGACGGAAAGATCGAGGCCGGACTGGCGGACCAGGCTGCCCAACTCTATACGTCTGGACAGTCTGTGAGTTGGTTGATCGCCGGCCTGGTAGGCATTGGACTGATAGGTGGCGAAATATCGCGTGGGACGTCGTCGATCACCTATTTGATCACGCCTCGACGCAACTCGGTTGTATTCTCGAGGGTTGTTACTTCCGTCCTCATCAGTCTCGCTATGTTCTTGGTTGCCACCAGTCTGGCCTTGGTAGTTGGAATGTGGACAATGGATTCGCAGGGTAAGGCGTACTACCTAACTTCTGGGGTAGTACTGTCTGCAATCCTGTCCAACCTCGTAGGATACCTATCGTGGGGAGTTTTCGGAGTTGGGCTGGGAGCCTTGCTCTATCGGCAAAGGATTGCTGTGGCGGCATTCCTTCTGTTGTACCTGACAGGTAGGCCGTTGCGGGATGCGGTATTCGCGATGGTGGGCGATGCGTCGAGCGCCAGCTGGATCCGTGAAGCCATTGTACTTTTCCCATCGATCGCCGCTGATCAGATGTCGTCTGGCTATGCAAACCCAGGGGAGCCGATGATTTGGACCGGTGCGCTCGTCATGGCGGGATATGCCTTCATTTTCACCTTGCTTGGACTTTGGGTTGTGACGCGACGCGATATCGCCTAATTGCTCTGAGCAGGTAAAGAATCTTCCCTTATTGGTGACGCCTGGAAGTCGAATCAGGCATTCCGTCGCCGCGGGAATTTAAGGTGAATTAGAAGGAGCGACGAGCAGTGTCCGAGGGCGATGAGCGCATCGTATCCGGTGAAGGTGAGACTTCGGCGGTGGGGAGACCTCTTGATGAGCACGAGAGGGCAGGAGTGACCGAGCGCCCAGACAAGTCGGCTACCGCACACCACGTGGCCCAGCGAAAGAAATGGGTGGTCTTGGTTGCGGCGAATGCCGTGCTCTTGGCAGGCCTCGGGATGGGGGCTTCGTTCGTGATCAAGTCCCCGGCTCAGGCAGCTGCAGACGCGAAGGCGCCACAGGCGGATGTGCTGACTGCTCCGGTGGAACGCCGAGTACTCAAAGAGACAGTCGTACTGCGGGGGCTGGTATCGGCAGGCCAGTCAGTAGAAGTGACACCATCGGTGGCGGTTGGTGAGGGGGCTGGTTCGCCAGTGGTCACCAAGCTGCGGACGAAGGCGGGCAGCCCGGTGACCGAGGGGCAAGTACTACTGGAGGTCTCCGGACGACCGGTGTTCGTCCTCAAGGGCGTGCTGCCGGCGTACCGAGACCTCAAGCCGGGTGCAAGGGGCGAAGACGTCGTCCAGTTGCAGAAAGCCCTGCAGAACCTGGGGCATCGCACTGGTTGGGATGCCTCGGGGACGTTTGGAGCCGGAACGAAGGCTGCGCTGTCAGCGTTCTATGGCTCGATCGGCTATGAGCCTATGCCCGCTCAGGACGACCCTGGGGCGGTGAAGGCCGCCAAGGATGCGTTGACTGGCGCGGAGCGCGCCCTGGAGGATGCCCGCCACGCATTGGCGATGGAGCAGAGCCGTCGTAGCACTGCGGCCAGCGAGCCGAGTCCCGAGCCAACGGGTAACGACACGAAGCCGGAAGAGTCGCAGGCGCCCGTTGATAAAGACTACGCCTCGACAGCTGCTCTACAGAAGGTCGCGCAGAGAGCTGAAGAGGATCTCGCTGAAGCTCGCAAGACGCTCAGCGCGGTGGAGGCCGCCTCGGGACCGATGCTGCCGTCCGGCGAAGTGGTCTTTTTGAAAGGCTTTCCGGCCAGGGTCGACTCCGTGACAACCAGGGTCGGTGCACAGATTTCAGGCAAGGCGCTGACTGTGTCGGCTGGCGAGGTAGTCGTGCACGCTTATCTCCAGGAACATCAGAAGGGTCTGGTGCAAACCGGGCAGCAGGTCGAGGTTCTCTCGGAATCGCTGGGAACCACAGTGAAGGCGACCGTGCGGTCCGTCGCGGACACGAAGGAAACCGGGCAGTCACCGGTTGCCGCCGGCGATAAGAATTCGCATGCTGAGGCGACGGGCAGAGAGGGGTATCTCCTCGTCGTAGAACCGAGCGGGCATCTGGATGCGCAGATGGTTGGGCAGGACGTACGGCTCACTATTCAAGCTGCCTCGACCAACGGGACGGCATTGGTGGTGCCCGTCACTGCGATCACTTCCGGGGTCGACGGCAAGATCGCGGTCACTGTCCTTGAGAAGGCTGGCGCGCAGCGCCGGGTGCCCGTGCGGATGGGCACACAAGGCGACGGTTACGTGGAGGTAGTACCGCTATCCGGGATGCAACTAGCGGCGGGTGATGAGGTCGTCACCGGCGTACGGCCGAGTGGGAGAGACGCGGCGGACTACGGGGCGTCGGGAAGCACACAGTGAGGCTCCGACGCCAACAAGGGAGCCGGCTGACGGCAGAGTGGGCGCCAGGGCGGGTCGCATGGGAAGACCAGCCGGTGATGGAGTTCCGGCAGGTGGGGCTCACATATCCTGGGCCGCCACCGGTACCTGCGTTCAGGCCATGCAATCTGACGGTCAGGCGTGGGGACTTCGTTACGGTGGTCGGCCCCTCCGGTTCCGGCAAGTCGACCTTCTTGAATATCGCTGGTTTGCTGGATGCCCCCACCCACGGCACTTATCTACTGGACGGGATCGACACCGGAGCCTTGAAGGACGCCGACCGCACGGCGTTGCGCGGTCGCCGGATCGGCTTCGTCTTCCAGTCATTTCATCTTCTGCCGCATCGCAGCGCGTTGGAGAACGTGCTGTTGGCCATGGTCTACAACGGGGTACCGCGTAACGAGCGTGCCCGTCGGGCACGTGCAGCTCTGGTCCGGGTCGGTCTCGGCCACCGGATCGACGCGCTGCCCACCCGATTGTCGGGCGGTGAACGGCAGCGGGTGGCAATCGCCCGCGCGCTGGTCGCCCGCCCCTCCCTGCTGTTGTGCGACGAGCCCACTGGAAACTTGGATACGAAGAACGCTGAGACGGTTCTCGCGCTGCTGGCCGAACTCCATACGGAGGGGATGACCGTCGTCGTCATTACCCACGATCCGGTGGTAGCCGCCAGAGCTGCCCGTAGAGTCACGATCCGTGACGGTGTACTGCGCGAGGTCACTCCATGAAACCATTCCGGATCCGGTACTGGTTCCGCCGCCAACGTGGATTTGAGCCCTCGACGTTCGCGATCCGCGACCTGCTATCGGAGTCTCTGGCAGGGACGCTGCAACGACCCGCCCGCTCGGCGTTGACCGGGTTGGGCACGGTCCTGGGGGTGGGCACATTTGTAGCGATTCTCGGCCTGACCGCCACCACATCCTCGCAGATCGACTCCCGCTTCAATCTGCTCACCGCAACCGAGGTGACCATCGAAGATATCGCCAGCGAGCAGAACCAGTTTGCAGGAATGGCCTTCCCCATTGATGCCGATGCCCGCATCGAGCATCTCAACGGCGTCGTGAATGCAGGCGTCTACTGGAACGTACGCCTCGGAACCGGGACTACTGTGCGGTCCATCCCAACCGTGGAGGGGGGTGGCGGGGAGCAAGTCGAGATCGTCGCAGCCTCTCCCGGTTTGCTGCGGGCCGCGGTCCCCACCATGGCCCAGGGGCGTATTTTTGACGACTATCACTCGGAGTCTGCCCAGCCTGTCACCGTCATTGGCGCTAGCCTGGCCGCCCGGTTGGGCATCACCACCTTGGAGACTCACCCTGCGATCTTCATCGGCGAGCAGCCCTTCATCGTCGCAGGCATAGTCCAGGACGTTGAACGCAAGCCCGACTTGCTGCTGTCCGTCATCGTGCCCCGCACCACCGCCGAGAGGATCTGGGGACCGCCGACGGAGTCCGGCACCAGGATGCTGATCTCGACCAGGGTCGGCGCGGCCATCCAAATCGCGAACGAGGTTCCCACCGCGCTACGCCCTGACCACCCTGAATACTTCAAGGCTGTCCCGCCCCCGGACCCCAAGACGCTGCGTGGCAACGTCACCTCCGACCTCAATCAGCTCTTCCTCCTTCTCGCCGCGATCTGTCTGGTCATCGGTGCGGTGGGCATCGCGAACACCACCCTTGTCGCTGTCCTGGAGCGGACCGGCGAGATCGGCTTGCGCCGTGCGCTGGGCGCCAGGGGCCGCCACATCACCATCCAGTTCCTCGCCGAATCGGGTGTCCTCGGCGCCCTCGGCGGCCTGGTCGGCACCAGTCTTGGCACTGTCACCGTCGTTACGGTCGCAGTGATTCGAGACTGGACCCCCGTCATCCACACTGGAACGGTTGCTGCCGCCCCCGCCATTGGCCTTCTCACGGGTGTCTTCGCAGGGCTCTATCCGGCCTGGCGGGCCGCCCGCATCCAACCTGCAGAGGCCCTGCGTCGCTGAATGCGGGACGCGTCGTGCGTACAGACGGCGCCCTCTGCCGCCTCCCTGGAACCGTTGTGGCTTATGAAGGCGCATCCGCGGAGCACGATCCGCTGGGGGCTTCTCCCGGCTCGACCGCTCCCTCTGGAACCGCCGCATGATCGCCTTCGGCGCCGATGCCCAGAGCCTGGTCATCCTCGGATTCCTCCTCGCCCAGAACGCCACCAGCGCCGCCCGCTACCAGGAAGACCCCACCTACAGCGACGCGGACGCCGAGTCCGCGGAAGACGGCGCCCGGCCCCCCAAGAACTGAGCCGCGGAGCCCCGCTCTGATCCGCTACCCTGTCCCTGGGCTGCCCTCGTGGTAGCCCAGGACCTTGCCCAGGCGAGCCGGAGACTCACGCAGAGTATTCAGCCACGTTTCACGCAAGGCCCCGCCTTCGTAGCTCAGGGGATAGAGCACCGCTCTCCTAAAGCGGGTGTCGCAGGTTCGAATCCTGCCGGGGGCACATGGGCAAGGGCCGGGTCAGAGGGGTGATCCTCTCGACCTGGCCCTTTTGCGTGACCACGGCCGGGATCAGGTGACTTCGGTCCACGGGCCGGTGGTCTCGGTGCCAGCCGTAGTCCGCGACGCTCTGTGCGATCCGGCCGTCTCTTCCGCCGACGCGGGGCCGCCCCGTTCGGTCGGGGCTCAGAGGCCGACGAGGATGAGCGCCCCTCCCTCCTGGACGCTCCCGCGCGAAGCCGATAACGCGAAGCCGATGACGCGAAGTCGTAAAAGGCCCTCCCGGCCGGGGCCGGAAGGGCTGTGCCGTACACAGGAGGGCAGAGGGCAGGTAGGTCAGCTCAGGCCTCTGCTGCGCTCACCGATACGGTCGCCCTGCGGGGCTCCCGAGCGCTTCAGCTCCGCCTTCGTGTGCGCACCACCCTTGACCTTGCTCCGCACCGGCCCCTCGAAGCCGTGCGCCTGCGTGCCGCGTCGCGCGTGGTTCGACTCCAGCGCCTTCGCGATGGCCGCCCGGAAATCCTGCTTCTGCTCTTTGCCCATCCCGTCGTCAACTCCCTCAAGAAGCACCCAATCGGACTACTGGGATCGTATGCAGATATACGGACCAACGCACCCGGACCGGACGCAAAGAATGATGGATCAAGGCCGGGGCGGAGCGGGCCGCTCCGCCGGGCCCAGGGTTTCCCCGATCAGCTCCTCCGGGCAGGGCGTACCCCGCGGGAGCTGGTACTTCGCCGCCACCCGGTACTCCCCCGGGGCCGGTACCAGCAGCTCCGTCCACACGTCGCCGGCGGCGTCCGGGGCCGCCTTGAACAGGCACCCGGCCGTGTTCTCGTACCGCTTCCCGGACGGGCTCGGGGTGCCGGGGGCGCTCGGCGCCGCACCGGGCGCCGCCGGCTTCCCGGGCTTCTCCTGCGGCGGCGCCACCGGCTTCCCCGCGCCGTCCACCAGCCCCAGCCACGGCGAGTGCGGGATCCGCACCAGCACCCGCCCGGCCTGTTTCACGTCGATGACCAGCTGATCGGCGCTCGCCCGCACCACGGTCGCGGGCCCGGCCACCAGGTCCGTCGGCTCGTGCACCTTGAACAGCTGCCAGTTCTTGTCACCCCACACCTGCTGGAGGTACGGCAGCCCCCCGCGCACCAGCTTCGCCTCGTCCTCCCCGCCCGAGTCGGGTTTGTCCGCGGGCAGCACCACGTAGTGCACGGCCCAGCGCTCCAGCCACGCCCGGTAGTTCTCGGCGCTTAGGGTGTCGTCGTAGAAGAGCGGGTTCCGCTCCAGGTCGGCCTGCCGGTTCCAGCCCCGCGCGAGGTTCACGTACGAGGGGAAGGCCGAGGACTCCCGGTGACTGCTGGCCGGGACCACCTCGACCCGGCCGCGGTCGGCGCCCGCCTTCTGGAGCTGGTCGACGAGCGGGGCCAGCTCCCGGTTCCACGCCGCCACCGGGGTGGTGCGGACGATGTCGGTGATGCTGTTGGCGGTGATCCAGATGTTCAGCCCGGCGAAGGCCAGCACCAGCCCGTACCAGCGCCGCGAGCGCGGGACCGCGTACGGGACGGCCGCGAGCACCACCGCCCCGCCGAACAGCATGATCATCCGGGTGACGTTCGAGCCGACCTGGGAGTCGATCAGCCAGGTCAGCAGTACCCCGAAGGCGTACACGCCCGAGGCGATCCGGACCGTCTTCCACCGTTTCGGCACCAGGAACAGGATCGCCAGGGCGAAAGCGAACGGCGGCGCGGCCGAGCCCAGCTTCATGGGCTGCGTGCCGGAGAAGGGGAACAGCCAGGCCGACAGCCCGACCACCGCCACCGGCGCCAGCCCCAGCGCGTACGCCCCCGGGCGCCGCCCGCTCAGGAACAGCGCGGCCGCGATCACCCCCAGGAACAGCCCGGCCACCGGACTGGCGGCGGTCGCGAGGGCCGCCAGCGGGGCCGTCGCGGCGGCCTTGGCCCAGCGCCGCTCGGCCCACTTCCGGGGCCAGCAGAAGACGGTCGCGACCGCCCCGAGCGCGAACACCACACCGAGTCCGAAGGTGACCCGGCCGGACAGCGCGTTGCAGAGCAGCCCGTACACCCCAGCCAGGGCGGGCCACAGCGGCTGCCGGACGACACCGCGGCAGCGGGTCAGGATCAGCGCGAACAGCCCCGCCGAAAGGGTGCCGGCGATCATCATCGTGGTGCGGACGCCGATCATGTACATCACGTACGGCGAGACCACGCTGTACGAGACCGGGTGCATGCCGCCGTACCAGGCGAGGTTGTACGCGGAGTCCGGGTGGCGGCCGACGAACTCGGCCCAGGCGTCCTGCGCGGCGAGGTCGCCGCCGCTGTTGGCGAAGCTGAAGAACCAGGCGATGTGCAGGGCCGCGGCGACGGCGGAGGCGACGGCCACCGGGTGCCGGTGGGCCCAGCCGAGGGCGCGGCCGAGGGTGCGGCGCGCGCGGCGCGCGCGGCCCCGTATGCCGGTGGTGGCGTCGGGCCCGGCGGGCTCGGCCGACTGACCGGCTCCCTGCCCCTGCCTCTGCCCCTGCTGCTCAGCGGTGGTCACTGCCGACGCACACTCCCCAACACCTGACGACGTACGACTCTCGGTCTCCGGTCCCCGGTCCGTAGACGCGCCCCGGCGCCCCGGGGTTGCCCGGGGCGCCGGATCACGCACTCACCGACACCGGCCGCACCGGCCCCTAGCCGACGCGAGTCAGCTTGCTGCCGATGCCCGGCGCGGCGAGATCGCCCTGCAGCGCCACCGGCACCTTCACCTGACTGGCGCCTTCACCGACAGTCAGCACACCGACCTCGGTACCGGCCCCGGCGGTCTGCGGGAGCTTGTTGCCGCCGCTGCCCAGCTTGACGTCGACGGTGAGGGTCGGCCAGCCGACCGCCTCCACGTCGGCGGTGGCGATGACCGGGGTGTGGCCGCCGAGGCCGTCGTCCACGTACCCGACGACATCGCCCTTCTTCACCACGGGCCCGTTCGTCAGCGCCTTCTGGGTGGCCAGCATGATGTCCTTGCTGGCCGAGATGGCCGTCCCCAGGATCGGCACGCCGTGCTGCCCGAGCACCGCGCCGACGATCAGCTGATTGGTCTTGCCGACCTTCTTCTCCGCCGCGAAGAGCAGGTTTCCGCCGGCCTTCGTGGTGGAGCCGGTCTTGATGCCGAGCGAACCGTTGAACGGGATGAGGTCGTTGTAGTTCCGCCACGACTTGCCCGACTGGTCGGTCCAGCTCGGCAGCCGGGTGATCGCGATCAGCTCCGGCATCTCGACGATCTTGAGACCGAGCTTGACCTGGTCCTCGGCGGTGCTGACCGTCGTCGCGTCCAGACCCGAGGGGTCCGTGTACGTGGTGTTGGTCATGCCGAGTTCCTTGGCGGTGTCGTTCATCTTCTTGACGAACGCCTCCTGGTCACCGCCGCTGTCCCAGCGCGCGAGGAGCCGCGCCACGTTGTTGGCGGAGGGGATCATGATCGCGGCGAGGGCGTCGTACTCGGAGATCTGCTCGCCCTGCTTGAGCGTGTTGACCGTCGACTCGCCCTCGGACTCCTTCTTGCCGTCCTCGACCGCGGTCTTGTCGATGTCGATCATCGCGCCCTTTTCCCCCTTCTTGAGGGGGTGGCCCTTGAGGATCACGTACGCCGTCATCGCCTTGGCGACACTGCCGATCGCGACGGGCTTCTGCTCGCCGAAGGTGCCGACGGTGCCGAGGCCGGCCGCGGCCATGAAGGCCTGGCCCTCCTTCGGCCACGGCAGGGCCGGGGCGCCGCCGTCGAAGGTGTACGAGTCCTTCGCGGTCATGGCGAGCGTCGGCTCGGGCAGCGGGCGGACCAGCTGTACGACGGAGAGGATGACGGCCAGGAGGACGACGATCGGGGCGTAGATCTTGAAACGCCGGACGGCGGTCCGCAGGGGGCTCGGCGGCGGGGGCGGGTTGTTCGTCAGGTCCGCGAGCATGTCGAGCGGCGGCATCGGCGGCATCGGCTGCTGCGTGGTCCGCTCGCTGGGCTCCAGCGACACCCGGGGCTTCGCCTCCGGAGTCGGCCTGGGCGCCGCCGGGACGGGGGGCTTCGGCCCGGCCGCGCCCTCGCCGCGCAGCGGCACGAAGGTGCTGCCGTTCCCTGCGGGGCCGGTCCCTGCGGGGCGGGAACCGGGGCGCTTGTCGGCGTCAGCCGGCTTGGCGGGGGCAGGCTTGGCCGCGGCGGGCTTGGCGGGGGCCGGCTTCACGACACCGAAGGCGGTGGTCCGCTGATCGGCGTCCGGCTTGGCGGCGGTGCCCGGCTTGGCGGATTCCGGCGGGTTTGTCTCGCCCGGCTTGGCGGCCGGCTTCACCGCACGGAACACCGCCGTACGCTCACTGTCCGACGGCTCATCAGCAGA
>NZ_JALGRF010000005.1:293400-368523 GCF_022815725.1 Streptomyces sp. APSN-46.1
CGAACGCAGTCGTCCGCTGATCGGCGTCCGGCTTGGCGGCGGTACCCGGCTTGGCGGATTCCGACGGCTTCGTCTCGCCCGGCTTGGCGGCCGGCTTCACCGCACGGAACACCGCCGTACGCTCACTGTCCGACGGCTCATCAGCAGAAGCGGAACCCGGCTTCACAACACCGAACGCAGTCGTCCGCTGATCGGCGTCCGGCTTGGCGGCGGTACCCGGCTTGGCGGATTCCGACGGCTTCGTCTCGTCCGGCTTGGCGGTCGGCTTCACGGCGCGGAACACGGCCGTACGCTCACTGTCCGCCACCGGCGCGTCGGCAGCAGCCGAACCCGCCTTCGCGGAAGGGGAAGCGGAATCCCGCTCTGCCGGCTTTTGGTCGGACTCCGCCGGCTTGTCGGCCTCCGCCTTGACGGCTGGCTTGTCGGCCGGCTTCACGGCGCGGAACACGGCCGTGCGCTCGCTGTCCGCCGCCGCCTCATCGGCCCCCGCGTCATCGGAACCGTCGGAGCCGTCGGAGCCGTCACCGTCATCCGCGTCACCCGCGCCGTCGGCGTCATCCGCGTCATCGGAGGACGACGCGACCCACGCCGCCACCGCCTCCCGCAACGGGTCACCGGCCTCCGACTCCGGTTCGGGATCCCGCGGCCGGAACACCGACAGCCTCGGGTCGCGCCCGTCCCCCACCGCACCTTCATCTACCGACTTGTCGGGGGACTCGCCCGCCACCAGTTCCTCCTCGATCGCCGTCCGGCTGCTGTCCGAACCGTCTAACAGTGTCCCGTCTAGGGGGCATCGCCCACCCGCTAGACGAGAACGACATAGCTGATGGTTCCCCCACAAAGCGTCCAGGCGCTCTCGACAGATGAATGTGAGAGGCGTCACCCTGTCACTCATCCACGCGGGGAGGCATGGATGGGCAGGAGCCGCAGAACAATTCCGGAGGAGCTTCTGCTGCTCGCCTTGGACCCGACCACGGGAACCACGGCGCAGCCGCAGTCGCTCGACCTCGGCCTGGCCGGGGCACAGCTAGTGGAGCTGGCTCTGGCGGGACGGATAGCCCCTGATGGGGATCGTATCGCCGTGGTGATGCCACGGCCGACAGGAGATCCGACTTTGGACTCCGCACTGGAACTGCTGCGCAGACGCGGCAGCCCGGTGCGGGCCGTCCACTGGATAGGCGGACCCCGGCTGGGGCTCCGTCAGATTTACCTCGCTCATCTGGAGCGTTGCGGCATGGTGCATGCCGTCGCGGGACAGATGTGCGGAGTGTTGCCGACAACTCGCTACCAGGCGACGGACACGGAGATCAGCCGGGAGATCCGAGCCCGGCTCGACACTGCGATCCGCACCGGCGTACCGCCGGACCCGCGGACCGCGGCGCTTGCCGCACTGGCCCACGCGGTCGGACTCGGCAAGCACCTGTACCCCGGCAACGAGGGGCGGTCGTCCAGGTCCCGGCTGCGGGACCTGATCCGGCACGACCCGATGGGCGGTCTCGTGGCGCATGCCGTCATGGACGTCCAGAACGGTGTGGCGGCACAGCCACGCCGCGACCGCGCACCGGCACCGTCGGCCGCCCGGGCCACGGCGAGCGGTGTTCCGCTGCAGCCGCGCCGGACGGGTGCGATGGCCCGCGCGGCGGCACACTGATCCACGCACTGAGTCACGCGCTGAGCCGCGCACCAATCCACTCGCCGGCCAGTCGGCACCACCCGAACAGCAGTACCCGTACCACCCGCCACACCGCCTGCCACACCCCTTGACCCACGGCAGGCGCACGGCGACACCAGCACCACCGCAACGCCGTCACCGCGACCGACGTCCCCCAAAGACCCGGTTCCGGAGACGCCAGCGCGCGGGGTGGCGAGGCCGGTCACACCGGTCCCGCCGCCCCGCGCGTCTGCTTTTCCCGGCCGTTCTCCGGCGGCGCCGCGCCCTTCGGTGGCAGTCTGCTGAACGTCAGACACACACAGCGAGACAGAACCGACAGAACCAGAAGAAGAAGGCGGAGGTGCCGTTCAAGTGGCGTCCAATGTCAATCCCACCGTCCGACGCCGCCGACTGGGCATGGAGTTGCGCAAGCTCCGCGAAGACAAGGGCATGACGGCCGAGCAGGTCGCCGAGCGCCTCCTCGTCTCCCAGTCGAAGATCAGCCGACTTGAGAACGGCCGCCGTTCCATCAGCCAGCGCGACGTCCGCGATCTGTGCGACGTGTACGAGGTCGAGGACCGCAGGCTCGTCGACTCCCTCATGCAGATGGCCAAGGACTCCCGCCAGCAGGGCTGGTGGCACGCCTTCGGCGACATCCCGTACAGCGTGTACATCGGACTGGAGACGGACGCCGCCAGCCTGCGTACGTACGAGCCCCTGGTGATCCCCGGGCTGCTCCAGACCCCGGAGTACGCCCATGCCCTGGTCCGCGGCGCGTGGCCCGAGACCGCCCCGGCCGACGTGGACAAGCGCGTCCAGGTCCGCATGGCCCGCCAGAAGCGGCTCTCCGAGACCGACAACAACAACCCGGAGCTCGGGCCGCTGCGCCTGTGGGCGGTCATCGACGAGGCGGCGCTGCGCCGGTACGTGGGCGACACCCAGCTGATGATCCGGCAGCTGGAGTACTTGATAGAGCAGTCGGAGCAGCCGCACGTCACGGTGCAGGTGATGCCCTTCACGATGGGCGCGCATCCGGGCGTGAACGGCCAGTACGCGATTCTGGAATTCCCGGACGCTTCGGACTCGACCGTCGTCTACATCGAGGGCGTGACGAGCGATTTGTACCTGGAGAAGGCCAACGACGTTCAGAAGTACAGCGTGATGTACGAGCATCTGCGCGCGCAGGCCCTCAATGTCGACCAGACCCAGCAGTTCATCTCGGGAATCATCGACCACTATGCGGGCAAGGGGTAGTAAATCCGGAGGTAGCGACCCCAGTGGGGCGGGGCTTTGACGAGGGGAGCCGGTACGGTACACCGTCACTCCCCGGCCACGAAGGCTTGAATGGAATATGCCACTCGGTCGGGTGAACGCCCCCTTCGCCCGTCGAGTGCTGCGGGTAGCGTCGATCACGTCGGTCGGAGATACGGCCGACACGTCACCGGAACTACTCGCTGAACCGGAGAGAAACATGGCTATTCGTCAGGGCGCCACGGAAAACTGGACCAAGTCCTCCTACTCCGCGAACGGCGCCTGCGTCGAGGTCAAGTCCCCCGTCACGGAGGCGATCGCGGTGCGCGACTCGAAGGTGCAGGACGGCCCGTCCCTCACCTTCGCGCCGGGCTCCTGGACCTCGTTCGCCACCGCCGTCACCGAGGGCCGGCTGGGACGTCTCGCCTGAAGATCCGGGCGAACAACGTCCCAGCCACCGCCCTACGCACGATCAGCGCCATCAGCAGTACTGACTGGAGCCCTCTCGTCCGGCCCGCCGTCCTGGCCGAGGGGGCTCGGCCATGTTCCGCGGCCGCCTGGGCTGCCGGGGCCGCCTGAGCTACCGCTGCCGCTGCCGCCGCCCCCGGCTACCGCCGCAGCCGGTCCACGTACCGGTCCGTCCCCGGAACCGTCGGTACGAACGGCGCCACCAGCTCCACCCGCCCCAGCCCGGCCCCGGCCACCTCCGTGTCCAGCCCCTCGAAGCGGTCCCAGCACGCGCGGGGGTCGGCCTCCAGGAACCACAGCAGGGTCAGCCGGGTGTCCACCCCCTCGACCTGCTTCACGTAGGTCATCCTGTCGCCGGGCAGCGGCGTCGGCCGGAACACCGTCACCATCGCCGCGGGAGAGCCCGCCAGGCGCTTCGGCAGCGCGCGCGAGCGCAGCCGGTCCAGCAGCTCCGCCCGCTGCTCGGGCCCGTCGGCATCGACGACCTGGAGGACCAGCCCCTCGTACGGGTGATCCAGGGCGTGGAAGTCCCGCGGACCGGCGGCCCCGTCGCGGTAGACCGTCGCCACGTGGTCCTGGAAGGCCGTGAAGACGTGCGTACGGTCCTGGTAGACGCGTCCGTCGCGGTTCAGCCGCTTGTTGATCCCGACGGTCCACTTCATGTGCTCGTCGTAGCGGCCCTCGGTCACCCAGTACGTGGAGAGGTAGCACCCGGCGGTGACCGGCTGCGCGACCGCCGACTTCTCCGGGTAGCGCAGCTCCTGGAGCTCCCGGGTGGCCACCCAGCGGCGGCCGGCGTACATCCAGGGCATGGCCATCGCCCCGGCGTAGTAGTGGTCGTCCTCGTACCAGCGGTTGTACGCGTATTCGTGGCCCGGGTGGGGTTCGACCATGGTGATCAGCGCATGGCCGGGCCTGACCCCGTACGGCCCCACGGCCGCGAGCTCGGCGTACGCCTCGACACGGGTGTTCTGCTCTTCTGTCGCCATGGGACCGGTCTAGCTGATGCGGCGTCAGTTGGGGAGGGGCGCGGAGGGGGCGGGAGGGGCGGCCCCTCCTTCTCGCCCCTCGGAACCCGGCGCTAGGGTGCCTCCACATCACATTCAGGGGGGAAGCGCTTGATGCGCACAGCAATTCTTCGCGGGCTGACCGCCGGGCTCGGCCTCGCGATGACCGGCCTCGGCCTGGCCGCCGCCACCGCGGCGCCGGCCCGGGCCGCGGAGCCCAATTACTCGAACTGCCCGGCCGGCTATTTCTGCGCCTGGACGAACGAGGACGCCACCGGGCCCATGCTCAAGGTCAACACGGACCAGCCGACTCTCGGCGCGTTCGACAACAAGATGTGGGCCACGATCAACCGCACCAACAAGATCGCCTGCCTCTACTCGGAGCCGAACTACAAGTTCGGCACCTACTGGTCGGACAACCCGGACCAGGCCGGCGGCGGTTCTTCGGGCCCCGCCGAAGCCGATACGAGCTCGATCAAGTTCGTCCTCACCGAGCGCGAGTGCGGCCTCAACGCCTACCCGGACTGGCGTTCCGAGGTGTCGCCGGCCAAGGCCGGCTTCGGCGACCTCAACAACGACCGGCGCGCCGACGTCCTCGTCCGCGACAAGGTCGGCCGCCTCTGGTTCCTGCCCGGCGACGGCACGGGCAAGAAGGTCGGCACCGGCTGGAACGCCATGAGCGCCCTGACCCGGCACGGCGACTTCAACAGGGACGGCAACGAGGACCTCCTCGCGCGCGAGGCGTCCACCGGCAAGCTGTGGCTGTACCCGGGCGAGGGCGACGGCTGGCTGAGCGACCGCGTGCTCATCGGCCGCAGCGGCTGGAACGGGATGTCGCTGATCACCGCGTTCGGCGACCTCACGGGCGACGGCCGCGGCGACCTGGTCGCCCGCGAGACCTCGACCGGCAAGCTGTGGCTCTACCCGGGCACCGCCTCGGGCGGCCTGGCCGACCGGATCCTGATCGGCCGCAGCGGCTGGGGCGCGATGAACGCCCTCGTCGGCGCGGGCGACATGAACGGCGACGGGCGCCCCGATCTGCTCGCGCGCGAGGCCTCGACCGGGAAGCTCTGGCTCTACCCGGGCGTGCGCGGCGGCGTCGGCGACCGTGTGCTCATGGGCCGCAGCGGCTGGAACGTCATGGAGGACTTCATGGCGGTCGGCGACTACTCGGGCGACGGCATCAACGACCTCGCGACGGTCACGAACGACAAGTACACGGCCGACGGCTGGTCGGTATCGGGCCACCCGGGCTGGCTGCTGAAGTACGCGGGCCAGGGCAACGGATACCTGGAGGACCGCAGGCAGGACGACGGCGACTGGTACTACCTGAACGGCGCCTTCTAGCGGTACGGAGCACAACGCGCGCGGCCTGCGGCACGCGACGCGCGCCACGCGGCCCGCGCCCGCCAATTCGGTGGGCGCGGGCCGCAGTTCGTTTCCGTATCACTTGGCGGACAGGTAGGTGCCGTCTGCATCTTTCGGCGCTAGGCTGCGACTGTTTTTCGCCACCGAAGGAACGGAACGAAGGAAACGAAGGAGTCGTCATGCCGCCCGCGCAGCCGCCCCTGTTCGCCACCCGCGCGACCTCGGTGGGAGGTTCGGCCGTACGCGAGATCCTCGCGGTCACCGAACGCCCCGGGATGATCTCCTTCGCCGGCGGCCTCCCGGCGCCGGAGCTCTTCGACACGGCGGGGCTGCGCGCCGCGTACGACGCCGCGTTCACGCACTCGGCCCGCCGGGCACTGCAGTACTCGACCACCGAGGGCGTCCCGGAGCTGCGGGCGGCCGTGGCGCGGCGGCTGAGCGGGCGGGGGCTGCCGACGCGCGCGGACGAGATCGTGGTGACCACCGGCTCCCAGCAGGCCCTCGGCCTCATCGCCGCGGCACTGGTCGAGCCGGGTGACGCCGTCCTGGTCGAGAACCCGACGTACCTGGCGGCCCTCCAGTGCTTCCGCCTGGCGGGGGCCCGTGTGATACCCGTCCCCTGCGACGAGGAGGGCATCCTCCCGGACGCCCTGTCGGAGATCGTCGCCCGGGAGCGGCCGAAGCTCCTCTACACCGTGCCCACCTTCCAGAACCCGACCGGCCGCACCCTGCCGGCCCCCCGCCGGGCGGAGGTCGCGCGGATCGCCGCACGGCTGGGGCTGTGGCTGCTGGAGGACGACCCGTACGGGGAACTCCGCTACGAGGGGCCCGACGTGCCGTGGCTCGCGGCGCACCCGGGGGCGGAGGACCGTACGGCCCTGCTCGGCAGCTTCTCGAAGGTCCTGGCGCCGGGCCTGCGACTGGGCTGGCTCCGTGCCCCCCAGGCACTGCGGCGGGCGGCGGCGGTGGCGAAGCAGGCGGCGGACCTGCACACCTCGACGGTGGACCAGCTGGCGGCGGCGCACTACCTGGCGGAGACGGACCTGGACGCCCACATCGCGATGGTCCGCGAGGCGTACCGCGCACGGCGCGACGCCCTGCTCTCGGGCCTGGGCGCGGCGCTCCCGGCGGGGTCGGCCTGGAACCGCCCCGAGGGCGGCATGTTCGTCTGGGCCCGCCTCCCGGAGGGCCACGACGCGACGGCCCTCCTGAAGTCGGCGCTCGCCCACGACGTGGCGTACGTCCCGGGCGCCCCCTTCTTCACGGGCCCCCCGGACCCCCGCACGCTGCGCCTGTCGTTCACCACCCACACCCCGGCCGAGATCGCCGAGGGACTCAGCCGGCTGGGGCGGGGGGTGCGGGGGGAGGGGTGAGGGGTGAGGGGCTTCGCCTGGGCGGGGCCTCCGCCCCCCCAACCCCGCCCCGCCGTCGAAGCCCGCCGCGCTCAACCCGACGCCCCCGCCCCCGCCCCCGCCCCGCCCTTCCCTCCTCCGCCCCCACCGCCTACTCTGACACACCGTCAGGTTCCGCCCCGCCCCGCCCCCGCCCCGCCCCGTCCCGTGCGCCCCCAGGAGGCCCTTGCCATGACGCCGCCGACGCCGACGCCGACGCCGCTTCTTCGAGGCAAGACCGTCGTCGTCTCCGGCGTCGGGGCCGGGCTTGGGCATCAGGTTGCCGCAGCCGTGGTGCGGGACGGCGGGAATGCCGTGCTCGGGGCGCGGACCGAGGCGAATCTGGCCAAGGCCGCCGCCGAGATCGACCCCGACGGGGCCCACACCGCCCACCGGCCCACCGACATCACCGACGAGGCGCAGTGCGAGGCCCTCGTCGCCCTCGCGCAGGCGCGCTTCGGCGGGGTCGATGCCGTCGTGCACGTCGCCGCCTGGGACTCCTACTTCGGCGGGCTCGAAGACGCCGACTTCGGCACCTGGCAGCAGATCATCGATGTGAACCTGCTCGGCACGCTCCGGATGACCCGGGCCTGCCTGCCCGCCCTGAAGGCCAACCGCACCGGCGGGTCCGTCGTCATCATCGGCACCCAGTCCGCCGTCGCGTCCCCCTCCCAGGTCCAGCAGGCGGCGTACGCCGCCTCCAAGGGGGCGCTGACCTCGGCCATGTACTCCATGGCCCGCGAGCTCGGCCCCCACCGGATCCGCGTCAACACCGTGCTCCCGGGCTGGATGTGGGGTCCTCCCGTCCAGGCGTTCGTCACCTTCACCGCCCACTCCGAGGGCGTCCCCGAGGCCGAGGTGCGCGCCCGCCTCACCGAGCGCATGGCGCTGCCGGATCTCGCCACCGACGGGGACGTCGCCGACGCCGCCGTCTTCCTCGCCTCCGACCGGGCGCGGGCGATAACCGGCCAGTCCCTGCTGGTCAACGCCGGTGAGCTGATGCGGTGAGCGTCCCCGTGCCCGTACCACAGGATCGTATGCTCGGCCCATGACCCCTCCGCCCTCCGGTGCCGCCCCGACCGACAACGCGATGCGCCGCGCGCTCCGCCGTGCCCGTGACGGCGTCGCGCTCGACGCGACCGAGGCAGCCGTACTCCTCCAGGCACGCGGCGAGGACCTCGAAGACCTCGCCGCCTCCGCCGCCCGGGTGCGCGACGCCGGCCTCGCCGCCGCCGGGCGCCCCGGCGTCATCACGTACTCGAAGAGCGTGTTCATCCCGCTCACCCGGCTGTGCCGCGACAAATGCCACTACTGCACCTTCGCCACCGTCCCCGGCAAGCTTCGCCGCGCCGGCCACGGGATGTACATGTCCCCGGACGAGGTCCTCGACATCGCCCGCCGCGGCGCCGCCCTGGGCTGCAAGGAAGCGCTCATCACCCTCGGCGACAAGCCCGAGGACCGCTGGCCCGAGGCGCGCGAGTGGCTGGAGGCCGAGGGCTACGACGACACGATCTCCTACGTGCGGGCCATCTCCATCCGGATCCTGGAGGAGACCGGCCTCCTCCCCCACCTCAACCCGGGCGTCATGTCCTGGGCCGACTTCCAGCGGCTCAAGCCGGTCGCCCCGTCCATGGGCATGATGCTGGAGACCACGGCGACCCGCCTGTGGTCCGAGCCCGGCGGCCCGCACCACGGCTCCCCCGACAAGGAGCCGGCCGTCCGCCTGCGCGTCCTGGAGGACGCCGGGCGCTCCTCCGTCCCCTTCACCTCCGGCCTGCTCATCGGCATCGGCGAGACGTACGAGGAGCGCGCCGAGTCCCTCTTCGCGCTGCGCCGCACGGCCCGCTCCTACCACGGCATCCAGGAGCTGATCATCCAGAACTTCCGCGCCAAGCCGGACACGGCGATGCGCGGCATGCCGGACGCCGAGCTGGACGACCTCGTCGCCACCATCGCCGTCGCCCGGCACATCATGGGCCCCTCGGGCTGCCTGCAGGCCCCGCCCAACCTGGTCGACGGGGAGTACGCGCGGCTGATCCGCGCCGGCATCGACGACTGGGGCGGCGTCTCCCCACTGACCCCCGACCACGTGAACCCCGAGCGCCCCTGGCCCCAGATCGACCTGCTGGCCGAGCAGTCCCGGGCCGCCGGCTTCGAGCTGCGCGAACGGCTCTGCGTGTACCCGGAGTTCGTCCAGCGCGGCGAGCCGTGGCTGGACCCCCGGCTGCTGCCCCACGTACGGGCGCTCGCCGACCCGGAGACCGGGCTCGCCAACGAGGCGGCGACGGTCGAGGGCCACCCGTGGCAGGAGCCGGAGGAGGCGTTCGCCGCCACCGGGCGCACCGACCTGCACACCGCCATCGACACCGAGGGCCGTACGGGTGACCGGCGCGAGGACTTCGACCACGTCTACGGCGACTGGGAGGCCCTGCGCGAGGCGGCGGCCCCCGGGATGGTGCCCGAGCGCGTCGACACCGACATACGGGCGGCCCTCGCGCAGGCCGCCGACGACCCGACGAAGCTCACCGACGACCAGGCCCTGGCCCTGCTGCACGCGGACGGCCCGGCGCTGGACGCGCTGTGCCGGATCGCGGACGACCTGCGCAAGTCGGTGGTGGGCGACGAGGTCACGTACATCGTGACGCGGAACATCAACTTCACCAACGTCTGCTACACCGGCTGCCGGTTCTGCGCCTTCGCGCAGCGCCGTACGGACGCCGACGCGTACACCCTCTCCCTCGACCAGGTCGCCGACCGCGCGGCCCAGGCCTGGGACGTGGGCGCGGTCGAGGTCTGCATGCAGGGCGGCATCCACCCGGACCTGCCCGGGACGGCGTACTTCGACATCGCGCGCGCGGTGAAGAAGCGGGTCCCCGGCATGCACGTGCACGCCTTCTCGCCGATGGAGGTCGTCAACGGCGCGACCCGTACCGGGATGTCGGTACGGGACTGGCTGACGGCGGCCAAGGAGGCGGGGCTGGACTCCATCCCGGGGACGGCGGCGGAGATCCTGGACGACGAGGTGCGCTGGGTGCTCACCAAGGGCAAGCTGCCGACGGCGGACTGGATCGACGTGGTCACCACGGCGCACGAGCTCGGGATCCGCTCCTCCTCCACCATGATGTACGGGCACGTGGACCAGCCGCGGCACTGGCTCGGCCACTTCCGCACCCTGGCCCGCATCCAGCAACAGACGGGCGGCTTCACGGAGTTCGTGACGCTCCCGTTCATCCACACCAACGCCCCCGTGTACCTGGCGGGCATCGCCCGCCCGGGACCGACGGTCCGTGACAACCGGGCGGTGACGGCGATGGCCCGGATCCTGCTGCACCCGCACATCACCAACATCCAGACGAGCTGGGTGAAGCTGGGCGCGGAGGGCGCGGCCGAGATGCTGCGCTCGGGGGCGAACGACCTCGGCGGGACGCTGATGGAGGAGACCATCTCCCGGATGGCGGGGTCGAGTTACGGCTCGTACAAGTCCGTACGGGACCTGGTCGCGGTCGCGGAGGCGGCGGGGCGGCCGGCGAAGCCCCGCACGACGCTGTACGGGGAGGTGTCCGAGGAGCGCCGACAGGCGGCCCGCGCCTCGGACGGCCACCTGCCGGAGCTCCTGCCGGTGCTGGACTGAGGGACAGGCATGGCGTGAGCCCGGCCGGGTCGGTCCGGCCGGGCTCGGGCTCGGGCACGGCTGAAAGTGTTCGCATTCCGGCCGTTCTCCGGTCAGTTACACGCACCGTGGCGCTCCCCTTCCGGATACGACCGGACATGTCCATTACAGTGCGCGCCAGAGCCAGCGGGGGGATACGGCATGGACACGACGACAGCGGCGACGGCCGCCAAGGAAACGGCAGCGGCGGGGGCCACGGCATCGGTTGCGACTGCGGTCCTGACCGCAACCGCGGCTGCGACCGCGACCCCGTCGGGAATGACCGCCACTGCCACCGCCCTGTGGGGCCGCACCGAGCAGCAGGACTTCCGCAGCCGCGTGCGCGGCACCCTCCTCGGCTCCGCCATCGGCGACGCCCTCGGCGCTCCCGTCGCCGGCCTCTCCCTCCACGGCATCCGTGAGACCCACGGCCCGGAGGGCCTGGCCGGACTCGCCCCCGCCTACGGCCGCCGGGGCGCCGTCACCGCCTCCACCCAGCTCACCCTCTTCACGGTCGACGGCCTGATACGGGCCCACGTGCGCCGGGACACCGGCGCCTGGCACCCGCCCACCGACGTCCACCGCGCCTACCGCCGCTGGGCCGCGACCCAGCACGACTGGGGCCCCGACGAGCGGCGCGAGGACAACGGCTGGCTGGCCCAGGAGGAGTGGCTCTACGCCCGCCGCGGCCCCGCCCCGGCCTGTATGACCGGCTTCGCCGACGACGTCCTCGGCACCCTCGACCAGCCGAAGAACCCCACCGCCCGCGACGCCGCGGCCACCACCCGCTCGGCCCCCTTCGGGCTGCTGGTCGGCTGGGATCCCGCCCTCGTCCTCCAGCTCGCCGTGGAGTGCGCCGCCCAGAGCCACGGCCGCCCCACCGCGTACCTCTCCGCCGGGGCCTTCGCCGTGATCGTCCACGGCCTGACCCGGGGCGAGCCCCTGCACGCCTCGGTCCAGCGCGCCCTGAGCCTGCTGAGCACCCGGCCCGCCCACCAGCCCGTCACGGACGCCCTCCAGCGCGCGGTCACCGCCGTGACCGGCGCCGCCCCCGGCCCCAACGTCGTGGAGTCCCTCTCCCCCGGCGACGGCCGCGACGCCGAGGACACCCTCGCCGTCGCCGTCTACTGCGCCCTGGTCGCCGAGGACGTCCCGCACGGACTGCGCCTCGCCGTGAACCACGGCGGCGACTCCACCGCGACCGGCGCGCTGTGCGGGGCCCTGCTCGGCGCCCTCCACGGCGAGACCGCCCTGCCGCCCGCCTGGCTCGCCGACCTCGAAGGCCGCGCCGCGATCCTGGAACTGGCCGACGACTTCGCCCTGGAGATGACCCAGGGCCCGGCCCTGCACAGCCCGGCGATCTCGGCCCCGGGCTGGCTGTCCCGCTACCCTCGGGGCTAACGCCGGTCGCCTCCGGCGGTGTTCGCGTGGCCGCAGCGCGGTCGGCGTCGCCACCGCCCCGCACCCCGGGGCTCCGCCAGCGGCAGCGACGGCGCCACCGCCAAGCCCACCGCCGCCCCGACGTGCACCGGCACCTCCGCCGGCTCCGCCCCGCACCCGGCGCCTCACTGGCCCGCGCCCACCGGTACCGGCCGCAGCAGCCGCCCCGTGAGCGCGGCGGTCACCGCCCCGGCCGGGGCGGCCGTCGAGCAGCCGCCCGGCCGCGTTTCCCGGGCAGTCCGGCCCCCCGCCCCCGGGCTCCGCCCCGAACCCGGCGCCTCACCCGGCACGGCCGGATATGCCGGCACGGCCGGATCCGTCAGGCCGCACGCCTCCGGCCGTGTTCGCGGGGCCGCAGCGCGGTCGCGGCGGCACCGCCCCACGCCCCGGGGCTCCGCCCCGAACCAGGCGCCTCACTCGGCCCGGCCGGAGCCGCCAGACCCGCGCGCCTCCGGCCGGGGTCGCGGGACCGCAGCGCGGTCGCGGCGGCACCGCCCCGCACCGCGCCCCGAGACGCCGTGCCCTGCGCCACCGCGCCGCGCCCCGGGGCTCCGCCCCGCCCGGCGCCTCACGCGCCGGCGCGGCCGGATTCGTCAGGCGGCCCGGGGGACCACCCACAGCGCCTCGCCCACCGCGCACAGTTCCCCGGCCGCCGTGGCCAGGGCCGTGCCCACCCTGTACTTGCGCGGGGCGCTCTCCCGCATCCAGGCGTACGAGACCAGGCCCGCGCCCACCGGTACCGGCCGCAGCAGCCGCCCCGTCAGCGCGGCGGTCACCGCTCCGGCCGGGCGGCCGTCGAGCAGCCGCCCGGCCGCGTTCCCCGGGCAGTCCAACGCGCCCCACACCAGCTCGTACGGCAACAGTCCCGCCGGCGTGCCGAGTTCGGGTCCCGGGGTCCACGCGGTGGCGACCACGTCCCGCCCGGCCACCCGGCCGCAGTGCAGGCGCAGCCCGGTGTCCGGGGTGCGGTGCAGCCCGCACCCGAAACAGTCGACCTGCCCCTCCGGCGGAGCCGCCCGGTACGCCTCGGCCGCCACCGTCGCCTCCTCCCAGGACGGGACCGCGGGGAGTTCCCCGGCCTCCCACACGGCCGGGAGCGCGGCGGCCAGGAGCAGCTCGCCGTCCATCAGCGCGCTGCCGCCTTCCGGGGTCTCGGCGAACGTCACCGCCGTCGCGGTCGGCACGGGCCGCCGGAAGTCCACCCGTACGGCCCCCTCGGCCACCCGACCGGGCACCTGTAGGGCCTCCTCGGCCATCCGACCAGGCACCGGTACGGCCCCTTCGGCCACCCGGCCGGGCACCCCTACGGCTCCCTCGGCCATGCCACCGGCCACCCCGCCGGCCACCCGGCCGGTCACCCGACCGGCCAGGACTCCCGCCACATAGCCCCCGAACGCGACACCCGGATACCCGCGCAGCCGCTCCGGCACCGTGATCGTCTTCGCGTCCGTCCAGCCGCCCATGTCCACCACTGCCCCACTCGCCCCCTGCCGCGTTCGCGCGGAACGCCGTACGTTGGCCGCCTCACGTCTCGGAGGTGCCATCACCCATGCGGATCGCCACGACCATCTTCCTCACCGATCGCACCATCTCCCCCACCAGTCTCGCCCGCACACTCGAAGAGCGCGGTTTCTCCGGCCTCTACCTCCCGGAACACACCCACATCCCCGTCACCCGCGACACCGAAGCGCCCATGGGCGGGGAGCTCCCGGACATGTACGGGCGCACCCTCGACCCCTTCGTCACCCTCGGGCAGGCCGCCGCCGTGACCGAGCGGCTGCATCTCGGCACCGGCATCACCCTGGTGGCCCAGCACGACCCGATCGGCCTCGCGAAGCAGGTCGCCACGCTGGACCACCTCTCCGGCGGCCGCTTCACCCTCGGCGTCGGCTACGGCTGGAACGTCGAGGAGGCCGCCGATCACGGCGTCGACTGGCGCACCCGCCGCGAACTGGTCCGGGACCGGATGGCGCTGATGCGCGCGCTGTGGGCCCCCGAGCCCACGGCGTACGTGGGCCAGTACTCCTCCGTCCAGGCGAGCGCGGCGTACCCCAAGCCGGTTCAGGCCCCGCGCGAACTCGGCCCCGGCCAACCGCTGTACGGCCCGCGCACGCTGCTCGGCGGCGCGGCCGGCCCGAAGCTGTTCGCCGCGATCGCCGACTACGGCGACGGCTGGCTCCCCATCGGCGGGGGCGGCCTGACCGAGTCCCTCCCGGTGCTGCGCGAGGTGTGGGAGACGGCGGGCCGCGATCCGAAGTCGCTCCAGGTGGTCCCGTACGCGGTGCGGCCCACCCCGGGCAAGCTCGCCCACTACGCCGACCTCGGCATCGAGGAGGTCGTCCTCCAGCTCCCCTCCGGGCCGGAGCCGGAACTCCTGCGGGTGCTGGACGACTTCGCGCAGTACCTCTGACGGCGGCGCGCGGGTCGCCCTGGTAACTTGGCCTGCTTCGACGATCAACTCGCCTTCACCGGGGGACTACTTCTCGTGCTCAACAACATGCGTGTCTGTGTCGCCGCCGCCGGAGTCGCGGCCGCCCTCCTCCTGACCGGCTGCGGCAGCGACGGCGCCACCGACAAGAAGCCCACCGGCGCCCAGGCGGGCACCGGCGCCGCCGGAAGCACCGGAGCCACCGGCGGCGACGCGAAGCCCGGCAGCCTGGAGGGCGGCTGGATCTCGATGAACACCCCGGGCAAGGGAGTCGTCCTCACGGTCAAGGGCCCGGTGGCCATCGTGATCGAGACCGAGACCGGTGTGACCTGCCAGGGAACCGCGACCGGCAAGGACCTCACCCTGCAGTGCCCCTCCGGCGGCAAGCGCACGAAGGGCAAGGTCGAGTCGGTCGACGCCACCAGCCTGAAGGTCGCCTGGGACGGCGTGGGCACCGACACCTTCCAGAAGAGCGAGCCGGGCAAGCTGCCGTCGTTCCCGCCGGTCCCGAAGTAGTCCCGCCCCGGACCCGAGCTCGCGGCCCTCAGGGCGCCGCGAGCTCGGGTATTCCGTCCACCAGCACGACCACGCCGACGACCTCCCCGGCGGCCGAACGCCCCACCCACACGGGGTAGGTGCCGTCACCGCAGGTCGCGGAGGCCACCAGCTCGGCGCCGGAGGGCTGATCCGAGGTGCGCAGGATGTACATGGAGTCGGTGAGGTGCTCGCCGGCGTCCGGGTCTCCTTGGACCAGCGCCTTCTCGAAGAGCTGCTGGAGCGGCTCCCAGGCCCCGGCATCGGCGAAGCAGCCGGTCGCGCCGTCGGTGTCGAAGCCGAATATTCCGTCCTCGGCGAGGAGTCGTACGTCGTCGTCCGGGCCGATGGCCATCTCCCAGGACGCGGCGGGGGTCTCGCTCACGCGCAGCCGGACGGCCGTGGTGTCCGTACGCTCCACCCAGCCCCCGGTCCACTCGCTGTCGTAGCCGAAGGTGACACGCGCCTCTTCGAGTGCGTACTCCCCCGGCGGGACCGCGATGGTGATCTCCAGCCCGTCATCTTCCGAGGGGTCGGCGACGGCCAGCAGCCCGCTCGGCACCCGCAGCGTGCCGCACCGCTTCGGCTCCGCCACGGTCATCTCGGGGTAGTAGTCGGTAGACATGCGCGTACCCGGGCGGAACAGCGCGTCGATCGGCCCCGGCCGGGCCGGGCGGGGAGCCCGCCAGCACGTGGCGGGCTCCTCCCCGGCATCGGCCGCGACGGCCTCCGCCGCACGGAACTCCATCGGTTCCGTCAGCCCGTGCACCGTGGCCGAGAGCACGGGCCAGTCCCCGAACGCGGGCCGTTCCATCCAGCGCTCGTCATCGCGGACGGTGGGCACGGTGACGTACGTGCCCCCGCCCTCGCCTTGACGCTCCTCCGTCCGCCGGCCCTTCCCGTCCGGGAAGAGCTCTACGGTGATCCGCGGGCACGCCTTGTCGAACTCCGCCATCTCCGGGCCGGTGTATTGCCAGCCGACGGTGTGCCGACGCAGCAGCCGCCCCGGGGCGTCCAGCAGCCGCATGTCCAGGTCGTAGGTACGGCGGCCCTGGGCGTCGTAGACCCACAGGCCGACGTAGTGCTCCCGCCAGGACACGAGCCGGACCTCAAGCGGTATCTCCCGCCCCGGCACCCGGTACGCCGCGACGTACGGTAGCCCGGCTACGTCCCGCTCGCGCGCCGCCTCGGCGGACAGCGGGCCCCACAGGGCCCGGGCCGCGAGATCCCACCCCTGCGCGTAGGCCACCTCTACGACCATCGCCGCCTCCTGCCGCTGTTGCGTTCCGTAGTCCTGATTCGCAAGGTAGCGGCCGGGACTGACAGCGGGCCTCAGGGGGAGGGGCGGTGGGCCAGCTCCGCCCAAACCGTTTTGCCGATCACGCGGTCCATGACCCCCCAGTCGGTGGCGAGCGCATCGACGATACGGAGCCCGTAGCCCGACTCGGCCTGGTACTCCGGAGGGCGCAGCGCGGGACGCCGATCCCGGCGGGCGTCGGACACCTCGATGCGCAGGAACCTCTCCAGCAACGTCATCCGCAGCTCGAAGTCCCGCCCGAGGACGCGCCCGTGGGTGACGGCGTTGGCGGCGAGTTCCGCAACGAGGAGCCCGGCGTCGGCCGAGAGCGCCGTGCTCTCGGGGACGCCCCAGTCGTGCAGCTCGACGAGGGCCAGCTGCCGGGCGAGGCGTGCGCCGCGACGGGTGCAGCTGAAACGCTGCGTGAACACGCGTACGAGGGCCTGGGTAGGGCCGGAAGGTGCGGTCATGAGGGAGAACCTCCCGTGTGCGCTGGGGAGTTCCCAGCATCCCGACCGCTACTTTCCAACTGTACGAGTTCACTCTCTGGACAGTAAGGATAACCGTGAGTGAGCATGGTGGTGGGGAGGTGACCGCCATGGTGAGTACCGATGACCGCGGTAACGGCGAGGTCGAGCCCGATGAGAATCTACGCAGCTTCGGCGAGACGTTGAAGGCCTGTCGCAAACGGGCCGGACTGACACAGGAGCAACTGGCCCAGCGCGTCGGGTACTCCGTCCAGTACGTGGGGTCGGTCGAGCAGGGCCGCCGCCATCCGTCCCAGAAGTTCATCATCAAGGCCGAGCAGGTGCTGGATGCCTATGGGATCATCCAGATCGCGGCGAGGCAGCTGAATCGCAAGCGCGGGCTGGCGTCGTGGTTCCGGCGGTGGGCGGAGCTGGAGGAGGGGGCGATCGCCCTCAATACGTACGAGTGCCGGTCGATACCGGGGCTGTTGCAGACGGAGGCGTATGCGCGGGCGCTGGCTGCGAACGTTCCACCGATGGCCACCTCCGAGGAGGTCGAAACACGGATCGCGGCCCGGCTGGACCGGCAGAAGTTGCTGTACCGGACCCCGTACATCACCTTCAGCTTCATCATCGAGCAGGGGGTCATCGAGCGGCAGACGGGTGGCGTGGAGGTCACGCGGGAACTGATCGACCATCTGCTGGAATGCGCGAAACTGCCGAACGTCGACATTCAGGTCATGCCGACGATCAGCCCGGAACACGCCGGTACCGACGGCCCCTTCCAACTCCTCGAATCATGGGAGCACGAGTGGCTGGGGTACAGCGAGGGACAGCAGTCAGGCGTGGTGATTACGGACCCGAAAGACATAAGCCTGCTCCACCAGCGGTATGCCAAACTTCGTATCCAGGCCCTCAATCCTGCGGACAGCGTGGGCCTGTTGATGCGATTGCGAGGATCCCTGTGAACAGCTCCCAGCTCCGGTGGTTCAAGAGCAGCTACAGCGGCAGTCAGGGTGACAGCTGCGTCGAGGTCGCCCTCTCCTGGCACAAGTCCACCTACAGCGGCAGCGAAGGCGACGACTGCGTCGAGGTCGCCGCCTGCGCCGACACCGTCCACATCCGCGACTCCAAGCTCAGCGCGAGCCCCGAGCTGGCGGTCGGTCCCGCCAGCTGGACCGCCTTCCTCGGCGGCGTCACCGCCTAGGAACTGACCGCGTCAAGCAGCAGTTTCGCGGCCACCGTCGCCCCGTCGGTGGTGCGGATCGTGTCGGCCACGGCGGTTGCTCGTGCGCGGGTCTCGGGGGTCAGGGCCGTTGTGAGGGCGGCTGACAGGGATTCGGTGGTCGGGGTCGGGCCGTCGTGTGCCGCGCCGATGCCCAGGTCGGCCACCCGGCCGGCGAAGTACGGCTGGTCTGCCCCCTGGGGTACCACCACCTGAGGTGCGCCGGCCCGGGTGGCGGTCGTCGTCGTGCCCGCGCCGCCGTGGTGTACGACGGCGGCCATCCGGCGGAACAGTGCCTGGTGGTTGACCTCGCCGACGAGGAAGCAGTCGTCCTGGTCGTCGATCAGGGCCAGGTCGGCCCAGCCACGGGAGACGACCACGCGGCGGCCCTGCGCGCGGATCGCCTCGATGGCCACCCGGGCGACGTCCTGCGGAGCGCTCATGGGCATGCTGCCGAAGCCCACGTACACCGGTGGCGTGCCGGCGTCCAGGAACGCCACCAACTCGGCGGGGAGCGGGCGTTCGTCCGGCAGGACCCACGCGCCGGTCTGCACCACGTCGAGGTCCGCCGGCCGCTGCCACGGGGCCAAGGTCGGGTCGGCGGCCAGCCACGGGCGGTCGGTGAAGGCGTAGTCGCGGACGTTGTCCACCGGTGGCAGGCCGAACGACGCCCGCTGGGTGTTGAGCATCTCGCCGAACATCGCGTTCGCGATCTGGGCGTCCAGGTCCCACAGTGCCCGGTTGTCGGTCACGTCCGGTGGCAACGGCTGGCCCCGCCGCGCGGGCGGGCGGCGGTGCGGCGACGGCAGGCTGACCGGCTGGTGGCTCACGTGCACGTAGCGGATGCCCAGTTTCTCGGCCACCGACCGCGCGCCGGCCGTGGCCGGCAACGGGCCGGTCGCCACCAGCGCATCACAGCCCTCGGCCGCCGCGGCGACCGTGTCGAACTGCGCGGCCATCAACTCGGCCGCACGCTGCGCCAGTCCCACCGCCGACCCCGGCGTCACCGTGGTCACCAGCGGGCGCACGGGCCGGCCGGTCGGCACCGTCTCCACGCCCACCTCGGCCAGCCGCTGCGCGAACTCCTCGTCCGGCGGCGCGCACACCCGCACCTCCGCGCCGAGTTCCCGCAACCGCACCGCGAGTCCCGCTATCGGTTCGACGCCCCCGCGCGATCCGTACGTCGACAACACCACACGCATTCGTGATTCTCATTTCCGCTGGTCCTGGCTTCGGGCTTCGGTGGGTGATTCTGCGGTACGACGAGGGTCTTCGCGCGCCTCAAGGCGGCGGAACCGGTCCCGGGGCGGTCACGCCCACCGCCGGGCGCCAAAAACGCCCGTCAGGCAAGGCCTGACGGGCGCCGAGGAAGTAGTCGACTTCACGCTGGAATCCGAAGCCCGGGACGGTCCGCGACAGGTGCGGCCAGATGCTCGGCGCGACGTGGTACTCGCCGGCCACCATCCACGGGTCGTCGCCCAGCACGAACAGGTGCCGGATCTCAAGGAACTGGTCTCTGGAGAGCGAGACGGAGTGCGCTATCTCCTCGTCCGCGCCGAAGCCGGTCAGATCCCAGACGAGGTTGTACCCGTCGGCGAATGGATAGTCGCTGCTCACGGCCTCAAGCTAGGCCGCATCCCCTCCGCACCGCACCTGTTTTTCCGGGCCGGTCAGTGGTTCGTGTCGATTCCGCAGCCGCTACGAGACCGGCCAGAACTGCGCCAGCGCCGCCTCCTTGTAGGGCGCCGGGCTGACGCTCAGCTCCCCCGCGAAGGGACGGTCCAGCGCCATCACCAGCAGCAGGCTGAAACCGATCAGCCCGGCCACCGCCGACACGAACAGCAGCTGCATCTTCAGGCTCCGCAGCCCGAACAGGAACGTCAGCGGCAGGATCACCAGCGCGCCCCCGTACACCAGCACCTGGAGCAGCACCGGCAGGGATGTTTCCGCCATCGTGACCCGCGCCCGGCGCTGCGCCGCGACGTCGTTGAGGCGGGTGGCGGCCTCCCCGTAGAAGGTCTCGCTGCGCGTGCCGACCGGCTCGTACGCCTGGAGCGCCGTGTACATGGCGTGCGTCTGCGTGGCGGTCGCCTCGTAGCTCGGCTTGCCCTTGCGCATCAGCGGCCACTGGACATCGACGACGGCGTGGACGTAGTCCCCCACCGCCCGTTCCACGCGGGCGCGCTCGACGGGCGGGAAGGCCTCGGCGCTGCGCACGACGAGGGCCAGGTCGGTGGCCTCGTTGGCGACGATGTTCTGGGTGTTCTCCAGCTGCGTCCAGAGCGTGACGACGACGAACGCGAGGATGATCCCGTAGATCGCGCCGAACATGCCGAGGGCGACGCCGACCATCTCGTTGTGCTCCCCGCCCGCGAGGTGCGGGAAGCGGCGACGGGCGGCGAGGCTGCCGACGGCGGCGAGGGAGACGACACCGCCGACGAGGAGCACGCCGAGCTCGAACGTGCTGAGGTTGTTGAGTAGCCAAAGGATCATGCCGTGCTCAACGACCACCCCCGCGGAAGGGCCCGCCTTTGAACGGTCAGGAGGCTGAACCGGTTCCGCGCCACCAGCCGTTGCGCCGGCGGTCTTGTGCCCGAGCGGCTTCGTTGATGGTGATACTGCCGCCCGCCTGGATGACGCCTGCCCGGCCCGAGGCGTTGGCGGTCTGCTGCACAGCGCCGGAGTGCGGCGGACTGTCAGGGGGAGGCAGGAGCGGAGCAAGCTCCTGCTCCAAGAGCCGCTGAAGCTCCCTTGCCAGGGCGGGATCATCGCGCACCAGCCGCTGGAACTTGAGCTGCCAGCCGCCCGTCAGCCTCTCCTCGGCGGCGACATCATGCGTTCGGCGCGCTTCCAGTACCTCGTCCCGTACGTCGGTCAGCTCATCCTCGATGGCCGGAACGTGCTCCGGATGGGCGCGCTGCCACAGCGCGACCGTGGAGGAACGCGCCTGCTGCCAGGCGTCCGTCGCCATCGCGCTCACGAGGGCGGTCGCGACCGCCAGTACCACCGGATCCACAAGGCCTCCCCTACGTCGCAAATCCCGTACGTGTCATCACCGCGCGAGGCCCCAGACCACGGCGTCGAACCGGATGGCGAAGGCGAGGGCCTCCGGCAGCTTCTCCACCTGGAGCCGGGCGATGCGTCCGCCGTCCGTCCGCACGCAGACCACGGTGCCCACACTCACGGGTGCACCCGAGGAACCGGTGGTGTCCACCAACTCGGCGCAGGCCGCTTGGTCCGGTAACTCTCCCTGTCCCTCCCACGGCGCCACGGCCCCGCCGCTCCCCGCCAGGACCAGATACCGGTCGCCCAGCCCGAGATTGATGTCGCCGCTGGCCAAGAGGACGGTCGTGTCCACCGAAGTGGGCCGCTTGCCGTCCAGTTCCATACCACCGTCGGTGTCCAGGACCAGGGTGCCCCGCCATTGCTCGGCGGGAGCGGTGGCCACACGGGCGCTGCCCGTGCTGTCGCCACCTGCTTTCGGACTGGGAACGCCCGGCCCCGAAGTGCCCTGTGGCGGGGCTGAAACGCCCTGCCCCGAAGGGCTTCCCGATGTGTCGGCCATGAGGGAGTACGTGCCCACCGCACCGACGACGACGGCGATCAGGCTCACGAGGCCGAGCCACGGACCGATCCGAATATTGGTGCTGACGGTGGTGCTGTGGGTGGTGTGGTCGCGCCCCGCCTGCTGGACCGAGCCGTTTTCGCTCGCACTGCCGCTCATGCTCCGATAGGACCCGGATCCACCGGATCCCCAGGGGGCGTTGGAGTCGTCGCCGGACGCTGCTGCCACAAGGTCCCCCTGTCCACATGGCTTAAGGAGCCATGAGCGTAGCGGCACACACCTGACGCTCGGCCAGGATTACGTGCATTCACCCATCCCGCACACCATCTAAGCCTCGGTGCCCGCCTCCTGGGCGTCGATCAGCTCGTCCCAGTGCTCCCTCGTCCACGCGCACGCCGCGTCCAGCGGGCCCAGCAGGCCGCGGCCGAGTGGGGTGAGCGCGTACTCGACGCGGCGCTCGGGGGTTTCGTACGCGGTGCGCGTGACGAACCCGTCGCGCTCCAGCCCGCGCAGGGACTGCGTCAGGGACTTGGAGGTGATGCCGCGGATCGGGACCTTGAGTTCGGAGAAGCGGCGTGGGCCGTCCTGGAGACATCGCAGGATCAGCGTGGCCCACTTGTCCCCGACGCGGAACGGAACCAGGGGCGAGGGGCAGACGGGGTCGAACATCTCCGGATCCAGCGGCTGCGTCGGTTGCGTCGGCTGCGTCATGATCCACACGGTAGGCCGGTATCCGATCGGTAACCAGCCCTTTCCTTAGGCTCGCCCACATGACGAACCAGAACCAGGGCCAGGACCAGAAGCAGAAGGTCATCGTGTTCGGCGCCGGAGGGCGCGTGGGGCGGGCCGCCGTCGCGCGGGCGCGCGCACAGGGGTACGAGGTGACGCGGGCGGGCCGCGCCGACGGGGACGTGACCTCGGCGGCGGACGTGGCCCGGCTGGCGGCGGGCCATGATGCCGCCGTGGTCGCGGTGTACGACGCCCAGGCGGCGCCCGGGGTGTTCTTCCCGGCGGTGGCGCGGGCGCTCGCCGAAGGACTCCCCGAGGCCGGGGTACGGCGGCTGGTGTCCGTCGGGCTGGCCTCCGTACTGCCCACCGCCTCCGGAATCCTGCTGATGGACGGCCCGGGGTATCCGCAGGACTGGCGGGAGTTCTACGAGGGCCACGCGGCCGGCACCGAGGCCCTGCGGGCGGCGGCGCCGGCGGGGCTGGACTGGGCGGTGCTGTCCCCGGCCGGTGACTTCGCAAGTGACGCGCCGGAGGCCGGCGGGTACGCCTTCGCCCCGGCCGACGCCGCGAGCCGGATCACCCACGCGGACTTCGCCCGGGCCGTGGTGGACGAGGCCGTGGCGCCGTCGCTGCACCGCACGCACGCGGGGGTGCGGCCGGTATGACCGGTATGACCGCCGAATCCGTGACCGACAGCCCCAACCCCTGGGTCGCCGGGCACATCCGCAGCTTCGAGGCGACCGCCGGGCGGCCGCGGCCCGGGATCTCGGATCTGCTGCTGACCACGCGGGGCCGCCGCTCGGGGCTGCTGCGCCGCACCGCGCTGGCCTACGTACGGGACGGGGACGGGGTCGCGTACGTGCTGACGGCGTCCAACGCCGGATCGGACCGCCACCCCGCGTGGTACCTGAACCTGACGGCCGACCCTGCCGTCACCCTCCAGGTCGGCGCCGAGTCCTTCCCGGCGACCGCACGCCGCGCCACGGCGGCCGAGGCGGACCGCCTGTGGCCGGTGGTGGTGGCCGCGATGCCCTCGTACGTGGCCTACCGCGAGGCGACGGCCCGTGAAATCCCGCTGGTCCTGGTCACCCGTACCCGTACCGGCTGAGGTCAGCCGACCTTCGGGGCGTTCGGCAGCCCGGCCCGCAGGGCCGAGTCGGCGCCCGCGAGGGAGGGTCCGGTGGCCCCCGTGGCGGACCCGGCGGCCTTCGCGGTCACTCCCACCGCCGTCTTCGTGTCCTGGACGGCCTGCCCGGGGTGGTCGACGATCTCGCCGACGCGCTGGGTGATCGGGGCCCCCTGGACGGCGGGCTCGTCGGCGTGCGCGGCGACGGGGGTCAGGGCGAGGGCGGCGCCCCCGGAGAGGACCAGAGCGGCAAGGCTGCGCTTGATGGGGTTCATACCCTGCGAACGACCCGCCCGTGCCCCTGGTCACTCGCGCGTCAGGCGTTCCGCGAATCGGGTTACTCCGGCCTTGCCCAGCCGGGCCACGAGCTCGTCCCGCGTCGTGGGCGGATTCCGCTTGCCCGCTGCCACTCTCGCCAAGGTGTCGGCGACCTCGCGCGGTACTTCCCCGAACAGGTCGCACAGGTAAGTGTCCGGGTCCACCACCCTGACGCCGAGGCGCGCCATGGCCTCGGCCGGGAAATCCGCAAGGTTCCAGGTGATCAGCGCATCGGCCCCCGCCGCCACGGCGGCCGCCGCGTGATGGCGGTCGTCCGGGTCGTTGCCCGGCATGCCGTCCACCAGGTGTCCGTAGTCGGACTGAGCGACCTCGCAATCTCCGAAGTAGTCGCGGACCGCCCGTGTGACGGCAGCCGCCGATTCCGGGGAACGCCGCCCTTCCCGGACGATCACCCGCTCCCACTCATCGAGCAGGCAGTCCGACCAGACGATGCTGTGTACGGAGTCCTCCGTCAGCGCCAGCATGAGGTCCATGACGGAGAACGGGAACAGCACGTTCGTGTCCACGAAGACGCGCACGGAATCACCCCCTCCAGCAGGCGCTCAGTAGGGCAGCCCTGCCTCGTCCGCGGCTTCGGCGATGCGCAGGCGGCCTTCCCGGCGGCGGGTGCGCCGCTCCTGGAAGGCGAGGGCGTCCGCCAGCCGAACGATGCGGTGGCGGCTGCCCGGCAGGTGACTGGACGCGATGTCACCCGAGTCCAGCAGGCGGACGACGAACGGCCGGGACAGACCCAGCAGCTCAGCCGTTTCCGCCGGCGTCAGATGGACCTCGGAGGCGAGCAAGGTCACGGCGTGACCAGCCGCCAGTTCGTGCGCGGAGGCGCTGAGAATACGCACGAGCTCCTCAGGCAGGACCTGCTCGCTGCCATCGGCCGCCCGCAGTATCACGGTGACCTCTCCGGGAACCAGCCGCCCCGCTTCGGCAAGGGCGTCCTGGATTTCTGCGCGCGGTTCCACGGTGGTGGCGTTCGCGAGCACGCTCGTACGTGTCATGACAGCCTCCTCACTCAACTGAAATAACTGTAACCGGGTGAGGCGGTGTGCGCCACCACGCCCGCGGCCCCGGATCGGGGGCGATCCGGGGCCGTGGGGATGACTCGGCGGGAGGTGCGGCGGGGGCTGGGTCAGTCCTCGACGACCAGTGCCGGGGTGGACTTCGTCAGGACCTCGCCGCGGAAGAAGGCCGGGCTGCGGCGCTCCGTGACGAACATGATCACCAGGCCGAGCGCCAGCAGGCCGACGCCGATGACGAACACGCTGCCGACGCCGAGGACGGTGGAGCCGGAGCCGTACGACGGATTCCACATGTCGATCAGCGTCTTGCCGAAGACCGCCGCCAGCAGCAGACCGCCGAGGACCGGGAAGACGCCCTTGAAGAACAGGTCGCGGGCGGACCGGCGGAGCTCGCCCCGGAAGTACCAGGCGCAGGCGAAGGCCGTCAGCGAGTAGTAGAAGCAGATCATCAGGCCGAGCGCGAAGATCGTGTCGGTCAGGACGTTCTCGCTGACCAGGGTCATCACGGTGTAGAAGACGCCGGTCGCGACGCCCGCCATGACGGTGGCGCGGCCGGGGGTCTTGAAGCGCTCGTGGACCTTGGCGTACGAGGGCGGCAGCGCCTCGTAGGTGGACATGGCCAGCACCGTACGGGCCACCGGGATGAAGGTGGTCTGGAGCGAGGCGGCCGCCGAGGCCAGGACGGCCACGAAGAGCAGGATGCCGAGCACCGGGCCCATCACGGGGCCGGCGAGGGCGGCGAAGACGTTGTCGGAGGTCTCCTCGTTGGCCAGGCCGAGGCCCTCGCCGCCCGAGCCGACGGCCATCTGCGCGGCGACGCCGGTGGCCAGGTACGAGCCGACCAGGACGACCATCGCGACGAGCGCGGCGCGGCCGGGGGTCTTGGCGGAGCCGCTGGTCTCCTCATTGGTGGACAGGCAGGCGTCCCAGCCCCAGTACATGAAGATCGAGAGCGAGAGTCCGGCGGTGAAGGCCGCCATGGACTCGACGGCGAAGGGGTTCATCCACTGCCAGGAGAAGTCCAGGCCGGTGTCGAACGTGCCGGCCGAGGCCTTCTGGAAGGCCATGGCGACGAAGATGGCGAGCACCGCGAGCTGGAGGCCGACCAGCGCGTACTGGACACCCTTGGTGGCGGTCATGCCGCGGTAGCTGATGGCGGTCGCGATGGCGATCAGGGTCAGGCAGGTGGCGATGTGGACGAGCTTGTTGTCGTCCAGGGCCGCGATCGACGGATTGTTCGTGACCTCGCCGGCCAGCAGCCAGAAGTACGAGGTGGCGACGCCGGCCAGGTTGGAGAGCACGATGATCGTGGCGATCACCAGGCCCCAGCCGCACATCCAGCCGATCCGCGGACCGAAGGCCTTCACGGTCCAGGTGAAGGAGGTGCCGCAGTCCGGCATGGCCTTGTTGAGCTCGCGGTACGCGAAGGCGACCAGGAGCATCGGGAGGAAGCCGGCGAGGAAGACCGCCGGCATTTGCAGGCCGACCTCGCCGGCGGTGGAGCCGAGGGTCGAGGTGAGGCAGTAGACGGGGGCGACGGTGGAGATGCCGATGACGGCGCTTCCCACCAGGCCGACGGACCCCTTGCCGAGTCCCTTGCCGCGAACGTCGCCCTCGGCGACGCCGCTTACCGTGTCTCCGGCCTGAGGCCGAACGTCCAGCTGAGTCATGGGTCAGGACGTTAGATGCTGCGGTTTCCACATCCGGAGGTTTTAAGTCCGCATCGGCGCACGGCCGAAGGCCTTTGAATTTCCAGGTTGAGACGATTAACGATCGCGTAATACAAGGTTCACTTTGGCGCCGGGCCATGGTTCAGGAGGCGCCGAACAGGCTGTTCCGGTATACGGAAACCGCAGCTCTGTCCGTTTTGGGCGTTTCTAAACTTTCCCGTGCGAGTTTTCGAAGGCGATTTTGTCGCGGACACGGCAACCGCCCTAGAGTCTCTGCCGATCATGATCGTCTACGGGGGACTCACGCACATGCGCATCACACCACTCCTCGCCGCGGCCACCGCCGTCGCGGCCTTGTTCGCCCTCACCGCCTGCGGGGGCGACGACGCGGCCGCCCCGGCCGACGGCGATATCGCGATGATCGGCGGTGTCACCGGCGGCGCGGGCGCGGGGGCCGGCGGCGGCGGCGCCAAGGCCCCCAAGAAGGGGACCGGCTTCAAGGGGCTGCCCAAGGCGGGCTCCATGGCCGGAGCCGCCCGCATCATCAACGGATTCACCCCGTGCGGCCAGGTCAGCACCACGCGCTCGGGGTACGGGGGCAACCCGAGCAGCGATCCGGACGCCAAGTACGGCACGTCGTACTCCGTTACCGAGCGCGGCTACTGCGGTGGCAGGAGGGAGCGGAGCGCGATCTTCATGATCAAGGACCCGAAGGCCTTCCAGGCCGCCATCAAGGCCGAGATCGAAGCGGAGGAGGGTGGTGGGAACCCCAACAGCGGGCCCATCATCGGGCAGGACTTCGCCACCGGATCCGAGAGCGCCGACGCCAATAGCGCGCTGCTCTCCCCGCAGAGCGGACTCCTCATGCTCAACTGCCACCCGGACTTCAAGCCGCCGAGTGGCTACCGGAAGGAGCCGGCCCTGGTGAAGGGCTGCGTCCTCACCGACTACTACAAGGACTGAGGCACCGGCCCGCCACTCCGGCCTCGCCGGCGTTTGAGGCGCGGGTCCGGGCGGAGCCCGGTGCCCGGCGGAGCCGGGTTCCCTGGGGCTCCGCCCCAGACCCCGCGCCTCAAACGCCGGCGAGGCTAGATGTGCCCGGGCCCCCGCCTCAAACGCCGGCGAGGCTGAAGGTGCCCGGCGGGAGCCTCAAACGCCAGCGGGGCTGGTCAGCCGGCAAAGCTGGAGTGGGGCCGGCGAGGCCGGAGTGGGGCGGGCGAGGCTGAAGTGGCGCCGGCGGGGCTGGGTGGGCCCGGCAAAGGCTGGAGTTGCGCCCGCGAGGCGGAGTGGGGCCGGCGGGGCTGGAGATGGTTCAGCTCGGCCAGACGATCGACTGGGTCTCGCTGTAGGCGTGCAGGGCGTACGAGCCCACGTCGCGGCCGACGCCGGACCGCTTGAAGCCGCCGAACGGGGCCTCCATGTTCCGGCCGATGGTGTTGATCCCGACGCCGCCCGCCCGCAGCCGCCGGGCCACGCGGAACGCGCGCGCCGAGTCCCCGGACCAGACGTAGCTCAGCAGGCCGAAGTCGCTGTCGTTGGCCAGCCGGACCGCCTCGTCCTCGTCCCCGTCGAAGGGGACCACGACCACGACCGGGCCGAAGATCTCCTCCCGGACCACCCGCATGTCGTTCGTGCAGTCCACCAGGAGGGTGGGGGCGACGTAGAAACCCCTGCCCGCCTCCCCGACCACGGGGCGCTCGCCGCCGTGCGCGATCCGCGCGCCCTCCTTCCTCCCCAGCTCGACGTACGACTCGACGCGGTCCCGGTGGGCCGCCGAGATCACCGGGCCGACCACCGTGCCCCGCTCCGCCGGGTCCCCGACCTTCATGAACGCCAGGTACCCGGTCAGCTTCTCCACCAGCCGCCCGTAGACCGCCCGGTGGACGATCACCCGGGTCGGGGCCGTGCAGATCTGGCCGCTGTAGAAGGAGAAGGTGGTGCCGATCCCCATCACCGCCGCGTCCAGGTCCGCGTCCTCGAAGACGATCGCCGCGCCCTTGCCGCCCAGCTCCATCAGCTGCCGTTTCATGGTCCGCCCGCAGACCTCGGCGATGCGCTGGCCGACGCCCGTGGAGCCGGTGAAGGACACCATGTCCACGTACGGGGAGTCCACGGCCGCCTCGCCCACCTCCACCGAGGCGCCGCCGACCACGTTGACCACGCCCGCCGGAACACCCGCCTCGTGCAGCGCCCACGCCATCTTGAACACCGAGAGCGGGTCCTGCGGGGCCGGCTTCACCACCACCGTGTTGCCCATGGCCAGGGCCGGGGCCACCTTGCCCGCCGGGTTCGCCCACGGGTTGTTGTACGAGGTGACGCAGGTGACCACGCCGACGGGCTGGCGCACCTCCAGCGCGCCCAGGATGGCCGCCTTCCCCATCGGGCCGGCCTCGGTGACCTGCGGCGGGAGGCCCCGTTCCACCGGTTCCAGGGCGCCCTTCGCGTAGCGCCGGAAGCGCGCGACCCCGACGCCGACCTGCATCCCGCGCGCGATGCCCGTCGGCGCGCCCGTCTCCGCCCGGGCCAGCGCCGCCCACGGCTCGAACTCGCGCTGCATGACGTCGGCGGCCCGGTCCAGGATCGCCGCCCGCTCCTCGGGCCGGGTACGGGACCAGCCCTCGAACGCCTCGGAGGCGGCCCGCGCCGCCTCCGCCACCTGGTCGCGGGTCGCCTCGGGGGCCAGGCCCACCACCGACTCGTCCGCCGGGTTGACCACCTCGTAGTACCCGCCGGCGGGCTCCACCCACTCGCCGCCGATGTACAGCCGGGTCGGATCGGTCATCGTCAACGCGTACTCACCGTCCTCGTGTCCCGGCCGGAGCGCAGCACCTTCCCGGGGATCGCGCCCGTCACCTCGTCGTCGCGCACGGTCTCCACGCCGTTGACCCGTACGGACACGATCCCGATCGCCCGCGCGTCCAGCCGGGGGCTGTCCCCGGGCAGGTCGTGCACGAGCGTCGCCGGTGCGGCCTCGATCCGCTCCGGGTCGAAGAGCACCAGGTCTGCGTGGAACCCCTCGGCGATCCGCCCGCGCTCGCGCAGCCCGAACAGCCGCGCCGGATCGTCGGTCAGCATCCGTACCGCCCGCTCCAGCGGCACCAGCTTGCGGCCGCGCAGGCAGTCTCCGAGGAAGCGGGTCGTGTACGGGGCGCCGCACATGCGGTCCAGGTGCGCGCCCGCGTCGGAGCCGCCCAGCATGACGTCCTCGTGCTGCCAGGTCTCGGCGCGCAGGGCCCAGCTCGCCCGGTCGTTGTCGGTCGGCATCGGCCAGAGCACCGTACGCAGGTCGTCGTTGGCGCAGATCTCGACCAGGCACTGGAAGGCGTCCTGGCCGCGCTCGGCGGCGATGTCGTTCACGACCCGGCCCGAGAGGCCCTCGTTCTCCTTGCTGTACGTGTCCCCGATGACGTAGCGGCCGAAGTGGGCCAGGCGCCGGAAGACCCCGGCCTCCTTGCTGTCGGCGCGGCGCAGCATCTCGGCGCGGACGTCCGGGTCGCGGAGCCTGTCGATCCGCTCGGGGACGGGGAGTCCGAGGATCTCGCCCCAGCCGGGGATGAGGTTGAGGGCGCAGAACGTGCCGAGGGACATGTTCATGGGGGTCAGGATCGGCATGGTCAGCGCCACGATCCGGCCGCCGGCCTTACGGGCCCGCTCGCTCGGTATGAGCTGGCGCGGCACCCGTTCGGGGACGGAGGCGTCGATGGTGAGGACGTTCCAGTTCAGGGGCCGTCCGGCGGCCGCGCTCATCTCGACGAAGAGGTCGATCTCCTCGTCGGAGAACTGGTCGAGGCAGCCGGCGACGATCGCTTCGAGCTGGGTGCCCTCGTGTTCGGCGACGGCGCGGGAGAGGGCGAAGAGTTCGGCGGGCCGGGCGTGCCGGGAGGGGACGGGCGCGCCGTCGCCGTCGGAGTGGGTGGAGGACTGGGTGGTGGACAGGCCCCAGGCGCCGGCGTTCATGGCGTCGTGGAAGAGGTCGAGCATCTGCCGGAGCTGCTCCTCGGTGGGCTGTCCGCCGACGGCGTCCTCTCCCATCACGTGCCGGCGCAGGGCGCAGTGGCCGACCATGAAACCGGCGTTGACGGCGATCCGGCCCTCCAGGGCGTCGAGGTACTCGCCGAAGGTCGACCAGCTCCAGTCGACGCCCTCTTCGAGGGCCTTGAGGGCCATGCCCTCGACCTTGCTCATCATCCGGCGGGTGTAGTCGGCGTCCTGGGGGCGGGCCGGGTTGAGCGGGGCGAGGGTGAAGCCGCAGTTGCCGCCGGCGACGGTGGTGACGCCGTGGTTCATGGAGGGGGTCGCGTAGGGGTCCCAGAACAGCTGGGCGTCGTAGTGCGTGTGCGGGTCGATGAACCCGGGGGTGAGGACGAGCCCGGCGGCGTCCTCGCTCGTCCGGGCCTCCTCGGTGACGGTTCCGGGGGCGGCGATGGCAACGATCCGCCCGTCCCGAATGCCGATGTCTGCGACGCGGGCGGGGGCGCCGGTGCCGTCCACGACGGTCGCGCCCTTGATCAGGTGGTCGAGCATGACGTCCCTTCACTTACAGCCCCGCCGGCGTTTGAGGCGCGGGTCCAGGCGGAGCCCGGTGCCCGGCGGAGCCGGGTTTCTCCCCCAGCTACCGCTGGGAGGTGCCCCCAGGGGCTCCGCCCCAGACCCCGCGCCTCAAACGCCGGCGAGGCTGAATTTGCCGGCGCGGAGCCTCAAATGCCGGCGAGGCTGGAGTTGCCCGGCGGGGCCTCGAACTCCAGCGGAGCTGGAAGGGGCCCGGCCGCCGGCCAGGCAGGCCCCGTTCCCCCGCCGGGTCAGACGGCCTGACGGAAGCGGGTCGTGCGGTGGATCGGGTCCGTGTCGATCTGCGGGATCACGTGTTCCCCGATCAGCTTGATCGTGGTCATCGTGTCCTCGTACGAGACCCCGGTCGGCAGGCCGAAGGACAGCTGGTCCGCGCCCGCCCGCTCCCAGCGCTTGCACTGCGCGAGGACCTCCGACGGGTCACCGCAGATCAGCAGTTCCTCGGCGATGAGGAGTTCGATGATCTCGGCGTTGTACTCCGGCAGGATCTCCGGCCACTGCGGGATCGCCTCGGGCCGCGGGAAGGTGTCGTGGTAGCGGAAGACCAGCGACTGGAAGCGGTTCATGTTCGCGTTGACCGCGATCTCGATCGCTTTGTCGTGGGTCTCGGCGCAGATCGCCGTCGAGGTGACCATGACGTTGTCGTTGACGAAGGCGCCGATGGCCTTCGCCTCCTGGATGGCCGTCTTGTACTGGTCGAGGACCCACTCCATGTCCGAGACCTTCTGCACGCTGAAGCCCAGTACGCCCAGGCCCTTCTTCGCCGCCATGGCGTACGAGGAGGGGGAGCCGGCGGCGTACCACATGGCCGGGTGGGCCTTCCCGTACGGCTTGGGGAAGATCTTCCGGGGCGGCAGGGACCAGTGCTTGCCCTGGAACCCCTCGTATTCCTCCTGGAGGAACATCTTGGGGAACTCGGCGATGGTCTCTTCCCAGATCTCCTTGGTGTGGTTCATGTCCGTGATGCCGGGCAGGAATCCGAGGATCTCGTGGCTGCCCGCGCCGCGGCCGGTGCCGAACTCGAAGCGGCCCTTGGAGAGGTGGTCGAGCATGGTGACCTTCTCGGCCACCTTGACCGGGTGGTTCACCGGGGCGAGCGGGTTGAAGATGCCGGAGCCGAGGTGGATGCGCTCGGTGGCGTGGGCGAGGTAGGCGAGGAACACCTCGTTCGCCGACAGGTGCGAGTACTCCTCCAGGAAGTGGTGCTCGGAGGCCCAGGCGTACTTGAAGCCGGACTTGTCGGCCTGGATGACGTACTCGGTCTCCTCGACCAGCGCCTTGTGCTCTGCCTGGGGATCGGCCTTGGACCGCGCCTCAGGCACGTATCCCTGCACGAAGAGCCCGAATTCCAAGGGGTTCACCGTCCTTAAGTTTCTGACGTGACGTCAGATTTGATGTCCCGACTGTTCCACCGCGAAGGCCGGAGCGTCAATACCTGACGCCTCATCAGATGCCGCTAGAGGATGCTCACACCGGCCATCCAGCCACCGTCGATGACGAACGGCTGGCCGGTGATGTACGAGGAGTCCTCGCTGGTCAGAAAGAGGGCGAGGCGCGCGATCTCCTCCGGCTGCCCCACCCGCCCCATCGGCACGACCCGCTTGTAGAGCTCGGCCATGGCGTCCCGGGCCTCCTCGGTCATCCCGGCCGGATCCAGCAGACCCGGGTTGGCCATCGGGGTGTCCACGGCGCCCGGGCACATGGCGTTGACCCGGATGTTCTTGGCCGCCAGCTCCAGCGCGGCGACGCGCGTCAGCCCGAGGATCGCCGCCTTGGTGGCGGCGTACGCGCCGACGTACGCCATGCCCGTGAGCCCCGTGTAGGAGGACGTGTTGACGATCGCGCCGCCGCCGGCCGCCTCGATCTCGGGGGCGACGGACCGGATGCCGAGGAAGGCGCCGACCTGGTTGACCTGGACCACCTGCTGGAACTCCGCCAGCGGGGTCGAGGTCAGCTCGTTGAAGCGGAGGATGCCGGCGTTGTTGACCAGGCCGTTCACCGGGCCGAAGGCCTCCTTCGCGGCGGCGGTGGCGGCGGCCCAGTCGTCCTCCCGGCTCACGTCCAGCCGTACGTACCGGGCGCGGTCCTCCCCGATCTCCTTGGCGACGGCGGCGCCCCGCTCGTCCAGTACGTCGCCGAGCAGCACCTTGGCGCCCTCGGCGGCGAAGAGGCGGGCCTCCTGCTCGCCCTGGCCGCGCGCCGCCCCGGTGATGATGACGACGCGCCCGTCCAGCTTCCCCGTGCCCGTGCCTATGCCCGTACCTGTGCCCGTACCTGTGCCCGTGCCCATGCCCGTGCCCCTAATCGTTGAGGAGGGGGGCCACCTCGGCCCCGAACGCGGTGATCTGGTCGGTGAGTTCGGCGCGGTCGCGGTTGCGGAAGCGGACCTGGATCTGGTCCACGCCCAGCGCCTTGTACTCCCGCAGGGACGCGGCGAGCGCCTCCGCCTTGCCGGTGAGGGCCCGGCGGCCGGTGTCCCAGCCCGGTTCGCCGACGTAGAGCGGTTCGGTGATGGCGCCGATCTCGATGGGGCCGGTGACTCCGGCGGCCTCTCTGAGCTCCCTGATACGGGCGATCCGCGCCGGGATCCGCTCGCGCGGGTCGCCCTGCGGGAGCCAGCCGTCACCGCGTACGGCGGCGCGGCGCAGGGCGGCGGGCGAGGAGCCGCCGATCCAGACGGGGATCCGCGCCTGGGCGGGCCGGGGCAGCTGGCCGAGGTCCTTGAACGAGAACAGCTCACCCTCGAACTCCGGGTACTCCTCGGGGCCGAGGGCGGCGCGCAGGGCGTCGAGGGTCTCGTCGAGGACGGCCCCGCGGCGCTCGAAGCCGACGCCGAGGGCCTCGAACTCCTCCTGGACGTGGCCGGCGCCGACGCCGAGGATCAGGCGGCCGCCGGAGAGGTGGTCGAGGGTCGCGTACTGCTTGGCGCTGATCAGCGGGTGGCGCAGGCCGACGATGGCGACATGGCTGAGCAGCCGGACGTTCTCGGTGATCCCGGCCAGGAAGGACAGGGTGGCGACCGGGTCGTACCAGACGGTGCCCATGGGCCCGGCGAGCCGGCGCGGGATGGCCACGTGGTCGCAGGTGGCCACGTACCCGAACCCGGCCCGGTCGGCGGCCCGCGCCACCTCGGCCAGATCGGCGGCGGTGGCCGAGGCCTCCCAGGGCTCGGCGTAGAGGGTGCTCTGCGACTGGATCGGGAGCTGCATCCCGTACACCAGCCGGCCTTCCGGAAACACGCGCGCCATGCCGCACCCGCCTCGCCTTCGCTTCGCCCGCGTCTGCCGATGCGTCATATCGGCACCGGGGGCCATCGTCGTAGCTGACGGTCCGTCAGGCAAGTGGTGCGGGCGCTGTCGCGCAAAGGGATGGCGGGTACGGGTGCGTACCCGTACCCTGGGCCTATGGGAAGGAGTACGACGATGCCCGATGCCAACATCCGTATCCCCGAGGAAGCCAAAGACAGACTCGCCGCCATAGCGGCAGCCGAGGGCCTGTCCCTGCGCGCCTATCTGGCCCGGCTCGCCGAAACCCTGCTGACCCCGGTCGAGCGTGCCGAGCGCGCCGAGCGCGCACGCGCCGCTCTGCGGGAGTGGAACGGCTACGCGCCGACGGCCGCCGAGCAGCGGGAACTCGACAGCGAACTGGACCGGCGCCTGCACAGGGCGATGCCCCGGTGACCGAGCCCTTGCACATCGTGCTGGACGAGACAGCCATGACCGCCGCCGGTCAGGGCAACGTCCTCGCCTCCCGTCTCATCCACCGCGCGCACGCCGAGCCGGGCTGGTTCCTGTACGCGCCCACCTGCGCGCTGGTCGAGGCCGACCGGGCCCGCCCCGGTACCGCGGAGCACCTCGCCGCCCTCCCCGGCGTCATCGTGCTCGACCTCGACCTTCCGGCCGTTTTGGCCGTTGCCCGCCAGGAGACCTGGGGCGCGGCGCATTGCGCCCACGCGGCTCAGCCCACTGCGGAGCGGCCCGATGGAGCGATCATCGCCACCACCGAACCGAAGCGGTGGGAGGGCGAACCGGTGCGCGTGCTGGACCTCACGCCGTAGCCCCGGGGGGCGGACGCGAATCGTCAGGGGCGGGCGGGGCCGCGAGGGTCCCGCCCGCTGGGGTCCCGCCCTCTATCGCCGGATCAGAGGCCGCCGGTGTAGAGCAGCTGGTTGGGGCTGCCCGAGCTGATGTTGGTCACGACGTCCTTGGTGGACTCGGCGTCCAGGAACGCGGCGACCTCCGCGGGCAGCGCGGTGGGGTGCGCCTGCTTGTAGAGGGCGGCGACACCGGCCACGTGCGGCGACGCCATGGAGGTGCCGTCCAGGGCGACGGAACCGCCGCCGAGCCTGGCCGAGTCGATGGCCCGGCCAGGGGCGTAGATGGATACGCACGTCCCGTAGTTGGAGAAGGACGTCTCCTCGTCCCAGCGGTTGGTCGCCGCCACCGTCACCACCCGGAAGGCGGAGGCCGGGGAGACGTTGCAGGCGTCCTGCGCCTCATTGCCCGCCGCGATGACCGGCAGGACGCCCGCGTCGGACAGAGCGGTGGCCGCGTTGTTGACCGCCGTCGCCCTCGGTCCGCCGAGCGATCCGTTGAGCACCGCCGGCTGCTTGGCGTTCCTCGCCACCCAGTCCATCCCGGCGATGATCCCCGACCACGTGCCCTTGCCGTCGCAGCCCAGGACGCGGACGCTGACCAGGCTGGCCTTGCGTGCCACGCCGTACGTCGAGCCGGCGACCGTACCGGCCACGTGGGTGCCGTGGCCGTTGCAGTCCTGGCCGGCTCGCCCGTCGCCCATCGCGTCGAAGCCGAATTTCGCGCGGCCGCCGAACTCGGTGTGGCTGTAGTCGATGCCGGTGTCCAGGATGTACGCCGTCACTCCCGCGCCGCTGCCCTCGGTGGTGAAGTTGTTGTCGAGCGGGAGCTGCCTCTGGTCGATCCGGTCCAGCCCCCAGGTCGAGGCCGGGGCCCTGACCTGGGACGCGGCGGTCGGCACCGGCGCCGAGGAGACCTGGGCGTCCTCCTCGACCGACTTCACACCCGGGCTCACCCGGACGGCGTCGAGCTGGAGCCGGGTGAGCGGGACGGCGAAGCCGTTCATCGCCGAGTGGTAGACGAAGGACGGCTTGAGCTGCAGTTTCTTCACGAGCTTGGCCGCGTCCACGCCCTTGCCGAGGGTCACGATGTACTTGCCGGGCACGGCGTTGGGCGCGGTGTGCAGCGGTACGGGTACGGGGGTCGGCCCGGGCCCGCCGGAGGCACTGGCCGAGGAGGCGGCCAGGGGGCCGACGAGGGCAAGGGCAGCGGTGACGGCGGTCGCGAGCGCGACCTTGATGCGAGTGGTCATGGCGGTGAGGCCATCATGCAGAAACGATCTTTGCCTACGACATCACGCGGGGGTTCGGGTGAAGTTGGAGGCCCGCCGCAATGCGCTCCCCCGATGAGGTGATATTCGCCGGAACCAGGTTTGGGCCGCTCAGCGGCGAGAAGCGGCCCGGGCGAGAGGGGCCGCGCCGGCGGGGCGAAAGTGGCCGCACCCGCTGCCGCCCCGCTCTCGCTCCCCCTCCCGGCCTCGCACCATGCGCCGTACCCTGCCCTGATGAGATCAAGAAACAGAACCCGAATCCCCCGCCAGGCAGCGCGACTTGTCGTCCTCTCCCCCAGCGGCTCCGTGTTCCTCTTCCGGGAGGACAACGTCGAGGTCGGGATCCACTGGCTGCCGCCCGGCGGCGGGATCGAGCCCGGCGAGAGCCCCGAGGACTGCGTGCGGCGTGAGCTGCTGGAGGAGACCGGGTGGAGCGACCTCGCCCCGCAGCGGCTGCTCTGCACCTGGGAGCACGACTTCACCCACCAGGGCGTTCCGGTGCGCCAGCACGAGCACATCTACCTCGCCAGCGGCCCGCACCGCGACCCCGTCCCGGAGTCCGCGGACGCCCACTGGCGCTGGCTCTCCCCGGACGACCTCGCCTCCCTCGGCGAGCCGCTCTGGCCCCCGCGCCTGCCGGACCTGCTGGCCGACCCGACGGCCGAGCCGGTGCACCTGGGGCTGGTGAGCCCCAGGTCTTGAGCCCCTTCCAACGCCGCGACCCGGCCGCCGCGGGGTCTACCGCCGCGACCCGGCCGCCGCCTTCTCGTAGAGGGAGGCCGCGTAGCCGCCCAGCACCGTGCTGGTCGAGACGTCGTCGGTGTCGCCGCCCGTGAGGATGCCGATGATCTTGCCGTCGCGGGCGATCCACGCGCTGCCGCTGGTGCCGCCGGGGAAGTCCGCGCAGTCGAAGCGCTGCTCCGCCGCTCCCTGGCGCACCGCGACCGCCGTGCAGCTGCGGCTCACCTTGCGGTCGGCGGGGTAGCCCGTCACCGTGACCTCCTCGCCCGCGCGGCCCGAGGTGTCGAGGTCGGCTCCGCCGGTGAGGTCCTCGATGTTGCGGCCCGAGGCGTCGGGGGCCAGGCGGGCGAAGGCGAGGTCGTAGGCCTTGTCGCCGCCGGAGGACCAGCGCGCGTCCTCGTAGACCTCCTCCACCTGCCACGTGCCGTACGGGGCCTCCCCGTTCGCGTACGCGGGTGCGAAGACCGCCCCGCCCGCGCCGGAGGTCCCGGCCGACAGGCAGTGGCCGGCGGTGACGATCAGGTTGTGCCCGGGGCTGCGTACGACCGTGGCCGTGCAGAAGTGATCTCCCTCCAGGCTGCCCGCGAAGAGCGCTCCGGTGAAGGCCGCGGGGCCGCCCGGCGGGGGTGCGGGCACCGATGCCTGGGCGCCCGGCGAGGCGGGCGGCGCGCTGGACGGCGTACTGGACAGCTGCGGCTGCTTGGGTGCTTGCGATCGCGAAGGTATGCCCGAGGGGACGGCATCCGCCGCCCCGGCCTCCGGCCGCGCCTTCGCGCCGCCCTCCACGGGCGGTACCACCTTCGTCATGGCCGCCGACGCCCCCAGCGCCGCCGCCACACACAACACCGCGGTCAGCGCGGTCCGCTTGTCCACCACAGACACCCCTCCAGCTTTGCTCTGGCGAAGCATGCCTTGACGGCACTTCCGCCGCAAGGCGCAGTCAGGCCAGAACCGGCGCCGGCCGCCGCGCCCCTCGCCCGCCCTCACCATCTCACCCCCTACACACGGGCGTTGACAGGACGAGACCACCGCCCCACAATAAACCGCATACGTCGGACACCGTTTTGGGGGAAACAATGATCAGCGAGGCTCTCGCCACCGTCATATCCGCCGCGGGCGTCCTCGCCGTATCCGGCGCCGGTCTGTTCGGCCACCGCGCGTTGCGGCGGTCCCGGAACGCCCGACTGATGCGGATCGACTCCCCCGACGGCATCGACGAGCAGGGCTTCGTCCGGATCGGCGGCATCGAGCAGTGGATCTCGATCCGCGGCGAGGACCGGTCCAACCCGGTCATCGTGGAGATCCACGGCGGCCCCGGCGCCACCAACTCCCCCTACGGCATGCGCACCCGCTCCTGGGAGCGGCACTTCACCATCGTCCGCTGGGACATGCGCGGCGCCGGCAAGACCTTCGGCCGCGGCGGCCCCGAGGGCCAGGGCGAGACCACCTTCGACCGGCTCTACGAGGACGCCGTCGAGGTCACGCACCACGCGCGGCGGCGGCTGGGCGTGGAGCGGGTCCTGCTGCTCGCCAACTCCTTCGGCACCACCTTCGGCCTGCGCCTCGCCCGCGACCACCCCGAGCTGTACTCGGCGTACGTCGGCACCGACCAGAACGTCCACGACGGCGGCCGCGACACCACCGGCTACCGGGCGCTGCTGGAGCGGCTGCGCGCGGCCGGAAAGACGAAGGACGTCGCGGCGGTGGAGGCCATGGGTTCCGGCCGGCACCGCTGGACGGCCAAGCAGCGGGCGACGTACGACAGGCTCTGCACCGCGAGCGACCCGCTGACCCTGGACACGCTCAAGAGGGTGGTCCTGGGTTCGATGTGGCTGTCCCCCCTGCACACGCTCCGCGACCTGCGGGACTTCTTCAAGGGGCAGCGCTTCTCCGAGCGGATCACCCCCGGCACCGCCGCGTTCGACGACTGGGCCGACGGGACCGTTTTCGAGTTGCCCTTCTTCCTCTTCCAGGGCGACAGCGACGTGATCACCCCGACGGAGCGCGCCCGGGCCTACTTCGACGACGTCGAGGCCCCGGTCAAGGAGTTCGCGCTGATCGAGAACTCCAGCCACTGGGCCGCCTTCCGCCACCCGGAGGTCTTCCTGGACCTCCTCCTGACCCACGTCCGCCCGGCCCTCACGGACCGGTCCCTCACGGACCGGACCCGCACCACCGCCGCGTAGCGCCGCCCCGGCCGGTCAGTCGGCGCTTCCACTGGGCACGACCCAGCGCATCGGCTGACCGGTCACGGCGGCCGTTCACCGCGCCTGCCCCCGACCCGGCTCCGGGGTTTCTCCGGTCAGGGGCGGGCCCCGGCTACACTCACGCCCCCGCCCACAGGCCGTCCGGGGTCAGGCCCAGGAGGGCTATGGCGTTGCCGCGGACGATGCGGTTCACCGCGTCCGGGGCCAGGTGGGCCATCTGGGCCTCGCCGACCTCGCGGGACTTCGGCCACGTCGAGTCGGAGTGCGGGTAGTCCGTTTCGTAGAGGACGTTGCCCACGCCGATCGAGTCCAGGTTCCGCAGCCCGAAGGCGTCGTCGAAGAAGCAGCCGAAGACGTGCTCGGCGAACAGTTCCGACGGCGGGCGCAGCACCTTGTCCGCGACCCCGCCCCAGCCGCGGTTCTCCTCCCACACCACGTTCGCCCGTTCCAGGATGTACGGGATCCACCCGATCTGTCCCTCCGCGTACATGATCCGGAGGTTCGGGTAGCGCTCGAACTTGCCGCTCATCAGCCAGTCGACCATCGAGAAGCAGCAGTTGGCGAAGGTGATCGTGGAGCCGACGGCCGGCGGGGCGTCCGCCGAGGTGGACGGCATGCGCGACGAGGAGCCGATGTGCATGGCGATCACCGTGCCGGTCTCGTCGCACGCCTGGAGGAACGGGTCCCACGCGTCGGTGTGGATCGAGGGCAGGCCCAGGTGCGGGGGTATCTCCGAGAAGGCCACCGCGCGCACGCCCCGCGCCGCGTTGCGGCGGACCTCGGCGGCGGCGAGGCGGGCGTCCCACAGCGGGATCAGGGTGAGCGGGATCAGCCGGCCCGCCGCCTCGGGGCCGCACCACTCCTCCACCATCCAGTCGTTGTACGCCCGTACGCCGAGCAGCCCGAGCTCGCGGTCCCGGGCCTCGGTGAAGGTCTGGCCGCAGAAGCGCGGGAAGGTCGGGAAGCAGAGGGCCGACTGGACGTGGTTGACGTCCATGTCCGCGAGCCGCTCGGGAACCGAGAAGGAGCCCGGGCGCATCTGCTCGTACGTGATGACCTCCAGCTTGATCTCGTCGCGGTCGTAGCCGACGGCGGTGTCCAGCCGGGTGAGCGGTCGGTGCAGGTCCTCGTAGACCCACCAATCGCCTATCGGGCCGTCGTCGCCCTTCGCTCCCATGACGGGGGCGAACTTGCCTCCGAGGAAGGTCATTTCCTTCAAGGGGGCGCGGACGACGCGCGGACCGGTGTCCCGGTACTTGGACGGGAGCCGGTCCCGCCAGACGTGGGGGGGCTCCACCGTGTGGTCGTCCACCGAGATGATCTTGGGGAAGGTCTCCATGTGCTCTACGGTAGCGCTGATCTGACGAACCGTCAGCTAGTTGGGAAGGGCTCCCTCCGCCACGGGCTGACGTGTACGAGCAAGACAGGGCAGACTGACCCTTACACCGACGGAAGGCAGGGGGGACGACAGATGGACGGCATACCGGCCATCCCGCACCAGCGGAACCACCCCGAGGCAGCCCCCACAGCCCAGACAGCTCCGACCCGCGCGCGCAAAGCTTCCGAATCCGCCCCGAAGATCCCGCCCGAAGCCGAAGCCGCGCCGAGGCCCGGGGCCGACACCCCGCCGGCGCCCGAGGCCCCGCCGGCGCCCGGGGCCGGCGCCCCGCCGAGGCCCGAAGCCGAAGCCGAAGCCGCGCCGGGGCGCGGGGCCGGAGCCCCGCCCGGGGACAGCACCGAAACCGCCGGAGGCAACCGCACCCGGTTCGCCGTCCTCGGCCCCATCCGCGCCTGGCGCGGCAGCGAGGCCCTGGCCTCCGGCAGCCCCCAGCAGCGGGCCCTGCTCGCCGTGCTCCTGCTCCGCAACGGCCGTACCGCCACCGCGCCCGAGCTCATCGACGCGATCTGGGGCGAGGACCCGCCCCAGCAGGCCCTCGCCACCATCCGTACGTACGCCTCCCGCCTGCGCAAGGTCCTCGACCCCGGCGTGCTCGTCAGCGAGTCCGGCGGATACGCCATCCGGCTGCGCCACATGGAGGCCCTCGACCTCGGCGTCGCCCGCGCCCTGGCCGCCGACGCCGAGAAGGCCCGCGCCGCAGGCGACCGCGCCCTCGCCCGTACGCTGCTGGCCCGGACCCTGGACCTGTGGGACGGCGAACCCCTCGCCGGAGTCCCCGGCCCGCACGCCGAGACCGAGCGCGCCCGGCTCGCCGAGTGGCGCCTCCAGCTGCTGGAGACCCGCCTCGACCTCGACCTGGAGGTCGGCCACCACGCCGAGGCCGTCTCCGAACTCACCGCGCTCACCGCCGCCCACCCCCTCAAGGAGCGGCTGCGCGAGCTGCTGATGCTCGCCCTCTACCGCAGCGGACGCCAGGCCGAGGCCCTCGCCGTCTACGCCGACACCCGCCGCCTCCTCGCCGACGAACTCGGCGTCGATCCACGGCCCGAACTCGCCGCCCTCCAGCAGCGCATCCTGCGCGCCGACGCCGAACTCGCCCGCGCCGAGGACCCGGCGCCGGCCGCGGCCGCCGTCCACGTCAGGCCCGCCCAATTGCCCGCGACCGTGCCGGACTTCACCGGCCGCACCCCCTTCGTCACGGAGCTCGGCGAGATCCTGGCGGGCGCCGAGGGCCAGGTCATGGCCGTCTCCGCCCTCGCCGGCATCGGCGGCGTCGGCAAGACCACCCTCGCCGTGCACGTCGCGCACGCCGCCCGGCCGCACTTCCCCGACGGCCAGCTCTACGTGGACCTCCAGGGCACCGAGCCGCGCCCCGCCGAACCCGAAGCGGTGCTCGGCTCCTTCCTCCGGGCGCTCGGCACCCCCGACACCGCCATCCCGGACTCCCCCGCCGAACGGGCCGCGCTCTACCGCTCCACGCTCGACGGCCGCCGCGTCCTGGTCCTGCTCGACAACGCCCGCGACGCCGCCCAGGTTCGACCGCTGCTGCCGGGCACGGCGGGCTGCGCCGCCCTCGTCACCAGCCGGGTCCGCATGTCGGGCCTCGCCGGTGCCCATCTCGTCGACCTCGACGTGATGAGCCCCGAGGAGGCCCTGCAACTGTTCACCCGGATCGTCGGCATCGAGCGGGTCACCGCCGAACGGCAGGCCGCCCTCGACGTGGTCGGCGCCTGCGGGTTCCTGCCGCTGGCCATCCGCATCGCCGCCTCCCGGCTCGCCGCCCGCCGCACCTGGACCGTCTCCGTACTGGCCGCCAAACTCGCCGACGAGCGCCGCCGGCTGGACGAGCTCCAGTCCGGGGACCTCGCCGTCAAGGCCACCTTCGAACTCGGCTACGGCCAGCTGGAACCCGCCCAGCAGCGCGCGTTCCGCCTCCTCGGCCTCGCCGACGGCCCCGACATCTCCCTGGCCGCCGCGGCCGCCGTCCTGGACCGGCCCGAGCACGACACCGAGGACCTCCTGGAGGCCCTCGTCGACTGCTCCCTCCTCGAATCCGCCGCGCACGGCCGCTACCGCTTCCACGACCTCGTACGGCTCTACGCGCGTGCGTGCGCCGAACGCGACGAACAGCCGGCGAGCGAGCGCGACGCCGCCCTGTCCCGGCTGCTGGACTTCTACCTGGCCACCGCCGCCCGGGTGTACGCCCTTGAGCGCCCGGGCGACCGTACGGTGGACCACCTGCCGTCCACCGACCGCGCCGGACTCGTCTTCGGCGGCCGCAGCGCGGCGCTCGACTGGCTGTACGTCGAGGCCGACTGCCTGCTCGCCTGCGTCCAGCAGTCCGTGGGCCGGGGGCAGCTCGACCGTTCCGTCGGCCTGCTGATGGCCGCCAAGGACCTCGCCGAGTCCGGGGCCAGCTCCCGTACGTACGAGAACGCGGCGGTCACCGTCCGGGACGCCGCGCGCTCCCTGGGCAACGCGCGCGCCGAGGGCCGCGCCCGTACGACGCTGGCGCAGGCCCAGATCACGGCCGGCCGCTTCGACGCGGCCGCCGCCGAAGCCGTCACCGCCATGGACCTGGGCCGGTTCGCCGACGACCCCTGGACCAGCGGCAACGCCCCCAACGAGCGGGGCATCATCGCCATCTACCGCAAGGAGCACTCGGCCGGCGAGGAGGCCCTGAGCCAGGCGCGGGAGGCCTTCAGGGCCGACGGGAACCGCCCCGGCGAGGCCAGCGCCCTGTGCAACCTCTCCCGGATCCACCTCGCCCAGGGCCGGACGGGCAGCGCCGTGGAACTGGCCCGGCAGGGCATCGAGATCTACGCCGAACTCGGCCTGGAACTCCGGCTCGCCAACGGGCGCTACGCGCTGGGACTGGCGCTGAGCCAGGCCGGCCGCTTCCCGGAGGCCCTCTCCGAGTTCACGCAGGCACTGGAGATCTTCCACGACAACCGCCAGCCGCTGTGGGAGGGCGTGACCCACTTCCGGCTGGCCGAGGTGCACCTGGCGGCGGGCCGGGCCACGCTGGCCGCCTCGCACGCGGAGCAGGCCATCGCGCTGCGCGGGATCGGCGGCGTGTGGCGGCGCGGCACCGTGCTCCAGGTCCTGGGCAAGGCGCTCATGGAGCTGGGGCAGCCGGACCGGGCGAGCGCCTGCTGGCGCGAGGCGCTGGCGATCTACGAGGGTCTGGGGTCGCCGGAAGCGGCCGAGGTCAGGATGCTGCTGGCGCTCGCCGCGACCTCGTGAACGCGCGCGTTCATCATTCGTTTATCGCCGTGCGACACGCTGTACCTGTCGATCCGCGGAGACGGCGGGTGGACGGCTCGGCCACCGGAGGGCACTACTAAAGTGCCGACTCCATGAAGATCCGTCCGGCGACCCTCGGGGGAGTCGCCGGCCGGATCGTGCCGAACGACGACACACACTTTCAGGAGTGCGCCATGACTGATGCGACCACGCCGCAGACGCCGAAGAACCCGGCCAAGCCGCTCGACAGCCACGCCTCGGGTGCTGAGGCCGTCGTGGACATCCAGACGCTGGACAGCCACGCCTCGGGCGAGCCGATCGACGCGCCGGTTCCGCCGGTGACGCCGCTGGACAGCCACGCGTCGGGCGAGCAGGTGCTGAGCATGGACAGCCACGCGTCGAGCGAGCCGTTCAAGCCGTAACGGCGGTAACGGCGGGCACCGGCCGGCCGCAGGGGGGCTGCGGGCCAACAGACCAACGGGGGTAAGCGCCTCGGGTCCTACGGGGGGACCGACGGGACCACGAGGTGACGGGGGAAAACGACGATCGCGGTGGCCCGGAGGGGGAGCCACCGCGGTCGTCGTATGCGCATGTCCGCCGGAGTCGGCCCGCACGTCATCCCGCACGTCATAGGGTGAAGGCGTGTTCACCTCACAGGGGCCGACCGTCCGCGAGCTGGCCGTCCAGGCCCTCTCCTCCATCGAGCGGGGCTACGACCTGCTCTCGCCCAAGTTCGACCGGACGCCCTTCCGCACCCCGGACCGGATGCTCGACGCCGTCGAGGAGACCCTGGCCCAGCGGGAGGGCTCCTTCGGCTCCGGGCTCGACGTGTGCTGCGGCACCGGCGCGGGGCTGGGGATGCTGCGGCGGCTGTGCCGGGACCGGGTCACCGGGGTGGACCTCAGCGCCGGGATGCTGACGGAGGCCGCGCGGGCGCACCCGGACGGCGTGGACTTCGTACGGGCCGACGCGCGGGCGCTGCCGGCCGCGCTCGGGAACTCGTACGACCTGGCGGTGAGCTTCGGGGCCTTCGGCCACTTCCTGCCGGCCGAGCGGCCCGCCCTCTTCGCCGGTGTCCGTTCCGCCCTGCGCCCCGGCGGGCTCTTCGCGTTCCCGATCGGGGCACCGATCCCGCCGACCGCCCCGCTGTGGTGGGCGGTGGCCGGCTTCGACGCCGCGATGCGGGTGCGGAACGCGGTGTGGCGGCCGCCCTTCGTCATGTACTACCGGACGTTCCCGCTCAGCGGCGTCCGCGCGGACCTGCACGCGGCCGGCTTCACCGTGGAGACCGTCCCGCTGACCCCCTTCGGCCGCCGCCCCGACGGCAGCCCCCACTGGCGCCTGGTCCTGGCCCGCCGCGCGGGAGAGATCTAGGGGGTGTTTCGCGCCCGCAGGTCCCGCTTTAGGACCTTGCCGCTCGCGTTGCGCGGTAGTTCGGTGACGAACTCGACCTCGCGCGGGACCTTGTAGTTGGCCATCTCGCGGCGGGACCAGGCGATCAGGTCGTCGGCGGTGAGCGTGGCGCCCGGGCGGCGTACCGCGTAGGCCTTGCCGACCTCGCCGAGGCGCGGGTCGGGGACGCCGACCACCGCGACGTCCGCGATGTCCGGGTGGAGGCCCAGGAGTTGTTCGATCTCGGCGGGGTAGGCGTTGAAGCCGCCGACGATGAACATGTCCTTGATCCGGTCGGTGATGCGCAGGTTGCCGTCCGCGTCGAGGACCCCGACGTCGCCCGTGCGCAGCCAGCCCTCCGGGGTGATGGCCCGCGCGGTTTCGGCCGGGTCCTCGAAGTAGCCCCGCATGACGTGGTGGCCGCGTACCCACACCTCGCCCGCCGTGCCGGGGGCCTGGGCGGTCCCGTGCCGGTCCACGATCCGCACCTCCGTGCCCGGGATGGCCCGCCCCGAGGTGGCCGCGACGACCTCGGCCGGGTCGCCGCGCCGGCACATGGTGACGATGCCGCTCGCCTCGGACAGTCCGTACGCCGTGAGCACGGTCGCGATCCGCAGCTCGCCGCGCAGCCGCTCGACGAGCCGGAGCGGGACCACGGCCGCGCCGGTGACGACCAGGCGGAGGGCGGAGAGGTCGTGGTGGTCGCGCTGGGGGTGGTCGAGGAGCGACTGGTGCAGGGTGGGCGGGCCGGGGAGTACGGAGATCCGCTCGGCGGCGATGTTCGCGAGGACGGTGTCCACGTTGAAGACGGGCTGCGGGACCATCGTCGCCCCGCGCATCAGGCAGGCGATGATCCCGGCCTTGTAGCCGAAGGTGTGGAAGAAGGGGTTCACGATCAGGTAGCGGTCGCCCTCGCGCAGTCCGGCGAGCTCGCTCCACACGTCGTAGCAGCGCAGGGACTGGGCGTGGGTGATGACGGCGCCCTTGGGACGGCCGGTGGTGCCGGAGGTGAAGATGATGTCGGAGGGGGCGTCGGCGCGTATCGACGCGGCGCGCTCGTGAACGGCCTCGACCGGTACGCGGTCCCCGCCGGCCAGGAAGTCCTTCCAGGTGCGGAAGGACTCCGGGGCGTCCTCGGCGAGGACGACGACCTGCTCCAGGTGCTCCAGGCCCGGCAGCGGGCCGGTGCCGGGGCCGTCGGCGGCGGCGCGGCGCAGGGAGGCGACGTAGGAGGTGCCGAGGAAGGTGCCGGTGACGAAGAGCAGCCGGGCCCGGCTGTGCTGGAGGACGTACGCCGCTTCGGCGCCCTTGAAACGGGTGTTGAGCGGGACGAGGACGGCGCCCGCCGAGACGGCCCCGAGGGCGGAGACGATCCACTCCAGGGTGTTGGGCGCCCAGACGGCGACCCGGTCCCCGGGTTCGACGCCGGCCGCCATGCAGGCGGCCGCGGCGCGCTCGACGCGGGCGCCGAGCTGCGCGTAGCTGATCCGGACGCGGCCGTCGACGACGGCCTCGCGGTCGGCGTACCGCGCCGCCGCCGCGCGTACCAGCCCGGCGATGCTGCCCCAGCGCAGATCCCCGCGCCCGTCTTCGCGCCCGTCCTCGCGCCCGTCTTCGCTCATCGCGCACCCCTCCCCGTAGCCGACCAGCCGCAGCCGCACTACTAGCTGACTATCCGTCAGATTAGCTGTAGCCTTCGCGGCTGTCAGTACCGGTGCACCGCACCCTCGGAGGTGGCGATGGCGGCAACGCTCAAGGACGCGACGGCGATCGTCGGGATCGGCCAGACCGCGTTCGCCAGACAACTCCCCGCGAGCGAGAAGGAACTGGCCTGCCGGGCAGTCCTGGCCGCCCTCGCGGACGCCGGGATCGCGCCCTCCGAGGTCGACGCCTTCGCCTCGTACACCATGGAGGAGACCGACGAGGTCGAGGTCGCCAAGGCCATCGGCGCCGGCGACGTCACCTTCTTCTCGAAGGTCGGCTACGGCGGCGGCGGTTCCTGCGCCACCGTCGGCCACCTCGCGGCCGCCGTCGCCACCGGGCAGGCGAGCGTGGGCGTCGCCTGGCGCTCGCGCAAACGCGGCTCCGGCCCGCGCCCGTGGAAGAACACGGCCGCGCAGCTGCCCACCCCCGGCCAGTGGACCCGCCCCTTCGGGCTGCTGCGCCCGGCCGACGAGATCGGCATGCTGGCCCGCCGCTACATGCACGAGTACGGCGCCACCCGCGACCACCTCTTCAACGTCGCGATGGCCTGCCGCAACCGGGCCAACGAGAACCCGGCCGCGATGATGTACGAGCGCCCGCTGACCCGCGAGATGTACATGACCTCCCGCATGATCAGCGACCCGCTCTGCCTCTTCGACAACTGCCTGGAGACGGACGGGGCGCTGGCCTGCGTGATCGTCTCCGCCGAGCGGGCCCGGGACTGCCGGCAGAAGCCCGTGTACGTGCACTCCGTGGCCCAGGGCCTGCCCGCCCAGCACCACGGGATGGTCAACTACTGGAACGACGACCCGCTGTCCGGGCCCGCGTGGACCGCCGCCCGCCACCTGTGGAAACAGGCCGACTTCGGGCCGCAGGACGTGGACGTCGCCCAGATCTACGACGCCTTCACGCCGCTGATCCCGCTGTCCCTGGAGGGCTACGGGTTCTGCGGGCGCGGCGAGGGCGCCGCCTTCACCGAGGGCGGGGCGCTGGAGATCGGCGGCCGGCTGCCGATCAACACGGGCGGCGGCGGGCTCAGCGAGGCCTACGTGCACGGCTTCAACCTGATCAACGAGGGCGTCAAGCAGCTGCGCGGCAGCTCCACCGCCCAGGTGCCGGACGCCGCGACCTGCCTGGTGACGGCGGGCGAGGGGGTCCCGACGTCCGCGATCCTGCTGCGCCGCGCCTGAAGCCGAAGCCACGAAGCCCGCCCGGGGCCTGAAGCCCGACGCCTGACGCCTGATGCCCGACGCCTGATACCTGAAGCCCGACGCCCGACGCCCGAGGAGGCTCATCATGACCGCCGCTCCTTCGGAAGACCTCCTGCTCCCCGTCCCGGACGAGGACGGCGCCCCCTTCTGGGAGTACGCCGCCCGAGGGGAACTCCGCATCCAGGCCTGCGCCTCCTGCGGCAGACTCCGCTTCCCGCCGAGGCCGTGCTGCCCGCACTGCCAGTCCTTCGACTCCGAGTGGCGGCCGATGAGCGGGCGCGGCCGCATCTGGTCCTACGTCCGCCCGCACCCGCCCCTGCTGCCCGCGTACGCCGCGCAGGCCCCGTACAACGTCATCCTCGTGGAGCTCGCCGACGCCCCCGGGATCCGGCTGGCCGGGAACCTGGTGGCCTCGGCCGATGCCCCGCTGAACTCGGTGGACCCGGCCCGGCTGCGGATCGGCGCCAAGGTCCAGGTGGCGTTCACCGAGGTCGGCGGGGTCGCCGTACCGCGCTGGCTGCTGGAGCGGTCGTGACGGTGCGGGTGGAGCGGGACAAGGCGAGCGGGGTCGCGGTCGTCACCCTGGACCGGGAGCGCCGGCACAACGCGATCGATGTGGAGACGGCCGCCGAACTCGCTTCGGTATGGCGGGAGTTCCGGTACGAGGAGGAGGTACGGGCGGTCGTGGTGACGGGCGCCGGGACGGCCGCCTTCTGCACCGGCATCGACCGCGGGGTGGAGGTGCCGCAGCCGAGCTCCCCGTACTCGATCGACGACCCGCTCGTAGCGATCGGCCCGAAGGCCAACGACCTGTGGAAGCCGGTGATCGCCGCCGTCAACGGCATGGCGTGCGGCGGCGCCTTCTACATCCTGGGCGAGGCGGAGTTCCTGATCGCCTCGGAGACGGCGAGCTTCTTCGACCCGCACACCACGTACGGGATGGTCAGCGCCTACGAGGCCGTCTACATGGCGCAGCGGATGCCGTTCGGCGAGGTCGCCCGGATGTCCCTGATGGGCACGGCGGAACGGCTCTCGGCGCGCCGGGCGTACGAGATCGGCCTGGTCTCCGAGCTGACGGCGCCCGCGGAGCTGCTCCCGGCGGCGCTGCGCGCGGCGGAGACCCTGTCCGGGTTCCCGACGGAGGGCGTGCAGGGCACCGTACGGGCGCTGTGGTCGGCGAAGCGGGCCGCGCTGCGACAGGCGCTGGACCAGGCGCCGGCGCTGATCACGCTGGGGAACCTGCCGCCGGAACGGCAGGCCGCGCTGTTCGCGAACCGGCGGGAGGCGCCGGAGCCGCGGGTGCGGTGACGGCGCTCCGGCGCTCCTGGCGCTCCTGGACCTCTAACGCGTGCGCTTCGGCTTGGGCTTGGCTGCCGGGGTGCGGGTGGAGCCGCCCTTGGGGATCCCCACGGAGGTGGAGGCCGTGGACGTCGGGCGGGAGGCGGCGGCCGAGACGGTCTGGATCCGCCCGACGACGCAGCTGCGCACGTCCCCGGCCTGGTCCGCGAGGAGCATCGGCACCTCCACGGTCCGGCTCTCGCGCGCCTTCAGTACGACCTCGACGGAGGTGGAGTCCACGCGGCCCGTCGCGCCCTCGAAGACCAGCGGCACACGGAACGTGCGGTCGCCGGCCACGTCGGAGGTGACCTTGAGGGTGGCCTTCGCCCGGCCCGGGCCGGCGCAAGTGACGACCTCGGCGTGGGCGGGCGGGGTGGTCTCGGTGGGGGTGGAGGTGGGCGAGGCCGTCGCGTTGCCGCCGGAGTGGCTGTTGGAGGACTTCTTCTTGGAGCTCTTGGAGCTCTTGCTCTTCGAGCTGGAGCAGCCGCCCCCGCCACTGCTCTTGCTCTTCCCGCTCTTCCCACTGCCGCTGCCACTGCCATTGCTTCCGTGGCCGCCGCTCGACGAGAACCCGGTCAGTGCGAGCACGACGACGGCGAGCACCGCGGCGAATCTGATGCGACGTCCGGCCACCATGACGGGAACCCCTCCCCCTTGGACAACGGCGGGCCACGCTACCAGGCGCCGCCGCGGGCGTACCGGGTGAGGAACAGATCGACGCCGAAGGCCGCCTGGGCCCGCAGTTCCGCCTCCGTCAGCCGGTACGCCGGGTCGAAGGCCTTGGCGAGCTGCGGGACGGAGACGGTGACCGCCACCAGCTGCCGTACGGCGAGTTCCACGTCGGGTACGTCGAGCACCCCGCGCGCGGCGAGCACCCGTACGGCTTCCACGAGGGGGGCGTTCATGGCGGCGTAGCTGCGCAGGTACCAGAGGCGGCCGAGCTGCGGGAAGCGCTCGACCTCGCCGATCACGAGGCGGCGCAGCGACATCAGCCGGTCGCAGAGCTGGAGCCGCATCCAGTCGCTCTGGACCGCGATCAGGGCGCCGCGCAGGTCGGGGGCGCCGGTGAGCACGGCTCCGCAGGGCTCCAGGCCGGCGTACGCGTTGCCGAGGACACCGCCGATGACGGCGAGGAACAGCCGCTCCTTGTTGCCGAAGTGCTTGTACACGGTCGGTTTGGAGACACCGGCGCGGGAGGCGATGGCGTCGACTGAGGCCGCGCTGTAGCCGCTGCCGAGGAACGCGGCGACGGCGGCCTCGGTGATCGCTCTCCGCTTGAGCCGGGAGGAGCCGGCCGCGACGGGCAGGACCGGGATCCCGTAGGCGTCGTAGGCATCGGTCGCGGAGGTTGAGGCGGAGGCGCTCATGGACCCACCCTAACCCAAGAACTAAACGAAACGGTGTAGTTGCGAGATTGAACTACACGGTTTAGTCTCATCCCCGTCGAGCCGCCACGGCCCGCTACCGCAGCCGAAGTCACCCGTCGATGTCACCCCAGGGGGAACTCCCATGTCCGAGTACAAGATCCTCGCCATCTCCGGCAGCCTGCGCGCCGGCTCGCACAACACCGCCCTGCTGCGCGCCGCGCAGAAGCACCAGCCCGGCGGCCTGAACATCGAGATCTACGAGGGCCTGCGCGAGATCCCGCCGTACGACCAGGACCTCGACAACCCGCAGGACCGCCCGGCGGTCGTGGGCGAGCTGCGCCGGCTCGTCAGCGAGGCCGACGGCCTGCTCCTCGCGACCCCGGAGTTCAACTACTCCATCCCCGGCGCCCTGAAGAACGCCATCGACTGGCTCAGCACCGACTGGAGCAAGAGCGAGGGCCTGCCGCTGCTGCGCAAGCCGATCGCGATCTCGGGCGCGGCGCCGACGAACTTCGGTTCGGTGCGGGCTCAGCTGGCGCTGCGCCAGGTGTTCGTGTGGACGGACAGCGACGTCGTTGTCAAGCCCGAGGTGATCATGTTCCGTTCGTACGAGCGCTTCGACGAGGGCGGCAACCTGACGGACGAGACCTCGATCGAGCTCCTCCAGGGCCTGCTCGGCGCACTGAAGACCAAGATCGAGACGGCGGCCGCCGCGCGATAGTGGTGTTCCCCTCCTGACGACCTGACGACGACGTGCCCCCGGCCCCGGCCGGGGGCACGCGCGTTGAGCCCTCGACCGCGGTGAGGTTCCGGGGAATTCACGCGCGCAGCAAGCCGCGTTGCTGCGCGCGCCACATGCCGCCCCTGCACTGGGAGACGCAACTCCTCACCCCCAGGGAGAGCCGTATGCGTCAGACTCCGCACCTCGCCGTCTCGTCCGCCGTCGCCGCCGCCGTCCTCGCCTTCTGCGCGCTCACCGCTCTCGGCGCGGCACCGGCGACCGAAGCCGCCGGACGGCCGACCGCGGCCCCGCGCCCGGTGACGGCCGCCGGCCCCGAGCCAGAGCCCGAGCCAGCGCCCGTCACGCTCCCGTTCACCCGGTCGGCGCGGTCCACCGTGATCGCCCCCGGGGTCACCCAGACCTCCCTCGTCCTCGGCCGGACCGACGCCGGCGCCGACGACGTCTGGACCGTCCACGTGAACCAGCCCCTGACCGACGACGGCCCCTACAGCCGGGCCACCGGCGCCCTCGGCCCCGAGGCGCGCGCCGGCCGGCTGGCCGCGGCCCTGCGGGCCAAGGGCTTCGAACCCCGCGTGGAGGAAGTCCGTACCCCCGCCTACGCCGACCGCCCGGCCGGCACGCTGGGCTGGACCGTGCGGGTCGGCCGGTACGCCGACCGGTCCGCGGCGGCGACCGCGCTCGCCAAGGTCCGGGCGGCCGGGTTCGCCGGGGACAACCGGTACACGGCGCAGGACGGCACGGACGCCGAAGCCCTCCAGCGGGTGTTCGTCGTCCAGGTGGACTTCAAGCAGTTCACCGGCCGTCTGGCCAGCGACTTCGGGCCGAGCGTCGACGTCTTCGAGCAGCTGCCCGACCTGGTGAGCGCCACCGGGGCACTGGCGGGCATCAACGCCCAGTGGTTCGCGGACAGCGGCGCGCCGCTCGGCCTGTACGTCAAGGACGGCCGGCTGCTGAGCTCCGCCACCCAGGGCCGCGGCGGGATCAGGATCGCGCGCGGCGGGCGGGAGGTGGACGTCGATACGTACTCCACGCGCATCACGGTCAGCGTGGGCAAGGCCACCCGGGAGGTCGACGGCATCAACCGGACACCCGGCGAGATCTGGAACTGCGGGGGCGTCGGTGGCGACCTGCCCACCCAGCATCCGCAGCAGGACTTCAAGTGCACCGACGAGAGCGAGCTCGTCCGCTTCACCCGCGAGTGGACCACTCCGCCGGCCGGACCGGGCGCCGAGGTGGTCCTCGACCGCGACGACCGGGTGACGGCGGTGAACCGCACGCGCGGGGCCAAGCCGCCCGCGGGCGGCTCCACCCTCCAGGCCGTCGGCGAGAGCGCCCGATGGCTGATCGCGCACGCGCGCCCCGGCATCCGGCTGGGGTTCACCCAGCGCGTCCTGGACGGCGGCGGGAACACCGTCCCGCTGACCGCGGACACCACGATCGTCCAGGTCGGCCCGACCCTGGTCCGGGACGGCCGCGTCGCGGTGAACGCGGTCGGCGACGGCATCATCCGCGAGGGGGTCGACCAGACGCACCCCTACAACTGGGTGGTCCGCGGCAACCCGCGCTCCATGATCGGGGTCGACGACCAGGGGCGGCTCCTGCTGGTCGTCGTGGACGGACGCCAGGTCGGCTGGAGCTCGGGCCTGAGCATCACCGGTGCCGCGGAGTTGATGAAGTCCCTGGGAGCCCGGGAGGCGCTGAACCTCGACGGCGGCGGATCGAGCGTGATGGTCACCACCGGGTCGGGCATCGTCAACCGCCCCTCGGACGCCACGGGTCCGCGGACGCTGGGCAACGTCCTGCTGCTGCACCGGACCGCGACCGGCCGCTGAACGGGCCCCGGCCAACAGGCCCCGGCCCGCCGGCCCGGCCCCGGCATGACGGCGGCCCCGTCCCCCGAAGGGGCGGGGCCGGCCAGCCGTGACGGGCGGGGTGGGGATCAGGCGGCGTCGACGACGCCCGAGGCGGCGATCTTGATCTCGCCGCGGGTGGAGCCCGAGGGGGTGCCCAGCTTCTCGATCCGGTCCACGACGTCCTGGCCCTCGACGACCTCGCCGAAGACGACGTGCTTGTTGTCCAGCCACGGGGTGACGACGGTGGTGATGAAGAACTGCGAGCCGTTGGTGTTGCGGCCGGCATTCGCCATCGACAGCAGGTACGGGCGGTCGTGCTTCAGCGTGAAGTTCTCGTCGGCGAACTTCTCGCCGTAGATGCTCTTGCCGCCGGTGCCGTTCTGCTTGGTGAAGTCGCCGCCCTGCAGCATGAACTGCGGGATGACGCGGTGGAACGGCGAGCCCGCGTAGCCGTAGCCGTGCTCGCCGGTGGCCAGCTCGCGGAAGTTCTTGGCGGTCTTCGGGACGACGTCGTCGAAGAGGTTGAAGACGATGCGGCCGGCGGCCTCACCGTCGATGGTGATGTCGAAGTAAACGTTGCTCATGGGGTCCATCCTGTCACTCCCGGTGCCGTACACGACTCAGCGGGGCCCTGGGCCCCGCCGGTCGCTCGATCGGGTGAGTGCTGCGCATGTGCCAGCGGCACATGCCAGCACGCCGCTAGGTTCCGGGCATGGTCACTTCGAACCACGAGGCGTCCCACCGGATCTTCCAGGACCGCCCGGAGCTACTCGCCCCGGTGTTCCGGATCCTTGGTGTGCCGCTACCTGCCAACGCCACCGTTGAGGTGCTGTCCGCCGATGTCACGGAGACCCGTCCCCTGGAGCGGCGCGTGGACAGCGTCCTGCGGATCACACCGCCCCATGGGGACGGCGGGTTCCTGCTGGCGATCGAGGCGCAAGGCCGCCGCGATCCCGACAAAGCGGTCAGCTGGTCGTACTACCTGTCGTACCTGATGGCGAAGTACACCTGTCCGGCGCTGCTTCTCGTCGTCTGTCAGGACAAGAGCACCGCCGACTGGGCAGCAGGGCCGTTCCGTCTCGGCGGGGCGGGCTGGACCGCTCTGTCGCTGCACCCGCTGGTGCTGGGTCCGGGCAACGTCCCGGTGATCATCGATGCGGAGGAGGCCGCCCAGGACCTGACCCTCGCGACCTTCTCCGCCATGACTCATGGCCGCGACCGGAACGCCATGGCCATACTGGAGGCACTGGCTGAAGCACTCGAAACCTCTGCCCCCGAGTCCATCGCGTACTACGCGGAACTACTGGAAATCGGCCTGGGAAACACCCCGGCCAGAGACATCTGGAGGGATCTCATGCCCCGCACCTACTTCCCCGGTCGAGGGACGCTCATCGAGGAGACCTACCTGGAGGGCGAGGCCAAGGGCAGGGTCGAAGGCGAAGCCATAGGGCGTGCCGAAGAGCGCGCGCAGCTGATTATGCGCGTCCTCGACAACCGAGGGGTACCCGCGGGCCCCGAGGCCCGGGACCGCATCACCGCCTGTGGCGACCTCGACACCCTCGGGCGGTGGCTCGACCTCGCCTTCACCGTCTCCGGAGCCGACGAGCTGTTCGCCCAGGAGAGCTGACCCCCCACGCACACGTACGGGCCCGCCCGGCTGCTGCCGGGCGGGCCCGTACGCACGTCACGAACTCGTACGGGTGCCCGTGCCCTTGGCCGCGTCCAGGGCGTAGACGCAGCGGTCCTTGCTGCACGCGTAGACCACGCCCGCCTCGGCCACCGGGGCGCCGGTGATCTCGCCGCCCGTGGCCAGCTTCCAGCGGAGCTGGCCGCCCGCCGCGTCCAGCGTGTACAGGCAGTGGTCCGCCGAGCCGAAGTGCACCCGGCCGTCCGCTACCGCCGGCGGGCCGGTGATCTCGCCGCCCGCCGCGAACCGCCACTTCGGGGTTCCGGTGACCGCGTCGAGCGTGTACAGCGCGCTGCCCGCCCCGAGGTGCACGTTGCCGTTCGCGACGAGGACCGGGTCCGAGGACGGCCGCGGCTCGGTCGCGATGCGCCAGCGGTCGTTGCCGGTGGCCGCGTCCAGGGCGTAGACGGTGCCCAGGTAGTCGGCCAGGTAGACGCCGCCGCCCGTCACCGCCGCACCCGGCGCGAAGGCCGGGGCCGCCAGGAAGACCGCCGGGGCCTCGAAGTGCCAGCGGACCCGGCCCGAGGCCCGGTCGACGGAGAGGACACGGGTGCCGGCCGCGACGTAGACGTTGCCGTCCGGCGCCGGGGTGACCCGTACCGGCACGTTCCCGCAGGACGCCGCGTCGCCCACCGGGTACGACCAGGACTCCCGGCCGGAGCGGGCGTCCAGGGCGCGCAGCCGCGCGTCCTGCCACACGTACACCGTGCCGTCGTGGAGGACGGGGGCCGCCTCCGGCGTCTCGAAGTCGGTCTGCGCGCCGGTCAGCTCCCACAGCTTCTGACCGTTGGACGCCTCCCAGCCCTGTACGCCGCCGCCGCGCGTGGCGGTGACGACGGTGCCGCGCTCGGCGCGCAGCGCGTACACCCAGGCGTCGGCGGACGTCCGCCACCGCTCGGAGCCGTCGGTGGCGTCGAGCGCGAAGAGGGAGGGGCCGTCGGAGGCGTGGATACGGCCGTCCGCGACGGCCATGGACCAGGCGACGTCGCGCGTCTTGAACTGGCGGCGGCCGCTCGCGACGTCCAGGGCGTGCACCTCGAAGGAGGTGACGTAGAGCAGGTCACCGGCGACGGTCGGGGTGCCCCAGACCTCGTTGGACATGCGGAACCGCCACGGCCGCCAGCGGCCGCTGTCCGGGGCGGGGCCGGGGGCGGGTGCGGGGGCGGTACGAGGGCTCGTGCCGGGCCCGGCCGCGAGGCCGGAGCTCGGGCCGGGGACGGCCGCCGCCTCCATCGCGGCCGAAGCGCCGCCCGGCGGGCGCACCCACCCGGTCGCCGAGTCCGCCCCGGCGTGTCCGGCGTGCCCGGCCGAAGCCGAGACCGAGGCCGACAGCGAGGCCGACACCCGCGGCCCGGGCCCGATCGGCACCGGGGAGCCGCCGAGGCGCACCGGCTCGCCCGAGGGCACCGGGGCCATCGGCGGGTGGTGCGGGCGCGGCGGGGCGGCATGGCCGGTGCGCGGGTCCACGTACGGGTCCGTCCCACGCTGGCGGCGGTGCGTGGCCTCCCCGGAGGCGGGGCCGGAGGAGCGGCCGGGAGCGGGGACCGGCGCGACGGGGGTGCGGTGCCCCGCCCGGCGGGTCTCGATCATCGCGACGGCCCGGCCGGGCAGCCACGCCGAGGCGGTGCCGCTGTCGTCGCCGCCGTCGAAGAGGTGCGGGGCCAGCTGCGCCTGGAGGTCGGCCGGGGTGGGCCGCAGCGTCGCGTCCATCTGCATGCAGGAGTCGATCAGCGGCCGCAGCTCCTCGGGGAGCCCCTCCAGGTTGGGGCCCTCGCGCAGCAGCATGAACACCGTCTCCACCGGGTTCGCCCCGTGGTACGGCGGGTGCCCGGTCGCCGCGAAGACCAGCGTGGAGCCGAGCGAGAACACGTCGCTGGCGCCCTTGACGCTGCGCGAGTCCTTCGCCTGCTCGGGCGACATGTACGCGGGGGTGCCGACGGCCACGTTCGTCATGGTCAGCCGGGTGTTGGAGACCCCGCTCGCGATACCGAAGTCGATCACGCGGGGGCCGTCCTCGACCACCAGCACGTTGGACGGCTTCAGGTCGCGGTGGACCAGGCCCGCCCCGTGGATGGACTGCAGCGCCTCGGCGATTCCGGCCGCGAGCCACCGTACGGCCTGGGCGGGCATGGGCCCGCACTCGTTGACGATCTCCTCCAGGGAGGGCGCCGGAACGTACGCCGTCGCCAGCCACGGCACGGCGGCCCGCGGGTCGGCGTCGACCACGGCGGCCGTGTAGAAACCGGACACGGCGCGCGCCGCCTCCACCTCGCGGGTGAACCGCACGCGGAAGAGCTGGTCCTCGGCGAGTTCGGTCCGCACCGTCTTGATCGCCACCCGGCGTCCGGACGCCGACCGTGCGAGATAGACCAGCCCCATGCCGCCGGCGCCGAGCCGTCCCAGCACCTCGAAGGGGCCGATCCGTCTCGGGTCGTGCTGCGTCAGCTGCTCCACCACTCGCCTCCACACCCATCCCCGTACGGGCCCTCGCCGGGCCCGTCTCCACCGGTCGCGCGGCGGCACGCGGCGGTCGGCCCCGTGCAGCGTCTCACTCCGGGACGCCGCCCGGGGTCGCGCAACCCCGATTCTGTCAGGCCCGCGCCTGCTCCGGTCCCTGCTCAGGGTGTGCTTTCGCACGCGGCTCCGAGAGGATCCCGAAGACGGCCCCCTGATTGTCGGCGAGGACGGCGATCCTCCCGTACGGCGTATCGAAGGGATCGGCGGTGACCCGGCCGCCGAGCCGCTGCGCCGTGGCGGCCGTCCGGTCGCAGTCCGGGACGGCGAAGTACGTGAGGAAGTGCGCCGGCATGATCTCCGGGAAGGCGTCGGTGATCAAGGTCCGGCCCAGGACGGCCGTGTCCGAGCCGGGCCGGCTGCCGGGCGGGGACCAGACGCGGTACTCGATGCCCGTCTCGGGGTCGTCCTGGTCCTCGGGGACGTAGCCGAAGACCTTGGCGTAGAACACGTCCACGGCGTCGCGGGCCCGGGTGTAGACCTCAGCCCAGCAGTACGTGTAGGGCTCCTGCTGGGCCTCGAAGCCGTGGTGGGTGCCGGGCTGCCACAGGCCGAAGACGGCGCCGCCGGGGTCGGCGGCCAGCGCGGCCGTGCCGTACGAGCCGACGGGCTGCGGGTCCATCACCATCTGGCCGCCTGCGGCGCGGATGCGGGCGGCGCAGGCGTAGGCGTCCGTCGTGTACAGGTAGACCCCCCACACGGTGGGCATCCGGCCGTCGGGCTTGGGGGCGAGGGCGGCGACGTTGCGGCCGCGGCTGTAGGCCTGCGTGTAGTGGCCGTACTCGGGTCCGGCGCTGGCGCCGAAGGTCCAGCCGAAGAGCTCACCGTAGAAGCGCTTGCCCGCCTCTACGTCCGGGAGGGAGGCGTCGACCCAGCACGGTGAGCCTTCCGCGAATGCGGCCATGAGCCCGGTTCCTTCCGTTGTGCCCCTGAAACAGGATGTGCCCGAAAACTTGTCCACAGCCTGTTGATAAGACTATTCGGGGGATACGCCACGATACGTACCGGAGGGGGGCGCCGTGCGGGCGAGGCTGGATGTGGCCGGCAAGGCCGCCGTGGCGGGGGCAGGGTCTCGGTGGGCCGGAAATCGCCCCTGCGGTGGCCGCGGGGCCCCGTTCCTCCCAGGCCGGCGGCCGGGTAACCCCATTTGCAGGCGGCCGAATCGCGCCCGGATCACCCCTCGGTAAGCTGACGGCATGACAGGACAAGTACGCACCGTCGACGGGCGTGTCGCCGGCCGGCGCGGCCAGGCGACGCGGCAGAAACTGCTCGACTGCCTCAGCGAGATGCTCAGCTCCTCGCCATACCGCGACGTCAAGGTGATCGACGTCGCGCGCAAGGCCGGCACCTCCCCCGCGACCTTCTACCAGTACTTCCCGGACGTCGAAGGCGCCGTCCTGGAAATCGCCGAGGAAATGGCCGCCGAGGGCGCGCAGTTGACGGCGCTCGTCGAGGGCCGGAACTGGGTCGGCAAGGCCGGCTGGGCGGCGGCCGAGGAACTCGTCGAGGGCTTCCTGGACTTCTGGCGCGCCAACGACGCGATCCTCCGCGTCGTCGACCTCGGCGCGGCCGAGGGCGACAAGCGGTTCTACAAGATCCGCATGAAGATCCTGAACTCCGTCACCAACTCCCTCACGGAGTCGATGAAGGAGCTCCAGGCCAAGGGCAAGGTCGACAAGGACCTCAGCCCGGCGGCCATGGCGGGGTCCCTCGTCGCGATGCTGGCCGCGGTCGCCTCGCACCAGAAGGGATTCCAGACCTGGGGCGTGAAACAGGCCGAGCTCAAGCCGAACCTGGCGCTCCTCGTGCACCTGGGCATCACCGGCAAGAAGCCCACCCGGTAGCGGCGGACCCCGCCCGGGGTCCGCCGCCGCCCAGGGGTTCGCCGCCGCTCAAAGGGGTCCGCTGCCATGACGACCGCCGCGACGCCGCTACGCCGCGATCAGCGACGCTCCAGGCGGAACAGCCGGATCTCGCGCTCGATGCGCGCCTGGTACGTCGCGTACGGCGGCCAGAACCCCAACACCGCCCGCCACGCCGCCGCGCGCTCCTCCCCTTCCAGCAGGCGGGCTCGTACGGCGATGTCCCGGCCCTTCCAACTCACGTCCGCGTCCGGGTGCTTGAGCAGGTTTCCGGTCCACGCCGGGTGTCCGGGGCGGCCGAAGTTGGAGCCGATCAGCAGCCAGCTCCTGCCGCCGTCCTCCGGCATGCAGGCGAGCGGTGTGGTGCGCGGCTCGCCGGTCCTGGCGCCTTTGGCGGTGAGGATCACGCCCGGGAGCATCTGGGCGCTGAGCATGACCTTGCCGCGGGTCAGCTTGTGCACCGCCTTGTCCAGGGCGGGGATGAAGTGCGGGGCGATCTTGGCGAACAGCATCGTCGAGGAGACCTTCTGCATGAGCTTCACGCCGGGAGCCATCAGACGGCCACCCTCTCCTGGGAAAGATGCGGCTGCGGTCGCTCCTGGGTCGGCTGCGTTTGCGGTTGCCGGTCGAACAGGCCGGCCTTCTCCGCCGCGTGCGCGCGCAGCCGGTGGACGGGCCCGAACAGCAGCTCGTCGGCCGCCGCCCGCTTGAAGTAGAGGTGCGCGTCGTGCTCCCAGGTGAAGCCGATGCCGCCGTGCAGCTGGATCGCCTCGCCGGCGGTCATCCGGAGCGCCTCCAGGGCCTGGGCGAGGGCGAGGCCGCCCTGGTGCGGGTCCCAGGCGGCGTAACAGGCCGCCGAGCGGGCCGCCTGCACCTGTACGTAGAGGTCGGCGAGCCGGTGCTTGACGGCCTGGAAGGACCCGACGGCCCGGCCGAACTGCTCGCGCCGGCATACGTACTCCACCGTCCGGGCGAGCGCCTGACCGGCCGCGCCGACCGCCTCGGAGGCGAGCACGGCGGCGGCGGTGCGCCCGGTGGCGGCGAGCGCCTCCGGTACGTCGCCCTCGCTGTCCCCCAGCAACTCGGCGGGCACGTCGCGCAGTTGGACCCGCCCCTGCGGCCGGGTCTCGTCGAGGGTGGACTGCCGGGTCCGTACCAGGCCGGGCGCGTCCTCCCGTACGAGGAACAGCAGGATCCGGCTGCGGGCGAAGCCCCCGGTGTGCGCGGCGACGAGCAGCAGGCCCGCGCTGTGCCCGTCGAGCACCTGCGCGGCCTCCCCGTAGAGCCGCCAGCCGCCCTCCTGCGCCCGGGCCTGGACCCCGCCGGCGCGGCCGCCCCCGGCCCATTCGCCCGGGGTGTTGCCGCCGGTCAGCGCGAGGGCGGTGGCCAGCGCCGGGCCGGGGACGGCGAGCGCGGCGGTGAGCCCGCCGGCGGCGAGCGGCGGCAGGAGGGCGGACCGCTGGGCGGCGGTCCCGAGCGCGGTGATCAGCGGGATGGCGAGCGCGGCGGTGGCCAGCAGCGGCGAGGGCAGCAGCGCCCGCCCGGTCTCCTCGCAGGCCAGGGCCAGGTCGGCGGGGGCGCAGCCGACGCCGCCGTACTCCTCGGCGACAGCGAGCCCCGGCAGGCCGAGCCGGCCGGAGAGCTGCTGCCACAGCTCCCGGTCGTACCCCTCGGCCGTCCGGACGGCGGCCTTGACCTCGTCCGGTCCGCAGCGTTTGCCCAGGATCTCGCGCAGGGTGCGGCGCATCTCGTCCTGCTCCGCGGTGAAGGCGGCATCCATCGTCGGGCTCCTCCCCGTATCTGACGGGCCGTCATGTTAGAGCGGGCGAGGTCAGATGCACAGGGGGTGCGCGCAGGGATGTGCGCGGGGATACGCACGAGGCGCCGCACACCGGGATGCACGCTCTAGCATCTGACGCTACGTCAGTTGTACCGTCGCCCCATGCCTGGACTCCACGGCCCCACCACCCACACCCCCACACCGCGCCGCGCAGTGGCGGTCGTCGGCGTCGCCCTCTCGGACTGCGGCCGGGTGGACGGCCCCACCCCGTACGCCCTGCACGCACAGGCCGCCCGCCGCGCCCTGGCCGACTCCGGCCTGGACCGCTCCGTCATCGACGGCTTCGCCTCGGCCGGGCTCGGCACACTCGCACCCGTCGAGGTGGCCGAGTACCTGGGCCTGCGCCCCACGTGGGTGGACTCCACCTCGGTCGGCGGCTCGACCTGGGAGGTCATGGCCGCCCACGCCGCCGACGCGATCGCGGCCGGCCACGCGAACGCCGTGCTCCTCGTCTACGGCTCCACCGCCCGCGCCGACATCAAGGCGCGACGCCGCACCTCGAACCTCTCCTTCGGCGCGCGCGGACCCCTCCAGTTCGAAGTGCCCTACGGCCACACGCTGATCTCCAAGTACGCGATGGCCGCCCGCCGCCACATGCACGAGTACGGGACGACCCTGGAGCAGCTCGCCTCTGTGGCCGTCCAGGCCCGGGCGAACGCCGCCACCAACCCGGACGCGATGTTCCGCGACCCCATCACGGTGGACGACGTCCTGTCGGGCGAGATGATCGCGGACCCCTTCACGAAGCTCCACTGCTGCATCCGCTCGGACGGCGGCTGCGCGGTACTGCTGGCGGCGGAGGACTACGTACCGGACACCGCCAAGACCCCGGTGTGGATCCTGGGCTCGGGCACCTCGGTCTCCCACACCACCATGTCGGAGTGGGAGGACTTCACGGTGTCCCCGGCGGCCGTCTCGGGGCGGCTGGCCTTCGCCCGCGCCGGGCTCACCCCGGCGGACGTGGACATCGCCGAGATCTACGACGCCTTCACCTACATGACCCTCGTCACCCTGGAGGACCTCGGCTTCTGCGCCAAGGGCGAGGGCGGCGCCTTCGTCGAGAAGGGCCGCCTCCTGCGCGGCGGCGAACTCCCGGTCAACACGGACGGCGGCGGCCTGTCGGCCTGCCACCCCGGCATGCGCGGCCTGTTCCTCCTGGTCGAGGCGGTCCGCCAACTCCGCGGCGAAGCGGGCCCGGGCCAGGTCACCAACCCCGACGGCGCCCTCCCAGAGGTCGCCCTCGCCTCCGGCACAGGCGGCTGGTTCTGCTCCTCAGGCACGCTGATCCTGGGGCGGGGGTGAGGGGCGGGGCTTTGACGGGTGGGGCGGAGTTTCGGGTGCGGGGTGCTGGTGGGGCGGGATCGGACAGTGCTGGGGGCTTCCCGTCAGTCTCACTGTCCTTCCGGTTCGGTCCGGTCCCTCAAGGGCGCTCACTGCGTTCGCGTCGCTTCGCGATGGCCTTCGGCCACCCTTGACCGACCGGCCCGCCCCGGAAAGACAAAGACTGCCGGGAAACCCCCGAAGGAACGGTCAGGGGGAAGGGTTCCCACTGAGCGGGGGCCAACCTCCTGGGCGGGCGCCCGGCTGCCCGGTATCCCCGCCCTTCGGGCGAAAAGCCCCCGGAACCCGCCCCGAACAGCGACCAGAACACCTGAGGAATCGGTAAGGCGCGTCAGATCGCTACATGCTCCTGCTGGCATAGCGTCTGCGGCCCGCCCGGTGCTGGAAACGCGTCATGTCTACCCGTGGATGACCTACACGTTCTCTGAAGCGCCGCCATATTCGTCACACTGACATGAATTGACCTGAACCCAGCCACAATTCAGGCTAGCTCTGCGATGCTGGAGGTCGATCGAGAGGGGCCGCAGCGATGCAGTGGAAGATCCACGGGGAACGTCCGATCTACGAGAACAAGTGGGTGAACCTGTGGCTCACCGATGTCGAGACGCCGGACGGGCACCGCTGGGAACACCACGTCGTCAAGCTCCGCCACCTGGCCGTGGCCGCCGTGATCAACGACCGCCAAGAGGTCCTGATGATGTGGCGACACCGCTTCATCACGGACGCGTGGGCGTGGGAACTGCCCATGGGCCTGGTCGAGGCGGACGAGACCCCCGGCGAAGCTGCCGCTCGTGAAGTCCTCGAAGAGACCGGCTGGCGTCCCGGCCCGATGAAGCCGCTGATCTACGCCGAACCGGCGAACGGCATCACGGACTCCCAGCACCACCTCTTCCGCGCCGACGGCGCCACGTACGACGGGCCCCCGACCGAGAAGAACGAGTCGGATCGCGTCGAGTGGATCCCGCTGGCGAACATCCGGGGCATGATCGACCGCCGCGAGATCGTCAGCAGCGGTTCCCTGGTCGGCCTCCTCTACGTCCTGATGGACGAAGGGGTTCGCTGACCCGGCGGGGGAAGCATCGCTCGTAGACGTGCCTCGAAGGCGACCGCGGCCGGCACTTCGCGATACGGCGCAAGCTGCTCGTAGAACTCGCGAAGGTGCCCGGTCACCCGCTCGGACGTCACCGCTGCGGCGGGCACCAGAGCCTCTATGGCCGTGAGGCATGCCTGGTCGAGTTTGCCCCGCTGGAGCTGCGTACGGGCCAGCCAGAAGGCATGGAACGCCCGGCCCCGCTGGTTCGCTGGGTCCTCCCGCTTCAGCGCATCCGCGATCAGCGGTTCGGCGATCGCAGCTTCTCCGAGACGGCCGTGCGCGATGCCTGTGTCCACGATGAGCTTCGGCTCATCGAAGTACGTCACCCATGCCGGGTCCGGGTCGCCCTCGTGTATGCGCTCGAACTGGCTGTGGGCCTCGGAGATCGCGGTATGCGTAGCCTTTTGGTCCCCCAGGGTCGCGTGGGCGAAGGCTTCTCGCATGGCCAGCATTGCCCGCACCCTCGGCGTCGTCCCTCTGGCGGCACGGGCCTGGTCCTGGGCGGCCGACACGAACGCAAGGGCATCTGCCGGCTTGTCCTGGTAGGTCGCTTGCAGGCTCATGCAGGCCAGCACATTGGCCATGAAGGGGTGGTCGTCGATCTCCCTGGCCAGTTGCAGCGCTTCCGAGAAGTACGCGCGGGCCTGGTGGTACTGGCGAGCATCGAAGTACGTCCACCCGGTCAGCCGCGCCAGTTCCGCCGCGATGCCGTACAGGCCGTTCTGTATCGGCGTCGGCCGCTGGTCCTTCAGCAGCCCCTCGACGTATCGCAGCTGGCCGACTACGGCCGGTCTCAGGGTCTCGCCCCCGTGCTCGTCGTCTCGGCGCCAATAGTCCTCGATCGAGGAGCGTAAGGCGTGAAGCGTGGACGGGCTCGGATTCGTTCCGGCGGCCAGAGCCAGGATGCTGTCCACTTCCACGCCCGGTAGCGCACTGAGCGGCTTCGGCCCTGCGGTGTCGCTGACGACCTCGGGCGGTTCCCGCTGGGCCACGATCAAGGCGGGCGGCGCCTCCCACGCCCGTCGGGCAAGTCCAAGCATGTGGCCAGGGATGCGCAGGCCGTCCGCGATCCGCTCGATCACGTCCATGTGAAGTAGCTGACGCCGGCCCGCGATGACTTCGCCTACGCGGCTCGGGGTCAGCTCGCACTGCCGGGCGATCATCGACGGATAGATGCCTGCCCTCGTCCTAACCAGCCGGAACACCCGCGTGAAGTCGCGGACCCGGCAGGCGTCGATCATCTGAGGATCGGTCAGCAGGTTGGGCGGGAGTTCCTTCGTGCGACGTGACTCGGGCATCGGGCACGCTCCGGACGGAGACTACGGATCGCTTCAAGGTCTCAACCGAACGTGATGTTACCCAAGTTGGGTAATCCGCTGGACCTTTCTGGCCACTGCCCTCGCTGGCGAAGCTTCTGCGCATGGCGAAGTGACACAGGACGACCCCCTTGGATACACACGGTGGCACTCCTGACTCAGCCCGCGCCCTTCACCCGGTGGCCGTCAAGCCGGGGGCGGCGTAGCCCGGCCGCTGACCCCACAGATCTCCGCCTCGCACTTCCTGAGCACGGCCGGGGCGGATGCACCACCCGCAAGGTCCCCCGCCGGAATCCCGGTGGGACACATCAAGGTCAGGAAGGAGTACGTGATGAACGAGAACGCTCCCACCGAGCAGAACAGCGGTCTGCTGATCGGTGTCCGACGCATCACCGCGGCCCGCTCGCGTGCCGAAGAAGCCTCGGACAACACCGGCGGCAAGTCGGACATGAACGACACCTGATCGACCGAGGAGACCCACGGTGATTGATTCCGCATCGTGGGCGCAGCGTCTGGGTGGGGACACGTTCCTCGCCCAGACGTGCTTCCGTGCCCACCAAGTGATCCGCTCCAACGGCAACACCTTCCCCGCGCCGCTGACCTGGGACGATCTCAACGAGATCGTGGCCGCGCACCGGCTCGAACCGCCTCGTATGCGACTCTCCCGCGCTGGTGAAGCCGTTCCCGCCACGGCCTACTCCATACTCCGCACAAACCGTCGCGGGGTGTCCTGGTACCAGCCCCAACCTGCCGAGTTCCACGCCCGGCTCGCCGAGGGCGCGTCCCTCGTCATCGACGCGATCGACCAGATCCACCCGCCCGTCCGGGAAGCCGCGGCCGGCCTCGAACGGTTCTTCCGCACCCCCGTGCAGGTCAACGCGTACGCCTCGTGGACCGCCGAGGAAGGGTTCGGTACCCACTGGGACGACCATGACGTGGTGGTGCTCCAGCTCGAAGGCTCAAAGCGGTGGAAGATCTATTGCCCCACCCGCCAGGCCCCCTCCTGGCGCGACGTCGAAGCCCCCGTGGCCCCGACGGGCGAGCCGATCGCGGACATCGTCCTGACGGCCGGTGACCTGCTCTATCTGCCGCGCGGCTGGTGGCACGCCGTGAGCGCCGACCAGGGCAGCGCCTCGCTTCACCTCACGTTCGGGCTCGCTACGCAGACCGGCGCCGAGTTCCTCGGCTGGCTGTGTGACGACCTCCGGGCCAGCACGAACGTCCGCGCCGACGTCCCCCGCTTCGGCACACCCGCGGAGCGGGCCGACTACCTGGACGCCGTACGGAAGGAGGTACTGGCCGCCTTGGACGACCCGGCGGCCCTCGATCGCTGGGAGAGGTCGCTGGACACCACCCACCCCGGGCGTCCGCGCCTGTCCCTACCGCACCTCGCCGGCATCCCGTCGGAGCCTGGGATCACCGTCCAGCTCACCGCTCCCCGGGCCCGCATCGACCAGGACGACGATACGGTGACGTTCTCCGGCACCGGGAACGAATGGACCTTCGCCCTCCCCGTCGCCCCGCTGCTCCGCCTCCTGGCCGACGGGAAGCCGACCTCCCTTGCAGCCCTGGCTGCCGATTCCGGCCTCACCATCGAGCAGGTGGCCGAGGTCGTCACCATCCTGATCACGGGTCAAGCCGTCGCCGTCGTCGGGGGCTCCCAGTGACCGCTTCCCTCGGACTCGGGACGTATCGGGTGCGCGCCGTTGGGCAGGCGGCACGCACCGTGTGCGCCGATGGACTGGTGTGGATCGACACCGCCCCCAACTACGCGGACGCCCACCGGCTGCTCGGCCCCGTCATCGCCGACCACCCGCGCGCCATGGTCGCGACGAAGACGGGGTTCTTCACCAAGGCTGACGGAGAGGCAGCAGTACAGGCCGGACTGCTTACCCCGCAGCAGTTAGCCGCCGGCCACAGCCTCCGTTCTGCCTTTACGCGCTGGCAGACGGACCGCTCCCTTGCCGCGCTCGGCCGAGCCGACCTCGTATTCGTCCACAACCCCGAGCACTCCCTCCTCGACCGCGCGGAGCTGCACGAGCGGCTGCGTACGGTGTTCGCCGTCCTGGAGGAGTTCGCCGCCGCAGGCAGGATCGGCGGATACGGCGTGGCCACGTGGTCGGGAATCCAGCACGGGGCCTTCACCGTCCCCGAACTCCTGGGCCTGGCGAAGGAAGCCGCCGGATCGGGTGAACACCACCTGCGCGCGATCCAGCAACCCGTCAGCCTCGTCATGTCCCGGCCGGTCGCTCTCGCCCTCGATGGACGGGGGCCCCTGGTCCAAGCCCGAGCTGCGGGCCTGATCACCTTCGGCTCCTCGCCCCTGCACGGCGGCGAACTCCCGGCTCTCACCACGCCCGAACTCGCCGAGTTCATCCGGCCTGGGGCCTCGCCGGCCTCGGCCTGCCTCCTCGCTGCGGCCTCCTGCCCGAGCCTGGACGTGGTACTGCTGTCCGCCAGTAGTGCAGAGCACTGGAACGCCGCCAAGGACTCCATCGCCGCCCCCCTCGAACCGGGCCAGCTCAGGAAGGTCACCGATGTACTCGCCCAAGGATGAGACCACCAGGGCCCGTATGGAGGACGCCATGGCGCACGCCGCTGCCAGGCTGTCCACCGCGACGACCGGAACACCTGCCTGGGGATGGCTGGGCCGCACCATCGGCAGCCGCACCGACGGAGGCCACTGGCTCCGTGTCCACTGCGGTGAGGCCGCCAAGACCCCTGCCACCCGGAACGAGGGCATCGCGCTCGCTGAAGAACGGGTGTCGGGCAGGGTGTCCCGCCCCCACCTCCACGACCTAATCCGCTGGGAGGGCGGGGAGTACGTCTTCGAAGCTGAACTGATCGACTACATCGCCCAGCCCGTCATCTCCCCGGAAACCCCTGACCTCACCGAGGACCCGGGCCTGCCTGACTCCTGGTGGGAGACCCTGCGGGAGAGCCTGGACGCCCTCAGCACCGCCGAACCGCCCCGCGAGACCATCCGACAGTCATGGGCGGACCGAGTGTTCCCCGAGTTCCTCGGCATCCCCGCGCCGGCCATCACCGAACGCGTCACCGGCCACGCCGATCTCCAGTGGGCCAACCTCACCCACCACCCCCTCGTCATCCTCGACTGGGAACGCTGGGGAGCCGTCCCCGTCGGCTACGACCCGGCCATGCTCTACGTCAACAGCCTCCGGGTCCCCGCCGTTGCCGACCGCATCCGCGCCGAGTTCGCCCACGTTCTCGACACCCCCGCCGGCCGGATCGGCGAGCAGATCGCCCTCGCCGAGATGCTCCAGGCAGTCGGTCGCGGCTGGTACGCGCAGCTGGCTCCGCTACTGCGCCAGCGCGCGGAGGAACTGACCGCTGTCCGCCCGCCGGTCTCGGCACCTGTCTAACCCTGTACCTCTCCCATACCCTCTTCCCTGATGCCGTCCCGCACAGACCCCGCCCCACGACACCGCCCCTACCAGCCCAACGCGTCCAGTGGGCGTCCGTTCGTGGCGATGCGGAGGGCGTGGTGGCCGTGGTCGAGGTCGATCAGGGTGATGTGGGAGGCGTCGGGGGACCAGGTGGCTTCCAGGACGCCCTTTGCGTAGTCGAGGCCCGGGGCGTGCGGGAATTCCGCCACCGGCCAGCGGCGGGCCGTCGGGAAGTGGCCCGCGTCCACGTAGATCCGCCAGACCGGGTCATGGAACGGGGAGGTCTGTTCCACCACCAGGCGGCGCGCGGATCCGTCCGGGGCGGCAACGTCGAACTCCCGGTCCGGGAAGGGGTCGGAGCCGACGTGGTACACCGGGGCCGCGAGGGCGAGGGCCGCCAAGGCGGCGAGCGGCACGGGGTGGTTCAGCTCGGCCATGAGGGCCGGGCCGCCGGGGTGGTCGTAGAGCGGGGCGACGACCGCCAACGATATCGACGCCCCCGCGAGGGCGAGCAGCCCGCACGCCCCGGCTCCGTACCTGTTCATGGGGCCGCACCCTAGCCTGGGGGCATGACCAGCGACATCAGCGGCAGCGACGCCTTCCACGCCACCCTGCACTCCCTGCGGGTGTGGGACACCCCGCTTCCCGTCTTCGACGCCGAGGCGGCGCCGGCCGAGCCGCTTCCCCTGTTTCGCGCGTGGTTCGTCCACGCCGCGAAGGCAGGTCAGTTGGAGCCGCACACGATGAGCCTCGCGACGGTGGACGCCGACGGGCGGCCCGACGTACGCACCCTGATGCTGCACGACGCCGACGCCCGCGGCTGGCACTTCGCCACCCACGCCACCAGTGCGAAGGGGCGCCAGCTGGCCGGCCACCCGGACGCCGCGCTGGGCTTCTACTGGCCCACCGTGGCGCGCCAGATCCGCGTCCGCGGCCGGGTCACGGCATGCGGGCCGGAGGAGAGCCGGGCCGATCTGGCCGTACGGTCGCGGGGCGCGCTCGCCGCCGCGCTCACAGGCCGCCAGAGCGAGGTGCTGGGCTCGGCGGAGGAGCTCGCGGAGGCCTCGGCCGCCGCGTGGGAGCGGGCCGGGGCGGAGCCGGACGCGCCGGCGCCGACGTGGACGCGGTACGTCCTGGACGCCACCGAGGTCGAGTTCTTCCAGGGTGACCCGATGCGGCGGCACACCCGCCTCCGCTACCTCCGTACGCCCGCCGGCGCCTGGACGCGCGAGCTGCTCTGGCCGTAACGGCCCATGCCCTACCGCTGGCTACGGCAGCGCCGCCGCCGGCCGGAAGACCGCCACCGCCACGCCCTCCGCCGCCTCGCGGAAGGTGACCTCCAGCGGCATTCCGATCCGCAGGTCGGAGTGTTCGCACTCCACGACCTCCGTCATCATCCGCGGGCCCTCCGCCAGGTCGACCACCGCCGCCACGTACGGGACCCGCGTCCCGAACGGCGGGAGGTCGTTCCGGTGGATCACCGACCAGGTGTACAGCGTCGCGCGGCCGCTCGCCAGCTCCCATGCGACCCGGTCCTCACCCGCCCAGCAGAACGGGCAGAACTCCCTCGGGTAGTGGTGCGTACGCGCGCAGTCCCCGCAGCGGCGCAGCAGCAGCCGTCCCTCCGCCGCCGCGTCCCAGTAGGGACGGGTGAACGCGTCCGCCTCCGGCAGGTCGTACCGCACGGCCCCGCCACCCGGCCCACCGGCACCACCGGAGCCACTGGCACGGGCCGGCCCACCCGCGCCACTGGCCCCAATCACCCGGCCCGCCCCACTCGCCCCGCTCACAGGAACAGCCCCATCGCCGCGTCGAGCGACCAGGTCTGCCACCCCATGGCCAGGAGGGCGACGAGCGAGATGAGCGCCATCATCGCGTTCTGCCCCTGCTCGGCCCAGTCGTGGATCATCAGCACCAGGTACAGCAGGTTCAGCAACAGCCCGCCCACCAGCGCGATCGGCGTCAGGAAGCCGAGCACCAGGCCCAGCCCGAGCGCGAGTTCCGCGTAGACGACGACGTACGCCATCAGTCGCGGCCGCGGCTGGACGACCTTCTCGAAGCCGCCCTTCACGAACGGCCAGCGGTGCTTGCCCGCGACGTCGGCCGCCCACGCGATGCCCGTGCCGCGTTCGAACCAGCCCTTCTTGTCCTTGTGCCGCCAGCTCTCCAGCCACCACAGGCCGAGGCCTATCCGGAGCACGGCGATCCATTCGGCCCCGCTGAGCCAGACGGTCTGCATGTTCTGCATGGTTTGCATGGTCTGCATCGACCCTCCCCCCCTCCCGATCTGACGATACGTCAGATCAGCAGTTCAGCGGATCGGGGGAGATCCCGCAAGGCCCCCGGCCACCGCCCGTGATCGATCCGCAACCGATTCCCTCCTTGTCCGAGACCCATCAACCCAGCGTGGCGATACGATCACACCTCATGCCCGGAGTCCCCACAGCACCCGACATGACCACCCAGCCCCGCCCCGTCTACGTGATCGGCGCGGGGCCCGGCGGCCTCGCCGTCGCCGCCGCGCTGCGTGCTCGCGGAGTACGCGCGGTGGTCGTCGAGAAGTCCGACGCGGTCGGCACCTCCTGGCGGGGCCACTACGACCGGCTCCACCTCCACACCACCCGGCGGCTCTCCGCCCTCCCCGGCCTGGCCATACCGCGCCGGTTCGGGCGGTGGGTCTCGCGGGACGACGTGGTGCGGTACCTGGAGAAGTACGCCGAGTTCCACGAGCTGGAGATCGTCACCGGCGTCGAGGTGACCCGGATCGAGCGCGCCCCCCAGGAAGGCGACGCACGGCACGAGGGCGACGCCCCCCGAGAAGGCGACACCCCGCGCGGGGACGGCGCCACGCAGGCGGGCCGAGCCCCCCAGTCGGGCGCCGCCCCCGGCTGGACCCTGCACGCCAGCGGCGGCCGGGTGCTGGCCGCCCGGGCCGTGGTCGTGGCCACCGGCTTCAACCACACCCCGAGGCTCCCCGACTGGCCGGGCCGGGACACGTACACCGGGACGCTCACGCACGCCGCCGGCTACCGCGACCCCAAGCCGTACGAGGGCCGGGACGTCCTCGTCGTCGGCGTCGGCAACACCGGCGCGGAGATAGCCGTCGACCTGGCCGGGGGCGGGGCCGCGCGGGTCCGCCTCGCCGTGCGCACCGCCCCGCACATCGTGCGCCGCTCCACCGCCGGCTGGCCCGCCCAGCGCACCGGGATCCTGGTACGACGGCTGCCCGTACGCCTGGTGGACCGGCTGGGCGCGCTCGTCGCCAAGGCCTCCGTCCCGGACCTGGCGGCGTACGGCCTCCCGCGCCCGGAGACCGGCCTGTACAGCAGGGTCGAGGAGGGCGCGATACCGGTGCAGGACGTCGGCCTGATCGATGCCGTCCGCACCGGCGGGGTCGAGCCGGTGGCGGCCGTCGTGTCGTTCGACGGCGACGAGGTGGTGCTCGCCGACGGCTCCCGGATCACCCCGGACGCGGTGATCGCGGCCACCGGTTACCGGCGCGCCCTGGAGGGCCTGGTCGGCCACCTCGACGTACTCGACGGGCGCGGGCGGCCCCTCGTACACGGCGCCCGCACTCCGGCGCAGGCCCCCGGCCTGTACTTCACCGGGTTCACGAACCCCATCAGCGGGATGTTCCGGGAGATGGCGCTGGACGCCGAGAAGATCTCCAGTGCACTGGCCCGCCACCTCGCCGGCGGCGGCAGGGCCCGCCGCCGCCGCACCCCCCGGTCCGGCACGGGACTCCCCCCGGTCGCCCCGCTCGCCTAAGCGGCGCCCCCCAGCCCCTCAACCTCGGCCGAATCGGCCCTGGACCCGCCCTGGAGGCGTCTGCGACCGTTCCACACATCACCTCCACACATCACCTCCACCAGCTTTCCCGCGCAGCCCTGTTCCTGACGGCGCGTCAGTTCAGTAATCTGACTACGCGTCAGTTAAGGAGTTCCACGGAGATCTTCGAGCAGGAGCGGGCGGAACGATGCTTGGATCTACTCACGGCACCCTCACCACCGACTTCCGCGCACGTGTCGAGGCCTGCGGGGAAACCCCCCGGACGGCGGTCCACTCCACCGCGGCGCCGTCCGCCGAGGACGACGCCGCGCTCGACGTCAGCGGGCGGCCCCTGCGCTCCGACGTGCCCGACCTGGACCGGTTCTTCCGGCCCGAGTCCGTGGCCGTCATCGGCGCCTCCGACGCCGACGGCAGACCGAACACCGGCATCACCCGGCAGCTCATCGCCTGGGCGGAACGCGTCGGTGCCCGGATCCACCCCGTGCACCCCACCCGCCCCGCCGTCTTCGGCCGGCCGTGCCACGCCTCGGTGGCCGACCTGCCCGAACAGGTGGACCTCGCCGTCGTCCTCGTCGCCGACCCGCTCCCCGTCATCGAGGAGCTGGCCGAGGCCAAGGTGAAGTTCGCCGTCGCCTTCGCCTCCGGCTTCGCCGAGACCGGCGACGCGGGCGCGGCCGCCCAGGCCCGCCTCTCCGCCGCCGTCCGGCGCTCCGGCCTGCGCCTGCTCGGGCCGAACACCAACCTCAACGCCTTCGAGAGGTTCCGCGACGACCTCGGCGGCCCGGCCATCGCGCTGATCACCCAGTCCGGCCACCAGGGGCGGCCCGTCTACACCCTCCAGGAACTCGGCATCCGGCTCTCCCACTGGGCCCCCACAGGCAATGAAGCCGACCTCGAAACCTCCGACTTCATCTCCTACTTCGCCGAGCGGCCCGAGGTCGGGGCCATCGCCTGCTACGTGGAGGGCCTCAAGGACGGCCGCGCCTTCCTCCTCGCCGCGGACCGGGCCGCCCGCAACGGCGTCCCCGTCGTCGCCGTCAAGGTCGGCCGCACCGAGACCGGCGCGCGCATGGCCGCCTCCCACACCGGGAAGCTGACCGGGGCCGACACCGTCGTCGACGCCGCCATGCGGCAGTTCGGCGTCATCCGCGTCGACGGGCTGGACGAGCTCCAGGACACCGCAGCCCTCCTCGCCCGGGCCCGCAAACCCTCGGCCGAGGGGGTCGTCGTCTACTCCATCTCCGGCGGCACCGGAGCCCACTTCTCCGACCTCGCCTCCGAGGCCGGGCTCACCCTCCCCGCCCTCTCGCAGGCCAAGCAGGACGAGCTCCACCAGTGGATACCGGAGTACCTGAACGTCGCCAACCCCGTCGACAACGGCGGCCACCCGGTGGGCGACTGGCGCGGCCGCAAGATCATCGACGCGCTCCTCGCCGACCCGTCCGTCGGCGTCCTGATCTGCCCCATCACCGGCCCCTTCCCGCCGATGAGCGACAAACTCGCCCAGGACCTCGTCGACGCCGCCGAAGCGACCGACAAACTCGTCTGCGTGATCTGGGGTTCCCCGGTCGGCACGGAGGAGGCCTACCGAACCACCCTCCTCGGCTCCTCCCGAGTGGCCACCTTCCGTACCTTCGGCAACTGCATCACCGCCGTACGGGCCTACCTCGGCCACCACCGCTTCACCGCCGACTACCGCTCCCCGTTCGACGAGGCCCCCCGCACGCCCTCTCCCTCGTACCGCAAGGCGCAGGCCCTCATGCGCCCGGGCCAGCAGCTCAGCGAGCACGCGGCGAAGCAACTGCTGCGCGCCTACGGCATACGGGTCCCCCGCGAGCAGCTCGTGACGAGCGCGGCGGCGGCGGTCCGCGCCGCCGGCCTCGTCGGCTACCCGGTCGTCATGAAGGCGTCGGGTCCGCAGCTCGCCCACAAGACCGAGCTCGGCCTGGTCAAGGTCGCCCTGACCTCGGCGAGCCAGATCCGCGACGCGTACCGGGAGCTCACCGACATAGCCCGCTACGAGAACGTTCCGCTGGACGGAATCCTGGTCTGCCAGATGATCGAGCGCGGGGTGGAGATGGTCGTCGGCGTCACCCAGGACGACCTCTTCGGCCCCACCGTCACCGTCGGCCTGGGCGGGGTCCTGGTGGAGGTCCTGCACGACGCCGCCGTCCGCGTGCCGCCCTTCGGCGAGGACCAGGCCCGCCGGATGCTCACCGAACTCCGCGGCCAGGCCCTCCTGGAGGGGGTCCGGGGTGCGCCGCCGGCCGACGTGGACGCCCTGGTCGAGGTCATCCTCCGGGTCCAGCGGATGGCCCTGGAACTGGGCGACTCCCTCGCGGAGCTGGACATCAACCCCCTGATGGTCCTCCCCCGCGGCCAGGGGGCGGTGGCCCTGGACGCCCTAGCCATCTGCCGCTGACGCTCCGGCCGGGTGCGGCGCCGCTGCCGGGGGCCAGCCCCCGGACCCTCCCCCAGCTACCGCTGGGAGGTGCCCCCAGCGCCTCAAACGCCGGCGGGGCT
>NZ_JALGRF010000030.1 GCF_022815725.1 Streptomyces sp. APSN-46.1
GGTGCTGCGTTGGTGGTGGCGCCGGCGGGTGTGGTGGCGGGCGAGGAGCTGGCCGACCTCCTGCGCGAACACCACGTGAACCACGCCCTCCTGCCGACCGCGCTGATGGCGACCGTTCCCGAGGACAACCTTCCTGCTCTGCTTTCGGTGGTCACCGGTGGTGCTGCTGTGGGGGAGGAGTTGTCGCGGCGGTGGGCGCCGGGGCGGGCGATGTTCAATGCGTACGGTCCGACGGAGACTTCGATCTGTGCCACGCTCAGTGGCCGTCTGGTGGCTGGTGGTACGCCGCCGATCGGTGGGCCGATCCTGGGTCAGCGGGCGTATGTGCTTGATGGCGCGTTGCGTCCGGTGCCGGTGGGTGTGGCCGGTGAGTTGTATCTGTCGGGTGGCGGGTTGGCGCGTGGTTATGTCAATCGGCGGGGTTTGACCGCTGAGCGGTTTGTGGCTGATCCGTTT
>NZ_JALGRF010000006.1 GCF_022815725.1 Streptomyces sp. APSN-46.1
AGCTAAGCCTTTCAGCGCCGATGGTACTGCAGGGGGGACCCTGTGGGAGAGTAGGACGCCGCCGAACAATCATTGCGGAAGCCCCGCATCGAATCCTTTATGGGTTCGGTGCGGGGCTTTTCTGCGTTTACGGGTCCTTCAGCGGCGGAAACCGCGGACTCCGCGGGGGCTGCCGACGCCGGTAGGGGCGTCGTAGCCGAGGGTCGCGGAGAAGGCGCCGGCGGTGCCCACGTTGATGTCCCAGAACGCGCGTCGGTTGGCGTAGGGGTAGGAGTTGGGGCGGTCGTTGGGACCGGGGTTGCCGGCCAGGGCGTACATGCCGGCGACCAGAGGCGCGGCGACGCTGGTGCCGCCGACCTGTAGCCAGCCTGTTTCCATGGTCGGGGTAGGGGTCGTGGTGTAGACGGCGAGGGGGGTGCTCGGGCTGGCGAGCGCGGCGACGTCGGCGCTGGTGCGGCTGCCCGGGCAGATGGCGTCGGTCTGCCACGCCGGTTTGGGCTGGAACGGGGAGCAGCCGCAGCCGGTGCCGGACCATGCGGATTCGAACCAGTTGCGCGGGCGATTGCGCTGTGGGCCCTGAATCGGACCCGGGATCTGGTTGAGGACGGTGCCGCCGGCGGAAGTGATGTACTGCGACGCGGCGGGCCACTGGGTGACGCCACCGGTGTTGCCGGAGGACGCGACGAAGGCGATGCCCGGGTGGTTGAAGTAGGTCTGGTCGATGATCGGCTGGAGGTTGTTCTCGCCGTCGCCCCAGCTCATGGAGATGAACTTCGCCGGCGGAAAGACGTTCGGCACGCCCATACGGGCCACGGTCACGGCGTTGAGTAGATCACCGATCGTGTTGCTGGCGGCTTCGACCAGCACGATGTTGCAGGCGGGACAGGACGCGCTGACCGCATCGATGTCGATGGCGCTCTCCAGTGCCCAGCTGGAATCGAACGGTGGTTGGGAGCCCGTCGCGTAGACCTGGTCGAAGCAGCCGTTGGCGGTGGTGCACGGGGGCAGGCCGTATGTGCGGCGGTACTCGGCCAGGTCGGCCTCGGCGGTGGGGTAGTGGAAGGCGGACACGATGGCCACCGTCCGGCCCCGGCCGGCGCCGAAGGGCAGCTGGTAGGCGCTGCGGATATGGGGCGGGCCGTAGCCGGGCGGCAGGGCCCCCGGGGTCAGACTCCTCACCGCCGGGAGGTCGGTGCGGAGCAGGGACTGGCAGGCGGCCCGGCCGGGCTTCGGCACGCACACCTGCTGGGTCGTCACCGCCGGGTCGGGCGGCTGGGCGTGCCCCGTGCCGGGGACGAAAGCCAAGGCCGCCACCAGGGGCAAGGCCCCCAGTAGCAACCGGAGAATGCGCACAGGTCGCATGTCGCTCCTTCACGATCGGATTCACGGCTGAACCCGACCAGGGCAATACGCGACGTCTTCGCCGTACGCGGGGCCCGGCAGATTCGCCCCACATCATCGGCAGCGCACGGACGGCGAGCCCGCGAACAGTACCGGGGAGGGCGTCCAATGCAGTAGCGGACTCACCTCTGCGGCCCAATGCGCGTGTGAGCTGCTCTTAGGCTTCCGCCATGGTGAAAGCGACGCTCCTGCATCCCACCGAGGACGCCCGCGAGATGCCCTGCGAGGACTGCGGGACCGGGTGTGAGCTGTTCTTCACCGTCTCCGGCGGTGGCGTAACGGGGATCGACATCGCAAGGGCCGGGGAGCTGAGGATCTTTCGTTGTCCTGCGGATGCCCGGCATGGGCTTTGGCTTGACGCGCACTGACTGCTCGTAATGTGGTGGTATGGGCTACGACCTCGTCATCTTCGACAACGACGGCGTGCTGGTGGACAGTGAGCCACTCGCCAACGGGATCCTCGCCGAGTACCTGACCGAGCTGGGGCACCCGACCTCGTACGACGAGTCGGTGCGCGACTACATGGGGTCCGCCGTGCACCGGGTTCACGAGCTGGTGCGCGAGCGGTCCGGCGCGCAGTTGCCGGCCGACTTCGACGAGACCCTGCACGCGCGGGTCTTCGCCGCGTTCGAGCGGGAGCTGCGGCCCGTCCCCGGGGTCGAGGACGTGCTCGGGGTGCTCACCGCGCGGGGGGTGGCGTATTGCCTCGCCTCCTCCAGCAGCCATGAGCGGATCCGGGTCGCGCTCCGGGCGGCGGGGATCGACGGGTGGTTCGAGGAGGAGTGGATCTTCAGCGCGGACGACGTCGGGCAGGGCGTGCCCGCGCCCGACCTGCTCCTGCACGCGGCGGACCAGATGGGAGTCGCGCCCGCCCGGTGCGTCGTCGTCGAGGACAGTCCGCTCGGCGTCCAGGCCGCCGCCGCCGCGGGGATGGACGTGTACGCCTTCACGGCGATGCTTCCCGCCGACCGGCTGCCCGGCGCCACCGGGTACTTCGGCGACATGAAGCAGCTGCCCGGACTCCTCGGGCTGGAGTCCCAGGCCATGGGCATGTGATCTCTCTACCCACGGGTAGCCCGGAGGCCTACGCTGTGCCGCCATGACGGCTATGGCAGATGTGCGGCTGCGGCGCGGCCGGAGCGCCTTGGGGTTCAGTTTCTTCGTGCAGGGCGTGACCTTCGCCCTGCTCGTGACCCGGATCCCGGCCATCCAGGACCGGTACGGGATATCCGACGGGCTGCTGCCCGCCTTCCTCGCCGCCGTGCCGATCCTCGCCGGAGCCGCGAGCGTGGCCACCGAGCACCTGGTGAAGCGGGTCGCGCCCGGCACCGTACTGCGGTGGGCGCAGCCGCTGGTGCTGCTGTCCCTGCTCGGGGTCGGGGCCGGACGTCAGATGTGGCATGTGGCGCTGGCCCTGGGGGCGTTCGGGCTGTCCGTCGGTGCGCTGGACGCGTCCATGAACATGCTCGGCGTCAGCCTCCAGCGGACGTACGGGCGCAGCATCATGCTCGGCTTCCACGCGTCGTACAGCCTGGGCGGGATCGTCGGGGCCTCGGCCGCCTGGGCCGGGGCGCACTGGCACCTGTCGCTGGTCACCAGCTATCTGCCGGCGGTGCTGGTCCTGCTGCCGCTGGCCTTCCTCGGGAGCCGGTTCTACGTCGATCAGGAGGGGCGGGGCCGGGCGGGCGAGGCCGAGAAGGGGCTGGGGCCCGGCGGGTTCACGCTGCTGCTGCCGCTGTGCCTGGTGATGGCGTGCGCGTACATCGGGGACTCGACGGTCTCGAACTGGAGCGCCAAGTACCTCCAGGACGTGCTCGGGAGCTCGGAGCAGCTGGCGACCGTCCCCTACAACGTGTACATGGTGACCACCCTGATCGGGCGGGCCGTCGGGGACCTGGGCGTGCGCCGCTTCGGGGCCGTCGCCGTCGTGCGGGCCGGGGCGCTGGTCGCGGCGCTCGGGTTCGGGGTCGTGGCCGCCGCGCCCGGGGCGTGGGCGGGGATGCTGGGGTTCACGCTGCTGGGGATCGGGCTGTGCGTGATCGTGCCGCAGACCTTCGCGGCGGCGGGCCGGCTCTTCGGAGGGGCCTCGGACACCGCCATCGCGCGGCTGAACATCTTCAACTACGTCGGGTTCCTGATCGGGTCGCCGCTCGTCGGAGGGATCGGGGACGCCTGGAGCTACCGGGGCGCGATGCTCGTACCGATGGCGCTGGTGCTGGTGACTCTCCTCTACGCCCGCTCGTTCGGCGTGCGGGGCGCCGGATACGGTGTCGGGCATGAGCGGCCGCGGGTTGTTGATGTGGGACGAGGCGGTAACGAGGTATGACTTCGGACCGAGCCATCCGATGGACCCGGTGCGCCTGGCGCTGACCATGGGCCTGGTGCGTGCCTTCGGGCTGGACCGGGCGATGGAGGTACGGGCGGCCCCCGCGGCCGGGGATTCGACGCTGCGGCTCGTGCACCGCGAGGACTACGTGGCCGCCGTGCGCGAGGTGTCGGCGGACCCCGGGGTGGCCGACGGCTTGTACGGGCTGGGCACCATGGACGATCCGGCGTTCCACGGGATGCACGAGGCGTCCGCGCTGATCGCGGGCCAGTCGGTGGCGGCCGTGGAGGCGATCTGGCGCGGGGAGGCCGAGCACGCGGTGAACTTCGCGGGCGGGCTGCACCACGCGATGCCGGGCGGGGCGGCGGGGTTCTGCGTGTACAACGACGCGGCGCTCGCGGTCGCCCGGCTGCTGGAGCTGGGGGCCGAGCGGGTCGCGTACGTGGATGTGGACGTGCATCACGGCGACGGGGTGCAGGCGGCGTTCTGGGACGACCCGCGGGTGCTGACCGTCTCCCTGCACGAGCACCCCCGGACGCTGTTTCCGCAGACCGGGTGGCCCGAGGAGACGGGCGGGCCGGCCGCGGAGGGTTCGGCGGTGAACGTGGCGCTGCCCGCCGGGACCGGGGACGAGGGCTGGCTGCGGGCGTTCCACGCGACGGTGCCCGAGCTGCTGGCGGATTTCCGGCCGCAGGTGCTGGTGACCCAGCACGGGGCCGACACGCACTTCGAGGACCCGTTGGCCCATCTGGCGGTGTCGTTGGACGCGCAGCGCGCCGTGCAGGAGGCCTGCCACCGGCTGGCGCACGAGTACGCGGGCGGGCGGTGGCTGGCGCTCGGCGGCGGCGGTTACGCGGTGGTGGACGTCGTGCCGCGGTCGTGGACGCATCTGGTGGGGATCGTGGCGCACCGGCCGGTCGATCCGGAGTCGGCGGTGCCGGCCTCGTGGCGGGACGAGGTGTACGCGCGGACGCGGCAGCTCGCGCCGGCCCGGATGACGGACGGGCGGACCCCGTCCTGGCGGGACTGGGACGCGGGCTACGATCCGGCGGACCGGACGGATCAGGCCGTTCTGGCGACGCGGCGGGCGGTGTTCCCGCTGCGGGGGATGCTGACCTGACGGGGCGGGTTTCGGCGCTGGTGGCAGTGTGATGCATCGTTACGCCAACGGTGGGGCTGTTCGCCGGAATCGACGATCCCGCTGATCCCGTGCGGCAGCATCGGAGGGTGTTGAGCACCGCGGCGCTGCGCGCGCATCTGCTGGCCGCCCGGTTGGCCGGGCCCGTCGCCACCTCCCGGGAGGAGAGCCTGCGCAGTTACCGGCTGTTCGCGGCGCGCGATCCGCGGGTGCTGCTGGGGCTGGATCCGGAGTGGGGCTGGGGCGAGGGCGACCTGCTGAGGCTGATGGCGGACAAGTGCGGGGTCTCCGCGGACCCGTCGCACGTCAGCGGCCCGGACGTGATCGATCCGGAGCGGACCCTCTCGGGGCTGGAGGCCTTCGCGGAGCGGCTGCGGGAGGCGGTCCGGGCGCGGTCGCCCGTGCTGTTCGGCACCGGGCATCCCCACCGTCTCCTGGCGTTCTACGCCAGTTTGGCGCAGGCGCTGTCGGCGGCGGGATGTGTTGTCCTCACTCCGGCGCAGGGGGTGGGTATCGACATGGCGACCCGGTTCGGCGTACGCCCGCACAGCATCGATTACGTACGGGGGGTCGCGCTGGTGCGGGAGCCCGGCGCGCGGCCGCCCGGGAGTGCGACCGGCGTGCACACCCATTCGCCGCTCCCGGTTCGGATCGCGCTCGGGGCGCTGGCGGAGGCCGGCGGGCCGCTGCCGGAGCTGGTGGTGGGGGATCACGGCTGGGTCTGCGGCGCAGGTCAGCTCGGTGTGGACGCGATCGGGCTGGCGGACACGGATGATCCGGCGCTGTTCGTGGGGGAGGCCGAGGGGCGCGTCTCGGTCGCGGTTCCGCTTGATGACGCGGTGCGCTCGGACTACTACCGCCCGCTTACTCGCTATGTGCTCAATCGGGCGAGTCTGACGATGGGCCAGGAGTGGCCGTAGCTCCTCTTCCCCACTCGTATCACACGCCCCTACTCTGGGGAGTGAGCGTGCGACGACGAGGAGTAACCGGAGGGGAAGCCGGTGCCCGTCATGCGCGGAAGGTCAAGGTGTGTCATGGCTGCTGGCGAGAGGCCTCTCAGTGAGGTTCAGTTCCTGACCGTGGCGGAGGTTGCCTCGGTGATGCGAGTGTCGAAGATGACCGTGTACCGCCTGGTGCACAACGGTCATCTGCCCGCAATCCGGGTGGGCCGGTCCTTCCGGGTCCCCGAAAACGCGGTCCACGAGTACCTTCGAGAGTCGTATGTGGGGGTGGAGTCGGCCTGAGCCTGGCGCCTTGGGCCCCCATGGACGCACTCGATTACAAGCTCAGAGCTCGGGCGGGTAGGCTAGGCCGACGTAGGTCGTGTGGGCCCAGACGCCCCGCACCGAGTGAAGAGAAGTGAGCGAGGGTAGTCGTGGGCTCTGTTATCAAGAAGCGGCGCAAGCGGATGGCTAAGAAGAAGCACCGCAAGCTGCTCAAGCGCACCCGCGTCCAGCGCCGTAACAAGAAGTAAACGGCAGCTGTACGTGTTCTCCGCAGCCCCTCCACCATCATGGTGGGGGGGCTGCGGTGCAGCCGGGGGCCAGTGGGATCCGGCTGTGGCTTCTAACAGGGAGGCGCTGAGCTCGTGGGAAAGGTCGTACTCGTCACCGGGGCTGCCCGGCAGCTGGGAGGCCGCTTCGTGCGCCGCATCCAGCGTGATCCGGAAGTCGAACGGGTGATCGCCGTGGACGCGGTGACTCCGCCACACCGGCTCGGATCGGCCGAGTTCGTCCGTACGGACATCAGGCAGTCGGCGATCGCGCGCGTGCTCGCCGAGCACGCGGTGGACACGGTGGTCCATCTGGCGGTCACCGGAGGCGGCTCGGGTCTGGGCGGCGGGCACAGCACGGTCAAGGAAACCAACGTCATCGGGACGATGCAGCTCCTCGGGGCCTGCCAGAAGTCCCCGACGATACGGCGGCTCGTGGTGAAGTCCAGTACCAGCGTGTACGGGGGCACCTCGCGGGATCCGGCCGTGTTCACCGAGACCACGCAGCCGAAGTCGCTGCCGTCGGGCGGCTTCGCCAAGGACGCCGCCGAGGTCGAGGGCTACGTACGGGGTTTCGCGCGCAGGCGGCCCGATGTGGCGGTGTGCGTGCTGCGGTTCGCCAACATCCTGGGGCCGTACGCCGATTCGGCGCTCGCCGAGTACTTCTCGATGCCGGTGATGCCGACGGTGCTGGGCTATGACCCGAGGCTGCAGTTCGTCCACGAGGACGATGTGCTGGACGTGCTGCGGCTCGCGGCGCAGGAGCCGCGGCGCGGGACGCTGAACAGCGGGACCTTCAACATCGCGGGCGACGGCGTGATGCTGCTGTCGCAGTGCTCGCGGCGGCTGGGGCGGCCCACGGTGCCGCTGCTGCTGCCCGCGGTGACATGGGTCGGGGCGGCGCTGCGGGCGGTGGGGGTCACGGACTTCTCGCCGGAGCAGATCAGGCTGCTGACGCACGGGCGGGTCGTGGAGACCACGCAGATGCGGGACACCCTGGGGTTCAAGCCGATGTACACGACCGCCGAGACCTTCTTCGACTTCGCCCGGAGCCGGGGGAGCGGGCTGCTGCCGCCGGAGCGGGTGGGGCGTGCGGTGGACCGGGTGGCGGAGATGCTGAACGCGGATCTGTCGAGTGTGGGGCCTGCGGTTGAGGGAGCGAAGAGATAGTGGCGGACGCCAAGGTCATTCCGTTCGACGAGGACCGGCCGCGGCGGCGGCCGCCGCGGCGCGTGCGGGTTGCTCCGCTGGTGGAGCTGGTGGAGCCGGTGAGGTCGGCGGCGCCGGCTCTGGCCGGACGCGTGCCCGCCGGCGGGGACAGGGCCGAGCCGGGGCGGGGCGGTGACTGGGACCGGCGGATCGCCGGCGGGCTGGCGTTCCTGCGGCGGCGGATCACCGGGGACTACGAGGTCGACGACTTCGGCTACGACGAGGAGCTGACGGACCAGGTCCTGATGTCCTTGCTGCGGCCGCTGTACGACAAGTACTTCCGCGTCGAGGTCAAGGGCATCGAGAACATCCCGAAGGAGGGTGGGGCGCTGATCGTGGCGAACCACTCGGGGACGCTGCCGCTGGACGGCCTGATGATGCAGGTCGCGGTGCACGACCACCACCCGGGGCGGCGGCATCTGCGGCTGCTGGCGGCGGACTTGGTGTTCATGCTGCCGGTGGTGAACGAGCTGGCGCGCAAGGCGGGGCACACGCTGGCGTGCGCGGAGGACGCGCAGCGGCTGCTGGAGGCGGGCGAGCTGGTCGGTGTGATGCCGGAGGGCTTCAAGGGGATAGGGAAGCCGTTCGGAGACCGGTACAAGCTCCAGCGGTTCGGGCGGGGCGGGTTCGTTTCGACGGCGCTGCGGGCGGGGACGCCGATCGTGCCGTGCTCGATCGTGGGGGCGGAGGAGATCTACCCCATGGTCGGCAACGCGAAGACGCTGGCGCGGCTGCTGGGGATCCCGTACTTCCCGATCACGCCGACGTTCCCGTGGCTGGGGCCGTTGGGGGCGGTGCCGCTGCCGACGAAGTGGACGATCCAGTTCGGGGAGCCGATTCCTACGGATGGTTATGCGGCGGAGGCGGCGGAGGATCCGATGCTGATGTTCAACCTGACGGACCAGGTGCGGGAGCAGATTCAGCACACGCTGTACAAGCTGCTGGTGCAGCGGCGGTCGGTGTTCTTCTGACGGTTGAGTGCCGGGGCTCCGCCCCGGACCCCGCGCCTCAAACGCCGGCGGGGCTGGGGATGTCGGCGGGGCTGAAAGATGACGGCGGGGGCTGCGTATGCGCAGACCCCGCCGTCATCTTTCTCTACTGACCCGCGTCCTCCGCGTTGAGGCCCAGGCCGGGCAGGAGGCCCGGGAGGAGGGGCGGGAGGGTGATGTCCGGCTTGGGGAGTTCCGGGGTTGCCGCCGAGGGGGCGGGCGACTGGCCCGCGGGCGGGTTCAGGAGCTCGCCGGTGCCGCCCAGGAGGCCGCCGGGGGACGCCGGCTGGCTCGCCGTACCCCCTGCCGGTGCCGAGGGGCTGTTGTGGCCGCCGGGCGACGAGGCACCCGGAGACGCGGCCGGGTGCTGCTTTCCGGCGGGCGCGCTCGGCTTGGCCGATGACCCCGCCCCGCTCCGCGGCTGCTCCGGTGGCTTGGGGAGCAGGCTCTGCAGCGGCGCCACGTCATCGTCTATGGCCTGGAAGACCGACTCCACCTCACCGCCCACGTCCGTGAGCTGCGCCGGGAGTTTCTCCCGGAGCCGGCCCCACGCGTCGCGGTGCGAGCGGGAGAACGACGACAGGGTCTGGATCGGGCCGAGCGAGCCGTCCCGGTGGTAGGCCGCGTGGAGGAGCCGGTGGCCCTCCGACGCGTCGTGCTTCATGCCCGCCAGCGCTCGGCGGATCTCGCCCACGGACTCGTGGTCCAGTGCGCCCGTACGGCCGCGCTCCATCAGCCTGCGGGCCTCCGACAGCCGGTTCGAGGCCTGGTCGAGATAGAGCTCGCCCCGGTCCGCGTCCTCGTCGGCCATCCCGAGCTTCAGGTCCTCCATACCCCGCTTGATCGGGTAGAGGGAGTCACCCGGCAGGGCGTCCGTACTGGCAGCGGCCACTCCGCTGAAAGCCCCCGCGGCCACACCCACGGTGAGGCCTCCCGCTGCGATGCCCTTGGACCAGCGGGAGCGGGGCCGCAATTTCCGGAGCGAGGTCGCCCGGTGGGCGCCGCGGCCGGTCCGCTGCTCGGGCACCAGAGGGTCCGGGGCAGCACCGCCCCCGGCCCTCTCCTCCAACACCAGGGCCTCCATGGCGGCCACGAGCTGAGCTCGCTGCACCACTTTGACGTCGGCGTCCAATTGCGGGCGCGGCAGTTCGCCGAGCGCGCTCGCCAAGGCCAACAGCCGGTCGTGGTCAGCAGGTTCGGCAGGTGCCTCGGACTGCTCGGCCGCCGGGTCCGGTTCCGGAAGATCGAATGGGTTCCGATCCTCCAGGGCCTGGGCGAAGGCGTTCGCCCGCCGGTGCGGAGTCACGTTCGCGATCACTGGCGGCACCTCCTCTCGTCATGACGATCGACTCCCCAAGGTGTCCGGAAGGTTGCCTTCCTTGAGCACATCCACACTTTCGAGTGAGCGGCTTCGGGCAAAGCGTGTCCACAGGGAGCCTGCATTCCGCACAACGAGCGGCGCGGCACTTGGGTTACGGACGAAGGATGATCGGACCACAGCGTCATCAGAGTCAGGCAGTTCGTCGTAGGCGTGGGGATGCCCTCAGCGGGCATCGTCCGGGAGCAGGCGGGCCAGGGTGCGGACCGCCCGGTACTGGAGCGTCTTGATGGCTCCCTCGTTCTTCCCCATCACGCGGGCCGTCTCGGCGACCGAGAGGCCCTGGAGGAAGCGCAGGGTCACGCACTCCTGCTGCTGCGGGTTGAGTTTGCGTACGGCCTCCAGCAGGGCCGCGTTGGAGAGGGATTCCAGGACCGAGTCCTCGGGGGACCGTTCCACCTCGTTCGCGTCCAGCATTTCGCCAGTGGTCACTTCCAGGCGGAAGCGGCTGGACTTGAAGTGGTCCGCGACGAGGTTGCGGGCGATCGTCACGAGCCAGGCGCCGAAGTCGCGGCCCTGCCAGGTGAAGGTGGAGATGCGGCGCAGGGCGCGCAGGAAGGTCTCGCTGGTGAGATCCTCCGCCGTCGCCTTGCCGCCGACGCGGTAGTAGATGTACCGGTAGACGGTGTCGCTGTACTGGTCGTAGAGCCGGCCGAAGGCCTCCGCCTCTCCGGCCTGGGCGCGTTCGACCAGGTCCATCATGCGGGCCTGGTCGCTGTCCGCGGTGGGGCGGCGGGCGGTGGGGGCGCTCGTGCCGGCGGCGGTGCCGCCCGCGCTCGCGGCCGTACGACCGCGTCTGCCCACGGTCGCTCCGCCGTCGGTCAGGGCATAGCAAGGACCGGCCGGGCCGAGGCCGGCAGGGACCGCGGCGGCGAAGGCGGGGACGGCGTACGCGGTGGGGACGAAGCCGCGCAGGTGGTCGAGGACCGTTGCGCGCAGCGTAGCCAGGCCCGAGGCGTCAACCCCGACAGGTGGGTACACGGGACTCCCAGAGGCAGAGCTTCCATCACGTGCAGTGCGGGACCGTTCACCCGTCGTGGCGACAGATGACCGGTGGCATGCGTTTGAGGAGAATAACGCTTCGTACAGGCAGTGCTACACCCAGTTGCTCAAATCACCGGTTCCGACACTTCTGTTGCGTGTCGAGGGCATATTCAGTCGCAGTTGGTGATCGATTCTTGATCGATTGGATACGCGGAATGGACGCTTCCGCGGTGGCTCGCGACCGAGTCGGGCATGCCGGAGTGCCCCGCCGGACGCGGGGGTAGGGCTGGGGGAATGCCGCCGTCGCTAGCGGCGGCGGCGGTGCAGGGCGATGGCGGCGGCCGTGCCGCCCGCGATCGCGCCGACTCCGGCGGCCGCGGGGACGCCGACCTTCACGGCCTTGCGGCCGGTGCGATAGTCGCGCAGCCGCCAGTCGTTGGCCCTGGCATGCTTGCGCAGTTTTGTGTCGGGATTGATCGCGTACGGGTGTCCGACCAGCGACAGCATCGGGATGTCGTTGTGCGAATCGCTGTACGCGGCGCAGCGTTCGAGATCGAGCCCCTCGGCGGCGGCCAGCGCGCGCACCGCCTCCGCCTTGGCGGGGCCGTGCAGCGGCTCGCCGACGAGCCGGCCGGTGTAGACGCCGTCCACGGATTCGGCGACGGTGCCCAGGGCCCCGGTCAGGCCGAGGCGGCGGGCGATGATCGTGGCCGTCTCGACGGGGGCGGCGGTGACGAGCCATACCTTCTGGCCGGCGTCGAGGTGGGCCTGGGCCAGGGCGCGGGTGCCCGGCCAGATCCGCTCGGCCATGTACTCGTCGTAGATCTCCTCGCCGATGGCCATGAGTTCGCAGACTTTATGGCCCTTGACGATGGACAGGGCGCTGTCGCGGGCGTCCTGCATGTGCTCGGGGTCCTCGACGCCGGCCAACCGGAACCAGGCCTGCTGCCAGGCGAAGCGGGCGAGCTCGCGGCGGCGGAAGAACTCCCGCTTGTAGAGGCCGCGGCCGAAGTGGAAGATGGCGGCGCCCTGCATGACCGTGTTGTCGAGGTCGAAGAAGGCGGCGGCCAGGTCGTCGCCGACGACGGGGAACGGGGGCGGGGCCGCCTCGGCGGCTTCCTCGGCCTCCGGCCGCACCGTTGTGACCTCGGTGTACGCGGTGATGTCCGGCTCCGGCGCCTCGGTCAGAGCGGTCTTGCGGGCGGCTTCGGCCGAGGCCTCGCCTGCCAGCACGCTCCGCGCGGTCGCGGAGCGCCTACGGGGGGTGAGCCATCCCAGAGCGGCCATGACGCGAGCATAGCCACTGTGTTCGGGAGTTCCCGAACCGTCCGGATGCGGAGGCGTGAACTCTTCGGGGCGGGGGTGTTACGGGCGGCGCGGGAGAATGGGGGGCATGAGCCCTTTGCTGCGTCGTAAGGAAAAGAAGCGTCCCGGGGAGCGGATGGTCACGCTCATCGGGAAGCCGGGGTGCCATCTCTGTGATGACGCCCAGGAGGTGATCGAGAACGTTTGCGCCGAGACCGGTGCGCAGTGGGAGAAGAAAGATATTTCGCAGGACGAGGAGCTCTACCGGCTCCACTGGGAGCAGATCCCGGTGGTGTTGGTCGACGGCGAACAGCACACCTTCTGGCGAGTGAACCCTGACCGGCTGCGCCGGGCGTTGGGAGGCTGACCGCCCGGGCGGTTACCATCGTGGGCGATTTATGGGGACTCGGGGGCGTATCGATGAGGAGTGTGTACCGTCTTGCCCCCATCTGGATTTGAACGGGTTCGGCCCGTTCTTGGTTCCGCCCCCGCGCGCCCGGACCGCGTGACCCCGGTCACTTTGCTCGGACAAAGCGGACACAATCTTTGTGCACGCGTTCACAAAGACATAGCCTGCATTCGACGGGGCGGTCTTGGGACAAGTGACCGCCTGCAGCCCCGCTCATCCCGCAGGAGCATCGTGGCAACTGGCCGAACTCACCGACCGGCGACCCGCAGCCGAGGTATTCCCGAGGCCACAGTCGCCCGGCTTCCGCTGTACTTGCGTGCCCTCACCGCGCTCTCCGAGCGATCGGTGCCCACGGTGTCCTCCGAGGAGCTCGCTGCCGCCGCCGGAGTGAACTCCGCGAAGCTGCGCAAGGACTTCTCGTACCTCGGTTCCTACGGGACGCGCGGCGTCGGCTACGACGTCGAGTACCTCGTCTACCAGATCTCCCGCGAGCTCGGTCTGACCCAGGACTGGCCGGTCGTCATCGTCGGCATCGGCAACCTCGGCGCGGCCCTGGCCAACTACGGCGGCTTCGCCTCGCGCGGGTTCCGCGTCGCGGCGCTCATCGACGCCGACCCCGCCATGGCCGGGAAGCCGGTCGCCGGCATGCCCGTACAGCACACCGATGATCTGGAGAAGATCATCGAGGATAACGGCGTCTCGATCGGCGTGATCGCGACCCCCGCGGGCGCGGCGCAGCAGGTGAGCGAGCGGCTGATCGCCGCCGGTGTCACCTCCATCCTGAACTTCGCGCCGACCGTGCTGTCCGTGCCGGAGGGTGTGGACGTGCGCAAGGTCGATCTGTCGATCGAGCTGCAGATCCTGGCGTTCCACGAGCAGCGCAAGGCCGGTGAGGGGGCGGCGGCGGCCAGTGCGGTCGCGGATTCCGCCGGTGACGTCGGTGGCGCCGGTGGCGTCGCTGCCGCGGACGACGAGGCGGCGGCCGGTGTCGGGACCGGTGCCGCTCCGGCCGCGGCCTTGGTGCCGCCCGCCGGGCGGGGCGCCGCCGCCGCGCGCAAGGGCGGCCCCGACGGAGACGTCCCGGCGGTGATGCCGGCATGAGTCTGCTCGTCGTAGGGCTGAGCCACCGCAGCGCGCCCGTGAGCGTGCTGGAACGGGCCTCCCTGTCCGCCGACGCCAAGGTGAAGCTGCTGCACGACACGCTGGCGGCGGAGCCGGCGGCCGAGGCCGCGGTGCTCGCCACCTGCAACCGGATCGAGCTGTACGCGGACGTGGACAAGTTCCACGCGGGCGTGGCCGAGCTGTCGACGCTGCTCGCGCAGCACAGCGGGGTGGCTCTGGAGGAGCTCACTCCGTACCTGTACGTGCACTACGAGGACCGGGCGGTGCACCACCTGTTCTCGGTGGCGTGCGGGCTGGACTCGATGGTGGTCGGCGAGGGCCAGATCCTCGGCCAGATCAAGGACGCGCTGGCGCTGGGGCAGGAGCTCCACACGGCGGGTCGGCTCATCAACGACCTGTTCCAGCAGGCGCTGCGGGTCGGCAAGCGGGCGCACTCGGAGACGGGCATCGACCGGGCCGGGCAGTCGCTGGTGACGTTCGGGCTGGAGCAGCTTGCCGTACGGGAGCCGGTGGAGCGGTGGGCCGACGGCAAGCGGGCGCTGGTGATCGGGGCCGGGTCGATGTCCTCGCTCGCGGCGGCGACGCTCGCGCGGGTGGGCTTCGCCGAGATCGTGGTGGCGAACCGGACCGCCGAGCGGGCGGACCGTTTGGTCGAGATTCTGGTTGCCTCAGGCACGGGTGTGGTGGCGCGGGCCGTTTCCATGGCCGGGGTCGCCGGTGAGCTGACACGTGTTGACGTGGTCGTTTCCTGCACCGGTGCGACTGGGCTGGTGCTGACCGCCGATGACGTGCTCGCCGCCGTGTCCCAGGGCTCCGCCGAGGCCGCAGGCTTTGCCGCGGCGGGGCTGGACGGGGCCGGGGCTGCGCCCCAGGCCTCCCAGGGGCTCCGCCCCCGGACCCCCGCGCCTCAAACGCCGGCGGGGCTGGAAGATCGGGGCTCCGTCCCGGACCCCGCGCCTCAAGCGCCGGCGGGGCTGGGTGTGGCGGGGCTGGGTGGGCTGGGCGCCGCGGCGCAGGTGTCGGCCGAGCCGGGAGGCCGGGGCTCCGCCCCGAGCCTCGCGTCTCAAGCGCCGGCGGGGCTGGATGTGGCCGGGCTGGATGTGGCCGACGCTCGGGTTGTCGCCAAGCTTGTCGCCGCTGCCGAAGGTGGGCGGCGGTTGGCCGATGCCGGGGCCGCCAGGACCATCGCGCCTGTCGCCGGGGCGGATGGTTGTCCCGTGGACGTGTCGGCAGGTGACGGGCGGGCCGCTCTGACCGGGGTGGATGCCAACTCGCTCGAACTGCACGGGACATGGGCCGACCAGGGGGAGGCCGCCGCGCAGCGGCAGCCGCGCCGGAGCGCGCGGACGCACCTCGACGGGGTGGCCGTACGGCTCGCGCTGCTCGACCTGGCCATGCCGCGCGACATCGACGCCGCCGTGCACCGGATCCCCGGCGTGCGGCTGGTGGACATCGAGTCGCTGGCCGAGGCATCGGCCGACGCGCCGATGGCCTCCGACGTGGACGCCGTACGGGGGATAGTCGCCGACGAGGTGGCCGCCTTCGGCGCCGCGCAGCGGGCCGCGCACATCACGCCCACCGTCGTGGCCCTGCGGGCCATGGCCGCCGAGGTCGTGGCCATGGAAGTGGCCCGCCTCGACGGGCGGCTGCCCGATCTCGACGAGCGGCAGCGGGCTGAGGTCACTCAGACCGTGCGGCGCGTCGTGGACAAGCTCCTCCACGCGCCGACCGTGCGCGTCAAGCAGCTCGCCAGCGAGCCCGGCGGCGCCGGGTACGCCGAAGCGCTGCGTGAACTCTTCGACCTCGACCCGCAGACGGTGGCCTCCGTCAGCCGGGCGGACGCGGCCGACAACGCCGACAAGAACGACGACTCAGGACGGGCATCATGAATCCACGTCTCGACCGGCCCCTGCGGCTCGGCACGCGGCGCAGCAAGCTGGCCATGTCCCAGTCCGGACATGTCGCCGACGCGGTACGGGCGATCACCGGTCGGCCCGTCGAGCTCGTGGAGATCACGACGTACGGTGACGTGTCGCGGGAGAGCCTCGCCCAGATCGGCGGGACGGGTGTGTTCGTCACCGCCCTGCGCGACGCGCTGCTGCGCGGTGAGGTCGACTTCGCCGTGCACTCGCTGAAGGACCTGCCGACCACGCAGCCCGAGGACCTCGTGATCGCGGCGATGCCGCCGCGCGAGGACCCGCGCGACGCGCTGGTCGCCCGTGACGGCATGACCTTCGAGCAGCTCCCCGACGGGGCCCGGATCGGTACCGGGTCGCCGCGCCGGACGGCGCAGCTCCACCACTACGCGCGCACCCTCGGGAAGCGCGTCGAGACCGTCGCCATTCGGGGGAATGTCGACACCCGGATCGGGTTCGTGCGCGACGGCGAGCTCGATGCCGTCGTCCTCGCGGCCGCCGGACTCAACCGGATCGGTCGCGGTGATGAAGCGACCGACCTGCTGTCGGTCGACAACGTGCTGCCGGCTCCGGGCCAGGGTGCCCTCGCCGTGGAGTGCCTCGCGTCCGACGCGGAACTCATCGCCGCGCTCGGCGAGCTCGACGACCCGTTGACCCGGGCCGCCGTGACCGCCGAGCGCTCCCTGCTCGCCGCCCTGGAGGCCGGCTGCAGTGCCCCCGTGGGCGCGCTCGCCGACCTGTTGGTTGATGGGCAGACTGTCAATGAAATGCGCCTGCGCGGCGTCGTCGGTACCCTCGACGGCTCGACGCTGGTGCAGCTGTCCACCACCGGTCCCGTGCCCCAGTCGTACGACGAGGCCATGGCGCTCGGCCGCGAACTCGCGGACGAGATGCTGGCCAAGGGCGCGGCCGGTCTGATGGGGGAGCGATCGCTTTGAACCCCTCAAGTCCGACCACCTCCGCCTATCCGGTCGTCGCCGCGAACGGGCACGTCACCTTCCTCGGTGCCGGCCCCGGCGACCCGGGTCTGCTGACCCTGCGCGCCGTCGAGGCGCTCGCGGCCGCCGACGTACTGATCGCGGAGCCCGAGGTGCTCGACGTGGTCCGTACGCATGCGCGCGCGGGTGTCGACACGCCGCAGCTGACGATCGCTGACGAAGTGTCAGCAGCCGCCAAGGTCCCGGTGATCCGTGACGCCGCCAATCTTGTCATGGAGGCCGCGCGCTCCGGCAGGCGGGTCGTGCGTGCCGTCACGGGCGACCCCGGGCTCGACGGGAACGCGGCCCAGGAGATGCTCGCCTGTGCCACGGCGGGCATCCCCTTCGAGGTGGTGCCCGGTGTCGCGACCGCCGTCGGCGTGCCCGCGTACGCGGGTGTCCCGCTTCGTGGCGGGCCAGGCGATCAGGGCGCAGACGTGCGCTTCGTGGACGCGCGCAACGCCTCGGCGCGGTGCTGGAGCGAGGCCGGTTCGAGCGACGGCGTGCTCGTCGTCTCCGCGACGCTGGAGACGGTGTCGGCCGCGGCCGCCGAGCTGGTGAGCGCCGGGCGCAAGCCCGACACCCCGCTGACCGTGACCGTGGGCGGTACGACGACCCGGCAGCGGACGTGGTCCGCGACGCTCGGCACCATCGCCACGGTGTTCAAGCAGGGCAAGGTGCTCCCCTCCCCCGAGGGCGCCCGGCCGGTCATAGCCGTGGTCGGTGAGCACGGCGCCACCGCGCGCCGCGAGGAGCTGGCCTGGTTCGAGTCGAAGCCGCTGTTCGGCTGGCGGGTGCTCGTACCGCGCACCAAGGAGCAGGCCGCTTCGCTCTCCGACCAGCTGCGTTCGTACGGCGCGGTGCCGCACGAGGTGCCGACCATCGCCGTGGAGCCGCCGCGCACCCCGCAGCAGATGGAGCGGGCGGTCAAGGGACTGGTGACGGGCCGCTACGAGTGGATCGCCTTCACCAGCGTGAACGCCGTGAAGGCGGTCCGCGAGAAGTTCGAGGAGTACGGGCTGGACGCCCGCGCCTTCGCGGGCATCAAGGTCGCGGCCGTGGGCGAGCAGACCGCGGCCGCGCTGGTGGAGTTCGGCGTCAAGCCGGACCTGGTGCCGAGCGGCGAGCAGTCCGCGGCCGGGCTGCTGGAGGACTGGCCGCCGTACGACCCGGTGTTCGACCCGATCGACCGGGTCTTCCTGCCGCGCGCGGACATCGCGACCGAGACGCTGGTGGCCGGGCTGATAGAGCTCGGCTGGGAGGTGGACGACGTCACGGCGTACCGCACCGTGCGGGCCTCGCCGCCGCCGGCGGACACCCGTGAGGCGATCAAGGGGGGCGGTTTCGACGCCGTGCTCTTCACGTCGTCCTCGACCGTGCGCAACCTGGTCGGCATCGCGGGCAAGCCGCACAACGTGACCGTCATCGCCTGTATCGGGCCGGCGACGGCCAAGACGGCGGAGGAGCACGGCCTGCGCGTGGACGTGCTCTCGCCCGAGCCGTCGGTGTCGAAGCTGGCGGAGGCGCTGGCCGAGTACGGGGCGGCGCGCCGCGACGCGGCCAAGGAGGCCGGGGAGACGGTGTTCCGGCCGAGCGAGCGCCGGCCGGGCGCGCGGCGTCGTCGTACGACGTGACCTGATGTGAGTGGTGTGGGCCCGGGCGCTGAGCGCCCGGGCCCTACCCTTGTCAGGACTGCTGTCGATGCTCGAAGAGGCGACTACAAGATGAGCGCGTACGGATCCTTCCCCGGCTCGCGGCCCCGGCGGCTGCGCACCACCCCGGCGATGCGGCGGATGGTCGCGGAGACCCGGCTGCACCCCTCGGACCTGATCCTCCCGGCCTTCGTGCGGGAGGGCATCAGCGAGCCCCTGGCCATCTCGGCGATGCCGGGCGTGGTCCAGCACACCCGGGACACACTGCGGAAGGCCGCCGTGGAGGCGGTGGAGGCGGGCGTCGCGGGCATCATGCTCTTCGGCGTCCCGGCCGACGAGAACAAGGACGCGCTGGGCACGGCGGGCACGGAGCCGGACGGGATCCTCCAGGTCGCGATCCGCGACGTGAAGGCGGAGGTCGGCGACGACCTCGTCATCATGTCGGACCTGTGCCTGGACGAGTACACCGACCACGGCCACTGCGGGGTGCTGGACGAGCACGGCCGCGTCGACAACGACGCGACGCTGGAGCGGTACGCGGAGATGGCCCAGGTCCAGGCCGACGCCGGCGTCCACGTGGTCGGCCCGAGCGGCATGATGGACGGCCAGGTCGGCGTCGTCCGCGACGCGCTGGACGAGACGGGCCACGAGGACGTCTCGATCCTCGCGTACACGGCGAAGTACTCCTCCGCCTTCTACGGGCCGTTCCGCGAGGCCGTCGCCTCCTCGCTCCAGGGCGACCGCAAGACGTACCAGCAGGACCCGGCGAACGCGCGCGAGTCGCTGCGCGAGCTGGCGCTGGACCTGGAGGAGGGCGCGGACATGGTCATGGTCAAGCCGGCCGGGCCCTACCTCGACATCCTGTACCGGGTCGCGCAGGCCGTGGACGTACCGGTGGCCGCGTACCAGATCAGCGGCGAGTTCGCGATGATCGAGGCGGCCGCGGAGAAGGGCTGGATCGAGCGCGACCGCGCCATCCTGGAGGCCCTGCTCGGCATCAAGCGGGCGGGCGCGGACACGATCCTGACCTACTGGGCGACCGAGGTCGCGGGCTGGCTGAACCAGAAGCGGTAGGCCGCCACCGGCCCGGACTCGGGGTCCACCCGCCCGAGTGCCGGGCCGCCCCCGCACGCGGCGTCGGCCTGCCCCGCCTGCTGAGTCAGACGGCTCCGGGTCTGAACGGGGGAAGTTCGCCCGCTTCTTCGCGTCGGGACGCGGTCGGGCCGACGTTCGGGGACCGTCCCAACACGACGGGTCCCGGCGTGGACGCGTGGGTGGTCGCGGCCGTCAACCCGACCGCGCAGGACCGCACCCTGAGTGCCTGGGCCGTCTGCGTCGACGCCGCGGAATGACCCCGAACGGCGGCGGCGAACCCCTCCTAGCCTGACACTGTCTAGAAGATAGTTCTAGAAAGGTCTTCCCCAACTCTCCTCGGCTGAGCCACACTTGGCCGCATGACGGGTCACGAGTCCGGCTTGTCGCCGACACCTGGCGAGTTCCTGGAACACGTCCAGCGGGACGCCTTCCGGCAGGCGTGCACCACGATGCGGCTGCACGGGGCCCTGCCCCGGCGGGTCTGGGTGTTCCGCTATCCGCGGCCCGAGCCGCTCGGCTCCTTCCCCGACGCGGGGGAGTCCGAGCGCTTCCGCAGACGGCTCGGGCAGGTGGCCGCCGAAGCGGCCGTGTACGTGCGGCGGCGGCTCCGCCGGCAGGCTGGCCAGCAGCAGCAGCAGCAGGAGGGGCGGGCTGGGGGCGGGGCGGGCGCCTGCGGCCAGCGCGGGCGGGGGAGCCCGTGCCCCGCCGGGCACCCGGCTCCGCCCGGACCCGCGCCTCAAACGCCGGCGAGGCTGAATGGGCGCGCCCGGGGTCGGGAGGGGGTGGAGACCCGGGCCGGGCGACGGGGACGGCCCGGGCCCCCGCCCCCGCCCTTTCCCGTCGAGTGGCCGTAGCGCGGAGCCGGGGGCACCCTGGAGGGATAGAGGTCGACCTCTGGAGGTGATCCCTCATGTCCACGCTGGTCGGGTGGCATGTGGAGCTGGAATTTACCGAGGAGGGCCACCGCACGAGCGCGGCTGCCCTGGTCAGACTCGGTGACGGCTCCGAGCTGCGGGCGCGCGGATACGCCATGCGTCACCCCTCCGACCCGGAGCAACTGCGGGTCGGCGAGGAGATCGCGGGCGCACGGGCGCTCATGGATCTCGCGTCACAGATGTTGCAGAAGGCGCACGGCGAGATCGACGAGGTGACGGGCAGGCACTCCTACCCGCTGACCCAGTGAGCCAGGTTCGTCCACGCCGAAGGGGAAAGGGTGAGGGTGGGACCGTGCGGGACTTTCGAGTCCCGCACGTGCACCTGGTCGGCCGACGGGCAGGGGGCCATCTCGACGCAGTCGCCGCCTTCGCTGCCGCTGTACGTGGACTTCCGCCAGCCGATGGCGACCTCCAGGCAGTTGCCGCCTTCGCTGCCGCTGTAGCTGGACTTGAACCACGTGAGTTCGGTGCTCATGGATCTCCTAGCAGCCGTTTCAACAGGCCCCTGGTGTCATCGGGGTTGAGGGCCTGCGTTCGCAGCATCGCATACTTCTGAGCGAGGATGCTGACCTCGTCGAGGTCGGAGACCACAAGGCTGCCGCGCTGAGTTTCGAGGTACGCGATGTGCTGGTGGTCCGGGGTTTCCAGGAGCACGAACGGGCCATCGAGAGCGGGGTGGGTGGCTTCGTTCAGGGGCAGGACCTGGATCATCACGCCCGGCAGGCGTGAACAGTCGAGCAGGTGACGGAGCTGGTCCCGGAGGACTTCCCGGCCGCCGATCGGGCAGCTGAGGACGGGCTCCCAGATCACGAAGCTGGCCAGGATCGGCTTCTCGCGGCGCAGCACCGGCTGACGGTCGAGGCGGGCGGCGGTCTGGTCGGCGATCTCGCTCTCGGTGTAGAGCGGGAGGCGGCTGCGGAAGACCGCCTCCGCGTAGGCCTCGGTCTGGAGCAGGCCCGGGATCACCTGGTTCTGGTACGAGGACAGGGCCTGGGCCTTCTTCTCCAGGTTCATCAGCGGCTCCGCCCACGGCGGTATCACGTCCATCTGGGGCATCTTGTGCGCGGCGACCGTGAGCACGCCGGGCAGGCCCAGCTCCTGGTCCATCAGCGCCGCCACGTCGGGCATCAGGGGGCGCCTGCCCTGTTCGATCGAGGCGATGCTCTCCTCCTGGAGCCCGACCCGCCTCCCGAGTTCCTTTTGTGTCAGTCCTCTGGCGATCCGGGCGACGGCGACCTGCTCGCCGACCATCCTCATCGCCGTCGCGTTGGGCCGAGCCCTTTTCCTTGGTGGCATGAACGTGAACTCCCCACCTGCGTCCGCGAAATACCCGTACCAACCCGTACTGGAAGTCCGGTACGGGTTGCCGTACTGCTCACGCTAGTCACGGACCGCGACGATCGTCTCGTGAACGTGAATACTCAACCCGCCTTGATGCGGGACCGGTTCTATCCGCGCAGTCGTCAAACGGTGCCTGCTGCCAGGGAGTTCACCGGGGTGACACTTGACGCGTGGGGTGTCACATCGCGCCGGGACGACGTGTTGCTCTGCGTGAGCGAGCTGGCGACCAACGCCGTGCTGCACGGCGTACCGCCCGGCCGGGGCTACCGGCTGCGGCTGCTGCGGTTCGAGGACGTCGTACGGGTGGAGGTGCACGACAGCGGCGACGGCAGGCCCCGGGTCGCGGACCGCGATGTCGCGGCCGAGCGGGGGCGGGGGCTGCTGCTGGTCACGGCGGTCGCGGACCGGTGGGGGGTCGGGCCGCGGTCGCCCGGAAAGATCGTCTGGTGCGAATTCACCCAGATGCCCTGACAGGACCCGACCGCCGGGCCGGCGTTGGAGTCCGGCCGCCGAACTCCCCCCACACTCCTGCCTCTACGCTTGTCGCCGGTTGATGAAGGGCGAACAGCAGCAATGGAACGGAGCGTGCGATGACGACGGGGGAAGCGAATGGCGGAGAGCTGATAGGCAAGGTCCTCGGGGGGCGTTACCGGGTGACTTCCGTCATCGGGCGTGGCGGCATGGGAGTGGTCGCCCGGGCGGTGGACGAACTGCTGAACCGAGAGGTCGCCGTCAAGGTCCTGCGAGCCTTCACCGACGCCGCCGCAGGCGAACTGGCCGATCTGCGGACCCGGATGCAGCGGGAGGCGCAGGCCGCCGCCCGAATACGGCACAGCGGCGTGGTCACCGTGCACGACGTGACCGAGGAGCAGGGCCTGCCGGTCATCGTCATGGAACTCGTCGAGGGGACCTCGCTCGACGGCCTGCTGATGGAGCGCGGCACTCTGGAGCCGCACGAGGCGGCGGCGATCGGCGCCAAGCTGATGGACGCGCTCGACGCCGCGCACCGGGCCGGCGTACTGCATCGGGACGTCAAGCCGGCGAACGTGCTGCTGGAGCACGGTGGGAGGGTCGTTCTCACCGATTTCGGCATCGCCACCATGGAAGACTCCGGCGACGAGGCCATGGCCAAGCTGACCCGCAGCGGTGCCATCGTCGGCTCTCTCGACTACCTGCCACCGGAGCGCGCGCAGGGCAGGGAGCCCGGGCCCGCGTCGGACATCTGGTCGCTCGGCATGACGCTGTACGCGGCTGTGGAGGGCATTTCGCCGTTCCGTCGCACTTCCGCGTGGTCCACGTTGTCGGCCATCGTCACCGATCCACTGCCGGAGCCCCGCAGGGCGGGACCACTCACGCCGGTGCTCCAGGCGCTGATGGCGAAGGAACCGGAGGACCGGCCCACCGCGGACCAGGCGCGCGCCATGCTGGAACGCGTCGCCGCGAACCGCCCGGCGTCGCCCGCCGCACCCGCCGCCGCGGCTCCCGCCCCCGCTCCCACCGCCGCTCCCACTCCCACGGTGGGTCCCGGGGCCGCGGCCGCCGTCGCACCGCCCCCCGGGTTCGGCCCCCCGCTGTTCCCCCAGCCCACCCCGCAGCCTCAGCCCCCGTATGCCGGTTACCCTCAGCCCGGCGCCGCACCGGTCGCGGGCCCCGCCGGAGTCCCCGGTCCCGAAACGAGCCGCTCCGCAGCCCGCCGCGCACGGCGCAGCAGCCGCACCCTCATCGCATCAGCGGTCGCCGTCGCGCTCCTCGCCGCAGGCGCCGGAATCACCTACGCCCTGACGTCCCAAGAGGGCGGCAAGACCGCGGACGGTGCGCAGGCGACGCCGGCCGGCGCCGGCTCCCCGGCGGGCAGCGCCACGTCGTCCGCCGGTTCTCCGGGCGCGTCCTCGCAGCCGTCTCCCTCGGGCAAGAACAAGGTGACGGTTCCCACGACGACGCCCGGCAACGGCGGTGGCAAGCCGGCGGCGAGCCCGTCCGCCTCTCCGGAGACCAAGCCCAGTTCCACGGTGAAGCCCAGTTCCACGGTGAAGGAGCCCACCCCGGTGTCGACGGCGTGCACCGGCTGGGCTCACGAGAACCGCAGCAACGGCTTCGGCTACCTCGTCGACAACTCCCACTTCTACACCGGGCCGTACGCGGAGTGCAGTTACGTGACCGTGGTCAAGACCGGCGTGAAGGTCTTTTACCACTGCTACATCACCAACGCCCATGGCAACAAGTGGATCTACGCCCGTATCGACGGCACGAACACCGAAGGCTGGATGTCCAGTACCCACATCACCCGGCAGAGCGGCACACTGGCCCGCTGCTAAGCGGTCTCCCCGAGCCCCAGGCGGGCCTCCAGGCGGTTCAGTGCGTCCGCGAGTTCGGCCGCCGTGCCGAGGGGGACGATCGCCGCGCGGCCCGGGACGCGGACGCCGCCCGTCAGGGCCACGCGGGTGCCGCCGCCCGGTTCCGGGGCGGCCGCCATGCCGATGATCAGGAACCGGCTCTGCAGCCAGCACCAGCCGGGGCGCAGGACGCCGCGGAAGTGGGCCCGCAGCCCGTACTTGCTGCGGGCCAGCGCCTCCACGCGGTCGCCGGTCATCCGCAGGACGCGGACCCGCCGCATGTCCGGCTGGAAGCGCCCGAACTCGCCCTCCAGGTCGGACATGAGCGCCCAGACCTCCTCGACGGGCGCCGGGAGGACCCGTTCCACCACCCGCGCGCCCCGCACGCCCGCCGCCATGATCCGCAGCCGGCCGACCGCGCCGACCGCGTCGACCGCATCGATCGGGTACGTCATGAGAACCACGCCTTCCGGAAGCTCGAACGGGCCCGGTGCAGCCGGGACTTGGCGGTGCCGGCCGGGACGCCGAGCAGGGCCGCGGCGGATTCCTCGTCCAGCCCCTCCACGTCCCGCAGGACCAGGACGGCCCGGTGGCCGGGGGAGAGCCGGGCCAGCACGTCGTCGATGTCGGCGGCCAACTGCGGATCGCCGCGCTCGGGTACGTCGGCCAGCTCGGCCGGGACGGCGCGCGCCGCGCGCCGGGCGACCCGTACCGCCTCGCGGACCGCGATGGCCCGCACCCACCCGTACAGGGTCTGCGGCTCGCGCAGGGACCGGAGCGCCTTGAACACGGCGACCAGCGCCTCCTGCGTGGCGTCCGGGCCGTCGGCGAGGGCGATCGGCGTGCAGATGCGGGCGATGTACGGGGCGAGGTGGTCCAGCAGGTCGTGCATCGCGAGGGTGTTCCCGGCGCGGGCCGCCCGGGCCAGGGCGATCCCGCGCTCGCGGTCGGCGGGGGTCACCGGGCGCGTGCCAGGCGGGCCGCCGCCCAGCCGAAGCCGAGGCAGACGGGCGTGTACAGGGCGAGGTTCAGTACGTAGAACGGGCCGGGCGGGCTGTCGATCAGCCCGGCCGCCCACCCCAGGCCCGCGAGGCCCCGTACCGCCAGCCCGGCCGCGACGGCCGCGGTGACCGCCCGGGTCACGCGCCCGCCGCGCCCGTACGCGTGCCCGAGCACGGCCGCGGCCCCCGCCAGGGCGACGGCGGCCAGCGGCAGCACCACCGGCGGCGCGAAGGACACCTGCGTGCCGAGCACGGCCGACGACAGCGCCCGCTCGTCGGCGGCGGGCCAGGTCGCCCCGGTGGCCCAGTACAGATGCGCCAGCCCGTCGGCGACGAGCAGCGCCCCCAGCGCCTGCCCGGTACGGCGTCGCGTCGCGGTCCTCATGTGCGGCATGAACGGCATGCGCGGCGTGAACGGCATGTACGGCCCCCTCGGTGGTGAACAACCCGACACCCCAAGGAGGAGCCGCACCGGAAGAACGTTCCCTGTGGCCCTCGTCACACAGCGCGGGGGGCGGTGGGATATCCTATTGGCGAATCGTATATACGCGTACGCGCCTGTGTGCGCCTGCTGGAGGCGGCCATGTCCAGAACCGTGATCGACCTCGATGACGAAGCGCTCGCCGAGGCGGCCCGGCACCTCGGTACCACCACTAAGAAGGACACGGTCAACGCGGCGCTGCGGGAGATCGCCGACCGCAGGCGGCGGGCCGAAGCCGTGGAACGCATGCGGCAGATGGTCGCCGAGGGTGACATCGATTTCGGTGCGATCGGCTACGACGCTTCCGAAGGGGTGGCCGAACCGGGCGACGGGAAGAGCGGGAAGAGGCAGTCCGCCGCGTGAGCGAGAGCTTCCTGATCGACACGAGCGCGCTCGTGCGCTTCTATCGCGGCCAGGCCGGATCGGAATGGGACCAGCTGGTCGCCTCCGGCCTGGTGGGTCTGTGCGAACCGGTCCGCCAGGAGTTCCTGCGGGCGGTCGGCGGTCGCCCCGCCTACTACGAGGCGGAGGGCCTGCTCCGCGAGACGTTCCCCTACTGGACGGCGCGTGACTCCGTGTGGGAGGACACAGCCGCTCTTCAGCGAAGGCTGGCCGACGCGGGAGCGCACCAATGCGCGAGCCCGGTCGATCTCCTCGTCGCCGTCATCGCGCAGCACCACCGGCTGACCGTCCTCCACCAGGACGCGGACTTCGAGACGATCGCCCGCCTCACTGCCCAGCCGGCGCGGCGCATCCTCGACTGACGGCCCACGGCAACCCACGGCAAAGCCCCGCCCCACCGCCTGCGCGGGGAGCGGGGCTTCACGCCGTACGGATCAGAGGCGCTCGGGGGTGCGGATGCCCAGGAGGGACATGCCCTTGGTGAGGGTGCGGGCCGTCAGGTCGCACAGGAAGAGGCGGTTCTCCGCGACGACCTGCTCCGGCTCCGGCTTGATGACCGGGCACTGGTCGTAGAACGTCGTGAAGAGCGACGACAGCTGGTAGAGGTACGCCGCCAGCTTGTGCGGGGCGTGCTCGGCCGCCGCCTCGGAGAGCAGCTCGCCGAAACCGTCCAGGTGCAGGCCCAGCGCGCGCTCGGCCGGGGCCAGCTCCAGCTCCGGGTGCGCGGCCGGCTCGCGGTCGCCCGCCTTGCGCAGGATGGAGCGGATGCGCGCGTAGGCGTACTGGAGGTAGACGGACGTGTCGCCGTTCAGCGAGACCATCTGGTCCAGGTCGAACTTGTAGTCGCGCGCGGCCGAGGTGGACAGGTCGGCGTACTTCACCGCGCCGATGCCCACGTACTGGCCGTTCTCGACGATCTCCTCCTCGGACAGGCCGACCTTCGCCGCCTTCTCGCGTACGACGGCGGTCGCCCGCTCGACGGCCTCGTCGAGCAGGTCCACCAGCCGTACCGTCTCGCCCTCACGGGTCTTGAACGGCTTGCCGTCCTTGCCGAGGACCGTGCCGAAGGCCAGCTGGACGGCCTTGACCTCGTCGTTCAGCCAGCCCGCCCGACGCGCGGTCTCGAAGACCATCTTGAAGTGGAGCGACTGGCGCGCGTCCACCACGTAGATGAGGGTGTCCGCCTTCAGGTTGGCGACGCGGTCGCGGATCGCGGACAGATCGGTCGCGGCGTAGCCGAAGCCGCCGTCCGACTTCTGGACGATCAGCGGGGTCGGGTTGCCGTCCTGGCCCTTGTACTCGTCGAAGAACACGCACAGCGCGCCGTTGGAGCGGACGGCGACGCCCGAGTCCTCCAGCAGCTTGCACGTCTCCGCCAGCATGTCGTTGTAGCCGGACTCGCCGACCACGTCCGCGTCCTGGATGTCCATGTCCAGCTTGTTGAAGACGGAGTAGAAGTAGATCTTCGACTCGTCCACGAACCGCTGCCACAGGGCAAGCGTCTCCGGCTCGCCGGCCTGGAGGTCCACCACCCGCGCCCGCGCCCGCGTCTTGAACTCCTCGTTGGAGTCGAAGAGCGCGCGCGAGGCCTTGTAGAGGCGGTTGAGGTTGGACATGGCCTCCTCGCCGGAGACCTCGATGTCATCGGCGGCGGCCTTGTGGTCCAGCTCGTGCGGGTGCTCCAGCAGGTACTGGATGAGCATGCCGAACTGGGTGCCCCAGTCGCCGATGTGGTGGCGGCGGATCACCTTCTCGCCCGTGAACTCCAGGATCTCGACCATCGCCGCGCCGATCACGGCGGACCGCAGGTGGCCGACGTGCATCTCCTTGGCCACGTTCGGCTGCGCGTAGTCGATCACCGTGGTGCCGGCCGTCGGCGACAGCGGCACGCCGAGGCGGTCATCGGCGGCGCGCGCCGCGAGGGTCTCGATGATCGCCTTGTCGGTGATCGTGATGTTGAGGAAGCCGGGGCCCGAGACCTCGATCTCCTGGATCAGGTCACTGAGCGCGATGCCCCCGACCACGGTCGCCGCGAGCTCGCGCGGATTGGCCTTCGCCTTCTTCGCGAGCGCCAGGATGCCGTTGGCCTGGAAGTCGGCCCGGTCGCTTCGTCGCAGCAGCGGGTCGGCGCCACCGGCCTCCGGCAGGGCCGAGGCGAGGGCGTCCGCGACGCGCTGATGGACGGAAGAAGCGAGGGAAGGGACCGAGGCCATGAGCTGCCGTTCCTGTGAGGTCGTGCCGGTGGGTGCACTTGGTTGTTCCGACAAGTGCCGAGTATCCCACGTGAGGGCCCACGGGCGGGCCGTCCATTTCGCGGGAGAAAACAGCCCCCGAGCACAACCCCGGAGCGGGCGCCGACGTCTGGGAGAATGGCGGAAGCCAGCATTCGAGATAGAAGGACGTGTCGTGGCTCAGAGCAGCACCGAGACCGACTGGGTCTCCCGTTTCGCGGACGAGGTCATCGCCGAGGCGGAGCGCCGAGCACCCGGCGCGGAGACATCAGTCGCTACCGCTCCGGTTGTCGTCGTCGCGTCCGGACTCTCCCCCTCCGGCCCGATCCACCTGGGCAACCTCCGTGAGGTCATGACCCCGCACCTGGTCGCGGACGAGATCCGCCGCCGCGGCTTCGAGGTCCGGCACCTGATCTCGTGGGACGACTACGACCGCTACCGCAAGGTCCCGGCCGGCGTCCCCGGCGTCGACGAGTCGTGGGCCCAGCACATCGGCCGCCCGCTGACCTCCGTCCCGGCCCCGGCCGGATCGGCGTACCCGAACTGGGCCGAGCACTTCAAGGCCGCCATGGTGGAGGCACTGGACGAGTTGGGCGTCGAGTACGACCCGATCAGCCAGACCGAGCAGTACACCTCCGGCGCGTACCGCGAGCAGGTGCTGTTCGCGATGAAGCACCGCGGCGACATCGACGCCGTGCTCGACCAGTACCGGACGAAGGCCAAGCCGGGCGGCAAGAAGCCCCAGCAGAAGACGCAGCAGAAGCCGCTCGACGAGGCCGAGCTGGAGGCCGCCGAGGGCTCCGGCGCGGCCGCCGAGGACGACGGCAGCAGCGCCGAGGGCGGGTACTTCCCGTACAAGCCGTACTGCGGCGCGTGCGGCAAGGACTTCACCAAGGTCACGGCGTACGACGACGAGACCACGGAGCTGACCTACGTCTGCACCGAGGACGAGTACACCGAGACGGTCAAGCTCAGCGAGTTCAACCGCGGCAAGCTCGTCTGGAAGGTGGACTGGCCGATGCGCTGGGCCTTCGAAGGCGTGATCTTCGAGCCGTCCGGTGTGGACCACTCCTCGCCCGGGTCGTCCTTCCAGGTCGGCGGGCAGATCGTGCACATCTTCGGCGGCGAGCAGCCGATCGGCCCGATGTACGCGTTCGTCGGCATCAGCGGCATGGCGAAGATGTCGTCCAGCAAGGGCGGGGTCCCGACCCCGGCCGACGCGCTGAAGATCATGGAGCCGCAGCTGCTGCGCTGGCTGTACGCGCGCCGCCGCCCGAACCAGTCCTTCAAGATCGCCTTCGACCAGGAGATCCAGCGGCTCTACGACGAGTGGGACAAGCTGGAGGCCAAGGTCGCCGACGGCTCCGCCCTGCCGGCCGACGTCGCCGCGCACTCCCGCGCCGTCCGCGTCGCCTCGCACGAGCTGCCGCGCACCCCGCGGCCGCTGCCGTACCGCACGCTCGCCTCCGTCGTCGACATCACCGGCGGCCACGACGAGCAGACCCTGCGGATCCTGACCGACCTGGACCCGTCGCAGCCGCTGACCTCCCTCGACGAGGTACGGCCGCGGCTGGACCGCGCCGAGAACTGGATCACCACCCAGGTGCCGGCCGACCAGCGCACGCTGGTCCGCGAGGAGCCCGACACCGAGCTGCTGTCGTCCCTGGACGACGAGGCGCGCGAGTCGCTGCGGCTGCTCCTGGAGGGGCTGGATTCGCACTGGTCACTCGACGGGCTGACCACGCTCGTCTACGGCGTGCCGAAGGTGATGGCCGGGCTGGAGCCCGACGCCAAGCCGACGCCGGAGCTCAAGGTCGCGCAGCGGTCGTTCTTCGCGCTGCTGTACCGGCTGCTCGTGACCCGGGAGACGGGGCCGCGGCTGCCCACGCTGCTGCTGGCGGTGGGGACGGACCGGGTGCGCAAGCTGCTGGGCGCCTGATACCGGGCATGGCATGAGGAAGTGCCCGCACCCCGAGGGGGGTGCGGGCACTTTTTCGTTCGGCTCGGCTCGGCTCGGCTCGGCTCGGCTCGGCTCAGGCGATGTGTTCGTTCTCCAGATCACGCTGGTAGCGCTGCTTCAGACCCGGCATGAGCTTGCGGATCATCGAGGAGCTGCGCGGGTGCACGATCCCGTGGCGGTCCGAGAGGTGTATGTCCACCTGCTCGGGGGTCGGGAAGTCGGAGTGCTCGTCGAGGTACGCGCGGAAGACCTCGTACGCGGCCTCGGCGAACTTGATCTCGTCGAAGTTCGCGTCCACGGTGTCCGTGGCGTCTTCCCCTCTTGCTGCCGGGAGGGGGAGCTCCTGCTGCGGAAGGTCCTCGTCCGGGCCGGTCGGGGGCATGACCGGGGTCGGCTCCAGGCCCTCGACGTACTGGGGGTTGTAACGCCCCTCGTACGAGGCCTGCGGCGCGAGCGGGGCGGCGAACCACGCGCTGTTGTGGGCCGCCGGCATGGCGGTCGGATCCACCGCGAACGGCGGCGGCGCGTGGTGGGCGGGGACGGGGGCCCCGGCAGGGCCCTGAGCGGCAACCCCGTCGGCCGGGATCCCGGCGTGGAACAGGGCGTCCGCGTCCGGCGCGGGGACGGGCGCCTGCTGCGCGGCCGGGTCCGCCGGGCCCGCCGTCAGGGCCGGGGCGGCGAGCGGCGCGTTCAGCGCGTCCACCGCGGCCACCGCGTTCGAGGCGTTCACGGCGGCGTTCACGGCCGTCCCGGGGTTCGGGTTCGCCGCGTTCGCCGGAGGCAGCAGCGCCGGGTCGATGCCGGCCGCCGCCAGCCCCTCGGGCGCCGTCTGGGACAGCGGCACGCCGATCCGGGCCAGCCGCAGCGGCATCAGCGCCTCGACGGGAGCCTTGCGGCGCCAGGCCCGCCCGTACCGCGCCTGCAGTCGGGCCTGGTAGATCAGCCGGTCCTGCTCCATGCCGACCGCCTGCTCGTAGGAGCGCAGCTCCCACAGCTTCATCCGGCGCCACAGCTTGAAGGTGGGCACCGGCGACAGCAGCCAGCGGGTGATGCGGACGCCCTCCATGTGCCGGTCCGCGGTGATGTCCGCGATCCGGCCCACCGCGTGCCGGGCCGCCTCGACCGTGACCACGAAGAGGATCGGGATCACGGCGTGCATCCCCACGCCCAGCGGATCCGGCCAGGCCGCCGCGCCGTTGAACGCGATCGTCGCGATCGTCAGCAGCCACGCCGTCTGGCGCAGCAGCGGGAACGGGATGCGGATCCAGGTCAGCAGCAGATCCAGGGCCAGCAGGACGCAGATGCCCGCGTCGATGCCGATCGGGAACACCAGCGAGAAGCTGCCGAACCCTTTCTGCAGTGCCAGCGCGCGCACCGCGGAATACGAGCCCGCGAAACCGATCCCCGCGATGACCACGGCCCCGGCGACGACAACGCCGATGAGTATCCGGTGCGTACGAGTCAGCTGCATCGCGGCCACCCGCGATCCCCTCCCCTTAATGAGCTACGGCAGGCACAGAGTACGGCCTACTGCTGAGAGGCCTACTGCTGAGAGGGCGACTGCTCCGGCTGCGCGGACGCCTGCGGGGATTCCTGCGTGGCCTCCGGCGTGGCCTCGCTCTTGTTCGCCGCCTCGACCGACGTGACGGTCTCCTTGGCCGCCGCGATGGCGCCCTCCATCAGCTTCGCCTGGTCCGGGGCGTCGGCGCCCTCGTAGGAAGCGCCGTTGTAGTCGACCGTGACCACCACGTTCTGGGTGCGGGCCACGATCGTGGTGTTGAAGAACTGGACGTCCTTCTTCACGCCGTACACGACCGACGTGCCCTCGTCGCCCACGCCCGTCGGCTCCACCTTGACGTCCGTGGCGCCCTCGGCCGCCTTCGCCGTCTCGACCTGCTTCTTGTACTGGTCCTCGGCGCGCTTGTTGCCGCTGCCGAGCGACGCGTGGGACTCGTAGCGGACCAGCGAGACCGAGAGCCAGCGGTACTTCGAGCCCTTCAGGCCGTCCACGTCGAGGCCGTTCCAGGAGCAGCTGGCGCGGCTGGACAGGTCGTTCGACTTGGTGGCCGTACCGCTCTTGTCCTTCGCCTCCGGGACGAGCGAGTCGATGCTCTTCCCCGAGAGGGCCTTGCAGGGCTCCGGGAGCGTGGCGTACGCCACCTTCTCCAGGGCGGCCGACGCCTTCGCGCTCGGCTTGGCGGAGGACGAGGACGAACCGGACTTCTTGTCACTGTTCGAGCCCGAACCCGAGCCCTTGCCCGAATCGGAGGAGCATCCGGCGACGGTGAGGATCACCGGGACGGCTGCGCAGGCGAGAACGCGAGTGAGGCGCGAGGCTGATCGGTGCATGGTTCCTTCAGACGTTGTGGGTCTTCATCGGGCATATGGACATATGGGCATATAGGCGTGTTGCGGGCGCGGGACCCGAACAACGGTAGCCCGACCCGGCGCCCGCCTGCTGTGCGCGCCGTCACGCGGACGCCGCGCGCCCCTCGGGCCGGATCCGTTCAGTCGCTGAAACGCTCGGCCAGGGCCTGCGCCAACTGCCGTACCTTGTCCTGCGTTTCGGTGCTGGGCGGGACCACGCCGGGCAGCGAGGGCTGCACGCTGTACTCGATGGTGACGATGACGTTCGAGGTACGGAACACAATCCGCACGCTGCGCGCCTGGGCGGCGGTGGCGCCGGCCGCGCTCAGCTTGTCGTCGAGGAAGCCCTCGTTGCCGAGCCCCTCCAGGACGCGGGAACCGAGCTCGGGCGGGGCGCTGGGGGAGCCGGAGGGACTCGGGCTCCCGCCGGCGGCCGCGCTCGCGCTCGTACTGGGCGCGGGTGTGGCGGGTGTGGCGGGTGTGGCGGAACTCGCGCTCGCGCTCGGGCTGGCGGTGGGGCCCGGGAAGGGCAGCTTCGCGTCCGTCAGCTGACGGACGTACACCTGCCGCGCCTTGTCGTCGTCGCTCGCGGCGGCGCGGTCGTACGAGACCACGCGCTCGAATCCGACGTACAGCAGCCGGGTTTCGGCGGTCGTCCCCGCGGTCCAGCGGCAACCGACGTGCCTGTCGCCGTCGTACGAGGTGTCGGCGGTGCCGGCGTAGAGCGCGTCGCGCTGTTCGTCGGTGAGGGAGTCCTGGGTCGGCAGCATCGCCTTGAGGCGCTTGCTGTCGAGGGCCTTGCAAGGGGAGGGCAGGCTGCGGTACTTCCCGGCGGGCGCGGGGGCGGGGCTGCCGCCGGGCTTCGAGTCGCTGACGGTCCCGCCGCCGCTGTCGCCGGTGCACCCGGTGAGGCCGGCGGTGCCGGCCGCGAGCGCGGTGAGCATCGCGATGCCGGGCAGGACTCTGCGTACCGCTGTACCCGCCTGGCCTGCCTTGCGCTGCACGTCCACTGGCTCCCTTCGACCGGCCGGCTGCCCCGCCGGTCAGGAAAATGCGTTGCCGCGGTTGGGGTGCGGCTGGACACAATGTCTATCGCACACGCTGGTGCTGGCGCCGGTCCGCTGTCTGTTTTGGGACCAAGAGCGAGGCTTTTGCGTAATAAGACTTTTCTGTGGTTAACGGGGTATTGGGGCTGTTATGTCGTATGTAGAGGTGGCCGGGGCGAAGGTCCCGATCCGGATGTGGACCGACCCGGCGTCGGTCGAGGCCGGTGCGATGCAGCAGCTCCATAACGTCGCGACCCTCCCGTGGATCAAGGGCCTGGCCGTCATGCCGGACGTCCATTACGGCAAGGGCGCCACGGTCGGCTCGGTGATCGCGATGAAGGACGCGGTCTGCCCGGCGGCGGTGGGCGTGGACATCGGCTGCGGAATGTCGGCGGTGAAGACCTCCCTGACGGCGAATGACCTGCCGGGGGACCTGTCGGGCCTGCGCTCGAAGATCGAGCGCGCGATCCCGGTGGGCATGGGCCTGCACCGGGAGCCGGTGGATCCGTCACGCCTCTACGGCTTCTCGGTGGAGGGGTACGAGGACCTCTGGAAGCGCTTCGACTACCTCGCCGATGCGGTCAAATTCCGTCAGGACCGCGCCATAAAGCAGATTGGAACGCTCGGAGGCGGCAATCACTTCATCGAATTCTGTCTCGATGAGTCAGGTTCGGTCTGGCTGATGCTGCACTCGGGGTCCCGGAACATCGGCAACGAGCTCGCCGCGCACCACATCGGCGTGGCGAGGGGCCTGGCCCACAACCAGAACCTGGTCGACCGGGACCTCGCGGTGTTCCTCGCGGCGACGCCCGAGATGGAGGCGTACCGCAGCGACCTCTTCTGGGCGCAGGAGTACGCGAAGTACAACCGCGCGGCGATGATGAGCCTGTACAAGGAGGTCATCCGGAAGGAGTTCCGGAAGGCGAAGGTCTCCTTCGAGCGGGAGATCAGCTGCCACCACAACTACGTGGCGGAGGAGCGGTACGACGGCATGGACCTGCTGGTCACGCGGAAGGGCGCGATCCGCGCGGGCAGCGGTGACTACGGGATCATCCCGGGTTCGATGGGCACGGGCTCGTACATCGTGAAGGGCCTCGGCAACGAGAAGTCCTTCAACTCGGCCTCGCACGGCGCGGGCCGGAAGATGAGCCGGACGGCCGCGAAGAAGAAGTTCTCGGCGCGCGACCTGGCGGAGCAGACCAAGGGCGTGGAGTGCCGTAAGGACTCGGGCGTCGTGGACGAGATCCCCGGCGCGTACAAGTCGATCGAGCAGGTCATCGACCAGCAGACGGATCTCGTCAAGGTCGTGGCCAAGCTCAAGCAGGTCATCTGCATCAAGGGCTGACGCCCAGGTGCGGTTGTCGGGGGAGTGGAGGAGCCCGGGCCGGTATCGGCCCGGGCTCCTCCGTGTGGTGGCTCAGGCCTCGTCGCCGTCGAGGAGGCGGTCCACCGGGAGTTCGAGGGTGATGCCGAGGGACTCGGGGAGCGGGACCGAGGTGCCGCGCTTGAAGGTCTTGCGGGAGCGGTACTCCCCGCCGCGGGGGTCGGTGTGGAGAACGGCCTCGTCGTGGCGCCGGTCGGCCACGAGGTAGACCGGGATGCCGGCCTGGGCGTAGCAGTCGGTCTTGGTCCCCAGGTCGTCGGACCAGTGGGGCCCGGTGACTTCCGCGACCATGCGGAAGGCGTGGGGGGCGTAGCAGTTGCTCTCGACGAGGTTGTGGCGGAAGTCGGCGGCTACGAGAGAGAGGTCCGGGATGGCGAAGTCGTCGGGGCCGGAGGGCAGCCAGAGGCCGATCGCCTGAAGGTACTTGAGACCTGCCTGTCGCGCCCCGGCCTCGTGGAACGTGGTGATCAGCTCGGTCAGGATGAGTGCGTGTGTTCCGTCGGCGTGCGGCGTCGCGGTGAGCCGCCCCTGGAGGATCTCTACTCGGTACCCGGGGAGTTCCCTGGAGAGGCGGTCGGCGGCCTCTGAGATGCGGCTCATGCCGTCGGAGCGTATCCGCGCCCGCTGACATTTCGCGTGCATTCACCCATACGGGCAGGCCGGGGGCGGGGGCAGCTCGACCCGGGCGGTGGGGGTGGGCCGTGGCGTGATTTCATCGGCGGGATTCTGGTGGGTGGGGTCTGTGGGGGGATGTTCCGTGAGTGGGTTCTGGGCTGGTCGGCGGCGTGTGCGGGCGGGCGTGGTCGGGGTGGTCGTGGGCTGTGCCCTCGGGCTGGGTGGGTGCGCGTCGGCGGGGACGGACGCGAAGGCGGCGGTGTCGGCTGCGGCCGCGCCGGTGGTGCCGATGGTGATCGGCAAGGGGCAGGCGGAGGACGTCTACAACCGGTGGGTGGCGGAGCGGAAGTCCTCGCTCGACCGGCGGGACGGGGCCGGCCTCGCCTCCGTGGAGACGGGGCCGCTGCTGGCGGAGAGCCTGGCGGCCATTGAGGTGGCCAAGGCGCGGGGTGTCGGCGCCCGAAACTCCGCTTTCGGCCGGGCCGAGTTCTTCGTACCCGCGGAACGCGACCAGCAGGGGTATCCGCGCTCCTTCGTGGCGCTGAGCAGGGTTGCCGGCACTGAGGGGAACGCGGTGCGGGAGGGCGCCCTGCACTACTTCACGCAGGAGGCGCCCGGCGGCGACTGGAAGGCGGCCGCGGTGTCGTGGGTGAACGACCGGCCGCCGCTCGTCCGCGCCAAGAACGAGACCTCCTGGGGCACCACGTACTTCGAACTGCGGAAGAAGGAGATCGCGGCGGTGAACCGGGACGCGGCGGGGGCCGCGGTGCTGTCGCCGGCCGCCGGGGCGGACCGGGAGGTGTGCGGCCGGTACGCGGAGTACATGAGCTTCACCGCGCCGGAGGGCGAGCCGGAGAGCGAGCACTTCCTGCCGGGCCCGCTGACGGGCGGGATGGTCGGGGCGTACAACGTCGCCGACGAGGACCTGAAGCTCGTGACGAAGCGGTACGCCTTCGAGCCGACCGGCGGTGAGCTGCCGGTGCTGCGGCTGGCGGACGGGAAGTCCCTGGTCACCTGCACGTTCGTGCGGACCGACCGGTGGGCGGGGAAGAAGGCGGCCTTCCGTTACGGGAACGGCGAGCACGGGGACGCGGCCGCGCTGCTGGGCGGGACGGACAAGTGGTGGGTGGACTCCACGGTGCGGCTGAGCGTGACGGCGACGTTCGAGGTGCCGGCGGAGGGGCCGGCCGATGTGGTGGGGTGCAACTGCCTGAAGCCGACGGTGCTTTCGGCGCTGGGAACGCCGAAGTAGGTGATTGACGGCGGGAGTTGGTCTAGACCAGGATGGGGCGGCATGTGGAGATCTCGCGCGCTTGTCGCCGCGCTCGCGTCGTTGTCGCTCGCCCTCGGGGCCGTCGGGTCCGCTCAGGCGGGGCCGGGGCCGGGGGCGGGGCTGCCGCCCGTCGTCTCGCATGTGCCGACACAGGAGAAGGTCGTCTTCATCACCATCGACGACGGCTGGAACCACGATCCGGAGGCCGCCCGGATCCTCCTGGAGGAGCGGGTGCCCGCCGCGCTGTTCCTGCTGCCGGGGGCGACCTCGTACGACACCGGGTACTTCACCGGGCTGGCGGAGCGGGGGAGGGTCACCGTCGGAAACCACACCGTGAACCACCCGGACCTGACCACGTTGGACGCGGCCGGGAAGGACGCGGAGGTGTGCGGGGCCGGGGAGCGGCTGGCGGCGACGTTCGGGCGCGAGCCGAGGCTGCTGCGCCCGCCGTACGGGGTGGTCAACGACGAGGTGCGGCTCGCGGCGAAGGCGTGCGGGGTGAAGGCGCTGGTGACCTGGACGCACGATTTCACGACGTGGGGCGGGACGCCGCCGACGCCGCGGCTGGAGTCCGGGGACATCGTGCTGCTGCACTTCACGCCGACCCTGGGGGCGGATCTGCGGCGGGCGCTGGAGGCGGCGAAGGCCGCCGGGCTGAAGCCGGCGGCCCTCATGCCGCACCTGAAGAGCGCGGGGCTGGTCCCGTAGGTCTCCTGGCCGCTAGAGCTCGCGGTGGACCTTCGTGTTCGAGGCCTGGGCGCGGGGGCGGACCACCAGGAGGTCGATGTTGACGTGGCTGGGGCGGGTCACGGCCCAGGTGATGGTGTCGGCCACGTCGTCGGCCGTGAGGGGTTCGGCGACGCCGGCGTAGACCTGCTCGGCCTTCGCGGCGTCGCCGCGGAAGCGGGTCTTGGCGAATTCCTCGGTCTTGACCATGCCCGGGGCGATCTCGATGACGCGGACCGGCTGGCCGACGATCTCCAGGCGGAGGGTCTCGGCGAGGACGCGGGCGCCGTTCTTGGCGGCGACGTAGCCTGCGCCGCCCTCGTAGGTGGAGTGGCCGGCGGTGGAGGAGAGGATGACCACCGTGCCGTCGCCGGAGGCGGTGAGCGCCGGGAGCAGCGCCTGGGTGACGTTGAGCGTGCCGATGACGTTGACCTCGTACATCGTGCGCCAGTCGGCGGGGTCGCCGGTGGCGACGGGCTCGGCTCCGATGGCGCCGCCGGCGTTGTTGACGAGGACGTCGACCGAGGGGAAGCGCTCCAGGGAGGCGGCGAAGGCGTCCACGGCGGCGCGGTCGGTGACGTCGAGTGCGTACGCGGTGGCCTCGCGGCCGGCGTCGGTCAGCTCGGCGGCGAGGGCCTCGATGCGGTCCTTGCGGCGGGCGGTGAGGACGACGTGGTAGCCGGCTGCGGCGAGCTGCCGGGCGGTGGCCGCACCGATCCCGCTGCTCGCGCCGGTGACTACGGCGGTTCGGGTGGCCGTGCTCATGTACGGGGCTCCTCGTGCACTCGGTCGTTCGTACGGGCGAATAGGCGAATACTCGCCAGCATAGGCGGGGGCCGGTGGGCCAGGGGGCCGCTTAGCGGCCGCGCGGGGTGTACATGATCACGGCCATGCCGGCGAGGCAGACGAGGGCGCCGACGATGTCCCAGCGGTCGGGGCGGTAGCCGTCGGCGACGACGCCCCAGGCGAGGGATCCGGCGACGAAGACTCCGCCGTAGGCGGCCAGGACGCGGGCGAAGTCGCCCTGGGGCTGGAGGGTGGCGACGAAGCCGTAGAGGCCGAGGGCGATGACTCCGGCGCCGATCCAGGCCCAGCCCTTGTAGTCGCGGACGCCCTGCCAGACGAGCCAGGCGCCGCCGATCTCCAGGAGGGCGGCGAGGGCGAAGAGCGCGGCGGAGCGGGCGATCAGCATGGCCGGAAGCCTATGCGGGCCCCCTCGGCCGGTCGGCCCGTCGGGCGCGCATCCAGCCTCGCCGGCGTTTGAGTGGGGGTCCCCCCGGACGGAGTCTGGGGGAGGGTCCGGGCAGAGCCCGGTGCCCGGCGGAGCCGGGTTCCTCCCCCAGCTACCTCCCCCAGACTCCGTCCGGGGGGACCCCCACGGAGGTGCCCCCAGGGGCTCCGCCCCAGACCCCGCGCCTCAAACGCCGGCGAGGCTGGATAGGTGGCCGGTCGGGAGGCAAGGCGGGACGGCATCGGCGGGACGGCCGGTCGGCCCTCGGCCGGTCGAGGCGGGCTCGACGAGGTGGCCGGTCGGGACGGCAGGGCGGGACGGCATCGGCCCTCGGCCGGTCGAGGCGGGCTCGGAGGGGCGGTCGGGCGGGCGGCGGATGGCGGAGGGCGCGCCCTCGTTCGTGTGATGGTCCTACTGGAGGGCGGTCGCGCGCACTAGCCTCCGCGCGTGGAGGTGGTGGCGGTGCGCCGTGGTGCCGTACGGAGTGTGGTGGTGGCGGGTTCGCTGGTGCTCGGTGTGACGGGCCTGACCGCTGTGGAGGGCGGTGCGCAGGCGCGGGCGGCCGATGGCACCGGCACCGGGGCACTGGTCGGGGTCGGGGCCCGGGCCGAAGGTGCCGGTGCGTGGGCCGGGCCCGAGGCCGATGTGTCGTATCACGGGCGGGTGCGGCTGACGCCGGGTCTGCTGCGCCTGTGGCTGGTCCCGGCGAACGTAGGGCCGTCCGCGCTGCCCAACGCCACGGTGCGGGTGCGGCTGTCGGCGGATCTCGCGGAACGGCAGGAGCTCTCGGAGGGCTGCGCGCGGATCGGCTCGCGCGAGCTGGTGTGCGAGACGGGACCGCTGCCGGAGCACGGGCGGGGCCGGCACATCGGGCTGGCGATGGAGCTGCGGGAACACCCCGGCGAGGTGACGGTGCGGATCGACACGTGGTGGAACGGCGGGGCGTCCGACCGGAACGGGGCCAACAACGAACTCGCGGTGCTGGCCCTGGACACGGGTGACTCGTACGCCTTCTGACGCCTTCTGAGCGCCCCGTCCCGCCCCGGCCGCCCCGGTCCTACGGGGTGCCGACGCCGCCGAATTCGGCGACGGCCTCGTCGACGATCCGCTCCAGGCGGGCGTGGTGGGCGCCGCGCCAGTAGACGCGCTCGCAGTCGGCGCACTGGGCGAACACGTCGTACGAGCGGTGCGTGCCGTGTTCGAGGCGTTCGCCGACGCTGGCCTTGTCGGCGCCCCGGAGCGGGCCGTTGCATGCCGTGCAGCGGCTCCACGGGGCGAGGGCCGGGGTGAACCGGCTCAGGACGTCTCGCAGTTGCTCGTCGGGGTTGTCGCTGTAGACGTACGCGCCGGCGAAGATCTCGCGGCGGCGCAGCAGGCCGCGGTCGCGGGAGAGCAGCACGCGCTGTTCGGCGGCGGAGCGGGTGGCGAGCGCCGGGTCGCCGATGTCCTCGTTCTCGTATGCGGCGTCGACGCCGAGCAGGCGCAGGCGGCGGGCGAGGGTGCCGAGATGGACGTCGAGGAGGAAGCGGAGCGGGGCGCCGGTGATCTGCTGCGGGCGGCTGACCCCGAGTACCTCGACGGACTCGCCGTCCCGGGGCACGTACGAGACGGGCACCTCCCTGCCGTCGACGAGGAGACGGCCGACCTCGGTGAGCGGGACCCCTGCCGACTCGACGACGTGGCCGATGCTGGAGGCGCCGTCGGTGCTGGTCGCCACGCGCTCGGCGCGCCGGCTGGGCGGGGCGAAGACGCGCAGTTCCGGGGCGAGGGTGAGTTGAATGCCGGGTCCGTTCACGGCCCCAGCATGCCATTGCCCGGCGGGCCGGTGTTGCCGATTTACGCGGCTGCGGTCGCGCTCTCGTCGTAGGCGTCGCGGTGCGCGCTGACCTCGTCGAAGTGGCGCTCGGCCCACAGCTTCACGGAGGAGAGGAGGTCGCCGAGGCTGGCGCCGAGCTCGGTGAGGCGGTAGTCGACGCGGACGGGGACGGAGGGGGTGACGGTGCGGGTGACGAGGCCGTCGCGTTCGAGGGAGCGGAGGGTCTGGGTGAGCATCTTCTGGCTGACGCCGGGGATCTTGCGGCCGAGGTCGCTGTAGCGCATGGAACCGGTCTCCGACTGGCCGAGGGCGCTGACGATCAGGCCGACCCACTTGTCGCTGATGCGGGCCAGGAGCTGGCTGGTGGGGCAGTCCTTGACGAAGGCGTCGTAGGCGGCGCGGGCCGCTTCGCGGCGGTCGGCGGCGGTGCGGGTGGCCATGGTTACCCACTTCCGGGTCGGGTACGCACTCCCGAGTGCGTACTTACGAAAGGAGAGTACCTCTCCCTAGGTTAGTGCTCACCCGGAACACGGGAACGCCGGGAACGCTACGAAACGGGGAGAAACGATGAGTGAGCAGACGCAGACGCCGGCTCAGGCGCAGACCATGCAGGCGGCCGTGGTGAGTGCCTTCGGCGGCCCGGAGCAGGTGGAGATCGTCGAGGTGCCGGTTCCGCGGCCGGCGGCCGGACAGGTCCGGATCCGGGTCCGCGCCGCCGGGCTCAACCCCGTGGACGGGGCGGTCCGCGCCGGAGTCTTCGGCGGTGCCGGGCAGCGGCTCGGCTTCGGCTGGGACGTGGCCGGCGAGATCGACGAGGTCGGCCCGGAGGCCACCGGCTGGAGCGCCGGACAGCGGGTGGTCGGGCTGCACTACGGGCAGATCAAGCCGCTGGGCACGCACGCGGAGTACGCGGTGCTCGACGCCTCGGCCGTGGCGGCGGCTCCGGCCACCGCGGACGACGTGGCCGCGGCGGCGTTCCCGCTCGGCGCGCTGACCGCCGCCCGCGCGGTGGACCTGCTGGGGCTCGCCCCGGGCGCCTCGGTCCTGGTCACCGGCGCGGCGGGCGTGGTCGGCGGCCTCGCCGTGCAGCTCGCGGCCCGGGCCGGGCTGGTGGTGAGCGCCCTGGCGGGTCCGGAGGACGAGGCCCTCGTACGGTCGCTGGGCGCCGCCGCCTTCGTCCCGCGCGGCGCGACCCCGGCCGGGCCGGTGGACGGGGTCCTGGACGCGGCCGTCATGGGCGAGAGCGCGCTGTCCCGCGTCCGCGACGGCGGCGTCTACGTGGGCCTCATCCCGGGCGCCGCCCCGGCCGCGCGGCGGGGGATCCGCGTGGTGGAGCAGGAGGTCGCGCCCGACGGCGCGCACCTGGCCCGCCTGGTGGCCCTGGTCGACGCGGGCGAGCTCACGCCGCGGGTGTCCGAGACGTTCGCCCTGGCCGACGCCGCCAAGGCCCACGCCCGCCTCGCCGAGGGCGGCTCCCGCGGCCGCCTGGTCCTGACGGTGGCCTGACGGAGGCCTGATGGTGGCCTGACGGTTCCCGACGGCGACAAACGGAAACGCCCCCGCCTCACGCAGGCGAGGGCGCTTCCTTGGTCCGTGGGACCCGGTCCGGAGGTTAGAAGTTCCAGAACTGCTGGTTCTTGCCGAAGTGGCAGTCCCACTGCCGGATCGGGGCACCGGCGTCGGTGCGCCAGTCGGCCACCTCCATGCACTTCTTGCTCGTCCAGTTGTGGTAGTAGCCGAGCACGCCGCTGTTTTGGGACGTCATGTACCAACGCTGGTTCTCGCCACCGTTGCAGCCCCACTGGACGACGGGGGCGCCGTTGTCGGTGCGGTAGCCCGGCACCTCGATGCACAGGCCGTTGGCCGCGTTGCGCAGGACGGGGGTTCCGTTGACATAGTCGAAGTAGAAGTTCTGGTTGGCGCCGCCGTTGCAGGGCCACTGGATGAGCTGGGTGCCCCAAGTGCCGGTTCCGCCGGGGACGTCCATACACATCCCGCTGTTCTGATTCTTCATGAAGAACTGCCCGCTCAGGGCGGCGGAGGCCGGGCTCGCCGGGGCCAGGAGGGTGAACCCAACGGCGGCGAGCAGCGCCAGGAGGAGTCGGTAGGGAGACTTCCGGGCTATGTGCATGGCTGTGCCTTTCTGTACTTCGACAACTGGCTGAGACGTCGGCACAGTACGTGACTTGATCATTTCGTCCACGCCTTCGACTCGGCGTGTCGCCACGGGAGATGAGCCCTGATCAGAGGCGTGTCTCCGGGTATTGCGCGATCTGGGAACCGGCCGGATTTCGAGCGACCGGCAGGTACCTCTCTGACGCTGCGACGCGGTTCAAGCTATGAGCAGGCGGAGGCCGAGATCTGCCGCGTCGAGGTCGGCGAGGTCGCTGTTGCGCTCGGCCCACCGGCCGGAGTCGAGGTCGTCGCCGAGGCCTCGTACCGCCCGCTGCTCGGCCTCCGGCCCGACCCTCGTCCACACCGACATCGCACGGCGCACGTGATCCTCCAGATACGCCCCCGGTCGGCGCCAGTACGCCTCGAACAGGCCGTCAGCGCAGTCCCACGGGATGGGCACCGGCTCAGCGCGGGCGCCGATCGCGTCGGCCATCCCGGCAAGCGAGGGAAATTCTGCGAGGACGGCCGCGAACTCGGGCAGGTAGTCACGGGTAAGCCAGAACCGGTCCTGCCATCCGGGCTCGTCGGTGTCGAACGTGAGCACCACCACGCGGCGGGCCACGCGCCGCATCTCGCGCAGCCCCGCTATCGGGTCCCCCCAGTGGTGAACGGTGGAGACGGCCATCGCGACGTCGAAGGAGTGGTCCTCGAACGGCAGGCTCTCCGCGGCGGCGGCCACGCACGGCGCCGAGCCGGCAGGCCGCTGCCCCCGCATGACCGCCGATGGCTCCACCGCGGTCACGTCGCGATCAGCAGGCTCGTAGGAGCCGGTGCCGGCCCCGACGTTCAGCACCGTCTGCGCGTCCCCGAGCGCGTCCCAGATCTGCGCGGCGATCCGCGGCTCGGTACGCCGTGTCGCGGTGTAGGCGCCGCCGATCGCGTCGTACAGCCGTGCACCGAGCATCTCCAGTTGCTCCTCCGGTGTCACCTTCAGCCCCTTCGCCCGTGCCTCAAGTTCCCTGTCGATGGCCGCCACCATGGCGTCAGCGCGATCACGCCGCTCCAGCAGCAGACCGCGCAGTCGGCGCAGGTGCGCGACCGCGTCGGTGGACGGGTCGCCGACCAGTTCCGCAACCTCCCGCAGCCCGAAGCCCAACCGCCGATAGGCCAGCACCTCCCGCAGCCGCTCCACGTCGCCCGCCGAATAGGCCCGGTACCCGGCCAGGGTCCGCGCCGACGGCCGAACGAGCCTGATCTCGTCATAGTGATGCAGCGTGCGGACGCTCACGCCGGCCAGCTCGGCCACGCGTCCCACGGTCCAGTGATCCTCCACGGCACCGACTATGCGGCCTGACGCCACGTGAGGGTCAAGAGCCTCACTCACGGCACCGCTCATGGCGTCCAGGCGGGGGTGCCTGCTCGGCTACTTCTCCGCGATCGTCACGTCCTGGATGGTGACCTTCTTCTTGGGGGCGCCGTCGCCTTCACCGTTGGCGTTGTCCGATCCGGCGTCCGCGACCTCTTCCAGCAGATCCATGCCGCTGGTGATCTTCCCGAAGACGGTGTAGTTCGGTGGCAGCTCGGAGTCGCCGTAGACCATGAAGAACTGGCTCCCGTTGGTGCCCGGACCCGCGTTGGCCATGGCCAGGGTGCCCTTGGCGTACTCGGCGGTCTCCTTGCCGGAAGCGGCTTTCGGCAGGTTCTCTTCCGCGTACTTGTAGGCCGGTCCGCCCGAGCCCGTGGCAGAGGGGTCACCGCACTGCAGGACCTTCAGCGCGCCGGTGGTCAGGCGGTGGCAGTTCGTCTTGTCGAAGAAGTTCTTCGCGGCCAGGTAGGTGAAGGAGCCGACGGTGCAGGGGGCCTTCTCCCCGTCCAAGTCGAGCTCGATGTCGCCCAGGTTGGACTTGACCGTGGCCTTCACCGTGCTCGTGTGCGGGGGCTTGACGGGTGGCTTTCCCACGTCCCTGGCCCCCTGCTCCTTGTTGTCCAGGTACAGGCACTCGCCCGGCCTGGGCGCGGTCCCCGCGACGAGTCCGGGCGAGGAGTGCGGCCCGGAGGCCACGGCGACGAGTCCGGCAGCGATGACGGCGCCGGCCGCCGCACGCAGGGTGGTGGCGAGCATGGAGGTCCGTTCATAGGCGCTTGCAGAGGACTCGATCTTGATATCGGCCCCTGCACCCTCGCGGCGCGAAACACTCTGGGGGTCACTCCAAAGAGCGATCCCGCCCTGTCCGACCCGCCGCGCGCGGTGTCGCCATCTTGAGATGACGAAAGACCAGGTCAGGGCCAGACCAGGCAGTACGGCTGGTGGCCCGCCTCGTGGAGGCGGTGGGAGAAGTCCTGCCATTCGTGGAGGAGCTGGTAGACGTTGAACGCGTCGCGGGGGCCGCCTCGGTCGGGGACCGTGGACCAGATGAAGGCGGCCGCGCCGACCGACTCCTCGCCGATGCCGCGCAGCGGGTCGACGACCGTCATCGGGAGCTTGACCACCGCGTAGTCGGGGTGGAGGACGACCAGTTCCAGCGGGGGCACCTGGTGCAGGGGTATTCCCTCGATGCCGGTCAGGACCATGGCGGCCACCGTCTCCGGCTTGATCTTGGTGAACATGCCGCCCATGCCGAGCTCGTCGCCGCCCAGCTCCTCGGGCCGCATCGTCACGGGCACCCGGGCCGCCGTCGCGCCGTCCGGCGCGCCGAAGTACTTGTACGTCACGCCCATGCCGCGGCCCCGGGGGGTGCCGTCGTGGCCGTCGGAGGAGCGGCCGTCGGTGGACCGGAACGGCCCCGGTGCCGCGTCCGCGGCGTCCGTGGCGCGCCGGCGGTGCTTGCCGCGGCGGCGCGCGTCGCGGGCGCGCTGCGGGTCGAGGCCGTCCGTACCCTCGCCCGGTCCACCACCGCGTTGCATATCTCCACCCGACTGGTATTGCCTGCCCCGGCCCCGCGGCCCCCGCCACGCAGCCTGATCATCATGGCAGTGACCTCCCCCGGGGCGGCGCGGTGAAACGCCCGTCCGCAAGTCAGTCGCGGCCTCTGAGACCATGGCTGGTGTGAGCTACCCGTATCCGTATGAAGCCCCAGTCTCGCAGAACCTGTTTACGCGCGCGTCCCTCGTGACGCCCGGCGGCGTGAACTCTCCCGTGCGCGCGTTTCGCGCCGTGGGTGGAACGCCCAGGTTCATGGTGTCTGGTACCGGTCCCTATCTGACCGATGCCGACGGCCGCGAGTACGTCGACCTGGTCTGCTCGTGGGGTCCGATGATCCTCGGACACTCCCACCCCGCCGTCACGGAGGCGGTCATGGCCGCCGTCGCGCGCGGCACCTCCTTCGGTACGCCCGGCGAGGGCGAGGTCGCGCTCGCCGAGGAGATCGTCGCGCGCATCGAGCCCGTCGAGCAGGTCCGCCTGGTGTCCTCGGGCACCGAGGCGACCATGTCCGCGATCCGGCTGGCCCGCGGCTTCACGGGCCGCGCCAAGGTGGTGAAGTTCGCCGGCTGCTACCACGGCCACGTGGACGCGCTGCTGGCCGCCGCCGGGTCCGGGCTCGCGACGTTCGCGCTGCCCGACACCCCGGGCGTGACCGGCGCGCAGGCCGGCGACACGATCGTGCTCCCCTACAACGACCTCGAAGCAGTCCGGGCGGCCTTCGCCGCGCACCCCGGCGAGATCGCGTGCGTGATCACCGAGGCCGCGCCCGGCAACATGGGCGTCGTGACCCCGGCCCCCGGCTTCAACCAGGGGCTCGCGGACGTGTGCCGGGAGAACGGCGCCCTGTACATCTCCGACGAGGTCATGACGGGCTTCCGTACGAGCCGTGCCGGCTGGTACGGCGTGGACGGCGTCAAGCCCGACCTGATGACCTTCGGCAAGGTCATGGGCGGCGGCTTCCCGGCCGCGGCGTTCGGCGGCCGCGCCGACGTCATGGGCCACCTGGCCCCGGCCGGCCCGGTCTACCAGGCGGGCACGCTCTCCGGTAACCCGGTCGCCACGGCCGCCGGCCTGGCGCAGCTGCGCCTGCTCGACGAGGCCGCGTACGACAAGGTCGACGCGGTGTCGGAGCAGATCCAGGGCCTGGTCACCGAGGCGCTGACCAAGGAGGGCGTGGCGCACCGGCTGCAGACCGCGTCCAACATGTTCTCGGTCTTCTTCACCGAGGACGAGGTGCGGAACTACGACGACGCCAAGAAGCAGGAGTCCTTCCGCTTCAACGGTTTCTTCCACTCGATGCTGGCGCAGGGCGTGTACCTGCCGCCGTCGGCGTTCGAATCGTGGTTCGTGTCCACGGCCCACGACGAGCAGGCCGTCGAGCGCATCGCGGCCGCGCTGCCCGCCGCCGCCCGCGCCGCCGCCGAGGCGACCCAGGAGAGCGCGGCATGAGCGACATCACTGTGGTGCACGTGATGCGGCACGGCGAGGTGGACAACCCGCACGGGGTCCTCTACGGGCGCCGCGCCGGCTACCACCTCTCCGAGCTCGGCCGACAGATGGCCGACCGGGTCGCCGAGCACCTGGCCGACCGGGACGTCACGTACGTGGTGTCCTCGCCGCTGGAGCGGGCGCAGGAGACGGCCGCGCCGATCGCGAAGACGCACGGCCTGGAACTGGCCACCGACGGCCGCCTCATCGAGGCGGGCAACGTCTTCGAGGGCAAGACCTTCGGCGTCGGCGACGGCGCGCTGCGCAGGCCGGGCAACTGGAAGCACCTGACGAACCCGTTCAGGCCGTCCTGGGGCGAGCCGTACGTCGAGCAGGTCGTGCGGATGATGAGCGCCATCGAGGCCGCGCGCGACGCGGCCCGCGGCCACGAGGCCGTGGCGGTCAGCCACCAGCTGCCGATCTGGATCGTGCGCAGCTTCGCGGAGCGGCGGCGGCTGTGGCACGACCCGCGCCGCCGGCAGTGCACGCTGGCCTCGCTGACCTCGTTCACGTACGACGGGGAGAGGCTGGTGTCGGTGGGCTACAGCGAGCCGGCCCGGGACCTGGTCCCGGCCCATCTCCTGGCCGGAGCGAAGCCGGTGAAGGGCAAGTCGAAGGCGTTCGGCGCCTGAGCGGCGCGTCGGATGCGCGTCCGGTGCGTCCGGTGCCTGACCGGTGCGCCCGGTGCGCGTCCGGCCGGGGCCCGGTGAACGACGCGACGGCCCGTCCGGCGCGCGCGGTCCGTCCGGTGCGCGCGGCCCGTCCGGCGGGTTGGCCTGACCAGGGCCTTAGCACCCCGTCGGGGGGCGCGGAAGATCCGCAAATCGCCCATGCGAAACTTTTCACATGAGCCTTAGCCGCGCCCGTGTCCGTCTGAGTAGCCGCCGCTCGGCCGGCGGCCGCGCCGTCCTGCTGACCGCGGTGACCCTCGTCGGCGCCTTCACCCTTTCGGCGTGCGGCGATTCGGGCAGCGGCAGAAGAACCGCCGGTTCCGCCGGCGGCAACTACGTGACGGGCCCCAGCGGCATCTCCACCGTCGCCAAGGGCGACCGCACTGACGCGCCCAAGCTCGACGGCGAGACCCTCGACGGCAAGACCCTCGACACCACCGCCCTCAAGGGCAAGGTCGTCGTCCTCAACGTCTGGGGCTCCTGGTGCCCGCCGTGCCGGGCGGAGGCCCCGTACTTCGCGAAGGTCTCCAAGGAGTTCGCCGACGCCGGCAAGGACGTCGCGTTCGTGGGCCTCAACACCCGCGACAACAGCAAGCAGAACGCGACCGGCTTCGAGGAGACCTTCGGGATCACCTACCCGAGCCTCTACGACCCGGACGGCAAGCTGATGCTCCGCTTCCCCAAGGGCACGCTCAACGCGCAGTCGATCCCGTCCACGATCGTCCTCGACAAGGAGGGCAAGATCGCCGCCCGCACCCTCGTCGCGGTCAACGAGGAGCAGCTGCGCTCGATGATCGACCCGCTGCTCGCGGAGAAGTGACCTCGTGGTCGCAGAGCTTTCCGACTTGCACCAGCTCGCCGCCGAGGCGACCGGCGTGAACACCACCGTCCTCAACGGCGCGCTGCTGCTGGCCCTGCCCATCGCGCTGCTCGCCGGACTGGTGTCCTTCTTCTCGCCCTGCGTGCTGCCGCTCGTCCCCGGATACCTCTCCTACGTCACCGGCGTGAGCGGGGCCGATCTCGCCGAAGCCCGGCGCGGCCGGATGGTGGCCGGGGCGAGCCTGTTCATCGCGGGCTTCACGGCCGTCTTCGTCTCGACGGGCGCGCTCTTCGGCTACTTCGGCGACGCCCTCCAGGACAACAAGCAGATCATCTCCCGGGTCCTCGGCGGCCTGGTGATCGTCCTCGGCCTCTTCTTCATGGGCGCGATCCCGGGCCTGACGATGCGGGAGTTCCGCTTCCACAAGAAGCCGACGGCCGGCCTGATCGGCGCGCCCGTGCTCGGGGTGCTCTTCGGCGTCGGCTGGACCCCCTGCATGGGCCCGACCCTCGCCGCCGTCAACACGCTCTCGATCGACCAGGCGAGCGCCGGCCGGGGCGCGCTGCTGACGGTCGTCTACTGCCTGGGCCTGGGCCTGCCCTTCATCCTCGCGGCGGTCGCCTTCCGCAAGGCGCTCGGCGCGTTCGGCTGGGTCAAGAAGCACTACGCGTGGGTGATGCGCATCGGCGGCGGCATGCTGATCCTGACCGGTCTGCTGCTCGTCACAGGATGGTGGGACATCATCGTCGGCGACATGCAGAGCTGGACCCAAGACTTCACGGTGGGGATCTGAGGACCTAACGCACATGAGTACGACTGACAACGCGCCCACCGAGGCGCCGCGATCCGAGGACTCCGCCGAGGCCGCAGCCCAGGCCGACGCCCACGCCCAGGCCGACGCGAACGCCCAGGCCGACGCCCGGGCCGAGGCGGCGGCCGGGGCCCAGCTCTCCACCGCCCCGCTGGACGACAGCCCCGCCGACCCCGTCGGCATCGGCGTCTTCGGCTGGGTCCGCTGGTTCTGGCGCCAGCTCACCTCCATGCGGGTGGCGCTGATCCTGCTCTTCCTGCTGTCCCTCGGGTCCATCCCCGGCTCGCTCATCCCGCAGACCCAGGTCGACGAGCTCAAGGTCGCCGCCTGGAAGCAGGAGCACGCCTCCTGGGTCGGGATCGCCGAGAAGCTCCAGCTCTTCGACGTCTACAGCTCGGTGTGGTTCTCCGCGATCTACATCCTGCTGTTCGTGTCGCTGATCGGCTGCATCCTGCCGCGCTCCTGGCAGTTCGTCGGCCAGCTAAGGGACCGCCCGCCGGCCGCCCCGAAGCGGCTCGACCGGCTGCCCGCGTACACGACGTGGCGTACGGAGAAGTCCCCGGACGAGGTGCTCACCCACGCCAGGACCCTGCTCGGCGGCAGGCGCTTCCGCACCGAGGCCGCCGGGAGTTCCGTCGCCTCGGAGAAGGGCTACCTCCGCGAGGCCGGGAACCTGGCCTTCCACATCGCCCTGATCGTGATGCTGGTGGCGTTCGCCTGGGGACAGCTGTTCAAGTCCGAGGGCGGCAAGCTCGTCCTGCGCGGCAAGGGCTTCTCGAACACACTGACCCAGTACGACGACTTCAAGCCCGGCGGCCTCTTCAACTCCGACGACCTGCCGCCGTTCTCCTTCACGCTGGACAAGTTCGACGCCACGTTCGAGAAGTCCGGCCCGCAGAAGGGCACCCCGCGCGACTTCAAGGCGTACGTCACCCTCAGCGAGGGCGTTGACGGCACGCCGCAGAAGCGCGAGATCGAGGTGAACACGCCGCTGGAGGTCGAGGGCTCGAAGGTCTACCTCCTCGGGCACGGCTACGCGCCGGTCATCTCGGTGACCGACCCCAACGGCAAGGTGATCTTCAAGGACGCCGTGCCGATGCTGCCCCAGGACGCCAACCTGACCTCCTCCGGCGCCGTCAAGGTCACCGACGGCTACAAGGACAAGAACGGCAAGAAGGAACAGCTCGGCTTCAACGCCTGGTTCGTGCCGACGTACGCGGGCGAGGGCAAGGGAACGATGTTCTCGCAGTTCCCGGAGCTGGACTTCCCCGTCCTCGCGCTCAACGCGTACCACGGCAGCCTCGGCGTGGACTCGGGCCTGCCGCAGAACGTCTACCAGCTCGACACGTCGAAGATGGAGAAGTTCACCGACGAGAACGGCGAGCTGTTCAAGCGGAAGCTGCTGCCCGGCGAGACGATGAGCCTGCCGGACGGCGCGGGCACGGTGAAGTTCGAGGGCATCGAGCGCTGGGCCACCTTCTCCGTGACCCACCAGCCCGGCAGCGGCCTCGCGCTCGCGGGCGCGATCGCCGCCATCGGCGGCCTGGCCGCCTCCCTGTTCATCCAGCGCCGCCGGATCTGGGTGCGGGCGGTGACCGGCCCGGACGGCGTGACCGTCGTCGAGATGGCGGGTCTCGGCCGCAGCGAGTCCGCCCGGCTCCCGGAGGAGCTGACGGTGCTCGCCGAGGCGCTCCACCGGCAGGCGCCCTCGGCGGCGTCCGCCCCACCTGTCGAAGCTCCACCCGTCGAAGCTCCACCCGTCGAAGCCCCACCTGTTGAAGAACCCGCTGAAGTTGAAGTTGAAGGGGAGCGCGGATGACGCCGCTCGCAGCAGCGACCAACGAGAACCTGGCTCAGATCAGTAATTACCTGGTCTATTCGTCGATGGCGGTCTACACCCTCGCCTTCCTCGCGCACATCGCCGAGTGGATCTTCGGCAGCCGCAGCAAGGTGGGCCGTACGGCCGCCGCGCTGACCGCCACGCAGGCCGCGGGCGCGGGCGCCCCTGCCGTGCGGGTACGGGCCACGCGGGCCGGGGGCGGCACCGCCGTACTCGACCGGCCGAAGGTCGTCACCCGCTCCGCGGCCGGCACCCGCGACGTCCCGGACGGCCCCGGCGCGGCCGGCGGCACCGAGCAGGGGGACCTGTACGGCCGGATCGCGATCTCGCTGACCGCGCTCGCCTTCCTCATCGAGGCGGCCGGCGTCGTCGCCCGTGCGGCGTCCGTGCAGCGGGCTCCCTGGGGCAACATGTACGAGTTCTCGCTCACCTTCTCCACGGTGGCCGTCGGCGCGTACCTGGCGCTGCTCGCCCTGAAGAAGAACGTCCGCTGGCTCGGCCTGATCCTGGTCACCACCGTCCTGCTGGACCTCGGCATCGCCGTGACCTGGCTCTACACCGACAGCGACCAGCTCGTCCCGGCCCTGCACTCGTACTGGCTGTGGATCCACGTCTCCACCGCGATCTTCTGCGGCGCCGTCTTCTACATCGGCGCGGCCGGCGCGGTCCTGTACCTCTTCCGCGACTCCTACGAGGCCAAGCTCGCCGGCGGCGGCAAGCCGGGCCGGTTCGCGACCTCGGTCCTGGAGCGGTTCCCCTCGGCGGCCTCGCTCGACAAGTTCTCGTACCGCGTCAACGCGGCCGTCTTCCCGCTGTGGACCTTCACGATCATCGCGGGCGCGATCTGGGCGGGCGACGCCTGGGGCCGCTACTGGGGCTGGGACCCCAAGGAGGTCTGGTCCTTCGTGACCTGGGTGGCGTACGCCTGCTACCTGCACGCCCGCGCCACCGCCGGCTGGAAGGGCCGCAAGGCCGCTTACCTCGCGCTCTTCGCCTTCGCCTGCTGGATCTGGAACTACTACGGCGTGAACATCCTGCTCAACGGCAAGCACTCGTACGCGGGCATCTGACCGGCGGGAGTGGGACGCTGGTGTCATGCCTCCTGTGAGCCATGGCACCAGCGAGAGCCGGGGCGAGGACCGTTGGCGCCTGAGATTCGAGCCCCACCTGCCGTACGCCTACGAGGTCATCTGGCCCGCCCTGACCACGCGGGACGGGCTGCGCGGCTGGCTGGCCGAGGCGGAGGTCCTGGAACGCCACCTCGGCGGGGCCGTCACGCTGCGCTGGCCGAACACCGGGACGGTGGTGTCGGGACATGTCACGGCCTGGGACGTCGAGCGGATCGTGGAGTACACGGTCACCGAACACGGGCGGATCCGCTTCCACCTGGAACCCGTCGGCACCGACTCGACGGTGATCCGCTTCCTGAACGAACGGCGCGGGACGGAGTCGGAGCGGCTGGACAGCCTGGCCGGCTGGCACCACCACTTCGAGCTGCTGGAGTCCGCGCTGGCGGGGCACCCGGCGGACTGGTCGGCCTGGAGCGATGCCCACTGGGCCGAGCTGCGGGCCTCCTACGCGCCGCACGCGGCGGCCTGAGGCGACCGCCTCGCCGCCCGCCAGTCCTCGTTCCTCGTCCGAGCTCCGCTCACCACACCGGGCGCAGCGCGGGCAGCGGCCCGTCCCCGTTCAGCGCGCGTACGAACCGGGCCAGCTCCCCGCGCAGGACGCGGAGGTCGGCGGCCCGCCCGAGTTCCGCCTCCAGCTCGTGCAGGATCCGGCCCGCGACGGCGAGGTGGTCGTAGGCCGCCCGGGTCAGGACGACGAGCTTGCGCCGGCCGCCCTCCGGGTGCGGTTCGCGGCGGACGTAGCCGCGCCGCTCCAGTTCGTCGACCACCTGCCCGGCGGCCTGTTTGGTCACCCCGAGCCGCTCGGCGAGCTCCGTGGCGGTGGCCCCGGGGCCCTTGAGGACCTGGAAGGCCATGCCGTGCAGGGGGCGCAGATCCTCGTACCCGGCCGCGGCGACCCTCCGGGTGAACTCGCCGAGCATCAGCTGGAAGCCCATGCCGAGCAGGAAGCTCAGCTCGACGCCCTCTTCTTCGTTCCCGTTCCCGTTCCCGTTCACGGAAACATGGTGACACGGGTGAGTCAATCTGCTTTACTCATCGCAAGTAAAGCTGCTTGACTCACTCGACCGCGAAGACACCGAGAAGACGAGGCCACTCCTTGCGCGTGATCACCGTTTCCCCCGAGCACGTCACCGCCACCCCGAACGCCACCATGACCGGACTCGCCGCCCCCAGCCGTGGCAGCTCCGAGCTCAGCACCTGGCACGTCGCCATGCCCGCCGGAATCACCGGCCCCGAGCACTCCGTCAGCCGCGAGCAGGTCTGGACCCTCACCGCCGGCTCCCTGGAGGTCACCTGCGACGGCCGCACCGAGAAGGTCGCCGCCGGCCAGACCCTCGTCCTCCCGGCGGACGTGCTGCGCCACATCCACTCCGTCGAAACCTTCGAGGCCTACGTCGCGATGCGCGCGGACGGCGTGGTCTCGGTCCCCGACACCGAGGGCACCCGCGCCCTGCCCTGGGCCCAGTAACGCGCTGATCGGCGCCTGCAGGGGAACGGCGCCCATCCGATCGTCGCGAAGGGCGACGCGTGCGGCTGGTCAGCTGGCGCGGCCAGGTCCGGAACATCACCTACGGCCCCGGGTTCTCCCGCACCGCCTTCACCGAGGCGAACCCGCACACCGCTTACTCGGTGCCGTTCGGCTGGGGACCGGGCCTGCTGATCGGCGGACCGGCCCTGGTGTGGATGGCCTGCTGGTACGGGTGGCTGTCCGGTCGCTCCCGCCGGGCCGCCCCCTGGCAGGTGACGGTGCCCTCCGTGGCACTGATCGTCCTGGCCGCCGGGACGGGGAGCGCGAGGTGCTCATCGCCGTCCACCGCAAGAACATGCCCTGGCTGGTCGGCGCGCTGCCGCAGGCGGAGCCCGCTGACGCCGGCTAGTCCGCGGCTAATCCTTGCCGGTGTCCTTGCCGTTGTCCTTGTCCCGCTCCTCGCGCAGCGAGCGCAGGAACTCCGGGTTGTCGTCCGGCGCCACCCACTGGGTCCTCGCGGCACGTCCGCCGCCCGCGGCGGTCCGCTTCTTGCCCGCGGCCAGCCACACCACCGGGCCGACGATCGAGAAGAGCAGGATGATGATCACCCAGATCACCTTGGGGAGGTGTTTGACCTCCTCCTCCGGCGTGTTCAGGCAGTCGATGAAGGTGTAGATGGTCAGCGCGATGATCAGCAGGAACGGCAGATAGCGCAGCACGGTGTGGGACCGACTCCCAGGCAGTGACGGCGGGCCCCACGGGGGCCCCGGTGACGCTTCCAGGGTAGTTGGTGGCGGATACTGACCCCTATGGCTTACGACGATCTCCGCTCGCTGCTCCGGGCTTTGGAGCGGGAGGGCGACCTCAAGCGCATCAAGGCCGAAGTCGACCCGTACCTGGAAGTCGGGGAGATCGTCGACAGAGTGAACAAGGCGGGCGGGCCCGCCCTGCTCTTCGAGAACGTCAAGGGCTCGGCGATGCCGCTGGCCATGAACGTGTTCGGGACCGACCGCCGGCTGCTGAAGGCCCTCGGGCTGAAGTCGTACGCCGAGATCAGCGAGAAGATCGGCGGCCTGCTGAAGCCGGAGCTGCCGCAGGGCTTCATCGGGGTCCGCGAGGCCTTCGGCAAGCTCGGCTCGATGGTGCACGTGCCGCCGAGGAAGGTGAAGGGCGACGACGCCCCCGTCCAGGAGGTCGTCCTCACGGGCGACGACGTGGACCTGGACCAGCTGCCGGCGCTCTTCACCTGGCCGAAGGACGGCGGCTCCTTCTTCAACCTGGGCCTGACCCACACCAAGCACCCGGAGACGGGCGTGCGCAACCTCGGCCTCTACCGCCTCCAGCGCCACGACAAGCGCACCATCGGCATGCACTGGCAGATCCACAAGGACAGCCGCAACCACTACGCCGTCGCCCAGAAGCGCGGCGAGCGGCTGCCCGTCGCGATCGCCTTCGGCTGTCCGCCGGCCGTGACGTACGCGTCCACCGCGCCGCTGCCGGGTGACATCGACGAGTACCTCTTCGCCGGCTTCGTCGCGGGCAAGCGGATCGAGATGGTCGACTGCAAGACCGTCCCGCTCCAGGTCCCGGCCAACGCCGAAGTCGTCATCGAGGGTTGGCTGGAGCCGGGCGAGATGCTGCCGGAGGGTCCCTTCGGCGACCACACCGGCTTCTACACCCCGCAGGAGCCGTTCCCCGCGCTGAAGATCGACTGCGTGACGATGCGGAAGCGTCCGCTGCTCCAGTCGATCGTCGTCGGCCGTCCGCCGACGGAGGACGGCCCGCTGGGCCGCGCGACGGAACGCTTCTTCCTGCCGCTGCTGAAGATCATCGTCCCGGACATCGTGGACTACCACCTCCCCGAGTCGGGCGGCTTCCACAACTGCGCGATCGTCTCGATCGACAAGAAGTACCCGAAGCACGCTCAGAAGGTCATGCACGCCATCTGGGGCGCCCACATGATGTCGCTGACCAAGCTGATCATCGTGGTGGACTCCGACTGCGACGTCCACGACCTGCACGAGGTGTCCTGGCGGGCCCTCGGCAATACGGACTACTCCCGCGACCTCACGGTGGTCGAGGGCCCGGTGGACCATCTGGACCACGCCTCGTACCAGCAGTTCTGGGGCGGCAAGGCCGGCATCGACGCCACGAAGAAGCTGCCCGAGGAGGGCTACACGCGCGACGGCGGCTGGCCTGACATGGTCGAGTCCGACCCCGCGACGGCGGCCCTCGTGGACCGCCGCTGGAAGGAGTACGGACTGTGAGCCCCATCGCCGTGAGCGGACCCGCCCTGTTCATCGGATCCGACACCCCCTGCGTCGCCCTCGTACGCCCCGCGATCGACCCGGCCCAGCCGGCGGTCCGCGCGGCCGCCAAGCGAGCCGGCGTCACCCCCGAGGAGTTCGCCGGCCCGTCGGACGTGTGGCAGCTGATCGCCGACCGCACCGACGGCGAGGGGCGCGAGATCGCCCTCAACGAGCTCTCCGACGACGACGCGGCCGCCTTCGCGGACCGCCTGCTGGCCGCCATCGCCGACCCGGACGCCGAGTTCTCGGAAGTGCTGACGGTCGCCGCGCACGACGTGCTCCGCCTCGACGGCCGCCCGGCGGGCGAAGGCAGGTTCTCCTTCCTGGCCAGCGTCGTCCCGCCGCCCTCCGAGGGAACGCCCCTGCTGGAGGTGGAGATCGGCCCGACGTCCGCCACGGACCTGCGCGTCGAACTCGAACAGTTCCGGAGGTCCCTCGGATGACATCGGCTGCCGAGGGCGTCCTCGGGCCCGGCCCCGCGCCGCAGGCGAGCGGCAAGGTCAAGGCGTTCCTGCGGCTCGTGATGATCGAGCACTCGGTCTTCGCCCTGCCCTTCGCCTACATCGCCGCGCTCACCGCGATGTTCACGCTCGACCGGGTCATGCACTGGGGCGAGCTGCTGCTCGTCACCCTCTGCATGGTCGGCCTGCGGACCTTCGCGATGGCGGCGAACCGGATCATCGACCGCGAGATCGACTCCCGGAACCCGCGCACCGCCGGGCGCGAACTGGTCACGGGCGCGGTGTCGGTGCGGTCCGCGTGGACCGGGGCCGGGATAGCGCTGGTGCTGTTCCTCGGGTCGGCGGCGCTGCTGAACCCGCTGTGCCTGATGCTGGCGCCGCTCGCCGTGGTGCCGATGGTGGTCTACCCGTACGGCAAGCGCTTCACGAACTTCCCGCACGCCATCCTGGGTCTGGCCCAGGCGATCGGCCCGATCGGGGCGTGGCTGGCGGTCACGGGCGAGTGGTCGTGGGACGCGGTGATCCTCGGGGTCGCGGTGGGCGTGTGGATCGGCGGCTTCGACCTGATCTTCGGCTGCCAGGACGTGGCGGCGGACCGCGCGGAGGGCGTCAAGTCCGTCCCGGCCCGCTTCGGCATCCCGGCGGCGCTGTGGGGCGCCCGCGCCGCGCACGTCGTGACCACGGGCCTGCTGGTCTGGTACGCCCTCGCCACCGGCGCGGGCGCGCTGTTCTGGTTCGGCCTGCTGATCGTCGCGGCGGCGTTCCTCTACGAGCACACCATCGTGAAGCCGCACGACCTGTCCCGCCTGAACCGTGCCTTCTTCACGGTCAACGGGTTCATCGGCATCGCGCTCTTCGCGTGCGCCGTCCTCGACCTGGCGAACCGGGGCATGGTCCTGTAGCAGCCTGGCCTCTAAGCGGTCTGGGCTGAGCGGTCTGCGCTAAGCGGTCTCGGCCCGGCCGCGGAAGAGGAACGCCGCGGCCACGCCCGCCAGGAGGCCGAAGAGGTGGGCCTGCCAGCTGACCACCGGGTCGGTCGGCAGGATGCCGCCGAGGACCGTCGTCCCCCAGACGGCGGCCATGACGATGCCGACGGCCACCCCCAGCGGTCTGCGCTCCAAGAAGCCGCGGACCAGCAGGTAGCCGAACAGGCCGAAGATCAGGCCCGAGGCGCCCGCCGTGATGGACTGCGCGGGGGATATCAGCCACACCGCGAACCCGTCGGCCACGATGATCGCCCCGCAGACCGCCAGGAAGCGGCGTATGCCGCTCAGGGCGGCGACGAAGCCGAGCACCAGCAGCGGCAGGCTGTTCCCGGCCAGGTGGTCGAAGCCGAAGTGCAGGAACGGGGCGGCGAGGATGCCGCTGAGGCCCTCCGGGTCGCGCGCGACGATCCCGAACCCGTCCAGGGCATGGCCGGCGGCGAGGTCCAGGACCTCGATCACCCACAGCAGACCCACCCAGCCCAGCATGAGCTTCCCGGCCGCCTTGGCCCGGTCGGCCTGGGTCCAGCTGCCGCTCCGGGTGTCCGGACTCGCGTATCCCATGCCGATCCCCTCCCACTTCCACTGGCCGCTTCGACTGACCACTTCCACCGACCGTCCCACCCTATGAACGTCGGGTCACCTTACTCAGTGCCCATGACCGGTGGCCGGATAGTCTCGTAGGCATGACTGACGGCAAGCGCACCCCATGGGTGGTCGGGGTTTCCGGGGCGTCCGGGACGCCGTACGCGGCGGCGGTGATCCGCGGGCTGCTGACGGCGGGCGAGAGTGTGGACCTGGTGGTCAGCCGGGCCTCGCGGCTCACCCTGCTGGACGAGACCGGGATCGCCTTCCGGGACGCGCACTGGCGCGACGACCTGTCCCAGTGGCTGGGGCACGGGGCGGACGGGAAGCCGGAGACGTTTCCGCGCCCCGACCTCGACGACGTCCGCTACTGGGCCGCTGGGGATCTGGCCGCCGGACCGAGTTCGGGCTCGTACCCCGTGAAGGGGATGCTGATCGTCCCGGCGTCGACGGCCTGTGTGGCGGGAGTGGCGCTGGGCCTGTCGAAGGACCTGCTCCAGCGCGTGGCGAGCGTGACGCTCAAGGAGCGGCGCCGGCTGGTGGTCGTGGTGCGGGAGACCCCGCTGAACGGGCAGACGCTCAAGCATCTGGTGGCGCTGGACGAGGCGGGCGCAGTGGTGCTGCCCGCCTCTCCGGCGTTCTACGCGGGCGCGACGCACATCCAGGATCTGGTGGATTTCGTCGCGGGGCGGGTGCTCGACACGGCAGGGGTGCCGCACGGGCTGTACCGCCGGTGGGAGGGGGAGCTGGGGAGCTCCCGCCCCCGGGAGGAGAGCCGTGGTTAGCAGCGCTGGTGCTAGCGCTTCTTCGCGGCGTGCGGCTTGCGGGTCTTGTCGACGCGGTGGGCGGCGGCGGGCTGGTCGGTGCGGGATCGGTTGGCCAGCTCCTGGAGCTGTCGCATGTGCGCGTAGGCCATCTCGATCGTGTACACGGTGAACCACTCCTGAAGATCGTCATTGATCTGATGAAAAGATTCGCAGGGTGTTGACCCTGCACGCCTTTGATTCTATACCTAATCTTGCAGGATCGCCGAATAATGGAAGGCTCCACGTAATGGACACGGTGGACAGGCAGCTCATCCAGGCACTCCGGGAAAACGGACGTGCCTCGTACGCGGAGCTGGGCCGTCTCGTGGGCCTCTCCGGCCCCAGCGTCACCGACCGCATCAACCGCCTGGAGACGGCCGGGGTGATCACCGGCTACCGCGCGACCGTCGACTCGGCCTCGCTCGGCCTCGGCGTCACGGCCCTGATCGGGATCTCCCTCTCCGACGCCGCCGACCACGAGGACGTGGCCCGCCGGCTGCGCGACCTCGCCGAGATCGAGGACTGCTGGTTCATCGCGGGCGACGACTCCTTCATGCTGAAGGTCCGCGCCAGCGACGTGGACGGCCTGGAGAAGATCATCCGTAGGCTCTCCGGCACCAAGGGCGTCTCGCGCACCCGCACCACCATCGTGCTGTCCACGAAGTGGGAGAACCGGGTCGGAGATCTCCCCGAGGAGGGCTGAGAGTACGGTTGCGGGGTTGGGCACGGGCAGTAGGACAGAGCAGGACACAGAGGAGGCGGCCGGCCGATGACTGCATCTATCAAAGATGTAGGGCTCAAGCGCGAGCTGGAGGAGAAGGTCCGCTCCGGCGAGCGGCTGACGCGTGAGGACGGCATCGCCCTCTACGAGTCGGACGACCTGGCATGGCTGGGCGGCCTCGCCCACGAGGTGCGCACGCGCAAGAACGGCGACGTCGTCCACTTCAACGTCAACCGCCACCTCAACATGACGAACGTGTGCACCGCGTCCTGTGCGTACTGCTCGTTCCAGCGCAAGCCGGGCGAGAAGGACGCGTACACGATGCGCATCGAGGAAGCCGTCCGCCTGGCCAAGGCCATGGAGAACGAGAACCTCACCGAGCTGCACATCGTCAACGGCCTGCACCCGAGCCTGCCGTGGCGCTACTACCCGCGCTCGCTCTCGGCCCTGAAGGAGGCGCTGCCGAACGTCTCGCTGAAGGCGTTCACGGCGACCGAGATCCACCACTTCGAGACGATCTCCGGGATGTCGGCCTCCGACATCCTGGACGAGCTGATCGAGGCGGGCCTGGAGTCGCTGACCGGCGGCGGCGCCGAGATCTTCGACTGGGAGGTCCGGCAGCACATCGTCGACCACCGCACCCACTGGGAAGACTGGTCGCGCATCCACCGGCTCGCGCACGAGAAGGGTCTCAAGACCCCGAGCACGATGCTGTACGGGCACATCGAGGAGCCGCGCCACCGCGTGGACCACGTGCTCCGGCTGCGCGAGCTCCAGGACGAGACCGGCGGGTTCCAGGTCTTCATCCCGCTGCGGTACCAGCACGACTTCGTGGATATGAAGGACGGCAAGGTCCGCAACAAGCTCCAGGCGCGCACCACGATGGCCACCGGCGCCGAGGCGCTGAAGACCTTCGCGGTCTCGCGGCTGCTGTTCGACAACGTCCAGCACGTCAAGGTCTTCTGGGTGATGCACGGCGTGCAGACCGCCCAGCTCGCGCTCCAGCACGGCGCGGACGACATGGACGGCTCGGTCGTCGAGTACAAGATCACGCACGACGCCGACAACTACGGCACCCCGAACAAGCTGGGCCGGGACGACCTCCTGGAGCTCATCCGGGAGGCGGGCTTCCGCCCGGTCGAGCGCAACACGCGCTACGAGGTCATCCGCGAGTACCCGGGCCCGGACGCGGAGCTGCGCGAGTCGCCGCAGGCGATGCGCGTCTGAGGTCCGACGAGCTCTGAACGGCTGAACTGAGGAAGCCCCGGTCCCCGCGGACCGGGGCTTCCTCAGTTCCGTTGCCCCCCGCTCCGGTAATAGATACTCTCCGGATATGGCCCTTACTTTCACCTTCGATCCGGTGGTCGATCCCGCCCTGCGCGACGGCCTCGTCGACCTCTGGACCGACGCCTCCAACGCCGGCGGGGCGATCGGCTTCGTACCGCCCGTCACCCGCGAGGACATCCGGCCCGAGCTGGTCAGGCACCTCGTCGCCATGGCCGAGGGCCGCAACCGCCTGGTCGTCGGCCGCGACGCGAACGGCAGGGTCGGGGCCGCCGCGTTCCTCGCGTTCAACACCCACCGGCTGCAACTGCACTGGATCTGGGTCTACACGGTCATGGTGCACCCCGACCTCCAGGGCCAGGGCGCCGGCCGCGCCCTGATGGAGGCCGTCGCCGACGCCGCCCGCACGCTCGACGGCATCGACGCGATCCGCCTGAGCTGCCGCGGCGGCCACGGCCTGGAGCACTTCTACGCGGCCTGCGGCTACAAGGAGGTCGGCCGGGTCCCCGACGCCATCCGCGTGGCCCCCGGCGAGGACCGCGACGACATCACGATGCTGCTGCCGCTGCTCTGACCTCACCCCAGCGGGCGGGGGCGGGGTACCGGCGTGCTTCACTGGACGGGCACGTCCGGACGTACGAGAAAGAAGGGGTCACCGTGTCCCTCAAGGCGAGCGCAACGATCCGCTACACCGCGATGCGGCTGGGCATCTTCGTCGGGTGCTTCATCGCCGTACTCGGCCTGGTCAAGCTCGGCTGGGTGCCCGCCGGGATCGGCGACGCCAACCTCGCCTGGGTCGCGCTCCTCGCGCTGCTGCTGTCCGCGCCGCTCTCCTTCGTCCTGCTGCGCAAGCAGCGTGACGACATGTCGGAGCAGATCGCCGGACGTGTCGAGGGCGCGAAGGAGAAGCTCGCCGCGAACCGCTCCCAGGAGGACGCGGTCGACGACGCCGCCCGCGCGACCTCGTAAGGGCCCCGTTAGCTTCATCACACACCGCACCGCCCCAGCACGCCCCGGCACCGCCTCAGCACCGCCCCAGCATCGGCCATGCCGCCGGTAGCGCTGGGGCGTTCGCGTTTTCCGGGGCCGCGCAAGAGGGCCTCGTGCGCCTGTTGGCTCAAAGGGCACCTTTGAGGTTCTCAAAGGGTGGGTGTTAGCGTGTTCAACATGTTGACCCCAGTTGCGCACCCGATGACCGCGAGCCTTCCGCTCGTGGCGCGCCTGCACGTCGACCTCTGCCGCCGCGTGTCCGCGGCCTGTTGCTGTTGTCGCTGAGCATGTCAGCGCGTCCCTGACACGCCCTGACCCGCTGAACCGCTGAATCGATACAGCAGCGGTCCCGGCCGGCCGCTTTCCGGCTGCCGCACCGCTTCACCACGCAGAAAATCCCCCGCCTTCTCGTTGTGCGTCCCCTCCGGAGAGTGTCCGTGTCCGCGTCCCCCCAGGCCCCCGCCAAGGCCTCGTTCAAGTTCCCCTTCTGGGCCCAGATCATCACCGGTCTCGTGCTCGGCGTGCTGCTCGGCTGGCTCGCCAAGAGCCAGGACATCAGCTGGCTCAAGACCACCCTCGGGCAGGTCGGCGACATCTTCGTCCAGCTGCTGAAGCTGGCCGTCGCCCCGCTCGTCTTCTTCGCGATCCTGGTGTCCATCACCAACCTCCGGAAGGTGAACAACGCCGCGCGGCTCGCCTCCCGCACGCTGCTCTGGTTCATGATCACCTCGCTGATCGCGGTGGGCATCGGCCTCGGCCTCGGCCTGCTGACCAACCCGGGCGCCGGCACCGGCCTCACCCCGCAGGACGGCAAGCTGCCCAAGAAGCAGGGCTCGTGGATCGACTTCCTGACCGGCATCGTGCCGAAGGACATCGTCACGCCGTTCACCGAGCTGAACGTCCTCCAGATCGTCTTCCTGGCCGCCGTCGCCGGTATCGCCGCCCTCCAGCTGGGCAACAAGGCGCAGCCGGTCCTGAACGTCGCCGAGTCCATCCTGGAACTCCTGCAGAAGGCCCTGTGGTGGGTCATCCGCCTCGCCCCGATCGGCACCGTCGGCCTCATCGGCACCGCGATCGCCACGTACGGCTGGGACCTGATCGGCAAGTACGCCACCTTCACCGCCGACATCTACATCGGCTGCGCGCTCGTCATGTTCGGTGTCTACCCGCTGCTCCTCGCCACCGTCGCGAAGGTCAACCCGATCCAGTTCTTCAAGGGCGCCTGGCCGGCCCTTCAGCTGGCCTTCGTCTCCCGCTCCTCGGTCGGCACCATGCCGGTCACCCAGAAGGTCACCGAGCGCCTCGGCGTCCCGAAGGAATACGCGTCGTTCGCCGTTCCGTTCGGTGCGACCACGAAAATGGACGGCTGCGCCGCGATCTACCCGGCGCTGGCGGCGATCTTCATCGCCCAGATCTTCGACGTCCAGCTGGGTATCAAGGAGTACCTCCTCATCGCCTTCGTCTCGGTGGTCGGCTCGGCCGCGACGGCCGGTCTGACGGGCGCCACGGTCATGCTGACCCTGACCCTCTCCGCCCTGGGCCTCCCGCTGGAGGGCGTGGGCCTGCTGATGGCGATCGACCCGATCCTGGACATGATGCGCACCGCCACCAACGTGGCCGGCCAGGCCGTGGTCCCGGTGATCGTCTCGGCCCGCGAGGGAATCCTGGACAAGCGCGCCTACGAGGCCGCCTCCTCCTCCCCGCTCGACGACCGCCCCGCGGTCGCCGTCGCCGCCTGACCGCTGCCGCCGCATCGCTGCCGCTCGGCCTGTACGTACGCACTCACCGCAGCCCCGCCCCCGTCCGGGCGGGGCTGCGGTGTGTCCCGGTGCAGACGGGCCCCCTGATACGGCTGATACGGCGTGTCAGAGGTAGCGCCTACGCTCCGCTCATGCGAAACGCCAAGATTCTCATCGGCCTGGTCGCGGCCGGTCTGCTCACCGCCGGCTGTGGCTCCACCGGCAGCTCCTCCGACTCCAGCGGCGGAGGAGCCGCGCAGAAAGCGATGCCGGTCGCCATCGACGGCCCCCAGGAGGGCGTGCGCAAGCGCGGCGAAGACAACCTCAAGGTCACCCCGGCCCCTGAGCTGAGCGCGCCCTTCATCCAGAAGGTGGAGCACCGCCTGCGCGAGTCCGTCCTCCTCACCGCCAAGGTGGCCGGTGAGACCAGCGCCAAGTGCCCCAATAGCGTGACCCAGAAGGCCGGCGCGGTCAGTCAGTGCGTCGTGACGTACGAGGGGGCCGAGATCCCCTACGAGGTCAAGATCGGCGACAGCTACAAGGAGGGCAGCAGCATCATCTCCTACAACAGCACGGCCAAGACCGGCCTGCTGGTGGGGAAGGTCGTGTACGACGCGCTGAACGAGCGCTACGGCTCCGAGTCGGGGACCACCCACGCCAGCAAGCTCGCCTGCGAGGAGATCCCCGCCGCGAAGGCGGTCGATTTCAACTCCGACACCGGCTACAAGTGCCAGTACTGGAGCAAGCACGCCAACAACGGCAAGGGCGGCTACGACACCCTGCGGGTCACGACAGGCCCCACCGGCGGCATCGGCTTCGAGATGGTCAAGTAACGCACCGCCCTCCCGGCCCGCTCGGGCTCCGACGCCCGTTCGACCGCTGGGCCAGTAGTGGGCTGATGCACAAGCATGACCTGCGAGGAGAGGCCGTCCGTGCCTCGGGTGAGCCCTTGGCCGCCTGTTCGAGGGTGGTACCAATACACCTTGGAACCGTGGTCCCACGGAAGTGCTTATAGACACTCAGCCGAGGGTGGCACCGCGTACGTACGCGACGACCCCGAGTAGCAGGGGTGGGGCGAGCCACCAGACGCCCATGGCGCGGCGTACGGAGGGGATGAGCGTGATCAGGCCCCCGAGCACGCTCAGGCAGATCGACATGAAGCAGGCCGCCGCGATCCGGGTGTACCCCCGGTCGTCCCACGGCCCTTGAGGGCCGACGGCCACGGCGGCGAAGACGATCAGGGCGTTCAGGAGATGGATGAGGCCGAGGGGTACGCCCAGTACCCACCGGAGACACCCCCGGTCCTCGGGCAGGTCTATGGTTTCGCGCTGGAACATGTCAGTGATGGGAGGCGTCCCTGACGAATCCGGCCCAGGCGTCCGGCGCGAAGGCGAGGCGGGGGCCGTGGAGGTCCTTGGAGTCCCGGACATGGATCGTGGCGGGGGTGGTGGCCACCTCGATGCAGTCGTCGCCTTCGCTGCTGCTGCTGTAGCTGCTCTTGAACCAGTCCAGCTCGGGGTTGTGGATCATGTCTCTCCCAGCAGTTCCTCGATGAAGGCCCGCGACTTCGGCGGCGTCAGCGCCTGAGCTCGGATAATGCCATAGCGCAGTTCAAGGATCCGGAGCTGCTTCGGCTCGGAGACCGGGCGCCCGTAGAACGCGCCGTCGGAGCGCCCGACTGCGCTCCCGTCCTCGAACTTCAGCACCTCGATCAGGCCGCCCATGCCCGCGTGGTCCTCGACATCGGTCGGCATCACCTGGAACTCGACATTCGGCAACTGGGCTACCTCCAGAAGACGTTCGAGCTGTCGGCGCAGCACCATTGTGCCTCCGATCGGGCGGCGTAGGGTCACTGCCTCCTGGACGAAGCTGAGGGCGGGGCCCGGTGAGCGGTCGAAGATCGACCGTCGGGCCATCCGGGCGGCCAGTATCCGGTCCATCTCGTCGGGCGAGTAGGCGGGCCGCCTCATGGCGAACAGGGCGGCGGCGTACTCCTCTGTCTGGAGCAGCCCGTGGATGTTGTGGTTGTTGTACGTTCCGATCTCGACGGCCCTGGCCTCCAGATTCGCCAAGACCCGGATCCGCTTCGGGTAGCGGACCTGCTCCAGGTCGGCCCGCATCGCCGTGATCTTGCCACCGGCGCCGAGTACGTCGTCAGCGCGCTCCAGATACTCGGGTCGGGGGATTCGTTTTCCGGCCTCCACCTTTCGAACCTGGTCTTCCCCGTACTGAATTCGCGCGCCGAAATCCGCGACGCGCATTCCCGCGGCCTCCCGCCACGCCTTCAGCTGGCGGCCCAGCGCGGCCACCACCGCGGCTCCCTGTTCGTCCTCCGGATCGACGTCCCAGCCAGGTTCTTCCGTACCGTCATTGTCCACGCTCATGCGTGCCCACCTCCGACGAGCCGATTTCCCAACGCCCCTACCCCGCACTCCGGTCCGGACGGGCCGGACACGGCCGGACAGGCACCGGACAAACGCTGGACGCACGGGCGTTGTCACTTCTCACGGTAGACATGAACCCCCACGCTCTGTGACGTGAATCATCAACTTGCCGACTTCCACGTCCAGCTGTCCGCCACCCCACGAGGCGCCCGGCTCGCCCGGCTGCTCGCCGTCGAACAACTCCGGAGCTGGGGCCTGCCGTTCGAGCGTCCAGCGCACATCGTGGCCGAGCTCGCCGCGAACGCCGTGACCCACGGGCGGGTGCCCGGACGGGACTTCCGGCTGGTGCTCACCGTCACCCCGGGCACGCTCCGGATCGAGGTGACGGACACGCGGAGTGACCGGGTCCCGGTCATCCACGAGCCGGTGGGAGCGCGGGGGCGCGGGCTGCTCCTCGTAGAAGCCTTCGCAGATCAATGGGGGGTTACCCAGGGTCCGAGCCCCTGCAAGGTGGTGTGGGCCGAAATCTCGCTCACCGGGTCACGGGAATGTGGGACCCGGTGGGCTTAGACGCGTAATAAGAACCAGAGGCTTTAAAGAAACAGAAGCGAAACCCAACCCAACCCACCCCCTCCATCCCCCGCGGCGCGCCGAAAACGGCGAGGTCCCCCACACGGGTGAACATTCCCAACTGGGCTGGATTTCGGGCTGGTTGGCTGGCATATGCTCGGCCCCACAAACCCCAGACATGAGACGGCCCTCGTCGGGACGGGAATCCCGGGCGAGGGCCTGACCAACCAGGAAGTTGCACCTTCCCAATGGCTCTTGAGCACCCTAGCGGGCCTGCGTCCGCGTCGTCCCGTGAACTCGCCGAGATCCCCCGATCCGGTGTCATCCACGTCAACATCCGGCACGACTCCCACTTCGTGGTGATCGGCAACCACCTCGCCCAGCACCGCAGGTTGTCGGCGACGGCGATCGGCATCGCCGTGTACATCCAGTCGCTCCGCCCCGGTTCGCCGGTCGGCATCAAGGCGCTCGCGGACTGGTTCCCGGAGGGGCAGGCACGGATCGCCACTGCCCTGCGGGAGCTGGAGGAGTACGGATACTTCGAGCGCCGTCAGGAGCGACTGGGGCACGGGCACGTGGTGACCCGGACGTACTCGTACAACCGCCCCGGGGCCACCTTCGGCCCCCCGCCGCCACCGGACTGGGGCCCGCTGTCGTCTCCGGACCCGGCCCCGGAGCCCGAGCCGGAGCCGGACCCCGACTCGGACGGGGAAGCCGACCTGGACCCGGTCCCGGAGCCTGAGCCGCAGCCGATGCCCGAGCCCGAATGGGTCCGCGTCCGGGAGTTGGTCTCCGAGCCGGAGCCGGAGCCGGACCCGGCGCCGGAAAGCGGCCCGGCCCCGTACCCGGACCTGGACTCGGCCCCGGCCCCGGCCCCGGACCTGGACCTGGACCTGGACCCTGAGCCTGAAGCGGCGTCCAAGCCGTTGCCTCGGCCGGACCCCGACCCCGATCGCGAGCCGTTGCCGGAGGCGGACCGCCGGGCCGCGAGCGGGCCGGTGCTGCGGCTGCAACGGGAGGCTGCCGATCTGCTGGCCGGGCTTCGGGGCCGTGACCCCCGGCTGCTGCTGGCCGAGCGGGACGTGCGCCGGCTGGCGCCCGGACTTGCCGTCTGGCTGGAGCGCGGGGCGGACCCCGAGTCCGTGGGGCGGGCGCTGGCCGCGGACCTGCCCGAGAACCTGCGCTACCCGGCCGGTTTCCTCGCCCACCGGATCACCGCGTTGATCCCGCCCCGGATGCCCGTCGCCCCACTCCGGCCGAGGTTCGTCCCGCCGGACCCGTTCCAGACCTGCGACGGCTGCGACCGCGCCTTCCGGGCCCCGACCCCCGGCCGCTGCCGCGACTGCCCACCCACCCCGCTGGCCCCCGCCGCCTGAATGGCCGTTGGCCGACGCACGAGGTCGGCGGTCCCCGTCCTGACGTCGCTGCCCGGCGTCGGCGTCAGGACCGCCGCAGTCCTGCTGGCACCGTCGGCGACGGCACCAGCTTCCCCACCGCCGCCCACATCGCCTCCTACGCCGGCCTCGCTCCGGCCACCAAGCAGTCGGGGACCTCGATCCACGGCGAACACGCACCCCGAGGGGGCAACCGGCAGCTCAAACGCGCCATGTTCCTCTCCGCGTTCGCCGCCCTGCACGACCACGCCTCCCGCACCTACTACGACCAGTGCCGGGCCTGCGGCAAAACCCACACCCAGGCCCTTCTCCGCCTGGCCCGCCACCGCATCAGCGTCCTGTTCGCCGCCATGCTCCGCGACGGAACCTTCTACGAACCCCGCCTCCCCCAGGCGACGGCCGCGTGAACCAGCCCACAGGCAGGTCGATTCAGATCAATGCCGTATGTCGTCTGTCCACACCGAGATATCTGAGGCACCCCGGCGGACAGCTTCTTCCCGGTCCCGGGCGAGCTTCCCGCAGACCTCTGCGATGTCCGGCACACCGTCCGCTCCCACCAGCGCGTCATGCACCCCGGTATGCAGCCAGTCGGCCTGGTTGTCATCAGCTTCGGCAACCGCAAGAGCGATGAGCCTTACGGCTGCCACCGTTCCCACCCGGGCCAGGGCCTCTGCCGTCTGTCGAGTCACCGCCGTGTCCTCGACGTCCAGCAGCAGTCCCAACAGCGCTTCCGCAGCCTCCGGAACTTCAACGAAGGAAGCAAGGTCACGCCCGGCACGAGCACGTTGCGCCCACGAAGGAGACGACGCCTCAGCCAAGGCCGCCCCCAACCCACTCATCATCTCTGGCACAACCAGACAGTCTCATGCCCCACGAAGAAGATCGAACCCCGGGCCGAAGCTGCCCACACGCTTGACGAAGAACATAGAGGCCCCCGGGCGGCCTGAAGTGCGTGCCTCGGTGCCGTGTTCTAGCGTCGGAAGGGCGAGGGTGGCCGATGTGTCGAGCCGGTCGCCCCTCGGAGTGCCTGCTCAGCGCCGCCCCCGCCCGTGGTCCGGCGCGCCCGCGGATCGCGTGACCGGTCGAGAGAGCAGGTGCATCCGTATGCGTCCGTCGACTCGTATCCCCGGCATCCTCGCCGGCCTGGCCCTCGCCGTCGGCGGGATCGTCTTCGCCGCCCCAGCCGCCCACGCGGACATCAAGGCCTGCGAGCAGGTCGTCGCGCAACAGGGCAAGCAGGTCACGGGCGACGTCACGCAGGCGTGCTACGTGGGCCAGATCGGCGACCAGACCAGCTGCGTCAGCAGCCTTGAGGGGGCCGGTGTCTCCAACAAGGCCTCGGCCGATGCCTGTCGGGCGGCCACGAAGTAGCGGTTGGCCGCTGAAACGCCGTAGCCCCTAAATGACGTACATGGTGCTAGCTTCATTGGCATCATGTTGCTGAGGCTGAACATCGCGGACAACCGCCCCCTGCACGAGCAAGTGGCCGGCGCCATCCGGCGGGCCATCGCCGGGGGGGAGTGCGGGCCCGGTGACCGGTTGCCGCCCGCGCGGGAGTTGTCGTTGGCGCTCGGCGTCAACGCGAACACCGTCCTACGGGGGCTGCGCGCGCTGCGCGACGAAGGGCTGCTGGAGTTCCGGCGCGGCCGGGGCGTGACCGTGGCCGGTGGGGCGGACGGCCGGTCGGCGCTGCTGGAGCGGGTGCGGGAGCTGGTGGCCGATGCGGCGCACCTGGGATACAGCAAGGGCGATCTCATAGAGATGATCAAGGAGGCGCGGTGAACGACCGCAACGACCGTAGTGGCTTAAGTGGTGGCTTAAGTGGTGGCTTGAAGGGTGGGGGTTCGTGGGGGGTGGCCGCGTGGGCGGCCGGGGTCCTCGCTCTGCTGGTGGTGTTGCCGTTGGCGGCGCGCCGGGGGCTGAGGGAGCGGCTGGCGACGCACTGGGGCGGCTCGGGGGAGCCTGATGGGTCGCTGCCGTTGTGGGCGACGGTGGTGGTGCCGGTCGTGATCTGGGCGGTGCTCGTCGCGGGCGCCGTCTTCTGGCGGGCGGCGCGGGGGTGGAGTGTCGTGGTGCTGGCCTCGGGCGGCGTGCTGCTGGCCGGGGAGCAGGTGTCGATCGTCCGGGCGAACCTCTCTTACGCGGACTGGCGCGACGCGGACTCGGTGACCGTCGGGGCCGTGGTGACGGTCGCCGCGGCGCTGGCGGCCGGTCTCGCGGCGGCTCGGGCCGGTCACCGGCCTTGGGCGGCGTCGGCGTCGGGGTCGGCCGGCGAGGGGCCGCGGATGGACATTCCCGCAGGTGAGCGGCGGGTGTGGCTCGCCCGTACGGCGAACCCGTGGCTGAGTCTGATCGCCGCCGTCGCCGGGGTGGTCGGGTTGGCCGCACTGCTCATCGGCCTCAGCGGCCTGACGGAAACGATGTGGATGCTGATCGTGCCGCTCGCGTGGCCGGTGCGGCGCTGGGCGGCGGCGGACATCGGGGTGTGACCGAGATACGCGCCAAAGGGGCAATGGGATGATCTTGAAGCCCTGATCTGCTCGGATTTACGTGCGGCGGCGTGCAGCGGGGTCGCGTTCGGCGACGTGCCGGGCGACCGAGTCGACGCCGGGGCGGGCGTATCTCTCCAGGGAGCGGACGGAGGCGTGGCGGGAGCGGGCCAGCAGCATCGGGGTCGAGGTGCCGTCCTCGGCGTCGTGTGTCAGAGCGCTGTGCCGGAGCCGGTGCAGGGTCCAGCCGTCCAAGTCTTCAATGTCCTCGGGCGAGGCGAGCGGGTTGGCCAGCAGCCGGGTGTTCTCCTCGAAGATTTCTTCAGCTCGGCGGTAGGAGAGCCGGCCCCGACCGGTCTCCGGGCACACGTCCAGCGTCGGCGTTCCGGCCGGGGCCTTGCGGTCGGTGAGGAACAGCGGGCCGCGGGTGCGGCGGGCGATGAGCCGGGGCAGGAGCTGGGCGGTGCCGGACTGCCAGTGAATCCACTCGGTCGCTCCGCCCTTGGCGGTGATCTTCCCACGCTTGTCCTGCGGGTACAGGTCTTCCACATTGAGGCACAGCACCTCGTCGGCCCGTGCGGCGGACTCGTAGAGCATCTTCCACTGCGTCTTCTCCCGCAGCGCGACGTCGAGGCGCCACAGGGCGGCGATCTGGTTCTCCGCGAGAGCCTTGGTGCGGTCGGGCGGTGCCGGCCGCCGCTCGATGCCGATCGTGGGATCGCCTTCGATCCAGCCTTGGCGCTGCCACCAGCCGATCGCCTTCCGGGCGATGGACAGTTCACGGTTGACGGTGTCGGCGTCCATCTCGTCCGCCCGCGCGGCGGCCAGCTCGGCCAAGACTTCCGGCAGCGCCGGGTCGTCGATCGAGGTGATGGGGAAGACGGGCGGTTTCGCGCCTCGTCGGGCGGGCCCGGTCGGCGCGGGTTCTCCGGTGAGCATCCATCCCCACGTCGTGAGGGAGATCCGGTAGATCCGGGCGGAGGACTTCGCGATGCCCGCGCCGGTGAGGTAGCGCTCGACCGCCGCGGTGTACGACGCGGGTGGGGCGGACAGAGGTACGACCCGAGCGCGCGGCAACCGAAGTGCGCCCCCGCTCCCGAGATCGGTCACTGGTTCGATCGTCACGCCGTCCCACCCTTCCGGCACTGCCGCAGTAAATGCGTACACCTCGCCCCGGCGGCCGGAATGGCCCGCCGCAGGTCGCGGTGATCACGGTAGGGGCTCCGCCGCAGTAAATCCGGCATTTACTGCGGTAGTTCTTCCGGTTTCCGCTGGGCGGCTGCGGTGAGCTGGGCGGCCAGATTCTTGAGCGCCTGCCGCAGTTCGTCGGGATGGTGGATGGTGAAGGGCCACTCCAGGGAGGCGAGCAGGTGGGCCATGCCGTCCAGCCGTTCTGCCCGTGCGTGCATGAGAACGCCGGTGGGCTGGGCGGTGAGGGTCACCGCTGAGCGAGGCAGCCGGCGAGCGATCTCATCGAGGGGGCCATGGATCGTCACCTCGACCTGCCAGCGGTAGGGCCCCTGAGCGAGGGTCGAGGTCAGGTGGGCGACGGGGTCGAAGCCGTCGGGTGCGGTGAAGCTGTCGGCTCGGGGGGTGACGGAGGTGATGCGGTCGATGCGGAAGGTGCGCAAGCTGTCGCGGAGGTGGTCGTGGCCGACGACGTACCAGCGGCCGGTGTGGAAGACCACGCCGTAAGGGTCGATGTCGCGTTCGGTGTGTTCCTGGCGCCAGGACTGGTGGCTGATGGCGACGGTCGTGCGGGCGCGGGAGGCCTGGGCCAGTGCCAGCAGGACGCCGGTTCCGGGTGCCTGCCCGATTACGGCGTGGGCGGTGAAGGACAGGGTCTCCCACATGGCGGCGAGCGGTTCGCGCAGGGCGTGCGGGAGCACCCGCTCGATCTTGGCCAAGGCACCGGCATTGGCCGGCGCGGCGGTGCCCATGCCCAGACGTTCTGCCGCGAGCAGGCCAAGGACGACGGCGAGGGCCTCGTCATTGGTGAGGACCAGAGGTGGCATGCGGTAGCCGCGGGCCAGTCGGTAGCCGCCGTAGCGGCCGCGTTCGGCCTCCACGGGGATGCCCAAGTCGCGTAGGTGGGCCGTGTAGCGGCGCACGGTGCGGACGTCGGTGTCCAGGCGGTCGGCCAGCTCCGTCCCGGTGAGCCGGGCGTTGGACTGGAGGAGTTCCAGCAGGGTCAGCACACGGGTGAGGGGATGCGACATGGATCACTCGGCATTTCAGGGCGGATTCTGTCCTGTATCGACTTTACGCTCCCCGCAGCACCTACTTCTGGGAGATCACATGGCCACCTTCGTACTCGTTCCCGGCGCCTGGCTCGGGGCGTGGGCCTGGGAAGACACCGCCCGCGCTCTGCAGGAGCGCGGCCACACGGCGCTGCCGCTGACCCTGACCGGCCTGGCCGAACACGCCGACCAGGTCGGCCCCCAGACAGGCCTGGACACGCACATCGCGGACATCACGGGATTCGTCGAGCGGAACGATCTGCGCGACGTCACGCTGGTCGCCCACAGCTACGCGGCTGCCCCGGTAACCGGGGCAGCCGGACGTCTCGGCGACCGCCTGGAGCGCGTGATCTACGTGGACAGCGCCCCGTTCGCCGCAGGCATGTGCATGCTCGACCTCATGCCACCGCAGGCAGCGGACCAGCTGCGCCAGCAGGTCGACGCTGGGTGGCGGCTACCGATGCCGCCCTTTGAGGTCCTGGGCTTGTCCAGCAGCCTCGACGGGCTCGATGAGGGCCAGCGGAACGCTCTGCGCACCCGGGCCACCCCTCAGCCGTTCGGCACTTTCACCCAGCGTCTCGCCGGCCCGGCCGAGCCCGGTCCCGGTGTGGACCGTGTCCTGATCGCCTGCCGTGACTTCACGGGACTGCTGGATGCCGGGGTGCCGATGCTGGCCTACCTGAACCAGCCGCCGTGGCGGCGCTTCGACCTGCTCACCGGGCACTGGCCAATGCTGTCCGCGCCCGCCGAACTCGCCCGCGTCCTCGACAAGGCCGTCTCCTGACCGCGCCGGCCGAGAGGCACAGCCCGATGCCTGACCACGAGAGCATCCGCAGGCTGCGGGCCTGTGCGCAGGCCCTGGCCGGCGGAGCATGCGAGGCCTCTGCCGTGACGGTCGTCCGACGGGTCTTCGCCATCCAGGCCCAGGACGCCACGGCCGCCGACCTGGGCATCCGGGTACGCGGCCGGGACATCACCGCCCAGGCCATCCGCACGGCATACGAGAAAGAGCGGTGCATCGTCCGCAACTGGTACATGCGCGGCACCCTGCACACCATCCCCAGCGACGACGCCCGCTGGGTGTTGCAGTTGCTGTCCCCGCGTATCCTTGCCGCAACCAGCCGCCGCTACCAGCAGCTGGGCCTGGGCGATGATCTGCGCCAGCGCGCCGACCATCTCATCCGGCATGCTCTTGCCGCGCACGGCCCACTCACCCGGGCCGAGCTGACCGAGCGCCTTACCACCCTCGGTATTCCGCCGGACGGGCAGGCGCCGTTCTACCTGATCCGCCACGCGGCACTCACCGGCATCCTCTGCCACGGTCCGCAGCGCGCCGGTGAGGCCACGTATGTGCTGCTCGACGACTGGCTGCCTCCCACCGGGCGCTTCCGGTGGGAGGGCGACGATGCTCTCGCCGAGCTGGCCCGCCGGTACCTGGCCGCGCACGCCCCCGCCACCTTGGAGGACTTCGCCGCCTGGTCCGGACTGCCGATCACCTGGGCCCGCAGGGCCTGGAAAATGCTGGCGGAATCCCGCGTGATCACCGAGTACGGCGCATTGACCATGCTCGCCGGGCGGGTGAAAGAACTCCCACGCTCGTCTGACACCCCGGACGTTCGCATGCTGCCCGCCTACGACAACTACCTGATCGGCTACCACACCCGCGAGGCGTCCGTCCCCGCTCTCCACCAGGCCCGCGTCTGGCCAGGAGGCGGCCTCATCCGCCCCACCGTCATCGCCGACGGCCTGGCCATCGCCACCTGGACCCGTGGCCCCGGCTCGCGCTCCATCCAGGTGGATGCGTTCGAACCTGTCCCGCCTCAGATCGAGCAGGGTATCGACATGGAAAAGGAGGCCGTCGTCGGCTTCCTGCGGCCCACCACATAGCCGACCCGCATCCCGATCCCAAAAGGGCGGCCGCATAGGCGAGAACGTTGGGTCAAGCGGCCTGACCGAGGCCGGCGGCGATCAGACCCTGCTCACGGAGCGGGGTGAAGTCGACGTCAAGCTTCGGGTCGTACGCTTCCGGCTGGATGCCGACTTCGTGGGTGCTGTACTCGCCGAACCGGTTGATGTGTTCGGTCAGATACGGCGAGATGTGGGCCAGGTCCTCGGGGTCGATCTCCCAGCCTTCTTCCAGCAGCTGGCGGATGATCTCGGCGATGTCCAGGGTGTTGTGGAAGATCACCGTGTTCGTGAGCAGGGCGTTGAACTTCATCGCCTTCTCCTGCTCTACGGGGTCGTTGTCGGCGATGACGCCGCGGTTGCCGAAGCCGACCCACTGGGAGAACCGGTTGAACGACTCCACCTTGTTCGTCGCCGCGGTCACCCGCCGCCGCAGCGGCGCATCGGAGAGGTAGCGCAGCAGCTGCACGGTGCGGATGACGCGGCCGACCTCGCGGAAGGCCGCGTAGGTGGCGTTCTTTCGCGACCCGGAACGCAGCCGCTTGAGCAGCGTGGAGGAGGAGATCGTGCCCTCGCGTACGGAGACGGCCACCCGCATCAGGTGGCGGAACTGGGACTCGATCAGGTCGAAGTCGATTGTGTTCTTGCCCGGCTCCCCGAACAGGGCGTCGATGTGTACGTACTCGCTCTGCTTGGAGGGCCGGTAGAAGGTCAGTTCCTTCCAGTTCCTGATCCTGGGCATCAGGTCGAAGCCCAGGAGGTGGGCGAGCGCAAAGACAGGGAAGCTCTGGCCCTGCGTATCCGCGTGCACCGTGGTCGGCTGCACCTCGGAGGTGTTCTTCAGCAGGCCCTCGATGATGTAGACGGCCTCCCACACGCCGCACGGGATGAAGTGCGTGAACAGCGCGATGTAGGTGTCTGAGACGTGGTGGTAGGCGATGCCGCCCGGCTTGCCGTACCTGACGCTCGTCTCGGAGAGCAGGTTGTCGAGATAGGTGTCCATGTGGGTGCCGTCCGCCGCCACCGCGGTTCCGTCGCCCCACGCCTGCGAGATGTCCAGGCGGGCGTGCGCGTTCACCAGGTCGGCGACCGCCTCGTTCAGCAGCACGATCGAGAAGTGCTTGTTGGCGACGTACGACAGCTCGTGCCCGCTCACGCCGGGGATGTGCCGGGCGGCCTCGTACGGGCCCATGTTGGTGCCCTTGACGAACGTGACGATCACGTAGCGGCCCAGGGGGTCGGTGAGCTTGGGTTCGTTGCCCGAGGCCGGGCCGAAACGGCGCCACCAGTCCACCCAGTACGCGGTCCGGGCCACGATCCCCATCAGGGAACGCTCCGGCATCCTCGCCTTGATCTCCTGCTCCAGGCGCTTCGCCGAGGGCCGCTGGCCGTCAGCCCGGAACGCCTTCAGCGACGGGACGCCCGTCTCCGGATCGATCACCAGGCCCTCGTTCTCCGGGTACCCGGCGTCCGCCGCCGCGGCGGCGCCTCGCAGCTTGTCCTCCAGCTGCCGGCGGAAGAACTTCGCGTCGAACTCTGCGCTCTCGCCCGCCTCGGCGAGGCCGACCTCCACCAGGTAGGACCCCAGCGTCTCCTGGACGGCCTCCCAGGCCAGCAGCTGCTCGGACCAGTCGGCGTACTCCTCCGAGCCGACCACCGCGACGTCGCCGGTGCGCAGTTCCTCGGCGAGCGCGGTGAAGACCATCGCCTCGAAGTGCTTGCGGACGAACTGCCCGGGCCGGGTCTTGTCGAGGACGGCCTTGCGCCAATTCTGGGTGGCGAAGGAGATGTCGACCTCCTTGCCCTCCTCGTTGAAGGCGGTGATGTACTCGCCGCGGGCCGCCTGGTGCCGCTGGGCGTGCGCGAGGGCATCCAGCACCCGGCTGTCCTCGCTCGTCGCAGTGAACTTCAGCTTGTCGTTGTCGGCCAGGTCGAACATCACCGCCCGGTCCCGGCCGATCTGCCCGTGCAGCAGCACTTCCCAGAAGTTGCCGTGATGGGCGGAGACCTTCTCGATCTGCTCGTACTGCTTCGCGAACCCTCCGAAGCCCTCCACCGCGCGGGTGACCGCGCCGAACCCGCCGGCCTGCACCACCTGGGCCTTCACCAGGGCGAGGACTGCCGGGGAGACCCTTCCCTCCAGCCGCGTCGCGACCTCGTCCACCGACGCCTCCTCGTCCAGGCCCTCAAGGGCTTGGCGGACCTCGGCGGTCATGGTCGCGGCCCTCGTGAGCGCCTCCTGGGCCGGGCCGCCCTCGTCGATGTGCTTGAGCACCGTGCGGTAGTTCCCGATCAGGGCCTCGACGATCTCCCGCTCGGCGAGCCGGATCTCCTCCAGCTCCGCCTTGGCCTTCTTGATCTTCGTCGCCACGCGCTTGCAGAACATCGTCGCCAGGTCGTCCCGCACCCGCATACGCGCCTTGTGCGTCAGAGCCGCGACCAGCGCAATGCGCTTGACAGGGGCGAAGTCCCGCAGCTCCGAGGCGTCCGCCGCGTCCGCTTCTCCGGCGAAGTCGGTGATCTTCCCTGCGGCGACTCCGTCCATCCACACGTCGGTGTCGCCGAGCTCGTCCAGCCATTCCAGACGCTTGGTCAGGTTCTTGAAGTGCGACCAGGTCGGGCCCTTGGCGGGCTTCTTCAGCCGGTTGAACAGCGTTGTCCCGTCGCTGTCGCGCTCCTCCAGCAGTCGCATGAGCCCCGCCCGCTGAGCAGCGCTCATGCGATCGTGGATACCCGCGCAGATCGAGGCGTTCACCTCGGTGCGGATCTTCGACGCCAGCTTGTCGAAGGTCGAGAACCCCGGCAGCTCCAGCCCGGCCTCCACCACCTTCTCCAGCGCGATGTTGATCAGATCCGCCGGGCGATTCTTCGCCGCGGCCTCCTTGCGGATCGACTGCTCGACGATCCCCCGGGCCTTGGCCTGGTCGAACGTCACGCCGGCCTGCTTGCGGACCAGGCCCCGGTGATGCTTGGCGGTCCGCTCCGCCCGGTACACCGGCAGCGTGCCCTCCGGCAGCTCCACCGCACGCCGGACGAAGTCCACCACCATCTCCGGGACGTCCTCCAGCGCCGGGAAACACCCCATGCGCCGGTACGACTTCAGCATCAGCAGCAGCGCCAGCAGATGCTCATCACAGTCCGTGGCATCGGACGCCCACTCCAACTCATCGCGGCTCGGGGAGAAGAACAGATGCAGCTCATGCGCGGTGATCAGCCGCTTGAACCGTGGATACGCGGTCCGTTCAATCGATGTCACAACCCACCCCAGGCCCCAGACGACGCGCAACATCACCACCAACGACACTGGGCCGAATGGGTGACGGGCGACGAACGCTCAGGGCTTCAAGATCATCCCGTTGCCCCTTTGGCGCGTATCTCGGTCACACCCCACATCGAGTCGGCCCGCGTCGAGACCCGGACGCCGGCGCAGGTCGGCGGCTGGGGTTACCGGCTGAGCGGGCTGGGGACGACCGTGATGCTGCGGAGCGGCGAGTGCCTGGTGGTCCGGGCCAAGGGGAGGGACTTCGCGGTCAGCGTGGACGACGCCGAACGGGGTGCCGCGCTGCTGAACTCCCTGACCGGCACGCGCGCCGGGCGCCCCTGACAGGCCCGCCTGCCCCATCCGTAGTGGGTCTGCCCGTCGCCGGTCAGCCCGCGCCCGATCCGGCCAGCCCGGGGCCGAGGTCGTTTGGGCAAGCGGTGGCGGTCCGGTGGAGGTCGTGTCGCGGGGGTGGTCAGCAGGGTTACCCGTCCGTAGATTACCGGCGGTAACTCCTGTTGAGCAGAGGGGAACGTGCCGTGGACGTCGTGCCGAAGCCGGTGGAGCCCGTAGCGCCCGTCGCACCCGTAGCACGGGTCGCACCAGTAGTACCCGTAAAGCCGGTTGACCCCGTGAAGACTGTCGTCGACGGGGTGGTGCGCCAGGTGGTCGTACCCGCGCTGGTGGCGCCGCCCGTGAGCGGGTCGCTCGGGGACATCCCGTTCGACAACGCCGCCGCCGCGCCGGCGGACGTCGTACTGGCGCGCAAGGAGCGGGACGGGACCTGGCGGGACGTCACCGCCGCCGAGTTCGCGGCCGAAGTGCTCGCCGTCGCCAAGGGGCTGATCGCCGAGGGGCTGCGCGAGGGCGACCGGCTCGCCATCATGGCGCGGACCACCTACGAGTGGACGCTGCTGGACTTCGCGGGGTGGGCGGCGGGGCTGGTGACCGTGCCGGTCTACCCGACCGCGTCGGCACTTCAGGTGCGATGGATCCTGCACGACTCGGGGGCCGTCGCCTGCGCCGTCGAAGACACCGCGCAGGCGCGGCTCGTCAGCTCCGAGCGGGTCAACCTGCCCGGGCTGGCGCACCTGTGGGAATTCGACACCGGGGCGGTGGCGCGGCTGATCAAGGCCGGGGAGCACATACCCAACGCGCTGGTGCACGCCCGGCGCGGCGCGCGGACGCCGGAGTCGGTGGCGACGCTCGTGTACACCTCGGGGACCACCGGCCGGCCCAAGGGGTGTGTGCTCACGCACGGCAACTTCTTCGCCGAGGTGGACAACGCCGTGGAGCTGCTCCACCCGGTGTTCAAGTCGGTGAGCACGGAGCCGGCGTCCACCCTGCTGTTCCTGCCGCTGTCGCACGTGTTCGGGCGGATGGTCGCGGTGGGGTGCCTACGGGCGCGGGTGCGGCTGGGGCACGCGCCGAGCATCCGGACCGAGGACCTGCTGGCGGACCTGGCGGGGTTCCGGCCGACGTTCCTGCTGGCCATCCCGTACGTCCTGGAGAAGGTCTACAACACCGCCCGGGCCACGGCCGAGAAGATGGGCCGGGCCGCCTCCTTCGACCGGGCCGCGCGGATCGCGCGGAGGTACGGGGAGAGCGTCGGGGGAAAGCGGCCGGGGCTCGGGCTGCGGGCGGCGCGGGCGCTGTACGACCCGCTGGTCTACCGGCGGATCCGGGCGGCGCTGGGCGGGCATGTGCGCTACGTCCTGAGCGGCGGGTCCCCGCTGGGGCGGCGGCTCGCGGCGTTCTACACGGGTGCGGGGATCGAGGTCTTCGAGGGGTACGGGCTGACGGAGACGACCGGGGCCTCGACCGTCACCCCGCCGCTGCGGCCGAGGCTGGGGACGGTGGGGTGGCCGCTGCCCGGGACGGCGGTACGGATCGCCGACGACGGCGAGGTGCTGCTGGGCGGGCGGCACGTCTTCGCGGGGTACTGGAACCTCGCCTCGCACGGCGGCGCGGGGTGGCTGGCCACCGGGGACATCGGGGAGCTCGACGCCGACGGGTACCTGACGATCACCGGCCGGAAGAAGGACCTGATCATCACCTCCGGCGGCAAGAACGTGGCCCCGGCGCCGCTGGAGGACTGGCTGCGGGCGCATCCGCTGGTCGGCCAGTGCATGGTGGTCGGCGACAACCGGCCGTACGTCGCCGCGCTGATCACGCTGGAGCCGGAGGGGCTGGCGCACTGGCGGCAGATGCGGAAGAAGCAGGGGGTGCCGGTGCGGGAGCTGGTACGGGACGAGGAGCTGCGGGCCGAAGTACAGCGCGCGGTGGACGAGGCGAACCGGCTCGTGTCGCGGGCGGAGTCGATCCGGCGGTTCGCGGTGCTGCCGGGGGAGTTCACGGAGGCGCGGGGGCACCTGACGCCGTCGATGAAGCTGAGGCGGGCGGCGATCGCCCGGGATTACGGGCGGGAGATCGAGGACCTGTATCGCCGGTGACCCGTGCGCTGCGCTGGCTGAACCGGGACACCCATGCCCTCGGACCGGGCCCGGGCTCCGGCCTCGGCCCCGGTTCCGGCCTCGGGCCCGGCGCTCGATCCCGAGCGGGTCACGGTGGAGATCGGCGAGGGCGAGGTCGAGCGGCGGTGGTGGCGGGGCGCGCTTATGGTGGGCTGACTGGGTCGGGGGGTCGCCCGAGGAGGGTGCCGTGTACCGGTCCCGCCGCTTTCGCAGGTCCGCCGTCACCGCTGCCGTCACCGCCGCCGTGATGTGCGTCGGCCCCGGGGCGTCGGCCTTCGCAGCGGGCGCGCCGACCGGGGAGCGGATCCGGTGGGGTGACTGCCCCGAGCGGCATGTGCCAGACGGGATGCGGTGCGGGACGCTCACCGTGCCCCTCGACCACGCCGACGCGGCCAAGGGCTCGGTACGGCTGGCCCTCGCGCGGATCCCCGCGACCGGCGGGAAGCCGCTCGGGTCCGTGGTCCTGAACTACGGCGGCCCCGGCGGCTCCGGGATCGCGAGCCTCGCCGCCGACCCCAAGCTCTTCGCGGAGCTCGGCAAGCGGTACGACCTCGTCACCTTCGACCCGCGCGGGGTCGGGCACAGCGAGCCCGTCTCCTGCGGGGGCTCCCTGGAGCCCGACCCCGGGGCCGGCGCGGACGCCGCCGCGCAGCTGGCCGCTCTGCGCGCGCTGGTGAAACGGTGCGAGCTGCATTCCGGGCCCGTGCTCCCGTACATCGGCACCGTCCACGTCGCCCGCGACCTGGACCTCGTACGCCAGGCGCTCGGCGACAAGAAGCTCAACTACCTCGGCTTCTCCTACGGATCCCGGCTCGGCGCCGTGTACGCCGCCCAATTCCCCCAGAACACCGGCCGGATGGTCCTCGACGGGGTGGACACCCTCACCGAACCGCTCGCCGAGCAGGCCCTCGTATCGGCGCGCGGGCAGCAGCGGGCCCTGGACAACTTCCTGACCTGGTGCGCCCACCAGGCGGGCTGCGTGTACGGGACCAACACCCGTACCGCGAAGGAGAAGGTCAACGCCCTCGTGGCGCGGCTCGACGAGGAACCGCTGATCGACGGCGGGTGGTTCGTCACGGGGCAGGACGTGGTGGCCGTGGTGGCGGCCGCCCTGTACACGCCGAGCACGTGGCCCGCGCTCGCGGAGGGGCTGCGGATGATCGAGCGGGACGGGGATCCGTCCGGGCTGACGCGGCTGGGCGAGCCGGTGGAGCCCTCCGCGGATGACGCGGACGAGGGCGGCGCGGACGGCGGCGGCGGCGACGGCGGAGGGCCGGGCCAGGTGCCCGCCGACAACGCGGCCGCCGCGCTCGCCGCCGTGAACTGCGCCGACGATCCGGACCGGGGACACGACAAGGCCAGTCCGGCCGCGATAGTGAAGGAGATCCAAGGGCTGAGGGAGGAGTTCCGCAAGGCTTCGGAGATCTTCGGCCCGGCTCAGCTGATGACCGTGCTGTCCTGCTACGGCCGCCCCGCCGGCACCGACTTCATCCGCGGGATCGACCGGCCCGCCGGGATCCCGCGGATGCTGCTCGTCGGCACCCGCGGGGATCCGGCGACCCCGTACGAGTGGACCGAGGAGACGGCGGACCGCCTCGGCGGCTCGGCGGTGGTGCTGGACCACAAGGGCGACGGGCACACCGGGTACGCGACCTCGCCCTGCGTACGGGAGTTCGTGAACCACTTCCTGGTCGACGGCGGGCTGCCGAACGGTACCCGGTCCTGCCCCGCCGGAGAATGAGCCGGCAGAGCCTTGTCCGCCGGGCCGCGGGTGCGGTAGAAACACGCGACACGTGGGGCGAGAACCAGCCACGCACGTCCTGATCACGTCCTGATATGGCGTACGCACAACCACTTTTGGGGGATTCGATGGCCGGACGTGCGGAGAAGTTCAAGCAGCGGGCGACCTTGAGCCTGGTCCTCACCGGCATAGCCGCCGGCGTCTTCTTCTTCGTCGGGAGCGCCTCCCAGAAGCCGGCCGGCTGGGGCGCCGCGTATGCCTTCGCCACCCCCGTCACCGTCCAACTGCCCAGCCGCTGCGGGGTGGAGACCTTCGTCCGGGGCGACGGCCGCGGCACCGCCGTGTGCGAGCGCACGGTCTGGACGGCCGACGGGACGGCGCACACCGGCACGCTGTACGCGTACGCCGACGAGGTCAAGCGCGACGGCGGCCAGCTCACCTTCACGGGCGAGGCCAAGGCGCTCGGCGACCGCGCCTACGGGAAGCCGGAGACCTGGGAGACCGTCCTGCACCTGGCCACCCTGGCCGTCGCTGCCCTCGGCGTCCTCGGTCTCCTGCTCAGCTGCGTGGCGGCCGCCTTCCCGGCCCGCCGCCCCCGCGCGTAACGCGCGCCACCTCCGCGCCCGGAGCCCCGCCCGGAGCCGCGCCCGGAGCCGCGCCCGGTCCGGCCCGGCCCGGCCCGTTCCCGCCCGGCGCGAACGTCCCCCGGGGAGCGGCGCCGCCCAGCCGGTAGGCCCCCGGGGTCGTGCCGGTCCAGCGGCGGAAGGCCCGGTGGAAGGCGGTGTCCTCGGAGAAGCCCGGCCGGTCGGCGAGGTCCGCGATCGGCTCGCCGCTCTCGGCCAGGCCCGCGATCGCCGCATCCCGCCGCCCATCCGGGCCCCTTGACCCCGTCCGCATGGCCGGGGCCGGGGCCGCCGCCGGGTGCCAGGTCGGCCGGTTCCGCTCGTCCCGCTGGACGTCCCACCCGCACGGGCGGGTGAAGCCGAGACGAATGGTGCGCCCTATCTGCGGGGGCGACGGTGAGTCATATCCGAATACCTGATACACAGAACATTCATGGCTCGACCGGCCGCACGCCTCGCTGGCCGCCTTGGGGGGAATTTCGCACCGTGAAGCCACTTCAACGTCACCTCGTCAACACCTCGCGCAAGGTCCTGTGCACGGCCGCGCTCGCGGCCAGCCTGACGACCGCCGCCGTGGTCACCAGCCCGACGACCGCCGACGCGGGGGAGTCCGAGCCAAGCCCGGACAGCCCCCAGGCCACCGACCGCGGTGACGCCCGGCTGGATCTGCCCGCACCGGTCGCGGACCCGCAGGTCCCGCCGACCACCGGCACCCCCGAGGGGTCCAGCGGCATACCGGGAACCGCCCTCGACGCCTACAAGCGCGCCGAGTTGTCGGTGGCCGCCGCGCTCCCCGGCTGCAAGCTGCCCTGGCAGCTGCTCGCGGGCATAGGCAGGGTCGAGTCCGTGCACGCCTCCGGCTACGGGCTCAAGATGGACGGCTACACCGAGAAGCCGATCCGCGGGCCGCAGCTGAACGGCAACGGCTTCGCCGAGATCCGCGACACCGACAAGGGCGAGTGGGACGCGGACGCCACGTACGACCGGGCGGTGGGCCCGATGCAGTTCATCCCCTCCACCTGGAGCAAGTGGGGCGCCGACGGCAACGGCGACACCAAGCGCGACCCGAACAACATCTACGACGCGGCACTCGGCGCGGGGCTCTACCTCTGCGCGGGCGACCGTGACTTGTCGGACCCGGCCGCGCTGGACCGGGCGATCCTGAGCTACAACAACTCGCGCGAGTACGTGAACACGGTGCTCGGCTACATGCGGCAGTACAAGGACGGCGTCGCGGAGGTTCCGAACCCGCCCGCGGGCAACTACCCGACTCCTCCGACGACGGGCGGCCTGCCGACCCCGCAGCCGCCGCGACGGACGACCCCGCCCCCGAAGCCGACGCCGACGCCGACGCCGCCCGCGAAGCCGACTCCGACGACGCCGACGACGCCCACCAAGCCGCCCACCACCCCGTCGACGCCGACCACGCCCACGACGCCCACCACCCCGTCGAAGCCGACGCCGGCCCCGGCGACCCTGGCCAAGGTGGAGCTCGTCGGTGAATCCGGGATCACGGCCGAGGCCGGGGCCGCCTTCAGCGCGGTGCCCCGGGTGAAGGCCGTACTCAGCGACGGCAAGCCGGCGGAGAAGCAGGTCGTCGTGTTCGCGGTCGAGGACGACACGACGGACGGCACCGGCTTCGGTACCTCCGACAGCCTGGTGGTCCGTACCGACGAGCAGGGCATCGCGGTGGCACCGGGACTGAAGGCCGGCGCCAAGGCGGGTACGTTCACGCTGCGGGCCACGGCCTACGACGCCACGAACCAGTTCACGGTGGCCTTCAAGGGCACCGTCACCGCGCAGCCGGTGGTGCTGGCCCGGACCGACGGCGGCACGCTGCCTCTGGAGGCCGTCGCCGGTACGAGCATCAAGGGCGTGGAGCTGGCCGCCACGGCCGGGGGCAAGCCGGTCGCCGGTCTGAAGACCACGGCCGGGCTGGTCGAGAAGGACGAGGCCGGGAAGTGGCAGCCGGTGAAGCCGGAGGCCGCGGGGAAGGTGCCGTACTTCAAGGGCGCCGCGGAGGGCGAGAAGCTGACCTCGGTGGCGCTCGCGCCCAGCGCGGCCGACGGAAAGATCACGGTGCCCGAGCTGTTCACGTCGGACGTGGCCCCGGGGACCTACCACCTGCGCGTGATCACTCCCGAGGGCGTCGCCCTCATCCTGGAGCTCAAGATCACGGCGAAGGCGGAAGCCACCCCGCAACCGTAGGCAGTCTCACGGCGATTCGCCCGGAACACCCCGCAGGCCCACCCCGGGCCTGCGGGGTGTTCCGGTTCCGGGGCGGCCGCCGGCCGGGGGGCCAGTTCCGTTCAACCCCCGGAGGGAAAAGGCAGGAGCCCCGCCACCCCCCGCTCGCGCGGGAGGAGGCAGGGCTCCTTGGGTACTACTAATCCAACCGCGATCCGGTTGGCCCAGGCGACTAGGCCGGGGTGACGTTCTCCGCCTGCGGGCCCTTCGGACCCTGCGTGACGTCGAAGTTCACCATCTGGTTCTCCTCGAGGGAGCGGAAGCCAGAGGCGTTGATCGCGGAGTAGTGGACGAAGACATCCGGGCCGCCGCCGTCCTGGGCGATGAAGCCGAAGCCCTTTTCAGCGTTGAACCACTTCACGGTTCCGGTAGCCATGAGCCCTCCTATGGGCCAAAGGGTCGCCCTGCTCCAGAACCTGCTAAGAAGTCTGAAAACTACAAAAGCCTGCGGGTCACATTCTCCGCAGGCCTCGTACTGCAAGGGAAACCAAACTGCAACTTGCGTCGAGCCTAGCACGCACCCTGCGGCCGAGACCAGAGGGAAAGATCACGTCACTCGGACGTTTGAGACCCGCGGGAAGGCTGACGAAGACGCGGCGGCTAGTCTCGCGATGTGGACGCCTATCGCAGCCGGCCCCGTGTCGGCCACATCCAGTTCCTGAACTGCCTGCCCCTCTACTGGGGGCTGGCCCGGACCGGCACGCTGCTGGACCTGGAACTGACCAAGGACACTCCCGAGAAGCTGAGCGAGCGACTGGTCCGGGGGGAGCTCGACATCGCCCCGATCACCCTCGTGGAGTTCCTCCGCAACGCCGACCAGCTCGTCGCGTTCCCCGATCTCGCGGTGGGCTGCGACGGCCCCGTGATGTCCTGCGTGATCGTCTCCCAGGTGCCCCTGGAGCAGCTGGACGGCGCCCGCGTGGCCCTCGGTTCGACCTCCCGGACGTCCGTCCGCCTCGCCCAGCTGCTGCTCTCCGAGCAGTACGGGGTGCGGCCCGATTACTACACCTGCCCTCCTGACCTGGGGCTGATGATGCAGGAGGCGGACGCGGCGGTGCTGATCGGCGACGCCGCGCTGCGCGCCTCGCTGCACGACGCCCCCCGGCTCGGCCTCGCCGTGCACGACCTGGGGCAGATGTGGAAGGAGTGGACGGGGCTTCCGTTCGTCTTCGCCGTCTGGGCCGCCCGCAAGGACTACCTGGCCCGCGAGCCCGCCGTCGTCAGCAAGGTGCACGAGGCGTTCCTCGCCTCCCGGGACGTCTCCTTGGAGGAGGTCGGCAAGGTCGCCGAGCAGGCGGCCCGCTGGGAGGCCTTCGACGCCGAGCTGCTGGAGCGCTACTTCACCACGCTCGACTTCCGGTTCGGGCCCGAGCAGCTGGCCGGCGTACGGGAATTCGCGCGCCGCACGGGACCGACCACGGGCTACCCCGCGGACATCGCCGTGGAGCTTCTGAAGGTCGCCGCCCCGGGCCATTGATCGCGCTTATGTCCTGGGGGTGACGCGGCCCGGTCACCCCCAGGCGCGCATGCGGAATCGGTGAATATTCCGTTTACCGTGAATTCGTTCCCTTTTCGCAATCCCATGGTGGGAAGCGGAATGCAGATGGGGCCTGCGGGGCGGGTGGGGAGAGCTGCCCCGCATTCGCGGTAACCGGGCGTTTTCCCTCCCGTGCCCCCCTAAGGTGCTGCTTGGCCAAAGCCACAACGGACGGACTCACGGGGGAGGGGGACGCGATGCAGCCGCTCGAAGCCGGCGAACCGCGGACCATCGGCGCGTACCGGCTGCTCGGCCGGCTCGGAGCGGGCGGCATGGGCCGCGTCTACCTCGGCCGCAGCGCCGGCGGCCGGACGGTCGCGGTCAAGATCGTGCACCCGCATTTCGCCTCCGACGAGGAGTTCCGGGCCCGGTTCCGCCGCGAGGTCGAGGCCGCCCGGCGGGTGGGCGGGGAGTGGACCGCGCCGGTACTGGACGCGGACCCGGAGGCTCCGGTGCCGTGGGTGGCCACCGGGTACGTGGCGGGGCCCTCCCTGGACCGCGCGGTGGCCGCCCACGGTCCGCTGCCGGAGGCCTCGGTACGGGCCGTCGGCGCCGGGCTGGCCCGCGCCCTGGTGGCGGTGCACCGGCTGGGCCTCGTCCACCGGGACGTGAAGCCGTCGAACGTGATGCTGACCCTCGACGGGCCCCGGCTCATCGACTTCGGGATCGCCCGCGCCACGGACGGCACCGCCTCGCTGACCTCCACCGGGGTCTCCGTCGGCTCGCCCGGCTACATGTCGCCCGAGCAGATCCTGGGCAAGGGCGTCACCGGCGCCGCCGACGTGTTCTCGCTCGGCGCGGTCCTGGCCTTCGCCGCGAGCGGGCGGCCGCCCTTCACCGGGGACAACTCGGCGACCCTCCTCTACAAGGTGGTCCACGAGCCGCCCGAGCTCGGCGGGATCCCGTCCGGGGAACTGCGGGAGCTGATCGCCGCCTGCCTGGCCAAGGCGGCCGCCGACCGGCCGGCCCCGCAGGCCGTGGCGGAGGCCCTCGGCGGCGCGCTCGGCGCCCCCGGCTGGCTGCCCGCGCCCCTGGTCGAGGAGGCCAGCCGGGCCGCCGTGGCACTGCTGGACCTGGACGCCGATTCCTCCGAGGGCGGTACGGAGATCGGCTCGGCGGCGTACGAAGCCGGACCCGGCTCCGGCTCCGGCTCCGGGCCTGGTTCCGGCTCGGGCTCCGGCTCGGGGCCCCGCTCCGGCCCCGGCCCGAGGCCCGGCTCCAACTTCGGCCCCGGCTCCAACTTCGGCCCCGGCTCCGGCTCGGGCTCGGGCTCGGGCTCCGGGCCCGGCTCCGGCTTCGGCCCGGGGCCCGGCTCCGGGGCCGGCGTCGAATTTCCCTCGGGGCCCGTGCCGTTCACGGCTCCGTCGTACGGGGGCGCGGCGGGCGGATTCGGGCCCGCCGACGCGCCGACCTCCGGGCCGGGAGGGTCGGGAGGGCCCTACGGGCCGCCGCCTGCGGATGCCTCCGGCGCGCAGGCCTGGACGGCGGGTCCGTACGGTCGGCCGGCTGCCGGTCCCTATGGCTCGCCCACCGAGACGGCGGGCGGCGGGGTACCGGGCCCGCGGACCGCGCCCGACGGGCGGCAGGTGAGCGTGACCGCCGCCGGGCGCCGGTTCAGCTGCACCCTCGTGCTCGCCGCGGCCGCCGTCCTGGCCGCGCTGTCCGGCGGGCTGTACGGGATGGGGCTGCTGCCCGGCCAGAGCGGCAAGGAGCGGGACCTGGCCGACGGCGGTCCGAAGCCCTCCGCCTCGGCTCCGGCTCCGGGCGCGACCCCGTCCGCCGCCACCCCGAGCGGCAGCGCCAAGGGCACCCGGAACGACGTGCCCAAGGAACTCACCGGCACCTGGAAGGGAACGGTAACCACCGCCCGGATGGGCGTCGCCAGCGAGTTCGAGATCACCATCAAGGCGGGCAAGGTGGGCGAGACCGTCGCACGCGACAAGTCGGTCCTCCCCATCCTCGGCACGGACTGCAGCGGCGACTGGAAGCTCGCCTCCGCCACCGACCGCTCCCTCGTGCTGGACACCTCCGGCGGCCCCAACCCGGCGCCGGGCATCTGCTCCAACGGCTCCGCCGACGAGCGCTTCACCCTCAAAGAGAACGGGACCCTGCACTACAAATCGGGTGACGCTCCGGCAGGAAACCCCGAGGGCGACCTGACCCGTATCCCGTGATCGCCGCCGAAGGCCGCTGGCGTAGGCTGGATCGGTCCGTACCTCTTGACACACCGCCGAAAGGTGACGCACCGGTGACCGACCAGGCCGTTCTCCAGTCTGTCCTCGACCGCGCCGCCGCGGGGGGCCGGATCACCAAGGAAGAGGCGCTCGACCTCTACCGGCACGCCCCGCTGCACGCGCTCGGCCAGGCCGCCGACGCGGTGCGCCGCCGCCGCTACGCCGGTACCGAGCACATCGCGACGTACATCATCGAGCGCAACATCAACTACACGAACGTGTGCGTGACGGCGTGCAAGTTCTGCGCCTTCTACGCGGCCCCGAAGGACACCAAGAAGGGCTGGTCCCGCGACCTCGACGACATCCTGCGCCGCTGCGCGGAGACCGTCGAGCTCGGCGGCACGCAGATCATGTTCCAGGGCGGGCACCACCCGGACTACGGCGTCGAGTACTACGAGCACCACTTCGCCGCCATCAAGCAGGCGTTCCCGCAGCTGGTCATCCACTCCCTCGGCGCGTCCGAGGTCGAGCACATGGCCCGGATCTCGGGCGTCTCGGCGGAGGAGGCCATCCAGCGCATCCACGCCGCCGGCCTCGACTCCTTCGCGGGCGCCGGCGCCGAACTGCTGCCGGCCCGGCCGCGCAAGGCGATCGCCCCGCTCAAGGAGTCCGGCGAGCGCTGGCTGGAGATCATGGAGATCGCCCACAAGCTGGGCGTGGAGTCCACCTCCACCATGCTGATGGGCACCGGCGAGACCAACGCCGAGCGCATCGAGCACATCGCGATGATCCGGGACACGCAGGACCGCAGCGGCGGCTTCCGCGCCTTCATCCCCTACACGTACCAGCCCGAGAACAACCACCTCAAGGGCCGGACCCAGGCGACGGTGTTCGAGTACCTGCGCATGATCGCCATCGCGCGGCTCTTCCTCGACAACATCGCCCACATCCAGGGCTCCTGGCTGACCGTCGGCAAGGAGGCGGGCCAGCTCTCGCTGCACTACGGCGCGGACGACCTCGGCTCGATCATGCTGGAGGAGAACGTGGTCTCCTCGGCCGGCGCCAAGCACCGCTCGAACCGCCAGGAGATCATCGACCTGATCCGCAAGGCGGGCCGTACCCCGGCGCAGCGCGCGACGACGTACGAGCACCTCCTCGTGCACGACGACCCGGCGAACGACCCGGTCGACGACCGCGTGGTCTCGCACATCTCCTCAACCGCGATCGCAGGCGGTACGGCGCACCCCGAGCTGAAGCTCATCTCCACGAACTGACGCTCGATCGATGCTGACGCTGCACACCGCCGAACTCCTCGTCCCCGGACCGGGACCCGGACCCAAACCCGGACCCGGACCCGGACCCGGACCGGGTTCCGCGCCGCTGCCCGGCGGCGCGGTGCTCGTCGAGGGCGACCGGATCAGCCGGGTGGGCCCGTACGAGGAGCTCGCGGCGGCCTGCCCGCACGCGCGGGTCCGCCGCTGGCCCGGGGTGCTGACGCCGGGGCTGTGGGTGCGCGACGGGGACGTGCTGCTGGAGCGGACGTACTACCCGGACGACCCCTACGAGGTCACCGAGCTGGGCGCGGACCCGATCAGCGAGGACGCGGCGCTGGCCGACCTCAAGCTGACCGAGGTCCGCTGGGGCCACAGCGCCCGGCGCGGGACGCAGAAGCTGCTGGCCCGCGGGGTGGTGGCGGTGGCGGGCCGGTTCGCGATCCCGGCGGTGCGGACGGCTGTGGCCCGTTCGGGGCTGACGATCCTTCCTCCCGCCCAGGCCGGTGCCGGGGCGCGGGAGCCCTCCGCCCCCTCCCTGGACCCTCTCGCCGGGCGGGAGTCGGTGGAGGAGGCCTTCCACGGGGTCCTGGAGCCGGGCGCACCGGCCCGCTTCGCGGCGTTCGCCGTCGCGGACCTGGCGGAGCTGGCGGCGCGGGGCACGGCCACCTGCGTGGCCACCGTCATCGGCGGACGTCTGCTGCACCGCCGCCGCTGAGCGGTTCCGGGGGCCGTACGTCGGTCACGTCCGTCACCTCGGTCACCTCGGTCACGTCGTTCGCGCCCTCTCGGGCGAGGGCGGCGAGCAGGCAGGCCTGCAGGCGGCTGATACCGCCCAGTTTGGCCCGTATGTTGCCCACGTGGAACTTCACCGTGCTGACGGACAGCAGGAGTTCGGCGGCGAGTTCCGCGTTCGAGGCGCCGGTGGCCAGGCAGCGGAACACGGCCGACTCCTGCTCCGTGAGCTGCGCTTCCTCCCGGAGCGGCGGCCCGGCCGGGTCCGGCGAGGGGAACCAGGCGGGCACGGTGAAGCTGACGACGCGCACGGTGTTCACTCCTCACCCCCCGGCCGGCCCCGGGCGATCAACTCGGCGGCTGATCCTGGGCATCGGCTCCTGCCTAAGGGACGTGCGGGCCCGCCAGATAAGTTCCGCTCCGGTCGAAAGGCCAGGCGTTCGCCGTGCAGCCGAGCAGCCCCTTGATCTGCTGCATCATCGCCGGGGCGGGCTTGCCCGGGCCCGGACAGGTCTCGTGTTCGTGGCCGAGCTCGTGTCCCACCTCGTGGTTGACGATCAGCGCCCGGTACTCCTCCACCGGGCCCTTGAACTGCGGTGATCCCTCCTGCCAGCGCTTGAGGTTGACGACGACGTCGTGGCCGGCGCGGCAGTTGGTCTCACCGACGAGCTCGGGGGTGACCACCTCGCACAGCCGGTCGGTGGTCGTGGGGGTGGCGATCTTCACCGTGAAGTCCACCGGCTGCCCGGGCCCGGCCAGCTGGAAGCCGTACGCCGGGTCCCTGATCCAGCCCCGCTCGTCCCCGAGGATCGCCTCCACCGCCTTGGCGGCGGCGTTCGGATCGACCCCGCTGCCCTCCTCGACCTCGACCCGCCAGCGGCGTACGGGGCCCTTGCCCTGCGGCTGCCCGGACGCCGAGGACGCGCCGAAGGTCCCCGGGCCCGCCGCGGGAACGGACGCCGAGGACGCCGGCGACGGGTTGCCGGACGGACTGGCGGCGGGCGGCGAGGCGGAATCCGGGGCGGCGTGCGAGGAGGACGAGGGCGCGGCCGAGGCCTTCCGCTTGCCGCCCTGGGCGGCCGGGGCCCCGCCCCCGCCCGTGCCGCCGCTCGCCGGGGACTTCCGCGGGTCCGCACCCGGGCCCCCGGCCCCGCGGCCGTCCGCGACCGTCGAGATCCCGTCCTCCGGGGCCAGGGCGTACGCGGTCCCCGTGAGCGCGATCAGCACCGCCGAGCTGATGACCGTACGGCGGAGCCGCTTGCGCCGCTCTGCCGCCCGGCGCCGGGCGCGCGGGCTGAGGGGCGTGCGGGAGCGGGTGCGTGAGCGACCGGTGGAATGGCCTGCCGGCATGGTGTGAAGCCCTTTGTTCAGGGAGGCCACCGTATGTGACCCGGGGCGGAGGCGCCCGTACCGGTGCGGATGATCACCACCCGCCACCCTGCCACCCGGCCGTCCGCAGGCCAGTCAACGGGGCGCGCGTCGTCCCGCGTAACTGTCCTTCGGGCCAGTTCCGGGCGCGGGGGACCGGGCGGGGGCCAGCTGGGGGCCGGGCGGGGGCCGGGTGGGGGGCCGGGCCTGAGAGGATGGCTCCGTATCCGCCGATCCGCATCGCACACCGACACCGAGGGGCGAACCGCCAGTGACAAGGGCCTCCCTGGACAAGCAGCCGCACGAAGTCGCCTCCATGTTCGACGGTGTGGCGGCGAATTACGACCTCACCAACGACGTCCTCTCCCTCGGCCAGGCCCGGCTGTGGCGCAAGGAGGTCGCCAAGGCGGTCGGCGCGCGCCCCGCGCAGAAGGTGCTCGACCTGGCCGCCGGGACCGCGACCTCCTCGCTGCCCTTCGCCGCGACCGGCGCGTACGTCGTCCCCTGCGACTTCTCCCTCGGCATGCTCCGCGAGGGCAAGAAGCGCAACCCCTGGCTCCCGCTGACCGCGGGCGACGCGACGAAGCTGCCGTTCAAGGACGACGTCTTCGACACCGTGACGATCTCCTTCGGGCTGCGCAACGTCCAGGACACCGACGCCGCCCTGCGCGAGCTGTACCGGGTGACCAAGCCCGGCGGGCAGGTCGTGATCTGCGAGTTCTCGCAGCCCACCTGGGCGCCGTTCCGCACGGTGTACATGGAGTACCTGATGCGCGCGCTGCCGCCGGTGGCCCGGGCGGTGTCCTCCAACCCCGACGCGTACGTGTACCTCGCCGAGTCCATCCGCGAGTGGCCCGACCAGCCGGCACTGGCCGCGCTGCTGCAGAAGGCCGGCTGGTCGAAGGTGGCGTGGCGCGACCTGAGCGGCGGCATCGTGGCGCTGCACCGCGGCACCAAGAAGTAACCACCGGTGGACGCCGCGACTTTCGACTACGGGGCGGTGCTGCGCCGGATCGAGGCCGACATTGCCCCGCTGGTGGGCAGCGGCACGCCCGCCGAGTACATCCCGGCGCTCGCGACCGTGGACCCGGGGAAGTTCGGGATGGCGGTCGCCGACCTCGACGGCAACGTCTTCGGGGTCGGGGACTGGCAGGTTCCGTTCTCCACCCAGTCCATCACCAAGGTGTTCGCGCTGGCCCTGGCGCTGGCCGAGGGCGGCGACAGCCTGTGGGAGCGGGTGGGCCGGGAGCCCTCCGGCAACCCGTTCAACTCGCTCGTGCAGCTGGAGTACGAGAACGGCATCCCGCGCAACCCGTTCATCAACGCGGGCGCGCTCGTCGTCACAGACCGGCTCCAGACCCTGACGGGTGACGCGAGCAGCGAACTGCTGCGGTTCCTGCGGGAGGAGAGCGGGAACCCGGACGTCGGCTTCGACGCCGAGGTGGCCGCCTCCGAACACGAGCACGGGGACCGCAACGCGGCCGTGGCCCACTTCATGGCCTCGTACGGGAACATCGACAACCCGGTGCCGACGCTGCTGGACCACTACTTCTGGCAGTGCTCCATCGAGATGAGCTGCGCCGACCTGGCCCGCGCCGGGCGTTTCCTGGCCCGGCACGGGCTGCGCACGGACGGCTCGCGGCTGTTGACGCGGAGCGAGGCGAAGCAGGTCAACGCGGTGATGCTGACCTGTGGGACGTACGACGCGGCGGGGGAGTTCGCGTACCGCGTCGGACTGCCCGGCAAGAGCGGCGTGGGCGGCGGCATCGTCGCGGTCGTCCCGGGCCGGTGCGTCCTGTCGGTATGGAGCCCCGGCCTGGACCCCCAGGGCAACTCCGTTGCGGGTGTGGCCGCCCTGGACCGCTTCACGACCCTGACGGGCCTGTCCGTCTTCTGACGCTGCCGTGCGGCGCCGTTGCCGGGGGCTCCGCCCCCGGAAACGGAGAAAGGGCGGGGCGGGGAGCAGCTCCGCGCAGCGGCCGCCCCCCTCAGCCTTGGTCGAGCGCCAGCTCATACCGGCGGCCGTAACGGCTGCCCCCCGGCAGAAGGAACCGCTCGGCAAGGGTCATGCCCAACCGCTCGGCCACGGCTATCGAGCGGACGTTCTCGTCGTTGATCATCGCCACCACCCGCGGCACACCCGCCTCCCGCACCCGCCCCAGCGTGGCCAACGCAGCCGCATACGCATACCCCCGCCCCCACGCGGAACGCCCCAGCCGCCACCCGATCTCGATCTCCCCGACCGGCCCCCACTCCTTCTCCCGGGGCCACGGCTGCGCGCCGGTGAAGCCGATCACCGCGCCGTCCCCGTCCAGCAGGGTCCACAGGCAGTAGCCGAGCTGCGCGTCGTGCATGCGCTGGCGCGCCGTGAACTCCTCGTACGCGGACAGCTCGGCCGGGCCGCCCAGGAACTCCATGACGTCCGGGTCGGCGAAGACGCGGTGCCAGGCGTGTGCGTCCTCGTCGGTGGGCACGCGGAGCTGTACGGCGGGGAGCGGCCGGGTCGGCGAGCTAGGCGAGGGGGTCATCGGGGCAGCCCTTCTGATCGCGATCTCTATCGCTGCATAGACTGCGCCATGTCCTGTGCCGTTGGGCACCCTTTATCGAGCCTTCGGGAGACCCCGCAGTGACCGAGCCCCTCTCCGAACACTCCGCGGATGTGATCGTCGTCGGGGCCGGGCCCGCCGGCTCCACCACCGCCTACTACCTCGCCAAGGCGGGACTGGACGTCCTGCTCCTGGAGAAGACGGCGTTTCCGCGCGAAAAGGTGTGCGGTGACGGCCTGACCCCGCGCGCCACCAAGCAGCTGGTCGCGATGGGCATCGACATCTCCGAAGAGGCCGGCTGGCTGCGCAACAAGGGCCTGCGGATCATCGGCGGCGGGCAGCGGCTCCAGCTGGACTGGCCGGAACTCGCCTCTTTCCCGGACTACGGACTCGTCCGCAAGCGCGACGACTTCGACGAGACCCTGGCCCGGCAGGCGCAGAAGGCCGGCGCACGCCTCTACGAGCGCTGCAACGTCGGCGAGCCGGTCCGCGACCCGCGCACGGGGCACATCACCGGCGTGCAGGCGAAGCTGGGCGAGGAGAAGACCCCGGTCACCTTCAGCGCCCCGCTGGTCGTCGCGGCCGACGGCAACTCCTCCCGCCTCTCCCTGGCGATGGGCCTGCACCGCCGTGAGGACCGCCCGATGGGCGTGGCCGTACGCACCTACTTCACCTCCCCCCGGCACGACGACGACTACCTGGAGTCCTGGCTGGAGCTGTGGGACCGGCGCGGAGCGCAGGACCGGCTGCTGCCCGGCTACGGCTGGATCTTCGGCATGGGCGACGGCACCTCCAACGTCGGCCTCGGCATCCTCAACTCCTCGGCCGCCTTCAAGGAGCTGGACTGGCGCGAGGTCCTCAAGGCCTGGTGCGCCTCGATGCCGGAGGACTGGGGCTACACCCCGGAGAACATGACGCAGCCGATCCGCGGCGCGGCCCTGCCGATGGCCTTCAACCGGCAGCCGCACTACACCAAGGGCCTGCTGCTGGTCGGTGACGCGGGCGGGCTCGTCAACCCGTTCAACGGCGAGGGCATCGCCTACGCGATGGAGTCCGGCCAGATCGCGGCGGACGTCATCGTGCAGGCCCACGCCCGCGCCACCCCGGCGCAGCGTGAACTCGCCCTCCACTCCTACCCGAAGGTGCTCAAGGAGACCTACGGCGGCTACTACACGCTGGGCCGGGCCTTCGTGAAGCTGATCGGCAACCCGAAGGTCATGAAGGTGGCCACGCAGCGTGGCCTGACGCACCCGGTGCTGATGAAGTTCACGCTGAAGATGCTGGCCAACCTGACCGACCCGACAGGCGGCGACGCGATGGACCGCATCATCAACGGCCTCTCGAAGGTGGCCCCGAAGGCCTGAGAAGGGTTAAGGGCCCTAAGGGTTAAGGGTTTCAGGGAGCGGGTCGGGTCGGGGTTCCCCGGAGTGGCCCGCTGCTTCGGCGGGGGTGTACGGGTCTTCGTGCACCGTACGCGCGCAGCGGGCCAGCAGTACCAGCCCGCACACCAGCAGGGCCGCCGACGCCGTCCAGCCCAGGCCGAGCGCGACGGGGTGCGCCGGTCGCTGCCAGGGGCGGGCGGTGGCCAGGAGCCAGCCGCCGAGCGCGAGGAGGGCGAGCCCGGCGGCCGCCGGGACCGCGGTGGGGTCGCCGGCGCCCTGCTCCTCGTACGGCTCGGTGATCACGGGACCATCACCTCCAGCGGGCCAGTCGGTCGGACGCGACCCCGCTATCTTCGCAAAGCCTCCGCCGGTTCGATACGGGCCGCCCGCCAGGCGGGATGGAGACCGGCCAGCAGCCCCGTGACCAGCCCGGCGAGCGGGGCCGCCACGACCGTGGCCGGGTGGATCACCGGGGTCCAGTCGCGGACGAGGGCCACCGCGACGACGGTGAGCTCGCCGAGGGCGGTGCCGACCAGGCCGCCGAGGCCGCCCAGGGCGGCGGACTCGGTGAGGAACTGCGCCGACACGTGCCGTCCCCGGGCGCCGAGCGCGCGGCGCAGCCCGATCTCCCCGGTCCGCTCCAGGACGGCGACCAGGGTGGTGTTCGCGATGCCGACCGCACCGATGACCAGGCAGATCCCGGCGAGCAGCAGGAACAGCGCGCTCAGGTCGGAGGTGACCCCGGAGCGCAGCATCCGGGGGTCGGGCGGCGGAACGGCCTTCAGATACTCGGGGTGGTCGGGGCGCAGGGCCAGTGGGACGAGTTCGGCGACCTGGCGGGCGGCGCCGAGTTCGGTGTCGATCAGCATGCTCGCGCCGGAGGGCCCGGGCGGCCCCCACAGCTCCTCGGCGGTGGAGCGGGGGACCAGCACGGAGAGCAGGTGCTCGGGTTCGCGCTCGACGTCGGCGATGATCCCGGCCACGGTGAACGGCTCCTGGCCGATGTGGACGACGGGATTCGTGGCGAGGGTGGTGATGCCGAGGCGTTCCGCGACTCCGCTGCCGACGAGGGCGACGCGCTGGCGGCTCCGCTCGGCGAACTCGTCGTAGAGCCTGCCCTGCTGGAGGGTCGGCGCGAGGGCGGCGACGGCTCCCGGGGAGGCGGCGACCACGGCGGTGCCGCCCGAGCCGGCGCCCGCCGTGCCGGGGCCGGCGCCGCCGCCGCCCGGCCCTGGGCCCGGGCCCGGGCCCGGTGGCAGCGCGCCGATGGGGGTCGTCGGGTCCAGCCGTACGGTCCACATCACCCCGGCGTGGGCGATGCCGGCGACCTGGCGCAGCCGCTGTTCGGCGTCGGCGGGGAAGGCGGGGCCGGCGAACTCGTCGTGCTGGGTGGCGACGTCCTCGACGGTCACCTCGGTGGCGGTCAGGACGTTGAACCGGCCGTCGATCTGGGAGGAGATGGTGGCGGTCAGGCCGAGCACGGCCACGAAGCTGCCGACGCCGAGGACGGTGCCGAGGGCGGTGAGCACGGCCCGGCCGGGGCGGCGCAGGATGCCGGCGAGGGCCTCGGAGAGGGTGTCGCGGGCGGACAGCCGGGTGGGGCGGGCGGGGTTCGCGCCGGCGGGGTTCGGTCGGGCCGGGTTCGCTCGGGCGGTGCTCACGTCGGCTGTTTTCACGTCGGCGGGTTTCACGCGGACAGCCGCCCGTCGTGGAGGGTGATGGTCCGGTGGCCGCGGGCGGCGACCTCGGGGTCGTGGGTGATGACGAGGACGGTCATGCCGGCGCGGTGCAGCTCGTCCAGCAGCGCGAGGACGGAGGCGGCGTTCGCGGAGTCCAGATTCCCGGTCGGCTCGTCGCAGAGCAGCAGCGAGGGACGCCCGACGAGTGCGCGGGCGATGGCCACGCGCTGGCGTTCGCCGCCGGAGAGCCGGCCGGGGACGGCGGCGGCGCGGTGCCCGAGCCCGACCCGGTCCAGGGCCTCGCGGGCGCGTACGAGGCGCTCCGCGCGCGGGACTTCGGTGTAGAGCATGGCGAGGGCGACGTTCTCCAGGGCGGAGCGGTGGGGGAGGAGGTGGAAGGCCTGGAAGACGAAGCCGATCCGGCGGCCGCGCAGGGCGGTGCGGCGGCGGTCGGGCAGGGCCGCGGTGTCGATGCCGTCGAGGAGGTAGCGGCCGGCGGTCGCGGAATCGAGCAGTCCGGCGATGTTGAGGAAGGTGGACTTGCCGGAGCCGGAGGGGCCGACGACGGTGACGAACTCGCCGCGCCGTACGAGGAGGTCGCAGGGGTGCAGGGCCCTGACGGGCGGGGGCCCGGGGTAGGTGAGCGCGACGCCGCGGAACTCGATGACGGGGGTGTCGCCGTCGTCGCTCCTCACTTCGCCGCCCCCTTGGGCGCGATCCCGACGACCACCCTCGTCCCGGGCGCGAGGGAGCCGGCCTGGACGGGGGCGACGGCCACGAAGCCGTCGCCGCTGGTGCCGGTACGGACCTCGATCCGCCGCCGCGTGCCGTCGCCGGCCTGGGCGGTGACGACGGTACGCCCGTCCGCGCCGGCGGAGACCGCGGTGACCGGGACCACGAGGGCCTCGCCGTCGGTGGCGGCGGACTCGACGGTCAGCCGGACGTCCTGGCCGGCGAAGGCGGCGGGGAGCGGGTCGTCGGCGCGGACGACCATCCGGAACCCGGATTGCTGCGGCTGCTGTTGCTGAGGGTCGGGCTGGCCGGGTTGGCCGGGTTGCGCGGGTTGGGCGTTGGACCGCTCGGCGGCGACCACCGCCACCTTGCCCCGGGTATCGCTGCCGGCGAGCTCGGAGGAGATCACCACCGGCATCCCGGGGCGGAGCAGCTGCCTCTTGTCGTCCTTGAGGTACGCCTCTACGACGAGCTCCCCGGCGGACAGGGTCAGCACCGGCCCGGACACGGTGGCGCCGACCTGCGCGCCGACCGCGCCGACGCGGGCCGGGAACCCCCTGAGGAACACGGCCTCGGCGGCGGGCAGCATCGGCCCGTCAGCGGCCTCCACCGCCGCCAGCCCGTCCCGCGCCTCCCCCAACACCTCCCGCGCCCGCTCCACCTCCCACCCCCCGGCGCCGCCGGAACCCCCGCCCGTGGCCGCACCTCCGGCGGTGCCGGAGCCCCCGGCTGTCGCCGTACCTCCGGTGGGGCCGGAGTGGGCGGCGGTGACGGCGCTGCCGGGGCCGCCGCCGTGGTCGGCGTCCGCCGCAGCCGCCGCGCTGCGGCTTGCGACCCCGCCGTCCGACTTCCCGGCGGTGCCGGAGCCCCCGGCCGTGGCCGTGCCCCCGGCGGTGCCCGAACTTCCGGCTTTGGCCGAGCCCCCGGCGGAGCCAGGGCCCCCGGGTGGGGGGCTGGTTTCGGCGGAGCCACCCGCGGAGCGGTCGGCGGAGTGGTCGGTGGAGCGGAGGGTGTCCTCCAGGGTTCGTTCCGCCGCGCGGACCGCGTCGCGGGCGGTCTTCAGGGTGGCGGGGCCGTCCGGGACGGCGGGGAGCGGGGTGTACCCGATGGCGCGGTAGCGCGCGACGAGCGCGGCCTTCGTGCCCGGGCCGAACACCCCGCTCGGGTCCGGGCCCGTACCGTGGCCCAGCTCGCGCAGCGCCCGCTGCACCTGGGCGACGTCGTCGCCGGTCGCCCCGGGCTTGAGGTCCCGGTACATCGGCAGGGGGCCGTGCAGCGCGAACACCGGCCGTCCCGAAACCTCGGCGAGCAGCTGCCCCGCCCTGACCGGGTCCCCGGCCTTCAGCGGCAGCTTGGTCACCACGGCCGTGCCCGGCGGGGACACCGCCACGCTCTGGTCCGCGACCACCGTCCCCCGCATCACCACCGTCTCCGCGAGCACCCGCCGCTCCACCTCGGCGGTCAGTACCCCCTGGGCCGGCGGCCCGGTCTCCGCCGCCACCTGCGCCGGGGACTTCACCACCGCCGTGGCCAGCAACCCCCCGACCGCCATCAGCGCGGCCCCGCCCACGACCCCGAGCACCACCCGCCGCCCCCTCATCTCGCCGGCCGGCATGTCCGCAAGGCGTCACCGTGCTCCCGCTTCAACGCGGACCACCGCTCCGCGCCGACGCCCTCCTGGCTGATCTCGCCGGTGACCGGGTCCGGATCCGGGTACCAGGAGACCCCTTCGGCACGCAGGCACGCGGATTCCTTCCGCGCCGCCGCCAGCCGCTCGGGACTCGCCGGCACCGGCTCCGGCGGCGGCGGCGGAACGAGCGACTCACACGCCGTATGCGCCTTTTCGTTCCACGGCTTCGACTTGTCCTCGCGCGGCGCCCCGTAATCCGTGTGGACGATGTCCACGCCCTGCTTCTTCAAGCAGTCGTAGTACGCGATCTCCGCCGCGGTCGGCGGCGGGCTGTCGCTCGCCGCCTCGGGTTCCTCGCCGCCGCCGCATCCGGATCCGGTCAGGGAAATGCAGAGGACGAGCAATGGGGCGAAATGGCGTGCGCGCACGACGGCGATTCCCTTGCGGCGGTAGAAGTGGAATTTGCGCGTCCATGCGAGAGAGGGGTGTCAGGGAGTCACAGAATCATGGAGTCACGGAACCGCGCGGCCAGATGGTAAGGAGACCGGATCGCACGCGACAAGTCGCGTGCAAGCCAAGTCATATGACTGTCCATCAGGCGGGAAAGTGCCTGTTCTGCCGCGCGGGCGGACGGTTGAATCCCGGCCGGGCGGAAAATCGGCGTTCGCCGCCCGACGCCCCGCACCGTATTTCACCCGAAGAGTGAGGAACGCGTGATGAACAAGGCAATCCGCAAGCTGGTGCCGGGCTGCATGGCCGTCGTCGCGTTGAGCGGCGTCCTCATGGGCACGGCAGCCGGTTCGGCATCCGCCATGGGCAAGAACGGCTACCTGGAAGTCGACGAGTTCGGCCTTTTCTACTACGCGGGCCGCTCGGGTTGTGTCTTCGACCTCTATGGCGAGGACATGAACTTCAACGACGACAACTTCAAGGGATCCTGCACCGGCAGCGGTTCCCTCGTGAATGACAACACCGAGTCCTATCGGAACCGGGACGCCTACGCCTGGAAGGTGGCCACCGACAAGGACCTCGACGGCAACGTCGGCGAGATCCCCTCGCATTACGAGGGCAATGCCTCGACCACCTTCAAGAACAAGATCAGCTCGTCCACGTACACGCTCCACCCCTGATCCCGGCCCCCGAAGGAGCCCGCGCGATGCGCACCCACCGCCGCCCCCGGTCCGCCGTCCCGCGCCGCCGCGTCCCGCGCGCCGCCCTGACGACGGTCCTGCCGACGGTCCTGGCGGCCGCGCTCCTGGCCGGCTGCGCGGGCGCGGGCGCGGGAGGGGGTGGCGGCCCGGCCGGGGCCGGTGAGCCGGAACTCGGCCCCGTCGCGGTCGATCCCGCCACCGCCTCGATCGCGCTGCCCATGGACGCGTACACGGACACCGAGGCCGAGGCCGTCCGGATGGGCCGGGTCCAGGAGGGCCTGGTCTCCCGGTGCATGGCCCGGTACGGGTTCACGTACGAGGGCACGCCGGCCGCGCCCCCGGGCGGCGCGGCCGGGGAGGACCGGCACCGGTACCTCTTCGGCCTGGCCGATCCGGCGTACGCGGCCGCCCACGGATACGACAAGGGCGCGGGCGGGGAGCGGCGGGCCAAGCCCCCCGCCCCGCCGCTGAGCGACAGCGCGTACGCCGTCATGCACGGGGAACAGCGCGGCGCGGGGCCGGGAGGGCGGGTCCCCGACGCCCGCACGGAGGAGGAGGCCGCCGGGACGGACAGCGGGATCGAGGCCGGCGGGCGGAAGGTCCCGGCCGGCGGGTGCGGCCGGGAGGCGTACCGCAAGCTCTACGCACCGACCAAGGACAGCGTGGACCTCCTCTTCGCGTTCGGGCTGGCCTCGGAGGCGCACGACCGGTCCAAGAGGGACTCCCGGGTCGTCGAGGTGCTCGCGAAGTGGTCGGCCTGCATGGACAAGACGGGATATACCGGCATCAAGTCCCCTTATGACGTCGTCGAGAAGCTCGGCCTGGCGGACGACAAGGGCGGGACCAAGGCCGTGGCGGCGGCCACGGCGGACGTCGCGTGCAAGCGCGAGGTGAACCTGGTCGGCGTCTGGGCCGCGGTCGAGAAGGCGTACCAGGAGCGGCTCGTGGAGGAGCACGCGGAGACGCTCGCCCTCTACGAGAGGCAGCGCGACGCCCGCTTCGCGCTGGCGGCGAGCCTCGCCTGAGCCGGTACGCGGTACCCAGTACCCAGTACGCGGCACGCGGCACGCGCGAAGGCCGGTACTCCGCCCCCGAGCGGGGGAGTACCGGCCTTCGCGGTCGCCTGCCTCAGGGAGGCGGCGCCGACGGCTCAGAGGACGCGAACGGCGCCCGACGGCTTGTCGTAGCTCAGCGAACGCTCGACGATGCCCGTGCTGGGGTTCTGGGCGCCCACGAACTTGCCGCCGCCCACGTAGATGGCGACGTGGTACGCGCTGCCCTTGCTGCCCCAGTACAGGATGTCGCCGGGCTGAAGCGCGTTCAGGGACACCGAGGTGCCGGCCAGCGACTGCGACTGCGAGGTGCGGGACAGCGTGATGCCGGCCTGGCGGTACGCGGCCTGGACGAGGCCGGAGCAGTCGTACGCGGAGGGGCCGGTGGCGCCCATCACGTACGCCTTGCCGACCTGGGCGCGGGCGAAGTTCACGATGGCGGCGGCGGAGCCGGTCGCCGGGGTGCTGGAGCCGGTGGAGCTCTTGGCGGGCGTGGAGGCCGTGCCGGAGCCGGAGCCGGAGGCGGACGCGGAGGTGCTCGTCAGCGTGGAGCGCGCGGTGCTGCGGTTGGCGCGCTCGGCGGCGGCCTGACGGTCCGCCTCCTCCTTCAGCTTCTTCTCGGCGTCGGCCTTCTTCTGGGCCTCTTCCTTGGCCTCCTTCGCCTCGGCGGCGGCTCCCGTACGGGCGCTCTCCTCCTGGGCGTTCAGTTCGCCTTCCACGGCGGCCGCACGGGTGTTCTCGGCGGCGGTGGTGACGGCGGAGGCGACGTCGGAGCTCAGGTCCAGTTCGAGGACCGGCATTTCGAGCGTCGTCTCGGCCACGGGCTCGGCGGCGGGGGACGCGCTCGCCGTGCCGGCCATGGCCAGGGTGCTGAGGACGCCACCGGCAACTCCGGCGCGGACCGCGAGCTTCGAGGCGCTGCGGCGGGGCTTCCGGTGGCTGGGTATGTGAGCGGTGTGGGACATGAGAACAACCGCTATCAGGGGGTTGCGGTTCCCTTCAAGAAACGTGGTCTGCGCCACAGTTGCGCCCGAAGGGGTTTAACCGGGCGCGCCGCGCGGCTTATTGACGGCGTAACGGACCAAACGGACATGCCCCCGCAAGGCTGTGATCAAGGGGTTTCAGCAATAAGTCCGAATTGATCTGCGCCTACCATTCCTCGGCACTGATGGCCAAGCCCTCTTTCGGTGGCACTCATTCCGAGTGGCGCAGGTCACAAGAACGTCACGTCGTAGGGGTGCTGTGGCCCGCTCGTGACCTCCCTGTGAGGGAGTCGCCGAGTTCGTGAACGGATGCACACCCTCCGTACACGTCCCGCCCCACACGTCCCCGGACCCTCACGCGCCCCTGCGACCCCCCGGCGCCCCTCTCGCCCCGCCGCGTCCACTCCCGTACCGGGGGGTCCCCCGGCCGGGCGACGCGGATCCCCTTACCCCGACCGCCACCCGGGTCGCAAATTTGCCTGCAAGGGACACGTTTGATAATGCGATGAGGTCTTCTACCTGCGGTAACGCCCCTGGATGTCACCTTTGGTGATCATGTGGATGCTTCGCGTATGTAGATCACCACTCAGCGGACTTCATGATCGTTCGTCGGGTGGTGGAGATCACAAACTCGGTGTTGTAACCCGTGTCGCAGATCACAGACCGGCAGGCATAGGATGCGCAGCAGTCCGGCTTGTGAACTGCCTCACATGCAGCAGGCCGGCGCGGCGGTCCAACGGTCAAGGACGACTGGAAGGAGCGAGGAGCGTGAATGCGTACGCGCCCATCCTCGTGCTCGGCGCCCTCGGCGCAGGGTTTGCGATCTTCTCCGTGGTCATGGCCACGCTGATCGGCCCGAAACGGTACAACCGGGCAAAGCTTGAAGCGTATGAGTGCGGCATCGAGCCGACTCCGGTGCCGGCCGGCGGCGGCCGCTTCCCCATCAAGTACTACCTGACGGCGATGCTCTTCATCGTCTTCGACATCGAGGTTGTCTTCCTCTACCCCTGGGCCGTCACCTTCGACTCCCTGGGGATCTTCGGGCTCGTCGAGATGCTGCTCTTCGTGCTCACCGTCTTCGTCGCCTACGCCTACGTCTGGCGCCGCGGCGGCCTGGAATGGGACTGAGGGGCTGAATTTTCCATGGGACTGGAAGAGAAGCTGCCGAGCGGCTTTCTGCTGACCACCGTCGAACAGGCCGCGGGCTGGGTGCGCAAGTCATCCGTCTTCCCGGCCACCTTCGGCCTCGCGTGCTGTGCCATCGAGATGATGACCACCGGAGCCGGCCGGTACGACCTGGCCCGGTTCGGCATGGAGGTCTTCCGCGGCTCGCCGCGCCAGGCCGATCTGATGATCGTGGCCGGCCGGGTCAGCCAGAAGATGGCGCCCGTGCTGCGGCAGGTGTACGACCAGATGCCCGCTCCCAAGTGGGTCATCTCCATGGGCGTTTGCGCCTCTTCGGGTGGAATGTTCAATAACTACGCGATCGTCCAGGGCGTCGACCACATCGTCCCCGTGGACATCTACCTGCCCGGCTGCCCGCCCCGCCCCGAGATGCTGTTGGACGCGATCCTCAAGCTCCACCAGAAGATCCAGGGCTCCAAGCTCGGCGTGAACCGGGAAGAGGCGGCGCGCGAGGCGGAGGAGGCGGCTCTCAAGGCCCTCCCCACCATCGAGATGAAGGGGTTGCTCCGGTGAGCGACGACCCGGCCGTGGAGAACGGCAACGCCAAGAACGGGAACAACGTTCCTGCCCCCCGGGCCTCCGCCGGCCCCGAGGTGATCGGCGTCCGCAAGGGCATGTTCGGCGCCAACAACGGCGGGGACACCAGCGGCTACGGCCGCCTCGTGCGCACCGTGGCCCTGCCGGGCCCGAGCCTGCGCCCGTACGGCTCGTACTTCGACGAGGTCGTCGACGAGCTGGAGGGGGCGCTGGAGGAGCAGGACCTGCTCCCCGAGAACGCCATCGAGAAGGTCGTGGTCGACCGGGGGGAGCTCACCCTCCACATCGCCCGCGAGCACCTCGTCCAGGTGGCCTCGACCCTGCGCGACGACCCGGCCCTGCGCTTCGAACTCTGCACCGGCGTCAGCGGCGTCCACTTCCCCGAGGACAAGAGCCGCGAGCTGCACGCCGTCTACCACCTGCGCTCGATCACCCACGGCCGGGTCGTGCGGCTGGAGGTCTCCGCCCCGGACAGCGACCCGCACGTTCCCTCGCTCGTCTCCGTCTACCCGACCAACGACTGGCACGAGCGCGAGACGTACGACTTCTTCGGCCTGATCTTCGACGGGCACCCGGCCCTCACCCGGATCATGATGCCGGACGACTGGCAGGGCTTCCCGCAGCGCAAGGACTACCCGCTCGGCGGCATCCCCATCGAGTACAAGGGCGCCCAGATCCCGGCTCCCGACCAGCGGAGGTCGTACAGCTGATGTCCACCAACAATCACGCCTCCGCGGACCAGGCCTCCGCGCGCGAGACCACCGAAGGCACCGTCTACACCGTCACCGGCGGCGACTGGGACGAGATCGTCCAGTCGGCGGCCCGCGCGGACGACGAGCGGATCGTCGTCAACATGGGTCCGCAGCACCCGTCCACCCACGGCGTGCTCCGCCTGATCCTGGAGATCGACGGCGAGACGGTCACCGAGGCCCGCTGCGGTATCGGCTACCTGCACACCGGCATCGAGAAGAACCTCGAATTCCGGAACTGGACGCAGGGCACCACCTTCGTGACGCGCATGGACTACCTGACGCCGTTCTTCAACGAGACGGCGTACTGCCTGGGCGTCGAGAAGCTGCTCGGCATCACCGACCAGATCCCGGACCGCGCCACCGTCATCCGCGTCCTGCTGATGGAGCTCAACCGGATCTCCTCCCACCTGGTGTGCATCGCCACCGGCGGTATGGAGCTGGGCGCGACCACGATCATGATCTACGGCTTCCGCGACCGCGAGCTGATCCTCGACATCTTCGAGCTGATCACCGGCCTGCGCATGAACCACGCGTACGTCCGCCCCGGCGGCCTCGCCCTGGACCTGCCCCCGGGCGCCGTCGACCAGCTCCGCGACTTCGTGAAGACGTTCAAGAGGAACCTGCCGGAGTACGACAAGCTCGCCACCGGCAATCCCATCTTCAAGGCCCGCATGCAGGACGTCGGCTACCTCGACCTCACCGGCTGCATGGCCCTCGGCGCCACCGGCCCGATCCTGCGCTCGGCCGGCCTGCCGCACGACCTGCGCAAGTCGGACCCGTACTGCGGTTACGAGAACTACGAGTTCGACGTGCCGACCACCGAGAGCTGCGACTCCTACGGGCGGTTCCTGATCCGCCTGGAGGAGATGCGCCAGTCGCTCCGGATCGTCGAACAGTGCCTGGAGCGGCTGGAGCCGGGCCCGGTGATGGTCGCCGACAAGAAGATCGCCTGGCCGGCGCAGCTCGCGATGGGCCCGGACGGGCTCGGCAACTCCCTCGACCACATCAGGAACATCATGGGCACCTCCATGGAGGCCCTCATCCACCACTTCAAGCTGGTGACCGAGGGTTTCCGGGTGCCGGCCGGGCAGGCGTACTCGGCCGTCGAGTCGCCGAAGGGCGAACTCGGCGTCCACGTCGTCTCCGACGGCGGCACGCGTCCCTACCGGGTCCACTTCCGCGACCCGTCCTTCACCAACCTCCAGGCCATGGCGGCGATGTGCGAGGGCGGCATGTTCGCCGACGTCATCGTCGCCGTCGCCTCCATCGACCCCGTGATGGGAGGCGTCGACCGATGACAGAGATCAGCCTCGGGATGCCGCGGCTTCCCGCCCCCGACTTCCCGGCCGACGTACGCGAGCGGCTCGAAGCGGACGCGAAGGAAGTCATCGCCCGCTACCCCGACAGCCGCTCCGCGCTGCTGCCGCTGCTGCACCTCACCCAGGCGGAGGAGGGCTACGTCTCGCGCACCGGCATCCGGTTCTGCGCCGAGGTCCTGGGCCTGACCACCGCCGAGGTCACGGCCGTCGTCACCTTCTACACGATGTACCGGCGCAAGCCCTCCGGCGACTACCAGGTCGGCGTCTGCACCAACACCCTGTGCGCGGTCATGGGCGGCGACGCCATCTTCGACGAGCTCAAGCAGCACCTCGGGGTCGGCAACAACGAGACCACCCCCGACGGCAAGGTCACGCTGGAGCACATCGAGTGCAACGCGGCCTGCGACTACGCCCCCGTGGTGATGGTCAACTGGGAGTTCTTCGACAACCAGACCCCCGAATCCGCCAAGGCCATGGTGGACGACCTGCTCGCCGGCCGCCCGGTCGCCCCGACCCGGGGCGCGCCGCTGTGCACGTACAAGGAGACCGCCCGGATCCTGGCCGGTTTCCCGGACGAGCGCGCGGGAGCCGTCGAGGCGAGCGGCGGCGCCGGCCCGGCCTCACTGATCGGCCTGCGCATCGCCCGCGGCGAGACCCCGCAGCACGGCAAGGTCGTGCACCCGCGCGGCGAGGCCACCGGCACCGAGGAGGGGGAGTGATGACGGTGACCGCCGAAGCGCACGCGAACGGCGCCCCGGAGAAGCTGCTGGCACCCGTGCTGTCGGCGTTCTGGGACGAGCCGGAGTCGTGGACGCTGGAGACCTACCGACGCCACGAGGGGTACGAGGGCCTGCGCAAGGCGCTCGCGATGACCCCGGACGACCTCATCGCGTACGTGAAGGACTCCGGTCTGCGCGGACGCGGCGGCGCGGGCTTCCCCACCGGAATGAAGTGGCAGTTCATCCCGCAGGGCGACGGAAAGCCGCACTACCTCGTCGTGAACGCGGACGAGTCGGAGCCGGGAACCTGCAAGGACATCCCCCTTCTCTTCGCCAACCCGCACTCCCTCATCGAGGGAATGATCATCGCCTGCTACGCGATCCGTTCGCAGCACGCCTTCATCTACCTGCGCGGCGAGGTCGTACCGGTCCTGCGGCGCCTGCACGAGGCGGTGCGCGAGGCGTACGAGGCCGGATACCTCGGAAAGGACGTTCTGGGGAGCGGCCTCGACCTCGACATCACGGTGCACGCGGGAGCGGGCGCGTACATCTGCGGCGAGGAGACGGCACTGCTCGACTCCCTCGAAGGCCGGCGCGGTCAGCCCCGGCTGCGTCCTCCCTTCCCTGCCGTCGAAGGGCTCTACGCGTGCCCCACTGTCGTCAATAACGTCGAGTCCATCGCCTCGGTTCCCGCGATCCTGAACAAGGGCAAGGACTGGTTCAAGGCGATGGGGACCGAGAAGTCCCCCGGCTTCACGCTGTATTCGCTCTCCGGGCACGTCGCCGGCCCCGGCCAGTACGAGGCCCCGCTCGGCATCACCCTGCGCCAGCTCCTCGACATGAGCGGCGGGATGCGCCCCGGCCACCGGCTGAAGTTCTGGACCCCGGGCGGCTCCTCCACCCCGATGTTCACGGACGAGCACCTGGACGTCCCGCTCGACTACGAGGGCGTGGGCGCCGCCGGCTCGATGCTCGGCACCAAGGCCCTCCAGTGCTTCGACGAGACGACCTGCGTGGTGCGGGCCGTCACCCGGTGGACCGAGTTCTACGCCCACGAGTCCTGCGGCAAGTGCACGCCCTGCCGCGAGGGCACGTACTGGCTGGTCCAGTTGCTGCGCGACATCGAGGCCGGGAAGGGCGTGATGTCCGACCTCGACAAGCTGAACGACATCGCCGACAACATCAACGGCAAGTCCTTCTGCGCGCTCGGCGACGGCGCCGCCAGCCCGATCTTCTCCTCGCTCAAGTACTTCCGCGAGGAGTACGAGCGGCACATCACGGGCAAGGGCTGCCCCTTCGACCCCAGGAAGTCGACCCTCTGGGCTGACACGGAGGTGAACGCATGACCGTCACCAGTAATGCACCCGCAGGTGGCGGCGAGGCAGTGGTCCCGCCCGAGGACCTGGTCTCCCTGACCATCGACGGCATCGAACTGTCCGTCCCCAAGGGGACCCTCGTCATCCGGGCCGCCGAGCAGATCGGCATCGAGATCCCCCGGTTCTGCGACCACCCCCTCCTCGACCCGGTCGGCGCCTGCCGGCAGTGCATCGTCGAGGTCGAGGGCCAGCGCAAGCCGATGGCCTCCTGCACCATCACCTGCACCGACGGCATGGTCGTCAAGACCCAGCTCACCTCCGAGGTCGCCGAGAAGTCCCAGCGCGGGGTGATGGAGCTGCTGCTCATCAACCACCCGCTGGACTGCCCCGTCTGCGACAAGGGCGGCGAGTGCCCCCTGCAGAACCAGGCGATGTCGCACGGAAACGCCGAATCCCGTTTCGAGGGCAGGAAGCGCACGTACGAGAAGCCCGTGCCGATCTCCACGCAGGTGCTGCTGGACCGCGAGCGGTGCGTGCTCTGCGCGCGCTGCACCCGGTTCTCCACCCAGGTGGCCGGCGACCCGATGATCGAGATGCTGGAGCGCGGCGCGCTCCAGCAGATCGGCACCGGTGAAGGCGACCCCTTCGAGTCGTACTTCTCCGGCAACACCATCCAGATCTGCCCCGTCGGCGCCCTCACCTCGGCCGCCTACCGGTTCCGCTCCCGCCCGTTCGACCTCGTCTCCTCCCCGAGCGTGTGCGAGCACTGCGCGGGCGGCTGCGCGACCCGGACCGACCACCGCCGCGGCAAGGTGCTGCGCCGGCTGGCCGCCGAGGACCCCGAGGTCAACGAGGAGTGGATCTGCGACAAGGGCCGCTTCGCGTTCCGCTATGCGCAGCGCCCCGACCGCCTGACCACCCCGCTGGTGCGCGGCGCCGACGGGATCCTCGCCCCGGCGAGCTGGCCCGAGGCCCTGGAGGCCGCGGCCGCCGGGCTCGCCGCCGCGCGCGGCCGGGCGGGCGTACTGACCGGCGGCCGGCTCACCGTCGAGGACGCGTACGCGTACGCCAAGTTCGCCCGGGTGGTGCTGGACACCAACGACATCGACTTCCGGGCCCGGATCCACAGTGCGGAGGAGGCCGAGTTCCTGGCCGCCACCGTCGCGGGTACGGGCAAGGACCTCGACGGCAAGGGGGTCACCTACGCCTCCCTGGAGGCGGCCCCCGCCGTGCTGCTCGCCGGCATCGAGGCCGAGGAGGAGGCCCCCGGGGTCTTCCTGCGGCTGCGCAAGGCCCACCGCAAACACAAGCAGCGGACCTTCGCCCTCGCCCCCTTCGCCACCCGCGGCCTGGAGAAGGCGGGCGGCACCCTGCTGGCCGCCGCCCCCGGCACCGAGCCCGAGTGGCTCGACGCACTGGCCTCCCGGACCGGCCTGGAGGCCGGCGGGGCCGCTGCCGCCGACGCGCTGCGCCGGCCCGGCGCCGTCATCGTCGTCGGGGAGCGCCTCGCGGGCGTGCCCGGCGCGCTGACCGCCGCCGTACGGGCCGCCACCGCGACCGGGGCCACCCTCGTGTGGATCCCGCGCCGGGCCGGGGAGCGGGCCGCCGTAGAGGCGGGCGCGCTGCCGTCCCTGCTGCCCGGCGGCCGCCCGGCCACCGATCCGCGGGCCCGCGACGAGGTCGCGACCGCCTGGGGCCTGGACGAACTCCCGCACCGCTACGGCCGCGACACCGGCCAGATCATCGAGGCCGCCGCCGGGCGCGAGCTCTCCGCCCTGCTGGTCGCGGGCGTCGAGGTCGCGGACCTGCCGGACCCGGCCCGCGCCCGGCTCGCCCTCCAGGAAGCCTTCGTGGTCTCCCTGGAACTGCGGCCCGGCGAGGTCACCGACCACGCCGACGTGGTCCTCCCGGTCGCCGCGGTGGCCGAGAAGTCGGGCGCGTTCATCAACTGGGAGGGCAGGGTCCGCCCGTTCGAGGCGGCCCTCAAGCCCGACCAGATGACCCGCCGGCTCGCCCCGGCCGACCACCGCGTCCTGCACATGCTGGCCGACGCCGCCGACCGGCCGATCGCGCTGCCCGACGTACACGCCGTACGCCGGGAGCTCGACGGGCTCGGCCCGTGGGCCGGGGAGCGCGCGTCCGAGCAGTCCGCGGACACCGCGCCGGTGCCCCGCCCCGGCGCGGGCGAGGCGGTCCTCGCGGGGCACCGGCTCCTCCTCGACCAGGGACGTCTCCAGGAGGGCGACGACGCCCTCGCCGGCACCCGCCACGAGGCGAGCGCCCGGCTGTCGGCCGCCACGGCCGCCGAGACGGGCGTCAAGGACGGCGACGTCCTCGCCGTCACCGGCCCGGCCGGATCCGTGGAACTCCCGCTCCGGATCACCGAGATGCCCGACCGGGTGGTCTGGCTCCCCCTGAACTCCACCGGATCGGGCGTCCTCGCCGACACCGGCGCCCGCCCGGGCACCCTCGTACGGATCGGTCCGGCGACCCCGGCCGGCGCGGGCGACACCACTGCGGAGGTGGGCGCGTGAACGCGGTACAGCTGGCTGCGGAGGACCTGTCCCTGTTCGGCACGGACCCCTGGTGGCTCGTCGTCGTCAAGGCGGTGTTCTGCTTCGCCTTCCTGATGGTGACGGTGCTCTTCTCCATCGTGTGGGAGCGCAAGGTCGTCGCCTGGATGCAACTGCGCATCGGCCCCAACCGGCACGGCCCCTGGGGCATGCTCCAGTCGCTCGCCGACGGCGTGAAGCTGATGCTGAAGGAAGACCTCATCGTCAAGCGGGCCGACAAGGTGGTGTACGTCCTGGCCCCGATCATCGCGGCGGTCCCGGCCTTCATGGCCATCGCGGTGATCCCCTTCGGCCCGCCCGGCGACGAGGTCTCGATCTTCGGCGTGCGCACCACGATGCAGCTCACCGACCTGCCCATCGCGATGCTGTACATCCTCGCGGTGGCCTCGGTCGGCATCTACGGCATCGTCCTCGCGGGCTGGTCATCGGGCTCGACGTACCCGCTGCTCGGCGGTCTGCGCTCCTGCGCGCAGATGATCTCGTACGAGATCGCGATGGGGGCCGCGTTCGCCTCGGTCTTCCTCTACTCCGGGTCGATGTCGACCTCGGCGATCGTGGAGGCCCAGGCGGACCGCTGGTACATCATCCTGTTGCCGGTCTCCTTCATCATCTACGTCGTCACCATGGTCGGCGAGACGAACCGCGCCCCCTTCGACATGCCGGAGTCCGAGGGCGACCTGGTCGGCGGCTTCAACACCGAGTACTCCTCCATCAAGTTCGCGCTGTTCATGCTGGCCGAGTACGTCAACATGGTCACCGTCTCGGCGGTCTCGGTCACCCTCTTCCTCGGCGGCTGGCGGGCCCCGGCGCCGATCTCGACGTACTGGGAAGGCGCGAACCACGGCTGGTGGCCGATGCTCTGGTTCGTCCTCAAGGTCCAGCTGCTGCTGTTCTTCTTCATCTGGCTGCGCGGCACGCTGCCCCGCGTCCGCTACGACCAGCTGATGAAGCTCGGCTGGAAGGTCCTCATCCCGGTCTCCCTGGTCTGGCTGATGCTGGTCGCCACCGTCCGCGCGCTGCGGAACGAGAACTACGACTTCCAGCAGATCGTGCTCTACGTCGGCGGCGGCGTCATCGCCGTCCTGCTGCTGTCCTTCGTCGCGGACCTCTTCCGCGACAAGAAGGAGAAGGCGGCCGCCGAGGAGGCCGGACAGGCCGCGGTGAGCGAGCCCTTCGACCCGCTGGCGGGCGGATTCCCCGTACCGCCCAAGCCCGGCCAGGAGCTGGCACCCGTACCGCGCAGGCGGCCTCGCCACCAGCGGGAGCTGATTGTCAGTGGCGGGACGAATACTGACAGTGACCGAGAGGAGGAGGGTTGAGACATGTCTGACGAAAAGTGGCAGAACCCGGTGGCCGGCTTCGGCGTGACCTTCAAGGCCATGTTCAAGAAGCGCCTCACCGAGCAGTACCCGGAGCAGAAGAAGACCACCGCTCCGCGCTTCCACGGCCGGCACCAGCTCAACCGGCACCCGGACGGTCTGGAGAAGTGCATCGGGTGCGAGCTGTGCGCCTGGGCCTGTCCCGCCGACGCCATCTACGTGGAAGGCGCGGACAACACCGAGGAGGAGCGCTACTCCCCGGGTGAGCGGTACGGCGCGGTCTACCAGATCAACTACGCCCGCTGCATCCTGTGCGGGCTGTGCATCGAGGCGTGCCCGACCCGGGCGCTGACGATGACGAACGAGTTCGAACTGGCCGACTCCAGCCGCGAATCGCTCATCTACACCAAGGAGCAGCTGCTCGCCGGTCTCACCGAGGGCATGGTCGAGGCGCCGCACGCGATGTACCCGGGCACGGACGAGCAGGACTACTACCGCGGGCTGGTGACCGGGGCGGCTCCCGGCACGGAGCGCCAGGTGGCCGTCTCCAAGGGCGAGACGGCGGATGCCCCCGCCGAAGACCCTGAGGAGGTGGGCGCGTGAGCACGATCGCCGCGGCCGCCGCCACGGTCACCTCCACCGGGGAGGCCGTGCAGTTCTGGATCCTCGCCACCGTCGCCGTCGTCGGCGCCCTGGCCACGATCCTGATGAAGAAGGCCGTGCACAGTGCGCTGAGCCTGGCCGGGACGATGATCGTCCTGGCGGTCTTCTACCTCGCCAACGGGGCGTACTTCCTGGGCGTCGTCCAGGTCATCGTCTACACCGGCGCCATCATGATGCTGTTCCTCTTCGTCGTCATGCTCGTCGGCGTCACCGCGGCGGACTCGCTCAAGGAGACGCTCAAGGGCCAGCGCTGGATGGCCGTGCTGTGCGCGCTCGGCTTCGGCGTCCTGCTGATCGCCGGCATCGGCCACGCCGGGCTCGGCCACTTCACCGGGCTCGGCCGGATCAACTCCGCCGGGCACGTGGAAGGCCTGGCCACGCTGATCTTCACCAAGTACGTGTTCGCCTTCGAGCTCACCGGCGCGCTGCTGATCACCGCGGCCGTCGGCGCGATGGTGCTCACCCACCGCGAGCGCACCGAGCGGGCCGCCACCCAGCGCGAACTCGCCGAGCGGCGCGTACGCGAGGGCGTGCAGCTCCCGCCGCTGCCCGCCCCCGGTGTCTACGCCCGGCACAACGCGGTGGATGTCGCCGGCCTGCTGCCGGACGGCACCGCCTCCGAGCTGACCGTCAGCAAGACGCTGCGCGCCCGCGGCCAGATCCGGGACGTCTCCAGCGAGGCGCTGAGCGACCTGAAGGCGCTGGAGCAGCAGTCGGCCGAGCGCCTCGGCCGTGAGGAGGCCTCGAATTGAATCCGGTCAACTACCTGTACCTGGCCGCCCTGCTGTTCACCATCGGGGCGTCCGGGGTGCTCATCCGGAAGAACGCGATCGTGCTGTTCATGTGCATCGAGCTGATGCTCAACGCCTGCAACCTCGCGTTCGTCGCCTTCTCCCGGATGCACGGCAACCTCGACGGCCAGATCATCGCGTTCTTCACGATGGTCGTCGCCGCCGCGGAGGTCGTGGTCGGCCTGGCGATCATCGTGTCGTTGTTCCGTACCCGCCACTCGGCCTCGGTCGACGACGCCAGCCTGATGAAGCTGTAAGGGGCGCTCACAGTGGAGAATCTGATTGCGCTGCTGGTAGCGGCGCCCCTGCTCGGGGCGGCGGTGCTGCTGTGCGGCGGCCGGCGCCTCGACAAGGCCGGCCACTGGCTCGGCACCCTGTTCGCCGCCGCCTCCTTCGGCATCGGGGCGGCCCTGTTCGCCGACATGCTCGGGCGCGGCGCCGATGACCGGACGATGTACCAGCGGCTGTACAGCTGGATCCCGGTGGAGGGCTTCCAGGCCGACGTGGCCTTCCAGCTCGACCAGCTGTCGATGACCTTCGTCCTGCTGATCACCGGGGTGGGCACGCTCATCCATATGTACTCGATCGGGTACATGGCGCACGACGAGCGCCGCCGCCGCTTCTTCGGCTACCTGAACCTGTTCCTGGCGGCGATGCTCCTGCTGGTCGTCGCCGACAACTACCTGCTGCTGTACGTCGGGTGGGAGGGCGTCGGCCTCGCCTCGTACCTGCTCATCGGCTTCTGGCAGCACAAGCCCAGCGCGGCCACCGCCGCGAAGAAGGCCTTCCTGGTCAACCGGGTCGGCGACATGGGCCTGTCGATCGCCATCATGTTGATGTTCACCACCTTCGGGACCTTCACCTTCGGGCCGGTGTTCGGCGCGGTCGGCGAGACGTCGGAAGGCAAGCTGACGGCCATCGGCCTGATGCTGCTGCTGGCCGCCTGCGGCAAGTCGGCCCAGGTGCCGCTGCAGTCCTGGCTCGGTGACGCGATGGAGGGCCCGACCCCGGTCTCGGCCCTGATCCACGCGGCGACGATGGTGACGGCGGGCGTGTATCTGATCGTCCGCTCGGGCGCGATCTTCAACGGGGCGCCGGACGCGCAGCTCGTGGTGACCATCGTGGGCGCGGTCACGCTCCTCTTCGGTGCGATCGTCGGTTGCGCGAAGGACGACATCAAGAAGGCCCTCGCCGGGTCGACGATGTCGCAGATCGGTTACATGATCCTCGCCGCCGGCCTCGGCCCGATCGGCTACGTCTTCGCGATCATGCACCTGGTGACGCACGGCTTCTTCAAGGCGGGCCTCTTCCTCGGCGCCGGTTCCGTGATGCACGGGATGAACGACGAGGTGGACATGCGCAAGTACGGCGGCCTGCGGAAGTACATGCCCATCACCTTCGTCACCTTCGGCCTCGGGTACCTGGCCATCATCGGCTTCCCGGGTCTGTCGGGCTTCTTCTCCAAGGACAAGATCATCGAGGCGGCCTTCGCGAAGGGCGGCACCGAGGGCTGGATCCTCGGCGGAGTGGCCCTGCTGGGCGCGGCGATCACCGCGTTCTACATGACCCGCGTCATGCTCCTCACCTTCTTCGGCGAGAAGCGCTGGCAGCCGGCCCCGGACCCGGACAAGACCCCCGGTATCGAGCCCGGCGTCGAAGCGCGCCCCGGCGAGCTTCCCCACCCGCACGAGTCCCCGAAGTCCATGACCATCCCGATGATCGTGCTGGCCTTCGGGTCCGTGTTCGCCGGCGGCTTCTTCAGCATCGGCGACCGGTTCCTGAACTGGCTGGAGCCCGTCACCGGTTACGCGCACGGCCACCCGCCGGTCAGCGCGCAGACGGTGACCCTGGCCACCATGGTGGTCCTCGTCATCGGCGTCGGCACCGCCTGGGGGATGTACGGCCGCAGGCCCGTCCCGGTCGTCGCCCCGCGCGGCTCGCTCCTCACCCGGGCGGCCCGGCGGGACCTCCTCCAGGACGACTTCAACCACGTCGTGCTGGTGCGCGGCGGGGAGCACCTGACCCGCTCGCTCGTGTACGTCGACCACAGCCTGGTCGACGGGGTGGTCAACGGGACGGCCGCCTCGGTCGGCGGGCTGTCGGGCCGGCTGCGCAAGCTGCAGAACGGCTACGCCCGCAGCTACGCGGTCTCGATGTTCGGGGGGACGGCGATCCTGATCGCCGCGACCCTGCTGATGAGGGCGGTGTGAGATGAGTTTCCCGCTTCTGACGGTGACGGCCGCGGTCCCCGCGGTCGGAGCCATCCTGACGGCGGCCGTCCCGGCCGCCCGCAGGACCGCCGCCAAGTGGCTCGCGCTGCTCTTCTCGCTGGCGACCCTGGCCCTGGCCGTGCTCGTCGCGGTCCGCTTCGAGCCCGGCGGCGACCGCTACCAGCTGACCGAATCCCACGCCTGGATCGCCGACTTCGGCGTCCGCTACGAGCTGGGGGTGGACGGGATCGCGGTGGCGCTCATCGCGCTCACCGCCGTGTTGATGCCGTTCATCATTCTGGCCGGGTGGCACGACGCCGACCCGTTGGAGACCAAGAGCCAGCGCTGGCGGCCGACGCAGGGCTTCTTCGCCCTGATCCTGCTGGTCGAGGCGATGGTGATCATCTCCTTCGAGGCCACCGACCTCTTCCTCTTCTACATCTTCTTCGAAGCCATGCTCATCCCGATGTACTTCCTCATCGGCGGCTTCGGGGACCGGGCCACTTCCTCTCGATCAGCCGCTGCCGCGGCGGGGGGCTCGGATGAGAACGCGGCCGCGCAGCGCTCGTACGCGGCGGTCAAGTTCCTCCTCTACAACCTGGCCGGCGGCCTGATCATGCTGGCCGCCGTCATCGGCCTGTACGTGGTCGCGGGGAACTTCTCCCTCCAGGAGATCGCCGCCGCCCGCGCCGCGGGCACGCTCGACATGGCGACCAACACCGAGCGCCTGCTGTTCCTCGGCTTCTTCTTCGCCTTCGCCGTGAAGGCGCCGCTGTGGCCGCTGCACACCTGGCTGCCGAACGCGATGGGCGAGTCCACCGCCCCCGTCGCCGTGCTGATCACCGCGGTCGTCGACAAGGTCGGCACCTTCGCGATGCTCCGCTACTGCCTCGGGCTGTTCCCGGACGCCAGCAAGTGGGCCACGCCCGTGATCCTCGTCCTGGCCCTGATCAGCATCGTCTACGGCGCGCTGGTCGCCGTCGGACAGCGGGACATCAAGCGGCTGATCGCGTACGCGTCGATCTCGCACTTCGGCTTCATCATCCTGGGCATCTTCGCGATGACCTCCCAGGGACAGTCGGGCGCGACGCTGTACATGGTCAACCACGGGCTCTCGACGGCGGCGCTGATGCTGGTGGCCGGCTTCCTGATCTCGCGGCGCGGCTCGCGGCTCATCGCCGACTACGGCGGTGTGCAGAAGGTGGCCCCGGTGCTCGCCGGCACCTTCCTGATCGGCGGCCTCGCCACCCTCTCGCTGCCGGGCCTCGCGCCCTTCGTCAGTGAATTCCTGGTCCTGGTCGGCACGTTCGCCCGGTACCCGGTCGCCGGAATCATCGCGACCTTCGGGATCGTGCTGGCCGCCCTCTACACGCTGGTGCTCTACCAGCGCACCATGACCGGCCCCGTGAAGGAGGAGGTCCGCGCGATGCCGGACCTGCGCCTGCGCGAGGTACTGGTGGTCGCCCCGCTGATCGCCCTGCTGATCGGGCTGGGCGTCTACCCGAAGGTGCTGACCGACATCGTCAACCCGGCGGTCGAGCAGACCCTGTCGGATGTGAAACAGACGGACCCGAAGCCCGAGGTGGCCGTCGAAGCCAAGAATGGGGAGGCGGCGAAGTGAGCCCGCTGACTGTGGCGGCCGCCGCTCCGGTGGACCGCATCCCGGCCCCGCACATCGAGTACGCGCAGCTCGCGCCCACGCTCATCGTGGTGGGCGTGGCGATCCTCGGCATCCTCGTCGAGGCGTTCGTACCGCGCAGGTTCCGCTACTCCGTGCAGGTCTTCCTGGCCGTCGCCGCGCTGGCCTCGGCCTTCGCGGCGGTCGTCGGCCTCGCCGCCGGCGGGTACGCGGGCGACAAGGCGCAGGTCGCCGCGATGGGCGCCGTCGCCGTGGACGGCCCCGCGCTGTTCCTCCAGGGCACCATCCTGCTGGCCTCGATCGTCGCGATCTTCACCTTCGCGGAGCGGCGCCTCGACCCGGCCGCGCACGGCAACCGGGTGGACTCCTTCGCCGCCCAGGCGGCGTCCGTACCGGGCGGCGAGAGCGAGAAGGCCGCGATCAAGGCGGGCTTCACGACCACCGAGGTCTTCCCGCTGGCCATGTTCGCGATCTCCGGGATGCTGATCTTCCCGGCGGCCAACGACCTGCTGACGCTGTTCGTGGCCCTGGAGGTCTTCTCCCTCCCGCTGTACCTGCTCTGCGCCGTCGCCCGCCGCCAGCGGCTGATGTCGCAGGAGGCCGCGGTCAAGTACTTCCTGCTCGGCGCCTTCTCCTCGGCGTTCCTGCTCTTCGGCATCGCGCTGGTCTACGGCTACGCGGGCTCCGTCTCGTACGCGGCGATCGCGGACGTGGTGGACGGCACGGTCCAGACGGTCAGCCCGGCACTCGCCGACACCATGGGCAATGACGCGCTGCTGCTGATCGGCGGGGCGCTGATCCTGATGGGCCTCCTGTTCAAGGTCGGCGCGGTCCCCTTCCACATGTGGACGCCGGACGTCTACCAGGGCGCCCCGACCCCGGTCACGGGCTTCATGGCGGCGGCGACGAAGGTCGCCGCGTTCGGCGCCCTCCTCCGCCTGCTCTACGTCGTCCTCCCGGGCCTGCGCTGGGACTGGCGGCCGGTGATGTGGGGCGTGGCGATCGTGACCATGCTGGCGGGTGCGGTGATCGCGGTGACCCAGACCGACGTGAAGCGTCTGCTGGCCTACTCCTCGATCGCGCACGCGGGCTTCATCCTGGCCGGTGTGATCGCGACGTCGGCGGAGGGAGTCCAGTCCGTCCTCTTCTACCTGGGCGCGTACTCCTTCGTGACGATCGGCGCCTTCGCGGTGGTCACGCTGGTGCGCGACGCGGGCGGGGAGGCGACGCACTTGTCCAAGTGGGCGGGCCTGGGCCGTCGTTCGCCGCTCACCGCGGCCGTCTTCGCGGTGTTCCTGCTGGCTTTCGCCGGCATCCCGCTCACCTCGGGCTTCGCGGGCAAGTTCGCCGTGTTCAAGGCGGCGGCGGAGGGCGGCGCCGGGGTGCTGGTCGTGGTCGGTGTCATCTCGTCCGCGATCGCCGCGTTCTTCTACATCCGGGTGATCGTGCTGATGTTCTTCAGCGAGCCGAAGGCCGACGGCCCGACGGTGGCCGTCCCCTCGCCGCTGACGATGACGACGATCGCGGTGGGCGTCGCGGTGACCCTGGTCCTGGGCGTGGCCCCGCAGTACTTCCTGGACCTGGCGGGCCAGGCGAGCACCTTCGTCCGCTGACCGGTTCGCAGCACGGCTGAGGGTCCGGCCCCCGTTCGGGGTCGGGCCCTCAGCCGTGTGCGGGCGGCCCGGAGCATTCGACGGCAGTGTTCCAGTTGTGGAAGAGGCCCGCCGGGTTGTCCTTGTAGGCCCACATGTGGAGGTCGTAGTGGATCGGCATGCCGGGGGCGTGGCCCGGCATCGGGCCGTCGAAGGGGAGGCCGAACATCGTGGGGCGGCCCGTGTCCGTCGCCAGGTTCTGGTCGGGGTCGGAGACGATCCATTCGACCGCGTAGAGCTTGCGGCCGCCGCCGGGGCCCTTCTCCGGGCCGTAGATCAGGGCCGCCGGCTTCGTCGGGTCGGTCGAGCCCCAGTGGGATGCGTTCATGTAGTGGTAGCCCATGGCGCCAGGGCCGCGCGGGTTGGCCAGACAGACGTCGGAGCGCTTGTAGCCGTCCACGATGGCCGCACTCTCGTCCGCGTACTTCGCCGTCACCCGGTACGCCGTCGCCAGGTCGAGCATCGCCCGACCGTTCTCCGGGTCGGGCGCCGGGCCGTCGACGGCCCCGGCCGGGGGCAGGGCGGCCAGGGCTATGGACGCGGCGGCGGCGACGGTGAGGACGGCCTTGAGACGGCGTGCGGACATCGGGGCTCCCGGAGACGGTGGACTTTCGTCCACCATCCCCGCGCGCCCCGACCGCCGCACCCGGCGCTCCTCCGAACGGGGGTCAGGGCCGGGTGGTGCCGGGGCGGCAGCGCACCGCGGGGTTGAACGTCGCGAACATCCCCGCCGGATTGGGCTTCCAGAGCCAGACGTGCAGGGCGTAGTGCACCTTCTGGCCCTTGAAGCGGCCCGGGATCGGCCCCTTGAACGGCTGGCCGAACAGGCTCGGGCGGTCGTCGTCGGTTTCGGGCTTCCCGTCCCGGTCCATGACCACCCACTCCAGGGCGACGAGCCTGCGGCGGCCCGACGCGTCGTCCTCGTACAGCAGGGCGGTGGGCCGCTCGGGGTCGAGGGAGTTGTCGTAGGCGTGGTTGAAGTGCGGGTAGCCCAGGTCCCCGCTGCCCGTCGGGTCGCTCACACAGTACGTGTCGGGGACGTAGCCGGCGTCGACCGCCGCGGACTCCCGGGTGTAGCGGCCGCTCGCGAGGGTCGCCCGCGTCAGGTCCGCCCAGACGGCCGGGTCCGCGGACGCACCGGGCGGGCCCCCGCCCGGCCCTGGGCTGGCTCCGGCGGGCCCGGCGGGCAGGGCGAGGGCCGTCGCGGCGGCGAGGGCGGCCAGGGCGGTCATGCCGGTACGAGAGGCCATTCGAGAGGCCGTTCGAGAGGTCATGCGGGGGGCCATACGGGGAGCTCCTTGGGCGACATCGGGGAGGCCGGCCCGACGAGCTTCCCCCCGGGGCCCGTTCCGGGCGGCGCGCCGGGCCGGTGGGCACCGCCAGGCCGCCCGGGCGGCGTACGCGCCGCCCTCCCGTGACCCGCGCCGCGGCCGGGGTGACGGAGCGATCCGGCACCCCGGCGGCGCGCGTTGTCCCGAGGCCCGTCCGGACTAGCGGGTTCCCACAATGCGGCCGGTGACCTCGCCGAGGCCCACGCGGGTGCCGTTGGCGCCGGGCGCCCAGGCGGTCATGGTGACGGTGTCGCCGTCCTCCAGGAAGGTGCGCTTGCCGTCGGCGAGTTCGATGGCGTCGCGGCCGTTCCAGGTCAGCTCCAGCAGGGAACCGCGCTGGTCGGTCTCGGGGCCGCTGACGGTGCCGGAGCCGTACACGTCTCCGGTGCGCAGGGAGGCGCCGTTGACCGTCATGTGCGCCAGCTGCTGGGCGGCGGTCCAGTACATGGTGGCGAACGGCGGCCGCGCCACCTCCTGCCCGTTGATGGACACGGTGATGTGCAGGTCGAAGCCGCCGGGCCGGTCGCTGTCGGCGTCGTCGAGGTAGGGCAGCAGCGGGAAGTCCCGGGCGGGCGGGGCGACCCGGGCCGCGTCCAGGGCCTCCAGCGGGGTGACCCAGGCGGAGACGGAGGTCGCGAAGGACTTGCCGAGGAAGGGGCCCAGCGGCACGTACTCCCAGGCCTGGATGTCGCGCGCGGACCAGTCGTTGAGCAGGAACAGGCCGAAGACGTGGTCCTCGAACTCGCCGAGCGGCACCGGGCGGCCCAGCTCGGAGGGGGTGCCGACGACGAAGCCGACCTCGGCCTCGATGTCGAGCTTGACGGACGGGCCGAAGACGGGCGCCGGGTCGGTGGGGGCCTTGCGCTGCCCGGAGGGCCGTACGACGTCGGTGCCGGACACGACGATCGTGCCGGAGCGGCCGTGGTAACCGATGGGCAGGTGCTTCCAGTTGGGCGTGAGCGCGTCACCGTCCGGCCGGAACATCCTGCCGACGTTGGTGGCGTGGTGCTCGCTCGCGTAGAAGTCGACGTAGTCGGCGACCTCGTACGGGAGGTGCAGCGCGACCTCGTCCAGCGGCAGCAGGTGCGGCTCGACGGTCGGGCGGTGGCCGGGGTCGGTGACCCAGGCGGTCAGCGCGCGGCGCACGTCGTGCCAGGCGGTGCGGCCGGCGGCCAGCAGCGGGTTGAGGGAGGGCCGGCCGAGCAGTCCGGCGTACGGGGACCCGAGCGCGACCGCGGCCGCCCCGGCGTCGAGCACGTGCCCGCCGATGCGCACGCCGATCCGCCGGCGCGGGTCCCTGGAGGTGGAGAACACGCCGTAGGGGAGGTTGTGCGGGCCGAACGGGTCGCCCTCGGGGACATCGAGGGGGCTCTGCTGGGGCATGGGGTACTGCCTCACTTTCGATGCGGTCCGGGGTAGCCGGTAGACACAGTGCGGGACACGCTACCCAGGATCCTGGGGGAAAGCTCGGGCCCCTCAACCGGAGATGAAACACACCTCGGCGGACACGAACAGGCGGATATCGCCAGTTCCGGTCGTATCTCGTCCTTTCGGCTGCGATGCCGAGCCCTGATGGCGGTGCGTCGCTAGGCTCCTGAGTGCCTCAAGTGGCTGGTGTGGCCTGCGAGAGGCCGGATTGGTGCGCTATTTATAGGACTTGTCCAAAAGGGTCCGTATCCTAGGCGCCGTGACTTCCGCCCTCGCCCCCTCCCCCTCCCCCTCCTTCCCCTATGCCTTGATCGCCACTGACCTGGACGGGACTCTGCTGCGTGCCGGAGACACCGTCTCGGCCCGCTCGTACGCGGCGCTCGCGACGGCGCGCGCCGCCGGCGCCCAGCACATCGTCGTGACCGGCCGCCCGGTCCCGCAGGTACGGCATGTCCTCGACGGCCTCGGCTACACGGGGCTCGCGGTGTGCGCGCAGGGCGCGCAGGTGTACGACGCGGCGGCCGGCCGACTGCTGCACTCCGTGTCGATGGACCGGGAGCTGGCGGAGGTGGCGCTGGGGAAGATCGAGGCGGAGATCGGCGAGGTCTACGCGGCGGTCAACCAGGAGGGGTTGGACGCGGAGATGCTGATAGGGCCGGGCTACCGGATGTGGCATCCGCACCTGCCGACGGTCCGGGTGGGGCGGCGGTGCGATCTGTGGGCCGCGCCGATCAACAAGGTGCTGTTGCAGCACCCGGAGCTGGACGACGACGAGCTGACGCGGGTGGCGCGCTGCGTCGTGGGCGACCTGGTGAACGTGACGATGGCGGGGGAGCACACGGTGGAGCTGCAGCCGCTGGGCATCGACAAGGCGGGCGGGCTGGCGCGGGCGGCCGCCGTTCTGGGGGTCGCGGGGTCGGCGACGATCGCCTTCGGCGACATGCCGAACGACATCCCGATGTTCGCGTGGGCCGCCCGTGGGGTCGCGATGGCGAACTCACACCGTGAGCTGGTGGCCGTCGCGGACGAGATCACCCTGTCCAACGAGGACGACGGCATCGCCGTGGTCCTGGAGCGGTTTTTCGGCTGACCGCCGGTTTCCGGGGGCAGAGCCCCCGGGGAACGGTGGAAGGGTGGGGAGGGGCACAGCTCCGCGCAGCGGGGGCGGCTAGCCCGCCGCGCGTGGGAGTCGGCGTTCCCACGTGCGGTGGAAGAGCACCTCGTCGCCCTCCCGGCAGATCACCTCGTTCGACGTCAGGAAGCCGCCCTCGTCGCAGGCGATCTCCGAGCGGGTCTCGACCCGGGTGTCCCACCCCAGGTCCGGCCGGTGCAGCCGGATGCGCCAGTCGGAGCGGGTCCGGGCCGACAGGGGGTCCGCCTCCTGGATCTCGTACACCTCCAGCGCGTCCTCGCTGAACTCCAGCCCGTCCGGATACACCCGCGTCCCCCCGTAGCGCGGGTCCACCTCCAGCCGCCAGGTCCCGCGCGCGACGTCCCGTACGACCAGCCGTTCCGGACGCGGCTCGTCCAGCGTGGCCGGGAGGACCACCCCGAGCGGCTCCGACTGCTCGGGGGCCCCGAAGGCGACGACCGGCTCGGCGGCGGCGGCAGCGGCGGCAGCGGCGGCGGCCTCGCGGACCGGGAGCGTCAGCGCGCTGCCCGCCGGTTCCACCGTCCAGCCCGCCTCCGAGCCGGCCCGCGGCCAGATCCACGGCCAGTACGCCGAGGACAGCGCCAGCCGGATCCGGTGGCCCGGCGGGAAGGAGTGGCCGATGCCGTTCAGCTCGAAGGCCACGTCCTCGTACGCGCCCGCCGGCCACGGCACCGCCTTGTCCCGGCCCATGCGGGCGGAGAGGTTCAGGGCGCCCCGGGTCACCAGCGTCGAGGACCCGTCGGGGGCCACGTCGCACAGCCGGGCCGCCACCTGGCCGTACGGGACGTCCATCCGCAGCCGGAGGGTGACCTGCGGCCGTCCCAGGACCTCCACCGGCTTCCCGCCCTCCACCGGGAACTCGAAGCACGCCGACTTGGCGTCCTCCTCCCGCTGGTCCGGCGGCAGGTCCGCGTCGTTGCCGAATGGGCAGAACCGCCCCGCGTCCAGCCCGGTGTGCTGCGGCGACGCCACGATCACCGGCGCGCCCCGCAACCCGTACGTGACGGGCGTGACCGCCGGCGAAGGCCACGACGCGTCGCCGACCCACCGCCCCGGCAGCGCCTCGTACGTCGTCGCCGGCGGGTGGGACCCGGAGATCCAGGACCGCAGCAGCGGCTCGCCCATCACCCCGGTGTCCGCCCCCTTCAGCCAGTGGTCCCACCACCGCAGCGTCTCCTGGAGGAACCCGATCCCCGGACCCGGTGGAAGCCCCCGGTCCGGGTACTGGTGCGACCACGGCCCGATCAGGCCGCGCACCCGGTCGGAGGGCAGGTGGGACACCAGCCGCAGCACCGTGTCCCGGTACGGGTCGTGCCAGCCGCCCACCGCCAGGACGGCCGCGCCGATCGCCCCGTAGTCCTCGCAGACGCTGCCGTGCTTCCAGTAGTCGTCCCGCGTCTGGTGCGACAGCCAGGTGTGGATGAGGGGTTCGACCGATTCGAGCCGCGCCAGCCACTGCTCCCGCCAGCCGTCCCCGGCGAACAGCGGGTCCGGCGGCCGCGCGGCGAAGGCCAGCATCGTCGCCGCCCACGCGTGCGCGTCCACGGCCAGCACCGAGCCGCCCATGTAGTGCGCGTCGTTGTCGTACGGGTCGTCCGTCGAGCAGACCGTGACCACCGCCTTCAGCGCCCGCGGGGCCAGCGCGGCGATCCGCAGGGAGTTGGAGCCGCCCCAGGAGATCCCGAACATCCCCACCGACCCCGTGCACCACGGCCGCGCCGCCAGCCACTCCACCACCGCCACGCCGTCGGCGAGTTCCCGCGCGTCGTACGCGTCGCCGGGCGCGCCCCCGCTGCACCCGTGGCCGCGCACGTCCACCCGTACGGACGCGTAGCCGTGCCCCGCGTACCAGGGGTGGCGCTGCCAGTCGCGCGGCGCGGTCCCGTCGGTCAGCCGGTACGGGAGGTACTCCAGCAGTGCCGGAACCGGCTCGTCCGTGACGGGGCGCCAGATCCGGGCGTACAGTTCCACGCCCCCGGGCATCGGAATCCGGACATCCTCGCGCGTGGTCTCGTAGGGGAACTCGGTACGGATGATCATGCGGAAGCCCTCGCCGATCGCCTCGGTGGACGGGGTGCGTCCGGCTCCTCCGCGCCGGTCGCAGTTCTGGAGAAAACGCATACTCCGGTAATTTCGGTTTCTCAAGAACATACCGGTGCGCTTCGGGCGTTGCGCGCGTGGGGACGTCACCATGGCCGGGAAGGCGCTCTGCGTGATCGAAAACGGACGGGATACGCTGGCTTGAGTGATGGCAGCGACACATCGACAATCCATGTGATCGTCAGCGTGATCGTCAGCAGACAGGAGTACCCCTCGTGACCGTCGTCGGGCCGTTCGGACTGAGCGTGCGGGACAAGGCTCTTGAAACCGATGTCCAGGCCGGACTGGCCGCCGTCGAGGCGGGTCTGCTGGAAGCCACCAAGAGCGAAGTCCCCTTCATCACCGAGGCCGCACAGCACCTGGTGCGGGCCGGAGGCAAGCGTTTCCGCCCGCTGCTGGTGATGCTCGCGTCGCGCTTCGGTGATCCCTACGCCCCCGGAATCGTGCCGTCCGCGGTGGTCGTGGAGCTCACCCATCTGGCGACGCTCTACCACGACGACGTCATGGACGAGGCGGACGTGCGCCGCGGGGTGGACAGCGCCAACGCCCGCTGGGGCAACTCCGTCGCCGTCCTGACGGGTGACTTCCTCTTCGCCCGTGCCTCGCACATCCTGGCGGACCTCGGGCCGGAGGCCGTACGGATCCAGGCCGAGGCCTTCGAGCGGCTGGTGACCGGTCAGATCCTGGAGACGGCCGGCCCGCGCGACGGGCGCGACCCCGTCGAGCACTACCTCGACGTCATCGCCGGCAAGACCGGCTCGCTGATCGCGGTCTCCGGCCGCTTCGGCGCGCTGATGGCCGGCGCCGACGAGTCGGTCGTGGACATCCTGACCCAGTACGGCGAGCGGCTCGGCACCGCCTTCCAGCTCGCCGACGACGTCCTCGACATCGCCTCCGACTCGCACGAGTCCGGCAAGACCCCGGGCACCGACCTGCGCGAGGGCATCCCGACGCTGCCCGTGCTGCGGCTGCGCGAGATGGCGGCCCGCGACGGGTCCCCGGACGACCTGGAACTCGTACGGCTCCTGGACGGCGATCTGACGGACGACGCCCTGCACGCCGACGTGCTGGCCCGGCTGCGGGTGCACCCCGCGCTGGAGCGGGCCCGCCGCGACACGATCCGGTACGCGCAGGAGGCGCGGGCCACGCTCGCGCCGCTGCCCGAGTGCTTCGCGAAGTCGGCGCTGGAGGAGCTCTGCGACGCGGTGGTGCACCGCGCCGGCTAGCGGCGTCCGCGCAGCGCCCCGTACGACCATGGCAGGGCCCGGGCCCCGCATCCCCCTACGGGTAGGGGGATGCGGGGCCCGGTCGTGTCATCCCTGGGTTGTACGCGGAGTTGATTCCGGGGAGTGACGCCCGACCCCCCTCACCTTTGGTCAGATAGAGGCACATCCCCACCGGATCGGGTGAGAGTGGCGCCGCGGGGTGGACGTGACGCATCTACGGAGGCAGGGCATACAGATGGCAACGAACTCGAAGACCCGCAAGGCCGCACGGTACGCCGTACCGGTGGCGGTGCTCGGCGTCGCCGCGGCGACCATCGCCATCCCGGCGTTCGCCACCGGCAGCGGGCCGGAGCTGTCGAAGGTGACGGCGCAGCAGCTCATCGAGAAGATCGCGGCCTCGGACGTGGAGCAGCTGTCCGGCACCGCGAAGATCAGCACCGACCTGGGCCTGCCGACCATGGCGAGCGGCCTGCTCGGCGGCGGGGGTATCGCCGGAGGTTCGGCCAACCCCGAGGACAAGGTCGCCCAGCTGGCGAACGGCACGCACACCTTCCGCGTCGCCGCCGACGGCGAGGACCGCCAGAAGCTCACCTTCCTGGACGGCAAGGACGAGTACACCCTCGTCCACAACGGCGCCGACGTGTGGGGCTACGACAGCAAGTCGAACGAGGTCTTCCACGAGAAGGACGCCGACGCCGGCAAGGGCGACCGCAAGGCGGCCGAGGAGCTCCCCGCCACGCCCCAGAAGCTGGCCCAGGACGTCCTGGAGGCCGCCGGCCCCACCACGGACGTCACCGTCGGCGACACCGTGCAGGTCGCCGGCCGGGACGCCTACCAGCTGGTCCTGAAGCCCAAGCAGAGCGGCTCCACGATCGGCTCGGTCCAGATCGCCGTGGACGCCGAGAACGGCGTGCCGCTGCGCGTGCAGGTGCTGTCCAGCCAGGGCGGCAAGCCGATCGTGGACGCGGGCTTCACCAAGGTGGACTTCGCCAAGCCGGCCGCCGACACCTTCACCTTCACCCCGCCCAAGGGCGCGAAGGTCACCGAGGGCGCGGCGGAGGCGGCGGGCGAGAAGGACCACGGGAAGGAGTTCAAGGCGCTGGAATCCTTCCCGGGTCTGGAGGGCCTGACCGGCGGCGACGACAAGGGCGTGTCGAAGGTGCTCGGCGAGGGCTGGGCAGCGGTCGCGCGCATCGACACCGGTGCCGGCAAGGGCCTTTTGGACGCCGAAGGCCCTGCGAGCGACAAGAACGCGCCCAAGGAGGCCAAGCAGTTCCTCGACTCGCTCGGGGACAAGGTCAAGGGCTCCTTCGGCGAGGGCCGGATCTTCTCGACCCGCGTGGTCAACGCCCTGATCACGGACGACGGCAAGGTCTACGTCGGCGCGGTCACCAAGGACGCGCTGGTGAAGACGGCCAACGCCGACAAGTAGCCGCGATACTCGGCTGGCACGCCTGAAGGGTGGGCGGGGACTGTGTCCCCGCCCACCCTTCCGCCGTTCCGGTCCCCCGTACAGCTGCCCCGCTGTACCGTGAAACACATGTCGAGACACGTCACCATCCGCCTGGAAGAAGAGTTCCACGAACGCCTGAAGGCGCGCGCGGCGGCGCTGGGGACGACGGTCACCGCGTTGATCACCGAGGTCACGGAACGCGAACTCGACGAGGACCGGAAGACGTTCCTGTCCGGCATCGAGGAGTTCGCCGACCACTGGGGCTACTTCCAGGAGCGGTTCGGCAATTGAAGATCACCATGGAGTGGGCCTGGACCGCCTTGGCCCACCATCTGCCCTCGGATCCCGCCGTATGGGATCCCTCCGGGGTGGCCGCCGCGGTCGCCCGGCACCAGAACGACCTCGTTCTGGTCCCCGAACAGCCCGCCCCGGACACCGCGTGGCGGGCCGCCGCGTTTTTGCACACCCTCGCCGTGTGCCCGGCGCTGGAATCCCCGATGAACGAGTTCTACGCGGCCGCCGCGACCCGCTCGTACCTCCGGGTGGCGGGGGCCAAGCAGCTGCCCTCGCCCGAGGTCCTGGGCGATCTGGTCGAGGCGGCGAAGATGGGCCTGGCGGACATCGGGGCGGTCGCCGAGGAGCTGCGGGCCCGCATACAGGACCCGCAGCCCGCTTCGCGTGGCTAGGACCGGCAGCCCTAGAAGGTGACCTTCCAGCTGTTGATGTAGCCGACGTCCTGCGCGGCCACGTCCTTGACCTGGAGCTTCCAGATCCCGTTGGCCACCTCGGCGGAGGCGTTGACGGTGTAGGACTGAACGAGGTTGTCGGCGCTGCCGCCGCTGCGGTTGTGCAGGTTGTAGACGCTGCCGTCGGGGGCGATCAGATCGACCACCAGGTCACCGCGGTAGGTGTGGACGATGTTCACGTCCACCTTGGTGGTGGCCGGGGCGTTCCCCGTGACACCGGACACCGTGATCGGGGAGTTCACCGCGGCACCGGGGGAGTCCGGGATGTTCACGTCCGCCGTGTTCTCGAAGGACGGGCCCGGCGGGACCGGGGTGGCCGCACCGAGGTTCCAGATCGCGTAGGCGATGGCGTCGGAGTTGCGGTCCAGGGCGGTGTCGTTGATGTTCGCCGTGTTGTCGCAGGAGGAGTGGTAGCAGCGGTCGAAGGCCTGGCCGGCGGTGCCGCCCCACTTCTGCGCCTGCGCCGACGACTTCGTGTTGCTGGCGCCGGTGAACAGGCCGCCGACCGGGATGCCCACGTTCTTGAACGAGGCGTGGTCCGAGCGTCCGTCGCCTTCGGTCTCGATCTCGGTCGGGACGCCGAGGCCCGTGAAGTAGTTCTTGAAGGTCTGCTCGATGGTCGGGTCGTCGTCGTAGACGAAGTAGCCCGGGTTCGGCGAGCCGATCATGTCGAAGTTCATGTACCCGGAGAACTTCGCGCGCTCGGTGTCCGGCAGGTTGTTGACGTAGTACTTCGAGCCGATCAGGCCCAGTTCCTCCGCGCCCCACCAGCCGAAACGCAGGTGCTTCGTGGGCTGGAGGCCGGCCCGGGAGACGGCCAGGGCCGTTTCGAGCACGGCCGCGCTGCCGGAGCCGTTGTCGTTGATGCCCGCTCCCGAGGACACCGAGTCCAGGTGCGCGCCCGCCATCAGGACCGAGTTCGGGTCGCCGCCCGGCCAGTCGGCGATCAGGTTGTAGCCGGTGGCGCCGCTGGTGGTGAAGGTCTGGAGCGTGGTGGTGAAACCGGCCGCGTCCAGCTTGCCCTTCACGTAGTCGATCGAGGCCTTGTAGCCGGCCCTGCCGTGGGCGCGGTTGCCGCCGTTGGCGGTGGCTATGGACTGGAGCTGCGTCAGGTGCGCCTTGACGTTGGCCAGCGGGATGTCGGGCGGAGTCGGCGCAGCGGCGGCAGCCGAGGGGGCGGCGAGCGCGGCGGGGGCGGTGGAGGCGAACAGCCCCGCGACCGCGAAGGCGGTCACGGCGGCGAGACGCCGGGAGACGGACAGGCTCATGTGGGGGCTCCGGGATTCCGTTTGGGGGATTCCGTTTGGGGATGTGAACGGAACGTGCGGGAATGCGCGGGTGAGCTTTGGTACGTCAGTGCGAGCCCGATGTTCAGTGAGAATGTGACTATCCGTCAAGACCTGATTCAGGACAGGAGAGTTCGGAAAACGGACGATCCCCGCCGCGGAAGTTCCGCGGCGGGGATCGTGGGTGTTGCGGGTGTTGCGGGTGTTGCGGGTGTTGCGGGTGTTGTGGGTGTAGCGGGGGTGGTGAGGGTGGTGGGTGCGGTGTTACGCCGGCTCGCGCGCCGGAGTGACCGCGGCGGCCGGGATCCTCGCGAGCGAGGACCGGGACCGGCGGGCCGTACGCAGCGCGTCCCAGGTCAGCAGCGCGAGCGCGCCCCAGACCAGGGAGAACCCGGCCCAGCGCTCCGGCGGCATGGCCTCATGGAAGTAGAGGACGCCCAGCCCGAACTGGAACACCGGCGCCATGTACTGGAGCAGTCCGAGCGTGGACAGCGGGACCCGGATCGCGGCGGCCCCGAAGCAGACCAGCGGGATCGCGGTGACCAGCCCGGTCGCGGCGAGCAGCGCCGAGTGGCCCGGGCCCTGCGAGGTGAAGGTGGACTGCCCCTGGGCGGCCAGCCACAGCAGGTAGGCGAGGGCGGGCGGGAAGAGTACGGCGGTCTCGGCGGCCAGCGATTCCAGCCCGCCCATGTTGAGCTTCTTCTTGATCAGCCCGTACGCGGCGAAGGAGAAGGCCAGGACCAGCGAGATCCACGGCGGCCGCCCGTACCCGACGGCGAGCACCAGCACGGCGGCGAAGCCGATGCCGACCGCCGCCCACTGCGCGCGGCGCAACCGCTCGCCCAGCACCAGGACGCCGATGGCGATGGTGACGAGCGGGTTGATGAAGTAGCCGAGGCTGGCCTCGACCACCTGGCCGTTGTTGACGGCCCAGATGTACAGACCCCAGTTCACGCTGATCACCGAGGCGGCGAGCGCGGTGAGGCCGAGCTTGCGCGGCTGGCGCAGCAGTTCCCGTATCCAGCCCCAGCGGCGCAGGGCGAGCAGCGCCACGCCGACCACGGCCAGCGACCACACCATGCGGTGGGCCAGGATCTCGACGGCTCCGGAGGGCTTGAGCAGCGGCCAGAAGAGGGGGACCAGGCCCCACATCCCGTAGGCGCCGAATCCGTAGAGCAAACCCGTGCGCTGCTCGGTCTGTGCCTTCACGGGCCCTCCAGTGCGAAATTCGGCCAACCTCACGAAGGTAACGCCGCGCGGGCCGGATGTCATGCCCGTTTACACGAGATACTCATGACATCGCCGAGGTCTTGTGCGACCGGAGCGGCGCGGACTCGGTCCGCGCCGCCCGTCGATGCCGCGTCGCTCGTCGTGAGGCGCCGTTCGCTACGCCAGGGCGGCGGCGATCGCCTCGGACACCGGGGTCGTCGGACGCCCGATGAGCCGGGCCAGGTCGCCGCCCGTGTCGGCCAGCCGGCCGCGCGAGATCGCCGCGTCCACGTCGACGAGGAGCGCCGCGAAGCCCTCCGGGACCCCGGCGCCCGTCAGGATCGACAGGTGCGCCTCGGCCGGGACCTCGGCGTACGCGACCTCGCGGCCGGCCTGCGCCGCGACCTCGGCGGCGTACTCCGACAGGCTCCAGGCGGTGTCGCCGGACAGCTCGTAGACCCGGTTCAGGTGGCCCTCGCCGGTCAGCACCGCCGCCGCCGCGGCCGCGTAGTCCGCCCTGGCCGCGGAGGCGACCCGGCCCTCGCCCGCGCTGCCGACGACCGCCCCGTGCTCCAGGACGGCGCCCAGGTGCCCGGTGTAGTTCTCGTGGTACCAGCCGTTGCGCAGGAAGGTGTACGAAAGCCCGGAGTCGAGGATCGCCTGCTCGGTGACCTTGTGCTCGGCCGCCAGCTCGAAGTCCGCCTCGGGCCCGCCCAGGATGCCGGTGTACGCCAGCTGCGCCACGCCCGCGGCCTTCGCGGCCTCGACCACGGCGGTGTGCTGCGGGACGCGCCGGCCGACCTCGTTGCCGGAGATCAGCAGGACCCGGTCGCCGGCCCGGAAGGCGCCGGCCAGGCTCGCCGCGTCGCCGTAATCGGCGATGCGTACGTCGATGCCGCGCTCGGCCAGGTCGGCGGCCTTCTCCTTGTTCCGGACGACGACGGCGACGCGGTCGGCGGGGACCCGGTTCAGCAGCTCGTCGACGACGAGACGGCCTAGGGCTCCGGTGGCTCCGGTGACGACGATGCTCATGCTGCGCTCCTGCGGTTCGTGGTGCGGGGTGATGTCACTACCGTAGGGAGAGCGCTAACTTTCCGGAAGTACACACTTCAAAGTAAGGTACTGGTATGGAAGTAAGTGTCGATGTCACGGTGAAAGCCCCGATGTGCCCCTCCCGAGGGGTGCTGGAACACGTCACGAGCCGCTGGGGCGTACTGGTCCTGGCCTGCCTCCACGAGCGCTCGTACCGGTTCAGCGAACTGCGCCGGGAGGTGGGCGGCGTCAGCGAGAAGATGCTGGCCCAGACCCTGCAGACGCTGGAGCGCGACGGATTCCTGCTGCGCGACGCGAAGCCGGTGATCCCGCCGAGGGTGGACTACTCGCTGACCGAGCTCGGGCGCGAGGCCGCCGACCAGGTGTGGGCGCTGGCGCGCTGGACCGAGCGGCGCACGGCCGACGTCCAGGCGGCGCGGGTCGCCTACGACGCGGCCCGCGCGGGGTAGGCGCGCAGGGTAGACGCGCGGGGTGGAGACGGCGCGGCCCGGATCCCCTGGCGGGGATCCGGGCCGGTGCGACGGGTAAGCGGGCCGGGTCAGCCGATGACCGTCCAGGTGTCGTTGCCGGCGAGCAGCGTCGCGAGGTCGCCCTTGCCGCGCTGGTCGACGGCCGTGTCGAGCTGCTCGGCCATCAGGGTGTCGTAAACCGGCCGTTCGGCGTTGCGGAAGACCCCGATGGGGGTCTGGTGCAGGGTGTCGGGATCGGCCAGCCGGGAGAGCGCGAAGGCGGTGGTCGGGGACGCGGCGTTCGCGTCGTGGACTAGGATCCGCGACTCGTTCTCCGGCGTCACGGCCACCACCTCAAGGTCTCCGGTGTCCTGGTCGCGGACGACGCCCTTGTGGCCGTCGGCGCCGAAGCGGATCGGCTGCCCGTGCTCCAGCCGGATCACGGCCTCCTGCGCCTGGTCCTTGTCCTTGAGCACCTCGAAGGCGCCGTCGTTGAAGATGTTGCAGTTCTGGTAGATCTCCACGAGCGCCGTGCCCTGGTGGTCGGCGGCCGCGCGCAGCACCTCGGTGAGGTGCTTGCGGTCGGAGTCGACCGTGCGCGCCACGAACGAGGCCTCGGCGCCCAGGGCCAGCGACACCGGGTTGAAGGGCGCGTCCAGCGAGCCCATCGGGGTCGACTTGGTGATCTTGCCGAGTTCGGAGGTGGGCGAGTACTGGCCCTTGGTCAGACCGTAGATCCGGTTGTTGAAGAGCAGGATCTTGAGGTTGACGTTGCGGCGCAGCGCGTGGATCAGGTGGTTCCCGCCGATGGACAGCGCGTCGCCGTCACCGGTCACCACCCACACCGACAGATCGCGCCGCGAGGTGGCGAGCCCCGTCGCGATGGCCGGGGCGCGGCCGTGGATGGAGTGCATCCCGTACGTGTTCATGTAATAGGGGAAGCGGGAGGAGCAGCCGATTCCGGAGACGAAGACGATGTTCTCCTTCGCCAGCCCCAGCTCGGGCATGAAGCCCTGGACGGCCGCGAGCACCGCGTAGTCACCGCAGCCGGGGCACCAACGCACTTCCTGGTCGGACTTGAAGTCCTTCATGGACTGCTTGGCCTGGGCCTTGGGAACCAAGGACAACAGGGTGGGCGCCTCAGTCATGGGTGGCCTCCTTGAGAACCTTGGCGAGCTGCTCGGCCTTGAACGGCATTCCGTTCACCTGGTTGTACGACTGCGCGTCGACCAGGTACTTCGCCCGGATCAGGGTGGCCAGCTGCCCAAGGTTCATCTCCGGCACCACTACCTTGTCGTAACGCCTCAGGACCTCGCCCAGATTCCCGGGGAAGGGGTTGATGTGGCGCAGGTGGGCCTGCGCGATGGGGGTTCCGGCGCTCCGCAGCCGGCGCACGGCGGCGGTGATCGGTCCGTACGTGGAGCCCCACCCGATGACGAGCGTGCGGGCCCCGTCCGGGTCGTCCACCGGCAGGTCCGGAACGGCGATGCCGTCGATCTTGGCCTGGCGGGTGCGGACCATGAGGTCGTGGTTGGCCGGGTCGTACGAGATGTTGCCCGTGCCGTCCTGCTTCTCGATGCCGCCGATCCGGTGCTCCAGACCGGGGGTGCCCGGGACGGCCCAGGGCCGCGCCAGGGTCTGCGGGTCGCGCTTGTACGGCCAGAAGACCTCGGTGCCGTCGGCCAGCTCGTGGTTCGGTCCGGCCGCGAACGGCACCTTGAGGTCGGGCAGGTCCGCGACGTCCGGGATCCGCCAGGGCTCGGAGCCGTTCGCGAGGTACCCGTCGGAGAGCAGGAACACCGGAGTCCGGTACGTCAGGGCGATCCGGGCCGCGTCGAGCGCCGCGTCGAAGCAGTCCGCCGGCGTCCTCGGGGCCACGATCGGGACCGGTGCCTCACCGTTGCGCCCGAACATGGCCTGGAGCAGATCCGCCTGCTCCGTCTTGGTCGGCAGACCCGTGGAGGGGCCGCCGCGCTGGATGTCCACGATCAGCAGCGGCAGCTCCAGGGAGACCGCGAGGCCGATCGTCTCCGACTTCAGCGCCACGCCCGGCCCGGAGGTGGTGGTCACCGCGAGGGAGCCGCCGAAGGCCGCGCCCAGCGCCGCCCCGATGCCGGCGATCTCGTCCTCCGCCTGGAAGGTCCGTACGCCGAAGTTCTTGTGCTTGCTCAGCTCGTGCAGGATGTCGGAGGCCGGCGTGATCGGGTACGAGCCCAGGTAGAGCGGGAGGTCGGCCTGCCGGCTCGCCGCGATCAGCCCGTAGGACAGGGCCAGGTTCCCGGAGATGTTGCGGTAGATCCCGGGCGGGAAGGCCTGCGTCGCGGGGTTGACCTCGTACGAGACGGCGAAGTCCTCGGTGGTCTCGCCGAAGTTCCAGCCCGCCCGGAACGCGGCCACGTTCGCCTCCGCGATCTGCGGCTTCTTCGCGAACTTCTGCCGCAGGAAGGCCTCCGTCCCGTCGGTGGGGCGGTGGTACATCCAGGACAGCAGGCCCAGCGCGAACATGTTCTTGCTGCGCTCGGCCTCCTTGCGCGAGAGGCCGAAGTCCTTGAGCGCCTCCACGGTGAGCGTGGTCAGCGGGACCGGGTGGATGCTGTACGCCTCCAGCGAGCCGTCCTCCAGCGGCGAGGTCTCGTAGCCGACCTTCGCCATGGGGCGCTTGGTGAACTCGTCCGTATTGACGATGATCTCGCCGCCGCGCGGCACATCGGCGATGTTCGCCTTCAGCGCCGCCGGATTCATCGCCACCAGCACATTCGGGGCATCGCCGGGCGTCAGGATGTCGTGATCGGCGAAATGCAGCTGGAACGAGGACACACCCGGCAGCGTCCCGGCAGGGGCGCGGATCTCGGCGGGGAAGTTCGGCAGCGTGGAGAGGTCGTTTCCGAACGACGCCGTTTCCGAGGTGAACCTGTCACCCGTCAACTGCATGCCGTCACCCGAGTCACCCGCGAAGCGGATGATCACCCGGTCGAGACGGCGGATCTCCTTGCCGTGTCCGTTGCCACCCGAATGCCCGACCGTCCGCTGCTCGCCGACCAGGGTCCCATCGGTCCCGTCGGCTCCCTCGGCTCCGTCGGCCTGTTCGGCTGGGCTACTGACCTGACTGGTCACTGAACTGGACCTCCTTCGAGGCGGGCGTTCGCTCCCAAGACCCACCCTACGTCGGTGAGGGTGAGTCCTCAGGTCGCCCGCATTCTGGACCGCCCTTCCGGGCGGCTCGTCCGAACATGTGCCGTGTTGCATGACCGACAGGGTGTGTCAGCCGGTCACGACCGCAGGTAGGTGAGAACCGCCAGCACGCGCCGGTGGTCCCCGACACTGGGGGACAAACCGAGCTTCATGAAGATATTGCTGACGTGCTTCTCCACCGCCCCGTCGCTCACCACCAGCTGCTTGGCCACCGCCGAATTGGTGCGGCCCTCGGCCATCAGGCCCAGTACCTCGCGTTCGCGCGGGGTCAGACCGGCCAGGACGTCCTGCTTGCGGCTGCGGCCCAGCAGCTGGGCGACGACCTCCGGATCCAGGGCGGTACCGCCCTTGGCCACCCGGACCACCGCGTCGAGGAACTCTCGTACCTCGGCCACCCGGTCCTTGAGCAGATAGCCCACTCCGGTGCTGGAACCGGCCAGAAGTTCGGTGGCGTACTGCTCCTCCACGTACTGCGACAGCACGAGCACCCCTATCCCGGGGTAGTCGCGCCGCAGCCGGACGGCGGCCCGTACGCCTTCGTCGGTGTGGGTCGGCGGCATCCGCACGTCGGCCACCACCACATCCGGCAGCGCGTCCTCCGCCGCCAGCTCGGCCACCGTCTTGATCAGGGCTTCCGCGTCCCCGACGCCCGCGACGACGTCATGCCCCCGGTCGGTCAGCAGCCGGGTCAGGCCCTCTCGCAGCAGCACTGAATCCTCGGCGATGACCACACGCACCCTGTCGTCCACGACTTCGCAGCTCCCGCATCCACACGCGTCCGGTATCCCTGGCACAGCCAAGCATCCCAGCCTCAAGGCTCGATCACGGCCGGTTTCGAACCAACGCGTGGCGTACGAACGGGTATTTCGGGAGCGCGGGGCCGGGTCCGGCTCTGTCCGCGGGGCCGGTCGGGGCCGGTCCGGATCTGTCAGGGACCTACGCCCGCACGGGCTACGCCCTGCGCCGGCAGGGGCCTACGCCTGCCTGCGCCCGCGGGGGCCTACGCCTGCCTGCGCCCGCACGGGCTACGCCCGCCTGCGCCCGCAGGGGCTTACGCCCGCCTACGCCCGCCAGGGGAGCTCGGCGGTGACGGTCGTACCGACGCCTTCGGGGGAGTCCACGACCAGCACCCCGTCCACGGCGTCCAGACGCTCCGCGAGCCCGGCCAGCCCGCTCCCCGCCCGGGCGCCCGCCCCGCCGCGTCCGTCGTCGGCGACCTGGATCAGCAGCCGCTCCCCGGACTTCCACACATCGACGCGCACGCCGCGCGCCCGCGCGTGCTTGCTGACGTTCTGCAGCAGCTCCGAAACGGTGAAGTACGCGATCCCCTCGATCGCAGCGGCCGGCCGGGCCGGGAGATCCACCGCCACCCGTACCGGCACGGCGCACCGCGAGGCCACCGAGGACAGCGCGGCGTCGAGCCCGCGGTCGGTCAGCACCGCCGGATGGATCCCGCGGGCCAGGTCGCGCAGCTCCCGGAGGGCCAGCTTCACCTCGCCGTGCGCCTCGTCCACCATCGCCGCCGCCCCCTCCGGGTCCCCGGCCAGCTTCTCCTTGGCCAGCCCCAGATCCATGGCCAGCGCCACCAGCCGGGCCTGCGCCCCGTCGTGCAGGTCCCGCTCGATGCGCCGCAGATCGGCGGCCGCGGTGTCCACGACCACGCCCCGGTCGGTCTCCAGCTCGCTGACGCGGTGGGCGAGCCGGGACGGCCCGAGCAGCCCGGCGACGAGGACGCGGTCGACGGTGGTGAGGGCGCGGACCACCCACGGGGTCGCGAGCGTGAAGGCGAGTCCGACGAGGCAGGTCAGGGCGATCTCGGCCGGCGAGTCCAGGTAGAAGGCGTAGTCGTCGTTCTGGAAGAGCTGGAGGCCGGGCTGATCCGTGTAGGCCGGGAAGACCCAGAACCAGACGGGGTAGAGGAGGTAGGCCCAGCCGGTCGCCCAGAACACCAGCGCCAGGGAGAAGGCGAACACCGCCCACGGAAAGTGGATCACCGAGTACAGCGCGTGCCGCCAGGCGCTCCCGCTCTTGAGCACGGCCGCCATGGCGGCGAACACGCCGGGCTTGCGGGGCCGGATCGGCTCCGGACCGGCGACCTCCACGCGCAGCAGCCCGCGCACCCGGGCCCGCTCCAGCCGCCCGAACCCGCGGCACATGGCGAGCACCCCGGCGAGCACCGGAATCCCGAGGAAGGTGACGAGCAGCCCGGCGCCGAGACTCACCCCGGTGACGGCGAGCGAGAAGTACAGCGTGCTCAGCGGCAGCCCGAGCATCAGGTACCCGAACTCCCGCCAGGCCCGCGCCTCCACGGGCGCCCGCAACACCCGCCCGATCCCCTTGCCGTTCCCCATGACCCCGACCCACCCTTCCGTCATCCCGCTACCCCTCAACCCTGGCCCGGGCCCTCCTTCGGAACCATCCGGCGAGTCGGCCTCTCCCCCGGGGGTTAACCCCACCCCGCCCCGCCCGGCCCGCCCGGCCGGCGTTCGAGGCGCGGGGCCCGCGCCCCGAGGCCTCATCCAGCCCCGCCGGCGCTTGACGTGCGGGGCCCGATCCAGCCTCGCCGGCGTTTGAGGCGCGGGGTCTGGGGCGGCGCCCCAGGAAGCCGACCCGCAGGGCTCCACGGCCTTGGCCCCCGCCGCCCCCGCCCCATCGCGCAGCAACCGGCATCGCGCAGCGGCCCGCAGCAATCGGCAGGGTCCCGCTGACCCCGGCCCCGCCGGATCGACAGCAACCCCGCAGGGGTCCCGGCCCCGGCTCCGCCGGATCGCCAGCGGCCCGCAGGGACGGGCCCCGGCCCGCGTCACATCCCCCGGTCCCGCCACGGCAACTCGGCGGTGACCACCGTCCCCGCCCCCTCCGGCGAGTCCACCAGGAACACCCCGTCCACCGCCCCCAGCCGCTCCGCGAGCCCGGCCATCCCCGACCCCCGGTCCACCCGCGCCCCGCCCCGCCCGTCGTCCGACACCCGGATCAGCAGCCGCGCCCCGGACCGCCACACCTCCACGCCCGCGCCCCGCGCCCCCGCGTGCTTGCTGACGTTCTGCAACAGCTCCGAGACCACGAAGTACGCGATCCCCTCGATCGCGGCCGCCGGCCGCGCCGGCAGATCCACCGCCACCTTCACCGGCACCACACACCGCGACGCCACCGAAGACAGCGCCGCGTCCAGCCCCCGGTCCGTCAGCACCGCCGGATGGATCCCCCGCGCCAGATCCCGCAGCTCCTGAAGGGCCAGCTTCACCTCCCCGTGCGCCTCGTCCACCATCGCCGCCGCCCCCTCCGGGTCCTCCAGCAGCTTCTCCTTCGCCAGGCCCAGCCCCATCGCCAGCGCCACCAGCCGCGCCTGCGCCCCGTCGTGCAGGTCCCGCTCGATCCGCCGCAGATCCGCCGCCGCCGTGTCGACGACGACCCCCCGGTCGGACTCCAGCTCCGCGATCCGCCGCTCCAGCTCGTCCGACGGGGACAGCAGGCCCCGTACCATCGCCCGGTCCACGTTCGTCAGCCCGCGCGCCACGTACGGCAGGACCGGCCACAGCACGAACAGCCCGGTCAGCGCCACGGTGAAGGTCAGCACCCCCCACGGCAGCCGCACCAGCTCGTACAGCACGCTCCGCCACGCCACCGGGTCCTTGATCCCCGCCCACAGCCAGGGGAAGAACCCGCCGGCCCGCCGCGGACCGGGCAGCGGAGTCGGCTCGTCCACCCGTACGCCGAGCAGCGCCCGCGCCCGCGCGCGCTCCAGCCGTCCCAGCTGGCGAGACATGAAGAGACCGCATGCGAGCAGCGGAATTCCGATCGCGGTCACGGACAAACCGCCCGCCGTCACTACCATGAAGAGTGTGTAAACAAAGCCGATCAGCGCCGCCGGCAGATTGGTCAGCAGGTGCGCGATTTCTTTCCAGGTCCCGGCGTTGAGGGCCGGGCGTACCCGAGGCGGCCGGTCAGGGTCGGAGGCTTGATCGATCACGGTCATGCGGCACAGCCTGCCAAGCAGGGCCCGCTGATGCCATGGGGTGGCCGGGTGCTGTGAACGGGGGATAACCCCACCCCGTGTGAGGCAGGCCCTAGACTCCCGTGCGTACCAGATCATCGACATTGGCCGAGGAGCGAGGAGCGGACGTGCCAGACGCGACGGTTTCGACCGCGAACGTGCTCGCGGCGGACTACTTCCGGAGTTATTCGGTCGTCGGCCTGCTCGCCGTCCTCGGCGTGCTCTTCGTCGCCGTGGCCTTCGGCGCCGGCCGCCTGCTGCGCCCCGTGGTCCCGACGCGCGAGAAGCTCCTGACGTACGAATGCGGAGTGGACCCGGTCGGCGAGGGCTGGGCGCACACCCAGGTCCGCTACTACGTCTACGCCTTCCTCTACGTCATCTTCGCCGTCGACTCGATCTTCCTCTTCCCGTGGGCGACGGTGTTCGCCGCCGCCGGCTATGGCGCCACGACGCTCGTGGAGATGTTCATCTTCCTGGGCTTCCTGGCCGTCGGCCTGCTCTACGCGTACAAGAAGGGCGTCCTCGAATGGACGTGACACCGGTCGAGACGCAGCCGCTCCCCGAGCCCAAGAGGCTGGGAGTCCTCTCCCGCCTGGCCCCGGAGCCCATGAAGGTGGTCCTGAACTGGGGCCGCCGGTACAGCCTGTGGGTCTTCAACTTCGGCCTCGCCTGCTGCGCGATCGAATTCATCGCCGCGTCGATGGCGCGGCACGACTTCATCCGCCTCGGCGTGATCCCGTTCGCGCCCGGCCCGCGCCAGGCCGACCTGATGATCGTCTCGGGCACCGTCACCGACAAGATGGCCCCGGCCGTCAAGCGCCTGTACGAGCAGATGCCGGAGCCGAAGTACGTCATCTCCTTCGGCGCCTGCTCCAACTGCGGCGGCCCCTACTGGGACTCGTACTCGGTGACCAAGGGCGTGGACCAGATCATTCCGGTCGACGTCTACGTGCCGGGCTGCCCGCCGCGCCCCGAGGCGCTGCTCCAGGGCATCCTCAAGCTCCAGGAGAAGATCGCCCGCGAGTCGCTGGCGGACCGCTACGCGGCCGGTCCGTCCGTCGCGCAGCTCACCAGCGGCCTGGTCACGCCGCCGCCGCCCGCTCCGGGGGTCGGCGCATGAACCTGTACGACACCCTTCCCGACTCCGCCGCGACCGTGTTCGGCGCGGAGGCCGTGGGCTCGTACGCGTACGACGTCCTCACGGTCGACGTCCCCGTCGGGTCCTGGATCCCCTCGCTGGAGATCGCCCGCGACAAGCTGGGCTGCACCTACTTCGACTGGCTGAGCGCGGTCGACGAGCCCGGGGTGGGCTTCCGGATCTGCGCGCACGTGGTTTCGCTGGAGAACCACCGCGTACGTCGGCTGCTGCTGCGGACCACGGTCCCGCACTCTGCACCCTCGCTGCCCTCCGCCGTCTCGATCTACGCGGGCGCGGAATGGCACGAGCGCGAGACGTTCGAGATGTTCGGCGTGACCTTCACGGACCACCCGCACCTGGTCCACCTGCTGCTCCCCGAGAACTTCGAGGGCCACCCGCTGCGCAAGGACTTCGTGCTGGCCGCGCGCGTCGCCAAGGCCTGGCCCGGTGCCAAGGAGCCGGGCGAGGCCCACGATCCGGACGCGCCCAAGCGCCGCCAGATGCTCCCGCCGGGCGTCCCGGACCCCAACGACTGGGGCCCGCTGAAGGGCCAGCTCCCGCCGGCCCCCACCCGCCCGACCCGCACCCCCCGCACAGGCGCCGCCCCGGCCCGCACCCCCCGCGAGGGCGCCCCACCCCGCCGCACCCGCTCGGTCGCGGACGGCTCCGCGACCCAGCCGACCCCGCCTGCGACATCGGCGGACTCCGAAGCCCCGGCCCGCCCGGCCCGCCGCACCCGCTCGGTGGCCGACGGCTCGGCGAGCCAGTCGACCCCGCCTGTGGCGTCGGCAGACTCCGAATCGGTGGCCGACGGCTCTGCGAGCCAGCCGACCCCGCCTGTGACGTCCGCGGACTCCGAAGCTCTGGAGTCCGGTGCTCCCGACGCGGCGGGTGCCCCGGAGGCCCCGGCCCGGCGTAGCCGCTCGGTGGCCGACGGCTCGGCGAGCCAGGCGACCCCGCCTGTGGCGTCCGCGGACTCCGAAGCTCTGGAGTCCGGTGCTCCCGACGCGGCGGGTGCCCCGGAGGCCCCGGCCCGGCGTAGCCGCTCGGTGGCGGACGGCTCGGCGAGCCAGGCGGCGCCGTCGGCCGGTGCCGAGTCGGCGGAGGCGGACGCTGGGGCGGAAACCCCGGCCCCGGCGCGGCGTACCCGCTCCGCGGCAGACGGCTCGGCCGGCCAGGCCGACCCCCGCGGAGCCGAGCGGCACGCCCGCGCCGCGCCGCGCAGCGCGGACGCGCCCTGGCACCACGCGAAGCCCGCCTTCGAGGAACCGGAGCCCGCTCCACCGCCCAAGCCCGCCGAGCCCGCCAAACCCGCGGCCAGCGGACCCGCGGCCAGCGGACCGGCGGCCAGCGGACCGGCCACCGACCCCGACCCCGATCCCACCCCCGACACCGGAGGCGACGCGTGAACGACGTCCTCGACGTCGCCCTGCGACTGATCGTCGTCTTCGCCGTGTTCCTCGTGCTCCCGCTCGTCGTCGGACAGACGGAGCACAAGGTCATGGCCCACATGCAGGGCCGCCTCGGCCCCATGTACGCCGGAGGCTTCCACGGCTGGGCCCAGCTCGTCGCCGACGGAGTCAAGTTCGCGCAGAAGGAGGACGTCGTCCCGGCCAACGCCGACCGGCGGATCTTCCAGCTCGCCCCGGCCGTCGCCCTGCTCCCGTACCTTCTCGTCCTCATCGCCGTCCCCATCGGCCCCGGCAAGGGCGCGGTCGGGCAGGTCATCGACGCCGGGCTGTTCTTCGTACTCGCCGTCATGGGCGTCGGAGTCCTCGGCTCGCTGATGGCCGGCTGGGCCTCCGCCAACAAGTTCTCCATGCTCGGCGGCCTCCGCACCGCCGCGCAGCTGCTCGCCTACGAGCTCCCCATGCTGCTCGCGGCCGCCTCGGTCGCCATGGCCGCCGGCACGGTGTCCCTCCCCGGGATCGTCGAGGCCTTCGAGTGGTGGTGGCTGCCCTGGCAGATCGTCGGCGGCCTCGTCTTCTTCACCGCGGGCCTCGCCGAACTCCAGCGGCCCCCGTTCGACATGCCCGTCGCCGACTCCGAGATCATCTTCGGCGCGTACACCGAGTACACCGGCCTGCGCTTCGCGCTGTTCCTGCTCGCCGAGTACGCCGGCATCGTCGTCCTCTGCGCCCTCACCACCGTCCTCTTCCTCGGCGGCTGGCACGGCCCCTTCGGCGCCGACGGCCTCGGCTGGGTCTGGACCCTGCTCAAGACCGCGATCCTCGCCTTCGTCGTGATCTGGCTCCGCGTCAGCTACCCGCGGCTGCGCGAGGACCAGCTCCAGAAGCTCGCCTGGACCACACTCATCCCGCTCGCGCTCGCCCAGATCGCGCTCACCGGCATCGTGAAGGTGGCGATCCAGTAATGCCCATCCCCGGATCCGGCCTCGCCAAGGGCCTGGCCGTCACGTTGCGCACGATGACGAAGCGCTCGCACACCGCCCAGTACCCCGAGGTACAGCCCCAGCTCCCGCCGCGCTCGCGCGGGGTCATCGGCCTGTTCGAGGAGAACTGCACGGTCTGCATGCTGTGCGCCCGCGAGTGCCCCGACTGGTGCATCTACATCGACTCCCACAAGGAGACGGTCCCGGCCGCCGCCCCCGGCGGCCGCGAGCGGAGCCGAAACGTCCTCGACCGCTTCGCCATCGACTTCTCCCTCTGCATGTACTGCGGCATCTGCATCGAGGTGTGCCCCTTCGACGCCCTCTTCTGGTCGCCGGAGTTCGAGTACGCGGAGACCGACATCCACGAACTCACCCACGAGCGCGACAAGCTGCGCGAGTGGATGTGGACCGTGCCGGCCCCGCCCGCCCTGGACCCGGCCGCCGAGGAGCCGAAGGAAGTCGCCGCGGCCCGCAAGGCCGTGGAGAAGGCCGAAGCCGCTGCGGCAGCGGCCGCAGCAGCAGCCGCCACCGCCACCGAGGCCGGCGGCACCGACGCCAACGCCACCGAGGCCGGCGCCACCGACGCGGACCCGGGCGCGCCCGGCAGTGACACCCCCGACGCCCCCGCCGGAGGCACCGCCTGATGCTCACCGCCCACCTCGCGGCCGCCGCCCAGGGGCCCGGCTTCCTCTCCCCGACCGGCGTCGAGATCGCGTTCGCCATCGTCGGCCTCGCCACCCTCGGCGCGGCCGCCATCACCGTCAACACCAAGCAGCTCGTGCACGCCGCCCTCTGGCTCGTCGTCGCGCTCGGCGGCATCGCCGTCGAGTACCTGCTGCTGACGGCCGAGTTCATCGCCTGGGTCCAGGTCCTGATCTACCTCGGTTCCGTGGTCGTCCTCCTCCTCTTCGGGCTGATGCTCACCAAGGCCCCCATCGGCCGATCCCCGGACGCCGACTCCAACAACCGCTGGGTCGCGCTCGGCGTCGCCACCGCCGCGGCCGCCGCGCTCGTCTGGGTCGTCGTCGACGCCTTCCGCACCACCTGGATCGACCTCGACGGCCCCGCCCAGGGCTCCACTCAGGTCTCCGGCGAAATCCTCTTCCGGTACTGGGTGCTGCCGTTCGAGGCGCTCTCCGTCCTCCTCCTCGCGGCCCTGATCGGCGCCATCGTGCTGTCCCGCAGGGACGACGCCCAGGCCGACCCCCATGCTGCCCGCGCCGCAAACGACAGCAAGGGGCAGCGCTGATGCACCTCGCCTACCCCGCCGTGCTCGCGGCGCTCCTCTTCTGCACGGGCCTGTACGGAGTACTCGCCCGCCGCAACGCCATCCTGGTCCTGATGTCCGTCGAGCTGATGCTCAACGCCGTCAACCTCAACCTGGTGGCCTTCGACGTCTGGCTGCGCGACACCCTGCACGCCGGCCAGGCCCTCACCCTCTTCACCATCGCCATCGCCGCCGCCGAGATCGGCATCGGCCTCGCGATCGTGCTGATGGTGTACCGCAACCGAGGCACTTCGGACGTCGACAAGCTGCGCGACACCGCCGAGGGCCACGAGCCCGACCAGAGCACCGCACGGCCGGAGGTCGCCGCGTGAGCACCACGACCCTCGCCGTCCTTGTCCCGCTCCTGCCCTTCCTGGGCGCGGTCGCGGGACTGCTGCTCGGCCGCACCGCCCCCGGCTTCGTCCGGCCGCTGGCGATCCTGCCGACGCTGGCCGCCGCCGTCCTGGCCGTGCTCGTCGCCGTCCGCCAAGGCGGCGGCAAGGCGATCGTCACCGCGACCGAGCTGACCCCGACCGGCTCCGTGCCGATCGACCTCTCGCTCTACATCGACGGCTTCGCCGCGCTCGTCGCCGTCCTGGTCGGCGTCATCGCCACCTGTGTCCAGCTCTACTCGACGGCGTACCTCCGCGAGGACCCGCGCTACCCGTCGTATGCCGCTCTGGTCTCACTGTTCACCTCCGCCATGCTGCTCGTCGTCTACTCCGGCGACCTGATGGTGCTGCTGGTCGGCTGGGAGATCATGGGCATCTGCTCGTACTTCCTCGTCGGCCACTACTGGGAGACCGAGGCGGCCCGCTCCGCCTCCCTGAAGGCCTTCCTCGTCACCAAGCTCGGCGACGTCCCCTTCCTGTTCGGCCTGTTCGCGCTCGCCACGGACGCCGGCTCCTTCCAGATCACCAAGATCCTGGGCACCGTCGCCGCGGGCGGGCTCGACCACCCGACGCTGATCGCGCTGCTCCTGCTCGCCGGAGTCGCCGGCAAGTCCGCGCAGTTCCCGCTGCACACCTGGCTTCCCGACGCCATGGCGGGCCCCACCCCGGTCTCCGCGCTGATCCACGCCGCGACGATGGTCGCCGCCGGTGTCTACTTCATCGCCCGCCTCCTTCCGGTCTTCGCGGCCTCCGGGGCCGCACTGATGGTCATGGCCGTCATGGCGGCCGTCACGATGGTCGGTTCGGCCCTCGCCGCCCTGGCCCAGGACGACATCAAGCGCGTGCTCGCCTACTCCACGATCGGCCAGCTCGGCTACATGACCGGGGCCCTGGCCGTCGGCGACCGCGGCGCCGCCGTCTTCCACCTCATGTCCCACGGCGCCTTCAAGGCGCTCCTGTTCCTCGGCGCGGGCGTGATCATCCACGCCGCCGGTACGAACTCCCTGGCCGCCATGTCCCGGATGGACGGCCTGTCCAAGCGCGTCCCCGACGCCTTCTGGACGATGACGATCGCGCTGCTCGCGCTCGCCGCGATCCCGCCCTTCGCCGGCTTCTTCTCCAAGGAAGCCGTCCTCGTCGCCGCCGAGCACACCGCCGGCGGCCACTCCGAGTTCGCGCCCAGCGCCGCCGGCTGGCTCGTGCTGGTCGCCGGTGTGCTGACCGCCCTCCTCACCGCCGCCTACGCCACCCGGCTGTGGCTGATGGCCTTCCGCGGCCGGGGCGTCGCCGCACCCGACCACCGCAAGGAACCCTTCGCCATGACCGGCGTGCTGTGGGTGCTCGCGGTCCCGTCGATCGCCTTCGGCCTCGCGGCGGGCCCGCTCGCCGACTGGTTCGACGGCGGGGAGCTCACCCCGACCGTGCTGACCTCGGTCCTCGGCACCGGCGCGGCGGTCATCGGCGTGATGCTCACCTACGCCCTCTGGCAGCGCGCCGTGGTCCAGGCAGCCCGGGCGGCCACGGTCACGGTTCCCACCGCGGCCGTCACCGGCCTCGGCACCGCGGCGGGCGCCCCGCAGCCCGCCGCCGTGGCGGCCGCCGAGTCCGCGGCCACGGCGGCCGCCGAGTCCGCCGCCGAGACCCCCGAGGTCGCCGAGGTCACCCACGACCACCCTGCCGTCCCGGCCGGCCCCGCCCCCGACCCCGGACGCGCGCTCCTCGGCCCGCTGCACCGCCACGCGGCCGACGGCTTCCACCTCGACGCCGTCTACGACCGGCTCTTCGTCCGCCCCGTCCGGGCCGCGGCCGTCCTCGTCAGCTTCCTCGACCGCGAGGTCGTGGACACGTACGTCCGCGGCGCCGGCCTCGGCCCCCGGCTGCTCGGCGGCCTCGTCCGCCGCGCCCAGACCGGCAACGTGCAGAGCTACCTGAGCGCCCTGCTCGCCGGCGCCGTGGTCCTGGCGATCGCCACCGCCGTCCTCGCCAACGTCAACGCCGGATCGTGAGCCGTGAGTCAGCCGTGATTGATATCAGCCCGTCCGTGATGCAGTTCCTTCTGGCGTTCGTCGTGGCCGCGCCGCTCCTCGGCGCCGCCGCGGCCCTCCTGCCGGCCCCGCCCGGGCTCAAGGGCCGCAGCCCCCAACAGGCCGTGCTGCGCCACGGCGTGACCGTGACCGGCGTGATCCTCGCCGCGGCGATCGCCCTCACCCTGGGCTTCGACCACGACGCCCCGTCCCGCTTCCAGGCGACGACGGACATCAGCTGGATCCAGGCGCTGAACGTCCGGATCCACCTCGGCATCGACGGCATCTCGCTCCCCCTCCTCCTGATGACCGCGCTGCTGTTCTTCCTCTGCGCGGTCTACAGCTACTTCAAGCTCCCCGCAGGCCCCTCCCCGAAGGCCTTCGTCGCACTGCTCCTCGTCCTCGAATCCGGCACCCTCGCGACCTTCACCGTCCTCGACCTGCTGCTGTTCTTCCTCGCCTTCGAGATGGTCCTCATCCCGATGTACTTCCTCATCGCCCGCTGGGGCGGTGCTCAGCGGCAGGCCGCCGCCTGGAAGTTCATCCTCTTCACGCTCCTCGGCTCCGTGGTCATGCTGCTCGGTCTGCTGCTGATCGGACTGAACAGCGGCACATTCGACATGGTGGCACTCGCCTCTGACAACGGCCGCGAACTGACGTACACCACCCAGCTCCTGGCCGTCCTGGCCATCGGCATCGGCCTCGCCGTGAAGACCCCGATGTGGCCGCTGCACAGCTGGCTGCCGGACGCCCACACCGCCGCGCCCACCGTCGGCTCCGTACTGCTCGCGGGCGTCCTGCTGAAGATGGGCACGTACGGGTTCATCCGCATCCTGCTCCCGATCACCCCCGACGGCATGCGCACCTTCGCCCCGTACCTGGGCGCCTTCGCCGCCATCGGCATCGTCTACGGGTCCCTCGCCTGCCTCGCGCTCGCACGGAAGGGCAACAAGGGCGACCTCAAGCGCCTCATCGCGTACTCCTCCGTCGGCCACATGGGCTTCGTGCTCCTGGGCATCGCGACCATGACCCCCACCGGCGTCAACGGCGCGCTCTTCGCCAACATCGCCCACGGCCTGATCACCGGCCTCCTCTTCTTCCTGGTCGGCGCCCTCAAGGACCGCTACGGCACCGCAGACCTCGACACCCTCGCCGGGGCCACCGGCGCCGCCCTCTACGGCCGCGCCCCCCGCTTCGGCGCGTTCCTCGCGTTCGCCGCCGTCGCCTCGCTCGGCCTTCCCGGCCTGGCCGGCTTCTGGGGCGAGATGCTCGCCCTGTTCGGCGCGTTCGACCCGGCCGAGGGCCTGTCCCGGCCCGCGTTCCTCACGTACATGGCCATCGGCGGCTTCGGCGCCCTGCTCACCGCCGCCTACCTGCTGATCGTCGTACGGCGCGTCTGCATGGGCGACCCCAAGGCCGAGAGCGCCGCCCCGGTGGCCCTCGCGGACATCCAGCACTACGAGTTCGCCGCCTGGACCCCGCTGGTCGCCCTCACCGTCCTCGCCGGCCTGTGGCCCGCGGTCCTCCTCGGCCTCACCAACCCGGCCGTCCAGAAGCTCCTCGCCGGAGGCACCTCATGACGGCCCTGTCCGCCGTTACCGCCGACACCCCGAGCCTGGTCCAGTCCGTCGACTGGCTCGCCATCGCGCCCGTGGTCGTCACCGCCACCGTCGCCCTCGTCGTGCTGGTCGCCGACCTCTTCGTACCGGAGAAGCGCAAGCCCCTGCTGGGCTGGCTCTCCGTGGCCGGCCTGGCCGCCGCGACCCTCCTCCTCCTGCCGCTGCGCGCCGGGAACCGGGCCACCTTCTGCCTGCCCGGCGACCCCGACGCGTGCAGCTACACCGCCGACCACTTCACGCTGGTCATCCAATTCCTGGTGCTGGCCGGCGCCCTGGTCACCGCCCTGCTGTCGGTCACCGCCGTCCGTGACGCGCGCATGCCGGCCGGCGAGTACTGGTTCCTGCTGCTCTCCTCGGCGGCCGGCGCGGCCCTGCTGCCCGCCTCCCGCGACCTCGCCACGTTGATCGTGGCCCTCGAAGTGGCCTCGCTGCCCGCCTTCGCCCTCGTCGGCATGCGCCGCGGCGACCGGCTCTCCTCCGAGGCCGCCCTCAAGTTCTTCCTCTCCTCCGTCACCGCCACCGCCGTCTCGCTGCTCGGCGTCAGCTTCGTCTACGCCGCCACCGGCTCCCTGTACCTCACCCAGGTCGCCGACGGCCTCGAAGACGTCCCCGGGCAGCTCGACACCCTCGCGATGGCGGGCGTGGCGCTTACCCTCGTCGGCTTCGCCTTCAAGACCGCGGCCGTCCCCTTCCACTTCTGGGTGCCGGACACGTACGTCGGGGCGCCCCTGCCCATCGCCGGCTACCTGTCGGTGATCGGCAAGGCCGTCGGCTTCACCGGCCTCATCCTCGTCACGGTGATCGCCTTCCCGGCGTACTCCGAGATCTGGGGCCCGGCCCTCGCCGTCCTCGCCGCGCTCACCATGACGCTCGGCAACGCCGCCGCCCTGCGCCAGTCCGCCGACCGCGCGAACGGCGCCGTACGGCTGCTCGCCTGGTCCTCGGTCGGCCAGGCCGGCTATCTGCTGGTCCCGATCGCGGCCGCCGCGTACGGCGAGCGCGACCAGATCGGCTCCACCGTCGCGTACGCGCTGATGTACGCCGTCGTGAACCTCGGCGCCTTCGCCGTGGCCGCGCTGGTCGCCCGTACCAAGCCGCTGCAGCGGATCCGCGACTACCGCGGCCTCTACGCCGAGCGCCCGCTGGCCGCCCTCTCGCTGGCCTTCTTCCTGCTCTGCCTGGCCGGACTGCCGCCGGGCGTCATCGGGCTCTTCGCCAAGGTCATCGTCATCCAGGCCGCGGTCGACGCGGGTCTGGGCTGGCTGGCCGTGATCATGGCGATCAACGTCGTCATCGCCCTGTACTACTACCTGCGCTGGACGGCGCTGCTCTTCCGCGGCCCCGAGGAGGGCGCGGCCGCGGTCGCCGCCGCCCGTACGAGGGTCCCGCTGCCGGTCACGGCGGCGATCGCGCTCACGGCCGTCACCGCCGTGGTGCTCTCGGGCGCCCCGCAGCTGGTCCTGCGCTTCGCCTCGGGCAGCCTGTTCCCGCAGTAAGGCACCCGGACGGAGCAACGCCCGCCGTCGCCCCGCCGCCCCGCCCCGGGGGCGGCGGCCCCGGCATGCCCGGGGAACCAGCAGCTCTCACCTGGCGTTGACCAGGAAGGGAGGGTCCACTGGACCGTAGACCCTCAGATCCTGGACGGGGTCCCCCTGCCGCATCGTTTGGAGGGCGTACCGTGCACCGCCGGCACAACGGGCTGAAGACCGCCGTACTCCTCGGCGGGCTGTCCGCACTCATCATCCTCATCGGAAGCTTCTTCGGACGGGGCGGCCTCGTCATCGCCGTCCTGATCGCCCTCGGGACCAACGCCTACGCGTACTGGAACAGCGACAAGCTGGCTCTACGCGCGATGCGTGCGCGCCCCGTCAGCGAGTTCGAGGCCCCCGGGCTCTACCGCATGGTGCGCGAGCTCTCCACGTCCGCGCGCCAGCCCATGCCCCGGCTCTACATCTCGCCGACCGAGGCCCCCAACGCGTTCGCCACCGGCCGCAACCCGCGCAACGCCGCGGTCTGCTGCACCGAGGGCATCCTGCGCATCCTCGACGAGCGCGAGCTGCGCGGGGTCATCGGCCATGAGCTCAGCCACGTCTACAACCGCGACATCCTCATCTCCTCCGTCGCCGGAGCACTGGCCTCCGTGATCATGTTCCTGGTGAACTTCGCCTGGCTGATCCCGGTCGGCCGGTCGAGCGACGACGAGGGTCCGGGCCTCTTCGGTATGCTGATGATCATGATCTTGGGCCCGCTGGCGGCGTCCGTGATCCAGCTGGCGATCAGCCGCTCGCGCGAGTACGAGGCCGACGCGTCCGGCGCCCAGCTCACGGGCGACCCGCTCGCCCTGGCCAGGGCCCTGCGCAAGCTGGACGCCGGCACCAAGCAGCTCCCGCTGCCGCCGGAGCCCCGGCTGGAGGCCGCGAGCCACATGATGATCGCGAACCCCTTCCGGCCGGGCCAAGGCATGTCGCGGATGTTCTCGACCCACCCCCCGATGGCCGAGCGGATCGCCCGGCTCGAACAGATGGCAGGCCACAGGCAGTGAAGACAATCCTCAACGTCATTTGGCTCATACTCAGCGGCGTCTGGCTGTTCCTGGGGTACTGCCTGGCGGGCGTGCTCCTCTGCATCACCATCATCGGCATCCCCTTCGGCATCGCCGCCTTCCGCATCGCGGTGTACGCCCTCTGGCCCTTCGGCTACACCACGGTCGAGCGCCGCGACGCGGGCGCCGCCTCTTGTGTCGGCAACGTCCTGTGGCTCGTCCTGGCCGGCTGGTGGCTGGCCCTGAGCCACATCGTCACCGGCATCGCCCTCTGCGTCACGATCATCGGGATCCCCTTCGGCATCGCTAACTTCAAGATGGTCCCGCTGTCCCTGCTCCCGCTGGGCCGCGAAATCGTCCGGACGGACGCGCCGTTCGCCTCCCGCTGAGCGGCTGACCGATTCGCGCAGGTCAGGGCGATTGTCAGTGGGGTCGTTCACCATGAACACATGACCGAGACAGAGCAGTCGCCGCAGCAGCCACCGCAGCAGTCCGCACCTGGAGTACGCCAGTCATCGGCCCCGGGGCGTGAGTTCGTACGGCAGGACCTCGTATGGCAGGACCTGGTACCACAGGGCCTCGTACGGCAGGACCTCATACCCCGGGCGTGACCCGCTTGCGCATGCCGTAGGCCAGCGCGCCGAGCGCGAGTACCGCCGCCCCCGCGATCGCCGAGGCGGCAGGCAGCGCGCAGGCGAGCACCACACAGCCGGACAGCCCGACCGCTGCCACGGCCCGACCCTTGACAGCTGAATCAAGAGTCCACGCGGAGGCGTTCGCGATCGCGTAGTAGGCCAGCACTCCGAAGGAGGAGAAGCCGATCGCGCCCCGCAGATCACCGGTGGCCGCGAGCGCCGCCACCACCGCCCCCACGGCCAGCTCCGCGTGGTGCGGGACCTGATACCGGGGATGTACGGCGGCCAGCGCGCGCGGGAGATGGCCGTCCCGGGCCATCGCCAGTACCGTCCGCGACACCCCGAGGACGAGGGCGAGCAGCGAGCCCAGCGCGGCCAGCGCCGCGCCCACCCGGACGACGGGGGCCAGTCCGGGCCATCCGGCCGCGCGCACGGCGTCGGCCAGCGGGGCCGTGGACCCCGCCAGACCGTCGGCGCCGAGCACCGACAGCGCCGCCACCGCCACGGCGGCGTACACGAGCAGGGCGATCCCCAGGGCGAGCGGGACCGCCCGCGGGATCGTGTGCTCCGGATCGCGCACCTCCTCACCCAGGGTGGTGATCCGGGCGTACCCCGCGAAGGCGAAGAACAGCAGCCCGGCCGCCTGTAGCAGCCCGCCGGCGGCCCAGTCCCCGGGGGCCCCGCCGTCCAGCCGCCCGGCATCGGCCGCGCCGGAGGACAAGCACGCCACGACGACCCCGGCCAGTACGGCCAGTACCACCGCCACGATCACCCGGGCGATCCGGGCGGACTTCTGCATGCCGCCGTAGTTCGCGGCGGTCAGCGCCACCACCGCCGCGACGGCCACCGCGTGCTGCTGCCCGGGCCAGGCGTAGGCCCCGACTGTGAGCGCCATCGCCGCGCAGGATGCCGTCTTGCCGACCACGAAGCCCCAGCCCGCCAGATACCCCCAGAAGGGCCCGAGCCGTTCGCGCCCGTACACGTAGGTCCCGCCGGAGGCCGGATAGCGGGCGGCCAGCCGCGCCGAGGAGTGCGCGTTGCAGTAGGCCACGAGGGCCGCCAGCCCGAGGGCCGTGAGGAGCGCGCCCCCCGCCGGTCCCGCCGCGCCTGCCGCCGGGGCGAGCGCGGCGAAGATACCGGCCCCGACCATCGCGCCCAGTCCGACGACGACGGCGTCGAAGACCCCCAGCGTGCGCTTCAACTCGTTGTCCACGGGCGGAGGGTAACCGGGCCGGGTGACGGGCGGGTGGCCGGCCTCGCTCGGGCGGGACTTCGACGACAGGGGGGCCTAGGAGACGCCCTCGCGGCCGGGCAGCGGTGTCCGCTTGCGCTCCCACCCGTCGAGCGCGGTCAGACACGCGTGGTCGAGGTGGCGCAACCCGCTCAGGTCGAGCCGCACCGACGGCCCGTGGGGCAGCGCGTCAAGGGCGTCCAACAGCTTGGGCAGCCGCAGGAAGCTCGCGTTCCCCACGACCCGGACGCACAACTCCTCGCCCTCCCACACCTCCTCGATGTGCACATGGGAGGTCTCCCACGCGGCCTTGGCGACGGCCAGCCCCAGGCCGACGAGGACCCCCTCGAAGAGGTTGGTGGCCACGATCGCGGCGGCCGTCGCCACCAGCACCACCGCCTCGCCCCGGTGCGTCCGCCACAGGGAGGCCACCGCGGCGGCCGGCAGCAGCTTCCAGCCGGCGTGCAGCAGCACCCCGGCGAGCGCGGCGAGCGGCACCACCTCCAGCGCCTGGGGGAGTGCCACGGCGAACAGCAGCAGCCAGCCGCCGTGCAGGATCCGGGCCGCGCGGGTGCGCGCCCCCGCCTCCACGTTGGCGGCGCTGCGCACGATCACGGCGGTCATCGGCAGCGCCCCCAGCAGCCCGCAGACGGCGTTGCCGAAGCCCTGGGCCACGAGTTCGCGGTCGTAGTCGGTGCGGTCCCCGTCGTGCATCCGGTCCACGGCGGCCGCGCTGAACAGCGTCTCGGCGGAGGCGATCAGCGCGAGCGCGACCACGGTACCGACGGCCCCGACCGAGGCCAGCACCCTGAAGTCCCCCCAGGCGGGCAGGGATACGGCCGCCAGCACCCCCGTGACCCGGACCTTCGCCACCGGCAGCCCCAGCAGCGCGGCAGCGGCGGTGGCGGCCGCCACCCCGACCAGCGCGCCCGGCACGAGCCGCAGCCGGGCGGGCATCCGGGGCCACGCCACCAGGACGGCCACGGTCCCGGCCCCCAGCGCCACGGCGGCCCAGTCGGCCTGCCCGCCGAGCGCGGTCATCCCGCCGAGCTTCCCCAGGGTGTCCCCCGGCGCGGGGACACCGCCCAGCGCGTACAGCTGCCCGGCGATCAGCACGAGCCCGATCCCGGCCAGCATCCCCTGCACGACGGCGACGGAGATAGCCCGGAACCACCGTCCGAGCCGCAGCACACCCATGCCCAGCTGCACCGCCCCGGCAGCCAGCACCAGGATCCCGAGCGCGGCCAGGCCGTACGCCCGCACCGCCTCGTAGACGAGCACCGTGAGCCCGGCCGCCGGGCCGCTGACCTGGAGCGAGCTCCCCCGGAACCACCCGGTGACCAGCCCGCCGGCCACTCCGGTGACGATCCCCAGCTCGGCCGGCACCCCCGAGGCGACGGCGACGCCCACGCAGAGCGGCAGCGCCACCAGCGCGACGACGACGGACGCCCCGAAGTCTTCGCGGAAACTGCCGGCCCCAGGCATGCGAGAACCCCCTGCCACACGGTGATGGATGCCACCCCAGCGTGCTGGGGCGCATCCACCCACGCCTAGTGACCACAGGGGGCCCACGAAGGGGCGTGCGCCGCGCACGCCCCGCACACACCCTCCGCGCCCCGACGGGCAGCGGCACGGCACGACGCGCCGATCGCTGCCCATTCGAGTCTCCGACCTGCACTTACGTGGATACAGTGCCGTTGACCTGCCAAAACTACATTTAGTAGTTGTCGTGTTCCTCAGCATTTTCACGCTCCTCGTGCCCTGCCTGTGCCCTCGGGACGGCCTGTCCCGCGTTCGTGCGAGGTCTGCGAGAACGCCGAGCCCCGTGCGTGGCAGGGGCCTAGGGTGGGCGGCGGTTCGGCAGGGACTGTGCTCCCGGTCAGATGCGGCACGCCCCGGAGGGCACATTGGGTTACCTGACGCTGCTTCGGCAGCGGCCCGTACTGGTGCTGTGGCTCGCACAGAGCCTCTCCGTCCTCGGGGACCGCCTCTATGCCCTCGCGGTCATGTGGGTCGTCTACGCCGCGACGGGCTCGGCCTCGCTCATGGGCATGGTCGCGGTGGCCGAGTCGCTTCCGTACATCGTGCTCGGCACTCTGGGCCGCCGGCTCGTCTCGCGCTTTTCCTCGTACCGCGCACTCGCATGGGTCGACGGGGCGCGGGCGGCGGTCGCGGTCGCGCTTCCGTTCCTGTGGTCACCGGACGCGCGAGGCATCGTGCTGCTGCTCGCCGGTGTGCTGCTCCTCGGCACGCTCGGGGCACTCTTCGACCCCAACCTCGGCGCGCTGGTGCCCGATCTTGTTGAGCCCGAGCGGGTGCAGCAGATCACTGGTCTCCTCGACCTCACGGGCCGCATCGCCCGCATCGCGGGCCCGGCCAGCATCGGTCTGCTGCTGCTCTTCGTCTCCGAGGTACAGCTCTTCGCCCTGAACGGCGCAACGTTCGGCGTGTCCGCCGTGGTGCTGCGCTGGCTGGCCCGCCGCAACGCAACCGCGGCTGGCCCTCCCGTCGAGCGCCCTGGGGGCAGGGCGCGATCGTCGGTCCGAGCGTGGCCAGTGCTGCGTGAGCACCCGCGGGTCGGGCTGGCGATCGGCCTGCACGGTGTAGCCCTGTACTGCTCGGCTGTGACTGCCATCGGTATGCCTGCCCTGCTCGCCACCCGGTACGGGGCGGGCGCCGCGGTGTACGGACTCGTCACGGCGGCGATGGGCATCGGGGCGCTGCTCGGTAACCCTCTCGCGAGCAACCGACGCTCGGGCGGCTGGCTGACCGTCTATTGCGGTGCGTGGGCCGTACAGGGCGCGGCGACGGCCTGCATGGGCCTGGTGCTCGATCTGCCCGCGCTGCTGCTGCTGTCCCTGCTGACGGGCAGCGTCACGCCGGCTACGAGCGTCACCCTGCGCGCGCACCTCGGCGCGTTCGCCCCGACGGAACGGCTGCGCCTGATGTCCGTCGATCAGACGGTGATCCGGACGGGCGGAACGGCCGGAATGCTGCTCCTGCCGCTGCTGGTGGATGCTTCGCCACGGGGGGCCTTTTTCGCGGGCGGGCTCATGGTCACCGGGACCGCGCTCGGTGCCTTGCTGGCCGCCACACGACTGCGGCGGCGGGATGCCGCTCTGCCTGCTCTCTCTACGGCAAGCGGATGAACCACGGTCCCAAACGTTGAAGGGGCGGGGCGGCCGGATTCGAACCGGCGTCCTCCTCCATGCTGTGTAGGCGCACTACCTCTGTGCTACGACCCCGCCTTGCAGTGATCATAGGCAGCCTGCCCCGCCACAGGGCCAGCGATTTGTCAGAACCTATGTCCGATTCCTAAGAGTTCAGGCCAGTGGCCTTGAAGGCGTGGAGTTCGGTAGTGAGGCCGATCGAGCCAGTTGTCAGCTCTCGATCGGGTCCGATGCGAAGTAGGCCCGCATGGCATTCGCGAAAACGTCGGTTGCGGTATCGAGCCGCTCAAGGGCAGCACGTAGACCGGCCTCGGGATCCTCAGGCACCCGCCTTAGAAGCACCGCGACGGGTGGCTGCCGGGCCACATCATCCGCCGATCCTGACGGCGGCTGGTTGACTGGCGGCGTGGACCGGGGTACCCGGCGCGGCAGGGGCTCGGCGGAGCCCTCTGCTGTACTCCGTACCAGCGGTACGGGTTGCGGCGGCGGAGCAAGCCGCAACGGGCGCCGTACCCACATGCAGGCCCGCATGAACGGCCTAGTCATGGAGGCTACTTCCCCGAACGTCGCGAGCAGCGGCTCGGGTCCGGTGGCAACGAGGGCGGCGCCGGCCTCGCCGAGACGACGGCGGGCCTGGTCCACCTGTTCAGCCGCGTGACGGACGGGATCCTCCAGCCCGTCAGACGGTTCGAGGTGGTATTGCGCCGCACGGTGCCGCGCCGCGGAAAGCAGCGCGTGACCGGCATCGAGCAGCCCATACGCAGCAGCGTGAGCAGCGGCGGCAGCGGCCCGCTCCGTCGTCCGCAGCGCGTGAGCATGCTGAGCCCTCGCCTGAACCTGAGCGGCGGCGAGGGCGTTGTCAGCTGCGCGGCGGGCGGCGCGGGCCTGTAAGTACACAGCGGGGATACCGAAACCGGCAACCGCAGCCGAGGCGGTCGAGGCGAGCTCTCCGAGGTTCATGACAGGTCATAATGCAACCCTCGACTGACAAGACCACCCATGCACGTGGCCAAGGGCTCTGCGGACAGACCTCTGGGGTTTCCACGGGTGCGCTAGATCACTCGCCTCATGCAGCCCAAACAGTTCTCAGGAGCGACGCGCCTCACCCCTCGCCGGTGGTGCAGGTCCTGCGAGGGGTGAGGGCTTAGGGAGACTGGCCGGTTACGCCGCGGGCGCCTCAGGCTTCCACTCGGCCGCGTCGAGGGCGAGCCAGTGCTCGACCGTCACGTTCTCGAACGGGACGCCGATCTCCAGGTAGATGCGGGTGTGCATGGCGCCGAACCAGGCGCCCCGACGGTCGTCGAAGAACGCGCGGTCGTACCAGGCGACGCCCAGCAGGACCGTCCCGCCGCCGTTCTCGTTGTCCGGGTCGGCCTCGAAGTACGTGCACTCCCAGTCCCAGAGCATCTGCTCGTCGGGGCGGGAGCGCAGCCGCTCGTCGCTGGCACGCAGGTGCTCGATGCACCGCTCGATGGTCGCGGTGTCGGGGCAGTAGTACCGGCAGTCGCTGAACGCCACGACGCGCTTGCTGCCGCGCCGGGCGGGGTCGACGTCCTCGCCGGTGAGCACCCGGACGCGGGTGATCGGCGGAGCGCTGGTTTCGAGGATGGTCACGGTGGTTCTCCTCTCGTTGCCGATGGTGCGTTGCAGGTGGTGCGTGATCACCAGCTCGACCCGGTCAACGGGTACAGGCTGGGGCTGTGGACGCCGCTCGACCGGATGGCACCGGGAGCGACGTAGCGGATGTTCAGGCCGATCCGGGCACCGGCGGTCGTATTGCTGTCCGAGCGGTGCAGGAGCCGGACGTCCATCAGGCATGCCTGCCCGGCATCGAGCGGCAGCCATAGGCCGTGGTCGTGTGGTCCGTTGGGCATGCCCTGCACTCTGAGTGCTCTGCCTCGACGGGCGCTGCTCGCCTCGCGGTCATTGCCGAGGTAGCCGCTGGCGTGTGAGCCCGGGTTGACCTGCAAGCAGCCGTTGGCGGTTGTCGCGTCGGTGATGGCGAGCCACGCCGCGACCGAACGGGCGGGGTCGAGCTGCATCCGTCGGTTGGTGCCGTCCTGGTGCCAGGGCACTCGGAACTCACGGCCGGGCCACTTGATCATCAAAAAGGTGTTCTCGACGGCGACCGCCTCGCCGATCGTCTCCTGCACGGCGGCGAGCAGTCCGGGGGCGCGTACCGCGTGCGCGGCCCACTCGAAGCGCAGGTGCGCTTCGAGCACGACCTCGGTCCGCTCGGCCCGGTGCTCGGCGATGACCCCGACAGCTCGGGCGCGGGCTCGGCTGTTGGTGTTCCACTCCAGCCCGGTCCGGTATCCGTCCTCGCCGAGCGGGCTCGGTCCCGTGTAGCGGTGAGGGACTCGCTCATCACGCTTCGCCCTTCGGCCGGCAGCGGGTGCACTGGCAGGGCGGGAAGGCGAGGGAGTTCATGGGCGGGCTGTCCCGGACCCCGGGCCCGACGACCACCTCGGCACGCTCGTGGACGACCTTTCCCGTCCGGCCGTTGACGTCGTACACACGAATGGTCATGGGCATGCGCACTCCCGCTGCTCAGGGGCGTTGTGGTTCGGTGTGTCACCAGTGCACCGCTTGAGAGGGCGTCATGGGCGAGCAGGCACCGGACGTTTGGGCGGACGTTTCCGCGCCCGAGTCCGCGGCCAGATCACTACGGTGGGCGCACGGCCCGCAGCTGCGAGGGGGAAACGCATGACGGGGCAGGAGTCGGGCGGGCTGGCACGGTTACGGCGGGCTGCCGGCCACACGCAGGAGACGTTCGTCAAGGCGTTCCGGCAGGAGTCCGCCCGCCTCGGCATCGCCGCCGCGGTGAGCGTCCGCCAACTGCGACGGTGGGAGAGCGAGACGCCCCCGCCCCTGCCGCACCCGGGCCAGCAAGCCGTACTTGAAGCCATGTTCGGCATGCCCCTCGCCGAGATGGGGTTCGACGTCCCTGGGCATCGCGTGACGGTTGCGGCACCGATCAGCGACGCTGGAGAGGTGAAGAGGAGAACGTTCGTCGCAGACGCGGGCGCCCTCGCTGCCGCTGCCCTGCTGCCCGCCGCGCCGGGCCCACGCATCGGCACGGCCGATCTCGGGCGGTTGAGAGAGCGCCTCGACGGGCTCTACCAGACAGACCACACCGCGGGCAGCGTGCCGGCGAGCACGCAGGCCGAGCGCATCGAGGCGGGGATCACGCGAGCCCTGAGCAGCGCCTCGTACACCGCCGGCGTGGGCCGTGAGCTACAGACGATGCTCGCCGAGCTGCACGGACACCGGGCCTGGTACGGCTACGACGGCGGACGCATCGCGGAGGGCCGCGCCGCCTGCATGGAAGCCCTCGCCGCGGCGCAACTCGTCGACGACCCTCTGCTACAGGTCTCCGTGCTGGAGACGCTCGTACTCCTCGCGATCAAGGCCGGCCGGTCCTGGGAGGCTGCGAGCGCCGTCGAGAACGGCTACCGCCTCGCAACCCAAGCAGGGGCAGGTGCGACGGTGCACCTCGTGATCGCACTCCGCGATACCAATGTCGCCACGCACGCCGGGGACCTGTCGGGTGCACGCCGCGCCCTGTCCCGCGCCGTCAGCTTCCAGGGGCGCGCGGATGCCGATACAGACGTGCCCAACTGGGCCAAGTTCGTGGGTCCGTTCGAGGTCGACTACGCCACGGCGGACATGTACGTACGAGCAGATCAGCCCAAGCGCGCCGTGCCGTTCCTCCGGGCGGCCGTGCGCGGCATTGGCGGTGGGCTCGCCCGGAACAGCGCCTCGTACCGCGTCAAGCTCGCCGGTGTGCTCCTCGCCGCGGGGGAGGTCGACGAGGCGTGTGCCGAGGTGGGCGGCGTGCTGGATACCTGGGGAGGCATCGCCTCGCCCCGGCTGCTGGGCAAGGTGCACGATTTCCAGCGGGCGGCCGGGGTAGTCGACAGCCCAACCGCCCGCGAATGCATGGCACGTATCCGCGAAACCGTGTGAGAGGGCCGCCGGATGAGTCAGCCAGCACAGGCCAGCGTCGAGCAGCTCGACGGGCCGGCCGCCGCCAGGGCCGAGGAAGCGTTCCGCCTGGTCTACGCCGAGGCGTTCGCCGAGCCGCCCTACAACGAGACGGAGACGGACGTCGCAGCCACCTTCCGCCGCTTCCGCTCCCAGACCCGTAAGGCCACGTTCCGCGGCGCCCTGGCGACCACCTCGGACGGCGAGCCAGTCGGCATGGCCTACGGCTACCCGCTCAGCCCGCAGACGGGCTGGTGGGACCAACTGACCGAGCCCGTTTCCGATGACATGCGGCGAGAGGACGGCCGGCGGACATTCGGTCTGATGGAACTTGCCGTGCGTGCCCCATGGCGGGGGCAGGGCATCGCCCGCCGCCTGCACGAGGCTCTGCTCGACGGCACCGACGCCGGGCGGGTCCTGCTCAACGTCCACCCGGACAGCAAGGCGGCCGTGGCCGCGTACCGATCGTGGGGGTACCGGAAGATCGGAGAGGCGCGGCCCTGGGAAGGCGCAGACCTTCACGACGTCATGCTGCTCGACCTGCGTTGAGCCGCTTCCCGCGCGCGTAGGGGGCAGCGACCGGTCGCGGTGCGGACATGGTCCGTCATAGCAGGGGGACGGCGGGGACGTGGGGGACGCTGTTGGCCGCTTCCTCTCCTACCCTTCCCTGACTCTCTGGGTGAGACAGAGGGGTGAGGGGGTGGAGTCGTCCTCTGAGTCCCCCCTTCGCTTGCTGTGTCGCTCCTGGCTGGGTCCGAGGGGGACGACCAGTGGTTGACGGCGCGACCCGGGCCGCGCCAGGGCGAGGCGTTCGGGCTGGAAGTGGAACATGTCGACTTCCTGCGTCGCGAGGTCAGTGTGCGACAGCAAGCGATCACCCCCCCCAGACGGGCGAGCCCTACCTCGGTAGCCCAAGACGCACGAGAGTTACCGCACAGTACCGCTCGCCAAGGCGGCCGTGGACGCGCTCGCTGCTCACCTTGAACGCTATCCGGCGGCCGAGACGGAGATCGAGGACCGTACGGACCGCGCAAGCCGCGCACGAGAAAGGCCCGGCTGCTCTTCCTCAACGAGCACCGCGAGCCCATCCGCCGCGACGGATGGGCTCACGTATGGGCGCGCATGATCGCCAACGCGAACAAGCAGTTCGTCGCGACCCACGAGCGAGCACACGCCGCGTGGGTCAGGAAGGGCCGGCCCGAGGGGAGGCAGCCTGAGCTGCTGCGCGTGCCGGCCGGGACGTTCATGCACGACCTGCGGCACTTCTACGCCTCGCTGCTGATCAAGCACCGAGAGAACCTCAAGACGGTGCAGAAGCGGCTCGGCCTCGCAAAGCCGTCGATCACGCTCGACACGTACACGCACGCACCTGTGGCCGGGCGACGAGGACACAACGCGGGCAGCCGTCGAGGCGGTCCTCGGCGATGTGCCCCCGTTGTGCCCTGTCAAGCTCGCCTAGAAGCGTTTTTGCAGGTCAGAGGCCCTGATCAGCGGTAGTTCACGAACTGGATCGCGAAGTCCAGGTCCTTGCCCTTGAGGAGCTGCTGGACGGCCTGGAGGTCGTCGCGGCTCTTCGAGGTGACGCGCAGCTCGTCGCCCTGGACCTGGGCCTTGATGCCCTTGGGACCCTCGTCCCGGATGATCTTCGCGACCTTCTTGGCGTTCTCCTGGGAGATGCCCTCCTCGATGCTGGCGAAGATCTTGTACTCCTTGCCGGACAGCTGCGGCTCGCCGGCGTCGAGTGCCTTGAGCGAGATCCCGCGCTTGACCAGCTTGGTCTCGAAGACGTCGAGAACGGCCTTGACGCGCTCCTCGGAGTTCGCCTCCATCAGGATCTTTTCGCCGGACCAGGCGATCGACGCGCCCGTGCCCTTGAAGTCGTAGCGCTGCGAGAGTTCCTTCGCGGCCTGGTTGAGGGCGTTGTCGACCTCCTGCCGCTCGACCTTCGAGACGATGTCGAAACTGGAGTCGGCCATGTGCTGTGGCTCCTTGAAGTCGGCTGTGGTGTGCCCCGGAGGGCGCGTCCGGACATCCCCGGCCCGCTCGGCAAAGCCTAGCCACCGCGTCAGCCGGGAGCGCTGATCAATCAGGTGGCGAAGCACCCCCAGGCATCAGGTATCGTTTACGTCGTTGCCACCGAGCACCGCCCCAAAGCGGCCTCACCGGCGACATCCCTTGGCGGTGTGCCCGAGTGGCCAAAGGGAGCAGACTGTAAATCTGCCGGCTCAGCCTACCCAGGTTCGAACCCTGGCGCCGCCACGCGATGTGAGACCCCCGTTACTGCGGAAACGCAGTAGCGGGGGTCTCCTCGCATGCGCTCGGCGCTCCTGGGAAAACGGGTGGGCGCGGGCGGGGCCGTCACGGCATGCTGGGCGCATGATCAGCATGCCGTGAGGCCCATGCCGCGTAAGGCCCCCTCGCAGGTCAGATCGGACCTGCCCCGCCCGCCGTCCCGGTGGGACAGCCGCGCCGTCATCCCCGGCATCTCGGGCAAGGCCCTGGCCGACATCGCCCGCGTCGAGCGCTACCGCTACGCGCCCGGAGCCGCCTGGCATGCGCTGCGCCACTGGCGCCGGCTCGTGTACGAGCGCGGCCCGTGGGTGATGTACCCGTCGTTCGTCAGCGACTATCCCTGCTGCGATCCCCCGTGGATCGGCGAGCACCGCCAGATCCTGGAGGAGTTCCTCGCCGTGCTCCCGCGCCGGGCCCGGCGGGAGCTGCGCGCCGTACTCGCACCGCTCGACGCGCGCTTCCTCGCCCGCACCCTGAACGATCCGTACGCCGCGCCCGGCGATCCGTGGTGGCGCAGGCGGCTGGAGACCCCGTGAGGCCCGTCAGGCAGCCCGGCGACGACTCCCGGTCGTCATTCCACCGTCAGGTGGTACGTCGTGTCGACCCAGAAGCTGTCCGCCGCCGCTGCCTTGATCTCCAGGACGAACTGGCCCTCCGGCAGCGGGCCGAGGCCGCACCACAGACCCCACGCGACGCGCGGTATCCCCAGGACCGGGAACGTCTTCGAGGAGAACTCGCTCAACTCCAGCGGCGAGCCGTTCAGGTACGCCTCCGCCCGCTCCACCTCCAGCCGCCACGGCTTGGTCACGAGCGGTACGGCCACGCGCTGCGTGTTGAGCACCGGGAAGAACACCGGCCGGCCCGAGGGGATCGCGCACCGCCGTACCACCCGGCCGCCGTACGTGCCCGCGAGGAACCAGAGGTCCCGCGGCTGCCGCCAGTCGGCGTGCATCCCCGTGACGTCCCCGACCGGGCTGCGGTCCTCCGGCGCGGACAGCGCCCACTGCCACCACCGGGCGGCCAGCCGGCCGCCCTCCGCCTCGCCGATACGCCAGTCCCCGTCGCCCATGCCCCACCCCGGCACCTCGTACGACTGCCCCCTGCAGCCGAATCGGTGTGACCCTATCGGCCGGTCCGACCGCACCGATCGGGGCCTCCGGTCGTTCTCCCCGCGTGAAATGGACTTCGGACACGCGTGGCAAGGTCGGCGGCGGGGTACTCCTCGCCCTGCTCGGCGCCGGGATCCCGGCCCTGATGGGGGCGGCACTGGACAGCCATGTCGGGCAGCCGTACCAGGAGACCCGGCTCTACTTCGGCACCGACCGCCTCGACGGCCTGCCCCCGGTCGGGGAGGGGGAGTTCATGCGGTTCCTGGACCGCGAGATCACCCCCGCCTTCCCCGAGGGACTGACCGTCCACGACGGCCGAGGCCAGTGGCGCGGCCAGGACGGGAAGACCGTCCGCGAGACCTCGTACGAGGTGGTGCTCCTCTACCCCGAGAAGGAGGCCGAGGACCGCGGCGTGCGCATCGAGCGGATCCGGCAGGCGTACGAGGACCAGTACCAGCAGGACTCGGTCGGGCGGTCCGACGACAAGGTGAGCGCCGAGTTCTGACCCGGCATCTGACCTCGGCTTCTGACCCCCAGCTTCTGACCCCCGGCATCTGACCCCGGCCGGCCTGAACGCCGGTCAGGTCAGTTGCCCGCCACGTCCTTCACGGCCACCGGGATCGGGATCGAGCCCGAGACCAGCTCCAGCGTCAGGCCCGCCGTCGCCGGGGTTTCGAGCAGCTCGGCCAGCACCGCCGCCACATCCTCCCGCGACACCGCCCCGGGGCCGGTCTGCGCCTCCAGGCGGACCAGACCGCCGCCGGGGTCGTCCGTCAGCGAACCGGGCCGCAGGATCGTCCACTCCAGACCCAGCCGCGTCCGCACGTGCTCGTCCGCCTCGCCCTTCGCCCGCAGATAGAAGTCGAAGACGTCGTCGCCCTCGTGGTACGGGTCCGCGCCCATCGAAGAGATGATCAGGAAGCGCCGTACGCGCGCCCGTTCGGCGGCATCGGAGAACAGCACCGCCGCGGCCCGGTCCACGCTGTCCTTGCGCTCGATGCCGCTGCCGGGGCCCGCGCCGGCCGCGAACACCGCCGCGTCCGCCCCCTGCAGGATCCCCGCCACATGCTCCACCGAGGCCGATTCCAGATCGCAGAGCACCGGTTCGGCGCCCGCCTCCCTCAGGTCGTCGCCCTGTGCCGGATCACGGATGATGCCCGCGACCTCGTACCCGCGTGCGGAGAGCAACCGCTCCAGCCGCCGCGCGATCTGACCGTGTCCACCCGCGATGACGATGCGCATGCCCCGACCGTACGACGAGCCGCGCGCCCACGCCCGCGAACGGCGGGCGAACGGTCAGGGTCCGGGCTCCGTACGGCCCTGCCGCGGCAGGTCCAGGGCCACCGCGACGGCCGAGTCGCAGTACTCCCGCACGGCACTCGTCCGGGCTACCACCCGCCCCCGGTGGATCACGATCCGGCTGTACGCCAGGGAGAGCACCGCCGCGATCCGGTCCCCGCGGACGGCGAGCAGCTCCGCCGGGAAGCCGGCCTCCACCCGCACCTCCGGCAGGCCCATGGCCTCGCGGGCGGCGGAGCTGACCGACGCGTACGCCTCGGCGGGGCGGAGCCCGCCCTGGGAGGCCAGCAGGTACGCGGCTTCGAGCGGGTCCCCGCGGCCGACCGGGTTCCCGGCGTCCCGCAGCGCCCCGCTGCCGGCGGCGACCCGGACCCCGGCGGCGCGCAGGAGCCGTACGGGCGCGGTGCGCAGGCCGTGGCGCTCCAGGGCCGCGCAGTCGCCCTGGGGCAGGCAGGTCACCCGTACACCGGCCGCGGCCAGCTGGTCGGCGGCCCGGGTCGCCGCGTCCAGCGGGAGCCGGGCCAGGCCGCCGCAGGGGCCGATGGCCACCCCGGGGCGGAGCCCGCCGGCCATCGCCGCGAGCCGGGCCAGGCGGGCCGGATCGTCACCGTCCGTATGCAGGTCCACGGGGCAGCCGTGCTCGGCGGCGAGTTCCAGGACGGCTTCGAGGAAACCGGTCGGGTCGGGGTCCAGGTCCGGACAGCCGCCGATCACGGAGGCGCCCATCTTGACGGCGTCGCGCAGCATCGCGAGCCCGTCGGCGCCGGCCACGCCGGTGAGCAGTCGGGGCACGGCGACGGCGGTGAGGTCGGTGAGCCCGCGCAGCGAGCGGCGGGCCTGGAGCACGGCCTCCATGGGGCCGAGGCCGTGCATGTCGCCGATCCGCACGTGGGACCGTACGGCCGTGGCGCCGTGGCCGAGCTGGAGCAGGGCGGCCTCGGTGGCCCGGCGCTGGACCTCGTCGGGGGTGTACGAGACCGGCCCCTCGCCGTCGGCGGTCAGGGCGGTGTCCCCGTGGGCGTGCGGCTCGGCCGGAGCGGGGAGCAGCAGGTAGCCGCCGAGGTCCACACGGGCGAGGGCGGGGGCGGGGAGGCTGCCCGCGGTGCCGACGGCCTGGATGCGGCCGCCGCTGAGCCGGACGTCGACCGTACGGCCGTCGGTGAGGCGGGCCCCGGCGAGCAGCAGGGTGGTGGACTCGACGGCGGCGAGGTACCCGCTGTGTCCTTGTCCGCTACGCCCGTTGTTCCCGTTGTTCCCGTTGTTCCCGCCGCTCCCGTTGCCGGCCGGGCGGAAGTTCCCGGAGTTCCCGGCGCGGTGGTCGGCGGGGCCGCGCGAGGGGCCGTCGCCGCCGTCCTCGCCGCCGCGACCGCTGTGCGGGGGGTGGGACGGCTGCTGCGGCTGGCTGTCGGACATCGCGCGCTCCTGCGGTGGATCGGGCGGTTCCTGGGCCGTGGCCGCGCCCCGCGGCCCAAGATCACGCAGCGTGCTCAGAGCCTAGGGCGCGGGGCTGCCCGCTTCACGGAAGAGCGCAATAGTCGTACCGGTGTGGTGCAACGCGCGCCCCGGCGCTCGCGAGTACCCCGGGTGGCGCGTGCGCGCCCGTGGGCCCACTAGTGATGGAGGGGTTGGTGGTGAGCCCGGTCACAAATGGGGGTGGATTGGGCCCGTGGGGCGCCGGAGCCTTGATCGGGAATGACGCGCGGACCCCCTCGGAGCCCGGTCCCCCCAAAGGATTTGGGCGATGGGCGCGCAACCGTGTAATGTCTTCCTCGCTCGCCCCAATAGCTCAGTCGGTAGAGCGTCTCCATGGTAAGGAGAAGGTCTGCGGTTCGATTCCGCATTGGGGCTCTGGTGAGAGAGGTTCCCCGCCCTCGGGTGGGGAGCTGATCACATCAAAGCGGCGTAGCTCAGTCGGTAGAGCAAGCGGCTCATAATCGCTGTGTCACCGGTTCAAGTCCGGTCGCCGCTACACACAGTAGCCGATTGCGGGGTCGGTCTCCCGATCGGCTACTCTTTTATGCGTTCATCCGTCCAATAGTCCGTCCAAGGAGCACTCACGTGGCTGCCACCGACGTCCGCCCGAAGATCACGCTGGCCTGCGTGGAGTGCAAGGAGCGGAACTACATCACCAAGAAGAACCGGCGTAACGACCCGGACCGTCTTGAGATGAAGAAGCACTGCCCGCGCTGCAACTCGCACACCGCGCACCGCGAGACCCGCTGACCCCAGCGAAGTCTCGAATACAGGCACCGTCATGAGGCCGTCCCCTTCAATGGGGGCGGCCTTGTGTCGTTTCCGGGGCCGTCTTCTTTGTCTTCGTGTTCCTTCAGTTCCTTCAGTTCCTTCAAGCAGGAGGTAGTGAGCCATGGCGCTCGACCAGTCCTTCGTGGGGCGGAGCTACCCGCCCACCGATCCGTACGAGGTCGGCAGGGAGAAGATCCGTGAATTCGCGGTCGCGGTGGGTGACGCCAATCCCGTCTACACCGACCCCGAGGCGGCCAAGGCGTTCGGGCACCAGGATGTGATCGCCCCGCCGACTTTTGTGTTCGCGATCACTTTCGCGGCGGCGAGCCAGGTCATCGAGGACCCGCAGCTGGGTCTCGACTACAGCCGGGTCGTACACGGCGACCAGAAGTTCGCGTACTCCCGCCCGGTGCGTGCCGGTGACCGCCTCTCGGTGACCTCCACGATCGAGGCCGTGAAGTCGCTGGCGGGCAACGACGTCATCGACATCCGCGGCGAGGTGCACGACGAGTCCGGTGAGCACGTGGTGACGGCGTGGACGAAGCTCGTGTCCCGCGCCCCCGAGGAGGCCTGAGATGACTGCGCAGATCCAGTACGCCGATGTCGAGGTCGGCACCGAGCTGCCGCCGGGGTCCTTCCCGGTGACGCGCGCGACGCTCGTGCGGTACGCGGGTGCCTCGGGCGACTTCAACCCGATCCACTGGAACGAGAAGTTCGCCAAGGAGGTCGGGCTGCCGGACGTGATCGCGCACGGCATGTTCACCATGGCCGAGGCGATCCGGGTGGTCACCGACTGGGTGGGCGACCCGGGCGCGGTGGTGGAGTACGGCGTGCGGTTCACCAAGCCGGTCGTGGTTCCGAACGACGAGCGGGGTGCGGTGATCGAGGTCTCGGCGAAGGTGGCCGTGAAGCTCGACGACAACCGCGTCCGCGTGGACCTGACGGCCAAGAGCGCCGACCAAAAGGTCCTGGGCATGTCCCGCGCGGTCGTCCAGCTGGCCTGAGGGCCGTTTGGCGGGCCTGGGCGGGGGTGGGCGCTGCGCGCCGGGGCGGGGCGGGCTTCGACGGGTGGGGCGGGGTTTGGGGGGCGGGGTGCTGGTGGGACGGAATTGGACGGTGCTGGGGGCTTCCCGTCAGTCTCACTGTCCTTCCGGTTCGGTCCGGTCCCTCAAGGGCGCTCCCTTCGGTCGCGTCGCTTCGCGATGGCCTTCGGCCACCCTTGACCGACCGGCCCGCCCCGGAAAGACAAAGACTGCCGGGAAACCCCCAAAAGGACGGTCTGGGGGGAACCATTCCCACCGAGCACCCGTAAACGAGCCGGCCGGGCGCCCGGCTGCCCGGTATCCCCGCCCTGCGGGCGGAAAAGACGCCGGAACCTGCACCGAACAGCGTCCAGAACACCTGAGGAAGCGGTAAGGCGCGTCAGATCGCTACACGCTTCTGCTGGCATAGCGTCCGCCGGCCGTCTGTGGCTGGGCATAAGCCGCCACTAATCGCTATGCGCTCCTCGCCGAGGGCGGCTGCGGCCCGTCTGTGGGTGGGCACAAGCCGCCATCGATCGCTACGCGCTCCTCGCCGACGGCGGCTGCGGCCCGTCTGTGGGTGGGACGCCCCATATCGCTACCCGCTTCCCCATCGACGGCGGCTGCGGGTCTGTGGGTGGGCGCCGGCCGGCACCATCGCCATGCGTCGCCCGACGAGGGAGGCTGTGGGCGTCTGTGGGTGGCATGGCCGCCACCGACCGCTGGGCGCTCCTCACCGAGGGCGGCTGCGGGAGTCTTGGGCTGGGCATAGGCCGCAGGGGCCTGTCTAACCGAGGCTGATGCCGGATCGTTGGGTCTCACGCTCCGGGAGAAGGCCAAATGACTCCACTGTGGCCGCCAAAATGGGACAAACAGGTCGCAGGCGTGCTCCTGGAGACATCAAATGACCGTGGGCGGCCTATGTTCAGCCCAAGATGCCCGCAGCCGCCCTCGGCGAGGAGCGCGTAGCGATTAGTGGCGGCTTATGCCCAGCCACAGACGGGCGGCGGACGCTAAGCCGAGAGAAAGGCGGGTAGCGATCTGTGGCGCCTGACGTGCCGGTTGGGTGTTCTGGATGCTGCTCGGTGCAGGTCCCGGTGCTTTTCGCCCGCAGGGCGGGGATGCCGGGCGGCCGGGCGGCCGCCCAGGAGGTTGGATCCCGCTCGGTGGGAATGGTTCCCCCCTGACCGTCCTTTTGGGGGTTTCCCGACAGTCTTTGTCTTTCCGGGGCGGGCCGGTCGGTCAAGGGTGGCCGAAGGCCATCGCGAAGCGACGCGACCGAAGGGAGCGCCCTTGAGGGACCGGCCCGCCCCGGAAGGACAGTGAGACTGACGGGAAGCCCCCAGCACTGTCCAATTCCGTCCCACCAGCACCCCGCCCCCGAAACCCCGCCCCGCCCGTCGAAACCCGCCCCGCTCAACCCGGCACCCCCACCCCCCGCTCAATCCGCCCCGGCGGCCCCGGGACCTCCGCCCCCGCGCCCCCTCCCCTTGCGGAGTTAGTGATTGGACACTAACTTAGCCCGCATGGCAAGGATGAGCGCAGAAGAGCGGCGCGAGAGCGTCATTCGCGCGGCGATGCACGAGTTTGCCCGCGGCGGCTACTACGGGACCTCCACCGAGGCGATCGCCAAGCGTGTCGGCGTCTCGCAGCCGTACCTCTTCCGGCTCTTCCCGAACAAGCAGGCGATCTTCCTGGCCGCCACGAGGCGCTGCATGGAAGACATCAGGGTCGTCTTCGAAGAGGCGGCCAAGGGGCGCAGTGGTGACGAGGCGCTCCACGCCATGGGGGAGGCGTACATGCAGTTGATCGCCGACCACCCCGACAAGCTCCAGATGCAGCTCCAGGTGAATGTGACCGTCGCCGCGGCCGAGGCCGCCGGGGAGCCGGAGTTCGGCGAGCTGGTGCGGGCCGGCTGGATGGATCTGTGGGACACCATTCACGTACCGCTCGGGGCCGATGTCGAAGTGACCACCAACTTCCTGGCCCACGGGATGCTCATCAACACCCTGTCCGCCCTGGGTTTCCCGCCGGGCCACTGGATCTGGGAGGGCTGCTACCCCTCCACCCGCGGCCAGGAGCAGGGCAGCGGGCAGGGCAGCGGGCAGGGCGGCGGGCAGGGCGGCCGGCACGGCGGCGGGCGGTGCGCCAGCAGCGAGCAGGTCGGCGAGCAGGGCCGGCAGGCGCAGGTCCACGAGGAGTGGCAAGTCCGCGAGGAGTAGGGGTAGGCGCCGGCGCGGGATTCCGGGGATCGCTCCGCACCTTGCCCCAGAAAGTTAGTCAGTAATCACTAATGACACACGCACACCCGCGCCACGACTGCAGGGGGAATCGTGACCATGACCACCCATACCGCAAGCGACACCCGGCTCCGGGGCCCCGCGCTCTGGACGCTTGTCATCACCGCGACCGCCGGGTTCATGGCCGCCCTCGACAACCTCGTCGTCACCACCGCCCTCCCCGCCATCCGCCAGGACCTCGGCGGGAAGCTCGAAGACCTCGAATGGACGGTGAACGCCTACACCCTCACCTTCGCCGTCCTCCTCATGCTCGGCGCCGCCCTCGGGGACCGTTTCGGCCGCCGCAGGCTCTTCATCGGCGGCCTCGCCCTGTTCACCGCCGCCTCCGCCGCGGCCGCCCTCTCGCCCGGGATCGACGAGCTCATCGCCGCCCGCGCCGTCCAGGGCGTCGGCGCCGCGGTCATGATGCCGCTGACCCTCACCCTGCTCACCGCCGCCGTCCCCGCCGCCCGCCGCGGCATGGCGCTCGGGATCTACGGAGCCGTCTCCGGCCTCGCCGTCGCCAGCGGCCCCCTCATCGGCGGCAGCCTCACCGAGTACATCTCCTGGCAGTGGATCTTCTGGCTCAACGTCCCGGTCGGCCTCGCGCTGATCCCGCTCTCCCGACTCCGCCTCACCGAGTCCACCGCCCCGAACGCCCGCCTCGACATCCCGGGCACCGTCCTCATCAGCGGCGGCCTCTTCGGCATCGTCTACGCCCTGGTCAACGCCAACGCCCACGGCTGGACCAGCGCCCCCGTCCTGACCGGCCTGATCGCCGGCTCCGCGCTCGTCGGCGGGTTCATCCACCACGGCTTCACCAGCGCCAACCCCATGCTCCCCATGCGCCTCTTCCGCAACCGGGGCTTCCTCGGGATCAACTTCGCCGGCCTGCTGATGTTCCTCGGCATGTTCGGCTCGATCTTCCTGCTCAGCCAGTTCCTCCAGGGCGTCGCCGGCTACTCGCCCACCGAGGCCGGACTGCGGCTGCTGCCCTGGACCGGAATGCCGATGATCATTTCCCCGCTCGCGGGCATCCTCGCCGACCGCATCGGCAGCCGCCCCGTCATCGCCGCCGGTCTCGCCTACCAGGCCGCAGGCCTCGTCTGGTACGCCATGACCCTGGAGGCCGACCTCTCGTACACCCACCAGCTCCCCGCGCTGATCCTCAGCGGCATCGGCATGGGCCTGTACTTCGCCCCCGCCTCCCACGCCCTGATGTCCACCGTGGCCCCCGCCGACCAGGGCAAGGCCTCCGGTACCAACAGCGCCCTGCGCGAGGTCGGCGGCGCCCTCGGAATCGCCATCCTGGCCTCCGTCTTCTCCACCCAGGGCGGCTACGAGAGCCCGCAGGCCTTCGTCGACGGCACCGTCCCCGCCGTGTGGATAGGCGCCGGCGCGGTCGCCGTGGCCGCCGGGCTGGCCCTGCTGCTGCCCCGCAAGGCGAAGTCCGCGCCGGTCGTCGCCGCCGAGCGCGCCCCACGCGTCGGCGAGACCACCGCCAAGGTCCCCGCGAACTGACCCCACCCGCGCGCTACACGCCCCGCGCCCCGCGCCCCGCGCCCCACACCCCCCGAAGGAGTACCCGCCATGCCCGACATCCCCTGGTCCACGCCCACCCAGGCCCCCACCGGCGCCGAGGTCTACGTCATGGCCTCCCGCTTCGAGACCGCCACCCTCCTCGGCGCCTTCAGGTTCTTCCTCAAGTCGCCCGGCATCATCCTCCAGGTCCGCAAGGCTCCCGGCGCCCACGGCGTCGCCCTCCGGGCCCGCGTCTTCAGCCGCACCTTCCTCACCGTCTCCGCCTGGGAGGACCGCGAGGCGCTCTACCGCTTCGCCCGCAGCGAGCCGCACCGTTCCAGCTCCCGCGCCGCGAGCGCCTCCATGAAGGAATCCACCTTCACCTTCTGGAGCGTCCCGGCCTCCGAGCTGCCCATCACCTGGGCCGAGGCGCAGCGCCGCCTCGACGAGCAGCAGGCGGGCGCGGGCCGCTGAGCCCCCTCACCCGCGTACGGTCCGTGGCCCCGCAAGGATGCGGGGGGCACGGACCGTACTCTTGTCCACGTGCAGGAACTCCACGACGCCCCCCTCGCCCCGCTGACCACCTTCCGCCTCGGCGGCCCCGCCGCCCGGCTGGTCACCGCGACCACCGACGCCGAGGTGATCGCCGCCGTCCGCGCCGCCGACGACAGCGGCACCCCGCTGCTCGTCATCGGCGGCGGCAGCAACCTGGTCATCGGCGACCAGGGCTTCGACGGAACCGCCCTGCGCATCGCGACCACCGGCTTCACCCTGACCGGCACCACCCTGGAGCTCGCCGCGGGCGAGAACTGGAGCGCGGCCGTCGCCCGTACCGTCGAGGCCGGCCTGGCCGGCATCGAATGCCTCGCCGGAATCCCCGGCTCCGCCGGTGCCACCCCGATCCAGAACGTCGGGGCGTACGGCCAGGAGGTCCGCGACACCATCACCGAGGTCGTCGCGTACGACCGCACGCGCCGCGAGACGGTCACGCTCACCGCCGCCGAGTGCGCGTTCACCTACCGCAACAGCCTCTTCAAGCACGAGCCCGAGCGGTACGTCGTCCTGCGCGTCCGCTTCGCCCTGGAGGACGCCGGCGGGCTGTCCGCGCCGATCAAGTACCCCGAGACCGCCCGCGCCCTCGGCGTCGAGGCCGGCGACCGGGTCCCGGCCGCCACCGCCAGCGCGACCGTGCTACGGCTGCGCGCCGGCAAGGGCATGGTGCTGGACCCCGCCGACCACGACACCTGGTCCGCCGGCTCCTTCTTCCACAACCCGATCCTGAGCGACGAGGCCTACGCCGCCTTCCTCGCCCGCGCCCAGGACCGCCTCGGCCCCGACACCGCCCCGCCCGCCTACCCGGCCGGCCACGGGCGTACGAAGACCAGCGCGGCCTGGCTGATCGACAAGGCCGGATTCACCAAGGGCTACGGCACCGGCCCCGCGCGCATCTCCACCAAGCACACGCTCGCGCTCACCAACCGCGGCGAGGCCACCACCGAGGACCTCCTCACCCTGGCCCGCGAGGTCGTCGCGGGCGTTCACGCGGCTTTCGGCGTCACCCTGGTCAACGAGCCGGTGACGGTCGGCGTCAGCATCTGAAGGAGCCCCGGCCGCCATGCTCTGTCCCCGGCACGGCGCCGGTACGGACCCCACCCGGCTGGTGGGACGCGCGATCAGCAGCATCGTGGCGTCCTGGCACGTCTACGAGGGCGAGCGCTCCGAGGCCCCGCTCGACGTCTGGCTGATCGACAGCGAGGGTGAATCCACCCGGATCACCACCGGGTCCGACCAGTGCCTCATCGTCGAGTCCGCCGAGCCGCACGAGCCGTTCGACATGGGGGAGTGGGGGCGCATCGAGGTCGGCGAGGACCTCGGCTACCACCCGTTCCTGAGGCACCTGGGCGAGACCGTGGCCACCGTGGCCGAGTTCGCCGTGCCCGCCACCGGCCGCACCCACCTGGAGATCGGCTTCGCGGACGGCGACCGGGTGCGGGCCGACTGCCACCAGGGCGACCTGCGGCTGACCCGGTGATCAGCCGGTGATCAGCCGTTGACCAGCCGCTGATCAGCCCATCAGCCCGTCAGCCAGTGGTCGATCCCGGCCAGCAGCTTGGCCTGTACGTCCTCAGGCGCGGCCGAACCGCGGACGGACTGGCGCGCCAGCTCGGCGAGTTCCGCGTCCGTGAAGGCGTGGTGGCGGCGCGCGATCTCGTACTGCGCCGCGAGCCGGGACCCGAACAGCAGCGGGTCGTCCGCGCCCAGCGCCATCGGCACCCCGGCCTCGAAGAGCGTGCGCAGCGGGACGTCCTCGGGCCGCTCGTACACCCCGAGGGCGACGTTGGAGGCCGGGCAGACCTCGCAGGTGATCTGCCGGTCGGCGAGCCGCTTCAGCAGCCGGGGGTCTTCGGCGGCCCGTACGCCGTGCCCGATGCGGGCGGCGTGCAGGTCGTCGAGGCAGTCGCGGACGGAGGAGGGGCCGGTGAGCTCGCCGCCGTGCGGGGCGGCGAGCAGGCCGCCCTCGCGGGCGATCGCGAAGGCCCGGTCGAAGTCGCGGGCCATGCCGCGGCGCTCGTCGTTGGAGAGGCCGAAGCCGACAATGCCGCGGTCGGCGTAGCGGACGGCGAGGCGGGCGAGGGTGCGGGCGTCGAGGGGGTGCCTCATGCGGTTCGCGGCGATCAGGACGCGCATCCCCAGGCCGGTCTCGCGGGAGGCGGCGTCGACGGCGTCCAGGATGATCTCGACGGCCGGGATCATCCCGCCGAGCAGGGGGGCGTAGGAGGTGGGATCCACCTGGATCTCCAGCCAGCCGCTGCCGTCCCGTACGTCTTCCTCCGCGGCCTCGCGGACCAGGCGGCGGATGTCGTCGGGCTCGCGGAGGCAGGACCGGGCGGCGTCGTAGAGCCGCTGGAAGCGGAACCAGCCGCGCTCGTCGGTGGCGCGGAGCCGGGGGGGCTCGCCGGCGGTCAGCGCGTCGGGGAGGCGGACGCCGTACTTGTCGGCGAGCTCCAGCAGGGTCGATGGGCGCATCGAGCCGGTGAAGTGCAGGTGGAGGTGGGCCTTGGGGAGGAGCGAGAGATCGCGTGCGTGCGCCATTTTGTGATCCTGCCGTACCGCTGCGCTGGGCGGGAGGGGGTTTACCTATTGGGGGCTTGCCCGAACGGGCGAGCGGGGTCGGGGGCGGGGGAGGCGGGCCGCTGCGCGGGGCCTCCCGGGCGCTGCCCGGACCCGCGCCTCAAACGCCGGCGAGGCTGAAAAGGCGCCTCAAGCGCCGGCGGGGCTGAAGAACCCGGGCGCTGCCCGGACCCGCGCCTCAAACGCCGGCGGGGCTGGATGTGCCTGAGCGGCGGCTCCCCGTTCGGGGAGGCGCCGCTCAGGGTCTGGCTGCGGGCCGCTCTAGGCCTTGGCCTCGGCCAGGAGCTTCTGGATGCGGGAGACGCCCTCCACCAGGTCCTCGTCGCCCAGGGCGTACGAGAGGCGCAGGTAGCCCGGGGTGCCGAAGGCCTCGCCCGGGACGACCGCGACCTCGGTCTCGTCCAGGATCAGGGCGGCCAGCTCGATGGTGGTCTGCGGGCGCTTGCCGCGGATCTCCTTGCCGAGGAGCTCCTTGACGGAGGGGTACGCGTAGAACGCGCCCTCGGGGGTCGGGCAGAAGACGCCGTCGATCTCGTTCAGCATCCGCACGATCGTCTGGCGGCGGCGGTCGAAGGCGGTCCGCATCTCGTGGACGGCGCTCAGGTCGCCGGAGACGGCGGCGAGCGCCGCGACCTGGGCCACGTTGGAGACGTTGGACGTGGCGTGCGACTGGAGGTTGGTCGCGGCCTTGATGACGTCCTGCGGGCCGATGACCCAGCCCACGCGCCAGCCGGTCATCGCGTACGTCTTGGCGACGCCGTTGACCACGATGCACTTGTCGCGCAGCTCGGGGACGATCGCCGGGAGCGAGACGAACTTCGCGTCGCCGTAGACGAGGTGCTCGTAGATCTCGTCGGTCAGGACCCACAGGCCGTGCTCGGCGGCCCAGCGGCCGATCGCCTCGGCGTCGGCCTCCGAGTACACGGCGCCCGTCGGGTTGGACGGGGAGACGAACAGGACGACCTTCGTCCGCTCGGTCCGCGCCGCCTCCAGCTGCTCGACGGACACGCGGTAGCCGGTGGTCTCGTCGGCGACGACCTCGACCGGGACGCCGCCCGCGAGGCGGATGGACTCCGGGTAGGTGGTCCAGTACGGGGCCGGGACGATGACCTCGTCGCCCGGGTCGAGGATGGCCGCGAACGCCTCGTAGATCGCCTGCTTGCCGCCGTTGGTCACCAGGACCTGCGACGCGTCGACCTCGTAGCCGGAGTCGCGCAGCGTCTTCGCGGCGATCGCGGCCTTGAGCTCGGGCAGGCCGCCGGCCGGCGTGTAGCGGTGGTACTTCGGGTTGCGGCAGGCCTCGATCGCGGCCTCGACGATGTAGTCCGGGGTCGGGAAGTCCGGCTCGCCCGCGGCGAAGCCGATCACCGGGCGCCCGGCGGCCTTGAGCGCCTTGGCCTTGGAGTCGATGGCGAGGGTGGCGGACTCGGAAATGGCGCCGATACGGGCGGACACCCGGCGCTCGGAGGAAGGCGTTGCAGAGGTCATGCGGCCAATCGTCCCAGACGGCATCCGAGCCCCGCACACCGTTTCAGGTACCGGACGAACCACATCCGGATGATGATCTCGACGGCCTCCGGCCGTCCTCCGGTCTGCCTTCGGACGGCGTCCGGACGGCGTCCCGATGGGTTCTGTTCGACGTCAGGGCCCGGACCACGTACACTCACCTGTCGTTGGTCCTCGCCGATCGCTCCAGAGCGTGAGCACTCCGTGCACTCATCCGGATGCGGTAGGTTGGGGAACGCAAAGGGTCGTAGCTCAATTGGTAGAGCACTGGTCTCCAAAACCAGCGGTTGGGGGTTCGAGTCCCTCCGGCCCTGCTCCACACTCCTTCTCGGACGTGTGCGCAGGTACGTACTTCGATGCAACGCCGTGCGGCGCAACCGGGCGCGGCTACGGCCACGACCCGGATTCAGGTGAGAGACGTGACGGACGCCCTGGGCTCCATCGACATGCCTGACGCCGAGGACGACACTCGAGAGAAGAAGGCCCGCAAGGGCGGCAAGCGCGGCAAGAAGGGCCCTCTGGGTCGGCTCGCGCTCTTCTACCGCCAGATCGTCGCGGAACTCCGCAAGGTCGTCTGGCCCACTCGGAACCAGCTCACGACGTATACCACCGTGGTGATTGTCTTCGTCGTCATCATGATCGGTCTGGTGACCGTGATTGACTATGGATTCCAGGAAGCCATCAAGTTCGTCTTCGGCTGATCCCCGCGGAGGGCGGCGCCTTGATGGGTGCCGCCCGTTTTCGCATGTTCCACCACCTTTTGTATTCCAGGAAGAAGCAGCCACCGTGTCTGACCCGAACCTGAACGCGAGCCACGACTCCGTCGAGTCCGTCGAGGACGCGCTCGACATCGTCGAGGCGGCGGACGCTGTGGACCCTGACGAGGCCGAGCGCGCCGACGCCAAGGCTGGTATCGCTGCCGAGGAAGCCGCCCTGCACGTCGAGGACGAGGCCGACCTCTACGCCGAGGCCCCTGACGTGGAGACCGCCGACCTCGACGCCGGCGACGCGGAGCCCGCCCACGCCGAGGCCGTCGAGGTCGAGGTCGATGTCGAGGCCGAGGTCGAGACCGCCGAGGAAGAGACCACCGAGGAAGAGGCGGAGACCGCCGAGGGAGAGGCCGAGGAGGCCGCCCCCGCCGAGCCCGTCGACCCCGTCGAGGCCCTGCGCCAGGAGCTCCGCCTGCTCCCCGGCGAGTGGTACGTGATCCACACCTACGCGGGCTACGAGAAGCGCGTGAAGGCCAACCTGGAGCAGCGCGCCGTCTCGCTGAACGTCGAGGAGTTCATCTACCAGGCCGAGGTGCCCGAGGAAGAGATCGTCCAGATCAAGAACGGCGAGCGCAAGAACGTCCGGCAGAACAAGCTGCCCGGTTACGTTCTCGTCCGCATGGATCTGACGAACGAGTCCTGGGGCGTCGTCCGCAACACGCCTGGCGTCACCGGCTTCGTCGGCAACGCGTACGACCCGTACCCGCTGACCCTGGACGAGATCGTCAAGATGCTCGCCCCGGAGGCGCAGGAGAAGGCCGCCAAGGCCGCCGCGGAAGAGGCCGGCCTGCCGGCGCCCGCCGTCAAGCGCACCATCGAGGTCCTGGACTTCGAGGTCGGCGACTCGGTCACCGTCACCGACGGCCCGTTCGCGACGCTGCAGGCGACGATCAACGAGATCAACCCGGACTCGAAGAAGGTCAAGGGCCTCGTCGAGATCTTCGGCCGCGAGACCCCGGTCGAGCTCAGCTTCGACCAGATCCAGAAGAACTGATCCACCTCTTCTGAGACTCAGCTTCCGGACAGGTCAGATCGCCCCGTGAGGGCGGTCTGACCTGCTCGGTTTTTAGCCCCGCTCCGATACCCGTTATCGTGGTGCGGTATGCCTCCATCCGGATGACCGGATTGGCGGCGAAAACTCTCACTAGGACCCGGAGAGAGCAATGCCTCCCAAGAAGAAGAAGGTCACGGGGCTTATCAAGCTCCAGATCAAGGCCGGTGCGGCCAACCCGGCTCCGCCGGTCGGCCCCGCGCTCGGTCAGCACGGCGTCAACATCATGGAGTTCTGCAAGGCCTACAACGCCGCGACCGAGTCGCAGCGTGGCATGGTCGTGCCGGTGGAGATCACGGTCTACGACGACCGCTCCTTCACCTTCATCACCAAGACTCCGCCGGCCGCGCGTCTCATCCTGAAGAGCGCGGGCATTGAGAAGGGCTCCGGCGAGCCGCACAAGACCAAGGTCGCCAAGCTCACCGGCGCCCAGGTCCGCGAGATCGCCGAGCTCAAGATGCCCGACCTGAACGCCAACGACATCGACGCCGCCGTGAAGATCATTTCCGGCACCGCGCGCTCGATGGGCATCACGGTCGAAGGCTGATCCAGCCACCCCAGCACCACAGTGGTAGGACCAAGCGCTGGTCCGCACCACGACTCCACGCCTGAAGAAACAACACAGGAGCAGAAGTGAAGCGCAGCAAGACTCTCCGCGCTGCGGACGCCAAGGTCGACCGGGAGAAGCTGTACGCCCCGCTCGAGGCCGTCCGTCTCGCCAAGGAGACCTCCGCGACCAAGTTCGACAGCACCGTCGAGGTCGCCTTCCGCCTGGGTGTCGACCCGCGCAAGGCCGACCAGATGGTGCGTGGCACCGTGAACCTCCCGCACGGCACCGGCAAGACCGCCCGGGTCCTGGTCTTCGCGACCGGTGACCGTGCTGCGGCCGCGGAAGCCGCCGGCGCCGACATTGTCGGCGACGACGAGCTGATCAACGAGATCGCCAAGGGCAACCGCCTGAACGAGTTCGACGCCGTTGTGGCCACCCCGGACCTCATGGGCAAGGTCGGCCGCCTCGGCCGCGTGCTCGGTCCCCGTGGCCTCATGCCGAACCCGAAGACCGGCACCGTCACGATGGACGTCGCGAAGGCTGTCACCGAGATCAAGGGTGGCAAGATCGAGTTCCGCGTCGACAAGCACTCGAACCTGCACTTCATCATCGGCAAGGTCTCCTTCTCCGATGAGCAGCTGGTCGAGAACTACGGCGCGGCCCTGGACGAGATCCTTCGTCTGAAGCCGTCCGCCGCGAAGGGCCGCTACATCAAGAAGGCCGCCCTGAGCACCACGATGGGTCCCGGCATCCAGCTGGACTCGAACCGCACCCGGAACCTCCTCGTCGAGGAAGACCCGGCTGCTGTCTGATCGGGCCGACCAGGCCGGGCCTGACGGCTCGCTGAACGGCTGAACGGGCCCTTCGCCCCCTTCACAGGGTGGCGAAGGGCCCGTTTCTCGTTGGCGGCCCTTGTTGAACGGTTGAACGGCCGAAAACACGTTCGGTGGTGGGGGCGGGGGAACGTATGGTCATAGCAACAAACGATCACACCAGGGGTGGGGACTCCATGCTCGCGAACCGCAAGAAGACCGTTGGCGCGGCACTGGCCGCCGTACTGCTCGTGGGTGGGGCCACGGCGTGCGAGAACGGCGACACCAAGAAGGACACGGGCAAGGCCGCCGCCTCGGCCTCCGCGTCCGCGTCCGCGCCGGCGGGCAAGGGCGCCGCGGAGGTGACGCCGGTCGCGCTGCTGGAGAGCACGAGGAAGACGTCCGAGGAGATCACCTCGCTCCGCTACACGATGTCCGGCACCACCCCCGACGGGGCGGTCGCGGGTGACGTCTCGATGTCGCTCAAGCCGGCCCTCGCCATGCAGATGAAGATGACCTCGCCGGACAGCCCGGGCGAGACCGCCGAGATCCGCCTGATCGACGGCGCCATGTACATCGGCGCCGAGGGCAAGTGGCTGAAGTTCGACCTGAAGTCCCTCGACCCGAAGGCGGCCGAGCAGCTGGACGCGGCCGGCAAGGGCACGCAGAACGCCGAGAACCCGGGCGACAAGGCGAACGCCCTGCTCCAGTCCAAGGACGTCAAGCTGGTCGGCGAGGAGACCATCGACGGCCAGAAGACGAAGCACCTGGCGGGCACGCTCACGCTGGACCAGATGAAGACCGCGACCGCGAGCGAGGACCAGGCGGCGAAGGACCGCCGGGAGAAGACGCTCAAGGACCTGGAGAAGCAGGGCATCACCACCATGACCGTGGACATGTGGATCGACGAGAGCAACCACACCAAGCAGGTCCGCACCCGTGGCCAGGGCACCAAGGGCGCCACGGACATGACGATCAAGTTCACGGACTACAACAAGCCGGTCTCCGTCACCGCCCCGCCGGCCGACCAGGTCGTGGACCTCGCCGAGATGATGAAGGGCTCGGGCGAGGGCAGCGCCTGAGGTTCCTGAGCCTCCTGGGCCGATTTGCCTCGGCTCGACCCCTTCACGTAGTCTTCCCCAGAAGCCAAAGACCGCTGGTCGTTGCCGTGCCCGCAAGGGTTCGGTGGCCGAAGGATCCGCCAACTGCGGACGACCCGCGCAGGTGACTGTGGAGAGTTCCCGGAATTCGTTCCGGTTGAGCTACGCCCTGGCGCCTGCGCCGGGGCGTTTTGTATGTCGGCCCCTTCTGAGCGGTCCTCATCACCCGGAAGGAGGCCGACGCACTATGCCGACGCCCAACAAGGCTGCCGCGGTAGCCGAGCTCACGGACGCGTTCCAGAGCTCGAACGCCGCCGTGCTGACCGAGTACCGGGGTCTCACCGTCGCGCAGCTCAAGACGCTGCGTCGTTCGCTCGGTGAGAACGCCCAGTACGCCGTGGTGAAGAACACGCTGACCAAGATTGCGGCCAACCAGGCCGGGATCACCGCGCTGGACGAGCACTTCGCTGGTCCCACCGCGGTCGCCTTCATCACCGGTGACCCGGTGGAGTCGGCGAAGAGCCTGCGTGACTTCGCCAAGGACAACCCCAACCTGATCATCAAGGCGGGTGTCCTTGATGGTAAGGCGCTCTCCGCCGATGACATCAAGAAGCTTGCGGACCTCGAGTCCCGCGAGGTTCTGCTCAGCAAGCTGGCCGGCGCGTTCAAGGGCAAGCAGTCTCAGGCTGCCTCGCTCTTCCAGGCGCTGCCGTCGAAGTTCGTCCGCACTGCGGAAGCGCTTCGCGTCAAGCTCGCCGAGCAGGGCGGTGCCGAGTAATTCGGCTCGCGCACTGATCCGCGCCGCCTAGTGCGCGGGTCGTAGCGGGCCGTTACGCCCGCCTCTCTATACATCCGGCACCTGCCGAATTAGTGGAAGGATCGCCCATCATGGCGAAGCTCTCTCAGGACGACCTCCTCGCCCAGTTCGAGGAGATGACCCTCATCGAGCTCTCTGAGTTCGTGAAGGCGTTCGAGGACAAGTTCGACGTCACCGCCGCCGCGGCCGTCGCCGTTGCCGGTCCGGGCGCCCCGGCCGCCGTTGAGGCCGCCGAGGAGCAGGACGAGTTCGACGTCATCCTCACCGGTGCCGGCGACAAGAAGATCCAGGTCATCAAGGTCGTGCGTGAGCTGACCTCCCTGGGCCTCAAGGAGGCCAAGGACCTCGTGGACGGCGCCCCGAAGCCCGTTCTCGAGAAGGTCGCCAAGGAGGCCGCTGACAAGGCCGCCGAGGCCCTCAAGGCCGCCGGTGCCGGCGTCGAGGTCAAGTAACACCTCTGAGGCCGCCTGACGGCCTCAACCAAAGGGCGATCACCCGTAAGGGTGGTCGCCCTTTGGCGTACTCCCAGTGCCTGATTTGCCCTGGTCTCGTTGGGGAGTATGGTGATCTTCGCTGCCCTGGGAGCGGGTCCCGAGATGATCCGCACGGAGCAGGGGGCCTTGACGAACGGCACGCGGCGCGCAATTCTCAGACCCGTCGTGAGATCGACCCCGCTCGATCCGAGATCCGAGGCACCGGATCGGAGATCCTAGGCATGGATCGACTACGAAGAGGGCAGTACTGATACGCGCTCTGTGTACGAGGGCCGCAGCGTTGGACGAGTGTTGGAACAACATGGGGAAGGCCTGTTGCCGGTTTCCGGAAACCTGGTCTGGACATCAGTGAGCCAAGTGGCTACACTGACCCTTTGCGCTGCCTGTTAGCTGCCCTCTGCCCGTCGCCAGGGGCATGCCCACGCTAGAGCACACTTGATTGATACGCCCTGACCTGGTCTTTCGATCAGATTGGGGGGCCTGTCTTCTGTGTCAGCTGGGACCGGTACGCGCGTAGTGAGTCCGAGCCCTCGGAAGGACCCCCTCTTGGCCGCCTCGCGCAACGCCTCGACCAATACGAACACCGGTGCCAGCACCGCCCCGCTGCGCATCTCCTTTGCAAAGATCAAGGAGCCCCTCGAGGTTCCGAACCTCCTGGCGCTGCAGACAGAGAGCTTTGACTGGCTGCTCGGTAACGCAGCCTGGAAGTCTCGCGTCGAGTCGGCGCTTGAGAGTGGACAGGACGTCCCCACCAAGTCCGGTCTGGAAGAGATCTTCGAGGAGATTTCGCCGATCGAGGACTTCTCCGGGTCGATGTCGCTGACCTTCCGCGACCACCGTTTCGAGCCGGCGAAGAACTCTGTCGACGAGTGCAAGGACCGCGACTTCACGTACGCGGCTCCGCTGTTCGTCACGGCCGAGTTTACGAACAACGAGACCGGAGAGATCAAGTCTCAGACGGTCTTCATGGGCGATTTCCCGCTCATGACCAACAAGGGCACCTTCGTCATCAACGGCACCGAGCGTGTCGTGGTGTCGCAGCTCGTCCGTTCCCCCGGTGTCTACTTCGACTCCTCCATCGACAAGACGTCCGACAAGGACATCTTCGCAGCCAAGATCATCCCGTCCCGGGGTGCCTGGCTGGAGATGGAGATCGACAAGCGCGACATGGTCGGTGTCCGCATCGACCGCAAGCGCAAGCAGTCCGTCACCGTCCTCCTGAAGGCTCTCGGCTGGACCACCGAGCAGATCCTCGAGGAGTTCGGCGAGTACGAGTCCATGCGCGCCACCCTGGAGAAGGACCACACCCAGGGCCAGGACGACGCGCTGCTCGACATCTACCGCAAGCTGCGTCCGGGCGAACCGCCGACCCGTGAGGCCGCTCAGACGCTGCTCGAGAACCTCTACTTCAACCCGAAGCGCTACGACCTCGCCAAGGTCGGCCGCTACAAGGTGAACAAGAAGCTCGGCGCCGATGAGCCGCTGAACGCCGGTGTGCTCACCACCGACGACATCACCGCCACGATCAAGTACCTCGTGAAGCTCCACGCGGGCGAGACCGAGACCATCGGTGAGTCGGGCCGTTCGATCGTCGTCGAGACCGACGACATCGACCACTTCGGCAACCGTCGTCTGCGCAACGTCGGCGAGCTCATCCAGAACCAGGTCCGCACGGGTCTGGCTCGTATGGAGCGCGTCGTCCGCGAGCGGATGACCACCCAGGACGTCGAGGCGATCACGCCGCAGACCCTGATCAACATCCGGCCGGTCGTCGCCTCCATCAAGGAGTTCTTCGGCACCAGCCAGCTGTCGCAGTTCATGGACCAGAACAACCCGCTGTCGGGTCTGACCCACAAGCGCCGCCTGTCGGCGCTGGGCCCCGGCGGTCTGTCCCGTGAGCGGGCCGGCTTCGAGGTCCGTGACGTTCACCCGTCGCACTACGGCCGCATGTGCCCGATCGAGACCCCTGAAGGCCCGAACATCGGTCTGATCGGCTCGCTCGCCTCCTACGGCCGCGTCAACGCGTTCGGTTTCGTCGAGACCCCGTACCGCAAGGTCATCGAGGGTGTCGTCACCGACGAGGTCGACTACCTGACCGCCGACGAGGAAGACCGCTTCGTCATCGCCCAGGCCAACGCCGGCCTGTCCGAGGACATGCGCTTCACCGAGAACCGCGTGCTGGTTCGCCGTCGTGGTGGCGAGATCGACTACATCGCCGGCGACGACGTCGACTACATGGACGTCTCCCCGCGCCAGATGGTGTCCGTCGCGACCGCGATGATCCCCTTCCTGGAGCACGACGACGCCAACCGCGCCCTCATGGGCGCGAACATGATGCGCCAGGCCGTTCCGCTCATCAAGGCGGAGGCGCCGCTCGTCGGCACCGGCATGGAGTACCGCTGTGCGGTCGACGCCGGTGACTCGATCCGTGCGGAGAAGGACGGTGTCGTCCAGGAGGTCTCGGCCGACTACATCACCGTCGCCAACGACGACGGCACGTACACCACGTACCGCGTCGCGAAGTTCTCCCGCTCGAACCAGGGCACCTCGGTCAACCAGAAGGTGATCGTCAACGAGGGCGACCGGATCGTCGAGGACCAGGTCCTCGCCGATGGTCCGGCGACCGAAGAGGGCGAAATGGCCCTCGGCAAGAACCTGCTCGTCGCGTTCATGCCGTGGGAAGGTCACAACTACGAGGACGCGATCATCCTGTCGCAGCGCCTCGTGCAGGACGACGTCCTCTCCTCGATCCACATCGAGGAGCACGAGGTCGATGCCCGTGACACCAAGCTGGGCCCCGAGGAGATCACCCGGGACATCCCGAACGTCTCCGAGGAGGTCCTAGCGGACCTCGACGAGCGCGGCATCATCCGCATCGGTGCGGACGTAGTCGCCGGCGACATCCTGGTCGGCAAGGTCACGCCCAAGGGTGAGACCGAGCTGACCCCGGAGGAGCGCCTGCTCCGCGCGATCTTCGGTGAGAAGGCCCGCGAGGTGCGTGACACCTCGCTCAAGGTCCCTCACGGTGAGATCGGCAAGGTCATCGGTGTCCGCGTCTTCGACCGCGAGGAGGGCGACGAGCTTCCTCCGGGCGTGAACCAGCTGGTCCGCGTCTACGTCGCCCAGAAGCGCAAGATCACCGACGGCGACAAGCTCGCCGGCCGCCACGGCAACAAGGGTGTCATCTCCAAGATCCTTCCGATCGAGGACATGCCCTTCCTTGAGGACGGCACGCCGGTCGACATCATCCTGAACCCGCTGGGTGTCCCGTCCCGAATGAACCCGGGACAGGTCCTGGAGATCCACCTCGGCTGGCTCGCCAGCCGCGGCTGGGACGTCTCCGGCCTCGCGGAGGACTGGGCGAAGCGCCTTCAGGTGATCGGCGCCGACCAGGTTGCCCCCGGCACCAACGTCGCCACCCCGGTGTTCGACGGTGCCCGTGAGGACGAGCTCGCCGGCCTCTTCGAGCACACGCTCCCGAACCGCGACGGGGACCGCCTGGTCCTCCCGTCCGGCAAGGCGCGCCTGTTCGACGGCCGCTCCGGTGAGCCGTTCCCCGACCCGGTCTCGATCGGGTACATGTACATCCTCAAGCTCCACCACCTGGTCGACGACAAGCTCCACGCCCGGTCGACCGGTCCGTACTCGATGATCACGCAGCAGCCGCTGGGTGGTAAGGCGCAGTTCGGTGGCCAGCGCTTCGGTGAGATGGAGGTGTGGGCGCTTGAGGCTTATGGCGCCGCTTACGCCCTCCAGGAGCTGCTGACCATCAAGTCCGACGACGTCACCGGCCGCGTGAAGGTCTACGAGGCCATCGTCAAGGGCGAGAACATCCCCGAGCCGGGCATTCCCGAGTCCTTCAAGGTGCTCATCAAGGAAATGCAGTCGCTCTGCCTCAACGTGGAGGTGCTGTCCTCGGACGGCATGTCCATCGAGATGCGCGACACCGACGAGGACGTCTTCCGCGCGGCGGAGGAGCTCGGTATCGACCTGTCCCGGCGTGAGCCGAGCAGCGTCGAAGAGGTCTGACGGGCCTGACGGGGGGCTCGCTCAAGAGCCCCCCGTCATCCCCGGGACCGTTCAGACCATGATTGAGACTCGACCCCGAAAGAGGGATTGACGCACAGTGCTCGACGTCAACTTCTTCGACGAGCTGCGGATCGGCCTTGCCACCGCGGACGACATCCGAACCTGGTCGCACGGCGAGGTCAAGAAGCCGGAGACCATCAACTACCGCACCCTCAAGCCCGAGAAGGACGGACTCTTCTGCGAGAAGATCTTCGGTCCTACCCGGGACTGGGAGTGCTACTGCGGCAAGTACAAGCGTGTCCGCTTCAAGGGCATCATCTGTGAGCGCTGTGGCGTCGAAGTCACGCGCGCCAAGGTGCGCCGTGAGCGGATGGGCCACATCGAGCTTGCCGCTCCCGTCACCCACATCTGGTACTTCAAGGGCGTCCCGTCGCGCCTTGGCTACCTGCTGGACCTCGCGCCGAAGGACCTCGAGAAGGTCATCTACTTCGCCGCGTACATGATCACGTTCGTGGACGACGAGCGCCGCACCCGCGACCTCCCGTCGCTGGAGGCCCACGTCTCCGTCGAGCGCCAGCAGATCGAGAACCGCCGTGACGCGGACCTCGAAGGCCGTGCCAAGAAGCTCGAGACCGACCTGGCCGAGCTTGAGGCCGAGGGCGCGAAGGCCGACGTGCGCCGCAAGGTGCGCGAAGGCGCCGAGCGCGAGATGAAGCAGCTCCGTGACCGCGCCCAGCGCGAGATCGACCGCCTCGACGAGGTGTGGGCCCGCTTCAAGAACCTCAAGGTCCAGGACCTGGAGGGCGACGAGCTGCTGTACCGCGAGCTGCGTGACCGCTTCGGTACGTACTTCGACGGCTGCATGGGCGCCGCGGCGCTGCAGAAGCGCCTGGAGTCCTTCGACCTCGACGAGGAGGCCGAGCGCCTCCGCGAGATCATCCGTACCGGCAAGGGCCAGAAGAAGACCCGTGCGCTCAAGCGCCTCAAGGTCGTCTCCGCGTTCCTGCAGACCAGCAACAAGCCCAAGGGCATGGTGCTCGACTGCGTGCCGGTCATCCCGCCGGACCTGCGTCCGATGGTGCAGCTGGACGGTGGCCGCTTCGCGACCTCCGACCTGAACGACCTGTACCGCCGCGTGATCAACCGCAACAACCGCCTGAAGCGTCTGCTCGACCTCGGTGCCCCCGAGATCATCGTGAACAACGAGAAGCGCATGCTCCAGGAGGCGGTCGACGCCCTCTTCGACAACGGCCGTCGTGGTCGCCCGGTCACGGGCCCCGGCAACCGTCCGCTGAAGTCCCTCAGCGACATGCTGAAGGGCAAGCAGGGTCGATTCCGTCAGAACCTTCTCGGTAAGCGTGTGGACTACTCCGCGCGTTCCGTGATCGTCGTCGGTCCGCAGCTGAAGCTGCACCAGTGCGGTCTGCCCAAGGCCATGGCGCTGGAGCTCTTCAAGCCGTTCGTGATGAAGCGCCTGGTCGACCTGAACCACGCGCAGAACATCAAGTCGGCGAAGCGCATGGTCGAGCGCGGCCGCACGGTCGTCTACGACGTGCTCGAAGAGGTCATCGCCGAGCACCCGGTTCTCCTGAACCGTGCGCCCACGCTGCACCGCCTCGGCATCCAGGCCTTCGAGCCCCAGCTGGTCGAAGGCAAGGCCATCCAGATCCACCCGCTCGTCTGCACCGCGTTCAACGCGGACTTCGACGGCGACCAGATGGCCGTGCACCTGCCGCTCTCCGCGGAGGCGCAGGCCGAGGCCCGCATCCTGATGCTGTCCTCGAACAACATCCTCAAGCCGGCCGACGGCCGTCCGGTCACGATGCCGACCCAGGACATGGTCCTCGGTCTGTTCTTCCTGACCACCGACGGTGAGCTCCGTGACGTCAAGGGTGAGGGCCGCGCGTTCGGCTCGACCGCCGAGGCGATCATGGCGTTCGACGCCGGCGAGCTCGCGCTGCAGTCGTCCGTGGACATCCGCTTCCCGGTGGGCACCATCCCGCCGCGTGGCTGGGTGCCGCCGGTCGCCGAGGAGGGCGAGCAGGAGTTCCAGCCGGGCGACAGCTTCCGTCTGCGCACCACCCTGGGCCGCGCGCTCTTCAACGAGCTGCTGCCCGAGGACTACCCGTTCGTCGACTACTCGGTGGGCAAGAAGCAGCTCTCCGAGATCGTCAACGACCTGGCGGAGCGCTACCCCAAGGTCATCGTGGCGGCGACGCTCGACAACCTGAAGGCGGCCGGCTTCCACTGGGCGACCCGTTCGGGCGTCACCGTGGCCATCTCCGACGTCGTCGTGCCCGAGGCCAAGAAGGCCATCGTCGCGGGCTACGAGGCGATGGACGAGAAGGTCCAGAAGCAGTACGAGCGCGGTCTGATCACCAAGGACGAGCGCACGCAGGAGCTCATCGCGATCTGGACCAAGGCGACCAACGAGGTTGCCGAGGCGATGAACGCGAACTTCCCCAAGACGAACCCCATCTTCATGATGGTTGACTCGGGTGCCCGAGGAAACATGATGCAGATGCGACAGATCGCCGGTATGCGTGGTCTGGTGTCGAACGCGAAGAACGAGACCATCCCGCGTCCGATCAAGGCGTCCTTCCGTGAGGGCCTCACCGTTCTGGAGTACTTCATCTCCACGCACGGTGCCCGTAAGGGTCTGGCGGACACCGCCCTGCGTACCGCCGACTCGGGTTACCTGACCCGTCGTCTGGTGGACGTCTCGCAGGACGTGATCATCCGCGAGGAGGACTGCGGTACCGAGCGCGGCCTCAAGCTGAAGATCGGTGTCAAGGACGAGGCGGGTGTCCTCCGCAAGGCGGACGACGTCGAGACCTCCGTGTACGCCCGCATGCTGGCCGAGGACGTCGTCATCGACGGCAAGGTCATCGCGCCGGCGAACGTGGACCTCGGTGACGTGCTCATCGACGCCCTCATCGCGAACGGCGTCGAGGAGGTCAAGACCCGCTCGGTCCTGACCTGTGAGTCGGCTGTCGGCACCTGTGCCTTCTGCTACGGCCGCTCCCTGGCCACCGGCAAGCTGGTCGACATCGGTGAGGCGGTCGGCATCATCGCCGCCCAGTCCATCGGTGAGCCCGGTACCCAGCTGACGATGCGTACCTTCCACACCGGTGGTGTGGCCGGTGACGACATCACGCAGGGTCTGCCGCGTGTCGTCGAGCTCTTCGAGGCCCGTACCCCGAAGGGTGTCGCCCCGATCTCCGAGGCCGCCGGCCGCGTGCGGATCGAGGAGACCGAGAAGACGAAGAAGATCGTCATCACGCCCGACGACGGCAGCGAGGAGACGGCGTTCCCGATCTCCAAGCGCGCCAAGGTCATCGTGCACGAGGGCGACCACGTCGAGGTGGGCCAGAAGCTCACCATGGGTGCCACCAACCCGCACGACGTGCTGCGCATCCTCGGCCAGCGCGCCGTCCAGGTCCACCTGGTCGGCGAAGTCCAGAAGGTCTACAACTCGCAGGGCGTGTCGATCCACGACAAGCACATCGAGATCATCATCCGGCAGATGCTGCGCCGCGTGACGATCATCGAGTCCGGCGACGCGGAGCTCCTGCCGGGCGAGCTCGTCGAGCGGTCGAAGTTCGAGACCGAGAACCGTCGTGTGGTCACCGAGGGCGGTCACCCCGCCTCCGGCCGTCCGCAGCTGATGGGTATCACCAAGGCCTCGCTCGCCACCGAGTCGTGGCTGTCGGCGGCGTCCTTCCAGGAGACGACCAGGGTTCTGACGGACGCGGCGATCAACGCCAAGTCCGACTCCCTGATCGGCCTCAAGGAGAACGTCATCATCGGTAAGCTCATCCCGGCCGGTACGGGCCTCGCCCGCTACCGCAACATCCGGGTCGAGCCCACCGAGGAAGCCAAGGCCGCGATGTACTCGGCCGTCGGCTACGACGACATCGACTACTCGCCCTTCGGCACCGGCTCCGGCCAGGCTGTCCCGCTGGAGGACTACGACTACGGCCCGTACAACGGCTGAGTCGGACCAGAGCAGTAACCGCAGGGCGGTCACCCGAGAGGGTGGCCGCCCTGCGGCGTTACCCCCTGCCCGGCCAGATAGGGCTGAAGGTGGTGCAGCCGGGTGCGGTGATCGGGGTGGCTGGACAGCAGCCGGGCCAGGAAGCCGGGCTCGGCGGCGGCCGTGGCGACGGCAGCGCCACCGGGCAGGGTCGCCCGGCCCGTGGCGGGCCTTTCCTCGGCGATCCATCCGTGCAGTACTTGGGCAAGCATGGGAGCGAAGCCCAGAACAGCGGCATGCTCATCCGCACGGAGTTCGGCCCGCCGGGCCACCGCGGCTGTCAGATAGGGCAGGGCGGGCAACAGGAGCGGAAGGCCGTAGGTCTCGCTCACGGTGACGAAGGCGAGCCACGCGACGAGGCCGACCAGGAGTGCCCCGGCCATGTACGAGGACATGCTCACGGACCGGTACAGCCGGATGGCCAGCACGTTCAGGGCCCGCCACATGTGTCGGCCCGGCTGCTCGTACCACCAGCCCAGCAGCCCGGACCAGGCGTGCCCGCCGGTGTGGTGGCCGAGTTCATGAGCCAGTACGGCGGCCAGCTGCGCGGTGGGGAGGCGCTCCACCGCGTGCCGGGTGACTCCGACGATGTGGCCGGCGGCCGCGGAGGCGTTGATCCCGTCGCTGTCTTCGATCCACAGCTCGTAGCGCGTGCCGTCGATGCCCGCGCGGGCGGTGACCTCGCGCCACACCGGGTGGAGCCGGGCGAGCTCCTCTGGCAGAGGGCGTTGGAGGCGTAGCAGGTGGCGCGCGAGGAACCGCTCACTGGGCCGGTGGAAGACGAGGGCCCCCGAAGTGATCCAGAGGGTGGTCGGAACCCAGACGGGCAGCCCGAGCCAGACTTCCAGCAGCAGCGCGGTGAGCAGCACCACGGCCAGGCTCAGCAGGAACCCGGGTATGTGGAGCGCGAGCGTGCCCCAGGCGGTGGCATCGGTGCGGCGCTGGCGGGCATGGTGGAAAACGCGGGTTCCCGGGGCGTTCCGGTACTCAAGATCGTCGGGGCCGAGCTCGGCCGGTGCGGGCTCCGGCGGGTAGCCGGGGTACGAAGGGTCGGATGCCTGGTCCACGGTGGTCCTTCCGGTCGGACGTCAGCCGATGAGGAGGGCAGCGGGCAGCAGCACGGTTGCGGCGCAGAACGCGATCAGGCCGGCCTTGATCCACTGCAGTTTGCGCACGGCGATACGGCTGTTCTCCGCGAGAGCCGCCCGCAGCGGGGCGCCGGGGTCCCGGACGGTGTCCGCCAGGGCCTCTTCGAGTCGGCCCTGGCGGTCGGCCGAGCGGATGTCGCCGAAGTACGAGAGGGGTGTGCCGGGCTGCCAAGCGGTAGTGCGGTACCGCGGTAACACTGCGAGCAGGAGTGAGAACAGGGCCAGCCCCAAGCCCGCGGCTCCGCACCACCAGAAGACAGCGCCGGTGGTGGAGAGCACGTCGGGCCGCCAGTGCTTGCCCGCGAGCAGGGCGCTGATCAGCCCGACCGTCATACCGAGTGCTCCCATCAGGATCGAGGCCTTGCTGTCCGCGCGGGCGATCTCCGTACGCAGATCGCCGAGGAGTCGCTGGGCGGCCTCACCGGTGGCGGGGGCGGTCACCGCTCACCGTCGCCGGAAGGGCCCGGCGGTACCGGGGCGTGCCCGTAGCCGGAGGGCTGCTCCCAGCGGGGGAGGGCGCCGGCGACCGGTTCGCCGGGTGTCCCGGACAGTCGGCGGGTGAAGAAGTCGCTGATCATCTGGAGCACGATCCGCTTGGGGCCCTCCAGCTCGTGCGCTTCGCCGCCGCTCTCGCCGAGAAGTTCCCTGATCAGGCTGATCTGTGCCTGGATCAGGTCCAGCTCGTGCTTCTGCATCCCGTCGAGGACCGGCTGGGTGTCCTCGGGGCGCTGCGCCAGGTGCAAGGCCCAGGCCTGCACCCCGCCCTGTGCCAGATGGCGCTGGTAGAAGTCGACCTTCTGAGCCTCATACCGCTGGAGTTCGAGCGCGTGCCGGGCTTCGGCCGTGGCTTGCTCCGCCGAGTGGTGGATGGCCTGCAGACGCCGCTCGTGCTCGATGTTGTCCGCGTCCCGCCGGAGCCGGATCGTCCAGTTGGCGCGCAGACCCGCGCTTTCCCCCAGGGGCTTGCCGGCCTGGAGCGTGGAGAGCAGTTCCGATTCCGCTGCCGCGCTCCGGCCGATCGGGAACTGCCGGGCCACCGGGCGGGCCGCCTGTTCCAGCTCGTTGGTCAGCATGCGCGGCACGTTGCGCCAGCCACTGCGGACGTACTGTGCCGGGTCGGTGACCTGCCAGTCGAGGACGACGTTCACCTCGAACTCGTGGGCGTCGTTGTCACTCGGCAGCCGCAATTCGGCGCGGAGCGGATGGACGCCGGTGTCGACCTCGTACACAGCGGTGTAGCGCCTGGTCGTGACCGGCCGTCGAGGCGGCAGATATGTGTCATATGTACCTTTGGGTGACGAGTACACGAGCGCGTAGTCGATCCGGCCGTGAGGCTTGCGGGGGAGGATGTTCATCCGGCCGAGCTGGCGGACGGTGACGACGGCATCGATCAGCTCGCTGTCGCGGCGGGCGTGCTGGTCCCAGTCGGGTCGGCCGAAGAGGTCGGTCGCCATGTGTGTCTCCTTCGCGGAGTAGGGCTCTTCAGACGGTTTCGATGAACGGAAGTGCCGTGCGCAGGCGGCCCGCGACCGCCGGGTACGGTCCGCCGTCCTCCCCTTGGGGCTTGCGCAGCAGGTAGTCCAGTCGCGCGTGCTCGCGCGGGCTGGTTACGAGTGCCCGCAGCAGGTGGGCCAGCGCCCACTCCGTTGCCTCGTCCTGGTCGGCCGCCAGGATCCACCTGCGCAGGACATCGGCGGCACTGGAGGTGAACTGCACGTCGTCAAGGGCGGTGCGCATGAGCAGGGCGATGTGCGGTGCGGTCTCAGCTCCGCTGCGTGCGGCGCACGTGTACCAGTCCAGGACCGGGGGCAGCCGGTGTTCGGCGTCGTCACTGTTGTGGAAGCAGGCGGCCAGGAAGCCTTGAACGGCGAGTTCGAAGGCGGAGCGGTGGGCGTGCAGAGTGCGCAGCAGGTCCGTGAGGATCTCGTCACCCTTGGGAGAGAGCAGCAGCAACGCAACTGACTGGGGTATCTCCTCTGCCACCATCTGGTCGCGGGTGGCTTGGCTGCTCTGCTGGCGGGCCTGGGTGCGCAACGCGGCAAGTGCCTTCTCTGGGCGCTCGGGCCCGATGAGTCCCTGGGCCCGGATCGCGACCCAGCAGCGCTGCGGCTCGTCGGTGTCGGTGCTCCAGCCGTCGATGATCCGGGGGATGTTGGGGGCGCCGATCCGGTGGGCCAGGGTGAGCGCGCTGACGGCGGTGGTGCGCTGCCGCGCCTGGGCTGACAACGCCCAGGGTTCGATGATCAGGGCCATCGCGGACGGCAGGTCGGTGTACGCGAGGACGGCGACGGTGGCGGCGGCCCGCGTCCTGACCAGGGGGCGACCGTCCTTCGCAAGCTTCCCGAGCCAGGAGACGATCGCCGGGCGGGCGGACGGGTGCCCGGTCCACACCTCCCGCAGCAGCACGGGGGACGTGCGGTTGTCCTTGAAGAAGGCGGTGAGCTGGGTGACCGGCCCCCACTCGGTTTCCTCGCTCGCCTGGCGGATGTCGGCCCGGGCTTCTTGGAGCCGCTTGCCGATGTGGGTGCCGAAGACGGGAATTCGTTCGTTGTACTCCGGATCGCCCGTGCGCCGGAGTTCCGAGTACAGCAGATCGCTCAGCTCGGCGGTGAGGGCGTACGGTCCGCCGTCGAAGGTGGCGAGGGCGATCAGGAATGCCTTCTCCCGCAGATGGAGCGTGGTCTCGGCCTCCTCGAACCACTCGCGGATCTGAAGCTCCAGGCGGTGCAGCGAGTACCGGTCGACCTGGGAGACGTCGGCCGCGCCCTGGGCGTACTGGATCAGGAGGGTCGCGTACGCGGAGGCCTCGCGCACCTGATGGTCACGGGCGAGGAACTCGCCGACGGCGGGCAGTGCCAGCAGGCGGTCGGCGACCTCCTTTCCGGCGTGCCGGTGCAGCCGCTCCGACAGCACGGCCTCGGCCGTCGGCGGTGACCATGTGTCGGGGCGGACGTCGCTCTCGATGTACGGGCTGTGGCCGGTGGTGATCACCAGGTAGCCCTGCTGCTCCTTCATCCGACTGCGCAGTGCGAGCAGATGTGCCTCGCGAAGCGGCTGGTCGCGCGGAATCGCCAGGTCGCACAGCACATGACCGCGGGCTTTGCCGGGCTTGGTGAACTGCCGGCTGAAGTCACCGGGTGAGATTGCGCGGTCCAGAACGTGGACGGGGGTGGCACCCAGCCGGTGCAGCAGCATCAGGGCCGCCGTGCGCCGACCGGTGAACGGGGCGCCCTTCAGGACGAGGACGTGCTCCTCGCGCAGCCGTTCCAGCAGGGCGTCGAAGGGAGTCCCCTCCGCGACGAAGGTGCCCGCCAGCCGATTCAGGGTCGTTTCTGGGATCTCCCCGGACGCCTGGGACGCGCCCGTGTCACCGAATAAGTAGTTGATCTCGGTCTTGCCGCCGGTGATGACATCACCGACGATCAGGCCCGCGACGACGCCATTGCTCGTGCCCTCGAACTGCATCGACTCCGGAGCGTGTGCGTCCAGGTCGCGGCGGGTGGCCCAGGCCCGCTGGGCGCGTTCCTCCTTCTTCGCGGCGGCCGCGGCAGCGTCCCCGGCGGACCGTTCCACCGGTTCTGCCGCGTCGGGGGCCGGCGCCGACTGCTCGGCCTCCGCGCTCACGCCTGCTCACCCGGCCGCGCGGGGCCACCGCCGATGGAGATGTTGCCCCGGATTCTGTCCGCGACGACGCCGTTGTTGACGCCGTGGAACTGGATGCCGGATCCGGCGGGGGGCGACACCGGAGGCGTTGGGGCCGCTGAGGCTGTGGGCACGGGCCGCGGCGCGGGCAGGCCGGACGGCGGGGGTCCGTACAGCCAGGCCTGGAGCGGACCGTTCTTGCTGGGCATGGTGATCCCGTGGAATTCCTCGGCCGGGATACCCGTGTGGTTGTGCCGCACGATGCCCGAGTACACCGCCTCGGAGACGCAGAGCGCGTAGTCGTCCGTACGCTCCCGCAGCGCCGCGCGCAGGGGATCGCCGTCCAGGAGCCGGCAGGCCTGGTTGAGGTCGGTGCCCACCCAGCCGTCGTACTCGTCGATCGCCACGTATCCGGTGGCGAGCACGGCCCGCAGTCGGATCTGCGCGGAGCTGGCCGCCATCCGGTTCACCGCGCGGAGCTGGGCGGGGACTTCCGTCAGCAGGGCTCGCAGCAGGGTGGTGAGCGGCGCGACCGGGTCGATCAGCTCCATGATCGCGTCGCCGCGATCGGCCCGGAGCCGGAGCGTCTGGTCGATTCCGGCGGCCAGCAGAGTCCGGTCGACGACGCCGTAGAGCATCCGGCGCAGATAGGTCTGCTGGACGTCGTCCCTGTCGCTGAATCGCTCCGTGTCGACGAGGAGCATGGTGCGGGACAGTGGGTCGCTCATGATCACCTCTCGTGGTGGGTCCTTGCTGAGACAAGAGAGTGGGGCAGGCGGGCGCACCGCCGAGAGGGCGGATGACGCACCCGGAGTGTGACGGCGTGCACTGAAGAGGGGAGGGGGCTCAGCCCTCGTCCTGAGACTCGGCGATCCGGCGCAGCACGTCGGGCCGCACGATCACCAGGGCGCGACGGCCAGTGACGACCACCTCTCGGTCGCGCAGCTGCTTGAGCTGCCGCTGGACCATCTCGCGGGACGCCCCGACTGCCCCCGCGAGCTCCTGCTTGGTGAGCGGCACCGCGATCTCGATCCCCTGCTCGGTACGCCGTCCGTGAGTGCGGGCCAAGTCCTGGAGCAGTACGGCGAGCCTTTCGCGCACGCTCATGGAGGCGAACTCCAGTCGGCGCCGGTCGGCGGCGCGAGTGCGGTCCGCGGTCAGAGCCAGGAGCTGGAAGGCGACGGCGGGCACTCGGGACAGGAAGGCGTGGAAGCGTTCCTGCTCGACGGCGATGGCGCGTACGGGTTCGAGCGCCGTCACGGTGGCGGAGCGGGGGCGTCCGGTGACTGCGGCGGATTCACCGATGATGTCGCCCGGACCGCGCAGGGCGAGCAGGGCTTCGTAGCCGTTGGCGGCGGAGGCGGTGACCTTGGTCCAGCCGTGGAGGATCAGCAGGACGTGGGAGGCCGGTTCGTTCTGGTGGATCAGCGGGGCTCGCGGCGCGAAGCTCAGCTCGCGGCCGAGTGCCCGTAACGCGGCGCCGTCCTCGTCCTCCAGGCGGGCCAGGAAGGGGACCCGGTCGTCCAGTCCTCCGTCGCCCGCCAGATGCGCCGATGCCATGCGCGCCCCCCGGTCGTCAGGGCGGTCAATGTACTGGCCACGGGGACGCGGCGCGGGTGATTACGCGATCTCGCGGCGGCGGCGGAAGAGGGCTGCCGTGGTGGTTGCGGCCAGGGCCAGGAGGGCGAGGGTGGCGGCGATGAGGCCGGGGAGGAGGCCCCTGGGCGTGAAGGTGCAGGAGACCTTTTCGGTGCCCGGTCGCAGAGCGAGCGAGACCAGGCCGTGGAAGGAGGCCGGGGTGACCGTCCTGCCGTCTGCCGCGCACTGCCAGCCCGGGATCGACGTCATGGCGAAGACCGCCGTGCCGGTGGCGTCGTGGGGGAGGGCGGCTTCGATGGTGTGGCCCGTTGTGCGGACCGAGGTGGCGCCCGTGGTGGTGAGGTGCTCGATCGCCGTGTCGAGGCGGGTGCGGTCCAGGCAGCCGACCGGGTGTTTCCCGGCGGTGGCTCCGGCCGTGCGGGTCGTGACCGTCACGGTGACGCGGCCGGAGGCGGGGACGGGGCCGAGCTTCAGCACGCCGGTCATCCGGTCCTCCAGGCGGTGCCGCGTACCGTCCGAGACGGCCGTGCCGTAGAGGGCGGGGGAGTACCAGTACGCCTCGGAGCCCGGAGTGCACCGCGCGGTGTAGGTCTGCCGGGCGGCCGTGCCGCCGCGGGTGGCCTCGGGGACCTGGTAGACGGTGGCCCCGAGGACGGTCTCCTGGCGGGCGTAGACGCTGTCCGCCGGGTTGGGGGAGGTGTACGGGGCCGGCCGGACCGTGACCAGGGGCGGCGCGGGGAACTTCGAGGCCGTCCAGGTGTGCGGCGCGGCCCCCGGGCGGACCCGGGCGCCGATCGAGAAGATCGCGTCCAGGACCGGGTTGTCGGCGCCGAAGATGGTCCGGCCGTCGTTCTTGTAGCCGTATCCGAGGGGTTCGAGGGCCTGGTACGTGGCCGCCGGGAGGTAGCTGCTGTAGTACTGCGGGCCCTCCGCCCGGAGCGCCAGGGCGTCGTTGTACGAGGTCTGCGGCGCGCCCGAGTCGGTCCGGTGGGCGGGCCAGCCGTCCACACCCCGGACGGCGTCGAAGTGGGCGGTGATCGACCGGCTGGAGGTGGCCGCCGGCTTCGCCCAGCGCTCGCGGGCGCGGCGCTCCTCCGCGTTCACCGAGGCCGCCGTCGACTCGGCGAAGACGACGCCGGCCATCAGGGCCGCGGCCGGCGGGATCAGCACGCGGTGCTTCTCGCCGAGCCGCAGCAGGACCAGCGCCAGCAGGGAGAGGGCCCCGCCGCCGAGTACGGCGGGCCAGGTCCAGCCGCCGAAGTCATCGGTGCGGCGGAGCGCGAAGCAGGCCCCGACCAGCAGGGACGCCGACAGCGCCAGGTGGAGCGGCCGCGGCCGGGCCGCCAGCGCCAGCCAGGCGAGGATCACCACCATGCCGCTGAAGACGAAGGTCTCGCGGTACGGATTGCCGTTCGGGACGGCGAGCCCGTGCCAGACGTACTGCGTCGGCGGGAACTGGAACGAGGCCAGCACCAGCAGGGTCGCGGCCGCCCACACCAGGCGGGTCCTGCGCGCGATGGCGGAGGAGAACACGAACGAGCCGGCCAGGATCAGGCCGAGCGAGGCCACGTACAGCCGGGGCCGGCCGCCCCACAGGTGGGTGGCCGGGAGCATCCCGGCGAGGAACACGTCGAGGCGCACCGGGTCGAAGGCGCCGACCCTGGTGGGCTGCGCGGCCCCGCTGGACAGGAACGACGGCAGGAGGAGGGGCAGGGTGAGGAGGATGCCCGTCGCCGTCGCGGTGGCCGCGCGCCACAGCGCCCGCAGCCGTTCCCGGCCGGTCAGGTCGCGGGTGATCAGCCGGATCGCGAGCAGCACGCAGGCGGCCGTCGTAGCCATCATCGCGGTGTAGAAGTTGCCGGACCAGGCGAGGGCCACGAGCAGCGCCGCACCCGGCCAGCGCCGTCCCTCCAGGCACCACTCGACGGCGATCCCGAGCAGCGGCAGGGCGACCAGGCCCCACAGCCACATGGGGATGTACGAGGCGTCGCTGAGCGCCCAGCCGCACAGGCCGTAGCAGGCGCCGAGGACGCCGCGCTGCCACCAGGGGCCGGGCCGCAGCATGCCCAGGTACACCGTCATGACGGCGGCGGCGGTGCCCATGGTGACCGGGGAGACGACGAAGACGGCCAGGTCCACGTGCTCGCGCGGGACCAGCGCGGTCAGCCAGGAGAACGGGTTGCCGAGGTACGTGTGGAAGTCGGACAGGAACTGCTGGCCGAAGCCGCCGCGCCAGGTGAAGAGCGCGTCGCCGGCGGCCCGGCCGTGGGCCAGGTCCCAGAGGGCGCGGTGGAAGGGAACGTACTGGTTGGCCTGGTCGTTGACGGCCCGGCCGGTGTCGCCGAAGGGGTACGTGCCGCGGGCCGCCCAGGCCGCGCAGAAGGCGCCCGAGGTGATCAGGAAGGCGAGCAGCGGCCCGTACAGGCGGGAGAGCCGGGGGCGCCGGCGCGGGGCGGGGGCGGCGGCCGGCGGGCTCTCGGCCGTCATCGGATCGGGGCTGCCCGAGGTGACCGTCCCCAATGTCGTTCTCCCCGCTGGTCGTGCCGTTCGGGATGCGTGCTGAGGCGGCAGTGTAGTTCTCGGGCCCGCCCGCACGCGGGTCGAGCGGTGTCGGTCGCGCGAGTGTCCGTACCACATCCGAACGACTTCCGCACATCCGGCCTACCACCCCGGGGTGCCGCGGAGGCGTCAGCCGTGCGGTGTCTGGCCTGCGGCCATGCGGCGGGACCGGGGCGGGCGGGGCGGCGGGGCTTTTGTTTTGACCGGAGTGGATGCGGTAGGTACGCTCAGACCTTGTGCCTGGGGTGTGCCTGGGCTCCCGTGCGTGTCCATCAACCGCAGGAGAGCCCGCATCGGCCACCGCGATCCATGCGTTTCCGCGCTCGCGCGGAGGTCCGCCGGATCCGACACACCCGACCGCGTGGGTCGGCAAATGTTCCAGGTTAGCTTCACTACACGGCACACAGAAACCGGAGAAGTAGTGCCTACGATCCAGCAGCTGGTCCGGAAGGGCCGGCAGGACAAGGTCGAGAAGACAAAGACCCCCGCGCTTGAGGCTTCGCCCCAGCGTCGCGGCGTCTGCACGCGAGTGTTCACGACCACCCCGAAGAAGCCGAACTCGGCGCTGCGTAAGGTCGCGCGTGTGCGTCTGACCTCTGGCATCGAGGTCACCGCTTACATTCCGGGCGAGGGACACAACCTGCAGGAGCACTCGATCGTGCTCGTGCGTGGTGGCCGTGTGAAGGACCTGCCGGGTGTTCGCTACAAGATCATCCGCGGTGCGCTTGACACCCAGGCTGTCAAGAACCGCAAGCAGGCCCGCAGCCGCTACGGCGCCAAGAAGGAGAAGTAAGAATGCCTCGTAAGGGCCCCGCCCCGAAGCGCCCGGTCATCATTGACCCGGTCTACGCATCTCCTCTGGTGACCTCGCTCATCAACAAGATCCTCCTGAACGGCAAGCGCTCCACCGCCGAGCGCATCGTTTACGGCGCCATGGAAGGCCTCCGCGAGAAGACCGGCAACGACCCGGTCATCACGCTGAAGCGCGCGCTGGAGAACGTCAAGCCGTCGCTCGAGGTCAAGTCCCGCCGTGTCGGTGGCGCGACCTACCAGGTCCCCGTCGAGGTCAAGCCGGGTCGCCAGTCGACCCTGGCCCTCCGCTGGCTCGTGGGTTACTCCCGCGCCCGCCGTGAGAAGACCATGACCGAGCGCCTCATGAACGAGCTGCTCGACGCCTCCAACGGTCTTGGCGCTGCCGTCAAGAAGCGCGAGGACACGCACAAGATGGCCGAGTCCAACAAGGCCTTCGCGCACTACCGCTGGTAGTCCCAACCCACATCGAGACCGAGAGAAGACTGAGCCGATATGGCTACCACTTCGCTTGACCTGGCCAAGGTGCGCAACATCGGCATCATGGCTCACATCGACGCGGGCAAGACGACCACCACCGAGCGCATCCTGTTCTACACCGGTGTGTCTTACAAGATCGGTGAAGTCCACGACGGCGCTGCCACGATGGACTGGATGGAGCAGGAGCAGGAGCGCGGCATCACGATCACGTCCGCCGCGACGACCTGCCACTGGCCGCTCGAGGACGTCGACCACACCATCAACATCATCGACACCCCGGGTCACGTTGACTTCACGGTCGAGGTGGAGCGTTCGCTCCGCGTCCTCGACGGTGCCGTCACCGTGTTCGACGGTGTCGCCGGTGTGGAGCCGCAGTCCGAGACCGTTTGGCGTCAGGCGGACCGCTACGGCGTGCCGCGCATCTGCTTCGTCAACAAGCTCGACCGTACCGGTGCCGAGTTCCACCGCTGTGTCGACATGATCAAGGACCGCCTCGGCGCGGTTCCGATCGTCATGCAGCTCCCCATCGGTGCCGAGATGGACTTCCAGGGCGTTGTCGACCTGGTCACCATGAAGGCGTTCGTCTGGTCCGCCGAGGCGACCAAGGGCGAGATGTACGACATCGTCGACATCCCGGCCACGCACACCGAGGCTGCTGAAGAGTGGCGCGGCAAGCTGGTCGAGACCGTCGCCGAGAACGACGACGAGATCATGGAGCTCTTCCTGAACGGCGACGAGCCGTCCGTGGAGCAGCTGCACGCCGCCGTCCGTCGCATCATCCTTGGCTCCGGCAAGGGCAAGGGCGAGCCCACGATCACCGCGGTGTTCTGTGGTACGGCGTTCAAGAACAAGGGCGTTCAGCCCCTGCTCGACGCCGTCGTCCGCTACCTGCCGTCGCCGCTGGACATCGAGGCCATCGAGGGCCACGACGTCCGCGACGCCGAGGTCGTCGTGAAGCGCAAGCCTTCCGACGAGGAGCCGCTCGCGGCTCTGGCGTTCAAGATCATGAGCGACCCGCACCTCGGCAAGCTCACCTTCGTCCGGGTTTACTCGGGCCGCCTGGAGGCCGGCACTGCGGTGCTGAACTCCGTCAAGGGCAAGAAGGAGCGCATCGGCAAGATCTACCGCATGCACGCCAACAAGCGTGAAGAGATCGCCGCGGTGGGCGCCGGTGACATCGTCGCCGTCATGGGCCTGAAGCAGACCACCACCGGTGAGACGCTGTGTGACGACAAGGCACCCGTGATCCTGGAGTCCATGGACTTCCCGGCTCCGGTCATCCAGGTCGCCATCGAGCCCAAGTCCAAGGGTGACCAGGAGAAGCTGGGTGTCGCCATCCAGCGTCTCGCGGAGGAGGACCCCTCCTTCCACGTTCACTCGGACGAGGAGACGGGCCAGACCATCCTCGGCGGTATGGGCGAGCTGCACCTCGAGGTGCTGGTCGACCGTATGAAGCGCGAGTTCAAGGTCGAGGCCAACGTCGGCAAGCCGCAGGTCGCGTACCGCGAGACGATCCGCAAGGCCGTCGAGCGTCACGACTACACCCACAAGAAGCAGACCGGTGGTACCGGTCAGTTCGCCAAGGTGCAGATCGCGATCGAGCCCATCACCGAGACCGACGGTCCGGCGTACGAGTTCGTGAACAAGGTCACCGGTGGCCGCATCCCGAAGGAGTACATCCCTTCGGTCGACGCGGGTGCGCAGGAGGCCATGCAGTTCGGCATCCTGGCGGGCTACGAGATGACTGGCGTCCGCGTCATCCTTCTCGACGGTGGCTACCACGAGGTCGACTCCTCCGAGCTCGCGTTCAAGATCGCCGGTTCGCAGGCCTTCAAGGAGGCCGCGCGCAAGGCTTCTCCCGTGCTCCTTGAGCCGATGATGGCCGTCGAGGTCACCACGCCCGAGGACTACATGGGTGACGTCATCGGCGACATCAACTCCCGCCGTGGCCAGATCCAGGCCATGGAGGAGCGTCACGGCGCTCGCGTCGTGAAGGGCCTCGTGCCCCTTTCGGAGATGTTCGGCTACGTCGGAGACCTCCGCAGCAAGACCTCGGGTCGCGCCAGCTACTCGATGCAGTTCGACTCCTACGCCGAGGTTCCCCGGAACGTCGCTGAGGAGATCATCGCGAAGGCCAAGGGCGAGTAACTCTTCGGAGTACACGCTTTAGGCTTGTCACCGGAACCTCTGGGGCAACAGGAGTAACAACTCCGTTGCCCCGGGGGGACTGGATCCCAGCAAAGATCACCTGGCGCCGATCTGTAAGGCGTACAGAACCACTCTCCAGGAGGACCCCCGTGGCGAAGGCGAAGTTCGAGCGGACTAAGCCGCACGTCAACATCGGCACCATCGGTCACATTGACCACGGTAAGACGACCCTTACGGCCGCCATTACCAAGGTGCTGCACGACAAGTACCCGGACCTGAACGCGGCTTCGGCCTTCGATCAGATCGACAAGGCTCCTGAGGAGCGTCAGCGCGGTATCACCATCTCCATCGCGCACGTCGAGTACCAGACCGAGGCGCGTCACTACGCCCACGTCGACTGCCCGGGTCACGCGGACTACATCAAGAACATGATCACCGGTGCCGCGCAGATGGACGGTGCCATCCTCGTGGTCGCCGCCACCGACGGCCCGATGCCGCAGACCAAGGAGCACGTGCTCCTGGCCCGCCAGGTCGGCGTTCCGTACATCGTCGTCGCCCTGAACAAGGCCGACATGGTGGACGACGAGGAGATCCTGGAGCTCGTCGAGCTCGAGGTCCGCGAGCTGCTCTCCGAGTACGACTTCCCGGGCGACGACCTGCCGGTCGTCCAGGTCTCCGCGCTGAAGGCGCTTGAGGGCGACAAGGAGTGGGGTGACAAGCTCCTCGGCCTCATGGACGCCGTGGACGAGGCCATCCCGACCCCGCCGCGTGACACCGAGATGCCGTTCCTGATGCCCGTCGAGGACGTCTTCACGATCACCGGTCGTGGCACCGTCGTCACCGGCCGCATCGAGCGTGGTGTCCTCAAGGTCAACGAGACCGTCGACATCATCGGCATCAAGCCGGAGAAGACCACCACCACGGTCACCGGCATCGAGATGTTCCGCAAGCTGCTCGACGAGGGCCAGGCGGGCGAGAACGTCGGTCTGCTCCTCCGTGGCATCAAGCGCGAGGACGTCGAGCGCGGCCAGGTCATCATCAAGCCCGGTTCGGTCACGCCGCACACCGAGTTCGAGGCCCAGGCCTACATCCTGTCGAAGGACGAGGGTGGCCGTCACACCCCGTTCTTCAACAACTACCGCCCGCAGTTCTACTTCCGTACCACCGACGTCACGGGTGTTGTCACCCTGCCGGCCGGCACGGAGATGGTCATGCCGGGCGACAACACCGAGATGACCGTCTCGCTGATCCAGCCGGTCGCCATGGAAGAGGGCCTGAAGTTCGCCATCCGTGAGGGTGGTCGTACCGTGGGCGCCGGCCAGGTCACCAAGATCACGAAGTAATTCGTGCTCTGACCTGGTAGCTCGCGCGAGCGAGCACCATGTTTGACAGAAGGGCCCCGTCCCGTCGCGCAAGCGATGGGCCGGGGCCCTTTGTCGTTGCCCCGGTGTTCTGCCTGCTCAGAGGGTGTGAGAAGCTCCGCAGCGCCGAACATCACAGGGGTGGGGACATGACAAGCAACGACGCGGGCGGACCGGGCGTCCCCGACGAGGAGTGGGCGCGGTTCGTGCGGGAGGCCGAGCAGGGCGCGGGTCAGGCCCCGGCGGAGCCGTCGGCGCGGGCGCGGATGGTGACGGAGCGGCTGCGGCGTGAGGACGAGCAGCGGGCCGGGGCCGCGCGGGGGCGGTTCGGGCGCAGGTCCGGGCCCGCGCGCCACGAGCCGCCCGGCTGGCGGACCGGGCCGGCCTGGCAGGACATGCGGGGAGGCCGTGGTGCGGGCAGGCGCCGCCTCAAGGCCACCCTGGCCGTGGTCTTCATCGCGGGGCTCGGGCTGGTGGCCGTACGGCCGGAGCTGGTGATCGACCGGATCACGGGGAAGGCCGAGGCCCGGAGTGTCGCCAGGACGGCCGCGCCGCTGCCCGCGGAGAGCGTGCGCCCGACCACGGCCCCGGAGGCGGTGGACCCGGACCGGCCGACCCTGAAGGAGCCCTTCCGCGGCTCCCCGGCCGTCCAGTGGGCCGACGGGGTCGCCGGGATCGAGCTCCCGGCCGCCGAGGCCGTCGGAGGGATGTCCAAGGAGCGGGTGGCCGAGGGGCTGGAGAACGTCAAACGGTTTCTGGTGGTGTCCAACCTCGACCCGGCGACCTTGCGCGGGGAGCGTCCCTCGGAGGCGCTGAAGCTGCTGGACCCGAAGATGAAGGAGCTGAACGCGGGGCTGGAGAAGTCGCTGTCCACGCCCTCCAGGGAAAACGATCCGCTGAGCCTGTTCACCCGCGCCGACCCGGCCGAGCTGAAGCCCGTCGGCGACGTGGTCAAGGTGCGCGGCCGCATGTGGGTGGAGCCCGGCAGGAAGGGGCCGGGCGAGGCGGAGATCCGGGTGGACTTCAGCTTCGTGTACCCGTTCGTGAAGGCCAAGGCCGGCTCGACGCAGGTCGAGCGGACCATCGTGCGGCGCGTGGCCACCTTCTCGATCGCCGACCCGCGCAAGTTCGAGGCCACGACCGGCAAGCTCTGGCTCGTCGAGTACAACCGCGACATCGCCAACAGCGCGTGTGACGTCGATGACGGTTACCTGCACCCGACCTTCGACATGGACCCCGTCACCGGCCCGACACCAAGCGGGGCGCCCGTGGACCCGTACGACCGCAGCAAGGGCCTGGACGGCTCTGAGCAGGAGGAATGCGGCGTCGTGTCCCGGTCCTGAGGGCTTCGGCGATGGCCTCGTCGCGCGGCGCTGTTTGACGTGATCGGGCGGCGGGGTATTCTCTTCCGCCCGATTGGCCAGGTACGTGCCTCGTATGGCAGACTACTCAAGTTGCTCGGCTGAGCGTCGATGCTGCGCGCCTCCCGCCGGGAGGACCGGAAGCGAGTCCCACAGTACTCGTCGTCCTTAATCTGCCTCTCGGGGCAGCAATGAGGGCGGACGTACGGGAATCTTCTGGGAAGTGTCAGCACGGTGCCCACCAGGCACTCGGTGGGTGTTTCTCCCCCGAAACGCGGTCACAGGGACCGCACCCCCTTGGATGAGGGAATTTCCGTATGGGAATTTTCTGTAGAGGGAGTGCGACACGCCCGACCGCGTGGGTCGGAGAGAAGCGGTGGAGAGATCCACAGCCGGCCGAGAGCCAGAGCGTTTCCACAACAGACAGGACTACGGAGTAGCCATGGCGGGACAGAAGATCCGCATCCGGCTCAAGGCCTACGACCACGAGGTCATCGATTCGTCGGCGAAGAAGATCGTCGAGACGGTGACGCGCACTGGTGCGTCGGTCGCGGGCCCGGTGCCGCTGCCCACTGAGAAGAACGTGTACTGCGTCATCAAGTCGCCGCACAAGTACAAGGACTCGCGCGAGCACTTCGAGATGCGCACGCACAAGCGCCTGATCGACATCCTCGACCCGACGCCCAAGACCGTTGACTCGCTGATGCGCCTGGACCTTCCGGCCGGCGTTGACATCGAGATCAAGCTCTGAGAGGCGTCGAGAAGATGGCAAAGCAGATCAAGGGCGTCCTGGGCGAGAAGCTCGGCATGACCCAGGTCTGGGACGAGAACAACCGTGTCGTCCCGGTGACCGTTGTCAAGGCCGGGCCCTGCGTCGTTACCCAGGTCCGTACGAACGACATCGACGGCTACGAGTCGGTCCAGATCGCCTTCGGCGAGATCGACCCGCGCAAGGTGAACAAGCCCCTCAAGGGCCACTTCGCCAAGGCCGACGTGACCCCCCGCCGCCACCTGGTGGAGCTCCGCACCTCCGACGCCAGCGAGTACACGCTCGGCCAGGAGATCACTGCTGAGGTGTTCGAGTCCGGCGTCAAGGTTGACGTCACGGGCAACAGCAAGGGCAAGGGCTTCGCCGGTGTCATGAAGCGGCACAACTTCCGGGGCCTCGGCGCCGGTCACGGTGTGCAGCGCAAGCACCGCTCCCCCGGTTCGATCGGTGGCTGCGCCACCCCTGGGCGTGTCTTCAAGGGCATGCGCATGGCTGGTCGTATGGGCAACGAGCGTGTCACCACCCAGAACCTGACCATCCACGCGGTTGACGCGGAGAAGGGTCTGCTCCTTATCAAGGGTGCGGTCCCCGGTCCGAACGGCGGCCTCGTCCTGGTCCGTACCGCGGCCAAGGGGGCTTGAGGTAATGAGCACCATTGACATCCTTTCGCCGGCAGGCGACAAGGCCGGTACCGTCGAGCTCCCCGCGGAGATCTTCGACGCGAAGACCAGCATTCCGCTGATCCACCAGGTCGTTGTCGCTCAGCTGGCTGCTGCCCGTCAGGGCACGCACAAGACCAAGCGTCGTGGCGAAGTCCGTGGTGGTGGCCGCAAGCCGTACCGCCAGAAGGGCACCGGCCGCGCGCGTCAGGGTTCGACCCGTGCGCCGCAGTTCGTCGGCGGTGGCGTCGTCCACGGCCCGCAGCCGCGTGACTACTCCCAGCGGACCCCGAAGAAGATGAAGGCCGCCGCCCTCCGCGGTGCCCTCTCGGACCGTGCGCGTCACTCCCGCATCCACGTCATCACCGGCGTGGTCGAGGGTGCCGCCTCCACGAAGGCCGCCAAGACGCTGTTCGGCAAGATCTCGGAGCGCAAGAACCTGCTCCTGGTCGTCGACCGTGCCGACGAGGCCGCGTGGCTGTCCGCCCGCAACCTGCCCCAGGTCCACATCCTGGAGCCGGGCCAGCTGAACACGTACGACGTGATCGTCTCTGACGACGTGGTCTTCACTCAGGCCGCTTTCGAGTCCTTCGTGTCTGGCCCCAAGGCCGACGAGACCGAAGGGAGCGACGCCTGATGGCTGAGGCGACCGTTACCAGCAAGACCTTCACTGACCCGCGCGACCTGCTGATCAAGCCGGTTGTCTCGGAGAAGAGCTACGCGCTGCTGGACGAGAACAAGTACACGTTCATCGTCGCGCCCGGCTCCAACAAGACTCAGATCAAGCAGGCCGTCGAGGCGGTCTTCGGGGTCAAGGTCACCGGGGTCAACACGATCAACCGTCAGGGTAAGCGCAAGCGCACCAAGACCGGTTTCGGCAAGCGCGCTGACACCAAGCGCGCCATCGTGACCCTCGCTGAGGGCGACCGAATCGACATCTTCGGCGGCCAGGCCTCCTAACGGAGGTCTAGTCGTCCGGAATCGGACGAGGACTGAGAAATGGGTATCCGCAAGTACAAGCCGACGACCCCGGGCCGTCGTGGCTCCAGCGTCGCCGACTTTGTCGAGATCACGCGGTCCACGCCGGAGAAGTCGCTGGTTCGCCCTCTGCACAGCAAGGGCGGCCGTAACAACACCGGCCGGATCACCGTTCGCCACCAGGGTGGTGGACACAAGCGCGCCTACCGCGTGATCGACTTCCGTCGTCACGACAAGGACGGCGTGCCGGCCAAGGTCGCGCACATCGAGTACGACCCCAACCGCACCGCGCGCATCGCGCTCCTGCACTACGCCGACGGCGAGAAGCGCTACATCATCGCGCCGAAGGCTCTGAAGCAGGGCGACCGGATTGAGAACGGCCCCACGGCCGACATCAAGCCCGGTAACAACCTGGCGCTCCGCAACATCCCGGTCGGTACCACGATCCACGCGATCGAGCTCCGTCCCGGTGGTGGCGCGAAGTTCGCCCGCTCCGCTGGTGCCTCCGTGCAGCTGCTGGCGAAGGAGGGCACGATGGCCCACCTTCGTATGCCGTCCGGCGAGATCCGTCTCGTCGACGCCCGCTGCCGCGCCACGGTCGGCGAGGTCGGCAACGCCGAGCAGTCGAACATCAACTGGGGCAAGGCCGGCCGCATGCGCTGGAAGGGCGTTCGCCCGTCCGTCCGCGGTGTCGCGATGAACCCGGTTGACCACCCGCACGGTGGTGGTGAGGGCAAGACCAGTGGTGGTCGCCACCCGGTCTCCCCGTGGGGTCAGAAGGAGGGTCGTACTCGCTCGCCGAAGAAGGCTTCGAGCAAGTACATCGTCCGCCGCCGCAAGACGAACAAGAAGCGCTAGGAGCGGGTTTAGATGCCGCGCAGTCTCAAGAAGGGGCCCTTCGTCGACGACCACCTCGTAAAGAAGGTGGACGTCCAGAACGAAGCCGGCACCAAGAACGTCATCAAGACCTGGTCCCGTCGCTCGATGATCATCCCCAGCATGCTGGGTCACACCATCGCGGTGCACAACGGCAAGACCCACGTCCCGGTGTTCGTCACCGAGTCGATGGTCGGCCACAAGCTCGGCGAGTTCTCGCCGACTCGCACCTTCCGCGGCCACGTCAAGGACGACCGGAAGTCGAAGCGCCGCTAAAGGCGGGGTGGTTACGACTATGACTTACACCGAAGGGACAACCATGGAAGCCAGGGCCCAGGCGCGGTACATCCGCGTCACGCCCATGAAGGCCCGCCGAGTGGTGGACCTTATCCGTGGCATGGATGCCACGGAGGCTCAGGCGGTCCTGCGTTTCGCCCCGCAGGCCGCGAGCGTGCCGGTCGGCAAGGTGCTTGACAGCGCCATTGCCAACGCCGCACACAACTACAACCACCCGGACGCCACCACGCTGGTCATCAGCGAGGCGTACGTGGACGAGGGCCCGACCCTGAAGCGGTTCCGTCCGCGTGCCCAGGGCCGTGCCTACCGGATCCGCAAGCGGACCAGCCACATCACCGTGGTCGTCAGCAGCAAGGAAGGTTCCCGGTAATGGGCCAGAAGGTAAACCCGCACGGGTTCCGGCTCGGCATCACCACCGACTTCAAGTCGCGTTGGTACGCCGACAAGCTGTACAAGGACTACGTCAAGGAAGACGTCGCCATCCGTCGGATGATGACGTCCGGCATGGAGCGCGCCGGCATCTCGAAGGTTGAGATCGAGCGCACCCGTGACCGCGTGCGTGTGGACATCCACACCGCTCGTCCGGGCATCGTCATCGGCCGCCGTGGCGCCGAGGCCGACCGCATCCGCGGCGACCTCGAGAAGCTCACGGGCAAGCAGGTCCAGCTGAACATCCTCGAGGTCAAGAACCCCGAGCTCGATGCCCAGCTGGTCGCCCAGGCCGTTGCCGAGCAGCTCTCCTCCCGCGTCTCCTTCCGTCGCGCCATGCGTAAGAGCATGCAGGGCACGATGAAGGCCGGCGCCAAGGGCATCAAGATCCAGTGTGGCGGCCGTCTCGGCGGCGCCGAGATGTCCCGCTCCGAGTTCTACCGCGAGGGTCGTGTGCCGCTGCACACGCTGCGCGCGAACGTGGACTACGGCTTCTTCGAGGCCAAGACCACCTTCGGCCGTATCGGTGTGAAGGTCTGGATCTACAAGGGCGACGTCAAGAACATCGCCGAGGTTCGCGCCGAGAACGCTGCGGCCCGTGCGGGTAACCGCCCGGCCCGTGGCGCGCAGGGCGCTGGCGACCGTCCCGCCGGCCGTGGTGGCCGTGGTGGCGAGCGCGGCGGCCGTGGTGGCCGCAAGCCGCAGCAGGCTGCTGGTGTCGAGGCCCCCAAGGCCGACGCTCCCGCCGCCGCTCCGGCTGAGAGCACCGGAACGGAGGCCTGACCGACATGCTGATCCCTCGTAGGGTCAAGCACCGCAAGCAGCACCACCCGAAGCGCCGCGGTATGGCCAAGGGCGGTACTGAGGTCACGTTCGGCGAGTACGGCATCCAGGCGCTGACCCCGGCGTACGTGACGAACCGCCAGATCGAGGCGGCTCGTATTGCGATGACCCGCCACATCAAGCGTGGCGGCAAGGTCTGGATCAACATTTACCCGGACCGCCCGCTCACCAAGAAGCCTGCCGAGACCCGCATGGGTTCCGGTAAGGGTTCTCCCGAGTGGTGGATCGCCAACGTGCACCCGGGTCGGGTCATGTTCGAGCTGTCCTACCCGAACGAGAAGATTGCTCGTGAGGCGCTCACCCGCGCTGCTCACAAGCTTCCGATGAAGTGCCGGATTGTTCGGCGCGAGGCAGGTGAGTCGTGATGGCGACGGGAACCAAGGCGTCCGAGCTGCGTGAGCTCGGCAACGAGGAGCTCGTTGGCAAGCTGCGCGAGGCCAAGGAGGAGCTGTTCAAGCTCCGCTTCCAGGCGGCCACGGGTCAGCTGGAGAACAACGGCCGGCTCAAGTCCGTCCGTAAGGACATCGCTCGCATCTACACCCTGATGCACGAGCGTGAGCTCGGTATCGAGACGGTGGAGAGCGCCTGATGAGCGAGAACAACGTGACTGAGAAGACCGAGCGCGGTTTCCGCAAGACCCGTGAGGGTCTGGTCGTCAGCGACAAGATGGACAAGACCGTCGTCGTCGCTGTCGAGGACCGCGTGAAGCACGCCCTGTACGGCAAGGTCATCCGCCGTACGAACAAGCTCAAGGCGCACGACGAGCAGAACGCTGCCGGCGTCGGCGACCGCGTCCTCATCATGGAGACGCGTCCGCTGTCGGCGAGCAAGCGCTGGCGCATCGTCGAGATCCTCGAGAAGGCCAAGTAAGCACCTGAGGGGTTTCCCTTAGGTTCGTTCCGCCAGGCTCGGTGGGGGCGGTAGCTCTTCGGAGTGAGGCCCCCGCCGGGAACCGGCAGACAAACAGGAGATACACGTGATCCAGCAGGAGTCGCGACTGCGTATCGCCGACAACACTGGTGCCAAGGAAATCCTTTGCATCCGTGTTCTCGGTGGTTCCGGTCGCCGCTACGCGGGCATCGGTGACGTCATCGTCGCCACCGTCAAGGACGCGATCCCCGGTGGCAACGTGAAGAAGGGTGACGTCGTCAAGGCGGTCATCGTTCGCACCGTCAAGGAGCGTCGCCGCCAGGACGGCTCGTACATCCGCTTTGACGAGAACGCCGCCGTCATTCTGAAGAACGACGGCGACCCTCGCGGCACCCGTATCTTCGGCCCGGTGGGCCGTGAGCTGCGCGAGAAGAAGTTCATGAAGATCATCTCGCTCGCGCCGGAGGTGCTGTAAGCATGAAGATCAAGAAGGGCGACCTGGTTCAGGTCATCACCGGTAAGGACAAGGGCAAGCAGGGCAAGGTCATCGTTGCCTTCCCCGCCGACAACCGTGTCCTCGTCGAGGGTGTCAACCGGGTCAAGAAGCACACCAAGGCCGGTCAGACCGCTGGTGGTTCGCAGACCGGTGGCATCGTGATCACCGAGGCGCCGATCCACGTCAGCAACGTTCAGCTGGTTGTGGAGAAGGACGGCCAGAAGGTCGTCACCCGCGTCGGCTACCGCTTCGACGACGAGGGCAACAAGATCCGCGTTGCCAAGCGGACGGGTGAGGACATCTGATGGCTACCACTCCGCGTCTCAAGACGAAGTACCGCGAGGACATCGCGGGCAAGCTGCGTGAAGAGTTCTCCTACGAGAACGTCATGCAGATCCCCGGCCTCGTGAAGATCGTGGTCAACATGGGTGTGGGCGACGCCGCCCGCGACTCCAAGCTGATCGACGGCGCCATCCGCGACCTGACGACGATCACCGGTCAGAAGCCGGCCGTCACGAAGGCCCGCAAGTCCATCGCGCAGTTCAAGCTGCGCGAGGGTCAGCCGATCGGCTGCCACGTCACCCTCCGTGGTGACCGCATGTGGGAGTTCCTGGACCGTACGCTGTCGCTCGCGCTGCCGCGTATCCGTGACTTCCGTGGTCTGTCGCCGAAGCAGTTCGACGGCCGTGGCAACTACACCTTCGGTCTCACGGAGCAGGTCATGTTCCACGAGATCGACCAGGACAAGATCGACCGTACCCGGGGTATGGACATCACCGTGGTCACCACGGCGACCAACGACGCTGAGGGCCGCGCGCTCCTTCGTCACCTCGGCTTCCCCTTCAAGGAGGCGTAAGCGAGATGGCGAAGAAGGCTCTCATCGCGAAGGCTGCCCGTAAGCCCAAGTTCGGTGTGCGTGCGTACACCCGCTGCCAGCGCTGCGGTCGCCCCCACTCCGTGTACCGCAAGTTCGGCCTGTGCCGCGTGTGCCTTCGTGAGATGGCTCACCGTGGCGAGCTGCCGGGCGTGACCAAGAGCTCCTGGTAATTCCCCCTCGTCCGCAAGGACTTGGGCGGTACCAGGCACTCTCGGTAAGCATCTGGTCGGTGGGTGCCCGGCCGCGCATGCCTTAGGCTTGTGTGGTTGGGCGTCCGCCGCCCATAACGACTTACTACGCCGTAGGTCCCCGCACCGCACCCGTCCCGCCACTGAGTGGGGAGAGGGATGGCGCATACAGGAAACCCCGGCGAGAGAGGCCGAAGGCCACTTCATGACCATGACTGACCCGATCGCAGACATGCTGACCCGTCTGCGTAACGCTAACTCGGCGTACCACGACACCGTGGTGATGCCGCACAGCAAGATCAAGTCGCACATCGCGGAGATCCTCAAGCAAGAGGGTTTCATCACCGGCTGGAAGGTCGAGGACGCCGAGGTCGGCAAGAACCTCGTCCTCGAGCTGAAGTTCGGGCCGAACCGTGAGCGCTCCATCGCGGGCATCAAGCGGATCTCGAAGCCCGGTCTGCGCGTGTACGCAAAGTCCACCAACCTGCCGAAGGTCCTCGGCGGCCTGGGCGTGGCGATCATCTCCACGTCCCACGGTCTCCTGACCGGCCAGCAGGCAGGCAAGAAGGGCGTAGGTGGGGAAGTCCTCGCCTACGTCTGGTAGTCGGGAAAGGAAGGAAAGCTCATGTCGCGAATCGGCAAGCTCCCCATCCAGGTTCCCGCCGGTGTGGACGTCACCATCGACGGCCAGACGGTGGCGGTGAAGGGCCCCAAGGGTTCCCTGTCGCACACCGTCAAGGCGCCGATCGAGATCGTCAAGGGTGAGGACGGCGTTCTGAACGTCACCCGCCCGAACGACGAGCGTCAGAACAAGGCCCTGCACGGCCTGTCCCGCACGCTGGTGGCGAACATGATCACCGGTGTGACCACGGGATACGTCAAGGCTCTCGAGATCAGCGGTGTCGGTTACCGCGTCGCCGCGAAGGGCTCCGACCTGGAGTTCCAGCTTGGTTACAGCCACCCGATCCTGATCGAGGCGCCCGAGGGCATCTCCTTCAAGGTCGAGTCGCCCACCAAGTTCACGGTCGAGGGCATCGACAAGCAGAAGGTCGGCGAGGTCGCCGCCAACATCCGCAAGCTGCGGAAGCCCGACCCGTACAAGGCCAAGGGTGTCAAGTACGCCGGCGAAGTCATCCGCCGCAAGGTCGGAAAGGCTGGTAAGTAGCCATGGCATACGGTGTGAAGATCGCCAAGGGCGACGCGTACAAGCGTGCCGCCAAGGCTCGCCGCCACATCCGCATCCGCAAGAACGTCTCGGGTACGGCGGAGCGTCCGCGCCTCGTCGTGACGCGTTCCAACCGCAACATCGTTGCTCAGGTCATCGACGACCTCCAGGGTCACACCCTGGCGTCGGCGTCGACCCTGGACGCTTCGATCCGCGGTGGCGAAGGCGACAAGAGCTCGCAGGCCCAGGCTGTCGGCGCGCTCGTCGCCGAGCGTGCCAAGGCCGCGGGTGTCGAGACCGTCGTGTTCGACCGCGGTGGCAACCGATACGCCGGGCGCATTGCCGCTCTGGCTGACGCCGCCCGCGAAGCCGGGCTGAAGTTCTAAGCCCCGGTTCCGGGACTCACGGACGTAACAGAGAGAGGTAATCCAATGGCTGGACCCCAGCGCCGCGGAAGCGGTGCCGGTGGCGGCGAGCGGCGGGACCGGAAGGGTCGCGACGGTGGCCCTGCCGCCGAGAAGACCGCTTACGTTGAGCGCGTTGTCGCGATCAACCGCGTCGCCAAGGTTGTCAAGGGTGGTCGCCGCTTCAGCTTCACCGCGCTGGTCGTGGTGGGCGACGGTGACGGCACCGTAGGTGTCGGTTACGGCAAGGCCAAGGAAGTTCCCGCGGCCATCGCCAAGGGTGTTGAGGAAGCCAAGAAGAACTTCTTCAAGGTTCCGCGCATCCAGGGCACCATCCCTCACCCGATCACGGGCGAGCGCGCCGCGGGCGTCGTGCTGCTGAAGCCGGCTTCCCCGGGTACCGGTGTTATCGCCGGTGGTCCGGTGCGCGCCGTTCTGGAGTGCGCCGGCGTTCACGACATCCTGTCGAAGTCGCTCGGCTCGTCCAACGCGATCAACATCGTGCACGCGACCGTGGCGGCCCTCAAGGGCCTGCAGCGTCCCGAGGAGATCGCGGCTCGCCGTGGTCTGCCCCTCGAGGACGTCGCCCCCGCGGCCCTGCTCCGTGCGCGTGCTGGGGCGGGTGCTGCGTAATGGCTCGCCTCAAGATCACGCAGACGAAGTCGTACATCGGTAGCAAGCAGAACCACCGCGACACTCTGCGTTCGCTCGGGCTCAAGCGCCTGAACGACGTGGTCGTCAAGGAGGACCGCCCCGAGTTCCGCGGAATGGTGCAGACCGTCCGCCACCTCGTGACGGTTGAGGAGGTTGACTAACATGGCTGAGAACAGCCCGCTGAAGGCCCACAACCTCCGTCCCGCCCCCGGTGCCAAGACCGCGAAGACCCGTGTCGGTCGTGGTGAGGCGTCGAAGGGTAAGACGGCCGGTCGTGGTACGAAGGGCCAGAAGGCCCGTTACCAGATCCCGGTGCGCTTCGAGGGTGGGCAGATGCCCCTCCACATGCGCCTGCCGAAGCTCAAGGGCTTCAAGAACCCCTTCCGCACCGAGTTCCAGGTTGTCAACCTGGACAAGCTCGGCGCTCTCTACCCCGAGGGTGGAGAGGTCACGGTGGCCGACCTGGTCGCCAAGGGCGCGGTGCGCAAGAACAGCCTCGTCAAGGTCCTGGGCCAGGGCGAGATCTCCGTGGCGCTGACGGTTTCGGTTGACGCCGTCTCCGCCTCCGCCAAGGAGAAGATTGCCGCTGCCGGCGGCACCGTCACCGAGCTCGTCTAAGACGAACTCAGTGATTAATAGCTGAAACCCGACCGGGGATGCCTCACATATGGGGCATCCCCGGTTGGTCGTTCCACGGGGGGCGCAGTCGCCGGTAAGGTGGCCTGCACCTTTGCATGTACGTATTCGTCGATCCCTCAGACCGTCACCTCTGACGCAGTAGCGCGGGGGTCGCAGGAGGCACCGTGCTCACCGCGTTCGCCCGGGCGTTCAAGACGCCCGACCTGCGCAAGAAGCTGCTCTTCACGCTCGGCATCATCGTGCTGTTCCGGCTCGGGTCCCACATCCCGGTACCCGGCGTGAGCTACAAGAACGTTCAGATCTGTGTCGACCAGCCGGGTAACAGCAATGGACTGTTCGGTCTGGTCAACATGTTCAGCGGCGGTGCGCTGCTGCAGATCACGATCTTCGCGCTCGGCATCATGCCGTACATCACGGCGAGCATCATCCTGCAGCTGCTGACCGTGGTCATCCCGAAGCTGGAGAACCTCAAAAAAGAGGGACAGTCCGGCACGGCGAAGATCACTCAGTACACGCGCTATCTGACGGTCGCGCTCGCGATCCTGCAGGGCACCGGCCTCGTCGCCACCGCCCGCAGCGGCGCCCTCTTCCAGGGCTGCCAGGTCGCCAGCCAGATCGTCCCGGACCGGTCGATCTTCACCACTGTCGTCATGGTCATCACGATGACCGCCGGTACCTGCGTCGTCATGTGGCTCGGTGAGCTCGTGACCGACCGCGGCATCGGCAACGGCATGTCGATCCTTATGTTCATCTCCATCGCCGCCGGCTTCATCGGCGCCCTCTGGCAGATCAAGGTGCAGGGCAAGATCGCCGACGGCTGGGTCGAGTTCGGGGTGGTCATCCTCGTCGGCCTCGCGATGGTCGCCCTGGTGGTCTTCGTCGAGCAGGCGCAGCGCCGGATCCCGGTCCAGTACGCGAAGCGCATGATCGGCCGCCGTGCCTACGGCGGTACCTCGACCTACATTCCGCTCAAGGTCAACCAGGCGGGTGTGATCCCGGTCATCTTCGCCTCGTCGCTGCTGTACATCCCCGCACTGATCGTTCAGTTCAGCGGCTCGACGGCGGGCTGGGCGACCTGGATCAACAAGCACTTCGTCAAGGGCGACCACCCGTACTACATCGCCACCTACTTCCTCCTGATCGTCTTCTTCGCGTTCTTCTACGTGGCGATTTCGTTCAACCCCGAGGAAGTTGCAGACAACATGAAGAAGTATGGTGGGTTCATCCCGGGCATCCGCGCCGGCCGACCTACCGCCGAGTACTTGAGTTACGTGCTCAACCGGATCACCTGGCCGGGGTCGCTGTACCTGGGTCTCATCGCTCTTGTGCCGACAATGGCGTTGGCAGGCTTCGGCGCGAACCAGAACTTCCCGTTCGGCGGGACGAGCATCCTCATCATCGTGGGTGTGGGTCTGGAGACCGTGAAGCAGATCGAGAGCCAGCTCCAGCAGCGCAATTACGAAGGGTTCCTCCGCTGATGCGAATCGTCCTCGTCGGACCTCCCGGTGCGGGAAAGGGAACGCAGGCCGCGTTCCTTGCCAAGAACCTGTCGATCCCGCACATCTCCACGGGCGATCTCTTCCGCGCCAACATCAGCAAGAACACCGAGCTGGGTCAGCGCGCGAAGGCGTTCATGGACGCCGGTGACCTCGTCCCGGACGAGATCACCATCGGTATGGCCAAGGACCGCATGGAGCAGCCCGACGCCGTGAACGGCTTCCTGCTCGACGGCTTCCCGCGGAACGTCTCGCAGGCCGAGGCGCTCGACGCGATGCTCGACGCGGAGAGCATGAAGCTCGACGCCGTCCTCGACCTGGAGGTCGAGGAGGACGAGGTCGTCAAGCGGATCGCCGGTCGCCGGATCTGCCGTAACGACTCCGCGCACGTCTTCCACGTCGTGTACGCCGCGCCGAAGACCGAGGGCGTCTGCGACGTCTGCGGCGGCGAGCTGTACCAGCGCGGCGACGACTCGGAGGACACGGTCCGCAACCGGCTGGAGGTCTACCACACGCAGACCGAGCCGATCATCGACTACTACAAGGCCCAGGGCCTGCTGGTGACCATCCCGGCCCTCGGTGAGGTCGCGGACGTCACGCAGCGCGCGATGGACGCCCTCAACAAGTAGCTCCCGCTGTGCGTACCGGCCGCGGTGTCCCCAGGGCACCGCGGCCGTACTGTTGGATCGATCCGAAACAGCGCAGGCAAAACGCAAACAAACGCCGACAAACGCAGACCCGAAGGTGGAAGGCATTTCCATGGTCCAGATCAAGACCCCCGAGCAGATCGCGAAGATGCGCGAGGCGGGGCTGGTCGTCGCCGCGATCCACGCGGCGACCCGTGAGGCGGCCGTTCCGGGCGCCACGACGCGGGATCTGGACATGGTGGCCCGCAAGGTCATCGCCGACGCCGGTGCGAAGTCGAACTTCCTCGGGTACGGCGGCTTCCCCGCGACCATCTGCACCTCGGTGAACGAGGTCGTCGTCCACGGCATCCCGGACGACAAGACGGTCCTCAAGGACGGCGACATCATCTCGATCGACGCCGGCGCGATCGTGGACGGCTGGCACGGCGACGCGGCGTACACGGCCTTCGTGGGCACCGGGCACGCCCCGGAGCTCGTCGAGCTGTCCCGGGTGACCGAGGAGTCCATGTGGGCCGGTATCGCCGCCATGAAGCTCGGCAACCGCCTCGTGGACATCTCCAAGGCGATCGAGAGCTACATCAAGCGCCAGCCGCGCCCGTCCACCGGTGAGCACAGCCTCGGCAAGTTCGGGATCATCGAGGACTACGGCGGCCACGGCATCGGGTCCGAGATGCACATGGACCCCCACTTGCTGAACTACGTCTCGCGCAAGCGGGGCAAGGGGATCAAGCTGGTCCCGGGCGTCTGCCTGGCGATCGAGCCGATGGTCTCCCTGGGCACCGCCCAGACGGAGGTCCTGGCGGACGACTGGACGGTCATCACCACGGACGGCACCTGGTCCTCGCACTGGGAGCACTCCATCGCGCTGACCGAGGCCGGCCCCATCGTCCTGACCAGCCCGGACTGCGGCAAGGCGAAGCTGGCGGAGTATGGAGTCACCACGGCTCCGGACCCGCTGGCGTAATGATCTACACTCTGGGGCAAACTTTCCGGATTCGTCTTTCTGGGAGCCCTGACGTAGACTGACTCGTCGGCTCTCGTGCACTCCCATGCCTGCATGGCGCACGAAGCCGATCAAGGTAGCCGATTCGAAAGGCGAAGCGTGGCCAAGAAGCAAGGTGCCATCGAAATCGAGGGCACCGTGATCGAGTCCCTCCCGAACGCGATGTTCAAGGTGGAACTCCAGAACGGTCACAAGGTCCTCGCGCACATCAGCGGCAAGATGCGCATGCACTACATCCGCATCCTCCCGGATGACCGGGTCGTCGTGGAGCTGTCTCCGTACGACCTGACGCGTGGCCGGATCGTCTACCGATACAAGTAGATCTTGTCCTCACTCCTGCCTGGGCATCCGTCCCGGTGCGGGTGGTGGCACTGACCCGGAGAACCTCACCAACATGAAGGTCAAGCCGAGCGTCAAGAAGATCTGCGACAAGTGCAAGGTGATCCGCCGTCACGGTCGGGTCATGGTCATCTGCGACAACCTGCGCCACAAGCAGCGCCAGGGCTGACGCACGCCGACCGACCTGCCTTCCGCAGTTCTTCGCGCGACGTAAAGAAAACGTACATACGCAGAACCCGCCCAGCCCTGAAGAGGGCCGGCGGCACCTCCGGCGGGGGCCGGGGACCCGGACGTACCACCATCCATCAAGGGCGGTCGGCGGTCGGGAGTGGTTCTGCGGAAGACCCCCGAACACACAGGAGCCATTTGTGGCACGCGTTTCCGGTGTTGACATCCCGCGCGAAAAGCGCGTGGAGATCGCACTCACCTACGTCTTCGGTATCGGGCGCACCCGGTCCAAGGAGATCCTCGCCTCCACCGGCGTGAACCCGAACACCCGCGTTCGTGACCTGGCCGAAGAGGACCTGGTCAAGATCCGCGAGTACGTGGACGCCAACCTCCGCACCGAGGGTGACCTCCGCCGCGAGATCCAGGGCGACATCCGCCGGAAGATCGAGATCCAGTGCTACCAGGGCATCCGCCACCGTCGTGGCCTGCCGGTGCACGGTCAGCGCACCAGCACGAACGCGCGTACCCGCAAGGGCCCGCGTCGCGCGATCGCCGGTAAGAAGAAGCCGGGCAAGAAGTAGTCCTGTTCAGCGGTCTTGCGCTGTAGGACCGACCACCTCCCGTAGGAGATTTAGATGCCCCCCAAGGGTCGTCAGGGCGCTGCCAAGAAGGTGCGCCGCAAGGAAAAGAAGAACGTCGCTCACGGGCACGCCCACATCAAGAGCACGTTCAACAACACCATCGTTTCGATCACGGACCCCTCGGGCAACGTGATCTCCTGGGCCTCCGCCGGCCACGTCGGCTTCAAGGGCTCGCGCAAGTCCACCCCCTTCGCCGCGCAGATGGCCGCCGAGTCGGCCGCCCGCCGCGCGCAGGAGCACGGCATGCGCAAGGTTGACGTCTTCGTCAAGGGTCCGGGCTCCGGCCGCGAGACCGCGATCCGCTCCCTCCAGGCCACCGGCCTTGAGGTCGGCTCGATCCAGGACGTCACCCCCACCCCGCACAACGGCTGCCGCCCGCCGAAGCGCCGCCGCGTCTGACGTGGTGGACGCACCTGTGCGTTCTTGAGTGTCCGGGCGGTACGACCCCTTCGGGGGCCGTGCCGCCCGTACCCTTGCAGTAGCCGTACTCCGGTACGGCGTCCCGTCGGGCGTCAAATAGTGGGCGTCCACGAATGAAGGAACACAGACATGCTTATCGCTCAGCGCCCTTCGCTGACCGAAGAGGTCGTCGACGAGTACCGCTCGCGGTTCGTGATCGAGCCGCTGGAGCCGGGCTTCGGCTACACCCTCGGTAACTCCCTGCGCCGTACGCTCCTGTCCTCGATCCCGGGTGCTGCCGTAACCAGCATCCGCGTGGACGGCGTCCTGCACGAGTTCACCACCGTGCCGGGTGTCAAGGAAGACGTCACCGACATCATCCTCAACATCAAGCAGCTGGTCGTCTCCTCGGAGCACGACGAGCCGGTCGTGATGTACCTGCGCAAGCAGGGTCCCGGCCTGGTCACCGCTGCCGACATCGCGCCCCCGGCCGGTGTCGAGGTGCACAACCCGGACCTGGTCCTCGCCACGCTCAACGGCAAGGGCAAGCTGGAGATGGAGCTGACCGTCGAGCGCGGTCGCGGCTACGTCTCCGCCGTCCAGAACAAGCAGCTGGGCCAGGAGATCGGCCGTATCCCGATCGACTCCATCTACAGCCCGGTCCTCAAGGTCACCTACAAGGTCGAGGCGACCCGAGTCGAGCAGCGCACCGACTTCGACAAGCTGATCGTCGACGTCGAGACCAAGCAGGCCATGCGCCCGCGTGACGCCATGGCGTCCGCCGGTAAGACCCTGGTCGAGCTGTTCGGTCTGGCGCGCGAGCTCAACATCGACGCCGAGGGCATCGACATGGGCCCGTCCCCCACGGACGCCGCCCTGGCCGCCGACCTGGCGCTGCCGATCGAGGAGCTCGAGCTCACGGTCCGCTCGTACAACTGCCTCAAGCGCGAGGGCATCCACTCCGTGGGTGAGCTCGTCGCCCGCTCCGAGGCCGACCTGCTCGACATCCGCAACTTCGGTGCGAAGTCGATCGACGAGGTCAAGGCGAAGCTGGCCGGCATGGGCCTGGCCCTCAAGGACAGCCCGCCCGGATTCGACCCGACCGCCGCGGCTGACGCCTTCGGCGCCGATGACGATGCCGACGCTGGCTTCGTCGAGACCGAGCAGTACTGATTCTTCCCGTCGCCGGCGGCTGAGGTCTTTGGCCTCAATCGCCGGCCGGGCTTGATTTGATCTTTCCCGCGGCATCCGCCCCGGGGGAACTGACACCGGTACCTGACACGGCCGGTGCAGATATGAAGGAGTAACAATGCCGCGTCCCGCAAAGGGTGCCCGCCTGGGCGGCTCCGCCGCGCACGAGAAGCACCTCCTCGCGAACCTCGCGAAGGCGCTCTTCGAGCACGGCCGCATCACCACCACCGAGGCCAAGGCCCGTCGCCTGCGTCCCTACGCCGAGCGTCTGGTCACCAAGGCCAAGAAGGGCGACATCCACAACCGTCGCCTGGTGCTGCAGACGATCACGGACAAGAGCATCGTGCACACGCTGTTCACCGAGATCGCCCCGCGCTACGAGAACCGCCCCGGTGGTTACACGCGCATCACCAAGATCGGCAACCGTCGTGGCGACAACGCCCCGATGGCCGTGATCGAGCTGGTCGAGGCCCTGACGGTCGCCCAGCAGGCCACTGGTGAGGCCGAGGCCGCCACCAAGCGCGCGGTCAAGGAGGCGGAGGCTGTCGAGGCTCCCGCCGCCGAGCCCGCCGAGTAATCGGCTGAAAGATCGGGTCAAGGAGGCCTGATCCCGCTTCGGGATCACGCTGAACGGCTCTGAACGGGCCCGCCCCTCACGGGGCGGGCCCGTTTGCCATTCTGAGAGGATCGGTCACGTGAGTGACGAGGTGGAGCCCGGGCACGTCCGGGTGCGGCTGGACCTGAGTTACGACGGCAAGGACTTCTCCGGCTGGGCGAAGCAGCGCACGCTACGGACCGTGCAGGGCGAGCTGGAGTCGGCCCTGCAGACCGTGATGCGGCTGTCGGAGCCGGTCAGCCTGACCGTCGCCGGGCGCACCGACGCCGGCGTGCACGCCCGCGGGCAGGTGGCACAGCTCGACCTGGCGGAGGAGGTGTGGGCCGAGCACCGGGACAAGCTGCTGCGCCGCCTCGCGGGGCGGCTGCCGCACGACGTACGGGTGTGGAAGGCCGCCGAGGCCCCCCCGGGCTTCAACGCGCGGTTCTCGGCCATCTGGCGTCGCTACGCCTACCGCGTCGGCGACCACCGGGCCGGGGTGGACCCGCTGCGCCGCGGCCACGTCCTTTGGCACCAGTGGCCCCTCGACGTGGACGCCATGAACGAGGCCTCGGCCCCGCTGCTCGGCGAGCACGACTTCGCCGCGTACTGCAAGCCGCGGGAGGGCGCGACGACGATCCGTACGCTCCAGCAGCTCAGCTGGGAGCGCGCCGAGGACGGGGTCATCACCGCGACCGTCCGCGCCGACGCCTTCTGCCACAACATGGTCCGCTCGCTGGTGGGCGCCCTGCTGCACGTCGGGGACGGGCACCGGCCCACCGACTGGCCCGGGAAGGTGCTGGCCGCAGGCGTACGGGACTCCTCCGTGCACGTGGTCAAGCCGCACGGGCTGACGCTGGAGGAGGTCGGCTACCCGGCCGACGAGCTGCTGGCCGCCCGCAGCAAGCAGGCGCGGAACATGCGGACACTCCCGGGCGCCGGCTGCTGCTGATCGCCTCGCGCTTATCCATTTGGGCGGATCGCCGCCGGGCCTGGACAATGCCCCGCATGGGACATCTCGAAGCCAGCCACCTGGAGTACTACCTTCCCGACGGGCGGGTTCTGCTCCCCGACGTCTCCTTCCGCGTGGGGGAGGGGTCGGTCGTCGCCCTCGTCGGGGCGAACGGGGCCGGCAAGACCACCCTGCTGAAGCTGATCTCCGGTGACCTCCAGCCGCACGGCGGCGGGGTCACGCTGAGCGGCGGGCTCGGGGTGATGTCGCAGTTCGTGGGCTCGGTGCGGGACGAGACGACCGTGCGCGACCTGCTGGTCTCGGTGGCCCAGCCGCGGATCCGGGAGGCCGCCGAGGCCGTGGACCGCGCCGAGCACCTGATCCTGACGGTGGACGACGAGGCCGCGCAGATGGCGTACGCGCAGGCGCTCAGCGACTGGGCCGACGTGCGGGGCTACGAGGCCGAGACGCTGTGGGACGTCTGCACGATGGCCGCGCTGGCGATCCCGTACGACGCGGCGCAGTTCCGCGAGGTGCGCACGCTGTCGGGCGGTGAGCAGAAGCGCCTGGTGCTGGAGGCGCTGCTGCGCGGGCCGGACGAGGTGCTGCTGCTCGACGAGCCGGACAACTACCTGGACGTTCCGGGCAAGCGGTGGCTGGAGGAGCAGCTGAAGGCCACCCGCAAGACGGTGCTGTTCGTCAGCCACGACCGGGAGCTGCTGTCCCGCGCCGCCGAGAAGATCATCAGCCTGGAGCCGAGCCCGATGGGCACGGACGTGTGGGTGCACGGCGCGGGCTTCGACACGTACCACGAGGCCCGCAAGGAGCGCTTCGCGCGCTTCGAGGAGCTCAAGCGCCGCTGGGACGAGGAGCACGCCCGTCTGAAGGCGCTGGTGCTGCGGCTGCGGAACCAGGCGGCGAGCAGCCCCGACATGGCCTCGCGCTACCGGGCGATGCAGACCCGCTTCCAGAAGTTCGAGGAGGCCGGGCCGCCGCCGGAGCCGCCGCGCGAGCAGGACATCCGGATGCGGCTCAAGGGCGGCCGTACGGGCGTCCGCGCGCTGACCGTCGAGAACCTTGAGCTGAGCGGCCTGATGAAGCCGTTCTCGCTGGAGGTGTTCTACGGCGAGCGCGTCGCGGTGCTCGGCTCGAACGGCTCCGGGAAGTCCCACTTCCTGCGGCTGCTGGCCGGCGAGGACGTCGAGCACACGGGCACGTGGAAGCTGGGCGCCCGCGTGCTGCCCGGGCATTTCGCGCAGACCCACGCCCACCCGGAGCTGTTCGGCCGCACGCTGGTCGACATCCTGTGGACGGAGGCCGCCAAGCCGCTGGGCGCTGCGATGGGCGTGCTGCGCCGCTACGAGCTGGAGCGCCAGGGCGACCAGCTGTTCGACCGGCTCTCGGGCGGCCAGCAGGCGCGCTTCCAGATCCTGCTGCTGGAGCTGGCGGGGACCACGGCGCTGCTGCTGGACGAGCCGACGGACAACCTGGACCTGGAGTCGGCGGAGGCCTTGCAGGACGGGTTGGAGTCGTACGAGGGCACTGTGTTGTGTGTCACGCACGATCGCTGGTTCGCGCGCACATTTGACCGTTACCTGGTCTTCGGTTCGGACGGTGTCGTGCGGGAGACTCAGGAGCCCGTCTGGGACGAACGCAGAGTCGAACGCAAGCGGTAAGCGGCAGGAGCGAGGGGGAGGCGTGGTGGGCCTGCGGCCTAGCATCTGGCTCATGAAGTGGGACCACACCTCCGGCAACCGGCTCGTCGAACGGCTGCTGCGGCCCGCGTCCCGGCCCTGGCAGCTCGTCTCTCTCGCGGTGGTCCTGGGGATCTGCGTCTCGACGAGCCTGCGGGAGAACTGGGGCTCGGACAACGCCTTCGTGGTCAAGGCCGCGCAGACGCTGCTGGCGGGCGGCTCCCCGTACGAGGACAAGCGCTTCCTGTACCTGCCGAGCGCGGTGCTCATGGCGGTTCCGGAGGCGCTGCTGCCGCAGACGGCCCTGAGGTGGCTGCTGCCGGTCGGGATGTCCGGGCTGCTGGGCGCCGGCTGGCTGGCCGCGCTGCGGCTGTTCTCGGTGCCGCTGCGCTCGCGCCTGGCGGTCGGCGGCTTCGCGGTCCTGGCCCTGGCCTACAAGCCGTACGTGAACCTCGTGCTGATCGGGAACTGGACGGCCATCTCGGCGGCCGCGCTGCCGGTGGCGCTGCTCCTCGCGCACCGCAGGGCGTGGGGGGCGGCCGGCCTGGTGGTCGGGCTGGCGATCGCCTGCAAGCCGATGCTGGTGCCGATCGGGCTGCTGTTCCTGCTGGCCCGGCAGTGGCGGGGGCTGGCCGCGGCCGTGCTGGTGCCGCTGGGACTGTCGCTGGCCGGCGCGCTGATCATGCCGAGCCCTTCGCTGTTCTTCACCAAGACGCTGCCGTTCCTGCTGAACGGGCAGGACGCCTACGCGCTGCCCTGGGACGCCTCGCCGATCGCGGTGCTGCCACGGCTGGGGGTGCCGGAGCCGCTGGCCGCGCTGGTCGCCTTCGTGGGGGCCGGGGTCGGGCTGTGGGGCGCCTGGCAGCGCTGGCGGCGCCCCGACGAGTCCGACGAGGGGCAGCTGCGGCTGGCGGAGACGGCCTGCATGGTGATGCTCGCCGCATTCCTGGTCTCCCGGCCGTCCTTCGACCACTACCTGCTGGTGGTGCTGCCGCTGCTGCTGGCCTCGGTGGTGCGGGCGGGCTCGATGCCGCGCTCGCCCTGGTTCTGGCTGGCGCTGACGCCCCAGGTGGCCCTGATCCCGTGGCCCTCGGAGCTGGCCCACAAGCGGCGCGCCTTCAAGGACTGCGCCACCCTGTGCGGGCTCGCCATCCTGCTGGCGCGTCGTGCGCTGCGCTCCGGTCGGGTTACTCTGGGACCCGTAACAACTGCGGGGTCCCCACCCAGGACCGAACCGGAGTGCGCCGCGACGCCAGCAGAATCGGCATCGCGGACCGCGTTTTGACCCGTAAGGGTCTGCTTGGGTACCCTGCTGGTTTGTTATGCGTATTGGCTTTCTCATTCTCACGTGAAAGGGCCTTACGCCGGTCCACCGGACCGATGACCAGCGGTTCACACGGGTTGCGTCCCCGATGTGGACGAGGGCTGTCGTGATCGTCCGTGGTGACCCTGTCAGGACCTTCCCGCTGGGCTTGCGCCCTTGGGATACCACCACTGAAGAAGCGAAGGCATACGCGTGCGTACGTTCAGCCCCAAGCCCGGCGACATCTCGCGCCAGTGGCTCGTCATCGACGCCCAGGACGTTGTCCTCGGCCGTCTGGCGACCCAGGCCGCTGCCCTCCTGCGGGGTAAGCACAAGCCGACTTACGCCCCCCACATGGACATGGGCGACTTCGTCATCATCGTCAACGCCGACAAGGTTCACCTGTCCGGCAACAAGGCGTCCCAGAAGATGGCGTACCGCCACTCGGGCTACCCGGGCGGTCTGCGTTCGGTGCGCTACGACGACCTCCTGGCGAACAACCCGGAGAAGGCCGTCGAGAAGGCCATCAAGGGCATGCTCCCCAAGAACACCCTGGGCCGTCAGATGCTCTCGAAGCTGAAGGTCTACTCGGGCGACCAGCACCCCCACGCTGCCCAGCAGCCGGTGCCGTTCGAGATCACCCAGGTCGCGCAGTAGTTCCGGCCACACCCCCTAAGACGTAGAAAATTCTGAGGAGCATCGTGGCCGAGACCACCGCCGAGACCCCCGTCGAAGAGTTCGAGGGCGTCGAGGAGTACACCACCGAGTCCGAGGTTGTCGTCGAGGGCGACTACACCTCCGAGTCCCTTGCCGGCCGTTTCGGCGAGCCCCAGCCGGCCGCCGGCCTGGGCCGTCGCAAGAACGCCATCGCCCGCGTCCGGATCGTTCCGGGCACCGGCAAGTGGAAGATCAACGGTCGCACCCTTGAGGACTACTTCCCCAACAAGGTGCACCAGCAGGAAGTCAACGAGCCGTTCAAGCTGCTCGAACTCGACGGCCGCTACGACGTCATCGCCCGCATCGCGGGTGGCGGCGTCTCCGGCCAGGCCGGCGCCCTGCGCCTCGGTGTGGCCCGCGCGCTGAACGAGGCGGACGTGGACAACAACCGCCCGGCGCTGAAGAAGGCCGGCTTCCTCTCCCGCGACGACCGTGCGGTCGAGCGCAAGAAGGCCGGTCTCAAGAAGGCCCGTAAGGCTCCGCAGTACAGCAAGCGTTAATCTGCGCCTGCTGTTCTGCAACGAAACCGCCCCGGCAGCACGCTCCGTGCTGCCGGGGCGGTTCGTTTACCGCCACAAGCGGCACATACCTTTCACAGCGGTCACAGACAATGAGTGAACTCGGGAGGACAACAGTGGGACGACTCTTCGGGACGGACGGTGTACGAGGCGTTGCCAACGCGGATCTGACGGCTGAGCTCGCGCTCGGCCTCTCCGTGGCGGCGGCGCACGTACTGGCCGAAGCGGGCACCTTCGCGGGCCACCGGGCGACGGCCGTGGTCGGCCGTGACCCGCGGGCCTCCGGCGAGTTCCTTGAGGCCGCGGTCGTCGCGGGCCTCGCGAGCGCGGGCGTGGACGTCCTGCGCGTCGGTGTGCTGCCCACCCCGGCGGTGGCGTATCTCACCGGTGCGCTGGGCGCCGACCTCGGCGTGATGCTGTCGGCCAGCCACAACGCGATGCCCGACAACGGCATCAAGTTCTTCGCGCGCGGCGGCCACAAGCTCGCCGACGAGCTGGAGAACCGCATCGAGTCCGTCTACGAGGAGCACCGCACCGGCGCTCCCTGGGTCCGGCCCACCGGCTCCGGCGTCGGCCGGGTGTCCGACTACACCGAGGGCTTCGAGAAGTACGTCGCCCACCTCATCGGGGTCCTCCCCAACCGCCTCGACGGCCTGAAGGTCGTCCTGGACGAGGCGCACGGCGCGGCCGCGTACGTCTCGCCCGAGGCCTTCGCCCGGGCCGGCGCGGAGATCGTCACCATCGGCGCCGAGCCGGACGGCCTGAACATCAACGACGGCTGCGGCTCCACCCACCTCGGCCTGCTCAAGGCGGCCGTGGTCGAGCACGGCGCCGACTTCGGCATCGCGCACGACGGCGACGCCGACCGCTGCCTCGCGGTGGACGGCACCGGCGCGGAGATCGACGGCGACCAGATCCTCGCGGTGCTGGCCCTGGCCATGCGCGAGGCGGGGCAGCTACGCGGGAACACCGTGGTCGGCACCGTCATGTCCAACCTGGGCTTCAAGCTGGCCATGGAGGGCGAGGGCATCCAGGTCGTGCAGACCGGGGTCGGCGACCGGTACGTCCTGGAGTCGATGAAGGAGCACGGCTACGCGCTGGGCGGCGAGCAGTCCGGCCACGTGATCATCCTCGACCACGCGACCACCGGTGACGGCACCCTGACCGGCCTGCTGCTGGCGGCCCGCGTCGCGGCCACCGGCCGGTCCCTGGCCGACCTGGCCGGGGTCATGCAGCGGCTGCCGCAGGTCCTGGTCAACGTCCCGGACGTGGACAAGTCCCGTGTCACGACCTCGGCCGAGCTGGCCGTGGCCGTCACCGAAGCCGAGCACGAGCTGGGCACCACCGGCCGGGTGCTGCTGCGTCCGTCCGGTACGGAGCCGCTCGTACGGGTGATGGTCGAGGCCGCCGACATCGAGCACGCCCGCGCGGTGGCCGGGCGGCTCGCGGACGTCGTGAAGTCGGCGCTGGGCTGACCTGGCCCTGACGTCGGTGTGGTGCGGAGGAGGCCGGGGGCTCAGCCCCCGGCCTCAGCTGTTGGCCTCAGCCCTTGGCCCCGCGGACCCAGCGGCCCTGCTGCGTCCGCCACAGCGCTTTCTGCCCGTACAGGGTCAGGATGCCCGCCAGCATGATCCCGCCCAGGTTCAGCAGGAGCTGCTCCGCCGAGCCCCACATCTGGCCGAACTCTCCGTAGCTGAGGGCCACGGCGGCGTTCGCGCCGGCCGGGACGGTGGTCACGGAGATCGCCACGCCGACCAGCGCCCCGGACTTCGCCGAGGTCAGGGAGAGCACCCCGGCCATGCCCGCCAGCAGCGAGACCACGAAGGAGAACGGGTCCGGCTGCCAGATGAAGCCGGTGTTCGGGCGGGGCCTGTCGAGCATGCCCGCGTGGAACTGGCCGATCGCGTCCATGCCGAGGCTGAAGACGGTGGTGGCGATGATCGCCGCGGCGAAGCCGATCAGCAGGGCGCTCAGCGACCGCAGGGCGAGCCGCGGCTCGCGCTGCACGACCCCGACGCACACCCCCGCGAGCGGGCCGAACTCCGGGCCGACCGCCATCGCGCCCACGATCAGGATCGCGTTGTCGAGCACCACACCGCAGGCCGCGATCATGGTCGCGAGGATCATGAACGCGCTGTAGGTGATGGTGAGGGTGGACTCCTCGTGGGTGGCCTCGGTCAGCTGCTCCCACAGCACGGCGTCGGCGGCCTCGCCCGGTGCCTCCTTCTCGGCTTCGTCGGCCCGCCGGGACATGGACAGGTCGATGTTCTCGACGGCGATCGAGCCGTCCTTCTCGATGCCCAGCTCCTGGAGCTCGTGGAGCAGCTCGTCCCCCGCCTCCCGCGCGACATCGCACAGCACCAGGTCGCCCCGGGGGTCGCGGGCGGCGCCGGGCAGCACGACGAGATGGGCGGTGCCGACCGTCGACTCGATGACCGATACGGCGGCCTCGGTCCGGTCTGCCGGGATGATCAACCGAAGGTGCAGCATGCCCGCACCCTAAAGGGTGAGCGGTCAGAGCTTGCGGAGGCTGAGCTTTTGCACCTTGTGGTCCGGACCCTTGCGGACGACGAGCGTCGCGCGGCCGCGGGTCGGGGCCACGTTCTCCAGCAGGTTGGGCTTGTTGATGGTGCGCCACATGGTCTGCGCGTACTCCAGGGCCTCCTCCTCGGAGACCTGGGTGTACTTGCGGAAGTAGGAGAAAGGATTCTGGAACGCGGTCTCGCGGAGCTTCCGGAACCGGTTGAGGTACCAGCGCTCGATGTCCTCGGGACGCGCGTCCACGTACACGCTGAAGTCGAAGTAGTCGGCGAGGCCGACGCGGGTCCGGCCGTCCGTGCCGGGCAGGGCCGGCTGGAGGACGTTGAGCCCCTCGACGATGAGAATGTCGGGGCGGCGCACGACGAGCCGCTCGCCCGGGACGATGTCGTAGATCAGGTGCGAGTAGACCGGGGCCGTGACCTCGTCCTTGCCGGCCTTGATGTCGGCGACGAAACGGGTGAGCGCGCGGCGGTCGTAGGACTCGGGGAAGCCCTTGCGGGCGGTCAGGCCGCGCCGCTGGAGCTCCTTCATGGGGTAGAGGAACCCGTCGGTGGTCACCAGCTCGACACGGGGGTGCTCGGGCCAGCGGGCGAGCAGGGCCTGGAGCAGACGGGCCACGGTGGATTTGCCGACGGCCACGGAGCCGGCGACGCCTATGACGAAGGGGGTGCCCTGCTGGGCGCCGTGGCCGTTGCCCGCGTCCCCGAGGAAGGTGTTCAGGGTGCCGCGCAGATTGCTGGTGGCGCCCACGTAGAGGTTGAGGAGGCGGGAGAGCGGGAGGTAGACGTCCCGGACCTCGTCGAGGTCGATGACGTCTCCGAGCCCGCGCAGCCGCTCGACCTCGTCGGCGGTGAGGGGCAGCGGGGTCCGCTCGCGCAGGGCGCTCCACTCGGCCCGGGTGAGGTCGACGTAGGGGGAGGCGTCGGGCGTCCGGCGGGGACCGGGGCGCTCGGGCCGGTCGGGACGCTCCGTTGCGCTGTCCGACGTGCTTCGTGGCGGCGAAGTGATCACAGGGCCATTGTCGGGGCTCGCGGGCGGTTGTGGGTGGTGGGGTCTGTCACGTACGGGGGCCCTGTGGGGCCCCGCGGGTGGGTGGTAGGGGGTGGGTCTCGATGGGGAAGCCGCTGGATCTCGCGTGCATCACGATTGAGGGGGATGGACGGAAATCGGCCACCTGGGGTCCGGTTTTACCCGTACATTGCGATCACCGCAGCTCAGAGGGCGCCCCCGCCGTGCGTGGGGTGGTGCTCACGGCTGCCCGGTCGCTGTCATGCCGCTGTTCTGTCGCCTTTTCGCGCCTTCCGGGGGAGATCTTCCGTGCGTACCGCTCTTGTCCGTCGTGCCGTCCTGACCGCTTCCGCGGCCTCGCTGGCGCTGCTCGCCACCGCCTGCACCTCCTCCGGCGAGGCCGGCCCCAAGGCCGACGCCAAGGCCTCCGCCAAGCCGTCGCCCTCCGCCTCGCCGACGCCCGAGGCCAAGGCGCTCACGGCCGCCGAGCTGGAGAAGGCCACGCTGGCCGACGGCGACGTCCCGAAGGTGAAGATCGAGAAGGCCGGCGCCGACGACGTGGCCAAGGCCGCCGAGGTCAGCAGCGACAAGCCGGAGTGCCAGCCGATCGCGCTGGTCGGCAGCCTGGCTCCGGTCGGCAAGCCCGTCACCACCACGGAACGCGTCGGCGCGACCGAGCCGACCGACCCCACCAACCTGTTGAGCATGACCATCACGGCGGTCCAGCTCCAGTCGTACGACGGCAAGGGCGCCGAGGAGGCGCTGGCCTCCCTGAAGACGGCCGGCCAGGCCTGCGCCGGCGGGTTCGTCGTCACGGCCAAGGGCGAGAAGACCACGATCAAGTCGCTGGTCCCGGCCACCGACGCCGCCGGCGACGACTCCGTGGCGTGGACCGTCACCATGGTCCAGGACGGCGAGACCATGAACAGCCGGCTGGTCGTCCTGCGCAAGGGCAACAACCTGGCGTCCATCCAGCAGGTCAAGTTCGAGGGCAAGGCCCAGACGCCGCAGGACTTCATCGACGCCCAGCTCAAGAAGCTCGGCTGACCTTTCCCAACTGGGCGTCAACCCCGCTCCGGCGCATTCGCCGGGCGGGGTTTTCGTCTTGTTCAGGTACCTGGCCAGAGCCCAACGGGGGCGTACCCTGCGGCGTATGTGCGGAATTGTGGGTTACGTGGGGGCGCAGTCAGCGCTCGATGTGGTCGTCGCCGGACTCAAGCGGCTGGAGTACCGCGGCTACGACTCGGCCGGGGTCGCCGTGCTCGCGGACGGGGAGCTCGCCACCGTCAAGAAGGCCGGAAAGCTGGTCAATCTGGAGAAGGAACTGGTCGTGCACCCGATGCCGGCCAGCTCCACGGGCCTCGGGCACACCCGGTGGGCGACCCACGGTGGGCCCACCGACCTCAACGCCCATCCCCATCTCGACAACGCGGGGCGGGTGGCCGTCGTCCACAACGGCATCATCGAGAACTTCGCCGCGCTGCGCGCCGAACTGGCCGAGCGCGGGCACCGGCTGGAGTCCGAGACGGACACCGAGGTCGTGGCCCACCTGCTGGCGGAGCGCTTCTCCGCCAGCGGGGACCTGGCGGAGGCCATGCGGCAGGTGTGCCGGCGGCTGGAGGGCGCGTTCACGCTGGTCGCGGTGCACGCCGACGCGCCGGACGTGGTGGTCGGCGCGCGCCGGAACTCCCCTCTGGTGGTGGGCGTTGGAGAGGGTGAGAACTTCCTCGCCTCGGACGTGGCCGCGTTCATCGCCCACACGCGGTCCGCGATCGAGCTGGGGCAGGATCAGGTCGTCGAACTCCGCCGCGACGGGGTCTCGGTGACCGACTTCGACGGTTCGCCCGCGTCGGTTCGGGCGTACCACGTGGACTGGGACGCCTCGGCGGCCGAGAAGGGGGGTTATGACTACTTCATGCTCAAGGAGATCGCCGAGCAGCCGAAGGCTGTCGCCGACACCCTCCTGGGCAGGATCGACGCGAGCGGCCTGCTGACCCTGGACGAGGTGCGCATCCCCACCTCGGTGCTCCGGGAGGTCGACAAGGTCGTGATCGTGGCGTGCGGTACGGCGTACCACGCGGGCATGATCGCGAAGCTGGCCATCGAGCACTGGACCCGCATTCCGTGCGAGACGGAACTGGCGAGCGAGTTCCGCTACCGCGACCCGATCCTGGACCAGCGGACGCTGGTGATCGCGATCTCGCAGTCCGGCGAGACCATGGACACCCTGATGGCGCTGCGGCACGCGCGCGAGCAGGGAGCCAAGGTGCTGGCCGTCTGCAATACGAACGGGTCGACGATCCCGCGCGAATCGGATGCCGTGCTGTACACGCACGCCGGTCCGGAGGTGGCCGTCGCCTCGACCAAGGCGTTCCTGACGCAGCTGGTGGCCTGCTACTTGGTCGCGCTGTACCTCGGGCAGGTGCGGGGTACGAAGTGGGGCGACGAGATCGAGGCGGTGATCCGGGAGCTGTCGGACATCGCCGGCGCGGTGGACACCGTACTGGAGACCATGGAGCCGGTGCGGGCGCTGGCGCGGTCGCTGGCGGACAAGAACACGGTGCTGTTCCTAGGGCGGCACGTCGGGTACCCGGTGGCGCTGGAGGGCGCGCTCAAGCTCAAGGAACTGGCGTACATGCACGCCGAGGGATTCGCGGCGGGCGAGCTCAAGCACGGGCCGATCGCGCTGATCGAGAAGGACCTGCCGGTGGTCGTCGTCGTGCCGTCGCCGCGCGGGCGCTCGGTGCTGCACGACAAGATCGTGTCGAACATTCAGGAGATCAGGGCGCGCGGGGCGCGGACCATCGTGATCGCGGAGGAGGGCGATCAGGCGGTGGTGCCGTACGCCGACCACCTGATCCGGATCCCGGCCACGCCGACACTGCTGCAACCGCTGGTGGCGACGGTGCCGTTGCAGGTGTTCGCATGCGAGTTGGCGACGGCGCGGGGGAACGAGGTGGACCAGCCGCGTAATCTCGCGAAGTCGGTGACCGTCGAATAGAGGCTTGTTGTTGTGATTATCGGTGTGGGGATTGACGTTGCCGAGATCGAGCGGTTCGGCGCCGCCCTGGAGCGGACGCCTCATCTGGCGCAACGGCTGTTCATCGACGCCGAGTTGACGCTGCCGAGCGGCGAGCGGCGCGGAGTCGCCTCGCTCGCCGCCCGGTTCGCGGCGAAGGAGGCCCTGGCCAAGGCGCTCGGCGCGCCCGCCGGGCTGCTGTGGACGGACGCCGAGGTGTACGTCGAGGACAGCGGGCAGCCGAGGCTGAGGGTGTCGGGCACGGTCGCGGCGCGGGCGGCGGCGCTGGGCGTGAAGTCCTGGCACATCTCACTGAGCCACGACGCCGGGGTGGCCTCCGCCGTGGTGATCGCCGAGGGGTAAGCGGCCTCGGGGAAGTGGGGCACGCCTCCACGCCGGACGACGCGGAAACGCACCCCACTTCCCCGAGGGGGCTTGGCGGTTCGGGCAGGCTGGTGGCATGCGTACTGCTTACAGCGTGGAGACCGTACGGGCCGCCGAGCGCGAGCTGATGGCCAGGCTGCCGGAGGGCGCCCTGATGCGGCGGGCGGCGGCCGGGCTGGCCGCCGTGTGCGCGGGGCTGCTGCGCAGGGTGTCCGGGGCGCGCGTCGTCCTGCTGGTGGGGCCCGGGGACAACGGCGGGGACACCCTCTTCGCGGGGGCCCGGCTGGCGCGGCGCGGGGCTGGGGTGACGGCCGTCCCCATGGATCCGGAGCGGATGCACGAGGGCGGGCTACGGGCGCTGCTGGCCGCCGGGGGCCGGGTGGCGCCGGCGGTTCCCGGGCGGGCGGACCTCGTACTGGACGGGCTCGTCGGGATCGGCGGGCGGGGCGGGCTGCGGCCGGCGGCCGGGGCGCTGGTGGAGCGGATTCCGCAGGGCGCGGTGGTGGTGGGCGTGGACCTGCCGAGCGGGGTGGACGCGGACACCGGGGAAGTGCCGGGGGCGGCGGTGCGGGCCGATGTCACGGTGACCTTCGGGGCGTACAAGCCGGGGCTGCTGATCGACCCGGGGGCCTCGCGGGCGGGGGCGGTGCGGCTGGTGGACATCGGGCTGTCGCTGCCGGAGCCGGAGGTGGAGGCGTTGCAGCACGCCGAGGTGGCGGGGCTGCTGCCGGTGCCGACGGCGTCGAGCGACAAGTACCGGCGCGGTGTGGTCGGGGTCGTCGCCGGGTCGGCGCAGTACCCCGGGGCGGCGGTGCTGGCCGTGGCGGGGGCGCTGCGGGGCGGCGCGGGCGCGGTGCGGTACGTGGGGCCGGCGGCGGACGCGGTGCTCGCGCGGTACCCGGAGACGCTGATCGGGCGGGGCCGGGTGCAGGCGTGGGTGGTCGGGCCGGGGCTGGGGGCGGAGCGCGCCGCGGAGGTCGCGCGGGCCCTTTCGGACCCGGTGCCCGTGCTGGTGGACGCGGACGGGTTGCGCGGGCTGGACCCGGAGGTGCTGCGGGGGCGGCCGGCGGCGACGCTGCTGACCCCGCACGCGGGGGAGGCGGCGGCGCTGCTGGGGGTGGCGCGGGAGGCGGTGGAGTCCGCGCGGCTGGCCTCCGTACGGGACCTGGCCGCGCGGTACGGGGCGGCGGTGCTGCTGAAGGGCTCGACGACGCTGGTGTCCGGCGGCGGGGTGGTCCGGGTGAACCCGACGGGCACGCCGTGGCTGGCGACCGCCGGGAGCGGGGACGTGCTGTCGGGGCTGGCGGGGGCGCTGCTGGCGACGGGCCTGTCCGCGGTGGACGCGGGGTCGGTGGCGGCGTACCTCCACGGCCTGGCGGCCCGCCACGCGGCCTCCGGCGCGCCGGTCCTGGCTCAGGAAGTGGCCGCCACCCTGCCGGAGGCCTGGCGCCAATTGAGCCTCGCCGGCGTCTGAGCCGCGAGCCCGCACTTATCAGCCCCCGCCGGGCACACCCAGCCTCGCCGGCGTTCGAGGCGCGAGCCCCGGCAATTTCAGCCCCCGCCGGGCATCTTCAGCCTCGCCGGCGAGGCTGGATTTGGCGGACCCCCGGTCAAACACCGGCGAGGCTGGATTTGGCGGAGCCCCGGTCAAACGCCGGCGAGGCTGATTTGGTCGGCGAGGCTGGATGTGCCCGGCGGGTCTCGAACGTTGGCCGGCGGGGCTGGTGGGTTGGTTCGGGCTGTGCGGAGGCGGGGGGCGGGGGTTCTGAGAGACTGTGGGGGATGAACGAGACAGCGACGCGCGTGTACGCCGAGATTGATCTTGATGCCGTACGGCGAAACGTGCGCGCCCTGCGCGAACGGGCGCCCCGGGCCCAGGTGATGGCCGTCGTCAAGGCGGACGCCTACGGGCACGGGGCGATCCCCTGCGCCCGCGCCGCCCTGGACGCCGGAGCGGCCTGGCTCGGGACCGCGACCCCCGACGAGGCGCTCGCCCTGCGCGCCGCCGGGATCGACGCACCCGTCATGTGCTGGCTGTGGACCCCCGGCGGGCCCTGGCGGGAGGCCATCGAGGCCGGCATCGACGTCTCCGTCAGCGGCATGTGGGCCCTGGAGGAAGTACGGGCTGCCGCCCGCGCCGCCGGGCGCCCCGCACGCGTCCAGCTCAAGGCCGACACCGGCCTCGGCCGCAACGGCTGCCAGCCCGCCGACTGGGCCGAACTCGTCGGCGCGGCCGTCGCCGCCCAGGCCGAGGGCACCGTCCACGTCACCGGCGTCTGGTCCCATTTCGCCTGCGCCGACGAGCCCGGCCACCCCTCCATCGGGCTCCAGCTGGCCGCGTTCCGCGAGATGCTCGCGCACGCGGAGAAGGAGGGCGTCGAGCCCGAGGTCCGGCACATCGCCAACTCGCCCGCGACTCTCACCCTCCCCGAGAGCCACTTCGACCTCGTGCGGTGCGGACTGGCCGTGTACGGGGTGTCGCCCGCCCCCGAGATCGGCACCCCCGCCCAGCTCGGGCTGCGCCCGGCCATGACCCTCAAGGCCTCCGTGGCCCTCGTCAAGGCCGTGCCCGCCGGACACGGCGTGAGCTACGGGCACCACCACGTCACGGCGGCGGAATCCCACCTCGCGCTGATTCCCGCCGGATACGCCGACGGCATCCCCCGGCACGCCTCCGGGCGCGGGCCCGTGCTGGTCGGCGGGAAGACCCGTACCGTCGCCGGGCGCGTCGCCATGGACCAGTTCGTCGTCGATCTCGGATCCGACCAGGTCAGAGAGGGTGACGAGGCCGTCATCTTCGGGCCCGGGGACCGCGGCGAGCCCACCGCCGAGGACTGGGCACAGGCGGCCGGGACCATCGCGTATGAGATCGTCACCCGTATCGGGGGCCGGGTGCCCCGGGTGTACCGCAACGGCTGAGTGAGGACGGCGTGGGCGACGGTGTGAGCGAGAACTGGCGCAAGGCCGGCTGGGCCGGCTGGGCCGGCGCCGCCATCGGCGTCATCGCCGCGGGCGCGGCGGCCGGTGTCGCCGTCGAACGGCTCACCGTCGGCCGCGGCATGCGCGTGAAGGCCCGCCTCGCGCTCGACGCCGCCGGGGACTACGGATCCCTGCGCGGCACCGAGGGCATCACCCGCGCCGAGGACGCCACCGAGCTCTACTACGAGATCGACGAGCTGCCCGAGGAGAGCCGGAAGCGGCTGCTGCGCCGCAAGGCCCCGGCCGCGCCGACCGCCGTGTTCTGCCACGGCTACTGCCTCAGCCAGGACGCCTGGCACTTCCAGCGCGCCGCCTTCCGCGGCGTGGTCCGCTCCGTGTACTGGGACCAGCGCAGCCACGGCCTCTCCGCGCGCGGCCTCGCGCAGGCCGACGGCGAGCCGGTGACCATCGAGCAGCTCGGCCGCGACCTGAAGACCGTCATCGACGCCGCCGCCCCCGAGGGCCCGCTCGTGCTGATCGGTCACTCCATGGGCGGTATGACGATCATGGCGCTGGCCGAGCAGTTCCCCGAGCTGGTACGGGACCGCGTGCTCGGCGTGGCCCTGGTCGGCACCTCCAGCGGGGGGCTGGGCGAGCTCACGTACGGGCTGCCGCTGCCGGCGGCCGGGTTGAGCGCCGTACGCCGGATGCTGCCCGGGGTCCTCAAGGCGCTCGGTTCGCAGGTCGAGCTGGTCGAGAAGGGCCGCCGGGCCACCGCCGACCTCTTCGCCGGGACGATCAAGCGCTACTCGTTCGGCTCCCGGGACGTGGACCCGGGCGTCGCGCGGTTCGCCGAGCGGCTCATCGAGGCCACCCCGATCGACGTGGTCGCGGAGTTCTACCCGGCCTTCCAGGTCCACGACAAGTCCGCCGCGCTCCAGCTGTTCGCGGACCTCCCCGTCACCGTCATCGCCGGGGACAGCGACATGATCACCCCGGCCGCGCACAGCGAGGCCATCAAGGCGGAGCTGCCGACCGCCGAGCTGACCGTCCTGGAGTCCGCCGGGCACCTGATGATGCTGGAGTACCCGGAGACCGTGACCGGGCTGCTGGCCGACCTGCTGGCGCGCACCGGAGCCGTGGCCGCAGCGACTAACGTTGGCGGGCATGGAAGAAGTACCGCGAGAAGCACAGCAGGAACCGCAGAAGCAGCAGGAACCGCAGGAGCAGCGGGAACACCAGGTGCCGCCGACAACTCAGGCACCGCAGGGCCCTCAGGCGCCTCAGGCACCTCAGGCGGCGCTGGAAGTACCGCGCAGCCAGGCTCCTGACGCCGCCGCCCAGGCGCGCGTCACCGTCGACTCCCCGGACTCCATGCGGGAACTCGGCCGCAGGATCGCGGGCCTGCTGCGCCCCGGCGACCTCGTGCTGCTGACCGGTGAGCTCGGCGCCGGCAAGACCACCCTGGCCCGGGGCCTGGGCGAGGGCCTGGGCGTGCGCGGGGCCGTGACCTCGCCGACCTTCGTGATCGCCCGGGTGCACCCGCCGCTGGGTGACGGGCCGCCGCTGGTGCACGTGGACGCGTACCGGCTCGGCGGCGGGCTGGACGAGATGGAGGACCTGGACCTCGACGTCTCGCTGCCCGAGTCGGTGATCGTCGTGGAGTGGGGCGACAACAAGGTGGAGGAGCTCTCCGACGACCGGCTGCACGTGGTGATCGCGCGGGCGGTCGGCCACGAGGAGGTCCTGGACGACGTACGGGAGGTCTCGCTGCACGGGGTCGGCGCGCGCTGGGCCGACGGGGCAGGGCTGGAGAGCCTCTCCGTCTCCGTAGCGCTCTCGGAGCAGGCGCCGTCCGCGTAAACGTACCGACAACTCGTCGGGAAGATATTGCGCTGGTGGCAGGCGCCGTGGTCACATGGTACCGAGAGTTCCTTAGGTATACCTAAGTGAGGCGTCCCGGGCCCCCAGGAGGCAGCCATGTCGGCAGACGCAGCAGCGCACGGCGACGCTCGTCCATCCGTTCGGTCCGTTCGGTCCGTTCCGTCCGTGGTGTCCATGAGGGCGCTGCTCGCCGCGGGCACGGCCGCCAGCGCCGTGTCGACGCCGCCCGCGCGGGAGCGGGCATGCGCAGAGGCCGCCGAGGGCACTGCGGGCGCCGAGGGCGCCGAAGGCGGCCCGGAGACGGATCAGGCCGCCTCGGAGTCCGAAGCGGCCTGACGCGTTCCGAAACCCACGTACGGGTGAAGGCCGGTGATGAAGGCCGGGGGTCAAGCCCGGCCGGGCGGCGGCGGGGTCATCCGTCAGGGAACGACAACGATCTTCGAGTTGATCGTCGCGAAGGACCACATCGCGTCGCCGTCCGCGCGGGACATGCGGATGCCGCCGGTCTTCTTGCTCCGGTCGGGCTCCGGCATCGAGCCGTCCACGCGGGCGCTGAACCCGAGCACGACGCCCTCGGCCGTGCCGAACCGTACGACGTGCTCGATCGGCACCCCGTCCGAGCCGGTGCCCGCGCCCGCGCGCGAGCCGACCATGTAGCTGCCCGGCTTCGGGTGCACCGTGCTCGGCATCACCGCGAAGGACTTCGGCTCCCGGCCCGCCTCGCCCACCAGCCACACCCGCCTCAGGCTCACCGAGTACACGACGCGGTGCCCGGTGCCCGAGCCCTCCGGCACCGGCACCGCCTCGGCCGCCGGGCCCGGCTGGGGGGCCGCCGCGGCGGGCTGGCTCGGGGCGGGGCTCGCGGACTGTCCGGCGGCCTTCGGAGGGTGCGCGGGGGCCGAAGCGGAGGCCTGGTAGCCGAGGAAGCCGACGGCGGCGAGTGCCGCGACGGTGAGCCCGGCCACGATTCCCGAGCTGCTGCGTGCCACCTTGCTCCACCTCTCCACGCTGTTCTGCCTTGATCGAGTACCGCACCCGGCACCTCGGTCGAAAGGTAGCAGCCGGGGTGCCCCACGACCGTCCGCGCGGGCACCGGGCCCCGGAGTCGTAGGCTGTTCGCGTGCTCTTGCTCGCTGTAGATACCGCCACGCCCGCCGTCACCGTCGCCCTGCACGACGGCGAGTCCGTCCTCGCCGAGTCGAACCAGGTCGACGCCCGCCGCCACGGGGAGCTTCTGCTGCCCTCCGTGGACACGGTCCTCGCCGAGGCGGGAGTGAAGCTCGAAGCCGTCACCGGCATCGTCGTCGGCGTCGGCCCCGGCCCCTACACCGGGCTGCGGGTCGGCCTCGTCACCGCCTCCACCTTCGCCAGCGTCCTCGGCGTCCCCGTCCACGGCCTGTGCACCCTCGACGGCCTCGCGTACGCCGCGGGCGCCGCCGGCATCGAGGGCCCCTTCATCGTCGCCACCGACGCGCGGCGCAAGGAGGTCTACTGGGCGCGGTACGAGGACCCGCGCACGCGCGTCGGCGACCCCGCCGTGGACCGGCCGGCCGACATCGCCGAGCGGGTCGCGGGCCTGCCCGCCGTCGGCCAGGGCGCACGCCTGTACCCCGAGGTCTTCCCGGACGCCCGCGGGCCCGAGCACACATCGGCCGCCGCCCTCGCGGCCCTGGCGGCGGAACGCCTCGCGGCCGGGGCGGCGTTCGAAAACGCCGACGGCCTGCCCCCGACCCCGCTGTACCTGCGCCGGCCCGACGCCCAGGTGCCCAAGAACTACAAGGTGGTCACCCCGCAGTGACCGCCCAGCCCCCGTCCCCGGCCGTCCTGCTGCGCGAAATGCGCTGGTGGGACATCGAACCCGTGCTGGAACTGGAGCACGAGCTCTTCCCCGAGGACGCCTGGTCCGCCGGGATGTTCTGGTCCGAGCTCGCCCACGCGCGCGGCCCCGGGGCCACCCGCCACTACGTCGTCGCCGAGACCCCGGACGGCCGCCTGGTCGGCTACGCCGGGCTGGCCACCGCCGGCGACCTGGGCGACGTACAGACCATCGCGGCCGCGCGCGACCAGTGGGGCACCGGGCTCGGGGCCCGGCTGCTCACCGACCTGCTGCGCGCCGCCACCGCGTTCGAGTGCGCCGAGGTGCTCCTGGAGGTACGGGTGGACAACACCCGCGCCCAGAGGCTGTACGAGCGCTTCGGATTCGAGCCGATCGGCTTCCGGCGGGGCTACTACCAGCCCGGCAACATCGACGCGCTCGTGATGCGCCTTTCCGATCCCGCCTCCTCCCTCTCCCCGCCCCCGACATTCCAAGACGCCGTAAGAAGTGAGACCCATGGCTGACGAACCGCTCGTCCTCGGCATCGAGACCTCCTGCGACGAGACCGGCGTCGGCGTCGTCCGCGGCACCACCCTGCTCGCCGACGCGGTCGCGTCGAGCGTGGACGAGCACGCGCGCTTCGGCGGGGTCGTGCCGGAGGTCGCCTCCCGGGCGCACCTGGAGGCGATGGTCCCGACCATCGAACGCGCCCTGAAGGAGGCCGGGGTCAGCGCCCGCGACCTCGACGGCATCGCGGTCACCGCCGGCCCGGGCCTCGCGGGGGCGCTGCTGGTCGGCGTCTCGGCGGCCAAGGCGTACGCGTACGCGCTGGGCAAGCCGCTCTACGGGGTGAACCACCTGGCCTCGCACATCTGCGTGGACCAGCTGGAGCACGGGCCGCTGCCGGAGCCGACGATGGCGCTGCTGGTGTCGGGCGGGCACTCCTCGCTGCTGCTGGCCCCGGACATCACCAGCGACGTACGGCCGCTCGGCGCGACCATCGACGACGCGGCGGGCGAGGCCTTCGACAAGATCGCGCGCGTGCTGCAGCTGGGCTTCCCCGGCGGTCCGGTCATCGACCGGCTCGCGCGCGAGGGAGACCCGAGGGCGATCCACTTCCCGCGCGGGCTGACGGGGCCGCGCGACGCGGCGTACGACTTCTCCTTCTCCGGGCTGAAGACGTCGGTGGCCCGTTGGATCGAGGCCAAGCGGAACGCGGGCGAGGACGTGCCGGTGCGCGACGTGGCGGCGTCCTTCCAGGAGGCCGTGGTGGACGTGCTGACGCGCAAGGCGATCCGCGCGTGCAAGGACGAGGGCGTCGACCACCTGATGATCGGCGGCGGCGTGGCCGCCAATTCCCGGCTGCGCTCGCTCGCGCAGGAGCGGTGCGACGACGCGGGGATCATCCTGCGGGTGCCGCGGCCGAAGCTGTGCACCGACAACGGCGCGATGGTGGCGGCGCTGGGCGCGGAGATGGTCAAGCGGAACCGGCCGGCCTCGGACTGGGACCTCTCGGCGGACTCCTCGCTGCCGGTGACGGACCCGCACGTGCCGGGCACCGCCAACGCGCGGGAGCAGGGGGACGGGAACGGTGACGGTCACTCGCACGGACACGGCCACTCTCACGACCATGACCACGTGCACGAGTTGAGCAAGGACAACCTGTACTCATGAGCACCGTCGCGCTGATGTGGGAGGCCCGGGCCGCCGACGGCCGGGGCAACGAGCTGCTGGAGTGGGCCCGTTCCCAGGTCCTCGCCCGGGAGCCGGTGCGCCGCGAGGTGTTCCGGGCCCCGCAGGACCGGGTGCTCGTGCTCACCTGGTGGGAGGCGCCCGAGGGGGTGGCGGCGGAGCTGCCCGAACTCCCCGAGCCCGCCCCCGACTTGATCGCCCGGGCGGTGCACCGCTGGCGCTTCGAGTCGGTGGAGGTCGACGAGGGCTGACGGCCCGGGATGTGGATATGGTCATGCGCATGCCTCGCCGTGACCTGCCGCCTCCGCCGCCCCCCGCGCACCTGCGCGCCTGGCTGGACGGGAACGCCGTACGGGCCGACCGTGCCCGCTTTCTGCGGGACCTCGGGCAACGCGCCCTGGGTGTCGGCCCGTTGCTGCTGCTCTGGGCCGTCTCGGCGGTCTTCGCGTTCGGCTGGTCCTTCGTCGGCATGGCCCTGATGGCCTTCGAGCAGGGGGACCCGTCCTCGTACCTGCTCGGTCTCGTCTTCGCCGCGCTCGGGGCGGGCGTCCTGGTCCCGGCCGGGTTCTGGTTCGCCTGGGGCGCCCGGCGGGACCGGCAGGTCCGGCAACTGCTGTGCGCCTGGGCGGAATCGGACCGGGATCCGGCCGTCGACGCCCTGGTGCGCGCTCCCTGGCGGAGCCTGACCTGGCTGCTGGCCTCCCTCGGGCCGGCCGCGCTCGGGCTCTGGCTGACCTTCGGCGTCGCCGTGTCGGCCCGGCCCGGCTCGGAGACGTACGCCGAGGTCACGTACTACATGGGCCTCGGCATGATCCTGTGGATCACCGGCCTGCTGGGCCTCGGCAAGGCGGGCGCCCACTACCGCTGGGCGGTTCGCGCCTTCGGGGCCCCTACGAGGTAGCCGCGGGAGCGGGGCCGGACGCGGACGCGGGCGCGGGCGATCCGATGAGCATCGACGGCGCCCCCGCCACCCTGGTCAGGAACACGGTCGCGGAGTTCGGGCCCTGCGGCTTGACCTTCTTGCGCAGCTCCTCGGGCTCGATGGCCGAGCCGCGCTTCTTCACCGTCAGGATGCCGACCTCGCGCTCGCGCAGCAGGGCCTTCAGCTTCTTCAGCCCGAAGGGCAGTACGTCGGTGATCTCGTACGCCGTCGCGTACGCCGTCGCGCGCAGCTCGTCGGCGGTGATGTACGCGATGGTCGGGTCGATGAGCCGGCCGCCGAGCTCCCGGGCGACCTCGGCGACCAGGTGGGCGCGGATCACGGCGCCGTCCGGCTCGTAGAGGTAGCGGCCGACCGGCCCGGCCTCGGGGTCGGGCAGCGGGTCGGCGGTCTCCAGGGTGCGCGGCCCGGGGAGCAGGGTGGCGCGTACGGTGCCGGGCGCGGTGCCGAACCAGAGCACGGCCTCCTTGACGTCCCCGGCGTCGGAGATCCACTCGGCCTCGGCCTCCTTCGGCACCGCCTCGTGCGGGATGCCGGGGGCGATCTTGATGGCGGCGTGCCGGGCCGTCAGGGCGGCCCCGACGGCCCATGACAGCGGCGGGGAGTAGCTCTCCGGGTCGAAGACGCGGCCGCGCCCGCCGCGCCGGGCGGGGTCGATGAAGACGGCGTCGTACGCGGAGGTGTCCACCTCCGTCACATCCGCCTCCCGGACGTCGATCAGGTCCGCCAGCCCCAGCACCTCGGCGTTGGCGCGCGCGACGGCGACGGTGAGCGGGTCGTGGTCCACCGCCAGCACCCGGATGCCGAGCCGGGCCAGGGCGAGGGCGTCCCCGCCGATGCCGCAGCACAGGTCGGCGAGCGACCGTACGCCGAGGGCCGCGAGCCGCTCGGCGCGGTACGAGGCGACCGACGCGCGGGTGGCCATCTCGCCGCCGCCGGGCGTGAAGTACATCCGGAAGGCGTCCTCGGCCCCGAACTTCGGCACCGCCCGCTCCCGCAGCCGGGCCTGCCCGAGCGCGGCGGAGACCAGGCCGGCGGGGTGCTCGCGGCGCAGCCGGGTGGCGACGGCCAGTTCCTGGGCGGGGTCGTAGTCGCGGAGCGAGTCGAGGAGGGCGCGGCCCTCGGGGGCGAGGAGCGCGGCGAAGTCTTCGGGGGTCACGGGTTCATTGTGGGCCAGCCGGTGGAAGGTCGGCGTCCGCTCGCGGTGTCGCCGGTGCCGCGTCGGAGGGTGGTGTAAGGATCCGCTGCTATGCAGCTAGTAGGACAAACGGGAAATCACAGGCAGTCTGGTCACCGGTCCGCAGCGCGCACGCGCGGCCGGTTCGGGGTGGTCTTGGCCGCGCTGCTGGTCGCCGGCCTGGGAACGGCGTGCGGATCCGCGGAGTCCGGAACGCCCGGCAAGGTCGAGAAGGCGAAGGCCGGCAAGGGCGCGGAGGCGGGCGAGGAGGCGGGGGCGGCCGGCGCGCTCGGCAACGCCGCGGAGCGGGCGAAGGCCAGGGCCGCCCTCGCCCAGCGCTGGGGCCTGGCCAAGCCGCCGCTCCTGGCCCCGGCGGCGCCGAAGACGAAGCCCCAGATCACCACGCGCGAGGGCTTCGAGGTGGAGGACGGCGAGGACCTGCCGCCGGTCTTCACCACCGTCCCGACCGAGGAGAAGGTCGTCTTCCTGACGATCGACGACGGCGCCGAGAAGGACCCCGAGTTCCTGAGGATGATGCGGGAGCTGAAGATCCCGTACACGGCGTTCCTCAGCGACTACCTCGTACGGGACAACTACCCGTACTTCAAGGAGATGCAGGCGGCGGGCGTCACCCTGAACAACCACACGCTCAACCACCGGTACCTGCCGGGGCTGTCGTACGAGAGGCAGCGCGCGGAGATCTGCGGTCAGCAGGACACGATCCAGAAGCAGTTCGGCAAGCGGCCGACGCTCTTCCGGCCGCCGTACGGGAACTACAACGAGGACACGCTGCGCGCGGCGAAGTCCTGCGGCATCAAGGCGGTCCCGCTGTGGAACGCCGAGGCGTTCACGAAGCGGATGGACTACCGCGAGTGGGACCGCGAGCTGCACCCCGGTGACATCATCCTCACGCACTTCCGCGGCAAGGAGGACTGGAAGGGCACGATGCCTGACATGATCCGTCATGTCATGAAGACCGTCACGGACAAGGGGTACGCCGTGGCTCGCCTGGAGGACTACTTGTGAGGTACGCGCGCCGGTTGGTAGCCGGAACGCTGGCGGCCGGCGCGCTCGCGCTGTCCCTGACGGGGTGCGGGAACAGCGTGGACCCGATTGAACGCCTGGGCCGCGAGGCCACGCAGAAAGCTTCGGAGGGCGCGGCCTCGCCCGGGCCCTCCGCTTCGGCCTCGCCGTCCGCGCCGGTCGCGGCGGCGGGGGACGAGGCGTACAGGAAATGGGGCCTCACGGCGCCGTTGACGTTCGCGCCGAAGCCCGACCGGAAGCCGCACGCTCCGTCGGCGGCGCCGGGGAAGGCCGCGGTGGTGGACCGAATACCCGTCCCGGCCGGGGAGAAGGTCGTCTTCCTGACCTTCGACGACGGCGCGGAGAAGGACCCCGAGTTCCTGAAGATGGCGGCCGACCTGAAGCTGCCGATCAGCATGTTCCTGACGGACAGCGTGGCCTCGTCGGATTACGGGCACTTCGAGCAGCTCCGCGACAACGGCAGCGGCAGCACGATAAACAACCACACGCTGACCCACCCGAACCTGAGGACCCTCTCCTTCGCGGCGCAGAAGAAGGAGATATGCGGTCAGCAGGACCGGCTGGAACAGCGCTTCGGCCACCGCCCACCGCTGTTCCGCCCACCGTTCGGCAACTACAACGACGACACCCTCAAGGCGGCGTCGGAGTGCGGCATATCGACGGTGGCGCTGTGGAAGGTGTCGATGCAGATCAACAACTTCCAGTACGCCGAGGGCTCGGCATTGAAACCCGGGGACATCATCCTGGCCCACTTCCGCGGCAAGGCGGAGCTCAAGGGCTCGACGGAGACCCAGATGACGACGCGGATGCTCCAACGGATCCAGGAGCAGGGCTACGCGATAGGACGCCTGGAGGACTACGTGTAGGGGGCGGGGCGGGAGTTCGACGGACGGGGGTGGGGCGGGATGTGGATGGTCGAGCGGGGTGAGGGTTGTCGGGGTGCGGGTGGGGCGGGGTTGGACAGTGAGACTGACGGGAAACCCCCAGCACTGTCCAATCCCGGCCCACCAGCACCCCGCCCCCCAACCCCGCCCCACCCGTTGAAACCCGCCCCCTCACACCCCGCCCCCCACCGCCACCGGCGTGATCGTGGTCTCCGCCGGGCCGCGGGCGTCTGCCTGGCGTTGGCGTTCCGTGCTGTCGCTGATGCGGAGCAGGAGGGCGATCATGATCCAGTTGGCCAGTAGGGACGATCCGCCCTTCGCCAGGAAGGGCAGGGCCTTGCCCGTCAGGGGGATCAGGCCCGTCACGCCGCCCGCGACCACGAAGACCTGGAGGGCCAGCGCCGCGGACAGGCCCACCGCCAGCAGCTTCCCGAACGGGTCGCGCGCGCCCAGCGCCATCCGCAGGCCCCGCTGCACGAGGAGTGCGTAGAGGATCAGGACGGCCATGACCCCCGCCAGGCCGAGCTCCTCGCCCACCGTCGTCAGGATGAAGTCGCTGCGGCCCGCGAATTTGATCAGCTCAGGGTGACCCATGCCGAGGCCAGTTCCGGATATTCCTCCTGTGCCGAAGCTGAACAGCGCCTGCGCCGACTGGTCCGAGGTGACCCCCGGCGGCCGGTCCTTCCAGTAGTAGGACAGCGGATTGAGCCAGGCGGCCACGCGCGCCTTGACGTGCGGTTCGGTCGAGCCCACCGCGAAGGCGCCCACCGCCGCCATGAACAGCCCGCACACGATCCAGCTGGTGCGCTCGGTGGCGACGTACAGCATCACCACGAACACGCCGAAGAAGATCAGCGAGGTGCCGAGGTCGCGTTCGAAGACCAGGACGAGCATGGACAGGATCCATACCGTGACGATCGGCCCGAGCTGGCGCATCGGGGGCAGCCGCACGCCCAGGAATTTCCGGCCGGTCAGCGCGAGCGAATCCCGGGTCATGACCAGATAGCCCGCGAAGAAGATCGCGATCATGATCTTCACGAATTCGCCGGGCTGGAGCGAGAACCCGAACAGGATGATCCAGCGCTTGGCGCCGTACGTGTCGGCCCCGAAGAACGCCGGCGCGATCAGCAGCACCAGTGCCACGGCCATCGTGATGTAGATGAACCGCTGCAGCAGGCGGTGATCGCGCACCAGCGCCAGCACCAGGATGCAGGCGGCGACCCCGACCACCGTCCACATCAGCTGGTCGGGGGCGTTCGCCTCGCCCCCGTACCGCTCGATGTAGCTCTGGTCGAGCCGGTGGATCAGCACCAGCCCTAGCCCCGTCAGCAGCATGGCGAGCGGGAGGATCAGCGGATCCGCGTACGCCGCGAACCGGCGTACGCCCAGGTGTCCCACCAGGGACAGCAGGGACATGCTGATCGTGAAGTCGGAGAGGTTGGGCGGCAGCTCGCCGTTCATCGCCAGGCCCGCGGCGGCGTTCCCGAAGACGGCGATGCCGGTGACGAAGACGAGGAGCAGGGCTTCGGTGCGGCGGCGCGCGCCGGCCGCCGTCAGGGGCCTCAGGCCACGCACGGGATGCCGCCGCCACCGTCCACGGCGCTCTTCGGCGAGGCGCTGGGGGAGGGTGACGGGGGAGGTGACGCCTCACGGGACGGCCGGGAGTTGCCCGGGCCGCCGCTCGGGCCGGAGGCCTTGGGCCAGATCTGCTCGGCAATGAGGCGCTTTATTTTCATACCATCTACGACGGTTGCGCCCTCCCCGTGGTTCCTCCCGACGGTCAGCTCAGCTGCCGTTGCACTCGCTGTTGTCCCCGCCGCTGCGGCACTGGCGGCTGGGGCCCGAGGTACCGGGGTCGCTGGGGCGCTCCTCCTGCGGGTGGGCGGCACGGTACGCGGCCGTTCCCATCACGACGAGCAGGATCGCGAGCAGCGCGGCGGCCATGCCCTGCGTGCTGCCGGAGAACGGGGCGCGGGCGCGGAAGAGGCCGTACGAGGCGAGCGCGGCGAGGAGGCCGAGTACGCCGACGTAGACGAAGAGCCAGGCGTCCGAGCCCCAGGAGAACGGGGGTGGCCCGGGGGTGGTGTCGTCCCAGTTCGCGAACGCGGCGTAGAAGAAGCCGCCGAGGAGGGCCGCGGCCTCCAGTGCCACCAGGAGGACGGCCAGGACGGCGTCGGCGGCCCAGTGCACGGGTGTGCGGGGGGTGGCCGTCTCGGTGGTGGGGGCGGGCTCCGTGGTCATGCGGACCAGCGTCGCCGAGCCGGGGCCGGGCCGCCTGAGTACGCGTACTCAGCCCTGCCGCCGGGGGTCGTGCCGGGGGCCGCGCCCGGGGCCCCGCCCGGGGCCCCGCCCGGCATCTTCGGCCCCGCCGGGCACTTTCAGCCCCGTCGGCGTTTGAGTGGGGGTTCCCCCCGGACGGAGTCTGGGGGAGGGTCCGGGCGGAGCCCGGTGCCCGGCCGAGCCGGGTTTGCTGGGGCGCCGCCCCAGACCCCGCGCCTCAAACGCCGGCGAGGCTGAATGTGGCGGGCCCGCGCCTCGACCGACCGGCGGCATTGGCCGGAGGGCATCGACCGGGGGGGAGTGGCCGGACCGCAGTGGCCGGAGGGGAGCGGCCGGCCGGGACCGACCGGCGGCAGTGGCCGGACCGTAGTGGCCGGAAAAGGGTGGCTGGATGGCGACCCGCGATCAGCGGGATTGGCACTCCGCTTGACCGAGTGCTAATCGCCGGAATAGTGTCACACCTGGCACTCGCCACCGGTGAGTGCCAACACAGCGACAGGCAGATCCGGCACCCGCGACGACGGATCGACCTGGTCGCCACCTCAGACAGTTAACCCCGGATCTCCGAAGGGGGAGGTCGGATCGTGACGACCGCCAGCTCCAAGGTTGCCATCAAGCCGCTTGAGGACCGCATTGTGGTCCAGCCGCTCGACGCCGAGCAGACCACGGCCTCCGGCCTGGTCATCCCGGACACCGCGAAGGAGAAGCCCCAGGAGGGCGTCGTCCTCGCCGTGGGCCCGGGTCGCTTCGAGGACGGCCAGCGTCTCCCGCTGGACGTCACCGTCGGCGACATCGTGCTGTACAGCAAGTACGGCGGCACCGAAGTGAAGTACAGCGGCGAGGAGTACCTCGTCCTCTCGGCTCGCGACGTGCTCGCGATCGTCGAGAAGTAAGTCACTTCACCAGTTTTGCTTTGAGCTGCGCCCCTGGTCACCCTGCTGATGCCGGGCGGCGAGGGGCGTAGTTCGTTCTAGGCGGTGGCGGTCGCGGTGAGCGGCCGAGGATCGCAACGAGAGGACTGAACCGCTCCCATGCCGAAGATTCTGAAGTTCGACGAGGACGCCCGTCGCGCCCTCGAGCGCGGCGTCAACAAGCTTGCCGACACGGTGAAGGTGACGATCGGCCCCAAGGGCCGCAACGTCGTCATCGACAAGAAGTTCGGCGCCCCCACCATCACCAACGACGGTGTCACCATCGCCCGCGAGGTCGAGCTGGACGACCCGTACGAGAACCTGGGCGCGCAGCTCGTGAAGGAGGTGGCGACCAAGACCAACGACATCGCGGGTGACGGCACCACCACCGCCACCGTGCTGGCCCAGGCGCTGGTCCGCGAGGGTCTGCGCAACGTCGCCGCCGGTGCCTCCCCGGCCGCCCTCAAGAAGGGCATCGACGCCGCGGTCAAGGCCGTGTCCGAGGAGCTCCTCGCGACCGCCCGTCCGATCGAGGACAAGTCCGACATCGCCGCCGTGGCCGCGCTCTCCGCGCAGGACCAGCAGGTCGGCGAGCTCATCGCCGAGGCGATGGACAAGGTCGGCAAGGACGGTGTCATCACCGTCGAGGAGTCGAACGCCTTCGGCCTGGAGCTCGAGTTCACCGAGGGCATGGCCTTCGACAAGGGCTACCTCTCGCCGTACATGGTCACCGACCAGGAGCGTATGGAGGCCGTCCTCGACGACCCGTACATCCTGATCAACCAGGGCAAGATCTCGTCCATCCAGGACCTGCTGCCGCTGCTGGAGAAGGTCATCCAGGCGGGTGGCTCCAAGCCGCTGCTGATCATCGCCGAGGACGTCGAGGGCGAGGCGCTCTCCACCCTCGTCGTCAACAAGATCCGTGGCACCTTCAACGCCGTGGCCGTCAAGGCCCCCGGCTTCGGTGACCGCCGCAAGGCGATGCTCCAGGACATGGCCACCCTCACCGGTGCCACCGTCATCGCCGAGGAGGTCGGCCTCAAGCTCGACCAGGCCGGTCTGGACGTCCTGGGCGGCGCGCGCCGCGTGACCATCTCCAAGGACGACACCACCATCGTCGACGGTGGCGGCAACTCCGCGGACGTCCTCGGCCGCGTCAACCAGATCAAGGCCGAGATCGAGTCCACCGACTCGGACTGGGACCGCGAGAAGCTGCAGGAGCGCCTGGCGAAGCTCGCCGGCGGCGTCTGCGTCATCAAGGTCGGCGCCGCCACCGAGGTGGAGCTCAAGGAGAAGAAGCACCGCCTTGAGGACGCCATCTCGGCGACCCGCGCCGCGGTCGAGGAGGGCATCGTCTCCGGCGGTGGCTCCGCGCTCGTCCACGCCGTGAAGGTGCTGGAGGACAACCTCGGTCTGACCGGCGACGAGGGCACGGGTGTCGCGGTCGTCCGCCGCGCCGCCGTCGAGCCGCTGCGCTGGATCGCCGAGAACGCCGGCCTTGAGGGCTACGTCATCACCTCGAAGGTCGCCGAGCTCGACAAGGGCCAGGGCTTCAACGCCGCCACCGGCGAGTACGGCGACCTGGTCAAGGCCGGCGTCATCGACCCGGTCAAGGTCACCCGCTCCGCGCTGGAGAACGCCGCTTCCATCGCCTCCCTGCTGCTCACGACCGAGACCCTGGTCGTCGAGAAGCCGGCCGAGGAAGAGGCCGACGGCCACGGGCACGGCCACGGTCACAGCCACTGATCGCGCCCCGCGCAGAGAAGGCCCCGTCCCGCGTTTCGTGGGACGGGGCCTTCCCCGTGGGACGGGGTCTTCCCCGTGGGACGGGGTCTTCCCCGTGGGACGGGGTCTTCCCCGTGGGACGGGGTCTTCCCCGTGCCGTGCTCAGGATCCGGACACGCCCATCTCGCGCATGAGGCGTCCGACGTCGAAGTGCCACCAGCCTTCCATTATCTCGCCGTTCATACAGCGGAAAGTGGTGGTCCCGGTGATGTCGTAGGTCTTCCCGGTCGGCGCGACCCCCATGAACTCTCCCTTGTGGGTGCCGTGCCAGGTCCACACGGTGGTGACGAAGTCGCCCTCGGCCAGCTGGGCCGTCACGTCGAACGTCATGTCGAAGGCCCCGCGCCACATCTGGACGTCCTCGTGCATGACGCCCCGCCCGATGACGGTGGTCTCCTCCTTGATGAGGTCGTGGTCGATGTAGTTCGTCTCGAAGCACTCGTCGATGAGCGCCATGTTGCCGCCCTGGAGGATCTCCTCGAACACCCGGTTCACGAGCATCTTGTTGAGGTTCTCGTCGCGGACCACGTCGAGGTTGGTGAAGGTGGGCATCCCCTCGCACAGCGCCACCATCTCCTGGAACATCTTGTCCGTCTCCGGGAGTTGGGAGTTCTTCATGGCGTCTTCGTACGAGGGGAACTCGACCACGTCCACGTAGTGGTTCTCGGCTTCGCGGTCCTTGCCCACGACGCTGTGGGTGACGGTGCGCTTGCCCTGGCTCTGCGCGATGTAGCGGTCCAGCAGCTGGTTGAGGTCGTCCTGCCGACGGGTCTTGTAATCGATGATCTGTACGAATGTCATGGTGGTCTCCCGGGCTGGTTGGGACATGTCCATTTTAGGTAGATTTCGCCCATCCGGCCGGGTTACCGGCGCGTTGCGGAGGCCTGTACCGCGCCTGTTACCGGGGCCCGTACTTGCGGCCCGTACGCGAGGACACCCCGCCCAGCAGGCCGCGCGGCGTCAGCTTCACCACGCCCATCAACGCCTTGTAGCGCGGGTCCGGGATCGACACCGTCTTGCCGCGCGCCAGGTCGGCCAGAGCCGCGGCCACCAGCTTGTCGGCGTCGAGCCACATCCAGCCCGGGATGTTGTCCGTCCCCATCCCGGCCCGCTGGTGGAACTCCGTGCGCACGAAGCCGGGGCACAGCGCCATCAGCCGCACCCCGGACCCGGCCAGGTCCCTCGCCGCACCCTGGGTGAACTGCACGACCCAGGCCTTGCTGGCCCCGTACGTGCCGCGCGGCACGAACGCGGCGACGGAGGCCACGTTGATCACCCCGCCGCGGCCGCGCGAGCGCATCGACTCGGTGGCCGCCGAGGTCAGCCGCAGCACCGCCTCGATGTGCACCTTCAGCATGGACAGCTCGTCGGCCATGGAGACCTCCAGGTAGCGGCCCTTGTTGCCGAAGCCGGCGTTGTTGACCAGCAGGTCCACCGGGTGCTTGCGGTCGCCGAGGCGCTGTTCGACCGCCGCGATGCCCTCCTCGGTGGAGAGGTCGGCGGCCAGCACCTCGGCCTCGATGCCGTGCCGGTCGTGCAGCTCGGTGGCCTGTTCGCCGAGCCGCTCGGTGTCGCGGGCCACCAGTACGAGGTTGTGCCCCTGGGCGGCGAGCCGCCGGGCGAAGGCGGCGCCGATGCCCGCCGTGGATCCCGTAATCAACGCAGTCGTCATACGCGCAACCTAGCCGCCCGGGGTGACGGCGCCGAGTGAACCCGTCCCGGACGCCTCAGGGGGCGTCGTGCGAGCCGTACTTCTCGACGTAGCGCCGGACGGTGTCGTGGGCCTGCGGCTCCATCGCCGCGCCCGCCGCCGCCGTGCGCGGGAGCAGCGCCCGCTCCGTGGTGAAGGCGCGGAACCAGAACTCCACCGTCACCTCGTGGTCCGGACGGTGCAGGACCTCGACCGGGTCGCCGGGGGAGACCGAGCCCTCCTCGATCACCCGCAGGTACGCGCCGGGCCGGGCCTCCCGGGTGAACCGCCGGACCCAGGCGGGCTCGCCGAGCGCGCCCTGGAAGGTCCGGCACGGGATGCGCGCCGAGGCCACTTCGAGGACGAGGTCCGCGCCGACCCGCCAGCGTTCGCCGAGCAGGGCGGCGTTCACGTCGATGCCGGCGGTGGTGAGGTTCTCGCCGAACACCCCGCCGGGCAGCTCGCGTCCCAGCTCGCGCTCCCACCAGTCCAGGTCCTCGCGGGCGTAGGCGTACACGGCCTGGTGGTCGCCGCCGTGATGGCGCAGGTCGCAGACGGCGTCGCCCTCGACGCCCCCGCCCGCCGTGCCCTTGGGGCCGGGCGCGAAGACGCGGACCGGGCCGGGGACGGGCCGCTTGCCGATGCCCGTCACCCCGCCCTCCGCGTCCGTGTACGCGACGGCCGTCGCGCGGCCCAGGTTCACGGAGACGAGGTGCATGGCGAGAAGGCTAGCCGGACCTTCCGGTTCCGGGTCCCTCCCAGCGGCTCTCCGTGGCCCTCCCGGCGACCGTCTCAAAGGTACGGGGGGACATTCGCGGCGAGGTCAAAGCGGGGCTTATGCTCAGAGGGTGATCGAGGCACGTCATCTCCGGGTACTGCGCGCTGTCGCCGGGACCGGGTCCTTCTCCGCCGCCGCCCGCGAGCTCGGCTGCACCCAGCCGGCCGTCTCCCAGCAGATGAAGGCGCTGGAGCAGTCGGCCGGCACCCCGCTGCTCATCCGCACCGGGCGCGAGATGCGGCTCACCCAGGCGGGTGAGGCGCTGGTCCGGCACGCCGCCGGGATCCTGGCGGGGCTGACCGCCGCCGAGGAGGAGGTCGCCGCCATCGCCGGGCTGCGCGCGGGCCGGGTCCGGCTCGTGTCCTTCCCGAGCGGGAGCTCCACCCTGGTGCCGACCGCGCTCGCGGCGATGCGCGCCGAGCACCCCGGTACCCGTATCTCGCTGGTCGAGGCCGAGCCGCCGCGTTCCGTGGAGATGCTCCGCGAGGGTGAATGCGATCTGGCGCTGGCCTTCCGGTACGGCGGGTCGGCCGGGTCGGCCGCCGAGTGGGAGGACCTCGTGGTGCGGCCGCTGCTGACCGACCGGCTCGTCGGGCTGGTTCCCGAGGCGCACCGGCTGGCCGGCGCCGAGCGGGTGGGCATGGCGCAACTCGCCGACGAGCCCTGGATCGCGGGCTGTCCGCGCTGCCGCCGCCATCTGGTGGAGGTGTGCGAGGGCGCGGGCTTCACCCCGCGCATCGACTTCGCCACCGACGACTACCCCGCGGTGGTCGGCCTGGTGGGCGCGGGGCTGGGGGTCGCGGTGCTGCCGGAGCTCGCGGTGGAGTCCGTACGGGCCAAGGGTGTGAGCACCCTGATCGTGGAACCGGCCGTGGAGCGGGAGGTCGTGGCGCTGACCTTGCCCGACCTGGCCAGGGTCCCGGCCGTGGCCGCGACCCTGGCCGAGCTGGAGCGGGCCGCCACGCGCTGACGGCGACACGCCGACAGTCGTGGGCCGCCACGCGCCGGCGGCGACACGCCGAAGGCCGTGCGCCGTCGGCTGTGCGCTCCAGTCGGCGCGCTCCAGTCAGATCGCTCCAGTCAGATCGCTCCGGTCAGCGAGCTCCAGTCAATGCGCTCCGGTCAGTGGCGAGTGGTTGGTCCGATCGCGCTCGACGCGGGGATCAGGCGATGCCGCGCCCGGCCCATCAGCTCTTCGCGTTCGTCCTCGGTGAGGCCGCCCCAGACCCCGTAGGGCTCGCGGACGGCGAGTGCGTGAGCGGCGCATTCCGAACGCACCGGGCAACGCATGCAGACCTCTTTAGCCGAGGCCTCACGCGCGCTCCTGGCCGCGCCCCGCTCGCCTTCCGGGTGGAAGAACAGGGAGCTGTCGACCCCGCGGCAAGCTGCCAGCAGCTGCCAGTCCCAGAGGTCGGCGTTCGGTCCGGGGAGGCGGGAGAAATCTGCCATGGGTAGTCCCTCTTGGTGCCGGTACTGAGGCGGATACGGGCATGTCTCCAACGGGTTTCCACACCTACTGTCGTAGTAGATGTAAATATGACTCATTGGGAATCTAGCCTCAGACACGTGGCAAACGGAAGGAAAGCCGCCAAATAGGGCATAGCTCCAGATGGACGACAGATGGCGCGCGCCTCCCGCGTGGTGATCGGTTCCTCACGTAGAGTGCCGAAGGTGCCTGTCCGACCCGTAACTCTTTCGAGTGACCATCGTTGAGAGTGCGAAGGCGGTTGAAAGAAGAAGTTCCCGGACATGTGTCCGAGAGCATCGACCGCACAGGTGACGATACGTACCAGCCTGGAGGCTCAAGGTGACGCGCATCAGCAGCTGCGGAGGGCGGTCATGACATCCGTCCTCGTCTGCGACGACTCCCCGCTTGCCCGAGAGGCGCTCCGTCGCGCGGTTGCCACCGTGCCCGGCGTCGAGCGTGTGACGACGGCTGCCAACGGCGAGGAAGTCCTCCGCCGCTGGGGTGCCGACCGCTCCGACCTGATTCTGATGGATGTACGGATGCCCGGGCTGGGTGGTGTGGAGACGGTTCGCCGACTGCTCTCGGCCGACCCGGGCGCCCGCATCATCATGCTGACGGTGGCCGAGGACCTGGACGGCGTGGCCCTCGCGGTCGCCGCCGGCGCCCGGGGCTATCTGCACAAGGACGCCTCGCGCGCCGAACTGCGGGCCACGGTCACCCAGGCTCTCGCCGACCCGACCTGGCGACTGGCCCCGCGCCGGCTCCGCTCGGCCGAGATGGGCGCCGCGCCCACGCTCACCGCGCGCGAGATCCAGGTCCTGGAGGGCATGAGCCACGGCCGGTCCAACGCCGAGATCGGGCGCGAGCTCTTCCTCTCCGAGGACACGGTCAAGACCCATGCCCGCAGGCTGTTCAAGAAGCTGGGCGCCTCGGACCGGGCGCACGCCGTGGCGCTCGGGTTCCGCTGGGGCCTGGTCCGCTGACCGCACGTCCGCCGGCCGGCTCGTGGGAGCGGTCCCGCCCGCCACCGGCGGGCGGGGCGGCGCGCCGCCCGTTCCGCTGCCGCCGCGCGTGTCCCGCCGTACCCGGTGCGCGCCCGGGGGTTGGCGGGGCACAATCCGGGGGACGTGTCGCTTCGTGCGCGATGCCGCATCCTTGAGTGTGTGGCCGCAATACGGAGATGGGGCATCGGGGACCATTCGGGCCGAGCGGAGGGGGGGTGCAGACCATGAGTTCCGGCGCACCCGCTCACAACGCTTCGATGCACAACAGTGACGACCGTGGTGCCACGAACGCTCCGGCGTCAAGGCACCATGGATTGATGCGCGACGACGAGGCCCTGGGGTCACCCGCGGCCACAGGCCCGACCGGCACCGCCAAAGGCGGCGGGACCGGGGGCGTCAGCGCGCTCGTACGCCGTGCGGTGGAGGGCGACGAGCAGGCCACGCACGATCTGCTCGCCTTCGTGCACCCGCTCGCCATCCGCTACTGCCGCACCCGGCTCTCGCGGCTCCCCGGTGACGCTCGTCACTTCGTGGAGGACCTTGCGCAGGAAGTCTGCGTCGCCGTCCTGATGGCCCTGCCGCGCTACCGGGACACCGGGCGGCCCTTCGAAGCCTTCGTCTTCGCCATCGCCGCACACAAGGTCGCCGACCTCCAGCGGGCCGCCATGCGGCACCCGGGCAGTACGGCCGTGCCGTCCGACGAGATGCCGGAGCGGCCGGACGACTCGCTGGGTCCGGAGGAGCGGGCACTGCTCAGCAGTGACGCCGCCTGGGCCAAGAAGCTGCTGGCCAACCTTCCGGAGAACCAGCGCGAGCTCCTCGTCCTGCGGGTGGCCGTCGGGCTGACCGCCGAGGAGACCGGACAGATGCTCGGGATGTCCCCCGGTGCGGTGCGGGTGGCCCAGCACAGGGCGCTCAGCCGGCTCCGCGCGCTCGCCGAGCAGTAGATCCCCTCGGATCTCTCGGATCTCTCCGGATCTCCGCGGATCTTTCGTAGGAACAGACGAATCTTCTGCTTGGCCTTGGTCGTGGAATGAGACGCGTCGGGATCCCGTTAGCATGGACATCCGCGCTGAGCAAGACCATTTGGGAAGGTGTCATGACCGACAGCGGTTCGACCGGAGTACCCGACAAATTCGCCACGCTCGGACTGACCTACGACGACGTGCTGCTGCTGCCGGGCGCGTCGGACATGTCGCCTGACGCGATCGACACCTCCTCCCTCATCTCGCGCAACGTGCGTGTGAACGTCCCGCTGCTGTCCGCCGCCATGGACAAGGTCACCGAGGCCCGCATGGCCATCGCGATGGCCCGGCAGGGCGGCGTCGGTGTACTGCACCGCAACCTTTCGATCGTCGACCAGGCCAACCAGGTGGACCTGGTCAAGCGCTCCGAGTCCGGCATGGTCACCGACCCGATCACGGTGCACCCGGACGCGACGCTGCGCGAGGCCGACGCGCTCTGTGCCAAGTTCCGCATCTCCGGCGTCCCGGTCACGGACCCGGCGGGCAAGCTCCTCGGCATCGTCACCAACCGCGACATGGCCTTCGAGTCGGACCGCAGCCGCCAGGTGCGCGAGGTCATGACCCCGATGCCGCTGGTCACCGGCAAGGTCGGCATCTCGGGCGTGGACGCCATGGAGCTGCTGCGCCGCCACAAGATCGAGAAGCTTCCGCTGGTCGACGACGCGGGCATCCTCAAGGGCCTCATCACGGTCAAGGACTTCGTCAAGGCCGAGAAGTACCCGAACGCCGCCAAGGACAAGGAAGGCCGGCTGCTCGTCGGCGCGGCCGTCGGCGTCGCCGGCGACGCGTACGACCGCGCGCAGGCCCTGATCGAGGCGGGCGCCGACTTCATCGTCGTCGACACCGCCCACGGCCACTCCCGGCTGGTCGGCGACATGGTCGCCAAGATCAAGTCGAACTCCTCGGTCGACGTCATCGGCGGCAACATCGCCACCCGCGACGGCGCCCAGGCCCTGATCGACGCCGGCTGCGACGGCATCAAGGTCGGCGTCGGCCCCGGCTCCATCTGCACCACCCGTGTGGTCGCCGGCATCGGCGTCCCGCAGGTCACCGCGATCTACGAGGCCTCGCTCGCCGCCAAGGCCGCGGGCGTCCCGGTCATCGGCGACGGCGGCCTGCAGTACTCCGGCGACATCGCCAAGGCCCTGGTCGCGGGCGCCGACACGGTGATGCTCGGCTCGCTGCTCGCGGGCTGCGAGGAGTCCCCGGGCGAGCTGATGTTCATCAACGGCAAGCAGTTCAAGTCGTACCGCGGCATGGGCTCGCTCGGCGCGATGCAGTCCCGCGGCGACCGCAAGTCCTTCTCCAAGGACCGCTACTTCCAGGAGGGCGTGGGCGGCGACGACAAGCTCATCCCCGAGGGCATCGAGGGCCAGGTCCCGTACCGCGGCCCGCTCTCCGCGGTCGTGCACCAGCTCGTCGGCGGCCTGCGCCAGTCGATGTTCTACGTCGGCGGCCGCACGGTGCCGGAGCTCCAGGACCGGGGCCGGTTCGTCCGGATCACCTCGGCGGGCCTCAAGGAGAGCCACCCGCACGACATCCAGATGACGGTGGAAGCACCGAACTACTCCCGCAAGGGGTAGCAGGTGAGCTGAACCGAGGTGGGCGGGCCCGGGGCAACCGGGCCCGCCCATCGCCGTTGAGGCGGGGATCCGGCGTCCGTGAGTCGTCCGTAAGGCGTCCGTACAGCGGTCACCGGAACGCGGGCCCCCGGGGTTCGGGGATACTGGACGGGCAGACCCAGAGGAAAGGCCACCACACGTGACTGAGATCGAGATCGGGCGCGGCAAGCGCGGCCGCAGGGCGTACGCGTTCGACGACATCGCCATCGTCCCGAGCCGGCGTACGCGGGACCCGAAGGAGGTCTCGATCGCCTGGCAGATCGACGCCTACCGCTTCGAGCTGCCGTTCCTCGCCGCCCCCATGGACTCGGTCGTCTCCCCGCAGACCGCGATCCGCATCGGCGAGCTCGGCGGCCTCGGCGTGCTGAACCTCGAAGGCCTGTGGACCCGGTACGAGGACCCGCAGCCGCTGCTCGACGAGATCACGGAGCTGGACGAGGAGTCCGCGACCCGCCGCCTCCAGGAGATCTACTCCGCGCCGATCCAGGCGGACCTGATCCGCCGGCGGATCAAGGAGGTGCGCGACTCAGGCGTCGTCACCGCCGCCGCGCTCTCCCCGCAGCGCACCGCCGAGTTCTCCAAGGCCGTCGTGGACGCCGGCGTGGACATCTTCGTGATCCGCGGCACCACCGTGTCGGCGGAGCACGTCTCCGGCGCCGCCGAGCCGCTGAACCTGAAGCAGTTCATCTACGAGCTCGACGTCCCGGTCATCGTGGGCGGCTGCGCCACCTACACGGCGGCCCTGCACCTGATGCGCACCGGCGCCGCGGGCGTCCTGGTCGGCTTCGGCGGCGGCGCCGCGCACACCACGCGCAACGTGCTCGGCATCCAGGTTCCGATGGCGACCGCCGTCGCGGACGTGGCCGCGGCCCGCCGCGACTACATGGACGAGTCCGGCGGCCGCTACGTGCACGTCATCGCCGACGGCGGCGTGGGCTGGTCCGGCGACATCCCGAAGGCCGTCGCCTGCGGCGCCGACGCCGTGATGATGGGCTCCCCGCTGGCCCGCGCCACCGACGCGCCCGGCAAGGGCAACCACTGGGGCATGGAGGCCGTCCACGAGGACGTGCCGCGCGGCAAGAAGGTGGACCTCGGCACGGTCGGCACCACCGAGGAGATCCTCACCGGCCCGTCGCACTCCCCGGACGGCTCGATGAACCTCTTCGGCGCGCTGCGCCGCTCGATGGCCACCACCGGCTACAGCGAGCTCAAGGAGTTCCAGCGGGTCGAGATCACGATCGCGGACTCGCAGCACAGCCGCTGACCGTTCTCCCGTACGTACGCCGGAGGGCCGGCACCCCGAGTGGGGGTGCCGGCCCTCCGGCGTACGCGCAGGCTCAGAGCCCGAAGTACAGGCACACGGCATGCTCGACTTCAGCCAGTTCGTCCCGGTCGAGGTAGTGGACCGGGTCGCCATGGATGTACGTGATGTCGACCGTGCGGATCTGGTCGACGAGCAGCCGCGTGAGAACGCCGGCCATTTCCAGCTGGGGCCGGAAGGCGGCGGGCTGGGCGCTGGTCGAAGTAGGGATGACCGTCACCACGTTCCAGGGCATCGAGCTCGGGCTCAGGACGAGTCCGTACCGTTTGCCTCGCTGTTCGTGCCCGCGCTTGGCGTCTCCGAAGTCGACCCGGTAGACAGCGCCCCGGATCACCAGGCGTCCGCTTCGTCGTTCAGGTCCTCGTCAGCGAGTCGCTCGGCGTCCGCACGCGCCCTGACGAGCCACGCCTCCCGCTCCAGCAGCCGCAGGGCGCGCCGGATCACGTCACTCGTGCGTTCACCCTCGCGGATGGCCGCGGCGATGATGCGCTCGTCTTCTTCGGTGGGCCGAAACCCTATGGTCGTCGCCATACAGCCAGGCTAGCGCGCTGTGCAACATTCGTCCAACGGATGTTGCACACTCGCGTGTCAGAGGCGGTGGGCCGCTCCCGGGGGGCTGGCGCCGCGGGTGTCCAGGAGCAGTTGGGCCTTTACCGCGAGACCTTGCAGGTCGTACGTGCGGTGGTGCTGGAGGAGGATCGTCAGATCGGCGTTGGCGGCGGCCTCGTACAACGATTCGGCCCGGGGGACCGGCTGGTCCCGGACCCGCCAGCCCGTGATGTACGGGTCGTGGTAGCTGATCAGCGCCCCCAGGTCGAGGAGGCGGCTGGCGATCTCGCGGGCCGGGGAGCCCTCCTGGTCGGCGAGGTCGGGCTTGTACGTCACGCCCAGGAGCAGGACGCGGGCGCCGCGGGCGGACTTGCCGTGTTCGTTGAGCAGGGTGGCGGAGCGCTGGATGACGTACTGCGGCATCCGGTTGTTGATCTCCTGCGCCAGGCCGACCATGCGCAGCGGGTGGCCGGGGGTGCGGGTGGTGTGGGGGAGGTAGTTGGGGTCGAGGGGGACGCCGTGGCCGCCGACGCCGGGGCCGGGGCGGAAGGCCTGGAACCCGTACGGCTTGGTCTCGGCGCAGCGGATGACGTCCCAGAGGTCCACGCCGAGGTCGTGGCAGAGGACCGCCATCTCGTTCATCAGGGCGATGTTGACGTGCCGGTAGTTGGTTTCGAGGAGCTGTACGGTCTCGGCCTCGCGCAGACCGCGGGCCCGGACGACCTTCTCGGTGAGGCGGGCGTAGAAGGCGTGCGCCGATTCGGTGCAGGCGGGGGTGAGGCCGCCGATCACCTTGGGGGTGTTGGCGATGCCGTGCGTGCGGTTGCCCGGGTCGAGGCGGCTGGGGGAGTAGGCCAGGTGGAAGTCCCGGCCGGCGCGCAGTCCCGAGCCCTCTTCGAGGATCGGGCGCAGGTAGTCCTCGGTGACGCCCGGGTGGGCGGCCGATTCGAGGATGACGGTGGTGTGCGGGCGCAGCCGGGCGGCGAGGGCGTGGCCGGCCACGCCGACGGCCGAGAGGTCGAGCGCGCGGTCCGCGCCGAGCTGGGTGGGGGCGCAGATGACGGCGGTGCGGACCCGGCCGAGTTCGGCGGGGTTGGTGGTGATCCGGAAGCCGGCCGCCGACATGCGGCGGATCTCGGCGGCGGTGAGGGTGCTGTCCGTGGCCGGACCGCTGTCGTAGCCGACGGTCTCGATTCCGGCGGCTACGGCCGCCTGGGCGAGGGGGAGGCCGAGGTGGCCGAGTCCGATGACGGCGAGATCTGCGGGCATTGGGGGGCCGTCCCTTCCCTTCCCTGACGTGCGCGAGGGGGCTGGGCGCGCACGTCCTGTCGACCGGGGGAGTCGGCGGAAGCCTCGACGGAAGCCTCGACGGAACTGGCGCTATGTCAGACTAGGCATATATATGACAGAAATGTCGCATTGCGGGGCGGTGGCCACCGTTGTGTTGTCCACAGGCGGTGGCCGATGTCGGTGCGGCAGGTCAGAATCGTGAACGGGGACGTGAGCGGGATCACTCGCACGACGCGGGGATTCCGCCCCCGCACCAACGGGAGGCAGTCGTGAGGACAGCGGCACTGGGACCGGTCCAGCGCGCCGAGGCGCTCGCCCTGATGGCCGAGCGGGAGCTGGACGTGCTGGTGGTGGGCGCGGGCGTGGTGGGCGCCGGCACCGCGCTGGACGCCGTCACCAGAGGGCTGTCCACCGGGCTGGTGGAGGCGCGCGACTGGGCCTCGGGCACCTCCAGCCGGTCCAGCAAGCTGATCCACGGCGGCCTGCGCTATCTGGAGATGCTCGACTTCGCCCTCGTACGGGAGGCCCTCAAGGAGCGCGGGCTGCTGCTGGGGCGGCTGGCCCCGCACCTGGTCAAGCCGGTGCCGTTCCTCTACCCGCTCCAGCACAAGGGGTGGGAGCGGTTCTACGCGGGCTCGGGCGTCGCCCTGTACGACGCCATGTCGGTGTCCAGCGGGCACGGCCGCGGCCTGCCGGTGCACCGCCACCTGTCGCGCAAGCGGGCCCTGCGGGTGGCGCCGGCGCTGCGCAAGGACGCGCTGGTGGGGGCCCTGCAGTACTACGACGCCCAGATGGACGACGCGCGGTACGTCACCACGCTAGTGCGGACGGCCTCGGCGTACGGGGCGCACTGCGCCAACCGGGCGAGAGTGGTCGGGTTCCTGCGCGAGGGCGAGCGGGTGGTCGGCGCGCGGGTGCGGGACGTGGAGGGCGGCGGAGAATACGAGATCCGCGCGAAGCAGGTCGTGAACGCGACCGGGGTGTGGACGGACGACACGCAGGCGCTGATCGGGGAGCGCGGGCAGTTCCACGTGCGGGCGTCGAAGGGGATCCACCTGGTCGTGCCGAAGGACCGGATCCACTCGTCCACGGGGCTGATCCTGCGGACGGAGAAGTCGGTGCTGTTCGTGATCCCGTGGGGGCGGCACTGGATCGTGGGGACCACGGACACGGACTGGGACCTGGACAAGACGCATCCGGCGGCGTCGAGCGCGGACATCGACTACCTGCTGGAGCACGTGAACTCGGTACTGGCGGTGCCCCTCACGCGGGACGACGTGCAGGGGGTGTACGCGGGCCTGCGGCCGCTGCTGGCCGGGGAGTCGGACGCGACGAGCAAGCTCTCCCGGGAGCACACCGTGGCGCACCCGGTGCCGGGGCTGGTGGTCGTCGCGGGCGGCAAGTACACGACGTACCGGGTGATGGCGAAGGACGCGGTGGACGAGGCGGTGCACGGGCTGGACCAGCGGGTGGCGGAGTGCGTGACGGAGGACGTGCCGCTGGTGGGGGCGGAGGGGTACCGGGCCCTGTGGAACGGGCGGGCGCGGATCGCCGCGCGGACGGGGCTTCATGTGGCGCGGGTGGAGCACCTGTTGAACCGGTACGGGTCGCTGACGGAGGAACTGCTGGACCTGATCGCGGCCGACCCCGGGCTGGCGGAGCCGTTGGGCGGGGCGGAGGACTATCTGCGGGCGGAGGTCGTGTACGCGGCGTCGCACGAGGGCGCGCGACACCTCGACGACGTGCTGACGCGGCGGACGCGGATCTCGATCGAGACGTTCGACCGGGGGACGCGGTCGGCGCGGGAGTGCGCGGAGTTGATGGCTCCGGTTCTGGGGTGGGACAAGCAGCAGATCGAGAAGGAAGTGGAGCACTACGAGAAGCGGGTGCAGGCGGAGCGGGAATCGCAGCGCCAGCCGGACGACCAGACGGCGGACGCGGCGCGGTTGGGGGCGCCCGACATCGTTCCGTTGTAACTCCGGAATGTGGAAGGGGGAACCGCGGACCCGGGGCGCCCGTCCGTTGCGGAGTGAGGAACAATGAGGGTTCTGCCGGGGCGGGTTCTGCCGGTTCTGCCGGGGCGGGTCACCTGACACCCCGGCCGCTGCCGGGGCTGCCGGGGCAGCCGGAGCAGGCGGCACGATCGCAGGGGGGACGCATGTCGAAGCCGGAGCACACCGAGTCGCCGGAGCCGTCTGTCGGGGCCGGTACGCCTTCGGCCGAGCCGCGCCCGGCCACCGACCCCGCCCGTGGTGGCGCCGCCGGGGACGTGAAGCCGGCGCCTGCGGCGGGGCCGCGCAAGTCCGCGGCGGACGCGGGTGACGAGCCGGCGGGCGCGAAGCCCTCGCCTGCGGCGGCCGGGTCCGCCGGCGGTGTTGCGGGCGGAGCCCGTAGCGGTGCGTCCGGGGGCGCGGAACCCGCTTCCGCGCCGGGGCCGCGCAAGCCGGCGACCGCCGGTCCGGACCCGGCCGGCACGCCTGCGGCGGGCGCGGCCGGGGGTGGCGCGGCCGGGGGCGTGAAGCCCGCTTCTGGGTCTGGGTCTGGGTCTGGGGCTTCGGCGAAGCCGGGGTCGGGCAAGGGCGCGCCCGTTGGTGACGAGCCGGTGGACGCGAAGTCCGCGCCCGCGGCGGGCCAGGCCCGCAGTGGTGCGGCCGGGGACGCGAAGCCCGCGCCCGGGGCGGGGCCGCGTAAGGCCGTGGAGGATGCGAAGCCGGTGGCAGGGGGCAAGGGGAATCCCGTTGCCGAGAAGGCCGATGCCGTGGCCGCCGAGGTCAAGGCGAGGGCCGAGGCGGCGAAGGCGGCCGGGAACGGGCAGGACAAGGGGCGGCTGCTCGCGGGCCGGTACCGGCTCGGGGCGGTGCTCGGCAAGGGCGGCATGGGCACCGTGTGGCGCGCCGAGGACGAGACCCTCGGCCGGACGGTCGCCGTCAAGGAACTCCGCTTCAGCACCGGCGTCGACGAGGACGAGAAGCGCCGGCTCATCACCCGTACCCTCCGCGAGGCCAAAGCCATCGCGCGGATCCGGAGCGGCGGTGCCGTCACCGTCTACGACGTGGTCGACGAGGACGGCCGCCCCTGGATCGTCATGGAGCTCATCGAGGGGCCCTCGCTCGCCGAGTTCGTGCGCGAGCGCGGCCCGCTGACGCCCCGCCGCGCCGCCGAGGTCGGGCTCGCGGTGCTCGACGTACTCCGCGCCGCGCACGGCCAGGGCATCCTGCACCGCGACGTGAAGCCCTCCAACGTGCTCATCGCCGGCAACGGCCGTGTCGTCCTCACCGACTTCGGCATCGCGCAGGTGGAGGGCGACCCCTCCGTCACGTCCACCGGCATGCTCGTCGGCGCGCCCTCGTACATCTCCCCCGAGCGCGCCCGCGGCCAGCGGCCCGGCCCGCCCGCCGACATGTGGTCGCTCGGCGGGCTGCTGTACGCCGCCGTCGAGGGCGTACCCCCGTACGACAAGGGGTCCGCGCTCGCCACCCTCACCGCGGTGATGACCGAACCGGTGGACCCGCCCAAGAACGCCGGTCCGCTGACCGACGTCATCTACGGCCTGCTCGCCAAGGACCCGGCCCGGCGCCTCGACGACGAGCGCGCCCGGGCGATGCTCAACGCCGTGATCAACGCCCCCGACGAGCCGGCCCCCGCGCCGGCCCCGGCCGCCGCCGACGAGACCCGGCAGATCTCGCTCGTCGAGGCCAAGCAGGCCGCCGAGATGGCCGCTGAGAAGGCCGCCGCCGAGAAGGCCGCCGAAAAGGCCGAGAAGGCCGAGAAGAAGGAGCGCGAACGCCGCGAGCGCGAGCAGCGCGAGCGGGCCCGGGCCGCGCTGAAGGCGGCCCGCAAGGCGGCGGCGGTCACCGCCGCCTCGGCGGCCGAGTCCCCGTCCCCCCGCCCCGCGCCGGTCGTGGCGCCGCTCACCGACGTCATGCGGCGCCGCACCATCGCGCTCGCGATAGCCGGCATGGTCGTCGCCCTGGCCGTGATCGGCTCGCTCGTCGTCTACGCGTTCAGCGGTGACGACGCGGAGGGCCGTAAGAACGAGGGCAAGGGCGGCCCGTCCACGAGCGCGTCCGGCAGCCCGTCGCCGAGCGGGTCCGGGAACGGCGCCGTGAAGGGCGGCGGCGCTGCGCAGGGCAGCGGGGAGCCCGGCCAGGGGCAGTCGCCCAGCGGCCAGCAGAGCAGTCAGGGGCAGGGCGAGAGCCAGGGGCAGAGTCAGGGACAGAGCCAGGGGCAGGGTGCGAGCCAGGGCCAGGGGGCCTCTCCGGGGACTCCCGGAGGCGCGCTTCCCGCCGGATACGCCATGGTGACGGACCCTCGGTTCCACTTCAGCATGGCGATGCCCGAGGGCTTCCACCAGACCGACACCGCCGGTGAGAACTCCGGCGCGATATACACCCGCGACGGCGGCTTCCCGCGCATCCAGGTCGACTTCAACGACAGTCCGCGCGCCGACGCCCGCGCCGCGTGGGCCGCGCTCGCCCCCGCCGTGGCGGGCAGCAGCAAGGGCTACCGGCTGATCAGGATCGACTCGGTGGACTACCGGGGCTATCCGACCGTCGCGGACTGGGAGTTCGAGCGGGACCAGAAGGGCATCCGGGTCCGGGTGCTCAACCGCGGCTTCAAGGTGGACTCGAAGCACGGCTACGCCATCATGATCAGCTGCGCCGCCGATCAGTGGGACGGCGCGGAGTGCACTCAGCTGCGCGCGACGGCCTTCGAGACCTTCCAGCCGCTGGGCTGACCCGGACCGCCCTCGCGGCACGGGCCTTTGGCGGCATGGGCCTTGGCGGCATGGGCCTTTGGCGGCATGGGCCTTTGTAAGGCCCGGGACGCGGGCGCCCCGCGCGACGTATCGTGTCAGAGGGGGCGTGGCCAAGGGGAGCCCGTCCCCGAGCGCTCGGGGGAGGCGATGTGGAGGACTACGCGGGCCGGATCCTCGCCGATCGCTACCGTCTGCCGCTGCCGCCGTCGGACGCGTACGAACTGGTCGAGACCCGGGCCTTCGACACGCGCAGCGGGCAGGAAGTCCTGGTACGGCAAGTGCCGTTGCCGGAGGTCGTGGACGCGGAGCTGCTGGACGGCTCGCGGACCCCGGCGGCCGGGCGGCGCCCGGCGGAGGAACTCCCGGCGGTGCGGCGGGCGATCGCGGCCGCGCAGGCGGCGGCGTCCGTTCCGGACCACCCCCGGCTGGACCAGGTCTTCGACGTGTTCGCGGAGGACGGGTCGCTGTGGATAGTGAGCGAACTGGTCCCCGCGAGGCCGCTGGCCGCGCTGGTCGCCGATGAACCGCTGAGCCCGTACCGGGCGGCGGAGGTGGCGGCCGATGTGCTGACCGCTCTGCGGGTGTTGCACGCGCACGGGTGGACGCACCGGAACATCACGGTGCGGACCGTGTTGATATGCGATGACGGCCGGGTCGTCCTGACGGGCCTGGCGGCGGGCGCCGCCGAGGAGGCCCTGTGCGGCTACGACCCCCTCCCGCCGGATGGCTCCGCCGGTGAGCTGACCTGGGACGCCCCGCCCACCCCGGAGGCCGCCCCCCCGCCCCCCGCCAGAACCCTCCCCCCGGCACCCCCCGGCGGCGTCGCCCCTGCCGTGCGCGTCCCGGGGCCGGCCGACGGCGGCTTCGCACCCGTGACGGGTGGTCCCGGGGTTGCCGGGGGCGGCTTCGAGCCGTCTACGGGTGTTCCCGGGGTGGGCGGCGGCTTTGATCCCGTTGCGGGTGGTCCGGGGGTTGCCGGGGGCGGCTTCGGGTCGTCTACGGGTGTTCCTGGGTCGGGCGGCGGCTTTGACCCCGTTACGAGCGTCGGTGGGGTGGGCGGCGGCTTTGATCCCGTTGCGGGTGTCGGTGGGGTGGCCGGTGGCGGTGTTGCCCCGGCCGGGGGTGGTCCCGGGGTGGCCGGGGGCGGCTCCGAGCCCCCTACGCGTGGTCCCGGGTCGGGCGGCGGTGGCTTGGGCCCCGGTGCGTTCGGGGGCGGGCGGGGCTTCGATCCGCTGGGCGGGGATACCGGTGGCGGCCGCGGTTCCGGGGCCGGGGGTTACGCTCCGCTTGTCGCGCCCGGGTACGACACCGGGCCTCGGTACTCCGACCACATCACCCCCGGGCGGGCGCCGGAGCAGCACGATCCGAAGGCCGCCGCGCGCGCCGGAGCCATTGCCGCCTACCGGGCCGGGGCGCAGGCCGCCGCCCGCAGGGAGGTCCGGCCCGAGGGGTCGAACCTGCCGGAGGGGTACTCGTACCCCTACGGCGGCCCGGACACCAACCCGACGGCCCCCGAGTCGCGGCCGATCCTCCCAGAACCCCGGCCCGCGCCGCAGGCCCCGGCCTTCGACCCCGTGCCCGCGCCGCAGGCTTCGGCTTCCGCCCCCGTATCCGCGCCGCAGGCTTCGGCCTTCGACCCCGCACCCGCGCCGCAGGCACCGGCACCCGACCCTGTACGCGCGCCGCAGGCACCGGCACCCGACCCCGTATCCGCGCCGCAGGCACCGGCCCCCGTGCGGCTTGCGCTTCCGCAGGGCTACCGCCCCGCCGATGCCGCCGAGGCTCCCCGGGTGGCGCCGCCGCCGGTCGGCGGCGGCTGGGGCGGCGGCGGGCCGCGTACCGGGCTGGATGCCGAGCGGGCGCGGCAGACGCGGATGGCCGTCGTCGGGGCCGTCACCGAGCGCTGGGCCCCCGAGCAGGCCCGCTCCGTACACGGGCCCTGGCAGATCGCCGCCCCCGTCGGGCCAGCCACCGACCTGTGGGCGCTCGGCGCGCTGCTGTACCGCGCCGTCCAGGGACACGCCCCGTACCCCGAGGACAGCGCCGCCGAGCTCGTAGAGATGGTGTGCTCCGAGCCCCCCGCCTTCGCCGAGGAGTGCGGGCCGCTGCGCCCCGTCGTGGAGTCGCTGCTGCGCCAGGACCCCACCGAGCGCCCCGACTTCGAGGAGCTGCGCGGCTGGCTCCGCTCCCTCGTACGGTCGGCCCCCGAGCCCGACGCCGGGCTCGGGCTCGGCATGCTCCCGATGGCCGAACCCGATCCCGCGAAGCTGCCCGTCGTACGCCGGCGCGGCGACCTCCACGGGCGGCACCGCAACGCCGCGGCCCCCCGCAACCGCAAGCCCCGCTCCCTCGGGCGGACGCTGCTCGTCGGCATCCTGGTGCTCCTCGCCGGAGCGGTGGCGTACGCGGTGCTCTTCATGCCCCGCTCGGGCGACGGCGGCGACGGCGACCGCGACGCGCGGGAGCCGCAGAACGCGGCCAAGCCCGTACCGCAGCAGTCCCGGACCCCGACGAAGCAGCCGCAATCCCAGCAACCGCAGCCCCAGCCGGAACAGAGCACCGGCGCGCCCCAGTCCAAGCCCGCCCCGCAGACCGCCCCGCCCGGCTACACGATCCAGCGCGACCCGGAGCACTTCGAGATCGCCACACCCAACGGCTGGGAGCGCCACGGCGTCAACGAGGCCGGCCAGGTGCGCTACACCGACGGCCCGTTCACCCTGACCGTCGTCCCGGGCCGGGACAGGGTACGGGGCAATCCGGATCCGGCGACGTACCAGAAGGACAAGGAGCCGGAGTTGAACGCGTACCGCAACTCCACGTGGACGACCAGCGGGGACATCAAATCCACCACCGTCGGCCAGCAGTTGCGCGTCACCGGCCGGTACACCTGGCACGACGCCAACGGCCGCAGCGTGTTCGCCCGCAACTTCGTCGTGGCGCTCGGCGACAGCTACCACGTCGTCATGGTCACGGGCCCGGAGGACGAGCAGGACAAGGTCACCGAGGTCTTCGAAAAAGCCACGGGGAGTTACAAGTCGGGTGGGTGAACGCCGCCTGACGGGCGGTCAAGTACGGCAATTGCGTCACAGTGCGGTCTCACCGGCCCCGCGTGGCTCCGGCTTCGCCCGCAGGCTCCGTAATCTGGCCGGAAGTGCAAAAGGCGGCGGGGATTCGTGGAACAGCAGACAGGCGGGGGTGCGGTGCTCGCGGGCCGGTACCGGCTCGTCGAGCCCATCGGCAGTGGCGGCATGGGCAAGGTGTGGCGCGCACATGACGAGCTGCTGCACAGGACCGTCGCCGTCAAGGAACTGACGGCGGGTCTGTACGTCGCCCAGGCCGATCGGGACGTCCTGCACGCCCGGACGCAGAAGGAGGCCCGGGCGGCTGCCCGGATCCAGCACCCCGCGGTGGTCACCGTCCACGACGTGCTGGAACACGACGACCGGCCGTGGATCGTCATGGAGTACATCGACGGCCCCTCCCTGGCGGAGGCGGCCAAGTCGGCGGGCCGGATCGAGCCCCGCGAGGCGGCCCGGATCGGGCTGCACGTGCTGGGCGCGCTGCGCGCCGCGCACGCGGTCGGCGTCCTGCACCGGGACGTGAAGCCGGGCAACGTGCTGCTCGCCAAGGACGGCCGGGTGCTGCTCACGGACTTCGGGATCGCCGCGATCGAGGGCGACTCCTCCATCACGCGCACCGGTGAGATCGTCGGCTCCATCGACTACCTGGCCCCCGAGCGGGTCACCGGCGGCGCGCCCGACCCGGCCTCCGACCTGTGGTCGCTCGGCGCCACCCTCTACACGGCCGTCGAGGCCCGCTCGCCCTTCCGCCGTACGTCGCCCATCTCCAGCCTCCAGGCCGTGGTGCACGACGAGCCGCCCGCCCCGCGCCAGTCCGGCGCCCTGGGGCCGGTCATCACCGCGCTGCTGCGCAAGGACCCGGCCCATCGCCCCTCGGCCGCCGAGGCCGAGCGGATGCTGCTGGAGGCGATGGAGGGCCGGGAGCCGAAGGCGGCGCAGGCGTACGTGCCCACGCGTGCGGTGACGTCGGAGGAACTCGCCCCGGCGCAGGAGTGGTCCGAGGGGCCGGCCGCGCCGGCGGAGACCGCCCGGGCGGCCTCGCTGCCGGCGCCCGCGGCGCCCGCGGCGCCTGCGGCCGCGCCCGCGTCTGCGCCCGCGTACGCTTCTGTGTCCGACCGGCCGGCGAAGGGCCGGCTCAAGCGCGCCGTGGGCATCGCCCTGGTGGCGGCGCTCATCGGCGGTGGAGGTGTCTTCGGGGTGCTCAAGCTCACCGGGGGCGACGGCGGCAAGGGCGGCGGGGCCGACCGGGACGCGAGCGCCCCCGACGCGAAGCCGGGCGACGACACGAAGCCCGCGGCGCAGGCCCCGCCCGGCTGGAACAAGGTCACCGACCCCACCGGCTTCACCCTCTTCGTCCCGGACGGCTGGAGGCGCCAGATGAACGGCGACCAGATCGACTACACCCCGGACAACGGGAAGCACTTCATCCGGATCGCCGCCGACTCGACCCCGGACTACGTGAACCCGTACACGCACCTGCTCGACCTGGAGAAGCAGGTGCAGAAGCGGACGGACTACAAGAAGCAGCTCCTGAACCAGAACACCTTCCGGGACAGCACCCGGGCCGCGCTCTGGGACTTCACGTGGACCGAGAAGCAGAACCACCCCGGTCCGCGCCGGGCCATCGAGCAGATGTACATCGCCCCGGACGGCACCGAGTACGCGATCTACATGGCGGCCCCCACCGCCGGCTGGAACACGACCCGGCAGCAGTTCGACATCGTGCTCAGCGGTTGGGAGCCCCCGGCCGGGAAGCCCTGATCCCGCCACTCTGCCAGCAATCACTGGCGGATATCGCAAAATCCGGTTACCGACGGGTACCCAAAGGCCTCCCGGCGGAATACGCTCACCGCCATGACGGACTCGCAGGCCCCCGCCGCCCCCCTCCGCGCCGCACCGCAGCCCACCAACCCGGTCGCCCCGGCCCCGGCCGGCGCCCGGACCGCCGCCGACGTGGTGACCGTCGGGCTGGTCGCCCGGCTGACCCGCGGAGTGATCGGTTCCGGCCGCACCGCCAACCACACCCCCTTCACCGGGGACAAGCTGGCGGATCTGCCCGAGGCCACCCCCGAGGACGTGGCCGCGGCCTTCGAGAAGGCCCGCGCCGCCCAGCCCGCCTGGGCCGCCGTCCCCGTACGCAAGCGTGCGGCGGTCCTGCTCCGCTTCCACGACCTGGTCCTGTCGCGCCAGGCCGAGGTGCTCGACCTCATCCAGCTGGAGACCGGCAAGGCCCGGCTGCACGCCCACGAAGAGGTCCAGGCGGTCGCCGTCGCCGCGCGCCACTACGGCCGCAAGGCCCCCTCGTACCTGCGTCCCAAGGGCCACGCGGGCGCCATGCCCACCCTCACCAAGGTCACCGAGCTGCGCCAGCCGCGCGGGGTCGTGGGTCAGATCGCCCCCTGGAACTACCCCCTCGAACTCTCCGTCGGCGACGCCCTGCCCGCCTTCGTCTCCGGCAACGCCGTCGTCATGAAGCCCGACACCGAGACCGCGCTCACCGCCCTGTGGGCCCGCGACCTGCTCATCGAGGCCGGACTGCCGGCCGAGGTCTTCCAGATCGTGCTCGGCGAGGGCCCGGTCGTCGGCCCCGAGGTGGTCCGGCACGCCGACTACGTGTCGTTCACCGGCTCCACGCGTACCGGCCGCGAGGTCGCGCAGGGCGCCGCCGCCCGCCTCGTCGGGGTGTCCCTCGAACTCGGCGGCAAGAACGCCATGCTCGTGCTGAGCGACGCCGACGTGGAGAAGGCCGCCGCGGGCGCCGTCCGTGCCTGTTTCTCCTCCGCCGGCCAGCTGTGCATCTCGATCGAGCGGCTCTACGTCCACGCCTCGGTCGCGGACGAGTTCGTCGCCCGCTTCGCCGCCCGGACGAAGGCCATGCGGCTCGGCAACTCCCTCGCGTACGGAGCCGACATGGGCTCCCTCGTCGGCGAGCGCCAGCTGGAGACCGTGCGGCGGCACGTGGACGAGGCCGTCGCCAAGGGCGCGACCCTCGTCGCGGGCGGCGTGGCCCGCCCCGACATCGGCCCCCTCTTCTACGAGCCCACCATCCTCGACGGCGTCGAGGCGCCGATGGCGGTGTGCGGCGAGGAGACCTTCGGCCCGGTCGTCTCGATCTACCGCTTCACCGACGAGGACGAGGTCATCGCGCAGGCCAACGGCACCGCGTACGGGCTCAACTCCAGCGTGTGGACCAAGGACGCCCGCCGCGGCCACGCCGTCGCCGCCCGCCTGCGCACCGGCACCGTCAACATCAACGAGGGCTACGCCCCCGCGTACGGCAGCGCCCAGGCGCCCATGGGCGGCATGAAGGACTCCGGCCTCGGCCGCCGGCACGGCTCCGAGGGCATCCTCAAGTACACCGAGGCCCAGACCGTCGCCCACCAGCGGCTGCTCCCGATGGCGCCCTCGCTGGGCATGGACGACGAGAAGTACGCGGCGTTCATGACCCGCAGCCTCCAGGTCATGAAGGCATTCCGATTCCGTTGAGGGGCAGCACCGTGTCTGAGTCTGAGTCTGAGTCGTACGACTACGACGTCATCGTCATCGGATCCGGCTTCGGAGGGTCGGTCTCGGCACTGCGGCTCACCGAGAAGGGCTACCGGGTCGGCGTCCTGGAGGCCGGGCGCCGCTTCACCCGCGAGAGCCTGCCGAGGAACAGCTGGGACCTGCGGAACTACCTGTGGGCCCCGGCACTCGGGCTGTACGGGATCCAGCGGATCCACCTGCTCGGCAATGTGATGGTGCTCGCCGGCGCCGGCGTGGGCGGCGGTTCCCTCAACTACGCCAACACCCTGTACGTGCCGCCCACCGCCTTCTTCGAGGACCGGCAGTGGGCGTCCATCACCGACTGGCGCGAGGAACTCGCCCCGTACTACGACCAGGCCAAGCGGATGCTCGGCGTACGCCTCAACCCGACGCTGACCCCCTCGGACGTCCACCTGAAGGCGGCCGCCGAGAAGATGGGCGTCGCCGACTCCTTCCACATGGCCCCGGTCGGCGTGTTCTTCGGAGACGGCCAGGACGCCGAAGGCCACGCGAAGGTCCGCCCCGGCGACGAGGCCGCCGACCCGTACTTCGGCGGCGCCGGCCCCGCCCGCAAGGCCTGTACCGAGTGCGGCGAGTGCATGACCGGCTGCCGCCACGGCGCGAAGAACACCCTGAACGAGAACTACCTGCACCTCGCCGAGCGCGCGGGCGCCGTCATCCACCCCATGACCACGGTCACCACCGTCGCCGAACACCCGGGCGGCGGCTACCGCGTCCGTACGGTCCCCACCGACGGCCGCCGCAAGGGCAAGGTGAGGGTGCTGCGTGCCCGCTACGTCGTGGTCGCGGCGGGCACGTACGGCACCCAGACCCTGCTGCACACGATGAAGGACTGCGGCGAGCTCCCGCACCTCTCCGACCGGCTCGGCGAACTGACCCGGACCAACTCGGAGGGTCTGGTCGGCGCGCAGACCGACGACCGCCGCTACCGGAGGCGGCACGGCGCGGGCCCCGGCAAGGAGCAGCGGGCCGACTTCACCCGGGGCGTGGCGATCACCTCGTCCGTGCACCCCAACGCCGACACCCACATCGAGCCCGTCCGCTACGGCAAGGGTTCCAACGCGATGGGGTTCATGACCATCCTCCAGGTGCCCTTCGCCAAGCACCGGGTCCGGGCCTGGCTGGCCCGGACCGCGACGCACCCGGTGCAGCTGCTGCGTTCGCTGTCCAACCGGCGCTGGTCGGAGCGGACCATCATCGGCCTGGTCATGCAGTCGCTGGACAACTCCCTGACGACGTACCGCAAGCCCGGCGGCCTCGGCAAGGGCCTGCTCACCGCCCGCCAGGGCCACGGCGCCCCCAACCCGGTGCAGATCGCGGAGGCCACCGAGGCCGCCATGCTGCTGGCCGAGGAGATCAACGGCTTCCCGGGCAGCAACATCGGCGAGCTGATGGGCACCCCGCTGACCGCGCACTTCCTCGGCGGCTGCCCGATCGGCGCCTCCCCGCGGGAGGGCGTCGTGGACCCGTACCACCGGCTCTACGGGTACCCGGGCATCTCGGTCGTCGACGGCTCGGCGGTCTCCGCGAACCTCGGGGTCAACCCGTCGCTGACGATCACGGCGCAGGCGGAGCGGGCCATGGCGTACTGGCCGAACAAGGGAGAGCGGGACGAGCGGCCCGCGCAGGGCGAGGCGTACGCCCGCCTCGCGGCGGTGGAACCGGTCAGTCCGGCGGTCCCGAAGGAGGCCTTCGGCGCGCTGCGGCTGCCGTTCCTGGCAGTCCCGGAACTTCCGCCGCGGAAACCGGAAGCGGAGCTCTGACCCCGATGTGCGCCTGATGTGACGGCGGCGAGTACCGCGCTCCCCCTCCGAGCGCGGTACTCGCCGCAGTACTGAAGTGACAGACGGTCAAGGCGGAAGGTTGTACCGGAATCCGGAGAGCGGGCCTGTGGTGTCCGTCACACGGTGACGTGCGCAACTGCGACGCGTGTTCGAGGGTCAAGGGGATCATGAGAAAGCGCATCTCCTTGCTTGCCGCGAGCGGCCTGGTGGCACTGGCCCTGGGCACCGCCCCCGCGCAGGCCGCGGACCCCGTCTTCACCCTGACCGGTCCGTCCGAGGTCGGCCTGCGTCCGCACCCCGGACAGAGCGGTGAGCCGCACAAGACCTCGCTCAAGTACCGGGTGGACGACGACTTCGGCGCGACGTTCAGCAGTGTGGGCACGCTCACGATCGACCTGAGCGGGCTCAAGGGCATCGCCGACATCTCACTCGGCGCGGGGCAGGATCGCGCCTGCGTGCTGAACGCCGCCCTCGTGACCTGCCGGTTGTGGGGGCAGCCGATGCCGGACGGGCACACCGTGGTGGCCCTGGACCTCACGGCCGCGAAGGACAGCAAGGCCGGCGCGATCGCGGACCTCACGATCACCGGCGCGGCCCCGGGCACCACCTTCAAGCCGGCCACCACCAAGGTCAAGGTCGGCGGCCCCGACCTGGTCGTGGAGAAGGCCGAGCTCAAGTCGAAGCAGAACCCGGGCGACACCCAGGGCCTGCCGATCGTCTTCGCCAACGCGGGCAAGGAATCCGCCAAGGGCGTGGCGCTGGAGATCAGCACCACGCACGGCATGGACCTGGTCGAGAAGTACGACAACTGCTCGTTCAGCCGGAAGCCGGATCCGGCACAGCCGTGGAACACCCGCTGGAGCACCACGGTGTGCGTCCTCGACGGGGAGTTCAAGCCGGGCGCGGTCTACGAGATCTCCAGCCCGCTGACCCTCAAGGCCGCCCCGCACGCCCTCGTCGACCGGCTTACCTACGGGGTGTACACGGCGGGCGAGCAGCCGAAGGCGGCGCAGAAGCTCACCCCGTCCGGCACCGGCCAGAAGCTGGCCTTCAAGGAGCGGGCCGCCAAGCCCGCCCTGCAGGCCCCGGCCACGGACTCCTGGAGCAACACCCAGGAGTTCGACTTCGACACGAAGAACACCGCCGACTTCGTGGTCGGCCCCGTGTCCCTCAAGGGCAAGGCCGGCGAGACGGTGAAGGCGGAGCTGGGCTTCCAGAACAAGGGCCCGGCGTGGGTCGCCAACGTACGTTCCGGTGAGATCGTCGCCGGCACGGAGATCGTCATGCCGCCGGGCGTGAAGATGGTCAAGGTCCCGTACGGATGCCAGCGGGTCGCGCCCAACGGCCTGGGCACCCCGCGCTTCGTCTGCGCCACCGGCAGCGTCGTGGGCGAGAAGGAGAAGGTCTCCTACGCGTTCGAGCTGAAGATCGAGAAGGTCGTGGCGGACGCCAAGGGTTCCGTCACGGTCGGCCAGTGGTCGCTGGACGGCGGCAAGCCTCACGGCTGGGACCCGGAGCACGCCAACAACAAGGCCGCCTTCGTGATCAACGCCAAGGACGGCGGCGTCACGCCGAGCCCGAGCGCCTCCACCGGCACCCCGAGCCCGAAGCCGAGCACCTCCACGAGCCCGTCCGCGTCCGCGTCCGCCAAGCCGAGCAGCACCGCCGGTACGGGCACGGGCACCGGCGCCAAGGCCAACGGCAACCTGGCCTCCACCGGCAGCTCCGCCGGCCCGCTCGCCATCGGCGCGGCCGTGCTGGTCGCCGCGGGCGGTCTGCTGTTCGTGGCGGTCCGCCGCCGCGGCACCGGGCGCGCGTAACGACGTAGCGAAGACGTAGCGAAGCGGTCCGCACACATGAGAACGGCCGGCCCGGGGCGTCCCCCGGGCCGGCCGTCCTTCATGGGCGACCGGGCGGCTGTCCCCTGCCGTCCGGTCGCGCGTTGGAGCGAGGTCCCACGACGCACGCCCTCACGGGCCGTACGCCTCACCGCTCCAGCGGAGCCACGCGTGGTGTCGTGCGACCCGCGCCTGGCTGGCGCGGACACACCGGCATCAACGAAGGGCCGCGAGCCCGGTCACGCTCCGGACGAGTGACGAACGACCGCTCGCAAGGACCGCCCCGTACGTCACACCCGGCCGCGGCACAGCTCCAGCAGCGTCATCGCGAGCGTGGTGCCGGGCTTTCCGAGAGCATCGCTCCAATGCGAGAGCACCTCCATCTCGCGCGACAGGTGCACCCGGCGGCCCCCGGAGGAGATCCGGGCCTCCTGGATGACCGTCGAGACGGCCATCCGCTCCTGGATCAGCCCGATGATCCGGTCGTCGATGGAGTCGATGCGCCCGCGGCAGTCGGCGATCAGCTGCTCGGGGGTGGTGGTGACGCTCATGGTTCTCTCCTGTGGGTGGGGCCCGAGAAGAGCGGAAACGCGGAGCGCCCCGGTCCTGTCGGACCGGGGCGCTCTGGGAAGTCAGCGGCTCAAGCGAGCATCACAAGGACCCATGGCGACCGGACCGGCCGGTGCCATAGGTAAAGAGGAAGCTCAGCTGCTTGCGCATGAAAGCGATTATGACCTTCGGCCCCCCTCCGGGCCAAGCCGGTTCGGATGGTGAGACGACTCAGTGGCGCGTGTGACGCGCGCGTGGTCGGTATACACGCGTCGGAACAGGTCGTGGCCGGTTCGCCCCGTGTGCCGCAGCGCCCAGTCCTGCGCCGCACCGTGCTCGCCTTGTGGCCCGGACTCGGCCCCGCAGCCATATGCCGTGCAGAAGGCCTCGTAGGTGATGCCGCCTTCGGGCGCGTGCCGGATGGTGTGTGCGACGTACCGGAACATCGCTCGTGGGTTCAGCATCGGCTGCGCCCACGATGGGCGACGATCTCCACATTGCAGTCCGACACGGCTGAATAGTCGCCCCGCCGGTGGGCCTCCGAGCGCTGGTTCGCCAGTGCCGCGCACACGTCACAGCCTGCGGCGGGTTTCGGAGCCGCGGAGGGCAGTGACAGATGCACAGGCGGGCTCATGGTGGTCTGGGATGCCATGAACAGCACGCAGGTTGCGCTTCAACGGCACAGGCAGCGGTGAAGGTGGCTGCCCCGCCGTGCATGAGGATCTGGACAGCGGAGAAATCGTCGTTCACCGGATCTCTCCCAGGATGCCCCGGGCTTCAGCCCGGGGAGGAATGGGTCCTTGGGGCGGAGCCGCGTAGCGGCGGAGTTCGTTGCGCGTCTGCTCTGACCTGCACTCTCTTTCGTTGTCAGTGGGGGCGGTTAGGTTGGGGAGCATGCCGACAGCAGCGATGGGCGATGGGGAAGCCGGGCATGCCCGGTACACCTTCCGGCTTCGCGTGTCGTCCACCGCGCTCACCCGGCTTGAGGCGGAGTGGGCGCGGTGCCGGTGGGTGTGGAACGAGTGCGTGGCGATGTCCCGCAAGGTCCACGCCCACAACAAGACGGCCGACGAGAAGGTGACGTGTGGTCCGTCGCAGCTCGACAAGATGCTGACGGGGGCCCGACGCTCGATGGCGTGGCTGCGTGAGGGCAGCAGCGTTCCGCAGCAGCAGATCATCCGTGACTTCGCCAAGTCCCGCGCGAAGGCGCTCAAGGACATCAAGGCCCGACTGCCGATGCGGCAGCGCGCCGGGATGCCGAAGTGCAAGAAGAAGCACGTAACGGACCCCACGCTCAACTACACGCAGCACGGCTTCCGGTTGAAGGACGGGCGTCTGCATCTGGCCGGGGGTATCAGCGCGACCGTGGTGTGGTCGCGGGATCTGCCCAACCCGCCGTCGTCGGTACGTGTGTACAGGGACAGCCTCGGGCACTGGTACGCCAGTTTCGTCGTCCCCACGACCACCGAGACACTGCCCTCCACGGGAGCGGTGATCGGCATCGACTGGGGCGTGAGGGAGATTGCGACCACCACGTCCGACGACCACGACCTGCCCCACGCCGAGTACGGCAGGAAAGCCGCCGGTCGCCTTGCGCACTACCAGCGGATGATGGCCCGACGCCGCGCACCCAAGGGCAAGGCCCAGTCGAAGGGCTACCGTCAAGCGCAGCAGCAGGCCGCGAAGGCGCACAAGAAGATCGCCCGGCAGCGCCAGGACACCGCCCGCAAGTGGGCCAAGAAGGTGGTCCGTGACCATGACGCCCTCGCCGTCGAGGACTTCAAGCCGAAGTTCCTCGCCAAGTCCACCATGGCCCGTAAAGCGGCAGACGCCGCGATCGGCGCCACGAAGACGGCCCTGATCCAGATGGGCCGCAAGCACGGTCGCGCCGTGCACCTTGTCCACCCCGCGCACACCACCATGGACTGCGCGCAGTGCGGAGCGAGAACCAAGCACGCACTCCCTCTCTCGGAACGAACCTACTCGTGCACCGCGTGCGGAGCCGTCTCCCCCAGGGACAAGAACTCCGCACACGTGATGCTCGTCCGGGCTGGTCTCAACCCGGCTGGTGCTGATCGTGTAAGAGCGTGTGGACCGCCAGTCCGCAGCCAACGTGAGCCAGGAATCCCCTCCCTTTAGGGAGGGGAGGATTCAAAGTCGGATCTGCCCACCGGTGGTGCTTGCCGCCCAGCTGGACCGCCTCCAGGGCGTGATCGGCCTCGACACCGTGGAACTGGGGATCGTCCCCCTCGACGCGGCCCTGAAGATCCCGCCGGGCCTCGGATTCTGGATCTACGACGACCGGCAGGTGGTCGTGGAAACCTGGCACGCGGAGCTCTGGCTGGACGACGTCGACAGTGTCGCCACGCACCTGCGGGTCTGGAAGTCGCTCCGCGCATCCGCCGTCTTCGGGGCGGACGCACAGCGCGTGATCGTCCGTGCACGCCGAGCTGTGGAGGCCTGATCCCGCGTGGCCGAGGCACTGGCGTGGCCCCGGACTCGGATGGTGAGACGAAGAGGGGTGCGGGTCCCCCGGTAGAATCGACAAAACAACCCCCTCTTCCGCCGGAAGGCCTGCCCCGTGCCAGAAGCCACCTCCGCCAGTCACGACAGCGCCCCGGACACGGTTCTCGTCGTCGACTTCGGCGCCCAGTACGCCCAGCTCATCGCCCGCCGCGTCCGCGAGGCACGGGTCTACAGCGAGATCGTGCCCAGCACCATGCCCGTGGCCGAGATGCTGGCCAAGAACCCCAAGGCGATCATCCTCTCCGGCGGCCCGTCCTCCGTGTACGAAGAGGGCGCCCCGCGCCTGGACGACGCCCGCGGCCTCTTCGAGGCCGGGGTACCCGTCTTCGGCATGTGCTACGGCTTCCAGCTGATGGCGACGACCCTCGGCGGCGCCGTCGACAACACCGGCGCCCGCGAGTACGGCCGGACCGCGCTGGCCGTCTCCAAGGCCGGCTCCACCCTCTTCGAGGGCACCCCCGATCAGCAGTCGGTGTGGATGTCCCACGGCGACGCCTGTTCCGCCGCCCCCGAGGGCTTCACCGTCACCGCGTCCACCGACGTCGTCCCGGTCGCGGCCTTCGAGAACGACGAGAAGAAGCTGTACGGCGTGCAGTACCACCCCGAGGTGATGCACTCCACGCACGGCCAGCTGGTGATGGAGCACTTCCTCTACCGGGGTGCGGGCCTCAAGCCCACCTGGACCACCGGCAACATCGTCGAGGAGCAGATCGCGGCCATCCGCGAGCAGGTCGGCGACAAGCGCGCCATCTGCGGCCTCTCCGGCGGTGTGGACTCGGCGGTCGCCGCGGCACTCGTGCAGAAGGCCATCGGCTCGCAGCTGACCTGCGTCTACGTCGACCACGGCCTGATGCGCAAGGACGAGACCGAGCAGGTCGAGAAGGACTTCGTCGCCGCCACCGGCGTGCAGCTGAAGGTCGTCGACGCGCAGGAGCGGTTCCTGACCGCGCTCGCCGGCGTCTCCGACCCGGAGACCAAGCGGAAGATCATCGGCCGCGAGTTCATCCGCGTCTTCGAGCAGGCCCAGCTGGAGATCCTCCAGGAGGACGGCCCCGCGGTCGCCTTCCTGGTGCAGGGCACCCTGTACCCGGACGTCGTCGAGTCCGGCGGCGGCACCGGCACCGCGAACATCAAGTCCCACCACAACGTGGGCGGCCTCCCCGACGACATCGAGTTCGAGCTCGTCGAGCCGCTGCGCCAGCTGTTCAAGGACGAGGTCCGGATGGTCGGCCAGGAGCTCGGCCTGCCGGACGAGATCGTCCACCGCCAGCCCTTCCCGGGCCCCGGCCTCGGCATCCGCATCGTCGGCGAGGTCACCAAGGAGCGCCTGGACCTGCTCCGCGAGGCCGACGCCATCGCCCGCCACGAGCTCACGGCGGCCGGCCTGGACCGCGAGATCTGGCAGTGCCCGGTCGTGCTCCTCGCCGACGTCCGCAGCGTCGGCGTGCAGGGCGACGGCCGTACCTACGGCCACCCGATCGTGCTGCGCCCCGTCTCGTCCGAGGACGCGATGACCGCCGACTGGACGCGCCTGCCGTACGAGGTGCTCGCGAAGATCTCCACCCGCATCACCAACGAGGTGGCGGACGTGAACCGCGTGGTCCTGGACTGCACGAGCAAGCCCCCGGGCACCATCGAGTGGGAGTAGTCCCCACCCGCGCGTGAAGCGAAGCCGCCGCTCCCTCCGGAGCGGCGGCTTCGCCGTTTCTATGGCCACCTGGCGGAGCCGCCGGTACCTTGCGCCGCGACCCGAGCCGTCGGAGTGGCGGAGTCGGAGTGGAGTCGAAGGAGGCCCCATGCCGGATCAGCCCGTACCTGTACCCGTACCCGTGGACCGGCTGGGCTTCGAGATGCCGCCCGTGCACGCGGACCCGGCCGACGAGCGCGAGTACCGCAAGCGGCGGCTCGCCGGGGCGCTGCGGCTGCTGGGCCGGCTCGGGTACGAGGACGGTGTGTCCGGGCACGTCAGCGCGCGGGACCCGGAGTTCGAGGACTGCTACTGGGTGAACCCCTTCGGGCGGGCCTTCGCCGGGCTGGCCCCCGGCGATCTGCTGCTGGTGGACGGGGACGGGCGGGTCCTCCAGGGCGACCGCCGGGTCAACGAGCTGGCCTTCGCCGTGCACGCCGCCGTCCACCGGGAGCGCCCCGAGGTCGTGGCCGTCGTCCGCACGCAGGCCCCGTACGGCCGCGCCCTCGCCAGTCTCGGCGAGCTGCTGGCCCCGATCACCCAGGAGGCCTGTGCCTTCTACGAGGACCACGCGCTGCTGGACGAGTTCGCGGGAGCCGAGGACGCGAGCCGGATCGGGCGCGCGCTGGGCCCGTACAAGGCGCTGATCCTGCGCAACCGCGGGCTGCTGACGGTCGGGGACTCGGTGGACGCGGCGGTCTGGTGGTTCATCGCGGCGGAGCGGGCGGCGCAGGTGCAGCTGATCGCGCGGGCGGCCGGGAAACCGGTGCTCATCGACCACCACAATGCCGTCGCCACGCGCGAGCGGTTCGGGTCCGATCTGGCCGCCTGGGTGAACTGCCAACCCCTGCTGGCAGCCCCTGCTCCACAACGGTGACACGCCGGTGACACGCCGGTGGCGTCAACATCATGAACGGTTAATCACCTGCTCTGACATCGTGCGCAATCCGGAGCACTGCCGCAGTGGTGCACAATTCGCTGGCATTGCACCGAAGTTCAGAGAGGCGGCACGCACGTGGCTGTCCAAGAGATGTCCCGAGGTACCCATACCGCGGCTTGCGCCTGCGACGAGTGCGCACGCGAGGGACACCGTCGCGCGGTCGCCGCGTTCCTGGAGAAGCGTGACGAGTTCGCCGCGGGCCAGGGACTGCCGGCCGCGGTGGCCCACTCCCTGGGCGCGTCCCGGCAGTGGGTCTCCGACGAGCTGACCCTGTCGGCCCGCACGGTCGCCGACCGGGGCCGGGAGGCCGGCAAATCCTGGCTGTACCTGTTCTCGCGGCGGGCCGTGCTCGCCGTGTGGATCGCCGCCGGGGTCCTGCTGGTGGTGCAGGTCGCCGCCGCACTCGGCACCGGCTGGTCCACCGCCCGCACCGCCGGGCTGCTGGCGGCGCTGGTGCTGGCCGGGCTGCTCACCGTCGCCGCCCGGGCGCAGACGCTGCGCGGCGGCCTGCTGGCCCCGCTGGTCGGCGAGGACAACCGGCTGTCCACCTCGAAGGCGGTGCCCACCGCCTGGCTCGTCCTGACGGCGTTCGCCGCGCTGCTGCCCGCCCTGCGGCTGGCCGCGTCCTCGCCCGGGCCCGAACGGCAGGCGCTGTACCAGGGTTTCGCGCTCGGGCGGGCGCTGCCGCTGCTGGCGGTCCTCGCGCTGACCTCGGCGGTGGCGGTGCTGGTGCGCCGGGTGGTCTCCGTACGGATCATGGGCCAGAAGCTGCAGAAGCTGCCCGCGGCCCGGCCGACCGGGGCGGACCTGCTGACGGACGACGCCGGGCGCGGGAGCTTCCCCGACGCGCAGTACGTGCTCGTCTCCACCGTCGTACTGGCCTACGCGGCGGTGTCGCTGGCCCGCTTCCCGGACCGGCTGCCGCAACTGCCGTGGGCGCTGGCGCTGCTCGTCGCGCTGTCGGCGGCGGTGTACCTGGCGGCCAAGTACGCGGAGGGCAGCCGTCCGCTGGTGCTGTCCGTGGTGCGCAGACGGGAGCCCGGGGATCTGGACGCGGCCGTCCGCCCCGGGGACGACATCGAGATCCGGGGGGTGGGGTTCGTGCCGCCCGGGGCGCAGACGCCGGAGATGCTGGCCCGGCTGGTGGTGCGGATCGGGGCGGTCCACGTGCACGTGCCGCTGGTCCCGGTGGCGGGCGGGTTCACCAATCCCTCGGACGCGGTGCTGACCGTACCGGTGCCGGCGGAAGTGGAACCGGGCCGCGTGGAGGTCCAGGTGGTCACCGCGGCGGGAGTGGAATCCAACCGCTGCACCATCGACGTGGCCGAGTGAACGGGGTACACATGTCCCCGTGACCCGAACTGACGTGACCCGAACTGACGTACCTTCCGGGCTGAGAGAACAAGCCCCCAGGTACGCGCTCCTGCCACTGCGGATCTTCCTCGGCCTGACGTTCGTCTACGCGGGGCTGGACAAGCTGACCGACGCCACGTTCTTGTCCGCCGACGGCGCCGGCTCCATCGGCGAGCTGATGCGCGGGGTGCGCGACACCGCCGCGTTCCCGGCCATGGTGGACCTGGCCCTCGACTCGCCCGTCGGCTGCGCCGTGGCGCTGGCCATCGGCGAGATCCTGGTGGGCCTCGGCACCCTGGCCGGCCTGCTGACCCGGATCGCGGCCACCGGCGGAGCGCTGATCTCGCTCAGCCTGTGGCTCACGGTCTCCTGGGCGGTCACCCCGTACTACTACGGCAACGACCTGATCTACCTGATGGCCTGGACCCCGCTGATCCTGGCCGGGGCGCGCTATCTCTCGCTGGACTCGCTGATCCGGTCGCGCCGGTCCCGGCGGACGGCGTAGGTGGTCATCCCCACCAGCCCGGCGAGCGTGAGCCCGCCCATCGCCATCGGCACCACGGCGAACCACGGCAGATCGGTCTCGCCGGCCGCGTCGAGCAGGTAGAGCACGCCCGCCGCGAGCAGGACCAGTCCCGCGATCAGCCGTCCCGGCTGGAACTCATGACGCCGCACGGGCCACCTCCACTTGTCCCACAGCCGCTTCGAGGCGCAGGTCGATCGTTCCGCCGGCCTCGGTGCCGGCGGCGGGCGCCAGGGTCACCTGCCGGTGTTCGCCGCCGTCGCGCAGGCGCAGGTCGTCGCTCCTGTCCCCTGGTAGCTGTACGTCGCCCAGGCGCCGGATGTCGATGTCGGCCTCGGCGGTGACCTCCCGGGGCACGACCACCTTGAGCCGGCCCGCGTCGATGGACACGGCGATCTTCAACGTGGTGCCCCTCGGCACGTCCAGGCGGCTCAGGTCCAGCGTCGCGAGCCCCGTGCCCGCCTCGTACACGGGCCGTACGTCGGCCACCGCCGCCGGGCGCCAGTCGACGTCCCGCCAGTCGGTGCCGATCTCACGGGGCAGCGCGGCCGCGCACGCCAGCAGCCCGGCGGTGGTCAGCGCCAGCAGGACGGTGCCGAAGCCGGTCCGGCCCTTGACCGAGCTGACCACCAGACCCAGGCCGAAGACGGCGAGCGCGGCGGCGAGACCCACCTGGAGGGCGTGCCCGAGCGTGCTGCCGTCCCAGACCGCGGCGGTGGCGATGCCCCCGGCCAGCACGGCCAGGACGAAGAGCCGGCCGCCGATGCCGCCCCGGGGAACGGCCGGGACGACCGGGGCGGCCACCCGCTGGGGGGCCGCCGGGGCGCCGGGGGAGGGCGCCGCCTCGTCGTCCGGGCCCCACAGGTACCCGACCGCGCCGACCGGACCGGTGGTGCCGTCCTTGACCAGCGGGTCCCGCCACCAGGACGGGCCGCCGGGGGTGGGCGGCGCCTGCGTCTCCGGCGGGGCCGGGCTGTGCGCGGGGCGCTGCGCCGCCGGGTCGGCCTCCGCCTCCGGCGCCTGGGCGCCGCGGCTGCGCTGCGACCAGTACGCGCCGCCGCCGACCGCCACGATGACCAGGGCGGAGAACACCCCGAGCCCGCCGCTGCCCAGCATCGACAGGAACAGCGCGCAGCCGATCAGGGCCGTGAACACAGCCGCCAGGGTGGTGCCCTCGACCCGGCCGGTGAGCAGCTTCTTCGCCTCGCTGTCCTCCTCGCCCTCCTGGGGGAGCAGCAGCCACGCGAAGCCGTAGAAGATCAGGCCGATGCCGCCGGTGAAGGCGAGGACGCCCAGCACGATCCGGAAGATCACCGGGTCTAGGTCGAAATACCGGCCGAGGCCGCCGCACACGCCCGCGAGGACTTTGTCGCGCTTGCCGCGGCGCAGGGGCGGTCGCCCGTCGGGTATCGAGGGGGCCCCGGAGTCCGGCGGGGCATCGTGCACTTCGGTCATGGGTCCATGGTGACGGGCCGCGCGGCGGTGCGGCACCGGGCCCGACCCTGGCGCGACCCTGATATCCCCCGCACAGAACTGGGGGGATGCCCTGATGCCGGGCGCACCCCGCGCATGTGACCATCGGTGGCATGCCCGTAGCCGCCGCTCCCCGAATCCCGCACGCAGCAGAGCCCCCGCCGAGCCCCGAGACCCCGCAGCGCAAGCTCTACCGCAGCGCCGACGGCCGGATGCTCGGCGGGGTCGCGCGCGGCCTGGCCGGGCACCTCGGGCTGCCGGTGATCTGGGTCCGGCTGGCCTTCCTCGGCCTGTTCATGTTCGGCGACGGCCTCGGCGTCCTGCTCTACGCCGCCTTCTGGGTCTTCGTCCCGCTCGGCGTGGGCGGCGGCAGCGGGCACCGCTCCTTCTTCGAGAACCTCGCCGGCGGCAGCCTGCGCCTGCGCAGGCCCGCCAAGGGGCAGATCACCGCGCTGATCGCGCTGTGCGTCGGCGTCGCGATCTTCAGCGCCAAGGTCCAGGCCGGCGGCGCGTCCGGGCGGTACGTCTGGCCGACGCTGCTGGTCGGCGCCGGTGTGGTGCTCGTATGGCGGCAGGCCGACAACGCCCGCCGCGCCCACTGGAGCGCCGCCGCGGGCCGGCACGCCCGGCTGCTGCAGATCGCCCGGGGACTCGCGGGGGTGGCGCTGGTCGGCGTCGGTCTGACCGTCTTCCTCGTCGTACGGGGCTCCGCCGCCCAGCTGGGCAACGTACTCACCGCCACCCTCGCCGTCCTCGTCGGCGTCGCCCTGCTGGCCGGGCCCTGGCTGATCCGGATGACCCAGGACCTCTCCGAGGAACGCCTCATGCGCATCCGCGCCCAGGAGCGCGCCGAAGTCGCCGCCCACGTACACGACTCGGTCCTGCACACCCTCACGCTGATCCAGCGCAACGCGGAGGACGTGGGCGAGGTGCGCCGCCTCGCCCGGGCCCAGGAGCGGGAGCTGCGGAACTGGCTCTACAAGCCCGAGGGCACCGGCAAGGACGAGGCCGAGGAGCCGGCCACCGTCGCGGAGGCCGTGAAGAAGGCCGCCGCCGAGGTGGAGGACCACCACGGCGTCCAGATCGAGGTCGTCATCGTCGGCGACTGCCCCCTCGACGAGCGGCTGGCCGCGCAGACGCAGGCCGCGCGCGAGGCGATGGTCAACGCCGCCAAGTACGGTGGCGAGAGCGGGCCCGTGCAGGTGTACGCCGAAGTGGAAGGGCAGACCGTGTTCGTGTCCGTACGGGACCGGGGACCGGGCTTCGACATCGACGCGGTACCGGACGACCGCATGGGCGTACGAGAATCGATCATCGGCCGGATGCAGCGCAACGGCGGGACCGCACGGCTGCGGTCCGCGCCCGGCGGCGGCACGGAAGTCGAGCTGGAGATGGAGAGGGCGGCGAGCACAGCATGACCGAAGAGACCACGACCGGTTCCGGTTCGGATGCGGGTTCCGGTTCGGATTCGGGTTCGGAGAGCAGGAGGGTCCGGGTGGTGCTCGTCGACGACCACCGGATGTTCCGCACCGGCGTCCAGGCCGAGATCGGCGACACCGCCCGCACCGGCGTCGAGGTCGTCGGCGAGGCCGCGGACGTGGACCAGGCCGTCACCGTCATCACCGCCACCCGCCCCGAGGTGGTGCTCCTCGACGTGCACCTGCCCGGCGGCGGCGGCGTCGAGGTGCTGCGCCGCTGCGCCCCGCTGATGTCGGCGGCCGAGCATCCGGTGCGCTTCCTGGCCCTGTCGGTGTCGGACGCGGCCGAGGATGTCATCGGGGTCATCCGGGGCGGCGCGCGCGGTTACGTCACCAAGACCATCACCGGCACCGACCTGGTGAAGTCGATCTTCCGGGTGCAGGACGGGGACGCGGTGTTCTCGCCGCGGCTGGCCGGCTTCGTCCTCGACGCCTTCGCCTCGACGGACGCGCCGCCGCTGGACGAGGACCTGGACCGGCTCACGCAGCGCGAGCGCGAGGTGCTGCGGCTGATCGCGCGCGGGTACGCGTACAAGGAGATCGCCAAACAGCTCTTCATCTCCGTCAAGACGGTGGAATCGCACGTCTCCGCGGTGCTCAGGAAACTCCAGCTCTCCAACCGCCACGAGCTGACCCGCTGGGCCACGGCCCGCCGCCTGGTCTGAGCGGGGCCCGCCCCGCTGTGATCCACGCCGCACGCGGCCCGGGCAACCGGGCCGCGCCGGGTGCGCCTCTTGGGGGGCGTGATGAGTCTGACGGGGACCCCCCTCTTCGCGACGGTGATCGCCCTGACGGTGACGGCCGTCGTCCTGCCGCTGGCGTCGTGGGGCAGGGTGCGCGGTCCCGCCGTCGTGCGGCACGCCACCCGCTGCCTGATGCTGCTGTTCGCCCAGGCGACCGCCATCGCCCTGGTCTTCGTCGGAATCAACAACGACCAGAACTTCTACACCTCCTGGGGTGACCTGCTCGGCACCTCGAAGTACGTCACCGCGGCCCACGACCTCGGCGCGGACGGGCTCGGCGGCAAGAAGGTCGAGGCCGAGCCGAAGGTCCTCCAGGAGTTCACCGCCGTCGACGGCCTGGGCGGGCGGGTCCGCAAGACCCAGCTCGACGGAAAGATATCCGGGGTCAAGGGCGACGTCATGGTGTGGCTGCCGCCGCAGTACGACGACCCGGCCTGGAAGGACCGCACCTTCCCCGTCATCGAGCTGATCCCCGGTATCCCGGGCACCGGCAAGTCCTGGTTCCAGGGGCTCAAGGCCCACGAGACGCTGGAGCCGCTCATGAAGAACGGCACGGTGCAGCCGTTCATCCTGGTGTCGCCGCGCGCCATGCTGCTCGGGGACACCGACACCGGGTGCGCCAACATCCCGGGGAAGGTCAACGCGGACAGCTGGTTCAGCGTGGACGTCCGCAAGATGGTGACCGACAACTTCCGGGCCTCCGGGGAGGCCCGGCACTGGGGCGTGGCCGGCTACTCGGCGGGCGCCCACTGCGCCGCCAAGCTCGCGATCGCCCACCCCGACCGCTACAGCGCGGCCGTCTCCCTGTCCGGGTACAACGACCCGGGCCAGGAACCCACGTCGCTGATCGCCAAGGACCCGGAGCTGCGCAAGGCGCACAACCTGGTGAACCTCCTGAAGGCCGCCCCGACTCCGCCGGCGGTGTCGCTGTGGATGTCGGGCGCGCAGCACGACGGTTACTCGTCCGGGCTCGACCTCGGGGCGGTGGCGAAGCCTCCCACGGTGGTGCACGCGGAGAAGGTGGGCGGCGGCCACAACATGGACTCGTGGACGCGCCAGCTGCCGCAGACCTTCGGGTGGCTGAGCACGGTGGTCAAGGCGCCGTAGCCGCTCCCGGGGGTACTCGGGGGTACCGGCGGGCGGCTATGAGGGCGCGGCGACGACGGGCGGGCGGCTGCGGGGCGGGCGGCTACGAGGGGCGGGCGGCGCCGGCCCAGGGCATCGAGTCGATCGGGGCCAGGCGGACCGTGGAGCCGGGGCGCGGGGCGTGGATCATCTGGCCGTTGCCGACGTAGAGGCCGACGTGCGTCACTCCGGAGTAGAAGAACACCAGGTCCCCGGGGGCCAGCTGGTCGCGCGAGACGCGCCGGCCGGCATTGATCTGGGTGTAGGTGGTGCGGGGCAGCGAGACCCCGGCCGAGCGCCAGGCTGCCTGCGTCAGGCCCGAGCAGTCGAACGAGCCCGGTCCCGTCGCGCCCCAGACGTACGGCTTGCCGACCGCCCCGTACGCGAAGGACACGGCGCGGGCCGCGCGGGAGCCGTCGGAGGAGGGCGGCGGGGGCGCGGTCTGGGACGGGGCCTGGGTCCGGGCGCCGGGCCGGGCGGGCGCGTCGTGGGCCTGGCGGGCGCCGGCCGCCTGCGCGCCGCTTCCGGCCGACTGGGCCTCGTAGGCGGCCCGCTGCTCGGCGGTGAGGCGGGCGAGCAGCCGCCTGGCGGCGCTGAGCTTTCCCTCGATGACCGCCTTGTGCTCGGCGAGTTCGCCCTGCCGGGCGCGGAGGTCGGCGAACCGACCGTCGGCCTGCTCGCGCAGCTGCCCGACCTCGTCGAGCTGACGGCGTACGTGGGTGATCTCGGCGGCGCTGCGGTCGCCGGTCCGGGAGAGGAAGGCGGCCCGGTCCAGGTACTCCTGCGGATCGTCGGCCATGGCCAGCTGGACGGCGGTGCCCAGGCCTCCCGCCCTGTACTGGCCGGCGGCCAGGGACCCGAGCGCGCGGCGGGCGGTGTTCAGCCGGTCGGTCCTGCGGGCGGTCTCGTCGCGGAGGGTGGTCAGCGAGCGCTGGGCCTCGTCGGCCTTCTCCTTCGCCCCGTTGTACTGCTCCGTCGCGGCCTCGGCCTCCTCGTAGAGCCGGTCCACCTCCGCCTTGACCTGCGAGGGGGTGAGCCGGGGATCGGCCTGGGAGGTGCCTTCGAACGCGGTGGCGGTGGCAGCGCCCGCGAGGGCGAGGGTGGTGGCGGCGGTCCGTACGGTGCCGCCGGAGAGCGGGCGCTGCCTGGGCTTTCGATGACTGGCCACGAGGGCCTCACGTCCTTCCTCTGCCGACTGGGCCGGTGCTTGGGCCGGTGCTTGGAGGAGGACGCTAGACCCGGAGGTAACGGGGAGATGTCGAGATGATCCGAAGTGATCGGATGCGGCTGGATCTGACCGGTCGGTGTCAGTTCCAGAGAACGGCGATGAAGATATTGGCCACGGTCAGTCCGCCGACCGCCCCGAACAGCGCCTTGTCCACCTGCTCCTCGTCACGCTTCACGTAGACGAGGGCCAGGATGACGAAGAGGATCGCCAGCTTCACGCCGATCTTGATGTTGTTGACGGGGTCGCCGTCCATCTCGCGGAAGCCGACGAGGAGCACGCCGGTCACGAGCATGGTCAGCGCGCCGTGCAGCATCGCGGGCACGAAGCGGGCGGTGCCGGCGCTCATCGCCTTCATCTGGGTCAGGAAACCGCCCAGGAGGGCGGCGATGCCGATGATGTGGAGGCCGACGAAGACATTGATCAGTACGTCCATGCCGTCGAGCGTACGGGCAGCTTTCCGGCGGAGTCCGGGCGGAGTCCGGGCGGCGACACCGGTGAATCCGGGGGATCCGGGGATCCGGCGGCTGCGGATCCGGCGGTCGCGCGGCGCCTTTTTTCCGGGGCCGGGACCGGCTGTCGGTCCCGCCCCCTAGACTCGGAATGCGATGAGCAGCCTCTTTGACGACAGTTTCCTGGCGGACCTCACCCCCTCCGACGAGGGCCCGCCGCCGCCCGAGGACCACGCCGCCCCGGAGCCGGGCGCGGACGATCTCTTCGGGGGCCGATTCGACGTGCCCATGACCGGGGACCGGGAGGGGGACGGGGACGGGGACGGGCACGCGTACTACCGCAACGGCGCCCCCAAGCCCGTCATCGACCCGGCGGCGCTGCTCGACGGGCTGAACGAGCAGCAGCGCGCGGCCGTGGTGCACGCCGGATCCCCGCTGCTGATCGTGGCCGGCGCCGGCTCCGGCAAGACCCGCGTGCTGACCCACCGCATCGGCCACCTGCTGGCCGCGCGCGGCGTCCACCCGGGCCAGATCCTGGCGATCACCTTCACCAACAAGGCCGCCGGCGAGATGAAGGAGCGCGTCGAGAGCCTCGTCGGCCCGCGCGCCAACGCCATGTGGGTGTCCACCTTCCACAGCGCGTGCGTCCGCATCCTGCGCCGCGAGTCCAAGCGGCTCGGCTTCACCTCGTCGTTCTCGATCTACGACGCGGCCGACTCGAAGCGCCTGATGGCACTCGTCTGCCGTGATCTCGACCTGGACCCGAAGCGCTTCCCGCCCAAGTCCTTCAGCGCCAAGATCTCCAACCTGAAGAACGAGCTCATCGACGAGGACGCCTTCGCGGGGCAGGCGGTGGACGGCTTCGAGAAGACGCTGGCCCAGGCCTACGCGATGTACCAGGGGCGGCTGCGCGAGGCCAACGCGCTCGATTTCGACGACATCATCATGACGACCGTCCACCTGCTCCAGGCGTTCCCGGACGTCGCCGAGCACTACCGGCGGCGCTTCCGCCACGTCCTGGTGGACGAGTACCAGGACACCAACCACGCCCAGTACACGCTGGTGCGCGAGCTGGTCGGCACCGGCTACCCGGACCTGCCGCCCGCCGAACTGTGCGTGGTGGGTGACGCCGACCAGTCGATCTACGCCTTCCGCGGCGCCACCATCCGCAACATCCTCCAGTTCGAGGAGGACTACCCGAACGCGACGACGATCCTGCTGGAGCAGAACTACCGCTCCACGCAGACGATCCTGTCGGCCGCCAACGCGGTCATCGAGCGGAACGAGAACCGCCGCGCCAAAAACCTGTGGACCGAGGCCGGCACCGGCGCCGTGATCACCGGCTACGTCGCGGACACCGAGCACGACGAGGCGCAGTTCGTCGCCGACGAGATCGACCGGCTGACGGACGCGGGCGAGGCGAAGGCGGGCGATGTCGCGATCTTCTACCGGACCAACGCGCAGTCGCGTGTGTTCGAGGAGATCTTCATCCGGGTCGGACTGCCCTACAAGGTCGTCGGCGGCGTCCGCTTCTACGAGCGCAAGGAGGTCCGGGACGTCCTCGCGTACCTGCGCGTCCTGGCGAACCCGGAGGACAACGTCCCGCTGCGCCGGATCCTGAACGTACCCAAGCGCGGGATCGGCGAGCGCGCGGAAGCGATGATCGACGCGCTCGCGATGCGCGAGAAGATCACCTTCCCGCAGGCCCTGCGGCGGGTGGACGAGGCCTTCGGCATGGCCGCGCGCTCCACCAACGCCGTGAAGCGGTTCAACGTACTGATGGAGGAGCTCCGCACGATCGTCGACTCGGGCGCGGGTCCGGCGGTGGTGCTGGAGGCGGTGCTGGAGCGTACGGGCTACCTCGCCGAGCTCCAGGCGTCGACCGACCCGCAGGACGAGACGCGGATCGAGAACCTGCAAGAGCTGGCGGCGGTCGCGCTGGAGTTCGAGCAGGCGCGGGCGGCCGCCGCGGCGGAGGCGCCCGAGGGCGCGGCGCCCGTGGGCCCCGGTACCCTCGCCGAGTTCCTGGAGCAGGTCGCGCTGGTGGCCGACTCCGACCAGATCCCGGACGAGGACACCGAGGGCACGGGCGTCATCACCCTCATGACCCTGCACACCGCCAAGGGCCTCGAATTCCCGGTGGTCTTCCTGACCGGCATGGAGGACGGGGTCTTCCCGCACATGCGGTCGCTGGGGCAGACCAAGGAACTGGAGGAGGAGCGGCGCCTGGCCTACGTGGGCATCACGCGTGCCCGGGAGCGGCTGTACCTGACGCGGTCCTCGATGCGCAGCGCGTGGGGGACCCCTTCGTACAACCCGCCCTCGCGGTTCCTGGAGGAGATCCCGGCGGAGTACCTCCAGTGGAAGCGCACCGGCGCATCGCAGAAGCCGGCGGGTCCGATGCGGAGTTCCGGGTACGGTGCGGGTTCGGGCGGATCGGGTTCCGGCTTCGGCTCGGGTTCGGGCTCCGGCTCGGGGAAGGGCGCCTCTTTCGGGACCTCGCCCGAGGCGTTCCTGTCCTCGTCGCGTACGAAGGCCGGCCCGTCCGGGTTCGCGACGCGCCGGGCGACGGACAAGCCGGTCATCGCGCTGGTCGTCGGGGACCGGGTCACGCACGACCAGTTCGGGCTGGGCACCGTCATGGAGGTCAAGGGAGCCGGCGCGGACGCGCAGGCCACCGTCGACTTCGGGGACGACAAGCCGAAGCGGCTGCTGCTGCGTTACGCGCCGGTGCAGAAGCTGTAGGGCTCGGGGCTTGGGCGGCTCGGGCTTGGGCTCGGGCTTAAGGACTTAACGGCTTGACGGATTAGGACGGGTCCAGGCCGTGGCTGCGCAGCCACGCCAGGGGGTCGATCGCCGCGCCCGCGCCGGGCCGTACCTCGAAGTGGAGGTGCGGGCCGGTGGAGTTGCCCGAGTTGCCGGAGTACGCGATGACCTCGCCGGCCTTGACCTTGCCGGACCGGATCTTGGTGCTGCTCAGGTGGCAGTACCAGGTCTCGGTGCCGTCGGGCGAGGTCACTATGGCCATGTTGCCGTAGGCGCTGTTCCACTGGGTGCGCACGGTGCCGTCGGTGGCGGCCATGACCGGGGTTCCGTAACCGACCGGGAAGTCGATGCCGGTGTGCACGGACATCCACATGCCGCCGGCCTGCCCGAAGTTGGCGCTGAGACCGTGCTGCGCGACCGGGATCGCGAATTTGGGGCGGGCGGCCTCCTTGGCCGCGGCCTCCTCGGCCTTCTTCTTCTTTTCCTCGTCCTGGCGCTGGCGGAGGTCGATGCGCTCCTGGGTGCGGCTCGCGCGGTCCGCGAAGTCGCCCGCGTCGGCGCTGAGCGCGGCCAGCTGGGTGTCCAGCTCGCTGTTCGCCGCGACCGGCTGCACCGAGGCCGGGTCGGGCGCGGCCAGGGTGGTGACCTCTTCGCCGGGCTTGTTGCCGGTGCCGGTGAGTCCGCCGACGGACGCGGCGGCGACGCCGGCCACGCCCATCACGCAGGCCGAGGGAACGGCGACGGTCAGCAAGGCGGAACGCTTCGCCGGCGTGCGGCGGCGGCTGTTGCCGCCCTTGGCGGCGCCGGCCCGGCGCGCGGCGCGGGGCGCGGGCGGGGTGACCGGCATGGCCTGGGTGGGGAGATCGTGCACGGCGCCGACCGGGGAGACGGTGACGGGGTCGATCTCGTCCTCGGCCTCGACCTCGGGCCCGGCCTCCGGCTCGACGGCGGGTACGACCACCGTCTCGGCGGCGGCGTACTCGGTGTGTGAGGGCGCGTAGTGCTGCTGCTCGTACGCGGCCTGCTCGGGCTGCTCGTGCTGCTCGTGCTGATGGAGCTGCTGCGGCTCCGCGAACGGCTCGTACTGCTGGTGGTGTTGGTGCTGCTCGTGCTGCTCGTGCTGTGCGTGCTGCACGTACGGCTCGTAGGCGTAGGCCGCCTCGGGCTGGAGCTGCTGCGGGAGCTCTTCCTGCGCCACGGTGTTCCAGGCGGTGGCGTCGTACGCGCCGGTCTCGGTGCCGGTGGTTCCGTAGCCGGGCATCGCCCAGTTGCCGGTCTGCTCGCCGGAGGTGTCGTAGCCGTAGCCGGTCGGCTGGTACTCCGTGGCCGGCGCGGCCCAGGCGCCCGTGTCGGTTCCCCAGCCACTGCCGTCGACGGCGGTTGCCTGGCTGGGGATCGTCGGGAGGTAACCGTTCTGCTGCGCGTAACTGTCCCGCGTGGCCCAGGCGGTGGTGTCGTACGCGCCGGTCTCGTAGGAGTTGTACGCGTAGTTGTACCCCTGACCCTGCGTCTGCGCCTGTGTTTCATAGGACGCATAGGTCGAATCACCAGCGAAAGTGGTGGTGGAAAGGCCGTCGTACCCCAGATCGGGGTACTGGCCCGACGATGGGCGGTCGTTCACCAACTTCTCTTTCGCCTCGGCGGTGGGGGGCCTGGGTGGCCGGGGACCAGAGGTACCCCGGAGGAGAGCAGTGGCGTGACTGTACCCGCCGGTTACGCGCAACGACAATCTTCAGCGGGCTTCCTCCTCGGGGGAACCGGGCATTCGGCCGCCTTTCGGTCGCCGGAAGACCTAGCCTTGGCCTTGAGTTCGAAATTCGTTCGACTTCCGTTGCGTTCTGTGAACCTCGATGGCGCGCGGTAACCGGTCAGGCTGACTCAGCGGAGTCGGAGCAGTCGGAGCGGTCGGAGGGGTCCGAGGGCCGGGCTCCCGCTCGCGGAGCCGAGAGCGCGCCGAGTTCGCCGGGCGGCCCGTCGAGGGCGCGGCGGACGGCGGCGATCACCGCCGGGTGCGCGGGGAGGGTCAGGTGTCCGATGCCGGTGACCTGCACGTTCTCGGTGTGCAGATCCGGATGCTCGATGCGCGCCGTTCCGGTCGGCGCCATCAGGGCGTCGAACTCGCTCCAGAACGCCACGCAGCGCGTCCGGCACCCGGGCGCGGGGGCGCGGAGCTCGGCCATCACCGCCGAGTCCGGGCGTATCTGCCGGACCAGCGGGTGCGCGTCCATGAAGGGGGCGACCCGGGTTCCGGAATGCGGGGTGCCGAGGGTGACGAGCGTGCGGACGCGCGCGTCGCCGCCGAGCCGCTGTACGTAGTACCGCCCGACCAGCCCGCCCAGGCTGTGGCCGACCAGGTCCACCCGGTCCTGCCCGGCCCGCTCGCACAGCTCCTCGACGCGCCGGGCGAGGTGGCGGGCGGTGACGCGCAGATCGCGGGTGAAGGGGGAGTAGTTGTACGTCTCCACCCTGCGTCGCCCGTCCGCGCCGAGCGCGCGGCGCAGCAGGACGAAGACGGACCGGTTGTCGGTGAACCCGTGGAGCAGCAGGACGGGCGGTCGCGGCCCGGCGGGCCCGGTGTCCGGCCGTTCGTCGAGCACGCCGGTGGGGTAGAGGAGCAGATGCCCGGCGAGTACGACCGCCTCCAGAAGGGCAGCCCGCAACGCGTCCCCGGACGACGGTCCGGATGACGGCATGATCGACAACCCCATCGACGGCCTCCCCTGAGCCCTTTGGGTACGCGCCTCGATGCCGTGATGCGTGATGCCGTGATGCGTGATGCCGTGTTCGGCGGTGCCGAGTTCGGCGGTGCCGTGTTCCGCGAGTTCCGCGATGCCGCAGATGTGATGTCGCCCCACCACCGTGCCGGGCGGCTGACGGCACGGTGGCGGGGCAACTGGTTGCGGCTCGGTGCGGCTCGGGCGGCTCCCCTGGTGAATCAGTCGCGGTGAATCAATGGCGTCCCACGTGTGATTTCCCCCTCCTGGTTGACCGTGAAACGGTGGCGTGCGCGATGCTGTACTTAACGTTCGTTCACTCGGGAGGCAGTGCGATGGGTGTGACCGGTCCGATCCGTGTGGTGGTGGCAAAGCCGGGTCTCGACGGCCACGACCGTGGTGCCAAGGTCATCGCGCGGGCCCTGCGGGACGCGGGCATGGAGGTCATCTACACCGGCCTCCACCAGACCCCCGAACAGATCGTGGACACCGCCATCCAGGAGGACGCCGACGCGATCGGCCTCTCGATCCTCTCGGGGGCGCACAACACGCTGTTCGTGCGTGTGCTGGAGTTGCTCAAGGAGCGCGACGCGGAGGACATCAAGGTCTTCGGCGGCGGCATCATCCCGGAGGACGACATCGCCCCGCTCAAGGAGAAGGGCGTCGCCGAGATCTTCACCCCGGGCGCGACAACGACGGCAATCGTCGACTGGGTCCGCACCCACGTCCGCCAGTAGCCTCCGGAGGTAGTGGGGGGCCGGCCTGTGTCTGCCGGGCCCCCCGATTCCGCGGCTCCGGCCCCCGGCGAAGCCGACCGGGTCCGCGCCCACGTCGGCCAGTAGCTTCCGGCGGTAGCGGGGGAGGGCCGACCTGTGTCTGCCGTGCCCTGCCCGCCCCCCTTCCGGCGAAGGTTTCGTGAAGGCGTGCACGAGAGGGCGCGGGCGCAGCTGCTGAGTGCCGTTCGGGGAAGCCTTCGCTTCCATGCGGTCTGATAAGAGTTGATCATGGATGTTGAAACCCTTGGCCCGATGGAACGCCTGATTGCCGAGCGGGCATGTGAGCGACTGATCATCGAGTTCGTCCGTCAGCTCGACCTCGGGAACCCGAGCTCGGTGGCGGACCTATTCACGCCAGACGGGATCTGGGAATGGCCCGCCGGGGATCGCCGCATAGCGGGCCGCGACGCTCTTCGTGACTACTTCGACGGCCGGCCCGCGGACCGGCTGTCGCGTCGTATGTGCACCAACATCCTGGTCACCGTGACCTCTGCGGACACGGCTGCTGCCACCACCTACTTCGCCACGTACCGAGTCGACGGCTACTCCGAGGGCATGGTGCCGCCCCGGCCCCCGGCTCAAGTGGGGCACTACGAAGACACGTTCCGCAAGGTGGACGGAATCTGGCTGCTCGCCACCCGGACCCTGTTTCTGTCCTTCGCCGGTCCCACGGAACACCTCGATCATCCCGGCCAATCGTGACGATGACCTGCCGAGCTCTGAGCTCCCAGGCGCCGTGGGACCGCATGATCCAGCCGGTGATCTTGCGCGGGCTGGGGATGTCGGCGGGGACGGGTTCGGCGTTGCCGGCGCGGAGGGCGGCGAGGTGTTTGCGGACGACCTGGCGGCTGCCGCGGTAGCCGCGTTCCTGGATCTCCAGGAACAGGCGGCTTCCGCTGACCTGGCCGAGGCTCTCGGTGAAGCGGGTGTTCAGGTACGGCTTGAACGGTTCCAGCACCCCGGCCGGTCGCGGAAGCGTCGGACGGTTTTGCGGTCGAGGTGGAGACGGCGGGCGATGGCGCTGATGGTCCAGCCGGCCGCGACGAGGCTCTGCACGTCTGCGTAGCGGTGCCGGGTCCGTTCGACGATCTGTGTCCGGGGCAGTTCCAGGCGCGGTGCCGGGGGGCATGCCCAGCCGGAACGTTCCCGCACACGCGCCCTGACCTGGGGATTCACGCAACTCCGGTCAGAGTCAAGTTCAAGGATCGCCATCGGGGGCCGGTCTGGGGCCGGTCTGGGGCCGGCCCCGTGCGGTGAGGCGGACTTCCAGACCTGGCGGTCGGGTCCGAGGTCAGGCAAGGCTGGACCCCTTGCTTGTCTGCGACGGGCGCCGGCGGCCCCACCGGATGGTGAGATGTGCCTCCGCCAAGCGTTCGGCTGGCGGCCCGGCGGGTGGTCGGCGTACAGACGTAACCTGCGAGAAGAGGCCGTCCGGGGCTCGGGTGAGCCATCGGCTACCGGTTCGAGGGGGGTGGGGGCACTCTCACCCTTCGCCGGGCCGACGAACTCCGTTCAAGGGCCTGCTCCTTCCGGGGCGAAGGTGCCACCGCGCAGCCGGCCTGTATCCGAGCTGGCGGTCGGTGCGCCCCCGGGTCGGATGCCAGTCGGGTCCAGACTCGGGCGGTCAGGTCCGGCGTCGGGCCAGCCCACCCTTCCCCCTCCCAGGCGGGACCCCCTTTCCCCTCCCGGGCCGAACCCCCTTGGAAGCGGCCCGGGGGTCCGCTCGACGGCCAAGCGGCCGAGCGACCTCGGGCCATGGGCCGACGACGAGGCGTCCTTGAACCTCGGGCCTCGGGCCACAGGTTGGCGGCCAGGCGGGCTCTGCCCCCGGCCCCCGGGGCCTCTGCCCCCGGCCCCCGGGGCCTCTGCCCCCGGCCCCCGGGGCCTCTGCCCCCGGCCCCCGGGCCTCGGCCCCCGGCCCCCGGCCCCCGGGGCCTCGGCCCCCGGCCCCCGGGCCTCGGCCCCCGGAGCCCGGGCCCCGGGCCTCGGGCCTCGGCCCCCGGGCTGGCGGCCATTGGCCTCGGACCACGGCCACCACGGCCAGGCGGACTCGGCACTCGGGTTGGCGGCCAGGTGGCCTGGGGCTACGGGCTGGCGGGCAGGGGGAACGCGGGTCAGACCTGGCGGTCAGTCGGGTCGGACAGGCCCTGGCGGTCAGTCGTCGGGGCAGGTCCTGGCGGTCGGGCGGGGCGGGGCAGGTCTCGGCGGGTGGGCGGGATCGGGCGGGTGGTCAGGGGGTTGGTGCGAGTTCCGAGAGCATGGTTGCGCGGATGCGGAGGGTGGATACCAGGCGCTGGAAGGCCTCCGACCAGTACGCCGCCGCGCCCGACGCCGAGTCGACGGGGTCCTCCACGGTGGCGGTCAGTGCTTCCAGACGCCCCGCCTCCGCAGGATCCAGGCAGCGCTCCGCCAGGCCCATGACCCCGCTGAAACTCCACGGGTAGCTTCCCGCATCCCGCGCGGCGGCCAGCGCGTCCACCACCGCCTGGCCCAGCGTCCCCGCCCACGGCACCACGCACACCCCCAGCAGCTGGAACGCCTCCGACAGCCCGTGCGCCCGTACGAACTCCGCCACCCACTGCGCCCGTTCCCCGTCCGGCAGGATCGACAGCAGCTTCGCCCGCTCGGCTATCGACGCCGTGCCCGGGCCCGCCGCGGGCGGCGCGGAGGCTGAGCCCAGCAGGGCCTTGGACCACTCCGGGTCGCGCTGGCGGACCGCCGCCCGGCACCACGCCGCATGCAGTTCCTCCGCCCAGCCCTCGGCCACCGGCAGCGCCACGATCTCCGCCGGGCCCAGCCCCCCGAACCGCTCCCGCCAGCAGGACAGCGGCGCCGCCTCCACCAGCTGGCCCAGCCACCACGCCCGTTCCCCGCGCCCGGCGGGCGGCCGCTTGACCACTCCGTCCCGCAACATCCCCGCATCGCACTCCGCAGGCGGAGTCACGCCCTCCGGGCCGACACAGGCCAGCGCCCGCTCCGCCATCCGCCCGGCCAGCGCCGAACCCGGCAGCGCGGACAGCAGCTCGGCGGCCGTCGCCCGGACGTTGCGGCTGCGGTCGCCCAGGGCCGCCTCCAGGAACGGCTCGTCCGCTTCCGACAGTCCCACCCGCAGCGAATCGAGGAACATCAGCCGGTCCTCGGCCCGTTCGGTGGCCCAGGTGGTCGCCAGCAGCCGCGTCGCCGCTGCCGCCTCGTCCGCCCGTACGGTGCCCAGCAGCGCCACCCGTTCCGCGAACAGGCCTTCCTGCCACAGCCGTTCCACGCCCGCCCGGTCCGAGACCTTCGGCAGTTCCCCGGCGCCCCCGGACCCGCCGCGCAGCGCGAACCGCCAGTCCGGATTCAGCCGGGCCAGCCACAGCCCCCGTACCCCGGCCAGGGCCAGCGCCTGCGGGCGCAGGTCCGTACGCGCCCGGGCGGCGTCCAGTAGCGCGGGCACCAGCGCCGCCGGTGCCCGGTAGCCGTGCCGCCCGGCGGCGGCCAGCCACTGCGGCAGCAGCTCGGTCAGATCCGGGGCGGTCCCGCGCCGGCCGCCCCCGCCGGCCGTGCCCGACCGGCCCGCCAGCAGCTGCGCGAGCCGCCGCCGGGCCGCTTCCGGAGGCGCCGGACGAGGGTCCCGGGGCGCGGGCTCCGGACGCGGTCCCGCCTCGGCCGGCCGCAGCCCGGCCCGCCGCCGTACGGTCTGCACGGCCGCCGCGTCCAGCAGTGCCTCCGGGCTGCCCTGCCGCCGCTCGGTGCCCAGCAGCGCGGCGCCGACCAGCTCGTCCCAGTCCCCGTAAACCGTCTCCATCGGACCCCTCCCTCTTCTTCGTCGTGTGCGTCGCTCCGGTCCCGCCCCCTCCGCGGGACCGGAGCAGCTCGTTGACCCGTCTGACCAGCGGCTCAGCTGGCGTGGCTGTCGTTCACGCATGCCCCCCGGCTTGCCCGTGTGTTCACGCCGACGCCCCCGCGCCGTGCGCTTCCTTCGTTTCCTCGCCGCCCGACGACCTCCCGGCCGTCGCCTCCCCGCCCGGCGACTTCCCGGCCGTCGCCCCCCCGCGGCGACTTCCCGGTCGGCGCCCCCGCTCGGCGACCTCCCGCCCGGTGGCGGGCGGTCAGAGGAGTGGCACCGGGTCCGCCGTATGGGGCTGCCAGGCCGTCAGGGGAGTGAAGCCGCGGTGGCCGCACTCGCCGAAGACCGTGACGGGACCGCCGCCCGAGAGGGCGGCCAGTTGCCACAGGCCGGATCGCGACCGCCCCCCGGTCAGCGCCACCGGCAGGGCGGACGTCCCCTCCGCGTCCGCCAGCTGCCAGCCCAGCTCTCCCGGTATCGGGATCACCGGACCCAGCACCACCGGCCACGACTCCAGCCACGGGTCCTCGCGCAGCGCGGCTCCGTACGCCTCCAGAGCCGCCTCCGTGCTCACCCCGGCCGGGACCCGCGCGCACGGCATCGCCGCCGCGAACCGCTCCCCGAGGTCCGCCCGCAGACCCGCCGATCCGGGCCGGAAACGAGCCTCCGCCTCCAGCACCAGCCCCACCGGCAGAGCCAGCCCCGGCGGCCGCCCGGGCGGGCCGAAGTCGAGCACCAGGGCCGGGCGCCCGCTCCCCAGCCCATGCAGCCATATCCGGCGGGTGGTGAGCCGGCCGTCCGCGGACACCGAGTCGTACTGGGCCAGGACCAGCCAGCGGTCCCGTACGACCTCCCCCTCCCCGGAGGCGCCCGGTATCCCCACCCGGTTGCGGACCGTCGCGGCCAGCGGTTCCGGTAGCCCCGACACCCCCAGCCAGGCCCGGTCCAGCAGGTGCAGCAGCGCGGCCTCCTCCAGCATCCGGGCGGGCCAGCCGGTGCCGCAACTGGGTATCGTCCCCAACTCCCGGACCCGCGCCGCCAGTCCGGGCGCCTGGGCATCGACCATCCGGGCGGCCGTCTCCTCCCAGGCCGCGTATCCCGCCTGCTCCTGGCCGGCCAGGCCGCCGCGCAGCAGATCCGAAAGCCGCTGCTCCAGCTCGGTGACGCCCGCGCCGACGCGGGCCGCCCGCCGCTCGGCCCGGCGCCGGGCGGCCTCCTCGTCCACCGGCTTGGCCGCCCCGGCGGCCGGGCGGACGGCCTTCGCCGCCCGCTCGGCCAGCCATTCCCCTGCCCAGTCAGGCGCCTCGCCGGGCTCGCCCAGGCCCTCCGCCGCCCAGAGCAGCAGCAGTCCCAGCGCGTGCTTGCACGGGAACTTCCGGCTCGGGCAGGAGCACTTGTACGCCGGGCCCGTCAGATCCACGACCGTCCGGTACGGCTTGCTGCCGCTGCCCTTGCACAACCCCCACACCGCACCGGAAGCGGAACCTCCAGTCTGTGACCACGGCCCCGCCCCGCCGAGTCTGCCCCCCGCCTTGCGTGACGCCACGTCAGGAGCCAGAGCCAGTACCTGTTCCGCCGTCCAGCGGTCCCCCTGCTCAGTCATGTGAACAACCGTAGAGACCCCCACTGACAATCGCCCTGACCTGCAACAACGCCTCGAACAAGGCCGGTTGTCAGTGGCGTGGTGCACCGTTGTCACAGCAGTCGGAAGCGGCTGCCGAGCACTGGAGGGGGACCATGACCATGCCCGAGGACAACAACGGCGCCGAGGCGCTCCGACCGCACGCCGAAGACGCCTTCGCACACGAACTGAAAGCCCTGGCGGCCGCCGACGACCGGCCCCGCCCGACCCGCTGGAAGCTCTCCCCGTGGGCCATCGCGACGTACCTCCTCGGCGGCGCGCTCGACGACGGAACCGTCATCACACCCAAGTACGTCGGCCCGCGCCGCATCGTCGAGGTTGCCGTCACCACGCTGGCCACCGACCGCGCCCTGCTCCTGCTCGGCGTCCCCGGCACCGCCAAGACCTGGGTGTCCGAACACCTCGCCGCCGCCGTCAGCGGGGACTCCACCCTCCTGGTCCAAGGCACCGCCGGCACCCCCGAGGAAGCCATCCGCTACGGCTGGAACTACGCCCGGCTGCTCGCCCACGGCCCCAGCCGCGAAGCCCTCGTACCCAGCCCCGTCATGCGCGCCATGGCCGAGGGCATGACCGCCCGCGTCGAGGAGCTCACCCGCATCCCCGCCGACGTCCAGGACACCCTCATCACCGTCCTGTCCGAGAAGACGCTCCCCATACCGGAACTCGGCCAGGAGGTGCAGGCCGTGCGCGGCTTCAACCTCATCGCCACCGCCAACGACCGCGACCGCGGGGTCAACGAGCTCTCCAGCGCGCTGCGCCGCCGCTTCAACACCGTCGTACTGCCACTGCCCGCCACCGCCGACGCCGAGGTCGACATCGTCGCCCGCCGCGTCGACCAGATGGGCCGCGCGCTCGACCTGCCGGCCGCACCCGAGGGCCTGGAGGAGATCCGCCGCGTCGTCACCGTCTTCCGCGAGCTGCGCGACGGGGTCACCGGCGACGGCCGCACCAAGGTGAAGTCGCCCAGCGGCACGCTGTCCACCGCCGAGGCCATCTCGGTCGTCACCAACGGCCTCGCCCTGGCCGCCCACTTCGGGGACGGCGTCCTGCGCCCCTCCGACGTGGCCGCCGGGATCCTCGGTGCCGTCGTCCGCGACCCGGCCGCCGACAAGGTCGTCTGGCAGGAGTACCTGGAGGCCGTGGTCCGCGAGCGCGACGGCTGGAAGGACTTCTACCGCGCCTGCCGGGAGGTGACGGCATGAGCGCGGCCGCGCGCGGGCCGCTGCTGCTGGGCGTACGGCACCACGGGCCCGGCTCGGCCCGCGCGGTGCGGGCCGCCCTGGACGCGGCCCGGCCCGCGGCCGTCCTGATCGAGGGGCCGCCCGAGGGGGACGCGCTGATCGCGCTGGCCGCCGATCCCGGGATGCGGCCGCCCGTGGCGCTGCTCGCGCACGCCGCGGACGACCCGGGCCGCGCCGCCTTCTGGCCGCTGGCCGACTTCTCCCCGGAGTGGGTGGCGATCCGCTGGGCCCAGGAGGCCGGCGTACCGGCGAGGTTCATCGACCTCCCGGCCGCCCACTCCCTGGCCGGAGTCGGGGCCGGGGAGCCCGACCCGGATGCGGACGGGGACGTGGAGGGGGACGCGCCCGATTCGGTACGGCTGGATCCGCTCTCCGTGCTGGCCGAAACCGCCGGGTACGACGATCCCGAGCGCTGGTGGGAGGACGTCGTCGAACACCGGGGCACCGGTGGGGAACGGGGACACCGCCCGGCCTCCGGGGGGCCGCTCGCCGCGTTCGAGGCGCTCGGCGAGGCCATGGGCGCCCTGCGCGAGGAGTACGGGGACGGCGGGCACGCCCGCGACCTGGTCCGCGAGGCGTACATGCGGCAGCGGATGCGGGCCGCCCGGCGGGAGTTCGGAGAGGACTACGCCGTGGTGTGCGGGGCCTGGCACGTCCCGGCGCTGCGGGCCAGGACCACGGCCGCCGCGGACAAGGCGCTGCTCACCGGACTCCCCAAGGTCAAGGTGGAGACCACCTGGGTGCCCTGGACCCACCGCCGGCTCGCCCGCGCCGGCGGGTACGGGGCGGGCATCACCTCCCCCGGGTGGTACGCGCACCTCTTCGCGGCCCGCGACCGGCCGGTCGAGCGCTGGCTGACCAAGGTTGCCGGGCTGCTCCGGGACGAGGACCGGCAGGTCTCCTCGGCCCACGTCATCGAGGCCGTCCGGCTGGCCGACACCCTGGCCGCGATGCGGGGGCGGCCGCTACCGGGGCTCACCGAGACCCTGGAGGCCGTCCGGGCGGTGATGTGCGACGGCTCGGACGTACCGCTGGCGCTGATCGAGGACCGGCTCGTCGTCGGGGACGTGCTCGGCGAGGTCCCCGACGCGGCACCCGTCGTACCGCTCCAGCGGGACCTCACCCGGCAGCAGCGCTCGCTGCGGCTCAAGGCGGAGGCCCAGGACCGCGAGCTGGAGCTCGATCTGCGCAAGGACACCGACGCGGCCAAGTGCCTGCTGCTGCACCGGCTGCGGCTGCTCGGGATCGAGTGGGGCACGCCCACCGCCTCCCGGGGGAGCACGGGCACCTTCCGGGAGACCTGGCGGCTGCGCTGGGAGCCGGAGCTGTCGGTGCGGGTCGCCGAGGCCGGCATATGGGGCACCACCGTCCTGGCGGCGGCCACGGCCAAGGCCGAGGCGGACGCGGCGGCCGCGGTGGAGCTCGGGGAGGTCACGGCGCTGGCCGAGCGGTGCCTGCTGGCGGGGCTGTCGGAGGCACTGCCGGCGGTGCTGCGGGCGCTCGCCGACCGGGCCGCCCTGGACACCGATGTGGCGCGGCTGGCCAAGGCGCTGCCCGCGCTGGCCCGCTCGCTGCGGTACGGGGACGTACGGGGGACCGACGCGTCGGCGCTGGGCACGGTCGCGGCCGGGCTCGCCGAGCGGATCTGTGTGGCGCTGCCGCCCGCCTGCGCCGCCGGGCTGGACGCGGACGGGGCGGCGGAGCTGCGCGGCCATGTCGACGGGGTGCACGGGGCGATCGGGCTGCTGACGGCGGCCGACGAAGCCGACGGCCTGCGCGAGCGCTGGTCGGCGGTGCTGCGGACGCTGGCCGGGCGGGACGCCGTGCCCGGGCTGATCCGCGGCCGCGCGGCCCGGCTGCTGCTCGACGAGGGACGGCTCCCGGCGGAGGAGACGGCTCGGCTGATGGGGCTCGCCCTGTCGCCCGCGTCCGCCCCGGCCGACGCGGCGGGCTGGATCGAGGGCTTCGCCGGCGGCGGCTCGGGCGGCGGCACGCTGCTGGTCCACGACGACCGGCTGCTGGGGCTGATCGACACGTGGCTGGTGTCCGTGCCGGAGGGCGCGTTCATCGACGTACTGCCCTTGCTGCGGCGGACGTTCGGCGCGTACGAGCCGGGCGTCAAGCGGACCCTCGGTGAGCTGGTCCGCCGCGGCCCGGGCGGCGGCCCCTCGGCGGCCGGCTCCGGCTCGGCCCCGGCGGGCTTCGCCCCGGACCTGGACCCGGTCCGCGCGGACGCGGTGGTGGACCTGGTCCAGCTCCTCCTCGCCGCCCCGGCGGCCTGACCCCGGCGGGCGGGCACCGGCCGCCGGACGCCTCAGCGGTCTCGGGGAAGGGGGGCACGCCTCCATGCCGCCCGGCACGGCACCTCGCCGCACTGCCGCATCGCCCGAGTACGGCAGGTACGCCGAGGCACCGCACCGGACGACGCGGAAACGCACGCACCCCACTACCCCGAGACCGCTGAGGCGGAACTCGGGCGGGGGTCAGCGGCAGCCGGGGCAGGGGCCGGGGGCGGAGCCCTGGGGTTTCGGGTCCGGGGCAGGCCGCGGCCGGGATCGGGGTACCGGGTCCGGTCGGAGACGAGAGCACACCGGCGGCAAGGGCCGCCGGGCTACAACGAGAGCAGGGGACGGACGAATGGCGAGTACGCGAAACCAGGTGGCGCCGGGTGCGGGGGTCTCCGCCGAAGCCGCCGGAGCCGCCGGAGCCGCCGGAGGCGAGCGGCTGCGGCGGTGGCGGATGGTGCTCGGCGGGGGAGAGGCCGACGGCACCGGGTGCGTGCTGGGCGGCCGGGACGCGGCGATGGACGGCGCCCTCGGGGCCCTCTACGGCGGCAACGGCGCCACCGGGTCCCGCAAGGCGTCGGGGGAGCGGTCGGCCGGGCTCGGCGGCTCCGCGCCCAACGTTGCGCGCTGGCTCGGGGACATCCGTACGTACTTCCCCAGCTCCGTCGTCCAGGTCATGCAGCGGGACGCCATCGAGCGGCTCGGCCTCTCCGCGCTGCTGCTGGAGCCGGAGATGCTGGAGGCCGTCGAACCGGATGTGCACCTCGTCGGCACGCTGCTCTCCCTGAACAAGGCCATGCCGGAGACGACCAGGGAGACGGCCCGCGCCGTGGTCCGCAAGGTCGTCGAACAGTTGGAGAAGCGCCTCGCGACCCGCACCCGGGCCACCCTCACCGGGGCCCTCGACCGTTCCGCCCGGATCAGCCGCCCCCGCCACCGGGACATCGACTGGGACCGCACGATCCGCGCCAACCTCAAGAACTACCTGCCCGAGTACGGCACCGTCGTCCCCGAGCGGCTGATCGGATACGGCCGGGCGGCCCAGTCGGTGAAGAAGGAGGTGATCCTCTGCATCGACCAGTCCGGCTCGATGGCGGCGTCCGTCGTCTACGCCTCCGTCTTCGGGGCGGTGCTGGCCTCGATGCGGTCGATCGCGACCCGGCTGGTCGTCTTCGATACCGCCGTCGTGGACCTGACCGACCAGCTCGACGACCCCGTGGACGTCCTCTTCGGCACCCAGCTCGGCGGCGGCACCGACATCAACCGGGCCCTCGCCTACTGCCAGTCCAAGATCACCCGCCCTGCCGACACCGTCGTCGTCCTGATCAGCGACCTCTACGAAGGCGGCATACGCGACGAGATGCTCAAGCGGGTCGCCGCGATGAAGGCGGCGGGAGTCGAGTTCGTGACCCTGCTCGCGCTGTCCGACGAGGGCGCGCCGGCCTACGACCGGGAACACGCGGCCGCCCTCGCCGCGCTGGGCGCCCCGGCCTTCGCCTGCACGCCCGACCTGTTCCCGGACGTCATGGCCGCGGCCCTGGAGAAACGCCCACTGCCCGAGCCCCGGCCCGAGCTCCGGCCCTAGCTCCGGCCCGTCCGCTGACGTCCCCCGAGTCCGCGGTCACCGATGCCGTAAATCGGCAGATCGCACGAAGACGCAGCTCAACCGTGAGGGGATCTGTGACAGGTATCACCGCTCAGGTGTGATCTGCGATTTAGGGACCCACGTCCCACGGGGATAACCTGCGAGACGGACATGCCGCGTCCACGGTCACCGTGTGCGCCTTCCTTGTGACAGAGCCGTCACGTTGCCCTCCGCGGCACGCCCACGCAGATAGCAGACAACCGCGAATCACTGCGAATCTTTGAAGACAAGGGACGGACGCGCGTGGACCTGTTCGAGTACCAGGCGAGGGACCTCTTCGCCAAGCACGGTGTACCGGTGCTGGCCGGTGAAGTCATCGACACGCCTGAGGCAGCCCGCGAGGCCACCGAGCGCATGGGTGGCAAGTCGGTCGTCAAGGCGCAGGTGAAGGTCGGCGGCCGCGGCAAGGCCGGCGGCGTCAAGCTCGCCGCCACCCCGGACGAGGCCGTCGCCCGTGCGACGGACATCCTGGGCATGGACATCAAGGGCCACACGGTCCACAAGGTGATGATCGCCGAGACGGCTCCCGAGATCCTTGAGGAGTACTACGTCTCGTACCTGCTCGACCGGACCAACCGCACCTTCCTGGCCATGGCCTCGGTCGCGGGCGGCATGGACATCGAGCAGGTCGCCGAGGAGACCCCGGAGAAGCTCGCCAAGGTCCCGGTGAACGCCAACGAGGGCGTGACCATCGAGAAGGCCCGCGAGATCGTCGCCCTGGCGCAGTTCCCGGCCGAGGTCGCCGAGAAGGTCGCCGAGGTCCTCGTGACCCTGTGGGCGACCTTCATCGCCGAGGACGCGCTCCTCGTCGAGGTCAACCCGCTCGCGAAGGTCGCCAACGGTGACGTCATCGCGCTCGACGGCAAGGTCTCGCTCGACGAGAACGCCGAGTTCCGCCAGCCGGGCCACGAGGAGTTCGTGGACCACGCGGCCGCGAACCCGCTGGAGGCCGCCGCCAAGGCGAAGAACCTCAACTACGTCAAGCTGGACGGCGAGGTCGGCATCATCGGCAACGGCGCGGGTCTCGTCATGAGCACCCTCGACGTCGTCGCCTACGCCGGCGAGAACCACGGCGGCGTCAAGCCCGCCAACTTCCTGGACATCGGCGGTGGCGCCTCCGCCGCCGTCATGGCCAACGGTCTCGAGATCATCCTCGGCGACCCGGACGTCAAGTCCGTCTTCGTCAACGTCTTCGGTGGCATCACCGCGTGCGACGAGGTCGCCAACGGCATCGTCCAGGCGCTGGCCCTGCTGGAGGAGAAGGGCGAGGCGGTCACCAAGCCGCTCGTCGTCCGTCTCGACGGCAACAACGCCGAGCTGGGTCGCAAGATCCTCTCGGACGCCAACCACCCGCTGGTGCAGCGCGTGGACACCATGGACGGCGCGGCCGACAAGGCCGCCGAGCTCGCGGCTGCGAAGTAAGGGCAGAGGTCACAGACTCACATGGCTATCTTCCTCAACAAGGACAGCAAGGTCATCGTCCAGGGCATGACCGGTGCCACGGGCATGAAGCACACGAAGCTGATGCTGGCTGACGGCAGCAACATCGTCGGCGGCGTGAACCCGCGCAAGGCGGGCACCACCGTCGACTTCGACGGCACCGAGGTCCCGGTCTTCGGGTCCGTCGCCGAGGCGATGGAGAAGACGGGCGCCAACGTCTCCGTCCTCTTCGTCCCGCCGGCCTTCGCCAAGGCCGCCGTCGTCGAGGCGATCGACGCCGAGATCCCGCTGGCCGTCGTCATCACCGAGGGCATCGCGGTGCACGACTCCGCCGCCTTCTGGGCGTACGCGACCGCCAAGGGCAACAAGACCCGGATCATCGGCCCGAACTGCCCGGGTCTGATCACCCCCGGCCAGTCCAACGCCGGCATCATCCCGGGCGACATCACCAAGCCCGGCAAGATCGGTCTCGTGTCCAAGTCCGGCACGCTGACCTACCAGATGATGTACGAGCTGCGCGACATCGGCTTCACCTCCGCCGTCGGCATCGGTGGCGACCCGGTCATCGGCACCACGCACATCGACGCTCTGGAGGCCTTCGAGGCCGACCCGGAGACCGAGCTGATCGTCATGATCGGCGAGATCGGCGGCGACGCCGAGGAGCGTGCGGCGGACTTCATCGCGAAGAACGTCACCAAGCCGGTCGTCGGCTACGTCGCGGGCTTCACCGCCCCCGAGGGCAAGACCATGGGCCACGCCGGCGCCATCGTCTCCGGCTCTTCTGGCACCGCACAGGCCAAGAAGGAGGCCCTGGAGGCCGCCGGCGTCAAGGTCGGCAAGACGCCGACCGAGACGGCGAAGCTCGCGCGCGAGATCCTGAACGCCGCGCGGTAGCAGCCCCTGGCTGTATGTGTGTGCGTACGTGTGTACGGGCGTGGCCCGCACCCTTCGAGGGTGCGGGCCACGCCCGTTCGCGCTACTCCCCCTTGGGGGCGAGGCGGGCCGGCCCGGCCGCCGGGTCATTGCGCAGCTTGTGGTGGAGCGCGCTGCTCCGCTCGGTCTGCTGCTGGGGGCCGCTGAGCGGGGGCACCCCGGAGACGCTCGTACCCGGGGCGAGCGGGGGCACGTACTCCGTCGGCGCGGTCGAGACCGTGTAGGCGGTCGCCACCGCGATCACGGCGGTCAGGCCGAATACGGCGCGGCTCCGGCGCCGGGTGCGCTGCTCGCCGGCGCCGCGTACGGCGGGCGCCGGGCGCGGGTCCAGGGGTACGGCGGGCCGGAGCGCGCCGAGCCGGTGGTGCAGTAGCGCGGACAGCTTCTCGGGTGGTGCGCCGGCCAGTTCGGGAACCCGGGCGGCGAGCATGGCGTGCGCGCGGAGGAGGCGGTTGCCGGCGGTGGGGGTGGTGGCCTCCGTCTCGGCGGCGGTGTCGGGGAGGTCGAGCCCGATGCCGTCGTAGAGCAGCACGGTGCGGCGGTGGACCGGCGGCAGCGCGAGCATCGCGTCCATCAGGGTCCGGTCGGCGGGGTGGGCCGGGGCCTTGTCGGCGTGCCGGTGCGCGCGGCGGAACCGGTGCCAGGGGGAGAGGGCGTACTCGTACGCGGCCGCGCGTACCCAGCCGACGGGGTCGGGGTCGGCGACGACCTCGGGCCAGCGGCCCCACGCCTGGTGGAATGCCCGCTCGACGGCCTCCAGGGAGAGGGTGCGGCGGCCGGTCAGGAGGTACACCTGCCGGGTCAGCGCGGGGGCGGCGTGGGCGTAGAGCACGTCGAACTCGGGAGTGGGTGCCGGTGCCCCCGGCGGTCTCAACGGGAACGGAACCTCGGCCCCTGGAGCCCCTGGAGCCCCTGGGACCCCTGGACCCGCCAGAGCCCCTGGAGCCCCAGGAGACCCTGGACCCCCCGGAGCCCCCGGAGCCCCCGGAGCCCCCGGAGCCCCCGGAGCCTCCGGGGAGGCGGAGTGCTCGGGGAAGCCGCCCGGTACGCCCGAAGCGTCGGGGGCGGCCGGGGCGGCCGGGGACCTGGGGGAGTCCGAGGTGTCGGGGGTTTCGTGGGACCTGTGGGACCCGTGGGGTTCGGGGTAGGCCCGGGCGCTCGGAGCGCTGCGCGCTCCCGGGGCTCCCGGGGCTCCCGGGGCTCCCGGGGCTCCCAGTGCTCCCAGTGCTCCCGGGGTGGCCGGGGTGGCCGGGGTGGCCGGGGACCTGGGGGGACTGAGGGAGTCCGGGGACCCGGGGGAAGTGAGGGGGGCCGGGTTGCCAGGGGCTTCATGGAACGCATGGGACCCGTGGAACCCGGTGGACCCGTTGGGGTCGGGGTAGGACCGGGTGCTCGGGGCGCGGGGGACTCCCGGGGTGGCCGGAGACCCAGGGAAGTCAGAGAAGCCGGGGGCTTCGTGGGGTCCATGGGGTTCGGAATCGGCCGGGATGCTGGGAGTGCCGTGGGACCCGTGAGGTTCGGGGAGCATCGTCGCGCTCGGAGCGTCGGGGGCTCCCGCGCTGTTCGGAGACCGGGGGGAACTGGGGAAGCCCGGGGTGTCGGGGGCTTTGTGTGACCCGTGGGGTTCGGCAAAGGCTGGCGTGCTCTGAGCGTTGAGAGCTCCCGGGGTGGCCGGAGCCCCGGGGAATCCAGGGACGTGGAGGGCTTCCTGGGACCTGTGCGATCCGGGGAAGCCCGGGCAGCCCGGAGTGCCCGGGGCATTGTGGGATCCCTGGGCGATTTTAGACCCAGAGGTGCTCGCAGCATCCGGGGAGCCGGGGAGGCCAGGGGTACCCGCAGCATCCCGGGTGCCGGGGGTGCCGGGGGTGCCGGGGGTGCCGGGGGTGCCGGGGGAGCTGGGGAGGTCAGGGGTGCCGGGGAGGTCAGGGGTGGCCGCAGTGTCTTGGGAGCTCTGGGAGCTCTGGGAGCTCTGGGAGCTCTGGGTGGGCGGGGGGCCTGGGGGTTGGGTGGCTGTCGGGTCGGGGTGGGTTCGGGGTGTCGCGGGGAGGGGCGGGCGCCGGGGAGTTGTGGGGCCGTGGGTGGTCAGGCCGGCGAGGAATGCGGCGTAGGAGTCGCGTTTGCGGCCGCGGGGTTCGGTGCGGCCCGCCTCCCAGGAACGGATGGTGGTCACGGTGACCCCGACCTTCGCCGCGACCTCGTAATGCGTCAGGTCCGCCGCCTCGCGCAGACGTTGGCGCTCCTCGGGCGAGGGGAGGACGGGCTCAGGATCCGGGCCCTCGCCGGAGGTCGTACCGACGTTGTGTGTCATGCCACGCTCCCCGCGACGACCCGGCGACCCTGGGCGAAAAAATACATAAACGTATCTTGGGCGACACAACGGACATTCGCCTGTTACACGCCCAAAGCGCGTGTCGTTGGCACCATGGCGGGGTGACCCAAGTAATCGAACGAGGGACTCTGTTGTCGGCGCCGCCGCAGGCCCGCGGCCGCCGCCGCTCGCCGGCGGCCGCCGCGTGTGTGCTGGGCGGCGCCATGGCCGCCGGACTGGGGCTCGGCTTCCTCGCCGTGCTCGTGATCGTGCTGTGGATCAGCTCCCCCTACCCCGACAGCGGCCCCGGCGGCGCGCTGCACCTCGCCGCCGGGCTGTGGCTGCTCGCCCACGGCACGGACCTCATCCGCTACGACACCCTCTCCGGCGTCCCAGCGCCCGTCGGGGTGACACCGCTGCTGCTGGTCGCGCTGCCCGTCCTGCTGATGCGGCGCGCCGCCCGGCTCGGCAGTGCCTCGGGAGACGGGAGCGACGGGGACGAGGTCCTGCCGGCCGGCGCCGTCTTCTCGGCGGTGACCTGCGGCTACCTGGCCGTCGGATCCCTGGCCACGGTGTACGCGGCCGGTGGTCCGATGCCCGCCGATCCGCTGAGCGCGGCCTGGCACGTCCCGCTGGTGGCGGTACTCGCCGCGGCGGGCGGGGTGTGGGTGGCCAAGGGGCGTCCGCTCGGGCCGCTGCCCGCGTGGGTGCCGGTGGGCGTACGACGGGCCGTCGCGCGCCCCCGTTACGCGCTGGCGCTGCGTTCCGGTGCGGCCGGGGCGCTGCTGCTTCTGGGCGGGGGCATCCTGCTGGTCGGCGTGTCGCTGGCGTGGCACGGCGCGGAGGCCCAGGGGTCGTTCCTGACGCTGACGGAGGTGTGGTCGGGGAGGTTCGCGGTGCTGCTGCTCGCGGTGGCGCTGATCCCGAACGCGATGGTGTGGGGCGCGGCGTACGCCCTCGGGCCCGGCTTCGCCCTGGGCACCGGCGCGACGGCGACTCCGCTCGGCTTCCAGGACTCGGCGGCGCTGCCGTTGCCGCGCTTCCCGCTGCTGGCGGCGTTGCCGCCGGAGGGGGCGGGGTCGCCGCTGACCTGGGCGGTGGCGGTGATTCCGGTGGCGGCCGGGCTGGGGGTGGGGTGGTTCGCGGTACGCCGGGCGCGTGAGGTTTCGTACGGGGAGACCGCGCTGACGGCGGGTCTGGGCGCGGTGGTGTGCGGGCTGTTGATGGCCGGGCTCGCGGGGGCGTCGGCCGGGCCGTTGGGGTCGCGGGAGCTGTCGAGCTTCGGGCCGGTGTGGTGGCAGGTGGGGGGTGCGGCGGGGGTGTGGACGCTGGGGCTGGCGGTGCCGGTGGCTGTCGCCGTGCACGGGTGGCGGAATCGGCCGGCGGGGGTGGGGGCGGGTGCGGGCGGCGATGCGGCTGATTCGGGTGATCCGGTTGATGACTGGCACGCCTCGGGCGTACGGGAGCTGCGGTGGGAGGCGCTTCGCCGTACGGCGGGGGCGTTGGTTCCGGAGATGGCGTCGACGCCGGTGACGCCGGTTGCGCCGGTTGCGCTGGTGACTCCGGTGACTCCGGTGGATCCGGGGACTCCGGTGCGGCCGCATCCGAGGCCGGATCCCGTCCCGATTCCGGAGCCGGAGCCGGAGCCGGACCCGGTTCCGACGCCGATCCCGGATCCGATCCCGAGGGACGCCGTCGGCCCGCCGGTACCGGTACCTCCGGTGTTGGGAGCCCGTGTCCTCTCGCGCCGGCGGCCGTCACCCTGACGGGACCGGTGCGGCGCCGTTGCCGGGGGCCAGCCCCCGGACCCCCGCGCCTCAAACGCCGGCGGGGCTGGATGGGGGGCGGCCCCCGGGCCCCCGCGCCTCAAACGCCGGCGGGGCTGGATGGGGGGCGGCCCCCGGGCCCCCGCGCGCTCAATCGCCGGCGAGGCTGGATGGGGGCTGGCCCCCGGGCCCCCGCGCGCTCAATCGCCGGCGGGGCTGGATGGGGGCCGGCCCTCGGGCCCCGCGCCTCAAACGCCGGCGGGGCTGGGGTGGAGTCGGCGGGGTGGGGTTATTTCTGGACCTTGAGGATGTCGCCCACGAAGTTGTCCGGGAGGAGGGTGTTGCACTGGACTTCCGCCGTCCTGGTGAGGGCGTCGTCGCGGCAGACGTAGAAGTCCTTGTACGCCAGTTGCAGGCCGTACGAGGTCGCCGCCAGGAGGATCGCCAGGGCCGCCGTCGCCAGGCCGCTGATCGCCGCCGTGCGCTGCGGGCGGGCCGCCGGGCCCAGGGCCGCCAGGCCGGAGGGGGGCGGCGGGGTGCCGTCCGTCGGGGCCGGGGCGGGCGGCTGGCCGCGCAGGGCGGTGACGCCCCAGTACACCGCGAGCGCACCCAGCAGGAGCCCCATCGACGGGATCCCGAAGATCCCGAAGAAGAAGCCCCACATGCCCGCCAGCAGCGCATACCGCGCCCGTCGCTGGATCGGGTCCGTCGGATCCCAGCGGGCCGGGCCGCCCGCGCCGGGCTCCCCGCCCAGGCGGTCGCGGTCGCGGTCGCCGTCTCCGCCGCCACCGCGCGGCTCCCACGGCTGGTCGGGCCGGCCCTCCGGGGGAGCCGCGAAGGGGTTGTCGTCGGTCGAGGAGTCGGGCTGACGGCGGTCCGGCATCGAGTGCGTTACTTCCCCTGTGTCGTGGACGGTCGTAGACATGGCGTGCGGCGGCGCGAGGCATCGCGCCGCGCCGTTTGCGGCTTGTACGCCAGACGCTACTCCTCGGCCGTCCACCCGTCCCTCGGGGGCCTCCGGAGAGCCGGTATCGTTGCAGGCGGTCGATGGCTTCGTATGGTCCCCCGTATATCGGTGCCCTGGAGTTTCGTACGATCACACAGGATCATGCAAGATCACGCAAGACGAACGACGCGAACCCCGAGAAAGGGCCTCCCATGGCCGTCACCCGCCTGGTCGTGCTGGTCTCCGGGTCCGGCACCAACCTCCAGGCCCTGCTCGATGCCATCGACAGCCACCCCGGCGGCCCCGAGGGCTTCGGCGCCGAAGTCGTCGCCGTCGGTGCCGACCGCGAGAACATCGTCGGGCTGGAGCGCGCCGAGAAGGCCGGGATCCCCACTTTCGTGTGCCCCGTGAAGCGGTACGCGACCCGTGAGGAGTGGGACGCCGCCCTGACCGAGGCCACCGCCGCCCACGAACCGGACCTGGTGATCTCCGCCGGGTTCATGAAGATCGTGGGCAAGGCGTTCATCGACCGCTTCGGCGGCCGGTTCATCAACACCCACCCCGCCCTCCTCCCCGCCTTCCCCGGGGCGCACGGCGTACGGGACGCGCTCGCCTACGGCGCGAAGGTGACCGGCTGCACGGTCCACTTCGTGGACAGCGGCGTGGACACCGGTCCGATCATCGCCCAGGGTGTCGTCGAGATCCGGGACGGGGAAGAGGAAGCCGCTCTCCATGAGCGCATCAAAGAAGTCGAGCGCACGCTGCTCGTCGACGTCGTGGGGCGCCTGGCCCGGCACGGCTACCGCATTGAGGGACGAAAGGTAACAATCCAGTGACCGCCGTAGAGAGCGTAGAGAGCAACGACCCGACCACGACCCAGCGGCCGATTCGGCGTGCGCTCGTCAGCGTCTACGACAAGACGGGACTGGAAGAGCTGGCCCGCGGCCTGCACGAGGCGGGCGTCGCGCTCGTCTCCACCGGCTCCACCGCCTCCAAGATCGCCGCGGCCGGCGTGCCCGTCACCAAGGTGGAGGAGCTGACCGGCTTCCCCGAGTGCCTGGACGGCCGCGTCAAGACCCTGCACCCGCGCGTGCACGCCGGCATCCTCGCCGACCTGCGCCTGGAGGACCACCGGCGCCAGCTCGCCGAGCTGGGCGTCGAGCCCTTCGACCTGGTGATCGTCAACCTCTACCCGTTCCGCGCGACCGTCGCCTCCGGCGCCACCTCGGACGAGTGCGTCGAGCAGATCGACATCGGCGGTCCGTCGATGGTCCGCGCCGCCGCCAAGAACCACCCCTCCGTCGCGGTCGTCACCAGCCCCGACCGCTACGCCGACGTGCTCGCCGCGGCCCAGGGCGGCGGCTTCGACCTCGCCGCCCGCAAGCGGCTCGCGGCCGAGGCCTTCCAACACACCGCCGCGTACGACGTCGCCGTGGCCTCCTGGTTCACCGACACGTACGCCCCGGAGCCGGAGGCCGTGCTGCCCGAGTTCCTGGCCGGCGCCTGGGAGCGCAAGTCCACCCTCCGCTACGGCGAGAACCCGCACCAGGCCGCCGCGCTCTACACCGACGGGCAGCCGGGCGGGCTCGCCAACGCCGAGCAGCTGCACGGCAAGGAGATGTCCTTCAACAACTACGTGGACACCGAGGCCGCGCGCCGCGCCGCCTACGACCACGAAGAGCCCTGCGTCGCGATCATCAAGCACGCCAACCCGTGCGGGATCGCCATCGGTGACGACGTCGCCGAGGCGCACCGCAAGGCGCACGCCTGCGACCCGCTGTCGGCCTTCGGCGGCGTCATCGCCGTCAACCGCCCGGTGACCGTCGAGCTCGCCGAGCAGGTCGCGGAGATCTTCACCGAGGTCATCGCCGCCCCCGGCTACGAGGCCGGCGCGGTCGAGATCCTGGCCAAGAAGAAGAACATCCGCGTCCTGAAGGTGGACGGGCACCCGCACCAGCCGGGCGACCTCAAGCCGGTCTCGGGTGGCGTGCTGCTTCAGCAGTCGGACGTCTTCCAGGCGGAGGGCGACGACCCGGCCAACTGGACCCTGGCCACTGGCGACGCGCTCTCCCCGGAGCAGCTCGCCGAGCTCGCGTTCGCGTGGAAGGCCTGCCGGGCCGTGAAGTCCAACGCGATCCTGCTCGCCAAGGGCGGTGCCTCGGTGGGTGTCGGCATGGGCCAGGTCAACCGCGTCGACTCGGCGAAGCTCGCCGTCGAGCGGGCGGGCGCCGAGCGCGCGCAGGGCTCGTACGCCGCGTCCGACGCGTTCTTCCCCTTCCCGGACGGGCTGGAGATCCTGACCGCCGCCGGTATCAAGGCCGTGGTCCAGCCGGGTGGCTCCGTCCGTGACGAGCAGGTCGTCGAGGCCGCGAAGGCGGCGGGCGTGACCATGTACTTCACCGGGACCCGGCACTTCTTCCACTGAGCCCCGGCAGTCCGGCGACAAACGGCGAAGGCCGCGTTCCGCAGCAGTGCGGGACGCGGCCTTCGCCGTATGTGCCTATGTGCCTACGAGGTCAGTAGCGCGGGCGCTTGAACCAGGCGGTCGCGGCGCCGGTCACCATCGAGCCGAAGATGATGCCGCTGACGGTGAGGCCGATGGCGCACGGGACGATGCCGACGACCATGGCCGGCCCCGACGCCTCGTGGGCCGCCGAGGAGGCGGAGAACACGGTGACCAGGTTGCCGAGGCTGCCCAGGATCCCGAGGGCGCCGTAGATGATCGTGAAGACGCGCACCGGGGTGGCGCCCTTGCCCAGCCGGGCGGCCAGGAGGATGGCCACGAGAGCGACGACGGCGAGGAAGACGCCCGCGACCATGACGCCGGCGCTCATCACCGTCGTGACGCGGCTGTTGTCCAGGGAGCTGCCGAGCGCGGCACCGAAGACGATGAACAGCGCGGCGCCGATCAGCTGGAACCCGCCGATGATGAACAACAGGACGCGCGCGGTCTTCATCAGACCCGGCATCCGCATCGGTACGCCCAGGTAACCGCCGACACCGGGGCCGCCGGGGTACCCCGGGTAGGCCTGCGGCATCTGCTGCTGCGGGTAGGCGTAGCCACCCTGCGGCGGGATGCCCTGCGGGGCCTGCGGGGCCTGCGGCGGGTAGCCGTAGCCGGGCTGGCCCTGCTGCTGCCCGTACGGGTTCGGTTGGCCGAAGCTCATCTGGGGTGTTCCTCCGAGGAAGTGCGGGGACGCACGGCACGGCACGGAGGTGACACTGCGGCCTGGCGGTCCGCCCCCCGGCACCGCCCGCGGCACTCTTGATCCGCCATAGTGATCGGCGCGCGCGGCGCTTGTCCAGCTGATCCGCACACGGACGGTCACGTGTTGTACAAGCGCAATGATCATCGAGCCCCGCGAGGTGACGCGACTGGAACCGGGGCCGCCCCATCCGGGAGGATGGGAGCATGACCGCCCAGATTCTCGATGGCAAGGCCACGGCAGCCGCGATCAAGTCCGAACTGACCGCCCGCGTGGCGGCGCTCAAGGCCCGGGGTGTCACCCCCGGCCTCGGCACCCTGCTGGTCGGTGACGATCCGGGCAGTCGCTGGTACGTCAACGGCAAACACAAGGACTGCGCCGAGGTCGGGATCGCCTCCATCCAGCGCGAACTGCCCGCCACCGCCTCTCAGGAGGACATCGAGGCGGTCGTACGGGAGCTCAACGCGAACCCGGACTGCACCGGCTACATCGTCCAACTCCCGCTCCCCAAGGGCGTCGACACCAACCGGGTGCTGGAGCTGATGGCCCCTGAGAAGGACGCCGACGGCCTGCACCCCATGTCGCTCGGGCGGCTGGTGCTGAACGAGCCGGGTCCGCTGCCCTGCACCCCGTTCGGGATCGTGCAGCTGCTCCGCCACCACGGGGTCGAGATCAACGGCGCGCACGTCGTCGTCCTCGGCCGCGGCATCACCGTGGGCCGCTCCATCGGGCTCCTGCTGACCCGCAAGTCCGAGAACGCCACCGTCACGCTCTGCCACACCGGTACGCGCGACCTCTCCGGGCTGCTGCGCCAGGCGGACATCATCGTCGCCGCGGCCGGTGTCCCGCACCTGGTCAAGCCGGAGGACGTGAAGCCCGGCGCGGCCGTGCTCGACGTGGGCGTCAGCCGCGACGAGAACGGGAAGATCGTCGGCGACGTCCACCCGGGTGTCGCCGAGGTGGCCGCCTGGATCTCCCCGAACCCGGGCGGTGTCGGCCCGATGACCCGGGCGCAGCTGCTGGTCAACGTCGTCGAGGCGGCCGAACGGGCGACGACCAGTGGAAGCTGAACGCGACGGCGCCGAGGAGATGGCGCAGCAGACGGCGAAGCCGGTGAACGCGGCGGCGAACGCGGTGAAGGCAGCGGCGCCGGAATCCCCGGCGCGGTCCGCGGCCGAGGCGGCGCCGGATCCGGCGGCCCCCGGCCCCGAACCCCGTACGTCCCGGCGCTTCCCCTCCGTCACCCGGGACACCGCCCGGCCCGAGGGCGGCGGCCGCGCCGCCCCCCGCGACGCGCCCGCGCCGGCCCGTCAGTGGCCGATGCTCAGCGTGCTCGCGGCGACCGCCGCCGGGCTGCTGTTCACGGCGATGGGCCACCCCCGGGCCGGCTGCCTCGTGATCGGCGTCGCGCTGATCGCGGCGGCCGTGCTGCGCCGCGTCCTGCCCTCGGTGGGCATGCTCGCGGTGCGCTCCCGCTTCACGGACATGGCCACGTACGGGCTGCTGGGCGTGGCGATCACGCTGCTCGCGCTGGTCATGGAGCCCAGGCCGTGGCTGGAGATCCCGTTCCTGGAGACGGCGGTCAGGTTCACCGTCCGCTGAGCGCATGAGCTGACCGCATGAGCTGACCGCATGAGGGGTCTACACCCCTCGCCGCCTTCGAACTCCCGGCCGACATGTGCCACGCGCCACAAGGACCCGGGGGTTGGCCCGGTCCGGGGTCGGATAGCCTGACCGCGGATGTCTCTTCACGTCAAGACTTAATGGGAAGCGGCGTCCTCCAGCACATGGGGCAGGGACCGCCCCACCACCAGCTGTCTAACGGAGAAGGCCATGACCCGCACTCCCGTGAATGTCACCGTCACCGGCGCCGCCGGCCAGATCGGCTACGCGCTGCTCTTCCGCATCGCGTCCGGTCACCTGCTCGGCGCGGACGTGCCGGTCAAGCTCCGTCTTCTGGAGATCCCCCAGGGCATGAAGGCCGCTGAGGGCACCGCCATGGAGCTCGACGACTGCGCCTTCCCGCTGCTCAAGGGCATCGACATCTTCGACGACCCGAACCAGGGCTTCGCCGGCGCCAACGTCGCGCTGCTCGTGGGCGCCCGCCCGCGAACCAAGGGCATGGAGCGCGGTGACCTGCTCCAGGCCAACGGCGGCATCTTCAAGCCGCAGGGCAAGGCGATCAACGACCACGCCGCGGACGACATCAAGGTCCTGGTCGTGGGCAACCCGGCCAACACCAACGCGCTCATCGCGCAGGCCGCCGCCCCGGACGTACCGGCCGAGCGCTTCACCGCGATGACCCGCCTGGACCACAACCGCGCGATCTCGCAGCTCGCCAAGAAGACCGGCGCCGACGTCACCGACATCAAGCGCCTCACCATCTGGGGCAACCACTCGGCGACCCAGTACCCGGACGTCTTCCACGCGGAGATCGCCGGCAAGAACGCCGCCGAGGTCGTGAACGACGAGCTGTGGCTCGCCGACACCTTCATCCCGACCGTCGCCAAGCGCGGCGCCGCGATCATCGAGGCCCGTGGCGCGTCCTCGGCCGCCTCGGCCGCCAACGCCGCCATCGACCACGTGCACACCTGGGTCAACGGCACCGCCGCGGGCGACTGGACCTCGATGGGCATCCCGTCGGACGGCTCCTACGGCGTCCCGCAGGGCATCATCTCCTCCTTCCCCGTCACCACCAAGGACGGCAAGTACGAGATCGTCCAGGGCCTGGACATCAACGAGTTCTCCCGTACGCGCATCGACGCCTCCGTGGCGGAGCTCGTCGAGGAGCGCGACGCGGTCCGCGCGCTCGGCCTGATCTGATCAGATCTCATCTGATCGGAGCAGATTCGATTCGATCCGTAGTACGAACACCCTTGCGCCCCGGTCAAACACGACCGGGGCGCTTTGGCGTGAAATGACCTGTCGCTGGATGTAAGCGGTACATAAGGTCAGCCGGTGACCGACATCCCGATTCCCCACCAGCCCACCGCCGGCGGTGGGGGCGACCCCCGCGCCGGCCGCCCCCCGGTGCACCCTTCCGTCAGCGAGGCGGGCCGCTTCCTGTGTGCGGGCACCTACCTCGACGCCGGGTACCGCGATCGGGTGATCGACGAGCTGTACGTGCACGAGGAGCGCGTGGTCGCGCCCTCCTACGGCTTCGACGCCGCGCGCGTCCTCGCCCACGCGCTCCGCGCCCGCCGCACCGAACTCGGCTGGGCGGCCGGGGTGCTCGGGGCCTGGTTCGTAGGGAGCCTGCTCACCAGCGGCGCCCTGGCGGGCCTGCTGGTCCCGTTCCTCCTCCTCAGCCTCGCCGACTGGCTCCGGGCGCGGGACCTCGGGCTGCTGCGCTTCCTGGGCTTGGTGGTACGGATCTACGCCTGGTGGATGCTCGCGCTGCTGGTCGTGGTGGTGGTCGGCTTCGGACTGGCCCTCGGCGGCAGCTTCGGCGACCTGCCCGCCTTCGGCGCGGGCCTCGCCCTCGGCTCCTCCACCGGCGGCGCGGCGGAAGCGGCGGTCCTGTGGGGGACGTTCGCCGCCCTGGTGACAGTCGTCGGGCTGCAGCGCGGCCATGTCGCGCGCGTCATCGCCCAGGACCTCTCCCCGCACCGGTACGCCGACCCGGCCGCCGACCCCGCCGAGACGGCGCAGGGGGTGCGGTTCGCGCGGATCCGGCAGCGGATCCGCAACGAGCAGCACGCGCCGCTGATCATGTACAACATCAACGACCCGTTCAGCGGGGCGGGGGAGCCGTACCGGCCCTGGCACCTGTCGGTCGAGCTGCGTCCGCGCGAGGACCTCGGTTCCGACCGCAAGCCCACGCCCGTCACCAACGCCCACATCGTGGAGCGGATCGTGCCGCTGCTCCAGGCCCTGCGGGTGCCCTCCCCGCACGGCTCCCCGCAGGCCGAGGCGGCCGTACTGGACCGGCTGCGCGAACTCGTCATCGACGAGTGCGTGTTCCTTCCGGCCGGCGGCCTTCCGCACCGGGACGCCGCCCACCTCGTGCAGCAGCAGTTCGCCGAGCAGCGGGCCGAAGCCATCGAGGAGGGCGGCGAGCGCCGTCGGCACTTCCTGCGCATCCGGGTCGGCGGCTGGGACGAGAACCTCGTCGTTACCGTCTTCGTACGGGTCCACACACAGGGCCGGATGATGATGCTGGAGGTGGCGCCGCACGTGCTGCTGCCCGTCCACACCCTCTTCCACAACGCGGACGCCACCGCCCAGCGCTACCTCAACAACAATTGGTTCGGGAAGGCCGTCTGGGCCTTGCGGCACACGCCGGGATCGTTCGCGACGTCCGTCGCCACCCTGGCCCGCGGCCTTGCCAGCTGGTGGCGGATCGTCACCGGCGGCCACGGCGGCGCCCGCCCGGAAGGGCCCGGCCTGTCGGTGCGCGAGCTCGCCTCGCAGGACGCCGGCTCGCTGTTCCACCTCATGGACCTCGACCGGTACCTGAAGACGATCCAGGACCGGGTCGTCGGCGGGGTCACGGCGGCTCTGCACGAAGCCGGGTGGTACACCGAGGAGTTCGCGCGGCGCGCCGTCCACGTCGCAGAGGGTGGAGTATTCATCCAGTCGGTGCACGACAGCGCATTCAGCGTCGGCGGCACCGGCCATCACAACAGGACACACAGGGGGAGTGGCAGTGGCAGGTAGTGAGAGCGGTCAGGAGCCCTCGGTGCAGCTTGGCGACATTCACGGGAGCGCCTTCAGCATCGGCGGCACCAACCACACCAACACCGTCCACCACGGCGGTACGGGGGCACCCGCGCCCGGCGTCCAGGAACTGCTGGAGGCGGTGCTCGACCTGCGCGCGGCCCTCGTCCGGCTGCCCCGCGGCACCGACCGGTCCGCGCTCGACGCCGCGTTGGACGGGGTCGCGGAGGACCTGGAGGGCGCGGAGGCGATCAGACCCGGTCTGGTCAACCGGCTGCGCACCGCCCTGGAGCGGTGGGCCCCGCTGGTGGAGTCGGTGAGCGCGGCCACCGCCCTGGCCGGGCTGCTCGCCTCGCTGGGGGGCTGACCCGTGTCACCGGCACCTTCCGGCGAACCCCGCTGGGACGCGCAGGCGCAGCGCTGGGTGGTGGACCAGACCCCGGCGGGGCCGCCGCCGGCTCCGCCGAGTGCGCCGCCGGTGTACGACCCGCTCGGGTCGGGCTCGGGGTCGCCTGCTCCGCCTCCGCCTCCGCCGCCTCCGCCGCCTCCGTACGAGGCGCCGACCGCGCCGGTGCCGCCGTACGCCGCGCAGCAGCCGCCCTACGTCACGAACCCCGCGCACCTGCCGCCCGTACCACCGGGCTCCGCACCCGCCGGCGGGTCGCGCGGCCGGTGGCTGACTCCGGCGACGGCGGGCATCGCGGTTGCCTCCGTCGCGATCGGCGCCGGGGCGGTGTGGTTCCTGGCCCGCGACACGGGCGACGCGGACCGGGCGGGGGAGAAGAACGGGACGGTGGCCTCGGGGGCGCCGTCTTCGTCCGCCGGGGAGCCCTCCGGGACGGAGTCGCCCACCGCCGCCGGCTCCCCGTCGCCCGGCGTCAGCCCGAGTCAGATTCCGAGCCCGACCGGCACCGGGGCCGGGGAGGGGACGGGGGCGGGGGTCCACGAGACCAAGCAGGACCCGGCGGGCTTCACCATCGCCGTCCCGGCGGGCTGGGCCCGGGAGGAGGGCGGGGCCGGGGTCTTCTACCGCTCGGCCGACCGGACCGCGCTGATCCAGATCTTCCGCGTGTCGGAGCCGGAGCTCAGCCCGCTCGACGCCGTCAAGGGCGCCTCCAGCGACCTGCGGGCCCGGACCTCGGGCTACGAGGAGATCCGCGTCGGCACGGTCTCCGGCGGCGACGGGGCGGCGGAACTCGTCTACGAGTACGACAGCGCCGAGTCGCACGGCCGTCGGCGCGGTGTCGAACGGGTCTCCTTCGCGGCGGACGGCACCAAGTGGGCGGTGCTGGCCGCCGGCCCGGCCGCCGAGTGGCAGGTCACGCAGGACCACCACGCGGCGGCGCTGGAGGCGTTCCGGCCGGTCGGCTGACCCCGCCGGTCGGCTGACCCGGCTGGTCGGCTGGCCCGGCTGGGTCAGGGGTCAGTACTTGAACATGCCCGGGGTGTAGTGCCCGGGGACCGATCGGGTGGTGACGGCGAACCGGTTCCACGCGTTGATCGCCGTGATGAGGGCGATCAGCTGGGCCAGTTCGGCCTCCTCGAAGTGCTTGGCGGCCTTCTCGTAGACCTCGTCGGGTACGAAACCCTCCGTCAGGAGGGTGATGGCCTCGGTGAATTCGAGGGCCGCCAGCTCCTTCTCGGTGTAGAAGTGCCGGGACTCCTCCCAGGCGCCGAGCTGCACGATCCGCTCGACGCTCTCGCCCGCGGCGATGGCGTCCTTGGTGTGCATGTCCAGGCAGAAGGCGCAGTGGTTGACCTGCGAGGCGCGGATCTTGACCAGTTCCGCCAGGGTCGGGTCGAGGCCCTTCCGCGCCGCGATCTCCAGCGCCACCATCGCCTTGTAGACCGCGGGGGCGAGCTGGTGCCAGTGCATCCGGGCGGGTCGTTCGGGGGCGTACGCGGGTACTTCGTTCGTCGTCGTCATGTACTCAACGGTACGGAGGAAAAGACCGGCGATATGGTCCATATCCATGACGGAATCCTGGGCCACTTTCGGCGCTGACCTGCATCTCGATCTTTCCGCGGGGCGCGGCCTGCGGGCCGGGCTCGTGGAGGCGCTGCGCGAGGCCGCGCGCAGCGGGCGGCTGGCGGCGGGTACCCGGCTGCCGTCCTCGCGGTCGCTCGCGGGGGATCTCGGGATCGCGCGGAACACGGTCGCGGAGGCGTACGCCGAGCTCGTCGCCGAGGGCTGGCTGACGGCCCGCCAGGGCTCGGGAACCCGGGTCGCCGAACGGGCCCGGCCGCGGAAGGCGGCCGCCGCCGGGCCGGTACGCCGTCCGGCGCGGCGGGGTCCCTCGTACAGCCTGGTGCCCGGCACCCCGGACCTGAGCGGCTTCCCGCGCGCGGCCTGGCTGGCGGCGGCGCGGCGGGCGCTGACGGACGCGCCGAACGACGCCTTCGGGTACGGGGCGGACGGGCGCGGGCGGGTGGAGCTGCGGGAGGCGCTCGCCGAGTACCTGGCGCGGGTGCGCGGGGTGTACGCGGATCCGGAGCGGATCGTTCTGTGCGCGGGGTTCGTTCACGGGCTGAGGCTGATGGCGGGGGTGCTGCGGGCGCGGCGGGTGCGGGAGGTGGCGGTCGAGGGGTACGGGCTGGACGTGCACCGGAAGGTGCTGGCGGGGGCGGGGCTGCGGACGCGGCCGTTGGGTGTGGACGGGGCGGGGGCGCGGACGGAGTCGCTGCCGGGCCTTGGCTCTGGCTCTGGCTCTGCCGGGGCGGTGCTGCTCACGCCTGCGCACCAGTTCCCGACGGGCGCCGCGCTGACGCCCGCGCGGCGGGCGGCGGCGGTGGACTGGGCCCGGAGCACGGGCGGGCTGATCCTGGAGGACGACTACGACGGGGAGTTCCGCTACGACCGGCAGCAGGTCGGGGCGTTGCAGGGGCTGGACCCGGACCGGGTGGTGTACCTGGGCACGGCCAGCAAGGCGTTGGCGCCGGGGTTGCGGATGGGGTGGATGGTGGTTCCGCCGGGGCTGCTGGACGAGGTGCTGGAGCAGAAGGGCCGGGCCGACTGGACCTCCAGCGCGGTGGACCAGCTGACGCTGGCCGAGTTCATCAGGTCGGGGGCGTACGACCGGCATGTGCGGGGGATGCGGCAGCGGTACTTCCGGCGGCGCGAGGAGCTGGTGGCGGCGGTGGGGGACCGGGTGGTGGTGTCGGGGATCGCGGCGGGGCTGCACGCGGTGCTGGAGCTGCCGGCCGGGACGGAGCAGGCGCTGGTCCAGGCGGCGGCCTGGCACGACCTGGCCCTGATGGGCCTGACCTGGTACCGCCACCCGGAATCGGACATGCCGGTCCGGGACGCGCTGGTGGTGGGGTACGGGACCCCGGCGGAGAGCGCGTGGGGGCTGACGCTGGGGGCACTGGTATCAACCTTGCCGATGCCCTAGCCGGGCGGTGGGGGTGGGGCGGGGCGGCTGCCCCTGCCCTGCCCTGGCCGGGCGGTGCGGGTGGGCGGGGCCCCTGCCCCTCCCCTGGCCGGGGCGGTGGGGGTGGGGCCGTTGCCCATGGCGGGCGGGGTAATACCTGTGCTCCGGGCGGGGGTGGGCCGGGGACGGGGACGGGGTGGGGGGTTGTGCGGGCGGGGAAGATTTTTTTGGGCCGGGGGGGGGGCATGAGCGGGGGGGGGGCGGGGGGGGCAC
>NZ_JALGRF010000007.1 GCF_022815725.1 Streptomyces sp. APSN-46.1
GGCTCCGCCCCAGACCCCGCGCCTCAAACGCCGGCGAGGCTGAAAGATCCAGCCTCGCCGGCGTTTGAGGCGCGGGGGTCCGGGGGCTGGCCCCCGGAAGCGGCGCGGCACACGCAAACGGCGGGCACCCGGGATGTCCCGGATACCCGCCGCTTCGCACAGCAGAGGTCAGACCACGATCAGCGCGTCCAACGGGGCCCCGCCCAGCGCGCCGGTCAGCTTCGCCCGCCCGGGTAGGAACGACAGTTCCATCAGGACCGCCACCCCGGCGACCTCCGCCCCGGCCCGCCGGATCAGCTCCAGCGACGCTTCGGCGGTACCGCCCGTGGCCAGGACGTCGTCGATGACCATGACCCGGTCACCGACCGACAGATCCTCCGCGTGGACCTCGATCTCCGCGGTCCCGTACTCCAGCTCGTACACCTGCGCCAGCGTCGCCCCCGGCAGCTTGCCGGCCTTGCGCACCGGCACGAAGCCGATGCCCGCCTGCACCGCCACCGGAGCCGCCAGGATGAACCCCCGCGCCTCCAGCCCGACGATCTTCGTCGCGCCGTACCGGCCGGCCAGTTCCACCAGCGCGTCCGTCAGCGCGGCGAACGCCTTCGGGTCCGCCAGCAGCGGGGTGATGTCCTTGAACATCACCCCCGGCTTCGGGTAGTCCGGGACGTCCTTGATGCGGCCGAGCAGCAGCTCCCGCGCCTCCGGCGAGATCACGCTCACCGCCGCCGCCCCGCACGTCCCTGCGCCTGCGCGACGACCTGCGGAGCCGACCCGGGGTCGCCCTCGTAGTCCTCGTCGGCCGACTCGCCCTTCGCGGCCGCGGCCGCCCGCTTCGCGAGCACCCGCTTGCGCAGCGCCTTCATGCCCGGCTCGCGCTCCTTCAGGTCCACGACCAGCGGGGTCGCGATGAAGATCGAGGAGTACGCACCGGCCGCGAGGCCGACGAACAGCGACAGCGAGATGTCGTTGAGCATGCCCGCGCCCAGGAAGCCGCCACCGATGAACAGCAGGGCCGCGACCGGGAGGAGCGCCACGACGGTGGTGTTGATCGAGCGGACCAGGGTCCCGTTGATGCTGCGGTTGGCGACCTCGCTGAAGGTGTAGCGGGTCTGCTTGGTGATGTCCTTCGACCCCTCCTTCAGACCGTCGAAGACGACGACGGTGTCGTAGAGGGAGTAACCGAGGATGGTCAGCAGACCGATCACGGTGCCCGGGGTGACCTCGAAGCCGACCAGCGCGTACACGCCGACGGTGATCGTGAGGTCGTGGATCAGGGCGATGAGCGCCGCGACCGCCATCCGCCACTCGAAGGCGATGGCGAGGTAGATCACGACGAGGATCATGAAGATGCCGAGGCCGGTCCAGGCCTTGTTCGCGATCTGCTCGCCCCAGCTGGGGCCGACCAGGTCCGCGTTGATGTCCTGCTGCGCGACCTTGAGGTCGCCGGCCAGCTGCTTCTTCACATCGGCGGCGGACTCGGTGTCCAGACCCGAGATCTGGATGCGCAGGCCGCCGGTGCCGAGCTCCTGGACGATCGCGTCGTGGCCCGAGGCCTTCTCCGCGTCCTCGGTCGCCTGAGCGACGGAGACGGCCGTCTTCGGGGTCGTGAAGACGGCACCGCCCTTGAACTCGATGCCCATGTTGAGGCCCTGAACGGCCAGGGCCACGATCGCCGTGATGGTGATCAGGATGGAAACGCCGTACCAGAGAAAGCGCTTGCCGACGAAGTCGTAGCCGACCTCACCGCGGTACAGCTTGGCGCCGAGATCTCCCAGCTTCGACATCTCTCACGCCTCCTTTACGTCGACGGGAGCGGAGACGGTACCGGAACCGGTGCGGCGGGACCGGCGCAGCGGCGGCTTCGCGCCAAGCCGCTTCGGGTCCAGCCCGGACCACGGGCCACCGCTGGAGAAGAACTTCGTACGGGCCACCAGCGTCATGACCGGCTTGGTGAAGAGGAACACCACGACCACGTCGAGGATGGTGGTCAGACCCAGGGTGAAGGCGAAGCCCTGCACCTTGCCGACGGTCACGATGAACAGCACCGCGGCGGCCAGGAACGACACGAAGTCGGACACCAGGATGGTGCGCCGGGCGCGCGGCCAGGCCCGCTCCACGGCCGGACGCAGGGTGCGGCCCTCGCGGATCTCGTCGCGGATGCGCTCGAAGTACACGATGAACGAGTCGGCCGTGATGCCGATGGCGACGATCGCGCCGCAGACGGCCGGCAGGTTCAGCGCGAAGCCGATGCCCTTGCCGAGCAGCGCCATGATCGCGTACGTGAGGATCGCGGACACCAGCAGCGAGACGATCGCGATGAACGCCAGACCGCGGTAGTACACGAGCAGGTAGATCACGACGAGGAGCAGACCGATCGCGCCGGCGATCAGGCCGGCCTTCAGCTGCTCACCGCCGAGCGCGGCGGTGACGGTCGTGACGCTGTCCTCGCTGAAGGAGAGCGGCAGGGCGCCGTACGAGAGCATGTTGCCCAGGTCCTGCGCGGACTGCTGGGTGAAGCCGCCGGAGATCTCGGCGTTGCCGCCGGTCAGCGCCTGGCTCACGGACGGGTCGGAGATGACCTGGCCGTCGAGCACGATCGCGAACTGGTTCTGCGGCGGCTGCTTGCCGGCCAGCTCACCGGTGATCTTGGCGAACTTGTCGGCGCCCTTGTCGGTGAACTGCATGGTGACGATCCACTGACCGCGCTGCGGGTCGATCTGGCCCTTCGCGTCGTCCACGTCCTGGCCGTTGACGGCGGCCGGGCCGAGCACCCACTTGCCCCAGGTGTCACCGCGCTGGCCGCAGGCGACCATCGGGTCCTCGGGCTTGACGCCCTGGTTCGCCGCGACGCGCTGCTTCTCGTCCGTGCAGTCCAGGGCGGCGAACTTCGCCTGGAGCGCGGAGGCGGCGGCATCGGCCGACGGGTCCGCGGACGGGGTCGCGGACGGGGACGGGGCCTTGTTGTCGTCTGCCTTCTTCGACTCGCTCGCCTTGGGCGAGGGAGTGGGGGTGCCCGGGGCCTTGAGGGCCTCACTGAGCGCGCGACCCTGGGAAGTGGCGCTGGACGACGGGGTGGCGGACGGGCCGGCCTTCTTGCCGTCCTGGGCCTTCGGAGCGCCGGAACCGCTCGGGGACGCGCTGGGCGACCCGCTCGGCGATCCGCTGGGCGAGGGCTCCGGGGCGATCGGCTCACCGCTGGTGAACGCCAGGACGGGGCGGAAGTAGAGCTGGGCGGTGGTACCGACCTGCTCGCGCGCCTGCTGCTCGTTCATCCCCTTGGGGATGTTCACGATGATGTGGTCGCGGCCCTGCGTCTGGACCTCGGCCTCGGTCACACCGAGACCGTTGACACGGCGCTCGATGATCCCGACCGCGGTGTTCATGTTGGTCTCGTTGATCGCGTCCGGCTTGCCGGGCTCGCTCTTGGCCTTGAGCGTGATGCTCGTGCCGCCCGCGAGGTCGATGCCGAGCCGGGGGGTCGTCTGCTTCGTGAGGAACATCCCCGCGGTGAGCGCCACCATCGCGATCAGGATGATGGCCAGGGCGCGCCCCGGCCTCCCCTGAGCCCCCGTGGGCCGCCGGCCCTTCTTCGGTGCTGCCACCTTGTCGTATCTCCCTGTCCAACCATCCTGCACCGGGTCAGCGCGCGGACGGCCAAGAAATGTGTGGTGGGGACCCCTGCCCCCCGCAGAAACGGGTCACTGCCAGGCCCGCGGCGGCTGCCGGTCCGGCACCGCCGCGGTCCATGCCCGCGTACTACTTGGCTCCGGGCTCGCCGTCGGCCTTGCCGTCCTTCGGCTCGTCGCCCTCGGACTCGTCGGCGGCCTCCTTGTCGGAGCCCTCCTTCTTGCCCAGGTCGAGCTTCGGGGACTCGGTCTCGGCCTCGTCCTTGGTCAGCGAGGAGGCGTCGTCCGGGACGACCGGCGTGTCGATCGTCAGATCAACGGGGGCGCCGTGGACGATGCGGTTGTACTCATCGTCGTCGAGGACCGCGCCGATGGCGTTCTTCGCGTAGATCGCGTGGACGCCGGGGGCCACCTCCAGGGTGACCGTGTCGTCGCCGATCTCCTTCACCGTGGCGTACATGCCGCCGATGGTGCGGACGCCGGTGCCGGGCGCGAGCTGGTCGCGCATCTGCGCGGCCGCCTGCTGCTTCTTCTTGGCGGAGCGGGTCATCAGGAACATCGCCCCGATGAGCACGATGAACGGAAGCAAAAAGCTGAGGTTGTTCACGGGACGGAGATCCTTCGCACGACCACACGGGAGGCGGCCAATTTCTACGGGGGTGGGCACGCCGACCTGAAGGGTCGGCATCGGCGGAGTCTAGGCGAGTCCGCACCGATGGAACAACGCCCAGCATGGCACCGCAGTTCCTGACCGGGCGAACCTCCGCGCCGTCAGGCCCCGAACAAGCCCCGTTGTCCGCTTGATCCACTGGTTGATCCGCCGGCGCCGCCGGGCTGCGGCGGGACGAGCCCCAGGTGAGCCCATGCGGCGGGCGTCGCCACCCGGCCCCGGGGGGTACGGGCGAGCAGGCCCTCGCGTACCAGGAACGGCTCGGCCACCTCCTCCACGGTCTCCCGCTCCTCACCCACGGCCACGGCGAGGGTGGACAGCCCGACGGGCCCGCCGCCGAACAGCTTGAGCAGGGCTTCCAGCACGGCCCGGTCCAGCCGGTCGAGCCCGCGCGCGTCCACCTCGTAGACCTGGAGGGCGGTTCCGGCCACCTCGCGCGTGATTACGCCGTCGGCCTTGACCTGGGCGTAGTCGCGGACGCGGCGCAGGAGCCGGTTGGCGATGCGGGGGGTGCCGCGGGAGCGGCCGGCGATCTCGGCGGCGCCGGCGGTGTCGATCTCGACGTCGAGGAGGCGGGCGGAGCGGTGGATGACGCGTTCCAGCTCCTCGGGGGCGTAGAACTCCATGTGCCCGGTGAAGCCGAAGCGGTCGCGCAGGGGCGGCGGGAGCAGGCCGGCGCGGGTGGTGGCGCCGACCAGGGTGAAGGGCGGCAGCTCCAGGGGGATCGCGGTCGCTCCCGGGCCCTTGCCGACGATGACGTCGACGCGGAAGTCCTCCATGGCCATGTACAGCATCTCCTCGGCGGGCCGGGACATGCGGTGGATCTCGTCGAGGAAGAGGACCTCGCCCTCCTGGAGGGAGGAGAGGATCGCGGCGAGGTCGCCGGCGTGCTGGATGGCGGGGCCGGAGGTGATCCGGATGGGCGCGCCCATCTCGGCGGCGATGATCATGGACAGGGTGGTCTTGCCGAGGCCGGGCGCGCCGGAGAGCAGGACGTGGTCGGCGGTGGCGCCGCGCTGGCGGGCCGCCTTGAGGACGAGGTCCAGCTGCTGGCGGACCTTCTCCTGGCCGACGAACTCGCCGAGGTCCTTGGGGCGCAGGGCCGCCTCGACGGCGGTGTCCTCCCCGTCGGCGGCGGCCGCGACGAGTCGCTCGCCGCTCTCGTCCACGTCAGTCTCGTCGTCCCAGTTCACGCTGTCAGTCTGCCTTCTCGTGTGCACGGTGGTCTGTCCTGTGCGGCGCCGCTGCGGGGGCCAGCCCCCGAACCCTCCCCCAGCTACCGCTGGGAGGTGCCCCCAGCGCCTCAAACGCCGGCGGGGCTGGAGTGTGCCGGGCGAGGCTGAGATTGCGCTGCGCGCACTGGCAGGCTGACGCCAGCCAAATCCAGCCCCGCCGGCGTTTGAGGCGCGGGGTGCGGGGCGGAGCCCCGGCCTTTTAGCCTCGCCGGCGATTGAGGCGTGGGGTCTGGGGCGGAGCCCCGGGAGCCGGCCCGCACGGGGGGTCAGCGGGTCCGGTTCAGGGACTGGAGGGCGGCGCGCAGGAGTTGCGGAACGGGGGCGGAGCCGCCGGCGGCGATGGCGGCTTCGGCCTGCGGGGTCACCGCCGACACCGCCTCATCGGCCTCGCGGGACGCGTAGCCGAGGCCGATCAGGGCCGCGGAGAGCTGTTCCGTCCACGGGGCCGGCCCGGCGGCGGCGGCCCGCTGCGCCCCCACCAGGCCACTTGAACCGAGCGGAGCCCCCAGCTTGTCCTTCAGCTCCAGCAGGAGCTTCTGCGCGCCCTTCTTCCCGATGCCCGGCACCGCCATCAGCGCTTTCTCGTCCCCCGTCGAGACGGCGACCCGCAGCGCGTCCGGGCTGTGCACCCCGAGCATCGCCTGGGCCAGTCTCGGTCCGACCCCGCTCGCGGTCTGGAGCAGTTCGAAGACCTGCCGCTCGTCGTCGTCGGCGAAGCCGTACAGCGTCAGCGAGTCCTCCCGTACGACCAGGGACGTGGCCAGCCGCGCCGTCTCCCCCATCCGCAGGCCGGCGATGGTGTTCGGCGCGCACTGCACGGCCATGCCCACTCCCCCGACCTCGATCACGGCCAGGGTGGGGGCGAGCGCGGCGACCGGGCCGCTCACGAAGGCGATCATCGGGTACGGCCTTTCGGGGCGTGCAGGGCGACCGCCTGCTGGAGGCGGTTCTGGGCGGGGGCCCGCCAGATGTGGCAGATGGCGAGGGCGAGGGCGTCGGCGGCGTCGGCGGGCTTGGGCGGCGCGGCCAGTCGCAGCAGCCGGGTGACCATGGCGCCGACCTGGGCCTTGTCGGCGCGGCCGCTGCCGGTGACGGCGGCCTTGACCTCACTCGGGGTGTGCAGCGCGACCGGTATCCCCCGCCGCGCCGCGCACAGCATGGCGACAGCGCTCGCCTGGGCGGTGCCCATCACGGTGCTGACGTTGTGCTGGCTGAACACCCGCTCCACGGCGACGACTTCGGGCCGGTGCGTATCGAGCCATTCCTCGATGCCCTGCTCGATGGCGACGAGCCGGTGGCCCAACTCGGCGTCCGCGGGCGTCCGTACGACCCCCACCGCGAGCATGGCCAGGGGGCGGCCGGCGACACCCTCGACGACGCCGACACCGCACCGCGTCAGCCCCGGGTCCACCCCGAGTACGCGCACACCGTCCCCCTGCCTTCGATCGTCTGTCCGTGTCCGTGCAGGTTATCCGGCCCCACTGACAAAGCAGCGGGCCGACAGGGTGTTTCCTGTCGGCCCGCCGAATACAGCAACCATCAATTGAGCAACCACAACGGCGAGCAACCACCTCCGCGAGAGCGGCGGCGGTTTAGCCGCAAAGGGGGGCTCAGGCGTCGACCTTCTCCATGACCTCGTCCGAGACGTCGAAGTTGGCGAAGACGTTCTGCACGTCGTCGCTGTCCTCCAGCGCGTCGATCAGCTTGAAGATCTTGCGCGCGCCCTCTTCGTCCAGCTCGACCTGCATCGAGGGGACGAAGCTGGCCTCGGCCGAGTCGTAGTCGATGCCCGCCTCCTGGAGCGCGGTACGGACCGCGACCAGGTCGGTGGCCTCGCTGATGACCTCGAAGCTGTCACCGATGTCGTTGACCTCTTCGGCACCGGCTTCGAGCACCGACTCCAGGACGTCGTCCTCGGACAGTTCGCCCTTGGGGAGCACGATGACGCCCTTGCGGTTGAACAGGTACGAGACCGAGCCGGGGTCGGCCATCGAGCCGCCGTTGCGGGTCATGGCGACCCGTACGTCGGACGCGGCGCGGTTGCGGTTGTCGGTGAGGCACTCGATGAGCACCGCGACACCGTTCGGGCCGTAACCCTCGTACATGATCGTCTCGTAGTCGGCGCCGCCGGCCTCAAGGCCACCGCCGCGCTTGACCGCGGAGTCGATGTTCTTGTTCGGGACCGAGCTCTTCTTGGCCTTCTGAACGGCGTCGAAGAGCGTCGGGTTGCCGTCGATGTCGGCGCCGCCCATACGGGCCGCGACCTCGATGTTCTTGATCAGCTTCGCGAAGAGCTTGCCGCGCTTGGCATCGATCACGGCCTTCTTGTGCTTCGTCGTAGCCCATTTAGAGTGGCCGGACATCCGCCTGTCTCCTTCGCGTAACCAACAGTGTTCGTCTCCGATCCTACCGGGACCTGATTACAGCCCCGCGCGCACCATGTCGACGAAGTACGCGTGAACTCGGTCGTCGCCGGTCAGTTCGGGGTGGAACGAGGTGGCGAGGACGTTGCCCTGGCGCACGGCGACCGTGTGGCCCTCGTACGTGGCCAGCACCTCGGCGGCGCCTCCGACGGACTCGACCCACGGGGCGCGGATGAAGACGCCCTCGACCGGGCCGTCCGCTATGCCCACGAAGTCGATCTTCGCCTCGAAGGATTCGTTCTGGCGACCGAAGGCGTTACGGCGGACGATCATGTCGATGCCGCCCAGGGTCTCCTGGTCCTCACGGCCGTCCAGGAGCTTCTCGGCGAGCATGATCATGCCGGCGCAGGTGCCGTACACGGGCATGCCCGCGGCCACGCGCTCGCGCAGCGGCTCCAGCATGCCGAACAGGACGGCGAGCTTCGACATGGTCGTGGACTCGCCGCCGGGGATCACCAGGGCGTCGACCTCGGCGAGCTCCTCGGGACGCCGGACCGGCCTGGCCACGGCGTCCGCCGAGGCCAGGGCGATCAGGTGCTCCCGTACATCGCCCTGGAGAGCCAGGACACCGATGACTGGGGTACGGGTGTTCGTCATGAGGTGATTACCAGCCGCGGTTGGCGTAGCGCTCGGCCTCGGGGAGGGTGTCGCAGTTGATGCCGACCATGGCCTCGCCCAGGTTGCGGGAAGCGTCCGCGATGATCTTCGGGTCGTCGTAGAAGGTGGTGGCCTTCACGATGGCGGCGGCGCGCTTGGCCGGGTCGCCCGACTTGAAGATGCCGGAGCCCACGAAGACGCCCTCGGCGCCGAGCTGGCGCATCAGGGCGGCGTCGGCCGGGGTGGCGACGCCACCGGCGGAGAACAGCACGACCGGGAGCTTGCCGAGCTCGGCGACCTCCTTGACGAGCTCGTACGGGGCGCGCAGCTCCTTGGCGGCGGCGTACAGCTCGTTGTTGTCGTAGCCGCGCAGGCGGGCGATCTCGTTCTTGATCTGGCGCAGGTGGCGGACGGCCTCGACGACGTTGCCGGTGCCGGCCTCGCCCTTCGAGCGGATCATGGCCGCGCCCTCGGCGATGCGGCGCAGGGCCTCACCGAGGTTGGTGGCGCCGCAGACGAAGGGGGTGGTGAACGCCCACTTGTCGGAGTGGTTGACCTCGTCGGCCGGGGTCAGGACCTCGGACTCGTCGATGTAGTCGACGCCGAGGGACTGCAGGACCTGGGCCTCGACGAAGTGGCCGATGCGGGACTTGGCCATGACCGGGATCGAGACGGCCTCGATGATCTCTTCGATCATGTTCGGGTCGGACATGCGGGCCACGCCGCCGTCCTTGCGGATGTCCGCGGGGACCCGCTCCAGAGCCATGACGGCCACGGCGCCGGCGTCCTCGGCGATCTTCGCCTGCTCGGCGTTGACCACGTCCATGATCACACCGCCCTTGAGCTGCTCGGCCATGCCGCGCTTGACGCGGGAGGTGCCGATCGCGGACTCAGCGGACTGCGGGGTGGAGGGAAGCGTGCTCACGGGTAGACCTCACTCGAAGGAAGACGGGTGCTGCGGGTGTACTCGGCAGAGCAAACCGTCATCGAGCAGTCCACTGCAAGGGCCAATGAGGAGCCGGTGGCTCCTTCCGACTTGGCCTTTCGGTACAACTAAGGACGGTCGGCAAGGTCCACGGGGGGTTCGTCGTCCATTTCGAAGGCGAGCGGGAACGGCGCGTGGCCGGCCAGTCTGAACCAGCGGACCTTGCGGTGCCTGCGCAGCGCGCGGGCGGCCCGTACGGCGTCGTTGTGGAACCTGCGCGCCATCGGTACCCGGCGCACCGCCGCCGCCAGCTCCTCGGCGGCCTCCTTGCCTCCCGGGGCCGCCTTCAGCACCTCGACCTGGTCGGCGTCGGCGAACACCGCGCGCAGCGCCTGGCTGAGCTCGCTCTCGGCGACCTCGCGGTGGTCCTCGTCGGCCTGGCGGGCGCCGTGCGCGGCCTCGTAGAGCACGAGCGAGGAGGCGGGGTCCAGCGCCCCGGAGGTCGCCACCTCCAGCACGACGGAGGCCCGCCGCACGAGCTGCGCGTCGAGGGCGGCCCGGGCGGCGTCCATCCGCGTGTGCAGCCGGTCGAGCCGACCGGCGCTCCAGCTGAGGTAGACCCCGATGACGCCGAGCGCCAGGGCGATCCAGACAAGTGTTTCGATCACGGGCCGCGACTTTACCCGCCACCGCGCGCCTCAGGCCCCGGCCCCGGACGTCACGCGTCGCGGGACAGCCCCCAGCGCGTGCGCAACGGGACGCGTTCGTCGGTCGCCACGGCGGCGGCGCCGTCCGTCACCGTCTCGTAGACGGCCAGGATGTCCGCCCCCACCGTCGACCAGTCGAAGCGCCGCACGTGCGCGGAGCCGCGGGCGCTCAGTTCCGCGCGGCGGGCCGGGTCGCGCAGCAGTCGTACGGCGGCGGCGGCCAACGCGTCGGCGTCCTCGTTCGTGAAGAGTTCGCCCGCCGCCCCCTGGTCCAGGACCTGCGCGAACGCGTCCAGGTCGGAGGCCAGCACGGCGGCCCCCGCCGACAGGGCCTCGACCAGGATGATCCCGAAGCTCTCGCCGCCGGTGTTGGGCGCGACGTACAGGTCCACGCTGCGCAGCAGCCGCGCCTTGTCCTCGTCGGAGACCATGCCGAGGAATTCGACGCGGGAGCGCAGGGCAGCCGGGAGGGAGGCCACCGCTTCCTCCTCGTCTCCTCGGCCCGCCACGAGCAGCCGTACGTCCGGGCAGGCTTCCACGATCTTCGGGAAGGCGGCCATCAGCACCGGCAGGCCCTTCCTCGGCTCGTCGATGCGGCCGATGAAGCCCAGGGTCTGCCCGGCCCACTCCGCCTTCGGCGAGGCGGAGGCGAAGAAGTCCACGTCGACGCCGTTGGGGATCACGACCGCGTCGCCGCCGAGGTGCTCGACCAGCGTGCGCCGGGCGTACTCGCTCACGGCGATCCGCGCGCTGATCTTCTCCAGCGCCGGCTGCAGGATCGGGTACGCCGCGATCATCGCCCGCGAGCGCGGGTTCGAGGTGTGGAAGGTGGCGACGATCGGCCCCTGCGCCGCCCAGCAGGAGAGCAGGCCCAGCGAGGGCGAGGCCGGCTCGTGGATGTGGATCACGTCGAACACCCCGTCGTGCAGCCACCGCCGCACCCGGGCCGCCGACAGGAAGCCGAAGTTCAGCCGGGCCACCGAGCCGTTGTACGGCACCGGCACCGCCCGCCCCGCCGAGACCACGTACGGGGGCAGCGGGGTCTCGTCGTCCGCCGGGGCCAGCACCGACACCTCGTGGCCGAGGCGGATCAGGTGCTCCGCGAGGTCCCGGATGTGGAACTGGACCCCGCCCGGTACGTCCCAGGAGTAGGGGCACACGATGCCGATCTTCACTACGCGCGCTCCTCCAGGTCGTCCAGCCACAGCCGCTGCAGCATGTGCCAGTCCTGCGGGTGCTCGGCGATGCCGCGCGCGAAGACGTCGGCCATGGCCTGCGTCATCACGGCCGTCTTCTCGATCCGGGTCCCGTCCCGCGGCACCGGCACGGCGGGGTGGATCCGCCCGTACAGCTTCGGCGTGTCCCCGTAGTACAGGGTGGCGGGCAGCAGGGCCGCGCCCGTCTGCTGCGCGAGCAGCGCCGGCCCGGCCGGCATCCGCGCGGCCGCGCCGAAGAAGTCCACCGGGACCCCGGAGGCCGACAGGTCCCGGTCGGCGACCAGGCAGATCAGGCCGCCCGAGCGCAGCCGGCGCGCCAGGGTGCCGAAGGAGGAGCCGCCGGTGTGGGGCAGGACCTCCATGCCCAGGCTCTCCCGGTAGGCCACGAAGCGGTCGTACAGCGATTCGGGCTTGAGGCGCTCGGCGACCGTGGTGAACGGGATGCCCAAGTGCCCGGTGGCCCAGGCCCCGGCGAGGTCCCAGTTGGCCAGGTGCGGCAGGGCGACTATGGCCCCGCGCCCGGCGGCGAGGGCCTCGCGCAGGATGTGCTCGTCCGCGATCTCGACGTCCGTGCCGAAGCGCCGCCGGTCCATCGTCGGCAGGCGGAACGATTCCATCCAGTAGCGCATGTACGAGCGCATGCCCGCCCGCGACAGCTCGCGCAGCCGCTCGGGCGTCGCGTCCGGCACCACCCGGGCGAGGTTCGACTCCAGCCGCAGCACGCTCTTGCCGCGCCGCTTCCACGTGTAGTCCGCGATGCGCCGGCCCAGGGCCACCGCCGCCGGCTCGGGGAGCTTCTTGACCCCGGCCCAGCCGAGCCCGTACAGGCCGTCGACCAGCTTCTCCCGCGCGCTGCCGGCCATCAGGCGGCCCCGCCCTCGGCGACGGCGGCGGCCGCGTCGGCCTCGGCCGCCTCACGGCGTACGGTGACCACCCGCTGGATCAGCGTGACCAGCGAGCCCACGGCCACGACCCACAGCGCGATCGGCAGCAGCACCCCGATCCACGAGGGCGCCCCGAAGGTCTCCAGTCCGGACAGGCCGGCCGCGACCAGCGAGATCACCAGGCGTTCGGCCCGCTCGATGAGCCCGTTGACGGCCACCGGCAGGCCGATCGATTCTCCTCGCGCCTTGGTGTACGAGACCACCTGCCCGCTGGCCAGGCAGAAGATCGCCACCGCGCAGAGGGCGTTGTCGTTCCCGGAGCCCGCGTACCAGAGCGCGAGCCCGCCGAAGATCGCCGAGTCCGCGACCCGGTCGAGCGTCGAGTCGAGGAACGCGCCCCACCGGCTGGAGACGCCGGCCTGGCGGGCCATGTTCCCGTCCACCAGGTCGGAGAACACGAACAGGGTGATGGTGATCGTGCCCCAGAAGAACTCTCCCCGGGGGAAGAAGACCAGCGCTCCCGTCACCACTCCGGCCGTGCCGATCAGGGTGACCGCGTCCGGGCTCACCCCCCGCCGGAGCAGAAAAGCGGCGAATGGCGTGAGAACACGCGTGAAGAATGCACGCGCGTACTTGTTCAGCATGGCCTTCCCAGAGGGTCGCTGGGCCGCACGGCCACATGGCCACCGGCTGGCCCATCGTAGCCAGCGCCCCGAGCCGGTACCGCCCCGCACCCACCGGTCGCTGCCGGACAATCGCCGCGCCGTGCCCGCTTCACCCTCCGGACAGCGCTCGGTACGACGTATGGACGGGGTGTGACGGCAGTGCAAAGCTCGAAGAGCCCCTTTTTTCCTCCGGAAGGACTTCTTCCGGACGCACTACTTCCGGACGCACTTCTTCCGGACCGGGCATCCTCCTCACCGCCACCACCGGGAGGCACGAGCATCATGGGAGCCACCTCACACCAAGCCGGGGCCGCCGGCAGGGCACTGACGGCCGACCGCCCCTCCTCCATACGGAATGTCGTGCTGGTCGGCCACAGCGGAGCCGGTAAGACCACCCTGGTCGAAGCCCTGGCCCTGACCGCGGGCGCGGTCAACCGGGCGGGCCGGGTCGAGGACGGCGGGACCGTCTCCGACTACGACGAGATCGAACACCGCAGGCAACGTTCCATCCAGCTCTCCCTCGTCCCCGTCGCATGGGGCGGGATCAAGATCAATATCCTGGACACCCCCGGATACGCCGACTTCGTCGGGGACCTCAGGGCCGGTCTGCGCGCCGCGGACGCGGCCCTTTTCGTCGTCTCGGCCGCCGAGGGCGGCGAGGGGCTCTCCGGAGCCACTCGCATGGTCTGGGACGAATGCGAGGCCGTGGGCATGCCCCGGGCCATCGTCGTCACCCATTTGGAGGCAGCCCGCGCCGACTATGCCCAGATGGCCGGAATCTGCGGCGAGATCTTCGGCGCCGACGACCCCGACGCCGTCGTCCCGCTCTACCTGCCCCTGCACGGGCCGGTCGGGCCGGACGGGCACGCCCCCGTGGCCGGCCTCCTCGGCCTGCTCTCGCAGCGCGTCTACGACTACACCTCCGGGGAGCGCGTCGAACGCGATCCGGACCCCGCCGAGCTCGCCCTCATCTCCGACGCCCGCTCCCGCCTGATCGAGGGGATCATCGCCGAGAGCGAGGACGAGGGCCTCATGGACCGCTACCTCGGCGGCGAGGACATCGACGTCAAGACCCTCGTGGACGACCTGGAGCGGGCCGTGGCCCGCGGCACCTTCCACCCCGTCCTGATGGCCGCACCGGCCCCCGAGGGCGCCCGCCAGGGCCTCGGCACCGTGGAACTCCTCGAACTGATCACCGGCGGTTTCCCCACCCCGCTGGAGCGGGCCCCCGTCACCGTCACCGCCCCGGACGGCCGCGCCCCCGCCGAGGTGGGCTGCGATCCCGACGGGCCACTGGTCGCCGAGGTCGTCAAGACCTCCTCCGACCCGTACGTCGGCCGGGTCTCCCTGGTCCGCGTCTTCTCCGGCACCCTGCACCCCGAGGAGACCGTGCACGTCAGCGGCCACGGACTCACCGACCGCGGACACGAGGACCACGATCTCGACGAGAAGATCGGCACCCTGACCGAACCCTTCGGCAAACAGCAGCGCACCCTCACCCGGTGCATCGCCGGCGACCTGGCCTGCGTGGCCAAACTCACCCGCGCCGAGACCGGCGACACCCTCTCGGCCAAGGACCGGCCGCTCCTCATGGAGCCCTGGCCGATGCCCGACCCGCTGCTCCCCCTCGCCATCGAGGCCCACAGCAAGGCGGACGAGGACAAGCTCTCCCAGGGCCTGGCCCGGCTCGTCGCCGAGGACCCCACGATGCGGCTGGAGCAGAACCCGCACACCCACCAGGTCGTCCTGTGGTGCCTCGGCGAGGCCCACCAGGACGTCGCCCTCGAACGGCTGCGCACCCGGTACGGGGTCCAGGTCGATCCAGTCCCCCACAAGGTGAGCCTGCGCGAGACGTTCGGCGCCAGGGCCGCCGGCCGCGGCCGCCACGTCAAGCAGTCCGGCGGGCACGGCCAGTACGCCATCTGCGAGATCGAGGTCGAGCCGCTCCCGCCCGGCAGCGGCGTCGAGTTCGTCGACAAGGTCGTCGGCGGCTCCGTGCCCCGCCAGTTCATCCCGTCCGTGGAGAAGGGCGTACGGGCCCAGGCCGCCCGCGGGGTCGCCGCCGGCTACCCGCTGGTCGACGTACGCGTCACCCTCCTCGACGGCAAGGCGCACTCGGTGGACTCCTCCGACGCCGCCTTCCAGACGGCCGGCGCCCTCGCCCTGCGCGAAGCCGCCGCCGAGGCCCGCATCCACCTCCTCGAACCGGTCGCCGAGCTCGACGTCACCGTCCCCGACGAGTACGTCGGCCCCGTGATGAGCGACCTCGCCGGCCGCCGCGGCCGCGTCGTCGGCACCGAACAGGCGGGCCCCGGCCGGACCAGGGTGCGCGCGGAGATTCCCGAGATCGAGATCGGCCGGTACGCCGTCGAGCTGCGCTCCGTATCGCACGGCACGGGCCGGTTCAGCCGGTCGTACGCCCGCCACGAGCCCATGCCCCCGCAATTGGCGGACAAGATTCGCGAACAGGCGGAGAAGGGAACCTAGTTGACATAGCGCTTCGGCGACCGCCCACCCAACCAGCTTGCGGTGGGCGGTCTTTCCCTGTCCCATGACCATGGGGCAAGCTGCCCGGATAGGCTCTTCCGCGCGGCAAAAGTACAGATGCACAGCGATGGGGGCAGCGGTGGCGAACGACGGATTCGACTTCAGGCCCGGCGCGCAGATTCCGCTGCAGGGCGGTGGCGGACAGACGGCGGCGACCAACGCGCTGGCCTCCGCCGCGTACCGCGACGGCGGCAAGGACAGCAAGCTGAAGGAGATCCTCGGCGCCGACAACGAGTACCACAAGTCGACGGTCAAGGCCGGGAAGCTGTCCCTCCTCGAACCCAGCCTCGGCGAGGCCTTCTGCCGCGCCGTGGAGGCCCGCACCCTCGGCGCGGGCCGCAAACCGCTCATCCAGTCCTTCGGCGCCGACCCGCAGACGGTCGTCGAGCACTGTCTGGCGGCCTCCCGCATCCGCAAGGTGCGGGACCGCAAGCTGCGCCTGATCATGCTGGTCTGCGGAGTGCTCTTCCTGCCCGGACTCCTGCTGTGGCTGGGCCTGTTCCAACTCCGCAAGACCCTGACCGCCAAGGAGGGCAAGCGCGCGTCCTGGATGGGCACCGCGGTGCTCGTGGGCGTCGCCGTGGTCGCGGCCGTGCTGATGTTCCGGCTGCCGTTCACGGGCTTCCTCGGCATCTACCTGCGCGGCATGATCATCGCCCCGGCGCTGGGCTGGTTCCTCGCCCGCCGCCTCTGCGAGGCCACCGTCGTCGATCTGCGCTCCCGGTGGGACGGTCTGCTGTCGGGAGACGGCGTGGCCGCCAAGATCCCGGAGGCGGTGCCCGTCAACCCCGACGAGAAGGCCCGCGAGGACCTGCGCCACTCCCTCGCCAAGCTCACCGCCGAGAACCGGAGCAACTCCGTCTTCTACGCCGGTCCCAAGGGCATCCTCGGGATGGGCACCCGCTGGGGCAGCTGGCAGATGGCCGAGGAGCTGGCCCCCAAGGACGAGGGCGCCGAGATCCACCCGTTCCGCAGCTGGGACGTCATACGCGCGATCGACACCGAGCTGCGCAAGCTGGAGCGCGGCCCCCTGCACACCGGCGGCTTCCCGCACGCCGCCATCCAGCACTGGATCGTCACGCCGATCGGCGAAGGCGCCGCGGAGGTCGCCCGGCCCTCCGGTGAGGACGTGGACACCTTCCTCGTGAAGCCGCACGAGATCACCCGGATCTGCAACGAGCAGCAGTTCAGCGCCGGCGACCGGCACTACCTGGGCATCCAGTACCCGCTCTGGGACGGCCAGCTCGTCATCAACATGCTCGTGACCGTCACCGTGCTCTACAAGACCCTGCGCGTCGACGTCACCGCGCACGCCCTCGGCCCGGTGCACGGGCTGTTCACCACGAAGTCCAAGCCCCCCACGGTCGAGGTCCCCAAGTCCATCCGCTTCTGGGAGACCGTGGAGCGCCCGCTGCCGCTGGTCGACACCATGGAGGTGGTACGCGTGGCGGCCCGCGCCCCGCTGACCTGGTACCCGCCGCTCCTCGACTTCCTCGGCGGCAAGCTGGTCCTGCCGGAGCCCTTCGGCCTGCGCCACGTCTGGACCGGTTCGATGTGGCGCCACCGCTTCATGGCGGACGACGCCCTGCGCACGGTCACCCCGGTCCTGCGGGCCGTGCACGCGGCCGCGTTCCGGGTGCTGGAGGAGAACGGCTGCGACACCGAGCGCTTCACCAACCGCTCCTCGATCATGAGCGGCGTCATCCAGGAGCCCGCGCCCCGCAAGGCGGACGTGTACGACGCGTAGCGCCGTCGGGTGCCGGGTGCGGGGGCCCGTCCCCCGCACCTGGCACTCCTAGTCGACGGGCCAGGCGTCGGCCAGCATCTGACGGGTGTCCGCGAGGAGTTGCGGGAGAACCTTGGTGTGGCCGACGACCGGCATGAAGTTCGTGTCCCCGCCCCAGCGGGGCACGATGTGCTGGTGCAGGTGCGCGGCGATGCCGGCCCCGGCGGCCGCGCCCTGGTTCATGCCGATGTTGAAGCCGTGCGCCCCCGACGCCTTGCGCAGCGCGACCATGGCCCGCTTGGTGAGGTCCGCCAGCTCGGCCGTTTCCAGCCCGTCGAGCTCGGTGTAGTCGGCGACGTGCCGGTACGGGACGACCATCAGGTGTCCGCCGTTGTACGGGTACAGGTTCAGCACGGCGTAGACGTGCCTGCCGCGGGCCACAACCAGGCCGTCCTCGTCGGACATCTCCGGAATCCCGCAGAAGGGACAGCCGTCGCCGGCGTCCGGGCCGGTCGGCTTGTTCTCCCCCTGGATGTAGGCCATCCGGTGGGGCGTCCACAGACGCTGGAACGCGTCCTGCGTGCCCACACCGATCTGCTGCTCCCGCTCAGTCGTCATGAGATGCAGCATATGACCTTGCCCCCGCTGGGCGTGTCGCCGGGGCGAAAGCGGACAGGGCCCCACGGTGCCGGCCCCGTGCCCCGAGGCCCCCGGGGAACGGAAACTCCCCGGGGGCCTCGTCCTGACGCGTTGCGCCGCTCAGACCTGGACGCGGTCCTCGACGACCTTGACCAGCTTGGCCAGGGCCTCGTCCTTGGCGATGCCGTTCTCCTGCGAACCGTCGCGGTAGCGGAAGGAGACGGTGCCCGCCGCCATGTCCTCGTCACCGACGATGATCATGAACGGGACCTTGAGCTTCTGGTGGTTGCGGATCTTCTTCTGCATCCGGTCGGAGGAGGCGTCCACCTCGACCCGCAGGCCCTTCTTCTTCGCCTCGGCGGCGAATTCCCGCAGGTACTCCACGTGCCCGTCGCCGATCGGGATGCCGACCGCCTGGACCGGGGCCAGCCACGGCGGCATGGCGCCCGCGTAGTGCTCCAGCAGCACGGCGAAGAACCGCTCGATCGAGCCGAACAGCGCGCGGTGGATCATGACCGGCCGCTGGCGGGAGCCGTCCGGCGCGGTGTACTCCAGGTTGAACCGCTCCGGCAGGTTGAAGTCGAGCTGGACGGTCGACATCTGCCAGGTACGGCCGATCGCGTCCCGCGCCTGCACCGAGATCTTCGGGCCGTAGAAGGCCGCGCCGCCCGGGTCGGGGGTCAGCGGGAGGCCCTGCTTCTCGGCGACCTGCTGGAGGACCGCGGTGGCCTCCTCCCAGACCTCGTCCGAGCCGACGAACTTCTCCGGGTCCTTGGTGGACAGCTCCAGGTAGAAGTCGGTCAGACCGTAGTCGCGCAGCAGGTTCAGCACGAAGGTGAGGGTGCGGTCGAGCTCCTCGGCCATCTGCTCACGGGTGCAGTAGATGTGCGCGTCGTCCTGGGTGAAGCCGCGGGCGCGGGTCAGGCCGTGCACGACGCCCGACTTCTCGTACCGGTACACGGTGCCGAACTCGAAGAGGCGCAGGGGCAGTTCACGGTACGAGCGGCCGCGCGCGTCGAAGATCAGGTTGTGCATCGGGCAGTTCATGGGCTTGAGGTAGTAGTCGGTACCACCGTCGAGCTGCATGGGGGGGTACATGCCCTCCGCGTACCAGTCCAGGTGGCCGCTCTTCTCGAAGAGGGCGCCCTTGGTGGCGTGCGGGGAGTAGACGAACTCGTAGCCCTCCTCCTCGTGCCGGCGGCGCGAGTAGTCCTCCATGGTGCGGCGGATGATGCCGCCGCGCGGGTGGAAGACGGCCAGGCCGGAGCCGATCTCGTCCGGGATGGAGAAGAGGTCCAGCTCGTTGCCGAGCTTGCGGTGGTCGCGCTTCTCGGCCTCGGCGAGGAAGTCGAGGTGGGCCTTCAGCTCCTCCTTCGAGGGCCACGCGGTGCCGTAGATGCGCTGGAGCATCGGGTTCTTCTCGCTGCCGCGCCAGTAGGCGGCCGCGTTGCGCATCAGCTTGAACGCCGGGATGTTGCGGGTGGTGGGCAGGTGGGGACCGCGGCAGAGGTCCTTCCAGCACAGCTCACCGGTCTTGGCGTCCAGGTTGTCGTAGATGGTCAGCTCGCCGCCGCCCACCTCGACGTTCGCGCCGTCGTCGGTCGAGGCCGCGCCCTTGATGCCGATGAGCTCCAGCTTGTACGGCTCGTCCGCGAGCTCCTCGCGCGCCGCCTCGTCGGTGACCACGCGGCGGGCGAACTTCTGCCCGCGCTTCTGGATCTCCTGCATCTTCTTCTCGATGGCCTTGAGGTCATCGGGGGTGAAGGGGCGGGCGACGTCGAAGTCGTAGTAGAAGCCGTTCTGGACCGGCGGGCCGATGCCCAGCTTGGCCTCGGGGAACAGCTCCTGCACGGCCTGGGCCATGACGTGCGCGGTCGAGTGCCGCAGGATGTTGAGGCCGTCCTCGGAGGAGATCTCCACCGGCTCGACGGTCTCGCCGTCCTTCACCTCGTAGGCGAGGTCCTTGAGCTCGCCTACGACGCGCGCGGCGACGATGGTGCGCTCGCCGGCGAAGAGCTCCGCCGCCGTAGTGCCCGTGGCCACCACGCGCTCGTCCCGCTCGGAATCGCGTTGGATGATCACACGGACGTCTGACACCGGTCTCTCCTGAACTCTGGGGGTGCGCGAGCGAACACTGCGCGCCTGAATCGTACCGAGCCGAGTGGCCGCGCCGCGAAACGGTTACCGGGCCCCGGTGTGGCCGAGCCCATCACCGGCCGGCGGCACGGGGCCGAAAGTGCGGCGCCGCCGCTGGGACTCCGCCCCGGGCCCCCCGCCTCGAACGCCGGCGAGGCTGGATGTCGTAGCGTGGCCCCTATGCCGAGCCCGCAGATATGCCCGCTGGACCTGAGCCACGACGCCACCGCGGCCGCCGTGCACCGGATCGGCCGGGCCGCCTACACGGTGGAGGCGGAGCTGATCGGCTTCGACGGGATCCCGGCCCTGCGGGAGAGCCTCGCGCAGATGCGGGAGCGGCCGCTCCGATGGCTCGGCGCGGTCGCCGAGGGAGGCGGGATCGCCGGGTTCCTGGCCTGGGAGGAGGAGCCTGACGGCTCCGTGTGCGTGGACCGCCTGTGCGTGGACCCGGCCCGGTTCCGCCGGGGCATCGCCTCCCTGCTGCTGCGCCACGCCCTGACCGAGCTCTTCCCGGACCGCCCGGTCGAGGTCACCACGGGCGCGGCCAACGCCCCCGCGGTGACCCTGTACGAGCGCCTGGGCTTCACCCGCGGCGCGGACTTCTCCCCCACCCCGGGCCTGCGCATGGCGTCCTTCCGGTCCAGCCCCGCTGAATCCAGCCCCTCCGGCGTTTGAGGAGCGGGCCCCGGGCAGAGCCCCGGCAACGGCGCCGCACCCTACTCGTCGCCCGGCAGCACATCCGCAGGATCAAGGGCCTCGTCCAGCGACTTCAGCAGGCGGTCCCGTTCGACCTCGTCGAGCGGCACGGGGGTCACGTCCGTGACATCGGCGAGCCGGCGGAAGCCGCCCCGCCGCTGGAGGCGGCCGCTGACCCGGATCGGCAGCCCCGCCAGATGGGCGTGGACCGCGACCCGGTACGCCTCCTCGTCCAGCGCCGCGCGGATCGACGGAACCTCCGCCCCGGCCAGAACACTCAGCCGGACCGTGCCCCCGCCGCCCGGGGCGGAGCGCCGCATCCGGACCACCGCGCCCGCGACCCGGACCAGGACCGCGGGCTCGTCCCGGGTGTAGCGGGCGGCGGCCTCCCGCAGCACCGGGAGATCGCCCGGGGAGAACTCCACCGGCTCCGGCCGGGCCGCGCACCCCGCCGGGACCCCGGCCGCCGGCGCCCACGCCAGTGCGATCCGCGCCCCCTCCGACCCCCGCACCAGCGCGATCACCGCGTCCGCGAGCTCCCGGCTGACCCCCGCCGCGACCGCCGCGTCGAAGGCCTCCATGCCGCCCGTCGCCCGCCGGTAGTCCACCGCCTCCCGCGTGGCGTGCAGCGCGTGGTGCAGCCGGGTCACGATGCCCCGGCCCCCGTCCACCGGGACGTACGCCGCCAGCCGCCGGCCGCCCGGCGCCGGCCCCACCAGCACCCCGTCCAGCGCCCGTTCGGCCTGCGCCCGGTGCCGCGCCCCGTAGTACCCGGCGCGCGCCCGGTCCGCCAGGGCCCCGGCCAGGAGCAGCTGCCGGGCGGCCGCGCGCAGCTGTTCCTGCACCGTCCAGTCGGCCTCGCCCTGGAACCCGTACGGCCCCTCCGGTATCTCCCGCTCCCAGCGGATCTCGTCGCTCGGCACGCTCAGCCCGTACAGCACCTCCCGCGCCGACGGCAGGGCGCTGCGCGAGAGCGCGGTGAGCGCCTCGTCCAGCAGGTCCGCGCAGTCGGGGAAGGCCCGGCTCTCGGGGACGAGGACGCTGGTGCCCGCGTAGCCGGGCGGGGTCCAGCGCCCGTACCGTCCGGCGGCCCCGCCGCGCCGCAGCCAGCCGTGCCGGTGCAGGAGGGCGCCCAGTACCGCCGGATCGACGTGGGCGGGGTCGGGGCCGGGGGCTCCGGAGGCGAACTCCGGGGACGTCAGCGGTTCCAGGTGCGGTGAGTGCCAGTTCATCAGGGTGTCCCTCCCGACCCGACCCGGGTCATGATCTCGCACAGCGCCCGGTCGTCGAAGATCCGCGAGGTCGGGATCCGTACGGTGGTCCGGCGCCGGCCGGTCACGGGGTGTCCGGCGAGGTTGGTCCAGTAGCAGCAGTGCCGCAGGTCGAGCCGGTCGTGCCCGGCGGCGAGCCACTGGTCGCGCTCCCTGGGGACGAGCATCACGACCAGGACCTTGTGCACGGCGACCGGGGTCCGGGCCAGTTTCACCAGGTGCTCGTTGTCGAGGGTGAAGGCGAAGGTGGGCCCGGCCGGGCTGGGCGGTATCTGGTACGTCGCCTTCAGCTGCACCTTGATGGTGACCTCGTCGTCGACGACGTGCTCGGGCGCGCCGTGACTGACGTGCCAGTCGATGCCGTTGTCCGGAAAGGGCTGGGACAGCGAGCAGCCGGCCGCGGCGGCGACGGCGTGCAGGTAGCCCACCTGGAGGGTCTCCATGCAGGCGGTGGTGGCGAGTGTGCCGCGCAGCGGTCCGGTCCGCGCGTCGGTCCGCGGCTCGATCCGCCCCGCCAGCACCCCGCCCTGTTCGGGCTGCGCGAGCGCCATGGCCGGCTCCCCATGCCTTCCGGGCTCTGCCGAATGAGGGTGGAGTGGTGGATGGGGTGACGGCCGATCAGGTGTGCGGTCCCCCAAGGAAGTTGTCTCCGCACCCGGCTGCCCGCAAACGGCGTACAGCGCAAACAGCCCGGGTATCACGGATTCGGGCAAGGGCGACACGCTCCGAGGCGGCGGCGCCCGGGTGCGCCCCATCTGCCGTTCGGGGACGAGGAGTTCGCCATGACTCGCTGGTACGAGGGCCCGCTGGCCGCGTTCGACACGGAGACGACCGGGGTGGACGTGGAGCAGGACCGGATCGTGTCCGCCGCGCTCATCGTGCAGGAGTGCGCGGGCGGCCGGGTCCGCTCCACGCGCTGGCTGGTCAATCCCGGCATCCCGGTTCCCCCGGGTGCCACGGAAGTGCACGGTCTGACCGATGAGCACCTCCAGCGGCACGGGCGCTGGCCCGCGCCGGTGGTGGAGGAGATAGCCCGCGCGCTCGGGGAGCAGCTGGTGGCGGGCCGTCCGGTGGTGGTGATGAACGCGCCGTTCGATCTGACGCTGCTGGACCGCGAGTTGCGCCGGCACCGGGCGTCGTCGCTGGCCCGGTACCTGGAGAACCGGCCGCTGACGGTGCTGGATCCGCGGGTGCTGGACAAGCACCTGGACCGCTACCGCAAGGGCCGGCGGACGCTGACGGATCTGTGCGCGCACTACGGGATAGAGCTGGAGGGGGCGCACGACGCGGCGGCGGACGCGCTGGCCTCGCTGGAGCTCGTACGGGCGGTCGGCCGCCGTTTCGCGGCGCGGCTGGAGCGGCTGACGCCGGGCGAACTGCACACGCTGCAGGCGGTGTGGCACGCGGCGCAGGCGCGCGGACTGCAGGCGTGGTTCGCGCGTCAGGGGACGCCGGAGGCGGTGGATCCGCATTGGCCGCTGCGGCCGGAGCTGCCGGCGGCGGCGTAGCGGCGCGGCCCCGCGGAAAGGTGCCGGGAATGCGGAAGGCCGGTCCGCCATAAGACGGACCGGCCTGTCCCGGTGGGCGATACTGGGATCGAACCAGTGACCCCTTCGGTGTGAACGAAGTGCTCTCCCGCTGAGCTAATCGCCCGGGAACGGTCTGAACCATACAAGAGCCATGGGGTCTGATTCAAACCGCTCCCGACGCGGTGGCCGGATACCCGGATGCGCGGCCGGCTCGGCCCGTTGGGTACTCAGCGGGAGATGAGTATCCGCACCCATGTGCTGATGCCGTGACGGGCACCACACTCCGGACCATGAACACCCCCCTGCCGCCGGCCGACGAGCTGGCGCTCATCGATCGCGAGCTGACGCAACTCGACGCCCGGCGCGTGTACTTGCTCAGCCGACGGGATTGGCTGCTGCGGCAGCTGGTCCCGCTCGCCCCGATCCTCTGGGCGGCGCCCGCGACCGCGCCCGGGTCCGCGTCCGCGCCGGGGCGCGCTCCCGAGCGTGCGAAGGAGGCTTCCGCGCCGAGCGCGCAGAACGTGCTCCTGACCCTGGGCGCCGTACTGCTGGCCGTGGCCGCCCTCGCGTTCACCCTGGTCAGCTGGGGTTCCCTCGGAATCGTCGGGCGCTCGGCGGTGCTGGCCGCGGTCACGGCCGCGGCCCTGGGCGCCCCCGCGGCGCTTCTGCGCCGGGGCCTGCGGTCCACGGCCGAGTCGGTCGGGGCCTTGGGGCTGCTGCTGACGGTGCTGGACGCCTACGCCCTGCACGCGGTCGGCATGCCGGGGACCGACGGCACCGCGTACGCGGCGGGCGCGGCCGCGGTGCTGGCCGCGGTCTGGGCCGGGTACGGGCCGGGGCTCTCCCGCTGGGCCAGGCCGGATCAGGGAGCGGTGGCTGGCGCCGTGCATCGCAAGGCCGAGGAGGGAGTCGACGCGGAGCGTCGGCGACCGACGAGAACGCGGCGAGGTGCGGCTCCAGGCGGCGCGAGCCCGGCCTGGCCCGGCGGGAGAGCCCCCGAGCTGCCCGCGCTGCGGATCCCGGTCCCGGCGGCGCTGCTGACGGCGCAGCTCCCGCTCCCGCTGGCCGCGCTGGCCTCGGACGCCGGCCCGCTGGAGCTCGGCTGGGCCCTGCTGGCGACGGCCGCGCTGGACCTGGCTCTGGCGGTCCTGGTGCCGGGGTCCCGCTCGCGTGCCGCGTGGATCCCGGCGGTGGCGCTGGGCGCGGGGGCGGCGCTCATCGGGCTCTCGGAGTCGGTGGCGGCGGCCTCGGCGGCGGACGCGTTGGCTCCGGCGGCCCTGCTGGCCGCGGTGGCGGGCCTCGGCGTGGCGGCGGCGTGGCGCGCCCCCGCGGCCTCGGCGGCCGCCCTGGCCGGCGGGGTCGCGGCGGTCGCGGCACTCGGCGGGGTGGCCCGGCCGGAGCTGGATCCGGCCTGGGCGGCGGTCGTGTACCTGACGGTGGCGCTGCCGCTGCTGGCGGCCGTACGGGCCACCGCGCTCCCGGAGCCCGTACGGCTCGGGCTGGCCCGGGCCGGGGCGGGGATCGCGGTCCTGGCGGGGGCGGGCGCCCTGGCGGGGGCCGCCGGGGTGCTCGCGGACCGGCTCGGGGTGCTGGGCGAGGTGTGGGCGGCGACGACCCCGCCGCGGGATCCGTACGGACCGGGCGCGGCCGTCCCGGTGGCCCTGCTCATCACGGCGGGGGCGGCCTGGTTCCTGACCCGGGTGCTGCCGCGCCCGGAGCCGGCGATCGCGGCGGTGGTCCTGGCCTGGGCGGGCGCGTTCACGGCCCCGGTGGTGCTCGGGCTCGCGCCGGCTGCGGTGTTCGCGGCGCAGCTGGCGGTGACGGGGGCCGCGGGGGTCCTCGCGCTGCGGTCGCCGGCCCGGGAGGCCGGGATCGCGGCCGGCGTGTGCGCCGTCATCGGTGCCGTCAGCGTGTCCGTGGGGGCGCTGGACGGCCGCTCGGCCACCTTCGCGGTCTGGGGGCTGCTGGGCGCGGGCGGCGCGGCTGGAGCGGCCTACAGGCCCGCCGCGCGCTGGGCCCGCGGCGGGGCGGCGGCGCTCTGCGTCGCGTACGCCGCGGCGGTGCTGGCGGCGCTGGGCGCGCGGCTGGACCTCGCGGTGTGGTGGTGGGGGCCGCTGGTGCTGGCAGTGCCGGCGGCGGTGGCCGCGGCGGGCCCCCGGCTGGGCGCCGTCCGCGTCCCGGCGGAGGCCGCGGCGGCCGTCGCGGGGTTCCTGGCGGTGGCCTTCGCCGCGCGGGACCTGCCGGTGCTGGCCCTGACGATGGCGCTGGCCGGGGTGGTCTGCGCGGGCGCCGCGGTCCGGGCGGACCGGCGCTCGCTGGGCTGGGCGGCCGGGGTCCTGTTCGTGGCGGCGACCTGGGTCCGGCTGGCGTCGGCGGGGGTGGACGTGCCGGAGGCGTACACGCTGCCGGTGACGCTGCCCGCGCTGGTGGTGGGATTCCTGCGCCGCCGCGAGGACCCGGCGGCCTCGTCCTGGGCGGCGTACGGCCCGGGCCTGGCGGCGACCCTGCTGCCGAGCCTGTTCGCCGCCTGGGGCGACGGGCACTGGCTGCGGCCGCTGCTGCTGGGGACGGCCGCGCTCGCGGTGACCCTGGCGGGCGCGCACCGCCGGCTCCAGGCGCCGCTCCTACTGGGCGGCGCGACCCTCGCGGCGGTGGCCCTGCACGAGCTGGCCCCGTACGTGGTCCAGGTCGTCGACGCCCTCCCCCGCTGGCTGCCGCCGGCCCTGGCGGGCCTGCTGCTGCTCGCGGTGGGGGCCACGTACGAGAAGCGGCTGCGGGACGCCCGGCGGCTGCGCTCGGCCCTCGGCCGGCTCGGGTAACGCCGAAGGCCCGGAGACTCATCGAGTCTCCGGGCCTTCGGTCCGGGTGGGCGATACTGGGTTCGAACCAGTGACCCCTTCGGTGTGAACGAAGTGCTCTCCCACTGAGCTAATCGCCCGGACGCACCGCAAACATTACCGCATGTCAGCGGTGCTCTTTGACCGTCCCCGGCGGAACCCGGCCGATCACTGGTCCTTGATGTTCCAGGGCATGGCGAAGCCGTACTTCCACGCGTAGAAGCCGATCAGGACGCCCGCGATGGCGAGGCCGACGCTGGTCAGGATGATGTTGCGACGGCGGACCTTCGGGTCGAGCGCCTTCCTGGCGGCCTCCGAGACCTTGTGCTTGGTCCAGCGCAGGACCAGCTGGGCCCAGACGAACTCGGTCGCCCAGATCGCCATGCCTCCGAAGATCACCAGCCAGCCGGGGCCGGGCAGGGGCAGCATGATGACGCCCGCGACCACGACGGCCAGGCCGACGACGAAGACGCCCACCTGCCAGCTCAGGTGGAGGCTCCGGCGGGCCTTGATGAACGCCGGCGCCCGGGAACCGAGCAGCGCTTCCGCCGCGCGGGACCCGGCCGCCTCGGCGGATTCGACGGATTCTGCGGACTCGTTGGTCTCGTGGTCACTCCCCGTATTCATAGGCCCGAATCTACCGGAACCGGATGCACACGTGAATGTCGGTTTGGATCCGCCGTCCGAGGGACCCAGAGGTCCGCAAAACGGTCAGAGGGGTTTACAACGGCACCGTAGGTGGCATGTCGATTTCGCCGACGTGCGAATCCCCGAGCGCACACTGAGCGAAAGGCCCTGGCGCTTATGAACACCACGGTCAGCTGCGAGCTGCACCTGCGCCTCGTTGTGTCGAGCGAGTCCTCACTGCCTGTTCCCGCGGGCCTGCGGTATGACACGGCCGACCCCTACGCCGTGCACGCCACCTTCCACACCGGCGCCGAGGAGACGGTCGAATGGGTATTCGCCCGCGACCTCCTCGCGGAGGGCCTCCACCGGCCCACCGGTACCGGCGACGTCCGCGTGTGGCCGTCCCGCAGCCACGGTCAGGGCGTCGTCTGCATCGCCCTGAGCTCACCGGAGGGAGAAGCACTGCTCGAAGCACCCGCGCGGGCACTCGAGTCGTTCCTCAAGCGGACGGACGCCGCGGTTCCACCCGGTACCGAACACCGGCACTTCGATCTCGACAAGGAGCTCTCCCACATCCTGGCCGAAAGCTGAGCCAGGCCTACAACCGCTCCCGCTCGACACCGTCCGACTCGGGGCGACGGTGCGGGCTGGACAACCACATACGGCAGTGTCGGCGCTGTCCCTGCGGGAGCCACCCGCGCGGGCGGCGCCGGTGCGCTTTCCGAGGGACCCGCTAGAGTCGCCCGCAAGCGGCGGCAGCAGCCTGTCGCCGCAGGCCCGGCCCCTGAGGGAGACCCCGTGCAGATCCCCCACGACACCCGTCGCGCGCTCGACGTCGTCGTCGCGCTGGTGAACACAGCGGCCGAGCCGGACCAGCCGGACGGCCTGTCGGACGTCAGCGCGCTGCGCGGTTTCGTCCAGGAGCACGCCATCAGCGACGTAGGTGAGCTGGGCGCTCGCGACCTCGCCGGGGTCCGGGCGGTGCGCGGCAAGTTCGCCCAGATCTTCGCGGCTCCGAACTCCCGTGCGGCGGCCGCACTGATCAACGAGCTGGTGGACACGGCGGGCACCACCCCACAGCTGACCGACCACGACGGCTACGACTGGCACGTGCACTACTTCGCGCCCGGCGCCTCGGTGGGCGACCACCTCGCGGCGGACGGCGGCATGGCGCTGGCCTTCATCGTGGTCTCGGGCGAGCAGGAGCGGCTGCGCCGCTGCGAGGCCCCTGACTGCCGGCGCGCCTTCGTGGACCTCTCCCGCAACCGCTCGCGCCGCTACTGCGACAGCCGCACCTGCGGAAACCGGCTGCACGTGGCCGCGTACCGGGCGCGGCGCAAGGAGGCCGACGCCTACCCGGAGACACGTTCAGAGCAGGAAGAGATCATGGACGGCGGCAAGCAGCAGAAGCGTTCCGATCACCGCTAGGAAGATCATCAGGGGCGGTTGGGACAGCGCGAAGAGGCAGCCTCTCGGCTCCTCGGCGACGGGGACGGGGACCGGCGCGGGAACCGACGGCTCACCCTGCGATGTGTCGAGCATGTCGGGGCGATGATGGCGCAGCGCGCCGCCGTTCGCCCCTCAACACGCCAAGATCTACGCGGGAGTTCGTCAGATCCCGTGCTTTTTGAGAATCGCTTCGATGTCGGAGAAGTCATCCGCGGGGGTGACCGGGGCGCTCCGGCCGGCGGCGGGCCCCGGTGAGGGCGCGGCGGGCGCGGAGGCCGCCGGCTCGACGGCGTCCCGTACGGGAGCGCCCTTCGCGGCCTTGGGCTCCTTGGACGCCTTGACCGGCTTCGCCCGCTTCTCGGACGCACCGAGCCCGCGGCGCTCGATGGCCCGGGTCGTCATGAACAGCAGCCAGGCGGCGCCCAGCAGCCCGAAGCCGATCCAGACCGTCGGCTTGAAGACCATCCCGGACACCCACTCCACGACGCCCGTCAGCACCAGGCCCAGCGGCACCAGCGCGTACGCGGCGATCCGCGCGGCGGCCAGGAAGCGCTTGCGGTAGGCGGCCACCGCGGCGATGCCCAGGCCCGCCGCGGACACCGCGGCACATATCGTCTCGGCGAGCATGCGGTCCTCCAGGGGGCGAGTGACTGTCGGGGCGGGCGATCCGTCCCTTCCATCCTGCACCGGGCACCGCCGTACGGGCCACGCCCGGGCCGCGGCCCGGCCCGATCTCCGGGACATCTCCGGGTCCCGCCTCCTCCGCAGGTGCCGGTCGGTGCGGTGCGGTGCGCCCGGGGCGCGGCTGGGAGACTGTCCGTATGACCGATTCCGTGATCCTCGACGTCTGGTGCGAACTCCAGTGCCCGGACTGCCACAGCGCCCTCGACGACGTACGCGCCCTGCGGGCCCGCTACGGCGACCGGCTGGACATCCGGCTGCGCCACTTCCCGCTGGAGAAGCACAAGCACGCGTTCGCGGCCGCGCAGGCCGCCGAGGAGGCCCTGGAACAGGGTCAGGGCTGGCCGTACGCGGAGGCCGTGCTGGCGCGCACCGCCGAGCTCGCCGAGCGCGGCGAGCCGGTGCTGCTGGACGTGGCGCGCGCGCTGGGCCTGGACGTCGAGGAGTTCGACACGGCCCTGATCGACGGCCGGCACATCCTGATCGTGGACGCCGACCAGGCCGAGGGCAAGGCGATCGGCGTGACCGGCACCCCTACGTACGTGATCGGCGGCGAGCGCCTCGACGGCGGCAAGAGCCAAGAGGGCCTGCGCGCCCGCGTCGAGGAGATCGCCGACCGCCTGCTGGCCGGCTGACGTCCCGCTGAAGGCCTCGGAGCGCGCCTGGACCGCGCCTAGAACAGGGCTTTCGCGTAGTTGATGCGGGTCGGGCGGTAGCCGAGGGAGTCGTAGAGCCGCAGGGCCGGGGTGTTGTCGGCGAAGACCTGGAGCGCGAGCGTCCGGTGCCCGTCGGCGAGGGCCGTGCGTTCGGCGAGCCGCATCAGATCGCGGCCGTAGCCCCGGCCGCGGTACTCGGCGGCGACGTCGACGTCGAAGACGTACGCGCCCTCGCCGAGCGGTGCGACCCACAGGGTGCCCACCGGCGCGCCGGCCGCCTCCAGGACGGCGAGGGTGACCCCGGGGGTGGCCAGGCCGCGGGGCAGGTTGCTGTCGTGGTCGGCGGCCGACTTCGCGTGCGCGGCCTCCGGGGACATGCCCCGGCCGATCCAGACCTCCGCGTATTCCGCGCGGGCCGCGGCGTCCCAGACCTCGTACTCGGCCTGCGTCATGGGCCGCCCGAGCACCCCCTCGGAGAGGGCGGGCGGTTCGGCCGGGAGTTCCTTGGCCAGGTTGCGGCTGTACTCGGTGTACCCGAGGGCCTCGGCCATCCGCAGCCCGCCCGCCGACCCGGCCGGGACGGAGACGCGGACCCGGCGGCAGCCCCAGCCGCGCAGCACCTCCTCGGCGGCGAGCGCCGCGACCGTGGCGCGGCCGCGCCGCCGGTCCGGCTCGTCGATGGCCAGGTCGCGGATCTCGCCGACCGTCGGCCCGAAGGGGGTGTCGGCGGTGATCAGCAGGGCGCCGACGCGCCTGCTGTTGACGCGGACCTCGTACGGGCGCGAGCGCCCCCCGTTGGTGCTCTGCTGAAGCGGCGCGCTGGGCCGCAGGGTGGTGGTCATCATCCGAGTTCTACCCGCCCGGCGGCCCCGGCGACAGCCTTTATCGGCCCGCCCGCCGGGCGGTCACGGATCGAGGTCGGAGGCGGCGCGCTCGTCGAACACGCGCATCGCCTTCGCGGTGACCGGGCCGGGGGCGTGCGCGAGGGTCCGCCCGTCGATCCGGTGGACGGCCTGGACGTCGCGCAGGGTGGAGGTCAGGAAGACCTCCTCGGCCCGCTCCAGGACGTCGAAGGGCAGGTCGGTCTCCTTGGCGCCGGTCCATTCGACGGCCAGGGCGCGGGTGATACCCGCGAGGCAGCCGGAGGCGACGGGCGGCGTGTGCAGTTCCCCGTCGACGACGACGAACACGTTGGAGCCGGTGCCCTCGCAGAGCTGCCCGACGGTGTTGGCGAACAGGGCCTCGGAGGCCCCCGCCCGGTCCGCCTCGGCCAGCGCGACCACGTTCTCGGCGTACGAGGTGGTCTTCAGGCCGGTCAGCGGGGAGCGCTCGTTGCGGACCCAGGGCACCGTGATCACGGCGGTGGTGTCCGGACGGCGGGTGGTCTCGCCGACGGCGACGACGAGGGTGGGGCCGCTGTCACCCCGGTCGGAGCCGAGCGGGGACAGGCCGCCGGTGTAGGTGATCCGGAGCCGGCCGAGCGGGACCGGGTTGGCCTCCAGTACGGCGGCGCAGGCGCGCCGGACCTCGTCGAGGTCGGGGTCGGGCAGCCCGAGGCCGCGGGCCGAGCGGGCCAGCCGGTCCAGGTGGCGGGTGAGGGCGAAGAGCGTCCCGTCCTGCGCCTTGAGCGTCTCGAACACGCCGTCACCCACGGTCAGCCCGTGATCGAACACGGACACCTTCGCGTCGTCGGCGTCCCGCAGTGTTCCGTCGAGCCAGATCCTCACCGAACGGTCCTTCCACTTCCACGTGCTTCACGGGCACTCGTTCCACGAGCCTCGGGCATACCCGCAGCTCCATCGGCCCCCGAGGCTGACGCTACCCCGAGCAGCCGGGCGGCCTTGAGTTCCGTTTCCGCCCACTCGCGGTCGGGGTCGGAGCCCCAGGTGATCCCGGCGCCGGTGCCGAAGCAGAGGCGGGGGCCGCCGGGGGCGGCGCGGTCGATCCAGAAGGTGCGGATGCCGACGGCGAGCTCGGCGGTGCCCCGGTCGGCGTCGACCCAGCCGATCCCACCGCAGTAGGGGCCGCGGGGGGCGGTCTCCAGGTCGGCGATGATCCGCAGGGCGGAGGACTTGGGGGCGCCGGTGACGGAACCGGGCGGGAAGGTCGCGTCAAGCAGCTCGGGCCAGCCCGCGCCGTCGGCGAGTTCGCCGCTGACGGTGGAGACGAGGTGGACCAGGCCCGGGTGCTCCTCGACGGCGCACAGCTCGGGGACGGTGACGGTGCCGGTGGCGCAGACCCGGCCGAGGTCGTTGCGGACGAGGTCCACGATCATCACGTTCTCGGCGTGGTCCTTGGGAAGCAGGTCCGCGGCGGTGCGGCCGGTGCCCTTGATGGGCCCGGACTCGACGTGGCGCCCGGCCCGGCGCAGGTACAGCTCGGGCGACGCGGTGGCGATCTCGACGCCGCGGGCCGGGAGCCGAATCGTTCCCGCGTACGGGGCCGGGTTGCCGCGCGCGAGCAGGGCGGTGAGGGCGTCGACATCGGCGGCGGCCGGATCCGGCAGCGGCGCGGACATCACCCGGCAGAGATTGGCCTGGTAGACCTCACCCGCGGCTATGAGCTCGCGGATGCGGCGGACGCCCGCGGTGTACGCGGGCCGGTCGAGCGAGGAGGTCCAGCGGTCGGCGGCGGGGCCGCGCCAGGCGCCCGGGAGGGGCGCGGGCACCGGATCGGGGCGTACGTCACCGAAGCGAGCGCAGACGAGCCCGCCTTCGAAGTCGGCGGCCACGGCCCAGAACCCGGTGGAGTCCAGGGCGGAGGCGTCGCTGGTGACGTCACGGAGGTCGGTCGCGAGGAGGCCGCCGAAGCGGGCCAGAGGAAGCAGGTCGTGCACGGCTGCGAGTCTATGACCGGTGGCGCGGCGGCGCCGGGCAGGTGACTGCCGGGTGACCCCCGGTGATCGAGCGGCAGCACGCTGCGGAAACGCGTTTTTGAGCTGGCCCGGGAATCCGCTAGAGTTCAACACGTCGCCAGGGAGCGAAGGGGGAAACCCCGGAGCGAGCACGGTGACCTGCGGACGTAGCTCAGTTGGTAGAGCACCACCTTGCCAAGGTGGATGTCGCGAGTTCGAGTCTCGTCGTCCGCTCGAAGTGGGGGATCTTCCCGAGAACCCCGCAGCTCCATGGTGGAGTGGCCGAGAGGCGAGGCAACGGCCTGCAAAGCCGTCTACACGGGTTCAAATCCCGTCTCCACCTCCAAGGACGATTAGCTCAGCGGGAGAGCGCTTCCCTGACACGGAAGAGGTCACTGGTTCAATCCCAGTATCGTCCACTGGTCCGCGAGGACCACCCGCGCGATTAGCTCAGCGGGAGAGCGCTTCCCTGACACGGAAGAGGTCACTGGTTCAATCCCAGTATCGCGCACGCAGTACTCCGCACCACCTCTGCACCACCTGCTTCACCTGCGGCTTTCGAGCCGCGAGCCCGCGCGATTAGCTCAGCGGGAGAGCGCTTCCCTGACACGGAAGAGGTCACTGGTTCAATCCCAGTATCGCGCACCGGTATCCGGAAGCCCCGGCCGTCTCGACGGTCGGGGCTTCTGCGTGTGCGGGCCGGGTCAGGACCGGGTCAGGAGGAGAACAGCATCCGGCCGAACCCGCCCCGCTGGTGGCCGTGGTGCCCGTGGCCGTGCCCGTGCTGAGGGGCGCCCCAGGCAGGGGCGGGGGCGGCGTGCTGGCCCGGGTAGGGGGCCGGCGGCGCGGCGGGCGGCGGGACCTGGCCGTACTGGGCGGTGTACTGGGACTCCAGGCGGGTCAGCGCCTCCAGCTCGCCGTAGTCGAGGAAGATGCCGCGGCAGCCGCTGCACTGCTCTATCTGGACGCCGTTGCGGTTGTAGGTGTGCATCATCGCGTGACACTTCGGACACTGCATGACCGGATCAACTCCTCGCCGTATGCGTCGACACCGGACGCGTGCCCGGTGGCGTGGGGCTCAGCCTACGACGCGGGGGCGGGCTCCAAGTGGGGCGGGAGAGTGGCGATTCGGACACAGGCGTCCACCATCAGGCGTTCCACGTCTTCCAGTCGGCGGCCTTCACGTGCCGCCTTGGTCAGGGCCAGCGCCGCCGTCTGTACGGTGAGTGCCCGTGCGGCCAGGTCGAGTTCCGGCCAGGGGTCGGAGCCGGGCGGACCGGCACCGGCCCCGCCGGCGTCGCGGTAGGCGTCGAGGAACCGCAGCCAGGTGGCCGAGTCGATGAGCCCGGCCGCGTACCAGGCGGCGGGGCGGGCGAGGTCCCATGCCGGGGTGCCGACGCCGAGGTCGTCGACGTCGATGAGCCGCCAGGCCCCTTCCGGGGCGGGGAACCGGACCAACTGCCCCAGATGCAGGTCCCCGTGGCACAGCACCCCGCCCGCGGGCGGGGGGGTCTCGCCCCGCGCCCAGGCGGGCAGCGTCCGCGCGGCGCCCCGGACCGCCTCGGCGTCGGCTCCGAGTCCGGTTCCGGACAGGGCGGCGCGCCCGAGGCGGTGCAGGGCGCGGGCGAGTTTGGCCGGGCCGCGCATCGGCGGGACCGGTCCCGGGAGCCGGCGGAGCGGCACCTGGTGCAGGGCCGCGAGCAGCCGGGCGGCCGGCTCCCAGGGGGCGTCCTCGGGGCGCGCCGGATCGACGGGCGCCCCGTAGGGCCACAGCGACACCGGCCGGCCCCCGATGTGGGCGACACCGGTCCGCAGGGGCGGCAGCAGCACCCCGGCCAGCAACCGGTCCCCGGCGATCCGCATCCGCGCGGCGAGGCCGTCCCGGTCGGTGTCCCCCGCGTGGGCCTTGGCCACGGATTCCCCGCACCGCACGACGGTCCCGTCGTCCCGGTCGGCGAGGAGTACGTACGGCGCGGGTTCGCCGGAGGAGGCCGCGTACGCCGCGAGGGCCGCGTGCAGGGTGTCCTGGGTCATCGCGGCTCGGTGCCTCCGCTTCCGTTCCGTCACCTCGGGGTCCGGAGCCAGATTACGGAACACCGCCCCCGTCGGGAGGTCGGGCCGGCGGCACGGCGCATGAAAAAGGGTGCTGCCCGTCCGACTCCCCAGTCGTACGGGCAGCACCCTTCACCTGCCGTCCGCCGCGCCCCCGTCCCCACGGGGTTCGACGGGCCGATGTCGGACCCGGGCCGCTCTCCCGGGTCTGGTGCGCCGCTCAGCGCCCCAGCATCACACCCACGGACGACGCCTGTGCCACCACCTGCTCGAAGCCTCCGAAGAGGAAGAGCAGGAGGGCGGCCAGGGGGAGCACCATGGCCGCGGCCACCAGTGGGTGGCGCGTGCCGGACTCATGGCCGTTGAACGCGAATGCCTTGCGTCCCTGCCGTGCGATGTCCGCCATGGTCCTCTCCCTGTCGTTGGCAGCGGCGGGCTTATGACCTCGGGGGACGAGTGCTCCACCCGCCGCTTGTCTTCAACACTAGGCACCCGGAAGGCTTCTGGCCTCATGCCCTCGTACCCTTTGGCGGGCCTCCGGGAGGATGACGAGTCCCCTCCTCGTGTACTCCCCTGGGTGGAGACGGCTCCCCCGTCATGGGGGTCTTCCCGGAGGGGATGACCGGAGTGTGGTGACTTCGCTCACTTCCGTCACTCCTCGCACACGCGTGTCCTGCTTTCGGGTGCCTGCAAGATCATTCCGGGTTGTTCGGCGATACGGGCCGGGGCCGTCGGCCGTGCCCGGCCCCGTCGCACGCCAATCCCCTTGGCGCGAGGGCGGTTTGGAACCGTCCGCACCCGCCCGCCCGCCCTGTGTCCGGGCACCCGGACATCCTTCAAGTGGGCTGCGCCGCACTGACAATCGAATCTCCTGACGAGGGCGCGGCCTCTGAGCGCTCATGCCGGATGGTCCGTAAGCTGTGCCACGTCAGCAGGACGACCGGTCAGCGGGGTGGACATGGCGATGATGCGGCTCCGGCGCGAGGACCCGCGTGTCGTCGGCTCGTTCAGATTGCACCGGCGGCTCGGCGCCGGCGGCATGGGCGTCGTCTACCTGGGCTCGGACCGGCGCGGCCAGCGCGTCGCGCTCAAGGTGATCCGGCCCGATCTGGCCGAGGACCAGGAGTTCCGCTCGCGGTTCGCGCGCGAGGTGTCCGCGGCCCGGCGGATCCGCGGCGGGTGCACCGCGCGCCTGGTGGCGGCGGACCTGGAGGCCGAGCGGCCGTGGTTCGCCACCCAGTACGTTCCCGGCCCGTCGCTGCACGACAAGGTGGCCGAGGAAGGTCCCCTGACGGCCGCGCAGATCGCCGCCGTGGGCGCCGCGCTCTCCGAGGGGCTGGTCGCCGTACACGAGGCTGGGGTGGTGCACCGGGACCTCAAGCCCTCGAACATCCTGCTGTCTCCCAAGGGCCCCCGCATCATCGACTTCGGGATCGCCTGGGCCACCGGCGCGAGCACCCTCACGCACGTGGGCACCGCCGTCGGCTCCCCCGGCTTCCTCGCGCCCGAGCAGGTGCGCGGCGCCCTCGTCACTCCGGCGACGGACGTCTTCGCGCTCGGCGCCACCCTCGCCTACGCGGCGACGGCCGACTCGCCGTTCGGGCACGGCAGTTCCGAGGTCATGCTGTACCGCGTGGTGCACGAGGAGCCGCACCTGGTCGGGGTCCCCGACGCGCTCGCCCCCCTCGTACAGGCCTGTCTGGCCAAGGATCCCGAGGAGCGGCCGACCACGCTCCAGCTGTCGATGCGGCTCAAGGAGATCGCGGCGCGCGAGGCGCACGGGCTGTCCGCCGACGGCCGCCCGCCCGCGCAGCGCGCCCGTACCGAGCGGACGACCGGGCGGCTCGCCGAGCCGTACGGGGAGCAGCACACGGAGCGTCGTACGGGCGGCACACCCGTGGCCCGGGCGCAGGGTCAGGGCCAGGGCCAGGGGCCGCAGAGCGGACCGCACGCGCGGCCCTCGTCCCCGAAGAGCCGGGCCGGCGCCGGCGGCCCGGCCTCCCGGCCGACCGCGGGGCGTACGGGCGGCCGCCCGGCCCCCCGTACGACGGGCACGGGGCGGCGCCCCTCGCGGCCCGATCCGAAGCTGATGCGGCAGCGGCTGATCGTGTTCGTCGTGGTGACGCTGATCGTCGCGCTGGGCATCGCCGCCGCCCAGAAGCTGTAGGGGCGTCCGTCAGGGGCGTTACGGACGCCCGCTCGCCACCGCGTAGAAGGCGACGGCCGCGGCCGCACCCACGTTCAGCGAGTCCACGCCGTGCGCCATGGGGATCCGTACCCACTCGTCGGCGGCGACCAGTGCCTGGGTGGACAGGCCGTCGCCCTCCGCGCCCAGCATCAGCGCCACCCGCTCCAGGGTGTGCGGGGCGGCCTCGTCGATCGGCGAGGCCTTCTCGTGCGGGGTGAGGGCGAGCAGCTTGAAGCCGGCCTCGCGGACCGAGTCCAGGCCCTTGGGCCAGGACTCCAGACGGGCGTACGGGACGGAGAACACCGCGCCCATCGACACCTTCACCGAGCGCCGGTAGAGCGGGTCCGCGCAGTCGGGCGACAGCAGCACCGCGTCCATTCCGAGGGCGGCGGCGCTGCGGAAGATGGCCCCGATGTTGGTGTGGTCGTTGACCGCTTCCATGACGACCACGCGGCGGGTCGTGGCCAGCAGTTCCTCGGCCGTCGGCAGCGGCTTGCGCTGCATGGAGGCGAGGGCGCCGCGGTGCACGTGGTAGCCGGTGACGCGTTCGGCGAGGTCCGGGCTGACGGCGTAGACCGGGGCCGGGAGCTCGTCGATGACGTCGCGCATGACATCGACCCACTTGGCGGAGAGCAGCATCGAGCGCATCTCGTACCCGGCGTCCTTGGCCCGTCTGATGACCTTCTCGCCCTCGGCGATGAAAAGGCCCTCGGCAGGCTCGCGCCGTCGCCGGAGTTCGACGTCGGTCAGACCCGTGTAGTCGCGCAGGCGCGGGTCGGCGGGGTCTTCGATGGTGATGAGATCAGCCACAGGGTGATACTGCCTTGTCCTGGGTGCGGTGCCAACGGCCGGTCAGGCGCTGGTGGTTCGGGTGTCCGGCGTTCCGGCGGCGGTCGCGACCCGTACGACCTCGCCGATGACGATGACCGCGGGCGGGCGGACCTCCTGCGCGCGGACCGTCTCGCCGACCGTGGCGAGGGTGGCGTCCACGCGGCGCTGGGTGGCGGTGGTGCCCTCCTGGACGACGGCGACGGGGGTGTCGGCGGAGCGGCCGTGGCGGACCAGGGCCTCGGCGATCAGGCCGATCTTGTCGACGCCCATCAGGATCACCAGGGTTCCGGTGAGCTTGGCGAGGGAGGCCCAGTCCACGAGGGAGCGCGGGTCGTCGGGACCGACGTGCCCGCTGACGACGGTGAACTCGTGCGCCACGCCGCGATGGGTGACCGGGATGCCGACGGCGCCGGGCACCGAGATGGAGCTGGAGATGCCGGGGACGACGGTGCAGGGGATGCCCTCTTCGGCGAGGGCCTGGAGCTCTTCCATGCCGCGGCCGAAGACGTACGGGTCGCCGCCCTTGAGCCGGACCACGGCCTTGCCGGCCTTGGCGTGCTCGATCAGGGCGTTGTTGATGGCCTCCTGGGCCATGAAACGGCCGTATGGGATCTTCGCGGCGTCGATGACCTCGACGTGCGGCGGGAGCTCGTCGAGGAGGTCGCGGGGGCCGAGCCGGTCGGCGATGACGACGTCGGCCTCGGCGAGGAGGCGACGGCCGCGGACCGTGATCAGGTCCGGGTCGCCGGGGCCGCCGCCGACGAGGGCGACGCCGGGCGTGTGGGGGCGGGCGGACCTGAGGGAGCCGTCGCGCAGTCCTTCGACGACCGCGTCACGGACGGCGGCGGAACGGCGGGGGTCGTTGCCGCTCAGCACGGCGACGGTGACGCCGTCGACCCGGCCGGTGGCGGGGGTCCAAGCGGTGGCGGCCTCGGCGTCATCGGCGCGCACGCACCAGACCCGGCGGCGCTCCGCCTCGGCGGAGGCGGCCTCGTTGGTCTCGCGGTCCCGGGTGGCGATCAGGGCGTACCAGGCGCCGTCGAGATCGCCGTCCTGGTAGCGGCGGCGCTCCCAGCGGATCTCGCCGGTCTCCGCCATGGCGTCCACGGAGGGGGTGGCGGAGGGCGAGATCAGCAGGACGTCGGCGCCGGCCGCGACGAGCGCGGGGAGGCGGCGCTGGGCGACCTGGCCGCCGCCGATGACGACGACGCGGCGGCCGGCGAGTCGGAGACCGACGGGGTACGCGGGGTGTTCAGCCATGGCGTGCGGCTCCTGATGCGGCGGTCGTGCGATTGTGCCGCTGCGGCGTTGGAGCGGCTGTGTGCGGTGCTGACGTGCGGTTTCTCGTGCGGGTCCACGATACGGCCCGGCGGGGGCGGGGGCGCGGGGCGGGCCCTGCGGGGCCTTCCCCTACCCGCCCCTTCCCGAAACCGGGCTCTGCCCGGACCCGTGCCTCAAACGCCGGCGAGGCTATATTTCCGCCGCGCGGGGCTGAAATTGCCCTGCGGGCAATCCAGCCGCGCCTGGCGAGCGGCATCAGCCACATCCAGCCCCGCCGGCGATTGAGGCGTGGGGGTCCCCCCGGACGGAGTCTGGGGGAGGGTCTGGGGCGGAGCCCCGGGAAGGCGGCCCGCAGGGGCTACTTTTCGGTGACGCCCGCCGAGTCGAAGGTGGCGACCTCGTGCATCGCGCGGGCCGCGCTCTGGACCAGGGGGAGCGCCAGCAGCGCGCCCGTGCCCTCGCCGAGGCGGAGGTCCAGGTCGACCAGGGGCCGAAGGCCGAGCTTGTTCAGGGCCGCCACATGGCCCGGCTCCGCGCTGCGGTGGCCCGCGATGCAGGCGGAGAGGGACTCCGGGGCGATGGCGCGGGCGACCAGGGCCGCCGCTCCGGCGCTGACGCCGTCCAGGATCACCGGGGTGCGCAGGGACGCGCCGCCGAGGAGGAGACCCACGATGGCCGCGTGCTCCAGGCCGCCGATCGCCGCCAGGACCCCGATCGGGTCCGCCGGGTCCGGCTGGTGGAGTTCGAGGGCGCGGCGTACGACCTCGACCTTGCGGGCGTGGGTCTCGTCGTTGATGCCCGTACCGCGGCCGGTGACCTCGGACGGGTCCACTCCGGTGAACACCGAGATCAGGGCCGCCGAGACCGTGGTGTTGGCGATGCCCATCTCGCCCGTGAGGAGCGCCTTGTTGCCCGCCGCGACCAGGTCGCGGGCCGTCTCGATGCCGACCTCGATGGCCGCGATGGCCTCCTCGCGGGTCATCGCCGGGCCGGTGGAGAGGTCCGCGGTGCCCGGGCGGACCTTGCGCGGGAGCAGGCCCGGCGTGGCCGGGAGGTCGCCGGCGACGCCGACGTCGATCACGCAGACCTCCGCGCCCACCTGGTTGGCGAACGCGTTGCAGACCGCTCCGCCACCGAGGAAATTGGCCACCATCTGCTGGGTGACCTCCTGGGGCCAGGGGGTGACCCCCTGCGCGTGCACGCCGTGGTCACCCGCGAAGATCGCGACCGCCGCGGGCTCCGGGATCGGCGGCGGGCAGACCCGGGACAGCCCGCTGAGCTGCGCCGAGATGATTTCGAGCATGCCCAGGGCCCCGGCGGGCTTGGTCATGCGCTTCTGCCGCTCCCACGCCTCGCCCAGCGCCTTCGCGTCGAGCGGGCGGATGCTGGCGACGGTCTCCGAGAGCAGGTCGTGCGGCGCCTCGCCGGGCAGCGCGCGGCGGCCGTACGTCTCCTCGTGCACGACCCACGCCAGCGGCCGGCGCTGCGACCAGCCGGCCTGCGCGAGCTCGGGCTCCTTCGGGAACTCGTCGACGTAGCCGACGCACAGGTACGCCACGACCTCCAGGTGCTCCGGCAGACCCAGCGCGCGCACCATCTCGCGCTCGTCGAAGAAGCTGACCCAGCCGACGCCGAGGCCTTCGGCGCGCGCGGCGAGCCAGAGGTTCTCGACGGCGAGGGCCGAGGAGTAAGGGGCCATCTGCGGCTGGGTGTGCCGGCCGAGGGTGTGGCGGCCGCCGCGGGTTGGATCGGCGGTGACGACGATGTTCACCGGGGTGTCGAGGATGGCCTCGATCTTGAGTTCCTTGAACTGCTTCGCCCGGCCCTTGGGGAGCGACTTGGCGTAGGCCTCGCGCTGGCGCTGGGCGAGCTCGTGCATCGTCCGGCGGGTTTCGGCCGATCGGATGACGACGAAGTCCCAGGGCTGGGAGTGGCCCACGCTGGGGGCGGTGTGCGCCGCCTCCAGGACGCGGAGCAGCACCTCGTGCGGGATCGGGTCGGTGCGGAAGCCCTTGCGGATGTCCCGGCGTTCGCGCATCACGCGCAGGACGGCCTCGCGCTCGGCGTCGGCGTACGCGGGAGCCGGGTCGCCTGCGGCGGGCGGGACGGGTACGGGGTCGCCTGCGGCGGGCGCGACGGGTACGGGCCCGGTGGGTACGGGCTCGCCTGCGGCGGGCTCGGTGTCGGCCGGGTCGCCTGCGGCGGGCGGGACGGGTACGGGGTCGCCTGCGGCGGGCAGGACGGGTACAGGCTCGCCTGCGGCGGGCACGGCGTGCGCGGGCTCGCCTGCCGCGGGCGCGACGTGCGCGGGTTCGCCTGCGGCCGGCACGGCGTGCGCAGGTTCGGCTGCGGCGGGCGCGGCGTGCACGGGTTCGCCTGCGGCGGGCACGGCAAGTGCGGGTTCGCCTGCGGCGGGCACGGCGTGCGCGGGCTCGCCTGCCGCCGGCACGGCAAGTGCGGGCTCGCCTGCCGCGGGCTCGGTGTCGGCGGGTGCGGCTGCGGCCGGCACAGCGGGTTCGCCTGCGGCGGGCACGGCCGGTTCGACTGCGGCGGGTACGGCGTGCGCGGGCTCGCCTGCGGCCGGCACGGCAAGTGCGGGCTCGCCTGCGGCCGGCACGGCAAATGCGGGCTCGCCTGCGGCCGGCACGGCAAATGCGGGCTCGCCTGCGGCCGGCACGGCCGGTTCGACTGCGGCGTGCGCGGGGTCGCCTGCGGCCGGCACGGCAAGTGCGGGTTCGCCTGCGGCGGGCACGGCCGGTTCGACTGCGGCGGGTACGGCGTGCGCGGGGTCGCCTGCGGCCAGGACGGCAAGTGCGGGCTCGCCTGCGGCCGGCACGGCCGGTTCGGCTGCGGCCGGCACGGCGTGCGCGGGGTCGCCTGCGGCGGGCGCGGCCGGGGCGGGCTCGGGGGCCGGCTGGGCGGTGGTGACCTCGGGATCGACGGGGGCGGGCTGGGGCGCCGGGGGCTGAACTGCCGCTTCCGCGGGCAGCTCCGGCTCCGGGGCGGCCTCCGCCGGCTCCGCGACCTCGGGCTCCGGGGTAACGGCGAGGGCGGCAGGCGCTTCCGCCGCCAGGGGAGCCGCGGCGGCGACCGGCTGCTCCGGTTCCGGCTCGGCCTGCGCCTCGGCCTCGGGAGCCGGGACCGGGGGGACCGGGTCCGGGGCCCACGGGGTCCCGGCCTGCGGCGGCGCGGCTGACGGGTCCACGGCGGTTTCCGCGCGCGGGATGTCCAGGTACTCCGGACCCGTGGTCGGCGGCCCGGGCTGACGCACCGGAACCGGCGTGGGCTGGGCGGCGGGTGCCATCGGCGCGGCCGGGCCCCGGTCCGCGAGGGAACGTACGACTCCGCCGGCCTCGGGCACGGGCGGGCCCATGTGCAGCGGGCGGCGCGCCGGGGTCACCGGAGGCGCCGCCTGCGGGGCGGCGGGCGGCGGGACCACCAGGCCGCCGAGGTCGAGCGCGCCGGTGTCCCGGCCACCCGCCTCGTGCGCGCCCGTGCTGTACGCGGGCTCGGGGAAGGAGGGCTCGGGGAAGGAAGGCTCGGGGAACGGCTGTTCGGGGAACCCGGGGTACTGGGCGTAGGGCGCGGGCGGCGCGTCCGTGTATTCGGGGTATTCGGTCGCCACGGGGAAGGACGGCACCGGCGGGACCAGCTGCGGGTCACTCCACGCGCCCTGTCCGCTGGGCATCAGGAGCAGTTCCTCGTCCTCCGGCTCGGCCGGGTTGTCCATGAGGTCCTGGAAGGCGTAGCCCGCGGGGGCGGAAGGAGTCGGGACCTGCATCGGGTGCGGCACCTGCGCCTGGACCGGAGCGGGGATACCCTGCTGATCCACCATGCCCGCGTTGTCCGGGAGCCCCTCGCCCGGGACCTGGCCGGTGTCAGTCATGCGTACCCCTCGCCCATCGGTGTTGCCTCTTCGATCGCCCGGTCGCCCACAGGGCCCGCCGCGCGGAGTTTGCCGTACGGGGTCGCCGTGCGACGCGAACGCCTCACGGACGCCCGCACAACAACCAGTAAGCATTGTCGCGCTCGTCGGCCGCAATGGCGGCCAGAACCGGCACGGTCCGCTGTGGACTGCGCCACGTCGCGCGCCCCGCGTACCGCCTCGTCGCCGTCGTGCCCGGACGTCCAGGGCAGTACGACGATCGGCCAGCCTACCCCGGGCCCTCCCGCCAGCGGTTCACGGGGCGTTCGGCCGCCAGCAGGAAGACGACGGATCGGTCCTGTTCGGCCCAGGTGCGCGGGTCGAGGCCCACGGACTGGAGCAGTGCGCACTCGACGGCGTACCCGTGTTCGGTGAGTGCGCGGCCGATCGCCTCCGCTTCGTCGCGCGACGAGGCGTGGCTGACGATCCGTTCGGGACGGCGGTCGGCGACGGCCGCGACGACCTCGGCTCCCCCGCCGCCGACGCGGACGACGTCGGGTTCGGGCAGGTCCTCCAGTACGTGCGGGGCTCGCCCGGCGACGACCTGGATCTGTACGCCTCGCTTGCGGGCGGCGGCAGTTACGCGTTCGCAGGCGTGCGGGTCGGCGTCCACCGCGATGACGGCGGCGCCGAGCGCGGCGGCGTCCACGGACAGGGCGCCCGAGCCGGCTCCGATGTCCCAGACGAGGTCGCCGGTGCGCGGGCCGAGGCGGGCGAGTTGGGCGGCGCGCAGCGGAGCGGACTCCCCTTCTCCCACGGCGTCCGGCTGCGGCCGGGCCCAGCCTCGCGGGCCGGTCTGGCCGGGGGTCTGGCCGAGCAGCCAGCCGGAGTCGGGGGCGGTGGCCGGCTGGCCGGCGCCGCCGATGACGATGACGACGTTGGGGTCGCGCCAGGTGTGGTCGGCGGCCTTGTCGGAGGTGAGGACGCTCACCTGTTCCCCGGCGGTGCCGAGTTCCTCGCAGATGACGAACGTGCGGTGGACTCCGTCGAGCAGCAGCGCGAGTTCGGCGGGTCCGGCGCCGGGCGAGGTGAGGACGGCGACCTTGCTGTGGGCGCGGATGACGTTGACGGCGCGGCGCAGGGTGCGGGGGTGGGCGACGACGACCTGGGCGTCGTCCCAGGGCATCCCGGCGCGGGCGAAGGCGGCGGCGACGGAGGAGACGGCGGGGACGACCTCGACCTCCAGGCCGTGCTCCGGGGCGCGCAGGGTGCGTACGACGCCGAAGAAGCCGGGGTCTCCGTCGGCGAGGACCACGGCGGTCCCGCGGTGGCCGGCGATGCGCCGGGCGGCGAGGCCCAGGCTGCCGAGGCGGATGCGTTCGGCGGTCGGCGGGACTTCGGGAAGCGCGAGGTGGTGCGCGGCGCCGGCCACCAGGGTGGCGGCGGAGAGCGCGGACCGGGCGGCCGCTGTCAGGGGGGAGCCGTCCCAGCCGATCACCGTGACCCGGTCGGCCATCGTCGTCAGTCTCCAGAGGTGGGGGCAGGCGTGGATGTGGGCAGGCGCGGAGGGTGCGGGGTTACGGTGAGACTACCTGGTCATCGGGTCAGTTCCAGTCGGTGGAGACCGCGTACCCGTTCGCGTCCGAGCGGCGGCCGAAGTCGTATCCGTCGTAGCCCTCGGAGTAGTCGGAGTAGCCGTCCCGGTATCCGTCGGTTCCGTCGTAGCCGTCGAGGTCCTCGGGGACGAGGCTCCAAACGATGAGGTCGGTCCGGGTGTCGGTCCAGGAGCCGTCGGCCGTCTGGGTGCGCACTATCCACGCGTTGCGGAGCACGCCCTCACTGATGCAGCCGATCTTCTGAGCCACCTGCTGGGAGGCGGTGTTGTCGGCGGCGGTGCGCAGTTCGAGGCGTTCGAAGCGCTGGTCCCGGAAGAGCCACTGGGCGACGGCGAGCACGGACTCGCTGGCGTAGCCCTCGCCGCGGGCCCAGGGGGCGGTGACGTATCCGACCTCGGTGGAGCGGGTGCGCCAGTTGGTGTTCTGGAGGTGGACGATGCCGACCAGGCGCTGGGTGAGGAATTCGGTGACGGCGAGGACGATGCCGCGGCCCTCGGTGCGCTCCGCGTGGGAGTCCCGGGTGGCCCAGCTCCGCGCGTCGGCGTGGGTGTAGGGGTGGGGGACGGAGGTCCAGGCGGTGACGTGCTCGTCGTTCATCATCTCGGCGAGCGCGGTGACGTCGTCTTCCTCGAAGGCGCGCAGCACCAGCCGGTCCGTGCTGATGGTGACGTCCGGGAAGGTGGTAGTCATGCGCAGCTCCATGCCTGAGACCGTGGTGCGACCGTGATGCGATGCGACCGTGGTGCGGGACCGTTCATGCGGGTCGTAGGCCACAGCATGCAGCATCGGCGGCGGGATGCGCATGGCCGGGGCTGCCCGGAAGCGGGCACGGCTCGGCCCCGCCCGCCACGAGGGCGTGCGGGGCCGGATTGCCCGTGTTTGTCAGGCGTGTTCGTCAGGCGGTTCTCAGCGGCTCATCAGGAGGCGGCGGGGGCTCCGGCGGCCGGGACGACCGAGCCCTGGTACTTCTCCTCGATGAACTTCTTGACCTCGTCGGAGCCGAGGAGCTTGGCGAGCTTCTCGATGCGCGGGTCCTTCTCGTTGCCGGCCTTCACCGCGAGGAAGTTGGCGTACGGGTTGCCCTCGGACTTCTCCAGGACCAACGCGTCCTCGGCGGGCTTGAGGTCGGCCTCGATGGCGTAGTTGCCGTTGATGACGGCGGCGTCCACGTCGTTCAGGGCGCGCGGGACGGTGGCGGCCTCCAGCTCCTTGAACTCCAGGCCCTTCTTGTCGGTGATGTCGGACAGCTTGGCGCTGGTGCCGACACCCTCCTTGAGGGTGATCAGGTTGTTCGCGGCGAGCAGCTGGAGCGCGCGGCCCTCGTTGGTGGTGTCGTTGGGGACGGCGACGGTCTGGCCGGGCTTGATGTCGCCGATGGCCTTGACCTTCTTGGAGTAGAGGCCGAGGGGCTCCAGGTGCACGTTCACGACGGGCACGATGTGCGTGCCGTTCTTCTTGTTGAAGTCGTCGAGGTACGGCTTGTGCTGGAAGTAGTTGCCGTCGACCTGGCCCTGCTCGGTGGCGGTGTTGGGCAGGACGTAGTCCGTGAACTCCTTCACCTCCAGCTTGAGGCCTTCCTTGGCCGCGAGCTTGTCCTTGACGAAGTTCAGAATGTCGGCGTGCGGGCTCGGGGAGGCCGCGATGACGAGCGGCTTGCTCGCGTCGGCCTTGCCGCCGTCGGCCTTGGTGGAGGACGGGTCCGAGGAGCTGCCGCAGGCGGTGAGGCCGAGGGCGAGCGCGGCGGAGGCGGCGGCGAAAGCGGTGAGCTTGATGTTCTTACGCACGAAGAGTGCCTTTCTAGCGGGTGTGCGGTGGTGGCCCAAGCACGACAAGTGCGGGCTTCATGGGGGAGAAAGTTCTGTTTCAGGCTGTCCGGCCGCGGCGGGCGAGGATGCGGACCACGCCGTCGCCGGTCAGCTGGATCACGGTGACGAGGACGACCAGGACCACGACGGTGGCGACCATGAAGCTGGTCTCGAACCGCTGGAAGCCGTAGGTGATGGCCTTGGAGCCGAGTCCCTCGCCGCCGACCGCGCCGGCCATGGCGGAGTAGCCGACCAGGGTGATGACGGTGGTGGTGACGCCGGCGACCAGCGAGGGCAGGGCCTGCGGGAGCAGCACCTTGCCGACCAGGGTGGGGATGCCGCCGCCCATCGACTCGACGGCCTCGACCAGTCCGTGGTCCACCTCGCGTACGGCCGTCTCGACGAGGCGGGCGAAGAAGGGGATGGCACCGATGGCCAGCGGGACGATCATGGCGGTGGGGCCGATGAAGGTGCCGACGACGGCCGTGGTCACCGGGATCAGGAAGATGAGCAGGATGATGAACGGCAGCGAGCGGCCTATGTTCACGATCACGCCGAGGACCTTGTTGAGCGGCTGGTTCCGCAGGAGGCCGCCCTTGTCGGTGAGGACCAGCAGGATGCCGATGGGCAGTCCGCCGAGGACGGTCACCAGGGTGGACCACAGCACCATGTAGAGGGTGTCGTACGTGCCCTGGGTGAGCAGGGGCTGCATCTCGGACCAGGTCACTGGGCACCATCCTTGACGAGCTCGGCGAGCTCGGCGTCTGCGCTGTCGGTGTCGGTGTCGCTTTCGGGGTCCTCGACGACGTCGACCTGGAGGCCCTGCTCGCGCAGGAAGCCCACCGGCACGACGTTGTCCTCGTAGCGGCCGGGCAGTTCGATGCGCATCCGGCCGATCTGGCGGCCGGCGACGGTGTCCATCGCGGCGCCGAGGATCGAGATGTCGATGTTGTACGTCCGCGCCAGCTGGGAGATGACCGGCTGGGTGGCGGCGTCGCCGTGGAAGGTGACGTCCACGACGGTGTGATCGGGGCCGGTGGCGGCGCCGCTGACCGGGAAGAGTTCGCCGGCGAGCTCGGAGCCGGGGGTGGCGAGCAGTTCGGCGACGGTGCCGGACTCGATGATCCGGCCCCTCTTCATCAGCGCGGCGGAGTCGCAGACGGCCTTGACCACGTCCATCTCGTGCGTGATGAGCAGGACGGTCAGGCCGAGCTGCCGGTTGAGGTCGCGCAGCAGCTGGAGGATGGAGCGGGTGGTCTCGGGGTCCAGGGCGCTGGTGGCCTCGTCGGACAGCAGCACCTTGGGGTCTCCGGCCAGGGCGCGGGCGATGCCGACGCGCTGCTTCTGACCGCCGGAGAGCTGGCCGGGGTAGGCCTTGGCCTTGTCGGAAAGGCCCACGAGGTCGAGGAGTTCGGCGGCCTTGCGGGAGCGCTCACGGCCGGAGATCCCGAGGATCTCCAGGGGCAGCTCGATGTTGGCCTGTACGGTGCGCGAGGACAGCAGGTTGAAGTGCTGGAAGACCATGCCGATGCGGCTGCGGGCCTCGCGGAGCTCCTTGCCGGCGCGCCGGCCGCGGCCGGCGAGCGCCGTGAGGTCCACCCCGTCGACGGTCACGGTGCCGGTGGTCGGGCGCTCCAGCAGGTTCACGCAACGGATCAGGGAGGATTTGCCGGCGCCGCTCTGGCCGATGACTCCGTAGACCTCGCCCTCGCGGACGTGTAGATCGACGCCGTCCAGGGCGGTGACCTCGCGGCCACGGGACTGGTAGACCTTCGTGAGGCCCGATGTGGTGATCACAGGATTTCCGTCGCTGTCGAGTGCTCGGCGCAGCGGGTGCCGGGCACGGGGCAAACATCTGGGGACGCGATACGGGTTGAAACCGGCATGAAGCGACGGTCTCAGCGCGTGCGCGGGGCAGGAGCGGTCCGGGATGCGTCAGGTGTCAGGCGTGACGCGCGGCCGGGCGCGGCCGGTCTCGCTTCGGGGCGCGAGACGTGCGGAAAGGGGCCCTCAGAAGGCGCACATTCGACACATACAACGAGCACCGGGCGTCATCGTCGCCTCGGTCGCAAGGGTGCGGCTGCTCGTCGTGGTCATGGGCCCCAGTAAAGCAGACACGTCGCTTCACCGATCAAAGACGTCCGGATAGCGGACGGAATTGGGCCGCATACCGGACAACAGCGGTCCGATCCAGTCACCCGGTCCCCAGCCCGGACACCCGCGCCGACCTGCGCCGACACGGCCCGGAGGGGCCCCTGCGGCCAGGTCCGCGCGGGGCCCGGGCAGCGGTGCGCGCTGTGGTCAAGACCACGTACCCCGTCGATGGCGGCAACCCGGGGCCAGGGGCGCGCGCGGCGGGCCTTTCGGGCCGTAATACGCTCGCTGCATGCTCGACGCCCTGACGGTCGCCATCGGCGTGACCGCACTCGCCCTCGCCGCCTGGTGCGGCCTCGCCGCCTGGCGGGACCAGCCGACCAAGGACTGGCATTTCATCGGCATGGCCGCCGTGACCGTGCTGGTCCTGGCCCAACTGGCGGTGGGCCTGGTCAAGCTGGCGCAGGGCGGCGAGCCCGACGAGGGCACGGTGATCTTCGTGGCCTACCTGATCGGCGCCTTCGCGGCGGTCCCGGCCGCCGGGCTGCTCTCCCTGACCGAGCGGAGCAAGTGGGGTTCGGTGACGGTGTCCGCCGGCGCGGTCGTCCTCGCCGTGCTCGAAGTACGCCTCTATGACATTTGGGGAACCCCCGGTGCCTGACACGCGGATGGAGGACACGGCCGCCGCGACCGCCGGGCGGCGGCGTCTGGTCTCCGGGCCCGGGCTGCTGCTGGTCTGGCTGTACGGGGTGATCACGGTCGGCGCGGTCTCGCGCTCCGTCTACCAGATCTCCACCGAGTTCGACCGAGCCCCGCTGCCGTACTCACTGACCGGCGTGGCCGCGCTCGTGTACGCCTTCATCACGTACTCCCTGGTGCGCGGCGGGGAGACGGCCCGCAAGGCGGCGCGGATCTGCTGCGCCGCCGAGCTGACCGGCGTACTGGCCGTGGGCACCTGGACCCTGGTCCGGCCCGAGGCCTTCCCGGACACGACCGTGTGGTCCAACTTCGGGATGGGCTACCTGTTCATCCCGGTGATCCTGCCGATCACCGGGATGCTCTGGCTGCGCACGAAGCGCTGACTCCGTATCAGGCGCTGACCGCGAAGTCGCCGGCGTTCTTGGCTTCCTTCTCCAGGATGACCAGCTTCACGCCGTCGGACGCGGTGCGGCCGCCGACCTGGGTGTAGCCCGCCTTGCGGTAGAGCCTCAGGTTGGACTCGCTCTTGTGTCCGGTGTGCAGCCGGAAGCGGGCGGTCCCGCCGCCGCCTTCCAGGGCCTCCTCCACGGCGCGCAGCAGGCGGGCGCCGAGCCCGTGGCCCTGCAGCCGCGGGTGGACGCAGAGCTTGGCGATCTTGCCGGTGCCGTCCTCGTCCACGTTGCCGCGGACGGTGCCGACGACCTCGTCGCCGAGGCGGGCCACCAGCACGGTGTCCGTCGCCAGTTCGCCCTTGAGGGACTCCAGGGTCTGGGTGAGCGGCTGGATGCGGTAGTTGCCGTACAGCTCGGCCTCCCGCTGGAACGCCAGATACTGCAGTTTGAAGATCTGCTCGGCGTCCTCGGCGGTCGCCGCCGAAATGGTCACGCTCATGCCCATGTGCGCATGCCTCCAGCTCACCTGGTAGCCCGTTGGTCTACCGCTCCTTTCCCCGCAGGCCAGGAGCCGCAACCTCTGCAGCGAGCATTCTGCGCAGACATCCCAGGCAACGGGAACGAACTGGTCCCAAACTTCCTTGTGAGATACCCAACTCCCCTGCGATTTCACGGTAAGTCAAGTCCCTGGGCGAAAGAAGTGCCCCCATGAGCTCAGGACAGCGTCCCGGCAATCGGGCGACCGCTGATCGGATGACCTTCTTCTCCTCACCGTTCATCAGCGCGTCCTCCGGCTCCGCGGACGGCGGCCCGCTCGCCGGCGGCCCGCCGTCCGCGGAGTAGCGGCGGTGGCCGTCCACGAGGTGGTGGCGGTGGCCGTAGGGGATCTCGCGCCTGGCCCGGCGCCGCGCCACGCGGGCCTCGGCGCGCACCGCCCGGCGCAGCCAGCGCACGGGCTCGGTGGGGGCGGGGTCGCGTTCCAGCAGCCTGACCCAGACGGCTTGTTCGAGGTCGGCGGCGTCCACGCCGGTGCCGGGGGCCTCCGCGGCCGCCTCGGCGGAGAGCAGTGGGCCCAGTTCGTTCAGGAGGTCGGTGTCCTTCAACAGGTCCATGCCGGGCGGGACGCGCGGGCCGTGCCCCGCGGTTTCGCCGTGGGGCACGGCCCACCCGTACGGGATGTTCCGCTTATCGGTTGACCCCTTCTTACCCGTCTTACCCGTCTTACCCGTCTTACCCGGTTGGCCCCTCGGCCTATCGGTGGCCTATCGGCCGGCTCCGCGGCCCGGGCGGAAGGCCTCCGCCGCGAGCAGTCCGGTGTCCGGGTTGTCGGTGAAGATGCCGTCGATTCCGAGCTCGAAATACGTCCGGAAAGCGCCGAAGGCGTCGCCGTAACCGGCCGGATCCGTACCCTTGCGGAACTCGGCCGGCAGGAAGTTGTTCTCGTTGCGCGCGGTGTAGGGGTGCAGCACCAGCCCCCGCGCGTGGGCGTCCTTCACCAGGGTGGTCGGGGTGCCCAACTTGCCGGCCGCGTCGCGCGGGACGATCAAGTCGAGGGTGGGGCCGATGCCCTGGGCGAAGCCCGCGATCCACTTCAGCCCCTCGGGCTTGACCAGGTCCGCGACCGTACGCGGGTCCTTGGCCAGCTCGAAGTCCCACGGGCGGGTGTTCGCGGCGGACAGCAGCACCACGCGCGGCGCGGACACCAGCCGGGACAGCCGCTGGACGCTGGACGGCTCGAAGGACTGGAGGAAGACGGCGGCGGTGCGGCCGTCGCGGCCGTAGCGGCGCAGCAGCCGGGCGAGCGGCTCCTCCAGGCCGAGGCCGAGGCCTCGGAAGTAGCTGGGGTGCTTGGTCTCGACGTGCAGCCAGACCCGCTTGCCGCGCCGCTTGCCCTCGCGGTCGGCCCAGCGCAGCACCTCCTCGAAGGTGGGCACCGCCCACCGGCCGTCGTAGAGCGTGTTGCGCTGGCGCAGGGCGGGGATACGTTCCTTCGCGCGCAGGGTCTTCAGCTCGGCGAGGGTGAAGTCCTCGGTGAACCAGCCCGTGACGGAGACCCCGTCGATCGACTTGGTGGTGCGGCGGGAGGCGAACCCGGGGTGGTCTGCGACATCGGTGGTGCCCCCGATCTCGTTCTCGTGACGGCATACGAGGTGGCCGTCCTTGGTGGGCACCAGGTCCTGCTCGACGACATCGGCGCCGAGGTCGAGCGCGAGCTGGTAGGAGCCGAGGGTGTGCTCGGGCCGGTACCCGCTGGCGCCCCGGTGGCCGATCACCGTCGGAACGGGAAGGTCCCGGTAGCCGCCGCCCCCGCGACCGCTCTCCGCGGCCGGGGCGGATCCCGTCTCCGCGGCCGCGGCGGATCCCGCCGAGAGTCCGGCGATGCCGCCGCCCGCCGCCAGGACGGCCGCCCCCAGGACCGTGCGCCGCGCTGCCCCACCCTGCGTCATGAGTGCCACTCCCCATTCTGAGGGGGCCGCCGACCCGGGGATCTCGGATGTCCCGGCGACTCGCGGCCCCGATTCGGCGTGGCGATCGTAGGCACGGGCCCGTGTCCTTAGAGTGGGACTGGAGGGAACATGGCGGAAACACGCGTCAACACTGGGTATCCACCGTGTGAACCCGATGTGCGATCAGCTCGGACCCGCGAGTATCGTCCTCACCTGCACTACCGCCGTGTGGTGCGCGAACCGCTTTCGATGCCGGAGGGCTCACGTTGTTCCGTACCGCGCTCATCAAGGCCACTGTGGGACCGGTCATCCGCATGATGTTCCGCACCCGTGTGGAGGGCCTGGAGAAGATCCCCGGCACCGGTCCGGTGATCCTGGCGGGCAATCACCTCACCTTCATCGACTCCATGATCCTTCCGCTGGTGTGCGACCGTACGGTCCACTTCATCGGCAAGGACGAGTACGTGACGGGCAAGGGGATCAAGGGCCGCCTCATGGCCTGGTTCTTCACCGGCTCCGGCATGATCCCCGTCGACCGTGACGGGGCCAACGGCGGGGTCGCGGCCCTGATGACCGGCCGGCGCATCCTCGAAGAGGGCAGGATCTTCGGTATCTACCCGGAGGGCACCCGCTCCCCCGACGGCCGCCTCTACCGCGGCCGGACCGGCATCGCCCGCCTCACCCTGATGACCGGCGCCCCCGTGGTCCCGTTCGCGATGATCGGCACCGACAAGCTCCAGCCGGGCGGCGCGGGCATGCCGCGCCCGGGCCGGGTCACCGTCCGCTTCGGCGAGCCGATGGAGTTCTCGCGCTACGAGGGCATGGACCGCGACCGCTACGTGCTGCGCGCCGTCACCGACTCGGTGATGGCCGAGGTCATGCGGCTCTCGGGCCAGGAGTACGTGGACATGTACGCCACCAAGGCGAAGGCCGCGTAGCCGGTCACCCTATTGCCGCTGGAGTGACCGGCTGACGCCCGCCGCCGTCGTGGTGGCGAGGACCCAGCCGGTCACGATCAGCAGGTACGACAGCCACTGGTGCCAGCCGCTCGGCGCGAAGGCCGCCTCCTGCCCGAAGCCGATGATCGGCAGCATCAGGTCGATCGTGTAGAACACCGGGTTGAAGTCCGGCGCCTCCCCCGCCTTCAGGGGCCGGGGCGGGTCGATCCCGTACGCGATCGCCCCCGTCAGCAGCAGCGCCAGCAGCCAGCCCGCCGCGCGCAGCGGCCGGAACCCGTAGCCGACGGTGACGTCCTGGAGCAGCCCCCAGACCCGGGCGTGCCGGGGCAGGGTGCGGCGGTGCCTGCGCAGCTTGGCGAGCTGCACGGTACGGGCGCCCGCCTCGTCGCCCGCCGTACGGTAGGCCGCGGCGAGCTGTTCGTAGGCGTACGGGAGGTAGCCCGACGCCTCGCGCTCCAGGGCGGGCAGCCGGTCCTCGGCCGGGAGGTGCGGGGCGAGGGTGCGGTAGGTGAGGCCGTCGAGGCGGATCTGCTCCGGCAAGGTGACGGGCGTTACGTGCAGCAGGTCCAACTGGGAGCGGCGCAGGTTGACCCCGCCCTGGATGGTCGGGCAGGAGCGCATCCAGACCTCGCCGACGACGCAGCTGGAGGCGCGCAGGGCGACGCCGTCGGGGTTGTGGAACCGGGCGTAGGCGAGGTTGAGCTGACCGGGTATCCGGGAGCCGGTGAGGTTGACCCGGCCGCGGGCCTCCAGGCGCATGGCCCGCAGGTCGGTACCGACGGTCAGGATCTCGGCGTGCAGGGCGGTGACGCCGGGGGCGAGGAGGCGGGCGTCGTCGAGGTTGATCTGGCCGCCGACGACGGCGCCGTTGATGCGGGTCTGGCCGTGGACGGTGAGGCCGAAGGCGATGACGTCGGTGCCGATGTCGGCGTGGTTGAACTGGAGCGCCGCCTCCTGGCCCTCCTCGGCCGGGCCGGGCATGCCGATGACCGCCTTCTGGAGGAAGAGTCCGCCGGCTATCCGGGCGCCGGCGAGGCGGACCGGCCCGGTGATGCGGCAGCAGGAAAGCTTGAGCTGGATGTCGACGCTGATGGAGGAGGCGGTCAGGCCGGGCAGCGCCGAGTCGCTCAGTGACACGGCGCGCAATCGGGCCCCGTACAGGACGGGTTTGCGCTCGAACCAGCAGGCGCGCAGCCGGATCGAGTGCTCGATGTCGGCGTACCTGAGGTTGAGCTTGCCGGTGATCCGGGCGCCCCGGACATTCAGCTCGGGGACCTGTCCCCCGGCCGGGACACCGCTCAGCAGCAGGACGGCGAGCACGTCCGCACGTACGGTCCGCTCCGGTCCCCAGGTATGGCCCTCGGTGGCCTCCTCGTCGGGGTGTTGACGGAAGTCAACGCCCTCCCCGCTCGGGAAGGCGTCCCATACGCGGCGCTCCGCCGGGGTCAGGTCGGTGATCTCCATCGCTTGGGGATGGTGGCCTGCGGTTCGACGCACTGTCAACTCCGCGCGACACCCGCTCCCCTGTCGGGACGTCAGTGCTCGGTACCGTCCTGGAGCTTCTGGCCCCTCAGCAGGAACCAGGCGGCCGCGGCGGTGGCCAGCAGCACGGCCGCGCCGACGCCGGAGGCGAGCCGGAGCCCGTCCACGAAGGCCTCCTGGGCCGCGCCCACCATCTCCTGAGCGGTGTGCGGATCCAGCGACTTGGCCGCCTCGACGGCGCCGCCGAGCGATTCGTGCGCGGCGTCGGCGACCGGGCCGGCGACGGACGCCGGGGCGTTGAAGCCCTGGTACACGCCCGTGACGATGGAGCCGAGGAGGGCGATGCCGAGGGCGGCGCCGAGTTCGTACGCGGTCTCGGAGACGGCGGAGGCCGAACCGGCCTGCTCCTTGGGCACGCTGGACAGGATCACGTCGGCGGTGACGGTGAAGGAGAAACCGGCGCCGAGGCCGACGGCGAGCAGTGCGGCGCCGAGCAGCGGGTAGCCGCTCTCCTTGTGGAGCACGGTCAGTGCGCCCAGGGCCAGGCCGATGACGGCCAGGCCGCCGGTCACGATGGACCGCACCGAGTACCTGCGGGCGTACCGGCCCGCGAGCAGACCGGTGGCCACCGCGCCGATCGCGGCGGGCAGTTCGGCCAGGCCCGCCTCCAGCGGATCGCGGCCCTGGACGAGCTGGAGGAACTGGGAGAGGAAGAAGACGAGGCCGGACAGTCCGAAGACGGTCAGCAGGTCGGCGAGGACCGCGCCGGAGAAGCCGCGGTGCTTGAACAGCCGCATGTCGAGCAGCGGCGACGGCAGGGTGAACTGGCGGCGCACGAAGGCGTACAGCGCGGCCGCGCCGGCCATCGCGGTGGCCGCGACCTCCCAGGTCGGTCCGTGCGTGGCGAGTTCCTTGACGGCGTAGACGACGGCGATGACACCGACGAGGGAGAGACCGACGCTGACGAGGTCCCAGGGACCCGCGACCGGGTTCTTCGACTCGGGCAGCAGCTTGATGCCGACGAGGACGAGGGCGGCCATGACGGGGAGGTTGATGAGGAAGACCGAGCCCCACCAGAAGTGCTGGAGCAGCGCTCCGCCGACCACCGGGCCGACGGCCGCGCCGGCGGAGGCGGTGGCGCCCCAGATGCCGATGGCGAGGCTGCGCTCCTTGGGGTCGTGGAAGATGTTCCGGATCAGCGCGAGGGTGGACGGCATCAGCGTCGCACCGGCCACGCCGAGCAGCGCCCGGGCCACGATCATCATCTCGGGGCTGGTCGCGTAGGCGTTGAGGACGGAGACGGCGCCGAAGGCGGTGGCGCCGACGAGCAGCAGCTTCTTTCGGCCGATGCGGTCACCGAGGGAGCCCATGGAGACGAGCAGACCGGCGATGACGAAGGAGTAGATGTCGCCGATCCACAGCAGCTGGGTTCCGGACGGCTTGAGGTCCTCGCTGAGGGACGGGGTGGCCAGACCGAGTACGGTGGCGTCCACCGCGACCAGCAGCACGGCGAGGACGAGTACGGAGAGCGCGAGCCAGCGGCCCGGACTCCTCTCCTCCGTCCCCGTCTGACGCTTCAGCTGTTCGGTACTGCTCATCACTCCACACTCCGTCGGGCGCCACCGAGCAGCAGCTCGATGATCATGTATTGGAAGTCCTTGGCCGCGACCCGGCCGTCCATGACGGCCCAGGCGCAGGTGCCGATGAGGCCGTAGAGGGCCTCGGTGAGCCAGGCGGGGCTCAGATCGATCCGGATGTCCCCCTCCTGCTGGCCGCGCCGGAAGAGCGCGCTCACCCGGGCGTCGAGCCGGGCCCAGCCCTCGTTGATCTGGTCGCCCTCGAAGAGCTGGTTCTCGGTGACGAGGAAGGCCAGCAACTGCGCGTTGGGCTCGGACTCGGCGACCAGTCTGCGCAGCGCGTCGACGGCGCTGCCCTCGTCGAGACGGGCGTTGTCGAACGCCACCTCGAACTCCCGGATGCCGAGGTCTTCGAGCGCCCGTACGAGGGCGTCGCGCCCGGCGAAGTGCCGGTGGAGGGTCGCGCGGCCGATTCCGGCGGCGCGGGCGACCTCGTCCATCGTGGCGGTCGATTTGCGGGAGAGCAGGGCGGCGGCAGCGCGGAGCACCTGATCACGATCCATGGCCATGAGACAACCATACCCCAAATGAGACATCAATGTCTCATCAAGAACCCTGTTCCCCTGCCCGATGATCACGGGTTAAGGTCCCGGGGCATGCACATCGGGGCATGCACATCGGGGCATGCACATCGGGGGATCACAGCAGGTGGGGGACATGACCGAAGGCAGCGACACACTCACGGCGGGCGCGGCGTGGGGGCAGGCAGTCACGGCCGTGGCGCTGATCGGGGCACTCGGTGGCGGCCTGTGGGTGGTCGGGGAGGCGACGAACTCGAGCGGTGGCCCGCGGCCGCCCGCCACGTGCTCGAACGGCAAGCCCACGAAGACGCCGGAGCGGACCGGGGAGACCGGGGAAGCCGGGAACGCGCCCCGGCCCGTCTCCGGGGAGCAACTGTGCACGGCGCTGAACCGTCCCGAGCTCGCCGAACTGCTGGGCACGCCCACGGAGATCGCGCTGAACGCCAGCGGCAACAGCAGCACCTTCAATCCTGCCGGAGGCGGCGGCAAGGAGATCGTCACCCCCTCGGCCAAGGTCCAGTTCGAGACCTACACCGTGAACCTGACGGCCACCGCCGACCGGTTTTCCGTGGCTGACTCCGCCGTCCTCCTGGGGAACGGCGCGCCGCTGCAGACGGTTCTGGGCCGCCCGGCGTTCTTCTCCTCGGATCGCACCCTCAGCATCCGCTTCCGCCTCGACGGCAGCGATGCCCAGAGCGTCCCCGGCCTCCCGACCCGCGTCCTCACCGTGGCCCAGGACGAGAAGGACAGCGGCGGCTCCTTCGAGCTGACCGTGTGGCGCACCGACGGCCGAGTGCCGGACGACGCGGTACTCCTGCGCGTCGCCGAGAAAGTGCTCCCGGCGGTCCCGGACTGGGCCGTCACACCGAACTGACGACGGAGCCGATCGCCATGCCGAGCATGAAGCCACTGCTACTGATCGACGTCGACGGCCCGCTGAACCCGTACGCCGCGAAGGCGCAGCGCCGCCCGGCGGGCTACACCACCCACCGGATGCGCCCGACGGGCTGGACGCAGGCGGACCGCAAGCCCCTGCGGGTCTGGCTGAACCCCGCCCACGGCGAGGAGCTGCTCGCGCTGGCGGACTCGTACGAGCTCGTCTGGGCCACGACCTGGAAGGACGAGGCCAACGACTGGATAGGCCCGCGGCTGGGGCTGCCGAGGCTCCCGTACATCGACTGGCCGCAGATGCACGGCCGGGCGCCGCGCGGCACCTTCTGGAAGACCCAGTACATCCTGGAGTACGCGGGCGGGCGGCCGTTCGCGTGGATCGACGACGACATCACGGCGATGGACCGCGAGTACGTCGACCAGCGCCACCCGGCGCGGGCGCTGCTGCTGCGGATCGACGAGCGGATCGGCCTGCTCCGGCCGGACTTCGAGGCGCTGGCCCGCTGGGCCCCGTAGACGCCGAAGGGGCGGCCGGAGCGGGTGCTCCGGCCGCCCCTTCGGGCGGTTGCGCCTACTGCTTGTGGGCCGCCCAGGCGTGCTGGATGACCAGGTCGGCCTTCAGCTCGGTGAGCTGGACCGCGACCGCCGACGGGGCGGTGCCGCCGCGGCCGTTGCGGGAGGCCAGCGCGCCGGGCACGTTCAGGACCATACGGACCTGCGGCGTGAGGTGCTCGGAGATCTTCGCGAACTGCTCGTCCGTGAGCTCGTCCAGCTCGATGCCGTGCGCCTCGCACTCCTTGACGCACTCGCCGGCCACCTCGTGCGCCACCCGGAAGGGGACACCCTGCTTGACCAGCCACTCCGCGATGTCGGTCGCGAGCGAGAAGCCCGCCGGAGCCAGCTCCTCCATCCGCTCCCGGTTGACCGTGAGGGTGGCCATCATGCCGGTGAAGGCCGGCAGCAGGACCTCCAGCGTGTCGCAGGAGTCGAAGACCGGCTCCTTGTCCTCCTGGAGGTCCCGGTTGTAGGCCAGCGGCAGCGCCTTCAGCGTGGCCAGCAGGCCCGTCAGGTTGCCGATGAGGCGGCCCGACTTGCCTCGCGCCAGCTCCGCGATGTCCGGGTTCTTCTTCTGCGGCATGATCGACGACCCGGTCGAGAAGGCGTCGTGCAGGGTCACGAAGGAGAACTCCTTCGTGTTCCAGATGATGATCTCCTCCGCGATCCGGGAGAGGTTGATCCCGATCATCGCGGTGATGAAGGCGAACTCGGCGACGAAGTCGCGCGAGGCCGTGCCGTCGATCGAGTTGCCGACCGAGCCGCGCTCGAAGCCCAGGTCGGCGGCGACCGCCTCCGGGTCCAGGCCCAGCGAGGAGCCGGCCAGCGCCCCCGAGCCGTACGGGGAGACCGCGGTCCGGGTGTCCCACTGCCGCAGCCGCTCCGCGTCCCGGGACAGCGACTGCACGTGGGCCAGTACGTGGTGGGCGAAGAGCACCGGCTGCGCGTGCTGGAGGTGGGTCCGGCCCGGCATGGCCACGTCCGCGTGCGTCTCGGCGAGGCCGACCAGCGCGTCCTGGAGGTCGGCGATCAGGCCGCCGAGGATCCGGCCGTGGTCGCGCAGGTACATCCGGAAGAGGGTGGCCACCTGGTCGTTGCGGGACCGGCCGGCCCGCAGCTTGCCGCCGAGGTCGGCGCCGAGCCGCTCCAGCAGGCCCCGCTCCAGGGCGGTGTGCACGTCCTCGTCGGCGACGGTGCCGGTGAAGGAGCCGTCGGCCACATCGGCTTCGAGCCGGTCCAGGCCCGCGATCATGCGGTCGAGCTCTTCGGCCGTGAGCAGGCCCGCCTTGTGGAGCACCCGGGCGTGGGCGCGGGAGCCGGCGATGTCGTACGGGGCGAGACGCCAGTCGAAGTGGACGGACGCCGACAGCAGGGCCAGCGCCTCCGAAGGGCCGTCGGCGAACCGGCCGCCCCAGAGCCGGACGTCACCACCGTTGTTGCTGCTCACAGCTGCTGCTCCTCAAGACTGCATGGCTTCGGGTGTGCAACGGCCTCCCCGTCGCGGAGGACACGGGGAGGCCGTCCGTACTACTGCCTAGTGCGGTAACGACTCAGGCGAGGTCGCGGCGGGCGGCGATCTTCGCGGACAGGCCAAAGATCTCGATGAAGCCCTGGGCCTTGGACTGGTCGAAGGTGTCGCCCGAGTCGTAGGTGGCGAGGTTGAAGTCGTACAGCGACTCGTCGGACTTCCGGCCGGTGACGACGGCGCGGCCGCCGTGCAGGGTCATCCGGATGTCGCCGGTGACGTGCTGGTTGGCCTCGTTGATGAAGCCGTCCAGGGCGCGCTTGAGCGGGGAGAACCACAGGCCGTCGTAGACCATCTCGCCCCAGCGCTGCTCGACCTGCCGCTTGTAGCGGGCCAGCTCGCGCTCGACGGTGACGCTCTCCAGCTCCTGGTGGGCGGTGATCAGCGCGATCGCGCCCGGGGCCTCGTACACCTCACGGGACTTGATGCCGACGAGACGGTCCTCGACCATGTCGATCCGGCCGATGCCCTGGGCTCCGGCGCGCTCGTTGAGCTGCTGGATGGCCTGGAGCACGGAGACGGGCTTGCCGTCGATGGCGACCGGGACGCCCTCCTTGAAGGAGATGACGACCTCGTCGGCCTCGCGAGCCTCGGCGGGGTTCGAGGTGTACTCGTAGATGTCCTCGATCGGCGCGTTCCAGATGTCCTCCAGGAAGCCCGTCTCGACGGCCCGCCCGAAGACGTTCTGGTCGATGGAGTACGGGGACTTCTTGGTGGTCGCGATCGGGAGGTTCTTCGCCTCGCAGAAGGCGATCGCCTTGTCCCGGGTCATCGCGTAGTCGCGGACCGGGGCGATGCACTTGAGGTCCGGGGCGAGGGCGACGATGCCGGCCTCGAAGCGGACCTGGTCGTTGCCCTTGCCGGTGCAGCCGTGGGCGACGGTCGTGGCGCCGTGCTTCTTGGCGGCGGCGACCAGGTGCTTGACGATGGTCGGCCGGGAGAGCGCCGAGACCAGCGGGTAGCGGTCCATGTAGAGGGCGTTCGCCTTGATCGCCGGGAGGCAGTACTCGTTGGCGAACTCGTCCTTGGCGTCCGCGACCTCGGCCTCGACGGCACCGCAGTCGAGCGCGCGCTTGCGGATGACGTCCAGGTCCTCGCCGCCCTGGCCGACGTCCACGGCAACGGCGATGACCTCGGCGCCCGTCTCCTCGGCGATCCAGCCGATGGCGACGGAGGTGTCCAGGCCGCCCGAGTAGGCGAGTACGACGCGCTCGGTCACGGGTTTCTCCTTAGGGTGCATTCAACGACAGGCATAACTATGCACTACTCCGTATGTTTCGTCAATCAGTCCCCGGCGCGCGTCCTGACCTGCCGGAATATCGCGGGCGCCGCCCCGGGCCGGCTGTCTACGATCAGGGTTCGACGCACCACGGGGAGGGCACATGGGCGCCGGACAGCGGCGGGCGGCGGACCAGGGCCGGGCAGTGGCGGAGCTGCTCCTGAGCGGCGAAGCCGACGGGGTCGGGGAGGTACTGCCCGGCGCCGGGCCCGAGGCCTGGACCGCCTTCGACGAAGAGGTGCGCAGCATCCACCGCCGCTGGTACGGGTTCCCCCGGAGCAACCGGGCGGAGGTCCGCCTCTGCCATCCCGACGGCCGGGTCCGCGAGGGGGCGCTGCGCGCACCGCACCCGCCGCCCGAGCTCCTCGTGATCCGGTGCGCGGACTGGGTCCCGGCCGTGCGGGAACAGGCACGGCGGCGGCTGACCGAGGCCCTGGCGGCCGACCCCGTGCCGGTGCTGCACCGGCTGACCCCGCTCGTCCTGCGGCTGGGCCGCCGCGGGCAGGGCGCCTGGGCGCTTGAGCGGTTCGGGGCCGAGCTGCGCGGCTCCGGCAGCGGCTCCGGCGGCGGCTCCGGCGTCCTGGCCGGGCTGCTCGACAGCGCCGACCTGCCGACCCGGCGGTTCGCCGCCCGGCTGGCCGTCGAGGCCGGGGAGTACGACGTACGGGAGCTCGCCCGGCGGGCCGCCGAGGAGCCGGATCCGGTGACGGCCGGGCAGTGGGCGGACTCCGCCCTCGCCGCCATGGCCGCCGACGGGCCGGACGACGAGGCGGTCGACCGCCTGCGGGGCGCCCGCATCCCGATGGTCCGGGCCGCCGGGGTCACCGCCCTGCGCCGGGCCGGGCGGGCCTCCGAGGCCGCCCGGCACCTCACCGACCGCTCCGGCCTGGTCCGGGCCTGCGCCCGCTGGCTGGTGCGCCAGGACGGCGGCGACCCGTACGCCCGCTACCGCGAGCTGGTCGCGGACCCGGCGCGCGTCTCCCCGTACGCCGTGACCGGGTTCTCCGAATGCGCCGAGCGGGCCGACGCGCCGCTGCTGCGCGCCCTGCTGGAGCACCGGGCCGACGCGGTGCGGGCCGCCGCCCTCGGCGGGCTGCGCGCACTGGACGGCACGGTCGACCAGGACCGGCTGCGCGCGCTGCTCGACGACCCGTCGCCGGCCGTGGCCCGCGAGGCCTCGCTCAGCCTGTGCGACTCGGCGGAACGGCTGCCCGCCGACTGGCTGCTGGCCCGCATCACGCCCGAGCGGCCGCCGCACACCCGCCGGGCCGCGTACCGGCTGCTGCACACGCGCGGCGGAGTGGCCGGACTGCGGGCCTCCGTCGAGCTGCTGACGGACCGTGACCCGGGCCTGCGGCACATCGCCGCGCAGCGCATCCGGAGCCTGTGGTCCCCGTACCGGCCGCCCGGCCTGCCGTTCCGGGACCTGGAGGTCGGCGCCCTGCTGGACCGCTGCACGCACCTGTTCAGCGACTACGTCATGAACCGGATGCGCTCACAACTCGGATTGCCCCGCCCGCGGTCCACGACGGACGGATACTGAACCCTGACTTCCGCCTCGACGGCCTGCCTGCGCTGCCTCCGCGCCTTCCCCCCGTACCGTCTGACATGTGCTGCGTACCGCTCTCGTCACCGGCTCACTGATCGTCACCACCCTGCTGCCCCACGGCCATGACCCGCTGCCCGCCCGCCTCGCCGACACCGGCGGCGGCAGTCAGCTGATCACCGCCGTCGCGCCCGGGCCCGGATCCACCACCGGACGGGTGACGTGGTGGGACCGGCGCGCGGGGCGCTGGTACGAGGAGGGCAGCGTCGAGGCCCGGTTCGGCGCGAACGGGCTGACCGACGGCGCGACCCGCACGCAGGGCACCGACACGACCCCGGCCGGACTGTACGAGCTCCCGTACGCGTTCGGGATCCGATCGGCCCCGGCCGGGACGGGGTACCGCTACCGGCGGGTGACGGAGCACGCGTGGTGGTGCCAGGACAACGCGTCCGCCAGCTACAACCGCTGGGTGGAACCGCTGCCGGCGGACTGCGCGCCGGGCGAGGCGGAGCGCCTGGTGACGTTCGAGAAGCAGTACGCCCACGCGCTGGTCATCGGCTTCAACTACGAGCGCCCGGTACGCGGCCGGGGCGCGGGCATCTTCCTGCACGTCAACGGCAAGGGGGCGACGGCCGGCTGCGTGTCCGTCCCGGAGCGGGCCATGCGCGCGATCCTGCGCTGGGCGAACCCGCGGCGCGGACCGCACATCGTGATCGGCACGGAGTCCGGGCCGCTGGCCGTCACCCGCTACTGAGGCCGCGGGGCGCGGCGGCCGCGATCCGGGTTCGGGGCGCGGCGGCCGCGATCCGGGTTCGGGGCGCGGCGGCCGCGATCCGGGTTCGGGGCTCGGCGGCCGCGATCCGGGCCACGACCTGTCGGGACCTGCTGAGCGGAGACGGAGACCGCTCAGCTCTCTTTTTGGGCCAGTCGCAGCAGGTGGTCGGCCAGGGCCTGGCCACCCATCGGGTCGCGGCTGATCAGCATCAGGGTGTCGTCGCCCGCGATCGTGCCCAGGATCTCCCGAAGTTCGGCCTGGTCGATCGCGGAGGCGAGGAACTGGGCCGCACCCGGCGGGGTGCGCAGGACCACGAGGTTCGCGGAGGCCTCCGCCGAGATCAGCAGCTCACCGGAGAGGCGCCGCATGCGCTCCTCCTTCGCCGACTCGCCGAGCGGAGCCTGCGGGGTGCGGAAACCGCCCTCGCTGGGGACCGCGTAGATCAGCTCGCCGCCGGTGTTGCGGATCTTCACCGCGCCCAGCTCGTCGAGGTCCCGGCTGAGCGTCGCCTGGGTGACGCTCAGCCCGTCGTCGGCGAGCAGCTTCGCCAGCTGGCTCTGGGAGCGGACCGGCTGCCGGTTGAGGATGTCCACGATCCGGCGGTGGCGGGCGGTTCGGGTCTGCGGGACGGACGGGCCGTTCTGCTCGTGTTCCTGCGCCTGACTCATCGTCGTCTCATTCCCCGGTTCGTCCGTCCCCGTTGGCCGCGTTCTCGGCAGCGCTCTTGGCTGCCGCGAGGACACCGGGCAGGGCCTGGACGAACGCGTCCGCCTCGTCCTCGGTGAGAACGTACGGGGGCATGAGCCGTACGACGTCGGGGGCGGGCGCGTTGACCAGGAAGCCGGCGTCCTGAGCCGCCTTCTGCACCTGGGGTGCGAGGGGCTCGGTCAGCACGATACCCAGCAGAAGGCCCGCACCGCGGACATGGGAGACGAGCGCGCTTCCGGAAGCCTCGATTCCGGAGCGCAGCCGCTCGCCCCGCGCCTTGACCTGGTCGAGCAGTCCGTCGGCGGCGATGGTGTCGAGGACGGCGAGGCCGGCGGCGCAGGCCACCGGGTTCCCGCCGAAGGTGGTGCCGTGCTGGCCGGGCCGGAGCAGGTCGGCGGCGGGCCCGAAGGCGGCCAGGGCGCCGAGCGGCAGTCCACCCCCCAGACCCTTGGCGAGCGTGACGAGGTCGGGCTCGACGCCCTCGTGGGCCTGGTGCTCGAACCACTGGCCGCAGCGCCCGATACCGGTCTGCACCTCGTCGAGGACGAGCAGGGTGCCGGTGGCCCGGGTGATCTCGCGGGCTGCGGTCAGGTACCCGGCGGGCGGGACGACGACGCCGTTCTCGCCCTGGATCGGCTCGATGATCACGAGCGCGGTCTCCTCGGTGACGGCGGCCCGCAAGGCCTCCACGTCACCGTACGGGACGTGCGTCACATCGCCGGGGAGCGGCAGGAAGGGGTCCTGCTTCTTGGGCTGGCCGGTGAGCGCGAGGGCGCCCATGGTCCGGCCGTGGAAGCCGCCGTCGGTGGACACCATGCGGGTCCGCCCGGTCAGCCGGCCGATCTTGAAGGCGGCCTCGACGGCCTCGGCGCCCGAGTTGCAGAAGAACAGCCGGCCCGGGCGCCCGAAGAGCTGGAGCAGCCGCTCGCCGAGCGCGAGGACGGGCTCGGAGGCGTACAGGTTGGAGACATGGCCGAGGGTGGAGACCTGCTCCGTCACCGCGGAGACGATCGCCGGGTGGGCGTGGCCGAGGGCGTTGACCGCGATACCGCCGACGAAGTCGGTGTACTGGCGGCCGTCGGCGTCCCAGACCTGGGCGCCCGCGCCGCGTACGAGCGCCAGCGCGGGGGTGCCGTAGTTGTCGGTCAGCGCCCCCTTCCAACGGGCTCCGTACCGCTGATTGCCGGTCTCCTGGTTCCCGGTCATGCGCTGTCCCCTCCCTGCGTGTCGGCCTGAGTATCGGCCTGCGTGTCGGGCACGACCATCGTGCCGATTCCCTCGTCGGTGAAGATCTCCAGCAGGATCGAGTGCTGGACCCTTCCGTCGATCACTCTGGCGGTGGTCACGCCGCCCCGCACGGCGTGCAGGCAGCCCTCCATCTTGGGCACCATGCCGCTGGACAGCTCGGGCAGCAGCTTCTCCAGCTCGCTGACGGTGAGCCGGCTGATCACCTCGTCGCTGTTGGGCCAGTCCGCGTACAGGCCCTCGACGTCGGTGAGGACCATCAGGGTCTCGGCGCCGAGGGCGGCGGCGAGCGCCGCGGCCGCGGTGTCGGCGTTCACGTTGTACACGTGGTGGTCGTCGGCGCTGCGCGCGATGGAGGAGATGACCGGGATCCGGCCGTCCGCCAGCAGCGCCTCGATGGCCCCGGTGTCGATGGCGGTGATCTCGCCGACCCGGCCGATGTCGATGCGCTCGCCCCCGATCTCGGGGCTGTGCTTCTTCGCGGTGATGGTGTGGGCGTCCTCGCCGGTCATGCCGACGGCGAGCGGCCCGTGCTGGTTGAGCAGCCCGACCAGCTCACGCTGGACCTGGCCCGCCAGGACCATCCGTACGACGTCCATGGCCTCCGGGGTGGTGACCCGCAGTCCTGCCTTGAACTCGCTGACCAGGCCCTGCTTGTCCAGCTGGGCGTTGATCTGCGGGCCGCCGCCGTGGACGACGACCGGCTTGAGGCCGGCCTGCCGCAGGAAGACGACGTCCTGGGCGAAGGCGGCCTTCAGGTCCTCGTCGATCATGGCGTTGCCGCCGAACTTGATGACGACGATCTTGCCGTTGTGGCGGGTGAGCCAGGGCAGGGCCTCGATGAGGATCTCGGCCTTGGGGAGCGCGGTGTGCCTTCTCGCGGTGCTCATGAGGAGTACGCGCTGTTCTCGTGGACGTACTCGGCGGTCAGGTCGTTGGCCCAGATGACCGCCGACTCGGTGCCGTTGGACAGGTCCGCGGTGATGTGGACCTCGCGGTCCTTCATGGAGACCAGGTCGCGGTCCTCGCCGACCGAGCCGTTCTTGCAGACCCAGACACCGTTGATGGCGACGTTGAGGCGGTCCGGGTCGAAGGCCGCCTTGGTGGTGCCGATCGCGGAGAGCACGCGTCCCCAGTTCGGGTCCTCGCCGTGGATGGCGCACTTGAGCAGGTTGTTCCGGGCGATGGACCGGCCGACCTCGACCGCGTCGTCCTCGTCCAGCGCGCCGATGACCTCGATGCGGATGTCCTTGCTGGCGCCCTCGGCGTCGCCGATGAGCTGGCGGGCGAGGTCGTGGCAGACGGTGCGTACCGCTTCGGCGAACTCCTCGTACGCCGGCACCTGGCCGGACGCGCCGGAGGCGAGCAGCAGCACCGTGTCATTGGTGGACATGCAGCCGTCGGAGTCGACCCGGTCGAAGGTGGTGCGGGTGGCGGAGCGCAGCGCCGTGTCGAGGGTGGCGCTGTCCACGTCGGCGTCGGTGGTGAGGACGACGAGCATGGTGGCCAGGCCGGGGGCGAGCATGCCCGCGCCCTTGGCCATGCCGCCGACGGTCCAGCCGCCCTGGGAGACGGTGGCCGTCTTGTGCACGGTGTCGGTGGTCTTGATGGCGATGGCGGCGTCCTCGCCGCCGTCGGCGGACAGGGCGGCGGCCGCCGTGTCGATGCCCGGCAGCAGCTTGTCCATGGGGAGCAGGACGCCGATCAGGCCGGTGGAGGCGACGGCGACCTCGCCGGCGTTGTGCTCGCCGCCGCCGAGACCGTTCAGGGCCTCGGCCACCTTCTCGGCGGTGGCGTGGGTGTCCTGGAAGCCCTTGGGGCCGGTGCAGGCGTTGGCGCCACCGGAGTTGAGGATCACCGCGCCGACGGTGCCGCCGCGCAGGACCTGCTCGGACCAGAGGACGGGCGCGGCCTTGACGCGGTTGGAGGTGAAGACGCCCGCGGCGGCCAGACGCGGCCCGTTGTTGACCACGAGGGCCAGGTCCGGATTGCCGTTTGCCTTGATCCCGGCGGCGATGCCCGCCGCCGTGAATCCCTGTGCTGCCGTGACGCTCACGGTGCGACTCCGATCGTCGAAAGACCCAGGCTCTCCGGGAGCCCGAGCGCGATGTTCATGCTCTGGACCGCGCCGCCGGCGGTGCCCTTGGTCAGGTTGTCGATGGCGCTGATGGCGATGATCCGCTGGGCCGCCTCGTCGTAGGCGACCTGGACCTGAACGGCGTTGGAACCGTAAACGGACGAGGTGGCCGGCCACTGGCCCTCGGGGAGCAGGTGGACGAAGGGCTCGTCGGCGTACGCCTTCTCGTACGCGGCGCGCACCGACTCGGCCGTGGTGCCCGGCAGGGCCTTGGCGGAGCAGGTGGCGAGGATGCCGCGTGGCATCGGCGCGAGGGTCGGCGTGAACGACACGGTGACGCGCTGCCCGGCCAGGGGGCTCAGGTTCTGGATCATCTCGGGGATGTGCCGGTGGCCGCCGCCGACGCCGTACGGGCTCATGGAGCCCATCACCTCGGAGCCGAGCAGGTGCGGCTTGAGGGCCTTGCCCGCGCCGGAGGTGCCGGTGGCGGCGACGATCACGGCCTCCGGCTCGGCCAGTCCCGCCCCGTACGCCGGGAAGAGCGCGAGCGAGACGGCGGTCGGGTAGCAGCCGGGAACCGCGATGCGCTTGGACCCCGCCAGCGCGGCGCGGCCGCCCGGCAGCTCGGGGAGGCCGTACGGCCAGGTGCCGGCGTGCGGGGCCCCGTAGAACGTGTCCCAGTCGGCGGAGTCCTTGAGCCGGTGGTCGGCGCCCATGTCGACGACGAGGACGTCCTCGCCGAGCTGGGCGGCGACGGCGGCGGACTGGCCGTGCGGCAGGGCGAGGAACACGACATCGTGCCCCGCGAGCACCTCGGGCGTGGTCGCCTCCAGGGTGCGGCCCGCGAGCGGCACGAGGTGCGGCTGAAGGGAGCCGAGGAGCTGTCCGGCGTTGGAGTTCGCGGTCAGCGCGCCGATCTCCACCTCGGGGTGCGAGAGCAGCAGGCGCAGCACCTCACCGCCCGCATACCCGCTCGCTCCGGCCACCGCTACACGTACCACCATCGGACCTCCATCCTTGATGGCATGACTATACGTAATCCCGCACTTTTATGCAACGCTGTCGCGGTCCTCCGGCACGCGGCAGCTCTGCTGTGCCCATTCCCGCGGCCCGTGCGGCGCTAGCGTTGGGCCCATGATCGTATGGCTCAACGGCACCCACGGCGCAGGCAAGACGACGACCAGTGCACTCGTGCAGCGGCTGATCCCGGATTCACGGTCTTCGACGCCGAGAAGGTCGGCGAGACGCTCACGTGGCTGCACGGCGAGGCCGAGGTCGTCGACACCACGCACCTCACGCCCGCCCAGGCCGCCCTGCGGATCGCAGAGGCCGTCAAGAGTTGAGGTCGGCGTCGAGCGGGGCGCGAGTGCCGGGCGGACAGCGGCTCAGGCCAGTGTGACGTCCATGCCGCCCTCGGCCAGGGCCTCAAGGACTGCGGCGAACAGGTCGTAGGGCCGGCCGTCCGGTGTCAGGGCGTAGGAGAGGTGCTCGCGCGCGGTCGCGGCGTCTCGCCAGAGCAGGGTGGCGGGGGCGGTGTAGCCGAAGGCGCCGTGCAGGCAGTCGTCAAGGGCGGCGAGGCAGCCGCCGAAGTAGCCGCCCGGCCCGTTGACCGCCTCGCCGAGCGCCAGGTAGAGGGCGGGTTCGTCGGTGATGTGCCGGCCGTCGAGTTCGTAGGCGTGACCGGCCGGCCGGTCATGGTGGGATCGTCGGCAGGCCCGCTCTCGGACGAGGTCGTGCCAGGCCCCGCGGCGGCGGGTATCGAGGCCGGCCCAGGCGTTCACGGCGTCCGGCGGCCCGGCGAGCCACCGCTCCCAGATGGGCCGGGCGTATGCGGGAACGGGTGTGAAGCGGCCTCCGTCGAGCTCCAGGTCGATCAGGTCCGTCCCGCGGGAGGAGGGGCGCCAGTCGCTGACCGTGGCCCACAGCAGCCGATCAGTCAGCAGCCCACCTCGGTCGTCCCGTATCTCCAGAGCGGCCTCCTCCAGGTCCAGCGCCCGCCGGGTGCCCTTCATCAGCGCCGCCCTCAGCTGATCGCTCCGCGCGAACCCCCGAAGGACGATCGGGGGCGGCACCTGCTCTGGTGACAGGATGCGGGTGAATTCCCGGCAGGAGCCCAGCCAGCGGTGCCCGTCGTGCACGCGAACGCTTCCCCGGTGCCCCTCGGGCGGACCTTCGTAGTCGGCCAGGCCGGTGAGCAACAGGCTGTCCGTCCCGGGGAGCGGCCCCATACTTTCCGCGTCCTCCAGGTGCCAGGCGTCGAGTGTCTCGTCGTCCGGCACCAGCCACACCCGGCTGCCGACCCAAGCTGGTACGCCGGATTCCTCCGGAACCCAGCCGAACAGCTCGTACGTCGCGCGCGGGGACTCTCCGAACAGTCCCTCCACCTCGGCGCAGACGCCCCAGACATGGCCGTGCTCCGTCTCGGTCAGCGTGTACCGCGCGCTCCCGTGCTCCTTCTCGTCCTCATGCACAGCGGAAATCATGCCCCGACCACCGCACGCGGCCGCGCCCTCCCGGGCCGGGCGGCAGGCGCCGTCAGCCGAGCCGGTGCCGGACCCAGACGTTCGGTTCCACGTACACCGCGTAGCCCTGCTCCGGCTCACAGCGCACCGGGGTGAGCGCGCCCGGAACGCGCACCGGGCCCGGCTCGTCGAAGGGCAGGCCGGTCCACTCCCGCCACTGCGCGAGCGAGCCGTTGATCGTCATCGACAGCGGGGCCACGGAGTCGATGACGCCGCCAGCCCGTACGTGGACCCGCAGCCAGGGGTCGTACGGGAGACCGTCCTCGCGGGTGCGGTACGCGTACTCGTGGATCGAGGTGTCCGGCTCGGCCGGCTTCCCGCTCGGCCGGACCGGGGCCACGACCTCGGCGAACCCGGCGGCCCGGGCGCCCTCGCGCATCGCGGCCAGCATCCGCCCCGACAGGCCCTCGCCCTGCCGGTCCAGGGCGACGGTGATCTCGATCGCGCTCAGGGTGTCCGGCTCGACCCCCCGCCGCAGATCGGAGAAGGCCCACATCAGGATCTGGTCCCAGCCCCGCGTGGGCAGCACCCCGTCCCGCCCGGGCGCGTGCTGGGCGAACGGCAGGCTGAAGGCCCGGGCCACCACCGCGTCGCCGTCCGTGGCGACCCAGATGAACTCCGGCAGCTCGGCCACCATGCGCGGGTAGAGCAGCCAGGCGAGGTCGTCGTGCACGGCGAACTCGGGCCACGGGTCCGCCATGTCCCAGAGCCGTTCGGCCAGTTCGGGGCGGTGCGCGAGGGAGGTGATCTTGATACCGGTCATACCCGCAGGCTAGGCGGGGGCCACCACCCCCTCAAGCGGTTTGTGCCGGGGCCTGCAGCGAGAGGTGCCAGCGGCCCGACCAGCCCGTCAGGGTGACCGTGGACAGCGGGCGGACGTCCACGTTCCAGTACGTCAGCGGGGGTGCCTTCAGGGCGTAGACCAGGGCCGCCCGGACCACCGCGGGCTCGGCCACCGCCACGATGGCTCCGCCGTCGTCGGCCGGCCGGGTGTCCAGCCAGCCGCCGATCCGGGAGATGAAGGCCAGCAGGGACTCGCCGCCGTGCGGGGCGGCCAGGGGGTCGGTGAGCCAGAGGTCCACCGCCCCGGGTTCGCGCGCCGTCACCTCGCCCAGGGTCAGTCCCCGCCAGCGCCCCATGTCGCAGTCGCGCAGCGCGGGCTGGGCGAGCGGGGCGTACCCGAGGGCCTCGCCCGTGGCGCGGCTGCGCGGGGTCGGCGAGCAGTAGCGCAGCTCGGCGGCGCCCAGCGGTACGAGACCCCGGGCGGCGGACTCCACCGCGCGCCAGCCGGCCCCGTCCAGCGGGCGGTCGTCGTCGAAGCGCTCGGCGAGCAGCGGGGTGCCCCGGGCTGCGGCGACGAGCGAGACCCGAACATGCATGCGGTGATGGTGAGCCGCGCGCGGCGTCGGGTCAAGCGTCCCGACCGACGCCGTTGCCTGGACCGGAGCCCGGCGCGTTGCCGAAAGCCGAGCCCGGCGCGCTGCCGAGACCCGAGGCCGGCGCGTTGCCGGGACCGGAGCCCGGCGCGCTGCCGAGACCCGAGGCCGACACGTTGCCGAGACCCGAGGCCGGCCCGGCGCCCAGCCCCGCGCCCAGCCCGGTGCGGAGCCGGTGGACGGCCTCGGCCAGTTCCCCCGCGCCCGACACCCCGGCGAAGCTGAGCCGGACGTAGGGAGCCGGCGGTTCCGCACAGAAGTACGGCCGGCCGGGCGCGACCGCGACGCCCGCGCGCAGGGCCGCCGCCGCGAAGGACACGTCGTCGCCCTCGCCGAGCCGGGCCCACAGCTGGTACCCGCCGGACGGCAGATGCGGCAGCTCGACCCCGGGCAGCTCGCGGCGCAGCGCGCCCGCGAGCACGTCCCGCCGGTGCCGCAGCTCGGCGGCGACGGCGCGCAGGTGGCGCGGCCAGGCGGGCGCGCCGACCAGTTCGAGGGCGGCCTCCTGGAGCGGCCGGGCCACGAAGAAGCTGTCCACCACCTGGATGGCGCGCAGCCGGTCCAGCACCGGGCCCCGGGCGGCGAGCGCGCCCACCCGCAGGCTGGGCGAGGTGGCCTTGGTCAGCGAGCGCACATGGACCACCAGCCCCTGGGCCATCGCGTCGTCCTCGGCGGCGAGCGTGGGAGGCAGCGGCCCGGCGTCCTCGTGGGCCAGGGCCCGGGCGTAGTCGTCCTCGACCACGAACGCCCCGGCGGCCCGCGCGATCCGCAGCACCTCGCCCCGCCGCTCGGCGGACAGCACCGCGCCGGTCGGGTTCTGGAACAGCGGCTGGCATACGAACACCCGCGCACCGGTGGCTTCGAAGGCGGCGGCCAGCAGCTCCGGCCGGACCCCTTCGGCATCCACCGGCACGGGTACGGGCCGGCAGCCGGACGCGCGGGCGATGGCCAGCAGTCCGGGGTACGTCGGGGACTCCACCAGGATCGGCGCCCCGGGCGGGGCCAGCGCCCGCAGAGCGGTGGTCAGCGCGCTCTGCCCGCCCGCGGTGATCAGTACGTCGGCGGCCCCGACGGCCGCCACCGCCCCGCCGATCTCCCGGGCGAACCAGTCGCGGAGCTCGGGCAGCCCCTCCATGGGCGGCCGCCCCCAGGCCCCGGGGCGGCGCCCGGCCCGGGCCAGGGCCACCGCCATGGCCCGCTCGGGCTGGAGCGCGGGGTGCAGGTAGCCGCCGTTGAGCTCGATCACCCCGGGCGGGGGCGCGGCCAGCGTGTTCAGCACCCCCGAGGCGTCCACGGAACGCGGGATCACCTCCCCCGCGCCGTCGGCGCTGAGGGCGAGTTCCTGCCAGGAGGTGTCCCCGGGCGCCTCGGTCTCCGTACGCGGCTGGGCCCGGAACACCCCGGCGCCGGGCCGGGTGACCACGAGCCCCTCGGAGGCGAGCTGGGCGAGGGCCCGGGAGACGGTGACCGGGCTGACCCGGTAGCGCTCCACGAGAGCCCGACTCGACGGGAGCTTTCCACCCACCGAGTAGCGGTTGAGCTCCGACCGCAAGGATTCCGCCAGTTGGGCCACACTGCTACGCTCGTACATGACAGCACAGAATAGCGCTATCGCCTCGATGCCGATAGCAGTTCAAGGCGCTGCGAGCACCCCCGCTACGAGTACCCGCACCGGAACCGCCCTCGCCCTGCTCGGCGTCATCGCCTTCTCGCTGACCTTCCCCGCCACGGCCTGGGGCCTGGAGAGCTTCGGCCCCTGGTCCCTGGTCTCCCTGCGCAGCGTGCTCGCGGCCCTGATCGCGGGCGGGTTCCTGCTGGCCGCACGGGTGCCCCTGCCCGGCCGGGAGCACTGGGCGGGGCTCGCCGTCGTGGCCGCCGGCGTGGTGGTCGGCTTCCCGCTGCTGACCACCCTGGCCCTGCGGACCTCCACCACCTCGCACGCCGCCGTGGTGGTCGGCCTGCTGCCGCTGACCACGGCGGCGCTGGCCGCCCTGCGGACGGGGATCCGCCCCTCGCGCCGGTTCTGGGCGGCGGCCGTGGCCGGAGCCCTGGTCGTGCTCTGCTTCACCCTCGCCCAGAGCGGCGGGGGCGTCTCGGGCGGCGACGGCTTCCTCTTCGCGGCCCTGCTGGTGTGCGCCGCCGGTTACACCGAGGGCGGGCGCCTGGCCCGGCACCTGCCGGGCTGGCAGGTGATCGGCTGGGCGCTGGTGCTGTGTCTGCCGCTGACCCTCGCCGGTTCCGCGCTCGGGCTCGCGTACGAGCCGGTGCACCTGACCGGGCACGGGCTGGCCGGCCTGGTCTGGGCGGCGGGCGGCTCCACCTTCCTCGGCCTGTTCGTCTGGTACCGCGGCATGGCCGAGATCGGCGCCGCCCGGGCCAGCCAGCTCCAGCTCGCCCAGCCGCTGCTGACCCTGGTGTGGTCGGTGGCGCTGCTGGGCGAGCGGCTGTCGCCCGCCGCCCCGGTGGCCGCCTGCGCGGTGCTGGTCTGCATCGCCGTGACCCAGCGGGTCAAATAGGAGCAATTCACCCTAGACTGCTAACACCGGATCGGATCGGATCGGACCGCCACCGAGGAGGTCAGTATGCGTGCGACTGAGGGCGACCAGATCGTGCAGCACGGCAGAGTCGTGGGACAGCACGACAAGGTCGGCGAGATCACTCAGGTACTTGGCGAGAACGGAACCCCTCCCTACCGGGTGCGCTTCCAGGACGGCCACGAGGCCATCATGTCTCCGGGCCCCGACTGCGTCGTGAAGCACCCCGCGGAGCCCCCGCGCTGACGCCACGCGCGCTGACTCCACGCGACGCACCGACTCACCGGGGCGGCGCCGCCGTCGGGTAGTGGTCGGCGACGACCCTCGCCATCGCTCCATTGGGGTCCGTGACCACCTGCTTCGCCGAGAAGTAGACGTGGCCGCGGACCTCGGCGTACTCCTTGGCGAACGCGACGTGCCGCGACAGCTCCGCCGGGTCGCGCCAGGCCTCCGTGGGGCTGTCGGGGTCGCAGCGGTAGAGCGCCTCGCCGACGTAGAGCCGCACCCCGGTGCCCTCCACCGTCCGCGCCCACCACGGCACGATGTCGGTGTAGTCGGCCGCCGGGTGGCCGATCTGCCAGTAGGCCTGGGGCACGACGTAGTCGATCCAGCCCTGCTTGACCCACTTGCGGGTGTCCGCGTACAGGTCGTCGTACGTCGCGACGCCCGCGCGGGTCGGCGAGCCCAGCGGGTCCACGTCGTCGTTGCGCCAGATCGCGAACGGGCTGATGCCGAAGTGCGCCGCCGGCCGGACCTTCCGCAGCCGCGCGGACATCTCGCTGACCAGGGTGTCGATATTGTCCCGGCGCCACGCGGCCCGGGAGGGGAAGGAGCCTCCGTACTCCTCGTACGCCTCGTCGTCGTCGAAGTACTCGTCCTCGACGGGGTACGGGTAGAAGTAGTCGTCCCAGTGCACCCCGTCCACCGCGTAGCGGGAGACGGCGTCGAGCATGGCCTCCTGGACGAAGGCCCGCACCTCCGGCAGGCCCGGGTTGTAGTAGGTCTTGCCGCCGTACTCGACCGTCCAGTGCGGGTTGCGCCGGGCGGGATGGCCCGGGTCCAGCAGATCGGGGTCGGTGTGCTGGGCCACGCGGTACGGGTTGAACCAGGCGTGCAGTTCCAGCCCGCGGGCGTGCGCCTCCGCGACGGCGGTACCGAGCGGATCCCAGCCGGGATCACGGCCCTGCTCCCCGGTCAGCCACTGCGACCAGGGCTCCCACGCCGCCGGCCACATCGAGTCCGCGGTCGGCCGGACCTGGAGGATCACCGCGTTCAGGCGCCGCCTGACGGCGGTGTCGAGCAAGTCGGTCAGCTCGGCCCGCTGCGCCGCCGCGGGCAGCCCCGGCTCGGAGGGCCAGTCCAGGTTCTCGACGGAGGCGATCCACATCCCGCGGAATTCGGGGGCGGCCGACCGCCCTCCCGCCGCCCCGCGGGCCGGCGCCGCTCGCCGCGCCGCCCCGCGCGCCGCCCGTTCCGCCGCGCCCGCCGGCTCCGCCGCGCGCGCGGGGACCGCCTGGCCCGCCGCCGCGGCGGCCAGCGCCCCCGCCGCTCCCGCCAGCAGCCCACGACGCCCGATGCACTCCATGTGACGACCCCACTCCGATCGGTGACATTGCCCCGCGTGCGCCCAGCATGCCCGCCCCGGCCCGCCACGACGCTCAACGTCAGGGGTAACGTCGGGGGACGTGGCGGGCGCCGGACAGCAGTTACCACTGTCAAGGCCGGGGGACCCGCGATGGATGAGCAGCGAAAGGCACGATGTGACGGACCTCCCTACCGACATCGCACGCGTCGGCGTAGTGGGCTGTGGCCAGATGGGCGCGGGCATCGCGGAGGTGTGCGCCCGCAGCGGTCTTGAGGTGAAGGTCGCCGAGACCACCGGCGAGGCCCTGGAACTCGGGCGCACCCGGCTGCACAACTCGCTGATGAAGGCCGCCGAACGCGGCAAGATCAGCGTGGAGGAGCGGGACGCCACCCTGGCCCGCCTCACCTTCACCACCGACCTCGGCGAGTTCGCCGACCGCGACCTCGTCATCGAGGCCGTCGTCGAGAACGAGCAGGTCAAGACGGAGATCTTCCAGGTCCTGGACCAGGTGATCACCCGTCCGGACGCGATCCTCGCCTCCAACACCTCCTCGATCCCGCTGGTGAAGCTGGCCGTCGCGACCTCGCGTCCGGACCAGGTCATCGGCATCCACTTCTTCAACCCGGCCCCGGTGCAGAAGCTCGTCGAGCTGATCCCGGCGCTGACCACGGGCGAGGAGACGGTCAAGCGGGCCGAGGCCCTGGTGCGGGACGTGCTGGGCAAGCACGCCGTCCGCGCCCAGGACCGTTCCGGCTTCGTCGTCAACGCGCTCCTCGTCCCGTACCTGCTGTCGGCGATCCGGATGTTCGAGTCCGGCATCGCGAGCCGCGAGGACATCGACAACGGCATGGAGCTGGGCTGCGCCCACCCGATGGGCCCGCTGAAGCTGTCCGACCTGATCGGCCTGGACACCATCGTGTCGATCGCCGACTCCATGTACGCGGAGTACAAGGAGCCGCTGTACGCCGCTCCCCCGCTGCTCCAGCGGATGGTCGACGCGGGCCGCCTCGGCCGCAAGAGCGGCTCGGGTTTCTACCCCTACGGCTGACTCCCGTAGCGGCCGCTACCCCAGCCTCAGATGGTGGAGCAGCAGGAGCCCGGCCGCCATGTTGGCGGCCGGGACCTCCCCGCGGGCGATCATGTCCGGCACCAGTTTGAGCGGGACCCATTCACGGCGTGAGGACTCGAAGCCGTCCTCGGGGTGGCCGATGTACGTGGCCCCGTCGGCCCAGTAGAGGTGGTGGCGGGCGTCGGTGAGCCCGTTGGAGGGCTCCACTGTCATCAGGTGGTGGAGCGGGCCGGGCCGCCATCCCGACTCCTCCTCCATTTCGCGCGCCGCGGCCGCCTCGACGGACTCGCCGTCCTCGACGACACCCGCCGGGAGTTCCCAGCCCCAGCTGTCGGTGATGAACCGGTGCCGCCACAGCAGCAGTACCTCATTGGCCTCGTTGACGGCCGTGGCGACGGCGACCGGGCGCAGCCGGATCACGAAGTGGTCCAGGTGCCGCCCGTCGGGGAGTTCCACATCGGCGAGGTTCACATCGAACCAGCGGTTCTTGTACACGGTCTGCTCACTCAGGTTCGTCCACTGCACGGTTGTGCCACCTTCCGTTCGAGTAGGTGGCAACATGGCAGCAGTTCAGGCCGTCACAGGGGAACGCGCAACGCCCCGTCGATGAGCTGTGCGGTCTCCTCCGCACCGGCACAACCGCTGGTCAGCAGCTGTTCGCGGACCGCCCGCAGCCGCTCCCGCAGCCGGAGCGATTCCATCCCCTTGGCCCGTTCCGCCATTTCGGCCGCGGCCGCCACCGCCCGGTCGGCCTCGCCCTGGCGCAGCTGGATCTCGCAGAGCATCGCCAGCCGGTGGACCCGGCCGCGATCGTGCGCCGGCGTGCCCACGGCGGCGGCCGCCTGCTCGTGCGCGGCGTCCAGATCCCCGAGGCTGAGCAGCGCCTGAGCCACCTGTACGTTGACCAGCCCGGGCTGGACGTACCCCGTCTCGTCGGGCTCCGTACCGGGCCGGATCCGCTCGGCGGCCGCCTCGGCCTGCCGGATGCACGCCAACGCGGCGCGGGTGTCGCCGAGTTGGGCGTAGGCCTTGGCCTGCATCGCGTACAGGTCCGCGGCCAGGGCCGGGGTGGTGTGCCGGCCGGCGGCGCGCAGCGCGGCCTCGGCGAAGGCCACGGCCTGGCGGTGGTCCCGCAGATGCAGGCTCTGGTTGACGAGCAGCGCGATGACGTACGCCCCCAGCCCCCGGTCCCCGCTCGCCTTGGCGAGCCTGAGGGCCTGGTGGAAATAGCGCTGGGCGAGCCCGTGGGCGTCCGAGTCGTACGCGCAGATGCCCGCCACGGCCACCAGGGACCCGGCGGCGCGGTGCAGACGGCGGCCGAGGTCATCGGGGTAGCTGCCGCGCAGCATGGGGGCCGCCTCGCTGCCCAGGAAGCGGACGATCCGATCCCGGGTGGCCACCCCGCCGGCCCGGCGGTACATCAGCTCGTAGTGCGCGCGGGCCGCCCGCAGGATCTCGATGTGCTCCGGGCCGATCCTGGTCGGGCCCTCCCGGGACACGTCGATGTCCTCGGGCGGGTTCTCCCACTCCCAGACCGGGATGACGGCGGGGGTGCCGGTGACCGCCTCGACGGCGAGGAGCTGGGTGCGGCCCTGCTCCTCGGACCGCCACAGGGCGGCGGCCCGGTCGACGAACCCGCTGAGCGGTGTCGCGTGGTGAGCCCGGCCCGGCAGTCCGAGCCCGGCGTCGTCGAGGCCGACGGGCCGGCCCAGCCGTCCGCCGAGCACCTCGCAGATCAGGTCGGGCACCTGACCGCGCGGGCGCTGCCCCTTCAACCAGCGGGAGACCGCGGTGTGTTCGTAGCGCAGCGCGAGTCCGCGGGTCCGGCCCGCCTGGTTGACGTGAGCGGCAAGTCCGGCATGGGACATGCCCGCCTCGGCGAGGAGGGCGTCGAGCAGGGTGTTCGGCTGCATGGGCCCCTCCAAGGGCTGGTGGAACTCAGGCTAGTGGGTGCGGGGTTCACACGGGGTGTGAACCAAGTACGCGCATAAATGCGAAACGCACTCTGCCGTGGAGGGGGTATTCGGCGGTTCACTTAAGGGCCTCGCCAAGAGGCAGCTCGGGTCGTCGGCTCCCCCTCGTACAGTGCGACGACCCGTCACCGCGCCGCCCGTTCTGCTGTCTGCCCGACACTCCATGGCAGGCGGGCGGCGCGCCTCGGTTCCGCCGACGCCCGGTTGGTCGCCGGGCCCGGCAGGGCCAGGCCGGACGCGCGCCGGACCCCTTCCACCGGGCCCGGCGCGCCGTTCCGCCCCCGCCGGGCAATTCCAGCCCCGCCGGCGTTTGAGGCGCGGGGGTACGGGGGCAGAGCCCCCGCAACGGCGCCGCGGGGCACCCGGGGGCCCGCCACAACGGGCGAGGGGCGCACCCGGCAATCCGGATGCGCCCCTCGAAACCCGCGGCAGCGGCTACGCGCCGCGCAGCACCGCGCCCGTCCGCTCCCCGGCCAGGGCAACGGCCGCGTCGCGCGCCGCCGTGGACTCCTCGGCCGTCAGCGTGCGGTCCGGCGCCCGGAAGCGCAGCGCGTACGCGAGGGACTTCTTGCCCTCGCCCACCTGCTCACCGGTGAACACGTCGAACAGCCGCAGCGACTCCAGCAGTTCACCCGCGCCCTTGCGCAGCGCCGCCTCCACCTCGGAGGCCGGAACCGCCGCGTCGACGATCAGCGCGACGTCCTGGGTCGCCACCGGGAAGGTGGAGATCCGGGGCGCCTGGACGGGCTCGCCGCCGGCCGCCGCGAGGCGGTCCAGGTCGAGCTCCATCGCGCTGGTACGGGCCGGCAGGCCCATCGCCTTGACGACGCGCGGGTGCAGCTCGCCGGCGTGTCCGATGACGGTCTCCACCCCGTCCAGGGTGACGACCAGCTCGGCGCACCGGCCCGGGTGCCACGGGCCGTACTGGCCCTGGCGCACCACGAGCTCCGCACCGGCCTCGACGGCCAGCGAGCGCGCCGCCTCGACGGCGTCCGCCCAGTCGGCCGGGCGGCCCTTGCCCCACCAGCCGGCCTGCTCACGCGCACCGGCCAGCACGACCGCGGCGTACCGCGGCTGCGCCGGAAGGGCGGCGTCGAGCGTGGCGATCTCCTCGTCCGTGGGACGGCGGTCGACGGGCAGCCGTACGGCCACACCCGGCTGCGCCGCGGCCCGGAAGACCGAACCGGTCTCGAAGAGCGCGAGGTCGTGGCTGCCCCGGCTGTCGTTGCGGCGCAGCGCGCCGAGCAGACCCGGCAGCAGCGTGGTGCGCAGCGCCGGCTCCTCGTCGGAGATCGGGTTGACGAGCTTGACCACCTGGCGGGCGGCGTCGTGCGCCGGCAGCTGGAGCTGGTCGAAGACGCCCTCGCCGAGGAACGGGTAGCTGAGCGCCTCGACGTAGCCCGCGCCGGCCAGCGCGCGGCCGACCCGGCGGTGCAGCTGCTGCCGGTCGGTCAGACCGCGGCCGGAGGTCACCTGCGGGAGGGTGGACGGGAGGTTCCCGTAGCCCTCCAGCCGGATGACCTCCTCGGCGAGGTCGTTGGGCTCGGCGAGGTCGGGCCGCCACGACGGGACGGTGACGACGAGCTCGTCCTGGCCGTAGACGTCGCAGCCGATCTCCTGGAGGCGGCGCACGACGGTCTCGCGGCCGTACGCCATGCCCGCGACGCGGTCGGGGTGGTCCGCGCTCATCGCGACGGTGCGCGGGGCGCCCGGGGCGACGAGCTCGGTGACACCGGCCTCGGCGGTACCGCCCGCGAGCAGCACGAGCAGGTCCACGGTCCGCTGCGCGGCCGCGGCGGCGGCCTGCGGGTCGACGCCCCGCTCGAAGCGCTTGGACGCCTCGGAGGACAGCTTCAGGCGGCGGGCGGTGCGCGAGATCGACACGGGGTCGAAGTGCGCGGCCTCGATGACCACGTCGGTGGTGCCGGTGACGGCGCCTGTGTCGAGGTCGGTGACGGAGTCGGCGATCTCGGTGTTGGCGCCGCCCATGACACCGGCGAGGCCGATCGGGCCGCTGTTGTCCGTGATCACCAGGTCCTCGGCGTCGAGCGTGCGCTTGACGCCGTCGAGGGTGGTGAACTTCTCGCCCTGCTCGGCACGGCGGACGCCGATCGCGCCGTCGAGGCGCGAGCGGTCGTAGGCGTGCAGCGGCTGGCCGAGTTCGAGCATCACGTAGTTGGTGACGTCGACGGCGAGCGAGACCGGGCGCATGCCCGCCTTCTGCAGGCGCCGGGTGAGCCAGATCGGGGAGCGCGCCTCGGGGTCCAGGCCCGTGACGGTGCGCGCGGTGAAGCGGTCGCAGCCGGTCGGGTCCTCGACCTTGACGAGGTAGCCGTACGAGTTCGGCGCGGGCACGTCGAGCAGCGCCGGGTCGCGCAGCGGCAGGCCGTACGCGGTGGCGGTCTCACGGGCCACGCCGCGCATGGACATGCAGTAGCCGCGGTCCGGGGTGATGTCGATGTCGAGGACCTCGTCGATGAGCTGGAGCAGCTCGATCGCGTCGGTGCCGACCTCGTACTCCGGCGGCAGCACGATAATGCCGTGCGTGCCGTCGTCGCCCATGCCCAGCTCGTCGCCGGAGCAGATCATGCCGTGCGAGGTCCGGCCGTACGTCTTGCGCGCGGCGATCGCGAAGTCGCCGGGCAGCACCGCGCCGGGGAGGACCACGACGACCTTGTCGCCGACGGAGAAGTTCCGGGCGCCGCAGACGATCTCCTGCGGCTCGCCGGTTCCGTTGGCACGGCCGACGTCGACCGTGCAGAAACGGATCGGCTTGCGGAAGCCTTCGAGCTCCTCGATCGTCAGCACCTGGCCGACGACGAGCGGGCCCTTGAGCCCGCCGCCGAGCTGCTCGACGGTCTCGACCTCCAGGCCGGCGTCGACGAGCTTGGCCGCGACGTCGCGACCGGTTTCACCTGCGGGGAGGTCTACGTACTCCCGCAGCCAAGAAAGCGGGACCCGCATCAGATCTCCATCCCGAACGGCCGGGTGAAGCGCACGTCACCCTCGACCATGTCTCGCATGTCTTCGACGTTGTGGCGGAACATCAGCATCCGCTCGATGCCGAACCCGAAGGCGAATCCGCTGTACTTCTCGGGGTCCACACCGCAGGCGATGAGCACCTTGGGGTTGACCATGCCGCAGCCGCCGAGCTCGATCCAGCCCTCGCTGGAGCAGGTACGGCACGGGCGGTCGGGGTTGCCCACCGACTCGCCGCGGCACACGTAGCACTGCATGTCCATCTCGGCGGACGGCTCGGTGAAGGGGAAGAAGTGCGGGCGCAGGCGCGTGGTGGTGCCCTCGCCGAACAGCTCCTGGACCATGTGGTCCATGGTGCCCTTGAGGTCCGCCATGGTCAGGCCCTCGTCCACGGCGAGCAGCTCGACCTGGTGGAAGACCGGGGTGTGCGTGGCGTCGAGCTCGTCGGTGCGGTAGACCCGCCCCGGGCAGACGATGTAGACGGGGGGCTTGCGCTCCAGCAGCGAGCGCGCCTGCACCGGGGAGGTGTGGGTGCGCAGCACGACACCGGACTCGTCGCCCTCGGTGCCGTCCGGCCCCTTGACGAAGAAGGTGTCCTGCATCTGGCGCGCGGGGTGGTCGGGCGTGAAGTTGAGGGCGTCGAAGTTGAACCACTCCGCCTCGACCTCGGGGCCCTCCGCGACCTCGTACCCCATGGCCACGAAGATGTCCGCGATGCGGTCCATCAGCGTGGTCAGGGGGTGCCGGGCGCCGGCGGGCACGCGGTCGTGGGGCAGCGTGACGTCCACCGCCTCCTCGACCAGCACCCGCTCGTCGCGCTCGGCCTCCAGCTCGACCGTGCGGGCCCCGAAGGCCTTGTTCACGGCGCCGCGGGCCTGGCCGACGCGCTTGCCCGCCTCGGCCTTGGCCTGGGGCGGCAGGGCGCCGATCTCGCGGTTGGCGAGCGCCAGGGGCGAGCGGTCGCCCATGTGCGCGGTCTTCGCCTCGCGGAGCTCGTCGAGGTCGCCGGCGGACGCGAAGGCGGCGAGCGCCTCGTCCCGCATGCGCTCGATCTCTTCCGGTTTCAGTGCCTCGACCTCGACAGGGTCGTACGACTTGTTCGGTGCCGACATCTCTTCCCGTACTTCCGATGGCTGGCTGGTGGATCCCCGCGCGACACGCTCGACACTCTCGACCGACACGTTCTGCACACGGACACAAAGGTGCCAAAGGACGAGTCTAAAGGCCGCTGGGGGTGATGGAGGCCCGTGGGCCGCCTGGCGAGACGCTCCGCAGGGCTACTGCGTGAGGTAGGCCGGGGCGGCGACGGGCAGGATAAATCGGAACTCGGCGCCTCCGCCGGGCCCGCGGCCGACCGTGATGGTGCCGCCGTGGGCCTCCACGATGCCCTTGACGATGTACAGGCCCAGGCCGGTGCCGCCGCGCTTGCTCCCCCGCCAGAAGCGGGTGAAGACGCGGCCCATCGACTCCTCGGGGATCCCGGGGCCTTCGTCGGTCACGGTGACGGCGGTTCCCTTCTCATGCGGCGATACGTCGATGGTGACCGTTCCGTCGCCGTGCCGCACCGCATTTTCGAGGAGGTTGCCGAGGATCTGGTCGATCTTGTCCGGATCGGCCCACAGATCGGGGAGCGGGCGGCTGACGCGCACGAGGAACCGGTCGGGGGCCTGGCCGTTCGCCGTGAGGGCCTGGACGTGCCGGGCCACGGCGGTGGCGAGATCGACGGGCTGGCGGCGCACCTCCAGCCGCCCGGAGTCGATGCGGGAGATGTCGAGGAGCTCGGCGATCAGCCGGGTGACGCGGTTGGCGTCGGCGTCGACGGTCTCCAGCATCAGCCGCTTCTGGTCGTCGGTGAACCGCTCCCACTTGGCGAGCAGCGTCGCCGTGAAGCCCTTGACGGAGGTGAGCGGGGAGCGCAGCTCGTGGGCCACGGTCGCGATCAGCTCGGCGTGGCTGCGCTCGGTGCGGCGCCGGGCCTCGGTGCCCCGCAGGGTGACCACGAGGCGGCGCAGCGGGCCCGTGGGGTGCGTACGGACGTAGCTGGCGGATACGAGCACCTCGCGGCCGCCGGGGAGCAGCAGGTTCCGCTCGGGCTGCCCGCGCCGGGTGGCGAGGCCCCCGTACGGATCGGTCAGCGCCCACCAGCGGCGGCCTTCGAGGTCCTCCAGCGGGAGCGCGGAGTCGATGCGGGTACCGAGGGCCTGGGCGGGGTCAATCGCGGTCATCCGGGCCGCGACCCGGTTGAAGCAGATGACCCGCCCGGTGTCGTCGGCGATGACGAGCCCGTCGGGCAGGTCGTCGGGGTCGACCGCGAAGCCGGTCCCCTCGCCGGGGGCGGCGGCCGGGGAGCCCGGGCCGGTGCTCTGCCGGGGGAGGCCGGTGCGGGCGCCGGGGGCGGAGGCCGGCCGGCGGGCGCCGGGGCTGCTGCCGCGCCCGGAGTCCGCCGCTTGCGGCGGTACGCCGCGCAGCGCGTCCGGGGCGCCGGGGTGCCCGCTCGCGGGGGCCTGCGCGGCTTCGCCGCCGGCCGGGCCGGGCCCGCAGGGTTCGGGGGTGTCCCGGAACCGTTCCTCGGCCGCGTCAGCGGCTTCCGCGGCCCCCGGCGAGCTGTTCGTACCGACGGTCATGTCCCCGTACCCCACATCTCCGAGTAGCGCAGTGGGCCCCCGGGCCGCCACATTACTAGCTGGGAGTCACAGAGCGGCACCCTCCGGGAGCCCGCTGTGCACGCGCGGAGGCGTAGAGGCACACGGCGGCGGCCGTGGCGAGGTTCAGGCTCTCCGCCTTGCCGTGGATCGGGACCCGCACCACGGCGTCCGCGAGCGCCCGGGTCTCCTCGGGCAGGCCCCAGGCCTCGTTGCCGAAGACCCAGGCCGAGGGGCCGCCCATGGTGCCCGCGTCGAGCTCGGCGTCGAGGTCGTCCTCGCCGGCCCCGTCGGCCGCGAGGATCCGTACGCCCGCTGCCCGCAGCCCCTCGACGGCCTGCTCCACCGGCACGCCGACCGCGACCGGGAGGTGGAAGAGGGAGCCCACGGAGGCCCGTACCGACTTCGGGTTGTACGGGTCCACCGAGGCGTCGGTGAGCACCACGGCGTCGGCGCCCGCGGCGTCCGCGCAGCGCAGCACCGTACCGGCGTTGCCGGGGTCGCGGACGTGCGCGAGGACGGCGACCAGCTTGGGCCGGCCCTTGAGGATGTCCTCGAAGGGGGAGTCGAGGAAGTGGCAGACGCCGACCAGGCCCTGCGGGGTGACGGTCTGCGAGACCTCCGCGAGCACCTCGTCGGAGGCGTAGTGGACGCGGGCGCCGGCGGCGGTCGCGGCCTCGACGATGTCGGCGTAGCGCTCGGCGGCCTCGACGGTGGCGAACAGCTCGATCAGGGTCGCGCCCTCGGTCCCGCGGTGCGCCACGGCCTCGCGGACCGCCTGCGGGCCCTCGGCGATGAACCGGCGCTCCTTGGTGCGGAAGTTGCGCCGTGCCAGCCGCCTGGCGGCGGCCACCCGGGGGGACCGGGGGGAGATCAGCTCGGCGGGGGCGGGGGTACCCATGGCGGTCGGCTCGCTTCCGTACGTACTGCGGGTGAAAACAGGTGGTCCGCGAAAACAGGTGGTCCGTGAAAACAGGTGTCACAACGCACGGACCCGCAGGCACAGGGCCTGCGGGTCCGGGCTGAAGCCAGTGAAGGGCTTGCTGCTCGCGAAGCGTGACGCTTAGGCGGCGCTTAGGCGGCGGCGGGGGCCTTCGGGGCGTTCACGTCGGCCGGAAGCGCCTTCTGCGCAACCTCGACGAGCGCGGCGAACGCGTTGGCGTCGTTGACGGCCAGCTCCGCGAGGATCTTGCGGTCCACCTCGATGTTGGCGGCCTTCAGACCCTGGATGAGGCGGTTGTACGTCATGCCGTTCTGGCGGGCAGCGGCGTTGATGCGCTGGATCCACAGCTGACGGAAGTCGCCCTTGCGCTTCTTGCGGTCGTTGAAGTTGTAGACCAGCGAGTGGGTGACCTGCTCCTTGGCCTTGCGGTACAGGCGCGAACGCTGACCGCGGTAGCCGGAGGCAGCCTCGAGGATCGCCCGGCGCTTCTTGTGGGCGTTTACTGCCCGCTTGACGCGTGCCACTTTTTACTCCTTGTAGCGGGGCCGTGGGTGTCTTCACACGGCCCGAAATTCGATGGGGTCCCGGTGGTCATGGCGTCCCGCTCCCGGCAGGGGAGCGGAGACGTCAGATGCCGAGAAGCTTCTTGATCTTCGCGGCGTCGCCCGGGGCCATCTCCGCGGTGCCGGTGAGGCGACGCGTCAGCTTGGACGACTTGTGCTCGAGCAGGTGGCGCTTACCGGCGCGCTCGCGCAGGATCTTGCCGGAGCCGGTGACCTTGAAGCGCTTCTTGGTACCGCTGTGCGTCTTGTTCTTCGGCATGGCGCCGTTCTCTCCTCGTCGGTGGCGCTCCCGCCGGTCCGGTCCGCTTGCGGGACCGGGCTCGCGGGAGCGTCATGTTGTGTCGGTGACCCGGGACGGGCTGTCCCTGGATCAGGCCTCGGCGGATGCCTCGTCGGAGGCGGCAGCCTCGGCGTCCTCGGCAACCTCGGCAGAGGCGACCTCGATGTCCTGCGCCTCGACGGCGGCTTCCTCGGAGGGAGCCTCCTCGTCGGTGGCGGAGACACCCTGGCGCTCGGCCTTGCGGGCGGCCTGCGCCTCGCGGGCTTCGGCCATCGCCTCGGTCTTCTTCTTGTGCGGACCGAGGACCATGATCATGTTTCGGCCGTCCTGCTTCGGGTTCGACTCGATGAACCCGAGGTCCTCGACGTCCGAAGCGAGACGCTGCAGCAGTCGGTAGCCGAGTTCCGGCCGGGACTGCTCGCGACCACGGAACATGATCGTGATCTTGACCTTGTCGCCCTGCTTGAGGAACCGAACGACGTGACCCTTCTTGGTGTCATAGTCGTGCGGGTCGATCTTCGGCCGGAGCTTCATTTCCTTGATGACCGTGTGCGCCTGGTTCTTGCGCGCCTCACGGGCCTTCATGGCCGACTCGTACTTGAACTTGCCGTAGTCCATGAGCTTGCAGACCGGCGGGCGTGCAGACGCCGCGACCTCGACCAGGTCCAGGTCGTACTCCTGCGCGAGCTCAAGCGCCTTCGCAAGCGGGACGATGCCCACCTGTTCGCCGCTGGGACCGACGAGTCGCACCTCAGGGACACGAATCCGATCGTTGATGCGGGGCTCGGTGCTGATGGATCCTCCTCGGTAGCACCACACGACTGCCTGGCAGACAGCCGCTGACGTTTGTTGTCGTCAGACCAACCGCGGCGGAACACAAAAATGCCCCGCCGGGCACAGGCAGGGGCTCCAACACAACCGGAGCACCTCCGCATGCGAACCGCGGGGCGCAACTCGGGCAGCTTTCCATCGTCCGTACGGAACGATGGATACCGCCTGACCGGATGACCCGCCACCCCGGAGGGCAGTCAGGTGGGAGATCGGAGCCTCCACTTGTGGGCCGGGCACATCAGTGTCCGGCCGGTCGAAGTACATACTAGCACCCGCGTGACAAGCCCGCCGCACGGCATATCGTGGGGCGCATGACTGACGCGACGCCCTCCACCATTGACTCCGCCGATTCCGACCAGGCCCCCGACTACGACGCCATGACCCGCGACATCGCGGACGTGCCCGCGGTCGAGGTGATCACCACGGTGGCCGTGCACCTGCTGAGCGCCGCGGCGGTCAACCTGGGTCTGGACAAGCCGGACTCCGAGCACAAGGACCTCGACGAGGCCCGCAAGCTGATCACGGCCCTGGCCGGCCTGGTCACGGCGAGCGCCACCGAGATCAGCTCCTTCCACGCCGCCCCGCTCCGCGACGGTCTGAAGTCACTGCAGCTCGCCTTCCGCGAGGCCTCGATCGTGCCGGACGAGCCGGGCCAGGGCCCGGGCGAGAAGTTCACGGGCCCGGTGTACGCCTGAGCGCGTCCACGCAGGGGAGAAGGAGGCCGGGGCGTGACCGCCCCGGCCTCCTTCTTCGTTTAGGGGCTTCGCTTACGGGCTTCGCCTACGGGCGGGTGAAGAGCGGCTCGCCGGGCGGGTTCGGGGCCCCGGCCGGCAGCAGTGCCAGATTCAGCCCGCGCACCAGCCGGCCCCGCAGGGTCTCGTCGGCGGCCAGCGCCTCGGCGACCCGGCGGGCCGCCGCCGGGGCGCTCTGCGCGTCACCGGCCAGCACGATGGCGAGGGTGCCGTCGGCGTCCGGGCCCGCGGGGCCGATGTGGGCGCGGAGTACGGCGGGCTCGGCGGCCACGGCCGCGCGTACGGCCTCCCGTACGGCGGGATCGGCCAGCGGGCCCGCGTCCGTGCGGCCCTCGGCCAGGGCGCGCAGGGCGGCGCCGGTGAGCTGATACGTGACCGGGCCGGCCAGGTCGAGGACCACGGTGTCGGCCTTCTCGTGCGCGGCGGCCTTCAGGGCCTGGTGCAGCGGGACGGCCACCGGCCGGGCCGCCGGGTCCCACAGCGCGAGCGAGGCGATCGAGGTGAAGGCGGGCAGCGCGCGCCGGTCCCCCGCCGTGAGGGTGGGGACGGCCATGTCGCTGGTCTTCTCCCGCTTGAGGCCGGTCTCCGGGTCGGTCTCGACCTCGCCGAGGACGGCGACGACGGGGACCAGCAGACGGGCGTCCTGGAGCGCGGCCAGCACCTCGGGCTCGCGGCCCCTGTCCTCGGCCCAGGCGGCCAGGGCCGCGCTCAGCCGGGGGTCGGCGGAGCCGTCGTCGTCGGAGAAGCCGGGGTCGGGAATGCTCTTGTTCGCCACGCTCTTCTTCGCCACGCTTTTGTTCGCCACGCCTTTAATCGCCACGCCTTTGATCGCCACAGTTACCCGACCCTATCCCGGCCCGGGGCGCCGCGGCCGCCGGGCCAGTACGAGGGCCAGCGCGAGCAGCGCCACCCCCGCGGCGGCCGCCGCGGGGGCCCCGATCCGGGCGCCGCGCTCGGGCACGCGGACGGGCTCGGGGCCGGGGCCGAAGTAGGGCCGGCCGGCCGCGACGGGCGAGGGCACCGGCTGCTCGGGGCGCAGTCGCTCCGCGGCCTGGAGGGCGGCGACGGGATCCACCAGGCCGTGGCCCCGGGAGTCGTCGCGTCCGCCGGGCGGGGAGTCCGAGGCGGTGTCCTCCAGCAGCTTCTTGATCTGGGCCGGGGACAGGTCCGGGTGGGCCGCCTTGACCAGGGCCACGGCGCCGGAGACGAAGGCCGCGGCGGCGCTGGTGCCCCAGCCCTCGTAGTAGGAGCGGTCGGGATCGGCGATGACGACGTCGACGCCGGGGGCGCTGACGGTGGCGTACCAGTTGCGGGTGGAGAAGCCGGCCCTGCGGCCGCGCCGGTCGACGGCGGCGACGGCGATGACCCCGGGGTAGCCGGCCGGGTAGGAGGCGGGGTCGCCCTGTTTGCCGCTGTTGCCCGCGGAGGCGACGACGACCACGCCCTTGGCCAGGGCGTACTGAACCGCCTCGTCCTCGGCGGCCTCGTGGTGGGCGGACTCGCTGTCGTCGCCGAGGGACAGGTTGATGATGTCGGCGCCGTGGTCGGCCGCCCAGCGGATGCCCTCGGCGAGGGCGCCGCCCTTGCTCTCGCGGGCCTTGGCGCGGCCGGGGTCGCCCTCTTCGAGGATCACCCGCACCGGGAGGATCTTCGCGCGGGGGGCGATGCCGAGGACGCCCTGGCGGCGGTTGGCTCCGTGGCCGTGCCCGGCGATGATGCCGGCCATCGCGGTGCCGTGGCGGGCCCAGGCGCGATCGCCGCGGCCGGCTCCCATGCCGATGAGGTCGGTGCCGTCGAGGACCTGTCCGGCCAGGTCGGGGTGGCGGGAGTCGACCCCGGTGTCGAGGACGGCGACGGTGATCCCCTCGCCCTGGGTGGTCCCCCAGGCCTCCTCGGCGCGCAGCGCCAGCAGGCCCCACTGGCGGTCGCGGATGGCGTCAATGTCGGCTGGGGCGGCGACGGCGACGGCGGGCGCGGTGGCCCCGGCGAGGAGCGCGGCGCACACGAGGGCCGCCAGGGTGGTGCGGGCCCGGGATCCGCTCGTCCGCGCCGTCATGCCGCGGGCTCCGGCGCGGTGGCCAGGGCCCGGACGGCGCGCTCGACCCGGTCGGCGACGGCCTGGGTCTCGTGGCCGAGGCCGGCGCGCGCCGCGGCGCCGGTGGCGTCCTTCTTCATGGCGTCCCGGGCCGGGAGGGGGGTGTCCAGGACCCGGCCGTCGGCGAAGGCCGATACGGCGTAGACGACGACCGGGGCCTCGGGGAGCACGGACGCCGTCCAGGCCGCGCGCTGCGGGTCGGCGAACCCGTAGGCGGGCGGGGCGGTGAGGCGCTCGCGCAGGCCCGCCATGGCGGTGGCGTCGGCTGGGGTGAAGACCAGGCCGACGGTGATCAGGGAGCTTCGGGTGGCGTCGGTGTAGGTGGCGCGGAGCACGCGGGTGCAGCCGGCTCCGGTTTCGTTCAGCAGGCCCTGCCAGTCGGGGGCCAGGGCGGCCGCGCACGCGGCGTCGGGAGCGATGGCCGTCCGGGTCCAGGAGCGGTCGGCGCCGCCGGGCCCGGCGGCGGCTCCGTCGAGCACGGGCGGGAACAGGGTGTCCACCGGGGCGGCCCGCCAGAGCGAGCCCGCCTCGCGGTAGGCGGCGCCGGCGGTCAAGGGGCGGTGCGCGGCGCGGTGTTCCTCCCAGGCGGTGACCCCGGCCGCGCCGACGAGTCCGGCCCCGAGCAGTCCGCACAGCACGGCGGCGGCCATCCGCTGCGGCACGGCGGGGAACGCGGTCTGCGGTGTCGACGTCGTCATGCGGCGGCCCGCCCCCCGTTCTTCCGCTGCGGCCTCCCCGTACTCTACGTCCGGCCTGCCGGGCCCCGGTCCCGGGGACTCCCTCGCGACCGACACTCCCCAGGGGGTTCGGGGCCTACCCACCGGTAGAGGCGTCTGGCAAGCTGCCGCCATGAAATCCCCCGCCGGAGGCGACCGGGCCCGGTACGACAAGGCCACCGCCCACCTCGACGCCCCGCTGGCCGTCGTCGACCTCGACGCCTTCGACGCCAACGCCGACGACCTGGTGCGCCGCGCCGGCGGGAAGCCGATCCGGGTGGCCAGCAAGTCCGTCCGGTGCCGCGTGCTCCTGGAACGGGTCCTGGCCCGGCCCGGGTTCGCGGGGATCATGTCGTACACGCTCGCCGAGTCCATCTGGCTGGCCCGCTCGGGTTTCGAGGACGTCCTGCTCGCCTACCCGTCCGCCGACCGCGCGGGCTTCGCCGAGCTGGCCGGTGACCCGAAGCTGGCCGGTGCCGTGACCGTCATGGTGGACGACCCCGCGCAGCTGGAGCTCATGGACCGCGCGCGGGACGGCGGCGGCCAGGAGATCCGGGTCTGCCTCGAACTCGACACCGCGCTCCAGCTCTTCGGCGGCAGGGTCCGCGTGGGCGCCCGGCGTTCGCCGCTGCGCGAGCCCGGGCAGCTCGCCGAGCTGGCCCGCGCGGTCAGCGCCCGGCCGGGCTTCCGGGTCGTCGGGCTCATGGGGTACGAGGGCCACGTCGCGGGGGTCGGAGACGCCCTCGCGGGGCGGCCGTTGCGCTCCCGCGCCATCCGGCTGATGCAGGGCGCGGCCCGCAGGGAGCTCGCCGCGCGCCGTGCCGAGGCGGTCCGGGCCGTCCGCTCCGTCATCCCGGACCTGGAGTTCGTCAACGGGGGCGGCACCGGCAGCGTCCAGCAGACCGCCGCCGAGGACGCCGTCACCGAGATCGCGGCCGGCTCGGGGCTGTACGTACCGAGGCTGTTCGACAACTACACCTCGTTCCGGGGCCGCCCGGCCGCGCTGTTCGCCCTGCCGGTGGTCCGCAGGCCGGGCGTGGGTGTCGTCACCGTGCTCGGCGGCGGCTACCCCGCCTCCGGCGCGGCCGGACCCGACCGGCTCCCCGAGCCGTACCTGCCCCGGGGCCTGCGCTACGACCCCCAGGAGGGTGCGGGCGAGGTGCAGACCCCGCTCCTCGGCAGCCCGGCCGACGACCTGCTGATCGGCGACCGGGTCTGGTTCCGCCACGCCAAGGCGGGGGAACTGTGCGAGCGCTTCGACGCGTTGCACCTCGTGGAGGGCGACCGGGTGACGGCCACCGCCCCGACCTACCGGGGCGAGGGCCGCACGTTCCTTTAGGGGTGTTCGCCCTACAGCGGGGTGACGTACGCGCCGGAGATGCCGCCGTCGACCAGGAAGTCGGTGGCGTTGATGAAGGAGGAGTCGTCGCTGGCGAGGAAGGCGACGGCCGCGGCGATCTCGGTGGGCTCGGCGAACCGGCCCAGCGGGATGTGCACGAGGCGGCGGGCGGCCCGCTCGGGGTCCTTGGCGAACAGCTCCTGGAGGAGCGGGGTGTTGACCGGCCCGGGGCACAGGGCGTTGACGCGGATCCCCTCGCGGGCGAACTGGACGCCGAGTTCGCGGGACATGGCGAGGACGCCGCCCTTGGAGGCGGTGTACGAGATCTGCGAGGTGGCGGCGCCCATGATGGCCACGAAGGACGCGGTGTTGATGATCGAGCCGCGGCCCTGGCGCCGCATGTAGGGCAGGGCGGCCTTGCAGCACAGGTAGACGGAGGTGAGGTTGACGTCCTGGACGCGCTTCCAGGCCTCCAGGCCGGTGGTGAGGATCGAGTCGTCCTCGGGGGGCGAGATGCCCGCGTTGTTGAAGGCGATGTCGACCGAGCCGTAGGTGTCGAAGGCGGTCTTGAACAGCGCCTCGACCTCCTCGGGGCTGGTGACGTCCACCTTGACGAAGGTGCCTCCGACCTCCTCGGCGGCGGCCTTGCCGGCCGTCTCGTCGATGTCCGCGCAGACCACATTGGCGCCTTCGGAGCCGAGTCGGCGGGCGGTGGCGAGGCCGATGCCGCTGCCGGCTCCGGTGATGACGGCGGTGCGGCCGACCAGGCGGCGGCAGACGATCTCTTCAGTGCTCTGACCGGTCATGAGTTTTCAGGCCTCCGTGCTGATGAAGACGTTCTTGGTTTCGGTGAACGCGGTGAGGGCGTCGGGTCCGAGCTCGCGTCCGAGTCCGGACTGCTTGTAGCCGCCGAAGGGGGTCGAGTAGCGGACGCTGCTGTGGGAGTTGACGGACAGGTTGCCCGCGGCGACGGCGCGCGAGACGCGCAGGGCACGGCCGATGTCGCGGGTCCAGAGGGAGCCGGAGAGTCCGTACTCGGTGGCGTTGGCCAGGCGTACGGCGTCCTCCTCGTCCTCGAAGGGCAGGACGACGGCGACCGGGCCGAAGACCTCCTCGGCGGCCACGGGCGCGGTGGGGGCGACGCCGGTGACGAGGGTCGGGGCGTGCCAGAACCCGGGGCCCGCGGGAGCCGTGCCCCGGATCGCGGTGAGGTCGTCGGTGACGTACAACCGCACGCGGTCCAGCTGCACCTGCGAGATCAGCGGCCCCATCTGCGTCTTCTCGTCGGACGGGTCCCCGACGACCACGCCCTCGATTCCGGGGGCGACCAGCTCCAGGAACCGGTCGTACACCGAGCGCTGTACGAGGATCCGCGTGCGGGCGCAGCAGTCCTGGCCGGTGTTGTCCAGGAAGGCCATGGGGGCGGCGGCGGCCGCCGCCTCCAGGTCCGCGTCCGCGAAGACGATGTTGGGGCTCTTGCCGCCGAGTTCGAGGGTGACCCGCTTCACCCGGTCGGCGCACTTGGCCATGATCTGCTTGCCGACCCGGGTGGAGCCGGTGAACACGATCTTCGCGACGCCGGGGTGCTCGACCAGCGCGTCTCCGGTGATCGCCCCGCGGCCGGGGAGCACCTGGAGCAGGTGCTCGGGGATCCCGGCTTCGAGGGCGAGTTCGGCGAGGCGCAGTGCGGTGAGCGGGGTGGTCTCGGCGGGCTTGAGGATGACGGCGTTGCCAGCGGCGAGCGCGGGGGCCAGGCCCCAGGCGGCGATCGGCATGGGGAAGTTCCACGGGGCGATCACGCCGATGACGCCGAGGGGTTCGAGGAAGGTGACGTCGATGCCTCCGGCGACGGGGATCTGGCGGCCGGAGAGCCGTTCCACTCCGCCGGCGGCGAAGTCCAGCAGGTCGCGTACGTTGCCGGCTTCCCAGCGGGCGTTGCCGATGGTGTGCCCGGCTTCCCGGACCTCCAGGCGGGCCAGCTCCTCGATGTGTCCGTCGACCACCGCCGCGAAGCGGCGGAGCAGCCGGGCCCGGTCCGCGGGGGCGACCGCCGCCCAGCCGCGCTGGGCGGCGGCGGCTCTGGCGACGGCGGCATCGACATCGTCCCGTGTGGCGGCCGGGACGATGGCGACGATTTCCTCGGTGGCCGGATTCAACACCTCTAGATCGAGGGGGGCCAGCACATCGGACACGTGGTGCCTCACAGACTTTCGGTTGGCGGGAGCGGGTTACAGGCGTTCGAAGGAGCGGCGCAGCTCCCAGTCGGTGACCGCGGAGTCGTACGCGTCGAGTTCCACGCGGGCCATGTTCCGGTAGTGGGCGACCACCTCGGGACCGAAGGCCGCCTTGGCGATCTCACTGTTCTCCCAGAGCTCCGCGGCCTCGCGCAAGGTGGTCGGGACGTGCGCGAAATCGGCGGTGTAGGCGTTGCCGGCGCAGGCTTCCGGGAGTTCCAGGCGGTTCTCGACGCCGTACAGCCCGGCCGCGACCAGGCCCGCGACGGCGAGGTACGGGTTGACGTCGCCGCCGGGGAGGCGGTTCTCGAAGCGCATGGAGCGGCCGTGGCCGACGACGCGAAGGGCGCAGGTCCGGTTGTCGACGCCCCAGGCGACGGCGGTCGGTGCGAAGGATCCCGGCCGGAAACGCTTGTACGAGTTGATGTTCGGGGCGTAGAGAAGGGAGAAGTCGCGCAGCGCGGCCAGCTGGCCGGCCAGGAAGTGCCGCATCACCGGTGACATGCCGCCAGGGCCGTCCCCGGCCATCGCGTTGTGCCCGTCGGCGTCGCTGAGTGAGAGGTGGATGTGGCAGGAGTTGCCCTCGCGCTCGTCGAACTTGGCCATGAAGGTGAGCGAGACACCCTCCTGGGCGGCGATCTCCTTCGCCCCCGTCTTGTAGACGGCGTGCTGGTCGCAGGTGGTCAGCGCCTCGTCGTAGCGGAAGGCGATCTCGTGCTGTCCGAGGTTGCACTCCCCCTTCGCCGACTCGACGATCAGGCCCGCGGCCTGCATCTCGTTGCGGATGCGGCGCAGCAGCGGCTCGATGCGACCGGTGCCGAGGACGGAGTAGTCGATGTTGTACTGGTTCGCCGGGGTCAGGCCGCGGTAGTTGGCGTTCCAGGCCTGCTCGTAGGTGTCCTGGAACACCATGAACTCCAGCTCGGTGCCGACCATCGCGGTGTACCCGTGCTCGGCGAGGCGCTCCAGCTGGCGGCGCAGGATCTGCCGGGGCGCGGCCACGACGGGCGAGCCGTCGTTCCAGGCCAGGTCGGCCAGGAGGAAGGCGCTGCCCGGGTTCCAGGGGATCCGGCGCAGGGTGGCGAGGTCGGGGCGCATGGCGAAGTCGCCGTAGCCCCGGTCCCAGGAGGACATCTCGTATCCGTCGACGGTGTTCATGTCGGTGTCGACGGCCAGGAGGTAGTTGCAGCCCTCGGTGCCGTGTTCGAGGACTTCGTCGAGGAAGAACTGCGCGGCGAACCGCTTGCCCTGGAGGCGTCCCTGCATGTCGGGGAAGGCCAGGACCACTGTGTCGATCTCACCGCTGGCGACGAGGGCACGGAGCTCCTCGGGCGCGAGCGGCGGCTTGCGGTCTACCACGGGAATCTCTCCTTCGGTGAGCCGAGTGGGCCTAAGGTATTGAATAGAACCATTGCTTGGGAAGGGGAGGAGCCAAGATGACCGACACGGCGAGCGAAGGCGGCCCGATCGCGCGGCTGAATCCCGTGCTGCGACAGGTGCGGGCGGGCAACGGTTTCGAGGAGGCGCTGGAGCAGATTCTCCAGGTGGTCCGGCTGGGCCTGGTACCGGGCGGCGAACGGCTGCCACCGGAGCGCGAGTTGGCCGAGCGGATGGGGATCAGCCGGGTCACCCTGCGGGAGGTCCTGAAGGTACTCCAGGACCAGGGTCTGGTGGAGGCCCGGCGCGGCCGGTACGGCGGAACGTTCGTGCTGCCGCGTCCGGACACCCCGGCGGGCGGGGCCGAGGAGGAGCTGCGGCGCCGGGTCGCGGGCGTGGACATCGAGGACGTCCTGCGGTTCCGCGAGGTCCTGGAAGTGGGCGCGGCCGGCCTGTGCGCCTCCCACGGGCTGACCGAGGAGGGCTCCGAGCGGCTGCTCGGCGCGCTCGCCGCCACCCATGACGCCGCGCTCGCGGACTACCGCCGCCAGGACACCCTCTTCCACCTCACCCTGTGCGAACTCGCCGGATCCGCCACGCTGACGGCCCAGTACGCGGCCGTCCGGGCCTCGGTGAACGACCTGCTGGACTGCATCCCGCTACTGGTGCGCAACCTGGAGCACTCGCAGCAGCAGCACACCGCGCTGGTCGAGGCGGTACTGGAGCAGGACGCCGAGGCCGCCCGCGAGACGATGCGCCAGCACTGCTGCGGGACGGCGGCGCTGCTGAGGGGGTTTCTGGCCTGAGGGGCGGGTTCGCGTTCTCGCGCCCCGGGAGGTTTTCGTAACCGCTGTTTAACGCAGGGGTCTTGCGCGTTCCCCTCCGCTGACGCAAAGGTACGCCTCACAACCATTGCCCTGAGGCAGGAGCGCACCCATGGCCGACGACATCGAGGCCCGGCTGGCAGCCGGGCCCGAAACCGCCCCGCCCCCCGATGGCGGCGCCCGTCCCGACGACTATCTCGGGCGCCGTACGCTGCGCCGCGGCAGCGCCGGCTGGCTGCTGCTCACCGGCCTCGGCGTCGCGTACGTCGTCTCCGGCGACTTCTCCGGCTGGAACGTCGGCCTCGCCCAGGGCGGCTTCGGCGGCCTCGCCATCGCCACCGTCCTGATGGGCGCGATGTACGCGTGCCTCGTCTTCTCCCTCGCGGAGCTGTCCGCGATCCTGCCCACGGCGGGCGGCGGCTACGGCTTCGCCCGCCGGGCGCTGGGCACCTGGGGCGGGTTCCTCACCGGCACCGCGATCCTCATCGAGTACATCCTGGCCCCCGCCGCGATCGCCATCTTCATCGGCGACTACGTCGAATCCCTGAACCTCTTCGGGCTCACCTCCGGCTGGCCCGTCTACCTCGCCTGCTTCGCGGTCTTCATCGGCATCCACCTCTGGGGCGTCGGCGAGGCCCTGCGCTTCTCCCTCGTCGTCACCGCCATCGCCGTGCTCGCGCTGATCGTCTTCGCGCTCGGCGCGTTCACCGAGTTCGACGCGGCCAACCTCGACAACATCCCCGTCGACACCACCGCCGCCGGATCGAACTCCTGGCTGCCGCTGGGCTTCCTCGGCATCTGGGCGGCCTTCCCGTTCGGGATGTGGTTCTTCCTCGGGGTCGAGGGCGTCCCGCTCGCGGCCGAGGAGGCCAAGGACCCGGTGCGCTCGATGCCGCGCGCCCTGTCGATCTCCATGGGCATCCTCGTCGTGCTGGCGCTGATCACCTTCCTGGCCTCGACCGGCGCCCGCGGCGCCGACGCCATCAAGGACGCCGGCAACCCGCTCGTCGTGGCGCTGGAGGGCAACCCCGGCCTGTCGTGGCTGAAGACCTTCGTCAACTACGCCGGTCTGGCCGGCCTGGTCGCCTCGTTCTTCTCCCTGATCTTCGCCGGCTCGCGCCAGCTGTTCGCCCTGTCCCGGGCGGGCTATCTGCCGCGCTTCCTGTCCCTGACCTCGAAGCGCAAGGCCCCGTACCTCGGCCTGCTGATACCCGGCGCGATCGGCTTCGCCCTCGCGGCGGCCACCGGGAACGGCCCGCGCATGCTCAACATCGCGGTGTTCGGCGCGACCATCTCGTACGCCCTGATGGCCCTGTCGCATATCGTGCTGCGCCACCGGGAGCCGGGGCTGGAGCGCCCGTACCGCACACCGGGCGGCATCGCCACGTCCTCGGTGGCCTTCGCCCTGGCCCTGTCGGCCCTGGTCGCCACCTTCCTGGTGGACAAGGACGCGGCATTCATCGCACTGGCCGTGTACGCCGTCGCCCTCGCCTACTTCGCGATCTACAGTCGGCACCACTTGGTGGCCTCGGCACCCGAAGAAGAATTCGCGGCCCTCGCCGAAGCCGAGGCGGAACTCTCCCGGGACTGAAATCCTGTCCCCGCATGACCTTGCATGGTGTTGCATGACCTTGCGGCGCGCCGCGTGACGGCGCGCCGTACGCACGACCGTGCCCGGCCGTGCCCGACCCCTGTGTCTCGACCGTCCCTGGAGGTAGAAACCGTGCCCAGGCCGCTCATCGGCATCTCCACCTACGTGGAGGAATCCACCCGCTACGGGGTGTGGGACCTTCCCGCTTCCCTGGTTCCGACCGGGTACTACGAACTCGTCCAGGCGGCGGGCGGTGCGGCCGTGCTGCTCCCGCCCGACGAACCCGCGAGGGCGGCGGAGGTGCTCAGCCGGGTGGACGGCCTGGTCATCGCGGGCGGACCGGACGTGGACCCGGTCCACTACGGCGCCGCCCGCGACCCCCGTACGGGGGATCCCGCGACGGTCCGCGACCACTGGGAGCTGGCCCTGATCAACGCCGCGCTGGAATCCCGGATGCCGCTGCTGGGCATCTGCCGGGGCATGCAGGCGCTGAACGTGGCCCTGGGCGGCACGCTGCACCAGCACATCGACGGCCACGTAGAGACCCCGGGCATCACCTCCTGGCACCCGGTGCGCCCGGTCCCCGGCACCCGTTACGCGGCACTGGTCCCGGAGGAGGCGGACGTCCCCACGTACCACCACCAGGCGGTGGACCGCGTGGGCAGCGGCCTGGTCGTCTCGGCCCACGCCCTGGACGGCACGGTGGAGGCCATCGAACTCCCCGAACCGGACCGCTGGGTCCTGGGCGTCCAGTGGCACCCGGAACGCGACAAGGACACCCGCGTCATGTCCTCCCTGATCGAGGCCAGCAGCCTAACCCTCGCCCCCGTCTAAGCCGCGGCTAAGCCGCCTCCCGGCCACCTCGCCAACCCCGCCGGCCCTTTCCAGCCCCGCCGGCGTTTGAGGCGCGGGGGCCGGGGGCAGCGCCCAAATCCAGCCTCGCCGGCGTTTGAGGCGCGGGGGTCCGGGGGCAGCGCCCCCGCAACGGCGCCGCACCCGGCCCCTCCCCCGGGCCGGGGCACCGGCGGGGCAGGGCGGCCCGCCGCTCGGGGTCCGGGGGCGCCCGCCCCCGGACCTCCCGCTAAACCCCCGGCGGGATCACGCGGGGGCCCGGGTCAGCGACAGCAGATCCCGCGCCGGGCCACCCGGCCGCGCCCCCACCGGCCACACGGCCCGCAACTCCCGGTCCAGCGCCGCCGCAACCACCGGCACGGCCACCAGCCGCCGCGCCGCCAGCTCGTCCCCCACCGCCAGCTCCGACAGCACGCACGGCCCCGCCCCGCTCAGCGCCGCCGACTTCACCGCGGTCGTCGACGCCAGCTCCAGCAGCGGCTCCGCCAGCCCCCCGCACCCCGCCAGCGCCGCGTCCAGCACCTGCCGCGTCCCCGAACCCCGCTCCCGCAGGATCAGCGGTGTCGCCGCCAGCTCCGCCGCCTCCACTCCCCGTGCCCGCCGGGCCCACGGGTGCCCCGGTGCCACCGCGACCACCAGCCGGTCCTGCGCGATCACCACCGAGTCCAGCCCCTCCGGCACGGAAAGCCCCTCCACGAACCCGAGGTCCGCCTCGTGGGCCAGCACCCGCTGCGCGACCACGGCCGAGTTCCCGGCGTGCAGGGACACCGCCGTATCCGGCCGCTGCCCCCGCAGCGCGATCAGCCACCCCGGGAGCAGGTACTCCGCGATCGTCATACTGGCCGCCACCCGCAACCGCGAGTCCCGTCGCCCGCGGAGCGCCTGCGCCCCCGCGTCGAACGCCTCGGCCGCCTCCACCACCCGCCGGGCCCAGTCCGTGACCAGCGCCCCGTCCGCCGTCAGCGTCGATCCCCGCGGCGACCGGTCCACCAGCGCGACCCCCAGCCGGGTCTCCATCGCCCGGATCCGGCTGCTCGCGGCGGGCTGGGTGATGCCCATGCGCCGCGCGGCCCCGCTCAGGCTGCCGACCCGCGCCACCGCCAGCAGCAACTCCAGCGCGCCCAGGTCCGGCACGCGGTGCGCCAGCGGAACCCACTCCTCATTGCCCATAAATCCAGTTTATGCCCTCATATGAAGATGGCCTCTGCCGCCCCGCCCGCTCCGGCGAGACGCTGGCTCCATGGCCACCACCCTCGTGCGACCCCGCACCGCCACCGACCCCGCGCCCCTGGCCCACAAGGCCCCCGCGCTCCGGCACCTCGGCCCCAACTGGTACGCCTCCGTCATGGGCACGGCGATCGTCGCCAACGCCGGCGCGACCCTCCCGTACCAGCTGCCCGGACAGCGCGTGGCCTGCCAGCTCCTCTGGGCGCTGTCCGCCGCCGCCCTCGCCGTCCTGCTGACCGCCCGCGCCGGGCACTGGCTTCACCACCGCGACCAGGCCCGCGCTCATCTCCTGGACCCCGCCGTCGCCCCCTTCTACGGCTGTCTGGCGATGGCGCTGCTGGCCGTCGGAGGCGGCACCCTCATCGTCGGCGAGGACCTGATCGGCACCGGGCCGGCCGTCGTCGCGGACGCGGTCCTCTTCACCGCCGGAACCGTGATCGGCCTGGTCATGGCCGTCGTCGTGCCCTACCTGATGGTGGTCCGCCACAAGGTCGAGCCCCACCAGGCCACCCCCGTCTGGCTGCTCCCCCTGGTCGCCCCGATGGTCTCCGCAGCCGTGGGCCCGCTGCTCATACCCCACCTGCCCGAGGGCCAGGCCCGTGAGGCGCTGCTGCTCGCCTGCTACGCCATGTTCGGCATCAGCCTGCTGGCCACCCTGCTCATGCTGCCCCTGGTGTTCGGCCGGCTGATCATGAGCGGCCCGCTGCCCCTGGCCCTGACCCCCACCCTCTTCCTGGTCCTCGGCCCCCTCGGCCAGTCCACCACCGCCGTGAACCAGCTCGCGGACATGGCCCCCCGGTCGATCGGAGCCCCCTACGCCGGCGCGCTCGGCGCCTTCGCGGTCGTCTACGGGGTCCCCGTGATGGGCTTCGCCCTCCTGTGGCTGGCCCTGGCGGCGGCGATGCTGGTCCGGGCCGCCCGTAACGGCATGGGCTTCGCGATGACCTGGTGGGCCCTGACCTTCCCCGTCGGCACCTGCGTCACCGGCGCCGCCGGCCTGGCCCGCCACACCGGCCTGACCGCCTTCGCCTGGCTGGCCGCGGCCCTGTTCCTGGCCCTGCTCACCGCCTGGCTGCTCGCCGCCGCCCACACCCTCCGCGGCCTCGTCACCGGCCGCCTGCTCGCCGCCCCACGCTAGGGGTGTTTCCCGGATCTCCGCGGCGTCGCGAGCTCGGGCACGCACGCTCGCCGCGTCCCGGCGTCAGCCCGCAGCGCGCAAGGCGGCGGCCAGGACCGCGGGGGCCTCGGCCAGCGAGGGGCCGTACCAGGTCAGGTGCCGTCCGCTGACCAGCGCCGCCGGCAGGTCCGGAAAGGCCTCCGGCCCGTCCTCGGCCGTGAAGCGGTACGGCTCGTCCGGCAGCACCACCAGATCGCATCCGGCGGCGGCCAGCTCCGCCACCGGGACCCGCGGATACCGCTCCGCGTGCCCGGCGTAGACGTTGCGCACCCCCAGTCGCGCCAGCAGGTCCCCGGCGAACGTGTCCCGGCCCAGGACCATCCACGGCCGCCGCCACACCGGGACGATCGCCCGGCGCTCCCCGGCGGGCTCGGCCCGGGCCCACGCCCGCTCGGCGTCGGTCAGCCACCCCGGCCGCGCCAGCCCCAACGCCCCCACCAGTACCCGGTCCAGCTCGCGCAGCGCCTGCGGCAGCTCGCGTACCTCGGTGACCAGCACCTCCGCACCGGCAGCCCGCAGCGCCGCCAGGTCCGGGGCCCGGTTCTCCTCCTCGTTGGCGATCACCAGGTCGGGGCGCAGCGCGGCGATCGCCCGTACATCGGGGTTCTTCGTGCCCCCTATGCGCACGGCGTCCCCCAGGTCCGCGGGGTGCGTGCACCAGTCCGTGACCCCGACCAGCAGCCCGGGAGCGCTCACCGCCACCGCCTCGGTCAGCGAGGGCACCAGCGAGACGACCCGCTTCCGCTTCACCGCCCGGCGGCTCACTGCCCCGGCGACGGCGGCTCGGAGGTCGCGTGGATGTGCTCCCCGACCGCGACGACCAGGAACCGGGTGTCCTCGGTGACGGCCCGCCAGCGGTGCCGCACGCCTCCGGACAGGAACAGCGCGTCCCCGCACTCCAGCCGGAACGCCCGCCCCTCGGCCTCCACCTGGCACGCGCCCGAGACCACGTACATCAGCTCGTCGTTGCGGTGCTGGTACTCGCCGCCGGCGTCCTGGTCCCCGGTGAATTCCAACGCGTGCAGCTGGTGGTGCCCGCGTACGAGGGGACGTACGCCGGGGACGGGGGTGAGCCCGGATTCGTCACCGGCCCGTACGAGGTCCACCGTGCGCGCGGTGTCGGAGGCGGCCAGCAGTTCGACGGCCGTGGTCTCCAGCGCGTCCGCGACCCGCTCCAGGGAGCGCATGCTGGGCCGGGCCCGCTCGTTCTCTATCTGGCTGAGGAAAGGCACCGAGAGGCCGCTGCGCGCCGATACCGCGGCGAGCGTCAAGTGGAGCGCGCGGCGCCGTTTACGCACGGCCACGCCCACCCGGAGCGGTTCCTTGGCGTCCTTGTCCCGTTCCTTGTCGTCTGCGCCGTCCCTGTCGTTCATGTCGGGGCTGCCCTCCCCTTGTCCGTCGCACATCGGTCTGCTGTAAGCACCATACGCAGCAACCGCCTCCGGTTTCGCGCGCACGGCCTCCCCCGGCCGGAGTCAGCCGAACGCGCCGCGGCTGCGGCATCATCGTCACCGTGACGACACGACGCCTGATGCTCCTGGACACCGCCTCCCTCTACTTCCGTGCCTACTTCGGCGTGCCGGACTCCGTGAGGGCACCGGACGGCACCCCGGTGAACGCCGTGCGCGGGCTGCTCGACTTCATCGGGCGGCTGGTCCACGACCACCACCCGGACGATCTGGTGGCCTGCATGGACGCCGACTGGCGCCCGCACTGGCGGGTGGAGCTGATCCCCTCGTACAAGGCCCACCGGGTCGCGGCCGAGACGGCGACCGGCCCCGATGTGGAGGAGGTCCCGGACACACTGGCCCCGCAGGTGCCGATCATCGAGGCGGCGCTGGACGCGTTCGGGATCGCCCGGGTCGGGGTCGCCGGATACGAGGCGGACGACGTGATCGGGACGCTGACCGCGCGGGCCACCGGCCCGGTGGACATCGTCACCGGCGACCGGGACCTCTACCAGCTGGTGGACGACGCCCGGCAGCGGCGCGTGCTGTACCCGCTCAAGGGCGTGGGCACGCTCCAGGTCACCGACGAGGCGTGGCTGCGCGAGAAGTACGGCGTCGACGGCCCCGGGTACGCGGACCTGGCGCTGCTGCGCGGGGACCCGAGCGACGGCCTGCCGGGCGTGCCCGGGATCGGCGAGAAGACGGCGGCCAAGCTCCTCGACGCGTACGGGAATCTGGCCGGAATCATCGCCGCGATCGACGACCCGAGGTCCAAGCTGACTCCGGCCCAGCGCAAGCGGCTGCACGAATCGCGGCCGTATCTGGCGGTGGCCCCGAAGGTGGTCAAGGTCGCCTCGGACGTTCCGCTTCCGCGGTTCGACCCGGCCCTGCCGAAGGCTCCCGCCCAGCCGGATCTCGTGGAGGAGCTGGCCCGCCGCTGGGGTCTGAGTGGAGCGGTGTCGCGTCTGAGCAGCGCGCTGCTCCCCTGAGGTGCTAACTTAGGTAATCCTAAGTTTAACTGGAGTCAGGGAGACGCCGTGGCAGAAGGACGCGCCCGCAAGGTCGGCACCGCCGTCGTCGTACGCACCGAGCGGCTGACACCGCACATGGTGCGGCTGGTGCTGGGGGGAGCCGGGCTGGCCGAGTTCGGCGCGGGGGAGTTCACCGACCACTACATCAAGATCCTCTTCGCGCCGGAGGGCGTCACCTACCCCTCCCCCTGGGACCTGGACGCGATCCGCTCCTCCCACCCCCGCGAGCAGTGGCCGCGCCAGCGCGCGTACACCGTCCGCAGCTGGGACCCGGCGCACCTGGAGATGACCCTGGACTTCGTCGTCCACGGCGACGAGGGCCTCGCCGGCCCCTGGGCTGCCCGCGTCCAGCCCGGCGAGGAGGTCCGCTTCCTCGGCCCCGGCGGCGCGTACGCCCCGGACCCCGCCGCCGGCTGGTACCTCCTGGCGGGCGACGAGAGCGCCCTGCCCGCGATCGGCGCCGCGCTGGAGCGGATGCCGGTCGGCGCGCGAGTGCACGCCTTCGTGGAGATCGACGGCCCGGACGACGAGCAGAAGATCGCCACCCCGGACGGGGTCGTCCCGATCTGGCTGCACCGCGGCGGCCGCCCCATCGGCGAGGCCCTGGTGGAGGCGATCACCTCGCTGGAGTTCCCCTCCGCCGACGTCCACGCCTTCGTCCACGGCGAGGCGGGCTTCGTCAAGGACCTCCGCCGCCACCTGCGCCTGGAGCGCGGCATCCCGCGCGAGCGGCTGTCGATCTCGGGCTACTGGCGGCTGGGCGAGACGGACGAGGGCTGGCGCGCGATCAAGCGCGACTGGAACGCCGAGGTCGAGGCCGCCGAACAGGAACTCCCGGCGGTCTGACGCCGACGGCCCTCAGGGCGGCCCCGAAGGGCGGCCCTGAAGCGGCCCTGGCGGCCCTCGTCGCCCTGAAGGGCGGCCTCCGCCCCGAAGGGCGGCCTCACCCGTGCGGCGGGACAATGACCGCATGCGTACGCTCCGCGCCCTCACCACCGCCGGGGCCGCGGCCGCCCTCCTGCTGGCCACCGCGGGAACGGCCGGGACCGCAGCGATCACAGCGACCGCCGCACCGAGCCCGCCCCCGCCGCCCGGGCCCCAGCTCTCCGACGCCGCCGTCGACAAGGCCGTGGCGCGCCTGGACGACACCGTCGCCGCCATGATGAAGACCACCGGCGTCCCCGGCGTCTCCGTCGCCGTCGTCCACGACGACAAGGTCGTCTACACCCAGGGCTTCGGCGTCCGCAAGACCGGAGAGACCGCCAAGGTCGATCCCGACACCGTCTTCCAGATCGCCTCCCTCTCCAAGCCCGTCTCCTCCACGATCGTGGCCGGCGCCCTCACCGACCCCGGCGAGTGGGACAAGCACGTCCCCCTCCCCGGCTTCGCGCTGGGCGACCCCTGGGTCACCGACCACGTCTCCACCGCCGACCTGTTCTCCCACCGCAGCGGCCTGCCCGACCACGCCGGAGACCTCCTCGAAGACCTCGGCTACGACCAGGCGTACATCCTCGACCACCTGCGCCTGGAACCCCTCAGCCCGTTCCGGGCCAGCTACGCGTACACCAACTTCGGCCTGACCGCCGCAGCCGAGGCCATCGCCCGCGCCAAGGGCACCAGCTGGCAGAAACTCGCCGAGGACACCCTCTTCAAGCCCGCCGGCATGACCCGCACCAGTACCGAGTTCTCCGCCTTCGCCGACGCGCCCGACCACGCCGCCACCCACGTCAAAAACCCCGACGGCACCTGGAGCCCGCGCTTCGTCCGCGACCCCGACGCCCAGGCCCCGGCGGGCGGAGTGAGCTCCACCGCCCGAGACATGGCCCGGTGGATGCGGCTCCAGCTGGCGGGCGGCACCCTCGACGGGAAGCGCATCATCCCCGAGGACACCCTCGCCCGCACGCACCTCCCCGAGATCGTCTCGCAGCCGTCCACCCCCTCCGGAACCCCCGGCTTCTACGGCCTCGGCTGGAACGTGTCCTACGACGACTCCGGCCGGCTGCGCCTGAGCCACTCCGGCGCCTTCGAACTCGGTACCAACGCCAACGTCACGATGCTCCCCCTGGAGAAGCTCGGCATCGTCGTCCTCACCAACGGCGCCCCCGTCGGCCTGGCCGACGCCGTCGCCCTCGATTTCTTCGACGTCGCCCAGCACGGCAAGGCCACGACCGACTGGCTGCCCCTGCTCGCGTCCGTCTACGCGAAGGAGGTCGACGAGGCCCGGTCCCCCACCGACTACGCCCACCCGCCCGCCTCCGCCAAGCCCGCCAAGGACAGCGCCGCCTACACCGGCACCTACGACAACCCGTACTACGGCAAGGCGACCGTGACGGCCGACGACAAGGGCGCGCTGACCCTCGCCCTCGGCCCGAAGCCGATGCTCTTCCCGCTCACCCACTACGACGGCGACACCTTCAGCTTCGAGACCACCGGCGAGATGGCGGCCGGCCGCACCGGCGTGACCTTCGCCGACGGCACGGTCCGCGTCGAGTCCCTCGATGCCAACCACCTGGGCACCTTCACCCAGGAGTAGCCGGGCGCCCGTCCGGCACGGCCGCCGGGCCCGGGCGCCTACCCTTGACCCCGATGAGACGCAGACCCCTACCCCCCGCACCCCTCCCCCAGATCGCCGGCATCGACCCGGTCCGGCTGCGGCTGCCCTCCGACCCGGACGGGCTCTGGCCGGACCTCGGCGCCTACCTCGCGGACCGCTACGCCGGCACGCGCGGTGAGCGGACCATGCCCGCGCTGCTGCGCTCCGGCCGGGTCCTCGGCGAGGGCGGGCGGGTCCTGCGCCCGGACGACCCGTACGAGGCGGGCCGCTACCTGTGGTTCCACCGGGACATGCCGCCCGAGCCGCCGGTGCCCTTCCCGATCGGCGTCGTGTACCGCGACGAGCACCTCCTGGTCGCGGACAAGCCGCATTTCCTGGCGACGACCCCGCGCGGCAGCCACGTCACGCAGACCGCGCTGGCCCGGCTCCGCCACGAGCTGGACCTGCCCGCCCTCAGCCCCGCGCACCGGCTGGACCGGCTGACGGCGGGCCTGGTGATGTTCAGCATCCGCCCCGAGGACCGCGGCGCCTACCAGCTCCTCTTCCAGGACCGGCGGGTCGAGAAGGAGTACGAGGCGCTCGCACCCCTCGATCCGGAGATCACCCTCCCGCGCAAGCTCCGCAGCCGGATCGAGAAGACCCGGGGCGTCATCGCGGCGGCCGAGATCCCGGGCGGCGAGCCGAACGCCGAGACCCTGGTCGAACTCGCCGAGTCGAAGGGGGACGTGGGCCGCTACCGGCTGACCCCGCACACCGGCCGCACCCACCAGCTGCGGGTGCACATGAACAGCCTGGGGCTGCCCATCCTCGGCGACCCGGTCTACCCCGAGGTCACCGACCCGGACCCGCGGGACTACCGCCGTCCGCTGCAACTGCTGGCCCGGTTCCTGTCGTTCACCGACCCGGTCACCGGCCTCAGCCACCGCCTCGAAAGCCGCCTCACCCTGCGCGCCTGGCAGGACCGCACCGCCTGGGAAACCGGCGACCAGGGCTGAGCGGTCTCAGGCGGCGCCGTCGTCCTTGACCCCCGCGATCCGCATCGCCGCGTCGGCGGCCGCCTCCGCGAAGGCCTCCACCGGCCGCTCCGGATCGGAGCGGTGGATCAGCATGACACCCTCGATGAGCCCGAAGACCAGATCGTTGCGCAGGGTCAATCCCGCCCTGTCACCGGCCAGTTCGGCCCCCACGGAGGTCCGGTCGAGCAACTCCCGGTAGACGTACCGCAGTTCCCCGCGCATCCGGCGGAAGCGGGTGAACCGCGCCCCGCTCACCTCCGGCAGCAGATAGAGCGCGCCCAGGTTGTACGGCCCCCCGCACAGCTGGAGCACATCGGAGCGGCACAGCTCCCACAGCCGCCGCCCGGCGGGCCGTTCAATCTCGGCCAGCAGCCGCCGGGCCAGGGCCAGCGAGGGACTGACCGTCGATTCCAGGAGTTCGGCGAGGAGTTCCTCCTTGCCGCCGAAGTAGTGGTACATCGTGGCCTGGCGCATTCCGGCCCGTTCGGCCACCGCCCGCGTGGTGGTGGCCGCGTACCCCCGGACGGTGAACAGCTCGGCCGCCGCACAGAGGAGTTCCTCGCGCGGCGGCCGGCCACTGTCCGGTCTCTGCTGATCGGCACGCGGCCGACCGACCCGTCTCGCTCCCTCTCCCGCTCCCCCACTCATAGGGCGATCGTCGCACAGCGCACGCCGGATCGATCATGGCAAGAGATCAGATCCGGCCAGCCGCACTCTTAGAGGAAGCCCCAAGTCCGCCTAGCCGACGGAGCTGTAGGCCACTACACCGCGCAGCAGTTCGTCCACGGCCTTACGGGCATTTTTCGCCACCGTGCTCCCACCGCCCGAGGACGAAGGAGCCGCCGCCGCGATCTGCCCGAGCACATCGATGACCTGCTTGCACCAGCGCACGAAGTCACCGGCCGGCATCTCCGCCTCGCGCAGCACCTCGTCCAGGCCCTTGCCGGAGGCCCACTGGTACGCCGCCCACGCGAAACCGAGATCGGGCTCACGCTGGCCCACGCCCTCGGCCTGGTTGATGCGGTGCTCCTCCTCCAGCGCGTCGAGCCGGCCCCAGATCTGGACCATCTCGCCCAGCGCCGCCTTCGCCGCGCCATTGGGCACCTTCGGCGCCACCGCGTCGTCGGACTGCCGCGCCTCGAACACCAACGCCGAGACACAGGCGGCCAGTTCGGCCGGGTTCAGGCCTTCCCAGACGCCCTCGCGCAGACACTCCGACGCCAGCAGGTCCAGCTCCCCGTACAGCCGGGCGAGCCGCTTGCCGTGTTCGGTGACCTGGTCCTCGCGCAGGTAGTCCAGCTCGGTGAGCAGCGCGTGGATACGGTCGAAGGTGCGGGCGATGGTGTTCGTCCGGCCCTCGATCCGCCGCTCCAGCTGCACGGTGTCCCGCTTCAGCCGGTGGTAGCGCTCCGCCCAGCGGGCATGGTCCTCGCGCTCGTCGCAGCCGTGGCACGGATGCGCCCGCAGCTCGGCCCGCAGCCGGGTGATCTCCCGGTCGTCGGCCGCCGCGGCCCGGCCCCGCTGGTGCCGGTCCGGCGCTATGTGCCCGGCCTTGGCCCGCAGTTGGGACGCCAGGTCCCGACGGGAGTGCGGAGAACGCTGGTTGAAGGTCTTCGGGATCCGCATCCGGTCGATGGCCTCGACCGGGACCGGGAAGTCGATCGCGGCGAGCCGCTTGACCTGCCGCTCCACGGTCAGCACCAGCGGGCGCGGACCCTCGGTGTACTCGTGGCCCCGGTGCCCGTTGACCCGCCCGGCCGGCACACCCGGGTCCAGCACCAGCGCCAGCCCGGCGAACTTGCCGGTCGGCACGTGGATGATGTCGCCCGGCTTGAGCCGCTCCAGCGAACTCGCCGCCTGGGCCCGGCGCTGCGCCGCACCCTGCTTCGCCAGGTCCGTCTCACGGTCCTTGAGGTCGCGGCGCAGCTGCGCGTACTCCGCGAAGTCACCGAGGTGGCAGGTCATGCCCTCCTGGTAGCCCTCCAGGCCCTCCTCGTTGCGCCGCACCTGCTTCGAGATCCCGACGACCGAGCGGTCGGCCTGGAACTGCGCGAAGGAGGTCTCCAGCAGCTCGCGCGAGCGATGCCGCCCGAACATCTGGACCAGGTTCACGGCCATGTTGTACGAGGGCTTGAAGCTGGACCGCAGCGGATACGTACGGGTACCCGCGAGCCCGGCGAGCCCCACCGGGTCCATGCCGCGCTGCCACAGCACCACCGCGTGGCCCTCGACGTCGATGCCGCGCCGCCCCGCCCGGCCGGTGAGCTGCGTGTACTCGCCGGGGGTGATGTCGGCGTGCTGCTCGCCGTTCCACTTGACCAGCTTCTCCAGGATCACCGTGCGCGCGGGCATGTTGATGCCCAGCGCCAGCGTCTCTGTGGCGAAGACGGCCTTGACCAGGCCGCGGACGAAGAGCTCCTCCACGACCTCCTTGAAGGTCGGCAGCATGCCGGCGTGGTGCGCGGCGATGCCCCGCTCCAGGCCTTCGAGCCACTCGTAGTACCCGAGGACGTGCAGGTCCTCGGTGGGGATGGAGGCGGTCCGCTCCTCGACGATGCCGCGCACCTTCAGGCGCGCTTCCTCGTTGTTGAGCCGCAGGCCCGCGTAGAGGCACTGCTGGACGGCGGCCTCGCAACCGGCCCGGCTGAAGATGAAGTTGATCGCGGGCAGCAGGTCGTCGTTGTCGAGGCGGGCGATCACCTCGGGACGGCTCGGCGTCCAGATCCGGCCGCGCGAGCGCCGCTCGCGCTCGCGGTCGGCCTCGCGGACCATCTTGCCCCGGCGCCGGTCCTTCGGGTTGTACGTGCGGCTGTTCTCCTCGCGCGCCATGCGCAGCAGGTCGGGGTTGACCTCCCGGCGGGCGGAGCCGCGGCCTCCGTGGTCGGACTCCTCCTCGAAGAGGTCGTACACCCGGCGCCCGGCCATGACGTGCTGCCACAGCGGTACGGGCCGCTCCTCGGAGACGATGACCTCGGTGTCGCCGCGCACGGTGTCCAGCCAGTCGCCGAACTCCTCGGCGTTGGACACGGTCGCCGAGAGGGACACCAGCGTCACCGACTCGGGGAGGTGGATGATCACTTCCTCCCAGACGGCGCCGCGGAACCGGTCGGAGAGGTAGTGCACCTCGTCCATCACGACGTAGCCGAGGCCGAGCAGCGCCTGGGAGCCCGCGTACAGCATGTTGCGGAGCACCTCGGTGGTCATCACGACCACCGGCGCGTCCCCGTTGACGCTGTTGTCGCCGGTCAGCAGGCCCACCTTGGCGGCGCCGTAGCGCTTGACGAGGTCGGCGTACTTCTGGTTCGACAGGGCCTTGATCGGCGTCGTGTAGAAGCACTTGCGGCCCTGCCGCAGCGCCAGGTGCACGGCGAACTCGCCGACGATGGTCTTGCCCGAGCCGGTCGGGGCGGCGACCAGCACGCCCTTGCCGGCCTCCAGTGCCTTGCAGGCCTCGACCTGGTACGGGTCCAGATCGAATTCGTACATCTCGCGGAAGGGGGCCAGGCCAGAGGCCTCTTCGGCGGCGCGGATCCGGGCAGCGGCGTACCGCTCGGCGGGTGAGAGTTCTTCGGTCATCTTGTAGTCGAGCCTACCCGCCGCCTCTGACAACAGTCGCGATCTTTATCAGGAGCCCTGTACCCGGGAATCCGGCACCAGGAGCCGCAGGGCGCCGGGCACGCACTCGGCCGTCACGGGCAGCGGCCCCAGCGGCTCGCCGTCGGCGTAGGCGGAGATCCCGGCGGCCTCCAGGGTCACCTTCCGCGCCCGGTGGACGGTCACCTTCGGGTGGCTGAGATGGGTTCCCTTGTAGACCCGCGGGAACACCCTCAGCAGGGTGGTGCGGCTGCAGTCGCCGACGACCGTGACGTCGAAGAGCCCGTCGTCGGGCACCGCGTCCGCGCAGATCCGCATGCCGCCGCCGTACGAAGAACCGTTGCCCACCGCCACCAGCGTGGCCTCGGTCTCGATGACGGGACCGTCGTCCAGGGTGATCCGGTACGGGAAGGGCCGGAAGGCGGCCAGCTCCGCGATCATCGCCAGGTCGTACTTGAACCGGCCCGCCGGCAGCCGCATCCGGTTGCCCCGGTCGTTGACCCGCGAGTCGAAGCCGGAGCACAGCACGGTCCCGTACCAGGTTCCGCCGCCGTCCCCGCCCACGCGGCCGAGGTCGATCTCCCGGATCCGCCCCTCCTTGAGGGCCTCCGCGGCCAGCCGCCCGGCCTGCGCGGGCTCCCGTACGGGCAGCCCCATGGCCCGCGCGAAGTCGTTCCCGGTGCCCACCGCGACCACGCCGAGCGGCACCAGCGTGCCCGCGAGGGCCTGGAGGGCGAGGGAGACCATCCCGTCGCCGCCGACGGCGAGCACCGCGCCGGTGCCCTCGCGCACGGCGGTGCGCAGCCGGGCCAGCGCGTCCTCGGCGTCGGCGCCGAGAACGGTCCGTACGGAGAATCCGGCGGCCCGGAGCGCGGAAGCGGCCGGCTGCGCGGCGTGCGCGCCCCGGCCGCGTCCCGCGGTGGGATTGACGAAGAGGGTGATCTCAGCGCTCACCGAAGGGAATGTACCTGTCAGGTCGCGTCGTCGTAACCGTTGATCTGCCGCCGCCCGCCGTCGGCCTGCTCGGGCAGCGCGTTCGGGGCCGGGACCGATTCGACGGCGCCGATCGGCGCGGGAGCCAGGTCCAGCTCGGAGGCCTCGTCGTCGTCGAGGAGCGCGTCCGGGTCGTTGCGACGGCGCCGGCGGTCGTTGACGTAGCAGATGGCGAGCGCGACGAAGTAGAGGGCGATGATCGGGACGGCCAGCGACAGCATGGTCAGCGGGTCGCCGGTGGGTGTCGCGAAGGCCGAGAAGACCGTGATGCCGAGGACCATCGCGCGCCACCAGCTCCCCAGCCGCTTCGCGGTGAGGACCCCGGTGACGTTCAGCAGGATCAGCAGCAGCGGCAGCTCGAAGGCGAGGCCGAAGACGACGACCATGCGCGTGACCAGGTCGAGGTAATCGTCGACCGGCAGCAGGTTGCGCGCGTTGTCCGGCGTGAAGTCGAGCAGGATGACGGCGGTCTGCGGGAGGATCTTGTACGCGAGCACCGCGCCGACGCCGAACAGCGGCGCGCCGACCGCGACGAAGCTCATCGCGTACTTCTTCTCGTGCTTGTGCAGGCCGGGGGCGGTGAACGCCCACAGCTGGTAGAGCCACACCGGCGCGGAGAGCACCACACCGGCGGTGAGCGAGACCTTCAGGGCGATCGAGAAGGGTGCGATGAGGCCGTTGACGGTCATGTCGGCACAGGGCCGGCCGTTGCGCTGCGAGACCACCCCGTTGGTGCAGCCGACGGAGTCCAGCATCGGCTTCAGCATGAAGTCGATGAGGTCCTTGTAGAAGAAGGCCGCCACGAAGGTGATCACGAGGATCGCCAGGACCGACTTCATCAGCCGGTTTCTCAGCTCACGCAGGTGCTCGACGAGAGGCATCCGCCCTTCGGCGTCCTTTGCCTTCTTGTCCTGCTTCTCCTGCTTGCGGGCAGACTTGAGCAACCCACGTCCCTTGTCTCGTTGCAGATGACCGGCGTGACCTGGAGATCAGGCCTGGGTGGTGCGGTTCGGCTCGCTGACGGGCCGGGAGCTGGCGACGTCGCCGGGCGCGGCCTGGATGGTGCGCGGGGCGACGGGCTGCTGAGCGGCCTGGTCGGCGGCGGTGGCCGCGGCGGCCGCGGCGGCGTCATCGGGTTCGCCGTCCTTCTTCATGGCCTTGGCCTCGCTCTTGAGGATGCGGGCCGACTTGCCCAGCGAGCGGGCCATGTCCGGGAGCTTCTTCGCACCGAAGAGCAGGATGATGACCCCGAGAATGACGAAGATTTCCCAACCCCTGAGGTTGCCGAACATAGGTATCTTCCTTTTCTCCGAGGTTCACAGCACACAGACGGGCGTCTCTCCCGAGGATCGTAACCCCCGGGGGTTAACGCCCGGCAATCCCCCGACGTCTTCCCGCCTCGCGCGCGGACGGCGGCCAACACCCCGACCATACGCATTCGTCCGGTTTTATGATCGCACGGCGCGGCCCGCCCGCGCGAGGTCCTCCGCCGCCCGCTCCAGGTCCGCCGAGGCCTGCGTGATCCGCCGACTGGCGTCGGCGACCTGTCCGGACAGCCGCCGCACCTCCAGGAAGACCCGCAGGGCCAGCACGGAGAGGACGGCGACCCCCAGAAAACCCAGGGCAATTGCGAGCATCGGCCACAGCATGGGACCGAGCGTAGGCCACCGGCGGTTCAGATGCTGCGCAGGGTGCTCACGCCGCCGCCGGTCAGGAGTTCCACGATCCGCTCACCGGCCGGTTTGCGCACCGCCGCCCCGCACTCGGGACACGTGAACGAATAGAACGTGGTACGCCGGCTGCCGCCGATCACCAGCCGCAGCGCGCCCGCCGCGAGCTCGAAGCGGCCCCGGCAGTCGGGGCAGCCCGCCTTGAAGGTGACCGGCCTCACCGGCTGCCCCGCACCGGCCCTCAGCCCTGGCGTCCCATACGTCGGCGACATCACTCGGCGCTCCCCTCGGCCCAGCTCTCCGTACCCAGCCCAGCTCTTCGTACCAGCCCCGCGACCGGAGCTCAGGCCTGCTCCCCGTACCCCGCTTGCTCCCCGTTCCCCGTATGCTCCCCGTACCCCGCCAGCGCCTCGCGCGCCGCCCGCCGCGCACTGTCCGCCAGCTCCACGGGCGCCACGATCCGCCCCTCCCGGCCCAGCCGCAGCGCGAGCCGGCGCAGCGAAGCCGGGTCCGGGCTGCGCAGCGTGATCCGCAGGCCCCCGTCCGCCAGCTCCGCGGCACTGTCGTGCGGGTAGTACTCGGCGACCCAGCGCCCGCCGGGGCCCACCTCGACCACCACCTCCGGGTCCTCGGCGGCCGGCTGGACCAGACCCTCCGACAGGTCGCGCGGCTCGATCGCGGGCGGCTCCGCCCGCTCGTCGAGCAGCCTGATCTCAGCCACCCGGTCGAGACGGAAGGTGCGCCTCGCCTCGGAGAGGTGGCACCACCCCTCCATGTACGTGTGCCCCACCGTGAAGAGCCGGATCGGATCGACCTTGCGCTCCGTGAGCTCGTCGCGCGCGGGAGAGTAGTAGCGCAGCCACAGCCGCCGGCGCTCCGCGATGGCCCGGTCGACGTCCGCGAAGACCCCGCCCTCGGCCTCGAACGTCACCGACAGCCGGGAGCTGGCACCGGCCGCCTCACCCGCGGCCGCCTCCAGTTTCGCGGTGGCCCGCAGCAGGGCGTCCCGGTCGCTCTCGCGCAGCCCGGGCAGCGTCGCCACCGCGCGGGCGGCGACCAGGAGCGCCGTCGCCTCGTCGGCGGCCAGCCGCAGCGGCTCGGCGGTGGACTCCCCCGACGCGTCGGGATTGCGCCACCAGATGCGTTCCCCGTCGGTGTCGATGTCGAGCAGGTCGCCGCCCCGGAAGCTGGTGCCGCACATGGGCAGCACGTCGAGGTCCGAGATCAGCTCGTCCTCGGTGATCCCGAAGGCGCGCGCCACGTCGGCGACGTACGCCCCGGGCCGCTCGCGCAGATAGGTCACCAGGGACAGCATCCGGCGGGTCTGGTCAATGGCGTTCGCAGCCATGCTGGTACGTCTCCCCCTCAGGGCGTATCTAACGGATCTTGCGCGGGTCGGGTCAGCCCTTGGCGACGGCGCGGAGCCGGTCCACCACATCCGCCCGCAGGTCGGCGGGCTCCAGGACCACCACATCCGGCCCGAATTCCACCAGCCAGGCGTCCAGCCCGTGCCCGTACGGAATCTCCAGCTCGTCCCAGCCGTCCCCGCACTCCCGCACGGCGGTGGCCTTGGCCCGCAGCGGATAGCCCGCCCCGGCGCGCAGCCGGATCAGCGCGGAACGGTCCGCCATCTCCCCGGCCCAGCTCGCCACGGTCTCCCGTACGGTCACCACGTCCGGCACCTCGGCGGTGTACTTGGCGGCGCGGGAGCGGACCTTCCCGGTGATCCGGGACAGCCGGAACACCCGCTCCGCCTTGCGGTCGCGGTCGAATCCGGCCAAATACCAGTGGCCGCGCCAGCACTCCAGCGCCCACGGCTCCACCTGCCGCGTCTCGGGCCGCGCGGCCGTGGACTTGCGGTAGTCGAAGACCACCGGCCGCCGGTCCCGGCAGGCCAGCATCAACGGCTCGAAGGCCGCCTCATGGACCGGAATCCGCGGCTCGATGGCGCTGTGCTGGCCCTCGTACGGATCCGACGCCTCCGGCATCCCGCCCGCGCGCAGCTTCTGCAGGGCGCCGCTGGCCGCGCCCGCGAGGCGGGCCTGCTGCCAGACCTTGGCCGCCAGCCCCAGCGCGGCCGCCTCCTCGGCGTCCAGCGAGACGGGCGGCAGCCGGTTGCTGTCCCGGCGGGCCAGATAGCCGGTCTCGCCCTCCAGGTTCTCCACCGTCTCGATGACCAGGCCGAGTTCACGCAGATCGTCCTTGTCCCGCTCGAACATGCGGTTGAAGGACTCGTCGTTGCCGGCTTCCAGATAGGCCTCGATGGAACCGCGCAACTCCCGCTTGCTGAGCGGCCGGCGGGTCCCCAGCAGACACAACGCCAGATTCATCAACCGCTCGGCCTTGGCAATCGCCATCGACGCCCTTCCGCCCTTCCCCACGTACACCTGATGCACCCTGATGGACACACTCGTGACCGTTGACCGTACCGCTCCGGCGGGCCCGGACAAAAGCGAGGGCCCCCGCCTCACGGCAGGGGCCCACAGCAGTCACGCCCGGACGGTCAGGCCGCCATCAGGTCGCAGACGAAGATCAGCGTCTCGCCCGGGGCGATCGCGCTGCCCGCGCCGCGGTCGCCGTAGGCGAGGTGCGCGGGGATCGTCAGCTTGCGGCGGCCGCCGACCTTCATGCCCTGGACGCCCTTGTCCCAGCCGGCGATGACCTGGCCGACACCGAGCTGGAACTGGAGCGCCGAGCCGCGGTTCCAGGAGGCGTCGAACTCCTCGCCGGTGGAGAAGGCCACACCCACGTAGTGGACGGAGACCCGGGAACCGGCCTTGGCCTCGGCGCCGTCGCCCAGCCAGATGTCCTCGATCACGAGGTCCTCCGGGGCCTCGCCCTCGGGGAAGTCGATCTCGGGCTTCTCGAGCTTGTCGCTCACGGAACTGCTCCTCATACGTACGAACCGGTTGACAACCGGAACAGTCTTACACTGCTCCGACGATGTCGACGACGAACACCAGGGTGGAGTTGGCCGGCAGGTCCTCACCCTTGGCCTGGTCCTTGTACGCCTGCTCCGGCGGGATCACCAGCAGCACGCGGCTGCCCACCTTCTTGCCCACCAGGCCCTTGTCCCAACCCTCGATGACCTGACCCTGGCCGATCGCGGTCGAGAACGGCGCGCCGGTCTTCCACGAGGTGTCGAAGAGCTTCGCCGCGTCCTTGCCCTGGTTCGGCGCCCACGCCGCACCGCTGTACTGCATGTAGACGGTCTGGCCGTTCTTGACCTCCGGGCCCTTGCCCTCGATCAGGACCTTGTCGACCAGCTCCTTCGGAGGGTCGTTCTTCGGGACCGTGATCGTGGCGGCCTCGTCCTTGTCCGCCTTGACCTGCGGCAGGTCCGACGGAATCGGCGCCTGCGTGCCCTCGGCCTTCTTCGGCATGACCGAGTCGATGTCCAGGACGAAGATCAGATTATCGGTCGGACCCACACCCAGCTGCGGCTGACCCTGCGCACCGAACGCCGCCTCCGGCGGAGCGACGACCAGCACCCGGCTGCCGACCTTCTTGCCCAGCACCGACTCGCTGAACATCGGGACGATCGTCTGCGAGCCGGCCGGGACGACGAGCGGAGACCCGTCCTTGTCATAGGACCCCGTCAGGTCCTTGCCGCTCTTCCAGATCTTGCCCGTGTACTTCGTGACCACGAGATCGTCCTTCTTGATCTCCGGGCCCGTGCCCTCCTTGAGCGTGTTCACCACGAACTTGCCGCTCGGCTCGCCCTTGGGGACGGTGATCTCCGCCTTCTGGCCCGCCTCACCCTTCACCGTGGGCATCGGGTCCGCGGACGCGACCGCCTTCGGGACCTCGGGCTGGGAAGGGCTGGCCGACGGGGACGCGTCCTTCTTCTTCCCGGAGTCGTCGCCCCCTCCGCAGGCCGCGGTGAGCATCAGAGCCGGCACGATGAGCGCGGCAGCAAGTCGGCGTCGCACAGTGGTCCTCAGGGTCGCTGGAATGGTCCGTCGTAGCGGCCCACTCTACGGCCAACCCCCACGGCGACAAGGCCGTGGCGTGCGAAGGGCCCCGCACGCCACGGCGCACGGGGCCCTCCACCACACGACACGACACCGGCATCACATGCCGGCGATGAGCTTCTCCACCCTGTCGTCCACCGACCGGAACGGGTCCTTGCACAGCACGGTCCGCTGCGCCTGGTCGTTGAGCTTCAGATGCACCCAGTCGACCGTGAAGTCCCGACGCTGCTCCTGCGCCCGCCGGATGAAGTCACCGCGCAACCGGGCCCGGGTGGTCTGCGGGGGCACCGACTTGCCCTCGAAGATCTTCAGGTCGTTGCAGATCCGCGCCGCCTGCCCCTTGCGCTCCAGCAAGTAGTACAGCCCGCGCCGACGGTGGATGTCGTGGTACGCGAGGTCTATCTGCGCGACCCGCGGATTCGACATCGTCATGTTGTGCTTGCCCCGGTACCGCTCGATCAGCTGGTACTTCATGACCCAGTCGATCTCGGTGCCGATCCGGTCCAGATCCTCCGACTCGATCGCGTCGAGAGTACGGCCCCACAGCTCCAGAACCTGGTCGACGACCCCGGTGCGAATACCCCGGCGCTCGGCGAAGTCCACGGCCTTGTCGTAGTACTCGCGCTGGATCTCCAGCGCGGAGGCCTCCCGGCCACTGGCCAGACGCACCTTGCGCTGGCCGGTGATGTCATGGCTGACCTCACGGATCGCCCGGATCGGGTTCTCCAGCGTCAGGTCCCGCATCACCGTGCCCGCCTCGATCATGCGCAGCACCAGGTCGGTGGCCCCGACCTTGAGCAGCATGGTCGTCTCCGACATGTTCGAGTCGCCCACGATCACATGCAGACGCCGGTAACGCTCCGCGTCCGCGTGCGGCTCGTCCCGCGTGTTGATGATCGGCCGGGACCGGGTCGTCGCGGAGCTGACGCCCTCCCAGATGTGCTCCGCCCGCTGGCTGACGCAGTAGACCGCGCCCCGAGGAGTCTGCAGCACCTTGCCCGCGCCACAGATCAACTGGCGGGTGACAAGGAACGGAATGAGGATGTCCGCCAGACGGGAGAATTCTCCGTGCCGCGCCACGAGGTAGTTCTCGTGGCAGCCGTACGAATTGCCCGCCGAGTCGGTGTTGTTCTTGAAGAGGTAGACGTCGCCCGCGATTCCCTCCTCGTGCAGGCGGCGTTCGGCGTCGACGAGCAGGCCTTCGAGAATGCGCTCGCCGGCCTTGTCGTGAGTGACCAGCTCGGTCAGGTTGTCGCATTCGGGTGTTGCATATTCCGGATGCGAACCCACGTCGAGGTAGAGGCGGGCGCCGTTCCGCAGGAAGACATTGCTGCTGCGGCCCCATGACACAACACGGCGGAAGAGGTAGCGCGCCACTTCGTCAGGAGACAGTCGGCGCTGTCCCCTGAACGTGCACGTGACGCCGTACTCGTTCTCCAGCCCGAAAATGCGGCGGTCCATGACTGAACATTACGCCTTCTGCCCTCTTCTGAAACCGGGTTCGCCAGCGCGATTCGATCAGTTTCCCGTCAATCCGCCGACCAGCCCCCGGAACACTCCAGGCGAGGCCCCTTTACATACCCGGTCGGCCCCCGGGCGGAAACCCGCCCCGGGACCGCACCCTCAGCCCGACGCCGGAGCATCCGCGGGAGCAGCGGCGGCGACACCGCCGGAGGCACCCGCCGACGCACCGGCCGGAGTGTCGCCGGACGACACCCCGGGCGAACCCGCCACCGCACGACCGCGGCCGACAGAGCCCAGCACCCGCTGAGTGGCCATCAGAACCACCAGCGCCGCCACCCCGGCGACACCCGCCACACCGAAGCCCGCCGCCGTACCGCCCAGTTCCACCGCCGGCCCCGCCGCGGCCGTACCCATGGCCGCACCCACCCCGAAGAAAGTCACCAGCCACGAGAACGCCTCCGTCACCGTCCCCGCCGGAGCGTGCCGGTCCACCACGATGAACGCACAGGCGATCGCCGGCGCCAGGAACACACCCGCCAGCGCCGCCAGCCCCGTCATCGCCACCGGCCCCGGAACCAGCACCAACGGCAGATAGCAGACCGCCAGCAACGCCACCAGCGACCGCAGCCGCCGCTCCGGCGCCCCCGCCCACCGGCGGGCACCGTACGCCACACCACCGACCAGCGCACCCAGACCCAGCGCCGCCATCAGCCACCCGTACACCGCCTGACCGCCATGGTCATCGGCGTACGCCACCCCCGCCACGGTGATCGAACCCAGAGCCGTACCCACGAAGAAGAACGCGCCCAGCAGCGCCACCAGCCCCCGCGACCGCAGAGCCCCCAGCCAGTGCGCCTCACGCGGCGCCGAACGCCACGCCCGCGACGGCTCCGAGACCACCACCGACAGCGCGCCCAGCACACCGATCGCGTTCAACGCCAGCAGCGCCCCGGCCGGAGACCACAGCGCCACGAACAGCGTCACCAGCAGCGGACCCACCGTGAACATGACCTCCTGCGCCACCGCGTCCATCGCGTACGCCTGGTGCACCCGCTCCTCACGGCCGCCCAGCACACTCGGCCACAGCGCCCGCAGCCCGCCCTCCAGCGGCGGCGTGAACAGACCCGCGACCACCACGGCGACATACGCCACCGCCACCGACCCGGTACCCGAGAGCGCCAGCCACACCATGCCCAGCGCGGAGACCAGAGCCGCCGGCAACTGCACCCGCGGCTGCCCGTACAGGTCCACGGCCCGCCCCAGCAGCGGCTGACCCACCGCGTTGGCCACCCCGTACGCGGCCGCCAGCGCCCCCGCGAGGCTGTAGCTGCCCCCCTCGGCCCGCGTGAACAGCACGATCGCGATCGGCGCGGTGCCGTTCGGCAGCCGGCCGATCAGCGTCCCCACCAGCAGCCTCGCGGCATGCCGGGTCCTGAGCAGCTCCGCGTATCCCGCGGCCATGTCCGCCCCCTTCTGCCCGGATCCAGCCGGGGTAATACGTATAACTTGACCCGTCATACGTACCATGGCCACAGCCCACCGGTCCACCCGCACCACCCCGACCAGGAGCCACCCGTGACCAGACCCACCAGCCGCGACGTGGCCCACGCCGCCGGGGTCTCCCAGGCCACCGTCTCCCTCGTCCTCGGCGACAAATGGCGCGGCCGCGTCTCCGAACGCACCGCGAACCTCGTCCGCGAAGCCGCCACCGACCTCGGCTACCGCCCCAACCTCGCCGCCCGCAACCTCCGCCTCGGCAGCACCCGCACCGCCCTCCTCGTCGTCCCCGCCCTCACCAACGAATTCTTCGCCCGCGTCTACACCGGCGCCGCCCGCATCGCCGCCGCACACGGCTTCGGCGTCGTCCTCTACCCCTCCCCCGACGGCACCGGCCCCGCCCGCGACCCCTTCGCCTCCGCCCGCGCCGCCCTCGACGGAGTCATCGCCTCCTCCATGGCCGCCCACACCCTCGAAGCCATCGGCGGCGACACCCTCCCCCTCGTCATGCTCGACAGCGACCCCACCGCCGGCACCGCCGCCGCCCACGTCAACCTCGCCATCGCCGACGGCATGCGCCAAGTCACCGAACACCTCCTCGGCCACGGCCACCGCCGCTTCCTCCACCTCGCCTCCGCCATCGACACCTGGACCTTCGAAGTCCGCGCCGGCGCCCTGAACACCCTCCTGGGCCCCGACACCGAGCTGCGCACCGTACGGTCCCCCCTCACCGTGCACGGCGCCCGTACCGCCATGGAAGCCGCCCTCGCCACCCCGGACGGCCGCCCCACCGCCATCGTCTGCGACGACGACATCCTCGCCGCCGGCGCCTGCAAAGCCGCCCGCCGCCTCGGCCTGCGCATCCCCGAGGACCTCTCCGTAACCGGCTTCGACGACCTCGCCCTCGCCACCGCCGTCGAACCCGAACTCACCACCGTCCACCTCCCCGCCGAACGCGTCGGCGAACAAGGCATGACCGCCCTCCTCGCCGTCCTCGAAGGCACCCCCTGGACCGCCCCCGACATCCCCGTGAACCTCGTCGTCCGCGACTCCTCAGGCCCCGCCCCGGCCCCCTCCTGAACCCGCACACGACAAAGCCCCGGCCCACCCCTACGGGCAGACCGGGGCCCACGCACCCGGGTCCTACTCGGCGTCGTCCTCCGGCACCTCGTCGTTCGACACCGCATCCGCCTGGGCAGCCGCCGGAACGTCCGCCTCCAGCAACCGCGACAGCTGACGACCCCGGATCCGCTTGAACTTCCGCTGCTGCGACCGCGTCCGGTCCAGCACCGCGACCTCCAGCCGCTCCGCCGGAATCGCCTTGTCCGCATTGTTCGCCTGGCTGGACAGCGCCTGCACCGCCAGCTTCAACGCCTCGGACAAGGTCATCCCGTCCCGGTGACGCTGATCGAGGAACGTACTGATCTGCTCCGCGTTCCCGCCGACCGCGACCGAACCGTGCTCGTCCACGATCGACCCGTCGTGCGGCAACCGGTAGATCTGGTCCCCGGCAGCCGTCGCACCGACCTCCGCCACCACCAGCTCCACCTCGTACGGCTTCTCGCCCGCCGAGGAGAAGATGGTGCCCAGCGTCTGCGCGTAGACGTTCGCCAGCCCACGCGCCGTCACATCGTCACGGTCATAGGTGTATCCACGCAGATCCGCGTACCGCACACCGCCGATCCGCAGATTCTCGTACTCGTTGTACTTACCGGCGGCCGCGAAGCCGATCCGGTCATAGATCTCACTGAACTTGTGCAGCGCGCGGGACGGGTTCTCACCGACGAACACGATGCCGTCGGCGTACTGCAGCACGACGAGGCTGCGACCGCGGGCAATACCCTTCCGGGCGTATTCCGCCCGGTCGGCCATGGCCTGCTGGGGTGACACATAGAACGGAGTCGACACCGGCTGTCCGTCCCTTTCTTCTGGGCGCCCACGGGGCGACGAATGGTCAGAGCAGGGCGGCGCGCGGGCCGTCGGGCTGCTCCATGCGCCGCTCGGTGATGGCGCGGGCGAGCTCCGAGGACTCCTCCTCGCTGAGCCTGCGGAAACCCTCGTCGGTGATGACGGTGACGATCGGGAAGATCCGGCGGTACAGGTCCGGCCCACCGGTCGCCGAGTCGTCGTCGGCGGCGTCGTACAGGGCCTGCACGACCAGGGTGGTGGCCTGCTGCTCCGTGAGGTCGTCGCGGTACAGCTTCTTCATGGAGCCCCGCGCGAAGATCGAACCGGAGCCGGTGGCGGCGAAGCCGTGCTCCTCGGAGCGGCCGCCCGTCACGTCGTAGGAGAAGATCCGGCCCTTCTCCTTGGCCTCGTCGAACCCGGCGAACAGCGGCACGACCGCCAGCCCCTGCATCGCCATCCCCAGATTGCTCCGGATCATGGTCGAGAGCCGGTTGGCCTTGCCCTCCAGGGAGAGGGTCGTCCCCTCGACCTTCTCGAAGTGCTCCAGCTCCAGCTGGAACAGCTTGACCATCTCCACGGCCAGACCGGCCGTACCGGCGATGCCCACCGCGGAGTACTCGTCGGCCGGGAACACCTTCTCGATGTCCCGCTGCGCGATCATGTTCCCCATGGTCGCTCGCCGGTCACCGGCGAGCACGACCCCGCCGGGGAAGGTGGCGGCCACGATGGTCGTCCCGTGCGGCGCCTCGATGACACCCTCGGGGAGCTTGCGGTTCCCCGGCAGCATCTCGGGCGAGTGCGCGCCCAGGAAGTCCATGAAGGACGACGACCCCGGCGTCAGGAAGGCTGCCGGTAGACGCCCTGTGCCACGATTGTTGGCTTCCACGCGTGTCCCTCCAGGTATTCGGCTGCCCGACGAAATCGGTCGGGGTCTTCCTGCAATAGGCCAAGGGCCGTGTTGCAGTTGAAGCAAAGTACGCCACGGACCCTACCCGTCGTGTGGCAATGATCCACATGCACGGCTGGAGCCCGCAGACAGATACAGCAGACACCGCCCTGGGCTGCGATCATCTGCTCTCGCTCGGCCTCGGTAATGCCGTACTTACGCTTCAGGTGCCCAGCACGATCCCTGGGCTTGCGACACGTTTTGCACCGTGTGGCAAGCCCATCAGGGGCGCTCTTCCGGCGATGCCACTCGCTGTGCGGCTTGACCTCTCCGCAGGTCCGGCAGATCTTGTGTCCCTCGGGCACTTCGACCTTCTCGCGGCCGACCTTGCCTTCAGCCGCCCGACGGGCTCGGTACCGCTCTGCGCAGTACTCCGCAACGCATGTGCGACATCGCGTCTGGAGCCCGTCCGGACGGTTCCGATCCGCCGCGAACGAGTCAGGCGCGAGCACTGCCAGACAGCCTCGACACTGCTTCCCATTCGGCAAATCGGACATTTAGCTCATTCGCCACCTTTCTGGACAAATGAGCGCACGAAGTCCTCGGCATTTTCCTCGAGTACATCGTCAATCTCGTCAAGTACGGAGTCGACGTCGTCGGAGAGCTTTTCCTGTCGTTCCTTGAGGTCGGACTCAGCCTCTACGGTCTGCTCCTCGACCTCCTCGGTCGAGCGCGTCGCCTTCTGCTGTCCGCCGCCGGTGTCCTTGGTCGCCATGTCTACCTCACCCCGCTCGGTTCGCACGCTCACGTCGAGAGACCCCGGGATTCGGGATCTCTCTCAAGATCAGACCCTACGTCGGACCCTACAAGGAGGGTCCGACATTCGTCCCCGCACTTTCATAACGTGCGGGCCTTCTCATGATTCCCGCCCCGGGGGCCTTTCAGCCGCGTTCACCGCCCCGAAAGCACCCGTACCAGGTCCTCCGCCGTCCGGCAGCGGTCCAGGAGCTCCTTCACGTGCGCCCGCGTCCCCCGCAGCGGCTCCAGCGTCGGGACCCGCTGGAGGGAGTCGTGGCCCGGGAGGTCGAAGATCACCGAGTCCCAGGACGCCGCCGCCACGTCGTCCGCGTACTGCTCCAGGCACCGCCCCCGGAAGTACGCCCGGGTGTCCTCCGGCGGCTTGCCCTGGGCCCGCTGCACGGCCGGCTCCTCCACCAGCCGCTGCATCTTGCCGCGGGCCACCAGGCGGTTGTACAGGCCCTTCTCGGGCCGTACGTCCGCGTACTGGAGGTCCACCAGGTGGATCCGCGCCGCGTCCCAGCCCAGCCCGTCCCGCCTGCGGTAGCCCTCCAGGATCTCCCGCTTCGCGATCCAGTCCAGCTCCCCCGACAGGCTCATCGGGTCGCTCTCCAGCCGCCCCAGCACGTCCTCCCACCGAGCGAGGACGTCCTTGGTCTGGTCGTCCGCGTCGGCCCCGAACCGCTCCTCCACGTACTTCCTGGCCAGCTCGAAGTACTCCATCTGGAGTTGTACGGCGGTCAGCGTGCGGCCGCTGCGCAGGGTGATCAGGTGGTGCAGGTCGGGGTCGTGGGAGACCTGGTGCAAGGTGCGCACCGGCTGGTCCACGGCCAGGTCCACGTTGATGAAGCCGTCTTCGATCATGGACAGGACGAGCGCGGTCGTGCCGAGCTTGAGGTAGGTCGAGATCTCGGACAGGTTCGCGTCGCCGATGATCACGTGCAGCCGGCGGTACTTCTCGGCGTCCGAGTGCGGCTCGTCCCGGGTGTTGATGATGGGCCGCTTCAGGGTGGTCTCCAGGCCGACCTCGACCTCGAAGTAGTCCGCGCGCTGACTGATCTGGAAGCCGTCCTCGCGCCCGTCCTGCCCGATGCCCACGCGTCCCGCGCCGGTGACGACCTGCCGCGAGACGAAGAAGGGGGTCAGGTGGCGCACGATGTCCGAGAAGGGGGTCTCCCGCTTCATCAGGTAGTTCTCGTGCGTGCCGTAGGAGGCGCCCTTGTTGTCGGTGTTGTTCTTGTAGAGGTGGATCGGCTGGGCCCCGGGCAGCTGGGCCGCCCGGACGGCCGCCTCGGCCATGATCCGCTCGCCGGCCTTGTCCCACAGGACGGCGTCCAGCGGATTGGTGATCTCCGGGGAGCTGTACTCGGGGTGCGCGTGGTCGACGTAGAGCCGCGCGCCATTGGTGAGGATCACGTTGGCGAGGCCGATGTCCTCGTCGGTGAGCTGGCTGTTGTCGGCGGCCTCGCGGGCGAGGTCGAAGCCGCGGGCGTCCCGCAGCGGATTCTCCTCCTCGAAGTCCCAGCGGGCGCGGCGCGCCCGGTGCATCGCCGCCGCGTAGGCGTTGACGATCTGGGACGAGGTGAGCATGGCATTGGCGTTCGGGTGCCCCGGGACGGAGATCCCGTACTCCGTCTCGATCCCCATTACTCGCCGTACGGTCATGCGGCCCTCCTTGCCCGGCGGCGCTCCCGTTCGGGAGCGGCGCTCAAGTACCGCTGGTGCTCCGGTGCGTGTGCCTGTGCGGTGTCCGTCCCCGCACTGCGCGACCGGCGGTACGGAAGAGCCTAGAACCACTCCGCGCTGGTGGGGAGATCATTTCAGTCATTGACTTTTCCCGTCCACGGCTGAACTGCGGTCGGTAAAGCAGTCGGCTGCGGATGCCCCGTGAGGGCACCCGCAGCCGCCCCGCTTTGTCAGAGGTACTGACCGGTGTTTGCCACCGTGTCGATGGAGCGTCCGGTGTCCGCGCCTTGCTTTCCGGTGACGAGGGTGCGGATGAATACAATCCGCTCGCCCTTCTTTCCGGAGATTCGGGCCCAGTCGTCGGGGTTGGTGGTGTTCGGCAGGTCCTCGTTCTCCTTGAACTCGTCCACGCAGGCCTGGAGGAGGTGGGAGACCCGGAGGCCCTTCTGGTTGTGCTCGAGGAAGGCCTTGATCGCCATCTTCTTCGCACGGTCGACGATGTTCTGGATCATCGCGCCCGAGTTGAAGTCCTTGAAGTAGAGGACTTCCTTGTCGCCGTTGGCGTACGTGACCTCGAGGAAGCGGTTTTCCTCGGTTTCGGCGTACATCTGCTCGACGACGGTCTGGATCATGCTGTGGACGGCGACCTCGGGAGAGCCCGAGTGCTCGGTGAGGTCGTCGGCGTGCAGCGGCAGCGAGGCCTTGAGGTACTTCGCGAAGATGTCCCTCGCGGCTTCGGCGTCGGGGCGCTCGATCTTGATCTTCACGTCGAGCCGGCCGGGGCGCAGGATGGCCGGGTCGATCATGTCCTCGCGGTTGGAGGCGCCGATGACGATGACGTTCTCCAGGCCTTCCACGCCGTCGATCTCGGCGAGCAGCTGGGGGACGATGGTGTTCTCCACGTCCGAGCTGACTCCGGATCCGCGGGTGCGGAAGAGGGATTCCATCTCATCGAAGAAGACGATGACGGGGGTGCCCTCGCTCGCCTTCTCGCGGGCACGCTGGAAGACGAGGCGGATGTGCCGCTCGGTCTCGCCGACGTACTTGTTGAGGAGCTCGGGTCCCTTGATGTTCAGGAAGTACGACTTCCCCGCGGCCTGTCCGGTCACCTCGGCGACCTTCTTGGCAAGCGAGTTGGCCACGGCCTTGGCGATGAGCGTCTTGCCGCATCCGGGCGGGCCGTAGAGCAGGATGCCCTTCGGCGGCCGCAGTTCGTGTTCCTTGAACAGGTCCGGGTAGAGGTAGGGGAGCTCGACGGCGTCGCGGATCAACTCGATCTGGTCGCCCAGGCCGCCGATCTTGCTGTAGTCGATGTCGGGGACTTCTTCGAGGACGAGGTCCTCGACCTCGCTCTTGGGGACGATCTCGTAGACGTAGCCGGAGCGGGGTTCGAGCAGGAGGGAGTCGCCGGCTCGGATAGGGACGTCCAGGAGCGGCTCGGCGAGCCTCACCACCCTCTCCTCGTCGGTGTGTCCGATGACCAGGGCGCGCTCGCCGTCCTCGAGGATCTCCTTGAAGGTGACGATGTCCCCGGCCCGCTCGAACTTCATGGCCTCGACCACGTTGAGCGCTTCGTTGAGCATGACTTCCTGGCCGCGCCGGAGCTCTTCCGGGTCGACGCTGGGGCTGACGTTCACGCGGAGCTTTCGGCCGCCGGTGAAGATGTCGACGGTGCCGTCTTCGTTCGCCTGAAGGAAGACACCGAAACCGGCCGGCGGCTGTGCGAGCCGGTCGACTTCTTCCTTGAGGGCCACGATCTGGTCGCGGGCCTCACGGAGGGTATTCGCCAGTCGTTCGTTCTGTGCGGAGACGCCGGCCAGGTTTGTCTGCAACTCGACGATCCGCTCTTCGAGAATCCTCGTGTGTCGCGGAGAGTCGGCGAGCTTACGTCGCAGGACGGCGATTTCCTGCTCGAGATAGGCAACCTGTCCGGCGGGGTCCTCGGACCCTCGCCCGGGCCGGATGCCGCGGTTGATGTCGTCGTCGTGGGCTGCCACGGTCCTCACCTCCTCCAAGGGGAGCTGGACGCTTCCTGACCCTACCTGGGCTGGTGGTGATTGAAACCCCTAGATCACAAAGACGGTAGAGGTGTGTCCGATCTTCACCCTTGCGTACTCCCTCACGCCAAGGAAATACCCACCCTTCAACATCGGAAAGCAGCCGGTTGTAAGGTCGAACTGTTCAACACCCGTCAGGGCTCGCGCGACTTGCCGCGAGTTGTGGCCGGGAAGGATCACTCAGCGCAGGGAACGGCAGGAGATATGACCGTGCAGCAGGAGGCCCTCGCGGGCGGCACCGGCGGGGCCGGGGAGCCGCTCGAGGTCTGGATCGACCAGGACCTCTGCACCGGGGACGGCATCTGCGTGCAGTACGCCCCGGAGGTGTTCGAGCTGGACATCGACGGTCTGGCGTATGTGAAGAGCCCGGAGGACGAGCTTCTGGTGGAGGCGGGGGCGACCACTCCGGTTCCCTTGACGCTGCTCCGGGACGTGGTCGATTCGGCGAAGGAATGCCCGGGGGACTGTATCCACGTAAGGCGCGTTTCGGACAGGGTCGAGGTGTACGGTCCCGACGCCGAGTAATGGCCTCGTGACGCTTCAAACCCGCCTGGCGGCCGAGTCCGTCAGCTCCTGGCGGAATTTCCCGTCGCTCCAGCGCCACTTGGCGAGCTGCTTGATGTCGGGGCTGTAGCGCGGGACCTCGGGTGAGGAGTAGCCGAGGAGACGGGCGGTGACGATCCCGTCGCGCACGGTGAGGTCGGTGGCGGTCTGGCGTCGCGCGGTGTCGAGCAGGGTGGCCACGACGCGGGGGCGGGCGGCGCCGTTCGGACCGGCGGTGTCCTGGGTGATGACGTAGATCGCGTGGGGCGGGGTCCCGGAGCCGGCGTCGCAGCGGACGGCGGCGACGGTCTCGGGGCTGCCGTCGCCGTCGAGGTCGCCTTGGGCGGTGTCCGTGACGGCCTGCGGGGCGCCCTTGCAGTCGAGGGGGTAGGTGAGCGCCCGGGCGTCGGGGGCGGCTGCCCGCGGACCGTTCGCGGCCGAGGCGGAGGCGGCGCCGGCGGAGGGCTGGACGAGGCCCGCGGCGGCTACGACGGCGGCCATGGCCGAGGCCGTGGCGAACCAGTGGACGGGCTTGGTGTGGCTGTGCGCCAGGTCTTCCAGGGGCGGGGCCGGCTGGGCGGGACGGTGCGGCACGCGGGGTGTCTCCTGTGCGAAGGGTGACGGGGCGCCAGCATCGTGCCATACCTCACACTCAGGTGGAATGGCTGGGTCCGGGTGTGGTGGCCGCGTGTGGTGGGCCGGTGTGGTGGCCGGTGTGGTGGCCGGTGTCCGGGACAACGAAGAGGCGCTGTGGCGCAGTTCCCGTGTTGCTCGGGGAACTGCGCCACAGCGCCTTCGTGTTGGGCTTCCGGGGCGGCTCAGGCGGAGCGGTCGCTGCCGGGGCCGTCGTAGTCCTCGCCGTAGGCGCCCTTGGAGGGGCGGCGGCGGCGCAGCGGGGGCTCGACGCCGTCCGCGAGGCGGCGGGCGGTGACGAGGAAGCCGGTGTGGCCGATCATCCGGTGGTCGGGTCGGACGGCGAGGCCTTCGACGTGCCAGTTGCGGATCATCGATTCCCAGGGCTGCGGTTCGGCGTAGCAGCCGAACTCGCGGATGGATTCGACGGTCCGGGCGAGCTGGGTGGTGGTGGCCACGTAGCAGCAGAGGATGCCACCGGGGACCAGGGCCTTGGAGACGGCCTCCAGGCATTCCCAGGGGGCGAGCATGTCGAGGATGACGCGGTCGACGTCCGAGTCGGACAGGTTGTCCTGGAGGTCGCCGACGGTGAGCTGCCACGCGGGGTGCGGGCCGCCGAAGTAGCGCTCGACGTTGGCCGTGGCGATCTCGGCGAAGTCCGGTCGGCGCTCGTAGCTGTGGAGCATGCCCTGGTCGCCGATGGCGCGCAGCAGGAAGCTGCTCAGGGAGCCGGAGCCCACGCCTGCCTCGACGACGCGGGCGCCGGGGAAGATGTCGGCGAAGGCCAGGATCTGGCCCGCGTCCTTGGGGTAGACCACGGCGGCACCGCGGGGCATGGAAAGGACATAGTCGGGGAGCAGGGGACGCAGCGCGAGGTAGGCGACGTTGCCCGTGGTACGGACAACACTGCCCTCGGGGGCACCGATCAGCTCGTCGTGGGGGAAGGAACCCTTGTGGGTGTGGAAATTCTTCCCGGCTTCGAGCGTGAACGTGTAGTGGCGGCCCTTGGGGTCGGTGAGCTGAACCTGGTCCCCGACCTCGAAGGGCCCGCGTCGGCGGGCGGCACCGGTCGGTTCGGACATGTGACCAGTGTATTGGCTTCAGGGCTGGGGCCGCGCCATGGCCTTCACGAAGGCCTTTTCGACGTCGAGGGTGGAGAGGACGCCGTAGATCTCGCCGCCGGGTTCGATGACGAGGTATTCGGAGGCGGGGGTGGCGCGGAGGTGTTCGAGGAGTTCTTCGCCGGTGAGGTCCGCTGAAACCTTCATGCCGTCGTTGATGTCCTGGGCGAGGGTGCTGACGGCGACCCAGGGGCGGCGGTGTGCGGGTACGGAGGCGATGGCGGTTTCGCGGACGATGGCGGTGGGGTCGCCGTGGCCGTCGACGACGACGAGGGCGCGGGCGCCGGCTTCGTTGGCGCGGCGCAGGGCTTCGGAGAGGGGGGTGGTGTTCTCGACGGGGATGGCCCGGCGGGTGAGGGCGCGGGCCTGGAGTTCGGGGAGGTGTTCGCGCAGGCGGGCCATGCGGAGGCTGTTGCCGGCGCCGGTCCAGATGATGGCGGCGAGGATCGCGGCGAGCAGGGCGTCCATGACGGTGTTCATGCCGTCGATTTCCTCGGTGCGGTTGCCGAGGATGCCGGTGTGGGTCAGGAGGGGCAGGCCGAGGAGGACTGCGAGGGCGAGGCCGCGGCCGACCCAGGCGGCGGCGATGGTGCCGGTCATGGGTTTGCCGGTGATGCCCCAGATGACGGCGCGGAGCATGCGGCCGCCGTCGAGGGGGAGGCCGGGGAGCAGGTTGAAGGCGGCGACGAGGAGGTTGGAGATCATCAGGCCGGCGAGGAGGACGCCGGGGACGGTGGCCGGGTCCACGGCTTCGAGGCCGAGGTAGAAGGCGCCGGCGAGGAGGAGGGAGAGCAGGGGGCCGACGAAGGCGAGGACGAATTCGCGGCCGGGGGTCTCGGATTCCTTCTCGATCTCGGAGACTCCGCCGAAGAACTGGAGCTGGATGCGGCGCACGGGGAGTTTGAAGCGGAGGGCGGCGATGGTGTGCGCGAGTTCGTGGACGAGGACGGAGGCGTAGAAGGCGACGGCGAAGAAGAGGGAGACGAGGTAGCGGACCGGACCGAGGTCGGGCAGGATGCGGTCGAGCTGGTCGCCGAAGACCCAGGTGATGAGGGCGGCGACGAGGAACCAGCTGGGCGAGACGTAGACGGGCACGCCGAAGGGGCGGCCCATGAGGAGTCCGCCGCCGGGGTCGGGGCGCCGGCTCGGGCGCTCGCCGGTCTGGTCGGTGTCTGCCACGGCTGTCCTTCGGTCGGTGCTGTCCGGCGGGTCGGTTCCGTCGGTGGTTCCCATTGTGGTTCCCCCGCGGTTCCGGTGCGGAACGGGGTCGCGTTGTCGCTGGGTGTGATGCACCGATCATGCAGTGCGAGGGGGGTCGGCGTCGATGGTATGCGCGTGCTGTCGGTGATGGGTCGTACTGTTTCGGGTATGACGACGTCCCCCGGTTCCGCTCCTGGCACTGCCGATGCTGATGCCGATGCCGTGCCGAGCGCTGCTGCCCGGCCCGCTTCGCTGTCTCCTTCGCGGGCGAGTGATTTCATGCGGTGCCCGCTGCTGTACCGGTTCCGGGTGATCGACAAGCTGCCGGAGAAGCCGAGTGCGGCGGCGACGCGGGGGACGCTGGTGCACGCGGTGCTGGAGCGGCTCTTCGATCATCCGGCGGAGGAGCGGACGGCGCCGCGGGCGAAGGCGTTGATTCCGGGGCAGTGGGACCGGTTGCTGGAGGCGAAGCCGGAGCTGACGGAGTTGTTTCCGGTGGGTGATGAGGGGGCGGGGCTGGCGCGGTGGCTGACGGAGGCCGAGGCGCTGGTGGACCGCTGGTTCACGTTGGAGGACCCGACGCGGCTGGAGCCGGTGGAGCGGGAGTTCTTCGTGGAGACGGAGCTGGATTCGGGGTTGCGGCTGCGCGGGATCATCGACCGGGTGGATGTGGCGCCGACGGGCGAGGTGCGGATCGTCGACTACAAGACGGGGAAGGCGCCGCGGCCGGAGTACGCCGAGGGTGCGCTGTTCCAGATGAAGTTCTACGCGCTGGTGGTGTGGCGGCTGAAGCGGGTCGTGCCGCGGCGGTTGCAGCTGGTGTATCTGGGCAGCGGGGACGTGGTGACGTACGACCCGGTGGTCGCGGATCTGGAGCGGGTGGAGCGCAAGCTGCTGGCGTTGTGGGAGGCGATCCGGGAGGCGACGGAGACGGGTGAGTGGCGGCCGCGGCCGACGAAGCTGTGCGGCTGGTGTGATCATCAGGCGGTGTGTCCGGAGTTCGGCGGGACTCCCCCGGCCTATCCCCTGACGATCATCCCTCGTGCGGAGGCGGTGGCGGGGGCGGAGGCGGAGCCGGAGGCGGCGCCGGTGGAGCACCCCGCACCGGTGGCGGAGCCGGTCGTACGCCCGGCGGATTCCTGATCGCCGGGTCAGGGCAGAATGGGCGGCGTCCCCGAAGCCGTCCGATGAATACGAGGTAGACCCCGTGGCGATCCGCGTCCTTCTGGTCGACGACCAGCCGCTGCTGCGCACCGGTTTCCGGATGATTCTGGAGGCCGAACAGGACTTGGCGGTGGTCGGTGAGGCCGGGGACGGTCTGCAGGCGCTGGACCAGGTGCGGGCGTTGCAGCCCGATGTGGTGCTGATGGACATCCGGATGCCGCGCATGGACGGGGTGGAGGCGACCCGGCAGATCACCGGTCCGGGCCGGGACGGGCCCGCGAAGGTGCTGGTCCTGACGACTTTCGATCTGGACGAGTACGTGGTGGAGGCGCTGCGGGCGGGGGCGAGCGGGTTCCTGCTGAAGGACGCGCCGGCCAATGAGCTGGTGCAGGCGATCCGGGTGGTCGCGGCGGGTGAGGCGATGCTGGCGCCGAGCATCACGCGGCGGCTGCTGGACAAGTACGCGGGGCATCTGCCGTCGGGTGAGGACAGCGTTCCGAACGTGCTGGGGACGCTGACGGAGCGCGAGGTCGAGGTGTTGAAGCTGGTGGCGCGGGGTCTGTCGAATGCGGAGATCGCGGCGGATCTGTTCGTGAGTGAGACCACGGTGAAGACGCACGTGGGGCATGTTCTGACGAAGCTGGGCCTGCGCGATCGCGTGCAGGCGGCCGTGTACGCGTACGAGAGCGGTCTGGTGCGGCCGGGGGCGGCTCAGTAGTCCCGGGGCGGGTGTGTGGGCCCGGGACTACTGAGCCGGGCCGGGGGAACGGCGACGGGCCGGCAACCGCGGCACGCGGTTGCCGGCCCGTTCGTGGTGCGGGGCGGGTCAGCCCTTCGAGATCTCCCAGAAGCGGAAGACGGTCGAGGCGTCCAGGGACCACTGGAGGCCGGTCACGTTCTGGCGGGCGACGGCGTACTGCTTGCCCTGCCAGAGCGGGAGGAGCGGGATCTCCTCGGCGACGATGTCCTGGAGGCGGCCGTAGTCCATGGTGGCCGCGGTGCGGTCGGACTTGGCGGAGGTCGAGGGGATGATCGTCCCGGTGATCTCCTTGTTCTCGTAGTTGTTGCCGAGGACGTTGCCCGGGCCGAAGAACGGCTGGGTGAAGTTGTCGGCGTCCGGGTAGTCGGGCACCCAGCCCTTCACGTAGACGCCGTACTTGCCGGCCTCGATGTCCTTCTCGTACTGGTCGAAGGGGATGGACTTGACCTCGGCCTCGAAGAGCCCGCTGTCGTTGAGCATCTTGGCTATGGCCTGGAACTCCTGGTCCGTGGCCGGGCCGTAGCGGGTGGGCGTCGAGTACAGGGTCAGCTTGACCTTGTCCTTGATGTTGGCCGCGCGCAGGACGGCCTTGGCCTTCTCGGGCTGCGGGGTGCCGCCGTAGCGGTCGAAGAAGGCGGTGTTGTGCGAGCCGATGCCGGCCGGGACGATCGAGTACAGCGAGGTCGCGGTGCCCTGGTAGACGCCCTGGACGAGCGCTTCGCGGTCGACGAGGTAGGCGATGGCCTTGCGGACGGGGAGCTTTCCGGCGACCGGGTCGTTCATGTTGAAGACGAGGTGCTGGACCTCGGCTCCGGTGCCCTGGACGACTTCGACCTTCTGCTCTCCGGTCTTGTTGGAGAGGTCGGCGATGTCCTTGGCGGCGAGGCCCCGGTAGGCGAAGTCGACGTCGCCGCTTTCCAGGACCTTCTTGAGGGCGGCCTGGTCGTCGGTGAAGAACTTCATGGTCACGCCGTTGTTCTTCGGCTTGGCCTTGCCCGTGTAGGAGTCGTTGACCGAGAAGTTGGCGCTCTTGTCGTTGATCGAGTCGAGCTTGTAGACGCCGGAGCCGGTGGCCTTGCCGTCGGTGCGGAGCTTGTCGGCCGGGTATTCGGTGTGGTCGACGATGGCGCCGGCGCCCGAGGCGATCTTGCTGGGGAAGGTCGCGTCGGACGTCTTGAGGTGGAAGACGACGGTCTTCTCGTCGGGGGCGTCGATGCTCGCGATCGACGAGAGCATCACGGCCGGGCCGTTCTCGTCGTTGATCTTCAGCGTGCGTTCGAAGGAGTGCTTGACGTCCTTCGAGGTGAGGCTGTTGCCGTTGCTGAACTTCAGGTTGGGGCGCAGGACGCACTTGTAGAGCTTGCTGTCGCCGCCCTCGAAGGTGCAGGCCTGGGCGGCGTCGGGCTCCGGCGTCGTGCCGCCCTTGGGGAAGCTGAGCAGGGACTGGAAGACGTTGTTGAAGAGCAGCCACGAGCCCGGGTCGTAGCCCGACGCGGGGTCGGTTGCCTTGACCTTGTCGGATATGCCCATGACCACGCCCTTGCCGCCGTCCGCGGCCGTGCCTTCTTGCGAACCGCAACCGCTGAGCAGCGCGGCGGCGGTGGCTGCGCCGAGCGGGGCCGCCAACCACTGGTTACGTCTCATCACGCGAACGTCCTTCACAGTCGAGCTGTTTCGTTGCGCCGGCCCGCGACATCCGCTGCCGGTTGTTGCCGGTCTCAGCCGCTGACACCGCGGCCGAGTTCCCACAGTTGGAGGTCGGAGATGGCGTTGACCGACCACTCCACTCCGGTGATCCCGTCGCGCGCGGCGACGTACTGCTTGCCCTGCCACAGGGGCAGGACGGGTACGTCCTCGGCGACGATGTCCTGCATCTCCGCGATCGCGGGTGCGGCGACGTTGCGGTCGACGGCGCGCCGGGATTCGGGGATGAGTTTGGTGCGCACCGCGGTGTTGGCGTACGGCGTGCCCAGGAAGTTGTCCTGCTCCAGGAACGGGGCGAGGAAGTTGTCGGCGTCCGGGTAGTCGGGGAACCAGCCGAGCCCGTAGGCGGCGTAGTCGCCCTTCTTCTGGGCGGGCCGGAAGTCGGCCCATTCCTTGCCCTGGACGGTGATGTCGAAGAGCTGAGTGGAGTTCAGCTGGGTTTTGAGGGCTTCGAATTCGGCGGCCGTGCCGTCGCCGTAGTGGTCGGCGGTGTAGGTCAGGGTGAGTTTGACCGGGGTCTTGATGCCGGCGTCCTTCAGCAGGGTGGCGGCTTTGGCGGTGTTGGCCTCGCCGTACTTGTTGAAGAAGGAGTTGACGTGGCCGTTCACGGTGGTGGGGACCAGCGAGTACAGCGGCTGCGCGGACTTGCCGTAGACCTTGGCGATGAGGGCGTTGCGGTCGACGGCGGCGGCGAGTGCCTGGCGTACGGCCTTGTCCTTGACGACGGGTGCTTCGGTGTTGAAGCCGAGGTAGCGGATCTCCAGGCCGGGCAGGGGGACCAGCTTGACGCCCTTGGGGGGCTTGGCGGAGAGCTCGGTGATCTGGGCGGGCGACAGGGTGCGGGAGACCATGTGGACGGATCCGGCGGTGAGTGCCTTGCCCATGGCCGCGGAGTCGGTGAAGGTGCGCAGTTCGACTTTGTCGTTCTGAGGCTTGATGTCGCCCTTGTAGTTCGGGTTCTTGCTGAAGACGGCGCGGACGAGCCGGTTTTCCTTGACTTCGGCCTTCATGGTGTAGGGGCCGGAGCCGTCTACGGTGAAGCCTTCGCGGAGCTTCTTGGCGTCGTAGTTCTTCTCGCTGACGATGCCCGCGGCGGGGGTGGAGAGTTTGTACGGGAAGGTCGCGTCGGGGGTCTTGAGGTGGAAGACGACGGTGTCGGCGCTCTTGACTTCGACGGTGTCGAGGGTGGAGAGCAGCGAGGAGGGGCCGTTCTCGTCCTTGATCGCGAGGACGCGGTCGATGGAGAACTTGACGTCCTTGGCGGTGAGGGGCTCTCCGCCGGCGAATTTCAGTCCGGGGCGCAGGGTGCAGCGGTAGCTCTCGTTGCCGGTGTCGGTGAAGCGGCAGTCGGAGGCCGCTTCGGGGACGGGCTGGCCGCCGCCGCGCGGGGTGTGCATCAGCGTCTGGACGGTCTGGCGCAGTACGTTCCAGGCTCCGGCGTCGTAGGCGTAGGCCGGGTCGAACGGGGCGGGGGCGTAGTCGGCGGCCTCGAACCGGTCGGTGGTCCCGACGACGATCGCTCCGGAGCCCGCTCCTCCGCCGGTCGCGGTGCCGCAGGCGGCCAGCGTGGGGGTGAGCAGTCCGGCCGCGGCCGTCAGCACCATGGTCTTGCGGTTCATGCTGGAAGTACTCCCTATACCGGCACTTGCTCAAAGCGGTGTGAAGGGCACTTCGCGGCGGTCGCCCGTTCAGGGCGGAACGATCGGGCCGGTGGTGTGACGATCGGTCCACGCGGTCTCGGCACAGGGGTGTGTGCCGGGACGGCAGAGGTGCGGCGCAGTGCCCGGGATCGACCCTAGTGGCCTGGGGCGGGATGGCTGGAACTGGCCCGAGTTGGGGCGTAATCGCACGGTGATGGGTGCGGACTGCCTGTTCATGCGGGGGTCGCCGCAGATGGGGTCAGGAGCTGATCAATCCGGACACAAGGGAAGCCCCCGACAGGGCCTGACAGGTCCGTCGGGGGCTTGACGCGTGACCAAGGTCACTTGCGGCAACTGCCCCGGAAGGGGTGGAATTTCAGCCTCCGGGGTGTTGCGCGGAAGATTCTTCCACTGTGCCGCATTCTTACGCACGTTTCGTTCGGTACGCAGCGTGCGCGATTAGTTCAGCGGAGTGATGAGGGAGCGCAGGAACGTCAGGTCCACGTCCTCCAGCGAGCTGACGATCGTGCGGCCCGGCGCGGGCGCGATCATGCCGACCGAGGGGACGGCCACGACCCGGCAGCCGGCGGCCTCGGCGGAGGCGACCCCGGTGGCGGTGTCCTCGATGACGGCGCAGCGCGAGGGGTGGGCGCCGAGGGTGCGGGCGGCGAGGAGGTAGGGGTCGGGGTGGGGCTTGGTGCGGGACACCTCGTCGCCGGCGACGCTCAGGGCGAACCGCTCGGGGCCGAGGGAGCGCAGCACGCGGTCGATGACGCGGCGGTGGGAGGCGGAGACGAGGGCGGTGGGCACGTTGTGCCGGGCCAGCTCGGTCAGCAGCCGCTCGGCGCCGGGCATGAGCGGCACCTGGTCGGCGATGCGCGCCTCGAAGCGCTCGTTGAGCAGGACGCTGAGCTCCGAGAGGGTGATGGCGGCGCCGGTGGACTGGATGAGGAAGGCGGCGCTGCGGGTCATGGGGCCGCCGACGACGATGTCCCGCCAGGAGTCGTCGAGGCGGTGGCCGAGTTCGCCGAAGATGTCCACCTCGATCTCCCACCAGAAGCCCTCGGTGTCGACGAGGGTGCCGTCCATGTCGAGCAGCACCGCCTGCAGGGCGTGTCCGTCGGCCGTACGGACAACGGGGGCGGAAACGGTGCTGGTCATCCGGCACAACCTCTCTCAGGGGACGAGAAGGCCGGCCGCCTCTTCCCCATGGGGCATCCCCCGGGGAGCAGGCGACCGGCCTGTGTGGGACCGACTAGTGTACGTCGGTTCGCGTCAGCGTGCGTTGAAATACTTCGCTTCGGGGTGGTGGATGACGATCGCGTCGGTGGACTGCTCGGGGTGGAGCTGGAACTCCTCCGACAGGTGGACGCCGATCCGCTCCGGCTGGAGGAGGTCGGCGATCTTGGCGCGGTCCTCCAGGTCGGGGCAGGCGCCGTAACCGAGGGAGAAGCGGGCACCGCGGTACTTGAGGTCGAACATGTCCTCGACCTTGGCGGGGTCCTCGCCGCCGAATCCGAGCTCGGCGCGGACCCGGGCGTGCCAGTACTCGGCCATGGCCTCGGCGAGCTGGACGGAGAGGCCGTGCAGCTCCAGGTACTCGCGGTAGGAGTCGGACTCGAACAGTTTGGCCGTGGCCTCGCCGATCTTCGAGCCGACGGTGACGACCTGGAGGCCGACGACGTCGGTCTCGCCGGACTCCTCCGGGCGGAAGAAGTCCGCGAGGCACAGGCGGCGACCGCGGCGCTGGCGCGGGAAGGTGAAGCGGGTCCGCTCGGTCCCGGAGTCGTCGAGGATGATCAGGTCCTCGCCCTTGGACACGCAGGGGAAGTAGCCGTACACGACGGCCGCCTCCAGCAGGTTCTCGGTGTGCAGCTTGTCGAGCAGGCCGCGCAGCCGCGGCCGGCCCTCGCTCTCGACGAGCTCCTCGTACGTCGCCCCGCCCGCGCGGGCCTGCTTGAGGCCCCACTGGCCCTTGAAGAGGGCGCCCTCGTCGAGCCAGGAGGCGTAGTCCTTGAGGGGGATGCCCTTGATGACGCGGGTGCCCCAGAACGGCGGGGTGGGGACGGGGTTGTCGACGGAGACGTCGGAGCGGCCGCCCGGCTCCTGCGGCTCATCGGCCTGGAGGAGCGGGTCCGCGGCGCCGGCCGCTGATGTGGCCGGCTTCCTGGCGACGCGGCGCTGCTTGAGCTCGGGGAGCTTGGCGCCGGGGACGCCGCGCTTGACGGCGATGAGGGCGTCCATCAGGCGCAGGCCCTCGAACGCGTCGCGGGCGTAGCGGACTTCGCCCTCGTAGATCTCGTGGAGGTCCTGTTCCACGTAGGCGCGGGTGAGGGCGGCGCCGCCGAGGATCACCGGGTAGTCGGCGGCCAGCTTGCGCTGGTTGAGCTCCTCCAGGTTCTCCTTCATGATCACGGTGGACTTGACCAGCAGGCCGGACATGCCGATGACGTCGGCCTTGTGTTCCTGGGCCGCTTCGAGGATCGCGGAGACGGGCTGCTTGATGCCGATGTTGACGACGTTGTAGCCGTTGTTCGTCAGGATGATGTCGACGAGGTTCTTGCCGATGTCGTGGACGTCGCCGCGGACGGTGGCCAGGACGATCGTGCCCTTACCCTCGTCGTCGGTCTTCTCCATGTGGGGTTCGAGGTAGGCGACGGCCGTCTTCATGACCTCGGCGGACTGGAGGACGAAGGGGAGCTGCATCTGGCCGGAGCCGAACAGCTCGCCGACGACCTTCATGCCCTCCAGGAGGGTGTCGTTGACGATGTCGAGGGCGGGGCGGGTCTGGAGGGCCTCGTCGAGGTCGGTCTCCAGGCCGTTCTTCTCGCCGTCGATGATGCGGCGCTGGAGGCGCTCGTCCAGGGGCAGCGCGAGGAGTTCCTCGGCCCTGCCCGCCTTGAGGGACTTGGTGTTGACGCCCTCGAAGAGGGCCATCAGCTTCTGGAGGGGGTCGTAGTCGCCCTCGCGCCGGTCGTAGATCAGGTCGAGGGCGGTGTTGACCTGTTCCTCGTCGAAGCGGGCGATCGGCAGGATCTTCGAGGCGTGCACGATGGCCGAGTCCAGGCCCGCCTTGACGCACTCGTCGAGGAAGACCGAGTTCAGCAGCACGCGCGCGGCCGGGTTGAGGCCGAAGGAGATGTTCGACAGGCCCAGCGTCGTCTGGACGTCGGGGTGGCGCCGCTTGAGCTCGCGGATCGCCTCGATCGTGGCGATGCCGTCCTTGCGGGACTCCTCCTGGCCGGTGCAGATCGTGAAGGTGAGGGTGTCGATGAGGATGTCCGACTCGTGGATCCCCCAGTTGCCCGTCAGATCGTCGATGAGGCGTTCGGCGATGGCGACCTTGTGTTCGACGGTGCGGGCCTGGCCCTCCTCGTCGATCGTGAGGGCGATCAGCGCCGCGCCGTGCTCCTGGGCCAGTCGGGTGACCTTCGCGAAGCGGGATTCCGGACCGTCGCCGTCCTCGTAGTTCACCGAGTTGATGACGGCGCGGCCGCCGAGCTTCTCCAGACCGGCCCGGATGACGGGAACCTCGGTGGAGTCCAGCACGATCGGCAGCGTCGACGCGGTGGCGAAGCGGCCGGCCAGTTCCTCCATGTCGGCGACGCCGTCGCGGCCCACGTAGTCCACGCAGAGGTCGAGCATGTGCGCGCCCTCGCGGATCTGGTCGCGCGCCATCTCCACGCAGTCGTCCCAGCGGGCCTCCAGCATGGCCTCACGGAACTTCTTCGAGCCGTTGGCGTTGGTGCGCTCGCCGATGGCCATGTACGAGGTGTCCTGGCGAAACGGGACGGTCTGGTAGAGGGAGGAGGCGCCGGGCTCCGGGCGCGGCTCGCGCGCGGCCGGTGCCTGTGCGCGCACCCGCTCGACGACCTGGCGCAGGTGCTCGGGGGTGGTACCGCAGCAGCCGCCGACCAGGGACAGACCGTACTCGCGGACGAAGGTCTCCTGGGCGTCGGCGAGCTCGGTCGCGGACAGCGGGTAGTGCGCGCCGTTCTTGCCGAGGACGGGGAGGCCGGCGTTCGGCATGCAGGAGAGCGGGATGCGGGAGTTGCGCGCGAGGTAGCGCAGGTGCTCGCTCATCTCGGCGGGGCCGGTGGCGCAGTTCAGGCCGATCATGTCGATGCCCAGCGGCTCCAGCGAGGTGAGGGCCGCGCCGATCTCGGAGCCCAGCAGCATCGTGCCGGTGGTCTCGACGGTGACGGAGCAGATCAGCGGCACGGAGATGCCGAGGGCCTCCATGGCGCGCCGGGCGCCGATGATGGAGGACTTGGTCTGGAGGAGGTCCTGCGTGGTCTCGACGAGCAGCGCGTCCGCGCCGCCGGAGATCAGGCCCTCGGCGTTGACCTGGTAGGCGTCGCGGATGGTCGCGTAGTCGATGTGGCCGAGGGTGGGCAGCTTCGTGCCGGGGCCCATGGAGCCGAGTACCCAGCGCTGCTGTCCGGTGGAGGCGGTGAACTCGTCGGCGACCTCGCGGGCGATGCGGGCGCCGGATTCGGACAGCTCGAAGTTCCGCTCGGCGATGTCGTACTCGGCGAGCGCGGCGAAGTTCGCGCCGAACGTGTTGGTCTCGACACAGTCCACGCCGACCGAGAAGTACTCCTCGTGGACGGAGCGCACGATGTCGGGGCGGGTGACGTTGAGGACCTCGTTGCAGCCTTCGAGGTTCTGGAAGTCTTCGAGGGTGGGGTCCTGCGCTTGGAGCATCGTTCCCATGGCTCCGTCGGCGACGACCACACGGGTCGCGAGCGCCTCGCGGAGGGCATCGGCCCGGTTCTGCGGGTCGGTGGGCAGGTTCGGCAACGAGGCCATGGCTGAGCTCCCTGGAATGCGACGGCTGTCGGCTTTACACCCCCATCTGTAGTCAAGGGTGCACGCGGTCAGGGTAACCGCGCGGCGCGAACCCCGGTGGAGGTGTCCCACGTGGCGGACGGCATTCTGGGCGTGGGGCCTGAACGGGGTGTCCGAAACCAGTCGTCCGGAGACCTGCCACATCGTGCGCGAGGTCGGCATCGACCGATACTGTTCAGCATTGTCGAACTACGTCAGCAGGAGGCTGCGCGATGGCACGGAACATCCAGTCGCTCGAACGAGCCGCTGCGATGCTGCGGCTCCTGGCGGGCGGCGAGCGCCGGCTGGGACTCTCGGATGTGGCGGGCGCCCTGGGCCTCGCCAAGGGCACCGCGCACGGGATCCTGCGCACCCTTCAGGCCGAGGGCTTCGTGGAGCAGGACCCCGCCTCCGGCCGCTACCAGCTCGGCGCGGAGCTGCTGCGCCTGGGCAACAGCTATCTGGACGTCCACGAGCTGCGCGCCCGCGCCCTGGTGTGGACGGACGACCTGGCCCGGGCGAGCGGCGAGAGCGTGTACGTGGGGGTGCTCCACAAGAGCGGGGTGCTGATCATGCACCACGTGTTCCGGCCCGACGACAGCCGCCAGGTGCTGGAGGTGGGGGCCATGCAGCCGCTGCACTCCACGGCCCTGGGCAAGGTGCTGTCGGCGTACGACCCGGTGGCGCACACGGAGGCCATGGAGGTGGAGCGCGAGGCGTTCACGCCCCGGACGGTCACGGACGCGGCGGGCTTCGAGGAAGTGCTGGACCTGGCCCGGGCCCGCGGCTGGGCGGCCGACGTCGAGGAGACGTGGGACGGCATCGCCTCGGTGGCGGCGCCCATCCTGGACCGGCGCCGGATGCCCGTCGGCGCGGTGGCCGTGGCGGGGGCCGTGGAGCGGGTCTGCGGGGAGTCCGGTGAGCCCCGGGCGGCCCTGGTGGCCTCGGTGCGCGACTGCGCCAGGGCGGTTTCGCGCGACCTTGGCGCGGGCCGGTTCTGACCTTGCTTTGACCGCACCCATGGCACGAGCGTGCGCCATTGGGTGTATTTCGCCATTTCCTGACCATTGAATGGCCGGTTTTGGGCGATCGTACCTAGTGGTAACGATCCGGCATTTGACCTGGCCGACTCTTGACGCGTTCTTCACCCGGGCGGAAAACTGCCGTTCACCGGTCGGCATTGCCGAACACCTAACGGCAATACGCGCTAGGGTGTGGCGAGGCCAAGGACTGGTGCAGCACTCACCGAGTGCGCGGAACCACCGGAGGGACCCGGTTTCCGCCCACCCCTGGACGTATGACGTAAGGAGTCGCGGGTGTCCAGCTCCGACATCTTCATCGGCGAGACCATTGGTACCGCCGTCCTCATCCTGCTCGGCGCCGGCGTGGTCGCCGCCGTCGTACTCAAGCGCTCGAAGGCGCAGAACGCCGGCTGGCTGGCGATCACCTTCGGGTGGGGCTTCGCGGTCATGACCGCCGTCTACATGACCGGCACCCTGTCCGGCGCCCACCTCAACCCCGCCGTCACGGTCGGTATCGCGATCAAGGACGGCGACTGGAGCAACGTTCCGGTCTACTTCGCCGGCCAGCTGCTCGGCGCCATGATCGGTGCCACGCTGGCCTGGGTGGCGTACTACGGCCAGTTCCAGGCCCACCTCACCGATCCGGAGATCGTCGCCGCCAAGTCCGAGCACGCGGGCCTGGTCGACCAGAAGACGGAGCCGAACGCCGGCCCGGTGCTCGGCGTCTTCTCCACCGGCCCCGAGATCCGGAACGTGTGGCAGAACCTCGCCACCGAGATCATCGGCACCGTGGTGCTCGTGCTCGCGGTACTCGCCTTCGGCCTCAACGACTCCGGCAAGGGCCTCGGCACCCTCGGCGGTCTCATCGTCGCCCTGACCGTCGTCAGCATCGGCCTCTCGCTCGGCGGCCCGACCGGTTACGCCATCAACCCGGCGCGCGACCTGGGTCCGCGCATCGTCCACGCACTGCTGCCGCTGCCGAACAAGGGCGGCTCCGACTGGGGATACGCCTGGATCCCCGTCGTCGGCCCGCTGATCGGCGGAGCCCTCGCCGCGGGTATCTACAACCTCGCGTTCGTCTAAGACGTCTCAGCCGTTCGCCCACCGGACTACCCAGGAGCAGCCACCATGACCAGCAGCACCGGCCCGTTCATCGCCGCGATCGACCAGGGCACCACCTCCTCCCGCTGCATCGTCTTCGACCGCGACGGCCGCATCGTCGCCGTCGACCAGAAGGAGCACGCGCAGATCTTCCCGAAGCCGGGCTGGGTCGAGCACGACGCCGCCGAGATCTGGACCAACGTCCAGGAGGTCGTCGCCGGGGCCATCGCCAAGGCTGAGATCACTTCCGCCGACGTCAAGGCGGTCGGCATCACCAACCAGCGCGAGACCACCGTCCTGTGGGACAAGAACACCGGCGAGCCGGTGCACAACGCGCTGGTCTGGCAGGACACCCGCACCGACGCCCTGTGCAAGGAGCTCGGCCGCAACGTCGGCCAGGACCGCTTCCGCCGCGAGACCGGCCTGCCGCTGGCGAGCTACTTCGCGGGCCCGAAGGTCCGCTGGCTGCTCGACAACGTCGAGGGCCTGCGCGAGCGCGCCGAGGCCGGCGACATCCTCTTCGGCACCATGGACTCCTGGGTCATCTGGAACCTCACCGGCGGCGCCGAGGGCGGTCACCACGTCACCGACGTGACCAACGCCTCGCGCACCATGCTGATGAACCTGCACACCCTGGCCTGGGACGAGAAGATCGCCGAGTCCATGGGCGTCCCGCTCAACGTCCTCCCGGAGATCAAGTCCTCCGCCGAGGTCTACGGCCACGTCAAGGAAGGCGTCCTCGCCGGTGTCCCGGTCGCCTCGGCGCTCGGCGACCAGCAGGCCGCCCTGTTCGGCCAGACCTGTTTCGCCGAGGGCGAGGCGAAGTCCACGTACGGCACCGGAACGTTCATGCTGATGAACACCGGCGACAAGATCATCAACTCCTACAGCGGCCTGCTGACCACGGTCGGCTACCAGATCGGCGACCAGAAGCCGGTCTACGCGCTGGAGGGCTCCATCGCCGTCACCGGCTCGCTCGTCCAGTGGATGCGCGACCAGATGGGCCTGATCAAGTCCGCGGCCGAGATCGAGACCCTGGCCTCCTCGGTCGAGGACAACGGCGGCGCCTACTTCGTGCCGGCCTTCTCCGGTCTGTTCGCCCCGTACTGGCGCTCCGACGCCCGCGGTGTGATCGCCGGCCTCACCCGGTACGTCACCAAGGCGCACATCGCCCGTGCCGTCCTGGAGGCCACCGCCTGGCAGACCCGCGAGATCACCGACGCCATGACCAAGGACTCGGGCGTCGAGCTCGCCGCCCTCAAGGTCGACGGCGGCATGACCTCCAACAACCTGCTGATGCAGACGCTCTCGGACTTCCTGGACGCCCCCGTGGTCCGTCCGATGGTCGCCGAGACCACCTGCCTCGGCGCCGCCTACGCCGCCGGCCTGGCCGTCGGTTTCTGGCCCGACACCGACGCCCTGCGCGCCAACTGGCGCCGCGCGGCGGAGTGGACCCCGCGGATGCCCGCCGAGCAGCGGGACCGCGAGTACAAGAGCTGGCTCAAGGCCGTGGAGCGTTCCATGGGCTGGGTCGACGACGAAGACGCCAGCTGACCGCACCAGCTGAGTCAATCGACGAGGAGCTAAGAGAGATATGAGCAGCCTGCAGAGCGTTCCCACACTGGGGACGCACCCGACCGCCGGTTCCAACGCGAGCCGCGCCGAGACCCGTGAGCAGCTGGCGAAGGCCACGTACGACCTGCTGGTCATCGGCGGTGGAATCCTGGGCACCTCGGTGGCCTGGCACGCCGCGCAGTCGGGTCTGCGGGTCGCCATGGTGGACGCCGGCGACTTCGCCGGCGCCACCTCCTCGGCCTCCTCCAAGCTCGTCCACGGCGGCCTGCGCTACCTGCAGACCGGCGCGGTCAAGCTGGTCGCCGAGAACCACCACGAGCGCCGGGTGCTGGCCAAGGACGTGGCCCCGCACCTGGTCAACCCGCTCACCTTCTACCTGCCCGTCTACAAGGGCGGGCCGGTCGGCGCCGCGAAGCTGGGCGCGGGCGTGTTCGCGTACTCGGCGCTGTCGGGGTTCGGCGACGGCATCGGCAAGGTCATATCGCCGGCCCGTGCCGTGGCCGACAACCCGGGCCTGAAGACGGACAACTTGAAGGCCGTCGCGGTCTACTACGACCACCAGATGAACGACTCGCGCGTCGCCGTCATGACGGTCCGCGCGGCCGTCGAGTCGGGCGCGGTCGTCCTCAACCACGCCGAGGTCACCGGTCTGCGCATGACGCGGGGCCGGGTCACCGGTGCCGAGCTCAAGGACCGCCTGGACGGCACCGAGTTCGGCGTCGACGCGCGCGTCGTGCTCAACGCCACCGGCCCGTGGGTGGACCACCTGCGGCGCATGGAAGACAAGCACTCGATGCCGTCGATCCGCCTCTCCAAGGGCGCGCACATCGTGATGAAGCGCAAGTCGCCGTGGAAGGCCGCCATGGCCACCCCGATCGACAAGTACCGCATCACGTTCGCGCTCCCGTGGGAGGACCAGCTGCTGCTCGGCACCACCGACGAGGTGTACGAAGGCGACCCGGCGGACGTGCGCGCCACCGAGTCCGACATCCAGCAGATCCTGGACGAGGCGGCCTTCTCGGTGAAGGACGCCGACCTGGACCGCTCGCTGATGACGTACGCCTTCGCGGGCCTGCGGGTGCTGCCCGGCGGCCCCGGCGGCGTCGAGAAGGCCAAGCGCGAGACGGTCGTCTCCGAGGGCGCGGGCGGCATGCTGTCGGTGGCCGGCGGCAAGTGGACGACGTACCGCCACATCGGCCGCGTGGTCATGGACAAGCTGGCCAAGCTCCCGGGCAGCCCGCTGACCGAGGACATGGAGCCGGCGAAGTCGCTGGTACGCCGAATCCCGCTGCCCGGTGTCGCCAACCCGAACGCGGTCGCGCACCGCCTGCTGGTGGACCGGGAGCCGGGTACGCGGATGGACCCGCTGACCGCGCGCCACCTGGCCTCCCACTACGGCTCGCTGGCCTTCGACATCGCGCGCCTGGCGAACGAGGACGCGGCGCTGGCCGAGCGGATCCACCCGGACGGGCCGGAGATCTGGGCGCAGGTCGCCTACGCCCGGGACAACGAGTGGGCCGAGACGGTCGACGACGTGCTGCGCCGCCGTACGACGGTGACGATCCGCGGTCTGGACAGCGACGAGGTGCGCGGCCGGGTCGAGGAGATGCTGAGCCGCGGCAAGGCATAGCTCTGACGCGGGTGGGGAAGAGGGGCGGTTCCATGGGGAACCGCCCCTCTGTCGTGGGCTGTGGAAGGCGCCGTATCAAGGCTTAGGCTGACCCATGTACGCAAGGAACTTCGGAAGGAGACCTGGGTGATCGAGCTTGAGGGCGTGCCCGAGCTGATCGACCCGGTCATGGTGGCCGCGTTCGAGGGCTGGAACGACGCGGGTGACGCGGCCTCCGGTGCGGTCGCGCACCTGGACCGGGAGTGGAAGGGCGAGGTCTTCGCGGCTCTGGACGCCGAGGACTACTACGACTTCCAGGTCAACCGGCCGACGGTGTGGCTGGACAACGGGGTACGGAAGATCACCTGGCCGACGACGCGGTTGTCGGTGGTGCGGATCCGCGGCGCCAAGCCGCGCGACCTGGTGCTGGTGCGGGGGATCGAACCGTCCATGCGGTGGCGGTCGTTCTGCAACGAGATCCTCGGCTTCGCGCACGAACTGGGCGTGGAGATGGTGGTCATCCTCGGCGCGCTGCTCGGGGACACCCCGCACACGCGGCCGGTCCCGGTGAGCGGGGTGACCTCGGACGCCGATCTGGCGCGGACGATGGACCTGGAGGAGACCCGGTACGAGGGGCCGACGGGGATCGTGGGGGTGCTCCAGGAGGCCTGTACGCACGCGGGTGTTCCGGCGGTGTCGCTGTGGGCGGCGGTGCCGCACTACGTGTCGCAGCCGCCGAACCCGAAGGCGACCCTGGCGTTGCTGAACCGGCTGGAGGATCTGATCGACATCCGGATCCCGCTGGGTGAACTCCCGGAGGACGCGCGGGCGTGGCAGCTGGGCGTGGACCAACTGGCCGCCGAGGACAGCGAGGTGGCGGAGTACGTCCAGACGCTGGAGGAGGCGCGGGACACGGCGGACCTGCCGGAGGCGTCGGGCGACGCGATCGCGCGGGAGTTCGAGCGGTACTTGAGGCGGCGGGACCCTTCCGCTGCCGCGGGCGGTGAGCCGGGTGACGGGTCGTACCTGCGGGACACCTCCAGTGGTCTGACGCGCCCTCCGAAGCGCAAGCCGGACCCCTCCGGGGAGGAACCCGAGCCGCCGGCCGCGACCCCGCCGGACGAGGACGAGACTCCGCCGGAGACGCCGGAGGCGTAGCCGGGTCCGGCCGGGTGCGGCGCCGCCGCGCAAGCGTCCCGGGCTGCGCCCGGCCTTGTGGGGCTCCGCCCCACACCCCGCGCCTCAAACGCCGGCGAGGCTATTTTTAGCCTCGCCGGCGTTTGAGGCGATCTTTCAGCCCCGCCGGCGTTTGAGGCGCGGGGGTCCGGGGGCGGAGCCCCCGGCAACGGCGCCGCAGGTTACAGGGCCACGCCCAGGAGGGCGTCCACCGTCCGGGAGACCAGGCCGGGGGCCGACTCGTCGTCGCCGTCCGAGGCATTCTGCGCGTCCACCCAGCGATCCACGGCGGCCAGCGCCGCAGGCGCGTCGAGGTCTCGGGAGAGGGCCTCGCGGACCTCCTCGACGAGCGCGTCCGCCGACAGGCCGTCGGGCCGCGAGACCGCCGCCCGCCACCGCTCCAGCCGGGCCACCGCGTCCGCCAGCACCGAGTCCGTCCACTCCCAGTCGGCCCGGTAGTGGTGGGACAGCAGTGCCAGGCGGATCGCCGCCGGGTCCACGCCGGCCCGCCGCAGGGCCGAGACGAAGACCAGGTTCCCCTTGGACTTGGACATCTTCTCGCCGTGCAGCGCGACCATGCCCGCGTGTACGTACGCCTTGGCCATCGGGAACTCGCCCGTCAGGGCCTGCGCGTGCGAGGCGCCCATCTCGTGGTGCGGGAACGCCAGGTCGGAGCCACCGCCCTGGATGTCGAAGCCCATGCCGAGGTGGTCGAGGGCGATCGCCACGCACTCGATGTGCCAGCCCGGCCGGCCGCGGCCCAGCGAGGCGCCGTCCCAGCTCGGCTCGCCCGGACGGGCGGCCATCCACAGCATCGGGTCCAGCGGGTTCTTCTTGCCCGGCCGGTCGGGGTCGCCGCCCCGCTCCGCCGAGAGCAGCCGCATCGCCTCCGCGTCCAGGTTCGAGACCTGGCCGAAGTGCGGGTCGCTCTCCACGGAGAAGTAGACGTCGCCGTCCAGTTCGTACGCCGCGCCCGCGTCCCGCAGCCGCTCCACCAGCGGCACGATGCCCGGTATGGCTTCGACGGCGCCGATGTAGTGCTGCGGCGGCAGCATCCGCAGGGCGGTCATGTCCTCGCGGAAGAGGGCCGTCTCGCGTTCCGCGAGCTCGGTCCAGTCGTGGCCGTCGCGCAGCGCCCGCTCCAGCAGCGGATCGTCCACGTCCGTAACGTTCTGGACGTAGTGGACCTGCCGCTTGGTGTCGAGCCACACGCGCTGTACGAGGTCGAACGCGTTGTAGGTCGCCGCGTGACCGATGTGGGTCGCGTCGTACGGGGTGATACCGCAGACGTAGATACGGGCGACGGGACCGGGGGCGAGGGTGATCGTCCGTTGGGTCGCGGTGTCGTGGATCTGGAGGTCGCGGCCCTTGCCAGGCAGGGCGGGGACCTCAGAAGCGGGCCAGGCATGCATGCGTCGAGCCTAACCGGACGGGTGTTCCGAAAACGAACCGGACCTGCACTGTTGGCTTGATCGGCTCTCTTGCGCTCCGGCCGGTTCTATGCGTGCTCCGTCCGCCGGTTCAGACCGGCGGCCAGGGGATCGCCGGCCACTGCCCCGAGGGTTGCGGATGCACCCCGGTGCGCAGCAGCTGGGCCACCCGGTCCCGTACGGCGGCCAGCTCCACGGGGGTGATCAGTTCGGCCAGCCGGGTGGCGAGGGGCTCCGAATCGGCCAGCTGGGCGTCCAGCGAGGCCAGCACGGAGCGCGCCTCGTCGGTCAGCGGCTCCCCCGCCCACCCCCACAGCAGGGTGCGCAGCTTGTCCTCGGTGTGGAAGGTCACTCCGTGGTCGATGCCGTAGAGGTGCCCGTCGGGCGTGGGCAGCAGGTGGCCGCCCTTGCGGTCACCGTTGTTGATCACCACGTCGAGGACGGCGAGGCGGCGCAGCCGCGGGTCGTCGGCGTGGACGAGCAGGGCGGTGCGGCCCTCCCCGACCTCGGCGAGGGCGACCGGCTTCCAGCCCTCCCCCGCCTCCTCGCCGTCGACGAGCGCGAGGAGTGCCGCCTCGGGTGACTCGCCCGCCTCTATCCAGTGCTGGACCATGCCCTCGCCGTAGGGCCCGTCGCGCAGCACGGTGGCGGGCACCAGGCCCCATCCGGTGGCTTCGGAGACCAGGTAGGCGGCGCGCTCGCGCCGGGCGAGGTTGCCGTCGGGGAAGTCCCAGAGCGGCCGCTCGCCCTTGACCGGCTTGTACACGCAGTCGGCGCTGACGCCCTCGTACGTGACGCCGCACAGCAGTACCGCGTTGGACGCCTCGCGGATGCGGCCGCGTACGGTGAGCTCACCGCGGGTGAGCAGCTCCTCGATCGGAGTCACGGTGGTCACGCCTGGCGCCGGTACCCGTTCTGGCGCGGACACACGTGCCCCTCGGGGTCCAGCGGCAGGCTGCACAGCGGGCACGGTGGCCGGCCGGCGTTGACCACGTCCAGGGCCCGCTTGGCGAAGGCGCGGGCCTGGGCGCCGGAGAGGCGGACCCGCAGCATCGGCGGGCCGTTCTCCTCGTCCTGGAGGAGCCGCTCCTCGGCCTCGGCGAGGTCCTCGTCGGATTCGGCTTCGAGTTCCACCAGCGCCTGGGCCTCGACGATCATCCGCTGTTCCTCGCCGTCCCAGGCGAGGGCCATGGTGCCGACGCGGAACTCCTCCTCGACCGGCACGTCGAGCGGGGCGGTGTCGGCGGCCTCGGTGGAGGCGACGGCGGGCACCGGGGCGTTGCCGCCGGTGCGCCGTACGACCTCGTCGAGGAGCTCGTCCATCCGCTCGGCCAGCGCGGCGACCTGCGTCTTCTCCAGGGAGACGCTGGTGACCCGGGAGCCTGCGGAGGCCTGCAGGAAGAACGTACGGCGCCCCGGCAGACCGACCGTGCCGGCCACGAAGCGTTCCGGCGGGTCGTAGAGGAACACCTGACGGGGCACGTCCAGTCTCCAAATCTGGGGGTCCCCCCGGACGAAGTCTGGGGGAGGCGAGGGCAGCTGCGCGGTTGTGTTGGCCCGTCCACCCTAACGCGCCGTTCGATCACACCGCGCCCGCACCGCCCCCCACGACCGCGATCCCGCCGTCTTCCGCGGCTTTGTCCGCGGCCGGCCCCGCGGCGGGCGGCTCGTCGCGGGGTACGAAGCCGGCGAAGTCCCCGGTGTCGCCGAGCCGGAGCAGGAACGGCCGGCTCGGGGTGTAGCGGATCATGGTCACCGAGCAGGGATCGACGTGGATCCGCTGGAACAGGTCCAGGTGCATGCCCAGGGCGTCCGCGACAAGGGACTTGATGATGTCCCCGTGCGAGCACATGAGGAAGTGGGCGTCGCCGCCGTGCTCCTCCTCGATCCGCGTGTTCCACTCCCGTACGGCGTCCACGGCGCGGGCCTGCATGGCGCGCATGGACTCGCCGCCGGGGAAGGCCGCGGCCGAGGGGTGCTGCTGGACGATCTTCATGAGGGGTTCGTCGGAGAGTTCGGAGAGTTTGCGGCCCGACCAGTCGCCGTAGTGGCATTCGCCGATGCGCTCGTCGGTGTGCAGTGCCAGGTCCGGGCGGGCGGCCAGCAGGGGCGCGAGCGTCTCGCCGCAGCGTTGCAGCGGGCTGGTGACGGCTGCCGCGATCGGCACCCCGGCGAGCCTGCCCGGGAGCGCCGCCGCCTGTTCGGCGCCGCGCTCGTCGAGGGCCACTCCCGGGGTCCATCCGGCGAGCAGCCCTGCGGTGTTGGCGGTGGACCGCCCGTGTCGTACGAGGATCAGCGTGGCCATGGGCCCACCCTAAGCGGTGGCACCGGTATGCGGAGATGGGTCGGGCGGGGGAGAATGCGCGCGTGATTGTGGACTGCGCGATGTACCGGGACGGCCGTCGCTCCAACGCTCCCGGGGACTTCTCGGACGCCCTCGACGAGGCGCGGGCCACGGGGGACGCCTTCCTGTGGATCGGCATGCACGAGCCGACGGAGAAGGAGTTCGAGCACGTCAGCCAGGAGTTCGGACTGCATCCGCTGGCCGTGGAGGACGCGCTGACCGCGCACCAGCGTCCGAAGCTGGAGGTCTACGACGACTCGCTCTTCGTCGTCCTCAAGCCGGTGACGTACGACGACGACCGCGACACGGTGACCGCCGGCGAGCTGATGGTGTTCATAGGTGACTCGTTCGTGGTCACGGTCCGGCACGGGGAGGGGGCCGCGCTGACCGCCGTCCGGCAGCGGCTGGAGCACGAGCCGGACGTCCTGCGGCACGGCCCCACGGCGGTGCTGTACGCGGTGTCCGACGCTGTGGTGGACCACTACATCGACGTAGCGGGCGAACTCCAGGTGGACCTGGAGGAGCTGGAGGCGGAGGTCTTCGCGCCGAACGCCACGGACACCAAGAACACGGCCGCCCGGATCTACGCCTTCAAGCGGCAGGTGCTGGAGTTCCGGCGCTCGACGAGCCCGCTGCTCCAGCCGATGGACCGGCTCGCCTTCGGGAGCGTGCCGTTCGTGCACGAGCACGCCCAGCCCTTCTTCCGCGATGTCGCCGACCACCTGACCAAGGCGAACGAGTACATCGAGGGCCTGGACCGGCTGTTGTCGGACGCGCTGGCCGCGCATCTGGCGCAGATGGGCGTCCGGCAGAACGACGACATGCGCAAGATCTCGGCCTGGGCGGCCATGGCGGCCGTCCCGACGATGGTCGCGGGGATCTACGGGATGAACTTCGACCACATGCCGGAGCTCAGGAACGAGTGGGGCTATCCGGGCGTCGTCGTGCTGATGGCGGGCGTGTGCCTGGGCCTGCACCGGCTGTTCAAGAGCCGCGGCTGGCTGTAGGGGGCGTGCGGGGGGCGGTTACGCGAGCCCGGCCGCGCTGGTCGGTGCGCCCCCCAGGGCGTCGCGCCGCTCCGGCATGCGCAGGCCCACCATCCGGTGCCAGCCGCTGAACCGCTCGTACGCGTACATCCCGCGGATACCGGCGGCGAGCACGGCCGCCTTGGGCGCGGGCCACTTCAGCAGCCGCCCCATGTGGCCCATGACGGCGAGGCTCACGTCCCGGTAGATGGCGATCTCGGCCAGCGCGCTCTCGCGCAGCACCCGCTGGATGGTCCGGCCGTGTCCCTCGTGGGCGAGCCTCAGCAGTTCCTCGTGGCAGTAGGCGAGGTGGTTGTCCTCGTCGTCGCTGATCATGTGGATGGCCTTGCCGACCTCGGGGTGGTCCCCGAAGTTCTTGACCAGCATCTCCATCTGGTCGGCGGCGCGCTGTTCGGTGACCCGGCTGTGCGAGAGGTAGACGAGGATGTCCTCCTCCGTCAGCGGCTCCTCGCGGCGCAGCTTGTCGTGCGCGAGGCCGATTCCGTGCCGCTCCAGCAGCATCGTGTAGTCGGTCTCGAGAGGTACGGGGACGGGCGGCAGCCCGCGTTTGCGGAGCAGGGCGTTGAAGATCCGGCCGTGCTTGTCCTCGTCTGCGCCGTGTCGGGTGATCTTGGGGGCGAGATGGCGCATGCCTGCGGGAACCAGGGCCGCGATCCGGCCGTTTTCCCAGCCGCCCTGGGCCTCCCCGCTGGCGGCGATGGAGCAGAACAGCTGGAAGGAGTCGTCGTTGTCGACGATCTCCTGGAAGAGGCTGCGGGCAGAGAGCATAAATCGAGTCAAATGCGGATTTCCCGGGCGGGCAACCGATACATCGCACTACTCGGCCGAATGAACGAGTCGAAAGGGTGGCGCGGCGGGCGTAACCCGGCGGGCTCCCCACGCGTTGTTGGCTGTGACGGCCGTGGCGGGGAGGACCCCCCGAGCCCCCACCACGGCCGCAGGCTCCTTCTTCACACCGGCGGATGCGCCGGGCCGACTGTCAGGCGAGGCCCGCGCGTTCCATGGCCTCGGTGCCGGCCCGCAGGGCGGTGAGCCGCTCGTCGAGGGTGAATCCGGCCGGGGCCAGTGTCAGGGTGGTGACCCCGGCCTCGGCGTAGGCCCGCATCCCGTCGGCGATCCGCTCGACCGGGCCGAGCAGGGTGGTCGAGTCGATGAGGGAGTGCGGAACGGCCTGCGCCGCGCCCGTCTTGTCGCCGCCCAGGTACTTGGCTTGGATCTCGGCGGCCTCCTTCTCGTAGCCCATGCGCTGGGCGAGCTGGTTGTAGAAGTTCTGCTTGGGGCTGCCCATGCCGCCCACGTACAGGGCGGTGTACGGACGGAACATGTCCGCCAGCGCGGTCACGTCGTCGCCGACGGCCAGCGGGACGGTCGGGCAGACGTCAAAGCCGTCCATGGTCAGCCCGGCCTTGTCGCGGCCCGCGCGGATGTGGCGCAGCGCGGTCTCCTCCAGGTGCGCGGCGGACGGGAAGATCAGCAGCGCGCCGTCGGCGATCTCGCCCGTCTGTTCCAGGTTCTTCGGCCCGATGGCGGCGATGTAGAGGGGGATGTGCTCGCGCTCGGGGTGCACGGTGAGCTTGAGCGGCTTGCCGGGGCCGCCCGGCAGCGGGAGGGTCCAGTGCTGGCCCTCGTACGAGAGGCGCTCGCGGCTCATGGCCTTGCGGACGATCTCCACGTACTCCCGGGTCCGCGCGAGCGGCTTGTCGAACTTGACGCCGTACCAGCCCTCGGAGACCTGCGGTCCGGAGACGCCGAGGCCGAGGCGGAAGCGGCCCTTGGTGAGGGAGTCGAGGGTGGCGGCGGTCATGGCCGTCATCGCGGGCTGGCGGGCCGGGATCTGGAAGATCGCGGAGCCGACGTCGATGCGCTCGGTCTGGGCGGCGACCCAGGCCAGGACGGTGGCGGCATCGGACCCGTAGGCCTCGGCGGCCCAGCAGACGTCGTAGCCGAGGCGGTCGGCCTCCTGGGCGACGGCGAGGTTGTCGGCGTCCATGCCAGCGCCCCAGTAGCCGAGATTGATGCCGAGCCGCATGTGTCGTCCCCTTACGGTTTACCGATCAGTAACGTTCGTTGCCGGGACTGTAGCGCGCCAAGGTCCGATCCGTCAGCGCCCCAGTAGTCTCAGCGCTCATGGAGCAGAGGCATCTCGGCCGCACCGGCCTGCGCGTGTCCCGGATCGGCCTCGGTACCCTGACCTGGGGCCGTTCCGCGGGCGGACCGGACGAGTCGGGCGCCGCCGAGCAGTTGAAGACCTTCTGGGAGGCGGGCGGCACGCTCGTCGACACCGCCGACGTGTACGGGGGCGGGGAGGCGGAGTACCTCCTCGGGCAGCTGCTGGGCGGGGTGGTGCCGCGCCGGGACCTGGTGATCGCGACGAAGTCGGGCTCCGTGCGCGACCCGGACCGGCGCTTCGACGGCTCGCGCGGCCATCTCCTCGCGGCGCTGGACGATTCGCTGGCCCGCCTGGGCACCGATTACGTGGACCTGTGGCACGTGCACGGCTTCGATCCGGCGACCCCGCTGGAGGAGACCCTCCAGGTGCTGGACCTGGCGGTCGCGAGCGGCCGGGCCCGGTACGCGGGGGTGTCGAACTTCAGCGGCTGGCAGCTGGCGAAGGCGGCGACCTGGCAGCTCGCGGCGCCCGGGGCGCGGACCCGCCTGGCCTCGACACAGATGGAGTACTCCCTCCTGCAGCGGGGCGTGGAACGGGAGGTGCTGCCTGCGGCGCTGGACCTGGGCGTCGGCCTGCTGCCCTCCTCGCCGTTGGGCCGGGGTGTCCTGACGGGCAAGTACCGGGACGGCACCCCGGTGGACTCCCGGGCCGCGTCGGAGACGCTGGCCGCGTTCGTGGACCCGTACCTGGACGAGGCGCCGAGCCGGATCGTGGACGCGGTGGTCACGGCGGCGCAGGGCCTGGCGGTGACCCCGCTCCAGGTCGCGCTCGCGTGGGTCCGCGACCGGCCGGGGGTGGTCGCGCCGATCGTCGGCGCGCGGACGGCGGCGCAGCTCGGGGCGGCTCTGTCGGTGGAGGCCCTTAGTCTTCCGGAGGAGATCTGCCAGGCGCTGGACGACGTTTCGGCGCCGCTGCACCGCTATCCCGATCAGGACTGGAGCACGCTGTGAGTACGGACCCCGAGGCCGCCGCCGCCGCTGCCGCTGCCGCGGAGGAACCGGAGAAGACCATCGCCCCGGAAGCCACACCCACCCGCGAGACGCCGGAGCCCTCTGGCCCCACCCCCGAGCCCGGCACGGCCACGCCGGCGCCCTCTGACGCCACCGCCGAGCCCGGCACGGCCGCGCCGCAGGCCGCCGCAGACCCCGCGCCCGGCGAAGCCGGGGACGACGGCCCGGGGGCCGAGCCCCAGAACGAACCCGCCGCAAGCGAGGGGGGCCCGGGGGCCGAGCCCCAGGACGAACCCGCCGCAGGCGAGGGGGGCCCGGGGGCGGAGCCGCAGGACGAACCCGCCGCAGGCGAGGGGGGGCCGGGGGCCGAGCCCCAGGACGGACCCGCCGCAGGCGAGGGGGGGCCGGGGGCGGAGCCACCGGTTTCGGGAAGGGGCGGGGTGGGGGAAAGCACTGCGGGCACCGCGGAGGCCGACGCGGAGGCCGACGCGGAGGCGCAACCGGCCGCCGCGGGCGAAGTCGGGGACGGGGCCGCAGGCGGGGACGAGGCTCGGCCGGGGCTTAGCGAGGCGCAGGCCGAGTTGGCCGCGCAGAAGGTGGAGCGGGAGCGGATCGAGCGGCGCAAGGCCGAGCGACAGGCACCCGTCGAGGCCGGCGCGAAACTGAGCGGGAAGGCCGCCGATCTGCTGGCCGCCGTACGGGCCGTGGAGAGCGGGGAGAAGCCCCCCGCCGTGTACTTCGACGACGCGCCGACCGCCCCGCGCAAGGCGGTCGCCCCTCCCCCGGCGCCTCGTCCCGCGGCCCCGGTCCCCGCCCCCGCGGCGCCCGCCGCGCCGTCCGCCGACGCCGTGGCCGCCCTGCGGGCCGTGCTCGCACGGGGCGGGGCACCCGAGGGGCTGGCCGAGGCGGCCGCCACCGCCCTGGGCGAGGGGGCCGCCGGGCAACTGGCCGAGGACCCCTGGCGGCTGCTGGCCGTCGCCGGGGTGCGCCCCGCCCAGGCGGACGGCTTCGCGCGCGCCCTGCTGGGCCCGGAGGCCGACCCGGCGGACGAGCGCCGCACGGCCGCCCTGGTGAGCTGGCTGCTGGAGCAGGCCGCGCTCAAGGGGCACACCGCGCTGGAGGCGCCCATCCTGGAGTCCGCCCTCGCCCAGTACGGCGTACCGGACCCAGCCGCGGCCCTGGAACAGGCCATCGGCGACGGGACGGTGCTGGTGTTCAACGAACCGCTAGGTCCGCCGGCCGAGGTCGCGGACGAGGAGGCCGAGCAGCCCGTACGCGTGCTCGTGGGCCTGGAGGGGTACGCCCTGGCCGAGGAGAGCCTGGCCGACGGCCTGACCCGGCTGGCCAACACCTTCGACGACCCGGCGGACTGGGACGAGGCCGCCACCGGGCCGGGCGCCGAGCTGATCCGGGCCGTCGCCGGCCACGGCCTGGTCACCCACACCGGCGGTGAGGCCGCCCGCGCCGAGCCGCTGGCCCTGGCGGCGGCCGCCCGGGAGTTCGGGCTGCGAGTCTGCTTCGCCGCGCACACCCCGTCGAACGGGGCCGTCACGGTGCCGGGGCTAATCGCCGGCACCGAAGGCCCGGGCCGGGATGCCGACGGCCGGTTCGCGCTGGACCTGCTCGTGGTCCTCGACGCCCCGCAGCTCGACGTGGAGACCGCGGCCGCGCTGGTGGAGTCCGTCCCCGACGGGGCCCGGCTGGTGCTGTCCGGGGATCCGGGAGTGCTCGGGTCCGCCGGTCCGGGCCGGGTGTTCGCCGATGTCCTGGCCGCCCGTGCCTGCCCCCAGGTGGTCTCCCGAGTCCCGGACCCCGGTCCGCTCGGCGAGCTGGTCTCGGGGATCGGGATCGGGGAGCTGAACCAGGTAGACGCCCCCGGCAAGGAGGTCGTCATCGTCCCGGTGCGCGACGCCGGGGAGGCCGTCCACCGCGCCGTGCAGCTGGTCGCCGAGTCGGTGCCGCGCGCCTTCGGGATCCCGGCGGACAGCGTCCAGGTGATCACCCCGGGCCATGGCGGCTCCGCGGGGACCCGGGCGCTGAACGCCGCCCTCAAGGAGCGGCTGAACCCCGGCCCCGGCCGGTTCGGCGGCTTCGACCCCGGCGACCGCGTCGTGTACGTGCCCTCGCCCGGGCGGGCGGTGCCGGCCCGGGTGGTGTCGGCCGACGCGGAGGGGCTGCACCTGGACAGCGCGGGCGCGCGGATCCTCGTACCGAGGGAGCGGGTGGAGGCGCGGGTCCGGCACGGCTGGGCCGTGACGGCGCACCAGGCCGTGGGCGCACGCTGGCCGGCGGTGGTCGTCGTACTGCCGGGTGACGCGGCACAGGCGCTGTCGCGGGACTGGGTCTACACGGCGTTCGGGCGGGCCGAGCGGCACCTGTCCGTGGTGCACGGGGTGGACCAGGCACTGGCGCACGCGGTCGCGGAGGTGCCGCCGAAGCCGCGGACGACCCGGCTGACGGGCCTGCTGAGCGCCCTGGTGGCGGCGGCGGAACAGCCCGAGTGAGCGAAGCGGCCCCCGCCCTGCCGGGCGGGGGCCGCTCCTTCGGCTTTCTCAGGCCGGGGCCAGTCCCGGCTCAGCCGTCTCGTCGTCGTCTTCGGCGGCTTCCTCGGATTCTTCGTTCTCCTCCGCGGCCTCGTCGTCCTCGTAGTCCTCCGACTCCTCGTCGAAGACGGAGCTCACGTCGAAGCGGTGCAGTACGTCCTGCGGATCGGTGTGTCCGAAGGGGGAGTTGAGCCACTCCCCCGGTTCGGCGATCTCCTCCGAAGTCGCGATCCACAGCGTGGAGTCGCCCTCCTCCAGACCGAACTCCTTGTAACGAGAGGCGATTTCGTCGGGCTCGTACTCCCCGAAGAGGACGCCCAGCGCGCCGGCGGTACCGCTCTCGTCATCGAGTGCGGCCTCGCGGTCGAGTGCGGCGAGGCGCTCGGCCTGCGCGATCAGCCGGTGCGGTTCCACGACGGCGTAGTCACGGCGGATGAGCACGCTGATGGCGGCGGGCTCGGTGGGGCCGGTGTACGGTGCGGGTTCCTCGGGGGTGGGAATCTCGAAGGGGGTGACCTCGTCGTACCGGTCGTAGAGGAGTTCGTCGTACTCCTCGGCGGCGGCGGCGAGTTCGTTGAACGCCGCGTAGACGGCCGGGTCCTCTTCCCCGGCCCTGCTCTCGACCGCGGCGAGGTGACGGTCGAGAGCGGCCTTGACCGCCTCGGCGGCGGCGCGTACCTCGGCAACAGTGGGCAGAGCAGCATCAGACATAGTGCAGACGCTATCCGTAGCAGGGCTCTGCTTGCACAATAGATGCGATGCCGGAATACGAATTTGTCGACGTGTACGTACCGCGCGGAGTGCCCCGCAAGGAAGCCACCCGCCTGCTGATCGATCACGCCGAGTACGGGAACTGGGAGCTGGACCGGCTGACACTGCACCGGGACGGCAGCCGACGGGTGCGTCTGCGCCGCCGGATCATCCGCCAGGTACGCGCCACCTGGTGACGCGGGCACCGTCTCCGGTGCCCGCGTCGGCCGAACCGGTCAGGCGGCGCCGCGTGCCCGCCGGTAGAGCACGGCGCCGCCCAGCAGCAGGGCGCCTGCGATCGGCACGCCCGCGCTGAGGACGTCACCGGCGCCCGTGGCCGCGAGACCCGGAGTGGAGCCGGTGTGCGTACCCGTGGCGGGGCTCGTGGTGATCGGCGTGACCGTTCCCCGGCCGGGGCTCGTGGAGGTTTCGGGCGCACCCGGCGTCCTGGGCTTTCCGGGGGTATCCGGGTTCTCAGGCGTGCCGGGGATTCCGGGGTTGCCCGGCTCCTCGCCGTCGCACGGCTCGCCCGGGCCACCGGGGTGACCCGGGTTGCCGGGGGTTCCGGGGTGGCCCGGGTGACCGGGAGTACCCGGGATTCCGGGGTGATCCGGGGTGCCGGGGTGACCGGGGGTACCCGGGGTTCCGGGGTGACCTGGCGTGCCCGGGTTGCCGGGGTGACCTGGGGTGCCGGGGTGACCGGGAGTACCCGGGTTTCCGGGGTGACCAGGAGTTCCCGGGGTTCCGGGATGACCGGGGGTACCCGGGTTTCCGGGATGACCGGGGGTGCCCGGGTTTCCGGGGTGACCGGGCTTGCCCGGCTTGCTGCCGTTGGAGCAGTGGTTTCCGAAGGCGGGATTCAGCAGTCCCACCACTGTGACCGTGTTGCCACAGACGTTCACCGGCGCGTCCACGGGCGCCTGTACGTTGTTCCCGGACAGAAGGCCCGGAGAGTTCGCGGCATGTCCGGCCGCGCCGGAATCCGCGTGCGCGTGCCCCCCGCCCAGCGCGAGCACCCCGCCCGCGGCCGCCATCGTGATCAGCGTCTTCCTGGTGACCTGTCGTCGCATCTGTACTCGTCCCCTGCTGTGCTCGTTCGGCCCGGCGTAGTGGCCGTAACTGCGCCCCCGCCGCGTACGCCGGAAAAGATCGGATTCCGGGCCGGAAAGCCCGGTGGCCCCGGAACGCTGGAATGCGCTCCGGGGCCAGAACTTCAGATGCGTCAGGCGTTGACGCAGGTGTTGCCGAAGGCCGGGTTCAGCAGGGCGATGATGTTCACGGTGTTGCCGCAGACATTGACCGGCACGTGAACCGGAACCTGGACGACGTTGCCGGACAGGACACCGGGGGAGCCGATGGCCGCACCCTGGGCACCCGCGTCGGCGACAGCCAGGCCCGCACCCGCGAGAACCAGACCACCGGTGGCAGCCGCAGCGGCGACAACCTTCTTGAGCATTGTTCCTCCTAGTAGGCAAGTGCGGTCCCAGCCGCGGACCGCACCACCTGTAACGAGGAGGGATCACCAGGGCTACGAGCGTATGAGTGCATTCACTCTTCTCAGTGGTTTGCGCACACCTCTGCGATTCCTAGGCGTTGTCAATGAATCGGTCGAGCACCCGTACGCCGAACTTCAGCCCCTCCAGGGGCACCCGCTCGTCCACTCCGTGGAACATCCCGGCGAAGTCCAGCTCCGGCGGCAGCCGCAGCGGCGCGAAGCCGAAGCAGCGGATGCCGAGGTCGTCGAAGGACTTGGCGTCCGTGCCGCCCGAGAGCATGTACGGGACCGCGCGCGCGATCGGGTCCTCCGCCTTGAGCGCGCCCTGCATGGCGTCCACGAGCCTGCCGTCGAAGTCCGTCTCCAGGGCCCGGTCTCCGTGGACGTCCTCCCGCTTCACGCGCGGGCCGAGGATCCGGTCGAGGTCGGCGAAGAACTCGTCCTCGTAGCCGGGCAGGAAGCGGCCGTCCACGTGCGCGGTGGCCTGGCCGGGGATGACGTTGACCTTGTAGCCGGCCCCCAGCATCGTCGGGGCGGCCGAGTTGCGCAGCGTGGCGCCGACCATCTTGGCGATGCCGCCGAGCTTGGCGAGGGTGGCGTCCATGTCCTCCGGGTCCAGCGGGGTCCCGAGGGCGTCCGAGAGTTCGTCCAGGAAGGACCGTACGGTCTTGGTCACGCGCACCGGCCACGTGTGGCGGCCGAGGCGCCCCACGGCCTCGCAGAGCTCGGTGATCGCGTTGTCGTTGTTCGTCATGGAGCCGTGGCCCGCGGTGCCCTCCACCGTGAGCCGCATCCAGTGCATGCCCTTCTGGGCGGTCTCCACGAGGTAGAGCCGCAGGTTCTCGTTCACGGTGAACGAGAACCCGCCGACCTCGCCGATCGCCTCGGTGACGCCTTCGAACAGGCCGGGGTGCTTGTCCACGAGGTACCGGGCGCCGTGGATGCCGCCGGCCTCCTCGTCGGCGAGGAAGGCCAGCACGATGTCCCGGGGGGGCTTGCGCCCGCTGCGCATCCGGTCGCGTACGACGGCCAGCGTCATCGCGTCCATGTCCTTCATGTCGACGGCGCCGCGGCCCCACAGGCACCCGTCGGCGATCTCGCCCGCGAAGGGGTCGTACGTCCAGTCCGCCGCGTTGGCCGGGACCACGTCGGTGTGCCCGTGGATCAGCAGGGCGGGCCGCGAGGGGTCTTCGCCCTCGATCCTCGCGACGGTCGAGGCGCGCCCCTTGTGCGACTCGAAGATCTGCGGCTCCAGGCCGACCTCGGCGAGCTTCTCGGCGACCCACTCGGCGGCCTTGCGTTCGCCGGGGCCGGAGTGGTCCCCGTAGTTGCTGGTGTCGATCCGGATGAGGTCCCGGCAGAGGTCCACGACCTCGTCCTCGCCGGAGACGGTCCTGCCCGCACTCGTCTCGCTCACGCTGCTTCCTCCCACTGATCGGTACCGAACTCCTCCCATCCTCCCGCTCCCGGCCGCTCTCCCCAAGGACGGTCCCCGGCCGACGGGGGGTGTGATCGAGGCCCCGGAATGTTTGGTAATGTTTTCCACGTCGGAACGGCCAAGGGCCGCGAGACAGACACCTTGTCCGGGTGGCGGAATGGCAGACGCGCTAGCTTGAGGTGCTAGTGCCCTTTATCGGGCGTGGGGGTTCAAGTCCCCCCTCGGACACCACAGACGGTCCTCGACCGTCGCCGGATGCCGGCTGAGATTCTTCTCAGTCGGCATTTCGCGTTTCACCACGTCCCGGCCGATGAACGCCGGGGCCGCCGTGCCCCTCCCGGCGATCGGCGCGGGGCGATCGGCGGGAGGGGCACGGCGGCCCGGGGGTTGGGGGGTCCGGGTCAGCGGCGGGAGGCGGCGAGTTCGCTGACGCGGCCGCGGACGAAGAACCAGCCGAGGACCAGGGCGCCGATGATGGCCGGAACCAGCATGACGGTCGTGCGGCCGACGCCGCCGTCGCACCACATCAGGACCAGGACTCCGAGAAGGAAGACCAGCGTGATGATCTGGGTGTACGGGGCCCAGGGCAGCCGGTAGGACGGGCGCTCCAGGCTCCCCTGCTTGGCGCGGCGCCAGAAGTGGAGCGAGCAGAGCATGACCATCGCCCAGGTGCCGAGGATGCCGAGCGAGGCGAAGTTCAGGACGATCTCGAAGGCGTCCTTGGGCATGAAGTAGTTCAGGCCGACGCCCGCGACGCCGAAGGCGGCGGTGAACAGGACGCCGCCGTAGGGGACCTTGCCCTTGTTCATGAGGCCGGTGAACTTCGGGGCGGAGCCGGAGAGGGCCATCGAGCGCAGGATCCGGCCGGTGGAGTAGAGGCCGGAGTTCAGGCTGGAGAGGGCCGCGGTGAGCACGACGAGGTTCATGATGCCGGCGACGCCGGGGATGCCGAGCTTCTCGAAGACCGTGACGAAGGGGCTCTGCCCGTCCGAGTACTCCGTGTACGGCAGGAGCAGGGCCAGCAGGACGACGGAGCCGACGTAGAAGATGCCCACGCGCCACATGATGGAGTTGATCGCCTTCGGCATGATCTTCTCGGGGTTCTCGGTCTCACCGGCGGCGACGCCGCAGAGCTCGACGGAGGCATACGCGAAGACCACGCCCTGGACGACCAGGAGCATCGGGAGCACGCCGGTGGGGAAGATGCCGCCGTTGTCGGTGACGGAGGCGAGGCCCGGGGTGTGGCCGCCGATCTCGTGGCTGGTCGCGACGAGGTAGATGCCGACGATGAGGAAGGCCGTCAGGGCGGCGACCTTGACGAGGGAGAACCAGAACTCCATCTCGCCGAAGTACTTCACGGAGATCAGGTTCGCGGTGAGGACCACGGCGAGGGCGATGAACGCGAGGACCCACTGCGGGACGTCGGTGAACATCGACCAGAAGTGCGCGTAGGTCGCGGCGGCCGTGATGTCGGCCACGGTGGTGGTGGACCAGTTGAGGAAGTAGAGCCAGCCGGCGGTGTAGGCGCCCTTCTCCCCCATGAACTCGCGCGCGTACGAGACGAACGCGCCGGAGGACGGGCGGTACAGGACGAGCTCGCCGAGGGCCCGGACCACGAAGAAGGCGAAGACGCCGCACACGGCGTAGGCGATCGCGAGGGAGGGTCCGGCACCCGCGAGGCGGCCTCCGGCGCCGAGGAACAGGCCGGTGCCTATCGCTCCGCCGATCGCGATCATGTTGATGTGGCGGGACTTGAGGTCCTTGCTGTAGCCCTCGTCGCCGGCGTCGACGTGGCGGGACGACGCCGGGGCCGGAGCCTCGGTCAAGGTGCGGTCACTCATGTACGGCTTCGCCTTCGTGGGTGGGACAGGCAGGGTCCGGACCCGCCGCGCGGGGAGCTGGGTGGTGTCCCCTGAGGCGCGATCCGGTGGTTTCGTCGCAACAGGAGACCATGAGGCTCCGCTGCCGCCAAAACCCGCCCTCTACGTGCGGAAGCCCCCGGCGACCATGGAAACGGGTGCCGGGGGCTTCGTGGAGCCGTAATTGCGTGGGTGGGGGGTCAGTCTGCCTGGTCTGATCCGGCGGCCTGATCGAGGCGGAAGGCCTCGTTCCCGAGGCCGATGCGGGCGTGCGCCTCGGGGTCGCGACCGCGCAGGGCCAGGCCGCTCACGAGTCCGATGAGCGCCGCGACGGCGATGACCGCGGGCAGGATCCAGCTGAGGGCGGAGCCCTTCTCGGCGCCGACGAGGACACCGAAGTCCTTGACCGTGTAGACGGCGATGCCGACGAGGGCCAGGCCCGCGGCGCCGGCCGCGCCCAGTCGCAGGATCTGGGCTCCCGCGGTGCCGCGGCGGACGAAGAAGGCGATGACGGCGAAGGAGGCGGTGGCCATGAGGAGCGTCACACCGAGGGCTCCGACGCTGCCCATCCACGTGAACAGGTGCAGGACGGGCGCGGTGGGATCGCCGGCCGGCATGTCGTCGGTCAGTGCGAAGCCGAGGACGACAACGGCGGCGATGCCGGTCTGCAGGAGGGAGCCGGTGCCGGGCGCCCCGGTGCCGGCGTTGGTGCGGCCGAAGGCGGCCGGCAGCAGGCCCTCGCGGCCCATCGCGAAGGCGTAGCGGGCGACGACGTTGTGGAAGCTGAGCATGGCGGCGAACATGCCGGTGACGAAGAGGACGTGCAGGACGTCGGTGAAGGCGGTGCCGAGGCGGCTCTCGGTGAGCTGGAAGAGCAGGCCGGGTCCGGCGTCGGCGGAGGCCTTGACCACGTCGGCGGGGCCGGTGGCGACGGTGAGGGCCCAGGCGCTGAGCGCGAAGAACAGGGCGACGAAGCCGACGGCGAGGAACATCACGCGGGAGACGACGATGTGCGGCTTGCTGGTCTCCTCCGCGTACACCGGCGACTGCTCGAAGCCGACGAAGGCGGCGATGCAGAAGCACAGGGCGGTGCCGAGGCCGGCGCCGCTCAGCGTCTCGGGGTTGAAGGCGTGCAGGGAGAGGCCTTCGGCGCCGGGCTCGGCGAGGGCGGCGAGATCGAAGATGAGGACCAGGGCGCACTCGATGAGCAGGAGGACGCCGAGCACCTTGGCGTTGAGGTCGATCTTCAGCCAGCCGAGCGCGCCGGTGGCGGCGACCGAGACGAGGGCCGGGATCCACCAGGCGATCTGGATCTCCAGGTAGGTGGCGAAGAGGCCGGAGATCTCGAAGCCGAGGATGCCGAAGACCCCGACCTGCATGGCGCTGTACGCGACGAGGGCGACGACCGAGGCGGCGGCGCCGGCGGTGGGGCCGAGGCCGCGCGCGATGTAGGCGTAGAAGGCGCCGGCGTTGTGGACGTGCCGGCTCATCTCGGCGTATCCGACGCTGAACAGCGCGAGGACGGCGCCGAGGATGACGAACAGCAGCGGCTGGCCGACGATGCCCATGACGCCGAAGGTGGTGGGCATGACGCCCGCGACCACCATGAGGGGCGCGCTGGCGGCGAGTACGGAGAGCAGCAGGCCGGCGGTACCGAGGCGGTCGGCGCGCAGGGCCCGGTCCTGGCCCTTGTACGTGCGTATCTCGGCCGGTGTCGAGGCCGTGGTGGATCTGCCCGTCGGCATGGCGGGGTCCTTTCGCGGGGCGGTCGTTCCGTAGGCGGGGGTGGGTTTCACGCGGTGCCGAGCGCTGCGTTGCGCGCGGCGAGGAAGGCCTTGTGCGGGTCGAGGTCCGGGTAGGACCAGGGAGCGCGGGTGGCGTGGCGCCCGATGCGGTGGAAGAGGGCGGCGGCTTCGGCGGGGCGGCCCTCGCAGAGTTTGGCGTGGGCGAGGAAGTTGAGGTCCACCCGGTTGCGGGGGTGGTCCTCGCGCTCCCATTCCAGCCACCAGTCGAAGGCGGCGCGCAGGACCTGGCGGGCGCGGCGCCCGGACCAGTGCTGGGTGGCGCTTTCGAACGTGTGCCCGTGGGTCGCGGCCAGGACCCGGTAGCGCTCGGCGTGGGCGACGACGGGGAGCACCGCGAGCGGGGAGTCCGCCGGGGACTCCTCGGCGGCCCAGGCGGCGAAGTCGTAGACCTCGTGGAGCGGGTCGTGTCCGGCGGCGGGAGTGCGCTCGGCCAGCTTGGCGACCATCAGGTGGTGGGCGTGGTGGTGCTCCCGGTGACGGGCCCGGACCTGGTCGAAGTGGCGGCTGAACTCCTCCTCGGTGCCGAAGACGCGGGAGAGCAGGAGCAGGGCGAGCCAGGGCGTGGGGTCGGCGGGTAGCAGGGCGGCGGCCCTGCGGCAGGCCTCCTCGGCGGCCTCGGGGGCTCCCTTGCCGCGCAGGGCGGTGAAGACGGTGGCGCAGGCGAGCAGGGTGGCGGCGTCGATGCTGTCGGGTTCGGCGAGCAGCCATTCGCGGGCCCAGGCGGTGGCGGCCGGGGTTTCGGCGAGAACGACGACGCGGTGGCCGCGGCGGTCCCAGTCGTCCCCGGTGCCGACCAGGAGGGCGCGGGCCTTGGACCACCGGCCTTGGGTGAACTGGCCGCGTACGTCGACCAGTTCGGTGTCGCAGAGGGCGGAGTCGAAAAGCTGCGCGTCCCGCTTGCGGGGGCGGGGAAGGGGCGGCGGGGGCGGGGACACCGCTGGTTCCCTCCAGGACGCGGGCGGGCGGGCAGGGGGATCACGCGGGCGAGCGCATCCGGATGATCACGCACAGCAAAGCGGTACGCACAGCTCCGAGTCAAGGTCCAGGCCATCGGGTGGCGTGTTTCAACTGGTGGCCGAAGGGGACGAGTTGGGTTTCTTGCCGCATTCGGGCGGCCCGCGAACGAGGGTGCGCCGCCGATCACGCCTGGCGTACGGTCGGCGGATGACGACCACTGACGATCTCCCTCCGTACCTGCTGGGATTCCCGGGACCGCTGCGTGAGCAATTGGTCGCGGCTGTGCTCAGCGGGGCGAAGACCACCACCACAGGGCTGTTGCCCGAGTACGAGGCCGAGGGCGAACCGCTGCGCGTGGCGGGTGAGCGCTGCCTCCTGCTGGACTCCGTGGAGCGGGCGGTGGCGGTGGTGGAGGTGACAGAGGTACGGGTGGTGCGACTCGCCGATGTGGACCTGCGGCACGCGCTCGACGAGGGCGAGGGGTACACGTCCGTGGCTGAATGGCGCGCCTCGCACGAGCGGTTCTGGCACAGTCCGCCGGTCCGCGAAGCGCTCGGCGACCCGGAGTACACGGTGGACGACGACACGCTCGTCGTCGCGGAACGGTTCCGGGTCCTCTCGCGACTGCCGTAACGCTGCCGCTGCGCCATGTCCGGGCCGGGCCGGGGCACCCGGCCGGTCAGCTCACCGCCATACCCGCGGAGCGCCCGGCCGCGCGGGCCGAGAAGACGCAGCCGCCGAGGAAGGTGCCCTCCAGGGCGCGGTAGCCGTGGACCCCGCCGCCGCCGAAGCCGGCCGCCTCGCCCGCCGCGTACAGGCCCGGCAGCGGTTCGCCGGATCCGGTCAGGACGCGCGAGGAGAGGTCGGTCTCCAGCCCGCCCAGGGATTTCCGGGTCAGGACGGAGAGCCGGACGGCGATCAGCGGGCCCGCCTTCGGGTCCAGGATCCGGTGCGGGGCGGCCGTACGGATCAGCCTGTCGCCCAGGTACTTGCGCGCGCCGTGGATGGCGGTCACCTGGAGGTCCTTGGCGAAGGGGTTGGCGATCTCCCGGTCCCGCGCCACGATCTCCCGGCGGACGGTCGCCTCGTCGAGCAGGTTCTCCTTGGTCACCGCGTTCATGCCCCGCACCAGCGAGGCGAGGTCCCGTTCGACGACGAAGTCCGCGCCGTTGTCCATGAAGGCCTTGACCGGGCCGGGCACCGCCTGCCGCGCGCGGTCGATGACGCCGCGGACGGACTTCCCGGTGAGGTCCGGGTTCTGCTCGGAGCCGGACAGGGCGAACTCCTTGCCGATGACGCGCTGGTTGAGCACGAACCAGGTGTGGTCGTGGCCCGTCTTCATGATGTGGTCGAGCGTGCCGAGGGTGTCGAAGCCCGGGAAGAGCGGTACGGGCAGCCGCTTGCCGGTCGCGTCCAGCCAGAGCGAGGACGGCCCGGGCAGGATGCGGATGCCGTGCTTGGCCCAGATCGGGTCCCAGTTCTCGATGCCCTCGGTGTAGTGCCACATCCGGTCCTTGTTGATGTGGCTGGCGCCCGCCTCCTCCGCGATGCCCAGCATCAGGCCGTCCACGTGCGCCGGGACCCCGGAGAGCATCCGCTCCGGCGGGGTGCCGAGCCGGGCCGGCCACTGCTTGCGGACGAGGTCGTGGTTGCCGCCGATGCCGCCGCTGGTGACGATCACCGCCTGGGCCCGGAGGGAGAACTCCCCGGTGCTCTCGCGGCCGCTCGCGGTCCCGCGTACGGCGTCGGAGGGCGCCAGGATCTCGCCCGTCACCGTGTCCACCGTCCCGGCCGTGCGCGCGAGGCCGGTGACGCGGTGGCGGAACCGGAGCTGGACCAGGCCGCGGGCCACCCCGGCGCGCACCCGGCGCTCGAAGGGCTCGACCAGGCCGGGGCCGGTCCCCCAGGTGATGTGGAAGCGGGGGACGGAGTTCCCGTGGCCGTTGGCGTCGTAGCCGCCGCGCTCCGCCCAGCCGACGACGGGGAAGAAGCGGACGCCCTGGGCGTGCAGCCAGGGCCGCTTCTCGCCCGCCGCGAAATCCACGTAGGCCTCGGCCCAGCGGCGCGGCCAGGCGTCCTCCTCGCGGTCGAACCCGGCCGAGCCGAGCCAGTCCTGGAGGGCGAGCTCGCGACTGTCCTTGATCCGCATCCGGCGCTGTTCGGGCGAGTCGACGAAGAACATCCCGCCGAAGGACCAGTGGGCCTGGCCGCCGATGGACTGTTCGGGCTCCTGGTCGAGCAGGATGACCTTGCGGCCCGCGTCGACGAGCTCGGCGGTGGCCACGAGGCCGGCCAGCCCGGCCCCGATCACGATCACGTCTGCGTCGTACGTCATACGAACCCGTCCTCCGGTCGATGGTGGGGCAGATCCTTGGCTACGGAGCGGTAACCAGTCAACAGCGGTGGTTGGATGAGCGGTGTGAGTGCCGCTGCTGAAGATGAAGTACTGGACGTGGTGGACCGGGACGACCGGGTGACGGGGCAGGCTCCGCGCGGGGAGGTGTACGCGCGCGGGCTCGTCCACCGGTGCGTGTTCGTGCGGGTCAGGGACGCCGAGGGGCGGATCTTCGTACACCGGCGGACCGCGTCGAAGCTGGTGTTCCCCTCGGCCTACGACATGTTCGTGGGCGGGGTGGTGGGCGCCGGCGAGGACTACGGGGAGGCCGCGCTGCGCGAGGCCGAGGAGGAGCTGGGGGTCACCGGCCTCGGGCAGCCGGAGCCGTTGTTCAAGTTCCTGTACGAGGGTCCGGGCGGGGCCTGGTGGTCGTACGTGCACGAGGTGCGGTGCGAGCTGCCGGTGTCGCCGCAGGTGTCGGAGGTGGCGTGGCACGCGTGGCTGACGGAGGAGGAGCTGGCCGCGCGGGTGACCGGCGGCGGGTGGGAGTGGGTGCCGGACGGGCTGGAGGCGTACCGGCGGCTGCGCGCGCACCTGGAGCCCCACCAGTAGATTGATCAGATGATCGACTTCGTCAAGGGCGTGCGGCTCTGGTTCGCACCGCAGCGGCTGAGGAACGAGGGCGAGACTCCCGACTACCGGTTCTCGCTCGCCAACGAGCGGACCTTCCTGGCCTGGATCCGGACCGCGCTGGCCCTGGTGGGCGGCGGTTTCGCGGTGGACCAGTTCCTGCCGGACCTGCGGTGGGGGGTGCGGGTCGGGATGGCCTTCGCGCTGCTCGCGGTGGGCGCGGCCTGCGCACTGCGGGCCGTGAACCACTGGGTGCGGTGCGAGCAGGCGATGCGCCGGGGTGAGGATCTGCCGCTGTCGCGGTTCCCGGTGGTGCTGAGCCTGGGCGTGGGCCTGGTCGCGGTGGTGATGGTCGCGGCCGTCCTGCTCGGCTGGACGACGGAGCGGTGAGCTCTTCCGGAGCGGAGCAGCGCGACGCCGGGCTGCAGCCGGAGCGGACCCGGCTCGCGTGGCGGCGTACGACGCTGGCGTGCTCGGTGGTGGCGGTACTGGCGCTGCGTCAGGTCCTGAGCGGTTCCGGCTCGCCGGTCGAGGTGGTCGGGGTGGCGGTCATCGCCCTGATCTGGCTGGCGTTCCTGTGGACGGCGCACCGGCGGATCCGGGAACTGGCGGCGGCGCGTCCGCCGGGCCTGGCGCCGCGCGCGGCCCTGGCGGTCGTGCTGTGCACGCTGGGACTGGCGGCCTTCGCGGTGGCGCTGATCAGCGGCGGCGCTGATCATCTGAACCGCTGAGGCGATGGTGCGCTTGTCCTGCTTACGGGCGCCACTCCTGCCATAACGGTCCATACCGGGCGATCCGCACTAGCCTCGACGCCATGACGACCCTGCACCATGAGCACCCCCTGCACGAGCACACCCACGGCCCAGCCTGCGGCCACCCGGCGGTCGACCACGGGGACCACCTCGACTACGCGCACGACGGCCATCTGCACCGGGCGCACTCCGGACACTGGGACGAGTGCGAGCCCGAGGGGCACAGCACCCACGCGGACCACGACCACACCCACGGGGCGAACTGCGGGCACGAAGCGGTGCCGCACGGGGACCACCTGGACTACCTGCACGACGGGCACCGGCACGCCCCGCACGAAGGCCACTACGACGACCACTGACCGCCCGCTCCCGACCTGAGCCCGCTCTCCCCCGGCGCCGCGCCGGCTGGCAGGATGCCCTGGCAGGATGCCGACTGCCTGTCACAGCGAGCCGGGGAGAGCGCGATAGCCACCGAGGAGCCCTATCTGGTCCAGCCCGCCGCCGGGGTGTACGCGTACGTCCAGCCGGACGGGGGCTGGTGCCTCAACAACGCCGGCTTCGTGAGCGACGGCGGCCGGACCCTGCTCATCGACACCGCCGCCACCGAGCGGCGGGCACGGGCGCTGCGCGACGCGGTCGTGGCGGCCGGGGTGCCGCTGCCGCGCACGGTCGTCAACACCCACCACCACGGCGACCACACCTACGGCAACGGCGTGTTCGCCCCCGAAGCGCTGATCATCGGGCACGACAACGCGCGGGCCGAGCAGATCGCTTCCGGGCACCAGCTGGAGATGATCTGGCCCGCCACCGACTTCGGCGCGATAGAGATCACCCCGCCCGGTCTGACGTACAGCGACCGGATGACGCTGCACGTGGGCGAGACCGAGGTGCGGGTCAACCACCCGGGCGTCGCGCACACCACCGGGGACTCGATCGTGTGGCTGCCCGGCCGTCGGATCGTGTTCACCGGGGACCTGGTCTTCGCCGAGGGGACGCCGTTCCTGGCGATGGGCTCCCTGGCCGGGTCGCTGCGGGCGCTGGATCTGCTGCGCTCGCTGGGCGCCGAGACCGTCGTACCGGGGCACGGCCCGCTGACCGACCCCTCGGCCTACGAGTCCACCGAGCGTTATCTGCGGTACGTGGCAGAGCTGGCCCGGGAGGGCCGGGCGAAGGGGCTGACCCCGCTGGAAGTGGCACGGCGGGCGGACCTGGGCGAGTTCGCGGCCTGGCGGGAGAGCGAGCGCCTGGTGGCGAACGTACACCGGGCGTACGCGGAGCTGGCCGGGGAGCCGGAGGGGGCTCCGCTGGACATCCTGGCGGTGCTGAGGGACATGACGGTGATGAACGGCGGGACGCCGATCCTCTGTCACGCCTGATCACGCCTGATCCGCTGGAGGGGCTCCTCCGCCGGACTCTTCGGCCGGACTCTTCCGACGGACTCTTCCGCCGCGCACTCTGGACGGCATACCGACTGGTCGGCATGATGGCTCTCGTTCGCTTCGTCATCGTCAACTCCGTACGGAGGCGCGCCACCATGACCTCAGCTTCAGCCCCGGGCCCGGCCGACCCGCGAGGCCTCGATCTGGAGCGGCTGCGCGGCCATCTCGACGCCGCGCGGCCGGGACTCGTGGCCGGGGCGCTGAGCGGCCGGCTGATCGAGGGCGGCCGGTCGAACCTGACGTACGAGATCACCGACGGGAGCTCCCGCTGGGTGGTGCGCCGCCCGCCGCTCGGCCATGTCCTGGCCACCGCTCACGACATGCGGCGCGAGCACCGGGTCATCGCGGCGCTGCACGGCACGGCGGTACCCGTGCCCGAACCGGTGCTGCTGTGCGAGGACGAGGCGGTGCTCGGGGCGCAGTTCTACGTCATGGAGTACGTGGACGGGGTGCCGTACCGGACGGCCGGGGAGCTCGCGGCCATCGGCCCGGAGCGGACCCGGCGGGCGGTGCTGGGCCTGGTGGACACCCTGGTCGAGTTGCACGCGGTGGATCCGGAGGCGGTGGGACTGGGCGACTTCGGCCGGCCCGAGGGCTTCCTCGACCGGCAGCTGAGGCGCTGGGGCAAGCAGCTGGCGGCCTCCCGGGGCAGGGAACTGGCCGGTATCGACGAGCTGCACGGCGCGCTCGGCCGGGCCCTGCCCCGCTCCCCCGCCCCCACCGTGGTGCACGGGGACTTCCGGCTCGACAACGTGCTGATCGGCGGCCCGGACGACACGATCCGGGCGGTGCTGGACTGGGAGATGTCCACGCTCGGCGATCCGCTGACGGATCTCGGCCTGTTGGTGATGTACAGCTCGGACCTGGGACTGACCGATTCACCGGTCAGCACGACGAGCGCGGCGCCCGGCCACCCGGCGCCCGCCGAGCTGGTCGAGCGGTACGCCGCCCGCTCCGGCCGGGACACCGGCGCGATCGCCTGGTACACGGCCTTCGCCTGGTTCAAGCTCGCGGTGATCCTCGAAGGCATCCACTACCGCTTCACCCTCGGCCAGACCGTGGGTGCGGGCTTCGACCGGATCGGCGAGCTGGTCCCGGTCTTCATCGAGCACGGTCTGACCACCCTCCAGGAAGGCTGAGGCACACCCATGGATTTCGCATTCGACGCCCGGACCGAGGAACTCCGCGAGCGGCTCCTCGCGTTCATGGAGGAGTACGTGTACCCGGCGGAACCCGTCGCCGCCGAGCAGCGCGCGCGGCTGGCCTCGCCCTGGGACACCCCGGCCGTCTTCGGTGAACTGAAGGCCGAGGCGCGCCGTCAAGGCCTGTGGAACCTCTTCTTGCCCGATTCCGCGTACGGCGCCGGGCTGACCAACCTCCAGTACGCCCCGCTCGCCGAGATCACCGGCCGCAGCCCGCACCTGGCTCCGACGGCGACCAACTGCGCCGCCCCGGACACCGGGAACATGGAGCTGCTCGCCCAGTTCGGCAGCGAGGAGCAGAAGAAGCAGTGGCTGGACCCGCTGCTGGCCGGGGAGATCCGCTCCGCCTTCGCGATGACCGAGCCCGAGGTGGCCTCTTCGGACGCGACGAACATCGAGACCCGGATCGAGCGGGTGGGTGACGCGTACGTGGTCACGGGGCGCAAGTGGTTCATCTCGGGCGCCATGAACCCGGACTGCAAGGTCTTCATCGTGATGGGCAAGACCGACCCGCGGGCCGCCGATCCGCGCCGCCAGCAGTCGATGATCCTGGTCCCCCGCGACACCCCGGGCGTCGAGGTGCGCCGGGCGATGACGGTGTACGGGTACGAGGACCACGACCACGGCGGGCACGCCGAGGTGGTCTTCGACGGGGCCCGGGTCCCGGCGTCGAACCTGATCGGCGAGGAGGGCACCGGCTTCACCATCGCCCAGGCCCGGCTCGGCCCGGGCCGGATCCATCACTGCATGCGGCTGATCGGCATGGCCGAGCGGGCCATCGAGCTGATGTGCCGGCGCGCGATCGGACGTACCGCCTTCGGCAAGGAACTGGCCGCGCAGGGGGTCGTACAGGGCTGGATCGCGGACGCCCGGGTCACGGTGGAGCAGTTGCGGCTGCTGGTGCTGAAGACGGCCTGGCTGATGGACACCGTCGGCAACCGGGGCGCGCACACCGAGATCCAGGCCATCAAGATCGCGACTCCGCGCGCGGTGGTGGGGATCCTGGACCAGGCGGTGCAGCTGCACGGTGCGGGCGGGGTGAGCCAGGACTTCCCGCTGGCCGAGCTGTGGGCGGCGGCGCGGACGCTGCGGCTGGCCGACGGCCCGGACGAGGTGCACCAGCGCTCACTGGCCCAGCGGGAGCTGAAGCGGTACCGCTGACGGGCGGCCCGCCGCGGGTGGGCCAGCCGTAGGTGGCCCCGCAGCAGGTGGGCCAGCCGCAGGTGGCCCCGCAGCAGGTGGGCCAGCCGCAGGTGGCCCCGCAGCAGGTGGCCCCGCCGCGGGCCACCCGCCGCGGCGGGGCCGGGACGCTTCAGGGGCGCAGGGCGCGCAGCAGCAGGTCGGCGAGGTGATCGGCGACCTGCTGCGGGGTGAGCGGTCCGTCGGCGCGGTACCAGGTGGACAGGTGGTGGACGGACCCGAAGTGGTAGTCCACCACCAGGTCGGCGGGCGTGGCGGTGGAGAACACCCCCGCCTTCTGGCCCTCTTCGATCAGCGCGCGGAAGCGTTCGTGGTAGCGCCGGCGCTCCGCCCGTACCTGCTTGAACTTCTCCGGGCTCAGCTGGTGCATCGACCGGAAGAAGATGGCCGCGTCGTCGAGGTTCTCGATGGTGGTGACCACCACGTCGGCGGCCGCGGCGCGCAGCCGCTCCTCGACGGGGGCGTCGGAATCGGCCACCGCGTCCAGCCGCTGCTGCTGGAGGCGCAGCATCCGCGCGTACACCTCGTGCAGCAGATCGTCCTTGGACCCGAAGTAGTGGTACAGCGCGCCCTTGGTGACCCCGGCCGCCTCGACGATCTCCTGTACGGAGGTGCGGTCGTAGCCGCGTTCGGCGAACAGCCTGGTGGCGACGGCGAGCAGCCGCTGCGGTACCGGGGCCTCGTGCGTGCCTCCGGTCTCCGTGGCGGTCCTGGCGGCCATGGCGCTCACCTTCCTTTTCTCTGATCCCTCGCCGGTGCGGCGACGCGCGGGGGTACGACTGTTTTCAGCCGCGCTCGCGCAGTTCCCGTCGCAGGATCTTGCCACTGGTCGTCTTGGGCAGAACAGGCAGGATCTCCACCTGCCGCGGGTATTTGTACGCGGCGATGCGCTCGGCGCAGTACGCGGACAGCTCCCCCGGCTCGGCCGAGGCCCCGGGGCGCAGGCTGACGTACGCCTTCACGCTCTCCCCCCGGTACGGGTCCGGGATGCCGACGACGGCCGCCTCGCGCACGGCGGGGTGGGTGTAGAGCACGTCCTCGACCTCGCGCGGCCAGACCTTGAAGCCGGACGCGTTGATCATGTCCTTCTTGCGGTCGACGACGTACAGCCAGCCGTCGGCGTCCATGAAGCCGACGTCCCCGGTGCGCAGTTCGCCGTCCGGGAAGGCCTTGGCGGTGTCGGCCGGCAGACCCCAGTAGCCGGGTACGACCTGGGGGCCCCGGACGGCGATCTCGCCGGTCTCGCCGAAGGGCAGCTCGGCTCCGTGCTCGTCGAGGACGCGTATGACGGTGTCGGCGCCCGGGACCCCGACGGAGAGGGTTCCGGAGACCGGGTCGACGGGCGCTTCGCGGTGCGCGGGCACCGTGGCGCAGGCGGCCGTGGTCTCGGTGAGGCCGTAGCCGTTGCGCAGGTAGAAGCCGAAGGCGGCGCGCAGCCGCTCGACGAGCGCGGGCGGGAGCGGGGCCCCGCCGGAGGAGATCACGCGGAACGAGGCGAAGTGGTCCGGGGTGGCGCCGGGGTGGGCGGCGAGGGCCATGAAGGCGGTGGCCGGGCCGACGGTGTAGCCGGGGCGGTGTTCGAGGAAGGCGTCGAGGACGACGCCCGCCTCGAAGCGGTGGGTCAGGACGAGGGTGCCGGCGTTGGCGAAGCAGGCGGCGAGCTCGCAGACCATGCCGGTGATGTGGAAGAGGGGGGCGAGGGCGAAGTAGGTCGCGCCCTCGGGGAGCGGGTGGCCGGTGACCTGCCGCGCGGCGTTGTAGATGAGGGCGCCGTGCGGGTTCGTCGCGCCCTTGGGGGTGCCGGAGGTCCCGGAGGTGTAGCTGATGAGGGCGGTGTCGGCGGCGGTCGGGCCCGGGTCCGGCGGGGCCGGGTGGCCCTGGCGGGCCACCGTGGCGAGGTCGGCGGCGTCCGCGGCCCGCGGCAGCCGGCCGGCGGGCGCGAGGACGCGGAGGTCGCCGCGGGTCTGGAAGTCCAGGTCGGAGGCGGTCAGGGCGGTCCGTACGCCGGCCGCGCGCGCGGCCTCGCGCAGGTACTCCGCCCACGCGCGGCCGTCGCAGACCAGCGCGGCGGCCCCGGAGTCGCGGAGGATGTGCCCGGCCTCGGCGCTCTTGTACATCGGATTGAGCGGGACGACGACCGCTCCGGCCTTCCAGGCGGCCAGGACGGCCAGCACGAAGTGCGGGGTGTTCTGGAGCATGACCGCGACCCGGTCGCCGCGGCCGATGCCCTGGGCGGCCAGGTATCCGGCGGCGGAGTCGGAGAGCGCGTCGGCCTCGGCGTAGTCGATCCGGCCGTCGAAATAGGCCAGCGCGGTGCGCTTCGGGGCCCGGGCGACGGAGTCGCGGAAGGCGTGCAGGACGCTCGGCGGGGGCGCGATCGGCGCCCGCTGGGCCGGGCTGAGCCGCCCGAGCCAGGGCTTCGCCGCGTACCGGGACGGCTCCGGTGCTTCGCTGCCTTCCGGCGTCACGACTTCTCCCATGTCCGCTGGAGGTGGTTCATGCCGCCCAGCCAGCGGTCCGTATCGGTGGCGCGGGCGGCGTAGAACTCCGCGACCTCGGGGTGCGGGAGGATCAAGAACCGGCCCTTCTCCATGCCGTCGAACAGCGCGTCCGCGACCGCTTCCGGCTCGATCGCGGTCGGCGCCAGGACGAGGTCGCCCGCCGAGCCCGCGGCGGTCAGCATGTCGGTGCGCACACCCTGCGGGCAGATCGCGTGGACCTGGACGCCGCGGTGGCGGTAGGTCAGCGAGAGCCATTCCGCGAAGGCGAGGGCACCGTGCTTGGTGACACTGTACGGCGCCGCCCCGATCATGGTCAGGAGCCCGGCGGCGGAGACGGTGGACACGAAGCGGCCGCTCCCCCGCTCCAGCCAGTCCGGCAGCAGCGCCCGGGCGGCGCGGACGTGGGCCATGACGTTGACCTCCCAGGCCGCCTCCCACACGGTCTCGTCGGCGAAGGCGTCGCCGCCCGAGGCGAGTCCGGCGTTGGCGCAGTAGACGTCCACCCGGCCCCCGAGGGCCTCGCGGGCCTCCGCCACGACCGCCGAGGCGTCGCCGGGCAGGGCGATCGCGCGGGCGCCGATCGCGCCGGCCACGGAGGCGGCCTTGGCCGCGTCGAGGTCGTTGACCACCACGGTGGCCCCTTCGGCGGCGAAGCGCCGCGCGAGCGCGGCTCCGATGCCGCCGCCCGCTCCGGTGACGACGACTCGCTGGTCCTGGTACGCGTTCACGGGGATCACCTTTCGGGCGGCGCTGCCGGCTGTTCCGATCTACCGATGCCGGGCAGACTAACCAGTCGGTATGTCGGGATGGAAGGGGGGCGGCTCTTAACGTGGCGGGATGAGTCTGTCGCGACGGGGGTTGCTGGGACTGGCCGGGAGCGCCGGGGCCCTGGGGGCGGTGGGGGCCGCGGTTACGGGGGTTGAGGGGGCCGCGGGGCCGGGGGCGGCGGGGGCCGCCGCCGGGGCGGGCCGGGTGTGCACCGGGTTCGAGCGGCTCGCCGCGGCCGGATACGACGTACTGGCCGGGCAACGGGTGGGCGTGGTCACCAACCCCACCGGGATCACCGCCGACGCCCGGCACCTGGTCGACGTACTCCACGCGGACGAACGGGTGGACCTGGTCGCGGTGTTCGGGCCGGAGCACGGGTTCCGGGGGACGGCGCAGGCGGGCGATTCGGAGGGAGCCGGTCGCGATCCGGCGACCGGGCTGCCGGTGTACGACACGTACGGCAAGAGCGGTCAGGCGCTCGCGGACGTGTTCACGACGGCCGGGATCGACACGGTCGTCTTCGACATCCAGGACGTCGGGGCCCGCTTCTACACCTACATCTGGACCCTCTACGACTGCATGCGCGCGGCCGCGCTCGCCGGCAAGGCGGTGGTGGTCCTGGACCGGCCCAATCCGGTGGGCGGCATCCGGGCGGCGGGGCCGGTGCTGGAGCGGCCGTACGCGAGTTTCGTGGGCCGGGAGCCGATCGCGCTCGCGCACGGGATGACGGCGGCGGAGCTGGCGCTGCTGTTCAACGGCGAGTTCCTGACAGGGAATCGGGCAGAACTGCGGACGGTACGGATGACCGGCTGGCGGCGGGACGCCCTCTTCGGGACGACCGGACTGCCGTGGGTGCCGCCGAGCCCGAACATGCCAACGCCGGACACGGCCCTCGCGTACGCCGGCACCTGCCTGTTCGAGGGGACGAACCTGTCCGAGGGGCGGGGGACGACCACGCCCTTCGAGGTGCTGGGAGCGGAGGGCCTCGACCGGCGCTGGGCGGAGGCGGCGACCGCGCTCGAACTGCCCGGGGTGTGGTTCCGGGAGTCCTATTTCACGCCGACCTTCTCCAAGCACACCGGGAAGCCGTGCGGCGGGGTCCGGCTGATCGTGCACGACCGGGCGGCCTTCGATCCGGTGCGGGCCGGAATCGGGCTGCTGGTCACCGCGCGCCGGAGCTGGAGCGGCTTCGCCTGGCGCGCGGACCACTGGATCGACCGGCTGACGGGCTCGGACCGGGTGCGGACGCTCGTGGACGCGGGGGCCGGGGTGGACGAGATCGCGGGCGACTGGGCGGCGGGGCTGGAGCGGTTCGCGGCGGTGCGCGAGGAGTACCTCCTCTACCCGTGACCCGGCGACCCGGTGACGTGGCGACCCGGTGGCGTCGCGGGGCTGGCCGGGCGGGCGTGGCAGCGGGATGCTGACCGCACCGGAGGCACGGTGTGGAGGGGGACGGTCATGGCGGACATCGGCGCGGTCGGCGGCAGCGGGACGGGCGGCGTGGGGGTGGGGCCCTACGAGGAGCTGACCTTCGACGCCGAGGGGGACGTGGACCGCGGCACGCGGGAGGCGGTGGCCGGGATGGAGGCCACCGACCTGGTGGTCTTCGCGCACGGCTGGAACAGCGACCGGTCCACGGCGACCCGCCTCTTCGACCGGTTCTTCGCCCCGTTCCCGGGGCTGGTGGGGCCGGGGGTGCGGCTGGGGTACGTGGGGGTGGTCTGGCCATCGATCCGGTTCTCGGACGAGCCGATACCGGACTTCGACGCGCGGGGAGCTCTGCTCGCGGAACCCGGCCACGGGACGGCGCTGGACCCCGCCACGCGGCGGGCGCTGGGCGCGTTCTGGCCGGGGCGGGAGGCGGAGCTGGACCGGGTCGCCGAACTGCTGGAGGACCGGCCCGAGTCGGAGGCGGCCTTCATCGAATTCGGGGCCCTGGTACGGGAGCTGGCGGGCGTTGAGGCGGCGGGGGCGGCGGGCCCGGTGGGTGCAGCGCGCGCGGCGGGCGCGGTGAATGCGGCCGAGGGGAGCGGCGGCCCGGGGGCCGGCCTGGGGGGCGGGGCTCTTGACGTGCCCGCGATGTTCACCGCGGACGTCCTGGAGGTGTGCCGGGCCTTCACCGAGGCGCTGGCCGAGGCGGGCGGGCCCGTCGGCGAGCGGGGCCTCTCCGTCGGCGGCGGGCTGCGCACCCTGTGGGGCGGCGCGAAGGAGGTGCTGCGGCAGGCCACGTACTTCGAGATGAAGAAGCGGGCCGGCGTCGTCGGCGAGCGCGGACTCGGCCCGGTGCTGGCAGAGCTCGCGGGCCGCCGGCCGGCACTGCGGATCCACCTGGTCGGCCACAGCTTCGGCGCCCGGGTGGTGTCGTTCTCGCTGCGCGCGCTGCCGGACGGGGCGCGGCACGTGAAATCCCTGACGCTGCTCCAGGGCGCCTTCTCCCATTACGCCTTCGCCGACCGCCTGCCCCACGACACGGGCCGGGGCGGCGCCCTGCGGGGCCTCCAGCGACGGGTGGACGGCCCGGCGGTGGCCTGCCACTCCCCGTACGACACCTCGCTGAAGGTGTTCTATCCGCTGGCCTCCCGGATGGCACGGGATTCGGCCGGTCTGCTGGGCTTCGACGAGCGGTGGGGCGCGATCGGGCACGACGGGGTGCGGGCGGTGCCGGGCGCACCGAGGCTGAGCCTCGACGAGGTGCTGCGCTCGGGGCTGCCGGCGAGCGGTTGCGTCAGCGTGGACGCGGGCTCCGTGGTCCGCCGCGGCGGGGCTCCGTCGGGGGCGCACAGCGACATCTGCCACGAGGAACTGGCCCGGGTGGTGGTTGTCGCGGGGCGCATGGGGCGCTGACTTCCGGCCATGTGCCACCCGCACGCCTCGACCGCCCCCGCATGCGCCCACATCTCGCCGGGCATGTTGGGCACGTCGGAGCGTGTGGCGTCGTTCGACCTTGTACGACGCCTCGGTGCGGGCGTGGGCATGGGCGTGGCGGAGGTGAGGGTGATGGCGGGTTTCCGGAGTCTGGCCTACCAGGTGCGCGACGCGCGGAACGACCGGGCCTTGCGGCGTCACTCGCTGCGCCGCTGCCTGGAGCGGTTCGCGCCGTACGGGCACCGGGCGACCTGGTGGCATCTGTGCGACCGGCACGGGATCGCCCCCGAGGACCGGGGGGCCGATCCGTTGCGGCTGGTCGCGGCGCTGGAGGAGTTGGAGGAGGCGCGGGCCGTCTGGCTGGAGTACGAGCGCCAGTTCGCGGCGCGGCGCCGGCGGGAGAAGCACGACGGGCTGCGCCGGCCGGAGTGGGCGTGGGGCGGCAGCGGGGACGCCGTGGTGCGGTGCGCCGATCCGGGGGTGCGGCCGGAGGGGACGCTGGGCGAGGTGTTGCGGCGGCTGATCCGGGCGCTGGAGTCGGAGCCCGGGACGGCGTGCCCAGTCTGCGGTGAGCGGGAGCTGCGCTGGCCGCCGCCGGGGACGGGACGCGGGCGCTGGGCGGCGGGCGCCGGGGCCTGGGCGTGGGACGGGCCGGTGTGCGGGGGCTGCGGAATCGTGGTGCCCAGACCGGCGCTGGCCGACGCGTTGGCGGAGGCCCCTTCGGCGGGCGCGGCGTGAGGTCTGGGGGGCGGGCCGTGCCGGGGGTCTCGCCGCGGGTAGCTCCGCAGGTTTCGTTGCAGGTCTCGCTGAACGGTTCCCGGGGCGCGGCCGAGGGGGGCGCCGTGCCGATGTCCCCCGAGGATCTCGTGGAGGCGGCGTTGGGGGCCGTCGCCGCCGGGGCCGGGGAGGTGCTGGTGCACCCGCGCACCCCGTGCGGGCGGGAGAGCCTGTCGCCCCGCGTGGTGGGCCCGGCGCTGGAGGCGCTGCGGGGCGCGGGGATCGGCGTACCGGTCACGGTGCCCGCGGCCGTCGGGGCCGAGCCGGATGCGGCGGGGCGGCTGGAGCGGGTGCGGTCCTGGGCGGTCCTGCCCGACCGGGCGGCGGTGGACTTCGGGGAGCCCGGCGCCGAGGAGCTGGCCCTGGCCCTGCTGGAGCGGGGGGTCGCGGTGGACGCGGTGGTGGCGCTGGGCGGGCCCGCCGGGCCGGAGCCGCTCGCCCGGTTCCTGGCCTGGCCGGCTCCGGACCACGGGCGGGTGCGACTGGTGGCGGAGCCGGCGACGGCCGATCCGGCGCTGGTGGCGGGGCTGCGCTGGCTGCCGCCGGTGCCGGTCGTGCTGTGCGGGCGGGAGGCCGCCGCCTGGCCGGTGCTGCGCCTGGCCGCGCGGTGTGGCACGGGCGCGCGGATCGGCGTAGGGGACGTACTGCGGCTGCCGGACGGGCGGCCGGCCCGGTCGAACGCCGAGCTGGTACGGGCAGCGATCGCGGAACTGACCTCGCCCGCCGACGGGGGCGCGGCGGGTGCCGGCGCGGGCCGGGGGCAGCCGGTGCTGAGGCCGGGGCCGGTACCAGCGCGGGTGCTTGAGGCCGGGGCCGGTACCAGCGCGGGTGCTTGAGGCCGGGGCCGGTGCTGGCGCGGGTGCTGAGGCCGGGGCGGGCACGGGTGCTGAGGCTGGGGCGGGTGTCGGCGGGGACGCCGGAGCCGGGGCCGGTGCCGGGGCCGGGGCCGGCGGGGGTGCCGGGGCCGGGGCCGGCGCGGGTGCTGAGGCCGGGGCCGGTGCCGGGGCGGGGTTATAGGCGGGAGCCGGTGAGGCGTTCGCCGAAGACGTCGTCCGGGTTGGACAGCGCGCAGTTCTCCAGGGAGAGGCAGCCGCAGCCGATGCAGTCCGTCAGGTGGTCGCGCAGGCGGCCGAGTTGGGTGATCCGCCGGTCGAGCTCGGCGCGCCAGGCCTCGGAGAGCCGGGCCCAGTCCTCGCGGTTGGGGGTGCGCTCCTCGGGCAGCCTGGAGAGGGCCTCGCGGATGCTGGCGAGCGGGATGCCGACGCGCTGGGCGGCCCGTACGAAGGCCACCCGGCGCAGCGCGTCTCGGCTGTAGCGGCGCTGGTTGCCGGAGGTGCGGCGGCTGGCGATCAGGCCCTTGGCCTCGTAGAAGTGGAGCGCGGAGACGGCCACGCCGCTGCGCGCGGACAGCTGGCCGACGGTGAGCTCGTGGATTTTCTCGGGAATCTGCGGCACCCGTCCGAGCCTAGTCGGACGGCTCGGACTCCGTTGACAGATACATGCGGCCCCACCATGCTGAGCAGGCGCTGAGCAAGCGCTTATTCGTCCGGGAGAGCCGGGAGAGGGAGACGACGCATGGCCGAGCCGAGGATCTTCATGTCCGCCGATGAGCTGAGCGCCGGGATCGGCGAGCCGCTCGGCCCCAGCGGGTGGCTGGAGGTGGACCAGAAGCGGATCGACCTCTTCGCGGACGCCACCGGCGACCACCAGTGGATCCACGTGGATCCCGAGCGGGCGGCCTCCGGACCGTTCGGTTCCACCATCGCGCACGGCTATCTGACGCTGTCGCTGCTGCCCAGCCTGGTGCCGCAGATCATGCGGGTCGAGGGCATGAAGATGGGCATCAACTACGGCGTGAACAAGGTGCGCTTCCCGGCTCCGGTGCCCGTCGGCTCGCGGCTGCGCGCCACCGCGGTGATCACGGAGGTCACGGAGGCGGGCGGCGGCGTCCAGGTCGCGGCCACCGTCATGGTCGAGTGCGAGGGCTCCGAGAAGCCGGTGTGCGTGGCGGAGTCGGTGTCCCGCTACTACTTCTGAGGGCCGTCGGGCCGGGCGCCCACCATGCGGAGCACGAGGTCGGAGTAGAGCGCGCCGACCTCGTCGGGCGTGCGCTGCCCGGCCACGCTGAACCAGCGGGCCACGTCGATGCAGAGGGAGAGCACGGCGAGGGTGGTGCCGGGCACGTCGGGGGCGTCGAACTCCCCGGCGCGCACGCCGTCGTCCAGGATGCGGCGTACGGCGGCGTCGCTCTGGCGGCGCAGTGCCACGATTTCGGAGCGGTGCTCCGGAGCGAGAGCATCGAGCTCGTACTGGACCACCCGCGCGGTGGTGTGATGGGCCGCGTGCCAGCGCACGAAGGACCGCACGGCCGCGTCGAGCCGTTCGGCCGCGCTGCCGGGCCCGGAGGCGGCCGTCTCCAGGATGTCGAGGGCCTTGTCGTGGCCGATCCGGCTGATCCGGTGGAGCAGCTCTTCCTTGGTCTTGTAGTGGATGTAGAGCGCGGCCGGGCTCATACCGGCCCGCCCCGCGATGTCACGTGTGGTGGTCGCGTGATATCCGCGCTCCGCGAAGGCTTCGACGGCGGCGACGAGCAGCCGCCGCGCCGCGTCGGGCGTGACTTCGGACCATGGCTGGTAGCCGCCGGTCTCCGCCGCGCTGTCCATCGCTCGCTCACCCTCTTCACCCTGTAGGAATGAACACCTTACCGGAGGGTGAGCAAGCGCTTAGCGTTCTTGGGGAGAGCGACGGTCACCTCCGCGCGCGTCCTCACGTACGGACGCGACGGAAGCGGAAGGGGCGCGAGGCGCGGCTCAGAAGGCGGAGATCCCCGTGCGGGCCCGGCCGATGAGCAGCTTCTGGATCTGACTGGTGCCCTCGTACAGGGTCATCACGCGGGCGTCGCGCAACAGTTTCCCGGCCGGGTACTCGTCGATGTAGCCGTAGCCGCCGTGCACCTGGAGGGCGTTGCTGGCGGCGCGCACCGCGGCCTCGGAGGCGAAGAGCTTGGCGGTGGAGGACTCGGTGGCGAAGGGCAGTCCGCGGTCGATGAGGTCGGCGACGCGCCAGGTCAGCAGCCGGGCGGCGTCCACGTCGACGGAGATGTCGGCGATCAGCTCCTGGACCAGCTGGTGGTGGGCGATGGGCTTGCCGAACTGCTCGCGCTGGGCGGCGTACGAGACGGCCGCGTCGAGCGCCGCCTGCGCGATGCCGACGCAGCCGGCGGCGACCGACATCCGTCCCTTGGCGAGGGCCGACATGGCGACGGAGAAGCCCTTGCCCTCCGGGCCGAGCATCGCGGAGGCGGGCAGGCGGACGCCGTCGAGGACGAGTTCGGCGGTGGCCTGGCCGCGCAGGCCGAGTTTGCCGTGGATCTCGCGGCGGGTCAGGCCGGGGCTGTCGGCGGGGACGAGGAAGGCGGAGATCCCGCGGTGGCCGGGCTCGTCGCCCGTGCGGGCGAAGAGGAGGACCACGTCGGCCCAGGTGCCGTTGGTGATGAACATCTTGCTGCCGCTGACGAGGTACGAGTCCCCGTCGCGCACGGCGCGGGTGTCGAGGTTGCCCGCGTCGGAGCCGGTGCCGGGTTCGGTCAGGCCGAAGCAGCCGAGCGCGTCGCCGGAGCAGAGCCGGGGCAGCCAGGCGTGCTTCTGCTCCTCGGTGCCCCAGGCGGCGATGGTCTTGGCGACGAGGCCGAGGGAGACGGAGACGATGCCGCGTACGGCGGAGTCGCCTCGGCCGAGTTCCTCGGTGACGAGGACGTAGGCGAGGTGGTCGCCACCGGAGCCGCCGTATTCCTCGGGGACGGTCAGGCCGAGGAAGCCGAGGGCGCCGAGCTTCTTCACGATGGCCCGGTCCACGCTCTCGGCGCGGTCCCACTCGGCGGCGTACGGAGCGATCTCGCGCTCGGCGAACTCGCGGGCGAGCCGGCGTACGGCGGACTGCTCCTCGCTGAGCTCAAGATTCACCGGGCACCTCCGGGCGTGGTGGCGTGGGGCCGATGGGCCGACCGGTCCGGCCGGGCCGTTAAACTAGCATCGGTAGTTTATGGGCGGGCAGGCCCTACTATGTGGCGCATGGCCAGACCGCGCAAGCCCCTTCTCAGCAGAGACCGCATCGTCGAGGCGGCAGGCGCGCTGGTGGACGCCGAGGGGCTGGAGGCCGTGTCGACGCGGCGGCTGGCGGCCGCGCTCGGGGTCAGCGGGCCGTCCCTGTACAACCACTTCCGCACCAAGGACGAGATCCTGGACGCGGTGGCGGACTCGGTGAGCGCACGAGTCGATTTGTCGATGTTCGACGACGGCAGGGACTGGCGGGAGGCCCTGCACGCGTGGGCGCACTCGTACCGGGACGCCCTGTCGGACCACCAGAACATCGTGCCCGTGCTGGCGCGCGGGCCGGGCCGCCGCCCGGCCGGACTGCGGCTGGCGGACGCGGTGTTCGGCGCGATGACGGCGGCGGGCTGGCCCCCAGCCCACGCGACCCGGATCGGCGCCCTGATGCGGTACTTCATCCTGGGCTCGGCGGTGGCCTCCTTCGCCGGGGGTTTCGTGGACGACGAGACGGCATACGACCCGGCGGACTACCCCCACTTGGGCCAGGCGCATCTGCTGGCGGAGCGCCGGCGCGAGGTGGACGAGGGCGCGTTCGAGACGGGCCTGACGGCGCTGCTGGACGGGCTGGCCCCGCAGTACGAGGCATTGAAGGAGAACGGGTGACACAGCACGGCGCCGCACTGATCGCGGCGGTACGCGCGGACGACAAGGCGGGCATATGGGATCTGCTGGGCGCGGGCGCCGATCCCGATGCACCGGGCGAGGACGGACTGTCGGCGCTGGACATCGCCGTCGGCGAGGGCCTGGCCGCGGCGTTCGAGGCGCTCCGGCAATACGCGAAGCTCGACCGGCGCAGCTCCGACGGCTTCACCCCGCTACTGCGGGCTGTCGACGCGGGGTGCTACGCGATCGCCGACCTGCTCACAGGCTCCTCGGCCGCGACCGGGCTGACGGGCCCCGACGGGCGGACGGCCCTGGAACTGGCCCGCCACTGGCACGAGACGGGCGCCGAGAACGAACTGCGGCGCCGGACGGGGGCCACCGGACCGGCGGAACTCAGTCGTGTCCCGGACGACGAGGACGGGTTCTGGCTCACCGGCCTGCTGCGGCTGGGGGGCGCGCAGGTGCGCACCGGGCACACGGCGATCCTGTGCTCACTGGAGGTGGCGTACGGGATACGGACACCCTTCGAGGAACTCCTGGCGCGGGCGGAGGCCGAGCCCGACCTGGAACACGTGACGCACTCCGCGACCGTAAAAGTGCTGTACCAGCGCGCGGACCGGGATACCTGGGAGGCGGCCGCGGCGCTGCGGACGCATCCACGGCCCTCGGCACGGCGTTTCGGTGCGGACGTGTTGCGGTGCATGGCCCTCTTCGACGAGTGCGGCGGGGACGAGGGCTGCGTGGAGGCGCCCGGCTGTCCGGTACCGCCGTCGCGGGAGCTGTTCCTCGGATGGCTCACCGAGGAGACGGACCCCGAAGTGCTCGCGGAGGTGATCTCGGGGCTGGCCGAAACCGACCCGCCGGACTTCCTGGACCTCGCACTCCCCCACCACGGGCATCCGTCCGCCGTGGTCAGGCGAGCCGTCGTGGTGACGTTGTACGGGCAGCCGGACGACGCTGCCGTCGGCGATCGGCTACGACCGGTGCTGCTCGCCTACCTCCGGGACTCCGACGCGTCCATACGGGGACGGGCCTGCGAGACCCTGGCGGAGCGCAAGGAGCGTTCCGCCGAGGTGCGGGACGCCGTGGCCCGCCTGCTCGACGATCCGGAGGAGTTCGTCCGGGTGGAAGCCATGCGTACGTTGACCCTCCTCGATGACCCGAGGGGCGAGGAGGCGTTGGAGCGCTTCCCTCACCCGTACGACGAGGACGCCCCCTACTTCGGGCGGCTCTACGACGCGCACCGGCACCTCGGGCAGCGGAGGGCGGCGGCCCGCGCGGCCGACTGAGGTCGGGCCGCGCCGGGCCGGAGCCGGTTTTTGGCTAGAAGACGACCAACGATCGGCCGCCCTTGCCCGCCAGCATCGTGTCGAAGGCCGCCGGGATGCCGTCGAGGGTGATGCGGTCGGTGACGAGGGCGCCGAGGTCGAGGCGGCCGGCGCGCACGTGGTCGGCGATCACCGGGAGGTCGCGGGCCGGGTCGCTGTTGCCGTAGACGCAGCCGGTGAGGGTGCGGGCGAAGTGGAAGATCTCCAGGGCGTGGAAGGTGACCTGCTGCTCCTTGCCGCCGATACCGACGACCGTGGTGCGGCCGCCCCGGCGGGTGGACTCCCAGGCGGCGCGGATGGTGTCGGCGCGGCCGACGCACTCGATGGCCACGTCCGCGCCCTGGCCGGCGGTGAGCGCGCGGATCTGCTGGGCGGTGGTGTCGGAGGCGAGCACGAAGTCGGTGGCGCCGGCCGCGCGGGCGAGTTCCTCCTTGGCGGGCGAGACGTCGACGGCCACGATCGGGCCCGCCTGCGCGATCCGCGCGGCCTGGAGGGCGGCCAGGCCGACCCCGCCGACGCCGAAGACGGCCACCGACTCGCCCGGGCGGACCTGGGCGCTGTGGTGGACGGCTCCGTAGCCGGTCAGGACGGCGCAGCCGAGCAGGGCTGCCTCGGCCAGCGGGATGCCGTCGGGCGCGGGCAGCACGCAGTTGGCCGCGACGACCGTCTCCTCGGCGAACGCGGCCACGTTCAGCCCCGGGTGCAGCTCCGTGCCCTCGGCGTCGTGGGCGTAGACGGCCCCGACCCCGGTGAGGGCCTTGGCGCAGAGCCAGACCTCACCGATGGTGCAGTGGTGGCACTCCCCGCAGGACGGGGCCCAGTTGAGCACCACCCCGTCGCCGGGGGCGACATGGGTGACGCCCTCCCCGACCGCGAGGACCGTGCCCGCGCCCTCGTGGCCGAGGACGGCGGGGACGGGGACCCGCATGGTGCCGTTGGTGAGGGAGAGGTCGGAGTGACAGACCCCGGCGGCGGCGAGCCGTACCCGGACCTGCCCGGGGCCGGGTTCGGGCAGCACGATCTCCCGTATCTCCAGCGGGGCTCCGACGGCGGGCAGGATGGCGGCGCGGACCATGGTCGTCGTCTCCGTGTGTGCGGGGCTGGCATGGGCTGAAACGGCGGGGTGGGAACGAGCGGGGTGGAACGAGCGGGACCGGCGGGGCGGGAACGCGGGCCTGCTCGACAACAGGGCTCTGCGTCGTGAAGCGGCTCAGAACTGGAGCGACTTGGTCTGGAGGTACTCCGCCAGGCCGTGCGGGCCGAGCTCGCGGCCGACACCCGACTGCTTGTAGCCGCCGAAGGGCGCGAGCAGGTTGAAGCGGCCGCCGTTGATGTCCACCTGGCCGGTGTCCATGCGGCGGGCGAAGGCGACCGCCGTCTCCTGGTCCGCCGCCCAGACGGCGCCGCCGAGCCCGTACACCGTGCCGTTGGCGATGCGCAGGGCGTCGTCCTCGTCCTCGTACGGGAGGATCGAGAGCACCGGGCCGAAGATCTCCTCCTGCGCGATGGTCATCTCGGGTGTGACGTCGGCGAACACGGTCGGGGCGATGAAGTACCCGCGCTCGTGGGGCGCGTCGGGGCCGCCCGCGACGAGGCGCGCGCCTTCCTCGACGCCCTTGACGATGTATCCGCGGACGCGGTCGCGCTGTTTGGCATTGATGACGGGGCCGATGCGGGTGGCGGCGTCGAGGGGGTCGCCGGAGGGGTACGCGGCCACGGCGGCGGCCGCGAGCGAGACGGCCTCCTCGTGCTGGTCCCGGTGGACGAGCATCCGGGTGAGCGCGTTGCAGCTCTGGCCGCTGTTGTTCATGACGTGGCCCACGCCCACCTCGACCGCCTTGGCCAGGTCGGCGCCGGGCAGGATGACATTGGCCGATTTGCCACCCAGCTCCAGGGCGACGCGCTTGACCGCGGCGCCGGCGGTGGCGCCGATCTGCTTGCCGACGGCGGTCGAGCCGGTGAAGGAGACGAGGTCGACTCCTTCGTGCGCGGCCAGTGCCTGCCCCGCGACCGGGCCGGTACCGGTCACCAGGTTGAAGACTCCGGCCGGGATGCCCGCCTCGTGCACGGCTTCGGCGAAGAGCTGTGCGGTCAGCGGGGTCTCCTCGGCCGGCTTGAGGACGAGGGTGCAGCCGGCGGCGAGAGCGGGCGCCACCTTTGCAACGATCTGGTGCAGCGGGTAGTTCCAGGGGGTGATGGCCCCGACCACACCGACCGGTTCCAGCAGCACGGTGGAGTTACCGATCCGCTCCTCGAAGGCGTACGAGGCCGCCAGCTCGGCGAATGAGGAGGCCACCCCGATCGGCGCCCCGGCGTGGATCATCTCCGAGAAGCCCAGGGGGCAGCCGAGTTCGGCGGTGATGGTCTCGGCGATCTCCCTCTTGCGGGCGATCAGCACGTCGCGGAGGGCTCCGATGAGGGCGCCCCGCTCGGCCGGCGGGGTCGCCGCCCAGCCGGGGAAGGCCGCACGGGCCGCGCGTACGGCCTCGTCCACGTCCTCGGCGGTCCCCGCCGGCACCCCGCCGATGATCTTCTCGTCGGCCGGGTTGACCACCTCGATCCGCTCGCGTCCGGCGGCGGGCCGCCACTCCCCGCCGATGTACATCCCGTCGTGGGCCTTCATCGCATTCCTCCCGAGCACGCGCGAGCGTATGTGAGCGACCTGGCACAGGCCGCTCGAACACCCTACAAACTAGCGGCGGTAGTTTTGCCCGCGCCAGGGCCCGTACCGCTCAGATGATGCCGAAAAGCATCCCTGCCGCGAGGACGACGAGGGAGGTGAGGGCCGCCCATTTCACGGTGAAGCGGGTGTGGTCGCCGAACTCGACCTTGGCCATGCCGACGAGGACGTAGACGGCGGGAACCAGCGGACTGGACATGTGCAGCGCCTGCCCGACCAGGGAGGCGCGGGCGATCTCCAGCGGGGAGACCCCGTGCGCGGCGCCGGCCTCGGCGAGTACCGGCAGAACGCCGAAGTAGAAACCGTCGTTGGACATGAAGTAGGTGAGGGGCAGGCTGAGCAGGCCGGTGACCAGGGCCATGTGCGGGCCCATGCCCTCGGGGATGGCGCCGACCAGCCAGTCGGCCATGTGCTTGACCATGCCGGTGCCGCTGAGGACGCCGGTGAAGACGGCGGCGGCGAAGACCATGCCGGCGACGTTCAGAACGTTGTCGGCGTGGGCGGCGATCCGGGCCTTCTGGTCTGGCATGTGAGGGAAGTTGACGGTGAGGGCGAGGGCCGCGCCGAGCAGGAAGAGCACCGGGATGGGCAGCAGTTCCATGATCATCGCGGTGAGCAGGGCGACGGTGAGGCCCGCGTTGAACCAGTAGAGGCGGGGGCGGAGGGTGGGGCGGTGCGGGTCGAGCCCCTGGAAGCCCTCCTCCGCCGGAGCGCTGCCGGAGGCCGGGGCGGCGGAGGCGGGGGTACCGGCGGAGCCCCGGATCCCTCCAGAGGCGGGGGTACCGGCGGAGGCGGGGGCCGCCGTACCGGTCTGGCCCTCGGCGGAACCCGCCGCCGCGGTGACCAGCTCGGGCTCCTCGTCGGCACCCGTCGGGAGGACCAGCGTGCCGACCCGGCGGCGCTCCTTGAGACCGAGGACGTACGCGAGGATGAACACACAGAGCAGGCCGACCGCGAGGGCCGGGATCATCGGGACGAAGATGTCGGCGGCGTCGAGCTTGAGCGCGGTGGCGGCGCGGGCCGTGGGACCGCCCCAGGGCAGGGTGTTCATCACGCCGTTGGCGGTGGCGGCGACGCCCGTCATGACCACCAGGCTCAGCCCGAGCCGCTTGTAGAGCGGGTACATGGCCGAGACGGTGATCATGAAGGTCGTCGAGCCGTCTCCGTCGAGGGAGACGATCGCGGCGAGGGCGGCCGTGCCGACCACGACACGCATCGGGTCGGCCTTGCAGAAGCGCAGGATGCCCCGGACGATCGGATCGAAGAGGCCGACGTCGATCATCACGCCGAAGTAGACGATGGCGAACATCAGCATGGCGGCGGTCGGCGCGAGTTTGCCGACGCCGTCGATGACGTAGTCGCCGAGGTGGGCACCCTTGCCGGCGAACACGCAGAACAGCGCGGGGATCAGGACGAGCGCCGCGATGGGCGACATTTTCTTCAGCATGATCAGGACCAGGAAAGTGGCGATCATGGCGAAGCCGAGGAAGGTCAGCATGGGGGGAACGTAGGTGTCGACTCCTCGTGCCAACAAGACGTCCGGGCGTGAGCAATACGAGCAAAACCCCAGCTCAGGGCAGGGGTGCCAGCTCGACGGGGAAACCGTTGAGCACGGCCGTGCCGGACAGCGGGTCGAGCCGGGTGCCGTCGAGGAGCTGGTTGACGTTGGCTCCGGGCTCGGCGGAGGCCACCGAGAGCCGGGATCCGTCGCGGTCGTGGCCCCAGCCGTGCGGAAGGCTCACGACACCGCGGCGGACCGCGTCGGTGACCTCGACGGGTACTTCCAGGCTGCCGCCGTCCGCGGTGATCCGTGCCCGGCCGCCGTCGGCGAGGCCGAGCCGGCCGGCGTCCTCCGGGTGGACTTGGAGGGTGCAGCGGTTGGAACCTCCGGTGAGGGCCGGGACGTTGTGCAACCAGCTGTTGTTGGACCGCAGATGGCGGCGGCCCACGAGCACCAGGGCGGCGGGGCGTTCGGCGAGCGCGGCGCGCAGCCTGGGGAGTTCGGCCGCGATCGGCTCCGGCAGCAGCTCGATCCTGCCGCTGCGCGTCCTCAGCACGCCCGGGAGCCGGGGCCGCAGCGGGCCCAGGTCGATGCCGTGCGGTGCGTTGCGGAGATCGTCGAGGGTGAGGTCGTACGGCCCGAGGCGCAGCATCAGGTCGAGCCGCCGCTCGGGCCCGGTGCCGCCGGCCAGCAGGCGATCCCGCTCCTGCGGATCGCCGCCGAACAGCGGCGAGTGGCTGTCCTCGACGGCCCGGGCGAGCGTGTCGGCGATGAGGCGGTCGTCTACGGCCCCCGGCGGGGCACCGTGCAGCCCTGACACGGCGAGGATGAGGCGCGCGTGGATTTCGCACTCGTCCATCCGGCCCTCCTCCAGGGGGATGGCGGGCGGTGAGTAGCGTGCCTGGTTGCGGATGGCGAAGGCGTTGAACGCGAAGTCGAAGTGGGCGCTCTGCGAGGGCGGCGGCGGGGGCAGTACGACGTGGGCGTGGCGGGAGGTCTCGTTCAGATACGGGTCCACGCTGACCATGAAGTCGAGCCCGGCCAGGGCGGTGTCGAGCCGCCGGCCGTCGGGGGCGGACAGTACGGGGTTCGCCGCGATGGCGATCAGGGCGCGGATCCGCCCCTCCCCCGGCGTTTCGATCTCCTCGGCCAGGGCGGCGATCGGGAGTTCGCTCTTGGCCTCGGGGTGGCCGCTGACCCGGCTGCGCCAGCGGCCGAGGGCGAACCCCTTGCCGGGTCCGGGGGGCCGGGGCGCGCGGTCGGTCGCGGAGAGCGGGAAGAGGGCCCCGCCCGGCCGGTCGAGATTGCCGGTGAGGATGTTCAGTACGTCGACCAGCCAGCTGGCGAGGGTGCCGTACTCGACGGTGCAGCTGCCGATCCGCCCGTAGACGGCGGCGGTCGGCGCGGCCGCGAGCTCGCGGGCGAGGACGCGGATCTCGGCGGCCTTGAGGTCGCAGGCGGGGGCCACGGCCTCAGGAGTGAAACTCTCGAGCGCGGCGGCGAGTTCCCCGAGTCCTTCGGTCTGTTCCGCGAGCGTGCCGGGGGCGGCGAGCTTCTCGTCGAGCAGGGTGTGCGCGAGGGCGGCGAGCAGCAGTGCGTCGCTGCCGGGGTGCGGAGCGAGGTGCCGGTCGGCGAGCCGGGCCGTGCGGGTGCGGCGCGGGTCGACGACGACCAGGGTGCCGCCGCGGGCGCGGAGGGCCTTGAGTCTGCCGGGGAAGTCGGGCGCGGTGCACAGGGAGCCGTTGGACTCCACCGGGTTGGCGCCCAGGAGCAGCAGGAAGTCGGTGCGGTCCAGGTCGGGCACCGGGATCGCGAAGGGGTCTCCGAACAGCAGTCCGCTGGAGACGTGCTTGGGCATCTGGTCAAGGGTGCTCGCGGTGAAGAGGTTGCGGGTCCCGAGGGCTTTGAGGAGCACCGGCGGATAGAGGGCGCCGGCCATGGTGTGGGTGTTCGGGTTGCCCAGGACGACGCCGACGGACTGGCCGCCGTGCTCCCGGACCAGCGCGGGGATCGCGGCGGCGATGGTCTCGAACGCCTCTTCCCAGGTGGCTTCCTGGAGCCGCCCGTCGCGGCGGACGAGGGGGGTGCGCAGCCGGTCGGGGTCCCCGTCGACCGCGCCGAAGGCGGCGCCCTTCGGGCAGATGAAGCCCCTGCTGAAGACGTCGTCGCGGTCGCCGCGGGCTCCTGTGACGGTGGTGCCCTCGATGGTGAGGGTGAGACCGCAGGTGGCTTCGCAGAGCGGGCAGATGCGCGGGGCGGTGCGGGGCATGGGCCCTCCTGGGGACGGCAGACCGCGACGTGGCTACGCGGGCACTGCGGGGGATCGAGCATACCGACCGGTAGGCACGGTGGGGAGGGTTCGACTGCTCGGTCAATGCGGCTCAATGCGGCTCGGTCATTGCGGCTCGGTCAGTGCGGCTCGGTCAGTCCAGGACGCGAGCGAGGTAGGCGTGCATCATCGCCCGGGTCTCGGCGACGATGTCGGGGTCGCCGGCCGGATCGACCCGGAAGGCCAGCTTGGTCAGCGCGTCGGTGGCCTCCACCGCGACGAGGACGGCCCGCCCCAGTGCGGCGTCCGGGACGAGGCCGAGATGAGCGCAGAGCAACTCGGCGAGGCGGGCGGCGACCAGGTGGTTGGGGTCGGCGCCGCGACCGTCGGCGGGCGGCGCGGGCACTCCGAAGTCGACGAGGGCGAAGCCGGGCACACTGCGCTTCATGGCCAGGTACTCGTCCAGTACGGCGTCAACCACCGGCCGCCAGTGGGTGGCGGGGAGGCCGGCGAGCCGGCTCTCGATGCCGTCGGCGTAGCGGTCGAGGTTGCGGTGCGCGAGGGCGAGGGCCATGGCCCGCTTGTTCCCGAAGAAGCGGTAGACCGAACCGATGGGCACACCGGCGCGCTGGGCGACGGCCCGGGTGCTCAGGTTCTCGTACCCGGTCTCGTCCAGGAGTTCGGCGCAGGCATCGAGGATCCGGGCGAGCCGGTCGGCGCTGCGCTGCTGGATCGGGGTCCGGCGCAGGGGGTGGGCTGGGGGCACGGGGTCCATCATGCCGCTCCGCTCCTGGCTCCTCGGTTCGGCGGCCGTCTCAATTCAAGCGGCCGTCTCAATTCAACAGGAGGCCGATCCCTCCGATGGTGAAGGTGATCATCAGCGCGAGCAGCGGGAGCTGGCCGGCCACGGCCTTGGCGGGAGGGAAGAGGCGCACGGAGCGGTCGTGGGCGGCGATGACACCGAGCACGTGGCCGGTGACGACAGCGGCGACCTGGAGGGTGGCGAGGCCGCCGGGACCCAGTGGCGGCAAGGGTTCGGGGGCTTTGTCAGTGCCGAGTGCCATGCTTACTGTACGTGGTCCTTCGGTGACGAAGAGGGAGAAGTAATGGGCGATGAGATAGCCGAGCGCGATCGGCACGAGTGAGTGCGCGAAGGCGGTCAGCGGGCCGGGGTGCGGGCCGCAGACGAGGCGGGTGACTGCCGCGCACAGGCCGTAGAGGGCGGCGACTAGGGCGATGGAGCCAAGAAGTCCGAGGGTGGCCGCGGGGGTGCGGCCGAGGGGGGAGGTCTGTATCGAGTTGATCCAGGCGGGGTTGTCGGAGAAGCCGTCGTATGCGGTGGAGCCGAGCAGGACACAGACGGTGGCGACGAGTCCGGGCCGCTCGGGCGTCGCGTCGAGTCCATGGAAGGGATTACGGACCACCAGGCGGCCGTCGTCACGCCGGCCGAGGGGGGAGAGCCGGGCCAGAAGGGCGGAGTAGGCCTCGAAGGCGTCTCCTTCGGTGAACCAGCGCTCGCCGAAGCGGGCGGCGAGCAGGAGTTGGGCACCGGCGTAGGCGGCGAGGGCGATCAGAAGGGTGGTGGTGGACGCGGGATCAGGAGCGACGAGTTCGAGCCAGGTGAAGCCGAACAGCCCGGCCGCGGCGGGCCATTGTCCGAGCCGGGCGGGAAGCGGGCGGGCTGTGGGGCGGAAGGCCTTGGAGAGCAGGCGGTGCAGGGTGCGGAGCGGGTTGAGGAGGCGCCACACGGGGCCGAGGAGGAGGGAGGCGGGGACGAGACCGACCCAGAGGAGGACGTAGACGGCGCCGGGAGCGGGGTTCCGGTCGGGGGTGTCGGGACCGAGGAGAAGGGAGAGCAGGACGGCGAGCGCGGCCGCGAGGCCGAGCCCGCGCAGGGCGGTGCGGGTGGCAGGCGCGTCTGCCACCCGCTGGAGCCCGGCGGGCAGGGCGAGGCCGGAGCGGTCGCCGCGGAACCGGGAGGTGGACCAGAGCAGGCCCAGTGCGAGGAAGGAGACGAACAGCGCGGCGAAGGCACCGGCGAAGGCGTAGAAGGGAGAGATGGGCAGATCGTGCTGGGACCCGATCCCGTGCGCGAGGGCGGTGAGCGGATCGGCCGGGTGAAGGACCACGCCCTGGCCGGCACCGCCGGCGCCCGCGCCGGGGAGGGGCCCCGGCCCGGCCGGGGTCACCACCGACCCCCCAGGGTCAGCGCCCCGCCACACCCTCGAACTGGCGTCCCGGGCTCGGGCCCGAGCCCGGGGAGCCGGCCGGGGGCGGCGCGGGGGGCCGCGCGGGCGGCGGGGGCGTGGTCGGGAGCCCGGTCGTCGCTCGGGATCGGGGGTGGGGGTGGGGTCATCGGACGAGGAGCTGGGTCAGGACGAGTCGGGACCCGTGGGTCTCGACCTCGAAGAGGCCGGTGCGGTCGGCGGTCAGGGTCAGGGTGGCCTCCTGCCCTGCCGGCAGGGCGAGTTCCTTGTCGTAGCCGTGGACGTGCAGGGTGTCCGGGCGGTCGCTGGTGACCCGGAGCGCGACGCGTTCGCCGCGCTTGAGCTCGGTGCGGCCCGGGGCGGGGGCGACCTTGCCGTCCCGGATCGTGACCGTGACCGTGCGGTCGGCCTGCGGGGCTGCGGCCTCCGGAGTCGTGGCCTTCGGGGGCGTGGCGGGGGCGGGCCCGTGGCTGTGGGCTCCCGCGCCCTGGCCGGGGGCTCCGCCGGTGAGGGGGACGGCGGCCTCGACCGGCTTGCCGGCCACCGCCCAGGCGGTGTGGTCGTCCGCGTAGAGCCGGACGGTCAGGGTGTGCGCGCCCTCGGGGACCTGCGCGGCGGGCAGGTGGAACCAGGGGCCGTACAACCGCGCCAGTTTGCGGCCGTCCAGCTCCAGGTGGGCGTGGCCCGCGCCCGGGAGGGCGGCGCCGCCGGTGCTGTCGGGGGTGAAGCGGAAGTGCTTCACCTCCAGGTGCAGGTTCCAGCCGTCCTCCGTGTCGGGGCGGGCGGTGATCCGCACCTCCGGCGCGCCCCCGGCCGGGACCTCGCGGAGCCGGTGTCCGGCGCCGTCCTCGGTTTCGAGCAGGAGGCCCACGCTGCCGGAGGCCTGCTCGTGGCTGGTGCCGGGCTTGTGGTGGGTGGTGGCCCTGCCCCCGCAGCCCGTCGCCGCGACGCCCGCGAAGAACAGGAGGACGGCGATCAGGGCCGCGGTGCGGAAGGTCCGGCGGGGCGCGCGGGGCAGCGGCGGATCACAGGCCTCGCAACGGACGCCGTCGGCGCGGTCGGAGGCCTCGGCGCGGACATGGGTCACCGCCGGCCTCCGGTGGCGGCCGGGGGTTCGGGGGTGGCGGCCGGGGGTTCGGGGGTGGCGGCCGCGCTCAGGGCCGGGGCGGGGCCGTCCGGGCCGGGGGCGCGGTCACCGTCTGGGTCGCCGCCCGGGCCGGCGGGGCGGGCCGGGGTACCCGGGCGGGCCGAGGCGATGACCGCCCAGAGCACCCACAGCACCGCCACGAACGCCCGTATCCAGGCGGGCCCGAGCGGAATCCACGGGATCATCAGGACGGCTTTGTCGAAGGCGTCCAGCAGGGTCAGTCCGCCCAGCAGCAGGCTCAGGCGGCCCAGCCACGGCCGGTCGGGGCGCAGGGCCAGGCCGACGCCCGTCCACCCCAGGCCCAGGAGCAGCAGCGCGAGGGCCGGGACGGGGGTGGCGGTCAGCGGCATGGTGGAACCCGCCACGTCCAGGATCAGGCCGGCCAGGCCGAGCAGCGAGGCGGCCGTACCCAGCCGGGACCCGCGCAGCCGGCGCCACCACAGCACCCCGCCGACCAGCAGCAGCACCACCGCGACGGCCGCCGCGAGCTGGGTCTCCACCCGTTCCAGGCCGCGCGCCCCGTACCAGTCGCAGCCGGCCGGGAGCTTGCGCGCCTGGACGCTGTAGTCGGCGCAGACCAGGAGCTGGGCGAGCTTCACCGGTTCGCCCACCAGGCGGGAGGACGCGCCGGACACCTCGCCCCGGCGGTCGCCGCACCGCGGGACGGTGCCCGGGGTGGAGCCGTCGGGTCCGTCCTGCCAGCAGTTGGCGCGGCCCTGGCCGTCCCACCACACGTCCATGCCGTTGGGGCGGGACGCGCCGGACTTGTCCTTGCCCATCACGTTTCCGGCGTAGCGGTTGTGGTGGGAGGTGTCGGTCTGCTTGGCCCAGTCCTCCTCGCCGCGGATGAAGGCGGGGACGGCGCTGAGGAAGAACCCGGCGCGCCGGTGCCCGTACACCCAGTTGTTCTCGTACAGGTTCCAGTTGCCGCCCGCGGTGATGATGCCGGTGCCCGGCGGCATGGAGATCTGCGGGCAGACCACGCCCTGCTCGTATCCGCGCTCGATCGGCGCCTTGGCGCAGGTGCCGTCGGCGACGTGGGGGTAGTAGTCCTGGTTGTTGTCGTGGATCAGGTTGCGCTCGAACTTGGCGTGGTTCTGCGGGAGTCCGGGGTGTCCGGGGAAGGCGCTGTCCATCGAGGCGCCGCCCATGTTCTGGTCGAACTCGTTGTCGTGCACCCACACCGAGTCGCCCGCGGTGCCGGAGTAGCCGACCATGTTGTGGTGGCTGCGGCAGCCGGTGATCTCGATGGAGTAGCGCGGGACGTCGTAGCCGCGGCCGTCGTTGATGTCGGAGGCGCTGCCGGGGTAGATGCCTGAGTCGCCGTTGCCGTACGACTCGCAGTTCTTGTAGAGGCCGTGGTCGCTGGCGAAGGTCAGGAAGCCGTACTCGTCGTTCCAGCGGGTCAGGACGTCGTCGATGACGAAGCCGTCGCCCGCGAGCACGTACAGCGAGTTGAAGGTGGTGCGCTGCGCGGTGAAGTTGCGGAAGTAGATGCCGTTGGACTTGTCGGCGCGGATGCCGTTGAGCTTCTGGTACTTGGCGTCGATGACGACGTCCAGCCGGGAGGCGCCTGTGCCCTCGATCTGGAGGTCGGTCTTGCCGAGGATCGCGACGAGGTTCTGGTTGTGGCGGCAGGCGAGCTGCTGCTCGTAGCTGAGGATCTGGTAGCCGAGGGAGGAGTCGGGCGCCTTCAGCGAGGCGCACTCGCCCGTGGGTTCGGGGAGCGAGGGCTCCTCCTCGTACAGGCCGGGGAGGATCGCGATGTTCATTCCCGGCCGGTCCACGGCGTCGACGGCTTCCTGGAGGTGCCGGTAGCCGTTCTTCTCGCACCGCTCGTAGAGGGCGAGGTTGCGCTGCTTCAGCTCTTCCGGGAAGGCGGCGATACGGCGCTCGAAGGCGGGCCGGTCGGTCTTGCAGACCACGAGGTCGGGCTCGCCCTCCCGGTACCGCGGCACGGATCCGGAGCCGTCCGGGAGGGCGACGGGGCGCTCCTCGTGCGCGCGGGCGACGGGCGCGGCGACGAGGAGGGACAGGAGGGCGAGGAGGGCGGCGAGGAGCGCCGCCGGCACGGCAGGGAACCTGCGGGTCCACGACATGCGCGTGAGAGTAGAGCAATGTTCATCTTTTCGGATCCCCCTCCGCACTGTGAATGTCGGGCGGGTGGGCCGGGCGGGCCGCGAGGGGGCCACAAGCAGGCCACAAGCAGGCCGCAACCAGGCCGCAAGGGGGCTGCAAGGGGGCTGCAAGAGGTGCACAAAGAGGGACAAGCCAGCCGGAAGGGGCCGGAAGAGCCCGTTGACGTGCGAGCCGAGGAATCCTACTGTCACCCATAGGATTCCTTCGACAGAGCGGGAGCAGCCATGAGCGAGCAGGCCAGGAAGACGGCGGAGGCGCTGGAGTACCTCACCGGCTTCGGCAACGAGCACAGCTCGGAGGCCGTCCCCGGCGCGCTCCCGCTCGGCCGGAACTCGCCCCAGCGCTCCCCCCTCGGCCTCTACGCCGAGCAGCTCAGCGGCAGTGCCTTCACCGAGCCGCGCCACCACAACCGCCGCTCCTGGCTCTACCGGATCCGCCCCTCGGCCGCGCACCCGCCCTTCACCCGGATCGACAACGGCGCCCTGCGCAGCGCGCCCTTCACCGAGGCCCCGGCGGACCCGAACCGGCTGCGCTGGAACCCGCTGCCCGACCCGGCCCCCGGCACCGACTTCCTGGCCGGCCTCTGGACCCTCGGCGGCAACGGCGACGCCGCCCAGCGCGCCGGCATGGCCATCCACCTCTACGCCGCCAACGTCTCCATGACCGACCGGGTGTTCAGCGACTCGGACGGCGAGCTGCTGATCGTCCCCGAGCGCGGCGGGCTGCTGCTGCGCACCGAGCTCGGCCTGCTCGCGGCCCGCCCCGGCGAGGTCGCCCTGATCCCACGCGGCGTCCGCTTCCGCGTCGAGCTGCTGGACGGCGAGGACGCCCCCGCCCGCGGCTACGTCTGCGAGAACTACGGCCGCCCCTTCGAGCTGCCCGACCTGGGCCCCATCGGCGCCAACGGCCTCGCCGCCGTCCGGGACTTCCGCGCCCCGGTCGCCGCGTACGAGGACATCGATCGCCCGACCGAGGTTGTCAACAAGTTCTGCGGCAACCTCTGGTCCGCGACCTACGACCACTCCCCGCTCGACGTCGTCGCCTGGCACGGCACCCACGCGCCGTACGTGTACGACCTGCGGCGGTTCAACGTCCTGGGCTCCATCAGCTACGACCACCCCGACCCGTCGATCTTCACCGTGCTGACCTCGCCCTCCGACACCCCGGGCCTGGCGGGCGTGGACTTCGTGGTCTTCGCCCCGCGCTGGCTGGTCGGCGAGGACACCTTCCGCCCGCCGTACTTCCACCGGAACGTCATGAGCGAGTACATGGGCCTGATCGAGGGCGCCTACGACGCCAAGGCGGAGGGCTTCGTTCCAGGCGGTGGCTCCCTCCACAACATGATGTCGGCGCACGGCCCGGACCAGGAGACCTTCGACAAGGCGAGCGCCGCCGAGCTGAAGCCGCAGAAGATCGACGACGGCCTCGCCTTCATGTTCGAGACCCGCTGGCCGATCACCGCCACCGCCCAGGCAGCCGGCGCGGACCACCTCCAGCGCGGATACGACGACGTCTGGCGGGGTCTCCAGCGCCATTTCCGTGCCTAACATGCGCTGAGCCCGCCACGCCGGCGCGCACGCCCCCGCCCCAAGCCGTCCCGCCCCCCTTGTCCCCACAGAAGCCCAGCCGTACGGAGAACCACCCGTGACCGCCTTCGCCCCCGACTCGCTGGTGCTCAACCGGAAGCTGCCGCTCTGGTACCAGGTGTCACAGTCGTTGCGCGCCTCGATACTGGGGCGCACCCCGGACGCGTCGCTGCGCCTGCCCACCGAGGAGCAGCTGGCCGGGCACTACGGGGTGAGCGTGCTGACCATGCGGCAGGCGCTCAAGGAGCTGGAGGGCGAGGGGCTGATCAGCCGGCACCGGCGGCGCGGCACCTTCATCGAACCGGGCGCGATGCGCGGGGCCCCGGTCCGGCTGCTGGGTTCCGTCGACGCGATCGTGGCCCAGCAGTCGGGCGACCGTACGACGATTCTCGGCCACGAGCGGACGCCCGTGTCCGGGGAGCTGCTGGAGCACTTCCCGGACACGCCCGAGGTGGTCACGTACCGGCGGCTGCGCCACGACAGCGAGAGCGGCGAGCCGACCAACTGGGTGGAGAACGCGGTGCGCCCGGAACTGGCGGCGGCCATCGACCTGGCCGATCTGGCGCGCTGGCCGATGACCAAGGTGATACGTGACATCGCGGGCGTCAAGATCAGCCGGATCACCGACACGGTCGAGGCGCGGCTCGCCGACCCGGCGACGGCCGAGCTGCTCCAGGTGCCGCTCCTCAGCCCGATCCTGCACTACACGGGCGTCACGTACGACGAGGGCGGCCGAGTGGTGGACGTGGCGCGGATCCGGTACCGCGGCGACCGCTTCTCCTTCACGGTGACGGTCGACGCGCACTGACCACCGATCGCCCGATCACCCGATCGCCCGACCTGATCGCCTGTCGCCCGATCGCCCGATCAGCTCTTCTCCTCGTCGTCCGCGCCGCGCTCACCCTCGGCCTGGGACGGTGTGGTCCGCGTCGTCTGGGGGTGCCGCTGCTTCTTCTCGGTCTCGTCCATGTCCTCGTCGAGCCGCTCACCCTCGGCCTGGGACGGAGTCGTGTATTCGTCGTACTGACTCATGACCGTCTCCTCAGTCGGAACGCACGATCGGCGCATACCCCTATATAAGGAGCGTAGCGCTTCGGCCTGGACCGGGCCCGGCCGTCAGGTCCCGTCGCTACCATCGGCCGGGTGAGCGCTGACGTACCGCTGCCGGACCCGCTGCTGGACGATCTGATGCCCTGGACCGTGGGCGGGCTGCGCCTGGGCCGGACCTGGGTCGCGGCGCCCGACGCCGCGACCCTGCGGGCCCGCTGGACGGCCCTGACCGGCGCCGAAGGACCCGAGCGGGAGCGGCTGTTCCGCCCCACCAGGACCCGTAGGCCCACCGCCGGCGCGGCCGCGCTGCCCGGCCGGCGCGCCGGCTCGACGGCCCGGTTCACGGACGCGCCCGGCCCGTTCCCCGATCCGGTACGGGTGCTGCGCGAGCCCTTCGACGAGCAGTGGCTGATCCCCGACCAGCGGCTCATCGACCTGGCCCGGCCGGAGCTGTGGCGGGTCCGGGACGAGCATCAGCTGTTCGCCGTCGAGACCCCGGATCTGCTGGTCACCGCGCACCTCCCGGCCGGCCGGCTCGGCCGGATCCGCCCCCTGCACCGGCGCCCCGGCGGCGCCGAACCCAATCTCGCGCCCGGCCTGCTGCCGCTGCTGGGCGAGCGGTACGGCAGCTGTGTCACCCCGCAGGACGTGCTGTGCTGGATCCTCGCCGCGGGGCGCCCCGGGCCGCGGGGGTACGAGGTCCCGCTCGCCGCCGATCCGGAGCGCTGGCGGGCGGGCCTGGAGCTGGGACACCGGCTGCTCACCGTCCAGCTGCGCGGGGCCCGCGGCGGTGAGCCGCCCCGGCTGCCCGGCGGGCGCCGGCCCTACGTCCGCTCCGCGCCGCCGGCGTGGCCGCGCGAACTCGCGTACGACCCGGAGACCGAGACGCTGAGCCTGGGGAGCGGAACCATCTCCCCCGTCCCGGCGGGCGCCTGGGCGTACGAGGCGAACGGGACCCGGGTGCTGGCGGCCTGGTTCGCCGCCCGCCACGCGCACCGCGCGCCCGATGTCGACGGACTGGAGGCGCTGGGCCCCGCCGAGTGGCCGCAGGCCTGGACCTCGGAGCTGCTGGCCCTGGTCACGACCCTGGCGCTGCTGGCCGATCTCGCCCCGGAGCGGGCGGCGTTCCGTGCGGGGCCGTCGCTGACCGCCGACGAGCTGCGCGCGGCCGGGGTGCTGCCGGCGCCGCGCTGGGCCCGGCGGCCGGCCTCCGTGCTGGACCACCAGGAGGAGGGCCCGGGCGGGCAGTTCGCACTGCTCTGACACGGCCCCGCGGCCGATTCCGGACTACGCCGGCTCCCACGCCCCGAGCAGCCGGGACACGGAGCGGTCGAAGACCGCGCCCATGTCGGACTCCGCCTCGGCCACCGGATGCCCCCCGGTGAGCGCGGCGGCCAGCAAGGGGTACTCCCCCGTCGCCAGCCGGGTGCCCAGCCAGGCCATCCGTACGCCCTGTTCGGCGGCCTCGCTCCACGGCAGGGACCGGGTCCGCTCGGCCAGCGCCAGCTCGGCCGCCACGAACGTCGCGACCGTGCCGTTGACGGCGGCGACGAGCTCCAGCTTCTCGCCGTCCGGCACGTCGAGGGGTGTCAGGCAGGCCAGGCTGTGCTCCAGGTAGCGCAGGGCGTTCGGGCCGAACCCGTACACGGGGCTGAGCAGCCGGGGTAGCCAGGGGTGCCGGGTCATCAGCGCGCGGGTCTGGCGGGCCAGTCCGAGCAGGTCCGACCGCCAGTCGCCGGTCGGCGCCGTGAACGCGTACTCCCCGCTGACCGCGTCGACCATCAGCTCGTACAGGTCCTCCTTGCGCGGTACGTAGTTGTACAGGGACATCGTCCCGGCCCCGACGGCGGCGGCGACGCGTCGCATGGAGACGGCTTCGATCCCCTCCGCGTCGGCGATCCGCACCGCCTCGGCGGCGATCGAGTCACGGCTGTGCGCGGGGCGGGGGCCACGGCCGGCCCGCTGCGGGCGGGCCCAGATCACTTCAGGTTCAGCGGGGCGGCCGCTGGGTGTCATCGCTCATCACCTCGTCCATCGCCACCATCCTAGTTACGTACACCGTACGGAGTCGGATAGGGTGCCGCACATGACTACTACGTACGCTGTACTTAGTGAGGGGCTGGAGAAGAGCTACGGAGAGGTCCACGCCCTGCGCGGGCTGGACCTGGCGGTGCCCGAGGGAACGGTCTGCGGCCTCCTCGGCCCGAACGGCGCGGGCAAGACCACCGCCGTCCGGATCCTCACCACCCTCACCGCGCCCACCGGCGGCCGCGCCCTCGTGGCGGGCCACGACGTCACCCGCGACCCTGCCCTCGTACGCCGGGCCATCGGGGTCACCGGCCAGTACGCCTCGGTGGACGGGGATCTGACCGGCCGGGAGAACCTGCGCCTGTTCGCCCGCCTCGCGGGACTGCGCGGGCACGCCGGGCGGGCCCGCGCCGACGAGCTGCTGGAGCGGCTCGGACTCACCGAGGCCGCCGACCGGGTGTCCGCCACCTGGTCGGGCGGCATGCGGCGGCGCCTCGACCTGGCCGCCGGGCTGATCACCCGCCCCCGGGTGCTGTTCCTCGACGAGCCCACCACCGGCCTCGATCCGGCGGCCCGCGGCCAGATCTGGGAGGCCGTGCGGGAACTCGTCGACAAGGGGGACGAGGGCACCTCGGTGCTGCTCACCACCCAGTACCTGGAGGAGGCCGACCGGCTCGCCGACGACATCGTGGTGGCCGACCGGGGGCGGGCCGTCGCCACCGGCACCCCGGCCGAACTCAAGGCCCGGATCGGCGCCCACGCCGAGGTCACCGTCGCCGCCCCCGAGGCCCTCGCGGGCGCCGCCGTCGTACTCGACCAGCTCACCGGAGGGCGGCCCGTACTGGACGAGGAGCGCCTCACCGTCGGCGTCACCGTGCCGGAGGCCGGGCTCACCCTGCCCCGGATCATCCGCGCCCTCGACGCCGCCGGGGTCGCGGTGACCGACGCGAGCCTGCGGCCGCCCACCCTCGACGAGGTGTTCCTGCGCCTCACCCAGGTCCGCACCGCCCACGAGCCCGCCGCCCAGCCCAACAAGCGCAACGAGCCCGACGAGCCCGGCACGCCCAACGAACCCCACGCGCCCCACCCGCCCCACGCGCCCCACGAGATCGAGGAGCACGCGGCATGAGCGCCCTGCTGTCGGACGGCGGCGCCGTCCTCACCCGCCAGTTGCAGAAGGCCCGGCACGCCCCGGCGCTGCTGGTCCTCACCCAGACCATGCCGATCACCATGCTGCTGTTCTTCGGCTACGTCTTCGGCAGCGCGCTCGCCATGCCGGGCTCGGAGTACCGCGAGTTCCTGGTGCCCGGCCTGCTCGCCGCGACCGCCGCCGGCGGGCTGATGACCGGCATGTTCACCGCCGCGCAGGATGCCCACCGCGGGGTGATGGACCGGTTCCTGACCCTGCCGATGAGCCGTGGCGCCGTGCCGCTCGGACAGACCGCGGCCGACCTGCTGACCACGGCGGTCGGGACGGTTCCGCTGATGCTGGTCGGCCTGGCCATGGGCTGGCGCGTCGAGAACGGGGCGGCGGGCGCGGTCGGCGCCTTCGGTGTGCTGCTGCTGTTCCGCTTCGCCATGGCCTGGGTGGGCACCTACCTGGGCCTGATCAGCGCGAGCGAGGAGGCGGCCGGCCAGCTCGGCAGCGCCACCTTCGTACTGCCGCTGCTGTCCAGCGCGTATCTGCCGACCGCCGGGATGCCGTCGTGGCTGCGCACGGTCGCCGAGTGGAACCCGATCAGCGCGGTCGCGTCGGCGGTGCGCGAGCTGTGCGGCAACACCGGCGCCGGGGCGGCGGCGGGCGCGGCCTGGCCGGCGGCGCACCCCGTGGCCGGGGCGGTGGTCTGGTCCCTCGCGCTGCTGGTCGTCTTCGTACCGCTGACCGCGCGCCGGTTCGCGCGCGGCCGGGACTGAGTAACATAAGCACGCAAATGCTACGAACAGCGGGGTGTTCGCCCCGCATACGGGTGACAGTCCTGGGCCTGATCCAGTAGGCAGGGGCCCATGGCTACCGAACCTGCCCCCGACCGCCTTCCAGGCCCCCTTCCCGGCCCCGCTCCCGATCCGCTGCCGCTCGACGGTGTCACCGTCGTCGCCGTCGAACAGGCCGTCTCGGCCCCCTTCGCCACCCGCCAGCTCGCCGACCTCGGGGCCAGGGTGGTCAAGGTCGAGCGTCCCGACGGCGGCGACTTCGCGCGCGCCTACGACACCGCGGCGCACGGCCTCGCCTCGCACTTCGTGTGGTGCAACCGCGGCAAGGAGTCGATCGCGCTCGACCTGAAGGATCCGCGCGGCCGGGAGGTCCTGCACGGACTGCTCGACGGCGCCGACGTCTTCGTGCAGAACCTCGCGCACGGGGCCGCCGCCCGGCTCGGACTGGACTCGGCCGCGCTGTGCGCCCGCTACCCGAGGCTGGTCGCCGTGGACATCTCCGGCTACGGCGCGCAGGGCCCGTACGCCCACAAGCGCGCCTACGACATGCTCGTGCAGTGCGAGGCGGGGCTGGTGTCGGTGACCGGCACCCCGGAGCAGCCCGTCAAGGCGGGGATCCCGGCGGCGGACATCGCGGCGGCCATGTACGCCTTCTCGGGCGTGCTCGCGGCCCTGCTGCGGCGCGGGGTCACCGGGCGCGGCGGCCGCGTGGAGGTGTCGATGCTGGACGCGCTCGCCGAGTGGATGGGACACCCGCTGCACCACACGATGCACGGCGGGGAGCAGCCCGTACGGACGGGTCTCGCGCACGCGGTGATCGCGCCCTACGACGCCTATCCGACGGCGGACGGGGACCGGGTGCTGCTGTCGGTGCAGAACGACCGGGAGTGGCGCCGGCTCGCCGAACAGGTACTGGAGCGCCCGGAGTTGGCGGACGACCCGGCGTACGCGACGAACGCGGCACGGACCCGGGGCCGCGAGAAGACCGACGCCGCGGTGGCCGAGGCGCTGGGCCGGCTGGACGCGGAGCGGGCGGTCGAGCGGCTGGAGGCGGCGGGTATCGCCTGCGCGCGGCTGAACTCGGTGGCCCGGCTGGCGGGGCATCCGCAGCTGGCGGCGCGCGACCGCTGGCGGGAGGTGGGTTCACCGGCCGGACCGCTGCGGGCGCTGCTTCCGCCGATCGGGCTGCCGGGCGGCGCGGCACCGCGCATGGGCGCGGTGCCCGCTCTCGGCGAACACACCGAGGCCCTGCTGCGCGCCCTGGGGATGACGGGCGCGCAGATCACGGCACTGCGCCGGGACGGTGTGATCGCCTGAGGCCGGAAGGTACGCCGGGGAAAGGGGACGAGGGGCCGGGTCGCGACCGGTCAACCGGCCGCACTTCGGGGCCAGTTACGAGCGGCGGCTACCGAAGAGCGTGCGACGCAGCCGCCGCAGCGGCGCGAAGAGCGCGACGCGCGCGCTCCGGCTCCGCAGGACGTGCGTGTGGTCGCGGGAGGTGAGCTCGCGCATCAGCAGGGTCGCCTCGGCCGTCTCGTGGTGCGGGACGGCGGGACCGCCCAGCACGGCGAGGTGGCGGTCGAGGCGCGAGCTGGTCGCGCTGCTGCCGCAGGTGATGGCAGGCACGCGGGGCGGCCTGCTGCGCAATGCTATCTGTTCCATGTCTCTCCCCACCCGTACGAGGGCACCCGGCCCGGGCAGGGTAACCCTATCGCCCCGGCGTCGCGCTCGGGTATCCCGGGCGTGTGAATTACCCCTGCTTCTACGGGTAGTTGACGATTACTCAGTGGAGTCGCCCGTTACTCTCCGCACAAATCCGGCGCTCCGGGGAGCGATACGGCGAACCGCGCCGCGGGAGGAGCCGGAAAGCCCGCTCTGCGCTAACTTGGAGTGATCGCCCGGTGGCACACATGGGGGTCTCGCGTGACGGAAGACATGGGTGACGACGGGCGTGTCATCGCCGGCCGGTACCGGTTGCTGGGCCCGCTGGGCCGCGGCGGCATGGGCATCGTGTGGAGGGCCCGGGACGAGGTCCTGGGCCGCGAGGTCGCGGTCAAGGAGGTGCGGGCGCCCGCCGGGCTGGATCCGGCCGAGGTGGCCCGGATGTACCGGCGCCTCGAACGGGAGGCCTGGGCGGCCGCCCGGATCTCGCACCGCGGGGTCGTGACGGTCTACGACGTGGCGACCGAGGACGGCCGGCCCTGGATCGTGATGGAGCTGGTGCGCGGGCTCTCACTGGCCGACGTACTGGAGGCCGAGGGACCGCTCACCCCGCAGCGGGCCGCGCACTTCGGGGAGCAGGTGCTGGCCGCCCTGCGTTCCGCGCACGAGGCGGGGGTGCTGCACCGGGACGTCAAGCCCGCCAACGTGCTGGTCGCCAATGACGGCCGGGTGGTGCTGAGCGACTTCGGGATCGCGCGCCTGGAGGGGTCCTCGGCGATCACGATGACCGGCGAGGTGGTCGGCTCCCCCGAATTCCTGGCGCCGGAGCGGGCGTTGGGGCGCGATCCGGGTCCCGAGTCGGATCTGTGGTCGCTCGGGGTGATGCTGTACCAGGCCGTGGAGGGGGTCTCCCCGTTCCGGCAGGACACCCCGCTGTCCACGCTGCGCGCGGTGGTGGACGAGGAGTTGCCGCCGCCGCGCCGGGCCGGGCCGCTGGAGCCCGTACTGGAGGGGCTGCTGCGGAAGGACCCCGCCGAGCGGCTGTCGCCGGCGGAGGCGGCCCGGATGCTGCGGATCATCGGCGCGGGCGGGGACGTACGGACCACGGGCGGGGCGGTGTCCGGGCCGGACTCGCCGACGGCCGCCGCCCGCCACGGGCACGACCGGCCGGGCCGGCAGGGCGCGGTCCCGTACGGCACACCGCGCGGCGCGCCCACGGAGCGGGTGCCGGTGCCCGCTCCCTCGCAGCGTCCCCCCTCCGGGCCGCCGCCGCGCCAGGGGCGGGCCGGGCTGCTGCTGACCGTCGGGATCGTGGTGCTGCTGCTGGCGCTGGCGGCGCTGGGCTGGCTGCTGCTGAGGGAGCGCGACGGCGGCAGCGGCGGGGACGCCGGCCCGACGGGCGCGGCCACCACTTCGCCGTCCGTCTCGCCGAGCCCCTCGGCCTCGCCGTCGCCGCCCACCCCATCGGCTTCGGCGTCGGCATCGGCCTCCGGGAGCGCGCCCGCGCAGCAGGTGGCGGTGTACGTCCACACCGTGCGCGACAGCTACCGCGGAACCTGCCCGCCGCCCGCGTCGGACACGCCCTCCTTCACCGCGACCGTCGAGCTCACCAGGGTTCCGGCCGCCTTGGAGTACCGCTGGGCCACCCGCGGCGGGGTCACCTCCGGTCCCGGCTGGCAGTCCCTCACGTTCGAGGCGGACGGCCCCAAGAGCCGGCAGTTGGAGCACGGCGAGCTCACCCACCACCCGGACGCGACCTTCGAGGACGCGGTCCGGCTGGAGGTACGGGCGCCGGCGCGGGCGGCCTCGGAGTGGCTGGAGTTCTCCGTGACGTGCGAGGAGGAGACCCCGACGGGCGGGGCCTCCTCCCCCGGCACGACCGGTTCACCGGGCGCGACGGCGAGCGCGGCGCCGAGCGCGGAGGCCAGCCCTTAGGCCGATAGGCCGTTCGGCGCTTGGGCCGTTCGGCGCTTGGACCGTTCGGCGCTTAGGCCGTTCGGCGCTTAGGCCGCTCCGCGGCTCCGCCGCTCCGCCTCCCGGACCTGGGTCAGGCCGCGTTGGTGAACACCGGCAGGTATCCGCCGGACTGTCCGGCGGCGGTGGGGTGGTACGACTCCCCGATGTTGAGCCAGTTGACGCTGTGCAGCCACGCGCTGCCGGAGCAGATCTCGTGGCCGGTGAAGGCACCGGCGACCGAGGCGAAGGTGAACCCGTGGTCGGCGGCCCGTTTGGCGATGGCGGCGTTCAGATAGTCGGCGGCACCGTTGATGGCGGAGCGCTCACCCTCGGTCAGCCCGGCGACGCAGGTGCCGTTCAGCTTGTAGAACCGGGGGTAGCCGACGACGACGACCCGGGCGTTGGGCGAGCGGCTGTCGATGGCGGCGTAGACCTGGTCGAGCTTGCCGGGCAGGGTGGAGTCCACGTAGGCCTTGGCCTGGTTGACGCGGCTTACGCAGGTGGATTCGGACTGGAGCACACAGGTCGTCATGACGTCAGAGAATCCCGCGTCGTTGCCGCCGACGGTGATGCTGACCAGGTCGGTGCCGGAGTTCAGCGGGCCGAGCTGGCCGGCGAGCACATCACCCGTACGGGCACCCGAGCAGGCGGTGAAGGAGAACGTCTGCGGGGAGTGCGCGGCGGCCCACAGGGCCGGGTAGGCGCGGCTGGTGCGCTTGCAGTCGCCGCTCCCGCTGTCGTAGTTGCCGGCGCCGACGCCGGAGGAGTACGAGTCGCCGAGGGCGACGTAGCCGAAGTCGGCCTGGGCGGCGGCGGAGGCCTGGCCGGCGCCGAACAGGGCGGCGCCCGCGGCGAGTAAGAGGGAGGAGGTCAGGGCAGCGAGGCGCGGAATCTTCTTGCTCATGTGTACGGCTCCTTGTGGGGGTTACTCCTGAGTCCGTGGTACAAGCAGCCGCGCTTGGCTGGAAGTGTTCATGCCAAGAATGTTCGGGGCAGAGTTATGGCCCGAATCTTCACTCCCGGGGTGTTTGAAGAGGGAACTTGGGCACCCGATCCAGCGAAACACGGGTGCATGGGGGCAGTTCGTGCCGGATCATGGGCGCCATGTCAGCCACCGCAGACGATCCACACCACGCGCTGCCGATCCGGCTCAACGTCGACGACAGCGATTCACCGTCGGATGTCGTCGACGCGCTGTTCCTCGGCCGGTTCGCGTCCGGCGAGCAGCCGTACTCGCACAGCGTGACGATCGAGCGGGTGAAGGCGGAGGCGACCCTGCTGCCGCCCGAAGCGACCGTGCTGCGCTCGGCGCGCGACAGCGACCGGAGCGCCACGCTCGCCGAGGGCGAGGGCTGGACGATGCTCGTCTCGCGCTGGAGCCGGGGCGCGGACGTCACGGTGACGGCGGTCAGCGACGAACTCGCCGCCGACGTGCTCGGCAAGGCCACGGAGGGGGCGCAGGACGAGCCCGAACCGCAGCCGGAGAACGTCACGATGGGGTTCTGGTACGTCTCCCCGCGCCGCGGCCCGTACCGGACGACCCGGCAGATCGCGGCCGGCACCTGGGCGGAGGTCCGGCCCAACTACACCGCGCCGGTGGCCGGGGCGATGGACCGGCTGATGAAGGTCACCCCGGACGACATCGCGGGCCGGCTGCTGTTGCTGCACGGGCCTCCGGGGACGGGGAAGACCTCCGCCCTGCGCACGCTGGCGCGGTCGTGGCGGGACTGGTGCCAGGTGGACTGCGTGCTGGACCCGGAGCGGCTGTTCAACGACGTGGGCTACCTGATGGACATCGCGATCGGCGAGGACGAGGGCACGGCCAAGGGACGGTGGCGGCTGCTGCTCCTGGAGGACTGCGACGAGCTGATCCGCGGCGAGGCCCGCCACACGGCCGGCCAGGCGCTGTCCCGGCTGCTCAACCTGACGGACGGACTGCTGGGCCAGGGCCGCAACGTCCTGGTCGGGGTCACGACCAACGAGGACCTGGAACGGCTGCACCCGGCGGTGGTCCGCCCCGGCCGCTGCCTGGCCCGCATCGAGGTGGGCCGGCTGACCCACGGCGAGGCGGTGGACTGGCTGGGTACGGACGAGGGGGTGTCCCGCGAGGGCGCGACCCTGGCCGAACTCTTCGCCCTGCGGCGCGGTACGGGCCCGGCGGCGCTGCTGCCTCCGCAGGGGCAGCACGGCGCGGAGGCGGGGCTGTACCTGTAGGCGGTGGCGCGAAGGCGACGGCGCGCGCGGGGGCGCGGGGAGCGCGCGGGCCGGGCCGGGCGCCGACGACAATGGGCCACGGCCGAAGGCCCCCGTCGACCGCGACCACCGCCCCCCACCACCGCCCCCGGGGGGCATACCGAACAGGAGAGCGCACCGTGCCCGAGCCGGCGCAGGAGAATCCGTACCCCGACAGCCACATCCTCGGCGAGGGCCCCGAACCGCACCCGCAGCTGCGGCCGGTGCTGCCCCTCCTGGGGCGCTGGCACGGCCGCGGACGCGGCGAGTATCCGACCCTGGAGCAGGGATTCCGGTACGAGCAGGAGATCACTTTCAGCCACGACGGTAGGCCGTTCCTGCGCTACGAATCGCGCGCGTGGCTGATCGACGAGTCCGGGACGGCGCTGCGCCCGTCGGGCCGGGAGAGCGGGTGGTGGCGGATCATGCCGGACGCCTCGCTGGAGGTCGTCCTCGCGCACCCCACCGGAATCGTGGAGACGTACGTCGGCCAGGTGTCCGGGACGGAGATCGAGATGGCGACCGACACCGTGGCGCGCACGCCCCGGGCCAAGGAGGTGACCGCCATGCGGCGCCGGTACGCCTTCCAGGACGGAGAGCTGACGATCACGCAGGACATGGCGGCGATGGGACAGCCGATGCGGCACCACCTCCAGGCGCGGCTCCAGCCGCACAAGCCCTGACCCGGGAGGCGCCACTCGCGAGCGCCACTCGCGAGGCGCCATCCGGGAGGCGCCACTCGGGAGGCGCCCGCCCCTGACCAGGGGACTACTCGCCGTACCGCGCGCGCAGGGCGTCGAGCGCGGCCGCCGTCGCCTCGTCGAAGGTCAGGCCCAGCCGCCGCGCCCGCTCCGCGTAGGCCTGCGCGGCCGCGGCCGCCTCCCGTGAGGCCGAGTCCCCCGCCGCCGCGACGAAGGTGCCGTTGCGCCCCCGCGTCTCGATCACCCCGTCGCCCTCCAGCGCCCGGTACGCCTTCGCGACCGTGTTCGCCGCCAGCCCCAGCTCCTCCGCGAGCCCCCGCACCGTCGGGAGCTTGTACCCCACCGGCAGCCGCCCCGCCCGCGCCGCGTCCGCGATCTGCGCGCGCAGCTGCTCGTACGGGGCGGCGGCGCCGGCCGAGCCGTCAATCCGGATCTTCAGGTTCGTCGAGGTCACGCGGCTGATTCTTCCCCATCTCCCGCGAAATTCGCAGGCGTCCCGCCCGTCCCCGCCTCTACGGTCGCTCACATGACCGCAACGATCCGCGACCTCCGTCCCGGCGACCCCGGGGACGCCGCGTCCGTCGTACGGGTGCGCCGCGCCGCCCTGCCCTTCCTGATCACCACCACCGCCGGGGTGGCCTTCGAGGCCGAATCCGCCAACCCGGCCGCGCGCCACCGCCTCCTCGTCGCCGAGAACGAGCATGGCCTCGCCATCGGCACCGCCCAGGTGGGCCTCGCCTACGACAGCCCCGAGCCCGGCCACTCGTACGTCAACGCGTACGTGGACCCCGCCCACCGCGGCCTCGGCGCCGGGACGGCCCTGCTGCGCGCGGCCGAGGAGTACCTGGCCGCCGAGGGCGCGCTGGACGTGTACGCCTGGGTGCTGGACGAGCCGGGCCACCGCGCCTTCGCCGAGCGGCACGGCTACCGCCCCAGCCGCTCCGCGCACTTCCTGCGCCTGGACCTGGCCTCGGGCACGCTGCCCCCGTACCCGGACACCCTGCCCGCCGGGGTCGAGCTCCGCCCCGGCTCCGACTTCTCCGGCGACCCGCACCCGCTCTACGAGGCCGACGCCGAGGTGTCGGCCGACGAACCGGGCGACCTCCCGGTGGACCTCGACGACTACGAGGACTGGCTGCGGACCGTCTGGCACGACCCGCTGCTCGACAAGCGGCTGACCACGGTCGTCCTCGTCGACGGCGCCGTGGCCGCCTTCACGGCCGCCTGCACCGACGGCGCGGGCCGCTACGGCTCGGCCATGACCGGCACCCTGCGCGCCCACCGGGGCCGCGGCCTGGCCAAGCTCGCCAAGACCGACTCCCTCCACCGGGCCCTCGCGGCCGGCTGCACGGAGGCCTTCACCGGCAACGACGCCGGGAACGAGCCGATGCTCGCCGTCAACAGATGGTTCGGATACGAGATCTGCGCGACCGAGACGCGCTACGCGAAGAAACTGGAGACCACGCGATGACCACCCGGCTGACCGTCACCCTCACCAAGGCCGGCCGCACCAAGATCCGCTACCCGGCCACGCTGGTCGCCGACACCGGCGACCGGATCTCCGTGCGCGCCCCCTGGGCCGCCGACGGCGTACGGGACTTCGGCTTCGTGCGCTTCGAGCCGGGCGACGTGTTCACCGAGCACTTCTGGCGGAGCCGCTGGTACGCGATCAAGGAGGTCCGGACCGGCGAGGGCGTCCTCAAGGGCTGGTACTGCGATGTCACGCGCCCGGCCGTGGTGAGCGACGGCGACGTCCTCGTGGAGGACCTGGACCTCGACCTCTGGGTCTCGGCGGACGGCGCCACCGTACTCCGCCTCGACGAGGACGAGTTCGCCGCCAGCGGCCTCGCCGAAGCCGACCCGGCCGCCGCGACCGAGGCCGTCCGCGCCCTGGACGGCCTGGCCGCCCAGGCCCGAACGGAGTCCGGCCTCACCGCCCTGCTCACCTGACCGGCGCCGTACGCTTCGAAAATGTCCTCCAACAACGCCGCTCCAGTCGAGACACCTCAGGGTCCTAGCTCGTCAAGTCACCCGCTCATGACCGCTGTGTAGCCTTTCGATCTGTTCGAACGGGATGAGGGGGTTGCGGGTGGATGGCGAAGGAGCGCATGCCGCGATCCAGCTCCCTGAAGGGTCCTGGTGGGACTGGGACGTCGTCGCCTGGGACGGCGGACAGCTCAGGCTCGCCGCTGGCCACGACCTTGCCTACCACCACGGCCTGGAACTGGTCTTCGGCGATCCGGTCTTCGCCAGCTGCCCGTCCACCTTTCACGATCCGGCCTTCCGCGCACCTACGCCGGACGAGCTCCTGAAGGTAGCTCGTCAGCTCGGCGCGAAGCCGCCCGTCGTGGTCGCCTTCGAGGCCGACGCAGGCGGGCAGGAGCCGGTCTCGTGCCTCATCGCCGCAGAGCGGCTCGACATCGTCCAGGAAACCGTCCTGCGGTACTGGCGCGAGGATGCGGGCCCCGATCAGCGCTTCGCTCCCTGGGTGCGGTCCTCAGGCCATTAGGCGGTCTCTGGTCAGGCGGCCGCAGTGCCCACCTCGTCCGGCGGAGCTGGGAAGGCAAGGGCCTCGTCGTATCGCTGGTCCTGCTGGAGGCAGTGGTAGGGCTGGCCGATCATGCGGTTGAAGAGGTTGCGCTGGGCGGCTGCGTGCCAGTCCGCGTGATTGTCGCGTCGTCGCCGGTTGTGGGCTTTGGCACCGGGCGAGGCGGTGATCGCGGAGAACGCCCAGAGGTAACCGGCGTGATTGAGTCGGTCGTTCTTCACCCAGCGGCGGGTGATGCTCGACTTCTTGCCAGAAGCTCGGGTGATGGGCGACGCGCCGGCGTATGCCTTCAGCCCGCGGGCGTCGGCGAACCGTTGCCGGTCGTCGCCGATCTCAGCGAGCACCCGGGCGCCGAGCTGGGTGCCGAGGCCGGGGAAGCTGAGAATAATCTCAGCGTCCGGGTGCTGAGGGAACGCTTCTTCGACTGCCTCGGCGAGGTTGTCGGCGGCCGTGCAGGCGGCCTCCAGCTGGACCAGGAGGGCGAGCATCTGCTTACCGAGTGCGTCCTCGACCAGCAGCGGCTGCTGGGCCCAATCAGCCCGGAAGACCTCGCGGAGCCGCTCGGCCTCGGCGGCAATACCCCGCTGTCGACCGGCCCGCTTGAGCGCGGCCTGCAACTGCGTACGGGTGCGCCGAGCGGCCTTGGCTGGCGTCGGGGCCAGCTTGAGGAGCTGGTGGGCCTCGGGTCGGCAGAGTCCGTTCTTCCAGGGTTCGAAGGCTGCGAGGGCGGCCGGGTAGTACTCGCGCAGCAGGGATCGGAGCTGGTTGGAGATCTGCTGGCGGTTCCAGGTCGCGTCCTGCTGAGCGCGGGCGAGGACGGCGACGGCTCGGGCCAGGTCGCTGTCCTGGGGAAGCGGCCGGTGGGCGTGCATGTCGGTCCGCAGCACGTTGGCCAGGACCAGGGCGTCGCCCGGGTCGGACTTCTTGCGGGAGACGGAGTGCCGGTCGCGGTAGCGGGCGGCGGCCATCGGGTTGATCGCGAACACCTGGCGCTTGCCGGTCCGCAGCACCGCCACGAGTAAGCCGCGGGATGTCTCGATCGCGACCGGGATCGGGGATTCCTCCGTGTCGCCGTACTCAGCGAGTAAATCCAGCAGGATCTTGTAGCCGACGGCGTCATCGGTGATGTGCCGCTTGGCCGATAACTGGCCGCTGTCGTCGACCAGGGCGACGTCGTGAGTGCGTTCCGCCCAGTCGATGCCGCAGTAGATCAAGGTCTTTCCCCTCCCAGCAATCGGGTGTTTGTACTGGTCACGAGCTCATGCGGGACCACGCAGCGACCTAACCCCAGGACTCGACGCGAGGGTCGGTCCGCCACCTCAGTAGCCGTTCGTGGCACCAGCTCACCCCACGGGCCTCGGTCTATACGGGAGCCCGGTCGGCTCGGGCGCATCGAAAGGTCACCATGCAGCGGGCTCGCACCACCAACACCAACGAGTGATCAAGGTGACGGTGTTGACTCACGAGAACGCCGGGCAGCGCCGCTCTCGACTTAGGCATCGCAACCGTGACGTACTCAGGCATCCACCCTCACCTGGGTTTCGCTGTGGTGGATGGCCTCTCCCTTGACGTTCGCGCTTTCCATGCTCATCGGCGTCCAGTCGCGCGACCGTGATCCCTTGTGGGAAGGGGTCACCAGAGTGCTGCTGTGGGCGGGTATGGGCGGCGTGGTGGTCGCGCCCTCTGTCGGGCTCGTCGTGGCACTCATCGGACGGCGTCGGCGCGCCCGCCGGCGCTTCGCCCTCATGGGCGCGGCCTCCCTCACCGCTTGCGTCATCCTCCTGGTGTTCTGGAAGCTCGCCCTCGAAGTTTGGTGGAGAGACGTGGAAAACCTGGAAGAAATGCGCCAGCTGCGCGCGGTCATCCAGAACCATCCCGTCCTGGCATCCCGTGTCGACACCATGGTTGGAACCCACTTCTCCGGCCGGCGACGGGAACTTGCTGAGCTGGTTCGATCCCTGGTGCACGACCTGGTGATGGCCAATGGCTCCTGGGACTTCGAACAGGAGACCTTCGATGCGGCATATAGGCGCCTTGAGGCTGTTCTGGCCGCCGGAACGGTCACTTTCACCGACTTTGCCCCCCTGCTCGGGTTCGACGGGGACCAGAGCGTCGAGGGCCAGCAGATCACCGCGGGCGTCGTGCTGCGCAGGATGACCGACATTGAGATATCGCTTGCGGTCCAGCGTGCGGCCATCCCCATCGACCAGTACATGACCACCACGATGATGCTGGTCTCCCGATTCAACCAATGGGCTTTGACCGTCGAGCACACCCATCCGCTCCAGACAGGCGACACCGACCTCACTACGCCACCTGCCGCTCCACCGCTCCCGACCTACGCCGATGAGATTCCCGCGGTGCTTGCCGCGATCCGCCTGATCTGCGGGGGCTCGACCACCACCAGCTACGGCATCCGTACCGATTCGCTCGGACAGGGCTACTCCGCGGCGCTCACCCCGATCGGGCCAACCGATCCGTCCCGCCCGACCGTCCTGGCTGGCCAGGAGACGCTCGACCGGGTCCGCACCACGTACCAGCACCTTACCCACCCGGCCGTCATTGCCGACCGTCCACTGTCCACCGCCACACGACAGGTCGTCCTCGCTGGCTCCCGAGGTCTCGTCCAGGACAGAATCCTCAACCTGGTTACGGCAGGTGAGGCGCTGTTCATCAAGCGCCCCGGCCACAGCGGCCCTCAAAAGGCCAGGCCTCTCGCGTCCGGCGCCGCCGGAAAGCTGACAGGAGACCCCGCACTCGGTACGCCGACCAGGGCGAACATCGAGGCACTGATCCTCGCTGTCTACCAGTGGCGCAACACGGAAGTACACGGTGACCAGCACCGCACTGCGCCCCTCCGGCGGCTCGACGGGAGCGCCACGCGCGACTTGGCCGCCGTCGCCGAGGACCTTGACCGCATGATGCGCCGCGCACTGCTCCTCGCCCTGGAAGACGCCAGCCAGGCACCCGGTTGTCCCTAGCGCCGATCCCAGCCACGCCCCCCTCGCTCCCAGACACTCCGGGCCTACGACCCCCACGCTCCAGCCCGCACGGCACCCTCTGGGCCATGTGCGGGCCAGGGTTGATGGAAGGGACCGCCCTCGGGGCTTCCTGTGCAGGTCAGGCCCTGTATAGGAACTGCAAGCGGACCCGTCTTGAAAACCGTCGCTGCCTCCGCTGGTAGAAGTTTCCCCTCTCAACCAAGGCACCCGCCGCGCAGGCGCGGCGCGCGCGGCCCGGCGCCCGGGCCTGCGCTCCTGTCTGCGCCCCGCTCCAGCCCGGCCGCCGTCCGCACGCCTACGGCTCGGGTTGATGGGCGGGAGAACCCCTTTGTGGCTGGGGCGGTCGGCTCCACGCCTTGAGCAACCTCCCCGGCCTGGGCCCCGTGTCGAGCAAGACCGATACCCGCTCACCACCTTGAAGCGTGTTGCCTGTTTGCCAGGTCTGTTGGCGCGGCTGGGAGGTGCCCCGGACGCTTGTACCGGACCAAGGGCCACGGCATCAACGGGTCAGAGCCCTTTCCTCCGGCGGGGGCGCTCAGGCTCCGGGATGACGGGGGCCGGTCGTGCGGGTGCGGGCCGGTTTGTGGTGGGGATGACAGCGGGGCAGGTTGTGGCTGGGCCAGCCACTCGGCTCGACCTGCTCGACCGCAGCCGGGGCAGGACACGGCGAAAGCCGCTCCGACGACCGCGAGTGCGTTCAAGCGTTCCAGCTGTGACCAGGGCAGTCGGATGGGCGCTCTTGGATGGCGTGCCACGAGGCCACACGCGAGGCTGAAGATTACTCATGAGCCATCGGCCCAGGACAGCAACTTCACGCAAGAGGAGATGAGGGATGGCCAGGCCAGTCGAGAGGGAATTCACTGTCACCGATAAAGGCACGATCGTGTGCTTCAAAAGTTCGACGTACGACTGTGTTGTCGTCGACGCGAACAGTCGTGGCAGAGCCAGCGCGTTCCTCACCACTCGCGCACCAACCGACTCCCATGATGAGGATCTGGCGCACTGCACACGCGAGATCAATCGCATCCTCGACGAGGCGTCTGTGAAGCGGGCGCACCATGGTCCGGACGGCGATGGGCATCGGGAGCTGGCGATTCTGATCACTGACCGGGGTCCGCTTCTCGCGTGGGTGCGGCATGCCGTCGACAAGGACGACCCCGATGCGGTGGCCCAGGCCCTCGGGATCGCACACGACTGAAGATTCGGACCCGGGCAACCGTCGGACGGCCATCGCAGCTTTGGAGTGCGCTGGGGTGCGCTCGGTGTAGGCGTACAGCAGTCGAGTACCGCAACCACAGCAGCCGTCACCGTCCGGTAGCGCCTCCCCGGGGCTTCGAAGCGGCCGGTATGACCGTGGCTGACCAATCTTGCTAGAGCTACGGATCAGAAGGCTGACAGCACAGGGCCCTCGACCGGAAAAGTCGGTCAGGGGCCCTGTCGCGGCGTGGGGAGCGGCTGGCGTGCGGTGATCTCCGATCGAGGCAAACTGCCGGAACATGCATGTCTTTGAGCATAAGATCGCAAAGGATTGCCCCGTATGGACCTAATGCTGCGTAGCAAGGACGGAGACAGCGTGCTGATGCCGACGCGATCAAAGGTTGCGGCGATCGTTCTGATGGCGGCCTCACTGGCACTTACCGGCTGTACGGAGACGGAACCCGGCGACAAAGCCAAGTCCAGCTCCCATGACGCAGCGTCGCCGTCCTCGCCGTCTCCGTCGGCCGACCTGTACGCGAAAGCCCCCGGGCGCATACAGGTCGTCCACCTCCTGGAGGCCCTGCGCACCCCGCAGGACGGTACGTACCGGACCTGGATGTCGGACGACGCGACCTACTGGACCCAGACCTTCATCTACACGCCGCGCAGTACGAGCGAGCCGGGCTGGGACAAGCGCGACAACGAGGGCACGGCCGTGACCTACCCGGGCAAACTCACGCCGGCGGAGAAGGACGCGTTCTTCAAGTCCCTCACCCGGGACAACACGATCATCGCCTCCACCCTCAAGGTGGTTCGCGTCGAGGAGCAGCCGGTCGGGACCCGTCAGGACTACAGGTTCACCTTCAAGTTGCAGACCAGCGGTGGTGACTGGCTCACCGGCATGGCCATGGGCGCCCAGCGCGACGAGGCGGGCAACGGGAAGGTCACCCGCCTCAGCTATGACACCAAGCAGTCGTAGCCGCTTGCCGTCGGCCTACGCTGGCTCCTCCGCCAATGCTGCATCAGTCGCGTGATGCAGCATTATTAATGTCGGGAGCAGCTCGGGGCCCAGCACCCGCACCCCAGCCGCGGCGACCTGAGGTGCTCAACGTGCCAGATGCGCGCCAGGTAAGGCGGATAACCGCGGACAGCACCGGGCGCTGAACAACGCGAAAGCCCTGCCTCCTACATCTGCTTCCACAGGTCACAGGGGTTGCAGGGCCTTCAAGATCGGTGATTCCCAAACTCAGAGCTTTCGGCTGCGAAAGAAATGCGCCTGCCGCCGGCTATCTTGTTTTGAACTCGATTTTCCCGGTGCTCATTCGGAAATTCCCATTCGAGTACAACGTCGGGCGGGCTTCGACATGGTTGCCGCTGTACTTCTCTGCATGGCGGATTTGGACGCCACCGGGGACGGTGAAGTCAATCAAGGCAATGGCGACCCAGTAGGACAGGTTGCGATTGTTGAAGAGTGGCACCGTTACGGTGGAGCCTCGCCCGTCGGTGACGACCGCTCTGGCACCGTAGGACTTGAACGAACCGGTCCCGTTCTCCACCGCACTGTAGGCACACAAGAGAACATAGCCCTGGAGGTCTGGACGGCAAATGGCGATCGTCTCGCGGCCGGGCACACGGGAGCCCCGTCCAAAGCGATATAGGGCGGCGCAATGGCGGATCCGAGTTGTCGGTAATAGACAACCTGGTCGTACTTACTCGGCCGCTCGCCAGCCGGAGTGACCAGGCTTCCTGGTACGTAGAGGGCGTACAGGTCAAGGTCGGCACCGGCCTGGCGTCGGGCCGCGCTTCCGCCGTTCCACTCAAGCGTGGCAGTCACGGTGAGGGTCGGGTCGTCCTTGCGCATGTTGATGGTCGCCCGGCCAGCCTTGGTGAGGGCGACCGTGCCCAGCGGGACAAGGGGGCGGACTGGTGCCTGCGGCAGGACCGATGTCGTCGCCGGTGAAACGTGTGGCTCGAACGCGGGAGGCGGTGGCGAAGTGAGCGCGTGTCGTGTCCGTGTGGGGAGCGTCGTAGATGAGGCCGGTAGCACGGCCGGTCCTGGGTCATCCACAACGATGCCGAAGTCGGAGGCCAGCCCCGCCAGCCCCGTATCCCATCCCTGGCCGACGGCTCTCGCCTTCCAGTCACCTGCGCGTCGGTAGAGCTCGACGAGGATGGTCACCGTCTCCCTGTGCATGAGCGGCGGCGGCGCAAAGGTGATCCGCATGCTTCCGCACTCGATGACGGCTTGGGGGGTATTCCTCTCGTCGAAGTGAATGGCTCGTAGTTCTGGGTCGATGCTGGCGACGACCGCGATGCGGTCGACCGTCGTGGGTACGGCGGCAAGATTTGCCACAATCGTCTGACCCTCTAGTTCGATCCCGTTCTGCGATGAGTGGTTGTAGAAGACCAGATCGTCATCGCTCCGTACCTTGCCTTCAGGCCCGAGCAGAACAGCAGAGACATCGATGCCCGTTGTCGGCGAGGTGACGGTGACGCGGCATACCGCCGCGGACAAGAGTGTGTTGCCGCCCTTGGCAAGAGTAGTCATGTGTGGCCTCTCACGGTGGTTCGTACATCGTGGTAGCCCTGGCCGATCCGTGTGGGGCAAACGGCGATTTCCTGCGGGTGAGCATCTTCGAGATGCGCACGTCTCGTCGTTAGCGGCAGAAGGGGCAGCGACCTTGTTCGTCAAGGTTCTCGGGATGCGTGTGTCCACAAGCAGCGCAGTCGAGGGGGTCTTCCCGGTACGGCTTGGGCGTGCCGTAGATGAGTGACCCTCCTGCTGGGGTACGGGCGGGGTCGTCATCTTCGCTGTAGTAGTAGTTCGGGGCCCTCGTGAGGTCGCCTCCCGGTAGGTCGTACTGGGCGTACCAATCCTCAATCGAGTCAGCCACAAGCAGCCCCTCCGTCCGAAGGTCGCGCCGGTGCGCCGGTGCGCCGGATGGTCGTACCAGTTCCGGAGTGGCGCGGGCCATCACAGCCCTAAGTCATCATGGCCGCCGTCTATCCAAGGGACCGAGTGATTCGGGGAATTGGTCTGTGATCTGGTGTGTCCCGAGGTGTTGCCCGCATACGTCCCCCTCAGCCGAGCAACGAAGCCGGGGGCGGTCCTCACGGCAAAGCGAAGCCAAGCGGGTGACCGGGATCATCATCCCAAGGCCACGGCCTATCCGTGGACGGACACAACCGCTCGACCGGCCTCTGGTCCCCTGAGCTGGCGAAACGCGTGAGACGCACGGGGCCTCCGGAGCCGTGTGCCGACCGCCGTCGGAAGTCGCGTTCGGGACAGGCCTGGGCCGTCTGTGGCCCGTCGGAGGGTTGCCGGTGGTCGCCGGCAATGACCAATGACAGCCCCTCAGACCATGGTTGGAGCGGGGGTCTGTTGAGTGTCTGACTGGCGGGCTGAGGCAGACATGACTTCCTGCGCAACAAGCCGAAACGCGCTGCCGCCAGAATCTCGGGCAGGCCAGACTGCCGGCGGCATGGAAGACCGGGCACCTCCTGGGGAGCCAGATGGGGAGCCATCGGGCTCGGCGCGGAGCGGATTCTCTTGGACTTCTACGGACGGTTGAGGGGTTGAAGGCCTGGGCCACAAGGCCGGTGGGGGCGTCGTTCCTGAGGGGGTGCTTACCGCTGCCTTAAACGGAGCCTAAGGATCTGGTTCTGGGGCGGGAATGCGGTCGGGGGTGGGGGTGGGGCGGTTAGTTTGGGCGGGCCAGGGAGGGCCTGAGGCGGCGCCGGGAACCCACGGGGGGCCGGCGCCGCACAGCCCGACTCCGTTGGCGCGCCCCAGGACTTGTGCCGCCGGCTTCGCCATGCCCGAAGGAGATCCACCCATGCCCGCACGCCACACCGTGACCCGTATCGCCGCCGTCGTCCTCGCCCCGCTCGCGGTGGCCTCGTACGGCGCCGCCCCGGCGGCCGCCCACGGTTCGATGACGGACCCGGTCAGCCGGGTGGCGGCGTGCTACGCGGAGGGTCCGGAGGCCCCCAAGTCGGCGGCGTGCAAGGCTGCGGTGAAGGCGAGCGGGGCGCAGGCGTTCTACGACTGGAACGCCGTGAACATCGCCAACGCGGCCGGGAACCACCGGGCGTTGATCCCGAACGGCCAGCTGTGCTCAGCCGGCAACGACAAGTACCAGGGCCTGGACCTGCCGCGCGCCGACTGGCCCGCGAGCCGGATGACGGCCGGATCGCACACGTTCCGCTACAAGGGCACCGCCCCGCACAAGGGCTCCTTCGAGCTGTACATCACCAAGGACGGGTACGACCCGGCGAAGCCGCTGAAGTGGTCGGACCTGGAGCCCGCGCCTTTCGCCGAGGCCACCGACCCGGAGATGCGGAACGGGGACTACGTCTTCACCGGGACGGTCCCCGGCAAGAGCGGACGCCACCTGATCTACAGCATCTGGCAGCGCTCGGACAGCCCGGAGGCCTTCTACACCTGCTCGGACGTGGTGTTCGGCCAGGAGAGCGGTGGCGGCGCGGGCACCGGCACGGGTGCGGGTGCGGGCACCGGCACCGCCACCGGTGGTACGGAGACCAAGCCGAGCGCGAAGCCCGGCGACAAGCCCGGTGCCAAGCCGAGCGCCCAGGCCCCGACGGACCGGCAGATCGCCGCCGGCGCGGGCAAGTCCTCCGTGGAGCACAACGGCCACGGCGACAACGACCCGAAGACGAACGGCGAGAGCGCGCCCTCCCCGGTGACGTCGCAGTCCCCCGCCGGCGGCAACCTCGCGGAGACGGGCGGCGACAGCGCCACCCCGGCGATCGCGATCGCCGGGGCCGGCGCCCTGGGTGTCGGTGCGGCCGTGCTGTTCGCCCTCGCCCGCCGCCGCGCGGCGAGGAGCCGCCACAGCTTCTGACCCCGGCTTTCCCCCGCGCGAGCGGGCCGCCGCGCCGCGGTCTCAGTCGAAGACCGAGGCGCAGGTGGTCTGTTCGGCGTGGGCCGGGTCGAGGGCGTTGAGCGCCTCGTGCCAGGCGATCCGGTCGGTGAGGCCGATGGCTACGTGCTCGGAGAGGTCCAGGAAGCAGAGGTCCTGGAGGACGACATTGTGTACGTTCGGCCCGTCGAGGAACCCGCTCCGGTAGGGGGTGACCACCTCGTCGTACTTGGTCGCGATCACCGTGTACTTCACCCCGGGGACGGTGTCGCCGCCCGCGTTCAGCTTGGTGAGGAAGGGGGATCCGGCGATCTGGTCGGCCAGGCCCGGGGTCGCCGAGCTGATCAGGTCCTCCGCGCCGGGGAAGTACGGGAGCAGTTGGGTGAGTCCGTTCAGGGTGGTCCCGTGGTTGTCGGGGGCGAGCCCGATCAGCGCGTTGACCTTGGGGGCGCCGCCGAGGAACTTGAGGTAGTAGTGCGGCATCATGCCGCCCTGGGAGTGGCCGATGATGTCGGTCTTCGCGGCTCCGGTGGACGCCAGCACCTTGTCGACGAAGACGTCGAGCTGACCGGCCGACTTGTCGACGGGCCCGAGCCCGTTGAAGAAGGGCACACCGGGCAGTTGGCCGTAGTCGAGGGAGTAGACGCAGTACCCGCGGTGGACGAGGTACGGCGCGAGTCCGAGCCAGTTGTCCACGGAGTTCCCGAAGGTGCCGTGCACGAGAACGACGGGGCGGGGATGGGCGGCTGACGGTTTGCAGGACCAGTTGTTCCAGCCGGTGCTCGGTGCGGAAGCGGCCTGCGCTGCGCCGGTGGGGGCGACGAGCGCGGCTGCGGTGAGGGTGAGGACGGCCAGCGGGCGGAGCAGGCGTCGCCAAGGCAGCATCGAGTGATCTCCTTGCGGTCAGGGCATGCGTGGGGGTTCATCCCGTGATCCGGATCACAAGGGGTGCTGCTGTGGCTAAATTACGGGCGGGTAGCAAAACTTGGAAGTTACGCGTCGGTAAAAAACTGACGTGTCGTCCCCAACTGCCCCCGCCCCGGCCCCGAAAGGTGCTACGAGGCCCTGCCGAAGGTGGCGGCCGGGCGGACCGTGCCAGGGCCGAAGCGGGCGTTGGCGCGGTCGATGGCCGCCTCCACCGTCAGGCGGGATTCACGGACCGGGTCCAGCGAGAGCTGCCGGGCCGCCCGTTCGGCGCCGGTCAGGTCCTCCGCGCGGAGCACCATGCCGGTCAGCCGGGCCCGCTGCAGGCCGGCCGCGTCCATCAGGCGGTACGCCAGGGTGCGGAGGTCCTCGTCGTGGGCGGACGGCTCCACCAGCCGCCGGGTCTTCTCCCAGCGGGTGCCGCCCGCGAACTGCAGGGTCAGGGTCAGGGCCCGGGCGGCCTGGCGGCGGCCGCGCAGGGTCGCGCCGAGGCGGACCACCAGGCCGAGCAGCTCGGCCCGGGCGTGCGGGCCGTCCAGCTCCTCGCGGGTGAACCGGCTCCGGACGGCGGCCGAGGAGGGCAGGTCCCTCGGGGTGACCGGGCGCGGGTCGATCCCCCGGGCGCGCTCCGCGACCAGTCGGCCGGCCCGGCGGCCCAGGATCCGCTCGACGACCCCGGGCGGGACCTCGGCCAGTGCCCCGACCGTGTGCAGCCCGTACCGGCGCAGCGCCTCGGCCTGGCGGGAGCCGAGGCCGTACAGCGCCTCCACCGGCAGCGGTCCGAGGAATCCCGCCACCGCCGCCGCGTCGTCGGGGACGGTCAGGATGCCGCCCGGCCCCGGGATCCGTGCGGAGGCCATCGCCGCGACCGCCCAGGTCCCGGCGACCCCGATCCGGACGTCCGTACCCAGCCGGGCCACCGCGCGCAGCCGCACCACCTCCGCGATGCGCTCGGCGTCCACGCCGAAGTACCGCTGGGCACCCCGGACTTGGACGATGGCGGCCCGGGGCGGCAGGGCCTGGACGAGCGGGGAGAACTCCCGCAGCAGCTCCAGCACCGCGCGGTAGCCCTCCTCGGGCAGGGCCGGGGCGCACCGGACGTGCAGGACGCCGGTGCTCATCCCGCGCTCCCCGGGCTGGAGTGCCACAGCTTGCGGCCGGTCGCGGCTCGCTCGCCGGCCGGCTGGAGGTCGGCCCACGGGTTCATCTCGTAGCCCGTCGGCAGGTGGATCCGGCGGCCGCCGGCCGCGCCGCCGCTCCCACCGCCGGTGCCGCCGCCGCTCCCGCCACCGCTCCCGCCACCGGCGCCCGTGGCGGGAGCGCTCTCACCCGCCGGCTCGGACAGCCGGGCCGCGACCGCGTCCACACCGCCCGCGGCCCGCAGTTCCACCAGCTCCGCCAGGTTCCAGGCCGCCGCGCCGACCACGCTCAGGCTCTGCGGGCCGCGCCGCTGCACCACGCCCCGGACCAGCAGCAGGAAGGAGTGGAAGACGGTGTGCGCGCACCGCTCATGGCTGTCGTCGAAGAAGGCCAGGTCGACCAGTCCGGTCCCGTCGTCCAGGGTGGTGAAGATGACCCGCCTCCCGGACCGGATCGGCGGGGTCTGGGTGGCCGCCTTGGCGCCCGCGACCAGCACCGTCTGCCCGTGCGCGGCATCCCGCAGCCGCCGCGCCGGGATCACGCCCAGCTCGGCCAGGAAGGCGTGGTGCTCGCCCATCAGGTGCCGCGAGGCGTCCATGCCGAGGACGCCGAGCTCGGCGCTGAGCCGCTCGGCGTCGGTCAGGTCGGGCAGCCCGACGGCGGCCGTGGACGTCCCGCCGCCCAGCGGGAGTTGGACGCTCCCCCGGGTGCCGGCCGCCCGCTGGGCGCCGTGCAGCTCGGACAAGTGGAGCAGCAGGTCACGCCGGTTGGTGCCGAACGCGTCCAACGCGCCCACCTGGGCGAGGCGTTCGGCGACCGGCCGCCCCGGGTGCGCCCGGTCCCAGAAGTCGCGCAGGGAGGCGTACGGCTGCCCGGCCTCGATCCGGCCCGCCTCCGCCTCGCTGATCCCGTGGATGTCGGCCAGGGCGAGCCGCAGCCCCCACACCGGAGGTAGATCGGACACCAGTTCGATGCGGTGGGCGACCGCCGACCGGTTCACGTCCAGCGGCAGCACCGGCACACCCCGCCGCCGGGCGTCCGCCAGCAGCAGCCGCTTGGGGTACATCCCCGGGTCGTGGGTGAGCAGCCCGGCGTAGAAGGCCGCCGGATGATGGGCCTTCAGCCAGGCCGACTGGTAGGTGGGCACGGCGAAGGCCACCGCGTGCGCCTTGCAGAATCCGTACGAGCCGAAGGCCTCCACGATCTCCCAGGTACGGCCGATCACCTCGGGCGGGTAGCCGCGTTCGGCCGCCCTCGCCGCGAACCAGGCCTTGATCCGCCCCTGCGACTCCGGGTCGGACAGGCCGCGCCGCACCCGGTCCGCCTCGTCCCGGCCGCAGTCGGTCATGATGTGCACGATCTCGATGATCTGCTCGTGGAAGACCACCACCCCGTACGTCTCGCGCAGCGCCTCCGCCAGGTCCGGGTGCGGGAAGCGGACCGGGGCCCGCCCGTGCCGGGCCTCGATGAAGGGCCGCACCATGTCGGCGGCCACCGGCCCCGGCCGGAACAGCGAGATGTCGACGACCAGGTCGTGGAAGGTGGCCGGCTGGAGCCGCCCCACCAGGTCGCGCTGGCCCGGGGACTCGATCTGGAAGCAGCCCAGCGTCTCGGCCGAGCGGATCAGTTCGTACGTGGCCTCGTCGTCCGGAGGCACCTGCCCCGGGTCGTCGAGGTCGAGCTTCTCGCCCGTCGCCCGCCGGAGTTCGGCGACCGCGTGCGCCATCGCGGACTGCATCCGTACGCCCAGCACGTCGAGTTTGAGCAGCCCGAGGTCCTCCACGTCGTCCTTGTCGAACTGGGACATCGGGAAGCCCTCGCCGCTGGTGGGCACCACGGGGGTGCGGGCGAGCAGCGAGGCGTCGGAGAGCAGCACCCCGCACGGATGCATGGCGGTCCCGCGCGGGAGCCCGTCCAGCGCCTCGACGAGCTCCCACAACCGCCCGTGCTCCTCCCCGCGTACGTCGCGCAGTTCGGGGAGCTCCTCCAGTGCCGCGCGGGCGTCGCGGGCCCGGATGTGCGGGAAGGCCTTGGCGAGGCGGTCGATCTCGGCCGGATCCATGGACAGGGCGGCGCCCACGTCGCGGATGGCGTGCCGGACGCGGTAGGTCTCGGGCATGGAGACGGTGGCGACGCGCTCGGGGCCGAACCGGGCGATGATCCGCCGGTAGACCTCCAGCCTGCGGGCGGACTCCACGTCGATGTCGATGTCGGGCAGCACGTGGCGGCGCTTGGAGAGGAAGCGCTCCATCAGCAGGCCGTTCGCGACGGGGTCGGCGTGGGCGATGCCGAGCAGGTGGTTGACGAGCGAGCCGGCACCGGAGCCGCGGGCGGCCACCCGGATGCCCATCGCCCGTATGTCGTCCACCACTTGAGCGACCGTCAGGAAGTACGAGGCGAATCCGTGGTAGGCGATGACGTCGAGCTCCTGGTGCATCCGCTCCCAGTACCGGCGGTCGTCGCCGTAGCCGCGCAGCACCATGCCGGCGGAGGCGCGGGAGGCCAGCACGCGCTGGGCGGTGCGGTGCGCGGCGCCGACGAGGTGGGCCTCGGGGAAGTACACGGAGCCGATGCCGAGGTCGTCCTCGGGATCGACCGCGCAGGCCTCGGCGGTACGCCGGGTCTCCGCGAGCAGCCGGCGGGCGTCGGCGGGGCGCAGGCCGGCCGCCTGGGTGATCCGGTCGGCGGCCTCGGCCATGGCGGCCGGGTCCTTGAGCCAGCGCTCCCCGCTGCCCAGGCCCTTGCGGGGGTCGATGGGGACCAGCCGGCGGGCGGCGTCGAGGACGTCGGCGACCGGGCCCTGGCCGGGGTCGGCATACCGGACGGCGTTGGTCAGCACGGCCGGGACACCCTGTTCGGCGGCGAAGCCGACGGTACGGGCGGCCAGGCGCAGCGAGCCGGGGCCGGTGCCGGTGCGGCCGTGGTGGACGGCCTCCAGGCGCAGGGCGTCGCCGTAGATCTCCCGCCAGGGCGCGAGCAGCCGCGCCGCCCGGTCGGGCCGCCCGGCGGCGAGCGCCCGCCCCACCTCGGAGTCGGGCCCGAGCAGTACGTACACCCCGGCCCCCGCCGAAGCGTCGCCCCAACGGCCCCCCGGGGCGTCGGCCCGGCGACCCCCCGGAGCTCCAGCCCAGGCACCCGCCGAGGCGTCGCCCCAGCGGCCCCCCGAAGCATCAGCCCGACGGCCCCCCGGGGCTCCGGCACAGGCACCGGCCGGGGCATCGGCCCCGGCCCCCGCCGGGGCGTCGGGCCAGGCGGCCTCCCCGAGGGAGGGCGGGCCGCCGCCGGTGCCCGCGTGGGCGGCGGTGACCATCCGGCACAGCTCGGCCCATCCGGCCGCCCCGTCCCGGGCGAGGAACACGGCGCGGGGGGCGGATTCGTCGATGAAGGCCCCGCCCCTGACGGGGGTCCGCCGCCGGGAGGAGGCCGCACCGGTTCCGGGCCCGCCCGAACCCGCCGAGCCCGCCGCAGGCGACCCGGCAGGCGACACGGCCAGGTCCACGCCGAACAACGGCCGGATCCCGGCCGCCCCGCACGCCTTCGCGAACCGCACCGCGCCCGCGAGGGTGTCCCGGTCGGTCAGGGCGAGGGCGTCCATGCCCCGCTCGGCGGCACGCTCCGCCAGACGTTCCGGGTGTGAGCATCCGTAGCGCACGGAGAACCCCGAAACGGTGTGCAGATGCGTAAAACCAGGCACCCGCCGCCTCCTGCTCCGCTCGATTCCCCCGACACTCCTTCTGTCTCCCCCTCTCCACCATAGAGCAAATCGAATATCCGTGCGAAACAAATGTTCGACTACCGGTGCGCGCCCGGCCGTCATCCATTCGGCCCTTCCCTGCTGCGTCCCGCCCCCGGTACGCCGAGCGTGTGAGACATGACCCAGCCCACCAACGCCGCGCCCGCCGGATTCCTCGCCGAGGTCAAGGACGCCGTGACCACCCGGGCAGCCCTGCTGGTCCTGGGCGTACTGGCACTCCAGCTCGCCTTCATCACCTCGTACATCGGGGCCTTCCACCACCCGAAGCCGAGCGAGATCCCGCTCGCCGTCACCTCACCGGCCGAGCCGGTCACCGCGCGCTCCGTGAAACAGCTCGGCGCCCTCCCCGGCGAGCCGCTCGCCCCCCGCGCGGTCACGGACGAGGCGGCGGCGCTCGCGCGGATCAGGAACCGGGACGTGGACGGCGCGCTGATCATCGACCCGGCCGGAAGGACCGACCGGCTGCTGGTCGCGAGCGGCGGCGGGGCCTCGCTCTCGCAGGCCCTCGAAGCGGTCGTCACCCGGGCCGAGGCCGCCCAGGGCCGCACCCTCCGGGTCACCGACGTGGCCCCGACGGCCGCACGCGACGCACGCGCGCTGAGCTCCTTCTACCTGGTCGTCGGCTGGTGCGTGGGCGGCTACCTGTGCGCCGCGATCCTCGCGATCAGCGCCGGCGCCCGGCCCGCGAACTCCGCCCGCGCCGTCATCCGGCTCGGTGCGCTGCTCGCGTACGCGATCGTCGCCGGACTGCTCGGCACGGTGATCGCGGGACCGGTCCTCGGCGCGCTGCCCGGCGGCATCACGGCCCTGTGGGGGCTCGGCACCCTGGTCGTCTTCGCGGTCGGCGCGATCACCCTGGCCTTCCAGGGTCTGGCGGGCGTGGTCGGCATCGGCCTGGCGATCCTGCTGGTGGTCGTCCTCGGCAACCCGAGCGCGGGCGGCGCCTACCCGTACCCGCTGCTGCCGCCGTTCTGGAGGGCCATCGGGCCGGCCCTGCCGCCGGGCGCCGGGACGTACGCCGCGCGCTCGATCGCGTACTTCAAGGGCAACGACGCGGCCGGGGCCATGCTCGTCCTGGCCGCCTGGGCGGTCCTCGGCGCGGCCGTCACCGTGGCCTGCGCCGCCGTCCACCGGGGCAAGGCCGGGCCGCCGGTGGGCAGCGGGCTCCCCGACGCGGACGCGGTGGCCGCCGGGGGCACCGCGAACGACCGGTGAGACAGAGCCCGCTGCCGCGCCCCCCTTACCGCAGCGGCGCGAGGAGCCGGCCGGCGTTGCGCAGGGCGTGCAGGCCGACCGCCTTGCCGAGCGTGACACCCGCCTCGTCGGCGGACCGGGTGTGGATCCCGGAGAAGACGCGCGCGTCGACGTTCTCTCGGGTCAGCTGCTCCCAGCCGGTGTACGTCCGCTCGACCCCGGGCGCCGTCGGGCTCGTGAGGGTGAACGGCGCCGTACGGGACCCGGCGAGCGCGTCCAGGACCACCTCGGCCGCCCCGGCGTACGTGGTGTGGCCGCTGGGGTAGTCCGGGTGGGACGGGGTGGTGTGCAGCGGGGACCAGGCCGGGTCGGTGCCGATCGAGCCGGTCCGGATCGCCGTCACCGGGCGCCAGCGCGTGTACGCGTACTTGCTGTCGGAGGTCGCGATCTGCGTGTCGACCAGCGCGGCGTGGAACAGCGCGACCAGTCCCGCCCGCTCGGCGGCCGAGCCGGGCGAGCGGGTCACGGCCACGCGCAGCGGCTCGGTGTAGAGGGGGAGCGAGGCGCCGTACCAGAAGGCGGCGGTCTCGGTCTGCCGTGCGGTGCGGACCGCGCTGTCGGCCTGCCCGTACGCCCGGACCTCGGCCAGGTCGGCCCGGTACCGGCGCGAGTCGAGCGCGGGCGGCGGGCCGAGACGGTACTGGGCCGGGGAGTCGAGCAGGAACGGCTCGGCCACGCGGTTGCCGTACTGCGCGGCGGGGGCGTAGCCGTCGGGCGTCGGCTGCCACACGCCGGGCGCGGCGGGCGCCGGGGTGAAGGGGGCGTTCACGGACGCCGGGTCGAGGCCGTCGCCCTGGCGGGCGGCGAGCGCGAGGCGCGCCTGCCGGGCACCGGCGGCGACGCCCCCGTCCTCGGCGCGGCCGTCGGGGATCCGGCCGAGGGTGGTGGCGAGCGCGGCGTCGAGCTCGGGGGCACGGGCGGGCGCGAGGGCCACGAGGGAGTCGTGGACGGCGGAGGCGACCGCCGCGTCCTGGAAGGCGGCCCGGTCGCGGCCGCCGGGCGCCTCCCGGGTGGCGCGCGCGGCGGCGAGCCAACTGATGGCCCAGGTACGACTGTTGGTGACCTGGGTGGGCGCGCCGGCGGCGGCGACGGTCTGGGCGGTGGTGTCGTACCAGTCGCGTACGACGGCTCCCCGGTCGGCGCCCGGGTACGGCGGCGCGGCAGTGGCCAGGGCGGACGGAACGGTGATCGAGGCGGACAGGGCCAGGGTGGACCCGAGGGTGATCAGGGCGGAGCGGTACGGCTTCACGGACTCTCCAGGAAGAAGGGCGACCGGGCGGGAGGGAAGCGGGAGGGAAGAGGAGTCACCGGCGGAGCGCGCCGGAGACTCGTCTGAAGTCGACCGCGCGCCGCTTGGTCAGAACGGACAGGCTCGCCATGCGCCCGAAGCTAGCCATGATCGACCCCGCCCCGCAACGCCCGTTCTCGGCCAGGCAGTTCGGAAACAGACCTGTCGCATGTGAAAGCCTTCACGACAAGTGCGCCAAGAGTGCGCCCTACCGCGCTCCTCCCCCAGCGCGCACAATCACCGGGACGACTCGCGTCTACGGCGGGAGGGAAACGCGTGCGCAATCAGGTGCGCGCCGCGGACGGACGCGCTCTGATGGTGGAGCGCTGGGGTGATCCGGACGGCAGACCGGTCTTTCTGCTCCACGGCACGCCCGGCAGCCGGCTCGGACCCGCCCCCCGGGGCATGGTCCTCTACCAGCGCCGGATGCAGCTCATCGCCTACGACCGGCCCGGCTACGGCGGCTCGGACCGCCATCCGGGCCGTACCGTCGCCGACGTGGCCCAGGACGTGGCCTCCGTCGCCGACGCCCTCGGCCTGGACACCTTCGCCGTGGCGGGCCGCTCCGGCGGCGCCCCCGGCGCCCTGGCCTGTGCCGCCCTGCTCCCCGAGCGGGTCACCCGGACCGCGGCCCTGGTCCCCCTCGCCCCCCGGGACGCGGAGGACCTCGACTGGTTCGCCGGGATGGCCGCCTCGAACGTACGGGAGTACAGCACGGCCTCCACCGACCCCGAGGAGCTGGCGGCCCGGCTGATCCCGCGCGCCGACGGCATCCGCAAGGACCCCGGCCGGCTGCTCGACGAGCTGCGCCGGGAGCTGACCGCGAACGACCGCATGATCGTCTCGGACGCGGGCCTGCGGTCGATGCTGCTGCGGAACTACCGCGAGGGGCTGCGCACCTCGGCCTGGGGCTGGATCGACGACGCGCTCGCCTTCAGCAGACCCTGGGGCTTCGACCCGGCCGACATCCGCAGCCCGGTCCTCATCTGGCACGGGGAGCTGGACGTGTTCTCCCCCGTGGGCCATTCCCGCTGGCTGGCCCGCCGGATCCCGGGGGCCACCACCACCATCGACCCGACCGCCGCGCACTTCGCGGCGCTGCGCGCGCTGCCCGACGTACTGACCTGGCTGCTCAAGGCGCTGCCGGCGTCGCCGCTCGGCGAACAGCAGCCCGTTTGAGGGGTGTTACCCGAGCGGGTGGTCGGGGTCGTAGTTGGTCAGGACACAGCCCTCGATCTTCGACCGCTCCAGCCGGTACCCGCTCGGGGCGGAGAAGCCGGGCATGCAGTTCAGCGTGATCTAGCGAGGAACCCCGGGCCTTCAGGCCCGGGAGGAATCGCTTCTCTGGACTGCTCTGACGTGCAGGTCACATCGGATGTTTTTGCTGCTCGATGTACTCCTTGATGATGGACAGCGGCGCTCCGCCGCAAGAAGCTGCGAAGTATGAGGGTGACCAGAAGTGTGCGCCCCACAGGTACTTGCGGATGTGCTCGGGGTACTCCTGGCGGAGCCTGCGGGCGGAGACGCCCTTGAGAGAGCCGACCAGTTTGGAGATGGAAACTTTCGGCGGGTAGTGCACCAGCAGGTGAACGTGGTCGCGTTCGCCGTTGAACTCGACCAGCTCGGTTTCGAAGTCGGCGCAGACGGACCGCATGACCTCCTCGCAGCGCCGAAGGATCTCGTCAGTGAACGGTCCGCGCCGGTACTTGGGTGTGAAGACCAAGTGGGCATGGAGGGTGTAGACGACCGTACGACCCCTGCGAATATTGGCGTTTGGCTCCCAGCGTGGTGACATAGATCAATGGTAGTAGGGTATCCCGTATGAAGCTCGTCGTGCAGGTGAAGCTGATGCCGGATGCCGTACAGGCACCGGCCATCGGTGCAACCCTGCGCACGGTCAACGAGCGGGCCAACTTGGTGTCCGCCGTGGCGTTCGAGCATGGCGTGCCGCGTGAGTACGAACTGCGCAAGCACACCTATGCCGGGCTGAAGGCTTCCGGTCTTGGGGCGCAGGCAGCCCAACACGTGATCAAGAAGACCCGCGACGCCTACACCACGTTGAAGGCGAACATCCGGGCGGGGAACCTCGGCAGGCCCGGATCGAAACGCAGGGTCAAAGCGGAGTCGAAGCCGATCACCTTCCGGCCGGAGGCGGCACAGCCGTACGACGACCGGTGTCTGTCCTGGCAGTACGACGTGCGGACCGTCAGTATCTGGACCACGGCGGGGCGGCTCAGGAACGTCCGTTTCGCCTGCTCCGTCGGCGCACTCAAGATGCTCCGCGAGTACCGCAAGGGCGAGTCGGACCTGATCGAACGCGACGGCGTGTTCTATCTGATCGCGGTGTGTGAGGTCCCCGAGGCCCAGGTCAACGAGAACCCGTCCGGGTTCATCGGTGTGGACCTCGGCATCGTCAACATCGCCACCACATCCACCGGCTACCGGGCCGCCGGGCGCGGTCTGAACCGGCACCGCAAGCGGCAGCTCGAACTACGCCGCAAGCTCCAGGCCAAGGGCACCCAGTCCGCCAAACGCCGGCTCAAGCACCGCAGCCGCAAAGAGGCGCGGCACGCCGCGAACATCAATCACATCATCTCGAAGAAGATCGTCACCACCGCTGAACGCACCGGACGTGGAATCGCCCTGGAAGACCTCACGGGCATCCGCGACCGGGTACGGCTCCGCAAGGACCAGCGGGCACAACTGCATTCGTGGAGCTTCCACCAGCTCGGCCGGTTCATCGCCTACAAGGCGCTGCGGGCCGGGGTGCCGCTGGTGTACGTCGATCCGGCATACACCAGCCAGCAATGCTCCGAGTGCGGCCACATCGACCGGAAGAACCGAGTCGATCAAGCAACGTTCGCGTGCCGCGCCTGCGGCGTCACCATGCACGCGGACGACAACGCATCCCACAACATCGACCGCAAGGCCGAAGACGTGTGGACCGCGGGGCGTGAGTCACGCGTCCCAACCACCCTGCAGGTGGTCTGGACGGAGGAGACAATCCGGCAGCCAGTCGGGCCCTACCTCCAAGCCCGGTCCTTCAGGACCGGATCAAGTTGACGTAGAGGAACTGCAGCGGCCGAACCGGACGCTGGGGTTATTGGTCTCCACGGCGATGTTCTCGCCGACGAGGAGCCTGCTCGCGCGTAGGGATGGCGTGCACATGCCAACGACAACGGGGAGCATGATCAAAACCGTGGGGGACGGCCCCGGCTGACACCGGGTCGGCGCGGCCCCGCACCCGGAAAGGGGAATTCGATCTTGCCGTCAGGCGAACGGCCGAATACGGGACCCCGGGAAATAGCGGGGGCTTCCCGTAGAACGCTTGACCAGGCGTCATGCCTCAGTTGCCAATGGGGTGCGGACGAGTAAAGTCCACGCTTGACACCAGCACGTCGCTGGTGTCATTCACATGCCCATTCCACATGGCTTCCCCGAGGACGGTGTCGTGAACACTTCCGCAACCCCCCCGACCAGCACGGTCAAGGCCCGCCGGGTCCCGCTCGCCCGGATCGACGTCCGCAGCGCTTTCGCCACCGCCACGCTCGGCCGCGTACTGCCGGCGGAATCCCGCCGCCCGGTCCAGGCGCCGATCTTCAACTCCGCGCTCTGACACGGAAGTACGGCTCTAGACTGGTGGAATGACCGGCCTGATCGCATTTCGCGAGATCGTCCTGAAAGTTCACAGCAGATGCGATCTTGCTTGTGATCATTGCTATGTCTACGAACACGCAGATCAGAGCTGGCGAGGCCGGCCGAAAGTGATCTCCCCCGAGGTCGTCACCCACACCGCGTCACGACTCGCCGAGCATGCCCGTGACCATGCGCTCCCCTCCGTCACGGTGATTCTCCACGGAGGGGAACCCCTGTTGGCGGGGACCGCCCGGCTCCGGTTCGTATGCGAGGAGTTCACCCGCGCGCTCGCCGGAATCGCGGAACTCGATCTGCGCGTCCACACCAACGGGCTCCAGCTCAGCACCCGTTACCTCGACCTCTTCGCCGCATACGGCGTCCGGGTCGGCGTCTCCCTCGACGGAGACCGTGCCGCCAACGACCGGCACCGCCGCTTCGCGGACGGCCGCACCAGCCACCCCCTGGTCCTGGCCGCCGTCGAACTGCTCCGTTCGGAGCCCTACCGCCACCTCTACCAGGGCCTGCTCTGCACGGTGGACGTGGCCAACGACCCCGTCGCCGTCCTGGACGCCCTCGTCGAACTGGAGCCGCCCCGGGTGGACTTCCTCCTCCCGCACGCCACCTGGGAGACCCCGCCGCCCCGCCCCGACGGCGCCCCCGACGCCTACGCGCGCTGGCTGCTGAGGGTCTTCGACCACTGGGAGCGGCGCGAACGGCCCGTGCCCGTACGGCTCTTCGAGTCCCTGCTCTCCACCCTGCGCGGCGGGCCCAGCCTGACCGAGTCCCTGGGCCTCGCCCCGACCGACCTCGTCGTGGTCGAGACGGACGGGACCCTGGAGCAGGTGGACTCCCTCAAGAGCGCCTTCGAGGGGGCCGCGGCCACCGGATTCAACGTCTTCGACCACACGTTCGACCAGGTCGCGGCCCATCCGGGGGTGCGGGCCCGGCAGCTGGGCCTGGCCGGCGTCAGCGACGCGTGCCGCCGGTGCCCCGTCGTACGCTCGTGCGGCGGCGGCCTCTACACGCACCGCTACAAGGCCGACGGCGACACCGGCGGGGGCTTCGACAACCCCTCCGTGTACTGCGCCGACCTGCGCGAACTGGTCGACGGGGTCGAGGCCAGGACCGCTCCCCGCGAGAGCGCGCCGCAGCTCGCCGACCCCGCCGAACTCGCCCGGGCCCAGGAGGACCTGACCCGGATCCTGCTGGCCCGGCTGCACGAGGATCTGGCGGGCCACCCCGACTGGGCGCGGGCCTGGGAGCTGCTGGCCGAGGTGGAGCGGGCCGGGGATGCGGGCGCGGACGCGGTGGACGCCGTGGTGGACCACCCGTTCACCCGGACCTGGGTGCTGGCGGCCCTCGACGCGGTCCGGGAACGGCCCGTGGGCAGCGGGCACGGAGACGGTGCGCCCGGAGACGGCGGGGCCCCCGCCCGGGAGGCGGCGCGCAGGCTGGCCGCGCTGACCGCCGCCGCCGTGCTGCGGGGCGGGCTGGAGCTGCCCGCCGAGGTGACGTACCGGGACGGCGAGGTGTATCTGCCGACGCTGGGGCTGCTGCGGCGCGGGGAGCCCGGCGCCGACGGGCCGGCCGTGCTGCGCGCCACCGAGGACGGGTACGCCGTACGGGACCACCGCGCCGAGCACCGCTTCGGGCCCGGGGCGGGGGATCCGCGCTGGCTGCCCGTACGGACCTGGTCGCCCGGGCCGGACGCGGCGCCGGTGGCGCTGGAGGACCTCGATCCGTACCGCAACTGCTTCGCCCGGCCGCCCCGGCTGCGGCTCGGGGCCGGCGAGGCCGGGGAGTGGCGGGCCCGGCTGGACCAGGCGTGGGCGCTGCTGCACGACACGGTGCCGGAGTTCGCCCGGGCCGCCGGCGCGGGGCTGACCACGCTGACCCCGCTCGCGGGCGGCCCCCGGGCGGGCGGCTGGGGCGAGGCCGGACGGCACGGGCCCGGGGCGCTCGGGGTGCCGTACGCGGCGGGGGTACGGGAGACCGCGCTCGCGCTGCTGACCGGGCGGCGCCGGACCCGGCTGCGGGCGCTGACCGAGGTGACGGACCTGTACGCGCTGGACGGGGAGTGGCAGCACCCCTCGCCGTGGCGGGAGCGGCCGGTTCCGGTGTCCCGGCTGCTGGCCGACGTACACGAGCGGGTGGCGGTGGAGGCGTACCGGCGGGCCGCGGCGCTCCCGGAGCCGGGCGGGGCGGACCGGATCCACCGGGCCCTGGACCGGCTGTCCGGGGCGGCGGAGCTGACCAGCACCGGAAAACGGCTGGTGGAACAGCTGCGCTGGGAGCTGAAGGAGGCCGGCGCGTGACTCCCCCGCCCGGCCCAGCGGACCCAGCCGGCCCAGCCGGGACCCGCCCCGCCCCCGGGGTCCTCGCCCTCGCCGTCCAGCTGCGCCTGCTCGGGGTGCGCCCCCGGACCCGGCTCATGGTGCACGCCTCCCTCGGCGGCACCGGCCTGCGCGCCGATACCCTGCGCGACGCCCTGACCGGGGTCCTCGGCCCGCACGGCACCCTGGTGGTCCCGGCGTTCACCCCGGAGAACTCCACCACCTCGCACGCTCACCTGGCCCGGATCGCCGGCCTGACGGAGCCCGAGGTGCGGGCGTTCCGCGACCGGATGCCCGCGTTCGACCCCGAGCGCACCCCGAGTCAGGGCATGGGCGCCTTCGCCGAGGCCGTCCGTACCGCCCGCGGCGCCGTGCGCAGCGGGCATCCCCAGACCTCTTTCGCGGCGCTCGGCAAGGACGCGGAACGGCTGTGCGAGGGGCACCGGATCGAAAGCCATCTGGGTGAGGAGTCACCCTTGGGAAAGATGTGCTGGGAGGGCGGCCAGGTACTCATGATCAATGTGGGTTTTTCGGCCTGTACCGCTTTCCATCTCGCGGAGTATCGAATTCCGAAGCCCCCCTTGCGCATGTACGAGTGTGTGGTGAAGGTGAACCTTCCGGGAGCTCGGCAAGGACGTGAGCAAGGGCGTGAGCAAGGGGGAGCATGGACCGCGTTCGAGGACGTCGCGCTGGATGACAGCGATTTCGCGGAGATCGGCAGGTCGTTCCCGGATTCCCGGGTGCGCAGGGGGCGGGTGGGAGGGGCATCGGCCATGCTCTTCTCCCTCCCGGATGCCGTTGATCACGCATGCGACTGGATGACCGAAAACAGACGCTGATTGACTGAACCATGAGGGGATGTGGCGAAGCAGCTCCGGAATGATGTTTCTTCGCTCCACATCTTCGGGACGGGGGTCGTGTGCCCGCATCAGTGCAGCCGTATTTTTTTCTCAGTTACGCGCATACGCCGAGATTCGGGGCCGGGGGGCCCGACCCCGACATGTGGGTCGAGCGCCTCTATCGCGATCTCTGTAGCCACGTCATGGCGCTGACGGATCTGCCCGCCGGATCCGAAGCGGGTTTCATGGACCGGGAGATACGCAGCGGCGAGGGCTGGTCGGAACGGCTCGGGATGGCGCTCGCCACCTGCCGGGTCTTCGTCCCCCTCTTCTCGCCGCGGTATTTCGCCAGCGAGATGTGCGGGAAGGAGTGGTTCGCCTTCGCGCAGCGCGCCATTCAGCACGGCGCGATCAGCAACCAGCCGGCCGAGGCCATCGTGCCCGCGCTGTGGGTTCCGGTGCCGCCGTCCCAACTGCCCGGCCCCGCCGAGCGGTTGCAGTTCAACCACAACACCTTCGGCGAGCGCTACGTCACCGACGGGCTGTACGGGCTGATCAAACTGCGCGGATACGCCGAGCAGTACGAGAGGGCCGTGTACGAACTCGCCAAGCGCATCGTCCGGGTCGCCGAGACCGTCCGCCTCGAATCCGTCCGCCCGGTGGACTACCGGGTGGTGCCGAGCGCCTTCGGATCTCCCAGCAGCCCCGCCCGTACCCTCCACGTCACCGTGGCGGCCGCGTCCCGCCACGATCTGCCGGAGGGCCGCAGCCCCGAGTACTACGGGGACAGCGCGCTGGAATGGAATCCGTACCACCCGGCCTCCCAGCGCCCCATCGCCTACGTGGCAGAGGACCTGGTGCGCAACCTCAACTACCGGACCACCATGAGCTCCTTCGACGACGAGGCCGGGCACTTCGACAGCAAACAGCCGCCGACCCGGCCCGAGATCCTGATCATCGACCGGTGGGCGGTGGACGACGAGCAGCGCCGCCGGCGGCTGGCCGCCTTCGACCAGGAGTCCCGGCCGTGGATCAACGTGGTGGTCCCGTGGAACCGCTACGACCACCAGAGCCGCGCCCGGGAGAACGAGCTGGCGCACCAGCTGGAGGACACCATGCCCGTCAAGATGAGCCAGGGCCGGGCCGCCTGCCGGGCCGCCGCCAACGGTGTGGCCAACATGGAGACCCTCGGGCAGATCCTGCCGCAGGTGGTCGAGGCCGCCGCCCAGCAGTTCCTCAGACACGCGCAGGTGTACCCACCGGCCGGCGGCACCCCCACCGAACGCCCGCGGCTGCTCGGCCCGATGGGGATGAGCGGGCCGCCCGCACCGCCGCGCGCCCCCTTCCCACCGGACGCCGACCGCGACCGCCACGACGGCCAGAGCCGCCGGAGCCGCCACGAGCGCGATGCCACAGCCGAAACCGAGACCGACCGGGGGGACACGGATGACAGCGAGTCGTGAGAGCAGCAGCCGTGACGGACGCATCGTCACCTTCTACTCGTACAAGGGCGGTACGGGCCGCACCATGGCACTGGCCAACACCGCCTGGATCCTCGCCGCCAACGGCAAGCGGGTGCTCGCGGTGGACTGGGACCTGGAGGCGCCCGGCCTGCACCGGTTCTTCCACCCCTTCCTGGACCCCTCCACGCTCGGGGCCACCACCGGGGTCATCGACCTGATCAGCGAGTACGCCTGGGCCGCGACCAGCCCGGCGCAGCGCGCCGACGACTGGCACAAGGACTACGCGCGGATACAGCCGCACGCCGTGTCCCTCACCCCCGAGACCCTGGGCTGGGAGTTCCCCGACGGCGGCACCCTCGACTTCGTCTCGGCGGGCCGGCAGAACCGCGAGTACTCCGCGACCGTCTCCACCTTCGACTGGGACAACTTCTACGACCGGCTCGGCGGCGGCCTCTTCTTTGACGCCTTACGCGCGGACATGAAGCGCAACTACGACTACGTCCTGATCGACAGCCGCACGGGCCTCTCGGACATCGCCGACATCTGCACGGTGCACCTCCCGGACGTCCTCGTCGACTGCTTCACCCTCTCCGACCAGTCCATCGACGGCGCCGCCTCCGTCGCCCGGCAGATCGACGAGCGGTTCAACGACCGCGGCATCAAGATCTACCCGGTCCCGATGCGCATCGACGAGGGCGAGAAGGAGAAGGCCGACGCGGGCCGCGCACTCGCCCGGATCAAGTTCGACCGCTTCCCCAACGGCCTCGTCGGGGACGAGCTCACCTCCTACTGGGGCGCGGTGGAGATCCCGTACCGCCCGTACTACGCGTACGAGGAGACCCTGGCCACCTTCGGCGACGAGGCCGGCCTCACCAACTCCCTGCTCTCCGCCTTCGAGCGGCTCACCGCCGTGGTCACCGAGGGCGAGATCACCTCCATGCCGGCGATCGGCGAGGAGGTCCGGCTGCGGATCCGCGACGCCTTCACCCGGCGGCGCCCCGCGCTGCCCGCCGACCTGTTCCTCTCCTACGTCGCCGAGAACCGGATGTGGGCCGACTGGATCGAGTCGGTGCTCACCCGGGCCGGCTTCCGGGTGGTCCCCAGGGACGTCTCCGCGGAGCGCGCCCCGGCCGCGTCCGTCGGGGGCGCCCACGGCGACACGCTGGGCGCGGGCATCAGCATCGACACCGCCGCCCGGACCGTGGTGCTGCTCTCCAGCGCCTACCTCAAGTCCGCCCGGGCGGTCGAGGTCTGGGAGCGGGCGGCCGCCGAGGACCCGACCGGGGGCCGGCGGCAGCTGGTGCCGCTGCGGGTGGGCGACGTACGCCTGTCCACGCCGTACATCGACCGGAACCCGGTGGACCTCTTCCGGCTCGACGAGGTGCACGCCACCACCGCCCTGCTGCGCGCGGTCGAGCGCCCGATGGCGCTGCCCGACAGCGTCGCCAGCGCCTCCCAGCCCGGCCCCCGGTTCCCCGGGACGGTGCCGAAGATCTGGAACGCGCCGCCCCGCAACCCCGGGTTCACCGGCCGCAGCATCGTGCTGGAGCGGATGCGCGACCAGCTCGGCGGCGGCATGGCCGTGGTGCTGCCGCAGCCGCAGACCCTGTACGGGCTCGGCGGCGTCGGCAAGACGCAGGTGGCGCTGGAGTACGTCCACCGGTTCATGGCGGACTACGACCTGGTCTGGTGGATCTCCTCGGAACAGACCGACGACGTGGTCGCGGCCCTGGCGGAGCTGGCCGTACGGCTGGGCGCGCAGACCGGCGAGGACATGTCGGCCGCCTCGCAGGAGGCGATCGACCTGCTGCGGCGCGGGGTTCCCACCTCGCGGTGGCTGCTGGTCTTCGACAACGCCGACGATCCCGAGACGCTCAAGCGGTTCTTCCCGCCGGGCGGTCCGGGCCACGTGCTGGTGACCTCCCGCAACCAGTCCTGGTCGCAGTACGGGGACGCGCTCCCGGTGGACGTGTTCCTGCGCGAGGAGTCCATCGAGCACCTCCAGCGCCGGGCCCCCGGGCTGACCAAGGACGACGCCGAGCAGGTGGCCGTCGCGGTGGGCGACCTGCCCCTCGCGGTCGAGCAGGCGGGCGCGTGGATCGCGGAGACCGCGACGCCGGTGTCCGCGTACCTGGAGCAGCTGGCGGAGCAGGCCGCCCGCGTGCTGGGGCTGAACCAGCCCCCCGGCTACCCGGAGCCGGTGGCCGCCACCTGGAACGTGTCCATCGAGCGGTTGCAGTCACGTTCCCCCGCCGCCGTACGGCTGTTGCAGCTGTGCGCCTTCTTCGCGCCGGAGCCGATCTCGGCGAACCTCCTCTACAGCAAGGAGATGATCGACGCGCTGAAGCCGTACGACTCCTCGCTCCAGGAGAAGCTGGTGCTGGGCCGGGTGATCCGGGAGATCGGCCGGTTCGCGATGGCCAAGGTCGACCAGGTCAGCAACAGCATCCAGGTGCACCGCCTGGTGCAGGCCGTGATCCGGGCGCAGCTCTCGGAGGAGGAGCAGCGCGAGGCCCGGCACGCGGTGCACCGGATCCTGGCCGGTGCCCGGCCGGACGACGACGAGCCGATAGACAACCCGGAGACCTGGCCGCGGTTCAACACGATCTGGCCGCACCTGTCCCCGTCGGAGGCCCGGTTCTGCCGGGAGCCGGAGACCCGCCGGCTGATGATCGACCGGGTCCGCTACCTGTGGAAGCGCGGTGACTTCAAGGCCGCGTACGCGCTGGGCGAGGAGCTGCGCGAGACCTGGAAGGAGACCCTCGGCAACGACGACCTCCAGTACCTGTACCTGCGTTTCCACCTCTCCAACATCCTTCGCTCGCAGGGCCGGTTCGTGGAGGCGAAGGAGCTGGACGAGGTCACCCTGGAGCGGCAGCGGGCGGCGCTCGGCCCCTCGCACCCGCACACGTACATGACCACCAGTGGTCTGGCGATGGACCTGGGCGCGCTCGGCCGCTACGGCGAGGCGATGGACCTGGCGAGGGCCGCGCACGAGGGTTTCGGCCAGATCTTCCACGAGGCGCACCCGCGCACCCTGGCCGCCGCGAACAACCTGGCGCTGAACCTGCGCATGGTCGGGCAGTACGCGCGGGCCAGGGAGATCGACCAGGAGGTCTTCGACCGGCGTACCGAGGTGCTGGGCACGGACCACCCGTACACCCTGTCCTCGGCGCAGAACCTGGCGCGCGACCTGCGCGAGGTCGGCCGGTACGAGGATTCGGTGCAGCTGCTGAGCCGGACGTACGAGATCTACAAGCGGCAGCTGGGCCGGGCCTTCCCCGGCACCCTGTCGGCGGCGAAGAACCTGGCGGTCTCGCTGCGGCGGGCCGGCGACGTGGAGGACGCGCTGCGACTGACCACCGCGACCCGCAACCGCTACCGGGCCAAGTACACCTCGGTCAACCCGGACCTGCTGGCCTGCGAACTGAACCTGGCCGCCGACATGTTCGCGACCGGTGACCCGGGCGGGGCGCGGGATCTGGCCCAGGAGGTGGTGGACGAGTACATGAAGGTGCCGGGCGAGCGGCACCCGTACACCCTGGCCGCGTTGAACAATCTGGCGGTCTTCCACTGGGGTACGGGTGCGGCGGAGACCGCCGAGACGATACTGCGGCAGACGATCCGGTCCATGCGCGAGGTACTGGGCGACAACCACCCGCACACCATCTTCGCCCACCTCAACCTGGCCAACGCCCGCGCCGACCAGGGCGATCCCGAGGGCTCCCTGGAGCTGGAGCGGACGGCGGTGGGGCGGCTGCGCGAGGCGCTCGGGGCGCATCACCCGGAGACCCTGGCGAGCGCCTCCAACATGGCGGTCAGCCTGGACTCGATGGGCCGCAAGGAGGAGGCGGCCCGGGTCCGGGCCGATGCGATCTCCGAGCTGACGCGGCTGCTCGGCGAGGACCACGGACTGACCCGCTACGCCCGCGACGAGCGACGGGTCCACCGCGACCTGGAGCCGCTGGCGGTGTGATCCGACGGTGGGCGGCGGGGACCTCGGGTCCCCGCCGCCCCCACCCGACAGCAGACTGGGGGGTTCGCTGTGACCGACAGCATGACCTTTCGAAACGAGGACCTGCCGGCCCTCTTCCACCACACCGACCAGGCGGCGATCTCCCGGCAGCGGGAATCCACCCAGGCCACGCGCGCCCAGCTGTTGCTGCTCGTCGCGGCCGCCGGGGCCGCCGCCCTGCCCGCGGCGCCGACGGTGGCCTCGCTGCACGTGTTCGGGGCGCTGAGCGTGCTCGCGTACGCGGGGGTGCTGGCCGTGGGCGTACGGGCGACCAGGCGCCGGGCGCGCCCGCAGTGGCAGCTCAACCGCAGCGCGGCCGAGTTCATCAAGTCCCTGGCCTGGCGGTACGCCGTGCACGGGGCGCCGTTCGGCGGCGAGGCGGACGGCACGGAGGCGGTGTACCGGACGCGTCTGGAGAAGGGGCTGGACGAACTCCGCAAGATGGGCTGGGAGGATCCGCGGACGGCGGGCCTGGTGCCGGAGGGCGGGGAGATCACCGGCGCGATGCACCGGCTGCGCGGGATGGGCTACCAGACGCGGCGGGAGACGTACGTACGGGACCGGCTCATCGAACAGCGCAACTGGTACCGGCGCAAGACGGAGGTGTCGCGGCGGGCCACCTCGCTGTGGTCGTGGACGATCGTGCTGCTGACCTGCCTGGGTCTGCTGTTCGCCCTGTTCGGGGCGTTCGGTTCGGGTTCGGTGGCGGGGCCGACGGGGCTGTTGAGCTCGGCCGCCGCGGCCGCCGTCGCCTGGAACGAGGTGCGGCGCCACCACCCGCTGATCGAGGCGCACACCCTGATCGAGCAGGACCTGGCGGCGATGATGGTCGTGATGCAGACGACCATCACCGAGTCGCAGTGGCCGTCCGCGGTCTACGAGACCGAGCGCTACGTCTCGCCGCAGCACACGGACTGGCTGGCCAGGCACAGCAGCTGACGCCGCCGGGGCGTGCTCCTGGGACTGCTCCCTAGTCCCGGGTCACGCCCTCGCGCCAGATGACGGTGACCGGCTTCCCGAGGGCCCGCGCGTAGGCGACGATCTCGCCGGTGCCGCCGTGCCCGCGGGCGGGCAGGCCGTCCCAGACGGCGACGAGCCGGTCGCACGATTCGGCGATGTAGGTGCCGGCGGCGTAGTAGGCCGCGTCGGTGGAGCGGGCGAAGTCCATCCGGATCTCCTGGGTGGCCCGCCCCTTGAGCCGCAGGTAGCGGGCCAGGGCCTCGGCGTCCTCGAAGGCCTCCTCGTAGTCCCCGCTGGGGATGACCACGGTGAGGTCGGCGCCGCATTCCAGCGCGATGGCGGCGAACAGCTGGTCCGCTCCCTCGGCGAGGCTGGACAGGGCCTCCAACGGCCCCTCGTGGTCCCGCAGTACGGCCCGCAGGCGGTCCTTCACATGGCCGAGCACCTCGCCGGGAATCGACCGGTGCCCGGTCACGCCGATTCGTTTCATGCGGAAACCTGCCTCCCCCCGGGGACACGTACGCCCTGGACATCCTCCCAGAAGGCGGGAGGACGTCCAGGGGTGTGACGGGGGCGCACGGAGCGGTGTCCGGAGCTCCGTCCGGAGCGGTGTCCGCGCCGTTCCCGGTCAGTAGACGCTGACTCCGTAGGCGCCCAGGGCTTCCACCACGGGCTGGAAGAAGGTGGTCCCGCCGGAGGAGCAGTTGCCGCTGCCGCCCGAGGTGAGGCCGACCGCGCGGGTGCCTGAGTAGAGGGGGCCGCCGCTGTCGCCGGGTTCGGCGCAGACGTTGGTGCGGATCATGCCGTAGACGATGTCGCCGCCGCCGTAGTTGACGGTGGCGTTGAGGCCGGTGACCGACCCGCTGTGGGTGCCGGTCGTGGAGCCGCGCCGCTTCACGGCCATGCCGACGGTGGCGTTCACCGCGCTGCTGATGTCCTGGCTGCCGACGGTCCCGGGCGGGACCGGCGAGTTGCTGGCGTATTTGATGAGGCCGTAGTCATTGGTCGGGAAGCTGGATCCGACGGTGCTGCCGACGACGGTGGTGCGGGCGGAGTTGCTCCACCAGGTGCCCGCGCCGTCGGTGCAGTGACCGGCGGTCAGTGCGTAGTACGTGCTGCCGCTGCGCACGTTGAAGCCGAGCGAGCAGCGCCAGCTGCTGGCGTAGATGGCGTCTCCGCCGGAGACGAGCTTGGTCAGCTTGCCGGGGACGCGCTCGATGCGCAGGGCCGCCGCGTCGGCTCCGGCCTCGCGCTTGATCTTGGCGAGGTCGGCGGCGGTGACGGTGGAGTCGGCGGTGACCATGAGGGTCCCGGTGGCGGGGTCGGTGTGCCAGGCGGTGCCACCGACGTCGGCGCGCAGGACCGAGGCGTCGGCCGAGGCGAGCCGGGCGGCGCTGAAGCCGGTGTCCTTGTCGTCCCGAGGAGTGTCCGCGCTCGCCGCGCTGGGTGCGGCGAGCGCTGCGACGGCGGCCAGGCCGGTGGCCACCGCGAGCAGCCTGGTACGGGTGATGCTCTTGATCCTCACTTCTCGTCCTCCCGGAAGGGATCGGGGGCCCGGCGAACGTGGGGGTGCCGGTGCCCGTGAGGCGCGGTCGCGGGCACGGCGGGCGCAAGGGCTCGATTCGTGCATTTGACGCGCCCCTGACAAATTCCTGACCAGCCTGCGACCAGCACTGTCGGGAGTGTCGTGGCGTCAGTTACCGGTCGCAAGGGCGCCTTTCAGCCGTCGCGCGCCCCCGCGCGCCCGCCCGTCGGCGTTCTGGTCGGCGGCGAGTACGACCTCGCCGCACGAAGGGCTCCCCGTCGAGGTGGATGCCGTCACCGGGGGCGGCGGACAGCTCCACCCCGTCACCGACGGTGCGCCGGTTTCCCGGAACGGCTGGAATTCGCCCTTCCGGGTGCCATGTCCGCCGGGCGGCGTGCGGATCGTCTGCGTCGTCGTTCATGCCGCTCAGCCCTTCCACGCCCGCCCGGACGGGAACCACGGGGTACGCCGTCCGGGCCTGTGGATACTGACGTGGTCTCAGCAGTCGCAGCCGCAGCAGTCACAGTCGCAGCATCCACCACCACCGCCACCGCCACCGCCATCGCTGCCACCGCCGCCGCCGCCGTCGCTGGGAGCAGCGTTGGTGGGGCTGCCGTCGCAGCACTCGCAGCACTCGCAGGCGTCGCACCACGGGTCGCGCTTCTTGCGTGACCACGGGCCCTCGTGCTCGGAGCAGCACAGCCGGCAGGTGCAGAACAGCCCGATGGCCACCGCGCAGCCGGCCAGTAGTCCGCGGCGCGGCTTGCGCCCGGGAGGCCCGCCGTGGCCGCCCGGACCGCCGTGACCGCCGCCGCCCGGACCCCACGGCCCTCCCGGGCCCATGGGCGGCGGCGCCCCGGGGCCGCCGGGGGCGGGCTGCCCGTACGGGTTCGCGCCGCCGTACGGGGCACCGGCGTACGGGGCGCCGCCGTACGGGGCGCCGCCGTACGGGGCGCCGCCGTACGGGGCACCGGCGTACGGGTTCGCGCCGCCGCCGTACGGCCCGCCCGCGTACGGGTCGCCGGGGCCCTGTCCCTGGCCGGGGCCCTGCGGCTGTCCGTATCCCCCCTGGCCGGCCGCGTTCACCACCCCGTGCCGACAGGTGCCGAGCCCGAAGGCCCGGTCCACCGAGGTCCGCAGCTCGTGCACCAGCAGCCGGTGCGCCAGACCCGCGTCCGCGAACTCCACCTCGCGCAGCGCCAGCCGGATCCCCTCAAGGGCGTCGTCGCACAGCCGCCGCGCCTCGGTGAGGGAGGTCCCGGTGGCCGTGAGCGGGTTCCAGGCGCCCGCGGCGGCGTCGGCGGCCTGGTCCTCGACGGCGTCCAGCAGGTGCGCGAGCCGCCCGAAGTACCGGCCCGCCTCGGCGAGCGCGGCGGTGTTGCCTGGCCGTCCCGCGAGGATCGCGGTATGCGCGAAGGCGGCCGCGGTCGCGGTCTCCGTCGGCTCTGTCACCACCAGCACGGGCGTGCCGAGCCCGGCCAGGGCCTCGATGCCGCCCTGCCGGTCCACGGCGTCCACCAGCACCGCGGTGTCGAAGCCGAGCGAGGCCCCGGTGCGCGCTCCGGCCCGGTCCCAGCCCCTGGCCACCGTGCGCGCGGCGGCGGCGATCGGGGCCCGCGCCAACAGCCCGTCCCGGTCGGCCACGTGGTCCCGTACCTTCGCGGAGGCCAGTACGAGCGAGACGGCGGCCGCGAGGCGGGCCCCCTCGCCGTTGGCCACGGGGGCGGTGCGCATCCCTCGCAGCGGACAGGGACCGGCGGTGCGCCGGGTGCCGGGCGCCGGACCGGACTGAGCCTCCGTCAGAACGGAGACGAGCAGCCCGTCGTAGTTGGTGACGATCCGGGCGAATTGGCCGTGGTCACCGCGAAGTGCCAGGCAGAGTCCGCAGAGATGGGCCATCCACTCCGTCTTGAAACGTTCGCCCAGGCGGTGCGTACAGGGCCTGACGATGCCGAACAATGCGTTCCCCCGTGTGTCATACGCGTACGTGACGGGCATCGTATCCAGCCAGTTCGTTCACCCGTACGCCACCACCGCTCACCCACGCGGCAGCGGCAGTCGTATTTTCACTCAGTCAGCAGTGGTAGCTGTCAGGAACCTTGACCGTGCAACGGATGTTCTGCACCAGTACCGTCACGAAACCCCTGCGCGGCGGCTATCCACTTGGCGCGTTGTCAGCATCATGGACGACCATAGGGACGCGGAGAAGAAGACAGACTGATCGCGGTGAAAGGAGGCGTCCATGGGTTCGGTGCGCAAGGCGAGTGCCTGGTTGGGTCTCGTGGAGGACAGCGACGACGAGCGGTACTACGACGACGACTACGCGGAGGCGGTGGAGCGGCAGCACGGCTCGGTCTCCGGCCCCGGCGACCAGTGGGTCACCGACCCCCGGGTCCAGGTGGCCTCGGAGTCGGCCGTGGACCAGGGCCGGCGGATCGCGACCGTCACCCCGGACGGCTTCCGTGACGCGCGCGGCATCGGCGAGCTGTTCCGCGAGGGTATCCCGGTGATCGTGAACCTGTCGTCCATGGACCCGGGCGACGCGAAGCGTGTCGTCGACTTCGCGGCCGGCCTGACCTTCGGGCTCCGCGGTTCGATCGAGCGGGTGGCGACCAGGGTCTTCCTGCTGACCCCGGCCGACACCCAGATCGTGAGCGGCGAGCCCGCCGGCCGCTCGCGCGACTTCTTCAACCAGAGCTGAGCAGGGCCCTCACCGGAAGGCGTCGAGCCCGGTGAGCGCCTTGCCCAGCACCAATTGGTGCATCTCGACGGTGCCCTCGTAGGTGAGGACCGATTCGAGGTTGGTGGCGTGTCGCATGACGGGGTATTCGAGCGAGATCCCGTTGGCCCCGAGGATGGTCCGCGCCGTGCGGCAGATCTCGATGGCCTCGCGGACGTTGTTGAGCTTGCCGAAACTGATCTGCTCGGGCCGCACAGTGCCCGCGTCCATCCGCCGCCCCAGGTGGTGGGCGAGCAGGATCCCCTTGTGGAGTTCGAGGGCCATGTCCGCCAGCTTGGCCTGGGTGAGCTGGAAGCCGCCGATCGGCTTCCCGAACTGCTCCCGCGTCTTCGCGTAGTCGAGCGCGGACTCGAAACTGGCGCGCGCCGCGCCCATCGATCCCCAGATGATCCCGTACCGCGCGTGGCTGAGGCAGCCGAGCGGTCCCTTGAGCCCGGTGACACCGGGGAGCACCGCGTCGGCGGGCAGCCGTACGTCGTCCATCACCAGCTCGCTCGTCACCGAGGCGCGCAGCGACCACTTGTGCTTGATCTCCGGTGCGGAGAAGCCTGCGCTGTCGGTGGGCACGGCGAACCCGCGGATCCCCTCGTCGGTCTGCGCCCACACGACGGCCACCGCCGCGACGCTGCCGTTGGTGATCCACATCTTGCGGCCGTTCAGCACCCAGTCGGCGCCGTCGCGCTTGGCGTACGTACGCATCGCGGCGGGGTCGGAGCCCACGTCGGGCTCGGTCAGCCCGAAGCAGCCGATCAGCTCGCCGGCCGCCATGCCGGGGAGCCAGCGCTGCTTCTGCTCCTCGGAGCCGTACTTCCAGATCGCGTACATGGCCAGCGAGCCCTGTACGGAGACCAGCGAGCGGATCCCGGAGTCGGCGGCCTCCAGCTCCAGGCAGGCCAGGCCGTACTGGACGGCGCTGGCGCCGGCGCAGCCGTATCCCTGGAGGGACATCCCGAGCGCGCCGATGGCGCCGAGCTCCCGGGCCAGTTCCCGGATCGCGGGCAGCTCGCCGCTCTCGTACCACTCGGCGATGTGCGGCAGGACCCGGTCGGCGGCCCAGCCGCGGACGGTGTCCCGGACGGCGAGGTCCTCGGGCCCGAGGAGCTCGTCGAGCCCGAGCGGATCATGGGGCAGGAACGCGGACACTGGGCCTCCCGGCGGCCTGAATACGGAACCTAGCAGCGCAAGTTTTCACGCTCCGCCGACGCTATGCGCCTCCGCCGAGCAAATCCAGCCCCGAAGTCTCAGCCCCGCACTTTCAGCCCCGCCGGCGTTTGAGGCTCCCCGCCCGCAGCCAACCGGCTCCGCCGCAGTCTCCGCCCCGCCGCCGACCGAGGCGCGGGGTCCGCGCCAACCGGCTCCGCCGCAGTTTCAGCCTCGCCGGCGATTGAGGCGCGGGGTCCGGGGCAGCGCCCCGGCGGCGGCGCCGCTCCGGAGGACCCGGCGGTCAGCCCGCGTGCTCGACCGGGGACGGCCGCGCCTCACCCGTCGCCTGCGCGGGCAGCCGCACCGGCTCGGGCGGCGCCATACCCTCCACCGCCCCGCATTCCATGGCCCGCGGCAGCTTCAGCGCCATCACCGCGCCCGCGAGCAGCAGCCCCGCGCTCACCAGCAGCGTCACGTGCAGCCCGTGCACGAAGGAGTGCCGCGCCGCGGCGTACAGCGAGGCCCCCGCCGGCCCCCCGAGGTGCGCGGCGATCTGGTAGGCCTCGCCCAGAGAGTTCGCCGCGCCCGCCGAGTCCGCCGCCGGAACCCCCGGCACCCGCGCGAGCCCCGGCGCGTACGCCGCGTTCATGACGCTGCCGAGCAGGGCGATGCCCATCCCCGCGCCCAGCTGGTACGAGGTCTCGCCGATCGAGGCGGCGCCGCCCGCCGTGGCCACCGGCGCCTCGCTCAGCATGGACTCGTACGCGGCGAACAGCGTGGTCTGCAGCCCGAAGCCGAGCAGGATGAACCCCACCGTGAGCAGCACCGGCCGGTCCTGCTGCCCCATCAGCGTCAGCAGCAGCACCGCGAAGGCGGTCAGCAGGAAGCCCGAGGACACCATCGTGCGCGGCCCGATCCGGGCCAGGGTGTAGGACCCGGTGGCGCCGGCGGCCATGGCGGCGAAGGTGAGCGGCAGCAGCCGCAGCCCCGTCTCCAGCGGGCTGAGGTGCAGCACCAGCTGGAGGTACTGCACGGCGATCAGCTCCAGGCCGACCAGCGCCAGCATGGCGAGCACGATGCAGCCGACGGACGTGGAGAAGGCGGCCCGCGAGAACATCCGCATGTCGATCAGCGGGTGCGCCCGCCGCTTCTGCCGCCGGACGAACAGCACTAGCAGCGCCACCCCGAGCAGCAGCGGGACCAGCGACCCGGCGTCGGCCAGGTGCCGCTCCGCGCCGATCCGCTTGACCCCGAGGACCGCGCCGAGCACACCGGCGGCGGCCATCAGCGCGCCGAGCACGTCCCACGGCCCGTCGGAGGAGCCCTTCGACTCCGGCAGCAGCCAGCGGCCGAGCGGCAGGATCAGCGCCATGAGCGGGATGTTGATGAGGAAGACCGAGCCCCACCAGAAGTGCTCGACGAGGAAGCCGCCGAGTACGGGCCCGCCGGCCGCCCCGATCGCGGCGACGGCCGTCCAGATGCCGATGGCGAGGGCCCGCTCGCGCCGGTCGGGGAAGACCTGGCGCAGGATCGACAGCGTGGCGGGCATGATCATCGCGCCGCCGATGCCGAGCAGGGCGCGGGCGGCGATGAGGACGTGCGCGTTGTCGGCCAGGGCGGCGATCGCCGAGGCGACGCCGAAGAGTCCGTAGCCGAGGAGCAATATCCGGCGGCGGCCGACCCGGTCGCCGAGGGTGCCGAAGAGGATCAGCAGCGCGGCGCAGACCAGGGGGTAGGCGTCGACGATCCAGAGGAGTTCGATCGGGCCGGGGCGCAGGTCCTCGGTGAGGGACGGGACGGCCACGTGCAGGATCGTCGCGTCGAGCGCGACGAGGACCAGGCTGACGCAGAGGACGGCGAGGACGAGCCAGCGGTTGGCCCCGCCGGACACCGCGTGCATCCGCTGCCGGAGGGAGGGAGCCGGGTGGTCACCGGCGCAGCCGGCGGACCTGCGGTCGGCCGCGTTCGTCCCCGACATCCATGTACCTCCCAGGTGAGCCCTCACACTCGGCGGACCAGCGTCTGGCGGAGCCGCTGGGGTGTGGTGCGCAGTGCGGCGTCCTACGGGGTCCGGCATCGACGTGCGAGTGAACGGTCAGCGTACGCGAGTTCGCTGGTCCCACACGTGGTCAAGCTCTCATCCCGGCGGCGGTCGCCGTGTGGTGTGCGCCACTCTCGCCCGGGCCCTCGCCCAGGACCCCTCACCTCGCCCTTCCCCCGCGTACACGGCTGCTCACGGCCCGTGGTTCCGACCGTCCCGCCCCTGCGGTGCCACCGATAATCATGCCTGTGAAAGATCTTGGATTTCGCCGGGCCGCGCCCGCGCTGGCCGTCTTCGCGGCGGTCCGCCTGCTCGGGCTGACCGTGCTCGGCGTGTGGGGAGCGGCGGCCGGAAGCAGCCCGCACACGCTGCTGTCGGCGCGCTGGGACTCCCTCTGGTACGCCCGGATCGCCGCCGAGGGATACGGGTACGAGGTGGTCCTCCCGAACGGGGCCGTCCACTCGAACCTGGCCTTCTTCCCGCTGCTGCCCTGGCTGGAGCGACTGGTGGCGGCGCCGACCGGGCTGTCCCACGGCTCCGCGGGCCTGGTGGTCTCGGCGGTCGCCGGGCCGGCCGCGGCCTGGGGGATCTTCGCGGTCGCCGACCTCCTCCACGGCCGCCGCGCCGGGGTCCTCGCCGTGGCGGCCTGGGCGGCGCTGCCCGTCGGCATCGTGCTGTCCATGGCGTACAGCGAGGCGCTGTTCACCGCGCTCGCCGCCTGGGCGGTGTACGGGGCGCTGCGCGCGCGGTGGCTCACGGCGGGCCTCCTCGCGGCCGGGGCCGGGCTGACCCGCCCGGTCGGCGCCGCGGTCGTGGCGGCCGTGTGGGTGGCCGCCGTGCTCGCCCTGCGGCGGGGGGAGCGGTCCTGGCGGATGGCGGCCGGGGTGCTGCTGGCCCCGCTGGGGGCGGCGGCGTACGTGCTGTGGGTCGGGGCGCGCACCGGCGGCGGACTGCTCGGGTACCTGGACGTACAGGGCGGCTGGGGCAACGGCTTCGACGGCGGCTGGGCCTTCGCCCGTTTCATCGGCGCGCGGCTGGCCTCCTCCGCCTTCCTCGCGGGCGTCGGGCTGATCGCGGGCGTCGCGCTGGTGCTGTGGCTGTACGCGCTGTGCGTACGGCAGCGGCAGCCGGCCGCGCTGCTCGTGTACTGCGGGATCGTGGTGGCCCTCGCCCTGTGCGCGTCGGGGTACTTCGGCTCCAAGCCCCGGCTGCTGCTGCCGGCGTTCCCCCTGATGTTCCCGGTGGCGGTGGCGCTGGCCCGGTGGCGGACCGGGCGGGCGGCCGCGGCGCTGGGGGCGGCGGCCGCGGCCTCGGCGGTGTACGGGGCGTTCTGGCTGAACGGGTCGGGGCCGCCGTAAGGAGGGCGCCGAAAGGAATTCGACCTGCCGGAATAAGGTTCGGGTAAGCGCGGGAAACAATAGCCGGACGGTGAATCACCGCGGCTCCAACCAATGCCACGACAAAGGGAATTAAGTACCGCGTGAGACCAACTCCACATCACATGGTCATCACAAACCCCGTGATTCGACCGGGCTGAGCAGCGTCGCGCGGTAACGTCGATTCAGTGCGTACCGAACATTTCCTGACCCGTCTGGACCGGGCGTTCGCCCGGCTCGACCGGGAACCAGAGCGACCGGCTCATCTGCAAACGCCGCGGATGAGCCGGCACCGCGTCGTGCTCCTGGCCTCGACCCTGGCCTTCTACCTCGCCATGGTGGTGGCCGTGCTGACCACCTCCTGGCTGGTCCGGCTGGACTGGCAGATCATGTTCTTCCGGCCCTACGAGCAGTGGCCGCAGCTGCACGCCTTCCTCGACTACCTCGTCGTACTCGGCCAGCGCGGACCCACCGCGGTCATGGTCGCGGCCTGGCTCGGCTGGCGCTCCTGGCGCCAGCACACCCTGCGCCCGCTGATCACCCTCGGCGTGGCGCTGCTGCTCCTCAACATCACCGTGGGCGCCGTCAAGCTCGGCCTCGGCCGGCTCGGCCCGCACTACGCCACCACGATCGGCTCCGCCGAGCTCTTCGCCGGCGGCGATATATTCCCCTCCGGCCACACCGCCAACGCCGTCGTGACCTGGGGAATCCTGGCCTATCTGGCCTCGACCGCGATCACCCGGCGGGTGCTGTCCGTGGTGTCCGCGGTCGTCTCGCTGAGCGTCGGCGCCACGACCGTGTACCTCGGCACCCACTGGGTCAGCGACGTGCTTCTCGGCTGGTCCGCAGGCCTGTTGATCCTGCTGGCGCTGCCCTGGTTCGAGCCGCTGATCGCCCGGATCGAGGCCTACGTCTTCGAAATCCGCGAGCGGATGCGCCGCCGCCTGGAGGCGGGAGGGGTGCCCGAGCCGGTCGCGGTCGCGCTCACCCCGCTGCTCTCCGCGGGCGGGAAGTGGCAGCGCCCGCGCCGACGACCTGCGGTGCCCGTGTCCCCGGCGGCGCGGCCCGCGCCGGCCGCCGCCCCGTCGGGGCACTCGCCGGTCACCGTCCGGCCCGCCGCGCACCTGCCCGGCCGGCCCCACGTGATCCGCTCCGAGCGCACCCCGGTCACTCCGGCCGGCAGCCGCCGCCCGGCACACACCGAGCGGGCGGGGGCCGGCGCGCGCGGGACCTCGGCCCATCCGGTCGTCGGCGGCTGAGCCGCCCGGCCCGCGGGGGCGGTACGCACGACTCCCCCCGCGGCACGCACCCACCCTCGCGGCGGGCCGGTCACCCTCCGGCCCGCCGCGGGCATTTGGGGCGGGGTCGTCCATTTGCCCAAGGCGTCAGCAACGCGCCGGGACGTTCGCCCATCCCGGGTCACGCTTGGGTCACGGAATGTCGACAGTTCTTTGACAGACACGCGTTCGCCCGAGTGGGCCCGAAAAGCGCGCACGGGCCGTTATTTTGCCGCGCGCGACACACCCGCCGGAGAGGTTCTCCCGAATTCCAGCGGAGAGTCAACGAATTCCTGTAGAGGGATTGCCGACCGCTGATGCGGACCATGTGATTCCCCCTCACATTCCTTACGTTTCCTTCACCGCCACGGCCCGTCCCAGCCGGTCCCGGGCGTCCCTGATCCGGTCGGTCAGCTCCGGCGGCTCGACCACCTCGAACTCACAGCCGAGCAGCATCAGGTGGATCACCAGCACATCGAGGCTCACCGCCCCGGTGCGCAGCAGACAGCTGTCCGCGTCGATCTCCTCCAGGGCGCCCTGCACCGGCCCGATGGTCCGCCGGGCCGCCTCCGCCGACACCCTCAGCCGCACCACCGCCTGCGCCGCGTACGCGCGCTGCGCCACGCCCCGCGAGACGTACGCGGCGAGGTCCTCGGCGGGCGCGGGACGCGGGACGAAACGCGGGCCGTGCGGCGGTCTGGGCTCGATCCGGTCGGCGCGGAAGGTCCGCCAGTCCTCCCTCTCCAGGTCCCAGGCGACCAGGTACCAGCGCCGCTCGGTGCACACCAGCCGGTGCGGCTCCACCGTGCGGCGGGTGACGGCGCCCTCGTGGTCGCGGTACCCGAAGCGGAGCAGCTCGCTGTCCCGGCAGACAGAGGCGAGCTCGGTCAGCACGGACGCGTCGACGGTGGACCGCTGCGGCCCGCGCAGCATCGGCACGGTGAACTCGTTGAGCGCCGAGACCCGCCCCCGCAGCCGCCCCGGCAGCACCTGCTCCAACTTGGCCAGGGCCCGTACGGAGGCCTCCCCGATCCCCTCGACCCCGTTCCCGGCGGCCGTCCGCAGCCCCACCGCGACGGCCACGGCCTCGTCGTCGTCCAGCAGCAGCGGCGGCAGCTCGGCCCCCGCGCCCAGCTGGTACCCGCCGCCGGTGCCGGGACTGGCGTTCACCGGGTAGCCGAGCTCCCGCAGCCGGTCCACGTCTCGGCGCACCGTGCGCGGGGTGACACCGAGCCGCGCCGCGAGATCGGCCCCGGTCCATTCGCGGTGGGCCTGCAACAGGGACAGCAGGCGCAGCAGTCGTGCGGAGGTCTCCAACATGCCGAGCAGTCTGCCGCTACCCCAGCCGCCTTCCCGCATCACCCCACCCCCGGGCACCGGCCCACCCCGGCGGACCGGAATCCCCGTCAGGGAACCGGGGCGGGCCCCGCAGGGGCCGGCGGAACGGCCGGAGCGGCGGGCCCCGCCGGAGCGGGGACCGGGTCCGGCTCCGCGGCCGGCAGGGCCAGCAGCGTGCCGACCGCGATCGCCTGCGGCCGCTCCCCGATCACCCCCCGGTTCGCCTCGTACAGCGCCCGCCACCCGCCCCGCACCCGGCGGCGCCGCGCGATCGAATCCAGCGAGTCCCCCGCCCGCACCACATGCATCCGCCCCGCCAGCCCGTACCGCTTCGAGCACACCGGCCACGCGTCCCACCCCTGCGTGCCCACGAGCTCCTCCCCCACCCGGATCTGCTGCTCCCGGCTCGCCAGATCCGCCCGCGCCGCGAAGGCCAGCCCCCCGTACTCCTCCCAGGTCGGCTGCCAGAACTGCAGCCCCCCGTAGAACCCGTTCCCGGTGTTGACCGCCCACCGCCCGCTGCTCTCGCAGTCGGCCACGCAGTCCCAGGGCCACTCCCCGCCGGGCCCGCAGTCCCCGGGCCCGGTCCCGATCACCCCCGGCGAGCCGGGGTGCGCCGCCGCGGGCCCGGGCGCCGGTGGCGGCGGAGCGCCCGCGGCCGCCGCCACGGCCGGAACCCCCGGGAGCCCGCAGAATACGAAGACCAGCACGGCCGCGGCCGCCGGCACGGCCCGCCGGAGACGGACACCGACACGGAGGCGGAGGCGGAGATCGGGCACCGCGTCACGCTACGCAGGCCCCCGGGGCCCGCCCGGCCCGCCACGCGGCGCGCCCCTTTCGCCCCACCCGGACGGCCGACCCGCCACCCCACCCCAACACGGCCAGCACCGGCCACCAACTGTGCACAACCAAACAACACTTGACAGGAAAACGAAGCCGCAGTCGGACCGTTCACTCCTCCGGGTGCCCGGTTCGATTCCGTTCCCTCAAACGGCGTGACCCCACCCACCGCTCCCCCGTTGAATCCGGCGAGCCGGGAAACCCCGGCCCCCGCACGCCTAGTCCGAGGAGCCACCCCGTGCCGCGCATGCTCGACGTCAGTGATGAGGTACGTGCCGAGATCGGTGACGAAGAAGCCGACAGGCTGCTCGTCGGCCCCGACGCGCCGGGCAGTTACGACTGCACCTCCTGCCGTACCCCCGGGGACCCGGAGAACGACCCCACCAGCACGGTGCTGTTCGTCGGCGAGGAGACCGCCGTCCTCGCGTTCGCCCACGCCACCTGCATCCCCTCCCAGGTCGTCTCCGTCTCCGAGGAGCAGCTGCAGGGCGCCGTCGCGAGCATCACCGGTGACAGCCCGGCCCCCGCCGCGGCCGGCGGCGACCCCGATGCCCCGCAGAGCGTGCCCGGCGGCCAGGCCGTCCTCGGCATCACCAGCGGCCTGGTCCTGATCAGCGGCGAGCTGCACCCCGCCCTCGTGGTCGAGCCGACCGCGCCGATCGCCCGCCCCGGCACCACCGGCCCCGGCGACGACTTCCTGCCGCTCCTGATCGAGCAGGGCTTCATCCCGGTCACCGACACCGCCCAGCTCCCCTCGCCCCTGAGCGGCTGGTCCGTCCTGCTCGCCGCAGGCCAGCTGCACGCCGTACTGCAGCCCGGCGCCGAGGGCGGAGGCCAGGTCGCGTGGTGGCAGGCGCACCAGGCCCTGTCGGTCACCGACGGCTGGCGGGCGGCCGTCAACAAGACCCAGCGCGTGCTGATCTACGCCGCCCCCGTCGGCTCCATCGGCCAGCAGCCCCGCGAGGACCTGCTGCGCGACGCGCTCGACAAGGCCGCCGCCGACGGCAAGCTGGTGGCCGCCTCGATGCCCCTGGCCGGTACGCCGGGCGCCTGATCCCGCTCCCGGCCCTCCCTCTCCCTCCCGCTCCCTCCCCTCCCCTCCTGCTCCACCCCGAACGGCCGTCCGGCCCCCGCCCAGGGGGCCGGGCGGTGTGCGCGCCGGGGGTTGCGCGGTCCGTCCCGCGCGACCCCCGGCGATCTGCGTTTTCTCCCCCGGCGCCCGCATCCGCAGGGCGCCGGTTTCGTTGGCTGATACGTGCATCCATACGACCCACCCCGCGCCCCGTACTACCCGAGCACCATCTCCCCGCTGCGCCCCGCACGGGACCGGGAGAGCGCTCCGGCCGCCTCGCACACCCCGATCTTCGACACCCTGTACTCGGAGTACCTGCGCGCCTTCCGGGCACTGCCGGGCGACCGCAGCGGCGAGGAGAACCTCGGCTTCACGGCCTTCTCACACGGTGGCGGAAGCGGCAGCGGCGCGAGCGGCGGCTGGAACGGTTCCGCATGGCCCGTGCAGCAGACGGACTCCTGGCAGCCGGCGTACTCGTACGCGGGCCAGAGCACCCCGCAGTACGCGGCCTCGGGCTCCGTGATCAGTACGTCGGCGGCCGCATACGGCAACGGGCGGCAGTACCAGACCGGGACGTATCACATCCCGGCGGCCCTGCCGCCCGCTCCGCGCCGGGGCTACTGACCCCGGGCCGTGCCACTTCTTCTTGGCCCCTACTTCTTCTTCTTGTGCTGGGCGCCGCGCTTCTCACGGACCCGCACCGAGATGTGGATCGGGGTCCCGTCGAAGCCGAACTCCTCGCGCAGGCGGCGCTCGATGAAGCGCCGGTAGCCGTGCTCCAGGAAGCCGGAGGCGAAGAGGACGAACCGCGGCGGCTTGCTTCCCGCCTGGGTACCGAACAGGATGCGGGGCTGCTTGCCACCGCGGATCGGGTGCGGGTGGGCGGCGACGACCTCACCGAGGAAGGCGTTCAGCCGACCGGTGGGGACGCGCGTCTCCCAGCCCGCGAGGGCGGTCTCGATCGCCGGGACCAGCTTCTCCATGTGGCGGCCGGTGAGCGCCGAGACGTTCACCCGGGGCGCCCACGAGACCTGCTGCATCTCGGTCTCGATCTCGCGCTCGAGGTAGTAGCGGCGCTCCTCGTCGAGCTCGTCCCACTTGTTGTACGCGATCACGATCGCACGGCCCGACTCGACCGCCATGGTGATGATGCGCTGGTCCTGGACGCTGATGTTCTCGGTCGAGTCGATCAGGATGACCGCGACCTCCGCCTTCTCGACGGCGGCGGCGGTGCGCAGCGAGGCGTAGTAGTCGGCGCCCTGCTGGAGGTGGACCTTCTTGCGGATGCCGGCGGTGTCGACGAACTTCCAGGTGACGCCGCCGAGCTGGATCAGCTCGTCGACCGGGTCGCGGGTGGTACCGGCCAGCTCGTTGACGACGACACGGTCCTCCTTCGCGACCTTGTTCAGCAGCGAGGACTTGCCGACGTTCGGGCGGCCGATCAGGGCGATCCGGCGGGGGCCGCCGAGCGGGGCATCGCCGAAGGTCTGCTCGGGGGCCTCCGGGAGCGCTTCGAGGACGGCGTCGAGCATGTCGCCCGTACCGCGGCCGTGCAGCGAGGAGACCGGGTGCGGCAGGCCGAGGCCCAGCGACCACAGGGTGGCCGCGTCGGCCTCGCCGCTCTGGCCGTCGACCTTGTTGGCGCACAGCACGACGGGCTTGCCGGCCCTGCGCAGCAGGCGCACGACGGCCTCGTCGGTGTCGGTGGCGCCGACCTTGGCGTCGACGACGAAGACGACCGCGTCGGCGGCCTCGATGGCGTACTCGGCCTGGGCGGCGACGGAGGCGTCGATGCCGAGGACGTCCTGCTCCCAGCCGCCCGTGTCCACGACCTTGAAGCGGCGGCCGGCCCACTCGGCCTCGTACGTGACGCGGTCGCGGGTGACGCCCGGCTTGTCCTCGACGACGGCCTCGCGGCGGCCGATGATCCGGTTCACCAGGGTCGACTTGCCGACGTTCGGGCGGCCGACGACGGCGAGGACGGGCAGCGGCCCGTGGCCGGCCTCCGAGATCGCGCCTTCGACGTCGTCGAGGTCGAAGCCTTCCTCCGCGGCGAGCTCCATGAACTCCGCGTACTCGGCGTCGCCAAGTGCTCCGTGGTCGTGCTGGTCGTTCATGAAGTCCGTTCCTCGTCGTTCGTGGTGATCGGTGGCACCCGCGCAGCGCGGTTCCACTACTAGGTCAAGTCTCGCTCAGCGCCCGGTGAGGCGCTTGGCTTCGGCCAGGTGGGCGGTCAGCCGGTCCTGGATGCGTACGGTGGCCTCGTCCAGCGCGGTACGGGTACGGCGGCCACTGCCGTCCCCCGCGTCGAAGGCGTCGCCGAAGACGACGTCGACCCGGCTCCGCAGCGGCGGCAGGCCCTTGACCAGCCGCCCGCGCCGGTCGGTGCTGCCCAGGACCGCCACCGGCACTATGGGCGCGCCGCCGCGGACCGCGAAGTACGCGAGCCCGGCGCGGAGCGAGGCGAAGTCGCCCTCGCCCCGGGTGCCCTCGGGGAAGATCCCCAGGGCCCCGCCCTGCTCCAGTACGCCCAGCGCCCGCGTGATCGCGGTCCGGTCGGCGCCGGAACGATCCACCTTCACCTGCCCGATCCCCTCCAGGAAGGGACCGAGGGGGCCTATGAAGGCTTCCTTCTTGATCAGGAAGTGCAGCGGCCGGGGGGCCGTACCCATGAGCATGGGGCCGTCGATGTTGTGCGCGTGGTTCACAGCCAGGATGACAGGTCCGGCGGCCGGCACCTTCCAGGCCCCCAGCACGCGTGGCTTCCACAGCCCGTACATGAGGCCGATCCCGATCCGCCGGCCGACCGCCGCACCCTTGAGGGAGGGCGTTTCGCTCACTTGCCGCCCGCCCGCTTCCCGGTGCGGCGCTCTTCGACGAGCGTGACGACGCACTCGATCACCTGGTCGAGCGTGAGGTCGGTGGTGTCCACCTCGACGGCGTCGTCGGCCTTGGCCAGCGGGGAGGCCTTGCGCCCGGAGTCGGCCGCGTCCCGCTTGATCAGGGCTTCCTTGGTGGCGGCCAGGTCGGCGGCCTCCTTGCCCTTGAGCTCGCCGTTGCGGCGGGCGGCGCGGGCCTCGGGGGACGCCGTCAGGAAGATCTTGAGGTCCGCGTCGGGCAGGACGGTGGTACCGATGTCCCGCCCCTCGACGACGATCCCGTCCTCGGCCTCGGCGGCGATGGAGCGCTGCAGTTCGGTGATCCGGCTGCGCACCTCGGGGACGGCGCTGACGGCGCTGACCTTGGAGGTGACCTCCTGGGTCCGGATCGGCCCGGCGGCGTCCAGCCCGTCCACGGTGATGGTGGGCGCGCAGGGGTCGGTCCCGGAGACGATGGCGGGCTTGCCCGCCGCGACCGCGATGGCGTGCGGGTCGTCGGTGTCGACGCCGTTGGTGATCATCCACCAGGTGATGGCCCGGTACTGGGCACCGGTGTCCAGGTAGCGCAGCCCGAGCTTGGCGGCCACGGCCTTGGAGGTGCTGGACTTGCCCGTGCCGGAGGGACCGTCGATGGCGACGATCACGGCGGACGGAGCTGCGGTTTCCACGGTGCGGGCACCTTCCTGGTTGCGCGTACGTGTCCGGGCGCGCCAAAGCGCCCCTCCCCAAGGTTACCGGCCCCGCGCCACTCCCCGACCCGCCGCCCGATTCGGCCCGGGCCGGGCGTGCTACTGCTGGCGCAGGGACCAGCCCCGGTCCCGCAGCTCGGCCTCCAGGACCGGCACCGCCCTCGGCTCGACCATCAGCTGCACGAGGCCCGCCTGCTGCCCCGTCGCGTGCTCGATCCGCACGTCCTCGATGTTCACCCCGGCCCGTCCCGCGTCGGCGAAGATCCGGGCCAGCTCCCCCGGCCGGTCGCTGATGAACACGCCCACCGTCTCGTACGTGATCGGCGCCGCGCCGTGCTTGCCCGGCACCCGCACCCGGCCCGCGTTCCCCCGCTTGAGCACGTCCTCGATGCCGGCCGCCCCGCCCCGCCGCTTCTCCTCGTCCGAGGACTGGAGCCCGCGCAGCGCCTCCACCGTCTCCGCCAGATCGGCCGCGATCCCGGCCAGGACGTCCGCCACCGGACCCGGGTTCGCCGACAGGATCTCCACCCACATCCGCGGATCGGAGGCCGCGATCCGCGTCACGTCCCGGATCCCCTGCCCGCACAGCCGGACCGCCGTCTCGTCGGCGTCCTCCAGCCGCGCCGCGACCATGCTCGACACCAGCTGCGGGGTGTGCGACACCAGCGCCACCGCCCGGTCATGCGCGTCCGCGTCCATCACCACCGGCACGGCCTTGCAGAGTGCCACCAGCTCCAGGGCCAGGTTCAGCACCTCGTGGTCGGTGTCCCGGGTCGGCGTCAGCACCCACGGCCGGCCCTCGAACAGGTCCGCCGTCGCCGCCAGCGGCCCCGAGCGCTCCTTGCCGGCCATCGGGTGCGTCCCGATGTACGCCGCCACGTCCACGCCCAGCGCCGCGAGCTCCCGCCGCGGGCCGCCCTTGACGCTCGCCACGTCCACGTACGCCCGCGCCAGGTCCCGCCCGATCGCGTCGGCCAGCGCCGCCGCCACGTGCGCCGGCGGTACGGCGACGATCGCGAGGTCCACCTTGCCCTGTACGGAGTCCAGCGGCTCGTCCGTACCCGCGCCGAGGGCGGCGGCGGTCCGGGCCTGGGCGGGGTCGTGGTCGGCGAGGTGGACGGTGATCCCGCGGGCGGTCAGGGCGAGCGCCGCGGAGGTGCCGATCAGTCCGGTTCCGATGACGACGGCGGTTCTCACGGGGCGCTCCAGGGTTGCGGGTTACGAGTTGCGGGTTGCGGGTTGCGGTCAGCCGGGCGGTGGGACGGCCCCGCCCGACTCAGGGTAGCCAGCCCGGACGCCCCGAGGGCCCGGCGGCCGCCCCGTGGCGCGGGCCGCGCGACGAGCTGAGCGGTCTCGGGGTAGAACACTCGGCATGATCTTCCACATCGTCCCGCTCTCCGACTGGACCGCCGAGCCCGACCTCCCGTACGCCCCGCCCTCGCTCGACACCGAGGGTTTCGCGCACTGTTCGGCGGACCCCGCGACCGTGCTCGCGATCGCCGAGGCCCACTACCGCGGCACGCCGGGAACCCTGCTGGCCGTGGAGCTCGACGAGGCGGCCCTGACCGCGGAGGTCCGCCGGGAGGGTGAATCGGGCGGCCGCTACCCGCACGTCCACGGTCCGTTGAACCGGGAGGCGGTGGTGCGCGTGTGGGAGGTGGTACGAACTCCCGGCGGCGCCGCGGCGCATCTGTCCCCGTGGCGGCCGGGAGCATGAAACGGTGTGGCGGGCTTCTGATGGAGCCCGCCACTTGCCCGGGATGCGCCCCGCCATCCCGGCGACGAGCGAGGAGCCTCGATGACTGAGACAAGCCGTATGAGCGACCCCCACCGCACGGCCCGGCGTTCGGTACTGGCGGCGGGAGCGGCCGCGTTGGCGGGTGGCGCCCTCACCGCGTGCGGCGGCGAGGACACGGCCGGGACGGCGCCCGCCGACACGTCGAGCGCACCGGCCGCGCAGCCGCCCGGGAGCCCGCAGGCCTCCGCCCCGACCGCCGGGCAGGCGCTGCTGAAGGCCGCGGACGTCCCGGTCGGCGGGGGCACCGTCCTCAAGGAGCAGAAGCTGGTGGTCACCCAGCCGACGGCCGGCTCGTACCGCTGCTTCACGGCGGTGTGCACGCACCAGGGCTGCCTGGTGAACAAGGTAGAGAACGGCACCATCGACTGCCCCTGCCACGGCAGCACGTTCCAGGCCACGGACGGCGCGGTGGCCAAGGGCCCGGCGACCCGCCCCCTGGCGGAGAAGAAGATCAAGGTGACCCCGGGCGGGGAGATCGAGCTCGCGTAATCCCCTCGCATGGCGGGCCGCGGTCCGCCTACGCTCCGCTGATGAACGAGCTGACGCCCGAATCCCTGGAACTGGTACGCGACCACACGGTCTACGCGTGCGTGATGGGCTCGCGGGCGTTCGGCCTGGCGACGGAGGCGAGCGACACCGACCGGCGCGGTGTCTACCTCGCCCCGACTCCACTGTTCTGGCGGTTCGACAAGCCGCCCACCCATGTGGAGGGGCCGCGGGACGAGGAGTTCTCCTGGGAGCTGGAACGCTTCTGCGAACTCGCCCTGCGCGCCAACCCGAACATCCTGGAGTGCCTGCACTCCCCCCTCGTGGAGCGGGTGACCCCGGTGGGCGAGGAACTCCTCTCCCTCCGCGCGGCGTTCCTCTCCCGCCGGGCCCACACCAGCTTCAGCCGGTACGCGGCCTCGCAGCACGGCAAACTCGTCGCGGACGTCCGTATCCACGGCGCCCCGCGCTGGAAGCACGCCATGCACCTGCTGCGGCTGCTCCTGTCCTGCCGCGACCTGCTGCGCACGGGCCGCCTGACCATCGACGCGGGCCCGCACCGCGACCGCCTTCTCGCGGTCCGGCGCGGGGAACTCGCCTGGGACGAGGTGGACGCCTGGATGGCCCGCCTCACGAAGGAGTCCGACGCCGCCCTCACCACCACCCCCCTCCCGGAGTCCCCGGACCACGCCCGCGTGTCGGACTTCCTCCACCGCGCCCGCCGCGCGTCGGCCGGCTAGCGCGCGTCCGGGGTGCGGCTCACGCGTCCGCTCAGGCGTCCGCTCACGCGTCCCAGAGCCTGCCGAAGGTGAGGAGTTCGTCGCGGTACTCGATGCGGCCCTCCCAGTCGCGGGGCCAGACGTCCGCGCCGAGGTGGGCGCCCGCGAAGGCACCGGCCAGGCAGGCGAGGGAGTCCGAGTCGCCCCGCGTGCAGGCGGCCCGGCGCAGGGCGAGGAGGGGGTCCTCCGGAAAGAGGAGGAAGCACTGCAGGGCCGTGGCGAAGGCCTCCTCCGCGATCCAGCCGTCGCCGGTGGTCAGGCAGGGGTCCGTCTCCGGGGACGGGGTGCGCAGGGCCGCCGCGAGGCGGTCCAGAACGGCCAGGCACTCGTCCCAGCCCCGCGCGATGAAGGACTCCGAGGTGGCGTCCGCGGCCGTGCGCATCCAGAGGTCGCCGAGCCACCGCTCGTGGTAGCGGGTGCGGTTCTCCAGGGCGTACGAGCGCAGCCGTCCGACCAGGCCCGTCACCTCCGTGCCCTGGGCCAGCAGGTACACCGCCCGGGCCGTCAGATCGGAGGCGGCGAGCGCCGTCGGGTGGCCGTGGGTGAGGGCCGACTGGAGCTGGGCCGCGCCGGCCCGCTCCTCCTCCGTCCACCCGGGGACCAGGCCCACCGGGGCCACCCGCATGTTCGCGCCGCAGCCCTTGGAGCCGACCTGGCTGGCGTCCCGCCAGTCCCGCTCCGGCTGGTCCAGCAGCCCGCAGGCCCGCAGGCAGGTGTTGCCGGGGGCCCGGTTGTTCTCCGGGGAGTGGTACCAGTCGACGAACTCCTCCCGGACCGGGCCCGCGAGGGTGAGCGGGCCCACCGGGCCGCGGTCCGCCGCCGTCCGCATGCCGCGCGCCAGGGCGAGCGTCATCTGGGTGTCGTCCGTGACCATCGCCGGGCGGGGCAGGTTCATCTCCCGCCAGGGCCCGGTCTTGGCCAGGATCGACGGCACGTCGTTGAACTCCGTCGGGAAGCCGAGGGCGTCGCCCAGGGCCAGGCCGATCAGCGCGCCCGTCGCGGCCCGCTTCGTCTTCGTCATCGCAGTCGGATTGGCTGTCGTCGTCATGCTGTCGGTCCTTCCGAGGGGCGGAGCAGGGGCGGGTGCAATGTCGTGGCCGGTCCCGGCCGGTACAGCGCGGCCGGTTTGCCGCGCCCGCCGGTCAGCCGGGCGGCTCCCGGTACGGGCTCGACGAAACCCGGCGTGGCCAGGACCTTGCGGCGGAAGTTGGGGCGGTCGAGGACGGTGTCCCAGACGGTCTCGTAGACGGACTGGAGTTCCCCCAGGGTGAATTCGGGCGGGCAGAACGCGGTCGCCAGGCAGGTGTACTCCAGCTTCGCGCCCACCCGCTCCCGCGCGTCCGCCAGGATCACCGCGTGGTCGAAGGCCAGGGCGGCGCCGGGCGCCGCGGCCTCCCCCACCGGCACCCAGCGGGCCCGGTCCGCGTCGCCGCCGCCCTCCGCCGCCGGCTCCGGCAGGTCCGGGACCAGCGCGGTGAACGCCACCGAGACCACCCGCATCCGCGGATCGCGGTCCGGTTCGCTGTAGGTGCGCAGCTGCTCCAGGTGCAGGGCGGCGACCACCGCTTCCGACAGCCCGGTCTCCTCGGCCAGTTCGCGCCGGGCGGCGGTCTCGGCGGACTCCCGGGGCAGCACGAACCCGCCGGGGAGCGCCCAGGCTCCCGCGTACGGCTCCTGCCCGCGCCGGATCAGCAGCACGTGCAGGGCCCCGGCGCGCACGGTGAACACCGCGAGGTCCACGGTCACCGCGAACGGCTCGAAGGCGTAGGGGTCATAGCCGACCTCCCGCGCCCCGCTCACCGGTCCTCCGGCCGTACGTCGTTCTCGGGCAGGGGGTCCGCGAAGTGCCAGCCCTCGGCGAGCAGCGCCTCGACCGCCGCCACCGCCTGCTCCAGCCGGGCCTTCCGGTCCCCGCCCACGACCAGGAAACGTCTCCCGGTGCGTTCGAGTTCCTCCCGGAACCTCCCGGTCATCCAGGGCCGCAGCTGGGGCCCGTCCCGCAGCCCGTCGTCCTCGAACGGCACGTCCGCGTGGTCCGTCAGGAGGTAGAGGTCCCGCCGGGTCAGCCCGGCGATCCTCTCGACCTCCGGGTTCCGGGCGCCCAGGTACCGCTCGTGCCAGATCCCGGTCGCGAAGGAGTCGGTGTCGCAGAACAGCACCGGCGAGCCCAGCCGGGCCGCCCGCTCCTCCTCCGCGTCCTGCCGGCGCGCGATGACCGGGAACTCCTCCGACGCGAAGGACACGTCCGCCCAGGAGGCCGCCGGGTCCGCCGCGCGGGCCGCCGCCAGCTTCTCCTCGCTGTACCGGCGCCCGTACTCGGCGACCCAGCCCGTCTTCGCCCAGACGCCGCCGCGCCGCCGGTAGTGCTCGGCCAGCGCCCGCGACAGCGTGGTGGTGCCCGTCGACTCGGCGCCGAGTACGACGATCCGCCGGGTCAGGGCGGCCCGTACGCCGGGCCCGAGGAACTCCCAGGAGCCGACGGGGTCCTTCCGTACCGCCGTACCGGAGACGGGGAACAGGGTCCGCTTCCGGTCCACGAGGACCTCCTCGGCCCCGAACCGGCGGGCGAGTTCGCTCCCGTACTCCTCCGAGGTGAACACGGCGTCCACGCGCCCGCCGACCGCGCCCCGGAAGATCGCCATGTGCGCCTCCCAGATCGCCGGGTCGTGCAGGTCAACGGGGATGTCGTCCACCGCGCCGACCACCTCGGCCCCGGGATGCGCCTCCCGCATCCACGCGACCCGGTCCGCGAGCGGCACCGACTCCACCGAGGCCGCGCACACCAGGACGGTCAGCCGCTCGCACTGGTCCTGGGCCGTGCGTACGAGGTGGTGGTGCCCGGCGTGCGGCGGGTAGAACTTGCCCAGCACCAGCCCGTGCCCGTAGCGCCTCATGCGCTGGCCTCCGCGGCCTCGGCGGCCTCGGCCGTACGGGCGGCGCCGGGCGCGGGCAGCGCGCGCCGCCAGCCGAGCAGCCCGACCACGCACAGCGCGAGGAAGCCGGCGTACAGGACGGAGGTGAGGTAGAGCCCCTTGTACGCGTAGAGGGGGATGTACACGAGGTCGGCGGCGATCCACAGCCACCAGGACTCGACGAGCTTGCGGCACTGCCCGTAGGTGGCCATGAGCGAGAGCCCGGTGGTCAGCGCGTCCCAGAACGGGACGGTGGAATCGGTGGCCCGGCTCAGCAGCAGCGTCAGCCCGAGCACCCCCACCGCCCCCGCCGCGGCCAGCGCGGCCCATTCGGTGCGCGTGGTGCGGCGCACCGGCAAGGCCTCGGCGGTTCCTGGTCCACCCCCGTGGGTCCAGGACCACCAGCCGTACGCGGCGAGGGCGATGAAGACGATCTGGAGCCCGGCGTCGGCGTACAGGCCGGCCTGGGCGAAGAGCGCGATGAAGAAGATGTTGTTGGCGATGCCGATCGGCCAGTTGGCGACGTGCTGCCGGGCGACCAGCCAGACGCACAGGGCACCGGTGGCGAAGCCGAGTACCTCGGTCCAGCTCATACCGGTCCCCCCACTCCCTTTAATAGTCGGGTTGACTATAAACAGGAGGCGGGGTCCCGGACAAGCCAAAAAACCCGCGGCGCCGAAAAGGCGCCGCGGGTTCTCGGGAAGGCATTGGCTCCGGGAAGGAAGTGACTCCCGGCAGGCAGTGACTACAGACCGACCTCGCGCATGAGCATGCCGACCTCGGTGTTGGTCAGGCGGCGCAGCCAGCCGGACTTCTGGTCGCCGAGCTCGATCGGACCGAAGGAGGTCCGGACGAGCTTCTCGACCGGGAAGCCGGCCTCCGCCATCATGCGGCGGACGATGTGCTTGCGGCCCTCGTGGAGGGTGACCTCGACCAGGTAGTTCTTGCCGATCTGGTCGACGACGCGGAAATGGTCGGCGCGGGCGTAGCCGTCCTCCAGCTCGATGCCGTCCTTGAGCCGCTTGCCGATGTCACGCGGCAGCGGGCCGGTGATCGCGGCGACGTACGTCTTCTTCACGCCGTACTTCGGGTGCGTGAGGCGGTGGGCCAGCTCACCGTGGTTGGTGAGCAGGATGATGCCCTCGGTCTCGGTGTCGAGCCGGCCGACGTGGAAGAGACGCGTCTCACGGTTGGTGACGTAGTCGCCCAGGCACTGGCGGCCGTCCGGGTCCTCCATGGTGGAGACGACGCCGGCCGGCTTGTTCAGCGCGAAGAACAGGTACGACTGGGTGGCGACGGTCAGGCCGTCCACCTTGATCTCGTCCTTCGGCTGGACGCGCTTGCCCTGCTCCAGCACGATCTCGCCGTTGACCTCGACGCGGGCCTGCTCGATGAGCTCCTCGCAGGCGCGGCGCGAACCCATGCCGGCGCGGGCGAGCACCTTCTGCAGGCGCTCACCCTCCTCCTCGGCGCCCGGGAAGGTCTTGGGGGTCTTGATCACGGGCTTGTCGGCGTACCGGTCGCGCACGCGCTCCTCGATCCGCGCGTCCAGCTCACGCGGGCGGGACTGGCCGCTGCGGCTGCCGGGACCGCGGCGCGGGCCGCCGGCCCCGCCGATGCCGGGGGTCTTGGAGGTCTTGGGTCCGCCCTTGGCGCCACCGCGCGCGGCCGCGCCGCGGGCACCGCCCGAGCCGCCGGAGCCGCCCCGGTTGCCGTCGGCCGCGCCGCGGGCACCGCCGCCGCCCGCCTTGGCGCCACCGCGGCCGTTGCGCTCGCCCTCGGGGCCCACGTCGTAGCGGCGCTCCTCGGGACGGGGGTTGCGGATGCGGGGTGCCTGCTCGCGGTCACGCGAGTCGGAGCCACCACCCTGGTAGCCGCCACCGCTGGAGCTGCCGCCACTGCGGTAGCCACCGCCGGAGCTGCCACCACGGGCGCCACCGCCGGAGCCACTGCCACCGGAGCGGTAGCCACCGCTGGAGCTGCCGCCGCCGGAGCCACTGCGGCCACCGCCGGAGCCGCCACCGCGGTAGCCACCGCCGCCGCTGGAGCTGCCGCCGCGGGAGTTACCACGTCCGCCGCCACCGCCGCTGCTGTTCCTGTTGCCGCCACCGTTGCCGTTGCTGCTTCGCATCAAAGTTCCGTCGTCTTGTCGTCTTCATCGGTATCCGGTGCGTCCGGATCGAACGACGGAACACCCTCTTGCGTCTCGGCTTCGATCGCGTCCGCCTCGGGGAGGAAGGGCGCGAGCTCCGGGAGCTCGTCCAGGCCGCGCAGGCCCATCCGCTCCAGAAAGTAGTTCGTCGTCCTGTACAGGATCGCACCTGTTTCGGGTTCCGTGCCCGCCTCGGCCACCAGACCGCGCTGGAGGAGGGTCCGCATGACCCCGTCGCAGTTGACTCCGCGGACCGCCGAGACCCTCGATCGGCTGACCGGCTGGCGGTACGCGACGACCGCGAGGGTCTCCAGCGCGGCCTGGGTGAGCCGGGCCTGCTGCCCGTCCAGTACGAAGGCCTCGACGGCCGGGGCGTACGCGGCGCGGCTGTAGAACCGCCATCCCCCGGCGACGAGCCGCAGCTCGAATCCGCGGCCCTGGACGGCGTACTCGTCGGCGAGCTCCCGCAGCGCGTCCGCGACCTCGCGCGGGGTCCGCTCCAGCACCTTGGCCAGGTGGTCCTCGGTCGCGGGCTCGTCCACGACCATGAGGACGGCCTCCAGTGCGGGCTTCAGCGCCAGCTCGGCCACGTCGCTCATTCCTTGCTCATTCCTTGCTCATTCCTTGCTCATTCCTTCGCCTCCACGATCTGATCGAACTCGTCGGTCACGGTCGGCAGCCCGTCCCCCTCGCCGCCGCTCCAGCGGACCGTGAGCGTCTTGAGGGCCTCCTCCTGGTCCAGGACGACTGCCTTCTCCCGGTAGAGCTCCAGAAGGGCCAGGAAGCGCGCGACGACGGTGAGGGTGTCGGGGGCGCCCTCGGTGAGCTCCTGGAAGGTCGCCTCGCCGCGCGCCCTGAGCATGGCGACGACGAGTCCGGCCTGTTCGCGCACGCTGACGAGCGGCGCGTGGATGTGATCCACGTAGACCTGCGGCTCGGCCCTGGGCTGCATGGCCTTCACGGCGAGCCGGGCGAACCCTTCGGCGCCGATGCTGATGACCACCTCGGGCAGCAGCTCGGCGTGGTGCGGCTCCAGCCCCACGGTGCGGGGGTACCGCTTGCCCTCGCTCTCGGCGCGGCTCCGGAAGATCTCGGCGATCTGTTTGTACGCCTTGTACTGGAGCAGCCGCGCGAAGAGCAGGTCCCGGGCCTCCAGCAGCGCGAGGTCGGCCTCGTCCTCGACCTCGGCGACGGGGAGCAGCCGGGCGGCCTTGAGGTCGAGCAGCGTGGCCGCGACGACGAGGAACTCGGTGGTCTGATCGAGGTCCCAGTCGGGGCCCATGGCCCGGATGTGCGCCATGAACTCGTCGGTGACCTTCGACAGCGCGACTTCGGTGACGTCGAGCTTGTGCCGCGAGATCAACTGCAGCAGCAGATCGAAGGGCCCCTCGAAGTTCGCGAGCCGCAACGTGAACCGCCCCTCCCCTCCCCCTCCGCGAGCGGCACCCACGGCAGCCCCGGCGCGAGCCTCCACCCCCGGCACGACCCCGGGCGTACCCGACACACGCGCCCCGGCCTCACCCCGCACGCCGACATCCACGCCGGCATCCGGCTCCGCCAAGACGGACCCGGCCCCGGGCAGCACCGACCCGCGCCCGGCGGACCCGGCGAGAGCCTCCGGCCCCGGCGGGACCGGTGCCGCCCCGGGCACCGACGTGCGCGCCGCAGCCGGCCCGGCCCCGCCCCGCGCGCCGGGCTCGGAAGTGGCTGCGGGCCCCGGCGGGAACGGCTCTGCCTCGGGCAGGTCTGACTCGTGCGCGCCGACATCAGGGGGGCCGGGGGCCTCCCCCCGGTCTCGGGAAGGGGCGGGACCGGGGAGAGCCTCCTGCTCGGCCGCGCCCCGGGAGGCCTCCACCGGGGCGGAGACGGGCGCGCCCGGGCCACGGCCCAGCAGGCGGCGGGCCGGGCGGCCGGGTTCGGCAGGAGTGGGCATCTCGGTCCAGGGTGGTACGGGGGGTCGGCGGGAGCGGGGTCCGTACCCTCGCGCCCGGGTGGAGCGGGCCGACGGCAGTCCCCGCCGCCACCAGCAGCCTAAAGCCCGGCTCACCCGGTCCGGCGCACGCAAGGCGGACAACCACCCCGCGCGCGGGGTCCCGGCCACGACGCGGCGTGACACCAACCGGACGCGAACCAGGCGGGCCGTCTCATCCGGGGCGGCCCCTGCCGGATCCGGCCGAGCCGGATCGCTCCGGCCACCCCGGGGACCCAGGACGCTGGTACGGGAAGTCGGCGGGTCTGCCGGCACGACGGGAGCGGGGTCCAGACCCTCGCGCCCGGGCGGGGCGGGCCCAGTCCCCGCCGCCACGAGCAGCCCGGGTCGCCACCCGCTCCGGCCACCCCTGGGACCCGGGGCAGCACACCCGCATGGCCCCAGGATCACCGCGGTACCTGGGAGCGGCGCTTCCGGGACCAGGGGGTACCGGGCCGCAGGCCGGCCCGGTCGAGGGGACCACCCGGCGACGCCGAAGCGCCATCAACCCGGGTTGCGCCGGCCCCGGAGGCCGCCAACGGCCCGGCACTGCGCCAGCCGTGGGATACGACAGCTCGCCAACGGCCGCAGAATAGCCAACCGGGGTTACACGACCCCGAAGGCCGTCAGCGGCTGGGCAGAGGCACCGCCCTGGACGCCAACGGCCCCGCCCCACGCGCGAAGGTTGCGACGATCGCGGGACGCCGTCAACCCACGGCCAAGGGGCCTCCTGAGTCGCAGCAGCCCAAGGGCCGTCAACGGCCAGGGCAGAGACCCCGACCCTGCGGCCGCCCGGCGCGGCAGCAACCGCGAAGGGCAGCGGCCACGCACGCCGCCAGTCAGGAGTGACGACGACCCCGACAGGCCGTCACCAGCCCAGGGGCCGGCCCGGGATTGGGGCAGAGGGCATCAGCGGCCCCGTGCCGAGTTGTGGCGGCTGCAGGGGCGGCGGACCACGTCGCGGCGGCCCCGCAGGGTCAGCGGAGGCGGGCCAGGTCGCGGCGGCCCCGCAGGTCAGCGGCCACAGGAGCGGCGGACCAGGTCGCAGCGGCCCCCGCAGGGTCAGCGGCCACAGGGGCGGGGCCACAGGACGGGCGGACCAGGTCGCGGCGAGCCCCGCAAGTCAGCGGCCACAGGAGCGGCGGGCGGCGTTTCGGCGGCCCTGGAGAGGGTCAAGGGCCCCGGAGGCGGCAGACGAAGATGCCGGCGCCCCGACGGGTCAGCGACCCCCCAGGCGGCGCACGAGGGGGCTGGGGGCCCGCAGGGTCAGCGGCCGCAGAGGCGGCAGGCGAGGGGGCTGGGGGCCCGCAGGGTCAGCGGCCGCAGAGGCGGCAGGCGAGGGGGCTGGGGACCCGCAGGGTCAGCGACCCCACAGGCGGCAGGCGAGGGGGCTCGGGGCCCGTAGGGTCAGCGGCCGCGGAGGCGGCGGACGAGGATGCTGGCGTCGCCGCGGGATTCCAGGTCGGCCAGGACCACCGCCACCGCCTCGCGGACGATGCGGCCCCGGTCCACCGCCAGCCCGTGCTCCCCGCGCAGCACCAGCCGCGCGTGCTCCAGGTCCATGAGCTCCTCCGCGGAGACATAGACCGTGATCTTCTCGTCGTGCCGCTCACGCCCGCTCGGCCGCCGGTTCGCGCCCCGGCCCTGCCCCTTGCCGCCACGCCCGCCGCCGCCGCCACCGGCGTCCGAGGCGGCGGCAGAACCTTCCTGCGACCGCCGCGGGGCCACCACCGCACCGCCGGCCTCAGCCTCCCGGCTGCGGCCCTCCCCCGCCGTGCCCTCTGCCGTCGCCGCGTGCTGCTCCCCGGCAGGCGGTTGGTCCCGCCTGGGCGAGGACGACTGGAGCGCCATCCCCCCGGTCGTACGGAACAGTTCGTCGGCTCCGGGCAGACTCACTCGGCGGGACACCGGGCGAGCACCTCCCTGGCCAGCTGGCGATAGGCGGCGGCGCCGACGGAGTTGGAGGCGTACGTGGTGATCGGCTCGCCGGCGACCGTGGTCTCCGGGAAGCGCACCGTACGGCCGATGACGGTGTGGTAGACGTGGTCGTCGAAGGCCTCGACGACGCGCGCCAGCACCTCACGGCTGTGCACCGTACGGGAGTCGTACATCGTGGCGAGGATGCCGTCGAGCTCCAGCTCCGGGTTGAGCCGCTCCTGCACCTTCTCGATCGTCTCGGTCAGCAGCGCGACACCACGCAGCGCGAAGAACTCGCACTCCAGCGGCACGATGACCTTGTGAGCCGCCGTCAGGGCGTTCACGGTCAGCAGGCCGAGCGAGGGCTGACAGTCGATCACGATGTAGTCGTAGTCGGGCAGCAGGGGCTTCAGCGCCCGCTGCAGCGTCGACTCGCGCGCGACCTCACTGACCAACTGCACTTCGGCGGCGGACAGGTCGATGTTGCTCGGCAGCAGGTCCATGTTCGGAACCGCCGTCTTGAGCAGCACCTCGTCGGCCGACATGCCCCGCTCCATGAGCAGGTTGTAGACCGTCAGGTCGAGTTCCATCGGGTTCACGCCGAGACCCACGGACAGCGCGCCCTGCGGGTCGAAGTCGACGAGCAGCACCCGGCGCCCGTACTCGGCGAGTGCGGCGCCCAGGTTGATGGTCGACGTGGTCTTGCCCACGCCGCCCTTCTGGTTGCACATCGCGATGATCTTCGCCGGACCGTGGTCGGTCAGCGGACCCGGGATCGGGAAGTACGGCAGCGGCCGTCCGGTCGGGCCGATCCGCTCACGGCGCTGACGGGCAGCGTCGGGGGCGAGAGTGGCCGCGTACTCGGGGTCGGGCTCGTACTCCGCGTCGGGGTCGTAGAAGTGCCCCTCGGGCACCTGGTCGTAGTCGGCGAAACCCACGGGCTTTTCGCCGCTCAGGTCGCCGGCCCTGGAGTTCACGTCTAGGCCGTCCATGCTCTTTCGGGGCGTCGTCATGTGCTGGTGGTTTGCGAAGGTGCGTACTGCGACGGAGCCGACAGCTTCGAGCCCGGCAGGGCCCTGGCCCCGCTCAGGCGTCCCTGCTCGACCACCTCCAGGAGCAAATGTCGACTCATTCACAAGTCGTCTTACCTCCTCGGACGTGACCAGGACACTTATCGATAGGTCAGCGTGGCACCATGCCGACGGTTGGCGACTCTATGGCGTGTCACCGCTCAGCGGCAACACAATCCACCGGACCCGCCGCGTTGTGTCGGCAACCGAACACCACTCTGTCAAGGGCGTCCGGGGCGCCGCCGCGAGGTTTCGCGGGTACGCGAAAGGGTTAAAGGGTTACGTTCGAGGCGAGTTGAGCAGTGCTGCCGGGCTCCCCGCAAACGTCTCCGGCCGGACCTTGCGGGCAAGGTCCGGCCGGAGACGTGAGATTGACGTCAGTCGTTGACGCTTCAGCCGAGCAGCGTGCTCAGCTCAAGGGTCTGGAGGCCGTGGGCCTCGGCGACCGGGCCGTAAACGACCTGGCCGTCATGGGTGTTGAGGCCCAGCGCGAGCGCCGGGTCACGACGCAGCGCCTCGACCCAGCCGAGGTTCGCGAGCTGCACGATGTACGGCAGGGTCGCGTTGGTCAGGGCGTAGGTGGAGGTGTTCGGCACCGCGCCCGGCATGTTGGCGACGCAGTAGAAGACCGAGTTGTGGACCTGGAAGGTCGGCTCGGCGTGGGTGGTCGGACGGGAGTCCTCGAAGCAGCCGCCCTGGTCGATCGCAATGTCGACAAGGACACTTCCGGGCTTCATCTTGGCGACGAGCTCGTTGGTGACCAGCTTCGGGGCCTTCGCACCCGGGATCAGCACCGCGCCGATGACGAGGTCGGCCTCGACGACGGCCTTCTCCAGCTCGAAGGCGTTGGAGACGATCGTCTTGATCTTCGTGCCGAAGATCTTGTCGGCCTCGCGGAGCTTGTTGATGTCGCGGTCGAGCAGGGTCACGTGGAAGCCCATGCCGATGGCGATCTGCGCGGCGTTCCAGCCGGAGACGCCGCCGCCGATGACCACGCACTCGCCGGCGTGGGTGCCGGGGACACCGCCCGGGAGCACGCCGCGGCCGCCGGCCGAGCGCATCAGGTGGTAGGCGCCGACCTGCGGGGCCAGCCGGCCCGCGACCTCGGACATCGGGGCGAGCAGCGGGAGCGCGCGGTTGGCGAGCTCCACCGTCTCGTACGCGATGGCGGTGGTGCCGGACTCCAGCAGGGCGTCCGTGCACTCGCGGGAGGCCGCCAGGTGCAGGTAGGTGAACAGGGTCTGGTCCTTGCGGAGGCGGTGGTACTCCTCCGCGATGGGCTCCTTGACCTTCAGCAGCAGGTCAGCGGTCGCCCACACCTCGTCGGCGGTGCCGAGGATCTCGGCGCCGGCCGAGACGTACTCGGCGTCCGTGATCGAGGAGCCCACACCGGCGTTCTGCTCGATGAAGACCTGGTGGCCGTTGCGGACCAGCTCATGCACGCCGGCGGGCGTGATGGCGACCCGGAACTCGTTGTTCTTGACCTCGCGGGGGATGCCGACCTTCATCGTCGATCACGGTCCTTGACTCAGGGGGATTTAACGGGGCACTTCCATACATACCCGCCCACAAGAACGCGCAACGGGATGCACCACGGGACGCCGCGGTGAAGCCAGTCTAATGAAGGACGACGCGCTGTCTAGCCTTGCAAACAAATAATCTCAGTCGGAATCACTGCGGATTTCGCAGGCTGCGGGGTCGTCTCCCAGCAATCTGTCAGCCATCGAGCGGTGCACCCGGGCCGCCGCGGGATCACCCAGCCGGTCGAGCGTGTCGGCGAGCCGCACCTGGAGCGCGGCCTGAAGGCGCAGGTCTGCGGCACGGCGCGCGAGCTCGACCGCCTCCCGGCAGGTGTGCAGGGATTCCCCGGGCCGCCCGGCGTACTCCTGGACGCGCGCCATCTCGCTCAACGCCTTTGCCTGGCCCGGGACATCGGCCAGTTTCCGGTAGCCCGCGGCGGCCGCCCGCCAACTGCGCAGCGCGTCCCCGTACCGGCCCGCGTAGGTGTGCACATTGCCCAGCCGTCCGTACAGCCTGGCCTCGTCCGCGCGCTCCCCGCGGGCGAGGGCCTGGGACAGGGCCCGGCCGAACCAGTCGGAGGCCCGGTGCCAGTCCTCCAGCTCCTGGTACGCGCCGCCTACGGATTCCATCGCGCGGCCGGTCGCGTACGGGTCGTTCGCCGCCTTTCCCGCGTCCAGCGCGGCCCGGTAGCGCTCCAGCGCCTCCTGGGTCCGCCCGGTCTCGGCGTCGAGGTCGGCCAGGTTCAGCAGCGCGGCGGCCTGCTCCCGGTACAGGTGCCGGCGCTCGGCGACGTCCAGGACCAGGCGGTGCAGCCCGTACAGCTCGGGGGCGGCCGCGGCGGTCCCGCGGTGCTCGGCGAGGGCCCGTACGAGGGCGGCCACCAGCCGGCGGGCCAGGGTGTCCAGCTCACCGTCCGCCACCGCGAGGGAGGCGGCCGCCGACAGCGCGGGCAGCCGGGTGTCCAGCCAGGTCGCGGCCGCCCGCCGGTCGGGGAACCGCAGCGCGCGAGGCAGCCCGTCCAGCTTCTCCCGTACGCCCTCCTCCTCGGCCGCCATGGCCCGGCAGGAGTGCAGCAGCCGTACGGTGCGCTCCAGCATCCGCGCCCGGGCGAGCTGGACCTCGGCGGGGCGCTCCCTGGCCTCCAGCAGGGCCTGGAGGAGCGGGGTGAGGCAGCCGGGCAGCAGGAACAGGCCGTCCTGGCTGTGCCGGACGAGTCCCAGCCCGGCGAACTCCTCCAGCATCGACTGGGCGGCGGCCACGGAGCAGCCGGCGAGGGCGGAGACGGTGTGCGAGTCGATGACGCCGGCGGGTGAGAGCGGAAGCAGGCGCAGGGCGCGCTGGGCGGGCTGCGGCAGGGACTCGTAGACGAGCCGGAAGGCGCGGCCGAGCGGGCCGTTGACGCCGGGCGGCATCTCGTGGAGCTGCTTGGCCACGTCGGCGACGGAGGCCTTGGGGCGGGCGGCGAGCCAGCCCCCGGCCAGGCGGAGGGCCGCGGGCTGGCCGCCGCACTCCTCGGCGAGGGCCTCGGCGGCGAGCGGGTCCACGGTGACGCGGATGTCGCCGATGTGATGGGCGAGCATCCGCACGGCGGAGGGGGTGTCCAGCCCGCCGAGGGTGCAGGGGCGCACATCCGGAATCCCGGTGAGGGGTCCTTCGGCGGTGACGACGACGAGGCACTCGGGGGTGTCGGGCAGCAGGGCGTCCACCTGGAAGGGGTCGGCGGCGTCGTCGATCAGGAGGATCGCGCGGCGGTCGGCGAGGGCGGCGCGCAGGGCGGAGCTGAGCTCGTCCTCGGCGGCGCCGGGCGGGGTGGGCTGCCGGAGCCCTTCGAGCAGGGTGCGAAGGGCCCGCTCGGTGGCGACGGTCTCCCCGCCGGGGGTGGTGAGGCGGACCTTGAGCACCCCGTCGGGGTAGTCGCCGGCGATCTCGCGGACGAACGCCTCTGCGAGGGCGGTGCGGCCTGAGCCGGGGCGCCCGGCGACGAGCAGCACCCGCGCGCGGGGCGCCTTGGCCTTCCGGCCGGAGAGGGTGTCGAGCCCGGTCCGGACGATGTCCTCGCGGAGCTCCTTGAGCTCACGCCGCCGCCCGACGAAATCCGTCACGGATCCGCTCCTCTCCCTGCCCCTGCCCTTCGGGGATCCCGAGCGTAGTTCACACAGAGCGACGACCCGTGTCGGGCGCGGCGGGCAAATCCCCTGATCGGATCAGCGGATGGTCCTCTTTTTCACGCACCGCTCGCGCGGGCAGGGCCCGAGCCGGTCCTGGGGCATGGCCGCCGTCTGCGGGCCCGCCGCTGCGCGGAGCTGCTCCCCGCCCCGCCCTTTCACCGTTTCTCCCCCAGCTACCGCTGGGAGGTGCCCCCAGGGCTCTGCCCGGACCCGCGCCTCAAACGCCGGCGAGGCTGAAAGATCCAGCCTCGCCGGCGTTTGAGGCGCGGGGGTTCGGGGGCGGAGCCCCCGACAGCGGCGCCGCACCCGGCGGCTACGCCTCGTAGGGACGGGCCGGCCAGGGTGCGTCGGCCGGGCGCAGCGCGGTCAGGCCGTCACCAGCCAGCGCAGCGGAAACGGCCAGCACCCCCGTCACCAGCCCCGGGTTGCCCAGCTCGCCCGCCAGAACGCCCCGGACCAGGTCGGCCAGCGGAACCCACGCCAGCTCCATGTCCGCCTCCTCCGACGCGGACTCCGCGTACCGCTCCCCGTCCGCCGCCGAGACGCCCCGGGCGAGGAAGACCCGGATCGCCTCGTCCGAGCCGCCGGGCGACGCGTAGAAGTCGGCCAGCACCCGCCAGTCCTCCGCCTTGACGTGCGCCTCCTCGTACAGCTCCCGCCGCGCCGCGTCCAGCGGGTTCTCCCCCGATACGTCCAGCAGCCCCGCCGGCAGCTCCCACAGCCGCCGTCGCACGGGATGCCGGTACTGGCTCAGCACCAGCACCCGCCCCGCCTCGTCCAGCACCAGCACGCACACCGAGCCGGGGTGCACCTGGTAGTCGCGACGGGCCGCGGACCCGTCGGGCATCCGGACCTCGTCGGAGTTCACCGCCGTCTTCGCGCCCTGGAACGGCCTCTGGGTCGACAGCGTCTCCCAGGATTCCGACGTGTCCTTGATGTTCATGCCCCGAAGCCCTCCACAACGCGCGACAGCCGGGGTACGGATCTCCGTACCCCGGCTGTCTACGTTATGCGGACGCGGCCGCCGTCAGATCACCTGGCCGCCTGCTGGCGCTCCACCGCGGCCTTGACCAGACCCGCGAACAGCGGGTGCGGGCGCGTCGGCCGCGAGCGCAGCTCCGGGTGGGCTTGGGTGGCCACCAGGTACGGGTGCACCTCGCGCGGGTACTCGACGTACTCGACCAGCTTGTTGTCCGGGGAGGTGCCGGAGAAGACGATGCCCGCCTTCTTCTCCAGCTCGCCGCGGTACGCGTTGTTCACCTCGTAGCGGTGGCGGTGGCGCTCGTCCACGTACGCCTGGTCGCCGTAGACCTCGCGCACGATCGAGCCCTCGGCGAGCTTCGCCGGGTACATGCCCAGGCGCATGGTGCCGCCCAGGTCGCCCGCGCCCTCGACGAAGGCCAGCTGCTCCTCCATGGTCGAGATGACCGGGTGCGGGGTGGAGGCGTCGAACTCGGTGGAGTTCGCGTCCTCGATGCCCGCGAGGTTGCGCGCGGCCTCGATGACCACGCACTGCAGACCCAGGCACAGGCCGAGCAGCGGGATCTTGTTCTCGCGGGCGTAGGTGATCGCGCCGACCTTGCCGGTGACGCCTCGGTCGCCGAAACCGCCGGGCACGCAGATCGCGTCCACGTCGGCCAGCTGCGCCGCGGCGTCCGCCGGGGTCTTGCAGTCGTCGGAGGTGACCCACTTGATCTGGACGCGGGCCTTGTTGGCGAAGCCGCCGGCGCGCAGCGCCTCGGTCACCGACAGGTAGGCGTCGGGCAGGTCGATGTACTTGCCGACGAGCGCGACCTTGACCTCGTGGTCGGGGTTGTGGACCCGGTCCAGCAGGTCCTCCCAGACGGTCCAGTTGACGTCGCGGAAGGGCAGGTCGAGCTTGCGCACGACGTACGCGTCCAGGCCCTCGGTGTGCAGGACCTTGGGGATGTCGTAGATCGACTTGGCGTCGATGGCCGCGACCACGGCCGCCTCGTCCACGTCGCACATCAGCGAGATCTTGCGCTTGATGGAGGTGGGGACCTCGCGGTCGGCGCGCAGCACGATCGCGTCGGGCTGGATGCCGATGTTGCGCAGGGCCGCGACCGAGTGCTGGGTCGGCTTGGTCTTCAGCTCGCCGGAAGGACCGATGTAGGGCAGCAGCGAGATGTGCACGACGAACACGTTGTCGCGGCCGACCTCGTGGCGCACCTGGCGGACGGTCTCCAGGAACGGCAGCGACTCGATGTCGCCGACGGTGCCGCCGACCTCGGTGATGACGACGTCGACGTCCGCGGTCGCCATGCGGCGGATGCGGTGCTTGATCTCGTTGGTGATGTGCGGGATGACCTGCACGGTGTCACCGAGGTACTCGCCGCGCCGCTCCTTGGCGATGACCGTGGAGTAGACCTGGCCGGTGGTGACGTTGGCCGAGCCGTCGAGGTCGACGTCGAGGAAGCGCTCGTAGTGGCCGATGTCCAGGTCGGTCTCGGCGCCGTCGTTGGTGACGAACACCTCGCCGTGCTGGAACGGGTTCATCGTGCCGGGGTCGACGTTCAGGTACGGGTCGAGCTTCTGCATGGTGACCCGCAGGCCGCGCGCCTTCAGCAGCGCACCCAGGCTGGAGGCCGTCAGCCCCTTGCCGAGGGACGAAGCGACACCCCCGGTGACGAAGATGTGCTTGGTCGTCATTGATTTGGGCGGCATCGCCAAGAGGGGGCTCCCGTGGTCGCGAAGTGAGGTGCGTCCGGCGCCGGCCACCGTCGAACCGGAAGGTCTCAGGGGGCGCCGAAGCTGCGGTTTCGGGGCTCCTGATTCGCACAGGCAGACCACCGGTCCACGGGGTACCAGCCTATCAGCGCCCGGACGGGTCTGCCTCCGGCCACACGGCCGCGGCGGCAGGCGAACGGCGCGGCGCGACCGTCCGGCCTGGTCACAAGCAGGGTCACCCATTCGGCCCAGTCTCATTGTCGGCGGGCTTACGGAGATCACTAGGGTGCCGACATATCCTGCTCGGATATCGCTTCACATCGCCCGCCGAGCAGTCCGGCAGACGGCGCGACCCCGCCGACATACGGAATCATGGCTCGATGCGGGGGTCCCTCCCACAGGAGACCGCGCAACCGCGCATTGCAAGCGCCCTTCGGGGCGGACGTGGCCGTTCGACTGGAGATGCAACGTGTCCGGGCGCATCGAGGATTACGCACTGATCGGTGACATGCAGACAGCCGCGCTCGTCTGCCGGGACGGATCGGTGGACTGGCTGTGTCTGCCCCGTTTCGACTCCCATGCCATCTTCGCGGGCATCCTCGGCACCGAGGACCACGGGTTCTGGCGGATCGGCCCCGCGTTCCCGGCCGGGGCCGAGGCCCCGCGCGCGAGCCGCCGGAGCTACCGCGGCGACTCGCTGGTGCTGGAGTCCGAGTGGGACACGCCGCGCGGCACGGTCCGGGTCATCGATTTCATGCCGCCTCGCGAGGGCCACGCCCCGCAGCTGATCCGCATCGTCGAGGGCGTGAGCGGGCGCGTGCGGATGCACTCCGCGCTGCGCATGCGGTTCAGCTACGGGCGGGTCGTGCCCTGGGTGCACAAGGTGGACGGGCGCACGGTCGCCGTGGCGGGGCCCGACTCCGTCTGGCTGGACGCCGACGCGCAGACCTACGGCAAGGACCTGACGACGTACTCCGACTTCACCCTCGGGCCGGGCGACCGGCGGGCCTTCTGCATCAGCTGGCAGCCCTCGCACAAGGGCGCTCCGGAAGCCCCCGACGCCGAGTCGGCGCTGGAGGCCACCGCCGAGTTCTGGCGCGAGTGGGTCGAGCAGTGCACGTACCACGGGCCCTACCGGGAGGCGGTGATCCGCTCCCTGATCACCCTCAAGGCGCTGACGTACGCGCCCACGGGCGGGATCGTCGCCGCCCCGACCACCTCCCTCCCGGAGGAGATCGGCGGCGTGCGGAACTGGGACTACCGCTACACCTGGCTGCGGGACGCGGCGATCACCCTCTCCTCGCTGCTGCGCACCGGCTACCGCGAGGAGGCCCGGGCCTGGCGCGAGTGGCTGCTGCGCGCGGTGGCCGGCGACCCGGAGAACCTCCAGATCATGTACGGGATCGCGGGCGAGCGGGAGCTCGGCGAGACCGAACTCGACTGGCTGCCCGGGTACGAGAACTCGCGGCCGGTCCGCGTCGGCAACGGCGCGGCGGGCCAGCTCCAGCTCGACGTGTACGGCGAGGTCACCGAGGCCCTGCACCTGGGTCACATGACGGGCCTGGCCCGCAGCGACTACGCCGCGCTGCTCCAGCTCAAGCTGATCCGCTACCTGGAGACCCACTGGGACCAGCCGGACGAGGGCATTTGGGAGGTGCGCGGCCCGCGCCGCCACTTCGTGCACTCGAAGGTGATGGCCTGGGTGGCCGTGGACCGCACGATCAAGCTGATCGAGAGCGGGGACGCGGACGGCCCGCTGGACCGCTGGCGCGAACTGCGCGACGAGATCCACCAGGACGTGTGCGAGAAGGGCTACGACAAGGAGCGCAACACCTTCACCCAGTCGTACGGGTCGAAGGAGCTGGACGCCTCCCTGCTGCTGATTCCGCAGATGGGCTTCCTGCCGCCGGACGACAAGCGGGTCATCGGCACCATCGAGGCGATCCAGCGCGAGCTGTCCACGCCCGACGGGTTCATCCTGCGGTACCCGACGAGCGGCGCGGAGGCCGGCGTGGACGGCCTGGAGGGGGACGAGGGGGCCTTCCTCGCCTGCTCGTTCTGGATGGCCGACGACCTCGCGATGATCGGCCGGGTGGACGAGGCCCGCCGGCTCTTCGAGAGGCTGCTGTCGCTGCGCAACGACCTGGGGCTGCTGGCCGAGGAGTGGGATCCGCGCCTGCAACGGCAGGTCGGGAACTTCCCGCAGGCGTTCAGCCACGTCCCCCTGATCGACACGGCGCTGCGGCTGACGGCGAGCGGGGCGTACGGGGGCTGATCCCGGCGCGCCGTGCGGATCGTGCCCGCCTACGCTGAAGAGGTCCCATGCCCTTCTCGGAAGGGGGTAGCCCATGGCGCCCTTCACGAAGGCGGCCACGGCGCTCGCCGCGCTCCGCGAGGACGTGTCCGGCCAGGTCTTCGCTCCCGCGGATCCGGGGTACGAGGAGGCGCGGACGGTCTTCAACGCGATGATCGACCGCCGGCCGGCCGTCATCGTCCAGTGCGAGAGCGTCCCGGACGTGGCCACGGCGGTGCGCTTCGCCCGCGACCTGGACCTCCACATCGCGGTGCGCGGCGGTGGCCACAGCGTGGCCGGCCAGGCCCTCAACGACGGCGGAGTGGTGGTGGACCTGCGCCGGATGCACGAGGTGACGGTCCATCCGGCCGCCAAGGCGGCCCGGATCGAGGGCGGGGCCACGATGAGCCACCTGGACCGGGCCTGCCAGCCGCACGACCTGGCGACCACCGGCGGCCGCGCCTCCACGACCGGCGTGGGCGGTTTCGTGCTGGGCGGCGGCTCGGGCTGGCTGGACCGGGCGTTCGGCCTGGCCGTCGACAACCTCCTCGGGGTCGAGCTGGTCACGGCCGACGGCTCGCTGGTCGAGGCCACGGCCGAGGAGAACCCGGAGCTGTTCTGGGCTCTGCACGGCGGCGGCGGGAACTTCGGCATCGCCACGGCGCTCACCCTGCGGCTGCACGAGCTGCCCGCCATGTCGATGGCGCTGGTGCTGTACCTGCCCGAGCACGGGCGCCAAGCCGTGCGCACGTACCGGAACCTGATCGAGGCCGGGCCCCCCGAGGCGAGCGGCATGGTGCTCTACATGTGCGCCCCGCCGGAGGACTTCATACCGCCGCGGCTGGTCGGTCAGCTGCTGTGCGGCGTGCTGCTGACGTACGCCGGGCCCGAGGAGCGGATGCGCAAGCTCGCCGGGCCGCTGCTGGCGCTCCCGCACGAGGCGGAGATCGTGACGGCCATCCCCTACGCCGACCTCCAGTGCATGATCGACGACCCGCCGGGCCTGCGGAACTACTGGTCGGCGGAGTATCTGACCGGCCTGCCGGACGAACTGGTGGAGGTCTACTGCGCACGCGGCGAGTCGCTGCCGCTGCCGACCGGCACCCAGCACGCCCTGTGGCCGCAGGGCGGGGCCATCGCCGCCGGACCGGAGGTCTGGCCGGTTCCGTACCGGGACGCGGCGTGGACCGTGCACCCCTTCGGGATCTGGGAGGACCCGGCGGACGACGCCCGCAACATCCAGTTCGTCAAGGACGTCCGCGCCGACGTCCAGCCGTGGAGCACCGGCGCGGTCTACCTCAACTTCATCGGCGACGAGGGCGCGGACCGGGTGGTCGCCGGGCTCGGCGCCGAGAACACCCGGCGCCTGGCCGCGGTGAAGCGGGAGTACGACCCGGACAACGTCTTCCGCTTCAACCACAACATCAAGCCCGCCTGACCGGGTCAGATCCGATCAGATCAGGGCGGCGATCACCTCCCGCGCCGCCCGCTCGCCCTCGGTGGCGCCGCCTTCCATGAACCCCTGGAAGTCGTAGCTGCAGTGCTCGCCGCCGATGTGGACGTTGCCCTGCGCGGTGCCCTCGTACTGGGCGTAGCGGTGCAGGTAGCCGGTCGGCCAGTACGAGTACGCCCCCAGCGCGTACGGGTTGCGGTGCCAGGCGGAGAGCTGGGCCCGTCCGTTCCAGACGGCCTTGGTGCCGGGGAAGAACGCGTCGACGCCCGTCAGCATCCGGCTCGCGAGGTCGCGTACGTACGGGTCGGCCTCGGTGGCGAAGGGGCTGCCGGGGGTGAGGGACCCGGCCAGGGCGCCGCCGCCGTACTGGAGCAGGATGCCGCCGGTGCCGGGCTGCACTTTGGTGGTGTCCCAGGTCTGCTGGATGTCGGAGTCGGTGAAGCAGTCCCCGGCGGAGACGCCCGGCCAGGGGCCGGTGCCGCGCCAGGGCCGCGCCGTGAACTGCATGTTGAGCTTGGTGCAGTAGCCCATCCGGGCATCGCGCAGCAGGTTGCGCATGAGGGGGTCGAAGCCGGCTCCGGAGGTGTCGACGCGCTGGAGGACCGGGAGCGGCAGACACAGGACGGTGTGGTCGGCGACGACCGTGCGGGTGGCGCCGGAGTCGTTGAAGGTGAGGGTCTGGGTGCCGTCGGCGTCGGCCCGTACGGCGACCAGCTCGCGGCCCATCACGATCGATCCGGCGGGCAGCGCGGCGGCGATGGCGTTCGGCAGCCGGTCGTTGCCGCCGGTGATGTGGTAGCGCTCGTTGGACAGGCCCCAGACGTTGAATCGGCCGGGGTTGGGCTGATAGCCCATCAGGAGGACCAGCGCGAGGGCGGACTGCTGGTCAGTGTCGGCGCCGTACTCGACGGTGTAGGCCACGTCGATGAAGCGGCCGAGCCGGGAGCCGTGGCCGCCGGGGACCCGGGTCTCGATCCACTCGTAGAGGGTCATGTTGTCGAGGGCCGTGCCGGCGGGGGTGGAGGAGTTCCAGGTGACCTCTCCGGCCTCCTGGAGGTCGCGGTGCAGCGCCTGGTAGACGGCCTTGAAGTCCTCGTCGGCCTGGGTGCGCGAGTAGTACGCGCCGTCGAACCAGAGGACTTCCTCGGCCCCGTTGGGTCCGCCGCCGAGGAAATCCTCGGTGGGCAGGCCGAAGCGGCGGCACAGTTCCAGGATCTTCTTGTGGCTGGTGTCGATGAGTTCGCCGCCGATCTCGGAGGTCTGCCCGTACGCCCAGTGGTCGCGCTGGGTCCACATCCGGCCGCCGACCCGGGCGGGGTTGGCCTCGTAGAGGGTGCAGTCGACTCCCGCGTCCTTGAGGGTGAGGGCGGCGGTCAGGCCGGATATGCCCGCGCCGACCACGGCGACGCGGACGGGCCCGACGGGCCTCTTGGCGGGGGCCGCCTCCACGGCGTGCGCGGTCGCGGAGGACGCGAGGGCGGTACCCAGGCCGAGGGCGGCGGCCCGGCCGAGGAGTTCGCGGCGGGTGGAACCGCGGACCTCGGCGGCGGGCATCCCCAGCCGGTCGGCGGCCGCGTGCTCGGCGGCGAGTCGGCGGAGCGAGTGCATCAGGGGCGTACGGGCCATGGCGGCGGCTCCTAGACGTTCGCGGTGGACGCGGAAGTGGAGGTGTCGGGGGCGGTGTCGGTGCGCTCGGCGGCGTCCTCCAGGACGATCCGGCCGATGATCTCGTAGCGTTCGGGGGCCTTCGCCTTGAGCCAGAGGCCGAGGCCGAGGCCGCCGAGGAACACCGCGCCGACGATCCAGGGGATCAGGTCGAAGAAGAGGGAGCCGGCCGCGCTGCCGGCCGCGGTCTCCAGGTTGAGGACCAGCAGGACCACGACCGCGGTCATGCCGACGCCGCCTAGCAGCGGCGCGGTGAAGGTCGTGAACCAGTGCCGGTCCTCGGGGTGGTTCTTGCGGAAGTAGCCGATGACGGCGAAGGAGCACAGCGTCTGGACGATCAGGATCGCCATCGTGCCGAGGATGGCGAGCAGCGTGTACAGGTGCAGGTACGGGTCCTGCCCGGTGAGCCAGAATCCGGCGACGAGCGCGGTGGCGATGGCGGTCTGCACGACGGACGCCACGTGCGGGGACCCGTGCCGGGGGTGGGTGTGGCCGAGCTTCGGGGACAGGAAGCCCTCGCGGCCGATGGCGTAGAGGTAGCGGGCGGCGCACTGGTGGAAGGCCATTCCGCAGGCGAAGGAGCCGGTGAGCAGCAGCCATTGGAAGGCGTCGACGGCCCATGCGCCGATGAAGGTCTGCGTGGGGGCGAAGAAGAGGTCGAGGGGGCTGGTGGAGGCCGACAGTTCCACGGACTTGGCGAGGCCGTTGCCCGCGATGGTCATCCAGGAGACGTAGATGTAGAAGAGGCCGACGCCGACGACGGAGATCAGGGTGGCCTTGGGGATGACCCGCTTGGGGTCGCGGGACTCCTCCCCGTACATGGCGGTGGACTCGAAGCCGACCCAGGACCAGAAGGCGAAGAAGAGCCCGAGTCCGGCGGAGGTGCCGGTGAAGGCGTTCTTCGGGTTGACGGGTTCGAGCGGGATCCCCTCCGGGCCGCCGCCGGCGATCAGGACGGCGGTGGCGACGGCGAACAGGACGGCGATCTCGGCGACGAGCATCACGCCGAGGGCCTTGGCGGTGAGGTTGATGTCGAAGTGGGCGAGGGCGGCGGTGACGGCGAGCATCGCGGCCGCGTACACGATCCAGGGCAGGTCCACGCCGAGCTGGTCGTGGACGGTGGTCTTGGCGAAGTAGGAGAAGACGCCGACGATCGAGGCCTCGAAGACGATGTACGCGAGGACGGCGAGCATCCCGGACGCCATGCCGGCGATGCGGCCGAGGCCGTGCGAGATGTAGCCGTAGAAGGCGCCGGCGGCGGTGATCCGCTTGGCCATCGCCACGTAGCCGACCGCGAAGACCGTGAGCACGAGCGTCGCGAAGAGATAACCGGCCGGGGCGCCCACGCCGTTGCCGAAGCCGACGGCGATGGGGAGGTTGCCGGTCATGGCGGTGATCGGGGCGGCGGTGGCGACGGCCATGAACACGACGCCGACCAGGCCGACCGAGTTGGCCTTCAGCCGTTGGACCTGCGGGGCCGGGGCCGCGGGTGCTTCTGACGACCCGTCGGTGATGTCTCTGCTCATGAAGTCCTCTTCCGTGTCGAGGGCGCTCACTCTCTCCCCGCGTGACGCACGCCACAATCGGCATGTGGTCCGATAATGTCCGGGCGAGGACGACGAGTTGTCGGGCCGGATGGGGGCACGCGGGCCTTCGTAACCGGGAGGTGATGTGCTCGGAACAGGCCTGCCGGTAGCGTCCCGCGATATGGACAATCAGGGCGGGATCACCGTTCAGCGGGCACTGGAACTGCCGGGACTGCGCAGCGGGCTGCCGGAGGTGCTGGCCTGCGCCGACCGCCTCGGCCGGACCGTGCGCTGGGTGCACGCGGGCGAGGTGCCGAACATCGCGTCCCTGCTCAAGGGCGGCGAGCTGCTGCTGACCACGGGCCTCGGCCTCGGTACCCGGCCCGCCGAGCAGCGTGCCTTCGTACGCCGCCTCGCGGACCGGGGGATCGCGGCGCTGGTGGTCGAGCTCGGCCCCCGCTTCACCCGGCTCCCGGCGACGCTGGTCGAAACCGCCCGCGCGGCCGGCCTCCCCCTGGTCCAGCTCCACCGGGAAGTCCCCTTCGTGACGGTGACGGAGGAGATCCACACCGAGATCGTCAACCACCACTACGCCCTGCTCCAGCGGGCCGAGGAGGTCCACCGGCGCTGCACGGAGGCCCTGCTGGGCGGCGGCGGGATCCCGCAGGTGCTGCGCATCCTGGCGGACTTCACCGCGAACCCGGTGTTCCTGGAGACCCCGGACGGGCAGCTGCTGTACGCGGCCGGCCCGGTCGCCGGGGAGGCCGCGGCGGACCCGCTCCAGGTGTGGGAGGGCCTGCGGGGACAGCGCGCGGCGGAGCCCTCGGCCAACACCGCGGTCATCGACGTCCCCGGGGGCGGCCACGGCACCGGCTCGGTCCGCGCGCGTCTGGTCCTGCTGGGGGTCTCGGCCCCGCTGCTGCCCGTCCACCGGATGGCGGCGGAGCGGACGGCGGGGGTGCTGGCCGTCGTACTGATGCAGGCGCGGCAGGAGGACGAGCTGGCGGCGCGCGGGCGCGGGGACTTCCTGACGGACCTGGCCGAGGGGCGCATCTCGGCCGAGGACGCCCCGGCGCAGGCCCGTGTGCTCGGGTTCAAGCCGGGGGCCGGGCCGCTGCTGCCGGTCGTCATGCGGCTGTCCTCGGACCTGGGGCCGTCGGGGAACTGGGCGGTCCTGGCCCGGGCGGTGCTGGAGGAGCTGTCCTCGGTCGGCGTCCCGGTGCTGCTGGGCGTCCGCCCGGTGGAGGGGCGGGTTCCGCTCCTGGTGTCCCTCCGGACCGAGTCGGAACGCACGGCGGTCGCCGACCGGGTCGCGGCGGCGCTGCGGGCGGGCGTCGAACGGGCCGGCCTGGACCGGGCCACCGCCCCGCCGGCGGTGGTCGTCGGCGTCGCGGGCGGCTGGGCGGCGGCCTCGGCCGGCCTGCGCCACGCGGCGGAGACCGCCACCGCCGCGCACGGGCTTCCGGCCCGGCCCTGGTACGACGCGCGCCGCCTCGACATCGACCTGCTGCTGTGGCGGCTGCGCGAACACCCCGACCTGGCGGCCTTCGTGGACCGCGCGATCGGGGCCCTGCGGGTGCACGACACCGCCTCGCGGCCGCCGCTGCTGCCCACCCTGGAGACGTACCTGGCCCATGCGGGCCGCAAGGCGGAGACGGCCCGTGAACTCCACCTGAACCGGCAGACCCTGTACAACCGGCTGGCCCGCATCTCGGAACTCCTGGGCACGGACCTGGACGACCCGGAGACGGTCCTCTCCCTGAGCCTCGCCCTCCGCGCCCGCCGCCACGTTCCCGCTGCTACTCCCTCTTGACGCACCCCTCGCACCGCTCAGCGCTGGCGCGCTTCCCGGGCTTCGGGCCGCTGCGCCGGACTCCGTCCGTCGGACCTTGGGCGGGGTCTCCGCCACCCCCGTTCGGTGGGCGGGTGCGGGTTCGCGTGCCGCTGCGCGGAGCTTCTCCCCGCCCCGCCCCTTCTCCGTTTCCCGGGCTCTGCCCGGACCCGGCCCTCAAACGCCGGGCGGGCTGAAATATCAGCCTCGCCGGCGTTTGAGGCCCCGCCGGGCAATTTCAGCCTCGCCGGCGAGGCTGAAAATGGCGGCGGCCGGCACGGATCGGGCCGTATCGCGCGGGCAGGCGCCGCCGGAGGGGTTACCCCCGGCGGCGTTCCGTCAGCTCGTCGTATACCGCCAGGACCTGCGCCACCGTGTCGTCCTCCGACGGCCACGTCGCGGCACGTGCCCGCCCCGCCGCGCCCAGCGCGGCCCGGCGGGCCGGATCTCCCAGCAGCCCCGCCACCGCCGAGGACAGCGCACCCCGGTCCCCGTACGGCACCAGCACCGCCGCGTCCCCGACCAGCTCCGGCACGCCCCCCACCGCCGTGGCCACCAGCGCCACCCCGGCCCGCAGGGCCTCCTGCGCCAGCAGCGACCGGCCCTCCCAGCGGCTCGGCAGCACCGCCACGTCCGCCGCGGCCAGCAGCTCCGCCGCGTCCCGGCGCCGCCCCAGCAACCGCACCGGCAGCGCCTCCAGCTCGATGCGCCGGGCCAGTTCGGCCCGCTGCGGCCCCTCCCCCGCGATCACCAGCAGCGGCACGGGGTCCAGCGTCCGCCAGGCCCGCGCCGCGTCCAGCAGCACGGAGTACCCCCGCCGCGGCACCAGGCTGCCGACCGCGATCACCAGCGGCCGCTCCACCACCCCGAGTTCCGCCCGCGCCTTGCCCGGGTCCGCGCCCGCCGCGAACCCCGCGGGCATCGCCACCGCCGCCAGCCGCGCGTCCCGCGCACCGCGCAGCCGCGCCAGGTCCACCTGGTCCGACGAGGACCCCAGCACCACCGCCGCCGCCCGCGCCACCCGCCGCTCCAACAGCCGGCCCAGCCGCCCCAGCGCGCCCGCGGCCTCGGGCACACCCCCGTGCCAGCTCACCACCAGCGGGGCCCGGTGCCCGCGCAGCGCCAGCGCGGCCCGCAGCCCGGCCCGTACGCCATGCGCGTGCACCACGTCCGCCCCCGCGCACGCGGCGCGCAGCGCACTCGCCGCGTCCGGCGCGAAGGACGCCCCGGCGCCGGTGAAGTCGTACGCCCCCTCGGCCTCGACGGGGGCGCACACGGTGACCCGCACCCCCCGGGCGGCGAGCCCGGTCGTGAGGGACCGCACGTGCGTACCGCTGCCCGGGCCGGCGCCGCCGAGCACTTGGACGGCGCTCAACGGCGGCCGCCCGTACGGCGGGGCCTGGGCGGGTACCGGGACCGGGGAGCTGCTCACGGGCCGAAGCTCCTGGGTGAGGGAGGCAGAGTCGACGCCCAGGATGCCAGTCCGCACGCGCGTTCCGGGACCATACGGGTGCGGATCCCGTACGAAGTACCTCCACACGCCCGCCCGCCTCACCCACACGGGCTAGCCCTGGCCTAGCCCGGCGTCGTCCCGGCCTCCGCGCAAAGCGGTGGGGGCCCGGGGCGCCGCGCGCCCCGAGCCCCCTCCCCGCGATGTCCCTACGCGTCCGCGCGGGCCGCCGCGAGCAGTTCCTCCGCGTGCGCCCGGGCGGTCTCCGAGTCCTCCTGGCCCGCCAGCATCCGCGACAGCTCGCGGATGCGGTCCTCACCCTCCAGGACGGTGACGCCGCTTCGGGTCACGGCCCCGTCGACGGTCTTCTCCACCAGCAGCTGCCGGTCCGCGAAGGCCGCCACCTGCGGCAGGTGCGTGACGACCACGACCTGCGCCGACTTGGCCAGCTTCGCGAGCCGCCGGCCGACCTCCACCGCCGCCTTGCCGCCGACGCCCGCGTCGACCTCGTCGAAGAGGTACGTGGGGACCGGGTCCGAGCCCGCGAACACGACCTCCACCGCCAGCATCACCCGGGACAGCTCACCGCCCGAAGCACCCTTGGCGATCGGCCGCGGCTGGGCGCCCGGGTGCGGGGCCAGCAGCAGTTCGACCTCGTCGGCGCCCGAGGGGCCGTACGCGACGTTCCGGCCGCCGACCTCGACGCCGTCGGCGTCCTCGGGGGACTCGGTCTGCCGGATGTCGATGGTCACCCGGGCGTGCGGCATCGCCAGCGAGGCCAGCTCCTCCGTCACGGCGGACGCGAACCGGGTGGCCGCCTCGCCCCGCGCGTCCGTCAACGCCTGGGCCAGCAGCGACAGTTCGTCCCGGAGCCCGTCCCGCTCGGCGGTCAGCTCCGCGATCCGCTCGTCGTCGCCGTCCAGCTCCAGCAGCCGTGCGGAACCCCGCTGGGCCCATTCCAGTACGGAGTCGACCGAATCGCCGTACTTGCGGGTCAGCTGCGTCAGGGCCGCCCGGCGCTCCTCCACCGCGGCCAGCCGCAGCGGATCGGCGTCCAGGTTGTCGGCGTACCCGGCCAGCTCCCCCGCCACATCGCCGAGCAGGATGCCCAGCTCACCGATCCGCTCGGCGAGCACGCCGAGCGCCGGGTCGTGCGACCGTACGGATTCCAGCGCCCGGTACGCGCCCGCGACGAGCGTGTTCGCGTCGATGCCCTCCGGGTCCTCCGGATTGCCGGCCAGGGCCGCGTGCGCGAGCTGCGCCGCCGAGGCCAGCGCCTCGGCGTGCCCGAGCCGTTCGGCCTCCGCCGCCAGTTCGGCGTCCTCGCCGGCCAGCGGCTCCACGGCCGCGATCTCGTCCAGCCCGAAGCGCAGCAGATCCGCCTCCTGGGCCCGCTCCCTGGCCAGGGTGGTGATCTCCTCCAGTTCGGCGGCGACCGCGCGCAGACGCCGGTAGGCGCCCGCGTACTTCTCCAGCGGGACGGCGACGGCGTCCCCCGCGTACCGGTCCAGGGCCTGCCGCTGCCGGGCCGGCCGCAGCAGGCCCTGCTGATCGGTCTGCCCGTGCACGGCGACGAGGTCGTCCGCGAGCTCGCCGAGCAGGCCGACGGGCACGGAGCGGCCGCCGACGTGGGCGCGCGAACGCCCCTCGGCGGACACGGTCCGGCTGATCAGCAGGGCGCCGTCGTCGAGCTCGGCCCCGGCCTCCCCGGCGCGTACGGCGGCGGGCGCGTCGGGGCGCATGACGAGGCGGCCCTCGACGACCGCCGCCTTGGCGCCGATCCGCACCAGGGCCGGGTCGGCGCGCCCGCCGAGCAGCAGCCCGAGGCTGGTGACGACCATGGTCTTGCCCGCGCCGGTCTCGCCGGTCACCGCGGTGAAACCGGGCGACAGCTCGACCACCGCGTCGTCGATGACCCCGAGCGACCGTATCCGCATCTCCTCAAGCACGGGACGACGATACCGAGGTTTCACCGGTGCCATGTGACGTCACCCATCGAGAGTTTCCCGAACGGATGTGCTAATAGAGCGCTGATGGAGTCCGGATCAGTGCGGCGCCCCGCGCCACCCGGACACGGGAAGCGCGAACTTCGCCACGAGCCGGTCCGTGAACGACGCGTGATGCAGCCGGGCGAGCCGCACCGGCACCGCGCCCCGGCGGACCTCCACCCGGGCCCCGGACGGCAGCGTCATCGTGCGCCGGCCGTCACACCACAGCACCCCGTGCGGGACACCGGCCTGCACCTCCACCGCCAGCACCGAGGTCGGTGAGGTGACCAGCGGCTTCGCGAACAGCGCGTGCGCGCTGATCGGCACCATCAGCAGCGCCTCCACCTCCGGCCAGACCACCGGCCCGCCCGCGGAGAAGGCGTACGCCGTCGAGCCCGTCGGCGTGGCGCAGACGATCCCGTCACAGCCGAACGCGGACACCGGGCGCCCGTCGATCTCCAGGACCACCTCCAGCATCCGCTCCGGGGACACCTTCTGGACGGCGGCCTCGTTGAGCGCCCAGTCCTGGTGGACGACGTCCCCGTTGGTCCGCACGATCACGTCGAGGGTCATCCGCTCCTCGACCTCGTAGTCGCGCGTCACCACCCGGTTCACGACCTTGTCCAGGTCGTCCCGCTCGGCCTCGGCGAGGAACCCCACCCGGCCCAGGTTGACGCCCAGCATCGGCACCCCCGAGCCGCGCGCGAACTCCGCGCCGCGCAGCAGGGTTCCGTCCCCGCCCAGCACGATCAGCAGCTCACAGCCGTCGAGCGCCTCGGGCGTGCACTCGTCCACGAGCTCCACCTCGGGCGGAAGCGGCAGGTCCACCGCCTCGTACCGCGCGACCCGCACCCCCAGCCCGCTGCGCAGCAGACCGCGTACGACCAGCTCGGCGCTCCGGATGGCCGCCGGCCGCCCGGTGTGCGTGAGCAGGAAGACGGTCCGCTCACCCGGAGCCCGCTCCCCCAAAGAATCTGTCACTGCAGAATCTGTCACTGCGGCCCCTCCGCCACTGCACGGTCAACATCCGCCGGGTCGAGTGCCGGTGCCCCCGCCCTCAGCCACAGAAAGTACTCGACATTGCCCGACGGCCCCGGCAGCGGGCTCGCCGTCACCCCGAGCACACCCAGCCCCAACTTCCACGCCTGCGCGGCGACTTCCCGTACCGCCTCGGCGCGCAGCTCGGGACTGCGCACCACGCCGCCGCTGCCGAGGCGCTCCTTGCCGACCTCGAACTGCGGCTTGACCATCAGCACCAGGTCCGCGTCCGGGGCGCAGCACCGGACGAGCGCGGGCAGCACCAGTCCGATCGAGATGAAGGACAGGTCTCCGACGACCAGGTCCACCGGGCCGTCGATCATCTCCACCGTCAGTTCGCGGACGTTCGTCCGGTCCTTGACCGTGACCCGGTCGTCGCTCTGCAGCGACCAGGCGAGCTGCCCGTAGCCGACGTCGACGGCGACGACATGGGCCACGCCCGCACGCAGCAGCACATCGGTGAAGCCGCCCGTGGAGGCTCCGGCGTCCAGGGCCCGGCGGCCCTCGACGGCGAGCCCCCGGGGCTGGAAGGCCGCCAGCGCGCCCGCCAGCTTGTGGCCGCCGCGGGAGACGTAGTCGGGGTCGCTGTCGTCCTTGAGGACGACGAGCGCCGCGCTGGTCTCGACCTGGGTGGCCGGCTTGGTCGCGGTGGCGCCGCCGACGGTCACCCGGCCCGCGGCGATCAGCTGGGCCGCGTGCTCGCGCGAGCGGGCCATGCTGCGGCGTACCAGTTCGGCGTCCAGGCGGCGTCGTGCCACTCCTGCCACGTTCGGTTCAGCTCCTGTTTTCGTACGGTCCGGGGACGGGCGGTGCGTCCAGCGCGGTCAGCGCGTCACGCAATCCCCTGTGCACATCCTCGTACACCTCGACGTGCCCGTCCGCCGTGAGGTGGTCCGCGTCCGACAGCCGCTCCAGGTGCGCGTCCACCCCGGAGTGGCCGGTGGGGGTGCGTACGACGCCCAGCGGGGCGGGGCCCGCGGGCGCGGCGGCGGCCTCGGCGGACTCCGCGGAGCGCTCCGGCGCGGACTCCTCGGGGACGTCCGGAGCGGTCCCGGACACTTCGTCGGTCATGCCCAGACGCTACCCCGTAGCGCGCCGCGACCACGCATGGCTCTGCGGTACGGTCGTGATCACGATGGCTACGATCGAGGAGTGCCGCGCGGCACTCGACCAACTCTCCGGCAACCTGGCGCGGACCGACGGCGACGTGCGCGGCAGGGCCGCCCTCGACCGCTCCCTGAGCTGCCACATCACCGACCTGGACCAGACCTTCACCGGCCGCCTCGACGACGGCCGGATCCGCGTGGACGCGCTCACCCCCGGCCCGCCCGCCACCAAGGCCGACATCCGGCTCGCGATGACCGGCGACGACCTGGTGGCGATGGTCGCGGGCGAACTCAAGTTCGCCAAGGCCTGGGCCTCCGGCCGCATCACCCTGGAGGCCGGCTTCCGCGACCTACTCCGCCTGAAAAGCCTCCTCTAGCCCCCCCGGCCCGGCACACCCAGCCCCGCCGGCACACCCAGCCCCGCCGGCGCTTGAGGCGCGGGGCCCGGGGCGGAGCCCCACATCCAGCCCCGCCGGCGCTTGAGGCGCGGGGTCCGGGGCGGAGCCCCACATCCAGCCCCGCCGGCGTTTGAGGCGCGGGGTCTGGGGCGGAGCCCCAGGAGACGGCCCGCGCCCGCTACTCGGCCCGAGCCGTCACACGGGCCTTCCGCGCCGCCGGAATCACCAACGGGGTACCCGTCTCCGGATCGGAGATCACCCGGCAGCGCAGCCCGAAGACCCGTTCCACCAGCTCGGCGGTGACCACCTCGGCCGGCGGCCCCTCCGCGACGACCTCCCCGCCCCGCAGGGCGATCAGGTGCGTGGCGTAGCGCGCCGCGTGGTTGAGGTCGTGCAGCACCGCGACCAGCGTCCGGCCCTGGTTCTCGTGCAGCTCCGCGCACAGGTCCAGCACGTCGAGCTGGTGCTGGATGTCCAGATAGGTCGTCGGCTCGTCCAGCAGCAGCAACGGCGTCTGCTGCGCCAGCGCCATCGCGATCCACACCCGCTGGCGCTGCCCGCCCGACAGCTCGTCCACGGCCCGGCCGGCGAGCTCAGCGACCCCGGTGGAGGCCATCGACTCGTTGACGATCCGCTCGTCCTCCTCCGACCACTGCCGCAGCAGCCCCTGGTGCGGGTAGCGGCCGCGCGAGACCAGGTCGGATACCGTGATGCCGTCCGGCGCGATCGAGGACTGCGGGAGCAGTCCCAGGGTCTTGGCGACCTTCTTCGCGGGCAGCGACCCGATGGCCCGCCCGTCCAGCAGCACCCGCCCGGCGGACGGCTTCAGCATCCGCGACAGGGCGCGCAGCAGCGTGGACTTGCCGCACGCGTTGGGGCCGACGATCACCGTGAAGGAGTTGTCGGGTATCTCCACCGACAGGTTCTCGGCGATGACCCGCTGCTCGTAGGCGAGGGTCACGTTCTCCGCGGTCAGCCGCTGCACTTGCGTACTCCTCATATCCGTCATATCCGTCCCGCCTTGCGCTCGGCGACGAGCAGCCACAGCAGGTACACACCACCGACGAGCCCCGTCACCACACCCACCGGCAGCTGGTCGGCGCCGAAGGCCCGCTGCGAGGCCCAGTCGGACAGCATCAGCAGCACGGAGCCCATCAGGGCACCCGTCAGCAGGCCCGCCCCGGGCGACCGGGCCAGCCGCCGGGCCAGCTGCGGCGCGGCCAGCGCGACGAAGCTGATCGGCCCGGCCGCGGCGCTCGCCGCGGTGGTCAGCAGGATCGCGGCCGCCATCAGCAGCAGCCGGGTCCGCTCCACCCGCACCCCCAGGGCGTACGCGGCGTCGTCACCCATCTCCATCATCCGCAGGGCCCGGCCCTGGCCGAGGATCAGCGGGAACAGCACCGCGCAGGCCGCCAGCAGCGGCCACACCTGCTCCCAGTCCCGGCCGGCCAGCGAGCCGGTCAGCCACACCATCGCCCGGGTCGCGTCCACGACCTGGGCCTTCGTCAGCAGGTACTGGATCGCGGCGACGAGCATCGCGGACGCGCCGATGCCGACGAGGACCAGCCGGTAGCCGTGGATCCCCCGCTTGTACGCGAGCAGGTACACGGCCAGGCCGGCGACCAGGCCGCCCACCAGGGCCCCGGCCGCCACCTGGGTGCCGTCGCCCTTGAACAGGATGATGGCGACGAGCGCGCCGACCGCCGAGCCGTGCCCGAAGCCGAGCAGGTCCGGGGAGCCGAGCGGGTTGCGCGAGACGGACTGGAAGACGGCGCCGGACATCCCGAGGGCCGCGCCGACCAGCAGGGCGACCAGGACCCGCGGCAGCCGCAGGTCGTTGACGATGAAGTCGTCGGCGGGCGTTCCGTTGCCCAGCAGGGTCCGCACGACGTCCCCCGGGGCGATCTGGAAGTCGCCGGTGCCGATGAGTACGACGGCCAGCGCCAGCGCCGCGGCGGCGAGCAGCAGCCCCACGGCCGCCGCGCGCCGCTCCACGCGCAGGGACGTCCCGCCGGGGAGCCGCAGCGGCCGGGGCCCGGGCCCGGCGGGCCGGCCGCCCGCCCGGGACTTCGTGGGCACGGTCACAGCTGGGCCATCCTCTTGCGCCGAACCAGGTAGATGAAGACGGGGCCGCCGATGAGCGCGGTGACGATGCCGACCTGCAATTCCGCGGGCCGGGTGACGACCCGTCCGACGACGTCGGCGCCGAGCAGCAGTACGGGCGACAGGACCGCCGAGTAGGCGAGCACCCAGCGCATGTCCGGCCCGGTGAAGAACCGTACGAGGTGCGGGATCATCAGACCGATGAACACGATCGGCCCGCAGGCGGCGGTGGCGGCCCCGCACAGCAGGGTGATGGCGGCCATGGCGCCGATCCGGGTCCGCGTCAGATGGGCTCCGAGCGCCCGGGCGGTGTCGTCGCCCATGGCCATCGCGTTGAGCGGGCGGCCCAGCGACAGCGCGAGCACCGCGCCGACCGCCAGGAACGGGGCCACCTGCGTGACGGTGTCCATGGTGGCCGAGGCCAGCGAGCCCACCGTCCAGAAGCGGAGCTTGTCCAGCGCCGTGCTGTCCATCAGCTGCACGGCGTTGATGTAGCCGACGAGGGCCGCGCTGGCCGCCGTACCGGCGAGGGCCAGGCGGACCGGGGTGGCGCTGCGGCTGCCGCCGAGCACGTACACGACGACGGAGACGGTGCCGGCGCCGAGGAACGCCCACCAGACGAACTCGCTGAGGGAGCCGGCGCCGAGGAAGCTGATCGCCGAGACGACGGCGGCCGCGGCGCCCGCGTTGACGCCGAGGATGCCGGGCTCGGCCAGCGGGTTGCGGGTCAGCGCCTGCATCACCGCGCCGGACAGGCCGAGACCGAGGCCGACCAGCAGCCCGAGGATGGTCCGCGGCACCCGCAGGTCCCGTACCACCACGTCGGAGGGCGTCCCCGAGTAGTGGAACAGCCCGTGCCAGACCTCGTCGAGCGGCATCTGCTTGGCACCCACGGCGATGCTCGCCACCGCGATCAGGGCCAGCACCGCGAAGGCGGCCAGCAGACCGGCGGCGCGCGCGCCGTGGCGCGCGCGGAGGGCGGTGGCCGCGGCGGGCGCCGCGCCCTGTTCGGGGGGACTTTCGAGACTCTCGACCAACACGGAAGTTAGGTTAGCCTACCCTCCGCCCGACAAGATCCCCCGGTCGGCCCGGCAGCCGCCGGCGTGCCCGCCCGGGCTCAAAGCCCCAGCCTGGCGAGCGCCTTGTCCGCGTCCAGGCCGCACGAACCCTCCCCGGCACGCGTCCAGGCCGCCGCGCAGAGCGCCCGCAACCCGTCGAGCGGATCCCCGTCCTCCCCGCGCAGGTCCAGTACGTCGTCCAGCGCGACCGCGGTCCAGCCCCCGCAGCGGAAGCCCTCCCCGGCCGCACCCACGACCTCCGGCTGACCGGTCAGTAGCCCCCGCAGATCCCGGTCCACGTACGTCGGCCGGTGCCTGGGCTCCGCCCGCAGCAGCAGCTCCGCGTCCGTCACCCCGGTCAGCACCAGCAGCGAGTCCACCTCCCCGTTGAAGGCGCCCTCGATGTCGGTGTCCAGCCGGTCCCCCACCACCAGCGGCCGCTTCGCCCCGGTCCGCAGCACCGTCTCCCGGTGCATCGGCGGCCACGGCTTGCCCGCCACCTGGGGCACCGCGCCCGTGGCGATCCGTACGGCCTCCACCGCCGCCCCGTTGCCCGGTGCGATCCCGCGCGCCGACGGAATCGTCAGATCCGTGTTGGACGCGAACCACGGCACCCCGCGGTTGATCGCGTACGAGGCCTCCGCGAGCCGCCCCCACGGCAGGTCGAAGCCCCCGAACCCCTGGACGACCGCCGCCAAGCCCTCCTCATCGGCCGACTCCACCGGCACGAGCCCCCGCTCGCGCAGCGCGACCCGCAGCCCGTCGCCGCCGATCACCAGCACCTTCGAGCCCGCCGGCACCTGGTCCGCGATCATCCGGGCCACCGCCTGCGCCGAGGTGACCACCTCGGCGGCCTCGCTCGGGATGCCCAGCTCCGTCAGGTGCGCGGCCACCGCCTCAGGCGTCCGCAGCGCGTTGTTCGTGACGTACGCGAGGTGCATCCCGCCGGCCCGGGCCGCCACGAGCGAGTCCACGGCGTGCGCGATGGCACGACCGCCCGCGTACACCACCCCGTCGAGGTCCAGGAGAGCCGTGTCGTAGGCCTGGTGCAGACTCCGCTCACTGCCCGCGGGACGGGTCCTGCGCTGCCGGGTCATCGTGCCCCCTCCTCATACAATCGATCTTGTCTCATTTCCGCACTCCCCCGATCATCCCGCACGCCGAGACGCGTCTTACCATGCACCAATGACCACTTCAGACACCGCGGAGCGCGGGCTGCGGCTGATCCCCTTCCACGGACTGCGCTATGTCCCGGAGCGTGTGGGCAGCCTCGCCGCCGTCACCTCACCGCCATACGACGTGGTCGTGCGCCCCGACGGAGTCGACCACCTCGAATCCGCCGACCCCCACAACATCGTCCGCCTGATCCTTCCGCAGGCCGCCACCCCCGCCGCGCGCAACGAACAGGCCGCGCGCACCCTGCGCCACTGGCTCTCCGAGGGCATCCTCAGCGCCGACGCGGAGCCCGCGCTGTACGTGTACGAGCAGCGCAAGGGGGACCTCCTCCAGCGCGGCGTCATCGGCGCCCTGGCCCTGTCCGCCGCCGAGGCCGGCATCGTACTGCCCCACGAGGACGTCATGCCGGACGTGGTCACCGACCGGGCCGGCCTGATGCGCGCCACCTCCGCCAATCTCGAACCCCTCCTGCTCACCTACCTCGGCGACGCCCCCGACGAGGGCGCGGCGGAGGTCGTCGAGCGGACCGCGCAGCGCGCGCCCCTCCTCTCCACCACCACCGAGGACGGCTTCCGGCACCGCCTCTGGTCCATCACCGACCCCGCCGAGCTGGCCGCCGTCACCTCGGACCTCGGCCACCGTCAGGCCCTCATCGCCGACGGCCACCACCGCTGGGCGACGTACCTGCGCCTCCAGCAGGAACACCGGTCCCCCACCGGCTGGGACTTCGGCCTGGTCCTCCTCGTCGACACCGCCCGCTACCCGCTCCAGGTCCGCGCCATCCACCGGATGCTGCGCCGCCTCCCCGTAGCCGACGCCCTGGCCGCGCTGGACGGTTCCTTCCGGGTCCGCCCCGTCGACGGCCCGCTCCCGCGGGCCCTGGATGCCCTCGCGGCCGCCGCGGCGGAGGGCAACGCCTTCCTGCTGACCGGCGACGGCGCCTTCCACCTGGTCACCGACCCCGACCCGGCGCTCATCGACCGCACCGTGCGCCGCGACCGCCCCGAGGCCTGGCGCCGGCTGGACGCCACCGTGCTCCACGCGACCCTGCTCGACACGCTGTGGCACGTCCCCGACGCCCCCGAGCACATCGCGTACATCCACGACACGGAAGCCACCATCGCCATGGCCGAGCGCCACGGAGGCACCGCCGTGCTGCTCCACCCGGTACGGGAGGACGTGGTCCGGGACCTGGCCCGCCAGGGTGTCACCATGCCGCGGAAGTCCACCTCCTTCGGACCGAAACCGGCCACCGGCCTGGTGCTGCGGAGCGTGGACTGAGGCCCCTGGAAACGCGAAAGGGCGGTACCCCCGAGGGGGTACCGCCCTTTCCTTTCAGCTGTCTCAGCTACGTCGACTAGGCCTTGTCGCCGGCCTGGCCCCGCTCGTCGTCCTCGTCCTCGTCGCCGACGACGATCTCGTCGGTGACGTCCACATCGGCGGCGGAGTCTTCGAGGGGCTCGTACTCCTCGTCGTCCTCGTCGTAGTACTCGGCCTGGTCCGAGGCCCGCTCGGCGGCGGCCACCTCGGCGGCATCCGCCTCGTCGCCCTCGTCGCCCTCGTCGTCGGCAAGGTCCGCGTCGTCGTCGTGCATCGCGTCGACGAACTCGACTCCGTCCAGCTCGGCGAGCCGGTCGGAGGCGTCCGTGGCCCCGTCCTTGTCCGCCTCGAGGGTCTTGCCGAACCACTCGCGCGCCTCGTCCTCACGACCGGCCGCCAGCAGGGCGTCGGCGTAGGCGTACCGCAGACGCGCGGTCCACGGGTGGACGGTGTTGGAGGCGAGCTCGGGGCTCTGCAGGGTCACGATCGCGGCGTCGAGCTGCCCCAGGTCGCGCCGGGCACCGGCTGCGACGAGACGCATCTCGACCTGACCGGCCTTGTCCAGCTTCTGCACCTCGGGCTCGCCGGCCATGGCCAGGGCCCGCTCCGGACGGCCGAGGCCGCGCTCGCAGTCGGCCATGACGGGCCACAGCTCGACGGAACCGGTCATCCGCTTGGCGGCGCGGAACTCCGCGAGCGCCTCGCTGTACTTCTGCGTGGCGTACGCGGCGAAGCCGGCGGCCTCGCGCACGGCGGCGACACGGGAGGCCAGCCGCAGAGCGATGCGCGAGTACGCGTACGCCTGCTCCGGGTCGTCGTCGATCAGCCGGGCCACCATGACCAGGTTGCGGGAGACCTCCTCGGCCAGGCCCTTCGGCAGGCTCAGGAGCTCCTGACGCACGTCGGCGTCGATCTCGTGACCGGTGATGTCCTCGTCGATCGGAAGCCGCTTGACCGGGTCCCGGTCGCGGTCCGCGCGGAAGTCGCGGTCTCCACCCCGGTCGTCACGCCCGCCACGGTAGCCACCGCGGTCGCCACCTCGGTCGTCGCGGCGCGGGTAGGACGGACGGTCGCCGCCGGTGGGACGGCCGCCACGGTCGTCACGACCACCGCGGAAACCACCACGCTCATCGTCACGACGGGGGTACGAGGGACGCCCGCCGCGCTCGTCGTCACGACGCGGGTACGACGGACGCTCCCCACCACGGTCGTCACGGCGGAAACCGCCGCCGGCGCCACCGGTCGGACGGCCACCACGCTCATCGTCACGGCGCGGGTAGCTCGGACGCTCCCCACCACGGTCGTCACGACGCGGGTACGAGGGACGGTCCCCGCCACGGTCGTCGCGGCGCGGGTAGGAGGGACGGTCGCCGCCGGTGGGACGGCCGCCACGGTCGTCACGACCACCGCGGAAACCACCACGCTCGTCATCACGACGCGGGTAGGACGGACGGTCCCCACCACGGTCGTCACGACGGAAACCGCCGCCACCACCGGTCGGACGGCCACCGCGCTCGTCATCACGACGCGGGTACGAGGGACGGTCCCCGCCACGGTCGTCACGACGGAAACCGCCACCACCACCGGAGGGACGCCCACCACGCTCGTCATCACGACGCGGGTACGAGGGACGGTCGCCACCACGGTCGTCACGACGCGGGAAGGACGGACGGTCCCCACCAGTGGGACGGCCGCCACGGTCGTCGTCACGGCGGGGGTAGCTCGGACGGTCACCACCGCGGTCGTCACGACCACGGAAGCCGCCGCCGCCACTGGCGGGGCGCCCGCCACGGTCATCACGGCGGAAGCCGCCACCGGCGCCACCGGTCGGCCGGCCACCACGGTCGTCGCGACGGAAGCCGCCACCGGAGGGGCGGTCACCGCCACGGTCGTCACGGCCCCCGCGATAACCGCCCCTGTCACCACCGTCGTTGCGCCGAGGCTCGCGCTCCGGACGATCGTCGGGAGAGTTGGACATGGGTGTTGCTCCTGTCTTCGGGGTACCGCTAGTCATTCTCGCGCAACCAACCCATGGCCGCGCTTCGGCGTAAAGATCTACAAAAACAAAAAGGACCCTTGATCCAGCGTTGAACGCTGGACCAAGGGTCCTTTGAAAGATTGTTCGGCGGTGTCCTACTCTCCCACAGGGTCCCCCCTGCAGTACCATCGGCGCTGAAAGGCTTAGCTTCCGGGTTCGGAATGTAACC
>NZ_JALGRF010000031.1 GCF_022815725.1 Streptomyces sp. APSN-46.1
GTGAGGAGATCCTCTGCGAGCTGTTCGCCGAGGTGCTCGGTGTCCCTTCGGCCGGGGTCGAGGACAACTTCTTCGATCTGGGTGGTCATTCGCTGCTGGCGACGCGGTTGATCAGCCGTATCCGTACGGTGCTGGGAGTCGAGGTTCCGATCCGCACCCTCTTCGAACAGCCCACGGTGGCGGGCCTGGCCGGGGCCCTGGACGCTCCGGGGGAATCGTCCACGCGCCTTCCGGTGCGGGCGCGCGAGCGCTCCGCCGAGATTCCGCTGTCGTTCGCGCAGCGCCGGCTGTGGTTCCTGCAGAAGCTGGAGCAGAGTTCCGCGACCTATCACCTGCCCTTGGCGTTGCGGCTTTCCGGTGAGTTGGACCGGGAGGCGTTGCGGGCCGCGTTGGTTGATGTGGTGGGCCGGCA
>NZ_JALGRF010000032.1 GCF_022815725.1 Streptomyces sp. APSN-46.1
GGTGCTCAATCCGCAGCGCTCCCTTTCCCATCACCCGCTCTTCCAGGTGTCCCTGGCCCTCCAGAACACCCCCCAGGCTCAGCCGGAACTCCTCGGTCTGGATGTCGTACCGCAGCCGGTGGGAACGGGCAGTGCCCGAGGTGATCTGTCGCTGAGCCTGACGGAACGCCGTACCGGGAGCGGGAATCCGGACGGCCTGGACGGATTGGTGGAGTTCGCCACGGATCTGTTCGACCGGTCGACGGTGGAGGCCCTGGTCACACGGTGGGGTCGTCTGCTGGAGGAGCTGGTCGGTGCTCCGGACACGCGGATCGGCGCGGTCGAAATCCTCTCGCTTGAGGAGCGGTGTGTGCTGCTTGAGGGTGTGGGTGATGGTGGTGTGGCGGTGCCGTGGGTGTCTTT
>NZ_JALGRF010000008.1 GCF_022815725.1 Streptomyces sp. APSN-46.1
GCGCCGCGGGCCCGGCGAAGCGGGGGTTCGCCCCCCGCTCCCGGTGGGAGGGGCCCCCCGGGGCGCCGCCCCAGACCCCGCGCCTCAAACGCCGGCGAGGCTGAAGGGGCCCGGCGGGGCTGGAGTTGCCCCGGAGTTGCCCGGCGGGGCCGCAAACGTCGGCGAGGCTGGATTGGGCGGGGAGGGGACGGCGCGCGCCGGGGGACGCACTAATCTCGGCCAGACCACACGGCACCACGAAGGGGCAACGCGGATGCACGGCAACGGCTGGCCGGAGAACGAGCTGGAGCAGGTGCTCGGGGCGGCGCTCGGGCAGCCTGACGCCGGTGCGCGGATCGTGGAGGTGCTCGGCCGGAGCCCGCTCTGGGTCCCGCTCCCCGCCGGCGGTGGGCCGGACTCGGACAGCCTGACCCTGCCGACCATGGACATCGGCGGGGCGGCGTACGTCCCGGTCTACAGCTCGGAGAGCCAGTTCCGCGCCTGCGTCGGCCCCGGCATGGACTTCGCCGTGGCCCCGGCCGTCGAGTTCGCCCGCGGTCTGCCCCCGCAGCTCGGCATCGCCGTGAACCCCGAGGGCGCCGTCGGCGTCCCGCTCCCCCCGCCCGCCGTCGCGGAGCTCTGCCGCACCGGCCGGACCCCGCTCGACGGCCCGGCCACCGGCGGCCGCGTCCGGCTCTTCGAGCCCGACTGGCAGGACGACCCGGTCGACTTCCTGGCCGCCGCCGCCGAGGAGTTCCGCGCCACCGGCGTGGTCCTGGCCGCGTACCGCTGCCTGGCCAGCGTCGAGGGCGGGGACCCGCAGCTGTTCATCGGCGTCCGCCTGACGGGATGGGAGCCCGAGATGCGGAACGCCCCGATGGAGGCCCTCGGCCGGGCCCTGGGCCGCGTACCGGTGCCGTGGCCTGTGCAGTTGATCCTTCTGGACGCCGCCCAAGATCCCGTAACGGACTGGATTCGTGAGCGCGTGCGCCCCTTCCACGTCCCCTAGGGCCGCTTAAGCTGGTGACATTTCCGGGCCGCACGCACGGCGGGACGCCCGGGGTACGTGTGGACGACGGGTGGAGAAGAGGGGTACCGGGTGAGTGCGTCAGGCACGGCCGCGGCCGGGCAGGTCGAGCACATGCTGCGCCAGGTGACTCCCGGGCGCTATGAGAGCTACGAGTCGCTCCTGCGCGCCCTCGCCGAGGGCCGGCTGTGGATGCTGCTCTGGCAGGGGCAGCCGGGTTCCCCGGACGCCCAGTACGGCGGCATGGAGGTCGAGGGCCTCGGCTACGCGCCCTGTGTGACCTCCCCGCAGGAGCTGGCCGCCAGCGGCTGGAACCGCGGCTACGAGGTCGTCACCGGCCGGGACATCGCCCGCGCCCTCTACCCGGACCGCTGGGGGCTGTGGCTCAACCCGCACGCCCAGGGCGGCGGAGTGGGCATTCCGTGGGCCGACCTGCGCCGGATCGCCACCGGCCTGGACCGGATGCCGGCCGGGCCGCTGCGGCTGTCCGAGCCCGCCCTGGAGCTCCCGCAGTTCTACGGCCTGCTGACGCAGCACGCGCACCGCACGCCCGCCGTACGGTCGCTGCGGCGCGCGTGGGTGCAGCCCGCGCTCGGGTCCGCGTACCTCGCCGTCGGGCTCGACCTGTACGACGCCTCCGCGCCCGCCCTGGAATCCGTACGGGAGATGATGCGCCAGTCGGTCGGCGCGGTCCCCGACGGAGTCCCCGTGTGCACCGTCGCGCTCGCGGACGAGCACGACCCCGTCGCCATGTGGCTGCGCACCCAGACCCGGCCCTTCTACGACCGCGAGGGCCAGTCCCCGGCGTACTGATCCACACCTCACCCCATCCGCATATCGAGACATCCGTCTCGAAGGCCGTGCCGAAACCATTCGGCGCGGCCTTCGCCATATCCCCCCAATGCGGCTAATAAGCAGGCCCGAAAGGGCTGTTGGGTCGGATGTCCGTTCCGCACCGAACGCGACGCAGTTGCACCGCTCTCCGAACCCGGGGTCCGGATAACGGAAGGTGCCGAGGCAGATCACGTTTGCGCATCACATGCCCGGCAGGTCTGGCGGCCGATTGCGGCCGCGTTGAAGACTCCCCCCACCGAAGGCAGGTCAATCCCACAACCACCAGCTCTTCACGTGCACTTCAGGCGCAATTCGCGCCAATCGCACCATCAGCGACGCCGAAAGAACCAAGCCGCCACAGCGGCGGGCATGGGCCGGCCACAGTCGGCCGAGAGGGGTCCCCACCACGATGACGGCACCACTGCACGACACCAGCGCGGCCGAGTCCGCAGCCGTGGCCGCCCCCGAGAGTCCGCAGAAGGCGATCGAGGGGCGCTCGCCCTGGAGGATCGCCTGGACCCGGCTCAAGCGCGACAGGGTCGCCCTGGCCGGCGGTGTCATCGTGCTCCTGCTGATCCTCGTCGCGATCTTCGCGCCGCTGATCGTCAAGGCCTTCGGCCACCCGCCGGAGGAGCTGCACGAGGACCTGCTGGACCCGCTCCTCGGCCTGCCGGCCGGCGACTGGGGCGGTATGAACGGGGACTTCCTGCTGGGCATCGAGCCGGTCAACGGCCGCGACGTCTTCAGCCGGATCGTCTACGGCGCCCGCATTTCGCTGCTGGTGGCCTTCCTGTCCGCCTTCGTGGCGGTTTCGCTCGGCACCATCTTCGGCATCATCGCCGGCTACTTCGGCGGCTGGGTCGATGCCGCGATCAGCCGCGTCATGGACCTGCTGCTGGCCTTCCCGCAGCTGCTGTTCATCATCGCGCTCATCTCCGTCATCCCCAGCAAACTGTGGGGCTTCGAGGGCTCGGGCCTGCGCATCGCCGTACTGGTGCTGGTCATCGGCTTCTTCGGATGGCCGTACATCGGACGCATCGTCCGCGGGCAGACCCTGTCGCTGCGCGAACGGGAGTACGTCGAAGCCGCCCGCAGCCTGGGCGCGGGCCGGACGTACATCCTCTTCCGCGAGCTGCTCCCCAACCTGGTGGCGCCGATCACCGTCTACACGACGCTGATGATCCCCACCAACGTGCTGACCGAGGCCGCGCTGAGCTTCCTCGGCGTGGGCGTCAAGCCGCCCACCCCGTCCTGGGGCGAGACCCTCTCGACGGCCGTGCGGACCTATGAGGACGATCCGCTCTTCATGATCTTCCCCGGCGTGGCGATCTTCATCACCGTGCTGGCCTTCAACCTCTTCGGCGACGGCGTCCGCGACGCCCTCGACCCGAAGGGCTCTCGCTAGCCAATCAGCTGCCTGGCACACCGCGAGGCGAAACCGCAGGGCAAACCGGATCTCGGCTTCGAAGCCGAACTACAACGGAGGGTTGCGAGCATCGTGACTACCCATCGCATGTCGAAGCGCAGGCTCGCCGCCGGCACGGCCGTCGTGCTCGCGGCCATGCTGACCGCGACCGCCTGTGGCGGCGACGACGGCGCCAAGAAGGACGGCAAGTCCAGCGCCGCGGCCGGCTTCAACGCGGGCATCGGCAAGATCGCCAACGCGTCGGACAAGAAGGGCGGCGAGCTCAAGTTCGTCGGTACCCAGGAAGCCGACTCGTGGGACCCGCAGCGCGGTTACTACGGCTTCATGTGGGACTTCTCCCGCTACTACGCCCGCCAGCTGGTCAGCTTCAAGGCGGCCCCCGGCGGCGAGAGCACCGAGCTCGTCCCCGACCTCGCGACTGCCAAGGCCGAGATCAGCGACGGCGGCAAGACGTACAAGTACACCCTCAAGGACAACGTGACCTGGGAGGACGGCTCGCCCGTCACCGCCCAGGACATCAAGTACGGCATCGAGCGCACCTGGGCCCAGGACGTCATCTCCGGCGGCCCGGTCTACCTGATGCAGGTCCTCGACCCGAAGTCCGAGTACCCCGGTCCGTACAAGGACACCGCCCCGGACAAGCTCGGCCTCAAGGCGATCGAGACCCCGGACGCGAAGACCATCATCTTCAAGCTCCCGCAGCCCAACGGTGACTTCGAGCAGATGCTGGCCATGCCGGCGGCGAGCCCGGTCAAGCAGGAGAAGGACACGGCGGCCAAGTACGGCCTGAAGCCCTTCTCCAACGGCCCGTACAAGATCGACTCGTACGAGCCGAACAAGAGCATGAAGCTCTCGCGCAACGAGAACTACAAGCCCGAGTCGGACACCATCCGCAAGGCGCTCCCGGACACCATCTCGGTCACGTTCATGGCGAACGCGGACGACATGGACAAGCGCCTGATGAACGGCGAGTTCGACCTCGACATCAACGCGACCGGCATCGGCCAGGCGGCCCGCGCCACCGCGCTGAAGGACCACAAGGACAACCTGGACAACGGCCAGACCGGCTTCATCCGGTACGCCGTCATGCCGCAGACCGTGGCGCCCTTCGACAACGTCGAGTGCCGCAAGGCCGTCATCTACGCGGCCGACAAGAAGTCCCTGCAGACCGCCCGCGGCGGCCCGCAGGCCGGTGGCGACATCGCCCCCAACATGCTCCCGCTGGGCATCAAGGGCTCCGACGCCAAGTACGACCCGTACGGCGTCCTGCAGAACGACGGCAAGGCGAACGTCGAGAAGGCCAAGGAGGCCCTCAAGGCCTGCGGCAAGCCGGAAGGCTTCAAGACCACCATCGCGGTCCGCAACAACAAGCCGGTCGAGGTCGCCACGGCCGTCTCCCTGCAGAACGCCCTGAAGCAGGTCGGCATCGAGGCCGACGTCGACCAGTTCGACGGCGCCCAGACCTCCGGCATCATCGGTTCGCCGAAGGTCGTCAAGGAGAAGGGCTACGGCATCATCATCATGGGCTGGGGCGCCGACTTCCCGACCGGTCAGGGCTTCTCGCAGCCGCTGGTCGACGGCCGCTTCATCCTGCAGAGCGGTAACAACAACTTCTCCGAGCTGAACGACCCGGCGATCAACGGCCTGTTCGACCAGGCCATCGCGGAGACCGACCCGGCCAAGGCCGGCGAGATCTACAAGCAGATGAACCAGAAGGTCTCCGAGGCCGCGGTCTACCTGCCCTTCGTCTACGACAAGACGATCACCTGGCGCAGCAGCCGGCTGACCAACGCCTACACCTCCGACGCCTACAACGGCCGGTACGACTACGCCTCCCTCGGCGTCGTCAAGTAGTCACGGTAGCCACACGGCCAACAGCCAGCCAGTCAGAACCAGTTCGCCAGTATCAGTTCCAGTGCCACACCCGCTAGGCACGAAGGGCAGGTGATGGCCGCGGTTCCGGCCTGGGGGCGTCCTCCAGAAGAGGGCGCCCCCGGGCCGCAGCCAGGCCGAGCGCAGTGCTTGCATATCTCATCCGGCGGTTCTTCGCCGTCATCGTCATGCTGTTGGTCATCACGCTGGTGACCTTCGGAATCTTCTTCCTCTTCCCGAAGATGATCGGGACGGATCCGGCGCTCTACTTCGTCGGAAAGCAGTCCGACCCCGCGGCCATCGAGGGCATCCGGCAGAAGATGGGTCTCGACGACCCGATCCTCGTCCAGTTCGGCAAGTTCGTCGTCGGGCTGGTGGCGGGTCGTACGTACGCCAACGGCTCCGACGTCACGCAATGCGCCGCGCCCTGCTTCGGCTACTCCTTCAAGACCGAGCAGGAGGTGTGGCCGCTGCTGATCGACTGGCTCCCCGTCACCCTCTCGCTCGCCGCGGGCGCCGTCGTCCTCTGGGTCATCGGCGGTGTCACCACCGGCGTCACCTCCGCCCTCAAGCGCGGTACCGTGCTGGACCGTTCGGCGATGGGCATCGCCCTGGCCGGCGTCTCCCTCCCCATTTACTTCACGGGCATGCTGTTCATCGCCCTCTTCTCCGACCAGCTCGGCCTGTTCGGGCGGCCGGAGGCGACCTTCGCCGCCGACCCGGGCAAATGGTTCAACGGCATGATCCTGCCGTGGGTCTCGCTCGCCTTCCTGTACGCGGCGATGTACGCGCGGCTCACCCGCGCGACGATGCTCGAAGTGCTCAACGAGGACTACATCCGCACCGCGCGCGCCAAGGGCCTGACGGAGCCCGTCGTCATCGGCAAGCACGCGATGCGCTCGACCATGACGCCGATCCTGACCGTCCTGGGCCTGGACCTCGGCGCCCTGATGGGCGGCGCGGTGCTGACCGAGTACACGTTCTCGCTGCACGGGCTCGGCTACAGCGCGGTCCGCGCGATCAGCGACCACGACCTGCCGGTCATCCTGGGCATCACCCTGATCTCCGCCTTCTTCGTGGTCGCGGCGAACCTCGTCGTGGACCTCCTGTACGCGGTGATCGACCCCCGAGTGAGGCTGTCATGACCGAACTGACCAAGGGCGGCGCGACGGGCGCCCTGAACGAGCCCGTCGTCGGTGGTGCCGGCGCCCCCGGCACGTCCTTCCTGGAGGTCCGCGACCTCAAGGTGCACTTCCCGACCGAGGACGGCCTGGTCAAGTCCGTCGACGGACTCACCTTCAGCCTGGAGAAGGGCAAGACCCTCGGCATCGTGGGCGAGTCCGGCTCGGGCAAGTCCGTCACCTCCCTGGGCATCATGGGCCTGCACCGGGTCGGCCAGTACGGCCGCCAGCGGGCGCGGATCTCCGGCGAGATCTGGCTCAACGGCAGGGAACTGCTCTCCGCCGACGAGGACGAGGTGCGCAAGTTGCGCGGCCGGGAGATCGCGATGATCTTCCAGGACCCGCTGTCCGCGATGCACCCGTACTTCACCGTCGGCAAGCAGATCGCCGAGGCGTACCGGGTCCACAACAATGTCGACAAGAAGGCCGCCCGCAAGCGGGCCGTCGATCTCCTCGACCGCGTCGGCATCCCCGAGCCGCACAAGCGGGTCGACAGCTACCCGCACGAGTTCTCCGGCGGCATGCGCCAGCGCGCGATGATCGCGATGGCGCTGGTCAACAACCCCGAGCTGCTCATCGCGGACGAGCCGACCACCGCCCTGGACGTCACCGTCCAGGCGCAGATCCTCGACCTGATCCGGGACCTCCAGCAGGAGTTCGGCTCCGCGGTCATCATGATCACGCACGACCTCGGCGTGGTCGCCGAGATGGCCGACGAACTCCTCGTGATGTACGGCGGCCGCTGCGTCGAGCGCGGCTCCGCCGAGAAGGTGTTCTACGAGCCCCGGCACCCCTACACCTGGGGCCTGCTCGGCTCGATGCCCCGCATCGACCGCGACCAGACCGAGCGCCTGATCCCGGTCAAGGGTTCGCCGCCCAGCCTCATCAACATCCCGAGCGGCTGTGCGTTCAACCCGCGCTGCCCGTACGCCGACGTACCCAAGGGCAACGTCACGCGGACGGTACGGCCGGAGCTCACGGAGGAAGACGGCACCCGCCACTGGTCCGCCTGCCACATGTCGCAGGACGAGCGGACCCGGATCTGGACCGAAGAGATTGCGCCGAAGCTGTGACCGACACGCACAAGACGGATGCGGCGACGACCGTTCCCGCCCAGGCCGTGGACTCGCCCGAGCCGCTGCTCAAGGTGACCGGGCTGGTCAAGCACTTCCCGATCCACAAGGGGCTGCTGCGGCGGCAGGCCGGCGCGGTCAAGGCCGTCGACGGCATCGACTTCGACGTCCGGCGCGGTGAGACCCTCGGCATCGTCGGCGAGTCCGGCTGCGGCAAGTCGACCATGGGCCGGCTGATCACCCGTCTGCTGGAGCCGACCGGCGGCACCATCGAGTTCGAGGGCAAGGACATCACGCACCTCGGGGTGGCGGGCATGCGGCCGCTGCGCCGCGATGTGCAGATGATCTTCCAGGACCCGTACGGCTCGCTGAACCCGCGGCACACGGTGGGCACCATCGTGAGCGCCCCCTTCAAGCTCCAGGGGGTCACCCCCGAGGGCGGACTGAAGGCGGAGGTCCAGCGGCTGCTGTCGCTGGTGGGCCTGAACCCCGAGCACTACAACCGCTACCCGCACGAGTTCTCGGGCGGCCAGCGGCAGCGCATCGGCATCGCCCGCGCGCTGGCGCTGAAGCCGAAGCTGGTCGTCGCGGACGAGCCGGTGTCGGCGCTGGACGTGTCCATCCAGGCCCAGGTGGTCAACCTGATGGACGACCTCCAGCAGGAGCTCGGCCTCACGTACGTGATCATCGCGCACGACCTGTCGGTCATCCGGCACGTGTCGGACCGGATCGCGGTCATGTACCTCGGCAAGATCGTGGAGCTGACGGACCGCAAGTCGCTGTACGAGGCGCCGATGCACCCGTACACGAACGCGCTGATGTCGGCGGTCCCGGTGCCGGACCCGCGGCGGCGCGGCGCGAAGAGCGGCCGCATCCTGCTCAAGGGCGACGTGCCCTCGCCGATCTCGCCGCCCAGCGGCTGCCGCTTCCACACGCGGTGCTGGAAGGCGACGGAGATCTGCAAGACGCAGGATCCGCCGCTGCTGGCTCTGAAGACGGGCCACCAGGTGGCGTGCCACCACCCGGAGAACGCGCCGGATCAGGTCCCCAGCGACAAGGCCCTCCCGGGCGCCTCGGACGCGACGGACACGCCGACGCCGTAGCGGGGCGGCGGCGGGTCGCGGACGCTGCTCGCAGGCGTACGGGTTGCAGGGCGTACGGCCCCGGGGGAACCCCCGGGGCCGTACGTATGTCCGCACGTATGTCCGCGTACGCGCGTGTGGCAGTCGCCCGGCGTACCGGACACCCGGACGACTGCCACATACACGTACGCGACAATGGGGCGGTGCTTCACGATCTCTTCCCGCCGGGCATCCAGCACGCCCTGGACCTCGCGGGCATTTTTGTCTTCGCCACCGCGGGCGCGCTGCTCGCCGTCCGCAAGAACTTCGACGTCTTCGGCATCTGCGTCCTCGCGCTCGTCACCGCCCTGGGCGGCGGCCTCTTCCGCGACCTCGTCATCGGGGCCGTCCCGCCCGCCGCCTTCGGCGAGCTCAGCTTCTTCGTCACGCCGCTGGTCGCGGCGGCGATCGTGTTCTTCCTCCACCCGGAGGTGCAGCGGATCAACCGCGCCATCAACGTGTTCGACGCCGCCGGGCTCGCGCTGTTCTGCGTCACGGGCACGACCAAGGCCTACGAGTTCGGCCTCGGCCTCACCGCGTCCGCCGCGCTCGGCCTCGCGACGGCGGTCGGGGGCGGCGTACTGCGCGACGTGCTCGTCAACGAGGTGCCGTCGCTGCTGCGCGACCGCGAGATGTACGCCGTGCCCGCGATCGTCGGCGCCTCGATGGTGGCCGTGTTCATCGGCTTCGAGGTGCTCAACCCGGTCACCACCGGGCTCGCCATCGTCACGACGTTCTTGCTGCGCATCCTGGCGATCCGCTACCACTGGCGGGCGCCGCTGGCCTGGAACCGGCGCTCCGCGGTGGCCGAGGAACCGTAGTTTTGAAAAGCTACCGCTTAGTAGCTTGTCGGTGTACGGTCGCTTTATGTCACACGTAGCAGCCGCATCGGCATCGGCAACGGCAACGGCAACCGTCGGCGACAGCGAGTTCGACCGCGACACCGCCCTCTTCCCGCGCGCGGGCGAGCCCGGCGTGTACGACGCGGAGCTGTCCGCCGGCTGGACGATCATCACCGCCGTCAACGGCGGATACCTGCTGGCCCTGGTCGGCCGGGCCCTTTCGGCGGCGCTGCCGCACCCGGACCCCTTCACGGTCTCGGCCCACTACCTGAGCGCGTCGGTCCCCGGCCCCGCCGTGATCCGCACCCAGGTGGTCCGGGCCGGCCGCACCCTCTCCACGGGCCAGGCCTCGCTGTTCCAGTACGACGAGAACGGCGCCGAGGTCGAGCGCATCCGGGTCCTCGCCTCGTACGGCGACCTGGACGCGCTGCCCGACGACGTACGCACGACGGCGCTGCCGCCGGTCATCCCGGCGTACGAGGACTGCCTCGGGGCCGAGGCCGGCCCGGCCCCGATCCCCGGAAGCTCCGCCATCGTGGACCGGCTCCGGCTACGGCTGGACCCGGCGACGGCGGGCTGGGCGGTGGGCGCGCCGTCGGGGAAGGGCGAGATGCGGGCCTGGTTCGAGCTGGCGGACGGCCGGGACGCGGATCCGCTGTCGCTGCTGCTGGTGGTGGACGCGCTGCCGCCGACGGTGTTCGACCTGGGCCTGGTCGGATGGGCCCCGACCGTCGAACTCACCACGCACATCCGCCGCCGCCCGGCGCCTGGGCCGCTGCGGGTGGCGATCGTGACGCGGAACCTGGCCGGGGGATTCCTGGAGGAGGACGCCGAAGTCTGGGACTCCCAGAACCACCTGGTAGCCCAGTCCCGCCAACTGGCCCGCGCCCCGCGCACGCAATAGGACTGGGTAAAACCAGCCTCGCCGGCGTTTGAGGCGCGGCCTCTGGGGCAGAGCCCCAGAGGCCCGGGCGCAGCCCGGCTTCACGGAGAGCCGGCGGCGGGGGGAACCGCACGAGTACGGACTCGTAGAATCGGGGGATCATGGCCTACCTCGACCACGCCGCAACCACTCCGATGCTGCCGGAGGCCGCCGCGGCGATGACCGCGCAGTTCGCCGCCACGGGTAACGCGTCCTCCCTCCACGCCGCCGGCCGCCGGGCCCGCCGCACCGTCGAAGAGGCCCGCGAGGCCCTCGCCGACGCCCTGGGCGCCCGCCCGAGCGAGGTGGTCTTCACCGCCGGCGGCACGGAGGCCGACAACCTCGCCGTCAAGGGGCTCTACTGGGCCCGCCGGGACCAGGACCCCGCCCGGACCCGGGTGCTCGCCAGCCCCGTCGAGCACCACGCCGTCCTCGACGCCGTCCACTGGCTCGCGGAGCACGAGGGCGCGCAGGTCGAGTACCTGCCCGTCGACCGCTACGGCCGCGTGCACCCCGAGGCCTTCCGGGAGGCCGTCGAGCGGAGCCCCGACGACATCGCGCTGGCCACCGTCATGTGGGCCAACAACGAGATCGGCACCGTCCTGCCGGTCCGCGAACTGGCCGACGTCGCCACCGAGTTCGGCATCCCCCTGCACTCCGACGCAGTCCAGGCCTTCGGGCAGCTCGACGTCCGCTTCGGTGACAGCGGCCTCGCCGCCATGACCGTCAGCGGCCACAAGATCGGCGGCCCCTACGGCATCGGCGCGCTGCTGCTCGGCCGCGACCAGACCCCCGTCCCCGTCCTGCACGGCGGCGGCCAGGAGCGCCACGTCCGCTCCGGCACCCTCGACGTCCCCGCCATCGCGGCCTTCGCGGTGGCCGCCGTACTCGCCGCGGAGCGGCGCGAGCGGTTCGCCGCCGAGATCGGCGCGCTGCGCGACGAACTCGTCGCCGCGGTACTGGCCGAGGTGCCCGACGCCGTGCTCGGGGGCGACCCCGTCGACCGGCTTCCGGCCAACGCCCACTTCAGCTTCCCCGGCTGCGAGGGGGATTCCCTCCTCCTGCTGCTCGACGCCCAGGGCATCGAGTGCTCCACCGGCTCGGCCTGCACCGCGGGCGTGGCCCAGCCCAGCCACGTCCTGCTCGCGACCGGCACCGACCCGCAGCTGGCCCGCGGCACCCTGCGGTTCTCCCTCGGGCACACCTCCACCAAGGAGGACGTGGCCGCCGTGGCCGCCGCCATCGGCCCGGCCGTCGAGCGCGCCCGCACCGCGGGCCTCAGCTAGGCCCGGCCAGGGCGAGGGTTTCGCCGACCAGGCGGATGTACCGGTCCCAGTCCCAGTGGCGGCCCGGGTCCGTGTGGTCGGTGCCCGGGACCTCGGAGTGGCCCACTATGTGCCTTCGGTCCGCCGGTATGCCGTACCTCCGGCAGATGTCGGCGGCCAGCCGCGCCGACGCCGCGTACATCTCGTCCGTGAAGTCCTTCGGCCGGTCCACGAAGCCCACGTGCTCGATGCCGACGCTGCGCTCGTTCATCGAGCGGTTGCCCGCGTGGAACGCGACGTCCAGTTCGCGCACCATCTGCTCGATGTGGCCGTCCTGGCGCACTATGTAGTGCGCCGACGCCTTGTGCCACGGGTTCCGGAAGGCGTCCACCGAGGAGTCGAAGCCGCCCTGTGTGACATGCACGACGATCCGGTCCACCCGGTAGTCGTCCGGCCGGTCCGCGAGCCGCCAGTTCGCGGGCGACGCCGCCGTCCAGCTCGCGCCCGCGTGGTCCAGCGCGCCCTCCACGCGGGGCTTGGACACCCCCGGCAGCAGCCACCAGGCCCGCCCGATCTCATCGCGGCCGGCGATCGCCGCCACAGTGAAGATCCCGAGCCCGCCGAACAGCACCGCCCTGCGGGTCCGGCTCGGCGGCTTCTTCCCCTTGTTCCCCTGCTCGACCATGTGATCCACCCCCCACAGCCGATAACGCGCTGTGACCCCGCGCGGTTCCCCGTACTCTGGAAGGCGCTATGACTGAGAACCTGCCGCGCACCTCCCGCCCCCTCCGCGTCCTGGCCGCCATGTCCGGTGGCGTGGACTCCGCCGTCGCCGCCGCCCGCGCGGTCGAAGCCGGGCACGACGTGACCGGCGTCCACCTCGCGCTGTCCGCGAACCCGCAGTCCTTCCGGACCGGCGCGCGCGGCTGCTGCACGATCGAGGATTCCCGCGACGCCCGCCGAGCGGCCGACGTCATCGGCATCCCTTTCTACGTGTGGGACCTCGCCGAGCGATTCCGCGAGGACGTCGTCGAGGACTTCATCTCCGAGTACGAGGCCGGGCGCACCCCGAACCCCTGTCTGCGCTGCAACGAGAAGATCAAGTTCGCGGCGCTGCTCGACAAGGCGCTCGCCCTCGGCTTCGACGCGGTCTGCACCGGCCACTACGCCACCGTCGTGCTGAACGAGGACGGCTCGCGCGAGCTGCACCGCGCGTCCGACATGGCCAAGGACCAGTCGTACGTCCTCGGCGTCCTGGACGAGAAGCAGCTCGCCCACGCGCTGTTCCCGCTCGGCGACACCCTGACGACGAAGGGCGAGATCCGGGCGGAGGCGGAGCGGCGGGGCCTCGCCGTCGCGAAGAAGCCCGACAGCCACGACATCTGCTTCATCGCCGATGGCGACACCCAGGGCTTCCTCGCGAAGCGCCTCGGCACGGCGGAGGGCGACATCGTCGACGAGTCGGGGGAGAAGGTCGGCACCCACGAGGGCGCGTTCGGCTTCACCATCGGCCAGCGCAAGGGCCTGCGGATCGGGCACCCGGCGGCCGACGGCAAGCCGCGCTACGTCCTCGACATCTCGCCGGTGAACAACACCGTGACCGTGGGGCCGGCGGAGGCGCTCGACGTCACCGCCCTCACCGCGATCCGCCCGCGCTGGTGCGGCTCCACGGCCGCCGCCCCGGGCACCTACACCGCGCAGCTGCGTGCCCACGGCGGGGAGACCGAGGTCTTCGCGGAGGTGGTGGACGGCGAGCTGCGGGTCTCCTTCACGGAGCCGGTCCGCGGGGTCGCCCCCGGCCAGGCGATCGTCCTCTACGACGGCACGCGCGTCGTCGGCTCCGCGACCATCGCCACGACCTCGCGAGCCACGGCCGCTACGCCCGCCACGGCCGCTACGCCCGCCACGGCCGTCTGACCCGCCGGGGGCGCGGCGGGCCGGCACGCCGGCCGTCGGCCTCAGCCGACGGTCAGGACGATCTTGCCCGTCGTGCGCCCCCGCTCGCCGAGTTCGTGGGCCTTCGCCGCGTCGGACAGGGGCAGGACCGTGTCGATCACCGGGCGCAGCGCGCCGGCCTCGACCAGGGCCGCGATCTCCAGCAGGCCCCGGTAGTCCGGCTCCACCACCGTCCAGCCCGTGTGCACGCCGGGCGCGTCGGCCGGGACGCCGTCCGGGCCCGGCAGGGTCACCAGATGGCCGCCCGGCTTGAGGACCTTCAGCGAGCGCTCCCCGTACTCGCCGCCGATCGCGTCGATCACGACGTCCACGTCGGACACCGCCTCCTCGAAGGCGGTGGAGCGGTAGTCGATCACCTCGTCCGCGCCCAGCTCGCGCAGCAGCCCGTGCTTGGCGGCGCTCGCGGTGCCGATCACGTACGCGCCCAGCGCCTTGGCGATCTGGACGGCGAGGTGGCCGACGCCGCCGGCCGCCGCGTGCACCAGCACCCGCTGCCCGGCCCGCAGCCCGGCCGTGTCCACCAGCGCCTGCCAGGCGGTGAGCGCGGCGAGCGGGAGGGCGGCCGCCGCGACGTGGTCGACGCCGGCCGGCTTGCGCGCGAAGTGCCGGGCGGGCGCGGCCACGTACTCGGCGTACGCGCCGGCCTGGTACGGGAAGCGCGGCATGCCGAAGACCTCGTCGCCCGGCTGGAACAGGGTCACGCCCGGGCCGACGGCCTCGACCGTGCCGGAGACGTCCCAGCCGACCTGCGGGACCGGCCCCCACGGGATGAAGGCGCCGCTGGCCCGGGTCTTCCAGTCCACCGGGTTCACGCCGGCCGCGTGGACCCGTACCAGGATCTCGCCCATGCCCGGCTCCGGCCGGTCCAGCTCGGTCTCGGTCAGTACCTCGGGCCCGCCCCACTGGCTGACGACGATGGCGCGCATGTGTTTCTCCTCAGGTGTGTCGGTGCTGCTGTGGAACCAGCTTCGGCGCCGGAGCGAGGTCATGGTGCTGGCCGTACGGCCACCCTGTGACAGGATCTGGCCATGCACAGAATCGCCGTACTCGCCCTCGAAGGGGTCCCTCCGTTCGAGCTCGGGATGCCCTCCCGGGTGTTCGGCAATGCCCTCGACGACTCGGGGAACCCGCTCTACGAAGTGACCGTCTGCACCGTCGACGGCCGGCCCGTGGCCAGCGACGCGGGCTTCACGGTCGTGGTCTCCGCGGGCCCCGAGGCGCTCGCGGCGGCCGACACGGTGATCATCCCGCCCACGAACGTCATGGCCGATCTGGAGCAGGGCATGCCCCTGTCCGGGCCGCTCAGCGCCGCCCTCGCCATGATCCGGCCCGGCACCCGGCTGGTGTCGATCTGCACCGGCACCTACGTGCTCGCCGCCGCCGGGCTGCTCGACGGCCGGCCGGCCACCACGCACTGGCTCAAGGCGCCGGCCTTCCAGCGGGCCTTCCCGCGCGTCAAGCTCGACGAGGACGTGCTCTTCGTCGACGACGGGGACATCCTCACCTCGGCCGGGGTGGCCGCCGGCGTGGACCTCTGCCTCTACCTGGTCCGCCAGGACCACGGCACGGCCGCCGCCAACCGTGCCGCCCGGCTGTGCGTCGTACCGCCGTGGCGGGACGGAGGCCAGGCCCAGTACATCGACCGGCCCGTCCCCGAACCCACCGTGGCCACGACCACCGCCACCCGCGCCTGGGCCCTGGAGCGCCTCGCGGAGCCGATCACGCTGGCCGAACTGGCCGCTCACGCCCGGATGAGCCTGCGCACCTTCACCCGGAGGTTCCGCGACGAGGTGGAGATGACGCCCGTGCAGTGGCTCACCGGCCAACGCCTGGAGGTCGCCCGCCACTTGCTGGAGTCCAGCGATCTGCCGGTCGACCTGGTCGCGCACCGGTCCGGATTCGGCTCCGCCAACTCCCTGCGCCAGCACATGCGGAGCACCCTCGGCATCTCCCCGATCGCCTACCGGCGCACCTTCCAGCCCGCCCCGGCATGACCCCGGAGGCCATCGCTTCCGGGCCCGTCCTCGTGCAAGATCGGTTCAACGCGACAGCCCCGAACGGAAGATGAGGCCGGACATGACCGCGTACGCCATCGCCCACATACGTCCCGACACGATGAACGAGGACATCCTGCGGTACATCGAGGAGATCCAGGCGACCATGGACCCCTTCGAGGGCCGCTTCCTCGTCCACGGCCGCGAGGTGGAGGTCAAGGAGGGCCCCTGGCCCGGCACGGTCGTCATGATCGGCTTCCCGGACATCGAGCGGGCCCGCGCCTGGTACGACTCGCCCGCCTACCAGGCGATCCTGCCGCTGCGCACGGACCACATCACGGGCGAGGTCATCCTGGTCGAGGGCGTCCCGGCCGACTACGACGCCGCGAAGACGGCCGCCGCCCTGCGCGAAGCCGCCGGGCTCTGACGGACCCCGCCGCCGGCGTACCGGGCGGCCGTCGCCGGCTGACCCGAGGCGGCCTCCGGGCACCCCCGGCCCGGGCCACGCGGGCCGAGGGTGGCAGCCGGGGTGCGAGCATGGGCGGCATGGCTACTCATCTGATCACCGGCGCCGGCTCCGGCATCGGCGCCGCCGTCGCCGCCCGGCTGCACGCCCGCGGCGACGACCTCGTCCTCCTCGCCCGCGACGCCGCCCGGGGCAAGCAGCTCGTCGAGCGGTACCCCGGCGCGACGGCCCTCGTAGGCGACCTGGCCGACCCCGACCGGCTGTCGTGGGCCTTCTCCAAGCAGGCCGTCCCCGAGCGGATCGACTCCCTCCTGCACATCGCGGGCATCGTGGACCTCGGCCCCGTCGGTGACCTGCGCCCCAAGACCTGGCGCCAGCAGCTCAACGTCAACCTGATCGGCCCCGCCGAAGTGACCCGGCTGCTGCTGCCCACCCTGCGGGCCTCGCACGCCACCGTCGTCTTCGTGAACTCCGGCGCCGGCCTCACCGCGCACGCCGAGTGGGGCGCGTACGCCGCCTCCAAGCACGGGCTCAAGGCCCTCGCCGACGCCCTGCGCGCCGAGGAGAAGCCGAACGGCATCCGGGTCACCTCCGTCTACCCGGGCCGCACCGCCAGCCCCATGCAGGCCAAGGTGCACTCCCAGGAGGGCAAGGAGTACGACCCCTCCCGCTGGATCGACCCCGAGTCCGTCGCGACCACCATCGTCATGGCCGTGGACCTGCCCCGCGACGCCGAGATCAACGACGTGACCGTGAGGCCCGGCCGATGACCGCGAGCGCCACCGGAGTCGGCTCCCTCCCCGGCGAGGACGCCCGCGAGGCCGCCAGGACCGTCACCGGGTCCTTCGAGGAGTTCCCCTACCTCGCCGAGCTGCCCGCGCGCGGCCCCGGCGCCGACATGATCGGCCGCTCCCTCGGGCTGCTGGTCGACATGTACGCCCACGTCGAGCCCAGCGGCTGGCGGATCAGCGACCGCCCCGGCCGCGACAGCAAGCGCGCCCGGTCCTGGCTCGGCGAGGACCTGGACGCCCTGGAGGAGTTCACCCAGGGCTACCAGGGGAAGCTGAAGGTCCAGGCCGTCGGGCCGTGGACGCTGGCCGGCGCCCTGGAGCTGCACGGCGGCGAGGCCATGCTCCAGGACGCCGGCGCCTGTCGCGACCTGGCCGTCTCCCTCGCGGAGGGCGTCCGAGGGCACCTGGCCGATGTCCGCAAGCGGATCCCCGGCGCCGAGATCGTGCTCCAGTACGACGAGCCGTCGCTCACCGCCGTCCTGCTCGGGCGGGTCCGGTCCGCGAGCGGGTACCGGACGTACCGCGCCGTCGACCGGCAGATCGTCGAGGGCACCCTGCGCGAGCTGTTCGCCGTCCACGACGGGGAGGTCGTCGTCCACTCCTGCGCGCCCGAGGTGCCCTTCGCACTGCTGCGACGCGCGGGCGCCGCGGGCGTGTCGTTCGATTTCTCCTTGCTCACCGAGCGCGAGGACGACGCCATCGGCGAGGCCGTCGAGGGCGGTACGAAGCTCTTCGCCGGAGTGGTGCCCGGTACGGACGGCCCGTTGTCAGACCCTGCCGGTAGCGTCATGGGTGTCAGGAAGCTTTGGCGCAGGCTGGGGCTGGCCCCGGGGACTCTGGCGGAGTCCGTCGTGGTCACTCCGTCGTGCGGTCTGGCGGGCGCTTCGCCCGCCTACGCCCGTGCCGTGCAGGCGCACTGCGTCAGGGCGGCGAGGTCGCTCGCCGACAACCCTGAGTGATGGATTGAGACGGGCCACGGGAGGACACGGCATGGCAGCCGAACAGAAGCAGGCCGGCGACGCGACGGTACCGGCGGCGGTGCGTGAACAGCACGCGCTGCTCGCCGAACAGGTCGAGGAGCACCGCTTCCGGTACTACGTGAACGACCAGCCCGTCATCAGTGACGCCGATTTCGACCAGCTGCTGCGCTCGCTGGAGGCGCTGGAGGAGGAGTATCCGGAGCTGCGCACTCCGGACTCGCCCACCCAGAAGGTGGCCGGGGCGTACGAGACGGACTTCGCGTCCGTGCAGCACCGCGAGCGGATGCTCTCCCTCGACAACGCCTTCGACGACGAGGAGCTGGCGGCCTGGGCGGACCGGGTGGCCCGGGACGTCAGCACCTCGGACTACCACTACCTGTGCGAGCTCAAGGTGGACGGCCTCGCCGTCAACCTCACCTACGAGAACGGCCGCCTGACCCGCGCCGCCACCCGGGGCGACGGCCGCACCGGCGAGGACATCACGCCGAACGTCCGCACCATCGCGGAGATCCCGGACCGCCTCAAGGGCGAGCGGATCCCGGCGCTGGTGGAGATCCGCGGCGAGGTCTTCTTCCCGATGGAGAAGTTCGAGGAGCTCAACGCCCGGCTCGTCGAGGCCGAGGGCAAGCCCTTCGCCAACCCGCGTAACGCGGCGGCCGGTTCGCTGCGCCAGAAGGACCCGAAGGTCACCGCGACCCGCCCGCTGCACATGGTGGTGCACGGGATCGGGGCGCGCTCGGGCTTCGAGATCGGCAAGCTCTCGCAGGCGTACGAGCTGCTGGAGGAGTGGGGCCTGCCCACCGCCAAGCACAACAAGGTGGTCTCCTCGCTCGCCGAGGTCCGCGAGTTCATCTCCTACTTCGGCGAGAACCGGCACTCGGTGGAGCACGAGATCGACGGCGTGGTCGTCAAGCTCGACGAGATCCCGCTCCAGGGCCGTCTGGGCTCCACCGCGCGCGCACCGCGCTGGGCCATCGCGTGGAAGTACGCCCCCGAAGAGGTCAACACCAAGCTGGTGGACATCAAGGTCGGCGTCGGCCGCACCGGCCGGGTGACCCCGTACGCCCAGGTGGAGCCGGTGACGGTGGCCGGCTCGGAGGTCGAGTTCGCGACCCTGCACAACCAGGAGGTCGTCAAGGCCAAGGGCGTGCTCATCGGGGACACCGTGGTCCTGCGCAAGGCGGGCGATGTCATCCCCGAGATCCTCGGCCCGGTCGTCGATCTGCGGGACGGTACCGAGCGCGAGTTCGTGATGCCGGCCGAGTGCCCCGAGTGCGGGACCCCGCTGCGGCCGATGAAGGAGGGCGACATCGACCTCCGCTGCCCCAACGGGCAGACCTGCCCGGCCCAGCTGCGCGAGCGGCTGTTCTACCTGGCAGGCCGGCAGTGCCTGGACATCGAGAACTTCGGCTCGGTGGCCGCGGCCGCGCTCACCAACCCGCTGGAGCCGGCCGAGCCGCCGCTGCGCGACGAGGGCGACCTCTTCGACCTCACCATCGAGGACCTGCTGCCCATCAAGGCGTACGTGCTGGACGCCGACAGCGGGCTGCCCAAGCGGGACCCGAAGACGGGCGAGGAGAAGATCGTCACCGTCTTCGCCAACCAGAAGGGCGAGCCGAAGAAGAACGCCCTCGCGATGCTGGAGAACATCGCGGCCGCCAAGGACCGCCCGCTCGCCCGCGTCATCAACGGCCTGTCGATCCGTCACGTCGGCCCGGTCGCGGCCCAGGCCCTCGCCCGCGAGTTCCGCTCCATCGAGCGCATCGAGCAGGCCACCGAGGAGGAACTGGCCGCCACCGACGGGGTCGGCGCCATCATCGCGGCCTCCCTCAAGGAGTGGTTCGCCGTCGAATGGCACCAGGAGATCCTGCGCAAGTGGCGCGAAGCGGGTGTCCGGATGGAGGAGGAAGGTTCCGGCGAGGAGCAGGGGCCGCGTCCGCTGGAGGGCCTGACCGTCGTCGTCACCGGCACGTTGCAGAGCCACACCCGGGACGGCGCGAAGGAGGCCCTGCAGAGCCGGGGAGCCAAGGTCACCGGGTCCGTCTCGAAGAAGACCTCGTTCGTCGTGGTCGGCGACAACCCGGGCTCCAAGTACGACAAGGCCGTGCAGTTGAAGCTTCCGGTCCTCGACGACACCGGATTCGCCGTCCTGCTCGAACAGGGCCCCGACGCGGCGCGCGAGGCCGCCCTCCCGGTGGACGGCGACACGGAAGCGGAGTAGTAACCCATATGCATGTCGTCCGAATGTCGTCATGACGGTCGCCCCGGGGGAGTGGCGAAGGCGAACGGATGCGTGGCGTGCGGTCGTACGGGCGGGCGTACGCCGGGCGCGGTGACCGGTGTAAACGGCTGGTACAGGGCTGGCGGCAGTGCGGTGACCTGTCGGATCATCGGACGGTGACCCAGGGGGTCCTGGTCCAAACTCACCCGTTCGGCGGATACCGTACTGATGAGGATGGCTGGGTCGCATTCGGGCAACCGCCGCCGACAACTGCCCCTGGGAGCCTCTCGCGTCCTACTGTTGAGGGGTGCGCCTGTCGTGCACGGCTGCGTGAGGCGATTCCAGCCGTGATGGCATGACATCGGGGCCATCGCGTGACATCGGCATCGCCGGCTGTGAGAGGGACGGGCATGAAACCCACCGAAAGCGCCGACCCGTCACCTGATTTCGGCGGGGCACTCCCGTCCGTGCGGACGGGCCGGCTCGGATTCCTGGGTTCCGGGACACCGGACAGCCACCCGCTCGACGGTGGTGCGGGTGCGTCAGGGCAGCGCACCGTGCTGCCCTTCGTCGCCGTGGGCCTCTCCGCCGTGGTGCTCGCCGTCGGCGTCGTCTCCGCACTGACCGACCGTCAGGCGCTGTTCCCCGGCGGGGCGGTCGGCTGGGCGCTCGCACTGCTCACCGGCATCATCGTCGGCCACCTGGTCGCCCTCGGCCGCGACCGCTGGTGGGGCGGCACCGGATCGGGAGCCGCGCTCACCCTCGGCGTCCTCCTCCTCTACGGGTGGGTGCCGGCCGGGCTCGTCTCGCTGGCGGTGGTCACGCTGGTCGGGGCCGCACGCCGGCACCGCTGGCGGCAGGGCCTGCTGCACGGCTCCGTGGACATCCTCGGCATCGGCGCGGGTGCCCTCGTCATGGCCGCGTTCGGTGACGCGCCGACCGTGGCCGAGCCCTGGCGGCCCGACGCCTGGGGGCCGGGGGCGCTGCCGGAGGTCGTGCTGACCGCCGTCGCGTACCTGCTCGTCACGCGGCTCGTGCTGTGGCTGGCGACGACACCGCGCGGCGGAGGGCTGCCCACGGTCGCCCGGACGGCACTGCTCCGGCAGGCCTTAGTGGCGGTCGCGCTGCTCGGCATCGCCCCCCTGATCGGCGTGGTCGCCGTCGGCCAGCCGGTACTGCTGCCGCTGTTCGCCGTACCGCTCATCGCGCTCGACTCCACCCTGTGGATCGCCCGGGCGCGCGCGGAGGAACAGCTGCGGGACCCGCTGACGGGGCTGCCGAACCGGCAGTGGCTGCTGGAGCGCGCGTGGACCGCCCTGGACGAGGCTGAACGTTTGGGCACCCGGTCAGCTCTTGTGCTGATCGACCTGGACCGGTTCCGGGCGGTCAACGACACGCTGGGCCACCTGGCGGGCGACCGGCTGCTGCTCCAGATCGCGGACCGGCTGCGCCAGGCACTGCCCGACGACGCCGAGGCCGCCCGTCTCGGCGGCGACGAGTTCGCCGTACTCCTCCCCCTCGCCGACTCGACCACGAGCGCCCAGCGGGTCGCCCGCCACCTGGTCGCGGAGCTGAGCTCCCCGCTGGACCTCGACGGCCTGACCCTGGTGCTGGAGGCCAGCGCCGGCCTCGCCGTCTTCCCGGACCACGCGCTGGACGCCGAGGGGCTGCTGCGGCGGGCCGACGTCGCGATGTACCAGGCGAAGCGGGACCGCACGGGCGTGGAGGTGTACGAGTCGAAGCGGGACAGCAACACGCCCGACCGGCTCGGCCTGCTCGGCGATCTGCGGCGGGCGCTGGACGCGGGCGAAGTGGAACTGCACTACCAGCCCAAGGTCCGCTTCGACGGGCACGTGGCGGGGCTGGAGGCCCTGGTCCGCTGGGTGCACCCGGAACGCGGCCGGGTGCCCCCCGACGAGTTCATCGCGATCGCCGAGACCTCGGGGCTGATGCCGCACCTGACGGAGTACGTCCTGGAGACGGCGCTGGCCCAGGTGGCCCGCTGGCGCGCCCAGGGGCTGAAGGTCCCCGTCGCGGTCAACGTCTCGCCGCGCGATGTGCACACACCCGGCTTCGCGGGGGCGGTCGCCGCGCGGCTGGCCCGGCACGGGGTGCCGGCGAGCGGGCTCCAGCTGGAGATAACGGAACACGTCCTGCTGGAAGACCCCCAGCGCGCGGCGGACACCATGGCGGGCCTGACGGGCCACGGCGTGAAGATGTCGCTGGACGACTTCGGCACCGGCTACTCGTCGCTGGTCCACCTGCGCCGCCTCCCGGTCAGCGAGCTGAAGATCGACCGGTCCTTCGTCGCGCGGCTGGCCGTCGACGCCCAGGACGCGGAGATCGTTCGCTGCACGGTGGATCTCGCGCACTCGCTGGGCCTGCTGGTCGTCGCCGAGGGCGTGGAGGACGACGAGACGTGGGAGCGCCTGCGGGACCTGGGCTGCGACGCGGTACAGGGCTGGCTGGTCGCCGCCGCGATGCCCCCGCAGGAGGCCACCGCCTGGCTCCTCGCCCGCGGCGAACGCGGCTGGCGCCGCCCGGCGGACATCACAGCCGAACTGGCCGCCGCCGCCTCCTCGGAAACCCCGGCCCCCTGACCCGGCGGGGCTGGAACTGCCCTGCGGGCAATCCAGCCGCGCCTGGCGGACGGCATCAGCCACATCCAGCCTCGCCGGCGCTTGAGGCGCGGGTTCGGGCGGAGCCCGGAAAGCTCCGCGCAGCGGGCCCGCACTCGCCCCCGTACCGGCAGCCGGGCAGCGGCCGCGGCAAACCGTTTCGTGGTGAGCGGGCCCGGCCCCATAGGATTGGGCCCGAAACCTACACACTCACCACCCCCAGAGGATCGCTGCATGCCTGGCATCACGCGCGAGGAGGTCGCCCACCTCGCTCGGCTGGCACGTCTGGAGCTGAAAAGCGAAGAGCTCGACCACTTCGCTGGACAGCTCGACGACATCATCGGCGCGGTCGCCCGCGTTTCCGAGGTCGCCGACCAAGACGTCCCGCCGACCTCCCACCCGCTGCCGCTGACGAACGTCATGCGCGCGGACGAGGTCCGTCCGTCGCTCACCCCCGAGCAGGCGCTTTCCGGCGCTCCCGCCCAGGAGCAGCAGCGTTTCAAGGTGCCGCAGATCCTGGGGGAGGACTAATCATCATGAATGACCAGATCATCAAGCTCACGGCCGCCCAGACCGCCGAGAAGATCGCCTCCGGCGAGCTCACGGCCGTCGAGGTGACCGAGGCCCACCTGGCCCGCATCGACGCGACCGACGAGAAGGTCCACGCCTTCCTCCACGTCGACCGCGAAGGCGCCCTCGCCCAGGCCCGCGCCGTCGACGCCAAGCGCGAGCGCGGCGAGAAGCTCGGCCCGCTGGCCGGCGTCCCGCTGGCCCTCAAGGACATCTTCACCACCGTCGGGGTCCCGACCACCGTCGGTTCGAAGATCCTCGAAGGCTGGATCCCGCCCTACGACGCCACCCTGACGCGCAAGCTCAAGGAAGCCGACGTCGTCATCCTCGGCAAGACCAACATGGACGAGTTCGCCATGGGGTCCTCCACCGAGAACAGCGCCTACGGCCCCACCGGCAACCCGTGGGACCTCACCCGCATCCCCGGCGGCTCCGGCGGCGGTTCCGCGGCCGCGCTGGCCGCCTTCCAGGCCCCGCTCGCCATCGGCACGGACACCGGCGGCTCCATCCGCCAGCCCGCCGCCGTCACCGGCACAGTCGGCGTCAAGCCCACCTATGGCGGCGTCTCCCGCTACGGCATGGTCGCGTTCTCGTCCTCCCTCGACCAGGGCGGGCCCTGCGCCCGTACGGTCCTGGACGCCGCGCTCCTGCACGAGGTCATCGCCGGGCACGACCCGCTCGACTCCACCTCCATCGACGCCCCGGTCCCGCCGGTCGTCGAGGCGGCCCGCAACGGCTCCGTCGCCGGCATGCGCGTCGGCGTGGTCAAGCAGTTCGCCGGCGAGGGCTACCAGGCCGGCGTCGTCCAGCGCTTCAACGAGTCGGTCGAGCTCCTCAAGGAGCTCGGCGCCGAGATCGTCGAGCTGGACTGCCCGTCCTTCGACCTCGCGATGGCCGCGTACTACCTGATCGCGCCGTCCGAGTGCTCCTCGAACCTGGCCCGCTTCGATGCCATGCGCTACGGCCTGCGCGTCGGCGACGACGGCACCAAGTCGGCCGAGGACGTCACCGCGCTCACCCGCGAAGCCGGCTTCGGCGACGAGGTCAAGCGCCGCGTCATCCTCGGCACGTACGCGCTCAGCTCCGGCTACTACGACGCGTACTACGGCTCGGCCCAGAAGGTCCGCACGCTCATCACGAAGGACTTCGAGAAGTCCTTCGAGCAGGTCGACGTCATCGTCTCCCCGACGACCCCGACCACCGCCTTCCCGATCGGCGAGCGCACCGACGACCCCCTCGCCATGTACCTCGCGGACCTGTGCACCATCCCGACCAACCTGGCCGGCAACTCCGCCATGTCGCTCCCCTGCGGACTGGCACCGGAGGACGGCCTCCCGGTCGGGCTGCAGATCATTGCCCCGGCGATGAAGGACGACCGTCTGTACAAGGTCGGCGCGGCCGTCGAGGCCGCCTTCGTCGAGCGCTGGGGCCACCCGCTGCTTGAGGAGGCACCGTCGCTGTGACCAGCGCACTGTCCAAGGCCAAGGGCTTCAAGAAGTCCAAGTCCGGTACGTACCTGTCGATCGGCACCACCGCCTTCGGTGCCATCAGCGTGATCAAGCAGGCCCGCAGGGCCCGCACCGAGCACGACACGCTGAAGCTGGTCGACGCCGTCGTGTCCGCCGCCGCCATCGTCACCGGCCTCGCGATCCTGTACCGCGAGCTGAAGCGCCTGGGCGACGACGACGTCCTGCTGGGCTGAGAGGGAAAGTTTCACCGTGACCACCTTCACCGAACTGCTTTCGTACGAGGACGCTCTCGCCTCGTTCGACCCCGTCATGGGCCTTGAGGTCCATGTCGAGCTCGGCACCAAGACCAAGATGTTCTGCGGCTGTTCCACCGAGCTGGGCGCCGAGCCCAACTCGCAGACCTGCCCCACCTGCCTCGGTCTGCCCGGCTCGCTGCCCGTCGTCAACGCGATCGCCGTCGAGTCCGCCATCAAGATCGGTCTCGCGCTGAACTGCGAGATCGCCGAGTGGTGCCGCTTCGCCCGGAAGAACTACTTCTATCCGGACATGCCGAAGAACTTCCAGACCTCCCAGTACGACGAGCCCATCGCCTACAACGGCTACCTGGACGTCCAGCTGGAGGACGGCGAGATCTTCCGCGTGGAGATCGAGCGCGCCCACATGGAGGAGGACACCGGCAAGTCGCTGCACGTCGGCGGCGCCACCGGCCGTATCCACGGCGCGGTTCACTCCCTGCTGGACTACAACCGCGCGGGCATCCCGCTCATCGAGATCGTCACCAAGCCGATCGAGGGCGCGGGCGTACGGGCCCCCGAGGTCGCCAAGGCGTACGTCGCCGAGCTGCGCGAGCTCATCAAGGCGCTCGGCGTCTCCGAGGCCCGCATGGACCAGGGCCAGATGCGCTGCGACGTGAACCTGTCGCTGCGCCCCAGCCCCGAGGCCCCCTTCGGCACCCGCAGCGAGACGAAGAACGTCAACTCGCTGCGCTCCGTCGAGCGCGCGGCCCGCTTCGAGATCCAGCGCCACGCGGCCGTGCTGAGCGGCGGCGGCTCGATCGTGCAGGAGACCCGGCACTTCCACGAGGAGGACGGCTCCACCACGGCCGGCCGCATCAAGGACAACGCCGAGGACTACCGGTACTTCCCGGAGCCCGACCTGGTTCCCGTGGCCCCGGCCCGCGACTGGGTCGAGGAGCTGCGCGCCGGCCTGCCCGAGATGCCGCGGCTGCGCCGCAACCGGCTCCGCGAGGAGTGGGGCGTCTCCGAGCACGACATGCAGTCGATCCTCAACGCGGGCGCGGTGGACTCCATCGTCGCCACGATCGAGGCGGGTGCCGACTCGGCCGCCGCGCGCAAGTGGTGGATGGGCGAGCTCGCCCGCAACGCCAACGAGCAGGGCGTGTCCGTCGACGAGCTGCCGATCACCCCGGCCCAGGTCGCGCGCGTCGCGGCGCTGGTCGCCGACGGCTCGCTGAACGACAAGCTGGCCCGCCAGGTCATCGAGGGCGTCCTCGGCGGCGAGGGCAGCCCCGACGAGGTCGTCGAGAAGCGCGGCCTGAAGGTCGTCTCGGACGAGGGCGCGCTCGGCGCGGCCGTGGACGAGGCCATCGCGGGCAACGCGGCCATCGCCGACAAGATCCGCGGCGGCAAGATCGCCGCCGTCGGCGCGCTGGTCGGCGCGGTCATGAAGACCACCCGCGGCCAGGCCGACGCGGCCCGCGTCAAGGAGCTCATCCTGGAGCGCCTGGGCGTCTCCGAGGGCTGAGCCCGCGGATCGTCGCGTACGAGGGGCCGTGCCCGGGATCTCCCGGGCACGGCCCCTCGTGCTGTGGCTGTGGGAATGGGAAACGGCGGTGCCCGGTGGGCCGTGCCGGTCAGCGGGTTTGCGGCGCGCCGAGGAATGCCAGGCGGGCCCGCTTGGCCGGCAGGTAGACCTCGGGGAGGTCGATCTCGGGGAGTTCGACCTCCGGGCCGAGCACGAAGCCGGTGCGCTCCAGGATCGCGAGGGCCTTCTGGTTGCGCGCGTCCGGCTCCGCGACGAGGCGGCGGGCCTGGCCGCCGTCGGAGAAGAGGTACGCGAGGAAGACGGTCAGCAAACGCGCGCTGAACCCGTGCTCGGCCGCCCCCTCGGCGGGACCGATCAGCAGGTGCACGCCGACGTCCCCGGGCCGGACCTCGTAGCACTCACTGACCCGGTCCGCGGCGCAGTCGTACGTCTGGAACAGCGCGACCGGCTCGCCGTCGCGGCGGGCGATGAACGCGTGGTGGGTGGTGCGGCGGTCGACGTCCTCGTAGATCTCCTGGACGAGTTCGCGGCTGGCCTCGCCCATGCCCCAGAAGCGGGCGCGTTCCTGGGTCACCCAGCCGTGGATCAGGGCGGAGTCGGCGGTGGGATCGACGGGGGTGAGCGTCACCGTGCCGAAGCCCTCGACGGACTGCGTGTGGACGGGCTGTCGGGTGGAGGCGGTCATGCGCGGGGTTCCTTCGTGAGCCGGTCCCAGTCGGTGACGACCGGGATGAGTTCGCAGCGTGCCCACAGGGGCAGCTGGTCGCGGTGGTGGGGCGAGCCCGTGACGCCGTCGGCGCCCAGCGGGACCGCCCAGAGGCTGTCCTCGCGGCGGGCGAGGTCCCAGACGTAACGCGCCGCCGATGCGCGGGCGGTGAGGTCGGTGAACCCCGGGACGGAGGAGGTGCAGTTCACGCAGTCGTGGTCGCCGCCGAGGCCGGGCCACCGCGCCTCCGGGTCCGGGAGGGCCGACCAGGGGGCGAGCCGGTGTACCTCCGACCAGGGCGTGTCGGGGGTGGCGGCCGCGGCCGTCTCCTCCAGGGCCGCGCGGACATGGGCCGCGCGGTCGAGGCCGGGGAGGAGGGCGGTGGTCAGCAGGCCTTCGAGGGCGTAGCCGATCCGGGTGACCAGGTACAGCCAGGGGTGGAACACCTCCGGGCCGGTGGGGGCGTCGGCCAGGCCGGCGAAGACGGGGTCGGCGGCGATACGGCGTACGGTCGCGGTCCGCAGCGCCGAGAAGACGGTGGCGTCGGTGCTCTCAGCCGCCATATGGCGGTCCCAGGCGAGCAGGCGTTCGCGCAGTCGCGCCGCCTCGGGGGACAGGTCGTCGAGCCCCGGCAGCAGGGCGAGCAGTGGCTCGGCGGAGGCCAGGAGGGTGTCCCTGTGTACGTCGGCCATCGCCTTCGGGGTCCAGTCCGAGGAGCCGTCGAGCAGCTCGCGGATGCGGTCGGCGCGGTGCGGAGGCGCGAACTCCACGCCGAGCGGCGAGGCGATACCGCGGGCGTTCGCCATGACGGCGAAGCCCTGGACGGGCTCGGCGGGGGTCTGCGACCAGCCCTGCCACGCGTACCGGCGGTCCCAGGCGGGCACGGGGCGCAGGCGGTTGGCCGGGTCGCGCCGGGGTACGGCGCCGGCGACGCGGTGCAGCAGGCCGCCCTCGGAGTCGGCGGCGTGGACGACGTTGACGGGCTCGGCCCAGCCGTCGAGGGCGCGGTCGATGTCGGCGACGGTGCGGGCGCGCAGGAGGGCGGGGAGGGTGGCGAAGCCGAGGTCCCGGCGGACCCGGGGCGGGTAGCGCAGGGAGAGGGTCCGGCCGTCCTCGTGGACGATCACCGGGCCGCGGGGGGTCTCCAGGACCTCGACCTCGACGGGGTCGGCGCCGGCCACGGCCAGGGTCTCGGTGTGGCGGGCGACGGGCTCCCAGACGCCGTCGGGGCCGAGGGCCTCCAGCCCGTCGCCGTCGGCGGTGGGGCGCACCTGCTCGGCGTACAGGTCCTGGTAGTCGGCCATCGCGTGGGTGATCGCCCACGCGGCGGTGCCGGTGTGGCCGAAGTGGCCGAGGCCGGGGATGCCGGGGACGGCGAGGCCGAGGACGTCGTACTCGGGGCAGGAGAGACGTATCTGCTGGTAGACGCCCGGGTCCTCGATGAAGCGGTGGGGGTCGCCCGCGATGATCGCCGAGCCGGTCGCGGTCCGGTCACCGGGGACCAGCCAGCCGTTGCTGCCGGCGGTGCGGGGGCCGTCGGTGGCGAAGAGGGTGATCGCTTCGTCGCCGAGGGCGCGGGCGACGCGCTCGCGCCAGAGCTTGGTGGCGAAGCCGGCGAGCAGGATGTGGGTGGCGATCCAGATGGCCAGCGGAACCCATGGCTCCCACGGGGTGGGGGTGTGGCCGGTGCGGGCGAACCGCCCGTCGCGGGAGGCGCCGTCGGCCAGACCGTCGTTGACGCCGTCCACGTAGGCGCGGACCCAGGCGGCGGTTTCGGGGTCGAGCGCGTCGTGGCAGCGGCGGGCGGTGTCGTCGAGGCGGCACTGGCGGGCGAAGCGGTCCCAGGCCACGAAGTCCGGGCCGAGGAAGGCGGCGCTGGAGCCCTGGGCGCGGTGGCGTTCGACTTCAAGCTGCCAGGCGCGGTCGAGGGCGGTGGTGCGGCCCTGGGCGTAGGCGAGGGCGAGGCTGTCGGCGGCGCGGAGGTGGGGGATGCCCCACGCGTCGCGGAACAGCTCGTAGGCCGTGTCTCCGTCGCCCTCGCCCTCGCCCTCGCCGTCGGCGGGCCGGTTGTTCGCTGCGCTCACGCTGTTCACACTCTTCCCCGAGGCATCTTAGGTTAGGCTGGCCTAACTATAACGGCGCCTGAGGCAAAACCGGTTTCGCCGGCACGGGCCAACCGGCAAGATCGTGCGCATGGAACGCACCGGACCTCCGCTGACCGGGGACGAACGCGAGACCCTGCGCGCGTACCTCGACTTCCACCGCTCCACGCTCGCCATGAAGTGCGAGGGACTCGGCGACGAGGACCTCCGCCGCCAGGCCTCCGCGCCGTCCACCCTCTCCCTGCTCGGCCTGGTGCGGCACATGGCCGAAGTGGAGCGGCACTGGTTCCGCCGGACCATGGGCGGGGCGCACGATGTACCGCACCTGTGGTCGGACAAGGGCGACTTCCAGGCCGCGTACGACGCCTCCGGGGCCACACGGGCGGAGGCGTTCGCCGCGTGGGAGGCGGAGGTCGAGCACTCCCGGAGCGTCGAGGCCGCGGCGCACTCCCTGGACGTGACGGCGTACGCGCGGAGGTGGGAGGCGGACGTCTCGCTCCGCGTGGTGATGCTGCACATGATCCACGAGTACGCCCGGCACAACGGGCACGCCGACTTCCTGCGCGAGGCGATCGACGGCGTCGTCGGAGCCTGACCCCGGCCGTGCCGCCTTACGCGCCGGCCGGGGTGCAGTTGGCGGGGGTGTAGCCGGCGGGGGTGTACACGTACGGCACCGTCACGCCCAGGACGCCGAAGCCCAGCCGCTCCAGGATCGGCCGGCTGTCGTCCGAGGCGTCGACCTGGAGATAGGGGATGCCGAGCGAGGCGGCGATGCGGGCGCGATGGGCCACCAGCAGCCGGTAGACGCCCCGCCCGCGCCACCGCGGATCCGTGCCGCCGCCCCACAGGCCCGCGAAGGAGGTCCCCGGCCGCATCTCCATCCGGGCCGCGCTCACCGGGGTGTCGCCGGCCATCGCCACCACGGCCGCGAGGGTCTCCGGCTCGTCCCTCAGCAGGGTCAGTATCTGGTGCCGGATGCGCGGGCGCTCGGTACCGAAGGCCCGGGCGTGGACCTCCATCATCAGATCCACCCCGGCCTCGTCCGTGACCACCCGCAGGGTGATCCCCTCCGGCGGCTCCATCGGGAGTTCCGCGAGGTCGGCCGTCCGCGCCACCATCAGGGTCTCGGCCGGTTCGGGCGCGAACCCGGCGGCGCGCAGCCGCTCCCCGAGATCCGCCGGGCGGTCGTGGCCGTACAGCTTCCACTCGAAGTCGCCGGCTCCCCGATCCGTGAAGAACGCCACCTGCGCCGCGATCTCCGCGTCCGCCGTCACCTCGTCGAGGTCCGACCAGAGCACGCCGTGCCAGCCCCGCCCGGGTGTGGTCTGGCGTACCACCGCCCCCGACCGCTCCACCCGGGCCTCGGCCGCGTCGGGCTGCGCGTCGCGGCGCATCTCCGCGTCGTACCGGGCCCGCACCTTCATCAGTTCATCGGGTTCCATCGTCATCGCCCCAGCTCACCAGCCTCCGGGCCGCTTCCACAACTGCATTAGCCTCAGCCCGTGAACGACGAAGCCCTCATCTACACAGGCAAAGCCACCCCCGATGCCGCCGCCGACCGCGGCTGGCTCCTCGGCCACTTCAAGGACCCCGCCGATCCCCGCCACAGCGAGGACGTGGAGATCAAGTGGGGGGTCCACCCCAAGGGGGAGGAGCGGACCCGGTGGGTGACCGGGGAGGAGCGCACCGCGCTCCAGGTGCTGATCAGCGGGCGCTTCCGGCTGGAGTTCCCCGGCCGGACCGTGGTGCTCGCCGAACAGGGGGACTACGTGCTCTGGGGTCGCGGGGTCGACCACTCCTGGTACGCCGAGGAGGACGCGGTGGTCCTCACCGTCCGCTGGCCCTCCATCCCGGGCTACCGCGCCGAAGCGACCTAGCCGAAGCGACCTGGGTGAGGGGCCGAGGTCCCGAGTTCCGCCGCACCCCTGTGACGATGCACACGAAACGGGTCAACGATCACGAATCGCTGCGATCGTGGACCGAAAATCGAGGTGCAGACCAGCAGGCGATCAGCTGATCGTCTGCGGTTCGGCGGTAGATCATCTAGATTCGCGATCACCAGGTTTCGCGAGAGTTCCAGCGTTCTTTGCGTCGGGCGTCTCCCGGTAAAGATCCGAACCACCAGGGAGCACGTCCGTTGGCAGCAATCGCACGGTGGTGCGTCCGGCACCGTCTCGTGGCCGTACTGCTCTGGCTCCTCACGTTCGGCGGGACCGCCGCCGCCGCGGGCCTCGCCGGACCGGCGTTCTCCAACGACTACGAGGTCCCCGGGACCGAGTCCAGCAAGGCGGGCGCCCTCCTCCGCGAGGGCTTCCACGGCCAGGGCGGCGACACCGACACCATCGTGTGGCGGGCCCCGGAGCATCAGACGGCCCGCACCCCGGACATCCAGCAGCGCATGGCCCAGGCCCTCGACGCCGTCGCCGAGCTCCCCGGCGTCGGATCGGTCGCCGGGCCGTACGGGCCCGGCCCCGAGAGCGCCGCGCAGATCAGCCCCGACGGCCGTACCGCCTACGCCGTCGTGACCTTCGACGAGCAGGCCGACTCCGTCCCCAAGGCCCAGGCCCAGGCGGTCGTCGACACCGCGAAGAACGACCACACCGAGCGGGACGGCCTCCAGGTCGAGCTCGGCGGCCACGCCATCGGCCTCACCGAGGCCCCCACCGCGCACCTCGCCGAGGTCATCGGCGTCGCCGTCGCCGCCCTCGTCCTCTTCCTCGCCTTCGGCTCGCTCGCCGCGAGCCTGCTGCCCATCGCGACCGCCCTGGTCAGTGTCGGCACCGGCTATTTCGGCATCACCCTCCTCGGGCACGCCATGCCCGTCGCCGACTTCGCCCCGATGCTCGGCACCCTCGTCGGCCTCGGAGTCGGCATCGACTACGCGCTGTTCATCGTCACCCGGCACCGCAAGGGCCTCAAGCGAGGCCTGCCCGTCGCCGAGGCCGCCGAGAACGCAGTCGCCACCACCGGGCGGGCCGTCGTCTTCGCCGGAGCCACCGTCTGCATCGCGCTGCTCGGGATGCTCGTGCTCCGGCTGAACTTCCTCAACGGCGTCGCGCTCGCGGCCTCCCTCACCGTGGTCCTCACCGTGGCCGCCTCGGTGACCCTGCTCCCCGCCCTCCTCTCGTACATCGGCACGCGCGCCCTCTCGCGCCGCGAGCGCCGCAAGCTCGCCGCCGAGGGCCCGCGGCCCGAGCCGCCCACCGGCTTCGCCGCCCGGTGGTCCGCCTTCGTGGAACGGCACCCCAAGCTGCTCGGCGTCGTCGCCACCGCGGTCATGCTCGTGCTGGCGCTGCCCACGCTCTCCCTGCACCTCGGCACCTCCGACCAGGGCAACAACCCGGCCGGCTCCACCACCCGCAAGGCCTACGAGCTGCTCGGCGAGAGCTTCGGCCCCGGGATGAACGGCCCGCTCACCGTCGTCGCCCGACTCGACGGAGCCGGGGACCGGGTCGCGGTGACCCGGCTGGCCGAAGATCTCCGGACGGCGGACGGCGTCGCCTCCGCCGGTCCGGCCGTCCTCAACCGGAGCGGCGACACCGCCGTCGTCACCGTCGTACCGGACTCCGCCCCGCAGTCCCGGGCCACGAGCGACCTCGTCGACACGCTCCGCCAGGAGGTCATCCCGGGCTCCGACCACCGCGGCTCCATGGACATCCACGTCGGCGGTGTGACCGCCGGCTACGACGACTTCGCCGAGGTCATCATCGGCAAGCTGCCGCTCTTCGTCGGGGTCGTCATCGGCCTCGGCTGCCTGCTCCTGCTGCTCGCCTTCCGGTCCATAGGCATCCCCGTCAAGGCGGCGGCCATGAACGTCGCTGCCGTCGCCTCCTCCTTCGGCGTCGTCGTCGCGATCTTCCAGTGGGGCTGGGGCAGCGAGCCGATGGGCCTGGGGAGCGCGGGCCCGATCGAACCGTTCCTCCCCGTGATCATGGTGTCCGTCCTCTTCGGGCTGTCCATGGACTACCAGGTGTTCCTGGTCAGCCGGATGTACGAGGAGTGGCTGGAGACCGGCGACAACCAGCGGGCCGTCCGCGTCGGCCTCGCCGAGACCAGCCGGGTGATCAACTCGGCGGCGGTCATCATGATCTCCGTCTTCCTGGCGTTCGTCCTCAGCGGCGACCGGCTCATCGCGATGTTCGGCATCGCGCTCGCGGCGGCCGTGGCGCTCGACGCCTTCGTGCTGCGCACCCTCCTCGTCCCGGCCCTCATGCACATGCTCGGCGGGGCCAACTGGTGGCTGCCGGCCTGGCTGGACCGCCGACTGCCCCGGATCAGCATCGAACCCCCGGAGCGCCGCACCCATGCGGCACTCCCGGCACAGCGGACCGGCGCGGACCCCGCCATGAGCGAGGACGACGCCGAACCCGCGACAACATCCCGGTGACGCGGCGACCCGCCGCGGAAGACCCAGAGAAAGGACCGCATGTTCTCGATCGACCTCGCCGACGACGCCCGGCTGTTCCCGATGGAAGTCCGGCACGCCGAGGAGTTCCTGGCGCACATGGACCGCGGCCGGGAGCACATCGGTGAGCACATCCTCCTCGCCGACGTCGTGGCCGACCTCGACTCGGCGCGCACCTTCATCGCCTCCTACGCGCAGAAGGCGGCCACCGACACCGGGCGCCTCTACGGCATACGGGTCGGCGGCACCCTCGTCGGCGGGGTCCTCTTCCGGACCTTCGACGCCGCCGCCGGCACCTGCGAGGCCGGCTGCTGGCTGGAGCCCGCCGCCGCCGGCCGGGGCCTCGTCACCCAGGCCTGCCGGGTCCTGATCGACTGGGCGTTCCGGGAACGCGGCATGCACCGGGTGGAATGGCACGCCTCCTCCGCCAACAAGAAGAGCCTCGCGGTCGCCGAACGCCTCGGGATGACCCGCGAGGGCGTCCTGCGCCAGAGCTACGTCCACCGCGGCATCCGCCGTGATACCGAGATCTGGGCGGTCCTCGCCGACGAGTGGCCGCCGGCCGGTCCCTCCTGAGCGGTCTCGCGGACCGCTTGGCCCCTGCCCCAGCCCGTCCCGCCGCGGCCATGGGCCCGGACCTGCGGCGGGAGGGGCGCCCGCCGGGGTGCGGCGGCCGAGGCGGGCTCTCAGGCACCTCTCAGAAACGAGGCCTACGGTGCCCCGCATGGACACCACGAAGACCTCCGCCCCGCTCGCTCCCGAGGCGGACCCCGCCGAGCCCCAGACCCCCGCACAGGCGGACAAGGCCGACACGACGAAGGCCGAGGCCGACGTGAGCACCGCCGATGTCGATGCCGCCGCCCGCGTCGACGCCGAGGCGGACGACCTCGACGAGCTGGACGACCTCGATCTGCTCGACGAGCCGGAGGAGCGGGTCGGCGGTGTCGGGGCCGCCGCCTCCGCCGTCGTCGCCGCCGGCCTCGGCCTCGTCGCCCTCAGCGGAACCTGGGTCTCCCGCGTCATCGCCGAGCGCCAGACCCTCATAGGCCAGATCGAATCGGTCAACGCCACCAGCACCGAAGAGAAGATCGCCGCCCTGTACGGCGACGCCTGGCACCTGACCGCCCTCGTCAACGGTGTCGTCTCCACCCTCGCCCTCCTCCTCGCCGTCTTCGTCCTGGCCCGCCCCGCCTTCGGCGCCCCCGGCCGCGTCCTGCCGACCTGGATCCGCTCCGTCGCCTGGGCCGCCGTCGCCCTCGGCTCCCTCGGCATCCTGCTGTCCGGCCTCATGTACTTCGACCTCCTGCTCCCCCTCCCGAAGGCCGCCGGCTAAGCCGCCCCGGGCCGCATCCGGTCCCGCCTAGGCACCGCCTTAGCCCGCCTCAGGGGCCTAGGCCCCCGGACTAAGGCCCCCTCGCCCGCCCGGATGCGGCATGCGCCCGATGTGGCGGCACCCCCTGGGAAGCGATTCTTGGATCACACCGAACGAGGTGCCCGAGAAACGCCCCAGGGAGAACGAGATGTTCGAATACGAGATGGCCCACGCCCGGCACGCCGACCTCATCCGCGAGGCGAACGAGTTCCGCAGGGCCGCGGAGGCCCGGAAGGCGCACCGCGCCTCCTCGCGCGGCAAGGAACCCGAAGGGCCGGTGAGAGAGGCCCGCAGCCGCTTCGCCCGCGTCGCGTAACCCGCGACGCGACCCGCGTGAACCGGCACGTGATGAGAAGCGCACCGATAACGAGTGACACCGGGCCGGAAGCCTGTGCGATGCTCGGCGGCGTGGAGACCAGATCTGTCAGCCCGGTGTTCGTCGGCCGCGCCGACGAACTGGCCGTACTCACCGACGCCCTGACCCGCGCCGCCGGCCAAGAACCGCAGGCGATGCTCATCGGGGGAGAGGCCGGGGTCGGCAAGACCCGCCTCACCGAGGAGTTCCTCTGCGAGGCCGGCCGCCGCGGCGCGATCGTCGCGGTCGGAGGCTGTGTGGAGATCGGGGCGGAGGGCCTTCCCTTCGCCCCATTTTCCACTGCCCTGCGCAACCTGCGCCGCCAACTCCCCGACGAGCTGGCCGCCGCAGCCGCGGGCCAGGAGGACGAACTCGCCCGGATCCTCCCGGAACTCGGCGAGACCCCCCGGGGCCCGCACGACGAGGAGAGCACCGCCCGCCTCTTCGAACTGACGGCCCGGATGCTGGAGCGGCTCGCCGCCGACCGCACCCTCGTGCTCGTCCTGGAAGACCTGCACTGGGCGGACACCTCCACCCGGCACTTGCTCGCCTACCTCTTCCGCACCCTCGGCAGCGGCCGGCTCGTCGTCGTCGCGACCTACCGCGCGGACGACGTCCACCGCCGCCACCCGCTGCGCCCGCTCCTCGCCGAACTGGACCGGCTCCGCACCGTCCACCGGATCGAACTGCCCCGCTTCAACCGGGCCGAGGTCCGCCGCCAGCTCGCCGGCATCCTCGCCTCGCAGCCCGACGAGGCCTTCGTGGACTCCGTCTTCGACCGCTCCGACGGCAACGCCTTCTTCGTCGAGGAACTCGTCGCCTCCCGAGAGAGCGGCTGCCGCACCGGGCTCACGGAATCCCTGCGCGATCTGCTGCTCGTCCGCGTCGAGGTCCTCCCGGACGCCGCCCAGCGCGTGGTGCGGATCGTCGCCGAGGGCGGCTCCACCGTCGAGTACCCGCTGCTGCGCGCCGTCGCCGGACTCACCGAGGACGAACTGATCGAGGCCCTGCGGGCGGCCGTCGGCGCCAACATCCTCCTCGCCACCGCCGAAGGCGACGGATACCGCTTCCGCCACTCCCTCGTCCGCGAGGCCGTCAGCGACGACCTGCTGCCCGGCGAGCGCGCCCGCGTCAACCGCCGCTACGCCGAGGCCATGGAGGCCGACGACTCGTTGGTCCGCGCCGAGGAGCGCGTCATCCGGATGGCCAGTTACTGGTATTACGCCAACGACCCCGCCAAAGCGCTGCCCGCGGTACTCGCCGCCTCGGTCGCCGCCCGCCGCCGCCACGCCTACTCCGAGCAGCTGAGGCTCCTGGAACGGGCGTTGGACCTGTGGGAGAGCACCCCGGAGGACGTCCGCGCGCGGCTGCGCCCGGCGGACTACACCGAGGTGTACCCGCCCTGCGGCTGCGATCCCGCCACCACTCCGCTCAAGCGGCTCGACATGCTCGCCGAGGCCACCGTCGCCGCCCGGTTCGGCGGGGAGCGGGAACGGGCCCTGAAGATGACCAAGACCGCGCTGCGGATGCTGGAGGACGAGGACGACCCGCTGCGCTCGGCCTGGTTCTGGACCGAACGCTCCCGCCTGGTCGCCAGCCTCGCCCGAGGCGACGGCTGGGAGGAACTGGCCAAGGCCCAGGACCTCGTCCAGGGGCTGCCCCCGTCGCAGGTGCACGCCGACGTCCTCGTCCGGGCCGCCGGCTGGGGCATGCTCCACAATCCCGGCCCAGGCAACCTCGCCGCCGCCGAGCGCGCCGTCGAGTACGCGCGCATGGTCGGCGCCGAGGAGACCGAACTCAACGCCCGGATCACCCTCGGCACCCTGCTCACCGACTCCGGCGACACCGAGGGCGGCCTCGCCGAGATGCACGCGGTCAGGAAACGGGCCACCGAACTCGGGTTCGCCATGGCGGCGGCGCGTGCGCATATCAACCTCTCCTCTCAGTTGGAAAGCATGGGCCGGTCCCGGGAAGCCGTGGAACTGGCCGAACAGGGAACCGAACTCGTCGCCAAGTCACGGCTGCTGGACTCCGAAGCCTGGCTGTGCGGGAACATGGCCGAGAGCCTGTACAGCCTCGGCCGCTGGGACGACGCGGCCCAGGCGGCCCGCCGGACCCTGCGGGTCGGCCAGAGCGCAACCCCGCGCGGCTCCGCCGCGGCCCGGCTCTCCCATCTGGCCCTGGCCCGCGGCGAACTCGCCGAGGCGGCCACCCAGCTCGCCGCCGCCCACGCCCACTTCGGCGATCACGACGCCCAGCCCCAGCACCGCATACCGCTGTTCCGCCTGGCGGTCGGCGTCGCCGCGGGGGAGGGCCGGATCGCCGACGTCCGGGCCGAGATGGCCGCAGCCGTCGCCTACGGCTTCCCCCTCGGCAACCACCGCTACGGGTGGCCCCTGCTGCTCGCGGCCGCCTCCGCCGAAGCAGACGCCCGGGGCCTGCCGGTCGCCGACTCCGGCCGCGCCGACGCCCTGGCCCAGCTGCGCACCGCCGCCCGAGGCCTGGCCACCCCGGTACCCGTGTGGACCGCCCACGCCGAGTTCGTGCGCGCCGAGCTCCGCCGGGCCGAGGACCTGGACACCGTCGCCGACTGGACCGCCGTCGTGGAGGCCGTCCGCCCGCTGGAGCGCCCGTACCTGACGGCCCGGGCCCGCCACCGGCTCGCGGAGGCCCTGCTGACCGCCGGCTGCGACCGGGAGGACGCCGCCGACCTGCTCCGCGAGGCCTACACCACCGCCGACCAGCTCGGCGCCCGCAGGCTGCGCGAGGACCTGGCCCTGCTCTCCCAGCGCGCCCGGATCCCGCTCAGCCCCCTCCGGCCCCAGGCCGCGCCCGCACCGGACGCCGACCCGTTCGAGGCCCTGGGCCTCACCAGCCGCGAGCGGGAGGTACTGCGCCTGGTCGCGGCCGGCAACAGCAACCGCCAGATCGCCGAGGAACTGTTCATCTCCCCGAAGACGGCAAGTGTCCACGTCTCGAACATCCTGGCCAAGCTGGGTGTGGCCGGCCGGGGCGAGGCGGCCGCCCTCGCCCACCGGCTGCGGCCGTTCGTACCCGCCCCCCGGTAGCTCCGGCGCCACTGTGCCCGGACAAGCGGCTACGCCGGCGGCCGCTTGTCCACGCGTATGAGCACCTTGCCGGAGTCCAGGTCTATCGGACCCCGTCCCGGGTCGCCGTCATTCACATCGATCCGGGACAGCTCCAGCCGCTTCTTCTCCTCGTCCGTGTGTTTGCGCCCGGGACTGAACAACTCCTCGATCATGTTGAACACCGCGCCACCGTGCCTTCCGTCCCCTGCCGGGGCCCTAACGGTTACCGCACCGTCAGTGTCAGGATCCTGTCGTCGCCCGATTCCGGCGACCCGCGCCCATCCGTCTCGCTCGTGACCAGCAGCAGTCTGTCCCCGCCGAGCGCCACCACCGTCCGCAGCCGGCCGTACTTCCCTTCAAGGAAAGCCTCCGGCTCCGCCACCGGGACCGCCCCGGCCAGCGGGATCCGCCACAGCCGCTCGCCCTTCAGCGCGGCCATCCACACCGACCCCTGCGCCCAGGCGATCCCGCTCGGCGAGGCCTCATCGGTCTTCCACACGGCGACAGGATCCCGCAGCCCCGGTCTGCCGGCCTTCCCCTCCGCCTCCGGCCAGCCGTAATTGCCGCCGGGCTCGATCAGATTGAGCTCGTCCCAGGCCTTCTGCCCGAATTCGGCCGCCCACAGCCGCTTGTCCTTGTCCCAGGCGAGCCCCTGCACATTGCGGTGCCCGTACGAGTAGACGACCGAATCCGGCTCCGGGTTGCCGTGCACCGGATCCCCGTCCGGGGTCATCCGCAGGATCTTGCCGCCCAGCGACTTCATGTCCTGCGCCAGCCCGGTGTCACCGGTCTCGCCCGTCCCCGCGTAGAGCATCTTGTCCGGGCCGAACGCGATCCGGCCGCCATTGTGGATGAGCCCCTTGGGAATGCCCCGGAACACTGTGTCGGGCGCGCCCAGTTGCTGGCCGGGATCCCGCTGCTCGTCATAGCGCATCCGGGCGATGCGATTGTCGGACTCCGTCGTGAAGTACGCGTATACCATCCGGTCCGACGCGAACCCGGGGGACAGGGCGAGACCCAGCAGGCCGCCCTCGCCACCGGGCGCCACCCCGGGCACCTTGCCGATCGGTGTCACCTCGCCGGTGGAGACCCGGATCCTGCTGATCGTGCCCTTGTCCCGCGAGGCGACCAGCAGGTCCCCGTCGGGCAGCGGGGCCACGCCCCACGGGGACTCCAGGCCCTTGGCGACCTCGCCGGCCACCGTCACCGACCCCTTCGCGGGCGCGGCCGACGCACCCGAGGGCGCCGGCGACCCGGACGATCTCGCCGACGGTGCCGTCCGAGGTGGCGAGCTGCCCGCCCGCGCCCCCTCGCCGCCGCCCGCCGGGGAGCATCCCGCCGCCAGCAGGACGCCGCACCCGGCCAGTGCGGCCGCGGCCAGCGCGCTCCGACCCCGCGCGCCCTGCCCCTCGTACCGCTCCGGCCCGCGCGCCCGGCCGGTCCGGCCGTTCGGCCCGACCTGTCCGTTCGGCCCGACCTGTCCGTACGGCCCGTCCGGCCCGACCTGGCCGTCCCGCCCGTGCATCCGTCCGTATCGCATCGTCCTGCTCCCCTCCGGTCCCCCGATCCTGCCCTTCATCCATCTCAACAGCTCCGGCAGCTCTCGAAGTTCCGCCACTCGTACACCCGATCGAGTGGTTGTGGGCCCAGTCCCGGCCTCGCCGCCCGGCCCCGGCCCCGCGACAGCCCCGGCCCCGGCGCCCCACCCCGGCCCCGGCGCCCGGCCCGGCTCAGTCCCAGGCTCCCACCGCCGCCGGCAGGGCCGCTATCTCGGCCAGGTCCCCCGCCGTGAGCCGGACCTCCGCCGCCCGCGCGTTCTCCGCCGCCCAGTGCGCCCGGCCGGCCCCCGGCACCGGCACCACGTGCGGCCCCTGCGCCAGCACCCACGCCAGCGCCACCTGCGCCGCCGTCACCGGTACCCCGCCGACCTCGCCGTGCCGCCGCGCCACCCGCCGCAGCCCCGCCACCAACTGCTGGTTCGCCGCCATCGCGTACGCCGTGAACCGCGGATGCCGGGCCCGCACGTCCTGCGACTCGAAGCCCTCCCCGGGCGTGAGCGTCCCGGTCAGGAACCCGCTCCCCAGCGGCATCGCCGCCAGCATCCCCACTCCCCTCGCCGCACACCACGGCAACAGCTGCCACGCCGCCTCCGGCGACCACACCGACAGCTCCGCCTGCACCGCGCTCACCGGGAACACCTGCTGCACCCGCTCCAGGTGCCGCAAGGTCGTCCCGTACGCCCGGTCCCCGCGCCGCCCCGCCCCCGGCCCGGCCCCCGCCCCGAGCGCGCAGTACCCGAGCGCCCGGACCTTCCCCGCGCTCACCAGCTCCGCCATGGCACCCCAGGTCTCCTCCACCGGAACCTCGGGATCCACCCGGTGCAGCTGGTACAGGTCTATGACATCCGTGCGCAGCCGCCGCAGCGAGGCGTCGCAGGCCCGCCGCACATAGCCCGGCCGCCCGTCGGCCACCACGTGCTGTTCCCCGGCCCGCAGCCCCACCTTGGCCGACACGAAGGCATCGGCCCGCCGCTCCCGCAGCACCCGCCCCACCACCAGCTCATTGGTGAACGGCCCGTACATGTCGGCGGTGTCCAGCAGGTTCGCCCCCAGGTCCAGCGCCGTGTGCACCGTGCGTACAGACTCCTCGCCCCGCCGCCGAGAGGGCGCGTACGCCCAGCTCATCGGCATGCAGCCGAGCCCGATGGCACCCACCCTCAGCGGCCCCGACCCGATCGACCTGCGCTCCACCCGTGCGTCCCCCCTCCCGGCCCCCGCGAACACGGTCCGGCGAACAAACTAACGGCTTGATCCACATCCCTTCGCATAGCCTCCGGGACATGAGCGCAACGACCGGGGACGTCTGGCTCCCCTTCCCCGCCGAAGAGATCGACGGCCTCCCCGACACCTTCCGGTACCGCCAGTGGGACGGTGAGGAAGAGTTCCCGGCGGACCCGGGGCCCTGCGTCTTCTATGTCGCCCCGTACATGAAGTCCCCCAAGGTGACCCTGCGCCCGCTGGCGGCGATGCCCGGCCTGCGGGTCGTCCAGACCCTGACCGCCGGCGTCGACGACGTCATGGGCGGTCTCGGCGACCTGCCTCCCGGGGTACGGCTGTGCAACGCGCGCGGCGTCCACGACGCGAGCACCGCAGAACTCGCCCTCACCCTGGTCCTCGCCTCGCTGCGCGGCATCCCGGGCATGGTCCGCGGCCAGGACCGCGAGGAGTGGCGCGGCGGCTTCTACGACGCCCTCGCCGACAAGTCCGTCCTGATCGTCGGCTACGGAGCGGTCGGCGCGGCCGTCGAGGACCGGCTGCTGCCCTTCGAGTGCGGGCCGATCACCCGCGTCGCCCGGTCGGCGCGGACCGGGGAACGCGGGCCGGTGCACGCCCTGGCCGACCTGCCGCGGCTGCTCCCGGACGCCGATGTGGTGATCCTCTCCACGCCGCTGACCGAGGCCACCCGGGGTCTGGCGGGCGCCGATTTCCTCAGCCGGATGAAGAACGGCGCCCTCTTGGTGAACGTGGCGCGCGGCCCCGTCGTCGACACCGCGGCGCTGCTGGCGGAGCTGGAGTCCGGCCGGCTGCGCGCGGCTCTGGACGTCACCGACCCGGAACCGCTGCCCGCCGGCCATCCGCTCTGGCATGCTCCGAATGTCCTGATCACGCCTCATGTGGGCGGCAGCAGCACCGCGTTCGAGCCGCGGGCCAAGCGACTGATCGCCCGCCAGCTCACCCGTTTCGCCGCAGGAGAGCCCGTGGAGAACACGGTATTGATCACGGAGTGACGGAGGATGCGCACGCTCCGCGTCTGTTCAAGTGCGCTTCGTGTCCACAACTCCCTTGGTGGTAACGGAGCGTAGAGAAACTATGTCCCTGAGTGACGAAAGTGGTGTATCGTCCGGAACAAGGGGCTGCGCCACGAACGTCTGGCGCTGGGGAGTGATCGGACACTTTGGGGGGCGACGGGCGATGCACGGCCAATGGGCGAAGGATCCGACGCGGCAGAGCCGCCGGAGGCGACGATGGAGTGCGCCGAAACAAGCCAGCGAGGGGGGCCGGTGAGCGCCCCGGGGGCGGTGCTCCTGACCCGGCAGCCCGCCGAGAACGGCGGCCGTGGTCCGGGAGCGCAACTGCTCCTCGCACTCATCAGCGGCGGGTACGCCGTCGGCGCCGCCCTCGGCTGGGGTTCGCAGGAAATCGCCGAGATCATGGGCGACTTCGGACTCAGCGCGGCCGGGATACTCGCCGCCGTCTCCTGCTACTCCTACGCCCGGTCCATCGACCGGCGCGAGCGCCCCGCCTGGCTGCTCTTCGCGTTCTCCTCCCTCATGGGAGCCGGCGGCAACGCGATCTGGGGCTGGTACGAGGTGGTCCTCGGCGAACCGGTGCCGAAACCCTCGCCCGCGGACTTCGCCTTCCTCTGCTTCGCGCCGCCCGCCATCGTGGGCCTGCTCGTCCTCGCCAAGCGCCCGGTCACGCGCGCCGGGTGGGTGTGCCTCGGGCTCGACTCCTGGCTCATCGGCGGCTCGCTGCTCACCCTCTCCTGGAGCCTGGCCCTCGCACACGCGGCGCGCACGGCCCAGTCCGGCGCCGCGGGCAGCGTCCCCAGCGCCGCGCTGTCCCTGGCCTACCCGCTCCTGGACATCGCGCTCGTCTCGATGGTCCTCGTCCTGCACTTCCGGCGCTCCGAGACCAACCGCTCCGCCGTCAACACGGCCATCGCGGCCCTGGCCCTGACCGTCCTCAGCGACGCCCTGTTCACCTCACCGCTGCTGAGCGACGGCTACCAGTCCGGCCAGCTGCTCGACGCGGGCTGGTTCGCCGGCTCGCTGCTGCTCGCGTACGCGCCCTGGGGCGCCCGGCGCATGCACCCGCCGCCGCCCGTCCCCGCGCACCCGCGGGTGGAGCGGGCGCACAGCCGTCCCATCACCGGCTCGCTGCCCGCACTCACCCCGTACCTCGCGGCCGCCGTCTGCACCCTCGGGATCCTCTACAACGTCGTGGACGGCCGGAAGGTCGACCGGATGGTCGTCTTCACCGGGTGCACGGTCGTGCTCGCCCTCGTCATCCGGCAGGGCATCATGCTGCTCGACAACATCGCGCTGACCCAGGAACTGGCCCAGAAGGAGAACCACTTCCGCTCCCTGGTCCAGGGCTCCAGCGACGTCATCATGATCGCCGCGCCCACCGGCACCCTGCGCTACGTCAGCCCCGCCGCCGCCGGGGTCTACGGCCGCGAGGCGGAGGAGCTGGTCGGCACCGAGCTGGCCACGCTGATCCACCCGGACGACCTCGGCCGCGTGGTCCACGAGGTCCGCCGGTTCCTCGCGGCGCCGCCCACCGAGGAGCCCACCACCCGCATCGAATGCCGGTTCAAGTCCGGCGGCGGCGAGTGGCTGAACGTGGAGTCAACGGTCAACCGCCACCAGGGCGGCCTCATCCTCAACAGCCGAGACGTCACCGAGCGCGTCCGGCTCCAGGCTCAGCTCCAGCACAGCGCCGAGCACGATCCGCTGACCGACCTGCCCAACCGGGCGCTGTTCACCCGACGCGTCCGCCAGGCCCTGACCGGCCGCCGGGCCGGCGACCACAGCACCGCCGTCCTCTTCATCGACCTCGACGGGTTCAAGGCGGTCAACGACACCATCGGCCACCAGGCGGGCGACGAGCTGCTCGTCGAGGCCGCGCGCCGGCTCCAGGACTCGGTCCGGGCCGGGGACACCGCGGCCCGGCTCGGTGGGGACGAGTTCGCCGCACTGATCCTCGGCGACGGCAGCCGGGACCGCGGCGCCAGGGAGTACCAGGTCCACGAGATCGCCGACCGGCTGCGCACCACCCTGTCCCAGCCGTACCGGATCGCGGGCAGTGAGGTCCGGGTCGCCGCGAGCATCGGGGTGGCCTTCGCCGACCCCGGCATCACCCCGTCGGACCTGATGCGCAACGCGGATCTCGCGATGTACCGGGCCAAGGCGGGCGGCAAGGACCGCGTCGAGCTGTACGCGCCGCAGATGCAGGCCGAGGTCGTCCGAAAGGCCGAGCTGGCGGGGCGGCTGCGCACCGCGCTCCATGAGGGTGAATTCGCCCTGCTGCACCAGCCCGTGGTCTGTCTGGCCACCGGTGAGGTCACGGCCGTGGCCGCGCAGACCCGGTGGCGCTCGGCCCAGGGAATCCTGTTCACGCCGGCGGAATTCCTCCGCGTGGCCGAATACGCCGAGGGCACGGCGGGCACGGCGGGCGCGGCAGGCTCCGCGGGCAGGCCCGCGGCAGCTCCGGACGGTCCGCCCGAATTCGCCGGGGGGACCCCCTCGCGAGCCGCCGAGCTGGGGCGCTGGATGCTGGAGGAGGCCATGGGGCAGGCCGCCGAGCGGCACCGCGCCGGGCACGACGTCCCGGTGGCCGTCCGGATGACCGCCCAGCGGCTGCTGGACCGCGCCGTGCCGACGGCCTCCGTGGAAGCCCTGCTGAACCGGCACGGGCTGCCGGCCGGGGCCTTGGTGATCGAGCTGGCGGACAGCGACCCCAGAGTGCCCTTCGACGAGCTGGAGCGCCGCCTGGCGGCCTTGCGGAGGCTCGGCGTCCTGATCGCCCTGGACGGCTTCGGCAGCGGCTACGCGGCCATCAGCGCCCTGCGCCGGCTCCCGGTGGACATCCTGAAGCTGGACCGGGGCCTGGTCGAAGGCGTGGTCGAGTCCGCCCGCCTCCACAAGATCACCGCCGGATTGTTGCGGATCGCAAACGACCTGGGCATGCAGTCGGTCGCCGACGGAGTGGATCTCCCCGAGCAGGTCATGGCCCTGCGGGCGATGGGGTGCACGCGCGGACAGGGCATGGCCTTCTCCGGACCTCTCGACGAGTACAGGCTGCGCCGCGCGCTCGTGAGAGGTACGTTCCCAGTACCGGGCGGAGCGGCCCAACCCGCCTTGGCCGGTGGTTCTCCCGGGGGATCGATGGCCATCCATAGAGGCTCACATAATGAGACGCCCGTCCCACCCACTTGACATCCACCTCCCGCCGGAGGGAGGGTCAGTGCCATGCGCACCCGAATTCTCGTACTTGGAAAGCGCGTCGGCTGAAGCTGGGACCACGATGTCCCCGCTCCACACCGCCGACGCGCTCCCCTCGCTTGCCTCCTGGCACGAGGGGTTTTTTGTTGCACTGGCACACCGTCGAATCCTCGTAAAACCCTCAGCTTCGAGAAGAGAATGCCGATGACCGAGCAGGCCACCGGGGCCCACCATCCGCAGCCGCGGCCCCGTTCCGGCGGACACCAGCCCGCCGCAGTTGAGCACGTCACGGGTGCGCAGTCCCTCATCCGCTCTCTCGAAGAGGTGGGGTGCGACACCGTCTTCGGGATTCCGGGCGGCGCCATCCTCCCCGCGTACGACCCGATGATGGACAGCAAGAAGGTCCGTCACATCCTGGTCCGCCACGAGCAGGGGGCCGGCCACGCCGCCACCGGCTACGCGCAGGCCACCGGGAAGGTCGGCGTCTGTATGGCCACCTCCGGCCCGGGCGCCACCAACCTGGTCACCCCGATCGCCGACGCGCACATGGACTCCGTCCCGCTCGTCGCGATCACCGGCCAGGTCTCCTCCAAGGCGATCGGCACCGACGCCTTCCAGGAGGCGGACATCGTCGGCATCACGATGCCGATCACCAAGCACAACTTCCTGGTCACCAAGGCCGAGGACATCCCGCGGACGATCGCCGAGGCGTTCCACATCGCCTCGACCGGCCGCCCCGGCCCGGTCCTGGTCGACATCGCCAAGGACGCCCTCCAGGCGAAGACCACCTTCTCGTGGCCGCCCACCCAGGACCTTCCGGGCTACCGGCCGGTCACCAAGCCGCACGCCAAGCAGATCCGCGAGGCCGCCAAGCTCATCTGCCAGGCCAAGCGCCCGGTCCTGTACGTCGGCGGCGGTGTCATGAAGTCCGGCGCGACCGCCGAGCTGAAGGTCCTCGCCGAGCTGACCGGCGTCCCCGTCACCACCACCCTGATGGCGCTCGGCTCCTTCCCCGACAGCCACCCGCTGCACGTGGGCATGCCGGGCATGCACGGTGCGGTCACGGCTGTCACCGCCCTGCAGAAGGCGGATCTGCTGATCGCGCTGGGCACCCGCTTCGACGACCGCGTCACCGGCAAACTGGACAGCTTCGCCCCCTTCGCCAAGATCATCCACGCGGACATCGACCCCGCCGAGATCGGCAAGAACCGCGCGGTCGACGTCCCGATCGTCGGCGACGCCCGCGAGGTCATCGCCGACCTGATCCAGGCCGTCCAGGCCGAGCACACCGAGGGCCACGCCGGCGACTACTCCGCCTGGTGGAAGGACCTCAGCCGCTGGCGCGACACGTACCCGCTGGGCTACGAGACCCCGGCGGACGGCATGCTGTCGCCGCAGCAGGTCATCCAGCGCATCGGCGAGCTCGCGCCGGAGCACACCATCTACGCGGCCGGCGTCGGCCAGCACCAGATGTGGGCCTCGCACTTCGTCAACTACGAGGAGCCCCGCACCTGGCTGAACTCCGGCGGCGCCGGAACCATGGGCTACGCGGTGCCCGCCGCGATGGGCGCCAAGGTCGGCATGCCGGACCGCACCGTCTGGGCGATCGACGGTGACGGCTGCTTCCAGATGACCAACCAGGAACTGGTCACCTGCGCGCTGAACAACATCCCGATCAAGGTCGCGATCATCAACAACGGCGCGCTGGGCATGGTCCGCCAGTGGCAGACCCTGTTCTACAACCAGCGCTACTCCAGCACCGTGCTGCACGCGGACGAGACCGGCCACGACGCGGTCGGCTCCCAGCTCGGCGAGTCCACCGCACCCCGCAAGGGCACCCGCGTCCCGGACTTCGTCAAGCTGTCCGAGGCCATGGGCTGTGTGGCGCTGCGCTGCGAGGACCCGGCCGACCTGGACAAGGTCATCGCCGAGGCCAACGCGATCAACGACCGCACGGTGGTCGTCGACTTCATCGTCCACGAGGACGCCATGGTGTGGCCGATGGTCGCCGCCGGCACCTCCAACGACGAGGTCATGGCAGCCCGGGGCGTCCGTCCCGACTTCGGCGACAACGAAGACGACTGAGCCGAGAGAGCCCGAGAGAGAGAACGTCCCACATGTCCAAGCACACGCTCTCCGTCCTGGTCGAGAACACGCCCGGCATCCTCGCCCGGATCGCCGCGCTGTTCTCCCGCCGCGGGTTCAACATCGACTCCCTCGCGGTCGGCGTCACCGAGCACCCCGACATCTCCCGCATCACCATCGTCGTCAACGTCGAGGACCTTCCGCTGGAGCAGGTGACCAAGCAGCTCAACAAGCTGGTCAACGTGCTCAAGATCGTCGAGCTAGAGCCGCAGAACGCCATCGAGCGCGAACTCGTTCTGGTGAAGGTCCGCGCCGACAACGAGACCCGCTCGCAGATCATCGAGATCGTCCAGCTGTTCCGCGCCAAGACGGTCGACGTCTCCCCGGAGGCCGTCACCATCGAGGCCACCGGCGGCACCGACAAGCTCGGCGCGATGCTGAAGATGCTGGAGCCGTTCGGCATCAAGGAACTCGTGCAGTCCGGCACGATCGCCATAGGGCGTGGCGGCCGGTCCATCACGGACCGCAGCCTGCGCGCGCTCGACCGCAGCGCCTGACGCGTCCGCCCGCCCACGGTCGGCCGTCTGACCCGTCTTTACCTCTCGCATAGCGAGACCAGGAAACTTCGATTCCGTTCCCCGCCGTACGGTGGGAGCAACACCAGCGCACCAAGGAGATATCCCAGTGGCCGAGCTGTTCTACGAGAACGACGCCGACCTGTCCATCATCCAGGGCCGCAAGGTCGCGGTCATCGGCTACGGCAGCCAGGGCCACGCCCACGCGCTGTCGCTCCGTGACTCCGGCGTCGCAGTCAAGGTCGGCCTGAAGGAGGGCTCGAAGTCCAAGGCCAAGGCCGAGGAGCAGGGTCTGACGGTCGTCCCCGTGGCCGAGGCCGCCGAGTGGGCCGACGTCATCATGATCCTGACCCCGGACCCGCTCCAGGCCGAGATCTACGAGGAGTCCATCAAGGACCACCTCAAGGACGGCGACGCGCTCTTCTTCGGCCACGGCTTCAACGTCCGCTACGGCTTCATCAAGCCCCCGGCCAACGTGGACGTCGCCCTCGTCGCCCCGAAGGGCCCGGGCCACCTGGTCCGCCGCCAGTACGAGGAAGGCCGCGGCGTGCCCTGCATCGCCGCCGTCGAGCAGGACCACTCGGGCAACGCCTTCGCGCTCGCGCTCTCGTACGCGGCCGGCATCGGCGGCACGCGCGCCGGCGTCATCAAGACCACCTTCACCGAGGAGACCGAGACCGACCTGTTCGGTGAGCAGGCCGTCCTCTGCGGTGGCGCCTCCGCCCTGGTCAAGGCCGGTTTCGAGACCCTGACCGAGGCCGGCTACCAGCCGGAGATCGCGTACTTCGAGTGCCTGCACGAGCTGAAGCTCATCGTGGACCTCATGTACGAGGGCGGCCTGGAGAAGATGCGCTGGTCGGTCTCCGAGACCGCCGAGTGGGGCGACTACATCACCGGCCCCCGCATCATCACCGACGCCACCAAGGCCGAGATGAAGAAGGTCCTCGCGGAGATCCAGAGCGGCGAGTTCGCCAACACCTGGATGGCCGAGTACAAGGCCGGTCTGCCGAAGTACAACGAGTACAAGAAGGCCGACGAGGAGCACCTGCTGGAGACCACCGGCAAGAAGCTGCGCAAGCTGATGAGCTGGGTCGACAACGACGAGAGCTGATCGCGTACGCGGCGGGGCCGGGGCGGTGCGTCCCGGCCCCGCCGCGCATCTGCCGGCCGGATTGGACAGCTGTGATCACACGGCTTGTCCAACCCGGCCAACCCCGGACGGGTGATCCTTCCGGACAGGCGGAATTCCGTCCGGGATCCGCTACTACACTGCTCAACACAACGCGTCAGGCCCACAGTGTCGTGCGTCTTCCACGCGGCTACCCCCTCCACCGCCTGCGGCCATCGGGACGGCCGTCCGCACTGGACTTGTGAGGACCCACGTGAGCTCGAAACCTGTCGTACTCATCGCCGAAGAGCTGTCGCCCGCCACCGTCGAGGCGCTCGGCCCGGACTTCGAGATCCGGCACTGCAACGGCGCCGACCGCGCCGAGCTGCTCCCCGCGATCGAGGGCGTCGACGCGATCCTGGTCCGCTCCGCGACCAAGGTCGACGCGGAGGCCATCGCCGCCGCCAAGAAGCTGAAGGTCGTCGCCCGCGCCGGTGTCGGCCTCGACAACGTCGACGTCTCGTCCGCCACCAAGGCCGGCGTGATGGTCGTGAACGCCCCGACCTCCAACATCGTCACCGCCGCCGAGCTCGCCTGCGGCCTGCTCGTCGCCACGGCCCGCAACATCCCGCAGGCCAACACCGCCCTGAAGAACGGTGAGTGGAAGCGGAACAAGTACACGGGTGTCGAGCTCAGCGAGAAGACCCTCGGTGTCGTCGGCCTCGGCCGCATCGGTGTCCTGGTCGCCCAGCGCATGTCGGCCTTCGGCATGAAGGTCGTCGCGTACGACCCCTACGTACAGCCCGCGCGCGCCGCCCAGATGGGCGTCAAGATGCTGACGCTGGACGAGCTGCTGGAGGTCGCCGACTTCATCACCGTGCACCTGCCCAAGACCCCCGAGACCCTCGGTCTCATCGGGGACGAGGCCCTGCACAAGGTGAAGCCGTCGGTCCGCATCGTCAACGCCGCCCGCGGCGGGATCGTGGACGAGGCCGCGCTGTACTCGGCCATCAAGGAGGGCCGCGTCGCCGGCGCCGGCCTCGACGTGTACGCGAAGGAGCCCTGCACGGACTCCCCGCTCTTCGAGCTCGACCAGGTCGTCTGCACCCCGCACCTCGGCGCGTCCACGGACGAGGCCCAGGAGAAGGCAGGCATCTCCGTCGCCAACTCGGTGCGCCTCGCGCTCGCCGGTGAGCTCGTGCCGGACGCGGTCAACGTCCAGGGCGGCGTCATCGCCGAGGACGTCCGTCCGGGCCTGCCGCTCGCCGAGAAGCTCGGCCGCATCTTCACCGCCCTCGCGGGCGAGGTCGCGGTCCGCCTCGACGTCGAGGTCTACGGCGAGATCACCCAGCACGACGTCAAGGTGCTCGAACTCTCCGCGCTCAAGGGCGTCTTCGAGGACGTCGTCGACGAGACGGTCTCCTACGTCAACGCCCCGCTGTTCGCGCAGGAGCGCGGTGTCGAGGTACGCCTGACCACCAGCTCGGAGTCCCCGGACCACCGCAACGTGGTGACCGTGCGCGGCACTCTGTCGGACGGTCAGGAAGTCTCGGTCTCCGGCACGCTCGCGGGCCCGAAGCACCTTCAGAAGATCGTCGGCGTCGGCGAGTACGACGTGGACCTGGCGCTCGCCGACCACATGGTCGTGCTCCGCTACACCGACCGCCCCGGCGTCGTCGGCACCGTCGGCCGCGTTCTCGGCGAGGGCGGCCTGAACATCGCGGGCATGCAGGTGGCCCGCGCGGAGGAGCACGGAGAGGCACTCGCCGTCCTGACGGTCGACGCCGAGGTCCCGGCGAACGTCCTCGCGGACATCGCCTCGGAGATCGGCGCCGTCTCGGCGCGCACGGTCAGCCTGACCTGAGCGACATCCGGCGCCGGGTCTCCCGGCACGGCGAAGGGCCCGGGGGAGACCCCGGGCCCTTTCCTGTTCACCCGCTCAGTCCTTCACTCTTTGTGATGTACGTCGATCAGCTCACCAGGGTCGAAGGGGCCTCGGCCGGTTCCTGCGCGAGCGGAGCCGGGCTTCCGATGCCCCGCAGCAGAGCCGCGGCGAGCAGCGCCGCCCCGAGCAGCAGGACCGTTCCGCCCCAGGCCGCGTACTGCATTCCGTGGACGAAGGCCTCGCGGGCCAGGGTCAGTACCCGCTCGCCCGCTTCCCCGCCGAGCCCCCGGGCCGCGGCCACCGCCCCGCCCAGGGTCTCCCGCACGGCCGGATCCTGGCCCTCCAGGTCGCCGCGGTAGACGGCGGTGCCGAGGCTGCCCAGGAGCGCCATGCCGAGCGCTCCGCCGAACTCCTGCCCCGTCTCCAGCAGGGAGGCCGCCGAACCGGCCTTCTCGGCGGGGGCCGAGCTCAGGGCCATGTCACCGACCAGGGACATCACGGTGACGATGCCGGAGGCGAGCACGCCGGCGCCGGTCAGCAGCAGCCACAGGGAGTCGGTGTCCACCAGGGCGACCAGGGCGAACCCGGCGGCGGCCAGGACGAAGCCGCCGGCGATGACGTAGGCCCGGTCCACCTTCTGGGCCAGGGCGGCGGAGAGCGGCGCCGCCGCGCCGATGACGACCGAGGGGGCCAGGCTCCACAGGGCGGCCTCCAGGGTGCCCATGCCGAGCACCGACTGCAGGTACTGGGTGGTGAAGTAAGCCGAGCCCATCATGGCGAAGGCGGCGACCGTGTTGAGCGCGATGCCCGCCCCGAAGCCCCGGCCCTGGAAGAGGGCCCGGCTGACCATGGCGTCCTCACGGGTGCGCTGACGGCGGAGGAAGACGTACCCGAAGGCCAGGCCCACGGCGAGGCAGCCCACGTACAGCGGCTCGAAGCCCTCGGCGGCGATCTCCTTGAGCGCGTAGACGACCGGCAGCACGGCGGCCATGGACAGCGGGACGCTCAGCAGGTCGAAGCGGCCGGGGGCCGGGTCCTTGAACTCCGGGACCAGCACGGGGACCAGGGCGAGCAGGAGCAGCATCGCGGGCACGTTGACGAGGAAGACCGAGCCCCACCAGAAGTGGTTCAGCATCACACCGCTCAGCACCGAGCCGAGGGCGATTCCGCCGGTCATGGCACCGGACCAGATGGCGATGGCCTGTCCGCGCTGCTTGGCGTCCTGGAAGAGGTTCCGGATGAGGGCCAGCGTGGAGGGCATCAGGGTCGCGCCGCCGATGCCGAGCAGGACGCGGGCCGCGATCAGCATCTCGGCGCTGGTGGCGTAGCCGGCGCCGATCGAGGCGAGGCCGAAGGCGGTCGCGCCGATCAGCAGCAGCTTGCGGCGGCCGATCCGGTCGCCGAGCGAGCCCATCGTGATCAGCAGTCCGGAGAGGGCGAAGGCGTAGCTGTCGAAGATCCAGAGCTGCTGGGTGGCGCTCGGGTCGAGCTCGCTGGTGATGGCGGGGATGGCGAAGTAGAGGACGGAGACGTCCATGGAGACCAGGAGCAGGGGAAGCAGGAGGACGGTGAAGGCGGTCCACTCCCGGCGGCCGGCGGGGCGCCGTGCGGCGGGCGGCGCGGGGTTCGCGGAGTTCGCAGAGTTCGCAGAGTTCGCGGGATTCGTCATGAGCGGCAATGTACAAGCGTCATAAATGTCTGTCTAGTACGAGCGTATGGAACGTTCGTATATGACGCTTGTCTTGCTACGCTGCGGGCATGGGACACCGTGAAGATCTGCTCGAAGGCGCCAAGAAGTGCCTGGTCGACAAGGGGTTCGTGCGCACGACCGCGCGCGACATCGTCAAGGCGTCCGGCGCCAACCTGGCGTCGATCGGCTATCACTACGGCTCGAAGGACGCTCTGCTGACGCAGGCCTTCATCGAGCTCATGCAGGAATGGGGAGAGGTCTTCCAAGGTGACGTGCCCGGTGAGGGCGGCTCGCTGGAGCGGTTCCGCGGAGTCTGGGACGGGGTGCTGTCCCAGTCCGAGGGTGGACGGCCGATCTGGGCGGCGAGCCTGGAGGTGGCGCTGAGCGGGGACCGGCTGCCGGACCTGCGCGCGATGCTCGCCGCCTCGCAGGGGGAGGGGCGCCGGGGCCTGATCGCCATGTTCACCGGGCGGCCCGAGGAGGAGATCACCGAGCGGGAGGTGCGCACGCTCGGGGCGTTCTACCAGGCGCTGCTGAACGGGCTGATGATCCAGTGGATGTTCGACCCCGAATCGGCCGCCACCGCCGAGGAGTTCACGGACGGCATGCGGCAGGCGGCGGAGGCACTGACCCGGGGCGGCGCGGGCGGTGCCGAGTCCTCCTGAGGGAGTGCGTCGGCGGGTGGCCCGGCTCGGCGGTGGGCGGCCCGCCCTCGGTGCCCGCGTGGATCAGCCGTAGAGGCGGGCCGCCTTGAGGGCCATGTGGAGCAGCAGGCGGTCCTCGCCCTCGTCCAGGTCGAGGCCGGTCAGTTGCTCGACGCGGGCCAGCCGGTAGTACAGGGTCTGGCGGTGGATACCCAGGGCCGCCGCCGCCCGGCCGGCCTGGCCGGCGGAGTCGAGGAACACCTCGGCGGTGCGGGCGAGTTCCCGGTGGGCGGGGCTCAGCAGGGCCCGGGTCGCGGGGTCGTCCGCCGGGTCCGCCGACAGCGCGGCCAGCATCCGGTACGGGCCGATGTCCGACCACTGCGCGACCGGCCCGAGCCGGGGCTGGGCCGCCGCCGACCGGGCGCCCGCCGAGGCCTCCGCCCAGGCGTCGGCGAGGGTGGTCAGCCCCCGGCGGGGCTCCCCGATCCCGGCGGTCGGGCGGCCCGGGTGCTGCCCGCCCGGCTGGAGCAGCCGGGTCGCCAGGGCCACCGCCGGGGTCAGGACGTCCGCCGAGCGCAGCCTGACCAGCACACCGAGAGCCTGCCCGTCCGCGGACGCTGCCCCAGATGCGGCCTTCGTCCCGGGCGCCTGGCCCGACGCGGATCCCGGCTCGGGGGCGTCGGTTTCGCGGCCCGGCCAGGGCCACGGGGCCACGCACATGGCCGCGGCGCCCGGAACCGACGCCGGGGCCTCGCCGGCCCACGGGGCCACGCACACCACCGCGTGCAGCCCGTCGGCCCCCGCGCCCAGGGCCACCCGGAGCGCGGCCACCGCCATGTCCCGCTGCCCGCCCCGCCCGGCCGTGAGCACCGCCAGGAACTCCCGCGACAGGTCCGCCCCCGCCTTCGCCTCCGCGGCGAGCAGGACCCCGATCCGCTCGGCCACCTCCATGGCCGCCTCCAGGACCGCCGGCCCGGGGCCCGGATCCCGATCGAGGAGCCACACGTAGCCCTGCACGATGCCCCGGTACCGCACCGGCAGGCAGATCCGCCCCCGGAAGACCCCCGCCTCCGGCGCCGCCGGAATCCGCACGGGACCGGTGGCGCGGGCGATGCCGAAGCCCTCGAACCAGGACCGGACGGCCGCCGTCGACTGGCGGGTCAGGATCGAGCGGGTGCGCACGGGATCCATCGCGAGGTCGTCGTCGCTGTCGTGCGCGCCGAAGGCGATGAGGCGGAAGTCCCGGTTCTCCAGCGTCGCGGGGGCCCCGAGCAGCGCCGAAATCTCGTCCACCAGGTCCTGGTAATCGCCCTTCACCCGCACATTCTCCCACCCCGCGAGCGGGTCTTCAGACAGATGTATGAGATCGCGGCCACGGATGCGTGACAGCTGTCGATGGCAGAGGATCGACGCGATCCTTAGGTTTCACGGTGGTTTTACTTGCGTTTTCCTTACGGCCGCAGCCCACCCCCGCGGCGGACCGTATGACTGCTTCTGCCACCCGTTGGAGGTGCCCGTGCTGGGTCCCGCGATCCTCGCCGCCTCGCGCAGCGACAAGATGCGCCGAATCGTCTCTGCCGCCCCGGTGACCAAGCCCGTGGTGAACCGGTTCATCCCCGGTGAGACGGTCGACCAGGTCATCCCGATCGTCGAGGACCTCACCCGGAAGGGCCTTGAGGTCACCCTCGACGTCGTGGGTGAGGACATCACGACCGTGGAGCAGTCCTACGCCGCGCGGGACGCCTACCTGGAGCTCATCGCCCGCCTGGCCGACCTCGGCCTCGGCGAGAAGGCCGAGATGTCGGTCAAGCTGTCGATGTTCGGCCAGGCGCTGGAAGGCGGCCACGAGCTGGCGCTCGCCAACGTCCGCCCGGTCGTCGAGGCCGCCGCCGCCATCGGCACCACCGTCACCCTGGACGCCGAGGACCACACCACCCTCGACTCGATGTTCGCCATCCACGAGGAGCTGCGCCGGGACTTCCCGCAGACCGGCTGCGTGATCCAGGCGTACCTCTTCCGCACCGAGGCCGACGCCCACCGCCTGGCCGCCGCCGGCAGCCGCGTCCGGATCGTGAAGGGCGCCTACAAGGAGCCCGCCGAGGTCGCGTACCAGGACAAGGCCGAGATCGACAAGGCGTACGTCCGCATCCTGAAGATCCTGATGGAGGGCGAGGGCTACCCGATGATCGGGTCCCACGACCCGCGGCTCATCGCCATCACCCAGGAGCTCGCGCGCAAGGCCGGGCGCAAACTGGACGAGTACGAGTTCCAGATGCTCTACGGGATCCGCAGTGAGGAGCACCTGCGGCTCGCCGCCGAGGGCCACCGGATGCGCGTGTACACCGCGTACGGGACCGACTGGTACGGCTACTTCATGCGCCGCCTCGCGGAGAAGCCGGCCAACCTGCTCTTCTTCGTCCGCTCGATGATCACCAAGAACTAGGTCCAAGAACAAGGTCAAGGAGTACCAGACCCATGGATGCTGTGACCCAGGTCCCCGCGCCGGTCAACGAGCCGGTCCACTCGTACGCCCCCGGCAGCGCGGAGCGCGTACGCCTCGAAGAGCAGCTCAAGCAGCTTTCCGAGAACCCGATCGAACTTCCCATGACGATCAACGGCGTCAAGCGGATGGGCGGCGGCGAGCGCTTCGACGTGGTCCAGCCGCACGACCACAAGTCGGTCATCGGCACCTACGCCAACCCCACCCAGGCCGACGCGCAGGAGGCCGTGGACGCCGCCCTGGCCGCCGCCCCGGCCTGGCGCGCGATGTCCTTCGACGACCGCGCCGCGATCATCCTGCGCGCCGCCGAGCTGCTGGCCGGCCCGTGGCGCGAGAAGCTGGCCGCCTCCACCATGCTGGGCCAGTCCAAGACCGTGCAGCAGGCCGAGATCGACTGCCCGTGCGAGCTCGTCGACTTCTGGCGCTTCAACGTCCACTTCGCCCGCCAGATCCTGGCCGAGCAGCCGGGCGCGAACAGCGCCGGCGTGTGGAACCGCAGCGACCACCGCCCGCTGGAGGGCTTCGTCTACGCGATCACGCCGTTCAACTTCACGGCCATCGCCGGCAACCTGCCGACCGCCCCGGCCCTGATGGGCAACGTGGTCGTGTGGAAGCCGTCCCCGACGCAGACCCACTCCGCGGTCCTGCTGATGGAGCTCCTGGAGGCCGCCGGTCTGCCCAAGGGCGTCATCAACCTGGTGACCGGCGACGGCATCGCCGTCTCGGAGGTGGCCCTGAACCACCCCGAGCTGGCCGGCATCCACTTCACCGGCTCGACCAAGACGTTCCAGTACCTGTGGAAGACGGTCGGCAACAACATCGAGAAGTACAAGTCCTACCCGCGCCTGGTCGGCGAGACCGGCGGCAAGGACTTCGTCGTCGCGCACCCGTCCGCGGACCGCGCGATCCTGAAGACCGCGCTGACCCGCGGCTCCTTCGAGTTCCAGGGCCAGAAGTGCTCGGCGTCCTCGCGCGCCTACGTCCCGGCCTCGATCTGGAACGACGGCTTCAAGGAGGCCTTCGCGGCCGAGGTCGACGGCATCACCATGGGTGACGTCCGCGACCTGTCGAACTTCATCGGCGCGGTCATCGACGAGCGCGCCTTCGCGAAGAACAAGGCCGCCATCGACCGCGCCAAGGCCGACCCGACCTGCACGATCATCGCGGGCGGCACGTACGACGACTCGGAGGGCTACTTCGTCCGCCCGACCGTCATCGCGTGCACGGACCCGGAGAACGAGGTCTTCACGACCGAGTACTTCGGCCCGATCCTGGCCGTCCACGTCTACGAGGACGACCAGTTCGACGAGATGCTCGCGCAGATGGAGTCGGTGTCGGCGTACGCGCTGACCGGCGCCGTCATCGCCCAGGACCGCTACGCGGCGGCCGACGCGATGGAGAAGCTCCGCTTCGCGGCGGGCAACTTCTACATCAACGACAAGTCGACCGGTGCCGTCGTCGGCCAGCAGCCCTTCGGCGGTGGCCGCGCCTCGGGTACGAACGACAAGGCGGGCGCGGCGTCGAACCTGATGCGCTGGACCTCGGCGCGCTCCATCAAGGAGACCCTGGTCCCGCCGACCGAGTACGGCTACCCCCACATGGGCTGATCCCCGCCCCCCGCTGAACCCCGCCCCCGCTCCGGTACCCCCAAGCCCGGAGCGGGGGCGGTTCCAATTCCGGCGCGGACCCGACCGCTCATACCTCGACTCAGAGCTCGACTCAGACCTCGACCATGACCTGGTCCAGGGACTTGCGCAGGAGGTCCGGGACCTCGCAGTCGTCGGCGGGGTAGCCGACGGGGATGACCGCGAAGGCCTTCTCGTTCTCCGGGCGGTCCAGGACGTGGCCCAGGAACCGCATCGGGCTCGGCGTGTGGATCAGGGCGGCGAGGCCGCTGAGGTGGAGGGCGGAGAGCAGCATGCCGACGGCGATGCCGACCGACTCGTCCACGTAGTAGTGCTTGCGCTTGGTGCCGTCGGGGCCGAGCCAGTAGCGCTGCTGGAAGACGACGATCAGCGCGGGCGCGTCGGTGAGGTGGGTCTTGACGGCGTCCGTGCCGATGGGGCGCAGGGCGGCGAGCCATTCGTCGCCGAGGCGGCCGTCGTAGGAGAGCTGCTCCTCCTGCTCGGCGGCGGCGCGGATCTGCTGCCGGACGGCCGGGTCCTTGACCAGGACGAAGGTCCACGGCTGCTGGTGCGCCCCCGAGGGCGCGGTCGCGGCGCACGCGACGGCGTCCCGGACGACCTGCTCGGGCACGGGGTCGGGGGAGAACTGGCGCACCGTCCGCCGCTCGTCCATCCGCGCGCGCAACTCGGCCGCGCGCGCGAGGGATTCAGAGGGCGCCATCCGCTCCGGGCGGTAGGCGACGGGACGGTACGGCTCACCGTGGGTGGGAGTCCACTGCTGGGTCTCAGGCGACATGATCCGAGTCTGCCGAGGCCCCGACCGGCCCGGCTAGCGTCGCGTCGGCCGAATCCGGGCCGGTGGAGGCCGCCTCGGTGTCCGCAATGCGGGCCCCCCGCCGCCGCGGACCGGCGTTGGTACGGTCCCGGGATGGGCCACTGGGACGCATACGCGGAAGCCGTCGCCGTACGGGCGCGGGTACGGGAGCCGGCGGCGCCCGCGAGCCCCGACTTCCGCACCTGGTACACCGACGGGCTGGAGCAGTGATGGACACCCTCGTACGGCACACCTCGCAGCTCGGCGGCGAAGAGCTCGCGGCCGTCCGCGCGCTCCTCGACGGCGCCTTCGACGGCGACTTCGGCGAGGAGGACTTCGAGCACGCCCTCGGCGGGGTCCACGTGCTGGTACGGGACGAGGGCGGGGAACTCCTCGCGCACGGCAGCGTCGTCCAGCGGCGCGTGGTGCATCAGGGGCGCGCCCTGCGCGTCGGGTACGTCGAGGCCGTGGCCGTACGGGCCGACCGGCGGCGTCGCGGCCTCGGCGGGCTCGTCATGGCCGAGCTGGAGCGGGTGATCGGGCGGGCGTACGTGCTCGGGGCCCTGTCCGCCTCCGAGGCCGCCGCCGCCCTGTACCGGAGCCGGGGCTGGCAGGTGTGGGCCGGGCGGATCGGGACGCTCGGGCCGCAGGGGCCCGAGCGGCTCCCCGAGGAGGAGGGCAGCACCTACCTCTGGGCACCGCCCGGCGCGGCCCTGCCGGACCCCGCCGCCGGGCGGCTCGACTTCGACTGGCGCAACGGGGACGTCCTGTAGGGGGCGGCGGCTAAGAGCCCGAGACGCTGGGCGCGCCCGATTCGATGTGGCCCGTGTAGCGGCGGGACCAGGTGCCGTCGGAGTCCGCGAGGATCGTGAAGTCGTACCAGCCGTTGGCGTAGGCGACCGCGTTGAAGTAGTCCTCGCGCGAGGAGTTCGCCGGGACCGTGTACGTCCACGGGCCGTCCGTCCGGTAGGCGTTCGGGCGGATCGTGAACGTGACCGGCGTGGCCGAGGTGTTGGTCATCTTGAAGTAGACGGCCGTCTTGCCGGTGCCCGGCTCCACCGCGAAGCGGGCCGCGACCTCGATCGCCTTGCCCGCCTTCGACGCGTCGCCGATGAACCGCCGCAGGAACCGGTTCGGGCCGTACATCGAGATGTCGTACTTGCCGGAGCCGCTGCCGAGGCCGATGTTGAAGTAGTCCGTCGAGGTGGAGCCCGGGTCCACCGTGTACTGCCAGGCCGCCGTGTCCCGGTACTGGTGCGGGTGGATCGAGAAGTGCGCCGCCCGCTTCGCCTCCGAGCCCTGGTTGGTCATCGAGAACCAGGCCAGGATCTTCCCGGCCGCCCCGAACTCGAAGCGGTCCAGGTTGCCGTTGACCTGGTACGGAAGGGCTCGCGCCGGCCGTGTTCCGGGCTCCTGTGCCGGGAGGGCGTTGTCCTGCGGTGCCGGGTTGGGGAGCGGGCCGCAGGTGGACTGGCCGATGACCTTCGCCGTGGACGGGAGCCCGGCGGGGACTCCGTGGACGGGGTGTGCGAAATCGAAGACGCCCGTCAGGTCGCCCACCACCTTGCGGCGCCACGCGCTGATGTTCGGGCAGGTGGCGGGGGTGCCGAGGGCCGCCGTCCAGGTCTCCATGAAGCGCAGCACCGAGGTGTGGTCGAAGACCTCCGAGCTCACCCAGCCGCCGCGCGTCCACGGGGACATCACGATCATCGGCACGCGGAAGCCGAGGCCGATCGGGGTGCCGTCGATGTACTCGCCCGGCGTGCCCGGCGGGGCGACCGGCGGCGGGACGTGGTCGAAGAAGCCGTCGTTCTCGTCGTAGTTCAGGAAGAGGACCGTGGAGTCGAAGACCTCGGGGTTCGCGGCCAGCGCCCGGTAGACCAGGTCCACGAAGTGCGCGCCGTCGCCGGGCGGGGCGTACGGGTGCTCGGAGAAGGCCTCGTTCGCCACGACCCAGGAGACCTGGGGCAGCGTGCCCGCGACCACGTCGGCGCGGATGGCGGCGGCGATGTCGTCCGGGGTCGAGCCGGTGACCTTCGGGACCGAGCCCATGCCGCGGTCCCACAGCGGGTTGCCCGGGGCGGCGTCGGTGAACTTCTTGAAGTAGGCCAGACCGTTGTCCCCGTAGTTGTCCTGGGCGTTCTGGTAGACCTTCCAGCTCATGCCGGCCCGCTGGAGGGCCTCCGCGTACGTTTCCCAGGTCAGCCCGGACTCGTCGCCGCCGTCCTTGCTGCCCGCGTCGACCTTGCCGCTCCACAGGAACGTGCGGTTCGGGCCGGTGGCGCTGAGCGTGGAGCAGAAGTACGCGTCGCAGATCGTGTAGTTGTCGGCGAGGCCGTAATGGAAGGGTATGTCGCCGCGGTCCAGGTACCCGAGCGTGCGGGTGTTGCCGACGCCGGCGACCCAGTTGTCCATCCGGCCCTTGTTCCACGCGGCGTGCTGCGAGGTCCAGCTGTGCGGGAGGTCGCCGTTGCACTGGGCCAGCGTCTCGCCGTCCACGCCGCCCGCCGGCGGGGTGGCGCTGAGCTTCCACGGGTACTGGCGGCCGCCCCAGTTGGGCTGGTTGAACATGCCCCAGCCGCCCGGGATGTTGCCGGCGGCGCGGTCGCCGAAGCCCCGGACGCCCTTCAGCCTGCCGAAGTAGTGGTCGAAGCTACGGTTCTCCTGCATGAGGATCACCACGTGCTTCACGTCGGTGATCGTGCCGCTCGCGGCGGCCGCCGCCGCCGAGGCCGGCGAGGACGCCGAGGCCGGCGCGATCGCGGGCAGGGCCCCGCCCGCCATCAGCCCGGCGCCGATTCCCACGAATCCTCTGCGGCTGATCGGTGTCACTGGCTACTCGCCTCCAACTCAAGTGCCCCGCTGGCACATTGTCGGCAAGGGTGGCGGGAGCCGGTCCAAAGGTCTACATCCGTGCGGTAAGAAGTCGGTGAACATCCGGCTGGCTGGAATCAGCCGTCGAGGCGGACAAGCATCTTGCCCAGATTGTCCCCTCGGAGCATGCCCAGGAAGGCGTCCACGGTGTGATCGATGCCCTGTACCACCGTGGTGTCGGTGCCCACCCGGCCGCTGCGCAGGTGCGGGACGAGGAAGTCCTCCAACTCGTCTTGCAGATTGGTGTGATTGCGAACCAATACCCCTTCCAGGCGCAGCGACTTGTGTACGACCTCGAAGAGGTTGCGGGGCGCGGCCGGCGCGCGGTCCCCGTTGTACATCGAGATCCCGCCGACCCAGGCGATCCGCCCGTACTCGCGCAGCACGTCGATCGCACCCTCCAGGTGGTCCCCGCCCACGTTGTCCACGTACACGTCGATGCCGGCGGGAGCCGCCTCCGCGAGCTGCTCGCCGACCGGCCCGTCGTGGTAGTCGAAGGCCGCGTCGAAGCCGAGCGTCCCGGTGAGGTGGCGCACCTTCGCCGCGGATCCCGCGCTGCCGATGATCCGACGGACGCCCAGCAGCCGGGCGATGTGCGCGGTCGCCGTGCCCACCCCGCCCGCGGCGGCGGAGACGAAGAGGTCCTCGCCCTCGCGCAGGGCCGCCGTCCGGGTGAGCGCGGCGTACGCGGTCAGGCCGGTGCCGCCGAGGATGGAGAGGTACGCCTCCAGGGGGACGCCCTCGTGCCCGCGCAGTGCGCGGGTGCCGTCCACGCCGAGGGTGACCAGCGCGTGCGTCCGCCAGCCCGCGCGGTGGAAGACGAGGTCGCCCTCCCGGAGGCCCGGGTCGCGGGTGGCGACCACTCGGCCCACCGCGCGTCCCTCCAAAGGGGTGTTCAGCTCGAAGCCGCCCTCGCCGCCGTCCATCAGGCCGCGGTGGTACGGGTCCACCGACAGCAGGAGGTTCTCCACAAGTGCGGTACCCGGAGCGGGTGAGGGGACGGGAACCGCCACGAGGGTGAAGTCGGTGGCGGAGGGGAAGCCGGTGGGGCGGGCGATCTGGTGGACGGCGTAAGCCGAAACGATGCTCATGGCGAGGACGTTAGAAAGGAATCACCGGGCCGGGCAGGGAGTTGCGTTCATGGAAGCCGCACATCCATGAACGCCGCTCATAGAACGAGGTGGGAGCCACCGTGGCCGATCTGCTGCCCCAGGAACTCCGGGTCCTGGTCGCCGTCGCCGAACAGGGTGGGTTCTCCGCCGCCGGCGCTGCCCTGGGCCTCACCCAGTCGGCCGTGTCCCACTCCGTGCGCGGCAGCGAGGCCAAGGTCGGCGCGGTGCTCTTCGAGCGTGGGCGCGGCGGAGCCTCCCCCACCCCGGCGGGGGAGCGGGCCGTCGCCCTCGCCCGCCGGATCCTGCGGATGTACGAGGTGCTCGGCGCGGAGGCCCGGGGCGTGGCCGGCGCGGCCGCTGGCTCCGCCGGTGCCGTGTCGGGAACGCTGCGCATCGCCGCTTTCCGCAGCGCGGCCCTGCATCTGCTGCCGCCCGCGCTGGAACGGCTCACCGCCCGGTACCCCGGCATTCGCGCCGAGGTCCGGGTGGTCCGCGAACTCGGCGCCGGCACCGCCGGGGAGGTCGCCGCGGGCCGCGCCGACCTCGGGATCGCCACGCTGGACGCGACCGGATCCGTACCGGACGGCGGCGCGCGGCCGGGCGTCCAGCCGGGCGCGCGCCCGGGCGGCCTGCTGACCGGGCTGCTCAGGCGGGAGGCGTACGCCCTGGTCCATCCGGCCGGGCACCCGGACCCGAAGGCGCTGCCCCTGCTGGACTGGGACGAGAACTGCGGCTCGTACACCCGCGACTGGTGGCAGGCCCAGGACTGGATCCCGCGGGCCACGGTCAAGGCGGAGGACGACGGGATGGTGCTGACGATGGTCGGCCGGGGGCTCGGGATGGCGATCCTGCCCGAGCTGTCCCTCCGAGAGGCGGGCGACGCCGTGGACATCACCGATCTGGGCCCGGAGAGGCCGGTGAGGCGCGTGGGATACGTCACCACGCCGGAGTTGGCGTCCACCCTCGCCGTCAGGGCTCTGATCAGGGAACTTCGGTCAGACGCGGGCTGAGACGGAATCAAATCGGAGCCGCTGGGGTGCGCCGTTCGCGCCATTCCCGTCTCAGATACTAGGAAGTCCGAGTAATTGCGGAGACATACAGCGGGAGCTGCCCTAGCTTTGTAGGAGCCGAACGTCTCGCTGATCCCGCGAATGGCGGTCGAGAGCGCGCGCCCGATGGCAGGCAACCCCTGCTGCGCACCGCTCCCCGCCTCTTCCGGCGCCTTGAAGGAACCCCTCATCCGTGGCCCCGCCACGCCGTGATCTCAAGGAGTCGATCACCATGACCGCAATCACCGCCGCCCGCCGCGTCCGCCACTCCTCCACCGCCGACACCGACCGCAAGAAGGCCGCCGCCGCCCTGCAGCGCGCCCTGGACCGCCGCGACAACGGCGGCTCGACCGGCCACTGACGAGCGCGCCCGCCCACGCCGTGTCGCGTCCACATTGGTCCGAATGCTGGACGCGATATGTCTGAGGGCTGGGACAGGGAGTACGGTTCCGGCATGTCGACCAGCATCAATCTCGCAGTGATCCCCGGTGATGGCATCGGCCAGGAAGTCGTGGCTCAGGGCCTCAAGGTCCTTACCGCGGCCCTGCCCCAGGATGTGAAGCTGGAGACCAAGGAGTACGACCTCGGCGCCCAGCGCTGGCACCGCACCGGCGAGACCCTCCCGGACGCCGAGCTCGAAGCCCTCAAGCACCACGACGCGATCCTGCTGGGCGCCATCGGCGACCCCTCGGTGCCGTCGGGCGTGCTGGAGCGCGGTCTGCTGCTGAAGCTCCGCTTCGCCTTCGACCACTTCATCAACCTGCGCCCGTCGAAGCTGTTCCCCAACACCCCCACCCCGCTGGCCGGCCGTCCGGAGATCGACTTCGTCGTGGTCCGCGAGGGCACCGAGGGCCCGTACACCGGCAACGGCGGCAGCCTGCGCACGGGGACGCCGGCCGAGGTGGCCACCGAGGTCAGCGTCAACACCGCGTACGGCGTCGAGCGCGTCGTCCGCGACGCGTACGAGCGGGCCAACGCCCGCCCGCGCAAGAAGCTGACGCTGGTCCACAAGAACAACGTCCTCGTGTACGCGGGCCACATGTGGAAGAACATCTTCGACAAGGTCGGCCGGGAGTACCCCGAGGTCACCACCGACTACCTGCACGTCGACGCCGCGACGATCTTCTTCGTCACCCAGCCCGAGCGCTTCGACGTCATCGTCACGGACAACCTCTTCGGTGACATCCTCACCGACCTGGCCGCCGCCGTGACCGGCGGAATCGGCCTGGCCGCCTCCGGGAACATCAACCCGACCGGCGCGTTCCCCTCCATGTTCGAGCCCGTCCACGGCTCGGCCCCGGACATCGCGGGCACCGGCAAGGCCGACCCGACCGCGACGGTCCTGTCCGTCGCCCTCCTGCTGCGCCACCTCGGCCACGAGGCCGAGGCCGTCCGCATCGAGGACGCGGTCTCCGCCGACCTCGCGGAGCGCGACGGCACCTTCCGCTCCACCGACGCGATCGGCGACGCCCTCGCCGCGCGAGTAGCCGGCTGACCCGGCGTCTCCACCTCAGGAAGCCGCCAGGTCACAAACGGACCTGGCGGCTTTTCCTGTGCGGCCCCGGGTGCCACCATCTCCCCTGGGCCGCATCACCCCGTTTCACCCGGGCCCGCTCCCGCGCGATAATCGAACGCGAGGCCGCGGACTACGGGGAAGCTCGGACGTCCTAGTACGCCGTGAGCGCGGTCCGCCATACACAACCGGTGAAGGACAAGCACTCATGACGACGCCCACGATCGAGCTGAAGCCCACCTCGACCCCCCTGTCCGACGCGGAGCGCGAGGCGATCCTGGCCAGCCCCGGCTTCGGCCGCCACTTCACCGACCACATGGTGACGATCAAGTGGACGGAGGGACGCGGCTGGCACGACGCCGAGCTGGTCCCGTACGCGCCGCTGTCGATGGACCCGGCGAACATGACGCTGCACTACGCGCAGACGATCTTCGAGGGCCTTAAGGCCTACCGTCAGCCCGACGGCACCGTGGCCACGTTCCGCCCGCAGGCCAACGCCGAGCGCTTCCAGTCCTCCGCCCGCCGCATGGCGATGCCGGAGCTGCCGACCGAGCTCTTCATCGAGGCCTGCGACGCGCTCATCAAGCAGGACCGCGCCTGGGTGCCGGACTCCGGCGAGGCCTCCCTGTACCTGCGGCCGTTCATGTTCGCCTCCGAGGTCGGCCTCGGCGTCCGCCCGGCCAACGAGTTCCTCTTCATCGTCATCGCCTCGCCCGCCGGCGCGTACTTCCCCGGTGGCGTCAAGCCCGTCTCCGTCTGGCTCTCCGAGGAGTACGTGCGCGCCGTCAAGGGCGGCACCGGCGCCGCCAAGACCGGCGGCAACTACGCGGCCTCCCTCGTCGCCCAGGCCCAGGCCGCCTCGCACGGCTGCGACCAGGTGGTCTGGCTCGACGCCGTCGAGCACCGCTGGATCGAGGAGATGGGCGGCATGAACCTGTACTTCGTGTACGGCGACCGCATCGTCACCCCCGAGCTCACCGGTTCGCTCCTCCCGGGCATCACCCGCGACTCCCTCCTCACGATCGCCCGCGACCTCGGCTACACCGCCGAGGAGGGGCGGATCACCACCGAGGACTGGAAGCGCGACAACGAGAACGGCACCCTGACCGAGGTGTTCGCCTGCGGCACCGCCGCCGTCATCACCCCGGTCGGCTCGGTCAAGTCCGAGCGCGCCAACTGGACCCAGGGCGACGGCCGGCCCGGCGAGGTCACCATGAAGCTCCGCAAGGCCCTCCTGGACCTCCAGACCGGCCGGACCGCCGACACCCACGGCTGGATGCACCCGCTCGGCTGAGTCCACACAGCCGAGTCCACACATACGTACGAAGGTGCCCGCGCCCGGCTGATTCAACGCAGCCCGGGCGCGGGCACCTTCGTACCTGTGGGGGAGCGCTACGCGGCGGCCGGCTCCTCGACGGCGGGCGCCGCGACCGGGACGGCTGCCGTACGGGCGGTCAGCGCGGCGTACACCAGGCCGCCGGCCAGGCCGGAGAGGACGAAGGAGCAGTCCACGCCGGCGGTGAGGGCGAGCAGCGGGCCCTCGTAGAAGGGGGTGGTCACGGAGAGCAGGCCGACGCCCGCGCCGATCGCCCAGGAGGTGGTGGCGGCCACGTTCCAGCCACCGCGGTACCAGTAGATCCCGCCCACCGAGCGGCGGTTGAAGACCTGGAGCGCGTCGGCGTCGTACCGGCCGCGGCAGCGGACGTATCCGATCAGGGTGATCACGGCCCACGGGGTGCCGATCGCGGTCAGCAGCAGCACGAACGAGGTCATCGCGGACTGGACGTCCCACTCGAACGAGCCGATGAACACGAAGGCGGTGGCGACGGCCGCGGCGACCAGCGTGGCCGTGGTGCGGGTGGCCTTGGGGACGATCGCGTCGAGGTCCAGGCCCATGGAGTAGAGCATCAGCCCGGCGTTGCCCACCGAGCCGGCCGCCGCGGCGGCGAGCAGCGGGACCAGGTACCAGAACGGCGCGGCCTCGACCAGCGGCCCGGCGTAGTCGGCGCCGGCCTTGGCGGCGAGCGCGGTGTAGGTGCCGAACAGCTGCGGTATCAGCAGGCCGATCAGCAGGCCGAAGCCGGTGGCCCAGAAGACCTTGCGGGAGCTGTGCCGACGCGGGGAGATGTAGCGGGTGTAGTCGCCGAGCAGGGTGATGAAGGCGACGGGGCCGCTGAGCCCGGCGGCGACGGCGGCGAGCAGCCAGGTGGGCCAGAAGGAGCCGAGCAGGTACGGGGTCTCCGGCGGCGCGGCGGTGGTGAAGTCACCGGAGTACGCGAAGAGGCCGACCGCCAGCAGGACCACCATGCCGATGGACAGGATCTTGCTCATGCGCAGCAGCAGCCGGTAGCCGAACACGGCCCCGACGACGGTACAGGCGGCCAGTACTCCGTACATCACGCCCCGCGAGACACCGGTGTCCGGCAGCCCGGTGAGCCGGGACAGGACGCCGACCATCACGTCGCCGCCGATCCACAGGGTGAGGGCGGTGTAGCCGAGCGAGAGCAGCAGGCCCACGACCGAGCCCACGAGCCGGCCGCGTACGCCGAACTGGGCGCCGCTGGAGGTGGAGAGGTTCGTCGCCGTGCGCAGGGACACGAGCGCGAGCGGCGCGGTGAAGGCGATACCGACGAGGGTGCCGGTCACGATGGCGGTGACGGAAGGCCACAGGCCCAGTCCGAAGGACGGGGGCAGCCAGCCGAAAACGATCACGCCGAGGCAGAGATTGGAGCCGAGCAGGATCGAGATCAGGTCACGGGGACCACTCGTTCGCTCCTCCTCGGGGATGGTGTCGACTCCGCGCTGTTCGATGGGCATGGGGGGACTCCCTTTGCGGGGCGGCGGGACGGCGCTGCATGCGGGTGCGATGTTTGAGCGACATTCAATGTGACCCAGGGCCTGGTCTCCGGTCAATGCTTCATTGCCAGGAAATGAAGAGTTAGAGTGATGCTCTAACCCATCGACTCAAGAGGTGGTGGATCGGCGTGCGGCTGACCCCTACGGAGCGCGACCGGCTGCTGCTGCGCGGCGCCGCGGAACTCGCCAGGGCCCGACGGGCCCGTGGACTGAAGCTCAACGTCCCCGAGGCCACGGCGCTCATCGCGGACACGGTCTGCGAGGCCGCGCGCGACGGCAAGCGGCTGGCGGAGGCCATCGAGGAGGCCCGCGGTGTGCTGGGCCCGGACGACGTCCTGCCCGGCGTGGCCGACGTGGTCACCGAGGTGCACGTGGAGGCCGTCTTCGACGACGGATCCCGCCTCGCGGTGGTCTCGTCCCCGATCCGGGGCGCGGTCGGCCTGGGCGACGACGCCCCGGGCGCCGTCGTGCCCGGACCCGGCGCGCCCCAGCCGGAGCCGGTCCTGCACCTGCGCGTGCGCAACACCGCCTCCGTGCCGGTGAGCGTCACGTCCCACTTCCACTTCTTCGAGGCGAACCCCCGTCTCGACTTCGACCGGGCCGCCGCCTACGGCATGCGGCTCTGTGTCCCCGCGGGCTCCTCCGTACGGTTCGACCCGCACGGCGAGGGCGAGGTCGGGCTGGTTCCGATCGGCGGCGAGCGCATCGCCGTCGGCTTCGCGGGGCTGGTGGACGGCCCGCTGGACGCCCCCGGAGCCAAGTCGCTCGCGCTGGCGAAGGCGGCGGCGTGCGGCTACCTCGGCGCCTCCGCCGGGCCCGCCGGGCCCGCCGGGCCCAGCGCCCCCAGCGCCCCCAGCGCCCCCAGCGCCCCCGGTGCCCCGGGTGCGGGTGCCCCGGGTGCCCCCGGCGGGCCCGGTGCCCCCAGTGCCCCCAGTGCCCCCAGTGCCCCCGGTGCCGACGGTGCCGTCGGCCACGGCGGGACCCCCGGCCCGGAAGGAGCCTCCGCATGAGCCGCCAGACCCCCCACAGCGACCACTGCGCGCCGGGCAGCCGGCACATCGACCCCCACGAGTACGCCTCCGTCTTCGGCCCCCGGGCCGGGGACCGGGTCCGGCTCGGCGACTCCGGGCTGACCGTCCGGGTCGAGTACGACGCCCAGAAGCCCGGGGACGAGTTCCTGGCCGGCTTCGGCAAGACCGCCCGCGACGGCCTGCACCTGAAGGCCGCCGCCGTCCGCGAGACCTGCGACGTCGTCATCAGCAACGTGCTGGTCATCGACGCCGTTCTCGGGATCCGCAAGGTCTCCATCGGCATCCGCGAGGGCCGCATCCACGCGATCGGCCGGGCCGGCAACCCCGACACCCTCGACGGCGTGGACGTCGTGGTCGGCACCGGCACGTCGATCGTCTCCGGCGAGGGCCTGATCGCCACCGCCGGAGCCGTGGACACCCACGTCCACCTGCTGTCCCCGCGCATCATGGAGGCCTCGCTCGCCGCGGGCGTCACCACGGTCATCGGCCAGGAGTTCGGCCCGGTCTGGGGCGTCGGCGTGAACTCCCCGTGGGCGTTGAAGCACGCCTTCAACGCCTTCGACGCCTGGCCCGTCAACATCGGCTTCCTCGCGCGCGGCTCCTCCTCGGACGCGGCCCCGCTGGTCGAGGCACTGGTTGAAGGAGGGGCAGGTGGATTTAAAGTGCACGAGGACATGGGCGCGCACACCCGCGCCCTGGACACCGCCCTGCGGGTGGCCGAGGAGCACGACGTACAGGTCGCCCTGCACAGCGACGGCCTCAACGAATGCCTCTCCGTCGAGGACACCCTGCGCGTCCTGGACGGCCGGACCATTCACGCCTTCCACATCGAGGGCTGCGGCGGCGGACACGTCCCGAACGTGCTCAAGATGGCCGGCGTGCCGAATGTCATCGGCTCCTCCACCAACCCCACCCTGCCCTTCGGCCGGGACGCGGTCGCCGAGCACTACGGCATGATCGTCTCCGTCCACGACCTCAAGCCGGACCTCCCGGGGGACGCGGCCATGGCACGCGACCGGATCCGCGCCGGCACCATGGGCGCCGAGGACGTGCTGCACGACCTGGGCGCCATCGGCATCACCTCCTCCGACGCCCAGGGCATGGGCCGCGCGGGCGAGACCATCCGCCGCACCTTCGCCATGGCCGCCAAGATGAAGGGCGAGCTCGGCCCGCTGGCCGGCGACGGCGAGGGCGACGACAACGCCCGCGTCCTGCGCTACCTGGCCAAGCTGACCATCAATCCGGCCATCGCCCACGGCCTGGCCCACGAGATCGGCTCCATCGAGGTCGGCAAGCTCGCCGACATCGTGCTGTGGCGTCCGCAGTTCTTCGGCGCCAAGCCGCAGCTGGTCCTCAAGTCCGGCTTCCCCGCGTACGGGGTCACCGGTGACCCCAACGCGGCCACCGACACCTGCGAACCGCTGGTCCTCGGCCCGCAGTTCGGCTCCTACGGGGCCACCGCCGCCGACATCTCCGTCGCCTTCGTCTCGGCCGCGGCAGCTGCCCTGGGCAGCGACCAGATGCCGACCCGCCGCCGCCGGGTCGCCGTCCGCGGCACCCGCGGCATCGGCCCGGGGGACCTCCTCCTGAACTCCCGGGTGGGCGCGGTCGATGTGGACGCGCGCAGCGGGCTCGTCACCCTCGACGGTGATCCGCTGCGCTCCGAAGCGGCCGAATCGGTCTCCCTCAACCGCCTGTACTTCCTTTAGCAGCCTCTAAGGACCACCATGACCAAGCCCGCAGCCAACGGATTCCGGATGCCCGCCGAGTGGATGCCCCACGAGCGCACCTGGATGGCCTGGCCCAGCCCCAACCCGACCTTCACCAACGAGCGGGAGCTCGCCGAGGCCCGCGAGGCCTGGGGCGCCGTCGCCCACGCGGTCAGCGCGTACGAGCCGGTGACCCTGGTGGTCTCGCCCGGTGACGCGGACGGCGCCCGCGCGATCGTCGAGAACGGCGACGGCCACGGCATCTCACTGGTCGAGCGGGACCTCGACGACGCCTGGATGCGCGACATCGGCCCCACCTTCGTCACCAACGGCGCCGGTGAGCTGGCGGCCGTGGACTGGACCTTCAACGGCTGGGGAGCCCAGGAGTGGGCCCGCTGGGACCACGACGCGAAGATCGCCCGGCACATCTCGGACCTCGTCGGCACCCGGACGTTCAGCACCCCGCTGGTCAACGAGGGCGGCGCCGTCCACGTCGACGGCGAGGGCACCGTGCTCCTCACCGACACCGTGCAGCTGGGCCAGGGCCGCAACCCCGGCTGGACCCGTGAGCAGGTCGAGGCCGAGATCCACGCCCACCTGGGTACCACCAAGGCCATCTGGCTGCCGTACGGCCTGGCCGGCGACTACGGCACCTATGGCACCCAGGGCCACGTGGACATCGTCGCCGCCTTCGCCCGTCCCGGCGTGGTCATGGTCCACAGCCAGCCCGACCCGGCCCACCCGGACCACGAGCGCGGCAAGACCATCGCCGCCATCCTCCGCGCCTCCACCGACGCCCGGGGCCGGCAGCTGGAGGTCGTCGAGATCCCGGCGCCGACCGTGCTCGAAGAGGACGGGGAGTGGGTGGACTACTCGTACATCAACCACTACCTGTGCAACGGCGGCGTGGTGCTGTGCTCCTTCGACGACCCGCGCGACGAGGAGGCCGCCGAGATCTTCCGCGGACTCTTCCCCGGGCGGACCGTGACGCTGGTTGACGCACGTACGATTTTCGCCGGGGGTGGCGGTATCCACTGCATCACCCAGCAGCAGCCGAAGGTCTGACCGACCTCGGGCGAACGGATGTAAGGAGAGGCCCATGGCGGCGGGTGGAGTACGGGCGGCGCGGAAGAACGCGCCGCCGCGCGAGGACGTACTCGCCGCCGCCATGGCCACGATCGCCGAGCGCGGCCTGGACGGCCTGACCATGGCCGGTCTGGGCCGCCAGGTCGGCATGAGCAGCGGCCACCTCCTCTACTACTTCGGCAGCAAGGACGAGCTCCTGCTGCGGACCCTGGAGTGGAGCGAGGCCGCGCTCGGCGAGCAGCGCCGCGCCGTGCTGTCCCGGCGCGGCCCGGCGCGCGAGCGACTGCACGCGTACGTCGACCTGTACGTGCCCGAGTACGCCCGGGATCCGCACTGGACCCTGTGGCTGGAGGTCTGGAACCGCTCCCAGAACGCGGGCCCGGAGGAACGCGACCGGCAGGCGGCCATCGAAGGAGCCTGGCACCGCGACCTGGTGGCCCTCCTCGCCGAGGGCATCTCGCGCGGGGAGTTCCGCCCGGTGGACGCCGACCGCTTCGCGACCCGCACCAGGGCGCTGCTCGACGGGTTCAGCATCCAGCTGGCCGTGGGTCTGCCGATGCTGGACCGGGCGGACATCCTGGCCCACGTCCGGGAGTTCCTCACGGAGTCGCTGGCCCCGCTGCCCGCATCGTGAGATCCCTGTCCATCCGCCGCGAGCGGTGTGGCAGACTGCGGACGTGCCTGCTCAGCTCATGATTATCGCCAGCAGCGCGCCGGTCCTCAGTGGCCGCTGAACCGTGGAAGACCTTCGCGGAAGCGGCCACCGTGCCCCAGACCCGCGCGCAGACCTCTCGCACCCGCGAGAGGTTTTTTCGTTTCCCGGCTCCATCCCTGCCGGGAGCAGGCTGCGCGCGAAGATGGGGGCAGTGGGTCTCGGGCATCCGGAACCACTCATCCGACAGGAGTCAGATCAGCATGACGACGACACCAGAGGCGACAGGGTCAGGAGCGGTCCTCGACGACAGCTTCCACGTCTTCGACACCACCCTGCGCGACGGCGCCCAGCGTGAGGGCATCAACCTCACGGTCGCGGACAAGCTGACGATCGCCCGGCACCTGGACGACTTCGGGGTGGGCTTCATCGAGGGCGGCTGGCCCGGCGCCAACCCCCGTGACACCGAGTTCTTCGCCCGCGCGCAGGCCGAGATCGACTTCAAGCACGCGAAGCTGGTCGCCTTCGGCGCTACCCGGCGGGCCGGCGGCTCGGCCGCCGAGGACCCGCAGGTGCGGGCCCTGCTGGAGTCGGGCGCCCCGGTCATCACGCTGGTGGCCAAGTCTCACGACCGCCATGTCGAACTCGCCCTGCGCACCACGCTGGACGAGAACCTGGAGATGGTCCGGGACACCGTCTCCTACCTGGTCGGCCAGGGCCGCCGGGTCTTCGTCGACTGCGAGCACTTCTTCGACGGCTACCGGGCCAACGCCGAGTACGCCAAGGCGGTCGTCCGCACCGCACACGAGGCCGGCGCCGACGTCGTCGTCCTCTGCGACACCAACGGCGGCATGCTGCCCGCACAGGTGACCGCGGTCGTCGCGACCGTCCTCGCGGACACCGGCGCGCGCCTGGGCATCCATGCCCAGGACGACACCGGCTGCGCGGTGGCCAACACCCTCGCCGCCGTCGACGCCGGGGCCACGCACGTCCAGTGCACCGCGAACGGCTACGGCGAGCGGGTGGGCAACGCCAACCTGTTCCCGGTCGTCGCCGCGCTGGAGATCAAGTACGGCCGGTCGGTGCTCCCCCCGGGCGCTCTGGCCGACATGACTCGGATCTCGCACGCCATCGCCGAGGTCGTGAACCTGACCCCGTCCACGCACCAGCCGTACGTGGGGGTCTCCGCGTTCGCGCACAAGGCCGGGCTGCACGCCTCCGCCATCAAGGTGGACCCGGACCTGTACCAGCACATCGACCCCGAGCGGGTCGGCAACACCATGCGGATGCTGGTCTCCGACATGGCCGGCCGGGCCTCCATCGAGCTCAAGGGCAAGGAGCTCGGCGTCGACCTGGGCGATGACCGCGCGCTGGTCTCCCGCGTCGTCGAGCGGGTCAAGGAGCGGGAGCTGGCGGGCTACACGTACGAGGCCGCCGACGCCTCCTTCGAGCTGCTGCTCCGCGCGGAGGTCGAGGGCCGGGCGCGCACGTACTTCCGTACGGAGTCCTGGCGGGCGATCGTCGAGGACCGCCCGGACGGCACCCACGCCAACGAGGCCACGGTGAAGGTGTGGGCCAAGGGGGAGCGGATCGTCGCGACGGCGGAGGGCAACGGCCCGGTCAACGCCCTGGACCGGGCGCTCCGGGTGGCCCTCGAACGCTTCTACCCCCCGTTGGCGAAGTTCGAGCTGGTGGACTACAAGGTCCGCATCCTGGAGGGCAAGCACGGCACCGAGTCCACGACCCGCGTGCTGATCTCCACGACCGACGGCACCCGCGAGTGGTCCACGGTGGGCGTCGCCCCGAACGTGATCGCGGCGTCCTGGCAGGCCCTGGAAGACGCCTTCACCTACGGCCTCCTCCACGCGGGCGTCGAACCGGCCGAGTAGTTCCTCCGACGGGCAGGGCCCCCTGCCGATACTCCTGCCGGCATTCCCTTATGTCCGACTCGCACAAGAATGCCCTGGTTCCGGTAGCGTCGAAGGCATGAGGACCAGGCTGATATCCATACGCTCTGGATCACTGCTGGCCGGTCTGCTGCTGGCCCTGTCGGCGAGCGCTCTGGTGGTCGCCCCGCAGGCGTCGGCGGCCACCGGGGTCGCCGCCGTGGCGGAGGCCCTCAAGGACGGGCCGGTCTACGTCGATCCCCGGGCCGAGGCGCAGCTGCCCAAGGCCGAGGCCGACGCGCTCGCCGCGAAGATCAAGGACGCCGGCAAGCCGGTGTTCGTCGCCGTGCTGCCCGTGACGAGCGAGTTCCCCGCCGACGAGGTGCTGGGCGCCGTCCGGACCCAGACCGGGATCACCGGGCTCTACGCGATCCGGCTCGGCGACGGCTTCGACGCCGGGGCCGACCCGGCGGTCATGCCGGCCAACGCGGTACGCAACCTCACCGACGCGGTGAAGGTGGGGTCGCCCGACGCGGTGACGCAGCTCAACAACTTCGTCGACCAGGCCCTGCCCCAGGCCAGGGGCGGCGCCCCGGCCTCCTGGGGCACCGTCGGTGACACCGGCGCCCCGGGCGCCGGGCTGATCGTCCTCGGCACGGTGGCCGCGGTCGCCGGAGCGGGCGCGTACATGATGGTCAGGCGGAACCGGCAGAAGAAGGAGGAGGCCCGGCGCGAGGCCATCGAGCGGCTGCGCGTGGTCGTCGACGAGGACATCACGGCCTTCGGCGAGGAGCTCGACCGGCTGGACTTCCACCCCGGCGAGCCCGGCGCGGACGACGCCATGCGCGAGGACTACGAGCGGGGCCTGGACTCGTACGAGAAGGCCAAGCGGATCATGGCCTCCGTGCAGTACCCGGAAGAGGTCAAAGGGGTGACCCAGGCGCTGGAGGACGGGCGGTTCGCCCTGGCCTCTCTCGATGCCCGCCGCCAGGGCAGGCCGCTGCCCGAACGCCGCGCGCCCTGCTTCTTCGACCCCCGGCACGGGCCGAGTACCGAGGACGCCTCCTGGGCCCCGGCGGGTGGCGCCGCCCGTACCGTCCCGGTCTGCGCGGCGGACGCCGTACGGCTGCGCGACGGACTGGAGCCGGCGGTCCGCACGGTCGACACCGAGTACGGGCCGCGCCCGTACTACGACGCCGGCCCGGCGTACGGTCCGTGGGCCGGCGGCTACTTCGGCGGCGGCATGCTGCCCGGTCTGCTGGTGGGCACGATGCTCGGTTCGATGATGTCCAGTCCCGCCTACGCGTCCGACTTCGGCGGGGGCAACGGCTTCGAGGGCGGGGACTTCTCCGGAGCCGACTTCAACCCGTCCGACTTCGGCGGCGGGGACTTCGGTGGCGGTGGCGGCTTCGACGGCGGGGGCGGCTTCTAGGAGGACCCCTTCCGGGAGGTCCCTCCTGAGGGTCGCCGCCCCCGGCTCCGCACGTCAGGCCTGCTTGATCGCGGAGATGTCGAAGGTCAGCTTCACCTTGTCGCTGACCATCACACCGCCGGTCTCCAGCGCGGCGTTCCAGGTCAGGCCCCAGTCGGAGCGCAGGATCTCCGCGGAGCCCTCGAAGCCCACGCGCTCGTTGCCGTAGACGTCGGTGGCCGAGCCGTTGAACTCCAGGTCGATGGAGAGCGGCCGGGTGACGCCCTTGATCGTCAGGTCGCCGGTCACGCGGTACTTGTCGCCGCCCAGCTGGGCCGCCTCGGTGGAGCGGAAGCTCATCAGCGGGAAGGCCTCGGCGTCGAAGAAGTCACCGCCGCGCAGGTGGCCGTCGCGGTCGGCGATGCCGGTGTCCACGGAGGCGATCCGCACGTCGATCGAGGCGGTGGAGCGGGAGGGGTCCGCGCCGTCGAGGTGCAGGGTGCCCTCGTGGTCGGCGAAGCTGCCGCGGACGTTGGTCACCATCGCGTGGCGGACGGTGAAGCCGATGCTGCTGTGGGAGGCGTCGATGACGTAGTCGCCGGTGAGCGCGGCCAGGGCCGGGTCCACTTCCAGCGTGGTGACGGCGGCGTTGTCCAGGCCGGCGGACTCCTGGCTGCGGCGGGTGAAGATACCCATGATGTGCTCCTCGGTAGTGTCTGCGCGAGTGGGCTCGGCAGTTGTTGAACTTTCAACGAGGAAGACGCTAGACCTATTCCGTTCAAAATTCAACATCTGAGGCGTGTCTCGGGATTTTGTTGAACCTCCACAAAGGCCATGGGTGCTTGCTGGTGGAGTTCGCGCCTCGGCCGGAGGTTCTGTTCGGCCCGCACAGCGGAACGCGTCCGAGACTGTGTGGATCCAACGGAGGGTTTTCATAGACCGGCTTCGTAAGGTCAGTACATGACCGTTGTGGATCAGACTTCGAGCGAGCCGACGGATGCTCGCGGGCGCGTGGCCGAGCTGCACGACCTGCGCGAGCAGGCCGAGCGCGGCCCCAGTGACCGCGCGACCGAGGCGCAGCACGCCAAGGGCAAGCTGACCGCCCGGGAGCGCATCGCGCTCCTCCTCGACGAGGGTTCCTTCCACGAGGTCGAGCAACTGCGCAGGCACCGCGCGACCGGCTTCGGCCTGGAGTCCAAGAAGCCCTACACCGACGGTGTGATCACGGGCTGGGGCACGGTCGAGGGCCGTACGGTCTTCGTCTACGCCCACGACTTCCGGATCTTCGGCGGCGCCCTCGGTGAGGCCCACGCCACGAAGATCCACAAGATCATGGACATGGCCATCGCGGCCGGTGCCCCGCTTGTCTCCCTGAACGACGGCGCGGGCGCCCGTATCCAGGAGGGCGTCTCCGCCCTCGCCGGCTACGGCGGCATCTTCCAGCGCAACACCAGGGCCTCGGGCGTCATCCCGCAGATCTCGGTCATGCTGGGCCCGTGCGCCGGCGGCGCCGCGTACTCCCCGGCGCTGACGGACTTCGTCTTCATGGTCCGCGACACCTCGCAGATGTTCATCACCGGCCCGGACGTCGTCCGCGCGGTGACCGGCGAGGAGATCACCCAGAACGGCCTCGGCGGCGCGGACGTGCACGCCGAGACGAGCGGCGTCGCGCACTTCGCGTACGACGACGAGGAGACCTGCATCTCCGAGGTCCGCTACCTCATCTCGATGCTGCCCTCCAACAACCGCGAGAACCCGCCCGTCCACGAGACGAGCGACCCCGCGGACCGCCGCTCCGAGGTCCTCCTGGACCTGGTGCCGGCCGACGGCAACCGCCCGTACGACATGGTCAAGGTGATCGAGGAACTCGTCGACGAAGGCGACGTCCTGGAGATCCACGAGCGCTGGGCCCGCAACATCATCTGCGCCCTGGCCCGTCTCGACGGCCAGGTCGTGGGCATCGTCGCGAACCAGCCCGGCCACCTCGCCGGCGTCCTGGACATCCACGCGTCCGAGAAGGCCGCGCGGTTCGTGCAGCTCTGCGACGCGTTCAACATCCCGATCATCACGCTGCTGGACGTCCCCGGCTTCCTGCCGGGCGTGGACCAGGAGCACGGCGGCATCATCCGCCACGGCGCCAAGCTGCTGTACGCGTACTGCAACGCCACCGTGCCCCGGATCTCGCTGATCCTGCGCAAGGCCTACGGCGGCGCGTACATCGTCATGGACTCCCAGTCCATCGGCGCCGACATCACCTACGCCTGGCCCACCAACGAGATCGCCGTCATGGGCGCCGAGGGTGCGGCCAACGTCATCTTCCGCAAGCAGATCGCGGATGCCGAAGACCCCGAGGCGATGCGCGCGCGCATGGTCAAGGAGTACAAGGCCGAGCTGATGCACCCGTACTACGCGGCCGAGCGCGGCCTCGTGGACGACGTCATCGACCCCGCCGAGACCCGCTCCACGCTGATCAGCGCCCTCGCGATGCTCCGCAACAAGCACGCCGATCTGCCGTCCCGCAAGCACGGCAACCCGCCGCAGTAAGCAGCGAAGGAGACCTGCCACCACATGAGCCTCACCTCTGACACCCTGCTGAAGGTCGAGAAGGGCAACGCCGAGCCCGAGGAGCTGGCCGCGATCACCGCGATCCTGCTCGCCCGCGCCGCCGCGGCCCCCACGGCCGCCCCGGTGCACCGCATCGGCACCCAGGCCGGCTGGCGCCGCCTGGAGCGCTCCCCGGGCTTCCGCGCCCCGCACAGCTGGCAGGGCTAGTCCCCGCAGAACCACACGAAAGCGGGTGACGTCGACCACGACGTCACCCGCTTTTCGCGTACCCGCTCCCGCTTCCGCTCCCGCACCCGCTCCCGCCCCTGGGGCGCTCCGACACGAAGAGGCCCCCCGCCGGACGGCGGGGGGCCTCTTCGGACGCGATGCGCCGACTACCGCAGGCGTGCCATGAGGGCGTGCTCGACGAGCGTGATGAGCGCGCTCTTGGCGTCCGCGCGGTGGCGGGCGTCGGTGGTGATGATCGGGGCGTCCGGGCCGATCTGGAGTGCCTCGCGGACCTCTTCCGGGGTGTACGGCTGGTGCCCCTCGAAGCCGTTGAGGGCGATGACGAACGGCAGGCCGCTGTTCTCGAAGTAGTCGACGGCGGGGAAGCAGTCGGCGAGGCGGCGGGTGTCGACCAGGACGATGGCGCCGATGGCGCCGCGGACCAGGTCGTCCCACATGAACCAGAAGCGGTCCTGTCCGGGGGTGCCGAAGAGGTACAGGATCAGGTCCTGGTCCAGGGTGATGCGGCCGAAGTCCATGGCGACCGTGGTGGTCGTCTTGTCCCCGGTGTGGGTCAGATCGTCGATGCCCGCGCTCGCGGACGTCATCACGGCTTCGGTGCGCAGCGGGTTGATCTCGGAGACCGCGCCGACGAACGTGGTCTTGCCCACGCCGAAGCCGCCCGCCACCACGATCTTCGCGGAGGTGGTGGAGCGAGCGGGAGCCGCTCCGCCGTTAGAGCTTGCGAAGTCCACTGAGCACCCTTTCGAGCAGTGTCACATCTGGCTGGCCGCCGGCAGACTCGTCGCCGCCGGGCTGGTGAATGGCGACAAGCCCCGCCTCGGCCAGATCGGCGACGAGGATGCGGGCGACACCAAGAGGAATGGAGAGAAGTGCCGAGATCTCCGCGACGGATTTGATCTCCTGGCACAGACGGCAGATGCGCTGGTGCTCGGGCAACTGCCCTTGCAGCCGGGCGGGATCGGCCGTGGTACTGACCAGCGCCTCGATGGCGAGCTGGTAGCGCGGCCGGGTACGGCCGCCGGTCATCGCGTAGGGACGCACCAGCGGGTTGTGCGCCTTCGGGGCAGCCGGCTGCCGCGCGATCCGCGGCGGCTGCTGGGGCTGACCGTACGGCGGCTGCTGCTGGTAAGGGTTGTGCTCCGGCACGGGCCGGCTGGGAGCAGAGGGGAAGTTGAAGCGGTTCTGGTCGTGCCCACCCTGCGGCTGCTGAGCGCCGCCATAAGGATGACCTCCGGGTGTTGTCACGTTTCCTCCTCCGACTCCAAGAACGCAGTACTCCCTGTGGAACCGCGCCACCGCACCCTATGGTGCGATGACGCGAAACGCACTGCCTGTCTGCTAGTTGAGAAGACTTCCCTGCAGCTCCGAGCGCAGTTCCGGGGTGAGGACACTGCCGGCTCGGTCCACGAGGAGGGCCATCTCGTAGCCCACGAGGCCGATGTCGCACTCGGGGTGCGCGAGCACCGCGAGGGACGATCCATCGGAGACGGACATCAGGAAGAGGAACCCACGGTCCATCTCCACAACGGTCTGGTTGACGGCGCCACCCTCGAAGATGCGGGAGGCTCCGGCGGTCAGCGACGTCAGACCGGAGGCCACGGCCGCCAGCTGATCGGCGCGGTCGCGCGGGAATCCGTCGGACATCGCCAGAAGAAGGCCGTCGGCGGAGACCACCACCGTGTGGGACACCCCTGGGGTGTTGTCCACGAAGTTGGTGATCAACCAGTTCAGGTTCTGTGCCGCCTGGCTCATCGGGCTCACACTAACGCTCCTGGTCATAGCTGTTACTTGACTGCTCGGAACCCGCGCTGCGGCCCTGCTGGACACCGCGTCGCAGGTTGCTCAACCTGCCACGGACGTCCTCCGGTGCGCGGGAGACCTGGGGGCCGCCCTGCGGGGTCGTCTCCGCGGCGCCCTCGACCAGGTTGGCCTTGGGCACCCGCCGAGGGAGACCGGACTGGGTGACCCCGCCCGCCTTCGGCTCACGGAGCTTGCCGGCTTGCTGCCAGCGCTCGTCGTTCGCCGAGCGCCAGGCCGCGCTGCCTTCCGTGTTTTCCGTGCTTTGCGGGGGTTCCGGATTCCGCTCCGCCGCGGCGGGCTGCTGCTGACGCTGCGGCCGCTGCTCGAAGAGGGATCCGGTGGACTCCGCTTCCTGCTGCGCCGGTTGCCACTGCTGCTGGCCGCCGCGTCGCGGCAGGCCCGCTCCGGTCATGTCGTGACCGGTGTCGGCAGCGGCGCCCGGACGGTCGAAGCCTACGCGCTCCGGAGCGGGTTCGGGAGCGCGCTTGGGTTCCGATTCAGTCCCGTACCCCTGCTGGTAGGCAGCCGGATACGCGTTCTGCTCGGGCCATTCTGCCTGGTGGGACTGGGCTTCGTAGCCGCCGTCGTACACCTGGGCGTCCGCCGGCCCCTCCTGGTAGGAGGCCTCCGGATATTCGTAGCCCTGCTGCGGGTACGCCTCGTATCCCTGCGAGGTGTCGTACTCCTGCCGCGGCTGCTGCTCGTAGCCCTGGAAGTCCTGGTACCCGTGCTCAGGCTGGGGTTCCGGATACTCCTGGGGGGAGTGGCCGGAGTACTCCTGCTGCTCCTCCGGGAAGCTCACCTGGGCGGCCAGCGCGGCCCTGCGGCCCTGCTGCCCCAGGGACCGGCCGACCGGGTCGAGCTCGGTGCCGTCACCGTCCTGCCGGTCGTACTGCGAGTCGTCGAAGCCGAGCTCGGCGGCCGTACGCAGCGGGGCGGCCTGTTGGGCATGCTGCTGCGGGATGATCTGGGACACGGTGAAGTCGTCGTCAGGTATGCCCTCGCCACCGCCACCGTGGGTGATGGCGTCGGGGAGCATGACCAGCGAGGTCGTGCCCGCCGCCTCGCCCGAAGGGCGCAGCTGGACGCGGATGCTGTGGCGGTCCGCCAGCCGGCCGACCACGAACAGACCCATGCGCTGCGAGATCGCGGCGTCCACGGTCGGCGGGTTGGCCAGCTTGTGGTTGATGTCCGCGAAGTCCTCGGCGGTGAGGCCGATGCCCTTGTCGTGGATCTCGACCATCACGCGGCCGTCGGGCAGACGCGTGGCGTTGACGCGGACCTTGGTCTGCGGGGAGGAGAACGTGGTGGCGTTCTCCAGGAGCTCGGCCAGTAGGTGCACGAGGTCGGTCACGGCCTGGCCGTGGATCTCGGCCTCGGAGACGCCCGAGAACTCGATGCGCTCGTACTGCTCCACCTCGGAGGAGGCGGCGCGCAGGACGTCGACGAGGGGCACCGGCTGGTCCCAGCGGCGGCCCGGTTCCTCACCCGCGAGGATGAGGAGGTTCTCGCCGTTGCGGCGCATACGGGTGGCCAGGTGGTCCAGGCGGAAGAGGTTCTCCAGCTGGTCCGGGTCGGCCTCGTTGTTCTCCAGGTCGGTGATGAGGGTCAGCTGGCCCTCGATCAGCGACTGGTTGCGCATGGAGAGGTTCGTGAAGATCGCGTTGACGTTCCCTCGAAGGAGCGCCTGCTCGGCGGCGAGCCGCACGGCTTCCTGGTGAACCTGGTCGAAGGCGCGGGCGATCTCGCCGATCTCGTCCTGGGAGTCGATCGGGATCGGCACGATCCGGGTGTCGACCTTGCCCGGGTCGGTACGCGAGAGCTGGTCGACGAGCATCGGCAGGCGCTGCTCGGCGACGTCGAAGGCGGCGGAGCGCAGGCGGCGCATCGCGCGGCCCATCTGGCGGGCCATCATGGCCGCCATGATGAAGGCGACGAGCAGGGCCACGACCACGATGGCGCCGGTGACGATGGCGTCGTTGCGGGCGTCGTCGGAGACGGCCACCGCGTCCTTGACGGCCTTGTCGAGGAGTTCCTTCTCGACCTCGGCGTAGCCGTCGAACTTGGCGGTGGCGGCGGCCTGCCAGACCGGCGCGGTGGTGCCGTTGGCGGCCAGCTTGGTGTTCTTCTCGCCGCCGGCTATCGCCTCGGTCATGCCGGTGAGCACGGAGTCGTTGACCACGGGCGGGGCGACGAACTTGGTACCGGCGGTCTCGGCCTGCTGCTTGGCGGCGGCGAGCTTGGCCGCGCCCTCCTTCTTCTTCTTCTCCATCACCTCCTTGAGGCGGTTCACGTCCTCCTCGGTGCCGGCGGCGACGTACTCGCCGATGGCGATCTCTTCGAGGTAGGCGTAGGAGGAGAAGGCGACCAGCTGGGCCTTGCGGACGTCCTCGCTGTCCGCGGGGCGGACCAGGAGGTGCGTACCGACGGAGCGCTGCAGCGAATTGGCGGCCTTGGCCAGCTCGATCGCGTAGACCATGCGGCCGTAGCTGGTCACATTGCCGGTGCCGAGGCCGAGTTCGTTGGAGAACTGCATGAGGTAGTGCTGGACCTGCACATACCCCTCTTCGGTCGGGATGGGACCGAACTGGCTGGCCTGGAGGTTCTTCTTTGCCGTCTCCGGAATCGCGTAGGCGGTGGAGCGGACCTTCTCCAGCTTGGGCTCCTCCTGGCGGAAGAGCTCCATGCGGCGTTCCATGCCCTGTCCCTCGGGCAGGTCCTTCGCGGCCTGGTCGAACTTCGCCTTGGCCGCGTCGGTGGCCGCGTAGGCCTTCGCGACGGCCTCGTTGTTGCGGTCGCCCTTGAGGAGCGGCGCGGCCGTCAGGTCGCGCTCGTTGAGGAGGGCCTGGCCGTACTCGGCCGCAGCCTGGACGACGCGAGCTGTCTTCTCGGCGTCCTTGGCCTCGTTCCAGGTGTCGATGGAGCCCTTCACCTGGAAGCCGCCCATGACCAGTCCGACGAGGACGGGCACGAGCAGGATGGCGTTCAGCTTCGTCGGCACGCGCCAGTTGCGCGGCGCGAACCTGCTGGTGCTGCCGCTCTTCGGCACGTCCACGGGCACGTCGACGGGCGACGCGGCCGCGCGCGGCGGCGGGGTGAAATTGCCGCGCGCGGGTTCATCCATGGGGCTCGAGTTGCTTCGCCTCACTCGACCAACAACCTCTCGGCGGTGCTACTAGCTAGTTCGATGAATTCCAGCACGGGTAACGGCCGTGTTCCAAACAGTTGAAATCGACCCTTCCCGGAGACTTATGCCTCACATAAACCGGACATAAAGAGCGAGGTGCGGCAAATATAGGGAGAGTTGTGAGCGCAGCGGCACCAGGCGAACGCACCCTGTGCCCAACTCGCCGGAATTCTCTGTCGAAACGTTATGAACCAGAAGGGCGGGCCGTGTCGTACGACACAACCCGCCCCTCCCTCGCGCATGTGAAACCGTGTTACTTGAGTCGCGCCATGAGGGCGTGCTCGACGAGCGTGATGAGCGCGCTCTTGGCGTCCGCGCGGTGGCGGGCGTCGGTGGTGATGATCGGGGCGTCCGGGCCGATCTGGAGCGCCTCGCGGACCTCTTCCGGGGTGTACGGCTGGTACCCCTCGAAGCCGTTCAGGGCCACGACGAACGGCAGGCCGCTGTTCTCGAAGTAGTCGACGGCGGGGAAGCAGTCGGCGAGGCGGCGGGTGTCGACCAGGACGATGGCGCCGATGGCGCCGCGGACCAGGTCGTCCCACATGAACCAGAAGCGGTCCTGTCCGGGGGTGCCGAAGAGGTACAGGATCAGGTCCTGGTCCAGGGTGATGCGGCCGAAGTCCATGGCGACCGTGGTGGTCGTCTTGTCCCCGGTGTGGGTCAGATCGTCGATGCCCGCGCTCGCGGACGTCATCACGGCTTCGGTGCGCAGCGGGTTGATCTCGGAGACCGCGCCGACGAACGTGGTCTTGCCCACGCCGAAGCCGCCCGCCACCACGATCTTCGCGGAGGTGGTGGAGCGAGGAGCCGCTCCGCCGTTAGAGCTTGCGAAGTCCACTGAGAACCCTCTCGAGCAGCGTTACATCCGGCGTGCCGCCGGCCTCTCCATTGCCCGGCTGGTGGATGGCCACCATTCCGGCTTCCGCCAGGTCGGCGACGAGGATTCGGGCGACACCGAGCGGCATCGACAGCAGTGCGGAGACCTCCGCGACCGACTTCACCTCGCGGCACAGCGTGCATATGCGCTGGTGCTCCGGGAGGAGGGTCGACAGGTGCATCGGATCGGCCGTGGTGCTGACCAGCGCCTCGATGGCGAGCTGGTAGCGCGGCCGGGTCCGGCCACCGGTCATCGCGTACGGACGTACCAGCGGCTGGTCGCCTTCCGAGTACGACGAGTCGCCGTACGGATCGGAATAGGCGGGGGGCGGGGTCATTGATCCTCCGGGCTGGACAGCAGTGGTCAGCGTGCCGTCTGACGGGGCGGCCGGTGGGGGGACGGTATGACGGCCTGGCGGTGGTACTGGGTTCCGGGGCGGGTACCCCGGTCTCCCGGCCGGAAGTACCGTCCGGCCGGGAGATGGGCGGTCAGATGAGCAGGCTTCCCTGGAGCTCCGAGCGCAGTTCCGGGGTGAGGACACTGCCGGCTCGGTCCACGAGGAGGGCCATCTCGTAGCCCACGAGGCCGATGTCGCACTCGGGGTGCGCCAGTACGGCCAGCGAGGAACCGTCGGAGACGGACATCAGGAAGAGGAACCCGCGGTCCATCTCCACGACGGTCTGGTTGACGGCGCCGCCCTCGAAGATGCGGGAGGCACCGGCGGTCAGCGACGTCAGACCGGAGGCCACGGCCGCCAGCTGATCGGCGCGGTCACGCGGGAACCCCTCGGACATCGCCAGAAGGAGGCCGTCGGCGGAGACCACCACCGTGTGGGACACCCCAGGGGTGTTGTCCACGAAGTTGGTGATCAACCAGTTCAGGTTCTGTGCCGCCTGGCTCATCGAACTCAACTAACGCTCCTGCTGGTAAGTGGGGTCGATGTGGTAACTGCCGGTCGCCGGACCGCTGTTGCCGGCCTGGCGACCCTGCTGGATACCGCGTCGGAGGTTGGTCAGACGGCCGCGGACGTCGTCCGGGGCACGTGAGACCTGCGGACCGGGCTGGGCGTCGGACTGCTGCTGCGCGGTGCCTGCGACGAGGTTCGCCCGCGGTACGCGCCGGGGCAGACCGGAGGTGGTGATACCGCCGGCGGCGGGCTGGCGCACGCGTTCGGCCTGCCGCATCAGCTCATCGTTCGGCGAGGACTTCCAGCTGACGGTCGGCGTGGCGCCGGTCGTCGCCTGGGCGGACTCGGCCGCGGGCTCCTGGCCGCGCGGCGGCAGGGGACGGTGCGCGCGCTGCGGACCGGTCGGGGCCGTGGGGGCCGCCTGCCGGTGCTGCTGCGGCTGCTGGGATGCGGCCGGTCCCTGCGCGGAGGACTGCCCGTCCTCCTCGCGGAACCAGTTCGACTCCAGCGTGTCGAAGATGGGGCTGCGCGCCTCGCCCTGGCCCTGGGCCGGCGGCAGCGCCTCCGGCTGGTGGCCTTGCGGGAGCCGCGGGGGCTCGGGCCGCGAGGCGGGTACGGGGGCGTAGGCCCCGCCCGACTGCGGAGCCTGGCCCGGCCGGCCGAAGCCGCCGACACCGGGACCGCCGGGCCGGGTGGCCTGGACGTCCGGGCGCTCGAACTGCCCGGTGGCGGACGGGCCCAGGGAGCCGCCGCGCACGTCGGGACGCTCGAACTGGCCGGTCGTACCGCCGTTGTACTGGGCCGGGGGCTGCGGGGCGTTGAAGTCCGGGCGGGCGAACTCGGCCGTCGAGCCGGGGCCCGTCAGCTCGTCGTGGCCGCGCGGAACCTCGTGACCGCCCTGGCCGGCGCCCCAGCTGGTGGCCTGCGGGATCCCAGCGGGCGTACCCGTACCCGGGAGCTCCGGACGCGGTGCGCCACCGTGCGGCGGCAGCTGCGGGCGGGGGCCCCGCTGGGCCGGAGCGGCGGGCGCCGACGGCTGCTGGTGCTGCTGAGGGGGCTGCGGCCGCTCGAAACCGTTGCCCTGCGGGAAGCCGGCCGGGCCGGAAGCCGAGGGCGCCGCCGGAGCGGGCGCCGCAGGCCGGGCCTGCGGACCGCGACCGGCCAGCGGGGCACCGGAACCGAAGGCACCCTGGCCCTGGCCCTGGCCCGTGGGCGCGGCGGGCGCACCCTGCGGCCGGGCGGAGGGACCACCCGGCTGCTGGGGCCGGCCGCCCTGCGGACGCTGGCCGGGGCCACCGTCACGCGGGGGCAGAGCCGCACGCTGGCCGCCGCCGGAGACCTGGCCGCGCTGCGGGGCACCGCCCACGGGGGGACGCGCACCTCCACCGGGCACGGAACCCTGGGCCGAGGAGGCGCCCTGCGGACCGGCGCCGCCCTGGCCCGGAACCGGACCCGGCTTCTTGCCGCCCTGGGCGACGTCCACCGGGAGCATGACGAGGGCCGTAGTACCGCCCGAGTCGGACGGGCGCAGCTGGATGCGGATGCCGTGTCGCAGGGACAGGCGGCCGACCACGAACAGGCCCATGCGGCGGGATACGGAGACGTCCACGGTCGGCGGCGACGCGAGCCGCTCGTTGATCGCGGCGAGGTCCTCGGGGGAGAGGCCGATACCGGTGTCGTGGATCTCGACGAGCACACGGCCGTCGGGAAGCGCGTGACCGGTGACCTTGACCTTGGTCTGCGGGGAGGAGAACGAGGTGGCGTTCTCCAGCAGCTCGGCGAGCAGGTGCACGAGGTCGTTGACGACGCGGCCGGCGACGTCGGTGCCGGGCACCGACGCGAGTTCGATGCGCTCGTACTGCTCCACCTCGGACGCGGCGGCGCGGAGCACGTCGACGAGCGGGACGGGGCGGGTCCACCGGCGGCCCGGCTCCTCGCCCGCGAGGACGAGGAGGTTTTCGCCGTTCCGGCGCATACGGGTCGCGAGGTGGTCGAGCTTGAAGAGCGAGGACAGCTGGTCCGGGTCGGCCTCACGCGACTCCAGCTCGGAGATGAGCGAGAGCTGGCGCTGGATCAGACCCTGGGAACGGCGCGAGAGGTTGGTGAACATCGCGTTGACGTTGCCTCGCAGGAGGGCCTGCTCGGCGGCGAGGCGGACGGCCTCGCGGTGCACGTCGTCGAAGGCCGCGGCCACCTGGCCGATCTCGTCGCGGGTGTGCAGGCCGACCGACTCCACGGACGTGTCCACGTCCTGCGGGTCGGACTCGGAGAGCTGCTTGACGAGCTCCGGCAGACGGTCCTGGGCGACGCGGGTGGCGGTGTCCTGGAGGCGGCGCAGCGAGCGGATCATGGAGCGGGCCATGACGAAGGCGCCGACGAGGGAGACACCGAGGACGAGGAGGATCAGGGCACCGTTGATGATGGCGTCCTGCTGCGACTCGTTCTTGAGCTCGCGGGCCTTCTGCTCCATGTCTTCGAGCAGGGTGAGCTCGATGACCTTCATCGCCTGGATCTTGTTGTCGTCGGCGTCGTACCAGTCCAGCCAGGACCGGTTCTTCTCCTTGACGAACTGACCCTGGGTGCTCAGGACACGGCGGGCGTAGTGGTCGGCGGTGCCGATCTCCGGGTTGCTGTCGCCGAGTGCCGCGAGGAGCTCCTCGGGCTTGCCCTGGTAGACGAGTTCGAAGGTCTTCTTCGACTGGCTCTCGCCGCGGAGCGCGGAGAGGGCGTACAGCCGGTCGTTCTCCTCGAGCTTGCCGACGCTGGTCGAGGCGGAGGGGTCGGGGAGCGACGCCGCGATGATCGCGCGCTGGATCGAGGCGTACTCCTTGGCGGAGGAGAACGCCGCCAGGGCACGGGTACGCTTGATCATCTCGGGGTTCGAGGTGGCCTGGGCCATGTCCTGCGAGAGCGAGAGCAGCGAGACGATCAGCGCGTTGTACTCGGTGACGGTCTGCTGGGCGCCGTTCTGGTACGCCTTCTTGCGGATGTCCTCGATGCCGGTGAGCTGACGGCCGATCTGCAGGATGTTGTTGCGGATCGACTTGAGCGTCTCGTCCTTGTCCTCCGCGCCGTCGACCTTGTCGGTCGCGGCGGCGAAGGACTTGGCGGCCGCGTCCGTCTGGTCGCGGACGCCCTGGACGATGCTGTTGGCCTTGGCCGACTCGGTCGCCGAGAGCGGACCCGCAGTCTTGTCCCGCTCCTCCTGGAGCATGGCGGCCAGGTTGGTGGCCTGCCGGGTCATGGTCGTCAGCAGCTGCATGTGCTCAAGCTGCGAGATGTCGTTGAGCGAGTCGTTGATGCGGAAGCCACCGAGCGTGGTGGCCGCGACGACCGGCAGGGTCAGCAGCGACACCAGTCGCGTGCTGATGCGCCAGTTCTGCATGGCCAGACGGGAACCGGGCCCACTGGGGGCCTTCGGTATCGCCACGTCCAGCTCTGCGGACTGGTCCTTGACCTTGTCCTTGGCCTTCGAGGTGCCCTTGGACTTGCCGCGTCCCTTGGCCTTCGCCATGGCGGAGGCGTTGGGGCTCGCTCCTTCGGCAGCCGGCCCGCGGTTCTGGGCGTGCTGGGGCGATGAGCCACGGTCGGTCCCGCCGCGCGGCTCTTGCTCCGCCGCGGCGTCCCCTCGGCCCTGACGGGCCTGGGGAGACCCCATTCCATCCCTCTTGAATCGTCCCTGCACTAGCGTCGCAACCTCTGGACCAGGCGTCCCGCCGGGCGACCGGTGGGACGGTGTCGAGTCGTGGGGCACTAACGGCCCCATGGTGGTCGTCGGTGACCGGCGCGTCTCCCTCTCCTTGCCACCGCGCTCGGCGCTGAGTCGCGCCACCTGCGCGCCGGCTGATTCCCGCGGCGGTCCCGCGAATTCCAGCACAGTGGCGGATCTCCAACAAGGTGCGCGTGTCGGCCTGGAGAGTCGGTCACGTTGTGCGACGGCCCGACTACGCGCCGTGGAAGGCCTTTCGGGATGAACCGGACTTACGCCATCCAAACAGTGCTGCTGTCAAGGTGTCCCAGTCGAGATGATCAGGAGCGGAATGCCGCATTCAGTGGCGCAATGTCCGTTTCTTCGGGTGAAATTGACCGTCCGTTATGACCGGAATGCCTGGCCGTGGGTGAGCAAACTCACACGGCCCTGGCCATTACTTCACAGTTCGGTCCTTGATTCACATGTTTAGCCTTGCTCTTTACAAGGTTGGCGAACCGACAACCGACACCCCGACGAGCGAGCCGAGGGCCCGAAACTCCGATGAAGACGACAATGATGTTCCGCAACATAGCCAACCCGCGCCGCACCACCCTCATGCACCTCAAGGACGCCGAGGAGCTGCAGACGGTGGAGGTTCAGGAGCACACCGTCGACCTGCCGGCCCAGACCGCGAACCCGCGCCGCACCATCCTCATGGACGCGCCGGTCGCCAGCGCCGCGCGGTAGACCCTCCGCGAAGGAACGCGAAGCGCCGCTGCCCACCGCGTTAGCCTGGAGTCCGCAGATTCCAGCCAGCGGATATACAGAGGGGCAGACGCAACACGTGCGCATCGCCAGGTTCTCGATCGACGGCAATGTCGCGTTCGGGGCGGTCGAGGGCTCCGCCCCCGACGAGCTCGTTCTCGACATCATCAAGGGCATCCCGTTCGCGGACTTCGAGCTGTCCGGCACGAAGGTCCCGCTGAGCAAGGTCCGGCTGCTGCCGCCCGTGCTCCCGAACAAGGTCGTGGCCATCGGCCGCAACTACGCGGAGCACGTGGCGGAGCTGGGCCACGCCATCGTTGACGACCAAGGCCGTCCCGAGCCGCCCATCACCTTCTTCAAGCCCTCCACCTCGGTGGTCGGCTCGGGTGACCCGATCACGTACCCCTCCTTCTCCCAGGACCTCCACCACGAGGCGGAGCTCGCCGTGGTCATCGGCCGCATGTGCCGCGAGGTCCCCAAGGAGCGCGTCAAGGACGTGATCCTCGGCTACACCTGCGCCAACGACGTCACCGCGCGCGACGTCCAGCAGCGCGAGAAGCAGTGGGCCCGCGCCAAGGGCTTCGACAGCTCCTGCCCGCTGGGCCCCTGGATCGAGACCGATCTGGACCCGAGCGACCTGACCATCCAGTGCACGGTCAACGGCGAACAGCGCCAGCTCGGCCGCACCAGCGACATGGTCCGCTCCATCGAGGACCTGATCGTCCACATCACCGAGGCCATGACACTGCTCCCGGGCGACGTCATCCTCACGGGGACCCCGGCCGGAGTCGGCCCCCTCAACGTCGGCGACGAGGTCGCCGTCACCATCGAAGGCATCGGCACTCTCACCAACAAGGTGATCAAGCGTGGCTAACGCGAACGTCCGCGTACGTTTCTGTCCCTCCCCGACCGGCAACCCCCACGTGGGCCTGGTCCGGACCGCCCTCTTCAACTGGGCGTTCGCCCGCCACCACGGCGGTACGTTCGTCTTCCGCATCGAGGACACCGACGCGGCCCGTGACTCCGAGGAGTCGTACGAGCAGCTGCTCGATTCGCTGCGCTGGCTCGGCTTCACCTGGGACGAGGGCCCCGAGGTCGGCGGCCCGTACGCCCCGTACCGCCAGTCCCAGCGCATGGACATCTACGCGGACGTCGCCCAGCGGCTGCGCGACGGCGGTTACGCGTACGACTGCTACTGCACCACCGAGGAGCTGGACGCGCGCCGCGCCGCCGCCCGCGCGGCCGGCAAGCCCTCCGGTTACGACGGCCACTGCCGCGAGCTGACCCAGGTGCAGCTGGAGGCGTTCCAGGGCGAGCACCGCCCCTCGATCGTCCGCTTCCGGATGCCCGACGAGCCGATCACCTTCACGGACCTGGTCCGCGGCGAGCTGACCTTCACCCCGGAGAACGTGCCGGACTTCGGCATCCTGCGGGCCAACGGCGCCCCCCTGTATACGCTGGTCAACCCGGTCGACGACGCGCTGATGCAGATCACGCACGTGCTGCGCGGCGAGGACCTGCTGTCCTCCACCCCGCGTCAGATCGCGCTCTACAAGGCGCTGATGGAACTCGGCATCGCCACGGACGTCCCGCAGTTCGGCCACCTGCCGTACGTGATGGGCGAGGGCAACAAGAAGCTCTCCAAGCGCGACCCCGAGTCCTCGCTCAATCTGTACCGCGAGCGCGGCTTCCTCCCCGAGGGCCTGCTGAACTACCTTTCGCTGCTCGGCTGGTCCTTCTCCCACGACCGGGACATCTTCTCGATCGAGGAGATGGTGGCGAAGTTCGACATCCCGGACGTCAACGCGAACCCGGCGCGCTTCGACATCAAGAAGGCGGAGGCGATCAACGCCGACCACATCCGCCTGCTGGACCCGAAGGCCTTCGCGGACGCCTGCACGCCGTGGCTCCGGGCCCCGCACGCCAACTGGGAGCCGGAGGACTTCGACCCCGAGGCCTGGGCGGCCATCGCGCCGTACGCCCAGACCCGCGTGACCGTCCTGTCGGACATCACCGCCAACGTGGACTTCCTGTTCCGCAAGGAGCCGGTCGAGGACCAGGCGTCCTGGGACAAGGCCATGAAGGGCGACCCGGCGGCCCTCCTGACGACGGCCCGCGAGCACCTCGCCGGCGCCGACTGGAGCGACCCCGAGTCCCTCAAGCAGGCCGTCCTCACCGCCGGCGAGGCCCACGGCCTCAAGCTCGGCAAGGCCCAGGCCCCGGTCCGCGTGGCCGTCACCGGCCGTACGGTGGGCCTGCCGCTCTTCGAGTCCCTGCAGATCCTGGGCAAGGAGCGCTCCCTGGCCCGCATCGAAGCGGCCCTGGCGAAGCTCGCCGCCTGACCCGCACCCCCCGAAGGGGCGGCAGCCGACCGGCTGCCGCCCCTTCGGCATGGCCGGCGCCGACTTCGTCGTCATGCCCGTCCAGGGCGTCCCCGCGGCGTAGGCTCGGCCCATGCCGATCCGCGCCGTGCTGTGGGACATCGACGACACCCTGTTCGACTACACCGGGGCCGACCGGGCCGGGCTGGCGCGGCACCTGGCCGAGGAGGGGCTGGCGGAGCGGTACGGGTCCCCGGCCGAGGCGCTCTCCCTGTGGCGCCGGCTCACCGACCGGCACTGGGCGCGTTTCGGCGCCGGGGAGGTCACCTTCGAGGGCCAGCGCCGGGACCGGGTCCGGGACTTCCTCGGGGCGCCGCGGCTGAGCGACGACGAGGCCGAGGACTGGTTCGGGCGGTACGTCGCGCACTACCGGGCCGCCTGGGCGGTGTTCCCCGACGTGGTGCCCGTACTGGACGCCCTGGCGGCCGGATACCGGCACGGGGTGCTCTCCAACTCCTCCGTGGCCAACCAGGACCCCAAGCTGCGGGCGCTCGGGCTGCGCGAGCGCTTCGAGGTGCTGGTCTGCGCCGCCGAGCTGGGCTTCAGCAAGCCCGAGGCCGAGGCCTTCCTCGCCGCGTGCGGGGCGCTCGGGCTGCCGCCTGGCGAGGTGGCGTACGTGGGGGACCAGCCGGAGATCGACGCCCGCGGCGCCCGCGACGCGGGGCTCACGGCGTTCTGGCTCGACCGCGAGGGAGGGCGCGGAGCAGCTCCCTCCGGTGTGCACCGGATCGCCGGGCTCGCCCAGCTCCCGGAGCTGCTGGCACGGGATACCCGTTTTGGAGCACGGTCAGGCATCCGGTAATGTTCTTTCTGCGCCGCCGGAGCGGGCCGAGAGGCCGGACACGGGGGCGCTAACCAAACAAAGTCCCTCAAGGGCTTGCGTTTTGGTGGGCTATAGTGTAATTGGCAACACGAGGGTTTCTGGTTCCCTTATTCTAGGTTCGAGTCCTGGTAGCCCAGCGCAGTGCAGAAGTAACGCAGTGCTTTGCCCCCGTTGTGTAGCGGCCTAGCACGCCGCCCTCTCAAGGCGGTAGCGCCGGTTCGAATCCGGTCGGGGGTACAGATCCTTCCCGCGAGATCTCCAGGTCGCACCTCGACGTCTCGATGCAGGATCGCTAGGGCCCCCGTTGTGTAGCGGCCTAGCACGCCGCCCTCTCAAGGCGGTAGCGCCGGTTCGAATCCGGTCGGGGGTACTGTGTCTAGCTGGTCTAGACCATTGGGCTATAGTGTAATTGGCAACACGAGGGTTTCTGGTTCCCTTATTCTAGGTTCGAGTCCTGGTAGCCCAGCGTAGTACCGCAGTAACAGCTAGCCCCCGTTGTGTAGCGGCCTAGCACGCCGCCCTCTCAAGGCGGTAGCGCCGGTTCGAATCCGGTCGGGGGTACGCACGGAAGAGGCCTTTCGCGATCATCGCGGAAGGCCTCTTCGCTTTGCCCGTACGCACGCACAAGTGCGGGCCCGGAGGCGCGTGTTCGGACGTGTGCGGCGTCGAACGCGCCCCCGGGCCCGGGGGTGTGCGGGTGGGAAGGGAACGGGCGGGTCAGCCGGAGCGGCGCAGGGCCTCCGTGAGGCGGGCGGCCGCGTCGATCACGGCCTGGGCGTGCATCCGGCCCGGGTGGCGGGTCAGGCGCTCGATCGGCCCGGAGACCGACACGGAGGCCACGACGCGGTTCGACGGCCCGCGCACCGGCGCCGAGACGGAGGCCACGCCGGGCTCCCGCTCGCCGATCGACTGCGCCCAGCCGCGACGCCGTACGCCCGAGAGCGCCGTCGCCGTGAAACGCGCGCCCTGTAGGCCCCGGTGGAGCCGCTCGGGCTCCTCCCAGGCCATCAGGATCTGCGCGGCCGAGCCGGCCTTCATGGGGAGCGTGGAGCCCACCGGGACGGTGTCCCGCAGACCCGACAGCCGCTCGGCGGCCGCCACGCAGATACGCATATCGCCCTGACGCCGGTAGAGCTGCGCGCTCTCGCCGGTCACGTCACGGAGGTGGGTGAGCACCGGTCCGGCCGTGGCCAGCAGGCGGTCCTCGCCGGCCGCGGCGGCAAGCTCTGCCAGCCGCGGGCCGAGGATGAACCGGCCCTGCATGTCCCTCGCCACCATCCGGTGGTGTTCCAGTGCCACGGCAAGGCGATGTGCCGTGGGTCGTGCGAGCCCTGTCGCCGCGACCAGCCCGGCGAGGGTGGCCGGACCGGACTCCAGTGCGCTCAATACCAGAGCTGCCTTGTCGAGAACGCCGACGCCGCTAGAGTTGTCCATGAAACGATATTCGCGTCTCACACTGTGAAACGCAAGTTCAATTTTTCCAAGAACCAGCGAGTCTGTATGTACGGGTCCACGAACCACTGGGTCCGAGACGGTCAGCCGGAGGGAAAGCGATGGGTAGGACACTCGCGGAGAAGGTCTGGGACGACCATGTCGTCCGGCGCGCCGAGGGCGAGCCCGACCTCCTCTTCATCGATCTGCACCTGCTGCACGAGGTGACCAGCCCCCAGGCCTTCGAGGGCCTGCGGCAGGCCGGCCGCAAGGTCCGTCGCCTGGACCTCACCATCGCGACCGAGGACCACAACACCCCCACCCTCGACATCGACAAGCCGATCGCGGACCCGGTCTCCCGGGCCCAGCTGGAGACGCTGCGCAAGAACTGCGCCGAGTTCGGCGTACGCCTGCACTCGCTGGGCGACGTCGAGCAGGGCGTCGTCCACGTCGTGGGACCGCAGCTGGGTCTGACCCAGCCCGGCACCACCGTGGTCTGCGGTGACTCGCACACCTCCACGCACGGCGCCTTCGGCGCGCTGGCCTTCGGCATCGGCACCAGCCAGGTCGAGCACGTGCTGGCCACCCAGACGCTGCCGCTGGCCCGTCCGAAGACGATGGCGATCACCGTCACCGGCGCGCTGGCCGAGGGCGTCACCGCCAAGGACCTGATCCTGGCGATCATCGCCAAGATCGGTACCGGCGGCGGCCAGGGCTACATCCTGGAGTACCGCGGCGAGGCCGTCGAGAAGCTGTCGATGGAAGCCCGCATGACCATCTGCAACATGTCGATCGAGGCCGGTGCCCGCGCGGGCATGATCGCCCCCGACCAGACCACCTTCGACTACCTGGAGGGCCGCGACCACGCCCCCACGGGTGAGGAGTGGGACGCGGCGGTCGCGTACTGGAAGACGCTGCGCTCCGACGACGACGCGGTCTTCGACGCCGAGGTCGTCATCGACGGCACCACGCTGTCCCCGTTCGTCACCTGGGGCACCAACCCGGGCCAGGGCGCGCCGCTGTCGGCCAACGTCCCCGACCCGGCTTCGTACGAGGACGCTTCGGAGCGTCTCGCCGCCGAAAAGGCCCTGGAATACATGGGGTTGACGGCCGGACAGCCGCTGCGCGACATCAGGGTCGACACCGTCTTCGTAGGTTCCTGCACCAACGGCCGCATCGAGGACCTGCGCGCCGTCGCCGGGATCATCGAGGGCCGCAAAGTCGCCGACGGCGTACGGATGCTGGTCGTCCCGGGCTCGGTCCGCGTCGCGCTCCAGGCCGTGGAAGAGGGCCTGGACACGGTCTTCAAGGAGGCCGGCGCCGAATGGCGGCACGCGGGCTGCTCGATGTGTCTGGGCATGAACCCCGACCAACTGGCGCCCGGTGAGCGCTCCGCGTCCACCTCCAACCGCAACTTCGAGGGCCGCCAGGGCAAGGGCGGGCGCACCCACCTGGTCTCGCCGCAGGTGGCCGCGGCCACCGCGGTGCTGGGCCATCTGGCCTCGCCCGCCGACCTGTCAGGATCGTCGGCCGTCAACGCCCCCGCAGGAGTCTGAACCATGGAAGCCTTCACCACCCACACCGGCCGGGCCGTCCCGCTGCGCCGCGGCAACGTCGACACCGACCAGATCATCCCGGCCCACTGGCTGAAGAAGATCACCCGCGACGGCTTCGAGGACGGGCTCTTCGAGGCCTGGCGCAAGGACCCGGAGTTCGTCACGAACCGCCCGGAGCGCGAGGGCGCGACCGTGCTGGTCGCCGGCCCCGATTTCGGTACCGGTTCCTCGCGTGAGCACGCCGTATGGGCCCTGCAGAACTTCGGCTTCAAGACGGTCATCTCCTCCCGGTTCGCCGACATCTTCCGCGGCAACTCGCTGAAGAACGGGCTGCTGACCGTGGTCCTGCCGCAGGAGACGGTCGAGCGGCTGTGGGAGCTGACCGAGGCCGACCCGACCGCCGAGATCACGGTGGACCTGGTCGCCCGGCAGGTCCGAGCGGAGGGCGTCGAGGCGGAGTTCGAGCTCGACGACAATGCCCGTTGGCGTCTGCTGGAGGGGCTGGACGACATCTCGCTCACCCTTCAGAACGAAGCGGACATCGCCACCTACGAAAGCACCCGACCCACCTACAAGCCGCGCACGATTCGGGCCTGATTCCGGCCTGATCAGCGCTTATTCGCCCTTGGGTGATCGCGACGACAACACTGTGCCCCTCGCCTTCCGGCGGGGGGCACAGCCGTGTGTTGGGGCCCCGTGAGGCGACAACTCGCCCCAGATGGCACAATCTGTGCATGGAACGCGACAGTCAACTTGAGCTCTACGAACTCGTCGCGAACCGATTGAAAGAAGCACACGCAAGGGTGCGCACGCTGCAAGTCCCGGAGGGCGTAAGGATGGCGCTGTCCCGGAAGCTGTTGGTCGTCACGGCCGCGGCGAAGCATGATCTCGCCGATGCGGCAAGGCGCCTGGACAGGTTGATGAAGGACCTCGACGAGGGTCGATTCCCTGAAGGCGACTGATGCGAAGGAACTCCGTAACGGCCTACATCGTTGCGGCACTAGGGTGATTAGCCCGTTTCGTGTTTGATTTGCGGTATATATCCGCCTAACGTGCGAAATAAGCTTGAACACATTCGTTCTGGCGAAGTCTCCGAAGGGGAAGACGTGAACAAGGCGCAGCTCGTAGAAGCGATTGCCGACAAGCTGGGCGGCCGCCAGCAGGCCGCGGACGCCGTCGACGCGGTACTCGACGCCATCGTCCGCGCGACCGTCGCGGGCGACCGGGTCTCGGTCACGGGCTTCGGCTCGTTCGAGAAGGTCGACCGCCCGGCCCGTTACGCCCGCAACCCGCAGACCGGTGAGCGCGTCCGGGTCAAGAAGACCTCGGTCCCCCGATTCCGTGCGGGCCAGGGCTTCAAGGACCTGGTCAGCGGCACCAAGAAGCTCCCCAAGGGCGGCGAGGTGTCGGTGAAGAAGGCCCCCAAGGGCAGCCTCACCGGAGGCGCTGCCGTGACGGTCAAGAAGGCCGCGGCCAAGAAGGCCGTCACCGCCAAGAAGGCGGCGGCGAAGACCGCGGTCGCGAAGAAGGCCGTCGCCAAGAAGACCACCGCCGCCGCGAAGAAGACGACCGCGAAGACCGCGGTGGCGAAGAAGGCAGCGCCGGCGGCGAAGAAGGCCACCGTCAAGAAGGCCGCGGCCACCGCGAAGAAGGCCGCGGCCACGAAGACCGCTCCGGCGGCCAAGAAGGCCACCGCGAAGACCACGGCGCCCGCCACCAAGAAGGCGACGGCGCGCAAGACCACCGCGAAGAAGACCACGGCCCGCAAGAAGTAAGGGCCGACCGTCACACACGCCGGGCCGGCTTCCCCTTGGGTGGGGAAGCCGGCCCGCGGTGCTGTCCTGGACTGTCTTCGCAGCTCAGAAGCTCAGAAGCTCAGAAGGTCTGCAGGGTGATCAGGGTGATCCGCAGACTCGCTCCCTCGCCGTCCGTCTCGATCCGGACCCGCTGTCCGGGGCGCAGCAGTCGCAGGCCGCCCGCGTCGAACGCCGGGGCCTCGAAGGGCACCGGAGTGCCGTCGTCCAGCAGCACACTGCCGCTGCGGGTCTGGGAGTCGTACGTATACGCGGTCGCCTGCATACGGGCACTGTATCGGGCCGTGTGCCACCCCACACCGAGGGCGAGGGCGGTCCGCAGATCCGCCGCCGTGTCCACGTCGCGGCGCACGCTGTCGACGCCCGCCAGGGCCATTTCCACCGCCCCCGAAGCGGAATGCCGCGCCCGCGACGGGCCGCCGAACGCGGGTGCCAATTCCACGTCCGGAGCAGCGGAAAGCAAGGTCGTCCCGATTCCCGCCGCATCCGCCAGAAATGCCCGCGGAAATGCCGAAGCGGTTTCGAGCACGCGTAGCAATTCCGGCGGCCGCAGTGCCGGCAGATCCGCGTTCATGGCGGCGACCGGCGAACCCGGCCGGCCCGCCCGTATCGCCCGCGCCCCGTGGACCAGCGCCGCGTTGAGACCGGCACCGGGGCTGTCCGCGACGATCCGGGCGCCGAGGCGGGCCAGTTCCGGTCCGGCCAGGGCGTCGTCCGTGACGACCACCACATCGGCGACGGCCGCGCAGGCCAGGGCGCCTGCCACGGTGTCCTGCGCGAACGCCAGCGCGAGCCCCGGGCGGGACGAGCCCACCGCCGCCGCGAGACGGCTCTTCCCCACGGCCAAGGGCTTCAGCGGGACCACCAGGCTCCATGCGGTGCTCGTGGCCGACTCCTTCCCCTCCGGCGCGCTCGCGCGCCCCCGTAGACCATGGCCGGGTCATGGCCGGGTCATGCCTCGGCCCATTGTCGCCTTCCCCCGGGACACCCGGGGCTTCGGTGTCCCGAGCGGGGCGTACGGTGTTCTCGACAGAGACCGGAACCGGGGGCCACACTTGACCGGCCGACGCGGGTGCCCCCTCTCCCCAGCCACCGCTGGGAGGCTCCCGCACCGGTCCTAGAGGAAGGTGTCCGAGTGTCCCGCCGCAGAATCGGCTTCTGGTACCGCCTGGCAGCGGTGATCGCGAAACCGCCGCTGGTAGTGCTCTTCAAGCGGGACTGGCGGGGAATGGAGCACATTCCGGCCGAGGGCGGATTTATCACCGCCGTCAATCACAACTCGTATCTGGACCCGCTGTCCTACGCGCACTTCCAGTACAACACCGGCCGGGTGCCCCGATTGCTCGCGAAGGCGGCCCTCTTCAAGGTGCCTTTCGTCGGCTCGATCCTGCGCGGATCCGGGCAGATCCCCGTCTACCGGGAGACCACCAACGCCCTGGACGCATTCCGGGCCGCCGTGGACGCCATCGAGAGGGGCGAATGCGTGGCCTTTTACCCGGAAGGCACCCTCACGCGGGACCCCGACATGTGGCCGATGGCAGGCAAGACCGGCGCCGCCCGTGTCGCGCTGATGACCAAGGCGCCCGTCATTCCCGTGGCCCAGTGGGGCGCGAACCACGCGATGCCGCCCTACGCCAAGGAGGACAAGCTCCGGCTGTTCCCGCGCAAGACCCTCCAGGTGATGGCCGGACCGCCCGTGGACCTCTCCGAGTTCTACGACCGGGAACCCACCCCGGACGTGCTCAAGGACGCCACCGAGGTCATCATGGCGGCCATCACGGAGCTCCTGGAGCAGCTGCGCGGCGAGCGGGCCCCCGAGCAGCCGTACGACCATCGCAAGGCCAGGGCGGAACAGCGGCACAAGGCCGCGGGGGAGGACCACAAGTGACACGTCCCGTGAAGGCAGCCGTCTACGGAACCGGCTCCTGGGGCACGGCCTTCGGCATGGTGCTCGCCGACGCGGGCTGCGAGGTGACCCTGTGGGGCCGCCGGCAGCAGCTGGTCGACGCCATCAACACCGGCCGGACCAACCCGGACTACTTCCCCGGCGTCGAACTCCCCGCGAACATGCGGGCCACCACCGACGCGGCCGAGGCCGCGCGCGGCGCCGATTTCGCGGTCCTCGCCATCCCCTCCCAGACCCTGCGCGGCAACCTCGCCGAATGGGCCCCGCTGCTGCCCGCCGACACCGTGCTCGTCTCCCTGATGAAGGGCATCGAGCTCGGCACCGCCAAGCGGATGAGCGAGGTCATCGAGGAGGTGGCCAAGGTCCCCGCCGAGCGGGTCGCCGTCGTCACCGGCCCCAACCTCGCCCGCGAGATCGTCGCCCGGCAGCCCGCCGCCTCCGTCGTCGCCTGCGTGGACGAGTCCGTGGCCCGGCGCCTCCAGGCCGCCTGCCACACCCCGTACTTCCGCCCGTACACGAGCACCGACGTCATCGGCTGCGAACTCGGCGGCGCCGTCAAGAACGTCATCGGCCTCGCCGTCGGCATCGCGGACGGCATGGGCCTCGGCGACAACACCAAGGGCTCGCTCATCACCCGAGGACTCGCCGAAGCGACCCGCCTGGGCCTCGCGATGGGCGCCGACCCGCTCACCTTCTCCGGCCTCGCGGGCCTCGGCGACCTCGTCGCCACCTGCTCCTCGCCGCTCTCCCGGAACCACACCTTCGGCACCAACCTGGGCCGCGGGATGACCCTGGAGGAGACCATCGCGGTCACCAAGCAGACCGCCGAGGGGGTCAAGTCCTGCCAGTCCGTGGCCGATCTGGCCCGCCGGCACGGGGTGGACATGCCGATCACCGACACCGTCGTCGACATCGTCCACCACGGCAAGCCCCCGCTGGTCGCGCTCAAGGAACTGATGGGACGCAGCGCCAAACCGGAACGCCGCTGACTCCTTTCCGGACGTCCGAGCGGGTACCCTCGTGGCGATATGAGCAGCGAGAACCTCCCCCAGACCCCTGAGCAGCAGGGCCGCAAGCCCCGTGTGGCCGTCGTGTTCGGCGGCCGCAGCTCGGAACACGCCATCTCGGTCGTCACCGCGGGCGCCGTGCTGCGCTCCATCGACCGGTCCAAGTACGAGGTGCTGCCCATCGGCATCACCACCGACGGCCGATGGGCGCTGACCGCCGACGAGCCGTCCCGGATGGCCATCTCCGACCGGAAGCTCCCCAACGTCGCCGACCTGGCCGACTCCGAGGACGGCGCCGTCGTGCTCTCGGTGGACCCCGCCAGCCGCGAGGTCGTCTACACCGAGCCGGGCGCCGTTCCCAAGGCCCTGGGCGAGGTGGACGTCGTCTTCCCCGTGCTGCACGGCCCGTACGGCGAGGACGGCACCCTCCAGGGCCTGCTGGAGCTCGCCGGCATCCCGTACGTCGGCTCGGGCGTCCTCGCCTCGGCCGTCGGCCAGGACAAGGACTACATGAAGCGGGTGTTCACGTCCTTCGGGCTGAACGTCGGCCCGTACGTGACCATCCGCCCCCGTGAGTGGAGCGCCGACCAGGACGCCGCCAAGGCGAAGATCCTGGACTTCGCCACCGAGCACGGCTGGCCGCTGTTCGTCAAGCCCGCCCGGGCCGGCTCCTCGATCGGCATCACCAAGGTCGACGACGCCTCCGGACTGGACGAGGCGATCCGCGAGGCCCAGCGCCACGACCCGAAGATCATCGTGGAGGCGCTGCTGCGCGGCCGCGAGATCGAATGCGGCGTGCTGGAATTCGAGGACGGGCCGCGCGCGAGCGCCCCGGCCGAGATCCCGCCGGTCTCCAGCCACGACTTCTACGACTTCGAGGCGAAGTACATCGACTCCGCCTCCGGAATCGTGCCCGCCCCGCTCACCCCGGAGCAGACCGCCGAGGTGCGGCGGCTCGCGATCGAGGCCTTCGAGGCAGCGTCCTGCGAGGGCCTGGTGCGTGCCGACTTCTTCCTCACCGAGGACGGCACCTTCGTCATCAACGAGATCAACACCATGCCCGGCTTCACGCCGATCTCCATGTACCCGCGGATGTGGCAGGAGTCCGGCGTCGAGTACCAGGAGCTGGTGGACCTCCTGATCCAGGCCGCCCTGCGCCGCCCCACCGGGCTGCGCTAGCCGCGCGTCCACCCGTACACACAGCGACCGCCCGCCGGGGAATCCGGCGGGCGGTCGCTGTGGAGTGCGGGTCTCAGTAGGACGAGACGCCCACGGGCACGGTCTCGGCCACGGCCGCGGAGAGCCCGACCAGCATCCCCGCATCCGTGGCATGCTCCTTGTCGACCCGGACCTCCGTGTACGCCAGCCGCAGCCCGGTGGTGAACCGAAACCCTCCGACGGCACCGCCGGCACCGCCGGAGCCGTCGGGGAGCTTCTCCAGCAGCCAGCCGACGCCGTTGACCTCGACGCCCTCCTGCTTCGGATCCGCCATCTCGGGGGGCCTGGGGATACCGCACCGCAGTACGATCGCCGAGCCGCCCCACGCGGCGGTCAGATCGGACGCCGGTTCGGTCCGGGTCCGCGCCAGGCCGGCCACCGTGTCGGGGAGCTTCTCGTGCAATGCCGCACAGAGCCCCGCGACGTCGGCGGGCGGCGTGGGCGGCGGATCCACCCGGGCCTCGGAATCGCCCGGGGTACAGCCCGCGACGGCCAGTACGGCCGCCAGGGTGGGCAGGGCGGACAGACGGAGGGGCCGGCGGTGGTGGGTCATCACCGGCCAAGAGTAGACGGGGGCTACAGATGGACCACCGGGCAGGTCAAGGTGCGGGTGATCCCCTCCACCTGCTGGACCTTGGCCACGACCATGCGGCCGAGCTCATCGACGGTGTCGGCCTGGGCGCGCACGATCACGTCGTACGGGCCCGTCACGTCCTCGGCCTGGATCACCCCCGGAATCTGGCCGATGGACTCGGCGACGAACGACGCCTTGCCCACCTCGGTCTGGATAAGGATGTACGCCTGTACCACGGAACCTCCAGGGCGGCCACGAGGATCATTTCCCCTAATCTTCGGGTGGGCCCGGGGAGATCGGGTGGGCCCGGGGAAGAAGGGACGCCACGGTACCGCGTCGCCGAGCGCCGCGGGGAGACCCGCGAGCCCGGCGCCACGCACAGCGGGGCGTACGGAGACCAGAAGTTGACGTATCTGTTGACGGTACCCAGAGCTGTGACGGCTCGCGACCGCAAGCGGACTGGGCAAGAAGGGGCACAGCGATGAAGGGCACTGTGGGCGAGCTGGGGGAGTTCGGGCTCATTCGAGAGCTCACCTCACGGCTCACCACCACCCCGGCGGTCCGACTCGGACCCGGTGACGACGCCGCGGTCGTGTCGGCCCCCGACCGGCGGGTCGTGGCGAGCACGGACATCCTGCTGGAGGGCAGGCACTTCCGCCGTGACTGGTCCACCGCCTACGACGTCGGCCGCAAGGCCGCCGCGCAGAACCTCGCCGACATCGCCGCCATGGGCGCGGTGCCGACCGCGCTGCTGCTCGGCCTCGTCGTCCCGGCCGAGCTGCCGGTCACCTGGCCCACCGAGCTGATGGACGGCCTGCGCGACGAGTGCCAGGTCGCCGGCGCGGCCGTCGTCGGCGGTGACGTCGTGCGCGGGGACACCATCACCGTCGCCATCACCGCCCTCGGCGACCTGCGCAACCACGAGCCCGTGCTGCGCTCCGGCGCCCAGCCCGGCGACGTCGTGGCCGTCACGGGCTGGCTCGGCTGGTCCGCCGCCGGATTCGCCGTGCTCTCGCGCGGCTTCCGCTCCCCGCGGGCCTTCGTCGAGGCGCACCGGCGCCCCGAGCCGCCGTACCACGCCGGCCCCGCCGCCGCCGGACTCGGCGCCACCGCCATGACGGACGTCAGCGACGGCCTGATCGCGGACCTCGGGCACATCGCCGAGGCCAGCAAGGTACGGATCGACCTGCGCTCGGCGGCCGTGGACATCCCGACCCAGATGCACGACATCGGCCAGGCCGTCGGCGTGGACCCGCTCCAGTGGGTGCTCACCGGGGGAGAGGACCACGCCATCGTGGCGACCTTCCCGCCCGACGTGAAGCTGCCGGCCCGCTGGAAGGTCATCGGAGAGGTGCTGAACCCGTCGGCGCAGCCCCAGGTGACCGTGGACGGCGCGCCCTGGCACACCTCCGGCGGCTGGGACCACTTCGGCGGCGAACCGGCCCCCGAGGACAGCCCCCGATGAGCGCCGCCCCGCCGCTGTGCCTGACCGTCGCCGGATCGGACTCCGGCGGCGGCGCGGGCATCCAGGCCGACCTCAAGACGATGCTGGCGCTCGGCGTGCACGGAATGAGCGTGGTGACCGCTGTGACCGCCCAGAACTCGCTGGGGGTGCAGGGCGTCTGGGAGCTGCCCGCCGAGGCCGTCAGGGGCCAGTACCGGGCCGTGGTGGACGACATCGGCGTGGGGGCGGTGAAGACCGGGATGCTGTCCTCCGCCGTGCTCGTGGAGACGGTGGCCGAACTGCTGGCCGGCACCGCGGCCCCGGCCGTCGTGGACCCCGTCGGCGTCTCCAAGCACGGGGACGCGCTGCTCGCCGCCTCGGCGCTGGAAGCCGTACGGGCGGAGCTGCTGCCGCGGGCCACCGTGGCCACGCCGAACCTGGACGAGGTGGCGCAGCTCACGGGCGTGGTCGTGGAGAGCGAGGACGACATGCGGCGGGCCGCCGACGCGATCCTCGGGTACGGGCCCCGCTGGGCGCTGATCAAGGGCGGCCACCTCGCGGCGCACGGGGACGAGGCCGTGGACCTGCTCACGGACGGAGCCGACGAGCGCTGGCTCCGCGCGCCCCGGCACGGCAACCGGCACACGCACGGCACGGGCTGCACCCTGGCGAGCGCGATCGCGGCGGGCCTGGCGAAGGGGCTACCGGTCCCGGAGGCGGTCGCGGCGGCCAAGGACTACGTCACGGGCGCCATCGCCGCCGGCTTCGCGCTGGGCGGCGGCATCGGGCCGGTGGACCACGCCTGGCAGTGGCGCTGAGGCAAAGCAAAAGGCCGGTCCACGAGGTGGACCGGCCTTCTGGGCAACCGGAAAGGGCTGCGCTACGACGACGGGAGGCGTCAGCGCGAGACCTTGCCGGCCTTGATGCACGAGGTGCAGGCGTTGAGGCGCTTCGGCGTCCCATTGACCACGGCACGGACGCGCTGGATGTTCGGGTTCCAGCGACGCGAGGTGCGGCGGTGCGAGTGGGAGATGTTGTTGCCGAAGCTCGGCCCCTTGGCGCAAACGTCGCAGTTGGCAGCCACAGGTCACTCCAAAGACTTCAGATGCACTTACAGTGAAATCCGGCGCACCGGAATCAGAGATCTGAAGTGGCTTGCCGGACGGATGGCCCGACTCTCGACGGGCAACCTGAGCAGCATACAACGACTGCTTCGGTCCAAGAAAACTACCATGTTCGCCGTCGGCTCCGCCCCGGGGTCCCGGGCCGGCCGCCGGCCTTCGTTACCCTGCGGTGAACCCTGGCCCGCACAAGGAGGAACGCCCGGTGCCGCACGCGCCTCAGCCGCAGCCCGCCGACGAGCTCGACGCCGAAGCGGTGCGCACCTGGAGCTCGCTGGCCCTGGCCGCGCTGGGCCGGGACCGCGAGGACATCGACGCGATCAACGTCTACCCGGTCGCGGACGCCGACACCGGCACCAACCTGTACCTGACCGCCGAATCGGCGGACCGCGCGCTGGAAGCGATCGCGGCCACCTCCCTGTCCCAAGCGGTACGGGCCTACGCGCACGGCGCCCTCATAGGGGCCCGGGGGAACTCCGGGACGATCCTCGCGCAGCTGCTGCGCGGGGTGGCCGACGTCCTCGGCGCCGAGGACGCTCAGGACGCCGAGAACGCCGAGCCCGGGGACTCCGACCCGGGCCGGCTGCTCGCGCAGGCCCTGACCCGGGCCGCCGAGGAGGCGTACCAGGCCGTCGCGCACCCGGTGGAGGGCACGATGCTCACCGTCGCCAGCGCCGCGGCGCGCGCCGGGGAGGCCGCCCAGGCCGCTGACGGAACCGCCGCCGACGTGGCCCGGGCCGCCTACGAAGGGGCCCGCGCGGCCCTGGCCGAGACCCCGGGACAGCTGGCCGTGCTGGGCCGGGCCGGAGTGGTCGACGCCGGGGGCTGCGGGGTGGTCGCCGTCCTCGGGGCCCTGTGGCAGGCGCTGTCGGGAGAGCAGCCGGCCCGCGAGCCGGTGCGCGGGCGGGCCGGGCCCGTACCGCTGCCGCCGGAGCCGTGCGCCGAGGAGCGGGGCGGACCCGCGTACGAGGTGATCTACCTGCTGGAGGCCTCCGAGCCGGCGGTCGCGGCCCTGCGCAGCCGGCTCGACGGACTCGGCGACTCCCTGGTGGTGGTCGGCGGCGACGGGCTGTGGAACGTCCACGTCCACGTGGACGACCCCGGCGCGGCGGTGGAGGCCGGGGTGGTCGCCGGACGGCCGTACCGGATCCGCATCACGCATTTCGGCGACGAGCGGCGCCGGAGCCGGGTGGAGCGCGTCCAGCGGGCCGTGGTCGCGGTCGTCCCCGGCGAGGGGCTGGCCGGGCTGTGCGCGGAGGCGGGCGCGACCACCGTGCTCGTCCGGCCCGGCGAGGCACCGGCCGCCGCCGGGCTGGTCGACGCCATCCGGCGGGCCCACGCCCGCGAGGTGGTGCTGCTGCCCGGTGGTGCCGAGTGGCGGGCGGCCGCCGCGGCCGCCGCCGAACAGGCCCGCGCCGACGGCGTGCGGGTGGCCGTGATCCCGACCAGGTCGGCCGTCCAGGGGCTGGCCGCGCTCGCCGTGCACGACCCGGAGGGCAGCTTCGACGAGGACGTGGTCGCCATGACCGCCGCTGCGGGAGCCACCCGCTACGCGGAACTGGCCGTCGCCGAACGCCAGTCCTTCACCTCCGCCGGCATCTGCCAGGCCGGGGACGTCCTCGGGCTCATCGACGGCGACGTCGCCGTGATCGGCGCGGGCCTGCCGGAGACCGCCGAGGCGGTCCTGGAGCGGATGCTCGGCTCCGGCGGCGAACTCGTCACGCTGGTCCTGGGACCCGAGGTGCCCGACGCCCTCGCCGAGCGCCTGGAGGCCTACGTACAGCACGGGCACCTGGCCGTGGACACCGTGACCTATCGCGGCGGGCGGTACTCGGCACCCCTCCTCATCGGGGTCGAATAGCCGGGTTGTCAGCGGCATGGTGTGCAATGGAACACGTGCCCGCGCTCGACGAAGACCTCAAGAAGACGCTCGGCCCCGCCACCGCCAAGGTGCTGGCCGAGCAGCTCGGCCTGCACACGGCCCTGGACCTGCTGCACCACTACCCGAGGCGGTACGCGGAGCGCGGCGAGCTGACCCCGCTGACCGAGCTCGCCGACCAGCTCGACGAGCACGTGACGGTCGTCGCGCAGGTGGCCGACGCCCGGATCCTCACCTTCAACGGCGGTCGCGGCAAGCGCCTGGAAGTCACCATCACCGACGGCAGCGGCCGCCTCCAGCTGGTGTTCTTCGGGGCCGGAGTCCACAAGCCCCACAAGGACCTGCTGCCCGGCACCCGCGCGATGTTCGCGGGCAAGGTGGGCATGTTCAACCGCAAGCTCCAGCTCGCCCACCCGGCCTACGAACTGCTGAGCGCGGACGCCTCCGACCAGGACGCCGCCACCGCCTTTGCCAACCAGCTCATCCCGATCTACCCGGCCTGCGCGAAGCTGGAGTCCTGGAAGATCTCCAAGTGTGTGGACGCGGTGCTGCCCGGCGCCCGGGAGGCCGTGGACCCGCTGCCGCCCGCCCTGCGCGAGGACCGGGCGCTGGTCCCGCTCACCGAGGCCCTGCTCAAGATCCACCGCCCGGCCACCAAGGCCGACATCGAGGACGCCCGCCGGCGTCTGAAGTGGGACGAGGCCTTCGTCCTCCAGGTCGCCCTGGCCCGCCGCCGCCACACCGACTCCCAGCTCCCCGCCGTCCCCCGCCGCCCCACCCCCGGCGGACTGCTCGACACCTTCGACGCCACACTGCCCTTCACCCTCACCGAGGGCCAGCAGACCGTCTCGAAGGAGATCTTCGACGACCTGGGCACTGAGCACCCCATGCACCGCCTCCTCCAGGGCGAGGTGGGTTCGGGCAAGACGCTGGTGGCTCTGCGGGCCATGCTCGCCGTCGTGGACGCGGGCGGGCAGGCCGCGATGCTCGCGCCCACCGAGGTGCTCGCCCAGCAGCACCACCGCTCCATCACCGAGATGATGGGCGAGCTCGCCGAGGGGGGAATGCTCGGCGGCTCCGACATGGGCACCAAGGTGGTGCTGCTCACCGGCTCCATGGGGGTGCCCGCGCGCCGGCGGGCACTGCTCGATCTGGTCACCGGCGAGGCCGGCATCGTCATCGGCACGCACGCGCTGATCGAGGACAAGGTGCAGTTCCATGACCTCGGCCTGGTCGTCGTGGACGAGCAGCACCGCTTCGGCGTGGAGCAGCGCGACGCCCTGCGGTCCAAGGGGAAGCAGCCGCCGCACCTGCTGGTGATGACGGCGACGCCGATCCCGCGCACGGTCGCGATGACCGTCTTCGGCGACCTGGAGACCTCCGTCCTGGACCAGCTGCCGGCCGGCCGCTCCCCGATCGCCACCCACGTGGTGCCCGCCAAGGACAAGCCGCACTTCCTGGCCCGGGCCTGGGAGCGGGTCCGCGAGGAGGTGGAGAACGGCCACCAGGCGTACGTGGTCTGCCCCCGGATCGGGGACGAGGCCGACGACCCCAAGAAGAAGACCGCCGAGGACGAGAGCGAGAAGCGGCCGCCGCTCGCCGTGCTGGAGATCGCCGAGCAGCTGTCGCGCGGGCCGCTGGCCGGGCTCCGCGTCGAGGTGCTGCACGGCCGGATGGACCCCGCCGACAAGGACGACGTCATGCGCCGGTTCACCGCCGGCGAGGTCAAGGTGCTCGTCGCCACGACCGTCATCGAGGTCGGCGTGAACGTCCCCAACTCCACCGTCATGGTGATCATGGACGCGGACCGGTTCGGCGTCTCCCAGCTCCACCAGCTGCGCGGCCGCGTCGGCCGGGGCTCCGCTCCGGGCCTGTGCCTGCTGGTCAGCGAGATGCACGAGGCCAGCCCCGCCCGGGCCCGGCTCGCGGCCGTCGCCGCCACCCTGGACGGCTTCGAGCTCTCCCGGATCGACCTGGAGCAGCGCCGCGAGGGCGATGTGCTGGGCCAGGCCCAGTCGGGAGTCCGCTCCTCGCTGCGCATGCTCGCGGTCATCGAGGACGAGGAGGTCATCGCCCAGGCCCGGGAGGAGGCCACCCGCGTGGTCGCCGAGGACCCGGAGCTGGAGCGGCTGCCCGGCCTCAGGGCCGCGCTGGACGCCCTGCTGGACACCGAGCGAGAGCAGTACCTGGAGAAGGGCTGAACCGGGGGAGGGCGTCCGGGCGGGCACGGCATATCGTGGAGTCGCGCCATCCCCCCGTCTCCCGCACACCGAAGGACCCCAGATGACCCGCGTGATCGCCGGCAGCGCCGGCGGGCGACGGCTGGCCGTACCGCCCGGCACCGGCACCCGCCCGACCTCGGACCGGATGCGCGAAGGCCTCTTCTCCACCTGGGAGTCGCTGCACGGCGTCCAGGGCTCCCGGGTGCTCGACCTGTACGGCGGCTCCGGCGCCGTCGGCCTGGAGGCCCTGTCCCGGGGCGCGGCCCACACCCTGCTGGTGGAGTCCGAGGCCAAGGCCGTGAAGGCCATCCGGGACAACATCGCGGCGCTGGGCCTGCCGGGCGCCGAATTCCGGGCCGGCAAGGCCGAGCAGATCGTGGCGGTCCCGGCGCACGGGGAGCCGTACGACATCGTCTTCCTGGACCCGCCGTACGCCGTCGAACACGACGATCTTGGCGAGATCCTCCTCACACTCCGCGCCAATGGCTGGCTCACGGACGATGCGCTCGTCACCGTGGAGCGCAGCACGAGGAGCGGCGCGTTCCCGTGGCCGGAGGGCTTCGAGCCGCTCAGGTCCCGGAAGTACGGCGAGGGCACCCTTTGGTACGGTCGCGCCGCCTTCACCAGCGAAGAGTCATGATGACCGCCCCGGAGAGCGAGGGACCCAAGTTGCGCCGCGCCGTCTGTCCCGGGTCATTCGACCCCATCACCAACGGACACCTCGACATCATCGGCCGGGCCTCCAGGCTCTACGACGTCGTCCACGTCGCCGTGATGATCAACCAGTCCAAGCAGGGACTGTTCACCGTGGAGGAGCGGATCGAGCTGATCCGCGAAGCGACCGCCGACTACGGCAACGTCGAGGTCGAGGCCTTCCACGGGCTGCTCGTCGACTTCTGCAAGCAGCGGGACATCCCGGCCATCGTCAAGGGCCTGCGCGCCGTCAGCGACTTCGACTACGAGCTCCAGATGGCCCAGATGAACATGGGCCTGTCGGGCGTCGAAACGCTGTTCGTGCCGACCAATCCGACCTACAGCTTCCTGTCCTCCTCCCTGGTCAAGGAGGTCGCGGCCTGGGGCGGAGACGTCGCCCACCTGCTGCCGGCGCACGTGCACGCGGCGCTCGTCGAGCGGCTCCGGAAGAAGTGACGGCCTGACGGAACGTCAGTCGGTGTCGGGTGCCCGCCCGGTGGCCTTACAGTCGTCCCGTCCGTCTCAGGACCGCCCTGAGGCCGAGAGAGTGCGAGCCCCCATGGACGTGCAGAAGAAGCTCGACGAGATCGTCGCGGCCGTCGGCGGCGCCCGGTCCATGCCCATGTCGGCCTCCTGCGTGATCAACCGCGCGGAGCTGCTCGCCCAGCTCGAAGAAGTACGCCAGGCCCTGCCCGGTTCGCTGGCCCAGGCCCAGGAGCTCCTCGGGGGCCGGGAGCAGATGGTCGAGGAGGCCCGCCGGGAGGCGGAGCGGATCATCGACTCGGCCCACGCCCAGCGCGGCTCGCTCATCTCCGACACCGAGGTCGCGCGCCGGTCCCAGGACGAGGCGGACCGGATCCTGGCGGAGGCCCGCCGGGAGGCCGAGGAGATCCGCGCCGAGGCCGACGACTACGTGGACAGCAAGCTGGCGAACTTCGAGGTCGTCCTCAGCAAGACCATCGGATCGGTGGACCGGGGCCGCGAGAAGCTGCTGGGCCGCGGCCAGGGCCTGGACGACCAGGGCTACCCCGACGCGGAGGCGCCCGAGCGCAGCCACGACCCGGAGGTCCAGCGACAGCAGGCGGACGCGTACGTGGACACCAAGCTGGCGACCTTCGAGGCGGTGCTCTCCAAGACCTTGGAGGCCGTCGGCCGGGGCCGCCAGAAGCTCCTGGGCCGGGCGCCCGTGGACGACCTCGGCGCCCACATGGCCGCCCAGGACGCGGCGGGCCCGCAGCAGTCCCGCTCGGCGAGCGACGCGGACTTCCTGGCGGGCCTGGCGGAACCCGAGCCGGCCCACGTCCATGCGCAGATCCCGGCGCAGCAGCAGGAGCCGGTGTACGACGCCTATGCCTACCAGCAGCAGCCCCAGCAGCAGGACGGCTACGCCTACCAGGACCCCTACTCCGGCTACCAGCAGCAGCAGGACCCGTACTCCGCGTACCAGCAGCAGCCGGATCCGTATGAGGCGTACCAGCAGCCCCAGGCTTCGCAGCCCGCGCTCGACGAGACCAGCTTCTTCGACACGAGCATGATCAATCTTGACCAGCTGCGCCAGTACGAACAGGGCCGCTAGGCCCGATTGGGCTCAGAGCGAAGCGCCGGGTATCCTGGCTGTTCGGTCGCGCGTATGCGCCGCGATCCATGCTGCCCTTGAGCGGCGGCATCTTTGATCTTCAGCGATCTGTGAAAGCAGGAACGGCCCTGAATACCCGCCTCGACCACCGCAACCCTCTCGTGTTCGACACGCACGAGCTGGGTCGGCGTCCTGGTGCCATGCAGCGGCTGTCCCGTGAGATCGCGGCACCGGCGGACCTCGGTCTCGCCGGCGTCATCGGGGTTCCGGAAGGCGCCCCGTTGAAGCTCAGCCTCCGTATGGAGTCGGTCATGGAAGGGGTGCTTGTCACAGGCACCGTCCGTGGATCGGCCACAGGGGAGTGCGTAAGGTGTCTGGAGTCCGTGGAGCGCGAGCTCAAGGCGGACTTCCAGGAGATGTTCTCGTACCCTGACGCCGACGACCGGAGCCGCTCCCACGCGGAACCGGCCGACGACGCCGAGGACGACGAGGACACGCTTCACCTTGAGGACGGCTTGTTCGACCTCGAACCCGTGCTGCGCGACGTGGTAGTGCTCACACTGCCGCTGCAGCCGGTGTGCCGGGAGGACTGTCTCGGACTGTGCCCCGATTGCGGGCTCAGCCTGAACGACGACCCGGACCACCACCATGACGCCGTCGACATCCGTTGGGCGGCATTGCAGGAACTCGTCGTGACCGATCAGGACGACGAGAAGGACAACATGAGCGGTACTGCATCTGACGACGTTCAGAGCGACGCCGCCGAGAAGCAGGAGAAGTAGCCGTGGCTGTTCCGAAGCGGAAGATGTCGCGCAGCAACACGCGCCACCGCCGGTCGCAGTGGAAGGCTGCGGTCCCCAACCTGGTTTCGTGCGAGCGTTGCCAGGAGCCGAAGCTCCAGCACATTGCGTGCCCGAGCTGCGGCACCTACAACAAGCGCCAGGTCCTCGAGGTCTGAGCGGCTGGTGAGAGGCGCAATGTCTGAGCTGTCCAACGCTGAGAAGCAGGCAGACAGTAACAACGCGGCCTCGTCCCACACGCTTCTGGAAGGGCGGCTCGGGTACCAACTCGAGTCCGCCCTTCTGGTGCGTGCGCTGACCCACCGCTCGTACGCGTACGAGAACGGCGGTCTGCCCACCAACGAACGGCTGGAGTTCCTCGGGGACTCCGTGCTGGGCCTGGTGGTCACGGACACGCTGTACACGACCCATCCGGACCTGCCGGAAGGCCAGCTGGCCAAACTGCGGGCCGCTGTGGTCAACTCACGCGCACTTGCGGAGGTCGGGCGCGGCCTCGACCTCGGCTCCTTCATCCGGCTCGGCCGGGGCGAAGAGGGCACGGGCGGCCGGGACAAGGCCTCCATCCTCGCCGACACCCTTGAAGCGGTGATCGGCGCGGTCTACCTCGATCAGGGCCTCGACGCGGCCTCGGAGCTGGTGCACCGGCTCTTCGACCCGCTCATCGAGAAGTCCTCCAACCTCGGGGCCGGCCTGGACTGGAAAACCAGTCTCCAGGAGCTCACGGCGGCCGAAGGCCTTGGCGTACCGGAATATCTGGTCACCGAGACCGGACCGGACCACGAGAAGACCTTCACCGCTGCCGCCCGCGTCGGTGGTGTCTCGTACGGCACCGGCACCGGCCGCAGCAAGAAGGAAGCGGAACAGCAGGCGGCGGAGTCCGCGTGGCGCGGGATCCGTGCCGCCGCGGACGAGCGGATCGCGGCGGCCTCGGCCGCCGCCGCTCAGGCTCCGACTCCGGAGCCCGCTCCGGCCGAGGACGGCGGGGCGCCGATGCCCGTCGACCCGACGCCGCAGGCCTGACCCCTTCCTTCGGGACATCCCCGCCCGCCCCTGCCTCGCAGGGGCGGGCGGACCCGTCTCCGGGGTCGGCCGGTAGGCTCGCCGGAGAGCGTGAATGTGGTTACCCCGGAGGAATGCCGTGCCCGAGCTGCCCGAAGTCGAAGTCGTCCGGCGCGGCTTGGAGCGCTGGGTGGCCGGCCGGACCGTCGAGGCGGTCGAGGTGCTGCACCCGCGGGCCGTACGCCGGCACCCGGGCGGCGGCGCCGATTTCGCGGCGCGGCTCGCCGGGGAGACCATCGGGGTGCCGCGGCGGCGGGGGAAGTACCTGTGGCTGCCCCTGGAAGGACGCGACCTGTCGGTGCTCGGGCACCTCGGGATGAGCGGACAGCTCCTGGTGCAGCCGGAGGGCGTGGCCGACGAGAAGCACCTGCGGATCCGGGTGCGGTTCCGCGACACCGCCGGGACCGAGCTGCGGTTCGTCGACCAGCGGACCTTCGGCGGGCTCTCGCTGCACGAGACCGTCCCCGACAGCGCGGACGGGCTGCCCGACGTCATCGCGCACATCGCGCGGGACCCCCTGGATCCGCTGTTCGACGAGGGGGCGTACCACCTGGCCCTGCGCGCCAAGCGGAGCACGGTCAAGCGGGCCCTGCTGGACCAGTCCCTGATCAGCGGGGTCGGCAACATCTACGCGGACGAGGCGCTGTGGCGCGCCAAGCTGCACTACGAGCGCCCCACCGCCACCCTCACCCGCCCCCGGAGCGCGGAACTCCTGGGCCATGTCCGGGACGTGCTGCATGCCGCCCTGGCCGTGGGCGGCACCAGTTTCGACAGTCTCTACGTCAATGTGAACGGGGAGTCCGGGTACTTCGACCGCTCGCTTGACGCCTACGGGCGCGAGGACGAGCCCTGCCGGCGCTGCGGTACGCCGATACGGCGGCGGCCGTGGATGAACCGGTCCAGCTACTTCTGCCCGCGCTGTCAGCGGCCGCCGCGGGTGGCATCGTAGGACTGCCGGGCGGTCAGCACCTGCTCCATGCTGCTCTCCAGGAGGTGGATCAGCGCGAGCAGCCGGTCGGCGACCTCGCGGCCCAGCGGGGTCAGCTCGTAGTCGACGCGCGGCGGGTTCGTCGGCTGGGCCTCGCGGTTGACGATGCCGTCCCGCTCCAAGGCGTGCAGGGTCTGGGAGAGCATCTTCTCGCTCACGCCGTCCACCCGGCGGCGCAGCTCGTTGAACCGGCACGGGCCTTCACGCAGGGCGCCCACGGTGAGGCTGCCCCAGCGGCCGGTGACGTGCTCCAGGGTCGCGCGGGAGGGGCACGCGCGCGCGAATACATCGAATAGGCCGAACGGCAGCTCGGCCTCGGCGGCTGCCACGTCCGATGCGGCTTCGGTGCTGACAGGGGTCTCCATGGCGAAAGCGTACTCCGCCACAGCGCTCACCCTGGGGGAGCGCTGTGGCGGAGTAAGTGATCACGGGCGACCGGGACGGTTTAGAAGCCGAAGTCCTGGGTCCACCAGGGGCCGCCGGACGCGACGTACACGCCGACGCCCAGGGTGCGGAACTCGCAGTTGAGGATGTTCGCCTTGTGGCCCGGGCTGTTCATCCAGGCATTCATCACTGCCTGGGCGTCACCCTGGCCCCGGGCTATGTTCTCGCCGCCGAGCCCCGAGATGCCGGCCTGCTCGGCGCGGGCCCAGGGGGTGTTCCCGTCGGGGTCGGTGTGGCCGAAGAAGCCCCGTACGGCCATGTCGTTGCTGAACGCCCCGGCCAGCGCCGCGAGCGGCGGGTTCGCCCGGACCGGACCGCAGCCGGCCTGGGCCCGCTCCTGGTTCACCAGGGTGAGTACGGCGGCCTCCTCGGCGGAGTGGCCGTCATCGGGCGTCGGCGCGGGCGGCTTCACCGGCGTCGGGGCGGCGCTCTTCGTCGGCGCCTTGGCGGGGGCCTTGGTGGGCGCCTTGGTGGGAACCTTCGCCGGCGCCTTCGACGGTGCCTTGGTGGAGGCGGAGGGGGAGGGCGTCGCGGACGGCGAGGGCGAGGCCGACGGCGTGGGGGACGCCGAGGCCGACGGAGAGGCGGTGGCCGAGCCGGCGGGGGAGGGGGCGCGGCCGGACAGGTTGGCGAGGCCGCCCTGCTGCTGCGTCGTGCCGTTGGCGCTCAGGGAGACCTTGGCCCCGGCCGGGGCGTCCTTCTTGGCCTCCGCCGTGGTGTCGGCGCCGGGGCCGACATAGGGGAAGGCGCTGCCGACCGGCACCAGGCCGGTGGTGACGGCCGCCGTGCCGAGGGCCACCGCCACGGAGACGCCGAGCAGACCGTTGCGCACGGCGGTGCGCCGACCGCCGCGGCGCGGCGCGGCATGGAGGCGGTGGCGTCCCATGGCGGCTTGCCTTTCCTTACGAGGACAACTGCTTACATGAGCAACTGCTAACAAGAGCAACTACTCGCCCGAACGGGTGAGCTCATTGGAGCGCGACTGTAGCCCATGGGGCCCGGGGGGTGATGTGCCCGGAAAGCGTTTGCCCCGTTAGCGTTCACGCATGAATGCAGATGTCCGCATGACCGCATGGGTACGCGGCCGTGTACAGGGAGTGGGCTTCCGCTGGTTCACCAGGGCCAATGCCCTGGAGATCGGCGGCGTCGTCGGCTTCGCGCTCAACCTCGACGACGGCCGAGTGCAGGTGGTGGCCGAAGGTCAACGTGAGAATTGCCACCGGCTGCTCGAATGGCTCTGCTCCGCCGACACGCCCGGAAGGGTGGACGGAGTGACAGAGATCTGGGGGACACCGCGCGGTGGCTATGACGGGTTCGCGATCCGGTGATCAATCGACTGATCATGCCCTGATCAGATCTCTGGATGGTCCGCACACGGTCGGATCTGCGCATTCATCCCCGAAGCGTTGCCTCGGGGTGCGATTCGTGGAAGGCTCGGAGCTGAGGCTGATCTCCACGCCCCTTGCGAGGGCCGGGCCGCCCGCCGATACGGGGCGTGATCGTGTTGACCGTCAAACTTTTTGGTGAGACGCTGGAAGCCCCGCGCACCTGAGCTGTTTGGCAGTGCTGGCAGTAGTAAGCGCAGTGACTGACAGTCGCTGCCGGACATCCGCGGGTGCGATTCCCTCACGACCCACACCGCTACGGTCGGTCACTCAGTGTGGAGGACCATCCATCATGGCAAAGGCGCTTCTCGGTTACGTCGGCGGTTCCGATCCGCGACTCCTCGCCGAGATGCGACGGCTTCAGCAGCGCGTCCAGGACCTTGAGTCCGAGCTCGTACGGATTCAGTCCGAAAATGACGCTCTGAACGCGGCCGCCGCTCAGCACGGAGACTCGCTGCTGGACAGCATCGGCATCGACGTACCCCAGGCGGAGCCTGCGCTCACCTGATCCGCGCTTCTCGTCGCTCAACTTCAGGCCCGCAAGATCTGCAAGATCTGCAAGGGACGCCTCGGCGTCCCTTCTTTCTTTCACCGGTCCATGCGAAGAGCGTTGGGCCAGGTGGGGGTGGTGATTCCTTTAGCGTCTGAAGTGCCCCGCACCTTCATGGGCGAAACGGAACGTGAAAGGTAGAGTCCGGCGGCGTGCACCTCAAGTCCCTGACCCTGCGCGGCTTCAAGTCCTTCGCCTCTGCAACGACCCTGCGGTTCGAGCCCGGTATCACGTGCGTCGTGGGCCCGAACGGTTCGGGCAAGTCCAATGTGGTGGACGCGCTGTCCTGGGTCATGGGCGAACAGGGGGCCAAGTCCCTGCGCGGCGGGAAGATGGAGGACGTCATCTTCGCGGGCACGACCGGGCGTCCGCCGCTCGGGCGGGCGGAGGTGTCCCTGACCATCGACAACTCCGACGGCGCGCTGCCGATCGAGTACGCCGAGGTCACCATCACGCGGATCATGTTCCGCGGGGGCAGCAGCGAGTACCAGATCAACGGTGACACCTGCCGCCTGCTCGACATCCAGGAGCTGCTGTCCGACTCCGGCATCGGGCGCGAGATGCACGTCATTGTCGGGCAGGGCCAGTTGGACTCCGTCCTGCACGCCGATCCGATGGGCCGCCGGGCGTTCATCGAGGAGGCGGCCGGCGTACTGAAGCACCGCAAGCGGAAAGAGAAGGCGCTGCGGAAGCTCGACGCGATGCAGGCCAATCTCGCGCGCGTGCAGGACCTGACGGAGGAGCTCCGCAGGCAGCTCAAGCCGCTGGGCCGGCAGGCGGCCGTGGCCCGGCGGGCGGCCGTGATCCAGGCGGACCTGCGGGACGCGCGCCTGCGCCTGCTCGCCGACGACCTCGTGACGCTGCGGGGCGCGCTCGACGCGGAGATCGCCGACGAGGCGGCGCTCAAGGAGCGCAAGGAGTCGGCGGAGGCGGAGCTGGCGGCCGCGCTGCGGCGCGAGGCGGAGCTGGAGGCGGCCGTACGGGAACTCGCGCCGCGGCTGGCCCGGGCCCAGCAGACCTGGTACGAGCTCTCCCAGCTCGCCGAGCGGGTCCGCGGGACCACGTCGCTGGCGGACGCGCGGGTCACCTCGGCCTCGGCTCCCGTCGAGGACGAGCGGCGCGGCCGCGACCCGGAGGACATGCGGCGGGAAGCCGCGCGGATCCGGGAGCAGGAGGCGGAGCTGACGGCGGCTCTGGAGGCCGCCTCGCGGGCCCTGGAGGACACGGTCGAGCACCGGGCCGAGCTGGAGCGGTCGCTGGCCGCGGAGGAACGGCGGCTGAGGGACGCGGCGCGGGCCATCGCGGACCGGCGCGAGGGGCTGGCGCGGCTGACGGGGCGGCTGGGCGCGGCCCGGTCGCGGGCGGGCGCCGCGCAGGCGGAGATCGACCGGCTGGTGGCGGCGCGCGACGGGGCGGAGTCCCGGGCGGGTGCCGCGCAGGCGGAGTACGAGGCGCTGGCGGAGGAGGTCGGGGGACTCGACGACCCCTCGGTGGAAGGGGAGTACGAGCAGGCGCGGGCCGCCCTGGCGGCGGCGGAGGCCGAGCTGTCGGCCGCGCGGGACGGGCTGGCCGCGGCCGAGCGGTCGCGGGCGGCGGTGTCGGCGCGGCGGGACGCGCTGGCGCTGGGCCTACGGCGCAAGGACGGCACCGGGGCGGTGCTGGCGGCGCGGGAGCGGTTCACGGGCCTGCTGGGGCCGGCGGCGGAGCGGGTGTCGGTGGCGGCGGGGCACGAGGTCGCGGTGGCGGCGGCGTTGGGGGCGGCCGCCGACGCGGTGGCCGTCGCCTCCGTGGGCGGCGCGGTGGGGGCGATCCGCCACCTGCGCTCCGCCGACGCGGGCCGCGCCACGTTCCTGATCGCCCCGCCGCCCGACCCCCCGTCGCAGAACCGAGCCGACACCCCCGCCACGGCCCCGTCGGCGGCGGCCGCCCTTCCGGCCCAGCCCCCGGCCCCGCACCGAGCCGACACCCCCGCGGCGGCCCCGTCCGCCCCGTCGGCGTCGGCTGCCCCGTCGGCGGGGGACGCCTTTCCGGGGCAGGCCCCGGCCCCGGACCGAGCCGGTGTTCCGGCGGCGGCCGCCCCCTCGGCGGGGGCCGCTCTCGTGGGGCAGGCCCCGTCCGTGGACGGATCCCGTGTCCAGGTGGCGTTCCCGGGCGGAGCCGGCGTCCAGGCGGCGGCGGCCGCACCGTCGGCGGGGGCCGCCCTTCCGTGCCCGGCCCCGGACGGAGCCGACGTCGCGGCTGCGGCGCCGTCCGCCACCCCGGCGGGTGAGGTTGGGGTCGCGGGGCAGGTACCGGGCCCGGGGGGCCCGGGGGGCGGTTTCGCGCAGAGCGGCCGGGTCGCTCACGGGTCGCCGGGTCCTGGGGACGGCGCGGCGGTTGTGGCGGGCAACGGGGCCGGTGCCGCGGGCCGTGTGGTGGCCGGCGCACGCCCCCTCGGCGTACCCGCGGGGGAGCTGGTGGAGGGGGAGGCCGCGGTGGTCCGCGCCGTGGGGTGGGTGCTGCGGGACTACGTCGTCGTCGGGACCCTCGACGACGCGGCGGCGCTCGTCGCCGCGCGGCCCGACCTGGTGGCGGTGACCGCCGAAGGGGATGTCCTCGGAGCGCACCTCGCGCACGGCGGATCCGCCGGCGCGCCCAGCCTGATCGAGGTGCGGGCCGCCGTCGACGAGGCCGCGGCCGAGCTGGCCGCGCTCGACGAGCAGTGCGAGACGTCGGCGGCCGGGAAGCTGGCCGCCGAGGCCCGGCGGGTCGAGGCTGCGGCCCTCGTGGAGGAACTCGCGCGGCGGCGCCGGGCGGCGGAGCAGGCCAAGGCCGGGGTCGCCCAGCAGCTCGGGCGGCTCGCGGGGCAGGCGAAGGGGGCAGCCGGTGAGGCCGAGCGCGGCGCCGCGGCCGCGGCCAAGGCTCAGGACGCGCTGGAGCAGGCGCTGGCCGAGGTGGAGGAGTGCGCCGAGCGGCTCGCGATCGCCGAGGACATGCCGATGGAGGAGGAGCCGGACACGTCCGTACGGGACCGGCTCGCCGCCGACGGGGCCAACGCGCGGCAGACCGAGATGGAGGCCCGGCTCCAGCTCAGGACCCACGAGGAGCGGGTCAAGGGCCTGGCGGGCCGCGCCGACGCGCTGGATCGCGCGGCCGGTGCCGAGCGCGAGGCCCGGGCGCGCGCCGAGCGTCGCCGGGCCCGGCTGCGGTACGAGGCGGAGGTGGCCCGCGCCGTCGCCGACGGGGCCCGGCAGCTGCTGGCCCACATCGAGGTGTCGCTCGGCCGGGCCGAGCAGGAGCGTTCCGCCGCCGAGTACGCCAAGACCCTGCGCGAGCGGGAGCTCGACGGCGCCCGCACCCGCGGCCGCGACCTCAAGGGCGAGCTCGACAAGCTCACCGATTCCGTACACCGCGGCGAGGTGCTCGGCGCGGAGAAGCGGCTGCGGATCGAACAGGTGGAGGGCAGGGCGCTGGAGGAGTTCGGCGTCGAGGCCGGCGCGCTCGTCGCCGAGTACGGTCCCGACCAGCCGGTCCCGCCGAGCCTGCCCGCCGAGGGGGAGCAGCTGCCGGAGGACCCGGAGCACCCCCGCAACCAGCCCGGCCCCTTCGTCCGCGCCCAGCAGGAGAAGCGGCTCAAGACGGCCGAGCGCGCGTACCAGCAGCTCGGCAAGGTCAACCCGCTCGCGCTGGAGGAGTTCGCGGCGCTGGAGGAGCGGCACCAGTTCCTGAGCGAGCAGCTCGAAGACCTGCGCAAGACGCGCGCGGATCTCCTTCAGGTGGTGAAGGAGGTCGACCAGCGCGTCGAGCAGGTCTTCACCGAGGCGTACCGGGACACGGCCCGGCAGTTCGAGGGCGTGTTCTCGCGGCTGTTCCCCGGCGGCGAGGGCCGGCTGATCCTCACGGACCCGGACAACATGCTGGCCACCGGCGTGGACGTGGAGGCCCGTCCGCCCGGCAAGAAGGTCAAGCGGCTGTCGCTGCTCTCGGGCGGCGAGCGCTCGCTGACCGCCGTCGCCCTGCTGGTGTCCATCTTCAAGGCCCGGCCCAGCCCGTTCTACGTGATGGACGAGGTCGAGGCCGCGCTCGACGACACCAACCTGCAACGGCTGATCCGGATCATGGAGGAGCTCCAGGAGAGCTCGCAGCTGATCGTCATCACGCACCAGAAGCGGACGATGGAGGTCGCCGACGCGCTCTACGGCGTCTCGATGCAGGGAGACGGCGTCTCCAAGGTCATCAGCCAGCGCCTGCGCTAGGCCCTGGCCCCGGCCCCACACCCGGGCCCCCAGCTTCAAGAAGTTAACCCATCACGCCCGATTTCCCGTTCAAGCGAAGTTAACGCCCCGTCTTGACTTCAGGAAATGAACGCATAGGCTCGGCTCCGCTGTCTCCCGCCTTCGGGTGGTGCCCGATCTTGAACTGTGCGCCACTGGGAGGACGGACGAACCCCCCACGGAGCAGACCTTGACCAGCAGCACCACGCAGGCATCGGATCCGGGCGGCGGCCGCGCGGCCCGCCCGGAACACCTCGGGCACGTCATCTTCATCGCGGCCGCCGCGGCGATGGGCGGCTTCCTCTTCGGCTACGACAGCTCCGTCATCAACGGCGCCGTCGTCGCGATCCGGGACCGGTTCGACGTCGGCTCCGAGGTCCTCGCCCAGGTGATCGCCGCCGCGCTGATCGGCTGCGCGCTCGGCGCCGCCACCGCCGGGCGGATCGCCGACCGGATCGGCCGCATCCGCTGCATGCAGATCGCCGCCGTGCTGTTCACGGCGAGCGCGCTCGGCTCGGCCCTCCCCTTCACCCTCTGGGACCTCGCCATGTGGCGTGTCATCGGCGGCTTCGGCATCGGCATGGCCTCCGTCATCGGCCCCGCCTACATCGCCGAGGTGTCCCCGGCCGCGTACCGCGGCCGGCTCGCCTCGTTCCAGCAGGCCGCGATCGTCATCGGCATCGCCGTCTCGCAGCTCGTCAACTGGGGCATCCTGAACCTCGCCGACGGCGACCAGCGCGGCGAGATCGGCGGCTTCGAGGCCTGGCAGTGGATGCTGGGCGTCATGGTCGTCCCGGCCGTGCTCTACGGGCTGATGTCCTTCGTCATCCCGGAGTCCCCGCGCTTCCTGGTCTCGGTCGGCCGTACCGACCAGGCCAAGAAGGTGCTGGCCGAGGTCGAGGGCTCCAAGATCGACCTGAACGTGCGCGTCGCCGAGATCGAAACCGCCATGCGCTCCGAGCACAAGTCCACCTTCAGGGACCTGCTCGGCGGCCGCTTCGGCCTGCTGCCCATCGTCTGGGTCGGCATCGGCCTCTCGGTCTTCCAGCAGCTCGTCGGCATCAACGTGATCTTCTACTACAGCTCCTCGCTGTGGCAGTCCGTCGGCGTCGACCCCACCAGCTCGTTCCTCTACTCCTTCACCACGTCGATCATCAACATCATCGGCACGGTGATCGCGATGATCTTCGTGGACCGGCTCGGCCGCAAGCCGCTCGCGCTCATCGGCTCGGTGGGCATGGCCGTCTCCCTCGGCGTCTGCGCCTGGGCCTTCTCCTACAAGCAGGGCACCGGCGACAACATCTCCATGCCCGACACCCAGGGCACGGTCGCGCTGATCGCCGCGCACTCCTTCGTGCTCTTCTTCGCCCTGTCCTGGGGCGTGGTGGTCTGGGTGCTGCTCGGCGAGATGTTCCCGAACCGCATCCGCGCGGCGGCGCTCGGCGTCGCCGCCGCGGCCCAGTGGATCGCCAACTGGGTCATCACCGTCACGTTCCCGACACTGTCGGACTGGAACCTGTCCGGCGCGTACGTCATCTACACGGGCTTCGCCGTGCTCTCGATCCCGTTCATCCTCAAGTGGGTGCCGGAGACCAAGGGCAAGGCGTTGGAGGAGATGGGGTAACCACCCCCGCCATCACCCCTTCTCCTCTCGCAGCGGGTACTGCCCCGGTTCTCAGGCGTTCGCGCCGCCGAGCCGGGGCAGTACCTGTTCGCACAGCAGCTGGAGGCTGCGCCAGCCCTCGTCGATCGGCATCCCGCCGCACAGCGGGTGCAGGACCAGATTGCCGGCCTCGCCCGCGCCGCGGGCGTACGTGAGCGCCTCCTCCGGTGTCAGAACCCGGTACACGCCCTCGGCGCGCAGCTCCGCCACCGAGCGCGCGGCCGACCGTACGGCGCTGCGGATGTCCTTGGACTGCCAGGACGCGTACATCGCGGCCTCGTGCAGGAACCGTTCGCCGTGCTCGGCCCAGACCCGGTCCGGGTCCTGCGCGATGTGCAGCAGCGGCGTCTCGGCCGCCGGCATCATGCAGAAGCCCGCCGTGCCGTACTCCGCGAGCCTCGCCCGGTAGTACGCCTCCAGCTCGGGCAGGTGCGCGCTGGGGAAGAACGGCAGCCCGAGCCGGGCGGCACGCCGGGCCGCCGCCCGCGAACTGCCGCCGACCAGCAGCAGCGGGTGCGGCCGGGTGAACGGGGCCGGGGTGACCCGTACCGTACGGCCGCGGAACGCGAAGGGCTCGCCGGTCCACGCCTTCAGCAGGGTCTCCAGCAGCTCGTCCTGGAGCCTGCCGCGCCGGCCCCACTCCACGCCGTGCTGCTCGTACTCCTCGGGCCGGTAGCCGATGCCGGCGACCGTGACGAGGCGGCCGCCGCTCAGCAGATCGAGGACGGCGATGTCCTCGGCGACCTTCAGCGGGTCGTACAGCGGCCCGATGATCGCCGAGACGGTGACCGCGATCCGGCGGGTGGCGCCGAAGACGGCGCCGGCGAAGGCGAACGGCGAGGGCAGCCAGTTGTTCGCGGTCCCGTGGTGCTCCTCCGTCTGGATGGTGTCGATGCCGCGGTCGTCGGCGTACTTCGCCATCTCCAGCGCGGCCCTGTAGCGGGCGGAGAGGGTCTCGGGGGTGCCGTTCGGGTCGACGAGATTGAACCGGGCCACGGTGATGGGCATGGAGGAGTCCCCCTTCGCCGGATGGGGTGGGCGGGCGAAGGGGGACGTTAGCTGACGTAGCGTCAGTTGGACAGGGATCCGGCAGGGCGCGGGCGCGGGTGCGGGCACAGGCTCCGCGTTCCGGGCCGCCGCACGCGGCAGGACCGCGTAGGCCCCGGCCGGTGAGCTGGCTCACGCATCACGGGCTGTCGCGGCCCACAGCAGGGGGCCACGACAGACAGCCCGCTCGGAAAGCGGAGTGCGTTCCCCGAGGTCGCGCATACTGGAGCGGCTATGGAAATCCTCATTCTCGCTGTAGTCATCGCCCTGGTCGCGGTCGGCGTGATCAGCGGGCTCGTGGTCAGCAGCCGCAAGAAGAAGCAGCTGCCGCCCACGGCGCCGTCGAGCTCGCCGACCATCACTGCCCCGCCCGCCGAACCGCAGGTGGGGGAGGACGCCGCACCGACCCTTGAAGAGCCGCGCCGCACGATCGAGGAGGTCGCCCTCCCCGAGGCGGAGGTCGCGGAACCGGTCGAGGCGCCAGTCATCGAGCCGGAAGCTCCCGCCGCACCCGAGATCGAGGTGCCCGAGCCCACCGCCGGCCGGCTCGTCCGGCTGCGCGCCCGCCTCGCCCGGTCGCAGAACTCGCTCGGCAAGGGGCTGCTCACCCTGCTCTCCCGCGAGCACCTCGACGAGGACACCTGGGAGGAGATCGAGGAGACCCTCCTCATCGCCGACGTCGGTGTCGCGCCGACCCAGGAGCTGGTGGACCGGCTCCGCGACCGGGTCAAGGTGCTCGGCACCCGCACCCCGGCGGACCTGCGCGCCCTGCTGAAGGAGGAGCTGCTGACCCTGGTCGGCACGGACTTCGACCGCGCGGTGAAGACCGAGAGCGGCACCGACACCCCGGGGATCGTGCTGGTCGTCGGCGTCAACGGCACCGGCAAGACCACCACCACCGGCAAGCTGGCCCGCGTGCTCGTCGCCGACGGCCGCAGCGTGGTGCTCGGCGCGGCCGACACCTTCCGCGCCGCCGCCGCCGACCAGCTCCAGACCTGGGGCGAGCGGGTCGGCGCGCGCACCGTGCGCGGACCCGAGGGCGGCGACCCGGCCTCGATCGCCTACGACGCGGTCAAGGAGGGCATCGCCGAGGGCGCCGACGTGGTGCTCATCGACACCGCCGGCCGCCTGCACACCAAGACCGGCCTCATGGACGAGCTCGGCAAGGTCAAGCGCGTCGTGGAGAAGCACGGCCCGCTGGACGAGATCCTGCTGGTCCTGGACGCCACCACCGGGCAGAACGGCCTGACCCAGGCCCGCGTGTTCGCCGAGGTCGTGGACATCACGGGCATCGTGCTGACCAAGCTCGACGGCACCGCCAAGGGCGGCATCGTCGTCGCCGTCCAGCGCGAGCTGGGCGTCCCGGTCAAGCTGGTCGGACTGGGCGAGGGCGCGGACGACCTGGCCCCGTTCGAGCCGGAGGCGTTCGTGGACGCCCTGATCGGCGACTGAGCGCGCTGCCGCGCAGCAGCCCCCGTAAGCCAGTGCCCCCGCATCCGACCGGACGCGGGGGCACTGGCTTACGGGGGCTGTGGAACAGGGCGGCTAGCGGCGGAAGCGGTGGCAGAGGTACGCGAGCGTGCCCAGCAGCAGCCGGGCCTGCGGCGGGTCGCCCGCGGAGTCCAGTGCCGGCGGCCGCAGCCAGCTGACGGGCCCGAGCCCGGCGAAGTCGGACGGCGGCGCGGTGAGGAAGGCGCCGAGGCCCAGGGCGCGCAGGTCGAGGTCCGCGTCGTCCCAGCCCATCCGGTAGAGGAGCTGAGGCAGCTCGGCCGCGGCGCCCGGGGCCACGAAGAACTGGGCACGGCCGTCCGGGGTCGCGGTGACCGGACCGAGCGGCAGGCCCATCCGCTCCAGCCGTACCAGCGCCCGGCGCCCGGCCTCCTCGGAGACCTCGATGACGTCGAAGGAGCGGCCCACGGGGAGCAGGACCGCCGCGCCGGGGTACTCGCCCCAGGCCTCGGTGACCTCGTCCAGGGTGGCGCCGGCCTTGACGGTCGGGGCGAAGTCCAGCGGATGCGCCCCCGGCGCGAGGCAATTCGTATGACCGCAGGAGCAGTCGCGTGCGGGGGCCGCGGCCCGGGCGCCGGGGACCGCCTCCCAGCCCCACAGCCCGGTGTACTCCGCCACCGCGGTGCACTCCGACGTGCGGCCGCGGCGCCGAGTGCCGGAACGGAATTCCCTGGTGCTGCGACTGCCGCCGATCGTGAAGCCCATGCCCATGCCCCCTCCAACGGGTCGGACGCGCCGGTGGTTACGACGTAGGCCTGACCGGTTGAGGGCCGCGTGCCGAGCCGTGTCCGCCCGGCGCACTCGTCGCCGCGCGCGCCCCGGCGCACTCCTGTCCAACCGATCCGTTTCGCCTTGGTGTCAAGTGAATCGCGCCTGATCGGTGGCTTGTTCATTCGAAGGGGTGGCGAATGGTGGCGTTTCAGGGATCGGCCTCGCCGTGGGGGTGATCGTAGGATTACTTTCGGTGCACGAGCCCCGCGCGGCACACCCGACCGTGGGTATGCCGGAGGCAATGTGTGGAGGACTTGTGAAGGTCCGTGGCGGCGCCTGCCGACCCCGCCAGGGTTTCGTGTGGAAGAGGCTGAGCGGATGGGGGCGTTCCAGTGAGCGGCAACGGCGCAAGCGGAACGGGTACGGAGTCCGAAGTGTCGCCTGAGTCAGAAGTGCCGTCGGCAACCGCTGTCCGCAATGAGCAGCTGACCTCGTGGTTCGTGCGCAGCGGCTGGTCCAAGGGCGAACTCGCCCGCCAGGTCAACCGCCGGGCCCGCCAGATGGGCGCGCACCACATCAGCACGGACACCTCGCGCGTGCGCCGCTGGCTCGACGGCGAACAGCCCCGCGAGCCCGTCCCGCGGATCCTCTCCGAGCTCTTCTCCGAGCGCTTCGGCTCCGTCGTCGCCATCGAGCAGCTCGGGCTGCGCACCGCCCACCAGACCCCCTCGGTCTCCGGGGTGGACCTGCCCTGGGCCGGTCCGCAGACCGTCGAGCTGCTCGGCGAGTTCTCCCGCAGCGACCTGATGCTCGCCCGTCGCGGGTTCCTCGGGACCTCGCTCGCCCTCTCCGCCGGCCCCGCCCTCATCGAGCCCATGCAGCGCTGGCTCGTCCCGGTCCCGGCCGCCGACCCCGGATCGCGTACCGAGGGCGGGCCGGCGGGCATGGTCGCCGGGCAGCGGCCGCCCCGGCTGTCGGAACCCGAGCTCGCCCTCCTCGAAGCCACCACCGCCATGTTCCGCCAGTGGGACGCCCAGTGCGGGGGAGGGCTGCGCCGCAAGGCCGTCGTGGGGCAGCTGCACGAGGTCACCGACCTGCTCCAGGAGAACCATCCGGCCCCCGTCATGAAGCGGCTGTTCAAGGTCGCCGCCGAACTCGCCGAACTGGCCGGCTGGATGAGCTACGACATCGGCCTGCATCCCACCGCGCAGAAGTACTTCGTCCTCGCGCTGCACGCCGCCAAGGAGGGCGGGGACAAGCCGCTCGGCTCGTACATCCTCTCCAGCATGAGCCGCCAGATGATCCACCTCGGCCGTCCCGAGGACGCCCTGGAGCTCATCCACCTGGCGCAGTACGGCAGTCGCGACTGCGCCGGACCGCGCACCCAGGCCATGCTGTATGCGATGGAGGCCCGCGCGTACGCCAACATGGGCCAGCCCAGCCGCTGCAAGCGAGCCGTCCGGATGGCCGAGGACACCTTCTCCGACGTGGGGTTCGGGAGCGAGCCCGAACCCGACTGGATCCGGTTCTTCTCCGAGGCCGAACTCAACGGCGAGAACTCGCACTCGTACCGGGATCTGGCCTACGTCGCCGGGCGCAGCCCCACGTACGCCTCGCTCGCCGAACCCGTCATGGAGCGGGCGGTCGAACTCTTCGAGAAGGACGAGGAGCACCAGCGTTCCTACGCGCTCAACCTCATCGGCATGGCCACCGTCCACCTGCTCCAGCGCGAGCCCGAGCAGGCCGCGGTCCTCGTGGGACGCGCCCTCGACGTGGCTGGAAAAGTGCGGTCCGAACGGGTGAACACCCGGCTGCGCAAGACCGTGGACACCGCCGCCCGTGAGTACGGCGACGTCGCCGAGGTGGTCCGGCTGACCGACCACCTCGCCTCCCGGCTCCCCGAAGCCGCCGAGGCCGTCTGACGGCCCAGGCGGCCGCCCCAAAGCCCCGGCCGCGGCAGTGACCCCGTGAAGCCCGATCAGGCTCCCCCAGCCAGGTCTCCTCGGGTCACCGCCGCGGCCGGCTGACGACCGACCCGTTCATGGACGTGTAACACTCCCGACCTCTTCGTCATCGGCGCGAAACACCCAGCGGCGCCGCCGGAAACCGGCCTGCGCGAATCTCAGGGCCAATAACCGGCCAGCCCCCAGGCCACACCCCCAGGCCTTACGCCTTGCGCCGCTCAGGTATCCACGATCGCCCGCACGCGAACGTACCGACGACGAGGAGACGCCGATGGCATCAGCCATCACGACCCTCGCTGCAGAAGCCCCGACGCTGTCTGCCGCGAACACCGGGTTCATGCTCATCTGCTCCGCCCTGGTCATGCTGATGACCCCGGGACTCGCCTTCTTCTACGGAGGCATGGTCCGCGTCAAGAGCAGCCTCAACATGCTGATGATGAGTTTCATCAGCCTCGGGATCGTCACGATCCTCTGGGTCCTCTACGGATTCAGCCTCGCCTTCGGCACCGACACCGGCTCGCTGATCGGCTGGTCCTCCGACTACGTCGGCCTCAGCGGCATCGGCATCACCGAGCTCTGGGACGGCTACACCATCCCGGTGTACGTCTTCGCCGTCTTCCAGCTGATGTTCGCCGTCATCACCCCGGCCCTGATCAGCGGCGCCCTCGCCGACCGCGTCAAATTCAGCGCCTGGGCCCTGTTCACCGCCCTCTGGGTCACCGTCGTCTACTTCCCCGTCGCCCACTGGGTCTGGGGCGCCGGCGGCTGGCTCTTCGAGCTCGGCGTCATCGACTTCGCCGGCGGTACGGCCGTCCACATCAACGCCGGCGCCGCCGCCCTCGGCGTGATCCTCGTCATCGGCAAGCGCGTCGGCTTCAAGAAGGACCCGATGCGCCCGCACAGCCTCCCGCTCGTGATGCTCGGCGCCGGTCTCCTCTGGTTCGGCTGGTTCGGATTCAACGCGGGCTCCTGGCTCGGCAACGACGACGGCGTCGGCGCGGTCATGTTCGTCAACACCCAGGTCGCCCCCGCCGCCGCCATGCTCGCCTGGCTCGGCTACGAGAAGCTCCGCCACGGCTCCTTCACCACGCTCGGCGCCGCCTCCGGCGCGGTCGCGGGCCTCGTCGCCATCACCCCCTCCGGCGGCTCCTGCTCCCCGCTCGGCGCGATCGCCATCGGCGCCATCGCCGGCGTCGTCTGCGCCATGGCCGTCGGTCTCAAGTACAAGTTCGGCTACGACGACTCCCTCGACGTGGTCGGCGTCCACCTCGTCGGCGGTGTCCTCGGCTCCCTCCTCGTCGGCTTCTTCGCCACGGGCGGGGTCCAGTCCGACGCGGCCGGCCTCTTCTACGGCGGCGGACTGGAGCAGCTCGGCAAGCAGGCCATCGGAGTCTTCGCCGTCCTCGTCTACTCTCTCGTCGCGTCCGCGCTGCTCGCCTTCCTCCTCGACAAGACGATCGGGATGCGGGTCACCGAGGACGACGAGGTCTCCGGCATCGACCAGGTCGAGCACGCCGAGACCGCCTACGACTTCAGCGGAGCCGGTGGCGGCGCCTCCTCGCGGAGCACCGCCGTCCCCGTCCCCGTCGCCGCCGCGAGCAAGAAGGTTGACGCATGAAGCTGATCACCGCGATCGTGAAGCCGCACCGGCTGGACGAGATCAAGGACGCCCTGCAGACGTTCGGGGTCCAGGGCCTCACGGTCACCGAGGCCAGCGGCTACGGCCGCCAGCGCGGCCACACCGAGGTCTACCGCGGCGCCGAGTACACCGTGGACCTCGTACCGAAGATCCGCATCGAGGTGGTCGTCGAGGACGACGCGGCCGACGACGTGATGGACGTCATCGTCTCCGCCGCCCACACGGGCAAGATCGGCGACGGCAAGGTGTGGAGCGTCCCCGTGGACTCGATCATCCGGGTCCGCACCGGCGAGCGCGGCGCTGAAGCGCTCTAGGTGACGGGAGCTCCTGGGTGACGAGCGTCGAGAACACGACCACGGATCCGACCGATCCGGCCGACTCGGGACCCAGCGGTTACGCCGCGGCCCGGCTGCGACTCCTCCAGGAGGAGTCGCGGTCCGGGCCTTCGCGGCGTTCCGCCCTGGCCGGGCTGACCGACGACTGGCTGAGCGCGCTGTTCGCGACGGCCGTACGAGAAACGGGCGTACGGGGCGCGGCCCTGGTCGCCGTCGGCGGCTACGGGCGCGGCGAACTCTCCCCGCGCAGCGACCTCGACCTGCTGCTGCTCCACGACGGGAAGGCCGAGCCGCGAGCGCTCAGCGCGCTGGCAGACCGCCTCTGGTACCCCGTCTGGGACCTGGGGGTGGCCCTGGACCACTCGGTACGGACCCCGGCCGAGGCGCGCAAGACCGCCGCCGAGGACCTCAAGGTGCACCTCGGGCTACTCGACGCGCGGCCGGTCGCGGGCGACGCGGGGCTGCTGGCGGGCCTGCGGACCTCCGTACTGGCCGACTGGCGCAACCAGGCCGCCAAGCGGCTCCCGCACCTGCACTCCCTGTGCCGCGAGCGGCACGAGCGGGCCGGAGAGCTCCGGTTCCTGCTGGAACCCGATCTCAAGGAGGCCCGCGGGGGGCTCCGGGACATCACCGCGCTGGGGGCCGTCGCCGCCTCCTGGCTGGCCGACGCCCCGCGCGAGGGCCTGGCCGAGGCCCGTCGGCGGCTGCTGGACGCGCGGGACGCGCTGCACCTGGTGACGGGCCGGGCGACCGACCGGCTCTCGCTCCAGGAGCAGGACCAGGTCGCCGCGCAGCTCGGGCTGCTCGACGCCGACGCGCTGCTGCGGGAGGTGTACGAGGCCGCGCGGGTGGTCGCGTACGCCGGTGACGTGACCTGGCGGGAGGTCGGGCGCGTGCTGCGCGCCCGGTCGGCGCGGCCGAGGCTGCGCGGGCTGCTGGGGGGCCGGGGACCCGCGGCCGCCGAGCGGGCGCCGCTGGCCGAGGGGGTCGTGGAGTCCGACGGAGAGGCCGTACTGGCACTGGCGGCGCGGCCCGACCGGGATCCGGTGCTCGCGCTCCGATTCGGCGCGGCGGCCGCGCAGGCGGGCCTTCCCGTGTCCCTGCACGCCGTACGCAGGCTCGCGGCGCAGGCCAAGCCGCTCCCGGTGCCGTGGCCGGCGGAGGCACGGGAGCAGCTGGTGACCCTGCTCGGCGCGGGGGAGCCGACCGTGGGGGTGTGGGAGGCGCTGGAGGCCGAGGGCCTGATCACCCGGCTGCTGCCCGACTGGGAACGGGTGCGGTGCCGCCCGCAGCGCAACCCGGTGCACACCTGGACGGTGGACCGGCACCTGGTGGAGACGGCGGTCCGGGCCTCGGCCCTGACCCGGCGGGTGGGCCGGCCGGACCTGCTGCTGGTGGCCGCCCTGCTGCACGACATCGGCAAGGGCTGGCCCGGGGACCACTCGGCGGCGGGCGAGACCATCGCGCGCGACATGGCGGTACGCATGGGCTTCGACGCGGAGGACGTCGCCGCCCTGGGCGTGCTCGTACGCCACCACCTGCTGCTGATCGACACCGCGACCCGGCGCGACCTGGACGACCCGGCGACCGTGCGGTCGGTCGCGGACGCGGTGGGCTCGCCGGGCACGCTGGAGCTGCTGCACGCCCTGACGGAGGCGGACGCGCTGGCGACCGGGCCGGCGGCGTGGAGCGCGTGGCGGGGGTCGCTCGTGGCGGACCTGGTGTCCCGGGTGGCGTCGGTGCTCCAGGGCGCGGCTCCGGTGGCCGCCGAACCCGCTGTCCCGACGACCGAGGAGGAACGCCTGGCGGTCGAGGCGCTGCGCACCGGGGAACCGGTGCTGGCGCTGCACGCCCGCCAGGAGGAGGACGCGGTGGGGGTGGAGCTGGTCGTCGCGGTCCCGGACCAGCCGGGGGTCCTCCCCGCGATGGCGGGCGTCCTGGCCCTGCACCGGCTCACGGTCCGCGCCGCGGACCTCCGCTCGCTGGAGCTCCCGGACCGGCTGGGCGAGGTCCTCGTCCTGCGCTGGCGCGTGGCCGCTGCCTACGGCTCACTGCCGGAGGGGTCCCGGCTGCGTACGGACCTGGTCCGCGCGCTGGACGGCTCGCTGGACGTCCCGGCGAAGCTGGCGGACCGCGAGGCGGCGTACCCGCGCCGGCGGGGCGTGGTGCCGCCGCCGCCCCGGGTCACGGCGGTCCCGGACGTCTCCTCCCTGGCCACGGTCCTGGAGGTGCGGGCGCCGGACGCGGTCGGGCTGCTGCACCGCATCGGGCGCGCGCTGGAATCGGCCGGGGTCCGGGTGCGCAGCGCGCACGTCTCGACGCTGGGCGCCAACGCGGTGGACACCGTGTACGTCGTCGACGCCGACGGTAAACCCCTGCCTCCCCGGGAGGCCGCCGCCCTTGCCGTCGGGGTGCAGGAGGCCCTGTCGTAGCCCTGCGGCGCCGCTGTCGGGGGCTCCGCCCCCGAACCCCCGCGCCTCAAACGCCGGCGGGGCTGGAATTGCCCTGCAAGGTTGCGCTGCGCGCACTTGCAGGCTGACGCCGGCCAAATCCAGCCCCGCCGGCGTTTGAGGCGCGGGTCCGGGCGGAGCCCTGGGGGCACCTCCCAGCGGTAGCTGGGGGAGAAACGGAGAAAGGGCGGGGCGGGGAGAGGCCCCGCGCAGCGGCGGCCCGGCGGAGCCCAAGGGCCCGGGATCGGACCGCCGGGTCCACCTCGTGGCGCGGCCCGATACCCTGGGGGACGACCACCACGCCCCCGACCCGAGGAATCGCGACCACCGTGTTCGATACGCTCTCCGACCGCTTGGCGAATACCTTCAAGGGCCTGCGCGGCAAAGGCCGGCTGTCCGAGGCTGACATCGACTCCGCGGCCCGGGAAATCCGTATCGCGCTCCTTGAGGCCGACGTCGCCCTCCCGGTCGTCCGCTCCTTCATCGCGAACGTCAAGGAACGGGCTCGCGGCGAAGAGGTCAGCAAGGCCCTGAACCCGGGCCAGCAGGTCCTCAAGATCGTCAACGACGAGCTCGTCACGATCCTCGGCGGCGAGACCCGGCGGCTGCGCTTCGCCAAGACCGCGCCGACCGTGATCATGCTGGCCGGTCTCCAGGGTGCCGGCAAGACCACCCTCGCCGGAAAGCTCGGCCTCTGGCTCAAGGGGCAGGGCCACACCCCGCTCCTCGTCGCGTGCGACCTCCAGCGCCCCAACGCCGTCAACCAGCTCTCCGTGGTCGCCGACCGCGCGGGCGTCGCGTTCTACGGCCCGCAGCCCGGCAACGGCGTCGGCGACCCGGTCCAGGTCGCGAAGGACTCCATCGAGTACGCGCGCACCAAGCAGCACGACATCGTCATCGTCGACACCGCCGGCCGTCTCGGCATCGACGCCGACATGATGCAGCAGGCCGCGGACATCCGCGACGCCGTCAGCCCCGACGAGATCCTGTTCGTCGTCGACGCCATGATCGGCCAGGACGCGGTCAACACCGCCGAGGCCTTCCGCGACGGCGTCGGCTTCGACGGCGTCGTGCTCTCCAAGCTCGACGGCGACGCCCGCGGCGGTGCCGCGCTCTCCATCGCGCACGTCACCGGCAAGCAGATCATGTTCGCCTCGAACGGCGAGAAGCTCGACGAGTTCGACGCGTTCCACCCCGACCGCATGGCGGGCCGGATCCTCGACATGGGTGACATGCTCACCCTCATCGAGCAGGCCGAGAAGACCTTCTCGCAGGCCGAGGCCGAGAAGATGGCGGCCAAGCTCGCCAAGGGCCCCAAGGAGTTCACGCTCGACGACTTCCTGGCCCAGATGGAGCAGGTCCGCAAGATGGGCTCCATCTCCAAGCTGCTCGGGATGCTGCCCGGCATGGGGCAGATCAAGGACCAGATCAACAACATCGACGAGCGCGACGTGGACCGCACCGCCGCGATCATCAAGTCGATGACCCCGGCCGAGCGCCAGGACCCGCACATCATCAACGGCTCGCGCCGCGCCCGTATCGCCAAGGGCTCCGGTGTCGAGGTCAGCGCCGTCAAGAGCCTGGTCGAGCGCTTCTTCGACGCCCGCAAGATGATGTCCCGCATGGCCCAGGGCGGCGGGATGCCCGGGATGCCGGGCATTCCGGGCATGGGTGGCGGCCCCGGCCGGCAGAAGAAGCAGGTCAAGCAGGCCAAGGGCAAGCGCAAGAGCGGTAACCCGATGAAGCGCAGGGAAGAGGAGGCCGCGGCCGCCGCCCGGCGCGAGGCGGGCCCGCAGGCCGTCGAGCCCGCCGCCGCCAACCCCTTCGGGCTGCCCGCGGGTGGTCAGTCCGGGTCCGCCGACGAGTTCGACCTCCCGGACGAGTTCAAGAAGTTCATGAAGTAGTCCGCGCAGGAGTCGGCGCGACGTGGAGGGCCCCGGCCGGGGATACGGCCGGGGCCCTTCCCGTTCTTCCGGACGCAAGGGGACGATTCATCCCTTATGGTCGGCCGGGAGGACGGCAGAAGGAGGCCCCGTGCCCACCCCCACCCCCGTGCCCCCGCGCGACCGGGCCGATACGCCCTGGCGCTCCGAAGGCGCCCCGCCCGGTCCGCCGCAGAAGAAGAAGATGCCCGGCGGCTGGCGGTGGCTCATCCTCGCCGCGCTGATCGTCTACCTGATCACCAACGTGGTGCTGTCCTTCTTCAACCGGGGCGACGAGCCGACGGTCTCGTACACCGAGTTCAGCAAGCAGGTCGCCGCCGGCAACGTCTCGAAGATCTACTCCAAGGGCGACGCCATCCAGGGCGAGCTGAAGGCCGAGCAGCCGGTGCCGGACGGCGGCGAGGGCGACTACACCAAGTTCGTCACCCAACGCCCGGCCTTCGCCGACGACGACCTGTGGGCCAACCTCACCAAGCAGAACGTCAACGTCACGGCCTCCCCGGTTGTCGTGCAGCGCAGCTTCCTCGCCAATCTGCTGCTCTCCCTGGCCCCGATGCTCCTGCTCGTCCTTCTGTGGGTCCTCGTCGCCCGGCGCATGGGCGCGGGGATGGGCGGCGTCGGCGGGCTCGGCCGCAAGGCGCCGCCCAAGCCGGTGGAGCTGGAGGGCGCCAAGCGCACCACCTTCGAGGACGTCGCGGGCATCGACGAGGTGGCGGGGGAACTGAGCGACGTCGTCGACTTCCTGAAAAACCCGCAGGAGTACCGGAAGCTGGGCGCCCGGATGCCCGGCGGAGTCCTGCTGTCCGGACCGCCCGGCACCGGCAAGACCCTGCTCGCGCGGGCCGTCGCCGGCGAAGCCGGGGTGCCGTTCTTCTCCGCCTCCGCGTCCGAGTTCATCGAGATGATCGTCGGCGTGGGTGCCTCCCGGGTCCGTGAACTCTTCACCGAGGCACGCAAGGTGGCCCCCGCGATCATTTTCATCGACGAGATCGACACCATCGGCCGGGTGCGCGGCGGCGGCGCCACGATGGGCGGCCACGACGAGCGCGAGCAGACCCTGAACCAGATCCTCACCGAAATGGACGGCTTCTCCGGCTCGGAGGGCGTCGTCGTCCTGGCCGCCACCAACCGCGCGGACGTCCTGGACCCGGCCCTGACCCGCCCCGGCCGCTTCGACCGTACGGTGGTCGTCGCCCCGCCGGACCGGGGCGGCCGCGAGGCCATCCTGCGCATCCACACCCGCGACATCCCGCTCGCCGAGAACGTGGACCTGGCCCACATGGCCCGTACCACCCCCGGCATGACGGGCGCCGAACTGGCCAACCTGGCCAACGAGGCCGCGCTGCTGGCCGTCAAGCGCCGCCAGGACCGGGTCACCCAGTCCGACCTGTCGGACGCCCTGGAGAAGATCCAGCTCGGCGCGGAGCGGTCCCTGGTCATGCCGTTGGAGGAGCGCCGCCGTACGGCGTACCACGAGAGCGGCCACGCCCTGCTGGGCATGCTCCAGCCCGGGGCCGACCCGGTCCGCAAGATCACCATCGTCCCGCGCGGCCGGGCGCTCGGCGTCACCCTCTCGACCCCGGACGCGGACCGGTACGCGTACACGGAGGAGTACCTGCGCGGCCGCATCATCGGCGCCCTGGGCGGCATGGCGGCCGAGCACATCGTCTACGACGTCATCACCACGGGCGCGGAGAACGACCTCGAACAGGTCACCAACATCGTCCGCGGCATGGTCGGCCGCTGGGGCATGAGCGAGCGTGTCGGCAAACTCACCGCCGTGCCGTCCGACGGGCAGGGCCCGTACGGCCTGTCCGCCGCCCCCGCCACCCTCGACGCGGTGGACCACGAGATGCGGCGGATCGTGGACGAGTGCTACGAGGAGGCCTGCGACCTGCTGCGCGAAAACCGCCCGAAGCTCGACGCCCTGGCCGAGGCCCTCCTCGCCAACGAGACCCTGGACGAACCCGCCGCGTACGCGGCCGCGGGCATCCCGCGGCTGCGCAAGAGCGCCGAGGCGGGCGAGGCGGGCGAGACGGGTGCGGCGGGCGACTTCTAGGAACCCGCCCGCCCCCGCCGGCCCGCATCCGCGGCGCCGGCGGGGCCCGCGCGTCAGGCCACCCGGGCGATCACGTACCGAAAGATGTTCGGCAGCCACACGGCACCGTCACCGCGCTCGTACGGGTGAAGCGCCTCGGCCAGTTCCTTCTCCGCGAGGGCGGGATCGGCGCTCTGGTACAGCCCCGTCGACAGCAGCCCCCGTACCGCGCTGTCCACATCCGCGTACCCGAAGGGGCAGAACACCCGCCCCGACCCGTCCGGCACCAGCCCCGCCCCCGACACCATCGCGTCCAGGTCCCGGGGCACCGGCCCGCCCCCCAGCACCTCCGGCACCGTGCACCGCTCCGCCGGACCCCAGTCCGCCAGCACCACCGCACCGCCCCGGCGGACCGCCGGCAGGGCCGCGGCGAAGTCGCCCGGGCGGGGTGAGAACGCCAGCAGCACGTCGTACGGCACCCGGGGCGCCGGAGCGGCGGCCACCACCTCCAGCAGCCGCTCGCGCGCCAGTGCCCGGCGGGCCGGATCGGCCTCCACACCCGTGGTCAGGGCTCCCCGCCCCGCGGCCAGCAGGAGGGGCAGCCCCGCCCCGCAGCCGAGGCCCAGCAGCCGGTCACCCGGCCCTACCTCCAGCCGGTCGTAGACCGCTTCGTACAGCGGTACCAGCATCCGTTCCTGGATCTCCGCCCAGTCCCGGGCGACCAGCGTCGGCGTCGGTGTCATCGAAAGAGCGCTCCTGATTCCGTGTCGCCCCCTTGCCCCCGTTGCCAGAGAACTCCCCATTCGCCTCCGCGTCCAGAGGAGTGCGCCACCCGATTCACGCTCGACGCGCCCGGCGCCGTACCATTCGCGCCATGGCAAAGGCACCCGTTCTCACCCCCCAGGCGGAGGATTTTCCCCGCTGGTACCAGGATCTGATCAACAAGGCCGAGCTGGCCGACAACGGTCCGGTACGCGGCACCATGGTCATCCGGCCGTACGGCTACGGCCTGTGGGAGCGGATGCAGCAGGAGATGGACGCGCGCATCAAGGACGCGGGCGCCCAGAACGCGTACTTCCCGCTGTTCATCCCGCAGTCCTACCTGACGAGGGAAGCCGAGCACGTCGAGGGCTTCGCCCCCGAGCTGGCGGTCGTCACGCACGGCGGCGGCAAGGAGCTGGAAGAGCCGGTCGTCGTCCGGCCCACCTCCGAGACGATCATCAACGACTACTTCTCCAAGTGGGTCCAGAGCTACCGGGACCTGCCCCTGCTGATCAACCAGTGGGCCAACGTCGTCCGCTGGGAGATGCGCCCGCGCGTCTTCCTCCGCACGAGCGAGTTCCTGTGGCAGGAGGGCCACACGGCCCACGCCACCTACGAGGAAGCCCGCGACTACGCCGCCCGCATCCACACGGACGTGTACGGCGACTTCATGACGAACGTGCTCGGCATCGACGTCGTGCTCGGCCGCAAGACCGCCAAGGAGCGCTTCGCCGGCGCCATCAACACCCTCACCCTCGAGGGCATGATGGGCGACGGCAAGGCCCTTCAGCTGGGCACCAGCCACGAGCTCGGCACCAACTTCGCCAAGGCCTTCAACACCCAGTACCTGTCGAAGGAAGGCAAGCAGGAGCTCGTCTGGCAGACCTCGTGGGGCGTCTCGACCCGCATGGTCGGCGGCCTGATCATGTCTCACGGCGACGACAACGGCCTGCGGGTCCCGCCGCGCCTCGCGCACGTCCAGGTCGTCGTCATGGCGATCAAGGGCGACGAGGCCGTCACCAAGGTCCGCGAGCTGGGTGCCCGGCTGAAGGCCGCCGGCATCCGCGTGCAGGTCGACGACCGCGTGGACACCCCCTTCGGCCGCCGCGCCGTGGACTGGGAGCTCAAGGGCGTACCGGTCCGCATCGAGATCGGCCCCCGCGACCTGGAGGCCGGCACCGCGATGCTGGCCCGCCGGATCCCGGGCGGGAAGACCCCGGTGCAGATCGACGCGCTCGCCGACCTGCTGCCCAAGGTGCTCGAAGAGGACCAGGCGCAGCTGCTGCGCGAGTCCCGCGAGCGCCGTGTGGCCCGTACCTCCGACGTCGCCACCATCGAGGAGGCCGCCGAGGCCGCCGTCGCCGGTGGCTGGGCGCGGATCCCGTGGGCCGACCTCGGCCCGGAGGGCGAGGCCAAGCTCGCCGAGCAGGCCGTCTCCGTGCGCTGCCTGATCGCCGCGGACGGGTCGGTTCCGGAGGCGGACGACGCCCCCGGTACGCTCGCGATCGTCGCGCGCTCGTACTAGCCGGCACTCGCTGGTCGGCACTCGCCGGCACCGCTGTCTTCTCACGCCCCGGCGTGCGGCCCGAGCCGCCCGCCGGGGTTGGTGCTTGTTGGTCGTCGTTACGTACCGACTCCTCCTGAGATCGGCGCACCCGTCCTCGTCAGGACAGATGAGACTGAACTGACTGGTACGTGCAAAAAATTTGGAATGGCCCGGAATCGGAACACCTGGGCACCCCGGCTCGTTGTCACGACGTGAGCACGACACCACCTGTTCTCGCCGCAGAGCTGGCGCAGGCGTGGGCCGACATTCAGCGGTACCACCCCGAGCTGCCTGACCTTGCCGCGCCCGAGTCCCTGATCGGAGAGTCCTCGTCCGCCTGTGGCGCGGAACTCTCCTTCGAGCGACTGCTGCACGAGGCAGTCCACGGCATCGCCGCCGCCCGAGGAGTCCGCGACACCTCGCGCGCCGGCCGCTACCACAACCGCAGATTCCTCGCGATCGCCGAGGAGATGGGGCTGGACCACTCGGACGAGCCGCATGCCAGCAGCGGCTTCTCGCTGGTCTCGCTCAGTCCCGAGGCGAAGAAGCGCTACCGCCCGACCATGGAGCGGCTCCAGCGCGCCCTCAAGGCGCATACGGTCGCCACCGCCGCCGACACCAAGCGCAGCTTCCGCGGTCCGGCCGCCCGGCACGGCTCGTCCGGCGGCGGGGTGCGCGTCAAGGCGGTCTGCGACTGCGGGCGCAATGTGCGGGTCGTTCCCTCCGTGCTGGCCCAGGCGCCGATCGTCTGCGGAGGCTGCATGAAGCCGTTCCGCATTCCCGAGGCCGCCCTCTCGGCCGCCGCCTCCTGAGCGGGGGCGCCCCGCGGGGGGCGCGGACCGTGAGGGCGATGGGCCGGTCCCGGGGCCTCCCGGCTGAGCGCGCAGCGGGCGTATGGCACAATGGCTAGCTGTACTCGACAGTCGCATAGGACCCCTCTCTCCTCCGGCTGACGCGTCCATCGGGCACCCGAGTACCGCAACCCCACGTGGCATCTCATGTGCCCAACCACGTCAAGTTCAGGAGACACCACTCCAGTGGCAGTCAAGATCAAGCTCAAGCGCCTCGGCAAGATTCGCCAGCCGCACTACCGCATCGTCGTCGCCGACGCCCGCACCCGCCGGGACGGTCGCGCGATCGAAGAGATCGGTATCTACCACCCGACCTACAACCCGTCGCGCATCGAGGTCAACGCCGAGCGTGCGCAGTACTGGCTGTCCGTCGGCGCCCAGCCCACCGAGGCTGTGCTCGCCATCCTGAAGCTGACCGGTGACTGGCAGGCCCACAAGGGTCTCCCCGCCCCCGCGCCGCTCCTCCAGCCGGAGACGAAGGAGAGCAAGCGTCGCTCCTTCGACGAGTTCGCCAAGGCCCTCGAGGGCATCGGCGAGGGCAAGGGCGAGGCCATCACCCAGAAGAAGAAGGCCGACAAGAAGGCGGACGAGGCTGAGGCCGCCGCCGAGTCGACCGAGGCCTGATCATGCTCGAGGAGGCTCTTGAGCACCTCGTAAAGGGCATTGTGGACAACCCCGACGATGTGCAGGTCGCCTCGCGCAACCTGCGCCGCGGGCAGGTGCTCGAGGTCCGGGTCCACCCCGACGACCTCGGCAAGGTGATCGGCCGCAACGGCCGCACCGCACGTGCTCTGCGTACCGTCGTGGGCGCCATCGGCGGCCGGGGGATCCGCGTCGACCTCGTCGACGTGGACCAGGTCCGCTGAGCAGTTGAATCACCGGCACGGGCCGGGGAGGGCGATTGGTCGCCCACCCCGGCCTGAGTCGTTTCTGCCCACGAGCAGAGCGACCATTGATTGAGAAACCGCGACGGAGAGGTACCACCTCCGCGAGAGCGGCGGCGGTTCAGCCGCGAAAGGGAGAGCAGAAGTGCAGCTGGTAGTCGCGCGGATCGGCCGCGCCCACGGGATCAAGGGTGAGGTCACCGTCGAGGTGCGGACCGACGAGCCGGAGCTGCGGCTCGGGCCCGGTGCCGTGCTCCAGACCGAACCGGCGTCGGCGGGTCCGCTGACCATCGAGACGGGCCGGGTGCACAGCGGCCGGCTCCTGCTCCGCTTCGCGGGCGTCAAGGACCGCACCGGCGCCGAGGCGCTGCGCAACATCCTGCTGATCGCCGACGTGGACCCGGCGGAGCTCCCGGCGGAGCCCGACGAGTACTACGACCACCAGCTGATGGACCTGGATGTGGTGCTGGAGGACGGCACCGAGATCGGCCGGATCACCGAGATCTCCCACCTGCCCTCCCAGGACCTCTTCATCGTCGAGCGGCCGGACGGCACCGAGGTGATGATCCCCTTCGTCGGGGAGATCGTCGCCGAGATCGACCTGGAGGAGCAGCGCTGTGTCATCACCCCGCCGCCCGGGCTGATCGACGACCGCGCAGAGGTCGTCTCCCAGCGTGACAACGGGCGTGACGACGGGAAAGAAGCCTGATGCGTCTCGACGTCGTCACGATCTTCCCCGAGTACCTGGAGCCGCTGAACGTCTCGCTCGTCGGCAAGGCACGCGCCCGCGGCCAGCTCGACGTACACGTCCACGACCTGCGGGACTGGACGTACGACCGGCACAACACGGTGGACGACACCCCCTACGGCGGCGGCCCCGGCATGGTCATGAAGACCGAGCCGTGGGGCGAGGCCCTGGACGCGGCGCTGGCCGACGGCTACGAGGCCGGCGCGCACGGGCCGGTCATGGTCGTCCCCACGCCCAGCGGCCGCCCGTTCACCCAGGAACTCGCCGTCGAGCTCTCCGAGCGGCCCTGGCTCATCTTCACCCCGGCCCGCTACGAGGGCATCGACCGTCGCGTCATGGACGAGTACGCCACGCGGATGCCGGTGTACGAGGTCTCCATCGGCGATTACGTCCTGGCCGGCGGTGAGGCGGCGGTCCTGGTCGTCACCGAGGCCGTGGCCCGGCTGCTGCCCGGAGTCCTCGGCAACGCCGAATCGCACCGGGACGACTCCTTCGCGCCCGGCGAGATGGCGAACCTGCTGGAAGGGCCCGTCTTCACCAAGCCACCGCGGTGGCGCGGGCGCGGTATCCCCGAGGTGCTGCTCAGCGGCCACCACGGCAAGATCGCCCGCTGGCGCCGGGACGAGGCCTTCCGGCGGACCGCGCGCAACCGCCCCGACCTGATCGAGCGCTGCGAGGCCTCCGCCTTCGACAAGAAGGACCGGGAGATGCTGAGCCTGCTGGGCTGGAAGCCGACCGCGGACGGCCGATTTTGGCGTAGGCCGGAGGCCGTGGAAGAATAGGCGGCTGCTGTGTGCTCGCGTGCGCCCCTGCCACAGGGGGACCGTCGTCCGCCGAGTGTCGCAGCTCCCGAATTCTCTACGGAAACCCCGCACCGGCGACCTGTGGCGTCGTGCGAAGAAAGCAGACGAACACCATGTCTCACCTGCTCGATGGCGTCAACGCCGCCTCGATCCGCTCCGACGTCCCGGCCTTCCGCCCGGGTGACACGATCAACGTGCACGTCCGTGTCATCGAGGGCAACCGCTCCCGTATCCAGCAGTTCAAGGGCGTTGTCATCCGTCGCCAGGGCGCTGGCGTCTCCGAGACCTTCACCGTTCGCAAGGTCTCCTTCAGCGTCGGCGTGGAGCGCACCTTCCCGGTGAACTCCCCGATCTTCGAGAAGATCGAGCTCGTCACCCGCGGTGACGTGCGTCGCGCCAAGCTGTACTTCCTCCGTGAGCTCCGCGGCAAGGCCGCGAAGATCAAGGAGAAGCGCGACCGCTGATCTCCTCTCCGGGTTCCGGAGGCGGCCGGATAGGCTCGCCCCCGATGGACACCGAAGCAGAGCTCACACAGCGCGGCCACTCCTCCCCCGAACAGGGGGCGGGGCGGCCGCGCTGTGCGTTTTCGACGCTGACCTGGCGGCGGGCCGGATGGCTCGGCGTGGTCTGCACCGCCTTCCTGCTGCTGCTCAGCAACTTCGTCGTACAGCCCTTCCTGATCCCGAGCCGCTCGATGGAGCCGACGCTCAAGGTCGGGGACCGGGTCCTGGTGAACAAGCTGGCCTACCGTTTCGGCGACCAGCCGCTTCGCGGGGACGTGGTGGTCTTCGACGGCACGGGGTCCTTCGTGCGGGAGCGGGCCGGAGCCGACGGCAATCCAGTCGGCGAGGCCCTGCACGGCGCGGCCTCGGCGCTCGGGCTCGCCGAACCGTCCGACTCCGACTTCGTGAAGCGGGTCGTGGGCATCGGCGGTGACGACGTGGTGTGCTGCGACTCCGGCGGGCGGATCAAGGTCAACGGGGTCCCGCTCGACGAGCCGTACCTGTACCCGGGCGACGGCGCCTCAAGCGTGCCCTTCCGCGTCGTCGTACCCCTTGGGACCCTGTGGGTCATGGGTGATCATCGTTCCCAGTCCCGGGACTCCCGGGACCACCTGGGAGAGCCGGGCGGGGGGATGGTGCCGGTGGAGAAGGTGATCGGGCGGGCGGACTGGATCGGCTGGCCGGTCTCGCGCTGGGGCGGGACCGGTTCCGGATCTGGCTCCGGTTCTGGCGCCGGCGTCGGTGTCGGCTCCGGTGCTGGGGTTGCCGGCGGCGGGCATGGGTAGCCGCGGCCGGCCGAGACGCGAGCGGGAGCCCGAGCCGGAGCCCGAACCCCTCGTGGTGGAGGGCGGCCGGGCCGAGCGGCGCCGGCTGGCGCGCCGGGTCCGCAGGCGCCGGCGTACCCGCCGGGCGGGCGAGCTCCCGCTGCTGGTCGTCGTCGCGCTGTGCATAGCACTCGTCCTCAAGACCTTCCTGGTGCAGGCCTTCTTCATCCCGTCCGGCTCGATGGAGCAGACGATCCGGATCGGCGACCGGGTCCTCGTGGACAAGCTGACCCCGTGGTTCGGTTCCAAGGTGGAGCGGGGCGACGTCGTCGTGTTCCAGGACCCCGGCGGCTGGCTCAAGGGCGAGGCCGCCCGCCAGGCCCCCGACCCGATCGGCGTCAAGCAGGTCAAGCAGACCCTGACCTTCATCGGCCTGCTGCCCTCCGCCGACGAGCAGGACCTGATCAAGCGGGTCATCGGAGTCGGCGGGGACACCGTCAAGTGCTGCGACGGCAGGGGCCGGGTCACCGTCAACGGGGCGGCGCTCGATGAGCCGTACGTGAACCCCGGCAACTCCCCGTCGGACATCCGCTTCGAGGTGAAGGTGCCGGAGGGGCGGCTGTTCGTCATGGGCGACCACCGCGCGAATTCGGCCGATTCCCGCTGGCACCTCGACGAGGCCTTCGAGGGCACCATCGACGAGCAGGGGGTGGTCGGGGAGGCCGTGGTGATCGCCTGGCCGTTCGGACACTGGCGCCGACTGGAGACGCCGGCCACCTTCCGCATGGTCCCCGATCAGGCACGGAGCGGGCGGCGCGGGCCCGGCAGGCGCCGTAGGGGCGCACCGTTCGCATAGTGTGTCCTGGGTCTCCCGAGCCTTAGGGAACTCCCGCTCGTTAGGGGAGGGGAGGGCCCGTGTCCGGTTCGGCGCGGGCGGCGATCTCTACAAGAGGAGTGGATGTGGGGGATGTGGCGGTAGGCGCACGGTCCGGACGCGACGAGGGCGAGGAGCGGCCGGACGATGACGCCGTGAAGCGCGAGGCCGAGGAGGAGGACGGCGGTTCCAAGGCGCACCCGCACCGCTCCTTCTGGAAGGAGCTCCCGCTCCTCATCGGTATCGCCCTGCTGCTGGCCCTGCTGATCAAGACCTTCCTGGTCCAGGCGTTCTCGATCCCCTCCGACTCGATGCAGAACACCCTGCAGCGCGGGGACCGCGTCCTGGTGGACAAGCTGACCCCGTGGTTCGGCTCCGAGCCCGAGCGCGGCGAGGTCGTCGTCTTCCACGACCCGGCGGACTGGCTGTCCGGAGAGCCCACCCCGGAGCCGAACCTCGCCCAGCAGATCCTCAGCAAGATCGGCCTGATGCCGGACGCCGCCGAGAAGGACCTGATCAAGCGGACCATCGCCATCGGCGGGGACACGGTCGAGTGCAAGAAGGGGGGACCGGTCGTCGTCAACGGCAAGGAGCTGGACGAGCCGTACATCTTCCCCGGCAACACCCCTTGCGACGACGCCCCGTTCGGGCCGATCACCGTGCCCAAGGGCAAGATCTGGGTCATGGGCGACCACCGCCAGAACTCCCAGGACTCCCGCTACCACATGCAGGACTCCACCCAGGGCTTCGTTCCCGTCGACAAGGTCGTCGGTCGCGCCGTCGTCGTCGCGTGGCCGGTCACCCGCTGGTCCACCCTGCCGATCCCGGACACCTTCGACCAGCCCGGCATCGGCAACCAGGCCGCCGCGTCCGCGCTGGGCCTCGGGGCGTCGGGACTGGCCCCCGTCGGGCTCGGCCCGGCCGCGCTGGGGCTCACCGGTGCCGTGCCGCTCGTCATGTGGCGCCGGCGGAAGCTGACCGGGGGCCGTACCGCCGGGTAGGGTGCCGCCCAGGTCGACGATCTCCGGGCATGGGGGCGCTGCAATGGGCGGAACACAGGCGATACGCGCTGAAAAGGATGGCCGCGGCGGCCTCGGCAACATGTTGTCGGGGCTGGCCGTGGCCATCGGCTTTGTGCTCTTCCTGGGCGGTTTCGTCTGGGGGGCGGTCGCGTACCAGCCCTACACGGTGCCGACCGACTCGATGATGCCGACGGTGAAGCCCGGGGACCGGGTGCTGGCGCAGCGCATCGACGGCGGTGAGGTGCGCCGCGGGGACGTGGTCATCTTTACTGATTCCGTGTGGAGTGACTCGCCCATGGTCAAGCGGGTCGTCGGCGTCGGCGGCGACACCGTCAGATGCTGCGGCCAGGGCGGCCGGCTCACCGTGAACGGCAAGGAGCTCGACGAGCCGTACATCGAGCGCCCCACGGCGGGTTCGGGTACGGGTGCGGGTTCGGGGTCGGGTACGTCGGGTGTCGGTACGGCGGATGGCTCGCTCGGCGTGGCATCCGACACCCCCTTCGAAGTGACGGTGCCGGAGGGCAAGCTCTTCCTGCTGGGTGACCGGCGGTCGGCCTCGCTGGACTCCCGGGCGCACCTCCAGGAGGCCGGGCAGGGGACCGTGGCCCGGGCCGCGGTCAGTGCCCGCGTCGACGCCGTGGCGTGGCCCTCGGTGGCGATGGTGGACCGGCCGCAGACCTACGCGGCGCTGCCCGGCGGCATCTCGCGGCCCGGGCCGCTGAGGCTCCAGGCGGCCGCGGTGGTGGCCGGAGCCGCGTTGGTGGTGCTGGGTGCCGCGTACGGGCCGCTCGTACGGATTCTCGGGCGCGGTCGCAGGCGGGAGCAGGCGGGTGTCCGCTGACCCGGCCGCGGCCGACGGCCTCCGAAAGGTGTCGCGGGTGATCCTGCTGGACCCCCAGGACCGCATCCTGCTGCTGCACGGCTTCGAGCCGCAGGACCCGGCGGACGACTGGTGGTTCACCCCGGGCGGCGGGCTGGAGGGGTCCGAGACCCGCGAGGAGGCCGCGCTGCGCGAGCTGGCCGAGGAGACCGGGATCACGGACGTGGAGCTGGGGCCGGTGCTGTGGCACCGGTACTGCTCCTTCCCCTTCGACGGGCGGCGCTGGGAACAGGACGAGTGGTACTTCCTCGCCCGGACGCGGACCGCCCGGGCCGAGACCGTGATGGGCGGGCTCACCGAGCTGGAGCGGCGCAGCGTCATCGGGGCCAGGTGGTGGACCTCCGAGGAACTGTCCGCGGCCCGTGAGACGGTGTACCCGACCAGACTGGCCGGGCTGCTCCGGACGCTGCTCGACGACGGTCCTCCGGATGTGCCGGTGGTCCTCGCCCCGGAAATCGTTTAGGGGCGCGGGAGCCTGGCGCACAATAGGGGGACGCACGGCTGAAGGGGAACATGCCATGAGTGCCGAGGACCTCGAGAAGTACGAGACCGAGATGGAGCTGAAGCTCTATCGCGAGTATCGCGACGTCGTCGGGCTGTTCAAGTATGTGATCGAGACCGAACGCCGTTTCTACCTCACCAACGATTACGAGATGCAGGTGCACTCGGTCCAGGGCGAGGTGTTCTTCGAGGTCTCCATGGCCGACGCGTGGGTCTGGGACATGTACCGACCGGCCCGGTTCGTCAAGCAGGTGCGGGTGCTGACCTTCAAGGACGTGAACATCGAGGAGCTCAACAAGAGCGATCTCGAACTTCCCGGCACCTGAGCGGCCACCGCACCCGGCACTGAGCGGCCGCTGCCCCCGGGGGCGGCGGTCGTCCGTCGTGTGGGTGACGGAGTTATCCACAACGCCCCGGTTGTCCACCAAGATCCACAAGCGGGGTGGGGACGCGGGATCGTCGGTACCGGAGGTGGTGCCGGATGAACGCGAAGGGCGTGGCACAGCAGGCATTGGGGCGGTACGGCGAAGAGCTGGCGGTACGGACGCTGGCCGAGGCCGGGATCACCGTGATCGCGCGGAACTGGCGGTGCCGGAGCGGGGAGATCGACATCGTCGCGCGGGACGGGGACGCCCTCGTCGTGTGCGAGGTGAAGACCCGGCGGGCGGGGGAGTTCGAGCACCCCATGGCCGCGGTCCGGCCGGGCAAGGCCGCGCGATTGCGCCGGCTCGCCGAGCGCTGGCTCGCGGACCACGGGGGGCCACCCCCGGGCGGTGTGCGCATCGACCTCGTCGGAGTCCTGCTGCCGCGGCGCGGTGCGCCCGTGGTGGAACACGTCAGGGGGGTTGCCTGATGGGGTTCGCGCGGGCCTGCTCGGTGGCCCTCGTGGGCGTCGAGGGCGTGGTGGTCGAGGTCCAGGCCGACCTGGAGCCCGGGGTCGCGGCCTTCACGCTGGTGGGGCTGCCCGACAAGACCCTCGTCGAGAGCCGGGACCGGGTGCGGGCGGCCGTCGTGAACTCCGGCGCCGCGTGGCCGCAGAAGAAGCTCACGGTCGGGCTCAGCCCGGCCTCCGTACCGAAATCCGGCGCCGGCTTCGATATGGCCGTGGCGGCCGCGGTGCTGGGGGCCGCCGAGGTGGTCGATCCCGCCGCCATCGCCGACCTCGTGCTCATCGGAGAGCTCGGGCTGGACGGCCGGGTGCGCCCCGTCCGGGGCATCCTGCCGGCGGTCCTCGCGGCGGCCGAGGCGGGATACCGGCAGGTCGTGGTCCCGCAGCAGTGCGCGGCCGAGGCCACGCTCGTCCCGGACGTCTCGGTGCTCGGGGTGCGCAGCCTGCGGCAGCTGATCGCGGTGCTGACGGACGGGGTGGTGCCCGAGGAGGATCCGCCGGATCCGCCGGGGCGGCCGGATCCCATGCTGGCCGGCCTGGTCGTGCCCGGCGCCGGCCTCGGCACGGGGCTCGCCCGCGGTTCGGCGGGCGGGGCAGACTCCCCGGACCACCCCGACCTCTCCGACGTCGCCGGGCAGTACGGTGCCCGCCGGGCCCTGGAGGTGGCCGCCTCCGGGGGACACCACCTCTTCCTCAGCGGGCCTCCGGGCGCGGGCAAGACGATGCTGGCCGAGCGGCTGCCGTGGATCCTGCCGCCGCTCACCCGACAGGACTCCCTGGAGGTGACGGCCGTCCACTCGGTCGCGGGAATCCTTCCGCCCGGGGAACCACTGGTCGGCCGGCCCCCGTACTGCGCCCCGCACCATTCGGCGACGATGCAGTCACTGGTCGGGGGCGGGGCCGGCGTGCCCAGGCCCGGGGCGGTCTCGCTGGCCCACCGGGGCGTGCTCTTTCTGGACGAGGCCGCCGAGTTCAGCACCAAGGCCCTGGACGCCCTGCGGCAGCCCCTGGAATCGGGACACGTGGTCATCGCCCGGGCCGCCGGGGTGGTACGGCTGCCGGCCAGGTTCCTGATGCTGCTCGCGGCCAATCCCTGCCCGTGCGGCAGGCACAGCCTGCAAGGGGCCGGCTGCGACTGTCCGGCCTCCGTCGTCCGGCGCTACCAGGCCCGGCTGTCCGGGCCGCTGCTGGACCGGGTGGATCTGCGGGTGGAGGTCGAGCCGGTCACCCGGTCCGATCTGCTGGGGCGCGGCGGCCGCGGGGAGAGCACGGCGGTGGTGGCGGACCGGGTCCGGGAGGCCAGGGACCGGGCCGGGGCGCGGCTCGCGGACACCCCGTGGCGACTCAACGCCGAGGTGCCCGGACACGAGCTGAGGACCCGCTGGCCGGCGGAACCGGGAGCCCTGGCCCAGGCCGAGCGGGACCTTGAGCGCGGGCTGCTCACCGCGGGGGGCTGGACCGGGTGCTGCGGGTCGCCTGGACCGTCGCCGACCTCCGGGGGCGGGACCGGCCCGGAGCGGCGGATGTGGCCGTCGCCCTGGAGCTGCGCACCGGAATCGCCCGCGGGGCGACGCTGGCCGCGGGGGCCGGGCCATGAGCGCCGCCGGACCGGGTCACGGACCGGAGCGCGAGCGGGAGTGCGTACCCACCCCCGGGTGCGATCCGGGTTCGGCCCCGGACGGTGAGCCGCCGAGCTGGGCCTCGGAGTCGCGGCCTGAGCGGGAGAAGGGGCCCGGCTGCGGGTCGGAGTCGGCCTCGGACGGTCAGCCGGGGCCGAGCTGGGGCTCGGAGTCCGGGTCGGGGCCGGGGTCGGCGCGGGAGAAGGGGCCGGGCTGCGGGTTGGGGTCGGCGCGGGAGAAGGGGCCGGGCTGCGGGTTGGGGTCTGGGTCGGAGCGGGGGAAGGGGCCGGGCTGTGGGTCGGGGTCGGCCTCGGACGGTGAGCCGGGGCCGGGCTGGGGCGGAGAGTCCGGGTCGGGGTCGGCGCGGGGGAAGGGGCCGGGCTGTGGGTCGGGGTCGGTGTGGGAGGAGGGGGCGGGGGTGGAGGTGTTGGCGCGGGTTGCGTTGACGCGGGTGCTTGAGCCCGGGGAGGAGCACGGCGGCCGCTGGCTCCGGGCGTTCGGCGCCGTCGGGCTGATACGGCTGCTCTCGGGCCCCGCCCCGGAAACGGGCACGCTGGCCGGGGTGGGGCCGGACCGGCTCGCCGGATACCGCAGACGGGCCGCGCTCGCCGACCCACGGCGGGACCTCGCGGCAGCCGCCGAGTCGGGCGCACGGTTCGTCTGCCCGGGGTCGGCGGAGTGGCCGACCCAGCTGGACGACCTGGGTGACGAACGGCCCATCGGCCTGTGGCTCCGGGGCCGGCCCAGCCTGCGGACCTGGGCGCTGCGCTCCGTCGCCGTGGTCGGCGCGCGGGCCTGTACCCCGTACGGGGCGCACATGGCCCAGACCCTGGCCGCCGGGCTCGCCGAGCGCGGCTGGGTGGTGGTCTCCGGCGCGGCGTACGGGATCGACGGCGCCGCGCACAGGGGAGCACTCGCCTCGGGCGGGGCCACGGCCGCGGTGCTGGCCTGCGGAGTCGATGTGGCCTACCCGCGCGGGCACGCCGGTCTGCTCGGCCGGATCGCCGGCCAGGGGCTGGTCCTCGGGGAGTTGCCGCCCGGCAGTCACCCCACGCCCAGCCGGTTCGTACTGCGCAACCGGGTCATCGCCGCCCTCACCCGGGGGACGGTGGTGGTGGAGGCGGCCCACCGCAGCGGCTCCCTCGTCACCGCCCGGCGGGCCCAGCGGCTCGGGCGGCTCACGATGGGCATCCCCGGCCCCGCCACCAGCGGGCTCTCGGCCGGGGTGCACGCACTGCTCCGGGGCGAGGCGGCGCTCGTCACGGACGCCGCGGAGGTGATCGAACTGGTCGGGGCCATGGGCGAGCTGGCTCCCGAGCGGCGCGGTCCGGTACTCGCGCGCGACCTGCTCGACCCGGCCGCCGCCCGGGTACTCGAAGCCCTCCCCGCCGGCCGCCTCGCGAACGTGGCGGAGGTCGCCCTCGCCGCGGCCACCGACACTGATGAAGTCATCGGCAGACTGTACGAACTTCACTCTCTGGGGTTCGTCGAACGGCAGGGCGACGGCTGGCAGTTGACCAGGCAGACACCTGAGGGAGGCATACAAACGGGCACCCCCCGGCGAGGCGGTCGTTGACCTGGGGCGTTCCGGTGAAAGAGTGAAGCCGATGAGAGACGCGGTCTTCCCGGTGGCAGTCGCCGGGACCGAGCGCCAGGCGCCGGTCCCGGGCCGCCCGCGCGACTCGGGCCGCCCCTGCACCCCCGCGCGATCCCGTACTCTTCGCGCACCGCGACTCTTCCGTCACGCTACGCTCCCAAGGAATCCCGCTCCGGCAAAGGCGAAGCATGCCCCAGCACACTTCAGGGTCTGACCGCGCTGCGGTGCCGCCCGCTGCCCGCGGCAGCGAGCGGTCCACCGCGCCCTCGTCCCTGGAGGCACTCTGGCGCTCGTACAAGGAGTCGGGTGACGAGCGGCTGAGACAGCAGCTGATCCTGCACTACTCGCCCCTCGTGAAGTACGTGGCGGGCCGGGTCAGCGTGGGTCTGCCGGCCAATGTGGAACAGGCCGACTTCGTCTCCTCCGGCGTCTTCGGGCTGATCGACGCCATCGAGAAGTTCGACATCGACCGGTCCATCAAGTTCGAGACGTACGCGATCACCCGGATCCGGGGCGCGATGATCGACGAACTGCGGGCGCTGGACTGGATCCCGCGCTCCGTCCGGCAGAAGGCGCGGGCCGTGGAGCGGGCCTACGCGACGCTGGAGGCCCAGCTGCGGCGCACGCCGTCGGAGTGCGAGGTCGCCGAGGAGATGGGGATCGGGGTCGAGGAACTCCACACCGTCTTCAGCCAGTTGTCCCTGGCCAACGTGGTCGCCCTGGACGAGCTGCTGCACGCCGGCGGGGAGGGCGGCGACCGCCTGTCGCTGATGGACACCCTGGAGGACACCGCCGCCGACAACCCGGTGGAGGTGGCCGAGGACCGCGAACTGCGGCGGCTGCTGGCGCGGGCGATCAACACCCTGCCCGAGCGGGAGAAGACGGTGGTGACCCTCTACTACTACGAGGGCCTCACCCTCGCCGAGATCGGCAACGTGCTGGGCGTCACCGAGAGCCGGGTCAGCCAGATCCACACCAAGTCCGTGCTGCAACTCAGGGCGAAGCTGGCGGATGTCGGGCGATGACGGCCGTCGGCCTTGCGCACCTCCGTAAAGTGGACGTGTGCCCAGGATTCGAGCGGCCTCCGTGGCCGAGCACCGGTCGATGCAGCGCGGCGCCCTGTTGGACGCCGCGCGTTCCCTGCTGTCCGAAGGCGGTACGGAGGCGCTGACCTTCCCCGCCCTCGCGGAGCGGACCGGTCTCGCCCGGTCCTCCGTGTACGAGTACTTCCGCTCTCGCGCGGCCGTGGTCGAAGAGCTGTGCGCGGTGGACTTCCCCGTCTGGGCTGCCGAGATCGAGGCGGCGATGGAGGCGGCGGACACGCCGGAGGCGAAGATCGAGGCCTACGTGCGGAGCCAGCTCGGGCTGGTCGGGGACCGGCGGCACCGGGCCGTGGTGGCGATCTCGGCGAGTGAGCTGGACGCCGGGGCGCGGGAGAAGATCCGCGCGGCGCACGGCGGGCTGATCGCGATGACGGTCGAGGCGTTGGGCGCGTTGGGCCAGGCCGAGCCGCGTCTCGCGGCGATGCTGCTGCAAGGGATCGTGGACGCTGCCGTCCGGCGCATCGAGCTCGGCGCGGCCGAGGACCCCGACGTCGTGACGGAGACCGCCGTCGCCATGGCCCTGCGGGGCGTACGGGGCTGACCCGGCGGCAGCCTCGCGGGCGGTCCGCTCAGGCCGCGCACGTCAGACGCCGGCGGGGCCGGGTGCGGCCGTCGTGGGGAGCAGTCTCGGCGTCGGGCGGGGGAGCAGCGCCAAGGGGTTCAGGTAGGTGTCGCCTGCCAGGAGGCCCCAGTGGAGGCAGGGGCCGGGGCAGTGGGCGCCCTCCGTGAGGACCGCGACGACCTGGCCCGCCGCCACCTCCTCGCCCTCGGCGACGAGCGGGCGGACCGGTTCGTACGTGGTGCGCAGGCCGCCCGGGAGGGTGAGGGAGAGGACCCCGCGCCCGGCCACCTGCCCGGCGTGGTGCACCCGGCCCGGGCCGACCGCGCGGAGCTCCGCGCCCACCGGGGCCGCCAGGTCCACGCCGCGGTGCCCCGCCGCGTACGGGCTCGGCGGCGGATCCCACCACCGGACCACGGCCAGCGGCGCGGGCAGCGGCCGGACGGCGCCGGGGACGGCGCCGGGGACGGCGGCGCGGACTCCGACGCCGTCGCCGGGCATGGCGGGGCCGGGCGGCACGGCCGCTGCGGCGGTCAGGGCCAGGAGCAGGCTGAGCAGCAGTGATGTCATGCCGTCCAGGGTCCCGGCCGCGGCGCGCGGCACGCGGGCGCCTGTGGACAGCCCGAAGGGTGTGGACAAGGGCGTCACCCGGCATACCGCCGGGTCCCGTACACTTCTTGTGGCGATCCGGGTCACCGGGTCGACTTCGCACGCCCCAGCATCGGCCGGTCAGGCCGCATGGCAGCGCCTCTCGGTCCCCTCGTCGGGGGCAGGGTGCATTGGGTCGTCAGGAACCAAAACCGAGAAACCAAGGAGATGGCCATGGCCGTCGTAACGATGCGGGAGCTGCTGGAAAGCGGCGTCCACTTCGGTCACCAGACCCGTCGCTGGAACCCGAAGATGAAGCGCTTCATCTTCACGGAGCGCAACGGCATCTACATCATCGACCTGCTCCAGTCGCTGTCGTACATCGACCGCGCCTACGAGTTCGTGAAGGAGACCGTCGCGCACGGTGGCTCCATCATGTTCGTCGGTACCAAGAAGCAGGCCCAGGAGGCCATCGCCGAGCAGGCGACGCGTGTTGGTATGCCGTACGTCAACCAGCGCTGGCTGGGTGGCATGCTCACCAACTTCTCCACCGTCTACAAGCGCCTTCAGCGTCTGAAGGAGCTTGAGGCGATCGACTTCGAGGACGTCGCCGCCTCGGGTCTCACCAAGAAGGAGCTCCTGGTCCTCTCCCGCGAGAAGACCAAGCTGGAGAAGACCCTCGGTGGTATCCGCGAGATGTCGAAGGTCCCCAGCGCCGTCTGGATCGTCGACACCAAGAAGGAGCACATCGCCGTCGGTGAGGCGCGCAAGCTCCACATCCCGGTCGTCGCGATCCTCGACACCAACTGTGACCCCGACGAGGTCGACTACAAGATCCCGGGCAACGACGACGCGATCCGCTCCGTCACCCTGCTCACCCGCGTGATCGCCGACGCTGTCGCCGAGGGCCTCATCGCCCGTTCCGGCGCCGCGACCGGCGACTCGAAGCCGGGCGAGAAGGCCGCCGCCGAGCCGCTCGCCGAGTGGGAGCGCGACCTGCTCGAGGGCGACAAGAAGGCTGACGAGGCCCCGGCCGCCGTTGTCGACACCGCCAAGGTGGACGCCGACGCCGCCGCCGAGGTCGCTGCCGAGGTCACCCCGGCCGCCGAGGCCGAGGCCCCGGCCGCCGCCGAGGTCGTCGAGGCTCCGGCCGCCGACGCCGAGCAGGCCTGACCCACTGAGAGCGCCCGGCGTTCACGCGCCGGGCACTCCCAGCACGGACGATGACGGTGGAGGAGCCGCGCCACGAGCGCGCCTCCTCCACCGTTCACCCGTAGATCTACGACTTCGAGAGAGAATCACAGACTCATGGCGAACTACACCGCCGCTGACGTCAAGAAGCTCCGCGAGCTCACCGGCGCCGGCATGATGGACTGCAAGAAGGCCCTGGTCGAGTCCGACGGCGACGTCGACAAGGCTGTTGAGGCCCTGCGCATCAAGGGTCAGAAGGGCGTCGCCAAGCGCGAGGGCCGTTCTGCCGAGAACGGCGCCGTCGTCTCCCTGATCAGCGACGACAACACCTCCGGTGTTCTGGTCGAGCTGAAGTGCGAGACGGACTTCGTCGCCAAGGGTGACAAGTTCCAGGCCGTCGCCAACCAGCTGGCCGCGCACGTCGCCGCCACCTCCCCGGCGGACATCGAGGCGCTCCTCGCGTCCGAGATCGAGCCCGGCAAGACCGTCCAGGCGTTCGTGGACGAGGCCAACGCCAACCTCGGCGAGAAGATCGTCCTGGACCGCTTCACGCAGTTCACCGGCGGTTACGTCGCGGCGTACATGCACCGCACCATGCCCGACCTGCCGTACCAGATCGGCGTCCTCGTCGAGCTCGACAAGGAGAACGCCGAGGTCGCCCGCGGCGTCGCGCAGCACATCGCCGCGTTCGCGCCGAAGTGGCTCTCCAAGGACGACGTCCCGGCCGAGGTCGTCGAGTCCGAGCGCCGCGTCGCCGAAGAGGTCACCCGCGCCGAGGGCAAGCCCGAGGCCGCGCTCCCGAAGATCGTCGAGGGTCGCGTCAACGGCTTCTTCAGGGACAACACGCTCCTTGGCCAGGCGTACGCCCTGGACGCCAAGAAGTCCGTCCAGAAGGTTCTGGACGAGGCCGGTGTCACCCTGACGCGCTTCTCGCGCATCAAGGTCGGCATCTGAATCCGTCCGTACGCGACGGACACCGGACCCCGCTAGGGTCTGAAGCAGTCGTCCGCGCTCGCGCAGGACGACCGCAGATCTGACGAGGAGGCCATTGCCGCAGAGGGAACCGCGAGGACCCACCGGCAATGGCCTTCTTCGTATGTGCACGAGGAGATCTCCATGAATCAGGGCGTAGACCCCCACACCGCTTCCGACGACAAGAACGACCACGAGAACAAGGGCCGGCGCTTCATGCTGAAGCTGTCGGGTGAGGCCTTCTCCGGAGGCGGCGGACTGGGTGTCGATCCCGACGTCGTGCACGCCATCGCCCGTGAGATCGCGGCCGTGGTCCGCGACGGCGCGGAGATCGCGGTCGTCATCGGCGGCGGCAACTTCTTCCGCGGCGCCGAGCTGCAGCAGCGCGGCATGGACCGGGCCCGGTCCGACTACATGGGCATGCTCGGCACCGTCATGAACTGCCTCGCACTCCAGGACTTCCTGGAGAAGGAGGGCATCGCCAGCCGCGTCCAGACCGCCATCACCATGGGCCAGGTCGCGGAGCCGTACATCCCGCTGCGCGCCGTGCGCCACCTGGAGAAGGGGCGCGTCGTCATCTTCGGCGCCGGCATGGGCATGCCGTACTTCTCCACCGACACCACGGCCGCCCAGCGTGCCCTGGAGATCGACGCCGAGGCCCTGCTCATGGGCAAGAACGGTGTCGACGGGGTCTATGACTCCGACCCGAAGAAGAACCCGGACGCGGTCAAGTTCGACGCGCTGGAGTACAGCGAGGTGCTCTCCCGCGACCTCAAGGTCGCCGACGCCACCGCCATCACGCTGTGCCGTGACAACAAGCTGCCGATCCTCGTGTTCGAGCTGCTCGCCGAGGGCAATATCGCCCGCGCCGTCAAGGGTGAGAAGATCGGCACGCTCGTGAACGACCAGGGCACCCGGGCCTGAGCAGTCGGATGCCGGGCCCGGCCCACCGGGCCCGCCCCGGCCGACTGGACCATCCACTCAAGACATGCAGGAGCACGTGGTGATCGAAGAAATCCTCCTCGAAGCCGAGGAGAAGATGGAGAAGGCCGTCGTCGTCGCGAAGGAGGACTTCGCCGCGATCCGTACCGGTCGTGCGCACCCGGCGATGTTCAACAAGATCGTGGCGGACTACTACGGTGCCATCACGCCCATCAACCAGCTGGCCTCGTTCGCGGTTCCCGAGCCGCGCATGGCCATCGTGACGCCGTTCGACGCGTCCGCGCTGCGCAACATCGAGCAGGCCATCCGCGACTCCGACCTCGGTGTCAACCCGAGCAACGACGGCCGCATCATCCGGGTGACCTTCCCCGAGCTGACGCAGGACCGCCGCAAGGAGTACATCAAGGTCGCCAAGAACAAGGCCGAGGACTCCAAGGTCTCCATCCGCTCCGTCCGCCGCAAGGCGAAGGACGCCCTTGACAAGCTCGTCAAGGACAAGGAGGCCGGCGAGGACGAGGTGCGCCGCGCGGAGAAGGAGCTCGACGACACCACCGCCAAGTACGTGGCGCAGGTGGACGAGCTGCTCAAGCACAAGGAAGCCGAGCTCCTCGAAGTCTGATGAACGACTCTTCCTGGCAGCCGGAGCCGGTTCCGGCGGGTCCCGCATACGATGCGCTGGTGGGCCCGCACACTCGGCCCATGCCCATCGTGCCCGATGCCGCCGGCCGTGACTTCGACGACCGGGAAGCACGCGATCGGGGAGCCGCCTCGGACGGCGGCTCCCTCTTCCGCGACGAGACGCCGCCGCAGGAGCCCATGCCCAGCCCTCCGCCTCCGCCTCCGCCTTCGCAGGCACCCCGGGACGACTCGCCGCCGCCGAAGAAGCGCGCCGGGCGGGACCTGCGGGCCGCCATAGGGGTCGGCGTGGGCCTCGGCGCGGTGATCTTTGCCTCCCTGTTCATCGTCAAGGCGGTCTTCGTCGGCGTCATCGTCGTCGCGGTCGTCGTGGGCCTGTGGGAACTCACCTCCCGGCTCCAGGAGCAGAAGAGCATCAAGGCGCCGCTGGTCCCGCTGGCGGTAGGCGGCGCGGCGATGGTCATCGCCGGATACGTCCGCGGGGCCGAGGGCGCCTGGGTCGCCATGGCCCTGACCGCGCTGGCGGTGCTGGTCTGGCGGATGACCGAACCGCCCGAGGACTACCTCAAGGACGTCACGGCGGGCGTCTTCGCGGCGTTCTACGTGCCGTTCCTGGCCACCTTCGTCGCGATGCTGCTCACCGCCGACGACGGCCCGCAGCGGGTGGTCACCTTCCTGGTCCTGACCGTGGTCAGCGATACCGGGGCCTACGCGGTCGGCTGGCGTTTCGGCAAGACCAAGCTGGCGCCGCGCATCAGCCCCGGCAAGACCCGCGAGGGGCTGTTCGGCGCGGTGGCCTTCGCGATGGCGGCGGGCGCGCTCTGCATGGAGTTCATGATCGACGGGGGCTCCTGGTGGCAGGGCCTGCTGCTGGGCCTCGCGGTCGCGGTCAGCGCCACCCTGGGTGACCTCGGCGAGTCGATGATCAAGCGGGACCTGGGCATCAAGGACATGGGCACGCTGCTGCCGGGGCACGGCGGCATCATGGACCGGCTCGACTCCCTGCTGCCGACCGCTCCGGTCGTGTGGCTGCTGCTGGCCGGTTTCGTGGGCACGGGCTGACACGGCTGGTGTGGGCACGGGCTGAACTGCCCGGGTTATCCTGGAAGGCGCGCCACTCGCAGTGGCGCGCCTTTCCTGCCCCGCGACAGCGGGGTCACCCTGTGAGGTCGCCTGGCTCCGGTCGAGCCATTGCCGTCGCTCCGCTCTCGCGGAGGTCGCCCGGGCCTCGTTCCACTGAGGAGTACCCGCTCATGGCCCCCCGTCCCGGAGAACTCACTTTCGTCGCGCCCCGCGGAGCGAAGAAGCCACCCCGGCACCTCGCCGACCTGACGCCGGCCGAGCGCCGCGAGGCGGTCGCCGCGATCGGTGAGAAGCCGTTCCGGGCCAAGCAGCTCTCGCAGCACTACTTCGCCCGCTACGCGCACGACCCGGCCGAGTGGACGGACATCCCCGCGGCCGCCCGCGAGAAGCTCCAGCAGGAGCTGCTCCCGGACCTGATGAACGTCGTCCGGCACATCTCGTGCGACGACGACACCACCCGCAAGACCCTGTGGAAGCTGCACGACGGCACGCTCGTCGAGTCCGTGCTGATGCGCTACCCCGACCGGGTCACCATGTGCATCTCCTCGCAGGCCGGCTGCGGCATGAACTGCCCGTTCTGTGCCACCGGCCAGGCCGGCCTGGACCGGAACCTGTCCACCGCTGAGATCGTGCACCAGATCGTCGACGGCATGCGCGCCCTGCGCGACGGCGAGGTCCCCGGCGGCCCGGCCCGGCTGTCGAACATCGTCTTCATGGGCATGGGCGAGCCGCTCGCCAACTACAACCGCGTCGTCGGAGCCATCCGCCGCCTCACCGACCCCGAGCCCGACGGCCTGGGCCTGTCGCAGCGCGGGATCACCGTGTCCACCGTCGGCCTGGTCCCGGCCATGCTGCGCTTCGCCGACGAGGGCTTCAAGTGCCGCCTGGCCGTCTCGCTGCACGCGCCGGACGACGAGCTGCGCGACACGCTGGTGCCGGTGAACACCCGGTGGAACGTGCGCGAGGTGCTGGACGCGGCCTGGGAGTACGCGGAGAAGTCCGGCCGCCGGATCTCCATCGAGTACGCCCTGATCCGCGACATCAACGACCAGGCCTGGCGCGGTGACCTGCTCGGCAAGCTGCTCAAGGGCAAGCGCGTGCACGTCAACCTCATCCCGCTGAACCCGACCCCGGGCTCCAAGTGGACCGCCTCGCGCCCCGAGGACGAGCGGGCCTTCGTGGAGGCCATCGCCCGGCACGGCGTTCCCGTCACCGTCCGGGACACGCGCGGCCAGGAGATCGACGGCGCGTGCGGCCAGCTGGCCGCCTCGGAGCGCTAGCCACGGCCTTCTGGGGCCGGATCGGCCACGGGGTACCCTGTGGCCGAACCAATTGCATATTCCGACAGGGGAGCGCCACAGCGCTGAGAGTGCGGTATCCGTCATCCGCAGACCCTCTGAACCTCGCCCCGGTCATTCGGGGTAGGAAGTTCGGTCACCACTCAAGCTGTTGCGCCCTGCCCGGCGACCGCTCCTACTGAGCGCCGGGCGGGGCCGCGTCTTCTCCTGGACATCCCAGGAGGAATTCACCAGTGAGCACCACCAGGAAGTTCGCGGGCGCCCTGCTCGCGACCGCGCTCGGCGTCACCACGCTCAGCGCCTGTGGCGGCGGCGGAGACGCCAAGGACAAGGCGGCGGACGCGAGCGACGCGTCGCCGAAGTCCAAGACCGTCACGCTCGTCTCCCACGACTCCTTCGTCGTGAGCGAGCCGGTCCTCAAGGAGTTCGAGCAGCAGAGCGGCTACACCGTGAAGGTGCTGAAGTCCGGGGACGCCGGCGCGGCGCTGAACCAGGAGATCCTCACCAAGGGCTCGCCGCGCGGCGACGTCTTCTTCGGTGTGGACAACACCCTCCTCTCGCGCGCCCTCGACAACGGCATCTTCACGCCGTACGAGGCCAAGGGCCTCGGCGAGGTGAAGCCGGAGTACGTGCTCGACAAGGAGCACCGGGTCACCCCGGTCGACTCCGGCGACATCTGCGTCAACTACGACAAGCAGTACTTCGCCGACAAGAAGATCGCCCCGCCGCAGACGCTGGACGACCTGATCAAGCCGGAGTACAAGAACCTGCTGGTCACCGAGAACGCCGCGACCTCCTCGCCCGGCCTCGGCTTCCTGCTCGCCTCCGTCGGCAAGTACGGCGAGGAAGGCTGGAAGGACTACTGGAGCAAGCTCAAGGCCAACGGCGTCGAGGTCGTCGACGGCTGGGAGCAGGCGTACAACGAGCGCTTCTCCGGCTCCGCGGGCGGCAAGAAGGCCAAGGGTGACCGCCCGCTGGTCGTCTCCTACGCCTCCAGCCCGCCCGTCGAGGTGCTGTACGCCGACCCGCAGCCGGCCGAGGCCCCCACGGGCGTCGCCACCGGCACCTGCTTCCGCCAGGTCGAGTTCGCGGGCCTGCTCAAGGGCGCGAAGAACGGGGAGGGCGGCAAGGCGCTCCTGGACTTCCTGATCGGCAAGAAGTTCCAGGAGGACATGCCGCTCCAGATGTTCGTGAACCCGGTGGTCGAGGACGCGAAGCTGCCGGAGCTGTTCACGAAGCACGGCGTGGTGGTCGAGAAGCCGGAGAGCGTGGCTCCCGAGACCATCGCCAAGAACCGTGACCAGTGGGTCAAGGCATGGTCCTCGCTCGTCGTGAAGTAGTACGGGAGAGCCCGAAGGAGGGGGCGCGGGCGACAGCCGTCAGACTCGCTCTGATGGCGGTTCCGCTCGCCTTCTTCGGGCTGTTCTTCGCCTACCCCGTCACCGCGATCGTCGGGCGCGGGCTCAAGACCGACGCGGGCTGGCAGTTCGGCCGGATCGGCGAGGTGCTGGCCCGCCCCGACATCGCCGACGTGCTCTGGTTCACCACCTGGCAGGCGCTCGCGTCGACGGCGCTCACGCTGCTGATCGCGCTCCCCGGCGCGTACGTGTTCGCGCGCTTCGAGTTCCCCGGCAAGCAGGTGCTGCGGGCGGTGGTCACCGTTCCGTTCGTGCTGCCGAGCGTGGTCGTCGGCACCGCCTTCCTGGCGCTGGTCGGACGGGGCGGGCTGCTGGACGAGGTGGGGGGCGTCCGGCTCGACACCACGGTGTGGGCGATCCTGCTCGCGCACGTCTTCTTCAACTACGCCGTGGTCGTACGGACGGTCGGCGGTCTGTGGGCGCAGCTGGACCCGCGCCAGGAGGAGGCCGCCCGGGTGCTGGGCGCCGGGCGGTTCGGCGCGTGGCGGCGGGTGACGCTGCCCGCGCTCGCGCAGGCGGTGGCCGCCGCCTCGCTGATGGTGTTCCTGTTCACCTTCAGCTCCTTCGGCGTCGTGCAGATCCTGGGCGGGCCCGCGTACTCCACCCTGGAGGTGGAGGTCTACCGGCAGACGGCGCAGCTGCTGGACCTGCCGACGGCCGCCGTGCTGACGATGACGCAGTTCGCCGCGCTCGGCGGGGTCCTCGCCGTGCACGCCTGGACCGTACGCAAGCGGGACACCGCGCTCCGCCTGGTGGACCCGTCGCGGACGGCGCACCCGCCGCGCGGCTGGGCGCAGCGCTCGCTGCTGGGCGGGGTGCTGCTGACGGTGGCTCTGCTGATCGTGGCCCCGCTGGGGGTGCTGGTGGAGCGGTCCTTCGACGCGCCCGGCGGGTACGGGTTCGGTTTCTACCGGGCGCTCCAGGAGGTGGGCGCGGGCGGCGGAACGTTTCTCGTACCGCCGCTGGAGGCGATCTGGAACTCCCTCCAGTACGCGCTGGCCGCCACCGCCATCGCCCTGGTCATCGGAGGGCTCGCGGCCGCGGCGCTGACGCGGCGCGCCGGACGGTTCGTCCGCGGTTTCGACGCGCTGCTGATGCTCCCGCTGGGGGTGTCGGCGGTGACGGTCGGCTTCGGGTTCCTGATCACCCTCGACGAGCCGCCGCTCGACCTGCGGACCTCCTGGATCCTGGTGCCGCTCGCGCAGGCGCTGGTCGGTGTGCCGTTCGTCGTACGGACGATGCTGCCGGTGCTGCGCGCGGTGGACGCGCGGCTGCGGGAGGCGGCCGCGGTGCTCGGCGCGTCGCCGCTGCGGGCGTGGCGGGAGGTGGATCTGCCGCTGGTGCGGCGGGCGCTGCTGATCGCGGCCGGGTTCGCGTTCGCGGTCTCGCTGGGGGAGTTCGGGGCGACCGTCTTCATCGCGCGGCCGGACCGTCCGACCCTGCCGGTGGCCGTGGCACGGCTGCTGGGGCGGGCCGGAGAGATGAACTACGGGCAGGCGATGGCCCTGAGCACGATTTTGATGCTGGTGTGCGCGGTGTCCCTGCTGGTGCTGGAGCGACTGCGATCCGACAAGACCTCGGGAGAGTTCTGATGACGCTGCTTCGGCTGGAGGACGTGTCGGTCCGCTTCGGGGAGCGCGCGGTCGTGGACGCCGTGGATCTGGAGGTCGCCGAGCACGAGATCGTGTGCGTCCTCGGGCCCAGCGGGAGCGGAAAGTCCACGCTGCTGCGGGTGGTGGCCGGACTCCAGCCGCTCTCGTGCGGCCGGGTGCTGCTCGGCGGCGCCGACCAGGCCAGGGTGCCGGTCCACCGCCGGGAGGTGGGCCTGATGTTCCAGGACCACCAGCTGTTCCCGCACCGGGACGTCGGCGGGAACGTCGCCTTCGGGCTCCGGATGCGCGGCTCTTCGCGCGGAGCCTACGAGGCCCAGGTCGCGGAGTTGCTGGAGCTGGTCGGGCTCCCCGGCGCCCAGCGCCGGGCGGTGGCCTCGCTCTCGGGCGGGGAGCAGCAACGGGTGGCGCTGGCCCGGGCGCTGGCGCCGTCCCCCCGGCTGCTGATGCTGGACGAACCGCTGGGGCAGCTGGACCGCAGGCTGCGGGAGCGGCTGGTCGTGGAGTTGCGGGAGCTGTTCTCCCGGCTGGGGACGACGGTGCTGGCGGTCACGCACGATCAGGGGGAGGCGTTCGCGCTGGCCGACCGGGTGGTGGTGATGCGGGAGGGGCGGATCGCGCAGGCGGGAACCCCGCTGGACGTGTGGCGGCGGCCGGCCTCGGAGTTCGTCGCCCGGTTCCTCGGGTTCGAGAACGTGGTCCCGGCGACGGTGTCGGGCGGGGCCGCCGCGACCGCGTGGGGCAAGGTCCCGGTGCCGGCCGGGTCCGCGGAGGGGGAGCGGCTGCTCCTGATCCGGCCGGCGGGCGTGGTGCTCGCGGCGGCCGGCCTCGGCTGCGAGGTACTCTCGCGCACCTTCCGCGGAACGCATGTGGCGCTGCTGCTCCGTCCGGAGGCGGGGCCGGTGCTGGAGGCCGAGTGCGATCTGGCCGGGGCGCCGGCGGTGGGCGACCGGGTCGCGGTGTCCTTCACGCCGGACGAGGTGGTCGTCCTCCCGGCGGCGTAGGCCCGCCGCGGTCGCCGCCGGCGCCCGCGCCGTCGCCCTCGAACGAGAACGGCCACGAAGCACGCCGGCGCCAGGCGGTCGCGACGGTGATCCACTGCTCCACCATAGGCCGCCCCATCCGGCCCCGCCGGGCCCCGCCCGGCCGCGGTATCAGCGGACCGGGACCGGCTCCGGGGTGTCGGCCGGGGCGTCGGCGCCGTCGTGGTTGCCGTACCAGGCGACCGCGACCGCACCGGTCACCGCCAGGACGAAGCCGAGGACGGCCAGCCAGGCCAGGCCCGGCCGGGAGGCGTCGCCGAGCCAGAGCACGCCGATCGCGCCCGGCAGCACCGTCTCGCCGACGACCAGGGCCGCCGTCGCGCCGTTGACCGAGCCGATCTGGAGGGCGACGGTGTGCAGGTACATGCCGCCGGTACCCGCCAGCAGGATGGCGTAGAGGGCCGGGTCGGCCAGCAGCGCGCCCAGGTCGAAGGGCTCGACACCGTCGAGGATGCGCACGCCGACGCCGAGTGCGCCGAAGGCCAGGCCCGACAGCAGGCCCGCCAGGATCGCCGCCCGGGCGCCGAGGAACCGTACGGCCACCGTGCCGCCCACGATGATCAGCAGCGTCACACCGAACAGCCACCAGTGGGTGGACATCGGGGCGTGGTGGCCGCCCTCGTGGCCCGCGGCCGTGGCCAGCAGCACCAGCGCAGCGCAGACGACCCCGATGGAGGTCCACTCCTTGCGGGTCAGCCGGATGCCCAGCATCTTCACGCTCAGCACGGCCGTGATCACCAGGTTGGCGCTGATCACCGTCTGGGAGAGGAAGAGCGGGAGCAGCCGGGCCGCGAGCGCTCCGAGGCCGAAGCCCACGAAGTCGAGGATTGTGCCGACGATGAACTCCCAGGTCATCGCCGCCTTCGCGGTGGAGGACAGGTTCGGTCCGCCGTGCTGGGTCACCCCGGCGGCGGCCGGGGACATCCGGGCCGCCCGGCGGGAGCCCACGGCTTGCAGGACGGATCCCGTGCCGTAGCAGATGGACGCCGCGACAGCGGTCAGCAGGCCTATGAGCACAGAAGGCTCCGTTCACGTCTGGCAGGTTTTGCGGTACCTCTTGCAGACGTGTGAAACGGCCGGGAAGTTGCCTCTCCGGCCCCTCGGGCTCGTCTCATTGCGCTCTCATACCGCTCGTGTTCCGCTCTTGTTCCGCCCGGCCCATGGCCGCGAGCGCGTCGGGGACCTCGTCCACCGAGTCGACCAGCGCGATCCGGGACTCCATGCCCCGGTCGCGCGCCAGTGCCCGGAGCAGCGGCCAGGCCGGCAGATGACCGGTCCAGTGGTGGCGCCCGACCAGCACCATCGGGGTCGGCTCGCCGCGCGACGCGTAGTAGTTCGGGGTCGCGTTGTCGAAGATCTCCTGCACCGTGCCCGCCGCGCCCGGCAGGAAGACCACGCCCGCGGTGGACCGGGCCAACAGCCCGTCCTCCCGGGTGGCGTTGGCGAAGTACTTGGCGACGTGGCCCGCGAAGGCGTTCGGCGGCTCGTGCCCGTAGAACCAGGTCGGGATGCCCACCGAGTCACCGCCGGCCGGCCAGCGCTCCCGTACGGCGAAGGCCGCCCGCGCCCAGTCGGACACCGAGGGAGCGAAGGACGGGGCCTTGGACAGCAGTTCCAGCGCTTCCGGAAGGGCCTCGTCCGGGGCGGCGGCCAGGTACGCGCCGAGGTTCGCGGCCTCCATCGCGCCCGGGCCGCCGCCGGTGGCGACGGTCAGCCCCGACCGCGTCAGAGCCCGGCCGAGTTCCGCGGCGCCCCGGTACTCCGTACCGCCGCGCGCCATGGCGTGGCCGCCCATCACGCCCACCACCCGGGCGTCCAGGAGGTGTTCGTCGAGGGCGTCGGAGATGGCGTCGTCGTGGAGGGAGCGGAGCATCGAGGAGAAGACGTCGCCGTCCGCCTTGGTCTCCTGGAACCAGGCGTAGGCCTGGGCGTCCGGGGTGGCCTCGTATCCGCCGGACAGCCCCGTGAACAGCTCGTCGGCCGTGTAGAGGAGCCCTCGGTACGGATCGAACGGCAGGTCGGGCACCGGCGGGAAGACGAGCGCGCCGTCCGCGCGGACCTTCACCGAGGCGTCGGGCTCCATCGCGCAGCCCAGGAACACGGCGGCGGAGGTGTCGGCGGACAGCAGCGCGAAGGTCCGGTCCAGCAGGTTGACCGACTGGATCCGGTAGCCGCTGAGCGAACCGCGGGCCACGACCTGGTCGAATTCGGCGAGCGTCTCGATCTCGATGTCTGCGTTGACCATTCGGCCCACCCTAAGGGCTGGCCGTGTCAGCGGGTCAACGCCAGCGACGTCAGCTGTGCCACACCCCAGCTGAGCGGTACGCATACGACGACCAGCGCGGTCGCCCGCAACGTGGCCGCGGTACGCAGGACCGCGCTCGGGGTTCCCAGGTCGATCAGGGTCTCCCGGGTGGCGGAGCGGGCCTGCCGGGCCTCCACCGCGGAGGTGAGCAGCGTCGCGGCCGCGCACAGCGCCACCTGTACGGCGGCGGGTCCCGTCAGCGGGCCCAGCGGGAGGAGCTCGGCTGCCCGGCCTTGCAACGCCGCCGCGGTGAGGGCGCCCGCGACGACCGCGCACAGCACCCCGAGGGGGCGGCCCAGCCGGGTGGCCTCCTCCTGGAGGGGCCGGCCGGCGAGGAGTCGCAGCGCTCCCGGGCGCACTGCCTGCACCAGGGCTCCGCAGGCGTAGGCCAGGCCCGGTCCGGCGAGGCCGAGCCCGGCCGCGGTCAGGGACCAGCCGGCCGCCATGCCCGCGCTGCCGTGACCGAAGGCCGCTTCTACGGCGAGCCCGCACGCCGTGAGGGCGATGCCCCACGGGAGCCCGGCCTGCGGGGACAGCGGCGGGTGCGGCCGCAGGGCGAGGGCGGTGGCGGCGGAGGCGGCCAGCGGGATCAGGGCCAGCAGGGTGAGGGCGGCCGCCACGGGGAGCGGCCGTTCGGCGTGCAGGAGCGTGGCCGCGGCGCCGTCGAAGGGCAGGCCGGTGAGGTCGCCCCGTAGATGAAGGAAGGCGGCCAGCGCGAGCGCGCTGCCCAGGGCGCACGCGACGGCCGTGGAAATCGCGGCGACGAGGGTGAGCCGAACGGGTCCCAGCCCGACCGCGTCCAGCCCCTCCCGGGGCCGGGTCGCGGGGTCGGCGCGGGCCACGGCGACCGCGAACTGCACAGTGGCGGCGAGGGGCACCAGGGCCCAGAGCAGCTGCGGGAACGATCCGGCGGGGCGGGCGGTCGCCTCCGCGAGGACGTACAGCAGCAGGAATCCGGTACCTGCCGAGGCGGCCGCGACCAGCAGCCTGCGCAGCTGGACGAGCGGCCGGGAGCCGCGGGCTAGGCGGAGAGCGAGCACGCGGCGTTGTCCTCCGGGGTCTCGGCGGAGGCGGAGGCGGAGGGGGAGCCGGACGCGACGGAGGCGGCGGCTGTGGCTGTGGCAGCGGTGGCGGCCGCGGTCCCGGCGGGCCGGCCGTCGACCAGGTCGATCCGGCGGTCGGCGACGGCCGCGGTTTCCTCGTCGTGGGTCGCCAGCAGCACGGTGATCTCGTGCGAGCGGGCAGCGGTGGTCAGCGTGCGCATGAGCAGGGCGCGCTCGGCGCGGTGCAGCGGGGCGGTCGGCTCGTCGGCGAAGATGACGGCGGGCTCGTTGACCAGGGCCCGCGCCAGGGCGACCCGCTGTGACTCGGCCCAGGTGAGGGCGCCGGGGCGGTTGTGGGCGAAGCCGCCGATGTCGAGGCGGTCCAGCCATTCGCAGGCGGAGGTCTTGGCGGCGCGGTGCGAGGCGCCGGCGATGAGCAGCGGCAGCGCCGCGTTCTCCCAGACCTTGAGCTCGGGCAGCAGCCGGGGCTCGGGGCCGATCCAGCCGAAGCGGTCGCGGCGCAGCCGCTCGCGGGCCAGCGCGCCCATGGTGTGCACGGGCACGCTGTTGAACCAGACCTCGCCCTGCTCGGCCACCAGCTGCCCGGAAAGGCAGCGCAGCAGGGTGGTCTTGCCGCTGCCGCGCGGGCCCGTCAAGGCCAGGATCTCGCCCTGGCGGACGCCGACCGAGATCCCGAAGAGGCCGGGCGAACCGCTGTGGGAGTAATGAAGGGACCGCGCCCAGAGCAGATCATCTTGCGGCGGGGCTTTGTCAGGCTGGGCATTGTCCGGTGGAGCCACCATGGCGTACACCTCCGTCCGGGGGAACGAAGCGGAGCCCGTTCAGTCACTGGCGCCGCAAGGAGATGTAAAGAGATGAACCTCTTGGATGGTGACAGCACACGGCCCGGACCCCCGCGTTCTCACTCGAACGGGTGATCCGGGCCGTGTGGCCGGACTCTTTACGGCCCGGGCGCCGCTCGGCTCAGAGCTTGGTCCGGCTCAGAGCTTGGTCCACGCCTCGGTGAGCACCGAGCGCAGGATCCCCTCGATCTCGTCGAAGGTGCCCTGGTCCGCGATCAGCGGCGGGGCCAGCTGGATGACCGGGTCACCGCGGTCGTCGGCCCGGCAGTACAGGCCGTTCTCGAAGAGCGCCTTGGAGAGGAAGCCGTAGAGCACGCGCTCGGTCTCCTCGTCCGTGAAGGACTCCTTGGTGACCTTGTCCTTCACGAGCTCGATGCCGTAGAAGAAGCCGTTGCCGCGGACGTCGCCGACGATCGGCAGGTCGTGCAGCTTCTTCAGGGTGTTGAAGAAGTTGCCCTCCTGGTCCAGCACGTGCTGGTTCAGGCCTTCCTTGTCGAAGATGTCGAGGTTGGCCAGGGCCACCGCAGAGGACACCGGGTGTCCGCCGAAGGTGTAGCCGTGCAGGAAGGTGTTGTCGCCCTTGTAGAACGGCTCGGCGAGCCTGTCCGAGATGATGCAGGCACCGATCGGGGAGTAGCCCGAGGTCATGCCCTTGGCGCAGGTGATCATGTCCGGCACGTAGTCGAACTTGTCGCAGGCGAACATCGTGCCGAGGCGGCCGAAGGCGCAGATCGTCTCGTCGGAGACGAGGAGCACGTCGTACTCGTCGCAGATCTCGCGGACCCGCTGGAAGTAGCCGGGCGGCGGCGGGAAGCAGCCGCCGGCGTTCTGCACCGGCTCCAGGAAGACGGCGGCGACGGTGTCGGCGCCCTCGAACAGGATCTCCTGCTCGATCTGGTCGGCGCACCAGCGGCCGTAGGCCTCGGGGTCGTCGCCGTAGATCGGGGCGCGGTAGATGTTGGTGTTGACCACCTTGTGCGCGCCGGGGACCAGCGGCTCGAAGGGGGCCTTCAGGGCCGGCAGGCCGGTGATGGACAGGGCGCCCTGCGGGGTGCCGTGGTAGGCGACCGCACGCGAGATGACCTTGTACTTGGTGTGCTTGCCCTGCAGCTTGAAGTACTGCTTGGCGAGCTTCCAGGCGGTCTCGACGGCCTCGCCGCCACCGGTGGTGAAGAAGACCTTGTTCAGGTCGCCCGGGGCGTAGTCGGCGAGACGCTCGGCGAGCTCGACGGCCTTGGGGTGCGCGTACGACCAAATGGGGAAGAACGCGAGTTCCTGCGCCTGCTTGTAGGCGACCTCGGCCAGTTCCTTGCGGCCGTGACCGGCGTTGACCACGAACAGTCCGGCGAGACCGTCCAGGTAGCGCTTGCCCTTGTCGTCGAAGATGTAGGTGCCCTCACCCCGCACGATGGTGGGGACGGGCGAGTTCTCGTACGACGACATGCGGGTGAAGTGCATCCACAGGTGGTCGTAGGCGGTCTTGGAGAGGTCCTGGCTCACGGGCTATCGAGTTCCCCACATGTAGGTCTGCTTCTTCAGCTTCAGGTAAACGAAGCTTTCGGTGGATCGCACGCCGGGGAGCGCGCGGATCTTCTTGTTGATCGTGTCGAGCAGGTGGTCGTCGTCCTCGCAGACGATCTCCACCATCAGGTCGAACGAGCCCGCGGTCATCACCACGTACTCGCACTCGGCCATCGCGGTCAACGCGTCCGCCACGGGGTCGAGGTCTCCCTCGACGTTGATGCCGACCATCGCCTGGCGCCGCAGGCCCACGGTGAGCGGGTCGGTGACGGCGACGATCTGCATGACGCCCTGGTCGAGCAGCTTCTGCACGCGCTGGCGTACAGCGGCTTCGGACAGGCCGACGGCCTTTCCGATCGCCGCGTAGGGACGGCGTCCGTCCTCCTGCAGTTGCTCGATGATCGCCAAGGACACAGCATCGACCGAAGGGGACGGTTGTCTGTTCCTGGAATCTGCGCTTCGACTGACCACACCCTCACTTTGCACGAGGAGTCGTCTGTTCCGCAAGACGGAATCGATGAAATCCGTTGTTTGAAGACTTAGATCTCACTGATTTCGTAGTTCGTGGCGTGTGGCCCTGTCGAAAGCGTCCGCCGAGGGGCTAGGCTTGGGATTCGTCTCAATCGTTGGACATGTGATCAGGAGAGTGGCTGTAGTGACCACCGAACTGCGTCGGCTGCGCAACTACATCGGCGGGGAGTTCAAGGACGCCGCCGACGGGCGGACCACCGAGGTGGTCAACCCCGCCACCGGCGAGGCGTACGCCACGGCTCCGCTGTCCGGCCAGGCCGACGTCGACGCGGCCATGGCCGCGGCCGCCGCCGCCTTCCCGGCGTGGCGCGACACCACGCCCTCGGAGCGGCAGAAGGCGCTGCTCAAGATCGCGGACGCCTTCGAGGCGCGCGCGGACGAACTCGTCGCGGCCGAGTCGGAGAACACCGGCAAGCCGCTGGGCCTCACGGCCAGCGAGGAGCTGCCGCCGATGGTGGACCAGCTCCGCTTCTTCGCGGGCGCCGCCCGCCTGCTCGAAGGCCGCTCGGCCGGCGAGTACATGGACGGGATGACCTCGATCGTCCGCCGCGAGCCGATCGGCGTCTGCGCCCAGGTCGCGCCCTGGAACTACCCGATGATGATGGCCGTCTGGAAGTTCGCCCCGGCGATCGCGGCGGGCAACACCGTCGTGCTCAAGCCCTCGGACACCACCCCGGCCTCCACCGTCCTGATGGCCGAGATCATCGACTCGATCCTGCCCAAGGGCGTCTTCAACGTCATCTGCGGCGACCGTGAGACCGGCCAGGCCATGGTCGAGCACTCCACCCCGGCGATGGCCTCCATCACCGGCTCGGTGCGCGCGGGCATGCAGGTCGCCGAGAGCGCCTCCAAGGACGTCAAGCGCGTCCACCTGGAGCTCGGCGGCAAAGCCCCGGTCGTCGTCTTCGAGGACGCCGACATCGCCAAGGCCGTCGAGGGCATCGCCGTCGCCGGCTACTTCAACGCCGGCCAGGACTGCACCGCCGCCACCCGCGTGCTCGTGCACGAGTCGATCCACGACGAGTTCGTGAGCGCGCTCGCCAAGGCCGCGGCCGACACCAAGACCGGCCAGCCGGACGACGAGGACGTGCTGTACGGCCCGTTGAACAACCCGAACCAGCTCAAGCAGGTCGCGGGCTTCATCGAGCGCCTCCCCGCGCACGCCAAGGTCGAGGCGGGCGGCCACCGGGTCGGCGAGAAGGGCTACTTCTACGCCCCGACCGTGGTCTCCGGCCTGAAGCAGGACGACGAGATCATCCAGAACGAGGTCTTCGGCCCCGTCATCACCGTCCAGTCCTTCACGGACGAGGCCCAGGCCCTGGAGTACGCGAACGGCGTCGAGTTCGCCCTCGCCTCCTCGGTGTGGACCAAGAACCACGGCCGCGCGATGCGCATGTCCAAGAACCTCGACTTCGGCTGCGTGTGGATCAACACCCACATCCCGCTCGTCGCCGAGATGCCCCACGGCGGCTTCAAGAAGTCCGGCTACGGCAAGGACCTCTCCGCCTACGGCTTCGAGGACTACACGCGCATCAAGCACGTGATGACCTCGCTCGACGGCTGACCCTCGCCGATCACGGCACAGCACAACTCAGCGCTGACGGGGGCGGGCGGTAGACAACATGTCTATTGCCCGCCCCTTTCGCGTTGCCCGAGTCTTCTCCCATGCCTGAACTCCCCTTCTCCCGCCGCGCGGTGCTGCGCGGCTTCGGTGCCGCGGGCCTGGTGGCCGGCCTCGCCGGATGCGGTGTGCCCGCGGCCTACGTCCCCGAGGACCGCCGGGAGGGCCTGGACGTCTCCGACCGGGACCAGAGCGTCGCCTTCTCCAACTGGCCCCTCTACATCGACACCGACGAAGACGACGAGGCGCGGCGGCCCACGTTGGACGCCTTCACGGAGCGGACCGGCGTCAAGGTCCGGTACACCGAGGAGATCAACGACAACGACGAGTTCTTCGGCAAGGTCAGCCCGGCCCTCATGAACCACCAGGAGACCGGCCATGACCTCGTGGTGGTCAGCGACTGGATGGCCGCTCGCTTCGTCCACCTGGGCTGGGCCCAGAAGATGGACCGCTCGGCGCAGTCCAACGTGGCCGCCCACCTGGACCCGCAGCTGCGTTTCCCCGCCTTCGACGACGGCCGGCTGCACACCGTCCCGTGGCAGTCGGGGATCACCGGCATCGCCTACAACCGCAAGGCGCTGGGCCGGGAGATCAAGTCCGTCAAGGACCTCTGGCACGCGGACCTGGCCGGCAAGGTCACCCTGTTCTCCGGACTCGACGAGTCCTTCGCCCTTCTGATGCAGGGCGACGGCGTGGACGTCACCCGGTGGACCGAGTCCGACTTCCACCGGATGTGCGACAGGGTCGAGACCATGGTGAAGAAGAAGCGCATCCGCCGCTTCACCGGCAACGACTACACCTCCGATCTGAGCAAGGGCGACGTGCTGGCCTGCCAGGCCTACTCCGGCGACGCCATCCAGCTCCAGGCCGACAACCCGGACATCGAGTTCGTGGTCCCGGAGGAGGGCGCCGAGCTGTGGGCGGAGAGCCTGCTCGTCCCCAACCTCGCCCGCCACAAGGCCAATGCCGAGGCGCTGATCGACCACTACTACGACCCCGAGGTGGCCGCGGAGCTCGCCGCCTCCGTCAACTACGTCTGCCCGGTGCCGGCCGCCCGCGAGGTCCTGGCCGCCTCCGAGGGCAAGGAGACCGCCGAACTGGCGGAGAACCCGCTGATCTTCCCCGACGAGGACATGCGCAAGCGGCTCGTCGTGGCACGGGACATCTCCTCGGCCGAGCGTCGGACCCTGGCCAAGCGCTGGAACTCCATCGTCGGCCTCTGAGCCGGGGCGCCACTGAATTGAACGCGTTCACCAATTTGGTTGAACGTGTTCAGAATGCGGCGTACGCTTCCTTCCATGAGCGAGCGAAGCGCCCTTCGGCGGCGAATCCGTGCCTGGTTGGCCCTGTTCACCATCTGCCTGGTACTCAGCGGGCTGACCGCCTTCCCCCTGGTCAGCGAGATCCACTGGCTCAACTCCCTGATGTCCCATGAGTGGCTGCGACGCGTGGGAGACGGTCTGGACCGGGCCGATGCGGACTACCCCTTCCTCCTCTACGGCACCGACTGGCTCGCCTTCGCCCACCTGGTCATCGCCGTCTTCTTCTACGGAGTCCACCGCGACCCCGTCCGGAACATCTGGATCACCGAAGCCGGCATGATCGCCTGTGCCGGAATCATCCCGCTGGCCCTGATCTGCGGCCCCATCCGGGGCATCCCCTTCTGGTGGTCGGTCATCGACATGTCGTTCGGTGTCTTCGGTGTCATCCCCCTGCTGGTGCTCCGCCGGATGATCAAGCGGCTGGAGGCGATGCCGGAGCCGCCGACCCCGGCGCCGGCCGCCCACCCGGCCCCCGAGCCGGTCACCGCCGGGCCGTAGCCCGGCTACTTGGCGAAGGCCGCCATGATGATCCCGAGGGCCACCGGGTTCATCTCCTGCCCCTTGGCGTTCGTCGAGTTGAGCGAGTAGACGAGGGTGCGGGAGAGATCGCGGGTCGCGCCCATCACCGTGTTGTAGCCGTGCCGGCTCCCCGTCTTGCCCCACGCCACCGTGCCGTCCGGCAGGACTATCCTGGACAGGCCCGCAGTCAGGGAGGCGTCCTTCCCCGAGACGAAGTCCTTCACCTCCGGGACCGTGAACATCTCCTCCAGCTGCGCCTCCGGCACGATCCGGCCGCTGAACAGGGCCACGGTGAAACGCTCCAGATCCGCCGTGGTCGAGATGATGTCACCGGCCGCCCAACGGTCGGAGCTGTTCCACACCGAGGCGTCGCGCAGTTCCGTCGAACCGTCCGGCCGCGGCACCGCCTGGTAGCCGTGGTTGTACGGGCCGGGGATCCGCGTCCGTGTCCGCCCGGGGAAGGACGTCCCGCGCAGGCCCAGGGGCTCCAGGATCCGCCGGGTCACCGAGGCCTCGTAACTCGCTCCCGTCACCTTCTCTATGAGTACACCCAGCACGGTGTAGCTGATGTTCAGGTAGTGCTGGGCTGTACCGGGCTCGAACTCCGGGCCCTTCGCCAGGGCGTTGGCCAACTGCTCCCGGGGGTCGGTCACATCGAACCGGTGCTCCCACTGCGCCTCGAAGTCTCCCGGTCCGTCGGCGGCCTGGATGCCGCTCGTGTGGTTCAGCAGCTCCCGCACCGTGATGGGCGCGAAGGAATCGGGGAAGGTGCCCGGCAGGTACTCCTGCACCGGCCTGTTCAGATCGACCGTGCCCTCGGCGGCCAGCTGGAGCACCACCGCCGCGGTGAAGGTCTTGGTCACCGACCCCGCCCGGAACCGGCCCTGCTCCAGAGCCCTGCGCCCGGTGCGGACGTCCGCGACACCGGAACTGCCCTGCCAGCTGCCGCTCGAACCGCCCACCCGGACCAGCGCGGCCGTCGCGTCCTTGTGCTCGGCGCCGAGACCGGCGATTGCTTTCGTCAGCGCCGCCGCGTCGGGCGGCGAGGAAACGGCCGGTGCGGCGCCCCCGCCCGATGCTGCCGAGGCCGAGGCCGCGGCAGGCCCCGGGGCGGCGTGGGCGACGACCGGGCCGGACGCCATGCCCAGGACCAGGGCGGCGGCGATCAGTGTGCGCGTACGAGCGTTCATGACGGGATCCCCCTTGTGCGGCCATCGGGGCGACCTCCGCCCCGATGACCTCAATGCTGCTGGTCACAGGGGCAGTCGCGGATCACCCATGAGAGGGGTCTTCACCGGTACGACAACTCACCGGCGCGAGGGAGCCGACACGCCCACTCCTCACTCCCCAGAGGGATCACCCCAAAGTACGCGGGGACTCCCGCACCGCCCCCGCCTCGATCAGCCCCGTCTCATACGCGCAGATCACCGCCTGGATCCGGTCCCGCAGCCCCAGCTTCGCCAGCACGTTCCCCACATGGGACTTCACCGTGTGCTCGCTCACCGTCAGCGCCGCCGCGATCTCCGCGTTCGACAGCCCCCACCCCAGATGCAGCAGCGTCTCCCGCTCCCGGGCCGTCAGCACCTCCAGCCGCTCGGCCGACAGCGCCCGCCCGCCCGCCGGCCGCGCCGTCGCCGCCGTGTACTCCTCGATCAGCCGCCGCGCCACCGAGGGCGCCAGCAGCGACTCGCCCGCCGCCACCACCCGTACCGCGTGCACCAGATCGTCCCGCCGCACGTCCTTCAGCAGGAACCCGCTCGCCCCCGCGTGCAGCGCCTCGTACACGTACTCGTCCGAGTCGAAGGTCGTCAGCATCACCGTCCGGCAGGAACTCTCCGCCGAGATCGTCCGGCACGCCTCGATCCCGTCGAGCACGGGCATCCGGATGTCCAGCAGCGCCACATCCGGCGCCAGCTCCCGCACCGCGGCCACCGCCGCCGCGCCGTCCCCGGCCTCCGCGACGACCTCGATGCCCTCCTGCGCGTCCAGGATCATCGCGAACCCGCTGCGCACCAGCTCCTGGTCGTCCGCCACCACCACACGGATCGTCAATTCCCCACCTCCAGCGGCGAGGTTACTAGCACCACCCGCACGCAGAACCCCAGGCCACCGGGGGCCGGACCGGCCTCCGCCGTGCCGCCGTGGGCCGCCGCGCGCTCGCGGATCCCGATCAGCCCGTGACCGCCCGAGGAGTCCCCGGACCTCCGACCCGCGCCCCACCCCCGGCGCGGCCCCCGCCCCAGCCCCCGGCCGTTGTCCGTGACCGTCACCGTGAGCGCCTGCGGCCCGTACTCCAGCCGTACCACCGCCTCCGACGCCCCGGCATGCTTCACCACATTCGTCAGCGCCTCCTGCACCACGCGGTGCACCGTCGCCTCCAGCGCCGCCGGCAGCACGCGCACCGAGCCCGTCCGCTCGTACGCCACCGCCAGCCCGCTGCCCCGCACCCGCTCCAGGAGGGCCGGCAGCGCCCCGATGCCGGGCTGCGGCGCGCGCGGAGCCGCCTCCTCGTGCGCCCGGTCCGTCCGCAGCACCCCCAGCATCGTCCGCAGCTGCGCCATCGCGTCCCGCCCCGTCTCGGCGATCGCGTCGAAGGCCGCCTCCGCCCGCTCGGGAGCCCGCCGTACGGCCACCGGTCCCGCCTCCGCCTGCACGATCATGATGCTGACCGCGTGCGAGAGGATGTCGTGCATCTCCCGGGCTATCCGGGCCCGTTCGCGCGCGGCCGCCTGCTCCGCCTCGATCCGGTTCGCCCGCTCCAGCTGGGCGGCCCGGGCCTCGACGGCCTCCGTATAGGCCTGCCGCGTGTGCTGGAGCCGCCCCAGGGCGTAGGCCGCCGCCGAGACGATCAGGGTGAAGAGCAGCTCGCGCGCCGTCCCCGCCTCCCAGCCCACCGACACGGCGACCGCCGCCGCCGAAACGAGGCCGGTGGCCACCCGGACCCGGGCGGTGCACTGGAGGGCGACCGTGTAGAAGACGATGAGTCCCGCGTACGGCAACGGCTGGCCCGGACCGTCCAGCCCGATCTTGTACACGCCGCCGATGAGCACAATCGCGACCAGCGCGGCGACCGGCGCCCGTCGCCGCCAGATCAGTGGCAGCACGCCGAGTGTGGTCATCCCGTACGAGGTCCAGGTCACCGGCGGCAGGTCGGCCGACCGGGGCACCACGAACGGCATGGTCACCGCCAGCTGCACCAGCAGCGTCAGCCCCAGGTCACGCCGGCGCGGATCGGCGCGCCGGATCCAGTCCCCCCACGCTGGTATCACCGCCCGAACTCGGCCCGTACGCCGGCCAGCGCGTCCGGCCTGTTCGTGGTGACGGAGTCCACCCCGGCCGCGATGAGCCGGCGCATCGTCGGCCTGGTGTCCGCCGTCCAGGCCGAGACCAGCAGGCCGTCCCGGTGCAGGGCGTCCGCCAGCTCCCGGCCGACCAGCCCGAAACGGTAGTTGAGCCAGCGCGGCGCCACCGCGTCGATCAGGACGCGGCGCGGCGGGCACAGCGTCGTCCAGGTCAGCGCGATCTCGGCGCCCGGATCGGCGGCGCGGACCGCCAGCATGGTCTTCGGGCCGGCGCAGTAGTACGTACGGTCGCGCGCCCCGCACGCGCGCACCTGGCCGACAACCGTCCGTACGGCCTCGTACGAGGCGCCCGGCAGGTCGATCATCACCCGGCCGGGGCCCGCCGCCGTCAGGGCCTCGCGCAGGGTCGGAATCCCGCCCCCGGTCAGCTCCTTGAGCTGCGGGGCCGTGACGGCGTCGAGCCGCACGTCATGGCCCCACAGCCGCTGGAGCGTCTCGTCGTGGAGCAGGACCGGCACCCCGTCGCGCGTCAGCCGTACGTCGATCTCGACCGCGTCCGCCCCGCGGGCGAAGGCGGAGCGGATCGAGGACAGGGTGTTCTCACGGGCACGGTACGGATCGCCGCGGTGGCCGACGGCAGTCAGGGTGCGCATGTCTCCCATTCTCCGCAGGCGTCAGCGGGCCAGCCACGCGGACGTGTACGTGTCGATCTCCGCGCTGATCCGCGCCTTGCCGGCCGGGTCCAGGAAGGAGGCCTCGACGGCGTTCTTCGCGAGTTGCGCGAGCCCCCGCTCGTCGAGGTCGAGGAGCCGGGCGGCCACCGCGTACTCGTTGTTGAGGTCGGAGCCGAACATCGGCGGGTCGTCGCTGTTGATGGTGACGAGCACGCCCGCCGCGACCATCTCCTTGACCGGGTGCTGGTCGAGGTCGGCCACCGCGCGGGTGGCGATGTTCGAGGTCGGGCAGACCTCCAGGGCGATCCGGTGCTCGGCGAGGTACGCGAGGAGCTCCGGGTCCCGGGTGGCGCTCGTGCCGTGGCCGATGCGCTCCGCGCCCAGTTCGCGGATGGCGTCCCAGACGGTCTCCGGGCCGGTGGTCTCGCCGGCGTGCGGCACGCTGTGCAGGCCGGCGGCCCGGGCCTGGTCGAAGTACGGCTTGAACTGCGGGCGCGGGACACCGACCTCGGGGCCGCCGAGGCCGAAGGAGACCAGGCCCTCGGGGCGCAGGTCCACGGCGAGCCGCGCGGTCTCGGCGGCGGCGGCCAGGCCGGCCTCGCCGGGGATGTCGAAGCACCAGCGCAGGATGACGCCGAGTTCGGCCTCGGCGGCCTTGCGGGCGTCCTCGATGGCCTCCATGAAGGCCTTCTCGTCGATGCCGCGGCGGGTGGAGGAGTACGGGGTGATGGTCAGCTCGGCGTAGCGGATGTTCTGCCGGGCCATGTCACGGGCGACTTCGAAGGTGAGGGTGCGCACGTCGTCCGGGGTGCGGACCAGGTCCACGACCGACAGGTAGACCTCGATGAAGTGGGCGAAGTCGGTGAAGGTGAAGTAGTCCGCGAGCGCCTCGGGGTCGGTGGGGACCTTCGAGTCGGGGTGCCGGGCGGCGAGTTCGGCCACGATGCGCGGGGAGGCGGAGCCGACGTGGTGGACGTGCAGTTCGGCCTTGGGCAGCCCCGCGATGAAGGGGTGCAGGTCGGGCATGAGGGGGCCTCCGGGAGGACGCGTGTGCGGACAGAGCGGCCTTCATCGTAGGCAGCCCTCTGACTGTCGGCGGCAGCGCTTAGCATGGCCGTACGAGAGGGGGGCGCCGTATGACTGACCACAGCCCCGAGCCGCGCGACCCGTGGGCGCCGCCGGAGCGGCCCGCGGTCGAACTGGGGAAGCAGCAGGGCACACCGGGCGTGTCGGGTGCGCCGACCGGACAGCCCGGACAGCCCGGGCAGTCCGGACAGTCCGCGCCGTCCGTGCACGACCAGCCGACGGTCATCGGGATGCCGGGGGCCGAGATTCCGCCGGCCGGCGCGCCGGCACCGATACCCGGGGCCGGTCCGGTCCCCCCGGTTGCGGCATACGGATATCCGTCCCAGCCGGGCCAGAGCGGTTACGGATATCCGGGCCAGCCACAGGCCACGAGCGGGTACGGGTATCCCGGCTATCCCGGTTACCCGGGCGGGTACCAGCCCTACGGGGCGCAGCCCAGCAACGGCTTCGGCGTCACCTCGCTCGTCCTCGGCATCCTCTCGGTCGTCGGGTGCGTCACGAGCTTCTTCGCGGTCGGGCTCGGCGTCGGCGCCGTCGTCTTCGGTGCCCTGGGCCGGGGCAAGGCGAACCGCGGCGAGGCCACCAACGGCGGTATGGCGCTGGCCGGTCTGATCCTGGGCGCGGTGGGCATCGTGCTGGGCGGCCTCCTACTGACGCTGCTCATGTCCGGCCTGCTGGCCGACCTGGGCGACATCGACTCCGACACGGACACCGACAGCCCGTACTCGAACTCGCAGGTCCACGAGCGGGTCTGACCACGCGGCAGGGCCGCGCCCGGGCAGTCGTCGCCCGGGCCCGGCCCTGTCCGTTTCGCGCTCCTACGCCGCTGCCGCTGCCGCCGCCCACGGCCAGTCGGCGTGCTGCCCGCCCTCGATGAGGGAGACCATCCGGAAGGCCGCGTCGGTCAGCCCGCCGAAGGTGTGCCGGTTCCCCGAACCGGCGGGCGCGTGCCCCACCCGGTAACCGGCCAGGTTCCAGGTGTACATCGGCACCTCGCCCGGCACCAGGGCGCTCGGGTCGCCGCCGTAGTGGTACGTGGCCTGCTCGTCCGTGACGATCAGGACCCGGTCGTGCCCCGTGTAGTGCTGCCGCACCGCCTCGGCGGTGTAGGTGCCGCCGAGGTTCTCGAAGCGGTCCAGCACCTTCAGTACGGACTCGCCGCGCGTGTACGCGACCGCCTTGCTGGTGGAGCCGAACTGCACGAGGTCCGCCCGCTCCGCCCGCAGCGCCAGCGCCGTGCCGAAGACGGCCGCCGCGTCCGCCCGGTTGAGCCGCGAGCGGTCCGACAGCGGGGACCACATCGACCCGGACCGGTCGACCAGGATCAGCGTCCGGCCGGGCAGGGCGGGTACGTTCGCCAGCGAGTGGCCGAGCGCCCGCTCCAGCGGGTACGCCCAGCGCAGCGAGGGCGCGTGCTGGTAGGCGGCGAGGTAGCGGAAGGGGAACTGCCGCGACCGCGCGACGACCTCGGGGTCCGAGAGCTTCGCCGCGACCTGGGAGGCCACCGCGTCCGAGACCCCGGCCTGGTCGAAGTTGCGCAGGTTCCGCAGCAGCGCCATCGCGCCCATGGACGGGATGACCGCCTCCCAGGCTGCCGCGTCCATCGGACCCTGCAGCCAGCCGGCCAGCGCCTCCCAGGTCATGCCCGCCGCGGCGAGCCGCTCGGCGCCGTCCGGGGCGGTGACCACGGCCCGGCGGCGCTCCACGGGCAGCTCCATGAGCTCCCGGTGGGCGGCCAGGGTGCGGTTGCCCGCCGGGACCTCGGCGGTGTCGGGGTGGTGCCGGCGGTCGAGGGCGTACCGGAACAGCTCGCCCTGCCAGGCCTTGGCCGGGTCGGGGGCGGCGTGTACGAGGTTGAGGACGTCGCCGAAGCGGTACCCCCGTCGAGAGGAGGCGGTGTCGTACTTCAGCAGCGAGGTGCCGGAGTAGAGCCGGCGCACCGCGTCGGCGATACCGCGCTTGACGGGCTTGGGGACGCTGCGCCCGTACGTCGTCGTCCAATAGGCCAGCAGCTCGCCGGGCTCGTCCGCGCGGCGCAGGACGGAGTCCACGACCCGCCGGTTGGACGGGCCGTCGGTGACTCCGGCGTCGAGCCGCGCCTTGACGTACTCGGCGGCGCCGACGAGCGAGGCGGTACGCATGTTGCCGTCGCCCCGGAGCCAGCCGAGCAGGCCGGCGGTCCACTCGGGGTCCTCGACGGCGAGCTTGCGCACGAGCGCGGCGAAACGGTCGTCGCGGTCCTCGCCGCTCTCGTAGGCGGTCCGCTGCGTCACGAAGTTGGCGACGGCGAGCAGGAACAGCTCGGAGCGCGGGTCGCGGACGAATCCGGTGCTGCCGTGGTGGTTGGCGGAGCGGCGGCCGGTGGACCGTACGGGAGAGGTGGGCGAGGTGGGCGAAGTCGGCGCGGCGGGCGAGGCCTTGGACCGGAGCCGGTTGAAGCGGGCCATGAGAATCCCCCCGAATTCAGTGGAAAGGGGGGAGGCGTGAGCGTGCGGGATGCCCGACGCGTGCCTCCCGAGATCAAGTCTGGCCGCGGCGTGATTTCTGGAAGAAGTAGCCGCTTGCCGGGCGCACCGGGAGGTGCGTGACGTACGTGACGTAGGTGTCCAGAGATCGAATCGGCGAAACCACGTGGTGCTCTGCCAACTGAGCTACGCCGGCCTGAAACCGGCGACGGGACTCGAACCCGCGACCGCCCCATTAAGAGTGGAAGTAGGTCTCGCCTTCGCACCTGGACGAGTCACACGTTAGGCGGCGGGCTCCGGCCGCCGCCACGCAATTACGCTCCGGTCAGAGGGTGACCGCCGACATCAGCGTCGGCACCATGACCGCCCCGTCGTCGCCGTCGCCGTCGCCGGCGCGGGGCACCGGGACCCAGACCAGCCCGACCATCCGGGGACAGTCGCACCGCAACTCCTCGTCCACCCCCAGCCGGGGCTCACCGGGCGCGACCTCGACGCGGAAGCAGGAGGTCCAGCCCGAGGGGTACGGCGACTCGTACGCGTACCGCACGTCCAGGGCGCGCAGGCCCACTTCCTCGGCCACTTCGCGCCGGACGGCGTCCTCGGGCCGCTCCCCGGCCTCCAACCCGCCGCCGGGCAGGGTCCAGTACTCCGGCCCGTCATGGCGGCCGGTCGGGCCGCGGCCGCGTTCGCGCACCATGAGGACGCGGCCGTCCCGGATGATCACCGCGGCGACCCGGCGCCGGTCCGGTATGCGGTCCTCCGTCACGCCGCGTCCGGTCACGCCGCCTCCCGTCACGCCGGCTCCGTGCCCGACCGCAACCGGTCCCGGGCCTCCATCAGGGCGAAACCCAGCAGGTTCAGGCCGCGCCAGCGGGCCGGGTCCAGGGCGCGCTCGTCGTCCGCGGCCAGCCCGATGCCCCAGATCCGGTCCATCGGGCTCGCCTCCACCAGCACCCGGTTCCCCGTACCCAGCAGGTACCCCCGCAGCGCCGGGTCGGAGCCGAACTTGTGGACGCTGCCCTCCACCACCAGGGCGAAGCGCTCCCGCTCCCATATCGCCTCGTCGAACCCGCGCACCAGCCGCCCGGCCTTCTTCGCGGCCGCCGGGGTCCGCGCCTCCAGCGCGGCGCGCTCCGCCTCCGGGTCCCCGAACAGCCGGGCCTTGCCCGCCATCATCCAGTGTTCGGCCGTTTCGTACCGGACCTCACCCACAGTGAAGGGGGAGGGCCACCACTGGCTCAAACAGCTCGGTCCGAGGGTCCCGTCGGGCCTCGGCCGGTGCCCCCAGAACGGCAGGAACTTCACCCGCTCACCACGGCTGACCTGCTCGATCAGTGTGTCGATCATCTCCATGCACGCGAGTCTGGCAGTCGCCACTGACACTTCGTACGGGATTTAGGTTGCGTCTCGACACATGGTCGACCGATTCCGTCGCGTAACCAAAGCGCAACAACGGAATCACTTGGCGCTAGGCCTCGCCTCTGTCAGGATCGGCACTCAATTCGGGCTGTAGCTACGGAGAGCGTGAGGGCGTGATGGGTAACCGCTTCCAGGTCAAGGACCGCTTCGCAGACGGCGCGCAGTACATCGACGGCCACCTCAGGTCCGGTACCTCGGGGCGGTCGCACACGGTCGTCGACCCCGCCACCGGCGACGAGGTCCTCACCTACGAACTCGCGAGCCCCGCGGACGTGGACGAGGCGGTCGCCGCCGCCAAGCGGGCCTTCCCGGGCTGGTCCGGCGCCACCCCCGGCGAGCGCTCGGACGCGCTGCACCGGCTGGCCGCCGTACTGGCCGAGCGGGCCGAGGACTTCGCGTACGCCGAGTCCCTCCAGTGCGGCAAGCCGATCAAGCTGACCACGGAGTTCGACGTACCGGGGACCATCGACAACACCGCCTTCTTCGCGGGCGCCGCGCGCCACCTCCAGGGGCAGGCGGCCGCCGAGTACTCCGGCGACCACACCTCCTACGTCCGTCGCGAGGCCATCGGGGTCGTCGGCTCCATCGCCCCCTGGAACTATCCGCTCCAGATGGCCGCCTGGAAGATCCTCCCGGCCATCGCCGCGGGCAACACCGTCGTCCTCAAGCCCGCCGAACTCACCCCGCTGACCTCGCTGATGTTCGCCCAGGCGGCCAAGGAGGCGGGTCTGCCCGACGGCGTGATCAACATCGTCGCCGGCGCCGGGCGGGACGCGGGGGAGCGCCTGGTCGGCCACCCGGACGTGGTCATGACCTCCTTCACCGGCTCCACCACCGTCGGCAAGCGGGTCGCGGAGCTCGCCACCGCCACCGTCAAGCGCCTCCACCTGGAGCTCGGCGGCAAGGCGCCGTTCCTCGTCTTCGACGACGCCGACCTGGAGGCCGCCGCGCACGGCGCGGTCGCCGCCTCCCTGATCAACACCGGCCAGGACTGCACCGCCGCCACCCGCGCCTACGTCCAGCGCCCCCTGCACGACGCCTTCGTCGCGCGCGTGGCCGAGCTGATGGAGACCGTGCGCGTGGGCGACCCCTTCGCCGCCACCACCGACCTCGGCCCGCTCGTCTCGCACGCCCACCGCGACCGGGTCGCCGGGTTCGTCGAACGGGCCCGCGCGTACGCCACCGTCGTCACCGGCGGCGAGATCCCGCGGGGAGAGCTCGCCCAGGGCGCGTACTACCGGCCGACCCTGATCGCCGGCGCCGCCCAGGACAGCGAGGTCGTGCAGTCCGAGATCTTCGGGCCGGTCCTCGTCGTGCTGCCCTTCGACACCGACGACGAGGGCTTCGCGCTGGCCAACGACACCCCGTACGGTCTCGCCGCCTCCGCCTGGAGTCGCGACGTGTACCGGGCGAACCGCGCCACCCGCGAGATCAAGGCGGGTTGCGTGTGGGTCAACGACCACATTCCGATCATCAGCGAGATGCCCCACGGAGGCTACAAGGCGAGCGGGTTCGGCAAGGACATGAGTGCCTACTCCTTCGAGGAGTACACGCAGGTCAAGCACGTAATGTTCGACAACACCGCGGTCGCCGCGAAGGACTGGCACCGCACGATCTTCGGGGACCGATAGCAGTTGCCGCCGGACCAGCGGCTCACCCCTCCCGAAAGGGCACAGCGCATGGAGCAGTTCGAGCCCGACCGCCTCTCGGCGGCGCAACTCGCCGCGATGCGGCGCAGTCTCACCAACGGCCGGGGCGCACTCACCCGCCGCTCGCTGCTGCGCGTCTCCGGAATCGGAGCGCTCACCCTCGGCGGCCTGTCCTCCCTGACGGCCTGCGGCATCCCGCCCGCCAAGCGGCAGGACGGCGCCGCGGTCGCCTCCGACGACCACTCGGCCCAGGAGAAGGAGATCAACTTCTCCAACTGGACCGAGTACATGGACACCAGCGACGACGAGAAGACCCGTCCCACGCTGGAGGAGTTCACCAAGCGGACCGGGATCAAGGTCAAGTACACCGAGGACATCAACGACAACGTCGAGTTCTTCGGCAAGATACGCCCGCAGCTCGCGGCGGGCCAGGACACCGGCCGTGACCTGATCGTCGTCACCGACTGGCTCGCGGCGCGCATCATCCGCCTCGGCTGGGCGCAGCGGCTGGACCCCGCCCACCTGCCGCACGCCTACGCCAACCTGATCCCGCAGTTCCGCAACCCCGACTGGGACCCGGGCCGTGTCCACAGCTACCCGTGGACGGGCATCGACACCGTCATCGCCTACAACACCAAGGCCACCGGCGGCAAGAAGGTCGACTCCGTCACCCAGATGCTCGACGACCCCTCCCTCAAGGGCCGCGTCGGCTTCCTCACCGAGATGCGCGACACCGTCGGCATGACCCTGCTCGACCAGGGCAAGGACCCGGCGAGCTTCACCACCGCCGACTACGACGAGGCCATCGGCCGGCTCCAGAAGGGCGTGGACAAGAAGCAGATCCGCCGCTTCACCGGCAACGACTACACCGCCGACCTCGACAAGGGCGACCTCGCCGCCTGCCTGGCCTGGGCCGGCGACGTCATCCAGCTCCAGGCGGGCAACCCGGACATCCAGTACGCAATCCCGGCTCCCGGTTACCTCACCTCCAGCGACAACCTGCTGGTGCCCGCCCACGCCCGGCACAAGGCCAACGCCGAGAAGCTCATCGACTACTACTACGAGCCTCCGGTCGCCGCCGAACTGGCCGCTTTCATCAGCTACGTCTGCCCGGTCGAGGGCGTCAAGGACGAGCTGGCCAAGATCGACCCCGCGCTCGCGGACAACCCCCTGATCGTGCCGGACAAGGCGATGGCCGCCAAGGCGCACGCCTTCCGCTCCCTCACGGGCGAGGAAGAGACCGCGTACGAAGAGAAGTTCGCCAAGCTCATCGGAGCCTGACGGGCCCCCGTACCGGCCCCCGCACGGGCACGCTCCCACCGGCCTTCCGGACCGGCATCCGCGTGCTCCCGCACCCTTCCGACGACACCACCACCGAAGGCCGCGACCCATGACTGACAAGACCGCGGGCGGCGACGTCCGCCTCGCCGGGATCAGCAAGCACTACGGCTCGTTCACCGCCGTGCACCCGCTGGATCTCACCATCCCCCAGGGCTCCTTCTTCGCCCTGCTCGGCGCCTCCGGCTGCGGGAAGACCACCACCCTGCGCATGATCGCCGGCCTGGAGGAGCCCTCCACCGGCACGGTCCACCTCGGCGACCGCGAGGTCACCCAGCTGCCGCCGTACAAGCGCCCGGTCAACACGGTCTTCCAGAGCTATGCGCTCTTCCCGCACCTGAACATCTACGAGAACGTCGCCTTCGGGCTGCGCCGCCGCGGCATCAAGTCCGTCAAGAAGCAGGTCGAGGACATGCTGGAGCTGGTCGAGCTGGGCCAGTTCGCCCAGCGCAAGCCGCACCAGCTCTCCGGCGGCCAGCAGCAGCGCGTGGCCGTCGCCCGCGCGCTCATCAACCACCCGCGGGTGCTGCTCCTCGACGAGCCCCTCGGCGCCCTCGACCTCAAGCTGCGCCGCCAGATGCAGCTGGAGCTCAAGCGCATCCAGACCGAGGTCGGCATCACCTTCGTGCACGTCACGCACGACCAGGAGGAGGCCATGACCATGGCCGACACGGTCGCCGTGATGAACGGCGGCCGCGTCGAGCAGCTGGGCGCCCCCGCCGAGCTCTACGAGAACCCCGGGACCACCTTCGTCGCCAACTTCCTCGGGACCTCGAACCTGATCGAGGCCGAGGTGCTGGAGGCGGGCTCCGCGGACGTCATGGTGACGAGCGCGGGCACGAAGCTCCGGCTGCCCGCGTCGCGGTGTTCGACCACGCCCCGAGCCGGCGGAAAGCTGCTGGTCGGGGTGCGCCCGGAGAAGATCTCCCTGGTCCCCGCGGACGAGGAGCACACCGTCGCGGCCGGCCGCAACAAGGTCACGGGCCGCATAGCCGACTCCTCCTTCATCGGCGTCTCCACCCAGTACGTCATCGACAGCCAGGTCTGCCCCGGGCTGGAGGTGTACGTCCAGAACATCGAGCGCGACACCCGCCTGGCCCCTGGCGCCGAGGTGGTCCTGCACTGGAACCCGGAGCACACCTTCGGCCTGGACGCGGCTCAGGACATCGACGCGGGCATCGAGACGGTCGAGGAGAGCGCGTGACCGCCACCGCCGCGCCGCCCCAGGCGCCCGCCACCGCCGAACCGCCGGTCCACAAGGCGTCCGTGCGCAAGCGGCTGATCCCGTACTGGCTGCTGCTCCCCGGCATCCTGTGGCTGCTGGTGTTCTTCGTCCTGCCGATGGTCTACCAGGCCTCCACCTCGGTGCAGACCGGCTCCCTCGAAGAGGGCTTCGACGTCACCTGGCACTTCCAGACGTACTGGGACGCCTTCACCGAGTACTACCCGCAGTTCCTGCGCTCCCTGCTCTACGCGGGCACGGCGACCGTGCTGTGCCTGCTGCTCGGGTACCCGCTGGCCTACCTGATCGCCTTCAAGGCGGGGCGCTGGCGCAACCTCCTGCTGGTGCTGGTCATCGCGCCGTTCTTCACCAGCTTCCTCATCCGCACCCTGGCCTGGAAGACGATCCTGGCCGACGGCGGCCCGGTGGTGGACGTCCTCAACACCCTGTACGTCCTGGACGTCACCAGCTGGCTCGGGATGACCGAGGGGGAGCGGGTGCTCGCCACTCCGCTCGCGGTCGTCTGCGGTCTGACGTACAACTTCCTGCCCTTCATGATCCTGCCCCTCTACACCTCCCTGGAGCGGATCGACACCCGCCTCCACGAGGCGGCCGGGGACCTGTACGCCCGCCCCGTCACGACCTTCCGGAAGGTGACCTTCCCGCTCTCGATGCCGGGTGTCGTCTCCGGGACCCTGCTCACCTTCATCCCCGCGAGCGGCGACTACGTCAACGCGGAGCTGCTCGGCTCCACGGACACCCGGATGATCGGCAACGTCATCCAGTCGCAGTACCTGCGGATCCTCGACTACCCGACGGCGGCCGCGTTGTCGTTCATCCTCATGGCCATCGTGCTGATCATGGTCACCATCTACATCCGCCGAGCGGGGACGGAGGACCTGGTCTGATGCGTTGGCTCCGGCACAATCTCGTCGTCATCTTCGGCCTCGGCACGCTCGCGTACCTGATCCTGCCGAACGTCGTCGTCACCGTCTTCTCCTTCAACAACCCCACCGGGCGGTTCAACTACGCCTGGCAGGAGTTCTCGCTCGACGCGTGGAAGGACCCCTGCGGGGTCGCCGACCTGTGCGGCTCCCTGTCCCTGTCGCTCCAGATCGCCCTGTGGGCCACCATCGGCGCGACCGTCCTCGGCACGGCGATCGCCTTCGCGCTCGTCCGCTACCGGTTCCGGGCGCGCGGCGCTGTCAACTCGCTGATCTTCCTGCCCATGGCCATGCCCGAGATCGTGATGGCGGCCTCGCTGCTCGCCCTCTTCCTCAACATGGGCATCCAGCTGGGCTTCTGGACGATCCTGATCGCCCACATCATGTTCTGCCTCAGCTTCGTCGTCGCCGCCGTCAAGGCGCGCGTCCTGTCGATGGACCCGCGGCTGGAGGAAGCCGCCCGCGACCTCTACGCGGGCCCCGTGCAGACCTTCGTACGGGTCACCCTGCCGATCGCGGCGCCCGGTATCGCGGCGGGTGCGCTGCTCTCCTTCGCGCTCTCGTTCGACGACTTCATCATCACCAACTTCAACTCGGGCAACACCGTCACCTTCCCCATGTTCGTGTGGGGATCGGCCCAGCGCGGTACGCCCGTGCAGATCAACGTCATCGGCACGGCGATGTTCGTCATCGCGGTGCTGGTGGTCCTCGTCGGCCAGATGGTCGGCAGCCGCCGCAAGAACGCACAACGCAAGTAACAAGTAACAAGTAACTCTGTAGGGAGTTGGAAGCCATGGCCCCAGTCGCCATGCGAAGCGTTGCTCAATCCCTTTCCGAAGCACTGCCGGTGTCGTACTGGCTGGACGACCCCGGCAAGCCCGCCGCGCAGCCGGCGCTGACCTCTGACGAGGCCTGCGACCTGCTCGTCATCGGCGGCGGGTACAGCGGGCTGTGGACCGCGCTGATCGCCAAGGAGCGCGATCCCGCGAGGGACGTCGTACTGATCGAGAGCAAGGAGGCGGGCTGGGCCGCCTCCGGCCGCAACGGGGGCTTCTGCGCCGCCTCCCTCACGCACGGCCTCGCCAACGGCGTGGCCCGCTGGCCCGGCGAGCTCGCCAAGCTGGAGGAGCTGGGCGCCCGCAACCTCGACGAGATCGAGGCGGCCATCGCCCGCTACGGAATCGACTGCGACTTCGAGCGGACCGGTGAGATCGACGTCGCCACCGAGCCCCACCAGGTGGAGGAGCTCCGCGAACTGTACGAGGAGGCCGAGAAGCTGGGCCTGGCGGGCGGCTCGCGGTGGCTGGACCGCGACGAGCTGCGCGCCGAGGTCGATTCTCCGACCTTCCTCGCGGGCCTGTGGGACACCGACGGCGTCGCCATGCTCAATCCCGCCAAGCTCGCCTGGGGCCTGAAGCGGGCGTGCCTGTCGCTGGGCGTGCGGATCTACGAGAACACCCGCGGGCTGTCCCTCGCCGCCTCGGGCGCCGGGATGGCCGTACGCACCCCGTACGGGCGGATCTTCGCCCGCCGGGTGGCGCTGGGGACGAACATCTTCCCGTCCCTGGTCAAGCGGATCCGCCCGTTCACGGTCCCGGTGTACGACTACGCGCTGATGACGGAGCCGCTGACCGCCGGCCAGCTGAAGGCCATCGGCTGGCGCAACCGCCAGGGCCTCGGCGACAGCGCCAACCAGTTCCACTACTTCCGCATCACCCCGGAGAACCGCATCCTGTGGGGCGGCTACGACGCCGTCTACCCCTACCGCGGCAAGCTGGACTCCGAGTACGACCACCGCCCCGAGACCTATCTGAAGCTCGCCCAGCACTTCCTGACCGCCTTCCCGCAGCTGGAGGGCATCAAGTTCAGCCACGCCTGGGGCGGCGCCATCGACACCTGCTCGCGCTTCTCCGCGTTCTTCGGCACCGCGCACGGCGGCAAGGTGGCCTACGCGGCCGGCTACACGGGGCTCGGCGTCGGCGCCACCCGCTTCGGGGCCGATGTCATGCTGGACCTGCTGGACGGAGCGCGCACCGAGCGCACCGAGCTGGAGATGGTCAGGTCCAAGCCGATGCCGTTCCCGCCCGAGCCGTTCGCCTGGACCGGGATCACGCTGACCAAATGGTCGCTGGCCCGCGCCGACGCCCGCGGCGGCCGCCGGAACCTGTGGCTGAGGGCGCTGGACCGGTTCGGCCTCGGCTTCGACAGCTGAGCCTCCGGCCTGCTGCGCGCCCCGGCGCGCTCCGCCGCCCGTGCCGTGACCCGGTTTACCACCACGGGGTGGCGCAACCCGCGTCATAGCCGCGCCCGGCGCCGCTCTTCCCTGGTGAGAACCTCACCGAGTCACAGGGAACGGAGGCCGGGCGATGACGACCCCGGGGGCCAAAACGGCGGTGGAGTGGCTGGTTTCGGCGGCGCCGGATCCCGAAGCCTGCCGGTGGGCGTGGGAGCGCAACCCCCTCGGGGTCGCCCTCCTGCCCGCCGGGCGGCACTGGGACGTGCTGATCCTGCCGGGGGTGCTGGGGCAGACCACCCTCGACGTGCTGACCCTGCTCCTCGACCCGCCCGGCCCGGTGCTCGCCGATTTCGGTACCACCCGGCTGGGCTTCTTCGTGCCCGCCGGCACGGCGTCCCGCTGGCTCGGTACGGGCGTACGGGGCGCCGGGCGCGGGACCTGGATCGTGGTCCCGTATCCCGGCCGGGCCACGGGCGGGGTGCGCTGGCTGGTGGTCCCGGACGGCCGGGGGACGCTCACCGACCCGGCCGTGCTGGAGCTCGCGATGCACGAGGCCGCGGCGCGGGTGGCGGCCGAGGACCGCGGGAAGTCTTGACAAGGGCATTGGTCTGGACCATCTTGGGCGCCGCCGCGCGTTCCGGCGCGGCCTGACTCCATCCCCCCCACGCGCCGGAGGCAGTTGTGCGCAGACCCCTGCCCCTCCTCACGGCCGCCGCCCTCGCGGTGGCCGCCTTCCTCGCCGCGGGCCCGCCGGCCGCGGCGGCCGACGCGGACCTCGCACGCAATGGAGGCTTCGAAGCGGGACTCGACGGCTGGAGCTGCTCGGCCGGCAGCGGAGCCGTCGTCACCACCCCCGTCCACGGCGGGAGTTCCGCCCTCAAGGCCACCCCTGCGGGCCAGGACAACGCCCGCTGCGCCCAGACCGTCACCGTCAAGCCGGACTCCACGTACACCCTCGGCGCCTGGGTGCAGGGGGCGTACGTCTACCTGGGCGCGAGCGGGACCGGCACCACCGACGTGTCCACCTGGACGCAGACTCCCGGCGCCTGGAAGCAACTGAACACGAGCTTCCGTACGGGCGCGTCCACCACCTCCGTGACGATCTACACGCACGGCTGGTACGGGCAGCCGGCGCACCTCACGGACGACGTCACCCTCGTCGGCCCGGACCCCGGCCAGACCCAGCCCCAGCCTCCGGCCGCCCCCACCGGCCTGACCGCGTCCGGCGCCACCGCGAGCAGCGTCAACCTCGCCTGGGCGGCCGCCGCGGGCGCCACCTCGTACAGGGTCCACCGGGACGGCGCCGCGCCCCTGACCGTCACCGGCACCTCGGCGACGGTCACCGGCCTCGCCGCGTCCGCGACGTACGCCTTCCAGGTCAGCGCGGTGAACGCGGCCGGCGAGTCCCCCAAGAGCGCCGCCGTGTCCGCGACCACGACGAGCGGCGGCGGCGATCCGGGCAACCCCGGTCTCCCGGCCCACGCCCTGGTCGGCTACCTGCACGCGAGCTTCGCCAACGGCTCGGGCTACGTGCGCATGGCCGACGTCCCCGCCTCCTGGGACGTCATCAACCTCGCCTTCGGCGAGCCGACGTCGGTGACCTCGGGCGACATCCGCTTCTCGCTCTGCCCGGCGAGTGAGTGCCCGAACGTGGAAACCCCGGCCGAGTTCAAGGCGGCCGTCAAGGCCAAGCAGGCGGCGGGCAAGAAGGTGCTGATCTCGATCGGCGGCCAGAACGGCCAGGTGCAGCTCGCCACGACGGCCGCCCGCGACACCTTCGTCTCCTCCGTCAGCAAGATCATCGACGAGTACGGGCTGGACGGCCTCGACATCGACTTCGAGGGCCACTCCCTCTCCCTCGCGACGGGCGACACCGACTTCCGCGCCCCCACCACCCCGGTGATCGTCAACCTGATCTCCGCCGTCAAGACGCTGAAGGCCAAGTACGGGCCGGACTTCGTCCTGACCATGGCCCCGGAGACCTTCTTCGTCCAGCTCGGATACCAGTACTACGGCTCCGGCCCCTGGGGCGGCCAGGACCCGCGCGCCGGCGCCTACCTGCCGGTCATCCACGCCCTGCGCGACGATCTCACCCTGCTCCACGTCCAGGACTACAACTCGGGCTCGATCATGGGCCTGGACAACCAGTACCACTCCATGGGCGGCGCGGACTTCCACATCGCCATGACCGACATGCTGCTCACCGGCTTCCCTGTCGCGGGCAACACGGCGCGCGTCTTTCCGCCCCTGCGCCCGGAGCAGGTGGCGATCGGCCTCCCGGCCACGACCAACGCCGGCAACGGCCACACCCCGCCGGCGGAGGTCAACAAGGCGCTGGACTGCCTGACGAAGAAGACGAGCTGCGGTACCTACCAGACCCACGGCACCTGGCCCGCGCTGCGCGGCCTGATGACCTGGTCGGTCAACTGGGACCGCTTCGGCGGCTGGGAGTTCAGCCGGAACTTCGACGCCTACTTCGGCGGCTGACCCGCCATCAGGGCGGTCCGTGCGGCTCGGCGGACGGTCAGTAGCAGGGGTACGCACAGGAAGCAGCTGGCCAGGACGTCCAGGGGCCAGTGGAACCCGCGCAGGATCAGGCCGGCGGCCGTGGCGCCCGTGAGGACCAGCGCGACGGCCGGTGGCCAGCCGCGGCGGGTGTACGGGCGGATCAGCAGGGCCGCGCCGATGTACGCGACCGCCGCGGTGGCCGTGTGGCCGGACGGGTAGTAGCCGGCGGCCCAGGGCTCCAGCGGGCCCGGGCGGGCGGTCCACTCCTTGAGCGGAATGATCAGGGCCGGGACCAGGACCATGGCCAGGGCCGCGGACAGGGCGCCGAGGCGGTTGCCGCGCCGGGCGGCGTACGCCGCCGCGAGGGCCAGGACCGGGACGGCGACCGGGATGTTGCCGAGATCGGCGAGCCGCTCGGTGACCGCGTCGGGCACCGAGCGGACCAGGGCGCGGCTCAGGCGCTCGTCCAGGACGAGGAGCGGGCCCGAGACCAGGACCTGCCAGGTCGTCAGCGCGAGTCCCAGCAGCGAGAGAACGAGAAGGAGGGGGAGGAGAATGGCCGGCCGTCCCGGAACAGGGGGGATGGTTCCGAGACGGCCGCCCGGATCGTGTTGCCGTACGCCCCGGGGGGTTTGGGGTGGACGGCCGTCCGATCGGAGAGGAGTGTGCGCGAACGCATGCCCGGTACGGCGCTGGGGAAGCCCGGTATCGGGATCGTCCCCGGTTGCCCGGGGACGGGCTGTCTCACTCATCTGCAGAAACCGTACGCCAGCGGAAGGGGGACCGGCAGCAGGAACGCGCTCCCGCCATCGGCCCCCCACACCTTCTTCACAGTGCCCGACCGTTACCGGCGGTATGGATGGGTCACCGTGTTCGGGCGTTCGCTCAGACGGCCGCTCAGATGGCCGTTCCGATGGCCGCGAACGCGGCCTCGATGAGGTCCAGGCCCTCGTTCAGCAGGTCCTCGCCGATGACGATCGGCGGGAGGAAGCGGAGCACGTTGCCGTAGGTGCCGCAGGTGAGGACGAGCAGGCCCTCGGCGTGGCAGGCCTTGGCGAGCGCGCCGGCCGCCTCCGGGAACGGGGTCTTGGAGACGGGGTCCTTGACGAGCTCGATCGCGATCATGGCGCCGCGGCCGCGGATGTCGCCGATGATCTCGTACTTCTCCTGCATGGCCGTCAGGCGGGCCTTCATGACCGACTCGATCTTCTTCGCGGCGGCGTTGAGGTCGAGCTCCTTCATGGTCTCGATGGAGCCGAGCGCACCGGCGCAGGCCACCGGGTTGCCGCCGTAGGTGCCGCCCAGGCCGCCCGCGTGCGCGGCGTCCATGATCTCGGCGCGGCCGGTCACGGCGGCGAGGGGCAGACCGCCCGCGATGCCCTTGGCGGTGGTGATCAGGTCGGGGACGATGCCCTCGTCCTCGCACGCGAACCACTGGCCGGTGCGGCAGAAGCCGGACTGGATCTCGTCCGCGACGAAGACGATGCCGTTGTCGTTGGCGAACTTCACGAGGGCCGGCAGGAAGCCCTTGGCCGGCTCGATGAAGCCGCCCTCACCGAGGACCGGCTCGATGATGATCGCGGCGACGTTGTCGGCGCCGATCTGCTTGGTGATCTGGTCGATCGCCTGGGCGGCGGCCTCGGGGCCGCAGTTCTCGGCGCCGGTGGGCCAGCGGTAGCCGTAGGCGACCGGGACGCGGTAGACCTCGGGGGCGAACGGACCGAAGCCGTTCTTGTACGGCATGTTCTTCGAGGTCAGAGCCATCGTCAGGTTCGTACGGCCGTGGTAGCCGTGGTCGAAGACGACGACAGCCTGGCGCTTGGTGTACGCACGGGCGATCTTGACGGCGTTCTCGACCGCCTCGGCACCGGAGTTGAACAGCGCCGACTTCTTGGCGTGGTTACCCGGCGTCAGTTCGGCGAGGGCCTCGCAGACCTCGACGTACCCCTCGTAGGGCGTGACCATGAAACAGGTGTGGGTGAAGTCCGCGAGCTGGGCGGAGGCGCGGCGCACGACGGCCTCGGCGGAGGCGCCGACGGAGGTCACGGCGATGCCGGAACCGAAGTCGATGAGGCGGTTGCCGTCGACGTCCTCGATGATGCCGCCGCCCGCGCGGGCCGTGAACACGGGGAGGACGGAGCCCACGCCGCCGGCGACCGTCTCAAGACGGCGGGCCTGCAGCTCCTGCGACTTGGGGCCGGGGATCGCGGTGACGATGCGGCGCTCCTGCGGGACAGCGGTCATAGAGGGCTCCTGGGGTGTTTTCGGACGCACTTGTGTCTTTGTCCGCAGGCTAGGCCCGGGGGAGGGAGTACTGCATGCTCCGTTCGGGAGTGGTGCCCGCGTGTCCTTGTCCGTGGCGGCCATAGGAGTGGTCGGACGTGTGTCGTGTGGACAGTGCCCCGGTACGCGCCCGTGGGCTGCGCCGGGCAACTACATTGAGCGCCGCAGGGCATGGCACGGGTAGGGGGCAGGGGTTTCATGGATACCGACGGCACGTACGACGGAGCGGCGACCCGCGAGGGCCGCGTACCGAGACCGGCCGACCCCCCCGGACTCCCCCCGAAACCCCGCCACGCCCCTGGCCAGAACCCGAACCTCACCACCTGGCTGCGCCTGCCGCGGCCCGCGGCGGAGCCCGGCGTATGGCGCCCCGGACATGTCCCGCGCGCCGCCGAAGCGCCGGTGGACGCCCCTGAGCGCGCCCTGCTCAGCGGCGCCGTCATCTCACTGCTCGCGTGCGTGCTCGTCTGGTCGCTCCTGAGCAACAACTACATTCCGTACTGGCAGGTCCCTCCCCGGTTGGTCACCCCGAACGACTGGTGGCCGCCCCTGGGCCGGGATCCGATGCTGGGCACGGCTGGTGACACCGCCACGTGGGCGTACGAAATGCTGGTCGTCGCCGGTCTGCTCTACGGATTCGGCAGGCTGGGCAACTGGCGAGCCGCCTGGCGGCGCCTGGTCATCGCCCGGGGCCGGGTGCTCCAAGCGGCGGTGGCAGCGATCGGGGCCTTGACCGCCCTTGCGCTCGTATCGCGCGACGCGGTGCCGCTGCGGCGCCTCGCCAACTCCCTGATGCCGGTGGAGGGCGCCGGGAGGGAGCGTGCCCTGTCCCTTGTGGACAACTCCAACACCGTCGTTTACGCGGTCGTCATCCTGGCCTTCCTCTGGCTCGGCCTGCACCGGTCCGCCGCTGTCTCCGGGACCGGAGACCGGATGGCCCAGGCTCCACCCCGTATCGAGCCCGGTGCGCCCGACGACCCCGCCGACTGGCCGCAGGTGCGGGCCGCCGGCATGGCTGAGGCGGCCGAGAGGCTGGGGACCGAGGTGCGCGCCGGGCAGATGAACGACGTGGACTACGCCCGGATCCTGCGGGCGTGGGAGACCGTGCAGGCGGATCCTTCGCGGATGCGGGCCTTCGTTGACGCCGTGCGGGACAAGGGCGCCGGAGCTTGCGTGCACCCTTCCGGGGCGAGGGACCTGCCGGTGCGGTCGGCGCGGCACGACCTGCTCGCTCGGCAGGTACTGCTGGGCACGGTGGACGACAGTGAGCGCAACCCGTACCCGCGGCGCGGGACACGCCTCGCACTCGACCCCCACTCGCTCGGGACCTCGCTGCTCGCGGTCGGCCCCTCGGGCGCCGGGAAGACCGCCCGGCTCGTCCGGCCCGTCGTCGAGTCGCTCGCGCTGCAGGCGCTGGCCGGGCAGGCCGCCGTCGTCGCCGTCGGGGCGGCCGGGGCGCAGCTCGGGGCGGACGCCGCGTACGACGTCGTCGTCCGCGTCGGCGACCCCGCCTCCGTCTACGACCTCGACCTCTACGGCGGCACCACCGACCCCGACGAGGCCGCCACCCTGCTCGCCGACGCCTTCGTCGGGGACGTCCCCGGTATCGACGTACGCCGCGCCGCCACCGCCCTGGCCCAGCTCCTCGGGCCGTTCCGGGCGGCGTGCGGGCGCTTCCCCGCCGTGCCCGAGCTGCGGGAGCTGCTGGAGCGGGTGCCGGCGGCCCTCGGCGGGCTGCGGACCGCCCTGGAGGGCGCCGGGCAGCCGGCGATGCTGCGCGAACTCGACGCCCGCGAACGCCAGTACGGGGCTCCCGGCGACCCGGGGGCGGTGCTGGCCGACCGGGTGGCGCTGCTGGACCGGCCCGCCTTCGCCGGCTTCTTCGACACCACCGCACCGTCGCGCCTCTTCTCGCTGCGCTCCCTGGAACACCCCCTGCGGGTCCGGATCGACCTGCCCGAGCGCGGGCACGCCGACGCCTCCCGGATGCTCGCCCGGCTGCTGCTGGCCCAGTTCACGGCCTCCGCCTCGGCCCGCGCGGACCGCTCGCTCTTCGCCTTCCTGGCCTTCGACGACGCCTCCCACACCCTCACCGCCGAGACCGTGCGCGGGGTGCAGCGGCTGCGCTCGGTGAACGCCGGCGTGCTGCTGACGCTGCGCACGCTGGACGACGTACCGGAAGCGCTGCGCACACCGCTGCTCGGGGCGGTCGGCTGCCGGATGGTCTTCTCCGGGGTGACCACCTGGGACGGCCGGCGGTTCGCCGAGGCCTGGGGCACCGAGTGGGTGGAGACCCGGGACGTCACCAGCCGGACCGTCTTCGCCGACCAGCCGCTCACCCGGGCCGTCCACGCCTTCCGCAAGCTGGTCACCGGCAAGGCCGTGACCACGGACGCGGTGACCGTACGGCAGGTGGAGCGGGAGCGGTGGTCCGCCTCGGACCTCGCGAACGCGGTGCCGCCGGGGCACGCGGTGCTCTCGCTGACCACGGTCCGGGGCGAACGGGCGGCCCCGCTGCTCGTGGACCTGTCGCGCTGATCCGGCCACGGCCGGATCAAGGTGAGGCCACGGTGAGGCCACCCTGCCGAGGTGGCAGAATCGAGGGGAGCCGTTCATACGACGTGGCTAAAATCTCCGTGGGCGGATCGGCTTCCCTTGGCTTCGCCTCCGCCTCCCCGTTCCTCCTGTTAGGGCCCCTGGTACCCGATGCCGCTCACCCTCGCCTCCCTCGTCCAGCACTCGGCGCTCAAACTCAGCGTCCGCGCCGGGGAGAGCCGCCTCGACACCCCCGTGCGCTGGGCCCACGTCAGCGAGCTCGCCGACCCCGTCCCGTACATGGAGGGCGGCGAGCTGCTGCTCATCACCGCGATGAAGCTGGACGCGGAGGACCCCGAGGAGATGCGGCGCTACGTACGCCGTCTCGCCGCAGCCGGGGTCGTCGGGATCGGCTTCGCCGTGGGCGTCAACTACGAGGCGATCCCCGAGGCGCTGGTCGAGGCCGCCCGGGCGGAGGACCTGCCGCTGCTGGAGGTGCCGCGGCGGACCCCGTTCCTCGCCATCAGCAAGGCCGTCTCCGCGGCGCTCGCGGCGGACCAGTACCGCGCGGTCACCGCGGGGTTCGAGGCCCAGCGGGAGCTGACGCGCGCCGCGCTGTCCGCCGACGGGCCCGCCGAACTGCTGGCGAAACTGGCCGCGCACGTCCACGGCTGGGCCGCGCTGTACGACACCTCGGGCGCCGTCGTGGCGGCGGCCCCGGACTGGGCGGCGCGCCGGGCCGCCCGGCTGACGCCCGACGTGGAGCGGCTGCGGGAGCGGCCCGCGCCCGCGAGCGCGGTGGTCGGAGGCTCCGAGGACCGGGTCGAGCTGCAGTCGCTGGGCACCGGCCGCCGGGCGCGCGGGGCCCTGGCGGTGGGTACGGGCGCCCCGCTGGGCACCGCCGAGCGGTACGCGGTGCACTCCGCGGTGGCGCTGCTGACCCTGAGCACCGAGCGGTCGCGCTCCCTCCACGACGCCGAGTCCCGGCTGGGGGCGGCCGTACTGCGGATGCTGCTGGCCGGGGAGGCGGAGCACGCCCGGGCCGTCGCCGGGGACCTGTACGGGACCCTGCTGGAGATGCCGTTCCGGATCATCGTGGCCGAGCCGGCGCTGCCGGGCACCGCGCAGCCGGAGGGACTCGCGCTGCTGGCCGACGCGGTGGAGTCGGCGGCGGCCCGTACGGGCGAGGCGCTGCTGGTGGTGCCGGAGCCGGGGCGGCTCGTCGTACTGGCCGCCGACGGCGGATCCGCCGTCCAGGCGTGCGCGGACCACGCGGAGGCGCTGGAGTCGCGGCGCGGGCGCGAGGCCACCGGGCCGGAGCCCGACGAGCTGGTGGTCGGCCTGTCCGCGGCGGCGGGGCCGACGAGCGTGGCGGCGGCCTTCAAACAGGCCGACCAGGCGCTCGCCGTGGCCCGGCGGCGGGGGCGGCCGCTCGTCGAGCACGAGGACCTCGCGTCCGGCTCGGTGCTCCCGCTGCTGGCGGACGACGCGGTACGGGCCTTCGCGGACGGCACGCTGCGCTCGCTGCGCGAGCACGACGCGACCGGGCGGGGCGACCTGGTCGCCTCCCTCCAGGCGTGGCTCTCGCGCCACGGGCAGTGGGACGCGGCCGCGGCCGACCTCGGCGTGCACCGGCACACGCTGCGCTACCGGATGCGGCGGGTGGAGGAGATCCTGGGGCGCTCCCTGGACGACCCGGACGTGCGGATGGAGCTCTGGCTCGCCCTGAAGGTGACCTCGGCCCCCTCGTAGGGAGACCGGAAGTCGCCGGGCCCGCACGGGCCGCCGCGCCGGGACAGTGACAAAGCGGCGCGGCCGAAACTCCGCGTACTCCATGCCGGACAAACAACGAATCCGCGCCGGAGTCCTACCGTGGTGGAGACACACCCACCGCACACACTCCGAAGGGCCGGGATTCGCATGACTTCCACCCACGCCTTCTGGCTCGCCGGCCGCCAGGCCACCGGCGAGGACAGCTTCGACGTCCACTCCCCGTGGGACGGCCGGCTGGTCGGCACCGTCAGCGTGCCCACCGACGCCCAGGTCGAAGAGGCCGTGGCCGCGGCATACGCCGTGACGGCGGAGTTCTCCGCGACCCCCGCCCACGTGCGGGCCGCAGCCCTGGACCACGTGTCCAAGCGGCTCACCGAGCGCACCGAGGAGATCGCCCAGCTGATCTCCGCCGAGAACGGCAAGCCGATCAAGTGGGCCCGCGGTGAGGTCGGCCGTGCGGTGTCCGTGTTCCGCTTCGCCGCCGAAGAGGCCCGCCGCTTCAACGGCGGAGAGGCCCAGCGCCTCGACACCGACGCCGGCGGCGTCGGCCGCCTCGCGCTGGTGCGCCGTTTCGTCAAGGGTCCCGTCCTCGGCATCGCGCCGTTCAACTTCCCGCTGAACCTGTGCGCCCACAAGGTGGCCCCGGCCATCGCCGTCGGCGCGCCGATCATCCTCAAGCCCGCCCCGGCCACGCCGCTCGCCGGCCTGATCCTGGGCGAGCTGCTCGCCGAGACCGACCTCCCGGCCGGTTCCTGGTCGGTCCTGCCGGTCGCGAACGAGAAGATGCCCGCCCTGGTCAAGGACGAGCGCCTGCCCGTCATCTCCTTCACCGGCTCCGACACCGTCGGCTACGCCATCCAGCAGTCGGTGCCCCACAAGCACTGCACCCTGGAGCTCGGCGGCAACGCCGCGGCCGTGGTCCTGGACGACTGGTCCTCCGAGGCCGACCTCGACTGGGCCGCGACCCGTATCGCGACCTTCTCGAACTACCAGGCCGGCCAGTCCTGCATCTCCGTGCAGCGCGTGATCGCCGACGCCTCCGTCTACGACCGCCTCGTCGAGAAGGTCGTCGCGAAGGTCCAGGCCCAGGTCACCGGTGACCCGTCCGACTCCGCCACCGACGTCGGCCCCCTCGTCTCCGAGGCCGCCGCCCAGCGTGTCGAGTCCTGGGTGGACGAGGCCGTGTCCGCCGGAGCCAAGCTGCTCACCGGCGGCAAGCGCGAGGGTGCCTCGTACGAGCCCACCGTCGTCGCGGAGGTCCCCGACGGCGTCAAGCTCGCCACCGAGGAGGTCTTCGGACCGGTCCTGACGCTGACGAAGGTCGAGAACACCGACGAGGCCTTCGCCGCCGTCAACGACTCGAAGTTCGGCCTCCAGGCCGGCGTCTTCACCCGGAACGTCCAGACCGCGTTCCGCGCCCACCGCGAGCTGGAGGTCGGCGGTGTGATCATCGGCGACGCGCCGTCCTACCGCGCCGACCAGATGCCGTACGGCGGCGCCAAGCAGTCCGGCGTGGGCCGCGAGGGCGTCCGCTACGCGATGGACGACTACACGTACGAGCGCGTCCTGGTCCTGACCGGCCTCGACATCTGATCCTCGTACGGCCCAGAGCCGACGGCCGGAGCGTACTGTGCGGGCGCTCCGGCCGTCCCCCTTTTCCCGGCCCTGACCTGCGATAACGGCGTGATCTTGGCTGGTTCCCACGGCCCCGAGCCAGTGATCGGATGCTCGTGCGCACGGCCTACGGGACCGGGATGCGGTGGGGAGAGATCAGCGCGCTCGCGGCGAAGCACGCCTGGCTCGATGGCGCGCACCATGCACGATCGACCTGGACGCCGCCTACGCCCTCATGGCCGCCATGGCGGTCCAGCATGCGGACGCCGGGGCTGACGTCGTCTCAACGACTGCCATGCTCGACGGCTTGATCCGCGTCGTCCGTGCAGCCCTTGACGAAGCCGGCCACCGCGACGTCGGCGTGAACCCGAACCTGGCGATCCACACGGGCCTCTACGGACCCTTCAAGGCCCTCATGGTGACCGACCCCCGTTCCGGCCACCGCGCGCGCCACCACCTCGGGGCGGACCCGCGGGTCGAGTTCGTCACCGCCGACGCCGACGCCTGGCTCACCGTGGCAGCCGGACCGTACGACTTCGCGTACGTCGACTGCCGCCCCGGGAAATATCTCCGTCTGGACGATCTCCTCGCGCTCCTCAGCCCCGGAGCCCTCTACGTCGTGGACGACATGCTCCCGCGGGTCACATGGTCGGACGACCACCAGCCGCGGGTGGACGGCTTCCTCGAACGGCTTCCCGAAGTCGCCAACTTCCGCGCCACGCCCATGCGGTGGGCTTCGGGGCTGGTGGTCGCGGCCCGCCTCTGAGGGCGTATCGTGCGCCCATGCCCGCTGATCTGATCCGCATCGTCTCCCGCGATTCGCCGATGGCCCTCGCCCAGGTAGAGCGCGTCCGCGCCGAGCTCGCCGCGCTCCACCCCGGGATCGAGACCACCGTCCTGCCGGTGAAGACCACCGGCGACAAGTGGATGGGAGACCTCAGCGCGGTCGAGGGGAAGGGCGCCTTTACCAAGGAGGTCGACGCGGCGATCCTCGCTGGTGAGGCCGACCTCGCCGTGCACTGCGTCAAGGACGTTCCGGCCGACCGCCCGCTGCCGGCCGGGACCACCTTCGCCGCCTTCCTGGAGCGCGACGACATTCGCGACGCCTTGGTCCACCCCGAGGGGCTCACTCTCGATCAGCTACCGCCCGGTACCCGCATCGGCACCTCCTCCGTACGCCGGATCGCCCAGCTCGCCGCCGCGTACCCGCACCTCACGTGCGTCCCGATCCGCGGCAACGCGAACAGCCGCCTCGCCAAACTGGAAGCGGGCGACGCCGACGCGCTTCTCCTGGCCGTCGCAGGCCTCCACCGCATCGGCCGCGCGGACGCCATCAGCGAGATCATCTCCGCCGACACCCTCATGCCGCCCATCGGCGCCGGCACCCTCGCGCTCCAGTGCCGGGAGGATGACACCGAGCTCATCGACACCGTCAGCGCCCTCGGCCACCCGGACAGCCACCGCGAGACCCTCGCCGAGCGCATGCTCCTTCACGTCCTCCAAGGGCACTGCAACAGCCCGATCGCTGGATACGCCCGGGCGGAGCGTGGCGGGGACCTCTCCCTGCGGGCCTCGGTGTTCACCCCCGACGGCAAGGTGGTGCTGAACGCCCACGAGTGGGCCGGCCGCCTCGACCCTGCCACCCTCGGCACGTCCGTCGCCGTCGCCCTGCTCCGGCAGGGCGCCCGCGAGGTCATCGACAGCATCCCGCACTGACCCGGTACCCGTCCGAAGTCGACGACGCCAGATTCAGCACACGATTCCTGAGCGCCGGGACCAGCGAGCCAACCGCCTTCGGATCGAAAGCCGAGGGCGCTTCGGCCGTCCCCCTGTTTCCCGCCCCCGACCCGGCCTTTTTCCCGCCCCCCGACCCGGCCTTTTCGCCCGCCCGGCCCACCCCGCTTTTCCGCGCGCCGTGAAGCGGGTACGACTGACAGGTAGCACCGACCAGTAGTAGTCCGGTACGACCGACTCGGCGGCGAGGTGAGTCCCCTCATGTCCGCAACACAGCCCAAGGTGACCGAGCGCGAGGCACGGCAGGTCGCGGAAGCGGCCCGGGAACAGGACTGGCGCAAGCCCAGCTTCGCCAAGGAACTCTTCCTCGGGCACTTCCGGCTCGACCTGATCCACCCTCACCCGATGCCCGCCGACGAGGACGTCCGGCGCGGCGAGGCCTTCCTGGCCCGGCTCCGGGAGTTCTGCGAGACCTCGATCGACGGCGCCCGCATCGAGCGCGAGGCGAAGATCCCCGACGAGACCGTGCGCGGGCTGAAAGAGCTCGGCGCCCTCGGCATGAAGATCGACCCCAAGTACGGGGGCCTCGGCCTCACCCAGGTCTACTACAACAAGGCGCTCGCCCTCGTCGGCTCGGTCAGCCCCGCCATCGGCGCCCTGCTCTCCGCCCACCAGTCGATCGGCGTCCCCCAGCCGCTGAAGATGTTCGGCACGCAGGAGCAGAAGGACGCCTACCTGCCGCGCTGCGCGACCACCGCCATCAGCGCCTTCCTCCTCACCGAGCCCGACGTCGGCTCCGACCCGGCTCGGCTGGCCACCACGGCCGTCCCCGACGGCGAGGACGCGTACCTCCTCGACGGCGTGAAGCTCTGGACCACCAACGGGGTCGTCGCCGACCTGCTGGTCGTGATGGCCCGGGTGCCCAAGAGTGAGAACCACCGCGGCGGGATCACCGCCTTCGTCGTCGAGGCCGACTCCCCCGGCATCACGGTCGAACACCGCAACGCCTTCATGGGCCTGCGCGGACTGGAGAACGGCGTCACCCGCTTCCACCGGGTACGGGTCCCCGCCAACCAGCGCATCGGCGCCGAGGGCTCCGGGCTCAAGATCGCCCTGACCACCCTCAACACCGGCCGGCTGTCGCTGCCCGCCATGTGCGTCGGCGCCGGGAAATGGTGCCTGAAGATCGCCCGCGAGTGGTCCGCCGTACGCGAGCAGTGGGGCCGCCCGGTCGCCCGGCACGAGGCCGTCGGCGCCAAGATCTCCTTCATCGCCGCCACCACCTTCGCCCTCGAAGCGGTCGTGGACCTCGCCTCCCAGATGGCCGACGAGGACCGCAACGACATCCGCATCGAGGCCGCCCTCGCCAAGCTCTACGGATCCGAGATGGCCTGCCTGATGGCCGACGAGCTGGTCCAGATCCGCGGCGGACGCGGCTTCGAGACCGCCGAGTCGCTCGCCGCCCGCGGCGAGCGCGCGGTCCCCGCCGAACAGATGCTCCGCGACCTGCGCATCAACCGGATCTTCGAGGGCTCGACCGAGATCATGCACCTGCTGATCGCCCGCGAGGCCGTCGACGCCCACCTGTCCGTGGCCGGAGACCTCATCGACCCCGACAAGGACCTCGGCGACAAGGCCAAGGCGGGCGCCCGCGCCGCCGGGTTCTACGCCCGCTGGCTGCCCAAACTGGCCACCGGCCCCGGCCAGGTGCCCGGGACGTACCGCGCCTTCCACCCCGGCGGCCACCCCGACCTCGCCACCCACCTGCGCTACGTCGAGCGCAGCGCCCGCAAACTCGCCCGGTCCACCTTCTACGCGATGTCCCGCTGGCAGGGCCGCATGGAGACCAAGCAGGGCTTCCTCGGCCGGATCGTCGACATCGGCGCCGAGCTCTTCGCGATGAGCGCGGCCTGCGTCCGCGCCGAGCACCTGCGCGCCTCCGGGGACCACGGCCGCGAGGCGTACCAGCTGGCCGACGCCTTCTGCCGGCAGTCCCGGATCCGCGTCGAGGAGCTCTTCGGCCGGCTCTGGTCCAACACGGACGACCTGGACGGCAAGGTCGTCGCGGGCGTCCTCGGCGGGACCTACACCTGGCTGGAGGAGGGCATCCTCGACCCCTCGGGCGACGGACCCTGGATCGCGGACGCCGCCCCTGGCCCCTCGACGCAGAAAAACGTGCACCGCCCACTACGCTGACCTGCGATCATCGCCGCGCCCCGGACAGGCGTCCGAGAATGACGAAGGGGCGATGCGCGAGGTGAACGGGGCACGGACATGACCACCGCGGCCGAGGAAGACCGACAGCACCGACGGATGGCCTGGTGCGTGGCACAGCTGCTGCGCCACGCACCGGACGCCGTCGTCCTCGACGTGATCGGACGCCTGGCGGCTCCCGCCCGCCGCTACCTCTGCCGCGACACCTACCTGCCGGCGCCCGTCGTGACCCTCCTGCTGCGCCACGGCACCGACGAGGACCGCCGCAACATCGCGCGCAATCCTCACGTGCTCGGACGCCCGCTGCCCGGCCTGCCCGGCCCCGCGCGCTACGCCGCCCGCCCCGGCCCCTCGCCGGAGCTGCTGGGCACCCTGCGCGCCGAGCTGGGCCGCACGCCGCCGACCAGGGGAGCCGGGCCGCCGATGACCACCGCGGAGCTCGTCTCGCTGCTGCGCCGGCACGGCAGCCGCCAGCCGCGGATCCCGCTCGACGTGCTCACCCTCCCGCACGAGCTGGACCCGGAGATCCTGCTGCGCGAGCACGCCCGCGCCCCGCTGCCGCCCGGTTCGGTCGAGGCCCTGCTGCTCGTGGCCGGGCTGGACCGATCGGTCTGCCTCGCCCTGCTCGACACGCGCGCGCAGCACTCGTACGGGCCCCACTGGCACCGCCCCGCGGTCCGGGCGGTGCGGACCGGGACCCTCACGTTCGAGGAACTCGCGGCGGCCGTCGCACCGGCGCACCGGACCCTGCTGCTCGGACAGGCGCACGCCACCGGGACGTTCGGCTGGAACCTCGCCGAATGGGCCGGCATGCGCTCCGCCCTGACCCGGCTGCTGCGCCCCGAGCTCGGCGACGACCCCCGGCTGTGGGCCGAACTCCTCCGGCACGCCCCCGGGTTCCCCGGGACCCTGCCGGAGCTGGCCGCCCGGGTGGCCCTCGGGAACGTGCCGCGGGTCCCCGACCCCGCCCCGGCCCCGGTACCGGGCCTCGCGCGGGCCGTCGAGGCCCTCACCCCCGGCTCCCCGTGGACCGGCGGCGGCGTGCACCGCGAACTGGCCCTGGCGAGCCTGGCCGTGCCCAACGCCATGGGGGACCTCCGCGAGGACATCCGGTGGGTACGGGCCTGCCTCGACGGCGGCCTGCTCACCGGCGCCGACGTCCTGCGGCACAAGGCCCCCGCCGCCTGGGCGCTGGACGAGGACCACTGGCTCGGCGACATCGACCACCCCGACCGGCACGACCGGCCCGTGGCCGTGCTCTCCGCCCGCGCCGAGGCGGACCGGCTGTTCGACGCCGCTCTCGGCACGGACCCGGACGCCTGGTGGCGCACCGCCCGCGCGCTCCCCGACTTCGCGGGGACCGTCCCCGAACTCCTCGCCGCCATCGTTCATGGGGACTCCGTGTCCAGCCCGTCCTGACTTCCGGCAACAATGGGGGGCATGAGCGACCGCCCAGCCCCCCTCGCCGATCCGCACCTCCGCTTCGACCCCGCGGCCGGCCGGCGGGACATCGTCATCCTCGGATCCACCGGGTCCATCGGGACCCAGGCCATCGACCTCGCCCTGCGCAACCCGGACCGGTTCCGGGTCACCGCGCTGTCCGCCGCCGGCGGGCGCGTCGGGCTGCTGGCCGAGCAGGCCCGACTGCTGCGCGTGAAGACGGTGGCCGTCGCCCGCGAGGACGTCGTACCGGCCCTGAAGGAGGCTCTGAACGCCCAGTACGGCGCCTCCGAGCCGCTGCCCGAGATCCTGGCCGGTCCCGAGGCGGCGACGGAGCTCGCCGCCTCCGAGTGCCACACCGTCCTCAACGGCATCACCGGTTCCATCGGCCTCGCGCCCACCCTCGCCGCGCTGCGGGCCGGCCGGACCCTGGCCCTGGCCAACAAGGAGTCGCTGATCGTCGGAGGCCCGCTGGTCAAGGCCCTCGCGAAGCCCGGCCAGATCATCCCGGTCGACTCGGAGCACGCGGCCCTCTTCCAGGCGCTCGCCGCCGGCACCCGGGCCGACGTGCGCAAGCTCGTGGTCACCGCCTCCGGCGGGCCCTTCCGCGGCCGCACCCGCGCCGAGCTGGCCGGCGTCACCGTCAAGGACGCGCTCGCGCACCCGACCTGGGCCATGGGCCCGGTGATCACCGTCAACTCGGCGACCCTGGTCAACAAGGGCCTGGAGGTCATCGAGGCGCACCTGCTCTACGACATCCCCTTCGAGCAGATCGAGGTCGTCGTCCACCCGCAGTCCTACGTGCACTCGATGGTGGAGTTCACGGACGGCTCGACGCTCGCCCAGGCCACCCCGCCGGACATGCGGGGCCCCATCGCGATCGGCCTCGGCTGGCCCGAGCGGATCCCGGACGCGGCCCCCGCGTTCGACTGGACCAAGGCGTCGACCTGGGAGTTCTTCCCGCTGGACACCGAAGCCTTCCCCTCGGTCGGCCTGGCCCGGCACGTGGGCACCCTGGGCGGTACAGTCCCCGCCGTGTTCAATGCGGCGAACGAGGAGTGCGTGGAGGCGTTCCTCGCCGGTCGGCTGCCGTTCACAGCAATCATGGATACGGTCTCTGCCGTGGTCGATGAGCACGGGACGCCGGACGCGGGAACTTCCCTCACTGTCGCGGACGTCCTCGAAGCGGAGACCTGGGCCAGGGCCCGGGCACAGGAGATGGCGGCCCGGGCCGCTGTGGAGGCGGGCGCATGACCTTGGTGCTGAATGTGATCGGCGTGCTGGTCTTCATGGTCGGCCTGCTGATCTCCATCGCCTGGCACGAGCTGGGCCACCTCTCGACGGCCAAGCTCTTCGGCATCCGCGTGCCCCAGTACATGGTGGGCTTCGGCCGCACCGTCTGGTCGCGGAAGAAGGGCGAGACCGAGTACGGGATCAAGGCCATCCCGATGGGCGGCTACATCCGCATGATCGGGATGTTCCCGCCGGGCGAGGACGGCAAGGTCACGGCCCGCTCGACCTCGCCGTTCCGCTCCATGATCGAGGACGCGCGCTCGGCGGCGTACGAGGAACTGCGGCCCGGCGACGAGACGCGGCTCTTCTACACGCGCAAGCCGTGGAAGCGCGTGATCGTGATGTTCGCCGGCCCCTTCATGAACCTCGTGCTGGCGATGGCGATCTTCTTCGGGGTCTGGATGACCTTCGGCGTCTCCCAGACCTCCACCGCGGTCGGAACCGTCGTCCCCTGCGTCATCAAGCAGGGGGAGAAGCGGGACGCCTGCAAGGACGGCGACCCGGTGGCCCCCGCCAAGGCAGCGGGCCTGCGGGTGGACGACCGGATCATCGCCTTCAACGGCCGCAAGGTGGACGACTGGTCCACCCTCCAGAAGAGCATCCGCGAGACCGTCGGCCCCGCCACCCTCACCGTCGTCCGGGACGGCAGCGAGAAGACGCTGCCGGTGACCCTGATCCCCAACGAGGTCGCCAAGACGGACGGCCGCGGCGGCTACGTCAAGGGCCAGTACGTCACGGCGGGCTGGATCGGCTTCACCCCGAAGGGCGAGATCGCCGCACTCACCTTCGGCCAGTCCGTGGACCGCGTGGGCCAGATCGTCGAGGACAGCGTGCAGGGGCTCGTCAACCTCCCGAGCAAGGTGCCCGCGCTGTGGAACGCGGCCTTCAACGGCGCGGAGCGCGAGCCGGACTCCCCGATGGGCATCGTCGGCGCGGCCCGGATCAACGGCGAGATCGCGACCCTCGACATCCCCGGCGAGGAGCGGATGTCGATCATGCTGAACGTCCTGGGCATGTTCAACCTCTCCCTGTTCCTGTTCAACATGCTGCCGCTGCTGCCGCTGGACGGCGGGCACATCGCCGGCGCCCTGTGGGAGTCCCTCCGGCGCAACGTGGCGCGGATCTTCCGGCGCGCCGACCCGGGCCCGTTCGACGTGGCGAAGCTGATGCCCGCCGCGTACGTGGTGGCCGGCGTGTTCGTCTGCTTCACGCTGCTGGTGCTCGTGGCGGACGTGGTCAACCCGATCAAGATCACCTAGGGCTTACGCCACCGATACGGGAGCCGGGCACGCATCGTGCCCGGCTCCCTACGTTCGGGTGGCCCACCCCCTCGGATGCGAGGAGCGCGCGGGGATTGGCGTAATCTCGAAGCCTGGAGCCCGCCGATCTCGGGACCTTGATCCACACCTTGGGGTTGCACAGCAGATGACTGCCATCTCTCTCGGAATGCCGGCCGTGCCGACGAAGCTTGCCGACCGCAGGGTCAGCCGCAAGATCCAGGTCGGTTCCGTGGCCGTCGGCGGCGACGCACCCATCTCGGTGCAGTCGATGACCACCACCCGTACCTCCGACGTCGGCGCCACGCTCCAGCAGATCGCCGAGCTCACCGCCTCCGGCTGCAACATCGTCCGCGTGGCCTGCCCGACCCAGGACGACGCCGACGCCCTCGCCGTCATCGCGAAGAAGTCGCAGATCCCGGTCATCGCCGACATCCACTTCCAGCCCAAGTACGTCTTCGCCGCGATCGACGCCGGCTGCGCCGCCGTCCGCGTGAACCCGGGCAACATCAAGCAGTTCGACGACAAGGTCAAGGAGATCGCGCGCGCCGCCAAGGACGCGGGCACCCCGATCCGGATCGGCGTCAACGCGGGCTCGCTCGACGCCCGGCTGCTGAAGAAGTACGGCAAGGCCACCCCCGAGGCGCTGGTCGAGTCCGCGCTGTGGGAGGCCTCCCTCTTCGAGGAGCACGGCTTCAGCGACATCAAGATCTCGGTCAAGCACAACGACCCGGTCGTCATGGTCAACGCCTACCGCCAGCTCGCCGCCGCCTGCGACTACCCGCTGCACCTCGGCGTCACCGAGGCCGGCCCCGCCTTCCAGGGGACCATCAAGTCCGCCGTCGCCTTCGGCGCGCTGCTCTCCGAGGGCATCGGCGACACCATCCGCGTCTCCCTCTCCGCCCCGCCGGTCGAGGAGATCAAGGTCGGCATCCAGATCCTGGAGTCCCTGAACCTCAAGCCGCGCCGCCTGGAGATCGTCTCCTGCCCGTCCTGCGGCCGCGCCCAGGTGGACGTGTACAAGCTGGCCGAGGAGGTCACGGCGGGCCTGGAGGGCATGGAGGTCCCGCTGCGCGTCGCGGTCATGGGCTGCGTCGTCAACGGCCCGGGCGAGGCCCGCGAGGCCGACCTCGGCGTCGCCTCCGGCAACGGCAAGGGCCAGATCTTCGTGAAGGGCGAGGTCATCAAGACCGTCCCCGAGTCCAAGATCGTGGAGACCCTCATCGAAGAGGCGATGAAGATCGCCGAGCAGATGGAGAAGGACGGCGTCATGTCCGGCGAGCCCACCGTGGCCATCGGCGTCTGAGTTTCCGGGCCGCCCGGCCATGCCGGCCCAGGTCCCCCGCCCCGGCCCCGTTCCCGCAGCTCGCGGGCGGGGCCGGGGCTTTTTCGTGACCTGCGGGACACGGCATCCGCGAGCCGCGCCGGGTACAGTGCGGAGATCAGCAGACTTGCACGGTGAGGCCCCCAGTGTTGACGCAGACCACCACCCGGGTCCTTGAGCCCAGTGATCTCGACGCCGCGCTCGACATCCTCGGACGCGAGCCGGTCGAGAACGCCTTCGTCACCTCCCGGGTCCAGGTCGCCGGGCTCGACCCGTGGCGCCTGGGCGGCGAGATGTGGGGCTGGTACGCCGACGGCGAGCTGCGCTCCCTCTGCTACGCGGGCGCCAACCTCGTCCCCGTGTGCGCCGGCCCCGACGCCGTACGCGCCTTCGCCGACCGGGCCCGCCGCACCGGCCGCCGCTGCTCCTCCATCGTCGGCCCCTCCCCGGCCACCCGGCTGCTCTGGCAGCTCCTGGAGCCCAGCTGGGGCCCCGCCCGCGACATCCGCTCGCACCAGCCGCTGATGGTCATGGAGGAGCCGTCCGCCACCGTGCGGGCCGATCCGCTGGTCCGCCGGATCCGCAAGGACGAGATGGACCTGATCATGCCCGCCTGCGTGGCCATGTTCACCGAGGAGGTCGGCATCTCGCCGCTGGCCGGCGACGGCGGGCTGCTCTATCAGGCCCGGGTCGCCGAACTCGTCGGCACCGGCCGCTCCTTCGCCCGGGTCGAGGACGGCAAGGTCGTCTTCAAGGCCGAGATCGGCGCCACGACCCCACGCGCCTGCCAGATCCAGGGCGTGTGGGTGGCCCCCGAGTTCCGCGGCCGCGGCCACTCGGAGACCGGCATGGCCGCCGTCGTGGAGTACGCGCTGCGCGATGTGGCGCCGGTGGTCAGCCTCTACGTCAACGACTACAACACCGCCGCGCTGGCGTCGTACCGCCGGGTGGGCTTCCGCGAGGTGGGCGAGTTCATGAGCGTGCTGTTCTGACGGCCGCACCGGGCGGCTTGTTCTCCCGGTACGGAACCCCGCCGCCGTACCCGCCCGACGGGGTCGCGAAGTAAGGTCGCCGCATGCTGCCTACGCCCGAGGTCGAACCCGACCGGCCCGCCGGACTCCGCATCGGCCCGCTCGACCTCGCCGCACGCGTGGACGAGGCCCTGCGCGTGCAGGCCGTGGCCTTCGGGCTGAGCGAGGAGGAGGTCGGCATCCGGCGCTACATCGTGCAGCGCCACATGACCCTGCGCGGAGCCCGCGCGCTCGGCGCGTTCACCGAGGACGGCGCGCTCGCCGGGTTCGTCTACGGGATGCCGAACGACCGCACGCACTGGTGGTCCACGATCGTCGAGCCCTACCTGCGGGCCGCCGGCCACGAGGACTGGCTCGACGGCTCCTTCGTGATCACCGAACTGCACGTCCACCCCGGCTTCCAGGGCCACGGCGTCGGCCGCACGCTCCTCACCCGGATCACCGACAGCGCCGCCGAGCCGCGCTCGATCCTGTCCGCCATCGACACCGAGAGCCCGGCGCGCGGGCTCTACCGGGCGCTCGGCTACCGGGACCTCGCCCGCCGCGTCCACTTCCCGAGCGCGAGCCTTCCGTACGCCGTGATGGGCGCCGAGCTGCCGCTGCCGAGGCCCTGAATTCCGTTTCCGGGGCCGCCGGAGGTCCCGGTAACCTCCCGATATGTCAACGCAACACGTGCAGCGCATGTCCCGCCTCATGGCCAAGACCCTCCGCGAGGACCCGGCGGACGCCGAGACCCTCAGCCACAAGCTGCTGGTCCGCGCCGGCTACGTCCGCCGCAGCTCGGCCGGGGTGTGGACCTGGCTGCCGCTCGGCAAGCGGGTCCTGGACAACGTCGCGCGCGTCGTCCGCGAGGAGATGGACGCGATCGGGGCGCAGGAGGTGCTGCTGCCCGCGCTGTTGCCGAGGGAACCGTACGAGGTCAGCGGGCGCTGGTCGGAGTACGGGGACCTGCTGTTCCGCCTCAAGGACCGCAAGGGCGCGGACTATCTGCTCGGCCCGACGCACGAGGAGATCTTCACCCTGGTGGTGAAGGACCAGTGCACGTCCTACAAGGACCTGCCCGTCATGCTCTACCAGATCCAGACGAAGTACCGGGACGAGGCGCGGCCGCGGTCGGGTGTGCTGCGGGGCCGCGAGTTCCAGATGAAGGACTCGTACTCGTTCGACGTGTCGGACGAGGGCCTCGCGCAGTCGTACGCGCTGCACCGGGCGGCGTACCAGCGGATCTTCACCCGGCTCGGCCTGGACCACCGGATCGTGTCGGCGGTCTCGGGGGCGATGGGCGGATCGGCGTCGGAGGAGTTCCTCGCGCCCGCGCCCGCGGGGGAGGACACCTTCGTGGACTGCCCCGCGTGCGCGTACGCGGCGAACACGGAGGCGGTGACGTTCGCGCTCATGTCGGTCTCCGTGCCCGCGGAACACCCCCCGCTGGAGGAGCTGGCCACCCCCGACACCCCGACGATCGAATCGCTGGCCGCGCTGTTGGACGTCCCGGCCTCGGCGACGCTCAAGAACCTCCTGGTGAAGGTGGACGGCGAGATCGTGGCCGTGGGCGTGCCGGGCGACCGGGAGGTGGACCTCGGGAAGCTGGGCGAGCATCTCGCCCCGGCCGTGGTGGAGTTGGTGACGGCGGAGGACTTCGTCGGCCGTCCCGATCTGGTACGCGGCTACGTGGGCCCGCAGGGCCTGGACACGGTGCGCTACCTGGCCGACCCCCGCGTGGCGCCGGGCACTTCGTGGGTGACGGGGGCCAACAAGGCGGACACGCACGCCCGGAACGTGGTGTGCGGGCGCGACTTCGCGGTGGACCAGTACCTGGACGTCGTCGTCGTGGAGCCGGGGGACCCCTGCCCGCGCTGCGGCTCCGGCCTGCGGCTGGACCGGGCGATCGAGATCGGCCACATCTTCCAGCTGGGCCGCAAGTACGCCGACGCGTTCGGGCTCGACGTCCTGGGCCGGGAGGGCAAGCCGGTACGGGTCACGATGGGCTCGTACGGGATCGGCGTCTCGCGGGCGGTGGCCGCGCTGGCCGAGCAGACGGCGGACGAGCGGGGCCTGTGCTGGCCGGCGGAGGTGGCCCCGGCGGACGTCCACGTGGTGGCGGCGGGCAAGACGGTCCAGCTGGAGCTGGCCGCACGGGCCGCCGAGGCCCTGGCGGGGGCCGGGCTGCGGGTCCTGCTGGACGACCGCCCGGGCCTGTCCCCGGGCGTGAAGCTCACGGACGCGGAGCTGATCGGCGTCCCGTGGATCCTGGTGGCGGGGCGCCGTTCCGCCGAATCGGTGGTCGAGTTGCAGAACCGCGCGACCGGTACGCGCGAGGAGCTTCCGCTGGCCGAAGCCCTGTCCCGCCTCACGTAAGCCGGGTCACCCGCACGGCTCGTCCGCCGGTGGCGAACCGTCCACCGTCGGCGTCGGCGTCGGCGTCGGCGACGGGGCCGGGGCCGGGGCCGGGGCCGGTCCTGAGGCGTCCGCCGGCCCCGGGGCGTCGGCGGTCGGAAGCGGCGCGGGCGCTTCCGCGTCCGGGGCGCTGAGGGGGCGAGCGGTGTCGCCCAGGCCGGCGCCGGCGGAGGCCGCCGGGGAGGGGGCGCCCGGACCCGCGATCTCCGCGGCGGGCGGCGGGGCGGCACGTTCGAGGAAGCGCAGCAGCTCCACCGGGAACGGCAGCACCAGCGTGGAGTTCTTCTCCGCGGCCACCGCCACCACCGTCTGCAGCAGACGCAGTTGAAGCGCCGCCGGCTGGTCCGACATGACCGCGGCCGCCTCGGCCAGCTTCTTCGACGCCTGGAGCTCCGCGTCCGCGTTGATCACACGGGCCCGCCGCTCCCGGTCCGCCTCCGCCTGCCGCGCCATGGAGCGCTTCATGGTCTCGGGCAGCGAGACGTCCTTGATCTCGACCCGGTCGATCTGGACGCCCCACCCCACGGCCGGGCTGTCGATCATCAGCTCCAGCCCCTGGTTCAGCATCTCCCGGTTCGACAGCAGATCGTCCAGGTCGGACTTGCCGATGATCGACCGCAGCGAGGTCTGCGCCATCTGCGACACCGCGAACCGGTAGTCCTCCACCGCGATGATCGCGCTCGCGGGGTCCACGACCTTGAAGTACACGACCGCGTCCACCCGCACCGTGACGTTGTCCCGCGTGATGCCCTCCTGCGCCGGCACCGGCATCGTCACGATCTGCATGTTCACTTTCCGCAGCCGGTCGACGCCCGGAACGATCATGGTGAACCCGGGCGGCCGGATGGCTTCCCTCAGGCGCCCGAGGCGCAAGACAATGCCCCGTTCGTACTGCTTCACCACGCGCGCGGCGGCGCCCATGTAGACCAGGACGCCCAGACCCGCGGCGATCGCCGCTGTCAGCAGTTCTTCGCCCATGACGGCCCCCTGCCGGAGAGAGCTTCCTACCTACGGTATGCCCCTACAGCCAGGCCGCGAACTCCAGCAGGAGCTCCGCGTCCCGGCGCCGCCCCGCGGCCAGCGCCCGGTTCCCGGACTCCACCGCCCGGAACAGCGTCCAGCCCCGCAGCCGGTCCCGGTCCACCTCCAGGGCGTCCGCCAGCTTGTTCACCCGCCGCCGCGCACCCGCCGCGCCCGCCGAGGAGGCGACCTGGTCCTCCAGCCGGTCCCGGACCAGCCGCGCCAGGTCGTACGCCCGCTCACCGACCAGCGGCTCCGGACCCACCGCCAGCCACGGCGCCCGCTCGCCCGCCAGTACCTTGCCCTGCCGGAAGTTCCCGTGCAGCAGCAGCTCCTCACCCGCGACGGCCGTCAGCTCCTCCCGGGCCGCCAGCGCCGCGTCCGCCAGCGCCCGCACCTCCGCCGGGGCCGACCGCAGGGCCCCGGCCTGGAGCTCCGTGCGCTCGGCCACCGTCTCCCAGTTGTGCCCCTCGCCCGGCGCCACCCACAGCCTGCGCAGCGTTCCGCACGCCTCCAGCAGCGCCTTCGCCTCCGGCAGCGACCGCAGCGACACCTCCGGGTGCAGCCGCTCCAGCAGCAGGGCCCCGTCCTCCTCGTGATGGCGGGTGTCCAGGATCCGTACGGCCCCGAAACCGGCCCAGCGCGCCAGGGCCGCCAACTCCCGGTCCGGGCGCGCCGAGGGAGGAGCCAGCTTCAGCGCGGCCGGCGTCCCGTCGGCGTACTGGACGAGGACGACCAGGCTGCTCCGGCCGCCCGGGGACAGCACGCGCTGGGCCCGCACCCCACGCCGGGCCAGCGCCGCCTCCGTGAGCTCGGGCAACTGCCCCAGCCAGTCCGCGTCCTGCGCCGATTCCGGCGTCTCGCCGAGCGCCCGTACAAGCCGCTGCGGCGGTTCGAAAGCCATGCGCGCGTGGTCCCTTTCAGCTGGTGCGGGCTCCTTCGGAGCGTTCCGTGAGCCCAGGGAAGGCTACGCCGACACCACGCCAGCGCGCCGCGCGCACGGCCGCGGCGCTCAGCGCGTCGGCAGCCTCCCGGCGCAGCCGGCCCTCGGCCGCCCGCACCAGATCGGAGTACGCGCCGGCCACCCTGTCCTCGATCTCGGCGGCCAGCCGCTCGGCGTCCGCCGAGCCGCGCACCTCGAACGGCAGGGCGTACGCGGCCTCCGCCGGCCGGGGCGCGCCGCCCAGCTCGCGCACCGTCCGGACCAGCGCGTCACGCCGCGCGAGGTGGCCGCCGTACGCCTCCCGGGCCTCGTTCGCGCGGGCCCCGGAGGTCCGGGCGCCGATCACGCCGTAGCCGTACGCGGCCGCGTGCTCGGCGGCGAGAGCGGACTGCGCCGCCACCAGGGGCATGCTCGCGGGAGAGGGTTCGGGCTTCACGGCTTGGCTCCCGGGGTCGAGGTCAGCAGGTACGCGTGGACGGCACCGCACGCGGCCACCGAGGCCAGCATCCGGGCCAGCTCCGCGGGGGCCCCGGCCAGGGCGATGGTCCGGGCCTCCGACAGGGTGCGCTCGGCATCGGCCAAGGCGGCCAGGGCCTCGGCGGGGTTCGCCGGGACCGGCTCGCCGCTCGCCGCGGGGGCGGCGGCCGCCGTAGCGGACCCGGAAGGGGCCGCAGACGCGGACACGGACGGCGAACGCGAGGGCTTTCCCCCGGCCGGGTCCGTGAAGGCCAGGGCCGCCGTGTGCGCGGCCACCGCGCCCCGCAGCGGAGCGAGCCGCCGCGCCAGGTCCGGATGGGCGACGGCGGTGGCGTCGTAACGTTCCAGCAGTCGCTCACTGTCACGCACAGCCGTTTCGCGCATCCGCCGTTCGAGTGGAATCCCGGTGTGCGGGTCCGACGAGCCGCCCCCGTCGGAACACCCGCTGAGCAGCGCGGCGCCGGCCACACCGGCGGCGCCGGCGAGCAGGCTCCTTCGCGAGGGCCTCAAGGGCAGGGTCCAGGGCACGGCGACGTCCTCCGGGTGATGACTGGGCTGATGGCGGGACAGGCTGTGATCACGGTACCCGGGGGCCCCTGGGGAGCGCGGACGGCAACACCCTCCGCGACCGGATACCCTTTGACCTGACACACGACGGAAATCACAACAGCACACGCGGCCGAGGAGTCACCCGGATGAGCACCACCCAGAGCGACAGGCTGCGCGGACTGCTGGAGCCGCTCGTTGCCGCCAAGGGCCTGGACCTCGAAGAGATCGAGATGTCGAAGGCCGGCAAGCGCCGGATGCTGCGCATCATCGTGGATTCCGACGAGGGCGTGGAGCTGGACACGTGTGCCGAGCTGAGTCGCGAGATCTCCGACGAGCTCGATGAATCCGACGTGATGGGTGAGGACGAGTACGTCCTCGAAGTGAGCTCCCCGGGCGCCGACCGCCCGCTGACCGAGCACCGCCACTACGTCCGAGCCCTCGGCCGCCTCGTGAAGTTCCAGCTGACAGCCGAGGGTGACAAGGGTGCCGGGGAACTGGTCGCCCGCATCCTCGATGTCGACGACGAGGGCCTGGACCTCGAAGTTCCGGGTGTGAAGGGCCGCAAGGCGACCACCCGCCGTATCGCTTTCACCGACATCGCCAAGGCGCGTGTCGAGATCGAGTTCAGCCGCAAGGACAAGAAGGAAGAGGAGGCGTAGCCGTGGACATCGACATGAGTGCCCTGCGGGGTCTGGTCCGGGAGAAGGAGATCTCCTTCGACCTGCTCGTCGAGGCGATCGAGTCGGCCCTCCTCATCGCGTACCACCGCACCGAGGGCAGCTACCGGCGTGCCCGCGTCGTGCTCGACCGCACCAACGGTCACGTGGTCGTATGGGCGACGGAAGACCCGAAGGATCTCGAGGAGGGCCAGGAGCCCAAGGAGTTCGACGACACCCCGTCGGACTTCGGCCGGATCGCCGCGACGACGGCCAAGCAGGTCATCCTGCAGCGTCTGCGCGATGCCGAGGACGACCTGACGTTCGGCGAGTTCGCCGGCCGTGAGGGCGACGTCATCACCGGTGTCGTGCAGCAGGGCAAGGACCCGAAGAACGTCCTCGTCGACATCGGCAAGCTGGAGGCCATCCTGCCGGTGCAGGAGCAGGTCCCCGGCGAGGACTACACGCACGGCCTGCGTCTGAAGACGTACGTCGTGCGGGTGGCGAAGGGTGTCCGCGGCCCGTCCGTGACCCTGTCGCGGACCCATCCCAACCTGGTGAAGAAGCTGTTCGCCCTGGAGGTCCCGGAGATCGCCGACGGCAGCGTCGAGATCTGCGCGATCGCCCGTGAGGCCGGTCACCGCACCAAGATCGCCGTACGGTCCCACCGCGCCGGCCTCAACCCGAAGGGCGCCTGCATCGGACCGATGGGCGCCCGTGTGCGCAACGTCATGGCCGAGCTGCACGGCGAGAAGATCGACATCGTCGACTGGTCGGACGACCCGGCGGAGATGGTCGCCAACGCGCTGTCACCCGCCCGGGTGAGCGAGGTCGAGGTCGTCGACTGGGACACCCGCTCCGCGCGGGTGACCGTGCCCGACTACCAGCTGTCGCTGGCCATCGGCAAGGAGGGCCAGAACGCCCGCCTCGCCGCGCGGCTCACCGGCTGGCGCATCGACATCCGCCCGGACACCGAGACGGCGCCCGACGCGGACGCGGGCCGGGACCGGGACCGGGGCCGGGAATAAACCACTACCGGCCGGGCGCTATTGGCCGTAGACAGGGATCTCGTAGGTCGGGATCCCTTCCATCTGATCCCGCAAGGATCACGACAACGTCCGTTCGATTTTTCGCCCGAAGGGGTGAGGTCGGTACGGGGAGGTAGACTTAGGCGTGTCTGGCCGGACGCAAGCCCGCGCATGCCCCGAACGCACCTGTGTGGGGTGTCGGGAGCGAGCGGCCAAGAGCGATCTGCTGCGCACCGTGGCGATCGAGGGCGAATGCGTCCCCGATCCACGCGGTACGCTGCCCGGCCGGGGTGCCTACGTGCACCCTGCCGTGGTCTGCCTCGACCAGGCGGTCCGCCGCAGAGCGTTCCCCCGGGCCCTTCGGTCCGCCGGAGCGCTCGATACGACGGAACTGCGCAAAGCCCTGGCCGGTGAGGCCGGGGCGACACCGTAAGAAGTAGTACGGCACGGATACCCCCGTGCGGTCAGGTACCTCGCGAGTTGGAAGTAGGTCGAGATTGCGATGAGCACTCGATGAGTACGCGATGAGTACGCCCATGAAGTAGCGACGGTCCGGCGTAACCCGGACCTAAAAGGAGCGAAGTGGCTAAGGTCCGGGTATACGAACTCGCCAAGGAGTTCGGAGTCGAGAGCAAGGTCGTCATGGCCAAGCTCCAAGAACTCGGTGAATTCGTCCGTTCGGCGTCCTCGACGATCGAGGCGCCGGTTGTACGCAAGTTGACTGACGCACTGCAGGGGCCCGGCACCGCCGGCAAGTCCGCTGCTAAGCCCGGCGCGCCCCGCAAGGCCGCGCCCGCCAAGCCCGCGGCGCCCTCCCCGGCCGCCGCGGCCCGTCCTGCTGCCCCGAAGCCCGGCGCACCGGTGGCCCCCAAGCCCGCCGCTGCCGAGGCTCCGGCCGTCAGCGCCCCGGTGACCCCGGCCGCCTCCGGCCCGCGTCCCGGTCCCAAGGCTCCGGCCGCCCCGAAGCCCGCTCCGGCGGCTCCCGTGGCGACCGAGTTCTCCGCGCCTCCGGCGGCCCCGGCCGCTCCGGCGCGTACCGAGCGTCCCGCCGCGGCCCCCGGTCCCCGTCCGGCGCAGCAGCGTCCGGCGGCCCAGGGTGGCCAGGCCGGTGCCCGTCCCGGCGCCCCGCGTCCGGCCGGCACCGCCCCGCAGGGGCAGCGCCCCGCCGGTGCCCCCGGCGCCCAGGCGCCGCGTCCGCAGGGCGCCCGTCCGGCCGGTCCCCGTCCGGGCAACAACCCGTTCACCTCTGGTGGCTCCACCGGTATGGCGCGCCCGCAGGCGCCCCGTCCGGCCGGCGCTCCCCGTCCCGGTGCCCCCGGCGCCGGCGGCGGCCAGGGTGGTGCCCCTCGCCCGCAGGGCGGTCCCGGCGGCGCACACCCCGGTGCCTCTGGGCGGCCTCAGGGTGCCGGTGCTGGTCGTCCGACCCCGGGCGGCATGCCCCGTCCGCAGGGCGGCGCCCCGCGTCCGGGTGGTGCTCCCGGTGGTAACCGTCCGAACCCGGGCATGATGCCGCAGCGTCCCGCTGCCGGTGGTCCCGGTCCCCGTCCCGGTGGCGGCCCCGGTGGCCGTGGTCCCGGTGCGGGTGGCGGCGCAGGTCGTCCCGGCGGTGCCGGTCGTCCCGCGGGCGGCGGCTTCGCCGGTCGTCCGGCCGGTCCGGGCTCGCGTCCCGGCGGCGGTGGCGGCTTCGGCGGCCCGCGTCCCGGTGGCGGCGGCTTCGGCGGCGGTCCGGCCGGTGCCGGTGGCGGCGGTCGTCCCGGCTTCGGTGGGCGTCCCGGTGGTCCCGGTGCCCGTGGTGGCACGCAGGGTGCCTTCGGCCGTCCCGGCGGTCCGGCCCGTCGTGGTCGCAAGTCCAAGCGTCAGAGGCGCCAGGAGTACGAGGCCATGCAGGCCCCGTCCGTCGGCGGCGTGATGCTGCCTCGCGGCCAGGGCGAGACCGTTCGCCTGTCGCGCGGTGCCTCCCTCACCGACTTCGCGGAGAAGATCAACGCCAACCCGGCGTCGCTCGTCGCCGTGATGATGAACCTCGGCGAGATGGTCACTGCCACGCAGTCCGTCTCCGACGAGACGCTCGAAATGCTGGCCGGCGAGATGAACTACGTCGTCCAGATCGTCAGCCCGGAGGAAGAGGACCGCGAGCTCCTCGAGGGCTTCGACATCGAGTTCGGCGAGGACGAGGGCGGCGAGGAATACCTCATGCCGCGTCCGCCGGTCGTGACCGTCATGGGTCACGTCGACCACGGTAAGACCCGACTGCTCGACGCCATCCGCAAGACGAACGTCGTCGCGGGCGAGGCCGGTGGCATCACGCAGCACATCGGTGCGTACCAGGTCTCCACCGAGGTCAACGCCGAAGAGCGTCGCATCACCTTCATCGACACCCCGGGTCACGAGGCGTTCACCGCCATGCGTGCCCGTGGTGCCAAGTCGACCGACATCGCGATCCTCGTGGTCGCGGCCAACGACGGCGTCATGCCGCAGACGATCGAGGCGCTCAACCACGCCAAGGCCGCCGGCGTCCCGATCGTCGTCGCGGTCAACAAGATCGACGTCGAGGGTGCCGACCCGGTCAAGGTGCGCGGTCAGCTCACCGAGTTCGGTCTGGTCGCCGAGGAGTACGGCGGCGACACGATGTTCGTCGACATCTCCGCCAAGCAGGGTCTGCACATCGACTCCCTGCTCGAGGCCGTCGTCCTCACCGCCGACGCCTCGCTCGACCTCCGCGCCAACCCGGAGCAGGACGCTCAGGGTATTGCGATCGAGTCCCACCTCGACCGCGGCCGCGGTGCCGTTGCCACCGTCCTCGTCCAGCGCGGTACCCTCCGCGTCGGCGACACGATGGTCGTGGGCGATGCCTACGGCCGCGTGCGCGCCATGCTCGACGACAAGGGCAACAACGTCGAGGAAGCGGGTCCGTCGACCCCCGTCCTGGTCCTGGGTCTCACCAACGTCCCCGGCGCCGGCGACAACTTCCTCGTCGTCGACGAGGACCGCACCGCCCGTCAGATCGCCGAGAAGCGTGCTGCGCGTGAGCGCAACGCCAACTTCGCCAAGCGTGTCCGCCGGGTGTCCCTGGAAGACCTCGACTCGGTCCTCAAGGCCGGTCTGGTCCAGGAACTCAACCTCATCATCAAGGGCGACGCGTCCGGTGCGGTCGAGGCTCTCGAGTCCTCGCTGCTCCAGCTCGACGTCGGTGAAGAGGTCGACATCCGCGTCCTGCACCGTGGTGTGGGTGCGGTCACCGAGTCCGACATCTCGCTGGCGATGGGCTCCGACGCCATCGTCATCGGTTACAACGTCCGTGCGGCCGGCCGTGCCGCGCAGATGGCGGACCGCGAGGGCGTCGACGTTCGCTACTACTCGGTGATCTACCAGGCCATCGAGGAGATCGAGGCGGCCCTGAAGGGTCTCCTCAAGCCGGAGTACGAAGAGGTCGAGCTCGGTACGGCGGAGGTCCGCGAGGTCTTCCGCTCGTCCAAGCTGGGCAACATCGCCGGTGTCCTCATCCGGTCCGGCGAGGTCAAGCGCAACACCAAGGCGCGGCTCATCCGCGATGGCAAGGTCATCGCGGAGAACCTCACCATCTCCGGTCTGCGCCGCTTCAAGGACGACGTCACCGAGATCCGTGAAGGCTTCGAGGGTGGTATCAACCTCGGCAGCTACAACGACATCAAGGTCGACGACGTCATCGCGACGTACGAGATGCGCGAGAAGCCCCGCGCGTAAGCGCGAGGCGGTTCGCACCGTGTCGTAACTCGTAGTACCGGGGCCGGTCGGCGGAATATCCGTCGATCGGCCCCGGCCGTTGCGTGTACGGTTCTGGTGACCCTGCCAGGCGATGGCGTGGCAGGCCACCGAACCCGCACCGGCGGGATATCCGGAACTGCATGTACGTGGGGACTCTGTCCTTCGATCTGCTCCTCGGCGACGTCCACTCGCTGAAGGAGAAACGCTCCGTCGTCCGGCCCATCGTGGCCGAGCTCCAGCGCAAGTTCTCCGTGAGCGCGGCTGAAGTGGGCGACCAGGACCTGCACCGCAGGGCCCGTATAGGGGTCGCCCTGGTGAGTGGGGACACGGGGTTCCTCTCGGACGTACTGGACCGCTGCGAGCGGCTGGTCGCGGCACGTCCGGAAGTGGAGCTGCTGTCGGTACGACGGCGGCTGCACGGTGATGAAGACTGATAGCAAGACATAAGAAGGAGACGGACCAGTGGCCGACAATGCGCGGGCTAAGAAGCTGGCGGACCTCATCCGGGAGGTGGTGGCCGAGAAGCTGCAGCGTGGTGTCAAGGACCCGCGGCTCGGTACGCACGTGACGATCACGGACACCCGGGTCACCGGCGACCTGCGGGAGGCCACGGTCTTCTACACGGTCTACGGCGACGACGAGGACCGCGCCAGTGCGGCGGCGGGCCTGGAGAGCGCCAAGGGCGTACTGCGCTCCGCGGTCGGCCGGGCGGCGGGAACCAAGTTCACGCCCACCCTGACCTTCGTCGCGGACGCCCTCCCGGAGAACGCGAAGACCATCGAGGACCTCCTCGACAAGGCGCGCGCCTCCGACGCCCAGGTGCGGGAGGTCTCCTCCGGCGCGAAGTACGCCGGCGACGCCGACCCGTACAAGAAGCCGGGCGAGGACGACGACGAGGACGCAGCGGCGGAATGAGCAGCAACGCAGGGAAGACGCCGGACGGCCTTGTCATCGTCGACAAGCCGTCCGGTTTCACTTCGCACGACGTGGTCGCCAAGATGCGCGGGATCGCCAGGACCCGCCGCGTCGGCCACGCCGGCACGCTCGACCCGATGGCCACGGGTGTCCTGGTGCTCGGCGTCGAGAAGGCGACCAAGCTCCTCGGCCACCTGGCGCTGACGGAGAAGGAGTACCTCGGGACGATCCGTCTCGGGCAGAACACCCTGACCGACGACGCCGAGGGGGAGATCACCTCTTCCGCGGACGCCTCCGGGGTCACCCGCGAGGCCGTGGACAAGGGCATCGCGGCGCTGTCCGGCGAGATCATGCAGGTCCCGTCCAAGGTCAGCGCCATCAAGATCAAGGGCGTGCGCTCCTACAAGCGCGCCCGCGACGGCGAGGACTTCGAGATCCCGGCCCGGCCGGTGACCATCTCGTCGTTCCGCGTGTACGACATGCGGGACGCGGAGGCCGAGGACGGCACCAAGGTCATCGACCTCGTCGTCTCCGTCGTCTGCTCCAGCGGTACGTACATCCGCGCCCTGGCGCGTGACCTCGGCGCCGACCTCGGCGTCGGCGGGCACCTGACGGCGCTGCGGCGCACCCGGGTCGGGCCGTACAAGCTCGACCGGGCGCGGACGCTGGACCAGCTCCAGGAGGAGCTGACCGTCATGCCGATCGGCGAGGCGGCGGCCGCGGCGTTCCCGCGCTGGGACCTGGACGCCCGGCGGGCCTCGCTGCTCGCCAACGGTGTGCGGATCGAGATGCCGGACGAGTACGAGGCCGGAAAGACGGTCGCGGCCTTCGGGCCGGAGGGGCAGTTGCTCGGGCTCGTGGAGAGCAAGGGCGGCAAGGCGAAGTCCCTCGCGGTCTTCGTCTGAGCGTTCCGTGTGCTTGTCGACGTGGAGCGGTGAGCGCACATGGCCTGCTGCTCACCGCTCCACGACCCCCCTCGGGTAGGTCTCTATCCACCCGGAGCCTCATATTCACCCGTCCGAGCAGGCGCTCGGAGTGAATGGAGGGAGCGTAAGGGGGCGCTTTCGCCTCGCGTGCTTACTTGCTGATCTTCCTCTGCCTACCGTCATGAGTACGGGGCGTGGCGGGGGAGTGGTGCGGCAATGGCGGAGCTCGTGAGGATCTGTGATCTTGCCGGGCGGCCGCGCGGCAGCGGATTCGTCGCCGACGACCGCGGGACGGTGGTCACCAGCCATGAGGCCGTCGACGGACTGACCCGGGTGGTGCTGCACGGTCCGGGGGAGCGGACCTGGCTGGCGGAGGCGGAGGACGTGACCCCGCTGCCCGGACTCGCGCTCGCGCTGGTGCGGAGCGACGGGCTCGGGGTGCCGCCGTTGCCGGTGGCCCTGCGCGAGGTGATCACTCCGGGGACCTACGTACGACTGCCCGCGCGGGGATGGCGACAGGCGCGGGTGCTGTCGGCTCGGGCGGAGGCCACGTACACCGCGACGGAGCGATCGCATGCGCTGCCGGCGGTGGTGGAGCTGGCGATCGGCACCGACGGGCGGGATGCGCTCCGGCTGGGCGGCGAGGCGTGCGGCGGGCCGGTGCTGGACGCCGCGACCGGAGCGGTGCTCGCGGTACTGGGCGGCACCGCTCTGCACGCGGAGCGCCGCTCCGGTGGCCTGGCCGTACCGTTGCGCGCGGCCGCCGCAGCCGATCCCGCAGGCGCCCTCGCGGCGCTGCTGGAGCGGAACGCCGCCAGTGTCCCCGGGTACGGGGAGGAACTGAACCTGGCGGGCGCGCTGGAACTGACCGGGACCACGCTGGGCGCGGCCCTGACCCCGGAGCTGCCCGAACCCGTCGAGCGGCCGGCGATCGCCGCCGAGCTGGCCGCCTTCACCGCCGGGGACCGGCTCGTTCTCGGCCTGGTCGGGGAGCCCGGGACCGGCCGCACGACGGCACTGGCCGCCCTCGCCGCCGGGCGGGCGCGGGGGGCGTCCCCGGCGCCCACGTTGTGGCTGCGGGGGGCGGACCTGCGGGCGGGGGACGCGTCGCTGGCCGACGCGGCGGCCCGGGCCCTGGAGTCGGCGGCGCGCATCGTGGCAACACCCACCGCTGCCCTGGCCGGGCCGCCGCACCCGGAATCCCCCGCCGGGCCCGACACCGAACCCGGCACGCAACGCCACGCCGCCACCCCCGGGCCGTCGGGCGACCGGACCGCCCGGCCCGGGGGCGAGCCGGGCCCCTCCGGTGCCCGCGCCGGGTGGCCTGCGGGCCCGGAGTCCGGCGCCGGTGCCGGGTGGGCCGCCGGGCCGTCCCGAGAGGCTGCGGCCGGCTGGGCTGAGGGATCGGAGCCCGGGGCGGGCGTCCCGGGTGTCGGTGGAGGGGGCGGCGGGGTTTTGGGGGAGGGGGACGGAGGTGGTGGAGAGGGGTTGGTCGGGCGGGTGGCGGGGCTTGCCGCTGGGGCCGGGCGGGCGTTGCTGGTGGTGCTGGACGCTCCGGAGGAGATGCCGCCGGAGCTCGCGCACCGGCTCGCGCCGTGGACCGGGGCCACCGCCGCGTGGCTGCGCGGAACCGGGGCCCGGCTCGTCGTCGGAGCCCGGCCCGAACACTGGGAGCGGGCCGGCGCCCTGTACCCGCCCGAGGCACTGCACACCCCCGACCGGCCCGCCCGGCGGATGCCCCCCGCGCTCCACATCGGCGACATGACCCCGGCCGAGGCCGAGCTCGCCCGGGCCCGCCTCGGGATCCCCGCCGACGCCGTCCGGGAGGCCGACGCCCGGCACCCGCTCACCCTGCGCCTGCTCGCCGGTATCCGTGCCGCCGAGGTCACCGCCGGCCGCCCCGGCCGTGACGAGGTGTTCGGCGCCCACCTGGACCTGCTCGCGCTCCGCGTCGCCGTCCGTATCGCGGCCTCGGCCACCGCGCCCGCGCACGGCCCCGGCGTGCGGCGGCTGGCGGCGCGGGTCGCCGGGCGGGTGCACGAGGCCGCGCGACGCTGCCTCGGCCCCGGCCAGGGGGAGCTCGACCGGGCCTCCTTCGAGGAGCTGTTCCCCTGGCGCACCGGCTGGGCCTCCGCCGTGCTCACCGAGGGGCTGCTCGTGCCCGCCGGGCCCGGCTACCGCTTCGCCCACGAGGAGCTGTCCGACTGGCTCCAGGCCGGCCACCTCGACGTCCACGCCGCCCTCGGACATCTCGTCCACCGCCCCGCCGCACCCGGCCTCCCCGTCCCCCGGCACCGCATCGGCCCCGTCCTGGAGGCCCTGCGCCGGATGCCCCCGGCCGAGGTCCGGACCCAGCTGATGCGCCTGGTCGGCGCCCTGACCGCCTTCGCAGAGGCCTCCGCAGAGGCGCCCGCGGGGGCGTCCGCCGAGGCCGAGGCGGGAAACGTCCACCCCGACCGGGTCTGGTGGGCCTCCCGGCTGCTCCGCGAGACCCTGCTGCGCGCCGCCGACGCCGTGCCCCACCTCCCCGTCCTGCACGCCCTCGCCGAACACGTGGCCCGGTCCGCCCACGCGGACGACACCTTCGGCGGCTGGTTCTGGAACCGCCTCCGGCTCCCCGAGCCGGACCGCCTCGACCTCCTGCGCCGCCTGTTGCCCTCGGACCACCGCTACCTCGACGCCGCCGCCCGCCGCCTCGCCCGCGACCCCCGGTTCGTGCAGCGCCTGCTCTGCGCCTGGTTCACCGACGAGCGCCGGCTGAGCGGCCGCCCCGGGGCCACCGTCGCGACCGCCGCCCAGGCCCTGCTGCACACCCACCGCCACCTCGCCGTGGACGACCTCACCGAGGCCCTCGTCAGCGCCGCGCACCCCCGTGCCGACGAACTGCTCGCCGTACTCGCCGAGGAGGAGCCCTCCGCGCTGTGCCGGGCCGTGGACCGCTGGGCCCACGACGAGCGGCCCGGGCGGCGGGTCGCGGCCGCCGCGTACGGGCTGGCCACCGCCCCGCACGTACGCACCCCCGCCGACCGGGAGCTGCTCCGCCACGCCGCCCGGGCGCTGCTCGCCCGTCCCGCCGACACCACCCTGCACGGCAGCGCCCTCGGCATGCTGCTCCGCGATCCCCAGGTCCGCGCCCGGTACCTTCCCGACGCCCTCGCCTGCTTCCGAGACCCCGAGCGCGGCGCCCGCCTGCCCGCGACGGCGCTGGTCGCGGCCCTGCCCGTACTGCCCGATCCGGACGCGGTGTTCGGCGCCCTGCGGGCCCGGGCCGACGGGGAGGTGCTCCGCGCCCTGGCCGCGCTGAGCACGCCCGGGCTCGCCCGCCGCGCGGGTGACCTCGTACGGGATCACCTCGCGCGGTGTCCCGAGGACGCCCCGCACGCCGCCGTCTTCGTGGACCGGCGCCTCGAACACGGCCTGGCGGCGGGACCCGTGCTGCGCCCGCTCGTCCTGGACCTGCTCCGCTCCGGCCCGGCGCCCGTACGGGCCGCGCTGGCCGCCGTACTGGCCCTGCCCGGCGGGGAGTCCTCGCGGGCGCTGCGGGGCGAGCTGGCCGAGGTACTGCTGCGGGAGGAGAACGACCCGGAGGTGCTGGGCGCGTTCCTGGAGGCCGTCGCCTCCGGGGCCGCCGGGCGTCCGGAGGACCGTACCCGCGAGCTGCTGCGCCGCACCGGCCGGCAGCTGCTGCGGGTCCCGGGCGGTCCGGCGGTCTTCGAGCGGCGGACGGTGGAGCTGGCCCGGGCCGACCCGGCCTTCGGCGCGCTGGCCGCCCGTTGGCTGGCGGAGGCGGGCGCGGAGGCGGCGGCGCTGCTCGGACCGAGCGCCCGGCGGACGGTGGAGACCCTCAGCAGGGCCGCCTGGGATGTGACCTGAGCCGCAGCGCGGCCGCAGGCTGCCCCGTGACCCGGGCCCGACCTGGGCCGGAGCTGACATGGAGCGGTCCGCAGCCCGACGCCGATGCGGGGCACCGCGCACCGGCATGGCAGTCTTAGACGTGCAATCAGTACAGGGACTACACGGGTTCGGGCGAGGAGCGGTCACAGTGCAGCGCTGGCGTGGCTTGGAGGACATCCCCCAGGACTGGGGACGCAGCGTCGTCACCATCGGCTCCTACGACGGCGTGCACCGGGGACATCAGCTGATCATCGGACGCGCCGTGGCACGCGCCCGTGAGCTCGGCGTCCCCTCGGTCGTCGTCACCTTCGACCCGCACCCGAGTGAGGTCGTGCGCCCCGGCAGCCACCCGCCGATCCTGGCCTCCTACGACCGGCGGGCCGAGCTGATGGCCGGGCTGGGCGTGGACGCGCTGCTGATCCTGCCGTTCACGGCGGAGTTCTCGCAGCTGTCCCCGGCCGACTTCATCGTGAAGGTCCTCGTCGACAAGCTGCACGCGCGCGCGGTCATCGAGGGACCGAACTTCCGCTTCGGCCACCGCGCCGCCGGGAACGTCGACTTCCTGCGCGAGCTGGGCGGCACGTACGACTACGAGGTGGACGTCGTGGACCTCGTCGAGCGGGGCGAGGCGGGCGGCGGGGTGCCGTTCTCCTCGACGCTGGCGCGCAAGCTGGTCGCCGAGGGCGACATGGAGGGCGCGGCCGAGATCCTCGGGCGGCCGCACCGGGTCGAGGGCGTCGTGGTGCGCGGTGCGCAGCGCGGGCGCGAGCTCGGCTTCCCGACGGCGAACGTCGAGACGCGGCCGCACACCGCGATCCCGGCGGACGGGGTGTACGCGGGCTGGCTGACGGCGGACGGCGAGCGGATGCCGGCGGCGATCTCGGTGGGGACGAACCTGCAGTTCGACGCCACGGACCGGACCGTGGAGGCGTACGCGATCGACCGGGTCGGGCTGGACCTGTACGGCAAGCACGTGAGCGTCGACTTCCTCGCGTACGTGCGGGGGATGGCGAAGTTCGAGTCGCTGGACGGGCTGCTGCAGGCGATCGCGGACGACGTGAAGCGGGCGCGCGCGCTGACGGAGGCGTACGACGCGCAGCGCCGCTGAGGCACACAGGTCACACACGGGTCACGGGTAAGGGCCCGTACCGTCCTCTTGGGTTCCAGGGGCGGTACGGGCCCTTCGCGTTGCCGTCTTCGGCGGCCCCGCCTCAGCCGAGGCGGGGGTCGCGCGGCGGCTGGCCGGTCTGCGGCGGTTGTGCCTGGGGCGGTTGTGCCTGCGACGGCCAGGGCTGGCCGGGCTGCGGGTAGGGCTGCGCGTACGGCTGGGGCTGCTGCGGGGGCTGCTGGTACGGGGGTTGGCCCTGGGGTGCGCCGTACGGAGGCTGGTGTTGCTGCGGCTGGGGCTGCGGCTGGGAAGGCTGGGGTTGCTGCTGGGGCGCGCCCCAGTGGCCCTGGGGAGCTTGCTGCTGCGCGCGGAGGAAGTCCTCGGCCACGAGGGCGGAGAGGTTGAAGTACGCCTCGCGCGTCTTGGGCCGCATCAGGTCGAGATCGACCTCGGCGCCGGTCGCGAGGTGCTCGTCGAACGGGACGACGACCACACCTCGGCAGCGGGTCTCGAAGTGCTGCACGATGTCTTCGATCTTGATCATCTTGCTCGTCTCGCGGACCCCCGAGATGACGGTGAGGGAGCGGGAGACGAGGTCGGAATACCCGTGCGCCGAAAGCCAGTCGAGCGTGGTGCTCGCGCTGCTCGCCCCGTCCACGGAGGGCGTCGAGATGATGATCAGCTGATCGGCCAGGTCCAGGACGCCGCGCATGGCCGAGTAGAGGAGGCCGGTGCCCGAGTCGGTGAGGATGATCGGGTACTGGCGGCCGAGCGTCTCGATGACGCGGCGGTAGTCCTCGTCGTTGAAGGTCGTCGAGACGGCCGGGTCCACGTCGTTCGCGATGATCTCCAGGCCGGAGGGCGCCTGGGAGGTGAACCGGCGGATGTCCATGTACGAGTTCAGGTACGGGATCGCCTGGACGAGGTCCCGGATCGTCGCGCCGGTCTCGCGGCGGACGCGGCGGCCGAGGGTTCCGGCGTCGGGGTTCGCGTCGATGGCCAGGATCTTGTCCTGGCGCTCGGAGGCGAGGGTGGCGCCGAGGGCGGTGGTGGTCGTGGTCTTGCCGACGCCGCCCTTGAGGCTGATGACGGCGATGCGGTAGCAGGACATGACCGGGGTACGGATCTGCTCCAGCTTGCGCAGGCGCTCGGCCTCGGCGGCCTTGCCGCCGAAGCGGAAGCCGGAGCGCTGGGGCTTGGCCTTCTGCTTGCCGCGCAGCAGGCGGTCGGAGGACAGTTCGACGGCGGCCGTGTAGCCGAGGGGAGCCCCACCGGTGGCCTGGCCGGCCGGGTAGTGGGGGTCGTACTGGTGCGGCTGCGGCTGCGGCTGCGGCTGCTGGGCGGGCCACTGTGCGTTGGCACGGGAGTCGTACTGCGGTTGCGGTTGCGGCTGCTGCGGCTGCTGCTGTGCCGGGGCGGGGGCCGGGAATCCGTAGCCGTGCGGCGGCTGGGCCTGCGGCTGTGGCTGGTTCGGCGCGGGGGGCGGGAACCCGTAGCCGTCCTGCGGCCCCGACGACGCGAACTGCGGCGGCAGCGGGGGCAGTTCCGTACCGGGCGCGGGCGCCGGGGTGGCGTAGGGCCCGACGGACGCGGGTCCCCCGTACGGGTTCTCCACCACGGGAGCCTCGGCGGCGGGCGCGACCGGAGCCTCGTCCGCCGGGGCGGGACCTCCAAGGGGAGCCGGCGCATCGCTCACCGGGGCTTCGGCGGAGCTCGGCCCCCCGAAGGGGCCAGCCGGAGCAGCCGACTGGTCGGCCGGGGCAGCTGACGCGGGAGCCGCGTACGGCGCCGGGGCAGCCGGCTGGTCGGGCCCAGCGGGCGCCACGAACGGCGCCGGAGCGGGTGCCTCGTCGGTCGGGGCGGGTCCCCCGAACGGGGCCGCCGGAGTCGGTGCCGTGAACGGCGCCGGGGCAGGTGTCTCGTCGGTCGGGGCGGGTCCCCCGAAGGGGGCGGCCGGGGTGGGTGTCGAGTACGACGTTGGAGTGGGAGCCTCGTCGGCCGGGGCGGGGCCGCCGAAGGGGGCCGCCGGAGCGGGAGCCGAGTACGGCGCCGGGGCAGGTGTCTCGTCGGTCGGGGCGGGTCCCCCGAAGGGGCCAGCCGGAGTTGGTGCCGTGAACGGCGTCGGAGCCGGGGTCTCGTCCGTCGGGGCGGGGCCGCCGAAGGGGGCGGCCGGGGCGGGTGCCTCGTACGGCGACGGAGCAGCCGGCCGGTCGGCCGCGGCGGGCGCGGTGAACGGCGTTTCCGTCCGGGCGGGGGCGCCGAAGGGGGCGGGCGCCGGGGCTGGGGACTCCGTGGGAGTTGCGGGCGCCCCATCGAACGGCGTCGCGGGCTGGGCCGTGAACGCGGCAGACGGTGCGCCCCCGGCGTCGGCCGGGCTGCGCGGCGCGGGCGGCGAGGCCAGGTCCGCCGGGCGGTGCGGCTCGAAGCCGCTGCCCGCGGGAAGACCCGGGACCGGCGTGGTCGGGGCAGGAGCCCCCGTGGGCTGCGTGTACCAGGCCGGCGGGGTGTAGTCGATGGTGAACTCGCCCGTCACCTCGGGCTCCGCGTCGGACTGATCGTCCGTCGGGACGTCCCACGTCCCGCCGCGCCTCTCGTTCCGATCGCCGCTCACTGGTCCTCCTGGTCTGTCGAACACTGGTCCGGCGCCCCTCGACACCGCGCCCACGCTCAGCCTAATCGTGCCCGGCCACCGGAGTTCGCCCCCGGTGGCCGACCCCACCGCATGGGGCCGCGCCGGCCCGCCCCCCATGAGGCCAATCTCCTGCCTACAGGTCACCCAGGCCCCCGGGCAACCGAACACCCCCGTACCCGGCCCGGCGAGGCTGGAGTTGTCCCGCGGCCCGGCCCGCACCCGCACCCGGCCCGGCCCGCACCCGCACCCGGCCCGGCCCGCACCCGGCCCCGCCCGGCAGGGAACGGCAGGCACCGGCAGGGGACGGCCAGGCAACGGCCAGGCAATGGCCCGGCGGGCGCGTGTCAGTCGATGCGACGGGACGGGCCCAGCAGGCCCGTTTCCGCTTCCGTGCCCTGGGTCATCACGAACTGCCGGTCACGCGGGGTGCACCACAGCGTCACCCCGTCGCCCAGCGTCGGTAGCGAATCCACCGCCGGCCGGGGCAGGTTCATCAGCCGCCCGATCTGCTCCGCCTCGTCCGGGGACACCCGCTGCACACCCACCAGTGACGAGTTCTGCAGCAGCCGCGGCGCCGTCGGGCTCAGATACGGCAGCAGCGTCAGCACCGACTGCCAGGGCCCCGCCACCACGCGGCCGCGCGGCGGCCGCATCCCGCAGTCGCGGACCACCAGCACCGGGCTGCCGGCGGACGCGCCCTGCGGCGGCACCCGGCCCACCTCGTGCAGCGTCACGCACGGCTGCCCGCCACCCGCCGCCTGCGCCAGTCCGGACCACACCTGCCCGCGCCCGGTCTCCACCGCGACCCGCGCACCCGTGGCCGCCGCGCGCAGCGCCAGGACCTGGGCCGTCCACAGACCGCCGATGAGCGTCACCTCGTACGGCGTCGGCCGGTTGATGCCGAGCACCGCGGGCCGGCCCTCCGCGTCCACGCCGATGACGACCCCGTCGTCGCCGAGGGGCAGCGCCAGCGCGTCCAGGTCCGCCGCGGGGACCACGTGCCGCTCCCGCCGCGGCCCCAACAGCCCGTAACCGACCCTCATCGCGCACCTCCCAGCGGCAGCGAGGCCAGCAGCCCCGGCACCTGTTCACGGTCGAGCCGCACCAGCCCGGTCTTCACACCCCGCGCCGTCCGCTCCAGTTCCCGGCGGGCCGCGACCAGCTCCTCGTCACTGCGCCCGGTGACCCGCACGTACCCGGTCATCGTGACGCCGCCGCGCTCCGCCGGTGCCATCGTCAGGCTGAAGTTCGTCGCCAGCGCGGGCAGCGAGGTCAGCAGCGCCACGAACTGCGGCAGCGCCGCCCCCGCGCCGCCCAACTGCGGCCAGCGGCTTATCCAGTACGTGGTGTGCCGCCGGTCGTCGCACCGCCACGTCCGCGGGGTCTCCTCCGTACGCCTGCCGGTGCTCGCCGAGCGTCCCGCCTGGGTGATCGCCATCGGGTTCGCGCACGAGGACGTCGCCAGCGCGGCCGTCAGCTCCTGCTCCGTCAGCACGGTGGCCTTGAACCCGGCCCCCGCCAGCCGGCTCGCCAACTGGTCCGCCGCCCGCACCACACAGCGCTGCGCGCCCCCGAGCCCGCCGCCGCGCGCGGTGACGGCCTCCGGGCACAGCTCGGGGTCGAGCTTCAGCGCCACCCACGTCAGCCGCACCGCCGGACTGCCCGTCCGGGCCTGCAGCGGCGCGTAGTTGCGGGTGGCCATCGACTGGGCCGGCAGATGCGGCGCCGGCGCCGGCTGGGTGTGCTGCACCAGCTGCGCCGACTCCAGCCGGATCCCGTCCACTTCGAGGACGTCCCGTACGAGGGCCAGCGGCAGCGGCCGCGCCGCCCGGTCGGGCCGCAGCGCGGTGGCGTCCATGTCCACCTGGACGAGCGCGGTCAGGAAGGTCCCGTCGCCGATCATCCCGACCGGCCGCCGGTCCCGGTCGCTGAACGTCAGCGTCCGCAGCGCCGGATCGGCCTCGACCAGCGGGGCCAACCCCGGTTCGGTACCCGCCGGCACGGTGGCGGAAGCGGCCCGGCGACGCCGGTTCCGCAGCGCCAGCGCGCCCCCGATCCACTCGGGCAGGGAGCGCTGGTGCCTGCGTACGACCGCCAGGAGCACCAGGACCAGGGCCAGTACGCCGGCGGGAACCAGCAGCATCGGTTCGACCACCCAGGCCACCAGCAGTCCCGCCGCGGCGACCTGGAGAAGTATGAGCTGTTGCAATCGGAACGGGCCGAACCGCCCCGGGCTGGACTTCGGATGCGGCGTCACCCCGCCGCGTGCGGGTGCGGCCGCGGCCGCCTGCGGCTCCGTCGCGGTGGCCATCACTCGCGCACCTCCCCTTTCCGGGGGCGGACCCCGGCGGACCCCGGGAGGCGCGACACCTGCCGCATGACCCCGGAATCTCCCCAATCCACCCCAACAAGCCCTGATGCCCCGATGTTCCTGAATGCGGCGGTGCGGAAGGCGCTGAGCGGCAACTGCACCCTACCCGGCCCCTGTCCACGCTCCGTCAAGAGGCATAGTAGGTCCCCGGTCCGACAATCGAGGCCCGGGGACCGTACTCACCGACCGGGCCGTGCGGGGAGAAGCAGGCGGTCATGGCATCACGACGCGATGAGCTCAACGCGTACACCTTTGCGAAGCGGCGCACCGTGGCGGCGTTCCTCCAGCCCTCCGCCACGGGAACCGAGGAAGGCGCGCCCCGGCCGCTGCGCGCCGTCCTGCCCGGGCTGATCGTGGGGATGGTCGTGCTCGCCGGGTTCGGCGCCTGGGGCATGTTCAAACCGCAGGCGCCCAAGGGCTGGGCCGAGCCCGGCACCGCGGTGATCGTCGGCAAGCAGTCGACGACCCGGTACGTGGTCCTCACGACCAAGGTGAACGGCAAGAGCCAGACGCGGCTGCACCCCGTGCTCAACCTGGCCTCCGCCCGACTCCTCCTGGACCCGAAGAAGTTCAAGGTCATCCAGGTCGAGGACAAGGTGCTGGACGCCGGCAAACCGCCGCGCGGCCCCATCGTCGGCATCCCGTACGCCCCCGACCGGCTCCCCGCCAAGGCGGACGCGGCCAAGGCCAAGCGCTGGGCCGTCTGCCAGCAGCCCGGCGGCAACGGCAAGGGCGTGCAGACCGCCGCCTTCGTCCTCGCCGACCGCGAGGCGGGCCGGATGGACGACGGCCGCAAGCTCACCGACAGCCAGGTGCTGTACGTCCAGAGCACCGGCGGGTCCAAGGAGCGCTACCTCGTCGACGCGACGGGTGCGAAGTACAAGTTCCCCGAGGGCACCCCGGACGCCGGGAAGATCACCAACGCCCTCGTCGGGACCGGCGCCGTCCCGCAGCAGGTCACCGAGGAGTGGCTGACGACCCTCAACTCCGGTGACCCGCTGGAGTTCCCGAAGCTGCCCGCCGCAGCCGGGCCGGACGCGGGCGTCCAGGGTCTGACGACCGCCGACAACAAGGTCGGCATGGTGCTGCTGGCCCAGACGGGCTCCGGCACCCAGCACTACGTGGTCCTGCCCGGGCGGGTCGCCCCGGTCTCCGATTTCGTGGCCTGGCTGCTGATCTCCTCGCCCGCGACCGATGTGCTCAACATGAACGGCAAACCGCACGAGGTGGACCTCCAGTCTCTCAACCCCGAGGCCACCCCGTTCAAGGCCGACGTCAGGTGGCCGCTGAAGAAGTCCGCCCAGGTCAACCGCGTCTCCTCGGCCGGCGCCACGAGCGGCTCGGGTACGGGTTCCGGCTCCGGTTCCGCCCCGCGCGACCGCGACACCGTCTGCAACGTCCTGCGCTCCGTGGACGCCCAGGGCAACCAGACCCTCAGCACCTGGGCCGGAACCGGCTTCCCCGTCGACATCGCCGCCAGCGGCACGAGCGCGTACGTCACCCCGGGCTCGGGCCTGCTCTACACCCAGATCCAGGGCAAGCAGACCAGCGCCGGCGGCTCCCTGTTCCTCGTCACCGACACCGGGCTGCGGTACGCGGTCCAGGCCAACGGCGACAGCGACTCCGAGCAGTCGAAGATCGGCGCCCCCGACCAGCAGGCGCAGGACGGCGCGGCGGACGGCCGGCCCGAGGCCAGCCAGGCGCAGATCCGGCTCGGCTACGACGGTGTCGTCCCGGCCACGGTGCCCATCGCCTGGTCGGAGTTCCTCTCCAAGGGACCGCGCCTGGACACCAACTCGGCACGCCAGCCGCAGGGTTCGTGAGGAAGCCGCCGATGCCCAAGCTCCCGAACCGCGCGCACCGCGCGCTCCTGACCGCAGCCCTCGCCCTCGCCGCCGTATCCGGCACCACGGCCGCCGCCGCATCGGGCTCTACGGCCGCCGCCGCGACCGGGACCGCCCCGGCGCCGGGCGCGCCCGCCCTGCGCCTCGCGGGCGCCGGCGAGTGCACGTACCCCATGAAGAAGCAGATCGCCGACCGCCCCTGGGCCCTGCAACGCCTCCTCGTCGACGCGCTCTGGGCCGAGACCAAGGGCAAGGACGGCAAGGGCAACAGCGTCCGCGTCGCGGTCATCGACACCGGCGTGGACCGCGCCAACCCGCAGCTGGCCGGCGCCATCGACACCGGCGCCGGCAAGGACTACGTCGATCCCAAGGGCGGCGACGGCACGAACGACACGGTCGGCCACGGCACCAAGGTCGCCGGGCTGATCGCGGCCCGCCCCCAGGAGGGGACCGGCTTCGTCGGCCTGGCCCCGGACGCCACGATCATCCCCATCCGGCAGAACGACGGGCAGGGCCAGGGCAACGCCAAGACCCTGGGCGAGGCGATCGACCACGCGGTCGCCAAGGGGGCCCAGGTCATCAACATCTCGCAGGACACCGACGTACCGCTGACCGAGGACTCCGAGCTCGCCAAGGCCGTCCGGCGGGCCGTCGAGGCGAAGGTCGTCGTGGTGGCCTCGGCGGGCAACGACGGCCTCAGCGGCCAGAAGCGCAGGACCTACCCGGCCGCCTTCCCCGGCGTGCTGGCCGTGGCCGCCTCGGACCGCAACAACGAGCGGGCCGCGTTCTCCCAGCCGGGCGACTTCATCGCGGTCGCGGCGCCCGGCGTCGACATGGTCTCCACCGTCCCGGGCTTCGGCCAGTGCGTCGACAACGGCACCAGCTTCTCCGCCCCGTACGTCGCCGGAGTCGCCGCCCTGCTGCGCGCCCAGCACCCGGAGTGGACCCCGGAACAGATCATCTGGCAGATCCAGGGCACCGCCGAGCGCACGGTCAAGGGCCGCGACGACTACGTCGGCTGGGGCGTCGTCGACCCGGTGCGCGCGGTCACCCAGGACCGCGAGGCCCCGAAGAAGCCCGTCCCGGACCCGGGACCGCCCCCGGCCGCCGCCCCGCAGGCGGCTCCGCTGCACTTGACGGAGACCGCACAGGAATGCGAGGAACGGCTCGGGACCTACGCTCTCGGGATCGGGGCGGTCCTCATCGCCGTCATCGCCGGAACGGCGACGGTGGTCCGCGACACCCGTAGCCGCAGACGCCGTTTGCAGTGAACAGTCATGGTTCGGAAACAGAACCAGGCGACCGGTGTTGGGCGGTTCGGCCGAAGTGGTTAGAGTGGCGCCAGGCTTCACGACTGTGATCGGGGGATCGGCGTGAAGCGGAGGGGGATTGCAGCCACGTGCGGCGTGAAGCCGCGCGCGGGAACATCCGCTCCGCTGCGCGATCCGCCGGCACCGCCGGCGAATTGAGAAGTGAGGAGCTTCGGGTGAGCATCAACGACAATTTCGGTCTCGCAGACGATCCCATCGTCAAGGCCAAGACCAGGGTTTCCGAGACGGCCGACGCTGTCAGCAAGCAGTCCCGTGAACTGGCCGACATCATCGAGACGGTGGCCGCCGGCTGGACCGGTGTGGGCGCCGACGGGTTCAAGCGCGCGCAGATCCTGATCAACACCGACCACGACCGGATCCGCACCCTGCTCGGCGTCGTGCACAACGCCGTGTCGGGGACCAAGAACCTCAGCAACGCCCAGGACGACGAGGTCCGCCAGGCGTTCAGCAGGATCGCGGCCGACAGCGGCCAGCCGCCGGCCAACACGTCCGGCCTCAACGGCGTCTGAGCCCAGGTTCCCGCGCCCCGCGTCGACCGGCACGACGGCGGATCTCCGGCGCTTCCTCGCCACCACAGTTCTAAGGAGAAGAACATGACCGACGACGGCCACACCCGGGTACGGTACTCAACCGTCCAGCAGATGGCGGACCGGATCCGCGCGATCTCCCAGAAGATCGTCAAGGACCTCGCCGAGATGGACGCGGCGCTGACGGTGGTCACCGACACCTGGGACGGTGAGGCCCACCAGGCGTACGTGGGCATCCAGAAGGAGTACAAGGCCAAGGCCGAGCACATGCGCGACAAGCTGGAAGAGGTCGCCAAGCTCATCGAGCACGGCAACAGCACCTACCGCGCCACCGACGTCAAGGCCTCGCGCCTGTTCACCGAGGCCTACTGAGCCCGGTCCGCGCAGCCGGAACACACTGACGGGGCGCGCCCGAACCGGGCGCGCCCCGTCCGCGTCCGCCCAAAGAGCGGAACCGCGAAACCGCTACGTCAGGTCGAACTCGCCGTCCCTGGCCCCGAGTACGAACGCCTCCCACTCGGCGGCCGTGTACCGCAGCACGGTGTCCGGGTCCAGCGAGGACCGCATGGCCACCGCGCCCCCGGGCAACTTCGCGATCTCAACCCGCTCCTCGCTCGGGCTGGTCCCGGGCGGCCCTTCCCACTCCACGCCGCTGATGTCGAGCGCGTACAGCTCGTCCTTCTCCTGCTGGGTGCCCATGTGCGGCCTTTCCCTCGGTGGTGCGGTGCTGCTGAGGTCTTCGCTGCCGATTATGTGCGCTGCGGGCCCGCCGGGGGAGGCTTTCCCCACCGCCGGGCCCGCGGGCAGCGCTCACATGCCCGGCATCCGCCCCAGCTGCACCAGCGACGTGCCCCGCTTGCGCGAGACGAAATACGCCCTGCCCGGCGGCATCGGGCGCGGCCGGACGTTGCCGACGAGGTCGCCCTCGGACGGGTCGCCGGACAGCACCAGGCCCTGCGCCCCCAGCTCCTTGATCCGCTGGATGAACGGCTCGTACATCGAGCGCGAGGCGCCCGCCGAGTTGCGGGCGATGATGAAGCGCACACCGGTGTCCCGGGCGAACGGCAGGAACTCCACCAGCTGGTTCAGCGGGTTGCCCTGGCTCGTCGCGACCAGGTCGTAGTCGTCGATCACGATGAACACGTCCGGGCCCGTCCACCAGCTGCGGTCGCGCAGCTGCTGCGGGGTGACGTCGGTCGGCGGCTGGCGGCGCGCGAACACCCCGGCCAGCGCCTCCATGTGCATCTGCAGGGAGCCCGCCATCGGCGCGTACTCCAGCAGGTGCTCCTCCGGCAGCGCCCCGAGCAGGCCGCGCCGGTAGTCGCCCACGACCAGCTTCGCCTGGTCCGGCGTGTAGCGTTCCGCGATCCGCTGGGCGATCAGCCGCAGCAGGTTCGTCTTGCCGGACTCGCTCTCGCCGAAGACCAGCAGGAACGGATCCGTGTCGAAGTCGACGAACACCGGCTCCAGCGCGGTCTCGTCGATGCCGATCGCGAGCCCGAGCCCGGGGTGCTCCCCGCCCTGGGGCAGCTGGTCGGCGTGCAGCAGGCGCGGCAGCAGCCGTACTCCGGGAGCCGCGGCACCCGGCCAGTGCTGCTTCACCGCCGACACGAACGCGGCCGTGGCCTCGGACAGGTCCTCCGGGTCGTGCGAGCCGTCGATGCGCGGCAGCGCGCTCAGGAAGTGCAGCTTCTCCGGCACCTGACCGCGCCCCGGCATGCCCGTCGGGACGTTCGCCGCGACCTTGCGGTCGAACTCGGAGTCCATGACATCGCCGAGCCGCAGCTCCAGCCGGCTCAGCATCTGGTCCTTGAGCGCGGCCCGCACCTCCATGTACCGCGCCGCGGTGATCACCACGTGGATGCCGTAGCCCAGACCGCGCGACGCGATGTCCGTGACCACCGACTCCAGGCCGTCGTACTCACCCCGGAAGGTGCCCCAGCCGTCCACCAGCAGGAACACATCGCCCCACGCCTCGCCGGGCAGGTCGCCGGCCGCCCGCCGGCGCCGGTAGGTGCCGATGGAGTCGATGCTGTGGGCGCGGAAGAACTCCTCGCGCCGGTTGAGGATGCCCCCCACCTCCGCGACCGTGCGGCGCACCCGCTCCGGGTCCAGCCGCGAGGCGATCCCGCCCACGTGCGGCAGCTCCGCGATCGACGACAGGCTGCCGCCACCGAAGTCCAGCCCGTAGAACTGCACCTCGCGCGGGGTGTGCGTGAGCGCGAACGAGGAGACCAGCGTCCGCAGCAGCGTCGACTTGCCCGACTGCGGACCGCCGACGATCATCATGTGGCCCGCGGCCCCCGAGAAGTCCCGGTACAGCACCTCGCGCCGCTGCTCGAACGGCTTGTCGATGAGGCCGAGCGGTACGACGAGCCCGCCGGGCCGCGTGTACCCGTCCGCGTGCAGACCCCGCTCGGCGCTCGGCCGCAGCGCGGGCAGCAACTGGTCCAGCGGCGGCGCCTGGTCGAGCGGCGGCAGCCACACCTGGTGCGCCGGCACCCCCTGCCCCTCCAGCCGGCCCACGATCACGTCCAGCACCGTGTCCGCCAGCGCGTCGTCCCCCCGCGTCTCCTGCGCCGCCAGATACGCCGGGTCCGGGGCCGCGTACACCACCGGCACCGGAGCCGCCGTGAACAGCGCGGGCCGCCGCTCCACCGGGAACAGGCCCACCGAGAGATCCGGGCCGCCCGAACGGTACGTACCCGAGACGTACGCCGCCTTGAAGCGGGTCATCTCGTCCGTGCCGAACTTCAGATAGCCCGAACCCGGCACCGACGGCAGGTGATACGCGTCCGGCACGCCGATCGCCGTCCGCGACTCCGCCGCCGAGAAGGTCCGCAGACCGATCCGGTACGAGAGGTACGTGTCCAGCCCGCGCAGCTTGCCCTCCTCCAGGCGCTGCGAGGCCAGCAGCAGATGCACGCCCAGCGACCGTCCGATGCGGCCGATCTGGATGAACATGTCGATGAAGTCCGGCTTCGCCGTCAGCAGCTCGGAGAACTCGTCGATGACCAGCACCAGCGAGGCCAGCGGCTCCAGCGGGGCACCCGCCGCGCGCGCCTTCTCGTAGTCGTGGATGTTCGCGTAGTTGCCCGCCGAGCGCAGCAGCTCCTGCCGGCGCTGGAGCTCACCGCGGATCGAGTCGCCCATGCGGTCCACGAGCGTGAGGTCGTCCGCCAGGTTCGTGATGACGGCCGCGACATGCGGCATCTGCCCCATGCCGGTGAAGGTCGCACCGCCCTTGAAGTCGGCGAGTACGAAGTTCAGCGTCTCCGAGGTGTGCGTCACCGCCAGGCCCAGCACCAGCGTGCGCAGCAGCTCCGACTTGCCCGAACCGGTCGCGCCCACGCACAGCCCGTGCGGGCCCATGCCCTCCTGCGCGGCCTCCTTCAGGTCCAGCATCACCGGGGCGCCCTCCTCGCCGACACCGATCGGCACGCGCAGCCGCTCACCGGCCGACCGCGGCCGCCAGGTCCGGGCCACGTCCACCGCGGCCGCGTCGCCCAGGTTCAGCAGGTCCGTGAAGTCCAGATTCGCCAGCAGCGGCTCGTCGTCGTCCCCGCCGCCCGTGCGCAGCGGCGCCAGCTGCCGGGCCAGCGCCTCCGCCGCGGGCAGCGACAGCGTGTCCGGGACGCCCTCGTAGGCGACGCCCCCGCCCGATTCCAGCCGCAGCCGGCCCGGCCGTACCACGACCGACAGCCCGCCCCGCGGCTCGTCCAGCTCGCCCGCCACCACCTCGACGATGGTCACGCCCTGCAGCCCCTCGGCCGCCGCGAACACCGAATCCGGCGGCACCATCCCGCCGTCCAGGACGACGACCAGGTGCGGCTGGTCCAGCACCGGGGACACGTCCCGGCTGAACCGCGGCCGCCCGTCCAGCCGGGGGCCCAGCAGCCCCTCCAGCTCGGCCAGGTCGTCGCCGAACAGCCGCTTCGTACCGGCCCCGTCCACCTGCCCGGGCAGCTGCGTGTGCGGCAGCCACTTGGTCCAGTCCCACGAGGCCACCGCACCCGGCGCCGCCACCACGGCCACCATCAGGTCCTCGGGGGAGTGCAGGGTCGCCAGCTGTGCCACCAGAGCCCGCGCCGTCCCGCGCGCCGCGTCCGGCTCCCCGGACACCGTCACGTGGTAGAACGCCCGCATCGACACCGCCATCGGCAGCCCGTCCAGCGAGGAGTGCACCTTCAGGAAGCGCTGCATCGCGCCCGCCGTCAGCGGCTCCAGCTCATCGACCGGAGCCGTGTCCGGCGCCACCAGCGGAGTCGCCAGCCGCTGCGCGCCCAGCCCCAGCCGGGCCTGCCCGAAGTCGCCGTCGCCGACGCGCCGTTCCCACAGCCGTGAGCCCTCGGCCACCACCGACCACAACTGGTCGGGCGCCGGGTGCAGATACAACTGGGCGTCACGCTGCGCCCGCGCCGTACGACGTACTTGACGGCGCGTCTGCGCGAGGTATTTGAGGTAGTCCCGGCGCACATCGGCCATTTGCCCCTGCGTACCGCGCCGGAACCGCACCAACTGCGCGATGACCATGGCCACCGTCGACGTCAGCATCAGCACACCCATGACGCGCATGAACGGCGCCGCACCCGGCATGAAGAAGAAGACGACCGACGAACCCATGCCGAGCATCGGCAGGAGCTGCATCAGCATGCCCTCCTGCTGCCCCCGCGGCAGTTCCGGCGGTGCCTCCAGCCTCAACTCCTCCGAAGGGACTTCGGGCGGCAGGGACCGCGGCGGGCGTTTGACGACGATCTGGCTCACCGGAGCATCAATCCCTCGAAAACGGACGGGACGTCGCAACCGGCGCCCCCAAGTCCCGGGCGTGGAGGGGGTCTCCTCCCCGCGCCGGTGATCCTACTTGCCGACAGTCACGCATACTCCCGGTAGGGTGGCGCGCGCAGCATGCGCATCCGCGAATCCGGCGCCGCCGACTCCGCGTCAGGCATGCCAGCCGACAGCCAACCAGGGGGGTCACACAGGTGAGTACGGCCGTAACGACGGGCTTCTGCAGGGTCACCGTCGTGGCCCCCGACAGCCGGATAGACGTCGCCCTCCCCGAGGACATCGCCGTCGCCGACGTCTACCCCGAGCTGCTGCGCCTCACCGGCCAGACCCAGCCGGTCGGCGCCCCCACCGGCTTCCACCTGGTCCGCCGCTCGGGCACCGTCCTCGACGGCGCCCGCAGCCTCGCCGCCCAGCAGGTCCTCGACGGCGAGGTGCTCAGCCTGCGCCCCTTCGCCGAGTCCCTGCCGCCCGCCGTCTTCGACGACGTCTCCGACGCCGTCGCCTCCGCCGTCGTCCGCGACCGGCACCGCTGGAGCGACGACATGCTGCGCGGCGCGGGCCTGGCCGGCGCCGCCGTCCTGCTCGTCCTGCTGGGCTTCGTCCTCTGGTACGCGGACCCCGTCCGGCACGACATGCACGGGCTGCCCGGCATCATCGCCGGAGCCGTCGGCGTCCTCCTCACCGCCGCGGCCGGGGTGCGGGCCCGCGTCTACCGCGACCGGGGCTCCGCCGTCGCCCTCGGCCTCGGCGCCCTCCCGCAGCTGCTGATCGCCGGATCCGGCATCGTCGCCCCCGCCGCCGGCGAGGGACCCGGCCGCCTCCAGTTCCTGCTCGGGTGCGTCTGCGTCCTCGTGGCCTCCGTCGCCCTGGTCGCCCTCACCCCCAGCGGCGACGCCCCCTTCGTCGCCACCACCTTCCTCGGCGCCACCGGCACCCTCGCCACCTTCACGGCCATCGCCGCCGGAGCCTCCGCGACCGCCACCGCCGCCGTCTGCGCGCCCGTCGCCATCGGACTCGTCGCCTTCCTCCCCGGCCTCTCGGCCCGCTTCGCCCGGCTGCCCATCGGCTACGCGGCCCCGCAGAGCTCCGCGGAGGATTACGAGACCCCGGACCGCTACGAGACCGAGCCGTACGGTGACGCCGCCGCCGGCTCCGACCAGCGCGACCCGGCCGCCTCCCTCGACGCCGAGGCCATCGCCGCCCAGGCCCGCCGCGGCCACGAGATGCTGCTCGGCCTGGTCGGCGGCTGCGCCGCGGTCGCCGTCGGCTCCGCCGCCGTCCTCGGGTTCTCCGACAACACCTGGGGCCGGCTGCTCGCCCTCGCCACCGGCCTGGCCATGCTGCTGCGCGCCCGGCTCTTCCGCTACACCTCGCAGGTCGTGTGCACGCTGGTCGCGGGTCTCGCCGCCACCGGGCTGCTGATCCTGGGCCTGGCCCTGCGCCCGCCGGCCGGCCTGGTCCTCGAGCTCGTCCGCTACCACGACCGCGGCGGCCTGGACCTCCGTACGCTCTGGCTGTCGGCCGCCGTCGCCGCCGGCGCGGCGCTCCTCACCGGAATTGCGCTTGTCATCCCCCGCAAGGGCCTGTCACCCTTCTGGGGACGGCTGCTCGACCTCACCGAGGCGGCGGTACTGCTCAGCCTGGTCCCGCTGGCCCTGGCCGTGCTCGACGTCTACTCCAGGGCCCGCTCTCTCACCAGCTGAGACGTCGGGGCCCGGCGGCCTGGTACGCTGTGCGACGGCCGTTTGTGTACGCGTCCCCGGATTCTTCGACAAGAGTCTGTGGACTGCGCCCAGCGGACCCCGCCTCCCGAGTTACGGAAGATCCTCAGAGAATTCGACCTGGGGCACTCGGTGGCTACGAAGACCTAAACGAGGAGTACGCGTGCCGCTCGACGCCGCTACGAAGAAGCAGATCATCGCAGAGTTTGGTGCCAAGGAGGGCGACACCGGCTCCCCCGAGGTCCAGGTCGCGATGCTCTCGAAGCGCATCTCGGACCTGACCGAGCACCTCAAGACCCACAAGCACGACCACCACTCCCGTCGTGGTCTGCTGATCCTGGTCGGCCAGCGTCGCCGTCTGCTGCAGTACCTGGCCAAGAAGGACATCCAGCGCTTCCGTACGCTGGTCGAGCGCCTCGGCATCCGCCGCGGTGCGGCCGGCGCCAAGTAAAGACGCTGTGAAGGGAGCGGACCCCACTCTGAGGGGGCCGCTCCCTTTGCTGTACGTGCGCGACGTACCGGACGCTTTGTAGTCTGAGTACAGCGCACAACCGAAGAGGAGGAGCGCCCTCCCTACGCCGCCGGTCCTCGGTAGTGGCATCCGGAAGGCTCCCCTGCGGGCCCCGAACCGGGTGCTTCGATCGAAGACCGGCCACGCACGCCAGGAGCGCTTCTCCAACACCGTCCTCCACCACACGGGTGGCGGACGGAGACGACGAATATGGAGAAAACGCTAGTGGAGAACGAGACCCACTACGCCGAGGCCGTCATTGACAACGGTTCCTTCGGCACCCGCACCATCCGCTTCGAGACGGGCCGTCTGGCCCGCCAGGCCGCCGGCTCCGCCGTTGCCTACCTGGACGACGACACGATGGTGCTTTCCGCCACCACCGCGTCGAAGAAGCCCAAGGACCAGCTCGACTTCTTCCCCCTGACGGTGGACGTCGAGGAGCGCCAGTACGCGGCCGGCAAGATCCCCGGCTCCTTCTTCCGCCGCGAGGGCCGCCCCTCCGAGGACGCGATCCTCACCTGCCGCCTGATCGACCGCCCGCTGCGCCCGTCCTTCAAGAAGGGCCTGCGCAACGAGATCCAGGTCGTCGCCACGATCATGGCGCTCAACCCCGACCACCTGTACGACGTCATCGCGATCAACGCCGCGTCCGCGTCCACCCAGCTGGCCGGTCTGCCCTTCTCCGGCCCGATCGGCGGCGTCCGCGTCGCGCTGATCCGCGGCCAGTGGGTCGCCTTCCCGACGCACACCGAGCTCGAGGACGCCGTCTTCGACATGGTCGTCGCGGGCCGCGTCCTGGAGGACGGCGACGTCGCGATCATGATGGTCGAGGCCGAGGCCACCGACAAGACCATCGCCCTCGTCAAGGACGGCGCCGAGGCTCCGACCGAGGAGATCGTCGCCGCGGGCCTCGAGGCCGCCAAGCCGTTCATCAAGGCCCTCTGCAAGGCCCAGGCCGACCTGGCCGCCAAGGCCGCCAAGCCCGAGGGCGAGTTCCCGGTCTTCCTGGACTACCAGGACGACGTGTACGAGGCCCTCGCGGCCGCCGTCAAGGGCGACCTCTCCCAGGCGCTGACCATCGCGGGCAAGCAGGACCGCGAGAGCGAGCTGGACCGCGTCAAGGAGATCGCCGCCGAGAAGCTCCTCCCGGCCTTCGAAGGCCGCGAGAAGGAGATCTCCGCCGCGTACCGCAGCCTGACCAAGGCCCTGGTGCGCGAGCGCGTCATCAAGGACAAGGTCCGCATCGACGGCCGCGGGATCACGGACATCCGTACCCTCGCCGCCGAGGTCGAGGCCATCCCGCGCGTGCACGGCTCCGCGCTGTTCGAGCGTGGCGAGACCCAGATCCTGGGCGTCACCACCCTGAACATGCTCCGCATGGAGCAGATGCTGGACACCCTCTCCCCGGTGACCCGCAAGCGCTACATGCACAACTACAACTTCCCGCCGTACTCCGTCGGTGAGACCGGCCGCGTGGGCTCGCCCAAGCGCCGCGAGATCGGCCACGGCGCGCTCGCCGAGCGCGCGATCCTGCCGGTCCTCCCGAGCCGCGAGGAGTTCCCGTACGCGATCCGCCAGGTGTCCGAGGCCCTCGGCTCCAACGGTTCGACGTCCATGGGCTCGGTCTGCGCCTCCACCATGTCGCTGCTGAACGCCGGTGTGCCCCTCAAGGCCCCCGTCGCCGGTATCGCCATGGGTCTGATCTCGCAGGAGATCGACGGCAAGACGCACTACGTCGCCCTCACCGACATCCTCGGTGCGGAGGACGCCTTCGGCGACATGGACTTCAAGGTCGCCGGCACCAAGGAGTTCGTCACCGCGCTCCAGCTGGACACCAAGCTCGACGGCATCCCGGCCTCGGTTCTGGCCGCCGCCCTCAAGCAGGCCCGCGACGCCCGCCTCCACATCCTCGACGTGATGATGGAAGCGATCGACACGCCGGACGCGATGTCCCCGTTCGCCCCGCGGATCATCACCGTCAAGATCCCGGTGGACAAGATCGGTGAGGTCATCGGCCCCAAGGGCAAGATGATCAACCAGATCCAGGAGGACACCGGCGCCGAGATCACGATCGAGGACGACGGCACCATCTACATCGGTGCCTCCGACGGCCCGGCCGCCGAGGCCGCCCGCGCCACGATCAACGCGATCGCCAACCCGACCATGCCGGAGGTCGGCGAGCGCTACCTGGGTACGGTCGTCAAGACCACCACCTTCGGTGCCTTCGTCTCCCTCATGCCCGGCAAGGACGGTCTGCTGCACATCTCGCAGATCCGCAAGCTCGCCGGCGGCAAGCGTGTGGAGAACGTCGAGGACGTCGTCGCGGTCGGCACCAAGGTGCAGGTCGAGATCGCCGAGATCGACTCCCGCGGCAAGCTCTCCCTGATCCCCGTGATCGAGGGCGAGACCGCCGACGCTGAGACTGACAAGGACGACTCCGACAAGTGACGTCGCGTAGTTCCCGTGTGACGGCCCGCCCCTCTTCGGAGGGGCGGGCCGTCGCCCGTACCCAAACACTCCTCAAGGGGCAGAACGGCATCGGCACCGTCCGGCGCACGGTCCTCCCCGGCGGACTGCGCATCGTCACCGAGACGCTGCCCTCCGTCCGCTCCGCCACGTTCGGCATCTGGGCCCACGTGGGCTCCCGCGACGAGACGCCCACGCTGAACGGCGCCACGCACTACCTGGAGCACCTCCTCTTCAAGGGCACCGAGAAGCGCAGTGCCCTCGACATCTCCTCCGCGATCGACGCGGTCGGCGGCGAGATGAACGCCTTCACGGCGAAGGAGTACACCTGCTACTACGCGCGGGTGCTCGACACCGATCTGCCGCTGGCCATCGACGTGGTCTGCGACATGCTCACCGGCTCGCTGATCCGCGAGGAGGACGTCGACGCCGAGCGCGGCGTGATCCTCGAAGAGATCGCGATGACCGAGGACGACCCGGGCGACGTGGTCCACGACCTGTTCGCGCAGACCATGTACGGGGACACCCCGCTGGGCCGCCCCGTGCTCGGCACCGTCGACACGATCAACGCGCTCACCGCCGACCGGATCCGCCGCTTCTACAAGAAGCACTACGACCCCACCCACCTGGTCGTGGCCGCCGCCGGGAACGTCGATCACAACAAGGTCGTACGCCAGGTCCGCGCCGCCTTCGACAGGGCCGGAGCGCTGACCCGCGCCGACGCCGAGCCGGTCGGCCCGCGCGGCGGCGCCAAGCGCATCCGCACCTCCGGCCGCGTCGAACTGGTCAACCGCAAGACCGAGCAGGCCCACGTGGTCCTCGGCATGCCGGGCCTGGCCCGCACCGACGAGCGCCGCTGGGCCCTGGGCGTGCTGAACACCGCCCTCGGCGGGGGTATGTCCTCCCGGCTCTTCCAGGAGGTCCGGGAGAAGCGCGGCCTGGCCTACAGCGTGTACTCGTACACCTCCGGCTTCGCCGACACCGGCCTCTTCGGCGTCTACGCGGGCTGCCGGCCCAGCCAGGTCCACGACGTGCTGCGGATCTGCCGCGAAGAGCTCGACAAGGTCGCCTCCGACGGGCTCACCGACGAGGAGATCAGGCGGGCCGTCGGACAGCTCTCCGGCGGCACCGTCCTGGGCCTGGAGGACACCGGTGCGATCATGAACCGCATCGGCAAGAGTGAGCTGTGCTGGGGCGACCAGATGTCGGTCGACGACATGCTGGCCCAGATCGCCGCCGTGACCCCGGACGACGTCCGCGCGGTCGCCCGGGACGTCCTGGCCCAGCGGCCGTCCCTCGCGGTGATCGGTCCGTTGAAGGAAAAGCAGGCCGCCCGTCTCGACGAAGCGGTCGCCTAGTTCCGTACGTAAGTGAGGAAGCAGAATGAGCAAGCTGCGCGTGGCGGTCCTCGGGGCCAAGGGCCGGATCGGCGCCGAGGCGGTCAAGGCCGTCGAGGCCGCCGACGACATGGAGCTGGTGGCCGCACTCGGCCGCGGCGACAAGCTGGAGACGCTGGCCGAGGCCGGCGCCCAGGTCGCGGTCGAGCTGACCACACCGGCCTCGGTGATGGGGAACCTGGACTTCCTCATCCGCCACGGCATCCACGGAGTGGTCGGCACCACCGGCTGGACCGAGGACCGCCTCGCGCAGCTGAACGGCTGGCTGGCCGGCTCCCCGGAGACCGGTGTGCTCATCGCCCCGAACTTCTCCATCGGCGCCGTCCTCACCATGAAGTTCGCCGCTCAGGCCGCCCGCTACTTCGAATCCGTCGAGGTCGTCGAGCTCCACCACCCCAACAAGGTGGACGCGCCCTCCGGCACCGCCACCCGCACGGCGCAGCTCATCGCGGCCGCCCGCGCCGAGGCCGGCTGCGCCCCGCAGCCCGACGCCACCGTCACCGCCCTCGACGGCGCCCGCGGCGCGAACATCGAGGGCGTCCCGGTGCACGCCATCCGCCTGCGCGGCCTGCTGGCCCACCAGGAGGTGCTGCTCGGCGGCGAGGGCGAGACCCTCACCATCCGTCACGACTCCCTGCACCACAGCAGCTTCATGCCGGGCATCCTGCTCGGCGCGCGCCGCGTGACGCAGACCCCGGGCCTCACGTTCGGCCTGGAACACTTCCTCGACCTCGGCTGATGAGCAGGCAGTAGTACCCATGCGCGCGAAGATCACGTACACCGTCACGGCAGCCGTTCTGGCCGTCTACTTCGTCCTGGTCGGCAGCCGGGGCCTGATGCTGATCCGCCAGGGAACCTGGCTCACCGTCACCTTCGGGGTGGCGGTGCTGATCCTGCCGGCCATCGGCGTGTGGTTCCTCTGGAAGAACACGCGGTTCGTCACCAAGGCCAACCAGCTCGCGACCGAGCTGGAGGCCGAGGGCGGACTCCCCGTGGACGAGCTGGAGCGGGACCAGTACGGCCGGATCCTGCGGGACTCCGCCGACGAGGTCTTCGCGCGCCGCAAGGCCGAGACCGAGGACGCGCCGGGGGACTGGCGTACCTGGTTCCGCCTCGCCGTCGCCTACCACGACGCCCGCGACACCCCGCGGGCGCGCAAGGCCATGCAGCGGGCGATCGCCCTGCACGGCGCCGCCCCCGCCGCACCCGTGGAAGAAGCGGAAGGGCCCGTACAGGCCTGATCAGGTCCTGTACGGGCCCCACCCGCCCGGCTCGGTTACGCGGGCACGGGCCGGTACTCGTCGGCCCAGGCCTCGACCGCGAACGCGGCCCGGTCGAACGCCTCCGTCCGCGACAGGAAGTCGGCGTTGTGGTCGGTCAGCAGCACCGGCAGCTCCGCGCCGCCGCGCCCGGCCACCGTCAGGGCCTGCCCCTGCACCGTCCGGGGCAGTCCGAGCCAGCGCACCGGCTGCTGCACCGTACGGATCCCGTCGATCTCGCTCCAGGAGAGGGAGCGGGTCCTGAGGAACGCCACCTGGCGCAGCCCCGCCGGGCTCACCCAGATGCCCGCGAGCAGGATCCGCAGCGCCGACCCGATCACGGCCAGCGCGGCGATCAGGCAGACGACGGCCCAGGTCCAGGTGCCCGCGAAGGCGATGATCATCGTGGAGATCAGCATGAAGGCGGCCAGTAGGAGCAGCAGCGCCGCGGCGGCCACCCGCCAGGGCCCGGGCCGGTAGGGCCGGCGCCAGCGGTTGTGGTCGACGTGGGCGAGGGCATCGTCTTCATGCGCTTCGAATACGCCGTCGGCCGTCAGGAAGGGCAGGGGCACGGCTGGACCTCACTCACATGCACGTTCGGTTGGGCTGTGCCGTGAGGCTACCGCCCCTGGGAGGCCTCGGACTTCTGCGGCGCGCTGCCGGGCTGAAGTGCGGGCATTCCGAAGAGCAACGAGCCGACGAGCCCGGCCACCACGGTCAGCCCCACCAGACTACGGGCGGCCAGCTGGCTCTTGCTCAGACTCTCGCGCGGCGGCGGAGTGACGTTGCTGCGGAATCGGTCGGCCTCGGCGACGAAGGCGAACGGGACGGGTTCGCGCCGACTGAGCATGGGAGCGACTCTCCTCACGATCGGGCCCCTGGGGGGCGACGGCTGCATGGCTGGCGTTCTATGACGTAGGACGATCGGCGGGCCCAATCGGTGCCGGGTTTCCGGGCATCAACCAAAATTCATGGCGGCGTGTCAGCTGTCCGGGTGACGGGCCGTCGAGCGGGGCTTGCGCGGGCGCCGTCGCGAGGCGACGTAGAGTGGGCGCGCCCAGCCCGCGCATGTTCGGAAGGACCCCCGGTGAGCGAGACCGCCGCTTCAGACCTGAAACCCAGCTTCCGCAGTGATGTGACGGTGGAGCTGGTGAAGCACTCCGCCGCCGACTCGGACGTGCTGTGGGCCGCCCGGGTCTCCACGGCGGGTGAGCAGTCCCTGGAGGAGCTCCAGAAGGACCCGGAGCGCTCCAAGGGCCTCATCAACTTCCTGATGCGGGACCGCCACGGCAGCCCCTTCGAGCACAACTCGATGACCTTCTTCATCAGCGCCCCGATCTTCGTGTTCCGCGAGTTCATGCGGCACCGTGTCGGCTGGTCCTACAACGAGGAGTCCGGCCGCTACAGGGAGCTCGAACCGGTCTTCTACGTCCCGGACGCCGAGCGCAAGCTCGTCCAGGAGGGCCGCCCGGGCAAGTACGTCTTCGTCGAGGGCACCCAGGCGCAGCAGGAACTGACGGGCCGCGTCATGGAGGACTCCTACCGCCAGGCTTACGAGGCCTACCAGGAGATGCTGGCGGCGGGCGTGGCTCGCGAGGTTGCCCGTTCGGTCCTGCCGGTCGGTCTTTTCTCCTCGATGTACGCCACCTGCAACGCGCGCTCGCTGATGCACTTCCTCGGTCTGCGCACCCAGCACGAGCTGGCGGCGGTCCCGTCCTTCCCGCAGCGGGAGATCGAGATGGTCGGCGAGAAGATGGAGCAGCACTGGGCACGGCTCATGCCGCTCACGTACGCCGCCTTCAACGGCAACGGGCGGGTTGCCCCGTAAGGGCTGTTCCACCCGTGGCGTACAGACGTGCGGAGCCAAGTCCCAAGTGTCCGTATTGCGGCGTTTCGTAAAGTTCATCTAGGCTGATCAAACGGACCCGGCACTGCCTGAACCCCCGAGCAGGCAGTGCCGGGATCCCGCACTCACCTCGCCGCCGCTGGTGAGGTGGCCCTGTTGACGTCCCCCGAGGGGGCACCGCGAGCGTGGCAGCGAGTAGCGTGTTACCCATGGCTCCGATCTCGACTCCGCAGACCCCCTTCGGGCGGGTCCTCACCGCCATGATCACGCCCTTTGCGGCGGATGGCGCACTCGACCTCGACGGCGCGCAGCGGCTCGCCGTCCACTTGGTGGACGCAGGCAACGACGGCCTGATCATCAACGGCACCACCGGTGAGTCGCCGACCACCACCGACGCGGAGAAAAACGACCTCGTACGAGCCGTACTCGAAGCGGTCGGTGACCGCGCCCACGTCGTCGCCGGCATCGGCACCAACGACACCCGGCACACCCTCGAGCTCGCCCGCCAGGCCGAGCGCGTCGGCGCCCACGGCCTGCTCGCGGTGACCCCGTACTACAGCAAGCCCCCGCAGGAAGGCCTCTACCGGCACTTCACCGCGATCGCCGACGCCACCGAGCTGCCGGTCATGCTCTACGACATCCCCGGCCGCAGTGGTGTCCCGATCAACACCGAAACCCTCGTCCGCCTGGCCGAGCACCCCCGTATCGTGGCCAACAAGGACGCCAAGGGCGACCTCGGCCGCGCCAGCTGGGCCATCGCCCAGAGCGGTCTGGCCTGGTACTCCGGCGACGACATGTTGAACCTGCCGCTCCTCTCGGTCGGCGCGGTCGGCTTCGTGTCCGTGGTCGGCCACGTGGTCAGCCCCGAGCTGCGCGCCATGCTGGAGGCCCACCTGGGCGGCGACGTCCAGAAGGCCACCGAGATCCACCAGAAGCTGCTCCCCGTCTTCACCGGAATGTTCCGCACCCAGGGTGTGATCACCACCAAGGGCGCGCTGAACATGCAGGGTCTGCCCGCCGGCCCGCTGCGGCTGCCGCTGGTCGAGCTGACCGCCGAAGAGGCGGCACAGCTCAAGATCGATCTTGCCGCCGGCGGGGTACAGCTCTGACAACAGACTTCACAACTGAATAAGCACAACCACTAAGCGTTACAAACAGAACAAAACAGATAACAGCAAGTGCACGAATGACATGCGCGCCACGTGCCTAAGGGGTACGTGGCGCGTGTGGTGAGGAGACACTTTTGAGCCATCCGCATCCTGAGCTCGGCCCGCCGCCGAAGCTGCCCAAGGGCGGCCTGCGCGTCACCCCCCTGGGTGGCCTCGGCGAGATCGGCCGCAACATGACCGTCTTCGAGTTCGACGGTCGCCTGCTGATCGTCGACTGCGGCGTTCTCTTCCCCGAGGAAGAGCAGCCGGGCATCGATCTGATCCTTCCGGACTTCACGTCCATCAGGGACCGGCTCGACGACATCGAGGGCATCGTCCTCACCCACGGCCACGAGGACCACATCGGCGCCGTCCCCTTCCTCCTCCGGGAGAAGCCGGACATCCCGCTGATCGGCTCCAAGCTGACGCTGGCCCTCATCGAGGCGAAGCTCCAGGAGCACCGCATCCGCCCCTACACCCTTGAGGTGAAGGAGGGGGAGCGCGAGAACCTCGGTCCCTTCGACTGCGAGTTCATCGCCGTCAACCACTCCATCCCGGATGCCCTGGCCGTGGCCATCCGGACCCCCGCCGGCCTGGTCGTGGCCACCGGCGACTTCAAGATGGACCAGCTCCCGCTGGACAACCGCCTCACCGACCTGCACGCCTTCGCGCGTCTGAGCGAAGAGGGCATCGACCTCCTTCTCTCCGACTCGACGAACGCCGAGGTCCCGGGCTTCGTCCCGCCCGAGCGCGAGATCTCCAACGTGCTCCGCACGGTCTTCGCGAACGCCCACAGCCGGATCATCGTGGCCAGCTTCGCCAGCCACGTGCACCGCATCCAGCAGATCCTCGACGCCGCCCACGAATACGGCCGCCGGGTCGCCTTCGTCGGCCGCTCGATGGTCCGCAACATGGGCATCGCCCGTGATCTGGGCTACCTGAGGGTCCCCGCCGGTCTCGTCGTGGACGTGAAGACCCTCGACGACCTGCCGGCCCACGAGGTCGTCCTGGTGTGTACGGGTTCGCAGGGCGAGCCGATGGCAGCCCTGTCCCGCATGGCCAACCGCGACCACCAGATCCGGATCGTCCCGGGCGACACCGTGATCCTGGCGTCGTCCCTGATCCCGGGCAACGAGAACGCGGTCTACCGCGTGATCAACGGCCTGACCCGCTGGGGCGCCAACGTCGTGCACAAGGGCAACGCCAAGGTGCACGTTTCCGGCCACGCCTCCGCCGGCGAGCTGCTGTACTTTTACAACATCTGCAAGCCGCGGAACCTCATGCCGGTCCACGGCGAATGGCGCCACCTGCGCGCCAACGCCGAGCTCGGTGCCATGACGGGCGTCCCGAAGGACCGCATCGTCATCGCCGAGGACGGCGTGGTCGTCGACCTGATCGACGGCAAGGCCCGGATCTCCGGCAAGGTCCAGGCAGGCTACGTGTACGTGGACGGCCTCTCGGTCGGCGATGTCACGGAGGTCCACCTCAAGGACCGCCGGATCCTCGGTGAGGAGGGCATCATCTCGGTCTACGTGGTGGTCGACAGCACCACGGGCAAGGTCGTCAGCGGCCCGAACATCCAGGCCCGCGGCTCCGGCATCGAGGACTCGGCCTTCGGCCCGGTGGTCGCGAAGATCGAGGAAGCCATCGCCCGCGCCGCCGCCGACGGCGTCGCGGAGCCGCACCAGATCCAGCAGCTCATCCGCCGGACCATGGGCAAGTGGGTGTCGGACAGCTACCGCCGCCGCCCGATGATCCTCCCGGTCGTCGTCGAGGTCTGAGCCTCGCCGTAGCGACCTTCCTGGAGCGGAGCAACCGGATTTGCATCCGGGGGCTCCGCTCCAGTACGTTTACGTCTCCACCTCGCACGGCACCCCGGCACACACGTGTGCCCGGACGAAGTCGGGGGAGGGTGGGAATCAGCACTCAGGGAGACCTGATAAAGTCTGATCCACCCGAAAGGGAAAGGCCCTCCAACGGCCACCGAATTCAAATCCAAGTCCGGAAACGGCGCGGAAATGGTCTGGTAGGGTTGGAATCGCCGGAAAGGGAAAGCGCGAAAGCGAAGAACCTGGAAAGCGAGCGGGACTGACTCTGATAGAGTCGGAAACGCAAGAACAGAACGAAAGCCCGGA
>NZ_JALGRF010000009.1 GCF_022815725.1 Streptomyces sp. APSN-46.1
CCCGGGTACCCCCACCGATCCCCCCCCGCCCCGGCCACTCCCCGCGTCGGCGGCTTGTGCCGCGCGGGCCGGGGCTGCCCCCGGTGCCCGGCGGAGCCGGGTTTCCTGGGGCGCCGCCCCAGACCCCGCGCCTCAAACGCCGGCGAGGCTGGGTGTGCCCCGGCGGGGCCTCAAACGCCGGCGAGGCTAAAGTTGCCCGGCGGGGCCCCGGCGGGGCTGCATTTACGCCCGGCCAGGGTATGGGCCGAGTGCCGACCCCCGATGGCGGCGCCCGCCCCGGCGGAGCAGCGTGGTGGGCAACTGCCCCGTCTCCCCGCCCCGAGGTCCGCCCATGGCCCCGAACCCCGTCGCGGCGCCGAGCCCGCCCGATGCCCCGCACCAGCCCGCCGCTGGCGCGGGGCGCCGGCCGGATCTCCTGCGGCTCGTACCAGTGGCCGCCGCGTACGCCCTCGCACAGCTCGTGCCAACGGTGGGCACCGGGCTCGGCTGGGACGAGACCGTGTACGTCAGCCAGGTCTCCCGCGACGCGCCCCCCGCGTTCTTCAGCGCCCCCCGCGCACGCGGGATCACCTTCCTCGTCGCCCCCGTCGCGGCGCTGACCTCGTCCGTACCGGTCCTGCGGATCTACCTGGCCCTGCTGGCGGCGGCCGCTCTCCTGCTCTGCCTGTGGGTGTGGCGGCGGCTGCTCCCCGCGCCGGTGCCCGCGCTCGCCGGAGCCCTCTTCGCCGGTCTGTGGACGACCCTCTTCTACGGGCCGCAGGCCATGCCCAACCTCTGGGTGGCCTTCGGGGCGCTCTTCGCCGTCGGCTGCTTCCTGCGGGCCGCCCGCGACCCGGGCGACCGCACCGCGCTCGCCGGCCTCGCCGCCGGTGTGTGCCTGGCCGCGCTCATGCGGCCCTCCGACGCGGTCTGGCTCGTCGTGGTCCTGGCGTGCGCGGTGGCGGTGGTTCCGGACTGGCGGCGGCCCGCGCTCGCCGTGGCGCCCGTCGTCGGCGCCGTGATCGGCGGCGCCGAGTGGGCCGTCGAGGCCCACGTCCGCTACGGCGGCCTGTTCACCCGGCTGCACCGCGCCGGCGAGATCCAGGGCGGCCTGGGCTGGAATCCCGCCTTCGGCGACCACCTGCGCGCCCTCGCCGGCCGTACCCTCTGCCGCCCCTGCGACGTCCCCTGGACCACCACCACCCCGGTCACCGGGCTGTGGTGGCTGGCGCTGCCGCTGCTCACCGCGGGCGGTCTGATCGTCGCGTACCGCGGCGAGCGTCGGCTGCTGCGCCCCCTGCTCCTGGCCACGGTGGCCGGGACGGCGCTGGCGGCGCCGTACCTGCTGCTGGTCGGGTACGCCGCACCGCGCTTCCTGCTGCCCGCGTACGCGCTGCTCGCGCTGCCGGTGGCGCTGTGCCTGTCCCGGCTGTTCGCCGCGGCCCGCGCCCGCCCCCTCGCCCTCACCGCGCTCTGCCTGGCGCTGGCCGGGCACCTCGTGCTGCAGCTGCTGATCACCGCCACGGTGGCGGCCCGTGGCCGGGCCACCCGTACCGCCTTCACCGCCGTGACCGAGGAGCTGCGCCGCCAGGGGGTGCGCCCGCCGTGCGTGGTCAGCGGGGAGGAGGCCGTCCGCGTCGCGTTCCGGGCGGGATGCGCCTCCCGCCAGGTCTACGGCGGCCACGACGGCAGCATCACCCCCGCCGGACTCGTCGCCCTCGCGGGGACCCGGCCGGTGGCGGTACTGGTGGCGGGGAACGCCGCTCCCCCGCCCTGGGCCCGCGACTGGCGGCTCCACCCCCTGCCGGATCTGCCGGGCCTGCCCGGCTGCCGCGCCTACCTGGCGCCCACGGCGCGGCCCGGGGGTCCATGACCTATGCCGAGGCCCGTGCCGTCGACGTCGCCGTGACGGCCTCGGTGAGCCGGCCGTCCGTCATGGTCGCCGTACGGTCCATCCGCTCCAGGTGGGCGTGGTCGTGGGTGACCAGCACGGTGGCCGTGGAGCGCTCGCGGGTCAGGGTGACCAGGAGGTCGAGTACGGCGGCGCCGCGCTCGTGGTCGAGGGCGCTGGTCGGCTCGTCGACGAGCAGCACGGCGGGCTCGTTCATCAGGGCGCGGGCGATGTTCACGCGCTGGCGCTGGCCGCCGGAGAGCTGGTGCGGGCGTTTGTCGGCCTTGTCGGCCAGACCCACCGCGTCCAGCAGCTCCAGCGCGCGGCGGCGTAGCCGCCCGGAGGGGCGGCCGCAGACGTGGGCCATGACCTGGAGCTGTTCGGCGGCGGTGAGGGAGGCCAGCAGGTTCGGCTGCTGGAAGACGATGCCGATCTTCTCGCGGCGCAGGGCCGACTTCTCGGCGGCGCTGAGCTCCGAGGTGGCCCGGCCGGCCACCACCACCTGCCCGGAGTCGGGCGTGACGAGGGTGGCGGCGACGGCGAGCAGGCTGGATTTGCCGGAACCGGAGGGTCCGATCACCGCCGTCAGGGTGCCCGCGGGCACCTCCAGACTGACCGCGTCCAGCGCGGTGAGCCGGGTGTCGCCGTCCGGGTAGGTGAGCGTGACGTCGTGCACGAGCAGGGTCATCGAGCGCTCCCGAGGGCGGTCAGGGGATCGACGGCGGTGATCCGCCGGATGGACAGGGCCGCGCCCAGCGCGCCGAGCACGATCATGATCGCGGCGGGGACGAGCACGGTGGCGGCGTCGAGTACGAAGGGCACGTCGCCGCCGCTGATCAGCGCGCCGAAGCCGGCGGCGAGGGCCGTGCCGAGTCCGGCGCCGAGGGCGAGCATCACCACGGCCTGGCCGAGGGCATCCCCCAGGAGATACGGAGTGGAGGCACCCAGTGCCTTGAGGACGGCGATGTCACCGCTCCGCTGGATCGTCCACACCGTGAAGAAGGCCCCTATGACCAGCGCGGAGATGACGAACAGGAACCCGCGCATCAGCTGGAGCGAGCCGTTCTCAGCCTGGTACGACCCTATGGCGCCGAGGGCCTCCTCGACGGTCCGGGCCTTGGTGGCGGCGGCCTCGTCACCGGCGGCGAGGTCGGCGGAGCCGGTCGCGTCCAGGGCGATCACGGTGGCGAGGGTGTCGGTGGAGGTACCGGGGTTGCCGATCCGCTGCCAGTCGTTCAGGTCCATCCAGACGACCGGGGTGTGGCTGTAGGCGGCGGTGCCGGAGACGGCGGCCACCTCCAGTTCCAGGGACCCGACCCGGAGCGTGCCGCCCGCCGTGAGCCCGCCGAGTTCCGCGGCGGCCTTCTCGGTGAGGACCACCCGGCCCTGGGCGAGGCCGCCGCCGCGCGGCTCCAGCGTCCCGGACGGCTCCACGCCGAACACGGAGACGGCGGCGGTGCGCTCACCGGCGACGGCGTTGGTGGTGCGGATGCCGAGCGGCTCCGCCGCCTTCACCCCGGACCGCTCGCGCCAGGCCCGCCAGGCGGCCTCGGGTACCTGGGAGTTGGTGAACGACACCTTCTGGTCCCCGGCCGGCGCGGCGAAGGCCAGATGCGTGGCGGGCAGTCCGGTGATGGCCGAGATGTTCTCCCGGGCCAGTCCGGAAGTGAGCCCGGACAGTAGGCCGACCAGCAGCGTGATCAGCAGGACGACCGAGCCCATGAGGGCGAACCGGCCTTTGGCGAACCGTAGATCTCTCCATGCGACGAACATGTCCCTCACCTTGGCCTTCCGCGCGGGCCCTGGACATCGCGCCACGGGAGCGATCCTGGTATCGAAGGACGCAGCCCGAGATCAAACTTTTGGTTGACCGGGGCCGACCGGGACCCACTTACGCTGGTCAGGCCATGTCTGTTCTCCCGGAATCCCTCCGCTCGCGTCCCTCCGGCCCGTCCCGCCCCACCCACCCCACCGGCCCCACCCGCCCCACCGGCCTGACCCGTCCGTTGACGCCCGTCTCGCGCGTGCTGCGCCTGTGCCTGCACGCGCTGTTCCTCGGGCTGCTCGCGCTGGCCGCCGGCCGGGCCGTCGCCGACTCCGCGCCGCGCGCCGGGTGGGTCGTCGCCGTGTGCGCGGTCCTGGCCGCCGGGTACCTGGGCGGGGTGCTGACACCCGCCGTGCGCCGTTCGCCGCGCGCCGGGGCGCTCTGGCTGGCGGGGCTCGGCGCGGCCTGGGCGGGGCTGCTCGCGCTCTCCTCCGACGGGCTGTGGCTCGCCTTCCCGCTGTACTTCCTGGAGCTGCGCCTGCTGCGGCCGCGCTGGGCCGTCCCGGCCGTCGCGGTGACCGCGTGCGCGGCGATCGGCGCCTTCTTCGGACACAGCTTCTTCGGACACAGCTTCTTCGAACACAGCGGCCCGGCGCACAGCGGCGCGGTGACCCCGGGCCCGTTCCTGGGGCCGCTGCTCGGCGGGGCCGTGGCGGTGGCGACCGTACTGGGGTACGAGGCGCTGTACCGGGAGAGCGAGCGCCGCCGGGAGCTGATCGAGGAGCTCATCGCGACGCGGGCCGAGCTGGCCGCCGTCGAGCACGGCGCCGGGATCCTGGCGGAGCGGGAGCGGTTGGCGCGCGAGATCCACGACACCCTGGCCCAGGGGCTCTCGTCGATCCAGCTGCTGCTGCGGGCGGCGGAGCGGACGCTCGCGCGGGACGCGCCGGCCCTGCCCCACATCGCCCGGGCCCGCGAGGCCGCGCAGGAGAACCTCGCCGAGGCACGGCGCTTCGTACGGGCCCTCACGCCGCCGGACCTGGAACACGGATCGCTCGCGGCGGCACTGGAACGGCTGTGCGCGGGGGTGCGGGGGCCGAGGGTCCGCTTCTCGCTGAGCGGCACCCCGTGCGCGCTGCCCACCCCCTACGAGGTGGCCCTGCTGCGGATCGCCCAGTCGGCGCTGGCCAATGTGGTGCGGCACGCGGCGGCGGAGCGCGCCGAGATCACGCTGACCTTCATGGACTCCTCGGTCACGCTGGACATCATGGACGACGGGAAGGGCTTCGTCCTCCCCGCCCTTCCCGCGCGGGAAGGGCGGGAGGGCGGGTTCGGCCTGCCGGCGATGCGCTCGCGGGCCGAGAGTCTGGGCGGGCTGTTCACCGTCGAATCCGCCCAGGGCCAGGGCACCGCCGTGGCCGTCGCCCTGCCGTTGCCCGTGGAGGCCCCCTGATGACGATCCGGCTGCTGCTGGCCGACGACCATCCGGTGGTCCGGGCGGGGCTGCGCGCGGTGCTGGACACCGAACCGGACTTCGCGGTGGTCGCGGAGGCCGCGACCGCCGAGCGGGCGGTCGAGCTGGCCGCGTCGGAGCCGGTGGACGTGGTGCTGATGGACCTCCAGTTCGGGCCGGGCATGCACGGCTCGGCGGCGACGCGGCTGATCACGGACCTGCCGCGGGCGCCCCGGGTCCTGGTCCTGACCACGTACGACACGGACGCGGACATCCTGGCGGCGGTCGAGGCGGGGGCCTCGGGCTACTTGCTGAAGGACGCCCCGCCGGAGGAGCTGGCGGCCGCGGTCCGGACGGCGGCCGCCGGGCAGTCGGCGCTGGCCCCGGCGGTCGCGCTGCGCCTGATGGACCGGATGCGGACCCCGGCGGCGGCGCTGACCAAGCGGGAGCTGGAGGTGCTCCAGCTGGTCGCGGACGGGCTGTCGAACCAGCAGATCTCGAAGAAGCTCTTCCTCAGCCAGGCCACGGTGAAGTCCCACCTGGTGCACGTCTACGCGAAGCTCGGCGTCGACTCCCGCACCGCCGCGGTCGCCGCCGCCGCCACCCGCCGCCTGATCCGCACGCCGTAGCCGCCGCGAGGGGTGGGGCCGGCCCCCGTACGGATGCACCGCCGGGCCGGGTAGGCGGGTAGGTACGCCTGGACAGCGCCTACGCCACCCAGTGCGGCCGCTCGACCGCCGGGGTCAGCGGTACGCCGTCGTGGAAGGCGGCCGCGAGCCGCCGGACCGCGTCGTCCAGCACGTCCGCGCCCAGCGTGTACGGGATCCGCAGCCGGTGTTCGAACGTCCCCGGGTCCACGCCGAACCGGGCCCCCCGGCCGATGTTCACCCCGGCCGCCGCCGCCCGTTCCGCGAGCGCGGAGCTGACCGGCTCCCCGAGGTCCACCCAGAGCGAGAGCCCGCCCGGCGGAAGCTGCCAGGACCATTCGGGGGTGTACCGCTGGAGCGCCCGTACCAGCGCCTCCCGCCGGCCCCGCAGCTGCTCCAGCCGCACGGGGAGCGAGCGGTCCAGCCCGTCCAGCAGCGGGAGGGCCACCAGCTGGTCCAGGACCGACCCTGTCATGTCCGCCGCCACCCGGACCGACGTCAGCTCCGTGATCATCTTGGCGGTGGCCCGGATCCACCCCACCCTCAGCCCGCCCCAGTGGGTCTTGCTCAGCGACCCGATGGTCACCACGTGGTCCGCGCCGCCCCTCGGGGCCAGCGAGGCCAGCGGCGCCGGGGGCGGCACGTCCAGCGCGATGTCGGCGATGGTCTCGTCCACGACCAGCCACGTCCCGGTCCGGCGGGTCGCCGCCAGCAGCCGCAGCCGCTGCTCCCGCGGCATCAGCGCCCCGGTGGGGTTGTGGAAGTCGGGGATCACGTAGGCCAGCCTCGGCACGGTCTGCCGCAGGGTGGACTCGGCTATCTCCATGTCCCAGCCGGCGTCGGAGACGGCGATCGACCCGGCGCGCAGCCTGGCGTGGCGCAGCGCGTCCAGGGCGTTGGCGTAGGTGGGGTTCTCGGTGACCACCCGGTCCCCCGGCCGGCACAGCAGGCTCACGACCAGCGCGAACGCCTGCTGGGCGCCCGCCGTGACCAGGATCTGCTCGGGCCGCGTCGGCAGCCCGCGCCGGGTGAACCGGTCGGCGATGGCGGTGCGCAGGTCCGGCAGCCCGAACGGGAGGTAGCCGGGGTTCCGCGCCAGCCCGGGCAGCCGGGGCGCGGCCCAGGCCAACGCGTCGGTGAGGCTCCCGTCCGGCGCCCCCATGGCGGCGATGGCGAGGTCGATCCCCGGCTCCCCGTCGGCGCGGTAGCCTCCGGCGCCGACGAGCATGTGCGTGCCGACGGGGGCGTGGCCGTCGGGGAGTTCGGTCCAGGTGCCGGAGCCGCGCCGGCTGCGCACGTACCCGCTCTCGCGCAGTAGGTCGTACGCCCCGGTGACGGTGGCCCGGCTGGCGCCGACCGCCTCGGCGAGCTCGCGCTCGGCGGGCAGCCGTACGTGCAGGGCGATCCGGCCGTCGAGGATCAGGGTCCGGACGGCGTCGGCGAGCGTCCGGTAGCCGGGGCGGGCCAGCACCTCGGCGGGCAGCATGGCCGCGAGCTGGCGGCTGCCGATGATTCTGTCCGCTGTCTGGACCACTCGCCCGTTTGCCATGCCAACCTCCCCTGATTGGCTCTGCCTGCCAGGCCAATCAGGGACCAGACTCGCGGTATTGGCCCCCGATTGGCAAGGAGACGCCGAGATGTTGACCGACCGCGACGAACGCGCACTGCTGGCTGCCGCCGAGAACCGGATCTCCGAGCCGCTGCGGATCGGGGCCGCGCTGGCGGCCGTACGGCGCGCTCTGGCGCGGCGGCCCGCCCGGGCGGCGGACGGGCGGGAACCGCACGGGCGGGAACAGGACGGGCGAGAATCGGTGTCATGTCAGCAGCAGCCACCACAGACCACGCCCGCCGCCCCGCTGCCCCAGTGATCGCGGGCCTGCTCCTCGCGGCCGGGGGCGGCCGCCGGCTCGGCGGACGCCCCAAGGCCCTGCTCCCCTACCGGGGCCGCCCCCTCGTCGAGAACGCCGTACGGGTGCTGCGCGAGGCCGGATGCGGCCCGCTGCACGTGGTGCTCGGCGCCTCGGCCGCCGAGGTCCGCGAGCGCGCCGACCTCACGGGCTGCGTGGTCGTGGACAACCCGGACTGGGCCGAGGGCATGGGCTCCTCACTGCGCGTCGGCCTCGCCTCGCTGGCCGGTACGGAGGCCCACGCGGCCCTGGTCTCCCTGGTGGACCAGCCGGGCATCGGGCCTGCGGCGGTGGCCCGGGTCCGCGAGGCGTACCGCTCCCCCGCGAGCCTGGTGGCGGCCTCGTACGACGGGGAGCGCGGGCATCCGGTGCTGTTCGGCGCGGACCGCTGGGCCGACATCGCGGCGACGGCGACCGGGGACAAGGGCGCGCGGGTGCACCTGACACGCCACGCCGCCGATCTGATGCTGGTGGAGTGCGGGGACATCGCGGAGGCCTTCGACATCGACACCCCCGCCGACCTGGCACGCCTTGCCTGAGCGGGGCGTGACGGCCATGGCACTGAGGGCCACCGGACGTCAAAATCTGTTGACTCGGAGAATCTCGACATCAACAAACCATTGAACTTCCACCATGAGGAAATTACTATCCACTGGTCAGAAGCGCCCTGAACCACAGACGGCGCCCGCGACCGTATTCCGGAACTCTCCACACCCGACGGCACTGCGTGCCGTCTCGCGCGAGCATTCCCCCGCGGCCGCCAGGCACCGCCGCTGAAGGAGTGACAGATATGTCCGCACCAGCGCCGTCCCCGCTGGCCATCGTCGACGCCGAGCCCCTGCCGCGGCAGGACGAAGTCCTCACCGAAGCGGCTCTCGCCTTCGTGACGGAACTCCACCGGCGGTTCGGCCCCCGCCGGGCCGAACTCCTCGCCCGCCGCTCCGAGCGGCGCGCCGAGATCGCCCGCACCTCCCACCTCGACTTCCTCCCGGACACCGCACAGGTCCGCGAGGGCGAGTGGAAGGTGGCCCCGGCCCCGGCCGCACTGCTGGACCGCCGCGTGGAGATCACCGGTCCGACGGACCGCAAGATGACCATCAACGCCCTGAACTCGGGCGCCAAGGTCTGGCTCGCCGACTTCGAGGACGCCTCCGCTCCCACCTGGGAGAACGTAGTCCTCGGCCAGCTCAACCTGATCGACGCCTACGAGCGCCGCATCGACTTCACCGACCCGCGCACGGGCAAGGCGTACGCCCTGAAGCCCGCCGACCAGCTCGCCACCGTCGTGATGCGGCCCCGCGGCTGGCACCTGGAGGAGCGCCACCTCCGGATCGACGGCGGCCCGGCCTCCGGCTCGCTCGTGGACTTCGGCCTGTACTTCTTCCACAACGCGCGGCGCCTGATCGACCTCGGCAAGGGCCCGTACTTCTACCTGCCGAAGACGGAGTCGCACCTGGAGGCGCGCCTCTGGAACGACATCTTCGTCTTCGCCCAGGACTACGTCGGCATCCCGCAGGGCACGGTCCGCGCGACGGTCCTCATCGAGACCATCACCGCCGCGTACGAGATGGAGGAGATCCTCTACGAGCTGCGCGACCACGCGGCGGGCCTGAACGCCGGGCGCTGGGACTACCTGTTCTCCATCGTCAAGAACTTCCGTGACGGCGGCGAGAAGTTCGTCCTGCCGGACCGCAACGCGGTCACGATGACCGCCCCGTTCATGCGGGCGTACACCGAACTCCTCGTCCGCACCTGCCACAAGCGCGGCGCGCACGCCATCGGCGGCATGGCGGCCTTCATCCCGTCCCGCAAGGACGCCGAGGCCAACAAGGTGGCGTTCGAGAAGGTCAAGGCCGACAAGGACCGCGAGGCCGGCGACGGGTTCGACGGCTCCTGGGTCGCCCACCCCGACCTGGTCCCGATCGCGATGGCCTCCTTCGACGCGGTGCTCGGCGACAAGCCGAACCAGAAGGACCGGCTCCGCGAGGACGTCTCCGTGGCCCCGGGCGACCTGATCGCGATCGACTCCCTGGACGCGAAGCCGACCTACGAGGGCCTGCGCAACGCGGTCCAGGTCGGCATCCGCTACATCGAGGCCTGGCTGCGCGGCCTGGGCGCCGTCGGCATCTTCGGCCTGATGGAGGACGCGGCCACCGCCGAGATCTCGCGCTCGCAGATCTGGCAGTGGATCAACGCCGGTGTCGTCTTCGAGAACGGCCTGCGGGCCACCGCCGAGCTGACCCGCGAGATCGCCGCCGAGGAACTGGCCGCCATCCGCGCCGAGGTCGGCGAGGAGGCCTTCGCGGCCGGCAAGTGGCAGCAGGCCCACGACCTCCTGCTCCAGGTCTCGCTCGACGCCGACTACGCCGACTTCCTCACGCTGCCCGCGTACGACCAGCTCGTCGGCTGACACACCCCGTCTTCGGCTGAAACGCACAGCAGCCGAACACCCGCGGCGAACACAGCTCCGCCCCCTGGCCCGCAACGGCCCGGGGGCGGAGCTGTTTCGTGCGAGATGCCCGTCAGGCGCCGGCGGCCGGGCAGGGCCTCGCGGGATCCCCGGCCGGTACGAGCCGCACCTGGTCCGTCCGCTCCTTCAGCAGGGCGTCGGTGCCGGTGTTCCAGAGCAGGGCCACGTCATCGGCCACGCCGAAGAACAGGTACGCCCGGCCCGGGTCGAGCAGGCCTCCCTCGGCGTTGAGCTCGGCGAGGGGCACGGTCGGCTGCACGCACATCCACTCCGGCTCCACCCCGAAGTACGGGGGTGCCGCGCGGCGGTGTTCGGCGGCGGCCTTCGTCCGCGCGACGGCCCGCGAGGCGTTGTCGAGGGCGAGGCCCGCCACCGAGGCGACGACGGCGATGTAGAGCAGGACGTACATGGCCGCGTTCAGGTACTCGCCGGGCCGGGTGAAGGCGAAGTGGAGGTGCTTGGCGATCCCCCACAGGGCCGGGCCCAGGAGCCCCACGCTGAGGTAGCCGAGCAGCTTCGCCCCGGCCGCCACCTGCCACAGTCCCGGGACGTCGAGCTCCTCCGGGGTGATGTCGAACGCGTCCCCGTACATGCCGTGCAGGACCGAACCGGAGGCGACGACCAGCCCGGTCGCCAGCGTCACCGCCAGCGGGACCGTGGCCGTGAGCCACTCCGACCAGGTGGTCCACTGGCGCACCAGCAGCCAGATGCCTACGACGGTCACCGGCACCACGACGGCGAACAGAACCTGGCGGGAGGTCCAGCCCGACGTCTGCGAGGCGGGCACCCCGAGGGCGAGCAGCAGCAGGACGGCCGCCGCGAGGCATCCGCCGGCAGCCCCCCACAGCCGGTGACGGCGCCCGCCCGAGGCGTGGAGCCGGCTCGCGCACAGCAGTCCCCGCACCAGGCACGCGGAGGCGACGGCGACCCACAGACCGCGCGCCGGACCGTCGGCCTCCTTGAAGAAGACGGCGGCGAAGGCCATGCCGACCAGCCACCCGACGGCCCGCGCCGCACGGCGCCCGAACTCGTCCTCGCGCAGCAGGTCCATGTCGCGCCGCCCGCGCCGGGGGGACATCCGTACGTCGAGGTCCGTGCGGGCGGCGGATCCTCCCGGCAGGCCCATCCGGGCGAGGCGTCTGGCCTCGGACGGCGTCCCGAGCGCGATCGACCCGGTGTCGTACTTGCCGCTCCCCTCCGCGGCACGGGCGCGGGCGCCGCCCGCGCGCCGGGGATCCGGACGGTGGGCCACCGTGTGGGAGCGGTACTCCTCCAGCTGCTCCCGGTCCGCGTCGACCAGCTCGGTGCGGCGTACGTACATCTCCAGGACGGCGGTCTTCGCCAGCCTTCGGACCCGCCAGCCCGCGGCGCGCTCGGTCCGCTGGTTCCGCGCCCCGAAGAACCGCACCTCCACGCAGAACAGCCGCGAGCGGGGATCTGCGGTCAGCACGCCGGCCGACGGTCCCTCGCCCCGGCCGAACTCGTCCACGACGGGCCAGCCCAGCTGTGCGAACTCCGCCCTGGCCTGCTCGAAGTCCCGCGGCTCTCCCCGCACTTCGACCAGCGCGAGGACGCGCTGGTCGTACCGCTTTCGGGTCATCGCCCCTCCCCCTCCGCGCATCCCCCTCCGCGCATCCGCGCGTCCCCGGACCGGTCCGGTGACCTTAGGCGGGCACCGTCGGGGCGGCAACCGGATTCGGCCAGGAGCCCGGGGAGTTCGGCGGCGGCCGAACGACCGGTCGGTCGTTACATCATCGTAATCTCCCGCTACCTGGCGGTAACAACGTGCGGCATGTCACCTTTCTGCTTGCCACCGGCCGGCGGTACCCCCACTTCCCCAGCCATGCCACGGAGTTGTCGCCGACTTCGGCATGGCCGAGCGCAGGAGTTCCGCCGTGATCGGATTCCGCAACGACAGCAAGAACCGGACCCGCGGTCGGGTGCGACGACTGGCCGGAGCAGGGATGGTTCTGCCGCTCGCCGTCGGCGCACTGGTGGCCGGCGGGGCCGGGACCTCGGTCGCCAGCCCCGGGACGGGACCCACCGCCGTGGTCTCCCTGGGCGACAGCTACATCTCCGGCGAGGCCGGGCGCTGGAAGGGCAACAGCCTGACCAACAGCGGGAACCGCACCGGGACCGACCGCGCATGGGTCACCGGGAGCACCTACGACCCCGCGAAGGTATACGGAACGACCGCCGGCGGATGTCACCGCTCGGATTCCGCCGAGGTGAGGAGCGCCGGGGCCGTCGCTGACGTCGCCGTGAACCTGGCCTGCTCCGGGGCCACTTCGGAGAACGTGTTCCGGGCGTCCAACGGCGGCGTCGCCTACAAGGGCGAGGCCCCGCAGGCCGATCAGCTCGCCGCCGTGGCCGCCAGCCACAACGTCAAGGTCATCGCCCTCTCCATCGGCGGGAACGACCTCGGCTTCGCCGACATCATCAAGGACTGCGCGTACGACTTCATCATCTGGAACTCGTACTGCTACGACGACCAGCAGGCCGGGGTCGATCAGAGGATCGACGGGGTGATGGCGAACGTCGGGAAGTCCGTGGACGAGATCCGCGCCGTGATGAGCGGGGCCGGTTACTCCGACTCCTCGTACCGGATCGTGCTCCAGTCGTACCCGTCACCCATCCCGCGCGGCGCGGAGAACCGGTACACCCAGAGCGACTGGAGCCGGCTCAACACCGGCGGCTGCCCGTTCTGGAACCGGGACTCGGACTGGGCGCGCGACTCCCTCGTACCGCAGATAGCCAATCGCCTCAAGGGAGTCGCGGCCGCCAAGGGCGTGCAGTTCCTGGACCTGCGGGACATGCTCCAGGGCCGCGAGGTGTGCGCGACGGCCAGCAAGCAGGTGACCTCCACGGTGCCCGCGTCGGCGAAGACGAGCGAGTGGGCGCGCTGGATCGACAGCAGTGAGACGCAGGGGCTCATCCAGGAGTCCATGCACCCGAACTACTTCGGGCAGCTGGCCGCCGGGCGCTGCCTCGCCCTGACCGTCGCGCAGCCGGCCACCTCCAACGTCGGCTGCAAGAACACCGCCGGGGCCGATCAGAGCGGGATGTACCTCTCCCCGCTCTCGTAGCGGCAGTACGGCGCGGCGCGGCGCGGTGTGGCCGGGAAACGCGGCCGGCGGCGGTGCGTACGTCACACCCGCAGTGGGTGACGTACGCACCGCCGCACGCTGGTCGGCGACGCACCGGCCTCGGTGGAGCGGGGCTCAGTGCGCCGGTACGGGTTCGGCAGCCGGTGAGGCCGCGCCCTTCCTGGCGCCGAGGTGGTTGAAGGCCAGGTTCAGCGCGATGGCCACGACGCAGCCGGTGCTGATGCCGGAGTCGAGGACGACCAGCAGGTCCTTCGGGAAGGCGTGGTAGAAGCCCGGGGCCGCGATCGGGATCAGGCCGATGCCGAGCGCGGCGGCGACGATCAGGGCGTTCTCGCCCTTCTCCATCGCCGCGCCGGCCAGGGTCTGGATGCCGCTGGCGGCCACCGAGCCGAAGAGGACGACCCCCGCGCCGCCGAGGACCGGCAGCGGTACGACTCCGATGACGGAGGCGGCGATCGGACACAGGCCCAGCAGGATCAGGATGCCGCCGCCGGCCGCGACGACGAACCGGCTGCGCACCTTGGTCATGGCGACCAGGCCGATGTTCTGCGCGAAGGCGCTACACATGAACCCGTTGAACAGCGGGCTGACCGCGCTGCCGAGGGCGTCGGCGCGCAGGCCGCCCTCAATGGTCTTCGCGTCCGCCGGGCGGCCGACGATCTTGCCCAGCGCCAGGATGTCGGCGGTGGACTCGGTCATGCACACCAGCATCACGATGCACATGGAGATGATCGCGGCGACCTGGAACTGCGGGGCCCCGAAGTGGAACGGCGTCGGGAAGCCGACCAAGTCGGCGTTCTGCACGGCGGCGAAGCTCGTCATGCCCAGCGGCAGCGCGATGAGCGTGCCCGCGACCAGGCCGAGGAGGATGGAGATCTGCTGGAGGAAGCCGCGCAGGAACTTGCGCATCAGCAGGACGATCGCGAGGGTGACGGCGGCCATGGCGATGTTCTTCATCGAGCCGTAGTCGGTGGCGGTGCTGTTCCCGCCCTGCGACCAGTTGAAGGCCACCGGGAGCAGCGAGACGCCGATCAGGGTGATGACCGTACCGGTGACGACCGGTGGGAAGAACCGGACGAGTTTGCCGAAGTAGGGGGCGGCGAAGAAGCCGAGGACTCCGGCGACGATGATCGCGCCGAAGATGATCGGAAGGGCGTTGTCGCCCTCCCCCTTGCCGATGGCGATCATCGGGGTGACGCCGGCGAACGAAACGCCGTTGACGAAGGGCAGTTTGGCGCCGATCTTCCAGAAGCCGAGGGTCTGGAGGAGGGTGGCGATTCCCGCGGTGAAGAGCGAGGCGCCCATCAGGAAGGCGGTCTCGGTGGCGGACAGGCCGACGGCGGGGCCGACGATCATGGGCGGGGCGACTACACCCGCGTACATGGCGGCCACGTGCTGCAGACCGCTCGTGAACATTTTCAGCGGAGGCAAGGTCTCGTCGACCGGGTGCTTCTCCCCTGAGTCGCCTGAGACCTGCGGTACTGCGACTGCGTCTTTGCGAAACCTGGGCACCTGGGCCACGGCTTCCTCCGAACTGTTTAACACGTCGGCAGGGACGTGATGTGTCTGGGAGGTGATGCGAAAGCTGTGCGAGTCGAGCCTGTATGGAGTTGTGGGTGGTGCGAATGCCTGTCCCAAGGGATGCGGAAACGTCCACGGAAACGATTCGCCCAAACCGTCCCGCAGCTGATTTCGCGCATGGCGAAGCCGCCGGTGACGCAGCGTGGTGAAGAGAGTGGCGGGGCCATGGATGTGAGCCACGGATGGAACCCGTGGCAAGAGTCACCGCCCCCGGGGACGCCCTCGGAAAAATCCTAGGGCGCTCCCGGGAACGGCTGCCGCGGACCCCGCTCGGGTCCGCGGCCGCCGGCCGGGGGCCGTCCCCCCCGGCCGGACTCCGTGGGATCAGGCCTGCGCGGAGATCCGCGCGAGGCGCTGGGCCTCTTCCCGGGTGGACACGGCGATCGCGTCCTCGTCGGCGAAGAGAAGACGGTTGTTCTCGACGATCTGCTTGCCGTTGACCAGCGAGAGGGTCACGGGAGCCGCCGCACCGAAGACCAGGGCGGTGACCGGGTCGGCGATGGAGGAGTGCAGGAGCGTGCTCAGGTTCCACATCACCAGGTCGGCGCACTTGCCGACCTCCAGCGAGCCGATGTTGTCGGCGCGGCCGAGGACCTGGGCGCCACCGTACGTACCGAGGCGCAGGGCCTGGCGCGCGTTGAGGGCGCGCTCGCGGTGGACCGGGTTCAGGCGGTTGATGAGCAGCGCGTTGCGCAGCTCGGTGTGCAGCTCGCCGGACTCGTTCGAGGCGGTGCCGTCCACGCCGAGGCCGACCGGGACACCGGCGGCGAGCATGTCCGGGACGCGGGCGATGCCGGCGGCCAGACGGGCGTTGGAGGACGGGCAGTGCGCGACACCGGTCTTGGTACGGGCGAACGCGGCGATGTCGGAGTCGTTCATGTGGACGCTGTGCGCCATCCACACGTCCTCGCCGAGCCAGCCGGTCGACTCGAAGTAGTCGGTCGGGCCCATGCCGAACAGTTCCTTGCAGAACTGCTCTTCCTCGACGGTCTCCGAGCCGTGCGTGTGCATGCGCACACCCAGCCGGCGGGCCATCTCGGCACCCTGCTTCAGCAGCTCGGTGGAGACCGAGAAGGGGGAGCAGGGGGCGACGGCGACCTGGGTCATCGCGTCGAAGGAGGCGTCGTGGTGCTTCTTGACGGTCGCCTCGGTGTCGGCGAGCGCGCCTTCGAGGGTCTCGACCGCGTGGTCCGGCGGCAGGCCGCCGTCCTTCTCGCTGCGGTCCATGGAACCGCGGGCGAGGGTGAAGCGTACGCCCATCTCGGAGGCGGCGCGGATGATCGAGCCGGACAGGTCGCCGGAGCCCTTGGGGAACACGTAGTGGTGGTCCATGGCGGTGGTGACGCCGCCCTTGGCCATCGCGGCGAGGGAGCCCTGCGCGGCCGTGTACGTCATCTGCTCGTCGATGCGCGCCCACGTCGGGTACAGCGCGACGAGCCAGTTGAACAGGTTGTGGTCGGTGGCCAGACCACGGGTGATCCACTGGTAGAAGTGGTGGTGGGTGTTGACCAGACCCGGGGTGACGAGGTGACCCGTGCCGTCGATGCGGCGGACCACATTGTCGAGGTTCTCGGGGGCCTTGCCCGCACCGATCGACTCGATCTTGTTGCCGGCGACGACGATGTAGCCCGAGGCGTACTCGGTGTCGTTCGCGTCGACGGTTGCAATCGCACAGTTCTCGATGACGATGCGCTCTACGGCGCTGTCATGGGCTGCCGATGCTGCCATGGGACTTCCTCGTGCTTTCAGTGGCGGTGAGGGCACGGCAAAACCCAGGGGATTTGAGTGCCGGAGCCGGGGGCCTTGACAGCTGACAGTACTGCCGCCCCGTGTGGTGCGTCCGGGTGCCGATTCAGGAAGTTGAAGGGTGTCGCGGGGTGTCGCGGGGGGGTGCTGCCGCGGTCCCGGGGCCACTGCGGTGCCCCGGGACGCGCGTGTCGCATCAAAGGTTGGTCATGTCCACGGGGATACGGGCGTCTACGCCGTCGCGGAGGACCGTCGCCTCGATCAGACCGTACGGGCGGTCCGCGGCGAAGTAGACCTCGTTGTCGTTCTTGAGGCCGAAGGGCTCCAGGTCGACGAGGAAGTGGTGCTTGTTCGGGAGCGAGAAGCGGACCTCGTCGATCTCCGAACGGTGGTTGATGATGCGCGAACCCATCTGGTACAGGGTCTGCTGCAGCGACAGGGAGTAGGTCTCCGCGAAGGCCTGAAGCATGTGCTTCCTGGTCTCGGCGTACGACTTCTCCCAGTTGGGCATCCGCTGCTCGTCGTCCGACCAGTTGAAGCGCCAGCGGGCCGACACCTGGGTGGCCAGGATGCGGTCGTAGGCCTCCTTCAGGGTCGTGTACTTGTCCTTCACATAACCCCAGAACTCGGAGTTCGTGGAGTTCATGACGACCAGGTCCTTGAGGCCGGAGATGACCTCCCAGTTCGTACCGTCGTACGTGATCTGGGTGACGCGGGTCTCCATGCCCTGGCGGACGAAGGAGTGGTTCACCTCGTCGGAGCCGATGAACTTGGAGTTTGCGTCCGAGGTGGCGATCCGGTCCCAGGCGTACTCCTCGATCCGGATGCGCGCCTTCTGGATCGGCTCCTGGCTGTTGACGAACCAGCGCGCCAGGTGGATGCCGAACTGCTCGGCGGACTCGATGCCGTGCTCCTTGGCGAACGCGTACACCGTGTTCTTGGTGGTGTCCGTCGGCAGGACGTTGGCGTTCGAGCCGGAGTAGTGGACGTCGTCCATGTCACCCGAAAGGGCGACCGAGACGTTCAGGTCCTTGATGTGGTGCGTGTCGCCGTCCCGCGTGATCTTGACGACGCGGTTCTCTGCTTTGCCGTACTGGTTCTGGCCCAGAATCGTGGCCATGCTAGCTCCCTCGGTAAACGGAGTAGCCGAACGGGTTGAGCAGCAGCGGTACGTGGTAATGCTCGCCCGGGTTCACCGCGAAGGTGATGGTGACCTCGGGGAAGAACGCACCGCTGTCCCTTACGCGGGGGGCGTCCTGCTGCGCCTCGGCTTGCTTCATAGAACTGTGCTTATTCAAAAAGTACGTCTCGGTCTCGAAGTCGAGACGCACGTGGGTGGTGCCCTCCGGCAGCGCCGGCAGGTCCTTGCAGCGCCCGTCCGCATCGGTGGCGGAGCCGCCCAGGGCCGCCCATTCACCGTCGAGGCCGGCGCGGGCCGACAGGGAGATGGCGACGCCCTCGGCGGGCTTGCCGATGCTGGTGTCCAGGATGTGCGTGGACACCGACGCGGTGGTCTCAGTGCTCATACTTCGGTCTCACTCTCCTTCTACGAGACGGGTCAGGCGGATCCGGTTGATCTTGACGAGCTCGCCGCGGGCGATTTCCCGCTCCTGCTCCGGCGAATTCTCGATCCGGACCTTGACCGCGTCCCGCATGAACTCACCGGTCGCACCGGTGGCGCAGATGAGGAAGACGTGGCCGAACTTCTCCTGGTACGCCAGGTTCAGTTCGAGGAGTTCGTTCTTGAGCTCCTCCGAGGCACCGGCCATGCCGCGCTGCTCGCGGGCGGAGGTCGGGTCTCCCGGCTTCGGCCGGCCGATCGGCGCGTGGCCTCCCATCGCTTCGGCCAGGTCCTCCGCGGTGAGCTCCGCCATGGCGGACTCGTTCGCGGCGAACAGGGCGTCCGCGTCGGCGAAGGGGCGCTGGGCGAGCAGCTTGCTCCCCCATGCCGAGCTGGCGCACACCTCGTGGAGCTCGGCCGTGGCCGCGCTGTCGTCCAAGGCGTTGAACCGGGTGAGACCCGGGGTCGGACTCGAAGTCACGGTAGGCCTCCGTGGCCTGTTGTTGCTTTGACGGGCTGCGCATAGCTAACGCCCTGGACAACACGGCGTCAACACTTTGTTGAAACTTCCCGTACACAAAAGCCGCCGCCCGGATGAATCGGGGCGGCGGCTCGTCACCGTGAGTCAGAGGGCGTTCACTCGCCGGCGGCCTTGCTGGGCCCTTTGGGAGTGTTCGAGTCCCTGTTCAGGTAGTTGTAAACGGTGAAGCGGCTTACGCCCAGGGCGCCCGCCACCGTCTCGACGCCGTGCCGTACGGAGAAGGCGCCTCGCGCCTCCAGTATCCGTACGACGTCCTGCTTGGTCTTCCGGTCGAGCTGGGACAACGGTACGCCGTGCCGGCGCTCCAGCGCCGCCAGGATGCGGTCCAGCGAGTCCGAGAGCTGCGGCAGGCGTACGGCCAGCAGGTCCTGGCCCTCCCACGTGAGCACGACGTCGTCGGGCGTGGCGAGGGCCGGATCCATCAGCTCGCCGCCCATGGCGTCCACCAGCGGTTTGACCGCGGCGACGAACGGGTGGTCACGGGGCTCGGTCACGGCCTCTCCTCCCCGATCACGTTGACCTGGAGCGACACGCGGGTGGCTCCGGCTTCCAGCGAGTCGCGCAGCAGCGCGGCCACCGCGACGAGCACCGCGTCGGCCTCGCCTTCCGCCGTGTTGCCGAACGGGCCGACGTCCACCGCGTCCAGCTGGGCCTTCTGGATGACCTCGCGAGCGGCGACGGCATGGGCAGGGGCCTCTTCGAGGTCGAAGGGCTCGGTCGTGAACTCCACTCTCAATCGCACGCCGTCAAGCTACCCCGCGGTCACGATTTTTCGGCAGTCCGTACTTGACATCTGCGACAAGCCCGATGCAGTCTTCCATCAAGCAGAAACTAACTTCCGCAATACGGAAGGAGCGCCCGCCCTCATGGCCCGCTTCTCAGACGGCGCAGTCACGGACCAGCGCTTCGATGTAAACCTTTCGATCCTCTTCACGGAACTCCCGCTCCTGGAGCGTCCCGCGGCTGCCGCCGCGGCCGGCTTCACGGCGGTCGAGCTGTGGTGGCCCTGGATCGAGACCCCCACCCCCGCACAGGAGGAGCTCGACGCCCTCAAGAAGGCTCTTGAGGACGCCGGCACTCAGCTGGTGGGCCTGAACTTCTACGCCGGCCGGCTGCCGGGCCCGGACCGCGGCGCGGTATCGGTTCCCGGTGAGGAGTCGGACCGCTTCAACGCCAACATCAACGTGGCCGCGGACTTCGCCGCCTCGGTCGGCTGCAAGGCGCTGAACGCCCTCTACGGCAACCGCGTCGAGGGTGTGGACCCGGCCGTTCAGGACGAGCTCGCCCTGAAGAACCTGGTCGTGGCGGCTCAGGCCGCGGACCGCGTCGGTGCGATCCTCCTGATCGAGACCCTCAACAAGCCCGAGTCGCCGCTCTACCCGCTGGTGAGCGCCCCGGCCGGCATCGAGGTCGTGGACAAGGTGAACGCGGCCACCGGCCTCGGCAACGCCAAGTTCCTGCTCGACCTGTACCACCTGGCGATGAACGACGAGGACCTCTCCGAGGTCATCGAAAAGTACGCCGCCAAGACCGGACACGTCCAGATCGCGGACAAGCCGGGACGCGGTGCCCCCGGCACCGGCGAGCTGCCCCTGGAGGAGCTGCTCGGCCAGCTGAAGAAGGCCGGATACGAGGGCTACGTAGGCCTGGAGTACAAGGCCGCCGACGCTGCCGCCTCCTTCGAGTGGCTGCCGGCCGAGGCCCGCGCCGCCAAGTAGGCGGGCAAAGTCCAGGCGATCAGCCGGGCACCCCACGCACTTTTCGTACGAAGCTTTAAGAGAAGGACCTCCCTCATGAGCACCCTCCCCAAGATTGCCTGGATCGGTCTCGGAATCATGGGCTCCCCCATGGCCGAGAACCTCCTGAAGGCCGGCTACTCGGTCACCGGCTTCACCCTGGAGCAGGACAAGCTGGACCGCCTGGCCGCCGCCGGCGGCACCGCGGCCGGCTCGATCGCCGAGGCCGTCAAGGACGCCGACGTCATCATCACGATGGTGCCCGCCTCCCCGCAGGTCGAGGCCATCTCCTACGGCCCCGAGGGCATCCTGGAGAACGCCAAGTCCGGCGCGCTGGTCATCGACATGTCGTCGATCACCCCGCAGACCTCCATCGACCTGGCGAAGAACGCCTCCGAGAAGGGCATCCGCGTCATCGACGCCCCGGTGTCCGGCGGCGAGGCCGGCGCCATCGAGGCCGTCCTGTCGATCATGGTGGGTGGCGAGCAGGCCGACTTCGACGAGGCCCTGCCGGTCCTGGAGACCCTCGGCAAGACCATCGTCCTGTGCGGCCCGCACGGCTCCGGCCAGACGGTGAAGGCCGCCAACCAGCTCATCGTGGCGGTGAACATCCAGGCGTGCGCCGAGGCCGTCGTCTTCCTGGAGAAGTCGGGCGTGAACCTCCAGGCCGCCCTGGACGTCCTCAACGGCGGTCTGGCCGGCTCCACGGTCCTGACCCGCAAGAAGGACAACTTCCTGAACCGCGACTTCAAGCCCGGTTTCCGGATCGACCTGCACCACAAGGACATGGGCATCGTCACCGACGCCGCCCGCAACGTCGGCGCCGCCCTCCCGGTCGGCGCGGTCGTGGCCCAGCTGGTCGCCTCGCTGCGCGCCCAGGGTGACGGCGGCCTGGACCACTCCGCCCTGCTCCGCGCGGTCGAGCGCCTCTCCGGCGCCCAGATCTGACCGGGCCGAGCGCCTTCCCCCGCAAGGGGCTCTGAGTTTCCGGATGGTGCCGGTGCTGACACCTGTCCTGTCGCGCCCAAGCGCCGGCACCGTCCGGATCACCTCTCTCCATCTTTGTTCAACAAACTGTTGACGCTGAGTTCGGCCTGAAATTAGGCTGTTCCGCATGACGGAAGACGCTTTTCGTCAGCAGGTTCCCGTACGGAAGGTCACCATGTCGAAGCGCACGCTGACGACCGAGTCCGGCGCCCCGGTCGCCGACAACCAGAACTCCGCCACCGCCGGCGTCGGTGGCCCGCTCCTGGTCCAGGACCAGCAGCTCCTTGAGAAGCTCGCCCGCTTCAACCGTGAGCGCATCCCGGAGCGTGTGGTGCACGCCCGCGGCTCGGCCGCGTACGGCTACTTCGAGGTGACCGACGACGTCACCGCGTACACCAGCGCCGCGTTCCTGAACACGGTCGGCAAGAAGACCGAGACCTTCCTGCGGTTCTCCACCGTCGCCGACTCGCTCGGCGGCGCGGACGCGGTCCGCGACCCGCGCGGCTTCGCGCTGAAGTTCTACACCGAAGAGGGCAACTACGACCTCGTCGGCAACAACACCCCGGTGTTCTTCATCAAGGACCCGATCAAGTTCCCCGACTTCATCCACTCCCAGAAGCGTGACCCCTTCACGGGCAAGCAGGAGCCGGACAACGTCTGGGACTTCTGGGCGCACGCCCCCGAGGCGACGCACCAGATCACCTGGCTGATGGGTGACCGCGGTATCCCGGCGTCGTACCGTCACATGAACGGCTACGGCTCCCACACGTACCAGTGGACGAACGAGCAGGGCGAGGCCTTCTTCGTCAAGTACCACTTCAAGACGAACCAGGGCGTCCGCTGCCTGTCGGGCGAGCAGGCCGCCGAGCTCGTCGGCAAGGACGCGAACTCGCACCAGACCGACCTGCTCCAGGCGATCGAGCGCGGTGTGAACCCGAGCTGGACCCTCTACGTCCAGATCATGCCGGCCGCCGAGGCCGCGGACTACCGCTTCAACCCGTTCGACCTCACCAAGGTGTGGCCGCACAGCGACTACCCGCTGCAGCGCGTGGGCCGCCTGGTCCTCGACCGCAACCCGGACAACGTCTTCGCCGAGGTCGAGCAGGCCGCCTTCTCCCCGAACAACTTCGTCCCGGGCATCACCGCCTCGCCGGACAAGATGCTCCAGGGCCGTCTCTTCGCGTACGCCGACGCCCAGCGCTACCGCCTCGGTGTGAACCACACCCTGCTGCCGGTCAACGCCCCGAAGGCGACGAAGGCCGACAACTACGGCCGCGACGGTGTCATGGCGCTGCGCAACGGCTCGCGCCACGACAAGAACTACGAGCCCAACTCGTACCAGGGTCCGGCCGAGACCGGCCTGGCGCTGGGCGCCCCGAAGGCCGTCTCCGGCTACACGGGCACCCACGAGGCCCCGGCCCACACCAAGGACGACGACTTCTTCCAGGCCGGTGAGCTCTACCGCCTGATGTCGGAGGCCGAGAAGCAGCGTCTGGTGGCGAACATCGCCGGCGGTCTGTCTCAGGTCACCCTGGAAGACGTCATCGAGAAGAACCTGGCTCACTTCCACGCCGCCGACGCCGACTACGGCAAGCGCGTCGAGGAGGCCGTTCGCGCCCTGCGCGACGCCTGAGCCACACAGCTGTACCGGGGGCCTGACGGGAGGTCAGGCCCCGGGTGCTGAGCCCGAGCCGCGGACCCGGATGAGGGGTGGTACGCGGTGAGGGCGGGACGAGGGCCGTGGCGGGCGTGCGAGCCAGTGCGGTGGTAATGGGTTCCGAGGCCCGTCTCTTGACCTGAGGGAGACGACGCCGAAGTTCTCGTCGCCGCCCGCCACGGTCCCAGCCACTCCTTATATACAGGGGCCACGCACAGAGTCCCCTGTATGGAGGGAGCTACCTCCCCACCAACTCCGCCCGTCGGAGTCGCAGCAACCCAAATCTCCGCCCGGTTGTGCGAACGACCTCTTCTGGACGCCGTCCTCGCACCGCTTCGCGGGCATCGGTCCGGCTGCGCCGGACTCCGTCCGTCGGAGTCGCAGCAGCCCCAAATCTCCGCCCGGTGGTGCGAACGTCCTGTCGCGCCAGCCTCGCACCGTCGGGCGGTCACACTCAAAGCGCCGAGTCACGGACGGTCCCGTGACTCGGCGCTTTGTCATGCCCGGCCGGAGAGCTCGTGGGTGAGGGCTAACCTGGGGCCTGACTGAAAGCTCAGTCAAGACATGTCCGTCCCGAAAGGTGTGGCAAGAGTGGCCGATCGCCAAGCGTTGATCCTGGAAGCCGCCGTACGCGTCATCGCGCGCACCGGCGTCAGAGGCCTGCGCGTCGAGGAGCTGGCGGCCGAGGCAGGGGTCTCCACCGCGCTGATCTACTACCACTTCAAGGACCGTGCGGGCCTGATCCAACGCACCCTGGCCTTCATCAGCGACCGCGCCACCGGCTACACCGACGAGGCGGTGTCAGGTGCGGAGAACGCCCGCGCCACCCTGCTCCAGCTGCTGCTGAGCGAGCTCCAGGACACCGACCGGGTCCGCGAGAACAGCATCGCCTGGGGTGAGCTGCGGGCCAGCGCCATCTTCGACACCGATCTGCGGGAGCCCCTGGCGGAGTCCACCCGCAGCTGGACCCAGGACACCGCCGATGCCATCGCGGATGCCAAAGCGGCCGGCCGGGCCGACCTGTCCGTATCAACCCTGGACGCCGCGGAGCGGCTCACCGCCCTGGTGGAGGGCCTCAGCGAGCGCTGGCTGAGCGGTTCGCTGACGCTGGAGCGGGCCCGCGAGCTGCTGGCCGGCGCGGTCGAGGCCGAGCTCGGGCCGGACGACGAGTAGCGTGCCGCGCACACGCGAAGCGGCCCCCGCCCCTCCTGACGGAGGGATGCCGTTGGTTAATTCGGGGCCTGGCGTGACGTCGGTTCCCAAGACCTGGTTGTGGTCTTGGGAGCCGACGTTGTCGTATGGGGAGGGTGTCGATGTCGATGCGTCCGAAGGATCCTGGTGAGGTTCCGGTAGAGACAGTGCGGGTGGCGCGGGCAGCCTTTCCGAAGGGCAGTCTGGCGATCCGGATCCGGGACGAGCTGGGGGGCCTGTTCAGTGACGGTCAGTTCGCGGATCTGTTCCCAGCGCGGGGGAAGCCCGCCTGGTCGCCGGGCCGGTTGGCGCTCGTGCTGGTGTTGCAGTTCGTGGAGGGACTCACCGACCGGCAGGCCGCCGAGGCGGTCCGGGCCAGGATCGACTTCAAGTACGCGCTCGCGCTGGAGCTGGGCGATCCGGGGTTCGACTTCTCGGTGCTCTCGGAGTTCCGGGACCGTCTGGTTGAGGCGGATGCCGGGCGGCGGGTGATGGACGGCATCCTGGCCAGGGCCCAGGAGAACGGGCTGCTCAAGACGGCGGGCAGGGCAAGGACCGACTCCACGCACGTGCAGTCCGCGGCACGTGAGCTGGGCTGGCTGGAGCTGGTCGCGGAGACCCTGCGCTCAGCGTTGAACGCGCTCGCGCAGGCGGCTCCCGACTGGCTGGGCGAGGCTGCGGAGCCGGACTGGTTCAAGCACTACGCGACCAGGGCCGAGGACTCCCGGTTTCCCAAGTCCCGCACCAAGCGGGACGAGGTCGGTCTGCGGATCGGGGCTGACGGGATGCGGCTACTTGAGGCCGTCCGGTCACCTGCGGCACCAGAAGGGCTGTGGACGCTTGAGCAGGTGGAAATCCTGCGCCAGGTGTGGGTTCAGCACTTCCACCTGGTGGAGGGCGAGGTGAGGCGCCGGGACCCAAAAGACCGCCCGCCAGGCGCATTGCGCCTGGTCACGCCCTATGACACGGAAGCGCGCGTCGGCGTCAAACGGGACACCATGTGGGACGGATACAAGGTCCACCTCACCGAAACGTGTGAGCCGGACACCCCGAACCTGATCACGAACGTGGCCACCACCGTGGCGACGGTTTCCGACATGTCGATGACCGAGACGGTGCACGCCCAGCTCGCCGAAGCGGGCCGTCTGCCCGGTGAGCATCTGGTCGACGCCGGATATGTCGACGCGCATCTGCTGGTCAGTACCCGCCGCCAGTACGGCATCACGCTCACTGGCCCGGCCGCCGCCGTCATCAGCCACCAGGCAGCCTCGGGTGGCGCTTTCACCGGCGACGACTTCACCATCGACTGGGCGGGCGAACGGGTCACCTGCCCCGGCGGCAAGGCCACCACCCGCTGGAACCCCGACCGCTCCCAGGCCGGCACCCCGGTCATCCGGGTCCGGTTCAACAGCGGGGACTGCCGGCCCTGCCCGGTCCGCGAGCAGTGCACCACCTCCAGCGTCGGCCGGCGCCTGACCCTGCGGCCCCGCGAGGAACACGAAGCCCTCCGCCAGGCCCGCGCCGACTAGGACACCGACACCTGGAAGGAGCGATACAAGACCCGCGCCGGAGTCGAGGGCACCATCTCCCAGGCCGCCCAGCGCTGCGGCCTGCGCAGATCCCGCTACCGCGGTCTCGCGAAGACGAGCCTCCAGCACCAGCTGACCGGCGCCGCGATCAATCTCGCCCGCCTCGACGCCCACCTCACCGACACACGCAGGGCCCGAACCCGCACCAGCCACTTCGCAGCACTTCGCCCCGCCGAGCCGAAGCTCGACGGGGCGAAGTAGACCCCCGAATTAACCAACGGCATCCTCCTGACGGAGGGAACGGGGGCCGCTTCGTAGCCGCTTCGTTGACTGCCAGACCCAGGTGCGTCCGGCTGATCAGACGGACAGCGGGCGGATGGCGGTCGGGGCGTGACCCGGCTCGGTCGCCAGCTCCTCGAACTCGGTGACGTCGCTCATGTCCACCGTCTTGCTCATCGAGATGTTGGTGACGCGCTCCAGGATGGCCTCGACGACGACCGGGACCCGGAACTCCTGGGCGAGCTTCTTGGCCTGCTCGAAGGCGGCGCCCAGCTCGTTCGGGTCGGTGACGCGGATGGCCTTGACGCCCAGGCCCTCGGCGACCTTGACGTGGTCGACGCCGTAGACACCCAGCTCGGGGGTGTTGATGTTCTCGAACTCGAGGTTGACCTCGAAGTTGATGCCGAGATTGCCCTGCGCCTGACGGATCAGACCCAGGTAGGCGTTGTTCACCAGGACGTGGACGTAGGGGACCTTGTGCTGGGCGGCGACCGCCAGCTCCTCGATCATGAACTGGAAGTCGTAGTCGCCCGAGAGCGCGACGATCGGGGTCTCCGGGTCGGCGGTGGCGGCGCCGATCGCGGCCGGGATGGTCCAGCCGAGCGGGCCGGCCTGACCGCAGTTGATCCAGTTGCGCGGCTTGTAGACGTGCAGCATCTGCGCGCCGGCGATCTGGGAGAGGCCGATGGTGGTGACGTAGCGCGTCTCCGGGCCGAAGGCCTTGTTCATCTCCTCGTACACGCGCTGCGGCTTCATCGGGATGTTGTCGAAGTGCGTGCGGCGCTGCAGGGTGGCCTTGCGCTCCTGGGCGGAGGCGGCCCAGGCGGAGAAGTCCGGCAGCTTGCCCTCGGCCTTGAGCTCCTTGGCGATCTCGATGAAGAGCTCCAGCGCGGCCTTGGCGTCGGAGGCGATGCCGAAGTCCGGGGCGAAGATCCTGCCGATCTGGGTGGGCTCGATGTCGACGTGGACGAACTTGCGGCCCTTGGTGTAGGCGTCCAGGTTGTAGCCGGTGTGACGGTTGGCCCAGCGGTTGCCGATGCCGAAGACGAAGTCCGACTCCAGGAAGGTCGCGTTGCCGTAGCGGTGCGAGGTCTGGACACCGACCATGCCGGCGCTCAGCTCGTGGTCGTCCGGGATGGTGCCCCAGCCCATCAGGGTGGAGATGACCGGGACGCCGGTCAGCTCGGCGAACTCGACCAGCAGGTCGGTGGCGTCGGCGTTGATGATGCCGCCACCGGCGACGATCAGCGGGCGCTCGGACTCCAGCAGGAACTGGACGGCCTTGGCGGCCTGGGCACGGGTGGCGCGCGGCTTGTAGACCGGCAGCGGCTCGTAGGTCTCCGGGTCGAACTCGATCTCGGTCAGCTGGACGTCGATCGGCAGGTCGATGAGGACCGGGCCGGGGCGGCCGGAGCGCATCAGGTGGAAGGCCTGCTGGAAGACGCCCGGGACCTGCGCGGCCTCCAGGACGGTCGTCGCGGCCTTGGTGACCGGCTTGGCGATCGAGGCGATGTCGACGGCCTGGAAGTCCTCCTTGTGGAGCTTCGAGACCGGAGCCTGACCGGTGATGCAGAGGATCGGGATGGAGTCCGCGATCGCCGAGTACAGGCCGGTGATCATGTCGGTGCCGGCGGGGCCGGAGGTACCGATGCAGACGCCGATGTTGCCCGCCTTGGCGCGGGTGTAGCCCTCGGCCATGTGCGAGGCGCCCTCGACGTGACGGGCGAGCGTGTGCTTGATGCCTCCCACGTTCTTGAGCTCGCGGTAGAACGGGTTGATCGCAGCGCCGGGCACGCCGAACGCTTGATCGACACCCTCGCGCTTGAGGATCTCCACTGCTGCGGCGGCGGCTGTCATACGAGGCATCGAGTTCTCCTGCGGGTGTGGCGGTCAGGCTTTTCCGTCATACGGAATTTTTGTTCTGCTATACGGAACAAGCTAAGCGGCGACTCCGCAGTGCGTCAAGGCGCTTCGGCAGCGCGGAACCCACCAAAAGCCGCGTCTCGCTCGGTGACTTGTACGAAGGACCAGGCCTCGGGGGAAAAATCGAGGTCGTCCTCGCCTCGGCGGTCGCCGGTGGTGGAGCATGTACGTACGCACAGCGACGGAGGGGGTCCAGGTCTCATGGCGGAAGCGGTACCGGTGCGCTGCCCGGCGTGCCTGCGCGAGAACGACTACACCGCCCCGGTCTTCCCGTGCGCCTGCGGGAGCCCGGTCACGCCGCCGCTGGACCTGACGGCGCCGCCCCTTCCGCTGACCCATCGGAACTGGTCGGAAACCTGGGTGGCGGTGCGGTGCACGGCCTGCGGGCGGGAGAGCGAGTGGCCGCACCCGGAGGTGGGGTGCGGCTCGTGCGGAACGGTGGTGCGGATTCCGGTGCACCCGGTGGAGGGGGCCGAGCCCGCACCGGGCGCGCGAGCCGACGCGGGCGCAGGCGGTCCCCGGCCCGATGCGGCCGGGCCGACGAAGCCGCGTGAGACGCCGGGGGCGGGCGCTGCGCCGGGCACGGGAGCGGGAACGGGAGCGGCGGCGGAACGCGGGCGTGCGCCAGATTCGGACAAGTCCCAGCGGCGGCCGAAGCCGTCCGCCGTAAACCCGGCCGGCTCACCCCTGCCGCCGACCGCGCCGGTGCCGCGCCCCGCGTTCCGGCCGGTGACCATCCGTACGGCCCGCGACGCGGTGGCCACGGCCGCGCTGTACCTGCGCTGGCTCGGCTTCCGGGACGTACGGCAGCCCGACGGGAGGCCGATCCCCTCGGCGGCGGTGGACCTGCGCGCACCCGGGCTGGTCGCCCAGGTGGACCCGACCACCGCGCCGGCCGGGGTGCGCGCGGTGGAGTGCGTATGGCTGAACGGATTGACGGCCTCCGCGACCAGCGTCTACTTCGCGCTCGCCGGATACACCGAGGACGCCCGGACCCGCGCGGACGACCTGGGGATACCACTGTTCGTCATGGACCTCACCGGCATGCCGCAGCCGGTCAACAATCCGGCGGACGAACTGATCGGGACGGGGGCCTAGTGAACCCTGAGATCGACCGCATGCGGCGCGCCGACTCAGCGGTCGCCCGGTACAAGGCCGCCACGGCAGGCTTGTCGCTGCTGGGACTGGTGCTCCCCGACGACCTCGAAGGTCACCGCGAGCGGTTTCTGCGCGCCGCGGAGCGGGGGAGGTGGGACAACCCCCGGTTCACGTACCGCGAGATCGATGACGGTACGTCCCAGCCCTTGCGCCGGATCTGCGAGGAGACCGCGTCCCACGATGACCCCTGGCACCGGTTGATCGCGGACGAGGCCGCGCGGTACCTGGACAGGTACCGCGCTTGCGCGAGCCACGATGCCGCGAGGATCACGGAAGCCACGTCGCGGGAGAACGGGACGCCGGATGAGGGCCTCCTCGCCGACGCGCTCGGACTCCTGCGGAAAGGCCCTGCGGAGGAGGGGCAGGGGCAGGGGCAGGCGGCGGAACAGGGACAGGCGCCGGAGCTGAGCGCCGATGACGCCGCCGCCGCGATCGCGGACGTACTCGCCCAGGAGCGGCTGGCGGATTGGACCGTACGGATCAGGCTGGGTGCGGCTGCCCGGATGAGTGTGTCCACGGCTGATCGATCGGTGCGGATCCGGGCGGGCATACAGCTGTCGGAGGATGAACTCGTGCGGCTGATCGTCCACGAGATAGGCACGCACGTCTTCCGGTGGGTGAACGCCTTGCGAGGAGCTCAGATACTGGGCCTGCAGCTTTCCGGGCACACGGCCACCGAAGAGGGGTTCGCCGTCTGGAACGAACAGCGGGCGGCCGACGGCAACGGCCTCGACCGGAGGTTCGCCCTGCGCGTGGTCGCCGTGGACGCGGCTCTGCAGGGGAGTTTCACCGACGTGGTTCGGGCACTCACGCCGTACACCTCGGTCGGCACGGCATTCGATGTGGCGGTACGGGTGAAACGAGGCCTTGTCGACACGTCGGTGCCGGGAGGGTTCGTCAAGGACCACGTATATCTGGCGGGCTTCCGCATGCTCGAGAAACACTTGAACCTCCGCCCGGGCGACCACGACCTCCTGATGAGTTCGAAATGGCCGCTCCACCGCCTGGATCTCCTCCGGGACGCCGAGATCCCCGCCCAGCTCGGCGAGGATCTCAGGCGGCCCGACGAGGCGTTCGTGGAACGCGCGCGGGTGCTCGTACGGAAACGGCGGAGGGGTCCGACCAGACGGGGCTGAGCGCGGGCGCGCGTGCCTTCGTTCATCCCCGGGTTGATCAGCGCCCAAGCTCCTTGTCGCCGCTCGTGCCGGAGCCGGAATCGTGCGCGCCTGCGTCCGAGGCCGTGCCACCGTCCCGTCGCGCCCCGGGAACCACCCCGCCCACCTCTCCCACCCCTCCCGGCCCGCCCGGCCCGCCCGGCCCGAAGAGGTCGGCCAGCTTCGCCGTCCAGCCGTCGTGCGGTTCCTCGCGGATCACCTTCCGGCTCTTCACCTTTTCGAAGTTTCCGTAGACGAGGCTCGCGAGGGGCGGCTCGTACTTCATTTCGAATTGCCTCCCGATGCCCGACATCCCGTCCCGCGCGAAACACCGGAAGCGGAGATGGGCCGCACGGGTGCCCGCCAGCGTCCGCTCAGCGATGACCGCGATGATGTCTTCGCTGTACGCGACGGTGTAGGCACCCGAAACGTTCGTGGTCTGCTTCTTCCAGCTGCGGCCCTTGATGGACATCGGGTCCGGCCGGGCACGCGCGATCAGCTTGGTTTTGTGCCTGCCTTCGGAATTCTCGTAAACGAAGACCAGTTCGAATCTCAGATCCACCAGCACGCGTCGGCTCTTGTTCACCAGCTTCAGGTTGTACCGCAGGCCCTGGCGGTGTTCGGACCACCGGACCGCGATGTCGGGGGAGAGTTTGATGCGGGGCCTGAAGAGACGCATCCCCACCAGTGAGAGCCCAGATGCCGAAACGGCGACGACAACTTTTTCGGCAATGCTGATCAACAAGTCCACTTGAGCATTCACGGACCTTTCCCGACCGCCGAACCGACCCGGTCTTTTGATCATTCCGCTGACTCATTTAGCTGAAGCAGCTTCCCAAAGGGAGAGACCTGGGCAGGGGGGCACTCCGGCCACTTGGCCGGATCCCGGTCATGGATGGCTGAAAGGAGGCATCAGGGGCTCATCCCCGGCCCGTGGGGGCACCCCCTAAGCTCGAACGCGTCACCTTCCCTGCCGAGGAGAGCACCTTGAGCCTGTACGACATTCCGCTGACCACGCTGTCCGACGAGCCCACCAGCCTCGCCCCCTTCAAGGGCAAGGCGATCCTGGTGGTCAACACCGCCTCGCAGTGCGGGCTGACGCCGCAGTACTCCGGGCTGGCCCGTCTGCAGTTCGCGTACGAGGAGAAGGGCTTCACCGTCCTCGGCGTGCCCTGCAACCAGTTCGGCGGCCAGGAGCCGGGCACCGCGGACGACATCCAGACCTTCTGCGCGGCCGGCTTCGGCGTCACCTTCCCGATGCTGGAGAAGTCCGAGGTCAACGGCGACAACCGGCACCCGCTGTACCAGGAGCTGGTGAAGACCCCGGACGCGGAGGGCGAGGCGGGGGACATCCAGTGGAACTTCGAGAAGTTCCTGATCTCCCCCGCCGGTGAGGTCGTCGGCCGGTTCCGTCCGCGCACCGAGCCCGAGTCCCCGGAGCTCATCGCCGCGATCGAGGCGCACCTGCCCGCGTAACGCGGGTTCAGCTCAGGTCGGCTTCGTCGTACTCCCCCGCGGACCCGGCCGCGGTGAGGTCCCGCAGCTCCACCCGGCGGATCTTGCCCGACACGGTCTTCGGGAGTTCGCCGAACTCGATGCGCCGGATCCTCTTGTACGGGGAGAGAACCGCGCGGGAGTGCTCGAACAGCGCTCGCGCGGTCTCCTTCCCGGGCTCCCAGCCGGCGGCGAGGGTGATGTACGCCTTCGGTACGGCGAGCCGCAGCGGATCCGGCGCGGGCACGACGGCCGCCTCGGCGACGGCCTCGTGCTCCAGCAGGGCACTCTCCAGCTCGAACGGGGAGATCTTGTAGTCGGAGGCCTTGAAGACGTCGTCGGAGCGCCCGATGTAGGTGAGGTGCCCGTCGGCGTCGCGCGAGGCGACGTCGCCCGTGCGGTACAGCCCGTCCGCCATGGCCTCGGCGGTGCGTTCGGGGTCGTCGCGGTAGCCGGTCATGACCCCGGCGGGCCGGGGGCGCAGGTCCACGCAGAGTTCGCCCTCGTCCGGGGATTCCTTGCCGGTGACCGGGTCGAGGAGGACGATCTCGTACCCGGGCGCGGGGCGGCCCATCGAGCCGGGCTTGACGGGGACGCCCGGGAAATTGCCCGCCTGGAGGGTGGTCTCGGTCTGGCCGAAGCCGTCGCGGATGGTGACCCCCCAGGCCTGGCGGACCTTCTCGATGACCTCCGGATTGAGCGGCTCGCCGGCGGCGACGGCCTCGCGCGGAGGGGTGCGGAGCTTGGTGAGGTCGGACTGGATCAGCATCCGCCACACGGTGGGCGGGGCGCAGAAGGTGGTGACCGCGCCGCGGTCCATCTCGGCCATCAGGCGCTCGGCGTCGAAGCGGGTGTAGTTGTGCACGAAGACGGTGGCGCCGGCGTTCCACGGGGCGAAGAGGTTGGACCAGGCGTGCTTGGCCCAGCCGGGCGAGGCGATGTTGAGGTGGACGTCGCCGGGTCGCAGCCCGAGCCAGTACATGGTGGAGAGGTGCCCGATCGGGTACGAGGCGTGGGTGTGCTCGACGAGCTTGGGCCGGGCCGTGGTGCCCGACGTGAAGTACAGCATCAGCGGCTCGGTGGCGAGGGTCTCGCCGTCCGGACTGAAATTTCGGTCAGCTTCGTACATGTCCTCCAGCCGCCGCCACCCGGTCGGAACCTCCGCTCCGGCGGCGATCCGGGTGTAGGCGCCGGGCACCTCGTCGAACTTCGCGGCGTCCTCGGTGCGCGCGATGACATGGCGGACGTGCCCGCGCTCGATGCGGTCGCGCAGGTCGGCCGGGCCGAGCAGCGGGGTGGCGGGGATGACGACGGCGCGCAGCTTCATCGCGCCGAGCATCACCTCCCACAGCTCGCGCTGGTTGCCGAGCATGACGAGGATCCGGTCGCCGGCCGCGACTCCCTGGGTGCGCAGCCAGTTGGCGGCCGAGTCCGACCGTACGCTCATCTCCCCGAAGGAGACGCCCCGGCTGGTGCCGTCCTCCTCGACGATCCGCAGGGCGTCGGCCCCGTTCCCGGCGGCGATGTGGTCGAACCAGTCGAGGGCCCAGTTGAAGCGCTCGGGGCGGGGCCAGGTGAATCCGGCGCGGGCGGCGTCGTAGTCCCCGCGGTGTTCCAGCAGGAAGTCCCGTGCGGCCAGGAACTGTTCGGTGGCGCTGTACTCCGTCATGGGAGGCATCGTGCCGCGCGGAACAGGGGGATCACCAGAGCGGTGTCAGCCGTGGATTGACCCGAAGCGTACGGAGCCCCGCCCGGCGGTGGTCTCGTCCATGTCCGCGAGGAGCCGCTCCCCTTCGGCGGCGATCTCCTCCTTGGTCGTGGGCGAGGCCGTGCCGAACAGCTCGACGGTCAGCACGCCCGCGTCGGCCTTCCAGAGCCCGGCGAGGAATCCGTCGAGGAGGAGAGTGCGGTAGGCCTGGTTGCCCACCCAGCTCCGCCCCTTGGCCTCGGGGGCGATCACCCGGGTGCGGTCGGCGTGGGAGAGCAGCAGGTTGTCGAACTCGGGGAGGAAGCGCGGCGGGGCGGGGGTGTCGGCGTCCGGCCTGGGCGCGTCGGGCAGGTCGAAGAGCTCGACACCGTTCTCGTCGCGGAAGGTGGCGAGCCGGGGGCGCAGCCGCTGGAAGGCCTCGCGCAGGCGGGTGAGGCCTGCCCAGGTCTGCATGTCCTTGACGGAGGCGGGGCCGAAGGCGCGGAGGTAGCGCAGCACCACGTCGTCCACGGCCGACACGTCCCCACCAACGTCTCCGCCGACGTCCCCGCCAACGTCGCCGCCGATGTCCCCTCCCACATCTCCTCCGACATCCCCTCCGCCACCCCCGGCGGCCTTGCCGAGCCACCGCTCCACCGTGGTCAGCCGTACCTGCCCGCTGCGCCCCCACACCCCGCGCGGGGTGACCTGCACGAGCGGCAGCCGGCAGCGCGCGGCGACGGACAGGGCCTGCGGATCGGCGTCCGGCCACTCCTTGAGCAGCTCCTCGCGGATCTCCGCCATGGTGCGCGGCTCGGCCTCGACGAAGCGCCGGGCGTGCGCGGCGAGACGCTCCAGATCCACCCCGACGAGCCCCTTGCGGAAGTAGTTCACCTCCCGGTCCCGCGCGGGCTGCACGAGCGGCCGCAGGGTCAGGGCGTCCTGCGCGGTGTGCGTGTGGATGGTGGAGCGCATCGTGACCATCCGGACCACCTCACGGGACTCCATCAGCGCGGCCAGCTCGGCGGGCCGGAATCCGGCCAGCCGCGCGTGCAGCTGGTAATAAGGCGGCTTCACGTTCTGCGCCTGGAGCCCGACGAGGTGCGCCACGGCGTCCCGCGCGGACATCTCGGCGCGGCTCAGCAGGAGCTGGCGGGCCAGCGTGGCACGGTTCAGCGAACGGGTATCGAGTACGGGATGCGTCGTCCTGGAGGCCATGACAGCAAGCTATCCCTCCTTGCGGACACCTTCTGTCCGCATCCGACCGCACACCGCGACGGGCAGTGCGGCACACCGCGACACGCACCCTTTCACCCCATATATCCTTCCCCTAGCCCACAAACTTTCGCTCGACCGGGAGCTGACCTGCGATGACGGAGCGCCCAAGCCCAGACCGCCGCCCCTCCCCGGCCGCGAAGCGCCCGGGCTGGCGCCGCCCCGCCTCCCCGACCGGGACGCCCCCCTCCGCCCCGCCGCCCGCTCCACAGCCCGGCCCGCCGACGCCCCCTCCCGCCGACCACCGCAGCGTGATCGACTCCGCCGTCTACCGCGACGGCCGCCGCGTCGCCTCCCCCGCCAGCCTCGCCGACACCTTCCGCCGGCTGCGCGAAGAGCACGACGGCATGGCCTGGATCGGTCTGTACCGCCCGAGCGAGGAAGAGCTCCACTCCCTGGCCGCCGAGTTCAATCTCCACCCGCTCGCCGTCGAGGACGCTCTGGAGGCCCACCAGCGCCCCAAGCTGGAGCGCTACGGGGACACCCTCTTCGTCGTCCTGCGCGCGGCGCGCTACCTGGACGCCCCGGAGGAGGTCGAGTTCGGCGAACTCCACATCTTCGTCGGCCCGGACTTCCTGATCACGGTCCGCCACGGCGCCGCCCCCGACCTCTCCGCCGTCCGCCGCCGCATGGAGGGGGCCCCCGAACTCCTCTCCCTCGGCCCGGAGGCCGCCCTGTACGCCATCCTCGACGCGGTGGTGGACGGCTACGTCCCGGTCGTCGAGGGCGTCCAGAACGACATGGACGAAATCGAGACCGAGGTCTTCCGCGGCGCCCCCGAGGTCTCCCGCCGCATCTACGAACTCTCCCGCGAAATGGTGGAGTTCCAACGCGCCACCCGCCCCCTGGTCGGCATGCTCCACAGCCTGATGGCGGGCTTCGCCAAGTACGGCACGGACGAGGAACTCCAGCGCTACCTCCGCGACGTCGCCGACCACGTCACCCACACCAGCGAACGCGTCGACGGCTTCCGCCAGGCCCTGACAGAAATCCTTACGGTCAACGCCACCCTCCTCTCCCAACAACAGAGCGCCGAAATGCGCGCCTTGGCCGAAGCCGGCTTCGAACAGAACGAGGAAATCAAAAAGATCTCCTCGTGGGCCGCCATCCTCTTCGCCCCCACGCTGGTGGGAACCATCTACGGCATGAACTTCGAAACCATGCCGGAGCTGAAGTGGGCCGGCGGCTACCCCTTCGCAATTCTCCTGATGGCAGTGGTCTGCGTGAGCCTGTACGTCATCTTCAAGAAGCGCGACTGGCTCTAGACGGCACATCGCTACGGTTGATCGACTTAGCTATCACGAACGTCCAGAAGTAGCCCGCCGGGCTCCCTGGGGAGAATCTGGGGAGAATGCGCGGCAATCCGACAGGACCCTCCCCCGCACCTGGCGCTGACCCTCTGGTGCCGCCGGCCGCCCTCGGCAGCGCGCGCCTGCGGAGGGTAACGAGTCGACGGACAGCCGGCGACCGGCCGTGGTGCCAGGAGCGGCATGTCCGCCGTACGAATCGCGTCGGGCTCTCGAAGCCAGAGTGTATGCAGCCCGTCGCCCACTGGCCGGATGCAGGGCGGGAGAGACGGGCGGGACCGCTGTCGGGGGCGGGGGCTAGGGTCGGCGGCGTACGACCACCAGCAGCAGGAGACTCCATGCCGTCAGGGCACATACAGCAGGACACCGCTCAGTCTCGGCCGGCCGGGCCGCGGCCGCTGGCGCCGATCCCCTTCGAGGTCGAGTCGGTCTTTCCGGAGCTGGCCGGTACGGCACGCGAGGTCACCCTTCTCTACCCCCGGGCCGGGCAACCGGGCCCCGGCTACAGCTCCATCGGCGGGCCCCTGCTGTGGCCGGCTGGCGAACCCTGGCCGATGTGCGCCGAACCGGACCACTACAAGCCGCTCGACGCGCCCGTCGGACCCGAGCCAGTCGCGATGGTCCCGGTCGTCCAGCTGTACGCACGGGATGTGCCCGGCCTCGCCTTCCCTGCCGGCACCGACCTGTTGCAGATCCTGTGGTGCCCGCTCGTGCACGAGGACGACCAGTACGCTGCCAACCCCCGCCTCCACTGGCGCAACACGGCGCTGACAGCCGCCGACGCCTCTGCCGGCAAGCCTCCCCGCCCGCACACCGCGGAGGAGGACTACCTGCCCCGGCCGTGCACGGTGTCCCCCACACCAGCCGTGGAATACCCGAACTGGGACCTGCCGGACGAACTCAGCGAGCAGCTCGGCGAGCGCTTCGAAGCCCTGCAGGAGGAACGCGGCTTCGACTTCTTCGAGGTGGCCACCACCCAGCAGAGCAAGGTCGGCGGCTACCCGAGCTGGACCCAGCCGCCGAACTGGCCCGACTGCGCGGGCTGCGGCACGCGCATGGAGCACCTCCTCAGCATCACCGCAACCGAGGCGGGCATGGGCCGTTGGCTCCCCTTGGACGAGCGGAACCCCAGCCAGGACCAGACCGCGACCCCGTCCTGGCGAGCCGAGGCGGACCCCGCCACCCTCGACACATTCGGACACCACATGGGCCTGGGCGACCTCGGCGGCATGTACTTCTTCGTCTGCCGCACCTGCCCAAACACCCCCTACACCCACCGCTACGACTGCTGAACCCGGTTCTGACTCACTTTCCGCGGAATAGACGCTGTTGGTGATCTTTAGGTGGATAGGCTCTGGCCGAATCGGGTCAGTCCCTTTGCCGCGGCTTGCACACGGCTCTACGCTCGACCGGTGTCCGGAGGTTCACAGTCAGGCTGTAGCGCCGTTACCAGGGGAGAGCGTGGACGTCCCGACGTTGATTCTCTTGGGGGCGGCGGGTGGCCTGCTGCGCGGTCTCTTGGACCTGTACACCCGGTTCGTGTCCTGGCAGGCCGATCGCCGCGTCCATCGGCAGTTGACCGCCGAAGGGACGGCACAAGGGGTACCACCGCAGTTCCGAACGTACTTCGACCCCGCCGTCGACATCGTCGCGGCTGTCCTGCACAGCGTGATGGGTGCCGGGGCCGCGGTGCTGTTCGGCACCACGGGACAGATCAGCGGTGAGTACGCCGCCCTCGTGGTCGGAATGTCGGCGCCCATACTGCTCACCCAACTCAGTCGTATCCAGACGGTGAACGAGGCGCTGACGGGCGAGCGGCAACCGGCTGGGACGGCGGAGGCAGCCACGGAGGCCGGAGCACCTTCGACTGCCGGTGCCGTGAGCGTCGGCGGTGCGGACGGCCCCGGTGTGGACGGCCCCGCTGTTGCCGCAGCGCCGTCCGCTGTTCCGCCCCGAACGGAGCCCCCGCCCTCCGTGTCCCCCGCCGCCCAGGCCCAGCCTCCCCTCTCCGCTGAAGGTCGGCCGCTCCGCGCGCGACCGATGCCTCCCCCCAGGCCGGCTTCCGCGGCCGCGGAAGCTCGCACGCCGAGTCCCACACCCGGCGAGATCCCCACGGGCCGGACACAGATTCCCGATCCCACGCGCCCCGGGGACATGCCCGTTCCCGCGGACCCTGTCGACGGAACGGGATCTGGCTTCGACGGTCGAGGCGCGCCACGATTGCGGCAAGGACCGGCGATCGGGGAGGAGGGGCTGTGACAAGCGCTCCACACCTGCTGACCGAGGACCGCCCGGAGTACGAGCGGATCCTCGACGAGGCATTGCGTACAGCCCCCGACCGCCCGGAACTGGCTGCCATGGGCGAACGGCTCACGGCCGAGCAACTGCGCACCATGGCACTCGGCGCCAGTGCACTCCTCACGGCGGCCGCAGCGGCCGAGTACGACCACTATGTGAAGGTCCGCGAAGAACGCCGTTATTCGGCGTTGTACCCGCACAAGTCCTCGGACACGGTGTACTCGTCCCGGCGTTCGGCGGCCGCCCCCGCCCCGTCGGCCCCCACCCCTTCCCGCTCCGGCACCCGCCCGGCGGCCACCAACCACCGCGCATGGGCAGGTCTGGGCCGGCGGTTCGGCGTGGCCGTCCTGGGTGCCGGACAACCAGGCGGCCGCCGGATCAGCGACGGAGTCGCTGCGCCACGGTGGGCCAGGATGTCCTACAGCCGCCGTCTGCTGGCAGCGCTGCTGGGCCTGCGCGTACGCCCAGCGGTACCGTCGGCGGCGGGGGGGCGGTCACCGCGTACGCCCGAGCCGCCGCCGGCGGCCGCCCGCACGCGCCCGACCAGCAGCGAAACACCGGCTCTGGAAACGACCGAGGCGGCCGGAGCCGGGTTGTTCACCGTCGTCGCCGTCCTCGCCCCCGTCCTCTCAGGAACCGCCGCCGCGTTGTTCTTCCTCATCGGCCTCGTCCTCGAGATGTTCAGCGCCGAGTCGGGGTCCGGCCGGACCATGTTCGCCGCTGGATGGCTGTTCGTAGCCGTGGCCGTGGGCGCGATCGCCGTCTGTGTGGTCGGCCTGCTGGTTACTGCTCTGCGCAGCAGCCGCGACCAACCCGCGCCGGAGGCCGCGCGCGACCACGAACCGAGCGAGGAGCAGGTGGCCCGGGCCAGAGAAGCCTGGCGGAATGCCCTGCTGGAAAGGGGCATCATGCCCTTCCTGAGGGATGCCCTCGCTGACCCGGCCCCTCCGCGCTCGGACGCCTCTTCCCGCGCCCCCGGCCGCATACCGGACCTCGGCTACACCCGTCCGGACTTCACTTCCCCCAGCTCCAGCCCCAATCCCGCTCCGGGCCCCCGCCCGAGCTACACCAGCCCCGACTTCGCGGGCCCAGAACGCAAGCCGGAGTGAGGCGCCGACAGCACGGTCAGCGGATCGGGGGGAGGGTCGGCTCTGTAGGTGAGTTTCAGGTTCTGGCACACATTCCGGATGGTTGGTGATCTTCAGGTGGAACCACGGTGCGTGCGAACAGCCGCTGGTCGCGTGACGCGCGGTTGAGCCGGGCTGTTGGCCGGGGGCAGCCGAGAGCACGTCCATCAGCTGAAGCTCCCGCGCCGCGCTCGGTGCCTATTGGGCGCCGCGGGTCGGTCAGCCCGTAAGCGCCTCTTGTGTAGCGCCGGACCGGCACCCTGGATTGCCAGGCTGCGGCAGGCGAACCGGGCCTCCTTGGAACGCAACCGCGCCGGCGACTGAGATCACCAACAGCATCCGGAGCCACACGCGAGGGCGGCATCGCCGGACGAGCCCGACATCGAGCACGTCCCGGACGGAAGCGGGCATCGTACGGGGCGTGGATCACCAGCCAACACGTCGGCCGCGACCGCCTCGACCACGCCCAACTCGTTGCCCTCGCCCACCTCCCAGTGCAACGGGCGCAGTAGCGGACTGGCCTGCGATGATGACGGCGTGCCAGAGCCAGGGACCACTGCCGTCGTCATTGTCTTGCCCGATGCCGCCCCGCTCCTCGAGGCGGCGTGGCGTATCGACCCGGCTCTGGTGCGTCGTGGGGTGCCGGCGCACGTCTCGCTCCTCTACCCGTTCGTGCCGGAATCGGCGCTGACAGATCAGGACGAGAAGGGCGTGCGTTCCCTGGCTGCGAGTTTTCCGGCAGCTGATCTGCTCTTGGAGGAGGTCGTTACGGCGTCCGGCTTCGTCGCCGTCACCGTTCCGGGACTCCAAACGATCGTCGATGCGTTCCGCGCCCAGTGGCCCGGGTTGCGCCCGTACAAGGGCCGCTTCGGGGCGCGGCCCGCCGCCCATGTCACGGTCGCCATGGGCGCGGACAACCCGACAGCTGCCGCCCATGTCCGCGCTGCGATCGGCAGCCTGCTGCCGCTGCGCACCCGTGCGGCGGCGGTCCAGCTGGTGGTGCTGACGGAGGAAGGCTGGCAGCCGCGGTTCACCGTGCCGCTCGGCGTCCCCGACGGGCCGTAAACACCGCCCGCCAGTCCCTCGACCCTGGCCGCGAGCACAGCCCGAGGCCGGCACCCCATCCTCGGCCGCATCCCGAGGACCAGTCGACCTGCGCACACGACCAAACAACCTGCACAGCCACACCTCTGCGCGTAGTCGTCTACCCGCCCGACGCCGAGGGCGGACGCCGCGTCCGCTGCCACGGCAAGATCCTCGGCCGCGCCCTGGGCCCCCGCGACCTCCTGGAGTTCCTGCGGCGGGCAGAACTGGACCCGGAAAACGTCCGCCTGGACGACCCGCTGCTCATCGAGTGGCGCGGCGGCGGGCCAGCCGTCTGGAGCCCCGATCCCTCCGAGGAGTGAACACAGCAGTGCGGGCCGCCACCCGGCGAGGGCGGCGGCCCGCACTGCTGCGCTACTGCTGTTAGCGGGGCATCGCAGGCCCGTTCGCCTTCTCCGGCTACTGCGCCCCGCCGTCGGCCGTCTTTGGCTGAGGGTGATCCCCGATCAGCGGCGGCCGGTGGCCAGGATGACGAGGAACTGGCCGCCGCCCGCCTCGATGTCGGCGGTCACCGGCAGCCCCGGTAGCAGTCGGGAGAACCGGTCCACCAGCCAATCCGCCGCCTCTTGGGCGTCCTTCCTGGTCGGACAACGGCCCACCATCTCGCGGCCCCCCTTGCGCTCCAGCCTGTCGGCAACGGCGATCAGCGGCGCGGGTTCGACTACGTACAGGCGATCCGGCCAGGCGATGACCACCTTGACCGCACCCTTGCGGCTATTGCACCCGCGGTGCGCGAGCCGCTCGGCGACCTTGGCCTTCCGGTCGGCGGTCCGGCTGTCGACACTGGGCCCCCGCGGGTCGTTCACCGACTCGTCGGGGTCGACCGGTTCGTCACACACCCAGCACCGCCAGCCGTCGCGCTCGGCCACATCATCAAGAAGACTCATCCAAGCAAACTAGCCTGCCCGGCCGCCACCCGCGCACCAGGGCCCCGGCAACGTCTCAACACCGGCCAACAGCGCTGCGACACCAGGCTGGCTCTATAGACGCCAAGTGGTTCTGGCACACATTCCGGATGTCGTTGGTGATCTTGTCGCGGCCTGTTGGCACGGAGGTGTTGCACCCCCTGGGACTGCCGGATTTGCAGCTGATGGACGTGCTCTCGGCTGCCCCCCGGCCAACAGCCCGGCTCAACCGCGCGTCACGCGACCAGCGGCTATTCGCACGCACCGTGGTTCCACCTGAAGATCACCAACAGCATCCGGAAACGCGGTCAGAATCCTGTAGTTGGCCAGTCTGGACAGATAGATGCTCAGCGAAGCGCCGGGGTCAGGCGCTGGACCCCAGGCAGGCGTGCGAGCTGCTGGTCGTACAGCTCCTGGAACGCTGCCAGGTCGGTGGTGGCGACCCGCAGGAGGTAGTCGGGCTCGCCGAACAGGCGCTGCGCCTGAAGCACGTGCGGGACGGCGGCCACGGCCTCTTCGAAGACGGTGACGGTGTCGGGGTTCTCCCAGCGCAGGGTGGCGAAGACGAGCGCCTCGAAGTTCAGGCCGACGGCGGCCGGGTCGACGACGGCGCGGTAGCCGCGGATCGCGCCCTCGCGTTCAAGGTCGCGCAGCCGCCGGTGACAGGGCGAGACGCTGAGCTTCACGCGAGCGGCCAGCTCGGTGATGGTCAGGCCGTCGAGCTGTAGCTCGGTAAGAATCTTCCGGTCCAGGGCATCCACGGGGAAGATTCTCCCTCGCATCGCGCGATCATGGGGTAAAGACGCAAGCGTCTTCGGGCAAATCCGGCCTAGCCTTCCCTCCAGGGCAAGAAATGTGAGAGGGAACGATCGATGGATACGACGGCGCTGGCGGCCTTCCTGGCGGTGGGCCTGCTCCTGGTGTTCACCCCCCGGCGCGGACTGGGCCTTCGTGATCTCCGCCGGACTTCGGGAACGCTCGGTCGTCCCGGCCGTAACGGGCTTGATCGCCGGACACGCGGCCTACGCCCTGGTGGCCGTCGCGGGCCTGGCAGTGATCGTGGCGAGCTCCCCGGCGGCGCTCACCGCTCTGACCGTGGCGGGCGCCGGCTACCTGCTGTGGCTGGGCTGGGGCGTTCTGAGGCAGCCGGCCGTACCGGCGGCCGCTGGGGAGAGCTCGGACGCCTCCCGCGTGCAGGTCATGCTCAAGGGGGCTGGGATCAGCGGCCTGAACCCGAAGGCGCTACTGCTGTACTTCGCGCTGTTCCCGCAGTTCATAGACTCCGCCGACGGCTGGCCGGTCGCCGCGCAGGCCGGGCTGCTCAGCATGCTGCACCTGACCGCGTGCTCCGTGGTCTACCTCGCCGTCGGCGTTCTTGGCCCGCACGGTCCTGAAATCCCGGCCCTCGGCCGCCCGTGTCGTCACGCGCATCAGCGGTGCCATGATGCTCGCCATCGGCGCCTTCCTGTTGGTGGAACGCCTGGCTGGGTGAGGAACCCGTCGCGCTCCACCCGGCACTGGTCCGCAGGAGAGCATGTACGGGGAAGACCCCGTCGCTCTGGCATAGTCGTCACGGAAGCACGGTCAGAGTCCTGAACCCGACCCGAACCGGTCATGAGGCCGCCGTGTGGTGTGCCGAGGCGATCGCGGTCAGTTGCGGTTAGGCCTGGAGCAGCCTCCAGCGGTTCCCGCTTCTCACCAACGTCTCCAGCCCTGTCGTGTTGGAAGCGCTGCCAACACCCACTGACATTCGCCAGCCAGCCACCCGTTGATCACGCCGTGATCAGGCCCTCAGGCACGTACTCGGGCACCGTTCCGAGCAGCGCGTCGATCGCCGCACGTCCCTTGCCGCCAGCCTCCGGCATGAAGTGGGCGTAGTGGTCGAGGGTGATGGTCGGACTTGAGTGACCGAGCCACCGCGCGAGCGTCACGATGGACTCGCCCGCTTCGAGGAGGACCGAGGCGTAAGTGTGCCGGAGCACGTGGAAGCCGTCCTTGCGGGAGGCCTTCCACCGGGTGCCCCTCTCCCGTACGGGAATGACTCCGGCCGCTGCGAAGGCCGGCTTCCAGGCCTCATCGTTGAAGATGTTGGCGCGGATGGCGTTCCCGTAGGTCGTCGTCAAGATGAGCGGGAAGCTCTGCTTCTCCCGGTCGGGTTCCGGTCCGCCCCAGGGGAGCTCGACGTCGACGGCCGGATGGTCGAGGAAGTACGCGGCCAGTTCCGTGGCGACCGACCGGGGCATGTCGACGATGCGCGTCTTGCCCCCCTTGGGCAGGGCGAAGTAGAGGCGCCTGGAGAGGAGTTGCACCTGCCTGCGCACCCGGATGACGCCGCGTTCGAAGTCGATGTCCTTCGGCGAGAGCCCGAACACCTCGCCCTGGCGCAGCCCACACCCCAGCGCGACGACGACCGCGATCCGATAGCGAGGGTTGATCACGTCCCGCACCCTCTGCGCCGTTGCCAGTGGCCACACGTCACGATCCTCGTCAGGCGCCTTCGGCCAGCGCACCGTCTTGGCCCGCATCGGATTGCGCACTAGGCGCTTGTCGTCGATCGCGGTCTCGAATATGTTCGACAGCGAGGTCAGGATCTGCCGGGCGTACCGCGGAGAGCACTCGCCTTCGAGCGTGGCGATGTAGCCGCGCAGGACGGTCGCCGACACGTCGCGCAGCGCCACCGCACCGAGGTACGGAAGGATGTGGAGTCGTACCCGCTCGTCAATCCGCTTGATCGTGCCGGGTGCGCCGCGAACGCCGGCGCGCCAGTGGCGCGTGACGAAGTCAGCCAAGGTGATGGAGCCGTCGCGCGGGTCGACGAACTCGCCTCGTTCGCTGTCGGTGCCGGACCGCCGGAGCCACCCCTTGGCGTCCTCCAGCGCGTCGAACGACATGTCTCGGACGCCCGGGATTCCAGCGACACGATATCGGGACCCCTTGCCGTAACGGGTCGTGCGCTCACGCTTCCCGGTGACGGGATCCTTCTTCTTCTTGATCCAACGGTCTTCGATATAGCCAGCCAAAGAATTCCTCTGGGTAGGGGTTAGACGTAGGGCGGTAAGGCCGGTCAGATCGGTCAGGCGGTGGCCGGATACCCGGCACGGCGCTGCGGGGCGGCATTCACCGGGCTCAGGGAGGTATTGCTACGGGAGTCCGCCTGCTCCTGTTCCCGGATCCACGCGTCAAGTGCCTCGATCCGGTACATCACCCGCCCGCGTCGCCCCATCCGAAAACTCGGCGGACCTTGGCGACGGTGCCGCCAACACGTAAAGGGTGTCGGGCGACAGCCCCAGGTATTCGGCAGCTTCGCGTACGTTCAGGAAACCCCTCCCGAGCGGCGACACCCGGGGAGACATACGGACATTCGCCAGCAATTCACTGCCACAAGCAACACTTCGCACTTATCGAAAACTTTCGGGCTCTTCCGTCGACAATCTGAGGCGACGGAAATCGGGCATGACGAGTCCGCTCCCCGCTTGCTGCCAGGCAGGTGGAGCTGACTATTTCTATGGTCTGGAGAATCCCCGGTTTGGCTGACCGGGGATCGTCGGGTACAAGCCGGGGCGGCGTCACCGCACACCCACCCGGGCCCCTACGTCACGGGCTGGAGCAGGGCGAGTGGGGAGACTCCCAGGGCGGCCGCAATGGCGACGAGGTCATCCACGTCGCAGCGCCGGCGAGTACGTTCGATGCGGGACAGCATGGTGTTGGTCATGGGGTGGCCGAGCTCGGTGACACGGGCAGCGAGCTCACGCGACCGGAGTTGCGTGGGTGATCACAGTCAACTCCGCCGCCAGGGCCCCGGACAGGGCATTCCTGTAGGCGCGTTGTAGGCACGGACTAGGCAGATTCCCGCTAGGATTCCGGGCGCCCGATTCGACCAGCGGACGGCGGGATGATGGCGAACGAGGCCCTGCGCAGGTTCAGAAACGAGCGCCGGTGGACTCAGGCGCAGGCAGCGGAGCGGGTCTGTGCCCAAGTCCGAGCGACCACCGGCCGCGACCCTGAGCTCGAGCTCGATGCGAACTGGATCTCCCGGCTGGAGCGCGGAGCGATCACCTGGCCCTCCGGCGACTACCGGGCGGCTCTGTGCGCGGTGTTCCAAGTCGACAACGAGGCAGTGCTGGGTTTGCACCCGAAGGGGGCGACCCCGTACTCAGGAACACCATCCACAACCGAAACCTCCGCAGCGCCCGCAGACGATGCGGACAGCATGATCGCGGACGCGGAGCTCTCAGCCCGGCTCGCTCGACACGCTGCCGCTACCAACGTCAACGCCCTGGTGCTGGAGCAGCTCGACTCCGATTTAGGACGCCTCGCCGCGATGAGCACCCAGCCCACGAACGAGCCCTCGGTCACCGACCGGCACCTCCTCTCCACTCAGGCGTACGGCACCGGCCGGCACCTGGCAGCCCGCCAGTCCCTCTACCAGTGGCAGACCCCGCGGCACGACTTACCCGGCCTCGTCGTGGAGGAGCTGGCCGGCGTACGCGGCGCGGTAGCTGACGTGGGCTGCGGAAACGGCAAGTTCGTGCAGCGGATACGCACCCAGCGGCCGGACCTGACCGTTCTCCCCATGGACGTCTCCCCCGGCATCCTGGCAGGCATCGCCGGCGCCGTGGCCGCGGACGTCCAGCAGCTCCCCATCGCGAACGGGTCCTTGGGCGCCGCCTTGGCCATGCACATGCTGTACCACGTGGAGGACCAGGCACGCGCCGTCCGGGAGCTGGGCCGAGTCCTGGCCAAGGGCGGCATCGCCATCGCATCCACCAACAGCCGCACCGACAAACGCGAACTGGAAGACCTCTGGCGACGAGCCGCCGGCGACGTCCTCGGCATCCCCGAGGGCCCCGCACGCGTCCAGCTCTCCGCCCGCTTCACCCTGGAGGACGCCCCCGCAATCTTGGGTGCCGTCTTCGCTGACGTACGGACGATTCCCCTCCCAGGGGTGATCGAGGTGACCGACCCAGCGCCTGTGGTCGCCCACCTGGCCTCGTACGAAGCATGGGCCGACCAAATGGGCGTCCCTTTCAACGAGACGGTCGAGCGTGCCCGGGAAGGAGTGGAAGAGACCATCCACGCCGAGGGCGCATTCCGCGTCACCTGCCTCGGCGGCATCCTCGTCTGTCGATGAGTAGCAAGTAGCGCCTAAGCAACCGCATCCGTGCCGAAGAGGACTCGAACCCGCTCGGTTCACCGCTGCGGCCCCGAGTCGGTGACCCGAGACCGTCGCGATTGCCGGATCACGCAGCCGAAACACGCCTCCAGCAGGAGAGTAGGACGGCTTCGGGGCGGTGAAGGCCGTTCAGGTCCACGTCGAACACCTGGAGAGCCCTCAAGGTTCGGACCATGTCAGCCGCCGCCACAGTCGAGTCGTACCTCCCGCTTTCCACGGCCGCCTCGAGGTCTTCGAGAGGCAGCCCTTCCTCCGTCATGAACTCCTGCACCACCGCGAAGGCCGACCACAGGGCTGTCTTCGGCACGAGGCCCGCCAGGGCCAGGAATTCACTCGCACCCTCCGGGTCGTCCAGCCATTCGTGGAGCGACCGGAGGGCTGCACCCTCCGGCACGCCACGAGCCAGCTGTTCCGAGAGACGGTCGACGAGCAGCGGCCAGCCGCCCGTGATCGCTCCCAGACGCGTGAGCGCCGACTCGGAGGCAAAGGCGCTCTTCTGATCCAGAGCCCAGGTACGCAGTCCGTGGCGAGTAAAGCGCCGCAGGGTCACGATGCCCATCTCACGCCGCTGCTGGTCGGACAACAGGTCCCCCCACAGCGTGATTTGCTCCAAGCCGGCAACCACCACCGCGGAACGGGTGACCCCCGGCGCCTCGGGGAGCCACGTGGCAGCCATGTCCAGCGAGTCGAGACACGTCTGCTCCCCGGGCAATTTCACAGTCAGGTCGGAGAGGACGAGACGACTCGTACCCGCCGCGCCACCGACGAGTTCACGCTCGAAATCAGCACGCCGGTTGATGTAGGGCATTTTCCAGCCCGTCGCTTCCGCGACCTCACGCAGTCCCGAGCTGACCCGGTCGATCCCCGTAGCAGGCGAGCCGATGACCACACGGGCGAGGTTCCGACGGCCTTGCTCGCTGCCCGCGACCTGCCTTCCCGGCAGGACGTCCGCGATCTGCGCCGCGGTGAGCGGGCAGTGTGCGTGCGAGTGGGCGGACCTGTGGCGGGTCTCCATGGCCGTGAGCCGCTCAGTCACCTCCCGACTCGAGGTGTTCTGGAGCTGCGCGTCCACGTCCTCAAGCGTGCCGATCATGCTCAGCGCGTTCGCGCTCCGCAGGTGCCAGCCCCGATAGTCGGGATCCGGGGCGAGCACCCCGAGCCCCTCCATCTCGGTTAGGTAGGCACGGAACTGATCGGGGTCCAAGTCCCGAAACCCCTCGGCCCACCAGTACGTGCACTCCTCGCGCAGCTCCGCATGGGTCATCCTGGCGTCGATCCCATTGTGGTGGGCATGGTGCGCAACGACGTTGGCGATCATGTTGTACCGGGAATCGAGCCGCAGCGTGTCGTGGAAGGCCGCCGTAATGCTGCGCTGCAGATCCTTGTCCGACTGGACCCTCTCCACGTCCCCACGGGTAATGGAGTACAGCGGCCCGCACCCCTCCTCCCTCCTCGTGTGCATGGCCTGCACGAGCCGGTGCGCGAACATCTGCAGAAGGAAGGGCTGGTAGGAACAGTGCCCGAGAATCCGGTGGACCAACGGCGGTTCGTTGAACCGATAGCCCAGCGCCGCCAGCGGCTTCAGTAGCAGGTTGGCTGCGTCCTGCGGCTGCAACGGACCGATGACCGTCGGATGCTGTGACAGATGGCTGAACGGGTTGTTCACCGCGAGAGTCGCGTACCGCTGCACCGAGTGCAGACCGGCAAACACGATCTTGACACCGTCGTTCGTATCCGAGCTGAGGTCCCGAAGACGCCGGGTCTCGGTGAACCGCGGGGAATCCGACTCGAAGAAGCCGTCCGCCTCATCCAGCATGATGAGCATCCGCCGGCTGCTGTCCTGCTTCAGCCACGCCCTGATTCCGGCCACTACGGCGTCTGCCGTCAGGACCGCGTCCGGCCGCACCCTCTTGGGCAGGATCAGCGCGTCCTCCTCCAGCAGCCTTCGTCCGATGATGTTCCATACGGCTGCGGCCTGCGCACTGGTGCCGTTGTACGTGGAGTCGAGGCTCAGTGCCAGACTGACGTGCGCCGCGGGTGCCTGAGCGGTGAAGTTCCTGCCCGCTTCCTTGAGCAGAGCAGACTTGCCGAGACCCCTACCGCCAAAGACGACCTGGTTGCCCGCCGGATTCTGTACCGAGCCGAGCTCTTCCAGCCGGCCAAAGAACATCTCCTGTGCCACCCGGCCCCGCTTCTCGCTGACGTACGGGTTGACAGCCGAGAAGGGCAGGAGCACCTGCATGGCGCGATCCAGCAATTGGTTTCCACAGGCGGCGAGATGAGCCAGCGCCGCGTCGTCGAGAACGACCATCGGACGGCGACCGACACTCAGTACCGCGAGTGCCGTGCGGTCCTGCGCGGAGAGGGTTCCGAAGTAGGCAACCAGCAGGCTCTCCTGGCTCGGGTCCTGTTGGACGCGAGCCATCAGCGCCTCTGGCTTTGGCTGCCCCCACGCGAGCATCACTCGGAGCCTGCCGCGCAGCGCCGAACCAAATGACGGAACGAGCGCGTTGCCCGTATATCCCACCTCGACCAGGTCGAGGAACCGGTGCTCCGGTGTCGTGCTCCGCTGCCGGTCCCGCTGCGGCCTACGCAAACTGCGGTAGCCGATGAGTCGCAAGGCGGGCATGAGCAGGTTCTCCTCGCTCAGCCCCTCCAGCCGGCGCGCTCCCCGGCGGGAGGCCATCTCTCGCCACCCGGCGAGGCCTTGAGCCGCCTGCTCCGTGAACTCCTCCGACATCGTGGAGAAATCCAATGCGTCGAGATCCAGGAACCGCTTGCGGTCCCGCACCGCCTGGATGAGTTCCTCAGTAATCCCGTGGGGTAGTGCGTCCGGCACCACGGGGAAGAAGGCATCCAGCGGGTGGTCCGCCTGGCGGGTGTCCGGAATGCTCTCGCCGTTGGAGAGGTGGGAGATCAGCTCCTCAGCAGTCAGCAGGTCGCCGTCGTCAAGGAGGGGCGTGACCCGGGCGACGTTCTCAGGCTTCAGGTCGGGGATTTCCATGAGCCGAGCTCGCAGAGTGGCCGTGGCCTTCGCATGTGCCCGCTCAAGCTCCTCGGAGAGTGCATCCAGCCGCTCCCGTGCCGAGGCGAGGTTGGACGTTGAGGTAAGGGCGAAGGCCTTGAGTCGGTGCTCGAAGTCGCGCTCCTCTTCCTCCTTGAACACCCCGTTGACCCGCGTGCGTCGCAGCGCGTCCTCCAATACCCGGCGCATCATCTCCAGCTCGGCCACCGTGCGCTTGGCCGCCTCAGCTACCCCCAACTGCACCGATTCCTCGATGAGTTTGTCACTGCCCGCCAAACCGGGCAGGTGGCGCTGCTCGGAGAGTTCGGTCAGACGGGTGGCGACGTCGAACCGCTCAGCAGCCGCATGGCTGCTGACAGCCTCCGCCCATGTCCTCCCCGCAGCAGCGGCGATGGTGTCAGCCGACAGACGCGGCGGGACGATGTGCCCGGTCATCTCGTCCACCGACACACCCGCCAGCTTCAGCAGGTCCGCCCCGAGCACGATTTCTGCCGGGGGCTCTGTGGGATCAAGCCGGGCGTCACCGGCGAGGAGCTCGAAGGTCAGGCTCAGGGATTCGGCGGCGGATCGCATGGCGGAGGCGGTGTACGGGTCCTCAGTGCGGGCCTGCTCCTCGAGGTCAGAAAGCGCTGCGTGCCGTAGCCCCAGTACGTTGGCACGCATTTCCTGGACTTGGTCGACGCTCCAATCCTGCGCCCCCGCGTTGAGCGCACGGGCAGCAACAACCCACTTCTCGACCCACCGCAGGCGCTCACGCACCGACCGCAACAGGTTCTGTCGGGCAGGGCCTTCCAGGCGGCTGCTGCTGGACTTCATCAGCTGGCGGTCGACCTCGTTGAGCTGGGCCTGGAGCGTGGCGTCGACGCTCAGCACGCGTACATGCTCGGCAACCTCGTCGAGCACCGCCCTATCGTCGTCCGCAGCGCTCTGGAGCAGCCGGCCGACGAGCCCGTCCGGGGCGAGCCAGAGCCGCGTGATCTCAGTGGCCCGGTTGAACCGAATCCGCGGGATCTGCTCGAGACCCTGCCTACACTCCTCACGGGCCTCCTGCATGCTCCTCTCAAGTTCGGCCGCTCCCTGAGCCAGGGCGAGCGGAGGCGAGTGGAGCAGCGTCGACCGCAGGGCGCGGAGTGCGACCTCGCTCGCGATGGAGGTGAGGCTCTGGGGCAGGGCGGAAGCAACACGCTCCAGTGGGGCGCTGGTCTCGGGATCGCCGGTGACCAAAACGGTGCGCAGCAGGGCAGCGGTGACCAGCGCAGCGTCTGGCTGACTGTCGACTAGCCCGTCGATGTCCATCTCGGACAGTTCCTCTCGGACCCGGGAGGCACACTCACCACTGGCCGACCGCAGCCCGTGGGCGTAGGCGGACAGCCGCAACGCCGAGAGGCGGAAGGAGGGGTGGCCGCCTTGATCGGCCAGCGCCGCCGCCGTGCCGTAGCGCTGAGCTTCCAGAAGAGGGGCGAGCTCTGCTGCCCGGGGGGTGCCGACCACGGAAGTGTCCAGCGGCTGCGTCGTCTGGTCCCGTACGGCGTCGGGTACGTAAGCGTCGGCCGCCACGGGAGCTACCGCAGTCAGAACATCGGGGGTCGACTGTGGCGGAATCAACGCGGCCGCGACCGTCGTGACGGTCGCCACCGTGTCCGGCTGGGCGCCTTCGACGGGCACGGTGGCCGGGGACCCGGACGGAGCGGTGGCGTCACGCGGGGTATCCGGCGCCTGGGGCGGCGACTCAGACTCGCCCCCGCCAAGCACAGGCTCAGGCGCCAGCGGCACAGCATGGACAAGCTGCGTGTCCAGTGGCACGGGGCCGGTGAGCGGCTCCGCGTCGGAGGCTCGGCGCTCCTGCGCATCGCTTGCGGGTTCCTGGCCGGATGCCAGGGTGAGGCCAGCATGTTGCGCGGCTAGCATCACCAGGGCGGGAGCAGGCGCCTTGGCCGACATCGCCCCGAGCAGTTCAAGGATCTCCGCGGGCCGGTCTTGGATACCTTGCGCGAGCTCCACCATGGTGAGGAGTATGCCGAGCGCTTCGGCGTCGGCACGGTCTTGCTTGTCCCAGTCTCCCTGAGCCAAGAGCTCACGCGCTCGCTCCTGTGCCTGAACCAGTGCCTCGGCCGGCAGTGTGGAGCCCTCCGTACGGGCCAAGCCGGCCACGAGCTCGAGGTGCGTGCGGAGTTGTCCCAGGCCCAGTGCCTCTATCGCGTGGGCTGTCCGCTCCCGCAGGCTCGGCAGGTCGGTCCGCGCGGGGGTCAGGCGGTGTGCGCGCAGCACAGCCAGGGCCTCGTCGAAAGACACCGCCACCTCGGTAAGTGAGGCTAGGTCCTCGTCGTCCGGCCTGGCCTGCTCGGCCACCGCCTGGGCGACGCGCTGCACAGGCCCGGCTGCGGCCTCGAGCGCGCGCTCAACACGGTCGAGACCGGATGTGAGCAGCTCGTCCTCCGACGCCGCATCTTGCCCCTGGGTCTTCGCGTCCCGATAGGAGGAGGCGCCAGCCTCGTCGAGTCCCATGTCCTTCTCCTCGGGTTCGTATCGGGGCTCCTGGAGCAGCTCCACCAGTCGCTCGACTGCTTCGCGTACGGCGCCGATAGCCAGCGGAGGGGGTGTCTCCGTCATCCAGGGCTGGTCCAGGGCCCAGAGCCAGACCGGTGCGTCCTCCCTGCTAACGCGCAACAGAGACCACCCGGCCAGACGCAGGAGCGCCGGACTCCAGCGCCGGGTCAGCGGCTCCGTCGAGGCACCGGCCGTCAGCAGGTCGTGGAGGAGCGGCTGCGTGAGGTGGGCAGCTGCGTGCCGCGCTTTGGCCGAGTCGGGATCGCGCACCATCCGGGCCAGGACGTCGCGGCACAGCGCGGGGCTCACCCTGGTGCCCATGACCGAGATGCGCAGAGTGCCCAGGAGATGACGGCGCCACTGGACCGGCATCGAGTTCAGGGCGTGTTCCACGTCGGCCTGCTGAAGCAGTCTCACGGCAGAGCCGACGGGCGAGGGTACGGCGTTGAGGGCTTCCGCCCAGGCCTCCAACGCGCCGGCGAGGGCGGGCTCCAGGGCGGTCATCGGCCCTTCGCCCACGGTGAAGGGTGTTTCGAGCTCTTCGCACGGCTGGGTACGCCGGCGGCGAGGTGAGGTCACACGGTCTCCTGCGAACTGGTTGATACTGGTCGTTCTGCGCGCTTTGTCCCGAGGCCCGGTTCGGTTCCCGCCTATGGCGGGCGGATAGATCACGCCACCGCGATACGTCAGGTGCCTCGACGGTGCGGTCGTACGTAGGTGTAGCCCTGGGGCAGCTCGGGTGTGCCGGCCAGGCCGAAGGTCAGGAAGTCCTGTCGGAACAAGCGTCGTTGTTCTTCGCTCGCTTCGTACCCCAAATGGCCTATATACCGAAGAAATCCGGGAACGTGGTGACCGTTGACCACCCGGCTGGGCGGGACGTTCAAGTCCGGGTGGTCAGAGCCGCGTGGCCTCGCCTCAACCACCAGGGGGGTGTAGCAGACTAGTTCGATCGCGGCCTCGCGCGGCCTCTGCGGGTAGTGGGTACGGCCGTTGCCACTGCGGCTGCCGCGCGCGAGAGTGAGGTGGCCTGAGGCGAGCAGCCGCACGAGAGCTGCCGCCACCTGGGGAGCCGCTGGGTGGAGTGGTACGTCCGTCATCACGAGGTGTATCGCGGCGTGGAGCCTGTCGCGGGCCAGCAGGGCGCGGCCGTACACGTCGAGCAGACCGAGACGCCGGACGGCGGTCATAACGAGCGACTCAGCGTTGGGGGCGGCGCCAGGGATAGTTCGGTTCGCCGCGTATTGCCGGGCTGGGCTCCCGCCGTCCCGCGTCCGTACTCGCCGGTCGTAACGGTGCGCCACCGGCTCGCCGTCGACTGTCTGCGGGAGGGGCAGCAACACGGTCCGGGCCTGTATGACCCGACCAGCACGGGGCCAGGTCAGCGTGAGCAGGATGCCGGGGAAGAAGTCCGCTGGCCACTCCAGGCCCGTGAGCCGGCCCTCCTCGTCAAGCAACGCGTCCTGGGTCGCCTGAAAGGGAGGTAGGTCCTGCCCATCATGTGTGAGCGACAATTGTACGTGGGCGCCCCGGGCCTCGGATGGTGCGCCGACGAGAGCGAGTCCGGCCAGGACGTCCTGCGGCAGCGGCAGATATCCGCCCGAGAGGTCGCGGGACCGCATGGGCTGGGTCCACAAGGCGCGGTCGCGCCGCACGGGTCCTCGTACAGGGTCGCCCAGCCCGTGATCGCCAGGCCACAACTCTCCGTCGCCAGCCGTGGGTGCGCTCACCGCCGCGACGGCGGTATCGGGCTCCGAGGACTCCAGCTGCGGGGACGGCGCGGCCGGAGATCGGCTTTCCGCCCAACCGCGACCGGATGGCGTCTGGGGAACTTCCGGGCACGTGGCCGCCGGACTTTCGTCGGCCCGGTACTCGGCCCGCCACACGCCGCCGCTCTGCCAGGGGTCGTCCTGGGCCAAGTGCACGCCGTTGGGGAGGAGGCCGGTCTGCTCGTCAGCCTCGCCCCGTACGTAGTCGGCCATTAGGACATTGGCATGACTGACGGCCAGGGGGTACGCCGTGCCCCGAAGTGATGCGGAGGACCGCGGCAGTGCTCGCAGCGCGGGACCTAGGGCCGTGTAGACCACCTTGTTCCGCGCAGCGGCCCGGCGGTGACCAATCGGCGCGGCCGACCGTCCGACTGACTGCGCCAGCGACGCCAGGGCATCACGCCCCAGAGGGCCTGGGTCGGCCAGGCGGGCGGCCATTGACGTCCGGGTGAAGGCATAGTCACCCCACATCCGGAGTTCGGGCGAGGACGCCAGCGCCTGGCGGACAACGCACATCAACCTGAACAGTGCCGCTTCCGTCTCCTTCGGGGCACTGGTAGGCGGCAACATCAACGGCAGCGGCATGGGCACCAAGGAACTGGCCAGCTGATCCCAGCCACGCGTCATCAGGTAGCGGGCGTAGTACGCCGTGTCGTCCAAGTCGCCTTCAGCCACTGCGTACCGGGCCTCGACGATCAAGTGACCGTATGCGTCTGTCGTTCCGCGACGGCTCAGTCTGCTGAGCCGTTCGCTGGTCGCGGCCAGCCCTTGGCCGAATGCCTGAGCGTCGAAGACCAGCCGCTCGCGGAGATTCGGCGTTTCCAGCGACACCTGCTCTCCTGGTCCTTGAGCACCCAACGGAGCGCCGGACAGCCACCCGGGGGTGTCTCCAGTGCTCCCGACGGCTGGATGAGCGCCTTCCTTGTAGACCACCTCCGCCGGCAGCAGGTCACCCCCTGTGCGGATGTTGATCATGGCCCCAACAGGAAGGGCCTCAACCTGGTCTCCGAGAGCGACGTACGGAAACTCCCCGATATCCAGGGGTCCCCCGGCGTAGCCGCCAGCTTCCGTGTCGAAGCCGAAGTAGACAGCATTGAAGGCAACCGCGGTGTGCACTGGCGCGATTCGGCGCTCGACGAACTCGGACAGATAGCGGCGGAGCCGTTCAAAGTCCGGATGAGGGCACACGTCCGACGTGTGGATCATCTCGGGACTGAGCAAAGGAGGATCCACGTATGGCCGCCAGACCCGAGAGGAAGCTCCGCTGTCATTCGTCAATCGCATATGTCGCCTATGTTGACGTGGCACTGGAGGAAAGTGAAGAGCTGGGATCGATCCGGCGTAAGCGCGAGAGCCTGGCCGCTTACGGTTGCACCATCCGAAGGCCTCAACGACCTCGCCGCGGCCACCTGCCTCATCCCACTCAGCAGCAGATCACCAGCTTGAGCCTCGCAACGCGCGTCGCCGATCCCGACCGGCGTGTTCGGAGCCACAGCCCCGACTCTGTGCGGCGCGTGTCCCTCCAGAACATCGCCGAACCCCCGCAAGCAGTCGGTGTCACTGCGTAACCTCGATGCCATGGGGGCAACTGCACAGGAATCATTACCGGAGACCGACCGTGACGATGCGTGGCAGCGGCTGAACGCATACGCCTACCTCAGTGCGCCGGAGCGACTTGAGTACGTCGCCGTCATGCGCGTCTTCTGCGGCACCCTTCTCGCCGACCTCGCGGTGCCGGACGTACTGGCGAAACTGGCGGGATCCGGCGGGCCGGCAGCCCCGTTAGACGCGGAGACGCTTACCGCCCGGCTAGAGCGACTGGTGCACTGGGGTGCCCTGCTTCGAAGCAGTCACTCGGTAAAGGCGTCGAGCATCACCGAGTACCAGCGATCCCGGTCCCGGTACCAGCTGTCGAAGCTGGGCGAGCGCATCCAGCGGGACGCCGACGAGGTCCTGGCCGGGGCGGATGCGGCCCGCGAAGTGAGCAGCGAGCTGCTGGCGCTGGTTGAGCGCGGACTGCGCGAACTGAACGAGCTGGTCCAACGACCCGGAGGGGTAGAGCCGCAGGACGCGCTGGAACGAGTCAGCACGCTGTTCGTTCAGTTCACCGAGTTCGCGGACTCCGTGCGGGACTTCTACGCCTACCTCGGTCAGGTACTGGCGCGCTACGACCTGGACAGCGCCGAGTACCAGGGCTTCAAGGAACTGCTGCTTGACTACGTCGAGGCGATCAGGGAGGACGTGGCCTTCCGCGCTCCTCGAATCGCATCGGTCCTCGACCTTCTGTGGCCGCACCTCCCTGGCCTCTTGGAACGCCTCGACGCCCACGCCCTCGGTTTGTCAGGGGTTCCGAGGGGCAGTGGCCGACCCCAGGTCCGGGTGCAGCGCAGCCGGGGCCGGGAGAAGGCCGACTGGGAGGGGCTCCGCGGCTGGTTCACCGACGTCGACGGGCAGGGAAGCCAGGTCGATCAGCTGCGTGATGCCACCATGCGCGCGCTGCAGTCCTTGCTGACCAACGCCAAGCGGATGCTGCGCTCGGCCTCGGGGGAGATGTCGAGGCGCAAGGACCTCCTTCGGCTCGCCCGATGGTTCGACGAGGCAGCTCCGGAAGAAGCACACGACATCGCGGTCGCTGCCTTCGGCCTCTACGGCGCCCGTCACCTGGGTGTCCCGCCGGCCTCTGACGAGGCGGTTCCCGCGTACACCAGTTGGTGGAACGGCCCGGTCGTCGAGGTGCCGGTGGCGCTTCGCGAGCGGGGCAGTCGCGCTCAGCGAGGCCGGGCGTCGGCCATGGAGAACCACTCGGCGCAGAAGCGGCACCTTCAGGAAGTCGCCCGTGCACAGGCCGAGGCCAGAGGGGCGGCCGCAGACGAACTGCGTAGCGCTGCGGATCGCTTCGCAGACGTACGCCTCACCTCGGCCGCCCTCGGCCTGCTACTGGAACTGCTGGCGACAGCACTGGGGAACGCTCGGCTGCGGCGCACTGGAGCTGGAGACCTGGACGAGGCACAGGAGTTCGGCCTGGAGTCCGCACAGAGCGAGGATGCCGAGCTCGGCATTCGACTCACCGTACGTCGTTCCTCCGGTGCGAAGACCGTGCTGCACTCCGTCGACGGCGACCTCGTGCTGGACGACCTGGAGCTGGAGATCGGACGTGCGGCCGGCACGGCCGGACGTGAGGTCGAGGTGAGTGTGTCGTGACGCTTCCTTCGGCACACGACGTGGCCCTGGCCACCGAACGCCGTGCTGCTGGACGGCTGCTACTTTCCCACCCTTTGGTGACGTCGGTCGGCCCCTACGCAGACTTGTTCCCCCTGATACGACGGCACGCCGACTGGTTGGTTAAGCGGTTCCAGCAGGTGCTCGGCTACCGGCTCCTGGTCGACACCTCCTATGCCCGGCTGTTCAAGGCCGGATTGGGTGCCGGCGCAGGGCACCGACTGGAGCGATCCACCGGTACCGCCTTCACACCACGTACCTACTCGTGTCTCGCGCTCGCGCTTTCCGTGCTGGTGACCGCCCCGGAACAGATGCTGCTTTCCCACCTGGTCGCCGACATCAGGGCCGCAGCGGCCGACGCAGGCGTGATGCTGGAGGAAACAAATCGGGCCGTGGAGAAGCGGACTCTGGTCGCCGCCCTACGCCAGTTGATCAACTGGGGTGTCCTGACGGAAACCCACGGCAGTGTGGGCTCGCTCGTGCAGGAGGAAGGCGGCGAAGCCCTGATCACGGTGGACCGGGAGATCGCCCGGATCATCGTTTCCGGCCCTCTCACGCAGAGTCTTGATGGGGCCGACCTGGTGAGGCGGGCGGCTGACCCCGGGTTCGGCGGTTCCCGGACATATGTGCGCCGGATGCTTGTGGAAACGCCCGTCGTGTACCTGGATGAGCTGACAGATGCCGAGAGGGACTGGCTGCGGACCAGGCAGCGCCGCGAGGCCCAGGCATTCTCCGAGCTTCTGGGACTCGAGGCCGAGATTCGCGGCGAGGGCGTGGCGCTGGTGGACCCTGAGGAGGAGCTGACGGACTTGCATCTGCCCGGCACCGGAACCGTGGCCCAAGCCTCGCTGCTCCTGGTGGAGGGCCTCGTGGAACGGCTGCGGCCTGCCGAGCCAGGACACCCGGCAACGGGAGGACAGCTCGTCATCGGGGTCGCCGTTCCGGACGGCTTGGTGGATGAGCTGCTGGCCGAGCTCATCCACGAGTACGGGCAGCGCGGCAACTGGCAACGCGACTACCTGGAGGATCCCTCCTCGCTGCGGAAGGCCGCTCTGGACCTGCTGAGCAGGATGCAGCTGGTGGCTCCCGCGAGCCCGCTCCGTTCCACGGGTCACGGATTGCCCGAGGGATACGAAGACACGGTCCCGGAGGGCCGCTCCGTGACCGACGTGCTGGGCGCCCGCGCTGCCTGCACCGACTGGATACTCCTCGCCGCGGCCGCGCGCTACGCCACCCACGTCACCGAACGCCGGCCCGCCGGAGCAACACCCGGCATCGAATCACAGCAGGAGCTGCCGCTATGACCCCGGGTGCGAACGGCTCCATCCCCCTTCAGCGATCCGTCACTTCGGCCGGCACGCGATTCCGCCTGCACCGCGCAGGCATCCTCAACGTCTGGCAGTACGACGAGCAGGAATTCGACCTCGGCGACGGACGACTGCTACTGCGCGGCAAGAACGGCGCAGGCAAGTCCAAGGCGCTGGAGATGCTGCTCCCGTACCTACTGGACGGTGACTCCCGTGCGCTCGACGCCACGGGTACGGGTCGAACCAGCCTCGTCTGGCTGATGCTGGACGGCTTCGAGCAGACGAATCGCCTCGGATACCTGTGGGTCGAGTTCCACATGACGACGGACGACGGTGTTGACCGATACCTCACCCTCGGGGCGGCGATCCGGGCATCGAAGTCGACGAAGAAGGCCGTGCCGGTCTTCTTCGTCACCCCTCTGCGAGTCGGCGAAGACTTCCGCCTGGCCGAGGCAGGCAGGCCCCTGCCAGTCGATCGCCTCAAGGAGACCGTCGGCGCGGAGAACATCACGGACCGTTCCGTCCAGCACCGCTCGCGGGTCGCCCGTGAACTGTTCGGCATCACCCACGCAACGCGGTACCGCAATCTCACACAGCTCCTCCATCGGCTGCGACGTCCCACCGTCGGGGACCGGATCGAGTCCGGCGGGCTCGCCTCCCTGCTGAGCGAGACGCTGCCAGGGCTCGACGACGACGTAGTGGAGAAAGTGGCACGCAACCTCCACGACCTCGACGCCGTTCGAGAGGAACTCGGCCGCCTGGAGCGTACCGATCGGGCCCTTCGCACCTTCCTGGGCGACTACCGCGGCTATCTGTCCGGAGTGCTGCTCAGGACCGCGAAGAAGGTGGACGAAGAACTGGACGCTCTGGCGCAGCGACGCCTGCAGGCCGGAGACGCATCGAAGCAGACAGGCGCCCTGAAGGGACGGGAAGCCGAGGCTGAAGCACGTCTGAGCGCGCTGCGCGAGGAGGAACAGGTCGCCCGGACCGAACTCGACGCCCTGCGTGCGAGTAGCGCGTACCGGAGTTTGGAAGAGCTGTCCGAGCGCCGGACCACGGTCAGCGCCCTGGAAACAGCGGCCGGAACGTCGTTCGCCGCGCTCACCAAGGCGCACGACACGGAAGAGGGGGCGGCAGACCGCCTGGCCGAGGGCATCGCACATCTAGGTGAACGCCTTGGCGAACTAGGTACAGATCACCGCGAGCTCGTGGTGCAGGCCGAGAAGGCGGGACTTCCCACAGGGCATCTCGGCGAGACTGTCGGCCTGCCCCGAACGGATGTGGCCGGAGCTTCGACGGCGGAACTCACGGGACCTGACGCACAAGTCCACATCGTGCGGCACCACCAGGTGATCGCCGTGGACGCCACGGCAGCGGAATCCGCCCTGCGGTCCTGGCAAGGACAGCTTGAGGACGCTGGCACTGTGGTGAAGCACCGAACCCGGAGGGTCCAAGAGGTCGTCCGCCTGGTCTCGCAGGTTGTTGAGATGCGAGGGCGGGCAACTGTTGCGGATGCCGAGCGTGAGCGGCTAGAAGGGGAGGCGGAGGATGCTGCGGGCCGCTTCGAAGGACATCGGGAGAAGGTAGCCGAGGAGAGCGGGGGCTACCTCCGTCGGGTGGAGGCTTGGCTGGAGCACGTCCGGGCCGTAGCCGGCCCGGACTGCCCTCCGTTGAATCCCGTCCGTGCGGCGGTCGCCTGCGAGACCTCGTCGGAGGCCCCCTTCGCGGAGCGGGTGCTGCCACCCGACATCGACGCGCAGGCGAAACGGACCGCCCTGACGGTGCTGGAGCCGTACAGTCTGCAACTGACCGACCAGCGGGACACCCTTGCGCTGCGCGTCGCCCGGCTCACCGAGGAACACGACCTCCTGACCAGAGAGAAAGAGGAATGGGAGCGGCGAACCGATCCGGAGCCGCCAGTCCCATACCACCGCACCGCCGAGCGCGATCCAAGCACCGGAGCGCCCTTCTACCGGCTGGTGGACTTCGCTGACGGCCTGTCCCCCACCAACCGGGCGGGCCTGGAGGCAGCGCTCGAAGCGAGCGGGGTTCTGGACGCCTGGGTGACTTCTGACGGAACCCTCCTCGATCCCCTGACTCGAGACGTCCTGCTCCAGCCCGGGACCGTACTGCCGGACGGCTCGACTCTGGCCTCCGCGTTGCGCCCCACCCCGCTTCCGGACAGCGGCATCGCCCCCGAACGGGTCCAACGCCTCCTGGCCGCCATCACCCTCGCCCCGGCCCAGGACGTCGCCGCCACCAGCTCGGTGTACTACGACGGCAGCTGGCGCCTCGGTCCCCTCCGCGGCCGCCATTGCAAGGACGGTGCCGAGTACGTGGGCGCCGTCGTACGAGCCGAGACACGACGCCGGAAGATCACCGAACTGGAAGTACGGCGGGCGGAAGCGGAGAAGCTGCTGTCCGACTACCGCGCACAACTCGACGGGCTCGACTCCATCCGCCGGGACCTGGCGTCGGCGGAACACGACTTCCCTCGGCCGCAGTCCCTCGCCCACGCCTGGCACGAGCTCGACTCCGGGGAGAAAGACCTGCGGAACTTGACTGCCAAGGCTACAAAGGCAGCACGCCTGGCCGAAGAGGCACGTACCCGGGCCGTGGCCGCTCGAAGCGAAGCAGAGGCAACCGCGACAGCCCACGACCTCCCCACCGAAGCCGACGCCTTGGAAAACGTACGAATCGCACTCGCAACTCTGCTCGGCGGCATTGGAGGCATGTGCCGGGCCATCCGGGGCGTGGCCGACGGGCTGGGCAGGCACCGGGCTGATCACACCAGGTACGCACGAGCCCACCGCGAGCGCCTGGAGGCAGCGGAAGGCTACGGTGTCCGACTCGGTGAACTGCGCAGGGCCCAGCAGGACCTCCGCACCCGCGAAGAAGCCATCGGCTCCTCCGAAGAGGAGATCCTCGCCCGCGAAGAGGAAACCAAGCAGCGCATCGCGGCCGCCACGGAGGCGCTGCCGGGAGCCCAACGGGGACATGACGACCTCCGTGACCATAGGGTCCGCGCGGAGGAGGACGAGAAGCGAAGTCGCGAATTGCTGCTGAAACAGCAGACGGCTGTCATCACCGCGGGAAGCACCCTCCGCGGTGCAGTCGGTCGTCCGGAGGTGATCCGTGGCGCCGGGCTGGACCGTTCTTCCCTGCCCGCACTGCTGTTGGACGACCCCGGCGCGGACGTCCGTGACCGCATCCGGTCCCTGCGCGAGCTGGCCGATGCAGTGCGGGGCGGCCTCGACCGTTCGAGGAAGGAGGTTTCGGACAGCGCACTCCTCAAGGGGCACACGGCACTGCGCGACCAGTTGGCCGGCGGGTATGACGCGCAACTCGAGGAACTCACCGGGATCAAGATCTGCCGTCTGGTCGATGACCACGGTCCCCATGACGTCGCCGTCGTCGGTGAACGCATCGCTGACCGGGCCGCCGAAGCCCGCGGACGGCTCACCGAGCGTGAGAGCGAGGTCTTCCAGCGCTTCCTCACCGGCGAACTCGGTGACCACTTGTCTACGCAGGTCGTCACCGCCGCCAGCCTCGTCTCCGCCCTGAACGACACTCTGAAGACCGTGCGGACCTCACACGGCCTCGGCGTGGAGCTGCAGTGGAAGCTGGACGAGGACGTCGACTCCGACGTGCGGGCAGCCGTCGAACTACTGCGCAGTCCTTCGAGCCTGCGCACCCGTGAGCAGGGCGAGCAGCTCCGCGAGGTGCTGCAGCGCCGGATCGAGGATGCCCGCCGGACCGATCCGTCAGCCGGGTACGCCGCCCACTTGCGCACTGCACTGGACTACCGCGACTGGTTCCGCTTCCACACCTTCGTGGTCGAGGACGCCGTCCCCGGCCGCAAACGCAAGCTCACCGGACGCACCGGACTCAGCCAGGGCGAACAACGCGTGCTTTCCTACCTCGTGCTCTTCGCTGCAGCCGCCGCCCACTTCACGACCCTCGGCGAGTCCGCACCGCACGCTCCCCGGCTGATCCTCCTGGACGACGCCTTCGCCAAGGTCGACGAACCCACCCATGGCAGGCTTGGCCGCATTCTCGTCGACCTCGACCTCGACTTCGTACTCACCAGCGAGAGGCTCATGGGCAATTGGCCCGAGGTGCCCTCCCTGCACATCTACGAGTGCCTCCGCGACCCGCACGCCCGCGGGGTCGCCACCTTGCACTACACCTGGAACGGCCGACACCGGCGCCTGGTGTCCGTATGAGCCGGCTCCCCGCCGCCACACACGACTGGCTGGCCGGGCCCGGCCTCGTTCGGCTCTGGGAATCGGCGCGCAAGCGCCTGGAGGGCAACGGCCTCCGGGCCACCGGCTCGGTGCGGCTGTCCAGACTGGAAGTACAGGAGAGGAACGACCTGTCGCTCCTGCTCGGTAAGCCAATCACGGGGGCCGCCGCGACGGTGCAGCTCGACTCACTCGACACCCGGCTGCGGTCCTCGGCCGCCGGCCTCGGTCTCAGGGACGTACTCCAGGAACTCGGACCGACGCTCACCGATCGCCGCGCCGCTCGGACGCAGGCCCAGGCACGGCGCGATCAGGTGTGGTCCTCACTCGCCTCATCCCTGGAGCGATGCCAACTCACCAACGAGGATTGGGCCTGGCGATGGTACGACGGGCTGCGCCGCACGGGCGTACCCAACGGTGTAACACCCGCAACAGCGGTTCGTACCCTCCAACAGGCGGTCCACGTCCTCACCCTGCTCTTCGGTCCCGGGCGGGCCAGCGCGTGGGGGCGGGGGGACCTCGCCGCCGAAGCAACCGGATCGGCCCACGGCCTGGACGACGGGACCTGGCTCGCGCGCCTTGTCCAACGGGGCATAGCCCTCGCCCACGACACCGAGCTCCCCGACGACGCAGCCGGACGCCGCGCCTTGTGGCGGCTCGCATCCGTCACGCCGGACGAGGTCTCCAGCACGGTACTCGCCTACGGTTTGCGCCCCGACGGCGGAGGCTGGCGGGAACGCTCCCTGTACGAACGAGCGGTCCATCACGTGGAGACCCACCTCACCCTGCGCGACTTGCACGCGCTGCAGCTCTCGCTGCCGGCTGGCACCCTCATCCGCATCTGTGAGAACCCACGCGTGGTGGAGGCCGCAGCCGACGCTGCCTGCGCACAACCTCTGGTGTGCACCTCGGGGAGTGCCGCGACGGTGGTCCTCACCCTCCTCGATGCCCTCGCCGCCACCGGCTGCCGCTTCGCTTACCACGGCGACTTCGACTGGCCGGGCATAGCCCTGGCCAACCGCGTGGTCCACCGCTATGGCGCCGAGCCATGGCGGATGGGCGCCGAAGACTACGAGCAGCTCGCCGCGCGCACCCAAGCCCGCAATGTCCCACAGCACCCGCTCACCGGCCCACCGACCACCGCGGACTGGGATCCGAGCCTCGCCCCAGCCATGGCCGCGCTCGGCATAGCCCTGCACGAGGAAGCCACACTCGACCTGCTCGTGGCGGACTTGGCGTGAACTCTGTCGGAAAAGTCCTAGCTGCCTTCCCAAACATGCAGCCATCGAAATCATTCGAGCCCCAGACTCCCAAGCATCCGCCCGTGATGCCGACCCAACGTCGTGACACGGCACGGGTGGCAGTTGCTCAGCCGCAGCACCGTTGTCAGTGGGGTAGGACAGCATGAAGCCGTGGACTATGACCTCACCAAGCTCGGCCCTCGCGACTTCGAGCACTTAAGCCAGGCTCTGGCATTGCACGTGCTCGGGCCTGGGGTAGAAGTATTCGGCGACGGCCCCGACGGCGGGCGCGAAGCCTCCTTTGACGGCCTGCACGAGTTTCCTTCGGCAGACGCCCCCTGGCGGGGATATGGGGTGTTGCAGGCCAAGTTTCGCCAACGGCCGGAAGGGGCCGGCGACGATGGCAAGTGGCTCATCAGGCACATCACTGCCGAACTGAGGGCATGGGGCAACCCCCAGTCAGGCAGAGCCCTGAACGGAAGGATGCCCGAGTACATCCTTTTCACAACGAACGTAGTGCTGTCTTCCAGCCCCCGCTCCGGTGGGATTGACCGCGTCGAAGAGGCGATCGCACAGGAGGTGCAGAAGCTAGGCCTGCCACTGAAGGGCTGGGCAGTCTGGCACTACGAGAAGATCTGCCGCCTCCTCGACGACCGGCCAGGCCTGCGCCGGACCTACGCCCACGCCGTCACGTCCGGCGATGTGCTCTCGACGCTGCAGGATGCACTTGCGGAGGGCTGCATCCACGAAGCAGGCCCTGCCGCAAGCGCACCAGTAGGGCTGCCCAAGGAACTGCGCTCTCTCATCGGGCGTGAGGCAGAAATTCGTCAAGGATTGCACCAACTGGCGGCGGAGGGAGCTTCGGACAGGCGCTTCGTAGTGGTCACCGGCCCGCCGGGAATCGGGAAGAGCGCTCTCGCGCTCCACCTCGGGCGGCTCAGCGCAACGAAGTTTCCTGACGGTCAACACCACGTCGACCTGTCACCGACCTTGCCCGGCGACAGCAGCAACGATCTTGTTCCAGAACTGTTGCGCGCGATCCGGCGGCCCGGCGAGGCTCTGCCAGAGGACCGACAGCAACAGGCGGCCCTCTTGCGCGCCACACTGACCCAGCTGCAGGTCCTGATCTTCATCGACGACGTCCCATCAGAGGCGGCACTCCTCGAACTGCTTGGCATGGATGGCCCCTTCGCTGTGGTATGCACCAGTCGCGCGAAACTGAGCGGGCTGACCGGCCTGGTCCACTTCATTGAGCTCGGTCCCCTGTCGGTGGAACAAAGCCGCGAACTGATCGAGGCTGTCACGGACTCGCCCAGGTTGTCCGACCAGCAGACCAATTCGCTGGCAGACGCATGCGGCGGCCATCCGCTGGCGTTGCACATCGCGGCCGCCCACCTGACGCGCCGCCCCCGGATGAACGTGGATGAGTACCTTCTGGAGATTGCCAGCCCGGACCACGGACTTCAGGCATTGACTACAGGCCAGACGGCTCTCGAACCGGTCATCGAGCGAAGCTTCGCGGCTCTGAACCCCGATCAGGCGACGCTGCTCGAGTCTCTCGGCATGCTGCCTCACATCTCCATCACCCCTGATGTGGCTGCCGCGGCACTGGTCACCTCTATGTCAGACATCGATGACTCAGCCGTAAGGCGCGCCGCCCAGCTGCTCGACTCACTGTTCGAGCTCAGCCTCATCGAGCATGTCGGCGATGAGCGGTACATGTTCCACGAGGTCCTGCATAGATTCGCGCGCCTTCAGTCGACCACGGCCGTCCAGGGGCGCCGCGAGGCCGTGATCAGCCAGACCTGCTTCCTGCTCGCATACAGGTCCCGCTCGGCAACCCATGCGATCGGCTTCGTGGATGAAGCGGCAAGCCTTCCCGCTGACAGCAATGCGTCAGCTCTTCGCTTGTTGGAGGCCGACCGGCCTGGAGCCGTCGCGATGACGGGACTTGCCCATCAGCATCGCCTCTGGAACCCCCTCGTCGTGCTAGCAGGAGAGATCACTCCATGGCTGCGCCACGGCAGTCACTGGAAGGACGTTGCGCGCGTCTACCAGTTCGTACTCGACGCCGGTTCCGCATCCTCTACACAGAACTGGCAAGCCACGGCGCTGCACAACCTCGGGACAGCCGCAGCGCACCTCGGGGATACCGCGGCGGCGGCCGACTTCTACGAACGCTGCGCACGTACGGCCTACGACGCTCAGGATCCCTATCTCGCCTTCCTTGCCCAGCTTGGGCTCGCCGGACTTCTGATCAACCTGGGGCGTGCTCAAGAAGCCATTCCACTGCTCCGACAAGGCCTCGGCTTCTGGAGACTGGTCGAGGACAGCGCAGTCCTCGCAAGGGCTCTCAGGGACCTGGGCACCGCGTATCGACTCGTCGGCAAGATCCGCCGTTCCGACCACTACTTTCGCAACAGCAGGCGCGTGTCGCAGCGTATCGGGGAACCACCCTTCATCCGAAGCGAGTTCGGCACGATTCTGCGCACACGGAGCGCCGCGGAGGCCGCGCTGGAAGCCTGCCGCGACATCGAACGGGCACGGGCTGTGGGAAACCCAGAGTGGGAAGCCACAGCCATGCTCAGGCTCGCATCGGTCCTTCCGACAGACCGGCCGTCCTCGGCCCCTGAGAATCCACTTGAGGCCGCGCTGGACATCTATCGGAGGACGGGAGACGTACGCGGCCAAGTCCGGACGCTTCATCTGCTCGGCACGGAGGCTGCCGAAGCGGGACAGATCCAGGAGGCAGCCCAGTATCTCAGCGAGTGCGCTCACCTCGCCGAGGAGATCGGCGACATCGAGCGAGGCGCGATCGCCTTCGCCTACCTCGGGTCCTACTCGGGCGGTGTGGGCCGGCAGGAAGAGGCCGAGGCATATTTCGCCGACGCCCAGAACATGGCTCAGGCGACCGGCAGCCCGCTAGTACTGGCACAAGTCCACGAGCGACAGGCCAACTACTACCGGCTCCAGGGGCGGAACGACGAGGCTGTGTCACTCCTGGACCGGGCGGTTCGCCTGATGGAGGATACCGACGAGGTCGGTGGACTGGCCCAGGCCAGGGCCGCTCTGGGCGAGGCCTTGGTGGCCGCCGGACGGTGGCAGGAAGGCGCACGGGTCCTGCAAACCGTCCTGTCGGTGATGTCCGACGGGGCATCCCCCGAAACCCGGGCCCAGGCTTATCGATCCATCGGTGTCCTCTACTCCCGCCGCGGCCTGCCTGCGGAGGCGGCGTCGGCGATCACTCGGGCACTCGCCTATTGCGAGGACGCCCGGCATCAGTCCGGAATCATGCAGTGCCGCCTGGCGCTGGGCAACCTGCACGCCCGGCAGAAATCATGGCCGGAGGCCTTGGAGGAATACCAGGCAGCGGCAGAGATCGCCTTTGCGCGCAAAGATCTACATGTGCTTCTCACCGCCCGCAGCATGATGGTCACCTGCCGCCTCAACGGTGAGGACGCTACCGAGGCCATCGAAGATGGTCGCCAGCTCATTCCGCTGGCCGATCAGCTGGGAATGCGCACAGCCAAAGCGGCCCTACACTCCAACATCGCCTCCCACCTTGCCAGGAATGGGCACCACGAGGAGGCAGCCGAGGAATTCGGCATGGCCTTGACCATCGCCGATGAGCTGGCGGATCACGCCTTGCGAGCGTCCTTCCTGCAGAACCTCGCCCGTTCGCGTATGGCCCTGGGCGACATGACAGACTCTCGAGATCTGGCACGCGACGCCTTTGCCGTCCACCAGCGGCTGGGCCAGTGGTCCGAGGCCGGCGAATCCCTGCTGTTTCTGGTGCAACTGCACCACGCCGTCGCGCCTGACGAGGAAGACCCGCCCATGTCGGAACTCGTGGGAGCAGGTCAGCGGATCGACCGACGCATCTTCGCCGCCGTGTGGGCATTGGCGCGCAATCAGGCGGAGGACGGCCACGGCACCGTGCCGACGGTCCCGACCGTCGGGCGGAGGATCAACATTGCGGACAGCATCCGCCGAGAGCTACGCGGCGTCGACCTGGAGTCTCTGGCCTCTAGCCTCCGAAACACCCGAAATTGGTGCTTCGCTTGCAACCTGCCGATCGAGGAGACCGGGGACGCGGAGCTGCTCCTGCTGCGCACTGGGGAAACAGACACCGTTCGGGTGCGCCTGGCTCACTCCCACTGCGTGACGTCGGATGTCATCGAGATCAAAGACCAGGTCCACGAAGAACCCCAGGAGAACTTCGAAATCGAGTGCATCCTCTTCGGAGGGGACACAGCCGGAGTGATCATTGACTGCTACGGCGGCTTGGGAATCGACAGACAGGACGGCAAGCTTCGTGACGTACTGCTGGAACTCTTCCGCGGCGTCGGCTTCGTGGATCTGCAGCCCTTGATCGTCAAGGCTAGCGGTAAGCCAGTGGACCTGCGCGACATCGCCGATGTCGACTGCATTCGAGCCCACTTGAACGGCGCCTTCCTGACCATCACGGGACCGGCCGGTGTGATCCTCGGCCGCGCACCCTTGAGCTTCCTCCCTCAGTGGTACGAGAGGGCCCGCGAAGGTTCCCTGGTCGTGGTGCTCGGCAGGAACCTCCAAGGCATGGCAGCCGACGATCCGTCCTACCTGGTGCGAGCCATTGCGTTGGGAAAGGCGGTCGGCGCCACTGTCGCATTGACAGTGGCACAACCCAGCCGCAACGGCCCATGCGTCTGCGCTCCTAGGACCGGACGCAAGTTCAAGAGATGTTGCGGGAGGCGAAGCGAGGCATAGAGAACGCAGCGGCCGTCGGCAAGGAAACATCACGACGGCCGCCGGGGGCTTACCAAGTGAAGGGGCGTGTGGGTTCTGGATGCACTCGCCTCTGCTGGTTTCGCCGGTTCTATCAGTGGATCAGACCTACCTGCTTCATGACTTCCTCGGCGCTGGGTCGATCCATCCGACAAACCGACTCGTGCACGCGCCACTCGCCCACTACGTTGCGTTGCACGACTTGCTACCTGGATCACGCTCCCTGCTAGCGGCGAAGTACCTTCGGACCGCCTGTACAGACGATTTTCGCAGGTCAGCGGTGTGAGGGCGACGGCTTCAAGAAGATTTCCGCCTGGGCCGCCATCCTCTTCGCCCCCACCCTGGTCGGCACCATCTACGGCTTGAACTTCGAGGAAATGCCGGAGTTGAAGTGGGCAGGCGGCTACCCCTTCGCGATCGTCCTGATGGCGGTGGTCAGCGTCAGCCTCTACGTCATCTTCAAGAAGTGCTATCACCGGCGTCCCGGTCCGCTTGGACGGCGAACTCGTCCGATCACGTACCGTCGCCGGGCGCGGCGCCGGTGTCCACGCGGAAGCCGAGCGCCCGCCCGGCTGCCACGGAGATGCCGAGCAGCGTCTCGTGGCTCGCGGCAGGTACGGAAAACGCATGCTCGGCGGCGAAGGAGAGGAACTCTCCCGGCAGTTCGAGGTTGTACGTGTCGACGTACTTGGGGAGATCGGCACGCCAGACGAACCGCCCGTCGGACAGCAAAGAGGAACCGCCGGCCACCGTGAACGATCCTCCGATGACGTCCCGCGTCGTTTCCATGATGTCGAAGATGGGGTAGCCGGATTCGAGGTACTTCTTGATCTCCGCCTTGGGGTACGGAGCCTCGCTTCTCACCTTGTCTCGAATGGACTCGTGAAAGACACCCTGAGGTTCAGGCTGCATTTCACGATAAAAGCCGACCATTTCCATCAGGGTCTACCCTTCAAGCATCGGGAGGAACACCCTCCAGTAGCCGCCGTTGTCAACCTGTGGCACCTGCCCGGGCCCCAGGAGCGGGTTCGTTCCGGCCCTGTCCGTCGGCGCCCTCACCGTGGTTCCGAGCTCGTTGGCTATCCGCTGGGCGGTCCATGCGGCGTCCGAACCCGAGTGGCACACCATGAGCCTCAGAGGCCCACCATTGTAGTGGGGGTTGTTCCTCACGGCGTCCACGAGCTGGCCTGCATTGACGTCACCATGGGGCATTTCCAGGAACCCGCTCCTGCTGCCATGGGCCACGACGTCGTGTTCGCCGGCGTTCAGGACGTTCTGGAAGTTGCGCGTGCTCGGCCCGTCGGACCCGATCAGTGTTGCCGTCGGGCCGTGCGTGACGGGATCGCCCGCCGGGATCGCATTGTCCTCCATGTAGTCCATGACGTCCGTACACGAAAACAGCCCCATCGGGTCCGCCAGCCTGTGCGGATTTCTGACGTACGTCGTGGGATTCGGCGCCGGAGATATCCCGAGCGGGTCCGGGGACGCGTAGCGTCCCGATTCCGGGTCGTAATAGCGGAAGTAGTTGTAGTGCAGCCCGGTCTCGGGATCGAAGTACTGTCCGGGGAAGCGGATCGGCGTGTAGGCCGTGCTCGACGCCGCCCACGTCGTCGTTCCCCACACGGTGGTGCGCGTGTGCCACGCCAGTCGGCCCGACTCGTCGACGAGCTCCCTCGGGGCGCCCACCAGGTCGGTGACGATGGAGAAGAAACGCTCGTCGACCGCCGCCTGGGGTGCGTCCGCGGTGAACCGGCGTTCCGTCTGGGTGAGGGGGCGCAGACCGTGGTGGTCCCAGGAGAGGGCGATGCGATCGCCGTGCCCTGAATCTTCGATGGACTGCTCGCAGAGCGTGTCACCGTCCCACGTGAAGGTGATCTGCTCCACCACGGTCGTGCCGTCGTCGGCGAGGCGGCGCTTGGCGGTGCGGCGGCCCAGCGCGTCGTAGGAGTACCGCCAACGCGTTCCGTCGGGGGTGGTGACCGCCGTGAGGCGGTTGTCGGCGTCCCATGTGTAGTGCCAGGTGTCGGGCTTCCGGGAGAGCCGCGTCACCTGGCGCAGGGTGGTGCGGCCCAGTGCGTCGTACTCGTAGCGGACCTTGCCGGCCCGGGTGAGGGTCGTACCGGAGTAGTCCCGGGTACCCGTGGCTTCCTGGCCGGGGTGCGAGGCCGGCCAGGAGGCCTCGGTCTGGTTGCCCGACTCGTCATAGGCGTACCGCTCGGTCCAGTCGGCTGCCCGGACGGCGGTGACGCGGCCCCCCGGGTCGAGCTGGAACGTCTGCGGGCCCGACAGCTCATCATGGATGCCGATGAGGTTCCCGTCGGCACGGTAGGCGTAGTCCCGCCGCTGGATGCTTCGGCCCGCGCCGGTGACCTGCTGGCTGCTGAGACGGCCGCGCTGGTCGAACTCGGACGTGAGGGTGACCTCGCCGACATGACGCGCGATCTCCCGGCCCGCCACGTCATGGTCGAAGGTGAGGGTGCGACCGGCGGTCGTCAGCAGGGAGCGGCGGCCCGCAGGGTCGTAGGCCCAGGCGCTCACCGCCCCCGCCGGAGTGGTACGGCCGATGCGTCGGCCGAGTTCGTCGTACGTGTACTGCACCGTACGGCCGTCGACGGTCTCGGACCGGAGGTGACCGTTCCGATCGCGGAGGTAGGCAACCCGGGCGTCCGCGTTGACGGCCTCCGCGAGCCGGCCGGAGAAGTCGTACGCGAACGTGGAGACGGCTCCGTCGGCGTCCTTGGTGACGATGCGGTCGAGGTCGTCCCATGCGTAGCGCAGGGTCTGGCCGAGCGCGTCGGTACGGGCCGTGATCCGGCCGACCGCGTCCCGCTCGTAGGTCAGAGGCCGGCCGTCGAAGTCGGTCTCGGATACGAGGCACCCCGCGGCGTCGTACTCATAGTCCCAGGTGGCTCCCTGCGCGTTGCGCACCTGGACCAGCTGGAGCTCGTGGTCGTACGTGAACGCGTAGCGCATGCCGTCGGTGCCCGTGCGGGCGACCACGAGGTCGAAGTGCGTGTACTCGAAGCGGGAGACGGCGCCGACGGCGTTCGTGTGGGTGAGGCAGTTGCCCTCGCCGTCGTAGGTCCACGACTCCTCGCTGCCGTCCGCTTCGATCCGGCGGGCGAGCCTGCCCTCCGGTGTCCAGAAGAGGCGGGTCGTGTTGCCCAGGGGATCGGTGAGGACGGATGTGCGACCGAACGGGTCCCTGGTGAGGCGAGTGGTCGCCCCGAGCGGATCCGTGATCTCGACCGGGAGACCGGCCGCGTTGCTGCTGATGCGGCTCGTGTGGCCCAGGGCATCGGTGATGCCCGTCAGGCGCCCCGCCTCGTCGTACGTGTAGCGGGTGACGGCCCCGGACGGATCGGTCACGCTGGTGCGGTTGCCCCGCGCGTCGTACTCCTGGCGGATGGTCGTCCGGTCGGGGTTGACCACCCGGGTCGGGAGCCCGAGCTCGTTGTACTCCGCCGTCGACTCGCAGCCGTCGGGGCGCACCGTCCCGGTGAGTCGGCCGAGGAAGTCGTACGAGAAGCGGTGGGTCCGGCCGAGGGCGTCGGTCCGGCTGAGGAGCCGGTTGTACCGGTCGCGTTCGTATCGGGTGACCGCACCGAGGGGGTTGACCTCCTGGACGATCTGGTGGGCCCCGTTGACGACGTACCGGTGGACGGCTCCGCCACCCGTGGTCGTGGTGGTGACGCGCAGTCCGGTTTCGGGGTCGGTGCCGTCGTAGTCGATGCGCACGGAGAGGTGGCCTTCGACGCCGCCCTGAGCCGTGCACCGGTCCCGGTCGTCATAGACGTAGTCGTAGCGGCTGCCGTTGGTGTCGGTCCACGACGTGACCCGGGCCCGGTCGTCGTAGGCGAAACGCAGCGGCTTGCCGGAGGAGTTGATCACCTCGGTCAGGTTTCCGCCGTCGTAGCCGTAGCGGCGGATCTCCTGGGCACTGCCGTCCGGTGCGCCGCCGGCCAGGTGCAGGGCGGTGATGCGGCCTGCGCTCGTCGTCAGGTCGAGTCGGTATCCGGCACTGTGGACGATGCGGGTGGGGCTGCCTTCGGTGTCGTACTCGAAGGCGATCCAGTTCCCGTGCCGGTCATCGATCTGCGCGAGTGGGGCGAGACCCCCAGGGCCGGCCGTGAAGTGCCGGACCCGGCCGGTCTCAGGGTCGCTGACGGTGTAGTCGTCCCCGGCACGGTCCAGCGGCCAGCGCGGGCCGTGACTGGGCAGGACGGGAACACCCGGCGCCGGGTGCGGGTAGGCCAGCAGCAGACCGTCGTCACACACGAAGACGACTCCTTCGGAGTCGATCTCCAGGCGCTGGTCGGCGGTGGACGACCAGGACGGGCCGAACCAGCGGCCCGCCCGGTAGTCGGACGCCGCCCGGCGGCGGAAGACCAGCGGCAGGACACCGGGAAGCACGATGTCCCGCTGCGGCAGGTACATCACGCCGGTCGCCAGGTCGATCGGGTCGGTCGGCCCGTTCTCGACCGCGTCTTCCGTACGCGAGGACCTGGCCGGTTCGTCCGCGCCCTTGCGGGCGGCGCTTCGGGCGGCGTCGTCCGCACCGTGCTTGATGCTGTTCTTCAAACCGGCGGTGGCGATGGTCTTGATGCCGCCGGCGCCCTTGGTGCCGATGAGTTCGGGAATGAGCCGGCCGATGAATTCGCTCGGGTCGCCCTTGGCCGCTTCCCACGCGCTCTTCAGTGCCCGGTCCGGATGCGCCGCAGTGGACGCCAGCCCGGCCAGGGTCATGTTCAAGTTCTTGTAGTACTCGGCGGGGTGGGTGATGTTGTACGGGTCGAGCGGGTCCACCGAGCGGACGAAGTTGGTGATGCCCACGACGCCCTTGACGACACCGCCGCTCAGGTGCAGCATCTCCACGCCCTGGCCCACGCCCCAGTCGACGAAGTCGAGCTTGGCCCGGTCGGTGGCCGACGGCATCGCCGGTGCGTGCGCCAGCGCGGCGGTCACCGCCTTGTTCGCCGTGTCGGCCGCCTCGTTGCGCTGGCGGCGGGCGTCGTCCAGGATCTCCTGCGCCCGGTCCCGGACCGCGCCACCCGGATCGGCCGGGCACTCGGGCCTGGGTAGCGGATTGTCGCCGGTGCGCGCGTCCTCGTAGGCGGCCACCTTCTTCTTGTAGGCGTCGGCCGCGTTCTTGGAGGCCTCCTGGCCCTGCTTGTAGAGGTCGATGGCCTCCTTCGCCCTGCCCTGCGCCCACGTCACCGTCGTGGCGTACGTCTCCAGGGCCTTGGCCGCGCCCTCGAAGGCGTCCGCCGCGTGCAGCCAGTCCGTGGGCAGCGTCTGGAACTTCTCCCGGAAGGCATCGGCCGCCGCGCCCTTCCAGTGACTGGAGTCCAGGCCCTTCATACCCTGGCCCACCGAGTCGAAGGCGCTCTTGAAGTCCCGCAGGTTCTTGACGCTGGCGTTGATGTCACCGACGTTGCCGTGGATCAGCTCGTTGGCCTCCTCGGTCTGCCCGAGCTGCTGCTCGCCGACCTTGGCGCCCAGCGAGGACGCCGTACGGTCGCCCCAGTCCTCGACCGAATCCGCCCAGTCCTCGGCACCGACGTACTCCAGACCGCCGCCGACGACGTCCGTGGCCTTGTCGACGCCCTCACCGACCAGCTTCTTGCCGGCGTCCCATCCGTCTTCGAGCTTGCCGAGGCCCTTGTCGACAAGCCCCCCGAAGTCCACCACTTACTCGCTCCCCCACACCGGCTGCTTCGCCCGGTCCACCGCTTCCTGCGTCGGCTCCAGCGTCTCGCGCAGCTTCTCGTCCATCAGCGCGCGTTCCTTCTCGCCGAACACGCCCTGGTTCTGCATCGCGTCCAGCAGCCCGTCCTCGACGTCGTAGCCGGTGTCGCGCCAGGTCTGCTCGACCTCTTCCTGGGCCTCGGAGAACGACTCGCCGCTCCAGTCCGCCCCGTCCCACGCGTGCTGGTCCCGGATCTCGTCCCAGTCCTTGGCCTTGACCTCGTCCTCCGACAGATGCGGGTTGCCGTTGATCCCGTTCACCGCGATCTTGAAGGTGTCCTTGATGTACTGCTCCTGCTCGCTGATCGCGCCCGCCGACAGGCCGACGGCCTTCGCGAAGCCGTTGCCGCGCATCATCAGCCCGCGCACGCCCCACTCCCAGCGCTCGCAGAACGTCTTGAACCCCGACGCCAGGCTCTCGTGGCCCAACTGCATCCCGGACAGCGACAGATCCGAGAAGCCGCGCCCGGTGGACGCCTGGCCGATCATGCCGAGGTCCTTCAGCTCGCCGTGCGCCTTGTCGATGCCGCTCGCTATCAGCTTCAGCGCCTCCGGAGGAACATCCAGATCCGAATCAGAACCGCTCACCGCTCACCCCCGAGGTCCAGGTCCACCACTGCCGAGTCCGGCACCACGCCCGCAACCGGCGGGAACAGCATCCCGTCGGCACTGCCGGCATCGAGCGCCACTCCCGCGGGCACCCCCAGCATCGGCACCATCACGTCCAACAGCCGCGCCCCGAACACCGAGTGGTACTCCCATTCCCGCCCCGCGTCACCCTGCGCGGCCGCGAACCTCGCCAGCGCCTCCTCGTCCGAGAACGCGCAGATCCACCGGACCCCGCCCTGCTCGGCCGTCCACAGGCTGCCGTACAGGTCGATCGGCACCAGCACCGCCGTACGCCGGAACTCACCCAGCAGCACCGCGAACTCCCGGCGCCGCGCCGCGACTTCCCGGTCGTCGACGGGCGCCGTGGCCTTCGCTTCCGTCACGGTGGGCGCCATAACCGCGTCAGCCAGATCGGCCAGCCGCATGGGCTGCCTAGGCTGCGGGTTCGCTCCCCCGCGGCTCTCCCCGTTCATCGTCACGAAAAGGATCATCACATGGTCAGTTTTTCGACTGCAATCTCAGGTTGTGGCCCGGCGCCGCAGCGCGCCTGCGGAAGTGGCCGAATTCAGGCGGCTCACCTCGGGCTTCCGTCCCGGGTCTTCCGGCCATCAGGTCCAAACTCCAGTATCGCAATCGTCCGTTGAGCTGCCCGCTGTCGCCCACTCCAGCGCCGTTCAGCCCGAATAGCAGCGCAAGGGTCTGGGCCGAGGCCCCGTGGAGGTCCTGCAGGACAAGCCGGGACGCGGCAAGGTAGGCTAATGGCGGTGGTTTGCGTTAGTTTGTACCTCATCTTCAAGCGTCGAGACTGGCTCTAGATCCCGACAAACTTGTCTACCTTGAGCAGTGACCAATACCCGCCAGTCGTGCGGACGCACTGCCACAGGCCCCAGGGATACGACGCGCCCTCGACGTGCCTCAACGGCACTTCACCGCCGGGCTGCTTCCGGTACCGCGCCGGCACCGCCTGACGTTCCAGCCGCGCAGCCTTCATGCCCGCGCGACCATCGGGCCTTCCAGGACCGTCAGCCGACTCTCGTCAGAGTGAGCCCTGTTGTGGTTCGTCGCACAGTTGTGGGGCTGGCGTCGGCGTATCGGCTTCTGGGATGCTTCGGTCCGTCAAGCGACGGCGGAACGAGGAAGCCGGTGAGATTCCGGCACGGTACCGCCACTGTGTAGGGGGAGCGACTCCGCCATGGCCACCGCCCGTCAAGGGGTGGGAAGGCCGGAGAAGCATTGATCCCGAGTCAGGAGACTCACGCCGTCGCACCTCGATGTACGGGGCGGATTTCCCCAGGAGAGGCGGTGGCACTCGTGTGCCTGCGTACGTGTGTGATCTTTGCGCTGCCGGTTGCCCATGGGAGCCGGCCGGGCCGGCCTGATTCCCGGGCCCGCTCCCTCGGACTCTGAAGAGCCTTCTCCCGCTGCGGAGTTCCCCTCCCGTACAGCCGCATCACGCGCGCCGGTCGCCGGTGCGCGTTTCTCTACGCATGTCACCAGGAGTCACCTTGTCCGTACGACCAGCCACGCCCAGCCGCCGTCCAGCCGCCGCGGCGGCGCTTCTCGCCCTCGCGCTCGCACTCACCGCGTGCGGTGACGGCGGCGCGGACCGGCCCGCCGACTCCAAGGCCGCGGCGACGGGTGACGGCTGCATCACCGATTTCGACCCGGGCAAGGACTACTTCCCGGCCAAGTCGGCGGTGAAGCACGCCAAGAACTTCACGCTCCGGTACGAGAAGAGCTACCAGGTGCTCACCGTCAACGAGCCGTACCCCAAGGGCAAGCCCGAGTCGTACGTCCTGGTCAAGTGCGGTGCCCCCAAGCCCAAGCTGACCGACGACCTGGCGGGCGCCCCGCAGATCACCACCCCCGTCAAGAGCCTGTACTCGGCCTCGACCACGCACCTGCCCCTGCTGACTGAGACCGGCACCCTGGACGTGCTGACCGGTGTGGCAAACACCTCCAACATCAGCTCGGCCGAGGTGATCGAGCGGGTGAAGGCTGGCAAGGTCATCGAGTACGCGAAGGACCGCACCCTCAACGCCGAGACGGTCATCGGCGCCAAGCCGGACGTGCTGATGACCCAGGGCACCGACGATCCCCAGTACCCCAAGCTGCGCCAGGCCGGCATCGCCGTCGTCGCCAACGCCGAGTGGCTGGAATCAAGCCCGCTCGGCCGCGCCGAGTGGGTCAAGGCGATGGCCGCGCTCACCGGGGCGGAGAAGCGCGCGGGCGAGGTCTTCGAGACCATCGAGGGCGACTACCAGAAGGTCGCCACCAAGGCCGCCGAGACGGTCAAGGCGGGCAAGCCCGTCCAGGTGCTGCCCGGCACCATGTACCAGGGCACCTGGAACATGGCTCCGGGCGGTAGTTACGCCGGCAAGCTGATCAAGGATGCCGGCGGCGCCTACCCGTGGGCGGACGAACCCGGCACCGGCAACCTCCAGCTGAACTTCGAGGCCGTTTACGCCAAGGGCGGCGAGGCACCCGTATGGCTGGTCGGCCAGCAGTGGAAGACCACCGCCGACGCGGTGAAGGCCGACAGCCGGTACGGCGAACTGAAGGCCGTCACCGCCGGTGAGGTCTGGACGAACACCAAGGCGCTGGGCCCCGGCGGCGGCAACGATTACTTCGAACGCGGCGTGCTGCGCCCGGACCTGGTCCTCGCCGACCTCTACGCCCTGCTCCACCCCGACCAGGCCCAGGGCCATGCCTTCACCTTCTACACCAAGGTCCCCAAGGCGTGACGACCCGGACGATCGTCACCGCGGCCGCCACGCCGGCCCGTGCCCCGGACGAGACTCCGGACGCGCCGCGGCCCGGACGGCGCAGGCGCCTCGCAGTCGTCGGCGCGCTCGCGGCCGGCACGGCCGCGCTGTTCGTGCTCACCATCGCGACCGGCTCGCACCAGGTGCCGCTCGCGGAGGTGGTACGCGTCCTGTTCGGCGGTACCAGTGCCGACCCGAGGTGGGCCGTGATCGTCGAGGAGGTGCGGCTGCCGCGCGCGCTGACCGCCACTGCCGTCGGAGCCGCCCTCGCCGTCGCCGGCGTACAGATGCAGACGCTGTTCCGCAACGCGCTGGCCGACCCGTTCTCCCTCGGGGTGAGTTCGGGCGCCAGCATGGGAGTCGCCGCTGTCGTGGTCGGTACCGGCGGGGTGGCCGGCAGCTTCACCGGGAACCTTGCCGGGCTGGGACGCCTGGGCGTGGTGCTGGCCGCATCCCTCGGCGCCGCGTGCGTACTGGCCCTCGTACTGCTGCTCTCACGGTGGGTGCGGTCGGCCGTCACCCTGCTCGTCATCGGCGTCATGATCGGCTCGGCAGCCACGGCGGCGGTCAGCGTGATGCTGGTGTACGCCCAGCCCGAACGCGCCCAGCAGTTCGTCATGTGGGGTCTGGGCAGTTTCAGCGCCACGACCTGGCCCGACCTCAGGGTGATGCTGCCCGTGATCGGCGGGGGTCTGCTGGCCGCCCTGCTGACCGCCAAGCGCCTGAATGCGCTGCTGCTCGGCGAGGACTACGCCCGCACCATGGGGCTGAACGTTCGGCGCAGCCGCGATCTGGCGCTGCTCGGCACCTCGCTGCTGGCGGGCGCGGCGACCGCCTTCTGCGGCCCGGTCGCCTTCCTCGGGCTCGCCGTTCCGCATCTGACGCGGGTGGCCCTCGGGACATCCGACCACCGCGCGCTGATTCCGGCGTCGATGCTCGCGGGCGCGTTCCTCGCCCTGGCGTGCGCGCTGCTGAGCCAGCCGCCCGGGATGGACTCCGTGCTGCCGCTGAACGCGATCACCTCGCTGTTCGGCGCCCCGGTGGTCATCGCGTTCCTGATCCGCAGCCGTCGCGGCATACAAGGAGTGACTTCGTGACAGGCACAACTGGTCTGCCGGATACGGTGGAAGCCGCGGCCGCCCTGCCCCCGCGGACCGCTCGCGGGACGACCGACGAAAGCCCTACGCGTGGCCTGGCCACCGTAGGACTCGCCGTCGGTTACCGCACCCGGTCCCTGAGAGGGCGGGGCAGCGGGCGGGCCGTGCTGACGGGGCTCGACCTCGAAGCCCGGGCCGGTGAACTCACCGTACTGCTCGGCCCCAACGGGGCGGGCAAGTCCACCTTGTTGCGCACCTTGTGCGGGCTCCTTCCCCCGCTCTCCGGCCACGTGCGTGTGAGCGGCATCAGCCTCGCGCACGAGTCGCCGGCGGTCCTCGCACGCCGCCTCGCCGTCGTCCTGACCGACCGCGTCGACCCCGGACTGCTGTCGGCGCGGGAACTGGTCGGGCTGGGTCGCCACCCCCACACCGGATTCACCGGCCGTCTCACAACCATCGACCACGCGGCCGTGCAGTGGTCGCTGGAGGCGGTCGGCGCGGGGCATCTCGCCGACCGGCCGGCCGCCGAGCTGTCCGACGGTGAACGCCAGCGCGTCTTGACCGCCCGGGCACTCGCCCAGGAGCCCGAGGTCGTCCTGCTCGACGAGCCGACCGCGTTCCTCGATGTGCCTGCGCGTGTGGCCCTGACGGTGCTGCTCCGTGACCTCGCCCGGGACAAAGGCCTGACGGTAGTGGTCAGCACCCATGATCTGGAGCTGGCCCTGCGGGTCGCCGACGCCGTTTGGCTGGTCGACCGCGACTCCCGTGTGCACGTTGGGGCTCCTGAGGACCTGATCCACAGCGGCGCCGTCGCCGGCGCCTTCGACGCCGAACACCTGGCCTTCGACCCGGTCTCGGGCAGCTTCGGACTCCGCCGGGCCACGCGCGCGACCGTGGCCGTGGACGCGCCGCCCGCCCTGTTCCCGCTGCTCGAACGCGCCCTGGCCCGCGAGGGGTTTACCGTCACGCAGAGCGGACAGGGTGAGAAGGGGCAGGTGAGCGCCGACAAGGGGGGCAGGCTGACCCTGCGGGGGCCGAACAGCCAGGTGGTGCATACCGGCAGTTTCCACGAGCTGGCCCGGACGGTGCGCGCATGGTGAGCCTGATAACTCCTGAGGCACTGGCGCGCGTCTCCGCCATCGGACCGTACTTCGCCGTGACCACCGGGCCCCGGCCTGATGCCGGCGGATTCCGGCCAATGGCCGACCTGTACGCGGACCCCGGTGCACTGCAGAACTGCGTACGCACCGTGGCCGGGCGGCTCGGGACCAATCAGCCGCGGGTGGCCGCCTCCACCCTGCACCTGGGCACCGCCTCCCGGCTCTGGTCGGTCGCCCTCGCCTGCGCCGCGCTCACCGGCCGTGTGCCCGACCTGGGGCCCGACCGGCTGTGGTGGCGCCTGGCGTCCTCCGGCCCGATCGACCTGTGGCTGCCCGACGTACGAGAACTGCCCCAGGACCGGGTCACGGCCCTGCACCACACGGTCGCCACCCAGAACCTTGCGCCCTGGGCCGACGCCGTGCGGCGCATATCCGGCGTGTCCCCGCACACCTTGCGCGGCAACGCCGCCTCGGCCCTCATCGGAGCCCACCGTGTGCTCCTTGCCCGCCTCCCGCACTCCCCGCAGCAGGAGGTCCGGGTCCCTGTCGTCCCGGTCGTCCACGAGCTACTCCGCCGCCCGCCGCTGGCCGACGCCGGCGCGTGCGGCACCAGGCCCGACGGAACGATCGCCTTCCGCCGCCGAAGCTGCTGCCTCTACTACCGCGTGCCCGGCGCGGGCACCTGCGGCGACTGCGTCCTCAACCACCAGGAGAGCACCCCATGACCACCACCGAACCCGCCGTTGTCGAAACTCCGGGCGGCGGTACCCAGCACGTCTGGGCCCTTCCCACCGATGAGGCCACGCTCCTCGACCTCATCACCACCGTCTTCACCGACCACTGGCAGCACATCCACTTCGGCCCCATCATCGAAGGCGCCGCATGGGAGGTCGCCGCCCCCTGCGCGCCCACCGCCATCACCATGAACGACGGCTACGCCACCGTCGACTTCGGCGCCTGGCACTTCCACCTGTGCATCGGCGAGCACACTGCCTCCGGCCCCGAACTCGGCCGCATCCGCCGCTGCTCCCGCGCCGAGCTCTACCGCACACTCGGCTCGGACGGCGCGCCCGTCAGCTGGGGAGCGCGCCTGTTCAACGGCCGCGACGAACAGATGATGACCGTCCTGCTGCCCAACCCCTTCCTCACCGACCACCAGGAGATCCGCGACACCCCCGACTTCACCCGCCTCGCCGCCTGGGACGCACTGCGCGCCCGCTTCCTCGATCTGCCGGAGGACCCCCTCGACCGCAGCGGCAAGGGCTTCCGGCACAGCGGATGAGGACTCGGCCAGTCCGTGCGCCCGGGGGCGAGGACTCTGACTCTGTGCCTCTACGGTGCCGCATTGGTCAATGCCGTACCCCGCTCTGCCCGGACTGGCCGAGCGCGTCCGGCTGCGGCATCGCAACGGGATCGAGGCCACCCGGCAACTGCTGGCCGAAGCGGCCTTCCCGGCCGCACTGGGGGACACCGGGCCGTCCTGGTGCTGGACGTTGATGACCAAGTAGTCCGGCACTTTCTCCGGGGTATGCGACCATGCACACAGTGTGCTGACGAGAGGCGGGCGCCTGGGTCGGCGTTCCGCCGGATCCCACGCCACCAGGCCTCAACTGGCCTGCCCCGTCACCCCCACGCGTGAAGAAGGCCGATCCCTCGTTGATAGCTTTGCTCCCCCTGCCTTCTTTGCTCAACGGGGGTTCAATGAGCCAGCCTCAGTTCCAGTCGCCGCAGCACAACCCGTACAACCAGCAGCCCAGCCAACCACCGATGCCCCCCGCGCAACCGCCGATGCAGCCCTGGCAGCAGCAGCCGCAAATGCAGCCCGGCCAGCCGTACCCCGCGCCCTTCGGGCATCAGACGAGGCGCGGCCACCCCGTCGGCGCCTTCTTCCTCGGGTTCCTCGCCTCGGTCGTCGTCTCGGTGATCTACAGCGGCATCACGGTGGCCACCTACAAGGAACAGTCGGCCGATACGGCGCACACTCTCTACGTGCTCCACAGCCTCCTCAACGGCGCGGCGGTGGGCGCGTTGATCGGCCTGGTGGGCCGCCGCAGCACCGGCGCCCAGATCAGCGGGGCCGTCATCGCCCCGCTCGGTGTCTTCTTCGGCTACACCAACGCGTTTCCACTGATCATCGCCGACAGTCAAGGGGTCCCCGCCATCGGGGACATGATGGAGGTCGACCCCTTCATGCCGGCCAAGGCCTGGTGGGGCAGTCAGAGCGACACCGAGTGGCTCTCCCTGCTCGGTCTCGCGGTCGCCGCCGGAGCGGCCTGGGGCCTCGCCTACGTCATCGGGAAGCGTCGCTGAGGAGTCGGGCGTTCGCTGCCGCAATGCTCCCGCATTTAGGGGGTGATGATCGGCTGATATAGCGTGCTCACGTCAAAAGGACACACATCACACGCGTTCACGGGGGACTCCCGCATGACCTTTCCACCACAGCAAGGCCCTGGCCCGTACGGTCAGCCTGCCCCGTACGCACAGCAGCCGCCCCAGGGATACCCGCCCCAGCCGGGGTACGGATACCCGCAGCAGCAGCCGTACCCGCCCCAGCAGCACATGCAGATGCAGCCGCCGCCTCAACAGCAGCAGTGGACCGCACCGCCGCAGCCGGCGCCGCCGTCCCGGAGCGAGGGCATAGGCATCAAGAAGATCCTCAAGGGCATCGCCGTCGTGGTCGTCCTCATCATGTGCGTGGTGGGCTACTTCGCGAGCCAGGACGATGCCGACCACGCGGAGGCCGGAGACTGCCTCAAGAACACCGGGTCCACGGTGACTCCTGACCTGCAGGTGGTGGAGTGTGGTGGCACCGAGGCAACGTACAAGGTGGTCGAGGTGATCCCCGACACGCTGGACACCACCAAGTGCGAGGGCAAGTCGGACGTCGGCTACCACGAGCAGACCCGCGGTGGGCGGCGCAGCTCGGGCAAGCAGTTCGTGCTCTGCCTCAACGAGCTCAAGAAGAAGTAGCCGAGGACGCGAACGCCCCGGGCCAGAGCGGCCCGGGGCTTCCCACAGGTGCCGCACTCGGCGCAGTTCTCCTTGTCGTACTCGTCCGTCATCTCGGCAAGGCCGACCCAGAGCGCGGCGGTGCGTCCAGTGATCTCGCTGCGGCCGAGCAGTTCCTTGAGCCAACGGCTTGACGGTGTCCTTGAGGTCGGCGTGCCGCAGGAAGCGGCCGAGTTCGCGTCCGGCGTTGCCGGCCAGGTAGGACTTGTCTGTGCCGGGCAGATCGTCCAAGGGTCCGTCGCATGCCGGCGGGTGGTACCCCCGGTACCCCCTGGTCGCGGCCACGCCGCCATGGCCCGGGCGCCCAGGCGCGTTGTCTGCTGGTGCGGTTAACGCTCGGGAAACCTCGTGTCGGTTCGAATGGCCGCGACGGGTCACAGTGGCCTGACCCGGCCGTCGCGCATCTGCACTTGCCGGGGCAGAGAGGCGGCGAGCTCACGGTCGTGGGTGATGATCACGACGTGGTGCCGGAAGAGTGGAGGTCGCGCAGCAGCCGCGTCACCGCCTGCCCCGACACCGAGTCCAGGGCCCCGGTCGGCTCGTCCGCGAGCAGCAACGCGGGGTCGCCAGCCACCGCGCGGGCGATGGCCACACGCTGACGCTCTCCGCCGGGTGGCTCGTGCGGGTGGTGGTCCGTGCGGTGGCCGAGGCCTACACGGTCCAGTACCGCAGCCGGGCGACGCCTGCGCTCGGCGGGCCGCAGCCCGCAGTAGAGGCCGTCGGCCAGGAGGGTGCTCGTACGACTGCCGTACGGCTGTGAAGGCCTTGACGCACCTACGCCCCCGTACGGGTGCCCTGGGCGTCGCACGGAAGGGGGCGGCCCGGGTGGTCCCGGGTGAAGTCCTCGCCGATGTCGTCGGCCGTGTCCGCCATGGCCTCGCTGGAGATGTGGATCTGCCCGGAGAACGGCCGGTCGATGTCCGCGATGAGGAGCAGGGAGCCGGTGAAGAGGACGGCCAGGACGCACAGCAGCACGACGTGCGAGGGGCCGCGCTTGAGTGGCAGACCAAAGGAGAAGGCCCCGATGGTAGCGGCGAGTGCGATGACCATGAACCAGTAGACGATGGGCGGAATCGCCGGAGTGGCCTCGGACAGCCGGGTCTGGCGGGCGACGGAACGCTGGTCGTCGGCGTCGACCAGCAGCTCAAACGTGGTGTCGCCCTTGTGGGCCAGCTCCTTGAAGTGCCGGCGGAAGTCCGAGGACCAGACGGAGGCCTCGGGGGCCTTCTGGCCGTTCTTGTCCATCCGCGGCCATTCGTACGCCAGGATGGCGCGCGCGTAGCAGACGGCGTCGGCGTGCATCCGTTCCCGTTGGGGCTCAGGGGCGTAGTCGGCCACTTCGTAGAGCTGATCGACCCGGTGGGCCTCGGCCCCTACGGCCTGACCGGCGGAGCCGAACGACTCGGCGGCCACGACGATGACGAAGGCCACCAGGAGGACGGCAAGCGTTTCCAGGGGGCTGATCAGGTCGCTGACGGATGCTTCTTCGCCGTCCTTCGGCGGTCGTCGGCGCCGGTAGCCGTTGGCGACCAGGCCGACGGCGAGCGCGGCGGCCATTGCCGCGACCGTGATGATCGTAAGCATGCTCGGGCCCCCGAGTGGAGGTCGGTCGTCTTACCGGACACCCCCGCCGCTCCCAGCCCACCACACCGGGACGCCTCCGGCGAGGTGGGCCGAGTGCGGTGTGCTCCATGTGGCCCTGGAGCCCGCCTGGATCCAATCAGATGCGGTCGGCTGCGATGAGGAGGTACTGGAAGGAGCCGTCCTTGTAGGAGTTGATGAACGCCTCTTCGATGCCGGTGACCAGGGAAGACGTGGCCCGCAGCTCCCAGTAGGGCAGGGTCGCGGGAGTCAGGTCGATCACGGCCTGCGGTACGAGACGGTTGTCGGCCATGGCCCGCAGGTACTCCCGGCGGGAGTGGATGTTGCACTCGAAGTGCGCGTTGATCTGGGAGACCCACTTCGAGGGCTGACCATAACGCGGGTTCCAGCAGCCGGTGATGGTCACGTAGCGGCCGCCGACCGCGAGAATGCGGGAGTGCTCGGCGAACAGGTCGTGCAGGTCGACGTACATGCTCGACTCGTTGTTCCACGAGGCCGCGGCCTGCCCGGTCTCGAAGGGCATGCTGAGCATGTTGCAGACGCGGGCGCGGACGTGGTCCTCGATGCCGAGTTCGCGGGCACGGCGGTTGGCGAAGTCGGCCTGCTTGGCCGACAGGGTGACGCCCTCGACCTCGCATCCGAAGCGCTGGTGGGCCATGACCATCGAGCCGCCGCGACCGCAGCCGGCGTCCACGAGCGTATCGTCGCGCCCGATGGGGCCGAGGTGCTCCAGGAGGACTTCGGCCTGAGCCGACTCCAGGCGGTGGAGCTCGGCGATCAGCTTCTTTTCGTATGCGCTGTCGTCGGCGTTGCCGAGGGCGGCGTGGTCGACGTCTCCGATGCCGTAGTGGTGGTGGTAGAGGCCGTCGACGTCGCCGAGACGCAGGTTCACGGGCCTGGCCTCGTGGTCCCAGTAACGGGCGATGTCCCCCTGGTAGGCCGTGGCCGGGGTGGGGATGAGCACGGAGGTACCGGCGGCGGTGGCGGAGGTGGTGGTGAGATCGGTGCTAGTCACGGATAAGTCCCATCCTTACCAGAAGTCGGGCAGGCTGTAGCGGTAGGTGTTGGTCTGGTGCCAGTAGTGGTTGCCGTCGACCCACACGGCCACTCCCCGCAGGAAGCGCAGCACGCTCGGGACGGGGCAGGCGGCGGCCAAGGCGGCGGCCTCGTCTTCGAATCCGTGCATGAGGTCGTTGTGGACCTCGACCGCCTTCAGGTAGGCCTCCCGGTCGGAGAGGCCCTCACGTTCGGCGATCACCACGGGCAGGTTCAGGTGCCGGCCGGGGCTGGCGAGTTCCTTGGTGTACGAGTACAGGTCGTTGACGATGGTGGTGGCGTTCCCCGCGAGCGCGATGACCTTCTGCATGGCGGGCTGGGCATGCAGGTCCGCCGGCAGTTCGTAGCCGCCGACGGTGTCGGTGATGGTGGGGCAGGGCCGGAAGTTGTTGAACTGCCGCATGGCCAGGTACTCCCACACCTCGGGAACGTGGTCCGTCTGGGCCCAGGCGGCCTCGGCGAGGTACCCCAGGTGCAGACGGGCCATGTCGTGCCGGTACCGGTCGGCCTGGGAGGGAGTGGACTGCCGGACGAAGTACTCCATCGCGGAGCGGTAGGCACGCCGCGGGGCGTCCGCATGGAGCGACTCCCCCCACTGCGGCTGGTACTCCTTCGTCGTGTGAAAGGGGTCGAGGGCGGTGTGCGCCAGCAGAAGACGTCCACCGAGGCCGATCGGCGAGCCTCCGTGGTCCTCGCAGTAGCAGTCGTCGACCGCGTTCTCGGCCACCATCAGCCGCGTGGCGATCATCAGGTGGTCGATGGTCGGAGCGTCCGGATGGCAGGCGACCATGTAGCGCCCGACGGAGAACCCGTCGAACTGGTCCTCCCAGTCCTCGGGGTACAGCTCGACCTCGTCCAACGCCCAGGCCTTGATCCTGCGGCCGACCTCCTCCACCCGCGCCGGATCGGGCTCCGGCACCGGGTGGTAGTAGAGACCCGGGATCGGATTGCCCGCCACCGGTGCCTCGGGCGCCGGAGGCGTCGGCGGCTCCTCACGCCGGGCCAGGTGAAGGCTCGCCGTGCCCAGACCACTGGGGCCGCGCAGGATCCGCTCCAGGGCAGGGCTCGGTTGCGGGGCAGGCCGGGCGGCGTGGGCGTTGGCGAGGGCGTTGGCGAGGGCGAGGGCGTGGGCTCCGAAGTGGCCCGCAGCGGCGGGCAGGCTCAACTGCAGAGGGGAAAGCCCAGGATCGGGCATCCGTAGCTCCTTGGTGAGGTGGGTGGGCTGTCCCGGATCCCGGGCACGCTCGGGCGGCCCGGGAAGGGCGGGGCTGTCGTAACCCCCGGGCAGGCCTCTAGTCGCGCCTGCGGGCGATCTGCACGTTCTCCAGCACGCCGAGCGCGTCGGGCACCAGGATGGCGGCGGAATAGTAGGTGCTGACCAGGTAGGAGATGATCGACCTTTCGTCGATGCCCATGAAGCGCACCGACAGGCCCGGCTCGTACTCCTCCGGCAGACCGGTCTGGCGCAGACCGATGACGCCCTGGTTGTCCTCCCCAGTACGCATGACGAGGATCGAGCTGGTGTTCTCCTTGCTGATGGGGATCTTGTTGCAGGGCAGGATCGGGACCCCGCGCCAGGCCGGGACCTGCTGCCCGCCGACGTCGACGTGGTCCGGGTAGAGCCCGCGGGCGTTGAACTCACGCCCGATCGCCGCGATCGTCCTGGGGTGGGCGAAGAAGAACTTGGAGCCACGGCGGCGGCAGAGCAGCTCGTCGAGGTCGTCCGGGGTGGGCGGGCCCGAGTGGGTCTGGATCCGCTGCTTGAAGTCTGCGTTGTGGAGCAGACCGAACTCCCGGTTGTTGATCAGCTCGTGCTCCTGGCGCTCGCGCAGCGCCTCGATGGTGAGCCTGAGCTGCTCCTCGGTCTGGTTGTGCGGCCCGTTGTAGAGGTCGGCGACCCTCGTGTGGACCCGCAGAACGGTCTGCGCGACGGAGAGTTCGTACTCGCGCGGGTTGAGCTCGTAATCGACGAAGGCGCCGGGCAGCTCGGCTTCGCCGGTGTGGCCGGCCGACATCGCGATCTCGGCCTCGCCGTGACGGTTCTGGCGCTGGAGGGGAAGCGAGCTGAACTGCCGGACGTGGGCCTGGAGGCTCGGCGACGTGGACAGCACGGCGGCGAACTCGGCGCGGGACAGGGTGAGCAGCGTACCGGCGGTCTCGGCGGTGGCGGTGTAGTCCCACCCGGCGTCGCCGTCCAGGAGGGCGTTCTCACCGAACCGGTCGCCGTCGGCAAGTACGGCGACGGCGACCTCGTCGCCGTACTTGCCGACGGAGGTCTGGCTGATCCGGCCGTGGGCGATCAGGTGGATCTGCTCGGCGGGGGCACCGCGCTCGACCAGCACCTCGCCGGCACGGAAGTCGCGCTGGACGCACCGGCCGGCGATCGCGGTCAGCACCTCCTCGTCTTCGAAGCCGCGCAGCAAGGCCAGTTCGCCGAGCTCGCGGGGGATCACCCGGACATGGGCACCGTCCTGGATGAACTCGATGCGCCCGTCGCCCATGGTGTAGCTGAGGCGGCGGTTCACCCGGTAGGTGCCGCCCTTGGTCTCCACCCAGGGGAGCATCCGCAGCAGCCAGCGAGAGGTGATCTCCTGCATCTGCGGGGCGGACTTGGTCGTGGTGGCAAGGTTACGAGCAGCCGCTGTGCTCAGGCTGGACTGCTGAGGCGGCTCCAGCTGTGCTTCCGGGCTGGTGTCAACGGTCATCGGGCGAGCTCTCCTTCGTGAGGGTGGCGATCGTCATGCGTGCGCGTTACCGGTGAAAGAGGAAGAAAGACGGCGAACATCCGGGAATCCGTCCAGATCCGGGGGAACAGTAACGGTCGGTACACCCAGTCGACGCGGCGACGCCGTTGGCATTAGCTCGCATTACCTCGATGCAGTGATCTTGCTCCGCATGAGGTTTGCCTGGGCGCCGACGGTATTCGGACCTGGTCGAGAGCAGGCGCCAGTGCGTCGCGCGGTCACCCGCCCCCTCCCACTTCGGTGCCCGCGGTTGCTGAACGACCTGCGCGAAGGGCATCTCGCCCCGGCGGCCGTCGCACGCTTCATCCGGCACGCCGCCCCGCAGTCGTTGCGCCAGGCAGACCGGCGCCCCGTGCCCTGGCCCAGCTCACCGCCCTGCACGGCCCCTCTTGATGTTCTCCGTCACCGGCGGGTCCTTCGACGCCGCCACCAACCGCGGCGCGTTCACCGGTGTGCTGTGCTCTGGTACGTCGGCGGCACGCCGGCCCTCCCGGGCCTTGGCGACCTGCTCCTCCAGAGCGGTCTGAACAATCTCACGGCCTTCGCGCCGCACGGCGGGGGTGCGCTTGAGAAAGCGGTCCCCGAGGGCGGCTGCTGTGCGCGACCGGGCGCCGAAGGCGCTCCATCGCGGTCTGCCGCAGCCGCAGGGCATCGACGCTCGGCTTGTCCACGCCGTCAACGCCCCAGCCGGGCCCGTCGCCGCTCTCCGCAGCCGGCTCTTCCTCGCCGTCCGCCTCGACGGTGGCCGTGCCACGCCCCGGCATGAGCGGGAACCCGTGGCCTTCCGCCCAGTGGGAGGTACGGCCGGAGTTGCCGCCCGCGGCCGACCAGCCGTGGGCGGTCTTCGTCGTCCGTACGTACGTACGTATCCGAACGCCATCGTGGCCGCCATGCCGCCGCGCCAGCTTCGTCAACGTTGCGTAGCCCGTCCCAACACCTGGATCGGGCTCCTGCCCAGTGGCGATCCGTCTTCGGAGGCAGCCTCGGCTGGGGAGGATCTGGGGAGAATGGAGCCCGTTGGGGAGCAGCTGGGGAGGATCGACCGCACAGACGGGCAGCACGGCGAAAGGGTCGGAAAGACGGATCGCCGCAGGTCGGACCGTCCGTACAGTCGATTCCCGCAGGTCAGCGGCGTGCGGGTGACGACTTCAAGAAGATCTCCTCCTGGGCCGCCATCCTCATGCCGGAGCTGAAGTGGGCCATCTTCAAGAAGCGCGACTGGCTGTAGCAGGCAGAGCGCGGTCACTGAGGGCGGGCCGCCGGGGTGTCCGGTGGGGCGTCAGGCGCGACAGCGCAGCATCTCCAGCGGGGGGTTGGCGTGGAAGTCCGCCCAGAAGTCCGCACCGAACTCGCGCACGCCGGCCTCCGACACCGTCAGCGGAACCCAGGTCACCTCGCTGAATCCGGCCGCCCGCAGGCACTTCTCGTAGACCTCGCGGCGCGGGAGGTGGGCGACGAAAGAGACCGGCGGGTCGAGCAGCGCCGTGGTCCGGACTTGCGGTCCGGTCTCGACCTCCTCACCGGTCAGCTCGGAGAGGAAGCCGTACCTCTCCGGGGTCGGCCCGTCGAAGCGGAAGTCGGGCGACTGGTTGAGTACGAAGAACTCGGCGCCGGGCTTCAGGCTCCGGTGCGCGTTGCGGCACATGCGCTCCGTGGTGGCGATGTCCTCCGCGTAGTTGAGCAGTTGGACCGCCAGGCCGAGGTCGAAGCGCCGTTCGAGGGGCCGCAGCTCGGCCACGTCACCGACCTCGTAGCGCACACCCAGCGGATGGCGCTCCTCCAACTGCTGTGCCACGGCGACCATTTCCCCGGAGACGTCGATTCCGAGCACCTCCGCGGCGCCTCGCCGCTTGAACTCCCGGCTGTAGAAGCCGGTGCCGGAGGCCAGGTCGAGGACCGACTTCCCGCGCACGTCCCCGACCATCGCCAGGAAGCTGGGCACCACCACGTACTGCTCCAGCGGCAGTGCCTTGAATCCCTCGTACGCCTCACCGATCTCGTCGTACTGCTGCTGCGCGCTCATTGTGATGTCCTCCTGTTTCGGCACGTCCTCGGCCACGACCCCCGTCCCCGGGGCACGCCGCGGCTTCTGGTTGGAAGTCTCTACGGGCCCCGGCAGAGCGTCGTACTGGCAGAAGCCACAAAGATCCGGGCATCGTCCCGGCATCGCGTACGGCCGGCGAGCGGGGCCGTGCGCGGTTCGAAGAAAACTTCGGCCGGAGGTGAATCCTTTCCGGGTCTCCCCGCCTCTTGTCTGTGTACCGGCCGAACGGGCCGACAGAACCGGGAGGAAACACCATGATGGTCACTGGCCTCGTAGTGATCGGAGCCCTGCTCGTGGGCGCGTGCAGCTGGCACCTGATGCGGCGCTACAAGAGCCGAAGCTGACCAGCGCCTACGACGCGCGGGCGTCTTCCGGATATGAGTAGCAGATGAACCAACGCTTCCCCTGGCCGGACGAGCGGCTGATCAGGGCCGCTCAGGACGGCGACGTCGCTTCGCTCACCACCGTCGTCATGGAATCGCAGCCTCATGTGCGCAAGTTCGCCATATCGCTGTGCGCCTCGCCGCAGGATGCGGAGGACGCGGCACAGGAGGCGCTGATCATCCTCTACCGGAAGATCGGGACCTTGCGGGCCGCCGGCGCGCTTGCCTCATGGATGTTCCGGATTGTCCGCAACGAATGCCTCCGGCAGGTGCGGCTGCTCGTCTCGCGGAGCGACGAGGCGTCGGCCGAACCGGAGGCATCTGCGGAACGGTCCGCCGAGGACGCGGTGCTGCACAGGCTGGAGGTGGAGCGGATCGCGGCTGCGGTCAGCGCCCTTCCCCGTGACCAGCGGCAGGTCCTGATCATGCGGGACGTACAGGACCTGCCCGGCAAGACCGTCGCCCATTCGCTCGGTCTGAGCAACGCCGCGATGAAATCGCGGCTGCACAGAGCGCGCGCAGCACTGCGTCACTCACTGGCAGCGACCGGCCAAGCGTCCAGTCAAGCCATCGGCCAACCAGTCGGAGGAGACTCACCACCGTGAACACCGTGAAGCCCGCGCAGGGCGCGCAGGGCGCGCAGGCCCGGGCCACCGCGCAGTCCGCCGCGCCCGAGATGAACTTCGCCAGCAAGTCCGTCCCGCGCCACCTGGCGCGCGGCGCCATCGGCTTCGGGCTGATCATCGGCTCGATCGCCCTGGTGCCCGTCGCCGGCCCGGCCACCCTGCTGGCGGCCCCGTTGGCCCTGATCGCCTTCCGCGGCTGCCCCACCTGCTGGATGGTCGGCCTGGCGCAGACCATCTCCCGCGGCCGTCTGGAGCGCCAGTGTGTGGACGGCGTCTGCACCCTCACGAAGGCGCACCCGTCGGCGAAGGCCGCGGAGGAGCCGACAGCCGACATCAGCGTCCCGGCCGCTTCCCGGTGACTGTCAGTGCACGCCACGGCAGGGCCGATCGACTGATCGCGGCGCCAGCTGCCGGGTGAAGCTCCGGCGGCGCCAGGGCTCAACGACCGGGTGCGGTCGTCGTGCTGGAACGTACGACGAGGCGTGGTTCGACCGAGCGCGGCTCGGGGACGGCGCCGGGCACGTCGATCTGACGGAGCAGATGGGTCACCGCGAGGGCGCCCATGTGCTGGAACGGCTGGGCGATGGTGGTGAGGGAGGGCGAGCAGTACTCGGCGAGCTCGATGTCGTCGAATCCGACGACCGAGATGTCGTCGGGTACGCGGCGCCCCACCTCGTGCAGGGCCCTGATCACCCCGAAGGCCATCTCGTCGCTCGCGACGAAGATGGCGGTGACGTCCGGAATCCGCGCGAGCACCAGGCCGTTGCGGTAGCCGGAGGCGGGTGACCAGTCCCCTTCCAGCGGCGGCGGGACGGCACGGCCCGCGGCTTCGAGAGCGGATTGCCAGCCGTCGTGGCGGTTGGCTGATTCCAGCCACTCCGCGGGGCCGGCGATGTGCCACACCGTATCGTGTCCGAGGTCCAGCAGGTGCTGGGTGGCGATGCGGGCGGCCTCGGCCTGGTCGATGGCGAGGACCTCGGTCGCGTCGGTACGCGAGCCGTCGATGGTGACGGTGGGCGTGGAGCGGGTGAGCTGCTCGATCCTGCTGCTGGTGTGGATGAGGGGCACCGAGAGGATGATCCCTTCGACATCCTGGTCGGCAAGCCGGGAGAGCGCGTTCTCGATGGCGAAGGTGTCCAGCGAGGTGGTGGTGGCGGTGCTGACGGCGTAGCCGGCCTCATGGGCGGCGTTCTCGATGCCGGAGGTGACGGCGGCTCTGGAGTAGAAGCTCGTCTGGAGGGTCACGACGCCGATGGTCCGGCTCCGACCCGACGAGAGCATCCGGGCGGCGTTGTTGCGGCGGTAGCCGAGCTGGTCGACGGCGGCCAGGACCTTCGCACGGGTCTTCTCCTGCACGTTGGGGTGCCCGGCGAGCGCGCGCGAGACAGTCTGCGCGGACACGCCGGCGGCCCGGGCGACGTCCGCCATGCCCGGGGGGCGCGCTCCACTGCTGGTGTCATCGCGCTTCGCCATGGGATTCCTTCCTCCTGTCCGATGTCCGATGTCCGACTTCTCCCGTCCGACCGGTCAATGATATCGCTCCCATGGCCGTTCACGTGCAGTTTCACCGGCCGGAACACCAAGCGTTAACACCTATTGGCATCGATAACATTCTCTGCCATAGTTTCGGCCGTCAGCGGCACACGTCGGGCGGTCGCGACCGCCGGTGTGCCCCGCCGGACACGCGGCCCCGTGCAGGACGTCTCCGTTGCCTGCCACGGCACTCAGGAGGAGCTGTGAAGCCTGTGAAGCCTAGTTTCATCCGTCTTGCGGGAGCGGCGGGTGCCCTCACCCTCGCCCTCACGGCCACCGGCTGCTCCGGATCGAGCTCCGGAACGGGCTCCGGCTCCGGCTCGGCCTCCGGAAAGGCATCGATAACATTCTGGGGATGGGCCCCGGGCTACGAGGACGCCGTCAACGCCTTCAACTCCGGCCACCCGGACATCAAGGTCACGTACCAGACGGTGCAGCCCGGGGCGAAGGGCGGCTACCAGAAGATGCTGAACGCCGTGAAGGCGGGCAACGCGCCCTGTCTGGCCCAGGTTGGGTACGAGACGATGCCCAGCTTCGCCGCCCAGGGCGCCCTCCAGGACGTGTCGAAGCACGCCGGCTCCGCCAAGCGGGACTATCAGAGCGCCGCCTGGAACTCGGTGAGTCTCGGCAGCGCCGTCTACGGAGCTCCGGTGGACACCGGCCCCATGGCCCTCTTCTACAACAAGAGGCTGTTCGACTCGCTCGGTCTGAAGCCCCCGGCCACCTGGGCCGAGTACCGCGCCGCGGGGGAGAAGATCCACGCCTCCGACCCGAAGCGGTTCATCTCCTCGCCCTACCTGGACTACGACTACGCCGGGCTCGCCTGGCAGGCGGGGGCCGACTGGTTCGGCGTCGACAACGACGCCTGGAAGGTCAACATGGCCTCTGCGGAGAACAAGAAGGTCGCGGACTACTGGCAGGGCCTCGCGAACGACGGCCTGATCAGCAGCGCCCCCATGTACGACCAGGCGTGGTACACGGGGCTGGGCAACGGGGACATCGCCACGGTCGTGGGGGCGGTGTGGCAGGCGGGAGTCATCAAGGGCGGCGCCAAGGACGGGGCCGGGCAGTGGGCCGCCGCCCCCATGCCGCAGTGGCAGGAGGGCGACAAGAAGGTCGGCAACGCCGGCGGATCGGCCACGGCCGTGCTCAAGGGCTGCGAGAACACCGCGGCCGCGTGGGAGTTCGCCCACTGGCTGGGAACCGACAAGCAGGCGTTCGGCACGTTGGTCGAGAAGGCTTCGCTCTATCCCGCCGCGAACGATCTGCTCCACCTGCCGCAGCTGAAGGCCGACCCCTACTTCGGCGGGCAGCAGATCTACGAGGTCTTCGCCTCGGCCACGCCCGACGTCGACCCCGAGTGGACCTGGGGACCACTGATGACCTCCACGGTCGCGGATCTCAATGACGGCCTCGGCAAGGCGTGGACCGGGAAGGGCACCATCGCACAGGCGCTGCGCCACGCCCAGGACTCCACCCTGACCGAAATGCGCAAGCAGGGCCTGGCGGTCGCCCCGTAGCGCTGGCGAACCACAGTGAGGAACCCCGTTCGTGACCCATGCCTCCCCTTCGGTACGCGCACCCGGACGGCACCCGGCGGCCGCCGCTCCGTCCCGGCCCGCACGCGGAGCCCTCTTCGGGCGCCCACGACGTCCGAGCCCGTTACTCTTCTGCGCCCCGTTCATCGTCCTGTTCGCGGCCATGTACATCGCACCGATCCTGTACGCGGCCTACAACAGTCTGTTCACCGTCCGCCGTTCCGGTCTGGGCCTGTCCGCCCCGACGGAGGTCTTCGCCCCTCTGGACAACTACGCGCGCGCCGTGCACGACGGCCCGTTCACGGCCTCGCTCGGCCGCATGGCCCTGTTCGGCGTCGTGCAGGTGCCGCTCATGCTGGCACTGGCACTGGCGCTGGCACTGCTCATCGACTCCAAGTCGGCGCGGGGCCGGGGTTTCTTCCGCCTGACGAGCTTCGTCCCCTACGCGATTCCCGGCGTCAGTGCCGCGCTCGTGTGGTCGTTCATGTACTCCTCGACGTCCAGCCCGCTCAATCGGCTGCTCGAACCGCTCGCCGTCACCATTCCGTTCTTCGACGACGACATCGTGCTGTGGTCGGTGGCCAACATCGTCACCTGGAGCTGGGCCGGCTACAACATGATCATCATCTACGCGGCCCTGCAGTCGATCCCCGCCGAGGTCCTCGAAGCCGCCCGCATGGACGGAGCCTCCGCCCTGCGGATCGCCTGGAGCATCAAGATCCCCGCGGTACGGGGCGCGCTGGTGCTCACCACGGTGTTCTCGATCATCGGATCGGCACAGCTGTTCAACGAGCCGGCCGTCCTGCAGCCGGTCTCCGGCGGTTCGATCTCCTCCGCCTTCACCCCTCTGATGTCGGCACAGAGCGCGGTCGCGGCAGGCAACTACCCGTACGCGGCGGCCCAGTCGGTCCTGCTCGCGGTCGCCGTGGGCCTGGTGTCGCTCATCTTCTTCAAGCTGACCCGCCGAGGAGACCAGGCATGACCACGGTGATCCCCACCCGCGATCGGACCCTCGACCGGATCAGACCGCGCCGCGGGACGCGCCGCGAGACGCGCCCCGCCGGCCGCGTCACCGTACTCGCCCTGCTGGGCCTGTCCGCTTTCTACTTCCTCTTTCCGCTGTGGTGGCTGCTGGTGTCGGCGACCAAGCCCTTCGCGGAGCAGTTCAGCGGCAGTGGCCTGTGGTTCGACGGCTTCGGCCTGTTCGACAACGTCGCCCGGCTCAGCAGCCAGGACGACGGCATCTTCTGGCGCTGGATGCTCAACAGCGTTCTGTACTGCGGGATCGGCGCGCTCATCGGCACCGTCCTCTCCGCCCTGACCGGCTACGCCCTGGCCAAGTACGACTTCCCCGGCCGCGGGATGCTGTTCTCCCTGGTCCTGGCAGCCGTCCTCGTGCCCAAGGTGCTGTTCACGCTGCCGCTGTACCTGATGTTCTCGGGCGTTCACCTGATCGACAACCCGTTGGCGGTCCTGCTGCCGAGCGTCGTCAGCCCCTTCGGTGTCTACCTCGCGCGCGTCTTCGCCGAGCAGAGCGTGCCCGACGAGGTCCTCGAAGCCGGCCGCCTCGACGGCGCGGGTGAGCTCCGCGTCTTCCGCACGATCGGGGTGCGGATGATGCTCCCCGCCCTCGTCACGATCTTCCTGTTCCAGTTCGTCGAGATCTGGAACAACTACCTGCTGCCCGCCATGGTCCTGGGAGACGACCGGCTGCAGCCGGTCACGGTCGGGCTCGTCGCCTGGAACGCCAGCCACGTCGCCGTGCCCCCGCCCCTCGTCGTGATCGGATCCCTGGTCTCCATCACCCCGCTTCTGATCGCCTTCCTCGCGCTCCAGCGCTTCTGGCGCGCGGGCATGACCGCCGGAGCCGTCAAGTGACCCCTCCCGCCCTCACCACCGAGTCCACCGAGTCCGCCGGGTCCGCCGAATCCACCGAGCCCGCCGGCACCGCCCGCCCCGCCCGCCCCGCCCCTGTCTCCGACGCGCTGGTCACGTGGCCCGTGCTGAGCCGGGATGACGGCACCTTCCTGCGCCACGGGTGGCCCCACCGGGTCCTGTCCGGCTCCCTGCACTACTTCCGCGTCCACCCGGAGCAGTGGGCGGATCGCCTCCAGCGCGTCGCCGCACTCGGCCTGAACACCGTGGACACCTACGTGCCGTGGAACTTCCACGAGCGCAGACGCGGTGACATCCGCTTCGACGGCTGGCGTGACCTGCCGCGGTTCCTCCGGCTCGCCGAGGAAGCCGGCCTGGACGTCATCGTCCGCCCCGGCCCGTACATCTGCGCCGAATGGGACAACGGCGGCCTGCCCGCCTGGCTGACCGGACGGCCCGGCATGCGGCCCAGGAGCAGCCACCGCGACTTCCTCGACGAGGTCGGACGCTGGTTCGACGTGCTGATCCCGCTCGTCGCCGCCCGCCAGGCGGCACACGACGGCCCGGTCGTGGCCGTGCAGATCGAGAACGAGTACGGCAGCTACGGCGACGACCACACGTACATGCGGTGGCTGCGCGACGCCCTGGTGGCACGCGGCGTCCGCGAGCTGCTGTTCACCGCGGACGGGCCCACACCGCTGATGCTCGACGGCGGCACCCTTCCCGGCGAACTGGCGGCCGTCACGTTCGGCTCACGCCCCGACCAGGCCGCCGGGCTGCTGCGCTCACGCCGCGCCGGCGAGCCCTTCCTCTGCGCCGAGTTCTGGAACGGCTGGTTCGACCACTGGGGCGAGACGCACCACGTCCGGTCCCCTTCGAGCGCCGCCGACGACGTCGAGGGCATCCTGGCCCAAGGCGGCTCCCTGAGCCTGTACATGGCACACGGCGGCACCAACTTCGGGCTGTGGGCCGGCGCGAACCACGACGGCACGGCCCTCCAGCCGACCGTCACCAGCTACGACTCCGACGCCCCCGTGGCCGAGCACGGCGCGCTCACCCCCAAGTTCCACGCACTGCGCGACAAGCTCGCCCCCCACAGCACACGGCCGGTCCCCGCGCCGCCGGACGACCCGCCCCTGCTGGAGCCGGCGACCCTCTCCGTACACCGTGGATCCGCGCTGCTGGATGCGCTGAGGTCGGTGTCGACGCCCCTGCGCGCCTCCAATCCCCTGAGCTTCGAGGAGCTCGGACAAGCCTCCGGCCTCGTGCTCTACACCGCACATCCGGTCGTCCCGCCCGGCACCCACGACGTGACGGTCACCGGCCTCCACGACCGCGCGCAGGTCTTCGTCGACGGCACCCTCGTCACCGTCCTGGACCGGCCGACGGCATCCTTCGGCGTCACCGGCACGGGCGCGGCGATCCAGCTCGACCTGCTGGTGGAGAACCAGGGACGCATCAACTACGGCCCGCTGCTCGGACAGGGCAAAGGCATCCTGGGCGGGGTCCGCGTGGAGCGGCGGCTCGTCCACGGATGGTCCATGTACCCCCTGCCACTCGACGAGTGGACCGCCGAGGACCTTGCGCGCGCCGGCGCGGCCGCCGAGTCCGCCGACAGCCGCGGCATCGCCACCGCATGTCTGCGCGTCGAGGATCCCGCCGACACCTTCCTCAGCCTGCCCGGCTTCGGCAAGGGCTTCGTCTGGGTCAACGACACCCTGCTCGGCCGCTACTGGGACGTGGGCCCACAGACGACCCTGTACGTTCCCCGTCCGCTGCTGCGCACGGGGGACAACGTCCTGACGATCCTCGAACTCGACCACTTCGGCCACCACGTCGACCTCGTGGACGCGCCCGGCCTCGGGCCCTGCGAGGAGTACGTCGAGACGTTCGGCTGACCCGCCGACGCCTCCCACACCTCCCACACCGCACGCGAGATCGCCAAACCGGACTGCTGGCGCAGGGCGGCCGCCTCGGCCACCGACCACCGGGGCGTGCTGCCCCCCACACCTCGGGCCGTGTCACAGCGGTCCCGAGCACAACCGCCGTCCCTCCCGAAGGACGCCGGACCATCAAAGGAGCCGCCGCCCCACTCGGCTCCTCCGATCAGGGAGTACTCGTGACCACTCCTCGAAGCAGACTGGCCGGGGCACTCGCCGCCGCCGTGCTGGTCATCTCCGGCGGCAGCACGCTGATGATGCCCACGGCATCCGCGGCGTCGACCGCCCCCGCCCCCGCCCCCGCCTACACCGTCACCGTCGGCGCCAAGGGCGCTTGGACGCATCCTGACGACACCCCCGCCGGCACCTACACCGACAAGGACGGCACGTTCTACTTCCAGCAGGCCCACGCGCTCTACGGAGCCGGCGACCCCCGCAAGTGGACCTTCTTCACCGGGACGAACCTCGACACCGCCGCCCGGTCCGGTGCGATCAGCGACGCGGTCAACCCGGCCAACCCCAGCGACCGCAACAACGACACCACATGGCGCTGCAACAACAGCCCGACCGGGCTCGAATCGACACCCGCCCCGGCGGGGTCGGGCTACGCGCACCGGAACTACTGCGACCTCGCCGGCGTCTGGGTCGACCCGGACACCGGCGACTGGTACGGACTCGTGCACAACGAGTTCACCCCGCAGCCGTTCGGCGACGGCTTGCACTACGACGGCATCGACTACGCCGTCTCCAGGGACCAGGGCCGCACGTGGACCGTCAAGGACCACGTCATCACCTCGCATTACAGCACCGAGCGCGGCGACAACGCCGCCTTCCCGCAGCAGACCTACCACTACGGCACCGGTGACCAGCGGCTCTTCGTCGACACCGGATCCGGCTACTTCTACGCCTTCTACGGCTCCCGGATCGTGAACAAGGGCGGCAGCTGGGCCGCGTTCTACGGGCACGTCGCCCGCGCTCCGATCTCGTCGAAGATGGCGCCCGGCTCCTGGCAGAAGTGGTACAACGGCGCCTGGTCCGAGCCCGGCGTCGGCGGCCGCGAGAGCAACATGGTCCCCGTCGGCTCCGGCAGCACGACCGGATACACCCCGCCGTCGAAGGAGTACAACCCGGCCAACAGCGGCTCCGTGAGCCAGCAGGTCGCCGCCGGCCTGATGCCCCCGACATCCCCGCTGTTCGTCATGGACATCACCTACAACGCCCACCTCGGCCTGTACATAGGCCAGCCCCAGGCGGTCGACCAGAGCGGCAACGCCTCCCAGGAGATCTACGCCACCGCCGACCTGACCACCCAGAAGTGGTTCCGTCTCGGCGACACGGGCAGCTACAAGAACGCCTCCTGGTACCGCTGGTTCCTCGACAGCGGCAACAAGACCAGCTCCACGATCGTCGGCAAGAACTTCCGCTCGTACTGCTCCTTCGGCTGCTCCAACGGCGCGAGCAGCGAATACATCAACCTCGCGATCAACACGACCGCGCCCGCCGCGCCGGTCGACACCTCCAAGGCCTACCGCATCACCAGCGCCGGCGGCCGGGTACTGGCCCAAGTCTCCGGCAGCTCGGCCACCACCTCGCGCGCCACCGCCACCGGCTCCGGCCTCGAATCGTGGATCTTCACCTCGAACGGCGACGGCTCCTACCGCATCGCCAACTCCCGCACCGGTCAGCTCCTCGGAGTGGGCACCACCTCCACGGCAACCCGGGCCTGGGGCACCAAGCCCACCGTCACCGCGATCGGAACCGGCGGGCCCACCGTCGGCCAGCAGTGGTTCGTCATCCGCGGCACCTCACCCGCCGATGGCACCTCCACAGGCACATACAAGATCGTCAATCGGTACAGCGGCCTCGTCATCGGCCTCTCCCCGGACTCCACCCGCCTCGCCGAGACCACGCCCACCCGCAGCTGGACCAACACCACCGGCAACACGGTCGGCGGCACCCGCACGGCCGGCGAGCAGACCCTGACACTGACCCCGATCGCCCAAGCACCCGAAACGGTGACGGTCAACAACCCGGGCAACCAGGCCGGCACCCTGGACAAGGCCGTCTCCCTCCAGATCGAGGCGATCGACTCCGTCGGCAAGCCCGTGACCTTCACGGCGACCGGCCTGCCCGCCGGATTGAGCATCAGTTCCAGCGGCCTGATCACCGGCACCCCCACCGCCGCCGGCACCTCGACCGTGACGGTCACAGCGGCCTCCGGCACCGCCGCCGGCACGGCCACGTTCACCTGGGCGGTCACCGCCTCCCTCAACGGAGCCCACACCCTCACCGCCGAGGGCAAGGCACTCGACAACCCCGGCCACAGCACCACCCCCGGCACCCAGTTGATCACCTGGGCACCCAACGGCGGCGCCAACCAGAGCTGGACCTTCACTCAGCAGACCGACGGCACGTACCAGCTCAAGAACAGCGAGTCCGGCCTGTGCGCCGACGTCGAAGGAGGCTCCACCAGCCCCGGCGCGAAGATCATCCAGTGGACCTGCGGCAACGGCGCCAACCAGCGCTGGAGCATCACGCGGCAGGCGAACGGCACCCACACGGTCGCCTCCGCGGCGAGCGGACTGCTCCTGACCACGGCGTCCGCAACGGATGGCGCACTCGTCACCCAGCAGCCCGACACCGGCGCCACACTCCAGCGGTGGACCATCAACTGAGGTCATCGCGGCCGTAACCGGCCCGCCGGAGTCCCGGGCAGTACCCGGGACCCCGGCGGCAGGTCTCCCAAGCCACAATGGGTAAGAGCGCGCCTTCGCGTCAGGGCGTGGCGACGGGCCAGCGCTCCAGCTCCGCGCGCAGCCGCCCGGTGTCCGGGGTGTCGCAGGCCCAGGCGATGTGGCCGTCCGGGCGGATCAGCAGGGTGCTGCGCAGGGGGCCGGCGGGGGCGGCGAGCCGCAGCCATTGGCTCTCCGGCACCGGGGCGCCCCGGGTGACCAGCACGAAGCCGCCGCCGCGCAGCACCTCGTACAGCCGCTGCCCGTCCGCGAGCCGCAGGTCGGGCACCCGGCGGCCGGTGAGCCGATGGCTGCCTCGCGGCGCCGGGTAGGAGATGCCGATGCCGGAGAGGAGCCGCTCTCCCCACGCGGTGTGCGAGCTCAACCGGGAGGCCAAAGGCATGACCAGGTTGCGCAGTTGGTGCGCTCGGGCACTGCGTGGTGCGCTCAGCACACCCCGGGTGATCGCCCCGGAGATCCGCAACGCCTGCTTCCCGACGGGGTGGCGCTCCTGCTCGTAGGAGTCGAGCAGCGGATCCCCGGCCCGGCCCTGAACCACCGCGGCCAGCTTCCAGCCGAGGTTGGCCGCGTCCTGCAGTCCCGTGTTCATGCCCATGCCCCCGGCCGGGGAGTGCACGTGCGCCGCGTCGCCCGCGAGGAGCACCCGGCCCTCGCGGTAGCGCACGGCCTGCCGCTCGTCACTGTGGAAGCGCGAGATCCAGCGCGGTTCGTGCATTCCGTGGTCGGAGCCGAGCACCCGGCGCAGCAGCCCGGCCAGCTCCTCCTCCGACACCGGCGCGTCATCGGCCCTGTCGTCGCCCGCGATCCAGCCGATCGCCCGGTACCAGCCGTCACCGAACGGCACCAAGGAGGCGAAGCCGTGCTGGTTGGCGTTGGTGGTCACCGCGTCGGCGGGTACCTCCTTGAGCCGGACGTCGGCCAGCATCACCGAACGCACCACCCACCGGCCGGGGAAGCCGATCCCGGTCAGCCGCCGCACCGCGCTGCGCACCCCGTCGCACCCGACCACGTACCCGGCGCGGAAGCTGCCCGCGCCGGCCGTCTCCACCGCGACGCCGTCGGCCCGCTGCCGTACGGCGACCACCTCGGCACCCCGCGCGATCCGCACGCCGGCGGCGAGCGCGCGTCGCTCCAGGAGCCCTTCGAGGTTGTACTGCGGGGTGATCAGCGCGAACGGGAAACGGGTGCGCAGCCGGTGCAGACGCAGTTCGAGTCGGCCGAAAACCCCTACCACCGGCGCTTTCCTGCCGAGGGCGACCAGTTCGTCGGCGAGGCCGCGTGCGTCGAGGACCTCCAGGGTGCGGGCGTGCACCGCGAAGGCGCGGGTCATGTTCGCGTCGGCGTGCTCGCGCCGCTCCAGGAGGGTGACGCGCACCCCGGCGGCGGCCAGGTCTCCGGCCAGCAGCAGGCCGGTGGGTCCCGCGCCCACCACCAGCACGTCGGCGGCCTCGGTCATGTGGACCTGCCGGGCGTCGTGGCCTCGATCATGTGCTGGTAGGAGTTGACCGGCCGTACGTCCCGGACGGCGAGGCCCGACTTCTCCACAAGCCCGAGCAGCCCCTCCCGGGTGTGCTTCCGGCCGCCGACGGTGAGCAGCATCCGCAGGTCCATCCCGGTGCTGAACCTCTGCCCCGGGCCGTCGTCGACGAAGTTCTCCACGATGATCACCTTGGCGCCGGCGCGGGCCGTCCTGACGACGTTGCCCAGGACGACGACGGCGTCCTCGTCGTTCATCCCCAGGATGTTCTTGAAGACGTACGCGTCGACGTCGGCGGGGATCTCCTCGCGGCAGTCGCCGGCCAGCAGCCGCACCCGGTCGGCGAGCGCCCCGCCGTCGCGAAGCCGGGCGTCGGCGTCGGCCACCACGTCCGGCCGGTCGAACAGGATGCCCCGCACGCCGGGGTGGAGTTCGAGGAGCGAGGCCAGCAGGAAGCCCTGTCCGCCGCCGATGTCGGCAACGGTCCGCGCTCCTTCCAGCGACAGGACGCCCGCGACGGCCGACGCGGACTGCTTGCTCGCCTGGGTCATCGCGCGGTCGAAGACCGCCGCCGACTCGGGCCAGGCCCGGTGCACGTGCTCGAAGAACTCTCCGCCGTACAGATCGGTGAAGATCTCCTTCCCGGTGCGGACCGACTCGTCGAGACGGCCCCACAGCTCCCAGGTCCACGGTTCGGTCATCCACAGCACGAGTTGGTCGAGGCTGTCCGGAGCGCCCGTACGAAGCAGCAGCGAGACCTCGGTGTGGACGAACCGGCCCTGGGGGTCCTCGGCGAAGACCTCGTGGCAGGTGAGTGAGCGCAGAAGTCGTCGCAGCGCGTCCGGATCGGCGCCGACCGCCGCGGCGAGTTCGTCCGCCGTGGCCGGCGTGTCGCCGAGGGCGTCGGCGACGGCGAGTTTCACGGCCGCTCGCAGCGAGGCGGCACAGCTGGCACTGAGCGCGCGCTCAAGGAGTCCCAGCACATGGGGTTCCGCGGGCGTTTCACTGATCATGGGTGACAACCTCTCTGTCGTGTCCGGCTTTCACGGCGCCGGGGAAGTGCGCTTCCAGTACCTGCCGGACCCCGTCGCGCCAGGACCTCTCGCAAGCGCCGGCCATGCTCCTGCGGCGGGTGTCGTCGAACGCGACGACGCCGCGGGTGACATCGCTCGGCACGAAGTCGACCGGGACGTGGGTGAGTTCGGAGACGTAGGTCATGAGGTCCTGTACGCCGACGACCTCGTCCCCTCCCCAGTTCACGACGGTCGCGGGTGTGCTCGCCGCGGCCCACAGCCCTGGGACGTGCCGCGCGATGTCGTCGGTGTGGATCGGGGAGCAATAGTGCTGTCGCGCGCGGGGAACCGCGATCGGCTCCCCGGCGAGCATCTGCCGGTAGAAGATGACCGGTGCCCCGCCGTGCCCGTGCGGCCCGTAGGCGACATTGAGCCGGGCCACGGTGGTGGACAGGCCGAGGGTCACGGCGAGCGCGCGCACGGCGCCCTCGGTCGCCAGCTTGCCGACCGGGTACGTCGGCAGCCACGCCGACTCGGTCCCCAACGGATCGGTCTCGGTATGCAGGTGGTCCGGCGCCTGGGGCGCGTAGACCGCGCTGGTGGAGATGTACAGAAAGGCTTCGGCGGTTCGGCAGTGGGTCATCAGGCGGCCGGTGGCGACGCAGTTCACCGTCACCACCTCCTCGAAGTCGCCGCTGCCGCGCTCGACCGCCGCGTGCAGCACATGGGTGAAGTCGTCGGGGAGTCCGTCGAGTCCGTCCCTGGACATGTCCCAGCGCCAGGTCCACACCCCCTGGTTCCGGAGCCGTCGCTCCACCTCCGGATCCGAGAACCGGCCGATGCACCACACCTCGTTGTGGGCCGCGAGCGTCTCGGCGGCGGTGCGCGCCACCAGGCCGGTCGCCCCGGTGATCAGGATCTTCTTTCCGGCCGTCATCCGGGGGTTCCGCCTTCCGTCAGCGCACGGTCGAGCTCCGCCCGCAGGAGCGACTGGAAGACAGCCACGTGCTTGGGCCCCATGAGGGTGTAGTGCTCGCCGGGCACATCGATGTACCGGGGCGCCTCGCGCGTGAAGTCCTCCCAGTGCTTCAGCTCGTTGTTCAGCCAGTCGTGCTTGCTGCCCCGGAGCGGGACGGCGTAGAAGACGCTCATCCCGGCGACACTGCCGGTGGGCCGGTAGGTCCGGCCGAGGCCGGTCAGGCCGTCGGCGAGTTCGGCCCACGCGGTGAACCGACCCAGATCAAGGTCGAGTTCGGCGAGCCGGTCGGGGGGAGCGATGTCGAGGAGATGGCCGAGCTGCTCCTGTCTGCTCAGCGGACGCAGCGCGGCGGGCAGCGTCTTCGCCTGCTGCTCGGAGATCAGATCCAGGAACATCGCCAGATTGACCGCGGTCTCGACGAAGTCGAGCTCGTCCATGCGGTACTTGATGTGCGGGGGCAGATTGAAGCTGCCCAGGAAGTCCACGCGCTCGCCCTCCGCCTCAAGGAGCTTGGCCACCTCGAAGGCCACGGCCGCGCCGAAGGAGTACCCGGCGATCGCGTAGGGGCCGTGCGGCTGCTTGGACCGGATCGCGTCCACGTATGTGCGCGCCATCTCCGCGAAGCTCCCGAACGGCTTCTCCCCCGGGTTGAACCCGCGCGCCCGGAGTGCGTAGAAGGGCCGCTCATGGACGAAGTACTTGGCCAGGTTCACGAAGACGAGCACCTCGCCGACCCCGGGGTGGACGCAGAACAGCGGCGTCCCGTCCCCACTGGTCTGCAGCGGAACGATCGGATCGTACGGAGCGGGCGCCCCGCCCTGTCCGGCCTCGATGCGTGCGGCCAGTTCGCGGACGCTGGGCGAGGTGAGGATCGCCAGTACGGGAAGCTCCGTGCCGGGGAAGCGCTGGGAGACCAGGCTCTTGAGGCGGAGGATGTCCAGCGACGTCCCACCGAGTTCGAAGAAGCCGGCCGTGGCACTGATCGTGGACGGGTCCGCGTCGAAGAGGGCTCCGTACAGTTCCGCGAGAGTCTTCTCGGTCGCGCCCGCGGGGGCGGTGTGGCCGCCGAGTTGGCGGGACACCGACTCCTGGACCGACGCCACGTACTCGGCGTAGTCACCGGACTCCAGCCGGCGGCGCATGAGCGCTCGCGGAATCTTGCCCAGACTTGTCTTCGGGAAGGCGTCCTTGGGCAGCGGCAGCAGCAGTGCCGGACGGAACCCCCAGTGCAGCACGACACTGTTCCTGATCGCGATGAGCAGGCGGTGCAGCGCCGCCTCGTCGCGGGACACGTCGGGGGTGACCGCGAAGGCCACCGCGAGCTGCTCGGTGTCGCTGCCCCGCGGGCGCGTCGGGAACGCGACGACGAACGACTTCTCGATACCTTCGAGGCCGTCGAGCAGCGACTCGATGTCGTGGCTGTAGTAGTTGACTCCGTTGACGATGACGCTGTCCTTGCTGCGCCCCACGAGGGTCAGCCGCCCTCCGGCGAGCCGGCCGAGGTCACCGGTGCGGAACCAGCCGTCCGCGGTGAACGCGGCCTTGGTCGCCTCCTTGTCGTTCCGGTACCCGTCCGTGATCATCGGGCCCGTGAGCTGCACTTCGCCGACTTCGCCATCGGCGACGGGTGCGCTGCCTCCCTCTGCCACGATCCTGATCCGGAGGGTGTCGACCGGACGTCCGACCGCCGCGAACTCGGCCCCTTGGTCGGCGTCGGGGAACTCCCGGTTGTAGATGCTGCCGGCGCAGGTCTCGGTCATCCCGAAGGCGGGCCAGAGGGCACCGCGGTGCAGCCCGTACGGGGCCAGCCGGTCGAGGAAGCCGATGCCCGTGGCCACCGGATTCGCCTCTCCGCCGGACACGATGTGCCGCAGGCAGGACAGGTCGAGGGGCAGGGGGGACGGCAGCTGGTCGAGGGTCTGGTTGATCAGCCCCAGCAGGAAGTTGGGGGTGAACGTCATCGTCACCCGGTGGGCATCGATCAGCCGTAGGAAGTGCACCGGGTCGGCCAGCACCGAATCCGGCGTCACCTGCAGCTGCACGGCCCCCGCGGACAGCGGAAGCAGGTGCGCCTCAAGCAGCGCGGCGACGTGGTCGTACGAGATCCAGTTGAGCGTCACATCGTCGGCGGTGAGCCGCTGCACCTCGGCCTTGGCGGCCATGGAGGCCAGCAGGTTGCCGTGGGTGAGCCGAACCGCCTTGGAGGCGCCGGTCGAACCAGAGGTGAGCACCAGCAGCGCGACGTCGTCCGGACCGGCGGCGGTCACCGGAACCGTGCGCGCGTCCGTGTCGGCCGTGCCCAGCGCCAGTTCCTCGACCGTGGCGACCGCGAGACCCTGGACGGCGGGAAGTTCCTCACGTGTCCGGCGGTCGGTGACCACGAGCGGCCCGTCGAGCAGGGTGTGGACGTGGCTCAACTGCGCCGCCCAGCGCTGCGGGTCGTTGCGGACGGGCACCAGCGGACAGGCGGTGATGCCGCCGAGCAGGCACGCCCAGAACGCCGGAATGAAGTCCTCGGGCCGCTCCAGCAGCAGCGCGACCACGCGCCCCGGACGAACCCCCGCCTCCCGCAAGGAGCTCAGCAGACGGAGGGACTCGTCGAGGAGTTCCGGATAGGTCCGGAGCGCGTGGTCGAGGGGCCGCTCCTGAGAGCAGTACCGCACCCCGTGCTCCGGGAACTTGGCGGCGGCCCGCGTCAGCAGCCCGCCCAGGCCGGCGCCTTCCTCGCCGGCGGCCGCGTGTCCTGCCCCGCGCTCAGCCACAGCCGCCCGCATGACCCTGGTCGCCTCCGGTGCCGAGCCCCACCGGCACAGGCTCCGCTTCCGCACGGCCCGTCGGCGTCGCGTCGCCGCTACCGGTGACGGAGCGGACGAAGGCGTCGAGCCGGTCGACGCCCCAGAACTTCTCGCGCCGGTGGACGAAGAAGGGGACTCCGAAGACACCGTCGCGGTCGACGTCGAGCAGCGCCTGGACGCCCCGCGCGCGCAGCTCCTCGTCGTCGGTGGCGAGGGCGAACCGGGAAGCGGGCAGGCCCAGTTCGGTGGCGAGTTCCGCCATGACCGCCGGGTCGCAGATGTTCCTGCCCTCCTCCCAGCGCAGTTGGTACGCCCGGCTGATGAAGCGCCGGCCGACGCCCTCGTCGGACGCGGCGAGGTAGGCCAGGTGCGGTATCTCCCAGACCGGGTCGCGGTCTATCGGCCAGGCCGGTTCGAGTCCTGCCTGCCGGGCGAGCCTGCGGACGTCCTGGAGGATGTACAGGTGCTTGTCCTTGGACATGTCGGTGTACGGGAAGGTGCCGCCCTGCTCGGCGAGCAGCGCGGCGCCGCGCGCGTCGGGCTCCCAGAAGGGGCGCCACTCGACTGCGGCGGCCACCTCGGGATGGCGGTCGGTCAGCTGCCGGTGGGCCAGCCAGGAGTAGGGGCTGCGCAGGGAGAAGTACCAGCGCGAGACGGGTCGTTGGGTGGTGGTCACTCGGTTCTCCTCCTTAGATGACGATGCCGCCGTCGATCTGGAGCACCGCGCCGCTGACGTACTCGGCCGATGCCACGTAAGCGACCATGTCGGCGACCTCCTCGGGCCGGCCGAAGCGGCCCAGGGGAATGTTCGCCACGGCGTCCGTGCGGACGGACCCGGTCAGGGCCGCCGTCATGTCGGTCTCGATGAAACCGGGGGCGATCACGTTGACGCGGATGCCGTACTTCCCGACCTCCTTGGCCAGGGCCTTGCTGAAGCCGATGATTCCGGCCTTGGAGGCGGAGTAGTTGGTCTGGCTCGCGTGGCCGTGCACGCCCGCGACGGAGGCGATGTTGACCACACATCCACGCCTGCGCTTCATCATCGCGAAGACGACGGCCCGACAGACGTGGTAAGTGCCGCTCAGATTGGTGTCGATGACGTCGTGCCACTCTTCGTCGGCCATCAGCACCAGGGGGTTGTCCCGGACGATGCCCGCCGACGTGACCAGGACGTCGATGGGCCCGAGGTCCTCCTGGACGCTGTCCACCAGTGCGCGCATGTCGTCGGGGCGTGTGACGTCGGCCCGGTGGGCGCGGGCGCGCCGGCCCAGCTCACCGACCTCCTTCTCCAGTTGCGCTGCGGCCTCCGCGCCGGAAGGGGTGTGGCAGAACGCCACGTCGTAGCCGTCCTGGGCGAGCCGCATGACGGCGGCGCGGCCGATGCCTCGCGATCCGCCGGTGACCAGGGCCACCGGGGGTGTCTCGTGCTGGGTCACTGGTGACTTCCTTCGGGTGTCGGGGCGGTGCGCCCGGGGTCGGCCTGCTGGCGGTGCGCGGGTTTCCGCAGGGCGATGACGATCTGGTCCACTTCCAGGACGGCCTCGCCGTCGACGGTGCTCTCGCCCTCGTACATGACCGTGTCGCCGAACGACCTGCTCAGGCGGACGCGGTGCCGCATCACGTCGCCCGGACGCACCGGGCGCGGCAGTCGTACGCCGGACATGCCGCCGAAGAGCATGAGCGCGCCGTCCGCGCCTGACGACGGCTCGTCGGCGGTGAGCAGCAGGGAGGCGGCCTGGCACCAGGACTCGATGACGAGCCCCGTCGGATAGTCGTACGCGGTGTCGTCCGCTCCGTCGGGCACGGCTTCGTACCACGGCTCGCCGCAGGTGACCGCCTTGAGCGCGGTCAGGTGCCGCCCCGGTTCGAGATCGAGCACGCGGTCGATCAGCAGGATGGGGTGACGATGGGGGATCCGGCGCTTGACCTCGGCGGGAGTCATCTGCGCAAGCGTCTGAGCACGCATCAGGCGGCGTCCCCCTTCGTGCCGTGCGCGGCCCTCCGCGTGAACACGAGGGTCAGCCGCGCGGCCGGCCCCCGGTCGGTGGCAACCGTCGCGGCACACCGCCAACTGCCGTTGCCCGCCTGCCATTTCAGCTGCGCGGTGAGGCGGTCGCCGGGGCGGACGGGATCACTGAAGCGGACCTTGTCCACGCCGGAGACCCGCCAGTGGCGCTCCGGCTCGGGGTGCGCCTCCAGGGCTCCGCGCTCGACGAAGTCGACGATGCAGACGCCGGGAAAGATCGGGAAGCCCGGGTAGTGGCCCCGGAAGACCGGCTCCTCGGGTTCCACGTCCAGCGTGATGACCGTGTCGGGCCCTGCCGCGCGGTCGACGACGACGGGCGCGAGGACGGGGCCGCACTTCCATGCCATCAGGCGGCCCCGAGCTTCACGGCGAGAAGGTCGTGGATCGAGGAGAGCGAGGTGAACGCCCTGATCTCCGCCTCACCGAAGCGGACCCCGTACTTGACCTCCAGGACGACGATGACCTCCAGGGCGAGCAGCGAGTCGCCGCCCACTTCCTCGAAGCGCTTCAGGTCGGTCAGGTCGGACGGCTCTATGTCGAGCACCTGGGCGACCGTGCGGCGGAGGTCCTCCCGGTCCAGGACGGCGACTCCGTTTTCGGACATGGGTGCGTCACCTTTCATGAGGGATTGCGGTGAGGTGGGGTGAGGTGAGGGGCGAGTGGTACCGGGGGGAGGAAGCTCAGCCCCGCGTCGACAGCAGCGCCGCGCCGACGACGCCGTTGGCCTCGACGGAGGTGATCAGGGCGAGGCCCTCGGTGCCCGGCTCGGCGAGAGCGAGGACGGCGGTGAGCTGGAAGGCGGCGGAGGCGGCGGAGGTGTCCCCGATGGACGCCGCGCTCCGCGGGCCGTCGGGGACCGCCGCGCCGAGGACCTCGACGAGGGCGGCGTGCTCGGCTTCCCCCTGCGCCCCGCCCGCACCCGACTCGGCGACGGTCCGGACCTCCTGCGGTGCGACCCCCACGCGCGTCAGCAGACGGCGCAGGCAGTCGGCGAGCACGTCCTTGATGTGGCCACCGTCCCGGGCGAACCCGAACTCCAGGCCGAGGGGCACCGCCAGCGGGCGCCTGCCGTTCTCCTGTGCCGTGCCCGCCCGTTCGAGCAGCCAGAGCGCGGCGCCCTCGCCGAGCGGTCCCGTCCCGGCGGAGTCCTGGTCCGCGCGCCGCCCTCGCGTGTGCCACTCCAGCCAGGCCCGGGCCGGGGAGAACTCCTCGACGGCACCGCACAGCAGCGTCTCGGCGCGGCCTGCCCGTTGCAGCCGCAGCCCGTACCGCAAGGCGAGCAGCCCGGTACCGCGCCCTCCGGCCAGGGTGGTGTTGGGGCCCTTGAGGCGATGCCAGATGGCGGACTGGCCCGCCGCGCAGTTCATCACGGTGTTGGGGAAGCGGGCGGGGTCGACCAGATAGGGCCGGTCACCGACGAAGGAGTCCCGGGTGAAGCTCATCATGCTCTGGGCGCTGCCGGTGCTGGTGCCGAGCACCAGGCCGGTGCCCTCGCCGATCCCGGCGGGCCGGGCCCCTGCCCCGTCGTCGAGGAGCCGGCCGGCGGCGGCGACGGCCAGCGCGCTGACGCGGTCCATGGAGCGCGTGCCCTTGCGGCCGAGGACGGCACGGATGTCGAAGTCGGGCAGGACACAGGCCTCGTCGAACGGCGTGTCCCAGGTCTCGGGATCGAGGCGGAGCGCCGCGCTCCTGCCCGAGCGCAGACCGGAGGTGAAGTCGGCGCTGTCCAGACCCCAGGGCGAGATGGCCGACCAGGCGGTGATGACAGGGGTCTCTTCAGTGAGGACGGGGACCATGGGTGTAGCTGCCCTTCGAAGGTGGCGATCGTAGACAGAGGCGGGGCGGGGCCCGCCGCGGAGGAGGGCGGGTGCGCCTCAGAAGAACCAGATCCGGTCGTACGCCGACCAGTCGGGTGCTTCGTCCTCCCCCGTGACCATGCGGACCCCGGGCATCAGACGTGTGGGCGCGCCGGCACCGAACGCCGCGAGGTCCGCCCGCTCGACCCAGACACCGGCGCCGTCCGCGAGGAGCGTCCGCAGCGAGCGGCGCGGGTCGGCCAGGGGAAGTGCCGCGCCCTGGACGCCCGTCGGGGCGGGCACGGGGTCGGTGTCGAGGGCGTAGCCGGCGGCCGGGCCGCGCAGCAGGACGTCGAGTCCGCCGCACTGCCGGTGCAGTGCGTGTGCGAAGTAGAGCTCGTCGGAGAACTGCGTCTCGACCGCGCCACGATGGGCTCGTTCCACGACGAGCAAGGTTGCGGATGCTGCGGTCATGCGCTCAGCACACCCCCATGGCGAGTACCTTGTCCGACGCCCGCACGTGCTCCCAGAACTTGCTGGGCGGACGCTTGCGGACCTCGGGCAGCTGATCGGGCGCGGCCCGGTCCGCGCAGCAGAACCGGCACACGTACCAGTGCAGGCGATCAGGGTGGGCGGCGAGCAGGTCACGGATGACGGCGGCCGTCGAGGGGTGCCGCGTACGGAAGTCCGCCGGATCGAGCGGTTTGTCGTCGCCGAGCGCGGCGCTGGTGAGCCGGGTGGCGTCGCCGCAGGTCCACACCTGCACCCGGGCGCCCTGGTCGAGCAGGGCCCGTGCCAGCCGCAGGGTGCTGGTGACCAGTTCGCCCTGATGGGGGGCGCCGAGCAGTTTGAGCATGACGTCGCTGGGCGGAACGGTCCACACCATCAGTGCCACACCGCCCTCAGGCCGGGCCGGAGCAGCCGCTCGGCGACCTCGTCCATGTCCACCAGCCGGGCCTCCGGCACCATGTCCGCCTCGGCCACGCCCCGTTGGCGCAGGGAGAAGGCGTCCACCCACAGCGCTCCGCCGCCCCGCAGGTAGCCTCCGAGGCGGGGGAACGCGTCCGGGAGCGCGCCCAGTACGCCGTCCTGGGTGAGCAGCAGGGCGATGTCACCGCCCTGCCGCGCCAGCCGGTGGGCGTCGCCCACGAATCGGTCGCCGCTCACGCCGGCCAGCGGGCCACCCGACTCGATCAGCAGATATGCGTCCATGAGCCGGTGTCAGCCCGCTGCCGGAGCGCCGTTGAACGCCTTGAGGACCCGCTCGTCGAAGCTCACCAGGCTCCAGTCCCTGCGGTTCTCGATCAGCGCGTAGCCGTGGGTGATGTGTCCGGTGGCCGTCTGGACGAGCTGTCCGTCGCGGACCACGTAGCAGTCCATCCGGGAGGTGTAGGTGTGCTCCTTGAAGACCTCCTCGACCGTGTACACGGTGTACAGGTCCTCCTCCATCAGGGCGTGCTCCAGGACACGCACCGACGAGCGCGGCACAACGGGAATCCACCTCCGGTCGTCCAGGAGCTGCTTGATCGAGATGTCGCGGTCGGCGAGGAAGAGGTCGACGACCTCCTCCATCTGCCGCAGGTACCCCGACATCTGGATGCGCTCGGTGAAGTGGCAGTACGGGTAGGGGATGCGCCACTTCCACCCGAAGGCGTTCTCGCCCGCGGTCAGCTGGTCGAGCACCGGGTCGCCGCCGCTGGTGCCCCGTCCGGCGGAGAGGCTGGTGTTCTCCTCCGGTGCGGGGGCCGTTCGCACGGCTCCGGCACCGGCGGGGGTGCGGGCCGTGTAGCGGGCGAGGTCGGCGTTCGGCTCGGCGGCCGCGTCGAGGTAGTCGTCGGGCACCAGGAGGACACGCACCTTGGCCGTGGCGGCACGGACGCGTTCACCGTCACGCTCGACGGTGAGGACGACACGGAAGCGGAGGGTCGTGTCGCCGTCGGCGGTCGTCGGGAAGACCTCGGCGTCCACGAGGTCGTCCATGTGGAGCGCGTGCCCGATCCGCGTGTCCAGCTCGACGAAGTCGAGCCCGAGGCCGAACTCCTCGAACAGGGCGCGGGCGGGCAGTCCCACGGTGCGGAAGTGGTCGAGCACGGCCTCTTCCACCAGGTAGTTGACGTGCTTGAAGCCGATCCAGGTGCAGATGTTGGACCCCTCGTAGCGAGGGCGCAGCGCGACGGTGGTGTCCTCGGCCAGGAGCCGCTTCACGCGGTCCGACAGCGTGTTCAAGGTCATGGAAGGTGCTCCGTTCAGTCGGGGTGACCGCGCTCGCTCAGGCATCGAGGGCGCGTACGAAGGTGTTGACGAGGTCGGCGAAGAGCGCGGGCGAGGTCACCATGGGGAAGTGCTCGCTGCCCGGCAGGAGGTGCACGGACGCGTCCGGCACCGCCTTGGCGAACGCCTCGGCGTCGGCGGGGTGGGCGACGCGGTCCTCGTCACCGCAGACGACCAGGAAGGGCATCCGCAGCCGTTCGGTGCGTACGTACGGCATGCGCAGGTACGTCCCGAAGAAGTGGATCCAGCCGTAGGGCCCCATGTAGTCGCGCACCTTGAGGGCGATGTCCCGCTCGTGCCGCGCGGGGAGCTTCCGGCTCATGCTCGCGCGCATGCCGTCGGTCAGGATGCGGACGAAATTGTTGAGGTAGTACTCGATCGACTGCCAGTCGAAGTCGTGTGTCTCGGCGCGGTAGAGCGGCGATACGAGGACGACTCCGCGCGGGCCGCGGGTGTCCGCCGCATCGGTGCCACCGTCACGGTCGCCGCGTCGGTCCAGCCAGCTCAGCACCGTGCTGGTGCCGAACGAGTGGGCGACCAGGACGTCCGGGCCATCGGGCACGAGGGCCACGGCCTCCTCGACCCAGTCCTCCACGGGGCGCGAGGTCCAGCCGGCGACTCCGGTGCCGCGCCACGGAAGTTCCGCGGCCCACAGCTCGCAGCGCTCGTCGGCCAGGGCGACGTACGGGTCCCAGACAGCGCCACTGCTGCACAGCCCGTGCAGCAGCAGCACCCGCCGGGGGTGTGGCACGGTGGCCTCGCGCACGAGGCGTACGGTGACGGGCCGTTCGGCGGGCGGGGCGGTGCCCCGCACCTCCTGGTCGGTCGTCATGAGCGCGTCCCGGCCGCCGGTCGCAGGGCCAGCGCGGCCACCGCGTCGGCGCCGTCGCCGCCCGTGGTGATCAGGGCCGGCGCGGTGCCGCCCGAGGTGAACCAGCCGATGGCCGCCGCGCACTGGAGCACGCCGAGCGCACCGGATGAGTGGCCGTGGACGTCGCTGAAGGCGTACCGCGGCGCACCGGCGAGGCCGGATCCCGACGGCCGGCCCGCCGCGGCGGCGGCCGGGTCCTCGGCGAACCAGACGCCCCAGGGGTCGGTGGTGGCCTGCCCCATGTCAGCGAGGCAGGCGGCCAGGTCCGCCTCGCGGGCGTAATCGCCGATCTCCGCGAGGGGCCGTACGCCGCGGGCCGCGGCGTGTGTCGCGTCCTCCAGGAGCAGGGCCACGGCCCCGTCGAAGAGTTCGTCCTGCGGGATTCCGGTGAGCTGTGACACGACGGGGTTGCGCGGCTCGACGCCCACCACCAGGGCGCGGGAGCAGCGCCCCGCACCGATGAGGGCAGCACCCCAGTGCACGGCGTCGAGCCCGGAGGTGGGGCCGTTGCAGAGCATCAGGTTGGGCCCTCGCAGCGCGAACCGCGTGGCCACCGCGGAAGCGACCACGTTGCTCGACGCGTTGGGCAGCGACATCGGGCTGATGACGTCGGTACTCGCTCCGGCGATGGCGGCGGACGTCTCGCAGACGGTGTCGAGATTGCCGAGGTTCGAGCTGGCGACGACCGCGACGCCGGCGCCGTCGACGGTCAGCGTGCCAGGGTCGGCGCGCTGGGCGTCGTCGGGTATGAGCCCGGCGTCGGCGAGTGCGTCACGGGCGGCGGCGAGGGCGAGTTGGGTCGCACGGTCGCTGTAGCGCAGGCCGCGGTGGCCGATGCGGGCGCCGGGTTCGACGGGGGCGGCCGCGCGAGGGTCACCGGCGCGCAGCAGCTCGGCCACGGTGGAGACGCCGGCCAGGGCGAGTCCCACTCCGGTGACGCGGGAGGCGGAACGGGTGGGCATCAGGACGTCCCTTCCAGTACGGCGACGGCGTTGACCCCGCCGAATCCGAACGCGTTGATCTGCGCGACCCGCGGCGCCGGGGTGACAGGGGGCTGCGGGGCGCCCGCACGGACGACGCGGAACTCCTCGGCGCCGGCGATGGGCGTGTCCAGGCCGAGGGTGGGCGGGATTCTGCCCGTCGAGAGGGAACGGGTGGCGACGATCAGGCTCAGCAGGCCGGAGCCTCCCGAGGTATGACCGGTCATGGACTTCAGCGCGGCCATCAGCGGACGGGAGACGTGCGGTCCGAACACTTCCCCGATGGCCGCGGTCTCCGCCTCGTCGTTGAGCGTGGTCCCGGTGCCGTGCAGGAGCATCAGGTCGATGTCGCCGGGCTTCACCCCGGACCGTTCGTGCGCGGCGCGCATGGCCTCGGCGATGCCCCGCGGGTCGGGGGCGGTGGGGTGTCCGGCGTCGCAGTTCATGGCGGTTCCGCGCAGCAGCCCGCGGGCGCGGCCCGCAGCGCCGTTGCCCGCCCTGGTCAGGACCACGGCGGCGGCGCCGTCGCCCATGAGAGTGCCCCGGCGCGCCTGGTCGAAGGGGCGCACCCGGTCGGGAACCGTCATCTGGACCCGGTCGAGCAGGCCGAACATGCTGGCCGTCACGGTGTCGACACCCGCGACGACCACGGTGTCCGCGTCATCCGCGGCGAGCATGTCTTCCGCCATGGCCAGGGTGTGCAGCGAGGCGGAACAGGCGTTGGAGAGGGTGTACGTACGGGTGGCGCCGAACCGCTCCCGCAGAGCCGTGCCGAAGTGCAGCCGTTCGGTGTCGAACTCCGCCCCCTCGTGCCAGCTCAGTTCGGCCGACCGCAGTTCGCGCAGCCCGGTGCCGACGAGGACGGGCGTGCGCCCGAGGTCGTCGCTCAGCCCGGCATCGGCGAGGGCCTCCTCGACGGAGCGCAGCAGCCAGGAGGTGGCGCGCAGCGGCACGTCCGCACCGGACGCACGGTCGTCGATCTCGTAGGCGTGATCGGCGCGGAAGCGCTCGCTGTCGAAGGCGCGCAGAGGGGCCCGCCCGCTGCGGCCCGCGCAGAGCGCGTCGAAGATCTCGTCGACACCGCTCCCCACACTCGCCACGGCTCCGGTTCCGGCGATCAGCGTGCCGCCACGTCCGTCGGTACGCGTCATCGCCGCTCTCCCGTGTACTCGCCGTAGATGACCACGGCGTTGTTGCCGCCGAACGCGAGGCCGTTGTTCTGCACCACGCGGGGCCGTGCCTCGACGGCCTCGTTCGGCACGCAATCGAGCCCGCATTCCGGGTCGGTCTCCACGTGGTTGATGGTGGGCGGAATGAAGCCCTCGGTGATGGCGAGCACACAGCCGATGGAGGCGAGCGCGCTGGCCGCGCCCATGGTGTGGCCGAGCATGGACTTCATGGAGATGGTCGGCGGGGCGGTGTCCGCGCCGTAGACCCGCTTCACCGCGGCGGCCTCGGTCACGTCGTTCGCCCTGGTGCCCGTGCCGTGTGCCGAGATGAAGTCGACCTCGTCCGGCGTGACCCCGGCATTGTCGAGGGCGAGCCGCATGCAGTTCGCGATGCTGTCCTCGTCGGGGGCGACCTGGTGGTGGGCGTCGCAGTTGAGGCCGAAGCCGAGGACCTCGGCATAGATGTGGGCGCCGCGGGCCAGGGCGGAGTCGAGGCTTTCCAGGACGAGCATGCCGGCGCCCTCGCCGGTGAGGATGCCCTTGCGGTCCTTGTCGAAGGGCTGGCAGCGCTCGGGCGCGATGGTCCCGATGCGGTAGAAGCCGGTGAAGGTCTTGCGGCACATGGCGTCGGCGCCGCCGCACAGGGCGATGTCCACGTCACCGGACCTGATGGCGTCGAAGCCGTAGCCGATGGCGTAGTTGCCCGCCGCGCAGGCGGTGGGCAGGGTGACCGCCTCGACCCTGCTCAGGCCGAACTCGTAGGCCACCGCGGCCGAGAGCCGGCCGGCGGGGATGCGGGCGGCGAGTTGGGGGGCCATGCCCGCGGCGCCCTCGCGCAGTTCGGTCTCGACGAGTGTGTCGAGATCGCGGGCCTCGCCGTCGGTGGTTCCGACGGCGACCAGCACGTCATGCTCCCCCAACTCCTCCAGTGTCAGCCCGGAGTCCTCGACAGCCATGCGGCTGGCCGACACCGAGAACTGGCTGGCTCTGCCGAGGGTGTCCAGGTCGGTGTCCTGGATCCACTCCTCGGGTGCGAAGCCGACGACCTCGCACCCCATGGCATGCGCGAAACCAGCGGTGTCGAATGCGCTGATGGGTTTCACCGCGCTGTGTCCTGAACGCAGTCCGGTCAGGAACTCCGCTCTGCCCACACCGATACTGGAGACGACTCCCGTACCGGTGATGACCACGCGTTTGATCGTGGAGTCACCCATGGCTGTCCTGCCTCTCCGGTGATGAACACCTGCTCCGTGGACCTACTTGGCTGCCGCTTCTTCGACGACCGCGTACACCCCTTCGAGGTTCACCATCCGGGCGAGCTCCGCCTGTTCGATCACGATGCCGAACTTCTTCTCCAACGCGGCGAGCAGCTCGATGGAGCGCAGCGAGTCGGCGTCGTACTCCTCCTTGAAGAGGCTGGCTTCCTTGATCTCTTCGAGGTCGATCTCAAGGACGTCACAGACGATTTCCTTGATCTCCGCGCGCTGGTTCTGGACTGAAGTGCTCATGACGCTCCTTGAGGTTGGGCGGGATATTTCATGTGGCGCTCTCGGCGAGCGGTACGGGGGCTGGTGCCTCAGCGAGGCACGCGCACAGGGAAGTCGAAGTCCTTGAACAGGGGGGTCTCTCCGCGCTGCGGCCCCCGCATCCGGAGGGCGTAGCTGACGAGGGCGTGGTTCAGCATGTAGAGCCGGTGCTCCTCGCGGCCGCCCTCGGAGAGCCGGTCGATGACCCAGGCGATGGGGGTGGCACCGTCGTAGGCGTCCCTGGGCTCGAACAGGAGGTGGGAGGAGCCCACCTCTGCCAGCACGTTGAGCGTGTAGGCGAACGGGTAGGGACGGTTGATCCGGTCGTCGTCCGTGCGGCTCAGGTCGGGGAAGCTGTCCACGATCCGGTCGAGGGTCTCGCCGCTGATCAGGTCCATGCGGCCGGTGAGCATGGCGGTCTGGATGATGTAGGCGTAGGAGATCCCGTTGAGGAAGTAGTTCGCTCCGGGATCGATGTCCGTCCACTGGCCGACGACGTCCTCGACGAGCGCCTTCAACTCCGGTGCGTCAGCGTCAAGTTGGCCGAGGTTGTGCAGGGCGATGAGGTAGTAGAGGCCCATGTGGGTGCGCTCGACCGGCGTGATGCGGCCCAGCAGCTCCTTCGCCTCTGTCAGGCGGTCCCGGCCGTGGGTCAGGTATTCCTGGGGCCGGCCGCTCATGGCGATGGCGTTCAGCGTGGTCAGGAGCGGATAGATCTTCGTGAAGCTCTCCGACATGGGCTGCGGGAACGCCGGGGGGGTGTCCAGCTCATCCGCGCGGTCGAGGTAGTCGAGGAGTTCCTTGAGGTGGTCCCGGCCCTCGCCGTGGATGAAGCGCTCGTACCCGAGCAGCGAGATCACCGAGAGGAGCGTGGCGCCGCCGCGCCCACGGAAGAACGGTGCCGGGATCTTCTCCAGCAGGCCGAGCGCTTCGCGGATGTGGTTGCGCCGCCCTGCCACGAGCCGGTCCTTGAGGCCCAGCTGTCCGAGGGCGAGGAAGACCGCGGTGCAGGCGGACAGCTTCTCGTAGTGGCCGTGCCGTCCGGCGTTCTCGTCCTTGATCTGGTCCGGCTCGATCGTGTCGACGACGGCCAGCATCTCGGCGGGGAAGTCCGTCTCGGCGTTGACCAGCAAGGACCTGTGCAGGCCCAGCTTGGCGAAGGCGTCCATCAGGATGCAGCCGGCCATGAGCCGGAAGTACGGGTTCTCCTCGGCCCGGACGGCGTCCAGGATCGGGCGGACGTCCTGTTCGACGACAGGGCGGCGCACGGTGCCGGGGTCCACGACGTCGAGCACGAAGTCGGCGAGCAGCCGGGAGAACCGGGTGTAGGCGTTGCTCTCGACCCCCTTCGCGGCGAGCAGATCGAAGGTGTGGCGGATCCGCGCGGCGCCCTCGGGGTCGTACGCGATGGGGTACTGGCCCAGGCCGATGCCGCGCACCATGCGACTCCACGGGGTGGCGATGACGCGGGTCTCGTTGGACAGGTGGCGCAGGCCGTCCACCGGAACCGGGAACGAAGCGGATGTCATGCGAAGAGCCTTCTGTAGTGCGGGCGTTCGTGAGGGCGACGCCCCGGGCAGGCGGCAGCCGCGACTGCCCGGGGGCCGAGGATGCGCGGGGTGGCTAGCGGGGCACAGGGGGCACCTCAAGGCCCAGGAACTCGCTCCTTGAGCCGTCCAGCATCTGTAGGGCCCAGTTCAGCCACTTGATGCCCTCGCAGTAGATCGCCACCGGGCGGCGCTGGGTCTGGTAGGTGTCCATGACCGTGCCGTCCAGCTCCTTCTGGAAGTGGAAGGGCGGCATGGCGGTGAAGTGCTGCCCCATCGTGAACACGAACCGGATCAGCCAGTACGGGTCGTCCCGCAGGTAGGCCGACTCGGGGTCGTCCAACCGGAGCGCGGCGGTCATCACGGACGCGAAGTGGTCTTCCATGCCTTCGGGCACCTCGGTGTTGACCGTGCCGCCGTTGGGCACCACGTCGCGCACCCGGTACGCCCGCTGGTACGGATTGCCGTCCAGGAACGCGATCTCCACGCTCGGGGTCTTCCCCGCACCGGTGTCGACGGTCATCGTGAACTGCTCGCAGTGGATCTCGTCGTAGTGACCGATGGAGTTGTGCCAGGGCTTGTTGTCGTACATCGGGTCGTCACGGACGTCCTTGCCCTCACCCTTGAACCCGATGGCCCGCGGATCGAGGAACTTGATCCCCAGCGACGTGGGAGTGATGGCCTCCAGTGCCGCGGTGATCTCCTCCCGCGGCGCACCCGATTCGATGACTCGCTGGGCGTGCAGCAGCGGCTCGACGTCGGTGACCTTGATGTTCTCGGTGTTCGTATCGCCCATGACGAGCGAGTGGAAGGCCGGTTCGAGGATCGCGAGGAACTCGGGCGATTCCCGGAACCGCTTCAACAGGGCTGAGGAGTTGAGGTAGGAGACGCCGTTGATGACGATCCGCTCGGTGTCGAGGAGATGCGCGTCGAAGGTACGGGGCGCTGTGCGGCGGCACAGGTCCAGGCGGTCCTCGATCTTCCTGAAGTAGGAGATGTCCAGCGTCTCGCCCGGCGCCGGGACACGGCCCACGCTGTGCACGTCCTCGTTCAGGACGCGGACGATGAGCTCGTAGAGGCGGGCGACCACCGCCGGCGGCGGTGCCTGCTTCTCGACGAAGCGGCTGACTTCGTCCCCCGCCACGTAGCTCATCTCGTAGATGACTTCCTTGTCGACCGTACGGCCGCCGTGGCGCAGATGGGGCGGGACGGGGGCGTCCCGCTCCAGGACGGTGTAGACCTCGGGGAAGTAGCCGCGCACCGATTCGGGCAGGCCCTGGAGGAACTCGGCCTGCCGCTTGGCCTTCACGAACGGCGGCAGCATCACTCCGGCCCCGTCCGGGTCCCACCGCGCGGTCGTCAGGGCTTCGCTCAGGATCTTCCGGACGGTGATGTGCTCTTCGCCGTCCTTCCTGACGAAGATCGTCATGGACTCGCTGCCGCCCTTGCCGAAGCTGACGATCGACTCGTCGATGTTGACGTAGGCGTAGACCGTGCTGGGGAGGAGCCTGCGGCCCTGCGCGTTGTCCAGGACGCATTCGTTCTCATTGGTCAGGGCGAGGACGCAGGCGTACTCGAACTCGTCCAGCGCCGGGTTGAGACGCTTGTGCCGGGCCTCCGCCGGATCCGTGACGTGGACGACCCGCGTGTGGCACGGTCCCGCGTCGACGGCGGCGGCGTCCAGGTCCGAACCGAGGGCGATGATCTGGCAGTTGCCGTTGAGGTGGATCCGCCGCCGCACCTCGGTGCTGAGGGCGCTCCCCCGCAGTACGGCACTGCTGGCGTCCCGCAGGTCCTTCTTGGACTGGATCGGCACGCCCTCGGGCGAGATCACGGGAAGTTCGGCACCGGCGATCCGGTCCAGGAACCGCTCCACGGCCTCTTCCCGCGGGCTCGCCGTGTGCAGGGTCATCACGTCGGCGAGGGAGACCGCGCCGGAGACGGCCAGCGCGGTCAGCCAGCCCGCCGTGTCGCCGCCTTCCAGGTAGTGGTCGCTCTGCGCGAACAGCACGGGCCGGTGCGCGACGAGGGTGTGGAACAGCAGGTACGGGTAGACGACGCGGTGGTCCACCCGGGAGCTGTCGTCGTCGACGCGCAGGTCTTCGAGCATCTGCTGGTACCGCTGGAGCGCTTCCGGCTCAGTCTCCAGGAGCGTGCGGGTCCTGCGGACCAGACGGTCCTCGTCCAGGTCGGCGAGCCCGTCGAAGTGGACGACCACCACTTCCGGGCGGTCGGTGTCGCTCGTTCGCGTCTCGGCATCGCCCGCGTGGTCGATGACGCTGAGCTCGACATAGGCCTTGCCGAGGAGGGCGGGGTCATCGCTGATGATCCGCTTCTTCAGCCGCGCCCTGGTGACCAGTTCACCCCGGTCGACGGCGATGAGCTGCCGGTAGTTCCGCGTGTGCTGGAAGACCTCGAGGAACTGGTAGAAGGCGGGCGACCCCTCCCTGTCGGGGCACAGCATCTCCGCGGTGATGACGCGCCCGAGCATGTGGGAGAAGTACTCGTCGCAGGCGTCGCTCTCCGCGGCGAGGCGGAACAGGTCGCGCAGGGAGTCGTAGTGCCCGTTCTCCAGGTGGTGCCCGTTCTCCGGCCGCTCCCCCGTGGCGTGCAACTTCTCCAGCTGGGCCATCAGGCCGTCCACCACGGTGACCGCGCGCAGGAACCGCTCGGTGTCCTCGCGGCCCGTGCAGGCCATGACGGGGGTGGCGACGTTGTTGTCCTTCAGCAGCTGCACGGACTTGTTGCCGAGGCCGAGCTCCAGAATCATGTCCACGTCGAGGCCGCTCAGGACGGTGCAGGTGTCCTGGGACGTCATGACCTGGTCGGTCATGGCCAGGATGCCCTGGCGGACGTCGTCCGCGGTGGTGAGCAGTGACCTGGTGTGGTTCGCCACCACCGGGATGCGGGGCTTGGCGAACCCGACCCGGTTGAGGTCGAGGAACTGTTCCAGGGCCTGGCGGGCGGGCCGCATCCGCGCGGAGTGCGCCAGGAAGACGGTCGGGTCCTTCAGGTTCTCGGTGGTCACGTGCGGGAAGGCGGTGACGAACCGGTCGAACTCGCCCTTGATGCCGGAGCGGACGTAGATGTTCGCCTGCGTCGGCGCATAGGTCTTGTGCACCTCGACATCCCTGAGCGGGTACGCCGCGCGCATCGCGTCCAGGGCCGCCGCGAGGGCTTCCGCGTCCCGCGCCTTCACCGCGACCACGTGGGACGGCTCCGGTATCAACGGCGCGCGGCGGACGGAGTCGGGCAGGTAGCAGGCGATGTTCCGGGCGAACGCCTCGTCGGTGCTCCGGGCGCCGGCGGCGAGGAGCATCAGGGGCGTGAACGCCTGGGCGATCTTGACGCCGTCGAAGACCGACAGGGAGCCGCTCGCCACCGCGGCCGTCAGGATGCCGAAGCTCTCGCCGGTGTACGCGATGAAGCTGACGGGCGTCCCGTTCTTCTCCGCCCGGTCCCGCAGGTAGGCGTCCAGGGCCAGGCTGTGCACCAGCAGGGCCGCTCCGACATAGCCCTGCCGCTCCATCTTCCCCTCGGGGAGATTCTCGGGTGCGGTGAGCAGCAGATCGGGCCGGCCGGGGAAACCGAGGGCGCGGGCGGCGTCCTGGTAGATGCGGGTGACCTCGGGGACCTTGGAGTCGAGGAGGGAACGGCCGAGGTTCTGGTAGGCGGCCCGGCTTCCCAGGCCGGGAAAGAACCCGGCGATGCGTGTGCGGTCCTTGGTGCTGAGGACCTCTTCGACGAGTGCGGGCCGGTCGCCGCCGGTCAGGGGCTGGGTGGCCTGGGAGGTGGAGCGTGGCACGTGCGTCACCTTCTCGGATTGGGATGTGCGGAGAAGAAGGCACCTACGTTCCGTCGAGGTGCTTCACGCGCTCGCCTTTGGGCGCGGGAAATGAGCTTCCCGAGGAAACTCACCGGGAATGCGCCCGACGGTTCCCATCGGGCTGTGAAAGTAATACTGCCCGACCCGTTAAGCCGCTTCAATGAAATCCAATACAGGCTCTGTCATGGACTTAAAGGAAAAACAAGGGAGTTTTCAAGGACCGTCAAGAAAGGTCAGAGAAGTGTCAACTTCGCTGGTGAGGAGCTTGTTACGGCCGTTGTCAACTCTTTTTACGCCTCCTTGGCGCGCCGTCCGACAGGAAACAAAAAGAAGCAGGGCCGAGGAACCGTAAGGTCCCTCGGCCCTGCTTCTCGAATTTCTTGAAAGCCGTGCGTCCGCTCCTACTGAACGCCGGCTTCGGCCTTTTCCACCCGCGGCGCCGCGCCTGCCGAAACAGTCTTGGAGGCCGTGGGACGGCCGCCCAGAGAACTGGTCGCGACGACGACGAGTCCGGCGAGGGCGAGGCCGGCACCGACCCAGAGCGGGGAGACGAACCCGTACCCGGCGGCGATGGTGAGACCGCCGATCCAGGCGCCGAGGGCGTTGCCGACGTTGAAGGCCGCCACATTGGCGCCGGAGGCCATGGTCGGCGCGTCCTCGGCGTACTTCATGATGCGCACCATCAGACCGGGCGCCGCCGCGAGGCCGATGGTGCCCATCAGCAGCAGCGCGACGATGGTCGCGATCTTGCTCTCCGCCGTGAGGGCGAAGACGCTCATGATGACGGCCAGGGCACCGAGGATGCCGATGAGCGCGGCGTTCGGGGACTTGTCGGCGGCCTTGCCGCCGAAGAAGTTGCCGATGAACGTGCCCACACCGAACAGGACCAGCAGCCACGGCACGGTGCTCGTGGCGAACCCGGACACCTCGGTGAGCGTGAAGGCGATGTACGTGTAGCCGCCGATGACGCCACCGAAGGCGAGCACGCTGAGCGCGAGGGAGACCCAGACCTGCCCGCGGCGGAAGACGGCGAGTTCGCTGCGCAAGCTCGCCTGGCCGTCCGAGCTGGACTGCGGAACCAGGACCTGGATGCCGATCAGGGCGATGACACCGATGACCGTGATGGCCCAGAACGTGGAGCGCCAGCCGAACTGCTGGCCGAGGAAGGTGCCCAGCGGGACGCCGAGGACGTTCGCGGCGGTCAGACCACCGAACATCAGGGCGATGGCGCTGCCCTTCTTGTTCTCGGCGACCATGCCGGAGGCGACGACCGCGCCCACTCCGAAGAACGCTCCGTGGCACAGCGCCGCGACGATCCGGCCGACCATGAGCAGCGAGTAGGTCGGGGCGACGGCGGAGATCAGGTTGCCCGCGATGAACAGCAGCATCAGGCCGAGCAGGACCTTCTTGCGGTCGAGACGGGCGACCGCCGCGGTCAGGCCGACGGCACCGATGGCGACGCTCAGCGCATAGCCGGAGACCAGGTACCCGGCGACTGCTTCAGAGACATCGAAGTCGGCCGCCACCTCGGGCAGCAGGCCTACGATCCCGAACTCGGTGAGGCCGATACCAAAGCCCCCCAGTGCCAGGGCAATGAGCCCGATAGGCATGTGAAATCCCTCCGTTGCAGTGGCATGCGGTCCGGGACCGTGCCTTGCGGAACGTGAACAGATCGAAGTATCGCAGAATATCGATATGAGATGTCAAGACGAGTCCGCTCACTGATCCGCGAGGGCGGACAGCCCCCGGCGGCGCAACGCATCGGTTATCGTCGATGTATCGAAATCGGCTCTACGTCAGCCCCCGGAAGGCCCATGACGACACACGACATGCCCACGACGGCCGACGTCGCGCCCCTGCTCGAACCGCTCAAGGCGCTCGCCAACCCGGTGCGGCTCCAGATACTTCAGTGGTTGCGCGACCCGGAAGGCAACTTCCCGGTCAACAAAGACATCACGGACCCACGCACGGTCGGAGTGTGCGTCAGCCACATCCAGGCCAAGGCCGGACTGGCCCAGTCCACCGTCTCCGCCTACATGGCCGTGCTCGAACGCGCCGGCCTCGTCCGCTCCACGCGCGTCGGGAAGTGGACCCACTACCGGCGGGACGAGGAACGCATCACGCGGCTCATCGAGGAGATCGGACAGAGCATCGGGAGCGTCGGCCTCGCCTGACGTCGTTCTCTCTTGAATCCGCAGGCCTGGGGTCGCTCCTGGCGCTCCAGGCCTGTTCCTCGACGTCCACCGCCTCCGTCACGCCGGAGCCGTTCCCGCTTCCTCCGTCGAGTCCGCGGGCGTCGCATCCGTGGGCATCGAGTCCGCGGGCGTCGAGTCCGCGGGCTCGTCGGCATCGGGCAAGGCAGTCGTACGCAGGCGCGGGAGCAGCCCCGGGGTGACGAGTCCCGGCAGGATGAGCCGCCACAGCGCGGTGATCCGATCGAGCAGGTCCTGCCTGTTGCTGTAGGCCTGGGACATCACCTGCAGGCCGGTGAACGCCCCGACGATGGTCGATGCGACTTCCAACGGATCCGTCCCCGGCAGCAGTTCGCCCTGCTCGCCCGCCTGCTTCAGCAGGTCTTCGATCAAGGTGATCGCCATGTTGTAGGGCGCCTGGGCCGAACACGAGAAGGACGACTGCTCGACCGTCAGTCGGACGCTGGCCCGCAGAACCGTGTCGTACTGCAGTCGGCGCGCGAACGCCGAGGTGAGGTCGATGATCGCCTGCAGCTTCAGCGTCCGGTCCGGCACCACCAGCGCCTCGAGCTGCGCCTCCACCAGCGCTGCGGCAATCGACTCCTTCGAGGGGAAGTGGTGATACAGAGCGCCTCGGGTGAGACCCGCCCGCGCGAGTATCTCGTTCGTGCTCGCCGCGTCGTATCCACGCTCCCCGAACACGTCGGCGGCGGCCTCCAGGATCGATCGTCTCGACCTGATGCCTCGTTCCTGTTGCGCCATCCCAGTCCCCGCTCGTCGTCGTACGCTCAAAAACAAACAACCCTGTCTGCATTGTATTCGGTGCGCACGGACTGCCAGGCGGTGCGGGACGGCATGAGTCCGGATTGATACTGAGCTGTTTCGAGTCACGGATGCCCCAGGTGGAAGCCCACCCCTCGCACGGTGACGATCCAGCTGCTCGAACCGAGCTTGCTGCGGAGCGTGCTGACGTGCGTATCGATGGTGCGCCCGCGGTGCGACCAGTCGTCGTCCCACACCTGACTCATCAGTTCGCGCCGGGACAGGGTGGTGCCGGGCTGGGACGCCAGCATATGGAGCAGGTCGAACTCTTTGGGCGTCAGCTCCACCCGCCGGCCGTCCAGCTGGATCTCGCGGGTCACCGCGTCGATGCGCAACGGCCCGTACGTGATGACCTGCGCCGCGGGGTGCTGAGGACGGACCCTGCGCAGCACGGCCTCCATCCGGGCGAGCAACTCCCGGAAGCCGTAAGGCCTGACGACATAGTCGTCCGATCCGGCCTGCAGGCCGAGCACGCGGTCGAGTTCGGCTCCGCGCGCGGTCACGGTGATGATCGGGACATCGCTGGCCGCCCGAATCCGGCGGCACACCTCAAGCCCGTCGAGATCGGGCAGGTCGAGGCCGAGGAGAACCATGTCGACGCCTTGAAGTGCCTGCAGTGCCATGGCGCCCGTATCCACGCTCTTGGCCAGATATCCGTGCCGGCGCAGCGCCTGGACCAGTGCGTCCGCTGCCCGGTTCTCGTTCTCGACGACGAGAACCTGCACCCCGCCCTCATCGTCGGCGCCCGTCAGCGCCGACTCCTCCGCGGGCGGGAAGCCCTGCGGCGGGACGAGTTTGACGGAATCTGCGACCTGCCAATTCATCTGCTCCCCCTGAAGCACGCCGTATCGAACAGCGCTCACGCTCACTACGCCGCACGTTAGCAGGCAGCGCTGTCTGGTTGTCAACGCACTTCCGACCGGCCGGCCTTCCCCCGACACGGCCGTTCGGACCGCAGAAAAACCACGAAATCAGGGCAGAAAAACGGACATCTTGCCCGATTCCAACTGACCGGAAACCTTGCAGACACGTTCGGGCGGACGCAGAGCGGGACGGTAACAACGGCGTGAACCAAGCGCATTCGCACGTTTTAGCTAAAGCTTTACTCTGAAACAGACAAGGTTGATCTAGCCTCTGAGCTGCACGCGTTCAATCGGAGTCGGGGGCCCGGATGCGCTGTCTGGCTTGCCCCTGCCCACAAGCAGACAGGAATGCCACGCATGCTCAGCTCGGCCCAAGCTCCCCGTATCGACGGCGCCCCGGTGATGAGCCCGTTGCTCACCACCACGGTGCCGCGCGGATACGTTCACCGGGCCTCCGTGGCGGAAGTGCTCCTCACCGGCTGGGACACGGACACGGAGGCCTCGGCCGATGCGTCCGACGCCTTCGTGGTCCGAGCGCAGTGGCCCCGGAGCCACGCGCTCTTCACCCCGGCCCACGGTCACCAGGATCCCCTGCTCCTGATCGAGTCGATCCGTCAGGCCGGAACCCTGCTGACCCATACCGAGTACGGCGTCCCGTTCGGCCATCAGTTCCTGATGTGGGACATGTTCTTCGACGCCACCCCCGCCGCATTCGCCACCAGCTCCACCCCGACCGATGTCGAACTGCACACCACGTGCCACGACATCGTCCGCCGAGGCAGGTCCATCTCGGGCATGCGCTACGACGTCACCGTCCGGCGCGACGGACTGCCCGTGGCGACCGGCGGTGCCCGGTTCAGCTGCACCAGCCCGGCCGTCCACCGAAGACTGCGCGGCGAGCGCCCCACCACGACGGGCCGCGCGCTGCCCGCGCCGGTCGACCCGGCCGACGTGGGTCACACGAACCGGGAGCACGTCGTGCTCGCCCCTCCGGTGCCGGCCCGCGCGAACCGCTGGGAGCTCCGTGTGGACACCGACCACGCGGTCTTCTTCGACCACCCGATCGACCATGTCCCCGGCATGCTGCTGATCGAGGCCGCCCGACAGGCCGCCCGCGCCGCGACCCGGCAGCCCGACGCTCTCCTCGTCGGCCTCGAAAGCAACTTCATCCGCTACGCCGAGCTCGATGCCCCGTGCTGGATAGAGGCCCACGTCGAGCGCGCCGAGACGGCCGAAGAGCTCCGCGTCCACGTGCGCGGCACGCAGGAGGGGGAGCAGGTCTTCACCTCCGATCTCGTGCTCCGACGTCCGGCCGGCTGATCCACCGACCGGACCGTGTCGGCGGATCTCGCCACCCCCACATCCCTGCACGGCATATGCGACGGCGTGGACGTCGTCCTGCACGTCTACGGCCGGGGACCCTTCCGGAACACCGACCCCAGCCGGCTCGTCCGGAACCCGGGCTCACCCACCTCTCTCACCCGAGCCGCGGCCGAAGACTCCGGCGGGATCGTCCTGCGCCCCCACCTCGTCGTCGGCGCCGGTCTCGCGCCCGCAGCCGATCTGACGGCTTCCACATACCACGCGACCCACCCGGCACCCGTGACCGTTTCCACCCTGCTGCGCACGGTGGCCACGTCGGTGAGTTCCGACTCCGGCCGGGAGCCGCGGACGATTCCGGCTCCCGCGTCCGCCGCCGGCCTGCTGCTCTCCGGCCGCGGAAGCAGACTCGCCGCTTTTGGCGAACGCCGCCTGCCCTCCCTGCGCCGTTACACCCGCTACGCGACGGTCCTTACCGCTCTCGCCGTCCTCACCGTCGGCGTCAGCCTCACGTTGCGAAGCCTTCTCACCCTCTGAACCCCACCTTGGCCGACCGCGCTCAGCGGAGTGCGGGGGGCGGGGGCGGGAGGGGTGGGAGGGTTGGGGCGTAGAGCCAGGCTGAGAGGAGGGGGTCCATCGGTTCCGCCGCGTAGAGGGAGACGTGGGTGGTGAAGGCGGCGGTGGTGACCACGCCGTGGCGGTGGGCCGTGGTCCAGTCGCGCAGCATGTGGAAGAAGGCATCGTCGCCCAGGGCGCGGCGGATCGCGTGGACGGCGAGGCCGCCGCGCTGGTAGAGGCGGTCGTCGAACATCAGCTTGCGGCCCGGGTCGGCCAGGCGGAGGTCTTGCGGCCGGGCGGCCAGCAGACGGTGGGCGGCGGCCGCGTGTTCGTGGGCGGTGCGGCCGCCGGAGCGCTCCGACCAGAGCCATTCGGCGTACTTCGCGAAGCCCTCGTTCAGCCAGATGTGCCGCCAGTCGGCGATGGTCACGCTGTTGCCGAACCACTGGTGGGCGAGTTCGTGGGCGATGAGACGCTCCGAACCGCGGGCGCCGTCCACGTGGTTGGTGCCGAAGAGGGAGAGGCCCTGGGCTTCCACGGGGACGTCCAGTTCCTCATCGGCGACGACGACCGCGTACTCGCCGAAGGGGTAGGGCCCGAACAGTTCCTCGAACAGCCGCATCATGGCGGGCTGCCGGGCGAAGTCGCGGGAGAACCGGGGCAGCAGGTGCGCCGGTACGTGGGCGCTCTGCGGGACGCCGCCGAGTCCGGGGTCGCCGAGCAGCACCGTCTGGTACATGCCGATGGACAGGCCGACCAGGTAACTGGAGGTCGGCGCGGGCTGCTCGTACACCCAGGTGGTGGTGCTGGCCTTCGTCGTCCGGGTGAGCAGCCGGCCGCAGGCCGCCACCGTGTAGGCGGAGGGTGTGTTGACCGAGATCTGGTACGAGGCCTTGTCGGCGGGCCGGTCGTTGCAGGGGTACCAGGAGGGAGCCCCGATCGGCTGGCTGGCCACCAGGGCGCCGTCGGTCAGTTCCTCCCAGCCGATGCCGCCCCAGGGGCTGCGCACCGGCTGGGGGTTGCCGGCCCAGTGCACCTCGACGGTGAAGGCGGCGCCGGCGGGCAGCGGCTTGGCCGGCCGGATACGGAGCTTGCCGCCCCGGTGGGTGTAGCGCGGCGCCCTGCCGTTCACCAGGACCCGGCTGATTTTGAACTCGGCCAGGTCGAGGGCGAACTCGGTGAGCGGTGCCCGGCCGGCGATCGCGCTGAGCCGGGCCGTGCCGGCGAGCCGGTTGGGGCCGGGACGGTATTCCAGAGCGAGTTCGTACCGGTGCACGCGGTAACGGGGGTCGCCATTGGCCGGAAAGTACGGGTCCGGCGCCGTGGTCTTCTGGCCGTTGCCGTTCACTGCCGCTCCCGCTCCCGCTCCCTGCACCGTGCCGTGCCGTGCCGTGCTGCGCCGCGCTGGTACGACCCTTTCAGGACCGCCACGCCTCGATCGGATTGCCCAGCCAGCGGGTGTCGGCGGGCACGGTTTCCCCGGCCATCACGAGAGAGGCGGGACCCAGCGTGCTGCGGGCCCCGACGGTACTGCCGGGCAGGACGATTCCGCCCGGGCCCAGGGTCGCGCCCTCGCGGAGGACCACAGTATCCGTCCGCAAGATCCGGTCATGGAAGAGGTGTGTCTGCACCACACAGCCGCGGTTCACGGTGACCGCGTCGCCCAGGACCACCAGGTCCGTCTCGGGAAGCCAGTAACTCTCGCACCACACGCCCCTGCCGATCCGGGCCCCGAGTCCGCGCAGCCACAGGGCCAGCAGCGGGGTGCCGGGCACCGAACCGACCAGCCACGGCACGGCCAGTACCTCGACGAAGGTGTCGGCCAGCTCGTTGCGCCATACGAAGCCGCTCCACAGCGGGTGCTCCCCCGGCCGGTGCCGGCCCACCAGCAGCCATTTCGCGGCCACCGCGACCCCGCACGCCGCCACACCGGCGCCGAGCAGGACCACTCCGGACAGCAGCGCCGCTCCCCAGACCCCCAGGCCGGCGGCCGTCATCAGCGCGCAGAGCGCCGCCACGGTGAGTACGGCCAGCGCGGCCGAGCAGAACACCGGGACGAGCCGGCACAGCTCCACCAGGCCGCGCGCCCACAGCAGGCGCGCGGGCGGGTCGTACGTCCGGCTCCGGTCGGCGGCCGCGGCGGATCGCGGCAGCCGGACCGGCGGCAGCCCCAGGTACGAGCTGCCCTTCTTGGCCTTCTTCGGCGTGGCGGACAGCACGCCGACCAGCCCGTCGTCCGGCACCATGCGGCCCGGCGCGGTCATTCCGGAGTTGCCGAGGAACGCCCGGCGGCCGATCTCGGAGTGTCCGATCCGCATCCAGCCGCCACCCAGTTCATAGGGGGCGGTGAGGGTGTCGTCGGCGAGGAAGGCGCCTTCGCCCACGGTGGTCAGGCTCGGCAGCGCGAGCACGGTGGACACTTCCGCTCCCCGGCCGATCCGCATGCCGAGCAGCCGCAGCCACACCGGTGTGATCAGCCCGGCGTACAGCGGGAAGAGCGTTTCCCGGGAGCGGTCCATGAGCTGCGTGACCGTCCAGGCCTGCCAGCCGACCCTGCTGTGCGTGGGGTGGATGCCCGTACGCAGCCCCAGGCTCAGCAGACGTACGGAGACCAACAGCGCCAGCGCGTACGCGAAACCGAAGGCGAGGGCCCCGGGCACCACGGCGAGCAGCGCTCCCCGCAGTGCGGGGACGAGCCCGGCGCCGGCGGGCACGAATCGGCTCACGACGAGCAGGGCGGGCAGGGTGGCGAGCACGGGCAGGGCCGTGAGCCCGAGGCCGGTCGCCCCGTACATGGCGCGCCAGTGTGCCGACCCCGGCGGGCGCTGCCGCGGCCAGTTGTGCTTGGCCTTGCCAAGTTTGACGGCGGGCGCCCCGGCCCAGCGCTGGCCGGTCGGAACCTGTCCGACCACGGCGGAGCCGGGGGCCACCTCGGCCCGCTTGGCGACCCGCGCGCCGGGGAAGAGGATGCTGCGGGTGCCGACCACCGCGCCCGCGCCGACCTTGACCGGGCCGATCTCCAGCCGGTCCCCGTCCAGCCAGTGCCCGGAGAGGTCCACTTCGGACTCCACGGCGCAGCCGCGGCCGAGCTTGAGCATGCCCGTGACCGGGGGCAGGGAGTGCAGGTCCACCTCGGGGCCGACCTTGGCGCCGAGGGCCCGCGCGTAGCGTTCCAGCCAGGAACCGGTCAGTGAGGTCGCGCCGGCGTACTCGGCCAGCCGCTCGGCCGTCCACAGCCTCAGATGGACGCTTCCGCCGCGCGGGTAGCGTCCCGCCTCCACCCCGCGCAGCAGCAGGCGCGCGCCGCCGGCCGCGATCGCCAGCCGGCCCGGCGGGCTGTGGAGCAGCGCCGCACCGGCGGCGACGAGCCACCATGAGGCGGCCGGCGCCCACGCGTAGGGCCCGAACCGGTGCAGTACGTTGCCCAGGGCCAGCAGCGCCACCGTCCAGCGCAGGCCGACCAGGGTGAACAGCGGGAGCAGCAGGAGCGATTGTGCCAGCTGGGACCGCAGCGGTACCGGCGCGACGGTCCGGGCCGCGCCGTCGTCCTGTACGGACTTCTCCAGCCGCCGGGCCAGCTTGCGCAGGGTGGGCCGCTGGTAGACGTCGAGTACGGCCGCGTTCGGGTAGCGGGTACGCAGCCGGGTGGTGAGCTGGGCGGCGGCGAGGCTGCTGCCGCCGATCGCGAAGAAGTCGTCGGCGGCGCCGGTGACGGCCACCCCGAGGGTCTCGCTCCACTGTTCGGCGAGCCAGGCCTCGGTACCGTACAGCTGCTCGGCGGGTGCGGTGGTCTCCAGCTTGGACAGCGGCCAGGGCAGGGCGTCCCGGTCCACCTTGCCGGAGGTGCGGGTCGGCAGCTCTTCGACGGGAGCGAGCAGCGGTACGAGGGCGGCGGGCAGCTCGGCGCGCAGCCGCTCGACCGCCGCCGCGTGGTCCCAGCCCTCGTGGGTGACCACGTAGCCGACGAGCAGTTGGTTGCCGCCGCGCGCCGTGCGGACGGCGGCGGCCGCGCCGGCGACGCCGGGCAGGGCCTGGAGCGCGGCGTCCACCTCGCCCAGCTCGATCCGGCGGCCGCCGAGCTTGATCTGCTCGTCGCCGCGGCCGAGGAAGACCAGGCCTTCCGGTTCGGCGCGGACCAGGTCACCGCTGCGGTAGGCGCGCTGCCAGCCGAGGGATGCGAGCGGGGCGTACTTCTCGGCGTCCAGCGTGGGGTCGAGGTAGCGGGCCAGGCCGACGCCGCCGATGACGAGCTCGCCGCTGCCGCCCATCGGCACCGGCTCACCCGACTCGTCGACCACGGCCAGTTCCCAGCCGCCGAGCGGGAGGCCGATCCGGATCGGTTCCTCGCCGGTCAGGAGCGAGGCGCAGGCGACGACGGTGGCTTCGGTGGGGCCGTACGTGTTCCAGACCTCGCGGCCCTCGGTGACCAGGCGCTGGGTGAGCTCGGGCGGGCAGGCCTCGCCGCCGAAGATGAGCAGCCGGACCTCGGCGAGGGTCTCGGGCTCCCAGAGGGCGGCCAGGGTCGGCACCGTGGAGACCACGGTGATCTCCTGTTCCACCAGCCAGGGGCCGAGGTCGGCGCCGCCGCGCACCTGCGAGCGGGGGACGGGCACGAGGCAGGCGCCGTGGCGCCAGGCCAGCCACATCTCCTCGCAGGAGGCGTCGAAGGCGACGGACAGTCCGGCCATGACCCGGTCGCCGGGTCCGATCGGCTCCTCGGCGAGGAACAGTCCGGCCTCGGCGTCGACGAAGGCGGCGGCGCTGCGATGGGTGACGGCGACGCCCTTGGGCCTGCCGGTGGAGCCGGAGGTGAAGATGACCCACGCGTCATGCTCAGGTCCGGGCCGCCCTGCGGGCACGCCGACGCGATCGCGGTCGCCGTCGCGGGCGGCCGCAAACCCGTTGGCGGCGATGCGCGCCGCGGGGCCCAGCACCGCCCGCACCCCGGCCTCGCCGAAGACCAGCTCGGCCCGCTCGTCCGGGTCCTCGGCGTCGACCGGCACGTAGGCGGCGCCCGCGGCGAGCACGGCGAGGACGGCCACGTACAGCTCGTTGGTCCCGGAGGGCACCCGTACGCCGACCCGGTCACCGAGCCCCACCCCGGCGGCGGCGAGAGCGCGGCGCCGGCGCTCGACCTCGGCGGCCAGCGCCCGGTAGGTCAGCCGGGCGGCGCCGTCGTCCAGGGCGAGCTCGTCGGGGTACGCCCGTACGGAGGCCTCGAAGATGTCGATGAGGGTGCGCGCCGGGGCGGCGGGCCCGGCGGAGAACCGGGCGGATTTACCGGACTCCTCATGCGTCTCCCCCAGCTCCCCGTCGTCGAGCAGGGTGAGTTCACGGCGCTCAGGTGTTGCTGCCATCGGCCCTCGCGTCTCGTTCCCGGAAACGTCCGGGTCGCCACCGGAGCCCAGGTTTGCCCGGGTTGTTCCGGTCCAGCGCCAAACAACCCACCAGCCTAGTGCGCGATCAAGGTTTTTCCCGGTGAAGCCTTGCGCGTGGCCGGGAAGAAGCGGTAAAGGGACCTCGACCCTCACAGCGGGCCCGAGCGGGCTCGGCAGTACGCTCGGCGGCACCCGGAGAATCTGCGCCAAGCGGTCGGGATGGGCGAAGATTTGACGTTTGTTCAGATCATCTGGTGGCAAGGTGGGTGCCGTGATAACTTCGCGGACCGACAAGGGAACCCGTGCCGACTTCTGGGGGATGGTCGGGGGTGATGAGCGTGTTACGGCAGCCGCCGAAGAACCTGCTTCTGCGTCGGGTCCTCGTGGACGAGCTCTGCGAGCTGGACTGCGTGAGGGACCCGTCCCAGCGGGTCCTCTTCGGCCAGAGCGTCGGCGAATATCTCGAAAGACACGTGGACCTGCCGGGCAAGGACGCCCGAAACGATACGGTCGCCCTCGTCCAGGCCGTGTTACGTGAGCAGCACGACGCGGAGGCGGGCCTGGACGCGCTGCTCTACGCCGTCGGCCTGCACGAGGGCAGCGATATCGCGGGAAGGGTGCGCGAGCGGGTGCTGAGCGCTTGGGCACCCGAGCCGGGTCCGGCGCTCGCGCTGCTCGGGGCGTTCGAGGACAAGGACGTGAACGCCGCCCGTGCCCTGCTCGCCCCGCACGCGGGAATCGACCGGGGCCGACTGCTCGACCGGCTCGCCCACGAGCTGCGGCTGGACCTGCCGCGCCACCTGACCCCCGATCAGCTGTTCGAACACCTGCTGGACCTCAACGCGCAGGCCGACGGGCTGCCGCCCGCCGTCCTCCTGCTGGAGTTCGTCGCCGAGCTCACCCCCCGCGAGAGCGAGCGGCGCCGCCTGCGCGAGTGGTGCGAGAAGTGGTCGGCGGGCGCCGGGGCGCAGGAGGCGCTGCTGCGGCGGCGCGAATCGACCCGGACGGAAGGCCTCCCGGACGCCGATCTCCCCCGGTGCCTGATCGTCATGGTGGATCCCGCCGGGGACGGCTCACCCGACATCTTCGTCCGGCACTGGGTCAACCGGACGTCGGGCTACTGGGCCCCCGTCTCGGGGAACATGGAGCGCGCGACCCTGGAGACGCTGGGCGGCGCCGTGGAGCGGGCGATCCGCCGCGGCGAGGAGTTCTGGGCGGAGGCGGACAGCTCCGGCGAGGACCTGAGCCCGATCCACGTCGAGTTCGTCCTGCCCTACTCCATGCTCAACCACGACGTGGCGGGGCTGGGCAAAGACGGCAAATACGGCAAAGAAACGGACGCCTCCGATCCGGTCCCGATCGGGCTGCGCTACTACGTCCACCTGCGCAGCCTGGAGCGGATGCGCACCCGCGACCCGGCGCAGCTGCGTCGCTGGCGCCTGCGCTGGCAGACGCTCAAAGCGGCCGCCGCGGCCCGGCCCCACCCCTGGACGGCCTCCGACCCGGCGGCCGGACTGCGGATCTGGCGCAACCGGCTGGTGGTGGACCAGCAACTGACCGCCGTGACCCTGGGCGCCCCCGCCGTGGAGGGGCAGGCGCTGGAGGCGCTGAAGGCGGCGATCGCCGAGGGCATCGGAGTGGCCCTCTGGGACCGCCGGGTCCCGTCGGAGCAGCAGTTCGGCGCGCCGCTGAACATGCTCGTCGGCTATCCCAGGGCCCAGCTGCCCGTCACCATCCACCGGCTGCGCATGAAGGCCGAAACCGACGCGGACGGACAGCAACTCCCGGGTAGGCATGTGGCGTTCTTCTACGATGACCCCTTCAGGCTCATCGACTGCGAGGAGGTACCGGCGTGACCGAGTACGAGCGGGAGCAGGATGCCACCGCGGTCGACGCGACCACCGCCGAAGGAGCCGGATCCGGAGCCGACGGAACCTGGCGTGTCTTCCACGCGACCGGTGCCGCGCCGGCCGGCGATCCGCCGGCCCTTCCGCCCGCCCCGCCCTGGCGCGAGTTCGCGGGCCTGCCGCTCCAGCCGCCCCCCGCCGACGACGACCGGGCGGTCCACCGCCGCCTGGGCGCGAACGACCCCCGGCCCAGCCTGCGGGACGAGGAGATCGACACCGTCAACGCCGCGCTGCTGCTGCGGCGCCCGCTGCTGGTCACCGGACCGCCCGGCGTCGGCAAGTCCACCCTCGCCTATCTGGTCGCCCGCGAACTGGGCCTCGGCCGGGTCCTCCAGTGGGGCATCGTCAGTCGTACGACAGTGCGCGAAGGGCTGTACGAGTACGACTCCATCGGCCGCGCCCAGGCCATCGCCACCTGGCGGGCGGGAGCCGGCCCCGAACCGCTCCCGGACGCGCCGACGGCGATGCCGGATCCGACGCCGACGACCGAACAGGCCCCGCACCTCGGCGACTTCATCACCCTCGGCCCCGTGGGCACCGCCCTGCTCGCTTACGAGCGGCCCCGCGTCCTGCTGATCGACGAACTCGACAAGAGCGACATCGACCTCCCCAACGACCTCCTCCACGTCCTGGAGAACGGCAGCTACGAAGTGCCCGAGCTGGTGCGCAGCGCGCTGCCCGCCGTCAGCGTCTTCACGGACGACCCGGGCGGCCGCGCCGAGGTCGTCGGCGGCCGCGTCGAGTGCCGCGAGTTCCCCCTCGTGGTGATCACCAGCAATGGCGAACGGGAGTTTCCGGCCGCGTTCCGGCGGCGCTGTCTGCCGCTGGAGATGCGCCCGCCCAGCCGGGAACAGCTCATCTCCATCGTGGTCAGCCACCTCCGGCGCAGGCCGGAGGGGGTGGACACCCTCGTCGACGACTTCGAGCGACGGGTGCGCAAGGGGGGCACACAGTCCGTGGACCAGTTGCTCAATGCGGTCCACTTGACCACAGCGGGTGGTTTTCAGGCGGATGCCGACGGGCGTAAGCTCATTGAACTGCTGCTGCGCGACCTCGCGAAAGGCCGCTGATGGACGGCACTCCCAGGGAGCGCGCACCCGACGCCCGCGCGGGGGCGGACGGCCCTTCCGCCGACGGTCCGACCTGGCGGGAGATCGCCGACGCCGTATGGCTGGCGGCCGCCCGCGCGGCGGCGACCCCGCCTCCGGCGGCGGATGAGGAGCCCCCGGTTCCGGAGCGGACGCGACCCGGGAGCGAGACCGAACCCCCGGAGGATCCCGGTACTCCCCCGCCTCACCCGCCCGCTGTCGATCCCGACCGGACGCCCGTCGGCCGGCCGTCGCTCCCGCCCCCCGCGGACGCGGGCAACGACGGTTCCTCCGTCATGTCCCCGTCCCTCTCCCTCCCGGACGACGGCTCCACCGCACCGGACCCGGCCACGGCGGCCACGGTCGAGGTGGCGGTCGAAGCCGCGCTCCCCGCGGGGCGCCGACGCGTGCGGCGCCCGCAACCGCTGCGGCTCGCCAAGGCACTGCACCGGCTGAGCCGCAGTGTCCCCGCCCGCAACCGCCAGGAACTGGACGAGGAGCGCACGGCCCGGCACGGCATCTCCGACGACCTCTGGCTTCCCTATCTGCGGCCCGCCACCGAGAAGGCCTTCGACCTCGTTCTGCTCATCGACGCCGCGCCGACCATGCGGATCTGGGAGGAGCGGGTCGCCGCGATCGCCGTGGAGGCCACCCGTAGCGGGGCCTTCCGCGATGTACGCGTGGTCCGCCTGGAGTTACCCCGTCGCGGCGCGGCGCGGCTGCGCTGGCCGGGAGAGCGCACCGGCGACCCGGCCGAGGTGATCGACGCGCGGGGAACGCGCGTCCACCTCCTCGTGACCGACGGACTGGCGCACGGCTGGGCCGGCCGGGCGGCGGACGACCTGCTGGTGCGGCTCGCGCGCGGAGGCCCCACCGCGCTGGTCCATCTGCTGCCCACCTATCTCTGGCACCGCTCCTCGGCGCCTCCGTACCGGGCCGAGCTGGAATCGGGTGGTTTCGGCGCGCCCAACACACGGATCGGGCACCGTCCGCCGGAGGGCGGGCCCTTGGCGGAGCCGCTCCCGAAGCCGGGCGCCGGGCCGGCCGTCCCGATTCCGGTGCTGAGCCTGAAACCCGAGTCCTTCGCCGCCTGGGCCGACCTGGTCACGGGGGAGCCCGGCGCGCGACGGACCCTGCCCTTCCTCCTCGCGGGCACCCTGGCCAAGGGCAGACCGACGCCGGGGATGCAGAAGCCGCGGCTGACCGGCCCCGGCTCCGCCGAGGCGGCCGTACGCCGGTTCTTCTCGCTGGCCACCCCGACCGCGCGGCGGCTGACCGGCCATCTGGCCGCGGTGCCCTTCGAGTTCGAGCTGATCGAGGAGCTGCGCAACCGGGCGCTGCCCGAGGCGGATCCGGGGCACGTGGCCGAGCTCCTGATGGGCGGGCTGATCGACTGGGGCAGCCCGGACGGCGACGGCCGGCCCGACTTCGCCGAGGGGATCCGTGAGGCGCTGCTCGCGACCGGGACGCGCAGCCAGCTCGCCAGGACGGTGGACCTCTTCGCCGACCTGCCGAGCGCACGCGACCGGGGTGTGCGGCTGCGGGCCGCGCTCCAGGACCCCGAGGGCGCCGCGCTGCCGGAGGCGACGCCGGCGAACGAGCCCTGGGTACGGGTCGAGCTGGCCGTACTGAAGGCACTCGCGGGCCCGTACGCCCGTCGGGCCGCCCGCGTGTCGGCGGGCGTCGGCGCCGGTTCCGGCGTCACCACACCAGGTGGCTCACCCGACGTAGGGGGGCATGAGCTGCCGAAGCCGGGCATATCTCCTGAGCAGACCCCGGTGCCCCCGTACCACCTCGAACCGCTTGGAGCACATGTGCCGACGCCCACTCCCAACCCCGCGTACGCCGAAGCCCGGAAGGCTGACCCGACCATGGAGCTCAAAGCCCAACCCCTCTTCGTCCGCTCCGGCCAGCCGAGGGTCATGGGGAACGTCCCGCCGAAGAACCCGAACTTCACGGGTCGGGAGAATCTGCTGGCGGCGGTCGAGGAACAACTGCGTTCGGACGAGACCGCGGCGGTGCTCCCGCACGCCCTGCACGGCATGGGCGGCGTCGGAAAGAGCCAGCTGGCCATCGAGTACATCTACCGGCACAGCCACGAGTACAACGTGATCTGGTGGATCCCCGCCGAGCGGGAGAACCTCGTCCTCGGCGCCCTCGTGGACCTGGCCCGCGCCCTGAACCTGGAGGTCGGCCCGCAGGCCAACACGGCGGTGCCCGCCGTCCGCGAGGCACTGCGCACCGGGCGGCCGCACGACAACTGGCTCCTGGTCTTCGACAACGCGGAGGACATCGAGATGGTCCGCCGCTACTTCCCCACCGGCGGGCCGGGGAAGATCATCGTCACCTCCCGCAACCGCGACTGGGAGCGTGTCGCCGCGCCGCTCACCGTCAACGTCTTCGAACGCGAGGAGAGCATCGCCCTGCTCCAGCGCCGGGCCAGGGATCTGAGCACGGAGGACGCCGACCGCCTGGCCGAGGCCCTCGGCGACCTGCCGCTCGCGATCGAGCAGGGCGGCGCCTGGCACGCCGCCACCGGCATGCCCGTCAGCGAGTACCTGGACCTGCTGGCGGAGCGCCGGCCCGGCATCCTGGAACTCGACCCCGCGCCGGACTACCCGATCTCCGTCGCCGCCGCGTGGAACATTTCGCTGGACCAACTGGCCGCCAGCAATCCGGCCGCCCGGCAACTGCTGGAGATCTGCGCCTGCATGGCCCCCGAGCCGATTCCGCTGAGCATCCTGCGCGGCACCCGCAACGTGGACATCACCCCGGTGCTCGACCCCGTTCTGCGCGACCCGGTCCTGCTCGCCCGGGCCACCCGGGACCTCACCAAGCTGTCGCTGATCAAGCTCGACTACAAGAGCGGCACCCTGCACATCCACCGCCTGATGCAGGCCGTGCTCGCCGCGGGCCTGGACGAGGAGCAGACCCGGGAACTGCGCCGCGCCGCACAGGTACTGCTGGCCGCCGCCAAACCCGGCGCCCCGGCCTCGCCCGACCAGTGGGCCGCCTACCAGGCCCTGCTGCCCCACGTGCTGAGCAGTGGAGCAGTCCGTACCTCCGACCCCTGGGGCCGGGAACTCATCACGTCCATCGTGCTCTACCTCTACTACTGGGGCGCGCACACCGCGGGCGCCGATGTGGCCAGGGAGGCGTGGACCGCCTGGCATGCCGAGTCGGGCGAGGAGAACCCGCAGGTCCTCCAGATGGGCAAGCACTTGGCCTTCCTGCTGCTCCAGACCGGCGAGGTGGCCCAGGCCCTGGAGCTGAACCAGACGATCCTCGACATCTCGCGGCGGGCCTCCATCGCCGAGGAGGATCTCATCGGATCCATGACGCAGATGGCCGGCGTCCTTCGCTACAAGGGCGACTTCTACGCGGCCCGCACCCTGGACGAGGAGGCCGACAGCCGCGCCCGGGACCTGTTCGGGCCGGAGGAGCCGGCGACCCTGCTGGCCGCCCACGGCTACGGTGTGACCCTGCGGGCGTGTGGCCAGTTCGCGACGGCCCGCGTACTGGACGAGGAGACGGCCCGGCAGTGGGACACCCTGTACGGGCCGACCAGCGGCCTCACCCTCAACACGATGAACGGCCTCGCCATCGACATCCGCGAGTCCGGCGACTACCCGGCCGCACGCATCATGCAGGAGGAGACCTACCGGATCTACCGCACGGACTTCGGCGAGGACAACGCCGCCACCCTCCGGGCCGCGCGCAATCTCGCCGTGTGCCGGCGCCGCGACGCCGCCCTGCACGAAGCGTCCGAACTCACCGAGGAAACCCTGGAGCGGTTCACCCTGCGGTACGGCCCCGACTACCCGGACACCCTCGCCTGCGCGGTGAACGCCACCGTGGACCGGCGGCTGCGCGGGGACTTCGCCGGCTCCCGCGACCTGGGCGAGAAGACCCTGGAGCGCTACCGCGCGTCACTCGGCCCCCAGCACGCGTACACGCTGATCACGATGACCAACCTCGCGGCGACCCTGCGCGCCCTCGGGGAGGTCGCGGCCGCCGAGGCCGTCGACGCGGAGGCCACGGAGGCCTTCTTCGCGACGCTGGGGGACATGCACCCCTTCACCCTGACGGCCGTCATGGGTCTGGCGAACAACCACTACGCCCGGCTGGACTTCGAAGCGGCCCGGGGCATCGATGAGGAGAACCTGCCGAAGCTCGTCGGGACGTGCGGTCCCGACCACCCGCTGACCCTGTCCTGCCGCGCGAATCTCGCTCTCGACCTGCGCGGACTCGGCCGGATCCAGGAGGCCGACCAGCTCAATTCGGAAGCGGTCCAGGGCTTCACGAGGGTGCTCGGCCCGGACCACCCGTGGCTGATGGCGGCCCGTCTCCACCAGCGGATCGAGTGCGACATCGCGCCGATGCCGCTGTAGGCGGGCCGCCGCCGCGGGCCCGGGTGCGCCCCGGGCCCGCGGCGGCGGGCCGAACCGCGGGGCGGGCCGAGGCGGCGGGCCGGGGCGGGGCGGCGGGCCGGGGCGGGGCGCGGGTGTCAGAGGTCCGCCGCCGGGGCGTCGCCCAGGGGACGGGCCCGCACGGGCGGCTGGGGCGCCTCGGGGGTGACAGGCGTAGGGTCGCCCGCCGCCGCCCGTTCCCGCATCCGGCGGACGGCGACCAGCATGGGCTGGGTGATCACGGTGGTCACCAGGGCCATCAGGACGAGCGCCGTATAGAGCCGGCCGCTCAGCAGTCCGGCCTGGAGCCCGACGTTCAGGGCGATCAGCTCGGTCAGACCCCGGGTGTTCAGCAGCACGCCGACGGTCCGCGCGTCATGCCGGTCCAGACCCGACAGGCGGGCCGCGACCGTCCCGCTGACCACCTTGATGGCGACGGCGAGCAGGGTGATCACCAGCAGCGCGACCACCCCGGTGGAGTCGAGCGCGCCGATCTCGACGCTCTTGCCGGAGACCACGAAGAAGAACGGCAGCAGGAGCAGGCCGATGTCGTGCAGCGGCCTCACCAGATCCGGGTCCAGCGTGCCGCCCCGCTCCCGGGGCGTCACCACTCCGGCGAGCAGCGCGCCGAAGATGACGTGCAGCCCCAGGGCGTTGGTCACCCACGCCGAGGCGAAGGCGAAACCCACCAGCACGGCCAGGCGCAGCGACGGATCGACCTGCGAGCGCCACAGCACGCGGCGCAGCACCGGCCGGGCACCGAGCAGCATCACCGCCGCGAACACCACCAGCAGCAGCAGTCGCACCTGCCAGCTGAGCCCGCCGTGCGCGTCGGACTCCAGCAGCGTGCCGACCAGGACCGTCCAGCCCATCACGTCGATCAGCCCGGCGGCGGAGACGGCGACGATCCCGGGCACGGTCCCGGCCAGCCCGTTCTCCCGGACGATGGCCGTGAGCACCGGCACCGCGGTGATGGACAGCGCGACGCCGAAGAACAGCACCGAGGACCCGGTCATCCTCTCGGGTGCGCCCAGTTCCGCCAGTTGCTCGTGGAAGAGCACCGCGGCGCCGCATCCGGCCGCCATCGGCAGCAGGAAGGCGGCGAGGGACACGGCGACCACCGAGTGGGCGCGCCCCTTGAGCACCCGCAGATCGAGCTCGTACCCGACCGCGAAGAGGAAGAGGACGAGGGCGATCTGGGCGAGGCCGGTCAGGACCGGGGCGAGCGCCGGGGGGAACAGCGTCGTGGCCAGCCCCGGGGAGAACTCCGCCAGCATCGTCGGCCCCAGCGCGATCCCCGCGGTCAACTGCCCGATGATGGTCGGCTGGCCCAGCCGGCGGGCGAGCCAGCCCGCCGTGTGGGCGATGATCAGAATGAGCGCGGTGGCGCCGACGAGATGACTGATCATCGCATCAGAACTCATGCGGTCCCCCTGTGGAGTCCGGTGCCGGGCAGGCTGCGTCGGCAGAGCACGACCGAGCGCCAGAGCTGAAGCGCACCCGAGTCAAGGGGGCACTTTTTCAGCATACTGCCAAGTTGACGGCACGTTATGTGCCACGATCGCGTCGGTGTGACTCGGGGCGAGGGCGAGGACGGGGGCACATGACCACGGCACTGTTCATTCACGGTACGGGCGTACGAGAACCCGGATTCTCGGACGTATATGGACGTTTCACCGCCGGGCTGCGTGACGTCGCCCCCGGCGTCCGCGTGTCCCCGTACTACTGGGGCGCGGAACTCGGCGCGCGCCTGGGAGCCGGCGGCCTCTCCGTTCCGTACACCGGGGGAAGGAGCCGCGGCGGTCTCGACGAGGCCGCGGAACCGGCCGACGAGACGGAGCTGTGGGCCGGTCTCTACCGCGACCCGCTCGCCGAACTCGCGCTCGCCGCGGCCGGCGGCGGTGGCCCGGGCTCCGGCAACGGCCCGGGCTCCGGCGGCGGCCCCGGCGCGGAACTGCCGCCCGGCGCCCCGCTCCCCGCGGAACGCCCGCGCGCGCTGCTCGCCGCCCTCGACGGGCAGGTGGCCGGCATCGCGAGCGCCGCCGGCCTGCCGGGCCCGTACCTCGCGTCGGCCGTCACCGAACTCTCCCGCAGCCCGCTGCTGGGCCGCGCCGCCACGGCCCTGCCCGACGACGGGGAACTCGCCCGGCTGCTCGCCCGCGCCCTGGTGGCGGGCGCCCTCGCCGCCCTGCTCGCCGAGGACGCGCCGGTCGTGCCCGACGGCGCCGCCCGGGACACGGCCGTGGCGGCGCTCGCCGAACGCATGGGCGCCCGCCCCGAGGGCTCGGAACGCGGGGTGGGCGCCCTGCTGGCCCGCCCCGTCCTGCGGATCGCCTCCCACCAGGCGGTTCGCCGCAGGCGGGCACTGACCGAGGCGGCCCACCCGGCGGCCGCCGACATCATGCTGTACCTGGCCCACGGCGAGCCCCTGCGCCAACGCCTGCGCGAGCTGGTCAAGGAGCTGGAACCACCCGTCGTCGTCATCGGCCACAGCCTCGGCGGGATCATCGCCCTGGACACCCTGTTGACCACACCCCTGCCGCAGGTCGCGCAGCTGATCACGGTGGGTTCCCAGGGGCCCTTCCTCTACGAGAGCGGCGCGCTGCCCGGGCTCGTCCACCCCGAGCCGCTGCCGGACCACCTGCCCGTCTGGCTGAACGTGTACGACCCCCGCGATCTGCTCGGGTACATAGGCGCGCCACTGTTCCCCGGCCGCGTCACCGACGTCGAGGTGGACAACCGGCAGCCGTTCCCCGCCGCGCACAGCGCCTACTGGGCCAACCCCGCCGTCTACCGGGCCATCGCGGCACGACTGCCGTGACCGACGCCACCACGCCCCACCCGGCGCCCCGTCCCACGCCCGAGCCCGCGCCCGCGCCCGAGCGGAGCTTCGCGCTCATCGTGGGCATCGAGCGCTATGCCGCCGGGGCCGCCTGGGACCTGCCCGGGCCGGCGAACGACGCGCTCCGCTTCCGCGCGTGGCTGCTCCGCAACGGCATGCCGGAAGGCAACATCCTGCTCTGCCTCGACCCGCTCGCCGACCCCGGCGTTCCGTACGGCCCGGCCGACCACGCCACACTGCGCGGCCTGCTCCTGTCCCGGCTCCACTCCCTCGACGGGGAGATGCTGTGGGTGTGGTGGGGCGGCCACGGCGTACTCGACCAGGCGGAACGGCTGCGGCTGTTCTGCGCGGACGCCACCACCGCCGACAAACGCAATCTCGACCTGGAGTCGATGCGCAGAACCCTGGCCAGCGACGCGCTGCCCGGCTTCGCCCGGCAGATCTGGATCGTCGACGCCTGCCAGACCTTCGAGGAAGAGCACGGCTTCCACCACACCCTGCCGACCGAGGGCCTCCCCGCGGGGCAGCGCGTCCAGAGCCACCACCAGACCCTGCTGCTGGCCGCGACCCGGGGGCAGCGGGCCGCCAACGACCCGGGGCGCGGTACCGGGCTGTTCTCCGACAGCGTCCTCGACGTACTGGAGGGGGAGCCGCCCGGGCCGTGGCCGGATCCGGTGGTCCTCTTCCAGGACGTACGGGAGCGGGTGGAGCGGCTCAGGGCCCACCGCCGTACCGATCAGGTGCCCGCGCTCTCCCTCCACAGCCCCGAGCGGACCGAGCACATCCCGCCACCCGCCGCGCCGCGTCCGCCCCGTACGTCCCGTCCGCCGGTCGATCAGCTGCTCGCCGCCCTGCTCTCCTATCCGATGATGACGGACCCCGAGGAACGCCAGACCCTCGTCTCGGAACTGGGCACCAGAAGCGTCGAGCGCATGCGGCGGCACGCCAAGCCCCGCATCGACCTCATCGGCATCATCCGTGCGCTGAGCGAGCAACCCGGCGAACTGTGGATGCTCTACGACGCCGTCACGCTGCTCGACGACGACGAGGTGCGGGCGGTGGCTCTGGAGGCGGCTGTTCAGGCATGTGCCGGTCCCCGGCCGTAGGCGGCCCGGCAATCAACTGGCTTGATCACATGGGTTTCACGGAGTGCTCCCGTTCGTCATCATGTAAGGACTCCGGCATCGCGAGCGGCACACATGAAAAGGCCGCGTGATCGGGGCACATGAAGGGGGAATCACGGTGCATGAGCCGGCCGACGCGGACCGTCCGGGGTGTTCGGACCGCCCCGATCACGTCGCGTCCGATCTGATCGATCTGACCGGAGTGAGCCTCGCCGCCCTGCGTGGCATTCCCTCACCTCTGCGCGACCAGCGGCTGCTGACCCAGGCCCGGCGCCCCCGCAGCAACGCCCGGGGCGGTCCGAATCCCCCGCGCGGTGGCGGCGGCGGGGGCGCGTAGATGGCCTCGCGCTCGCGGGAGGATGACGGCCGGTTACGCATACCCAGCCGGCTGTTCGACGAGCTCGCGTCGGGCGGCGGTTCGCCGGAGGCGGTCGGATTCCTGGTGCGGGTCGAGCGGACCCGGCGTCTGATGCTGCTGGGCGAGCTGCTCGACCGGCTCGACGAACACCCGGACGCCCTGAGCGGCCTGGGCTCCGCCGACACCGCCTGGCGGCTGATCGCGGAGGCGGCCGAGGCGCGGCCCGAGGCCGCCGAGGCCCTGCTGATGAGCCCTCATGTCGGGTGCTGGATGGCGCACATGCTGCGCCGCCTGCACGGGACGGCGGGCGGGCCGCCGCTGTGGGTGGACGCGGGGCACCTGTTCGCGATCGGCCTCGTCGCCCGGATCGGGGCGGGGCTGGACGCCGATGTCGTCGTACCCGTACGGGACGGCGGGCTGGCGCTGCCCACCCTGGGCCTCGCCCGCATCGACGGTCCTGAGGGCTTCGGCACGGCGACGGCGCGGCTCCGCGGCGGCGACCTCCACCTGTCGGCCGGCGCCGGCTCCAACGAGGTAACGGTCACCGTCCGCCCCCGGGACGGAGCGACGCCGAACGCCCACTGGACGCCTTCGCGCGTCTTCGCCGGTACGTCGACCTGGCTGGACGACCTCGATCCGTACCGCGACCTCGACGAGCCGGTCCCGCCGCGGCCGCTCGGCGGCGCGGAGGCCGCGTACTGGCAGCGGCTGTTCACCGAGGCGGCGGCCCTCCTCGGCAGCACCGCCACGGGCCCGGGCCGCCTGCGCGTCGACGAGGTCCGCCGTATCGTCCCCTGGCCCGGAATCGGGCCCGACGCCGCGACCGAGACCGACGCCGGGACCGGAATCGGAACCCAGGCCGGGACCGGGGCCGACGCCGGGGCCGAGGCCGGAGCCGAGGCCGGAGCCGGGACCCAGGCCGGAGCCGAGACCGGGACCTCGGCCGGGATCGCGTCGGAGTCGGCTCCCGCCGCCGCGTCGCCGCTGAGCGCGACTACCTCGGATGCGTTCGGGTCCATGGTCATCTCCCGGCCCGTGGACGGCCTGGCGCTCGCCGAAGCCATGGTGCACGAGTTCCAGCACAGCAAACTCGGAGCCCTGCTCCACCTCTTCCCGCTCCTCGACGACGACGACGGCGCCGAGGTCCACTACGCGCCCTGGCGCCCCGACCCGCGGCCCGCCACCGGTCTGCTGCAAGGCGCGTACGCCTTCACCGGCGTGACCGGGTTCTGGCGCGACCGGATGGCCGACAAGACCGCCGACCCCGAGCTCGCGGCGTTCCACTTCGCCCTGAGCCGTCTCCAGACCAGGCTCGTCATCCGCACCCTGCTGACCCGGGCCAGGCTCACCGGCCCCGGCACCCGGCTCCTCCACGGCCTGGCGGCCACCCTCGACTCCTGGCTCCGCGAACCCGTCGCCCCCCGTATCGCCGCGCGGGCGCGCGCCGCCGCCCGGAGCCACCGGGTCGAATGGCGGCTGCGCAATCTGCGCTGCGGCGACGAGGAACGGGCCGCCCTGACCACCGCCTTCCGGGAGGGCGCCGCACCACCACCGCCCTCCCTGCACCGGCCGGTTCTCACGCGCGAGCCCGCCGACTGGGCCGACCCGCGCGCCCACCTCTACGGCGCCCCGCCCCGCACCCCGGCCACGGCCGACGCCCACCTGGCCGCCGGGGACCCGGACACGGCGCGGCGGCTCTACGCCGACATCCTGCGCGGCTCCCCGTCCGACCCGCACGCGCTCAGCGGCTGGCTCCTCGCGAACGCCGGGGTCTCCCCCGGCCGCCGCGGGCTGCTCCACCGCCCCGAACGCCTCCTCGCGCTCGCCCCCGGCACCCCGGAGGAACTGCGGCGCGCCGCCGACTGGTTCCACGGCGGGCGGTAGCTTTCCCCGTACGCCTCGCCTCGTACTCCGTGGAGCGGTTTGGTCTGGGCGGTGATCCTCAATACGATCCGGCGATGATCACAAGAAGATGGGTGACGGCGGGGGCGGGCGGGCTGTTGGCCGTACTGGCCGTCGGGCTGTTCCCCGCGCATGCCGCCGCCGGGGAGCCCGCGGCGAAGGAGTCCCCCAAGGTCGAGCTGGTGCTGGACGTCAGCGGCTCGATGCGGGCGACCGACATCGACGGCAAGTCCCGGATGGCCGCCGCGAAGCAGGCCTTCAACGAGGTGCTGGACGCCGTACCGGACGAGGTGCGGCTCGGCATACGGACCCTCGGGGCCGACTATCCCGGTGACGACCGCCAGCTCGGCTGCAAGGACACCAAGCAGCTCTACCCGGTCGGCCGGCTCGACCGGACCGAGGCGAAGACGGCGGTGGCGACCCTCGCCCCCACCGGCTGGACGCCCATCGGGCCGGCCCTGCTCGGGGCCGCCGAGGACCTGAAGGGCGGCGACGCCACCCGGCGGATCGTGCTCATCACCGACGGCGAGGACACCTGCGCCCCGCTCGACCCCTGCGAGGTGGCACGGGACATCGCGGCCCAGGGCATCCACCTGGTCATCGACACGCTCGGGCTCGTCCCGGACGCCAAGACCCGCAGCCAGCTGCTCTGCATCGCCGAGGCCACCGGCGGTACGTACACTTCGGTCCAGCACACCGACGAACTCTCCGGCCGCGTCAAGCAGTTGGTGGACCGGGCGGCGACCCCGGTGGTGAAGCCCGTCGCGACCGAGGGGGCCAAGCAGTGCGAGGGCGCCCCGAAGCTGGAGGCCGGCCTCTACACCGACCGCGAGGCCTTCGGCGAACACCGCTGGTACCGGGTGGACGTTCTGCCCGGCCAGGAGCTGCGCGCCTCGGTGAGCATCGCCGCCGACCGCGCCGTCAACAACGATTACGGGGTCATGCTGCGCGCGACGACCGGGCACGGGCGGGAGATCGTCCGAGGCTCGGAGGCCGGAGACGGGCGTACCGACCTGATCTCCACCGGGCTGCGCTACCCGACGGCCGAGGCCGACGATGAGGACGGCGACGGTGATGGGAAGCCCGCTGCGGAGACCGTCTGCCTCCAGGTCAGCAACTCCTTCTCCGCGGGCGCTTCCGTCAAGACCACACCGGGCCTGCCCGTCGAGCTGACCATCGACCTGGTCGACGCGCCGGACGAGGCCTCCGACGTCGCCGCCTTCGGTCTCGGCCGCGGCTGGTGGCTGCTCGCCGTGCTGGTGCTCACCGGATTCCTCGCGGGTCTGGTGTGGGGCTGGATCTCGCGCTGGCGTATCTCGGTCTGGAGGACCAACTGATGCGTACCGTACGCACATTGACCGCAGCCGTCGCGCTGGCCGGCGTCGGCCTGTTCGCGGCGGCGGGAGCGGCCTCGGCCGCGAGCCCCTCGCCCGCGGCGAGCGGCAAGGAGGCCGGGCCGACGGCGGCCGGGCCGACCGAGGCAGGCACCACGTTCCGTACGGCCGCGGCGCTCCTGCCGGGGCAGGAGGGAACGGCGGACGCGTCCGTCGGCGACTACCTGTACTGGGCGGTCCCGCTGGACTCGGGCCAGCGGGCCACCGTCACGGCGACCGTGAAGCTGCCTCCGGCGGCCTCCCGGCACGGCTCCGCCACCTGGCGGCTCGACGTGTACGACGGGCTGCGCCGCCGGCAGGCCTGCATGTACGGCATGCAGACCCGGGCGGCAGCCAAGGCGGCCGACTCCGTCGAGCTGTCCTGCACCCTGCGGCCGGTCCGGGCCGGGGCGGAGCCGTGGGCCAACGACCCGCTGCCGGGCAGTTATTACGTCCGCCTGACCGTGAGTGACGCGGCGCAGGAGGACCTCGGCCAGCCGGTACGGGCGCGGGTACGGGCCGCTGTGAAGGAGACCGGGGGTGCGCTCGCGGTGGACGCCGCCCTCGCCGCCCCGCTGACCCCGCCGAAGCCGGCGGTCGCCGCGGAGCCCGAGGGCGGCTGGTCGGGCGGCTGGTGGTCCGACCGGTGGGTCTGGACGGCGGCCGGCGGCCTCCTCGCGGCCCTGGCCGGCATCGGCGGCTACGCGCTGACCCGCGGCACGGGCCGCCCGTCACGGGTGCCCCCGGGCGCCTGACCCGCCGGCCGGGGAACGGCGGTCACGGCCCCACACAGCCGCGACCGCCGGAGCCCGTGACCCCGGCGGCCCTCGCGGTCCACGGCTCGTGGACCTTCCACCGTCACGCGGTCAGCAAGCGGCTCCGCAGGGACTCGGCGGTGGCGGCGGTGATGCCGACGCGGTCGGTGAGGTACGCGGCCGGGGATCCGTAGCGGGTCGTCAGGTCGGCCAGCACGAGTGCCAGGAGGGCCGCCGGGGCGCGTCCGTACGCGGGCCAGCGGAGGGTGCGGCCGGGGTTGGCCGCGTGCCAGTCGGCGGTGAGGCGGGCGGCGGCCAGCTCGGTGAGGGCGAAGTCGGCCAGGATCTCCTCCTCCGGGACCCCCAGCAGGGTCAGGACGAACGCGGCGATCAGCCCGGTGCGGTCCTTGCCGGAGGTGCAGTGGAACACCGTGGGGCCGGGGCCGTCGGCGATGAGTTCGACGGCCTGGCGGATCTCCTCGACCCCGTCCTCGGTGACCTCGGCGGCGCGGTCGGCCAGGTAGCGCCAGGGGTCGATCTCGGGGTCTATCTCTGCCTGGTCGTAGGGCCGGTGCTCGATGCTGAGGTTGGCGTACGTGAAGCGGTCCGCCTCCGGGACCCTGCCCTTGGCCTCGATCTCCCAGGGGTAGCGCAGGTCAATCACGGTACGGATGTCCAGCGCGAGGAAGCGCTCCCAGTCGGCGCCCCGCAACTTGCCGAGGGAGTCGGCCCGGTAGAGCCTGCCCCAGGCGACGGTACGGCCGTCGGCGGAGCGGTAGCCGCCCAGGTCGCGGAAGTTGTGGAGGTGCTCGAACTCGATGTGGCGGCTGTGGCGGCTGTGGCGGCTGGTCATGCCGGTGTCTCCCGATCGGTGGCGGTGGTGCTGCTTCCTGTGTCGATGGCCACGATCATGCATCAACGTGCCGGGCCTGGCGGCTCCTCGTACAAGGCCACCGGCGCCAGCCGGGCGAGCGCCTCCCGTCCGAGGTGATCCGGGCAGCCGTCCGGGAGGGGGCCGAGGCCGTGGGCGCCGATGTCGGCCGCGCACCGGGCCAGCAGCCCGGCCAGGCTCGCCCGGTACGCGGGGCGGCACACCGGCTGCCGCTCGACGTGGAAGTGTGCGTCGTACCGGGCCTGTTCGGCCTCGGTCGGCCCGCGCCCCGGACACCGGCCGCCCTGCGGCAGCACCGCCACGCGCACCCGGGCGTGGTCCCGCGCGGCGCGGGTCAGCGGGTCGAGTACGGGTCCCGGATGCCGGTCGCGGGCCGCGCGCAGGGCTCCGGGTACGGGCACGTGGTCGCGGGCCCATTCGTCGCAGACCCCGGGGTGGGCGGCGGCCGCGCCGCCGGCGTAGAGGAGGAGCACGGAGGAGGCGTCGTAGAGGGCCGCCGCCCGGGCCACCATGCGGTCGGCCGCCCCCTCGGGGGTGGCGGCCAGCCCGTGCAGCGCCCGTGCCAGGGACTGCCAGACGGGGAACGCCGCTCGGCGGCCGGTGAGCCGGCGGTGGCGGACCCGGTCGGCCTCGCCGGACGGCGGCGGATACCCGGCGGGCGGGCGCCCGGCGAGGGTGTCGCGCAGGGCCGCGAGCCCGGCGCTCAGCCGCTCGGCGCAGTCGGTGTGGCGGCAGTCGGCGAGGGGCTCGCCGGGCAGGGGCAACACCAGGGCCGGCGGCGCGGCGACGGCGGCGGTACGGACATCCGTGCCGCCCAGGGAAGTCACCACGGTGCGACCGGACCCGGACGGCCGATCCTGCCTCCGGCGGCTTGGGTCATGACACGGCTCCTCGGCTCGGCGGGGGCGACGGATGCGCGGGCGATCCCGCCCGCCGGCCTCGCGCACGCCCCGGGTCCTTTGCGGGATCAACGACGACACGGCCGAGGAGAAACGGTGCGCCTACACCTCACCCCGCCGCCGGATTGCCGACGACGGCAGGCGGCAGACCGGCGAACCCCGGACCCGCCCCACGGCGGGGACCCCGACAGGCCCCCGGCGGGAGCCCGGCGGCGGGCCCGGGTCAGGTGGTGGGCAGCTCCGCGCGGAGCGTGCGGGCCGCTGAGACCAGGTGTTCCAGGGACGTCCGCGTCTCCGGCCAGCCGCGCGTCTTGAGGCCGCAGTCCGGATTCACCCACAGCCGCTCCGCCGGGATCGCCTCAAGCCCCTTGCGCAGCAGGGCCACCGCCTCCTCCGCGCTCGGCACCCTCGGCGAGTGGATGTCGTAGACGCCGGGTCCGACCTCGCGCGGGTAGCCCGCGCCCGCCAGTTCCCGGGCCACCTGCATGTGCGAGCGCGCCGCCTCCAGGCTGATGACGTCCGCGTCGAGGTCCTCGATGGCCCGCAGGATGTCCCCGAACTCCGCGTAGCACATGTGCGTGTGGATCTGGGTGTCCGGCCGCGCCCCCGCGGTGCTCAGCCGGAACGCCTCGGTGGCCCACGCCAGGTACGCGGCGTGGTCGGCCGCGCGCAGCGGCAGCGTCTCGCGCAGGGCCGGCTCGTCCACCTGGATGACGGAGGTACCGGCGGCCTCCAGGTCCGCGACCTCGTCCCGCAGGGCGAGCGCGACCTGCCGTGCCGTCTCGCCGAGCGGCTGGTCGTCCCGTACGAAGGACCACGCCAGCATGGTCACCGGGCCGGTCAGCATCCCCTTGACGGGCAGGCCCGTCAGCGACTGCGCGTACGAGGTCCAGCGTACGGTCATCGGCTCCGGGCGGGAGATGTCCCCGGCCAGGATCGGCGGCCGCACGTACCGGGTGCCGTAGGACTGGACCCAGCCGTGCTGGGTGGCCAGGTAGCCGGTGAGCTGCTCGGCGAAGTACTGCACCATGTCGTTGCGTTCGGGTTCGCCGTGGACGAGGAGGTCGATCCCGGCCTTCTCCTGGAAACCGATCACCTCGCGGATCTCGGCGGCGATCCGGTCCTCGTACGCCGCCTCGTCGATCCGCCCGGCCCGCACGTCGGCGCGCGCGGTGCGCAGTTCGCCGGTCTGCGGGAACGACCCGATGGTGGTGGTCGGCAGCAGCGGCAGGCCGAGGCGGGCCCGCTGGGCGCCGGAGCGCTCCGCGTACGGGAGCGCGCGGCGGGCGTCGGCCTCGGTGACGGCGGCCGCGCGCGCCCGGACGGCCGGGTCGTGGGTGAGCGCGGATCCGGCGCGGCTCGCCAACGCGGCCCGGTTCGCCGCCAGTTCGGCGGCGATGACCTCGGTGCCGCCGGCCAGGCCGCGGGCGAGGGTGGCGGTCTCGGCGGTCTTCTGCCGGGCGAAGGACAGCCAGCGCGCCACCTGCGGGTCGAGGGCCCGTTCGGCGGCGACGTCGAGCGGAACGTGGAGCAGGGAGCAGGAGGCGGCCACGTCCACCTGCCCGGCCAGGCCGAGCAGGGTGCCGAGGGTGGTCAGGGACCGCCGGAGGTCGTTGGCCCAGACGTTGCGTCCGTCGACGACGCCCGCGACCAGCCGCTTCCCCGGGATTCCGCCGGCGGCGGCGAGATCCTCCAGGTTGGCCGCGGCGCGGCCGGTGAAGTCGAGGGCGAGCCCTTCGACGGGGGCGGCGGCGAGCACCGGCAGGGCCTGGCCGAGCCGGTCGAAGTAGGAGGCGACGAGCAGCTTGGGCCGGTCGGTGAGCCGGCCCAGCTCACGGTAGGCGCGGGCGGCGGCGTTCAGCTCGGCCGGGGTGCGGTCCTGGACCAGGGCGGGCTCGTCCAGCTGGACCCACTGCGCGCCGGCCGCGCGCAGTTCGGCCAGTACGCGGGCGTAGGCGGGCAGCAGCCGGTCGAGCAGGGTGAGCGGTTCGAAGCCCGGGCCGGCGTCGGGGGCGGGCTTGGCGAGCAGCAGGTAGGTGACCGGCCCGACGAGCACGGGCCGGGCGGCGAGGCCGAGGGCGGCGGCCTCCCGGTACTGGGCGAGCTGTGCACGGGCGTCGGCGGCGAAGACGGTGTCGGGGCCCAACTCGGGAACCAGGTAGTGGTAGTTGGTGTCGAACCACTTGGTCATCTCCAGCGGCGCCACGTCCTGGGTGCCGCGCGCCATCGCGAAGTAGCCGTCGAGCGGATCGGCGTCGTGGGCGGCGCGGTGGCGGGCCGGGACGGCGCCCAGCATGACACTGGTGTCGAGCACGTGGTCGTAGTACGAGAATCCGCCGGTCGGTACTTCGGTCAGGCCGGCGGCGGCCAGCTGCTGCCAGGCCTCGCGGCGCAGGCGGGCGGCGGTGTCGTGCAGCTCGTCGGCCTGGACGCGGCCCTTCCAGTACCCCTCGACGGCCTTCTTCAGCTCCCGTCGCGGGCCCTGCCGGGGGTAGCCGTGCACGGTCGCCCGTACAGCGGCGGGTGCGGCGGGTGTGGCGGCGGGTGTCGCGGATGCGGTGGTCACAGAACTCTCCTTCGCGAGCGTGTCTGAGGACAGACCCCGGTGCCGGAACAAGGGCACGCGAACGCGACGCGACGCGAAGGGATGGCTGAGGTGCACGCCGACCCGCCCGAGAGGTCACCGGAATCTCCGCGTACGGACGATGGGCGTCCGCACGGCGGGCAACGGGCAGGTCTTCGGACTCGCGAGCACGCCTGCCATGACCTGTCGGTCAGGGGCAAGCACCTACTGGCCGTCGCTTCCCAGGCCCGTCCGGGCCCAGTGCGTATGACGGCGGTCGTTCCCGCTCACCGCTGCGGGGCAGTCCCGGATTCCCACCGGGTTCCCTCTTACGACGCTTCCCGCCTGGCGGACGGGGGCGAACCAGCTGCGGGACCCACCCTACGGCAGCCCACTGTCAATTCGCGGTGAGATCCTCGGCCAATGTCGACCAAGGCCGGCCCGGGTCCGCCGGAGGGTCGAGCGCGCGGTGCATCGCGGTGTCGCTATCCGCGCCATCCGCGCTACCCGCGCGGCACCACGTCGCCAGGACCGACGGCAGCGGATACCAGTCGGCCGAGGCGACGGAGGCGTGGTGCGCGGCCATCAGGCCGAGGCGGTCGCGGGCCTGGGCCTCGGTGGGCCGGGTGCCGTCGATGGCGGGGGCCACGTCGTGGGCGTCGGTGGCGATCAGCAGGTAGTGGTTGCGGTCGTACCAGCCGGTGTCGAGACTCCCGTCCACCGGCGGCCCGTTTTTGCCTCTTCGCGCTTCGCACGTACAGTCGGGCGGGTCTCCGGAGCGGGAGTTCCCCATGTTCACCAAGGATCACCGGCGGGCTCTGCGGGGCGCCGTCCTCATGGGCGTCTGGTGCGCCCTCGTGCTCGGGAGCGCCGGGTGCGCGTGGCAGTTGGGCGGGCTCGCGGGGCAGGTCGCGGACGGGGATCCCGCGCAGGGAACCTACGTACAGGACCCCGGGCTCGGTGACAGTACGGCGGCCGCCGTGCTGGACGGGATCGTCCGGGAGGTTCCGGCTCCGGAGGCCCCGGAGGGCACCGTGGCCGCCGAGGACTCCGTTCCGTGGCGGGCGTCCGAGCCGCTCGTCGCCCGGACCGCCGCGCCCGAGCCCGCGATCGGGGCGCTCTTCTCCCCCGGCGACGGGGACTCCGACCACCACTGCTCTGCGAGCGTGGTGCACTCCCCCGGCGGGAACCTCATCGCCACCGCCGCGCACTGCGTCCACCAGGGCGGCTTCCGCACCAACCTCGCCTTCGTCCCCGGCTACCGGGACGGTGGGGCCCCGTACGGGGTCTGGGTGCCGGAGCGGATCGACGTGGATCCCCGGTGGACCGAGGACTTCGACCCGGATCACGATGTGGCCTTCCTCCGGCTGCGCCGCCCGGGGCATCCGGGCGCGCGGCTGGAAGACCTCACGGGGGCCCAGACCCTCCGCGTCCGGCCCGAACTGCCCGCGCCGGCCCGGGTCGTGGGCTACCCCAACGACGCCGAGCGGCCGCTGGACTGCCGTAACACCGCCCGCGCCGCCGGGCCCACGCAGCTGCGGCTGGACTGCGCGGACGTACCCGACGGCACGAGCGGCGGCCCCGTCCTGACCGGCGCGCACACCCTGATCGGGGTGATCGGCGGCCGCGACGGGGGCGGCGACGAGGAGACCTCGTACAGCAGCTACTTCGACGCCGGCGTCCTCGCCCTGTACGAACGCTCCTCCGGCGGCTGAGCCGGCCGCTGCGGGCGTCCTTTCGTCCGTCCGCGCTCAGTCGAATGTCAACCGAACGAGGGGCGCTGCCACTTGGCGGCGCGCTCGACGCCGACCTTGTCCGGGTCACGTTGCCGAATCCCGCCAACTGGCCGGCCGACTACGCGGATCGGCACGACCTCGCTCAAGCAGGGGCGATAACCCCTTGGCGGTGCGACAGCACCGGGACTACGGTCGGGCGGGCGAAGGTTAGGGCGAGGGGGCCGACGGTACGTGGCAAGCGGAGCAGGGACACCGGAGGAAGCCCTCGGTTACGCGGTCGCGGCCAACGTACGCCGGGAGCTCGCGTACGGGCCCGGCGCGGTGGAGACCAGGCGCGGCACCAAGCACTTCCCGCCGGGCGGGAAGGTCTGGCTGGTGCGGCCCCGGTGGGACTGGGGGCACGGGCGCGTCATCGCCGTCGGCCGGCATCGCGGGTCACCGCGGCAGGCATGCGTCATCGTGCCCGTCTGGCACCTGGAGAACTTCCGTGTCCGGGGCCTCTACAGCCCGGCCGAGGCACGCCGGCTGAACGGAGCATGGTCTTCCGTGGGGTTGTGGGATTCTGCGGATGAGGCCCGCCCGTGGGTAGAGCGCTGGGCCTCGGGCGCAGGGTTGTACGAACAAGACCCCCGAGCGGGAGAGGGGGCGGACCGTCAGGTCGGCCGAATTCCGCGCCCGTAACGACCGTTCTCCCGGCGGCAACTCGCTCCCAGGGCTAATCGCCGGACGCCGAGAGTCCGTCGCCGAGGGGTTCGCCGCACGCCGACACCTCGGGCCACGTGGTGGCGCCACCCGTGCCAGGTGCGGCCCTCGAAGTGGTCCGGGCCCAGGCCGTGCTTGAGTTCGCGGTAGTCGTGCTCGACGCGCCAGCGGATCTCCGCCATCCGCACCAGGTGACGCAGTGCGGTGCCGGCGGACAGACTGGTCAGCCAGTAATCGGTGGGCTCGTTCTGACCAGGCGGCGACTCGGCGATCAGGGTCTCGACCGGCAGAGCCCCGTCCCACCAGGGTGGGCGCTGGTGTCCGCACCTACAGCGGTCACGTAGTCCAGGCCGCGCTCGGCCAGCCCGGTGCGCGTCCGACGACCTCACGTCGTCAGTGTCAGCGCTGGACGTCGTGATGCGGAAGCTCCACCACCTGGATCTTCATGAAGATCATCGCGTGCTGGAGATCGCCCGAGTCGTTTCGGCCGCAAACATTGTCGGCAAGGGCATCTGGAACCGATGAATCCGTGATCAGGATGGTCCCGGACCGACATTTTTTCGGTTTTTTCTCGCTTGGCATGTTCATGTCGGCTATGTTGCTCCGGGCGCGCAACGGTGGGTCATGTGCCTACCCGTGTGAACGGCCCGCAGGTGGGGTCGGCCCGAGCACGGCTCGGTCCCGGAGCGGGACCGAGGGTCGGATCGCCGCAGCCGCGGCGGGGAGGATCGGGAATGCAGATCACGACGGGGCGGGCGAACCGCCGCCTCCTTTCGGTGGCAGGAACGCTCGCGATTTCCGCCGCGACCCTGCTCTCCAGCGGTGGAGCGGCCAGTGCCGCTCCGGCTACTGAGACCGCGTCGGTGGGGATTCAGGACGCGACATTGGGTCAGACCTGTGTCGGGCCTTCCTACAACCGCAAGTTCGCCTTCACCATCACCTCGACGACCGGCGTGCCGGCCGGCAGCACCTGGCAGTTCACGGTCAGCAAGCCCGGCTACCAGGGGCTCCAGGTCACCTCCAACTCGGGCTATGTGCCGAGCGCGACGGGCACCACACAGGTGGTCAATCTGTCCGCTCCCAGCGGCATTCCCGCCGGGACGACGGTCACACTCACGCCGACCTATTACCTCATCCCCACCAGCGGCTACAACGCACTGACGCTGTCCGGCTACGGCGGCTCCACCAGCGTGGCCATGAACTGGTACAACCGTCCCTGCTGATCCCCGGCACCTGAGCGGAGGCCACGGCGCATCGTGCGCCGTGGCCTTCATGGTCCTCCGCGGCTTCATGGCTTTCGTGGTCAGCGGGCCCCCATGAGCGGCGGCCGAGACGGCCCTGCCCGCCTGGGAGTGCGGGCAGGGCCGTTCGGCGCCGGGGAGGCACCTTGCCCCCGGCGGCCCGCTCACGGTGGCGGGCCGTGGTGTGGTGGGTAGGGGGTGGTCGGCGGGGTCGTCGGGAGGCGCCATTTGGAGAGGACGCGTATCACCGTGCTCGGGCTGAGCAGGGCGTTCGGGGCGGTGGAGAGGGACAGGACGCCGAAGAACGGAGTGGAGATCGCCGGGTCGCTGTTGGCGCCCACCATCACCCGGGACATGTACCTCTGCAGGATCCGGGTGGCCCGGTCGGGCGGCGGCCCCTCGGTCTCCGGGTAGCGCATGTCCTCGCTGGTGGCGATCTGCCAGGCCGTCTCCGCCGCGGCGGCGGTCCTTCGCTGGATCCGCCGTGCCGCTCCGGGGATGCCCCGCGCGTCGAGGGCGTCGATCTCCGCGGCGAGGGCGTCCGCCGCGAGCGCGGCCACCGTCATCCCATGCCCGTACACGGGGTTGAAGCGGCAGGAGGCGTCGCCGAGGACGATGAACCCGGCCGGCCAGCGGTCCAGCCGCTCGAAGTGGCGCCACTCGTTCGCCGTGCCCCGGAAGCCGGTCGCCGAGGAGAGCGGCTTCGCGTCGCGGATCGCGTCGTACAGGGCGGGGCTGCGCAGGCTGCGGGCGAAGTCGAGGAACTCCTCGTCCTTGGTGGGAGGGGCGTGCTCCCTGCCGTAACCGAGCAGGGTCACCAGCCAGCGGTTGCCGTCGAGCGGCGCCAGCACGCCTCCGCGCGGGCTCTCCGGTCTGCCCTGGACGTACATGCCGCGCCAGCGCCGCGCGGGGTCCGCCGGGATCTCGAAGTAGCGGCTGGAGTAGCCGAGATGGGAGTCGCAGCGGGTGGCCGCCGGGGCCGGATGCCCCAGCGCGGCGAGCCAGGCGGGGGCCTTGGAGGTGCGTCCGGTCGCGTCGACCACGAAGCGCGCGGCCAACGGGTCACCGTCCTGGAGTTCCACGCCGGTCACCGATCGGCCGTCGGCCCCGGCGACGAGTCCGGTGGCCGGGGAGCCGGCCCGGATCCGGATGCGCCGGTCCCGCAGGACCTCCTGGCGCACCGTCCAGTCGAGCAGTTCCCGGCTGCTGAGGAGGACCTCGGCGCCGGGCACGGGACGGAACCAGTCGGCCGGGCTCAGCCAGAGGAAGTCCCGGGGCGATTCCAGCACCGCCGCCCCGGCCGCTTCGAGTGTGCCGGTGATTCCGGGCAGCATCCGCTCGATCAGGGCGAGGCCGCGCGACCACAGCACGTGCACGTGCCGGGACTGCGGGACCCCGGGCCGGAAGGCGGGCCCGGTGTCGGACAGTTCGTCTCGTTCCACGATGGTGACGCGGGCGAACTTCTCCGCGAGCACTCTGGCCGCCAGGAGCCCGGCCAGACCCGCGCCGAGCACCACCGCGTGGTCACCGCCGTGGCCGCCGTGGCCGTGGCCGTGGTCGTCCGGATGGCCCGCCGGGTGGCCCGTCGGAGGGGCTGCTGGGTGGTTGTCCGTGTCGTCGTCCATGCGGCCGAGTCTTCCGGGGTGACGCCGCGGCAGGTCAGCCCCCGCCCGGGGCGCCTTGAGGCACCCCGGGGGCGGACGGGCTCACACCCGGGGCGCCCGAGGGGAGCAGCCCCGCCGGGTCCGGCGCCCTCATAGCACTCCCTGACCGCGCCGCCTCACCGCGCGGCCCCACCGCGCGGCCCCACCGCGCGACCCCACCGCGCTCCCTGACCGCGCCGCCTCACCGCGCGACCCCACCGCGCGCTCCCTGACCGCGCGGCCCCACCCCGCGGCCTCACCGCGCGCCGTCACCGCGCGCCCTCACCGCGCGGGCCCTCCTGGCCCCCGGTCGCCGCCGACACCAGTACGTCCCCGGCGGCGACCCGGCCGTACAGCACCGTGCGCCCCGTGCGCCGCCGCAGGATCAGTCCGGCGGCCAGCAGCACCTTCAGTTGTCCGGCCACCGCGCCCAGGCTCAGCCCGGTCAGGGCCACCAGCTGGGTCGTGGACTTCGGGCTCTCCAGCAGGACCAGCACCCGCGCCCTGACCGGCCCCAGCAGCCGGACCAGCGCCTGCGGGGCGGCGCCCGCGCCCGACTGCGTGAGCTGCCCCTCGCACGGATACACCAGGGCGTTGCGGTGCGCGCCCCGCCAGGACACCCACCCGTGCCGGGGCGTCACGGGTACGAAGACCAGCCCGGCCTCCCCCGACAGCTCGCGCGGCGGCCTCTGCTGGAGGTTGATCCGCAGCCGCCCCTCGCCGAGCCACGCCATGCCGGGCCGCATCCCCGACAGCGCCGCCGCCCATCCCCCGAGGCTCAACTCCCGGGTGCGGACCAGGATGTCCGCCTCGACGACCCGGCGCCGCCGCTCCCAGTCGGGGCGTACGGCCTCGGCCCAGACCCACTCCAGCAGTTCGGCCGTGCGCGGGCCCAGCCCCCGGACGCGTTCGAGGGCCTCGGGGAGTCGGGAGGCGGCGCGCAGGTTCGTCCGTACGACCGCGTCCGGGGTCGCGCGGATCGACTCCAGCTCCTCCTCGAAGGAACGTCCGTCCGGCGGCGGCGTCAGGAAGTCGGCGGTCCACAGCCGTCCGAGGGCCGCCCGTACCAGCTCGCCGGTGAGCGGTTCGGAGGCCATATGGGCGCGGTAGCGGGGCAGTTGGGCTGCCAGCCAGGCCCGCTCGGCCGGGTGCGCGGCGGTCTGCCAGTGCAGTGCCATCACCGCGGCCGTGGTCTCGGCGAGCGCGGACACCACGAACCGGCTGTCCGCCAGTGCGTCGGTGTCGATCCGCCACCAGCCCACGCGCCGTCCCCACCTCTCTTTCCAACCCTCCGGTTCCCACCCTCCGGTTCCCACCCCTCCGGGTTTCGCCGGTACGCGAAACATTAGGCGCCCGCCGGGCGGCCCCGGACACTCCCCGCATGCCCCGGACCTACCGCTCACTCGCCCGTGTTCCCGAGTTCACCCCCTTCTTCGCGGCGGCCGCCCTGCGCGTCGGCGCCTCCACCGTCAGCGGGCTCGCGCTCGCCGTCCTCGTCTACGACCGCACGCGCAGCCCGCTGCTCTCCGCGCTCAGCATGTTCGGCCCGTCCTTCGCCCAGATGCTCGGCGCGACCCTGCTGCTCTCCGCCGCCGACCGGCTGCCCCCGCGCGCGGCGCTCGGCGGGCTCTCGGCCGTCGGCGCGCTCGGCACGCTGGTGCTCGCCGTCCCGGGGCTGCCGCTGTGGGCGCTGTTCGCGGTGCTGCTGGGCCAGGGGCTCGCCGACTCCCTCGCCGGCGGCGTCCGCTACGGGCTGCTCACCGAAGTCCTGCCCGCCGAGGACTACCTCCTGGGCCGGTCGCTGCTCGCCGTCTGCTCCGGAGTGACGCAGATCGCCGGGTACGCCCTCGGCGGGCTGCTGGTCGCCGCGATCTCCCCGCGCGGGGCGCTGCTGACCGCCGCCGGGCTCTCGCTGGCCGCCGTGCTCACCGTACGGTTCGGGCTGCGCCGGCGGGAGCCGCGCGCGAGCGGCCGGCCCTCACCGGCCGAGACCTGGCGTACCAACGCCGCCCTGTTCCGCGACCCGTCGCGCCGCGCGCTCTACCTCGCCCTGTGGGTGCCCAACGGTCTGATCGTCGGCTGCGAGTCCCTGTTCGTCCCCTACGACGCGGCGCACGCCGGGCTGCTGTTCGGGAGCGCGGCGGCCGGCATGCTCGTCGGGGACACCCTCGCCGGGCGGTATCTGCCCGCGCGGCTGCGGGCCCGGCTGGCGGCCCCGCTGCGGCTGCTGCTCGCCGCGCCCTACCTGGTGTTCGTCCTGGAGCCCGGCCCCGTCGTGGCGGCGGTCACGGTGGCCGTGGCGTCCGTCGGCTTCTCGGCCGGACTCCTCATGCAGGAGCGGCTGGTCGCGCTGCTCCCCGAGGGCACCCAGGGCCAGGCGCTGGGTCTGCACTCGGCCGGGATGCTCACCATGCAGGGCGTCTGCGCGGCGCTCGCCGGGCTGCTCGCCCAGTACACCTCGGCCCCGGTCGCGATGACGGTGCTGGCGGCGGCGTCGGTCGCGGTCACCCTGGTCCTGGAGCCCGCGTTGCGCACCAGTAGGCTGCGGGTCCACCCCTCTCCGACTTCCGTTCGAGGTACCGCGCAGTGAGCTCCGCAGCACCATCCTCGCCCCTGCCCGTGGCGGTCGTCGGCCTCGGCGCCGACGGCTGGGCCGGGCTCACGGCCGGCGCGCGCGAGGCGCTGGCCCGCGCCGAGGTGCTGATCGGCGGACCCCGCCAGCTGGACCTGCTGCCGCCGGGCGAGTGCACCGGTGAACGGGTGGCGTGGCCGAGCCCGCTGCGGCCCGCCGTGCCGAAGCTCATGGCCGAACACGCGGGCCGCCGGATCGCGGTGCTGGCCAGCGGGGATCCCATGTTCTACGGGATCGGCCGCGCCCTCTCCGAGGAGCTGGGCGCCGGCTCCCTGCGGGTCCACCCGCACCCCTCGTCCGTCTCGTACGCCTGCGCCCGGCTGGGCTGGCCGGTGGAGGACACCGAGGTGGTCACGGTGGTCGGCCGCCCTGTGGCCCGGCTCGCGGCCGCCCTGTACGAGGGGCGGCGGGTCCTGGTGCTGAGCGCCGGGGCGGCGTCCCCGGGCGAGATCGCCGCTCTGCTGCGGGAGCGGGGCTTCGGGCCCAGCCGGATGCGGGTGCTGGAGCAGCTCGGGTCCGAGCACGAGGACGCGTACGAGGGCCGGGCCGACGGCTGGGACCACGAGCCCGGCGACGCCCTGAACGTGGTGGCCGTCGACTGCCGCCGGGATCCGGCCGCCGCCGCCCCCCGCCTGGGCGCGACGCCCGGCCTGCCGGACACCGCGTACGAGCACGACGGCCAGCTGACCAAGCGCCACGTCCGGGCGGCGACGCTGTGCGCGCTGGCCCCGGCCCCCGGTGAACTGCTGTGGGACATCGGCGGCGGCTCCGGCTCCATCGGGATCGAGTGGATGCGCACCCACCCCTCCTGCCGGGCGGTGGCCGTGGAACGCGTACCCGAGCGGGCCGCGCGGATCACCCGCAACGCGGCGGCACTCGGCGTGCCCGGCCTGCGCGTGGTGACGGGTGCGGCCCCGGAGGCGCTGGCCGGACTCCCGGTGCCCGACGCGGTGTTCATCGGCGGCGGCCTGACGGCGCCGGGCCTGCTGGACGCGGCCTGGGCGGCGCTGGCCCCCGGCGGCCGGCTGGTGGTGAACACCGTCACCCTGGAGTCGGAGGCGGTGCTCGGTGACCGCCACAAACGGCACGGCGGGGAGCTGGTGAAGCTGGCCGTCGCGCACGCGGTGCCGGTCGGCGGTTTCACGGGCTGGCGGCAGGCGATGCCGGTGACCCAGTGGTCAGTGACGAAGAGAATGGTGGACCAGACGACATGACCGTGTACTTCATCGGTGCGGGCCCCGGCGCCGCCGACCTGATCACCGTGCGCGGTGCCCGGACCCTGGCCGCCGCGCCCGTCTGCCTGTACGCGGGCAGCCTGGTCCCGCGCGAACTGCTGGCCGAGTGCCCGCCGGACGCCCGGCTGGTCGACACCTCGCAGTTGAACCTGGACGAGATCATCGCCGAGTTCGTACGCGCCCACGAGGCGGGCCAGGACGTGGCGCGGCTGCACTCGGGCGACCCGTCGATCTTCAGCGCCGTCGCGGAACAGATGCGGCGCCTGGACGCGGCCGGCATCCCGTACGAGGTGGTGCCCGGCGTACCGGCGTTCGCCGCGGCGGCCGCCGCGCTGAAGCGGGAGCTGACCGTGCCCACCGTCGGCCAGACCGTGATCCTGACCCGGATCGCCCAGCAGGCCACGCCCATGCCGCCCGGCGAGGACCTCGCCACGCTGGGCCGCAGCGGCGCGCTGCTGGTCCTGCACCTGGCGACCCGGTACGCGGAGCGGGTGGTCGACGAGCTGCTGCCGCACTACGGGGCCGACTGCCCGGTGGCGGTGGTGGCGATGGCCAGCCGTCCCGACGAGCTGATCCTGCGCGGCACCCTCGCCGACATCGCGGGCCAGGTGAAGGCGGCCGGGCTGGTGCGCACCGCGGTGATCGTGGTGGGCCGCACCCTGGGCGCCGAGCAGTTCCGGGACAGCCACCTGTACTCGGCCGAGCGCGACCGGCATGTCTGCTGACACCGCTGACACCGCTGGCTCCGGCCCCGCACGGCACGTCCTGATCCTGGGCGGCACGACGGAGGCCCGCCGCCTGGCCGAAGCCCTGGCCGGGGCGGGGCGGGACGATGCGGTGCAGGACGGTGCGGTGCAGGACGGTACGGTGCAGGACGGTACGGGGTCGGGACGACCGGCCGGGCTACCCGCCCCGGAGACGCTCCGCGTGACCACCTCCCTGGCGGGCCGGGTCGCCGCACCCGTGCTCCCGCCCGGTGAGACCCGCATCGGCGGCTTCGGCGGGCCTGAGGGCCTCGCCGCCTGGCTCCGGGACCACCGGGTCACGCAACTGGTCGATGCCACCCACCCCTTCGCGGAGCGGATGAGTTTCCACGCCGCCGAGGCGGCCGCTCGTACGGGCGTCCCGCTGCTGGCGCTGCGCCGCCCCGGCTGGGTCCCCGGCCCGGGTGACGACTGGACCTTCGCCGACTCCTTGGAAGAGGCCGCCGGCCTGGTGCCGTCCCTCGGCAGCCGGGCCTTCCTGACCACCGGCCGCATGGGCCTGCACACCTTCGCGCACCTCACCGACACCTGGTTCCTGGTGCGTTCGGTGGACCCCCCGGCCGCGCCGGTGCCTCCGCGCCTCGAAGTCCTCCTGGACCGCGGCCCGTTCACGCTCGACGACGAGCGGGCGCTGCTCGCCCGCCACCGTATCGACGCACTGGTGACCAAGGACAGCGGCGGCTCGGCAACCTCCCCCAAGCTCACCGCTGCCCGCGAGGCGGGCATCCCGGTCCTGGTCGTACGCCGTCCCGCGGTCCCGGAGGGCGTATCGGAGGCGCACGCGGTGGCCGAGGCTCTGAACTGGCTGGGCGGCGCGAAGACTTCGTAGCACGCCCCCTCAGCCTCGCCGGCGAGGCTGGATGTGCCCGGCGCGGAGCCTCAAACGCCGGCGAGGCTAAAAATGGGCCACGATCAGGGGTAGCGGCGCGGGGTCCACGTCACGCGCGAGCCGTCGGCGCGCTCCGTCACCTGGGTCTGCGAGGAGCCGATCAGCAGGATCGTGCGCATGTCCACCTCGGACGGCTCCAGTTCGCCGAGGGTGACGATCCGCACCGTCTGCGTCGGGCCGCCCACGTCGCGGGCGACGACCACCGGCGTCCGCGGGGAGCGCAGCTCCAGCAGCAGCTCCCGGGCCTGGGCCACCTGCCAGGTCCGGCTGCGCGAGCCCGGGTTGTACAGGGCGAGAACCAGGTCGGCCGCGGCGGCCGCGCGCAGCCGCTCCGCGATGACCTCCCACGGCTTGAGGCGGTCGGAGAGCGAGATGGTGGCGTAGTCGTGGCCGAGCGGGGCGCCGGCCGCGGCGGCCGCCGCGTTGGCGGCGGTCACGCCTGGCAGGACCCGTACGGGGACGTCCTTGTACTCCGCCTGCCCCGCGACCTCCAGGACCGCGGTCGCCATGGCGAAGACGCCGGGGTCGCCGCCGGAGACCACGGCGACGCGCTGGCCGCGGCGGGCGAGGTCGAGCGCGAACTCGGCCCGCTCCGACTCCACCTTGTTGTCGGAGCCGTGCCGGATCTGGCCCGGCTTGACCGGAACCCGGTCCAGGTACGTCGTGTACCCGACGAGCACCTCCGCGTCGGCCAGCGCCCGCCGGGTCTCGGGGGTCAGCCACAGCGGCCCGGCCGGGCCGGTGCCGACGACCACGACCTCACCGGGCCCGGACGGCACGCTGCCCGGGTTGCCGATCCGGCTGGGCACGACGGCCACGGCGAAGTAGGGGACGCTCTCGGGGTCGGTGTCGGCGAGGACCCCGGTCCGCTCGCCGGCCATGGTCGCGCGCTCCACGTACCGCGCTTCGGCGAGGCGGCCGCTGGCCTCCATGGCCCGCCGGACGGCGGGGAAGGTGCGGCCGAGCTTCATCACGACCGCCGAGTCGGTGGCGGCGAGGCGGGCGGTGAGCTCCTCCTCGGGCAGGGTGCCGGGCAGGATGGTCAGCACCTCCTCGCCCTCCACGAGCGGGGTCCCGAGCCGGGCGGCGGCGGCGCTCACCGAGGTGACCCCGGGGATCACCTCGGCCTCGTACCGGTCGGCGAGGCGCTTGTGCATGTGCATGTACGAGCCGTAGAAGAGCGGGTCGCCCTCCGCGAGCACGGCGACGGTGCGGCCGGCGTCGAGGTGCGCGGCGAGGCGGGCGGCGGAGGCCTCGTAGAACTCCTCCATCGCCCCCTGGTAGCCGCCGGGGTGGTCGGTGGTCTCGGTGGTGACCGGGTAGACCAGCGGTTCCTCGATGTGGTCCGCGCGCAGGTGCTTCGCCGCGATGGAGCGGGCGATCGAGCGGCCGTGCCGGGCGCTGTGGTACGCGACGACCTGCGCCTCGGCGATCACCTCGACGGCCCGCAGGGTCATCAGGGAGGGGTCGCCGGGCCCGAGCCCGACCCCGTAGAGCCGGCCCTTGGCGTGTGCGGCGCTCACTCGGCCACGCTCGCGATCGCGTTGACGGCGGCGGCCGCGATGGCGCTGCCGCCGCGCCGTCCGCGCACGATCAAGTGGTCGAGGCCCGAGGGGTGTTCGGCGAGGGCGTCCTTGGACTCGGCGGCGCCGATGAAGCCGACGGGGACGCCGATGACGGCCGCGGGGCGCGGGGCGCCCTCCTCGATCATCTCCAGCAGGCGGAACAGCGCGGTCGGCGCGTTGCCGACGGCGATCACCGCACCCTCCAACAGGCCCCGGTCCCGCCACACTTCGAGGGCGGCGGCGCTGCGCGTGGTGCCCATCTTCGCGGCGAGCTCGGGCACGGCCGGGTCGGAGAGGGTGCAGATCACCTCGTTGTCGGCGGGCAGCCGCTTGCGGGTGACTCCGCTGGCGACCATCTGCACGTCGCACAGGATCGGCGCGCCGGCGGTGAGGGCGGCGCGCGCCCGCAGCACGACGTCCGGGGTGTAGCCGAGGTCCTTGGGCAGGTCGGTCATCCCGCAGGCGTGAATCATGCGCACCGCGACCTGGGCGACGGAGGCGGGCAGCCCGGAGAGGTCCGCCTCGGCGCGGATCGTGGCAAAGGACTGGCGGTAGATCGCGGCGCCGTCCTTCTCGTACTCGAACACGGTGTACTCGCTCATTTCTTCACTGCGTCGTGGGAAATCGGGGTTGTTCGGGAGGTGGTGCGCGCGTCCAGGAGGGCCGCGCCGAGCTCAGGGGTCGTGACGTGCCGGGGTGCCTGGCCTCCCGGGACGGACAGGCGGTACCCGTCGGGGGTGGCCACGGCGTCCACCCAGTCGGTGCCCCGGGGGTGCCCGCACCGCCGCTCGCACCCGGACCAGTGCAGGGGCAGCGGCCCGCGCGCCCGGTCCACGACGGCGCGCGCGTCGGCGCGTACGTCCGCGAGGGATTTCGCGCAACCGGGCCGTCCGGTACAGGCGGTGACGGACTCCCAGGGGCTGTCGGGGGCGAGGACCAGGCCGGCACTCTCGATCAGGTCCGCACCGGAGAGGGGCCTACGGGTGCTCGCCGAGGGCAGGATGACGGTGCGCCAGGGGGTGACGCGCAGCTCGCGGGCGCCCCGGTCCGCGACCCGTACCAGGACCCGCCACTGCTCGGAGCTCAGCCGCCCCAGCGGCGGCAGTACGCACAGGTGCGTGCGGTTGCCGGTCCCCGCGCCCCACGGCCGGGGCGGCGGCGCGTACGGCCAGGCCACCTCGGTGACGACGGCCGCCTCGATCCCGGCGGCGGCCAGTCGGCGGGTGAACTCGGCCTCGTCCAGGGGGTGTTCGGGGGGAAGTTCGGACACCCGCCAGGCCCGGGTGCCGGCCGCGTCGGCGGTGTCGAGGAAGTATTCGGCGGCGAGCAGCGCCGCCCGGGCCGCGTGCGGCGCGGCCAGTTCCACGGCGTCGGCGGCCGCGCCGAGCCGGATCAGCGCCCGGCCGTCGGGCCCGCCGAGCACGGTCACGTCGGGGCCCAGCGCGGCGACGTCCCCGCGCCCGTCGTCGAAGGCGAACAGGAACCGTCCGGACAGGGCCGCCGCCCGGGGGCTCGCGCAGAGCAACCCGTCGAACGCGCGCACCCACCCCATCACGTCGGGCCGCCCGACCCCTTCGCCATCGCCCGCGCCCGCACCGGTGCCTTCACCGGCGACCTCGGCCGGGGTGTCCAGGCCGGACAGGGGCGTCGCCACGATGTTGCGGACGCGCTCGTGACCGGGCGCCGGGAGCAGTCCCGCCGTGTCCAGCAGCCCCGCGAGGGCCGCGCCGCATCCGTCGTCGAGCCCGCGCAGCTGGACGTTGCCCCGGGAGGTCAGTTCGAGGTGCCCGTCGCCGAACCGGTCCGCGGCGAGCCCGAGCACGGAGGCCTGAGCGACCGTGAGCAGCCCGCCGGGTATCCGGATCCGCGCCAGGAACCCGTCGTCGGCGGCGTGCAGGCGCAGCGCGCCGGGGCAGGCGTCGCCGCGATCCCGTATGACGGGTTCGTCCCGCGCTGCGGCGGAAGGGGGCGTGGGCATGGCGGCGAGCATACCCACGATTCTGCGCCCGCCCCCTGTGTCGATCACCACCCCGAACCAGCCACGACGCGTCCCACCACACCCAGCCCGCCCCCCATCAGCCCCGCCGCCCCATCAGCCTCGCCGACCCAATCAGCCCCGCCGCCCCCATCAGCCTCGCCGGCGTTTGAGGCGCGGAGTCCGCGAATCAGCCTCGCCGGCGTTTGAGGCGCGGGGTCCGGGGCAGAGCCCCGGCAACGGCGCCGCACTCGGCACCCGCCCCGCCGGGACCGGCACGCCCACCCCCACCCCCACTCCCGGCCAGGGAAAGGGCCACCTAGGATGACCACCGGCGGAGCCGTACGGCCCGCCATCGCCGAGGACGGCGACATGGGAGGAAGCCCGGTGCGAATCCGGCGCGGTCCCGCCACTGTGAACCCTGCGGAGCCAATCGGCCGGGTGAGTCAGGAACTCCCGCTGTCCTCACTGCCCGGGGCGCGGAAACCCCGAGGAAGGCCTGCCGCCGCATGATCCTGCTGCTGTCGACGTCCGACACCGATCTGCTCAGCGCCCGCGCCGCGAACACGGCGGACGGCCCCGTCCCGTACCGGTTCGCGAACCCCTCCCGCCTTCCCCTCGACGACCTCCCCGGCCTCCTCGACGGCGTCGACCTGGTCGTCGTACGCCTCCTCGGCGGCCTCCGCGCCTGGCAGGAGGGCCTCGATCTGCTGCTGGCCCCCGCCCAGACCCGCCCGGTGGTCGTCCTCACCGGCGAACAGGCCCCGGACGCCCAGCTGATGGAGGCCTCCACCGTCCCGATCGGCATCGCCGCCGAGGCGCACGGCTACCTCGCCCACGGCGGCCCCGCCAACCTGGACCAGCTGGCGCGCTTCCTCTCGGACACCGTGCTCCTCACCGGCCACGGCTTCGAACCGCCCGCCGCCTCGCCCACCTGGGGCCCGCTGGAGCGCACGCCCGGGACCACCACCGGCCCCAAGATCGCCGTGCTCTACTACCGCGCCCACCAGATGAGCGGCAACACCGCCTTCGTCCACGCCCTGTGCGACGCCATCGAGGCCCAGGACGCCCAGGCGCTCCCCCTCTACGTGTCCTCGCTGCGCACCCCCGAGCCGGAGCTGATCGCCGCGCTGGAGTCGGCCGACGCGGTCGTCACCACCGTCCTCGCGGCGGGCGGCACCAAGCCCGCCACCGCCTCCGCCGGGGGCGACGACGAGTCCTGGGACGCGGGCGCGCTCGCCGCGCTCGGTGTCCCGATCCTCCAGGCCCTGTGCCTCACGGGCTCGCGCGGCGCCTGGGAGGAGAGCGACGAGGGCCTGTCCCCGCTCGACGCCGCGACCCAGGTCGCCGTGCCCGAGTTCGACGGCCGCCTGATCACCGTCCCGTTCTCCTTCAAGGAGCTCGACGAGGACGGCCTGCCCGCCTACGTGGCCGACCCCGAGCGGGCCGCCCGGGTCGCGGGGATCGCCGTACGCCACGCCCGGCTGCGGCACATCGAACGCCGCGACAAGAGGGTCGCGCTGGTGCTGTCGGCGTACCCGACCAAGCACTCCCGCATCGGCAACGCGGTCGGGCTCGACACCCCGGCCAGCGCCGTCGAACTGCTGCGCACGCTGATCGCCGGCGGCTACGACTTCGGCCCCGTCGAGGACATCCCGGGCCTGGTCTCCGGCGACGGCGACGAGCTGATCCGCGCCCTGATCGAGGCCGGCGGCCACGACCAGGACTGGCTCACCGAGGAGCAGCTGGCCCGCAACCCGGTCCGCATCCCGGCCGCCGACTACCGGCGCTGGTTCGCCGAACTCCCCGCTGAGCTCCGCGAGAGCGTCGAGGAGCACTGGGGCGAGGCTCCCGGCACCATGTTCGTGGACCGCTCGGCGAACCCGGAGGGCGACATCGTGCTCGCCGCCCTGCGCCGCGGGAACCTGCTGATCCTGATCCAGCCGCCGCGCGGTTTCGGCGAGAACCCGATCGCGATCTACCACGACCCGGACCTGCCGCCGTCGCACCACTACCTGGCCGCGTACCGCTGGATCCAGGCGCGCGCGGAGGACGGCGGCTTCGGCGCCGACGCGATGATCCACCTGGGCAAGCACGGCAACCTGGAGTGGCTGCCGGGCAAGAACGCCGGCCTGTCCGCGTCCTGCGCGCCCGACGCCGCCCTCGGCGACCTGCCCCTGATCTACCCGTTCCTGGTCAACGACCCGGGCGAGGGCACCCAGGCCAAGCGCCGCGTGCACGCCACCCTGGTCGACCACCTGGTGCCGCCGATGGCGCGCGCGGAGTCGTACGGAGACATCGCGCGCCTGGAGCAGCACCTGGACGAGTACGCCCAGATCTCGGCGATGGACCCGGCGAAGCTGCCGGCCATCCGCGCCCAGATCTGGACCCTGATCCAGGCCGCGAAGCTCGACCACGACCTCGGCCTCGAAGAGCGCCCGGACGACGACGGCTTCGACGACTTCCTGCTGCACGTCGACGGCTGGCTGTGCGAGGTCAAGGACGCCCAGATCCGCGACGGTCTGCACGTCCTGGGCGGCGCCCCGACCGGCGGGGCCCGGGTCAACCTGGTCCTCGCGATCCTGCGCGCCCGTCAGATCTGGGGCGGTACGACGGCCCTGCCCGGCCTGCGCGAGGCGCTCGGCCTCGACGAGTCGGCGGCCACCCGTACGACCGCCGACGAGGCGGAGGCGGCGGCCCGCGCGCTGGTCCAGGCGATGGAGGACGCGAACTGGGCCCCCGGGGCGGTGGCTTCGGTAGCCGCCGGATACTCGGCGGACGTGGCGGCCGTACTGGACTTCGCGGCCCGCGAGGTCGTCCCGCGCCTGGCCGGCACCACCGACGAGATCGCCCACGTGGTGAGCGCGCTCGACGGCGCCTTCGTACCGGCGGGCCCGTCCGGCTCGCCGCTGCGCGGCCTGGTCAACGTCCTGCCCACCGGCCGCAACTTCTACTCGGTGGACCCGAAGGCCGTCCCGTCCCGCCTCGCGTGGGAGACCGGGCAGGCCCTGGCCGACTCGCTGCTGAACCGCTACCGCACGGACAACGGCGAGTGGCCCGCCTCCGTCGGCCTGTCCCTGTGGGGCACCAGCGCGATGCGCACCTCGGGCGACGACGTCGCCGAGGCGATGGCGCTGCTCGGCATCCGGCCGGTCTGGGACGAGGCCTCGCGCCGTGTGACCGGCCTGGAGCCGATCCCACTCGCCGAACTCGGCCGTCCCCGCATCGATGTGACGCTGCGCATCTCGGGCTTCTTCCGTGACGCGTTCCCGCACGTCATCGGGCTGCTGGACGACGCGGTGCGGCTCGCCGCCTCGCTCGACGAGCCCGCCGACCAGAACTTCATCCGGGCCCACGCCCAGGCGGACCTGGCCGAGCACGGCGACGAACGGCGCGCGACGACCCGTATCTTCGGCTCGCGCCCCGGCACGTACGGCGCGGGCATCCTCCAGCTGATCGACTCGCGCGACTGGCGGACGGACGCCGACCTGGCCGAGGTCTACACGGTGTGGGGCGGTTACGCCTACGGCCGCGGCCTGGAGGGCCGGGCCGCGCGCGAGGAGATGGAGACCGCCTACAAGCGGATCACGGTGGCCGCGAAGAACACGGACACCCGCGAGCACGACATCGCCGACTCGGACGACTACTTCCAGTACCACGGCGGCATGGTGGCCACGGTCCGCGCGCTGCGCGGTACCGCGCCGGAGGCGTACATCGGCGACTCCACCCGCCCGGAGACGGTCAAGACCCGCACCCTGGTGGAGGAGACGTCCCGCGTCTTCCGCGCCCGCGTGGTCAACCCGAAGTGGATCGAGGCCATGCGCCGCCACGGCTACAAGGGAGCCTTCGAGCTGGCCGCGACGGTGGACTACCTCTTCGGCTACGACGCCACGACCGGCGTGGTGGCCGACTGGATGTACGACAAGCTGACGGAGACCTACGTCCTGGACCCGGAGAACCGCGCGTTCCTGGAGGAGGCCAACCCGTGGGCCCTGCACGGCATCGCGGAGCGCCTGCTCGAAGCCGAGTCCCGGGGCATGTGGGAGAAGCCGGACCCGCAGGTCCTGGAGTCCCTGCGCCAGGTGTACCTGGACACCGAGGGCAACCTGGAGGGCGAGGCGGAGTAGCCGCCGGCCAGGCGGGGTGACCGCCGCGGATCCGGAGACCGCCCCCTCGCCCCGCCGGACGCGGGGGCGGCCTCAGCATTCCATCGGCGTACCGTCCACGGACGCGCCGACCTCCACGGTGTAGAGGGTCTCGACGGCCGGGCCCGCGGGCGGCTCGTATCCGTACATTTCCTTCGCCTGCCGCGCCGGCATGATCCGCACGTCGAGTTCGCGCACCCCGTTCTCCTCCTGCTGCGAGAAGCAGAATCCGGCCTCCTCCTCGGGCAGGAGCCATCGGTTCGGCCGCCGCGTCCAGCCCTGCTCCGGCGCCGCTTCGCGGTAGAACCGCATCACCGTCCCCGCGTCCACGGGCGCCACGTAGAGCCGGCTCGCGTACATCCAGGCGTCCCCGCTGTCGTCGAGGCACTCGGCCGAGAGCCCCTCGAACCCCTTCAGCTCCGTCGTCCCCTCGGGGCGGGCCTCCAGCACCGGATCCCGCTCCAGGCTCTTCAGCGCGGCCGCCGTGCCCTCGCAGGTCGTGAACGGCGACAGCAGCGAGCACCCGGCGAGCCCGCCCGCCATGACCACGAGCGCCAGCAGCCCGCGTACCCCGCGTATCCCACGGGCGACGCCCGGGTCAGACATGTTCATGGCGGAATTTGATCACCGGCCGGATATCGACGCAATACCTCGAAGGGGGTCCTCCGCACCCCCGGGTGATTCGAACGCCGCGTCACGAACCGAAGCCCGGACGTCCCTTGGGGTTTGCCATCCCGGCGCAACTGCGTTCGAGCGTTCGCTCCCCACCGCCCGTGACGCCGCTCTGAACAGCCACGTTCTTCCGGCATCAGTTCGCCGGCCGCGCCGCCTCGGGAGGAATCTTGCGATCCGTGCACGTTCATGTGGTGTTCGACCCCGCACCGGACGGAGGTGGCCGCGCATGAGGCTCCTCAAGCGGCCCGTGCCCGCCGAGCCCACCGTCTCCGAGAGCGAGCGCCGGCTCTTCGGCGGGCCCCTGCGCTACGACGCGGGCTGGGCCAACCACGAGTACGCCCGGCTGGAGAGCCGGCTGCTCACCACCCTGCGCGCCATGCCCCGCATGGTCGGCGGAACCCTCCGGCTCGCATGGAACACCGACCGGCCGGCGCTGCTCACCGTCGCCGCCTCCGAGGCCGGGCAGGGCGTCACCTCCGCCGTCGGGCTGCTCGTCCTCAGCGAGGTGCTCCGTACGCTGCTCGGGGCGGGCAGCCCCGCCGACCGGCTGCACGCCGCCCTGCCCGCCCTCGCCACCGGCGCGCTGGTAGCCGTACTGGGAGCCGTGCTCGCCTCCCGGTCCACGGCGGCCGCCGGGCGGCTGGAGCCCAAGGTCGAGCGGGCCGCGCAGGAGCAGTACCTGCGCGCCGCCGTCGAGGTGGAGCTCGAAGCGATCGAGGACGGGGAGTTCCGCCGGCTGCTGGACAGCGCCCAGTGGGGCCCGCCCTCGGCCCGCCGCACCATCGGCGCCTGTGTGGCCACCCTCGGCGGAGTGATCTCCCTGGTCGCCACCGCCGGGGTGCTCACCGTGCTGCACCCGCTGCTGCTGCCCATGCTGCTGCTGATCGCCGCCCCGCGCGGCTGGGGTGCGATGCGGGTGGCGCAGCGCCGCTACGTGTCCGTGATGGCCTGGGTGGAACACGTACGGGCCGCCCGGCTCATCGGCCAGCTGCTGATCTCCCGTACGTCGGCGCCCGAGGTCCGGGTGCACGGCGTCGGCCGCTATCTGCTGGGCCACTATCGCCACATGGCCGAGCACGCCGAGGTCGAGGCCACCCGCCTCGCCAAGGACAAGGCGGCCACGGAGCTGCTGGCCGCCGCCCTCTCCGGGGTCGCCGCCCTGGTCACGTACGCGGCGATGGGCGCGCTCATCGCCGCCGGGCGGATGGACCTCGCGGTCGCCGGCACCGCCGTGATCGCCGTGCGCGCCGGTTCCGCGAGCCTGGGCGGGCTGGTCTCCACCACCAACACCCTGCACGAGGAGTCCCTGTACGTCCGGGACCTGGAGCGGTTCGTCGCCGAGGCGGGCCGTCGCGCGATCCCGCGGGGCGGGCGGCCGCTGCCCGAGGCGCTGGGCACGGTCCGGTTCACGGACGTGGGGTTCGGCTACCCGGACCGGGACGAGCCGGCCCTCGCCGGGGTCTCCCTGACCATCGAGGCGGGCAAGGTCGTGGCCCTGGTCGGGGAGAACGGGTCCGGCAAGAGCACCCTCGTCAAACTCCTCACCGGTCTGCACCTGCCCGACACGGGGTCGCTGACCTGGGACGGGGTGGACGTACGGGAGGCCGACCGGGAGCAGGTCTTCGACCGGGTCGCCCTGCTCACCCAGGACTTCGAACGCTGGCCCGTGACCGCCCGTACCAACATCGCCATCGGCCGGCCCGGCGACGAGGCACCGGAGCGGTCGGTGGACGAGGCGGCCGCGGTCGTCGCCGCCGCGCGCCATGCCGGGGCCGACGGGATCATCGAGAAGCTGCCGAACGGCTACGAGACGCTGCTCGCGCGGGTCTTCCGCGGCGCGTCCGAACTCTCCGGCGGGCAGTGGCAGAAGTTCGGCCTGGCCCGCACCCGCTACCGCGACGCGCGCGTCATCGTCGTGGACGAGCCGACCTCGGCACTCGACCCGGCGTCGGAGATCGCCGCGTTCGACAGCATCCGCGCTCTGGCCGGTCCGAACCGGGCGGTCGTCCTCGTCACGCACCGCATGTCGGGGGTGCGCCACGCCGACGTCATCTACGTCCTGCACCAGGGGCGGCTCGTCGAACAGGGCGGCCACGAGGAGCTGTTGGCGCGGGGCGGCCGGTACGCGTCGATGTTCCGGATGCAGGCCGACCAGTACGGGGAACAGGCCGTCCCGTACGAGGAGCGGGCCGACCGGTACGGCGAACAGCCGGAGGACGTGAGCGCCCCTATCCCCCGGCAGGCCCCCGCGCCACAGAAAGACACCACCGTCACCTGATGCGGTGAACTCCCCCTTATCCCACGGCCACCAGGGGTAGGGCACTGCTGATCTCGTGCGGGGGCCCGGGCGACCGGGCCCCCGCACCAGACGGACGTACAGACACACGAAAGGCCCACCCGCCGTGACGCAGCCGTTCCAACTGCCGGATTTCTACGTGCCCTATCCGGCGCGACTGAACCCCCATCTGGAGGACGCGCGGGTCCACACCAAGCAATGGGCACGCGCGCTCGGCATGCTGGAAGGTTCCGGCGTCTGGGAGGAGCGCGACCTCGACTCCCACGACTACGCCCTGCTGTGCTCGTACACCCACCCCGACTGCGACAGCGACGCGCTGTCGCTGGTCACCGACTGGTACGTGTGGGTGTTCTTCTTCGACGACCACTTCCTGGAGATGTACAAGCGCTCCCAGGACCGCGACGGTGCCAAGGAGTACCTCGACAAACTCGCCGCGTTCATGCCGATGAACCTGGCGGACGGATTCCCCGAGCCGACCAACCCGGTCGAGGCCGGCCTGGCGGACCTGTGGGCGCGGACCGTGCCGGCGATGTCCATGGACTGGCGGGAACGGTTCTCCCAGTCGACGAAGAACCTGCTCAACGAGTCGATGTGGGAGCTCGCCAACATCAACATCGGGCGGGTGGCGAACCCGCTGGAGTACATCGAGATGCGCCGCAAGGTGGGCGGCGCCCCCTGGTCGGCCGGACTGATCGAGTATGTCTCCGCCGAGGTCCCGGCGCGGGTGGCGCACTCACGGCCGCTCGGCGTGCTGCGCGACGCCTTCTCCGACGCCGTGCACATCAGGAACGACATCTTCTCCTACGAGCGCGAGGTCGCCGACGAGGGCGAACTCTCCAACGCCATCCTGGTGTTGGAGACCTTCCTCGACTGCACCACCCAGGAGGCCGCCGAGGCCTCCAACGATCTGCTCACCTCCCGGCTGCAGCAGTTCGAACAGACCGCGCTCTCCGAGCTCCCCCAGCTCTTCGCCGATCACGCGATGAACCCGGCGGAGATCGCGGCCGTCCTCGCCTACGCGAAGGGGCTCCAGGACTGGCAATCGGGCGGCCACGAATGGCACATGGTCTCCAGCCGCTACATGAACAAGGAGGCCCGCGCCACCGCGCCCGTCTCCCTGCCCTTCCTCCCGTCCGGGCTCGGCACCACCGCCCTCGACCTGCGGTCGATCCTGGCGCCGCGCGCGATGGAGATGCGCCGCCGCAGCTTCACCCACGCGCCCTTCGAGCGGACCGGCCCTTCGGTCGTCCCGGACATCTACATGCCGTTCCCGCTCACGCTCAGCCCGCATCTGGAGCACGCGCGCGAGGGCTCCGTCGCGTGGGCCCGGCGGATGGGACTGCTGGACCCGCAGCCCGGCGACCCCGGATCGGCCATCTGGAACGAACAGAAGCTGCGCGGCTACGACTTCGCCCTGTGCTCGGCGGGGATCGACCCCGACGCCACGCCCGAGGCACTGCTCCTCAACGCGTGCTGGCTGACCTGGGGGACGTACGGGGACGACTACTACCCGGTGGTCTTCGCGCAGGCCAGGAACCTTCCCGCCGCGAAGGCGACGACGGCCCGGCTCACCGCCATGATCCCGGTCGACCACGCCGAGCAGCCGGAGCCGGCGACCGCGATGGAGCGGGCCCTCGGCGAGCTGTGGGTGCGCACCAGCCAGGACATGGGCCCGGCCGTCCGCGCCGAGTTCCGGGCCACGCTGGTGGACATGCTGGAGAGCTGGCTGTGGGAGGTGGAGAACCAGATCCTGGGCCGCATCCCCGACCCGGTGGACTACGCGGAGATGCGGCGCCGCACCTTCGGCTCGTACCTCACGATGTACCTGTGCCGGCTGGGCCAGCAGGGCCGCGGCATCCCCGAGGAGATCTACGCCTCCGGGACCATCAGGTCCCTGGAGAACGCGGCGGCCGACGCCGCGTGCATGATCAACGACATCTTCTCGTACCAGAAGGAGGTGGAGGTCGAGGGTGAGGTGCACAATTTCGTGCTCGTCACCCGGAACTTCTTCGACATCGGCTATCCGGAGGCCCTGCGCATCTGCCACGACCTGATGACGCAGCGCACCGAGGAGTTCGAGCACATCGTCGCGAACCAGCTGCCGTTGCTCTACGACGACTGGAAGCTGGAGGCCGAGGCGCGGTCCGGGATCGACGCGTACGTCGGCGAACTGCGGGACTGGCTCGCCGGGATCCTCAACTGGCACCATAAGTGCCGCCGTTACCGCGAGGAAGACCTCCACGCAATCCCCGACATGCTGTCCACCGGCGTGCTGGGCTCCGGCTTCGGCATGTCGGCAGCCCGGATCTCCCTACCCGCGTGATCCCGGCGGCGGGGGCGGTCCGCTCGCCCGCCCCCGCCGCCCCTCAGGCCGGACGGGCTCAGGAGCTGGTGGCGCGGACCGAGCCGGTGCTCGGGCCGCTGGTGTCGCCAATGAAGCAGGTGACCTCGCGTTCGCCGAAGGTCCAGTTGGCGGAGCTCGGATAGTAGTAGTACACCTTCATGGTCTTCGGGAGCTTTGCGGCAGCGCCCACGTAGTCGGTGAGCGCCTTGCCGCAGTTCGCGTTGGCCATCGAAGCGATCTTCTTCTCGCCCGGGTACGGCCCGTCCTTCAGGCCGAAGACGGCAAACGCCTCCGACTGGTGCGGTTCGGCGCAGGGCACGATGTCCACCGACAGGGGCGCTCGGCCGTCCTCGCCCTGATAGTCCTTCAGATCGTCGTCGGTGTTGAAGCAGTCACCCACTTTGATGTCTTCCACGTCGGTGACGACCGGGCCGGTGACCCGGCCACCGGTGTCGCGCTTCGACAGGGTGCTGCTGCCGTCGTCCGCCACTCCGGAGAGCCCGAGGAACAGCACGAACACGAGGGCCGTGCTGTGGACGGCGGCGGGCGCGACGGCCACGCCCTTGCTCTTCTGTCCACGATGGCGCACAGGGAGCCGGGCGGTGTTGCCGAGGATCAGCGGGACCCTCCGCAGTGCCCGGAGCATCGACAGGACGAGCGCCACGACGGCGTACCGGCCCTGCGGGCCGCCGTGCGACCGGGGCTGCCCCGGCTGTCCGTACGGTCCCGGCTGCGGGTGCGGCTCGGGCGACGACGGTGGTGGGAGTGGTTGCGGCAGTCTGGACATGCGCGCGGCTCTCCTTGCACAGAGTGTGAGACGCGGCCGACGGGCATGCGGTGGCACCGTGGCCGCCGGGTGGGGCCCGATGTGCAGATGGCGCTCGGACCAGCCGAGCCTCGGCATCTCCCGGCCACCCGCCGGGGCCTGGTCCCAACACGCCGCCGTATACCCGCCGATGGAGTTGTGCCACCTCCCACGCTACTCCCCGGCGCCGGACACGTCCTGACGGGCGGCGGGGCCGGTCCAGTCCTGCGGGACGTGGCCGAGGCGGACTCGTTGGGGGTGGTCGCCGACGGGGACGGATACGCGCTTGGTGCCCGTGGCGAAGTCGATGGCCGTGACCCGGTCGGCGCCGCTCTCGGAGATCACGCAGCCGGTGCCGTCGCCGTCGACCGTGGCCCAGTACGGCTTGTCGGCGGGCACCAGCGGCCCCTCGGCGAGCGTGGCCCGGTCCACGACCGTCGCGTAGTCGTCCATGGTTCCCGCTACGCAGAGCTTGGCGCCGTCCGGGCTCATGGACATGCCGTGGTGGCGCGAGTCGTTGACCCAGGTGGTGCGGTCCTTGCTGGTGGCCGGGTTCTCGGGAAGCACCTTGAGGCGGGTGATGCGGTCGGTGGCCACGTCGTACTCCAGGAAGCCGTTGAAGAACGACACCTGGAAGTAGAGCTTGGACTCGTCGGGGCTGAAGGACACGGGCCGCAGGGCGTCCGAGAGGTCCGGGCGGCCGAAGCTGTCCAGGCGCTCCCGCATGTCGATCACCCGTACCGTGCGGAAGGTCTGCGCGTCGACGACGGTGATCTTCCGGTCGCCCTTCGTCCAGTCCAGCCAGGACGCGTCGAGGGCGGAGGTCACGTCCCCGATGGAGCTGTTCCACAGGAAGCGGCCGTCGCGGGTGAAGGTGTTCTCGTGCGGCTTGTCGCCGGTGGCGAAGGAGCCGGTCTGCCGGCCGGTGGTGATGTCCAGGACGTGCACGGTGTTGGCGGTGGAGGCGGAGACGGCGACACGGGTGCCGTCCGGCGAGACCGCCATGTGGTCGGAGCGGTAGCCGGCGACCGGAAAGCGCCAGTTGATCCGGCCGGACCGGACGTCGATGGAGACGACGTCGGCGAAGCTGGGCCGGGAGACGACCACCGCCGAGCCGTCCGGGGTGGTGTACATGTCGTCCACGAACTGATCGTGCCCCTCACCGGCGGTGGCGCGGACGCCCAGGAAGAAGCCGAGCTTCACGGGGTTGAGGTAGATCTCGCGGAGCCGCTCCTCCTTGTCGGGGATCACATTGATCCGGCCGACGCGCGCGAGGTCACCGGTCGAGGCGAGGACATCGGCCGTGCCCTCCCAGTTGTTGCCGACGAACAGCACCTCACGGAGGCCGGAGGCGGGGGTGGCGCCGGCCGGGGCGGGCCCCGCCAGGAGCGCGGCGGTGGCCGCGGTGAGGACTCCTGCGGTGAGGAAGGCGCGCAGGGGCGTACGGGCGGTGCGTTCGGTCCGGGACATCCGCTCAACTCCGTTGGATGGAGGCGCTGTTACCGGCCGGTAAAATAGGCGGAACGGCAAAAGGGCGCAACCCTCAGGGGGCACGCCCTTTCGTCACGTCGGGAAGTCACACGGGGAGTTACTCGCGGAGTCACCGCTTCAAGCGACGACACCGATCCGACCGACCGCGGTGTTCGAGCCGTCGTGGTGGATCGGGATGTGCGCTCCGGCCAGCGCGGCCCCGGTGCCGCCGCGCCGGTTGGCGACGATCTCGGCGGCGATGGACAGCGCGGTCTCCTCCGGGGAGCGGGCGCCGAGGTCCAGACCGATCGGGGAGCGCAGCCGGGCCAGTTCGAGCTCGGTCACGCCGACCTCGCGGAGCCGCTTGTTGCGGTCCTCGTGGGTCCGGCGGGAGCCCATGGCGCCGACGTAGGCGACGGGAAGCTTGAGGGCCAGTTCGAGGAGCGGGACATCGAACTTGGCGTCGTGGGTGAGTACACACAGGACGGTCCGGCCGTCGACATCCGTGCTTTCCAGGTAGCGGTGCGGCCAGTCGACGACGATCTCGTCCGCCTCGGGGAAACGCTTCTTCGTGGCGAATACGGGCCGGGCATCGCACAGGGTGACGTGGTAGCCGAGGAACTTGCCGATCCGCACCAGGGCGGAGGCGAAGTCGATGGCACCGAAGACGATCATCCGCGGGGGCGGGACGCTGGACTCGACCAGCACCTTGAGCGGCTCTCCGCAGAGCCGGCCGTCGGCGCCGATCTCCAGTACGCCGGTCCTGCCGGCGTCCAGCATGGCGCGGGCCTCTTCGGCGATGGTGCGGTCCAGCTCGGGGTGTCCCCCGAAGCCGCCCTCGCAGGAGCCGTCGCCGCGGACGACCAGGGCGCGGCCCATGAGCTCGGCCGGGCCCTCGGCGATCCGGGCGACCGCCGCCGCCTCCCCGCGGGCGGCGGCGGCCAGCGCGGCCGCGAACACCTCCCGCACGGGAGAGCCCACGGGAACCGGGGTGACCAGGATGTCTATGACGCCGCCGCAGGTCAGGCCCACGGCGAAGGCGTCGTCGTCGCTGTAGCCGAAGCGCTCCTGGACGGTTTCGCCGTCCTCCAGCGCGTGCCGGCACAGCTCGTACACCGCGCCCTCCACGCATCCACCGGAGACCGAGCCGATGGCCGTGCCCTCGCTGTCGACGGCGAGTGCGGCTCCGGGCTGCCGGGGTGCGCTCCCGCCGACGGCCACGACGGTGGCGACGGCGAAGTCACGTCCCTGCTCGACCCACCGGTTCAGTTCTTCGGCGATGTCCAGCATGTGCGGCCTCCTCGGAGAGGTTCGGTTTCCAGTATCGGATACGCGGAGGGTGCGGTTCTGCGTACGGATCAGGTCGGTCCGGGTCAGCCGACCCCGAGCCAGCCCTCGATCGGGTGCAGGGCGTAGAAGACCACGAAGATCGCGGTCAGACCCCACATGAAGCCGCCGATCTCACGGGCCTTGCCCTGAGCGATCTTGATGGCGACGTAGGAGATGACACCCGCGGCGACACCGGCGGTGATCGAGTAGGTGAACGGCATGATCACGACGGTCAGGAAGACCGGGATCGCGGTCGAGCTGTCCGCCCAGTCCACGTGGCGGGCGTTCTGCATCATCATCGCGCCGATGACGACCAGGGCCGCGGAGGCGACCTCACCCGGGACGATCTGCGTGATCGGGGTGAAGAAGAGGCAGGCGGCGAAGAGCAGGCCGGTGACGACGGAGGCGAGGCCTGTGCGGGCACCCTCACCGACGCCGGTCGCGGACTCCACGAACACGGTCTGGCCGGAGCCACCCGAGACGCCACCGATGGCGCCACCGGCGCCGTCGATGAACAGGGCCTTGGAGAGGCCCGGCATGCGGCCCTTGTCGTCGGCGAGCTTGGCCTCGGTGCCGACGCCGATGATGGTGGCCATCGCGTCGAAGAAGCCGGCGAGAACGAGGGTGAAGACGATCATGCCGACGGTCATGTAGCCGACATCGCCCCAGCCGCCGAAGGAGACGTCACCGAAGAGCGAGAAGTCCGGCGTCGAGATCGCGGAGCCGGTCAGCTCCGGCGGGCCGCTCTTCCAGGACTTCGGGTCGATGTCCGCCACGGCGTTCAGGATGGCGGCGAGCACGGTTCCGCCGATGATGCCGATCAGGATCGCGCCGGGGATCTTGCGGGCCTGCAGCATGAAGATCGTGAGCAGGGTCACGCAGAAGATCAGGACGGGCCACCCGGCGAGCTCACCGACGGCACCGAGCTGGACAGGGGGGCCGAACTCCGGGCCCCTGCCGACGAAGCCGGCCTTCACGAGGCCGATGAGGGCGACGAACATGCCGATGCCCATGGTGATCGCGTGCTTGAGCGCGAGGGGGATCGCGTTCATGATCATCTCGCGGAGGCCGGTGACGACCAGGAGACAGATCACGACACCGTAGACCACGCACATGCCCATGGCCTGCGGCCAGGTCATCTGGGGCGCTACCTGCGAGGCGAGCACGCCGGACACGGACAGGCCGGCGGCGAGGGCCAGCGGCACCTTGCCGACGAAGCCCATGAGGAGCGTCGTGACGGCCGCGGCGAACGCCGTGGCGGTGATGATCGCCGAGCCCTCCATCGCGGCGCCGGTGACGTCCTTGCCCGAGAGGAGCAGCGGGTTGAGCAGGAGGATGTAAGCCATCGCCATGAAGGTCGTGATACCGCCACGCACTTCGTTGCCGACGTTGGATCCTCTGTGGGTTATGTGAAAGTACCGGTCGAGCCAAGATCTGCCGGCGGGGGTGAGAGTGCCGTCGCCGGCCTCCTCCGCGGTGGTCTTGGGCTCTACAGACGACTGGGTCATGGTGCCTAACTCCCAAGGTTCAAAGGGGCACCCGCTTGGGGATTGGAGACGCGGGATTTGGGATGCTGCGTTTGGCTGCACGACCCGGGGTGACGGCCCGAGGCGACGCGAATGGTGCTGCGTGTACTGCGGGTACTGCGGGGTTACCGGTACCTCTCGCACTGCTGGTGGTTCTGCAGTGGTGCTGCAGGGGTGCTTACGGGTACTACTGGGTACTACTGGGTACTACTGGGTACTGCTGGTACTGCCGTGTGAAGCGGACCGCGAGCGGTGCGGTACTTCGTACTCCGGGCGGTGGACTGTGAAGTGTGACGTTCCCGTGTCACACCGCCCGGAGAGTCTGGGGGGTCCGGGGGCCTCACGGCCCCCGGACCGCGCCGTCCTAGAGGGTGCCGGTGAGGGCCTCGGGACGGATCGGCGTCTTGTTGAGCTCCAGACCGGTCGCCTGCCGGATCGCCGCGAGGACGGCCGGGGTGGACGAGAGGGTCGGGGCCTCGCCCATACCGCGCAGGCCGTACGGCGCGTTCGGGTCGGCGAGCTCCAGGACATCGACCGGGATGGTCGGCGTGTCGAGGATGGTCGGGATCAGGTAGTCCGTGAAGGAGGGGTTGCGCACCTTCGCGGTCTTCGGGTCCACGATGATCTCTTCCATGATCGCGACGCCCAGGCCCTGGGTGGTACCACCCTGGATCTGGCCGACCACGGAGAGCATGTTCAGCGCCTTGCCGACGTCCTGGGCGGTGGCGAGCTCGACGACCTTGACCAGGCCGAGCTCGGTGTCCACCTCGACCACCGCGCGGTGCGCGGCGAACGTGTACTGGACGTGGCCGTCGCCCTGGCCGGTCTTCAGGTCGAAGGGGACGGTCGGCCGGTGCCGGAACTCCAGCTCCAGGTCGATCGCGTCCTCGCCCTCCAGGATGTCGGCGATGTCCGCGAGGACCTCGCCGCCGTCGGTGACGACCTTGCCGCCTTCGAGCAGCAGCTCGGCGGTGGCCCACGCCGGGTGGTAGGAGCCGTTCTTGCGGCGCCCGATCTCCAGGACGGCCTCGCGCACGGCCTCACAGGTGTTCTTCACGGCGCCACCGGTCATGTACGTCTGCCGCGAGGCGGACGTGGAACCGGCGGAGCCGACCTGCGTGTCGGCCGGGTGGATCGTCACCTGCGTGACGCCCAGCTCGGTACGGGCGATCTGCGCGTGGACGGTGACACCGCCCTGGCCGACCTCCGCCATGGCCGTGTGGACCATCGCGACGGGCTCGCCGTTGATGACCTCAAGACGCACGCGGGCGGTCGAGTAGTCGTCGAAGCCCTCGGAGAAGCCGACGTTCTTGATGCCGACCGCGTAGCCGACGCCCCGGACGACGCCCTCACCGTGGGTGGTGTTGGAGAGGCCACCGGGCAGCGCGCGGACGTCCGCGCCCTCGCCGGCGGTCTCCCACTGGCGCTCCGGCGGCAGCGGGCGGGCCTTGACCCGGCGCAGCAGCTCGGCGACGGGCGCCGGGGAGTCCACGACCTGGCCGGTGGGCATGATCGTGCCCATCTCCATGGCGTTCAGCTGGCGGAACTCGACCGGGTCCATGCCCAGCTTCGCCGCGAGCCGGTCCATCTGGGCCTCGTACGCGAAGCAGGCCTGGACGGCGCCGAAGCCGCGCATCGCGCCACAGGGCGGGTTGTTCGTGTAGAGCGCGATCGCCTCGATGTCGACGTCGTCGATGACGTACGGGCCGACGGAGAGGGAGGAGGCGTTGCCCACGACCGCCGGGGAAGCGGACGCGTAGGCGCCGCCGTCCAGGACGATCTTGCACTTCATGTGCGTGAGCTTGCCGTCCTTGGTGGCGCCGTGCTCGTAGTAGAGCTTCGCCGGGTGACGGTGCACGTGGCCGAAGAAGGACTCGAACCGGTTGTAGACGATCTTGACCGGCTTGTTCGTGGCCAGGGCCAGGAGGCAGGCGTGGATCTGCATCGAGATGTCCTCGCGGCCACCGAAGGCACCGCCGACGCCCGAGAGCGTCATGCGGACCTTCTCCTCGGGGAGACCGAGGACGGGGGCGATCTGCTTGAGGTCCGAGTGCAGCCACTGGGTGGCGACGTAGAGGTCCACACCGCCGTCCTCGGACGGCACGGCGAGACCGGACTCCGGGCCGAGGAAGGCCTGGTCCTGCATGCCGAAGGTGTACTCGCCCTCGACGATGACATCGGCGCGCTTGCGGGCCTCTTCCACGTTGCCGCGGACGATCGGCTGGCGGTGCACGATGTTCGGGTGCGGGACGTGACCGGAGTGGTGGTCGTCGCGGCCCTCGTGGATCAGCGGCGCGTCGGGAGCGAGGGCGGAGGCCTCGTCCGTGACGACCGGCAGCTCACGGTAGTCAATCTTGATCTTGGCGGCCGCGCGGCGGGCAGTCTCCGGGTGGTCGGCGGCCACGAGGGCGACCGGCTCACCGTGGTGGCGTACCCGGCCGTTGGCGAGCACCGGGGTGTCCTGGATCTCCAGGCCGTAGTTCTTCATCTCGGCCGGCAGGTCGTCGTAGGTCAGCACCGAGTACACGCCGGGCATCGCGAGCGCCTCGGAGATGTCGATCGAGGCGATCTCGGCGTGGGCGACGGTGCTGCGCAGGGTCTGGCCCCACAGCATGTCCTCGTGCCACATGTCCGAGGAGTAAGCGAACTCGCCGGTGACCTTGAGGGTGCCGTCCGGGCGCAGCGTGGACTCGCCGATGCCGCCCTTGGTGTGCTTCTGCGTGACGTTGGTCGGCGTACCCGCCGGAACCGTGCGCGTGTCCTGGGCCATGGTCAGACCGCCTCTCCCTGACGGGCGGCCGCGAGGCGGACCGCGTCGAGGATCTTCTCGTAGCCCGTGCAGCGGCAGAGGTTGCCGGACAGGGCCTCACGGATGTCCTGGTCGGACGGGGAGGAGTTCTCCTCCAGCAGCGCGTCGGCCTGGACCAGGAGGCCCGGGGTGCAGAAACCGCACTGGACGGCGCCGGCGTCGATGAACGCCTGCTGGATGGTGGAGAGTTCGACGCCCTCGCCGGTCTGGGAGTCCGAACCCTTCGCCGACCACTGCTTGGCCGCGTCCAGGGAGACGCCGCCCTTGCCGCCGCAGCCGCCGCCGGTGCCGCAGGCACCGCCGTGGCCGTGCTCCTCGCGCTGCTTGGCGAACTCCGCCAGACCCTCGACGGTCACGACGTCGCGACCCTCGACCTGGCCGGCGGCCACGAGACAGGAGCAGACCGGCACGCCGTCGAGACGGACGGTGCAGGAACCGCACTCACCCTGCTCGCAGGCGTTCTTCGAGCCCGGCAGGCCCAGGCGCTCGCGCAGGACGTAGAGGAGGGATTCGCCCTCCCAGACGTCGTCGGCTTCCTGCTGACGGCCGTTGACAGTGAAATTGACGCGCATGTTACGCAGCCCCTTCAAGCGAGCGGCCGTTGCCGGTACCGCGGTACTGCTCCCAGGTCCAGACGAGCTGGCGGCGAGCCATGATGCCGACCGCGTGACGGCGGTACTTCGCCGTGCCGCGGACGTCGTCGATCGGGTTGGCCGCGCCGGAGGCGAGGTCACCGAACTGCTTGGCGATCGACGGGGTGATGACCTTGCCGGACTCCCAGAAACCGCCCTCTTCGAGCGCGGCGTTCAGGAACTCCTCGGCGGCCTTCGCGCGGATCGGGGTCGGCGCCGCCGAACCGATGCCGGTACGGACCGTGCGGGTCTCGGGGTGCAGCGCCAGACCGAAGGCGCAGACGGCGATGACCATCGCGTTGCGCGAGCCGACCTTGGAGTACTGCTGGGGGCCGTCCGCCTTCTTGATGTGGACGGATTTGATGAGCTCGTCGGCGGCCAGCGCGTTGCGCTTGACGCCGGTGTAGAACTCGTCGATCGGGATCAGGCGGGAGCCGCGCACGGACTCCACCTCGACCTCGGCACCCGCCGCGAGCAGCGCGGGGTGGGAGTCGCCGGCGGGCGAGGCGCAACCGAGGTTGCCGCCGACGCCGCCGCGGTTGCGGATCTGCGGGGACGCGACCGTGTGCGAGGCGAGCGCGAGACCCGGCAGTTCCGTCCGGAGGTTCTCCATGATCTGCGTGTACGGGACGGAGGCGCCCAGACGGACAACGTCCTCGCCGACCTCCCACTCCCGCAGCAGACCGATGCGGTTCAGGTCCAGGAGGTACTCCGGCCGACGGTGGTCGAAGTTGATCTCGACCATCACATCGGTGCCACCCGCAATCGGCACAGCTGTGGGGAACTCGGCCTTAGCGGCGAGCGCCTCCTCCCAGCTGGCGGGGCGAAGGAAGTCCATGTGCGGCTCTCTTCTTCTTCATCGTGTCGTTCACTTCAAGCCAGGAGGCCTCAGGGCCCTCGACTGGTCGTTCACGTGCTGTTAACGCGGTGTGGAGCCAGTACACAAGCCGCGCGTCCCCCGGGTGCAGTCACCGAAACCATGAAGGAGTTGGCTGACGGCCTCCCTCGTCTTGTAGATTCGTATGAAAGGCAGGATGCGACGACCTGCCCGATTTCCAACGGCAACATCGAGACAGATCGGCGGCGACATCATGCGGCTGCGCGCACTGCTGGAAACCGAGGCGCTGGGGCTGCGGCTGCTGGGCGGCGAGGAAGAACTCGACCGGACGGTCCGCGGGGTCATGACGACCGACCTGAGGGATCCCAGCCGATACCTCTCCGGAGGTGAACTCGTCCTCACCGGCCTGGCATGGCGAAGGAATTCAGCCGACTCCGAGCCGTTCGTACGAATCCTCGCGAGCGCGGGTGTCGCGGGCCTGGCGGCCGGTGAGGCGGAGCTGGGAGCCATCCCCGACGATCTGGTCTCGGCCTGTGTGCGCAACCGGCTGCCGCTGTTCGCTGTGAACGAAGACGTTGCATTCGCCACGATTACGGAATACGTCGTGCGGCAGGTTTCGGGAGAGCGCGCGGGCGACCTCGCGGCCGTCGTCGACCGGCACCGCCGCCTCATGACGTCCGGTCCCGCGGGTGGCGGACCCGATGTCGTACTGGATCTGCTCACCACGGACCTCGATCTCCGGGCCTGGGTGCTGTCGCCCACCGGCCGGCAGATCGCCGGGGCGGGCGAACCGCTCGCGCCGGGCGTGTGCGCGACACTGGCGAGTGAGCACCTCGCGGCGGTCCGGACGGGCCGCAGGGGCCCGCACCGGATCTCCATCCAGGGTATTACCTACTCCCTGTTCCCGATCAGGGGACACGGCCGCGGCCCCGGCGCCGGCGCCGCCACGCGGGACGTCCGCGAGAGCGTGCTGTCGGACTGGCTGCTGGCCGTGGAGGCGGACGCGGGCGACTGGCCCGCCGAGCGGCTCGATCTGCTCCAGGGCGTCACCCAGCTGATCGCCGTCGAGCGCGAGCGCCGGGACGCGGCCCGTACGGTGCGCCGCCGGCTGGCGCAGGAGGTGCTGGAGCTGGTCCAGACGGGCGCCCCGCCCGCCGAGATCGCCGCGCGCCTGCGGGTGGCCGCCCCGGTGCTGCTGCCCGGGCTGGGCACCGCCCCGCACTGGCAGGTCGTCGTGGCCCGGGTGGACTGGGAGGGCGGGAACATCCCCGGCGGCCCGGTGGCCCAGTCGCTGCTGGAGGAGATCCTCGTCGACCCGTCCGTATCGGGCCCGGAGCCCTCGGACCGGATCGCGGTGGCCCATGCGGGTGACGAGGCCATCGCCCTCGTCCCGCTGCCCGCGCTCTCCGGCGAGGCCGGGGAGGACATGGGACCCGCCTCCGCGCTGCACGCCGACGCGCTGCTGGCGACCGTACGCGAGCCCCTCGCGGCCGGCCTGGCCGACGACGGCCGGCTCACCCTGGGCGTCAGCGCGGCCGTGCACTCCGCGGAGGGGCTGCGCGGGGCGCTGGAGGAGGCCCGGCACGCCCGCCGGGTCGCCGCGGCCCGTCCCGGCCGGGTGTGCGCGGCGGGCCACCACGAGCTGGCCTCGCACGTCCTGCTGCTGCCGTTCGTGCCCGACGACGTGCGCCGCGCCTTCACGGCCCGGCTGCTGGACCCGCTGCGGGACTACGACCGCCGCCACCGCGCGGAGCTCATCCCGACGCTGGAGGCGTTCCTGGACTGCGACGGCTCGTGGACCCGGTGCGCGACGCGGCTGCACCTGCATGTCAACACGCTGCGCTACCGGGTCGGGCGAATCGAGCAGTTGACGGGCCGGGACCTCTCCCGGCTGGAGGACAAGCTCGACTTCTTCCTCGCACTGCGCATGAGCTGAGCCGATCGGGCCGGGGGCCGGCCGAGGCCGGCCGGGGGCGCCTGATGAAGCGTCCGGACTTTGTGAAAGAGTTCACCCGACCCCTTGGCCGATCAAGCAGATCCGTGCTCTCATTTCGCCCCAGGGCTCGAAGACGTGCTGCTTGATTGCTTTGGGGAGGGCAATGTGGCGGATACCGCCATGTCCGGTGCCGGATCTACCGGGGGAGACGACCCCCTCCAGCGGGCGATATGGCGGCTGCGCTCGCGCGGCTGTTGGACCGACGCGGCGGCCCTGCTGACGCCGCACACACAGAACGCGGGAGCGGCCGTGCAGCGCACCGCGCTGCTGGTCGAGCGCTGCCTGTTCACCGGGCAGGGCTGGGCCGAGGCGGAGGACGCGCTGCGGATCGCGGAGGCGGTCGCGCAGGACGACGACGAGCGGGGCGCGGCGGCCTGCGAACGGGGCCACCTGGCGTACGCCGCGACCGTGCTGGGCGTACGGGACCGGGCGGACGAGGCCCGCTCCGCGCTGGGCCGGGCGGCGGCGCTGCTGGGCCCCGGCTCGCGCACGCGGCCGCTGCTGGACTTCCGGCGGGGGCTGGTGGCCGAGCACCTCGCGGACGCCCCGCAGTCGGCCCGTCCGGCGTACCGGCGGGCGCACGCGGGCGCGGTGGCCCACGGGGACACGCTGCTGCTGTCCTTCACCTGGCGGCACCTGGCCGCGCTGGCCCTGCGGGACGGGGAGGTGGCCGAAGCCCGCAAGGGCTTCGCGGAGTCCCTGCGCATCCGGGAGGACCTGGGCTTCCTGATCGGCACGGCTCCGGCCCTCGCGGCGCTGGCCGAGGCCGAACCCGAACCGGAGGCCACGCGCCTGCGCGCCGAGGCCCGCCGCCTGTTCCACTTGCTGGGCGGCATCCCCACCTGGCTGGCGGACCAACTGGCCCCCTCCCCAGCGGCATAGCGAACCGCTGCGCGCCGCCGTTCCCTGTGGGCTCCGCCCCCAGACCCCCGCGCCTCAAACGCCGGCGGGGCTGGATTGCCCGCAGGGCCATCTCAGCCTCGCCGGCGTTTGAGGCGCGGGGTCCGGGGCAGAGCCCCGGCAACGGCGGCGCGCCAATCCAGCCCCGCCGGCGTTTGAGGCGCGGGGTCTGGGGCGGAGCCCCAGGGCGTGGCGGGGCCGGGCTGGGTCAGGGGCCGGCGGCCGCGAAGTGCTCCCGGACCAGGGGTTCGACCACCGGCAGGTCCCCGGCGATCAGGGCCTCAAGCAGGGCCGAGTGTTCCGCCGCGTCAGCGATGAGGTCGGCGCGCCGCACCCGCGGAGCGCCCGGCAGCGGCCACTGCGCCCGGCGGTGGAGTTCCTCCGCCACCTGGACCAGCTGCTGGTTGCCCCCCAGCGCCAGGACCTCCCGGTGGAAGGCCCGGTCCGCGTCCGCGTACCCGGCGAGGTCACCCGCCGCGGCCGCGTCCGTCGTGGCGGCGGCCGCCGGCCGCAGGGCCGCCCAGGCCTCCGCCGGAACCGTGCGGGCCAGCCGCAGCATCACCGGTACCTCCAGCAGCGCCCGTACCTCGGCCAGTTCGGCCAGGGCCCGCGGCGTACGCGTGAGGACGCGGAACCCCCGGTTCGGAAGGCATTCCACCGCCCCCTCCAGGGCCAGCTGCTGCATGGCCTCGCGCACCGGGGTCGCCGAGACGCCGAAGCGTTCCCCCAGGCCCGGGCCCGAGTAGATCTCCCCCGGCACCAGGTCCCCGTCGACCAGCGCCGCGCGCAGCGCGTCGAGGACCTGGCCGCGTACCGAGTGGCGCAGCATCTTCTGCGCCGGAATCAAAGGCTTCGCCGACACCCTGGCATGGGCCGCTTCGCGCACTCGGTCCTCCTCCGGGGGTCTCGACCTGCTTTGAGAATAGGTGACACGGTCCGACCCACCACGGCCGAGATCAGGTAAGGTAAGGCTAACCTCCTAACGATCGCGCGATTCGGTGGTCCTTCATGACCGTCACGGCCGTCACCCCCTCCACGTCCGCCACAGCCCACACAACCGCCCCGGTCGGCTCTCCGATGGCGGACGCGTACACACGCCTGGCCGAGGCGTTCGACGGCCTGCGGATCGTCGAGCGGGCCGCGCACGAACCCGCCCCTCGCGGTGCGGGGTGGGTCGGCGCGGACGAGCTCGCGGCGGGCGGGGCGGCCCTGGATGCCTTCCTCGACTGGGACGACGCCCAGGTCCTGCGGGACTACGGACTCCAGGCCCGGCCGGACGTGGTCGCCTCGTTCGGGCTGCACCGGTACGCGTGGCCCGCCTGCCTGCTGTTCACGGTGCCGTGGTTCCTCAGCCGGCGGGTCCCCCGCCTCCCGGCCGCCCAGGTGGCCTTCCACCGGACCCTCGGCCGCATGGCCGTCCACGTCGAAGGCTTCGCCTGCCTGCCGGACGACCCGGCGGCCGCCCTCCCCGGGGCCCGCGTCGTACCCGACGAGGAGGCGCTGCGCGAGGAGGTGCGGGCCGCGGTGGCCCAGCACCTCGGACCCGTACTGGAGGGCTTCGGCCCGCGCATGCGGCGCGGGCGCCGCGCCCTGTGGGGCATGGTGACCGACGAGGTCGTCGAGAGCCTCTGGTACGCCGGACGCCTGCTCGGTGAGGAACACCGGGCCATGGCCGAGCTGGAGGCCCTCCTGCCCGGCTCCACCGCCCCCTACACCGGGGGCGCCGGATTCCGGACGCTCGCCGGCCCGAACGGCGAGGAGCTGCCCACCCGGGACCGGGCCTCCTGCTGCCTCTTCTACACGATCCGCCCCGAGGACACCTGCGTCACCTGCCCGCGCACTTGCGACGCGGACCGGTTGACGCGGGTACGGGGATCCCGCCCCGCGGCGGCGGCCTCCGGCTGAACCCACCCGCGAGAATGAACGTAAATCGAACGCAACTCCGTGCGCCCGAGCGGCAGTTCGAGCCACAACACCCTATCCGACGGGCCCTTCCCCCCGATGGCGTCTTCTTGCCCCGAAACCCGCATGAACGGCGGACCGGCTGCGCCACTATGGCGCCCGGAACGCCGCATACGCGAGGCAAGGGACATCCGCATGAGACTGACCGACATATCGCTGGACTGGCTGCTGCCCGGCAGCCTGCTGATCCTGGGCGTACTTGCGGCAGTGGCGGTACTGGCCCGGGGCAAGCGGGAAGGCGAGAAGGCCGCGGCCGACGACAGCTGGGAGCGCAGCGAGGAGCGGCGGCGGCGCAAGGAAGCCGTCTACGGAACCGCCTCGTACGTCCTGCTCTTCTGCTGCGCGGCGGTCGCCGCCGCGCTCTCCTTCCACGGGCTGGTCGGCTTCGGCCGACAGAACCTGAACCTCTCCGGGGGCTGGGAGTACCTGGTCCCGTTCGGCCTCGACGGCGCCGCCATGTTCTGCTCGGTGCTCGCCGTCCGCGAGGCCAGCCACGGTGACGCGGCCCTCGGTTCCCGCATGCTGGTCTGGCTGTTCGCCGGTGCGGCCGCCTGGTTCAACTGGGTGCACGCGCCGCGCGGCCTCGGCCACGACGGCGCCCCGCAGTTCTTCGCCGGGATGTCGCTCTCGGCGGCCGTCCTGTTCGACCGGGCCCTGAAGCAGACCCGCCGGGCGGCGCTGCGCGAACAGGGCCTGATTCCTCGGCCGTTGCCGCAGATCCGGATGGTCCGCTGGCTGCGGGCACCCCGGGAGACCTTCGGCGCCTGGTCGCTCATGCTGCTGGAGGGCGTGCGCACCCTGGACGAGGCCGTCGACGAGGTACGCGAGGACAAGCGCGAGCGGGAGCAGGACCGGCACCGCCGGCGCGATCAGAACCGGCTGGACCGGGCGCGCATCAAGGCGCTCGGCCGGCAGAACCGGGCGTTCGGGCGGTCGCGCGGCCGTCAGGTCGAGCTCCCGGGGCTGGCCCCGGGAACGGGCTCCGCGCCGGTCGGCGCGGAGCCGGCCATATCGGAAGCGGGACAGCTGCCACTGCGACGCCGGCCCTCCCTCCAGGCCGTGAACGCGGCCGAATCCTTTGATTCGGCCGGCCACCGCACGGTGGACCTCACCGCCGAGGACGACACCCAGACGATCCCCCGACTCGACTCCCTGGAGCGCAAACTCAAGGACTTGGAGCAGCAGTTCGGCTGAGCCGCGCCAAGCGGCGCGGCTCCCCTCCCACGTGGCGCCGCGCGGCCGGACCCGGAGGGCCTGCCCGAGCACGCACCCGTGCTCAGGCAGGCCCTCCCTCGAACGTCGCGGCCAGCTCGAACCACACGACCTTGCCACCGCCCCGCGCCGGCGCGTCCACGCCCCAGGCGTCGGCGAGCGCCTGTACGAGGAGCAGCCCCCGGCCGTGCGTACCGTCGTCGGCGGTCGGTACGTACGGCCGGGGCCGACGGGTGGCGTAGTCCCGGACCTCCACCCTCAGCCGGGTCTCGGCGAGGCTGGCGGACACCTCCGCGCCCCGCTCGGTGTGGACGAGGGCGTTGGTGACGATCTCGGTGATCAGCAGTTCCGCCACCTCGGCGGTGTCCGCCCGGCAGCGGTGCCGCATCAACTCCCGTAACGCCCGGCGGACTTCGCCCACCGCCTTCAGATCCGCCCGGCGCAGGCTCCGGCTCATCTCCCGCGTGTCGGCCACGTCCGCCGCGCCCACCGCGTCCCCGTCCATGGCCGACGGTTCACGCGGTACGGGCCGCCCCCGTCTCCACAGCTTCCCGGTCTTCGCCCCCACCCGCACGGCGATGTCCTCCCCCGCGTCCGCTCTCCGATACGACAGCCTCTCGAACAGGCCTACGGGAGCATGCCCGCCGGGGCAATCCGCACTCCTGCGGGGTTACGGGCGGGGCAGGTTGCGGAGGTTGGATCGCGCCATCTGAACCATCCGGCCCACCCCGCCGTCCAGCACGATCTTGCTGGTGGAAAGTGCGAAACCGGTCACCATTTCCGCGCGGATCTTCGGGGGAATGGACAGCGCGTTGGGGTCGGTCACCACGTCCACCAAGGCCGGCCCCTTGTGCCGGAACGCGTCCTTCAAAGCCCCCGTGAGCTGCTTGGGCTTCTCCACGCGGACCCCGTAGGCGCCGGCCGCTCGGGCGATCGCGGCGAAATCCGGGTTCTCGTTCGTCGTCCCGTACGAGGGGAGGCCGGAAACGAGCATCTCCAACTCGACCATTCCCATGGATGAGTTGTTGAAGAGAACCACTTTGACGGGCAGGTCGTACTGCACCAGGGTGAGGAAATCTCCCATCAGCATCGAGAAACCGCCATCGCCCGACATCGACACCACTTGACGGTTCCGGTCGGTGAACTGTGCCCCGATGGCGTGCGGGAGGGCGTTGGCCATGGAGCCGTGGCTGAAGGAGCCGATGATGCGCCGCTTGCCGTTCGGGGAAAGATAGCGCGCCGCCCACACATTGCACATGCCCGTGTCGACGGTGAACACGGCGTCGTCGTCGGCCAGTTCGTCCAGCACGGACGCCACGTACTCGGGATGGATCGGCGTGTGCTTCTCCACCTTGCGGGTGTACGCCTTCACCACTCCCTCCAGCGCGTCCGCGTGCTTCTTCAGCATCCGGTCCAGGAAGCGGCGGTCCGTCTTGGCCCGCACCCGGGTGTTCAGGGCGCGCAGAGTCTCGCGGACGTCGCCCCACACCGCGAGGTCCAACTGGGAGCGGCGGCCGAGGTGTTCGGGCCGGATGTCCACCTGGACGATCTTCACGTCGTCGGGGAGGAAGGCGCTGTACGGGAAGTCCGTACCCAGCAGGATCAGCAGGTCGCACCCGTGGGTGGCCTCGTAGGCCGCGCCGTAGCCGAGCAGTCCGCTCATGCCCACGTCGTAGGGGTTGTCGTACTGGATCCACTCCTTGCCGCGCAGGGCGTGCCCGACGGGGGCCTTGACCCGGTCGGCGAACTCCATCACCTCGGCGTGCGCCCCGGCGGTGCCGCTGCCGCAGAACAGCGTGACCTTGTCCGCCTCGTCGATGAGCCGGACCAGCTTCTCGATCTCCCCTTCGCCGGGCCGTACGGTCGGGCGCACGGTGACCAGCGCGTGCTCGACGGTCTTGTCGGGTGCGGGCCGGGAGGCGACGTCCCCGGGAAGGGAGACCACGCCGACCCCGCCGCGCCCGATGGCGTGCTGGATGGCGCTCTGGAGCACCCGGGGCATCTGCTCGGGGTTGGAGATCAGCTCGCTGTAGTGGCTGCACTCCATGAACAGCCTGTCGGGGTGGGTCTCCTGGAAGTAGCCGAGGCCGATCTCCCCGGAGGGGATGTGCGAGGCGAGCGCGAGGACCGGGGCCATCGAGCGGTGGGCGTCGTACAGCCCGTTGATGAGGTGCAGGTTGCCTGGGCCGCAGGAGCCTGCGCAGGCGGCGAGCGAACCGGTGATCTGGGCCTCGGCGGCGGCCGCGAAGGCGGCCGTCTCCTCGTGCCGGACCTGGATCCAGTCGATGCCGCCCGTCCGGCGGATCGCGTCCACGATCGGGTTGAGGCTGTCGCCGACGACTCCGTACATCCGGCGTACGCCGGCGCGTACGAGGATGTCGACGAACTGCTCCGCCACGTTCTGCTTGGCCATGGAGGGGGCGCCCTTCCTGTGTGCGCGGGCCGTATGCGCCTTCCATCCACGCACGGTTCGCCCGGTTACGCCTCCCAGACCGCGGCGGCCGTCCGGTCGTCGGCGTAGCCCTTGAGGCGGAGCTGGGTGTCCGCGAGGAAGGCCGCCAGGCCCGGCGGGTCGGGCTCGGCCCAGCGGGCGGCGAGCTCGGCGGGGAGCAGGCCCTCCTCGCGCATCGGGTCCGCGAGGCCGCCGGAGCAGAGCAGCAGGGTGTCGCCGGGCCGGGCCACGGCGGCCCGGAAGCGGAACCCGCCGACCGGCTCCTCGGCGCCCTCCCGGGGGCCGCCGGGGCCGGGAGTGTCGCCGGGGCGGGCCGCGGCGGCGCGGAGGCGGAAGGCGCCGGCCGAATCCTCGGCGCCCTCCCGGGGGCCGTCCGGGGCGTCCGGGGCTCCTTCTGGGGCACTGTGCTGCTGGACGGGCTCCAGGTCCTCCCAGCGGCCCGCCCGGAGCCGGAACAGCCCGCCCGCGCCCGTACCGAAACAGACCCGGGTCTTGATCTCCGGGTCCACCGGGAGGAGCAGCCCGCGCAACCCGGCCGTGTACTCCTCGTCCGCGAGCCCCAGCTCCGCGGCGCGGGCCCGCAGCCGGCCGTAGGCACGGTCGGTGAGCCGTTGGAGCCCGGAGCGCAGGGCGTCGCGCCTGCCGGCCCGGATGTCCTCGGCCAGCCGCTCCTGGCTGCGCCCGATGGCCGCGGCGACCCACTGGCACACCTCGGCGGCGGCCTCCCGGGCCCCGGAGGCGGCCCGGTCGCCACCGGCGAGGGCCACGAGGACCAGGGAGTCGTCGCCGGTGCCGAAGCGGGCGGTGAGCAGGAAGTCCCGCCGGGCCTCGCCGCGGTAGCGCGCGGAGTCCCCGCGTACGGAGGCCGCGCGCAGGGTGTACGTGCCGTGGCGGGCCCCCTCCAGGACGGTGTCGGGGACCAGCCGGTCGAGGGCGCCGGGGTCGGCCACGGGCAGCGATCCGGGTTCGGCGGCGTAGGTCGGGGCCCGGTCCCCGAGGTGGCGCACCTCGGGGCGCTCGGCGGCGGGCCGCGCCGGGGCGGGCTCCGGCCCCGGCTTCCTCTCCTCCGGTTTCCGCTCCGGCTTCTTCTCCGGCTCCGGCGGGGCGGGTGTGTCCGCGCGCGGCACCCCCCACCGCCACACCGGCAGCTCCGGCGGCTCGGGCTGCACGGGCGGCACGGTCACGTCCCCGAGGGCATACCCGGTCGGCCCGGCCTGCCGCGGATCCCGCGGCGGCCCGGGCACGCCCGAGATCCCGCCCGCCCGCGGATCCCACCCGGCCTTCGCCCGCTCCGACCCCACCCCCCGACCAAACTCCGAACCCACCCGCGTCCCACCCGCCCCCGGCACATCCGGCCGCCGGACATCCCGCCCGGCCACATCCGGCCGGCGCAGGTTCGGCCCGGCCACATCCGGCCGCCGCACGTCCGGCCCGATCACGTCCGGCCGCCGCACATCCGGCCCGGTCAGGTCCAGCCCGGTCCCGTCCGGTCGGCGCACGTCCGCCACCGGCAGATCCGGCCGCGTCGCATCCGCCCGACGCAGGTCCGGCCCGGCCACGTCCGGCCGCCGCACGTCCGGCCCGGCCACGTCCGGCCGCCGCACGTCCGCCACCGGCAGATCCGGCCGCGTCGCATCCGGCCGGCGCAGGTCCGGCGCGGGCGGGTTCGGGCGGCGTAGGTCCGCCGTCGGGGGGTTCGGTCGTGGCGCTTCCGGCTCGCGCAGGTTTGGTTCGCCCTGGCGCTGGCCGGGCAGTACGGGGTCCGGGGGCGTCTGCGGCCGGGGGCCCGGCGGGGCGGACGGCTCCGTGACCACCACCGCCGCCGAGCGGAACCGGTGGTCCAGGGTGTCCCCCGGATCAGGCTCCGGTCCCGCGTCCGGGTCCTCGTACAGCTTCTGCCACCAGTCATCCGCGCCCTGCTGACTCATGCCCCCTATTCTCGGCCCGTCGGCGCGGCGAAAAACCCCGAATACCCGAACGGGGTCCTCCGCCCCGCTCAGCCGTACGAACTAGCGGATGCCGTAGGCCCGTGCGACCGTCCGGGTGACGGAGACCCCGTCCGGGTCCGTCAGTTCGACCTTCAGCGTCACCGGTTTGCCGGTCGGGGGTGCGGGAGCGCTCGGCGCCGCGCCCCCGTTCACAGAGGCGTCGTAGACCGCGATGAGCGGGAGCTTCTCGGCGTGGGCGCCGTCGTAGCCCTGCCGGATCAGGCCGTGACGTGCGAGAGCCCCTCGTCGGCCTTCCCGACGGCGAGCGCCGCGACCGCGCTCTCGGGATGCGCGTAGAGGCCCTTGCGCCGCCGGACCGGCGGGTCCGCACGAGCGGCTGTGAACCGTCCTCGTGCGGCATCGCGGTGGCGGCCGTGCGCCCGGCGGCGTCGGTGGAGGTGAGGATCCGGTCGCCGGTGACGAGGGTGTCTGCAAGCACTTCCGTAGGCACCACGGTTCCAACGCGTTTGGTACCACCTTCGAACCGGTAGTCGACGACTCACCCGAGGCACTGACGGCCTCTTCTCGCAGGTCACGTCTGTACATCAGCCCAACACCGGCCCAGCGGTCGAACGGGCGTCGTAGCCAAAAGAACTCGGAACTCTGGTACCAGCGAACGTTGCTACAAACACGAGGGGGCCGCCGTGGCCGCTCCGAGCGCGCGTGCACGATATCGGGCGCATCGCTCTCCTCAGCTGAATTCCGGCCATGTACCGCATTGCACGGCATTGCACGGCGATGTCACCGCGTAAATGGCTTCTGACCGGCGGATGTTGGCGCTGCGGTGGCGTCACCTTGGCAGAGTGGCGGTGGGTGCGGCGATGATGTCCGCGGCGGGTTCGCGCCGTGGCCGTTTCCCGCCGCCGGGCGGCGGTGTGCGGGAGTGCTGAGAGCGGGGTGGGCGGATTGCTGGGTGCGATAGGCCTGGACGAGGGCCAGGAGTCGGCGTACCGGGCGCTGGTGGCGCTGGGCGCGGCGGAGGTGCCGGACCTCGCGCATCGGCTGACCCTGCCGGTACCGCAGACCGAGCGGGCGCTGCGGCATCTGGAGCGGCAGGGTCTGGCGGCGCGGTCCTCGGCCCGGCCGGGGCGGTGGGTGGCGGCCCCGCCGGGGGTGGCACTGGACGCGCTGCTCACCCGGCAGCGGAACGAGCTGGAGCAGGCGGAGCTGGCGGCGGCGCTGCTGGCGCAGGAGTACCGGGCGGAGGCGTCCGAGCCGGCGGTGCACGACCTGGTGGAGGTGGTGACGGGCGCGAGCGCGGTGGCGCACCGCTTCCACCAGCTCCAGTTGGGCGCGGTGGAGGAGGTGTGCGCGCTGGTCACCGGTGGGCCGCAGGTGGTGACGGGGTTGGAGAACGAGGCGGATGAGCGGGCCTCCGTCGTACGGGGTGTCGCGTACCGGGTGGTGATCGAGCGGGAGGTACTGGCCCTGCCGACCGGGATCCGGGAGGCCGGGACGGCGTTGGCGCGGGGTGAGCGGATCCGGGTGACGGGCCAGGTGCCGACGAAGCTGGTGATCGCCGACCGGAGCCTGGCCCTGGTTCCGCTGACGACGCGGGGGGCGGAGCCGACGGCGCTGGTGGTGCATGCCTCGGGGCTGCTGGAGTCCCTGATGGGCCTGTTCGAGGCGGTGTGGCGGGAGTCGCTGCCGCTGCGGCTGGGCTCGACCGGCTCGGCGGAGGAGTCGGGGGGCGGCCCGGACGCCACGGACCTGGAGATCCTGACCCTGCTGCTGGCGGGGATGACGGACGCCAGCGTGGCCAAGCACCTGGAGCTGGGGCTGCGGACGGTGCAGCGGCGGGTGAAGGGCCTGATGGAGCTGGCCGGGGTCACGACGCGGCTCCAGCTGGGCTGGCACGCGTACGAGCGGGGCTGGGTGGCCCGATAGGACCTGGTCGGTCACGCTGAGCAGATGGATCTGCCTCAGCTGCTCCTGGTGGGGCTGGTGCTGCTGCTCGGCGTGGTGGGTGTGATGGTGCCGGGCGTGCCGGGGACGTGGCTGGTGTGGGCGGGGCTGCTGTGGTGGGCGCTGCACGAGCGGTCCTCGCTCGCGTGGACCGTACTGGTCTCGGCGACGGCGCTGTTGCTGGTGGTGCAGGTGGTGAAGTGGCTGCTTCCGCCGAGGCGGCTGCGGGGTGTTGTGGGGGCGACCCGCCGGATGGCGGTGTACGCGGGCGCGGGCGCGCTGGTGGGCTTCGTGGCCCTGCCGGTGGTAGGGGCGGTTCCGGGCTTCGTGGGGGGCATCTACCTGTGCGAGCGGCTGCGGCTCGGCACGCGCGGCGAGGCGTGGGCCTCGACCCGGGCGGTGATGCGGGCGGTGGGGACGAGCGTGCTGGTGGAGCTGTTCGCCTGCCTGCTGGTGACGAGCGCGTGGGTGGGCGCGGTGGCGGCGGGGTCCTGAGCGGAAGCGGTCTCGGGAACCGCTCAGGTCCGGACAGGGCCTGGTCGGGAGGGGCGTAGGCCGTCGGCCCGATGCGCCGGACCGGCATCGCTGCGAGGCTTTCCCGTATGAGGGACTTCAACGGTTTCAGCGAGGCGGAACTGGCGTACCTGCGCTCCCAGCGCCTGGGGCGGCTGGCCACCGTGGACGCGGCGGGGCAGCCGCAGGCGAACCCGGTGGGGTTCTTTCCCCAGGAGGACGGGACCATCCTGGTGGGCGGGGCGGCGATGGGCACGACGAAGAAGTGGCGCAACCTCCGGCGCGAGCCGCGGCTCGCGCTGGTCGTGGACGACCTGGTGAGCACCCGCCCGTGGCGTGTCCGCGGCATCGAGATCCGCGGCCACGCCACGCTGGAGGAGGGCCCGCACCACTTGGGCCCCCATTTCAGCCCGGAGGTGATCCGCATCCACCCGGACCGCGTCCACACGTGGGGCCTCTGACCGGCCCCCTTCAGCCCGCTCAGCCCGCCGACGTCACGGGGGTCCTCCGGCCGGAGTCCGGGGACAGCGGCTCCCGCCCGGCCAACGGCGCCGTACCCGAAGGCACGCCCACCCCCGGACGGGATCACCCCCGGACGGGATCGGCCCGGCCGGAATCAGGCCCGGACAGGATCGGGCCCGGACAGGATCAGCCCGGCCGGAATCAGGCCCGGCCGGGATCAGGCCCGGACGGGATCAGGCCCGGCCGGGATCAATCCCGGACGCCCCGCTTCGCCGCGTAGTTGGCGCGGCCGACCGCCGACTTCATGCGCCAGTCCCGGCGGATCTCGGAGCGCAGTCGCGCGTCCGTCTTCGCCACGATCCGCTGGTTCTCCCGGAGCAGCTTGCGGTAGCTCTCCAGGCGGCGCTCCGCCAGCTCCCCGGCGTCCACGGCGGCCAGCACCGCGCACCCCGGCTCCGCCTCGTGCGCGCAGTCGTGGAACCGGCACCGCGCCGCGTAGTCCTCGATCTCCGAGAAGACCTGCCCGACGCCCGCCTCCGCGTCCCACAGGCCGACGCCCCGCAGCCCGGGGGTGTCGATGAGGACTCCCCCGCCCGGCAGCGCCAGCAGGTTGCGCGTCGTCGTCGTGTGACGGCCCTTGCCGTCGACCTCGCGGGCCTGCTGGACCTCCATGACCTCGGCGCCGATCAGCGCGTTGGCCAGCGTGGACTTTCCGGCGCCGGAGATCCCGAGCAGCACGCTCGTACCGTCGGCCACGACCGCGGCCAGCACGTCCGTGCCCTCCCCCGTCAGGGAGGAGACGGTGAGCACCCGCACGCCCGGAGCCGTCGTCTCCACGTCGTCGACGAGCTGACCCAGCATGACCGAGTCCGGGACCAGGTCCGCCTTGGTCAGGACGACGAGGGGCTGTGCCCCCGACTCCCAGGCGAGCGCCAGGAACCGCTCGATCCGCCCCAGGTCCAGCTCGACGGCCAGGGAGACCGCGATGACGGCGTGGTCGACGTTGGCGGCGAGGATCTGCCCCTCGGAGCGCTGCGAGGAGGTGGAGCGCACGAAGGCGGTCCGACGCGGCAGGTACGCGTTCACGTAGCGCGGGTTTCCAGCCGTTTCGACGGCCGCCCAGTCACCGGTGCAGATGACCCGCAGCGGGTCGTGCGGGGTGACGAAGGCGGTGTCGGCGCGGACGGTGCCGTCCGCGGTGATGATGTCGCACTGGCCACGGTCGACCCGCACGACCCGCCCGGGGACCAGACCCCGCGCGGCGTACGGAGCGAACTCCGCTTCCCAGCCCTCGTCCCAGCCGTAGGCGGCGAGGACGTGCTGAGCATCAGAAGTGGAAGACGTGTTGAGCGAAGCGTTGAACAAGGGGAACCCTTCGAAGGGTGGCCCCGGCGGCGCGCTCTGCGCGCGTGAGTCGAGTGGGTGTCAGCCGGAGACCACAGGGGTGGAAACGATGAACTCCTGAATGCGGGCAGCGCCCGTCACCATGACAGTCATCAATGTCCTCACCTCCTGCTTCTTCTCAACGAACCAACACCGTTCCTCGGCAACGACACACAGCCGCGCCTTGGAACGAGCAGAACCATAGCCCCACCCAGGGCCGGGCACCACCGATTAATTCGGGGCTTCACCCGCGCGACCCCGACGCCTCGTCACTCACCCGAGCGGGCTAACAACCGAGCGCGAGGCCCCTTGTGCCCACTGGCTTGTCCCCCATTCGGAGTTGCGACCGCACGGGGGGCATGAGTCGGTAGGAGTCGTGTCCTGCCGGATCTCACCATCAGGAGGAGATATGGGCACCAAGCAGAAGGGCCGTTCGGCCGACAGGCTGTCCGTGGTTTTCGCGGTCCGTGTGATCGAAGGCGGCGAGCAGGGGTTTCTGGAGATGTACGACCGGATCCGGAAGTCCGTCGCCGGAACCCCCGGTCACATCGTCGAGAGGCTGGGAGAGCCCGTTGACGACTCCCGGCAGTGGGTGATCACCAGCGAGTGGGAGACGCCCGAGCACTTCTTCGCCTGGCAGCAGAGCGAGGACCACCGTGCACTGGTGGCCCCGCTCCGCGAGTGGGTCGACTCGACGCAGTCCCTGCGGTTCCGGGTCGTCAAGGAGACCACGAAGGAGACGTCATGACGCGCGCCATAGACGGCCCTGTCGCCGTCCTCGGTCTCGGCCTGATGGGCACCGGCCTGGCCACCCGCCTCCTCGACCAAGGCATACAAGTCCGGGTCTGGAACCGCACCTCGGAGCGGGCCGAACCGCTCGCCAAGGCGGGCGCCGTCGCCGCGGTCCATCCGGCCGATGCCGTCGAGGGTACGAGCGCCGCGATCTGCGCCGTCGCCGACGGCGAAGCCCTCGGCTCCGTGCTGCACGGGCCTGACGGAGTCCTGGCCAGGGGTACCTACCCCGGCGCCCTGATCTGCGCCAGCACCGTCGCCCCCGAAGAGGTCGTCCGTATCGCCGGGCACGTGCCGTCAGTTCTGGACGTCGGCATGCTCGGCAACCGTGAGCACGCCCGCGACGGCGAGCTGCGGCTGTTCGTCGGCGGCGAGGAGCGGGTCTTCACCTCGGGCCGGCCGCTGCTGGAGATGCTGGGCAAGGAGGTCGTCCATCTGGGCGCACTCGGTTCCGGCATGCGGATGAAGCTGCTCCTCAACCTGCTGATGGGGATAGAGGTGCAGGCTCTGGCCGAGGCCACCGAACTGGCGGCCGCCACGGGCCTCGACCGGCAGCTGGTTCTCAGGACGATCGCGGGCAGCGGCTTCGCCTCGCCGGTCATGGCGTTCAAGTCGAAGCGGCTGGCTGCCGGGCGCTTCGACGAGCCGGACTTCCGGCTGCGGCTGATGGCGAAAGACCTCATGCTCGCTTCCAAGCAGGCATCGGCGGCAGGCCTGCACCTGCCCCTCGCCGCCGCGGCAGCCGAGACGCACCTCCGCGCCACCGAGCTCGGACTGGGTGACGAGGACTGCGCCGCGGTCACCCGCGCACTCACACCGAACCCGGGAACCGACACATGATCATCGACATCCACGGGCACTTGTCCCCGCCGGAGGCAGCCAAACGCTTCCCCATGCCCCCCAGCCTGACCGACGTCGACGGCATGCTCGCCGCTCGCGCCGAGGCCGGGATCGACCTCACCATCATCGGCAGCCCGGTCGGCGCCGGCGCGATGGCGCGGGTCCCGGGCGTCGACAACTACGCGCAACCACGGGACCGGCTGCGCGGCTTTCACGCCTGGATGTCGGGCCTGATCGCCAAGTTCCCGGACCAGCTGCGCGGGTACGTGTACGCCAACCCGTTCGGCGACGACGATCACCTGGAAGGGGTGCGGGAGACCCTGGCGGACCCCGCCTTCGTCGGCCTGATCACCACGTCCAGCGTCCACGGGGAGCTGCTCGGCTCCCCGCGTGCCGACTCCTTCTTCGCGCTGGCGGCGGAGGCGGGAGTACCGGTCCTGGTGCACGCACCGGCCGAACCGATCGGCACGGAGCGGGTCGACGAGATCGGCTTCGTGGAGCAGATCGGCCGGTTCGGTGACATCACCGTCGGCATGGCCATGATCGCGTTCGCGGGATGGCTGGACAAGTACCCCGGTCTGCGGCTGATCGGCGCGACCGGCGGCGGCGCGATGGCGCTGCTGCCGGAGCGCCTGCAGACGGCGGCGCGCCCCCGGCACTGGGCCGGGGGCGCGCCGCCCCCCGCAGCGCCCGCGGCGTCGGCCTCGGCCCCGCCCGCGGCCAAGGTGCCGGCCTCCGCCCCGGCCGCGGCCAAGGTGCCCGCGGCCGACCCGGTCGCGGCACTCCAGCGCATGTACGTCGACACGAGCCCGTTCAGCGAGGCGCACCTGAGCCTCAACGCGGAGGTGCTGGGGCCCGAACGGATGCTGTTCGGCACCGACTCACCGCCGATGGCCGCGCCGCTGGAGGACTTCATCCGCATGATCGAGAAGCTGCCGGTCGACAAGGCGTCCCAGCAGCTCATCCTCGGCGGCAACGCCGAGGCCCTCTTCGACCTGAGGAGTCGTCCGTGACCACCACGCAAGAGGCCGTCACCGCAGCCGAGCGGTGCACCCCGGAGTACCGGCGCAACCCTCACGCGGTCTACGCCCATCTCCGGGAAGCGATGCCGGTCTGTCCCATGAGACCGCCGCACGGCAACGAGACGTACCTGATCACGCGGTACGAGGACGCGAAGGCCGCGCTGTCGGATCCGCGGTTGAGCAAGGACATGTACGGGGCCATGGACGCCTACCGGAGGATCTTCGGTGACTCGTCCGTGGCGCTGGACGACAACATGCTCAACTCCGACCCGCCCAAGCACACCCGGCTGCGAAAGCTGGTCAACTCCGCGTTCACCCCGCGCCGCGTGGAGGCGCTGCGGCCGCGGATCCGGGACATCGCCGAGAAGCTGCTCGACGCGTGTCCGACGCGGGAGCCCTTCGATCTGCTGCCGGCGTTCGCGTTCCCGCTGCCGATCACCGTGATCTGTGAACTGCTCGGCGTACCGCCGCAGGAGCGGTCGCAGATGCACCACCTGTCCGCCACGGTGGCGCAGACCGGTTTCAGCGCGGAGTCCAAGCGGGCCCAGCAGAAGGCCGAAGAGGATCTGCACGCGTACTTCACCGATCTCATCGCGCGCAAGCGCGGCCGACCGGGTGACGACCTGCTCAGCGCGCTCACCGCGGTCCGGGACAACGACGGCGGACTCACCGAGAGCGAGCTCGTCTCGACGGCGTTCCTGCTGATGTTCGCGGGTCACAAGACGACCGCCTATCTCATCGGCAATGCCGTCCACCACTTCCTGTCCCATCCCGCGCAGCTCCGCGCCGTGCGGGAGGACCCCGAGCTGGTCGGCCCGGCGGTGGAAGAGCTGGTGCGCTACGAGGGCTCCGTGGAGAGCGCGACGTTCCGCTACGCGACCGAGGACGTGGAGTACAGCGGGACGCGGATTCCGAAGGGCGCTCTGGTCCAGATCGCGCTCAGTTCGGCCAACCGGGATCCGCTGAAGTTCGACTCCCCGGACGAGTTCGATGTACGGCGGCCCGGGAACGCGCAGAACGCCCATCTGGGGTTCGGGCAGGGCACCCACTACTGCCTGGGAGCTCCGCTGGCCCGGCTGGAGACGCAACTGGCTCTCACCGGCCTGTTCAGCCGGTTCCCGAGAATGGCTCTGGCCGACCCCGCGAGTGAGGCGAAGTGGATGGAGGTTCCGTTCCCGGCCTTCCGCGGTCTCGCCGAGCTGTCCGTCGTGCTCGATCCCGCCGTGTCCTGACCGACGTACGACAACGCCGAGCGGGCCCCTCCGAAGCCTCCGGAGAGGGGCCCGCCGCTGTCGGCTCCGGCGCGGGCGCCCCGGCGGCGTCAATGCTTGCGCAGGCGGGACGAGTAGTCCTCCGGCGGCAGGAACTTCGACCACCGCTCGGGGAACTCCGAGGGCATCCCGGCGTCCTCGTCGTCCTCCGACTCCCCCTCGGCGAGCGCCCGCCACGCGGCGGCCCGGGCCACCAGCCGGGCGGCCTCCGCCTCGCGGACCCGCTCGTTCGCCTCGCGCGCGGCGGCCGTGGCCACGGAGGGCCAGACCCGGTCGATGGCGGCGTTCACGGCGGCGCCGACCAGTACGGCGAAGGCGGAGATGCCGATCCAGAGCAGCACCGCGACGGGCGCGGCCAGCGATCCGTAGATCGTCGGCCCCTCCACGGTGTTGGTCAGGTAGATCCGCAGCAGGAACGAGCCCAGCACCCACATGGCCAACGCCACGAGCGCGCCCGGGACGTCCTCGATCCACGGGGAACGCACGGGCACCGAGACGTGGTACAGCGTGGTGAGGAAGACGATGGACAGCAGCGTGACCGTCGGCCAGTAGAGCACCGCGATCACCTCCGTGCTCCAGGGCACCAGCCGCACCACCGCGTCCGGCCCCGCCACCATCAGCGGCAGCACGATCGCCCCGATCACCAGCGCGATCACGTACAGCAGGAAGGCCAGCAGCCGGGTCTTGACGATCCCCCGCTGCCCGTCGAGCCCGTACATGACGGTGATGGTGTCGATGAAGACGTTGACCGCGCGCGAACCCGACCACAGGGCGAAGGCGAAACCGAGGGAGACCAGGTCCGGGCGCCCGCTGCGGGTCACGTCGTCCAGCATGGGTCTCGCGATGTCGTTGACGCCCCGGTCGGAGAGCACGGTGCCGACCGCGCTCAGGATGTTCTCCTCGATGCTGGCCACGAAGGTGCCGCCGGTCCAGCCGTCCACGTAGCCGAGCAGGCCCAGCAGGCCGAGGAACAGCGGCGGCAGCGAGAGCAGGGTGAAGAAGGCCGCTTCGGCCGCGAGCCCGAGGATCCGGTACTCGATGCACGAGTTGACGGTGTCCTTCAGCAGCAGCCAGCCCATTGTGCGCTTGGAGACGTTGCGGTAGAGGGCACGTGCCCGATGGAGCCGCCCTGGGATCCACTCGGGTGTTTCTTTTGCTGGCTGCACGTCCTTACGGTATCCGCATGGCAGCCACCACCCACACAGTCAGCAACCAGGCTCCGCCCCTGGTGGCGTACGACGTCTTCGGCGGCGACCGGGTCCTCTCCGAGGGGGTGGAGCGGCATCTCGCCGACGCGCCCCCCGAACTCCTCGGCGAGGTACGGGAAGAGCTCACGGTCCTCGGGCGCGCCGCCGGCTCGACACAGGTCCAGAAATGGGGCCGGCAGGCGAACGAGAACCCGCCGGAGCTCCGTACGCACGACCGGTACGGGAACCGGATCGACGAGGTGGAGTTCCACCCGGCGTGGCACCGGCTCCTCGGCAAGGCGGTGGGCGCCGGGCTCACCGACGCGTGGGGGCGTCCCGCCGGGCATCTGAGGCGCGCGGCGGGATTCTTCGTGTGGTCGCAGGCCGAGGCGGGGCACGGCTGCCCGGTCTCGATGACGCACGCGGCGGTGCCGGCGCTGCGCGTGGATCCGGAGCTGGCCGCCGAATGGGAGCCGCGGCTGACCTCGCACCTGTACGAGCGGGAGCTGCGGCCCGCCGCCGAGAAGGCCGGCGCGCTGTTCGGCATGGCGATGACGGAGAAGCAGGGCGGCAGCGACGTACGGGCGAACACGACGGCGGCGGTGCCGCTGGACGCCGCCGGGGAGTACCTGCTGACCGGGCACAAGTGGTTCTGCTCGGCGCCGATGTCCGACGGTTTCCTGGTGCTGGCGCAGGCTCCGGGAGGGCTGACCTGCTTCCTGGTGCCGAGGGTGCTGCCGGACGGCTCCCGCAATGTCTTCGCGCTCCAGCGGCTGAAGGACAAACTGGGCAACAGGTCGAACGCGTCGGGCGAGGTGGAGTTCGACGGGACCTGGGCGCGCCGGGTGGGTGAGGAGGGCCGGGGGGTCGCGACCATCATCGAGATGGTCGCGGCGACCCGGCTGGACTGTGTCATCGGCTCGGCCGCGCAGATGCGCCAGGCCCTGACCCAGGCCGTCCACCACGCGGAGCACCGCTCCGCTTTCGGAGCACGGCTCATCGAACAGCCCCTGATGCGCAATGTGCTGGCCGACCTCGCGCTGGAGTCGGAGGCGGCGACGGTACTGGCGCTGCGGCTCGCGGCGGCACAGGACTCCGTCCAGAGCGCGGACACGGAGCGGGAGCGGGCCTTCTTGCGCATCGCGGTGCCCACCGCGAAGTACTGGGTGACCAAGCGGTGTACGCCGATGGTCGCGGAGGCCCTGGAGTGTCTGGGCGGAAACGGCTACGTCGAGGAGTCGGGGCTGCCGAGACTTCTGCGGGAGTCCCCGCTGAACTCGATCTGGGAGGGCTCGGGCAACGTACAGGCGCTGGACGTCCTGCGGGCGCTCCAGAGGGAGCCGATGGCCCTGAACGCGTTCCTCCAGGAGGTCGGGTCGGCGCGGGGCGCCGATCACCGGCTGGATTCGGCCATCAAGGACCTGCTGACGGATCTGGCCGATCTGGAGGGGATCCAGGCCCGGGCCCGCCGGGTGGTGGAGCGGATGGCCCTGGTGCTCCAGGGGTCACTGCTGGTGCGCTGGGCCCCGCCGGAGGTGGCGGACGCGTTCTGCGCGTCCCGGCTGGGCCACGACTGGGGCTCGGCGTTCGGGACGCTGCCGCACAGCCTTGGCCTGGGCGCGGTGGTGGAACGGGCGCGGATCGCGGGCTGAGGAGTGGTCCCCGAACCGCTCCGGGCCGGGATCCGGACCCGTTGGCCGAAGATCGGGGGCGGCGCCGCGCCGACTCGGCACCACCCCTGATCCGATGAGCCCCCGAGGAAGGAGCTGTCACGCCGCTCGGCGACGTCCGGACAGTTTCGGTCGGGTGACCTGGGCTTGGCGAGAGTTGCGTACCGTTGCAACTCTTCCGGTCGGAACCCCCGCCGCGCGCCAGGGGAAGCGGTACGCGCGGACGCCCGGGGGCTCCGGCAGCACGTCTGTTTCACACGGGGAGGTTCCGGTGGGCGACACCGCAGTCAGCTCGATCGACGTGGCGCGCATTTCGGCCATGGACGCGCGCGAGGCCACGCGTCTGCTGAAGGGAGTACGGGCTGCCGCGCTGGCCGGGAATCGCCCCCCGGCCGCCCCGCGCCCGGAGATCGCGGAATCCTGGCGGCGGATGCTGGCGGGCGGGGTGCACCCGGACCGGGACGCGCGCTCGCGGATGCTGTCCGCCGCCGAGACGGAGGAGAGGCGGCAGGTCTCCCCGCTGCGGGAGCTGCTGCCGGTGCTGCGCGAGGGGCTGCTGCCGGCACTGGACCAGGCGCTGCACATCATGGTCGTCGCCGACGCGGAGGGGCGGCTGCTGTGGCGGGAGGGGCACTCCTCGATCCTGCGCAAGGCGGACCGGCTGGGTTTCGGGGTGGGCGCCGACTGGGACGAGGCCGTGGTCGGCACGAACGGCGTGGGGACCGCCCTGGTCGCCCGGCGGCCGGTCCAGGTGTTCTCGGCGGAGCACTTCGTCTCCAGCCACCACGACTGGACCTGCGCGGGAGCGCCGCTGCGGGACCCGCGCGACGGCCGGCTGCTGGGGGTGGTGGACGTCAGCGGGCCGCTGGCCACGATGCACCCGGCGACGCTGGCGTGGGTGAGCTCGGTGGCCCGGCTCGCGGAGCGGGAGCTGCGGGTGCGGCACCTGGAGTCGCTGGAGCGGCTGCGGGCGGTGGCGGCCCCGATGCTGGCCCGGCTGCCGGGGCGGGCCCTCGCGGTGGACGCGCACGGCTGGACGGCGGCCGTGACGGGGCTGGCGCCCGAGGAGCGGATCCCGCTCCCGAAGCGGTTCGGGCCGGGCCGGGTGTGGGTGCCGCGGCTGGGGGACTGCGTGGTGGAGGCGCTGCCCGGCGGCTGGCTGCTGCGCGTCGCGGATTCCCGTACGGACGCCCCGGCGGGCCGGGTGGTGCTGGACTTCAGCCGGCCCCGGTCCTGGTCGGCGACGGTGTACGGGGCCGCGGGGAGCTGGTCGCAGGAGCTGAGCCCGCGCCACGCGGAGCTGCTGTTCCTGCTGGCGGAGTCCCCGCGCGGCCGCTCGGCGGCGGAGCTCTCGGCGGAGCTCTTCGGGGACCCCACCCGTACGGTGACGGTCCGCGCGGAGATGTCCCGGGTACGCCGCCACCTGGCCGGGGTCCTGGCCCACCGGCCGTACCGCTTCGCGGAGGACGTGGAGGTGGAGGTGATCCGCCCGCAGGACCCGGCCGAGCTGCTGCCGCACTCCGTGGCCCCGGCGGTGGTCGGGGCCCGCCGGGGCGGGACGGGACCCGGGGGTGGCTCCCGGCGGTAGCGGGGGGAGTGGTTCCCTATCCGCATGAGCACCATCACCCTCACCACGTGGTCCCTGGAAATGACCTCTCCGCAGGACCTGGTCCCGGCCGTCGTGCCCGGGCCGGAGATCCACATCGCCCGGGCGGAGGTCCCGTCCCCCGAATTCAGCCGGTTCCTGTACGCGTCGGTGGGCGGGGACATCCACTGGACGGACCGGCTGTCGCTGACGCGCGCCCAGTGGGTGGAACAGCTGGGGCGGCCGGGCGTGGAGACCTGGGTCGCGTACGACCGCGGCACGCCGGCGGGGTACGTGGAACTGGACCCGCAGCCGGACGGCGTGGTGGAGATCATGTACTTCGGGCTGCTCCCGGAGTTCCGCGGCCGTCGGATCGGGGGCCACCTGCTGACGGTGGGCGTCGCGGCGGCCTGGTCGCTGGCGGAGCGCTGGCCGGAGCGCGAGCCCACGCGCCGCGTGTGGCTCCACACCTGCAGCCAGGACGGCCCCACGGCCATGGACAACTACCTGCGCCGCGGCTTCAAGCTCTTCAAGACCGAGACGGAGGAGAAGGAGGACACCCCCACCCCCGGCCCCTGGCCGGGCGCGTAGCCGCTCGGCGGCCGGATTCCGCTTCTCCTCATGGCGTGACCCTCGCTCCTCATGGCGTGACCCTCGTCACGTAGTCCCACGATTCGGGACGAGTTCGTCCACATCATGGACAGTAGTGGACTCCTCCAATCGGCACATGACACGCTTCCGCCATGAATGGAGCTGGAATTGCCTTGGTGAGTCGGCGGCACGTCGACCTCGGCCGCATGTCCAGCGCCATCTGTCCGGCGAGCTGACGGAACCAGCCACCGCCGCACGTCGCCGTCGTCCCCGCCGCCGCGGACGCGCCGACCACCGCGAAACACCCGCATGTCCCCTGACGGCCGAACCCGCCCTGAGCACCGGAAACACCGGAAATTCGGGTGGTGATCAGCCACACCTGCGCACCGGCGCCGGCGTGCCAGGGGGCCGCCGCCGTTCCCCCCTGCCCTTGCCCCGAGCCGCCGAAGAAGGACGTACCGCCATGGCCGCCACCCCCGAAACGCCCGCAGCCGCCGCGCCCGCGGCCGCAGCCGCGCGCCGCAAGACCGGCCGTCACCGCGGTGAGGGCCAGTGGGCCGTCGGCCACCACACCCCCCTCAACGGCAACGAGCAGTTCAAGAAGGACGACGACGGTCTCAATGTGCGGACACGCATTGAGACGATCTACTCCAAGACGGGCTTCGACTCGATCGACCCCAACGACCTGCGCGGGCGGATGCGCTGGTGGGGCCTCTACACTCAGCGCAAGCCCGGGATCGACGGCGGCAAGACCGCGATACTGGAGCCGGAGGAGCTGGACGACAAGTACTTCATGCTGCGCGTCCGTATCGACGGCGGCCGGCTGACCACCGAGCAGCTCCGCGTCATCGGCGAGATCTCGCAGGAGTTCGCGCGCGGCACCGCCGACCTCACCGACCGTCAGAACGTGCAGTACCACTGGATCCGGATCGAGGACGTCCCGGAGATCTGGCGCCGTCTGGAGGCCGTCGGCCTCTCGACCACCGAGGCCTGCGGTGACACGCCCCGCGTCATCCTCGGCTCGCCCGTCGCCGGCATCGCCCGGGACGAGATCATCGACGGCACCCCCGCCATCGAAGAGATCTACCGCCGGATCGTGGGCAACCCGGACTTCTCCAACCTGCCCCGCAAGTTCAAGTCGGCCGTCTCCGGCTCGCCGCTGCTCGACGTGGCACACGAGATCAACGACATCGCGTTCGTGGGGGTCGACCACCCCGAGCACGGCCCCGGCTTCGACGTCTGGGTCGGCGGCGGCCTCTCCACCAACCCCAAGCTGGGCGTGCGCCTGGGCACCTGGGTCTCGCTCGACGAGGTCCCGGACGTCTACGAGGGCGTCATCTCGATCTTCCGCGACTACGGCTACCGCCGCCTGCGCACCCGCGCCCGGCTGAAGTTCCTCGTCGCCGACTGGGGCCCGGCCAAGTTCCGCCAGGTCCTGGAGGACGAGTACCTCAAGCGCAAGCTGACCGACGGCCCCGCGCCCGAGCAGCCCAGCGGCCAGTGGCGCGACCACGTCGGCGTGCACCAGCAGCAGGACGGCCGCTTCTACGTCGGCTTCGCGCCCCGGGTCGGCCGCGTGGACGGCGCCACCCTGACGAAGATCGCGGACGTGGCCGAGCGGCACGGCTCCGGCCGCCTGCGGACCACTGCCGAGCAGAAGATGATCGTCCTCGACATCGAGGCGGACCAGGTGGACTCCGTCGTCGCGGCCCTGGAGGCGCTCGACCTGCGGGTCAAGCCGTCCCCGTTCCGGCGCGGCACGATGGCCTGCACCGGCATCGAGTTCTGCAAGCTGGCCATCGTCGAGACGAAGGCGCGCGGCGCCTCGCTGATCGACGAGCTGGAGCGCCGCCTGCCGGAGTTCGCCGAGCCGCTCACCATCAACATCAACGGCTGCCCGAACGCCTGCGCCCGTATCCAGGTGGCGGACATCGGTCTCAAGGGCCAGCTGGTCCTGGACGACGACGGCAACCAGGTCGAGGGCTACCAGGTGCACCTGGGCGGCGCACTCGGCCTGGAGGCCGGCTTCGGCCGCAAGGTCCGCGGCCTCAAGGTCACCTCGGCCGGTCTGCCCGACTACGTCGAGCGGGTCGTCACGCGCTTCCAGGAGCAGCGTACGGACGGCGAGCGCTTCGCCTCCTGGGTGACCCGTGCGAAGGACGAGGACCTCTCGTGAGCGAGCGCGCGGCCCCGTTCTACTGCCCGTACTGCGGCGACGAGGACCTGTTTCCCCACGAGACGGGTCACGGCGCCTGGGAATGCAGGGCCTGCAACCGAGCCTTCCAGCTGAAGTACCTCGGGCTGCTGGCCCGGGGTCTTCAGTCCAACACCGCTGGAGGGGAAGAGATATGACGACGAGTCAGAGTCAGGCAACAGAGACCGGGACGCGCGATCTCAAGGTGCTGGCCGAGCAGGCGGGCCGGGACCTGGAGGACGCCTCCCCGCTGGAGATCCTGCGCTGGGCTGCCGACACCTTCGGCGAGAAGTTCGCCGTGACCTCCTCCATGGAGGACGCGGTGGTCGCCCACCTGGCCTCCCGGGTCCTCCCCGGCGTGGACGTGGTCTTCCTCGACACGGGTTACCACTTCGAGGAGACCATCGGCACCCGTGACGCGGTCGAGGCCGTGATGGACGTCAACGTCATCACCCTCACCCCGCGCCAGAGCGTCGCCGAGCAGGACGCGCAGTACGGTCCCAAGCTGCACGACCGCGACCCCGACCTGTGCTGCGCCCTGCGCAAGGTCAAGCCGCTGGAAGAGGGCCTGACCGCGTACCAGGCGTGGGCGACGGGCCTGCGCCGCGACGAGTCCCCGACCCGGGCCAACACCCCGGTGGTCGGCTGGGACGAGAAGCGGCAGAAGGTCAAGATCTCGCCGATCGCCCGCTGGACCCAGGACGACGTGGACGCGTACGTCACCGAGCACGGCGTCCTCACCAACCCCCTGCTGATGGACGGCTACGCCTCCGTCGGCTGCGCCCCCTGCACGCGCCGCGTGGCGGAGGGCGAGGACGCGCGGGCCGGCCGCTGGGCCGGGCGCGGCAAGACCGAGTGCGGACTGCACGGCTGATGACGACCAGCGAAGAACTTGAAGAACTTACGGAGACAGAGCAGATGAGCGTGAGCGACCAGGGCGCCACCGTGTGGCTGACCGGGCTGCCGAGCGCGGGCAAGACCACCATCGCCTACGCGCTGGCCGAGCGGCTGCGCGCGGAGGGCCACCGCGTGGAGGTGCTCGACGGGGACGAGATCCGCGAGTTCCTCTCCGCCGGGCTCGGCTTCAGCCGCGAGGACCGGCACACCAACGTGCAGCGGATCGGCTTCGTCGCCGAGCTCCTCGCGAGCAACGGCGTCAAGGCGCTGGTGCCGGTGATCGCCCCGTTCGCGGACAGCCGCGAGGCCGTCCGCAAGCGGCACGGGGCCGCCGGGACGGACTACCTCGAAGTGCACGTGGCCACCCCGGTCGAGGTCTGCTCCGAGCGTGACGTGAAGGGCCTGTACGCCAAGCAGGCGGCGGGCGAGATCTCCGGTCTGACCGGGGTCGACGACCCGTACGAGGCTCCGGAGTCCCCGGACCTGCGTATCGAGTCGCACACGCAGACCGTGCGGGAGTCGGCTTCGGCCCTGCACGCGCTGCTCACCGAGAGGGGTCTGGCATGACGACCACCGTCGCACACGTCCACGACGAGACCGGCGAGTCCGACGCGCCCTACGCGCTGTCGCACCTCGACGCCCTCGAATCGGAGGCCGTGCACATCTTCCGCGAGGTGGCGGGCGAGTTCGAGAAGCCGGTGATCCTCTTCTCCGGCGGCAAGGACTCCATCGTCATGCTGCACCTGGCGCTGAAGGCGTTCGCGCCGGCGCCGGTGCCGTTCACGCTGCTGCACGTCGACACCGGGCACAACTTCCCCGAGGTCCTGGAGTACCGCGACCGGGCCGTGGCGCGGCACAACCTGCGCCTGCACGTGGCCTCCGTCCAGGAGTACATCGACGCCGGCACGCTCCGCGAGCGCCCCGACGGCGTCCGCAACCCGCTGCAGACCGTCCCCCTCACGGAGGCGATCCAGCACCTCAAGTTCGACGCCGTCTTCGGCGGCGGCCGCCGCGACGAGGAGAAGGCACGCGCCAAGGAGCGCGTCTTCTCCCTGCGCGACGAGTTCTCCCAGTGGGACCCGCGCCGCCAGCGCCCCGAGCTGTGGCAGCTCTACAACGGCCGCCACGCACCCGGCGAGCACGTGCGCGTCTTCCCGCTCTCCAACTGGACCGAGCTGGACGTGTGGCAGTACATCGCCCGCGAGGGCATCGAGCTGCCGGAGATCTACTTCGCCCACGAGCGCGAGGTGTTCCAGCGCAACGGCATGTGGCTGACGGCCGGCGAGTGGGGCGGCCCGAAGGAGGGCGAGACGCCCGAGACGCGTCTCATCCGCTACCGCACCGTCGGTGACATGTCCTGCACCGGCGCCGTCGACTCCGACGCCACCACGCTGGACGCCGTGATCACCGAGATCGCCGCCTCCCGGCTCACCGAGCGGGGCGCGACCCGCGCCGACGACAAGATGTCCGAGGCCGCGATGGAAGACCGCAAGCGCGAAGGGTACTTCTAGAAATGACCTCCACCACCGAGCAGTTCGCCGACGTCTCGGCGACCACACTGCTGCGCTTCGCGACCGCCGGTTCCGTCGACGACGGCAAGTCCACCCTGGTGGGCCGCCTGCTGCACGACTCCAAGTCGGTGCTGACCGACCAGCTGGAGGCCGTCGAAGCCGTCTCCGCCCAGCGCGGCCAGGACACCCCCGACCTCGCACTGCTGACCGACGGCCTGCGGGCCGAGCGGGAACAGGGCATCACCATCGACGTCGCGTACCGCTACTTCGCCACCGCGCGCCGCCGGTTCATCCTCGCGGACACCCCGGGGCACGTGCAGTACACGCGGAACATGGTCACCGGCGCCTCCACCGCCGACCTGGCCGTGGTGCTCGTCGACGCCCGCAACGGCGTGATCGAGCAGACCCGCCGGCACGCGGCCGTCGCCGCGCTGCTGCGCGTCCCGCACGTGGTGCTGGCCGTCAACAAGATGGACCTGGTGGGCTACCAGGAGTCGGTCTTCGCGGCGATCGCCGAGGAGTTCACCGCGTACGCCTCGGACCTGGGCGTCCCGGAGATCACCGCGATCCCGATCTCGGCGCTGGCCGGGGACAACGTGGTCGAGCCGTCCGCGCACATGGACTGGTACGGCGGTCCGACGGTGCTGGAGCACCTGGAGACCGTCCCGGTCAGCCACGACCTCACCGCCTGCCCGGCGCGCTTCCCGGTGCAGTACGTGATCCGTCCGCAGACCGCCGAGCACCCCGACTACCGCGGCTACGCGGGTCAGATCGCCTCCGGCGTGCTGCGCGTCGGCGAGGCCGTCACCGTGCTGCCGTCGGGCCGTACCTCGGTGATCGAGGGGATCGACGCGCTCGGCGAGAGCGTGGACATCGCCTGGGCCCCGCAGTCGGTGACGCTGCGGCTGAAGGACGACATCGACATCTCGCGCGGCGACCTGATCGCGCCGTCCGCGAACCCGCCGGCCACCACGCAGGACGTCGTCGCGACGGTCTGCCACGTGGCGGACCAGCCCCTGGCCGTCGGCGCGCGGGTGCTGCTCAAGCACACGACGCGCACGGTCAAGGCGATCGTCAAGGAGATCCCCTCGCGGCTGACCCTCGACGACCTGTCCCAGCACCCGAACCCCGGACAGCTGGTGGCCAACGACATCGGCCGCGTCGTCGTCCGCACCGCCGAGCCGCTCGCGCTCGACGCGTACGCCGACTCGCGCCGCACCGGGTCCTTCCTGCTGATCGACCCGGCCGACGGCACCACCCTGGCGGCGGGCATGGCGGGCGAGTCCTTCGCCTCCCAGGCCCGGACCACCGTCCAGGCGGATGAAGAAGGGTGGGACTTCTAGATCATGTTTGCCGATCTGTACTCCACCTTCGCGAAGGAGGGCGGCCGCGTAGGCAGCGGCGCCCTCGGCAGCGGCCAGGGAGGGGTGGCGCGATGTGCGCGATGACGTACGCGCACCGCATGCGCGCCCACACCCCCCACGAGCTGTACCTGCCCCCGCTCCACAGACGAAGACGTGCGTCATGAGATGACCGCGTCACGAGAGGAAGTCCTCCCGTGCCTGCCACTGGTATCGCCACCCGCAAGACCCTTCGCCGCGGCGTCGCCGCCGCTGCCGCCCTGCCGCTCCTGATCGGCGCGCTCGCTTCTTGCGGCTACGGCTCCGAGGCCGCGAAGGAGGACGCGAAGACTTCGGGCGCCCCCGCCACCGGCGCCGCGAAGCTCTCCGCCTCCGAGGTCCGCATCGGGTACTTCCCGAACCTGACGCACGCCACGGCTCTGGTCGGCCTCCAGGAAGGCCTGATCGCCAAGGAGCTCGGCGGCACCGCCATCAAGCCGCAGGCCTTCAACGCGGGCCCGTCCGAGATCGAAGCCCTCAACGGCGGCTCTCTCGACATCGGCTTCATCGGCCCCTCGCCCTCGATCAACGCCTATGTGAAGTCCAAGGGCACCAACCTGCGGATCGTCTCCGGTTCCGCCTCCGGCGGCGTCAAGCTGGTCGTGAACCCGGACAAGATCAAGACCCTGGACGACCTCAAGGGCAAGAGGATCGCCACCCCGCAGAAGGGGAACACGCAGGACGTCGCGTTCCTCAACTGGATCTCCGAGAAGGGCTGGTCGGTCGACCCGGAGTCCGGCAAGGGTGACGTCTCCGTCGTCCGTACGGACAACAAGGTCACCCCGGACGCCTTCAAGCAGGGCTCCATCGACGGCGCCTGGGTGCCCGAGCCCACGGCCTCCAAGCTCGTCTCCGACGGCGGCTCCGTCCTCCTCGACGAGACCTCCCTGTGGCCCGACAAGAAGTTCGTGATCACGAACATCATCGTGTCGCAGAAGTTCCTCAAGGCGCACCCGGACGTGGTCGAGGCCGTGCTCAAGGGCACCGTGAAGACCAACGAGTGGATCAACGCCAACCCGGAGAAGGCGAAGGCCTCGGCGAACGCCAAGCTCCAGGCGGAGAGCGGCAAGGCCCTCGACGCGAAGATCATCGACCCGGCGTGGCCGAGCATCGCGATCACCGACGACCCGCTGGCCACGACGCTGAAGACGCAGGCGGAGTGGGCGGTCAAGGCCAAGCTCATCGAGCAGCCCGACCTGGCCGGGATCTACGACCTGACGCTCCTGAACAAGGTGCTGAAGGCCGCCGGCAAGCCCGAGGTCTCGGACGCCGGTCTCGGCGCCAAGTAAGTCCACGTTCCAGCAACCCAGGAGGTGACGACCATGGCCACCACGCTCGCCAAGGCTGCCGAGGGCTCCGTAGCGGAGCAGACGACGCACGCCGCCCGCATCGAGCACGTCTCGAAGTCCTTCTCCGGCCCGGCCGGATCGCAGCTCGTCCTGGACGACATCAGCCTCGATGTCGCTCCCGGCGAGTTCGTCACCCTCCTGGGGGCCTCGGGGTGTGGCAAGTCCACGCTCCTGAACCTGGTCGCGGGCCTGGACAAGCCCTCCGTGGGGTCGATCGAGACCCCCGGCGGCCGTCCGGCGCTCATGTTCCAGGAGCACGCCCTCTTCCCGTGGCTCACCGCGGGCAAGAACATCGAACTCGCCCTGCGCCTGCGCGGGGTGGCCAAGGCCGACCGCAGGCCGGAGGCCGAACGGCTGCTGGAGCTGGTCCGGCTCGGCGACGCGTACGGCAAGCGCGTGCACGAACTGTCCGGCGGCATGCGCCAGCGCGTCGCGCTGGCCCGGGCGCTCGCCCAGGACAGCCAGCTGCTGCTGATGGACGAGCCGTTCGCGGCGCTCGACGCGATCACACGCGACGTGCTGCACGGTGAGCTCACCCGCATCTGGGACGAGACGCAGCTGTCGGTCATCTTCGTCACGCACAACGTCCGCGAGGCCGTGCGCCTCGCCCAGCGCGTGGTCCTGCTCTCCTCGCGGCCCGGCCGGGTGGCGAAGGAATGGACCGTGGACATCCAGCAGCCGCGTCGTATCGAGGACGCGGACGTCGCGGAGCTGTCCCTTGAGATCACTGAACACCTGCGTGGGGAGATCCGCCGCCATGGCCAGCACTGACACCACCCCGAAGGTCACGGGCGGCAAGGCGGACGACCTGGCGGGCCTGGAGGCCGGACTGGACGCCCTCGACGCGGTCCAGACCCACCGCACGTCCGTCCGCGAGCTGCTCGTCAAGAAGATCCTGCCGCCGTTCGTGGCCGTGGGCCTGGTCCTGCTGGTCTGGCAGGTCCTCGTCGCGCTGAAGGTCACCGACGAGACCAAGCTGCCCGCCCTGTCCTCCGTGTGGGACAGCCTGTCCGACATGTGGCTCAAGGGCACGCTGCTGGAGGTCATCTGGACCAGCGTCTCGCGCGGTCTGCTCGGCTTCCTGCTGGCCCTGGCCATCGGTACCCCGCTCGGGCTGCTCGTCGCCCGGGTGAAGTTCGTCCGTGCCGCGATCGGCCCGATCCTCCAGGGCCTGCAGTCCCTGCCCTCGGTCGCCTGGGTGCCGCCGGCCGTGCTCTGGTTCGGCCTCAACGACGCCATGATGTACACGGTGATCCTGCTGGGCGCGGTGCCGTCCATCGCCAACGGCCTCGTCTCCGGCATCGACCAGATCCCGCCGCTGTTCCTGCGGGCCGGCCGCACCCTGGGCGCCACCGGGCTGCGCGGGGCCCGGCACGTGGTCATGCCGGCCGCGCTGCCGGGGTACCTGGCCGGGCTGAAGCAGGGCTGGGCCTTCTCCTGGCGCTCCCTGATGGCCGCCGAGATCATCGCCAGCTCGCCCGACCTCGGCCTCGGCCTCGGCCAGCTCCTCGAAAACGGCCGCAACAACATCGACCTGCCGGGCGTGTTCCTGGCGATCATCCTGATCCTGGTCGTCGGCATCGCCATCGACCTGCTGATCTTCAGCCCGCTGGAGCGCTGGGTGCTGCGCAGCCGCGGCCTGCTGGTGAAGAGCTGAGCCGCGTGTCCCCCGCCTCCCCCGCCCTGCTGGTCATCGCCCACGGCAGCCGCGACCCGCGGCACGCGGCGACCGTGCACGCCCTCACCCGGCGCGCGCGGGCGCTGCGGCCGGAGCTGCGGGTGGAGACGGCGTACCTGGACTTCAACGCCCCGCGGGTCGATCAGGTCCTGTCCGCGCTGTACGCCGACGGCGTCCGTGACGTGGTGGCCCTGCCGCTGCTCCTCACCCGCGCCTTCCACGCGAAGGCCGACATACCGGCGGCGTTGTCGGAGGCGCTGGTCCGCCTGCCGGGGCTCTCGGTCTCGGTGGCGGACGTCCTCGGACCGTCCCCGCTGCTCATCTCGGCCCTGGAGCGCCGCCTGTTCGAGGCCGGCCTCGACCCGGCGGACCGCGCCGGCACCGGTGTGGTGCTCGCGTCCGCCGGTTCCACAGACCCGGAGGCGATCGCAGTGATCGCTGAAACCGCGCGGGAGTGGCGGCACACCGGTTGGTGCGCCGTGCGGCCTGCGTTCGCCTCCGCCGCTCTGCCCCGTACGGAGGACGCGGTACGGGCGCTGCGCGCTGAGGGCGTCCGGCGGGTGGTGGTGGCCCCGTACGTCATCGCCCCGGGGCGCCTCCCGGACCGTATCGCCGCCGGCGCGGTTGCCGGGGGCGCGGATGTCGTGGCCGATGTCCTGGGCGCGGCCCCGGAACTGGCCCGCCTCCTGCTGCACCGCTACGCCGCCGCCGCGACGGCCCCGTCCCGCCTGCCCGCCCTGACGGCCTGACCCGGAGCATCTGCGCCGCCGCCGCGCAAGCGCCCCCGGGCTCCGCCCGGTCCCCCTGGGGCTCCGCCCCAGACCCCGCGCCTCAAACGCCGGCGAGGCTGAAATTGCCCTGCGGGCAATCCAGCCGCACCTGGCGGGCGGCATCAGCCAAAATCCAGCCCCGCCGGCGTTTGAGGCGCGGGTCCGGGCAGAGCCCGGGAGGCCCCGCGCAGCGGATCCCCCCACCGCCGGCGCAAATCAAGCCTCGCCGGCGATTGAGGCGCGGGTCCGGGCAGAGCCCGGGAGGCCCCGCGCAGCGCCGCCCGCCCGGACCGGATACGCCCGCCTGGCGGCACCGGCCCCGGGCCCGGCTACGCGCGCGCGGCGGCCTCGTCGGCCAGGGCCGTCAGGTCCGTGATGGACATCGCGCCCGGCGGGAGGCCTTCGCGGGCGAAGATGTTCGCCGCGTGGCGGAGGGTGTCGTTCACCGGGGTCGGGACCCCGTGCAACCGGCCCAGCAGGGAGATCTCACCGTTGAGGTAGTCCGCCTCGATCGAGCCCGTGCCCCGGTGCAGCGACTGCCACGACGACCCGCCCCGAACCCCGGCCGGCTCCTCGACCTTGCCGTCCCGCGCGGCGGCCTGCTCCGCGTCCGTGGCGTAGCCGATCCCGGCGGCCTCGAAGGCGGCCTTCGCCTCACGGATCGCGCGGAGCAGCAGCGCCCCCTTCGCCGGGTCCGGCTCCGGCCCCGTCGTCGCCTGGATCGCGTTGCCCAGGTTGCCGAGCAGCTTCGCGTACTTCCACCGCATCACGTCCTCGACCACCGGCGCCTCGAACCCGGACTTCTCCAGGTCGGCGGCGATCCGCCGGATCAGCGGGTCGGTCCCGCCCGCCGCCCGGCCCAGGTGCAGAATCCCCGTCAGCGGAGCGCACCGCGCCGAGACCACCCCCGGCTCCAGGAACGTGGACGGCAGCCACACGCACACCCCGTACACCCGCGCGAAGCGCCGTAGGGCCAGCCGTTCGCTCTCCACCCCGTTCTGCGCGCACAGCACCGGCAGCCGCTGCGCGGCCGTGCCCCCGCCCGCGACCTCCGCGTCGCCCCACGCGTCGAGCGCGGCGATCGCGTCCTGGGTCTTGACGGCCAGCAGCAGGACGTCGTCCGGCCGGAGTTCGCCGAGCTCCGCCGGTCCCGTGGCGACGGGCAGCCGGTGCACCCGCTCCCCGTCCGCCGTCGTGAGCCGCAGCCCGTCCGTCCGCAAGGCCTCCGCGTGCGCGCCGCGCGCGGCGAGTACGACCTCGTGGCCCGATTCCGCGAGCCGCCCGCCGATGGCCGCGCCGATCGCCCCGGCGCCGATGATGATGTAACGCATGTTCCGAGCCTGGCACACCCCGCGCAGTGCGTTACCGTCGGGCCATGGCGGACATGGTGTTCAGTCTCGGTGGGAATCTGCCCGTACGGCGGCTCGGCCTCGGTACGGGCGGTCTGGTCGGCCCCGGCTACTGGGGTCCGCGCGGTGAACGGGCCGATGCCCTGACGCTGCTGCGGGACGCGGTCGCGCGCGGCGTCACCCTGATCGACACGGCCGACAACTACGGCCCCGACCTGGCGGAAGAGCTGATCGCGGAGGCCCTGTACCCGTACGGCGACCGGCTCGTGATCGCCACCAAGGGCGGGGTGGTGCGCACCGGCCCCGACCGGTGGCACGCCGCGGGCCGTCCGGAGCAGCTCCGGGCCATGTGCGAGGCGAGCCTGCTGCGGCTGCGCGTGGACAGCATCGGCCTCTACCAGCTGCACCGCTTCGATCCGGAGGTTCCGCCCGCCGAACAGCTCGGCGCGCTGGCCGAGTTGCGGGCCGAGGGCAAGATCCGGCACATCGGTCTGGACACGGTCACGGCCGAACAGCTGCGGCAGGCCATGGAGTCGGTCCCGATCGCCTCGGTGCAGAACCCGTACAACCTGCTGGACCGCTCCTCGGCCGAGGTGCTCGCGCTGTGCGAGGCGCGCGGGATCGCGTTCCTCCCGTACCACCCGCTGGGCAGCGGCGCCCTGACGCGTGAGAGCGCGGCCGCCGTCACCGCCGTGGCCGGCGAGCACGGGGCGGGGCCGGGCCAGATCGCGCTGGCCTGGCTGCTGCACCACTCCCCGGTCCTGTGCCCGATCCCGGGCACGGGGTCCCTCGTCCACCTCGCGGAGAACCTGGACGCGGCGACGGTGCACCTCACGGCGCGGGAACTCGCCCTGCTCGACGGGCTCGCCGGGTAGTTCAGCGGTCCACTACTCCTGGTCCCGGAGGCAGGGGCGCGGGTTCGCTCGTAGGCTGGAATCGCACGTACAGAGCGGGGAGCCCCAGCCTGCTTGCGTCGATTCGGCGACCGCGGGGGCGGCATCTTCTTCGGCGGGGTTCCCACGCGGGAACTTCTCGCTTGAAGGGAGCCTTCGATGGCTGCCAAGAAGCGCACGTCCTCCACGTCCTCGGCTGCCGGCTCCGCCGGCGGGCAGGACGAGCTGATCACCTCGCTCAAGCAGTTCATCCGTACGCAGGGGTCGGGCTATCTCAGCGACCCGAACATCTCGTCCATCGGCATCGGCTACAAGGAGACGAAGGGGAAGCGGGGCAAGGAACTGGCCCTCCAGTTCACGGTGGACAAGAAGGTGCGGCCGGAGGGTGTGGACGGGCTCAGGAGCGCCAAGATCCCCGACGTCATCGACATAGGCGGCGGCGTGAAGGTGCCGACCGATGTGGTCCAGCGCAGCTACAAGCCGCACTTCCTCGTGGTGGCCGAGGCGGAGACGCCGGAACGGCAGAAGCGCGTCGATCCGGTCCGTCCCGGGGTGAGCGTCGGCAATGTCAAGGTGTCCGCCGGCACCTTCGGGTGCGTCGTCTTCGACAAGAACGACGGTTCGACCTGCCTGCTGAGCAACTGGCACGTCCTGAACGGACGCAAGGGCGAGCTGGGCGACAAGGTCGTGCAGCCGGGCAAGGCGGACGACAGCCGCCTCGACCTGAACCTTCTCGGCACGCTCAAGCGGTCCCACCTCGGGCTGGTCGGCGACTGCGCGGTGTCGAGCATCACGGGCCGCGAGTTCGACACGAACATCCTCGACCTCGACGTCACGCCGACGCAGCTGGGCGAGCCGCAGATCGACGACAAGGTCGTCAAGTGCGGGCGCACGACCGGTGTCACACACGGGGTGGTGAGCCGCCCCTTCGCCCGCGTCAGCATCGACTACGGTGCGCCGGTCGGCGTACGGGAGATCGACTGCTTCGAGATAGGCCCGGACCCCAACAAGCCGGCGGAGGACGGGGAGATCAGCGCGCCCGGCGACTCGGGTTCGGCGTGGATCTTCAAGACGCGCGGCGGCCGGCCGAGTGAGGTGCTGGCCGGCCTGCACTTCGGCGGCGAGAGCGACGGGGACCCCGACGAGCGGGCGCTCGCCTGCTTCCCCCAGGCGGTCTTCGAGGAACTGAAGATCACCCTCCAGCAGCCGCCCCCCGATTCGCTGGAGGCCGTGACGGGGTACGACCCGGGCTTCCTCTCGGTTCCGATAGCGACCCCGCAGCTCGGCCCGTCCATCAAGGCCGACGCGGTGCAGCTCGACGGAACCGAGGTCGTCCCGTACACGCACTTCTCGCTGGCACAGAACGGGAAGCGGCGGTTCGCGTTCTGGGTGGCCTGGAACATCGACGGCGGCATGATGAAGAAGCTCGACCGCAGCGGGATCGAGTTCAAGAAGGACCCGCGGCTGCCGGCCAACGCCCAGGTCAGCAATGAGCTGTACAAGGACAACCGGCTCGACCGGGGTCACATAGCGCGCCGCGCCGACCTGCTCTGGGGGACGATGCCCGAGGCGGACAGGGCCAACACGGACTCGTTCTTCTACACCAACATCACCCCCCAGATGGACGACTTCAACCAGAGTGCGAAGGCCGGCGTCTGGGGTGAGCTGGAGAACGCCCTCTACGAGGACGTCCAGGTCGAGGGCCTCAAGATCAGCGTGTTCGGCGGGCCGGTGTTCCACGAGGACGACCGCGTCTTCCGGAACGTCCAGATACCGCGCGAGTTCTGGAAGGTGCTCGTCTACTCCGAGAAGGGGACGCTCAAGTGCAAGGCGTTCCTGCTCACCCAGAACCTGGTCCTGGCCGAGATCCTGGAGCTGGACGAGTTCCGCGTCTTCCAGGTCAAGCTGGGCGAGGTGCAGAAGCGGACCAACCTCAAGTTCCCCGCCACGATGATCCAGGCGGACACACTGGTCGTACCGGAATCCGTGGAGGACCGGGCCCCGCTGGAGAGCGTGGCCGACATCGACTGGAGTTAGGTATTAGGTATTAGGTGTTAGGCGTTAGGCGGCATCGGGCCCGCCCGTCAGCTCGACGAGTTTGACGACCGTGTTCCAGTTGCGGCTCGTCACATCGAGGCCCTTGACGACGGCCGGTCTGGCCAGCGCTTCGCCCAGTTTGGAGCGGCCCAGGCCCTCGGGCGCGTAGAGGTAGATGACCCGGTCGCCGAGCCGGTACTCCTCCGGGAGGTACGAGGGCCCGTCGATCCCCGCGAAACGCTGCTCGCCCGGCTGCTCGGAGAGGAAGGTGGCGTGCAGCTGTCTGCCCTCCAGTTCGGCGGCCGGGAAGGGGCAGGCGTCGGCGACGGCGCGCAGGTACGCGCCGTCCACGACGAGGCAGGGCACCTTGAAGCCGAAGTGGGCCTCGATGGCGGCCTCCAGCTCCCGAGCCAGGGCGCGCGGGTCGTCCTTCGCGCTGCTGAAGACGGCGTTGCCGCTCTGCAGGTAGGTCTGGACGTCCCCGTGGCCGAGGCCCTCCAGGACCTTCCGCAGCTCGGCCATCGGGACCTTCTTGCTCCCGCCGACATTGATGCCCCGCAGGAGCGCGGCGAACTTCCGAGTGGTCATGACCGAACGATAGGGCGGGCCACTGACACGTCGGGCAGTTCGGCCTCGATGAGGTCGGCGGCCTGTCGCGTGCCGCCCTCGTCGGCCATCCGCGCTCGGACCGCTTCGAGGCGGGCGGCGACCTCGGGGTCGCCGACCAGGGAGAGGACCGCCTCCCGCAGGGTCTCGGCGTCGGCCCGGTCCATCGGGACGTGCCGGGCGACGCCCAGCTCCTGGAGCATGTCGGCGTTGCCGAACTGGTCGACTGCCTGGGGGACGGCGACCATCGGGGTGCCGGTGGCGAGGCCTTCCTGGCTGCCACCGGCGCCGGCGTGGGTGATGAAGGCGTCGGCCTGGCCCAGTATGTCCAGCTGGGGAACCCAGCGGTGCACTTCGACGTTGGCGGGGATCTCGCCCAGTTCGGCCTCGTCGGTGAACCTGCCGATCTGGAGGACGACATGCCAGTCGGGGAGGTCGCCGAAGGCCTCGGCGCAGGCGCGGTAGAAGCCGGGCTGGTGGGTGAAGGCGGAGCCGAGGGAGACCAGCAGCACCTTCTTCCCCGCCGCCGCGGCCGGCCGCTTCCAGGTGCCCTGGGTGGCGCTGCGGTCGCCCTGGCAGGCGCCGACGAAGGTGTGGACGGACGCGTCGACCCGGTCCGCGTGCGGCTGGAGGGCGCGCGGGATGAGCACGATGCCGCGGCGCGGGCGGGCGACGAAGCGGTCGGAGTCCTCGTCGATGCCGTTCTCGTCGAGCCAGGCGCGGAAGCGCGCGTAGTACGCCTTGCCGCGTTCGGTGGCGCGCAGCGCGGCGGTCATGGGCGCGGCGACCTCCTCCTCGTAGCCCGTCCAGGCGACCAGGTTCGGGGAGAGGGAGACGGACGGGACGCCCCAGCGGTGGGCCAGGACGGCAGCGGGGTAGGAGGTGATGTCGTGGATGACGAGGTCCGGCTCGTCGCCCTCGAAGGCGGCCGCGAGCTGGGGCAGCGCCTGGATGGCGTCGTTCAGGAACGGTTCGATGTTGTCGATGAGTTCGGTGCCCCACTCCTCGGGCGCGTCCTCGGTGGGGAGGGTCGAGTTCCAGATCACCGGTGTGGCGCCGGTCTCCGCGACCTTCTCCGCGAAGGAGGCGGGGATGGCGTAGCTGACGCGGTGGCCGCGGGCGACGAGTTCCCGGATCACTTCGATGCTCGGGTTCACGTGCCCGTGGGCGGCGATGGAGAACATGGCGATGTGCGCGGGCTTGGCTGAGGTCATGAACCAACCGTAACGAGACGATACGTATCGTGCAATCGATATTGCGGCGCGCGGCGGCGCACACCGGAATGCGAGACTTGGCGCGATCGAGGCAACCGGGGGCGACCGGGGCTGACGGCGGACAGGGCAGCGGAGAGACGGCATGGACGAGGCGCGGGCCAGGGACGTACTGACGGCGGCGGGCCTCGGCCGCACGGAGCGGGCCGAGCGGGCCGGGCGGGCCGGGCGGGCCGGGCGGGCCGAGTTGCTGGCGCTCGGTGAGAACGCCGTCTTCGCGGTCGGCGACCTGGTGGTGAAGGTGGCCCGGGAGGCCGCCCTGCTGGAGCGCGCCGAACGGGAACTCGCGGTGGCCGGCTGGTTCGCGGACCGCGGGGTCCCCGCCGTCCGCGCGGCCGAGCCGAAGCCCCGGCTGGTGGACGGACACCCGCTGACCGTGTGGCACCGGCTCCCGGCAGCGGTCCGTCCGGCGGGCCCGGAGGACCTCGCCGTGCTCCTGCGGCACATCCACGCCCTGCCCGCCCCGCCGTTCGAGCTCCCGGCACGGGATCTGCTCGGCGGCGTCGAACGCTGGCTGCGGCTGGCCGGCGAGGCCATCGACCCGGCCGACGCCGCCTACCTGCGGGCCCGGCGCGACGCCTACGCCGGTGAGGTCGCGGGGCTCACCCCGCACCTTCCTCCGGGCCCGATCCACGGCGACGCCCTCCCCCGCAACGTCCACGTGGGCCCGGACGGCCCGGTCCTGGTGGACCTGGAGACCGTCTCGGCGGACCTGCGCGAGCACGACCTGGTGGTGATGGCCCTGTCGCGCGACCGCTACGGCCTGCCCGCCGCGTCGTACGAGTCCTTCGTGACGGCATACGGCTGGGACGTCCGCGAGTGGGACGGCTGCGCGGTCCTGCGCGGCGCCCGCGAGACGGCCAGCTGCGCCTGGGTCGCCCAACACGCCCCGACCAACCCGAACGCCCTGACCGAATTCCGCGACCGAGTCGCCTCACTGCGCCACCGCGACCCGCACATGCGCTGGCACGCGTTCTGACGGTGCGCCACCAAGACCCCTGGTGTTCCACCGGGCCCGAGAGGACCGGTGGGGCGACCGACGGTCAGGCCGAGGACGGTATGAGGGCGCGCAGGGGCCAGGCCGTGTCGATCACCGCGTCCGGGGTGCCCTGCTTGCGCAGGTAGGACTGGAAGTCGCGGGCCCAGCGGGCGTGCCAGGTGCCCTGCCGGTCGTGCAGGTCCGCCGGGGTGAGGCCGGCCACCTCCGGGTGGCGGGCGGCTATCGCCCGCGCCACCTGGACCGCGGCCAGCGCGTCCGCCCCCGCGTCGTGCGCGTCGTCCAGGGTGACCCCGTACACCCCGCACACCGCCTCCAGCGTGCGCTTCCCCCGCCGGTAGCGGTCCACGGCCCGGTCGATGGTCAGCGGGTCCGCCACCGGACCCGTCCGCGGCCCGCCCAACCGGTCGGACAGCGACGGCAGCCCGTACCGGGCCAGCTCCGCGCTCAGCAGCGTCAGGTCGAAGGCCTTATCCACGCACGACCGTGTCTCACCCTCCCCAACGTCGTTGATGGGGCACAGGGGGTGCGATCAAATGGAGATCTTCTTCACCGACCCGGATGCGCTGGAAGCAGCCGGGGTGAGAGACGCGACGAAGGCGCTCGCACGGCACGGATTACATGCCGGTGCACCGTTCATCCTCGGCGATGATGGCAGCTACGACGTCCAACTCAATCGATTCCTGTGGTCCTTGCCGACCCTCGGGGTGAGGTCTGCACATTCCTGGCGTGCCTACGCTCTGGACCTGCTGACCTGGGGACGGTTCCTCCAGGAGCATCGCGGCAAGACCCTTTGGCACGCCGACCGCGACGACGTCACCGCCTTCCATCGAGCCCGGCGCGTCTCTCCCGACCCGACACAGGTTGTCTCGGCCTCGACCTGGAACCGGGGCGTCGCTGCCGTGGACAAGTTCTACACATGGGCGGTGGACGAGGCTCTGATCGAGCGAACGCCGTTCAAGTACTACGAGAGCTCGCGGCGCACTGGCTCCGGGCAGCAGGTCCGCGTCCGCAACAACCGTGCAGTAGAGAAAGCCGCCAAACGCGGAAACGTGAAGTTCCTTTCCGTTCCCCGCTACGCGGCCTTCCGCGACATCGGCCTACGGGGTCAGCTGCAGAGGGGCACGGCTGATTCGAGCTTCCGAGGCCGTAATGCGGAGCGAAACGTCGTCATGGCCGAGCTGCTGGTCACCACTGGCTTGCGCATCGAGGAGGCCGCTTCGCTCTGCTGGCCGGAACTCCCGGCCCTGGACGGCCAGAGGGACACGAAGAGCGTGCCCTTCGACCTGGCGCCGCCGACTGCCAAGCGGGACAAGGGACGCAAGATCCTCTTGCCCCATCGAGTCCTGCGCGCCGTGGCCGACTACGTGGAGATCGAGCGCTCCCTGATGCTGGACCGCTGGCGTGCCCGCGGCTGTCCGCTGCCTGCCGGCGCGGTGCTGGGGAGTCAAGCCGACCGACGAGGTGTGCGCGTACCTATGAAAGACGGCAGGCTCCGAAGGGTCCCCTGGTCACGTCTGCCGCCGACACTCCGATCTCGCCTGTACCTCGTTGACGATCAGGGCCGTTCCCTCGGCTCGGCGTGCGTCTGGCTCGGCCAGGAAGGGCGACCCGTGTCTCTGTCGGCCTGGGAGTCGGTCTTCGTGCGGGCGTCGGAGAGATGCCGTACGCGCGGGATCGACGTCGACGCCACACCCCACGTCCTCAGGCACACCTTTGCCGTGCATCTGCTGTCCGCGTTGATCCAGGAACAGATCGGCTCGGTGGAGAAGGGCGAGATGAGCGACGGCGTGTACCGACGCATCATCGGTGACCCACTCGATCACCTTCGCCGTCTACTGGGGCATTCCTCGATCACCACCACGTACATCTACCTCGGCTGTACCGACCAGGCCCAGGCTCTGATCGACGGCGCGGTGGATGCCTGGACATCCGAGGTCGTGGATACGGCACATCACGTGTCGCATGAGTTCGACAACTCCTCTGTTCAGACGCCGGGAGCGCCCCCGTGGTAGGCCGGGGGCGGCGTAAAGCCCGATTGAACGCACCCTCACTCCAGGTCGTCGATACGGCTCCGGACACGCTCGGACTTCTGAAGATCGAGGTCTCTTTCCCGGACAACCGGACGGCCGTCGTGGACTGGACCCGAGAGCCGCAGCAGCGGCTGCTGGGGGCTCTGGGGGTCGAATTGGCGGCTTCGTGTGAGGTGGGGCAGGGGACTGGTTCACCGCATACGCTCCGCAATCGTGCGCGTTCTTGCCGACTGTGGGCGCGGTGGCTCGACTCCACGGAAGCGATGGAAGTCCGCGTCAGTGACCTCCTTCCGCATCACCTCGACGGATTCGAGAGCCACCTCCGGGAGGGCCGCCCAGAGTTCTCCCGGACGCCCTACGCCCGTATCGCCGACATCGTGTGGATCTTGCGCCGACTCGGCGAGAAGGAACAGGGACTATCCCCCTCGATGCTCCGGAGGCTCTCCTACACATCCACTGGCCCGGTCGGCTCCTATACCCCTCGCGACGCCTACTCGCCGCACCTCGCCGAGCAGCTACGCACTGCCGCACGTTCTGACGTCGATGACGCGATCCGACGGCTGACGCTGGAGGGGCCAGCGCTCCTCGCGCGGGGCCAGGACCCGCGGACCGCAGGCTGGGACTCCGACCCGAATGTGTTGTGGGAAATCTCCCGGACCCACGGGACCTTCACACGGACACAGTTGGCCGATCTTGTTGGCACCGGCCTGGCTAATGCGCGCACTCCCGGCCGCCTTGCACCCTTGGTGTACCCGACCAGCCGCGACGTGTTCGCTCTGCTCCTGCTGTTCTGTCTCGAAAGCGGCATGGAGGTGGAAGCGGCCAGAGAGCTGACCGCCGACTGCTTGAAGAATCCCAACCGGGGCTATGTGCAGGTCGAATACCTCAAGCGACGGCGGCACGGCCAGGAATGGAACACGATCAGGGTCCGGGACGGCTCGTCCAACTCACCCGGCGGGCTGCTTCGGCTGGCCCTGCGGCTCACAGCGCCTGTCAGAGAGGCCACCGGCTTGCCGGCGCTTTGGCAGTTCAGGACGAAGGACGGGGTACTGTCCGCAGGCCTCAGCGCTGGAACCGCGTCGAGTGCGGCTCGGAGCTTCGTCTCGGCCCACCGGCTGACGGATGCGGGGAAGCCCGTCGACCTGCGCCTGTCCCGACTTCGGAAGACCTACAAGGCTGCCGTCTACAAGGTGACCGGCGGCAGAATGTCGGCGTTCGTGCAGGGCCATTCGCAGGACGTCGCCGCGGCGCACTACGCAGACATCCCCTCACTGCGCGCTCTCCACGAACAGGCCGTGGCAGACGGCCTGCAGGACGCACTCGCTGACGCCCAGACTCCCACGGTCCTGACGCCGGAAGAGGAAGAACGCCTCACTCAACAACCGACGGATGCAGTTGAGTTGCTTGGGGTCCCGGCCGAGCAGCTACCGCCGCTCCTGTCCGGCGAATCCGACCTTTGGTTGTCGTCCTGCCGCAGCTTCTTCGACTCGCCTTTCGGAGTCAAAGGCAAGCCCTGCCCGGTCTCCTTCTTCGCCTGCCTGGGGTGCAGTAATGCCGTTATCACCCGGAGGAAACTCCCAGCAATCCTGGCCTTCCTCAACCACATCGTGACTGAACGGGCCAAGACACCCGCAGCGGAGTGGGAAGCGCGGTTCGGCAACGCTCACCAGCAGATTCTGCAATCGATCGTCCCGAGGTTCAGCCAGCGTGACGTGCTGGACGCCAGGGCAATCGCCGAATCTTCCGAACGCCTGCTCTTTCTTCCCCACAACCTGTTGGGAGGCCACTGATGCCCGCACAGCCTCTTCCACGCAGTGTCGTCACCAGCCGTCCTTCCGACGCAACAGCCGTACTGTCCGGGCGCCCCCTCACCGCTGATCCATCCCTCATGCCGCGATTCGGAGACGGCGTCTGGAATCTCGCGGTCGCCGGGCATGCCGGGAACCGCTACGCCAGTGAGTTCTTCATCGATTTCGAGTCACTCAGCGATGTCACACGGCGCGAGGCGGCGCGCGAGTTCCTGTTCTGGAGACTCAACACCCGCCCGGTTCACGGTCCCCTTCCGTCCATCTCGACAGTGTCGGCTGAGTGGTGGAACCTGCGGTGCTTCCTCCGATTCCTCGACTCCGAACACGACGGGATTCGCCTGGACGCTGTGACGCAGCCGGTTCTCGATTCCTACCTGGTTCACTGCCGGGCCGAAAGACTGATGCACAGCGGCATGCGCCACCGCCTCCAGGTCATCCCACGCCTCCACCTCGCGGCAGAGGCCATGCCGACGGACGCACTGGCGACCAATCCCTGGAACGGCCGCCCCCTCACACGCGTCATCGGCGGCCCTGCCGTCAGCAAGCACGAGAACCAAACTCCCCGAATCCCGCCCCAGGTCATCGCCCCGCTGGTACAGGCGGCCCTGTTCTACGTCCGCACCGCGGCATCGGACATCATCGACGCGCGCGCGGAGCTGATGGAACTGCAAGCCTCCGTCAATGAGATCCACGGGCAGTCGCTCGCCCGCCTGGACCGCTACCTCGACGACCTCGCAGCCGACGGGCGAGGTGTCCCGGTGCTGGATGGCGCCGGTCTCCAACCTCACCTGGCCGGTTCACCCGCCTACACGTACATCATGCGCAAGTCGGGGGCAGGACGAGGGGTTGCCAGCGGCTCCTACGCCAACCACATCGTCAGGGCACTGGAGCGGCTCGGGCCCGAGCCCGGCGGCATGGACACGCCCATCACTCCACATCCGCAGACCGGGCGGCCGTGGCGGGATAGGTTCAGCCCTCCGGCCGTTTCCCATGAGGAACGGCTCCTGCGGGCCGCCTGCTACATCCTCATCGCCTACTTGTCCGGCATGCGCGACTCCGAAGTCAAGGAACTCCGGGACGGCTGCCACTTCACCGAGCGGAGCGCAGACGGTGTCGTCGTCCGGCACAAGGTGCGGTCGCAGCTCATCAAAGGTGGGCGAGGCGCACCGGAGAGCTGGGTCGTCATCGAGCCCGTCGCGGAAGCCATCGAAGTCCTGCAACGCCTGCCCCATCGTGACATGCTGTTCTGCCGTCCGGTAACAGGCCGACCGCACTCGACGATCTCTGCCAACCGCATGAATGACAACCTCAACGAGTTCCTGGCTCACTGCGCCGGCATCGGATTTCCGGTGCCCGATGTCGATGGGGAACCGTGGAACCTTACGACCCGCCAGTTCCGCAGGACCGTGGCCTGGCACATCGCGCACCGCCCGTTCGGCGCCGTGGCCGGGATGATTCAGTACAAGCATCTCTCCGTGGCCATGTTCGAGGGGTACGCGGGTACTTCCTCCTCTGGTTTCCGCGCGGAAGTGGCTGCTGAAGAGGCGCTGGCCCGCCTGGCCGATGTCGTGGAGCGCTACGAGGATTTCAAGGCAGGCGTACGCTCGACATCCCCAGGCGGACCACGGACCGACAACGAGTTCGCGCGTGTCCAGCAGGAGCTCCAGGACTTCGCGGGCAGGGTGGTCGACGAGCGCCGCCTGTACGCCATGCTCAAGGCTTCCGCACGCACCCTGCACATCGGGACGCTCAACGACTGCTACTACCAGCCTGAGACCGCCCTCTGTCGCACGCCAAGCGGCGAGGACCGGCCTCTGCTCAACAGCTGCCGTCCCGACCGGTGCGGGAACTCGACCATCACGACCCGGCATCGCAGCGGGTGGGAAGCAGCACGCGGAGACACCGAGCGCGCACTGGCCTTCGTCGGGCTCTCCGATCTCCAGCGAACGGCTCTGCGAGGTCACCTCAACGACGTCACCAAAGTGATCGAGGGTATTGGCTGTGCCAACGACTGACGCAACCGAATCAGCCCTCCGAGGGGCTTCCGAACGCCTACTCCGGGGAGAGCCCACCCGTAGCGACGGTTCCCTGACCGTCGCATCACTCGCCGTTGAAGCCAGCGTCAGCAGAGCCAGCGCCTACCGCTACCCCCATGTTCTGGCAGAATTCCGAAACCTCGTAGCCGATCGAGAAGAAACAGCCGCGCCCTCAGCGTCCCTCCGGCAGGAGGTCCAGGCCCTGAAGGGCGCCGAGCGCCGACTCCGCCAAGAGCATGCACGCGAGGTGCGGGAGCTGCGCTCCTCGATCAACGTCCTCGCACAGCAGGTTCAGCTCCTCACACTGGAGAACCAGCGTCTCTCCAAGGCAGCTGAGCGAAGCGATCGCGTCACTCGTATCGATCGCCGCTGATCGATGCGGCCTGATGCGGCACGGTATCCCGCTTGCAGAAGGTGATCCCGCTGGCCATCCTCAAAGGCGGCGATGCGCCGGCCCCTCCCGTCCTACGCTCCCGATCACGAGATCGGCCGCGGAGCAAGCATCGTCAACAACCACGGGGAGCAACGTGCCGCCTTTCGTCTACCGGATCACCAAGTACGACCCTGCCGACCGCGACGAGCATGGCAGCTACGTCGGCGCTGAGGACTCAAGCAGCGACCACGGACCGGTCGAGGCTGCGTATCTGCAAGCGATTGCCGCCTTCGCCGAGGACACCGGCATCGACCGACTGGCCATTCGCGAGCCGGGGATCTCCAGCCTTGCCTACTTCGGCCTGGAGCCGGCGGTCGACGGCCACGGCCTTGCCGGGCTCTTCCCACCCGATCTCAGCGGGTTCCATGATGGTGCTGAGGTGTCTCTCCCCCTCGGCCTGGAGCTGGTCAGGGTCATGCTCCGCGACAACGGTGCCTGGTGCCGCCTGGCGGTGGAGGACAAGTTCGACGTGCAGGTCGGTTGGGACCAGTACGTCTACATCAGCAGTGACAAGTCCTGCGAGCGCGCCGTTGCCCGCACGCGGGCTCTCGGTCTCTTCCCGGAGCGGCTGGAGGCCTCGCCCTACGAAGCGGACTTCGACGAGCCCGGCGTGCAGCGACCCGCCAACGAAGATTTCTGGGCCCGTCTACGCTGGTCCATCGCCATACGGCACGCCGCGATATTGGAGGAGGGGTACCTCCACAATGCCTCCCGCTGGCATCGCCTCACCGATGGGAACCTCGATGCGGTTCGCGCCCGACTCACCCCTCGTGCCCAGTTGACCGTCTGGCCGGACCTGTCCACCGATGTCGACGCGGTCCTCACCTCGCTTCCCGACGAGGGTTCAGTCGAGTTCGTATGGGAGGACGAGAACGGGGCTATCTCCAGCACGATGGCCGACGAGTCCGAGTACAGGGAACTGGCCGCCCAGGTGGCAGGCGCCCGTGCCGCTATGGCTCTGTCCTTGACCCTCGACGAACGCCACCCGCTGTTCACTGCGGTCCTGCCCGACAGCGACGGCGTCCTGCGCGCGCGGTGGAGGACCGAGCCGACGCCGAGCGACCGGAACTGGGCCTTCCTGAAGACTCTCCACCGTGGGCAGATCTGCACCGGCACGGTCGCAGAGATCGCCAGCTTCGGTGTGACCTTCGTGGACATCGGCGGCTTCACCGCGATGATCAACATTCCGGAGCTGTCCTGGCGGCGCATCAATCACCCCTCCGACGTCGTCAGAGTCGGCCAAAGGATCTCGGCCGAGATCCTCGACGTCGACCTCGTGAGGGAGCGCGTGTCTCTGTCCCTGAAGGCATTGCAAGAGGACCCGATGCCGCAGTTCATTCAGCAGGTCGGCCAGATCACGAACGGCGTCGTGACCAAACTCGTCCCGTTCGGAGCCTTCGTCCGTATCGAAGACAGAGAGGACGGCCTCGAAGGCTTCGTGCACCTCACCGAGCTGGCCGAACGACACGTGGACCGGCCGGAGGATGTTGTTCAGGTCGGAGACAGCCTCACCGTGAAGATTCTGGACGTCGACCTTCCACGGCATCGGATCACCCTCTCCCACCTGCAGGCTCTCCCGCCCGGACAGTGCTGACCAGCGCGGTCATCGCCTCCGGGGAATGAGCGGCCAGGCCGGCTCGACGACTGCGGTCGGGTCCGCTGTGCGCCGCAGATATGCCTGCAAAGAGACCGACTGTTCGGCCGCCGCACGCACCTGAAGGTCATGCAGATCTGCCAGTGGCATCACCGCGACGGGCTGGTGCTTCTCACCCATGCGTCGCACGACCCGGGCGGCAGCCACGGCATCCGCCCTCGCGTCATGCGCGTCATCGAGCGACACCCCGTAGTGAGCACACAACGCGTGGAGGGCCCGCTTGCCCTTCCGGTACTTGTCGACGTGCTTGTCGATCACCAGCGGATCGATGACGGGCGAAGGCACACTGCCCAGCCGCTCGCTGATCGACTCGACCTCGTGCCGCCGACACTCACGGTCCAGCAGTGACAGGTCGTAGCGTGCGTTCATCACCACCAGAGGCATCCCAAGACGCAGCCCCCCGGCGACGGCCTGCGCGATCTCTTCGATGGCGGAAGCAGCCGGTACCCCGTGCTCGCGAGCGTGTTCCGTCGAGATGCCATGGATCGCCGACGCCTGCTCGGGTATCGCTATCCCTGGATTCAGCAACCAGGTCCGCTCAGCCGAGACGGCCCCGGCCGAATCTAGGCGCACGACCGCCGCTGTCACGATGCGGTCGGTCTCGACGTCGGTTCCCGTGGTCTCCAGGTCGAAGGCCACCAACGGCCCACTGATCCAGCTCATCACGCGGCCCTCATTCCGGCGTGAGCCGCCGGCCGGCGCCGCACTGGCACGCGAGACACCTGAGACACGACCGGCGTGCGCGGATAAAAGGCCGCGTTGTACGCGACGAGCACCGCGCCCCGGCGCCAGTGGCCCACCAGGACGGACGCCACCTCCTCGGCCACCTCCCGCACCGGGCGGCCTTCGGCGACGGCACGCTCCGTGCTGATCCCGTGGATGTCCGAGGCCTGCCGCGGGATCGGTATCCCCGGGTCCGCGAGCCAGCCGCGCCGCTCGTGGACCTCGCCGCCCCGCACTTCGACCACCGCGGCCGTCACGATCCGCGACTCCCCCGGATCCGTCCCGGTCGTCTCCAGGTCGAATCCGACCAGCGCTCCCCCGTGCCACGTCGCCATGACGCGCCCTCCCCCGTGCATCCATCCGGTCAACGACTTTCAGCCTGCCACGGGGCACTGACAGTCACGACACCGGGCGGGAGTCCTCCCACACCGACTCGAATTCCTCCCGGTACGTCGTGAACAGCCCGTGGTCCGCGTCCCTGGGCACGCCCCGCCCGCCGCCGCGCAGCACCAGCACCGGCGCCTCCATGCCCCGGGCCCGGCGCAGGTACGACTGGACCACCGCGATGCCCGAGGATTCCCCCTCCACCAGGTAGGCGGTGAAGCGCGGGGTCTCGTCGAAGACGTGGATGTCGAAGCGCGAGGGGTCCTTCAGCCCCGCCCGCACCCTGCGCACGTGCAGGATGTTCATCTCCACCGAGCGGCTCAGCTCGCCCTTGCGCAACCCCAGCTCCCGCTCGCGCCGCTTGACCGCGCTGCTCGCCGGGTTCAGGAACAGCAGCCGCACCCGGCAGCCCGCCTCCGTGAGCCGGACGAGTCTTCGGCCCGAGAAGTTCTGGACCAGCAGGTTCAGGCCTATACCGATGGCGTCGAGCCGCCGCGCGCCCCCGAACAGGTCCTCGGCCGGCAGCTGCCGCTGGAGCCGCACCCGGTCCGGGTGGACCGAGATGACGTCCGCGTACCGGTCCCCGACCAGGTCCTCGACGGCGTCGATCGGCAGCCGGTCCGCCGAGGGGCTGCCCGCGCCCCCGCCCAGTACCTCCAGCAGCCGCGCCGAGGCCCGCTCCGCCTGCTCCAGCACCGGCCGCGACAGGGCCCGGTTGCGGGAGACCACGTTCCGGGTGACCTCCAGCTCGTCCAGCGCCAGCTCGATCTCGCGTCGGTCGTCGAAGTACGGTTCGAAGCACGGCCAGTGCTGCACCATCAGCTCCCGAAGCTGCGGCAGCGTCAGGAAGCTCAGCACGTTGTCGTCGGCCGGGTCCAGCAGGTAGCCCTTGCGCCGGCTGACCTCGCGTACCGCGACGGCCCGCTGCACCCACTCCTGCCCGGCGGGTCCGGCGGCCGCGACCACCCAGTCGTCCTGGCCGTGCACCGGCTCGTAGATGGGGCGCAGCACCGCGCCGACGACGGCGCGCAGCCGCTGTTCGATGAGGTTCAGCCAGATGTACGCGCGGCCCGCGCGCTGGGCCCGCGTACGGACCTCGCTCCAGGCCTCCGCGCCCCAGTCCAGCTCGGCCCCGGTCCGTACGTTCCCGGCCGCCGGCGGCGCCAGCGACACCGCCCCGGCCGGAGCCCCGGCGGGCGCGCCGCCCGGCACCCCGCCGGCGGCATCAGCCGGGCCGCCCTCGTGACCGCTGTCACCAGGGGGCAGCTCCAGACCTCCCGAGCTCACCCGTGCACCGCCTTCTGCGTCTGGACGCCCGTCTCCAGTGATCACGGAAGGGTACTCCGCGCGCGACGCCCGACGCAGCCCGACGGACCGCGCGCCGGTGGTCGGTTGACCCATTATGTGATGCGCGCATAGTCCTCTGACCCGGATATCAGGTCTCCGGGTCACCCGGTGGCAGCATCCCAAGTCCCCGCTTGGAGCCCCTCTTTCGGGGAAGATCTGGCAGTGACGTGGTCCACGCCGGATCAGCCCAACGCAGAGGGGAAGAGTCGTTATCCATGCAGGTCTGGCCGGGACAGGCGTATCCGCTCGGAGCCACGTACGACGGCGCCGGCACCAATTTCGCGGTCTATTCGGAGGCCGCCCGACGCATCGAGCTGTGTCTGCTGCACGACGACGGCTCGGAGACCGCCGTCGAACTGCGGGAGACGGACGCCTTCGTCCGGCACGCCTATCTGCCCGGCGTGATGCCGGGCCAGCGCTACGGCTTCCGCGTGCACGGCCCGTACGAGCCCGAGCGCGGGCAGCGCTGCAACGCGGCGAAGCTGCTGCTCGACCCGTACGCGCGGGCGATCGCGGGCGGCATCGACTGGGGCGAGGAGGTGTACGGGTACCACTTCGGCCGCCCCGACTCGCGCAACGATCTGGACTCGGCCCCGCACACGATGAGTTCGGTGGTGGTGAACCCGTACTTCGACTGGGCGAACGACCGCCCGCCGCGCCACGAGTACCACCACACGGTGCTGTACGAGGCCCACGTCAAGGGTCTGACCATGCGTCATCCGGACCTCCCCGAGGAACTGCGCGGTACGTACGGGGCCCTCGCCCACCCGGCTGTCATCGGGCACCTCGCCAAGCTCGGGGTGACGGCGCTGGAGCTGATGCCGGTGCACCAGTCGGTCAACGACCACCGCCTCGTCGACGACGGGCTGAGCAACTACTGGGGCTACAACACCATCGGCTTCTTCGCCCCGCACAACGGGTACGCCTCCGGTGACCGCGGCCAGCAGGTGCTGGAGTTCAAGTCGGCGGTCCGCGCGCTGCACGAGGCCGGGATCGAGGTGATCCTGGACGTGGTCTACAACCACACCGCCGAGGGCAACCACCTGGGCCCGACGCTGTCGTTCCGCGGGCTCGACAACGCCTCGTACTACCGGCTGGCGGAGGATCCGCGGCACTACATGGACACCACGGGCACCGGGAACTCGCTGCTCATGCGCTCCCCGCACGTACTCCAGCTGATCATGGACTCGCTGCGGTACTGGGTCACCGAGATGCATGTGGACGGCTTCCGCTTCGACCTCGCGGCCACGCTCGCCCGGCAGTTCCACGAGGTGGACCGGCTGTCCTCGTTCTTCGACCTGGTGCAGCAGGATCCGGTGGTGAGCCAGGTGAAGCTGATCGCGGAGCCCTGGGACCTGGGCGAGGGCGGCTACCAGGTGGGCAACTTCCCGCCGCTGTGGACCGAGTGGAACGGCAAGTACCGGGACACCGTACGGGACTTGTGGCGCGGCCAGCCCCGTACGCTCGCCGATTTCGCGGGCCGGCTGACCGGCTCCTCGGACCTCTATCAGGACGACGGCCGCAGGCCGCTGGCCTCCATCAACTTCACCACCTGCCACGATGGTTTCACGCTGAACGACCTGGTCTCGTACGACGAGAAGCACAACGAGGCCAACCGCGAGGGCAATCGGGACGGCGAGACCCACAACCGGTCGTGGAACTGCGGGGTCGAGGGACCGACGGAGGACGCGGAGATCCTGGAGCTGCGCGAGCGCCAGATGCGCAACTTCATGGCCACGCTGATGCTTTCGCAGGGTGTTCCGATGCTCAGCCACGGCGACGAGTTCGCCCGCACGCAGGGCGGCAACAACAACGCGTACTGCCAGGACAACGAGCTGTCCTGGGTGAACTGGCCGACACCGGGCAAACCGCCGCCCGCGCTGCTGGAGTTCACCCGGCAGATGGTGTGGCTGCGGCGCGACCATCCGGTGTTCCGGCGGCGCCGGTTCTTCCACGGGCGGCCGGTGGAGGGGACGCACGACGTGCTCTCCGACATCGCCTGGTTCACCCCGCACGGCGAGGAGATGCGGGCGCGGGACTGGCAGGCGCAGCACGCGCGGGCGCTGACGGTGTTCCTCAACGGCGAGGCGATCTCCGAGCCGGGCAGCCGCGGGGAGCGGATCACCGACGACTCGTTCCTGCTGATGTTCAACGCGGGCGCCGATCCGCAGGACTTCACCATCCCGGCCGGGCACGGCGCGCAGTGGCACCTGGTGGTGGACACGGCGCGGTCGGACGTACTGCCGCCCGGTTCCGGACGGCAGTACGCGGCCGGGGACCGGGTGGCGCTCACGGGGCGGTGTCTGGTGGTGCTTCAGCGCCCGGCGTAGGCGACCGCTTCCCGTTCCTCCACTTCTACGCCGGCGCCGACGGGGAGGCGGCCTGCCGGGCCGGGAGGTACGCCCGGGCGGGAGGGTGCGTACGGGCGGCCGGGACCCGGGTGGTGAGGGCCAGGCCCAGGGCGGCGGCGGCCGCGCCCACGGCGACCGCGAAGGCCCCGAAGGGCCCGTACCACTCGGCGAGCCGCCCCGAGACGGCGAGGGCGAGGGCCTGGCCGGCGACCAGCGAGCTGGCGGCGAAGGCCATCGCCTCGCCGAGCCGGCCCGGTTCCACGGCCCGCTCGGTGAGCGCGAACGCGGTGATCAGGTGCGGGGCATAGGCGGCCCCGAGCACGGTGACGACGGCGTACAGCGGCCACAGGGTGGCGGTGAAGAGCAGCGGTACGGAGAGCACGAGCGCGGCGGCGGTGGCGGCGCGCCAGCGCAGCCGGAGCCCGAAACGGGCCGGCAGCGCGCCGAGCGCGAGGCCCACGGCGGCGCTGACGACCCCCATGGCGGCGTACACGGTGCCCGCCTGTCCGGGTACTCCCAACTGCGCGGTGAGGGCGGCGATTCCGGCCTGGCAGCCGCCGAACATGGCGCCCTGGAGGAAGAGCGACCCCCGTACGGCGTACACGACGCGCGGATGCCGGGAGGCCGTCCGGGCCCGGCCGCTCGGGCCCGGGCCTGGGCTCGGGTCCGGGCTCGGGCTCGGGCCGCTCACGTTCCGCTTGCCGCGCGTGCCGGCGCGGGCGAGCTCCCGCGCCGGCAGCCCGGCCGTGACGGCGGCCGTCGGGTGCAGCGCGTAGGCGGTGCCGAAGACGGCGACGAGGGCCGCGGCGCCGCCGAGGGCGACGGCGGGGTGCGCGAGGAGCGCGGCGAGCCCGACCAATGCCGGGCCGAAGACGAACGAGACCTCGTCCAGGGTGCCTTCGAGCGAGTGGACCGCGTCCACCACGCCCTCGTCGGACCCGAGCGGTCTCGCACGGTGCGCGAGGGCCACGGAGCGCGTGCGGGCGAGCGGACCGATCAGCGGTACGGAGGCTCCGGTGACGGCCGCGACGGCGGCGAGCGGGGCGGTGGCGAGGCCGCCGAGCGCCCCGGCCACCAGGGCGCCGGTGGCCACCGCGTTGACGGCGGCGGCTCCCAGCACCACGGGGCGCTGCCCGTGGCGGTCGGCGAGCCGGCCGAGGAGGGGTCCGCAGACCACCTGGCCGGCGGAGAGGGTGCCACCGACGACGCCGGCGGTGGCGAGGGAGCCACTGGTCTCGGCGACCAGGAGAACGCTCCCGAACTGGGTCATCGCGACGGGCAGTCGGGCGAAGAAGGAGATGAGCGGCAGAAGGGGCCCGGTCAGGGCGATGACTCTTCGATAAGTGTCGACGGTTCGAAACACCTGATCTACGCTAACTCCACGCGATCACCCGGATGCATTGGGTAATGGCACGGAATCCGGCGAGGTGGGTACGTACGTTCTCATGAGCCAGCCGCACCCTCGCACCCCACCGGAATCCGGCGTTTCGACAGCCGGCACCCCGGCGCCACCTTCGACACCTGCTGCCCCCACCTCGACGTATCGCCTCCAGCTGCACCCCGGGTTCCCGTTCGCGGCGGCCGAGGCGGCTGTGCCCTACCTCGCCTCGCTCGGCGCCTCCCACCTGCACCTCTCCCCCGTACTGGAGGCCGCGCCCGGCTCCCCGCACGGCTACGACGTCACCGACCACACCCGGGTACGGGCCGAGCTCGGCGGCGAGCCGGGGCTGCGGGCGCTGGCGGCGACCGCCCGGGCGCACGGGCTCGGCCTGGTGCTCGACATCGTCCCGAACCACATGGCCGTACCGAGGCCGCTGCGTCTCAACCGGCCGCTGTGGGAGGTGCTGCGGGAGGGGCCGCACTCTCCGTACGCGCGGTGGTTCGACATCGACTGGGAGGCGGGCGGCGGGCAGGTGCTGCTGCCGGTGCTGGCCGGACCCCTGATGCCGGGCGAGCTCTCCGTCGAAGGGGGGCTCCTGCGCCACGGGGACGACCTGGAGTTCCCGCTGCGGGAGGGGACGGCCGGGCTGCCGCTGCCGGAGCTGCTGGCCGCGCAGTGGTACCGGCCGGCCTGGTGGCGGGAGGCTCGGACGGAACTCAACTACCGGCGGTTCTTCACCATTTCGGAGCTGATCGGGGTCCGGGTGGAGGACCCCGGGGTGTTCGCGGCCACCCACGCCAAGGTGCTGGAGCTGGTCCGGGACGGGGTGGCCGAGGGGCTGCGGATCGACCACGTGGACGGACTGGCGGATCCGGCGGGGTACCTGCGGCGGCTGCGGGCCGAGGTGGGGGACGGGTGCTGGATCGTGGTGGAGAAGATCCTGTCCCGGCAGGAGCGGCTGCCGCCGGGCTGGCCGGTGGCGGGCACCACCGGGTACGACGCGCTGCTCCGGACGGACGGGCTGTTCGCGGACCCGGCCGGTGTCCGCGAACTCGCGGTGCGCTACGGGCGGTTCACCGGACTGCCGGACTGGGCGGAGACCGCCGCGGCCTGCGCGCGGGAGGTCCTGACCGGCGACCTCGCCGCCGAGCTGGCGGCGCTGGAGCGGCTCGCGGGACCGGAACGGGCCGACGCCGTACGGGAGTTGCTGATCGCCTATCCCGTCTACCGGCCGTACCCCGGCGATCCGGGACTGCCGCCGCAGGCGCTGGAGCGGGCGGCGGCCGTGGCCGGTGCGGACGCGGTGGCGGCCGTACGGGACCTCGTGCTGCGGGATCCGGCCTTCGGGGCCCGCTTCGCCCAGACCTCGGCGGCGCTGCGCGCGAAGTCCCTGGAGGACCGGGCGTTCTACCGGTACGCCCCGCTGCTGTCGGCCACGGAGGTGGGCGGGGAGCCGGGGGACCCGGCGGTGCCGGTGGCGGAGTTCCACGCGTACTGCGCGGAGCTGGCGCGGGACTGGCCCGCCTCCGGGACGGTGCTGTCCACGCACGACACCAAGCGCAGCGCGGACGTCCGCGCCCGGATCGCGGTGCTGTCCGAGGCCCCGGAGCTGATGACGTGGCCCGAGCCAGTGCCCTGGCCGGGCGTCGAACCGGGTGGACCTGCTGCGCCCGCGGGCCCCGGCGGCGAACCGGGCCAACCCGGTGCGCCCGCGGGCCCCGGCGTCACCCTTTCAGCCTCGCCGGCGTTTGAGGCCGGGGGTCGGGGGGGGGGCCCCAGGCAAACACGCTCCGGCGGGGCCCCGGGGCGGGCCGGGCCCGCGCCGGAAA